>OZ255631.1:0-3212500 GCA_965276835.1 Alphaproteobacteria bacterium
ATCACTTCATTAACAACGGTACACTGGTCAGCAGCGGCGGGAATATCTCGATCAATTTTGCTTTCGAAAACAGTGGCACATTGTCGATCGGCAATGGCGGTTTCGAGGCGGGCGGAAACGGAAATCAATTTGGCGGCAAGATCACCGGAAGCGGCGCCGTGACTTTCGGTGCTCCCAGCAATGTCGGCGGTCAAAGTTTCCTGACCACCGTATCCAAGTTAACCATCGCAGGTGGGGTCCAGCTCTCAAACATATCAATCGTCAACCAGACCGGAAACCTGAATATTTCAAAGGGTGAGATCACCAATACGTCCACGGGTGTCTGGACGATCTTCGATGGTGCGAAGGTCAGTGCGCTAGCCGGTGTTGGCCCATTTGCGAATGCAGGCAGGCTTGAGAAAACGAAAGGTAGCGGTACAAGCACCATCAGTGTGCCGTTGGACAATAGTAACACCGTCCTCGTTTCGCAGGGCAGTCTCGCAATCAACGGCGCCATTTCCGGCAACGGCACGCTTGCCATCCAAGGCCCCGCAACGCTCAAACTCAACGGCGCGGTTGGAAAAGGGCAAAGCGTTACTTTCACAGGGAAGAAAGCAACTCTAGCGCTTTCCAGCCCATCGACTTTCAGTGCCGGTGTCAAAGGGTTTTGGGTCGCGGATACAATCGACTTCACGCAATTTCATTTCAGCGGATCGGAGAAGGTGTCCTTCGCTGAAAACGCGGCCAAAACCGAAGGTGTCCTGACGATCGCGGACGGAGCACTGCGCGCAAAACTGACGCTATTCGGCCAGTACGCCGCGACAGGTTTCCATGTCGCATCCGACCACGCCTCGGGGTCGGCAATAACCTACTCGATACCGCCCGCCCAGGACGTGGCGTTGGCGCCGCACGGCCATTAGCGCCCATCCATCCACTAACACTAAAGATGTTGGTTGTTAGTCCCTCTAGGGCGGTGACGAAGTCTTACACCCACTTAACCAGGCGTGTGAATCGCTGCCATGCAGCGTCTCTAGCCGTGCGGCAAAGCGAGCTCCGATGCCGGCGCCGATGTCTTGTAGGAGATGGTCGTACCCCCGGCACCATCATCAGTGAGCCTGAAGCCGGCAGCGACATATTGGCCGAAGAGTGTGACGCTGAGCTCGAGCGATCCGTCGACGAGTGTTAGCGTACCCTGAGTCTTTGCCGCGTTCTCTTTGAAACTCGCAATCTGAATTCCCGAAGACCGAAAAAGATGAAGATCGATCCTGTCTGTAACGCCGAAGCCTCTAAGTGAGACGGCAGAAGTTCCGCCGAGAATCAATTCGGCATTTTTGCTGAAGGTGACGTCACCTCCGGCGGTCGCACCGTACTCCAGGTCTTCAGTTCCACTTTGCAGCAGAGCTGTATTGGTCGCCTTACCCCCGGAAGAAACGACTAACGTCGCACCGGCGCCGACCATAAGGCCACTGACTGAAATTCCGGACGCGACCTCTTCGATTCCGCCTTTTCTTATCGTCAGGTTGCTCGCGTTGCCACCGGCATAGATGAAGCGGCTCCCACTCGAAACGGTGGTGTTGATGGCCTTGCTGCCCGACAAAACCTCCAAGAAGAGTCCACTGGATACGACGAGCGCCCTCGAAGTCACATCTTTGGATAGAACTTCGCGGAAGATCTTGCCGCCGGCCGCCACTTTGACCCCGGTAAGGGTTCCACCGCCAACCGCCAACTCACCGCCGCTGAGAACGGTGACGCCACTTGCAGTGCCGCTGGAATTGACAATTTCCAAACCGCCGTTGCTGATCACAGTCGTTATCGTAGCGCCATCGGAATCGACGATCAGCCTGCCGTCTCGGCTGATCGTCGTGTCCTGAACTCTGCCACCGCCCGTTACGCTTATGGCTTCGCCCGAATACGCCGTGCCGGACAGGGCAAAGCCTTCAAACTGAATGAACTCCAATCCGCCGCGGTAAACACGCGTTCCGGTTGTAAATACGCGAAAATCTGCATATTGACTGCCTGCGCGCAACACCGTGTTTCTCGCGCGGCCTCCTGACTCAACGTCCTGATTCCCGCCATTAGAGATAATGCTGTGGATGGAGCGGCCCCCATCGACAGATTCATACCCGCCACCTGAAACGGTCGTGTCAGAAGCCACGCCGATTGCATAAATCCGATTCCCCGCACTAGCGGACACGACGGTTGCCGCGACCCTGACACGATCTGCTGCGATGCGCCGGTGAGCACGCTCCGGCTCGCGACACCGCCCTGCACGACGATAGTCTGATAATTCGCCGTCTTGAGGTTGCTGACAGTGGTCCCGCTGACGATTTCGGTCGCGCCGGCATCCAGCTTCAGGTTTGTGACCTTCCCACCCGCGAAGACAAAGTTGCCGCCGAGCTTCACTTCGGCGTCTTCGATCGAGCCACCTGAGGAGGCTACAAGAAACGTGCCGCTAGAGACGATACCGCCGCTCAGCACCTCGACGATGCCGAAATTCACACCTGACGAAATAACGAGCTTATCGCTGACCTGGGCGATTCCACCTTGTTCGATCGTCAGGCTGACGAATTCGCCACCCTCGAAGATGATTGTTCCGCCACGCTCAACCGTTGCACCGCTAACGATCCCGCCGCGTTCGCGGGTAAATCCTCTTGTTCACTGAGTATTTGATATTAGAAATTTTATTTCTGGCACCCCGTGCAGGTACCAAACCAAATAAGCGCTGAAAGCTTACGACAGCACAGCCTATCGCTAATCTGGACAACATTCAGACTGTCTCTTCTGCCGTCGGAAGGCAAAGCGCGAGCAGGCTTCCCACGCCAAATCCCGCTTGGCCGGCCGAATGTGTCGTAGCATTCCTTTGGCTCGTCGCTCCGGTGCCGGCGCCCTTGCTCGGCATGTCCGATTTGCCGATGCCTCTACAACTCGCGCTGTCATAGCTCCAGCTGCTTGAGGGATTCACTATTTGGTTTCCGACGTCGGCTGGCCGAGCTTGCCGTAGGCAAAATTTGCGGTGTTCAAAGCCGCATCAGAGCGCGACTGCATTTGGCCCTTTCCGTTGAAACGCTTGCGCGGGTAAGCTCTACGCCATGAGCAGACGGAGAAGCATTGCCCATAGAACCGACCAGCCCGGCTACGATCCGCGCGCCCATATCGTCGAAGCTGCCAAGAAAGCGTTCCTGGCGAGCGGTTTCTCTGGCACGACGATGGACGAGATCGCCCATGCCGCTCGGATCAGCAAGAATACGCTCTACGCTCATTTCCGCGACAAGGCGGATTTATTTGAAGCAGTTATTGTTGAGGATATGCGGCGCTTCCAGAACCTGCCTGACCTGACTAAGGACAGACGTGCACCAGAGAAGGTCCTGTTCGAGGCGGCTCGCTGGATCTACGACAACCATGTCAGTCCAACGGCGATTGCGATGGACCGAGTGCTAATCGGCGCGGCGGTGAATTTCAGCGATCTGATTAAGCACCACCACGCTTTCCGGTTTCAGGCCAGCGTGTCCTGGATTAGAACCTATATCCAGTCACTCGCCGACAACGGCGTACTGAAGATCGCGGATCCTTCTCGGGCCGCGGTGCGCTTTGCGCTAATGGCGTCGGAGGGCAGTCAGGCCGTGATGGGCCATGCGCCTGCCAGCCGGAAGGAGCGGGAATATTATGCCCGGTTGACCCTCGCTCTGTTCATGCGCGGCCTAGGACGGGAGGGGGCTGCATAGACGACGCCCCCCCCAGGAACAGCGCGACCGTTTCCCTCGCCAGGATCTGCCTCGCTGGTGCATCGTTTGGCGGCGGAGTCATCAAGAACAGCATGCCGTGTGTTGCCAGGTTGACGAACTGGTGCGCCGCCCAATCGACATCCTCGATCTCGATTTCGCCCTGGGCAGCCAATCGGCTCAGGTAAACCTTCAGCGGGGCGATACTCCACAGTGTCAGGCGGTCATGGACGGCCCGCGCCAAGCCGGGAAAGACATTTCCGGCCTCAATGATCGTCCGATGCAGGGTTAGACTGCGTTCGCGACAGAAAAGCTCCAGCGACCGCCGGGCGAAATCGTCCAGAACCTGTACTTGCCCCGATGCCGTTGCCGCCTCGAAGTCGTAGGGTGGCGTTTCCAACTGCTCGATTTCCGCTTCAACAGCCACATGAAAAAGTCCGTTTTTGTCGGTGAAATGACGATAGATGGTCGCCTTGCCGACTCCTGTGGCGCGCGCGATATTTTCGATGCTGCCATGGCGGAAGCCCTTGCTCAGGAACTCATCCATTGACGCGTCGATCAACTGCCGCGCGCGCCGATCGGAAAGCCGCATCCTTGGACGCTTTTCGATGCTTGTCATATTCGCGTTGGCAATCAATTCGGACACCGCACCCAATCAAGATCCCAGACTCGTTTGCCGGAGATTCCGCTCAACATAAGCTTTACAGCGTGCCAGTTAATACGATACGGTTTCGTACTAACGGCTCTTTAATGGCCAAAATATAGGGGAGGTGGATCAATGTGCATATCTCCAATTGAAAATACCCAAACATCTGTTGAGTTGGCCGAGGATGTCATTATAACAGATGAAGCGGACTGAATAATACGAAACGTTCTCGTACTTATAAGAAAATAGCTTTTGATGGAGATTTCGATGTCAGCATGTCGCCTTCTGCTGCTGGGTTCCGCCGCGCTGCTGTTGGCGAGCGGCGCGATCAACCGCACCGCCTTCGCCCAATCTGCCAATCAAGTACAGGCTTCGGCCGGGGCGGATCTTGAGGAAGTTGTCGTTACCGCGCGGCGACGCGAGGAAAAACTCCAGTCGGTGCCGATCGCGATCACGGCCTTCAGCGGCGCGCAGATCGCCGACAAGGGGATCGAGACGCTGTCGGATCTCCAGCACTTCGTGCCGTCTCTCGAAGTGCGGCAGCAGGATCGCAGCTCGCAGAACTTCTTCATGCGCGGCCAGGGAATCAACGGCACCGCCGGGGCTTGGCCGGGGGTCGTCGCTTATTTCGCCGAGGTTCCCTGGATCATCAGCGGTCCGGGAAACTATGTCGATGTCGACTCGCTGCAGGCGTTGCGAGGGCCGCAAGGCACGCTGTTCGGCCGCAACACGACCGGCGGCGCGGTGCTGCTCGATCCGAAGAAACCAACCAACGATTTCGAAGGCTATACCCAGGTTACGTTTGGTAGCTACAACCGCCAGGCGGTCGAAGTGGCGGTCAATATCCCGGTCATAGCCGACAAGCTGCTCGTGCGCGTGTCCGGGTCTCATGAGGTGATGGACGGCTTTACCCGGGACGTCAGCACCGGACAGGATCTCGACAATCGCGATTATTGGGCGGGGCGCATCTATATCACCGCCCGGCCAACGGATGATTTCGAGAACGACGTCATCTACCAGACCTATTATTCGCACACGAATGGCGGCTCGGTGCTGTTGACCGGTTTCAACCCGAATAGCATTCCGGGGCAGCCGAAGGGCCAGTTCGTCACGCTCTTCGGCCAGGCAGGGGCACAGGCCGATCTGGCCGAGCAGCAGGCGCTGGGGCCGCGTGCGACCGATACCGGCGACATGTTCCCGCTCGACGTCACCTATCATTGGGGCGTGATCGACAGGGCGCGGTGGGATATCTCGGACGATCTCACCCTCAAGAACATCGCCTCGATCCAGGATATGCGGAACCGTTACCGCGTCGATCAGACCGGCATCCCGCAGAAGCTCTTGCAGGTCACGACGCCGGACGGCTGGTCGACGAGCTGGGAGCAATACACTGAAGAATTGCAGCTTCAGGGCAAGGCGCTGGGCGACAAGCTGTCCTGGACCGTCGGCGGCTACCTCGAGTTTCTCCATCCCGCCGGGTTTTCACAGGCCTCGCTGGTCGCGAATCCTTCCGTTGCCGTGATGTCCGGCGCCGTGGCGTCGAACGCCGACGGGCCTGCCAACCAGAGTTCGCGCTCGCAGGCGGTCTACGCTCAGGGCACCTACGATCTCGGCGACTATGTCGAAGGGCTCAAGTTCACGGCGGGCTACCGCTACACCTGGGACTATCGCACCATCTCGGTTGGGGCTTACACGACGTCGTTCGGGCCCAAGATCTGCACGCAGATCGGTGGCAATACCGCCAATAACTGCACGCTGTCGATCGGGGCGCCGTTCCAGGACCCCTCCTGGACGCTCAGCCTCGATTACCAGTATTCGCCGAACACGCTGTTCTACGTAACCGGCAGCCATGGCTATAAGAGCGGCGGCTTCAATAACAACGCCCCTTCGCTGTCGCTGGTCCAATATGGCTCGGAGCGGGTCACGAATGCCGAGGTCGGCTTGAAGAGCGATTGGGAATTGTTCGGCGTCAAGGTGCGGACCAATCTCGATGCATTCCACGATACGCTGTCCAACGCCCAGCGCTCGCTCAGCCTGCAGGCGATCCTGCCGACAGGAACATCCACCACCGAAACCCTCGTTTCGAACGCGAATGCGACGATTGAGGGCATCGAGTTCGACGGCGAGGTCATTCCCTTCGAAGGGGTCGAGCTCTCGGGCACATATTCCTACAACTATGCGAATTATGATGGGCCGGTCGTGGTGCCGACCGTCGGAAGCTTCGACGGCCTGCCCTATCCGGCTGTACCGCGCAATCAGCTCAGCCTTACGGCCCGCTACCATCTTCCGATCGCAGAAACCTATGGCGATCTGAGCTTCGCCGCCACTTGGTCCCACCGCTCACACGAGCGGTTCGCGACCGACAATGCGCAGCAGGGGGATCGGCCAGGATACTCGCTCCTCGACTTGCGGATCGATTGGCGCAGCATCTTTCAGAGCACCTTCGACGCCTCGTTCTTCGCCACCAACGTGACGGACAAGGTCTACACATTGGGCGTCTATAACCTCTACAATACGACCGGCACCGTGGCCGACGTGCTGGGCGAGCCGCGGATGTTCGGAGTGCAGCTGAAGTATCGCTTCGGCCCCGATAAACAGGCCGAGGCGGAACCGGCTGCGCCCTATACCCCACCTGCGCCGCAGGCTCTGGCCCCAGCGCCGAAGAGCTATCTTGTATTCTTTGACTTCAACAAGTCTGACCTCAGCGCGCAGGCAACTGAGATCGTCGATACGGCAGCCAAGAATGCCGGTCCGGCGCATGTCACCCAACTGACCGTGACCGGCCACACCGATACTGTGGGTTCCGACGCCTACAACATGCGCCTCAGCCGCCGTCGTGCGGAATCGGTTGCCGCCCAACTGGAAAAGGACGGGATACCTTCGTCCGAAATCCAGATCGTCGCCAAGGGCAAGCGGGACCTGCTGGTGCCTACTGCCGACGGCGTTAAAGAACCACAGAACCGGCGCGTGCACATCGTCTATGATGCGCCGACTTCGTAACGTCGGCGGGAGAGGATCGACGATGAAAAGCCTGGGGAAATGCGCGGCGATCCTGCCCGCATGGGTGCTGTCGGTGGGGATGGCGAGCGCGCAGGATGTCCTGCCGCGCCCGCCGGCGCCCTTCGCCGGCACAATCGCTCCGACCTTCGAGCAGTCGAAGCAGGATTGGCCGCGCGCGGTTCAGGCGCCCAAGGGGGCGCCGAATGTCGTGCTGATACTGACCGACGATGTCGGCTTTGCCGTCAGCAGCGCTTTCGGCGGTCCGGTGCCGACGCCCAATATCGAAAAGCTTGCCGCCAACGGGCTTAAATACACCGACTTCCACACGACCGCGCTCTGCTCGCCGACGCGGGCAGCGCTGCTCACCGGCCGCAATCACCACCGGGTCGGCTTCGGCAGCCTCGAAGATACCGCGCTCGGCTTCCCGGGCTATGACGCAGTCATTCCGCGCAACGCCGCGACCATCGGGGAGATGCTGAAGGATAACGGTTACAACACAGCCTTCTTCGGCAAGAACCACAATACGCCGGCCTGGTCGGCGACCGCGGCCGGTCCGTTCAATCTATGGCCGACCGGCTGGGGTTTCGAATATTTCTACGGCTTTCAGGGCGGCGACGCCGACCAGTGGGCACCGCGCCTGTTCCGCAACACCAGCCGCGCGCCCGATCTGCCGCCGGGCGAGCTGCTCGACCGTGCACTGGCCGACGACGCGATCCACTATCTGCACAATCAGCAGGCGGCGGATCCGAACAAGCCATTCTTCCTCTATTACGCGACCGGCTCCGGTCACGCGCCGCATCAGGCGCCGCCCGACTGGATCGCGAAGTTCAAGGGTCAGTTCGACGGCGGCTGGGACCTGCTGCGCCAGCAGAGCTTCGAGCGCCAGAAGAAGCTCGGCGTCATTCCCACCGACGCGGTGCTGACGCCGCGCCCCGACGCACTGCCGGCCTGGGATTCGCTGACGCCCGACCAGAAGAAGGTCGATGCCCGCTACATGGAGGTGTTCGCCGCCATGATGGCCTATCAGGACGCGCAGATCGGCCGCGTGCTGGATGAGATCCAGCGTATGGGCAAGAGCGACAACACGCTGGTGATCTTCGTCGTCGGCGACAACGGCGCTTCGGGCGAGGGGACGCCTGACGGCACCACTGACGAGATCGGCATGCTGGCCAACGGCGCGCGCAGCCCGGCCGATTATCTAATCAAGCATCTTGACATGATGGGCGGGCCGAAGACGTATGAGCTCTATCCCACCGGCTGGGCCTGGGCGCTCGACACGCCGTTCCAATGGATGAAACAGGTTGCCTCTCATCTGGGCGGCATCCGCAACGGCATGGTCGTTTCGTGGCCGGCCAAGATTGCGGCGAAGGGCCAGATCCGCACGCAGTTCGGTTCGGTGATCGATATCGCGCCGACGATCCTGGAGGCTGCCGGCCTCACCGCGCCGAAAGTCGTGAACGGGGCCGAGCAGCAGCCGATCCAGGGCACCAGCCTGCTCTACAGCTTTGCCGACGCAGCCGCGCCCGAACGGCATACGACCCAGTATTTCGAAATGCTGGGCTATCGTGGCATCTATCACGATGGTTGGCTCGCCAACACCAAGGTGCGCCGGCTGCCTTGGATGCAGGGGAAACCCGACGGAGACCCGCAGACCTCCTATCAATGGGAGCTCTACGATCTGAAGCACGACTTCAGCCAGTCGCACGATCTCGCCGCGTCCGATCCGGCGAAGCTGAAATCCCTACAGGATCTATGGCTGCAGGAAGCCAAGGCCAACCAGGTGCTGCCGCTCGATGACGATTTCGGTGTTCGCCGGTCGCTGCCGCATATGATCGCCTATGCCCCGCGCCGGACCGACTTCACCTATTGGGGCAAGGATATCAGCATCGCTCAGGGCTCGGCGCCCAGCCTGGCGCTGCGCTCCTTCACCATTGAGGCGAAGATCACGCCGAAGGGCGCCAAGGACACCGGCGTTCTGGTCGCGGACGGCAGCGGTTTCGGCGGCTGGGCCTTCTACCTCAAGGACGGTGTGCCGGTGGCTTATGAGGCGATCTCCCAGGCTCCGGAGGATCGCTTCCGCGTCGCGGGCAAGGCGCCGCTTCCCAAGGGTGCATCGACGGTGACCTTCCGGTTCGAACGCGATCCGCAGCCGGCGACGGGCGGCGCGATGCATATCGCGGTGGACGGTAACGAAGTCGGGCAGGGCCATATCGATCGTACGATCAATATTCCCGCGGGCCTCGGCGAGACCTTCGATGTCGGTAGCGACGCCGGCGCGACCGTGTCGGACGAATATCAGGGCGCCGGCGCGTTTCCGGGCGAGATCGAACGCGTCACGGTGCATCTGGACCGGATGATGATGCCGAAGACGATGGACGCGGTGACCAAGAAGACGCAGCAGGGCGCGGAATGAAAACCGCGACGATCACCGCCCTCCTGCTGCTGGTAACGGTAGGGTTGGCCCAGGCCCAGGACGTGCTGCCCCGTCCTGAGGAAGCCTTCCCCGGACCGGTCGGCCGTACCGCCGATGACAGTCCGCCGGCGCATTGGCCGAAGCTGCCGGAGGCGCCGAAAGGCGCGCCCAATGTCATTGTCATCATGACCGATGATGTCGGGTTCGGCGCCAGCAGCACCTTCGGCGGCCCCATTCCCACGCCGGCCTTTGACGCGCTGGCGAAGAACGGCCTTCGCTACAACGAATTCCACGTCACAGCGCTCTGCTCGCCGACGCGGGCGGCCCTGATGACCGGGCGCAACAACCACGATGTCGGCATGGCGTTGACCGAGGAATCCGTAGCCGGCTATGAGGGCTATGACGGCATGATCCCGAAGAGCGCCGGGACCATTGCCGAAATCCTGAAGCAGAACGGCTACAACACGGCCCAGTTCGGGAAATGGCACCTGACGCCTTACACCGAGATGGGTCCGACCGGCCCGTTCACCCACTGGCCGGTCAATATGGGCTTCGAGCATTCCTACGGCTTCCTGTCGGCCGAGACCGACCAATGGCAGCCGGCGTTATTCGAAGACCTTCATCCCATCGAGCCGCCGCATAACGATCCGACCTATATTCTCGACAAGGATCTGGCCGACCACACCATAGACTGGATACACCAGCAGCGGGCGTTGGCGCCGAACAAGCCGTTCTTCGTCTATTACGCACCCGGCACGTCGCACTCGCCGCACCAGGCGCCCAAGGACTGGATCGCCAAGTTCAAGGGCAGGTTCGACCAGGGCTGGGACAAGGTGCGGGAGGAGACGTTCGAGCGGCAGAAGCAACTCCACGTCATTCCGGCCGATACGAAACTGCCGCCCCGGCCGGCTGACATCCCGGCATGGGATTCGCTGACCGCCGACCAGAAAATGGTCTATGCGCGGATGATGGAAGTCTACGCCGCCGCCCTGTCGCATGCCGACTACCAGATCGGGCGGGTGATCGGTGCGATGCGCGACATGGGCGCGCTCGACAACACGCTGATCGTCTATATCCAGGGCGACAACGGCGCCAGCGCCGAGGGCGGTATGACCGGGCTTATGAACGAGGTCCATCTGTTCAACGGCCTGACCGAGGGTTTCAACTACATCCGCGATCATCTGGATGACCTGGGCAGTTCCAAGGCCAGCAATCATTATCCGGCCGGCTGGGCCTATGCGATGAACACGCCGTTTCAGTGGTTCAAGCAGATCGCCTCCCATTTTGGCGGTACGCAGGACGGCATGGTCGTGTCGTGGCCGGCCCGCATCAAGGACAAAGGCGGGCTGAGGTCACAGTTCCATCACGTGATCGACATCGCGCCGACCATCCTTGAGGCCGCTGGAATCCAGGCGCCGTCGATGCTGAACGGCGTACCGCAGAAGCCGCTGGAGGGCGTGAGCATGCTCTACAGCTTCGATGACCCAAAGGCCGCATCCACCCATCGCATCCAGTATTTCGAGACCGGCCGCAATCGCGCGATCTATCAGGACGGCTGGATCGCGGCGACCACGCCGAAGGACATGCCCTGGGCGCTGGCCAATCACGGCAACTGGAGCATCGACGACCAGAAGTGGGAACTTTACGATCTGACCGACGACTTCAGCGAAGCTGTCGACCTCGCCGGCAAGGAACCCCAGCGCGTCCATGACCTGCAGGAGCTGTTCTGGACCCAGGCCGCCCGCTATCACGTGCTGCCGCTGATGGATGTGGTGCGCCAGGTGATGTCGGGCGCGCCGCAAAAGCCGAGCCCGATCGACGGCATCACCAAATTCACTTTCTATGCCGGCATGACCCGCGTGCCGGAAGCCGCCGCGCCGGGTCTCAAGAACCGCTCCTTCACCCTGTCCGCCGATCTGGATATTCCGGCGGATGGCGGCGAGGGCATTCTCCTTACCGAGGGCGATCGCTTCGGCGGGCTGACCTTCTTCCTTCTGAAGGGCAAGCCCGTATTCTGCTACAACATGGCCGAGTTCGTGCGCACCACGATCGCTGCGCCGAACGCCATGCCGGCCGGCCATCACGTCGTCACGGCGGATTTTAAATATGACGGCGGCGGCCGTGGCAAGGGCGGGACGGTGACGCTGTCGGTGGACGGCAAGCCGGTCGCTTCCGGCCATGTCCCGCAGACGCTCGCCAATCTCTTCGCGCTCGACTCTAGCATGAGCGTGGGGCAGGGCACCGGCCTGCCGGTCAGCGACGATTACCAGACGCCGTTCGTGCTGAACGCCACGCTCAACAAGCTCACAGTCAGCCTCAACTGATGATCGGGGAACAACGATAAACAACCCTGGCGGACGCCTTCTGACCATCGCGCTCGCGGTGATGTCGATGCTGGGCACCGCCGCTGCCCAGGATGTGCTGCCGCGCCCCGAGCAGCAGTTCCAGGGGCCGATCGGCCGCACGACGGCCGAGACCGCGCCGCCGCAATGGCCGAAACTGGTCGAGGCCCCGAAAGGCGCGCCAAACGTGTTGGTGATCCTGACCGACGACGTCGGTTTCAGCGCGGCCAGCACCTTCGGCGGCCCGATCCCAACGCCGACCCTCGAGATGCTGGCCAAAGCCGGGCTGCGCTATACTGAGTTCCATACCGTCGGGCTCTGCTCGCCGACCCGCGCAGCGCTGCTGACCGGCCGCAATCACCACAATGCCGCAGTCGGCACGACCGAGGAGCCGGTGACCGGATATGAAGGCTATACCGGTATCATCCCGAAGAGTGCCGGAACGGTCGCTGAAATCCTGAAGCAGAACGGCTTCAACACCGCCCTGTTCGGCAAGTGGCACCTGACGCCTTATTGGGAGATGAGCCAGTCCGGTCCATTTGATCACTGGCCGACGGGCGAGGGGTTCGAGCATTTCTACGGCTTCCTGACGGCCGAGACCGACCAGTATCATCCGGCCCTGTGGGAAGGCACCAAGCCGATCGAGGCACCGCAGAACGACCCGCATTACATCCTCGATCATGACCTGGCCGACCACGCCATCGACTGGATTCGCGAACAAAAGTCTTTGGCACCGGATAAACCGTTCTTCGTCTACTACGCCTCGGGCTCCACCCATTCGCCGCATCAGGCGCCCAAAGAATGGATCGCCAAATTCAAGAGCAAGTTCGACCAGGGTTGGGACAAGGTCCGCGAAGAGACGCTGGCGCGCCAGAAAGCACTCGGCATCGTTCCCGCCAACACCCAACTTACGCCGCGGCCAAGCTTTATCCCGGCCTGGGACAGCCTACCAGCTGACCAGAAGATGGTCTTCGCCCATATGATGGAGGTCTATGCCGCGGCACTGGCCTATGACGACAACCAGGTCGGCCGGGTGATCGACGGTATCCGCATGCTCGGCGCACTCGACAACACGTTGGTGATCTTCATGGAGGGCGACAACGGCGCCAGTGCCGAGGGCGGTCTGCAAGGACAGCTCAACGACGTCAATTTCATGAACGGCGTGAAGGAGGATTTCGCCACTCTGAAGCAGCGCGTGAACGAGTTGGGCAGCGAGACGACCAACAATCACTATCCGGTCGGCTGGGCTCACGCGATGGAATCGCCGCTCCAGTACTTCAAGCAGATCGCGTCGCACCTGGGGGCCGTGCGTAACGGTATGGTCATATCCTGGCCGGCGCGGATCAAGGACAAGGGCGGCATTCGCCCACAATTTCAGCATGTCATCGACGTCATGCCGACCATCCTCGACGCAACCGGCGTGCAGGCCCCCTGGATGCTGAACGGTGTTCCGCAAAAGCCGCTCGACGGCATCAGCATGGTTTACACGTTCGACAGCGCGAGCGCGCCTTCGATGCGCAGGATCCAGTATTTCGAACTGGTCGGCAATCGGGGCATCTATCATGACGGCTGGATCGCTGGCACCGGGCCGACCGGCTTTCCCTGGCAGGTGATGGGCCGCGCGCCCTATGACCCAGATGCCCAGAAATGGGACCTCTACCACCTGACCGACGACTATTCCGAGGCGGTGAACCTTGCTGACAAGGAGCCGCAGAAGCTTAAGGACTTGCAGGAGCTGTTCTGGGCCGAGGCTGCGCGCAACCATGCCCTGCCGATCCATGACAGTTCGGCCGACATGGTGAAGGGGCTGGGTATCCGCCCGAACCCGGCGGGCGCGCGCACCGTCTTTACCTATTACCCAGGCATGATCCGCATTCCCAATGCCGTTGCGCCGAATGTCCGCAACCGCTCCTTCGCGATGGAGGCAGATGTCGAGATTCCGGATGGCGGCGCAGAGGGCGTTCTGGCAGCACACGGCAACCGGTTCGGCGGCTACAGCCTCTATCTGCTGAAGGGCAAGCTGGTCTTCTGCTACGATTTCGGCGACCTGGAGCGCTTCACCATCGCTTCCGCCGATGCGGTGCCGGCCGGGAAGCACAAACTGCTGATGGACTTCAAATACGATGGCGGCTTCGGCAAGGGCGGCATGGTGACCTTGTCGGTCGATGGCAAGCCGGTCGGGCAGGGCCGTGTAGAGCGCACTCTCGGCAGCCTCTACACGCTGGACGCCAGCTTCAATGTCGGCGAGGCGGTCGCGAGTTCGGTGACGCCGGATTATAATGTGCCGTTCAAGTTTACTGGGACCTTGGATCAGCTTGTCGTGACCTTGAAATGAAGCTTGCCTGGATTGCCGGACTTGCCGGCATTGTGGTGCTTGGGGCGGGGGCGATGACAGCCTTCGGAGTGGTCAAGCAGAGGCTGCAGCCGGCCGCCTGCCGCGTGCCGGACCGGTCCGAGGTCCATATCGCCGGCGGCACATTCCAGATGGGCTCGACGGAATATTACGAGGAGGAGGGACCCGTCCACACCGAGACGGTGGCGCCGTTCTGGATCGACCGCTACGACGTGACCAATGCTGAGTTCGCCAAGTTCGTTGCCGCCACTAATTACGTGACCGATGCGGAGAAGCGGCCCAACTCGGCGGACTATCCCGAGATCGACAAGGACAAGCTGATCGCCGGCGGTGCGGTATTCATCTCGCCCAAAGGCGGGGTGCGCACGAGGGAAGATCCGATGCAGTGGTGGAGCTTCGTGCCCGGAGCCGACTGGCGCCATCCAGACGGGCCGGACAGCACCATCGCCGGCCACGACAACGACCCTGTGGTCCAGGTCAGCTACAACGATGCGCTGGCCTATGCCAAGTGGAAGGGGCGGGAACTGCCGACCGAAGCGCAGTACGAGTTTGCCGCGCGCGGCGGGCTGGACGGCAAGACTTACGCCTGGGGCGACGAGTTGACCCCGGGCGGCAAATATCAGGCCAATGTCTGGCAGGGCACGTTCCCGACCGCGAATACTGTCGCCGACGGCTTCTCCAGTCGAGCGCCGGTGGGCTGCTTCCCGGCCAACGGCTACGGGCTCTACGACATGATCGGCAATGTCTGGAAATGGACGTCCAGCCTGTACACGACGTCGAGCAGCAAGGACGAAATGCCGGAGATGCCGATGGGCAAAACCCCGGCGTCTCGCGTTCTGCGCACGATCAAAGGCGGGTCGTTCCTTTGTGCCCCCAACTATTGCCACCGCTACCGTCCCGCTGCCCGCCAGTCGCAAGAAACCGGCTTCAGTGCTGCCCATTTGGGGTTCAGGACAGCTAGCAATCGGCCAGATTGATACTTGAAAGTCATTCTCTTTCCGCCTGCCTCATATTTGGGCCTGCCTCGCAGGCCTGCGAGGCTTTCTGATGTTCAGCGGGTTGCTCACGCAATGTCTTGCTGAACATCTCTCTCGAGCGCGCGAGGCCTGTGAGAGGCCGCGATCAGCTCCTCGGCGGACATGCCAAGACAGATCGTGATGCAGCCGGCCGTCGCGATCATGGGCGATCGCAGCTCGTCATCGTTCACCATCCTGGTGGTCGACGATGATTTGATGATCGCGGAAGTGAAAGCGGCGCTTCTCGAGGATCTCGATCATTCGGTGATCATAGCCAATTCCGCGGACGAGGCTGCGATTATCTCGGCGAGAATGGGACCGCGATCGATCCGATTCTCACCGATCGACCTGCAGGCCGGTGGTGATGGCGCGTGGCATCCAGTTATTAACGATCCAATTCCGATCGTCGCTATGTACGGTCGATAACGCTGAATCGTCGCCAAGAATCTTACTCGTCCTCTGCGACTTAAGCTTCTCGATGATCACTTCGTGGATAAAGTAAAGCTGCGCACTCGTGGCATAGCGTTTCCGTGTCACGTAAACGCATGGAATGTCGTCATCGAATCTTAGATTGCAGATTGGATTGCTTTCCAGATTCTCCAACAGCGCCCGGCCATCGCTCGCGTCAGCTGCCACTGGCGCCGCAATATATCCAGCTCTTCCCATTTGGCGCCTCGCGTTGCGATAGCTCACCAACTTCATCCGGGTTCATGACAGACCGATGCCTCGCCATATTGCGATCATGCCGAGCGCGGGATTGTATCATTCCACACCGCGCTTCAAGTCGGCGATAACCAGCGGCAGCAGGGCGCGAAGATGCCCCGACGCCACTTGATCGACCATAATTGGGGCAGGGATGGCCGATACCCGCGCTGGTTTAGTGTTCTCGCGTAAATGTCAGATACTGCCACGGCGGGCCGATCATGTTTCTTCTCTCGGGGACCAAAGTTCGCTACTGCCCCAATGAGTGCTGTTCCAGGGTAATCCTGTCTCTAGGGACGCGCCCTTCTACCGGTTGGAGAATGCGGCCACTTCCACGTTCTAGAACTACAGCTGCAAATCGTGCTCGGCCGTGATTCGCTGAATTCGCAGCCGATGACGACGAAGCGATCAAAGTAAGCGTTGGCCGACTTGCCCCTGTTACGCCCAAATACCCGCGTCGGTAGTTGTGCGCCAATCTCAGAGACGCGCGCGGTGACGGGAACCGGTAACGGCATCCAAACGATAGCTGAGGAGTGCGATAGCCCTTTTCGCATGCCGGTTTCGAGGTCAGCATCATGCATCAATGGCGGACAGTGGCCATCACGCTTGGCGTTTCGGCAGGCATGGTTCTTTTGGCCGTGATCCTCTTTATCTATTTGGGCGTCTATAATGTCGCGGCCCTGGAGCAGCATGGGCCCGCCGCCAATTGGCTGTTCCATACGGTGGCGCTCCGCTCCATCGGCCGACGAGCGGAGAATATTGTCGTGCCGCACCTCGACGATCCAGAGCGGATCGCCCGGGGGGTGGTGCTGTATCGGCAAGATTGCTCAAAGTGTCATGGCGCGCCGGGCGTGGCGCGGGCAAAGTTTGCCATGGGGCTGATGCCGGGTGCGCCGCCGCTGGCGCAGGTCGCGCGGGAAATGCCGGCAAACCAGATTTACTGGGCTGTCAGGAACGGGATCAAGATGACGGCCATGCCGGCTTGGCGCTATCGCATGACCGACAGAGAGCTGTGGGACGTCGTGGCTTTCGTAGAGACCCTGCCCAAGCTCGCGCCCGTCGATTACCAGTCTCAGGCTGCGGCGCAGGGCGGGAAGGTGCCGTCAGCCGCCGGCGACGATACGGGCTACGCCGCGGTAGCTGGCAATGCGGCGCGCGGCAAGGTGGCGCTCGAGCAATATGCCTGTGCCTCGTGCCATGTCATTCCGGGTGTGGTGGCTCCGCCCGGCCGCATCGGCCCGACGCTCGCGGCTATGGGTGACCGCAGCATTCTAGCCGGGATGCTGGCCAACAGGCCGGAGGAGATGATTGCCTGGATCCGCCATCCGCAAACGGTCAATCCAGGCGCGGCCATGCCTGATATGGGCGTCAGCGAGCAGGATGCCCTGGACATAGCTGCCTATCTGGAGGCTCTCCGGTAGTCTTCGACCGACCTTCGCAATCCTTCAGGATCGGCAGGATCGCATAGGTTCCTTTTGTGAACACGGTGTCGGGTTCATCGGCCAAGCGATGTCGCTCTCAGTCATCGCCAGGGGGTATGCAACCATATCGGCCAGGTCGGCCATCGGGCGGCGCCAACAGCGAGAAGGCGAGGGGCGGTTCCTTCCCGGCCGGCGGGTTGCGGTGATCGCCATAGATAGCCTGTCGCCGGCTGAAAGGTCGCACCCGAAAGATCGACTGGGAACCCGACCCTTTGCTTCTCGTTGCGATTACGAGCGAGGGGCGCAGCGCAAGGACAAACAAGATGTCGGATACGGTAGGCGATTATTTCTGGAAACGCCTTCACGGCTGGGGTGTCCGCACGGTGTTCGGCTATCCCGGCGACGGCATCAACGGCCTGCTGGGCGCGCTCAATCGCTTCGGCACCGACAAGATAAAGTTCGTCCAGGTACGGCATGAAGAAATGGCCGCCTTCATGGCGTCCGCCCATGCCAAGTTCACCGGCGAGCTCGGCGTGTGCATGGCGACCTCGGGACCGGGCGCGTCCCACCTCGTGACCGGCCTCTACGATGCCCGCCTGGATCACATGCCGGTGCTCGCCATCGCCGGGCAGCAGTCGCGGGCGGCGATCGGCGGCCATTACCAGCAGGAAGTCGACCTGCTCAGCCTGTTCAAGGACGTGGCGGGCGCCTTCGTGCAGCAGGCGAGCACGCCGTCCCAGGTCCGCCACCTGGTCGATCGGGCCGTGCGGATCGCCAAGGCCGAGCGCAAGGTCACCGCCCTGATTTTTCCCAACGACCTCCAGGACATGCCCTACAAGGAGCCGCCGCGCAAGCATGGCACGGTGCATTCCGAGATCGGCTACAGCGCCCCCAGGATCGTGCCTTACGAAGCGGACCTGCGGCGTGCCGCGGACGTGCTCAATGCTGGAAAGAAGGTCGCGATCCTGGTGGGCGCCGGCGCGCTCAGGGCGACGGACGAGGTGATCGCGGTGGCCGACCGGCTCGGCGCCGGCGCGGCAAAAGCGCTACTCGGCAAGGCCGCCTTGCCCGATGACCTGCCCTGGGTCACCGGCTCGATCGGCCTTTTGGGCACGAAGCCCAGCTGGGAGCTGATGTCGGACTGCGACACGCTGCTGATGATCGGGTCGGGCTTCCCCTACTCGGAGTTCCTGCCCAAGGAGGGACAGGCGCGCGGCGTGCAGATCGATATCGAGCCGTCGATGCTGAGCCTGCGCTACCCGATGGAGGTCCCGCTGGTGGGTGACGCGGCCGAGACGCTGCGGGCGCTCTTGCCTTTCCTCAATCAGAAGGAAGATGGTTGGCGCAAGGAGATCGAAAAGGAGGTCAAGGACTGGTGGGTGACGCTGGAAAAGCGGGCGATGCATTCGGCCGATCCGGTCAATCCCCAGCGTGTGACCTGGGAACTGTCCCCGTTGCTGCCCGACAACGCCATCATCACCAGCGATTCAGGATCCTGCGCCAACTGGTATGCCCGCGACCTCAAGATCCGGCGCGGGATGATGTGCTCGCTGTCGGGCGGCCTCGCCTCGATGGGCGCCGGCGTGCCTTACGCGATCGCGGCCAAGTTCGCCGATCCTGACCGGCCGGTCATCGCGCTGGTGGGCGACGGCGCCATGCAAATGAACAACATGGCCGAGCTTATCACCGTCGCCAAATATTGGAAGGAATGGGCCAGCCCGCACTGGGTCTGCTGCGTCTGGAACAACCAGGACCTCAACCAGGTGGGAGCAGCGCGTCCAGGAAGGCGATCCCAAGTTCGAGGCCACGCAGCGCATACCTGACGTGCCCTATCACCGCTTCGCCGAGCTGATCGGGCTCAAGGGGATTTTCGTCGACAACCCCAAGCATCTGAAGCGTGCCTGGGAAGAGGCTTTGTCCGCGGACCGGCCCGTGGTGCTGGAAGTCAAGACCGACCCGAATGTGCCGCCGCTGCCGCCCCACATCACGCTGGAGCAGATGAAGAAGTTCACCGAGACGCTGCTGAGCCCCGACCCGGAGGAGGGCAGTGTCATCATCGGTGCGGCCAAGGATCTGCTCTCCTCCATCCTGCCGGGCGGCAAGCAATAGATGACCCTGCCCCTGGATGCCCCGCGCCTAACCAGGGTCACGGCGCGGGCCTATACCATTCCCACCGACCGGCCGGAGGCTGACGGCACCTTCGCCTGGACCTCGACGACGATCGTCCTTGCCGAGGTCTTCGCGGCGGGGAAGACCGGGATCGGCTATACTTATGCCGACGCGTGCCTTGTCGGGCTGATTGGTGGCGCGCTGGCGGAATGCCTGGCCGGGGCCGACCCAATGGATATCGGCGCGGCTTGGCTCGCGATGCAGCGCCGTGTGCGCAATCTGGGGCGCCAGGGCCTCGCCGCCTGTGCGATCTCTGCCGTCGATTGCGCCTTGTGGGACCTGAAGGCCAAGCTGCTCGGTGTGCCGCTGGCCGCTCTGCTCGGCCGCTGCCGGGATGCGGCGCCAATCTATGGCAGCGGCGGTTTCACCAGTTATACGGACCGCGAGCTCGAACACCAGCTGGCCTCCTGGGTCGAGCGGGACGGCTGCGCCTGGGTCAAGATGAAGATCGGCTCCGATCCGGATTGCGATTGGGGCCGGGTGGCAGCGGCGCGGTCGGCGATCGGCGATCGGGGCCTGTTCGTCGATGCCAACGGCGCCTTCGGCGTCAAGCAGGCCTGCCTTTTCGCCGAGTGGCTGGCGGAAGACCAGAATGTCACGTGGTTCGAGGAGCCGGTCTCTTCCGACGATATGCCCGGCCTTTGCCATGTGCGCGACCACGCACCGGCATCCTTGGAGATCGCTGCCGGGGAATACGGCTATGAGGGGGATTATTTCGAACGGATGCTGTCGTCCGGCGCAGTCGATGTGCAGCAGGCCGACGCGACCCGCTGCGGCGGTATCACCGGCTTCCTGAACGCTGCCGCGCTCTGCGATGTCCATCATACCGAACTGTCCGGCCATTGTGCGCCGGCCATTCATCTGCATCCCGCCTGCGCCGTCCCACGGCTGCGGCACCTGGAATGGTTCCATGACCACGTGCGGATCGAACACATGCTGTTCGACGGTGCGCCGGTGCCCAAGGACGGCCTGATCCGTCCCGATCTGTCGCGCCCCGGACTGGGACTCACGCTGCGCGAGCACGACGCGGAGGTCTATCGTGTGGCGTAACCGTGTAACGGCCGGCGTCGTACCGCATCCGGCATTGAAGGCGGGACGGCGACTCAATCGGGCAGCCGGCATCCTGGCGGCGGCGGTGCTGCTGGATAGCGCGATGGAGCATTACCGCGGCTCTTTTCATAATAAGGCGATGGTCGCGCCGCTGATCTCCTCGTCGCTGAGTCTTCTCGCCAACAAGTGGCTCAACCTGTTCTACGGCGCGCCGATCGCGGCGCCGGCGGCCCTGTCTTTGTCCGGCATGCTGGGCTATCTGGCTGAGCGGTCGCGGGAAAACGAGCCGCACGAATCTCCGACGATACTTGGGCTTCCGGCAGGTCGCGTGATCGCGGCGATAACGGCGGTCGGACTCTGCGCCACCGCCGCCGAAGCCGGACTGTTCCATTTCCGCGGCGCGTATCACGATAAGGCGATGTTCCTGCCGGTCACCATCCCGCCCGCCGCCGCCGCGATCCTGGCCGATGCGGCGGGCCCGCGCTGGCTGCCGCGCGGGCTCGCGCTTCAGGCCATCGACGCCACCGACATCTGGCGGGAGGAGAACGACACCTGCCATCTGAACGGGACCGCCCGGATGGGCGACGATCCGCGCACCAGCGTGGTCAATGCCGACTGCCGCAGCTGGGACATCCCCAATCTGTGGATCTGCGACGGATCGGTGTTCCCGACCGTGGGCGGGGTCAACCCGTCGCTGACAATACAGGCTATCGCCTGCCGGACCGCCGATCGCATCCGGGCCCTGGCCGCGCGGGGCGATCTGTGAGCGCCGACATCGAGGAGGTCCTGCGCGGCGGCGCGCTCAACGGCGAAACGCCGATCTGGGACGATTCAAACGGCTGCCTGATCTGGATCGATGTGCGACGTCCGTCGCTGCATGTTTTCGACCCCGAAACCAAGAAAGACCGGGTTTGGGAAATGCCGGCATGGATCGGCTGCTACGGCTTGGCGGACTAAGGTCTGGCCTTGGCGCTCAGGACTGGTCTCTTTTCGTTCGACCCCGGGACCGGCGTTTTGGAATTCCTGCCGCCGCCGCCCTATGACCCGCGGCGATTCACCTTCAACGACGGACGTGTCGATCCGGCCGGCCGGTTCCTGGCCGGGACCATGTATGTGCCCCTCAAGCCGGGCGATCAACAGAAGGACCGGGATCACGGCACGCCGCTGTGGTGGCTGGAGCAGGGCAGCAAATGGTCGGCGCGGACACCGATGCCCATACGTCCAACGGCCTCGCCTGGAGCCCCGACGGGCGCCGCCTCTATCACGCCGACACCAACGCGCAGAAAATCTGGATCTGAGACTACGATCCCGACAGCGCGCCATGGCCGACCGCCGCGCCTTTGTCGAACTGGAAAACTTGCCGGACGGAACCGGCCCGGACGGGGCCAGCGTGGACCGCGACGGGTTCTACTGGTCCGCGATCTATGGTTGCGGGCGGCTGCACCGGTACGATCCGGCGGGACGCCTGGAGCGGGAGGTCATACTGCCGATCCGCTATCCGACCATGCCGGCTTTCGGCGGAACCGGCCTCGACGTCATCTACGTGACCTCCGCGAACTGGCAGCTCACGCCATCGGAGCGCCGCAGGGCGCCGATGGAAGGCAGTATCTTCGCGCTGCCGGCGCCGGTTCCGGGGCTGCCCGCATCTCGTATGACGCTGCCCCAATCAAAGGATAGGCTATGAACAAGGTCGTCGTGATTACCGGAGCCAGCGCCGGCGTCGGCCGCGCCACCGCCGAGCTTTTCGCCAGCAAAGGCTGGAAGGTGGGCTTACTGGCGCGGGGCGAGGAGCGGCTGGCGGATGCCGCGGAGGCAGTTCGCGCCCACGGCGTTGAGGCGAGAGCCATTCCAACCGACGTCGCCGACGCCGCGGCGGTCGAGCGGGCGGCGGACCGCATCGAAGATGAGCTCGGGCCGATCGATGTCTGGATTAACAACGCGATGGCGACCGTGTTCGCGCCGGTGGCGAAGATCACGCCCGATGAGTTCCGGCGCGGCACCGAGGTCACCTATCTGGGCCAGGTGCATGGCACCTTGGCGGCGCTGAAGCGCATGCGCCGCCGCAACCGGGGCACGATCGTCAATATCGGCTCGGCCCTCGCCTATCGCGCGATCCCGCTGCAATCGGTCTATTGCGCCGCCAAGTATGCCGTCCGCGGCTTCACCGATTCCCTGAGGTCGGAGATCATCCATGACCGGCTGAGGGTGCATCTCACCATGGTGCATCTGCCGGCCGTGAACACGCCGCAGTTCGACTGGGCGCTCAACAAGATGGACAAGCGGGCGCAGCCGGTGCCGCCGATCTTCCAACCTGAGGTCGCCGCCCGCGCCATCCTGTTCGCGGCGACTCACCGCCGGCGCGAGCTCTGGGTCGGCATGCCGACCGTGATGGCCATCCTGGCGAACAAGATCGCCCCTGGCCTGCTCGACCGGTATCTGGCGCACAGCGGTTATGACGGGCAGCTCACCGTCGAGTCCAATCCGGCGGACGCGCCCGCGAATTTATTCGAATCTGTTCCGGGCGACTGGGGCGCGCACGGAAGATTCGATGCGCGCGCCCTTACGGCCAGTCCGGCCGCTATTGTCGACCGCCATAGAAGCGCGCTGATCGTCGGGGCCGCAGCCCTTGGCGTCCTTGTGTGGCGGTCCCTGCGCACCCGGGTCCAATGAGACTCCACACACGCTATTCACCAACCGGCTATGCGTCGTTTGCCGAACGCGGCAGGGGTGGCGCAGATGACAGCGCACCGCTCAGACGGCGGTCAGGTCTGAGGCGCCCCCGGAACCATTGTGTCGATCAGCGCCCTGATCAATTCCTCATATTCCCACTTCACCCATAAATCCGTGCGGAGCCACCATCGCCATGCCCTTTAAAGTTAAAGTTGGTCCGCCCCAGATCGCGATTCATCAAGACCAGACGGTTCTGCTATCTGGAGAAGATGGTCAGATCGCCTGGCCGACGGATAAGGGGCTTTACTTTCGCGATACACGCCTGATCAGCGCCTGGTCGATCTATGCGAACGGCGATCCATGGGTCTTGCTGAATGGCGGGCCCATCGCCTATTACGCATCGCGAATTTTCCTGACGAACAGCGAGATGCTGACGGTGTCCGGCACCGTTCCAGAACGCACTCTCGCGCTCGTGGTCAGTCGCGAGATCGACGGCGGTATGCACGAAGATCTCGACGTCACCAATCATGGCATGAATGCGGTTCACTTCAATCTGGAGATCGCCCCACGCTGCGATTTCGCGGACACGTTCGAGGTAAAGTCCAAGAAAATCGTGCGCCGCGGCCAGATCAGCACATTGTGGGATCAGGATCGCCAGATACTCTCGAATACATACCGGAATCAGGATTTCGAGCGGTCCGTAACTGTGACCGCGATTCACGCGAAAGCTTTGTACGCCAACGGCCGTCTGACATTCGGAATCGAATTGGAGCCTGGCGCAAGCTGGCATTGCTGCCTGCGTTACGACCTTGGGGATTGCGGCACGTCCATTGCCGCGCCGGCCGATTGCGTCGCGCATGACGCCCAGGGCAAGCACGCCGACAACTTACGCGATTGGCAGTCACGGGTGCTCAGCATCTCCACTGTGAACGAGGAGTATTATCGGTTCTTCCATCAGGCGATCGAAGATATGGCTTCTCTTCGGTTGCAAGTCGGCGGCGGTGATCACATGGTTTTTATGCCGGCCGCGGGACTTCCCTGGTTTATGGCCCCCTTCGGCCGCGACAGCCTAATCGTCTCCTTGCAGAACATCACGGTCTATCCGGAATTCGCCCATGGCGCCCTCAAGATGCTCGGCAGCCTGCAAGCGACCGAGCGGGATGATTATCGGGACGCCGAACCCGGCAAAATCATGCATGAGCTTCCGGGTCATCCAACGCCGTGGCGCAATGATGACGGGATCCAAAATATTGCAGCATGTGTTCAAGCATCGCGATGGCGCGCGGCATCAAGTGACAAGGTGATCGGTACCGTGCCGGGATATGATACTGACCTGCATTCAGGATTTGCTGGCGATCTCAGCATGTAACGGATGCTCATTGGGCAATTCCACAAGGGCGGCGGGCAGCACTTGAAGGGCGTTCGCCAGCTTGCCGAAAGTGACGATGGTCAGCTTATATTTTCTCTGCTCAATCGCCCCGAGATAGCAACGGTCGATTTCGGCGAAGTGTGCCAATTCTTCTTGGGTCAGCTTCCGATCCCTCCGCAGGCGCAGTAGGTTCGCTGCAACGATTTTGGGCATGTCCTCCATCATGAGGATGGAGCCCCAATTGCAGTATAAACATCCACGGTGTACATTTCCCATTGCGCCTTGGGTTAGGCAGTCCGTTGGCTTTATTCGACCAATCAACAGCGACCGATAGCGTGGCTAAAAGAGCCTTAATCACCGCGACGGATACGGCTAAGATCGCGATGTTGTCAACGCGATTAGAGAGCTGCGGTGTGCAAGTGATCGGCACAGTTGAAGGACTTGAGTCACCATCATGGGGCCTTGATCTCAGTCCTGATCTTGTTCTCGTGCATATAGAGCGAGGGCAAGAAATGGCGGCGTATTACATCGGCCGCGCCGCTTCTGAACGTGGGGTCGCCACCCTCTTCGTGGCTGCCCACGCTCAGGTAGTTGCCATTGATGCTCTGGTCCAGGCCATTCCGCATTCGATTCTAGTCGAGGAGCCCCTTAGCGACCAAATATTGTCCGCAAAAATTGCGGCGGCGCTGTCTCTTATCAAGGTTCCGGCGAAGCGGGGGCCGAACAATCCGGCTTAATGATCGAAAGTTTATCCCAGTCAGCTTTTTGCTTCTCGTCAATTGGGCGGGCCAAAATTGGGCGCGACACACGCTTGAGAGCCTGAATAAGCGTGCGTAAATCTTTATCGAAAATCATGATAACACCCCTTTTCTGAAAGGGGGTGCCGCAACTCGAGCGCAGCGTCTTTCGGGGGCGGTGACAAGGCCACACAAGACTTATTTTGCGCCGAAGCATTGTGAGAGTTGAATCCATTTAGATTAGAGGCAGGCCGACACTGGAGAAATCTAATCCCACTCTCAGTCGATGGACCTTATTCGTCGTTTGCTCGCTTAGAGTCGGTTTCGAAACTATTAGTGATCGAGCCAATCGCCGGCTCATCAGCATGGCGGCCGCGGCGTAGAGGAATGCTGGGGCGGATTTCAGGGTTGCCTCAACGTCCTTGGCCAGACGGCGATTTCGATTGATCCAAGCGAAGAAGCGCTCGACGACCCAGCGTCTTGGCAGGACAACGAAGCCGGACTGCCCAGCAATTTTGCTGACGATCTCGACCTTGATGCTGGTGGCCTGCATGACGCGTTCGTGGTTGTAGGCACATCGGCCCAAACCTTCTCGATGAACGGGAACAGGCTGCGCGATATTCGCAGCACCGTGGCGGCGCCATCACGGTCCTGAACATCTGCAGTGTGAGGCTCGACAAGCAGCGCTCTGCCATCGGTATTGACGAGGCATGACGCTTGCGACCCTTCACTTTCTTCCTGCATCGCAGCCCCAACGGCCACCACTTTCTGTGGTCTTGACGCGATCGGCCGTCACCAGGGCATGGTTCATCCGCTCAAACACGGCCTCGTCGCGCAGGCGCGCGAACCAGCGATACACCGTCGGCCAAGGTGGAAAATCCTTCGGCAAAAACCGCCAGGTGATCCCGCCGCGCAGGACGTAGAAAATGGCATTCACGATCTCTCGCATCGGCCACTCCCGCCGCCGCCGCCCGGTCGAGCACGCCTCAGGCAAAAAGTGGCAATCAGTCTCCACTCTGTATCGCTCAAATCCGTCTAGTATGCTCGCTACGCGCGTATGCTGCGCACGGATGGCTGGGAGTCCACATGCCTATTTCCGCGTTGTCTGCAACGCCCGGAGTGACTTGAACCTGAGCCGCTCAACGACTTTCGAAGCGGCCTCTCAACGGAGAATTACAAATGAAGGCAGTTCCGTTCCTGATGTTTCAAGGGGACGCGCAGAAGGCCTTGGCGTTATGGCGAGAAGCTTTTCCAGAGATCGAGCTGCTCGACATGGAAGAGCATGTGGACGGACCGCAAGCAGGGCAGCTTGCCAGGGCCCGGATACGCTTGGGCGGGAGTGAGTAGCGGCTATTTGATAGCCCGCCTGTTCACGATTTTACGTTTACCCCATCGACGTCAATCTTTGTAGACTGTGACAACGAAGATCAACTCCGACGCTTGGTAAATAAGCTAGGTGAAGACGGAAAGGTGATGATGCCGCTCGACAATTATGGCTTCAGTACCTTGTTCGCTTGGCTAGCCGACCGCTTCGGCGTTAGCTGGCAACTCAATCTGCCATAGTGCTCCAGGCTCATAGGATGCTGGCACCGCTCTTTCGAAACGGCCTCTTAGCTAAAAACTCGCGGGCAAAGCGAGTAGCCCGCCGTGCACAGGGCGTTCCAAATATCTCTTGGTCGAATTTCGCATCGGTGTTGGCTCGTGGGCAAAAGGAGCGATCTGCATGATAGCCCATGGCTCTTCCCCAGCCTCGCTCTGCCTTCGCAGTTTTGAGAAGTTACCCCGCCGACACAGTCTTTGCGGTAGGAACTTAGGAGGTCCCGCACCGGTGAGGCGGACCCTCAACTCGTCCTCTCGCGCCTCAAGCTCGCGCAGGCGAGTCACCATGGCGCGACTGGCCGCCGCCGTCCTCGATCAGGGTGAGGATTTCCTTCATGGATCGCGCGAGTTTTTCCAGCTCGCGTCGATTCGCGTCGCCGCTGGAGCGCCGGTCGCGATTTAACCGGTTGGTTTCCTCTTGCATAGGCGCGCATGGCCTCGGCGGCGAACTCCGGCGCCATGAGGCGGTCGCGGAGTCCGTCCAACATCCGGGCTTCCAGCACTTCGCGGGCGATCGTGCGGCTGTTCGCACAGCTTCCGTGCCGGTGCCGAATTCATGGAAGACACGGCGGATGATTTCGGCCTCGGCGGGATTGATGGTGCGATCACCTCGGATTGGCTCTCCGCCAGCGTTGAAATGCTTTACCACGTCATAGCCGTAGCAAAGGCCGCCGCCTGACTTGCCCTTCTCAACCCGGCCGCGAAGGCCACGATGGGTCTTGGCTGCGAGGTCTTTGAGGAAGAGGGCATTCATGGTGCCCTTCAAGCCGTGAAGCTCGGAAATTTCGCCTTCTGACAGGGTGACGATCGGCACGCCCGCAAAGCGGAGATGCTTGGACAGCGTTGCGACGTCGGCTTGATCGCGGCTCAGACGGTCCAGGGCTTCAGCGAGCACCACCTCGAACCTGCCGCGTTGGGCGCCCTAGACCATGGACTGCACGCCCGGCCTCGGGATCACGCTTGCGCCTGAGATAGCAGCGTCTTGGTAGGTGGCGACAACGTCCCATTTCTCGCGTGCGGCATGCTCTCGGCAGATGCGGAATTGATCGTCGATGGAGGCGGCGCTTTGCTTGTCATCGGAATATCGGGCGTAGAGCGCTACTCTGGTCGTCCTCATTCCTCCTCAGTCGCGCCGAAGCCAGTTTTCGAGCGCAAGGCCGCCGATCCGGGAAAACTCCCGCTCGTTGTCGGTGACGACGGTATAACCGAGCGAGATGGCGTGGGCGGCGATCAGCATATCGTTGCCGCCGATCGGCTGGCCGGCGGCTTCGAGCCGGCACCGCAAATCGGCGTAGGCGATCTCAGCCGGCACCTCGAACGGGAGAATTTCCAGTCCGCGCAGCACGCTTTCCAGCTGCGCCGCCAAACGCGCCGATCCTCGTTTGGCGACGCCGTAGCGAAGCTCGGCCGCGACGATGATGCTCGTGCAAACCCTGTCCTCGCCGATCTTCGCGACGCGGGCAGTAACCTTGCCCTGCGGATTGCGGATCAGGTCCGAGACGATATTGGTGTCGAGCAGGTAACGGCTCATAGATCGACCGGGTCAGGGACAAGATCGTCGATCGGCGGAAACTCCTCGTCGAGTGGCGACAACGTCTTCAGAATGGCGAGCAGCGATTTGGGCGGGGCAGACTCGATAATGAGTTTCCCGCCTTCCTTGCGCATGATGGCGTCTTCACCGGGAAGCTCGAACTCTCGCGGGATGCGCACCGCCTGATTCCGTCCGTTCTTGAATAGCTTTACGTGGCGTTCGATGTTCATGGTGGGGCTCCAGTAGCATATGCTTAAACCTATGCCATTTGGGAGCCAAAGTCCAGGACGTGGAGTAGCAATTTCACCCACCATCCTCCCGGTTGTCATTCGCAGCCGTGAGTCGTTCGAACTCCTCCCGCGCCATCTGCCGGCCGATCAAGCGTGCGATTCGCGAGATCGTCGCGTCGATACGAATCGTTGTGCCTCCTTTGCCATTGTCGTTCGCTGCGGCCGGTTCAAAGTCGCCGGTAGCACGGTCTTCGTTCTCGATCATCGCCCAGCCTCGCCGAAGAATTACCAGCCGAGAATCAGACCTGGGCTTGAGGCGAGACATGGTCAACGGCAATACATAAATAATATCAGTTAGTTATATCGTGGTTGGAGCGCTAAAGGCGGGATGAGCGGTCTTTAGCGCCTTTAAGGATACAAAAGGCAGCATAAAAATTTTAGGGCAAATTCAGGCAGCGGTTTCGATATTCGCCAATCGCCGAAGATCGTTAGTGACGGAGGCAATCTTGGATGGCTATGCAGAGCGCGCGGTACTATCGAGAATAGGCCGCCCGGGCTCGTAGGCTTGCCAACCAAATGACGACCCCAGTCAATCGATACGCTTAATCGCTTAGCGCGAGATTGCGGCGGCGATATCGTCACCGACCTTGAGAACGGAGCGGTGGAGATCGTCCATCCTGAGAGGATGTCCCAGCTACAACACCTTGAACCATTGACTCGTCAGTCTGGTGGATTGGGCGCCCGAAAGCACCCGGTCGGCCTCACCCGCTTGCTTCGCACCCCACGCTGTACCGTGTGATGGGAGCGGTCCTTCACCCCTCGGAGCGGCCGGTAGTTGAGCGTCTAACTTTCGTTATCCTCTTTTCAGTTCAGAGAGTTAGAGGGTTGCGCTTGGCGCACTGACGGGTTTGAAGCCGAGAGAAAGTCTTTCGGCGCCCGTCTCGGAGAAACCGTGATGGCTAGTGCTGTTCAGAAATCCATAAGGATCTTATTATGCGGCCATATCAGGGCTAAAGGAGCCGTGTCTTGCCCGAATTGAAACTCGCCAAACTGCCAGACCGAACTCCGACCAAGATTACGTTCACCGCGTCGGCAGAGCTGAACCATGGTCTCGGCCGATATGCGGAAATGTATCGCGCCGCTTACGGAGAGGCGGAGCCAGTCGCGGAGCTCATCCCGTTTATGTTGGAGGCGTTTCTCGAGAGTGACCGCGAATTTGCCAAAGCACTTAAAAGCGGAGGGTACGCCACTCCAGTAACCCCGGCGGCAAAGTCGCAGCGTCATGAGCCGCCGGCGATGCCGTCCGCTCTCGCCAAGGAGACGTGAATGATCTCGGTCACGGGCGGTTTTAGCTATCTTGCCTGCGCGCCGCCGTAAGTAGGCGAAGAACGACCGGAAACTCCTCCGAAGTTGCCCTGAGTCTCTCGATGATCGATTCATTCGTTTCGGAATGCAGAGCCAGAGTCAGATAGATTCGCCTGTTTCCATCATGAGCATAAATGATCCATTCGCCGGTCATGCGCGGTTTGGCTTGCCGGCTGCGAAGCCCGGACCGATCCTCGAATGGGTCAATCACCATCGTGTGGGCGAAAAGCTTCGCAAAAAGGTCATCGATTTCGCTGCCATACACCGGTCGTCCCGTCTCAGCCTCGAATAGGGGAGCGAAATCGCGGTGCCAGTATCGATCGAAATTGCGCTCAAATTCGTCCCTTAGGTTTCGAGCCAGAAACTGTGGATCGAGGAAGTGCTTATGCCAGAATCCGGCGAGCTCCCCGCTCATCGCCTCGTGCCGTTTCGTCCTGGTCGGGCGCCCGCGATCTAAGTGAGCGACCTCGTCTAAAATGCTGTGAACGTGAAACAGGTGCGGCTTGCCGCTGTAGGCGCAGTAGCGTCGGCGGAGATTCCAGGCCAGCTGCGTTCTGAACAGCAGGGAAAATCCCGCACCGGGGGCATGAAAGCTAAGGTGCTCTGCAATCTCCGCTAAAGCATTGTCATGCTCTGGCTTCACCTGCATCGGAGTTTCGCCCGGCCGGAACAGGAGTGCGAATGGGATATTTGGAATGTGCGAAAGCTTGATAGGCTCCATGGCCTCCATCTGCTGCTTAGCTGGCTATGGGAATGCGCGTTGCTGGGGGCATGTGGTTGAGTCGTTTCGGTTAGCTATCGTTGTTGATCTCAGACATTCGGACAAGCGTGATCGACCTCAATATCGTCGGATCCCACCGGTTCCCCGCAGTTTTCCCTTGTGCCAATTCTGTGCCAATCCTATCTTGGAACCTGTGGGCTCCGGATCAAACCCGCGGGCACAGACAAGAACCAACGCCGTCACTAAGGCGTTGAAAGACTTGATGTTTCGGACTCTTTCGGCCGATTTCAGCCGGTTGAGGCCGGTGTCGAAAATTCCCCGATTCTGCCCTTTCACGGCGGTAACAGGGGTTCGAATCCCCTTGGGGTCACCAGGTTTTTTGCCTTTTCGGTCCAATTCTGATCCAATTTTTTGGAGCCAGACGAAAATGGGCAGACCCAGGAACCGCGCCGGCGGCGGATCCTTCCACCGGAAAACCTCTCCCTGACGGCGTCCAATATCGTGGGCCTCGGCAATATCGCGCAAACGCGTCAACGGAAAACGGGTCGCCAAGACATTCGATCCCGCCAGGAAGGCGGGCGATTGGCTGAAGGCCGTCGAGGTCGACACCAGCCACAGCGTGTTCGTCGACACGACCGAGGCGGACAAGCACAAGCTCGGCAATGTGCTGCGCTCCTACCAACTCGAAGTCCTGGCCGACGACCCCGAACGTGAGATCGCCGACCGGGAGGGGTGCCTGTCCCTACCGCCCGATGCGGTCCGCCGAAGAGGTGCTGTTACACCGGCATAACGAATCGAGTGTTGTCGAGTTGAGTATTTTAAGGCCGGCCAAAATGCCTCGGGTCCGACAGGCAGGATCGTCAGGAAAAGACCTAATCAGAAGTCCAACTGAGCAGTCTTAATGTGAAATTTCCTGCGATTGGAATTTGGAAAGGCAAAACACATTAAATAAACTCTGAACAAACCACCCTCTCGACCGTGTTATCAAAATGTTCTTATTTTATTTTAAATAACTTATAATAATCTGCCTATGTGACGCGCGCAAATTCAAGCTTTTGGTCAATCAGACAATCTGGAGACACCAAAAAGTATATTCGACTGAAGGCGTGCACAAGCATATTGTACAGATTATTTCTTTTGAATATGAAAGATTCAGGGTTGCAGATAGTCTTTGTCTATTTTGGCTCGGATTTGCAGAATAATTTAAAATATGTCAGGATAAGTAACAATCCTTATTCAAAAGGGGACCTTCACATGTCAGCCTTCCGATCGAACGACCTCTCCTAGAAAAGCTTTTTGAACTTATTTCGTATCGCGATAACTCGTCAGTCTAACCGGCTGTATGAAATCGCTCGATTAGGGTTGCCCAAATGCGAGCCAACTTAAGAACAATCGAAGCAGCCACTCACGATGGTTTTGAATTCGATTACAATCACAATGTCATCTACTTCCGAGGAAAGGTGATTCGCCTTTCGCCTCACGAGGCCGATATATTACGCGTTCTCTTGAACAATCGCGCGCGGCCAACCCCGATCGGCGTTTTGATACAGCGTGTTTACGGCGCGACTGAACCTGACGCAGCAGCGGTCTCAATTCGTGTTGCGATACATTCCCTGCGCAAGAAAATGCAAGAAACGGGATTGAGCATCCGGGCCGAACCGAAGGTCGGATACGAGATCGACGCTAATAACGTTCCCGAGTTGAACCGGCGCTTAACCGACAAGATACTGATGGCGCTTAACATGGCGCGATCGACAGAAGAGGACGAGATTGCAATTCTGTTGGAAAAGGCGCTGCAACTCGCGGAAAAGAAGCGCGCTCAGTGGCTGGAGAAATCCCAGGCGCTCATGACCGCCTGAGGGTCAGGGGTCGACGACCATCTGCGCACTTCCGGCGATCGGGCCGGCAAGACTGGTGAATTTTGCGCTGGAACCCGGGATGGCGTTAAACCCCGCCATGAAGGGCGTGAAGGGATAAGAGATCAGAACCTTGACGATGCTGCCGGGACTGGAATCGGGACTGTAAGTCACGGTGACGACTGTTCCGCTTTGACCGGATGTCTTGAATCCCAAGCCCGACAATTCCGAATTGACGTAGCTCACAATATCGCTCTGAACCAATGGCTGTGAACTGACATTGCTGTGGACGGTGGCATAGCGGACTGCGTCGTGCGCAATGTTCGCAATCGTGGTCTGAATATACGCAAAGTGGCACACTTCGATAATGCCATAGAGGAACGCGACCAAGTACGGAAACGTCAAGGCATATTCGACCGCCACGTTGCCGTTGTTATCAAGCGACCGAAGCGGCCTGAATAAGTTTCTTATGCCGGCGGTCATTCGACGCGGATCATTGTCTTTGCCGACAGGGTGATCGGGCTCGAGACAAAAGGATAATGCAGCAGGGTCGCATAAGGAAGCGAGGCGCTCACCTGTACATATGTACCGGAAGTCACGCTGCCGCTGCAGCTTGCCGATGACGAACAGAGTGGCGCGCCAGTCGGACAGTGGCAGAGCTGCGACGAAACCGCGAGCGTTTTGGCGGTCGCATCGCCGGCGTCCGCGCGGACCGCGGTAATGATATTATCGGAATCAGTCCAAGTCGTGCTGTTTTGGATCGCGTACTGCACGCCCGCCCTGGCCGCTCCAAGTAGGCGGTTTTGCTGATAAAGCGCACGTCCGAAATCGAAACTTCCGGTCATCAGCAACAACAGAACCGGCGTCGCCAGCGCCATCTCGACGGCGGCGATTCCGGAATCTCCGAGACTTCCGCGCACTCTTAGGGGCATCCGTCGACGAATCCATTCGCCGCCGATCATTGCAACAACGCGATAATGGGTTCGTGCAGCGCCTTCGGCAGGGGAACACTGGTGCTTTGGTAATTGGCGTTCAGAACCAGCGATCCATTCCCACTATAGGTCAGCGTATTGGCGACGATGGCCGTGAAGGCCGCCGAGCCGTTCTGTGTGCCGTTGCCAGAAATGGCCACGTTCTGGTTCCCGAAATATAGAACCCCAGTGAAGTTGACGGTGCCGTTGCCCGATAGCTTGTTCAAAATATCCCCAGTCGGGGCCGAGTGATCCTGATAGATGGCGATGCCCGCCATGGTACCGGTCGTCGGCGCCGTAATGTTGACGGTTACATTGCCTGTGATCGTGAGATCGTCGTTTTCTAATTGTACGGCCGTGCCCGTACCCGTCATGTAGAACGAGACGCCCGTCCCGTTAATGACAGCGTTTCCAGTACCCGACAGTGCGCCGTTTCGAAGTATGTAAATACCAGGCTGCAGATTGACCGTGGCGTTCGATCCCACGCTGATGCCGCCGCAATAGACACCCGGCGACAATGTCGTCGTACCGTTGCCGCCATAACTGGCGTTCGTGAACTGGCATGGGTCGTTCACCGTCGAGGGAACTGGCCAATTTGCGAGAGGATCGTTCATCGCGATGCAGCCTGTCGGTGTCGGCGTGTAATGCGCACCGGTATATCCACCTGGTCCGCAAAGAGAATCGGTCGAGACTGCACCGTTGCCGCTGACCTGCATGGCGCTGCTGCTGGCGGAATCGACGACGATTCCGCAGCCCGGCGCCTGGATCGAGCCGTTCCCCGTCACCGCCAGCGCGCCCGAGGCCGACGATGACGTACTGAGCAAGCATGCTGGCGCACCGTCGTTCACCATTCCGGCCTTAGCCGAGATTTTAAGCGTCGGGGCTGATCCAAGGAAAAGTGCGGAGAAAAGCAAGTCCGCCTTCTTTGTAACGGTGGCGGTAACGGTTTGCAGGTTAGAATCTACGGAAACAGACAAGGTGGCGCCGGCGCCAAGCCCAGTCCCATTTAATTTGCCGTCGGTCGTCGCCGCCGACGTCGTTTGCGCGACGGTCCCGTTTTCGAACATTTCCCTTTCGCCGCCGAGGGCGGCCGCGTCCGCTACCGACTGCATGGCGCGGCGCGCGCCATACCAGTCTGTCACATCGACGGCCAGCGCTGCAAAGCCCGTCAAAGTGGTCATCAGCAATGCTAGCGTAATCGCCATCGCTCCCGAACGGTCGTGAACGAATAGCCGTGTCCGAGACTCGACGCGAAACAAAATTCGGATCGTCATAGCCAAGAAAAGCATTGTACCGACAGCCTAGCCCTGGTTTCAAAATTACTATCTAGAGTGCCGATAAAATTGACGTTATCGTCACACGCCTGCAGGAATTCTGTTAAAAGTCTTATCTGTACGTATGCGACTCAAAAGGAACAAGGCATGGGACGGCCAGCTCAAGCAACGGCTTCCAGCCGCTCGATATGCCGCTGCTCAAGGCCCAAATCGGCGGCGGCCGTCCTGGCCGCGTCTATTTTTCTGTTCAGCACCGCCTGCTCCTCCGACAAGCCGGATTTCGGGCCGTCTTACGATAGCGGCGCGAAAGAGGGCGTTCCCGCTAAGGTGGCAAGCGATCTTGCCGAACGGGAAAAGGCATCCGGCGACGTTGTCAGCGCCGTTGCTCTCTATCGTCGCGCTTTGGTGATGGATCCCAATCAGCCGAAGGTGGCGGTTTCGCTGGGCGACGCTCTCATCGAAACAGGCGCCAGCGCTGAAGCTTCCGATGTGTTTCGCGGTGTCCTTGCGAAATCCCCGAAGAATGCCGAGGCGATGACCGGCTTGGGAATCGCGTTGGTCCGATTGGGACAAACAGCTCCTGCCGCCGAAATCTTGCACAAGGCACTGGACTTAATGCCCACTGCCCGGGGTTATCGTGCACTCGGTGTCGCCGACAGCCTTCTCGGCCGGTCACAGGCTGCGGTGGAAGATTTTACCAAGGGGGTCGCGGTCGCACCGCAAGATGTCAGTTTGCGAAGCAACCTTGGGTTGGCCCAAGCGATTGCGGGAGACTTCACGCCAGCGCTCGTAAACCTTCGAGCGGCCGCCGCAAGCCCGGGTTCAACGCCGCAATATCGACAGAATCTGGCGCTCGGATTTGGGTTGGCGGGTCGTACCGACGAGGCGGCGGAAATTGCCCGGATCGACCTGGACGCCACGGCCGTCCGTAGCAATCTCGCATTTTATAGCCGTCTGCGGACCATGGCACCCGACCAGCGGGCTCAAGCGCTTATGCGCAATGGAACGGCGCCGTCGGCGGCGTCTGGTGCGAACGAATAAGCCTCACATTCCGTTCGCGTGCAGGGTATCGATGATCCGCAAGATCACCGGTCCCAGGATGATAATAAAAAGCGAAGGCAGGATGAAAAGTATCATGGGAATGGTCATGATCGCTGGCAATTTAGCGGCCTTTTCCTCAGCCTTCATCAGCCGCTCGTCCCGGAACTCGGCTGATAGAACCCGTAGTGAATTCGCTAGAGGCGTTCCGAAGCGTTCCGATTGAATTAGGCTGTTCACCAGGGCGCGAAGCTTCGGCATATCCGTGCGCTTTACCAGGTTCTGCAATGCGCGCTGTCGGTCCGGTAGAAAATTGAGCTCGATGGCGGTCATCAGGAGTTCGTCGGACATATCCGGCGAGGCGACCGCCATTTCTTCCCCGACGCGCTTGATGGAAGCCTCAAGGCTGAGGCCCGCTTCGGCGCAGATCACCAACAGGTCCAAAGCGTCCGGCAAGCCAATTGTCAAGCGCTTGATACGTTTATCGCCGGCATTTTTGATAAGTAGATCCGTCGCAAACAGACCCATGGCGAGGAGCGCGCCGATCGTCAACCAGACGAATGCCGGTCGCATGGGAAGCGCGTTTCGGAAAATGAAGAGTGCGATGCTCGCCGCGATCGAGAGAGCGGGGGCAAAAGCTTTAGCGAAGAGATATGCACTCAACGCATCTTTAGAGCGCCACCCCGCCCGTGCCAATTGATCGACGATACGATCGACCTGTCGCCCGCGCATCAGGTTGAGCGAGACCACGGCGTCGCGCATTATCGACATGCCCGAGGCTCGAATGTCGCGCCGTGCTCGATTTTTTCGTACAGCAGTCGCGTCGGCCCGCATCGTTTCGCGAATTTCCGTCAAAACGCGAAGTCGCGCCGCGACGGGATCCCGGACGATCAGACCATGCCAAACGGCTGTTAACGCCATGACCGCGGTCAGGGCAGCTCCGATAACGGCGATATCGTCGCCGGTCAGCCCGACGGCTAGAAGATCCGCGCTCATACCTGGAGCTTACCCATTTTGATCATGGTCCCGACACCGGTTGCCAGGGAGGCCACCGCCATAGCCAGGATGACGTTCCCGCGGCGGTCGTAGAAGAGCAGCGCCATCTGTTCCGGGTTGATGAACGACAAGCCGATGAACATCAGAAACGGCAGGGATCCAATAATGTATGCGCTGGCCCGCGCTTCGGACGACAGTGCCTTGACCTTAAGCTTCATCTGCTTCCGCTTACGCAGGATCACAGCGAGATTTTCCAGCGTTTCGGCCAAGTTTCCACCTGTTTCCTGCTGTATGCCGAGGCTTATCTCGAAAAATCGAAACTCCGGCAGCTCAATCCTTTTCGATGCCATGGCCAGGGCCTCGTCGAATGACTGTCCAAGAGTTAGGGCATCGGTGATGCTGCGGAATTCCTGTCCGATCGGATCGGGCAACTCGCGTCCAACGACCTTCATGGACTCGCTAACGGGGATTCCGGATTTTAAGCCGCGCACCATCAACTCGATGGCTTCGGGAAAAACAGCAAGAAACCGGCGTTGACGCCGAACGATCATTAGACCTATCGCTTTATGGGGGATAAAGACGGCGACGGCAGTCGCAAGTAAAAATGTCGCGGCTGCGGAAATATGAATGCCTGCGCGCAAGCCGGTGAAACTTATTGCGCCGACAAGCAGGCTAGTGAGAAGGTATTCCGCCAGCGAAATATTCCGTCCGGTCGCGGCAAGTCGCTCCCGCAACTTTGCCGGGCGAGGCATCAGACGTTTGATCAGCTTATCGAGCGACGCGATTGAACTGTCGGCGACATTGCGGCGAGCCGACGTTGCTGCGAGATCGGCAGCCGGGACAGCCGATAGGTGGGGCGCGGTGATTTTCTCGAGGCGGCGCCGAAGACGCTTGCTCGGCGCATTCCCACCAAATACTAGGGCAAAGACGTAAATCGCAAATCCCAGTGTCGCGATGAAAATCAGTGTGATTGCTGAGATCATGCCATGCACTCAAACAGCGGTTTCTCGAGCCCGAAATAGGCTGCCTTAGGCGCAAACGCCGGCCGTAGGCCGGAGGAGCGGAATTGTCCGATCAGCCTGCCGTCCTGTCCTTCTCCTTCAACATGAAAAGTAAAGAGCTCTTGGGTGGTTATGACATCCCCCTCCATTCCAAGGACTTCGGTTATATTGGTAATACGGCGAATGCCGTCACGCATGCGGCTCACCTGTACAATCATATCCAGCGCCGATGAAATCTGAGTCCGGACGGCGCGTGACGGAAGATTAATGCCCGCCATCCCAATCATATTTTCGAGGCGAGTCAGGGCTTCGCGCGGTCGATTCGCGTGGATAGTGCCCAGCGACCCTTCATGACCGGTATTCATTGCCTGCAGCATGTCCACCGCTTCGGAGCCACGGACCTCGCCCAATATAATGCGGTCGGGACGCATCCGCAGCGCGTTCTTTACTAATTCGCGCATGCTGATTTCACCCGATCCCTCGATGCTCGCGGGTCGTGTCTCCAATCTGACAACGTGGGGCTGCTGCAACTGAAGTTCAGCTGCATCCTCGATTGTTACGATACGTTCAGCAGGATCGATCAACTGGCTAATTGCATTAAGCAGCGTAGTCTTCCCTGAACCCGTGCCGCCGGAGATGACAATATTTAATTGGGAACGACCGGCGACCTTGAGCACGGTCGCCATTGCAGGCGAAAGGTTGCCTTGCTGGGCCATGAGGTCGAGGGTGATTTTGCGTTTTGAGAATTTGCGGATGGATAGGGAAGGGCCATCAATAGCCAGCGGTGGGATTATGATATTTACCCGGCTGCCATCGGGCAGGCGCGCATCGCACAGGGGGTTGGATTCGTCGATCCTGCGCCCGATTTTCGACACGATCCGTGTTGCGATGTTCATGACATGCGCATCATCGCGAAGTCGAACGGAAGTCAATTCCAGCTTGCCTCCGCGCTCGACATAGATCTGATGAGGGCCATTCACCAGGATGTCTGTCACTTTTTCATCGGCGAGAAGTTGTTCCAACGGTCCAAACCCAAGCATGTCGTTCAATAGACTGGTAACGAGATCTCGTTGCTCCAATCCGTTAAGCTGGATTTTTTCTTCCTGAACCAGTTCAGCGACAAGACCTGTCAGCTCCCGGGCTAAAGTGGCCCTCGGCATGTTCGAAGCTGCCGACAAGTCTAGTCGTTCTATCAGTTTTGGTTGAATGATGTCCTTGGCGGACTCGACTCTGTTGGCGGCGGCAGTCAATGGCGCCGGCTTCTCCTCCGTTTCCGGAAATAGGGAGACGACAGGCGCGCTCTTAGCGGCAGCCAGAGCGTCCTTAATCAGCGCGGTGACGAGATCGCGTTCATAGATCGGCTCGAGCGACACGCCCGGTTCCTGGGTCTGCTCGCGCACGATCGTCAAAATCTTGCCGGCCAGTTCGCCGCGCCGAAGCTCGCGAATCTCAGCATCGGAGATACGCTGGCGGACTATGGCCAGTAAGCGCTCGCGCGATAATACAGCATCGGCATCTTCTTTACTGGTCGACAACTGGTTGTCCGCCGGTGGCGATTTGCTTCCGGCGGCGCCTAGACTTCGGCGTCCGAAACTCATCGGCGATCCTCTCGGTCACGCGCGCCAAGAAGACGAGATAACAATCGCTTCGGCTGCGGTTCCGACTTGCGGTCCAGCATTCCCGCCAAATCCCGCAATGCTAGTGTTACGGGACTATTGGGCGCGGCGGCCGGTACCGGTTTGCCCGCGTTGAGTGCCCGGGGAACAGCTGCCGAATCCTCCGGTATGACGGCCGCGAGCTTAACGCCGAGCGCCTTTTCGATCTCGGCCCGACCTAGGTCTTCGCTCTTTTTGGGGTTTACACGATTGCCAACGACGAGGCGCCGCGCATCCGGCGCAATCGAGTGCGCAAGCTGCAGTAACCGCGTCGCGTCGCGTGCGCCAGCCAAGGAAAAGTCGGTCACGAAGATCATTGTATCCGCCTGCGCCAATGCGTGGCGTAGTGTTTGGCCGTCCCAGCGCGGCACGTCGATGACCACGCGCCGAAACTCCTGGCGCACGTTCGCGATCAGTTTTTCGGTTGCGTCGCTTGGAACGACTTGAGCATTCCCTGGACCTTGCTCGGAGGCGAGTAAATAGAGGTTTTCCGTCACCTTGGTCGTGGCGCTTGCGATCAGAAGGCTATCGATGCGGTCCGGATTGGTTAACGCTTCAATTAAACCGTGCCCGGCCTCGGCATCGAGAGCCAGGCCGGCGGCGCCGCAGACGATATCCAGATCGATCAGGGCCGTACGAAGTCGCGCCGTCTCGGCCGAAAGGTAGGCCAATGAAACGGCTACCATCGTACTGCCGACACCGCCGCGCGAGCCAACCACGGCTATGAACTCTGCTTGATCTCTTTGGACGATCTGCGCCGGCTGCAAAGCGACCGCAATAACGGGTGCGGCCTCCATGGCCATCCGGACGGCTTCGGCAGTCAATGGTTTCACCAGGTATTCGGCGACTCCGGCAGATCTCAGCTGCCGGTAGAAATGGATATCGTTGGTTTCACCAATGGCGACGACCCGTGTTCCCGGCAGACAAACCTCCGCAAGACGATCCAGTGCGTTAAGCGGCTCCGACACGCCGGAAATATCGACGATCACGGTTCGAAACGACGGGTCGAAGGTGAGATACTCAATGGCTTCGTCGATGCCGCCCAACCGAACTTGCGCGGCCGCTCCTCCGGATGCGTCCATCACGACGGAACGCGTCTGTTCATCCCGCAAAAAGCCGGTGACAGCCTGTCCGGTCTCTGCGTTAACTCCCGCCATAACTTCCATTCTTGGGGGCGTGACGGCGTTCAATTGCCCGCCCCACTGCCGCTGGGCGGTGCTCCGTCGGCTCCCGCCGATCCGCCTGACGAAGATGAGGCCGTCGTTTGGAGTGATTTTGTCAGGGCGCCCGCTCGGTATTGCCGAACGCGCAGCGCCGCGAGTTCCCCATCGCCCGCTGTCCTTGTCGAGCCGGCGACCAGATCGGCCGGATTAGCAACCATTCCGGCAAGATTGGTCTCGGTCGCGCAGCCGAAGTTGCTCGTCGGGCGATTATCCGAACCGTTGCCCTCCGGATGACTCCAATCCGGACAATTGGGCATTGCGATGACATATCGTTTCACGCTTACGCGTAGCCCATCTCGAGGTGCTGTCGGATCAGCCTTCACGGAGATCGCGGATCTGTCGATGCCCATCCGAGATAACGTATCCGAAACTGCCGCTTCTCGCCGCGCGGTCAAACGGTCGGTTGCCGCATGTGTCGAGATCAGGGTGACTTGCGGCGACCTTCCCGGATCAGCGGAGAGGAACGCGGCGAGGCTTCTTTTCTGGGACTCCCCAATTTCGATGGCGCCTCGAGCGAAATGCAGATCATGTGCGACAGTCGTCGGGTGGATCGTGCTCGTTTTGGGTTGCCACGGCGCGTAGTCAGGGATCTCGTCGGGCGCACAAGCCGAAAGAAGTAACAACGCCATTGCCGCTTGCCCAACGATACTGATGTCCCGCATGGGCATCGAAGACCTCAATTCAACGTGAAGCCGGCTGGGCCGACAAGGCCCTGGGATGCAGCCGACGGTGTGGGGGGCACTTGTCCGACCGTTTTCCCAGTCAGGATGAGATCCGCATTGCGCGGCGGAACGAAGCCATCCAGTGGGGTCGCGATCCGCTGGTTCGACGGCTCGACCAGGTAGGGTGTGACGATAATCACAAGCTCGCTTTCGTTCCGTTGGAATTGAGTCGAGCGAAACAGCGGCCCAAGGATCGGCAGGTCGCCGAGCCCCGGCAACTTGTTGACCGTATCGTTCAGGTTGTTTTGCAGCAGCCCGCCGATGGCGAAGCTCTGGCCGCTGCCGAGTTCGACCGTCGTTTCGGTTCGTCGCGTCGATAGCGCCGGGATGCTGACACCGCTGATTTGCACCGCACCCTGGTTCGTCAATTGGCTGACCTCTGGCCGCACCCGCAGACTGATCCGTCCATTGCCCAAGACCACCGGCGTGAAGGCGAGCGAGACTCCGTATTGCTTGAACTCGATTGTGGTTTGCCCCAAAGCACCGGACGGAATGACGATTGGAAACTCGCCACCCGCCAGAAAGCTCGCGGTTTCCCCGGACATTGCCGTTAGATTGGGCTCCGCGAGGATATTGACGAGTCCGTTCTGATCCAGCGCATCGATGACGGAATTGACGTTGGCGCCCGGGGAATTATTGCCGAGGATGATGCTGTCGGTGCTGGTGCCACCCAATCCGGCATTGCGCGTAAAAAAAGCCGGCGCAGTCGCCGCGGCCGCTATTCCGCTTGCCGTTGAACCCGGCAAATAGGGGGCGCTGATTATGTTCGACGTCGCCGACGAAGGAACGCCGAGCACCGGGTTCCCCGTTGCGATGCCAAATGCGAACCCTCCGGAACGCAGCATGGTCTCCCAGTTTATGCCGAGTTCCTTGGTGACCGTTCGCGTCACTTCGGCGATGCGCACGCGCAAATTCACCTGGTACGGCGACGATACAACCAGATGATTGACCAGTTGATTGTCGTCCGCGACGAAGGTCGACGCCAGGTGCCGGATCTCCTCCGCATCCACGGAGGACTTTACATTGCCTGTCAGCACGAGCGACTTGTTTACAGACGCAACCCTTATGCTGCCGTTGGGCGCCAGTTGGGTCAGCGCGGATTGTAGATCCGAAAGGTCACGTTTCACCTTGACGGGGCGGCTGATCAATACAGCCTGTTGCGCATCGACGGCATAAAGTGAGGTTTCACCGGGTTCCTTGCCATACAAGTAAATCAGGCGCGGGGACTTGATCTGGACGTCGGCGATTGCTTGGTCGGCTACAAAGACGGTGTCGGCGTCATGCTCGAGGTTGATCAGCAATCCCTTGCCGACCTGAATGCCGATCGGCGCGCCCGACGGGCGAACGTAAATTTCAGCGGGCGCCGCCATGGCTGTAAAGATGAATGCGATGAGCACAGCGAAGAAGGCCGCGCCGTTTACTGTTAATTTCATCATGGAGTTTCTCCGTTTCACTTCGCGGCCGCCTGTCCGGCGGCGCGCGGCGCGTCCGGCGCACGGGAAACATCGCCTCGCAAAATTGTGACCGCCATCTTCGCGGCGACGTCGGTGCGATTGTGCCGAATGAGCGGGCTGACGTCGCTGTCCCAGGTATGGGTCACGGCCGTTCCAGGTTCCGGCACACCGTATCCGACGCTTCGTAAGGATAACGACAGGTTGCCCAGCTGTTTGGCGACCTCGACGATTTCCGCCTGTTTCGGAGAAACCTCGAGCGTAGCGCTCTTGCCCACTACAGCCTTCTTATCCTGGTCGTTGAAGGTTTGATCGATGGCAACGACGCGGATGTCGCTGAGGACGGTCTCTCCAACCAGTCGCGCCGGAGCGTTTGGCGCGCGCTCGTCGGTGATGGGATGCGAAAGGATCAGGTCAACATGGTCACCAGGGATAACCAGCCCGCCGACACCTGAGGTTACGGTGAGCGGCACCGTGACCGCTCGCGATCCAGGCCCGAGCACCGCGGCAAGAAAACCTCGGTCTCCAGGCTTTATAATCTGTCCCATAATAACAGGTTCGCCCTTGGCCAGATGGTGGCTAACCACGCCACCGACCACGGCCCGCATATCGTCACGGTCTTTCAGCAGATAAAAGTCGCCGGCGCCTGAATCCGGCCAGGCTTGCCAGCGCAGATCCTGCTCACGCACGAGATCGCCCGAGCCGACATCGTTGGCGGCGACCAGCACAAATACCTTCGCCGATTGAGGGTCCACGGCAGATACAGCCATCTGCTGCCGGGCGTCCGACAGGCGGCCGCGAATGAAAAGCGCGGTGCCGACTGCAAGGATTATTGCCAGAACGGCGAAGACCAGAGCGCGGGTTCTCATTGCGGATCACCCGGGCAAGAGTTTAAGAGCCACCGCCGCCCCACCGGCCGCGATGGCGATTCCATAAGGCAGTTTCGGCGCGGCAATCGCGGGATCTGGAAGAATCACGCCGACGACACCACCGGTTGCGAAGCGCCGCGCGAACTGGACGCCCAGGGCGATCATCGCCAACACACCGCCGGCCAGCGCCATGACAAGCAATTCCGTGCCGATATTGAGCGGCCCGGCCCAGAGCGACGCGGCGCTCAATAGCTTGACGTCACCGCCACCGATCATCCCAATTGAAAACAGAACGAAACCGGTCGCGAAAATTGCAATGGAGATACCGAACGTTTCAGCCCAGGCGATAGGAGTGGGGCTGACGAGCGCGTGAAGACAGAAAAGCAACGCCAACAGCACGCTTATCCGGTTCGGAATACGAAAGGACCGCAAATCGCTGATCGCAGCGACGCCGAGGGTGACGCAGAAGAAAAAGACGAGGACATTATCAACCGTCGGGCTGGAAAACATTTACTCTATTCCAATGAAATCCGACCTGATCCGGCCGACTTGACTGCGCGTCGATGGAGTATGTCCACTCACTCCACCGACGCCGCCAAAGAAACTCCGCGGCGGTTGCCACGGATACTCTTACAAATCAGTGTTCACCGTATTGAATATTCCGCTCAGGCTTCCGCCTAGCGTGCTCAGAACGCCAACGATAGCGACCGCGACAAGCGAAGCGATGAGGCCATACTCAATCGCGGTCGCACCATTTTCGTCCTTGAGAAACGAAGTGAAGTTTTTCATGAAAATGCCCCTCATAAATGCAGTGACCTGCGTTTCAGTCGGGACCGATAAAATCAGCGCTGTGTTAAATGTGTGTTATCTGAAAAAATAATTTAGATTGATGATAGTTCCCGAAGCAAAAATACAACGCATTACGCGGCGCTGCACGGTCAATAGCGAGAACCTGATTTTGCCAGGACCGAACATCCATAGCGAGCTGCAATTCTATATAGAAATTGCGTATACATTTTGCAAAATTTAGCAATGATGCCATTTTGCGTTATCATTTCCATATCCTGCTTATAGGCCAAACAAAGGCAGCATTTACATAACAGCCTTGGCGTGTGTTGGGGTGTATGACGGCTCAAAATCTGGCGAGATTTTTGGGGATTGCGCTCGCGTTGACCCGTGCTATATTACATGGGTGAATTTGCCCATGAAGGTTGTGATGCAGATGGGACGTGTAGGATTTTACGATCAGTCCGCAGGGAAAAAAACGGTTAGCCTAACCATCAATGCCGATCTGAATCGGAAGGTAAAAGAGAACGGTATTAATGCGTCCCAGGTCGCCGAAGAGGCGTTAGCGGCACGCCTGGAGCAAGTTTCACGCGAAAAACTCGCCAAAGCCGCACAGCTTGATATCGAAGCTTATAACGCTTTCATTGACGAACACGGGTTATTCGCGGACATGATCAGGGAACACGAGCAGGACGAAAGTCAGAGTGCCTAATCAATTCGATGTTTTTCTGAATCCATTGGGCGATACCAAAACTTACCCGTTAGTCGTTGTCTTACAGTCACCATTCTCCGAGCTTGCCGGCACCAGGATCGTAGCGCCCGCTGTTCGCTATCTGCCGAACTCGCGGACAGTAGGCGTTCTAACGCCTCGGTTTGTCTTGGAAGCACAAGAATATACGTTGCAGATCTTTCAGCTCACATCGGTGAAAGCGACAAGCCTGAAGCGCAAGGTCGCGAACATAGCCGATAGGCGCGACGAAATAACCAGGGCATTAGACCATTTATTCCACGATAACTCATAAGGGCGAGGTCTCGCGTCACAATGTGACTTGCTCGGACGAAGGTCGGGGTGCGCGGTTGATCTCGGTTAAGCTCCGACCCTTCGTTCGACGCATTTCACGACCCACGGCATACGCGAAAAGATCGCGCGTTCGATCTAGCGTGGTCATGCTGATACTTGTCAGCAATATCCGGAATCAACCACTTTCAACTAAGGTCGGTGGGCGCCACGACGCGGAATCATCGTAACGGGATTTGCGGATCCGTGCCCGTCTGACTCTCGCGAAGCATACCCCCAAAAGAGCAAGCATGATGGGTAGAGCCAGGGGAATGTGCAACGATGTTCCGACGCTACGCGTCATCAACGGCGCCAGGAAAACAGCCCCGAATACCAGGTTTTCCCATGGCGCCACGCCTTCTAGTCGTCGTTCACGGATCAGCCACGCGACCGCGACCGCGGAAAGGCATAAATCATAGAAGAGCGATAGTGGCACGGCGACAAGCGTAGCAGAAATGAGTGTTGCTGCTCGCAAAGGCAGGGAATCGCACGACCGCCATGTGCGGATAACCAACAGCGCCGCGGTTACCGTCGCAATCCCCTGAATCAGATAGGCGCCGGTGGATGACATGCCGAGCAATCTTATTGCGCCGAAGGGGCTGACAAATGCAGCAAAATCGACACGCCCTTCCTCGTAGGTCTGATGTGAGCTTACCAGCGCTTTGAAAAAGGCCTCCCAAGTGGGAAGGCCGAACAGAATCCCCGCAAGACAGGCCAACGATATCGCTGACAAAGCTGCGCCTGCAAAGGCTTTCCAGTTCGCGTTCGCAATGAGCGCCAAAGGTATCAAGAGACCAAAATGGGGTTTGTAGACGAGCGCACCGAACAGCAGGCCGGCGATGAACGGTTTGCGATCGACCAGTAACGTTGCGCCCCCCATAATTGCCGCGGTGAGAAACGCATTCTGGCCCACGCCAATATTAATGAACACCGCTGGAAACGCCAGTAATGGCAACAGCATGACAGATATTGGTTGGTTCAGAATTCGACGGACCACTAGCGCGAAAGTCGTGAGCGTCCCGAATTCGAATGTCAGGAAGGCGATAAGATAGGGAAGTCGGGCCAGTAACGCGCATAGAATCAGAAAGGTCGGAGGATAGAAGAAATAAACGTACGATATCCCGGGGGTCGATACCTGTTCTTCGGCCGCAAGATGCAACGCCTGAATATACGCGTCAGCGGGCACTCCGTCGTTGGCGAGCTTGCCCGCCGCATAGAAGCTTACGAAATCCGTGGTGTTCGGGTGTCCCAACGGTACGATCCAGCCATGGGTTCCCGCGATAAGAAAAATCATGGCCAGAAGTTCGAAGGCGAGCATGATTGTCGCATAAGCGCGAACGCGATGGCTATTCAGCCACAGGCCCGTTCGTGCGTTATTCACGAAGGCGCGGCTTCGCGATTGTATTTCCCTGAGCATCTGTGTCCGGTCCTCGGTTGTCCATTGACAACTAAGTCCGTCGCGTAAGGAACCGGTTATCGTGTCCGGAGGGCACGCAAAAAAAATCGATAACCAAACTCGGACTATATCGGCTTCAAGGCGGGAGTCGGATGGCGGCCTTCCCACCAAAGAATACGACATGGTGATTATAGTCGAACTCGAAGCCGCCCGCCGCGTCGACCACGCCACAATAAGTGCGCATTGAGTCCTCGCTTTAATACAAGTTATATATGTTATTCTTATTTAGTACCAAACGGGCATGCTCGCGAACTCGGACCACTTCCGCATTACACTCTAAGCAAACAACCGGAGATACCGCCCAAGGGGCACGATCAATGGAAGTGAGCCGAACGAATCCTGTCGGCAGTGGCGCAATTGGACGGCGATCCTCGCTGTCAAATTCTTGGCGCTTCAAAACCCCGCGGTCGCCGAAAGCCTGAACTGCCGCTGCACGTTGGGACCGCCAGTTTCCCGTTGGGAGGCGGCGTTCAACTGGTCAACACTGAAGGCGATGGTCGTGCTGTCATTGAGCCGGTAGGCGATCCGCGCATTCACCGTGGCGTAAGCGCCAAGATTGTAGCGCAGCAGATTCTCCTGATCGGGGGCGACGAAATCGCGATATTCGGACTGCCATCGCGCCTCAAGATCGACCTCCCATGGGCCCCATGTGTCGCCGATGCTGGCGATCGCGACATGGCGCGGGGTGCTGTAGCCGAAATCGACATAGCTGTAGAGCTGATCGTATTTGACCCCGCTGTGATCAGGTGTGGCGGTGAAGGTGTAGCTGGCGCGCCAACGCAGGCCGGATTTGAGGCTGCCCTTCAGCGTGATCTCTGTTCCGGCGGCCAACCCATAGCCCGTTTCCGTGGCGTAGTAATAGGAAAACTTGCCGTTACGTGCCGGGATCGGGGGCGCGCTAAACGGCTCGGTATAGAGGTCGTCGCTACGTTGCGCGAACAGGCCAACCGACAGCTTCGAGAAAATATTCGGCAGGTCGCGGTCATAATCGACCCCAACATTGAGTACGGACGTGGGTTCGAGTACCGGGTTGCCGATCACGGCATAGGGGTACTTATCATGCGGGAACACGGCCTGGATGCCGAGGTCGTAGAGGCTCGGCATCTGCAGGCCGCGGCCGGCAAACAACCGCACCGAATCGAGTTCGCTGACCCGATAAGTCAGGCCTGAATTGAAGCTGAAGTCGGTGATCGAGCGGTTGGCGTAGTTCGCCGCCGTCAGCCCCGACAGCGGCACCGTCATTCCATCGAAGTGCAGTTTCAGATAATCCATCCGCCCGCTATTAACGAAGGACAGGCGGTCGGTGATGCGCCAGTTCCACATCGCGCTGGCGGCATAGATGTCATAGCTGACCTCGCCGCCCGGCAGGATCAGTTGGTCGCTGCGGTATTCTCCGTGCAGCCGCAGGCTGTTGTCGGGGTTCAGAATCACGTCGTCGCTGGCTTGCAGCACATAGACCTGACCATGGAGCTCACCATAGTTCGGCTGGTCTGAATACCGCTCCTCATTGCGGTAGGCATCGATCGAGAGCACGCCCAGCGGCGTTTCGGAATCCAATCCGACTCGCACCGAGTTGGTGCGGATGAAAACGCTGGAATAGCTATATTCCTCGTCGTAGGCGCCCTGACTGTCGGTAGCGCTGACTTCAAGCGATAATTGAGTCTTCGGCGCCAGCTGCACCTTGCCGCTGAGCGCGAAGTTGCCGGACCGATCGGTAACGGCGGGGATGCCGGGCAGGTAGGAATCGGTGCCGGATAGCGCCCGCACTTGCTGGCCGCCGAGCGACAACCGCGCGCCGGCGGAATCGCCGATCGGGACGATCTTGACGAGCGAGCCGTTGACTTGGTTCGGCATGCCGGTGGTCAGGTTGACGACGCCCAGACTGTCGGCCAGCGGGTCATAGGTGATGATGTTGATGACGCCGTAGGCCGCGTTGAAACCGTACAGCGCGGAGTTCGGCCCCTTGATCACCTCGATCTGGCGTATTTCGCTGAGCTGCACGGGAATGCTCTTCCAATCGACCTCGCCGTAGTCGTCGAGATAGACCTGCCGGCCGTTCAATAGAACGAGCAGTCTCGGATTGAAGGGTTGGTTGTAACCGCGCACGCCGACCTCGCTATGCGCCGCGCCATAAACGCGCTCGTCGATGCCCGGGATGAAACGAAGCGCCCCGGGGATATCCACCGCGCCGCTGCGCCTGATGTCGTCCTGGGTGACGATCTCCAGATCGACGGGAGCCTCCGAGGAGCGCTGAGGCTCGCCCGTCGCCGACACCGTCACCGGCTCGCCGAACATCCGTTCCAGGGCGCCATATTGCATTGTCTGCCCGGCTGCGGGAAGGGCGATCAGCGTCGCAAGCAGGACGAGCGAAAGACGTCTCATTTCCGCTTCACCATCATCGCGAAGATCGGCGAGACGTGTACCGACAGTCTCTCGGCGAGGGCCGTATCCAGCGTTACGGTGACATGGGGCTCCGCCTGAATCCACAATACGCAGGCTTGTCGCTTAAGGCACTCCGGGTCGGTCGACACAGTCACCAGCCGGCGGCGCGTCGCCTCGGCCACGATATCGAGCGCGAATCCATCAGTGCCGGGCATCAGCACCAGCGCGTCAAAGTCGCCGCCGTCTTTAATCGCGTCGGCCGCGACCACAAGCGGGATCAAGCTGGTCGTGCCCGGCCCCGGCGCATCGCCGATCGCGTCAGCCACTTTTTTGACCCCGGCCGTCGCTTCGTCGCCCGGCTTGCAGACGATCCCGATCCGCAATTTGCCGGCGTGCGGCATTCCCTCGACGAAGCCCAACGTGTGGCTGATCGCTTCGATATCTTGCGCCGAGGGCGCCGTGCCGCCATGGGCGACGTCACCGACGGCGACGCCCACCATCGCCACCATCGCCGCGATCAGCCGTTGCCTAGCCCCGGAGCCGCGCCGGGCAATGGCCGGTATCGGCGTGCTGTCGGCAACGCGTCGTGTCATTGCAGCTCGGATGGGCCGTAAATTACCTTCTGCGGCGCTTCGCTGCGGACGCGATCCTCTGTGAAGATCACCCTGACGACAGTTCCGGCTCCGGGCGTGCTATCCAGCTCTAAATGGCTGTCGTGCAGTTCGACCAGCCGCTTCGTCAGAGGCAGACCGAGCCCCGTTCCTTCGTGCCGGCGGGTCATTGTCGCGTCCGCCTGGAAAAATGGCTCGAATACTTTCCCCCGGTCGGCTTGGGATATTCCCACGCCGTTGTCGCGAACCGTGAGGATCAGCGATCCCGTGACCGCGAGTTCAAGCCCGACATCAATGGCTCCGCCGGGATGTGTGAATTTTATCGCGTTCGACAGCAGGTTCAGGATGATCTGACGGATGCGCCGTTCGTCGCCTCTAATGAAATAGGCGGCGGATATGTAAGTGAGGCGCAGTGCCACTTCGTTTCGCTCCGCCTGCGGCCGCATTAGCCGCACGCACAGATCGACCGTCTCATCGATCGCAACCTCGCTGTCGCCGATTTTCAGTTCGCCGGCCTCAAGTTTTGAAAAGTCGAGAATGTCCGTGATCAGGCTGAGGAGATGATTCCCGCCGGTTTGGATATCTTGGGCGTACTCGATACATCGGACGTGCACGGGGTCGGTTTCGAGGCCGATCAGCTGCGAAAATCCGATTACCGCGTTAAGTGGCGTTCGCAGTTCGTGGCTCATGTTCGCCAGGAATGCGGACTTGGCTCGGCTTGACTGCTCCGCCGCATCGCGCGCCAGGGTCAATTCGGCAGCCTGTTTGGTCAACCGGCGGTTGGCTTCGGTGAGGCGGGCGGCAGTTTCTCTGAGATCGAACTCGGCTTCGTGGCGCCGCTTCTCACGGAGCAGCAGCGTTCCCAGAACGAATGTCGCCACGAGTGTAGCGCTAATCGTCGCGAGCGCCGACTTCAATGCGATGCCCAGCCCGACAAGGACCGCGAGCGCGCCGAGTGATCCGCCGGATGAAACCAGCGCGAGAAAGGCGAGTTGGGCGAAGCGGTGGCGGAACGCGGCGCCGGCGGTTCGACGGTCGATCAAGCGGAACAGTGCCGCTGCCGCTGCCGCCGCCGCGAAAGTCGCAGCATCGATGGAAAACGAGCCGGAGCCCAGAAGGTTTATGGACACCGCTAGAGTGGCTTCGGAGATGATCAGCGCGACGAAGGTGGATAAGCCTCCCGATAACGGCCCCGACAACGCAATCAGGACAGATTGGCAGCCGACCGTGGCGCCCCCGTCCAGATGCAGCGGGACGAGGATAGCCAGCGCCGTGGCTCCGCCGAACAAGCCCCCCACTGCCGTCCGCTCGAATCGATTGCTCCATCGCCGCGCCATGGCGCGCGAACGGACAGCTCCGTAGGCGATCACGGCTACCGCGAAGATCGCGACGTTCAGCAGCGCTTCGACAATCGTGATCTGCCAAAACAGGTCCATGCGTGAGCCGATTACTGGTTCTTTGTTTAGTGATCTCTAAGGTATTAGAGGGAACCTGTCGAACGAACAGGTTACTGCCCAATAGGAACACTGAGAGACGTGGTGCGTCGGGACGCTTATGGACCTAATGCGTTATAACAGCATTATCGGGCAAGTGCGTCGGGATCGCTTGCAACCTTGGCTTTAGCGATATGGCATCCGTGTCATCAACGGTGCAAACGCCTGTCACGCCCAGGGACACATCCGGCATAATGCTTCGTATTCTCACTTCGTCACGTCTGGAAGCCGCCCTTTGGCCCCCCATTGAGGAGGATTTACCTTTCACGACGCCTCTTTCTTCAGTATGCCCCACGATTGTTCTTGGGTTTCGCCACCGATCAGGTCGAACGTCATCTCGATGTCAGACACCTCATTGTCGAATTTCCGCCTTTTATAACCGATGGCTTCATTGGCGCCGAGTGGCTGACAAGATCGGTCTTCCTTGATCGCCGAATAGCGCCAACTTGATTGCGAAGATGCGAAGTGCATGCTCGAAATGCGCGAGCACGGCATGGACATCGGGGGTTCGAGTCGGGATCTTGTGGATAGTTCTAAGGGAGACGGGTTGAGCCGGAACGAAACTGGATGGCGCAGGGCAATTCCATCCTGGCCGTCAATCATGTCGATCGTAGCGCTGATGATGGCTTATCGGCCCAAGCAGTTGCTGGGCGACCCCGACATCTATCTGCATATCGCCGCCGGGAACTGGATGCTGACGCACCGGGCTTTGCCCAGCCAGGATCCGTTTTCCTGGTCGATGGGCGGCACTCACTGGGTCGTGCATGAATGGCTGGCCGAACTGATTCTGGCGATCGTGCACGACGAACTCGGCTGGGCCGGCCTGGCCTTGGCGACCGCACTCTGCTTCGCGCTCACGATCGGTCTCGTGACCCGCGCCGTGCTGCGCAAGCTGGATCCACTGGTCGGTCTGGTGATGGTCTTCATGGTTCTTTTGCTGCTGGAGCCGCATCTTTTGGCCCGCGCCCATATACTCGCCCTGCCGGTGATGGTCGTGTGGTGCGCGCGGTTGTTCGCGGCGCGCGACGCGGGGCGGGGGCCGCCCTGGCTATTGCTGCCCATCCTCATTCTGTGGGTCAATCTGCACGGCAGCTACATGTTCGGTATTGCGCTCGCCTTCTATCTGACGGCCGAGGCGGTTCTAACCCACGGCGGCGGTGTGAGCCGCGCGACAGAGATTCGCCGATGGGGCGGGTTTGCCTTGGCCGCCGCGGCCTGCGCGTTTGTGAATGCGAACGGGTTGGACGGCGTGCTGGAACCATTCCGCATCGTCGCGATGCCCACGCTGCAGTCGAGTTTCGTCGAGTGGCGCAGTCCGGACTTCCAGAAATTCGATCCGGCCGAGGCCTGGCTGTTGGGCGCGATCCTCCTGGGCTTCTCGACCGGAATTCGATTGCCGCCGATGCGGCTTTTGCTGCTGCTCGGCCTTTTCCATCTGGTCCTGCAGCACCAGCGCCACGAAGATCTGCTCGCCGTCGTCGCGCCTTTGGCGCTGATCGGGCCTTTGGCCCCGCGTCTGAGCGCCATCACCCGGCCCGAAGGCGGGTCGCCGCTCGGCCGGCTCTTCGCAATTCCGCCGGCGCGTGCTGCAAGCCTCGCCGTCGCGGTGACGCTGGCAGCATGCGGCCTGTTTGCGGTCTTCGCGTTACGTCACCCGGTCGCGCGGCAGAACGGCTCGGTTACGCCATCCGCGGCCCTGGTGGCGGCCCGGGAAGCGGGTGTGACTGGGCGGGTGTTCAACAACGAGCACTTCGGCGGTTACCTGATTTTCAGCGGCGAAAAGGTTTATATCGATGGCCGCATGGAGCTGTACGGCGATGCTTTTCTGAAACGTTACCTCGCCTTGACCGAGGGCTACGACGGCCCGGCCCTGATTGCGGCGCTGGACAACGATGATGTCGCCTGGACGATGCTGTCGCCGGGCGATCGCGCCGTCGATATATTGGATCGGACACCCGGCTGGCGTCGCGCGTTCGCCGACGATTTTGCGGTGGTGCATGTCCGGACACACTAAACTGTCTCTGATTGGAGACGGGCTTTCGTAGCAGGGGCAGTGGTTCGTAGAAGATCCGCCGCGTAAGCACTGGCTCGAACCGGAATGGCTCAGCCTAGGTAGCGATGCGGCGCGACACGGCACACATATTCTGGGGGCCTTAGGATGCATTCACAGATCGAACGCGCATTCAGCCTGGCGGGCCGCTCTGCCGTTATCACCGGCGCCGCCTCCGGGATCGGACGGCAGACGGCGATCACCCTGGCGCAGGCCGGGGCGCATGTCGTTCTGGCCGACATCGATGAGGCCGGGCTAGAGGATACGCGGGCGGCGGTGATGGCATCCGGCGGGCAGGTCAGCGCCCGGCGGGTCGATGTCACGGATCGCGAGGCGGTCGAGGCTCTGGCCGCGTTCGCCGTCGCGGCTGGCGGGCGAATCGATGTCTGGGCCAATATCGCCGGCGTTATCCTCGCCGTCCCGATCGTCGACGCGCGCGAGGATCAGCTCGACCGGCTGATCGACGTGAATCTGAAAGCCACCTATTGGGGCTGCGCCGCCGCGGCAAGGCGCATGACCGCCCAGCGCGGCGGGTCGATCATCAATATTTCGTCCGCCGGCGCCGATTTTCCGGCTCCCGGACTGTCGATCTATGCGATGACCAAGTCGGCGGTCAGCATGCTGACACGCACCCTGGCGCATGAGGTTGGGCCGTTCGGCGTCCGGGCGAACGCGGTCGCGCCGGGCTTCATCGACACGCCGATGATCGCCTATCGCTACCGCACGCCCGATGGCGGCATCGACGCGGCGAAGCGCGCCGCGATCCTGGAAGATCGTGCCAGAGGTTCGGTCCTGGGCATCACCGGCGAGGCCAGCGATATTGCCTATGCGATCCTGTATCTTGCCTCCGACGCAGCCCGATTCGTTACTGGCCAGGTCTTAAGGCCCAATGGCGGCGTCGCGATGCCTTAGGGCCTGAAGCAGGATTCGATTTATGCGCTGGAAGAACCGCCCTGAGGGATCGAACTGGGGAGATTTCGGTGCGGACGATCAGCGCGGCAAGATGAATCTGCTGACTCCCGCGATACGGCTCAACGCCATGCGAGAGGTGCGCGAGGGCGTCGCATTTACGCTGTCTTTGCCCTTGGACTATCCGGGCGGCGATTCGCCGGTGCTGGAGCGCCGGGCGCCGAAGCTGTTCTCGACCCGGCAAGAGGGCCACAACGCCCACAATCTGCTGAACGATGAATTCATGCCGGGAAGCTGCGGCAGTGTCTGCGATGACGGCGTCACGCTCTACACGCAATATTCCACACAATGGGACTCCCTTTGCCATTGGGGTCGCCTGTTCGACGCGGATGGCGATGGGCAGCAAAGGATCACCTATTACAATGGCTTCCGCGCCGGGGAGGACATACTGGGGTCGGAGCAGACAGGCGGCCCCTATGCCAAGTCCCTCGGCATCGAGAATCTGGCCGAAGCCTGCCCCCAGGGCCGCGGCGTGCTGGTGAACCTGTTCGCGATCCATGGCCACCAACGCATCGCGTGGGGTTATGACCATCTGATGACGGCGCTCGACCGGCAGAAGGCGGAGATCCGGCCGGGCGACTTCCTCGTCCTATACACGGGCTATGACCGGCTGCTGCTGTCCATGAACAAGCAGCCGGATATGGATTACCTGCTCGGCAATTCGGGCGGTCTGGACGGTCATGACGACAGACTTCTCAAATGGATCGACGACAGCAACATCGTCGCCATCTGCTCGGACAATGTCGCGGTCGAACTCTTCGACCCCCGGATCGGCCCAAAAGACGAAACCGGCCTCAGGCTGCACGAACACTGCCTGTTCAAGCTCGGAATCCACCTGGGCGAACTCTGGTATCTGAAGGACCTTTCCGAATGGCTCGCCGCGCACGGACGCAGTGCATTCCTGCTGACCGCGCCGCCATTGCGGCTGCCTGGCGCGGTCGGCTCGCCGGCCTGTCCTATCGCCACGGTCTAAACCCGCCCCTGCCATGCGCCGATTGCCGGGCTCAAGAAAACGCTCGGACGCGTATCATTCGATTTGACAGGTGAAATAAATTATCGGATGAGTAGGGCGGCTTGCGTCAAAAGAGAAATCCGGATGAAACGGAGACAATCTATAATGTAGATTGGAGTATATGCCGGATGTTTGGAAAAACCCTTATGTCGGGGATAAAAAATATTTCCTATCCGTGTATATCATCGCCGTCACCCTCGCATTACAACTAAATTATTCTATAGATCGGATGATCTAATAATCTCCGATCGTGAACTTGTCGCGTTCCGATCAAGCAATGCGCCGCGCGTAAAGCGCCAATAAAAGGAAGATTACTGTGAACCATCGTCAAACGCGCCGGCTTCCATTCAAGCTTCGCTCGTCGTTGGCATCGGTCAGGTTCTCGCTCATTTGCGGCGCGGCCCTTTTTCCGCTTTGCACCCCGGCGCTCGGCACCCCGGCGCAGACATGGGTCGGTACTTCGGGGTCCGACTTTATGACGGCCGGGAACTGGAGCCCTAGCGGCGTGCCGAATTCGAGCGCGGCAAACCTTATCTTCGGCGCCGGGGCGGCCACAAACACCGTTGCGCTCTCCACGCCCTATCCCGCCGGCTATATTACAGTCGGTTCCATTATCTTCAACGATCCGGGCAGCGCATACGCGCTATCGGTTTCGAACAACGCCTATCTGTCGATCTACGGAAACGTGGTGAACACCTCGGGCGTCACGCAGAATTTCAGCGTCACGGGTGACACCAGCAGCGGTCTGGCCTCGGAGATTATCCTGAACGGCGTCGACGCCGGCAGCAACGTCACCTATACGGCGAATGTTTATGGCACGATCCAGATCAACGGGGCGAGCACCAACGTGTCGTCGGCGCGCTTCGTCCTCAATGGGGGCAGCATCGCTTTTTCGGGCGCGGGCGTATTGGCGCTGGGACCGGTGTCGGGGGGCGGTATTCTTGCCTATTACGGCAACCCGGGCGGATCGACGGGCACGTTCCAGCTCGGCGGCGCGAATGACAGCGCGACGCTGACCGCGCAAATCCAGGAGCAGACGGGCACCGCCGCGATCGAAAAGATTGGAACGGGAACGCTGACCCTCGACGGGCCGAGCACCTATACCGGCGGTACCACCCTGACGTCGGGCGGATTGCTGGTCGGCAACAATACGGCGCTGGGCGCCGGTAATCTTGCGATCGCGAGCGGAACCCTGTTCGGCAGCGCCGATGGGCAACCGGTATCGCTGGCCAACACGGTGACTCTGGCCGGCGGATCGGAAACCATCGACACGACCGGCGGCGACCTGACCCTGACCGGCGCCGTAAGTGAAACCGGCGGCAGCGCGGCGCTGATTAAGACGGGCAGCGGCGCGCTGGTTCTGGCCGCGGATGAAGCCTATACCGGCGGCACGACAATCTCGGCCGGCACGCTTCAACTCGGCAATGGCGGCGCCACCGGTTCGGTCGTCGGCAACATCGTCGACAACGGCACGCTGAATTTCGACCGGTCGGACGCCGTTCACTACGGCCTGGCGATTACCGGCAGCGGTGGCATCGGCCAGATCGGGACCGGCACGGTGACATTGACCGCCGTGAACACGTTCACCGGTGGGGTTGACGTGGCGGCGGGCGGCACGCTGGCGCTCTCCGGCGCGGGCAGCATCGCAACCGCCAGCGGCGTGAACGCGGACGGCACGTTCGATATTTCGGGCACAACCTCCGGCGCTTCGATCAAGAGCCTGTCCGGAGGCGGCGCGGTCAGTCTCGGCGGCAACACCCTGACCTTGACCCAGGCCGGCGGCACGTTCGCTGGCGTCATCAACGGGACCGGCGGTCTCACAGTGTCCAGCGGGACTGAAATCCTGACCGGCTCCAACAGCTATACCGGCACGACCCGCATCGCCGGCGGGTCGACCTTGCAGCTGGGCAATGGCGGCACGACCGGCTCCATCGCCGGCGATGTCGTCAACGGCGGTACTTTGGCGGTCAACCGCACGGGCGACATCACCATTGCCGGCGCGATCTCGGGAACCGGGTCGGTCGAGAAGGCAGGGGCGGGAACCCTGACATTGTCGGGCAATAACAGCTATTCCGGCGGTACGGTTGTGGCGGCCGGCACGCTGAGCCTTACGAACAACGATGCAGCCGGCAGCGGCACCATCACGCTGGGCGACGGCACGGCGCTGGCTTTGGCCAACGGGCTCGATGTCACCAATGCCCTGTCGATCTCCGGCGATGTCTCGCTCGTCGTGGCGAACGGCTCGGCGACCGAGAGCGGCGTGTTGAGCGGCAGCGGCACCTATACCTTGAGCGGCGGCGGCACCTTGCACCTGACCGGCGACAATAGCGGCTTCAGCGGAACGACCGTTCTCTCCGGCCTGACAGTCGACCTTGCGACCGACAGCGCCTTTGGCGCCGGTGCGGCGCAGGTCGTGGGCAACGCGACGCTGCATTATGAGAACGGCGTTCAGATCGCCAATGCGATCGGCGTCACCACCGGATCGCTGATGACGGCGGATGTGAGCGCCAGCGCCAGCGCAACGCAGGCGGGGGTCATTTCCGGCAATGGCGGGCTCGCCAAGACCGGCGCGGGCACCTTCATCCTGACGGCAGCCAATACCTATAACGGTGGGACGACGATTTCGGGCGGCACTTTGCAGCTCGGCAAAGGCGGGACGACGGGGGCCATCGTCGGTAACGTCGCCGATGACGGCGTGCTGATCTTCGACCGGTCCGACGACATCACCTTCGCGGGGGCAATCTCCGGGACCGGCCGGGTCGAGCAGGATGGCGCGGGCAGCCTGACCCTGACGGGCAACAGCAGCTATTCCGGCGGTACGTTGCTGAACACCGGCGCGCTGGTGGTCGGGAACGCCAATGCGATCGGAACCGGCACGCTGGCGATGGCCGCGGGCACGACGCTGGGCTTTGGCGGCAACTTCACCTTGGCTAACGCAATCACAGTGACCGGCGACCCGACCTTCCAGGTGGGTGCCGGGATCGTCGCGACCGCGAGCGGCACGATCGCCGACGGTGCAACTGCCGGCGATATCGTCAAGACCGGTGGGGGCACGCTGATCCTGACGGGCGCCAATACCTACAGCGGCGGCACGACGATTTCGGCCGGCACGCTGCAGATCGGCAATGGCGGCGCGACCGGGGCAATCGCCGGCAATATCGTCGACAACGGCACTTTGGCGTTCAACCGGTCCGATGCCGTCACCTTCGGCAACCGGATATCGGGTTCCGGCATGCTGCGGCAGATCGGGACAGGGACGTTGACCCTATCCGGCAACGATGCAGCCTTTGCCGGTAATACAGAGGTCGCGGGCGGCATCCTATCCGTTACCGGCATCCTGGGCGGAACCGTCTCGGTCGATCGCGGTGCGATTTTGGCCGGCACCGGCACGGTCGGCTCCACGACAATCGCGTCGGGCGGCACGCTGTCGCCGGCGGGGGCGGGCACGATCGGCACGTTGACCGTCAAAGGTAATTTGACGTTGGCTTCAGGCTCGATCTATCGGGTGGACGCCGGTCCGGCCGGGAATGCCGATCTGGTCCATGCGACGGGAACGGCAAGCCTGGGCGGCGGCAACGTCGCCAGTGTCGCCGCAACGGGCAACTGGCTGGTCTCGACCCGCTACACGATCCTGACGGCGGATACGGGCGTCAGCGGCAAATTCGGATCGGTCAGCTCGAACTTCGCGTTCCTGACGCCGACCCTCAGTTACGATGGCGACGATGTCTATCTGACCTTGGTCCGCAACAATGTCGATTTCGCCTCGCTCGCCGTCACCCGAAATCAGCGCGCCGTCGCGGGCGGGCTGGCCAGCCTTTCCGGCGGCGCACTGGAGAATGCGGTGGTGCAGCTTTCGACGACTGAAGCGCCGTCGGCCTTCAACCAGTTGACCGGCGAAATCCAGGCATCGGTGAAGAGCGTGCTGATCGACGACAGCCGCTTCGTGCGCGACGCCGGCATCGACCGCATTCGCTCGGCCTTCGGCGGGGCAGGGGCTTCGACGGCATCGGTTTCGACCTATTCGGACGGCAATGCCGCCGCCGCCGCGGCGACCGTCGACGGCCCGGCGTTCTGGACCCAGGGCTATGGTTCCTGGGCGCATAACGACAGCGACGGGAATGCCGCCAAGGCCACCCATTCCACCGGCGGTTTCCTGGTCGGCGCCGACGCGCCGGTCGCAGGCGGCTGGCGCGTGGGCATGCTCGGCGGTTATGGCCGCACGACATTCGACGCCAGCGGCGCAGGAACCAGTGACAATTACAGCCTTGGCGTCTATGGCGGCAACCAGTGGGGCGCGCTCGGCCTGCGGCTGGGCATGGCCTATGACTGGAACGACATCGACACCCGGCGCTCCGTCGCCTTCACCGGCTTCCGCGACAGCCTGTCGGCAGGCTACGGCGCCCAGACGGTCCAGGGATTCGGCGATCTGGGCTATAAGCTTCGGGTCTACGACACCCGGCTTGGCCAGGTCGCCTTGGAACCCTTCGTCGGGCTCGCCTATGTCGGCCTGCACACCGACGGCTTCGCTGAGCGGGGTGGCGCCGCTGCCCTGTCGGCAAACGCCGAGGACGCGGGTGAGGTGTTCTCGACGCTCGGCTTGCGGACATCGGACCGCTTCACGCTGGGCAGCGTGCAGCTTTCGGCGATCGGCACGGCCGGGTGGCGCCACAGCTATAACGATGTGGCGCAGACCAGCACGCTGCGCTTCGCCGGCAGCAATGCCTTTACCGTCGCCGGTGTGCCGATCGCACGTGACGCGGCGTTGATCGAGGTCGGCCTGTCGACCGATGTTACCCAGGCCGTCTCGCTGTCGGTCACCTATACCGGCCAGTTCGGTGGCGGGGCCCAGGACCAGGGCGTCCGTGGCAGCATCGCCTGGAAGTTCTGATCGCTGCCATTAATTTGGCGCGCTAGGGCAAGTATCCCCGGTTCGTGTTCGGCTATAACCCTCCCAAAGGCCGGTCGGCGCGCGATCGGTCCCGAAGGCAGAGGGTTTCAATATGGCGCGGTCGTATCGTATCGCGGTCATTCCGGGCGACGGTATCGGCAAGGAAGTGATGCCGGAGGGCGTTCGCGTTCTGGAGCGCGCCGCCGCCTCATATGGTTTCGCCGTCACGCTGGAATGGCATGACTTCGCATCGTGCGATTACTACGCGAAGCACGGCAAGATGATGCCGGACGATTGGAAGGACCGCATAGGCAATGCCGATGCGATCCTCTTCGGTGCCGTCGGTTGGCCGGAAACGGTACCCGACCATATCTCGCTATGGGGCTCGCTTCTTCAGTTCCGGCGCGAATACGACCAGTACGTCAATCTGCGTCCGGCGCGATTGCTGCCCGGTGTTACGTCTCCGCTGCGCGGCCGAGAGGCCGGCGATATCGATTTTTGGATCGTGCGCGAAAATACGGAGGGCGAATATTCGGCCATAGGCGGGCATATGTTTGCCGGAACGCCTCGGGAAATCGTCATGCAGGAAACGGTTATGACGCGGCACGGCGTCGATCGCGTGTTGCGCTACGCTTTCGACCTCGCCAGCAAGCGCCCGAAGAGACATTTGACGTCTGCCACCAAGTCGAACGGTATCGCGATCACCATGCCGTTCTGGGACCAGCGGGTCGAAGCGATCGCGTCCGAATATCCCGGCGTGAAATGGGACAAATACCATATCGATATTCTGACCGCGCAGTTCGTCTTGAATCCCGATCGGTTCGACGTTGTCGTGGCTTCGAACCTGTTTGGAGACATCCTCTCCGATCTCGGGCCGGCATGCACCGGCACGATCGGGATCGCGCCGTCGGGCAATATAAATCCTGAGCGGACCGGCCCCTCGCTGTTCGAGCCGGTTCATGGCTCTGCTCCCGATATTGCCGGAAAAGGAATTGCAAACCCGGTCGGGCAAATCTGGTCTGTCGCCATGATGCTCGATCATCTGGGCGAAGAAGCCGCCGCCGCCGCAATCCTGCGTGCCATTGAAAAGGTGCTGGTACTGCCGGAGCATCGAACCGCCGACATGCAAGGCTCGGCGAATACGATCGGTTGCGGTCAGGCGGTCGCCGCCGTAATAGATCCCGTCGTGGCGACGTAGAAATAAAATTATCAAAACTCAAATATATCAGTGGTTTTATAACAACATGTCGTCAAAAATAATGTCGTTTATTTCGGTGACAGCAGGAAAAAGCGCGCCAAGTCCTTGACATTTCATCGCCAACGCGCCCAAAACTCCCGCGCCGGATCACCCGCAACCGGGGCGAACCGGTATCTGTGCAGGAGACTTACGTGAACGAGACCCAGATCCGGGCGGCACTGGACTATCATTCCGATCCCAAGCCCGGGAAGATCGAGATTGTCCCGACCAAGCCGGTCGAGACGCGCGCCGACCTTGCCCTGGCCTATACCCCGGGCGTCGGTCAGGCCTCGATGGCCATCGCCAACGATCCGGCGCAGGCGGCCCGTCTGACCGGCCGGTCCAACCTAGTCGCGGTCGTCAGCGACGGCACGGCGGTCCTGGGGCTGGGCAATATCGGCCCGCTGGCCTCCAAGCCGGTGATGGAAGGCAAGTCCGTCCTGTTCAAGCTGCTGGGCGGCGTGAACGCGTTCGATATCGAGGTCGATACGCGCGATGTCGATCATTTCGTCGATGTCGTGGCGGCGCTGGAGCCGACCTTTGGCGGCATCAATCTGGAAGATATCAAGGCGCCCGAATGCTTCGAGATCGAGGAGCGGTTGAAGGCGCGGATGAAAATCCCCGTGATGCATGACGACCAGCACGGCACCGCCGTCGTGGTCGCGGCGGCGCTTCGCAACGCCCTGCTTGTTACCGGCCGCGATATGGCGGCGACGCGGTTGGTTTGCGTCGGCGCCGGCGCATCGGCGATCGCCTGCCTGGATCTGCTGGTCGAGATGGGGCTGCCGCGCCCGAATATCTGCATGCTGGATAGCGGCGGCCTGGTCCATCGCGGCCGGAACGGCCTCAACAAATACAAGGCCCGCTTCGCCCAGGAAACCGATCTGGGCGGCTGGGAGCAGGTGATGCAAGGCGCGGACGTCCTGCTGTGCCTGTCCGGTCCTGGCAGTGTCGATCCGATCCATCTGCAACGCATGGCCGCGCGCCCCATCGTCATGGTGCTGGCGAACCCGACGCCTGAGATCATGCCGGAAATCATCCTGGCCGAACGCCCGGACGCCGTCGTCTGCACGGGCCGGTCGGATTTTCCCAATCAGGTCAACAATGCGCTGGGCTTTCCTTATATCTTCCGCGCGGCGCTCGATTGCGGCGCGACAGCGATCAGCGAGGAGATGAAGCTGGCTTGCGCGATGGCGCTATCCGATCTGGCGCGCGAGACGCCGGCAAGCTTGGATTATGCCGGATTCGGTCCGCTCTATCTGATTCCCGATGTCCTCGATCCGCGCCTGCTGCCGGCGGTTGCGTCGGCTGTCGCGCTGGCGGCTGCTCACAGCAACGTCGCCACCCGGCCGATCGCCGATATCGAAGCCTATAAGCGTGAGCTGGCGGCGCAGTACGGCGCGCTGACGCCGAAGAAAGCCAATCGCCCCCCGGAACCGGCCAACGCCGGCGCCGAAGCGGCCCAGCCGCGCCGGATGTCGGCCGCCCTGGTCTGAACCCATTTTGGCGACAAAATCGCCAATAGTTTTCGTAGGTTAACCGCGCCCGGCGGTTCGCTATGCGCCATCTGCGCCGATCGCATGTAATTCTGCGGCCGAAGTTCTTGGGCCTGTTGCTTTACTCAACCCATCAGATCGGCTAGCTCACGTGTGACCGCGTTGGGATCGCTCGCCTTCCGGCAGATTGCTGCTGCGAAAATGACTGGCGATTGCGGATTATCCCGGGTGGGCCTTGCGAGAAAGGGATTGAAGTGCCGGCAACATTTGAAAAACTCCAGCTGCATCGTGAAGCGGCCAGGGTCGGCGGCGGTTTGCGCCGCATCGAGGCGCAGCATGCCAAAGGCAAGCTGACGGCGCGGGAGCGTCTGGAGGTTCTGCTCGACGAAGGCTCGTTCGAAGAGTGGGGCATGTTCGTCGAGCACCGTTCGAGCGATTTCGGCATGGCCGACCAGAAGGTTCCGGGCGACGGCGTCGTTACCGGCTTCGGCACGATCGACGGCCGTCTGGTCTTCGTGTTCAGCCAGGATTTCACGGTGTTCGGCGGCTCGCTGTCGGAGGCGCATGCCGAAAAGATTTGCCGCATCATGGACCAGGCGCTGAAGGTCGGCGCCCCGGTGATCGGGCTCAACGACAGCGGCGGTGCGCGCATCCATGAAGGCGTCGCCAGCCTTGGCGGCTATGCCGAAGTGTTCCAGCGCAACGTGCTGGCCTCGGGCGTCGTGCCGCAGATTTCACTGGTCATGGGCCCGTGCGCCGGTGGCGCGGTCTATTCGCCGGCCATGACCGACTTCATCTTCATGGTGAAGGATTCGTCCTACATGTTCGTGACCGGCCCCGACGTGGTGAAGACCGTCACCCACGAGATCGTGACCCAGGAAGAGCTGGGCGGCGCGATCACCCACACGACCCGGTCCGGCGTCGCCGACCTGGCGTTTGAGGACGATGTCGAGGCGTTGCTGGAAGTCCGCCGCTTCATGGGCTTCCTGCCGTCGTCGAACCGCGAAAAGGCGCCTCTGCGCGAGACGGCGGATTCGCCGGACCGGCTGGACATGTCGCTCGACACGCTGATCCCGGCCAACGCCAACAAACCCTACGATATGGAGGAGCTGATCCATAAGGTCGTGGATGAGGGCGATTTCTTCGAGGTTCAGCCCGGCTTTGCGCGCAACATCATCATCGGTTTCGGGCGGATGGGCGGCCAGACCGTCGGCATTATCGCCAACCAGCCGATGGTGCTGGCCGGTTGTCTGGATATCGACAGCTCGCGCAAGGCGGCCCGGTTCGTTCGCTTCTGCGATTGCTTCGAAATCCCGCTGGTCACCTTCGTCGACGTTCCGGGCTTCCTGCCGGGCACGGCGCAGGAATACGGCGCGATCATCAAACACGGCGCCAAGTTGCTCTATGCCTACGCCGAGGCGACGGTGCCGAAGGTGACGGTCATCACGCGCAAGGCCTATGGCGGCGCATATGACGTCATGAGTTCCAAGCATCTGCGCGGCGACGTGAACTATGCTTGGCCGACCGCGGAAATCGCGGTCATGGGGCCGAAGGGCGCGGTGGAGATCATCTTCCGCTCCGATATCGGCGATGCGGCCAAGATCGAGGCGCGGACCGAGGAATATCGCGAGAAATTCGCGAACCCGTTCGTCGCGGCATCGCGCGGCTATGTCGATGAGGTGATCCAGCCCCATTCGACGCGGCGGCGCATCATCCGCTCACTGGTCATGCTGAAGGACAAGCAGCTCGCCAATCCCGCCAAGAAGCACGACAATATTCCTTTGTGAGCGCGCCGCAGATGTTCAAGAAAATTCTAATCGCCAATCGCGGTGAAATCGCCTGCCGGGTCATCAAGACCGCACGGGCGATGGGTATCAAGACTGTTGCCGTCTATTCCGAGGCCGACGCCAACGCCCTGCATGTCATGATGGCCGACGAGGCCGTCGCCATCGGCGGTTCCGCCGCGGCCGACAGCTATCTGCGCGCCGACCGCATCGTCGAGGCCTGCAAATCGACCGGCGCCGAGGCGGTCCACCCCGGCTATGGCTTCCTGTCGGAACGGCAGGCCTTCGCCGAGGCGCTTGAGGAAGCCGGCATCGTCTTCATCGGCCCCGGACGCCATGCCATCGCCGCGATGGGCGACAAGATCGAATCGAAGAAACTTGCCAAGGCCTCCGGCGTCACCACGGTACCCGGTTATCCCGATGTCGTTCCCGATGTCGCCAAGGCGAAAACCGTCGCGAAGGACATCGGCTATCCGGTAATGATCAAGGCTTCGGCCGGCGGCGGCGGCAAGGGCATGCGCCTTGCCAATAGCGAAGCCGAGCTTGAAGAAGGATTCCGTTCCGCTTCCAACGAGGCGCGCGCCTCGTTCGGCGACGACCGCATCCTGATCGAGAAGGCCATCGTCGAGCCGCGCCACATCGAAATCCAGGTGATGGGCGACACGCACGGCAACGTGATCTTCCTGGGCGAACGCGAATGTTCGATCCAACGCCGCCACCAGAAGGTGATCGAGGAGGCGCCGAGCCCGTTCCTCGACCCGGCGACCCGCGCCGCGATGGGCGCTCAGGCCGTCGCGCTCGCCAAGGCGGTGGATTACTGCTCCGCCGGAACGGTCGAATTCATCGTCGACCGCGACAAGAATTTCTACTTCCTGGAAATGAACACCCGCCTGCAGGTCGAACATCCTGTGACCGAGGCGGTGACCGGGCTGGACCTCGTCGAGCTGATGATCCGCGTTGCGGCCGGCGAAAAACTGCCGATCACCCAGGAACAGGTTACCTTGACCGGCTCGGCGATCGAGGCCCGTGTCTATGCCGAAGATCCGCTGCGCGGCTTCCTGCCGTCGATCGGCCGCCTGACGCGTTACCGCCCGCCTGCGGGCGAGGGCGTTCGCGTCGATACCGGCGTCTATGAAGGCTCGGAAATCTCGGTCTATTACGACCCGATGATCGCCAAGCTGGTGACCTATGCCCAGACCCGGCCGGAGGCGGCAAAGCGTATGGCCGACGCGCTGGACGCCTTCGCCATTCGGGGCGTCAATCACAATATCGGCTTCCTCGCGGCAATCATCCGCAAGCAGCGTTTCCTCGATGGGCGGCTGTCGACGGATTTCATCCCGAAGGAATTCCCCGACGGCTTCCATGGCACGGAACTGCCGCAGGACGAGCTGGACATGCTGGTGTCCATCGCCGCCGTGGCCCAGGCACGCGCCGCAGCGCGCGACCGCAAGGATCATAAGCTGCAAGCCGAGTGGACGGTCCTGATTGGTCCGTCCTCCGCGCCGCGCACGGCTCGCCCGGTGGAGGTGCTGTCCGACCCGGACGGTTCGGCCGTGGTCGCGCTGGACGGCAAGCGCCGTAAGGTCTTGACCGGCTGGCAGCCGGGGCAGGTGCTGTTCGAGGGCCAGATCGACGGCGCATCGGTGACGGTGCAGCTCGACCGTAAGGGCGTCACCTGGCTGGTCCATCGGGCCGGCGCCGCGATTGAGATGCGCGTCGTGACCCGCGCCGCCGGCGAACTTGCCGCACTGATGCCGGTCAAGGTTCCGCCGGACATGTCCAAATATCTTCTGTCGCCGATGCCGGGCCTGCTGGTTACGGTCGCGGTCAAGGAAGGCCAGCACGTCAAGGCGGGCGAGGAACTGGCCGTGGTCGAGGCGATGAAGATGGAAAACGTCTTGCGCGCCGAGCGCGACGGCACCGTCGCCAAGATCGCCGCCGAAGCCGGCCAAAGCCTCAGCGTCGATCAGGTCATTCTGGAATTCGAGTGAGAGCAGTCGAGGATTTTGCCCGGGATGAGGGCCGTCGGCCGCGCATCCTGGTGGTGAAATTCGGCCGGGGCGACGATGGTGACGCCAGGCGTCTCGCCACCGCCTTCGCCGACGTTGGCTTCGATGTCGATGTCGGGCCGTCGTCCCAGACGCCGGACGAGGCGGCGCGGCAGGCGATCGAGAACGACGTGCATGTCGTCGGCGTCTCCGCCCAGCCGGCGGACTACGCCGCGCTGGCCTCCGCATTGACCCGGGCGTTGCAGGACCAAGGGGCGAGCGACATATTGGTGGTCTGTGGCGGTGAAATTCCGGATATGTCCGTCGCTACCGCTGAGATTATCGGCTTTATTCGTGCCCGTCGGCCAAGAAACTGAGAGCCAAACCATGAGCGAAGACATGATCGGCCGTTTGAACCACGTCGCCATCGCGACGCATGACCTGGAACAGGCGACCGCGTTATATCGCGACACGCTGGGCGCCAAGGTATCCAAGCCAATTGCCTTGCCCGACCACGGCGTGACCGTGGTGTTCGTCGAGTTGCCGAATACCAAGATCGAACTGCTGGAGCCGTTGGGCGAGGATTCGACCATCCGGCCGTTCCTGGCGCGCAACGCGGCCGGCGGAATCCATCATATCTGTTATGAGGTCGACGACATCATGGCGGCGCGCGACCGGCTGAAGGCCAAGGGTGCGCGCGTGCTGGGCGACGGCGAACCGCGCATCGGCGCCCATGGCAAGCCGGTCCTGTTCCTGCACCCGAAGGATTTCATCGGAACTCTGGTCGAGTTGGAGCAGGTTTGACCGTTTTGTAGGAAATTTTACCACAGAGGCACAGAGGGCACAGAGGAAAGCAGATGGCCGAAAGCCCGCGAGATCAACGCACTGAGCAGATAATCGGCCTTGCGATCGAGTGCATCGCCAGCTTGGACCGGGGCTGCTCTTGTTGCTGAAATTCAACACGGTCCTCCTCAAGGATGGCCTCCGAAGGCTGGTCTTGTGATGGTCCTCCGCCTTCTTCCTCTCAATCTCCGTGCCTCTGTGGTTAATAGTCTTAATCGTGGGGGAAAACCGTGACCCCAACGAGCATGGCGAATACCGGAGACGACCGCGCGGCGCGGTTGATGGCTGGGGATCGCTCGGCGCTTGCCCGGGCGATCACCTTGGTCGAATCGACCCGCGAGGACCATCGCCGCGAAGCCGAGACGCTGGTCGAACGGGTGCTCCCGGTGTCGGGCAAGTCGATCCGGCTGGGCATTTCCGGTTCGCCCGGCGTGGGTAAATCCACCTTCATCGAGGCGTTCGGGCAAAAGATCATCGCCGCCGGCCACAGGGTCGCGGTGCTGGCGGTCGACCCATCGTCGCGCCGCACCGGCGGGTCGATCCTGGGCGACAAGACGCGCATGGAGGAGCTCGGCCGTGCGCCGGACGCCTTCATCCGGCCGTCGCCGACCGGCGGCACGCTGGGCGGCGTTACTCGGCGGACCCGCGAGGCGATCGTTCTGTGCGAGGCGGCGGGCTTCGATGTCATCATCGTCGAGACCGTCGGCGTCGGCCAATCGGAAACCGCCGTCGCCGATATGGTGGACCTGTTCTGCCTTCTGCTGTCCCCCGCGTCCGGTGACGAACTGCAAGGCATCAAGAAGGGCATCGTCGAACTGACGGAGCTGATCATCGTCAACAAGGCCGACGGGGAATTGCTGGAGACCGCGAAGCGTACGGTCGGCGATTACCGTGCGGCGTTGCGCCTCATCCGGCCTCTATCCACATCCTGGAAGCCGGAAGTGCTTGCGGCGTCGGCGCGCACCGGCGATGGGCTCGATAAAATCTGGGATACCGTGAAGCGGCATCAGGACGCGCTGGAGGCCAGCGGCGAGAAGACGGCGCGCCGTGGAGAACAGGCGCAGGCGGCCCTGTGGGCCGATTTGGGCGACCGTCTGCTTGAGGCGTTGAAGTGCCGGCCGGAGATCGCCCGCCGCCTTCCGGAGATCGAGGCGGAAGTTCGTTCCGGCACATTGATGCCGATGACCGGGGCGCGTCTGCTGCTTGAATTGTTCAGCAAGCCGCTGAGCAACTGATGGCGCAAGAGGCTAAACGCGCGATCCGGTACTTGGATCGCGCGTTTCGACCTGATAGACGGTTGTTTATAGATTTGTAGCGGTGGGACGCGAAGTTCCGCGACCTGGCCCGCTGCGCCGGCACCCATTGAGTTTTGCGAAGAGAACCATGGCAGTATCGACCAATCACAAACGCCTGAAAGCCTGGGTCGAGGAGATAGCCGGGCTGACCCAGCCCGATGCGATTTACTGGTGCGACGGCTCGCAGGCGGAATATGACCGGCTGAGCCAGCTCCTGATCGACAAGGGGACTTTCCGGCGGCTGTCCGACGCGAAACGCCCGAATTCCTATATCGCCCTGTCCGATCCGGCGGATGTCGCCCGGGTCGAAGACCGGACCTTCATCTGCTCCGAACGGCAGGACGATGCGGGCCCGACCAACAACTGGCGACCCCCGGCCGAGATGCGCGAATTGCTGACCGGCCTGTTCAAGGGGTCGATGCGCGGCCGCACGATGTATGTCGTGCCGTTCTCGATGGGCCCGCTCGGGTCGCCGATTTCGCAGATCGGCGTACAACTGACCGATTCGCCGTATGTCGCGGTTTCGATGCGGATCATGAGCCGCATGGGCTCCGCCGCGCTCGACGTCCTGGGCGATGACGGCGCGTTCGTGCCTTGCCTGCATTCGGTCGGCATGCCGCTGACCGAGGGCGTCACCGACGTGCCGTGGCCGTGCAACGCCGACAACAAATATATCGTCCATTTCCCGGAAACGCGGGAAATCTGGTCGTTCGGATCGGGCTATGGCGGCAACGCCCTGCTGGGCAAGAAGTGCCTGGCCTTGCGCATCGCCTCGGTGATGGCGCGCGACGAGGGCTGGCTGGCCGAGCATATGCTGGTGCTGAAGCTGACCTCGCCCAAGGGCGAAGCGAAATATATCGCGGCGGCGTTCCCCAGCGCCTGCGGCAAGACCAACTTGGCGATGCTGGTGCCCACTCTGCCGGGTTGGAAGGTCGAAACCATCGGCGACGATATCGCCTGGATGAAATTCGGCGCGGATGGGCGGCTCTACGCCATCAATCCCGAGGCCGGCTTCTTCGGCGTCGCGCCGGGAACGGGTGCCGACACCAACGCCAACGCGGTGGAAACGATCGCCAAGAATTCGATCTTCACCAATGTCGCGACAACGCCCGACGGCGATGTCTGGTGGGAGGGGCTGACGAAAACGCTGCCCGCGTCCTTGACCGATTGGCGCGGCAACCCCTGGACCCCGGACTCGGCCACGCCAGCCGCTCACCCGAACGCCCGCTTCACCACGCCGGTGGGGCAGTGCCCGTCGGTGGCGCCCGAATGGCAGGACCCGGCCGGCGTGCCGATCGACGCCTTCCTGTTCGGCGGTCGGCGCTCGACGGTGGCACCGCTTGTGGTTGAGTCGCTCGGCTGGAACGAAGGCGTTTTCCTCGCCGCGCAGATGAGCTCGGAGACGACCGCGGCGCAGGCCGGGGCGGTTGGAAAGTTGCGCTTCGACCCGATGGCGATGCTGCCGTTCTGCGGTTATCACATGGGCGATTATTTCGCCCACTGGCTGCGCCTGGGCCAGCGCGAAGGGGCCAAGCTGCCGAAAATCTTTCTGGTGAACTGGTTCCGCAAGGGGACTGACGGCAAGTTCCTGTGGCCCGGCTTCGGTGAAAACTCCCGCGTGCTGGCCTGGATCTTCGACCGCTGCGCCGGAAAGGCGACGGCAAAGGAAACCGCAATCGGCTATGTGCCGGAAATCGGCGGAGCCGATGGCGTGGCCCTGGAAATCGCGGGTGTGAATCTGCGCGAACTGCTGAAGGTCGATGCCGACGAATGGGCCGCCCAGCTTGACCAGGTGCAGGTCCATTTCGACCGCTTCGGCGATAAACTGCCGCAGGAGTTCAAGACGCAGATGACCGCTTTAGAGACGCGGCTGCATCTTCACCGGGAGACTGCCGCTTAAGCGGCAGCCGCCCCAGGCCGGGTTATTCGGGCGCCTGTCCCTTATAGACCGTGTCCATCGTCTTCTGCCCGTACATCTGGACCATCAGGTCGGTCATGTCGGGGTTGCGGCGCAACTCGTGGCCGCCGTCGATGGCAAAGCTTTGGCCGGTGATCCAGGACGAATCCGGCCCGGCCAGGAAGCGCACCGCCTTGGCGATATCCTCCGGTTCGCCACCGCATTTGCCCAGCGGCGTCTGCTCGGTATAGCGGTCCAGGAAGGTCTTTTCCTCGAACATCATGCCGGACGCGCGGGTCCGCGTCAGGCCGGGGCGCACCGCATTCACGCGGATATTGGCCGAACCCAGTTCCTCCGCCGCCGCGCGAACCAGGCCTTCCAGCCCGCTCTTACCGGCGTGATAGGCCGACAGGTACCGGAACGGCATCTTGCCGACATTGGACGAGATACAGACGATCGACCCGCCATCCTTCATCATCGGCGCGCCGTAACGCATGGCGATGAAGGCGCTGGTGATGCAGAAATCCAGCGTCTCGCGCACGGTTTCCACGTCCAGCATCAGGAACGGCTTGAACGGCCCACCGCCGACCAGCGGTACGATCACATCCAGGCGGCCACGCAGCGCGAAGGCCTTGTCCAGCCCGGCGCGCACATCGTCAACCTTCGTCGCGTCGCCGGCATGGATCGCGATCTGGGCGTCGGGGATATCCTTCAAGATGTCGGCCTTCACCTTGGCCAGCGCCTCTTCGCGCCGGCTCATGATCAGGACGGCCGCGCCGTCAGCCGCCAGCAGCCTGGCGCTGGCCGACCCGATGCTGCCCGATCCGCCGGTGATGAACGCGGTTTTCCCCGCCAATGGCTGCGCTTGCATGATCGATTTCCCCAGATGACCGGCGCTTGGCGCCGTGGATGATTGAGGCGCGCATAGCGTCATTGGACAGGGGTTGCGTCAAGTCACCGCGTCGCGGGCCGTTGTTAAACCGTCAGCGCAGGCCGGCGCGCAGGTCGCGCACGCCCCTGCCCAAGCGTTGGCGGAGCAGCGTTCTGAGCGTCGCGCCGTCGACATAACCGACCTCGGCGGCGATGGCGTCGACATCCAGGCCGCTGCCGTGAAGCAGGGATTGCGCGTGCTCGACGCGCAGGTCCTGGAAATAGGCCAGCGGCGACTTGCCGAGCACCGCCTGGCAACGGCGCTGCAGTGAACGTGCGCTGGTCGCCAGCGCGCCGGCGGCCTGCTGCAAGTCGAAGCCCGCCTTGAGATGGTCCCGCGCCCAGCGTTCGAACCGCAGGATGAGCGGATCCGCCTGCGCCAGATGGTTCGGGATGATGTAAGGCGCCTGCGCGGAGCGGATGTCGGCCAGAAGATAGCGCGAGACGGTCGCCGCCATTTCCGGGCTGGCTTTGCGGATCAGCCACAAAGCGAGGTCGAGATGCCCCATAGCGGCGCCGGCCGTGACGCCGATGTCGGTCGGCACAAGCATGCGGGTCTCGTCGAGCAGGACATTTGGATAGCGCTGCCGGAACAATGGCGCCAGCCACCAGGTCGTCGTCGCCCCGCGGCCGTCCAGCAACCCGGCCTCCGCCAAGATGAATGTCCCGATACAGGACGAAGCGATCTGCGCGCCCTCGGCACGCCATTTCAGCAGTTGCGCCTTGGCCTCCGTCATGTCCGGCCGGCCAAGCGCCGGGATCAGTTGCTCCGGCGTGCCGGCGCCCAGCGCCGGAACGATAACCCAGTCGGGCTTCAAGGCCGGCGTGATGGGTTGTACGGGTACCCAAAACCCTTGGCCGGAGCGGACTTTTCTGCGCACGCCGACGAGCGACACGTCGAAAATCGGCGGCGCACCCGCCAGAATGCCGGAGAATTTGTTGGCGAGCGCGAACGCGTCCAGCGTCACGGCGAGCCCGGTGTCGAACAGCCCGTCAAGGGCGAGCACAGAAATGCGCATGGCGTAAATGACCTTAAAGTTGTCATTTACGACGATACCGCTTTTGCCGCCCTCCGCCTAGATACACCTCGTCAAAGCAATGACGAGGAGAACAGTTATGAAAATATTTGCTATCGGTGCGATCACCAATCCGCCCACCCCGGAACAGCGCGAAGAGACCCTGCAGAAAGAGGTTCCGCATACGCTGCAGCTGTATCTGGACGGCAAGATCGAACAGTTCTGGTTCCGCCAGGATCGAATTGGCGTGGTCTTCCTGATGAACGCGGAGTCGGTCGAGGCGGCCAAGGCGGAGGTGGACAAGCTTCCGCTGACCCAGGGGGGATTCATGACCTTCGACCTGATCCCGGTCGGCCCGTTGACCCCGCTGGGACGCCTGATTCAGGGTAGATGAGCCAGCGGCGACCCGCCCTCGGTGTACGGTCGCGCCGAGGGTGGGTCGCTTGCTTGACCGGCCGATCCGCCGCCGATGTTTGCGCCTTATGCAACTTCGAAGGGGGATGGGGTGTTGGGGGGGGAAAGAGACATCGAGGTTCTTTATGTCAAAGTCGCTCGCAATCCCGGCACTGGTGTTGGCTATAGGCTTTTCCGCCGGCGCCTTTGCGCAGGAACAATATGCGCCGCCTCCGCCTCAAGCCCAGGCGCCCGGCGCTTATTATCCGTCGCAGCAGCCAGGCTATCCGCAGCCGGCTCCCGCCTACCCACAAGCTCCGGACTATCCGCAAGCCGACGATCCACAAGCCCAAGGCTATCCGCAGGCTCAAGGTTATCCCCAGACCCAAGGCTATCCCCAGACCCAAGGCTATCCGCAAGCCCAGGGCTATCCGCCACCGCCCTCGGCCTATGCTCCGCCGGCTCCTGTTTACGATGAGCCGCCAGCACCGCCCGGCGCGGTCTGGGTTGGGGCGCCCGGCGAGTGCCTCTACGGCAACGGATCGGTCTATTGGTGTGCGCCCGGGGTCGTTTTCGGCGGCTTTCCGGTCGGATGGGATTTCGCGCGATACCCAGTCAACTTTTTCGCCCCCGGCATCGTCGTCGATCCAATCTGGTTCAATGGCTGGCGGGGCGGGCACCCAGGCTTCGCCTTTCGTGGCCGGTTGGCGACCGATGTCGAAAGACGCACCTATATCGACCATCGCGCGGAGTTCATCCGCGGTGGGGCACAGCGTCCGGGCTCGGGCTATGGCCGGCCCGAGGATCGCCGTGGCGACCGTCACGATGACCGCCATTAAGCGCTGAGGCGAAAACCTTTACGGGTCCGCTGATCGGGAAGCGGCGGCTTGCGCTCCGATGGCGAACCGCCGGCGGTAATCGCGCGGCGACAGCCCGTGATCTTTAGAATAGAGACCCGCAGAATAGAGACCCGCGATCTCGGCCATTCCCGCGCCATCGCCTTCGGCGATGCGCCGTGAGACCTACCCCGACGCAGCTAACGCGCCGGTGCGCTATTGCGCCCCGCGGGTCGAGGATGGCGAGATCATGCAAAAGGTGCGCGACCGGATCGCGGCGCGATTCTACCGCCGGTGCATGGCGGTCGCCGGCTGAGCACCAATCCGGAGTGCCGTGTCAGGCCTGTCCTATGCGCTCGACAAGATGCGCACGCGAGGGGCCGGGCTTGAAAGCGTCGGCGAAATACTGCGTTTCGTGGGCCACCAGCCCGTCGCGGAACTCCATGATGCTGACCACATATGACGGGATATCGTCATAGGTCAGCACGAATTCGGTGACCCACAAATTGCCCTCGCCGGCGATGCGGCGGACCGCGAATCGCTTTTTGTTGGGCTGGACGGTCCGGCTCTCCTGAATATTGCCCCGGCCGCGGATCCGCTCGCCGGATTGGGGATAATCGAGCACGGCATCCTCGCGGTAGATGTCGTGTTCGGCGTCGAAATCGTTCGCGTCCGACGCATCCCAATGGCGCTTCAGCGCCGCCCGCACTGTCATATCGTCCATCTCGGCTCCAAACCGGCCCTCAGCCTGCCGTGGCGACCCCCTCCAGAAAAATCCGCCACGCGATTTCCAGATGGGCGTCGCGTTCGGCGGCGGTGCTCGGCGGGGCCTGGCCGGCAAGGCCTTTCAGAAAGGCTTCGCCGGTGACGCTCCACAGAAAGCATTTTGCCAGGGTTTCCGGGTTGCCCGGCTTGCACAGACCCATCGCCTGCGCCTGGCGGATTGCGTCGACGCATCGGTCGGCGAAGCTGGAGCCCCAATTGTCGGCGACGGCGCAGGCCAGTTCGGGGAAGGGCAGGGCCTCGGCGATGATGATGCGGTAAAGCCGAACGAATTCGGGGTCCAACACGGTGTCCAGCGTGGCGCGGGCCATCTTTTTCAAATCGCCCAACGGGTCGCGGCTCGGTGCGCCGTCGGGGGCCGCGATCAGCATCGCATCGATGCGCCGGCGGATGACCTCGCGGAACAAGGCGGCCTTGTCGGGGAAACGGCGATAAAGCGTCTGCTTGCCCACGCGTGCGCGCAGTGCGACGGTCGCCATCGACGTGGCGCCATAGCCTTTCTCGATAAACAGCGCGTCGGCCACAGCGACGACATGGTCGCCCAGTGCCTCCGCCTGTTCCTTGGGCGGCCTGCCCGCCCTCACGTCCACTCTGTCCATTGCTTCCCCTGCCGGTCTTTTCTTACACCGTCTCTTGAAAACGGTACAGACCTGTTCTATTTGTGCGGTGCACCCAATACAGAGTCTCAGAATGCCTGACGGTCACCAGAACTCAACCCTGTTTGAGGCTCCCATGAAAACCCCTTGGCGCAAGACCGTGCGCGGAAAGTCTGTGATCGGCGGCGTCGGCCTTGTGGTGCTGGTCGCGGTCGCCGCCTGGGGCGTGCGCTATTGGACCGTCGGCCGGTTCCTGGAAACCACCAACAACGCCTATCTGCGCGCCGACGCCGTGGTCATCGCGCCCAAGGTCAGCGGTTACGTCAAAGAGGTTCTGGTCGGCGACAACCAGGCCGTGACGGCGGACCAGCCGCTGATCCGGATCGACAGTTCCTCCTATCGGGCGGCCAAGGACATGGCCGACGCCGAACTGGCCAAGGCCCAGGCCGACCTCGTGCGTTTCCAGGCCGACGCCGCGCGGCAGGAGGCTGTTCGTGACGAGGCCGTTGCCCAGGTCTCCGTTGCCGGAGCCGCCGCGCATTTCGCGACGACCGATGCGGTCCGCCGGGTGCATCTCGCCGAAATCGGCGCCGATGCGACACGCCGTGGCGATGAGGCCATTTCCAACCGCGATCAGGCTTCGGGCCAGTTGACCGCCGCCAAGGCCGCCGTCGATGTCGCCAGCCGCCAGCTTGAGTCTTTGAAGGCCCAGATCGGGCAGGGTGAGGCGGCGGTGAAGGCGGCGGAGGCCAAGGTGCGCAGCGCCGAGGCCGACCTTGCCGGCGTCGCCATCGCCGCGCCGGCCGCCGGCCAGGTGGGCGACCGTACCGTGCGCGTCGGCCAGTATGTTCAGCCGGGAACGCGTTTGATGACCATCGTTCCCGTGCAGGAGCTTTATCTGGTCGCCAATTTCAAGGAGACCCAGGTCGGCCATATGCGCCCGGGCCAGCCGGTGACGATCACCGTCGATGCGCTGCCCGATGCCAAGGTGTCCGGCACGGTCGACAGCCTGGCCCCGGGCACCGGCACGGAATTCGCACTGCTGCCGCCGGAGAACGCGACCGGCAACTTCACCAAGATCGTGCAGCGCGTGCCGGTCCGCATCCGCCTGAATCCCGACCCATCTTTGCGCGATGCGCTGCGCCCCGGTCTGTCGGTCGAGGCTGAAGTCGACACCAAGTGAGCCAGGCGGTCGCGCAGCAGCCGGACCCGAAGGCCTGGCTCGCCGTTGCCGGGGCGATCTTCGGCACGTTCATGGCCTTGCTCGACGTGTCGGTCACCAACGCCTCCCTGCCGCAGATCCAGGGTGAGATCGGGGCCACCGGCACCGAAGGCACCTGGATCGGCACCGGCTATCTGGTGGCGGAGATCGTGATGATCCCGCTGACCGCCTGGTTCAGCCGGCTGATGGGCCAGCGCAATTTCCTGATCGCCTCGTCCGTCCTGTTCACCGCCTTCTCCGTGCTGTGCGGATTCTCCGGCAACCTGTCGGCGATGATCGCCGGCCGCGTTGGCCAGGGTTTCTTCGGCGGCGCGCTGATCCCGGCGTCGCTGACCATCATCGCCACGCGCCTGACCGACAAGCAGCGGCCGGCGGGGCTGGCGATCTATGCCTCCGTCGCGGTTCTGGCGCCGGTCATTGGCCCTGTCGTCGGCGGCTGGCTGACCGAGAATGTCAGCTGGCACTGGCTGTTCTTCATGAATGTGCCGATCGCCGTCGTTCTGCTCTTCCTGCTCTATCTGGGGATCGAGCGGGCGGAGCCTGACATGAGCGAACTGGGCAAGGCGGACTGGATGGGCATCGCCGGGCTGGCCATGTTCCTCGGCAGCCTGACCGTGATCCTGGAGGAGGGGCAGCGCGAATACTGGTTCGATTCGCCCCTGATCCAATGGCTGTCGGTCATCTCGGCCTCGGGCTTCGTGATGGTGATGATCGCGCAATTCACCAATCCGCATCCGGTGGTGAAGCTGCGCCTGTTGCTCAAAAGCAGCTATCGCGCGGTGTTCGGCATCGTCATGCTGATCGGCGCGGGGTCGTTCACCATGCTGTATGTCGTGCCGGTCTTCCTCGGCACCGTCGCGGGCTATAACGCGGAGCAGACCGGCGGCATCGCGGCCTATACCGGCATCTCGACCTTCCTCATGATGCCGGTCCTGATGGTGATGATGCAGAAGGTCGACCTGCGGATCATCGTCGCCATCGGCATGATCGTGTTCGGCATCAGTTGCCTGATGAACCTGGACCTCACGGCACAGAGCGTCGGCTATGCCTTCATCTGGCCGCAGCTGATCAACGGCATCGGCCAGCCGATGGTCGGCCTGACCTTGTCCCAGGCTGCGACCGCTGGCCTTACCGAGGACGAGATTCCCGACGGGACCGCTTTGTTCAGCATGGCGCGCAACCTGGGCGGCTCGATGGGGCTGGCATTGACCGGCATTCTGATCGACCGGCGAACCGCCTTCCACACCGCAGAGCTCGGCCAGGCGCAGACCGCCAATAGCGCCGTGGCGCAGGAACGCATCGGCCAGATCGCCGCAGGCCTGCAGCATGGCGGCGCCGACCCCGCCTTCGCCACCGCGCGGGCGCTGAAGACAGTCGCGGCCGAGGTGCAGCGCCAGGCGCTGGTCATGAGCTATATCGACGGCTTCTGGCTGATGGGGTTCGGGATTCTGCTGGCCATTCCCGCCGTGCTGTTTCTGAAGCGCGGCACGCCGGGTGGCGCGGTCGCGGCGCATTAGGGCGCAGGTCCATAAAAAGCGTACGACTTGGATGGGTGGATTGCGGACCGTCCGGTTTCGAGTAGAAGCGTAAGGTAAGCAGACATTCGCGCGAGCTTCTCTACTATCCGTGCCCACCGGTCGCCAGGTGGTTCGTCGCATCCACCACCGCGGGCTGATAGGTAATTAGCGTGCCGCCGTGGCCGTCACCCGAATGGTTGAAGCCCTGGGCAACGTATTGGCCGAACAAATGCAGGACCAGCCTGTTCGCGCCGTTCTTCAGTGCCAGCGTTCCCCCAGTCTTCGCGGCATTCTCGACGAAAGACAGCGTCTCGCCTTTGCCAAACTTGAAGGCCGAATTATCGATGTCGATCTCCCTTCCAGCACCGAAGCCGGAAACCCCGGCCTTGAAGCCTGCGACATCCACAATCTTTAGCTCGCCATTGTTGGCGGCGAAGGCGACCGTCTCGGCCGCGCCGACGGTGCCCTTGCTCGCAAGCGTCGCCTTGGCGCCGATATCGACCGTGCCTGCCCCACGCGTCACACCTGACAGGGTCAGCGTCTTGGCAACGCCGACCGTCAGCGTGCTTCCCGCCACGACCGAGAGGTCGCCGGCATAAGTCAGGTCGGCGTTCGCCATTATCGCCGCATCGGCCGTAAGCCCCAGCGTCGCGACGGAGATTTTAGCGCCCGCGACGATGGTCGTAGTGCCCGCACCGACCGTCAGCGTGCCCGCGCCGGATATAGGACCGGCGATCGTAGACGTACCGTTGAGCGTCAGGGTGCCTTTTACGGCAAGTTTGGCGGCGGCGCCGACCTTTATGGTGCCGTTTGCGGTCCAATTCCCACCGGCATCGACGATGATCTTTTGGAAGTGGGTAATCGCGGTTCCGATATCGTCGATCTCTCCGGACGATGTGCCGCCACGGAGCTCGAGCGTGTTGCTGCCGCCACCGCCGTCAACCCCGCCCTTCAGAACGCTGCCGCCTTGCAGGATCAGTCGGTCGTCGCCGCCGGCGAATTGAATGGCCCGTCCAACGCCGTCGCCACCTGAAATCGTGCCGGAGTTGGTAAGCGTGCTGTTCGCGGAGCCGTAAAACTGGACTCCAATCGCCAGATATTTGGACGGGGTGTCGCCGACATAGCCTGCGCTGCCGGCTTTGATGGTGCCGGCGTTCGTCACCTTGCCGCCCGCGGCCAACAGGATGCCCCAGCCACCGCTGCCGCCGCCATAGTGGCCGCCTACATAGGCCCCGTTGCTCGCGCCATCCCCCCCCGCGATGGTCGCGCCCGCCCGGTTCACGACCGTTCCAGATCCGCCGATGAAAATCCCGTCCTCTCCATTGCCCCCCTGGTGACCGTAGATACCGTAGCCGCCTCCGCCGCCGGCAATCATGCCGCCCGCCATATTGGTCACGGTGCCGGTGCCGCCGATAAGGACGCCGATCGCGCCGTCGCCACCTCGGCCCATATACACACCGCCGCCATCACCTCCCACGATCATGCCAGAATTGGTCAGCGCGAGGGCGCCGGTCGCATTGACCCCAAGGCCACCGTTTATACCCGGGCTATGATCCGATCCATCTCCGCCGCCGATCGAACCGGTATTCGTCAGCATGCCGGTGCTGTGCAGATCGATGCCGATGCCGCCATCGACCGTAGCGTCCTGGTTGCCGCCGCCGCCGACCGTGCCGGCGTTGGTTAAGGTCCAGGCCTGGCTGGCGTCGCCGTAGATCGCGGTCTGCCCGGCCGTGCTGTTGACGATCGACACGCCGCTGCCCACGGAGAACGGGTTGCCCGTACCGTAGGAGGCGAGATTGACCTGGGATGTGCTGTTGGTGAGATTAGTCGCCATGTTTCAACTCCAGGAGCGCTGCCTAGCTTAGGCGCAAAGGGTGATTTTCAAATGTTACACCGTACGCAAGGCTGATTCCTGCGCAAATTGGCAGATCGGTACAGGAATAAGGCGGCCACCCACTTCTTCTGTCTAAGCGAGCCGCAAGTCGTTGTAAGGAATTTCAGACGATAACAACCCCCCACCAATGTCGGCTTTCGGGCTTTTGCGATTGGCGGCATGGCGACCTATTTGGGTCGAGAGCGGTTGTTAGGTTTATGGATCCCATCGCACCGAAGCGCGGCTGCCCTAAAGCCTTCCTTCGCTCGACCGAAGGACGGAGCGCGAAAGGGGCCGCTCGCCACTGAGCTAATCTGCCCTCTCCTTTGGGCATTAATGCCCGTTGAAGCCGCGCCACCCCGGCAGTACCGTCCAGCCAAACCAAGCAAACGGGAACAGGGGAGGCAGCCATGCCGGATTCAGGCGATCGGCGCGACGGTTGGGCGCTGAAGGGGCGGCCGGAGTGGGTTTCGGAAACCAACCGGCTGACGAAATTCCTGGATATCGAGGCGGTCGTGCCGCTCGACGAGGCGTCGCTGCTGGACCATGCGCGGCGCAACACCGGCCTGGATGATTTCTTTGAGGATGGCTGGCGCGAACATTTCCGTTACTTGCTGAAGGTGATCGAAGACGAGGCGCAGCTGAACTTCGTCGGCCGGGTGCTGACCCGCTCGGACATACTGACCTATCTCGAGGCGCGGCTGCGCGTGGCCGAGACCTACCGGCAGCATCCCGAAATCGAGAATGAGGTCATCACCGAGCCGGTCTTCATCCTGGGCTTCGGCCGCTCCGGCACCACGATCCTGCACGAGACCCTGTCGCAGGACCCGCAATTCCGTTCGGTCCGCCGCTGGGAGGGGCTGTTCCCATGCCCGCCGCCGGAGGCTGCGACCTATGAGACCGACCCGCGTATCGCCAAGGCGCAGGGCAGGGTGGATTTCGTGCACGGCATCTCGCCCGATTGGGCCTCGATGCATGCCTGGGGCGGCGACATTCCGGTCGAGGATATCGAGTTCACCTATGCGGCGTTCTTCTCCGAAGTCTGGCAGCTTGGCTACCAGATCCCGAGCTGGGAGAAATATTTCGCGTCCCAGTCGCCCGACCTGCATTTCGCCTGGCACAAGCGCCTGCTGAAGCTGCTGCAGTGGAAGCACAAGAAGCCGCACTGGCTGTTCAAGAACCCCACTCACATGCCGCGCATTCCGGCGCTGCTGAAGGCTTATCCAGATGCCAAGATCGTCCTGCCGCACCGCGATCCGGTGACGACGGCGGATTCGGTCATCAATGTCGGCGGCGTCATCATTTCCTGGCGCACCGACAGCATCTACGGCGACAACAAGACCGGCACCGAATGGCTGGACGTCGAATCCCGCGTGAAGATGTGGGACGACGTGATGGACTGGATCGACAGCGGCCTGATGAAGCCCGGCTTCTATGGCAACATCATCTATAACGAATTCATGGACGACCCGATGGCCGCCATCCGCAAGCTCTATGACGAGCTGCGCCTGCCGCTGACAGACCAGGCGGCCAAGCTCATGGGCGACTTCCTGCACGCCCGCCATCAGGGCTCGCACGGCAACAAGAATTCCTATGAAAAGTCCGCCGCCGAGGACCCGCGCACCATCGCCGAGCGCAAGGCCTATAAGCGTTACCAGGACCGGTTCGGGGTGCCGAACGATGTTTAGGCCGTGGCGTACTGGGTCGCGTTCGGATTTCACCTCGCCCTTCGGGGGAGAGGTCGCCGTGTAAGCGGTGGGTGAGGGGGGCTGGTGACGCCATCTCCCTATCAGCGGAGCAATATGGGAGAGCCCCCCTCACCCGAAACGCGTTGCGTTTCGACCTCTCCCCCGAGGGGCGAGGCATATGAGGGGAGAGTGCTTTGCTAACCGCCCAGCGCTCCCACCGCCCGTGACACGAACAACTGAACTTTACGCCCGTCCTTCCCGCCTTGCGCGTCCTCCACCCCGGAGTTCACATCGACCCCGGCCGGGCGAACGGTCTCGATGGCCTGCTCCACATTGTCCGCCGTCAAGCCGCCGGCGAGATAGACCGGCATCGGCGAAACCGCGGCGACGATGTCCCGGCTGATCGACCAATCATGCGTGCGCCCGGTCCCGCCCAGCCGGTCGGCGGTGCGGGAATCCAGCACCAGCGCTTGCGCCACTTCCGCATAGGATTTGGCCTGCGCGACAGCTTCCGGGCCGGTGACGTGCACGGCCTTCACAAGTGGGCGGTCCGGCACACGCCGCGCCAAGGCGGCAACCTCGGCGGGCGGCACGTCGCCGTGAACCTGGATCGTCTTCGCGCCGATGTTCTCGGCCAGCGCCGCGATTTCTGCGGCGGTCAGCAAATGCGTCACCAGCACGGTATTCGCGCCGGCGGGCAGCCGCCGAATGATGTCGCGCGCGGTCGCTGCGTCGATCCCGTCTTCGGACAGATGCGTCAGCCCAACCAGGAATCCCAGCGCCGTGGCACCGCAATCCAGCGCCAGCCGGGCTTCGTCATAGGACCGAAGGCCGCAGATCTTGATGAACGTCATATCGTTCGACTTACGCCACGCTACGCGCGATTGTAAGCGGGTGCCCACGAGATAACTGTCCACAGGCCCTAGAGGATTGTCGATGAAACGCGTCATTGGCTTGCTGCTGGTTATCGTGCTGGCCTATGTGGCCTATCCCTATTTCGCGCTCTATCGCCTGGGCGATGCCATTCGCAGCGGCGATTCCGGCGACGTCGAGGGTAAGGTCGATTGGCCGCGCCTGCGGCAGGGCTTGAAGGACGACCTGAACGCCCATTTCGCCGCGAAAGCGGGTGCGGATTCCGACAACAGCGTGGCGGTCCTCGGTACGATGATCGCGGGTAAGATGATCGGGTCGGTGATCGATTCCACCGTGACGCCGGCCGGCCTGTCGGTGATCATGCAGACCGGTCGGGCGGGGCCGGCGGTCGTTCACGATATCGCACCGGCCGTGCCGGAAATGCAGAAGGATCGCCCGCTGCCCCGCGTGGCCTCCTCGGGCTTTCACGGCCTGGGCGCATTCGAGGCGGAGATCGCGCCGCGCGAGGGTGACAGCAATGGCAAGCTGCTGAAGGTGCGGCTCGAACTGGAAGGCGGATATTGGATGCTGACGCACGTCTATTTGCCGATGTAGACGCGCGGATAGAAGAGGAGAGGACAATCATGCTACGGGACACCGCCATCGCGCTCATGAAACGCGCGCTGACCATCGTCGAGACCGAGACGCCGGAACTGGCGGGCGCGCATATGCAGGTGCCGCTCGATTATTACAGTGACGAACGGATGGCGGCGAAGGAAAGGACGCTGTTCGAGACCCAGCCACTGGCATTGGTTGCGTCGTCCGAGATCGCCAAGCCACACGATTATCTGGTGCGCAACGCCGTCGGCCGGTCGGTCCTGCTGACCCGGGATCAGGACGGGGTTGCCCATGCCTTCCTGAATTACTGCCGCCATCGCGGCGCGGAGCCGGCCAAGGGTTGCGGCAATTCCAGGCGATTTTCCTGCCCGTACCATGCCTGGACCTACGACACGAAGGGGCGGTTGGTCGGCATGCCGCTGCGCTCGCGCTTCAGCGATCTCGATTTCTCGGCCCACGGGCTGGTCGAATTGCCCAGCGAGGAGCGGCACGGTTTCCTGTGGGTCGTGCTGACCCCCCGCCATCCCATCGACGTCGCCACGCATCTGGGCGCGCTGGATGCGGAGATCGCCTCGCTCGGCTGCGACCGGATGAGCTATTATTCGTCGCTGGAGGAGGCGCATTTGGAGACCGGCTGGAAGTCGGTCGCCGAGGGGCTGCTCGAGGGTATCCACCTGCCGCATGTCCACCAGGATACGTTCGGTTTGAACCCTCAAGCTTGGGGCGTCGACCTCGCCTTCTTCGACCTGATCGGTCCGCATATCCGCTGGGGGATGCCGCTGTTCGGCAAGGGCGATGTCGGAAGGCTGCGCAACACGCCGGAATCGGAATGGGAACCGCGCAACGAAATCGGCTGCATCTGGCTGATCTCGCCCGGCCTGCTGCTCAGCCACGAGATGTACGGCATGATCTATGCCGACCTGACGCCGGGCGCGACGATTACCCAGTCGCAGTTGCGCTATGGCTGGCTCAGCCCCGTGACGGAAGCACCCAAGGGCCTGCCGTCACCCGAACAGATGGCTGCCCGCGCCGCGCGCGGGGTCGGCCAGGACGCGCCCGTATGGGAGGGCTGCGGCCGTGGACTGACCCGCGGCGGCCACGACTACGCGCTGATCGGCCGGAATGAAAAGGGGGTGCAGCTATTCCACGAACAGCTGGCGCGGCAGGTTGGCTATAACGGGTTGCGGTATTGCTGACGTGCGCAATCGTTCACGGCCTACCCCGCGGCTAATCCTCCCGCTCTTTCCCGATTGTCGCAGCCTTCGCGTCCCATCGGTCCGCCATGTCCGATGCTCGGGCGACAGCGGCAGGGTCGGAGAGCACGGTGGCCGCCAACCGGATCGACTGGGCTTTTGCGACGCAGCCCTCCGGAGTGGTTATCTTAAAGTCGTCGCGTTGGCGTTTCGACATCGGCATCCTCCCTAGGCCCCAGGCTTTCGATCGAAACAATCGACGATGAGTGCGTTATGCCGGCGGTCTCGGCGCAGGGATAATGCCGGAATTCATTCGGCTCACGGGCTGTCCAGCGCGGCTCGCTGGGCCGCAGGGGCAGCATAAAATGACGACAAACGCCTTCCGGATCGACCACGACAATTTTCCTGCCGAAATATGACCATCGGCTTAGATGTCAATAGCGAAACCGCGGAATTATGAATCCCGCAGGGCGCATTTTACACGCTTTCCCATGCTTTCGCCACGGCTTGTGTTGCGCAAAACAGTTCCGCACGAGCTTGACGGCCGGCGCAGTATATCCTTTAGGCACCGACTGACATCAGACGAGGCGTGTAGTGGATAGAGCACCCAGGGAACGGCTTCTGAGCAGAGCCAAAGCGGCGGAAATCAAGGCAAGCCAGACGGACGACGGCAACCGGCGCACCGACCTTCTGCAACTGTCGATCTTGCTGAGATGGATGGCGGGAGAGGATCGCGCCAGATCGAGAGAGCCGTCCAGGCTGAGCGCCGAAAGCAGCGCTCAGCGACAATCCAAGCATTAGGGTACTCAAAAGCAGGGCGGGTGACGCTGACGTCAATCCACCTTGCAGGTCAGGCCGTCAGCCCACCGTCGGCGGTGTAGACGCCGCCGGTCAGAAAGCTGGCGTCGTCGCTCAGCAGATACGCGATCAGTGCGGCGACTTCCTCCGGTTTGCCGAAACGTGGCAGCGGCTGGTGGACAAATCGAGCGGTGACCTCGTCGTCCGAACTGTCGGCGCTCATGGAGAGGGCCGGGCGCAGCATCGGCGTGCCGATCGGGCCGGGGCAGACCGCGTTGGAGCGGATGCCGAACTTGCCGTATTCCACGGCAGCGCTGCCCGACAGGCCGATCACCGCGCGCTTGGAACTGCCGTAATCGGCGGCTTTGGGGAATGAGCGCAAGCCCCCGACCGAGGCGGTGTTGACGATGGCGCCGCCGCGCGCCTGCGCCATCATCCGGCGGATCACGGCGCGCAGGCCCAGGAACACGCCGCGCACATTGACGGCGTGGGTGCGGTCGAAATCGGCCAGTGTCATGTCGACCAGCCGCTTGCGCGCACCGACGATCCCGGCATTGTTGACGAACAGGTCGACCCCGCCGAACCGGTCGAGCGCCGCCTGTACATAACGGTCGCAGCCGTCTTCGGTGGAAACATCGGCTGCGAAGCCGACGGTATTTTCCGCGTCGAAGCGTTCGATTTTGCGCGGGTCGAGATCGACCGCCACAACCTTGCAGCCTTCCTCGGCCAGCCGCGCGACGGTTGCCCCGCCGATGCCCCCGGCCGCGCCGGTGACGATCGCGACTTTGCCGGTCAGTCCCCGATAGTGCACGGCCTAATACTTATACGTCGCGGTAATCCCCGTCGTCCGCGGGCGGAAGGATTCCGCCGTGTAGAGCAGGGTGTTGTAGTCCTGATGCGCCAAGGTCAGTTGCGGATGGGCGTTGAAGACATTGTCCATGAACAGGTTGAATTCCCAGCTGTCGAGCGTGATGCCGGTGCGCAGCGAGACCAGGCTGGTTGCCGGGTCGGGCTGCAGGCCGGCGTCGTAATATTCGGTCTGCGGGTCTTCGGCGTTGGTTTGGCGGTGACGGCGACTGCTGAATTCGTAGTCGGCCCGCACGAAGGCGTCCTTGTCGTCCAGCTGGAAATTATATTGGACGCCCAACGTCGCGGTCCACGGTACGACATTCAGGCTGTCGCCCTTGCGCGCCAGCAGGCCGCGGGTGGCGGGATCGACCGCGTTCTGCGTGTATTTCGCCTCGGTGTAACCAACTGCAAGGTCGATCTCCAGGGCGCTTGTCGCCATCCAGGTGGCCTGGAAGTCGAAGCCTTCGGTGATCGCCTCACCCACATTCGTCGTGTACTGGATGCCGCAAACCGGGACATAGACTGCCTGCTGAATGTTGTTCCATTCCACGTAATAGGCGCTGGTGGAAATCGACAGCCGGCGGTCCAGGAATTTGTCCTTGGCGCCGATCTCATAGCTCCAGGTCGTGTCGCTGTCATATTGCGTCGGGAATTTGCCGCCGCAGGCCGCGGCCGGCAACGGGGGGGAGGCGCCGCCGATGCGGTAGCCCTTGGCGATCGTGCCGTAGACCATGTTGTCCGGGTCGATCTGATAGCTGATGCCGAATTTTGGCGTCACCGGCGTTTCGTCCTCATGCCCGCCGGCGCGGGCGGGCTTGCCGCCATTGTCCAGCAGGTCCTGCGCGCCGGTGTTTGTGTTGTGGAAATCGAAATGGGTCCAGGCATAGCGCAGGCCCACCTCCAGCTTCAGCCCGTCGATGACCTCTGCCGTTATGTCGCCGAACAGGGCCGTCTGGCTGTCGTTGGAATGGGTATCGTTGTCGTAATCGTCGCCGCCCGGCAGCAGGCCCATGCCCCAGGCCTTCAGCATGCCCTCGCCCCACAGATAGCGGGTCAGCGCCGGCAGTTGCGGATCGTTGATCTCCTCGTTCGAACCCTGTTTGTTGGAGGCATAGAACACGCCGCCGACCCAGGTCAGCCAGCTGTCGGAATCGTTCGACTGGACTCGGACCTCCTGCGTGACGTTGCTTTGCGTGTTGGTGATCCAGTTTTTCGACTCATAGCGCCCGAATCCCGGCAGGTTGATGCCGTTCGGCGTCAGCAAAACCCCGTGGCCATTGGTCAGGCAGACCCCACAGGTATTGTAATTCGGGTCGACCGGAACGTTTTGGATGCCTTCCCCTGGAACGCGCACCGGATTGGCGACGCCGCTGGTCAGCTGCTGGAAATAAGACAGGTTGTAGAGCGTGCCGCTATAGCCGTTCAGGCGCTCGTTCCGCGAGAAATAGGACGTATTGGAGATGATCGAGACCTTATCCAGGTCGTACTGAATTTTCATGCTCGCCAGGTCGAACCGGTCCGGATCCTCCATGTGCTCGGGCGTGCCGTCGATGAATTTGCCCTTGTTCCGGTCCGACAGGCCAACCCAGTATTGGTTGTAATTGTTCTGCGTGCGCTGCTCGAAATTATAGGTCGGCGTAATCGTCAGATTGTCGATCGGTGCGAAGGTCACGGCCCCGCGCACCAGATAGGTATTGGTGCGGTTGGCGTCGCCGTCGACCGTCTGGCCCGAATAGGGATCGACCTTGTCGATCCAGCCGCCGTCGCGCCGGGCCCAGCCGGACAGGCGGAAGCCAACCTTATCGGGCACGATCGGTCCGCCGATCTGCGCGCCCGCTTCGAAGCTCATGCCGCCGCCTTCGGTGCCGGCCAGTTCGGTATGGGCCATCGCGCTGTAGTCGGTCAGGCTGGGCTGCGGGGTGATGTAACGGATGGTGCCGCCCTCAGACCCGGCGCCGAACAGGGTGCCCTGCGGCCCGCGCAGCACCTCGACCCGGTCCAGGTCGAACACGGCGGGCAGCGAGCTGTTGGCGTTGAGGCCCAGCGCGCGCAGCTGGATCGGCGTATCGTCGATATAGACGCCAGTGGTCGCCGACCCCGCGTCCGATTTGATGCCGCGGATCGAGATCGTGTTGGAGTCCGGATCGAAATCGACGCCCGGCGTGTATTTGGCCAGGTCGGCGAAGGATTTGACGTTCAGCACCGCCATTTTCGTGGCGGTAAAGGCGCTGACGCTCTCCGCCACCTTGCTCAGCGCCGAGGCGCGGCGGGTTGAGGTGACGATGATTTCTTCGGGGGTCGCGCCGGCCTGGTCCGCGGTGGGCGCGGCGGCGCCGGTCTGCGCGGCTGCTGTGGAGCCCCACAGGAGCGAAGCGAGGGCTGCTGACGCGAGTAGCGATTTCCGGCAATCGTAGCTGACGTGCATCGTTATGCTCCCGGTATGTTTTCCGGACCGTTTCATTTCACAAATAATCTGTCAAGATACTGTGATCACATGATGTTTTCTTTTTTACGCAACTATTCGCGGTTGCGTTGGGCTTTTTAGCCAGCGCTATCAGGCGGTTCGCGGCGATATCGTGTCCGACATTGACGGCCCATCGGCCGCCGCGCATTATCTATCTGTGATCACACATGTGGCATCATGACTGATATATCATACGAACAATGGCGGCTGCGCGCCGCCGACGCCAGGCAGAACTGGCAGGCGCTGATCGGCGGCGAGACTGTCGATGCGCGGTCCGGCGCCACCTTCGCGATGGTGAACCCGGCGACGGGCCGGGAATGGGCAAAGGTCGCATCCTGCGAAGCGGCCGATGTCGACCGCGCGGTGGTGTCCGCGCGCGCCGCGTTCGAGGATCGCCGCTGGGCCGGGCTGAAGCCTGCCGAGCGCAAGCGCGTCCTGCTGCGCCTCGCCGAACTGATGCGGGCGCATAAGGAAGAACTGGCGCTGCTGGAAACATTGTCGGTCGGCAAACCGATCGGCCAGGCGGTCGGCATCGACCTGCGCGCCGCGCCCGACGCCATCGCCTATTACGCGGAGGCCTGCGACAAGATCTATGACCGGATAGCCCCAACCGGCGACAACGACCTGGCGCTGATCGTCAAGGAACCGCTCGGCGTCGTCGGCGTCATCGTGCCGTGGAATTTTCCGCTGATGATGGCCTGCTGGAAGCTGGGCCCGGCGCTGGCCGCCGGCAATTCGGTGGTGCTGAAGCCGGCCGAGCAGTCGCCGCTGTCTGCGATCCGCCTGGGCGAGCTGGCGATCGAGGCCGGCCTGCCGGAGGGCGTGCTGAACGTCGTGCCCGGCTTTGGCGAGACGGCGGGCAAGGCGATCGGCCTGCATCCCGATGTCGATGCCATCGCCTTCACCGGCTCGACCGAGGTGGGGAAGCTGTTCCTGACCTATTCCGGCCAGTCCAATATGAAGAAGGTCTGGCTGGAATGCGGCGGCAAGACGCCGAACATCATCATGGCGGACTGCCCGGATATCGACGTCGCGATCGCCTCGGCGGTCGAGGGCGTGTTCTTCAACCAGGGTGAGATGTGCACCTCGGCCTCCCGCCTGCTGGTCGACCGGCGGATCAAGGACCGCGTGGTCGACGGCTTGGGCCGCCATACCGCCGCCTGGGCGCCCGGCGATCCGCTGAATCCCGCCAGCGCCAACGGCTCCATGGTCAGCCGTGGCCATATGGACACCGTGTTGGGTTACATCGCCTCGGCGCGGGGGGAGGGGGCGTCGGTCATCGCCGGCGGTGGCCAGACGCTCAAGGAAACCGGCGGCGCCTTCGTCGAGCCGACCTTGCTGAACAATGTGACCCCCGGCATGCGCGTGGCGCGGGAGGAGATCTTCGGCCCTGTCCTGTCGATCATCGAATTCGACGGCGAGGATGAGGCGATCCGCATCGCCAACGGCACGATCTATGGCCTGGGCGCGGCGGTGTGGACCGGCAACATATCGACCGCGCACCGCATGGCGCGGCGGGTGCGGGCCGGCATCGTCTATGTGAACTGCTTCGACGCGGACGACATCACCACGCCGTTCGGCGGCTACAAGCAATCCGGCAATGGCCGGGACAAGTCGCTGCACGCGATCGACAAATATGTCGAAACCAAAACCATCTGGATCCGAATCTAAGAGTACCGGCCATGATAGACGCACATTCCCGCACCACTGCCGAATGGAAGGCGCTGGATTCGGCGCATTTCCTGCACCCCTTCACCGATCACAAGGCGCTGCATCAGGAAACCGCCCGCATCATCACCCGGGCAAAGGGCTTGCATATCTGGGATTCGGACGGCGCCCGCATTCTGGACTGCATGGCGGGCCTCTGGTGCACGACCGTCGGTTACGGCCGCAGCGAACTGGCGCAGGCGGCGTCCGCGCAGATGATGGAGCTGCCGTTCTATAACGCCTTCTTCAAGACCGCGAACCCGGCGGCGATCGAACTGGCGGCGCGGCTGGCCAAGCTGGTCGGGCTGAATATGAACCATGTGTTCTATGCGACCTCGGGGTCGGAGGCGGTGGATTCGATCATCCGCCTGGTCCGCCATTACTGGGCGCTGAAGGGCAAGTCCACCAAGAAATATGTCATCAGCCGTCAATATGGCTATCACGGCTCGACCCTGGCGGGCGCGTCGGCCGGCGGCATGGTCGACATGCACAATCAGGCCGGCGACCTGCCGTTCTTTGCCCAGGTGATGACGCCCTATTGGTACCGCGACGGCGGCGACATGACGCCGGATGAATTCGGCATCGTGGCGGCCCGCTCGCTGGAGGCGAAGATTCTGGAGCTGGGCCCGGAAAACGTCGCTGCCTTCATCGGCGAGCCGATCCAGGGGGCGGGTGGCGTTATCATTCCGCCCGACAGCTATTGGCCGGAGGTCCAGCGTATCTGCTGGGAATACGACATTTTGCTGGCGGCGGATGAGGTGATCTGCGGCTTCGGCCGGACCGGGCAATGGTTCGGCTCCCACACCTACGGCATCCTGCCCGACCTGATGTCCCTGGCAAAGGGCATCACCTCCGGCTACGTGCCCCTGTCGGCGGTCATGGTCGGCGACCGGGTCGCCGATACGCTTATCGGCGAGGGCGGCGAGTTCCACCACGGCTTCACCTATTCCGGTCACCCGGTGTCCTGCGCCGTGGCGCTCGCCAATCTGGACATCATCGAGAACGAGGGCCTGGTCGAACGCGGCGCTGCCCAGGGCGCCAAGCTGGTCGCGGCGTTGCGCGCGGCCATCGGCGACCACCCGCTGGTCGGCGAAATCCGCATCAAGGGTCTGGTCGGGGCGATCGAGCTGGTCCGCGACAAGGCTCGCCGACAGTTCTATCCGTCCGACGTCGGTGTCGGCATGATCTGCCGCAAGCACTGCCTGGCCAACAATCTGATGATGCGCGCGGTGCGCGACACGATGATCTTCTCCCCCGCGCTGACCATCGCAGATGCTGAGATCGCGGAGTTCGTGGAGAAGATCACGCGTGCGGTCGAGGCGACCCACCGCGAGGTCACCGCGACCGTGGGGGCGTGAACGTTTTGCAGTTGGCGATCTTGATGCCTGAATCGCCCCCCCTTGAGGGGAAGGTCGGACCGCAGGTCCGAGTGGGGGCTGATCTCTCCACCGGTTACGTGGGCGAAGGCGGCAACAGTACCCCCCACCTGTCGCTTCGCGCCGACCTCCCCCTCAAGGGGGGAGGCGCGTTTCACGCTGTGAGGATGGCACCTTGAACGACAAGAAACTGGGCATGGACCGCCCGATCGCCCGGCGCGATTTCCTGAACGGTGTGGCGATGACGGCGGGGACAGCAGCTTTCGGCGTTGGATCGCCCGCGCTGGCCGACGCCGCAAGCCAGGACGAAAAAGGCTACTACCCGCCGGCCCGCACCGGCCTGCGCGGCAGCCATCCCGGTTCGTTCGAGGCGGCGCACGCGCTGCGCGACGGCACACTGAAGGTTCCGCCCGGCAAGGCACCGGGCGATGAGGAACATTACGACCTGATCGTCGTCGGCGGCGGCATCAGCGGCCTGTCCGCGGCCTATTTCTTCCGCGAGCGCAAGCCCGACGCCAAAATCCTGATCCTGGACAACCACGACGATTTCGGCGGCCACGCCAAGCGCAACGAATTCATGCTGAACGGCAAGCTGGCCCTGATGAACGGCGGCACGTTGGAGATCGACAGCCCACGGCCGTACAGCGCCGTGGCCGGCGGCCTGCTCAAGAAGCTCGGCGTCGACCCGGTGAAGCTGGATGAGGCCGACAGCAAGGAAGATTTCTATCCGTCCCTGGGTTTGGGGCGCGGCATCTTTTTCGACCGGGAGACGTTCGGCACCGACAAGCTTGTCGCCGCCCCCGAAGGCCAGCCCTGGGGCAAGAACCTGACCGACGCGCCGCTGTCGCCACAGGTCAAGGCCGATCTGGCGCATATCTATGAGGGAACGACCGACTATATGCCGGGCCTCACCTCCGACCAGAAAAAGGCGAAGCTCGCGCGGATGAGCTATCGCGATTATCTGCTGAATGTCGTGAAGGCAGACCCCGGCGTCATCCCGGTGTTCCAGGCATTGACCCACGGCGAATGGGGTGTGGGCATCGACGCGGTCGGCGCGCTGGAGGTTTGGCCGTTCAAGATGCCGGGCTTTGAGGGCTTGAAGCTCGATCCCGGCCCCGCGCCCGACATGGGCGTCACCGCCTCCGGCTATGCCGAGGGCGGATCGGACACTTTCCATTTCCCCGACGGCAACGCCTCGATCGCCCGCCTGTTGGTGCGCAGCCTGATCCCCGGCGTGCTGACCGGCCATACGGCGGAGGATATCGTGACGGCGAAGGCCGACTACACCGCGCTGGACAAGCCGGCCAACCGCATCCGCATCCGGCTGAGCGCGCTGGCGGTCAAGGTGACCAATGTCGGCGCGGACACCGCCAATCCGTCGGTCGATGTCACCTATACCCGCGACGGTAAGCTGCACACCGTCTCGGCCCCGCGCTGTGTCCTCGCCTGCTGGAACATGATGATCCCATATCTGTGTCCCGAGATGACGGATAAGCAGAAGGACGCGCTGCATTATCTGGTGAAGACGCCGCTGGTCTACACCACGGTCGCGCTCAGCAACTGGCGCGCGTTCAAGAAACTCGGCATCGCCAACGTCTATGCGCCGGGTTCTTACCACACCGGTTTCGGCCTTAACCCGACGGTCGATATCGGCGACTATAAAAGCCCGCGCTCACCGGACGAGCCGATCCTGATTCGCTTGTTCAAGACGCCGTGCAAGCCGGGGGCCGGGTCCGAGCGCGACCAGAACCGCATCGGCCGCACGGAATTGCTGAACACAAGCTTCGAAACCTTCGAACGCAACATCCGCGACCAGTTGCAGCGCACGCTGGGCCCTGGCGGCTTCGACGCGGCAAAGGACATCACCGGCATCACGGTCAACCGTTGGCCGCACGGCTATGCCTATGAATACAACCCGCTGTTCGACCCCAACTGGACCGAGCGCGAGCAACCCCACATCATCGGCCGCACCCCCTTCGGCCGCATCACCATCGCCAACTCCGACGCCGGCGCCCAGGCCTATACCGACAGCGCGATTGATCAAGCGTTCAGGGCGGTGGAGGAATCGTTCGAGATTTAATTGCCGCGCACCTCCGGGCGAGAGGTCGGCGTGAAGCGAAACAGGGCCTCTCAATCGCAAAGATTTGGCGGATTCGGTCGATTTATACGCCAAACGAATTCGACCATAAAAAACAGTCAAATAAAGTTTATTTTTATTTATTTAAAACTATCGTAATCTGACTTGTGCTTCGATCCATGTTGTCTGCTAATAAGGGCAATCATGACGACGTAGTTACTGCTAAGTACTAACGAAGAGTGTCCTTAAGAGCATGTTTATGGTTAGATGGGGTATCGGCGTAAAGTGAGGGTAAAACCATGTGGAGAAACTTCAATTTATTAAATGACGATTCTCTTGTCGGCGAACGGCCGGCTGAGGGTATTGTGTTGTGCAGCGGGAATCGCCTCTTTCGAGAGGGATTACGGCGAATAATGATGACGACGACAACGGCGGTTGTGGGGGAGGTGAGCGCGCTGGCTGAGGCTCAGTTCGCTCTGCGGTCCGGCGACATCAACCCAAGCCTGATAGTCTGCGATGCTGAACAAGATTCCGCGGCGGGATTTCAAACCTTGGAATCAATTACGCGGGAATTTCCGGCGATTGGGGTCGTGGTGCTCGCGGACCATCTCACTCAACGGGATTTGGAACTGGCGATCGCCTGCGGGGCGCGCGGATTCCTGCCGAAGGATATTTCGGCCGAAGCACTCCAAATCTCGCTGAAACTCATAGCTTTGGGCGAAGATATCTTTGCCGCACCGGCGTCGCTTAGGGCAGCAAATTACGCGGCCGGCACGTTCCGCGCGACATCGCCCGAGTTGAGCGGCCTTCGCTCTCCTCTTTCACCGCGAGAAGATCAAATTCTGCGTTGTCTGGAGGGCGGTCTTCCAAACAAGACCATCGCGCGCAATCTGGACATGGCGGAGGCAACGGTGAAAGTCCATTTAAAGGCGTTGCTGCGCAAGATTAACGTTGAAAATCGGACCCAGGCAGCGGTTTGGGCCATGAACAATCTGCATACTGCGTGAACAGCCGATTTTCGCGAGCAAAGGGACGTCTGCCCTAACTGACCGCGCCACGCATGGCGCGCATCGAAGCAGCAAGGTTTAGCAATCTGGACAACTCGCTCGGGAGGCTGTGGTTTTAGCCGCTTTCGTTCAGCAAGGTCGCAAGCGCCGTCGATATCTGGGATATGGCGAATGGCTTCGTGACCATGATGCTTTTCGGCACGCCATCCACTGCCCAGTCAGCGGCGCTATCGCCACTCATATAGACCACGGCTATATCGGGGTTCAGTTCACGAGCTTGCCGAGCGACTTCCCAGCCGGTCATTTTACGCTCGCTGCCAAGCCGGATGTCGGTGATAAGGCCCCTAACCTCTCGGTGCTTCTTCAGTACCTTTATGCCTTCTTCGCCGCTTTCGGCCAGCGTGACCTTATAGCCGTCATCTTCGAGCGCCGTATTAAGCAAAGCCCGGATACCATCCTCGTCTTCGACAACAAGGATCAATGCTGCGTTTTCCATAGCCCACCCCATAACCTCGCCGAAAAAACGCCACCGGTCGAGCGCACTACACGTCTTACGAAATGATTGTTCCGTTTGGATTAAGCATTTGGGTGGTATGTCTAGTGCAACACAGTTCCGGCACCTGGGGCGGTAGCGTCCTAATTTGATGGCGACTGCTTTGCTGGGGTTCTTTGAAGCAGATCGGTCCTCCCCCCTTAGGATCGCGAAACACCTGGGTGGCCTCTTCGAAGCCGATCCCATGTTCACCCGGTTGGATCGGCTTTTCGCCTCATCCCATTCGAACCGCATGCTGACCTTCGGAATGTAACTACAAAAATGCCATTATACAAGGCGAAGGCACGTACGCTTGATGATCGCCTCTTGACATTTTGTTCTTTTTATGTTCTAAATGCCAAATGTCTCTCGACCAACCCATTTCGCACCCCGGCACGGCGAAATCATCGCCGAACGGCGAAGCTGCGTCCGCGGCCCGGCTTGGATCGGCTGCGGCGCGGCGCGCGCTGCGCCGGTATGAGCTGGAACGGTCGCGGCGGACGGCGATGATCATGCTGAACCATCTGGGGATGGGTATCGACGGCAAGCTGTTATCCACCGCCCAGGACTCCGTGGACAAGTTGAAGGACCCGTTTCTGGCGATGAACAGGATGCAGCGTGAGCTGCGCCGGATCATCGCGCAGGAGGCGCGGCTGGACGATGACGACGAAAAGCGTGCCAACGGCCGTGTGGACGAGGATGACGAGGATTGTCGGAACGCCGCCGCCCCGACGATCGATCTTGCGCTGATGGCGGCGCGGCGGGCCGCCCGGTTCGACGATCTGGAGCTGTCGCAGCACTTTACGATGGCGATGATCGACCGCCTGTCCAAGGGCGTCGCCGGCCTGTTGGCCGGGGCTGCGCATGGCGTGATTGAGAGACTGAGCGATCCTTTCCTGGCGATGAACCGGATGCAGCGCGAGTTGCGCCGGATCATCGCCCTGGCGGAGCAGCTGGACGAGGACGAAGCCGCGCGGGCCAGGCGTCTGGCCGCGGAAGCCGAGGCGGAGGCGGAAGCCGATCGCGCCGCCGAACTGTGGGAGGAAGGGCGTGCCGAGCGCGAGGCGGAGGAGGCGAAGAAAACCGCAATCCGCCAGGCGGTGACCGAGGCCGCGCGCGACGCCTGGGGCGACAACGATACGAGCCTCGACGACGATTATGACGAAGACGAGGACGACGATCGCGAGACGCTGAAAAGCCGGCTGGACGATCTGTTCGACGATTACGACACCTATGAGAGCTATGACGGCGACCCGGTGGAGATCGTCGCCAAATTGTGCGTCCAGTTGGGGATGACGCCCCACGTGGAAGACGAAGACGAAGACGAAGACGACGCGGAAGACGGCGACGACGATGAAGATGCCGACGATGCCGATCCTGAGGTCACCGAACAGGCCCGTACACTGGAACTCGCCCGCAGCTATCTGGAGCAGGTCGGGTTTGCGCTTGAACCGGCGCCCGCTCACGACGGACATGGACCGCCCGACGGGTGAAATCTGCCCGTTTCTTCCTCCGTCATCCCGACAAAAGTCGGGATCCAATGCCCAGCCTTCTCGAAGCCTCCCAAATGGACCCCGACTTTTGTCGGGGTGGCGCTGGGATGTGTCTGGATTCTACCGAACCTTGTTCTGATCGGAAGGGGGCTTAGGCATTCCCCGATTTCATCCGCCGTTTGACAGCCTTCCGTCCCCGTGCGACCTTCACCTGAGATCACAGCCAGACAGGATTCCATGTCTTCGTGGCCATTATGGGCTGGTAAGCCGCCGGATTAGCGTACCGCATTGCATGCGGGCGGCGCATCGGCGACCTGCCTCTTAAGCCCGGCCACCGCGCGATCCATTTCCCGATCCATGCGTGGCGCATCCGAGATATCGCGGCCTGCCTATTCCGGCTCCGCGCAAAAAAATGGTGATCTATGACAGGCGATTTCGAAACATGGATTCGCGAACATAATATCGGGGAGGTCGAGTGCCTCGTCCCCGACATGAACGGCATCATCCGCGGCAAGGTCGTTCCCGCGCAGAAATTCCTCGAGATCGAGCGCAACATGGCGCTGCGCATACCCAGCAGCGTATTCCTCATCACGGTGACCGGCGAATATCCGGACGACGATGACGACCCTGTCGCCATTTCCGATCCGGATGTGGTTCTGCACCCGGACTTTGCGACGATCTGCGTCGCCCCGGGCTATCGCACGCCGACCGCCTTCGTCATCGCCGACGCCTGCATGAGCGACGGCAGTCCCTATCATATCTCGCCGCGCTATGTGCTGAAGCGGGTGCTGGAGCTTTACGCCGCCGAGGGTTGGCAGCCGGTGGTGGCGCCGGAACTTGAATTCTATCTGACCCAGGTCAACACCGATCCGGACCTGCCGCTCGCGGCGCCGATCGGCCGGTCGGGCCGGTCGGAAAGCTCGCCGCAGCCTTACGGGCTTGAGGCGATCACCGAATACGAAGACCTGATCGAGCATATCTATGAGGATGCCGAGACCTCGAACCTGGATATCGACACGCTGATCCATGAATCGGGCGCGGCCCAGCTTGAGATCAATTTCAACCACGGTGACCCGCTGCGGCTGGCCGACCAGGTGCTGGTGTTCAAGCGCCTGGTCCGCCAGATCGCGCTGAAGCACAATGTCTATGCCACCTTCATGGCCAAGCCGATGCACGATCAGCCGGGCAGCGCCATGCATCTGCATCAGTCGCTGATCGACGTGAAGACCGGCAAGAACCTGTTCGCCAACGACGACGGCAGCAACAGCGCGAAGTTCAACCACTTCGTCGGTGGTCTGCAGACCTATCTGCCGCAGGTGACGCCGCTGCTGGCGCCCAATGTCAATTCCTTCCGCCGGATGCGGCCCAGCTTCAGCGCGCCGATCAACCTGCAATGGGGTTACGACAACCGCTCCTGCGGGCTGCGCGTGCCGCTGTCCGACGGGCAGAACCGGCGCATCGAAAACCGCATTCCGGGGGCCGACGCCAACCCCTATCTGGCGATCGCGGCGTCCCTGGTCTGCGGCTATGTCGGGTTGATGAAGGCGATCGAGCCGACGCGGATGGTCACGGGCAACGCCTATCGACAGGCGCGAACCCTGCCGCGCACGCTGGACGAGGCGCTGGACCGGTTCAAGAATTGCGCCGAGGTGCGGGACCTGCTGGGCGAGAAGTTCTTCCACGCCTTTACCCTGATCAAGGAGGCGGAACTCGACGCCTATCAGGCCGTGATCAGCTCATGGGAACGCGACCACCTGCTGCTGAAGGTATGATCTGGTGAGTTTCGCTTTCGCGGGAATGACGATAAGGGAAAAAGCGCGGCCGGCGCCAATACGGTACGCCACAGGCCCATGACCGGCTTCAACACGTCGCTCGGGATCGACCGGTCTTACTATGTCGCGACCGCCAATCCCTTCGAACCCGCCCCAACGCTGAAAGGCGCGGTCGAGGCCGATCTGTGTGTCATCGGTGGCGGCTGCACCGGCCTGTCCGCGGCGCTGCATGCGCGCGAGCGCGGCCTGTCGGTCGTGCTGCTGGAAGGCGGCAAGATTGGCTGGGGCGCGTCGGGCCGCAATGGCGGGCAGATGATTCCCGGCCTGCGCAAATCGGCGATGGAACTGGTCGATCTTTATGGCGCGGGACGGGCGAAGACGCTGTTCAACCTGTCGGTCGAGGCGATGGACCTGGTCGTCGGCCTGATCCAGCGCCACGGCATCGACTGCGACCTGGCGTTGACCGGCCATCTGGAGGCGGCGTGGAAGCACCGTGAGGTCGAGTATCTGGCGGAGGAGGCGGAGTGCCTGACCAATGTCATGGGTTACGATCATGTCGAGGTGCTGAGTAAGGCCCAAACCCATGAGGCGGTCGCCACGCCGTTCTTCCACGGCGCCCTGTTGGACCGCAATGGCGGGCATTTTCATCCGCTGAACTACACGCTGGGCTTGGCCGAGGCTGCGCGGAATGCGGGCGTGGCGCTCTATGAGAATTCGGTCGCCACCGGCGTCGCGCCGGGTCCGTCCGCGACCGTGAAGACGGCCGATGGGGTGGTCAAGGCGCGTTATGTGCTGATCGCCTGCGACGCCTTCCTGGGCGATTTCGATCCGCATCTGGCGGGGCGGATGATGCCGGTCGGCAGCTATATCGCCGCGACCGAACCGCTGCCCGACCCGGCGGCGCTGATCGCCGCCAACCGCGCGGTGTCGGACACGAAATTCGTGGTCGATTATTTCCGGCTGAGCGCCGACGGCCGCATGCTGTTCGGCGGGCGGGAACGCTATACCCCGTCGCCGCCGGCCGACATCGCGGCCTTTGTGCGCCCACGTATGGAAGCGGTCTTTCCGCAATTGACCGGCGTGCGGATCGACCATGCCTGGGGCGGCATGGTGTCTGTGACGCTATCCCGCCTGCCGGATATCGGCCGCCGCGGCAACATCTTCCATGCCCACGGTTATTCGGGGCAGGGGGCGATCCTGTCCAGCCTGACGGGCAAGCTGGTGGCCGAGGCGGTGACCGGCACGGCGGAGCGGTTCGACATCATGTCCACGGTCGCGCCGCCCGCCTTCCCCGGCGGGTCGCGATTCCGTAATCCGCTCTATGTGCTTGGCATGCTGTGGTACGCGCTGCGTGACCGGATATGAACTTGATTTCCAGCGGCTCTCCGCCGATATGCAGGCGCTCGCTAAAGAGTGATCACAGATGACGCCACCTAAAGCGGCACTGCGCGAATTGCGCGCGCCGATTGTACCGTTCGCCGAGGACAACGCGGAGGACGAGGCCGTCCTGCTGCACAACTCGGTCTATGACGAGCTGTCCTGGCGGATGATTACCGGCAGAATCACGCCCGGCGTGCCGCTGTCGACGCGCGGCCTGGCGCAGGAGCTGGGCGTCAGCCAGATGCCGGTGCGCGAGGCGCTATCCCGCCTGGCGGCAGAGCGGGCTATCGAGATCCGCTCCAAGCGCCGGATCACGGTGCCGGCGATGACGCCCGCGCGGTTCGACGACCTGTTGCGCTGCCGCCTGCTGCTGGAGCCGGAGGCGGCGCGGCTGGCGATGCATTTCATCGACCGGGCGAAACTGAAGCAACTCCGCGAGATCGACGCCCGGATGGACAGCGCGCTCTCCAGCGGCAATGTGAATGTCTATATGGAGGGCAACTACAACTTCCATTTCGAGCTTTACCGCGCCCAAGGACTGGCGACGCTGAACCAGTTGATCCAGACGCTGTGGCTGCAGTTCGGCCCCTATATGCGCGTGGTCTATGGCCGCTTCGGCACCGCGCAACTGGTCGACCAGCACCATGCCGCGCTGGCGGCGATCGAGGCCGGGGACCGCGCCGCGTTGGGGCGCGCCATACACCGCGATATCGAAGACGGAATGGGCCTGATCGGCCGCAGCGGGCTGGTCTGATGCCGAACGGAAAACCCCTGATCGGCCCCCCTTTAATCGGGGTTATTGCCGACGTTCGCATGATCGACGGGCAACCCTTCCACATGGCGCAGGACAAATATCTGTCCGCCGTCCGTGAGGCGGCCGATGGGTTTCCCGTGATCCTGCCCAGCTTTGGCGCGACGGCGGAATTGAAGGCGTTCCTGGCCGAACTTGACGGCCTGCTGCTGACCGGGGCGGTGTCCAATGTCGAACCCTGGCGCTATGGCGCGGGCGATAAACCCAGCGAGCCCTCCGATCCGGCGCGCGATGCGACATCGCTGCCGCTGATCGAGACGGCGCTGGCCGACAGCCTGCCGCTGCTCGCCATCTGCCGTGGCTTTCAGGAACTGAATGTCGCGTTGGGCGGCACGCTGAACACGCATATTCATGAAATCCCAGGTCGGATCGACCACCGTGCACCCTATAAGGTGCCACTCGCAGACCAGTATGCGCCCACCCATGCGGTCAGCTTGACGCCGGGCGGCGCGCTCGCCGAACTGGCGCCCGGATGTGCGGCCGTCATGGTCAATTCGCTGCATTGGCAGGGTATCGACCGCCTTGGGCCAGGTCTGACCGTGGAGGCGACCGCGCCCGACGGCACGATCGAGGGCGTCCGCGTACAGGGTGCGCCGGCCTTCGCGCTCGGCGTGCAGTGGCATCCGGAATGGGAGGCAACCAAGTCGGCCTTCTCGACCGCCCTGTTCCGGCGTTTCGGCGATGCGGCGCGGGCACGGCAACGGGCTCGATAGGACGCTACTTTAGCGCCTTCAGCCGCGCGCGGATCGGATCGAACGGCCCCAGCGCGTGCTGCTCGGCCGGCAATCCATCCGCGAACGGGCCATAGGCGGCGTCGACCGACTTCTCGCCCCGCTTGGGATAATCGGCGTCCAGATTATCTTTATGCGGCCTGGGGTGGTTGATGATGAAGGCCGCTACATCCCAGGAATCCTCGACCGAGATCGCGGGTTCCTGCCAGTTGGCGCCGTTCGGCATGTTGCTGCGGATGAAGTTCGCGGCGGAGATCAGCCGGGCCATGCCGGCCCCGTCATTGAACGTGTCGCTGCCCCACAAAGGCGGGTTCTCGTAACCGGCGGCAGGATTGCCGCCGTTCGGTTTGCCCTCGCCATTCGCGCCGTGGCAGACGGCGCAGGTGTTGGCATAGATCTCCGCGCCATGGGCGATGTTCGCCGGGCGGCTCAGCTCCGCCATCTTGCCCGATCCGCGCCCGTCCTGCTTCGGCCCGGTCGCTAGGAATTCGATATAGGCGACGAAGGCCTTCATCTGCGGGCTGTCGTCGGGCAACGGCTTGCCGCTCATGCTGCGGGTCATGCAGCCGTTGACCCGCTCCTCCAGCGTGCCGACATGGCCCTCGCGCGGCCGGTAACCTGGGAAGTCCTTGGCGACGCCCAGGAACGGCAGCCCGAACTGCTTGGTCCCAGCCTGCAAGTGGCAGTTCCGGCAGGCCAGGTTGTTGCCCGAATAGCGCTTCGCCGGGTCGGCAACCCGCGGCCCGATCTCGGCATAGGTGGCCTCGATCAGCCGCCGGCCGAACTTGACCAGCTTGCCGTGGTCGTCATCGGGCAGCTTGTCTGCGTCCGGCACGACCCACGCCGGCGGGTCGGCCAGAACCGGCGTTGCCGCCAAGCAGAGCAGCAGCAGAAGCAGCCGCATCGTCAGTCGATGACGCGAACCGCGCCCCTCGCGGCGCTGGTAGTCATGGCGGCATAGGCGCGGAGTGCGGCCGTGATCTTGCGGGGACGAACCGTTGCGGGCTTCCAGGCGGCCGTACCCTTGGCCTCCATCGCGGCGCGGCGGCGGGCCAGTTCGTCGTCGGACACCGCGAGGCGGATGATGCGCTTGGGGATGTCGATCTCGATGATGTCACCCGGCTCGACCAGGCCGATCATACCGCCCTCGGCTGCTTCCGGTGATACGTGGCCGATCGACAGCCCGGACGTTCCGCCCGAGAACCGGCCGTCAGTAACCAATGCGCAGACCTTACCCAGGCCCTTCGATTTCAGATAGCTGGTGGGGTACAGCATCTCCTGCATACCGGGCCCGCCGCGCGGCCCCTCATAGCGGATGACGACGACGTCGCCAGCCTTGACCTGACCGCCCAGAATGCCGGATACGGCCGCGTCCTGGCTCTCGTAAACCTTGGCAGGGCCGCTGAAGACGAGATTGGAGTCATCGACGCCGGCGGTCTTCACGATCGACCCGTCGACGGCGATGTTGCCGCTCAGCACGGCCAGCCCGCCATCCTTGCTGAAGGCATGGGCGGCATCGCGGATAACGCCGGTGGCGCGGTCTGCATCGACCTCGCCATAGCGTTCGTTCTGGCTGAATGCGACCATCGTGGGCACGCCGCCTGGCGCCGCACGGTAGAAATCGCGCACGCCGTCGCTGTTGGTGCGGGCGATGTCCCAGCGGTTCAGGGCATCGGCCATCGTCCCGGCATGGACGGTCGGCAGGTCTGTGTGGAGAAGACCGGCGCGATCCAGTTCGCCCAGGATCGCCATCACGCCGCCGGCGCGGTGGACATCTTCCATATGCACGTTGGCGACGGAGGGCGCGACCTTGCACAGCACAGGCACGTGGCGCGACAGGCGGTCGATATCGGCCATGGTGAACGGCACCTCGCCCTCATAGGCCGCAGCCAGCAGATGCAGCACCGTGTTGGTCGACCCACCCATCGCGATGTCCATCGTCATCGCATTCTCGAACGCCTTGAACGAGGCGATGCTGCGCGGCAGGACCGACGTGTCGTCATGCTCGTAATAACGCTGCGCCAGATCGACGATCAGATGGCCGGCCTCGACGAACAGTCGCTTGCGGTCGCCGTGGGTCGCCAGCACCGATCCGTTGCCGGGCAGCGACAATCCCAGTGCCTCGGTCAGGCAGTTCATCGAATTGGCGGTGAACATGCCGGAGCACGACCCGCATGTCGGACAGGCGGACCGCTCGATGGTCTTCACGTCCTCGTCGCTGACACTGGCGTCGGCGGCGACGACCATGGCGTCGACCACATCCACTGCGTGCGTCTTGCCCTTCAGGACGACTTTACCGGCCTCCATCGGTCCGCCCGAGACAAAGACGGTCGGGATGTTGAGGCGCAAGGCGGCCATCAGCATACCGGGGGTGATCTTGTCGCAATTGGAGATGCAGACCAGCGCGTCGGCGCAGTGCGCATTGACCATGTATTCGATGCTGTCGGCGATGATCTCACGCGACGGCAGGCTGTAGAGCATGCCGTCATGGCCCATTGCGATGCCATCATCGACCGCGATGGTGTTGAATTCCTTGGCGACGCCGCCGGCGCCCTCGATCTCGCGCGCCACCAGCTGGCCCAGGTCCTTCAGATGGACATGCCCGGGCACGAACTGGGTGAAGGAATTGGCGACCGCGACGATCGGCTTGCCGAAATCGTCGTCCTTCATGCCGGTTGCGCGCCAAAGGCCGCGTGCGCCAGCCTGGTTGCGGCCGTGAGTGGTGGTGCGAGAGCGAAGCTGCGGCATGATCTGATCCCCTTACGCCGTGCCTGAACAAGGCGAGCGGCGTCTTATCTTCATGCCCTTGAGCCAAAGCTGCAAGGCTTCCCAATGAATACCCTCGATGACAGATTGTGCACCGTCTGGTGTGGAGGCCTATCGGGATGGTGGAAAAGCAGGGCGACGGCAGCGCGGGCGATGCGAACTATGCCGCCATCGGCCGGTATTATTCTCATTACCGGCAAGCTGAACCTGCGATCGCGCAAAGGATCGAAGATGCGCTCGGTGCGACGCGCAGAGTTCTGAATGTCGGTGCGGGTGCGGGTTCCTATGAGCCGCCGACACGCGACGTGACGGCCATTGAACCCTCGGCATCGATGCGAGGGCAGCGTCCGGCGCATCCCTCGGTCGCGCTGGACGCGGTTGCCGAAAAGCTTCCGTTCGCCGACCAGGAATTCGATGCGGCGATGGCGACGTTCACCGTGCACCAATGGACCGACCTTGCCGCTGGGCTGGGCGAAATGCGCCGCGTGACGAAAGGGCCGGTCGTTGTACTGTCATGCGACCCGCATCTGGTTCAACGGTTCTGGCTCAACGATTACGCGCCGGCCATACTAGCGGCCGAGGCGCGCCGCTATCCGCCGCTGGATCGGATCGGCAGGTTACTCGGCGGGCGGATCGATGTTCTGCCGGTGCCGATTCCGCTGTCATGCAGCGACGGTTTCAATGAAGCCTATTACGGCCGGCCCGAACGATTTCTCGATGATGGCGCCAGATTGGCGTGTTCGGCATGGAGTTTCGTCAGCCCGGAGGCCGCCGCTGGGTATGTCGACCATCTGCGCCAGGATTTGGGAAGCGGTTCTTGGGATGGGCGATACGGGCATCTGCGCACGCAGCCCGAGTTCGAAGGTTCTCTGCGGCTGATCGTGGCGCGACCGAACTGAAGCTCAGCCGCCTGGCTCGGCGACGGGTTTGGCCAAGTCCAGCAACTCATCCAGCATGTGATGGGCGCGACGCGCCTTGGTGTGCAGATAGTGCAGGTTCTGCGCTGTCACCATGCCGGTCAGCGGTTGGCGTTCCGTCACTTCGATCCCCGCGCGGTTCAGCGCGTCGATCTTGGCCGGGTTGTTGGTCAGCAGCACGATCCGGCGAAAACCCAGCGTGTTCAGCATCGCGGCGGCGTAATCGTATCGCCGCTCATCGGCGCCGAAGCCAAGCAGCCGGTCCGCGTCGATCGTGTCGAAGCCCTCGTCCTGCAGGGCATAGGCCCGCATCTTGTTGCCGATGCCGATCCCGCGTCCTTCCTGGTCGAGATAAAGCAACACGCCGCCGCCGGCCGCGTTCAGCCGCGCCACCGCGTTGCGCAACTGGTCGCCGCAGTCACAGCGGAGCGACCCGAAAAGGTCGCCGGTCAGGCAGGCTGAGTGCATGCGGACCGGCACAGGCTTGGTCGTGTCCGGCTGGCCGACAATGATCGCGACCTGGTCGCGTGGGGCAGGTCCGCCGCGCAGGACGATAAAGCGGGTCTGCACGTTTCCGGTCAGCGGCACCTCGGCCTCCGACACGATCTCGAGATCGTATTCGCGATTAGCGAGCGGCGGTGTCAGTTCTTCGAGTTTTGCTCGAACCAGATTCGCGGGTTCGTCTTTGGAAACCGGTGCGATCAAGGCAGCCGGCAACAGCAGCGCATGTTTGCAAAGGGCGATTGCAGCCGATGCCGTCGCATCCCCGGCCAGCCAGTTGTCAAATTCGGGCTGGATGCCGGCGGCTAGGGTGAGGGCGCTTTCTGGCGTGTGTCCCGTCAACGAGACGTTGATGGGATGTTCTCCGGTCAGCCCCAATGCCAAGGCGCGGCGTTCCGACAAAGTCAGCATGCCCCCCAGTTCACGAAGCGCGGTGAAAACCGACGGCGAGACGCCATCCAGTGCCGCCGCAATCGTTAACCCGGCAGGGGTTTCGATCAGGATCGGGCGTCCGGCGCGCAATTCGCCCGCGGCGCGTTCGGCCGCCACCTGAGGGCCCGCGGCCAGCCTATTCAAGATAGTCGATGCATCAGTCACAGTATCAGCCTTTCGGCCACCGGTTCCTGCCGGTGGATCGTAGCGAAATGTGTTTGAGCGGAATGTGTTTCCCTGTACCTAACTTTTCTTATCATCGCACCACTGTCACCAGGAATCCGGCGACCATGGCGAAGGCTTCGGACGTTTCCAACCAACAATATCAAAACGATGAAGCGCTTTGGCTCCTGCTTTTGCAACGTGCGGCAGGCCGCGACATCGTCCGTCCGGTGGATATGAACGATGACGGCGCATTTTGGAACCTCTATGCGCCGATTGCCGACGGAAATTCCGGCCGGCCCTTCGTTCTGGCGCAACTGGGGCAGTCGCTGGACGGCCGCATCGCCACGCCAACTGGCTGTTCCCGTTATATCAACGGCCACGAGGCGCTTCGCCACCTGCATCGTTTGCGTGCGCTGGTTGACGTGGTGGTGGTCGGCATCGGCACGGTGATCGCCGACGACCCGCAGCTGAACGTCCGCCTGACCGAGGGATCGCATCCCGCGCGGGTGGTGATCGACCCCAATGGCCGCCTGCCGGCGAATGCCCGGCTGCTGGCCAACGATGGTTGCCCGGTGTTCGCGGTTCAGACAGGGGAGCAGGCTCGCCCAGCTTCCGTGTTGCCGATTGTGATCGCAGCCGACGCAGGCCAACTCGATCCGCATGCGATTGTCGCCGCGCTGGCGGCCCGGGGTTATCGCCGCATTCTGATCGAGGGTGGCGCTGCAACGGTGTCTGCTTTTCTGGCGGCGGGCGCGGTCGATCGTCTGCATCTCAGCATTGCGCCGATCGTCATCGGTTCCGGACCGTCGGGGATCTGTCTGCCGCCGATAGATCAGCTCAACGCCGCGCTGCGGCCCCACACAACTGTATATCATCTGGGCCAAGACGTTTTGTTCGACTGTGTATTCCAGACGTCCGGGGCGGGTTCGCCGGACTTGGTTGCATTAAACCTTGTCGAGAGCTGACGCGATGGCAGCGGCTGTTTGATCCCAACCGGCGAGTTTTTCGCCTGCAGCGCGCGCTCCCGCTGTCAGGGCTGCGCGATATACCCGGTCATTGATAGCGCGGCGTAATGCTGCCGCCAGGGCGGCCGGATCGTCCGCCGGCACCAGCGCACCGGCATCGGCAGGAACGACATCGGCCACCGCGCCGCCACGCGCAGCGACGATAGGCAGGCCATAGGCCAAGGCCTCGGCAATCGCCATGCCGAAACCTTCATACCGGCTGGAGGACACCATCAGATCGGCCCGTTCATAAAGTGGCGTCAGATCGTCGATCTCGCCGATTAGCTTCACGCGTTGCTCCAGGCCAAGATCGGAAATCTGTTGCTGCAACCTATCCGCGGTTTCCCGGTCCCGCTCCAGGCTGCCGGCGATGGTGCAGTGCCAGTCGAACTCGACGATTTGCGACAATGCGTCGACCAACACCCTGTGGGCCTTCCTGAATGTTACCGTGCCCACCGACAGGAGATGCAGTTGACGATCCGGCGGACGAATGACCGGTGTCTTCGGCTTGTCTGTGCCGGGGTAGGCGATCGTGATTTTCTGGCGCGGAACTTCGAAATCGGCCACCAGGGTCGCCGCCGTCAGGTCGCTGTTGACGATGACAGCTCGGACAGTCGAAAGGGCCTGCTGTTCGGAAACACGGAACCGTTCGGCGACCTCTGGCGATAAACCTGATTCGAGCGACAGCGGGTGGTGGACCAGCGCGACCAACAGCAGCCGGCTGGCTTCGCTTGCAGCGAGCTCGGGCATAACGCCGAATGCCAGCCCGTCGACTATGACCAGAGCATCGTCGGGGCAGGCAGCCAGACTTGCCTTTACGATTGCCAGATCTTCGTCGGTCGGGAAGGGGAACGAGCCGGGCCATGCCAAGTGTCCGACGCGCCGTCCCATGGTGCGCAGTTCGGCGATCACTCGCTTGTCGTAAAGCGTGCCGCCGGTCCGGGTGTCGATGCTGCCCGGAACGGCGAACCAGACTCTACCGGGCAACTGACCCCTCATACCAGGCGCGCGCGACGTGCGACTCGTTGAGCGTCACGCGCAGCTTGTCGATGCCGCCGGCATGGGGGCCAAGATTCCCGGCACGGATCGCGTCGGCCATTTTGCCGAAGATGTAGCGCGACAGGAATTCGGTTGTCGTGACTTTGCCGGACAACGCCGGCACGTCGTCGAGATTAGCGTAATTAATCGGCCGCAGGATCGCCTTCAGCGTATCGGTGGCGCGGCCGATATCGACGACGATGTTGTCCGGGTCCAGTTCTTCGCGGAAGAAGGCGAGATCGACCACGAAGGTCGCGCCGTGCAGGCGCTGCGCCGGGCCGAACACGTCGCCGGCCAGGCTGTGGGCGATCATGATGTGGTCGCGAACTTCGACGGCGTACATAGAATCTCCTTAATAACGAACGAGATGACAAAGGGCGCCCGGTTTCCCGAGGATATCCGGTAGTTTCCGGGGCAAGTCGGCAAATTGCGTTTCTTTGGCGACTAGGCAATCGAGTGCCGGATCGGCACAGAGCGACAACGCTTTCGCCAGCCGCCTGCCATGCGGCCAGCGCACCCGCCGTGCGGGGGCCACGCTGCCAACCTGCGACGACAGCAATGTCAGACGCTGGCTATGGAACGCGCCGCCCAGCCCGATATTGACGGCATTCGCGCCATACCAGCTGAGCTCGACTATGGTTGCCTCGAAGCCGGCGAGGGTAAGGGCCAGTTCAAGGCCCGCGCTCCTTCCCGAAGCATGAAAAACCAAGTCGCAGTTCTTCGGTGCGTCGGTGGGTGTCGCAAACGCTACGCCGAGGGCGGTCGCGATCTCGCCACGGCTGACGTCGATATCGATCAGCGTGACCTCGGTGCCGACGATCCGGCTGCAGAGATAGGCGACAAGACAGCCGATCACGCCGCCGCCGACCACAGCGATGCGGTCGCCGATGCGCGGAGCGCCGTCCCAGGTGGCGTTGAGCGCCGTCTCCATCTGCGGCGCCAGCACGGCACGTTCGGTACTGACGTTCTCGGGCACCGGCGTCACCGCGTCTCTCGGCAGAATGAAATGCGTCTGGTGTGGATAGAGGGCGAAGACACGCGTGTTCGGCGTTCCTTCCAAGGCGCCGACCATCGCGTAGCCGTACTTCACTGGAAACGGAAACTCGCCCTCCTGGAACGGGCAGCGCATCCGCGCCCATTCGCTTTCCGGCACATGGCCCTGAAATACCAGCGATTCCGTGCCCCGGCTGATGCCGCTCACCAATGCCCGAACCCACACGGATTCGCCGTCGAGCGCGGCGAGAACGGCCTGCCGCAGCTCCGCCTGGCCGGGGCCGACGGTCCAAAGCGCCTGTGCCAATTGGGGGCTGCTTGGGCTCAAAGGTCGCGATCTCTCGTGCAAAATTCTATGGCTCGTCAGGGCTTAGGGCTGTAACACATCGGCCATGACGGACGCGACCCTCCAAATATCCGAACCGCTCGACGACACCGGCGACGGTTCGATCACTATCCGCCGCTGGGCCTTCTTCCTGCTCAATATCGCCAGCATTGCCGCGCTCGGCTCGGTGATGACCTTCATCATGTCGACGCGCGGCTGGTCTGTGCCCTCGATGGTCTTTCTGGCGATGTTTCTGCTCAGCCTGCCCTGGACCCTGATGGGGTTCTGGAATGCGCTGATCGGCTTTGTCGTGCTGCGTGTGGTGGACGATGCGGTGCGGTTCACCAATCCGGCATTGCGGATGACGCCGGACGAAAGTCCGATTGTCACGCGGACAGCTGTCTGCCTCGCGGTCCGGCATGAGGACGTGACCGGCGTCTTCGCCCGGTTGCGCCGGATGATCGACGATATGCAGGGAACGCCTTGGGCCGCGTGGTTCGATTTTCACGTATTGAGCGACAGCGCCCGCGCCGATATCGCCGCCGAAGAGGATGCCGCGTTTGCCGCTCTATTGGCCCGTTATCCGGACGCCAGATTTCTTCACTATCGCCGGCGCACGCTGAATACGGGCTACAAGGCCGGCAACCTGCTGGAGTTCGCCGAACGCTGCCAGGATCGCTACGACCATATGATTACGCTCGATGCCGACAGCGTTATGTCGGCTCGGTCGATGCTGCGTCTCGTGCGGGCGATGCAGATTAACCCGACGCTCGGCATCCTGCAGTCCCTGGTCGTCGGCAAGCCATCCGACAGCGCCTTCACCCGTATCTTCCAGTTCGGTATGCGCCATTCGATGCGCACTCAGACGGTGGGCAGTGCCTGGTGGCAAGGGCCCGCTGGGCCTTATTGGGGACACAATGCCATCCTGCGGGTGAAGCCGTTGCTCGATCATTGCCAGTTGCCGGTGCTGAAGGGGCGCGGGCCTTTAGGCGGGCAGGTTCTCAGCCACGATCAGGTGGAGGCCGCGATGATGCGCGGCGCCGGCTATGACGTGCGCGTGATCGCCGATGAGATGGAAAGCTGGGAAGAAAACCCGCCGAGCCTGCCGGACTTCATCAAGCGCGACCTACGCTGGTGCCAAGGCAATATGCAGTACTTAAAACTGCTCGGCATGCCGGGCCTCAGGCCCATGGGACGGTTCCAGCTCGCCAACGCGATCATGATGTATGTCGGCGCACCTGTCGGCCTGACCATGCTGGTGACCGGCATAGCGATGGCGGGAACGGTCGCCAAAGGGGCGGTCCCGGCGACGCTCGCCTTCGGCCTCTATGTCGTGATGATGAGCTTGGCCTTCGCGCCGCGATTCCTTGGTGTGCTGGACGTGTTGTGTACACGTGGTGAAAGCCGGCGCTATGGTGGGCGCGTGCGGTTGTTCTTCAGCTTTATCTTCGATCTGCTGTTCTCTCTGTTCTTGGCGCCGGTCATGATGGTGGCCCAGGCGCTGTTCGTCATCGGCCTGATCTTCGGCCGTCGTGTCATGTGGGAGGCACAGAATCGCGGGGGCAGCCGGTCCGTGCCGGTCGGCGAGGCCGTGCGCGGGCTATGGCCGCAAACCCTATTCGGTATCGGCGCGGCCTATGTGTTCGCGACGGTGATGCCGGGCTCGCTGCCCTGGGCGTTGCCGACGGTCGTGCCTTGTCTGGTGGCGGTTCCGTTCGCATGTCTGACGGCAAGCAAGCCGCTCGGACGGCTTTTCGTCCGTTTCCGGATTTGCGCCATTCCCGACGAATATGAAGACCCGGCCGCGCTGCGTGCCGACGCCAGTTGAAGGAGACCCGCATGAAATATCTTCACACCATGGTCCGGGTGACCGACCTGGACGCCGCGACAGATTTCTACGTCAATAAGCTGGGCCTGCGCGAAGTTGGGCGGCATGACGTTCCGCAGGGTCGTTACACGCTGGCATTCCTCGCCGCACCTGGCGACGACGAGGCGCAGGTCGAACTGACGTTCAACTGGGATCCGGAGACGCTGGGCGAGGGCCGGAATTTTGGCCACCTAGCCTATGAGGTCGACGATATCTACGCGACCTGCCAGGGTTTGCTGGACAAGGGCGTGACGATCAATCGCCCACCGCGCGACGGCAAGATGGCCTTCATCCGCTCGCCGGACAACATCTCCATCGAACTGCTCCAGAAGGGCCAGGCTTTGGCGCCGGCCGAGCCATGGGCATCGATGCCCAACACTGGAAAGTGGTAGCTTAGCCGCCTGTAGCGAACACCGCGTCCAGCCCCTCTCGGTAGGTTGGATAGCGCAGCTGGACACCGAGCTCGTCCTTCATGCGCCGGTTATCGATTCGTTTGTTGTCGGCCCAAAATTCCCGAGCCATCGGCGACAGCACGGCTTTATCAAATGGAATCTCCCGAGGTGGCCTCACCTTCAGAAGGCCGCAGCCATAGGTGACCAGGTCAGACGACGGGGCCGGCAGGTCGTCGGCCACGTTATAGATTCTGCCTGGTGTCGGCACGGCGATCGACGCGCGCACGATACCAGCGATGTCATCGACATGAATGCGGTTAAAGACTTGGCCGGGTTTAACGATCCGTTGCGCCCGGCCGCCACGGATCGTGTCGAACACGCTGCGCCCAGGACCGTAGATACCTGACAGCCGAAAGACATGTCCGGGCTGCGGTAAGCGTTGCCACGCCCGCTCCGCGGCCAGCCGCCTTTGGCCCCGCGCGCTGGATGGGGCGCAGACGGTGTCCTCGTCGACCACGGAGCCGTCGGTTACGCCATAGACTGATGTTGTCGACAGGTAGCCGATCCAATTGAGGCTGCTCGACGCAGCAATCGCGCTGGCGTTGCACCGTAGCGCCGGATCGTCGGGATCGGCGGGAATCGAACATAGAAGATGCGTCGCGCCGTCCAACGCATCATCCTTCAAAGGTTCGGTTCCGTCATATCGGACCGGGTCGATACCCAGTCTGCGAAGGCGCTCTTCGCCGCCTTGTGATCGGAAGGTGCCCGCAATCTCCCATCCCTCGCGCTGTAGCAAGCTGGCAATAGCGAGCGCACTGTAGCCAAGGCCGAATACGAAGAGCCGGGGCATCACTCTTTAGGAGCCAGTGCGCCGAAGACCACATTCGCGCCGAGTTTGAGCTTTTCGGAACGCTCAATGTCTTCGCCGGCGTTAGCCGCCTTGAGCATCGGCGCGGCCATGGCGGGTGTGTTGAAGTTTTGCGCCCCGGCGTACACGGGCGCCCCTTCATTGAAGTACACGTGCATGACACGGTACTTGCGGTCGGGTTCCGCCTGATTGAGCTGCGTCAACGCTTCGTTGATCTTCTTATACATATCGCCGCGAAGCTTCGCTTTCGCCGCCTCGACTTCCGCCAGCGTCGGGGAGAAGTCAGCCTGCTGGAGCGTGACTTGCAGTCCGGGTTTTGAGGCCTGTTTGGCGCGGTCGGATAACCCGCTCAGTTGCGCCTCGGGCAGCCGGGCCTCGAGGGTTGCGTTCCATCGCTCCAGCCCGCTGGCATCTTCGTTATGGTCGAAGCGTGTGAACCGCCAATCCGCGCCGTCGGCCAATTTCTTGACTGCGCCCAGGATTTCACCGCGCACTTTGCCGGCATCGGCCCCCGAGAACGCGGCATCGACTCCCAGAACGGTCCGGACGGTCTGGGTCTGAACCCAATCCTCCAATTTCAAGGACAGGTTGACCGTGTCATCAGGTCGTGGATTGACAACGGTCTGCGCGACGGCCAGCGGCGCGGCAAGCGATAGAGCAACGGCGACGATTAATGAACGCATGGTCTGGTTCCTCCCGATGCTGCGAGAGTGCCTGGGAAATGCGGTCAAATCGCGGCGATCAGGTCAGAAATCGAGATCGGCGTAATGCGGCGGCGGCATCGTCCCCGGCACCTTGTCCGCCAGCAGTGGCCGGAAGCTGGGACGGGACTTGATCCGCGCGTACCAGTCCTTGGCGCCGGGATGATCGTCCCACGGCACATCGCCGATATAATCGACCGCGGAGAGATGCGCCGCTGCCGTGATATCGGCGGATGAAAAATGGTCGCCGGCAAGCCAGCGCCGGCGTTCCGCCAGGAACGAAATATAGGCCAAGTGATTGTGGATTTCGGCCAGGCCTTCGCGGATCGCGGTGGCCTGCGGGTAACCGTCGCCCGACAGGCGCTTCATCAGTTTCTCGCCGACCAGGTTCTGGGTCACTTCCTTATTGAACTTAACGTCGAACCAGTCGACCAGCCGCCGCGCCTCGGCCCGCGACTGCAGGTCCCCACCGATCAAAGAGCGTTCGGGATAGGCCTCGTCCAGATATTCCGAAATGACGTGAATGCCGGCCAACACCGTGCCGTCATCTTCGATCAGGACTGGGACATCGCACGCGGGATTGAGGGTCAGGAACGCGGTTCGGCGCTCCCACACTTTTTCGACCTCAAGGTCGAAGGGGAGTTCTTTTTCCGCCAGGATCACGCGGACGGTACGCGAGAACGGCGAGAGCCAGAGGTGATAGAGGGTGCGCATGCTGTGTGGGGTCGAATCTCACAGATTCAGGGAAAAGCGCAACTCCGAAACCGAAGAGGATTTGCATCTCTCTTGATTTCTTCCATCTGCTCGAAATCGTCAGGCGTGTCGATATCGAATAATAGGCCGGGCCGGCGCACGACGTTCAGGACTAATCCTTTTTCGGCCGCGGCAGTTTGGTGCGCCGCGAAGCTGCCGAGACCGTAGCCGTAGGGGATAGCGCCGGCCGGCGATAGGACCAATGCGTTGGTCCCCGTTCCCGACCGGTCGCTGGCGATGGCCAACCCGTCACCCTCCAGCGCGGTGTCCAGCAGCACCCTCAGATCGTCGGCGACCATGAAAGGCAGATCACAGCTGACCGACAGGACGGCGCTCGCGCCCCGGCCACGCGCCACTCCGGCGGCCTGGGTCAGCGCCTCGTTCAGGCCATACGGCGAATTTTCGAGCAGCGTCTGTAGCGCCATCATCTCGGCCGCCTTGAGCAGTGCCTTCGAACGGCTGACCACCAGGACGCGATCCTGCCCTACGACGCTCGCCACGGTTTGCAAGGTTTGATGGAAGAACAGTTGGTTGAGCTGTTGCCGTTCGGCCGGAGTCAGCGCATCGGCAAGGCGCGATTTGCCTTCCTCCAGTGGGCGCGCCGGGATAATGGCCCAGACGCTCATCGTGTTGCCCGCAACCGTTCGGCGAAAGCCAGCGCCTCGCGTGCCAGGCGGCGGCGGTCATCGGCATTGCGCATCATCGTGTCGGTGACCTCGATGGCCGGGCCAGCGATCTCGTTTTTCAGGTGGGCATCGACAGTGTCGATCATCAATCCGTCGAGCAACCTGCCATAGAACCCGGCGACACCGGCTGACGATACCGTCATGCCAAGCTCTTCCATGATCTTGGCCGCAGGCCCCTTGACTGCCTGGCCGCCGATGATCGGCGAAACGGCGATCATCGGCGCTTGCCGCCGTTCCAACGCCGTGCGGACGCCGGCGATGCTGAGGATCGGCTGGATACTGAGGAAAGGATTGGATGGACAGACGATGATCGCCTGAAGATCGGGCGCGGACAGGGCCGCGGCAAATGCCAGGCTGAGTTTTGCCTCGGCTGCGCCGTTAAATTCCAGCCGTTCTACGCGCGGCGTGCAGCGCAGGCGGACGAAATAATCCTGGAACGCCAGCACGCCCTGGTCGGTCATGACCATCGTGCGGACCGGATCGTCGGAAACGGGTACGATCGGCTGCCTGATGCCCAGCCGTCGCGCGAAATCGAGCGTGATGTCCGACAGCGTCTCGCCTGCCTTGAGCCGCCGCGTGCGCTCAATATGGGTCGCCATGTCCTTGTCACCCAGGCGGAACCAGGTCTCGCCGCCAAGTCGCTCCAGCGAATCCATGAATTGCCAGGTTTCGCCCGCCAGACCCCAGCCCTGCTCCTGGTTGTTAAGCCCGGATAGTGTGTAGGTGACGGTATCGATGTCCGGAGAAATCCGCACGCCCAGATGCTCGAAATCGTCGCCGACATTCACGGCGATCGTCAGTTCGCCAGGCGGCAAAACCGCTGCCAGTCCTTCGGCCAGTTTCGCACCGCCGACGCCGCCCGCAAGAGCAAGCACCCTCATGATACGGCAATCCCGGTTAGGATTTCCGACAGGGGTTTGCGTTCGCGCACCCGTCCGGGTTCCGCCGGCCAGCCGAGCAGGATCAGGCCTTGTGGTCGCCAGGCTGGCGGCAGGTCGAGCGCCGTGCGCACGGTGTCAGGGCAGAACAGTGGGGCGCACACCCAGCAGGCGCCTAAGCCGGCGGCTTGCGCCTTCAGCAGCATGATTTGCGCCGCCATCGCCGTGCTCTGCACCGCCATGATGTGCTCTGCGTCGTTGCGGCGCGTATCGGGGTAAGCGTCCATTTCCTCGAGCGTCAGGCACACGGCGATCAGCGCGCCGGCACCGTTGATGCGGCCGGAGGAACGGGCGACGTCCTGCTCGATCGCCTGCGCATCGTCGCCGTCGCGCGTGCGGTCGGCTCGCAGACGGTCGCCCATGGCTTTGGCCAAGCCTGCTTTGCCATCCGCGTCGCGCACGACATGGAAACGCCAAGGCTGGCGGTTATGCGCGGATGGCGCCCGCGTTGCGGCGCACACCATGTCGGCGATCAGGTCATCGGACACCGGTTCGGGCAGGAACCGCCTGACCGAGCGGCGGCCGGCGATGGCTGCGTTTAGGCTGGCTGCATCGTCGCTGAGCTGTCTGTCGATGACGCGGACTAGCGAAATAGGTCTATCTCCTTGGGCCGGATCAGTTCGCGGGCGGTGCCCTCGCGCCGGCCGTCGGTCAACCCGCGCGCGAGCACGATCGGCCGGCCCTCGTCGGCCTGGCCCATGATCAATGATGCGGCGGATGCCAGTTCGTCGGCAAGGCCAAGTTCGCTGGTCTTCAGCGGTCGTCCATAAAGGTCGGGACGCGTGCGCAGGTCGAGCAGTCCGGCGACACCCGCGACGCCGATAGCCGTGCCAATGGTGCCGTTGCGCCAGGCACGGCCGATGCTGTCGATAATCACCACCGCAATATCCAACCCTGTTCGCACTTTCAGCGTGTTTCGGATTTGCGCGCATGTGCCGTCAGGGTCCACCGGCAAGAGCAGCACCTTGTCGTCATCGCTGGTGTTGCCGATGTTCGACTGATCGATCCCCGCATTGGCCGCGACGAAGCCCAGGCGGTGCGCGACGATGACGGCACCCGGTCGCACCCGCAGGACTTCGGTGGATTCCTGAAGGATCAGTTCGACGACGCGCGGATCCTTATCCGACCTAGCTGCGATTTCAATCGCTTCGTCGGATGGCGTGACGGTACGCAGTTCGATTGTCCGGCCTTCCGACTTTGAGACGATCTTCTGCGCCAGCAGGACGATGTCGCCGGATTGCAGCGCCAGTCCGTTCGCCGCGATCGCCGTCAGGATCACTTCGGTCAGGTCGTCGCCCTTCCGGATGAAGGGAACGTCGCCAAGCGCACGCAGCGTCAGTTCCGCGGGCGTTGCCATGTCAGATCTATTCCGGCAGGCCAGTGATGCGAATGCCCGATCCCGGGATTTTGTAGCGCTGGTTGATCGAGATCAGCACCGAGGTCAGGGCTTCGGCGACCACCGAGTTCTGCAGCGGCCCGGCATGAATGCCGCGCAAGCCGCAGGCATTCGCAAGCTGGATGACTGTTTCGCGCGATGGAATATCGTCGCCGCAGACCAGCACATCGCATTCGACGGTATGGTGCAGGTCTTTCAAGTGGTGGGCCGACACGTTCTGGAAGGCGGATACCACCTTTACGCCGTCACCCAACATCTGCTGCATTGCCATAACGGCCGACCCACCCTCCGGAAGCTGTACGCGATTCACCTTGGGCGGCACCAGCGGGACGGTCACGTCCACCAGGATCTTGCCCTGGAGAGCAGGGGCAACGTCGCTGACCGTCGATTTCTGCGCCGACCACGGCACGGTCAGGATGGCAATATCGGCTTCCTTGGCGGCCGATAGATTGTCCATTCCGCGCACCAGGTCCTTGCCCAGCAACCCGTTCAACTCAGCCGCGCCGGCCTGCGCCTTTTCCGCGGTGCGGCTGCCGATGATCACCGGATAGCCGGCATGAGCCCAGCGGAAGGCCAAGCCGCTGCCTTCGGCGCCGGTGCCGCCGAGAACGGCCAAGGTCGGGAGTGTATCGGACATCGTCTACTCGTTTTCTAGCAGCGGGAATCGGAGAGGGAATCAGGCTGTGGCGGTCGCCCGCCGGATCGGCTTCGGCGGCGTCAAGATGATCGGCGCCAAGTCTTCGGTGTTCCGGCCTGCCGCCTCGCGTTCTTCTGACACCGGGCCATACAGCGTTGTGCGTTGGCGCGGCACGCGACCCACGGAACGGATCAGCGCGTCCATCTCCTCGGGCGGCAGTTCCTGGCCGTGCTGCGTGCCGGCGGCGCGCGAGATGCTTTCGTTCATCAACGTGCCGCCCATGTCGTTGGCGCCTGCATTGAGCGCGACCTTCACGCCCTCGCGGCCGAGTTTCACCCACGAAACCTGGATGTTGGTCAGGACAGGATGCAGCGCCAACCGCGCCACCGAGTGCATGAGGATCGTTTCGCGGAAGGTCGGGCCCTTGCGCGCCATGCCCTTCAGATACATCGGCGCTTCCATGTGGACGAAGGGCAGGGGAACGAACTCAGTGAAGCCACCGGTCCGCTCCTGCAGCGCGCGGATGCGCAATATGTGCCGCGCCCAATGTTTCGGACTTTCGATATGGCCGAACATGATGGTCGAGGTCGTGCGGAAACCGACGCTGTGTGCAGCTTCGATCACGTCCAGCCATTCCTGCGTGTTCAGCTTGTCGTGGCACAGGATGTCGCGGACTTCGTCGTCCAGGATTTCCGCAGCAGTGCCCGGCAGGGTGCCGAGGCCAGCCTCTTTCAGCCGGGTCAGAAATTCTGCCGCCGGTATGCCCAGCGTGGCCGCGCCCTGCTGTACCTCCAGCGGGGAGAATGCGTGGATATGCATGCCCGGCTGGGCTTGCTTCACCGCGTGGCAGATTTCGACATAGGTGTCGCCCGTATAGTCGGGATGAATGCCGCCTTGCATGCAGACTTCTGTGGCGCCGCGATCCCAGGCTTCCGTGACGCGCCGCTGCACCTCGTGCATGTCGAGATTGTAAGGCACTCCACGTAACGCTTCGTGTGTCTTGCCCTTTGAGAAGGCACAGAACCGGCATTTGTAGCCGCAAATATTGGTGTAGTTGATATTGCGGTTGACGGCATAGGTAACGACGTCGCCGTTTACCCTGGCGCGCAGCGCATCCGCCGCCTCTGTCACATGCTCGAAATCGATGCCGCGCGCGCCGAACAGGGCCGTTATCTCCTGCTCATTCAGGCCGATGCCTTCGGACGCCTTGGCGGTCAACTCGCGAATTTTGGGATCGACCCGTTCGGTCGGCCCGGCCTTGGCGGGTGCGATCGGCGTTACCGAAATACCGGGCGACCAGAAATCGTTGCGGCCCCATCCCTGTGCGTCGGCCGATTTCAAGATATGCGGGATCAGCGCCGGGTCTTGCCAGCGGTCATTGTCGTGATAATAGGCCGGATAGATCGGCAGGCGTGCGGTCAGGATTTTGCCGGCGGTGGCGGTCTCACGGCGCAGGGCCTCCAGATGGGGCCACGGCGCCTCCGGGTTCACATGATCCAGCGTGACCGGGGAAATGCCGCCCCAATCGTTGATTCCCGCCTCGATCAGCACGCCGTATTCGCCGGGCGTCAGATTCGGCGGCGCCTGAATGTTCATCTCCGCACCGAAGAGGACGCGGGTGACGGCGATCGTCCACAGCAACTCGTCCAAATCGGGCTCGGGTGCGTTCACCATCTTGGTGCCCGGCTTGGCTCGGAAATTCTGGATAATGATTTCTTGGATGTGGCCGTATTCGGCGTGCAGGTCGCGCAGCGCCAGCAAGGCCTCAACCCGTTCTTCGCGGGTTTCGCCGATGCCGATCAAGATGCCCGATGTGAACGGGACGTGCTGCTCGCCGGCCAGCCGGATCGTCTCCAGGCGCGCGGCGGGAATCTTGTCTGGCGAGCCGTAATGCGCCTGGCCTTTTGCCAGCAGCCGCTCGGATGTGCTTTCCAGCATCAGGCCCTGGCTGACAGAGACGCCGCGCAGCATCGCGATATCGTCGGCACCCATGACGCCGGCATTGATATGCGGCAGCAGCCCGGTTTCCTTGATCACGGCCTTCGCCGCTTCGACGACATAGGACAGGGTCGTTTCGTGACCGAGGGCAGTCAGCGCATCCCGCGCGGCGCTGAAGCGCAGTTCCGGTTTGTCGCCCAGCGTGAACAGGGCCTCGGTGCAGCCGGCCGCCGCGCCCGCGCGAGCGACCTCAAGCACCTGTTCGATCGTCATATAGGCCGCTTCGCCCTTCTTCGGCGGCTTGGAGAAGGTGCAGTAGTGGCAGACATCCCGGCACAGATGGGTCAGCGGGATAAAGACCTTGGGCGAATAGCTTTGGATTCGGCCGTGAACGCCGTCGCGCAACGCGGCCGCCCGCGCCATCAGCGCAGCTGCGTCCTCGTTCATCAGGTCCAGAATATCAGCGGACAGAGCCATCGCCGTTCCCCGCGCGTGATGCCGGCGCGTCAGCCGGTCACGGGCATATCAGAATATCAGACCCTTATCGGCGATAACCGGCATGTTCGTCCACTGTCCCTTGGGGGTGCGGTACCAGCCGGCAGCGGCCAGCGCTCCGCCATCCATGTGGATAGTCGTGCCGGTGACCCAGCCAGACAAGTCGCTGGCCAGGAAAACGGCGCAACCGGCAGCGTCTTTGGGCACGCCGAAACGGCCCAGTGGAATCCAGCGCTCGGTGTGGTCCATGTATTTCGGGTTGGTCCAGTTGGTGACCTGAACCTGCTCGGTGTCGGTCGTTTCCGGCGCGATCGTGTTGACGCGGATGCCCTCGGGGCCAAGCTCGACCGCCAGGCTTTGCGTAAAGCCGGTGATGCCGGCCTTATAGGCGCCATAGACCACGCCCCCCGGGATGCCACGGAAGGCCTCGATCGACGATACGTTGATGATGCTGCCGCCGTTACCGGACTTGCGCATCAAGGGCAGCATCGCGTGGGTGACGACGAATATCTGCTTCAGATTGACCTGATACAGAGTGTCCCACTGATCTTCCGTGGAGTCTGCAAAGGTGCCGACGATGCCCATGAAGTCGCCGACATTGTTGACCAGTATGTCCAGGCCACCGAATTTTGCCTCGACCTTCTTGGCCAGCGCCGCGACCTGCGCCGTGTCGCGCACGTCCACAACCTCGACCAGATTGTCGACCTTGGCGTCGTCCAACACCTTGCGCACGGCGTCGGCGCGTTCCTTCTTGATCTCGGCCACCGCAACCTTGACACCGTAGGCGCCGAACGCCTCCGCGATCGCGCGTCCCATACCCGCGCCGCCGCCGGTTACCAGTGCGGTCTTGCCTTCAAGATTGATCATGAAAATTGTCCTTCCCCGGAGATCTCATGAAGCTAAATCTAACTGTTTTCCTTGTCATTGCGAGGAGCATAGCGACGCGGCAATCCAGGGCCACCCCGTGGTATTGGGCGTATGGCCCTGGATTGCTCCGCTTCGCTCGCAATGACGAGAAGGAGCGTTATCCACCCGACATTTCCGGATGACCCCAGAGGCTGAAAATCTCACTTTTGGTGGGCACATAAGTGCTCCAGTCCGGCTGCACGGCGTCCCAGCCATATTCGATGTCGAAGCCCGACGGCGACTTGATATAGGTCGAGACCATCAGGTCGTTGCTGTGCCGGCCCATGTTGATGGAGATCGGCGTGCCGGCTTTCTTGCAGCGATCGATGCAGCGGCCCAGATCGTCGAACTTGTTGACCTCGATCATCAGATGAACCAACCCGCCCGGAATATCGGCCTCGAACAGGGCAAGGCTGTGATGACGGGGGTTGTCGCAATGCATGAAGTAGAGCGCGAGGCCCGGATGATCCGGCACGCCGATCGGCACCCGCATCTCGTCGGTGTCGCCGAAGCCGAGATAGGTCTTATAGAACGAGCGGGTTTCCTCGACCTTGGGTGCGGGCAGAACGGCGTGGCCCAGGCCCATATTGCCAGTGACGAAACCGCTGACGCCGGCCGGGGAGACGAACGGCGTGTAGTCCAAAACCCTGCCGTGATAGATTTCCAGGCGGTTGCCCGAGGGATCCTTGCAGCGCGCGACCGCCCGGACTTTACGGTCGGCGGCCTCATCGGCCGATCCATGCTCGATCGCGACACCGGCGCCCGAAAGCGCCTTCAGGGTTGCGTCATAGGCTTCCTGGTTCGGCAGTTCCCAGCCGGCGGCGACGAAGCGGTCTTCGGAGCCGGGCACGACGGCGATACGGAACGGGCGATCGTCCATGCGGAAGCGGACACCGCCATCCTTGGAGTCCACGGTCATCAGTCCCAGCACTTCGGTGCCGAATTTGCGCCAGGCGGCAATGTCGGTCGCCTCGATCACGGCGTAACCCAGTGATGATGTTGTCATCTGTTTCCCCTCGACTGTCGTGTCCGTAATTTTTCCTACGGCCTGGAACAACTGATATTAGCGGTCAATTCACCAGCAACAAGATGGATTCGTCGCCAAACATCCAGAAAATTACGCAAACGACAAGTTTTCAAGCCCGCGCTGTACAACTATCGAACTTCATTGACCGCCCAATCGCCCACACTCTAGTTTCTAAGCCAGTCGAGGCATATGCCGCAATCGGACCGTAGCCGACAATCGCGAAATTCAGGGGAAACACGTTCATGCTCAGTCTTCAGGAAATCTCCGACAAGCTCGAAATTCAGCAGCTGTTCACCGATTATGCGGATGCGCTGGATACGCTACAGATCGACAAGATGGATAATGTCTTCACCCCCGACGCCTATATCGATTATCGCGCGATGGGCGGCATCGACGGCAAATATCCTCAGATTCGGGACTGGCTGAAGAAATCGCTGACTGGTTTCTCGAATTACTATCACATGGTCGGCAACGTCTCGATCAAGGTGACCGGTGACACGGCAACCAGCAAGATCGTCTGTTTCAACCCGATGGGCTGCCCGATGCCCGACGGCACGACCCAGATGATGTTCCTGGGGCTGTTTTACCTGGACGAACTCGCGCGCACGCCCAAGGGCTGGCGTATTACGAAGCGTGTCGAGCAGGAATGTTACCAGTATAACGTGCCGGCACACATCACGGTAATCACCTGATCTGAAGGGCCGCGCCGGGAGCCTGATACCGGTCCAGGAAGCTGCGGAAATAGCCGGCCATAATGCGGCAGCCCTCGGTGACGTCGATGTCCCAACCGAAGATCGCGACTTCGTAGCAGAAATCGTTGATTTGGCGGAGCAGGAGGCGCGATTCGATGCGCGCTTGCATCGCCAGCGGCGATGACGATCCCGGCACGCGAAAGGCGGGGATCGCGGCGGCCCAGCGCTGCTCGGTTTCGCTAATGATATTGATCATGATCGGGTGAAAATCGGGCTCGATCGCCAGCAGGTGGGCGAAGGTGACGATCAGGTCCTTTTCCGCCCGGTATAGCGCCACCACCTGCATGATCCAGTCGATCAGCTGCTGCTCGGTCGGATCGGGGAATCTCAGCAATAGGTCGTAGACCGCGCTCAGCCTCGGCGCGAACTCGGCGTGCAGTTCGCGGCCGATAGCGAACTTCCGGTCGAAATATTTATAGAAGGTGGCACGGCTGACCCCGGCGCGGGCGATCACGTCCTCGATCGCGATGGAGGCATAGGATCGTTCGGACAGCACATCCTTGGCCGCAGCCAGTATGCTGTCGCGGCTTTTTTGCTTCTGCCGCTCCTGCAGCGTCAGTCCGTCGCTGTTTACGTTGCGCATTGGCGGCGCACTGTTATGAGCGTGTTTTGAGCAATTTTGTGGCCCATGGATACCAAACTCGTAAAATTCCGCAGCGCTCCGGCATTGACGCTCAAGCGTAAACCCACGTACACCGACGCATCGCGTTGACACTGTTATACTCGATGTCTATACACCACGTATAGTCATAACTTGCACCTGAACCCGGACCATCGTGTTTCGCGCGGACGGGACGAAAAGGAAGGTAGAATGTCGGGTCTCACCCACCTCCAGCGCCTGGAGGCAGAAAGCATTCACATCATGCGGGAAGTGGCGGCCGAGGCCGAGAATCCTGTGATGATGTATTCGATCGGCAAGGACAGCTCGGTCATGCTGCGGCTGGCGATGAAGGCCTTTGCGCCTGGCAAGCCGCCATTCCCGATGTTGCACATCAACACGGGCTGGAAGTTCAAGAACATGATCGAGTTCCGCGACCAGCAGATGGCCGAACTCGGGCTGAACCTGATTTCCTACACCAACCTGGAAGCCCAGGCGCAGGGGATCAACCCGTTCGACCACGGCTCGGCCTATACCGACATCATGAAGACCCAGGCGCTGAAACAGGCGCTGGACAAATACGGCTTCGACGCGGCCTTCGGCGGCGCCCGGCGCGACGAGGAAAAGTCTCGCGCCAAGGAACGTATCTTTTCTTTTCGTTCGGCCAACCATGTGTGGGACCCGAAGCGGCAGCGCCCTGAACTGTGGCGCCTCTATAACGCGCGGAAGAACAAGGGCGAGAGCATTCGCGTGTTCCCGATCTCCAACTGGACCGAGCTGGATATCTGGCAGTACATCTATCTGGAAAACATTCCGATCGTGCCGCTCTATTTCGCCGCGCCCCGGCCGGTGGTCGAGCGCGATGGCAACCTGATCATGGTCGATGATGAGCGCATGCGTTTGAACCCGGGCGAAAAGCCGGAGATCAAGAATGTGCGTTTCCGCACGCTGGGTTGCTACCCGCTGTCGGGTGCGGTCGAGAGCGATGCCGCGACGTTGCAGGACGTCATTCAGGAAATGCTGCTGACCACGACGTCGGAGCGCCAGGGTCGAGCGATCGACCATGACAGCTCCGCGTCAATGGAGAAGAAGAAGCGCGAGGGGTATTTCTAATGGCGCACGTATCGGATCTGATCGAAACCGACATCGAACAGTACCTTCAGTCGCACCAATATAAGAGCTTGCTGCGTTTCATCACCTGCGGCTCGGTGGACGACGGCAAGTCTACGCTGATCGGGCGTCTGCTCTACGAATCGAAAATGATCTTCGAGGACCAACTGGCGGCGCTGGAAGCCGACAGCAAGAAGATGGGCACCCAGGGCGAACAGATCGATTTCGCCCTGCTGGTCGACGGTCTGGCAGCGGAGCGCGAACAGGGCATCACCATCGACGTCGCCTATCGCTTTTTCTCGACCGACCGTCGCAAGTTCATCGTCGCCGATACCCCCGGCCACGAGCAATACACCCGCAACATGATCACCGGCGCCTCCACGGCGGACCTTGCAGTCATCCTGATCGATGCCCGCAAGGGCGTTCTGGTGCAAAGCCGCCGGCATTCGTATCTGGTTTCGCTGATCGGCATCAAGCAAGTGGTGCTGGCCGTCAACAAGATGGACCTGGTCGATTACAGCCAGGAAAAATATGATGCCATCGTCGCGGATTATATGGAGTTTGCGAAGCAGATCGGGCTGAAGAACATCACGCCGATCCCGATGTCCGCCTTCAAGGGCGACAACATCACCCATAACAGCGAAAATATGCCCTGGTACACCGGGTTGCCGCTGATGCCGCACTTGGAAACCGTGCCGATCGCAACGGAAAATTTCGACGCGCCGTTTCGCATGCCGGTCCAATGGGTCAATCGCCCAAACCTGGATTTCCGCGGCTTCTCAGGTGTCATCACCGCCGGCACCGTGCGCAAGGGCGACAAGCTGAAAGCCCTGCCGTCGGGCAAGGAATCGACCGTCGCCTCCATCGTTCTGGACGGCGAAATCGATGAGGCTGTCTCCGGCCAATCGGTTACCATCACCCTGGCCGACGAAATCGACGTCAGCCGCGGCGACATCCTGTCGGCCGCCGGCTCCCCCCCCGGCGTGTCGGACCAGTTCGAGGCCACCATCATATGGATGAACGAGACGGCCTTGCTGCCCGGCCGCCCGTATCTGCTGAAGATCGGTGCGCGGACCGTCAGCACCAATGTTTCGGCGATCAAGCACAAGATCAACGTCAACACGCTCGAAGAGCTGGCGGCGAAGTCGCTTGAACTCAACGAGATCGGCGTCTGCAATATCAGCTTGGAACAGCCGATCGCCTTCGATCCCTATGCGGAGAATAAGGATACCGGCGGCTTCATCCTGATCGACCGGATGAGCAACGAGACGGTTGGCGCGGGCCTGATCCATTTCGCGCTGCGCCGTGCCCAGAACATCCACTGGCAGGCGGTCGACGTCCATAAGGAGGCGCGGGCATCGCAGAAGTCTCAGAAATCCTGCGTCCTGTGGTTTACTGGCCTGTCGGGCGCCGGGAAGTCGACGATCGCCAATCTGGTCGAGAAGAAGCTCTATGCCATCAACCGGCACACCTATCTGCTGGACGGCGACAATGTTCGCCATGGGCTGAACCGTGACCTGGGCTTCACCGATGTCGATCGCGTGGAGAATATCCGCCGCGTCGGCGAGGTTGCCAAGCTGATGGTAGATGCCGGCCTGATCGTGCTGACCGCCTTTATCTCGCCGTTCCGCGCGGAACGGCAGATGGTCCGCAACCTGCTGGAAGGCGGTGAGTTCTTCGAAGTCTATGTCGAGACGCCGCTGGACATTGCCGAAAGCCGTGACGTGAAGGGCCTCTATAAGAAGGCGCGCCAGGGGCAGATCAAGAACTTCACCGGCATCGATTCGCCGTATGAAGCGCCCGAGACTCCGGACATCCGGGTCGACACAACCACGATGAGCGCCGAGGAAGCCGCCGACTATATCGTCAAGGTCCTGGAGGATCGCGGCATGCTGAAAGGGGGCTCTTTCTGATGCTGAACGACCTGCTGGCCAAGCTGCGGCCCGTCATTGAAGAGGCAGGCCGTGAGGCGATGCGCTTCTATGATGTGCCAGAGGCGACGTGGAAAGAGGACGGCAGCCCCGTCACCGCGGCCGATACGGCGGCGGAGAAAGTGATCCTGCCGGTGCTGCGTGCACTGACGCCCGATATTCCGGTTATCTCTGAAGAAGAGGCGGCGGCCGGCATCAGCCCGGAAGTTCGGGGCGGCAAATTCTGGCTGGTCGATCCGTTGGACGGCACCAAAGAATTCATCAAGAAGAACGGCGAATTCACCGTCAATATCGCACTGATCGAGAACGGCGTGCCGATCCTGGGGTTGGTTCATTCGCCGGTCACCGGCGACACCTACACCGCCGCCGGCCCGGGGACCGCGAAGCTTGCCCTTGGCGGCGGCGAAACCAAGTCTATTGCCGTGCGGCAGCCGCCGGCTGAAGGGCTGACGGTCGTTGCCTCCCGCTCGCATGGCGGTGGGGCGGAGATGGACGAGTTTCTGGCCGGGTTGAAGGTCGCCGACCTGCGTTCCGCCGGCAGCTCGGTGAAACTCTGTCTGGTCGCGCGCGGTGAGGCGGATGTCTATCCGCGTCTCGGCACCACGATGGAATGGGATATCGCCGCCGGTCACGCGGTTCTGTTGGGCGCGGGCGGACGTGTAGAGACAGTGGATGGTGCGCCTTTCCTTTACGGCAAGCCGGAATTCCGCAATCCTCACTTTGTCGCCTATGGCGACTGGAGTCGCTGACCGGCGCGAGGGAGGGTATGGCGGTAAACGGGGCCAAGTCGGGCCGATACGAATTCGACGAAACAGACCGCAAGATCCTTGAGCTTTTGAAGGTCAACGGCCGTGCGACCAACCAGAAGATCGCGCGCGATCTGAAGGTTTCGGCCGCGACCGTGTCTGCACGCATCCGCCAGATGGAGGATGCGAAGGCGATGAAGGTGGTCGCGGCGACCGATTTTGCCGCCTTCGGTTACGACACGCTGATCGCGATCGGGGTCGAGGTGCAGGGCCGCCCGGCAGAAGAGGTGGCGCGCGAATTCGCGAAGCTGCCGCAGGTGCTGTCGATCAATCTGGTGACCGGAGCCAAGGATATCGAAATCCTGCTCGCCGCCCAGGAATTCTCGCAACTGGCGCAATTCCTTCTGAACGACGTGGCCGCCATTCGGGGCGTGCGTAATCTGTCGCCCGCCATCGCCGTGGATATCGTGAAGTTCGACTTCGACGTGGCCCCCCTGTCATGACGGCGAACCTGTCATGACCGCGGTTGCCGGCGCGCGTTATCAGCTCGACAGCTTCGACCATCAAATCCTGGAGGTGCTGGCCCACGATGCGCGGCTGAGCAACCGTAAGATCGCGCAGACGCTGGGCGTCACGGAAGGCACGATCCGCGGCCGCCTGAAACGCCTGCAGGAGGAAAATTACCTCCGATTCACCGCCATCGTCGCTCCGTCTTATCTCGGCAGCCCTTTGTTGGTGTTCATCGGCGTAACGGTCGAACAGGCGCGGGTGAAAGAAGTTGCCCGCATCATCGCGGAGATGGACGGAATTCGCAGCGTGATCATCACGCTGGGCCGGTTCAACATCCATGTCGTCGGCATGTATGGCGCGCTGGAGGATGTTTTGAACGTCGCCAACAATGCCATCCTGGCACTGCCCGGCGTGCGCCATGTCGAGACATCGATCTCGGTCAAACAACTGAAATACGACAGCCGTCTCGCCAAAATCACCCGCCCCTTCATACCCGTCGAGGACGACGACGAATAGGCGCCGGCGGCGTGCTGAATCGGTCGGTAAGGCGGAATACGCTGCGCTGTGCGCCTACGATTGTTCTCGCACAGCCGCCGTAATATCCCGCTCGCCTACCGTCACATATTGCCGGGCACCGGACGCGGCATTGAACAGGACCTTCACCATCTTGCCGGTTCCCGGATCGACAAAGCGTTCGCCGGTGTCGGTCCAGCCGGGACCCGGGCTGCCATCCTTCAGTGGTTTGTAGAGCACGCGTTCGAACACGGTGCCGACGACGGTCAGGGCGCCGAGCGTGAAAAGCCAGAGCGCGGGGGCGGCTATGCCCGTCGCCGCCACGACGCAACTGGCCAAAATCAGCGCCCCGCCAAATCCCAAAACCAGCATGCGCAGCATGTCAGGCGATGGGCTCGACCACGACGGCTGTACCATAGGCGACGATCTCGCTCATGGTCTGGCCGATCTCCGCCGAATCGAAGCGCATCATAATGACCGCGTTCGCCCCCATCGCCGTCGCGTTGGTGACTAAACGGTCGATCGCATGCCGGCGCGCCTCTTCCAGCAGGCGGGTATATTCGTGGATCTCGCCGCCGACAATGGAGCGCAGGCCGGCCATGAAATTGCCGCCAATGCCCCGGCTACGCACGACGAGGCCAAAGACTTGGCCCAGCGTCGCTACCGTGCGGTGGCCGGCGATGTTTTCCGTAGTGACGATCAGCATCGTTCCCTCCCTTGCCCGATGTGGCGACGGTTGTCCGGAGATTACCGTTTACCCATGCGCCCGTCATCTTGGCTCGCCTGGGCCTCGGTGATCTCAGTTCCGTAGGGTGTACAGCCGGCCAAAAAAATTACGGCGATCCAAATAGCGATACGTCGCACAGACGTGCTTCTCCGGTTCTTCCTGCGTGTTGCCGTCTCCAGTCGGCGGTGCGCGGTGCCGGGTACGCATAGATGCCTTAACGCGTTCGTAACGGAAAGGGTTTATAGCGCTGCCGGCTGAAGCACTTCCTGGGGTGAAACCTCAACCCGTCCAAACGCGTTTCCCTTTGTACGGAAGCGAAACGGTCGCCGGCTTGCCGAAGGCGAGGCGGCCTTTGAGGAGGTTATCATGCGTATCGCAAACTGGGCTGTCGCAACGCTCGCCATCCTGAGCGCCGCCCCGGCTTTTGCGCAGACCACAGCCAATGTTCACGGCGGCGCCAAGGCCAGGGTTCAGCCCGTCGTGCCCAACACGGCCGTGGTTCAGCAGAATATGTACCAGCAGAACCAGCAGGCCCAGCAAGGCGCTTTGCAGGATACCACGCAGTCGCAACAGCGGGTGCAGGCGCTGAGCCAGCGCAATCAGCAGATGCTGCAGGGGCATTCATCCACCGGCGCGAGTGTCACGCCGCATTAGGCGGGGTTAGTGTCCGGATTTTGTCAGGCGCAGCAGCGTTCCGTTGTGATCCTCGGTGATCAGGATGCTGCCGTCGCTGTCCTGATAAATGCCGACCGGGGCGCCTTGTGGACGATCACCCCTTCACGGCGTCCCAGCCTGACACCAAATTCTGCAAATCCCCGCTCGGCCGCCCATGGGCGTCGATCGCCAGGGAGACGATCCGGTTACCGCTTGCGCGGTAGCCGTGCAGGCCTAATATCAGCTTGCCGCCGAGGCCGGCCATGGCCGTTCCGCGATAGAGCAACATGCCCAGCGACGCGGCACGTGGCGGCAACAGCAAGCTAGCCGCTGTCTTCGCCGCGCAATCGAAATGCGGATATTCCGGTCGGGCAGGTTCTTGTCATAGCAATAGGGCCAACCGTAGTCCGCACCTTCGACGACCCGGTCGAAAGTGTCGTGCGGCAGATATTCGTCCGCAGGCCACGCAGCGGTTGCAGACTCTCGATCGGCGCGACAAGCAGAAAATGCAGAAACAGGAAGACGCGGCGACCCACGGCGCCATTCCTGGCAACAGCTTAAATCAACATTAGCATCAGCATTACGGCCAGACGATCCCGCGTTCCTTGAAGAATTTTGGCGTGCTGACCAGTTTGCCGGCATACTCGCGGCCTTCCGGTTGAGTGACCAGCCAAGCGACGACGTCGCCGGTGACTTTGGGTTCGGTCGGTTCGGCGCCGATCGTGTCGACGATGCTAGGGCCAAACATGGCGATAGTCGCTTCTGTAACGGTGAAGCCGGGCTCGACATTCAGTGCGAAAATCCCATCCTTCGCGTGCTCGACATTCAGGAATTCGCTGATCCGGTGAAAGCCGCTTTTTGGCCCGCCATAGACGAAACCCCAGCCGCCCTCACGCGCTGGGGTAGGCGAGGGCGTGATGCCGGCGACTGAGCTGAGGCCCACAACCGTGCCAGCTCCTTGGCGCAACATGATCGGCAGGACCAAACGGGTGATGTAGGCCTGATTCACCAAATTGGCGATCGCAGCGGTTTCGAACTGCTCGATGGTGAACTGGTCGAACGGAAACATCAGCCCGCGGCCGCCATGGAGCGCGTTATTGACCAGCACGTCGATTCGGCCCCAACGTTCCATTACCTGGGCCACGACGTCGTCCATCGTCGAGCGGTCCAGCAGGTCCATCCGCAGCCCCAGCGCCTCGCGACCCAGCGCCTGAACCTCGGCGACAGTCTGTCCCAGGCTGCCCGGTACGGCGACTTGGCGCTCCTCACCGACGAAGGGGATGTTCACCGTGCCTTCGCCCTCCCTCACGGTACGGCCGGTAGCGACGATATCGTAACCCTGCCCTGCCAGGCTCAGCGCACAGGCCTTGCCGATGCCGCGCGTCGCGCCGGTGATCAAAGCGACTTTCCGCATGAATTTCCCCTGGGGTTGTATCGCGCTCGGCTATTTGCCGTGCGGATTCAGCACCATGCTTCTGGCCGGTCAAGGCTGAATGCCGGCAGCGCGGGGAACATCCTTCTTGCTTCGCGCATTTGGTCAGGGCGGCTCAACTACAGAGCCGGTCGGTGGGATCTGAAGCGCATGCCGGGAAAAATCGAAGATTACGCCGTCATCGGCAATTGCGAGACGATGGCGCTTGTCTGTAACGACGGTTCTATCGATTGGTTGGGGCTGCCGCGTTTCGATAGCCCGGCCTGTTTCGCCGCCTTGCTGGGCGGTCCGAAGCATGGGCGCTGGCTGATCGCACCGAGGGCAAAAAGCGTCACCGTCACGCGGCAATATCGCGATTCCACGATGATCCTGGAAACGGTGTTCAAGACCCGGACGGGCCGTGTCCGTGTGACCGATTTCATGACCGGCAGCTTTCACAACGCCGGGATCATCCGCATCGTGACCGGGTTGGAGGGCAAGGTCGTCATGCGGACCGAGACGGTCGTACGGTTCGATTACGGGTCGATCGTTCCCTGGGTCAGGCGGCTGGACGACGGCCGGCTTCAGATGACGGCGGGGCCGGACCGGCTACTGCTCGACACCGATGTCGAACTGCGCGGCGAGAACATGAAGACCGTCGGTGAGTTTACCATCCATGCTCGAGAGAAGACCGCGTTCGTCCTTACCTGGACGCCGTCTTTTCACGATTTGCCGGATCGCACCGATCCATACAAATCGCATAAGCGGATCGAGAAAGTCTGGTCGCATTGGGCGAAAACCTACAAGGCAAAGAGCCAATATCGGCAGGCGGTGCTGCGTTCGCTGTTGACGCTGAAGGCGCTGACGCACTGGGAAACTGGCGGTATCGTCGCCGCCGCCACGACTTCGTTGCCGGAACAGCTCGGCGGGCAGCGCAACTGGGATTACCGCTATTGCTGGCTGCGCGACGCCACATTCACCCTCTATGCGCTAATTGAGACTGGATACCTGACCGAGGCAAAGGCCTGGCGGTCGTGGCTGATCCGCGCGGCGGCCGGCAGCCCGGACGAACTGCAGATTCTTTATGGCGTGGCAGGGGAGCGTCGGATCGACGAATATGAAGTGCCGTGGCTGCCCGGCTATCAGGGCGCAGCGCCGGTGCGGATCGGCAATGCCGCATCGGAACAGATCCAGCTCGATGTCTATGGCGAGGTGCTAGACACGCTGTATGTCGCGCGTCGTGCCGGCTTGAACGAGGACGGCACGATCTGGCCGCTGGAATGCGCGCTGGTAAAACATCTTGAGGCGATCTGGGATCAACCCGATGACGGCATCTGGGAGGTGCGGGGTGGCCGCCGGCACTTCACCCATTCGAAGGTGATGGCCTGGGTCGCCTTCGATCGCGTGGTTCGCTCGGCGGAGGAGTTCGGTTTGCCTGGGCCTGTTGCCCATTGGAAGAAGGTGCGTGATCGAATTCACGACAATGTCTGCGCCAACGGCTTCGATCCGGTGCGCGATACATTTGTCCAGTCTTACGGATCGAGCGCGCTCGACGCCAGCCTGCTCAATATCGCGCTTGTCGGCTTCCTACCGTGCAACGACCCGCGCGTGACGGGAACAATCGCGGCGATTGAAAAACACCTGATGCGCGACGGTTTCGTCATGCGCTACGACACCGGCGAAAAAGTCGATGACGGCGAAAATGTCGACGGCCTGCCGCCGGGCGAGGGGGCATTCCTGGCCTGCAGCTTCTGGCTGGTGGATAATTACGCCCTGCAGGGCCGAAAGAAGAAGGCGCGAATGCTATTCGAAAGGTTGCTAAGCCTGCGCAACGATGTCGGCCTGTTGTCGGAGGAGTATGACGCGACGGCAAAACGTCAGGTCGGCAACTTCCCGCAAGCCTTGTCGCACCTGTCACTGATCAATTCCGCCCGCAATCTGCTAAGCGACAGCGGCCCGGCGCATCAGCGCGGCCATGGGTCCAGCCGGTCGAACGGAAAGAAGCGGAGGAAAAAGTAGGACGGAATCGCTTCCGTCCTACGGTTTCTCCTTACAGGAACGTGTCCATCACCGGGGCGCCCAGGAACGAGCCGCCCAAGGTCAGGCCCGCCAGGTTGGAGTTGTTGGCGATGTGGGCGCGGCCCGCCTTCAGGTCCAGCCAGGGACGGACGATAGCGTTGTCGTTGAAGATGCCCTTGGCGCCAGACAGCAATAGCAGCTCGTCGGCGATGTCGGCGGCGCGGCGGGCCACGCGGGAGGCTTGGTACTTATAGAACACGCGGTCCTCAGCCGCGACGTCCTTGCCGGCGCGGACCACCGCCATCATGTCATCGAATGCTTTGAACAACGTGGCCTTCATTGAGGCGACCTCGGCGGCGGCGTTGGCGGCAGCAGACAGGGCGAACGGATCGGCCTTGGTCGCCATGCCTGTATTCGTTGAGACGCGGCTTTTGGCGATTTCAAGGAACGAGGCCAGCACGCCCTCGACCGCGCCGATCGAGGCGGTGGAGACGGCGCGGGTGAAGACAGCCGCCCAAGGGAGTTTGAAGATATCGCCTGGGTTGGCTTCCTGACCGGGATTACGGCACAGGAACCCATCCATCGCCTTATGCGTGCGATGTTCCGGCACGAAGACGCGCTCGATCTTGATGTCGTGGCTGCCCGTGGCCTTCAGCCCGAACGTGTTCCAGGTATCGACGATCTGATAGTCGCTGCGCGGCACCAGGAAGGTGCGATATTCCGGCGGCGTGCCTTCCGGCCCGAACACCAGTGCCCCAGCGAAGACCCAGTCGCAATGCTGGCAGCCGGACGAGAACGACCACTGGCCGGTCAGGTAGAAGCCGCCGTCCGCCTTCTCGACTTTGCCGACCGGCTGATAGGACGACGACACCAGGACCGAAGCATCCTTGCCCCACACGTCTTCCTGCGCCTTCAGCGGGAACAGGCCTAGCTGTAGCGGATGCACGCCCACGACGCCCAGCACCCAGGCTGACGACATGCAGCCCTCCGCGATCGCCATCTGCACCTCGAAGAAAACCTGCGGCTCCATCTCGAAGCCGCCCCAACGCTTGGGCTTCAAGATGTCGAAGAAGCCAGCTTCCTTGAAATCGGCGATAGTCTGGTCGGGGATCTTGCGGTCGGCCTCGCCCTGGGCGGCGCGCGCCTTGAGTGCCGGGATCATCGCCTTCGCCCGCGCGACCAGGGTCGCCGGGTCGGGAATGATGTCCTTGGTATGCTGAGCCGACGTCGCCATGAGAACCTCCTGAAGCCTTCCCTTGTCGCGAGGTGGTGATGGCCTCGCTGTATCAATTCGTAATATCTATAGGCCGAATTTACGCAAGTTCAAGTCGAAAGCGCATTCTCTCTGACGGAACCGTTGTCGGCTGAGTCATTTGTGCGGCATCACGAAAACGCCACCAGGACCGCGTCGCAGTATGCGTAAAGCGCAGGGCTTTTGTCTACGTGTCTCGATTGACGGCGGCGGAGGGGCTAACTAGAAGTCGCAGCGTGGGGCCGACGAAATCGCCCTATGACGGGATTCAGACGCCAGGCCGCAATGGCCGGCAATCGAGAGGAACATGGACTTCCGGTTCACCGAAGACCAGCTCACTTTCCGGGACGCGGTCAGCGATTTCCTGAATGGCGAATGCACGCCCGCAGCAGTGCGGGCATTGATCGACAGCCCCGACGGTGGCGCACTTAAATTCCGCGCGGCGTTGGCCGAGTTGGGTGTTGCCGGCTTGCCGATCGCCGAGGATCATGGCGGGCTGGGCATGAATGAACTGGACGCCGTGCTGGTGGCGGAAGAGTTCGGCCGCGCCGCCGTCCCCGGTGCTCTGTTCGACAGCATCGCCGTGGCCGCGCCACTATTGGCTGAGGCTTTGCCGGACCTGGCCGCCGAATGGCTGCCCAAGGTTGCGGCGGGTGAGGCGACACTGGCTTTCGGCGACACGATCAACCCATTCGTGCTGGACGCCGGTATCGCCGACCTGTTCCTGCTCTCCAAGGATAATGCGCTCTATGCGGTGCCAAAGTCGGCGGTGACGCTGACCGAGGCGCCGTCCGTCGATCCTTCACGCCGGCCGTCGCGGCTGGTATGGGACGGTTCGGGGGGGCAGAAGATTGCCGATGGCAACAGCGCCGCCCTATTGATGGCGCAAGCCCGTGACCGCGCCGCGCTTTACACCGCCGCCGACATGCTGGGCTCGACCCAGCGTATGCTGGACCTGTCGGTCGAATACACCAAGAACCGTGAGCAGTTTGGCAAGCCGATCGGTTCGTTCCAGGCAGTGAAGCATCTGCTGGCCGACGTGCAGGTCAAGCTGACCTTTGCCCGGCCCGTCGTCTATTATGCCGCCTATGCGTTGGTGAACCAGTTGCCCGACCGCGCGGTGCGCGTGTCGCATGCCAAGGTCGCTGCGGCCGATGCAGGCATGTTGGGCGCACGTCGTACGCTCCAGGTGCATGGCGCGATGGGTTACACTTGGGAATACGATCTCCAAATATGGATGAAGCGGGTCTGGGCCAATGCCGGGTGCTGGGGCACATCGGCGTGGCACCGGAAACGCATCGCCGACGCGATCCTCGCGCCCGGCGTCGACCTCGGCCCCGGACGTACCTGGGCCGCTTGATACAAATAGGGTCGATGTGACCCGACGGAGCCATGATGCCTGAAGCCTATATCGTTGATGCCGTCCGCTCGCCCGTTGGCAAGCGCAATGGAGGGTTGTCCAAGGTCCACCCGGCTGACCTGGGCGCGCATTCGCTGAACGCCTTGATGAGCCGCACAGGCATCGACCCGAGCGCGGTTGAGGATGTGATCTTCGGCTGCGTCGATACGCTGGGGCCGCAGGCCGGCGACATCGCGCGCACCGCTTGGCTGGCCGCCGGCCTTCCGGAAGAGGTGCCCGGCACCACGATCGACCGGCAATGCGGCTCGTCGCAGCAGGCCGTCCATTTCGCCGCTCAGGCCGTGATGAGCGGTACATCCGACGTCATCGTTGCCGGCGGCGTGCAGAATATGTCGATGATCCCGATTTCCAGCGCCATGACCCTGGCCGCGCCGCTCGGCTTCTCCGACCCGTTCTCGGGATCGGAAGGTTGGCGCAAGCGCTATGGCGACACGCCGGTTTCGCAATTCAACTCGGCCGAGATGATCGCCGAGAAATGGCAGGCGACCCGCCTGGACATGGAGAAGTTCGCCTATACCAGCCACATGCGGGCCATCCGTGCGATCGACGAGGGCCGCTTCCGCAACGAAATCGCGCCGCTGGCCGGTGTCGAGAACGACGAGGGACCGCGCCGCGACACCTCGATGGAAAAGATGGCGACACTGAAGCTGCTGCAGGAAGGCGGCCGGGTTCATGCCGGTGTCGCCAGCCAGATCTCCGACGCCTCGGCGGCCCTGCTAATCGTTTCCGAGAAGGGGCTCAAGACACACAATCTGAAGCCGCGCGCCCGCATCCATCACATCAGCGTGCGCGCGGCCGATCCGATCTGGATGCTGACCGCGCCGATTCCGGCGACCAAGTGGGCGCTGGAGAAGGCCGGCATGAAGATCGACGATATCGATCTGACCGAGATCAACGAGGCCTTCGCCTCCGTTGTCATCGCTTGGCTGAAAGAGACGGGCGCTGATCCGGAGAAGGTCAACGTCAATGGCGGTGCGATCGCGCTGGGCCACCCGCTGGGCGCGACCGGCGCGCGGCTGATGACCACTCTGCTGAACGAACTGGAGCGCACGGGCGGCCGCTATGGCCTGCAGACCATGTGCGAAGGCGGCGGCCAGGCCAACGTCACCATCATCGAGCGCCTGTGAGCTGACGCCGCTTATGTCCGCTTCTGCTGAAGACCGCGCGCTTTTCCGCGATTCCGCGCGCCAATTCCTGGCCGATACCGCGACCGGCGCCGCTGTGCGGCGCTGGATGGCCACGGATTTGGGCTATGACCCCGAGGTCTGGGGCCAAGTGGCCGGCGAACTCGGCTGGCCGGCCGTGCCGGTGCCGGAGGATTATGGCGGTCTTGGTCTCGGCCTGCGCGAAACGGCGCTGCTGATGGAAGAGATGGGTTCGACTTGCTTCGGCTCACCGTTTTTCGCGACCGTCGCACTCGGCGCATCGGCTTTGGTGCTGGGTGGAACGCATGAGCAAAAGGACGAATATCTGCCGTTGATCGCCAGCGGCGAACTGACCGCGACGCTGGCGCTGACCGAGAAATCCGGCCGCGTCGATGCCAGCGGCATTGCGGCGGAATACAAGGCTGACGGCGATTCCTACGTGCTGAACGGGGCAAAGCGGTTCGTGGTTGATGGAGCCAGCGCAGGCTTGATGCTGGTTGCCGCGCGCAAGGCAGGTTCATCCGCCGAGACGGGTGTCAGCCTGTTCGCAGTTTCCGGCGATGCCGATGGCGTTGCACGCTCCGCGCTGCCGACCCTGGACCAGACACGGCGGCAGGGCGCTGTCACGCTGTCAGATGTGCGCGTGCCCAAAGCGGCATTGTTAGGCGAAGAGGGCAATGGCTGGCCGTTGATCTTGCAGGTGCTGGATCGTGGCATCACCGCGTTGGCGGCCGAGCAGGCGGGCGGCGCGCGGCGCGTGCTGCAGCTGACCGTCGATTATATCCAGGAGCGCGTGCAGTTCGGCCGGGCCATCGGATCGTTCCAGGCGATCAAGCATCGCTGCGCCGACATGATGGTGCAGGTCGAATCGGCGCTGGCGGTTGCCAATAATGCGGCCGACGCGGCGGATGCCGGCGACCCACAATTTCCGATGTATGCGGCGATGGCCAAGGCTTATTGCTCTGACGCGTTTTTCTTTTGCGCCGGGGAGTCGATCCAACTGCATGGCGGCGTTGGCTTCACCTGGGAATACGATCCACATTTGTTTTTCAAGCGCGCACGGGCATCGGCTGCGATGCTGGGCACCGCCGACTATCACCGCGAACGCATCGCTGTGGGGCTTGGACTATGAGCGCCATCGAATCTCCCGAAGACGCGGCGTTCCGCGCCGAGGCCCGCGAATGGCTGACAACGCAGCTCGAGGGCCCGTTCGCTCATGTTCGCTATCGCGGCGGGCCAGGTGAAGAGGAAGAAGTCTTCGAAGAGCGCACTGATTGGGAAAAGGCGATGGGAAATGCCGGCTGGACCGGCATTTCCTGGCCGAAGGAATACGGTGGCCGTGCAGCCACGCTCGCCCAGCAGGTCATCTTTTACCAAGAATATGCCCGCGCTGGCGGCCCGGGCCGTGTCGGTCATATCGGTGAAGGGCTGGTCGCACCGACGATCTTGGCGTTCGGGTCGGAAGAGCAGAAGCAGCGCTTCCTGCCAGGCATCAAGAACGGTACCGAGCTGTGGTGCCAGGGTTATTCAGAGCCTGCCGCCGGCTCCGACCTCGCCAACGTGCAAACGCGCGCTCGGCTTGAAGGCGACGCGTGGGTGATCGACGGGCAGAAGGTGTGGACCTCGTTGGCACGCACGGCCGGTTGGTGCTTCGTGATCTGCAAGACCGAGCCCGATGCGCCGCGTTACCGCAACCTGTCGTTCCTGCTGGTCGAGATGGATCAGCCGGGCATTACCATTAAGCCGATCGTCCAGCTGACCGGCACGTCGGAATTCAACGAGGTGTTCTTCGACGGCGCGAAAACACCGGCCGAAAATGTCGTCGGCGGTGCCGGCAACGGCTGGAAGGTGGCGATGGGCCTTCTCGCCTTCGAGCGTGGCGCCTCTACCCTGGGCCAGCAGATCGGTTTCGAGAACGAGTTCAAGGAAATCCTCGCCGCAGCCAAGGATAACGGCACGGGTGCCGATCCGGTGATGCGCCAGAAATTGGCGCAGACGTGGATCGAACTGCAGATCGTACGGTTGAACGCCGTCACCAACCTGGAAGAGGGCACGACACGACCGGGTCTCGCTGCGGTCAACAAGCTGACCTGGGCGAACTGGCACCGCGATGCCGGGGAATTGGCGATGGAGATCATGGGGGCCGACGCGGAAATCTGCGCGGAAGCGCCCTACAAGCTCACCCGGTTCCAGAACCGCTTCCTGTTCTCCCGCTCCGACACGATCTATGGCGGGACCAACGAGATTCAGCGCAATATCATTGCTGAGCAGGCATTGGGCCTGCCCAGAGAGCCACGGCCTTAGGGATCAGCCATGGACTTGACCTTCACCCTCGAACAGGACGCATTCCGCGCCGAAATCCGGCATTGGCTCGAGGCCAATGTGCCGAAGCAAAAGCTGCCGTCGCTCGACACCAAGGAAGGCTTTCGTCTGCACCGTGAATGGGAGCGCAAGCTGCACGATGCTGGCTGGGGGGTGGTCAACTGGCCAAAGGAATATGGCGGCCAGGGCGCGGGTGTCATGGAATGGCTGATCTTCGAGGAAGAATATTGGCGGGCCGGCGCGCCTTTGCGCGTCAACCAGAACGGTATCTTCCTGTTGGCGCCGTCTCTGATGCACTTCGGAACCGATGAGCAGAAGGCGAAATATCTGCCGCCGATGGCGACGGGTGAGCATGTCTGGGCGCAGGGCTGGTCCGAACCCGGCGCGGGCAGCGACATGGCGGCGATCCGCTCCACCGCCGTGTTGGACGGCGATCATTATGTCATCAACGGGCAAAAGATCTGGTCGTCGCGCGCGGTCTTCGCTGACTGGCTGTTCGGCCTGTTCCGCTCCGACCCGAACGAGAAGCGGCATAAGGGGCTAACCTTCGTCCTGGTGCCGTTGAATGCGCCCGGCGTAACGGTCCGTCCGATCGCGCAGTTGGACGGCGAGACCGGTTTCGCCGAAGTGTTCTTCGACGATGTCCGGGTGCCGGTCGATCAGCGGCTGGGCAATCATAACGAAGGCTGGAACGTCTTCCTGAACACAGCGGGTGTCGAGCGCGGCCTGTTCCTGCGCAGCCCGGCCCGCTTTCAGGAGACCGCGAAGAAGCTGGCGGCGCTCTATCAGACCAAGCCGGCCGATGAAGACCCTGGCGCGCGCGACGACGTGGTACAGACCTGGATGGATTCGGAGGCGTTCTGCCTGTCGACCTTCATGACCGCGTCGAAGCTGAATGCCGGCGATGCCATCGGATCGGAATCGAGCTGCACCAAGATTTTCTGGTCGGAATTGGATGTCGCTGCGCATGAGGCGGCGCTGAAGCTGCTGGGGCCCGAGGCGTTCCTGCTGGGCGACGGCGACCCGGCCAAGGAAGGCCAGGCCTGGCTCGATGGCTTCCTGTTCTCGATCGCCGGTCCGATCTATGCCGGCACTAATGAAATCCAGCGCGACATCGTCGCCGAGCGCGTGCTCGGCATGCCCCGCGCGCGCTGAGGAGAAGGCACCGATGAAGACACGCGTTCCCGCCGTCGCTGGATGGCTGAATATCGACCCGGCGCATCCACGCCTGATTGGCACGAAATGCACCAAGTGCGGCTCGATCTTCTTCCCGCGCGAAACGGTGCGCTGCCGCAACCCGCGCTGTGGCCATAACGAACTGGTCGACACCGAACTGTCGCCCAAGGGCACGCTGTGGTCGTACACCGGGGCGGAATATCAGCCGCCGGCGCCGTACGTGCCGCGCCACGACCCGTTCCAGTCCTTCGCCATCGCTGCGGTCGAGCTCGCTGCCGAGAAAATCACGATCCTGGGCCAGGTAGTCGAGGGCGTGAAGGTTGCCGATCTCAAGATCGGGCAGGAGATGGAACTGGTGCTCGACACCCTTCTTGAGGATGACGAGACCGAGACCATCGTATGGAAATGGAAACCGGTCAGCACCGGGGGGATCGCCTAAATGGTACAGGAAATCGCAGTCCTCGGCGTCGGTATGCATCCCTGGGGCAAGTGGGGCCGGAACTTCGTCGAATATGGTGTGAAGGCTGCCGAGGACGCGTTAAAGGACGCCGGCATCGCCTGGACCGATATCCAATATGTCGCCGGCGGCGACACCATCCGCAACGGCTATCCCGGCTTTGTCGCTGGTGCGACATTCGCCAATGCGCTGGGTTGGACCGGTGCGCGGGTCTCCAGTAGCTATGGCGCGTGCGCGTCGGGTACACAGGCGATTGAGGCGGCCCGCATGCGCATCCTGTCCGGCCTATGCGATGTTGCGCTGGTGGTCGGTGCCGACACGACGCCCAAGGGCTTCCTGGCCCCGAACAAGGGCGAACGTGGCGACGATCCGGATTGGCTGCGTTTCCGTGTGCTGGGCGCGACCAATACCACCTATTTCGGTCTCTATGCTCGCCGCCGTATGTCGCTCTATGGCGCGACGAGCGAGGACTTTGCCCAGGTGAAGGTAAAGAACGCCAGGCACGGCCTTTCCAATCCCTATGCCCGCTATCGCAAGGAAGTGAAGGCGGAAGATGTGCTGAACAGCGCCATGGTCGCCGATCCGTTGCGCCTGCTCGATATCTGCGCCACCAGCGACGGCGGTGCGGCCCTGGTGTTGTGCTCGATGGAGTTCGCGCGCAAGCACACGACCAATCCGGTGACGATCCCGGCGATCTCCACGGTTACGCCGGTTTATCCTTCGACGATCATCGAGATGCCGAACTTCTCGACCGATTCCGCCGCCGCGGTGCCGGCTCCGGTCGTACCGTTTCGCGATTCGATCGCGAAGGCCGCCTACGAAGAGGCGGGCATTGACCCCAGCGACGTGAATGTCGCCGAGGTTTATGATCTGTCGACAGCGTTGGAATTGGACTGGTACGAGAATATCGGTCTGTGCCCAACCGGCGAGGCGGTGAAGATGCTGCGCGACGGCGCCACCACTATCGGCGGCCGCGTTCCGGTCAACCCGTCGGGTGGGCTTGCCTGCTTCGGTGAGGCGGTTCCGGCCCAGGCGATCGCCCAGGTCTGCGAACTGACCTGGCATCTGCGCGGCCAGGCCGGCGAACGCCAGGTCAAGGGCGCCAAAGTCGGCATCACCGCCAACCAGGGCTTGTTCGGCCATGGTTCCAGCGTCATCGTCAAACGATAAGAAACTGTCTTAGGGGAAATCTTGACCCAATCGGGTTCACCGCACCCTCTGCAGGCCGAAATCGATGCCCTGCGGTGGTTTCACCAGATTGATTTCGGCAACGGCGTTCTCAGCCCCGGTTGGATCAAGAAGCCGAAGGTCGAGCGCGTCGCAAAGATGCTGTTCACCATGCCGGTTGCGGGCAAGTCGGTGCTGGATATCGGGTGCTGGGACGGCGCTTACAGCGTCGAGGCCACGCGCCTTGGCGCGCGGCGCGTTCTGGCGACCGATCATTTCGCCTGGAGCGACCAATGCTGGGGCGACCGGCGTGCGTTCGAGCTGACCCGGTCGCATCTGGCGCCCTCGATCGAGGTCATGGATATCGATATTCCGGATCTGTCGGTCGCGCAGGTCGGGACGTTCGACATCGTGCTGTTCCTGGGCGTGTTTTATCATCTGCGCCATCCATTGGAGACGTTGGAGCGAGTGGCCGCGCTGGCTGGAGACTGCCTGGTGCTGGAGACGCACCTGCTACGCTCCCTAACCGGCAAGCCCGTAATGCGCTTCCTGCCGCAGACGGAGCTGAACGGCGACAACACCAATTGGTGGTTGCCGAATCGGGCCTGCGTCGAGGCGATGCTGCGCGATGTCGGGTTCAAGCATGTCACCATGAAACATCCCGATCATCGCCGACGGCGTGGTATCTTTCACGCTTGGCGATAGCCGGCGAATGCGCGAAATTTAAGCAACGGGAAAACGGGGAAACGAACATGGCATTCAACGCGGAAACCACGGCCGAGGAAGTCGTCAAAGGCTTGGACCTCGCCGGCAAGACGATGGTCGTGACCGGCAGTTCTGCCGGGCTGGGCGCAGAAACCGCCCGCGTGCTGGCAAAGGCCGGGGCCCAAGTCGTGCTGGTGGCGCGGAATGCGGAAAAGAACGCCAGGGTCGCCGCTGGCATCCGGGCCGAAACGCCGAACGCCAGGTTGTCCGAAGTCACCATGGACCTAGCCGATCTCGGCAGCGTGCGCCGCGCCGCCAAGGAGATTTTGGCTGCCCATCCGAAGATTCACGCGCTGATCAACAATGCCGGTTTCGTCGGCGGACCGCGCATCATCACGCCGGAAGGCGCGGAGCTTCACTTCGCGGCCAATCATATCGGTCCTTTTCTGTTCACTAACCTGCTGTTCCCGGCGCTGAAGGCCGCGGTGCCGTCGCGCGTGCTGGTGCTGAGCTCCAACGGCCATCGCATGCCGGGTTTCGAGTTCGACGATCTAAATTTCGACAAGCGCGAATACAACCATTGGACCGCCTATTCGCAGTCCAAGCGCGCCAACGTGCTGCATGCCGTCGGGCTGGCGAAGCGTCTGGCGGGCACAGGCGTCACCGCCAATGCCGTCCATCCCGGCGTCATCCGCACAGAAGTGTTCCGCGATGTAGCGGCGGTTGAGGAACAGATGGTCACCGGCTGGGCCGAGGCAAATGGATCGCCGCTGAAATCCGTGCCTCAGGGCGCGGCCACCCAGGTATGGGGTGCGGTTGCTCCCGAACTGGAAGGCGTGACCGGCGTCTATTTGGAGGATGTGCAGATCGCCAAGCATATCCCGTCGGACGTGCTGTCGGCCCTGGGCGTCATCGAAGAGGCGCTGGACCGGGAATCGGCCGACCGCCTGTGGGGCATTTCGGAAAAGATCGTCGGCGAAAAATTCGCGTTCGCCTGAGCTATTCGGCGTCGCGGGTTTTAAGCCGCGCGCGGCAGTGAGATGACGAAACGTGCGCCGTCCGGCGATGGCGTTGCGACCAGCGTGCCGTCCAGCTGATCCACCAGCGACAGGACCATGCGCATACCCAGCCCCTTTTGCCGTTGAGGCTCGAACCCTGTCGGCAGCCCGGGACCGTCATCGGATACGGTCATTTCCAGCATATCCGCCGATTGCACCACGGCGATCCGGCAATGGGTCGATTTGGTGGCATGCTTGAAGCTGTTGGTGACGAGTTCGTTCACGATCAGCCCAAGCTTGGTGACAAGATCGGGCGGCAGTGACAGGGTTTCCGGCGCATGGACTTCGATGTCGAGCGCGATTACCGAATGTCGTCCGTCTCCCGATGCCGACAGGTCGACGCAAAGATCGCGCAGATACGCGGCGATCTTGATCGTATTCATATCGCCCGCCTGATAGAGGCGGGTATGGATCAGCCCGATTGAGACAAGCCGGTCGGCTGCTGTCTTGAGCTCCAGCTTAGCTTCCTCGCCGACGGCGCGCCGTTCCTGCACGCGGAGCATGGAGTTTGCGAGTTGCAGGCTGTTCGATACACGGTGATTGACCTCCCGCATCATCATGTCCTGCCGGGCAAGCAGTTCGTCCTTCTCGATAGAAACCTGGTTCAGCGCCAACCCGACCGACCCGAAGGCGGCGAGGCGCAAAAGTGTGTCGCAGTCATTTTGTGTGAAATGGCGATCCTTGTCGTGGCTCAGAATCCAAAGCGTGCCGACCGGCGCGCCTTCCAAGCCGACCAACGGTGCCCACAGCCCCTCGGAGATCGGGGCGTCTTCTAGCGCCAGATAGGGGTATAAGCGCTCCGGCTCCTTGACCAGGATCGGCGCCTGCCGGTCAAGGACAACGCCACACGGGCTGAAATGACGCGGAATCGTCTCACCGGTGAACGGTGCGAAACGGCCCTTCAGCGCATGCCACCTGAAAACGGGTTCGCCGTCTGCTTCTTCGAACAGGCTGATCCCGCCGGATTGAGCTTCGCAGAGGGAGAGCGATAACTCGACAAGCCGGTCCATGATCGCCTTGGGCGTTCTGACCAGTTCTTGGGCCAGTTCGTGGAGGGCAGAAATTTCAGATTTGAGTCGGGCGCCCGACGACTGACGGACAGCCAATTGATCGGAAATTAAGATATCGTCTAATGTGACATCAGCATGTCGCGCGCTATCTACGGTACAAATCCTTTGGATTTTATAGAAATAAAACCAGGGAAATCTGATTTCGCTCGATTGAGAAATTACATTAGCATAACCTGAATTTTTTGTATAAGCCTATCTCATCAGCATAAAATATCGCTGGATCACATAATAATTCGGAACTTTCCGACGCAAAATAACTTAGCGTTGTTATGCTTATGCAAGTCGATATTCACAAAAAACCAATCGTTGTCGTCATCGTGGAAGATGAGCCGATGGTGCGCATGGCGGCTGTCGGCGCATTCGAGGATGCCGGCTTTGAGGTGCTCGAGGGAAAGAATGCCCAAGCAGCACTGCTGATCCTGAAGGCGCAAGGCGGCCGGGTTCAGGCCCTCTTCACCGATGTCGAGATGCCTGGAGCAATGGACGGTTTGGGTTTGGCCAACCAAATCCACCAAGATTGGCCGGGGATCAGCGTGGTTGTGGCGTCCGGGCAAGTCACGCCTTGCGAGGGGCAGATGCCGGCAAACAGCCGCTTCTTCAAAAAGCCCTATCAACTGTCCACGATCATCGAACATTTCCGCGCGCGCACCGCCGCAGCGTAGTCTCGTGTCATCGTCCACAGGATTACGATTAGGTAATCTCGGTTTATTATTAATAATTATAAATAATAGTTAATAAATTCCTATTTTTACTCGATTGAGCGTGCGGTGACTGTCAGCGCTGACCTTAGAAATCGGCACTAACCTTGATGGCAGCGGATTTGCCCTCCGCCGGCGTGATCGTGTTTGCCAAATCGATCACTTGCTGTTTGCCTTTCTGCAGGCCGGTTGCCGCATCCTTCGGCCTGAACGAGGAAATCGCAATCGTCTGAGTTGGCAGTTAGTCGGTGTTGGGCCAGTCGAAATATACCGCGGCAACGCAGGTCGCCTTGCTGCCGTTGCGCGCGGCGAGAACGGTTGCGTCAGTCGTAAAACTCGCGTTGTTGCCCACGAAGCGATAATGCGAAGCGTGGCACCAGATCTTCTGGTTGGCCGGGATAACCGATTTCAGATTGAGCGTGATGTAGAACGAATAACCGCCGGTGCGCTGCACGGCTTCAGCGGAGGACGTAACAAGAAGGTCTTCTAAAACGGATACACGCGGGACAGCCATCGAAGACTTCGATTTCACCTGAACCTCCCGCGCCACGAGGGGACGACTCTCCCTTGGCAGGATTTAACCGTTCAATCGTAATAGTTACGTTATAACGGCCTGGACGGGCGCAGATGTGGCTTTTGTCGGGGGCGCCCCCGAAAATTGGCTAGGGTGGGTCACAACGACGTAACCCACCCTAGTTTTACAGTCACGGCAGTTCGCTGACCTTCACGATCTTCGACTTCATCTCAGGCGGGAACACTTTGGCGCCGACGTAGCGGCCCAGCATGCCGCCTTCGCCATGTCCCAGCGTGTTCAACCAATTGGGATATTTCGGGCCGGGATCGCGGTTGGAAATCACGATCTTGACCGAACCATCGGGTTCGTAATGCGCGGTGTGCTTGTTCACGCAGACCTTGAAGAAGCGATATTCCAGCGACTCCATCCAGTAATTGGATAGCTGCAGGTTCCAGGTTTGGCACTCGGGAATGTCGTCTAGGTGAACGAACATCGCCTCGTCGTCGGCCAGTTTCCAATAGCTTTGGTAATAGTGGATCGCCGCATCGCCGCCGGCGCGCTGGCAGCGTTCCTGGTCGTCAGACGGCAACTGGTTGATGTGCTTGCGGTACAGCTCCTCCCACGCGATCGTCATGTTGCCGATGTTCTTGACGAACGATGCCGCGCCGATCAGCCCGCGCTCAACCGCCTCGGGCGTCGGATTGTTATTCGGCCGTTCGGGGTTCAGGCACTCGATCTGGATATCGGCGATCTGTTCGGCCTTTCGGTCGCCGAAGGTCTGGCGGACGATGACGGAACGCGAGGTCGGGACCAGCGGCAGCCAGTTGCCCGGTTTCTTGGTGGCGCTGGCGATAATCTCAAAGCTGCCGTCTGCTTTGAAGGTCATCTGGCGGCTGTCAATATAGCCGGTATCGACCATCACCGCGACGTCGGTCGAACTCCCCTTGGAGCCGATGCTGAACCAGTTCACCGTGCCGCGCGTGCCATAGATACGGTAATCGAACCGGCCGTCGATCACGCAGTTCTGGTAATAATTGTCCGGGTTGTCGTTCAGCAGCTTCTTGGTTTCGTCCGCCAGGCGGAAAAATCCAGGGAATTGCGGGTCGGCGTAATGCATCGCCGATTCCAGCCCGCCGCGCAGCAGGGCGGTCAGGAAGCGATAGCCCAGCGCCTTGTTGAACGGATCGTTCGGTACCTCCGGCCGCTGAACGATCTTGCCGGCGTCTTTCAAGGCATCGCAGAAATCGTCCCAGGCCTTACCCGACATCATCTTGTCGGCAGCGGTTTGATCGGTCATCTGGCTTCCCCTTGCTCAAATTGTTGGCGGTTGCGCCCCGGCACATGACCTAGCGCAGCTTGGCGCGTTTCTCCACCCGGCATTTCTAGATCGGACACGGCATTCCTGTTATATTGTATTATCGCAAAGGGGCCGTGGCCGATAACACAACAACCGCGCCCACAGATTGTCGGAGATCACGTCAGCATGCGCCTCCTACCCCTCATACTATCGGTACTCGCTTTGGCCGTCCCCGCGATGGCTGAAATCCGTCCTTTCGCGCCGTCCTTTCATATCGCGGACGTTGCAACAGATGGCGCCACGATACATGTCCGCGTCGGGGGCAAAGGACCGGCCGTCGTCCTGATCCACGGGTTCGGCGACACCGGCGACATGTGGGCCCCGCTGGCGAACGAACTGGCGCGAAACCACACGGTCGTCGTGCCGGACCTGCGCGGTATGGGGCTGTCTTCTCATCCCGCTGACGGCTACGACAAGCGAACCCAGGCGGCAGATATTAGAGCGGTCCTTGCGCATCTGGGCATCGATCATTCGTTTGTGGTTGGCCACGATATCGGCACGATGGTGGCCTATGCCTATGCCGCGCGCTATCCGGACAAGACCGACAAACTCGTCGTGATGGATGCGCCGGTTCCCGGCATCCCACCCTGGGACCAGATCGTCCGCAACCCGGCGCTGTGGCATTTCTCGTTCGGCGGCCCCGATGCCGAGCGGCTGGTTGGCGGGCGGGAGCGCATCTATCTCGACCGATTCTGGAACGAATTCGCCGGCGACCGGACCAAGATCGACGAGGCGACGCGCGAATATTACACGCGCTTCTATGCCATGCCGGGGGCAATGCATTCCGCCTTCGCCCAATTCCTGTCGATCCCCAAGGACGCGGAGGACAACGCCAAAACGCTGACGCCAAAGCTGCCGATGCCGGTGTTGGCCATTGGTGGCGAGAAATCGTTCGGCGCGATGGAAGCGACAGTGATGCGCAACGCCGCGACCAATGTCACCGAGTTGGTGGTTAAGGGCTCCGGCCACTGGTTGATGGAGGAAGACCCAAAAACGACGATTGCCGCGATCCAGGCCTTCCTCGACCGGAAATAGCCGCCGACTCAACGCAAATCCGCGAGCTTCGCCACCCGGCATTTCGGGATCGGGTGGTCCTTGGATTTCACCCAGCGCCACATGGCGCAGCCATTGTCGTGGCCCGCCGTGTCCAGGAAATTGCCGACGCCGACATCCTTGGCCGCGATCACCACCGTTACCGTGCCGTCCGCGTTGTACTTCGCGGTGTGGTTGTTGATGTGCGCCGGGTGATACCGGTAATCGAGCGATTCATCCCAATAGTTGTTCAGCTGGCAGTTCCAGTAGTCGCAGGCGGGGATGCCGGTATCGATCACCAGCGCCTCATCGGGCGCCAGCCTCCAATAAGCCCAGAGGTAGAAGATGTTCGGGTCGCCGCCGATATTGGTCCAGGTTGATTGTGGCAGGACGGTCCAGTCGTTCGGGGTCTTCTGGAAGATCGCCATCCATTCGGCGAACGCTTTGGCCGTGCCGTTCACGAACGCGGCCGTCGATTTCAGCCGTGTGTCGAAGACGGAGGCGGACAGCGGTAGAGGCTTTGCCGGGCCGTTCAGGCATTCGATCGTCATCTGCGCCGGCACCTCCATTTTCCGGTCGAAATGCGTTTCGCGGACGATCAGCATGCTGGAATCCGCCGCCATCGGCAGCCAGTTTCCCGGCTTCTTGGCGGCCGAAAGAATGATCTCGAAGCTGCCGTCGGGCGCGATCTCCATTTTCTTGGAGTCCAGTTCCCCAGTTGAGGCCTGGGTGCCGTCGATGGCATAGCGTTCGGCCTTGGTGCCGAAGGTCATCATCGGCGCGGTGCCGCGCGTGCCGGTGACGCGATAATCGCGGTCTCCCGAGATAATGCAGTTGCGATAGGTATTGTCCGGGTTGTCACTGCCGATTTTGATCGTCTCGTGCGACAGGGCATAGAAGACTGGAAAATCCGGATCGGCGAACTCCATCATCCGCTCCAGCGCCGCGCGCGTCAGGCGGGTCAGATACCGGAACCCCTCGGCCCGATCGATCTCTGTTTCCGGCGTTTCAGGCCGCAGGATGGTTTGACCGGCGGCCTTCAGGCTGTCGCAGAACTCTTCCCAACTCTTGCCTGATACAACGCGTGATGTCGCTTCGCTCATGATATCCTCCCGATTTTCGGCGAGACTGCTCGTCGAGACGGGGCAGCGCCATGGTTTTTGACGATGCGCGCGACGGTTAGGTCGTTTCAGGACAAATCTGTCCGTTTGGGGAAATCAGATGCGGTTCCGGCGGCGGAAGGACGACGGCGGTTCGCCGGCCGTGCGGCGGAAGGCGTGGGAGAATCCGCTGATGCCGGCAAAGCCCAGCCGGGCTGCGATTTCGGCGATGGTCAGATCTGTCTCTGCCAACAACCGCATCGCGCGGCGCGCCCGGGCATCTTCGGCCCAATCTGTAATCGTGCGTCCGGTGCTTTGCCGGAAGGCGCGCATCAGATGCCGGCGGCCAATGCCGCACAACCCGGCGAGTTCGGCAAGGCTGAGGCTGACCCCGTCTGCCTCTTCGATGGCATCGGTCACGCGGCGCAACTGCCAGGGCGACAACCCGCCGCGCGTCAGGCCAGAGTGCTCGCGTGCGCTGCGCAGATAACGGGCGATCTCCACCATCATCACGACGCCGACCCCATCGACCAGCAAATCGCTGGCGAAGCCGGGCGCCTCGGCCTCGCGCGCCAGCCGTTTCAGGCCGGCGGCGATCGGTTCGCCGCGCACGTCCAGGCAGGCGGCCAGTTCGGTGTCGTCCCACTCGTTGCCCAGGCCAGTGGCGTTTTGGAATTTGGTGCGGTCGATCCGGCAGGAGATCAATCTGCGCGCCGGCGCCCCCCGCGACCTGACCGACAACGGGATATCCGCCGGTGTGATCGTCAGCGGACCGAACCGGGCAAAATGCATATGCCGTCCGTCATCATATCGGCCCACCGGCTGGCCATAGTCGGGCGTCAAAAACAGGCTGATCGTATGCTCGTCCATGCGATGCGTGCGCCGGAGTGGGCCGGTGGCGTCATGCGTCATCAGCACAACCGCGATGTCCGGCGTCTGTAGCTGCGCGTCGATGGTCCAGGTTTCGGCCATGAGCGAAGGTTACGCCGGCCATAGCTCCTGTAAAAGCCGTCATTGCTTCGTCGCTGCGCTTCTCGCAATGACGAGTCTTTACGGAGAGGATATAGCCCGTTACCCAGAACCTGAGCATCGCGGGAGGATAGTGTGGGCATTCAGGAAACCAGAGCGGTCGTTGCTGGGCGCGAGGCGCTGTTCCGGCCGTTCGCGGTCAAGACGCTGGAGCTCAGGAACCGCATCGTCATGTCGCCGATGGGGCAGGCGAATGCCAAGGGCGGCGTGCCGGATGACGGCTATCCCGCATATTACCGCCGGCGCGCCGAGGGTGAGGTCGGGCTGGTGATCAGCGGCGCGACCGCCATTCCCCATGCCAGCGCGCATATGGACCTCAACGAGCCGCATTTTCATGGTGAACAGGCGCTCACGGTCTGGAAGCGGTCGGTCGACGAGGTTCATGCGGCGGGCGGCAAGATCATTCCGCAGCTATGGCATTCCGGCCTGCACGGCTTGGCCTATGTCGCGCCGACCTGGGACATGCACGGACCGTCGGGTGTGTGGTTTCCGGGACCGCAAGGCGATGGCACCGCCGGACCCAGCGAGGTGCGTGGCGCGCCGATGACCCAGGCGGATATCGACGCCGTGGTGCTGGCCTTCGGCGAGGCGGCGGCGACGGCGCAACGTCTGGGCTTCGACGGGATCGAACTGCATGGCGGGCATGGTTTTCTGATCGATCAGTTCTTCTGGCATCGCACCAACCTGCGCACGGACGGCTACGGTGGCGATCTTGCGAATCGCACGCGGTTTGCCGTGGAAGTGTTGAAACAGGTGCGTCAATGCGTTGGGCCGGACTTCCCGATCTTCATGCGCATCTCGCAGTTCAAGATGATGGACTACACGGCCAAACTGGCGGAGACGCCGCGGGAACTGGCCGCCTTCCTTGAACCGTTGGCCGATGCCGGAGTCGATCTGTTCGACTGCTCGATCCGCCGTTTCCATCAGCCGGCGTTCCAGGGCAGCGATCTCAATCTGGCCGGCTGGGTGAAGAAATTGTCGGGCAAGCCGACCATATGTTGCGGCGGGATCGGATTAGGTGCGGGCGCCGTCGATTTCGGTGACGCCAATGCCTACAAGGTGCTGGCCGCGTCCTCCCTGTCGGAGATCGACAAGGTCTGCGCAATGCTGGACCGGGGCGACTTCGATCTGGTGTCGTTGGCCCGCGCCATCCTGGGCGACCCTGCTTGGCCCGCCAAGGTACGCCAGGGCCGCGAGGCGGAGCTGACGCCATTCAGCGCCGAACAGATGCTGCGGCTTTCCTAAAGTCGGCTAGCCGGCGTCTCTGCCTCTTCCACTACGAAGAACCGCGTCTTCGTCCGGTCGAAGCAATTCTCCTCGTCGGCGGCGATGCGGGCACCGGCATCGGTGGTTTCGTGGGCGTCCAGCATACGCTGGTAATCTTCTCGATTCTTGAACCACAGCTCGGTTACGGTGTCGAAGTCCGGAGCCTTCGCGTTGGCGAAGATGATGGCTCCCTCCATGTCGATGTGATTGCGACGGTATTCGACGATCCACGGGAACAGCGACCAGATCAGCTTTGAGTGGTGGTTCTCGTAATAGTCGATGTAATCGTGCCGCGGCAGGCCGGCCTTGCAGGTCAACAGCGCCATCACCTTGAACATGCCCGTGCCGGGCGGCGTGCCGATCGACGGGATCAGTTCGGCATCGGCGTGGTTTGCGCCGCGCTGATCGACCTTCAGCATGCGGGTCATCGACTGATCCAGGAAATTGCGCTCGTCTGTCTCGATGACCTCCTGCACGCCGGCCATGAAATGCGTCGACAGCATTTCGTCATAGGCATCGCGGTTGTGGTACCAGATCTCCGTCACTGAATCGAAATCGGGCTCGGGCATTCCAGGCATGATGATCGCGTCGTTCAGGTCGATGAAGTTGCGCCGGTATTGCGCGATTTGTGGGAAGCTTTTGCGCGCCAGCGGCGCGTGGTTGGCCTCGTAATAGGCCATGAAGTCCGCGCGGCTCATGCCTGGTTTGCGTTTGATCAGCGCCAGAACCTTATACATCTGCTTCCCCTTTGAGTTTCCTAGTGTGCGGTCCGTTCATCGACGACGAAGAACCGGGTCTTGCTGCGATCCAGGAAATGCTCCTCATCGTCTGCGACCCGCTTGGCGACTTCAGGATTACCCGGCCCCGCGAGCATCGCCTCGTAGCCGGCGCGATCCTTGAACCACAGCTCGGTCACGACATCGAAATCGGGCAGGGCGACGCCGTCCGAAAGGATCGCACCGGTCAGGTCCACATAGCTGCGGCGATATTCGACGATGCCATCGAACATGCTCCTTATCAGCGGCACGTGACGGTTTTCGTAATGGTCTATGAATTCCGCCTTCGACAGGCCGGGTTTTTTGCCCAGCAGCGCCATGACTTTGAAGCCAGGTGCGTTCTCAACTGCGGCGGCATCGGTCGCTCCATATTCGTCGACGATGAAGAACCGGGTCTTGGTCCGATCCATGAACCGGCCTTCGTCCGCCTTCATGGTTGCGTCCAGTTCCGGCTGGGCGTGGGCATCCAGCATTCGGTCGTAGCCTGCGCGGTCGCCGAACCACATCTCGGTAATCGAATCGAAATCCGGCTGTGCGACCCCCGGAGCCAGAATCGATTGGCTGAGGTCGATGAAGTTACGGCGGTAATCGGTGGTCCAGGGGAACACGCTCCACACCAGCTTCACATGGTTGTTGGCGTAATAGTCGACGAACTGTTCTCGGGTCATATCCGTGCGGCGGGCAATCAGCGCGATAACCTTGAACATTCGTCCTCCCTTAACCCCAGTCTATTTTCGTTCCGAGTGGCCGCTCGCCGCATCAGAGAAGCTAGGCAACTGTCCGCCACCGTCAACCGTCAGGCTGGTACCGGTGACATAGCTGGACAGTTCCGACGCAAGGTAAAGGCAGGCATTGGCCATATCCTGCGGCCATGCCATGCGCTGCAGCGGGATGGTCGAGGCGACCTTCTTGATCCCCTCTTCGTCACCGTAATGCAGATGCGCCAGTTCCGTTCGGATCAACCCGGCGATGATCGCATTGACCCTAACCTTGGGCGCCCAGGCCAGCGCGTGCGCCTGGGACAGGTTGCACAGGCCGGCCTTTGCCGCGCCATAGGCGGCGGTCTGCGGCTCCGGTCGGGGCACGGTCACGCTGGCGATATTGACGATGCTGCCGCCGCTTTTCTGTTTCTGCATCACCAGATTGGCGAATTGCGAGACATAGAGCGGTGCAAGCAGGTTCAACTTGATAATCGATTCTGAGAATCGCGGCGACACGGTGGACGGATCGGACGGCGGAGCGCCGCCGGCATTGTTGATCACCACGTCCAAGCGGCCGAACCGCTGCTCGATCTCCGCGATCATCGCCTCTACCTGGGTAGCGTCGCGGACGTCGGCTTTGATGAAGGCGGTCTCGCCGGCGGGGCCATTGGTCGGTGTCTCCGGCGCGTTGCGGCCGCAGATTACCGTGGTCGCGCCGCGGTCGAGGAAGGCCTGGGTGATGCCGCGTCCGACGCCGCGCGCGCCGCCGGTGACGAGGACGACCTTGCCGGTGAAATCGAGAATATCGCTCATGACGCTTTCTTGTGGGGTCGGTGGAAGACTGCCCCGGTTATAGCGTTTTTCCCGGCTTTGGCGAGGCAAGCTGGGCGCTGACTGCGCCGTCCACCGGCAGGCACACCCCGTTGATGAAAAACGCCTCATCGGTTGCCAGAAACGCGGCGGCGACGGCGATATCCTCCGCTGTGCCCAGCCGCCCCGACGGCACCTGCGCCTCGAACGCCGCAGCCCCACCCTCGAGCGTGTTCAGCCAACCGCGCATATTCTCGGTGCCCATCGGACCGGGCGAAATGGCGTTGGCGCGGATACCCATGCCGCCATATTCCACGGCGATGACCCGCATCAGGTTGATGACCGCCGCCTTGGCTGCGCCATAGGCCGCCAGATCGACCACGCCGTTCTGTCCGGCCCCCGACGCCGTGGTCAGGAACAGGCCCGATTTCTGCTGCATGAACACCGGCAGCGCGGCAGTGATGCCATAGAACACCGCGTCCTGGTTCAGCGCGATGATGAAACGATATTCCTCGTTGCTGGTCAGATGGGTGGGCTTCGGCATCGCGCCGCCGGCATTGGCATAGAGCACGTCCAGCCGGCCGAACTCCCCGACCGAGCGGTCGACCATCGCCTGCACTGCGTCCGGATCGGTCACGTCGCAGGAGTGCGCCACGGCTTTGCCGCCCGCCGCGACGATCTCCGCCGTCACCTTATCGACATTCGCCGCATTAATGTCGTTGACGATAACGGTCGCGCCCTCCGCGCCATAGCGCAGCGCGCAGGCCCGGCCGATACCGCGGCCGGAACCGGTGATGATGGCAATCTTGTTCTGAAGGCGCTTGGACATGTCTTTCCCCGATGCTTGTCTTTCGTGCAAGGTCGCGCGAAGCGAACGGTATCGCAAGCGAATTAACCCTCGCCTCAAAGCGACCAAGGCGTTCTATAGTCTGCGAAAAAGGGGAAGCGCGCAGTGTTCACCCAGATATTGGACCCGCTCGGCAACGGTGTGCTGACTTTTCTGGCTGCCTTGCTGCCGGTGGTTCTGCTGCTGGTGTTGCTGGCGGTATTCCGGATCACGGCTTGGCTCGCGGTCTTCATTGGTGCGATGGCGACCTTCGCTCTGGGCGTCGTTGTATGGCACATGCCCGTGCGGGCGGGCGGGCTTGCTTTCCTTTACGGCGGGATGAACGGCGCGTGGTCGGTCGACTGGATCACGCTGTGGGGCGTGGTGCTTTTCAACACGCTGGTGATCACCGGCACGTTCGAAAAATTCCGCCTATGGCTGATTTCCATCGGCACCATCGACGTGCGCGTGCAGACGATGCTGTTCGCCTGGGCGTTCGGCGCATTGCTGGAAGGGTTGGTCGGCTTCGGCTATCCCTGGGCGGTGATTGAGCCGATCCTGATTGCGCTCGGCATCCCAGATCTCGACGCCATCCGCGTCGCGGCCATCGCCAACAACGCGCCGGTGTCTTATGGCGCGCTGGGCGTACCCATCGTCGCGCTGGCGACCGTGACCGGCCTGCCGCTGCTCGAACTGTCGGCCGCCATCGGAAAGATCGTTGCCGTGTTGGCTCTGCTGCCGCCTTGGATTTTGATTTATCTCGTTTCCGGCCGGCGCGGTTTGAAAACCGGTTGGCCGCTCGCGATCGTAGGCTCGTTCGGCTACATCGCCGGGCAGTTTCCGGTCTCGAATTATCTCGGACCATACCTGCCGGATGTGTCCGGCTCGATCGCCGCCTTCGCCGCCTTGCTGATCCTATTGCGCTTCTGGCGGCCGGCCGAGCCGCTGGCCTACGGCGGTGTGCCGGTTGAGGGCGGATGGGCCGGTGCGGAGGGGCGCACGGTACGGCAGCCGCCGCGTGACATCTTCGCTGCCTGGCTGCCCTTCATCATACTAATCGTTGTGGTCGTCGCCTGGACCGGACCGTGGTCCGATCTACCGAAGCAGGTCTGGTGGCAGGCCTCAGTGTCGGCGCAGGACGCCATCGAGAACCATCCGGTGGCAGTGGCATTCAAGTTCACGCCCTGGTCGGGCGGCACGGCGATCCTGGCGTCCTGGATCATCGTCGCGGTGCTGCTGAGAGCCAATCTGGCGCAGTTGAGGGAGGTATTCGCCAAGACCTTCGGCCAGATGTGGGGTGCGCTGCTGGTCGGCGTTTTCATCTTCGGCTTGGCCAATGTGTTTAACTTCTCCGGCATGGCCGGATCGCTGGCCAACGCCTTCGCGCGGATCGGCCCGGCCTTCGTGATCGTCGCCCCGATCCTGGGGTGGATCGGCGTCGCGCTGTCGGGTAGCAACACTTCGACCAACGCGATGTTCGGCCATTTCCAGATGCTGGTCGGCAAGCTGCTGGGCTTCCCGCCGCTGCTGCTGCCGAGCCTGAACTCGGTTGGCGCGGAAATTGGCAAACCGGTCGCGCCGCAGACCGCCAGCGTCGGCGTCGCCACCAGCAAGTTCGTGCGAAACGAGGGGCAGGTGATCCGGCACAATATGGCCTGGACGTTTTTCCTGCTGGCCTATCTGATCGTCATCGGCGTCGGGTTTTATCTGTTCGCGCCGGGACTGTTGATGTTGAAATCGGGATAAGGTTGGGGAATGCCCGATTCGAAATCCGACCTCCCACTTTTTGCTGTCGATAATGCCATCAGCGGTGAGACTGTCGACCGGCTCCGCATGACGGAGATTATTGCCGGTAAGCGGCGCACGCTTCGTTTCGAAGACTGCGACCTCGATGGAGCCGACGTCTCCGGCTTGGCGATGAGCGGGTTCACCTTCGAACGCTGCAGCTTCATCGATGCCTCGCTGAAGGGCGCGGCGTTGGACCGGTCGCAGTGGAAAAGCTGTCGCGTTGGCAAGGCCAACTTCGCGTCGGCCGATCTGTCGGAGGCAGTCATCCATTCCGGCGATTTCAACAACACGAGCTGGCGCGGCGCGACCCTTGCCTCGGCACATTTTATGAATGCCAAATTCACCGGTGCAGTCTTTAAGGACGCCAGAACGCTGGGGCTGGTGTTCAGCGATTGCCTGCTGATCAGCACCTATCTGTGCGGAATCTCTTTCCGAAACATGACGCTGAAGCGGCTGGATTTCAGTGATGCCGATCTGGGCGGCAACGATTTCCGCAATAGTGTCTTCAACGAGTGCAGCCTGCGAAACGCCAATCTCAAGGGCGCGCGCTTCCAGGGTGCCGATTTGCGCGGTGCGGATATCGGCGGCCTCAAGTTGTTCGATGCCGGCCTGTTCCGGGGCGCGACGATATCGAAATCCCAGGCGGCAACCCTGCTGGAAGACCTTGGGCTGACGGTGGCATGAGCCTATCTACACGCTAACCTTTGGAGTTCCCCATGCTGCATCTGACCGACTTCCCCATCGCCCATCGCTGGCCGGCCGAGCATCCCGACCGCATTCAGCTTTATTCGCTACCGACGCCGAACGGGGTGAAGGCATCGATCATGCTGGAGGAGACGGGGCTGCCCTATGAGCCGCATCTCGTCGACATCATGAAGAACGAGAGCTGGACGCCGGAATTCCTGGCGTTGAACCCGAACGGTAAAATCCCGGCGATTATCGATCCGAACGGGCCGGGCGGCAAGCCGATCGGGTTATGGGAATCGGGCGCGATCCTGCTCTATCTGGCGGGCAAGTCCGGCAAGTTTCTGCCCGCCGATCCGATCCGCCGCTACGAGACCATCCAGTGGGTGTTTTTCCAGATGGCGTCGATCGGGCCGATGTTCGGACAGGTCGGCTTCTTTCACAAATTTGCCGGCAAAGATTGGGAGGACAAGCGCCCACTCGCCCGCTATCGCGACGAATCCAAACGCTTGCTTGGCGTTATCGAGACGCGGCTCGACGGCCGACAGTGGATCATGGATGACGAATACACCGTTGCCGACATCGCAATGTTCGGCTGGGTGCGTAACCTGATCGGCTTCTACGGCGCGGGCGAACTGGTCGAATACGACAGACTAAAGCACGTTCCGGCTTGGTTGGAGCGCGGACTTGCTCGTCCAGCGGTAGAACGCGGGCTTAATATACCGGCACGCGGCTAGACTATTTCATATCATCTCACTGCAATTAAGAATGACAATAATAAATTGTAAATAATATCCAGCTTGAGGTAGGGTTATCCGCTCCAAAATAAAATAAACAATTTCAAAATATTATTTCCATTATTTTGATTAATATTCGGTTTCATTCTATTTATATTTCATGAGCTCTTAACATTATAACGTTTCATTGTCTCTAAGATCGTTGAGCGCCGTCAGGGTGCATTTTCGACAACGATTTAGGGCTGGAGACGAAAATGATTTTGAAGAGGTTTGGACGACTGCGCGGCAGCATTTTTTCCCTGCCGGCTTACGGTTTGCTGCTTACCGCTGCGCCATTCACCGCCGGACAGGCTTGGGCCTGGGGCCATACCGGGCATGTCAGCATCGGGCTGGTCGCCGCCGATGCCCTGCCGGACGATCTGAAGGCCTTCCTGCGGACCGACGAGGCGGAGACCGAGATCAGCGAGTGGAATGCCGAGCTAGACGTGTCGAAGACCGCCGGCGACATCCACGATTTCGAGCGCGATCCCGGCCATTTCATGGATGTCAGCGACGACGGGTCGATTGCCGGCGTGACCGCGATCACCACTATGCCGTCCTCGCGCCGCGATTTCGATACCGCGCTGCGCGGCGCCTCCCCGGCAAACACACAGTACGGCGAGGGCTATCTCTATTACAGCCTGGTTGACGGCTGGCAGCAGGTCCGCAAAGACTTCGCCTATATCCGCGCTTATTCGGTCGGCCTCAAGATCTCCAAAAGCTTTGCCGACAAGGCGTTCTTCCAGACGCAGCTGGAATTGCGGCGCAAGCTGACGTTACGCGATATCGGCGTCTGGGGGCATTACGTTGCCGACGCCAGCCAACCGATGCACGTCTCGGTGCATTTCAACGGCTGGGGTAATTTCCCGAACCCGAACAACTTCACCAACGCGCCGATCCACGCGCCGTTCGAGGGCGCGTATGTGAAGCAATACGTGAAGCTGGCGGCGATCGAAAAGGCGCTGCCGCCCTATCACGATTGCGGTTGCGAGATCGAAGCGCGGGAATCTCGGTACCTGCAGGCGACCTTGGCCCAGGTCGACAAGACCTATGAGCTGGCCGCCGTCAGCAACAACTACACGACGAGCAATCCGAAGGCCGTGAAATTCGTCGCGCAACGCTTGGCAGCCGGCGCAGCCGAACTGCGCGACCAGATCCTCGACGCCTGGCGGTCGAGCGCGACCTGGGTGGTCGGTTTCCCCCTCATCAACGTCGCTGATATCGAGAGCGGCAAGGTAAAGGTCAACCGCGACTCGTTCTGGTCCGATTAAACGAAAGGCACCCGGCGTGGCATGCGCCACGCCGGGTGCCTTTTCGTAACGGGTCTTATCCCCGCAAATTCCTCGGCACGCGCGGCAGGTGCACCGTCTTCAGTTCCAGATAAGGCAGCAGGCCTTCCGGGCCTCCTTCGCGGCCGATGCCGGACTGCTTGAAGCCGCCGAACGGGACGCCGAAATCGATCTTGAATTCGTTCTGGGCGAAGGTGCCGGTACGCACGCCACGGGCGACGTCATAGGCCTGCTCGACATCGTTGGTGAACACGGCGCCGTTCAAGCCATAGATCGAATCGTTGGCGATGCGGATGGCGTCTGCGACATCGGTATAGGGAATGACGCTGACCACGGGGCCGAAGATTTCTTCCTGTGCGATGGTCATGCCGCTATCGACATCGGCAAACAAAGTCGGTTCGACGAAGTAACCGCGATTGAGGCCCTGCGGACGGCCGCCGCCGGTGACCAGTTTCGCACCTTGGTCCTTGCCTTTGGCGATGTAGCCTTCGACCCGGTCGAGCTGCCGTTTCATCGCGAGCGGCCCAAGCTGCGTGCCCTCCGTCCGTGAATTGCCCACCTGGATGCCGCGCATACCGGCGGAGAAAGCATCGACGAATTCGTCATGGCGCTTCTGGCTGACCACCACGCGGGTGAGTGAGGCGCAGACCTGGCCGTTCAGCCGGCACATGCCGGGCGTCAGGACATTCACCACATCGGCGACATCGATATCGTCCAGGATGATCGCGGCGGACTTACCGCCCAGTTCCAGTGTGACCCGGGCAATGCGCTCGCCGCAGACTGAAGCAATGCGACGGCCGGCAACCGTCGAGCCGGTGAAGGCAACTTTGTCGACGTCGGGACGGCAGACGAGATAGTCGGCGACATCGCGATGCGTTGTAACGAGATTGACGACTCCCGGCGGCAGGCCGGCGGCCTCCATGCACTCCATTAGGATATAGGCGTCCAGCGGCGTTTCCGGCGACGGCTTCATGATCACGGTGCAGCCGGCCAGCAGGGCAGGGGCGACCTTGCGGACCATGGTGCCCAGCGGCCCGTTCCACGGGCAGATCGCGGCGACGACACCCACAGGCTCGCGCACCACCATCGACACGCCATTGCCGTAACCGGGCTTGCGCTCCTCTTCCCAGGGGAAGGTCGCGGCCATGTCGGCGTAATACTCGCAGGTTTTGGCGGAATCGTTGCCGGCCGATTTCGTGAAGGAGGAGAGAGCCCCCATCTGCTCGGTCCACACGAACGCCAGCTCGTCGTTGCGGGCGCGCAATTGGGCGGCGATAGCGCGCAGCATGTCGGCGCGCTCCGCATGGGACAAATGCGGCCACGGCCCTTCGTCGAAGGCCTCGCGGGCGGCGGCGACTGCGCGGTCGATATCCGGCTCACGCGCCTCGGCGACGCGGATCACCACCTCTTCGCTGTTCGGGGAGATAACCTCGATCATGTTGTCGGTCGCGGGCTTGACCCACGCGCCGTCGATAAACACCCGGTCCGGATGCTTCAGGTTGAACAGGTTCGGCAGATTGGTATCCGGCATCGTCATATCCCCATATGAAGTTGAGCTCAATATAGCGACGGCAGCGGCCAGCGGCCAGGGTCACTTGTGATTCGAAAACCTGTCCTGTAGAGGTTAGCCCGCGCGATGATGTTGCGGCGTGTCTTCAGGCCGTTGGCGAGAAATCGTCGCAATGCGTAAAAATCTTCCGGCAAAATTCTGCAATCCGCTGTGGGGTTTGGCCGATCCGGCCTATTTCGCGGGCTTTGGGCCCGCGACCACACGATTTGCGGGAAGGGTGCATGAAAGCCGTCTTATGCAAAGAATTCGGACCGGTTGAACAACTGGTTCTCGAAGACATACCCGCGCTTAACGCCGGGCCAGGCCAGGTGATCGTCACTGTCAAGGCCTGCGGCATCAATTTTCCGGACGGACTGATCGTCCAGGGCAAGTATCAAACCAAGCCGCCATTGCCGTTTTCCCCCGGCCTCGAAGTTGCCGGCGTCGTCAAGGAAATCGGTGAGGGCGTTACCAATCTGAAGGTCGGGCAGCGGGTCATCGCATTTCCGGGCACCGGCGGTCTGGCGGAAGAAGTCGCGGTCGCCGATTGGCTGACCTTTCCGATGCCGGATTCGATGAGCTTCGCCGACGGCGCGGGCTTCCTGATCACCTATGCCACCTCCCACCACGCGCTGAAGCCGCGCGGCAAGCTGCGGCCCGGCGAGACGCTGCTGGTGCTGGGTGCCGCGGGCGGCGTCGGGCTGACTGCCGTTGAATTGGGCAAGGTCATGGGCGCGAAAGTTATCGCCGCCGCCTCCAGCGATGAAAAGCTGGCGCTGACCAGAGAATACGGCGCGGACGAGACGATCAATTACAAGACCGAAAATCTGCGCGACCGGTTGAAGGCGATCACCGGCGGCAAGGGCGTGGACGTAGTCTACGATCCGGTCGGCGGTGAGTTGTCCGAATTGTCGGTGCGCAGTCTGGCGTGGCTCGGGCGCTTCCTGGTTATCGGCTTTGCCGCTGGTGACATTCCGAAGATTCCGCTGAACCTGCTGTTGCTGAAAAGCTCGTCGCTGGTCGGCGTGTATTGGGGCGCGGCGCTGAAGGCCGACCCCAAAGCGGGCCGCGCCGATGTGGCCGAACTGCTGCAGTGGTATGAAGAGGGCAAGCTGAAGCCCTGCATCTCCGGCACCTTCCCGTTGAAGAAGGCGGCCGATGCGATCTTGGCGGTCACGAATCGCCAGACCAAAGGCAAAGTCGTCGTGGTGATGGAGTAAGGTTGATGACGGGCGTCACATTCACCAAACAGGGCCGCATCGGTATCGCAACGGTCGATAATCCGCCCGTCAACGCGTTATCGCACGCGGTGCGTTCGGGCTTGGTCGAGGCGGTGGCAAAGGCCGATGCCGATCCTGAAGTGAAGGCGCTGGTCCTGATTTGCGCTGGTCGCACCTTCATCGCCGGAGCCGACATCCGCGAGTTCGGTCGTCCGCTGGAATCGCCGTTACTCAACAATCTGGTCGACGACCTGGAGAAATCGACGAAGCCGTTTATCGCTGCCATTCACGGCACTGCGCTCGGCGGCGGTCTAGAGGTCGCGCTGGCTTGCCATTTCCGGATTGCGGTGGCGTCCGCGCGTCTCGGCCTGCCAGAGGTAAAGCTTGGCATTCTTCCGGGCGCCGGTGGTACGCAACGTCTGCCACGCCTGATCGGCGTCGAGCCTGCGCTTCAGATGATCACCGAGGGTAACGACATTCCTGCCGCCAAGGCTAAGGCGATCGGGCTTGTGGATGAGATCGTCGAGGGCGATTTGCTGACCGCGGCGCTGGCGTTCGCTGAGAAGCTGCTGGACGAAAACCGTCCGATCCGCCGGACCGGCGAACTGACCGCAAAGGTCGATAACCCTGCTATTTTCGACGAAACCAAGGCGACACTGGCCAAGCGGCAGCGCGGCTTCCTGGCACCGCAGAAATGCGTCGATGCCGTGAAGCTTTCGACCGAATATCCGGTCGCCGAAGGCTCGAAGCGTGAATACGAGCTCTGCATCGGCCTGATGCGCGGTGCGCAGTCGAAGGCGCAGCGTCATGCCTTCTTCGCCGAACGCGAAGTCGCCAAGGTTCCGGGCTTGCCTGACGGCACGGCCGTCCGCGACGTGAAAAAGGTCGCCGTGATCGGCCCCGGCGCGATGGGCACCGGCATCGCCCTGTGTTTCATCAATGTCGGTATTCCGGTCGTTCTGGTCGGGCTCGACCAGCCGACCCTCGACAAGTCGATCGGCACGATGCGCAAGATCCTGGGCAGCAACGTCGCCAAGGGGACGATGACGCAGGAAGCGCTCGACGCGCGAATCGCGACCGTCACGCCGACCACCGACTACGCCGAGCTGAAAGATGTCGACCTGGTGATTGAGGCCGTGTTCGAAGACATGGCGGTGAAAAAAGACGTCTTCGCCAAGCTGGGGAAGGCGACCAAGCCGGGCGCGATCCTGGCGACCAACACCTCATACCTGAATATCGACGAACTGGCGGAGGCCAGCGGTCGCCCGGCCGATGTAGTGGGCATGCACTTCTTCAATCCGGCCCACGTCATGCGCCTGCTGGAAAACGTGCGCGGCGCCAAGACTGCACCGGACGTACTGGCGACGGTGATGAAGGTCGGCAAGACGATAAAGAAAGTCTCGGTCCTGTCCGGCGTCTGCGACGGCTTCATCGGCAACCGCATGCTCGCCAAGCGATCGCGCGAAGGCATGTTCATGCTTGAGGAGGGGGCGACGCCCTGGCAGATCGACAAGGTGCTGTACGATTTCGGTTTCGCCATGGGACCATATCAGGTGGCCGATCTGGCCGGCATCGACGTGCAATATGCCGCCCGCAAGGCGCGTTGGAACCTGCTGTCTGACCGCGAGCACAAGGCGAACTTGGTCGACCAGCTGTTTGCGCTGGGCCGCTACGGCCAGAAAACCGGCGCCGGCTATTACACCTATGACGACAAGCGCAAGGCGACGCCCGATCCGGCGACTGAGGAGCTAATCTTCAAACATTCGACGGCGCGCGGCATTACCCGCCGCGCAATCGACGACACCGAAATCCGCGAACGCCTCATCTATGCGATGATCAACGAAGGCGCGAAGATTTTGGAGGAGGGCGTCGCCGCCCGTCCTTACGATATCGACGTCGTCTGGATGACGGGCTTCGGCTTTCCGACTTATCTGGGCGGGCCGATGTTCTATGCCGACGAGATCGGTCTGAAGACCGTCTACGAGGCGCTTCTGAAGTACAGCGAACAGGTTGGGGCGGAGTTCTTTGAACCCGCGCCGCTGCTGAAGAAGTTGGCCCTTGAGGGCAAGGGTTTCTACAGCAAATAATTTTCACGACACGCAGCCACGAACCGGGTGGAAGATGAATAAGTTTATGACCGCGGCCGACATGGTCGCACAGTTGAAAAGCGGCATGACCATCGGGGTCGGCGGCTGGGGCCCGCGACGCAAGCCGATGGCTCTGATTCGCGAGATCGTCCGGTCGGATCTGAAGGACCTGACCGTCGTGGCCTATGGCGGCGCCGATATCGGCATGCTGTGCGCGGCGGGCAAGGTTAAGAAAGCCGTCTATGGCTTCGTGTCGTTGGATGCCATTCCGGTTGAGCCCTATTTCCGCAAGTCGCGCCAGGCCGGTCAGGTCGAGGTTTGCGAAGTGGACGAGGGTAATCTGTTGATCGGCCTGCGCGCCGCCGGGCAGCGCCTGCCGTTCCTGCCCACCCGTGTTGGGTTGGGCACCGACGTCATGAAGTACAATCCGGACTTTAAGACCGTCACCTCGCCCTATGCCGACGGCGAGGTCTTCCTGGCGATGCCTGCGCTGAACCTCGATGTCGCGCTGCTGCATGCGGATCGCGGCGACAAGCTCGGCAACACGCAGACCGAGGGGCCGGACACCTATTTTGACGACGTGTTTGCCCGCGCCGCTGAAAAGACCTTCGTCTCCTGCGAAGAAGTCTATGACCGGCTGGATCAGTCCCATCCCGAAGGCGCGAAGAACAACCTGTTCGAGCGCTATCTGGTGTCGGGCATCGTCCACGTGCCGTTCGGCGCGCACCCCAGCTCCTATCCGGCGCGCTATGGCTGGGACATGGACCATTTCAAGAAATACGCGGCCTCCGCGACGGAAGAGAACGGCTGGGAGAATTACGTCTCCGAGTTCATCGCGCCGGGCGAACAGGCTTATTTGGAAAAAGTCGGCGGGGCCGAGCGCGTGTCGCGCTTGAAGCCGCCCGTGTTCTGAGGAATCCGCATCATGACGCAAGCGAAAGAATTTTCCCTGGCCGAACTGATGGCCGTCGCGACCTCAGAGGCGTGGCGTGGCAACGGCGAAGTGCTGGCTTCCGGCATCACGCCGATCCCGCGTATCGGCGCCAGTCTGGCCAAGATGACCCACTCGCCGGAACTTCTGATGACCGATAGCGAGGCCTATCTTGTCGAGGATCCGATTCCGCTCGGCCCACGCGGCGACTATGCGCCGAAATTCTCCGGCTCGCTGAACTTTGCCCGCGTGTTCGATTGCGTATGGCGCGGCAAGCGCCATGCGATGATCGGCCCGGTTCAGATCGACCGTTGGGGGCAGTCCAACCTGTCGATGATCGGCCCGGACTTCCACAAGCCGAAGGTACAGCAGCTGGGCGTGCGCGGCCTGCCGGGCAACAGCATCAACCACATCAACTCTTATTTCGTGGTCAGCCACAGCACCCGAATGTTTGTCGAAGGCGAGGTCGATATGGTGGGCGGCGTCGGCTACAACCCCGCGCGCCGCGCCCCCGGCACCAAGCAGGACTTCGTCGATCTACGTTTGATCGTTACCAATCTGTGCGTGATGGATTTCGGCGGGCCGGAACACGCGGTTCGCGTGACGTCGCTGCATCCCGGCGTGACGTTCGAGGAAGTGCAAGCCGCGACCAGCTTCCCGCTGCTCCGCGCGCCCGACCTGACGGATACGCCCGGCCCGACCGAGGACCAACTGGCGATCATCCGCCATCTGGACCCGCACAACATCCGCGCGTCCATCCTCAAGGACAACCCGCCCGGCATCCGCGCCGCCGCCTGATAGCCCCTGCCTGATAGGACGACAAGAATGGGACTTCCGTTTCACACCCACCTGCACGGCAAGATTGCCGAGCTGGTCATCGAGCACCCGCCGGTCAACGCGCTGGACAGCGCCGGCTGGCTCGCCTTGGCCAAGGCGATCGACGATCTGGGGCAGGAACCTGACTCCAGCGTCATCCTGATCCGTGCCGAGGGGCGCGGTTTCTGCGCCGGCGTCGACATCAAGGAGATGGCTGCCCATCCGGAACGCATCGTCGAACTCAACGCCGGCAATTATGCTACTTTCAGAGCGGTGCATCGCAATCCGAAGCCGGTGATCGTAGCCGTTCACGGCTTCGTGCTGGGCGGCGGCATTGGTATCTCAGGTGCTGCGGACATTCTGATCGCGTCGGAAGACGCCAAGTTCGGCCTGCCGGAGATCGACCGTGGCGCCATGGGCGGCGGCGCGCATCTGCGCCGTCTGTTCCCGGTGCAAAAGCTGCGCTACCTCGCTTTCACCGGTGAGATGATCAGCGCGATCGATGCCTATCGCTATGGCGGCATCGAGCGGGTCGTGCCGCGCGAACAGTTGGTTGAGACGGCGATGCTGATCGCGGGTAAAATCGCCGAGAAGTCCCCATATCTGCTAAAGCTGACAAAGGAGTCGCTGACAGGTGTCGGCGACCGCGATCTCGAAGATCAATATCGCTGGGAGCAAGGCTTCACCTTGCAGGCCTATCTCAGCCCTGATTCAGTCGAAGCGCGCAGAGCCTTTGCCGAAAAGCGCGACGCCAAGTTCTAGTTTTTAAGTTTTTTGGGGACCAGTTGTCATGAGAGAAGCCGTCATCGTCTCCACCGCGCGCACCGCGCTGGGGAAATCGTTCCGGGGCGCGTTCAACGATACCGAGGCGCCGGTGCTTGCCGGTCATGCCATCAAACATGCGGTACAGCGCGCCGGGATCGACCCCGCCGATGTCGATGACTGCATCATCGGCGCGGTCGCCCAGCAGGGCACACAGGCCTATAATATCGGCCGGCTCAGCGGTTATGTCGGCGGCCTGCCGAACACAGTGCCGGGCATGGCGATCGACCGGGCCTGCAGCTCGGGCCTGATGGCGATCGCCACGGCGGCGAAGGGCATTCTGGCTGGCGACCTGGATGTCGCGGTCGCCGGCGGCGTGGAATCGATCTCGCTGACTCAGACCAAACACAAGAATAATTACCGGGCGCAGTCCCAGGCTGTGATCGACCTGGTGCCGACCGCGTATATCCCGATGATCGAAACCGCCGAGGTTGTGGCCGAGCGTTATCAGATCACCCGCGATCAGGAAGACGAATATTCGTTTCAGAGCCAGCAACGCACCGGTGCCGCCCAGGCTGCGGGACTGTTCGACGACGAGATTGTGCCGCTCACCACGCAGAAGCAGCTGTACGACAAGGAAGGTAATCCGACCGAGAAGCAGGAAGTCACCATCCTCAAAGATGAGTGCAACCGGCCCGATACGACGCTGGAAGGTCTGAAGGCGCTGAAGCCCGTCTTCAAGAACGGCCAGTGGGTCAAGGAAGGCACGCATGTGACGGCGGGCAACGCCTCGCAGCTATCCGACGGTGCCTCGGCTGCGGTTCTGATGAGCAGCGACGATGCGCGCAATCGTGGGATCAAGCCGCTCGGCATCTTCCGCGGCGTAGCCGTCGCCGGCTGCGATCCTGAGATCATGGGCATCGGCCCCATTTATGCCATTCCGAAATTGCTGAAGCGCCATAACTTGGAGATCAGCGATATCGGCCTGTGGGAGATCAATGAAGCGTTCGCCTGCCAAGTTGTCTATTGCCGCGATTTCCTCGGCATTCCGAACGACATCCTGAACGTGAATGGCGGCGGGATTTCGATCGGCCATCCGTTCGGCATGACCGGTGCCCGCATGACCGGCCATATCCTGCTCGAGGGACGTCGCCGGGGTGTCAAATACGGTGTCGTGTCGATGTGCATCGCCGGCGGCATGGGCGCGGCCGGGCTTTTCGAAATTACGCAGTAAACGACAGGTCAGAGGGCAGGATGGATTTCGACTACAATCAAAAAACCAAAGACTATCTTGCCCGCCTGATCGCGTTCATGGACGAGCACGTCTACCCGAACGAACATCTTTATCATCAGCAGATCGACGAGGCGCCCAGCCGCTGGCAGGTGCCGCCGATCATGGAGCAGCTGAAGGAGAAAGCCCGGGCGGTGGGCCTGTGGAACCTGTTTATGCCGAACACGCATTACGGCGTCGGCCTGACCAATGTCGAATACGCGCCGATGTGCGAGATCATGGGCCGCATCCAATGGGCGGGGGAAGTTTTCAACTGCTCCGCGCCCGATACCGGCAATATGGAAACGATCGAGCGCTATGGCACAGAGGCGCATAAGAAAGAATGGCTTGAGCCGTTGCTGGCGGGCGAAATCCGCTCGGCCTTCTGCATGACCGAGCCGGCGGTGGCCTCCAGCGACGCAACCAATATCGAAAGCTCGATCGTCCGTGATGGCGACTATTACGTGATCAACGGCCGCAAATGGTGGAGTTCGGGCGCCGGCGACCCGCGCTGCAAGATCCTGATTTTCATGGGCAAGACCAATCCCGATGCACCCAAGCATCAGCAGCAATCGATGATTCTGGTGCCGCGCGACACACAAGGCGTGACTGTCATGCGCCATCTGCCGGTGTTCGGTTACGACCACGCGCCGCACGGCCATATGGAAGTCGATTTCAAGGACGTCCGTGTGCCGGCCGGCAACATTCTGTTGGGTGAGGGACGGGGCTTCGAGATCGCTCAGGGCCGCCTGGGGCCGGGCCGGATCCATCATGCCATGCGCATGATCGGGCTGGCCGAACGCGCGCTGGAATTCATGTGCAAGCGCACCAAGTCCCGCGTCGCATTCGGCAAGCCGGTGTCGGAGCAAACGGTGACCCTGGAGCGCATCGCCGAATCCCGCATCATGATCGATTCCGCCCGCCTGTTGGTTCTAAAGGCGGCCCATATGATGGACACGGTCGGCAACAAATTCGCCCGGTCCGAGATCGCACAGATCAAGGTGCTGGCGCCGAATATGGCGTGCAAAGTGATCGACTGGGCTATCCAGGCTCACGGCGGCGGCGGCGTGTCCGACGATTTCCCGCTGGCCTATGCGTATGCCCACGCGCGCACCATCCGCCTGGCCGACGGCCCGGATGAGGTGCATCGCAACCAGATCGGCAAGCTGGAACTCAAGAAATACGACCGGTTGACGAACTGACGCAGGCGGTCGTGCCACCCTTTGATCTCGACCGCCTCGCCGCCTATCTGCGGACGAACATCCCCGGCTTCAGCGGCGCACTTGGCGTCGAGGCCCTGACCGGCGGCCAGTCCAATCCAACCTTCGTGCTCAAGCTCGATGGCGTGAAGCGTTACGTCCTGCGCAAGAAGCCGGATGGCGTGCTGCTGCCCTCGGCCCATGCGGTCGATCGCGAATATCGGGTAATGAAGGCGCTGGGCGGCACCGACGTGCCCGTGCCGCGCATGCTGTGCCTGTGCGAAGACACCGATGTTATCGGCACGATTTTCTTCGTCATGGATTTCGCCGCCGGTCGCTCATTCTGGGATCCGGCTCTGCCCGGCCTGGAGCCAGCCAAGCGCACTGCAATCTATGGCGAGATGAACCGGGTGATCGCCGCCCTGCACAATGTCGATTATCAAGCGGTAGGCCTCGGCGAATTCGGCAAGCCAGGCAATTACTTCGCCCGCCAGATTGCGCGCTGGAGCAAGCAGTACAAAGCGTCCGAGACGCGGTCGATCCAGTCGATGGAAAACCTGATCGCTTGGCTGCCGGAGAATATCCCGGCGGGTGATGAGACCACGCTGGTCCACGGCGACTTCCGCCTCGACAACATGATCTTTCATCCGACCGAACCGCGCGTGATCGCTCTGCTGGATTGGGAGCTTTCGACGCTGGGCCATCCGCTGGCGGACTTCGCCTATCACATGTTGGCCTGGCGGCTTCGGCCCGACGAATTTCGCGGCATGGCGGGGCTGGATATTGCGGATCTCGGAATTCCTAATGAAGCGGATTACGTGTCCGCCTATTGCAACCGGACCGGTCGTCGGTCCATATCGCCACGCGATTGGGATTTTTATCTCGCCTACAACATGTTTCGGCTCGCCTGCATCCGGCAGGGGATCATGAAGCGGGTGATCGATGGGAATGCCTCCAACCCGAATGCCGCGGATGTCGGCCGCCGCGCTGGCGACATGGCGGATTCGGCGTGGCGCCTGGTCGAAAAAATGAAGACGGAATAGGACTAACCCATGGTTCAACTGCCTCAGACTGCGATCCAGACGATGCTGGGTTGCCGCTATCCGATCATCCAGACCGCGATGGGCTGGGTTGCCACGCCCGAACTGGTGGCGGGCACCAGCAATGCGGGCGGCTTCGGCTTCCTGGCGGCCGGTGTCATGCGCGCCGACGAGGTCGGCCCGGCAATCGAAAAAGTGCGGTCGATGACCGACAAGCCGTTTGGCGTAAACTTCCACATGTTCCAGCCCGGCGCGGCGCAGATCGTCGAGACGCTGATCGACATGAAGGTCGCGGCCGTCAGCTTCGGCCGTGGACCGGACAAGAAGGCGATCGCGCGCTTCAAGGATGCCGGCATCCGTTGCATTCCCACGGTCGGCGCGGTGAAGCATGCCAAGAAGATGGTCGAATTGGGCGTCGACATGGTTGTGGTCCAGGGCGGCGAGGGCGGCGGTCACACCGGCTCGGTTTCCTCGACTATCCTGCTGCCCCAGGTGCTGGACGCAGTGCAGGTTCCGGTTGTTGCCGCCGGCGGCTTCGGCGACGGCCGCGGTCTGGCGGCGGCCCTGGCCTATGGCGCGCAAGGCATCGCCATGGGTACCCGCTTCCTGATGACCAGGGAAAGTCCGGTTCCACCGCAGACCAAGGAACGTTATGTGAAGGCCTCGGTCGACGACATCTTCGTAACGTCGAAGCTGGACGGTTTGCCGCAGCGCATGATCCGCAACGCCTTTACCGCGCGCTTGGAAAAGGCCGGCATGCTGTCGATGTGGACCAACGCGCTTTCCGCGGCTTGGCGGATGAAGCAGCTGACCGGCGCCTCGACAGGCGACATGATCAAGTCCGCGCGCGGCATGATGGGTCATGGCAGCGACACCAGCTTTGCTCAGGCGCTGATGGGCGCCACCGCGCCGGTTTTCATTCAGCGCGCCACCGTCGAGGGCAAGCCGGACGAGGGCGTGATGGCCACGGGCCAAGTCGCTGGACGCCTGACCGACCTGCCGAGTTGCGAAGAATTGATCAGCCGAATTGTCAAAGAGGCAGAGGAAGCCTTGGACAAATTGATCAAATTGGTAGAAACGCAAGCAAACTGATTGATTCTCTGGAGCTGAGTTGATGGCTGGTATTTGTGAAGGTCGCATCGTCGTTGTGACGGGGGCGGGCAACGGATTGGGCAAGTCGTATGCGCTGGCTTTTGCCCGCGAGGGTGCCAAGGTCGTCGTCAACGATCTGGGTGTAAGCCTGGCCGGCGAGGGCCGCGACACTGCGGCGGCGCAGAAGGTTGTCGACGAAATCAAGGCGATGGGCGGCCAGGCCGTGGCCAACGGCGATGACGTCTCCGACTGGGACGGCGCCGGCCGGATCATCAAGACCGCGATCGATACGTTCGGCGGTCTTGATGTTGTGGTGAACAATGCCGGAATCGTGCGCGACCGCATGTTCGTGAGCTGCACGGTCGAGGAATGGGACGCCGTGCTGCGCGTCCATCTGCGTGGCCATTTCTGTGTCTCCAGCCATGCCGTTGCCTTCTGGCGCGGCGAGAACAAGGCCGGGCGGCCGGTCGATGCGCGTATCATCAACACCTCCTCAGGCGCGGGTCTGCAAGGTTCCATCGGGCAGAGCGCCTATGCTTCGGCCAAGGGCGGCATCGCTACGCTGACGCTGGTGCAGTCGGCTGAGCTTGCGCGCTACAACATCACCGCCAACGCGCTGGCTCCGGCCGCGCGTACCCGCATGACCGAGGGGGCCTTCGCCGACAAGATGAAGAAGCCGGACGAAGGTTTCGATGTACAGGATCCGGAGAACATCGCGCCGACCGTCGTCTGGCTGGGCAGCAAGGACTCCGCCGGCGTCACCGGCCTGGTGTTCGATATCGAGGGTGGCCGTATCACCATCGAGGATGGCTGGATGGATGGTCCGACTGTCGACAAGGGGGCCAAGTGGGATCCGCGCGAAGTGGGCCCCGCGGTCGCCGGCCTGCTCGCCAAGCGCAAGCCGCAGAAAAAGGTTTGGGGCACCTGAGCCTTCTCAGCCGTTAATTTCGAGGATTAGATCATGGGAAAGACCCGCGTCGAGCCGTTGCCGTATCCAGAGCCGAAGGGCCTGCTGAAGGGCAAGACCGTGCTGATCACCGCTGCCGCCGGCACCGGTATCGGCTTCGCCACTGCCAAGCGCTGTGCTGAAGAGGGCGCGCGTATTTTCGTCAGCGACGTGCATGAGCGCCGCCTGGGCGAGGCCGTAGCCAAGCTGCAGGAAGTCACCAGCCAGCCCGTCGGCTCAATGCTGTGCGATGTGACCAAGGAAGATCAGGTCCAGGCCCTGATCGCCGGCGCCATCGCCGAGCTATGGGCCATATCGACGTGCTGGTGAACAATGCCGGCCTCGGCGGTTCGGCCACCGTGGTCGAGATGACCGACGATCAGTGGCACAAGGTGATCGACGTCACGCTGACCAGCGTATTCCGCATGACCCGGGCGATCCTGCCGCACATGTACAGCCGCAAGACCGGCGCCATCGTCAACAATGCCTCGGTGCTCGGCTGGCGCGCTCAGGAACTTCAGGCGCACTACGCCGCGGCCAAGGCCGGCGTCATGGCCTTTACCCGTTGCTCGGCGATCGAAGCGGCGGAGCAAGGCGTACGCATCAACGGCGTTGCGCCGTCCATCGCGATGCATGAGTTCCTGAACAAGGTGACGTCGTCCGACCTGTTGGCCGAACTGTCGGCCCGCGAGGCCTTTGGCCGCCCGGCCGAGACGTGGGAAATCGCCAATGTCATGGTGTTCCTGGCCAGCGACCTCGCCAGCTATATGACCGGTGAAATCGTCTCCGTTTCCAGCCAGCGAGCCTGACCTTGCCGCATGTCTTCAATTCGCCTTTCGAACTCGAAGCCGCGCTTGGCCAGACCTTCGGCCCGACCGAGTGGCTGCTCATCGATCAGGACCGGATCAACAAGTTCGCGGATGCCACCGGCGACCATCAGTGGATTCATGTCGATGTCGAAAAGGCCAAGACCGGCCCGTTCGGCGCGACCGTGGCCCACGGTTTCCTGACCCTGTCGCTGACCAACCTGTTCCTGCCGGAATTGATCGAGGTGCGCGGCATCTCGATGGGACTGAATTACGGTCTCAACAAGATTCGCTTTCCGGCGGTCGTCCCGGCCGGTTCGCGCATCCGTGCAAAAGGCGAATTGATCTCGGTCGAGAAACAGGCCAATGGCGGCATCCAGTCGATCTTCCGCCTCACCGTGGAAGTCGAAGGCGGCGGCAAGCCGGCATGTGTCGCCGAGGCGATCAGCCTTTGGTACCCGGCCTGACGATCTAGTTCCCGATCCGCCGCTTCATCGCGGGGCCCAGAAACTCCATCAGTTTCTTCGTCCGCGTATCCGGCGGCACGTCATCCCGCACCAGCAGCCACAATTCCATCGACAGCTCCGGCTCGATGTCACGGATGCTGACGAGGCTGGGTTCGCGGTCGGCGACAAAGCTCCACATATGGCCGATCCCCAGGCCGCTTTGCACCGCCTCCTTGAAGGCATCCCAACTGTTGACCTCGGCGCTGATCTTGGCTGCGTCGGGCAGATGGCTCCTGAGCCAGCGGGCGGACGCGGAATTCGCGGCCTCCTTACCCCAGCCGATCCAGTCATGATCTTCGAAGCGGTGGCTGGCTGGTAGGGCGTCCAAATATTGTTGGGCGGCATACAGCCGCTGCGATAGCGCTCCGATACGCGTGCCGCGCAGATTTTCCGGACGATAGGGGACGAGACAGATGCCAAGGTCCGCTTTCCGTTGCAGTACAGTGGTTAACGCATCGCGCGCCGTCAGCAATTCCAACTTGATATCAGGCTCCGACTTCCTGAATGCCAATAATTCAGCCATGAACTCAGTGCCGATCTCGCCCGACACGGCGACACGGACCGTACTGACCACCCGCTGATCTGGCGCCGCCAGCCGTTCGGTCAGTTTTTCGATCTCGCGCTCAATCTGTTCGGCGCTCTCCAGCACGGCCCGGCCCGCCGTCGTCGGCCGGTATCCGGTCGGGGTTTGTTCGAACAGCGAGATGCCCAGGTCGCTTTCCAGGGCATTGATCCGGCGCCCCACCGTCGTACGATTGACCTTCAGCCGGTTTGCGGCATGGGTGTAGTTACCAGCGCGAACGGCGGTGATGAAGAATTTTAGATCATCCCAATCAGGCATCCGTGCAAATTTGCACATATACTGTGCGAACAAAAACATTTTTTTCCATCTCGGGACGCACTAAATTGACAATTGTCTGGTCTGCCGAGCGCGGATCACCGGGATTTCGGGGAGGATTTGATGGCGACGACAGCAGAATACGGTTTGGGTGAATTCACCTTCCCGCGCGGATGGTTCGTGGTGGCCGAGGCCTGCGAGCTGGATAACGGGCCGATCGGCGTGCGGTTTTTCGCGAAGGATTTCGTGATCTATCGTGGCGAGAGCGGCAAGGTTGTCATGCTTGATGCCTACTGCCCGCACATGGGCACGCATCTGTGCAAGAATACGACGTCGTACATCGTACGCGATGGCACCCAGGTGCAGGGCGATTCGATCCGCTGCCCCTACCATGCCTGGCGCTTTGGTCCGGACGGCATGTGCGACGACATTCCCTATTCCAAAAAGATTCCAGCCGCCGCCAAGGTCAATTCGTACACTGTGGTCGAGCAGGCCGGCGTGATCTTCATGTGGCACGACGAGGAAGGGCTCGAGCCGGAATTCAAGCTGCCTGCCATGCCGGAATGGGATATTCCCGGCTATGTCCGTTGGAAGCTCGACCATCTGGGCACCCTCCCTATCCACGGGCAGGAAGTGCTCGACAACATGGCGGACTACGCGCATTTCGTGCCGGTTCACGGCTCGACCGATTGTGCTTATTTCGAGAACGAATTTCGCGGTCCGATCAGCGTTCAGCGCTTCGGCGCCGGCCATCGTACTTTAGTCACGGACGGCAACATCCTGGAAACCGACACTTGGTACACCGGTCCCGGTATCCTGATGTCGCGCATGAAGGGCAATCACCCTTCGCTGATGATCATCGCCAACACGCCGGTCGAGGATGGGGTCACGAGGGTCTGGCATGCGCTGATGGTGCATTCGGGTAAGGACGTGGCGACGGAGGAAGATGTGCCGATGGGGCGCGCCTATCAAGAAGCCAGCTGCCAGGCCTTCGCCCAGGATTTCGAGATTTGGACCTTTAAGAAGCCGGCATTGAAGATTCTGCAGATTCCCGAGGACGGACCCTACAACAAGGGCCGCATCTGGTACTCGCAGTTCTTCAACGCGCGAGTAAAGGCGCCGCTGATTCAGGCGCGCGTAAACGGCATCGCGCTGACGAAAAACCAGGGCGAATCGCCGGACAAGGAACAGCGTCCGTTCGACACGATCGCCGCGTAGGACACACCTTTCGGTAAGGGCGGCGGGCAACCGTCGCTCTTTTCGCATTATGGCTGAATCATTTCATTACTGGTCGCTGACCGAACTCTCCGACGCCCTGCGCCGGCGAGCGGTTTCATCCGTTGAGGTGACGTCGGCGTTGCTCGACCGGATTGCGGCGCTCCAGCCACAGCTGCACAGTTTCGTAACCGTGATGGCCGATGCGGCTCTGGCGCAGGCACGCGTGGCCGACGACGAGATCGGCTGCGGCACGTGGCACGGTCCCTTGCACGGCGTACCGATCGCTCTCAAGGATTTGTGCTTCACCAGGAACGCGCCGACGACGGCGGGCATGACGATCCTGGCCGACTGGGTGCCCGACTATGACGCGACTGTCGTCGAGCGGCTGAACCGCGCAGGGGCGGTGACACTCGGTAAGCTGAAATTGACCGAGGGCGCCGTTGGAAGCCATCACCCGGCGATCGTGCCGCCGCGCAACCCATGGAATTCTGACCATTGGACCGGCGTATCGTCGAGCGGTTCCGGCGTCGCGACTGCAGCGGGGCTGTGTTTCGGTTCCCTCGGTTCCGATACCGGTGGCTCGATCCGTTTCCCGTCGGCGTGCTGCAATCTGACGGGCATCAAGCCGACCTGGGGTCGGGTCAGCCGTCACGGCATTTTCACGCTGGCGGATTCGCTCGACCATATTGGCCCGATGGCGCGCAGTGCGGCAGATGCCGCGGCGATCCTAAGCGTCATTGCCGGCGAAGATCTGAATGACCCGACTGCGCTCGATGCGCCGGTACCGGACTATCTTGCGGCGCTAGGCGGCGGGGTTGGCGGGCTCAGGATTGGTGTGGACGCCGATTACAACGCGACCGGAACGGATGCGGATATCGTCGCGACGCTAGAGGAGGTGCAGCGCGTTCTCGTCGGCCTGGGCGCCGAACTGAAGCCGGTGAAATTTCCTCCGTCGCGTCAAGTCGCGGTGGGCAAGGGCATGGCCGCAATGGGGGCCGAGGTCGCCGCGGCGCATCGCGCCTATTATCCGGCGCGTGCCGCCGAATACGGGCCGGAGTTGGGCGGCATGATTCACCATGCGCAATCCCTGTCGCCGCTGGATATCGCGGATGCGGCCCGTGCCCGGCGGAATTTCAGTGGTGAAGTGAATCGGCTTTGGAAAGATATCGATCTGCTGCTGGTGCCGGCGCTGCCGGTGACGGTGCCGACGCTCGATACCATGGCGGCCCAGGGGTTGGACCCGGTCTTCATGGTTGAGATGGTGCGTTACACCATGCCATTCGACATGACCGGAAGCCCGACGATCACGCTGCCAGGCGGTTTCTCGAAAGACGGCTTGCCGATCGGCTTTCAGTTAGTCGGACCGCATCTGTCCGAAGACGTCCTCTGCCGTATAGGGCACGCCTATCAGCAGGCGACCGACTGGCATGCGCGACACCCGAACTTGGCGGCTTAATCCGGCAGCGGTTCCGTCGCGTTCCCGCTGGACGGATATTCCAGGAACTCGACCAGTAGCGGGTCGCCCGGCCGCTCCATGTAGGAATAGGCGATGTCGGGACGCAGGCGGTCATACCAGACCGTCTCATACCCAACATCGTTCAGCTTCTTGGTCCAAGCGTCGCAATCGTCGACGCGGAACTGCACGTGATGCATGCCCTCGCGCCCGCTCTCCAGGAAATCGCGATGCGGCGTGTCGCCCGACATCCACTGGATCAACTCGATCTCGACATCGCCCGAATGACCGAAGGCGATGGCAAGTTCGTAGTCGCTGCGTGGGCCGCCTTTATAGGACGCGCTTTGCTTGGCGAATTCCGGAGGGGCCTTTTTAAACGGGCCGAACAGCGGTTCGTAGAACGCAATCGAGGCGTCCAGGTCGCGGACCGCGAAGCCAATCTGGGCGATCTGTGGAAGGCCCAGCTCACCAAACAGCGGACGCTTCGGAACAGGTGTCGGCACGTTTACCTCCTCAGGCTTTGAGCTCGTTGAGCTTAACCACGCGGCATTTCGGCAGCGGGTGGGTCTTGGCATCGACCCAACGCCACAGAATCGTGCCGCTGGTGTGGCCGGCGGAGTCCAGGAAATTGCCGACGCCCACGTCCTTCGCGGCGATTACGACGGTGACCGAGCCATCCTTATTCAGCTTCGCGTTGCCCTTCTGCACATGCACCGGCAAATAGCGATAATCCAGCGATTCCCACCAGTAATTATCGAGCTGGATATTCCAGAAGGCGCAATCCGGCACCGGGCTTTCCATCACCAGCGCCTCGTCGGGCTCTAGCGCCCAATGCATGTGCAGGTAGAAGATCTTCGGATCGCCGCCGATCCTGATCCAATGCTCCTGCTCAGGCGTGATCCAATCGTTGGTCTTGCGTTGGAAATCCTGGCTCAGATCGTTGAAGGTCTTTGCCGTGCCTTTGACGAACGCGACGGTTTCCTTGAGGCCCGTATCCAGTTGCGCGGCGGTCAGTGGCTTCGGCTGCTTCGGTCCGCCGATCTGCTCGATTGTCGCGGTGGCCGGGATTTCCTTTGAACGGTCGAGGAAGGTCTGGCGGCCCAGCAGCATGGTCGAATCCGGCGTCAGTTGCAGCCAGTTCTTGCCTTTTTTGGTTTGGCTCAGAATGATCTCGTAAGAGCCGTCTGGCTCGACCACCAGCGATTTGCTGTCCAACTCGCCGATGGAGGCCATCGTGCCGTCGATGCTGTAACGGTTGGCCTTGGTGCCCCAGCTGAAATAGGGGACGGTGCCGCGCTTGCCGTACAGGCGGTATTCCTTGGTCCCGTCGATCGTCGCGTTGTGATAGATATTGTCGGGATTGTCGGCGCCGATTTTGGCCGTGGTGTGCGACAGCGTGTAGAGCATCGGGAAGTCGGTATCTGCGAACTCCAGCCTGCTTTCCAGGCCAAGACGCAGCAGGCGGGTCAGGTAGCGCCAGCCCTCCGCGCGGTCGATTTCGGTCGACGGCGCTTCCGGCCGTAGGATTTCCTTGCCAGCCTCCTTCAGCGAATCGCAGAAATCTTCCCACGCCTTGCCGCTGATGACGCGCGCCGAATGATCTTGACCGGCCATAATATCGTTCCCCAATTCGCTTTCACTGCTTGCGGTAATAGCAGACATAAATCTGTTATTACAGAATGAAACTTTCGCGGTAGGATTTGAAATCCTGTTCCAGGCCGGCCTCGGTGAGACCGAACTGCTCCAGCGTGTAATGGTGCGCGGCGCGCTTGTCGCGGGCGTTCTCGCCCAGCCATTCCTTGATGGCTTCCTCGACATCCGGCGTCATGCCCATGCCCAGCTTGTCCAGAACCTTCCGCGCCTGGTCAAGCGGCGTCTTCACGACATCTTCATATTTGATATCGATGAAGCGGTGTGCACCGATCCGCTCCCGCGCCGCCTCATAGCGCGACAGGAAGCCGGCCCAGCGCTTCTCGGTAAAGCGGCCGAATTCGACGTCATCGACATTGTCGGAATTCATGTGGACCAGCGAATTCGTCATGCTGCAATAAGACGGCACAGTCGACATCGGGTCGCGATGGGTGGTGATCACGGTGGTTTCCGGGAACACTTTCATCAGCGTGTCCAGCGTCGGCAGGTGGCCCGGGGTCTTCAGAACCCAGCGCTTGCCGCCCTGACGGTCCTTGTCCTGCCATTGAAAGAACTTCAGGATGGTCTTCAGATCTTCATAGGCCTTGGTGTGGTCGAAGGTGCCCAGCCATTCGGAATAGCTCGGCACGTACATGGCCGATTCCGGCATAGTGCCGACGAAGAATTGATCCATGATGATGATCTCTTCGTCCGGCGCGTCGATCGCGAAAGGGTGGATCGACATCATGCCGGCGGCGACATAGCCCTCCATCACCTTCATCGCTTGCGCCCGACGCTCCACCGGGTTGCCGCGCTCCTCGCCCGCGAAGGGGGCATAGAACTGGGTCTCGAACCATTTGATGCTGTTAAAGCCGGGAGCATTGGACAGCAGGCGGTGGAACATGGTGCTACCGGTGCGCGGCAGGCCGACGATGGTACCCGCGACATACACTTTCTCGTCCAAAATCTCGGGGTTGCGCTTGATCGCATCCTGCAGCCGCAGGCGGCTGACCAGCCCGTGAACCATGCGCGCGCGCTGTCCGGCAACGCCGGCGTCGGAAAGCTTGGCTTCCTTCTTGATCGAATCGAGCAGCTTCCCCAGCGGTTCCAGGAACCATAGATCGCCGAAATCGGTCAGCCCGCCCGAATTCTTCGTGGCCTCGGCCATCAACGACTTCTCGGTCAAATCTTCGATGCCGGTAGCGGGCATTGCGTCATCCATTGTGAAAAAACTCCCCCCGAACGGTCTTCCCGGAAATTTATCCAAGCCCGGCCAGGGCGGCACATAACCACCCCGGCAGCGGGGGATCAAGTCAAAGCTGCCATGCCGGTCCCCACGACTGGCGTGCGTTTAAGTTCTGCGCTATTTCCTGTGGCCGTGTTCCAGGCAAAGCCACAGTTGCGCCGTGTCAGGTTGGCATAACGCGTAGCCGACGCAGGCCGCATTTACGTGTTTTCCGGTGGAGAATGTTCATGGCGACCCCCGATCAACTGAATGCCTACAGCCAGGAGCTGTACGACGCGCTTCGGGCCCGCAAGACATTGGTGCCGCTCAGCACGCGGGATCCGGACCTCACCATCGACGACGCCTATAAGATTTCGCTGGGGTTCCTGGACCGCCGGCTTGCTGATGGCGAAAAGGTGATCGGCAAGAAGATCGGCGTCACCTCAAAGCCGGTGCAAGACATGCTGAATGTCCGCCAGCCAGATTTCGGATTCCTGACCGACGTGATGGAAATTCCCGACGGCGGCACCGCGGTGATCGCCGATGGGTTGATCCAGCCGCGCGCCGAGGCCGAAATCGGCTTCATGCTGAAGAAAGACCTCAAAGGACCCGGAATCAGCATGCAGGACGTGCTCAACGCCACGGATTACATCATGCCGTGTTTTGAGATCGTTGACAGCCGGATCGCCGAGTGGAAGATCAAGATCGCCGACACAGTCGCCGACAACGCTTCATGTGGCGTATTCGTTTTGGGCAAAGCGCGCGCCAATCCACGCGATTTCGACCTTGCGGCGTTGAAGGTCACTGTCACCAAAAACGGTGCGCCACTGTCCGAAGGTTATGGTGCGGCGGTGCAGGGATCGCCGCTGGCGGCCGTCGCCTGGCTCGCCAACACCCTGGGGCCGTATGGCGTTACGCTGGCCGCGGGGGATATAGTTCTGTCAGGTTCGCTGGTGCCGTTGGAACCAGCACGCCCCGGCGATATATTCAGTATGGAACTGTCGGGTGTCGGCACCACCTCGATCACGTTCGCATAAAACAGCCGTAGCAGTGCCGGAGAAAAACATGAGCCAAAGAATCAAATGCGCGATCATCGGATCGGGCAATATCGGCACCGACCTGATGATGAAGCTGGTGCATAAAGGCAAATCCCTCGAACTGGTTTCGGTCGTCGGCATCGACCCGGAATCCGAAGGCCTCGCCAAGGCGCGGACGCTGGGGCTCGAGGCGATCGACAAAGGTATCGACGGCCTTGTCGCTTCGAAATATTACGCCGATATCGGCATCGTGTTCGATGCTACCTCGGCCTATGCGCACAAGCATCACAACGACATCCTCGCGCGCGACGGCAAGCGGGTCATCGACCTGACGCCCGCCGCCATCGGCCCGCTGACCATTCCGCCGGTCAATGGTCGCGACAATCTCGACGCACAGAACGTCAACATGGTGACGTGCGGCGGTCAGGCGACCATTCCGATGGTCGCGGCAGTCTCTCGCGTCGCCAAGGTACCGTATGCGGAGATCGTGGCCTCGGTTTCGTCGCGTTCGGCCGGTCCCGGCACGCGCGCCAATATCGACGAGTTCACCCGAACCACGGCGCGCGGCGTCGAGGTTGTCGGCGGCGCCGCAAAGGGTAAGGCAATCATCATCCTGAACCCGGCCGAACCCCCGATGATCATGCGCGACACGATCTTCACCCTGTCCGAAGACGTCGAATATTCGGTGATCGAGGAGTCGGTAAAGCGCATGGTCGCCGACGTGCAGACCTATGTGCCGGGCTATCGCCTGAAGCAGGAGGTGCAGTTCGAGCGCTTCGGCTCCAACCGTCCGATCCATATTCCGGGTTACGGCGATTTCACCGGCGTGAAGACCTCGATTTTCCTTGAGGTCGAAGGCGCCGGCGACTACCTGCCGCCTTATGCCGGTAACCTCGACATCATGACGGCGGCGGCGCACGGCACCGCCGAGCTGATCGCCGCCCGCCTGCTGGGAGCCCGCTGATGGCTTACGACCCGACCGAAAAAAAGATCTATATCCAGGACGTCACGTTGCGCGACGGCATGCACGCCATCCGCCACATGTACGGGATCGACCATGTACGAGCGATCGCCAAGGCGTTGGACGATGCCGGTGTTGACGCGATCGAGGTTGCGCATGGCGACGGGCTGAACGGCGCCAGCTTCAATTACGGCTTCGGCGCGCATACCGATTGGGAATGGCTCGAGGCTGTTGCCGATGTCTGCAAGAAATCGGTGCTGACGACCTTGCTGTTGCCGGGCATCGGCACGGTCGAGGAGCTGAAGCGCGCCTATGATATCGGCGTGCGCTCGGTCCGTATCGCGACCCATTGCACCGAGGCCGACGTATCGCGCCAGCATATCATGGCGGCGCGCGACCTGGGCATGGACGTGTCCGGCTTCCTGATGATGTCGCACATGGTCGGGCCAGAGAAATTGGCCGAACAGGCGCTGCTGATGGAATCCTACGGCGTGCATTGCGTCTATGTCGTCGATTCCGGCGGCGCGCTGGATATGGATGGCGTGATTGAGCGGCTTGAAGCCTATGACCGCGTGCTGAAGCCCGAGACCGAGCGCGGCATTCACGCTCACCATAATCTATCGCTGGGTGTCGCCAACTCAATGGTCGCTGTCACCAGCGGTGCGCTGCGCGTCGATGCCTCACTGGCCGGCATGGGCGCCGGCGCCGGCAACGCACCGCTCGAGGTGTTTGTCGCGGCTGCCGAACGCAAGGGCTGGAAGACCGGCTGCGATGTGTTCAAGCTGATGGACGCGGCCGAAGATTTGGTGCGCCCGCTGCAGGACCGCCCGGTCCGCGTCGACCGCGAAACCCTGTCGCTGGGCTATGCCGGCGTCTATTCCAGCTTCCTGCGCCATGCCGAGACGGCCGCCAAGAATTACGGCCTCGACACCCGTACGATCCTTGTCGAGTTGGGCGCACGCCGCATGATAGGCGGCCAGGAAGACATGATCGTCGATGTGGCGTTGGACATCCTGAAAAAGCAGGGCCGCGAGCCGCCGGCGCAGATTTAGTTTGCTTTGAAAACCCTCTCCCTGCCGGGGGGAGGGTCTTTCACTTTCGGCTCCGGCAACAGTGGGTCGAACAGCTGGCCCAGCAGGCTGGGCGACACTGGTTTGTCGATGCCATAAGCGAGCGGCCATTCCTTGCCCGGCAGGTGATAGGTACCGAACAGCATGTCCAGCCAGGGCAGCATCGCGGCGTAGTTGCGGTCGCGCATGCTGTCGTTGGTGTGGTGCCAATGGTGGAAGGCGGGGGTCGCGAATAGCCACTCCAGCGGGCCCAGGCGCCAGCGCACATTGGCGTGGATAAAGAAACCCCAGACCATGCCGACCAACTGGACGGCAACGGCGGCGATATCGATCGCGCGGCCGGTCGGCTGTGCAAGCCCGAGGGCGTAGATCGGGATGAAGCCGACTAGCCGCGTGAAGATCATATCGATCGGATGGGCGCGGGAATTGACCAGCCAATCCATTTCCCCGGCCGAGTGGTGCAAGGCATGGAAGCGCCACAGGAACGGAACCTCATGGGTCCAGCGGTGCGCCCAATAAAAACCGATCTGGCCCACGAAAAAGATTGCCAGCAGCCGCGCCCAATTTGGCAGATTCGACCGCGAACAGCTGCATCGGCCATGGCAGCAGGCGGTGCACCGCCACAGCCATAAGCGCGAGCGGGAAAGCCAACACGATGCCCGGTAGCAGATTGTTCAGGAAATAATAAAAGACGTCGGCAAGAACGTCCTTGCGCCCGATCTTCTGCGCGCGCAGCGACCACAGCCGCTCCACGGTAATGAAGATCAGCGAAAGGGCGAACAGCCACAAGCCAAGCTTGATCACGCTGACCAGGAAGGGCGGCAGCTTCAGCAGTTCATGAATAATCTCGTTCACCGGACGATTTTACCCGGTCCGGCCGCCGCTCGCCAGATCAGGTGCGCGGGGCGTTTCCCGGGCCCGTGAAGGGCGCCTGCACGTCGGTCACGCCGGTGATCTGCCAGTTCGGATCGGCGCGGTGGATGGTGTAGCAATATCGCCCGGTCTCCAGCACCGACCCGTCTGCCTTGTACCGGATGATATCGGACAGCAGCAGGGCGTGGTCGTTCGACAGCGGCGTCACGTTGACCACCTTGAAGTCCGACCGGACCCAGCCGCGCCCGACCATGCCCGCCAGCGCGCCGTCGAACTGCTTCCGGATGGCCTCAGGCGTTGGAGCGATCATCGTCGGATGCGCGCCGATCAGCATCACATAGGGTGCCGCGATATAGCGGCAGACGCCTTCCATATCCTTGTTGTTGAAATGGTTGGCATAGGCCGTGTAGCAGGTTTCCGCCTCATGCGAGACGGCAGCGGCATCCGACATTTTCTTCCCCGTTTTCCGTTATTTTAGTTTCCGAAGGCTTTCCTCAGTTCGCCCGCCGCGAAGGCATGGGCGTCGTCAGCCTGGTCGATCATGCCGTTCATGCTGAAGAAGCCATGGATCACGCCGTCATAGCGCACCAGCTTGGTGGGCACACCGGCCTCCTGCAGGCGTTTGGCATAGGCCTCGCCCTCATCGCGTAGCGGGTCGTACTCGGCGGTAATCACCGTCGCCGGCGGCAGGCCGGACAAATCGGCGGCGTAGAGTGGGGATAGCAGCGGGTCTTCGGGGTTCTGGCCCGCCGGCATATATTGCAGGCCGAACCACGCCATCATTTCCTTGGTCAGGAAGTACCCCGTGCCGTTGCTGACATAAGACTCGGATTTGTAGGCCATGTCGGTGACCGGATAGGTCAGTAGCTGGTGAATGAATTTCGGCCCACCCCGGTCTCGCGCCATCAGCGCGACCACTGCCGCCAGATTGCCGCCGGCGCTGTCTCCGGCGACGGCCAGACGTGAGAGGTCGATCTTCAGTGCCTTGGCGTTCTCCGCTACCCAGAGGGCGGCGGCATAACTGTCATCGACAGCCGCCGGGAAGCGGTGCTCCGGCGCCAATCGATAATCGACCGAGATCAGGGTGCATTTGCTGCCGTGCGCCAGCCGACGGCAAGTACCGTCGTGCGAGTTCAGGCTCCCGATGACGAAGCCGCCGCCGTGGAAGTAAACAATCGCCGGCTGGTTGTCGTCCAGCGAGGCGCGATAGATGCGCACGGCAATCGGGCCGGCGGGGCCGGGAATCGTGCTGTCGGCAATTTCCGCCAGCGACAGGTCCGGCGGTGGGAAGCGCCCGGCTTCACTTGCCGCACGATAGGCGACTGGATCGACTTCGGCCCATGGCGGCATCGGCATCTGTGCCATGAAATCGATGACGGCTTTGGCTTTTGGGTCGAGCGGCATAACCTGCGTTTCCTCTGTGCTGCGCTTCATGCGTATGGACGATGCCGCCTGCGAAAGGTGACAGTCCGATTGGGTAAGAGTATGCCGGAAACAGCCGGCGTATTGCCAGCGTCTTCGAGGGTTTGCGAAGGACCGATTCCTGCATGGCCGATCCGCTTTCCAACAGTCCTCCGCTTGAGGTTTCGGAATTCAGCGATCTGGTGAAGACCATCTATATGGGGCCGCTTGAAGAGCCGCCCTGGTCGTCATTCCTGGATGCCGCCTGCACTCTGATGAACGGCCTGGCCGTCAGCCTGATCCTGGAGCCGCCTGCGTCCGAAGGGCCGGGCTATATCCTCAATGCCGCCGGCCGCGTGCATTCAGGTTGGCGTTCCTACCGCGACCGCTTTTTCGCCTCCGACCCTTTCGTGAACCTGCCGGAGGGCAAGCCGGTCACCTTGTCCGAGTTCTTGCCGCAGGAGGAATTCCTGGCGGGCGAATTCAACCAGCTTTTCCTGAAGCCGACCGGCGTCCGCTACATCCTGGGCGCCGATCTGCGCGCCGAAAGCGATATTCGCGCCCGGTTCCGGGTCAGCCGCGGCGAGAAGGCGAACGACTTCGGCCCGAGGGAACGCGAAATCTGCGCAATGCTGTTGCCGCATTTGCGCCAGTCGGTCGAGATTTATGCGCGGCTCAGCCGGATCGCGTCGGAGCGCACGCTCTATGCCGGCACGTTGAACCAAATGGCCGTCGGCACCATCATCGTCGACGATCACGGCCGCATCCTGGACAAGGATCCGGTGGCCGAATCGCTGCTGAAAGAGGCCGATGGCGTCGCCTCGATCAGCGGGATGCTGAGCCTCAGCGACCGCACCGCGTCCGGGCGTCTGCACGAAACAATCCGCAAGATCGCCGAAAGCGAGCGCAAGGGCGAACGGTCGTTGGTTGAGGCGATCCGGGTTGAGAGGCCGTCCGGTAAGCGCGATTTCGGGCTGATCGTGAAGCCGGCGCCGCAGCCGCGTTATCTGGATGAACAGCATATTCCCGCGATTGTCGTCTTCATCAGCGATCCCGACCGGTCGACCGCGTTGGCGCCGGCCGCATTGGCCAAACTGTTCGGTTTGACCCCGGCCGAGGCGACTTTTGCTGTCTTGTTGGGCGAGGGGCTGACGCTGGACGAGGCGGCGACGGAACTGTCGATCGCCCGCAACACGGCGCGCGCGCATCTACGTTCGATCTTCGCCAAGACCGGCGTGTCGCGCCAGACCATGCTGGTACGCCTGATCGTCACCAGCCTGGCGCAGCTCGGCTCAGCCGAGGCTCAATAATTTTGCGTTTCGGTTGGGGCCGGCTATGGGCAATCTCGTCCGTTTGGGCGATGGTGCGGGCTTTGAAGGCATACAATATGTGGAATGGCAGGCGCGGGTTTTGAGTTTGCGCGCAGGGTCAAGAAGGGAAGAGTTTACTATGCAAGCTACCGATGCCATTTCGGCGGAATTGACCCAGGGCATGAAACAGGCGATGCGCCGGCTCGCAGCCTCGGTAGTCGTCATCACCGCACGCGATGGCGACACCCGTTATGCGATGGCGGCGTCGTCCTGTACCTCGTTGTCGATGGATCCGCCGTCGATCATCCTGTGCGTGAACAAGACAGCATCGATCTATCCGATTCTGAACCACGGTAAGGATTTTTGCGTCAACGTGCTGTCCGGCGCGCATGAGGCGCTGTCGATCGCCTGCAGCGGCGGCGTGAAGGGTGAGGCGCGGTTCGATATCGGCGACTGGCAAAACGATCCCGACACCAACACGCCGTTCCTGGGCGACGCGCAGGCCAGCCTGATCTGCGCGGTGGACGATATCCATCACTACGGCACGCACGGCATCTTCGTCGGCAAGGTCAAGCGCGTGCATCTGCACGGCGAGGTCCATCCGCTGATCTATATAGACGGCCGTTATTCGTCCATGATCGGGCACGCGAAATCGACGGCCTAGGTCAAAGCAAGGCCTATTTCTTCGGCCGCTTGTCGTCCGGGATGCCGGAAATGCGGACATTTTGTCCCCAATCCTGCCACTCTTTGTGCGTCTTGTCCGAGATCAGAATGCTGTCCGGCGCCAGATCGTCGCTGTGCCAGGCGCGTTGTACGAGATAGCTGTAAAGCCAGCCCTGGATGCCTTTGAGCCAAAGGACTTCGTGCTTCTTGACGGTAACTGCAGGATTGGGGCTCGGTTTCGGATCGTCGCAGCGTAGCAGGACCGAAAACGTCTGATAAGTTGCCGGCAAGCCAACGCTTTTCCGCAGTTCGTCGGTTTCAGTGCTCGTGTTCTGGTCCAACAGGTCAAGCTTGCCGCAGATTCCCCGGAAGTTGCGCACGATGCCGGCGATGATATTGCCGGTATTCGGCTGTGGCTGGCTTGTGAAGGTGATGGTCGTGATCATTTCCGACCAGTTTTGGCCGGTTTGTCCCTCCGGCACATATTCCATCATCATGTTGCCGGGCGGGGTATATGTCTTGTCGAGCCGCCAGGCATGGCCGCCGGCTTTCATGTTCACGGTCAGCAATTCGGTATAATTGCCTCCCGGCTTTGCCCCGTCGTCGGCGGCATAAGCGGCCGTTCCGAAACAGAGTCCCAGGGCAAGGCAGGCCCCGACTGTCATAAACATCCGCTCGCCGCTCGGCATGGCCCCGTTCCCCGTGTGTTATTTTATACGGGAAACATAAACATCTGGCTGTGGTCCGTCGAGCGGAATGCTGCCGGGAAGATTAAAGAGGGCGGCCCACAGGCAGCCGCCCTTCTTGGAAACTACGCCAGCTCTTTTTCTTTCGCCTTTGCGGCTTGGTTCCGGAAATGCGGGATCAGGTGTTCGCCGATATTCTTGATTGTCTCCATGCTGGCCGAGTGGGGCACGGTGCCCATCTGGAGCAGGAACAGGATTTCATCGGCACCGGCATCGATCAGGCGCTGAACATACTGGATCGCGGTGTCGACCGTGCCATAGGCGTGGTTGACGTTATAGAGTTCGGTCGCGTTCGGACGCGCCGGGATGTTGTCCTGACCCAAGCGTGCGACGAAGGCCTCTTTTTCCTTCTCGACTTCCTGCGCCATCAGCTCGGCATCCAGGTCCTCGACATTCGGCTTCGGTGCGTTGCCGTACCAGTAATGGATCGACTTGGCGAAGAAGAGCTGCCCACGAAAGCCGATACGCTTGGCCTCTTCAGCATCATCCATGATGATCGCGGGGCAAAGCGCCGCCAGATGTTCGGTCGGGCGGAAGCCAACCTGATCTTCGGGCTTCCGATTGCGATAGGCCGCGCGATAGATCGCGTTCTTCTTGGCGATCTCGTCCGGGCCGGAAAAGCCCAACACCAGCGCGCCCAGCCCGCGTGAGCCGGCGACTTCCAACGCCTCCTCACGGGTGCACGCCATGTACATCGGCGGATGCGGATCCTGGAAAGGCTTGGGATGGATCGGACGCGGCGGGATGTCGATCAAGCCGTGATGTTCGAAATTCCCCTCCTGCCACATCTTCGGGATCATATACATCGCCTCGTCGACCTGCGGCGTGACCTGGTCCATCGGTGTGTCGAAGGCGCCGGTTTCCTGCCGAGTGCCGCCCTTGCCGACGCCGAAATGCAGGCGGCCGCGCGACAGAAGGTCAAGCGTGGCGACGCGTTCGGCGACCTTGATCGGATGGTTCATGTTAAACGGCAGGCAGATGACGCCGTGGCCGACATGGATGCGGGTGGTGGCTCCGGCGATGAAAGCCAGGAAGCTCTCGGGGGCCGACAGGTGGGCGTACTGGGTCAGGCTGTGATGCTCGACCGACCAAATCACGTCGAAGCCCATCTCCTCGGCATAAAGGCTCTGCTCGACGATGTCTTGGAAGACCTGAGCTTCGTTCTTGCGCGAGATGTCCACCATCTGCGCTTCATAAATGATCGAGAATTTCATTGACCCGTTCCCCTTGCTGCCGGCGTTTCCGCGTCTATTGGCATAAAGCTTGAAGCGAACTTACCTTTCTGGCGGCAGACCGCAATCGTCCGAGTGGACGATTGATAGCCTCGTCACTGCGATCATTGCCCCCGTCGCCTGGAACTGGCATTTTCGCCCGTCCTAAAAGCGTCCGTTTTCGGGGAAGCGCCTCACTTGTCTTTGCCACTTACAATTCCCGGCGTACTCGCCGCCGCCGCCAAAGCCTCGCCCGATAAGATCGCGATCGAGAATGAGGACGGCTCGTGCCTGACATTCGCCGAACTGCACAACGCCTGCCGCCGCGCCGCCGCCGCCTTTGTGGCCTACGGCATCGAACCCGGCGACAAGATCGCGATCTGGGCGCCGAATTCCGCGCCCTGGATCATGGCGACGATCGGTGTGCAGATGCTCGGCGGCATTCTTGTGCCTCTCAACACGCGGCTGAAGGGGCGGGAGGCTGCCTATATCCTGAACCGTAGCGGCGCGCGCATCCTGTTCACGGTGCGGGATTTCCTGAAGACGGATTATCCGGCGCTGTTGGCTGATGAGGATCTGCCGAAACTGGAGCGCACTGTCATCCTGGACCAGACCGGGACTCCGGACGAAGGGTGGGCGGCGTTCGTTGCGGAAGGCGAAGCGGTTTCCTATGCCACCGTCGACGGCATGGCGGCAAAGATTCAGGGTGATGACGTAGCGGACATCCTGTTTACGTCCGGTACTACGGGTAAGCCAAAGGGTGCCCTATCGACCCACGCGCAGACCGTGATCACCTCGCGCTCCTGGGTAAAGGCAGTCGGCCTTGCTCCGGACGACAAGTACCTGATCGTCAATCCTTTCTTCCATTCCTTCGGCTACAAATCCGGCTGGCTCGCCTGTCTCATCGCCGGCTGCACGATCCTGCCGCATGCTGTGTTCGATGCGGAGGGTGTGATCGGCCGGATCGCCAATAGCAAGGTGACTGTGCTGACAGGAGCTCCGACGCTCTATCAGTCGATGCTGGTCAGCCCGTCACGGCAGACGGCGGACCTGTCGTCATTGCGCCTAGCCGTTACGGGCGCCGCGACCGTGCCGCGCCAATTGATTGAGCGAATGGCCAGCGAGCTGCACTTCAAGACAGTGTTGACCGGATATGGCCTGACCGAAACCAGCGGCACGGTGTCGATTTGCGATGCCGCGGACACGATTGAGCGCGTGTCGCAGACCAGCGGCCGGCCGATCCCGGGGCTGGAGCTGCGCAGCGTCGATACAGACGGCAAGGATGTGCCCCCCGGGGAGCCGGGCGAGATCCTGGTGCGCGGCTTCAACGTCGTGAAAGGCTATCTCGACGATCCCAAGGCGACCGCCGAGGCAATCTCGGAGGACGGCTGGTTCCGCACCGGCGATATCGGAATTATCGACGCCGAGGGTTATATCCGCATCACCGATCGCGCTAAGGATATGTTCATCGTCGGCGGCTTCAACTGCTATCCGGCGGAAATCGAAGAGGCGTTGCTGGAGAACCCGGCGATCGCTCAGGCGGCTGTTGTTGGCGTGCCCGACGAACGCATGGGTGAGGTCGCCAAGGCCTATGTCATCCTGCGGCCCGGAGCGTCGCTGACCGAGCCCGAGCTGATCGGCTGGGCGCGAAAGATCATGGCCAATTACAAGGTGCCGCGTCACGTGGAGATCGTCAGCGAATTGCCGACGACCGCGTCGGGCAAGGTCCAAAGGTTCCAATTGAGAGGGTGAAGGCGACGTTACGCGAACGGCGTTTCCGCACGAATCAGATTTTATGCACCTGTCGGAGTTTTTTACACTCCAGTTTATGTGATTCTCTAGGATATTGTTTTCATTGGTATTTTGTCTGCGGCACGGAAGTTGCAACTTAAATATTGCAATCTAAATATTGCGGCGTTCAACCGCGCCAAATTAAAAAAACGAGCCTGCCCATGATGACAAAGTTTTATTCGACCGCGATCATCGCCCTTTTCGGCTTAGGCTTGTCGCTGGGGTGTGTCGGCGCGAAGGCCGATTTCATTACCGATGGCAATTTCAGCGGGCTTACAGGCGGCATCGGTCAGATCGGCTATAACGGCACCAGCCTTGCGGGTTGGACCAACAACAGTGTCGGCGGCACGCTGGGTTACAATTTCGTCTATAGCGCGGGCAGCGCCGACACCACCGGCGCAAACGGTGTGTCCGGCAACGTGAAACTGTGGGGACCGAATGACGGCTCTGCCAATGGTTTCACGGGTTCAAGTCCGGACGGCGGCAATTTCATCGCCGCCGATGGCGCCTATCAGGTTGCCGCAATTTCGCAAACGATCAATGGTTTGACGTCCGGTCAGAAATATACCGTCAGCTTTTGGTATGCCGGTGCCCAGCAGTCAGGCTTTACCGGCCCCACGAGCGAGCAGTGGCTGGTAAGCCTGGGTAGTCAGCAGTTGGCGACAAGCGTCCTGAATGATCCTAACCACGGATTTACCGGCTGGGTCTATACATCCCTGACCTTTACAGCGACCGGATCGTCGGAAGTCCTATCCTTCCTGGCCAACGGAACACCGAGTGGCGAACCGCCATTCTCGCTGCTCGACGGCGTGTCGATGGTCCAGGCCGTGCCGGAGCCGGGCAGCATATCGCTGCTTGCCGCCGGCCTGATCGGCTTGGCATTTCTGGTTCGTCGCCGGCAGCTCAGCCGCACCTGATCTTGCCCGTCCGGGGGCCTGCCTCGTCGGGCCCCCTAAGCGCACCGTTTTTTTAAGGCATTCCACGCCGCGCCCTGTAATATGGGGCGCGGCGTTTCTGTTCGCGCACATATAGAGAAGGAGGCGTGCAAATGCGGGCTTATTTTCGCACCGGTGTCGTGCTTGCTATGACGGCGCTGTCGGTGTCGGCCTTGGCACAAAATCCGCCTTCGGCACCGCCTCGACCAACGATGGAGCAGAAGTTCGCCGCAGGCAATGTGTCGGGTAACGGATGCTTAACTTATCAGGAGGCAAAGATCGCCCATTTGTCGGGCGTTGTGAGGGAGTTTCAGGCCATCGACCTGGCCCGTCACGGCTGTGTCACGTTGCCGGAGATCAAGGCTTATCGACACGGAAAGCGAAACCTCGAATAGCGGGTGATACAACCCTATTCCCTGGGTTCCATACGCATCCATAATTCCTTTTCAGGTCGTAAGGTCAGCCGCATGCGCGGTTTTGGCGGCTTATCGGCGAGGCTTTCCAGGCGAACGGCGCGCAACAGCGTCGCCAGGATTGCCACGCCCTCCATCATGGCAAACGCACTACCGATGCAGATGCGCGGGCCGGCGCCGAACGGCATGTAGGCATAGCGGTGCCGTTGCTTCGCGGCTTCCGGCGCGAACCGGTCAGGATCGAAAGTTTCCGGCTGCTCCCATAGCGCCGTGTGGCGGTGCAGGGCATAGATCGGCAAATAGACCATCGATCCTGTGGGAACTTGCCGGCCCGCCAGCGTGAACGGCCGGGCCGCGACCCGGGCGATGATTGGTACTGGCGGATAAAGCCGCATGCCCTCCTGAAACACCTGCCGCACATAGGCCAACTGGCCGATATGCTCCGGCAACAACGGGCCGCCGCCAGTCACACGCTCGATCTCGGCCACGGCGCGCGCTTCGTATTCGGGGTGGCGCGACAGCTGATCGAAGGTCCAGGCGAGGCCCAGCGCGGTGGTCTCGTGGCCGGCGGCGATGAAGGTCAAAAGATTGTCGGTGATCTCATCATCGGTCATCGTCCGGCCGGTTTCCGGATCGGCCGTTGACAGCAGCAGATCGATAAGGTCGCCTGACTTGCCGGGATTAGCCCGGCGCATTGCGGCGATATGGTTGACCGTGCTGCGCAGGTATCTGCCGGCGGCCAATGTGCGCCCTTGCCGGGATAGGGCATCCTTCGCGGCAAATTCAGCAGGCTCAGCGCAAAGATCCAACCGGTCGATGCGAGATAGTCAGTGATTGCCTGTCCGATTTTGGCGACATCGATGTTGGCCCGCCCCGACAGCATGGTTTCGACGATGATGTCGAACGTCGTCCGCATCATCTCGTGCCCGATATCGATTTGGGCGCCGACGCCCAGTGCCAACCAGCGATCGCGCGCTTCAGCGGCGCATTGCAGCATGGATGGCAGAAAGGCCAGCAATCGTTCATGCCGGAAGATCGGGGCGGCCGACTGCCGTTGCCAGCGCCAGTGCGCACCATCCGCGGTCAGCATGCCCTGTCCCAGAGCGGGCCCAAGCGACCGCTTGAGTTCCGGCCCTTTGCTGAGCGCATCAGCATTTCCGACAAAGGCTTCCTGGATTAGTGCGGGATTCAACACATGGAAGCGTTGCCGCCCCAATATCTCAACATGCACCAGCGGGGCGTGAAATACAGCCGGCGGCAAAGCATCGAGCGGATTGCGGATCACACGGAGCAGCATACCGAAGGGCGAGCGCCGTGTCGGCGGATCGACTGGGGGCAGTACAACGGCAGAATCGGTCACGCGGTTACCGTCAAGCTGGTGAAATGCCCGGTCAGTTTACCTGGGTTTGCCCCATGAATGAAACGTAATTCCCGTTTCCAGCGACCGCCGGAGGGCATCCCGGCGGTGTCATTTTTCTCCCACGACAAGCACGCGAAATGTACCCGGCACGACCTTGTGGCGCTTTTCACCTTCGGCTGGTGGAGCGAAGTCGGCGGTCGGTAGATAGATTTTGCCGGTCTTACCGTCCAGCGCGGCGGTTCGTGCGCCATTGGCGGTCGCGATCGTGCCGATCACGGACGCTGTTCCCGATTTTTCGCCGATGATGGCGATGTTTCCCTCGCCGCACGGAATGAAGAAAAGGTTGCGGCTTGCATCATAGAGGGCGCCGTCCGGGCGCTCACCGATCGTCAGGCTGGCGGCCACGGCGCCATCCTTGGATTGCACGGCGAGTGCCTTCTTGTTGGCGCAGGCGACGACCAGCAGCCCGGTTGCCGGATTCATCGCCAAACCCGTCGGCCGCTCGCAATCGGGTAATGGGTAGTGCGCCGTTACTTTACGAGATGCGATCTCGACAACAGCAATCTCCCTTTTGTCCTCGACATTGACGAAGGCGCGGCCGTGCCCGTCCAAGGTCGCCCCTTCCAGCTTGCCGCCCACTGCGATCCGGCCGGGTGACGACGCGGTTTTCGGGTCGATCAGCGTGATGTCCCCACCGTCCCCGTCCATCACCAGCACGAGCCCGCTGGTGGGGTCGAACACCGCGTTGTCGGGATCGATGCCCGTCGGGATCGCCGCGATCGACTTTCCCGTCGCGGTCTCAAACAACGTCGCTGTATTGGTGCCGCCGCTTGTGGTCAAAATCCTGCCGTCCGCCAAGGGCAGGGCTGCGTGCAGCCGTTTGCCGTCGATCAGTTTGGGGATGGCTTTTCCGCTGTCCAGGTCGATCGCGGTGACGCCATCGCTGCGCGCGATATAAAGCCTCCGCCCCTCAGGATCGATGGCAGCCAAATCCCATCCGCCGTCAGGCCCAGGGATTGTGGACACTACCGTGAGATTGGGCGCGGCATCGGCCAAGGCTGGAAAATGCCAAGACAAAGCAGCCGAGGCGGCGACAAGGAAGATGGCGGCGTTCCGCATTTCAATTTCCCTCCAGTGGACGGACGAATTAAAAGCGAACTTTATGGGAACTTGTCAATAAGATTCTTTAGCACAAATTGCGGGTCGCGGACGGTACGACTTGACACGGCGGGGGTCGCGCTCCTATCTCACCGCCTTCCGACGGAGGCAGCGTAGCTCAGTGGTAGAGCAGGGGAATCATAATCCCTTGGTCGGGTGTTCAAATCACCCCGCTGCTACCATCGGACCCTCCACTCCATGCCGGCGGCGTCCGCTTATCCGAAGAAGGCCTGACCGCCATCGACCGGGATAACCGTACCGGTGACATAACGCGATGCCGGGCCGACCAGGAACAGGGCGACCGCACCGATATCCTCCTCACATTCGCCGACGCGGCCAAGCGGGATGGTTTTGAAGAAAGTTTTTGCTTCTTCCGGATTGCCCTCGATCCAGCCTTTCAGGCCCGGTGACAAGGCATGCGGTGCAATGGTGTTCACGCGAATGTTGTCCGGTCCCCATTCGGAGGCCGCGGCGCGACTTAATGCTTCGACGGCTCGCTTGGACGCGGCGTAAAAGCCGTAATTCGCGGCGTCCCAACGGCGCGTGGCGGATGTCGACAGATTGATGATCGCGCCGTCGCCCGCCGCCTTTAGATGTGGATAGCAGCCGGTCAGATAGCGAAAAGTGGCCAGCGGACTGCCCGACATCGAACGCTCGAAATCCGCATCGGTCAGCGATAGCAGTGGGCCGATGGCGATGCCATAGGCATTGTTGACCAGGATATCGATCCGGCCGAAAGCGGCGACGGTGGCATCGATCGACCGGGTGATCGCCGCTGCGTTATGAACGTCGGCGACGATCGGAATAGCGGTCCCGCCGAACGCGGCGATCTGGCCGCAAGTCTCCGTCAGCTTCGATTCGGTCCTGCCGATGGCGGCAATCTTGGCGCCCTCCTTGGCGAGCGCGAATGCGATGCCCTGGCCAACGCCCTGTCCCGCACCTGTGATCAGCGCAACTTTGCCGTCGAGAATTCCCATGATGTGTCCTGGCTACGCGAAAATTTGCAGCCTCGTAGACCGGACACGCGCGCCGTCGTCAAGATGCCCGTCGGAACGCTTCGTCGGCAGGGTGTCCGAAGATCTTGACCTGGTCGAGATGAAGATGGCCTTCCTCGGACAGTTCCAGCCGAATAAAGCGTGCGATTGGTCGATCGCTGAATCTCAGAATGAGCGGGCTGCCGAATGCGCCGCCGAACTCGAGTGGCGCACGGATGAGCACCTGGTTCCACAACCGCCGATTTTCCGAGATGAAGATGTTGAGATGCTGGTTGGTACTGTCCAGATCGAGGCAATTATAGACCCAGATCTCCTCGAGTATGTGCGCCTGTTCAAGATCGACCATCCACCAGGGCGGATTATCGGCTTCCGTGTGAAAGCCGAAAGTGCCGGTAATTAGGCCATTTACAGCCCCGGCGGCGTCCAGTTTGAGGTCCTGGTTGCGCGACATCGACGATATCGAACTCTGTGTGGCGGGTTTGCGAAGCGCGATGTTTGGCCCGGGGTCGGGCAGCTTAAACAAGGCATTCTGGAGGCTTTCCAGTGGAATATCCTGCGCCTCCCCGCGATTCAACCAATCCAGATGCCGGAAAAGCTGGACCAAATAGTCCTCCGGTTTCAAGGCCGTTAGTTTTTCCCGCAGGCCAGAATACTGCCCGAACAGGACGTTCGGCTCGCTGCCGCGGAGCAGAGAGGCAACGTACCGTTCCCCTTCAAGGACCGGATGAACGAACGTCGAGCCGACGGTTTTCTCCAGTTCGGCTTCGTTCGTCGGCGGCCACCAATCGTAAAATTCTATGCTGCCGAAATCGGACAGGTTGGCGACGGTGAAGCCGCTTCGCAGCAACTCGGTTGGTATGAACGCCTCGGAAACCGGCATGTGCTCGATTTCCTTGTCTCTGAACCGCCGGGACTGTTCGAACCGCCGTTCGCGAAGCAGGGGAATGGAGCGCCCCGAATAAAAGGCGATCGCGTTCAAAAAAGGATGGACGATATCTGCGTCATAGACCTCTTTGCAGCTGTACCACCACCACCACTCCAAGACTTTTGTGTTGATTCTCTGTCCGACGAAATCCGCTCCACTTGCCTCGATGGAAGCGATCAAAGGCCCCAAATCCGCGTTGATGACCGCGTCATACTCGATGGTCACGTAATAGTCATAAGCAGGCTGTTCGTCGAAAAGCCGAATTAGGGAATAATCTGCTGCATGCCAGAACATGGCGCTATCAGGTTCGCTCTTTGCAAATCCCCGAGAGATCATTTCGGCTTCGGTCGTGCGGATAACATGATCATGCGGAATTTCGCCGACGCTGCCGTTGGTTTCGTCGGCAATAACATACAGATGACCTTCGCCGACCCGCGCTCTCAGCCGTTCGAGCTGGCGGATCACAAAGGGATCGACAAAATAAATTTTAAACAAAACCGCATAGGGCATCGCGCGAGAGTCTTTCAGGTGCGCCGTATGTGATATAATACGGATTATATACGGCGTGTCCTCTATATACCTGTATGCTGCCGGTCAAAAATCTTGTTCCGCAGCTTCCGCGTGTAATCGTGATCGGAAGAGCATCGTGAAAATTCCATTCCTTAAGCCCGCGCCGGCGCGGCTTAGCCGGCTGGTGCGGGAATTGGAAGAATTGGAGGAATCCGGGACTTTCTCGAACTTCGGCCCGGTTAACCAGCGGTTTGAGCGTGCTGTTGTCGATCGGCTTTTCGGCGGGGTCGGCGCATGCGCGACGGTGTGTAACGCGACGATGGGGCTTATCCTCGCCGTTCGCGATGCAGTTGGGGAGACCCGCGGGCGTCGGCGTTATGCTCTTATGCCTTCCTTTACATTCGCTGCGACCGCCCAAGCTGCCTTGTGGAACGGCTTGACGCCACTGCTTTGCGATATCGACCCTGAGGATTGGGCGATGTCGCCAGCGGCAGAAGAAGACCTTCTCCATCGGTATAACGACGAAGTCGCGGTTGTCATGCCGTATGCAACCTTCGGCAACGCGATCGATCTGTCGCGTTATAAGACGCTATCGGAACGCTTTGGTGTGCCGGTTGTCATCGACGCTGCAGCCTCCCTCGGTTCCCTTGACGATCAAGGACGCGGCTTTGGGACAGGGTCGAACCAGCCGGTCGTATTTTCCATGCATGCCACCAAGCCGATGGCGACGTTCGAGGGCGGGCTCGTTTATTCCGCGGACCCTGCGATGGTGCAGCGGATTCGCATCATGTCGAATTATGGTTTTGCCGAACCGCGTATCTCGGGCTTTCCCGGTCTCAACGCCAAATTGCCGGAGATCGGGGCCTTGCTGGCTCTTGCAAAGCTTGAAGAGCTTGATTCGATTGTTTTGAAACGTGAGGCGGTCGATGCGCGATACCGCGCCAATTTGCCGGGTTGGACCTTCCAACGGCAACTGGGGCGACGCACGGCCCACACCTTCATAGTGGTGTTGCTGCCCGAGGCAGTCGCCGCACGCCGGCCGCAGATCCTCGAAAACTTTGCCGACCAGGGGATCGGCGCGGCGACCTACTTTAGCCCTCATCTCGCCGAGCACCCATATTTCCAAACGAACTCGGTCATCGGCGATCTGGCGGTGACCGAGAAAATTGCTCCCCGGATCCTCGCTTTGCCACTGTTTGATGAAATCACCATGGAGCAAGTCGACCAAGTTTGCGATGCGCTGAAGCGGATGGTCCAATGAACGCTTTATCATCGTCCTGGCGTGATTCGGTCGAGCTCTATGACGGCATAGCCGCCGAATATGATTCACGGTTTTATACGTTGGGCTACCAGCGCAGTTATGATCGGCTGGCCGGCGAATTTGTCGGCCATTTGCTGCCATCGTCGCCAGCCCTGATCGTCGATGCCGGCTGCGGCACCGGGCGGTGGGCCAGCCGTTGGCTCGCAATGGGCCATCGTGTCATCGGCATCGAGCAATCGTCGCAAATGATCGCCCAGCTGCGGCGTAGGAACATGGGCAGCGGCTTTCAGTTGATAACCGACAGCATGGACAACGCGGAGATTGCGCCGGGTAGCGCCGATGTGGTCGTTGCGTTTGGGGCTCTGCACTATCTGCCGGATCCGGCGGCAACCCTTCGCCGCCTTGTCACATGGCTGAAACCGGGCGGCGCGGTCTGTGTTCACACAGATTCGCTGATGGCGTTGGTGCTTGAGCTTTTGCGCCTCGGCAAGCGCGATGAGGCGCTCCAACGGCTGGAAACCCGCCGCGGGGTCTGGCGCCAAGGGACCACCACAGCGGAATTGCATCTGTACGATTCGGCTGCTTTGAAACGCATCTTCGAATCCGCGGGGCTGGTGGATGTTTCATGCCAAGGGCTGCTGATCTCCGCCAGCGCCTGGGACAAAGCACGGTGCACCGACGCCGCCATTGCCGACGAGGATGGGTTTCTGGAACTTGAGCGGCGGCTGATGGCGGACTCGGCGATGGCGGATGCCGGCAAGCATATCATCGCGTCCGGCCGCCGCCCGCGATAGCCGGCGCTGCCTGTCAACCGGCCCTAGGCGACCCGGCCTCGCCAATCGTTTAGAACGCCGGTCAGTGTTTCGTCCCAGGGAACGCGTGGTTTCCAGTCAAGCAACTCATGCGCGCGCGCCGGATTATAGGCAGCCGTCATAACGTCCGTCGGCCGCAGCTTTCCCGCGTCGGTGACGATTTCGACGTTACCGCCGATTTGATGAATCAGGGCATCCAGAACGTCGCCGATCCGGCGGGGTATCCCCGATCCGATATTGAAGGCGACACCGGGGGGAAGCCGATCGCTGAGCCGGATCGCGGCGACATAGGCGGCGCAGACATCGAGCACGTCGAGAAAATCACGCCAGCGGTCCAGCGCGCCGACATGGAATACCCGCTCCTGCAATCCAGCTTCGATCTGCGCAGCCTGCCGAGCAAAGGCGGGAACCGCGAAGCGGTCGGTTTGGCCCTGCCCGGTGTGGTTGGCGGGCCGCATCCTGACAAGCCGCAAGCCGCGCAGCGCCATTTCACCCAGTGCGATATCGGCTGCGGCCTTCGACGCGGCATAGGGATTGGCCGGTGCAAACGGCGCATCCTCGTCCAGCGCGCGGCCGCTCTGGAAGGTCAAGCCGTAGGCATCGGCGGAGGAGATGAAGATTAACAACGCTTCCGGTGTCTCGGTCATCATCGCCTGCGCCAGCAACAATGTGCCATCGACATTAACCCGCCAGGTATTCAGCGGGTTTTTGAATGAGTCAGCGACGAACGATTCCGCAGCCATATGGATGATGACGTCGGCTCGCGCCGTTTCCACGCAACCCTTGATCGACTGCGGATCCAGCAGCTCAAGCGGCAAGGTGCGATCGGCGCTGTCGACCGGCACCGGTGCGGCGGCGAGCAGGGCGGCTGATGGGAATGCGGCGCGCAAGGTCGGCATCAGATGCTGCCCGACAAAACCGGACGCACCGGTTACAAGAATGCAACGGGGATTCACTGTGCCGCCTATGCTGAGCGTTTGCGGTGCCGTGTCAGGTCGGCATCAACCATTTCGGTGATCATCTCTTCCAGTGTGATCTTCGGCTCCCAGCCCAGCACCGTCTTGGCCTTGGTCGCATCTCCCAGCAACACATCCACCTCCGCCGGCCGCATGTGATTGATGTCGGTTTTGACGAACTCCTCCCAATTTAGACCGACATGGGAAAAGGCGATACGGCACATGTCGCGAACAGACGTCGTCCGGCCGGTTGCTATGACGAAATCGTCCGGCTTTTCTTGTTGCAACATCATGTGCATGGCGCGAACGTAGTCTTTGGCGTGCCCCCAATCGCGCTTCGCCTCGATATTGCCCAGCTTCAGCTCGTTCGCCAGGCCCAGCTTTATGCGCGCAACGCCGTCAGTGACCTTGCGCGTCACGAACTCGATGCCCCGCAACGGGCTTTCATGATTGAACAGGATGCCGGAACTGGTGTGCAGGCCGAAGCTCTCGCGATAGTTGATCGTCATCCAATGGGCGTAGAGTTTAGCCACCGCATAGGGCGAGCGCGGATAGAACGGCGTGGTTTCGTTTTGTTTCGGCTGCTGGATCAGCCCGTACATTTCAGAGCTGCTCGCCTGATAAAATCGTGCATTCGGCGCCATGACACGCACCGCTTCCAGCATATTGTTGGCGCCCAGCGCTGTGACCTGGCCGGTGAGTAACGGCTGGTTCCAGCTACTTTTGACGAAGCTTTGCGCCCCCAGATTATAGACTTCGTCGGGCTGGACTTCCCGCATGATCCGGAACAGCGACGAGATGTCGACCAGGTTCCCATCCACCATATGGACCTGGCCGTCGATGCCAAGCCAACGCAGGCGTTCGTCGATGACGTCGGCGGACGCCGATCGCCGCAACAATCCAAAGACCTCATAACCCTTGCTCAGCAGGAGCTGGGAGAGATAGGCCCCGTCCTGTCCCGTAACCCCAGTGATCAGTGCGCGCGCCATTCTCATTCCTTGGATCAACGAACCATCGATGCCGAAGCGCCGATATCGCTCTTTAGCCGGAACCGCTTGGGGGAACCAGCCCGTACAGTGTCCCGGATCGACGAACTACACCAACGGGTCGCCCATCCGCTTGAACATTTCAGCCGTGGCGCCACCGAAGAAGCGATCCTTCCGGGCCTGAGGAACACCGGCCAGCGTTTCGGCATAATGCGCTGCCGGGTCGGCGAAGCCCTCGAAATGTGGAAAGTCGGATGAGAACAGGATCATATCGTCCGGCAGTTCATCCATGATGCGCGGCAGGGGGTGGTCGTTGCCGCCGTTCAACGGCGTCGCGCGGACGTTGCGCGCCAGATATTCGCTGGGTTTAAGCGGCAGGCTCCATTTGCCCAGAAACAGCTGCGCGGTCGGCGAGATGCGGTCGTCGATCTCGCGATAGAGGAACGGCAGCCAGCCAACCCCGACCTCCGCCAGGATGACGCTCAGCGTCGGGTGCTTCTCGAAGACGCCGCTATAGATCATGCCGTTCAGCAGGGTCATTGGTGCCACATGGCGGTGGCTGCCGCCGATCTGGCGCAACAAAGTGACGTCGCCACCGGTATTGGCCCAGCCGGGGTCGAAACGCATATGTTCAAACCCGGTATGCAGCATCGGCGCCATGCCCAGGTCGGTCGCGGCCGACCAGATCCTGTCCCAACTGGGATGGATTGGCGGCACGCCGTCCACCGGATAGGCCGGGATCAGGAAAATACGGCTGCCGCGTGCGCGCATCCGGCTCAGTTCCTTCATCACCCAGTCCAGGTCGCTGAAATCCAGCGCCGTCACCGGCAACAGCCGTCCGCTGCCCTCGGCACAGATGTCGGCCAGCCAGGTGTTGGCGGTCGCCAGCGTTTCCTGACGCAGGCTCAAATCGTCGATGAATCGCGTATAGGCGATGCCGGATAGGCAGATGACGTTCTGGATCGCGATACCTTGCTCGTCCAGCCATTTCAGTCGCGCCTGAGCGTTGGCGACCTGGAATTGGTTCTTGCCCTCGAACTCGGCCCGGCGCTCCGCCTCGGACGCTTTCTCCTGGCCGAACAGGGTCAGAAGACCGGGCGGGAAGAGCGATTCCAGCGGCGGCCGTTCGGCTTCGGGCACGCCATGCAACAGATCGCCGACGATCGTATCGACCGCCAGCAGAGCCGGATTCAGCTTGGGCAGTTTCGCTTTCAGCTTCGGATAGGGCTCGAGCCAATCGTCGCCCGGCTCGAAATGCGAATCGACATCGATGATCGTCGGCATGGCGCTTTCCCCGTTAACTTCATTGCGCTTTGCGCTTGCCTCAACCATAGGACAGCGTCACGCTGGCGGCCATCGTTAAAGCGGGAAAGCGGGAGGAATCATGGCTGAGTGGGATGCGAAGACCGGCTACAATCCGGATCATGTGGCGCGGTCGATCCGTGTTGAGATCGATGCGCCGGCTTCGGTCGTGTGGGACATATTGGTCGACTTGCCGCGCTATGACGAATGGAATCCGTTCTGCGTCCATTGCGAGTCTACATTGGAAATGGGCGCGCCGGTCAAAATGACGATGGCTATGCCCTGGGACACCAGCGACTGCCCCGTCATCACCGAATATCTCTGCGCCTTCGAGCCGGAAAAGCTGCTGTCGTGGAAGATGGATTGGTCCGAGGAATGGCCCTACGCCGGCCGCCGCGATCAGGTCATCGAAAAACTCGGCCCGGATCGCTGCGCCTATTACTCGACCGACGCTTTTCTGGGCGATAGTGCAATCCACATCATGCGTTTCGGCTGCGCCTGGATTTCAGCGGGCTTTACCGCCACTGCCAAAGCCTTGAAGGTGCGGGCCGAAGAGGTCTATGCCGCCCGGCGCGGGAAGGCTGCGTAACGAGAGGCTTGCTGCCGCCGTGACGGTGTGAAACCTTCCCCGTAATTTTTGAAAATCAAAGGGAGGGTTCGATGGGTTTCTTAAAGGGCTTCGCGCCGCAGCTTCTCAGTGTCTTCCGCATCATCGTTTCGTTGCTGTTCATCGAACACGCGACGGCCAAACTGTTCCATTTTCCGCATGTGGCCATGTTCGACACGTTGGAGATCACGTCGTTGTTCGGGATCGGAGGCATCATCGAACTGGTCGGCGGATTGTTCGTGCTAATTGGCCTGTTCACACCGATCGCCGCCTTCATTTTGTCAGGCGAAATGGCGGTGGCCTATTTCATGGTTCACGCGCCGCAGGGCTTCTTTCCGCTGCTCAATATGGGCGAGGGGGCAATTCTCTACTGTTTCGCCTTCCTGTATCTGGCGGCGGCCGGCGCCGGTCCATGGAGCGTGGACGCGGCGCGGGCCAAGTAACGCCGCTTACTGCGGCATATACTCGCCGCCATTGACGTCGAGGGACGCGCCGGTGACTTCGCCGGCGTAGTCCGACAGCAGCAGGAGGATCGCCTTGGCGCAATCCTGATCGGGCGGGATGTGACCCAGCGCAATGTTGGCGGCTACTCCAGCCTTGAATGCCTCCACTGTCGTTCCCGTATCCTTGGCCATCGACGCGACATAATTCTCGACCGGCGTGCCCCACATCCAGCCCATTACAGCGGTGTTGACACGAATGTTGTATTTGCCGAGTTCCGTCGCCAGCTGCCGGGTGACGCCGGCGAGCGCCACCTTGGCAACGACATAGGCGCCGTGCCCGACCAGCGTTTTGCGCGTCTCCATCGTCGAGACATTGACGATGGAGCCGCCGGTTTTCTTCATATGCGGCAGCACCGACTTCGCCATCTGCAGCGAGCCGAACACGGTGACGTCGATCGCTCGGCGCCAGTCGCCCAAGTCGCCGTCTTCGAACGGGATGAACGGCGCGGAGCCGTAGGCGCTGTTAACCAACCCGTCGATCCGGCCGAACCGTTCGACCGCAGCGGCGGCCAACTTATCGCAGTCCTCCTGTTTCGATACGTCTGCGGTAACGGCGATTGCCTGATCGCCGATCTCAGCCGCGACGCTGTTCAGGAAATCGGTGCTTCGTGCCGCCAGGACGAGCTTGGCGCCGACCCTTGCGGCTTCCAGCGCCAGCTTGCGGCCCATGCCGGGCCCGACGCCGGTAATAATGACGACCTTGTCCTGAAGCAGCATGGCTGTGGTCCTTAAATCTCGTTGGGGACGCTGAAATAGCTTTGATAGCGGGCAAAAATCTCGCGGCGCGCGGCGATGTCGTCGGCATCCGCGACGCCGTAATTATGCTTGCCGAACTTGCCCTGCGGCTTGTCGGCCAGATAGTCCCGAATGCGCTGTGCCGTCTGCTCGGTAAAGTCCATGCCGGTGCGCTCATAGACCTTGCGCACGGCCTCGACCGGCGACTGAATCAGATCGGCGTAAAGCGAATTGGCACACTGGTCCTTCAGAATTTCACCGCTTTCCAGCCAGTCGATCGACCGGTTCAGGCCCCGGGCCATCGCCTCGGGCGACAGCATGCCGGCGAAGGCTTTGATCTCCATCGGCTTGTCGCTGCGGATCCAGAACAAAGTGCCCATCAGGTTGGTGACCGACGCCTGGGCCACGACGGGATCGCGGTGGGTGAACAGCACGCGGGCGTCGGGAAAAACCTTGAAGATCGTCGGCAGGTAATTCATGTGCGACGGCGCCTTCAGCAGCCAGCGCTTGCGCGGGTTGCGGAACTGCAGCACCTGCAACACGCGCTTGTGGAAGCTGTAGGAATATTCCCAGTCCGCCCGGGCCGCGAGCCAGTCCATATAGCTGGGCACTTGGAACTGCGACGGGAAATACTCGCTGGTGAAGCTGATCGCCTGCGAATAGATACACTCGTTCGGCAAGCGGGCATCCATCTTGTGGATCGAGGCGAAACTGGGCACCACGCGCGACCATTGGGTCACGAGATGCTGGCATTGTTCGATCCGGGGGTCGGCATCGAACGTCGCTTTCTCCGGCGGTGGATAGGGGAACATCATCTCCCATTGCAACGGCGAGCCCAGGTCCGGATCAAGCGACAGGAGTTCGAACAGGATGGAACTGCCGGAGCGCGGCAAGGCGGCGATGATCAGCGGGCGGTCGATCTTCTCGTCCGCGATTTCCGGCCACTGGTTGAACGCTGCCTGGATGCCAAGCAACGCCTTCAGCCAGTTCAGTACATCGTTGCGCGCCATCAGCCGGCCGAAGAAGTTCAGCGCGGCCTCTTCGTTCAGCGCCTTGACCAGGACATGGAACGGCTCACGCCAGCGATCGTCGCCGAAATCGTCGAATCCGGTCGCCCGTTTGGCCGCCGCGATCAGTTCGTCGGGCTCCAGCGGCACCAGGTTGGCGATATCCATGTGGCGGCCTTCATCGTTGAAGGCTTGCAGCCAGTCCGGGCGCGCCGGGGGAAGCCAGGCGACTTGATCGTCACTCATCGAATGTCCTTAGACAAAGGCGCGCATCGTGCGGTGACCTTCCGCGATGGCGGCTTGCAGGTCGCGCGGGGCGAGTGCGTCGCCGACCAGCGAAATGTTCTTATGCTGCTGTCGCAACGCGTCATAGAGGCTGCGCATTGGCGCATTGGGAGTGATCAAAACCACTGTATCGGCGTCGACCGTGCGCGGTTTCTGCGACTGAAAGGGTTGAACGGTGGTGACGCCGGGTGCGATCGACACTAGGCGGTGGCGCACAAGAATATTGAAGTCACCCTGATAGAGGCGCTCCAGCGCCGGCACAGTCCGCATTGTCGTGTCGACATAGGGCGTCATTGCCGGCATGCGGGTGACATAGGTCACGGCGACGCCTTTGGAGATCAGGAATTCGCAGGCGGCGATGGCTTCATAATGGCCGGTGTCGTCCAGCACGACCGCGCTCTTGCCGAAGTCGCGCCGGGGGCCCAGCAGCAGGTCGGTTGAGGATAGGACGTGCGGCAAGTCGAAGCCGGACAGGGGGACGCCGGGCTCGCCGAACTGCACCCCGTCCATGCGCGGTAGCGAGCCGGTCGAGACAATCACCTTATCGGCGTCGTGGGCGAGGACGGCATCGGCATCGAGATAGGTGCCCAGCCGCACATCGACGCCCAGCCGGTAAATTTCACGCTCCTGCCAATCGACAATGTCGCCGATCGTATGCAGGCGCGGTGCTTTACGCGCGGCATTGATCGCCCCACCCAGTTTCGGGGAGGCTTCGGCCAACGTCACCTGATGACCCATCAGGGCGCCGACCCGCGCCGCTTCCATGCCGGCCGGGCCACCGCCGACCACCAGGATTTTCTTCGGTTCACTGGTCTTCACGATCAACTCTTCCGCCAGTGTCGTTTCGAACCCGACTGCCGGGTTGACTAGACAGCCCAGGCGCGCATCGCGCATCAGCCCGCCGATGCAGCCCTGATTGCATGCGATGCACGGCCGCACCTCGTCGATCCGTCCCTCGCGGGTCTTACGAACCAGATCCGGATCGGCGATCTGCGCGCGCACCATCGACACCAGGTCGGCGACACCTTCGCGCAACACCTGCTCGGCCTCTTCCAGCGTGCGGATGCGGCCGCTGACGATCCGTGGAATTGTAACGCCCTGGGTTAATTGCCCGCTGGATTGAATCTCATAGCCGGAGGGCTGCTGCATCCCGCCGACCATCGAATCCATGCGGTAATAATCGCCATAGGACGCGTTAAAATAATCGAGCAGATTTTCGTCGATTAGCGCCTGGGTGATCGCCTTGATCTCGGGCTCATGTAATCCGCCCACGGCGGTGGAGGCCGAGATGCGGATGCCGACGACATAGTCGCTGCCAACGGCCTTGCGGATGGCGCGGGTGATCTCCTGCAGAAACCGCATGCGGTTTTCCAGGCTGCCGCCCCAGCGGTCTTCCCGCCGGTTGGTGATCGGCGACAGGAACTGGTGGATCAGATAACCGTGGGCTGCGTGGATCTCGACCCCGTCCAGCCCGCCCTTCTGGCATCGCCTGGCGGCGTCGGCGAAGCTGCCGATGATCTCTTCGATCTCCGGCTCGCCCATCGGCACAGGTACCGCGCCCAGGATCGGGCTGGGCACATCGGATGCCGACCATGGGGGACGGCGGCCCTCGCCGAAGGTTTGGTGGCCGCCGTGAAACAGTTGTTCGAAGACCTTCATGCCATAAGGGCGGACCGCTTTCATCATCGCCTCGAAACCGGGGACGACCCGGTCGTCGACATTGAACAGCGTGTTTTCGCTGGATGGATGAACGCTCGCAGCCTCGATAATCGTCAGGCCGCAGCCGCCCTTGGCCCGCGCGACGTGATAGGCGATCGAATCTTCGTCGAAAGCGTGGCGGGCCAGGTGCGTTCCGTGTGCGGCACGGACGATCCGGTTCGGAATCTCGACGGAGCCGATCTTGATCGGTTCGAAAATCGCCCTGAGCGCCATTGCTTCCCCTGCGCGTTCGCCTGCATTCGTTAGGGCGATAATGTCGGGCTCAACAACGTGCGGCAAGCAATTCCGATCAATCGGATTCTGTCGTGTTGCATTGCCGTTGAAACCCGGCTTTAACCACGGTCGGAAGCTTTTTAGCGGTTGCCGACGCAAGCGGCGAGACCGACATCCTGTTAGGAAATTCGATGGCTGATAATCCTGTCAGACTTCTTCAGCCGCGCAGGCATGGCGACGATCGCGGATGGTTTTCCGAAACCTTCCGCGAAAAGGATTTTCCTGAACTGGTCGGCGGCAAACGCTTCGTCCAGGACAATCATTCTCTTTCCGGCGCCGTCGGCACCTTGCGCGGCATCCATTTCCAGGCGCCGCCCCATGCCCAGGATAAGCTCGTTCGGTGCGTCCGGGGGCGAATCTTCGACATCGCGGTCGACCTGCGTGGCGGCTCGCCGACTTACGGCAAATGGGCTGGGGCCGAGCTTTCGGCGGCGAACGGCAAGCAGCTTTTCGTACCCGTCGGTTTCGGACACGCGTTCCTGACGCGGGAACCGGATACCGAAGTGATTTACAAGGTCACGGACTATTACGCGCCCGATTGCGACGGCGGGATCGCTTGGAACGATCCGGCCGTTGCGGTCGACTGGCAATTGGGCAATGACACGCCGCAATTGTCGCCGAAAGACGCACTGCTGCCGATGCTGCGGGATTTTGTGACGCCCTTTCCATATGACGGCCGACCGCTTCTGGCCCTTGAAGGATAATTAACCGGCATGACTGTAGGCTCTCTTCGCGTGCTGGTTACGGGCGGCGCGGGCTTCATCGGCTCGGCGCTGGTACGGCGTTTGATCTCGCAGAGCAACCATCGCGTTCTCAATTTCGACAAGCTGACCTATGCCGCCACGCTGACCTCGCTGGCCTCGGTTTCCGACGACCCGCGCTACAGCTTCGTCAAGGCGGATATCTGCGATGCCCAGGCGGTGGGTGAGGCGTTCGAGGCGTTCGATCCCGACGTGGTTGTGCATCTTGCGGCCGAAAGCCATGTTGATCGCTCGATCGATGCGCCCGGAGAGTTCATCCAGACCAATGTCGTCGGTACCTACACGCTGCTGCAGGGCGCGTTACGGCATTTCCGCGCTCTGTCGGCCGACAGGCAAAGCAGCTTCCGGTTCCATCATGTGTCGACCGATGAGGTATTCGGGTCTCTTGGACCGGCAGGTTATTTTACCGAGACGACCTCCTACGATCCACGTTCGCCTTATTCGTCGTCCAAGGCAGCATCGGATCATCTGACCCAAGCTTGGCATCATACCTATGGACTGCCGGTCGTACTAACCAACTGCTCTAACAATTATGGGCCGTTTCATTTTCCTGAAAAGCTGATCCCGTTGATGATCATCAAGGCGCTCGCCGGGGAGAATCTGCCGGTCTACGGAAAGGGCGACAATGTTCGTGACTGGCTGTTCGTCGAAGATCACGCGGAGGCGCTGCAGCGTGTCTTCGAGGCTGGAACGCCGGGCGAATCCTATAACGTCGGCGGCTCCTCGGAACGAACGAATATCCATGTCGTCGAGACGATCTGCTCGATTCTTGACCGATTGCGGCCGCGCGAGGACGGCAAAACCTATGAGGAGCAGATTAGTTTCGTGACCGACCGGCCGGGTCATGATCAGCGCTATGCGATCGACGCCGCCAAATTGAAGGAAAAACTGGGCTGGACCCCACGCAACAGTTTCGAGACCGGAATCGAACAGACGGTTCGCTGGTATCTCGATAACGAGTCCTGGTGGCGCGCGATCCTCGACGGCACCGATGCCGCGGCGCGGCGCGGGCTTAAGGTTAGTGCGGGATGACCGATATTCTCGTCACCGGCGGGCAGGGGCAGGTCGGTCTTGAGCTGGCCGCCTTGCAATGGCCGCCAAGTGTCGAACTCCATGTGCCGACGCGGGCTGAGCTGGATATTACCAGCGCGGAAAGCGTACGTGCCTATTTTTCGGGAAAATCCTTTGCGGCGGTGATCAATCCTGCCGCCTATACTGCGGTTGACAAAGCGGAAAGCGAGATCGGCGCGGCCTTTGCAGTCAACGCGATGGGGCCTGCGCTCCTGGCCGAGGCGATGCAAGGCGCCGGCACGCCGATCGTCCATATTTCGACCGACTATGTGTTCGACGGACAGAAAGACGGCGTCTATTTAGAAAGCGACCCGATCAACCCGCTCGGCGTTTACGGCGCCAGCAAGGAGGCTGGTGAGCAGGCAATTCGCAGTGCCAGCCGGCGCGCCGTGATCCTGCGAACAGCCTGGGTGGTCAGCCGGCACAGGGCGAATTTTATCAAGACGATGCTGCGCGTCGGCGCGGAACGCCCGGTGTTGCGCGTCGTCGACGATCAGCGCGGTTGCCCGACCTCGGCGAAGGATTTGGCCGAAGCGGCTGCCAAGATTGTATTTCGCCTGATCGATGACCCGGCGGCGCCGACCGGCACCTATCATTTCGTCAATGCCGGCGACACGACGTGGTATGGTCTTGCCCGGCATGTTTTCGAAACTGCGGCTCAGCATGGCGGACCCACACCGACGATAGCGGCGATTTCGACCGCCGAATATCCGACCCCAGCCAAGCGGCCGGCGAATTCACGGCTGTCCACCGCGCGCTTGGCCGCCGATTTCGGGATCGTCCCGCGTCCATGGCAGGATGCGACTGCTGAAATCGTCGGCGCATTACTGACCGCGAAAGTTTGATCTGAGGATTCGATGAAAGGGATTATTCTAGCCGGCGGCTCCGGCACGCGGCTGTATCCGGTGACGATGGCGACGAACAAGCAGTTGCTGCCGCTCTATGACAAGCCGATGATCTACTACCCTCTGTCGGTGCTGATGCTGGCCGGCATCAAGGACGTGCTGATTATTACGGCGCCCGAATTCGTAACCAATTACCAGTCGCTGTTCGGCGACGGCAGCCAGATCGGAATCAACATCACCTATGCCGTGCAGCCGAAGCCTGAGGGCTTGGCGCAGGCCTTCATTATCGGGTGGGATTTCGTCGGCAAGGACGACGTGATGCTCGTACTTGGGGACAATATTTTCTTCGGCGCCGGACTGCGTCAGATTTTGACCAGCGCGATATCGCGCAATCGGGGCGCGACGGTATTCGGCTACCATGTCGCGGATCCGACGCAATACGGCGTCGTCGAATTCGATGCGGCGGGCAAGCCGGTCGACATCGTCGAGAAGCCTTTGCATCCGGTGTCGCCCTGGGCGGTGACCGGTCTCTATATCTATGACAACCGGGTTCTGGATATCGCAGCCGCCGTCAAACCATCGGCACGCGGCGAATTGGAGATCACGTCGGTCAATACCGCCTATCTGCAGGAAGGCCTGCTCAGCGTGGAGCGGCTCGGGCGGGGCTATGCGTGGCTGGACACGGGAACGCATGACGCGTTGCTGGAGGCGGCCGAGTTTGTTCGGGCGGTGCAGCACCGGCAAGGCATCCAGATCGCCTGCCTAGAAGAAATCGCCTTCGTCAACGGCTTCATTTCCTTGCAGGATGTGCGCCAGCGCGCCGAGCTGTTCAAGAAAACGTCGTATGGCGCATATTTGATGAAATTCGCCGACGAGGCCGAGGCCGAGGTCATCGTGCATCCTGTGGCGAAGGATTAGCGTTTTGCTGAGCTGTATCGTCCTATGATCCGCGACCAGCCTGCGAGTTCAGGGGATTCAAAAAGCGTCCATCTTCAATTGATGAGAGCGCATTTCGACTCGCAATTTTATTTCGACAAGTATCTCAAGCATGATGCGCATGGTCGCACGCAGGAGCCGTTCGAGCATTACCTGGGGAACGTGAAAGATTGGCAGCTCGATCCATCGCCGGAGTTTTCGGAAGGTCTCTATCTGAGCCAAAACCCGGACGTTGCCCGCGCGGTCGGACGCGGTGACTTTCTTTGCGGTTTTCACCACTTCATCGCGGTAGGCGGGCAAGACGGCGCCGTAGATGCGGACCAAACGGCCGCGTTAGCAGAGCAGACCGCGATTATCGAACGATCCGGGTTGTTCGATACGGATTGGTATTTCCAGACCTACACCGACCTGGCCGGTAGCGGCTTGACGCCGCTTGAGCATTTCTGCCTGTATGGCTGGGCGGAAGGACGCCGCCCCAACCCCTATTTCGACCCGCTCTGGTATCTTCAGCAAAACCCCGAGGCGCAAGCGCAGGGGAATCCGCTTGTGCATTTTATTGCCGCGGGCGATGCCGAAGGCTGTGCTCCGGTCTCCTATTTCGATACCGTTTGGTACAGGGCCAAGTTCGTTCCGGTGGATTATCCCAGGGCCGCGCTCGCGCATTTTCTGGAAAACCGGGCACTCGGCACCGTTGCTCCGACGCCGTTGTTCGATGTCCGGCATTATTTGTCCAGTTACGGCGACGTGTCCGCGGCCAAGGTGGATCCGTTTGAACATTATCTTCATTACGGATTTCTCGAAAATCGCGATCCGTCGCCTGATTTCGACACCAAATATTATGTGACGCGGCATCTAAATGGCGACACGAGCGTCAATCCTCTGGTCCACTACATCACACAAGGCCGCGCCGCTGGTCTTACAACGGCGCGGTCAGATGCCGAAGTCTCAATGGCCTCGGAGGTCGAACGGTTTTCCCGGCCGGGTGCTTATTTCGAAGAGTTGGATACGGTAGCGCGTGGCGGCGTCGCAGATGTAAAAGCGATCGCATATTATCTTCCGCAGTTTCATAGCTTTCCCGAGAATGACGAATGGTGGGGCAGGGGCTTCACCGAATGGACGAATATCGCCCGCGGTCTGCCGCGATTTCCTGGGCATTATCAGCCGCGCGTACCGCGCGACCTGGGGTTCTACGATCTGACGAATCCCGAGGTTATGAAGCGTCAGGTGGCCCTGGCCCGCACAGCCGGGATTTATGGTTTCTGCTTCTATTACTATTGGTTCAACGGCCGGCGCTTGATGGAACGGCCGATTGAGGCCTTCCTGGCCGACGCCAAGATCGATTTTCCGTTCTGCCTCATGTGGGCGAACGAGAACTGGACGCGGCGGTGGGATGGCGCCGAAAACGAGATATTGATCGCGCAAGATTATGCGGCCGGCGACGATGACGCGCTGATCGTCGATTTCGCCCGGCATATGAAGGATCCGCGTTACATCAGGATCGGGAGCCGCCCGCTTCTGATGGTCTACCGACCCGGCCTTATTCCCAATGTCGCCGCCGTCGTCGAACGCTGGCGGAAACGGTTTCAGGATGTTGCCGGCGAAGACCCGATTTTCGTCATGGCGCAAACCTTTGGAGACACCGATCCGGCGCGGTGCGGATTCGACGGCGCCATCGAGTTTCCGCCGCACAAGCTGACCGGCGGGGATGAAGCGCAAAATCAGAACGCACAGGTGGTCAATCAAAAGCTGACCTATTTCGAACATGGCTTCAAGGCGCAGGTGTTCGAATATGACGGCGTCGTGGCCTCCTCGCTCGACCGGCCGGCTCCCCCATTTCCCTTGATCAAGACAGCGGTGCCAAGCTGGGACAACGATGCGCGCCGGCAGGGCAAAGGGCTGGTGATCACCGGGTCGACGCCGGTCAAATACGAAGCCTGGCTGCGGCGGCTGGCGGACTATGCGCGCCACCATAAGTTCTTCGGCGAAAGTTTCGTGTGCATCAATGCCTGGAACGAATGGTGTGAGGGCGCGTATCTGGAGCCGGATCTTCATTTCGGGTCCGCCTATTTGAACGCGACCTATCGCGCGCTTCACAACAATCAGGCATCCGGCCGGCGCAAAATATTGCTGGTGGGGCACGATGCGTTTCCCAGCGGATCGCAGCATCTGCTGCTGAATCTTGCGGCGTTGTTTTCGTCGCGTTTTGGCATTGAGGTGGCATTTGTCTTGCTGGGTGATGGCAAGATGCTCGACCGGTACCACGCCGTCGCGCGTGTCGATGTTGCGCGATCGCCCCAGGAGCTGAACGCGCTGGTCGCCGCGCGCCATGCGGATGGCTATGCCGATGCGCTGGTCAATACCACCGCGTCGGCGCGCGCCGTGCCCGTTCTCGATGCCGCGGATTTCAGGACGGTGATGCTCGTGCACGAACTACCGCGCATCATGAAGGAAAAGAATTTGATTGCGGGCGCCCGGGCTGCGGCCGCGATCGCAAAAGCGCTGGTATTCCCATCCCGGTTCGTCGCCGAGCGGTTTGCCGAAACCGTCGAGGATGAGATTGTCTCCCAGGTCGTGGTTCAACCGCAGGGCTCCTACCGTCTCGTCGCTCCGGGCGCCGACGCACGCGGACGCATTCGCAAGGCCCTCGGCATTGCCGCCGATGACCGCGTTTTCCTGAATCTGGGCTATGCCGACCTGCGCAAGGGGTTTGACCTGTTCCTTCAGATGTGGCGTCAGGCGCAGGCCGGGGACGGGCAAACTCATTTCATCTGGTGCGGCGATATCGATCCGAGTCTCGAATCATGGCTGGCTGGCGAGATGCAGCTAGCCGCCGCAAGCGGAACCTTCCACCACGTCGCCTTCACTCAAAAGGTGGACGACTATTATGCCGCGGCCGATGCGCTCGTCCTGACGTCGCGGGAGGATCCGTTCCCCTCGGTGGTTCTCGAGGCGATCGGCAGCGGCATGCCTGTCGTGGTGTTCGACGGCGCGGGCGGAGTTCCGGAAATCGTCAAGCCGGAGATCGGACGCGTCGTCGCTTATGGCGATGTTTCTGCGATGCTCGCAGCGGCGTTCGACGTGACCCGCAAGCCTTCGACCAAGGACGAGATATCCGCCCGTCAGCGGTTAATCGCTGAAAACTTCCATTTTCCGGACTACGGCTGGAAGCTTCTGCAAAAGCTGGGTGTCGTCGATGCGCGCATTTCGGTGGTTGTCCCCAACTACAACTATGCGCGCTATCTTCGCGAGCGGCTCCGTTCGATTTTCGACCAGACCGCGCCGATTTTCGAGGTGATCGTACTCGACGACGCCTCGACCGACGGCAGTCTGGTGGAATTGAAAGCGCTGGAGGCCGAATTCGGCCGCATATTTACGCTGATCGGTAATAAAAAGAATTCGGGATCCGCTTTCGAACAATGGCGGCGCGGTATTGATGCCGCGCGCGGTGACCTGATCTGGGTTGCCGAGGCCGACGACGTCAGCGATCCGGCTTTCCTGGAAACCATCAGCCGCGCGTTCGAAGATCCCGAGACGGTTTTCGCATTCACCGATTCACGTGCGATCGATCCTGACGGCAAGGTGATCTGGCCGTCCTATAAACAGTATTATGCAACGGTTGGCCCCGGTTTGCTCAGCCGTGACGTAACGATGCCGGCGCGCGAGTTTCTTGCCGAACATCTCGCGGTCAAGAACTTGATCATGAATGTCAGCGCTGTTCTGTGGCGGAAGTCGGCCCTCGTCGCGGCGATGGCCAAGACCGAGAAAGAATTGGCGGATTTGCGCGTCGCGGGCGACTGGCGTCTCTACGCCGAGGCGTGCCTGGCGAGCGAGAGCGGGCATGTCAGCTATTTTGCGAAACCGCTCAACAGCCATCGCCGCCATGCCGACAGCGTCACGCAAATGCTGGACGCGGAACGGCATCTGGCGGAGATCAAGCGCGTACATGAGGTGGTGGATAATCGGCTGCCGCCTGACGGCACCCGGCGCGCGATGCAGCGCAGCTATATCAAGGAGCTTACCGAGCAGTTCGACCTTCCGGCGCCAGGGACGAAGCCTGAGCCGCCGCCGAAGACGAAGGCAAAGCGCGGTCGCGATTGATACCGAGACTTATCCATCAGATGTGGATTCCGCCGGTGAAGTCGGCAGATCGCGCGTCACTTCCCGACGATGTCGCCAGACATACGGACAGCTGGCGGGATTTGCACCCCACCTTTTCGGATAAGCTGTGCTCATTGAAAAATGTGCTCTGGTCGGTCCGGGAAACCCGGGGGTCGCTCTATATTTGAGGCGCTTCGATTTGGGGTGGTGTATACCGTTGGACCGGCAGGTCCATTGCGGTGAGCATCTCTGACCAAAGTTCGACGGCTGCATTGCGAGAGTAAAGCCGTTCGATCGCCTTCAGGCCGTTTGATGATAATTCCTTCCACCGCTTTTTGTCGGCGTAGAGTTGGCCGATAGCTTTTGCGTAATCCTCTGGTTTCTCCGCCGCGACGATGCCTTCGCCATCATCGAATCCCATGCCTTCAAGGGCGATTCCCGACCCGATACACGGAACGCCGTAGCTCAAGCTCGTTGCCACTTTTCCTTTGAAACCTGCGCCATAGCGAAGCGGCGCGACGGTTGCCAGACATCTGCGGAAAAGCGCGGCAAGGTCCGGAACGAACCCGATGACCTCTACATTCGGTCCGGCATAGTCTTTGAAGCGGTCCGGCATAGCGCTACCACAGATCAAGAACTTGACATCGGGCGTCGTCTTCACGATTGCCGGGAAAACTTCTTCCATAAAATAATCGATCGCATCGACATTAGGCGTGTGCTGATAGCCGCCCAGGAATGCGATCGCGTCGCGGCCTTGGCGTTCGGGTTTTGGCTCAGCGATCTCTGTAATCCACCGAAGCAGTTGCACCGCGGATTCGGGTGCTTCACGGCCAATTAGGTCGACTTCGTATGTGCTGGTCACAATCGAATAGTCGGACTTTCGATGAAGATCCAATTCGATAAGTCGTACCTTTTCCGCTTCGGCCCCAAGCTTGGCGTCGTTGGCAAGTTGCGCCTGCCGTTGCATGCGCAGGTGATGCATGTCGGCGTTGGCGTAAATGATGCGCGCTCGTGGCGCCCGACGCTGGAAAATCTGGAGATATTTGCTCAGCACGTTGTAGCGGTAGACATGAATGACATCGAGTGTCGATCCGAATTTCTCGAGCCACTCGTCCACAGACTGAATGTAAGGTCCGTAGACGCATTCGATACCTTCAGCCTGAAGCCTGCGGGTGGGCGTACCGACATCGGCGAAATTGTCTTCCGGGATAAATGAGATTTTGTAGCCGAGGTCCCGCAAGATCAGCATCTGCTCGAAGGTTGCGATGGACCCTGCATCCTGGTCGGGCGTCGGTGTGGTCGCATCGATTACCAGGGCTCGGCCAATCCACCGGCGGTCTTTACTCATCCAGGGATGGTCGGCGTTGGGGCCGTTGATCGCGATGTAGTCCTTCCAACGTTCGAACAGCTTTTGCGAATTGGTGACTTGATAGGCTTTGATCCCCTTAGTCACGTCCGATCCGTGCGATTTTCCTTCCAAGTGAATCAGTTCCGAGAATGGCTGATACAATACCTTCCAGCCTGCGCTCGATGCCTTGAGGCACAGGTCGGAATCTTCGCAATAGGCCGGTACATAATGTTCGTCGAAGCCGCCGAACGCGCGGAACAGGTCGGTGCGAACCGCCAGGCTGGCCCCTGTCACATAATCGACTTCGCGAACATAGTTGAACTCGGGCGCCTTCGTGTCGCCCCGATTGCCGAAATTCCAGGCGGAGCCATCTTGCCAAAGCAGACCGCCGGCTTCCTGAAGGATGCCGTCATCATACAGGAGTTTCGATCCGGCAATCCCGACGCCGGGAAATTTGTCGAACGTTTCCAGCAGCTTTTGAAGCCACCCCGCCTGCGCGATCGTGTCGTTGTTAAGGAACACCAGGATTTTGCCGCGCGCCATTTGGGCGGCACGATTGCAATTGCGCAGGAAGCCGAGATTTTCGGTGTTCCTGGAGACGCGCAAATTGGAGATCAGCGATCCGAGGAAGATGACCGCGTCGGTGGAGACATCGTCCGCCAGAATGATCTCTGCGACGTCCGTGGCTCCGGTATCGACCAGGGATTTGATGCAGTTATAGGTCAGTTCGAACTGATTATAGGCCGGGATGATGATGCTGCAGACCGGGTCGGCCAGAAAGGGCAGGTCGATCGTCGGGAAGGTCTTGCAGGTTTCCTTGACGATGTCCTGCAGGCTGCTGGAAAGTCGGCGCGATGAGGTCGAAGATTCCGAGGTCAGCGCGTCGTCGATGAAGGCGGGCAGCGCTTCGAACGCCGATTTCCCCCAATTGGCCAGCCCCCTGACGAAACGCTGCTGCGCGTCTTTATCCATAAAAGCAGGTGCTGCGGCCGGAACGGGCTGAGGTGTCGGCGGTGTTGGGGCAGACAACGGTGCTTGCATCTCGAGCTTCCGCGGGCTGCCGGGAATATGATCGCCATTCTCACCAAGGATCGCGGAAATGAAGGAGCCGTGGCGGATGAAGGTTTTCGGCAACGCGACCTGGAAATGATGTCGGCCATTGCCCATGCCGGCCGCTTCGAGGTCCGACCGATACAGGTCGGCTTCGGCGATCAGGACTCTTCGGTCATCGACTGACACTTCGATTGTGACTGGTTCATCCGGGGCGTCGGAATTGAAGGCCCACCCGCTGACCGTCCCGTCCGCGACCGATTCCAGAAACCCGGTGATAGCCAATGATGTCCCCCAACCAAGTCAGATGTATGCTGCAATGCCCACGGTCCCGCCAAAGACCGCCCAGCCATCCCCTCGCGCCAGCCTAGGCGACGGCTTGCGTATCGGGTTCTTGGGAAATTAGAGCCAAAAAACTATCATTTAGGTGACAGCGAGCACAACCCGCAGCGTACCGTGAGAACCGCAATATGACGTATCTTGTCCAACGATATTACGCCGCGATCGAGGAGAAGCTGCGGTTCAGCAAAGCGGCCTTCCGCTGGGGCCGCGCGATCGTCATCATGATCGGTGCCGTTACGTGCGCTTGCGGCGCAGCCGCCGGCGATATGGGCGCCAACAAATTCGACCTCTTGATGCAATATACCGGCCGCGCCAGCGGCGGGGACGGTTCCCCGGCTTATCTGCGCGTTACCCGTGCAATGGGACGAAAAGCGATCCTGGATGGCGCCGATGCAGGTTTCACATTCTTTCGGGTGAGTGCTCCTGGTTTTTTATCAACCGCCGCGACCGATAAGCGCAAAAACGATCTCGCTCTCTGGTTTACCGACCCGCAATCCTATTGGCGTCTCGTGGATGCGATGTTCGATGACCTGGACCGCGCAGGAATCCGGCTGGTGCCGACCTTCGTTTGGAACGCCGCACACTTTCCTGCCGTCGCAAATGAGAGCATCGGAACCTTAATCCGCAATCCCCATTCGAAGAGCCGCGCCCTGTTGGAGCAATATGTCGGGGCGTTCATCGATCGTTACAAAGATCGCAAAACGATCTTGTTTTATGAATTGAGTAACGAATTGAATCTACAGGCCGATTTGGATCTGCATCGGCGTTGTCTGGAGCACGCGCACGACCCGGCCCGATGCAGCATTGAGGACGGCTTTACCACCGGCGACATGATTGCGTTTTCACGCCAGATGGTGTTGTTCATCAAACAGCACGACCCGTCACGGCGTGTCTCGTCGGGGTACAGTCTTCCCCGGCCGTCAGCGGATCACCTGGAACGGCAGCCCGAATTTTCGGTGCAAGGGCCGGACTGGACGCCGGATTCACTCGCCGAGTTCAAGGATAATCTGACGCGTACCCAATCGCCGTTCGATATCGTCAGCGTGCATGTCTACCAAAATGCAACGAACGCAAGATTCGGCCGGCCGCAAGATCAAGTTTACCGGATCATCGACGATGTCGGCAGTGTCGCCCACGCTAACCACCAGAGCGCATTTGTAGGCGAGTTCTCTGGCGACAATGGATTTGTGTCCCATGTGTCGGAGGCCTTGAAAGACGCGGTCATCGATTATGCGTCTGTATGGATTTGGGAATTCTACCAGTTCGATACGCGGCATTCCTTCAGCACACCTGCCTCGGCCAGCAGTTTGGAGCCGGGCAGCACCGATGCCGCAATCGCCGGTCTGCAAATATCTCCAGCGGTCGGGCGCGTTCAATCCCAACGGCCGGATGCAATGTCGCCCCGCGTGGTGCTGACCTGGCCGCTGCCGTGCAGCCGAATAGATAAAAAGGTCGAACTATTCGCGGTCGCAAGCGGGGAAGCCGGCGATCCAGTCGACCACGTTGATTTTTACGCTGGGCCCAACATATTGGGCACGTCTCATTCTCCACCTTATCGCTTTTCGTTCGACCCTGTCGGCCTAGGCGACACGCCAGTGGTGTTGGAAGCGGATGCAGTGACTAAGGGTGGGCGTTCTTCGATTTTTCGAACTAACGTGTCGTTGAACCAATCTGCGGATCAGTGCGTAGTAAGCGATGATTGAGGTAGAACAATTTCACAAAGTTGAATGAAATTTTTTCTATGGCATGCAGTCTTGCCTCGGGGCGCGGTGTAACAGCAGCTGGATCACTGCATTCTTCGGCAAGTCTGGCCGGGATTATCAATCGGCCATGGCTGGCGGCCTGATTGTGTGGTTTGAGATTCGCTTATAAGGTCGAAGCAGTCCGTAGGTTTTGAACAATTCTCTCCAGGCAAGCTCAGGCAATGACTATTATCAATAACACTCACAAGTTTGTCTTCATTCACATCCCGAAAAACGCGGGCACGACAACGACCTCGATGCTGTCCACCCTCACAAACTGGAACGACATCGAGCTAGGCGGAACGGACTACGGGGAGGCACTCGCACCGATCTACCTCAGCCGCTTCAACGTGGGCAAACATACCCGCGCCAAGAGGGTTCGCAACCTCGTGGGCGAGCCAATCTGGGAAAATTATTTCAAGTTCGCCCTTGTCCGCAATCCCTATGCTCGCGCCTTCTCCGTCTATCGCTTCCTCAAGAAGTGGCGGGACTGGGAAGGTAGTCAGACAATGGAACAGTTCAACAGCTTCGAGGAGTTCTTGGGCGCTGACCTGTTCAATAACGATGAGGGGCCTGACGCTATCTTCCTGCCCCAGCACACCTGGATCGAGGATATGAACGGCAATAACATAATCGATTACACCGGTAAAGTAGAGTACATCGCCGAAGCATTCCGTACTATCTCGGACCGGATCGGGATTAAACTCGACACAAGCCATATTCCCGTTGAGAACGATTCCGGTTCGCCGGACGAATTCCGATCGGCTTATTCAGAGAAGGCGATCGCGATTGTCCAGCAGCGCTACGAGAACGACTTTTGCCTGTTTAATTATTCTCCGGATTTCTCTACCATCATCGAAGGTGGGGCGATGGCCCAGACCTCTAGCTAACAACTCGTAATAGTCGGTACAAATGACCATTCGCAAGTCGGGGTTGCTTTCGGACTGGATGTAGTTCGTGTGTTTGACGGCTAAATATTGAGAAGTATTAGGTCGCGTCTATATTCCAAAAAAAATGGATAGATATACAATATTAGGAGATTAGGTTGCAGGATCTAACTACGTCCGTCACTCAATCAGCTTACAATTTATCGATCATGTCTTTCGATGATCAGGCAGAATATCTGATTTTCTGCGAAGCGAACAGGCCGATTTTGGATCGAACTTGGTTATGGCATGAAACTCTCGGAGACCGTGCGGATCCGTTCGAGATTTCCGGGATTTGCGATTTCTGTGAGAGAGTTGTGAACTTTAAGGTTTCTCCTCGCAAAGTCGAGGGGGACGAGCGGTTTCAATATCGCGTTGATTGGTGGATGCGCATGGTCTGTCCCTGCGGAATGCCGACAATAGACAGGGCAGTTATGAGGCTCTTGAAGGATGACCTTAAATCAGGCGACCCAGTATATCACGTAGGCCACTTTTCCCAATTCCGCGCGCGCCTATCCGAACTCTTCCTTAACTGCGTATCGAGCCAATTCGAGGAAGGTCGCAAGCCAGGGGAGATAGAGAATGGAGTTCGCTTCGAGGATCTAACTCAAACATCATTCGCCAAAGGGCAGTTCGCGGCCACGATCTGCATGGAAATCCTTGAACATATCCCCGACTATAAAAAGGCCCTTCGGGAAATGGCGCGGATCACCAGGCCAGGCGGCCGGGTTCTCCTAACATTTCCTTGGCTCGGTCGTGCATTTTACGAACATCGGACGCGCGCCGAACTCCTGCCTGATGGAACGATTAAGCATATTCTGCCGCCGGAATATCATGGAGATCCTGCGAAAAACGAAGGGATTTTATCGTTTCGTGACTTTGGTTGGAAAATCCTGGACGAGCTTCGCGAGGCCGGGTTCTCGAAGGCCTCCGCTGTGTTTATCTTCGGCCCTTTATATGGGTACACGACCCAGCTGCATCCTGTGATTGTTGGAATCCGTTGATACAAAAGCGTGATTTATCGCAGATCGCCTGACGTGCAGAGGTTGGATTGGTCCGTCGGATAGTTACGAATTCAATCTCTTAGGCATTTTGATTGCATGATGAGGCGCCCATCTAGTGCCGAGATTCTGGCACCCTGAGATGATGGTGCCAATCCACGCGCCACCTTCACGGAGAAAATGCACTTATCTGTCCAGAGCCCCAAGCCAACTCTAAATTTGCTCAAGAAAACATTCTAAACCAGCTCGTTTTTTGAGTAGCTTAATTAGCTGATGCCGAAAATGGCGCGCAGTCTCGCTACTGGAATGCTCAGCGATCGGCTGAGGGGGGCCGTATATATTTAACAGCCCTTCCACTTTATGTTCGTAATCAGGATTCCAATTTTCTGGAATCATTGAAAAGGGGCCATATCGTTTCTTACGGCCTGCTGGTCCCGCCGGATTTTCGGTTGTGCCGCTGGTCGGCAGCGATTGGGCATTTCTTCTTGAGTATAAATCGACCACTTCTATCCCGCGACAGATCGGATTTGGACTCCGGTCGTCGAAAGTAACAGCATTCTCCACGACCCCCAGATGGGGAATTTGACGTATATACTGGGGCTGGAGAACGCGCGCGCTTACCGCATACGGTAAGCCCGTCTAACCGCCTGGCTGTCTCAAGCACAATCGATCGTCGTAATATTTCTTTTTTTATTTCTCTTGAAGAGGGCTCCACCTTTTCATCTTTGCTATAGAGCAGTGTTAATGTGTCGCAGTCTAAAGAAGGTGCTAGATGGCCCGCACTGATTGGAAATCCACTTGTTCGGAGTAACCCGAGTGGGTAGGATCGCGCGGCGTTGCCGGTCGATCAGCAGGTACATCCCGTAAAGAGCGGTATGCGGCCAAAATTTTGGTAAAGGTTTATCTTTATCTCGATATAGTGCGGAGAAGATTTTAATGGCTACCAGTGAAGTGATCGAATCGCGTAGCAGTTCGTTCGCAAGCTACGAATGGGGAAAGGTCATCAATTTTGGCCTGCGCGGAAATGCCGGAGCCTATACCAAGTCGGGATGGAGCGATCCTGAAACGGGAATGGTTTGGACGAATGCTTTAAACTGCCGTATGGCGTTTTCGGTACCTGCGCCAACGACCGATATTACAATGGTTGCAAATTGGAGCCCCTTTATCGCTAAGGGAATTATAGATCAGCAAGAAGTACACCTGTATGTTAATTTTATGCGTGTGGACTTTTTGACTGTTACAGACGGAAAACCAGTAGAACTCGTGATACCCAAATTCGTGCTCGCAAATTCTCAGTGCTATATAGATTTCTATATTCCGTCCGCACGATCCCCCTTCGAGCTTGGCTTAAACCCGGATATCCGTCGCCTGGGATTGGCGATGAGCCGGCTGGTCCTTATTCAAGGCTGAAGCTGCTAAATATCGTGCGAAGCGAAGGCAATAGCCTTCGCTTATTGACCGAATTGCGGATTTGGAGAGAGTTGGGCAAGTTGAGCTTGTCCATTATGCCATTTGGCCACAACGCGCAGGCCTTCGCGTCGGATTTCCTCTCTTGGGCCTAAGCGAATGCCGAATCCGAAGTTGCCGTCGCCGTAACCCCACTGCATTAAGTGGGGGCGCGGATTTTTGGCGATTGAACTCGCCACAAGCATGTCGCCGGCATAGACGTCGATCGTCAGCCGATATTTTGGATCGATGACAAGGATCGCCCAGCCGATTATGAGGTCGGGCTGGAGGTTGTCTATCGAATACCAAACCTGATCTATTGCGTCAGTCGAGCTGTCCGATAATTGCGCTGTCGGACCCGATGCGGCTTCTAAATGCTGAAGCCGACGACGGAGTGAGGTTTCTCGAAAGAGAGCCTCGAACTTGAGGTTTCGAAGCTCCAACGACAGCGCCTCTATCGCCGTATCAATAAAATCGTATTGCCCGCTCCGAGGATCCGCTTCTCCGTCATCAGAACCCTTCTGTCGCTGAGGGTGGGTTGCATTCAGTTTCTTTATTTTTTCGACAAAGCCTGGCGGCGGATTTTTGACTTCCAGATTTGCCAGCGCGGCGGCAACGCGACGTTCGATCGCGAGAAGTGTGTGCGTAGCTGCTGCCAGGAGTTCCTGATCTTCGCTGGCCGCGCTGGGATTGAGGAGTTCCGTCGCGCCTTCCAGCCTGATGTTGCGCGCCGCAAAGCTGTTATGGACAAATCCGTCCGGTCTTGCGGCCAAGCTCTGTCCGCGGCGAAATACAGCGACGAAATCGTTCCAGACGTCCGCCTGGCGGTCTGCAACGAAGGACTCTACCAGCGTTATCTCAAGGTCGTGTTCTCGGCCCCACGCGGCCAAGGCAATGCCGGAATCTGGATAGAAGCGCCAACAGTCCTGTGGATAGCGATGGACGTACCCGTTCGACGGGGCCGAAATATAGATATAGCCGCCGTCCTTGGTCAGGCGGCAAAGCTCGAGAAAGGTTTGCCAAAACGTATTGTCATGTTCGAAGACCGAGGATGCGATTACCAAATCGGCGCGGCCTGTGGGGAGTGGTATGGCGCGGCCGATGGCAACAACGTCCACGTTCCGGCCCGGCGCCGCGTCGACACCGATATAGCCGGCGCGCTCGGGCAGTGCGGTACGTAGTGATCCGTTCACATCCTGCGAGCCGATTTCCACAATCGTGAAGTCGCCTGCCGGCGCGTAAAGCTCAAGGAATTTCGACCCGATCGCAAACGCTGTATCGTGCAATTGCCGTCCTTTCATCGCTTGAAAGCTTGCGGGGGAATTCCGCGTCCCGCTTGCTTGCGATAATAGCGGCTTTCCTGCCTGCGTGTTCGCGGAAGCCAGGGGGGCTGCTATCGGTCCAATTCTTTCATGAAACTCACCCGGAATCTCTACCAGATGGTCCGATATCTCGTACCGAATATCCCACAGCCCGTTATCCGGCGATTTTTTGAGTCCGAGAAAGAAGGCAGCGATGAATTTCGGGTCGACGAAGCCATCCCAACCTGCCGCCTTTTCCTGCCGGAACAAATTTTCGTGGAATGAGACGGTTTGGCTGCGCGGCGTCAGGTAATAGTTGCGGATATATTCATCCTCGCGCGTCAGCGCGGCAAGAAACTCGCCAAATCGAACCTGCATGTCGATATCGGCGCGCTTCAGATGCATCAGGTACAGGCCGTCAAATTTCGGATAGCTTTGGCAGGCGTGAAATCCACGCCCCCACTTTTGGGGAATGCGCGTCAAACAGGTTTTGTTAAGCGCGTTCAGAGCGAAAGCATAGCTCCGTTGGGTTCCGAGAATCGGTTTGGAAAAGTCGAGGGGAGGGTCTGACGGGGCGGCGACGACGTCGTATCCGAAGGCCGTCACGTAATCGTGGGGCGCCGTCTCGATATAGGCTTGCAAAGATGCGAAACGGCGAGGATCGGCGATGGCAAACTCGTCGCAATCGACTCTCATGACATGCGTATATCGTTCCGTCAGTTCGGATACGAAGTCTGAGATGGCGTTTGCCCTGACGGTGTCGTCGTAAAAATCGATGCTCAGTTCCACGACGCCGGCTAAGCCGAAACCGGCAAACATCGATGCGCGCCCGGCCGGTGTTACGACAAATATATCGGCCCCTGGGAGTTCCCGGCGATAATAGCTAAGAAATAAAGGGAAATAAAAACCGTCCGAAACCGAGTCGGTAACGACCGCAACTCGTGACGCCATGCTGTCCAATGTCCTTGTTCACAATTCACCAGGATCGTCGCGCTTATTTTTTAGAATATAGAGATCGCGCATGACGGTCCAGTTTGCCCCGATCATCGGGGTTTACGAGAACGCGCCGACTCTGCTGTTATAGACAACGTGTTGAGCCGGCTCAGATTAGGCCTTTCTGCTCAAATCGGCTATAAACGGGCCTCGTTCGAAACCGATTTCGATTTGTTTGAAAAACTACGGACGTCATGCAATCAACCTCCACAGATGCCGGTGCGCTTGAGGCGCTTGTCAAGGTTGCGGCAAGCCACGGCATAGATTTGACCGTGGACGGGCTGCGTACGGCCTATGTCGCCCGCGGGGACAGTTTAACCACGTCGGCCTTGGTCGCCATCGCACACGAATCCGGGATGGAGGCGAAATGCATTCATCCCAAATGGCGGGATCTTTCGCGGCTGGCCAATGTGCTGCCTGCCATCGTCCGACTGAAGGATGGCGGCGCGGCGATCCTCAGGACAGTCGGCAAAAACCCGCAGATCGGCCAGATCGCGGTGCTGGAACATGCCGAGGACGATTCCGGCGAAGAGGTGTTGCTGGATGAACGCCAGCTCAATGAAATTTGGACCGGCGAGGTCATCCTTATCAAGCGCCGTTACCGACTTTTGGACGAGAACCAGCCTTTCGGATTTCGGTGGCTGCTGACCCAGGTGCTTCGGGAGCGTCGGCTGTTTCGCGAGGTCTCCATCGCCGCAATGGTGATGACGGTTCTGGGGCTGATGCCGCCATTTGCGATGATGATCGTTATGGATCGCGTGCTTATCAATCACTCGGTTTCGACCCTTTGGGTGTTGGCAGGCGGTTTCGCGATCGTCGTTATTTCCGAAATGGTGCTCGGCTATTTGCGCCGCAAATTCATGGAAGTGACGGCAACGCGGATCGACGGTCGGCTCAATCTTTATCTGATGAGGAAGCTGCTCGCGCTGCCGATGGAGTATTTCGAGCGCAACCCGACCGGCCTGACCATGAGCAAGCTGGGAAAGCTCTTCCAGGTACGCAGCTTCCTGACCGGCCAATTGTTCGGGACGTTCCTGGATCTGACGACCCTATTTGTCTATGCCCCGGTGCTTCTGATTTTGAGCTGGCCTCTCGCGCTTCTTGTCTTCACGTTAGCAGGTCTGATTTTCCTGACGATCTACGTGTTTCTGACACCGTTAGCGAAGCGATACGGCAAGGTCGTTTCTGCGGAGCAGGAAAAAGGAATCTATCTGACAGAAACCGTTTACGGTATGCGGACGATCAAATCGCTGTCGCTCGAAGGCCGCAGGATGCATGAGTGGGACACTCGCACTGCTCGGTCGATCAACGCGCGGTATGAATATGGAGAGCTGGCGAATTATCCGCAGACGCTCACTTTGCCTCTGGAGCGGATGATGTTCCTCGGCGTGTTCATGATCGGCGCGGCCTTCACCCTGTCCGATCCGAATGGGGCGATGCCCGGCGCACTGATGGCGTTCGCGATGATCGCGGGCCGCACCGCCTCGCCCTTGGTTCAACTGGCGCGATTGTTGCAGGAAGTCGGGGAAATTCAAGGCGCTATCGAAGAAGCCGCAACGATCTTCAATCAGCCGCCTGAAGAGACTCGCGCCGGTACGGGGCTACGCCTGCCGATTTTCGGCAACATATCGTTCCAGAATCTCGATTTCCGCTATTCCCCGACGTCTTCCTTGGCGTTGAACGGTGCGACCTTCGATATTCGAGCCGGCACCATCTTCGGTATCATGGGGCGCTCGGGCTCCGGCAAGACCACCATCACGCGCCTGCTGCAGGGCCTCAATCCCAAATATGACGGGATCATCAAGATCGACGGCATGGATTTGCGCGAGATCGATCTGCGCCACCTGCGCACCAATATCGGCGTCGTCGCGCAGGAAAATTTCCTGTTCAGCGGAACGGTGCGCGAAAATATCGGCATCGCCAAATCGAATGCGACCTTCGCCGAAATCGTCCGTGCGGCGCAGTTGGCCGGGGCGGAGGAATTTATCGAGCGCCTGCCGCGCGGCTATGACACCTTCCTCGAGGAAGGCGGCAGCAACCTTTCCGGCGGGCAGCGGCAGCGATTGGCGATCGCACGGGCGCTGGTGCTCGACCCACCCGTGCTGATCCTGGATGAGGCGACCAGCGCGCTCGATGCCGAGAGCGAGGCGATCATCAACGCCAATTTGCTACGCATCGCCCAGTCACGTACAATCATCTGCGTATCGCACCGTCTCGCCATGCTCGTGCCGGCCGACGCCATCCTGGTGATGGAAAAGGGCAAGGTTTACGACATCGGCACGCACCACGAACTCGTGCATCGTTGCGACATCTACAAACATATGTGGCACACGCAGAACCGCCATACTCAGCCAGAGGCCCCGCATGCCCTCCGTTCCATCCCTCTTTCGTCGGTCGGCTAGGGAACTGGACCTGCTTTCGGGGCCGATCAGCGCCTTCGAATCCGAAACGCAGGCTGTTTTCGTCCGCACGACACCGTATAGCGACCATGCGATCCTGCATGTCCTTGTCGCAATCTTGGTCATTTCGGTGCTCTTGATGTCCGTCGTCAAGCTGGATCGGATCGTCATGTCGACCGGCAAAATTGTCCCGACCCAAGGCAGCGTGTTCCTGCAGCCACTCGATCGTGCGGTCGTACGCCAGATCAAAGTCCACACCGGCGACGTTGTCAGGAAGGGACAAGTGCTGGCGGAACTCGATCCGACCTTTGCGCAGGCCGACATGAGGCAGCAGCAGGATCATCTGGCCAACGTATCCTCTCAGGTTGCCCGTCTCGAGGCGGAGCTTGCCGGCACGCCCTACGAGCCCGGCCCCAGCCAGCCCGAGCAGTTGCAGGCTTCGATCTGGCATCAGCGTCAGTCGGAGCTTCAGCAGACATTGGCCGATTTCGATGCCCGCATTCACAGCGATGAGGCGCTTGCCGCAAAGGCGCAGCAGGATTTGGCAGCGTACTCCACACGCCTGGGTTATGCCGAAAAGGTCGCCGATATGGAGATGACGCTCGAAAAGAACGGCAACGCCAGCAAGCTCAAGGTGCTGGAAGCGAGCGACGCCAAGGCCGAGGCGGCACGCCAGGTTTCTGAATCGCGCAACACATTGGTCGGCGCGCAACACGATATTGATTCATTGAAGGCCCAACGAGCCGTGGCGCTGGGAAAATGGCGCGACGATATCGGCACACAGTTGGTGGCGGCGCGCGATGATATGAATCAGACGCAGCAAACTCTTGCTAAAGCCACGCGGGTAAGCGACCTGATTACGCTCCAGGCGCCGGAAGATTCTGTCGTGCTCGATATTGGCGATGCATCGGTCGGTTCGGTGGTCGACTCTCAAACGACGCAGACAAAGCCGCTCTTTACGCTCGTTCCATTGGGCGGTCCGGTCGAAGCGGATATTCAAATCGCTGCCCAGGATATCGGTTTCATCAAGGTTGGAGATCGCGTTCAGGTCAAGCTCGACGCCTATCCTTTCATGCGGCATGGCACCGCGAAGGGTGTAATCACTTCGATCAGCGAAGGCTCGTTCTCCCTAAGCGATAACCAGCAGCCCGTTAATCCTTACTTTAAGGCCCGCGTTAATGTCCAGAATACGGCTTTGCGGAACGTTCCCAGTGACTTTCGCCTTATTCCGGGTATGACCGTGGTCGGCGACGTTCTTGTCGGCCACCGGACTATTTTATCGTATCTGGTCGAAGGCGGACTGCGCACGAGTTCCGAAGCGATGCGCGAGCCGTAAGGACTTCCGAACATGGGCTTGCGCGATTTACTGTTCGGGGGCCTGGCGCGTCCGAAGGGCGCCGATGGGCTGCGCGAACGTGCGGCGAAGGACTTCGCCAAGAACGATAACGCCGCCGGCGTTGCCGCCCTGATCGCGCTAGGCGACGCCGCGGAGCCCGACGATCATTGCAAACTGGGCGAGTGCTATGAGGCCGGCATCGGTGTCATGCCCAATTTTATCGAAGCCGCCGATTGGTATGGGCGTGCGGCGGAGAAGGGCCATGTGCAGGCGCAGGTTAAACTCGGCGACGTCTATCTTTTTGGCCGGCGATGGCACGATGAAGGCGCTGCCGACGATGAGAGGGAGGGGCGGGGAGTAAGCCGGCTCAACCCCAAAGGAGTCGCGGTGCCGCGCGATCCGCCGAGAGCGCTGTCGTGGAACCAGCGCGCGGCCGAAGCGGGAGCAGCCGAAGCCCAGGCGCGGCTGGGCTATCAATATGCCAACGGTGTGGGCGTCGATGCGGACGAGGCGCTGGCCGAGAAATGGCTTGCCGCATCGGCCGAACAAGGCAACACGGCCGGCCAGCTTGGGTTGGGCCTGCTCTATGCCGGCGCGAATTTCGCGGCTGCCGATTTCACGAAAGCCTTTCCGTGGTTTGAGAAGGCGGCCGGACAGGGCGATCTGGCGGCAAAATTCTACCTGGCGGCTCTGCTGAAAGATGGGCTCGGTGTTACAGCCGACCAGGAGCGCGCGGCGCAGCTTCTGACCGAGGCCTCGGAGGCGGGTCATACCGAAGCGATGTATCATCTCGGCCTCCTCTATCAATCCGGCATAGGAATCGCGCGCAATCTGATCCTGGCCGAAACTTGGCTCCGCCGCGCCGCGTCGCGAGAACATGTTCCCGCGATGCTCTCCCTGGCTCAGCAGCTTATCGACGATTCCGCCAGTCCCGACTATCGCACTGCGGCGGTTTTGCTTCGCCAGGCGGCCGATCTCGGCGATAGCTCGGCCCAGTTCTCTCTGGGCCAACTCTTCGCTCGGGGCCTGGGAGTCGCGCCCGATCCGGCCGAGGCGGCGACCTGGTTTCGGAAAGCCGCGGATGCGGGCGTCATCGGCGCCGTCGAGGCGCTGGGCATGATGCATGCGACCGGTGTCGGACTGGAGGTCGATTATGAGGCGGCGTTCAAGTTGTTGAGAAAGGCAGCCGATGAAGGTAGTACGACGGCGGAAACCGGCGTTGCGAGCCTTTACGGTTCCGGCCTTGGCGTCGCCCGCGATCCGCAGGCGGCGATCACCGGTTATCGGCGTGCGGCAGAGCGCGGGGACGGCGAAGCCAGTCTCCGTCTGGGTGTTATCTACGCCACGGGCGACGGCGTGAAGCAGGACTATACGATAGCGGCGAAATGGTATGCGGAGGCCGACCGCCTGGGGAATCCGAGCGGAAAATCCAATCTGGCATTTCTCTATATTCGCGGACTCGGTGTTCGGCGGGATCAGGCGCGCGGCGTTGCCATGCTTGAGGAATTGGCGCGGGATGGCAACATGGCTGCCATCTGGTCGCTCTATCATCTTCATACGTCCGGTCTTTACCTGGCGCCGGACGCTCGCGTGGCGAACCGCTGGCTCGAGCGTGCCGCGGAGGCCGGGAGCGGTGCTGCGGCATGTGAATTTGCGCGAAAAATAGAGGCCGCCGCGCCAGAGTCTTCGCCCGTCGATCGCGTCGTAGGGTGGCTCACGGCTGCTGCGGAAAAAGGCGAAGTCGACGCGCAGGAGGCTCTGGGGCGCTGGCTTCACGATGGCAAATACGTACCCCCGGATGCTGCCGGCGCCTTACGGTGGTTATCAATGGCCGCCGAGGGTGGCAACCCGGCCGCTCAAGCGTGGATGGGCGACATTCTCAGCCAGGGCCTTGGGGTGATGGTCGATCGTGCGGCCGCGCTGATTTGGTATGAACGCGCCGCCGAACAAGGCCATTTCGGTGCTTTAACCGTTCTGACCGGCATTCTGCTTCCTAATCAGCCGACCGAGGATGACCGAAAGAAGCTTTTCTCCCTCTGGCTCAAATTGGCGGAAGCCGGACATCCCGCGGCGCTGCGGCAAGTGGCAAGCTTTTATGCGAATGGGATCGGTGTCGAGCAGTCGCTTCCGGATGCCATTACTTGGTTGAGAAGCGAAGTTCTGCAGGATGATGCGGCGGCCAAGGTTATATTGGCCGGCTTGCTGCTGCAGGGGGAGGTCACGTGGGAAGAGGCTGCCGAGGCGGTTACCTTGTTTAAGCAGGCCGCTGACACGGGCAACGCGGACGCAGAATATAATCTTGGCGTTTGTTTCCGACGCGGCATCGGCGTCGCCGTCGATCGAGACAAGGCCCAGCAACTATATCGCGCCGCGGCTGAGAAGGGGCACCCATCCGCGCAGTTCGCGCTTGGCAGTCTGCTTGTCGAATTGGCGGACGAAGAATCGGTCCGGCAGGCAGCGCGTTGGTATGAGTTGGCCGCGGCGGCAGGAATTCCAGATGCCGCTTTCGAACTGGCGGGACTCTATGAAACCGGTACAGGCGTCGAAGCCGATCTGGAAAAAGCCATCCTATTCAGCGGCCAGGCTGCTCAGGCGGGACATCTTCAGGCCGGGCTGGTGCTGAACCGCCTAAACGAAGCGCGCTATGGCGGGAACGCCTAATTGTAGTTGGACAAGTCGGTCTTCGGCCGGCGACCGTGGATCAGGTCGTCGATCAAGCCGAGCCATCGCGGCAGCATAACCGTCTTGAAGTCGAAATGATCGACCGCCGTTCTGCGCGCGGCGGCGCGCAAGGCCTGCATTTTATCGGGATGGTCCAGCACTTCATCCACCCGGTCGGCGATAGCCGCGGGCGAGAAGAAATCGACGGTCAGTCCGTTTTCGCCATCTTTCAGCACTTCGAGAACCGGTGGGGTGTCCGAGCCGATTATGACGCATCCGCAAGACAGTGCTTCGATGAAAGACCAGGACAGAACGAACGGATACGTCAAATAGATATGCGCGGATGAAATTTGCAGCACGCTGAGATAGGTGTCGTAAGGCACCTGGCCCAGAAAATGAATGCGGTCCGTGGGAAAATCGTCTCCCAATTCGCGCAGCATGACGGTGCGAAACGTTTCACCGGACGGATGCACCGGTCCGTAACTGACCTCATCTCCGCCGATCGCGACGATTTGCGCCTTGGGCCGACGTCGAAGAATTTCCTTCGCAGCGCGCATGAAGATATGGAAGCCGCGATAGTTTTCAAAGTTGCGCGAAACGTAAGTGACGACCTCGTCGGCGCGGGTCAGCACGACGTTATCGGGGCCGACCGCAAGCCAAGCTGCCGGATCCGGCTTGGCCATATTCGTATCGACGCCTTCGTGGATCGTGGTGATGCGGGCGCGTAGTTCGGGCGGATGCAGGCTGCGCTGCCATTGGGTCGGCGTGTTGCCCCAGTCGGTGGCGTCGAACGACAAAAGACCGACAGCGTTGCGCGACCGAAGTTGAAATCGTTCCCGAGCATCAGTCGGGTATTCCGCATCGAAATTCACATCGACGAACGAGAAATGGTAGAAAAACTCGAAATACGACAATAACGGCGTTTCGGGGAAGACATCTTTGATGAACAAAGTCTCGCCCCAGCCGCAATGTCCCATGATGAAATCGGGTATTATCCCTTGTTGCTGCAGCGTCTCGCAAACCTGCGCAACGGCGGCTCCCGTCCGGACCGCGACGTCGTAGTCGACACTATAGGGGTGACAGTTCAGCGACGCTGGAAGGGTAACCTGATAGACGAGCTTTTTAACGCCCTCCATGGAGTTCGTCGTGTTCTGCGTGATAAAATAGACGGTATGCTCGGGCTGGTCCGCCAAATAGCGGATCAAGTGTTTGTATTGCCCCGGAAAATTCTGATGAAGAACAAGAAAGATCATAGAGCCAAGGCTTGGAGCAAGGCCTCACAATTTGTTTCCGCGGTCCCCACGGTCTTGCGCGCGACGACTGCCAGTTCAAGCGAGGGCAGGCGGCGGATGGCATATTCCGCGAAATGGGTTTCATTCATAAGATTGACCAGGATCGTCGGCGTGAAACCGCATTTATGGGCCATGGCTGTATCGCCTTCGGCGATGGCACGTCCGAAACCGTAAAACATATCATGTGCATTAATCGGTCCGGCCGGCGCGTTATAGACCGGTTCGTGAAATTTGTCGGCGACGACGCGCTCCGCCACGGATTGCAGGTCCGGGACCAACATTACGATGAAACCATCGTGAGCAAGCACGCGGTGAAATTCGCCGAGAGCGCCCGGAACCTGATGCTGATACAAATGTTCGAGGCAGTGCGACGACCAAACGGCGTCGGCCGAACCGCTCTCGATCGGCGAAAGGTCGGTCAAATCTGCCACGATGTCGGGTTTTGCCGATTCCTCGATATCGACGCGAAGCTGGCGCCAATCCTGAAATAGCCGCGTCCGGGTCAGGGTGAGGGACGGTCCGCAACCAACATTGACCACCAGTCGTTGCCGCGCCGTGGATTCCGGCCACACACTATCATTCATGACACGACCTTGCTGGAAACATCGGACTAACTCGGCTCACGCAGTGCGCTGAACCGGGGGCCGACCGGTTCTTTGGTTTTTTGCGGTACCGGCGATGTTTTCGGTGGCGCCGGCTCTGAAGGCATGGCCGGCGACACGGCTTTGTTCTCCGTCTGCGTGTCAGAGACGCCGCTGATCGACACCCAAATGCCGTTGATCGGATCGTGCGTGTTGTCGGATCTGCACGGTGCTCCGTTGCGGGCCGGCCCGATCATCCTGCCCGACAACAGAATCGCGCCATATTCGCAGACGATGTCCTTGGCGCCGGCTTGCGGCTTTGCACGGATAGCAAACGCGACCAATGGCACCCCGATACCGCGGGTGCCGCAGCCGCCGCCACCGCTGACCCACGGCGTTTCCACGCCGGTCGACGTGATGCCCTTATATTCGATCATATCCGGGGCAATCCCCTCGAGCGGCAGGACCGAAAACGACTCGATCCAAAGGGGCTCACCGATCATTCCGGCCCATTGCGCTTCCGAGAATGCGGTGTCGCCGTGGTTTTGGATATGCGTGACAACCGTCAGTTTAATCGACTCTTCCGTCGGGGGCAGCGGCGGTACAGCCCGTGCCGGGAGGGGTGGCGTCGCCACTGTGTCCGGCCGGTCGAGCCGGGCGATGTCGAGCTCAACCGCGGCCATGCCCTGCAGGGCAACCGCGGTTATCAGCAACATCGCCGATGGCGCATTGACCTTGACGATGATCTGGTCGCTTGGCTTCGAGAGCCATGGGCTTGGCGTATCCGGTCCGAGCAGAAACTCCACCTGTCCAGCTTCACTGCCGGGGATCGTCGATAGTTGCGTCGCGGGCAGCATCAGGCCCGAACCGGCATCGACATGCGGTGAGGCATTGGTGGGCCTTACCGAGAAAAGGAACATGCCCTTGGTCAGTGGAAGGAAATCCAGAGACGCCGACGGTAAATTGCTTGGGGTTGCCATATGTCTCCTCGAAATCTTCGCGCTGTCGGACGGCGTGAACGTATTGATTAAGATAGCTGGCTTGCCGCCAACCGCGCTAGTCGTGTCCGGGCCTGGCAGAAACGCAGGTGTCGGGTCTTGTTGGGGCAGGTTCGCAAAATTCGAAACTAGTAAATCACTTAATTCTGTCGGACTGATCGATGATGGAAACAACAAGGGTTCGGGGGATAAAGTTCGTAACCGATCGGCAATCGCACCGAAATCGAACCCGCCGACCGGAACTCCCGCTTGCAATGCGTGGGTGAGCGTATAGCACCAGGTTTCGGGAAATTGCGACAAAAACAGGGCCATGTCGGGCTTCTCCCGGCCGATCAGCTCTTGCAGTTCGGACTCGGTATACTCGCCAGTGACGAAGACGCGTCCGGTTTCGAACAACGCTCGGTCATCAACCGTATAGCCGATTACGACAAACTCTAGCGGCAAGTCGCGGTTTGCCGCGTCGCGGGCCATAGCCAAAAGAATATCGTAGCCTTTGTGAAAGCCGATCGCCCCGATCAGCGCAACTCTGCGTCGCTTTGCCGACGACGGCGCAACGGCAGCGGCGGCGATTGGACCTTCGAGTCGCTCGACTTGAATATCGACTGACGGGAAGTGAGCCCTCATGCGCGCGGCAGCGCTTTTGGTCGCCGTGGTCACGCGGCGCGCGGAGCTGAGCCAATCGGCGCTACGTGCACGCAAGGCGCCTGCCGTCATTTCTTCAGACAGCCTGGTACCGTTTCGATCGACGCAGGTTTCACAAGCGACGACATCGGGTTCACCGCAATACCGGTTCGCCCCGTCCATGAGGGCGATTCTCGGGCAATACCAGATGTAATCGTGCACAATGATGTCGACCGGGCAGCCAAGGTCGAAAAGCCGGTCGATCAACACTCCGGGGAGATCCAGAAAGTGATGAATCTCGATGTGATCCAGTTTCAACACCGATAGCAACGCGAAGAATTCATCTAGTTCGCCGGTGCCGTCGTAATAAAGGTCGTCGAACTTGCCTTCGTCGCTAATCAGCGTCCAACGGCCGTCATGGTCGACATTGGGTTTGACAACGATCGGTCTCAACCCATCCATGCGAGTTTGGATCACGCGATCCCGGACAGCGCGATCTACCCCACCGCCGCGGCCGATATTGATCAGCAATACAATAGGTCCGTTGGCTTCCCCGATCCGGGCCTCGTCAAGCCGGCGCCGCATGAAGTGCGCCGGATTGCGCTTGATGAACGCAGCGATATCGGCGTCATATCCCGGATAGCGAAGATTGAGCAGACGGATATTCCGCGCGAAAAGACCGGCACGCCGTCCCCCGAAAGAGCGGCCGCCGATGTGGCGCACAAAAACGTCGCCGGCAAGTAGGTGTCGCCAGCCGCCAGCGGAGGCGCGAAGGCAAAAGTCGTTCTCTTCCCCGTATCCGGCACCGAAGGTCGTCGAATCGAAATCTCCGACGGCATCCAGGCAATCGCGCCGCACATAGAGGCAGAAGCCGACGCCGGTCGGGATGTCGACGGCTGCGCCGCGATTGAGTTCGGCGGTTTGCCGATCGAATTGGGCGGCAAGGAAACTGTCCAGCGCCGGTTCCTCCGACGCCGGATAACTGGCGATGGTGCCGGAATTGGTCAACGGCGTAACGGTTCCGACTGTATCGCCGCAATAGGCGACGGCTCGCAGTCTTGTCAGCCAGTCGCCATAGACCTCGGTATCGGCATTCAGGATAACGACATCGCGGTCTGCATGCAGTGCCATGCCGCGATTGACCGATTCGGGGAAGCCAAGATTGTGCGGATTGCGTTTCAGCGTAATCACGCCGGCCGTTGCCAGGGCATCGAGCGCCGGGCTTATCCGCGGGTCGATTGCGGCATCGTCTATAACCACGATCTCACATGGCAATCCAACGGTCGTTCTTTGCACCGAGCGAATGCAAGCCAGTGTTTCGGCTATGCCGGAATAGACCGGGATCACAATATCGATCATATCCGGGCTTGCGCCGGCTGGCGCGGGCTGGATTCTTTTGCCGGGTTCACGCGGTTTCGCCGCAGGCGACGGATGCACCAGAAACGGCGACCCCGGAAGTTCAGCGATCCCGCCGTCCGGCATCCGGGCTGTAATCGAAAAAGCGTTGCCCGCTTTACGCGCTGTCGCTGGCGCTGCCGTAAACCGTTGCCGGCTGGCAAGTGTCGGATCCGGAGTCGTTTCGAGATTTGCGGCAAATCCCGCATCGCTGGAGACGGTCAATTCGAGAGGGCGCCCGGGATCCCAACCGAGTGTCGCCCATCCGGATATGGTGCCGGTATAGGAGGTTATTCGCCCGTCAAGCGCGAAGTCCGGCGGAAATGTCAGGTCTTGTCCCAACAGGCGATGGCCGTCGGCGCATATGGTGATGTGCGTGTCCGGCAAAATGCTCGGAACAGGTATCGTGAAAGCCGTGTAGGAATGTCCTTCCTCGCAAATGACCGTGTGTTCGGCGACGATTCCGGATTTCGCGTTGACTGCAATACGAACCGCCGATCCGTTGCAGGCGATTTCACCATAAAGCGCCAAGTCCGGTCCGACGCCGATCCATCCCGAAAATTCCGGCTGGGACGCGGCTGCCACCCGCTGCGCGGCGTCGGCAAACGGCTCGCCGATTTTAACTGAGTAGCGATCGAGCGCTGCAGCGAGCCGTTCTTGCGCGACCGGTATCTGCCCGTCGCGTAGCAGCGCCGTTATCCTTATCGCCTCCACATCGGGCGTAGAATCGTGGGCGGCGGTAAAGTCGAATAGTTCAACCGCCCGGCCGGAATACCCTTCGGAAAGCAGAAATAGGCCATACAGGTGGTTGATTTCGGGATTCGCCGGCGCGACCCGCCAAGCGCGATCGATGATGCGCAGAGCCTCTGCGCGCTCGCCGTTATCCTGGGCAACGCGAAACGACTTGATAAGTGCGTCGAGTTCGGCGGCGCGTTCGGCTATGCGTTCAGATGGCGAACGAACCGGTCCATTGCTCGGGTCCATCGCCTAAACTACTCGAATTGATCACGCATATAAAAGAAAGAGGCCGCCTTCCAGTTATGAAAGGCGGCCCCTTTGTCGAGATAAAAGGATAGATCAGGTGAAGTTCGTCTTGGTGACGGCAACGCCGGTAATCTGGATCGTGTCCTTATTGATGCTGATAGTGGTAACGCTTCCTTTAACCGTCGCATGCTTAAGCGCCGCGGCGATCGCAGTCTTGCTGATGCCGGTGAGGACGATCTTGTCGGTCGAGCCGAAGGCGTTGATGACGTATTTGCTGTTGGCGCCGAGGGTGATGTTGAACACATCGCTCGCCGTCTTCGAACCCAACGCGCCCGAGAGCGTATCGCCGCCGGCCTTGTTCTTAACGGTGACGACGTCGTCACCACCCTTGTTCGTGAAGTTGAGCGTGCCGTTTCCGCCGACGACCGAAACGTTGCTCGAGCCGCCGGAAATCGTCGCCTTTGCAGCGCCGGACACAGTGACGCTCGCCGTCCCCGTCCCGCCCAGCGAGAGGGTGTCAGCCGTTCCTGCAAGGGTAACCTTATTGCCGGCGCCTGCCAGATAAGCGGTCGCATTACCGGTTGTTACGGTCAGCGTATCCGCGCCGTTGCCTCCGAATACAGTGGTCGCCGCTTTGTTGGTGGTGCCGACGACAGAAATCGCGGCGCCGGCTTTCGAAGTGGCGTTATCATAAATCAGGGTTGTCGATTTTCCACCGACCAGCTTGTCCTTATGGCCTGACAAGTCGAAGATCGCCTGAACGCCGGTTCCGGCAGTAATCGTGGCAGACTTCGCGGCGTCACTGATGATGCCGTTGAAGAAGTTGGCTTTACCAGCTTTACCAGATGCCACGACGTTCATCGTGAAGTTCTTGCCGGCCGCCGTGAATTCGCTCTTGATCGCGTTTTTTAGCGCGGTCGCGGTAATAGCGTCAGTCCCTACGGGAAGGTCATAAACCTTTCCCCCACCGGGGAGCGATACTGGTGATGCCATCTGAAACCCCTATTAGTCCTGTAGTCCAGCAGCCGATGCGTTATTTATAACCTATTTCGCCGCTGTCTTACCGCATCGCAAAAACTGCCGTCAAGCTAAACTTGCAACAATTTGAACTTTTTTTGCAATTTAACGGATGGATCATTGCGTTGTAGGAGAAATAACGAAGAAGCTCCCGCTGTTACCGCACGTAAAAATTGTAATTAAATCGCCCTTTAGCAAAAATACTAACAGAATGATATTTCAAGTATATGATATAGATTTTAAGGAAAGATACAGCCTACGGGTGAAATCTCTCCGTATTTCCGGCATTTTGTGGTCCGATAGAAAAAATATACATGAATTTTTCTCTATTTAAGTCGGAAAGTTTTTTAGAAAGCGAACTTAATGCACCATAGATTCGATTGAAGATATTTATCTTTTTGTAAAATTTTTTTAACCAGCCGGATTCCACCGTCCGAGGTGGGATAAAAGGTTTTTCGCCAATTGACGGAGTGCTGGCACCATATGGGCGGGTCTCCGGATTACCTCCTGCAAAATTGGCTGTTTTGTTGAATTACTTAAATGAAGTCGAATACGGCGACCCGAAGACAATGATTTTAATAAACATTAAAAGTTGTTTCTTAAGATGGGGCAAAAAGAACCCCGATTAGAATAAAAACGCGCAGCTATGTAGTGACGAAAGTTTTTTGGCCGTCGACGACGGCCAATTTGCCGGTGTTAACCGTTCGCTTCGATGTCGACTAATGGTGCGCCGACCGGGACTGTATCGCCGACAGCATAGAAGATTTCGGTTACGCGGCCGGAAATTTGCGCCGGAAGATTATACATCAGTTTCATTGCTTCCAGGACGATGACAGAATCGCCTTGGGTAATTTGCTGCCCGGGAGTGACGTTCAATTTGCTGATCAGGCCGGGTAGTGGTGCTGAGATCCGTCCGGCACCCCCGGTTTCCGCGGTAATGTTCGCACCTGCGGACTCGATGCGCGGTGCAATGCGAAAATCTTGAACCACTCCGCTCTGACTCAGGCTGACAGTTCCGTTGTGCGTCGCAACATAATAGGCGCGTGTCGTGCCATTTCGTGAAACTGTGGCCATGTCGCCGCGGATGTGGATTTCCAATTCCAGCGTCTCACCCGACCGCCGCACTCGAAAGCACTTGCCGTCTCCGGCGATATCAGCCTGGACCGTTTCTTTCGGTGTTGTGACATCGAGGGATACCCATCCGCGATGGCCGACGGCGCTTGTTACGCGAAAGCCGCCGAGCGTTTGCCAGGGTCCGAGACCGGCGTCCGCCGCGTTCATACCGCGCTGTACCGCCCATATGGCGCAGGCGGCTGCGATGTCGCCGGCGGTGTCGCCCATAGTGTCATGCCAGCCGTCGGGGAAGGCCTCGGCGATGAAGCGGGTGGTCAGGTCGCCGGCGCGGAACTGGGGGTGATCGACGATGTCGCGCAGGAAGGCCTGGCTGGACTTGATGCCCAGGATGGCGGTGTTGCTGAGCGCGGCGGAGAGGCGGGTGGCCGCAATCGTGCGGTCCGGGCCATAAGCGATGATCTTGGCGATCAGGGAATCGTAATAGGGCGTGACCACGCTGCCGGTCTGCACACCGGTGTCGGTCCGCACGCCTTCACCTGTGGGCGCGACGAACAGTTCGATTGCGCCGAGGGCGGGGCGATAGCCGGCGGCCGGGTCTTCGGCGGTGACCCGCGCCTCGATCGCCGAACCCTTGTGGGTGATGTCTGTTTGGCTGAGCGGCAGGGTCTCGCCGTCGGCGGCACGAATCTGCCATTCGACCAGATCCAGCCCGGTGATGAACTCGGTCACCGGATGTTCGACCTGCAGCCGCGTGTTCATCTCCAGGAACCAGGGGCCGCCCCCGTCAGCATCCAGGATGAACTCGACCGTGCCCAGCGAATCGTAGTCGATCGCCTTGCCCAGCTTGACCGCTGCATCGAATAGAGCGGAGCGGATATCGTCGGACAGGTTGGGGGCAGGGGCCTCCTCGACGACCTTCTGGTAATTGCGCTGGATCGAGCATTCGCGCTCGAACAGATGAACCAGGTTGCCGTGCTTGTCGCCGGCCAGCTGAACCTCGATATGACGGGGCCTGAGGATCAGCTTCTCGATCAGGAGCGATGGATCGCCGAACCCGGCCTCGGCCTCGGCACGGGCCAGCGCCAAAGCGGGGATCAGCTCCGCCTCGGCGTGGACCGCGCGCATGCCGCGCCCGCCGCCACCGGCCGAGGCCTTAATCAGGACCGGGAAGCCGATGGACCTGGCTGCCTTCAGCAGCGTGTCGTCGTCCTGCGCGCTGCCGTGATAACCCGGCACGCAAGGCACGCCGGCCGCCTCGGCGATGCGCTTGGATTCGATCTTCGATCCCATGCGCGCGATGGCGTTGGCCGACGGGCCGACCCAGGCAATCCCGTTCGCGGCGCAGAACTCCGCCAGCGCGACACGTTCGGACAGGAAACCGTAACCCGGATGGATCGCATCCGCCCCGGTATGCTTTACCGCTGCCAATATGGCGTCGACATTCAGATAGGAGCCGGAGGCTTCGGCGGGGCCGATCCGCACCGCCTCGTCGGCGGTCGCGACATGCAGCGCGCCCTTGTCCGCATCGGAATAGACCGCGACCGTGGCGATCCCCATATGTTTGCAGGTCCGCATGATACGGCAGGCAATCTCGCCGCGATTGGCGACGAGCAGTTTGCGGATTGTCATGATTACATCCGATACACAGGTGCGCGGCCGGTCTTGGGCGGCTCAGCCGCGGCCAGCGCCAGGACCATGCCCAGGACATCGCGGGTCTGCGCCGGCTCGATGATGCCGTCGTCCCACAACCGGGCGGTCGCGTAGTAGGGATCGCTCTGCTCAGTGAACTGGGCGCGGGTTTTGCGCTCCAGCTCGACCAGCTCGGCGTCGGAAGCGGCATCGCGCTTGACGCTGGTCTTTCTGAGTTCCAGCAGCACGTTGGTCGCAATGTCCGGGCTCATCGTCGCGATCCGCGAGTTGGGCCAGGTGAACAGGAAGCGCGGCTCGAACCCGCGCCCGCACATGCCGTAATTGCCGGCGCCGTACGATCCGCCGATGATGACGGTGAAGCGCGGCACCCGTGCCGCCGCCACGGCATAGACCAGCTTGGCCGAATGCTTGGCGATGCCGCCGCGCTCCGCCTCGGTGCCGACCATGAAGCCGGTGATGTTCTGCAGGAACAGCAGCGGGATGTTGCGCTGGTCGCACAGTTCGATGAAGTGCGCGCCCTTGACCGCGGATTCCGAGAAGATCGGCCCGTTATTGCCGATGATCCCGACCGGATAACCGTGAATGTAAGCGGTGCCGCAGACCAGTTCGCTGCCCCAGTCGGGCTTGAACTCCTGGAACGCGCTGCCGTCGACCATGCGGGCGACGACCTCGCGCACGTCATAGGGGTTCTTAGGATTGGCCTCGATGATCCCGGCGATCTCGTCGGCATCGTACAAGGGCGCCTCGACCGGCCGTGTGGCGGCATAGTTTCCCCGCCGGGCATTCAGCCCGCCGACGATATCGCGCAGTTTCTTCAGCGCCGCCGGTTCGTCTTCGGCCAGATAGTCGGACACGCCGGACACACGGGAATGCATCTCGGCACCGCCCAAGGTCTCGCCATCGACAACCTCATTGATCGCCGCCGCGACGATCGACGGGCCGCCCAGATGGATGCGGGCATTGCCCTTCACCATCACGACCTCGTCGGACAGAGCCGGGATATAGGCGCCGCCGGCGGTGCAGCCGCCGAACACGGCGGAGATCTGCGGGATGCCGTCGGCCGACAGACGGCACTGGTTGTAGAAGGTGCTGCCGAAGTGACCCTTGTCGGGGAACACCCGGTCCTGCTCGGGCAGGTAGGCGCCGCCGCAATCGACCAGATAGAGGCAGGGCAGGCGGTTCTCCCGCGCGATCTCCTGCGCCCGCACATGTTTTTTCACCGTCTCGTGGAAGAACGAACCGCCTTTGACCGTCGCGTCGTTGGCGATGATCATCACCGGCAGGCCCTGCACGATGCCGATGCCGGTCACCACGCCCGCGCCCGGCACCTCATTGTCATACAGGCCCCAGGCCGCCAGCGGCGACAGTTCCAGGAACGGGGTGAAGGGATCGACCAGCAGGTCGATACGGTCGCGCACCAGCATCTTGCCGCGCTTGCGGTGGCGCGTGACATGCGCCTCGCCGCCGCCGGCGACGCCGTATCTCAGCGCCTCGCGCAGCCGGTCGATGAAGACCTGGTAGTGTTCTTTATTGTCTTTGAACTGGGCCGATTGCGGGACGATACGGGACTTGAGGACAGGCAAGCTCGATAGTGTCGTTGCTGCTGGGGGCATCACTTACCCATCCGTTTGGCGATCTCTTCCAGCATGACCTCGGTCGCGCCGCCGCCGATCGACTGGACCCGCGCGTCGCGCACCATCCGCTCGATCGCACTCTCGCGCAGGTAACCCATGCCGCCGTGGAACTGCTGGCAGTCATACATCACGTCGTTGACCAGCTCGCCGCACAGCGCCTTCACCATCGATACTTCTTTCACACAGTCGCGGCCCTGCCCATCCAGCCAGGCGCAGTGATAGGTGAACTGTCTTGCCGATTCGACCCGGGCGGCGAGCATCGCCAGCCGCTGACGGATCGCCTGCTTTTCCCATAAGGGCGCGCCGAACGCCTTGCGCTGCGTCACCCAATCCATGGTCAGTGACAACGCCGCCTGGCATTCGCCTAACGCCTGCGCGCCCAGCACCATGCGTTCGTTCTGGAAGTTGCGCATGATCGAATAGAAGCCGCGGTTCTCACCGCCCAGCATGTTGGCGGCCGGAACCCGGCAATCCTCGAAGATCAGCTCCGCCGTGTCCGATGACAGCCAGCCCTGCTTCTTCAACGCGCGCCCGACGGAAAAGCCCGGCGTTCCTTTCTCGACCGCGAAGATCGTGATGCCGCGCGTGCCCTTGACCGTGTTATCGGTCTTGGCGGCCACGAAATAGAGATCGGCATGGACGCCGTTGGTGATGAACATTTTCGTGCCGTTCAGCACGAAGTCGTCGCCATCGCGCTTGGCAGAGGTGCGGATCGCCGCCACGTCCGAACCGGCATCGGGCTCGGTGACGGCGACAGCACAAATCTTCCGCCCGGCCACCAGGTCCGGCATCCAGCGTTTCAGCTGTTCCTCGTTCCCGGCATTGGCCAAATGCGGCGAGGCCATGTCGGTATGGACCAGGACGGTGATCGCGAAACCGCCGAAAGTCGACTTGCCCAGCTCCTCGGCCAGGATGACGCTCGACATCGTGTCCATCTCACTGCCGCCATAGGCCTCGGGATAGCGGATGCACAGGAATCCAAGCTCGCCCATGCGGCGGAGGATCGAGCGCGGCGTGAAGCCATCGTCTTCCCAGGCTTCCGCGTGCGGTTTCACCTCTTCGTCAATGAAGCGGCGCAGCTGGTCGCGGAACATCACATGCTCTTCGCGGATGTAGGGGCTTTCGCCCGCGTCCGAACCCAGGCTGTGCCCGTCGCCACTATCCATAAAATCCCCCAGGAGAATCCCGCTTCGTGCTTGTCGGTTTCATTATGCAGAAATCCGCCCGGGAGGAAATCCTACCCGACCGGATGATTAACGGGCCATTGCAGCACCGGCCATTGCAGCACCGGCCATTACAGCACCGGCCATTACAGCACCGGCCATTACAGCACCGGTACGTCCCGGTCATCGAGAATCTCGTCGAAATTGGTCTGCACCGCTTCGTCGTCGCGGATGCACAGCATGCTGACCGACACGACGTTCTGGTGGAAAATATTCTGGTTGAAGCCGCGGAAATTGCCCGGCTGATAGAGCGGCGCCACGTGCCACCATAGGCGATAGCCCAGTTCGCGGATGACCTTGATCAGGGACGCGGAGGCTTCGATCTTCGCTTCGCCGCCGTCGTTCTCGACATAAAGCCTGGGCTTGAGGCGCTTCAACGTTTCGGCGCCGCCACGGATAACCGCCTCCTCCATGCCCTCGACATCGATCTTCACGAAATCCAGCCGTTCGAGTTTCAGGCTGTCCAGCGTGACGATATCGACGATCTGCGTTCCCTCTTCGCCCAGCGAGATGCCGCCGAAATTGACGCGCTTCTCCTCATCGGGTGTCGAAACCCACATGGTGCCGGGTTTCTGGCCCACGCCGGCCTGATAGGTTGTGACGTTGCCGATGCCGTTCAGCGCAACGTTGGCGCACAGCATGTGGAAAATCTTCGGCTGCGGCTCGAACGCGAGGACGCGCCCGGTCTCGCCGACCAACTGCGAATAAAGAAGCGTATGTGAACCGATATTCGCGCCGATATCGGCGACGACGGCGCCTGCACCGATCAGCTGCCGGAAACTGTTGGCTTCTTCCGCGCCGTACTCGCCATAGGCTTCCAGGCACGGGCCGATGAACATGTCGTTGGCCGGATAGACCATCAGGCCGTAACGCGTATGCGTCATCCTGACGTCAGGCGAAAGATGCCGCAGCAGTTGGTCGGACACTGACCCATCCCTGAAATCGAAGCCTGGAGGCATTCATTGTCGCCTCCCAGGGTCGGCGCCGATCATAGCGCCGCTGCCCCGCACCGCAAATCGCATCGCGGTGTTCGACACCGCAAGCTTTCGCGAAATGAAATGTTGGGTGACATTTGTCTAATCAGGATTTAACATACTGAGTTGGAATCAATAAGAAGTCGCGCGTACGGGCCGTTCGCGGTTCCATCGATCGGAACCAGGGGCTGGGAGGATTTGATATGTCGTTGGGAAATAAAGGTAATTTGTCTTTTCGCGGGAAACACCTCGGTGCCGCCGCGTCGCTCGCTGTCATTGCGATCTGCGGGTTTGGCGCGTCCACGGCCTCGGCGGCTGAGACGAAAAGCTTCGTCGTCAGCTACTTCTACGAGGCCAACTTCTCCGACGGCAAAACCGATTGCCCGAACGGGCTCAACCTGTCGGCGATCGATTTTTATCGCCGCGATCTGGCCAAGGCCGGTCACAGCCATGAAGAGATCGAGGCCGCGCTGAAGGATTTTCCGGGCGAGGGCGGCTTGAAGCAGCCCTGGGTGCCGCTTGTTCAGAAGCGCGGCAACGGCAAAGACAACGTCTATGCCCACCCCGAGACGATGGCCGACCCCGGCATGATCGAGGTGACCGGCAAATATTCCTACGGCTTCAATCTGGACGGCAAGGGCGCCGCATCGCCCAGCAAGTTCGAGGATCCGGAGACGCATGAGCAGGGGGTCAACAACCAACTCTATAAGGTCGAAGGCTGTATCCGCTCTTATCGCGGCTTGCCGCCGCCCGGACGCCCCAGCCTGCCGGAAAACCTGTGGGACGTGCTGCGCGACGTGATGCCGGCCTGGCTGATCACGGTGACCGCACCCGACGGCTTCGGCAAGGACGGCCCGGTCACGGTGACCTGGGATCGGGCGACCGGTCGTATCACCCGCGATGCCAGCGGCGCCGTGGCGCAGCAGGACATGACTTATCAGGTCGACCCCGATCCGCGGTCGCATAATGAGTTGAAAGGCTCGGTCAAGAACGGCGTCGTCACGGTCCAGCCGGCAGACTTCAGGATGGTGCTCGACCCGTATCTGCAGCCGGAAATCAAATTCCAGCAGACGCATATGCGTCTGACAATGAACGCCGATGGCACTGCTCGCGGCGTGCTCTCCGGCTACCAGCCGTGGTCGACTGTCTATTACGGCTTCGCCGACCAGGGGCACATCAAGGAATATGCCGGTTCGATCAACCTGCCGGCGCTCTACTACGCCCTGAAGCGTGAAGCCGACTACGATCCCGATCCGAAGACGGGCCAAAACCGTCAGATCTCCAGCGCCTATATGATCGAGGCGGTTCGCGCCTTCGTCGTGCCGGCCGACGCCAACAAGACCGCCCAGGCGGCCGATCCGAACGCAGCGAAAGTCCAGTAACGATGAAGCATTTGAAGACGACGCTGGCGACCGCGGCGGTCGCATTGACCGTCATGTACGGCAGCGTTTCGCTGGGCTCGGACGACAAGCCGGCAGGCGGTGACGCGGTCACCCGGCGCCTCAGCCAGGAACAGTACCGTCAGGTGATTTCCGACGTGTTCGGGCCGACCGTCAAAGTGGGTGGCCGATTCGAGCCGGACATTCGACGAGACGGTTTGCTGGCGATGGGCGCGTCCCAGGTGTCGGTGACTGCGTCGGGCCTTGAGGAATATGACAAGATCGCGCGGAACGTCGCCGCCCAGGTGGTCGGCGAGCCGAACCGCGACACGCTGATCCCTTGCAAGCCGGCCAATGCGAAGGCGGCGGACGATGCCTGCGCCAGCCAGTTCCTCAGCGAAACCGGCCGGATGCTATACCGGCGCCCGTTGAGCAAGGAAGAGCTCGCCTCCCGGGTCAAGGTCGCGAACGACGCGGCGGTTGGCCTGAAGGACTTCTATTCGGGTCTGGGCATCAGCCTGTCGACCATGCTGGTTTCGCCAAAGTTCCTGTTCCGGCAGGAAGTGGCGGAGACCGATCCCGATCATGCCGGCCAATATCGGATGGATGCCTATTCCAAGGCATCGCAGCTCAGTTTTTTCCTGTGGGACTCCGCGCCCGACCCTGAACTGCTGGCCGCCGCCGAAAAGGGCGACCTCAACACCGATTCCGGCCTGAAGAAACAGGTCGACCGGATGGTCGCGTCGCCGCGCCTCGAGGGCGGGGTCCGTGCGTTCTTCACGGACATGCTGGGCTTCGACGAGTTCCAGACGCTGGCCAAGGATTCGATGATCTTCCCGAAATTCAGCACCAAGGTCGCGAAAGAGGCCCAGGAGCAGACATTGCGGACGATCACCAACCTGCTGGTGGCTGAAAAGGGCGACTATCGCGACATTTTCACGACACGGAAGACCTTTCTGACGCCGCTGTTGGCCTCGGTCTATGGTGTGCCGTTGCTGGCGCCGGACGGTGGCTGGCGTCCGTATGAGTGGCCGGCAGGCGATGCACGGGCAGGGATCATCTCCCAGGTCGCGTTCGTCGCACTGCATTCCCATCCGGGGCGCAGCTCGCCGACCTTGCGCGGCAAGGCGGTGCGCGAGGTTCTGCTGTGCCAGCGGGTTCCGACCCCGCCGGCCAACGTCAATTTCACCCTGGTCCAGGATACGAAGAACCCGCAATACAAGACGGCGCGCGCCCGTTTGGCGGCGCATGCGACCGACGCAACCTGTGCCGGTTGCCACAAGATCATGGACCCGATCGGGTTGGGACTTGAGGCGTTCGACTCCGGCGGTTCCTTGCGCAGCAGCGAGAACGGCGCGGAGATCGATACCAGCGGCAACCTCGACGGCATCAAGTTTACAGATGCGGCGGGCCTTGCCCAGGCGGTGCACGACAACCCAGCTGCGCCGGCCTGCGTCGTCAGCCGCGCCATGTCCTATGGACTGGGCCGCCTTCCGGTGAAGTCCGAAGGCGAGTGGGTGAAGGCGATGCAGGACAATTTCAAGCAGGCGAATTATCGCCTGCCGGATCTGATGCGTCGGATCGCGACCAGTTCGGAATTCTATCACATCGCGCCGCCCCAGATGGGCGCGCTCGACAACCCGGCATCCAAGCTTGCCCAGGAGATTCAGCAATGATCCCGATGCATCGTTTTAACCGCCGCAACCTGTTACGCGGCATGATGGGCGGCGCGGCCGTAACGGTCGGTCTGCCTTTCCTCGATTGTTTCTTGAACATGAACGGCACCGCGCTGGCCGACGGGCAGCCGCTGCCGGTCAATTTCGGGACTTGGTTCTGGGGCCTGGGCCTCAATCCCGGCCGCTGGGAACCGGCGAAGGCGGGCAAGCTGGAGGCGATGAATGTCGAGCTGCAGCCGCTCGCCGCCCACAAGGACAAGATGAACGTCTTTTCCGGTATGAAGGCGTTCCTCGACGGCAAGCCGAACGGCGTCCACTTCTCAGGGGTGCAGGGCATGCTGACGGGTACGGTTCCGCGCGGCATGACCGCGGACAAGCCCAGCGTCGATACGCTGATCGCCGACCAGATCGGCACCCGCACACGCTTCCGTTCGCTGGAAGTGTGCTGTGCCGGGAACCCGTCGCACAGCCAAAGCCGCCGCAGCGGCGCGGTGGTGAACCCCGGCGAAATCTCGCCGGTGGCGCTTTATACGCGCGTCTTCGGGCCGGAATTCAAGGATCCGAACGCGGCGGACTTCACGCCTGACCCGGCCGTCATCGTGCGCAAGAGCGCGCTGTCGGCGGTGGCGGACGACCGCGCCGATTTCGTGAAGACCCTGGGCGCGGCCGACAAGGCGCGGCTGGACGAATATTTCACCTCGCTGCGCGAACTGGAACAGCAGTTGGCATTGCAGCTTCAAAAGCCGGCGCCGCTGGCCGCCTGCACCGTGCCGGGCAAGGTCGACGAAAGCCCGATCGGGACCGAGATCGAGATCGTCAAGAACAACCACAAGTTGTTCGCCGGCCTGCTGGCCCATGCGCTGGCCTGCGGCCAGACCAACGTGATCAATGTCGCATACTCGGACGCGACGTCTTCTCTGCGCCGCGCCGGCGGCACGCAGACCCATCATGAGTTCAGCCACGAAGAGCCGGTCGATGCCGTGTTGGGCTACCAGCCGACATTGGCCTGGTTCTTCAACGAAATCATGGGCAGCCTGGCCTTCTTCCTGGCGTCGCTCGACGGCATCAAGGAAGGCGACAAGACCTTGCTGGACCGCACCGTCATCATGACCGCGACAGACCTTGGTTATGCCAAGCTGCACGGGCTTGAGAATATGCCGATGATGACCTTCGGCAGCGGCAACGGAAAGCTCAAAACCGGGCTGCACATCGCCGCCCAAGGTGAGCCGACCAGCCGGCTCGGCCTGACTCTGCAGCAGGTGATGGGCGTTCCGGTGTCCAGCTGGGGCACGGATTCGATGCAGACGTCGAAGACCATTACCGAAATCGTCGCCTGAGGATCGGTTCCATGAAACTTGCTCCTGTCATCATCGGCGTCGTCGCGGTCGCGGTTATCGCCGGCGGCATCTACAAGTTCGGCGGCGTTGGCGGCGGCGCGCGATCGGGGGGGGCGCTTCTGGCGCTCGCCGACACCGCGCCGCTGGCCACGCCGCCGGGCGTTACCTATGCGACCGCCAAGACCGGCGGGACCGTGCTGCTGGCGACCGCCGGCATCCAGATCCCGGCGATGGCCACCGCTTATGCCGATGCCAACGGCAAGACGCTCTATACGTCGGACAAGGACGATCAACCGGGTAAATCCAGCTGCGACGCCGAATGCGCCAAAACCTGGATTCCCCTTGCGGCCCCGGCAAACGCGACGGCGTTCGGCGACTGGTCCGTGGTCACCCGTGACGACAAGAGCAAGCAGTGGGCGCTGAACGGCAGGCCGCTTTACAGCTACGTCAAGGACAAGATGCCGATGGATGGCACCGGCAACGGTCTTGACGGCGCATGGCACATAGCCTTGTTCAAGCCGGGCGAGGGAGGGGCCAAGACGCCCGCCGGTATCGCAATGCAGGATTCCGCCAACGCGTCGGCACAGATTCTGGTCAACGATCAGGGCAACCCGCTCTATGTGAGCGATGACGACAGCGCCGGCAAACCGACCTGCGTCAAGGATCCGTGCTCAATCCATTGGCCGGCTTTGTTCGCGGCGCAGATCGCCAAGCCGATGGGCGACTTCACGGTCGTCAATCGCGGCGACGGCATGTTCCAATGGGCCTATAAGGGCCACCCACTCTATAGCTATGACGGCGATGTCGAGCCGGGCGACACGAATGGAAACGGCCAGGGCGGCAAATGGCACGTCGCGGTCGTGCAGCGCGAGTTCATGCCCGATCACATCAGGATCGCCCGCAACACGTTCGGCGCCAGCACGCTGGTGTCGGCTGACGGGATGACCTTGTATGTCCGCGACCGGGTGGTCGGCACCAATACCGGTCACAATCTGCGCATGGGGTCGCACGGCAATCCGATGGTCGGCAAGATACTGGGCACCCATTCCTGCGACGCGGAATGCGCCAAGACCTGGAAGCCTCTGGCCGCTCCGGCCGATGCACAGCCCTCCGGCTATTGGGATGTTGCGGAACGCGACGACAAGACCCGGCAATGGACCTATCGCGGTTTCGCCGTTTATAGCTATACCGGCGACAAGAAACCGGGTGATATGCTGGGCAACGATACCTATGACATCATGGCGGGTAACGACCCGTTCATTATGGCGGACCTTGGCGTAAAAGGGATGGGAGCTTTCGTCTGGCACACCGCCGCCCCGTAAGGGGGCAGCGCCGAAAGAGGTAAGATTGCCTTATACACTGACGGTCAACGGCCAAACCCACGAGATCGACGCCGACCCCTCGACGCCGCTTTTATGGGTTTTGCGCGACCATCTGGGGATGACCGGCACCAAATACGGCTGTGGCATCGCTCAATGCGGCGCCTGTACCGTGCATCTGGACGGCACGCCGACCCGGTCGTGCCAGGTCCCACTCGACAGCGCCGCCGGCGCCAACGTCACGACTATCGAAGGCCTGTCGGCTGATTCCAGCCACCCGCTGCAGCAATTGTGGGTCGAGCTGAACGTGCCGCAATGCGGATACTGCCAAGCCGGCATGCTGATGGCCGCCGCGGCCCTGCTGAAGCAAATCCCTGACCCGACCGACCGGGACATCGACATGTATGTCGACAATGTCTGCCGGTGCGGTACGTACCCAAGAGTTCGGGCAGCCATCCACAAGGCTGCCGCCGGGTCGAGGGCGTAGGCGCGATGGGAACCATGCCCCAGATAGGTCGCCGGCAATTCCTGGTCGCCGCCGCGGCGTTCGGTGGCGGCATGGCGCTGGGCGTCGTCGATGCCGACGCCGCCTTCGTCGATACCCTGCCGTGGGGCGACGCCGATACGTCGCCGGGCGCGGAGTTCACGCCCTGGATTTCCATCGGCCCCGACAACATCGTCACCGTCCGCGTCGCCACGCCCGAGATCGGCAACGGCGTGATGACCCAGGCCCCGATGCTCGTGGCAGAGGAACTGGCCTGCGATTGGAACAAGATCCGCGCCGAATACGCGCCGACCAGCCGCGATTATCGCGAGAACGGCACCTATCGGATGGGCGACGGGCCCATCGGCTATTTCAGCGGCCGGTCCACCTCGGCTGAGCGTATGAAACTGTTTCTACAGGTCGGGGCCAGCGCACGCGAACGGCTGAAGGCGGCCGCTGCCGCGGAATGGAAGGTTCCGGCCGGCGAGATCGACGCCAAGGACAGCGTGCTGACGCACAAAGCGACAGGTCGTTCGGTGCTCTATGGCGACATCGCGGCCAAGGCCGCCAAGATCAAGCTGGAAGTCGAACCGCAACCCAAGCCGCAAACCGAGTGGACCCTGCTGGGAAAAGCCTCGCCGCCCAAGCTGAATATCCCCGGCATCGTCAACGGCAGCCTGACCTACGGCATCGATGTGCGCGTGCCCGATATGGTCTATGCCGCGCTCCGCCAATCGCCCGTTCATGGCGGCCGGATCAAATCGTTCGACGCCGAGCCGATCAAAAAGATGCCGGGCGTGCTGGCAGTGGTGACGGTAGACCCGGATGAGCCGCGCGCCGGGGTTAAGCTGGTGACGGGCTTTCCCTACGACGACACGCGCCCCCGCGCCGCAGTCGCGGTTATCGCGGAACATTACTGGCAGGCGCGCAAGGCGTTGGATGCGCTGCAGGTCGAATGGGACGACGGGCCGGGCGCCAAGTGGAAATCGACGGATCAGATGGTCGATGCCTGCATCGCCGCGCTGGAACATAAGGCCGACAAGGTTGAGCAGCAGTCGGGCGACGTTTCGCTGCTTGCCAAACAGGACAAGATTGTCGAGGCGACTTACCTCACCCCGTTCTGCGACCAGGCGCCGATGGAGCCGCTGAACGGTACCGCTCTGGTAACACAGGACCGGGTCGATGTCTGGCATCCGGCTCAACAGTCGAGGCAGGCTTTTCTGGTCACTGTCGATGAGACCGGCATGGATCCGGCCAAGGTGTTCTTCCACCAGACCTTTATCGGCGGGGCCTTCGGCCGGCGGATTTTCTCCGACGACCTGCGCATGGTCGTCGCCATCGCCAAGAAATTCCCCGGTCGCCCGGTCCACACCATCTGGTCGCGCGAGGAACAGACGCGCCAGGGCAAATACCGCCCGCTGGTCGCCGCTAAGCTGAAGGCCGGCCTGGACAAGTCTGGCCTGCCGGCAGTGTTCATCGCCAACCAGGCCTCGAAAGGGCATTTCCCGCGCCTGGCCGACAGCCCTTATGCATTGGGCTGCATCCCCAACGTGCTGGTCGATGTGCGGAATCTGCCGTTCCACGTCGTCACCGGCGCCTATCGCGGCCCCGGCTACAACTCCTATGTCTTCATGGTCGAAAGCTTCATCGACGAATGCGCCCACGCCGCGGGCATCGACCCGGTGGAATACAGACTGCGCATTCTGTCCAAATGGCCGGACGACGGCTGGACCAAGGTGTTGAAAGAGGTCGCCGACAAATCCGGCTGGGGCAAGACATTGCCCAAGGGCTGGGCGCAAGGCGTCGCCATTTCGAACTGGGGCATGAACGGCAAGCCGCAGGCGGGCACGACCGTCGCGGTTGTCGCTACGATCGAAGTAACCAATGCCGGCAAGCTGACAGTCCACCAGCTCGACGCCGCCTTCGACACCGGCCGCATCGTCAACCGTGACGCGGTGCTGAATCTGGCGCAGGGCGGGTTGGTGTTCGGCCTCAACATGGCGCTTAACGAAGAGGTCAACGTTAAGGACGGTCGTATGGTCGAGGGCAATTTCGACCAGTACCCCATCCTGCGCACCGGCGACACGCCGCAGATCAACGTGCATTTCGGCGGGCTGTCGGGGCATGACCGTTTTTCCGAAATGGGCGAACCGCCGGCCGGTCCGGTCGGGCCAGCCATCGCCAACGCCATCTTTAAGATTACCGGGAAACGCGTCCGCTCGACGCCGCTGCGCAAGCACGATCTCAGCTGGGCGTAGTATATTCTTCGTTCAGCCGTCATACTCGCGTGCGCGGGGATGACGGCGCAAGGACAGAACTATAGTGCCTCAAGACTGCCGAGCGATAATTGCTTTCTGCGTTGGGCTAATGGCTTCGATTACGGCTGTTCCTTATATTTTGGCCGTGACGGCGTTTCACTCTAATTCATTCGCCCCATTTTACGCCGCCGTCGTTGCCTTTTTTGGGGCAGGTGGCGCAAGTTACTTCATTGTTAAAAAATCACAATTCTCCACTGACGATGCCATTAAGCTTTTGTTGCTAAGCGATTTCTTCGCGGTGGTTACGTTTACCGTTTTATTTGTGCTGATAGCGTTTTTCGAGCTGATTTTCTCCGATGATGTGCCATCGTTCCCATTTAACACCGGTATGTCCTCGGTATTGAGTTTGCCGGTAGGCGCAATTGGAATGTTCGTGTTTGCTCTTACTGTTGGTAATTGGATCACGCGTGGTGTGGGATTCATCATGGCAGTGCGACCAGTCCTTTTGCTCTTGGCGTTTGACGGACGGTTATCCAAATCCTCAGCCGACTAAATCGCACTTTTGGCGCCAGAGGAGAGGCGAAGGGGATGCGCTCCCGAGGTTTGCTTGCTGCTCTGGCGATCTGCGCTGCTCTCGGCGCCGCCATCGCCCAAACCGAACCGCCCAAACCGCTCAAGGTCATCGTTGGCGACGGCGAGTTACTGTTCGGCGGTGAAAACCTGGATACCGACCAGTTGCGCGCGAAGCTGGCGGCGACCGGACGGCAGGCCGAGAAAATCCTGTTGCAGGTCGGGCCGACGGCAAAGACCGTCTATATCCACCGCGCCATCGAAGCGATCCATGCCGCCGGCTTCGGCAATATCGCGCTCGTCGGCCCGTCCGGAACCGAAATCCCGGGCGAGCCGCCGATTTAGCACATCATTTCAACTGGAAGCTGACCCGGTACCGCGCTGCCGCGGCGACCGGTATGCCGTTCACCAGTTTCGGTGCGAACCGCCATTTGGCGAACGCTTTCTGGGCGGCGGCGGCAAAACCCAAGCCGGTGGGCGTTTCGCTGACCAGCTGCAAGTCGCCGACCGACCCGTCGGGTTCGATCGTGAAGTTGAAGTCGACATAGCCGGTGCGGCCTTGATCGAGAGCACGGTCCGGATAGATCGGATCGTTGTGCTGGATCGGTCTTTGGTTGGTAATCACCGGCTCGGGCGGCGTTTCGGTCGTGACCGTCTTTGCCGTCCCCTTGTCGAAATCGAGTACCGGCGGAATGACCAGCGGCTGCACGTCGGTCCGCACGTTTGGTATTTCGATGACCTTCTGTGGCTTGAAGGTCGGCTCTACCTGCGGCTTAGGCGGGGGCGCGGCGTGCGGCATTTCGAAGACAGTCATGATATCGGGCGGCTCGGCTGGTGTTGTTTTCGCGCCAGGCGGGAATGCCAGGTAATAGGCCAATGCCAGAAACAAAACCGCATGCAAAACGATTGAGATTGCTATGCCAGGCCGCACCCGCTCCAGGAACATCGCGTTCCGCCAGGCGTAGCTATCGATTGCGCGTACCATCGTTACCTCCCCGAATAAAATCTCCCAAAACGGGCTTCTTATTCCGGAAGGTTAAGTCCGTATAAAATACGTCGTCAATATTTCATTATTTGATAATAAAATTTAGTTCATTTATTCAAGTATACGTAATGTTAATTTTCATATTTATGAAGGAATGAACAGGTCGTTCACTTGGCCGGTACAGCGACAAACAACTGCGTAAAGCCCTTGCCGGTGGCATCCACCGCAGTGTGGCCTTCGCCGTGATCGTCATCGACTGAGGCGAATTCGCCCGGCCCCAGGACAAACCCGGTTCCATCCTTGGCGCCGACCTTGGCCTGGCCCTCGAACATGAAGGTAACCTGGTGCTCGTTCGCCGGGTCTGTGTGGTAATCGGTCTTCATGCCCGGAATGAACTGGCGGATCAGCATCGAAACCGCCTTGCCTTCGTAATAGCTGGTGCATCCAGGCGGAATGATCGAGCCGTTGGGCACGGGCACGCCCTTCCACTCCACCGTGTCGCAATGGGTTTTGCCGTCGTCGGTGGTGTAGGTCCGCTTTGCGACGATGGCGGTCCCGTCCTTGTTCATGAATTTGGGCTTGCTTGCCGCCGCCGCTGCCGCCTTGTGTCCGGCGCCAAGCGCGGTGGGGGCAAGCAGCGCAACGGTCAGCGCGGTTCTGCGATTCTGGTCCATCGATGCTCTCCTCAACCTGCCAGTTGCACTTTGATCGCGGTGAATCCGGCGGGGCCGCCCTGGGCGGTCATATCGCTGCTGCCGTCCAGCAGGATGACGGTGCCGGCCGGGCAGTCCCGGCTGCCATGCGCGGAATTCAGCGTCAATTCGCCCGCAACGATGACGACGAGCCGCTTGGCGGTATCGAACGAGGTTGCGATATGGTGGTTGGGCGGCGCCGAATAGACTCCCACAGCCGTCGCCTTGTTGGTCAGGAATTGCTTGAACAGCGGATAGGGCGAGGCATCGGCCGGAAGCTCGACGGGGCTGATCACGGCGTGCCCGTTCGCATCGGCTTTCACGTCGATGACCGTGATCGACTTGCCGTCCGCGGCGATGAAGCCGGCCAGCGAATTTTCCGCCTCCGCGGCCTGGGATTTCGGCACCGATGCGGCAGCCAGTCCCGCCCCGGCGCCCGCGAGTACCGTCCTGCGTCCGATCTTCATGATTTCCTCCCTTTGTTGACCACAGCTTCAGACATTGCGGTGGCCTTGTCACGACATTTGCACCTATTCTGAAGCGAAAATAGGGCCTTGGGAGGATTCGGATGAGCCGCGCCATTGCTGCGACAGCTTTGCTTCTTTCTGTGTCGGCTTCAGGGGCCGCTTCCGCCGGCAACGATTGGCCCACCGTGGGCGGCGATCTGGCCAATGACCATTATTCGACGTTGAAACAGATCGATACCGCCAACATCACGAAACTGGGCGGCGCCTGGGTCCACACGTTCGACGGCGAGCGGTCGCGCGCCACGCCGGTGATCATCGACGGCAAGATGTTCGTGACGGCCGGCACCCATGTCTATGCCTTCGATCCCAAGACCGGCTCAGTACTGTGGACCCATGCGCTGGAGACGCCGCCGATCGGCCTGTTCAAGGGCGTGGCGGTGGGGCAGGGGCTGGTCTTTGTCGGGTTGATGGAGGGCGCGATGATCGCGCTCGACGAAAAGACCGGCAACCCGGTCTGGAAGCAGGATATCGCCCCGCAGGCGGATGCGGCCGGCCATGGCGGCCAATGGGTTGCCGGCGCGCCGGCCTATATCGACGGCGTGGTCATCGCCGGCCTGTCGGGCGTGCGGTCCCCGATCGACCGCAATGACGGGCGCATCGTCGGGCTGGACGCCAAGACCGGCGCGGTCAAATGGACCTTCCATGTGGTGCCCGGACCGGGTGAAGCGGGACACGAAACTTGGCCGCAGGACAGCGACATCTGGAAGCGCGGCGGCGGCGCGGTCTGGATGAACCCGGCGGTCGATCCGGCGCTGGGCTTGGTTTATCTGGGCACCGGCAACCCGATCCCGGAACTGGGCGGGGAGGAGCGGGCGGGGGATAATCTCTATACCGCCGCCGTGGTCGCGCTGGACGTCAGGACCGGCAAATTGCGCTGGTATTACCAGACCACCCATCACGATATCTACGAGATGGATCTGGGCACGCCGCTGGTGCTTTATGACGCCGCCAAGGGCCGCAAAGGCATCGGCGTGATGCGGACCGACGGCTATCTGTTCCTGCTGGACCGCGCGACCGGCAAGCCTCTGCTGCCCGTCGAGGAACGGCCGGTGGAGCAGAGCGCGCACCTGAAAACCGCGCCGACCCAACCATTCCCGGTGGGCGCTGACCAGATCGGCCCAAACTGCGTGACCAAGGACATGGTGCCCGCCGGGTTCCAGCCCGGCTGCTATTTCGATGTCGTGGATCAGGACCGGCCGAACCGGATCGGGCTGACCGCCACTATGCGGTCCTCGCCGATGGCCTATAGTCCGGCGTCGCATCTGTTCTTCGGCACCGGTGCTGTCGCGCCATTATGGCTGCAGCGATTCGACGACCCCTATGTGTTCAGCGGCGACGGGGTGAACACAGTGCCGGGGGTAAAGCTGCACGGCATCATGGCGGCGATCGACGCGCGGACCGACAAGATCGTCTGGCAGAAGAACACACCCTATAAGATCGAGAACGGCAGCGGTATGACGGCAACCGCCGGCGGCCTGCTGTTCCACGGCGAGCCCGACGGCAACCTGCAAGCGCTGGACGCCAAGACCGGCGATGTGCTGTGGCAATTCCAGACCGGCTTCGACGAGAGCGGCCCGGTCGCGACCTATTCTGTCGGCGGCGAACAATATGTGGCGGCGATGACGTCGGGTGCGCTGTGGGCGTTCAAGCTGGGCGGCACGGTCCAGCCGCTGCCCGCACCACAGCCGCCGCCCACCGAAACCGCCTTTCGCGGACGGCTGGAGGCGACTGATCATATCAGCATGACCGCGGCCTTGACCGACAGCCGCGCCATCGTGAAAACCCTGAACTACACCAACGAATATGCCTTCAAACCGCTGCGGGTGAAGGTGAAGGTCGGCACCACCGTCACCTGGACCAACGACGGCAAGCTGCCGCACAGCGCCACGGCGTTGGACGGTTCCTGGACCACGGGCGAGGTCGCGCCGGGCAAGACGGCGACGGTGAAGTTCGATAGACCGGGGAATTATACATATAGCTGTGCGGACCATCCGTGGTCGTATGCGCAGATCGTTGTGGAGTGATCAGGCAGGCTGAGGCGCCCGGCCTTTTGTCGTTCGCATCATCCATAGCAGCAGAATCAGGCTAGGCAGGCCGGCGACAGCCGCCAGCGCGAAGAACGGCTCCCAGCCCAGCCGTTCGGACAGCCAGCCGCCGGGAGAGGACAGCACCGTTCGGCCGAGCGCCGCCACTGAGGACAGCAGGGCGAATTGCGTGGCGGTGAACCTGATGCTGCAAAGCTGCGACATATAGGCCGTGGCCGCCGCCGCACCCAGACCGCCGGTAATGTTTTCCAGCAAAATCGACAAAGCCAGCATGAAATTGTCGTGTCCCGAATGGGCCAGCACAGCGTACATCAATGTTGAGACGTTCTGCAGTATGCCGCAGACGAGAAGGGTAGGGAAAACGCCCCAGCGGGTTACCGCGGAGCCACCCATCGCCACCCCGGCCAGGGTCGCCATGACGCCGAACACCTTACTGATTGCCGCGATCTCCTGGACCTTAAAGCCGAGCGAGACATAGAGAGTTCCCGCCATGCTGCCGGCCAGAGCGTCCCCGAATTTGTAGAGCATGATGAAGATCAGGATCGCCAGCCAGCTTTCGCGCTTCATGAAATCGGCGAAGGGCGCGACGACCGCCGTGCGCAGCCATTCGGCGACGTTTTGAAATGCGCTTCCGGCTTTGGGCAGGGCGATCGGCGCCGCGTCGGGTTCGGGCGTTAGAAGCACCGTTACGATGCCGACGCTCATCAGCGCCGCCATCAGCCCATAGGCGAAGTGCCAGCCGCCAAAAGCCACCGCATAGAGCGCGCCAGCTGAGGCGGCGATCATGCCGAACCGGTATCCCCATTGCGTCGCGGCCACGCCGGCGCCCTGTTGCTCGTCGGTCAGAAGCTCGATGCGATAGGCGTCGATCACGATATCCTGGCTGGCCGACAGGAACGCGACGATGACCGCGAACAACGCGGTCGTTCCCGGGGCAGCACCAGGATCGGTCCGGCTCAGACCGAAGATCGCCGCTGCCAGCAGCACTTGCAGAAAAATCGCCCAGCTTCGCCGCCGGCCGAGCCTGGCGGTCAGAAACGGCAGCGGCAGCCGGTCGATCAGCGGCGACCAGACGAATTTGAAGTTGTAGGAAACGCCGACCAAGGTGAAGAGGCCGATATCCTTCCGCGACACCCCGGCCTGAGCCAGCCAGATCGACAGGGTGCTGAACGTCAGCGCCAGCGGCAGCCCGCTAGAAAACCCCATGAACAGCACCGCGACCATCCGCGGCTCGCGATAGGCGTCAAGGACGCGGCGCCAGCGGCTTTGTGTCATGCGGCGGCGTTCAAAGGACGTGCGCGTTCGATGCGTGCGATCTCCTTTGGAGAGTGCATCGCATCCCATACATCGGAACGGCGCTGCACGTTAAGCCAGAAATCCGGGCTGTTGCCGAAGACACGAGCGAGGATCAGTGCGGTCGGGGCCGTCACGGCCCGGCGCGCATTGCATAGTTCGTTGACATGCTTGCGCGGCACGCCCATGGCCTCCGCCAGCGCAGCCTGGGTCAGGCCGAACGGTATCATGAACTCCTCGGTCAGAATTTCCCCGACGGTTGCCGGTTTGCGTTTCGTCATCAACATTTGTCGGTGCTGCCAATATTAATCAGGGGTTTTAGCTGGGCGTCCGAAAATCCTTTGAGACTTCGTATCTGTCTACGAGCATCGTCAAGTGTGCCGTACAATCCGGTTTCTGGTTCGCGGTCTTCATAAAGAAGCGTGACGGGTGTTTCATCGTCTATCCACCCCTTCAGACCTTTACCCTCAATGTTGAACATTCCCCGATCGTCTACCGACCATTGCCAATGCATGTAAATGCAGAGGAGTCGATCATCACGTTCGACAATGGCGGCCCGGCCAAGCCCGTCTTGGGTGACATAGACCTCAAGTTCTTTGATCGAGACAGGCGCTTTTTGCCCGAACGCAGTCGGCTCCACTAAGCCTCACCCTTCTTCATCAATTCCATCATCTGGTGCAGCCCGTCGGCGAAGGTCACCTTCGGTTCCCAGCCCAGCTTCGCGCGGATGTGGCTGATATCCGCCAGCGTTTCCATCGCGTCGCCGGCGCGCCGCGGCATGATGACCTGGTCGGGGGTGATCAGGTCGGCGAGCGCCTTGATCGAGATATTAGTGCCGCTGCCGACATTGAACGTCTCGCCGCGCACGTCGCTTTCGAAGGCGGCGATGTTGGCGTCGGCGATGTCGTGGACGTGGATGAAGTCGCGCCTTTGGTCGCCGCCGCCGTGGATTTCCAGCGTCTTCCCGTCCATCCAGTTGCGCAGGAAGATGCCCAGAACCAGGGCATAGGCGCCGACCTGCGGCTGGCGCGGGCCGTAGACATTGAAATAGCGCAGCACGACAGTCGGGAAGTCATAGATGCGGTTGAACAGCAGGCAATATTGCTCGCCCACCGCCTTCGACAGGCCATAGAAATTCAGGAAGTCGGGCGGCGTACCTTCATGGTGTGGCGCCGGCTGGCTGCCGTAGAAGGTGGATGATCCGCTATAGACCAGCTTGCGCAACTTGGCGTCGCGCGCGGCGATCAGCACGTTCTGGGTGCCGACGACGTTTTGCTGCGTGCAGGTGTCGATCGCATCCATCGACGGGCCCGAGCGGGACATGGCGGCGCAATGGAACATGCCGACGACGCCTTGGCTCACCTTATGGCAGGTGTCGATATCGCGGATGTCGCCCTCGATGAATTCGGCCTTGGCCGGCACCCATTCGCGCTTGCCGAACGACAGATTGTCCAGCACCCGCACGTCATAGCCGCGATCGATCAGGCGCTGCGACAGATGCCCCCCGATAAACCCCGCGCCGCCGGTGACCAGAACGCGCTCAGACATATTTCCTCACTCAACAGGACCTTTAGCCTTACCCTCATAAACTGTCTGAAAGAAGGCCAGATCCTCCGGCGTGTTGATCCCGCGCGCCTCCCACGGGTCCATGACCGGGTGGCGCAGAACGTCCCAGCCTATCTCTGACAAATGCACCAGGAACGGCAGAAAGTTCTGCTCTCCCGTCGCGGCACCCAGGGCGGCATGTGCCAGATAGGCCTCCCAGATTTCGCGCAGACCTTTGGTCGACAGCACGAATGTGCCGACATCGCCCGCGCCGCCAGGACGGCATTTGTCGCCCTCGCGGCTTTGCAGAATGTTGGTCAACCGGCCGGCATCGTCGAACTCATATTCGACGTAAGGGACGTCCAGCGGCACGACCGGGATCACCATTCGCCGTTCCGCCCCGCCATGCAGTGCGAGGCTCGCTGCAATGGTTTCCGCCGAGACATGCACCTGGTCGCCCCAGATGATCAGGATCGCCTGCGCCCGTTCCCACACATCCGCGCCGCCGAAGATGGCGTCACCCATGCCCTTGGGGACCTGCTGGATGCCGATGGAGATCATTGCCCGGTCCGGGTCGCCGGCCAGCGCGGTATCGAAGAACGGCTTGCCGGCGGGGGAGACGACGACATGGATCCGGTCGACGAACGGCCGCAGTTTGTCCTTCAAGATAGTCCAGATCGTCGCCGTCTTGCCGACCGGCGCCAGGATTTTCGGCAGGTCGATGCCCAGACGCGATCCGCGCCCGGCGGCCGGAATAACGCCGCAATATTTCATGATGCCGTCCGCGCCGTCGTGAGAACCGCCCAGCGGCGCAGTGCCTCCAGGTCCGGGAAGAACATGTCGGCCTCGGTTTTCAGCGATTGGTCGTGAACGGCGATGACCGGCAAACCGGCTGCGTGCCCCGACCTTACGCCGGACAGTGCGTCCTCGACCACGACGGACTCCGCCGGGTCGAGGCCGAAACGCTCCATACACAGCAGGAATGGATCGGGCGCCGGCTTGCCGCGTGTCACATCGTCGGCGGTGACAATGCCCCGGAACAGGTCGGTCAGTGACGCCGCCCTCAGCGCCTCCGATACCGACCCGAAACTACCCGATGTCACCAGAAACAAGCCGTCGCCCTGGGCCGTTAGCGCATTCAGCAAATCGACGGCCCCCGGCATGACATACATGCGCCCGGCGGCAACAGCCTCACGGAACAGCGTCTGCTTAGCCGTGGTGAACGCGTCCAGGTCGGCCTCCGCCACGCCCAGTGCGGCATAGCCGGCGCGTGTCGTCTTGCCTTTCAACGCATGATAATCGAATCCCCGCAGCAGGTCGGGCCGGCGTTCTTCCAGCACTTGGCGATAGGCCTCGGCGTGCAGTGGCGACGTATCGACCAGGGTGCCGTCGAAATCGAACAGATAACTGCGCCAACCACCCGCCGGGGCAGCCGTCATCGCACGATGCCGAGCAGGTTGCGCAGGCCCCGGACAAAGCGCCAGGACGGTCGGGTGAAGCCGGTGAAGGTGCGGTAGCCGACCGGAATCTCGGCGATCTCGACCCCCGATTGGATCAGCAGCCGGGTCATCGACGCCGCGTTGGCCGAGGATTGTTGCCGCACCCGGTTGGCGAACGCGCCCAGGCGGCTGCGCTGATAGATGCGAAAACCGGTCAGCGGATCGGAGAAGATGACCTGGAAGCGCAAGCTGAACAGGGCGGTGGCGACGAAGGCGCCCAGCCAACTGACGACATACATCAGGCTGCCCTCGCCATAGGCCGAACGGAGAGAGCTGATGAACTGCCGCCGGCTTTGCGTGCGCGAGCCATAGACGACGCCGAACGTACCCTGGCGCAGCAGGTTGATGCCGACCAGCACATCGCGCAGCTTGTACTCGCCGTCGCCGGTCAGGGTGGCGAAATATTGGCTGGTGCCGTTGTTCAGCCAGTCGACCAGCACGCCCACTTCCGACGCCATGCTTTTGAACTTGGTCTGCTCCAAGGTCAGATGATCGGGGAAGGCTTTCTTGGGCACGTCCAGGCCATTTATGCGCAGGCGCACATGGCCGAAATGCACAAGCCAGTCGATCTCGCCGAATTCCTGCAGCAGGCTTTCATGCGCCAGCGAGCGCTTCAGCAAGTCGACATAGATATCCAGGCTCGCCTTCTGGCCGACCGCGCCGTCATTCTCCGCCAAATCCAGCATCGTGCGGATGATGCGGTGGCCGCTATGCACCTTTTTCTCGATCGGGTTCTGGAAATCGCCCTTGACGATCAGCGCGTCCTTGTACCGGCCGTCGCTCAGTTTGGTTTCGTCCAGCGTAATGCCGTTGTCGGCGCTCTGGCTGCCGCGATTATACAGCACATGGGTGATGCCGCGCCGCGCGTTGTCGGGATCGCGCAAATAGAACAGCGCCCGGTCGATCAACCCGGTCGCGTCCAGCGACTGGATGTCCAGGTCGTGATGGATGTTGCAGACGAACAGCTTGATCCGCGCGGGTGAGTTTTTGATCGCCGCGTCGGCGATGCGGTAACTTGGCAGCAGTGACGAATGCTGCGTGCCGGGGCCGTAAAGCAGGATGTCGGTTTCCGCGAGCACTTTCGCGCACTCGTCCGAAATCTCGACCACCACCTCCTGCGCTTTCAACCAGGCGTCTTTCTCTTCCAACGTCTTGTCCGCGACCTCGGCCCATTTCTCGCGGTCCAGCGCCGTGTTCATGAAATAGGTTTCATGGATCGGCACGGCCGACTGCGCCGATACGATCTCCGCCTCGTTGACCAGGATCGTGCCGTCGGCTTTCAGCGCAACCAGCACCCGGCATTCACCCTTGCTGACATTCACCAGATCGGCCTGCGAGCCCGACAGGATGGCCAGTTCGCGCGTTGCCGAATTGAATCCGCCGGTTTGCAAATAGGCGCCGGCGAAAATCAAATTGCCGACCGAACAATCGGGATAGTTGAACGGCTTGCCGCTGCTTTCGGCATAGGCGAAGAAGATCGACAGCCATTCCCGTACCTTAGCTGCCATCTTGGGGCCGAGATCGCCGAAATAATAATCCAACGGCGCGGAAATGCCGGCTATCGTGCCGGTGCGGGCATAGGTCTTGATCGCCTCGACTTCCGCCGGCGAGACATTCAACGGCAGGCGATGTTCCAGCAGGTGTTGGAACGCATATTGCTGCGGCGAATAGAGGTCCAGCAGATAGGACAGGTTCTTACGGAAGTCCGACGGGCCCAGCATGCCGGGGATGAAATTGCGCAGCGCCCCGGTCGACAAGCCGTCGTCATAGGCGTTGACCAGCAAGGTCAACTTGACGTTGGGCCAACGCAGCAACTCGCGGATCAGTGTCGCCGAACCGCGTCCGCCGCAGAACAGCGCGACCTTGATTTCGTGGGGCCGCGATGGCGTCATCGGGTGGCCCTTTTCATGAACTTGGCCTTTGTAGGATCTGCATCCGCAGCAACAGCTGGCGGACCCCAATATAAAAGACAAACAGAAAGCGGTGAATGGAGCCGCGGATCAGCCTCATCGAACTCGTGCCGGCGATGCGCGGGCGATGCTCGATCTCAACCTCCACCATCTCCGCCCGGCGCTCCAGCAGGCGCGACGTGATCTCGGTGGAATAGTTCAGACCCTTGGCCTCCAGCGTCACCGACCGCATCAGCGGTCCCGCCACAAGTTTGAACGCCGAGTTGAAGTCCCGGTAACGGGTGCCGTGAAACAGGTTGCACAGCGCCCCGCTGGACCAGGTGCCGAAACGGGCGAAGGCCGTGTCCTTCTTCTGACGCACGCCGATGGCCGCCTGTTTGCCGCTGACGCCAATCGCCGCGACCATGGCGGGCAGGTTTTCGATCGGGAACTGTCCGTCGGAATCGATCAGCAGTACCCAGTCCTTGCTTGTCGATTTGATCGCCCGGGTCAGCGCGGCCGCCGCGCCTTGGTTTAATGCCAGATGGACGGGTTTAAGCTCCGGGTTCGATGACGCCATGCCGTCCAGCAGCGCGCCGGTATTGTCCCGGCTGCCGTCGTTGCAGACGACGATTTCAAAGCTTTCCAGGTGGCCGACGGTGCGCAGATAACTCAGCCAATCCGCCACCACCCGCTCGATCCCCGCACCCTCGTTATAGGCGGGCGCCGCGATGGACAATGTCCTGACGATCGTTTTCCCGTCTTGCCCTGCGGGATTGGTGGTGCTTGCCGACAAACGCAGTCTCCGCCCGGCTTACGCTTAAGGAATTGCGACGTGGAATCAACATAGCATCAAGTTTATGCACCGGGGGATAGGGTTGCTTCATGAGCCCCGACTTTACTCCGATCCATGATCGGCGCAGACAGGATCAAACATCATAAGCGCAGGAACAGCCTTTGAACGCCGCACCGCAGGATGCTTCGCAGATCGGGGGAATGAAGGCACTCGGCCTGCAGTTCGTGTTGTATCTGTTCGTCGGCGGCATCTCGGCGGTGCTCGATATCGGGGGCTTCATCGCCCTACAATATGCCGGCGTTGGCTATCTCGTCGCCTCTGCGGTCAGCTTCATCGCCGCGACGATCCTGAATTATTTCCTGTCCTATATTCTGGCCTTCACCCGCGGAAAACACTCACCGCGCGACGAGAATATCCGCTTCTGGCTCGTGTCGCTGATCGGCCTCGCCATCAACACTCTGGCCATGCGTCTATTCGTCAGGGTGCTCGGAGCGCCGCCGATCGTCGGCAAGGTGGTCGCCGTGCCGGTGGTGCTGGTGTGGAATTTCGTCGGCCGCCGGCTTTTCGTGTTCCACAAGGACCTGCCGACTGCGACGCTGGCGATGGTGTCGCGGCGGGGGAAAGGCGGGAAGTCTGCGCCCTAGATGGCTTAGCGAAAGCCGAAGAAGCTCAGGACGGCAATGACGATGACCACCAGCCCGATGATATAAATGATATTGTTCACAGCAATCATCCTTTCGGGAAAACAGGGCTTGGCGCCCGGGTAATGGAATGTCGGTTGCGAACCGGATGTTCCAAGGAAGTACTGCTTAGGCGCGATTGATCGCTGAGTGGTGAGAGCGGCAACTCTGGGATAGATTCCCGGTGCCAGCAGCCAGGGGGACCGGATGAAGTTTCTTTTCGCCATCGAAAAATTCCTCGTGCGCCATTTCGGCATTTCACTGATCAGCTGGATCGTCTGCCGGCAGGCGGGCGTGAAGCCGGTCTCGACCTTTCTGATGACCACAACCGGGCGCAAATCGGGCCGCAAGATCGACACACCGATCTTCTATTTCCGCGAAGGCGACGGCTTCTACGTCATCGGCTCAAAGGGCGGCGCCCCCGAACACCCGCTATGGTTCCTGAACCTGCAGGCAAAGCCGGAAGCCACGGTCCGCATCAAAAACGCGGTCTATAGCGTCCGCGCCCGCGTGGCGGAGGGTGAGGAGCGGGAACGGCTATGGGCACGGGCCGCGATTGCCTACCCGCCTTATAACGACTACCAGACCCGGGCCGGGGCTCGTAAAATCCCCGTCATCGTCTTCGACAAAGTGTGACCCGACATGAGCAATTCCGTTCGGCGCGATGCCGTCATCATCGGCGGCGGCCATAACGGCCTTGTCTGCGCCTTTTACCTTGCCAAGGCCGGCCTGAAAGTCACGGTCGCGGAGCGGCGCGGGGTCGTCGGCGGCGCGGCGGTGACCGAGGAATTTCATCCCGGCTTCCGCAACTCGGTCGCCGCTTATACGGTCAGCCTGCTGAACCCCAAAGTGATCTCCGAAATGGGCTTGGCCTCGCATGGCCTGCGCATCGTCGAACGTCCGATTTCCAACTTCATTCCATTCCCGAACGGCACGTATCTGAAGCTCGGCGGCGGGCAGGAGCGGACGCAGGCCGAGTTTGCAAAATACTCCAAAGCCGACGCGGCGGTCTGGCCTGAATATTCGGCGATGTTGGGCGAAGTCGCGGACGCGCTGCGCATGCTGGCGGAAGAGGTTCCCCCCAATCTGGGCGATGGCTTGGCCGGCGCGCTGCGGGCGCTGCGCCAGGGTCGGCAGATGATGCGCCTCAACATGAACGCGCGCCGCAATCTGCTTGACCTGTTCACCGAAAGCGCTCGCACGTTCCTGGACAAGTGGTTCGAGAGCGACGAGGTCAAGGCGGCACTCGGTTTCGATGCCATCGTCGGCAATTTCGCCAGCCCGGATGCGCCGGGCTCGGCCTATGTCCTGCTGCATCATTGCTTTGGCGAGGTGAATGGCAAAAAAGGTGCTTGGGGCCACGCCATCGGCGGCATGGGCGCCATCACCGGCGCGATGCGCAAGGCGGCCGAGGCTGTGGGCGTCGAGATATTGACCGACGCGCCGGTCGCCAAGGTGGTCGTCGAGAACGGCAAGGCGGCAGGAATCGCCCTGGAAGACGGGCGGCGGATCATGGCGCCCATCGTCGCCTCCAATCTTAACCCGTCCCTGCTATTCGGCAAGCTGGTCGACGCGGCCGACCAGCCGGCGGATTTCAAGGCCGCGATCAAGGGTTACCGCAACGGCTCCGGCAGTTTCCGGATGAATGTCGCGCTCAGCGAATTGCCGGATTTCACCGCCCTGCCGGGCACGGAGATGGCGGAGCATCACCGCTCCGGCGTCGTGATCGCGCCGTCGCTGGATTACATGGACCGCGCCTATCTGGACGCGAAGGCGCACGGCTGGTCGCGCAAGCCGATCGTCGAAATCCTGATCTCATCGTGCCTGGACGACAGCCTGGCCCCGGCCGGGCAGCATGTCGCCAGCCTGTTCTGCCAGCAATTTTCCCCGGAACTGCCGAACGGCCATAGCTGGGATGAGATGCGCGAGATGGCGGCCGATACCGTGATCGACACGATCGACAGCTACGCGCCCAACTTCAAGCAATCCGTCCTGGGCCGCATGATCCTGTCGCCGCTCGATCTGGAACGGAAATTCGGTCTGATCGGCGGAGATATCTTCCACGGGCAGTTGTCGCTCGACCAGATGTGGAGCGCCCGGCCCGTGCTGGGCCATGCCAGCCACCGGGCGCCGATCAAGGGGCTCTATATGTGCGGCTCCGGCACCCATCCGGGCGGCGGCGTGTCGGGTAATCCGGGGCGCAACGCCGCGCGTGAAATCTTGCGCGACAGGTCGCCGATGACTGCGCTCAAACTGGCGCTGACCGGCTCGTAAAGACGATGGCGGTTTACGACGTCGCCGTCGTCGGCCTGGGCGCGATGGGCAGCGCCGCGCTCTATCATCTGGCTGGGCGCGGCCAGCGCGTCATCGGCATAGAGCGTGAGACGCCGGCCCATCTCGGCGGCTCCTCGCATGGCGAGAGCCGGATCATTCGGCTCGCCTATTTCGAACATCCGTCCTATGTGCCGCTGCTCCATCGAGCCTATGAGAATTGGCGGGCGTTGGAGCGTGCGTCCGGAACGGCGCTGATGACGATCACGGGGATTATCGAGGCCGGGATTCCCGGTTCGCAGGTGGTCCAGGGGTCGCTCCAGGCGTCTCGATTGCACAACCTGCCCCATGACGTGCTGACCGCGCGGCAAATGATGGACCGCTTTCCCGCGCTCTCGCTGCCGGCGGATTGGGAAGGTGTCTATCAGCCCGACGCCGGCTTCCTGCTGCCGGAAAAGGCGACCCAGACCCACATCGCCGGTGCCAAGGCAGCGGGGGCGGAGGTTCGGCTGCACACGGTCGTGTCCGACGTCGCACCGACGGCGGGCGGGGTGCGCCTGACCCTGGCCGACGGTACGGTAATCGAGGCCGGCTCGGCGGTTGTCTCGGCCGGCGCATGGATCGGCGAATTGCTGCCCGAACTGCGCCCCAACCTGCGGCTGACGCGCCAGGTCTTGGGTTGGTTCGCACCGAAAAAGCCTGAAATGGTCGGGCCGGACCGTCTGCCGGTATTCTTCCTGGAATCGGCGGACGAGATGATCTACGGCTTCCCCGATTTCGCCGGCACCGGGGTCAAGATCGGCTCTCATCTTGCCGGCCGCGAACTGGCCGCAGCCGGCGATGCGCGCCAGGATGGAGACGATGCCGACGGTCAGCGTTTGGCGAGCTTCCTCGAGCGGTATATGCCCGCTGCGGCCGGCCCGCTCCGGGACCTCAAGACCTGTATCTACACGCGCACCCCCGACGAGGACTTCATCCTCGACCTGCACCCCGACCATCGGCGGATCGTGATCGCGTCGCCCTGTTCAGGGCACGGCTTCAAGTTCGCCAGCGTAATCGGGGAGGTGCTGGCCGATCTGGCGACAACAGGGGAGACGCCACACGATATCGGGCGGTTCGCCCTCGCGCGTCTTGGCGGTAAAGCATGAAACCGTCCTTGCGCCGCCGCGTCGGCGCGGTGATTCAAGGGAATGCCCTCGTCCTATTTACACGGCTGTTGGGCCTTTTGCCGATCGGTTTGTGCTCGGCTTTCGGCTATTGGCTGGGCGTCATGGTGGGACCCCGCAACAAAACGCGCGACGCCCGGCTTCGGCACAATCTGAAGATACTTCGGCCCGATCTCGCGGCACCCGAAAACGTCGAACGAACGGTCCGGCGTTACTGGGGCAATTCCGGCCGTTCCATGACCGAATTCGCGGTGCTGGATGCGCTGTGGACCTCCAGCCGCATGTCGGTCAAAGGCCTTGAGCATCTGCACGCGGCGCGCGCCACCGGCAGGCCGCGTATCGGGCTATTCCTGCATCTGGGGAACTGGGAACTGGTCGGCCCGAAGATGCTGGAACTGGGCGAAACCTCGTCACAGATCGTGCAAACCCTGGTGAACCCGTATCGCAACAAGATCGCTGAGCGGGCTCGCAAGCGTTTCGCCGATCAGCTCATTTATGCCGGCCCCAGGGCGGGCCGCCAGGTTATGCGGCTGCTTCTGGACAAGGGTTATCTTTCGATGGCGGCCGACGAATACCAGATGGGTACGTTGATGGCCCCGTCATTCGGTGGCCCGATGCGCCTCGACGGCAACCTGGCCCGCGCGGTCCGCCTGGCGAAAATGACGAACGCGCTGTTCTGCCTGCATTACTGTGTGCGGACGGGCGGCGCGCATTTCGAGATGACCCTGCTACCGCCGATCGATCTCGACCTGTCCGGCGACGATTACCTGGAAAACGGCGTAGCGGCGCTGGACGCGGCGATCACGCCGGTGATCGTCGCGTATCTGGATCAGTGGCTGATGCTGGATAACTTCAAGCTGTTGACGGGTCGACCGCTTGGTGAACAATTCTGAAATAATAACGTGATAATGAACGGGGCCGCGCATGATCAGCTGATCTAATGTGGCTTCCTATTTCCTGCCATAGGTCGCGTCGTGATCCGGCGCGATGGTTAGCAACCGTATGAAGTCGCCATCGCGATAGGCGGTGGCGCGGCGCGATTGCGTGATGCGCAGCGAATATATGGCCGCGATGCCGGCCGGTGGGTTTACGCTGAAAATCTTCTCCCACTTCAACCCATTGTCGCGATAGACCTGCGTCCAGTTCATCTGCCGCAGCTTCTTGAGTGTTTCCAATGCGGAGTGCCGCTCGTGCTTTTCAAGGTTCAGCAGATTGTTCTGAAATACCGGGTTGTTGAGGTCGAGCCTGACCGCACCGCTTGCGTCAGTCTTCGTCATTCAGTTTCGCCAGCACGTCGTCAACTAAGCTATCGGATGGTGCGTTGGACTGTGACCACTCCAGTGCCGTTTTCAGATCGCGCGCGGCGTCCGGCTGTTGCAGCCAGCGCTCATTATCCGGCACGACGGTGGCCGTCCGGATCAACCAGACGCCAGGCTCCCGTTCCTCAACCAGCACCTGCCGCCCGGCAAATTGCTTTCCCAGTGAAACCTGCCCGTTCGATCCTATGACTTTGACGCTGCCGCCAGCTAGTGCGGGTGCGCTCATAACCAGCTCCTATATTTGCACGCAGGCACGATAGCACGAATATTGTGCCGCACTAAAGCAAGGCAATAGGGGCGCACCCTATCCCACAAACCCCAATTGGCTCGACAACCCGCGCGTAAAACCGAGCAGCGCCGTAACCTGGGGGCTGCCGACCGCGCAGTCCAAAGCTGCCGAGGGCCCGAGCAAGGCAACCGCGAGCTGTATTTGGCCGGTATAGTCGAACACCGGGGCGCACGCGGCGGCGATGCCGGGCCAGGGGTTGCCGTCGGTCGAGGCATATCCGGCGGTGCGGATAGCGTCGAGTTCGTTTTCCAGGTCTTTCGCGTTCACGCCAGCGGACTTGCCTTTCAATTCCGCCGCGATCCGCTTCGACGCGAGTTGCTTGGGCAGGAACGCTGCCCACACCTTGCCGGTCGCGGTGCCGGTCAGGCCCAGAACGGAGCCGGGTTTGCTGTTGGTGGTCACGTTATGGGGCGATTCGATGCTGCGGATCACGGTCGGGCCGTATGTGCCCCATATGCTGATCGCGACGCCCAGATCCAGCGACTGCGCCAAGCCGGCGATGCTCTCGCCGGCCAACTGATAGGGATCGAAGCCGCGCAGCCGCGCCAAGCCCAGATGCAGGGCGAACCAGCCCAGCCGGTAGAGCCCGCTGGCGCCGTCCTGTTCCACCAACCCAATCTTGCGGAAGCTGACGATATAAGGATGCGCCTGTCCCGGCGGCAGGCCGGCCGCGTCGGCGATGTCGCGCAGCATCATCGGCTTGGTCGAATCAGCCAGCACGCTGAGGATGCGCCCGGCAACCTCGACAGACTGCACCCCGCGCCCGGTCGGCAGGTCGGTCGGGAGTTCGGAGGTTTTCACGACCGTCATGAGAGCGCCCGAAATTCGCCTCCCCCCTTGAGGGGGAGGTCGGACCGCAGGTCCGGGTGGGGGGTATGCTGCCACCTTCTCGCTGCAACCGGCGAGGCGTCGAGAGTACCCCCCTCCCGTCGCTTCGCGCCGACCTCCCCCTCGAAGGGGGAGGCGATGAATGGGAAGCGAGGGGGCGACATGTTCAAATGGACCCGATTAGAGATTGACGGATGAATTAGTTTTCGCCTAACCATGCGCCCAGCGCAAGATTTAAGATCATGGGGCGAAGCGATGGCATTGGCGAAGCGGACGATCCGGTATGGCGGGGCGATGCTCGATCAGAAGGAGGTCGACGCCGTCGTCGGCGTGATGCAGGCCGAGTATGGCATGGTCGTCGGCCAAAAGGTCGGGGAATTCGAAGCGCGCTGCGCCGAAATCCTGGGCCATAAATATGGCGTCATGGTCAATTCCGGCAGTTCCGCCCTGATGCTGGCGATGCGCATGATCGGCGCACCCAAGGGGTCCGAGGTCATCACGCCGGTTCTGACCTTCTCGACCGACGCCGCCTCGATCGTCCATGCCGGGTACGTGCCGGTGTTCGTCGATGTGGTGCTCGATACCTACCAGATCGACCTCGACAAGATCGAGGCGATGATCACGCCCAAGACCAAGGCGATTTTGGTGCCCAACCTGGTCGGCGGCGTGCCGGATTGGGATCGGCTGCGCGCCATCGCCGACAAGCACAAGCTGGTCCTGATCGAGGACAGCTGCGACACGCTGGGCGCCGAACTTCGCGGCAAGCCGACCGGTAAGCGGGCGGACATCTCGGTCACCAGCTTCTCGATCTTCCACATCATCACCTGCCTGGGGAATGGCGGGCTGGTCGCGGTCGACGACGAGAAATTGTGGGATTGGGGCCTGATGGCCCGCGCGTGGGGCCGCTCGTCGGAGAAATACCTGCACGGCACCAAGCAGGCCGACAGCGACGGCCGCTTCCTGGAGGATCTGGATGGCGTGCCCTATGACGGCATGTTCATCTTCGAGGACGTCGCTTACGGCTTCATACCGAACGAGGCGGGGGCTGCCTTCGGGCTGGAGCAGCTGAACAAGCTGGAGCATTTCTTCGAACTCCGCGACAGCCGGTTCCAGAGGCATGCCAAATTCCTGGAAAAGCACCAGGACGTGTTCGTGAAGGCGAAACTGCTCGACGATGTGAAGACCAGTTGGATCTGTTACCCGGTTCAGCTCAAGCCCGAACTCGGCTGGAGCCGGCGCGACCTGCAGGTTCATCTTGAGGACGAAGGGATTTTCACCCGCGTCATCTTCTCCGGCAACATCACGCGCCACCCGATGATGCGTGGCGTCGAATACCGCGCTGCCCCCGGCGGCTATCCCGTTGCCGACCAAATCATGGAGCAGGGGCTGATGCTGCCCTGCCACCCGACGATGACCGACGAGGATTGCGAGTACCTGTACCAGGTGCTGGAGGGGTGGATCGAAAAACAACGCCGGCGGAATTAGACTCATGACGCAGGAATCGAAAGGCACATCGGCGCGCGGTTTCGCCGGCCTGGTTCCCGGCGCGCGCCGCATCCGCTATGGCGGCGCGATGCTGGACGAGCAGGAGGTCGAGGCCGTCAACCGCGTGATGCGCACCGGCATGATCGTCGGCGAGCAGGTCCAGACGTTTGAGAAGCGGGTCGCGGCGCTGCTTGGCCATAAATATGGGGTGATGGTCAATTCCGGTTCGTCGGCCCTGATGCTGGCGATGCGTCTGCTCGATCTGCCCAAGGGATCGGAAGTGATCACGCCGGTGCTGACCTTCTCCACCGACGTGGCGTCGATCGTCCATGTCGGCTGCGTGCCGGCCTTCGTCGATGTCGTGCTCGACACCTACCAGATCGATCTCGACAAGATCGAGGCGATGATCACACCCAAGACCAAGGCGATCTCCGTTCCCAACCTGCTGGGCGGCATTCCCGATTGGGATCGTTTGCGCGCCATCGCCGACAAGCATGGGTTGAAGCTGCTGGAAGATAGCTGCGACACGCTGGGTTCGACACTTAAGGGCCGCCCGCCGGGTACGCGCGCGGATATCTCGGTCACCAGCTTTTCGATTTTCCACATCATCACCTGCCTGGGAAACGGCGGCATGGTGGCGGTGAACGACGAGGCGTTGTGGGACCGCGGGCTGGTGCTGCGCTCATGGGGGCGTTCGTCGGAGAAATACCTTCACGGCACCCTGCAATCGGAGAGCGACGGCAGGTTCCTCGAAGATGTGGACGGCATTCCCTATGACGGCATGTTCATCTTTGAAGACGTCGCATACGGTTTCATCCCGAACGAGGCCGGCGCAGCCTTCGGCCATGTCCAGCTCGACAAGCTGGCGGAGTTCACAAAGCTGCGGAACGGCGTGTTCGCCAATCACGACGCGTTCTTCGCCAAGCACGCGGACGTGTTCATCGCGCCCCGCCAACGCGACGACACCACCACGACCTGGATCAACTATCCTGTCCAGGTTCGTCCAGAACTCGGTTGGAGCCGCCGGTCGCTTCAAGAAAATCTGGAGGCGCATGGCGTCGTCACGCGCACCATCTTCTCCGGCAACATCACGCGCCAGCCGATGATGCGCCAAGTCGAATACCGCGCCGCGCCGGAGGGTTATCCGGTTGCCGACCAGATCATGATGAACGGCGTCTGCCTGCCGTGCCATCCGACGATGACCGACGAGGACTGTACCTACCTCTACGGGGTGCTGGACAAATGGGTCGCCGAGCAGCGCGGGCGCAACTGAGCGGATGATTGCGGCTTTCGACTACGTCATCGTCGGCGGCGGCTCGGCCGGCTGTGTTCTGGCCAATCGCCTGTCAACCGACCCGGCGGTGAAGGTCGCACTGCTGGAGGCGGGCGGGAATGACAAAAGTCCGCTGATCCGCGCGCCGGGCGGGCTCCTGCCGATCATGATGGCCGGGCTCTATGCCTGGCGCTACCAGACCGTGCCGCAGTCGAATCTGGACGGGCGGACGCTGTATTCGCCGCGCGGCAAGGTCCTGGGCGGGTCCAGCTCGATCAATGGCATGGTCTATGACCGGGGCACGCCGTCCGATTATGACGGCTGGGCAGCGGCCGGGAACGACGGCTGGTCGTTCGACGCGGTGCTGCCTTTTTTCAAGCGAGCCGAAACCTACGAGCCCGCAGTCGAACAACATCACGGCGGCCTTGGTCCCGTGCATGTCAGCCGCCCCGGTGTGCGTCATCCGCTATCCAAAGCCTGGGTGGCGGCGGGGCAGGCGCTTGGTTACCCCTATAACGACGATACCAACGGATTGGAGCGCGAAGGATTCGGCCCGGTCGATCTGACCGTCGGATCCGGCCGGCGGTCGAGTTCCGCATCGGCCTACCTCACGCCGGCGGTGCGGCGGCGGCCGAACCTCTCCATCCTGACCGGTACGCATGCGACCCGCGTCCTGTTCGAGGGATCACGCGCGGCCGGCGTTGCTTATGTGGCGAATGGCAGATCCGAAGAGATTCATGCCGCGTGTGAGGTCGTCGTCTGCGGTGGCGCGCTGAATTCCCCGCAATTGCTGATGCTATCCGGCATCGGCGACGGCGATCACCTGCGCCCTTATGCCATCGACGCGAAGGTCGATCTGAAAGGTGTCGGCCGCAATCTGCAGGACCATCTGGCGGGTGCGGTCCGCTTCGCCTGCTCGGTGCCCATCTCGCTCTACAATTATATGAGCCCGATCGCCGGGGCTTTGGCGCTGGGCCGTTACATTCTGACCCGCACCGGGCCGCTTGCCAGCGGGGGGATGGAAGCGATCGCCTATGTGAATTCACGTGATGGGCTCCCGGAGCCGGACCTGAAATTTCATTTCGCCATGGCGCTCTATCAGAATAACGGACGCGAATTCGTCCGCCGGCACGGTTTCTTCGCCCACATCAATGTCGTGCGTCCGGCCAGCCGGGGCCGCATCAGCCTGGGTTCCGCCGACCCGCTGGCGCCGCCGGTGATCGACCCGAATTTTCTGGCCGAGGAAAGCGACCGCATCGGGCTTCGCCGGGGCATCCAGATCGCCCGCGATGTCTTCCGCCAACAGGCGTTCGATCCCTATCGTGACGAAGAGATCGCGCCCGGCCCGTCCGTGAACACCGATGCCGAAATCGACGCATATATCCGCGCCCGGGCAGAGGCCGACTATCATTCGGTCGGCACCTGCAAGATGGGCTCGGACGACATGGCGGTGGTCGACAGCCGGCTACGTGTGCACGGCGTCGAAGGCCTGCGCGTCGTCGATGCCTCGGTCATGCCGACGCTGGTCGGCGGCAACACCAATATGCCGGTCATCATGATCGCCGAAAAAGCGGCCGATCTGATTTTGGAGGAAAACTGATGCCGACGCAGGCGCAGATGAAGGCGGTGGTCCAGGCCTATGTCGACCGTTTCAACGCGAAAGACGCCGACGGGGTCATGGAGCTGTTCGCTGCAAACGCGGTGATCGAAGACCCGGTCGGCAGCCGGCTGAAATCGCGGTCGGAATTCGCGGAATTCGTGCGTCAAGGTGTCGATTTCGGTGCGTCACTGACATTGAGCGCACCGATCCGCGGCTCTCATGGGGACTGTGCCGCGATGGTATTTACCGTGACGTTTCAACGCGATGCAAAGCGCATCACGACCAATTCGTGCGACGTGATGCAGTTCGATTCCAATGGTAAAATCACGACCATGAGAGGATTCTGGGGTCCGGAAGACGTGACCGTCAGTTAATTCCTAACATCAACTTCGACCTTCAACTCCTGGAAATTGCTTCCGATTATAACCCCTTGGCTCGGGCTGACATCGCCATAATCCCGGCCCCACGCCAGCGTAATCAGATCGGATGACCCAGGCCTCCCGTTGGTCGGGTCCAGGTCCAGCCAGCGGTCCTCGCCGCACCAGACCGACAGCCAGGCATGCGAAACATCCGCGCCGACCACCTGCGCCTTTCCCGCGGGCGGGATAGTGCGCAGATAGCCACTGACATAGCGCGCCGACAGACCCAGCGAACGCAGGCAGGCGATCTGCAGATGCGCGAAGTCCTGGCAGACGCCACGCCGTTTTTCGAGGACCTCCAGAACCGGCGTGGCGATGGTCGTCGCCTCGGGGTCGAAGGTGAACTCCGCGTGAATACGGTTGGTCAGATCCATCGCGGCTTCGCCGATGGCGCGACCTTTGGTGAAGGACGGCAGGGCGAAGTCGGTCAGTGCGCCTGCGAGCGTGATCATGGGCGAGGCATAGGCGAAGGTGCTGGCGGCCCGCGCGCCCGGTCCGGATGCGTGCTGCAACTGACTGCGCAGATCTTCCCATGGGGTTTGCATCACCGTGGTTGCGGGCCGGGCGGTTGCGACCTCAATGTCGATCTCGGTCTGGATAGTCAGCGTCCGATGTGGCTCGTGCATCTCCAGATAGACGGCGGGGTTGCCGAAATAATCGCGGTGCTCTGATTTGACGGAGGGATCGGGGGCGATCGTCATGTTGAACGCGGTCACACGCTGCCCGGGCGTTGCGCGCGGCGTCAGGTGCAGAAGATGGTGCGCCAGCATGATGTCCGCGCCATAGCGATAGGCGCTGGAATGGCGGATGCGATAACGCATTGCCCCTTCGCGCGCCGCCGTCTTGATTGAGTCAGGCCGAACGGGCGAGCGCATGGGTAAAATAAGCCTGGGTCAGAAGGTCCGAGATTCTTGGAATTTGCATGTCGAGCCGGGCGAAAGCGCCGCGCAGCGGATCGTCCACGCCGGACCTGTCATGCCCACGCGGCAGACAGGCATTGGCGATGGCGTCGGGGATTGCGACGCGTGCGCCGATCGCCAGCTTCATCGCGGAATCGACGAGCGCACTGCCGGAGGGCAAGGCATCGGATGGGCGCGGCAATGCCGCCAGGTGCTCGGCCAGCGCGGACAGCTGGAAGACCAGGCTGCGCGGATCTGTTTCGTTCATCAACACGGCGCGCAGCATGCCGCTACGGTCGAATGCACTGTCGCCGGAATCGGCGGCGTCGATGCCCACGCCGGTTGCGCCTTGGCCGCCACGGGGGTCGGTAAGCGCCAGAAGCGCGGCCAGCAGTCTGCGCTCTTCGATCGGTGTGGCGTCCGGGCGGGCTTCCGGCGGATTGGCCAAGCCGCGCATCATGCCGACCAGGGAAATCGCCCGCTCCAGATGCTTGCCGATCTCCATGAAACGCCAACCGGCATCGCGCGTCATGCTTTCGCTGACCGCGCCCGACAGCGCCGCGCTCAACGTGATGAGTTCCTCAAGCCGCAGCAGGAGACGAACCGGCGGTGCGCGCCCGACTTGCTCATGAATGTGGTTTTCCAGGGCGACGAAAATCCGCCAGCAATCGTGCGGCAGCCGGTCCCGAACCCGCCGCGCGGCATAGATCAGCCGTTGGAAATTGGCGATGACCCCACCGGGATGGGCCGGATCGAGCAGCGCTGCCTGAACCAGCGCGATCGGCTGAAACGATTCCGAATGATCCATCAGCGGCACCGCCTGCCGCCAAGTCGCCAAGTTTAGAATCGGCTCGGCGTCGCGTTGCCGCCAGGGCTGAACCGCGTCGGTGACACCGATCAGCAGCGTGCGCAGCAGCCGGACGAGGCTGTCGGACCGTTCGGCGTAACGCGCAACCCAAAACAAACCGTCGGCCACGCGGCTGGGCAGTTCGCCTGGAGTCACGCGCACATTGACCAGCGGCAGGGTCGAGATATTGCCGGTGGGCTTAACCGTGACCGGCTCGCTCTGGGTCACCGCCGTCACCCAGCTGTCCTTGCTACCGCCGCCTAATTGCATGGAAATGACGGACTCATCGCCCGGTGCGGTGCGGGTCAGCCCGCCCGGCATGACCGCGAATTCTCCGCCGATCGCGGCGACGAAGACACGCAGGATCATCGCGCGCGGCTCCAACTTCTGCCCGTTCCACACCGGCACGGTCGACAGGCGGGCGACATCCTGCCCGACATAGCGCATCGGGTCCTGCTCGATCTTCGCCGCCAGGTCGCGCCGCTCGGTGCGGGTCAGCGCGCCGCCGAACACCGGCTTCAGGCCGCCGGCGAAGGACGGCTTGATCATCAGCCGGTCGAGATTGTTAAGTACATAGGCGCGATCGCTGTCCTTCGCGCACCACCAGGTCGGGATGTCCGGCAGGACTAGCTTTTCACCCATGGCGTTGACTGCCAGTTCCGCCACCATCGGCTTGAAGGACGCAGCTTCCAGCACGCCTGAACCCAGGGCATTGGCGAGGACCACAGTTCCGGCGCGCACCGCTTCCATCAGGCCTGCTACGCCCAGTGTGCTGTTGGCGCGAAACTCCAGCGGATCGCAGAAATCGTCGTCCAGCCGGCGTAAGATGACGCCGACACGCTCCAGCCCGCTTAAAGTCTTGAGATAGACCGTGCGGTCGCGCACCGTCAGGTCGTTACCCTCGACCAAGGTGATGCCCAGGTGGCGCGCCAGATAGACATGCTCGAAATAGGTCTCGTTATAGGCGCCGGGTGTCAACAGGACGACGCGTGCGTTCTCCCCATTCGGCAGAAGGTTGTGCAGGCTGTCGCGAAATGCCGCGAAGAAGGGCGCTAGCGGCTGAACCTGCCCGCCACCGACGCAATCGGCCAGTACCCTGCCGACCACGCTACGGTTTTCCAGCGCGTAACCGGCGCCGCTGGGAGCCTGCGTGCGATTGGACAGGACCATCCAGCGCCCGTCCGGCCCGCGCGCCAAATCGAAGGCCGAGAAATGCAGATAGGTGCCGCCGGCCGGCACCGCGCCCCAGCAAGGTTGGAGAAAACGCGGATTGGCGTGCAATAGCGCCGGCGGCAAGGTACCGTCGGCAACCAGCTTCTGTGCGCCGTAAATGTCGCCCAGCAGCGTGTTCAAAAGCCGTGCCCGCTGTGCGACGCCGGCGGCGATGAACGCCCATTCGTCGCCCGAGATCACCAGCGGCAGCAAATCCAGCGGCCATGGACGTTCTGCGCCCTGCGGGTCGCCATAGACCGCATAGGTTGCGCCGTGCTGGCGCAGCAGTTGCACCGCTTCGTCATGCCGATCTTCCAGCATGGCCGGATCGAGCGGAGACAGCCGGCCCATCAGCTTCTGCCAATGAGGGCGGACCTGCCCGGTGCCCGTTACCATCTCGTCATAGACGGGCTCCGGAATTGCGCCGGATACGCCGTCGTTGGTCAAATCCGACACAACTCTGCCCGATGCTTGTTTGACCCGAAGAGGTGCCGTCTAAAACAGGAATGAGTCAACCCGCTTTGCTGCGGCGCAATAGAAAGAAACTGCGAAATTAAACCCGTCGCAAATCCAGCGTCAGCGGGAAATCCGGATTGATCCCGGGATCGTTCGGCACGAACGGCCCCGGTGTATGACCGAAGGGCTCGAACCGCGCCAACCGGCGTCCCTCAGCCTCGTGCGCATTGACCGGGAAGGTTTCGAAATTGCGGCCGCCCGGATGTGCGACGTGATAGGTGCAACCGCCGATGGAACGGCCCGACCAGCCGTCGATCAGATCGAACACCAGTGGCCCATGCGCCGGCACGGTCGGGTGCAAAGCCTGCGCGGGACTCCAGGCGCGGAAGCGGACACCGGCAACATACTCGCCCTCGACCCCGGTGGACTGCAGCGGCATCTTCCAGCCGTTGCAGGCAACCGAGTGGCGGTCGCCGATCATACCGGTGACTTTGATCTGCAGGCGCTCGACCGAACTGTCGACGAAGCGGACTGTGCCGCCGGCAGTGCCGTCCTCTCCCAGCACATGCCAGGGCTCCAGCGCGTGGCGAACCTCGAGTTCCATGCCGCGCTGGGCGATCCTGCCGTGGGTGGGAAAGCGGAAATTGAGGTGCGGAACGAACCATGCCGGGTCGAAGCCGAAACCAGCGAGATTCAAGTCCTCGATCACGCCCTTCATGTCCTGTTCGACGAAATAGGGCAGCATAAAACGGTCATGCAGGTCGGTGCCCCAACGCGCGAGGCGGGTAGCGTAGGGCTGGTTCCAGAACCAAGCGATCATCGCGCGAACCAGCAACTGCTGGACCAGGCTCATTTCGGCATGCGGCGGCATCTCAAACCCGCGCAGTTCGACCAGCCCCAGGCGCCCGGTGGCGCTATCGGGCGAATAGAGCTTGTCGATGCAGAATTCCGACCGGTGCGTGTTGCCGGACACGTCGGTCAGGATGTTGCGCAACGCGCGGTCGATCAGCCAGGGCGGTGGGTTGGGGCCGGCGCGGGCGATCTCTTTGAAGGCGATCTCCAACTCATACAGCGCATCGCTGCGCGCCTCGTCGATACGCGGCGCCTGGCTGGTCGGGCCAATGAACAGGCCGGAAAACAAATACGAGAGGGCAGGGTGGTTCTGCCAGTAATTGACCAGGCTGCGCAGCAGGTCGGGCCGGCGCAGGAACGGGCTGTCCTGCGCGGTCGCGCCGCCCACCACGATATGGTTACCGCCGCCGGTGCCGATATGGCGGCCGTCGACCATGAATTTCTCGGTGCCCAGGAATGACAGCCGCGCCTCGGCATAGAGGTCCAGAATCATGTGGGACAGCTCATCCCAACTGCCAGCCGGGTGGACATTGACTTCGATCACGCCGGGGTCCGGGGTCACCGCGATCAGGTTCAGGCGCGGGTCGCGCGGCGGACCATAGCCTTCGAGGATGACAGGCATCCCGGTATCGACCGCCGTCTCCTCGATCAGCGCAACCAGGTCCAGCCAGTCCTCCAGGCACGGGAAGGGCGGCAGGAAGACATAGAGTTTACCGGCGCGTGCTTCGACGCAAATCGCGGTGCGGATGATCCATTCTGCCGATTTGCCCGGCGCGACCGGGCCGGTGCGGATTTCCGCATGCGGCGCCTGGCTTTGCTGGCGCAGCACGGTTGAGGGGCGGATGCGTGATCGGGCCTGCGGCTGGGCCTGCACCAACTGCTCGACGGCCTCGGCACGCTGCGCTGCGGCCATCGGGTTGGGCGGCAAGGGTGGCCGGCCGTCGAACGGATCTTGCTCGATGATATAGGGATAATCGTCCTCATCGACCCAGGGCAGCGACAGCAGCGGCAGGCGATAGCCGACCGGCCCGTCGCCCGGCGACAGGAAGATATATTCCTGGCGTAGCGGCCAGATGCTGGACAGCCAGACTGGCCCCAGCGCCTCGTGCCGGCGGCCAACCGGCAGGACGAATCCGACAGCCGCGCCCAGGCCCTTCTCGAACACCTTCGCCAGCCGCTCCCGTTCCTCCGGATCGGCCAGCTTGTTGTCGCGCGGATCCAGATTGGCCGGCAACTTCCGTTCCATCTCGACATAGCGCCAGGGGTCCTCGAACGCACCGCGCACCAGCGACGGATCGATACCCAGCTTGCCGGCCAGCGTATCGAGGAACCGTTTGCCCTCCGGCGGACCGAAACCATAGTCCTTGTCTTCGCGCGCCAAGTATTCGCCATTGGCCCAGATCGCGTCGCCGTCCTTGCGCCAGAATGCGTTCAGGGCCCAGCGCGGCAGGCTTTCGCCCGGATACCATTTGCCCTGACCGAAATGCAGCACGCCGCCTGGTGCAAATCGGCGCATCAGCCGGTCGACCAGATCGGCTGCGATCTTGCGCTTCGTCGGACCGACAGCTTCGGTGTTCCATTCGGCGCCGTCGAAATCGTCGATCGAGACGAAGGTCGGTTCGCCGCCCATGGTCAGCCGCACGTCGCCGGCGTTCAGCTTGGCGTCCACCGCATGGCCCAACTGGTCGATCGCCGCCCATTGCGGGCGGGTATAGGGTTTGGTGGTGCGCGGCTTCTGCGCGATGCGCGTCACCTCCATATGATGGGTGAAGCTCACCTCACAGGGATCGACCCCGCCTGAGATCGGGGCGGCGCTGGCGGCATCGGGCGAACAGGCGAGCGGAATATGGCCCTCGCCAGCCAGCAGCCCGGATGTCGGGTCCAGCCCGATCCAGCCGGCGCCGGGCAGGTAGACCTCGGTCCAGGCGTGCAGGTCGGTGAAATCCTGATCGGGCCCACCGGGACCGGTAACCGACTTCTGGTCGACCACCAGCTGGATCAGGTATCCGGAGACGAACCGGGCGGCAAGGCCCAGGCGGCGCAGCAATTGGACCAGCAGCCAGGCGCTGTCGCGGCAAGAGCCTGTGCGCCCACCCAGCGTCTGTTCGCAGGTCTGGATGCCTGGCTCCAGCCGGATGACGTAGCCGACAAATTCCTGAACCTTGCGGTTGAGCTCGATCAGGAAATCGATCGTTGGTTTCGGGCTGGTATCGACACCGGCGAGGAATTTCTCGAACAGCCGGCCGGGCGCTTCAGCTTCCAGATAGGCGCGCAGGTCGCGCTCCAGCGCCGCTTCATAGGAAAATGGGAAGGTTTCGGCGCTCGCCTCCAGGAAGAAGTCGAACGGGTTGATGATCGCCATCTCGGCGATCAGGTCGATCTCGACGACGAATTCGCGGGTCGGTTCGGGGAAGACCAGGCGCGCCAGATAATTGGACTGCGGATCCTGCTGCCAGTTCAGGAAATGCTTTTTCGGCGTGATTTTCAGCGAATAGCTGAGGATCGGGGTTCGGCAGTGCGGGGCCGGGCGAAGGCGTACGATCTGCGGCCCGAGATTGACGAGCCGGTCATAGGTGTAGTGGGTCTTGTGGTTCAGCGCGACTTGAATAGCCATCGGCGGCGCGATCCTCCAATTGCTCCGGCAGAGCCCACGCCGGATTCCATATCGCGGTTGCGAGATAGAACACATGATTTTTGTGCGTCGCACAATGGGGAACAAAGCGATTAAGCTTCGACTTCTGGCGACGGACAGTCGACGAACGCGAAAATGAGGGGATGATGCCGCGGCTCAGGGTCTCGCATGTCACAACCTACGACTATGCCAATCCGGTGACCTTCGGGGAGCACCGGATGATGCTGCGTCCGCGCGACAGCCACGATATGCGGATTATTTCCACCAGTCTGGCCATCGATCCGCAGCCGACCGCAATTCGCTGGTTGCACGATGTGCACGGCAATTCCGTCGCCGTCGCCAGCTTCGATTTCGCGGCGACCCAATTGCGGTTCGAAAGCGAGATCGTGCTTCGGCATTTCGAAACCAGCGAGCCCGACTGCCCAATCGAGCCATATGCGCGGACCTATCCATTTCGCTACGCGGTCGACGAGATTCCGGATCTGGCGCGCGCAATGGAGCATCAATATCCCGATCCGCTGCATGCGGTTGATGAGTGGGCGAAGTCCTTCATTGCGGTCGATGGCCCAACCGACACATGGGATCTGCTGACCCGGATCACCTGCGCGATCCAGCGGGACATCGCCTATCTGGCGCGTGAGGCAGAGGGGATCCAGGCACCCGCCGACACGCTGGCCTTTGGCACCGGCAGCTGCCGCGACCTGGCGGTGTTGATGATGGAGGCGGTGCGGGCGCTCGGTTTCGCCGCCCGCTTTGTCAGCGGCTATCTCTATGTCCCGAATGTCGATGGCTCCGGTAATATCGGCGGCGGCACCACCCACGCCTGGACTCAGGTCTATCTGCCGGGATCGGGTTGGGTCGAGTTCGACCCGACCAACGGCATCATCGGCAACCGCGACCTGATCCGCGTTGCTGTCGCCCGCGACCCCAATCATGCCGTTCCGCTCCAAGGCACCTGGACCGGCGCGCCAGGAGACTATCTTGGCATGCAGGTCCGGGTCGAGGTGACGGCGGACGAGGGTGACGACTAGGGCTGGCCGGCATATGTTGCGGGCGGCGACGCGGGTATTTTGTGCATCGGACAGGAACTAAGGCGACGCTTACCCATAGGTACGCGCGGCGCCTTGCTCCAGGCGTCTGTCCATCCCTGCGCAACCCGCTCCACAAAACATATGTCAGCCGGCCCTTGCGGCGGAACGAAAGCGGCCCGGGCGCTCTTACTCCCTCAGAACACAGTAATTTAGGGAGTTTCTTGAATGGGCACGATTCTGATTATTGTTATTCTGGTTCTAGTTCTGGGCGGCGGCGGCGGCTATTACGGCTATCGCAGCTATGGCGGTGCCGGTATCGGCGGCGTTTTAGGGCTGGTGCTGGTGGTATTGCTGGTGCTGTGGCTGCTCGGCGCCTTGGGCGGCCGGGTCTAAAACTATCGAAGGCGCGGTCTCGTTCGCGGGACCGCGCCACCCAGCTGCGTTAGGCCTTTGTATCGTTTATTTTAAGCGCGGCGCACCCGCGCCTGGGCCGGCAGCGACTAATGGCCGGGGCCGTACAAAGGCAACGAGCTCAAGGCGATCCGGATAAATCGCGGTCTCATAATTGACTGCATAATTGCGAGGACGACGGTTCGTTCGCGCGCAGTAAGAGACGCAACTAGACCGATTTATCTTTAACGAACGCCCCGATCTTCTCCACCAACGTATCTATCTCCCCCAGATGAATGTCGCGTTGAGGGTAGGGAAATTCGATGCCGTTCTCGCGGAAGCTGTCCCAGATACCCAGCATCACCGCGCTACGGACGTTGGCGGTGCCATTCCGTGGATCGCGAATCCAGAAGCGCAATTCCAGATTGACCGTGCTGTCGCCGAATCCTTTCAGCAGGCAAATCGGATTCGGTGTTTCCAGAACGCGGGTCACCGTCTTTGCCGCTTCGACGCACAGCGCAATCGCCTGGTGCACGTCGCTGCGGTAGGAAATGCCGAGCGGGACGTGCAGTCGCACCATATCGTTGGAATAGGACCAGTTGGTCACGCGCTGCGTGATCAGATCCTCGTTCGGAATCAGATGTTCGATCCCGTCGCGAGTGCTGACCGAAACGAAACGGGCGTTCAGCCGGGTGATCCAGCCATAGGTGCCGGCAATCTCGATTACGTCGCCCGGCTTGATCGACCGGTCGAGCAGCAGGATCACACCGCTGATCAGGTTCGACACTACCTTTTGCAGGCCGAAGCCGACGCCCACGCCGATCGCCCCGGAAAACACGGCAAAGGCTGTCAGGTCGATACCGATGGCATTCAGCGCCACAACCACAGCCAGGGTCAGCAGCACCACCTTGGCCAGTTTCGCGGTCAGCACCTGCATCGCGGGCGCCATCGTCGCAAAGGATTGCAGCCGGTGTTCCAGCAGGCGCGAGGCGACGTTCGCTGCCCACAACAGCACGGCCAGAAAGACTGCACCCTTCAGGATCAGCAGGACGCTGAGCCGGAAATGACCAATGGTGACGCTCATCGCGTCCAGCAGGTCCACGGTCGGGCCATCCAGGCCCAATATGTTCAACGCTGCAAACGCCCAGGCGGCGATGGCGATAGCCTGCGCGATCCGGTGGTTGCGAACCAGGCTTGAGGTAAAGCGAATAATGACCCAGGCCAATGCCAGGTTTTCCGCCAGATGCAGGAATTTCGTGTGCCGCCCGGCCTCATGGAACGCCAGCCGGCCGAACCAGAAAATCAGCAGCAGCAGCGTCCACGGCACGATCCGGATGACCGCCACCAGCAAATGCTGTGCCGGTCCGGTGGACCAGCGGCTGGCCTGCGCGTCCAGCAGCCGCCGTAACCGGGGGCCGAGAATACCGAGCAGGATAAGCGCCCCGACGATGAACAGCGCCTGCGTGGCGAAGCTCCACAGCAGGGTCTGATCGTGGAGCAGCCGGGCGACATAGCCCTCGGCGTCTCCATACCAGCCTGTCAGGCGGGCGATCATCCGGGCGGCCCCATCACCTGAGCGGCCACGCCATCCGTATCAGGATGGTCCCCAATATGGCGACCATGAACGACAGCGGCAGGCCCAGCCGCCAATAATCGGTGAAGCGATAGCCGCCGGGGCCCATGACCAGAGCGTTGTTTTGGTGCCCGATCGGCGACAGGAAATCGCTGGACGCGCCGAGCGCCACCGCCATCAGGAAGGCGTCGGGCTGGTAGCCCAGATTGTGGGCCAATGTCGCCGCCACCGGCCCCATCACCAGCACGGCTGCCGCGTGATGCAGGAACGGCGTCACCAGCATCGAAACGACAAGTACCAGGCCCAGCGCCAGGGAGTCCGGCAGGTGCATGGCAACACGGGTCAGGGCGTCGCCGATCAGGCCGGAAGCGCCGGTCAGCTTCAACGCCTCGCCCACCGGGATCAGGGAGCCCAGCATGACGATGACGGGCCAGTCGATCGCCTCATAAGCCTCTTTCGGGCTGATCAGCTTCAGCAGTACAACCAGAACGGCCGCACCGAAGAAGGCGACATCCGCCGATACCAGGCCCAGCGCTATCGCCACCATGACGACCAGCAGGATCGTCAGGGGCAAGAACCTCAACCGGCCGCGCCCAAGCGTCAGGCTGCGGTCTTTCAGCGGCAGGCAACCGAGCTGGGTCAATGTGTCGGGTAAAGTTTCCCGCTGCCCCTGGATCACCACGATATCGCCGGCCTCGAACTTGGTCTGCGCGATGCGGGTCGTAATTGCCTGTCCACCACGGCTGATCGCCAGCAGCGACGCCTCGAATCGGCGCCGTAGGTGCAGGGATTGCGGCGACTGGCCGATAATCGACGAATCCGCCGTGACAACCGCCTCGACGTTCTCGACCGCGTCCTCCTTGGTGCCGCTGGATGCGGTTTCGCCCGCGCCGTGCAACTCCAACCCATGCTGGTCGATGATCGGTTTAAGCGCGACCGGATCGGCCTGCAGAACCAGGACCTCGCCGGCGACGAAGGTGGATAGGCTGTTTGGGATATAGCGCCGGCCGTTGCGGCGGATGATCGAGGTAACGGTGACAGCGCCTTCGCTCGATTCCTCGAAGTCCTGGACGGTCTTGCCGACCAGGGATGACGTCGCCGGGATCGCGGCCTCGCTGGTATAGGTCTCGATCGCGAACTGATATTCGGCGGGTGGCGTGCCGCGCCGGTTTTTCGGAATCAGACGCCATCCGAGCGCCAGAAAAATGATAGCGACAACGGTCAGCGGCGCGCCGACGGGAAAAAAATCAAACAGATTGAATGTCTTGCCTTCGACTTCCTGGCGGACCGTCGAAATCAACAGGTTGGGACCGGTGCCGATCAGGGTCATCGTTCCCCCGACCAGCGAGCCGAAGGCCAGCGGCATCAGATAGATCGAGGGCGGGCGTTTCGACCGTTCCGCCGTCTGGATGGCGATCGGCATGAAAATACCCAGGGTTCCGACATTCTTCATGAAGGCCGAAAGGCCTGCGACCGACGCGGTCAGAATGCCGATTTGGACTGAGGGGCTGCTGGTGGCGGTCAGAATCCTGCGAATGGCGCCCTCGACGACGCCCGAATTGGCGATGGCGCGGCTCAATACCAACACGGACGCGATGATGATAATGACGGAATTCGAGAAACCGGAGAATACCTTCTCCGGCGGCACGATGCCGGTTAATGCCGCGGCCATCAGCGCCAATCCTGCGATCAGGTCATACCGCAGCCGATCGGATGCGAAGAGGACCAGCATCAGACCTAGGATGCCGAAGGCTTCGCCTTGCGCCAGTGTCACTCGTATTGCTCCAGAATTCCGTCGGGAGGGAAGATAGCAGCTTCCTGCAATAGTGGGTTCAATCTTGATCCGCTAGGTTTTCAACGCGGACAGCAAAAAGATCAGGCGGATCGGCCAACCGGTCGGATACCAGCCGCGTGGCCGTCACTCCGATCAGCCGATAGGCCTGGCCGTCTATTTCCGCCGCCAGTACCGGCATGACCGCCGCCATGATCAGTTCGGCTCGCGCTGTCGGGTCATAGAGTCGGCAGGCGCGGGTGATCGTGCGCCTGTCGGCGCGGCGCAGCTTTAGCGTCAAGCCGCCCGCCGCCAGTCCGGATTTGGCCAGCCGCCGGGCGACAGTGCCGCAGAGCGGCCGCAATTGTTCTTCCATTTGTGGCAGGGTGCGCAGGTCGTTGAGGAAGGTGGTTTCCGCGCCGATAGTGACGGACTTACCGCGCTCTCCGGATACCTTACGGCCATCCTCCCCCTGTGCATAGGCTTTCATCCGGCGCGCCCACAGCCCGAAGCGATGGATCAGGTCGGCCTCGCTCGCCGCGCGCAGGTCCGACACCAGCCTCAGCCCCAATTCTTCCAACTTGCGTCCCATTACCGGGCCGACTCCGGGTAAAACGCTGACCGGCATGGCGCCGATCACGTCCAGCGCATCGGTTTCGCCAATGACCGCGAATCCGCGCGGCTTATTCATGTCGCTGGCGATCTTGGCCAGCATCTTGTTGGGGGCAAGCCCGATGGAGACTGTGACGCCGACTTTGCGTTCGATCTGCAGCGACAGCCGGGCCAGCGTGCGAGCGGCGGGCTCGACGCCCAACATCGGCGACTCTGACAGGTCGAGATAGGCCTCGTCGATCGATACCGCCTCCACAGTCGGCGTCGCGCCCAGCATCAGGTCGCGGATCCGCCGCGATTCGCGCTGGTATTTCTCCATATCGGGCTTGATGACGACCGCGTGTGGGCACAGCTGCAAGGCCCGTGACGTCGGCATGGCCGACCGCACGCCGAATTTCCGCGCGACATAACAGGCGGTGGTCACCACGCCGCGTTCCCGTCCGCCGACGATGACCGGCTGATCGATCAGCTCCGGCCGGTCGCGCTTTTCGACCGAGGCATAATAGGCGTCGCAATCTATATGGGCGACGGTCAGCGTCGACAGTTCGGTATGGGCGACCAAGCGCGGCGACCCGCAGGCTGGGCACGGCTCCCCCGCCAGATCCAACCGGTCGTCAAGCAGTCCGCAATCGCGGCAAAGGCGTGTCGTAGTGATGCGCAAGGTGATCTTTGGGCCCGAATCTCGTTATAGCCTGTTTATCAGGAGCCCATGAACACAGGAACACCGACACTCAGGAAGGCGGCCGTCGTACTGAACGGCGCATCGGGCGCATTGCTCGGACGGACGGATGCATCGGCATCGTTGGACGATCTGCTGCGCGAGGCCGGCTTTGAGCCGGAGTTCATTCCGCCCGAGTTCGGGTCGCTGCCCCAACGGATGAAGCGCGCCTGCGAAATCGCGCCCGTGCTGATTATCGGCGGCGGCGACGGCACAATCGCCTGCGGCGCACAGGAGGCTTATGCCACCGGGACGACACTCGGCATTCTGCCGCTCGGTACGATGAATGTCCTGGCGATCGATCTTGGCATTCCCGTCGGCGACGTGGCGGCGGCGGTTGCGGTGTTGCGCGACAATCCGGTTCGGGAGATCGACGCCGCCTCCGTCGGTGGCCGGCTCTATCTCTGCCATTCATGGATCGGCTTGCCCGCGCGGCTGGGGCGTTACCGCGAAGCTGGGCGCGGCAAGGGTTCGCTGGTCCGGCTGTGGTACCGCGTCGCCCGCGCGGCGCTTCGGGCATCCGCACGTTATGGTTCGCCGTGGATCGTGCTCAGCGTCGACGGGATTGAGCGCAGAACGCATGCAGCGGCGCTGTCCGTGACGCCCAATCCGTTGAACGATGTCTCGGGCCGCGTATTGGGGCGATCTCGCATGGATGCGGGCGTGCTGGGCGTGTATGCGATCAGGTATCTGACCTTGACGGCAATCTTGAAATTGATCGTTCGTGCGTTGCTGGGTCGAAAGGATCCCGACCTGCGCAGCAGCATCGCGCAGGAAGTGATCGTGACGCGGTTCGGCCGGCGCTCACGCAGAGCAATTCGGGTTATGAGCGATGGGGAGATTTCATTGATGCGCCCGCCGCTGATCTATCGCATCCTGCCCCGCGCCGTCCGTATCATCGCGCCGCCCGCGACATGACCGTCATCGCCCATATCAGCGATCTGCATTTCGGCGCGGAAGACCCGGCGGTGGTTGCCGGCCTGCTGATTGATTTGCAGCATAATCCGGTCGATCTCGTTGCGATCAGCGGAGATCTGACCCAACACGCCTTCCGCCGGGAATATCGCAAAGCGAGCGCGTTTATCGCGGCGTTGTCCTGCCCGGTGCTGGCCGTACCGGGTAATCACGACTTGCCGCAGTTCAATCTGGCGGAGCGCTTCGCAACTCCTTATGCGCGCTGGCGCACGGATATCGCGCCCGATCCGGAGCCGGTCTGGCAGGACGGCAAGGTGGCGATTGTCGGCATCAACACGACCCATCGCGCCCGCCTCCATTGGGACTGGTCGCGTGGGCTGGTCAACCGCGAACGTCTGGACTCGGTCCGGCGGCGACTGGCTGCGCTGCCGGCCAACCTGACTCGGGTCGTGGTTGCCCATCACCCCTTCATGGCATCCGAAGAGAGGCCGGGCATGGTGCTGGTCGGCAACGCCCAGCAGACCCTTCGGGTGCTGACCGCGATGGATGTACGGCTCGTGCTGTCCGGTCACGTTCACCGCAGCTATTCGCGCGTCGGTATCTCCGGTGGCCCCTTGATCGTCCAATGCGCCACGACCACGTCCGTCCGGCTGCGCGGCGAGCCCAATGCCTATAACCGGATCAGCGTCGGCGATGCCGGTATTGCGGTCGAAGTCCGAATTTGGACGGGCGACGGCTGGGCCGCGCGCGGGGATTCACGCGCCTGACGGCTGCCATCCCTTGGGCGCCAGCTCGAAACCGGCAAAATCGAAGGCGGGCGAGACGGTACAGCCGACCAGCGTCCAATCGCCTTGGCTTTCCGCCATCTGCCAGGCGTCGTTGGGAACAATGCCCTGGGGGCTCTGGCCGGCCACCAGGTCGGGGCCAAGGGCGATCGCGCGCGTGGATTTCCCATCTTCCGAGATCGACAGGGTCAACGGCGCACCGGCATGCCAATGCCAGATTTCGGTGGCGTCCACCTTATGCCAAGCCGAAATCTCTCCGGCCTGCAGCAGGAAATAGATCGCGGTGCCCGAGCCCCTGCCGCCATCCGCTGGCCGGTCGCGCCAGGTTTCGACGAAATGCCCACCTTCCGGATGCGGCTGCATCTTCAATGTGCGAATAATCTGGGTCGCGTCGATTGGAGCCATGAAGCGGATGCCTTCGCTGAACCGGATGCCGATGCTATATCACGCGCATCGCACGCGTAACCGCTTCATAGAGCTGCCACAATCTTCGGCGAAAACCATGCCGTTCCCGCTGTCCTTTCCCGTATCTGAACGAAAAGCCATGCCCCGCATGTTCTCGATGTGCGTCACCGCCATGACGGCCGGCTTGCTTGCGTCGGCGTTCCTAACCGGCTGCCAGCCGGATTATTCCCCCAACACCTATGCCAGCACGGCCGCGCAACTGGCGAACAAGGTCGACCAGGGGATCGTGGTCGGCGTTCGCGCGATCCAGATCAGCGCGGACACGACGCTGGCGACCGGCACCGGCGCCGCGGCTGGCGGAATCGCAGGGTCGCAGGTCGGCGGCACAGCCGGCAGCGCGTTCGGTGCCTTGACCGGCTCCGTCGCTGGCGGGGTCGCCGGCAATGTCATCGGCCATGCCGAGGGCGATACCAACGGCTTCGAATATATCGTCCGCAAGGACAACGGCGACCTGCTGTCGGTGACGCAAAAGGACGCCGCGCCGCTTGCCATCGGTGCAAAGGTTCTGATCATTGAGGGTCCGCAGGCCCGGGTGGTGACCGATTACACAGTACAGCTGCCCAAGCCCGAGACGCCGAAGGCCGCCGAAGCAGGCAAATCGGCTACGCCACCGTCCGAGGGGCCGGCTCCGGTAACTACCGTCGTGCGGCCGGCGATGCCGCCCATTGCACTGCCAGGGGCGGCGCCTGTCACCACGCCGGTACCGACCATGGCTCTTCCGGCAACGCAACCGACCACGACCCAGCCTGCGCAAATCGTGCCAGTACCGTTGCCGGCTCCGGCTCCGACCGCGGTTGTTTCCACACCGCCCGAAACGGCCGAGAAGCAGCAGGAGCCTAAATCGATTACGGCCGCCCCGGTCGGGACAACCATCGTCGCCGCCCCGTCGCCGCCGGACAGCACCAGGGCGCCGACGCCAACCGCTCCGCCCGCCCGAGCGAAGCCTGAAGAAAGCACGCCCAAGTCCACGGGCAACTGACAACGGCACAATCCGCCGGCTTGCGGGTTTCCGCGATATGAACCAGTCCGTCCAAACCATCACAGTCGCAACCGAAGGCGCCGGGCTGACCGACATCACGCCGCAGGTGCGATCATTCGTGGCGAACAATCAGGCGAAGACTGGTCTGCTGACGGTTTTCTGCCGCCACACCTCGGCATCATTGGTGATTCAAGAGAACGCAGACCCGGACGTGCTGCGCGACCTGCAGTCGTTCTTCCGCGAGATCGTACCGGAGGGCGCGGGATACCGGCACAACGATGAGGGGCCGGACGACATGCCGGCCCATATCAAGAGCGCACTGACCCAGACATCGCTGTCGATCCCGGTCGGCAACGGACGGATGGTGCTGGGCACTTGGCAGGCGATCTATCTGTTCGAGCACCGCGCCATCCCGCACCAGCGGGAGGTCGTGCTGCATCTGATAAGTTAAATCGCCCCTTCGCCCGTCAGCCGCTCCAACTCCGCCGCATCCAGACCTAGCAGCCGTCCGAACACTGCCGCATTATCCTCGCCCAGGCCGGGCGCGCGGAAGGCGGACGTGCAGGGCGCACCGTCGATGCGAGCGGCGGCGGTAAAGCTGCCGATGGCTGGGTGTTCGGCATCGACCACGTCGCCGCGCGCTCGGAAATAGGGTGAACGGGCGATGGTCAAGCCGTCGAACACCGGGGCGTATTCCAGGCCGAGCTCGCTCAGCCGTTTTTCGATTTCCGCGTTCGTGCGGGTCTGTCCCCATTCCTCCAAGTCGCCCAGCCGTTCGGCGTTCTCGCGTGGCACTGCGAGAAGATACCAATCGCCCGACGCGCTGCCGACGCTGAGGAAGGTAGGGCGGTCCGTGTTCTCGACACCGAAGCTGTAGGGGTCGTTGCTACCACGACGTTCCGGCGGCGCGCCGTTGGCCGCATGCAGGGCAAGCTGGCAATCCAGCATGCGCATCAGCGGTTCATAGAGCGCGACGTCGATCCGTGCGCCGCCCGCGCCCAGCACGTCGCGGCGATAGAGCGCTGCCGCTACCCCATACACGCCGAATAGGCCGGCGCTGGCGTCAGCCAGCGAGAACCCGACGAACAGCGGCGACTGCCCTTCATGCCCGGTCAGGTTGACGATGCCCGACACACCCTCGGCGATCTTGCCGAAGCCCGGGCGCAGGGTCTGCGGGCCGGTCTGGCCGAAGCCGGAGATGCTGAGCATCACCAGTTTGGGATTCAGCTTGGACAAAGCCGACCAGTCGAGACCCAGCCGCTCCAGCACGCCGGGGCGGAAATTCTCGATCAGAACGTCGGCGCGGGCGATCAGTTTTTCGAAGATCGCCTTGCCGTCGGCGTGCTTCAGATTGACCGTGACGCAGCTTTTCTCTCGCGCGCTGGCGCCGAACCAGATCGGCACGCCGTCTTTCTTCGGCCCCATATTGCGCAGCGAGTCGCCCGCGCCCGGCGTCTCGACCTTGATCACCGATCCGCCAAGTTCGGCCATCAGGCTGCCGGCGAACGGGCCGGCGATCACCGCGCCCAGCTCGACGACGTTCAGTTCAGGCTTTCTGCCAGCCGGGATCGCGTGTGGCGTCGCGCCGTCCAGCAACGCCAATGTGCTCTCGGCATCCGCCCCGATGGCCGGTCCCGGCGTGGGAACGGTCGATTCCAAACACGAGAAGCGCGGCGTGACACTTGGCTGCGGCAAGCCTTCGCACGTCACGATATTGCCGCGCGCCGCGATTTGCTCGTCGGCGACGATGTCGTCGGTGGTATAGATCGGACCCAGGACCACGTCTTGCGCGGCGGCGGTTTCCAATATCCGCTGTGTCGTCCGCGCGCCGGTCCAGGCATCGATCTGGTCGTATAGATCCTTTAGCCCGCTCGACCGCGCCTCGGCGGTGGCGAAGCGGGGGTCAGCGCACAATTCCGGGCCGCCGACCATGTTCATCAGCCGCATCGCCGTCGCTTGGGTAACGGCGGATATCGCGACATACTTGCCCTCGCCGGTCGGATGCATATTGGCAATGCCGGCATTCATCGGAAAGTTATTGGCCATCCGGGTTTCCGCGCGGCCCTTCACAGTCGCAACCGGCGTTTGCCACTCAATCATCCGCTGAACCGCCTGGTGCAGAGGTGTTGAGACGATCCCCGGCGCGGTCTTGGTCAGACGCGCCATGCGCAGCGCAATCAGCGCCTTGGCCGCAGCCAGCGTGCCGGCCAGATAGTCGGTCAGCGGCGCCTCGGCATGGATCGGCGTCTTGCCGGTGTGGCCGGTCAAGGCCATGACCCCGCTCACTGCCCCCGCGAATTCCGGCCGGGTACTCCAAGGCCACAGGTCGGGCCGGTCGGCGCCGGTCGGGAACACCTCGACCAGCATCGGCCGCTCGGCGGGCGCCATCGCGTTTAACGCCTGGAACCACGGGCTGCCGGTATCCCCGGCTGTGTCGACGACCAGCAGGTCGGCATGGGTCAACAGGCGATGGATCAGCGCGCGATTGGCCGGGTCGTTCCAATCCGCGGCGACGGACTTCTTGTTCCGCGCCAATATCTTCCACCGCGTGTCGCGGAGCGTTTCCGGCCCCAGCTGGCGCAATGCGGAACCCTCGGGTGGCTCGCAGACGATGGCCATTGCATTGTAGTCGGCCAGCAGCGACACGGCAAAGGCCGCGCCCAGCGTATCGGCAACCTCGAGGACGGTGAGGCCGGAAAGTCCGTCGATACTCATGGTCTGCTCTTCGGCGGTGGAATCAGGGCAACGGCGCGGTCGGTCATGCGTTTGTGCAGGGCGACGATGAGCGGCGCTACTTCGGCGCGCTGTTCGCCCGCTTGCAGGTCGGCAATCGCTTGCTGGAGGGTCAGGTTCTGTTCGACCGGATCAGCCTTCGTTGGCACGGCTGCGCCGGCTGTCGCCAACACCTCAGCCATATCCGCATTGTCCGCCGCCAACGTCACCGCTTCGGTCGGCAGCGCGTGGGCGACATGGCGCAAAATTTCGAGTGCGGCCTGCAACTGTTTCCGCGCCGCCGTTCCGCGCGGCAGTTCCGGCAGCACGGTTTCACGTAGCGCTTCCTCAACGCCGTTCAGCATGTCGGCGCTTGTCGGGTGGATCATGGCGGCAGCCAGTCGTAAAAATTCTGCATGCAAGGCAAGGCCAGCGTCATTCGGTCAGCCAGGCGAAGGTTGTGCGTCCGCCCGTCGGCGAAGGCTTTGGCGGCGGTTAAAGATATGACCGCATGCTTGATTTCGCTGAACAGCCGATAGAACAACAGCGTTTCCGGCTTCACGTCGATGCCGCCCAATGCCGTGTAGTGACGCACAAAGTCCTCAATCGATACGTGCATTTCCGGGGTCCACAACACGCGATAGGCCCAGGCGATATCTTCCACCGGGTCGCCCAGATGGGCCATTTCCCAGTCCAGCAAGGCGGTGATCTGGTCGCCCTCATACAGAAAATTGCCGAGCCGGAAATCGCCATGTACCAGCGAAATGCGTTCGGCGACCGGCGCATTGGCCTTCAGCCATTGGAGCGCGAAGGCGATGGCCGGGTGCGGTTCCATCCGGTGTTTCAGGAACTGCGCTTCCCACAATCCGACCTGGATCCCGGCGGCGGTTTCGCGCGTCGGCGTACCCAGGAAATCCAGGCCCGCTACGTCAGCCGCATGCAATTTCGCGCCGGCTTCGGCGAAGGCCAATATCACGGCCCGATTGCGCGCGGCTGGTTCTGATGCGCGCAACGCCAATATGTCCGTAACACCCGGCACCCGTTCCATGATGACGGCCGGCGCACCCAGTCCGCTGCCGTCCGCGTCCAGCCACAGCGCGCGCGGCGACGGTACATCGGTGTCGTTCAGCGTCTTGATCACGCGGAATTCGGCTGTCAGGTCGCTTTCCAACTGCCCAGCGCCCGCCTGCATCAGCATGATGCACGGCATCGGATCGCCTTTGTCCAAGGTGAGATCGAATGCCCACGCCTTGCGGGCATTGCCGCCCGAAACCGGGGATAGACCATCGACGGAGATGGCGGGCGTACCGGGAAGGCGCTCCTCCAGGAACGTTTCCAGCCGTGCGCCAAGATCAGTCAAGGAAGGCCCAGCCCCTGGCGCCCTTGGCGCAGGCCTCATAGGCGTCCGGCTCGACCGGCTGGATGATGCCGGTGGTGGTCTCGCCGTCGCAGGTGATGGCGCAGTGATGCTCGTTGAGGCCCGACAGCGCCTTGCGCACCTCCGGGTTGGTGATGTCGAAGCTGTCGCCCTCAACCAGCTCGCCCACATCCATGCCGTGATAGATGTTCTTGTCTGGCGTGCCGCCATACATGCCGCATTTCATGAAGGCGGTCTGGCAGCCCAGCCGGCGGAAATGCACCTGCTTTTTCCCGCCGGTCTTGAACGTGTAGTCGATGATCCCCTCGCGGAACTGTCGCGTGTCGGGGTCGAATTTCAGCCGCCGTTCGGTCTTGATGACCTTGTCCATGCTCTTGCGCTGGTCGCCGAAATTATAGAGCAGGATGTTGCCCCAGATGGCGAAATCCTTGAACGAGATCCAGTTGCCGCCGATCCAGCCGGGCGACGTTTTCTGGCCGAATTGCAGGTTGGGCCCGCCGACATTGCGCCCGATACCCCAATGCCGGTCGCGCGTGCCGTGGAAGCTGTCGCGGGTCACGTCGATGCGCTTGCCGTCGATTTCGACCCAGCCTTCGAGCGTACCGAAGCCTTCAAAGCCTGAAGTTACATCTTCCCGCCGCCCGGTCGGATAGCCGGAGCCGGAGGGGAGGGACGAACCGTGGAAAATCTGCCGCTTGGTGTCCCGCCAATCCAGGTCGTAAGCGATGCCCCACTCGTTGGGCTCCAGCAGGAAACGCCACTGGCGCAGGCCCTGGACGATGGTCGGCTTGATCGGTCCGCAATGCATATCCATGCGGTCGACGCCCAGCGGCCGGAAGGCGCGGACGGACCGGTGCTGCCCCTTATAGACCACGATGGCATAGGCTTCGGCGGTGTTCAGGCTGGGATAGAAGCTGCCGCCGGTCACGACCATCAGCTCGCCGGTGTCGTCGTGAAACACCTCCCAATGCCGCTCATAAGTGCGCGGGTCGCTGGACCACATCACGCGAATTGGATCCGGTGTCTGGTGGATCATATGGTCGTCGATCGACGACAGCGGGAACTGCTCGTCGAAATGATCGCTATCTGTCATCGAATCCCCAGGGCGCGAGGCTTATCGTTTGCGCATGAATAGAGCGCCGAGACGGGCTTTGTCGATGGCGCAGGCTTCCAAATAATCCACATAGATTAGATTGAAATTTCGATTTATCGAACGCCGGAAGCCCGATAGCTTGTCTGGTAAGGAAGATGGGGGGACGGCGATGTCAGTGCTGAGACGTTTTGGGTTGCCGTTCGTTCTGACGACAGCTTGGTTGACCGCACATGCGGCGCTGGCCGATCACATCGAGCGTTTGACGACCACCGCGGCGCCTGACACCTATGATGGAAAGTGCCCGGTTCTGGTGAAGCTGCAGGGCAATGTCATCTTCACGGGCGTTCAGAATGTCGGCGAGATATTCGCGTATCGCTGGGAAAGCGCGAATGGGCCACTGACGGATGATGCCAAGGCGCCCGTCCTGGGACGGCAAAACCGCGTCGATGCAACCCTGCAGTTCGCCCCGCCGGTCGGCGAGACACTGAATGTCGGTATCCGTCTTCATGCGATGCTGGATTCTTTTCATCCTGAACCGGGACGACACCGGTCAAGCGTGCAACTCGACAATTATTATTCGCAGCCGGTTAATGTCGCGGTGACCTGCCGTTAGCGGGCCGGTCACGGTGAGGGAGACTGGAAGATAATAGACACCACCGCGATCTCGTTTTATGCGTTTTTGGCGAAATCGACATTGGATATGCTAGCGTAATGCTGCGCACCTGATGGCCCTGAAGAGGTCAATGACATGTTAATGGTAGAAACAGAACGTGAGACAGACGGCCGCTGGCTGGCTGAGATCACTGAACTTCCTGGCGTCATGTGCTATGGCGCGAGCCGTAAAGAGGCGGTCGCCCGGGCAGAAGCTCTTGCGCTGCGCATCTTGGCCGACCGCGTCGATCATGGTGAGACGATTCCCGACCTATCGGCGCTGTTTTCGGCAGCGTGAGCCAATGGCCGTCCGCGAAGGCATCGCGGGTTTACGGGGCACTCGAACGGATTGGATGGTCGCTTAAGCGGTCGCGCGGTTCGCATCGCGTATTGGAGCGCGATGGCTGGGCAGATTTTGTATTCGCGTTCCACGACGGCGAGGAAATCGGGCCGCGGATGCTTGCACGGATTGCCAAACATACTGGCCTGACGCCCCGCGACTTATAATCTCTTATTGTTGATCCCAAATACGGCTATCCGATGAAACTGCGCGTGCCGACCAAGCTCGGCTTCAAGAACCCGAAGCTGATCGCCGAGATCTACGTCACTAACGACAATCCCGGCGGCTATTGGGAGGATCAGGGTTACAATTGGTTCAGTGGGTCATAAAATAATGCGAAATTCGTGTAACCAATCTGGTTTCACCACCGAACGATCAGTAACGGCACGGCCGTTCCTGAAAGTGATTTAGAGGGGATATAAGATGTTGAATTTCAAGACGTTTGCTTTCGGCCTTTCCGCCGCCGCGCTGTCTTTCGGCCTCGGTTTCGCACCGATCGTCTACGCTCAGGATGCTTCGAAGGACACGATGTCGAAAGACAGCATGTCCAAAGATTCGATGTCCAAGGACAGCATGGCGAAAGACTCGATGAAGAAGGATTCGATGTCGAAGGATGCGATGAAGAAGGACACCATGAGCAAAGATTCGCCGGCCAAGGACACGAAGGACTCGATGATGAAGAAAGACACGATGTCCAAGGACAAGTAAGCCGCCAATCCGGTTTTGCGGAATAAAGGCGCGCCTTGCGATGCGGGGCGCGCTTTTTATTTGGCCCGACTGTTGGCTCGCCATCGAGCTGGAAAGCAGATCGAGGCCGATTCAGAACGTAGGGCCGGTTGGCGTAGCATAATCCGTCATTGGTTCGGCGAAGAAAGCCGCGATCCGCCAGGCCGTGACCGATGCCGTGACCGATGCCTGGGGTGACAATACCGACATCGACGACGAAGACGACGATGACGACGACGATCGCGAGAGCGTGCGGCACCTGCTGGCCGATCTGTTCGACGATTACGAGACGTATGAAGACTATGACCGCGACCCGGCCGAGATCGTCGCCAAGATGTGCGTGGAACTGGGGCTGAAGCCCGAGGCGGATTTGTTGGTCGAAGCCAAGGCAGACGAAAACCCGGAGGCTGCGGAGCAGGCCATCGTCCTGGAACTGGCCCGAGGCTATCTGGAGCGGGCCGGGTGGGCCGTCGAACCCGCGCTCGGTCAGGACGGACACGGGCCGCCGGACGGGTGAGATTTGCCCGTCCTAGTTTCGAATGAAATCCGAAATCCCCCTCACCCTCCCGCTTCGCGGATCCCTCCCTCTCCCGTCGAACGGGCAAGGGTCATGAAGCCGTGTCCGGTCCTAAAGCCCCTCGCCCGCCCGCGACCGGAGGTCGCTTTGTGCGTCTCGCAGCCCGCCGCCTTTGGCGGCGGGGAGAGGGAGGAACCCATTGCGGTGACCAATGGAAGGGTGAGAGGGCTTTCCGCTTTCGGGTCTTCAACCGCTCGCCGACGCCTTGTCGATGGTGATCTCAACCGAAATCCGGTCCTCGCCTTCTTTCCGGAAGGGGTAGTCCTTGCCCATGTAATGGTGGGACAGCGCGTCGATATGGGCGTCGGCGCCGTCCTGGGTCACGCGGGTCACGTGGCCGCGAACCTGGACATAGCGGTAGGGATTGTCAGGATCCATGATCGACAGGGCGACGTGCGCGCCGTCCTTCAGGGTTTTTGCCTTCACCCGGCCGGTCGCCGTGTTCACCCGGACCTTGCCGTCGGTGTAGTCGTACCAGACCGGTGTCACCTGCGGCGTCCCGTCATCCATCAGCGTCGCGATGTTGGCGAAGGCTTTCTTTTCGTTAAGGTCCAAGTATCCGGCGGGAAAGGTGGCCATCGGGGTCTCCGTTGAATTTGCGTTGCGCCGCCTCTGACATGGGGTGCCGGCGGCCGTAAGTAAGCCCATCAGCCCCTTGCGAAGCTGTAAATTAGGTGAGACACCAGACGGGCGCGTTCCACGTGGCCAGCCTGGGTGAGCGATGGGGAAACGGTTCGGTTTTCCGGAAGCGATCTTTTCGATCAACAGCTTCGCCGCCGCGATGCTGGCACTCTATATCGGGTTCGCGATCGGGCTGGAGCGACCCTACTGGGCGATGCTGACGGTTTACATCACCGTTCAGCCACTGTCGGGCGCGCTGCGTTCCAAGGCGTTCTTCCGTGTTATCGGCACCACACTTGGCGGTGCCGCCGCCGTGGCCTTCATTCCCAATTTCGTCAATTCACCGGCGCTGCTGTCGGCAATCCTGTCGATTTGGGTAGGGCTGTGCCTCACCGTGTCGCTGCTGGACCGTACGCCGCGTTCTTACGTGTTCATGCTGGCCGGCTATACGGCGGCGATCATCGGCTTTCCCAGTGTCAACGCACCGGGCACGATCTTCGACACGGCGTTGTCGCGGGTTGAGGAAATCACGCTCGGCATCGTCTGTGCCGCCCTGGTGCACACGATCTTTTTCCCACGCAGCGTCGTCGGAGCGTTAAACCAGCGTATTGCCGGCATCATGCGTGACGCGGAGGGTTGGGCCTGCGAGAACTGGGCGCCCGATATCCTGGCCGGGCATCGTCACATCCATGCCGATCTCCAACGCCAGAAGATCGCCGCCGACATTACCGAACTGCATATCCTGTCCACCCACTTGCCGTTCGATACCGCCAATCTGGTTCCGGCGGTGCGTGCCGTGCGCGCGATGCAGGACCGGCTTTCCTTGATGCTGCCGCTTGCCAGTGCGGTGGAAGACCGGCGGCGCGCACTGATGATGCAGCAAGACGTTCCGGCCGATGTCGTCGACCTGCTGTCGCGGGCGCGCGACTGGATGAAGAAAGGTGTCGCTGGGAACCGCGACGAGGCGCTGGCGCTGATCGCCGACTGCCGGGCGGCGGAACCCGAGCTGCCGCAAGGCGCCGATTGGGAGCAGCTTCTCAAGGCCAGCCTGATACGGCGCCTTTCCGAGTTGATCGAGGCTGTTCAGGACGCCCGTGAACTGGCGGCGCATATCGCGCGGCCCGACAGGCCGCTGCCGGACGCGTTGATGACGAGGCTGTTCGGCATATCGCGGCGAAAGCTACATCGCGACTGGGGTTTGGCGCTCTTGTCGGGCTTCGCAGCGACGGTCACGACAATGGCCTGCTGCGCGGTCTGGATCGCCACCGGATGGCCCGAAGGCGCGATCGCACCGACATTCGCAGCGATCCTGATGTCGCTTTTCGCAACGCTCGACGACCCGTCGCCGGCGATTTCCGCCTTCATGAAGGCCAGCATCGTTTCATTGCCGCTCGCCGCCTTCTACCTGTTCGCGGGGTTGCCGGCGATCGACGGTTTTCCGATGCTCGTGGCAATCCTGGCGCCTGTCTTCATCGTTCTGGGCGCGCTCCAGGCCAACCCGAAAACCTTCATATTGGGTTTGGCGCTGATCCTGAGCGTTGCCGGCGCGCTCAGCCTGCAAGCCGAATTCAGCGCCGATTTCCCAGGTTTTCTGAACAATTTCGTGGCGCAGACGTTCGGCATCTTCGCCGCTCTCGTTGGGACGCAGATTTTCCGTTCGCTCGGGGCGGCATTCAGCGCCCGGCGAATCCTGCGCTTTGGCTGGCGCCATCTCGCGGCCAATGCCGCGGCAAGCCCGGAGGAGGGCCAGGACAGGACTTTGTGGACCAGCCAGATGCTCGATCGCCTGGGCCTCCTCATTCCACGCCTCGGTATGCTTGAGGCGCCCGGCGATCTGGCGAAAGTGGATTTGATGCAGGACATCCGCATCGGCCTTAATGTCGCCGATCTACAGGAAGCGCGGCTGGCGCTAGGGCCATTGGTCGAGCCCTCGTTGGCAGCGGTGTTGCGGGCCATCACCGCTTACTTCCGCAGGCGCAGTATTGTGCCTTCGACCGAGGCCGCACTAACGCTGCTCGCCAAGATCGATCACGCGATCGATACTGTGTCCGCTGCCTGGACGTCGCCCGAACGGCAAGCCTGCCTGTGGTCGCTGGTCGGTCTGCGCCGCAATATGTTTCCGGGCGCCAAGCCTTATATACCGGTAATCGCGGAGGCGCTGTGATGGTTGGCGAATTCAACTTTGCGGGGGTGTTCGTGCCCGCTCTGCTTGTCTGGGTGATTGTCGCGGTCGGCGTATCGATGTTTATCCGGCGCATATTCGTGATCGTCGGTTTCTATCGGCTGGTCTGGCATCGTGGCCTGTTCGACCTTGCGCTGCTCGCCATCCTGTCGGGCGCGGTGACCGCGCTGGCCGATCGGTTCGATCAATTCGGCTTCCAGATTCACTGAATGAAATGAAAAAAATCCTCTTCGATCTTAGCCGCCTCCTGGTCACCGCCGTCGCGGTGATCCTGGCCTTGATCGCGCTCAAGTTCCTGTGGGTGCGCTATCAGGTCGACCCGTGGACCCGGGACGGTCGCATCCGCGCCGACACGGTGCAGGTTGCGCCGGACGTGTCCGGCCTCATCACCGACGTGCTGGTTCATGACAACCAAGTGGTACGCAAGGGCGACCCGCTCTTCATTATCGACAAACCGCGCTTCGAACTGGCGCTGCGCCAGGCCGAGGCTTCGATCGCGGCTCAGCAGGCGCTGGTCGATGAGGCGGCGCTGGAGGACAAGCGCAATCACGGGTTGGGCAACTTGGTGTCGACCGAACTTCTGCAGCAGGGCAGTGCCAAGCTCGCCCAGGCCCAGGCGGCTTTGGCCCAGGCGACCGTGGCACGCGACATCGCCCAGCTGAATCTGGACCGGACCACGATCCTCGCGCCGGTAAACGGCGTGCTGGCCAATGTTGAGCTACGGCCCGGCGATTACGCCGCGGCCGGTCGGCCCGTTTTCGCTTTGGTGGATAGCGATTCCCTGCATATCGACGGCTATTTCGAGGAAACCAAACTGCCGCGTATCCGGATCGGCGATCCCGTCTCGGTGCAGATCATGGGCGAAAAACGGGTGCTGTCCGGCCATGTGCAGAGCATCGCCGGCGGTATCGAGGACCGCGAACGCGGCCCGAGCAGCAACCTGCTGCCCAATGTCAGCCCGACGTTCAGTTGGGTGCGTCTGGCGCAGCGGGTGCCGGTCCGCGTGATGCTGGACAACCCGCCGCCGGACATCCGCCTGATTGCGGGGCGGACGGTGACGGTCACGGTGCTGGAGGATCAACGCAAGAACCCGGCGGGCGCACGGCAATGAGGCTGCGCTTGGCGCTTGCCGCCGTTCTATTGCTGCCCGGCTGTCATCCCGTCGGGCCCGATTACAAGGTACCCGATGAGGCTTTGGTCAACGCGCCGACCGCGACCGGGAATTTCGTCGGCGCGACGGAAAAATCGATCAGCAAAGCGGAGCCGCCCGACAAATGGTGGATGCTCTATCGCGACGAGCGCCTGAACGGCCTCGTCGATCGGGCATTGGCAGCCAACACAGAACTCAAAGTCGCTGGCGCCAATATCGCGCGGGCCGAGGCGGCGTTGGCCGGCGCCGAGGACGCCACGATCCCGTCCACCAAGATCGATGCCGGGGCCGAATGGACACAATTGTCGGGTGAGCAATATCTGCTGGACTACCCATTGCCGTCGATGGGGCTTTACGAAACCGGCATCACCATCGGCTACCAGCTCGACCTGTTCGGCCAAATCCGCCGGGCGATCGAGGCGTCGCGCGCGGATGAGGAGTCGGCGCGTGCCGCCTTCGACGCTACCCGGATCACCGTCGCGGCCGAAACGGTCAGGGCCTATGTCGATGCTTGCGCCGCGGGGCATGAACTGACGGTCGCGCGCCGGTCGCTCGACCTGCAGCGCGAAAGCCGCGATCTGACCGCGCGTCTCGTGCGGGCGGGCCGGGGCAATGCGCTCGACCTCACCCGATCCCAGGGGCAGTTGGAGCAGTTTCGCGCCAATATTCCCCAACTGGAGGCGCAGCACCGCGTCGCACTCTATCGCCTGGCGGTGATGACCGCCCGACCGCCGGCCGAATATCCCAAATCGGTCGATAGCTGTGTGACTGAACCGACTTTGACGTCGCTTATTCCGGTCGGCGACGGCGCGGCATTGCTTCGCCGGCGGCCCGATATCCGGCAGGCCGAACGCCAACTGGCGGCGACGACGGCGCGTATCGGGGTGGCGACCGCCGATCTTTATCCCAAAGTTGCGTTCGAACTGACCGGCGGATCGACCGGCGCGATCAACGATATCTTCAAGGATGCGACCCAGGACTACGGCATCGGCCCGGTGATTTCCTGGGACTTCCCCCAGCAGAACGCCGTTCGCGCCAGGATCAAGGGCGCTGAAGCCACCGCTCAGGCCGCGCTCGCGACGTTCGACGGCAAGGTGCTCGGCGCGCTGCGCGAGATCGAAAGCGCGCTCACCGTCTATGGCCGCGATCTGGACCGGGCGTCCGCGCTGAGGGCCGCGCGGGATCGTTCGGCGCAAGCGGCCGAACAGGCCGACAGCCTGTACAAAGCCGGCCGTCAGGATTCGCTGAACAATCTCGACGCCCACCGGGTGTTGGCCGGTTCGGATCAGGCGCTGGCCCAAGCAGAGAGTAAGATCGCCGGCGATCAGGTGACTTTGTTTCTGGCGCTCGGCGGCGGTTGGCAGGGTCAAGCCGCCGGCAACAACCTGGGCAAGAATTCAGCGAATGTCCCACATTAGCGCCGAAAAATATTAAAAAGAACTCAATAAATCCCTGGTCGCGACGGGCGATATTGTTGCGGTTGATTGGATTCCAGCTTGAATTTTTTAGAAAAAAGCAGACATTGAGGGTGAGTATTTTACTCAGAAATCATTGCTCGCGTCTGCTATAGGCTAGGTTTGTGCGCAGGTTACACCAGTATTTGCCCATGAACGTCGGTCATTAACGCGGTTCGTCGTGCCGGAGAGATTAATGACCGCGAGCAAATCCGCCGCCGGCGTGTTGCCGGCAAAACTGCAATATCCCGATCTTCGCCGCAGTCTTTGGCAGGTGGCGAATTCGTTTGTGCCCTATATTTTGATTTGTGCTGTCCTTTTGGCGGTTCCCAACCTGTCCTGGTGGATCAGGCCGATCCTATGGCTGGTCGCGGGCGGTTTTCTCGTGCGCATCTTCATCATCCAGCATGATTGCGGTCATGGCTCGTTCTTCCGATCACGTAGACAGAACGATTATCTGGGCTGGGTCTTCAGCGTGGTCACCATGGCGCCCTATGCACAGTGGCGTCGGCAGCATGCGCAGCACCATGCCAATTGGAACAATCTCGATCGGCGGGAAAGCGGCCTCGATATTTATTCGTCCTGCCTGACAGTGGATGAATATGCCGCGTTCTCGCGCTCCGCGCAGCGGCGTTATCGGATCGTGCGCAACCCGCTGATCTCGCTGGTCCTGCTTCCGCCGGTGGTTTTCCTCGCGCTTTACCGCATCCCGTTCGATTCGCCGTCGGGATGGTGGCGGGAAAAGATGGGCGTGTATCTGACGAACCTGGGCATCCTTGCGCTGTTCTCAATTCTGGGCTGGTTCTTTGGCTTCGCGCGGGTGCTGTCGACGATCGTTCCGGTGACGGTCGTTGCCGCGACGGTTGGGGTTTGGCTGTTTTCGGTCCAGCACCGCTTCGAATTGACCCTGTGGTCGCGGGCAACGGCGTGGACCCCGTCCGGTGCGGCATTGCACGGCAGTTCATATCTGAAACTGCCGCGCCTGCTGCAATGGTTTACCGGGAATATCGGTTTTCATCACGTTCATCACTTCAATCCGCGCGTTCCCAACTATCGCCTTGAGGCATGTCACAAAGCATCCCCCGCGCTGCAGAGCTCCCCGGTTTTGTCCCTATGGGCCGGTTTAAAGACCTGGCGCTATGCCTTGTGGGATGAGGCGGCCGGTGTAATGGTGCCGTTTCCGAAGCGTGCGCGGGCAACAGGATAGGCAACGGGAAGCGGGACATGGCAAGCCACCTGTCGATGACGGACTCATACGACGCCTTCCTTTTCGAATTGCTGGGCGTGGAAGAAAACGGAATGGAACTCAGCGTGTTGTCCGCCTTGGCGCGCGCCGGCCTGGACCCTTGGGCCGAGGCCAAGCGCCTCGCAGCGTTGCCGCGCCAAGCGGCGATCGCAGCGATCACGGCGATTTTGCATCTGACCACTGAACCCGAAACTGCGCGCCGGCTGGTGGATCTGCTGCCGCGTTCGTCCGCGGCACAACCGCCCTCGGCGAAACGATTCGACCGGGAAGCGCTGTTCCGGCGATATGGTCTTTTGATGATCATGGCCTGGCTGGTGGTCGCCGTTTTCGCGATGATGACGTTCGGCCCCTCTCAGCCCGGAACGCCCACAGCCATTACCGCCGGTCAGGCGCCGGCCCGATAGCTCTAACCGTCCGCCGCTTCCCGAGTCACCAGCACAATCCGCGTCCGGCCGTAGTCCCGGCTATCGATGACCGAAAATCCTGGGGGAACGATTTCCGGTTGGGCGCGATCCGCCTCGATGGTGACGATTGCCATGGGCGCCAGCCAGCCGGCTGCGTGGATGGCTGCCAGCGCCCTTGCCGCCAGTCCCTCGCCATAAGGCGGGTCCAGAAACACCAGGTCGAACGGCCCGGTCATGGGTCCTGCATGGGTCAGGTCCGTGACGCGAAAATCGGCCTGTTCGGTAACACCGAGGGTTGCCGCATTCCGCCGGCACAGCGCCAGGGCCTCGCGGTTGCGGTCGACGAACAGGGCCGACGCCGCGCCGCGCGACAGCGCCTCCAGGCCCAGAGCCCCGGTCCCGGCAAAACCGTCCAGCACGCGTTTTCCAATAAACCCGCCGTCGAGCCTGTGTCCCAATATGTTGAACACCGATTCCCGGATGCGGTCGCTGGTTGGGCGGATGCGGTCGTCGGCCGGTGTCTCCAGCCGGCGGCCTCTATGGCTCCCAGCGACGATTCGCATCGGACTTTGCGATGGTTTCTTGCCGCTTGACCTTGGCCGCGCGGGTTTCAGGTTCAAGATATTCGCCCAACTGTTCCTTCAGCACCCGACGCGGCACTTCGTCGACCGTGCCCTCGAACATCTTGCCCAGCTGGAACGGGCCATAGGACACACGGATCAGCCGGTTAACAGCCAAGCCGATGGCCTCCAGCACGCGGCGGACTTCCCGGTTCCGGCCCTCGGTCAGCGCCATGTTGATCCACATATTGCCGCCCTGCTGGCGCTCCAGCTCAGCTTCGATCGAGCCGTACTGCACGCCGTCGACCATGACGCCGTGCTTGAGCTTATCCAGCGCCGTCTGGTCGATCCGACCGAAGGCACGGACCCGGTAACGCCGCACCCAGCCGGTTGACGGCAATTCCAAGTGTCGGGCGAGGCCGCCGTCATTGGTCAGCAGCAGCAGCCCCTCCGACGTGATGTCCAGCCGGCCGACCGAGACGACGCGCGGCATGCTAGGCGGTAACCGTTCGAAGATCGTCGCACGGCCCTGCTCGTCGCGCGCGGTGGTGACGAGGCCGGAGGGCTTGTAATAGCGCCACAGCCGCGCCGGCTCCGCATCGGGCATAGGCTTGCCGTCGACCACAATGGTGTCGCCGGATTTTACCACTACGGCCGGGCTGGTCAGTTTCGTGCCGTTGACGACAACGCGACCGTCGGCAATCCAGCGTTCGGCATCGCGTCGGGAGCATAGGCCGGCGCGCGCCATGCGTTTGGCGATGCGTTCGCCCTTGGTGGGATCGTCGGTATCTGAATCGGTCATGATGCGGGCCAAGGTAGGCTGACAGCGGCGGGCGGTCTATGGTTGCCGGATGAATGAGAGCGTTTCACCGATGGCACAAGCCTTCGCCGCGGCCGAGGAAGCCGGCGCGCGCGGCGAAGTGCCTGTCGGCGCGGTGATTGTCGAAGCGGCAACGGGCCGCGTGATGGCGGTCGCCGGCAACCGCACCGAACAGGATTCGGACCCGACAGCCCATGCCGAGGTCCTGGCGATCCGCGCTGCCGCGCAGTTTGTTGGCGAGCCGCGTCTGCCGGACTGCGACCTGTATGTCACTCTGGAGCCCTGCGCCATGTGCGCCGCCGCCATTTCCTTCGCCCGCGTCCGCCGCGTCTATTTCGGCGCTTACGACCCCAAGGGCGGCGCGGTCGAGCACGGGCCGCGCTGGTTCGAACAGCCGACCTGTCACCATCGGCCGGAAGTGTATGGCGGGATCGAAGAGGGGCGGGCGGCGGTCTTGCTGCGCGCGTTCTTCGCCGCGCGGCGGGACTAGCTCAAAACAGAACCGCCCGGCTTTGCGGGCCGGGCGGTTCGTATTGCCGTGAAGCGATCGCTTACCTGCGGTTGCCCATCAGGCGGAGCAGCATCATGAACAGGTTGATGAAGTCCAGATAGAGGTTCAGCGCGCCCATGAGGGCAAGCTTGCCGTTGGATTCCGCGCCCCAGGATTCGGAGTACATCTCCTTGATCTTCTGGGTATCGTAGGCGGTCAGCGCGGTGAAAGCGATGACGCCGATCACCGAGATCGCAAAGCCCATGCCCGCGGAATGGATGAACATGTTAACCAGCATGGCGATCATGATGCCGAACACGGCCATGATACCGAACGAACCCCAGCTCGTGAGATCCGCCTTGGTCGTGTAACCGTACAGGCTCATGCCCAGGAAGGTTGCCGCGCTGATGAAGAACACCTGCGCGATCGAGCCGTGCGTGTAGACGATGAAGATCGTCGACAGCGATAGGCCCATCGCCACGCTGAAGCCATAGAATGTCGCCGTCAGAGCGGGCAGCGACAACTTCTGGATGCCGAAGGACATCACCATGACGAAGGCCAGCGGCGCGAAAATGACGAGATAGCGCAGCGGCGTACCGAAGATTGCCTGCAGCATCGCCGGCGATGTGCTGACCAGATAAGCGATGATACCCGTCACCACCAGACCGGCGGTCATGTGGTTGTAGACGCGGACCATATGCGCGCGAAGGGCAGCGTCGAATGACGCGCCGACCGTGCGTGGGGCGGTCCTGATCCCGCTATTGAAGTCGTAAGACATGTGAAGGGCTTCTCCTTAAAGAACCCGATTGTTGACCACCCACCATATAGTGCGGCGGTCGGGGCGTTTAAATACTACTCCGCTTTAGGATTCGCGGCTACTCATTCCGCAAAAGCGGTGCCGCGCGCTGGCCCAACGCCCGCCATGTGCCGGCCAATCCAAACGCCAAGGTGATGATCGCGGCAATGCCCGCGACCGCCAAAGCGGCCACGATGCTGAACCGCCAGGTCAGGTCCATCACCGGCACGACAATCGCCCACGCCGCTGCGCTGCCCAGCGCGATGGCGACGATCGCGGCCATGGTGCCCAGCAGCCCGTGCTCGACCAGAAAGGCGCGGATAACCGTGGCCCGGTTCGCGCCGAGGACTTTCAGGACGACGGAATCGTAGATCCGCCGCCGTTCTCCTGCTGCAATTGCGCCGGCCAGCACCAGCGTGCCGGCGACCAAAGCGACCGCCGCCGTCAGGCTGACCGCCGTGCCGATTTCACCGATCAGCCCATCGACGGTCGCCAGTGCGTCGCGCACGTCGATCATGGTGACGCCGGGATAATCGTGATTGACCAGCCGCTCTATGGCGGGCTCGGCGTCGCGTGGGGCGTAGGCGGTGGCGATTTCCGTTTGTGGGGCGCCTTCCAGGAATCCGGGGGCGAAGACGAGGGAGAAATTGATACCCAACCCGCCCCAGTCGATCTCCCGCACATTCGCGACCGTCGCCTTCAAATCGCGGCCGACGATGTTGAAGGTGATCTCGTCGCCGACCTTCAGTCCCAGCGCCAGCGCCACCTCTTTGGCAATCGAAACCTTAGGCGGGCCTTGATGATTTGCCGGCCACCACTCGCCCGCGATCAGGTGAGAACGCACCGGAATCGTCGCCGAATAGGTCATGCCCCGGTCGCCGCCCAGCACCCAGGCATAGCGTTGATCGACAACGGCTTTTTCGGCCGGCATGCCGTGTACGGCGGCAATCCGGCCCCGCAGCGACGGCACGCTTTCAACACGGTTGACGTGCGGGATTTCCCCAATTGCGGTATCGAAAGCAGCGTGTTGCGCATGTGGAATATCGAGGAAGAAAAAGGCGGGCGCCTCCGCCGGCATCACCCGTTCGACCTCGCCGCGAAAATCATGCTCGACCTGGGCGATGGCGACCAGGATGGTGAGACCCAGACCCAACGACAGGATCACGCTGACGGTTGCCGCCCCGGGCCGGTTCAGGTTGGCCAGCGCCAGCCTGAGCGTCGCCCGTCGGCGGACGGCGTCGATCCGGCTGATGCGTTTCGCCAGCCCGGTCAGCCCACGCGCCGCAGCCGCCAGGACGGCGAAAGTGACAACCGCGCCGCCGGCGAAGCCTGCCGCGAACATGCGCTGGTCGGATGTCACGAGCACCAGGGCGACCAGCACGGCCAGTGCTACGGCGATTGCCGCAAGGATCGCGCGTCCAGGCCGCCCGCCTGCCGGTTGCGTCAGGTCGCGGAACAGGGAGCCGGCCGGCACGACCTGTGCGCGCCCTATCGGCCATAGCGAGAAACCGAGTGCGATCAGGAAGCCATAGAGCGCCGCGATCCCCAGCCCCAGCGGGTGGATGCGGATCGCGACCTCCACCGGGAAATGCGCGGCAATCACGCCGCGCAAGGCCAGCGGCGTCGCCGCGCCGACGATAACCCCAATCAGGATGCCCACCGCCGACAACGCCATGACCTGGATCAGATAAGTCCAGCCGATGGTCCGCGCCGACGCACCCAGGCATTTCATCGTTGCGATCACCGCGATGCGGCCGTCCAGATACGCCTTGACCGCGTTGGCGACGCCGACCCCGCCGACCAGTAAGGCAGTCAGCCCGACGAGGGTCAGGAAGGTCGCCAGCCGGGTCACGAAATTGCGGATTTCCGGCGCGGCGTCGCGCGTGTCGCGAATATGCCAACCGGCCGCGCCGTAGCGTTCGTGCAGGTCGTGCGTTACCTCCGCTGCCGTGTGGCCGGGGTTCAGCGCGATGCGATAGTCGTAATAGATCAGGCTGCCCGGCTGCTCCAACCCGGTGCCGGGCAAGCCGGCGCGTGCGATCAGGAAGCGCGGGCCCAGCGTGAATCCGCCGGTGCCGACACGGTCCGGCTCCTTCTCGATCACCGCGCGGATTTTATAATCCTGGGTGCCGAGCTTCACCGTGTCGCCGAGATGCGCGTCCAGCCGGTCCAGCACGGCCTGCTCGACCGCCACGCCCCACACGCCGTCCGTTTTCGCCAGCGCGTCGGGCAGGGGGCCGGCGGGTGACAGCCGCACCTGGCCGACCAGCGGATAGGCGCCGTCGGCCGCCTTGACCTCGACCAGGGTGGAACGCTCGCCGTCCTCGGTCCGCGCCATGCCGCGCAAATCGACCGATTCCGAGACCGCGCCGTATCCATTCAGCACCGCCCGCTGCTGGTCGTCGACGCCGTGATAGATCATGCGCGCCGCCACATCGCCGCCCAGCAAAGTGCGGCCTTGGGCATCGATCCCGTTCAGCACGTCGCGCGATAGCGACTGCACGCTGGCGATGGTGCCGACGCCCAGAGCCAGGCAGGCGATCAGAATGCGAAATCCGCGCGCCCCGGCCCGCAGCTCCCGCCGGGCCAGCGTCAGCGGCAAGAACTTGTTCACTGGGCCGCCGCCAGTGCGTCCGTCATCCGGTCGTCGACGATGCGCCCGTCCTCCAGCCGGATCATCCGGTCGCAACGTTCGGCCAGCGCGTTATCGTGGGTAATCAGGATCAGGGTGGTGCCGTGCCGCCGCGCCAGGTCGAACAGCAGGGCGATCACCTGCCGTCCGGTTTCGCCGTCCAGGTTGCCGGTCGGCTCGTCCGCCAGCACCAGTTTGGGTTCGGCGACCAGGGCGCGGGCCAGCGCCGCGCGCTGCTGCTCGCCGCCAGACAATTGGCCGGGATAGTGATCCAGGCGATGGCCGAGGCCGACAGCCTTCAGCCCCTCCGCCGCGCGGTCGAACGCGTCGTCCCGCCCGGCGAATTCGGCGGGCAGCGCGACATTCTCCAGCGCCGTCATCGTCGGGACCAGATGGAAATTCTGGAACACGATCCCGACATTGTCGCGGCGGAACCGCGCCAGCCCGTCCTCGTTCAATGTGCTGAGATCTTGGCCCGCGACCATGATCCGGCCCTTGGTCTGGCGCTCCAGCCCGCCGATCAGCATCATCAGGCTGGACTTGCCGGAGCCGGACGGCCCGACCAGCCCGACCCGCGATCCGGCCTCGACTTGGAGCGATATTCCCTTGAGGATATTGACCATGCCCGCCGCGCTTCTCAGCTCTAGATGCACGTCGGCGAGGTCGAGCATGGGCGAAGTTGCGATGGGCATGAAAGCGGGCTCCGGGCGGGCCGTGCGGGGTTTAAGGCGATATGGCGCGATGTTAATGGGATTCAATGCAGTCTGTCTGCGGCGTTTGGCTGCTGCGCTGGTGTTTGCGCTCTTGCCACTCGCCGCCCAGGCCGCTCCGCTGAAGATCATGGCGTTCGGCGACAGTCTGTTCGCCGGCTATGGCCTGTCGTCGGATGCCGACAATATCCCCAGCCAGATCGAGAAAATCCTGAAAGCGGAGGGGCATGACGTGACGATGGTCAACGCCGCCGTGTCCGGCGACACCACGGCGGATGGGTTGGCGCGTTTGGACTGGTCTTTGCAGGACAAGCCTGACCTGGTGCTGCTGGAGCTGGGGGCGAACGACGCGCTGCGCGGGTTGGATCCGGACCGTGCCAAGGCCAATCTCGACGGCATTCTGGCGCGGCTGAGAGCGGCGGGTGTGCCGGTGCTGATCTGCGGCATGATCGCACCGCGTAATCTGGGGGGCGCCTATTCCGCGAAGTTCGACCCGATGTTCAAGGAACTGGCCGATAAATATCGCGTTCCGCTCTACCCGTTCATCCTCGACGGCGTGGCGCTGGACCAGAGATTGAACCAGGCCGACGGCATGCATCCGAACAAGGATGGCGCCGCCATCATCGCCAAACGCCTGACCCCGGCCGTCGAAAAGGCGCTGCCGCCCGCGAAATCCTGATGCGCCTGTTCGTCGGTATCGCCATCCCATCCGATATAGGCGAGATGCTCTGGTCGTTGACCGGCGGCTTGCCAGGCGCGCGCTGGATGCCGCCGGAAAGCTATCACCTGACCTTGCGCTTTCTGGGCGACGCAGGCCGCCCGCAGGCGGAGGAGCTGGACGCGCTGCTGGCCGGCATTGCCGCGCCGGGTTTCGAGATCGCGCTCAGCGGCATCGATTATTTCGGCACCTCGAGCCGCCCGCGTGTGCTGTGGGCCGGCGTTGATCCGTCTCTGCCGCTCAACCAATTGGCCCGCAAGGTGAACAGGGCGGCTCGCCAGGCCGAGTTTCCGGGTGACGATCGCGGCTTCACCCCGCATGTGACCATCGCCCGCCTGTCCAACACGTCGTTGGTCGAGACAATGGTCTTCGTTCAGCAGAAAGCCTTGTTCCGCGCGCCGCCATTTCCGGTAACGCAATTTACGCTGTTCGAAAGCCGTCCCGGCGGCGGCGCACCGGCCTATATCCCGCTTGCCGATTATCCGCTATCGCTCGGCACCGAACATCCAAGGGAGGATTGAATGGCAAAGGTTTTTTGGATCGCGCAGTATCGCTCGGTGTCCAACCCGGAGGCACTTGCGGCCTATGCCAAGCTGGCGGCGCCGGCGATACAAGGCGCGGGCGGCCGCTTCATCGCGCGCGGCGTGCCGCTGGCAGTCAAGGAAGCCGGCCTAATGCAGCGCACCGTCGTCGTCGAGTTCGACAGCCTGGAAAAGGCTCTCGCCGCCTATGACAGCCCGGCCTACAAGGAGGCGCTTGCCGTCCTTGGCCCGAACGCCGCCGAGCGCGACATTCGCATCGTCGAGGCGGCGGAGTAACCGTCAGGCCGTCGCCGCCACGCTGCTCGCTCGGTTCGTCAGCCACTTCAGCCGCAAGGCACGGGCCGCGATCGCGAGCTGGGCCCGTTCCACTTCGTCGCCGTCTTCCAGGCGCGGTGCGCAATACAGCGCGCCGCGCTTTTTGGCGTGGTCCGGATACAGCTTGCGGAACGCGTGAGCGTTATGGAACCTGCCGCGATTGTCGTCATCGACATAGGTTTCCGACTGCGCCCCTTCGGCGACGATCACATCGTGCCGGTCAAGCTCGATATGGAAATATTCCACGAGGTCGCTTTGGCTCGCCTGGAACACCGAATTGCCGTTGACCAGGCACCGCGCCGGAATCAGGATGCCGTCGATAAACATCGCGTGTTCGGGCGAAACCCACAGGTCGCGACGCGGCACGTTCCGGGCCAGCGACCCGGCCTTGAAGCAGATCGGCAGAATATCGGGATTGCCCTGGGCGAATTTTCCCGAATAGCTGCGCCGCCCGATCCAACGGATCGGCTTGGCCTCACCCGACGCGGCGATGACCCGGTCGCCGATCCTGAGACCCTCCACGGCGATTTCGCCGCGATCCGTCCGGATCATCGTACCCCGGCAATAACAGACCGGGCTTCCGTCCTCGGTCACATAGCTGCCGTGGTTACCGTCGTCGGTCAGATGGAAGAATTCGCCGGTGAAATCGCCCGACAGTTGAATCGTGGCGACGGCCGTGCCGTTCTCCGAGATGGTCAGCACGTCCGAGTTGCTCAGCGAAAACGAATTGTCCGCAGAATAACCCAGATTGGTCAGGTCGAGCCGGTCGCGCGTATCGAACCCTTGGATCGTCTCGCTGCTGAAGCCGTCGATCGTGCCCGCGACCGTCCAGGTTGCGCCGCTGTCGATCGTCACTGTTTGGAAACCGAGATATTTCGTCCCCAGACCGCTTATCGTGCCGGGGCCGTCTTTGGCCGAAAGCTCGATGGTGTTCGCCGCGGTGGAGACATCCGCGACCACATTCCCCTCGAATACCGCCCCCGCATCGACGATCAGGCGATTGGTGTCCGACGCGGACAGGACGACGGCATCGCCCGTATAGGGGTGCCCGGCGACGGGATCGCCCTGTGTGGCGACGATCGTTCCGGCATTTTCGAGCGTCGCGTCGGTGCCGCCGAAATATACGCCGCTGGCGTTGGCGGTGAAGTAGTTGCCGGGGGTGGCTTCGGTTCCACCGGTGATCGTTCCGCCGGCTTCGTTGATGACCGTCCCGCCATAACGCATCCGGACGCCCGAATAATAGCCGGAGGCGATGGTGCCGAAATTGTCGACCGTGCCGGGGTCGCTCATCTGAACGCCGTATTTGTCCCCAAAGATCGACCCGGTATGTTCGTTGGTCAGCGTCGATCCGGCGGCGCCGTATTCAAAATACACGCCCCAGAAGCCCGAAATACTGCCGGCATTGTCGACATTTACCGGATAGCTATCGATTTCGATGGCTTCGGCCGAAGGCGCGACGATCGAGGCGCCTTCGTGGTTAACGATGGTCCCGCCACCGCCCAAGATCACCCCGTATTCGCTCGAGGTGATGTTGCCGAAATTGTCGATGGTGCCAGCGCCGCGGATATAGACGGCCTCGCCGCGCTGGTTGGAGATCACGCCACCCACCTCATTGGTGACCGATCCACCCTGCGTCCCCATTGAGATCGCCGTGTCATAGGCGGCGATGGTGCCGGCGTTGTCGACCGCCCCGTAAGCATGCCTGATGCTGACACCGTTATAGCCGGTGATGGTGCCTTCGGACCCGTTGCTGACCGAACCGCCGCCATTCAGGCGAACGGCAAAACCGGGCGGCGCACCGTACAAATAGGTTTGCGGTCCGGTCGCGGCGATCAGGCCATTGTTGAAAACATCGGTCGGGACGCCGCCAGTGTCGCCAGCGACGCCGATGCTGTAGCCGGTGATCGTGGCGCCCGCGATGTTGGTGACCGAGCCGCCGGCTTTGAACTCGATGCCCGTATTGGTTCCGGTGACGGTCCCGTCATTTTCGATTCCGCGTGCATCCGCGGCCGTGATGGCGGGGTCGCCGGTGACGTAGGCGTCCGACGCGATGGTTACAGGATCGCTATAGGTGCCGGTGCCGCTGAGGACGACGCCTGAGGGCGTGCCCGTGATTTGGTCTGTGGACATGGGATTCCTTCGTTAGGCCGCTATCGATCGCGGGGGTGCCCGACGTTTCAAATCATGCGGCGCCCCCCGCGAGCGCGTTATTAAAAATTTGCGGGTATTTTAACTCGGGAACCGGGTGGGACGCGTAGGTTGGGCGTCTCGCAAAATGTGCGAAACAGTTGATCGAGCGTCTCGCCGGCGCAGTGGCGGTGGCGAAAATCGTCAGCAGGCTTGGTGCTTGTACAGTATAGCTGTACTCATCGGGCGACATGGATGAAACGCGCAAACAGATAGTCTCTGCGGCGGGCAAACCGTTTCTGGCGGGCGCATTGCATGTCCATGCGACCGACGACGTGCCAGAGACGCACCGCCTGGCTTATTGGCGCGAAGGCGTGATGCGGCGGCTTGAGCCGGTCGGCGCATCCGATGGCGCAAGGCCCTTTCGCGCCAAACTGACCCGCGTTCAGGGCGCGAACGCCGAATTTGTCGAGGCCGCCTCGGACGCGATCGTTGGAACGCGCGATTTGCGACGCTGCCGGCGTGACGGGTGCGACGATATCAGTTTCGATCTGATGGCTTCCGGCAGCGCGCATAACGTCACCGACAGCCATGAATATGGGATGCGGGCCGGAGATATCGCCATTGTCGATTGCAGCCGACCGGTTCAAATGAACCGCTCCCGCCACCGCGCGCTCAGCGTTCTGATCTCGCGGGACCAGCTTCAATACGACCCCACGACGATGACTGGCCGCGTGTTGCGCCCGCACGGCATGGTCGGCCTATTGCGCTCACATCTGCGCGCACTCGCGGAGCAGGCGGCCCATTTGCGGCCCGAACAGCGCAGTATCGCTGTCGGTGTCGCGACCGATATGGCGCTGTCCATCCTGCAGATCGAAATGCAGGGCAGCATTGACGTCGAGCGGTTCGATGCCGGCTTTTACCATGCTGCGCGCGCGCTGATTCACCGCCGCTGTACGGACCCTGATTTCGGGCCGGAGCGTGTCGCGGCGACGCTCAAATGCTCGCGGGCGGCCCTCTATCGTGCCTTTGCCGGGCGGCAGCAGAGCGTGGCGGCCATGATCTGGTCCGCGCGCATCGAGCATGCACAGGGCATGCTGACGTCAGCCTTGTATTCCGACCTGCTCATCGGGGAGATCGCCTTCCGCAGCGGCTTCGTCGATCACCCGACATTCAATCGCATGTTCAAACGCCGCTATGGGATGAGCCCTCAGGAAGCCAGAGCCCACGGCTGACGACGGGCCGTCGGTTACCCGCGCAAGTCCAGCGCCGCGGCGACCTGTTCGGCCACGCCCTGCCAGTTGTTGGGCGTGGGCTGGCGGAACAGGCGGGCGGTCGGGTACCAGGGGCTGTCGGTCCGCTCCTGCAGCCAGCGCCACTCGGCGCACCAGGGCAGCATGATCCACACGGGCACGCCCATCGCGCCGGCCAGATGGGCGACAGATGTATCGACGGTCAGGACCAGATCCAGCCCGGCCATGATCGCCATCGTGTCGTCAAACCCCTCAACCTCCGCACTGAGATGGATCAAGGGCGCGCGGCCGTAATAGCCGCCGGTCTGCTGCTGCTGCGGGCCTTTCTGCAGCACGATCAGCGCGATGTCGTCCCGCGCCGTGATGGGCGCCAGATCGGCCAGGGTCATCGAGCGTTTCCAGTCGTTCTTGTGCGCCGGCCGCCCGGCCCACACGATGCCGACCCGGCGCAGGCCGCGCGGCGTCAGCCCGTCCAGCTGCGCCTTCCAATGCAGGGCGCGCTTCGGCTCGGCTGTCAGGTACGGAATGTCGCGCGGGATGTTCTCCAGCGTCATGCCGGCCAGGCGCGGCAGGCCGGTCAATGGGCACCAGGCATCGAAATCGCCGACATCGCTCCAGGTGATGCTCAGCCGCATGTCGGGGTCCAGCTGCCGCAGGATGGGCTTCAGCTGCGGGCTGCACGCCAGGATAATCTTGCCCGCCCGCGCCGCGGCCCAGGGGATGTATCGCCCGAACTGAACACCGTCGCCGAAGCCCTGGTCGGCGATCAGCACCAGCGTCCCGCCGGGCATCGGCGCGCCGTCCCATTGCGGTTTCTTCGTTGGCGGCATCAAGGGCGGGACATCGGCCAGCCGGAACCGCCACTCATACTCCTCCCAGCCGCGCGTGAACTTACCCTGGGAAAGCAGCGCCTCGGCCAAGCCGAAATGCGCCGCCGGCAGGTCAGGGCGGATCGACAGGGCCTGCTCGAAATATTCGATCGCCTCGTCGGTCAGTTTCTGGTCGGCCAGGACAATGGCGCAATTCATCAGCGCGGTCGCGTCGCCCGGATTGAGCGCGATGGACTTGCGCGCGGCGGCGGCGGCTTCCGTATGGCGGCCCATCACCCGGTACAGCTCGCCGATATTGCGGTAATAAAGCGGGGTGTCGATGCCGTATTGCAGGGCCTTTTCCATCAGCGTCAGCGCCCGCGCCTTGTCGCCCCGGCGATAGGCGACCACGCCCATCAGATGCAGGGCGGGGGCATAGGTGGCGTCGGCATTCAGGATGTGGCGCAGCAGCCGGCCGGCATCGTCCAGCCGCTTCGCCTGCTCATATTCATGCGCGATCTTCATCAATTCCGTGCGCGGCACGGGCGTCAGGCCGGCATCCGCGGTGTCCGCCGGGGTTTTATCCTGATCGGCCACTATGCGACCGCGTTCTCGTCGGTCCAGTCCACGCTATAGCCCAGCCGCGCGATCACCGGCTCGAGGATGGGAAGGATCGGCTCCAGATGCGCGCGGTAGTTGCGATAGCGATAGCGTGACCGGTCATAGAGTTTTTCCGTAACCTGGGCATAGCTGGCGGTGCGTGCGTAACGGCGGTTTTCCGTGAAATTCACGCAGGCCGGGTCGAATTCCTCGCCGATGAAGGACAGCATCCGCCGCGCGCTTCCGTCCAGGTCCGCGACGATGTCTTCATAGCGGATGGGCATATAGCGCAGCATCATCTCGCCCCGGTAATGCTCGACCAGGTCCATCACCCGCACATAATGCCGCGCGGCGGTTTCCAGCGCGAAGCCGCAGTAAAACCCATGCGTCAGGTGGTTCGAGAAAACCGACAGGACTACATCCAGCGGATGGCGCAGTACATGGATCAGCGGCGCCTGCGGGAACAGCAGCGCGATCAGGCCCAGATGCGTTTCATTGAGCGGCATCTTGTCGGTGAACCAGGCCGCGCCGGGCGTCAGGATGCCAAGCTGGCGCACGCGCTGCAGGTAATAATCGCGCAGATTGTCCAGCCCTTCATGCTGGTCGCCCATCCATAGCTCCGCCAGCGCTTCGGGATAGGCCAGCGGGCTGTTCAGCATGCGCGGCATGATTTGGGTGATCTCGTTGACGAAGGGCAATTCGTCGCCGGCTGAGATGCGCGGATGGGCGCTCAGGATTTGCTCGGTCAATGTCGTGCCCGACCGGGGGAAGCCCAAGATGAACAAGGGCTGCGGCCCGTCGGTCCTGACGCCGGCGCGCGGCGTGAAGCCCAACCGTGTCGCCTTGAAGAAGGCTTTCAGCCTGCCGAACAGGTTTTCGGCGGCGCCGTCCAGATAGCCATTGCCGGTGGCGCTGCGGACCAGGCGCTTGCTTTCGGCATAGGCCGCGAACGCCTCGTCATAGCGGGCGACCTTGTCTAGCAGTCGGCCCTTTTCCATCAGCTCGTCGGCGCCCAGCGGCTGACCGCCCTCGGGCCGCTTCATGCCGTCCAGGATCGCCAGCGCCTTATCGTATTCCTGAGTGCGCCCATGCAGGATCGCACGGGCAAGCTGGATCGCCGGGGCGTTGGGGACCAGCACCTCCGCCCTGTCCAACAATTCGGCGGCGCGGTCGAAATTCCGGTCGGCCTCTTCCATCCGCGCCCAGCCCAGCAGGGTCAGCATGATCTTCGGCGCGGCGGCGACGGATTCCTCGTACAGCGCGCGGGCCTCGGCGATGCGGCCTTGGGTCTTCAGGTTCCAGGCCAGGTTGGCCAGCACGATCGGGTCGCGCTTCCCGCTCAGCGTCAGCATCCGGTTATAGTGGAATTCGCCGACCCGTGGCCGATTGGAATCGGTCAGGATCATGCCCATCAGATTGTGCACGGCCGGGTTTGTCGGGGCCAGGCGCACGGCGTTGCGCGCATGCACCTCCGCGTCGGCGATGTTGCCGCGCTGTTTCAGCATCAACGTCAGCTCCGCCGTCTGGTCCAGCTCGTTGGGATGAAATCGAACGAACCGGCGCAGCAGGATTTCCGCCGCCGGGAAGACGTTCTGTTTCCGGCGCAAACGGTACAGAACATTCAGCGCGCCCGGCTGAACCGGCGCCAGCTCCAGAACCTCCAGCGCCAATTGTCCGGCGACATCGTCCTGGTTCAGTTTCAGGGCATTGGCCGCGCGCTCGACCAGCGGCAACAACTGCCGCGCCGCGCCCGCCGGCGGAATATTGTCGAAATCATAGGCACAACAACGCTGCGCCCGAAGGCCGCTGCCGCAACCGCATAATTGCGCGCTGACCGCCATGAAGTGCCACCCTATCGATCCTGTTGTCCGAGATGCTCCCCGGTTGCCGCGCTCTTAGCACGAACCGGCGGTTCGTGAGTTATATCTTCTCCCCGCGCCCCAGGCGTGACAGCGCGCCGGCGGCGCCCATGGCGCTGCGCATGAAGAAACGGCGGAGCGGGGGGACCTGGTTGACCGTGCCCAGGCCGATGCGGCGGGCGGCGCGGATCGGCGGGATGTCGTTGGAGAACAGGCGGTCCAGAATGTCGGTCGCGGCGCTGAAGGCGAAATTGTCGCCACGCCGCTTGGCCTGGTAGCGCGCCAGCAGCATCGGGTCGCCCAGATCCAGCCCTAAGCGGCGCTGGTCGATCAGCAGTTCCGACAGCAGGCCGATATCGCGCATGCCGAGGTTGAGGCCCTGGCCGGCGATGGGATGGATGACATGCGCGGCGTCGGCGATCAGTGCGACCCGGCGGCCGACATAGCGTGTGGCGTGGCGCAGCGACAGCGGGAAGGTGAAGCGTGGGCCGATGTCCCAGACCTTGCCCAGCCATTCGCCGGCACGGGCCTGCAATTCGGCGTCGAACGCCGCCTTGTCCAGCTTCTGATAGAGCGGCACGGCGTCCAGATAGTCGGTCCAGACGATGGAGCTGCGATGCGTGCCGTCGGGCGCGTCGACCATCGGCAGCATGGCGAACGGGCCGGGCGGCAGGAAATTCTCGACCGCGACATTCTCATGGTCCAGCTCGTGGCCCATGATCGTGACGATGGCCTGCTGCTTGTATTTCCAGCCGACCGTCCTGATGCCGGCCGCCCCGCGGATGAAGGATTCGCGCCCGTCCGCGCCGATCACCAGGTCGGCGGCGATGACGCGCCCGTCGGCCAGGGTCACGCGGGCCGCTTCGCCCTCGGTGTCGAGGCCGGAGACGGTGGCGGGCGAAATCTGGCTGACATTGGCGATCTCGTCGATGCGCTGGCGCAGCGCGATGCGGATCAGCCGGTTCTCGACGATGGAGCCCAGCGGGTCGTCGCCGACCTCACGCGAATCGAAATGCAGGAACATGGGCGAGGCATTGTCGGCGACGCGGATGTCGTCGATGGGGCAGGCGTGGGGGGCGAGGGCCGCCCACAGGCCAGCAGCCTCCAGCATCTTACGCGAGCCATAGGTGATCGCGGTCGTCCGCCCGTCATAGGCGCTGCCCTCCAGCGCCGCCGGCGTCTGGCGCTCGATCAGTGCGATCTTCAGCCCGGCATCGCCCAGGATGGCGGCGAAGGTCGCCCCGGCGATGCCGCCGCCGACAATGGCGACGTCGAAACGGCCGGTCATGCCACTGGCTCCCGTGCAATCGCGCGCCACCCGATGTCGCGGCGGCAAAAGCCGCCCGGCCAGTCGATGCGGTCCACGGCGCGATAGGCGCGGGCCTGTGCCTCAGCCACATCGCGGCCGGTGGCGACGACATTCAGCACCCGGCCGCCCGATGCCAGCAAGCGCCCGTCGGCACCGCGTTTGGTGCCGGCATGCAGGATCGAAATCCCATCCGCCGCCGCAACCGCGACGCCCTTGATCTCGGTGCCCGTCTTCGGCGTTCCCGGATAGCCCTCGGCGCACAGCACGACTGTCAGTGCGGCAAGGTTCCGCCAGCGGGCAGGGGGCAAGCTGCCCAGCCGGCCTTCGGCGGTTGCCAGCATCAGTTCGACCGGATCGGTTTCCAGCCGCGCCATCAGGACCTGGCATTCCGGATCGCCGAAACGGACATTGATTTCGATCAGCCGCGCCTTGGCCTCGGCGATCATCAGCCCGGCGAAGATCACCCCGCGATAGGGCCGGCCCTCGGCAACCATCGCCTTGGCCAGCGGGCGGACGATCTTGTCCAGGATCTGCTGCTCCAACGCGGCGGTCACGACAGGGGCGGGGCTATAGGCGCCCATGCCGCCGGTATTGGGGCCGGTGTCGCCGTCGCCGACCGCCTTGTGGTCCTGCGCGGCACCCAGCGGGACGACGGTCTCGCCGTCGACCAGCGCGAAATAGCTGGCTTCCTCGCCAGCCATGAATTCCTCGACGACGATCTCCTCGCCCGCCGCGCCGAACCGGCCGCCGACCAGCGCCTCGTCGATCGCGGCATTGGCTTCGGCGACGGTTAGGGCGACGGTGACGCCCTTGCCGGCCGCCAGCCCGTCGGCCTTGATGACGATGGGCGCGCCCTGGGCGGCGACATAAGCCTTGGCTTCGGCGCCGTCGCGAAAACGTTTATAGGCGGCGGTCGGGATGCCGTATTTGGCGAGGATGTCCTTCATGAAGGCCTTGGAGCCCTCCAGCGCGGCGGCGGCGGCGCTGGGCCCAAAGGCTTTGATGCCTTTTTCCGCCAACCGGTCGACCAGTCCGGCGACCAGAGCAACCTCGGGTCCGACGACCACGAGGTCGATATTCTCGGCGACGGCATAATCGACCAGCCGCGCCACATCGTCGGCGGGAATCGCAACGCATTCGGCGATTTCGGCGATCCCGGCATTCCCGGGCGCGGCGACCAGACGGGCGGTCAAAGGCGATGCGGCGATGCGCGCGGCCAGCGCGTGTTCGCGTCCGCCGCTGCCGACCAGAAGAATATTCAGCCGATCCGCCAAGGGGTGTTCCTGAAAATGGCTTTTTCCGGTGCGGTTTGTATCATGGCGGGATGAGCGCGCAAACCGAACCGGACCTGCCCCCAACCGACGAACTGCCTGTCGCCGGCGGCAACCTGACACCCTATAGCGTCGGTGAGCTGGCGCGCGCGGTGAAGCGCACGATCGAGGGCGCCTATGGGCTGGTGCGGGTGCGCGGCGAGTTGCTGCGGGTCAAGCGTCACACGTCCGGCCATATCTATCTGTGCCTGAAGGACGACGACGCGGTGATCGACGGTGTGGTCTGGCGCGGCAATGCCGGACGTCTGGGGATGATCCCGGAGGATGGCGTAGAGGTCATCTGCACCGGGCGGGTCACGACCTATCCCGCCCGCTCAAGCTATCAGATCGTTATCGAATCGATGGAGCTGGCGGGGCAGGGCGCCTTGCTGAAGCTGATCGAAGAGCGGCGGAAAAAGCTGGCGGCGGAGGGGCTGTTCGATGCCGACCGCAAGCGCCCGCTGCCCAGCCTGCCGGGCGTGATCGGCGTCGTCACTTCGCCGACCGGCGCGGTAATCCGCGATATCCTGCACCGGCTGGCCGACCGCTTCCCGCGCGACGTGCTGGTTTGGCCAGTTGCCGTGCAGGGTGCGAATGCCGCCGCCGAAGTGGCTGCCGCCATCGCCGGGTTCAACGCCTTGCCGGTCACGGGCTGGCCGCGTCGGCCCGATGTGCTGATCGTCGCGCGCGGCGGCGGGGCGATCGAGGATCTGATGGCCTTCAATGAGGAGATCGTTGTCCGCGCCGCGGCGGCGAGCACGATCCCGCTGATCTCAGCCGTCGGCCACGAGACCGATACGACCCTGATCGACTTCGCCTCCGACCGCCGGGCGCCGACGCCGACCGCCGCCGCCGAATTCGCCGTGCCCGTGCGGCTGCAACTTTTGGCGCGGGTCGAGGAACAGTCGTCCCGATTGCTGTTCCAGGTCGAACGGGCCATCGAGTTCAAGCGCAGCGGGCTGCAGGCTTTGGAGCGGGGGCTGGGCAATCCGCGCCATGCGATCGAGGCCCATGCCCAACGGCTGGATGGACTCGACGAACGGCTGGACGGATCGTGGCGCAACTATGCCGAACGGCGGGTCCAGGCCGTCGCCACCTGGGGCGCACGATTGCGTCATCCTTTGCAGCAAATCCAGGACGCGAAGCGCCATCTGGACGGACTGGACGAGCGGCTGGACGGGGCGTGGCGTAACTATGTCGAGCGGCGGGTTCAGGCCGCGGCCACTTGGAGCGCGCGGCTGCGTCATCCGCTGCAGCAGATCCAGGATGCGAAGCGCCAGTTAGAGGCGCAGGGCAGGGCGCTCGATACCGCTTTCAAAAGCTCACTCGACGCGGGCCGGGCGCGCTATCAACGTCTGGCCGATTTGCTCGAAAGCTATTCCTATCGCGGCGTACTGAAACGCGGCTTCGTGCTGGTGACCGATGCATCCGGCCATGCGGTCGGTTCGGCCAAGGATGCAAAGCCTGGCGAGGGGATTGGGCTCGAATTCCACGACGGCCGGGTTGCCGCGACGGTGGACGGGGTGCCGAAGCCGCGTCCGGCTAGAATCGCGCCGGCCAAGCCGGGGCAGGGGCAGCTTTTCTAGACTTCGTCATTGCGAGAAGCGTAGCGACGAACCTCCGCGCGCGATGACGAAATTGAGGCGGAATCAAAAAAAGGCGGCCCCCTTGGAGCCGCCCTTTAAAATCGTCAGAGACGAAAAAGCTTACTCGTGGCCTTCGCGATACTGCGCGTGAGCGGCCTTGGAGCAGGCGTAACCGCCATTGTTGCTCTTGGCGAAATTCGCCTGGCCCTTGTGATAGAAGCGGCCGCGATCCAGGTCGATCCACACAACTTCGTCGGAGGCGCAGGCGGCAGCGGCCGCGGGCTCGGTCGCGAACAGGCTGGTTGCCGCAAGTGCCGGCAGCGAAATGGCCGAGCCAGCGATCAGGGCGGCGGCGATCGCAACAGAAGCGATTTTCATAATTGTCTCCATCAGATTGACGACAAATCGTCGCCGTTCGGTCTTTATATGTTACGTAAAACGAAAAATGCTGCGGCGCACTACGCCGCAGGTGATGAGACACACTATCTCACCGACCATCTACCTGTCATGAAGCGGAAACGCTAGCTGACATGCAATTTTTGCATTGCGGTATTTCAGGCACATAAAAAGGGCGGCCCCGCTGGGACCGCCCTTTTCGAGCCGATGAGGCCTGCCTTAGTCGTGCGATTCGCGATACTGCGAATGCGCGGCCTTGGCGCAGGCATATCCGCCATTGCCGCCCTTGGCGAAATTGGCCTGGGCCTTGTGATAAAACTTGCCGCGATCGAGATCGACCCAGACAACTTCATCGGTTCCGCAAGCCTGCGTGGCGGCCTGCTCGGTCGCGAAGAGCGAGGTCGCAGCGAACGCCGGCGCCATCGCCATCGTGGTCAAAAGAGCGGTACCGAGCGCCGCCGATAGAATTTTCATGAGTGCTTTCCTCCAGGTGTCATCGACTCTCAGGTCCGATTTTCACTTTTTATATAGTACATTTTGAGAAAGATAGTGCACTTTCTGTAACGAAATACGCGCAACACAATGTCGCAGCTTCGATATACCCTAACAGGCGGTTTCGGTCAGTCCGGCCAGCGACGGTGCAGCCACAGCCATTGTTCGGGCCGCGCCCTGACCCAGTCCTCGACGATCCTGTTGATCCGCACCATGACCGCGCGTTCGTCGGTGGCGCGATCGCCGGTATCGGGCAGGTCGAGCGGCGGGCTGACGGTGATGCGGAACCGCGCGCCCTTCAGCCGTTCGGTGCGAACCGGCACGATGACGCAGCCCAGCCGCAGGCCGAACTGCGCAATGGCGGGCGCGGTCATCGCATCGCGACCGAAGAACGGCACCGGGATGCCGTCATTCATCTTCTGGTCGACCAGCATCGCCACATGTCCGCCGCTGCGCAGCAGGCTATAGAGCGCCCGTGCGCCCTCCTGCCCCTTGCGGAACAGCAACGGCGCGTCGCGCAGCCGGCGCAACAGCCGGTCGACCCATTCGTTGTTGGGCGCACGATAGATCAACGCCAGTTCCAGGCCGGTGTGGCGGGCGATGAAGGGCTGAACCTCCCAATTCGCCAAATGGCCGCCGAACAGAATGCCAGGCTGCCCGTCGGTTGCCAGCGCACGGATGATTTCAATCCCTTCGATCTCCACCCGGCCGCCTTCCAGCTTCGCGCAGATGCGGGGCAGGTGCGGATATTCGGCGATGACGCGGCCCAGATTGTCCCACATGCCCCGGATAATCTTCGTATTGGCCTCAGTCGTGTTGTCGGGAAACGCGCGGGCGAGATTGCGCGCCGCCTTCCGGCTTTGCCCCATCGACGGCCCGACCGTTCGCCCGATCCAGCCTCCCAGCCCCGACGCCCAATCGACTGGCAGGATGCGGCAGAGGCCCAGGAACACGGCCAAGGCCGCCGCCTGTGCGATATAGCCGGCGCGGCGCGCGACGCTGCGCTCAGCCACGCGGGATTACCCGGTCGAGCAGGGTTTCGATGGCTGCCTCATCGTTCCAGCGCAGGGTCACCTCGACCGGCTGAATCCGCGCGCGCCATTCCGGCGTCAGGCGAACCCAATCCTTTTCGGTCGTCACCAGCGTCGCGTGTATCGCAGCCGCCTCGGCCGTCAGTGCCTCAAGTTCGGCGTTGCGATAGGGATGGTGGTCGGCGAAGCCACGAAAGCCGGCGATATCGGCTCCGATCTCGGTCAAGGTGGCGCGGAATTTCTCCGGCCGTCCGATGCCGGCAAAGGCAACCAGCCGCGCGCCGGACCAAAGCTGTGCGTCACGCGCTTCCAGACGCGCGGCCAGAACCGGCAGGCGATGGCCGAATTCCCGCGCCAGTCCCCGCCGGTCCTCGCCGACGACGATCAAGGCGTGCGCCCGGCCAATACCGTCCGCGATGGATTCGCGCAGCGGACCCGCCGGGATCGCGCGGCGATTGCCGAACCCCGCGGTGCCATCGACCACGATCAGGCGCAAATCCTGCCTCAGCGCTGGGTTTTGCAATCCGTCATCCATAACGATGACCTGCGCATCGTCCGCGACGGCGGCCTTCGCTCCGGCGGCGCGATCGGCGGCAATCCAGCAAGCGGCATCCTGCGCGAGCAGCAACGGCTCGTCGCCGACATCCGCCGCGGAATGTCTGTCCGGATCCACTTTGAGCGGTCCGTCCTCACGTCCGCCATAGCCGCGCGACAGGATCGCAGCGTTGCTCAATCGTGCGGCGAGGTCGCGCACAACAGGCGTCTTTCCGGCGCCGCCGGCGGTCAGGTTGCCGACACAGATGACAGGGACCGTCGCCGCCCATGGCTGTCCGTGCGCCAACCGCCATGCGGTCGCGCCGGCATAAAGGCTGCCGAGTGGACCGAGCAGCTTGCCCAGCGCGCTGTCGGTGTCATCCCAAAAAGCGGGCGCGTTCATGTTGCGGCCAACCGCGCCCGGTCGATCAGCGGGTCCAGCGCGGCGAAGGCGCGGTCCAGCACATTGCGATTGCGTTCGGCAATCGCCCGCGCCGCCGCCGCCATCGCCAGGGCCGCCGGCTTGTCTGCGAGCAACCGGCCGATCGTCGCGGCCAAAGCCTCGGCGTCCTCGACGACCAAAGCCGCATTCTCCGCCTGCAATTCGGCGGCGATGCCGGGAAGGCTGAACATATGCGGGCCATAGAGCAGGGCGCAGTCGAGCTGGGCTGCCTCGATTGGGTTATGCCCGCCGACCGGCACAAGCGATCCGCCGATACAGGCGATACCGGCCAGCCGGTACCACAGGCCCAGCTCACCCATCGAATCCGCGACATAGACCCCGTCGCCCGGCATGGGCGGCAGGCCGGCAGACCGCAGCGCGGCGCTCAGCCCCACCGCCTTTGCCATCGCGGCGATGGTGAGGCCCCGCTTGGTATGGCGCGGCACGATGATGGTCAGCAGGTCGGGATATTGTGCAATCAGCCGTTCATGCGCGGCGATAGCGATTTCGTCCTCGCCGTCATGGGAGGATGCCAGAACCCATAAGGGGCGGGCGCCGATGGCTGCCCGCAGCGACGTCAACGTCGCCTGATCGGCCGGCAGTGGGTCGGCGGCGAATTTCAGATGGCCGACATAGCGCACGTCGCGTGCGCCCAATTCACCCAGCCGCGCGGCCTCCATCTCCGTCTGCGCCAGGCAGAGATCGAAGGTCGACAGCAGATGGCCGATGGTCCGCCTTGCCAGCGACCAGCGCCGGTGCGACCGGACCGACATGCGGGCATTGACCAAAGCGGCCGGAATACCGCGCCGCGCCACGCCGTCCAGTAGGTTCGGCCAGATCTCGGACTCGATCCAGACGGCACAGTCCGGCCGCCAATGATCGAGGAATCGCGTGACCCAGGCCGCCCGGTCGACCGGGATATATTGATGGATCACGCGGTCGCCAAGCCGCTCCGCGACCATCCGGGCGGATGTCACCGTTCCGGTCGTCACCAGGATATTGATGCCGGGGCGCTCCGCCTGAAGGCGGTCCAGCAGGCGCAGCATCGACATGGATTCGCCGACGCTGGCGGCGTGGAACCAGATCAGGAAGCCGGCGGGGCGAGGGACGGACGGGACGCCCTGCCGTTCGCCGAACCGCTGGGCGTCCTCCCGGCCGGCGCGCATGCGCCGCGCCAGATAGAGGTCAAGCAGAGGCCCCCCGGCTTCCAGCAGGCCGGCATAAAGGCGGAGCGGCAGCGGACGCCGCGCCGCGCGGGTTGCGTCACGCGCAGGGTTGGACATTGGAGAGGAACTGCTGCGCGGCGGCCGTCCAGGAATATTTCAACGCGAAGGCGCGGCAACGTTCGGGCGCGATGGTCAGTGCCTTGGCAACGGCGCTGCCCAGATCCTCGTCCAGCACGCCGACATCGTTGTCGCCGATCACATCGAGCGGGCCTTGCACCGGATAGGCGGCGACCGGCACGCCGGATGCCAGCGCCTCGAGCAGGACCAGGCCGAACGTGTCGGTGCGCGACGGAAAGACGAAAACGTCAGCTGCCGCGAAATAGGCGGCAAGCTCGTCGCCGTGTCGCGGTCCGACGAAACGAACTTGCGGATAACGCCGCTTGAGCGTTCCCAGCATTGGGCCGCCGCCGACGACGAATTTGGTGCCGGGTATGTCCAAGCCTAAGAAAGCCTCGATGTTCTTTTCGACCGCGACCCGGCCGACGCAGATCGAAATCGGCCGTGGCGCGTCGATGAAGTCCTTGCTGCGCGGTTTGAACAGTTCGGTATCGACCCCACGGGTCCAACGCTTCAGGTTGGAAAAGCCGCGCGCCGCCAGCGCCCTCGACACAGTCGGTGTCGCCACCATCACCGCGGCCGACGCGCGATGAAACCGGCGCAGCACGGCATAGGTGAGCGACAGCGGCACCGGCAGCCGTTCCGCCAGATATTCGGGAAACGAGGTGTGATAGGAGGTGGTGAAGACGTATCCCCTTTTCCGGCAGATCGCCCGTCCGGCCCAGCCGAGCGGCCCTTCCGTCGCGATATGGATCGCCTCCGGGCCGAATTCCATGATCAGCCGTTCCAGCTTGCGCCGGGGCTTCACCGCGATTTTGATTTCCTTATAGCCCGGCAGGTCGATGGTCCTGAACCGGTCGGGGCCGATGAACTCGACGGTGTGCCCCATCTTCTCCAGTTCGCGGCCAGTGGTCAGCAAAGTGCGGACGACGCCGTTGACCTGCGGATGCCAGGCATCGGTGATGAACAGGATTTTCAAAATTGGGTGCCGGATTCTTCCTGCGGTCCGATTTCAGGCGGCTACGCGGGCGGCGGTCAATTTCAGCGTCTGCTCGGCGGTCCAATCGATGATTTCAAGCCGCCCGTCGGCATGTTCGACCAAGGCAGTACAACTTTCGACCCAGTCGCCGTCATTGCAATAGGTGATGCCGTTGATATCGCGCATTTCCGCGTGATGGATGTGGCCGCAGATCACGCCATGCACATTGTGCCGCCGGGCCTCGGCCGCGAGCGCGACTTCATAATTGCCGATGAATTCGACCGCGTTCTTGACCTTGTGCTTGAGGTACGACGACAACGACCAATAGGGAAAGCCGAAGCGGCGGCGGGCGGCGTTGAACCAGACATTCAGCATGATTGCGGTGGAATAGGCGGCATCGCCCAGCATCGCCAGCCATTTGGCGTAATTGACGACCACGTCGAACTTGTCGCCATGCGTGACCAGAAAGCGTCGCCCGTCGTTCATTTCATGGATGACGTCTTCGGAAATCCGGATATGGCCGAAATCCAGCCCGCGAAACTGGCGGAAGCCCTCGTCGTGGTTACCGGGGATATAGATCACCTGCGTGCCCTTGCGCGCCTTACGCATGATCTTCTGGACGACGTCGTTATGGGCCTGCGGCCAATACCAGGATTTGGTCAGCCGCCAGCCATCGACGATGTCGCCGACCAGGAACAGATTGTCGGATTCGGTCTCGCGCAGGAAATCCAGCAACATATCCGCACGGCACCCTTTGGTGCCGAGATGAATATCGGAAAGCCAGATTGTCCGATAACGACGCGCACCCTCGGTCTCAGTCAGCATTGCTTCCTCCGGGTACTCCACCGCGGGTGCGTATATAGCGGCGACTCGCCGTTTGGCTAGGGTTCTGTTGTTATCCCGGCAGGCTAAATCGTCTCACCGCCCCGCGACGATCATCCCGTCTATGCGGATCGTCGGGCTGTCCACGCCGTATCGCCGCACCAGGTCGCTGGCCGGGGTCAGGCGCGGGAACATGTCTTTCAGGTTGCCGGCGACCGTCATCTCGCTGACGGCATAGGTCAACTGCCCGTTCTCGATCCAGAATCCGGCGGCGCCGCGGCTGTAATCGCCGGTCACGCCGTTCGTCCCCATGCCCATCATTTCCGTGACATAGAAACCGTTCTCGATCTCGCCGATCAATTCCTCCGGCGTCAGCTTGCCGGGCATCAGCGCCAGGTTGCTGGGGGAGGGGGCGGGCGGGCCGCCGGTGCCGCGCGCGGCGTGGCCGGTGGTCTGCAGGCCCAACTGCCGGGCGGATCGCAGGTCCAGCAGCCATGTCGTCAACCGCCCATCGTCAATGATGGCGCGGCGCTGCGGCGCGACGCCTTCGCCGTCGAACGGCTTCGACCGCAGGCCGCGCACCAGAAACGGGTCGTCGACCACCTGGATGCCGGGCGCGAACAGCTGCGCACCCATCTTGTCGCGCAGGAAAGATGTGCCGCGCGCGACCGATGGGCCGGATATAGCGCCGGCAAGGGCGCCGATGAAACCGCCGGCGACGCGCGGGTCGAATACGACCGGCACCGATGCCGTCGGCCCCTTGCGTGGGTTCAGGCGGCGGACCGCCCTCTCACCGGCCGACAGACCGATTTCCTTGGCCGATTTCAAGTCACTGGCGTGCACGGCTGAAGTGAAATCGTAATCCCGCTCCATGCCCGCGCCTTCGCCCGCCAGTACGGAGACGGACAGGCTGTGGCTGGTGCGGGCGTAGGCGGCGGAGAAGCCGTTGGAGGCGACCAGCGCGATGTCGCTGCGGCCCCACCCGGCTTCGGCGCCTTCGGAATTGGTGACACCTTTGACGGCAACGGCGGTGGCCTCGGCCTCGCTGGCGGCGGCGATCATCGCATCGACCGAGGGTTCGACCGGGTCGGCCAGGTCGAAATCCTGCCAATCGCGGGCCAGTTGCGACGGGGCGGCCAAGCCGCAATGCGGGTCCTCCGGCACCACGCGCGCCATGGCGACTGCGCGTTCGACCAGTTCGGCCAAGGCTTCGGGCGTCCGCTCGCTGGTCGATACCATCGCTTGGCGCTGCCCAACGAAAACGCGCAGCCCCAGGTCGCGCGATTCGGATCGCTCCAGCCGCTCCGGCTTATCCAGGCGGCGGGCGATGCTCAGCGATTGGCTGTCGAACGCCAGCGCATCCGCTGCATCGGCGCCGGCCTTGCGGGCTTGGGCGATGCAGTCATCAAGAAGCGAGAGGAGATCGGTCATGTATGGAGGCCCTGTTGCGCGTAGCGATATATGACAGTGGTCATCATCTTGCGATTTTCGAGGTCGAGCGAAGTGGGAATGTCATAGCGCGCCAACTCGGTCAAACCGCTCTTCGGCAGATAGGTGCGTCCGGGGTCTGCGACCAGGACCTCGATGCCGGCGGCAACGGCCTGGTCCAGCCACGCCAGAACCCGGCTTGCCATCGGCCGCTCATAGCAGACATCGCCCGCCAGAATGAGATCCCATCCAGTAGGAGGATCGCTCAATAAGTCACTATCAACAATATTGATTTTTGAATTGTTGAGATCGTAGTTCAGCCGCAGGGCCGCCAGAGCGAAGGCGTCGATCTCGCTGGCAATAACCTTCGCGGCGCCGGACTTTACTGCGGCGATCCCGGCGATGCCGGAACCTGCGGCGAAATCCAGAACAATGCGGCCGCGCGACAGTTCGGGTTTATCGAGCATCAGCCTTGCGAAGGCCTGTCCGCCGGGCCAGGCGAAAGCCCAATAAGGCGGCGGCAGGCCGTTGGTCTGCAACGTTTCTTCCGATGCCTGCCATAACGGTGTCACTTCGGTCGCCAGATGCAGCAGGATCTCCGGCACCGCAGAGGCCGGCGCGACGACGGTGTTCTCGGTGACGAACCTTGTATGGCGATCCGTCACCCGAACAGCCGGCCGACAACGAATGCGGCCACCACCAGCAGCCCGGTCCAGCGGCTGGCCTGGAACCGCCGCAGGCAATCGCGCGGATCTTCGATCTTCCAGAACACCAATATCCATAAAAGATGAAGAACGACCGGTATCAACATGTATTGAAATGCCGATTTCAGGTTCATGATGTCACCGGCCAAGTCGATGAGCACGACCATTGCGGCGGCGAATCCGAACAGCCAGACGCGGCTGAACCGCCCGAAGCGCCGGGCTGTCGACTTCACGCCGGCACCCGCATCGTCCCGGCTGTCCTGATGGGCATAGATCGTGTCGTAGACCATGGTCCAGCAGAACCCGGCGGCATAGAGCGCGAGCGTCGCCCAGCCGATCTTGCCGGTAACAGCGGCCCAGCCCATGACGGCGCCCCAATTGAAGGTCAGCCCCAGAAACGCCTGCGGCCACCAGGTCAGACGCTTCATCAGCGGATAGACCCCGACCAGCACCAGCGAGGCGACGCCCAGCCAGATGCTCAGCCGGTTGAGTTGCACCAGCACCAGAAGTCCAATCGCCAGTTCCAGGCCTAAGAACACCAGCGCCCCGAACAGCCCGACCTGTCCTGACGGCAAAGGCCGCCCGCGCGTCCGTTCGACCTGCGCGTCGATATTGCGGTCGATGATGTCGTTCACCGTGCAGCCCGCGCCGCGCATGACGATGGCGCCGATGGTGAACAGCACAGTCATGCCGATCCCGGTCGCCGCCGTCGGGCTGGCCAGCGCGATCGCCCACCAGCACGGCAGCAGCAGCAGCCAGATACCGGTCGGCCGGTCCAGCCGCGCCAGCTTCAAATAAGGCCGCGTCCACGCCGGCATGCGCCGGTCGATCCAGCCGCCGGAGACGAGGTCGGTATGGGGAATGTCATCGGTCGTGTCGATCATCGGCGCACATATAGTCGCTACAGCCCGACGCGGCTATGCGGGCGATTGACGGGTAGTAGTTTAAAAACTACATATGTCATATGCTTGAGCTTAAGCAGACCGAAACATTCCGCAAATGGCGGGCGCGGCTCAAGGACGAGCAGGTACGCGCGCTTATAGCCTCTCGATGCTGGCGACGCGGCACCGGTAGGAGAAGGGGTGAGCGAACTGCGCATTCACTATGGTCCGGGCTACCGTGTTTACTTTCTCAAGCGCGGCAAGACAGTGATCATCCTGCTGTGCGGTGGGGACAAGAGCACCCAGACAAAAGACATCAAAGCGGCAAAACGGCTTGCGGCCGAGTGGAGCGAATGAATGGCTGAAAAACTCACAACCTATGATCCGGCGGAAGACATCACTTCTGACGCGGCCGTTGCGATCTTTATGGCTGAAGCTTTTGAGACCGAAGACGCGGGCTATATCGCGCATGCCTTGGGCGTTGTGGCGCGCGCCAAAGGCATGTCTCAGATCGCCAGTCAGACCGGTCTTTCCCGCGAGCAGCTCTATCGGTCTTTCAGCGAAAACGGAAACCCAACTCTGAAAACAACGATCGCGGTCATGAAAGCGCTTGGGATAGAATTGACGGCCAAGGCGCACGGTTAGGGCAACTCACTCTCCCGTGGAGGGCAGCGGATAGTATCGTAGACCGTCACACCGGCAGGCATCTCCGGTTCAAGTCTCATCCGTAAATATCGCTTCGATTGGCTGTCCGAACAGATGGGCGATCTTGAAGGCGAGGGGCAGACTTGGGTCGTATTTGCCGGTTTCGATGGCGTTGACGCTTTGCCGCGAAACATCGAGCCGCTCGGACAGCTCGGCCTGGCTCCAGTTCCGTTCCGCCCGCAGAATTTTCAGTCGGTTCTTCATTGTTTGGTCGTCCGCCACCAGATCTATGCGGCCGCGAACCCGACCATCTCCATCACCATAAGCAGCATGTAGCCTACGGCGAACGCGGCGACCACGACCTGACCGCTATAGGTGGACGGCGCCGTCGCACCAGCCGGCGACAAAATCCACTGCAATCCGCCGCCGGCAACGAAACTGTAGATCGGGAACGATACGGCGAGACCCAGAAGCCCGCCCCAATACCAGGCAACCCGCGAGCGAACGCGATCATCGCGCCGCCCGACAGTGCAATCGCGGCATGGGTACAGATTCGGCGGGTTCGAGAGTCAATCATATCAAGCCTCCTTATCTATATGACAAGGAAACATTACATTAGGTAATTTAAGTGTCAAGTTTGCTTGTCATATCCTGAAGTGAAATGTGAGCGGCGCTTCGCCGGCGCGCTTTATCTCCGGTCGCCATGGCAAGCCGCCATGCGCGCATCGCTATGGTCTGAGTTCGGTCAAATCAGTATAGAGCGACCATGATCCCCCGCCTCTATGTCACAGATCCCCTGGATGAAGGCCTGCGCGTCGCGCTCGACGGCGACCGCACGCACTACATTAAGAATGTCATGCGCCGGGCGATCGGCGCCGAAGTCGGACTGTTCAACGGGCGCGATGGGGAGTGGCTCGGCCATGTCGGCGGTTATGGCAAGAGCAGCGCCGAAATCGTGCTGGACAGCCAACGCCGCGTGCAGGCGGCAAGCCCGGACATCTGGCTCGCCTTCGCGCCGATCAAGCGCGTACGAATCGATTTCATCGCGGAAAAGGCGACCGAACTGGGCGTGTCGGTCCTGTGGCCTGTCCTCACCCGGCGGTCGGAACCGCTGCGCGTCAACACCGAACGCCTGACCAACATCGCCATCGAGGCGGCGGAGCAGACCGAGCGGCTGGATATTCCCGAGGTGCGGGAGGCGATGCAGCTGGACAAGGCGTTGGCCGCATGGCCTGCCGACCGGCCGCTGTTCGTCTGCGCCGAGGCCGGTGCGGCGCAGCCGATCGCCCAGGCGGTTGCCGCGCGGAAGGGGGTGCCGGCCGGGTTCCTGATCGGGCCGGAGGGCGGCTTTGCAGCCGTGGAGCTTGACGCCTTACGGAAACTTCCGTTTGTTGTCGCCGTCGGTTTGGGCCCCCGTTTACTCAGGGCCGAAACCGCCGCGATCGCGGCACTGGCCTGTTGGCAGGCACTGGCAGGCGACGGTTCTTCGGCGGATACGCGTCCGCCGTTTCGCAACGAATACGTGTCTTAAGTCAGGTCCGAGGCGATCGATGTCTGTAGCTTCCAACGCGGGCACTGCGGTCATTTCCGACCGCCGGCAGCTTGTCGCCTATCTGGAAAGCGGCTGCAAACCCGCGTCCGAATGGCGGGTGGGGACCGAGCACGAGAAATTCCTGTTCCGCGCGTCTGGTCACGGGCCGGTCGTCTATGACGGCAATGACGGCGTGCGCGCCCTGCTGGAAGGGTTGAAGCGTTTCGGCTGGAACGGCGTCTATGAGGGCGAGACGTTGATCGGGCTGACCCAGGGGCTGGCGAATATCTCGCTGGAGCCGGGCGGCCAGTTCGAACTGTCGGGCGCGCCGCTCGATTCGATGCACGACACCGCGCGGGAAACCGCTTCGCATCTGGCCCAGGTCAAGGAAATCGGCGGGGTGCTGGGCATCGGCGCGCTGGGCATGGGCTTCCAGCCCAGCCTGACGCGCGACCAGGTGCCGTGGATGCCCAAGGGCCGCTACGCCATCATGCGCGCCTATATGCCGAAAAAGGGCAATGAGGGGCACGACATGATGCTCCGCACCTGCACCATCCAGGCCAATCTCGACTTCGAATCCGAAGCCTGCATGGTCAAGAAATTCCGCGTCTCGCTGGCGTTGCAGCCGATCGCCACCGCCTTGTTCGCGGCCTCGCCGTTCAAGGAAGGCAAGCCATCCGGCTTTAAGAGCCGCCGCGCCCAGGTCTGGACCGATACCGATCCGGACCGTACCGGCGACCTGCCCTTCGTATTCGAGGACGGGTTCGGCTTCGAGCGCTATATCGATTACGCGCTCGACGTGCCGATGTATTTCGTGTTGCGCGACGGGAAATATATCGACGTCTCCGGCCAGTCCTTCCGCGCTTTCCTGAAGGGCGAGCTGCCCGGCCTGCCCGGCGAACTGCCGACGATGAGCGACTGGGCCGACCACATGACCACGATCTTCCCCGAGGTCCGGCTCAAGAAATATCTCGAAATGCGCGGCGCGGACGGCGGGCCCGAGGCGCATATCAACGCTCTGCCGGCGTTCTGGACCGGCCTGCTCTATGACGGCGATGCGCTCACCGCTGCCTGGGATATGGTCAAGGGCTGGACGCGCGAGGACCGCGCCAAACTGAAGGGGGCGGTGCCGCGCGATGCGCTGGCGGCGACCGTTGCCGGCCGTTCGGCGCGCGATGTAGCGCGCGATGTGCTGGCCTTGTCGCATGCCGGGCTGAAGCGCCGGGCGCGGCTGAATGCGCAGGGTGCCGACGAAGGTATCTTCCTCGACCCGCTCGACCGCATCGCAGAAACCGGGCAGACCCTCGCCGACCAGGCATTGGCGCTCTATGGAGGCGAGTGGCGCGGTTCGGTCGATCCGGCCTTCGCGACCTACGCATATTAGGACGGTTTACTCGGCCTTCTTGCTCCAGGAATCGCAGCTGCCGGCCGGATTGACCAGGGTCTCCAATATCCGGCAGTTCCCGCAATGGCCGCGGCTTTCGAAATACATGCAGGTTTCGCAAGGCCTCGCCGGATCGGCCGCCTGTTCGACATAATGCAGCGAATCCCGCTGCTCCTTGTCGCCGGCATAGGATTTGGCGCAGACGGTTTCATCGGCGGCGGCGCCTTGGCTGAACGCCCATGCGGCAACGATGCCGATGGCAAGGAAACCGCGTCGTCCCACCGTGTTGTCGAAGGTCACGCGGCGTCTCCCGTGCCGGCCGGTTCCTGCCGTACATAGCGTTCGCCCTTGGCCAGCACTACGCCGTGCCCGGTCGCGATGCCCAGCTCCAGGCTTTCGGCGATCCGGTCGGCGCGCGCCATGAAATACCGGGCGGCGGGCAAGGGGCAGACCTCCAGCGCGGTCGCCTTGAACAGCGCCAGCCAGCGGTCGAAATGATGCCGGTCGATCGGCAACGGGAAATGCTTCTGCATCGGCTGACCGTGATAGGTGCCGCTCATCAGGACGATCGACGACCAGAACCGGCACATCGTCTGAAGGTGCGACGGCCAATCGGCGACCCGCGCCTGGAATACCGGGCCGATCAGCGCGTCGCGCTGGACCCGGTCATAGAAACGATGAACGAGCTTTTCGATCATCGGCTCGTCTATCCCGGTTTCGGCCTGCACGCCGTTCACGAATGCCGCGCGCCGGTCCGCGGCCGATTGCGTCGTCATGATTGCCCTCGCGTTTCATAGGCGTCGCGGCGATGGTGGCGACAGCAATAAGATATATTCTATATACATCTTATGGCAACGGCGATATCGTATTTACCGGCCGGACGTGACGGGACGACGCACAATGAAACTGACGCTGCAAACCGATTATGCCCTGCGCGTGCTGATGTATGTCGCGGCGAAGGCCGATGGCCTGTCCACGATCCAGGAGATCGCGGACGGTTTCGACATCTCGCAGGCCCATCTCATGAAAGTGGTCCATCGCCTGGCGCAGCGTGGCTATCTGGAAACCGTGCGCGGCAAGAATGGCGGGATGCGCCTGGGCATGGCGTCCGAAACGGTGACGGTCGGCGCTGTCGTGCGGGCGATGGAAGAGGACCTCGCCGTGCTCGGCTGCCTGGGGAGGGAGGATTTCTGCCGGATCCAAGGGGCGTGCGTTTTAAAGGGCGTGCTGGGTGAGGCGACCCGCGCCTTCTTGGCGGTGCTGGACAATTACAGCCTGTCCGACCTGATGGCGCCGCGCGTGAACCTGGCGGGGATGCTGGGGATTATCCCGAACCGCCATCCAGATAACCGAACGTCGCTTTAATCCTTCAATCCCATCGCGGCGCGTTCCCTATAGATAGGATCGTCACGGTCCCGCCGGCCGATCGCCCAGTTCGGATCGAACACCGGGGCGTTCGCCGGCACGTCGGCCATCAGGCTGGAGTCGAAGGCGACGGTGCGGCGGGCGATGCGCCATTCGCCGTCCCGCCGTTCGAAACGGTCGATATAACGTGCCCAGGCGAAGGAATCGGTCGCGCCGCCGGCAGCGCCGCCGCCCGCGCCGCCGGTGAAGACAGCGAGCGCGCCCTTGCCCTCGGCGGAATATCGCAGCGTCGCGAAGATATAGGTCTCAACCAGCGCGCTGTCGGCGGTGGCGAATTCGATCAGGATGTTGCTGACCAGGTGCATCGAGAACGTGATGGTGCGGTGCCGGTCGCCAAGCCACGCGATCAGGTCTTCGACACCGCCGACGAACGGGCCGTGATTGTCGATGGCATCGGGATGGAAGACCTGCCGGACGGCGTCCATGTCCAGCCGGTCGATGGCCCGGCACCAGCGATACATGACGTCGGTGATCTCCGCCCGGTCGGCGAGACGCTCGGGAGAGTAGTCGGGACGGGCCATTGCGCTATTTCCCGCCTTGAGCGAGGCGCTGGTTCAGCTGTTGCGCATATGAAGCCGGAAACCGGCACGTCGCCGGTCCAATTTGCTTGATCTCTGTGAAGATCGGCTGTGCAGCGTCGCGTCTCCCATGTTGTGCAGCACTCCAGAGACGATAGAAATCGACCATGCACCGCGAGTAGGGGTCGGTTAGAAGCCCCATATTTTGATCGAGGTCAGCCGTATCGCCTTGGAGATATTTGGCGAGGCGGCGAATGATTGGCACTGCCGATTCATTCATAACGTCGGCCAGGAGTTCCGGACGGAGTTCCCCTTCGTCGGCGTGCATCAGATATTCGTCCAGCATGAACATCGATCCATGGCAGGGATCACTTGTCCTATCTTCTTTTTGTAGCGTGGCGAAGCTGCTATGCAGCGTGTTCATCAGGACGAACTCCTCCCCTTTCGGCCGCTTGACCTTATGAAAGTGGACCATCATTGCGCCGCTCCGGCCAGAAAAAATCGCAGCGCATCGAAACGTCGTTCCCGTCTCGCTAATCTTGTGATGGAGATCATATGCTTCATCGAGTTGTTGTTGTGTGGCATCGGGCTTTGCCAGCAACTCGTCCGCCAAACTGCTTGTGCACCCGGCGTGCCCCATGGCGGAACATTTGCGAAAATAGTTCCACGCCAGCGGCTCGGATTTTAAGAATGCATAGGCATTGCTTCCGGCGCCGTAGAGGGCTTCGCGGATATCGACACCCCATTCTTTAAGATCGTGGCCATAGGCAACCACGATATCGTAGTTCCTGGCCGCTTCTTTTGCCGCAGCCTTATCTATTGGCAGCCGGACCGCCAAATTCATGAGGTTGAGTCTCTCATCGCCGACCGCGATAAAGTAGTGCGCGGCGATTGCCGGCGCGCCATCGCTTGGCAAGCCGGGCAGGACATTTTTCAGGACAGCGATGTCTGCCTGCAATTTTCCGGGGTAGGAAGGGTCGGGGGCCCCGGTAGCGGTGAGAAGCGTTCGCTCGATCAAAGCGATCTCCACGAGCGACGACCGCAGCCTTAGCTCCTCCTGCGCGTTGAGTGTCTTAGCTGCCGCCGACGCGGTTTCCACCGTGCCGGCGATTGCCGCCAGAACAAAGAGCGCAGTTAAGCATTGGCGCATAGGATGATCCCGCATTGGCGGGCCGATCAGCGCATCGTGATCCCGCCGTCGACGCTGATCACCTGGCCGTTGATCCATTCGCCGTCATCTGACGCCAGCAAGGCGACGGTGGAGGCGATATCGGCCGGGCGGCCCAGCCGCGTGCTGCGGCCGAGGGCCAGCATATCGGCTTGTCGCTGCTGCGGCATATTTTCCAGCGCGGCATCGGTCATGACCAGGCCCGGGGCAATGGCGTTCGACCGGATGCCTTCCTTGCCCCAGCGCGACGCGACATGGCGCATCAGCGCGTTGATGCCGGACTTGGATACCGCATAGGCGACCCGCTCCGGCTCGCCGACATAGGCCGCGCCCGAGGACGTATAAACGATGGCGCCGCCGCCGCGTTTCAGCAGGGCCGGAATGGCATGGCGAGTGCACAGAAGATGGCCGCGTAGATTGATCGCCATTGTTTTGTCCCACAGCTCCAGCGACAGATCGATCGCGTCGGTGTCGATCGCGCACAGCCCCAGGTCGGCGGCGTTGGCGTGCATCAGGTCGATGCCGCCATAGGTTTCGACCGCGGTCTTCACCAGATTGCCGACCGACGCGTCGTCGCTGACATCGAAATTGACGGCGATCGCCGTGCCGCCCGCGGCGGTGATTTTCGCCACGATGCCTTCCGCGGCCTTGATATTGATGTCGCCGACGACGACCGAGACGCCTTCCTCGGCCAGCCTGACGGCCGTCGCCGCGCCGATCCCTGTTCCGCCGCCCGCGATAACCGCAACCTTGCCCTTTAATCCGCGCATTCCCCTGATCCTTTTATCGTGACATTCGGTTGGTCGTGATCGTAGGCCGTGGCGAAAGATTTTTCACCCTGACTTTACAGGGCCGTCACCCACCGTCGGGGATATCGCGCGGATTGACCGGGCGCGCCGCCACCAGAATCGAGTACCAGACCGATTGTTCGCTGCGCAGCTGGTGATCGCGTTCGCCGACCCGGATGATCGCTTCGGAGAAATCTTTCATCAGGCTTTGCACCAGGGCGAGCGACGACGGCGCGATCTTGACCGTCTCGACCTCGAACATGCCGCGCGGATAATCCATGTTGGCAAACTGGTGTCCCAGCCATCGGTTGAAGGATTGACGGACCGGGCCGCCGCGTTTCCATTCGGGATGCCGCCCGATCAGCATGCGGACACGGTTATTGGGCAGCAGCTTGATCACGCCCAGCCGGTCTAGCCGCACCAGATGATTGACCAGTTGCGCCTCGGTCAGTCCGAATTCCGCGCGGATTTCCTCAGGCGACCATTTCCGTTGCAGCAACAGAAAGAAGAATGTCGACAGCAGGTTGGCAGCCAACCCGCTTTCCTGCCGGACGGTGATGTGACGCTGACGGCTTTCCCGGGCGTCTTCGGACATTTGCAGCAGGTCCGAAACGCGCAGTTCGGCGACCCCGCAGACACGCTCCAGAAAATCCAGCGAGAGGCCCCGGCCGTTCAAATTGCGCTTCACGGTCGTCTCGTGGACGCTCAGCCGTTCGGCAACGCCCTTGTAGGTCAACCCTTTTGCCCGCAGCGCGCTCTTCAGGGCGGAGAGAATCAGGGGGATGTCACTTTGCAGCATCAGATGCGCCGATCGGTTGAGGACGGATAAGGAGCATATGACGCTCCCTATGGTCGCGCAAAACGCACCTTTGAAGGGCTCGGCTTTCGGAAACGCACGGTGGCTGATACAGCGCGAATACAAGCAAAAATCGTTCGAATAGAGCAAATAAGGGAAGTTCGGCTATGAACCGCAGATATCATGTCGGCACCGCGATCGTGACGTTCGGCGCACTCGGCCTCATTTCGGCCGGCGCCCATGCGCAAACCGCGCCCGCGCAGGACCAGAACGGCCAGCAGCTCGAAGAAATCGTCGTCACCGCCAAGACCGGTACGACCAAGCTGCAGCAGACGCCGATCGCCATCACCAGTTTCACCCCGGCCGATCTCGATGCGAAAAAGATCGAGGACGTACGCGGCCTTGTGCAGTACACGCCGGGCCTGCAGATTTCCGACATCAACGGCTACACGCAGCTTTATATCCGCGGCGTCGGCTCGAACACGGTCTATATCGGGTCAGACCCGTCGACCACGATCCATCTGGACGGCGTTTATCTGGCGCGGCCATTGTCGTTCTTCGCCGATTTCCTTGATGCCCAGGTCGACGTGCTGCGCGGGCCTCAAGGCACTCTCTATGGCCGGAACTCGGTCGGCGGCACGATCAACATCACCTCGCGCAAACCCAGCGACACCTTCACGGGCGAGGTCGAGGCCAGCGTCGGCGATTACAACGAATACAGCCTGAAGGGCTATGTCAGCGGCCCGATCACGGACACGCCGCTGCTGTTCAGCCTGTCCGGCGTGCGGCTGTCGCACGATCCGTATTTCCAGAACGTCTCGACCGCCGGCGATATCGGCAACCAGGATTCCTATGCGCTGCGCGGCCAGGTCTATCTGCCGATCGGCGACCGGTTCGAGGCCACGTTCCGCGCCGACTATTACAATGCCGATGAATCGATCGGCGGCGATTCCAAGCTGCTTCAGCCGATCGGCGTGCCGTTGGACGACGGCATCCTGGGCGATTATTCCAAGATCGCGGCCAATGCCTCGAACGCGCTGCGGTTGGAGAATTTCGGCTTCGCGCTGGACATGAAATATCAGGTGAACGACGACGTCGCGATCAAGTCGCTGACCGCGTATCGCTCGTTGCTGTCCAGCGAATACACCGACTCCGACGCCAGCAGCACGGACACGACGCGCGCGATCTTCGACCTGGGCGAACACCAGCTTAGCCAGGAGGTGAACGTCAATGCCGACCTGGGGCCGCTGAAACTGATCGTCGGGGCGTTCTACTTCCACGAGAACGACCGCGAGCCGGCCGACGTCATCCTGCCGGGTTTTGGCTTGACCCACTTCCAGCGCCCCACCCTGCAGGACGACTCCTATGCCTTTTACGGGCAGGGCGATTATCAGTTGACCGACCGGTTGACGGCGACGGTCGGTTTGCGCTGGACGCGGGAGGTCAAGGATTACGACATCACCGACTTCTGGACCCTGTCCGGTTCCACCGATCCCAATGTAGGAATACGTGCGCCGAAGGCCGTCGGTATTCCCGGATTCTCAAATCCGTTTTCCGTCGCCGCGTCGAAAGGCGCACAGGCGCTGACGCCCAAATTCGGACTGAACTATCAGGTGACTGAGAATCTGCTGGCCTATGCCTCGATCACCCGGGGCTTCAAGAGCGGCGGTTTCGATTTTGGGGGCAGCGGCCCGGTGCAACAGGCGACCGGCTATAACCCGGAATTCCTGTGGTCCTACGAAATCGGCATGAAATCGCAATGGTTCGAGAACCGGCTGCGGGTCAATCTCGGTGCGTTCTATTACGACTACAGCAACTTGCAGGTCGAACTGTTCACCCCACCGGCCAGCGCCTTCACGCAGAATGCGGCGTCGGCCGCGGTCAAGGGCCTGGAGGCCGAAATCGATGGCAAGCCGCTGCCCAGCGTCGAACTTCATGCCGCCATCGCCTATCTCGATGCGCAGTACGATTCTTATCCGGGCGCCGATGACAAGCTCTACGGGGCTTTCGACGCGTCGGGCAAATATCTCAACGATGCGCCGAAATGGACCTTCACCCTCGGCGGCACCTACACCTACGACACCGTGTCGATGGGATCGTTCTTCGTCGGGGCCGACTACCATTTCCAGACCACCGAGTTCTTTACGCCAGTGAACGACGGAGTGAACGGTTTCTCCGGCTATCCAGGCAAGCAGGGTTCATACGGCCTGCTCGACGCCCGCATCGGTTGGACCGACGCGGACGGTTTGTGGAAGGCGTCAATGATCGGCCGCAACTTGACGGACCGCCAATACGTCACGGCGTCCGCCAACTATGGCGGCCCGATGCTGTCGACGATCGTCGGCCGTCCGGGCAATCCGCGCACCTTCGTCTTCCAGGTTTCGCGGAAGTTTTAGGGGTTTGGAGGTCCGGCCGCATCACGAATCGGTCGGGCCGGGTTACAGCCCGGGAAGGCCCGGCGACCGGTCGCGCTCGCGCGCGTGTTTCTCATCCATGATGTGAACGACGGCAAAACCGTCTTGCGCCATGGCTTCGGCGATGAATTGCCGGTGGCAGTTCCACCACAGGGCCTCGGCGCACATGATCGCGGTCGATTTTCCTAATGTAATTTCTTTAAGACGATCTAGATTGATCGGAAATTCATTGGTTTTCGTGAATTTAAGATACGCGCTGAAGCTGGTCTCGCCAGGTCCGTCGCCATGTTTGCGCAAACCACCCAGCGACACCATATGTAGATAGTCGATTCCGCCTTGGCGAAGCGCCTCGGCCAGCGCATCCTGATTGAATTGCGGGTTGTGGCGGGATCGTGGGAACGCACGAACGTCGACGAGCGCTTCGATCCCATGGGCGGTCAGCATGCCGACAAAAATGTCAATCGGATGGGTGGAGTGACCGATGGTGAAAATCTGTCGTGTCGGCGAGGTCATCTGAAATTTCATGCAAAAATAGGATAGACAGGCAAACGAGATATGGTACCGTTCCCTCTTGTAACAACAAGCTGTTGTGGGTGACCCATGAGTTATCCACAACAGTTTCATCCACAGCCTGTGGACACTATTGGGGGCCAGCCGATGTTCGATGTCGTACAGCTAGAGAACGGCACGCGTCTTCAGACCGACCCTTCGCGGGACGACCTGTTGACGGATTTTGGAAAAGCCACGCTGACCGACCGGTATTTGCTGCCCGGTGAAACCTTCCAGGATTTGTTCGCACGCGTCGCCGTGCATTACAGCGACGACAGCGCCCACGCGCAGCGCCTCTATGACTACATCTCGAAGCTTTGGTTCATGCCGTCGACGCCGATTCTGTCGAACGGCGGTACCAAGCGCGGTCTGCCGATTTCCTGCTTCCTGAACGAATGCAGCGACAGCCTGGATGGCATCGTCGACCTGTGGAACGAGAATGTCTGGCTGGCGGCGCGCGGCGGCGGCATCGGCTCCTATTGGGGCAATCTGCGCTCTATCGGCGAGAAGGTCGGCGGCAACGGCAAGACCAGCGGCATCGTCCCCTTCATCCGCGTGCAGGACAGCCTGACCTTGGCGATCAGCCAGGGCTCGCTGCGCCGCGGCTCGGCGGCGGTCTATCTGCCGATCAGCCATCCTGAGATCGAGGAATTCATCGAGCTGCGCCGGCCGACCGGCGGCGACCCGAACCGCAAGGCGCTGAACCTGCATCACGGCATTTCCATCCCCGATGCGTTCATGCGCGCGGTCGAAGCCGACGAGGAGTGGGCGCTGTGCAGCCCCAAGGACGGGGCGGTGATCCGCCGCGTTTCGGCGCGGGGCCTGTGGATCCGCATCCTGACCGCGCGGATCGAGACCGGCGAGCCTTATATGCTGTTCATCGACCATGTGAATCGCGCCATCCCGGAGCATCACAAGCTGGCCGGGCTACAGGTCAAGATGTCGAACCTGTGCAGCGAGATCACGCTGCCGACCGGCACCGACCCGCAGGGCGGCGAACGTACGGCGGTGTGCTGCCTCTCGTCGCTCAACCTGGAAAAATTCCTGGAGTGGCAGGACCATCCGACGATCATCGAGGACGTGATGCGTTTCCTCGACAACGTACTCAGCGACTTTATCGAGAACGCGCCGGATTCGATGGCGCGCGCCAAATACGCCGCGATGCGCGAACGCTCGGTCGGCCTCGGCATCATGGGCCTGCATTCCTTCCTGCAGGGCATGGGCGTGCCGTTCGAAAGCGTGATGGCCAAAGTGTGGAACCGTCGCATGTTCCAGCATATACGGCGCGGCGCCGACGCCGCCTCGCAGAAGCTGGCGCTGGAGCGCGGCGCCTGCCCGGACGCGGCCGATTACGGCATCATGGAGCGGTTCTCCAACAAGATCGCCATCGCGCCGACGGCGTCGATCTCGATCATCTGCGGCGGCACCTCGCCGGGCATCGAACCGCTGCCGACCAACGCCTATACGCACAAGACTTTGTCCGGCTCCTTCCCGGTGCGCAATCCGCACCTGGAGGCCCTGCTGGCCGAACGCAACCGTAACGACGAGGAGACCTGGTCCTCGATCGTCATGAACGGCGGCTCGGTGCAGCATCTGGACATACTGAACGAGCACGAAAAGATGGTCTTCAAGACCGCTTTCGAGCTCGACCAACGCTGGGTGATCGAACTGGCGGCCGACCGCACGCCGTTCATCTGCCAGTCGCAGTCGCTGAACGTGTTCATCCCGGCCAACGTGCATAAGCGCGACCTGCACCAGATCCACTTCCAGGCGTGGAAGAAGGGTGTGAAGTCGCTCTATTACTGCCGTTCGATGTCGATCCAGCGCGCAGAGGCGGCGGTTGGCGCATCGTCGGCCGAACTGAACACCGAAGTGATCACCAGCGTCGAGGGATCGCCGCGCCTGCCATTGGCGGCCGGGGAGCAGTCGAACGGCGCGAATTACGAGGAATGCCTGTCGTGCCAGTAAAGGGCGACAGCACCGTCACCGGAGGCTTCGCCTTCCGGCTCAGCGGCAAATCCTATCAGGCCGATGCGACCACATGCCTGTACCGGGCGGTCGATGCCGAGGCGATGACGACACGCTTCCTTCTGCTGACCAAAGATGGGCGCTTCGCCTATCTGGACCGGGTCATCGGCGGCCGGGGCGTCTATGCGGCGGACGAGTGGAGCGGCGACCGGGCCATGCGCTTTCTGCTGCAGCATGGCGAGGGCGATGTGGTGGACGAATTCCCCGACATCTTCCGCCGCCGCGTAGCAACGCCTGCCGCGGCCAAGGTCAAGAAGGCCGCCTCCAAGGAACGCCCGGGCGAGCCTTATCTGTTTCCGCTTCATTAGTTTCACGCCGTTTTTCGAGGCTTGTCTCATGGCTAATCTCCTCACGCCCAGCGCTTCCTATAAGCCGTTCAACTATCCCTGGGCCTATGACGCCTGGATGACCCAGCAGCGCATCCACTGGCTGCCGGAAGAGGTGCCGCTGGCCGACGACGTGAAGGATTGGCGCAACAAGCTGACCGCCGGCGAGCAGAACCTGCTGACCCAGATCTTCCGCTTTTTCACCCAGGCCGATGTCGAGGTGAACAACTGCTACATGAAGCATTATTCCCGCGTGTTTCAGCCGACCGAAGTGAAGATGATGCTGGCCGCCTTCTCCAATATCGAGACGGTGCATATCGCGGCCTACAGCCATCTGCTCGACACCATCGGCATGCCCGAGGCGGAATACACGGCCTTCCTCCAATACAAGGAGATGAAGGACAAGTACGACTACATGCAGAACTTCAACGTCGAATCGCGTGAGAATATCGCGCTGACGCTGGCGGTGTTCGGCGCCTTCACCGAAGGGCTGCAACTGTTTGCGTCCTTCGCGATCCTGATGAACTTCCCGCGCTTCAACAAGATGAAGGGCATGGGCCAGATAGTGTCGTGGAGCGTGCGCGACGAGACCTTGCACACCCAGTCGATCATCAAGCTGTTCCGCGCCTTCGTTGACGAGAACCGCGATATCTGGACGCCGGAACTGCAGCGCGAAATCTACAAGGCGTGCGAGACGATCGTGACGCACGAAGACGCGTTCATCGACCTGGCGTTCGAGCAGGGCGGCATCCAGGGCCTCACCGGCGAGGATGTGAAGCAATATATCCGCTGGATCGCCGACCGCCGCCTGTCGCAGCTCAACCTGCAGCCGATCTATCGCATCCAGTCCAACCCGCTGCCCTGGATGGACGCCATCCTGAACGGCGTGGAGCACGCCAACTTCTTCGAGAGCCGCGCCACGGAATATTCCAAGGCCTCGACCGAAGGCAGCTGGGACGAGGCGTTCGAGTAGGCGGATTTGTTGGGTGGGTTACGCGGACGCTAACCCACCCGCGCTTTGATACTGATCCTTCATCGCTCGCCGTAGTGATAGCGGCATTGCGCGATTTCGATGCGCTTTTCGGCGTCCTTGCCGACAACACGATAAACCAGTCTGTGTTCGCCGCTGATCCTGCGTGACCACCAACCTTGGAAATCGCCGCGAAGCGGTTCGGGTTTGCCCAGGCCGCCAAAGTGATCGCGACTGATGTCTTTGATCAGCGCGTTGATTTTTCTTAGGAGATCCAGGTCTTCCGTTTGCCAAAAGACATACTCAGCCCAGCCCTTGGGCGTCCAAGTAACGTGCACCTCTAAGCAGCGGACTGATTGTCAGCAGGCTCGTAGAGTTCATGTTCCTGCAGCATGCCGGCATTTGCTTCGGCGATCGACTCCAGGAGCCGCTTCGCGTTCGCCGGACTGCGGAGAAGGTGGAACGTCTCCTCCATACCGCGGAACTCCTCCAGAGAAATCATCACGACCGGTTGTGCATTCTGGCGGGTGATGATCACATGCGATGCGGAATCGCAGACCTCGTCCATCACCTTGGCAAGGTTTTCGCGCAACGCTGTCGAGGTAATTACGTCCATAGGCTTCCGAGCTTTCGACAATATCTGTACAGAAATATGTACAGATTCCCCGCCAGTTTCAAGCGGCGCTGTGTTGACTACCCCTCCGGCGGGGCCAGCGGTGAGCGGTTGCCGACCCAGCGCCAGTCGCGCGGCGCTTTCTTTTTATCCTTCAGCCGGTCGGTCAGTGCCCAGTACAGCCTGAGCGCATGGCCCTTAATGAAGGGCAGGCCGACGAGGTCGCCGCCGGTCCAGGGCAGGAACGGGTTGCTGCGGCTATAGGCCCAGATCGACAGGCGCATGGTTTTCCCCGCGGACGTGCCACGGGCATGAAAGCCGCTAGTGTCGGCGACGACCAGCGTGTTGGCGGCCACGGGCAACGATACCGGGGCACCGTAGCCCAGCCGTTTGATCTCCGCCTCCGAGATGCGGAACGACCCCTCGGCGGTGAGCTTATCCTTGCCCTGGTTCGCAGTGATGGAGGTTCGCCGTTCCCAGGCGAGCCGCCGCCGGTTGGCGATGTGCGAGCCCGGCACATAGGTGAAGGGCGTCGAATCCGCCTTCACGTCGTCCAGGAACAGCCAGGACTTCACCGTCGGATGGAACGTGTCGGAGTGATAGAACGACTGGATATCCGGCTCGGCATCGGGCCGGTGCTTGCTGAACACGGTCTGCACATAAAGATGTGGCACACGCCGGAACGATCCGACATAGGCCAGCAACCCGCGATAGGGCTTGCCCTCCAGCACGGACCGGGTCGCCGGCAATTTGGGCAGCAGCCTGCCATCCAGCGGGATCAGCCGGGTCAGCGTATCGCCGATGATCGCCTCGCGCGCCGGGACGTTCAGGTTCAGCACTTCATCCTGCAGCGCCTTGAAGGTTTCCGGGTCCAGGAAATTCGGCTTGATGATGAAGCCGTCGCGGGCGAAGGCTTCCCGGTCGGCCGTGCTCACCAGCCCTTCCAATTGCCGGCGGCGATGGGTGCCCAACGGCCGCGCCAATTCCCGGCGCAAGATGTGAAGACCCCGCCGGTTGAGCCTGGGGCTGCCGATCACCGGGTTGTCGCGAAACGACTTCGCCGAGCTGGCGACTGCCAGGACATAGGCCGGCATCATCAGCCACCGCCGCCAGGCCTTGCGGTTGCCCGCTGTCGAACTTCCTTGCACTCACTCACCTTGTGCGTTCACGGCCGGGCCGGGCGATCTGGCGACGACACGGTCTTTTTATTGCCCGGCGCGGCGCGATTCAAGCCACGCCCTTGCTACGGCGCGGTGGGCGCCCACCACCTCTAGTTTGAATCGCTATAATTTGGGTTCACAAAACATTCACCTACAAAACACCTGACAGGCCGCTGCATATGGTATATAACGGGCTGACTATTAGCTTCCGTAGACAAGAGGACGCGGTTATTCGCCTCGATGTCATTACACCCGGTGCCGCAGCACACGCACCCAGAATAACTCCGCTCCCGCCGGGCGCCGCATCCTTTTTGTACTCCGCAGTTTCTGTCACCCCGCTTTGTCGCGGGGTTTTTTGTGCCCGACTGCAAACCGCAGTCGGGTTTTCCACCAGCATGAAAGGGTTCCAGCAATGACAAAGCGTTCCGCCCGTGCCGCCGCTCATTCCGATGCGTCCGACCGTGGAAAGGTTCAGTCGTTGTTCGGTTCGCATTGGGACCCGCTGAACGAAAAACGAGAACAAAGCTATGTCCGCAAGATCCAGCCGCGCAGCCCGAACCAGCAGAAACTGCTGACCGCGATCGCGGATCATGCGCTGACCTTGGCGATCGGGCCGGCCGGCACGGGAAAGACCTATTTGGCGGTCTCGGCGGCGGTCGAGGCGCTGGAGGCGGGAAAGATCGAGCGGATCGTGCTGTCGCGTCCGGCGATTGAGGCGGGCGAGAGCCTGGGCTATCTGCCCGGCGACATGCTGGAGAAGATGGCGCCCTATCTGCGCCCGCTCTACGACTGTTTGAACGACCGGTTGGGCGGCAAAAGGCTGCGGTCGCTGATGGACGAGGGCGATATCGAGATCGCGCCGATCGGCTATATGCGCGGGCGCACGTTGAACAATGCCTTCGTGGTGATCGACGAGGCGCAGAACTGCACCTATGCCCAGATGAAGATGCTGCTGACCCGGCTGGGGTGGCATTCGACGATGGTGATCACCGGCGATCCAGAGCAGAGCGATCTGCTGCCCGGAATCTCAGGCCTGGCCGACGTCGCCCGCCGTCTGGCGCCGCTGCCCGGCATCGCGGTGGTTGAGCTGGAGGAACAGGACATCGTGCGTCATCCGCTGGTTGGCGCGATGCTCGGGGTTCTGTAATAACGGGCGGATGAACACATCCAAACCGCCCCTCACGGGGCGGGCGCGTCTGACCTTCTGGGCGCATCTCTTCAAGGCGCTGACCCGTCAGCACCATCGCGAACTGATCCCGACCCTGCGGCCGCTCGTGCCCGGGGACGGGGTCATTTTCGATGTGGGCGCGCATGCCGGCCAGATGGCGAAATTGTTCGCTGAAATGGCGCCGCAGGGCCGCATCTATGCCTTCGAGCCCGGGGCCTATGCGCTCGCCATCCTGCGGCCGATGGTCAGGATGAAGGGGCGGCGCTGCATCTCCATCCACCCCATCGCTTTCGGTGCCAAGCCCGGTGCGCTGACGCTCAGCACGCCGATCAAACAATCGGGCAGCATGGGCTTCGGTCTCAGCCATCTTGGCGAAGGCGGGGAGGGGCAGGTGTTCAAGCATGAGGTCGCGGTCGAAACCATCGACCGCTTCGTCGCGCAGGAAGGCATCGAACGGCTCGATTTCATCAAGGCCGACATCGAAGGCTGGGAAATGCAGATGCTGCTGGGCGCCAAGGAGACGCTGAGCCGATTGCGCCCCGCCGTGTTGGTCGAGGCGGTAGACGCCTATCTGGCGCGGGCCGGCGACAGCCGCGCGGCGCTTTGGCAATTCATGATCCAACGCAGATACACGCCGCACCGGCTTGAGCCCGGCCTGCCGCCCTTCGAACCCGAGGCGGACGGCGACGTGGTGTGGATACCCGCCGAACATGGACAAGGCGACGCAGCCGCTTGAGGCGGGCAGGGCCACGGGCCTATATGAATGCCATGCCAAAGCCAGCCAGCCGCTCCAATCGTCCTTTGCTGATCCTCATGGTCACGATGATGGCCATCGTCGCGGTCGGGATTGTGGTCATGTGGAAGGTCGTCGCCGCCGGGCCGCGCGACCCGGGCGCCGAAAGCGCAGGCATCTCGATCGGCGGGCCGTTCACGCTCGTCGACCAGACCGGCAAGACAGTGACCGACCATGCTTACGACGGCTCGTTCCGGCTGATCTATTTCGGTTACACCTTCTGCCCCGACGCCTGCCCGACCGAACTGCAGGTGATGGCGCAGGCGCTGGAGACGATGGGGCCTGATGGCGCCAAGGTTCAGCCGATCTTCGTCACCGTCGATCCGGCGCGCGACACGCAGGCGCAGATGGCGAAATATGTGCCGCTGTTCGACAAAAGGCTTGTCGGGCTGACCGGCACCGCGGAACAGATCGCCGCCATCGCCAAGGCCTATAAGGTTTATTACAGTAAAGCCCCGGCCGCCGGATCGGACCCCAACGCCTATGGGATGAACCACTCGTCCTTCGTCTATCTGATGGACCCGAACGGCAAATTCCTGACGGTGTTTTCCAGCGATACCGACAGCGACAAGATGGCGGCGGAAATCAAGACCTATATAGCGAAAGCCGGTTAAGTTTCATCGTTGCCCGGCTCCAGGTCGCGCCGGATCCAGCGATAGGTAATCCAGCCGGTCGTGAACAGCAGGAACGCGACGACATTGATGCCGGCGACGATCGCCAACAACAGCCACAATGTCAGGTGATGACGCAGGTCGTTCACATGGTCCCGATTGACCAGTGTAATCGTCGTGCCCAGCGCGACGCCCAGGAACACCGACACGCCCACGACTTTGCAATAGGCGCGAACGAGGCCGGGCGGAATGGATGAAGTCGGCATATAGGACAACGGCGGCCCGGTTCGTGTGGAAACTGTGTAACAGCCTGTCCCGAAACCGGTGGCGGTGACAAGAGTTTCAGCGCGTTGAACGCCGAGGTTGGCTAATATCGATGCCGAGGAGCAGAGAATGGGCATAGCTTACGCTGACCTGACGATCACAAACCCGGTACGCGCGGACCTCCAGCCGGTGAAGACCAAGGCACTGGCGATACCGGCGCGGTCCATCTTCGTCTGCTGAGTCACATCGCGCTTCAGCTTGCGCTTGAAACGCGGGAGGAGCGTGAAATCGCTTGCCGACGGTTCAAAAAACTGGTCCCTTACGTGGGGCCGGTCGGATTGCAGTTCGCCAACCGCCGCTGTTTTGTCGGCGCGCTGGTGATGGGCGATGAGGTGTTGCTCGGCGCGATTCCGATGGAGGACATGGACCTGCTGGTCGTTCCGATGCGGCGTGAGGTGATCGTAAATCCTGCCAGCCCGAACATCCCTTCGGCGGTGGCAAAGGGATTTCGGTAGTACATCGCGGGCGGTTTATTTAATCACGTCTGTGTTGGCAATTTCCCATACCGCTCTCGCCGACGGCTTCGGTCTTTTTTCCGATCAAAGAATCTGAACGAGAAGGTCATTGTAGAAGCCGGCAACGTGAAGGAGCTTTTCAACGCCAAAGTGTTGGAGCAGACGGGTTACGCGATGCTAGCCGCCCTACAAAATACTCAGAACTCCTCCACCGCGAAATCCATCAGCGGCTTTGCGCCGGCCATGATCGTGCGGAAATGAGTTTCGGCTTCAGGCAGAATCTTGGTCATGAAGAAGCGCGCGGTCTTGACCTTGGAGCCGTAGAATCCTGCCTTGTCGCCGCCCTCGGCCAGCTTGGCCTTTGCGACCTTGGCCATCTTCAGCCACATGAAACCGATCGCGACCAGGGCGAACATGCGCAGATACGGCGATGACGCCGCGCCGGCCTCGTCGGGGTTCACCAGGCCCTTCTGGGCGATGTAGCCGGTCGCCTGCTGCAACTTGCCGAAGGCCTTTGCCAGCGGCAGCAACAGCTCCCCGAACTCCGCATCGGACTGGTTCTCCGCGATGAAATTCGCCACCGGGTGGAAGAACCGGCGCAGCGAGCGGCCAAGATTGGCCGGCAACTTGCGGCCGACCAGGTCCAGGGCCTGGATGCCGTTCGCGCCCTCATAGATCTGGGTGATGCGGGCGTCGCGGACGAACTGTTCGACGCCGTTCTCGTGAATGTAACCGTGCCCGCCCCACACCTGCATGGAGGTGCTGGCGGATTCGAAACCACCGTCGGTGAAGTACGACTTCACGATCGGCGTCATCAGCGCAAGCAGGTCGCCCGCCGCTTCCTTTTCCTTGGGGTCGTTCGACCGTTCCTCGATATCCAACTGCAGGCTGACCCACAGGCCCAGCGCTCGCGCACCCTCGGTGAAGGCTTTCACCGTCAGAAGGTTACGCCGCACGTCGGGATGAACGATGATCGGGTCGGCGGCCTTGCTCTTGTCCTTAGGCCCGGTCAGCGCGCGGCCCTGGATGCGGTCTTTGGCGTAACCCAGCGCGTTCTGATAGGCGACTTCGGCTAGGCCCAGCCCTTGGATGGCGACGCCAAGGCGGGCGGCGTTCATCATAGTGAACATGGCGCGCATGCCCTTATGCGGCTCGCCGATCAGCCAGCCGGTCGCATCGTCCAGGTTCATGACGCAGGTGGAGGAGGCCTTGATCCCCATCTTGTGTTCGATCGATCCGCAGGCGATGCCGTTACGCGGGCCGGGGACGATTTCTCCGTTTTCTTCCTTGGGCAGGAATTTCGGCACGATGAACAGGCTGATGCCGCGGATGCCGGGCGGCGCATCGGGCAGGCGCGCCAGCACCAGATGGATGATGTTCTGGGTCAGGTCGTGCTCGCCGGCCGAGATGAAGATCTTGGTGCCGGTGAGTTTGTAGGTGCCGTTATCGCCGGCGGCGGCCTTGGTGCGGATGAGCCCCAGGTCGGTACCGCATTGCGGTTCGGTTAGGCACATTGTGCCGGACCAGATGCCGTCCGTCAGCTTCGGCAGGTACAAATCCTTCTGCTCTTGGCTGCCGTGCAGGGAAATCGCGCGATAGGCGCCCGCCGACAGGCCCGGATACATGCCAAAGGCGGTGTTGGCCGACGACACCATTTCGTCCAGCACCGAACTCATCGTGTGCGGCAGGCCCTGGCCGCCATAGGCGGGATCGGCGGTCAAGCCCACCCAGCCGCCTTCGCGGAACTTGTGATAGGCCTCCTTGAAGCCCTTGGGCGTGCGCACGACGCCATTCTCGAAGGTGCAGCCCTCGGTATCGCCCGACAGATTCAGCGGCTGAATCTCGTTCTCGCAGAACTTCCCAGCCTCCTCGAGGATCGCATCCAGCAAGTCCGGCGTCGCATCGTCATGCCCCAGCCGGGCGAACGTCTCCCCGACATTCAGAACATCGTTGAGGACAAACCGGAAATTATCCAGCGGTGCGGTATAGGTGGGCATGGCTTGCTACGTCCTTGCAGATGAGAATGCCGGCCAAGAACAGCGAATTTGGCCGACGAGTGTTTATGATTTTTAGCCACAGATTATTCACGGTGCACGGCCATTCCGGCGCCGATAACAGCGAAGGTCTGTTCGTCACGGGATTCGATCGCGTCTTCCATCTGTGCAATCTGTGAAAATCTGTGGCAAACTCCTAATCAGTTCCGAAGCGGCTTGCCGGTGGTCAGCATGGTTTCGATCCGGTCGACGGTGCCGTCCTTTTTGCATAGGCCGATGAAGGCCTTACGCTCCAGTTTGGTGATGTCGTCTTCGGTGAGGACGTCCTGGTAATCGGTGTCGCCCCCGGTCAAAACCTCGGCCAGCGCGTCGGCGACGACGACGTCATAAGGCGTCGCCTTGCCGGCGGTCACGAAATCATGCACCGCCATCGACAAGGCCGTGCGGCCGCTCGGGCCGGGCAGGCGGTATTCATGCGGCTTGGGCGGGGTGTAACCCGCGACCATCGACAAGGCGCGGGCCTTGGCGTCGGCCAGCAGGCGGTCGCGGTTCATGGTGATGCCGTCGGTCTCGCGCAGATACAGCAGGTCTCGGGCCTGCGCCGCGGATTTCGACACCTGCGCGGTTGAGATCGTCTGGAACGCCGACGCGACCGCCGGGACAGGACCCTTGGGCAGCTTGGGGTTTTCCAGCTGGCGGCCCAGCAGTTCCTTGCAGCCGCCCCAGCCCGGAATAACGCCGACGCCGACCTCGACCAAGCCCATATAGGTCTCAGCATGCGCCTGCACCGCGGAGGAATGCAATGTGATCTCGCAACCTCCTCCCAGCGCGCGGCCGGCGGGCGCGGAGACGACGGGGAAGGGGGCGTATTTCAGCGCCTTATAGATCTGCTGGCCCATGCCGATCATTTCCTCGAGCTGATCGTAGAGCGCGATGTTGATCGCGAAGATCACCAGACCCAGATTGGCGCCCACCGAGAAATTATCGGCGTCGTTGGCGATGACCAGGGCCTTCCACTCGCCCTTGCTGTCGCCGATCAGGCCTAGCGCCTTACCGATCATTGCCATGATGTCGGGGTCCAGCGAGTTGGCCTTGGAGGTGAACTCCAGGCACACGACGCCGTCGCCGATATCCCACAGGCTGGCCGAGCCGTTTTTGGCGATCGGCTTCGATTTGCGTTTGATATCGGCCAGCAGCAGCACGCCCTCGGCACGCTTCACGTCGTGATATTCGCTGTCCAGCCCCAGGAACTGCAGCTTGCCGCCTTCGACGCGGTAAAAGCTGCGGCCATTGGCCAGCGCCAGCAGCTTGGGCACGGGCATCCCGCGCTGCGTGTACTGCTGGGCCAGCCAGCCGGTGCCGATCTGGTCCATCAGTTCGAACGGGCCGAACTTCCAGCCATAGCCCAGCTTCATGCCGTCATCGACCTCGACCAGCGTGTCGGCGATCTCCCCCACCAGGTCCGCCGAATAGGCGAAGGTCGGGGACAGCATGCCCCAGGCGAACGCCGTACCTTTGTCGTCACCCGACAACAGGGTCTTCAGGCCGGTCTTGCGGTCGGCCAAAGCGGTATCGAGGCTCGGGAACGTCGGCTTGGTTGCGATATGGTATTCGCCGCTCTTCAGGTCGACCGCCTCCTTGATCCGTGCGCCGCCGCTCTTGTTCATGCGGTAGAAGCCGCCCTTACCCTTGCGGCCGGTATAGCCGGTGTCGATCAACTGCTTGATGATCGGGGAATCGCGGTACTGGGTACGGTAAAGGTCCGTGTCGGTCAGATTTGCCGCCATGCTGGACGATACGTGCGGCATTAAATCGATGCCGACCAGATCGAACAGGCCGAACAGGCCGGTGGAGGGGAAACCCATCACCTTTCCGGCGACCGCGTCGGCCTCCTCGACAGTGAGGCCGTTATCCTCGGCGGAATTCAGCCCCGCCTGCATCCACATCATGCCGATGCGGTTGGCGATGAAGCCCGGCGTGTCGTGGCAACGCACCACGCCCTTGCCCAGCCTTACATCGCAGAACGCGGCCAGTGTCTCGGTCACATCCTTCGCGGTCTCTTTACCCGACACCAACTCCAGCAGGCGCATATAGCGCGGCGGATTGAAGAAGTGGGTGATCGCGAAGTCCTTCTGAAATGATTCAGAACGCCCTTCAATCAAATTTTTCAGTGGGATAGTCGACGTATTTGAACTAATTATTGAGCCGGATTTGCGCACTTTCTCCAGCTTGGCATAGAGATCGTGCTTGATGTTCACGTTCTCGATGATCGCTTCGACGATCCAATCGCAATCGGCCAGCAACTGTATGTCGTCTTCCAGATTGCCCGGCGTGATCAACTTCGCGTTGCGCGGGCTCATGAACGGTGCGGGCTCGGTTTTCAGCGCTTTCTCGACCGCGCCCCTGGCGATGGCGCTGCGGTCGTTCGGATCTTTCGACACGATGTCCAGCAGCACGACCGGCAGGCCGGCATTGGTCACGTGGGCGGCGATGGCCACGCCCATGACGCCGGCGCCGATGACCGCGACTTTTTTGATTTCGCGCGCCATTTAGATCGCCTCGAGAATGGTGGCGATGCCCTGGCCGCCGCCGATGCACATGGTGGCCAGCGCGAACTGCTTCTTCTCACGCTGCAGCAAAGTCGCCGCCTTGCCGGTGATGCGCGCGCCCGACGCGCCCAGCGGGTGGCCCAGCGCCAGCGCGCCGCCGTCGATATTCATCTTCGCCATGTCGATTCCCAGATCGTGGATCACCGACAGCGACTGCGCCGAGAACGCCTCGTTCAACTCGATGATATCGATGTCCTTCAGCGTCAGGCCCGCGCGCTTCAGCACCTTCTGGGTGGCCGGAACCGGGCCGATGCCCATGATCTCCGGTGCACAGCCGGCGACGGCCATCGCCTTGATTCGCGCCAGCGGCTTGAAGCCGTGCGCCTTGGCATATTCTTCGGACATCACCAGCACGGCCGACGCGCCATCGGTCAGCGGGGAGGACGTGCCGGCGGTGACGCTGCCGTTGGCGTCGAAGGCGGGTTTCAGCCCGGCGAGCCCTTCCAGGCTGGTATCCGGGCGGATGGTGCCGTCGGTCGACACGGTGCCGCCCTTGGTTTCGATCGGTACGATCTCGTCGTTGAATTTTCCGGCCTTTGCCGCCGCCGCGGCTCGGCTGTGCGAGGTCACCGCCAACTGCTCCTGGTCGGTGCGGCTGATCTTGTACTGCTTGGCCAGGTTCTCCGCCGTCTCGCCCATCGAAATATAGGCCTGCGGATAGACCTTATAGAGTTCCGGGTTGGGCGAGGGGTTGAAGCCCGGGATCGGCACCCGGCTCATCGATTCCACACCGGCGCAGATGAACACGTCGCCGGCTCCGGCGGCGATCGCGCCGACCGCTATGTGGATCGATGTCATCGACGAACCGCAGAACCGGTTGACCGTCGTGCCCGCGACCGACAGCGGCAGGTGCGTCAGGAAACCCAGCAACCGGCCCAGATTGAGACCCTGCTCGGCCTCGGGGAAGGTACAACCCAGGATCAGGTCTTCGATGTCCTTGGCGTCGATCCCGCTGTCGGCAACCAGCTTGCTGATCACCTGGGCCGCCAGATCGTCCGGCCGCGTGCGAGCGAAGGCGCCCTTGGTGGCAAATTGGAACGGCGAGCGGCGGAAATGCGTAATGACGGCGTTGGTCATTCTATGGGAGCTCCAAAATGCGGGCGCGTCAGGTGGGATAAATGGAAAGTGTTAGCGCGCTAGATGGTGTGGAATAGGGCTACCGGCAACAGGTCGTGCCGGATCATTCAGCCGCAGCCGCTTTCCCGGCTTTGGCCACATCCTCGGCGATCAGGTCTTTGCGGGACAGCTTGCCGATCAGCGTCTTGGGCAGCGCCTTGTCGCGGAATTCGATAAGTTTGGGCATTTCGATCGGTGACAGCTTGTCTTTCAGGAAGGTCCGCAGGTCGTCGGCGGTCAGGGTCTCGCCCTCGCGCAGCTTGATCCAGACCTTCAAAGTCTCGCCGCGATATTTGTCCGGCACGCCGCCGGCGACGGCCTCTTCGACCGCCGGATGTCGGTAAATCTCTTCCTCGACCTTGCGCGGATAGATTTTATAGCCGGAGGCGATGACGATGTCCTTCAGCCGGTCGACGATGAAGGTGTAGCCTTCCTCGTCCATTGTGCCGATGTCGCCCGTATGGAACCGCCCGCCCTCCATGGCGAACTTGGTCTCATCCGGTTTTTCCCAATAGCCCAGCATGACCTGCGGTCCACGAATGCAGACCTCGCCCGGCTGGCCCATCGGCACCGGCGTCTTGCGGTCGTCCATCGAGATGATCTCGATAATCGTGCCCGGCGCGGGGATGCCGATCGAGCCGGCCTTGCTGACGCCCAGCGGCGGGTTGCAGCAGGCGACCGGCGATGTTTCCGACAAGCCGTAACCCTCGACTAACGTGCAGCCGGTCAGCCGTTCGAACGTCTCCTTCACATCCAGCGGCAGGGGCGCGCCACCGGAAATGCACAGCCGGATGGACCTGACGTCGTATTTCGACAGATGCGGATAGTTGCTGATCGCCGTGTAGATCGTCGGCACGGCCGGAAAGAAGGTCGGCTTCGTCTTGTCGATCGTCTTCAACACTTGCTTGATATCGAAGCGGGGCAGGGCGACGATCTCGATCCCGGACATGATCGGATCGATCATCGCTGTGGTCATGCCGAAGACGTGAAAGAAGGGAATGATCGCCAGCATTTTGTCCACGCCCGGTTTCATTTCCAGCCCGAACAGCTGAATCTGGTAGGCGTTGGCATAGAGGTTGGCGTGGGTCAGCATCGCGCCCTTGGGCACGCCGGTGGTGCCGCCGGTATATTGCAGGACGGCGATGTCCTTGTGCACGTCGACCGGGTGCGGGGTGATCTTATCGCCGGCAACTTCTACGTCGCGGTACCGGACGAATCGCTTGTCGTCCGGCATGCGGACAATGTCCTTCCGCTTTGCCAGGCCATAGAGCCAGTTGGTTGGGAAGGGCAGGATGCCCGTCATCGGGCAAATGACGACGGTCTGAAGTCCGCACGGGTCGGCCAGCGTAATCAGTTTCTCCGCGATCGGCGTGACATCGATGGTGACGACCACCTTGGCCCCGGCATCGAGCAACTGATGCTTGAGTTCGCTCTCGGTATAAAGCGGATTGCAGTTGACGACGGTGCCGCCGCATTTCAGCGTCGCGAAATAGGCGACCGGGTAATACAGGCAGTTGGGCAGCACCAGCGCGACCCTGTCCCCCGGCTTGATCAGCTTTTTCAGGCCGCAGGCAAAGCGGACGACGGCGGCGCCCATTTCGCCATAGGTCGTCTTTTTGCCCATGAAATCGAAGGCCGGCTGGTGGCTGTGCTTGGCCACCGCATCGTCCAGGATTGCATAGAGCGGTTTCACCGGAATGTCGGCATGCCAGTCCATTGCGTCTGGATAGTGCGCCAGCCACGGCCATGCGCCGTCTTCCGCTGTCTGAACTGCCGTCATGATGTCATCCTTCCCGCTATTCACAGTTTAGACATCCCATGCGGGGCGGCAAGCCACCGAAATGCCGATTTTTCTGGCCTTTGGTTTGAAAAACCGTTTGGCATTGGTTCAAATCCGAGCATAAAGTAAATTAACCAGTCTCTGGTGCAGTTGGGCGGCCTTCTGGAAGGTTTGTTCGTTGTCGCGGTTTGACTCGGAATTCGATACGGATGGTGGGTTCGCCGTCCGGACACGGCTTAAGTGGTTCAATGCCACCAAGGGCTTCGGTTTTGTATCCCCGACCGACGGCGCCCCCGACGCTTTCCTCCACGTCTCGGTTCTGCATCGCGCCGGTCTTCAAGAGATCGGCGATCAGGCGGAACTGGTCTGCGAAATCGGGCAGGGACCCAAGGGTCCCCAGGTCATGCGTATCATCGAAACCCTCTCCACCGGCTCGCTCGCGCCGCCCGTGCCGCGCGGCATGATGCCGGCCGGTCCGGAAGAGGAAATGGCCGGGACGGTCAAGTGGTTCAAGCCGGACAAGGGCTTCGGCTTCATCACCGCCGACGATTCCGCCAAGGACGTGTTCGTCCATAAAAGCGTGCTCCGCCGCTCCGGCCTCAACGTGCTGGAGGCCGGTCAACGCGTCCAGATGCGCGTCCAGGACGTCGAAAAAGGCCGCGAAGCCACTTGGGTAATGCCGCTTTAGGCTGTTCTTCCTGATTTTTGCAGTTCCGTCGGCTGAGTGGCTCAACGGCACTCATGGGTACTCTTACGCAATCGACAAAAATGGCTATCCCTCAAACAATCACCGCCGGAAGAATGTTGATTTCGAGGGCCGGCGAAGATGTTCGTCCCGCTAATCCAGATACGGCGTCAGCACATCTTCGATCCATTTCATGAATGCGCGCACTCGGCGCGACAGATTGCTCCGATGTGCTACGACGAGGGACACGGCGAGCGCCCGGCGACGAAAATCGGGTATGATCTCCACAAGCGCTCCACTCTCCAAGTATCGGCCAATCCCCAAGAGTGGCGCCTGAATCAGGCCAAGGCCGGCGAGGGCAGCGGCTTCGTAGGTCTGCGCGCTGTTGACGTGTAGCGCACCTGGCAACTGAAGCGTTGCGTAGCTGTCGCCGTCCGGATATTCCCATCCATAGGGTCTTGCGCCCAGCATCGTCGAAAAATGAATTGTTCGATGTTCCTGACGCTGGAGATCTTCTAGCGATCGAGGGACGCCATAGCGCGCCAGATAAGTGGGACTGGCAGCGTTGACCATGCGCAACAGGCCCAGTGGGTGGGCAATCAGCGTCTCGTCCCTTATGGGGCCAAGCCGCAACACACAGTCGAACCCCTCTTGAACCAGATCGACTTGCCGATCCGTACTCGACACCTCCAGCTCCAACTCGGGGTGAGCCGCCATGAAATCCGGCAAGGCCGGCACGATCGTTGTGCGCGCCACCTCGGTCGGAAGATCGACCCGTAAACGCCCGCGGAGTGCCACGCGATCGCCTGCGAACATCGAGTGTAGGTCGTCGACTTCAGCAAGCAGATCGCGGGCGCGGGCATGAAATGCGCGTCCGTCCTCCGTCAACTGCACGCTGCGCGTCGTCCGGTGCAGGAGCCTGACTCCGACATCTTCTTCCAGCTTCCGGACCGCCGTTGAGGCCCTCCCTTTTTGGATGCCCAGGCTATCGGCCGCGCGGGTGAAGCTCCCCATTTCCGCCACCGTTATGAATATGAGGATGGGCTCGAGATTTTGCATTTTTGTGCTTCGATATTGTTCCCCGTAGAGAGAACAGTGTGTTCACTTTGTCGATATTTATCATACTCAAGAGACACAGTAAGCTCCGAATATTGGGATTCCCCCATCGGAGAACGGCAAGTGTCCGAAACTATGAACCTGCATTATGTGCCTGAAGCTATGACCTGGCATCGCGCCCTGTGGGCCGGCCGGATAATGAGCGCGTTTGTCGTTATCGCTTTGGTGGCAGACGGGATTATTCAGCTTTTCGCCCCGGCACAGATCGCGAGCATGTTGCAGGAGACCGGGTTCGCGACGGACCTGACCCGTACCGTGGGTCCGATCATACTCGCCAGCGCCATCCTTTACGCCATCCCGGCAACTTCGGTCCTCGGCGCGATCCTGGTGACTGGCTTTCTGGGAGGCGCCATCTGCGCCCATGTCCGCATCGGTGAATTGGGATCGCCGCCGGAAATCGTTTCCCTGCTTCTGGGCGTGATGACATGGGGCGGCCTCTACGCGCGCGATCCTCGTATCCGGGCCATTCTGCCGCTCATCCGTTGAACCAACAGGGGCAGTCCTCTGTCTCTCAAGATCAGGAGAAAACACATGTTCTTAGTAACGGGCATCACGGGAAAAGTTGGTGGCGCAACGGCAGAATATCTGCTGGCGCACGGCAAGGAGGTACGCGCGCTCGTCCGCAATCGCGAGAAGGCGTCAAGCTGGGTAAATCGGGGCGTGGAACTGGTAGACGGCGATTGGAATGATCCGGCAGCCGTCGAGCAAGCGCTCAAAGGCGTCGAAGGCGCGTTCGTCATGTTGCCGGCTGTCTGGGTGCCCTCGCCCGATTACAAAGAAGCAAAAAGCGTGATTGCAAACTATGTCGAGGCACTCGCCAAGGTAGCGCCGCCGCGAGTGGTTGCGCTTTCGTCGATGGGTGCGAACAGAACCAGCGGGCTCGGAATGATCACCGCCTTGTCGCTTCTGGAGCAAGGTTTTCGCGACCTGACATCCCCTGTCGCATTTGTGCGCGCAGGTGGGTTTTTCGAAAACTTCCTTTACGGTTTGCACGTCGCCCAGGGCGGAACGCTACCGGTCTACTATAATCCGACAAACCGGAAATCGACCATGGTTGCTACCAATGACATCGGCGCGGAGGTCGCAACCCTTTTGACCGCGCCAGCGTGGTCAGGGCAGCGCGTCGTCGAGCTTGGTTCGATGGTCAGCGCGGACGAAGTCGCCGAGCAACTGGGTGACGTCCTGAATCTCGATGTGAAAGCCTTTGCAGTCCCGCGTGCAGGGTGGGCAGAAGTGTTCGAGCAGCAGTTCGGCATCCCGAAGGGCCGCACCGGACCTGCCGAAGACATGTTTGACGCCGTAAATGCAGGATGGATGGACCTTGGAGTCGAGGGTACGGAGCACGTAGCGGGTACGACGTCCGCACGCGACGTCTTCGCGGCTGCACAGAGCGCCGCCAAGGCGTAAGTCCGGGATGGATCAGAGGGTGAGAGGGATTTGGCTCCCCCTTATCCGCCGGCACCTTCTCCCGCCGGGCGGGAGAAGGCTTAAGATGCATCACCCCGCCGTCAGGCCGCCATCCAGGACCATCGGATGGCCGATCATGAAGGACGCCCCGTCGGAGCATTGGAACAGGATGCCGGCGGCAATCTCCGAGGGCTGGGAGACGTAGCCGATCGGGTGGGCGTCGGCCATGCGGTCGATGAAAGCCTGGTCGCCCTTGTGGTTCTGGTCCGAGATCGGCGTGTCCACACCGCCCGGGCACATCGCGTTGATGCGGATGCCGCGGCGGGCATATTGCAGCGCCGCCGCCTTGGTCATGCCGACCACGCCGTGCTTGCTGGCGGTGTAGGACGGCTTGTTGCCGACGGCTGATATGCCGGCGATCGACGCCACATTGACGATACGGCCGCCGCCGTTTTTCAGCATCTGCGCGATCTCGTATTTCATGCACAGGAACACGCCCTTGAGATTCACGTTCTGGATGCGGTCGAAAACCCCTTCGTCCCAGTCCGCGTCCGGCACGACTTCCGGGTCGATGCCGGCATTGTTGACGGCGATGTCCAGCCGCCCATAGGCGGCGACGGTCTTTTCAACGAGTGCCGCAACGGATTCGGCCTTGCCCACATCGGTATGGACGAACATGGCGGTGCCCCCGGCGTCGTTGATCGCCTTGGCTGCGTCCTCGCCGTTCTTGGCGGTGATTTCGGCGATGACGACCTTCGCGCCCTGTTCGGCAAAGGCCTTCGCGGTCGCCAGCCCGATGCCGCTGCCCCCACCGGTAACGATCGCGACTTTTCCGTTGAAATTCCCGCTCAATGGTTCCTCCTGTTGGTGACTTTGCCGTGTCTCATAGTCCTTTTACCGGCGCGATGTCACAGGATATTCCTTTCATTCGGTGGCAAGCCGCCCTGGGCTGGTCTATATCCAGACCATGAGCACGATCCTTGTCACCGGCGCCGCCGGATTCATCGGAAGCCACGCAATCCTGGCCCTGTCGGAGGCCGGCCACACCGTTGTCGCGCTCGACGATCTGTCGACCGGGCAGCGCTGGGCGGTTCCAACGGAAATGACCTTCGTCCAGGGTGACGTCGGCGACGCGGCGCTGCTGCAGCGTGTGTTTGCCGATCACAAAGTCGACGCGGTGATGCATTTCGCCGGCAGCATTGAGGTCGGCCATTCGGTCACCCATCCGCTGGATTATTACCGCAACAACACGGTCGGCAGCCTGACCCTGATCGAGGGCATGATCGCCGCAGGGGTCAAGAAGATCGTCTTCTCCTCCACCGCCGCGACTTATGGCGAGCCGGAGACCCAGCCCATCCTGGAGGACGCGGTCACCAAACCGATCAATCCCTATGGCTGGACCAAGCTGATGACCGAGCAGATGCTGGCCGACGCATCCAAGTCGCACGGGCTGAGCTTTGCCGTGCTGCGCTATTTCAACGTGTCCGGCGCCGATCCCCGGGGCCGCGCCGGCGAGAGCATCAAGAAGCCCAGCCACCTGATCAAGCGCGCCGTCCAGGTCGCGGTCGGCGTGTTGCCGGAACTGGGTCTGTTCGGCGAGGACTACCCGACGCCCGACGGCACCTGCGTGCGCGACTATATCCATGTCACAGACTTGGTGGGCGCGCATTTGCTCGCGCTGGATCACCTGCAGGCGGGCGGCGAGAACCTGACGATGAATTGCGGCCACGGCAAAGGCATCTCCATCCGCGAGGTGATCCAGGCGGTCGAGCGCGTCACCGGCAAACCGTTGCCGGTGACGAGTTCACCGCGCCGGCCTGGCGATCCGCCGATGCTGATTGCGGCATCCGGCAAAATCAGGGATCGCCTCGGCTGGGAACCGCGTTATGATCTCGACGCGATGGTTTCTCACGCGCTGGAGTGGGAACGTCGCTTGGCCGCGGCGCCGGAAGGCACACACCCTGCGGCATAGGGGTTACAGATGGCCGGCGCCGAAATTGAAAAACTGATCCAACTGTTGGCGAAGCTTCCCGGCCTGGGGCCGCGTTCGGCGCGGCGGGCGGCCTTGACCATGCTGAAACGCCGCGAGGCCGTGATGCTGCCGTTGGCCGAGGCTATCGGACAAGCGGCCGAGGCGGTGTGCACCTGCTCGATCTGCGGCAATCTCGACACCCAGGACCCGTGCAATGTCTGCCGCGACCCGCACCGCGACAACCAGGCGATCTGCGTCGTCGAGGAAGTCGCCGACATGTGGGCGCTGGAGCGCAGCGGCGCGTTTCGCGGGCGTTACCATGTACTGGGCGGCACGCTGTCGGCGTTCCAGGGCATCGGCCCGCAGGACCTGTCGATCGACGCGCTGGTCGCCCGGGCGCGCGACCCGGAGGTCAGCGAGATCATCCTGGCGCTCAACGCCACGGTCGAGGGCCAGACCACCGGCCACTTTATTTCCGAACAGCTGACCGATACCGACGTCAAGGTCACCTATCTGGCGCATGGTGTCCCCATGGGCGGGGAACTGGATTATCTGGATGACGGCACGCTGACGGCGGCGCTGCGCGCACGCAGGGCGGTGGCGTGATGGAAGAGCTGCCGGAGTTTTTCGACCGGATCGACACCTGGGTGTTCGACCTCGACAACACGCTTTATCCGGCATCGTCGAAACTGTTCGACCAGGTCAGCCGGCGGATGACCGGCTTCATCGCCGAATATTTCGATATCGCGCCCGATGCCGCGCTCGCCCGGCAAAAAGACTTCTTCATGCGTTACGGCACGACCTTGCGCGGGTTGATGATCGAGCATGGCATGGATCCGGAGCCGTTCCTCGATTATGTGCACAAGATCGATGTCGGTCTGGTCGACCCGAACCCTGACCTGGCATTGAAGCTGGGGCTATTGCCCGGCCGCAAGCTGATCTTCACCAATTCCTCGCGCCTCCACGCCAAGCGCGTGATGGAGCGTATCGGCATCACCGAGCATTTCGAGGAGATCTTCGATATCTCCGATGCCGATTACATCCCCAAGCCCGACCGCGCGTCATATGCCATGATGCTGCGCCGCCACGACGTGAAGGCGGACAGCGCCTGCATGATCGACGATATCCCGGTCAATCTGGAGACCGCGAAGGCGATCGGCATGACGACGGTCTGGCTGAAAGGCGTGCGCGACTGGGGGCCGTCCGAGCCGAAAGGGCCGATCTTGAAGAAGATCGACTTCGTCGCCGAGGATTTGTGCACGTGGCTGGATGCTGTCCTGGCGCGGCGCACGCCCTAACCTTTATTTCGCTGGCCTCGACTCGGCACCGCGCTTACCCTTTCCTAAAGCGAATCAGGATCGTCGAGGGAGTTAAGCGGTGCGGCCATGGGTAATTGGCCTGTCAGCGATGCTGTGGATCGCAACTGTCGGCGATGCCGGCGCGGCCCATAAACCGGCGGCGGACAAGCCCGCCAAATATCCCGTGCTCGACGCCCCGATGCCCGGGCCTAAGGGCGGCGCGTCGATGACGGCCGTCAACCTGTTCAAGCAGGCGTCGCCGTCGGTCTATCTGATCGTCGCGGCCAAGAGCGAAGAGGCGCTGAAAAGCGGCAAGAGCGTCTATGAGGGCTCGGCCGTTGCCATCACCTCGACCTTGGCGCTGACCAACTGCCACATCATCAAGGGCAGGTCGGCGGTGGTGCTGGTGCAGAACAAGAAGATGGATGCCGGCATCGTCATCGCCTCCGACCCCAAGAGCGACCGCTGCGTGATCGCCAGCCAGCGGATGAAGCTGCACCCGATCGCGGGCGTGCGCCCCTATACCGATGTCGCGGTCGGCGAAAAAACCTACACGATCGGCAACCCCAGCGGCCTGGTGGCGACATTGGGCGAGGGCATCGTCTCGGGCCTTCGCGAACAGAAGGGTGTGCGTTACGTCCAGACCTCCGCGCCGATTTCGCCCGGCTCGTCCGGCGGCGGCTTGTTCGACGAGCACGGCAACCTGCTCGGCATCACCAGTTTCAAGATCGACGACGCGGAGAACCTGAATTTCGCCATCGCGGCGGAGGACTTCTGGGGCAAGACCCCGCCCAAGAAGCGCCGGTCACGCCGTCATGCCGACGATGACGGCTAAGCCGCGGCAATAACTGTAAAAATTATCTTGTTTTTGCGGTTTGGAATGCGCCCGGCAACGGCGTAAAAGAGCGCCATTATTTTCGCGGAGCGTCCTATGACTACCATTATCAGCAGCGGCCAGGTCCAAACCGTGTCGGCAGGCCACACAAGCAATGGTACGTTGTTGTTGTGGAGCGGTGTTCAGGACGTCCTGAAGGGCGGCACCACGCATCTGACAGTCGTGTCGTCCGGCGGATATCAGCAGGTCGAGGCCGGCGGAACCGCGATCGGTACGACCTTGTCGCTCGGCGGCGTCCAGGCGGTTTCCGGCACAGCCACGAATACGATCGTCTTGGTGAGTGGTTTTCAGAATGTCCTCGGCAAGGCGAGCGGCACGGCCCTTCGCCAGGGTGAACAGGATGTCAACAAAGGCGGCCTCGCGGTTCACACGATCGTCTCTTCGGGTGGCTTTCAGGCGGTTTTGACAGGCGGTTCCGCCACGTCGGCCGTCATTTTAGCCAGCGGCGAACAGCTTGTTACCGGAACCAAGGCGGTCGCTACGAAAACGACTGTCAACAGCGGCGGCGTTGCGGAAGCCCTGAAAGGTGGCAAGCTCAGCGGCACGAAAGTTCTGAACGGCGGCCGCGAGGTCGTCAGTGCCGGCGCCTTCGCAAGCGGCACGACGCTTAGCGGCAAGAGCCAGGGGCTGTTCGGCGCTTTCGCCGCATCGGAAGAATTGGGGTCGGGTGCCCAGGCGGTGGGCACCGTCGTCGGCAGCGGTGGCTGGCAGCTTGTCGATCAAGGCGCGACCGCCATCAGCACTGTGGTGTCGAGCGGCGGGTTCATTCAGATCGCCAGCGGCACCAAGGTGGGTAAACTGTCCCTGAAAAGCGGCGCCACCGAGGTTCTGGTCGACGGCGCGTCGGTCAGCGGTTTCAAGATCAGCAAGGGCATCACGCTGGCGGTCGAACATGTGCCGACGGGCGGCGGCGCGTTCGAGCCGGATGCGTCCGCCACCAATGTGACGATCGGCGCCGGCGGCACGCTGGTCAATGTCGGCGGGATCGTAACCGGCGAGAAGATATTGAGCGGCGGCGTCGAGGAAGAAATCTATGGCGGCGTCGGCAGCGGCCTGACGATCGGCAACGGCGCGACGCTGATCACCTTAAGTGGCGGGATCGCCGAAGACATCACGGTCAAAAGCGGCGGCACGTTGGTCTACGGGGCAGCGGGGTCGGCAAGCAGCATCACAGTGCAGAGCGGCGGCAAGGAAGTTGTCGGGACCGGCGCGGAAGTCGACGGGTTTACCATTGCCAAGGGCGTTACGCTGACAGTGCAGTCGGGTGCCGCCGTAGGCACCCCGACGATCAACGGCGGAACCGTGATCGTCTCATCCGGCGCGACGCTCAGCGGCGCCGCCACATTCGCCAGCGGTGGGCTGCTCAGGCTTATCGGCGGGAAAAATCTGACGGCTGCCATATCGGGCTTCGCCGCCGGCGATACGATCGATCTGTCGTCCTTCAAGTCCGGCACGACGGAAAAACTGAAATACACCCAAAGCGGCACCAGCGGGACGCTGACCATTACCGAAGGTGCGCTCAAAACCACAATCACATTGTTCGGCCAGTATGTCGCGGCGGGCTTCCAACTGAAGGCGGACGCCGCCGGAAACGGAACAACGATCACCTATTCGTCGGCCGGCGCCGAGACCTCGGCCACGATCCACGGAGGGCATGGCTGATCGGCTGGTCGTCCGGTTGACAGCGCCGGGCGTGCCTCGCATGGTCCGCGCGGCCTAAATCACACGATTTCCGCGAGCACTCATGACGACGACGCCCGATTTTGCACAGATCATCGAAGACAGCTGGGAACAGCGCGAGCATCTGAGCGCCAAGACCACCGGCCCGGCGCGCGTCGCGGTCGAGGCGGCCTTGGATGGCCTGGATCGCGGCGAGTACCGCATTGCCGAGAAGGGCGCCGATGGTTGGGTCGTCAACCAGTGGCTGAAGAAGGCGGTGCTGCTGTCCTTCCGCCTGACCGATTCGGTGCCGATGGCCGGCGGGTACGACAAGGTGCCGCTCAAGTTCAAAGGCTGGGACGCCGACCAATTCGCCGCCGCCGGCTTCCGCGCCGTGCCGGGCTCGGTCGTCCGCCGCTCAGCTTTTATCGCGCCGGGCGTCGTGCTGATGCCCTGTTTCGTCAATGTCGGCGCCCATGTCGCAAAGGGCACAATGATCGACACCTGGGCGACGGTCGGGTCCTGCGCGCAGATCGGCGCCAACTGCCACATCTCCGGCGGCGTCGGCATCGGCGGCGTGCTTGAGCCGTTGCAGGCCGAACCCGTGATTATTGAAGACGATTGCTTCATCGGCGCGCGCTCCGAAGTGGCCGAAGGCGTGATCGTGGAGCAGGGCGCCGTCATTTCCATGGGCGTGTTCCTGGGCAAGTCGACCAAGATCGTCGACCGCGCGACGGGTGAGGTCATCTATGGCCGCGTGCCGGCCTATTCCGTGGTCGTTCCTGGCTCTCTGCCGGGCAAGCCTCTGGCCGACGGAACGCCGGGCCCGTCGCTCGCCTGCGCCGTGATCGTGAAGCGCGTCGATGCCAAGACGCGCAGCTCGACGTCGATCAATGCACTGCTTCGCGATTGAAGATATCAAGCGCGCGATGACCATCCCGCTAGACCCGATTGCCCTCGCGCAGCAGCTGATCCGCTGCCCCAGCGTGACCCCGGCCGACGCCGGCGCCATCGGCGTGCTGGCCGATGCGCTCGAAGGTCTCGGCTTCGCCTGCCACCGGATCAGCTCCGACGAGAACGGCGGCCCGGCGATCGAGAATCTCTACGCGCGGTTAGGCGATGCCACTCCGAACTTCGCCTTCGCCGGCCACAGCGACGTGGTTCCGGCCGGCGATGTCGCGGCCTGGGGCAACGATCCGTTCTCCGGCCTGGTCGAGGGCGGCAAGCTGTATGGCCGTGGCGCGGCCGACATGAAGGGCGCCCTGGCGGCAATGGTCGCCGGGATCGCGGCCTATCTCGGCGAGCACGGCAAGCCGAGCGGTTCGATCAGCCTGCTGATCACCGGGGACGAGGAAGGCAAGGCGCTGAACGGCACGCGCTCGCTGCTCGCTTGGATGAAGGCAGCATGGCGAGACGATCGATGCCTGCGTGCTGGGCGAGCCGACCAACCCGGACCGGTTGGGCACCACGATCAAGATCGGCCGGCGCGGCAGCGTGACCGGCCACCTGACCGTGCGCGGTACCCAAGGCCATGTCGCCTATCCCCATCTGGCCGACAACCCGCTGCCCCGGCTGGTCCGGCTGCTGTCGGCGCTCAACACCCTGAAACTGGACAGCGGCACTGCCCATTTCGACCCGTCGAACCTGGAGGTTGTGTCGATCGATGTCGGTAACACTGCCGCCAACGTCATCCCGGCGGAGGGACGGGCGGTCTTCAATATCCGCTTCAACGACACCTATGACAGCAAGGCGCTTGAAGCACTCATCCGCGGTGCGCTGGATGCGACGGGCAATGCCTACACGCTGACCTTCGACCTGACCGGCGAAAGCTTCCTGACGCCCCCTGGTGCGCTGGCGGAGATCGTGAAGGATGCGGTCCAGGCCGCGACCGGCGTCAGACCGGAATTTTCCACCACCGGCGGCACCTCCGATGCCCGCTTCATCCACCATCATTGCCCGGTGGTCGAATTCGGCTTGGTTGGCCAATCGATGCACAAGGTGGATGAGAACGTCGCCGTCGCCGATGTTACCGCGCTGACCGAGATCTATCGCGGCGTGCTGGAGCGGTTTTTTCAGGCAGCCTAGGCCGCCTCCGGCGCGTTCAGCGGAATGTCGAGAATAAACTCGGCGCCCTTTTCAACCGGGCTGACGATCAGTTCCGCCTGCAACTGCGCCATCAGGGCGGAAATGATGCGCATGCCCAATCCTTTGCGCCTGCCGACATCGAATTCGGCGGGCAATCCTCGCCCTTCGTCTCTTACCGATATGTTGATCCTGTCACGCCCTCGGCGACTAAGCGTCACCCACACCGCGCAGTTTTGCCCCTCGGGATAGGCGTGCTTGGCGGCGTTGGTGATCAGTTCGGTGACGATCAGCGAGATCGAAATGGCGCGATCTGTCGCGACCTGGATATCGTCGGCGACGGCAACCTTGACCTCGCAATGCGCGGTCGCTTCGTCCAGGTCGTGGCACACATCGGTCAGGTAGTCGCCGAGAACCAATGTCCTGATCTGCTTGGTACGATAGAGCCGCTGATGCGCGCGCGAGATGGCGGATATCCGGGAGATCGCTTCCTGCAGCCGGTCGCGCAGATCGGCCGTCGCCGCCGATGTCGCCTGTAGGCTCAGCATGCTCGTCACCAGTTGCAGGCTGTTGGTGACCCTGTGGTTGCCCTCTTGAAGCAGAACCTCCTGGTGTTCCAGCGCCGCCTTCAGGTCGCGCTCGAACCGCTGGCGTTCGATCGCCATGCCCAGCAGATTGGCGGCGCCCTGAAGGAAGGCGATGTCGTGCTCGGTGAATTCGCCGGCCGAGCGGCTATCGACCTCAAGCACGCCGTACGGCCTGCCGTCGCCCTGCAAAATGACGTTTATGGCGCGGTGGATGCCATGCTCTAAAAGTAATTCGGGCGTTCGGAACCGTTCCTCGTTTTCCAGATGGTTGGAAATGACCGGCTTCCCGGTTTGCAGCGCGAAACCCGCCGGTGAATCGAGTTCGGCCCCGACCGTCGCATGACCGATGACGCCGGGATCCCAGCCAACGCCCGCGCTGACCAGCAGGCGGTTTTCCGCGGGAAGATATTCCAACGTCTTGCAGAACTCGGCCTGCAATCCTTCGGCGGTCAGGACGACCGTGCGCTCGATCAGTTCGGGAAACGGCGTGCCCTTCAGGGCCAGAACGCCCAGTTCGGCCAGGATCTCCTGCTGGCGAAGGCGCAATGTCAGCGCTCGCGCCGTCATGTCGGCGGCATCGTCGCCGTGGGGCTGCGATTCAACCACGGCGTCTGGGGTCGATGACGAAATCATATTGCATGAGCCTACACCGTTTCGGCGCAAAGCCCCAAGCACGGGGCCTTGACCGCCGAATAATACGCCCCGGCCGGAAATTTCCCGTACCGATAGGTATAGGGAGAAGCCTTAGATGTTCACGTTCCCGTATAGCGCGCCGATATCCATCACAACGAAAACCAGCCCGTCAAGGAAGATGTGAGCGGTAATGTTGGTCCACAAATCGCGCCGCCACAGAAACACGAGCGTCAGCCACAGGCCCGATAGGCCGGCGACAAGGGCGTGGCCCAGGCCCCAGAACGGCGCATGGACGCCGCCGAACACCACGACCGGAATGATCGCGCCCCACCAGCGGCTTCCGGTCAGTTCGGTGAAGCGGGTGATGGCATAGCCGCGGAACAGGATTTCCTCGCTGAAGCCCGCGGTCAGAACGACCAGCGCCTGCAGCGCGATGGGAATGCCCATCACCATTTCGCCCTGGCTTTTGTCCGCGGTCGGCAGGCCCAATTTGTCGATCACCGTGGCGCCGATGAGGGCCAGGACGATCAGCACCAACGCGATGCCGAACCCCGAGCGGATCGCCGGCCAGGTTGGACGGCCCAGACCGATCGACCGCAGCGAGCGGCGTTCCCAGAACAATGTGACCGCCAATACGATCGCCGTCAGCGACCACATGACGGCCTCGTTAATCAGGATTCCCGTCGAACTGACGATGGCCGGCTTATCGCCCGGGCCGCCGGCGGTCAGCATGGCGGGAACGATCAGTGCGAAAAACAGCCCGACCAGTGGTGCGATCCACCGCCGGTGAACAGGCGCGGCGATCGCGGTGTCGGTCATGCCCCGTTCATCGTACGGCATCCATCATTCGGACGAAGCGGTCGAACAGATGGTGCGAGTCTTTCGGGCCGGGCGATGCCTCGGGGTGGTACTGCACGGCAAAGACCGGTTTGTCGGTCATACGGAAGCCTTCGTTGCTGCCGTCGAACAGCGATACATGGGTCGCCTCGCAATTGGCCGGCAGGCTTTCGGAAACCACGACAAATCCGTGATTCTGGCTGGTGATCTCGACCTTGCCGGTCGCCAGTTCCTTGACCGGATGATTCGCGCCGCGATGACCGTGATGCATCTTCTCCGTCCGCCCGCCGAGGGCGAGCGACAATAACTGGTGGCCCAGGCAGATGCCGAAGATCGGTGTGTTACTGGCGATCAGGTCCTTGATTACCGGTACGGCATAGACGCCGGTCGCCGCCGGGTCGCCGGGACCGTTCGACAGGAAGATGCCGTCCGGCTTATGGCGCAGCACGTCCTCGGACGTCGCGTTCGCCGGCACGATGGTGACCTTGCAGCCGGCGGAGGCCAGCGCGCGCAGAATGTTGCGCTTGGCGCCGTAATCGATGGCGACGACATGGTGGCGCGGGTCGGTCTGGATGCCGTGCCCGCCGTCCAGCGTCCACAAGGTTTCGTCCCAATTGGCCATCTGCCGGCCTGTAACCTCGATCGCCAGGTCCATGCCGTCCAGGCCCGGCCATTCCGTTGCCTTGGCCTTCAGCGCGGCAATGTCCAGCGTGCCCTCGGGCGCATGGCCGATGGCGGCATTGGCCGCGCCCAGGTCGCGCAGTTTGCGGGTCAGTCGCCGCGTGTCGACACCGGACAGGCCGATCAGGTTGTTGCGCACCAGCCAGTCGTTGAAGCCGCCGGTCGCCCGCCAGTTGGATTGTTCGGTGATCGGCGCCGCCAGCACCAGGCCACGCGCCACCGGGTTCACCGTCTCGATATCCTCCAGGTTCGCGCCGACATTGCCGATATGGGGAAAGGTGAAGGTGATGATCTGCCCGGCATAAGATGGGTCGGTCAGGATTTCCTGATAGCCGGTCATCGAGGTGTTGAAGCAAAGCTCGCCCACCGTGTCGCCGAGGGCGCCGACGCCCTGGCCCCAAAAAACTGTCCCGTCGGCAAGGACCAGCGCAGCAGTCGCGCCCGGCGGCGGGTTAGGCTCGTCGCTCATAATGTTCTCTGGACTCCGAAAGTTCGGCTAGAAGTAGGGAAGCGGATGCCTTGCCGTCAAGGAGCAGCGACCGCTATTATAACCGACACACCACTTTCAGACGGATTATCAGAAATGCTTCGCGAGCAGATCACCGAAGCCATGAAGGACGCGATGCGCGCCCGCGAGGCCGAAACCCTGTCCACCGTGCGCATGATTTTGGCCGGGATCAAGGACAAGGACATCGCCGCGCGGCCCACCGGCAACGCCAACGGCATCGGCGATCCTGAAATTTTGTCGCTGCTGCAGGCGATGGTCAAACAGCGCCGCGAGTCGGTCGCGCTCTATGCCCAAGGCGGCCGCGACGATCTGGTCGCCAAGGAACAGGCCGAGATCACGGTCATCGAACGCTTCCTGCCCGCGCAGATGGACGCCGCTGCGACCGATGCGGCGATCACAGCCGCCATCGCCGAGTCCGGCGCCGCGTCGATCAAGGACATGGGTAAGGTGATGGCCGCGCTGAAGGTGAAATATTCCGGCCAGATGGATTTCAGCACCGTCGGCCCCGCTGTCAAAGCGAAGCTGGGCGGGTAGCCGCTTGACGATTCCGCCCGCATTTTTGGACGAGCTTCGGGCGCGCGTACCGCTTTCGGACGTTGTCGGGCGGCGAATCCCGCTGCAAAGGGCAGGGCGGGAATATAAGGCGCCGTGCCCGTTCCACGCGGAAAAGACGCCATCCTTCTACATCAACGACCAGAAGAGCTTCTTCCACTGCTTCGGCTGCGGCGCGCATGGCGACGCGGTCGGTTTCTTGATGCGCCATGACGGGCTGGCCTTCCCCGAGGCGGTAGAGCAGTTGGCGGGACTGGCGGGCATGGAAATGCCGAAGTCCGAACCGGAGGAGGCGCAGAAATACGACCGGCTGAAACGGCTGGCCGACGCGCTGGAGGCGGCGTGCAAATGGTTCGAGGCGCAGCTGCGCACGCCGGCAGGGCGCGAGGCGCTGGCCTATCTCCAACGGCGCGGGCTGGACGATAAGACGATTGCCGAATTCCGCTTAGGGTTCGCGCCGCCCGCATCCGATGCGCTGCGCGCCGCCTTGGTCGGGCAGGGGCACGATGCCGAGGTGCTGGAGGAGGTCGGGCTGGTGCGCAAGCCCGATGACGGGCGTGCGGCTTATTCCTTCTTCCGCAACCGCGTGATGTTTCCGGTGGCCGACAAGCGCGGCCGGGTCATAGCCTTCGGCGGGCGCATCATGGAGGGCGACGGCCCGAAATATGTGAATTCACCCGAACACGCGCTGTTTCATAAGGGCACCGTGCTCTACGGCTTTGCCCGGGCGCGCAATGCGTTTGCCAAAGGCGAACGCCCGGTGGTGGTCGAAGGCTATATGGATGTGATCGCGCTGCAGGCCGCCGGGATCGGCGGCGCGGTGGCGCCGCTCGGCACCGCGCTGACCGAAGCGCAGCTGGCGGAGTTGTGGAAGGCGCAGGATGACAAGGTTCAGCGCGACCATCCGCCGATCCTGTGTTTCGACGGTGACGGCGCCGGCCGCCGCGCAGCCGTCCGCGCGGTTGACCGGGTGCTGCCGGCGCTGGGTCCGTCGCGCTCAGTCGCCGTCGCCTTCCTGCCGCAAGGCGACGATCCCGACAGCCTCGTCCGCAAGGGCGGGGCGGCCGCCGTCCGCCAGGTGCTGGACGAGTCGCTGCCGCTGATCGACGCGGTCTGGCAGTTCGCGACGGCAGACCGGTCGCTCGCCACGCCGGAACAGCGCGCCGGAATGTGGGCGGAACTAGAGGACCAGGTCCGCGTCATCGGCGACCGTCAGGTCCAGTCGCTCTATCGTGTCGAACTCAAGCGCCGTTTCGACGCTCTGTTCATGCCGTCGCGCAATTTCGACCGTTCCGGCGACCGATCGGGTGATCGCCGCCGGTCGTTCGCCGATCGCGGAAAGTTTCGCGCCGTGCCGGTGGGGCCGAAACCCGGGCGCGTTCGCCCGGGAGCGGAGCTTGAAGCCCGTATCCTGCTGGCGACGGTTATCAACCATCCGGTCATGTTCGACGAATTGAGCGAGATTTTTGCCGAAGTGACACTACCTGTTGCATGGGAGCCACTGCGGCAGGCCCTATTTGACGTTCTGGCGGGCGAGCCACTTGACGCTGAGGCCCTCGGTGTCCACTTGAGATCATCCGGGCATGCGCCCGTTCTGGAGGACGTCCTGGGGCCGGATACCACAAGCCATGCGCGGTTCGTTGCGTCGGCGACGCCCTTGGATCAGGTGCGGGCAGGCTGGTCGGATGTCTGGAGCCGCGCGCATAGCCGCGATCTTGACCGGGAACTGGCCGGGACGCGATCCGATCCGAATCGGGCCGAGGCATCGGAACGGATCGGCAGACTGGGCCAGCGCCGGTATTTCGGTGTCGCCACCGGCGAGCAGGAAACGGCACAAGTTGGAATCGACCATGATGCGGTCGTGGCGCGGGCCATCGCCGATGCCTTGAAGGCGCCGGCAAAGGACGCATCTCTTGAAGAGAATAATGAGCGCGACTTGTAAAGTCGTACTCAGTTGAAAGATTGACGTTTGCCGCCGAGTCGCTATCAAGCATTCGGCGGTCCCGAGTTTGATGCTTTGGGCCAATGCCCATGGCTGGATAATTGCGAAGGACAACGGAAGGCATGGCCAATAAGGCAGCAAATACAGCCGAAACGACTCAAGGTCGCGAAGACGCAGCCGAAAGCTCCCTGACCGACGGCATGACCGCCGCGGTCAAGAAGATGATCGCGCGTGGCCTTGAACGTGGTTACGTCACCTATGACGAGCTGAATGCAGCCTTGCCTGCCGAGGAATACAGCAACGAGCAGATTGAAGACCTGACGGCGCAGCTGTCTGAAAAGGGCGTCAATCTGGTCGAGGCGGAAGAAACCGAGGAAGCTGTCGAGAGCAAGACCGCCGAGGACGGCGAGGCCGACGCGCGCGGCAATATCGACGATGACGATATCGGCCGTACCGACGACCCGGTCCGCATGTATCTGCGCGAAATGGGATCGGTCGAGCTGCTGTCGCGCGAAGGCGAAATCGCCATCGCCAAGCGGATCGAGGCCGGCCGCGAGCAGATGATCGGCGGCATTTGCGAAAGCCCGCTGACCATTCAGGCGCTTGTCGACTGGCATATGAAGATAGAGCGCGGCGAGATTCTGCTGCGCGAGATTATCGACCTGGACGCGACCTATGGCGGCGGCCCCGATGCCGCCGAAGCCGAGGCTGCGGAAGGTGAAGGCGCCGAGGGCGAAGCGGAGCTTGAGGCCGAGCCCGAAGAGCCGGTGATGCCGCCGCCGCTGGACGACGACGAAGGCGACGACGCCGCCATCTCGCTGTCCGCCATGGAAGCCGCGCTGAAGCCGCAGGTCCTGGAAATCTTCCAGGCGATCAGCGAAACCTACGAGGCGATGTCCCGCCGCCAGGACGCGCGCATCGTTGCGCATTCCAAAGGGCAGAAGCTGGGCACCGACGACGAGGCGCTGTATCTGGCGCTGCGTCTCGAGCTGATCACGCTGGTCGAAAAGGTTCGGCTGAACCCGGCCCGCATCGAGCAGCTGGTCGAGCAGCTTTATGCGCTGAACCGCCGCCTGATTGCGCTGGAAGGCCGCCTGATGCGGCTGGCCGGCGATTATGGCGTGAAGCGCGAGATTTTCCTGAAGCATTATTACGGCTTCGAGCAGGACCCCACCTGGCTGGACACCTTGTCCGAAACCGGAGGCGGCTGGCTGAAGCTGTCGACCGCGCGCGGGCCGGAAGTCGCCGAAATCCGCCGTCAGGTTTCGAGCCTGGCGGGCGAATCCGGCCTGCCGGTGCCGGAATTCCGCCGCATCGTCCAGACCGTCCAGAAGGGCGAAAAGGAAGCGGCCAAGGCGAAGAAGGAAATGGTCGAGGCCAATCTGCGCCTCGTCATCTCGATCGCCAAGAAATACACCAATCGCGGCCTGCAGTTCCTGGACCTGATCCAGGAGGGCAATATCGGCCTGATGAAGGCGGTGGATAAGTTCGAATATCGCCGCGGTTATAAGTTCTCGACCTATGCCACCTGGTGGATCCGGCAGGCGATCACCCGTTCGATCGCCGATCAGGCCCGCACCATCCGCATTCCCGTGCACATGATCGAGACGATCAACAAGCTGGTCCGCACCTCGCGCCAGATGCTGCACGAGATCGGCCGCGAGCCGACGCCGGAGGAACTGGCCGAGCGTTTGGCCATGCCTTTGGAAAAGGTCCACAAGGTCCTGAAGATCGCCAAGGAGCCGATCAGCCTCGAGACGCCGATCGGCGACGAGGAAGATTCGCATCTGGGCGATTTCATCGAGGACAAGTTCGCCGTCCTGCCGCTGGAGGCTGCGATCCAGGCCAACCTGCGCGAAACCACCACGCGGGTCCTGTCTTCGCTCACCCCGCGCGAAGAACGCGTCCTGCGCATGCGCTTCGGCATCGGCATGAACACCGACCACACGCTGGAAGAAGTCGGTCAGCAGTTCTCGGTTACCCGCGAACGTATCCGCCAGATCGAAGCCAAGGCGCTGCGCAAACTGAAGCACCCGTCGCGCTCGCGGAAACTGAAGAGCTTCCTGGATACCTAAGGTCTTCGCTCTAACTTCCTACCGTCATGGCCGGGCTCGACCCGGCCATCCACGCCTCTCCATCATCACCGAATATGACGTGGACGCTCGGTCAAGTCCGGGCATGACAGCACCGTTTTCGGGTGAGCTAGCCTTAGGCAACCGGTTGATCCGGACCGTTAGGCTTTCGCCGGCGGAAGCCGAACCTCACTGAACCGTATCTGCCAAAGATCGCCTGCCCCTTCGAGAAGGCCCGCCTTCACGAGCGCCCGAACGCGCGCTGCCAAGAAGAAATCGCTGACCTGATAGAGCGTGTCATCCCAGAAGGCCGCCATGGCTTGACCGATAACGCGGGCGGATTTGCGCCAACGCTCATCTGCGCCGGACAACAATAGCCGATCGAAAAATGTGATGGGCGCGGAAACGAGATTAAGACCGGAGTCGATCACGCGCAGATCGGCGTTTTCGGTGCGCAAGGTCGCCCAAGCCGACCGGTACTGCTCGCGTTGCGTAGTCGTCAGCGGCTCGGCGCAATTTGGAAGGTCATACAGCAAAATCTGCTCGGGGGTCAGCATGGACAAGCTTCCCGCGAGAGACCGGGGATACTGTCGACCATTGACGGTTCGTTCGGGCAGAACAAATTCCGTCAAATCGACGATTTCGCAAGGCGCATCGCCGAGCCGCCATACAAATTCCAGAAAGCCCGCAAACTCCTGAGGAGAACGCTTGGAAAGCCAGACGACGCGGGAAACGCCTTCGCCAAAAGCGTCGTGCCAGAACGCGCCCTGCGCTTCTCGGGAATAGATATCGGAAAGGTCGCCCAGCGTTGTTTCGGTCCATTCATCGCGGGCATTGAAATCGACCCCGTCGATCGGTCCGAAGCTGAGATTGTCTGGAAGGACGATGACACGGTCTTCACACCCAGCTTGCTCCAAGGCCTTGCGAAGGCCTCCTGCCGCGGACTCGTTGAATACGATATGAAGACGTTGCGGTTTCATCCGCGGATTTTAGCAATAAAAACGTAGGGCGGGTTAGCGAAAGCGTAATCCGCCTATTTCTCGTCGGTGCCGTTTCGGTGGGTTACGCTGCGCTAACCCGCCCTACGAAACCGTACGAGCGTGATGGTGGGAGCGGCAGGACTTGAACCTGCAACCAGACCGTTATGAGCGGCCGGCTCTAACCAATTGAGCTACGCTCCCGAACCGCGACGTTTGTAGCGGATGATTCGGCAGCGGCCAAATTAGGAAAACGTTCGGGCGAAACCGGGCTTTCGCCCGGCTCCCTTATCTAAATCTGCACCGAGCTCGGCACTGCGGTTGCGCTCGGCGGCGGCATGGCGATTGTCTCGTCCAGGCTGACCCAGCCTTCGGCGGTCCAGTCGACGGCCCGTTCCTCGATGTCGACCGCGCCGTGGGTTTTGAAGATGCCGGACACTTCGGCGACCTTGGCCTCATCCACCGTGCAGGTCAGCAATGTGCCGCCGCGTTTCAGCCCCTCGGCATAAAGATGGGCGTCGGCGGTCGAAACGCCGTGGCGGACCAGCGAGCCGGCCACTGCGCCGATGACGCCACCCGCGGCGGCGCCGGCCACCACTGTCGCCCATGTGCCGGCCGCCAGCAGGAAGCCCAGCCCGGGAATGGCGATTGTCGATACGCCGGCCAGGAAGCCCAGCACCCCGCCCAGCCCGACGCCGACCTCGGCGCCCAGGAAGACGGGCGATTGCGCCTCGGAATCCGCGTCGAACTGTTCGCGGGCAAAGGCCGGATTGATGGAGAGGGCGGGATGATCGCCCGTGGAATCGTTGGCCAGCAGCGCGATCTTGTCGGACGGAACGCCGGCCGCAATGACGCCGGCAACCGCCTTCTTGGCGTCGGCGAAATGGTCATAGAGAGCAATGACTGTTTTTTCCCGCATAAGGAACTCCCCTCGGCGGATCCGGCGACCGTAATTTGGAGGCAGGCCGCAAGACCGCTCATTATGTCAACCACCACCTATGAGTGTGGACCTCTCAAATCGCCGATTCAAGGTTGTTCTGCGAAATATTGTCGCTGGCGGGACGGCGTGCGAACCCCCATATTTGCCGCATGACCACCATGCCCATGACGCAGCCGATCCCGGCGCCCCCCCTCGCCGAAAACCAATCCAGCGCGCCGATCGTCATGGCGACCGACTTCAAGCCCTCCGGCGACCAGCCGACCGCCATCGCCGAGATTACCGCGGCGGTGCAGGCCGGGGAGCGCGACCAGGTGCTGCTCGGCGTCACCGGCTCGGGCAAGACCTTCACGATGGCGCATGTCATCCAGAACACGCAGAAACCGACCCTGATCCTGGCGCCGAACAAGACCCTGGCGGCCCAGCTCTACCAGGAAATGAAGGCGCTGTTCCCGGCCAACGCGGTCGAATATTTCGTGTCCTATTACGACTATTACCAGCCCGAGGCTTATGTGCCGCGGACCGACACCTATATCGAAAAGGAAAGCTCGATCAACGAGCAGATCGACCGCATGCGCCACTCGGCGACGCGGGCGCTGCTGGAGCGGCGCGACGTCATCATCGTCGCTTCCGTCTCCTGCATCTACGGCATCGGCTCGGTCGAGACCTATTCGGCGATGACCTTGCGCCTGAAGGTCGGGCAGGAGGTGTCGCGCACCGAATTCCTCGCGCGGCTGGTCGAACTGCAATATCGCCGCAACGATCTGGGCTTCGCGCGCGGCATGTTCCGCGCCAAGGGCGACACGATCGAGCTGTTCCCCGCCCACCTGGACGACCGGGCTTGGCGCATCACCCTGTTCGGCGACGAGATCGAAGCGATCCATGAATTCGACCCCCTGACCGGCGAAAAGCATGCCAGCCTGGGTGAGGTCCATATCTATGCCAACAGCCACTATGTTACGCCCAAACCGACATTGCAGCAGGCGGTGAAGCAGATCGGCGCCGACCTCAAGACCCGGCTTGAAGAGCTTTATGCCCAGGGCAAACTGCTGGAGGCGCAGCGTCTGGAGCAGCGCACGCAGTTCGACATTGAAATGATCAACGCGACCGGCTCCTGCGCCGGGATCGAGAACTATTCCCGCTACCTCTCGGGGCGCAAACCCGGTGAGCCGCCACCGACTTTGTTCGAATATCTGCCCGACGACGCGCTGCTGGTGGTGGATGAGGGCCACGTCACCGTGCCGCAGATCGGCGGCATGTATTGGGGCGACTTCAAGCGCAAGACGACGCTCAGCGAATACGGTTTCCGCCTGCCGTCCTGCATCGACAACCGGCCGCTGAAGTTCGAGGAGTGGGACCAGATGCGCCCGCAATCCGTGTTCGTCTCGGCGACGCCCGGCCCCTGGGAGATGGAACGCACCGGCGGCGCCTTCGTGGAGCAGCTGGTCCGCCCGACCGGCCTGATCGACCCGCTGATCATCATCCGCCCGACCGCAACCCAGGTCGACGACGTGATGGCGGAATGCCGTGAGCTGGCCGCGAAGGGCCAGCGCGTGCTGATCACCACGCTGACCAAGAAGATGGCGGAGGCACTGACCGAATATCTTCACGAGAATGGCATCAAGGTGCGTTATGTGCACTCCGACGTCGAAACGCTGGAGCGGATCGAGATCATCCGCGACCTGCGTCTCGGCGTATTCGACGTGCTGATCGGCATCAACCTGCTGCGCGAGGGGCTGGATATCCCGGAATGCGGGCTGGTCGCCATCCTGGACGCCGACAAGGAGGGCTTCCTGCGCAGCCGAACGGCGCTGATCCAGACCATCGGCCGCGCCGCGCGCAATATCGACGGCCGCGCCATCCTCTATGCCGACACGATCACCGGCAGCATGAAAGCCGCGATCGACGAAACCGAGCGCCGGCGGGAGAAGCAGCAGATCTACAACGCCGCCAACGGCATCACGCCGGAAAGCGTGCGCAAGGACATCGCCGACATATTGAACAGCGTGTATGAGCGCGCCGACCGCGTGACGGTCGAAGTCGGCCCGGACGGCGGCAACCTGGTCGGCCACAACCTGCGCAGCCATATCAACGAGCTGGAAAAGCGCATGCGCGCCGCCGCCGCCGACCTGGAGTTCGAAACCGCCGCCCGCATCCGCGACGAGATCAAGAAGCTGGAGGCGTCCGAACTCGACATTGCCGGCAACCCGGCGCCGGTCGGCATCTCTAACCGCCGCGATATCCCGCTCGCCTCACGGATCGCCGCCCAGCCGAAAAGCCGGGGGAAGTGGAAGGGACGTCGTTAGGAGGCGGACGCATAAACTCAAGGAAGGATCGGGGCATCAATCAGCGATCGTTTGTCGTATTCCCCGGTTAACCATTTAACTGAAAAATGATTTAAAGATTTTTGGAAAATTTCATTACAAGAATATCCAAATACTAGACGGTATTTTTTAGCTTCTTCATTATCGACGAAGAATTGAGAGTTTTTATCTAATAATTTTATTCTTTTGCAGGCTTTCGAGATCGGTTCTGAATCGAAACTCACTTCCGAAAGTGCGTGGGCGAATACATTCCTAACGTTCTTTATCACACATAAATTTTCATACGCCAAAGTGCCAATAACATTTAGATTGAGAGCTGCGGATATTTTGCTGTCGAATGATGAGAACAGGCCGTTGCCATAGAATAATTTTAGAATTTTCTTCGGGTCGCGCAACGAAAGCGCGTAAACAAGCATTCCTTGAAGGCCTATTTCAGCTCCCACCGCCATGGTGAGCGCTGCGCTCCTGTCCGGGATGTCACTATGCATCGCATCGAGCACAAGCCTCTTTATATTCTCCGATGGGGCCTCTCGGGTAAGCTTGCGCAAATCGGATTCCCAATCACCGGACATTTCCGCTTTCACCACTCGCCGCGAATTTTTTCTTGATAAGTTAAGCCGTCAATACTCGTGTCACCCCACAGTGCGTAACCATCAGCAGATTGGCGGACAAGGTAGTGTTCGATGGCGTCGCGGATCAACTCGGCTCGCGATCGCTGGGTCGCTTTTGAAAGCATATCCAGCGCCTGGATTTTCTTCTCATCAATGTCAAGCGCGATGCGCACCTTCAACTCTCTAATAAATCGCTTAACCTTCCTGTAGAGTTTGCGGGAAAATGGGGTCGAGGTCGATTTCCAAATGAGCCCTCGCCAAAAATACTACGGCTCGATGCTTGTTGGCCTGATCCTGGGATTGCTGACGGCGGCGTCTTCGGGAACGGCTCGCATCCTGTTTGTCACCCTGCTTCTGGCCGACGCCGCCCATATGGTCTTCATCCGCTGTCCGAAATGTCGAAAGCGGCTGAGTTCCATGGATGACGTACCTGGGGTTCACGGGCTGCCGGACGCCCACTGCGACAATTGCGGAGCCGCCATATAAGAAAACCGGAATCGACCCGAAATCACTCATTTGAGTGCGGTCGATTCAGGTCTTCGCAATTTCCGCCAGGATATCCGCGCCGTTCCGCACCAGCGGCGGGGTTCCAAATTTTTAGATGTAGTCAGGCGGCAAATGGTCGGCGATCGTTTCATCGGCCGTTATGAAATCGGGGTTGAAATCGGGGTCGTGAAATCGGGGTCGGAGTAAGAATATCTGCGCTACGCCTTAAGCCGCCAGCACAGCCTCCACGATATCCGGATGCTTGGCGATTACACGAAGAAGCGTCAGCGCCGCCCCGCTCGGCTTGCGAGTCTTTTGCTCCCACTTCCTGACGGTATCGAGTGAAAAGCCGTAGCGCGCGGCGAATTTGGCCTGCGACAGGCCGAGTTTCAGGCGGATCGCGCAGGCATCGGTGTCGTCGAAGGCATGCACGCGATAGGTCGCGGGATCGGCCTTGCCGTCCATGATGTCGCCCACCTCTTGCATCGCCTCGATAAGCCGCGCGCCCGCTTTGCTCATTCGACTCTCCAGCCTCAATAGTTTTCGATCAGGCGCTTCGCCAGATCGCGCAAGATCGCCAATTCTGCCGCCGTGTAATTCGCTTTTTCGTTTTTGGCGAAGATGTCGATCAGAAACACCGGGTGCCGCCGATCTGCGAAATAGTGAATCACACGCACGCCGCCCCGCTTGCCCCGTCCGGCAACACCCCAGCGGAACTTGCGAATGCCGCCGCCGCCGGCACCAGATCGCCGTCTGCCGGATTGGCCGCCAGATGATCGACGATCGCTTGGCGTTCCACGTCGTTCAAAGGCCCGGCACAGTGGCGAAGATATAAGCTTGTCTCGACAACTGCCACGAGCGGAACGGCATCAGTCATGGACTATAGCCCTAAGGGCTAGGACTTTCAACGGTCAAGTCTTGGCGATTTCCGCCAAAATCTCCGCGCCGCTTTGCACGACGACCGGCTCTCCGTTTTCTTCGATCAGCCCTTCGGGAAGGTCGGCGATGACCGAGGCGTTGGCGACCACACAACCGCCGAAGGACCATGTCAGAACGCTGTTGGTCTGACGCAGGACTTCATATAACGCGTCGTAGATATCGCTGCCACTGGCGCCGCCGATGCTGACGCCGTTCGTCACCTCCGCGTCGTCATCTTCGGCATACATTTCCCCGCCACCCCCATCGGGAAAGGCAAGCACCCACATATCCTCGTCACGCGATACGATGAAGGGTTCGAAAGCGTCACGCACAATCTGTGCTGGAAACATGTCGGGCTCGCCGTTCTTCAGGCAAATCAACTCGATGTCGAAGCTCATGAGAAATCTCCTGACTGTTTAAGCGGGAATATCAATGAACAAAGGAACGTTTGAACAGGCCACGGGACAGCCAAGTCACGATTTTCTTTACGATGGCATCAACCTGATGAACCGTAATATTTTTATATCCTGCCTCGTTAAATTTGCCGCCAAAGAAGTCGGCCATTCGCTTGCTGGCGAAGTAATAATCATCACCTCTGCCTTCCGACGCATCGTTTTGACGTCCGGCCTGTCGCATCATTCGAAGATAGAATTTGGACTGGTATAGCTTGTCTGGAGGCCAGTTCAGCATCCAATCCATGCCCAGCCCCTTCGCCTCCATCATCCGGCCTGTGTCGTCGTCGCAACCGTCGAATCGAACGCCCAAATAGTTGATATCCAAGCCTCTCGGTAGACCGGTAATTTGCTGCTGATAAGCGAGCGAGCGGTTTGATCGTCCGTTAATATTTTCGGGAGTCGGAGTCGGACAGGCCTTGTCGTCATCGTCTTCAGAAGTTGACGCCGGATCGGGTTCAGAATCCGCCACGGTTGTCGAAGCTCTCGTAGCGAAGTCCGCCAGAGCCTCGTTGTCGAACATGATGCCAGTGCCAATCTGCTGGCCGACAACATAGCCGTTGTCGTGGTAAAAACCCTGCGCGTCGGGAAAGCCGTGATAGAGCGTTTCGATGTTCCCGGCTGCATCCAGTCGTGAAATCGTGACGACACCTTCATCCGAGCTGTAATTCATTCTGGGAAAGTCCGGAAACTCTCCAGAATGAATATTGCTCTTGTTGGTTGGGATCAGTGTCGCGGCTGCCAATGCGACCGGCCCGGAGAGGATTCCGACTAAACGCGCGATAAGGCCGATCGTTTCGGGCGCTAACTCCGCGGCGGTCGTCTCTTCCGCAACTTCCTCGGAGGCGGTCGCCGCTTCCGTAGGCGTTGTCTCCTCAGCTTCAGCGGCGGCCGGCGATCTCGCCTCCTCGCCGACGTTGTTCGTCCAGCGCCCGTTGTGGTCACGCGGCTGGCTGTCGTTGAAGGCCAGTTTTCTTTCGGGCGCTGCCTGCGGTAGGTCCGGCAGTTTCAGCAGCACACTGCCAATCATCGCGAGAGGCAGATCGCCTTTGTTCAAAGATCGAGCAACGCTCGACAGTCCGCCCAGATAAATACTCGCATCGGACTGTACCGTTTTGCCGAAAACGTGATCGAACGTCCGCTGGATTTCCGGCAAAGATGCGGGAGCAAAGCCGTTTTCGGTCTTTTCAAGCAGAGGACGCCCCGCGAGCGTCAATCCCTCCGTGCTACACCAAAGGCCGCCCTCGCGCGGGCTAGAATCCAGTCGAATGGTGCGGACGGAAAATTCCATGCTTATCTTCTTCTCCAGGGGCAACGCCGATCTCTTAGGCCTACGCCGTAGGTCCATGAATAGAATTTATATAGAACAAAAAGAGTCTATTTGTCAATTGCATCCATGTAGCAAGCCGTAGGAATTAGCTAACCAATCTCTGTGAAAGTTGGAGGACTCCATGGAACGCCAATTCACAATCCAAGCGGCCAAGACAAACCTGTCCAAACTCATTGAGGCCGCACTGGCGGGCGGCGGCGTCGCGATCGCCAAGGGGAAGAAGCCGGTCGTGCGGCTGGTCGCCATTCCGGCCACCAAGTTCAGAATCGGCGTGTTGAAGGGAAAGATCACGGATCCGGTTCCCGATTTTCTTGAGCCTCTCAGTGGTAGCGAATTGGAAGGCTGGAGGGCGGCGGTTGATTGCCGTTCTGCAGACGGCAACGAAAAGCCGCGCCCCGGTTAAGGGACGCGGCCTGATCTTGCCGTCCGCGGCTAAAGCTTAGTGGTGCCTGTCGCCGCCACCGCCGTGGCCGCCACCGCCACCGCCGCCATGCGGCGCACCTCCGCCACCGTGAGGAGCGCCCCCGCCACCGTGCGGGGCTCCGCCGCCACCGTGCGGGGCTCCGCCGCCGCCACGCGGAGCACCGCCGCCGGCATGAGCAGCCGGCGCGTGTCCGCCGCCGCCGCGTGGGGCGTGTGCGGCCGCGTGCGGGGCAGCGGCGCGGGCTTGCGCATGCGCCGCTGCATGCGGCTGCGCGGCGCGATGTGCCGCTTGGTGGGCGGCGCCTGCGGCGTGTCCCGCTGGACGCGCTGCGTTATGCGCGCGGGCCTCGCCGGTATGGGCTGCACGGGCAGCGGCGCCACGCGCCTCCCCGCCGCGCGCCCGGGCCGTCTCCGATCCGGCGCGTCCGGCGCGGGCACCACGTGCCGCTGCGCGGTCAGCGCGTGCCGACGCCGAAGTGCGGGCTGCCGCGCCTTCCGCCGCTACTGCGCGACGGCCACGTAAGGCGCCGGGCCTGTCGGTCGCTGCGACCGCCGGGTTGCCGTGATTGGCTGCGGCGCGCAGGTCGGGATCGCGCCGTGCCGCGGCCACATGCTGGCGCTGAGCGGCGGTCAGGCTGGCGTGCCGGTCACGCGCAGCGGCTTCTTGCGCCGCCGTGGCGCGGGCCTGCACACCGTTCGGGCCGCCGTTGAAGCTGGTGCGAACGCGGTTATTGTTGATGACGGTCTTGTTATAGACATTGGTGATATGCCGGCCGCCGAAATTGTTCACAGCGCGGTTGTAATGGAAGGCGCGGCCCTGCCAGAAACCGCCCTCGAAACCGATGCCGCCATAGCCGAAACCGTAATCGATGCCGCCATAAAAGCCGACATGCCGCCCCCAATAGCCGGCGTGGAAGCCATAGGCTCCACCCGCGAAGCCCCAGTAAGGCGGGGTCCACAGCAAGCCGAAGCGCGGCGGGCGCACCCAGGTGCCCGGCACCCAATAATAATCGTCGCCATACGCCCAATAGCCCGGGGTCCACAGATAGCCCGGTGCCGGGATCGGCGGCTGGACATAGACCGGTAGGGGGGGCGGGGCGATTGGCACCGAAATGCCGATCGCGATCTGAGCGGAAGCCTGAACCGTCGGGACGGCGCATGCCAGACCGAGGATTACTGGAATGTAATAGCCCGAGAAACGCATTTTGAACCTCACTCAGCCTGGGCGCTCTACACGACGCCGATGTTGAAATCTCTGTTTGAGATACGGGCGAGAGGCCGGTTTTGTTGCTTTCCTAAGCATTAAATTCTTGTAATTTTTGCGTAATATATTGTTTCCATTGCGATTCTATCGAAATGAACAAATCTCAAATTCTGGAATTTGCGGGGATTCGCTATTGCGGCCTCAGCCGACAATGGATTGCTCATGAGGGGGAGTGCCTGGCGAATGGGGCTTTACCGGGCGCGCCACAGGTTTCGAAGGCAAAGGATTGTGCTGATCAGCAGGAGCGTGCTGCCGATGATTACGGATTGCCAATCCAAGTGACGGGATGCGTTCCCGGCAAGGTAAATTGCGATCCGGCCGGCGGTCAGGATCCAGCCCATTGCCGACAGCGTCAGGGCAATTTGCCAGATCAGGCGGGCTTTGGCGGGTTGGCCGACTATGGCGATCATCGGGTCAGTTCCGGAGGATCGATGCGTTGAAAATGATACGGACAGGCGACAGCCGCCCTGCGCGCTGGCGCAAATACGGAAGATGATCGCCGCCGACGGAGCGCCGCGATCATCTTACTTTGAATTTCAACGCCAAGAACGCCAAGGAAAACAAAAAACATCTGGGTAAATCTGTGCAATCTGTGGCTGACTCTGACTAGCCACAGATTGCACAGATTTACCCAGATCAAAGCCGAGACCTCTTGGCGTCTAGCTTTCTTGGGATCGATGGCTGGCATGCCAGACCCGTGGGCTCGCAATGACGATCAAAGAGGCGAACCCGCTTGCAGCCCCCGGCAACCCCATTAAACTCAACGTCATGACAAAAACCGCACTCATCACCGGCGCCGCGAAACGAGTCGGGCGTGCCATCGCTCTCGAACTGGCTTCGGCCGGATATGACATCGCGATCCATTACCGCAGCTCGCAAGGCGAGGCTGAAGTCTTGGCGCGGGAGATCGCGGCGTTGGGCCGGCGTACCGCCTTGATCCGCGCCGACCTGGAGGATGAGGCGGCGGTCGAGACCATACTGCCCAAAGCTGTCGCGGGGCTGGGGGCGGTCAATGTGCTGGTGAACAATGCCAGCCTGTTCGAGCGCGACGAGGCGCTGGACGTCACCCGCGCTGGGTGGGACCGCAACATGGCGGTCAATCTGCGTGCGCCCTTCGTGCTGATGCAGCAGTTCGCACGGCTGTTGCCGGCGGACATGGATGGGGCGGTGGTCAATATGCTGGACCAAACAGTGTGGAACGTGACGCCGCATTTCGTCAGCTACACAATGGCCAAGGCGGCGCTGTGGACGCTGACCCAGACGATGGCTCTGGCGCTGGCGCCGCGCATCCGGGTTAACGGGATCGGTCCGGGCCCGGTGCTGCCCAATGAGCGGCAAAGCGCGGAGCAGTTCAAGGCGCACTGGTCCAGCCTGCCGCTTCAGCGTCAGATCTATCCGGCGGATGTCGCACGTACGGCCCGATTCCTGGTTGAGTCGCCGGCGCTGACAGGACAAATGATTACGGTGGATGGCGGAGAGCATCTGGCCTGGGCGCAGCCCAAGCGTGGTATCGTACCACCCGTTTGAGGTGCCCAAACGGATTATTCCCATCTTTGTTCCATTGTAGGATTCCTTGCAGCGCCAATAGGATAGCTTCGGTCCTTCAGACGGGGCTTCGTGATATCGCAACGCGGTAAGTTGTGCACATCGGAAATGCGCTCCAATAGTCAAGAAAATGTTGGTAAAATTATTTCTTTTTGTAACATATGATTCACGATTGACTTTATTTTGTGTATATAAATCAGATGCTTAATATAATTGCCTAATTTATGGGCAAACCCTGCAATCGCTTGATTCCCTGCGACTTGGCATTGAAGGCCTGGATATCGTCCACACACTTATCCACAGATTTTGTGGATGACTGCCGAACCACTTTTCCCGTTCGCGGGGTGGAGACGCAGTGCGCAATTCTGGAGTAAGAAGACGGCCATGTCGCCGACCAGAGCATTAGAGAGCGGAGTCGTTTCGGGGATCGAGATTATTCGCGATTTCGCCAAGCCCCTGCCCAATGCGCCGGGCGTCTATCGCATGATGAACGCTGCCGGCGACGTGCTCTATGTCGGCAAGGCGCGCAGCCTGAAAAAACGTGTCACCACCTATACCCAGCCGGCCAAGCTGCCGATCCGCATCCAGCGGATGGTGCACGAAACCCGGTCGATGGTGTTCGTGCGGACGCGCAGCGAGGTTGAGGCGCTGTTGCTTGAGTCCAACCTGATAAAGCGGCTGAAGCCACGCTATAACGTGTCGCTGCGTGACGATAAGTCGTTTCCTTACATAGAATTAACCTCGAACCACGCCTTTCCGCGCCTGACCAAACATCGCGGCAGCCGCAGCAACGGTACCTATTACGGGCCGTTTGCCTCCGCCGGGGCTGTCGACCGCACGATCGTGGCGCTGCAGCGCGCCTTTCTGATCCGCAGCTGTTCGGATTCGGTGTTCTCCACCCGGTCGCGCCCCTGCCTGCAATATCAGATCAAGCGTTGTACCGCGCCTTGTGTCGGGCTGGTGTCCGATGCCGATTACAAAGCGCAGATCGACGAGGTGCGCGGCTTCCTGGCGGGCAACAGCCGCGAGGTGCAGGCCTCGTTCGTCACCGAGATGAAGCAGTCGTCGGAAGCGCTGGATTTCGAGCGCGCGGCGCGCTTCCGCGACCGCATCCGGGCGCTGGCGTCGATCCAGGCGCACCAGGATATCAACAGCGCCGATCTGGGCGACGCCGACGTCATCGCTGCCTATCAGGACGGCGGGCAGACTTGCGTGCAGGTCTTTTTCTTCCGTGGCGGGCGCAATTACGGCAATCGGCCCTATTTCCCGTCGCACGACAGCAGCGTCGCGGTGCCGGAGGTGATGGCCGCCTTCATCGCCCAGTTCTACGAGGATAAAGCCCCGCCGCCACTGGTGTTGCTCAGCCATGAGGTTCCGGAACAGGAACTGATCGCGGAGGCCCTGGCCGTGCGCGCCGACCGCAAGGTCGAGCTGGCGACGCCGCAGCGGGGCGACAAGAAGCGGATTGTCGAGCACGCCGCCTCCAACGCGCGCGAAGCCCATGCCCGCCGCATGGTCGAGGGATCGTCGCAGCGCGAGCTGCTGCGCCGTGTCGGCGAGCTGTTCGGGCTTGATGCGTCGCCGGAGCGGATCGAGGTTTACGACAACAGCCATATCAGCGGCACCAACGCCGTCGGCGCGATGATCGTCGCCGGGCCGGAGGGTTTCATCAAGAACGCCTATCGCAAGTTCAACATCAAGGCGCCGGTCACGCCGGGCGACGATTACGCGATGATGCATGAGGTGCTGACCCGCCGCTTCGCCCGCGCCGTAGAGGAAGACAAGGGCGAAGACGAGAACGCGTCCGAAACCAGCGGCGCGTCTTGGCCCGACCTCGTGCTGATCGATGGCGGGCAGGGGCAGCTGCAGGTGGCGCTCGATGTCGTCGCCGAACTCAGCATTGCCGTTCCGCCGGTTCTGGTCGGCATCGCCAAGGGGCCCAACCACGGCGCCGCCGGCCGCGAGAAATTCTTCACCGTCGATGCCGATGGGAAGATCAAGGAGCCTTTCACCCTGCCGCCCAACGATCCTGTCCTGTTCTTCCTGCAACGCCTGCGTGACGAGTCGCACCGTTTCGTCATCGGCACGCATCGCTCCAAGCGGCAGAAGGCGATCGGCGTGTCGCTGCTGGACGAGATCGCCGGCATCGGCCCGTCACGCAAACGCGCGCTGCTGCACCATTTCGGCTCGGCCCGGGCAGTGGGCGCGGCGGCAATGGAGGATCTGCTGGCGGTGGACGGCATCTCAAAGGCCGTCGCACAGCAGGTCTACGATCATTTCCATTCCGCCCGCTGACTTCGCCCGCTACGATAGCGCCATGCCACTCAACGTACCCAACCTGCTGACGCTCAGCCGGATCCTATTGATCCTGCCTTTTGCCCTGGTGTTCCTGCATGGATCGGTCCAGTCGCGCTGGACCGCGCTGGTCCTGTTCGCGGTCGCCGCGGCGACCGACTGGTTCGACGGCTATCTGGCGCGGCGGTTGAACCAGGGGTCGCCTTTCGGCCGGATGCTGGATCCGATCGCCGACAAGTTGCTGGTCGTTGCCACGATTCTGCTGCTGGTCGCCACGGGGGATATCCATGGATGGCCCATCGCGGCGGCGCTGATCATCCTGCTCAGGGAAATCGCCGTCTCCGGCTTCCGTGAGCATCTGGGCCCGCTCGGCATCGTCGTGCCGGTCAGCCGCCTGGCGAAGTGGAAGACGGCGGCGCAGCTGGTGGCTTTATGTCTGCTGATCGCGCCGGTCCCGGCGGTATGGACGCCGGGCGTGGTCCTGCTCTGGCTTGCCGCGGCGGTCACGCTGGTGACGGGGTGGAGTTATCTGCGCGCAACCATGAAAGCCGTCGCTTAAGGGCGTTACTCTGCCGCGGAGGTGGCGCCTTCCGGATGGGCCTCGGCCCGCTTGAACAGCATCGGCACGGCATTGCACATCGACGTGATCAGCGCCGCCGCGAAGGGCAGGGCCTGGACCAGCACCGCCGCGCTCCAGATCAGCGCCTGCTCGTTCTGAAGGGTGAAGTGCCACAGCACGCCGACTGCGGCCGCGACCAGCAGCACCAGCCAGATGATCTCGTCGCGGGCCATGATGAAACCCTGCATCAGCGCGGGCTGGTCGGCGCATTTCGGCGTCCGCACGAACGGCCGGCCGGAGGTGAAGATACCCTGCCAGATCGCCCGGCCGACCGTATGGGTCAGCGCCATGCCGGCGATCGCTGCGCCGACCTTCTGCAGCGGGCTGCATTTGATGCGCACGGTGTAGACCCAAAAACCGGCGATCAGCTTGAAGGTGAAGGCAAGGATGGTGGGGATCATGAAGGCCATCGGCGGGAAGCCGAAGGTCTCGCCGATCACGCGCTGGGCATAAGCATAGGCCGGGTGGCTGATCAGATAGTCGATGCCCCATAATTTGGTGCCCAGCCAGATCATCGCGGGCGGGGTTAGCATACCCAACGACCAGACGATCGACGCGGCTGAGAACAGCATGTGCGCGGCGTCGGCGAACCACGGGATCCAGCCGGCGATAAAATGGTAACGCTGGCCGGGGGTCAGAACCTTGCTGCCGGGCAGCAGATTGCGCCAGTGATGCTTCATAATCTGCACCGCACCGTAGGCCCAGCGATGACGCTGGGTCTTGTAGGCGGAAAAGCTGTCGGGGATCAGGCCCTTGCCGAAGCTGTCGGGCGCATACAGCGCTTCCCAGCCTTGCTCGAACATGGTGAGGCCGAGATCGGCATCCTCGGTGATGCACCATTCCGGCCAGCCGCCGGCCTGCTCCAATGCGGCGCGGCGCATCATCGTCATCGTGCCGTGCTGGATGATGGCGTTGCGCTCGTTGCGGGTGATCATGCCGATATTGAAGAAGCCGGCATATTCCCAGTTGCACATCGTCTTGAAGAGATCGCCGCGCCAGTCCCGGTAATCCTGCGGCGATTGGACCAGCCCGACTTTGGGGTTGTCGAAATGCGGCACCATGGAGGCCAGCCAGTCAGGATCGACGGTATAGTCGCTGTCGATGACCGCCACGACCTCGGTATCGGCTGCGCTGTTGCGCAGCGCAAAGTTCAGCGCCCCGGCCTTGAAGCCCGGCCAGTTGTCTAGGTGGAAGAAGCGGAAGCGTGGGCCCAGCGTGGCGCAATGCGCCTCCAGCGGCGCCCAGACCGCCGGGTCCTTGGTGTTGTTGTCGATCACCAGGACTTCGAAATTGCCGTAATTCAGCCGCGCCAGCGCGTCGAGCGTCTCGACCACCATATGCGGCGGTTCATTGTAACAGGGCACATGGATCGAAACTTTTGGCCCGTCCGCCATCGTTGCGCCGCGCTTCGGCTGGATCAGCCGCCGCCAGTGCGAGCGGAACAGCAGCTCAGTGATCTCAAGTCCGTCGGACAGGATCACAGCGAACAGCACGACCTGCATGCTGATCATCACATACCAGACGGCGCGGATGCTGGGGTCGAACGGGCCGTGATTGACCTGGAACCAGGTCCACACCAGCAGCGATGCCGTCGCCTGGATCAACAGCGGGAAGAAGGTCAGCCCGACGGCGTTGATGTCGCGCCGGCGCCACAGGAACCAGCCCATGATCGGAAAGGCCAGCAGGGATGAATAGGCGCAGAGCTCTTTCCAGTTCTTGATCTCGATCAGCGAGCCGGTCATCGCGAATTTCGGATTGCGCTGCGCGTCGAACAGGCCCCAGCTTTCGCCGGTCGATTCGATCTGGTGCTTCCAGGGCTGGTCGAAGGCTTCGACGATGTTGTAGCCGGGAATGCCCTGGATCGTGTCGTCCAGATGTTCTTCGCGCGCCCGGTTCAGGAACTGGCGGATGAAGGTCGCCTGATTGACGCGGGACGGCTCGGCGCCGCCTTGCCAGGGTCCTTCGCTCGGCCAGCCGACCTCACCCAGGATGATCGGCTTGTCGGGATATTTGTCGGCCAGAACCTTGCGGACCTTGAATATCTGGTCGATCGCCTGATCGACCGGGATGCTGTCGTGATAGGGCAGGATGTGGACACAGATGAAGTCGCTTCCGGCCACCAGCTCCGAATGGTTGAGCCAGGACGCCGAGTTATCACAGGTGAAGACCGGTACGCGTTTCTTCGTCGCGTCCCGCACCTTTTTCATCATCGCGACCAACTGGTCGGCCGTCATCTGATTGGTCAGAATCTGCTCGTTGCCGACGATCAGGCCGGTGACGTTCTTATGCCGCTTGGCGATGTCGATCAGGCTGGCAAGTTCCAGATCGTCATGACCCGGGCCGCCCCTGTCGTTGTCGACGGCGGCGCCGATCAGCACGCTGCCGATGCGATACTTTTCGGCCAGCGCCGGAACTTTTTCGATGCCGTTCAAGGCATCATAAGTTCGCACGCCGTCGGCGATACGCGACACCAGCGCCATGTCATGGTCGAGTTGATCGACGCTGGGATATTTCTTGTCCAGCGGGCTCTGGTCGGCCTGATACGGCGTGAAGGACACGCTGGCGATCACGCCGTCCCACGACCGCTGCGTCACGGGACGGTTCAGCAGGTACCAGGCCGCGAAATTCACGGCGACGACAATGATCAGGGCCGCAATTGCTTTCAGGCGCATTTAAGTCCCAACAGAAAAACCGCCGTTACCGTTCCTTTTGGAATCATACGCATCGCGGCGGCGCAAGCAATATTATCGCAATATGGCGATTGATTGGCGCCGCTTCAGCTTTCGATTATGCGATAGGTGAACCCGGCTTCGCCGATCTGTTTGCCGACCACGTCACGATGATGTGCATCCCGTGTCTCGACCGTGATGTCGACGATCGTGTTCTTGGCGGAGATCGCAGCCGACAGGCGGTTGTGGATCACCTCGATGATATCGCCGCCGGCCTCGCCGATCACGGCAGTGATCTTGGCCAGCGATCCCGGGCGATCGGTCAACTCGACATGGAAGACCGAGATGCGGCCGGCGCGCGACAGCTCGCGCAGGATGACCGAGGCAAGCAGCCGGGAGTCGATATTACCTGCGGTCAGCACCAGCCCGACCTTGCGACCGGCAAAGCGTTCGCGGTTTTGCAATAAGGCAGCGAGACCTGCCGCGCCCGCGCCTTCGGCCACGGTTTTTTCGACTTCCAGCAGCAATGCCACCGCATGTTCGATGGCGGCTTCATCGACCAGGAAGATGTCGTCGACCAGTCTGCCGATGATTGCCTTGGTACTCTCGGCCACGTTCTGGACGGCGATGCCTTCGGCCACGGTCGCGCCACCAGAGGGGCCGGTTTCACCGCGCATCGCGCAATACATCGAGGGATAAAGCGCCGTCTGTACGCCGAATATCTGGATGTCCGGCTTCCTGGCCTTGGCCGCCGTGGCGATACCGCCCATCAGGCCGCCGCCGCCGATCGGGACGATCAACGTGTCGAGGTCCGGCGCGTCGTCCAGCATCTCCAGCCCGATGGTGCCTTGGCCGGCGATGATCATTGGGTCGTCATAAGGATGGACGAAGGTCAGGTTCTCTTCTGCGCGCAAGGCTTGAGCGAAGGCCGCAGCCTCGGCCAGCGTCTCGCCCTCGACCAGAACCCGCGCGCCATGATCCTGAGTATGCTGAATCTTAGTGAACGGGGTGCCCTTGGGCATGACGATGGTCGCCGGAATGCCCAGCCGCGCGGCATGATAGGCGACGCCCTGGGCATGGTTGCCCGCAGACATGGCGATGACGCCGCCGGCGCGCTCGGCGTCGGTCAGGCTCAACAGCTTGTTCAGCGCACCGCGTTCCTTGAAGGAGGCGGTGAATTGCAGGTTCTCGAACTTCAGCCAGACGTCGCAGCCGCAGATGCTGGACAGGGTGCGCGAATGCCGTATCGGCGTTCGCACTACCTGACCGTGAATTGCCGCGGCCGCGCGTTCTACATCGGCAGGGGAGATCGGGGCGGAGATCTTACGCCTCCGCCACCTTGGCCGAGCGCTTGCGCATGTTGGGGTTCAATTCACGCTTGCGCAGGCGGATCGATTTCGGCGTCACTTCGACCAGCTCGTCGTCGCCGATATAGGCGATGGCTTTTTCCAGGGTCATCCGGATCGGCGGGGTCAGCTTGACGGCCTCGTCCTTGCCGGCTGCGCGGATATTGGTCAGCTGCTTGCCCTTGATTACGTTCACTTCCAGGTCGTTTTCCCGGGTGTGCTCGCCGATGATCATGCCTTCATACACGTCGACCTGCGGCTCGATCATCATCGGGCCGCGATCTTCCAGGTTCCACATCGCATAGGAGACAGCCACCCCGGGTGCGTTCGCGATCAGAACGCCCGTGCGGCGGGCCGGAATATTGCCTTTATAGGGCGAATAATCGTGGAACAGGCGGTTCATAACGCCAGTGCCGCGCGTGTCGGTCAGGAACTCGCCGTAATAGCCGATCAGACCGCGCGACGGCGCGTGGAACACCAGGCGCAGCTTGCCGCCGCCCGAGGGCTTCATCTCGGCCAGTTCGGCCTTACGTTCCGACAGCTTGTTGACGACCGTGCCGGAGAATTCCTCATCGACGTCGATGACGACTTCCTCGATCGGCTCAAGGCGTTGCCCGGTCAACGGGTCGGTCTGGTAGACGACGCGTGGGCGGCTGATCGACATCTCATAGCCTTCGCGGCGCATCTGCTCGATCAGGATGGCGAGCTGAAGTTCGCCGCGGCCGGCAACCTCGAACGCGTCCTTGCTGGGCGATTCGGTGATGCGCAGCGCGACATTGCCTTCCGCCTCGCGGAACAGACGGTCGCGGATCATGCGGCTGGTCACCTTGTCACCTTCGCGACCGGCCAGCGGGCTATCATTGACCGAGAAGGTCATGGTGATGGTCGGCGGGTCGATCGGCTGGGCCGGGATCGGTTCGTTGGCGGCGGGATCCATGATGGTGTCGGCGACGGTGGCCTTCGACAGGCCGGCCAGCGCAACGATGTCGCCGGCCTGGGCTTCATCAACCGGCACGCGCTCGAGACCGCGGAACGCCAGAATCTTGGTGATGCGGCCGTTTTCCACCAACGTGCCGTCGCGGGACAGCGCTTTGACCGCCATGTTGGTTCGAACCGCACCGGATTGGATACGCCCGGTCAGCAGCTGGCCAAGATAGGGGTTGGCTTCGAGAATGACGTTCAGCATCGCGAACGGCTTGTCCGGATCGACGGTCGGCGGCGGCACGTGCTTGACGATCAGGTCGAACAGCGGCGACAGGTCCTTGTGCTCTCCGTCGATCGTTTCGGACGCCCAGCCCTGACGGCCGGATGCGAACAGAGTCGGAAAGTCGAGCTGCTCGTCGGTGGCGTCCAATGCGGCGAACAGGTCGAATACCTGATCATGCACGACGTGCGGCTGGCCGTCGGGCCGATCGATCTTGTTGATGACCACGATCGGCTTCAGGCCGCGCTTCAGCGCCTTGCCGACGACGAACTTGGTCTGGGGCAGGGCGCCTTCGGCGGCATCAACCAAAACGACGCAGCCGTCGACCATCGACAGGATACGCTCGACCTCTCCGCCGAAATCGGCGTGTCCGGGCGTGTCGACGATGTTGATGCGGACTCCGTGCCACAGCACCGAAGTGCATTTGGCCAGGATGGTGATGCCGCGCTCGCGCTCCAGCTCGTTGGAGTCCATGGCGCGTTCCATGACTTTTTCGTTTTCACGGAAGACGCCGGACTGCTTCAACAGCATATCGACGAGAGTGGTCTTGCCATGATCGACGTGGGCGATGATGGCGACGTTGCGCAGTTCCATCGGACGGGCGGCTTTCAATAGGAAATTAACGCGATCGCCTGCAAATGGGCGTCGCGCGGCGGATACCTACCCGAATCGCCGGGAAAAGTCACGGTTGCGCTGCAACAACGCAGATATGTGCGGGAGTTAGGCCCTCAGAATAGCGGCGGACCGAAATCCATGGCTTCCCAACAGCGCACGTCCGTCCCCTTGAACACATCCATGCCCTTCCATTTCAGCGCATTGGCATTGTCCGCGACGTTGAGCTCGAAATACGGAAAGGTCGGCTTCTGCCTGGTCCAGGCGGCCTCGTCGGCCTGCACTCTTTTGACCCACTTCTCGCAGTGGGCCATGTTGCCCGCGGCATCCTTGATGAAATAGCGGATCGGTATTAGCCCGATGGGTTGCACGCTGCCGGGCGGCAGGTCCATTTCATGATACTCGTACGTGATCCTGACGAGCGTCACCGTCTTACCTTTGACCGTCGCCGGAACTTCCTTGAAGGCTGGATTGCCGCCGGTCTGTGGCGAGAAGTTCGGCGTCGCGGCGGCCGAGATGCCGGAGTTTGCGGCCAGTAGGGCGAGAAACGCCGCCGCCTTCATGTCCTCAATCCTCGGGCTGCCCGAAATCCATGACTTCCCAGCAGCGCACGTCAGCTCCCTTATAGACTGTCATGCCTTTCCAGGTCAGGGGCTCGGCATTCGAGGCCACGTTGATCTCAAGATAGGGGTAAGTGCCATCCCTCTTGGTCCAGGAGCGTTCGTCAGCCTCGATTCGTTTGATCCACTTTTTGCAATGAGCCAAGTTACCGGTCCCATCCTTTACGAAATACTTCGTCTCCCCGTCGAACTCCTGCACGCCACCCGGCGGCAGGTCCATGTCGTGGAGAAACGCGGTAATCCCGATCAGCGTGACCTTCTTTCCGTCTATTATCGCGGCTCTTTCCCCAAGCGACGGGTTTCCACCGACATAGGGCGTGAAGATGGGCTCGTGGGCCGCGTATGCGGGCAGGGAGGCTGCGAGCGCAAAACATGTTGCGGCAAGTCTTTTCATCGAATCCTACCTGAGCCTGTTCAGCCGAAGCGTCGCTTTAGCCTGTCGGCCGCATCGTCCAGCATTGTTTCAGGTTTCGCAAAGCAAAAGCGCACGAAGCGGGTTTCCGGATTTTCGGCGTAGAAAGCACTAACCGGGATCGCGGCGACGCCGGCATTCTCGATGATGTCGCGGCAGAAATCGGCGTCGCCACCATCGAAGCCGACCGATCCGATATCGACATTGACGAAATAGGTGCCGGCGCAGGGCGCGACAGCGAACCCGGCGCGCTCCAGGCCGCTCACGAACCGGTCGCGCTTGGCCTGCAGGCGCGCGGTGAAGCCGGTGAAGAATTCACGCTCCTTGTTCAATCCGAAGGCGATAGCGCTTTGCAGGTTGGGCGGTGTAGTGAAAACCAGGAACTGGTGGGCCTTGACGACCCGGTCGATCAGCGTGGCGCAGGCGCTGATATAGCCAACCTTCCAGCCGGTCAGTGAAAAGGTCTTTCCGGCCGACTGGATGCGGATCGTCCGGTCGCGCATGCCGGGCAGGGTGATGATCGGGACGTGCTCTGCCCCGTCGAACACCAGATGTTCATACACCTCATCGCAGATCGCATAGGCGTCGTGCTTGCGGCAAAGGTCGGCGATGAAGTCGAGTTCGTGCCGATTGAACACCTTCGCTGTTGGGTTCATCGGCGTGTTGAACAGGATCAGCTTGGTCTTGGGCCCGAACGCTGCCGTCAGTTCGGCTTCCGGCAGCTTCCACTCCGGCGGCAGCAGTCTGACGATCCTTGGCACGCCGCCGGCCAGTTGGATGATCGGCAGATAGGTATCGTAAAGCGGCTCGATTAAGACAACCTCGTCGCCCGGATCGATCAGCGCCAAGAGCGATGCGCCCAGGGCCTCGGTGCCGCCCGACAGCACCAGGGTCTCGCTCTGCCAGTCCAGCTCCAGGCCGTAGAATTCCCGGTCATGCCGGGCTATGGCCTGCCGCAGCTCCGGCAGGCCGACCATCGGTGGATATTGGTTCGAGCGAGTACGCAGTGCGTCGGCGGCATGCTCGATAATGTCAAGCGGCTCCCCGTCTTCGGGGATTCCCTGGCCGAGATTCAGCGCCTTCTTTTCCTGCGCCAGGCGCGACATGACGGCGAAGATCGTGGCGCCGTAATGAGAGAGGACGGTGTTGGCAGGTTTCATGCGCTCTTATTGCATGGACCAGCCGTGGCTCACCACCAGCGATTGGCCCGTCAGCGCATTGGAGTTGAAAGAGGCGAAGAACAAGGCAGCCTCTGCTACGTCCTCCAATGTGGTGAACTCGCCGTCGACGGTATCCTTCAGCATGATCTTCTTGATCACGTCTTCCTCGGAGATTCCCAGTTCCTTGGCTTGCTCCGGGATCTGCTTGTCTACCAACGGGGTGCGGACGAAGCCGGGGCAGATCACGTTGGCGCGGACCTTATGGGCGGCGCCTTCCTTGGCCACGACCTTGGCGAGGCCGATCAGCCCGTGCTTGGCCGTGACATAGGGCGCCTTCAGGACCGAGGCTTCTTTCGAGTGAACCGAGCCCATATAGATGATGCTGCCGCCGGTATCCTGCGTGTACATCTGGCGCAGCGCCGCGCGGGTGGTCAGGAACGCACCGTCCAGGTGGATGGCGAGCAGTTGTTTCCATTTGGCGAAATCGAACTGGTCCAGCGGCGCGACGGTCTGGATGCCGGCATTGCTGACCAGGATGTCCAAGCGGCCCCAGGTGTCGATCACCGTCTGCGTGCCGGCATCGACCGCAACCTCGTCGGCGACGTCCATCGCGATGCCGATTGCGTGTTCCGGTCCACCGAACTCGATTGCGGTGGCGTCGGCCGCCTGCTGGTTCAGGTCGGCGATGGCAACCTTGGCGCCCTCACGGATATAGGCGGCGGCGATTTCCTTGCCGATACCGCTGGCGGCGCCGGTGACGATGGCGACCTTGTCCTGAAGACGCATAGCAAAGCTCCGTGTGAAAAGTTTAGGCGAGATAATCGTGGACGACCCCTTGCCGAGCTCAGTGTGATGTCGGCAAGGACAGGGACGGCGAAGATGACCTGACCGGCGGTTCGGAGACTGACGTCAGCGCGTGGAGTACCAATGCAGCGCGCCGGTCCGGTCTGCGCGCCTTTGATCGTGATATCTTCCAGGTATACTCGGCGATGTCGCAAATCCGGGTGGTGCCGTCGACATGCAGGATTTTATCGTCCAAAACGGTGATGGATATATTGTGGATTTGTGGCAACTGGGTGGGAAACTGCTGTTAGATCGCGGCGACGGTTGCAGTACTTGATGGAGCCCAACGACGAACGGACTGATGGCAAAATTCAGGTGCGTGCAGTTTGATACCAGTCTGTCCTGGGTACTCGCCGTTGCACGGCGAAAGCTGAGGTCTACTTCTTATCGCCAATCGTTTCATAAAGCACGAGTCCTATGTCGTCAGAAGTGCTACCCACGATAATCCACTATCATATCTATAAGAACGCGGGCTCAAGCCTCGATCGGCTACTTGCCGGATGTCTCGGACGGTCCTGGACGAACTTTGAAGGTTCGCATGCCAGCGATGTCCAAGATTCCGGAAAGCTTGGAGCATTTCTGGAGACCCGCCCACACATCCGTGCAGTTTCCTCGCACCTGGCCCGCCCGCCCCTGCCAGCACCTAATTGCTTGCCTATGGTGATGCTTCGCCATCCAATCGATCGAGCTCGCTCTGTATATCAACAGGCCCGGCGCGATCCCACGCAGGAAGATCATTTCATGGCGAGCAGCAGTTTCGCCGACTACGTGAAGTGGGCATTGGATACTCCCGGCGCAGGCGTGGTGATCAGGAACTATCAGGTAGTCCATTTGTCGGATGCATCGTTCGAACGGGGTAACATTCAGCTTGCCAATGCGACGAGTAGAAATCTTATGCAGGCCAAGGTGCTGCTCGCTTCGTGGCCCGCACTTGGTGTGGTTCGCGAATTTGCGGCATCGTGCCGCCTGTTTGAGGCTGCCTATGCTGGCTTGGTGCCGAATTTACGCCTTTCCTCTATACATGAAAATTGCTCGCCGGGATTCATAACCACGGAAGAGGAAGCGGTGGCAGTTGCGCGCGAAGAACATGGAGAGACGCTTTTCAACAGGCTATACGAGGCCAACGAATTCGACTTAGCACTCTATGATTTCGCACGGCGACTTTTCAAGCAGCATCTTCTCGGTCGAACGGAACAAAGCCTACGGTGAGATGCAGGTCGTTTTAGCGGCGTGCCGGCTTAGCCCGCAGCAAGAATCCGGGCAAGAAGGGCTAGAGCAGCGATGTTCATATTTATTCTGGTTACTCGATCTCTGCGATATTGTTTGATCGGGATACTGTAAAATGAAAATCAGCGGTTTCGTGATTTCTTATAACGGTGAAACAACTCTTGAGACTTGCCTGCAGTCGATAAGATGGGTTGACGAGCTAGTCGTGGTGGATAAGTCCTCGACAGATACCACGCCGCAGATTGCACGACGCTATGCCGATAAATATCTTCGTGTGCCTTGGTCGCCGACGGTAGAAGAGAGCCGTTCCCAGGCTTTAGCAACGACGGATCACAACTTTGTCGTTTTTCTAGATGATGACGAATGCCTCAGCGTCGAAGCAGCAAAATTTCTACGGTCCGAAGCCGAGAATCCTCGCGCCGACGTCTATCGTCTTCCATGTCGGCATTATGTTCTCGGTGAGCATAGTGAGAACGCCTATTATTGGCCACAAAGCCATATAAGAGCCTTTTTGCGCGGGGCTGTAGAGTTTAACACTACGGTTCATGGCGGTCAGTCAATCAAAGGCAAGGTCTATGATGTTGCTGCCGATACTGGGGTTTGTTTCCACAACTTCAGCCATCCCGACGTGGCGAGTTGGATTGAAAAAACGAATCGTTACACTGGTGTTTCGGATAGAGTTTCCGCAACTGCAGCGGGATCGGATGATATTTCTGAGTACACGTTTGCACGTCTTAACTACTGGCTCGGTCGAAGTCATAGCAGAGACGATTATACCGACAGTGTCGCAGTTCTTCGCGCAATATACGATATTGTTGATAGGCTAAAGCTTGTCGAAGCTAGCCGGGGGGTATTAGGGAGAGCGCTATTTGGAGAGGTTATGGCCGCACTCAGGCAAGATTATCTGCGTGAATCAAGCGTGCAGTCTTCTGAGCAACCAAAGGCTTGAGCCATTGGGACGTGTATCTACCTATTTATCTTCCCGCAATGTCAGTTTTCTTACCGAATTACCACCCGATTGCTCAGCGTGCCGATACCCTCCAGCGAGGCTTCGACCAAGTCGCCGGGCTGCATGAACCGGCCGCTGGCCCAGGCGACGCCTTCCGGAGTGCCGGTGAAGACGACGTCGCCGGTCTGGAGCGCCGCGCGTTCGTCGACATAGGGCAGGATGACGTCCAGTTTCCAGGTCATTTCGCCGGTGCGGGCGTTCTGCCGGGTTTCGCCGTTGACCTTGAGCGACATGCCGATATCGGGCGTGCCGTGGCCGAACTCGTCACGGGTCACGATCCAGGGGCCGAGGCCTGTCGTGTGGTCCAGGCTTTTGGATGAGAACAGGTCGAAACCGATGCCGCTGCGCTGCAGGTCACGGGCGCTGACATCGTTGCCGACGGTATAGCCCAGCACGCTGGGGATCACATCTTTCCGGTCGGCGATCGGTTTACCGATGACGGCGACCAGCTCGACCTCATAGTCCAGTTGGGTGGTTAGGGGGGCATGCCAGATATCGTCTTTCGCGCCGATCAAGGCGCGGTTGGATTTCAGGAAGGCGATGGGTGATTTCGGCGGCTCCATCTTCAGTTCCTGAAGATGCTTCAGATAGTTGGCGCCGACGACGAACACTTGGCTGGTCGCCTCGATCGGCGGCAGCAATGTGACCTCGCCCAAGTAATGGGTGCTGCCGATGAAGGTCAGGGCCTTTTCACCGGCGCCTTCGGTCAGCGCGGGTCCCCAATCGGCCGGCGTCCCCGAGATCGGGCGCAGCGTACCGGCGGCGGTATCGACCACCGCCCAGAAAATGGCGCCTTTGTGAGCGCAGCGCGCGAGTTTCATCCCCGATCTCCCAATCGCCTATTTTGCCGGTTTCTTTTAGCCGTTCGAACGGAAACAACCAGCCTTATCGGTTCAGGCGTCGGCCCATTGGCGCAGCAAATTGTGATAGATGTTGGTCAGCTTCACCACCGGCGCCTGGTCCGCCGTCGTGCTCGCCAATTGCTGTATCGTGGTGTCGAGTTCGAACAGCAGCCGGCGCTGCGCGTCGTCCCGCACCATGCTCTGAATCCAGAAGAACGCGCAGACACGCACGCCCCGTGTAACCGGCTCGACCCGGTGCAGGCTGCTGCCGGGGTACAGGATCATGTCGCCCGCAGTCAGCTTCACCGCCTGCGTTCCCAACGTATCCTCGATGATCAGCTCGCCGCCGTCGTAATCGGCGGGCGGCGTCAGGAACAATGTGGCTGACAGGTCTGTGCGCACCCGGTGCGGCGTACCGGCGATGGGCCTGACCGCGCCGTCGATATGGTTGCCGTAGGCTTGGCTGTTCTCATATCGGTTGAACAAAGGCGGCACGACCTTCAGCGGCAGCGCGCCCGACATGAAAAGCGGGTTGCGATCCAGTGCACTCAGGATCATGTCGCCCAGCTTGACGGCGATCGGATGCGTCTCCGGCAATTGCCGATTGTTCTTCACTCGCGCCGACTGATAGCCTGCCGTGGCGCGACCGTCGGCCCATTCGGCTTCGGCAAGAACGGCCTGGCTTTCGGCCAGTTGGCTTTCGGTTAGAACCTTGGGGATGTGCAGCAGCATTTCGAAACCTGATACCGGGCGGGTTGGCTATTCTTAGCGCGCCTTACCGACATTCGCATCGTCGATCGCGATATGGTTCGGCTCGGCGGCGACCCGCGCCAACCAGCGCCGGATGGCTGGGAAGGGGGCAAGGTCGAACCCGCCTTGGTCCGCGACGTGCGTGTAGGCATAAAACGCGATATCGGCAATCGAATAGGCGGTGCCGACGAACCACTCGCGGTCGGCCAGGTGTCGCTCCATGATTTGCAATGCGGCGACGCCGTCTTGGCGTTTTACCGGCATCGCGTTCTGCCGGAATTCATTCATCTCGATCTTGTGCGTGATCCAATACCGCACGGTCGCGACATTGGGTTCGTGGTTGTACTGCTCAAAGAACAACCACTGCATCAGTTGCCCGCGCTGGAACCGGTCGGCGGGCAGGAAATGTGTGTCCTCGGCCAGAAAGCAGAGGATCGCATTCGACTCCGCCAGGAATCGTCCCGGCGCTACCTCGAGCAAAGGGACACGGCCATTTGGGTTCATCTCCAAGAATTCCGCCGTGCGCGTCTCCTGGCGGTCGATGTCGTATTCGATCCGCTCGAACGGAATGCCCAATTGCGTCAGTAGCAGGCGAACCTTGTAGGCGTTTCCCGATGAAAGATTGTCGTGCAGGCGGTACATCGTGATTCCTTGAGGCCGATCGTTCGACACCGATGTTAACGGATAAACTTTGCCCACACCTCGGTCGGGTGCCAGATTTTCTCCAACGCGCCACGCGCTTCAGTTTCATCCATGCCAAGCACATCGCGGCGATAGCGGTAGAAAAAGGCAGAAACGCGGTAGTTAGCGATGCAATGAACGTGGACGGGAACACCGCGTAATTTCGCGAGGGCGGTGCAGAACGCGGCGAAGTCGTCGTCGGTCGGGTTCTGAAAATCGACCGGAATATGGATGTAGGTCATGCCGAGCGCTGCAACACTGGCGGCTTCGTCGGGCAGCGCGTTCTCATGGGTGTGCAAACCCAGATTGACGACGTGGCGAACCCCGATCGCGCCAATGGCGGTGAGTTGCGCCTCGGTCGGCTGGCCGGAGGTCGTGATCCGGTCGTCCAGCCGCAGCCAGTTATAGATGTCGTCTGGATCGCTCATGTCGCTCATGTCTCCGCGGCGATGCGTTTGAATTCCGGGCGGCGATATTCGCCTGATTCCAGGATCGCGCGTAGGGCTTTGATCGCAGCCCAGATATCGACATAACGCAGAAAGGGCGGGACGTGGGGGATAGATGGCGGAAAAGAATCGCTCTTCACGCGGGAATGATACTACCTGTCGCTATGCTGCCACCGCCGCACATCACCGCGCATGGTTTGCTTGAAGCGTGCTTGGCGATCTGTCACAGTCCGCTGAAATCGCCCGAGATTCGCTGAAAACGAGAGAGCGTGGATGTTGGTGTCTCTATCGTGCGTCGCCAGAACTGACCGCGCGCGCTTTCGATATCCGCCGTCGGGCGGCGATTTCCCTGATGTTTGAAAACGATTGGACTCGCCGACGGTTTCTTGGTGGTGCCGCGACTGTTGGTCTTATGGGCGCGTCATGGCAAACTTGGGCTGCCGATCAGCTGCCTGCCCCTAAGGCAGTGCTGAAACCGGGAGGTGACGTCGCACCGACCCCGCCCGGCGCGCCAGCACAGTCGGACATGCCGGAGCCGACGCCTGCGCCAGATGCAGCCGCGCCGGATCAGCCCCTTCCGCCGCCCCCCGAACCGACAAGCGCAATCTTGCCGATGGAGGGTGGGCCGAAGGAGCGTCCGCTGACCAAGGATTTCCCGCAGAAGGGCGCTATGGTCCTGCAGTCAAAGCGGCCGCCATTGCTGGAGACGCCGTTCGAGGTGTTCGACAAGGACGTGATCACGCCCAACAATCGCTTTTATGTCAGCTGGCATTCCGGCGCGATCCCGACCACCATCAACCCGAACATTTTCCGGTTGGCCGTCCACGGCAATGTCAGGCAGCCGGTGTCGCTTTCGCTCGCCGACATCAAAAGCCTGCCAAAGGTCGAGATCACGGCGGTCGATCAGGCGCCCGGCAATTCCCGTGGCATGTTCGTGCCGCGGGTTGCCGGCGTGCAGTGGGGCAACGGCGCGATGGGCAACGCCAAATGGACTGGCGTGCGCCTGAAGGACATCCTGGATAGAGCCGGCATCCTGCCTGGCACGGTCCAGGTTCGCTTTAAGGGCGCTGAAAAACCCAGCGGTCCCGGCGTGCCCGATTATATGAAATCTCTCGATCTCGCGCATGTGACCAACGGTGAGGTCATCGTCGCATTCGCGATGAACGGTGCGCCGTTACCAGTGTTGAACGGCTTTCCGCTGCGCCTCATCGTGCCGGGCTGGTATAGCTGTTACTGGGTGCAGATGCTGAACGATATCGAGCTTCTGACCGTGCCCGACAGCAATTACTGGACTGCGTCGGTCGACCTGGTCCCGGCAGCATCGCGCGGTGGTGTTGGCCCCGGCGAAAGCGGTTACGCAATGAAGCCGATCACGCGCATGGTTCCGCGATCCTTCATCACAAACGTGAAAATCGGCGAAAAGCTGGCGCCGGATACGCCCGCGATTGTGCGCGGCATCGCGATGGGCGGTGACACCGGCGTCGCGCGTGTCGAATTTTCCAGCGACGGCGGCCAGACCTGGACCGCCGCGAAGCTGGAAAAGGATGTCGGCAAGTACAGCTTCCGCCGCTGGCAGGCGCGGTTCAAGCCGAAGGCGGGATCGGCTACGCTGATGTCACGCTGCACCAATACCAATGGTGTGATGCAACCGAAGATAGCGAATTGGAATCCGGCGGGCATCATGCGCGACGGGATCGAGCCGGTTCAGATCACGGTGGGTCTTGAAGATGCCTCGGCCGACCAGTAAACCCATGAACCGCTGTGCGATCATTATCGGGATCGCCGCTTTGCTTGCCACGGCAGCTAGGGCGGGCGGAATCACGGCAAGTGGGCCGGCGTTGCCCGATCTGCCCGGCAGCACCACGACCGCCGCCCCACCTGTGCCCAAGCCAGTCGCCGTCAAGAAAAAACATGCGGTAAAGGCGCGTGGGGACGTGCCGTCTGGAACGGTGACGATCGACTTGCCCTTCAGTGACGATGTTTACCCCGATAAACCCGGGGCGGTAGTCGTCGACCGCAACTGCCTGTCCTGCCATTCGCCGGAGGTGGTGGCTAACCAGCCGCAACTGACCCGTCCGCAATGGGCTGCGGAGGTCAAGAAGATGCGTGACGCCTTCAAGGCGCTCATCGCCGATGACGACGAGCAGATCATCCTCGATTATCTGGTCAGCCTGCGCGGCGAAGCCCGGACGCGGTATCGGTAGCTTTTGGGACTCAGGTTTCGTGCGGCGGGTGCGTCGCGCAAGCCGTGACCTTCGCCCAGTTCGGCGTATCCGGCGCGTGCAGATTGCCGTCCGTCAGGATCTTCGCCGAGGCCCGCCGCACGCGAGCGCCAGTACTTTCGCCAAGGCCATTTCACGCGCCGACCGTTTGTGGTCAGTGGCGGAAATGCCGGATTCCCGTGAAGACCATGGCCAGGTTACGTTCGTCAGCGGCGGCTATCACTTCGTAATCACGCACCGAACCGCCCGGCTGGATGATGGCGGTGGCGCCGGCCTCGGCGGCGGCGATCATGCCGTCGGCGAAGGGGAAGAACGCGTCGGAGGCGACGACCGACCCGCGCGTGAGCGGCTCCGGGAGCTTGGCGTTGGCAGCGGCCTCGCCGGCCTTCCAGGCGGCGATCCGGCTGGAATCGACCCGGCTCATCTGGCCTGCGCCGATGCCGACGGTTGCGCCGTCCTTGGCATAGACGATGGCGTTCGACTTCACATGTTTGGCGACGCGGAAGGCGAACAGCATGTCCTCAAGTTCGGCCGGGGTGGGCGCGCGCTTGGTGACAACCTTCATGCCTTCGATGGTGACGCGACCGGTGTCGCGCGACTGCAGCAGGAAGCCACCGGCGATCGCTTTGACGATCAATCCAGGTGCGGCGGGATCCGGCAGGGTGTCTGTCGCCAGGACACGCAGATTCTTCTTGGTCGCAAGAACATCCTGCGCCGCCTGCGAGATTGATGGGGCGACGATCACTTCCGCGAACAGCTTGGCGATCTCTTCGGCTGTTTCGGCATCCAATTCCCGGTTGACGGCGATGATGCCGCCGAAAGCGCTGACCGGATCGCAGGCGAGTGCCCGGGCATAGGCGGCGCTGATCGAGTCACCCTGGGCGACGCCACACGGATTGGCATGTTTGATGATCGCAACGGCCGGCCGATCGAATTCCGCGACCTGCTCCAGCGCCGCGTCGGCGTCGGCCAGGTTGTTGTATGACAGTTCTTTGCCCTGGATCTGCCGGGCTGTCGCCACCCCGGGGCGGGAGGAGCCGTCGCGGTACAAAGCGGCTTCCTGGTGCGGGTTCTCGCCATAGCGCATGCGCTGTTGCAGAACGCCGGCCATCGCGAAACGGTCGGGCAGGCGTTCGCCCTGCTGGGCGGCAAACCACGCGGAAATGGCGGTGTCGTAGGCGGCCGTCCTGGCATAGGCCTTGCCGGCGAAGCGGCGGCGGGTCGCCAGCGTGGTGGCGCCCTGATGCAGCACCAGTTCGGCCATCACAGTCTCGTAGTCCGACGGATCGACGACGACGGTCACGAAATCGTGGTTCTTGGCAGCGGAACGGATCATCGCCGGGCCGCCGATATCGATATTCTCGACACAATCTTCGAACGGCTTGCCGGCCGCAACGGTCGCTTCGAAGGGGTAGAGATTGACCACCACCAGATCGATCGGTGGGATGTCGTGCTTTTGCATCGCCTCCGCATGATCGTCGCGGCGGCCCAGTATGCCGCCATGAACGCGGGGGTGCAGAGTCTTCACCCGGCCGTCCATGATCTCCGGGAAACCGGTGTGGGCCGACACTTCGGTCACCTCGATACCAGCCTCTTGCAGCGCCTTGAAGGTACCGCCGGTGGACAGTAGCTGGATTTTCTTTTCACGCAGAGCCCTGGCGAACGGGATCAGCCCGGTCTTGTCTGAAACGGAGAGCAGGGCGCGGGTGGCAGGGACTATGTCGATCATCTTTTTGTTGTCTCTACGTGCTTGGAGGCGCAGGTCGTTTTTCGCGGCGGAAGGCCCACCGGACGATTGTTTCACCGTCGCCGTCGGTTTGTCCGGAAATGACCAGAACATTGGTGCGCCGTGCGGCGGCGCCCGAACCGAAATAGACGCTGTCGTCCAGGGTGATGGAGTCGGTATCGGACCGGAATCGCCAGCCGGCGCCATCGCCGAGGCGAAGAAGCGCTGTCTGGCCGTTGCCTGTCAAGGACACGTGAACGTCGGGATGAAAATGGAAGCGTATGGCGAAGCGCTGCGGCGTTTTACCGATCAACGCGTCCTCGCCGCGCAGGTCCTCGCCGCTGTCGCCCAGGAACAGGCGACGACGATGCGTCAGGCCGAGATTGGCGTATCCGGTATGGCTGACCTCGACCAACGAACCCTCCGCGCCGTCCTCGCGGCTCGACTGAACTTGCGGTGGTTTGCGGCGGACGCCGCCGGTATCGAGCAGTTCCATCTGGTTGGTATCGGCGATCGTCACGGTCGAATGGGCAGCGGTCGCGGCCAACGCGCCACGCCAGGGACTGATCCCCGGATGGGCGCCGCAATTGACGATAAAACGTTCGCGGCCGACCGACATCTCGAAGCTGCCGATACCGGCATGGGCATGACGGTCCAGCCTGTGGGGCGCCGGCGCGCCGCTGTCGACGATGATGACGGTGCGGCCCAGCGACATCCGGTCAAACCCGGCCTGCGGCGCACGCTTCAACGGCCGCCCGCGGGCGTCGGCCTGCGTCTGGATCGTATCGAGCAGCAAAGCTTCGCCTTCCTGGCTGCCATTGAACAGCGCCAGCCCGCCGTCGCCGTGGCGGAAGAAACGGAGGGCAGGGGTCATCCGGTCGATCGTGTGCTGCAGCAACTCCGGCATCGGCAGTCGCGCCGACTTATAGATCGCCCGGATGTCGATCAGCACGCCCAGGATGGTAGCGTGCACCGACGGGCAGCGTTCGACGTGGCAGCCGTCGGCCAGGATTTGTTTGGGCAGTTCGCGCAGCAGCAGTTTCTCGGCCAACGCGATCCGCGCGTCGCCGCTTTCAAGGCATGCGCCGCTGGCAAGTAAACCCCGGATCGCCAGCAACAACGGGCCACCCGTCAGATCGCCCGGGAGGGCTCGGGCCAAGCCACGCGCCTGATGTGCTATCGAGGTAAACAGGCGGGTGCGGAAGCTGTCCTCGGCGCTGGCGCAAAAGAAATCGTGGAAGGCAATCCAGTTGGCGATCCGTGCGCCCATTATGTCAGCGCGCCACGACAGGTCGCCGCGTTTAATTCGGCGGTCGAGCCACTGGGTGGTGAGCTGCCGCGCATGCCGCCGGGCAGCATCGCCGCCGACCGCGCGCAGGTCGCGCAGCCAGTCGAAGCTGTGCATCGCAACCAACCAGGGTTCCTGTGCCTCGACGGCCCAGGGGGAACCTTTGACTTGGATGGTTTGCCCCTCAAGCATGATCGTGTTCGCCAGGATGGTCCGGCCGCGGGTCGCGTCGCCCGGCCAGGGATTGGGTGGAACCAGAAGCAGCGCCGACGGTGCCTGCTTCTGCAGGGAGCCGGGCAAGCGGAAAGCCCGAAGAGCGCGGCCGAATCCGGCTTCGGTATTACTTGTCACCCGCGCAAATCCGCGATGGCTTGTGCATAGTGGTTCGGGCCGCCTGAGAACACCGCTGTGCCGGCGACCAGCACGTCCGCGCCTGCGGCGACGACCTTGGGCGCGGTGTCATGCGCAATGCCGCCATCAACCTCCAGGTCGATCGGATGAGACTGTTTGTCGATCAATTCCCGCACCTTGGCGATCTTTGATTCCAGAGGAATGAATTTTTGCCCGCCGAAGCCCGGATTGACAGTCATGACCAAAACCAAATCGACCCAATCCATCACATATTCCAGCCCGGCAACTGGGGTGGACGGGTTCAAGGCAACTCCGGCTTTTTTGCCGAGCGAGCGGATCAGTTGCAGCGAGCGATGCAGGTGCGGGCCGGCTTCTTCGTGGATTGTGATGATGTCGGCTCCGGCCTCGGCAAACATCGGGATATAAAAATCGACGGGGGTGATCATCAGGTGCACATCGAACGGTTTCGCCGAATGCGGGCGCAGCGCCTTCACTACATTGGGACCGATGGTGATGTTGGGGACAAAATGGCCATCCATCACATCGAGGTGAATATAGTCGGCACCGGCCTCGTCGACGGCGCGCACAGCCTCACCTAAGGCGGCGAAATCGGCGGAAAGTATCGAGGGGGCGATTCGAACGTTCTGTTGCACTGTCGAGTCCTATCAATGAACCAGGTGGCTCGCAACGAATTCAGGATTTTCAATGATCCTTATCTGTGTACGAGACGCGCCGCAAAGAACCCGTCCATCCCGCCTTTTTCACCCCAATGGCAGGGCAGCGTTCGCAGGTCGCCGTCGCGCGTGATCGCCTCATCCAGACCGCCGATCTCAGCGGCGTCGATCGGACGGCGGCCGAATTCGGCATGCTCGCCCAAGAACCGCTTGATTTGCTGTTCGCCCTCTTCAGGTTCCAGCGAGCAAGTACAATAGATCAACGTACCGCCGGGGCCGAGAAGCGTCGCCGCGCGGTCCAGCAGGCCGGCCTGCAGCCGGGTCAGCTGCATAAGGTCCTGCGGGGTCTTGGACAGCGGGATGTCCGGATGCCGGCGCGCCGTACCGGTGGCGGTGCACGGGGCATCGAGCAGAACGCCGTCGGCCAGCGCGTCGCCTGCCGGTTTCCATATAAGGGCATCGGTGGCAATCAGCGATGCCGATAAGCCAAGCCTTTCGAGATTCTGCTGGACCAGCTTGAGGCGGGGCGCCGACCGATCAAGAGCGATCACCGTTGCGCCGGCTACTGCCAATTGCATGGTCTTGCCGCCGGGTGCAGCACATAGATCGATGATCGTTTTGCCTGCGACGTCGCCGAACAGCGTGGCAGGCAGGGCGGCGGCGGCATCCTGAATCCACCAGGCGCCCTCGGCGAAGCCCGGAAGCTCTTCGATCCGTCCGCCGACAGGGCGGCGCAGAGACCCGTTCGGCAGTTCAAAGGCGTCCAAGGCCTCCGCCCATTTCGCGGCGCCCTCGCCGGGCTTCGGCGTCAGGTCTAGAGGCGGTTCTTGCAAATGCTGAGCGGTGAGGGCAGCGGCACGGTCCTTGCCGTAAGCGTGAGTCCAACGCCGCCACAACCAGTCCGGCGTATTAAGCCGTCCCGCATCTTGATCGGCCAGGATTGTTTCGGCCTCACGCGACAGGCGTCGCAGGACCGCGTTCGCTAATCCCTTGCCGCGCGTCTGGCCGACGGACTGGGCCAGATCGACCGTCGTTGTGACCGCTGCGTGTGGCGGCGTTTCCAGAAACAGCAATTGCACCGCGCCTAGCCTCAGCAGGTTCATCAAGATCGCGGGACGCAGCGGCAATTTTACGTCGGTCAGCCGGCTGAGCGCGTCGTCGATCTGCCCCAGCCGCCTGACCGTCGTGGTTGCCAGAAGCCGCGCGAAGCCTCGGTCCCTGACTTCGAGGTTCGAGCCGTTCAATGCGCCATCGACCGCCTCGTCCAGCGGCCGGTTGCGGTCGAGGACAGCCGACAGGATGTCCAGCGCCGCGCCCCGGCTGGCGAGGGCCGGCGGCAGTGCGTTGCGTTTATTGATACGTGCGGTAGCGGGTTTTACCATGAGCCGTTGAGGAGCCAGTGTATGATCGGAACTTTGTGCATGCCGACATTATAGACGATGCTTGGCAGCCAAGCGAAGGCGCGCACCACGCCGTGAAAAGTGGCGATCAGCAAGGTGATGAGCAGCGACTGAATCCTGGCCGCATCGTTGGGGATCGCATGACCGAACAGTGCGAAATACCACTCGGGGGCGGCCAGAATGACGCCGAAAATCGCGCCGATGGTCATATAAATCTGAACGAAACGTTGCATGGGTTGCCTCCTTGGCGGGCCGGCTTCGGTCTGCCATATGAAAGTGATGACAGATGACAAAGCCGCTCCCCGTCCAAACCCGCCAGAGGCTACGAAAGTGCCCGAAAGCGCTGTGGATAATAAACCGGTCAAACCGCGCGAGATCGGTGGACCTAAAGGGCCCGAACCGACCCGTTACGGCGACTGGGAAGTCGGCGGCCGCTGCACGGACTTTTAGGCGAGGTCGATCATCACAGGCACATGATCCGACGGCGGTATCCAGTCGCGCGTTTCTTGGGCGACCGTGTATGAGCGCAGGCGTTCGACCAAAGGCGGTGTGACCCATATGTGGTCCAGCCTGCGGCCCCGGTTCGACAGGCGCCAGTCGCGGTTGCGATAGCTCCACCACGTGTAGAGTTTTTCCTCCGCGGGCACGAAATGTCGAACAGCGTCGACCCAGCCGATCGATTGTTGCATCGCCGTGAGCTTCTCCACCTCGATCGGCGTATGCGAGACGATTTTGAGCAACTGCTTGTGTGACCAGACGTCGTGCTCAAGCGGTGCGATGTTCAGGTCGCCGACCAGGACCATCTTGCGGCTGCCGTCGCGCCGGTCTTTCCACCAGGCCGCCAACTCATCGACGAATTGCAGCTTGTGGGCGAACTTGTCGTTGGCGACCGGGTCGGGAATGTCACCGCCCGCCGGTATATAGGCGCAGTGAATCTCGATGCCGCCAGGTGCCGTCGCGGCGATGTGCCGGCAATCCTCCTTGCTGCAGGAATGCCGAATCTCTCGCGCTTCCAAAGGCAGGCGTGAAACGATAGCGACGCCGTTATAGCTCTTCATCCCGTGAATATGGATGTGGCCATAGCCATGCTGTGCGAGTGCTTCTTCTGGGAAGAATTCGTCCGGGGTCTTGGTTTCCTGCAGGCATAATATGTCCGGCTGGAACTGGTCGAGCATCTTCAGCACGTTCGGCAGCCGCAGGCGGACCGAGTTGATGTTCCAGGTCGCAATTCTCATTCTTCTTAGGCTTTCGATTTATAAAGTCAGCGGGCCATAGAGCCAGACGGTCCAAAGGCCGAGGGATAGAAAAATACCGAACGGCACGCGGTCGGCGGCGGAGACCTTCTTGCCGGCAAGCCTGAGCCCGGTGGCGAAAACCAACCCCGACAGCGCGGCGATCAGCACCACACTGGGCAGGGCGACCCACCCGACCCAGGCGCCGGCCGCCGCCAGCAGCTTCGCATCACCCAGGCCTATGCCTTCGCGGTGGCGGATCAGGCCATAGACATAGCGCAGGGCAATCACGAAAATCAGCCCGGCGGCAGCGCCGATCAGGCTGTCGACCACCGTCGATGGGGCGGTCAGCCAGGCCGCCAGCAGGCCAAGCGGGATCAACGGCAGGGTCAGGAAGTCCGGCAGCAGATAATGGCGGAAGTCGATTGCCGCCAATGCCAACAGACTCCAGCCCAGCAGGCAGGTCATCCACAGAATGACGCCGTCGGCGGAGACGGCGGCCCATATCGCGACCAGAAGCGCGGCCAGTTCGATCGCCGGATGGAAGCGTGCGATATGCGCCGCGCAGACGCGGCATCGGCCTTTCAGCCAAATAAAGCTGAGCAGCGGCACCAAGTCACGCCCGCTCAATGGCGATCCGCAGGCAGGGCAGGCGGACCGCCCGATGAGGATCGTGCGTGGTTGGAGCGCCCTCGTCACGACAACGCCCAGAAAACTGCCGATGAAGGGCGAAAGTACGACCGGCCAGACCCAATCGGGCAACAGCATGATCTCAGACGGTCAGGCCTGTCTCGATCAGAACGGAAGCTTCATGCCCGGCGGCATCGGAATGCCGCCCATCAGTTTTTGCGTTTCGCTGGCGACATGGGCTTCGATTTTGCCTTTGGCGTCGTTGACGGCGGCGATGATCAGGTCTTCCAGCATCTCGACGTCGTCAGGATCGACGACGCCCTTGTCCAGGGTGATCTTTTTGAGTTCACCTTTGCCGTTCATCAGTGCGGTAACCATGCCGCCGCCAGACTGGCCGCTCATCTCAACGTCAGCCAGCTTTGCCTGCATGTCGGCCATACGGCTCTGCATCTGCTGGGCTTGCTTCATCAATTGGCCGATATTTTTCACGGCTCGTCTCCGTCTTCCAATGTCGTGTCGCCGGAATCGGCAGGGTAGGTTTGGTCGCCGGCATCCTCGTCGGGAACCGGTATTCGGGCAAGATCGCGAATATCCACGATCGCTGCCTCGGGGAATGCGCCCATCAGGGCCTGGACGATCGGGCTGGCGCGCGCCGATTCCAGTGCGGCGTTCTTTTCTGCCTGTTCGATCTCATGCAGCGTTGATTCGCCCGGGGCGGCGGATATGCCGACTACCCAGCGCCGTCCGGTCCATTCCGACAGTAGGCTGCCGACACGGTTTGCGAGGTTCGGCGGCGCAGCGGGCAGCGGGTGAATCTCAATCACCCCAGGCTCGAACCGCACCAGACGTACGCTGCTGGCCAGGTGGAATTCGAGAACGCCTTCCTTTTTTTCAGAGAAAAGCTTGACCAACTCCCGATAATTGCGCGGTTCGGCTAATGCCTGCGGAGTCGGGTGTTCCGGCATCTGGGCGATGGGCTGGGGCGCCGTTTCCATCATCGGCTCGGCCGGCTGACGTGCCACGGCCGTTGCTCCGCCGCCATTAAAGGCTTGAGGCTCAGACCGTATCGCGGTTGGCTGCGACGCCGATTGAGTGGCGTGGCCGGCATCGCTTACCGGCGCGGCCGGTGCAGGGGGCGTGTCCTGCAATCGTTTCACCAGATCGCCGGGCGTCGGCAGGTCGGCGGCGTAAACCAGCCGCAGAACGATCATCTCGGCAGCGGCATGCGGGTTGGGCGCGACATTGATTTCACCCATACCCTTCAGCAGCAACTGCCAGGCCCGTGTCAGCACCGGCATGCTCAGTCTCTCGGCGAGCGCGCTGCCGCGCTTGAGTTCGATATCCGCGCGGGTGCCGGCGGCGCCGGGCGCCAGCCGCATCCGGGTCAGCGCGTGAGTCAGATCGAGCAGATCCTCGACGATCGTGCCCGGATCGGCGCCGGCGGAATGCAGCGTGCCGAGGATATCCAGCGCCCCTTTCGGATCGCCGCCCATCGCCGCCTCGAACAAATCCATCACAATGGCCCGGTCGGCCAAGCCCAGCATGTCGCGGACCTGCTCGCCGGTGACGACACCGGCGCCCCGCGCGATGGCTTGGTCCAGCAGCGACAGGCCGTCGCGGGCCGATCCGTCGGCGGCACGGGTGATCAGCGACATCGCCGCGGGTTCGACGGTCACGGCCTCCGCGTCGGCAATGCGGTTGAAATGGTCGGTCAGCAGTTCGGGATCGATCCGGCGCAGGTCGAAACGCTGGCAGCGTGACAGCACGGTGATCGGCACCTTGCGGATTTCGGTCGTCGCAAAGATGAACTTCACATGCGGCGGCGGTTCTTCCAGTGTCTTCAGCAGGGCGTTGAACGCCTGTTTCGACAGCATGTGCACTTCGTCGACGATATAGACCTTGTAGCGCGCGGACCCGGGGGCATAGCGCACGCCCTCGATCAGTTCGCGCACATCGTCGATGCCGGTGCGCGACGCGGCGTCCATCTCCATGACGTCGACATGGCGGTCGGCGGCGATGGCGAGGCAGTTATCGCAAACGCCGCACGGCGTGATCGTCGGGCCGCCCTTGCCGTCCGGCCCGATACAGTTCAGCGCCCGGGCGATGATGCGGGCCGTGGTGGTTTTGCCGACGCCGCGCACCCCGGTCAGCATGAAGGCATGGGCGATGCGGTTTTGCGCGAAGGCGTTGGTGAGCGTGCGGACCAGCGCGTCCTGTCCGACCAGTTCGGCGAAGGTGGACGGCCGGTATTTGCGGGCCAGAACGCGATATGGCGCGGCGGCCGCCGGCGTTTCCGGCAGCTCTGAATCGAGGAAAAGGCTACCGTTGTCGGTGTCGCTCAAAAGCTCGTCCAAAGGCAAATCGGCGAATAAAGTGAGGGTGGGAGGCTGGAACGACGACCCGAACCGAAACTCGTTACGGCTGCTTCCTCTCGGACCTGACCGGGTTGGCGAGGAGTCCGTCCATCGCCAACCTCCCAGGGCATCATATCAGGTTTTTATGCGTGGGGGGCAAGGGGGCTGCCGAAAGCGCGCTACACTAGCTTTGTCCTAAAAGAAATTTGGTAATTCGACGGCCGCGTTCAGACCGTTCTGCCGGAATCATGTGGCAGCGCAAGCCGTGGTTCTCGAGTTCAACATAACCGATCCAGCCGGCAGGCACGTAAGCAGTTTGTTTTTCGTCATTAACGGGCTCAAAGGCAGTTATCGCCGGACCGAAGAAAACTTGTTTCTGCGTGATTGCTTGGTCGAACATCTGTTCGCCGCTTACCGGCGAATGCGGGACAACGCTGAGGCGGAATACATCTTTGTTGGGATAAATAGTCACAACGCCGCCCGTGCTACCCGGATGGAGTTGGGCCAAATTGTCTGGAGCGTGTTTGGGGCACGACTCGCCTGCCGATACGATAGGGCCAATGGAGGCTATAGAGAGCGGTTCGGGTGCAGTACTGGCGCATCCTGTCAGCGCGGTCAGTCCAATCACCATGCCGAAACTGCACAGGTTGAATCTGGGTGTATGCCGGTGTCTTTCGGCGGGCTTTTCACGATCCATTTCGGGGTTCCCCGAAAAACTTCGCAATCTCCACCGCCGCGCGATCCGGGTCTTCCTTATGCGGAAAGTGTCCGACGCCGGGCATCGGCGAGAAATCCAGGTCGGTGAAATATTCGCCCAGCCGGTCGCCCCATTCGGCTTTGATAACGCGATCTTCGGCGCCCCAGCAGACCTTCGTGCGCACCGTGATCGGCGCTGCCGGCGGGGTGTCGCCCTTCATGATGGCGACGCGGGCCGCGTGGTTGGAGAGGTACCAGTTGAACCCGCCCTGCAGGTTGCCGCGCGACAGGAAATTATCGACCCAAGCCTCCAGTACATCGTCGAACGCGCCGGCTTTGGCCGACCAGCGATTCAGGAAATGGCTGAAATAGGCCCGGCAGTTTTCGCGCGATGCACCGACGAACTGGGCGGCGAAGGGCTGCTGGTGGAAGGACTGGTACCAAATCTCGTTGATGTGATCGGGCAAGGTCCAACGGTTGCCTACACCGGGATAGGGGACGTCGAAGAAGAACAACCCGCTGCTGCGCTCCGGATACTGCCGTCCGAACAGTTGTGCGACATAGGCCCCGACATCGTGCGAGACGATGCCGACACGGTCGAGCTTCAGTGCGTCGAGCAGGCCGATGAAATCCTTTAAGTGTATGTCGGCTCCGACCTCCTTCGACGGGGCCGGGTCGGGATGGCCGCTTTGGCCGAATCCGCGCAGGTCGGGTGCGATCACGTCGAACCGATCCGCCAAGCGTTGCATCACCGGCTCCCAAGTCAGCCAGAATTCCGGCCAGCCGTGCAGCAGAAACAGCGGTTCGCCCTTGCCGCAGCGTGCGTAATGGATCGGGCTGCCGCCCACTGACACTATGTTGGAAGAGATCGCTGCCATCTGAAATTCCCCGACATCTGTTCCTTGGATGGTTCACGCTGAGTGATATAACGACCGGCAGCATCGCACGAGGTTATTTTCCCAATGCCCAACTCACGGCAGCCTCTACCCAACGCCCTGTCCGACCCCAGCTTCGATCGCGCCGCGCATCGGCGGCTCGATGAAGGTTGGCTGCAAACCACGCGGCTTTCGGCGGAGGCGCATGTGGTGCCGATTTGGCGGTCGAAATCGCTGGTCGTGACGAAAGACGACAAGCGCTTCGCCGCCGCGGTTCCGGCCTCCAGCTTCGATTGGACGTTGGCCAGCGATACCGTCTTTCTCGGCATTTCCGGTGGCATCCCCCGTTTCGCGGCGGATGTGTCGGCGCTGGAGGCTGAGGCGGTGTCGGACCATCTCGGCGCCCACGGCACGTTCGAAGACATGCGGATGATCGGCCAATTCGTGCCATCCGAAGACGCGGCGCTGCTGGCCTATGCCAAGGGGATTTTGTGGTGGCATGAGCGCCACCAGTTTTGTGGCGTTTGTGGCCATCGCACGCAATCGATCGATGGCGGCCATCGGCGATTGTGCACCAACGCGGCCTGCAAGGCGGAGCAGTTTCCGCGCAGCGACCCCGCGGTGATCATGCTGATCGAGCATGACGGGCGCTGTCTGCTGGCGCGCGGCGCGCGCTTTCCTGAGGGATTCGTGTCCGTGCTGGCGGGTTTCGTTGAGCCGGGCGAAAGCCTGGAAGACACCGTCGCGCGGGAGGTGTTCGAGGAGGTCGGTGTGCGGGTGACCGATATCGCCTATAATTCGTCGCAGCCATGGCCGTTTCCATCCTCGCTGATGCTGGGTTACCGGGCCACCGCGCTGGATCCGGCGCTGGTGCTGGACAAGAGCGAAATTTTGGAAGCCGGCTGGTACACACGCAGCCAAGTGCGCGCTCTGGCGGGCGACGGCCCGATGCGGATACCGCCGCGCTTTTCGATTTCACGCCGGTTGATCGACGATTGGCTCGCGGAAGAATAAGGGGACGATCATGAAACTCGACAGCTACGTTACGCTCGGCCGCTCGGGCTTGCGCGTCAGCCCGCTCTGCTTGGGCACCATGACCTTCGGCACCGGCGATGGATGGAGTGCCGATGCTGAGAAGTCGCGCGCCATGTTCGACATTTATATGGATCGCGGCGGGAACTTCATCGACACGGCGGATGGCTATACCGCCGGGGAGAGCGAGCGGTTGCTGGGCAAGTTCATCGCAGACAGCAAGTCGCGCGACAAAGTCGTGCTGGCGACGAAGTTCACTTTCTCGGGCGAGAAGGGCAATCCCAACGCCGGCGGTAACGGGCGCAAGAATATCTATCGCGCCATTGAGGCGTCACTGAAGCGCCTCAACACCGACTATATCGACCTTTATTGGATGCACGCCTGGGACAAGCTGACCCCGATCGAGGAAGTGCTGTCGACCATCGACGCACTGGTGCGAGAGGGCAAGGTCCGGCATTTCGGACTGTCGGACGTTCCCGCCTGGTACGCGGCGCGGGCACAGACCATCGCCGAATTGCGCGGCACCGAGCGGATCGCGGCTTTTCAATTGGAATATTCGCTGGCCGACCGGCATATCGAGCGCGAGCATATCCCCGTCGCGCAGGAATTGGGGATCGCGCTGTGCCCGTGGAGTCCGCTCGCCGGCGGGTTGCTGTCGGGCAAGTATCGTGCGCCGGCCGCAAACTCCGAGACCCGGCGCCTGGACGCCGTTGCCGGTACGCCGTTCGACCGCTTCGATACCGAGCGCAATCGCGGCATCGTCGGCGAACTGCTGGCGGTGTCGGAAACTTTGGGCCGCTCGCCGGCCGAGGTCGCGCTTAATTGGGTCGCCACGCAGCCCGGCGTCACCTCGACCATTCTGGGTGCATCGAAGCTCAGCCAACTCGAGTCCAACCTGGCGTCGCTCGACTTCACTATTCCCGATGAACTCCGCGCACGGTTGGACAAGGTCAGCGCGATCGAAGTGACCAACCCCTACCGCTTCTTCGAACCGTTCGTGCAGGGAATGATCCGCGGCGGAACCGACATCCGCGCCTGGAAGGCCTAAGCACGCCTAGGCAAGAAAAGTATCGGAGCAGGAATGAGAAATTGGCCGACGATTTTCTTTTTGATTGCGGCGCTTCTCGTTCGAAACGCGGCTGCTTCAGGGGAAGTGAAGCCCGCAAACCCGCCAGATCCTGCGGGTGTTGTGCAGCCGGATTGCATGAATACAGCACTCACGCAGTACGACCTCACGACCTGCGCAAAAGGGCTGGCCGCAGCCGCAGATAAGGCTTTGAACAAGTCTTACAAAGCGGTGCTACCATATTTGTGTCCTGACGAGAGAACTCAATTGGAGGCAAGTGAACGCGCGTGGATCGCCTTTCGCGATGCCGATTGTGCCTTTTGGGGTGGGGGCGGAGGGACAATTGCGCCGATGAATGCGGCCTTGTGTCGGGCCAGCTTGTCGCGCGAAAGGGCGAAGGAACTCGACGGTTGGCCGCCTAATAGCTCACGTGACGCAATTATCCCCGTCGCACCGGGTCGCCCGGGAATGTGCCCAGCACCGTGACCGAGTGGGCGAAGAAGCCCATTTCGTCGAAGGCGTGGACCATCGACGGGTCGTCCTGGGCGCCTTCGACCTCGGCATAGAACTGGGTCGCGGTGAATGAGCCGCCGACCATATAGCTTTCCAGCTTGGTCATGTTGACGCCGTTGGTCGCGAAGCCGCCCATCACTTTGTAGAGCGCGGCGGGAATGTTGCGCACCTGAAACACGAACGCAGTGACCGCGACCGGGCAGTTGGTTGGCAGCGGTTGCGTCTCACGCGCCATAATCAGGAAACGGGTCGTGTTGTTCGGCGCGTCCTCGATATCGGGGGCCAGGATATCGAGGCCATAGATCTCAGCCGCCAGCGATGATGCAACGGCGGCCTGGGAAGCGTCGCCTGCCCGGGCGACCTCTTCGGCGGCCCCGGCTGTATCGAAATATGTCACCGGCGCGATGCCTTTGCCGCGCAGATAATCACGGGTCTGGCCCAGCGCCTGAACATGGCTAAGTGCCTGGCGGATACCGCCAATTGTGCTGCCGCGCACGCCGAGCAGCTGGTGATGCACCGGCAGGAAATATTCGCCGACGATTTTCAGTCCACCATCCGGTAACAGGTGATGGATATCCGCGACCCGGCCGTTGGAGGAGTTCTCGACCGGAATCATCGCCCGCTCGGCCTTACCGTCGCGCACTGCTGCGAACACGTCCTCGAAGGCGGTACAGGGCAGGGTGGGAATGCCCGGAAACACCGTCCGGCACGCCATGTCCGAATTGGCGCCGAGCGCGCCCTGGAAGGCGATGGGACCGGTGATGACCGTCATGATTTCTCCAATAGAGCGCGGGCGCGCTCCAGGTCTTCCGGCGTATCGACACCCAGCGGCACCGTATCGACCACCGCGACCTGCACATGCATCCCCAGGCTCAGCGCCCGCAACTGTTCCAGCTTTTCGCGCTTTTCGAGATAGGACGGCGGCGCGGCAATGAACGAATCGAGTGCGGCCCGGCGGTAAGCGTAAAGGCCGATATGATGATAGAGCGGCCCGTTCCCGCTGGGCGCCGGCGTGCGGGTGAAATAGAGCGCCCGGCCATGCCGTGCATCGATCGGCTCGAATACCGCCTTCACGACATTCGGATTTGCGCCCTCGTCCTCCGCCGCGACTGTGACCGGGGTTGCGAGATCGACCAACGGGTTCGACAGCAGGCGAAACGGCGCGCGCACGGTTTCCGGGTCCAATACAGGCAGGTCGCCCTGAAGGTTGATTACCGCGTCGTGCTTTCTTTCGGGGTCGACGGCGGCAAGCGCTTCAGCGATCCGGTCCGATCCCGACTCGTGTTGGAACCCGGTCAGTTGCGCCCGGCCGCCAACGGCTTCGATCACGTCGATGATCTCTTGGTCGGGCGCGGTGACGACGACCGGCCCAATTCCGGCCTCCATCGCACGTCGCCAGACATGGACGATCATCGGCTCGCCGGCGATGGCGATCATCGGTTTGCCCGGCAGGCGCGTCGCTGCCATTCGCGCGGGAATCAGCACGATTGGATTTGTTGGAAGGCTGTTCGAAGTGGCCATAGCTAAGCTTCGTAGTCCTCGATGCGGCGCTGTCAAGCGAGGCTCTGCGACATTCGGTCCGGCGACGGAGTGCCATTCTCGTACCGATTGCGCCCTTAAAAGCCTTCGCCTTCGCGTCGGCTTTGGTTATAGAGGCGGGTGGCCGGGGCTCAGCTTCCGGCATTTGCATCTATTGCCGGTTCAATTCTGCCGGCCCTACGCTTCGGACGGTTCGCTTATGGAAAGCAATAAATTCTACGCCGCGATCCTGCTGGCCGGTGTTCTGGCGATGATCGCGATCATTGCGTCCGGAATGCTGGTGAAGCCGGGAGAGCTCACCAAGCCCGCGTATCCGATCGAGGGCGTGGCTGAGGCCCCGGCCGGCGGCGGCGAAGCGAAGCCCGCGGAAATCGAGCCGGTCACGCCGCTGCTCGCCAAGGCGGACCCCGATCATGGCGCACAGATCGCTCGTCAGTGTCAGGCTTGCCACAATTTCGCAAAGGGCGGCCCCAACATGGTTGGCCCGAATCTATGGGGTGTCGTTGGCGGTCCGCACGATCACAAGGCGGACTATTCCTATTCCGACGCAATGAAGAAGTTCCCTGGCAATTGGGACTTCGAATCGATCAACAAATTCATCACCAAGCCGCAGGCCTATGTCCCGGGCACGAAGATGGGCTTCGCCGGTCTCAAAAAGCCGCAGGATCGTGCCGATGTCATCGACTGGCTGCGCCTTCAGTCCGACAGCCCCCTCCCGTTGCCGGCCGAGGGTAAGTAAACCGGCATCGGTCGGCTGAAGCGCGATCGACGGATCCTCTCGATGATCGATTGGGATCGGATGATCGCGCTGGCCGGCCGGCTGGCCGATGCGGCGCGCGCCGAAATTCGGCCGCGCTTTCAGAAGAAAATCGCGACGGAAAAAAAGGCGGATATCAGCCCGGTGACCGAGGCTGACCGGGCTGCCGAAGTAGCGATTCGCGCGCTGCTGGCCGCCGAACGCCCCGACGATGCCGTGATCGGCGAGGAATACGGTCGTAAGGACGGTACCTCCGGCCTGACATGGGTGATCGACCCGATCGACGGCACCAAGGCTTTCATGACCGGCCGCGCCACATTTGTGACTTTGATTGCCGTGTTGGCCGGTGACCGCCCAGTGTTGGGCGTGATCGACCAATCGATCACCGGGGACCGGTGGATCGGGCTAACCGGCCGCGCCACGACCCATAACGGCAGCCCGGTTCGGACTCGCCGTGTGCCCGAACTCGGCGATGCGACCTTCAGCACCACCGATCCCAACCTGTTTCCGGGCGCGGATGTCGAGGTTTATCGGCGCATTTCGGCCGACGCGGGTATGCGAAGCTATGGCGGCGACGGTCTTGCTTATGGGCTCCTGTCGTCCGGCTGGGTCGATATCGTGTTGGAATCGGGCCTTAAGCTGCATGATTTTGCCGCCCTGGTTCCAGTCGTCGAAGGCGCCGGCGGCATCATTTCCGATTGGGCCGGGAAACCAGTGGATGCAGCGTCGGACGGCCGTATTGTCGCGACCGGCTCGGCGGAGTTGCACGCCAAGCTGCTGGCATTGATGTAGTGCACGCGGGATGGCGGCGATCCTGTTAATCTATGGGCGAGTCGGCGCTGCGTTTGCCGCTTGGACTGGATAAAATGGGTCGTTCGATCATTTCGGTGCGGTCATGAAGTGGTTTGCATCCCGCTTCGACCGTTTCCTGCCATGGGCAGCGTTTTTGCACGATACGCTGATGGCCGGGCTCGCCTTTATCCTGGCGATGTATCTGCGTGTCGGCAGCGATGCCTTCGAAACTTATCGTCAGCCGCTTCTGACAGGCCTGCCGCTTTTCATGGCTGCATCGGCTGTCTCATTTCGCCTTTTGGGACTTTATCGCGGGTTGTGGCGCTATGCGTCCGGGCGCGACCTGATGTCGATCGTCAGGGCGGTGGCTTTGGCCGTCATGATCTTCGTGCCCGTGATGTTCTTCGAGAACCGTTTGAACCTGTTTCCGCGGCAGGTTCCGTTGATCGTCGCGATCGTGTTGGTAGCATTTCTGGCCGGTCCGCGCCTGCTCTACCGCATGGCCAAGGATCGCGCTGTCGGGACCGCTGGGGACCAGTCCTTGCGGACGCCCGTGCTGCTGATCGGCGCGGGCGATGGCGCCGAACTGTTTATTCGCGCCATGGCCGGCAACCCTAGCCATCCCTATCGGGTCGTGGGCGTGGTCGACGACCAGCGGCGTAATCTGGCAGGCCGCAAAATCCGCGATGTCAGCATCCTGGGACATGTCGACGATTTGCCCACGGTGATCGAAAAGCTGGCGCGGCACGGCGACAAGCCGCAGCGGCTGATCGTGACCCGGCAATCGGCCGAGTTGGACGGCGCGGCGATGCGGCGGCTCGTCGACCTTGCCCAACCGTTGGGCTTCAGTATTGCGCGTATGCCCGCACTGACCGAATTCCGCGATGCCGCCGCCGACGGACGGTTGAAACTGCAGCCGGTGGCTGTGGTCGATCTGCTGGGCCGTCCCCAGGTGATGCACGACGCCGAGGCGCTCCGCACTATGATCGCTGGGCGGCGTATTCTGGTGACGGGGGCAGGGGGCACTATCGGCGGTGAGCTGACCCGCCAGCTTGCCGGTTTCGGCCCGTCGCGCCTTGTGATGGTCGAGCACGGCGAGTTTGCCCTCTACAATATCGGGCAGGCGATCGGCGGCGAACATCCGGACCTGAACTTCGCTACCGACCTGGGCGATGTGCGCGATCGGGCGCGCATGATGGCGCTGTTCGAACGGGAACGGCCCGAGATCGTGTTTCACGCGGCGGCGCTGAAACATTTGCCGTTAGCCGAGATCAATCCATCGGAATGCGTTCTGACGAACGCAATCGGCACACGGAACGTCGCTGACGCCGCACGCCGGGCCGGCGCGCAGGCGATGGTGATGATCTCCACCGATAAGGCGGTCCATCCGTCCAGCGTCATGGGACTGACCAAACGCATCGCCGAAACCTATTGCCAGGCGCTGGATGTCGAAGAGGGGACCGGCACGCGGTTTGTCACCGTGCGTTTCGGCAATGTCCTGGGATCGACGGGATCGGTTGTTCCGCTGTTTGAGAGGCAGCTGGCGGCTGGCGGCCCGTTGACGGTGACGGATCCTGCGGTCGAGCGCTATTTCATGACCTGCGGCGAAGCGGTTCAGCTGGTCTTGCAAACCGCGGCTCACCGGGTTGCCGGCGCGGGTGACCGCGGCCGGATTTTCGTGCTGGACATGGGCGAGCCGGTGAAGATCGTCGATCTGGCGCGGCAGATGATCCGGCTTGCCGGGCTTGAACCCGATCGCGATATCCAGATCAAGTTCACCGGCCTCAGGCCGGGTGAGAAGCTGACCGAAATCCTGTCCGACGAGAACGAGCCGCTACAGGCGACGGAGCTTCCCGGCATCCTGACGACCTCACCGCAAATCGTGTCGCGCGTGACGATCGATGCGTTCTTGGATCGACTGATGGAAACAGCAGAGGTCGGGGAGGAAACGGAACCCTTGCTGGAACTGCTGGAGCTGGCTCGCCGAAATGCGCTACCCGCCGCGCAGGGCGACGCGCGAAAAAGGTTGCGGCCCGTCTAATCGGAGCGCTGCGCGGTCTGAGCGATGCCCAATGAACTCGCGAGCCCGTCGGAATCGTTGTCCCAATGATAGAGCGGCCAACGGCCGTCCGCGAGGTCCGTCAGCGATGAGGTATCATCGCCCAAGCGGGCGCGATAGACCCAATAGTTCGCCAGCACATGCTCGATAAATGTGCGGGTCTCGTTCTTCGGAATGCTTTCAACAGCCAGAAGCGGGTCGTCGTGGTCCAGCATCTGGCGCAACCGCGATGGATTGCCTGGGCCGCGATTATAGGCGACCGCCAGCAAAAGCAGGTTCTCGCCGATATTGGGATCCTGCATCAACGTGCGGATGAAGCGCTGGCCGATCTCCAAGTTGGTCGCTGGATCGAGAAGCGAAGGATTGCCCTTGGGCGCCATCGCATTGGCCGTACTGGGCATGATCTGCATCAGCCCGACAGCGCCTGCGGAACTTTGTGCCTTTGGGTCGAAACGCGATTCCTGTCGCGCTACCGCGTAAACCAGGGCGGGGTCGATACGGAAGCCCCCGCGCGGCTGCCAGCGGGGAATCGGGAAGTTGGCGATGGCCTCGTCCGCCGGTTGTGCGATGCGCTGTGCCAGATTGGGCGAGATGTCACCGAGATGCGCGGCGTCCGCGATGATGATGACGGCCGCCTCAAGCTTCGGATTGCCGGCGTCGATATGTTCCAGTTCCTGTGCCGCGAGATTGCGCTGGCCCAACTCCAGCAGCGCGATGGCACGGTAACCCGCCGGCGTCTCGGCCAGCGTATCCAGATGTTCCGAAGTCAGGGATGCCGCGGAAACGCTCTGAGCGACATCGACCCCCAGCTTGCGCATCGCCAGCATTCCATAGAATGTCGTGGGATAGCGGCTGGCCGCCGTGAACCACTTGGTGGCATTTGCATTGCCGCCATTATGTTCTTCGACCCGTCCGGCCCAATAGGCGCCGGCAGCCTGCATCCAGCCCGCCGCCGTCGATGAGTTGGCCAGCGCGGTGAAGTGTTTGCCGGCTTCCTGGAACAACCCGAGACGCCATGAGGCGAGCCCCGCGATCCAGTGAGAGGTCGATGCCTTTTGCCCGACTGCCGCAATCGCCCGTGCAGCTTCCGAGAGGGCGGCCTTGTTATCCGATGCGAAGAAACGACTGGATGCGTGCTCGCCGGCAGCTGTATGGGGTTCCGACGAGGTTTCCTGGCCCGCATTCGCCGCGATGCTGTTGCCGGTTTGCGGCGCGCGCGGTTTGGGAAGCGTCGCATCGCGCGGCTGCCGCGCTTCTGCCTTGCGGTAAATGTCGTCCGCCTCCGGCAGATCGCCGTATAGGTCTATCCATGCACGCAAGTCGGCGAATGTCGGCGTTGCCTCCCGCGCCAGATAGTGTTGCGCAAGCAAGTGCCCGATCAGGCGCCGATCCTGGATATAGGATGTCCAGGCTGCCAATGCGCGCCAGTCACCGCTGTCGACCGCGCTGAAGGCATGACGATAGCGGTCGAGGTCGGCAGCGCTCAGCCCATAACGCATACCCGCCAAGGCTTCGCCGAGAGGGCCGGTGACAGTGACGGCCGCGGCGACCGCGACGGGCTGCGGCACTTTCGGCGTATGCCGTGCATAGGCGACGAAGACGAGTGGGGCGGTCAGCCCTGCGAGGAGAGCGGCACGCGTAAGACGGCGTGCGGCGGATCGACCCGATGCCGGGCGATCCTTTTCCAGGAAGGTAAACATTGTTCGTTCCATAAACGATCGTTTTGTGGGTTGCAATAGACCCCGCCCATGCGTGCCTTGCAAAAAATCCACTGCCAGTCACAAAAATGAAAAATTTTGCGTTTTTCCACGTATCATTGGAAGCAATATAACTGTGGCAATAATATGTGCTGATAAGGCGATTTAATTAACTGTCGATAATTGATTTTGTTCCAGGTTGTACTGTACGCCACCGAAGGCGGCTAACACTCTGTGAATTCAGGCGTTTCCACGGTTGTGCGGGTGGATAGGCTATGGGTTTTTCTCGTCGGCCGCGTTGCAACTATCGGCGGCTACCCATCACGAGACTGGACGCGGAAAAAGGCGACGAAAAGACTAAGCGCCCGGTCACAAAAAGATCACCGGCCCAGGAGATCAGGTGTCTTGCAAAACGCCCCTGCGGATCTGATCGCGCTCCATCGATTCGAAGAGCGCTTTAAAGTTACCTTCGCTAAACCCCTCATCGCCTTTGCGTTGAATGATCTCGAAGAAGATCGGTCCGATCAGATTAATTGTGAATATCTGCAGCAATACGCCGCCGCGATGGGAACCATCGGCCAGGATGCCCAGCGATTTCATCCGATCGACCGGTTCGCCATGCCCGGGCAGGCGTTCCTCCAACATATCGTAGTAGGAATCGGGCGGCGCTTCGGCAAACTGGATGCCCTTGGCGCGCAGTGTTTCGACGGTGCGATAGATATCGCCTGTCGCCAAAGCGAGATGCTGGATACCTTCGCCCCTATAGACCTCAAGATATTCCGCGATCTGGCTCTTATCGTCGGCGGATTCGTTGAGGGGGATGCGAATCCCGCCGTCCGGACTGGTTAATGCGCGCGATCGCAGGCCGGTCAGCCGGCCCTCGATGTCGAAATAGCGGATTTCCCGGAAATTGAAGAGCGTTTCATAGAAATTCGCCCAGTGGTTCATCCGGCCGTTGAAAACATTGTGCGTCAAGTGGTCGATGGCGTTGAGACCGGCGCCTGCAACCTCCGCATCGCCGACGGGGACGAAGTCGACGTCGTAGATCGTGTGACCGCCATAGCGGTCAACGAGGTAAAGCGCGCTGCCGCCGATGCCCTCGATTGCCGGGATGTTCAGTTCCATAGGACCGGCGCGGCCGGTGAACGGTTCCGCGCCGTTGGACAGCGCGAGTTGATAAGCGGATGCGGCGTCCTTGACTCGAAAGGCCATGGCACAGGCGCTCGGTCCATGCGCCGCGGCGAACTGCTCGGCGGGGCTGGCGGGCTCGGCATTGACGATCAGGTTGATGTCGCCCTGACGGTATTGCAGGACGTTCTTCGACCGGTGCTTGCCGACGATTTGAAAGCCCAGCGCCTCGAACACATCGCCCAGCGCCTTGGCATCGGGCGCTGTAAACTCCACGAACTCAAATCCATCGGTACCCATCGGATTTGCGAACTCGGTATCGGCGGTCATGCACGCTCCTGCTCGGGAATGGCCTTCTATGTTGAATGTTGGGAACTTAGGTCCAAGATACATCCCCACGACAAACTTTTTGCATCCCACGCTGGCGCAAGTGCTGAAAAAACAAGATGCGGCGATAGCCAAGACATCTCCGGCCGCCGGGCTTAGGGGCGATTATCGTCATATCCGGCCGGACTATACCGTCGACCAGCCGTTTGCGGCCTATAGCGAAGCCGAGCATGATCGATGGCGGCGGCTGTATCGGCGGCAGATGTCGTTGATGCCCGCCTATGCCGCGCCGGAGTTCTTGGTCAATATCGAAAGCCTGGATGTCAGCGGTGGAATCCCGGATTTCGCCCGCGTGAATGCGCTGCTGGCCGGCAAAACCGGTTTCCAGATCGTTGCCGTTCCCGGGCTGGTCCCCGACGATGTTTTCTATGAGCATCTGTCAAACAGGCGCTTTCCCGTCAGCTGGTGGATTCGGGAGGAAAACGAACTCGACTATCTGGCAGAACCCGATGTCTTTCATGATTTCTTCGGTCATGTACCGCTGCTCGCTCATCCTGTTTTCGCAGACTACATGGTCGAATACGGCAAGGCGGGTCCGTTGGCCGCCCAGATGGGAACGATCTCCATGCTGGCGCGGCTTTATTGGTACACGATCGAATTCGGGCTGATCCGAACCGACCAGGGCCTGCGCGCGTTCGGCGCCGGCATCCTGTCGTCGAAGGGCGAGACGGTCTATGCGGTCGAATCTCCCAAGCCCAACCGCATCGGTTTCGATCTGGAGCGGGTTCTGCGAACCGACTATCGTATCGACGATTTTCAGCGGACCTATTTCGTGATCGACAGCTTTCAGCAGATGTTCGACGAAACCAGGAAGCCATTCTGGCCGATCTATCGGCGTCTGCGCGATTTGCCAGCCCACGATGCAGGCGCCGTGTTGCCGAATGATGCCGTTCTCCATCGCGGGGAAGTATGAGCCGCAAATACATTTCCTTCCCACGCATCGAGGGCACGACTTCGCGCCAAGCGCATGCCGACCTGCCTAACGGTACCTATGAGCGTGAACTGGGCAAGGAAGGCTTTTTCGGTCCCGCGACGCATATGTATCACCGGCATCCGCCGACCGGCTGGACGAGTTGGGAGGGGCCGCTTCGGCCGCGCGCTTTCGATCTGGTGAAATTGGCGTCCGATGGCCTGTCGCCGTGGAATGCGCCGGAAATTTTGCATAACGCCAAGGTCCGACTGCGTTATTGGACTTTAAGGGAGGGCATGCCGGACTTGGTTCGCAACGCCGACGGCGACGAGTTGTTGTTCATCCATGCCGGCGCCGGCGACCTGTATTGCGATTACGGCCATTTGCCGATCGAGCCCGGCGACTACGTTGTCTTGCCGCGCGGTACGATGTGGCGGATCGATTGCGCCGCGCCGATGACCATCCTGCTGATCGAGGCGACAGGGTCGAGCTTTCAATTGCCCGATCGCGGGCTGATTGGCGCGCATGCGATCTTCGATCCGGCGATCCTGGATGTCCCCACGATCGACGATGCTTTTCGCCATCAGCAGGGCGACGGCGCCTGGCGGGTGAGGATCAAACGGCAAGGCGCGGTATCGACCGTAACCTATCCGTTCAATCCGCTTGATGCCGTGGGCTGGACCGGGGACCTGGTGCCGGTCAGGCTCAACGTGCGGGATATTCGCCCGCTGATGAGCCATCGCTTCCATTTACCTCCTTCCGCCCACACGACCTTCGTCGCCGACCGTTTCGTCGTCTGCACCTTCGCGCCGCGGCCGTTCGAAACCGATCCGGGCGCGATCAAGGTGCCGTTCTTTCACAACAACGACGATTTCGACGAGGTGATCTTTTATCACGCCGGCGATTTCTTCAGTCGCGACAACATCCATCCCGGCATGCTGACCTTTCATCCCTGCGGTTTTACTCACGGCCCTCATCCCAAAGCGCTGCGGTCGATGCTGACGCCGAAGAAGGCGGCGACGGACGAATACGCGGTGATGATCGACGCGCGCGATGCACTGGAGATCGGTGCCGATGCCGCCGCGGTCGAGTTCGCGGGCTATGCCGATAGCTGGAAATCGGCGGAATGAAGCTTGCGTCCCTGAAAGGCGGGAGAGATGGCCGACTTGTCGTGGTTTCGCGCGATCTGGCCCGTGCCTTGCCGGTTCCCGGTGTCGCCTCGACCCTGCAGGGCGCCCTCGACGATTGGGCGACGATCGCGCCGCAGCTTGCCGACAAGGCCGAAGCCGTCGAGCAGCGGCATGGCGAGGCGTTCGATCCTGCCGCGTGCGCATCACCTCTGCCGCGAGCTTATCAATGGGCGGATGGCAGCGCCTATGTCGTGCATGTCGAGCTGGTGAGGAAGGCGCGCGGAGCGGAATTGCCGCCATCCTTTTGGACAGATCCGCTGATTTACCAGGGCGGGTCGGCCAATTTCATCGGCCCCAACGATCCGATCCGGCTGGCCGACGAGGCCTGGGGCATCGACTTCGAGTCCGAAGTCGCCGTGGTGACCGACGATGTCCCGATGGGTGTCATGGCCGAGGAGGCAGGCGCGCACATCAAACTGCTGATGCTGGTCAACGACGTGTCGCTGCGCAATCTGATACCGGTCGAGTTGGCGAAGGGTTTCGGCTTCTTTCAAAGTAAGACCTGGACGGCATTTTCGCCGGTCGCGGTGACGCCGGATGAGCTGGGTGATGCCTGGAACGGCGGTTCGATAAATCTACCGCTTGTCACACAGCGCAACGGGAAGGTCTTCGGCCGCCCTAATGCGCGGACCGGTATGGTGTTCGATTTTCCTAAGCTGATTGCCCACGCCGCCAAGACCCGGCCGCTCGCCGCCGGGACGATCATCGGTTCCGGTACCGTCGCCAATGATGACCGTTCGGTCGGATCATCCTGCATTGCCGAGCGGCGGGCGCTGGAAACGATCGAGTCCGGTGCGCCCAAGACACCGTTTTTGCATTTCGGCGAACGCGTCCGCATAGAGATGCTGGACGGGGCCGGCGGTTCGATCTTCGGTGCCATCGAACAGACAGTGGAGCGGGCGTGATCTTATATAGCTACTGGCGCTCCTCTGCCGCTTATCGCGTCCGTATCGCGCTCGCCTTGAAAGGCATCGACTACGAGGTCCGGCCGGTCGATCTCAGGACCGGCGCGCATCGCGATGCAAAGTATCTGGACGTAAACCCGCAGGGGCTGGTTCCCTGCTTGATCGACGGCGATGCCGTGATAAGCCAAAGTCTTGCGATCATCGAATATCTTGAGGAACGACATCCCGAGCCGGCGCTGTTGCCCAAAGATCCGGTAAAACGCGCCAAGGTGCGTGCGGCGGCGGAGGTGATCGCCGCCGACATCCATCCGATCAACAATTTGCGCGTGCTCAGCTATCTGAAACGCGAGTGCGGTCAGGACCAGGCTGCGCTCGATCGCTGGATGACGCATTGGATTGCCGGGGGCTTTGCCGGACTGGAGGCGAACGCCGGCGCGCCCTATCTGTTCGGCGACAATGTGACGACGGCCGACCTCTGCTTGGTGCCCCAATTCTACAATGCCCGCCGCTTCGGTGTGGACCTGTCGGCCTATCCCCGGCTGGGCGCGATTGAGCGCAACTTGCTGGCGCTGCCTGCCTTCGCCGCAGCGCATCCGGACAGGCAGCCGGACGCCGATCCGCAATAGCCTTGAAGTCTATCGCCTGACTTCTCGATCCCTCTGCTCAGCCGGCAGTTTCCGTGTGACTTTCAGCATGTGTTGAAGCCCAAACTCGGGCCTGCCGAACAGAAATTTCGGATTGCCGCCTTTCTTGATCCCGGCATGCGGGGGACAGGTCTCTTCGACGAGCGGCAGAAGCCGGGCGCACGCACGATCCTGGACCAGGGGATGGGATGCAGAGCAGGCATCTGCCGCGTATGTGCCGCCTCCGGTTCAGGCCCCGCCGCCTGCTTTGCGCAGTTATCTGGTGTTTTTCGACTTCAACAAGTCGGGCCTTACCGCCCAGGCCACTGAGATCGTCGATACCGCCGCCAAGGGCAAACGTGATCTATTGGTGCCGACCGGCGATGGGGTCAGAGAGCCGCGGAACCGCCGCGTTCAGATCGTCTACGGGGCGGGGCCTCCCCCTGACGGCCCAATATCCCTCGAATATCAGGCTACCGGTTTCCTCTTGAAGCTCATCTTCGGACCTAGGCGCGGCAACAGCCATTCGAGCGCCTTGGTCTGGGCTTCGGGGATGCATTTGCGGAAGGCGGGGCGGGCCCAGATGCGATCGTAATAGGCCTGGACGTTGGGATGTTCACCCAGCTCGACGAACGCAGTCACGAAATAGACCGAAAAGCCGAGCGAGGTGTCGGCGCCGGAAAAGCCGCTGGGCAGGATGTATTCCTGGTTGGCCAGGATGGCATCCAACATATCCAGCCCCTTGCCGATACGGCGCGATTCCAGATTGATCACGACCGGGGAACGCTCGGCCTCCGACACGAAGACATATTGCTGAACCAGGTTTTGCCCATGGACCAGCAGCGTCTCCGCGTAGTGAATCCATTGCAGAAATAGCGGCCGCTCGGGATGGCCGACGGGGCGGTTCAGCGGGCTGTCGTACTTCTCGCAAAGATATTCGCAGATTGCGCCGCTCTCGAAGAGCGTCATGTCGTCGTCTTTGATCGCCGGAATGCGGCCCAGCGGATGGACGGCGAGATATTCCGGCGCACGAAGGTATTTATGGTCGAACGGCATGCTGACCACTTCGTAGGGAATGCCCAATTCTTCCAGCAACCAGTGCGAACGCATCGAGCGGGTTTCAGGGCAGGTATAGAGCGTCAGGGACATTGGGTCAGGCTCGCAAAGATGGGCATCGTTCGCGCTACAAAGCACGCAATTGAGTCGGGATCAACGCCGACGCCGCCATGCCGCGGGTGATCGCCGAAATTGCTATTGGAAACGCATCGAATGCGCCGGCAATTGGACAAAACCGGTGCGTGAACTGTGTCGGAATGCGGATGTCCTCGCCGCGAAACCGCGCGATCAAGGGGCGTGTAACGTCCTGTTTTCGGTACAAAAACCGCACAACCCTGGCAAAACTCTTGCTGCGAATTGCTGGACTAAAAAGCTGATTTTCCTAACAATTCCGATTGATGCGGATCGATAATGAGGCGCAGACCGCGCCGAATCGCCGGGATTTTTATTGACAAATTGTTCTCTTTATGTTCTAACTCTCCTTAACAAAAACCCGTTTCCCGTTGAAGATAAGCAGTCGTTGCCGCGTTCCCTCCGCAGGGAGCGCCAGGTTTCTGACTCCGCCGGATGCGGGTGAAATCCATATGGCTGACGCGATTGCAGTCCTCTTAAAAGCGGATAGAGCATACAAACCGTTCACGCGTCGCTAGGCAGGCGAAAATTTTTCGGTTATGGTCAGCACCATAACGAATTTGCCGCGACGGTCGCGGTCAGCGGGAGGTCATTGATGGAAAAATCGCAGCGCATCGCTATCGCCAAGGAAATTCTCGACCTGATCGAGGGCGGCGAGCCTTACATGGGTGGGGAGTCGTGGGAGGGCGATATCGGCCGCTTCATCGACAAGGACCGGTTCGAGCTGGAGAAGCAGAAGCTGTTCCTGGAACGGCCGCAATTGATCGCGCTGACCGCCGACATTCCCGATCCCGGCGATTATTACGCCACGGATATCGCCGGCAAGCCGGTCATCATCACCCGCAATAAGGACGGCAAGGCGCAGGCCTTCCTCAATGCCTGCCGCCATCGCGGCGTGAAGCTGGCCGAGGGCTGCGGCAACGGCAAAGGGTTTACCTGCCCGTATCATGGCTGGACCTTTGACAACGACGGCAAGCTGATCAGCGTTCCCAGCCGCGGCGCGTTCGATATCGCGCAATTGGCCGACCGCGACCTGATCAAGTTGCCGACTCACGAAGAAGTGGGCGTGATCGTCATCCATCCGCAGCCCGGTGCCGAACTCGACTTCGATGCGTTCCTCGGCCCGATGAAGGGCGTGCTGGAAGACATGGATCTGGCCGCGTGGGAGGTTATTGCCACCCATCGCGAGCCTGCACGCATCAACTGGAAGCATGCCGTCGACGGCGGCATGGAGGCCTATCATGTGCCGTTCCTGCATCCCGAAACCTTCCGATCGGACGGTGGTGGCTTCCTGCCGCACAAGCAGTTCGGCGACCACCATGCCTTCATTACTTCCGGGCCGGACATTCGTGAGCTCCGCAATCTTCCGGAATCCGAATGGCCGCATTCCTGCCATTGGGGTTCGGTCAACGCGATTTTCCCGAACACCGTCATCGGCGGCGGCCCGCGCCAGCCGGTCGTGTTCTTCCAGCGCACCGAGCCGATGACCGAGCCGGGCGTGTGCAACTACAACTATCGCCTCTACGGCAAGCCGGTTTCGACCGACGCGGAAAAGGAAGCCCGCAAGGCGGCCATCAAGCTGTTCATGACCGTCGCCTTCGAAGAAGACCTGCCGACCCAGATCAGCTCGCAGATCATGATGGAATCCGGCGCGGTGAAGTCCGTGCTGTTCGGCAAGCGCGAGGCCTGCCTCACCGGCATGCACAAGGGCTATGACGAAGCCATCGGCCACGATGTACAGGCGGCGCTGCGCAGCAACTCGGCGGCGATGGGAATCTGATCCCTCTCGTCGTTTTCAGCTAACGAAACGGCCTCCTGGTAAGGGAGGCCGTTTTATTTTGTCGGGATTGCGCCGCGGCAGTGACCGGCGCGCATCGGGAAGACCGGAAGCGTTTGGCTGTGGTTCCCGGCGGTTGTAGCTTGAGGCCAATGCTATCGAGCGAGGGAAGATATGACCGGAACCATCAGGGTTGGCGTGGGCGGTTGGACGTTCGAGCCGTGGCGCGGTGTGTTTTATCCGGCGGATCTGACCCAAAAGCGCGAGTTGGAATTCGCTTCGCGGGCGCTGACATCGATCGAGATCAACGGCACCTATTATTCATCCTTCAAGCCCGACACCTGGCAGAAATGGCGGGATGAAACACCCGATGGCTTTGTTTTCTCGGTCAAGGCATCGCGCTTCAGCACCAATCGCCGCGTGTTGGCTGAGGGCGGGGAGTCGATCGGCCGTTTTCTGAATCAGGGCCTGACCGAGTTGGGGCCGAAACTTGGGCCGATCAACTGGCAGTTCATGGCGACCAAGAAATTCGATCCGGTGGATTTCGGTGCATTCTTGGATTTGTTGCCCAATGAGTTGAACGGTGTTCGCCTGCGCCACGCGGTCGAGGTGCGCAGTCAGACCTTCGCATGTCAGGAGTTCTATGACTTGGCGCATAAGCACAATGTCGCGATCGTCTATGCCAAGGACGAGGATTTCCCCGAGATCGACCAGCACACGGCCGATTTCACCTATGCGCGTTTCATGGCCAGCCGCGAGGATTTGGACACTGGAGTGACAGACGGCGAACTCGACGGTTTTGCCGAACAATCTAAGGCCTGGACCAAACGCGGTGACGTGTTCGCCTATTTCATTTCTGGCGCAAAAGTTCGCAATCCGGCGGCGGCACAGGCGTTGATCGCCAAGGTCAGATGATCAATGCGCGCGAGCGAGCTGCGCGCGGTTGAGATCGTCGGCGGAGTTATCTTCCGGTGGTGGCATACAGGCCAAGACCGGCCTGGCTGCGGCCGCTTGGATCGGTCCCATCAACGGTAACCCCAAAATCGAGCGCCGATTGAGATCGTCCGCTGGCATGTCAGGCTGAAGGTCGGCATAGCTTGCAAGCAGTCCGGTCGGCCGTGCGTAAGGCCGCAAGCGGGGCGCAACGGTTGACAGATAGGAAACTGTTTCCTGCGGCAGCGGCTGGCCCGCATTCAGGCAGGCGGCGAGCTGCTGCGGGCCGGCATTGTATGCAGCGATGAAGGCGGGAAAGCCATAGGCATCGTACATCTCGCGGATATAGGCGGCGCCGGCCAGGATGTTGTCGTGCGGCTCATACGGGTCGGAGCCAAGGCCGTATTTGCCGCGCAGGATGTCATAGGTATCCGGCATCACCTGCATCAGCCCCATTGCCCCGACCGGCGAGGTGGTCAACAGACCGCCTTGATAAAGCTGACCGCTCGACTCCTGTTGCATGATCGCGCGAATCCATGGCTCCGGCACGCCAAAGCGCGCGGCGGCCAGGCGGATATACGGCCCCCACGGATCGTCCGGCGGGCCAGGCGGCGGGTAATAGTGCCGCGCTGGGGGCGGGGCGGTCTGCACGGCGCGATGCACCGCGATTGTTCGGTGCTGTGTGGCGCAGCCCGTAAGGGCAGCCAGTCCCAAGGTCAGCCAGAAGCCGACAGACGGTCGGAGGAATTTGCCGTAATGCATTGCAGACGCGAAGTTTTCACGCGACGGTGTCAGAATCAAGGCATCGCTGCGCCTCCCGCTCTTTCATGATATTCAGTGGCATGGCCCGTTGGCGGCGAGGGGAAAATGGTCTTGGAAATCGACAGCGCGTTCGATTGCGGGAATATCGAGGTCCGGCGGATCGAGGCGGGTGGCGCCGACCTCGCGATCCGGATGGATTCCAACGGTCCTTGGTTCCAGTGGTTCTATTTTCGCGTGCAGGGCGCGCGCGGACGGCCCCTAAAGCTCAGGATCGTCAATGCCGCGCAGTCGGCCTACCCGGACGGATGGCGTATCTATCGCGCCTGCGTCAGCAACGATAATGCCGATTGGGTGCGCGCAAATACTGCTTTCGACGGTGATATGCTCGAAATTAGCCACACGCCCGTGGCCGACGAAACCTGGTTCGCGTTCTTCGCACCCTACGACCTTACACGCTATGGCTGCTGGCTGAACGTCGCTCGGGCCAATCCTGAAATCGCGGTTCGTACGATCGGCGCGTCGGTCGACGGGCGCGACATCGCGAGCTTGAGCGTTGGCGCCGGCAAGAAGCAGGTTTGGCTGATCGGCCGGCAGCACTCAGGCGAAACGATGGCCAGTTGGTGGATGGAGGGGGCGTTGGCTCGCCTGACCGACGCCGGCGATCCCGTCGCGGCGCGTTTGCGTCAGGTTGCGACCGTCCATATGGCGCCGTTGGTCAATATCGACGGCGCGGCGCGCGGTAATCTGCGCGGCAACGCGGCGGGCGTCGATCTCAATCGCCAATGGCACGGACCGGACCCGACAAAAGCACCTGAGGTGGCGGCTGTACTGGCGGCGATGGACAAGAGCGGTGCGGACTTCGCGCTCGACGTGCATGGCGACGAGACCCTCCAGCACGTCTTCACCGATGGCTGCGATCATGATCCCGGCGCGACACCGGCGCAGATTGCGGGCGTTGCCGCCTTCAATACCGCGCTACTGAAGGCCAGCTCAGCCTTCCAGACGACCGTCGGTTATCCGGTGACCTATGGCGGCGAGGGCGCGCCCGGCATGTGCTGCCGCGCCGTCGCCCGCCGTTATGGCTGCCCCGCGCTTACGCTGGAAATGCCATTCAACGATAGCCGCGAGGCGCCCGACCCAGTACACGGCTGGTCCCCCAGGGCTTCGGCGCAGATGGGACGTAACTGCCTGGAGGCGATACTGTCCGCCCTGGAAAGCTAGGAACTTGCACCCGGCTGCCAGAATGTCACGATCAGGCCGCCCACGACGATCAGCGCGCCGCCAATCAGCACCGGCAGGGTAGGGGCGGAACTGAAAGCGATCAGGTTGATCACCTGCCAAACGATGAACAAGGTCGCGATATAGAGGCCGACGACACGGCCAAACTCCAACGGCGCCAGATTCAGCATCAGGCCGTAGCCGAACAGCAGGACAGCGCCCATTGCGAACAGCGCAATGCGAATCCCCAGCGTCGCTTGACCCAGCCCCATGCGCACAAGTGCGTCGCCGCTCGCCTCCATTGTCGTGGCGACGAGCAAGAAACCCAGACTGGCAAGCTTTTCCACGATGACCCCGCTTAACGTGCGGGGCTATATAGCCTTATGGCGCGCTGAGTTTCATCCGAAACCGGATGTTTCGGCTACAGCACCATCACAGTTCGCCCGAGTTGTCCCTTGGGCAGTGCCTCGAGCGCGTCCGGAACTTCGTCGAAGCCGATGGTCCGGGTGGTCAGCGAGCGGACCTTACCTTGGCGATAGAACTCCATCAGGCCCCTATGGATATCGGCATGCACATCGCCGCTGTAGGAACGGCCGGCATAGACCCCGACCAATGAACTGTTGCGCCCCAGCGTCTTCCAGATCGGAATGTCCGGCCAGCGGCCGCACGCCCAGCCGACCAGCAGGAAACGCCCCTGCATGGCGATGGCGTCGAATGCCTCTTCGCCTGCCGTGCCGCCGACTGGGTCATAGATCAGGTCCGCGCCCTTGCCGCCGGTCAGTCGCATCGTCTCTTCGACCACGTTCTGCGTCGTACGGTCGATGACATCGTCGGCGCCCAGCTTTCGGCAGTAATCCAGCTTTTCCTTGCTGCTGGCGACCGCGATTACGCGCGCGCCGAGCGCCTTGCCGAGTTCGATCGCCGCCGCGCCGGTGCCGCCGGCGGCGCCCAAGACCAGCACGGTCTCGCCCGGTTGCGTCCTGCCGTTGGTGACCAGCCCGACCCAGGCGGTGTGATAGGCGATGCGCAGGGCCGCGGCCGCGTCGTCCGGCACGAATTCGGGCGCCGGATTCACCTCGTCCTCACGCACGATGCATTCCTCTGCCAGGCTGCCATAACCGCGCCAGAAGTCGGTCATGCCCAACACGCGGGTGCCGATCGGCGTTTTTACATCCGCTCCAACCGCGATCACCGTGCCAACGACTTCGCCACCTGGGGTGAACGGGCCATCTTTCGGGTTGGCGGGATATTGCCCGGTGCACATGAAATAATCGGGAAGGCCAAGGCTGGCGGCGGCGACTTTGATGCGCATCTCGCCCGAGGCGAGCACGGGAAGGTCAGCCTGTTCGGCCTTCAGCACGTCGCGCGGTTGCCCCTCGGCATGAATCTTCCAGGCCTTGAACATAGATACTTCCCCAATGACGGCGGCTTCGTTGCGGCCTTAAGCGTTTTCGGCGATGAACCTGACGAGGTCTTCCGCGAGCGCCTGAACGCCGGCCTCGGTATTGACCTGCCATCCCTTTGAAACGACCAGGTTGGCAAAGCCATAGAGGTGTAGAATCTGCAAGTGCGACAGTACGTAGAGATGCGACTCCGGCCGGCCTTCAAGGGCGCGGCGGAACACGGGGATGCGCGCACCCAGGCGCTCCAGCAGCGTGTCGTGGATCGCCATCATGTTGGGGAAGAAGTCCGGCTCGCTGCCGCTGACCTCACCCAACAGACAAGTGAACTGCTTGTTGGCGCGATAGAGTTTCAGCAGGTCGTACATGAACTGCTTGGCTTCTGGCACACCCGGCTGGTCGGGCAGCGCGTCGAATAACTCGTTCAGCTTGGGAATGAAGATGTCGATCAAGCCCTTGGCGACGTCGAACTTGTTCGTGAAATACTTATAGAACGTCGCGCGGCTGACGCCGGCGATATTTATGATCATGTCGACCGTGGTCGCGACATACGAGTTCTTCGCGAACGCGATCTCGGCCGCCTTCAGAATACGCTGGCGGCTGTCCTCGATCTGCTCCTGATGCAAAACCGACAGGCCGCGCGGACGGGTACGCCGCGTCGGCGCTGACGTTTCGTTCGTCTGTTTGAGTTGAGCCTTGCTCATCGCCCCACTGGATTCCTTCGGCGTTCAGCCTCAAACTTGCCGAACCCGTGCGTCAACACAAGTCTTTTCATGGGCAAGCCAGCTATCTGTTGAGGGATTGGATCGCCCAAACGTTGCTTCGTCGAAGGATATCCGCCTCACAATTGCATTGACTGAACATAGTGTTCGCGCTTTTGTTTGAGGCGAAGACAACCAAGGCCGCGTCGATCGCGGTGGGAGGGAACGATGCAAAAGGCCGAACGCGTTGCGATCGCGAAACATATTCTGAATCTGATTGAGAGCGAGCAGCCCTATATGGGCGACGAGTCCTGGGAGACGGATATCGGCCGCTTCATCGACAAGGACCGGTTCGAGGTCGAGAAGCAGAAGCTGTTTCTAGAGCGTCCGCAACTGATCGCGCTTTCCGCCGACATTCCCAACCCGGGCGACTTCTACGCCACCGATATTGCCGGCTAGCCGATTCTCGTCACCCGCAACAAAGACGGCAAGGCGCAGGCTTTCCTTAATGCCTGCCGTCATCGCGGCGTCAAACTGGCCGAGGGCTGCGGCAACGGTAAGGGCTTCACCTGCCCCTATCACGGCTGGACCTATAACAATGACGGCGAGCTGATCTCCGTCCCCAGCCGCGGCGCATTCGAACCGTCCCAGCTACGCGACCTGATCGCATTGCCGACAGCCGAGGATATCGGCTTGATCCTGGTTCATCCGCAACCTGAAGGGCATCTCGATTTCGACGAATTCTTCGGTTCGATGAAGGGCGTGCTGGAGGATTTCCATATCGGCGATTGGGAATTGCTGTCGGCCTATCGTGAGCCCGCGCACATCAACTGGAAGCATGCGGTCGATGGCGGCATGGAAGCTTATCACACGCCGTTCCTGCACACGACGACGCTGATGACCGATGGCGGCGGCTTTCTGCCCGTTATGCAGTTCGGCGATCATCACGCGCTGATCACATCAGGCCCCGACATCCGCGAGCTGAACAATATTCCCGAGGCGGAATGGCCGCACGATTGCAAATTCAGTTCGGTCAACGCGATCTTCCCGAACACGGTGGTCGGCGGCGCGGGGCCGTTGCCGATCCTGTTCTATCAGCGCACCGAGCCGATGACCGAGCCGGGCATCTGCCAATACAATTTCCGCCTCTACGGCCGGAAGAACGCGCCGCCGGAGGAAAAGGCGGCGGCGCTGAAGGCGGTCGACATGTTCATGAAGGTCTCGCTCGAGGAAGACCTGCCGGCACAGGCCAGCTGCCAGGTTCAGATGGAACTGGGCGCCGTTCCGACGGTGATCTTCGGCAAACGGGAATCGGCGCTTGCCGGGATGCACAAGATGTACGACGCGGTGATCGGCCACGATGTCGACGCCGCGTTGCGCAGCAATTCGGTGAGAATGGGCGTTTCGGCTACCCGTTAGTTCGGAATATCGGCCGGCGGGCGCGAACGCACCGCCGGCCGCAATGTCTTTAGGTCAAGGGAGGAAATCATGTCCGTTCGCGCCGTTACTCTTGCGCTGGCAACCGCCGCGCTGTTCGCCGGAGACGGCGCCTATGCGGCCACCGCGGATATCGGCTGGTCGACGAACGGCGGCGCGCTCGACAATAACCGTTATGCCCACCTCGACCAGATCACGCCGGACAACGCCAAGACCCTGAACGGCGCATGGCGCACGGAACTGCCTGGCGCCAGCTCAAAGGCCTCGCCGATCGTCGTCGACGGGGTGATGTATGTCGCGGCCGGCGGCGGCGCGATCCAGGGGGGCGCGGGCGGCGCGGTCTATGCGTTGGATGCCAGGACCGGCGCGATCAAATGGACCTTCTCGCCGCAGGGCGCGGGCATCTCCGCGCTCAATAAGGGCGTGGCCGTGGCGGACGGCAAGGTGTTCGTCGGCCTGTCCAATGCCCATGTCGCCGCCATCGACATGAAGACCGGTCAGCTGGTGTGGGACGGCCTGGCCGGCGAGGATCCTCCGGCGGCGGGACAGTTCATCTCCGTCGCTCCGGTGGTTGCCGACGGCAAGGTGCTGGTCGGCGTCGGCAGTGGTGATGCTGGTTTCCGCTGTCGGCTGACCGCGCTCGACGTCAAGACCGGCAAGCAGGTCTGGACCTTCATTTCCATTCCAGGCCCGGGCGAGCCGGGGCACGACACTTGGCCGGCGGAGGGCGACGCCTGGAAGCATGGCGGCGGTGGCGTCTGGGCAACCCCGGCGGTCGATACCGAGCTGGGGCTGGTGATCTTCGGCACCGGCAGCGCCTATCCGCAATATGGCGGCGATGTTAGGCCAGGCGCCAATCTCTATACCGCGTCGGTGATGGCGGTCGATCTCAAGACCGGCAAATACAAATGGCATTTCCAGACCGCGCATCACGAGATTTGGGAAAGCGATGTCGGCGGCCCGGAAATCCTCTATGACGCAAAAATCAATGGCAAGACGATAAAGGCGGTCGCGGCACTGCGTACCGATGGCTATCTGTTCCTGCTCGACCGGAAGACCGGCAAGCCGATCTTTCCAGTCGAGGAACGACCGGTGAAGCAGAATGCGCGGCTTAAGACCTGGCCGACCCAACCTTACCCGGTGGGCGCGGACAAGGTCGGCCCGAACTGCGTGGAGAAGGATGCGCTGCCGCCTGGTTTCGTGTCGAGCTGCTTCTGGGAACCCGTCGATTACGACCAGCCGAATGTCATCGCGCCGATGTCGACGCGTTTCGCGCCGACCTCCTACGATCCGGAGAGCCGGCTGTTCTTTGTTTCCGGCGGGGCGGACGCGCACTGGGCGCGGCGGCAGCCCAACCCCTATTTCTTCAATTTCAGCTCCACCGCGCCCGGTATCAAAAGCTACGGCCTGTTGACGGCTTTCAATGCCGACACCAACAAGATCGTCTGGCAGGACCGGCTGCCCTGGCCGATCGGCTTCGGCGGCGGCTCGACTGTGACCGAGGGCGGGGTGCTGTTTCACGACCAGCCGGACGGCAATCTGCAGGCCTTTTCGGCCAAGACCGGGGATAAGCTCTGGGAGTTCCAGACCGGTGCGCCGGCTATTGGGGCGGTGACTGCCTATCGGCTGGACGGCAAGGACTATATCTCGCTGGTTTCAGGCTCGAATGTCTGGGCCTTCACGCTGGACGGCAAGGTCGGGCCACTACCTGCGCCGCCGGCCCCGCCAACGGTATCCGACTTCTCCGGCCGCATCGTCTCGACCAACCAGGTGCAGATGTCGGTCGAGTTGGAGAATAACGGCATCCGTAGCGACCTGACCTATGTTGACGAGTATGCGCTGAAGCCGGTGCGGACGAAGATCCATGCCGGCGACAGCGTGACCTGGACCAATACCGGCAAGGAAACCCATACGCCGACGTCGCGCGACGGCTCCTGGACCGCCGGGCCCGTGGCGCCGGGCAAGACCGCGACAGTCAAGTTCGACAAGCCCGGCAAGTACACCTATTTCGATAAGGACCATCCCTGGTCGATCGGGCAATTGATCGTCGAATGATCTGTGCTAACACTTCCCGCTATTAGCCGATTGCGGCAAAGCGGGGAGTGGGGGCGCGATGAATATGATGGCTGGAATTTCGGTGGACGGCTCCAGCGAATGGGGCACGCGCTATCCGTTTCATCCTTATCCGACCGGCTGGTTCATGGTCGGCTTCTCCGAAGATGTGGCCCCCAAGGGCGTCAAGCCGCTGCGCTATTTCGCGCGCGATCTGGTGATGTTCCGCACGGAAGAGGGAAAGGCCGTGGTCGCCGACGCCCATTGCCCGCATCTGGGGGCGCATCTTGGCTATGACAGCAAGGTCGAGGGCGACACCATCGTCTGCCCATTCCATGCCTGGCGCTATAACAGCACCGGCAAATGTGTCGAGGTGCCGTTCACCAAGTCGATCCCCCCGCAGGCCCGGATCAATGTCTGGCCGACCGTCGAGCAGAGCGGAATGATCTTTGCCTGGCACGATCTGGACGGTAAGCCACCATCCTGGCAATTGCCGGATTATGACGAAAGCACGCGGCGCGAGGGCACCGGCTTCCATCGGCTGCATGACGATTTCGGCGGCGCGCACCCGCAGGATATTTTCGAGAACGCGGTCGACTTCGCCCATTTTCCCGGCGTGCATTCCGTCGGTAAGACCATGGCCAACGGCGAACTGCAGATCGACGGCCCGATCCTGCTGTCGCCGATCAAGATGTATGCCCTGGGCGAGACCAAGCCGGTGGATGAGGCCACGCCGATGTCGCTGGCAATGGCTGAGGTCGTAGGCGGCGGTTTGGCCCGGGTCGCATCGACCACGCCGATGCTGCCCGGCGTTACTGCGATCAGCTGGGTCGGCGCCACGCCGGTGGACGAGAAACTAACCCATTACCGCGTCAGCTTCTTTGCCCTGGTCGCCCCCGACTGCCCGCTGACGGCCGAACAGATCGATCAGTACGACAAGGCCGCGACCCCGATCAATCGGGCTGAACAGTATAGCGACGGCAAGATCTGGCCGCATAAGGCCTATGTCCACCGCCCAATGCTGAGTGCGGTCGACGGGCCGATCCTCAAGTACCGCGAGTGGTACAAGCAGTTCCATCCGCGCATTTCCGCCTGAACCCATGTCCGGCAACCTCTTCACGCGGTTCCGCGACGCCGCGTCGGCACACGATCGTACGTTCATCAAGACTGCAGATGGGCGGATCGTCACCTATGGCGACCTGTTCACGGTCTCCGGACGTTATGCCAATGTGCTCCGCTCTGCCGGTGTGCGCTTTGGCGACCGGGTGGCTGTGCAAATCGAGAAGAGTCCTGAGGCAATTCTCCTCTATTTAGCTTGTCTGCGTGTGGGAGCGGTCTATCTGCCGCTCAATACTGCTTACACGCTGGTCGAGCTGGAATATTTCATCGGCGATGCCGAGCCGACGGTCGTCGTCTGCACACCGGAACGGGCACGGGAGATTGCGGAACGTCTGGATGTTGGAACGATCCTGACACTTGGTACCGACGGAAAAACCGGCAGCGTGATCGCGTTGGCGCGGAATCAGTCGGCCGAGTTCGCCGATACGGACTGCGCGTCCGACGATCTGGCGGCGATTCTTTATACCTCCGGCACCACCGGTCGCTCCAAGGGCGCGATGATGACCATGGGAAACCTGGAATCGAACGCGCAGGCGCTGGTTGAGGCTTGGCGCTTTACCGGCGACGATGTTCTGCTCCATGTGCTGCCGATCTATCACACGCACGGACTGTTCGTGGCGACTAACGTGATGCTGCTGGCGGGTGGATCGATGATCTTCCTGCCGAAGCTCGACCCGGAACAGATTTTCCGGTTCTTACCTGAATCCACAACAATGATGGGCGTGCCGACCTTGTATGTGCGGCTGCTCCAGGATGCGCGGCTGACGCGGGAGGCGACGGCACATATCCGCCTGTTCGTCTCGGGTTCCGCCCCTTTATTGGCGGAGACCCATACAGATTGGCGGCGTCGCACCGGCCATGCGGTGCTGGAGCGCTACGGTATGACCGAAACCGGCATGAATACGTCAAATCCCTATGAGGGGGATCGGATCGCCGGTTCGGTCGGGCCGGCGTTGCCGGGTGTTTCGGTTAGAGTCACCGATCCGGAGACGGGTACGCCAATCCCGAACGGCGAGATCGGCATGATCGAGGTCAAGGGGCCGAACGTCTTCAAAGGCTATTGGCGGATGCCGGAAAAGACCGCGGCGGAGTTCCGCCCGGATGGGTTTTTCATCACCGGCGATCTCGGCCTGATCGACGCCAAGGGTTATGTCTCGATCCTCGGACGCGGCAAAGATTTGGTGATCAGCGGCGGCTTCAACGTTTATCCCAAAGAGGTCGAGAGCGAGATCGACGCTATGGCCGGGGTGAGCGAATCTGCCGTGATCGGTGTGCCGCACCCCGATTTCGGCGAGGGGGTGACCGCAATCGTGACGCTGAAACCTGATGCCAGGTTGAGCGAGGCCGACGTGCTAAACGCGCTATCGGACAGGTTGGCCAAGTACAAGCAGCCAAAGCGTGTAATTTTCGCCGATACCTTGCCGCGCAATACAATGGGCAAGGTTCAGAAGAACATACTGCGCGAGCAGCACAAGGCCCTCTATCAAGCGGTGAACCGATGCCAGGCCTGACTCCGTTTCATATCGCTTTCCCGGTCGACGATTTGGCTAAAGCCCGCGCGTTCTATCGCGGTATTCTGGGGTGCCCGGAGGGGCGCAGTGCGCCGGATTGGATCGATTTCGACCTGTTCGGCCATCAGATCGTCGCGCATCTGCAGCCGGCGCGTGAAGGTAAAGCCTCGCGCGGCAGCAATCCGGTCGATGGCCATGACGTGCCGGTGCCGCATTTCGGTGTCGTGCTGTCGATGGCGGATTGGCAAGCGCTGGCCGACCGCCTGACAGAGGCCGACACGCGGTTCGTGGTTGAGCCGCATATCCGCTTCAAGGGTCAGGTGGGGGAGCAGGCGACGATGTTCTTCTTCGATCCCGCCGGCAACGCGCTGGAATTCAAGGCGTTCGCCGATATCGGCCAGTTGTTTGCGAAATAAAAATCAATTCGGTCAATATGCAGCTGTCGTCGGTCCTGCGGGATTTTCCTTGGGAACCGGCTCTTGCAGCAGCGGAATCAGCAAGGCGTTCAGGCTGTCGACATCGAACGCGGCGGCCTTGGCGTAACGCAAGATGCCATTGCGATCGATGATGTAGTTGGTTGGAACCGCCTTGAGCACGCGATAGGGGCCGTGGAAATGGCGGGCCATGTCGAACCCGACCTGGGCGGCAAGCGGCTTTAGGTCCGCGAGGGGAATCGAATCCTCTGTCGTGATGGCCAAAATCTTCAACCCGTATCCGCGCTTGCTTGCCTCGGCGTAGTAAGAATCCAGCAACGGCAGTTCTTTTTTGCAGGGACCGCACCAGGTTGCCCAGAAATTGATGATGACGACCTGGCCCTTATAATCGGCCAAAGAGATATCTTTCCCATTGAAGGTTCGCGCCGTGAAGTCGGGGGCGGGGCCGTTGATCACAAGGCCATCGGCGCGCGCTGACGATACGATCAGCATCGCGCATGCCACGAGCGATCCCGCGAGATATCCCAGTTTTCGAAATATCACCGTCGAGGTCCTTGTGGTTGGCGGTCTGATCCTTGCTGCGGAGTTTAGGGCGATTTTGGATTCCGCGTATATGGCCGGTTGTGTCTCGTCATAATTTTATTGCGAGTAAGTCGCATTTGCTATTGACTGTTTACCTAGGAATCCCGATGTTCGGGTGGTTAGTTTAGAATTATTCTAAGGAGTTCTCGATGCTTGCCCCCGGTAGCCAGTTTCCCAGGTTCACTCTTTCCGCCACTACCTCACTCGACCATCCCAAGGTGCCGTTCCCGACGATCACCAACGACACCTACAAAGGTAAATGGCTGGTCGTGTTCTTCTGGCCGAAAGACTTCACCTTCGTATGTCCCACTGAGATCGCCGCGTTCGGCAAACTGAATAGCGAGTTCGAGGATCGCGATGCGCAGATTCTCGGTGTGTCGACCGACAACGAGTTTGTCCATCACGCTTGGCGGACCCATCACGAAGACCTCAAGAACCTGCCGTTCCCGATGCTGGCCGACGTGAAGCGTGAGCTTTCCAACGCGCTCGGCATCCTCGATCCGGCGGAGGGCGTGGCGCTCCGCGCGACATTCATCGTCGATCCGGATGGCACCATTCAGCACGTTTCCGTCAACGGCCTGGATGTCGGCCGCAACCCGAACGAGACGCTGCGCCTGCTGGATGGTTTCCAGACGGGCGAGCTATGCCCGTGCAATTGGAAGAAGGGCGACGAAGTTTTAAAGCCTGCTGCTTGAATGACTTAGCAGAAATCACGCTGCAAAATGCAAGGCGTTTTGCAAGTCGGCGAAGAACGACCGGAAAGGGCCTCAGTGACGAGGCCCTTTCTACGTTTCCGGGTTCTTTTACGCTCTCACCTTTGCGCCCGAAACGACCGACATTAGCCGCTTGCGGCTAGTCCGTTTTCGGGAGCAACTCGTCCATAGCTGACATTGACGACCTACTTCGATGGGAGCGCCGAAGGCCAGCGATGCCTTTCGCGGAAGGCCTTCATCTGGTCATAGTAGTGCTGCTCCATCGTCCGATGCGTCGAGCGATCGGACGCTGACAGCGTATGGTCCGCAGCGAGCTTCTGCCGATCGCGCCAGTTGCGACACAATTCCGACCATTCGAGCTCCAGCGCCGGATTGATCTCCGGCCGACCTGAGGCGGTGGTCTTGTCAACCATTGCACCTCTCCCTCAACCGCTTCCGAGCACACCATCCAACTCTAGCGTGGGTTGATAGACTGCGTGAATGTCGAAATCAAATCATCGACGGTCGAATCCGCGATCGACTGCGCGCCGGGGATCGGCGTCGCCCGCTGCTGTGGGTAGCGGGAATAGTGGGTCAGGTGCAGCTCGTTCAAGACGGCAATATTTTCGGCGACGCGTGGGGCATCGTGAAGCCCGTAGGCGAGCGCGAGCGCGTACCAGCCGGCCAGGTCGTGCTGCTTAGGCTCCTTGCCGGCCGGCTTTCCCGCCGCAACGGAAAAATCGGCAAAAGCCTTCAGTGAAAGCTCGATCGCGTGTGTCAGCAAGGCGTACTTCGGCCAATATTGTTCGCCGTTCGCGTAATCAGGAAGCGATATCGCTGCGTCCCTGAACATGCGCGCGCGGTGTAGATACTGTAGAGCCTTACTCCCGGTTGGCGGTTGTGAAAATATCGGCGGCTTCATGGTTTCATGCTCGTGTGCGCCAAGATAATCTGTTCGCCGATTCCCTTGAAAAAGATCAGAAGCCAGAACGAAAAGCCGGGTCGTCCGCAGCTCGTCCATAAAGATATTGGAACGTGTCGCCGTCACCTATCAAAACATGCTGGGGCTGTAGTTTTCCCAGAACCGACAGCGCCCCTTGCCAGTCCGGCTTGGTCTTGTCGATAAAAGCCAGCTCGATATGTGTATCTGCGGTGAGCCCGGCGCGGAAGTGATGCCAGTATAGGCCCCTGACAATGCGCCGAAGAACCCGGTCTTGTGCGCCGCGCGTGACTGGCACCGCATAGCCGAGGCCGAGATAAATCCCGCCGGCCGAATAGCGCTCGACGGGCTGAGCACCAAGAACCGTTTTTTTCAGTGCGGCCTTGTTTCGCCGGATGCTTCTTAAGCTCGGTTGTAGCCGCTCACCGGCTTTCGCGGACTCTCCAAAGCTACCGGCCATGATGCTGAGTTCGTTCCGGAATACTTCGTCGTCATCCGATGCGCCGTTGTTGCACGATCCGCACGCTGGGACAGTGATGAGGTTGCTCGGCAACGGCGGCGTAAACAGCTTCTTCGGCGGAACGTGGTCGTTTGTCGTGGCAGGCTGACGGCAATAGGCGCACGTGCCCCTGTCGGCGTTCATAGCGCCACCGCCGCTCGATGTGCTGCCCAGAGCTTTTGTCGGCTCGCTGTCCATGGGTAGACACAAGCACAGATCACATTTCCTGCGAAGGAATAACGGCCTTGGAAAGCTCGATGTCAGTTTCTGGCTCGCGAACCACGATGTCCGCATGCGAACAACGGCATCGAACTGTTGAATACCCTAGATGAGCGCACGTCCGGCGGAAGTATTTGAGTGCGGAGCTCCTAGACCGGCAACTCTCCTGTGTGGCTGGTATAGACCGTAATGCCATTGCCATCAGGATCGACCAACTGGAAATAGTTGTGACCAAATAATTGGTCTTGAGCGATCGCATCGACCGACAATCCCTTTTCCACGAGAGTCGTCCTATACAATTCCAGATCGCTTCTAGACTTGCTGTCAATCATCAAGTCCAGTCGTTCATTAAAAGAAGCGCCGCGCTGGCCAAGATGGCTAGAGCTTAGCGAAGAAGGCAGCTCATCCTTTTTATTAAAAAGTAAAATGTGCGTTCCACCTCGCAATTCGATGACCGCTAAATCGGGAAATATCCCAAATGGACGCAATCCCAATTTTGTATAAAATTGGTAGCTAATCTCGATATCATTAACCTTCATGATAAAATGTCCGAAGGCTGCCGCGGGTAAGTTGTTGTTCATATTTCTGGTATCCTCCTGAAAAATCTTGCACCGGCGCATACCGGCGCGCTAATCCGACCGAACAGTCGGAAATCTTATGCGACTGGCCAGTCGAAAATGCAAGAGGTCGATTTTGACGCGGAAAAAGGAGATCGACCGGGATAGGATTTTGGATGCCGCCGAAGCCGTGATCCTCGAATCCGGCGGCCGAAATTTCACGCTCGACGCCGTCGCAGAGCGCGCCGGCATCAGCAAGGGCGGTCTCGTCTATAGCTTCGCAACTAAGGATGAATTGGTGTACGCGGCGCTGGAACGGGAAATGGCGCGCTTTCAGGAGGCGGTGGGTCAACGGCTGGGTGGCAGGCCGACCGGGCCGGTCGAACTGGTCCTCGCCCATATCGAGGAAGCACTCGAAGAGGACGACGCCTCAACGCAAATGGCGGCCTTTCTTATAACCGGATTGGTACACGCCCCTGACATGCTGGAGCCAGTGCGACGTTATTATCGCGCTCTGCTCGGTCCGCTTCGATCGGAACGCGGCGGGGTCCGTGAAGTCCGTCACGCACTGCTGGCTGTTGAAGGAATTTTCCTGCTCCGAGGATTGGGCTTCGTCGAGGTCTCGGCGGACGAGCTGAAATCCGTCCTGCTCCATGCGCGAGACATCGTCGCCGGGGTGCTGACCGGAGGTCAAGTGCCGTAAGGCCGAACATCCGAGCTAGGCCGGAAGGCGCCCCTGCGCGGCGCATAATTCTTAACTATGGAACACGCAAATGTCCGCTCTCCCCCCATCCTAGCCTATGAAGATTTGAGTGGTTGTCCGCTTTCGAGAAACCGCCAGCTTCGACTGACTGACCTGGATGGGCGCTATGCCGACATGAAGGACCTAAGCGGGTCCATACGGCTATTGTTGCGTCCGATATCTCAGCGGACAATTCCATCACTACGTCAAGGACTGCGGAGTGACCTTGCCGCAGTTGTTGCCGCCCTAGCCAAATTGTACGTGCAGTCTTGTACTATTATATTGCAATCCGGTTGCTCTCGGCTGTCTATGTCATCGTTAGAACCGACTAGGGCTCCGCCTCTCGCTCTGACATCCTGGGGGGAGTGGGGATAAGACATGGACGTTGTGTTCGGGCTTTGGGCTGACGGCGGCGCCAGTCCCGACCATGGTGGAAGCGCAGGTGGCTCAATGGGCCAACCAGTCGTCGGTCCAGCTGGTTTCATTGACATTTTAGAGACGAAAATGGGTATCGGCGGTCCGCGCAGGCCGCAGGTTGTTCGAATAGCCTCATTCCAATCGACGCTCGAGGGTCTTGACGGCAACTACTTCTGGTCGCGTTCGCTGCGAATGGACCCATGGTCGACTGCACGGACGCTTCTCGGATGGCGTGATGAACTAATCGGGCTTGGATGGCGGGACGATCGATCCTGGAGCGAGCTCCGACTTGCCGACCTGGCGGTCGTTTCACGAAGCGCCGGTCACCTGCCGGCAGGCTTACCCGATCGCATCGCCGCCTTGCTGACAGAGCTCGAGCACGCGAAAGCGCCTCCCGTTTCGCGTATCCGCCTGATTGATTCCATCGACCTCCATCCCTCTCCAATTCGTCGTCTAGTCGTTCGCCTTGGCGCGCTTGGATGCGCGATCGAGAAAATAGAGGTCAAAGCGGCTGCTCCGTCTGAAACGTCTCTCGGTAAACTTCAGCGGTGGATGCTCGGAGCCTCAGGGACGCTGGAAGGTGCAGATGGGACGGTAACTGTGGGCTCGTCAGCGAGTGAGCCACTTGCGGCTGAGATTGTCGGGCAGTGGTTTGCCGGTCAGTCTGCGGGTGGGGTCGCGCTCGTCGCGCAGGACGGCGACACGGACCTTCTTGACCATGGGCTCAGCGGGTTCGGACAGCCACGGGCTGGTCGTAGTCGATCTTCCATCCACCGCGGATCGCTCCAGTTGCTTCTTCTTGCGTTCAAGGGCACTTGGGCGCCGTTCGACCCGCACGCGCTTATGGAGTTGCTTGTTTTTCCAAATTCTCCGGTCGCGCCGCGCGCGGCATGGCACCTCGCCGCAGCGTTGGAAGAAGCGCCTGGCCGGGGTGGACCCCAATGGGAACTCGCGTGGACTGCGATATCAGAGCAAGAGCGTGAACGCGCGGAAGGTGACGCGGATAGACTGCGAGCCGCTAATGCGCGAGTGGTTCGATGGAAGGAATGGGCGGAGCCGGAAATAGCAGACGCGGTTGAAGGCATGCCCCTCGAACAGGTGCTGCGGATCTGCGACCGCGTTACGATTTGGGCCACGCGCCAATACGCAAGCACCGGAGATCTTCTTCACGCAGCTACCTCTACCCTCGCCAGTGAAGTCAGGACTGCCTTGGCGGCGCTTCAGCGCGACCGCCTTCCAAGACTTCTTATCGAGCGCGTAATTGATCAGGCTTTAGACCTGGGTGAATCAAATCCAGGGTCCCAGGCAGAAGCTGCAAGTTGGCGCAGCGTGGCGCATCCCGGTTCTGTTTGGGCGCCAACGGCTGCGGTCGTCTGGTGGAACTTCGGTTCCACCCGTGAAGGCACTAACCGCTCGCCATGGACGAATGCAGAGCGGAACGAGTTGGCCGCAGCCGGCTGCCCCGCAGATGAAATGACGTTGGCGGCGCGCTCAGCCAGCGCGGCTTGGGAGCGTGCGATCTTAAACGCACGCGAGAAGGTCCTACTGGTCGCTGGCGGGCTTAATTGCGACGACGACGATTGCCTCCATCCGCTCGCGCACCGATTGAAGCCGGCACTCGACTGCGTTGGCATACGCATTAGCCTCGAGTTGGCGCTCAATACATCTTCGATAACGATCGCAGGGACGACGATTGAGCGAGAGGCGATCACGCCAAGATCCTTACCGACAGCACGCTTCTCCTGGGCTACCCCCGCAGGTTTCTCGCAAAAGCTTGAGCAGGTTACTGAATCGGCGACGTCGCTTGAGAACCTGCTCTCGTGTCAGCTTATGTGGGCCCTTCGGCACGTCGCCCGCCTGCGACCGGGTCGGGTCAGATCGATTCCCGATGCAAACCGCCTATTGGGTAATTTGGCGCACGCCATCGCACGCGAAGTGTTTACTCCCGGCGCCCCTCCATCTGTCGATGCAGCCTTCCAGCGCGCAACTGACCTGCTAGCACTACTTTGGCACTTTAGGCTGTGCGATATCTGCGAGGAGGATGTTACAGTGAGGACATCGTCTGGGTGTCTGTCTTTCGAAGAGATCGAGGATGGCTTGCCTGATGGCCGGCATGCTCGGTTGTGGCGGCGGTCCCGCGACTCTTTTTTTTCCGTCCCGCAGCTTTGAGGCGGCGGGATTGGAGGAAGGCGTAGGCGATCATCGTCATCAACGCATGTCGATGTAATCCGGTCCAGGATCGGCCTTCGAAGTGATCGAGCCCAAGCTCCTCCTTGAGCTGCTGGTGGGCCTGTTCACAGATCCACCTGGCCTTGATCGTGGCGGCGAGCGTCTTGATGGTGGCATCGGCCGGCAGGTTCGAGACATAGTATTTTTGCTCCCCGGTCGACCGCCGCTCGCCGACGAGCCAGACCTCGTCGCCAGGCATGCACTGCATCCGATTATCGAGCATCCGGTGCTTATGGCCATCCGCGACGCGGACACGGCGGGCCGCGAAGAGACAGGACAGCCGACCTTTGGTGCCCCGCCGCCAGCTGACCTTTTGCCATTTCCCCGCGCTCAACAACGCCTCAGCAGAGACCGGGGGCTGATCAGGGATATGGTATTTGCGGGGCTTTCCAGTCTGCGCGACGGGGAAGAGCAGGGCAACGTCGGCGGGATAAACGTTCTGGCGCCGCGACAGACCCACCGCCCAGAGCAGACCGCGCTTGCTTAAAGCCTGGCGGAAAGGTCCGCTGGAGCCGTACCCTGAATCGGCAAGCACACAGCCGAAACGCCCACCGGAGGCGATGACGCGGTCAATCTCCGCGATCGCAATCTCCGGCTTTGTCAGAGCAGCCTGTCTATCCTTTGGCACACGGGCTCGCGCCATGCGCTCAGGATCATCGGTCCAGCTCTCGGGCAGGAACAGCCGCAGGCCGACCATCACCGGCACCTCGCCGGACGCCAATGTGACCGAGACCAGGGACTGACAGTTGGCGGTCTTCCCCAGCGACGAAGCATATTGTGGCGCGACGCCAACCGAGTGACGTCCCTTCTTGGGCAACGCCGTGTCATCGATGACAAGAAAACCCGCCTCATCGCCAACCAGCCTGTCTGCCTCCTTCAGCAGGGTAGCCTCGAGTGGAGCACTGTCCCAAACTCCGGCAGCGACGAAATGATGAAGCTGATCGTAGCCGACCTCGCCAGTGCGCGCCGCCATCGGCTGAACGCTCTTGCGGTCTCCCGGACCAATCAAACCCGCGATATAGAGAGGACACATCCGCGCCCGCGTCTTATGCCCTAGCGCCGCAACAAACGGCGCAAGCCAGCGATCGAGATCAACTTGCCAGTCAACGTCCATGGGTCGGCCCTCCATAAGCCGACCTCTCATGAATCACGCAAACCAGCTCTTGGGAATCCCAAAAACGAGACCGCTCCTAAAAATCTGCCAAAGTAGTGCTAGCGCCGCAACAAACGGCGCAAGCCAGCGATCGAGATCACCTTGCCAGTCAACGTCCATGGGTCGGCCCTCCATAAGCCGACCTCTCATGAATCACGCAAACCAGCTCTTGGGAATCCCAAAAACGAGACCGCTCCTAAAAATCTGCCAAAGTAGTGCTAGAAGGTCGAATCGATCAGCTGGCCGCGCCGTTGCGGCACCCCGAGTTTGCCGAGGAGCTAAACTTCGCGCGCAGGCGGCTTCCCGTCGCAATCGCGAGCCTGGCGCGCTGTCTCGCGGATAACAACCTCATGGTGGAGGCAACTGAGCGACAGGTCAGCGGGACATTTGAGTCGCTGCTTGCTCTCCGCGGCGCTGTCGATCTCGTGGCCCGCGATAGCTCGGGACAAGCCGTAATAATCGACCTCAAATGGACGCGCAGCGAGCGAGCACGAATCGACGAGCTTACCAAGGGGCAGGCCGTACAGCTGGCCACATACGGTGCCCTGGTATCGGGGCACGAACCATACCGTGCAGGATACTTTCTTTTAAATCAGCGCCAGTTTGCGACGCTTGAAGGCAGTGGGCTCGTCGGTCGTCTCATTGAGGGCGAACGATCCTTCCCAGACACATGGGCAGCAATTCTCGCAGGTTGGGCCACGTGGCGGAATTCCGCCGAGGCCGGTCAAATTCTTGCGACAGGCGTCGAGGGCGTTAAAGACCATTTGCCAGCTGATCTCACTATCGATCGCGATGTGCATTGCGAACGATGCGATTACTCCACGCTATGCCGCGTCAGGGGATTGGCATGACTGAAGCGAGCACTATCCAGAACCGTGTGGACACGATCATCGCCAGCGCGGGTACGGGGAAAACGTACCGGCTTGTGGAAGAAATCGTCGCCGAAGTGAACGCGGGCATGCCGCCTCATCGTATCTTGGCCACGACCTTCACAAAAAAGGCCGCGGCGGAACTCGCTGGTCGCATAAGATCTAAGCTCATCGAGGTCGGAAAGCCGGAGTTAGCAGCCGCAATGCTTTCTGCCCGGATTGGGACTGTAAACTCCGTTTGCGGCTCGCTCATCTCCGAGTTCGCCTTTGAGCTTGGGCGCTCTCCGGTCGCCGAAGTTATCGCTGAGGAGCGGCAACCATCTACTTTCCTTCGTGCCGTCGGCTCGGTGATTGAGGAAGGAGGGGTTGTCATCTCGGTAATCGGCGAGCGCTTCGGGATCAGGGCTCAGAGCTATCAGGCGAATGGCCGTACATACCGAGGGTGGCATGACGAAGTCAGTGATGTCGTTGACCTCGCACGATCGAACGGCATCCCGCCTGAGAAGCTCTGGCACTGCGCAGCGCGATCCTCTGCCGGATTGCTTGCTCTACTTCCGGCTTCCGTCGCCGGCGAAACAGCCGAAAAGCTCAATACGGCTTTGGCTTCCGCATTGGACAAATGCCTGGTGCAGATCAACCAAAACAGAGCGGTGCTCAAATCCGGGACACTTACCAAGGACGTGCCGGTAGTCGAGAAGGTTGTCCGTGTGCTCCATGGAGGGGATTGCGTTTCTTGGCCCGATTGGGCGCGCTTGGCGAAACTCGGGGCGACGAAGACAGACGCCGCGTTATTCACCGATGTAATAGCCGCCGCCGCTGCCCACCCGCGCCACCCAAACCTAAAGGCGGACATCGAGCAGTACGTGCGTCTCATCTTCGACTGCGCCGCGAGATGCATGACAACTTACGCCGAGTACAAGCGAATTTGCGGCCTCCTCGACTTTGTTGACCAGGAAATGCTTGCGCTAGAGATCATCAGCGACCCACAAAATGCCGATCGGTTGCGAGAACTCATCGGCGCCGTGTTCGTTGACGAGTATCAAGATTCAAGTCCGATCCAGATCGCGATCTTCACAAGCTTGTCTAGGATTGCCGGCCGGAATCTTTGGGTTGGTGATCCTAAACAGTCGATTTATGGTTTTCGCGACGCGGATCCAGCGCTCACAAGCGCAGCCTCGACCGCCATCACTGCTGCTTCTGGCGGCAAAACCGATTACCTCCGCCGCTCATACCGCGCGCGCCCTCAACTGGCCGATTTTGTGAACGCGGCGATCGCTCCCAACATGCTCAGGGTTGGCATGTCTGAAGAGGAGGTCAAATTCGACGGTTGCGAACGCACTGAGCATTCCGATGGACCGCCGGCGTTGTCGAGTTGGGACATGTCGGGAAAAAACAAGGGGCAGCGCACTGCCATCCTTGCTAGTCGTGTCGCCGGTCTTCTATCCGATCCGGGCGCATGGCCAGTGGTTTCGAAGGGGGGTACCTCACGCGCAGCGCGAGGCGGCGACATTGCCGTGCTTTGTCGAGGTAACGCGCAGGTGGGTGAGCTCGCCTCTGTGCTGTCCCAGCATGGAATCCGTATTGCCGTCGAGCGATCAGGCCTCCTGGCTCAGCCGGAAATTGAGTTCGCGCTTGCGGCGTTCCGGTGGATCGCAGATGCGAGCGATACTCTCGCTCTTGCCGAACTCGCTAGACTGGCAACCGACAACGACGAATGGTTCACGGCGGTATTCGACGAGAATGCGAAGGCCGGCTTGATCGCCCGGCTGCCGTTTGCGGACTCACTGGCGGCTATCCGCGAACGTGCGCCACAGCTTACGCCAGCGGAGGTACTCGACGCGCTTTTGCACGCCCAGACCATCTTCTCCACAATGCTTAGCTGGGGAAGCGCCGAGCAACGCCTGCAAAACCTCGAGGCCCTTCGGGACATGGTGGAGGCTTACCAGGACGAACAACACGGCGAGCGGCAGGCTGCAACCCTCACCGGGGTGTGCGAATGGATTGCCTCTCGCAAAGATCCTCGGCAGCCGAGAAGCGGCCATCCTGATGCAGTCAATATTCTGACATACCACGCTGCCAAGGGGCTCGAGTGGCCAATCGTTGTGCTAGCGGATCTCGACTCGACCGCGAGAGGCTCCCCTTTCGGGCTGATCGCCGAGGACGAGGCTGCACCAGATTGGAGTTCGCCACTTGCAGCCCGAGTGCTCCGCTTCTGGCCTTGGCCGTACGGGGAACAGCAGAAGGACGTTGGCCTCGACGTATCCGCACCTGGCAGTGCGGAAGGCATTACCGCGCTCGCTGAAGAGCGCTTGGAGCGCACGCGTCTGCTCTATGTCGGACTGACTCGCGCCCGTGATCATCTGGCACTGGCAACAACCGGTGGCCCTCAGGCTTGGCTCGACGAACTCGAAACGGATACCGGGAATCCCCTGGTAGCGATCACCACAGATTCGATCGATGTGGGCGGCCAAAAGTTCGTGAGCCGCCCGTGCCCGGACTTGGTGGCTCTGCCAGAGGTGAGTGAGGCGGCACAAGAATATACTCGCCCAGCCTCCGTGCCGGTTGCACACGTCCCGCTACGCTTACGGCCCAGTAGCGCATTCAACCAGGATGCGGCCGTCTTGGTTGCAGAGACTGCAAGATTGGGTGATCGCATTGTGCTTGTCGGCGATCCTGACCTGCAACTCCTAGGGGAGGTTATCCATCGCTTTTTGGCGTCTGACGACCCCAGCACCGACATGGAGACGCGCACTTCCCGTGCGGCAGCAACGCTCGCGCGCTGGGGCGTGCCCCAGGTCGCGCCGGGCGACCTCATCTCGATATCGGATCGGCTGCGGACCTTCATCGATGGTAAGTTTGGTAAGGCGGCTAACCTTCAGGAATGGACGGTCCACGCCGAAGACGGGTTGCAGATAATATCCGGTCGCATCGACCTGTTGATAGACCTAGGTGACGGCTACGCGATCGTTGATCACAAAAGTTTCCCCGGCTCGTTGTCGCTTGATGAGGAACGGCTGCGCGCGTCTGCCAGTCAAATCTCGCAATACGGTCACGCGCTCAAGCGAATTACCGGCAAGAAACGGCTGGAATATTGGATACATCAACCGATCGCAGCGGCGATGGTTAGGATCGAGTTGCCGGAAGGGTGAATGTAGAGTTGTCGCGAAGCAAGTCGACCCTGCGGGCGCTACTTTTTGGGTGCGAAGGCGGTGTCTTGTTAGGCTTTTGGCGCGTTTAGCTGGCCGCCTGTGCCGTCGACTATGTGCAGGAAAGTTCCGCCGCCTAAGTTGGCGACCGTCATATTTGGCGTTTGCGGCGGCTCTCGTAGGCGATGGTCCTGATCAGTCCGAACGGCCCATTCTGGGTAGAGCTTCCGGACAGCTTCATAGCTCGCTTGGACGAATGCGATGAGCAGGTTCACACGGACCTGCCGGCCAGCTCCCTCAAATATGTAACGCCATTCAATAAAGGCATCGCTGAAGGCGCGTAGATCGCCCACAAGCGCTGTTGCGTCGCGACCAGTTCTCGCCTTATAGGCGTCGGCGATCACTGGACGGGTTTGATCGCTTAGGCGGCCAAAGAGGAGATGTAGCTTGTGTCCCCTGATTGGGGGCCGACCAGTGCCGAGGGTGGCAAGCGCCTTGAGATAAAGTTCGGCGGCAAATGCGCAGGAAACAATCATCGGGCACAGCGCTATGACGGGCGCACCTTCTTGATCAATAACCTCGACGCTGGCTCGGATAGCTGCCTCGTGGAAATCTATACCAATGAGAAATGCCTGCTGATCTCTCGCTGCCGGCCCCTGGGGAGTCGGCGCAGCGACATCGTAAACTTTCATCGGTTCGTTCACCTTCGCCATCGGCAGTTAGCCAGAACGTGGCAGCTTCCATTTGCTGGCACTTCTCCTCAAACCTGTCCATGTCGCTGCTGGCACTCCGGCGCCGGAATAATTGGCACCGACCTGACCCTCATAACGAGCGCCAGCCGGCCCTGTTGAAGCTGGACTAGAACGGCTCGAGCTTTCCTCGGCAATTCCATCGGCGCTTTTTGCTATCGAACGCGACGATCTTGGCGTCTTTGGTTCTGACGCCGAGGCCGACACGCGATCTGCATCTCGGCTGAACGCGGCACGATCCTCCACATTTACATTGAATTTTATGGTGTAGTTCGTTTTCTAAGTGGATAATGTACGAAATCAATTTGGCCGACCAAACTGGTCGAAGGTAAAATCGAATGCAGAGCGGCGGTTCCGGGATCCTTTGCTGGGCTGTTCTCTTTACGGCATTAACCGCGGGCGGGTTAGCAAGAGGCGAAAATCAGTCGCTTTATCACGTGCACAGCCAGACGTTGGCTTGCGCTGATCCGACGTATGTCCATCAAGTGCTAGACCGGCGGCCTCAATACCCATCTGATCCTGGCTGGTTTAGTCGCACGCTAGCGGCAGGCCACTGTGTCACCATCACGGCGCGCAGCCCTTGGAAGCTCATCTACCGCAGCAACGATTTATCCTTCATGGCCTATGCGGGCGATATTGGTACGCCCGGCTCCTATTACTTCTTGACGAGCCTTCTGTTTGACGATGCCGGCAACCATCCCGGCAGCGCTGCAGCCAAAACCCAAGCTCCACCGCCTCCGATCCCTCCAACAAAACCGCAGGCACTTTCACCTCCCGTGCGTGTGCCGTCGGAAGTTCCGAATTATAGCGCTAATCACGCTGGAGAGCCCATTAGCGTTCCGGCGCCGGAGAAAGCGGTCACGCCTGCGCCGATTACCTCCAGCTCGAAGACCGGGCTTTCACCCTGGGTGATTCTGGGGCCGATAGGGCTTTTGTTCGCATGGGTGGTGCTTCGATCGAAATCGACGCCAACCCCTGTTCCGACATCTCGGCCGGCGCCACTGGATGTCGCTCGTAGGGTTAGCGCCCAACCGTCCGGTTCGAAGGCAGCAGTCGCCTGGCAACCGCCTGGGACAAACGTAATCGTCGCGGGCATTACGATCCCAGGAGGCATGGTTTATCTTGGACAGTCGTCTCCTTACTCAACAAACGGAGCGGGGTGCGCGATCGACCCCGCTCTCGACATCGCTCGTGTGATTCCGATCGACAACACAGAAACGCCGGGCTACTGGCCGGCCTATAGCGCCATCGCGCCCGTTTGCAGGACGATCTATCTCCGCTGGTTAGCTGGGGGGAAATGCGATCCTGATATCGATATTGGGTACGTTTTTCTATATTTTTATGGCCTTGAGCGCCGCCTCCTTGTCGAGCGGCCGGGTTTGGCCGAGCAAGCGATGCTCATCGGGGAGATCGCGCGTCTAGGCGTAATTTACTCGGACAATCAGTCGTTCCGCGGATATAGCGAGCGCCTCCTCGAAGCCTTGCAAGCGTCGCGACTGATTAACGATCCAGAGTCTGCTCTCAGCTTTAAGCCCAACCCGGTGTTGGCGTCCGGAAGGAGCAGCTTGCCGTTGAATATTGTGATCGCACAAAAGGTCATGGCTTCCGAGCCGCTCGACTTTGATATTGCGACCGCTGGTGTCCTTGGTTTGCCATATGAAAAGGTGGCTTGGAACCGCGTTGTCGTCGATCTCTCTCGGACCGTTTTCCTCGATATGCTGCGACCGCGCTTCATTGAAGCGTTCCCCCTTGGCTTCCTTTTGAAGAACCGTAGAGATTCACATCTTCGGCTCAGCTATCACGGAGCTTCAGCCGGGCTACAGGTCGAACTCGGCTCACCCGCTTCGCTAAAGGGCTTGCCGGATCCTGCGACGCTGAACTGGGCCAAGTTGATTGACCTCGCGCTCCAGGTCTCAGGTGAGCTGGAGCCATACGCTAAAATGGTGGCCTACCATCCTGAGCGGGCAAATAGCTTAGCGGCGCTCACGGTCTGTCCGCACACGTTGGCGAAGTCTCTGGCCGTCGAAGCTAGATCTTGGATAGACGGGTTAGAGATACCGATCGCCTCGATTGCGTTCTCCGATCTCGCGCGTCCTGCAATCGGAACCGTCGGCGCCAAATGGACCATCCGTCATCACCGTCAGATCGCTGATGCATTAGCGAAAGTCGGCCGCGGAATGGAGCCCGATCCTTCGGAAGGCTCGGAACATCTTGAGGATGCAACGACGGTTTATGTTTTTGCAGACGATCCATCCGGGCTGGGGAAATCACCACGGTTTGAGCTTGCCACGGCCGGAGCGATTCTCATTTCTGGTGTGACTCGAGCGGATCCGGGAAAGGCGGCGTCGATCGAAACTGCATGGCTTGAAAACGTGCAACGTCGTTTGGCACTGCGATCATCGGAGGTCTTGCGGCTACGCGCTCGCCTTCGATGGCTCTCAACATCCAGTGTGAGTCTCTCCAAGGTTAAACGCATTGTTGCGGAAGCGTCGCCAGAAGATCGGGAACTCGTAGCCTGGTCCGTTGCCGCTGCCGCCACAGAATCTGGCTTGGTCGGTAAATCCGAAGTCGCTGTGCTCGAAGGGATCTATGACAAGCTTAAGGTTCCTCGCGGCAGCCTCTACTCGGCGATCCACGGAGCCGCGGCAACTGCAGCCATTCCGGCGCCGGAACCGATCACAGTGGCGATTGGCACGCCAGCTCCCGTTTATCAAATTCCGAGTCCGCCCAAGCCGACCGGGACGGGGCTGGATGCCGAGCGACTGCGGCAGGTTCGGCAGGACACCGAGCGCGTGTCGTCCGTGCTGGCGGACATCTTTGTTGAGGATGAGCCTGCACCTCAGGAGGCCGCTATACCGAATAGCGATGAAGCAGATCCTTTCGCCGGGCTTGGCGTTGAATACATCGCATTGGCGGAAAAACTGGTCGCCAAGCCGACTTGGCTTCGCGCCGACTTCGAGGCCGCAGCCGTCGAAGCGAAACTAATGCCGAATGGCGCGCTTGAAGCGATCAACGAGTGGGCATTCGACCGGTTTGACGAGCCTCTCATTGAGGATGGCGATACGTTGGTTGTGAATGCGTCTCTCCTCACATCAATGGCGGAGCAGGCCGATGCGGCGTAGGACGATCCGACAGAGTTGCCTGCCTATTTCGCTGGAGCGAATCAATGAGTTCTAAAATCGCCCCAAGGGAACGGGACGCCGCGATCCAAGCGTTGCGAGCCGGCGTCGTGCCGCGCTTAGGAATTCGACATGTGCAGGTTGGCCGGGCGCGCGAGGTTGAGGAAACTGTCCGAGACATGACCCGGATTGCTGAAGGCGGATCGGCGGTTCGTTTCATCATCGGTGACTACGGTTCGGGCAAAACCTTCTTCCTCAGTCTCGCAAGGACTGTTGCCGCCGAGCGGAAGCTCGTCGTTATGCATGCGGATCTATCACCTGAGCGGCGCATCCATGCGACGGGTGGTCAGGCGCGGACCCTGTGCGCTGAACTCGTGTCGAGTATGTCGACCCGCACCAAGCCGGATGGCGGGGCGTTAGCAAGTGTTGTCGAACGATTCATCGACGATGTTCGCAAAAGTGCGCTGGCTAAGGGCCTAAATGTTGACGACGCCATTCGCGATCGGCTGGCGGTTGTCAGAGAACTGGTAGCTGGCTTTGATTTCGCTGAGGTCATCGTTCGCTACTGGCATGCGTTCGACGAGGGCAATGAGCAACTCAAAGCTGCAGCGCTTCGCTGGCTTCGCGCTGAATACACGCTGAAAACCGAAGCGCGGCTAGCGCTGGGTGTCAGAACGATTATCGACGACGCCGGCGTGTACGATCATCTAAAAGCGATCTCCCGGCTGGTAAGTTTAGCGGGCTACGACGGCACCTTCATCGTGCTGGATGAAATGGTGAACCTTTACAAACTCACGAACTCGCAAGCTCGAAACGCTAACTACGAGCAGATTTTGCGGATCGTGAACGACGTGCTCCAGGGGACAGCCGAGCGCATCGGGTTCTATTTCGGCGGAACGCCAGAATTCCTTCTCGATTCCCGTAGGGGACTATTTTCATACGAAGCGCTTCGGTCGCGGCTGGCGGAGAACACATTTGCACGGGATGGGCTAGTCGACTTGTCGGGCCCGATCATTCGTCTGCAGAACCTGACACCCGAGGAGTTGTATGTCCTCCTGGATAAGCTCAGGTTACTTTGGGCTGGCGGTGATATGGATCGCATGCCTGTGCCGGAAGCGGCGCTATCGGCTTTCCTTGAGCACTGCTCGAAGAAGATTGGGGATGCCTATTTCCGGACCCCGCGGAACACGATCAGAGCGTTCCTAGATTTGCTTGCTGTACTCGAGCAGAATCCAGGGACAACATGGTCGGGTCTGCTTGGACAGGTCGAGATCGCTGTCGACAGCCCGCTCCAAATGGAAGACATCGATGACGGGCCCTCTGACGACGCAGCTCCCATCTCTCATCCGGTTTCGAACGGTAGCGACGACGCGAGCCTCGCGAGCTTCCGGATCTGAGCACCCCACCAAATAATGGCATTGAAGCGCCTAGTTCCTCGGTAGCGTTCGAGCTGCTGAACGAAAAAGTTCGGCGCTGGATTTGGACGCAAGGCTGGGATGGCTTGCGCGGCATCCAAGAGATGTCGATTCCGATTCTGCTGCGGGGTGACACCGACCTGATCATTACGGCGGGGACTGCGAGCGGCAAAACTGAGGCCGCGTTCCTGCCGATTGCATCGAGGCTAGCCGCGGAAGAACCACAGGCGCAATTGGGTTTTCGAGCCATTTACGTCAGTCCGCTGCGCGCGCTCATCAATGATCAGTTCGGTCGAATGGAGAGTCTCTGCTCCGAACTGGAGATTGAGGTAACGAAGTGGCACGGCGACGTTTCGGCGAGCATTAAGGCAAAGGCCAGGAAAACGCCCCAAGGCATTCTTCTGATCACGCCAGAGTCTCTTGAGGCGATCCTGGTGAGGCGTGGGCAGGAAGCGGCGCGGCTATTTCGTGGACTTTCCTATGTTGTCATCGACGAGATGCACGCGTTTATGGACTCGCCACGTGGGAAGCAACTGCAGTCGGTCCTCCATCGGATAGACATCGCCGCGGGATTCCGGCGCCCGGTTCGCGTTGGGCTATCGGCCACGCTGGCGGACGAGGAAGTGTCGCGTTCATTTCTTCGGCCGCTCGACCCTGGCGATGTGACCGTGCTGCCGAAATTAGCGGCTGAGCAGGAATTGAAGCTGCAGGTGAGGGGGTATATCGCGCCGTCCCGCCGACTTAAACCGCAGCGGACAAATCCCGATGACGAGGAAGCGCAAGAGGAAACGGACGATCTCGCGGAGAAGGCGATTGCCACGCATCTGTTCGATACACTCAGAGGACGGCGCAGCCTGATTTTTGCGGGCTCACGCAGCATGGTTGAGACGACAACCCTCAGACTATCGGAGTTGTCCGACCGCATTGGCGTACCGGAGGAGTTCTTTGCCCATCACGGCAGCCTTTCGAAAGAGCATCGCGAGGAAGTCGAGCGCCGGATGAAGGATCCGTCCCGTCCCGCTTCGATCGTATGCACGACGACGCTCGAACTCGGCATCGACGTCGGGGCCATTGAGGCCGTGGCGCAAATCGGGCCAGGTCATACAGTTTCGGGAATGCGGCAGCGCCTTGGGCGGTCGGGACGCCGTGCCGGCCATCCGGCGGTGATGAGAGTGTATGTTCGAGAGGAGGCGCTATCCGAAGCCACGCATCCGCTTGACGCTCTCCGCCATACGACAGTCCAGACCATCGCTATGTTGAATCTGATGCTCAGGGAATGGAACGACCCTCCCGTGCCGGGAAGGTTGCACCTGTCGACGATGCTCCATCAGGTTCTGGCGCTGATCGCACAGCATGGAGGGATCAGCGCTGCCGCTGCCTGGGAGCAGCTCGTGAAGAGCAAGGTTTTCGAAGCAGTCGATTTGGACTTGTTCAAATCTCTCCTACGCCGGATGGGAGATCCCAAGGTGCAGCTTATCGAGCAGGCGCCAGACGGGACGCTGCTGCCTGGAGCGGAAGGCGAGCGCTTAATCGAGAGCAGGGATATCTACGCGGTATTCGCAAGTCCCGAGGAATACCGGGTCATTGCTGCAGGAGGACGCGCGATCGGCCAAATACCAGTGGACAACCCCGTCATACCGGGACAGTTCATGGTGCTCGGCGGCCGAAGGTGGCGCGTAACAGAGGTGGACTCTTCGCGTAAGGAAATCGTGGTTGCGCCAGCGAGTGGTGGTAGGCCGCCCCGCTTCTTCGGTGACCCGAGACCACCATCCGACATGGTCGTAGAAGAGATGCGCAAGGTTTACGAGGCGATAGCGGTGCCGCTTTTCCTCGATCAACAGGCTATACATCTGCTCGAGGAAGCGAGGGTCAGCTTCGACCGGATGGGGCTGCGTCATTCCACGGTTGCGCGTCATGACGGCCAGCTGCTCCTGTTTCCCTGGATCGGTGAACGACGGCAGCAGGCACTTGTGCTCGCGCTTATCCGAGCGGAGCTTGAGCCAACGCCGTTGGGCTTGGCCGTTGCTGTTCCCGCGGCCAGCGAAGCCGCCCTCATCGCCGAGCTATCGCGCCTCGCAACCTCCGATCCGCCGGATGCGTTGGAATTGGCCTCATATGTCGAGCAGAAAGCGATAGAGAAGTTTGACGGCTATCTAAGCGACGAACTACTGACGATCGCATTCGCTAGAGAGAGACTTGAGGTATCTGATTTGCCGGCGGTCGCAAGAAAACTGCTGGACGGTTTCCTAGGATGATACGCGGACGCCTCTGAGGCCTCGTACGCTTTCCTGAGGGACTTAGCAGAGGCGCCTGCTCGGTGGCTCGCCTGCGGAGGCTGCCCCAAGTTGAGCGAGCGAGTTCTTTGCGCGCGGTAATGTTAATGCCCAGCGCGATGGCAGGTTTGCCAGAGAGGTAGAGCTTTCGCCGACAGGCTTCGTCTGTTGTGGCCCGGAGCTATGTATCGTTGGGCCACCTGCGGCTTGGCAATCAGCGAGCGATTTCCGACGCGATCGATGGGCTCTGTGTCGTCTAGAGTCTGTTTCCGGTTGATTGAATCGATTTGGGATTCCGTTCTGGGCGGATTTCTGATTCAGTTTTGAAGCTGGATTGGAGGTCAGCATGGGATGGCACGAGCTTATTCGAACGATTTACGGGATCGGGTTGCAGCGGCGGTTACATCGGGCCGTTCCTGCCGGGAGGTGGCCGGCCTGTTCGGGGTGAGCGTGGCGAGCGCGGTGAAGTGGTCGCAGCGGCTTCGCGCTACGGGCACGGCGGCATCGCGGCCGATGGGTGGACATCGCAAGCTCTTGCTGGAACCGCATCGGGCGCTGGTGCTTGAGCGTCTGGCGACGATACCGGACCTGACGGTGCGGGCGCTGGTAGCCGAGCTGGCCGAACACGGCGTCGTGACGAACCCGGTGTCGGTTTGGCGTCTGGTTCGTTCCGAGGGACTGAGTTTCAAAAAAAACGCTGTTCGCCACCGAACAAGACCGGCCCGTGATCGCGCGGCGGCGAACGCAGTGGAAGAAGTATCAGGGCCGGATTGATCCCCGCCGCCTGGTCTTTATCGACGAGACATGGGCCAAGACGAACATGACTCCAATCCGGGGCTGGTCGCCGCGCGGGAGCAAGCTCATCGCCAAGGCGCCGTTCGGTAAATGGAAGACACTGACCTTCCTTGCCGCGCTCCGGTCGGACCGGATCGACGCGCCCTGCGTCCTGAACGGCCCCATCAACGGCCGCAGCTTCACCGCCTATGTCGAGCAGTTCCTGGTCCCGACGCTCTCGCCCGGAGACATCGTCATCATGGACAATCTGGGCAGTCACAAGGGAGCGGCCGTCCGCAAAGCCATCCGCTCAGCAGGAGCAAAGCTGCTGTTCCTGCCGCCTTACTCCCCGACCTCAACCCGATCGAGCAGGTTTTCGCCAAGCTCAAGCTGCTTCTCAGAAAAGCCGCCGAGCGCTCCGTGGAGGCAACTTGGAAGCGTATCGGATCACTGCTCGACGCCTTCACCCCACACGAATGCGCAAACTACCTCAGAAACTCAGGATACGCCTCAATCTAAATGAAACAGACTCTAGACCGACTAGAACTGAAAAAGCGCGGGTTTAGACTCGGCATACAGGGCAGAGCATTCTCGTTCGCCAAAAATCGATTTTAATCGATCTGTTACGATATGGCATCTGGCCATTGATTGCCAAAAAATTAGCTGCAAATAATCTCCACACCACAGGCGGACCGAGTCAAGGCGGAACTCGCGGTCGTGAAGGCCAAAGCGTTCGACGATGCGGCCCTGATCGCCCATCAGATTGAGATCACAGTGTGTGATCTCAATCTCGCGAGGAATGAATGAACGAATTGGACGAGGATGGCGGCGAACCCGCACAAAGCGCTTCGCCGATCATTGTCGTCGGAAGTGAACCTGTGATGCTTGCGTCGCGTGTCGCCCAGGCGTTCGAAGTCGAAACGCGCGAGATCATCCAAGCCATCAAGCGCAACCCTACCAAGTTCAACGAAAACCACGCCTTCGAGCTGACTGCGGACGATGTCGCCGCTTTGACATCACAGGGCGTGATCTCAAAGCCAGGAAGGGGCGGCAGCCGCGCCCGGCCATGGGTTGTGACCCACAAGGGCGTCGTTCGACTGGCGACCGTTATGAACTCCTCCGCGGCAGTCGCTGCAACCGACCGGATCATCGACGTCTTCATCCAAGTGCAGACCCAACTTGCTCAAGGGCGAACCGACCTTATCATCAGCAATTCCTCTCAGATTCTGCCCGACCCTGATGCCGTGAACCGACATGCTTCATTCCGTGACAAGCTGTACAAGGCGCTTGAGGGGCTGCTCGGCACGATCATAGATCGAGAAACAAAAACCACAGTCCGCGATCAACTTGAGGATACAGGCGACTCCGCCCTCAACTATCTTAAATCTCATCTTCGTAAGCAGGGTCTGGAAAACGAGAAGGTCACGGCTGAGACGCTACACATTCTGGAGAAAGTAAGAGAACTACGAGCCCGCACCGAGGCCGACATAAGGAAGTCGACTGCTGAAACCGAAAAAATCGTTCTCGAAAACCTCGACAAGAAGATCGGTATCGTTGAGCGGCTCTTGCTGATGGCTGACAAGATAGAGCCCAACGCAGTGGTCTCGCTCGTGGCGCAGTTTCCGCCGACTGCTGCGAGGCTTCAGCCTCGACGGCAGCAACTGCCTTTCCCCACCCACGCAGAGACGACAGACCAATCCGAGGAAGGCGGCTGATGACTAAAAAGGGACATTCAAGTCGAAGCACTCAAACAGACGGTGGATTAGCAGCGGATATCCGATCCACGCGATATTGCAGTTGAAGCGATTGCACACTGCGTTGGTGTTACGATCAAATATCGGCCGCTGATCGGCTGCGAAGCTCAAATCATTGGATACCGGGATCGGGCGATCGTCTATGTGCGTGACGACATGCGGCCGACCAGGAAGAAATTCAGCGGCGGACATGAGCTGGGGCACTGGCATCATCATAGAGGCCTGTCATTCGTCTGCCGCTCAGACGACATCGGGCGTCCCACCGACGAAAAATCACGAGACGCGGAGAGGCTCGCGGATGCTTATTCCGCAGATTTAATCCTGCCTCCTTTTATGGTTACGCCTCGGCTTGAGAGGCTTGGCGACGTTACGCTCGACGGCATCGTAGATATCGCCCGTGAATTCTCTGCCAGTTTAACGGCCACAGCAATTCGTCTCATAAGGACCACCCGCCAACCTGTGATCCTAGTGGTCAATAACCCTTACGGCCGCAAATGGCAGTGGCCGGGTCTCGGGGTAGGTGGTCTAAGGGTCCGTGAGGATCTGGACGCCAGGGCATCGGTTTTTTCTGCGGTCTTAACCGCCGACCGCGTCGAGCGGACGAAGAAGGAGCCAGCAAACTACTGGTTTGATCGCCAGCATGTAGAACAATTTGATGTGGAGGTCCAAAGCATGCGTACCGTCGAAGGCGAGATTCTAACGCTGCTGCGAATCTTGGACCCGAGAATGATCGAGTTTTATGGGTAACGCTGGGCACCGCGTCGCGATCACGGTCAGAACGACCATCTCGATTCGCAGGCGATCATCCAGGCTCAGCTATAAGATTCTCGTATCCGCTCTCTCAACGAGACACTAAGCGGGCGAAACCTTCAGTGCGTTGAATAGCGCTCTGACGCATGGCCCAGAAACGGCAATGGCCCCTTTCGGGACCATCGGGCCGTTAAGCCTCGGGGCGAACCTCTTTGCCTCTTTCGAAGCTACCTCACCCATACGGGCCGAGACCTGACTAAACAGAAACCTGTTTAACCGGGTGGGGCTGGCTGTGCGCACGCCCAAAATCCAGCGCTCTATGGAAAAGGTAGGCATTCGATCCCGGGAAGTCAAAGAGGATGCCGAAAGGTAAACGGGTTGGACCGAAAAGGCCTCGGTATTGCCCAGCCTCTACAGCTATCTGTTGATAGTTGAAGGGCTGCTCGACAGTGCGCGGTCCTTCGGCTTTGCTTTCTCTCGAAGAAGCTTTCTTCTCATATCTAAAAACGGAAAAGGCTGGAGTCATAGGGCTCCATCTTAGGCGACGATCTTCTTTGGCCTGCCGCGCTTCGCCGGGGGAGCCGCCTCGACCGGCGTGGGCGCCTTTGTCGGGGATTTCCCTAGGCCGATGCTCTTGGCTAGCTGCGAGCGGGTCGCCGCATAGTTCGGGGCCACCATCGGATAATCTCTCGAGAGGCCCCATTTCTCTCGGTATGCCTGCGGCGTCATCCCATACGTGCTCATCAGGTGACGCTTCAGCATCTTCAGCTTTTTGCCGTCTTCGAGGCAGATCAGGAAATCTGCGGTAACTGACTTTTTTATCGAGATAGCGGGTTCTTGGGCTTTGGGTGCTTCAATCGCCTCCGCAGTACCCAGCCCGGTCAATGCGCGAGAGACTGAGCCGATTACGCTTGTCAGCTCAGTCGGGGTGAGGGTATCCGATTTCGCCAGCCAAGTCTGCCGAGTTCATGACTATTCCCCACGGAAACGATAATTGGCGGCATCATGTATGCCGTCATTTCCTATTTTTGGTAGGCCGATTCGTCGACAGGCGCAATTCGGCCTGGGTTTCGGGGCGCGGAAGGATGCCACTGGGGCTGGGACTTGCGGTCAACTTGGTCGAGCACGTCCAGGAATCGGCTTAACGTCGGGGTCATCCGCTCTGACTTCCACAGGAAGCAGAGTTCGGTCGGGACCCGAAAATCGACCACCCGCTTAAGGACCACACTTCCGTTGAGCTCAGTCGGCAAACTATCGAGTACGAAAGCAACGCCAAGGCCAACTGCGACAAGGTTTAAGACCATCGGCTCTTCAAAGGCTTCCTGGACAATTTGTGGTGTGAGTCCTCCAGCGAGGCAGGCGGCGAGGATCCTGTCGTGTAAAATCGGGGTGACTTTTCGGGGGAGGACTATGAATTTCTCGCCCTGAAGGTCTTTCAAGTGCAGTTCACCGACCGATGCCAGGGGATGGGAACTCGGCATTGCGAGCAACCAATCGTCGAGACACAATCGGCGATAATCCAGGGGTGGACTTCCATGACGGTAAAAGAAGCCGCCATCGATCTCTCCATTTTGCAGGGCATCTTCCATGCTGAGCGCGATCATGGGCGATAGTTCAAGCTCGACATTGGGATAGCGCGTGCGGAACTCTATGAGAGATTCCGATACAATTTGACGACGGCAGGCAGCCCCTTGAAATCCGATCCGAACGCGCCCGACTTCGCCCTCTCGTAGTTGGCGTATCCGTTCCTTAGCCAACTCGATCGAGCGGAGGATATTGCGCGCATCACCGAGTAGTACCGCGCCAGCCTCTGTTAACCTGATCGTGCGTCCCTCGCGATTGAACAAGAGTGTTCCGACCTCCGCCTCCAGATCGCGAATCCGGTGCGAAACTGCCGATTGAACAACGCTTACCGCGTCTGCTCCACGGCTAAAGCTGCCGTTGTCGGCAACCGCAACGAAATAGCGAAGGCTTCGTAAGTCCATCTCAACCCATGAAAAAATCAGATAGATCGTCAGATCATATCATTTGTACCCATACAAGAAAGCCTTATGCAGGATCGAGTAATGCCTGATTTGAAGGCCCATAGGTGGGGAAGATAGAATGCCGATTGAAAAGCGCACGATTCGCTATGGCGGCGCGATGCTCGATCAGAAAGAGATCGACGCGGTGATGGACGTTATGCAGCGGCCATACGGCATGGTCGTCGGCCAGAAGGTCGGCGAGTTCGAAGCGCGCTGCGCCGAAACCCTCGGCCACAAATATGGCGTGATGGTCAATTCCGGCAGCTCGGCCCTGATGTTGGCGATGCGGATGATCGGCGCGCCCAAGGGGTCCGAGGTCATCACCCCGGTGCTGACCTTCTCGACCGACGCCGCCTCGATCGTCCATGCCGGCTATGTGCCGGTCTTCGTCGATGTGGTGCTCGACACCTACCAGATCGATCTCGACAAGATCGAGGCGATGATCACACCGAAGACCAAGGCGATTCTGGTGCCCAACCTGGTCGGCGGCGTGCCCGATTGGGATCGGCTGCGCCAGATCGCCGACAAGCATAAACTGATCCTGATTGAGGATAGCTGCGACACGCTGGGCGCGGAGTTGCGCGGCAAGCCGACCGGCAAGCGGGCGGACATTTCGGTCACCAGCTTCTCGATCTTTCACATCATCACCTGCCTGGGGAATGGCGGGCTGGTCGCGGTCGATGACGAGAAATTGTGGGACTGGGGCTTGATGGCGCGCTCCTGGGGCCGTTCGTCGGAGAAGTATCTGCATGGTTCCAAGCGGGCTGACAGCGATGGGCGCTTCCTGGAGGATCTGGACGGCATTCCCTATGACGGCATGTTCATCTTTGAGGACGTCGCCTACGGTTTCATTCCCAACGAGGCGGGTGCTGCCTTCGGGCTGGAGCAGCTGAACAAGCTGGAGCACTTCTTCGAACTGCGTAACAGCCGGTTTCAGAAGCATGCCAAGTTCCTCGAAAAGCATGCCGACGTGTTCGTGAAGGCCAAGCTGCTAGACGATGTGAAGACCAGTTGGATTTGCTATCCGGTGCAATTGCGCCCCGAACTGGGCTGGAGCCGCCGTGAATTGCAGGTCCATCTCGAGGACGAGGGGATTTTCACTCGGGTCATCTTTTCCGGTAATATTACCCGCCACCCGATGATGAAGGGTGTCGAATACCGCGCCGCGCCTGACGGATATCCTGTCGCCGACCAGATCATGGAGCAGGGTCTGATGCTGCCCTGCCACCCGACCATGACCGACGAGGATTGCGAGTATTTGTACCAGGTACTTGAGGAGTGGATCGGCAAGCAGCGCCAGCGAAATTAGATTATCTGGGATCAGGGGTGAACGTCAGCGATGCCATCAATCGGCGTATCTCGGTGCGCGCCTTTAAGCGCGACCCGGTGCCGGGCGCAGTGGTTAGGGAGATTCTGGAGACTGCCAAAAGGGCGCCGTCCGGCGGCAATCTCCAACCTGGCGCGTCTACGTGCTAACCGGCGCGCCGCTGGCGGAATTCAAGACGCTGATCGCGGGACGTTTCGAAGCTGGCGAAACAGAGACGCCAGAGTACGACGTCTATCCTCACAATCTTTGGGAGCCGTTTAAGACGCGCCGCCGGGACACCGGTGCCGAACGTTATGCTGCGCTTGGCGCGAACGCTAAGGACCCTGAGGTGCTCAGAGATTTGAGCCGGCGCAACTACCGCTTCTTCGATGCGTCGGTCGGGCTATTCTTCTGCCTTGATCGTCGGCTAGGTCCGTCGCAATGGTCGGACCTGGGCATGTATATGAATAACGTGATTCTACTGGTGGTCGAGCGCGGGCTTGATACCTGTCCGCAGGAAAGCTGGTCGAATTGGCCGAACAGCGTCCGGGCATTCTTGGACCTGCCGCCGGAACTGATGCTGTTCGCCGGCATGTCCATGGGTTACCGCGAAGCGGACGAACGACTGAACCAAATACGCACTTCGCGGGAGCCGTTAGAGGCGTTCGCGGAATTGCTGGGATTTGACTAGAGATTAGGCACAATGGGGCATTTATGAGCGAAGAATCCAAGGGAACTTTGGCTCGCGGCTTCGCCGGACTGGTCCCGGGAGCGCGCCGTATCCGCTACGGCGGCGCGATGATCGATGAGCAAGAGATCGAAGCCGTCAACCGCGTGATGCGGACCGGCATGATCATCGGTGAGCAGGTACAGACCTTCGAAAAACGGGTCGCCGGGCTGCTCGGCCATAAACATGGCGTCATGGTAAATTCCGGCTCGTCGGCCCTAATGCTGGCGATGCGACTGCTCGACCTGCCCAAGGGGTCCGAGGTGATCACCCCGGTCCTCACCTTCTCTACCGATGTGGCCTCGATCGTCCATGTCGGGTGCGTACCAGCCTTCGTCGATGTCGTCCTGGATACCTACCAAATCGACCTCGACAAGCTCGAGGCGATGATCACGCCGAAGACCAAAGCGATCTCGGTACCTAACCTGCTAGGCGGCATCCCCGATTGGGACCGGCTGCGGACGATTGCTGACAAGTATGGTCTGAAGCTGCTGGAGGACAGCTGCGACACGCTGGGTTCGACGCTGAAAGGTCGTCCACCGGGCACCCGCGCTGATATCTCGGTCACTAGCTTTTCGATTTTCCATATCATCACGTGCCTGGGCAACGGCGGCATGGTGGCGATGAACGATGAGGCGCTGTGGGATCGCGGTCTGGTGCTGCGGTCCTGGGGCCGGTCGTCGGAGAAATATCTGCACGGCACGTTGCAGCAGGAAAGCGACGGACGTTTCCTGGAGGATGTCGATGGCATCCCCTATGACGGCATGTTCATCTTCGAGGATGTCGCCTATGGCTTCATCCCCAACGAGGCCGGCGCCGCCTTTGGTCATGTTCAGCTCGACAAGCTGGCGGAGTTCACCAAACTCCGAAACGGCGTCTTCGCCAGCCACGACGCCTTCTTCGCCAAACACGCGGATGTCTTCATCGCGCCGCGCCAGCGCGACGACACCACCACGACCTGGATCAACTATCCGGTCCAGGTGCGCCCCGAACTCGGCTGGAGCCGCCGTTCGCTGCAGGAACATCTGGAGGCGCACGGGGTCGTCACCCGCACTATCTTCTCCGGCAACATCACCCGCCAGCCGATGATGAGTCAGGTCGAATACCGCGCCGCGCCGGAGGGTTATCCGGTCGCCGACCAGATCATGATGAACGGCGTCTGCCTCCCCTGCCACCCGACCATGACGGACGAGGACTGCACCTATCTGTATGAGGTGCTGGAAAAGTGGGTTGGCGAGCAACGCCAGCGCAATTGACGGGGAGGCGGGGATGACGGGATTTTCCGAGGCGGGCGGAGCCGTGCCGGCCCATGTGCCGGCCGGGCTGGTCAGACATTACGATTTTCGCAACGACGCGGCGCTGCGGACCGATCCCTGGGGCTGGATGGACCGGCTCAATGACGAGCCGGACATTTTCTGGTCGCCCGACCTCGGTGGCTACTGGGTGGTCACGCGCGGGCCCTATATCGAAGAGGTGTTCGCTCGCGGCGACCTCTTCTCGGTGAGGTCACTCGCCATTCCGAAGCAGCCCGACGCACCGATCCTGATCCCCAACAATCTGGAGCCGCCCGAGCACGGCAAGTACCGCAAGATCTTGAGCCAGAAAATGTTCTCGCCGCGCGCGCTCGGCGTGATGCAGGACGAGTGTCGCCAGCTGGTGCGGGGCCTGATCGATTCGTTCCGCGATGCCGGCGGGTGCGAGTTCGTTTCGGCTTTCGCCACGCTGGTTCCGGTCGACATGTTCCTGCGCATGATGGGCGTCGAGCCGGACCGCCGCGACGATTTCCTGCCCTTCGTCACCAAGGTCTTTCGCGGCCAATCGGCAGCCGAGATTTTGAACGGCTTCGAGGAGGCGGGTGCCTATCTCGCGGACTGGCTCGTCACCGAGCTCGAGGACCCGGAAGCGGCCGCCAAAAAAGGCCATATGCTTGGCGCGATGCTGCATGCCGAGGTTGATGGCCGCCCGCTGACGCGGGACGAGATGCTGTCGATCTCCATGATGCTGTTCCTGGGTGGCCTGGACACGGTGGCGTCGCAGACCACCCACGTCTTCCACTTCCTTGCGACCCATCCGGAACACTGCGATTCTCTGCGTGCTGACCCGGCGCTGATTCCCAAGGCGATCGAGGAGATGCTGCGGCGGTTCGGAATCTCCCATATTGGCCGCGAGGTCGCGCGGGATGTCGAATTCCACGGCGTCACGATGCGGGCAGGGGACTCGATCGTCGCCTCGACGCCGATCTCGGGCCTCGATCGCAAAGCCTTTCCCGATCCGCTGACCGTCGATTTCGGCCGTTTCAGCGGCAAGCCCAGCCATTGGGCCTTCGGCGCCGGACCGCATATCTGCCCGGGCGCCCATCTCGCACGCGTGGAACTCAGGATCATGCTCGAGGAAACGCTGACGGCGTTGCCCAATTTCCGCCTGCGATCGGATGTGCAATTGGAATATCTGCCGGGAGCGACACTGACGGTGAAGGAGCTGCCGTTGGTATGGGATATTCCGCCACCGGTTGAGCGACGGTGACCAAACTAGGCGACGATGACCTCTATCCCGGCCTTTTTGAGCATCTCGGCATCGGTCGGCTTGAGGCCGGCGTCGGTTACTACGATATCGATGTCCTGAAGGTCGCAGACGGCGTGTCCTGCCGGTGCGTTGAACTTGCTGCTGTCTACGAGGGCGATGGTCTTGTCCGCGCGCGATAGAAGGCGTCGCTCCGCCTGGACGAGGAGAACGTCAGTCTGCATCAGCCCATGCTGACCGATCGAAGCCGCGCCGATGAACATCTTGGAAGCGCGATAGCGGCTCGCGCCATCGTCCTCGAATGGCGACAGGATGATGTTCTGTTCGCGGAATACTGACCCCGCCGGCAGAGAAATCCGTGTGTTCGGTTGAGGAATGAGCGCCCTGGCGATGTGAAGTGAGTTGGTCAGCACCTGCAGCCCTAGCGGTGCCAGATGGGGGCACATCTGGAGCGTAGTCGAACCGCCATCGATGATGATCGATTCTCCTGGAAGGCAGAGCGCGGCTGCCGCTCTGCCGATCGCTTCCTTTTCAACACGGTGAAGTGCGATGTTCTCGTGAAAAGGGACGCCCTGGAGACGGGCGCCGTCATCGGCGCGACGCGTCGCCTGGGTCAATTTGGCGCCGCCGCGAACACGCTCGATCCGACCCTCGGCCTCTAATCGCCCAAGGTCCCGCCGGATCGTCGCCTGTGAAGCTTCGATGCACCGGTCCAGCTCGCTGAATGAAATAAAGTCGCGCTCTTTAAAGAGGGCGAGGATCGCCTGTTCGCGTTCGGCCGCGTGCATACTTTATCCCATCGTCGTCCTGCGACTCTTGTCCGCGAATTACCGTACCTCCGCAAGCATTTACGATCAAATCCAAGCAGGCCCGGCTAAAAAGCGAAGCGCGTCCGGGTTTCCAGCGCTCCTACCGACGCTGGGGAGCGACAAGGTCCCGTGCGCGCAGATGATCGTTCAAGAAGTCGACGGTCTTGTTTATTGCTGCCCGACCTTCCGGACTGTCCGGCGCGATCGGCTGGAAGACGTGAACCATGCCCTCATACAGATCGAGCGTAGCGGGCACACCCGCCTGGCTAAGGGCCTGGTATTGGCGAATGCAATTGCTGAGAAAGATTTCGCGCGTGCCGCCCTGAATGAGCGTCGGCGGAAACCCCTTGGAATAATCGCCATAGACCGGCGACACATAAGGGTTCTTCTGATCCGCGGCGTCGGCATAGGCGGCGGCCGATGCTCGCAGGTCGGCGACATTCAGGCTCGGATCGGCATCCGCAAGCGTCGTGTAGGTGTCTCCCGCCATGCTGACATCCGACCAGGGTGCCCAAAGGACCAGTGCTGCCGGCAGCGGCAACCCCTTGTCACGAAGTTTCAAGGTCGCACCGGCGGCTATCGAGCCCCCCGCGGAGTCACCCCACAGTCCGACCTGATCCGGCTCGTGTCCGGATGCGAGTGCAGCTTGGTACACGGAAACGACTTGATCGGTGATCTGGCTCCAGCGCGCGGCGGGAGCAGGGGTATAATCGACGGAAATGACCTTCAACCCAGACCGATTTGCCATCAATGCGGATTCAAAGAGGGTCGATTTCGCGGAGAGGGACGTAAAGCCGCCGCCATGGACGTAAATCAGGATACGCCCGTCGTCGATCCAGCCCTTGGGCGTGATCGAGAGGATCGGGACATCGCCGAGGGTACCGGGGTCGACCGCCACCTGGTACCCTGAAACGACGCCAGGCGCCTAGGCTGCGAGGACCTTTTCGTTCGCGTCGTAGGCGCGCGCCCAACCTGCCAGATCACCGGGGGCGGGGTCATTTCCATGCTGCCGTCGGGCCCGCGCCAGGACCGAAGGCCAGAACTTTAGCCAGTCAGCTGAGATCGTATCCGGCGGGATCGTGGCTAGACCTTCAGCGGCGGAGGCCATCGGGAATGGCGGCCCGCAGCTGAGACAGGCGATTGCGCTGATTGCGAAGATCGATCGCAAACGGATCCGATAGTCTGCCACCGATTCCCTCCCCAAGTGCGTCTGTTTGTGACGACGAAGATCGCGCTGCGCGCGATCCCGTGCATTGGGCTACACGATCCCAGCTGCGCGCGGGGCCGGTTTCCGCTCCTGTGCCTTGCGGTCCCGCCATTGGCTATCGCGGTAGAATTCAATCGGCTCGATCGCGCCGTCGGCTTCCATGCGCGCCATCGCCAGGATCGGGGAGACGTCCGTGCGATAGGCCCGGCGCAGGGCCTGAAAAGCCATCATCACATCGTTCGCATCCTGCGCGGCATGGAGCGCTTCGCGGTCGATGATCAACGCCTTGGCATAAGCCGCGACGATCGCCTCCGATGAGGACAGCATGCTCTCGATCGGGTCGGTCACGTTGTGGGACTGGTCGATCATGTAGGCCGGTCGGAAAGCGTCCGGTTGCCGCCGCTCGGCCTCGACGAGTTCGTTGAACACCAGAAAGAGTTGGTGGGGATTGATCGACCCCGAATCCAGGTCGTCGTCGCCGTATTTTGAATCGTTGAAGTGGAAGCCGCCGAGCTTACCGAAGCGATGCAGCCGAGCGACGATCTGCTCGATATTCACCGTCGGAGCATGATGGCCCAGGTCGACGAGGCACTGCGCCTTTGGCCCAAGTTCTTGGGCCGCGAGAATGCTTGTGCCCCAGTCGGAGATCACGGTCGAGTAGAAGGCGGGCTCGTAAAGCTTGTGCTCCAGCAGCATGCGCCAATCGTCGGGGAGGCCGCGATAGATCTCAGCAGCAGTGGACAAATAGCGATCCAGCGAGGCGGCAAAGTCCTGCTGTCCTGGAAAGTTCGTACCGTCCCCAATCCAGACGGTGATTGCCTTGGAACCGAGCGCGCGGCCGATTTCGATACATTGCAAATTATGCTCGACGGCCTGCGCGCGCACATCGGCGTCGGAGGCGGTCAAACTCCCATAACGATAGGAATGAGTCTGGGCCGCCTGGTCCTGAAAGGTATTTGAGTTGACCGCGTCGAAGCCAAGCCCTAAAGCCGCGGCTTCCTCGCGCAGCCCGTCATAATCGTCGGAGATGTCCCAAGGAAAGTGGGGGGAGACGCGCGGTGTGACGCGGGTGATCTGCTGGACGACCGCACAATCCTCGAGTTTCTCGTGGATATTGGTCGGTTCGCCCGGGATCGGGAACTTGGCGAAGCGCGTTCCGCCCGTGCCGCTGCCCCAGGTGGGAAGCGCGACGCTGAATTCGGCAACCTTGTGTTTAATCGCATCGATGTCGATGCGGCGGCGGCCGAGCGCCCGGCCAAGGCTGTCATATTCATCCTGCAGCGGGGCCAGCCGCGCAGCGTTGTGCGTAGCGATGTGATCGGCGGAGAGGGGAAGTTCAGCCATGATATCCCTCGTTTAACGGGTGAATGCCTGGGCGTTGCCGGCGTCGACATTCAAGATGTTGCCAGTCGATTTGCAGGATGCTTCGGAGGCGAAGAAGTAAACCGCTTCGGCGATATCCTCCGGCAATACGCTCCGCTTCAGCATCGAACGCTTGCGATAATACTCTTCGAGTTCGTCCCCGGCGTCGATTCCGTATGCATCGGCTCGTTCCTTCCGCCAGTCGCCGTCCCAAATGCGAGAGCCGCGCAAGACAGCATCGGGATTGACGACATTGACACGGATCCCCGCCTCCGCCCCTTCGAGAGCAAGGCAGCGGGCCAAGTGCACCGACGCCGCTTTCGCTGATGCATAGGCTGAAGCATTCGGCGTGGCAGCCAGCGCGTTCTTGGAACCGATGAAAATGATCGATCCGCCCTTCTGAAGTTTGAGCAAGGGAAATGCCGCCCGGCAGGTCAGGAAATAGCCCTCCGCCAGGACGTCATAGTTGCGCCGCCAGATCTCCCTGGTCGTTTCTTCGATCGGCGCCGAGGACGCCAAGCCGGCGTTGGCCACGACGATATCGACGCCGCCGAACGCGCGAGCACAATCATCGAATGCCGCCTGGACCTGGATTTCGTCGGTTACGTCGCATTGGCTGCTCGTCACCAAGTCCTTGCCGAAGCGCTTCTTGAGATCTTGTTCGGCCGCCATGAGCGCCTCACTGTCGCGATCGGTCAGCATGACGCATGCGCCTTCGGAGAGGAGTCGCACGGCTGTCGCGGCGCCTATGCCACCGGCCGCGCCGGTGACGAATGCGACCCGTCCGACCAATGGCTTGGGCTTCGGCATGCGCTGGAGCTTGGCTTCTTCCAATGCCCAATATTCGATGGCGAACGCCTCGGTTTCCGGCAAGCCGACATAGCCGCCGATCGCCGTCGCACCGCGCATGACATTGATGGCGTTGCCGTAAAACTCGCTTGCCAGACGCGCTGTTGTCTTATCGGCCGCAAAGGCAAATCGGCCGATGCCCGGCACGAGGACGATGACCGGGTTGGGGTCGCGAACGGCGGGGTCGTTCGGTCCGGCGCAGCGCTGGTAATAGGCCAGATACCCTTGCCGGTAGGCTTCGAGCTGCTCAGCGAGATAGGCGTCGTCGGCGACGCGGCTCGGATCGAGCACCATCGGTGCGATCTTGGTCCGCAGGAAATGGTCGGGGCAGGATGTCCCGACGGCGGCAAGGCCGACGAAGTCGCGGCTATCGACGAACTCGAGCGTCTCCGGATCGTCGGTGAAATGCCCAACCTTGGGTCGGGCGCCTTGCATCGCCCCGCGCAGGCGGGGCATCAGTTTCGCCGCTGCCGAGGTGCGGTCGGCAGGAACCAGTGCTGCGAGCGCCGTACCGCCGAAGGCCGGCTTTTGCGCCATCTTCCCGTTGAGATAGGCTGCGGCGCGGGCGATCAGATCGATCGTGTTTTCGTAGCAGGCGAGTGCGCTATCGCCCCAGCAGATGATCCCGTGCCCCGCGAGCATGACGCCGCGAAGGCCTGGATTCGCGGCGACATAGTCCCTGAGCCGCAGCCCGAGATCGAAGCCGGGGCGCTTCCAGGGGAGCCAGCCGACACTGCCGTTGTAGATTTCTTGCGTCGCCACCTCGCCGCCAGTCGAGGCGGCCAACGCGATAATCGCGTCGGGATGGACGTGATCGATATGAGCGAACGGCAGGTAGCCGTGCAGCGGCGTATCGATCGAGGCTGCACGCGCATTCAGGTTGAAGGTGCAATGGGGCAGGTAGCCGACCATTTCGTCTTCGAACGATACGCCGCGATACAGCCGCTCCAGGCCTAGCAGCTTACTCAAATAGAGCGTCGCGAACCCGTCCAGCCGCATCGAGCCGATATCGCCGCCGGAGCCTTTTACATAGAGAACGGTGACCTCGTCACCGGTGAGCGGATCCATCTCCGCGATTTTCGCCGAGGTATTGCCGCCGCCGAAATTCGTAACCGTCAGGTCCGAGCCAAGCAGGTTCGACCGGTACAGCAGCAATTCGGCCGGGCTCATCGCCGAGGCTCTTTCGGCCGACCAGCGGCTCTGCGGAACTGCAAACGGCAGTGCGCCCGTCATGAAAATCCCCTCGTTCCTATCGTTTGAGCGATCCATCATCATCCTCTTGAGCGACGCCCGGTGCGGGATGTGTAAACCTACCCCCTGGCGCATTACAATCACTTTCGATAAAGAACGATCAAAATCCATCATGGGAGGGTGGCTTGGATAGAAACGCGGTGGTTCTCGATATCGGCAAGACGCTCGTCAAGCTCACGCTTTGGGACGCGGAAACGGGCATGCTGATTTGCCGCCGCACGCTGGCCAACCGTTCCGTGGAAACGAAGCGATATCGCGCGCTCGATCCGGCCCATATCGAAGACTGGCTCGAACCGACCCTAAAGGAGTTTACGACTCTCGGCCCGATTGGCGCGATCATTCCTGTCGGCCACGGCGCCGCCGCAGCCGTGGTCCGCGACGATACGCTCGCCTATCCCCCAATCGACTATGAGAGCCGGGTTCCTCCAGAGGCACGCGCCGCATACGAAACCCAGCGCGACCCATTCTGGGTAACCGGATCGCCGCCTCTACCAAATGGCTTGAATCTTGGTGCTCAGCTCTACCAGCTGGAAAGCTGGAAAGCGCTCCAGGACGGCGACCGGCTGATCCCATGGCCGCAATATTGGTCCTGGATTCTCAGCGGGGAAGCGGCCAGCGAAGTTTCAAGCCTCGGCTGCCACACGGATTTATGGGCCCCAGCCTTGGGCGGTCCCTCCCCAATGTCGCGACGCCATGGCTGGAGCGAGCGATTCGCACCGTCGCGAAAAGCGAACGAGTCTCTAGGCTTTTTGACGAAGGACTGGGCCGCCCGGACCGGCATTGGATCGCATGCGCGCATCTATTGCGGCGTTCACGATTCCAATGCCGCGCTTCATGGGGTGCGGGGTTTTCCCGAGATCGGAAGCGGTGAGGCGACCGTCCTGTCCACGGGAACGTGGTTCGTGGCGATGCGCTCGACGCCCGACGCGTTTCAGATATCGACGCTGCCGGAAGACCGGGATTGTCTGGTCAATGTCGATGTCGCAGGACGGCTTGTTCCCTCGTCGCGGTTCATGGGCGGCAAGGAGATCGAGCGGCTCTGCGGCGGCGATTCCGAACAATTTTTCATGCCGCACTATTTTGCCAATGCCCTGAATCAGGCGGTCAAGGCGGACGTCATGATCCTGCCCGCCTTCGTTCCGGGCGTGGGGCCATACCCCAAAGGACGCGGACGTTGGATCGGAACGCCCGATAATGCCGCGACACGGGTCGGGGCCATCGCGCTCTATGCGGCTTTGGTCGCCGATATGTCACTCGACCTCATCGGTGCGCGCGATCGCATCGTCGTCGAAGGGCGTTTCGCGCATCATCCTGTGTTGATGTCCGCGTTGGCGACGTTCCGGCCGAACGATCGCGTTTATGTCAGCCATGCGGAGCAAGGGGTCGCGTTCGGTGCCTTACGCCTCGCTTACCCGTATTTGTCCGCGCCCTCGATGCTGACAGAGGTGAAGCCCATGGCGACGGACCTCGCTGACTACCGAGAGCGCTGGCGCCGCCTGGCGGCGGAGAATGCCGCATGATCGCGGCGTCGATTTCGGATTTCCGCGAACTAGCCCGCCGGCGCTTGCCGCATTTCCTGTTCGAATATATCGACGGCGGCTCGTATGCCGAGGTTACTCTCGCACGCAATGTCACCGATTTGGCGCGGCTGGCGCTGCGGCAGCGCGTGCTGCGGGATGTTCTCAATATCGACCTGTCGACCGAGTTGTTCGGTCAGCACCTCGGCATGCCCGTCGGCCTTGCGCCGATTGGGCTCGCCGGTCTCTCCGCGCGTCGCGGGGAGGTGCAGGCCGCGCGGGCCGCTAAGGCGCATGGCGTTCCCTTCTGCCTCTCGACCGTATCGGCCTGTCCCATCGCCGAGGTCGCGAACGGCGTCGGTTCCCCATTTTGGTTTCAGCTCTACATGATCCGCGATCGCGGCTTTATGGCGGAATTGCTGGCCGCGGCCCGTGAGGCGGGCTGTTCGGCGCTGGTTTTCACCGTCGATATGCCGGTGCCGGGAACGCGCTATCGCGACATCCGCTCGGGACTGGCTGGCGCGCCGGGTATCGCCGGCAATGTCCGCCGCTTGGCGCAGGCTGCAGCGCGTCCCCGCTGGGCCTGGGACGTCGGTTTGCTCGGACGCCCGCATGTCCTTGGCAATGTCGCTCCGGTGCTCCACGGCAGCACCGGCCTAGAGGATTTCTTCGCCTGGATGCGCTCGAATTTCGATCCTCGGGTTACCTGGAAGGATCTCGATTGGGTGCGCAAAGGATGGCGTGGACCGCTGATCATTAAAGGCATCATGGACCCGCAGGATGCGCTGATGGCGGCCAAGCTCGGGGCGGACGGGATTGTCGTGTCCAATCATGGCGGACGTCAGCTCGACGGCGTGCCGTCCACGGTGGCCGTCCTACCGCGGATCGCCGACGCCATCGGCGACCGTCTGACAGTGCTTGCCGATGGAGGCGTGCGGTCCGGGCTTGATGTCGTGCGGATGCTGGCGGCTGGCGCCAGCGGCGTCTTGCTGGGCCGCGCCTGGGCCTTCGCGCTGGCTGCCGGCGGACAGGCCGCGGTTTCACAGATGCTCGACATTCTTGCCGCCGAGATGCGGGTCGCCATGGCTCTGACCGGCGTCAACACCATACGAGACATAGATCGCACGCTGATCGTGGATATCTGAAGAAACAGGAAAAAGGGGATGATCATGGGCGCAAATCCGCTTCTCGGCGTGCTGTTCCATTGGATTGGTGGCTTCGCGTCGGCCAGTTTCTATGTGCCGTATAAAGGCATTCGGAGATGGTCGTGGGAGATATTCTGGCTGGTCGGCGGGCTCTTCAGTTGGGTCCTGGCACCCTGGCTTTTCGCAGCCATCCGGACGAACGCACTCATTCAGGTTCTGTCTGCGACACCGGGAGTGACTTTGTGGTGGTGCTGGTTCTGGGGAGCAATGTGGGGGCTGGGCGGACTTACCTTCGGCCTCACCATGCGCTATCTCGGCATATCGCTCGGAATGGCGGTCGCGCTGGGCCTCACGACTATTATCGGAACGATGGGACCGCCGATTTTCCACGGCGGGCTCGGTTCTCTTGCCGCGGGTAATAGCGGGCGGGCGATCCTGGCCGGGATCGCGGTCACCATGGCCGGAATCTTTCTGGTCGCCAAAGCCGGACAGTCGAAGGAGCGTGAGCGCGCCAGCTGGCAGGGTAGCGACACGGTACCGGAGTTCGATTTTAAAAAAGGACTGCTGGTCGCGATCTTCTCCGGGATCATGAGTAGCTGTTTCGCCTTCGGCCTGGATGCCGGCGAGCCGATTCGCCAGCTTACGCTTCAGGCCGGAACAGGTACGTTGGCGCAGGGGCTTCCCGTCCTGTGTATCGTTCTTGCGGGTGGCGCTACGACCAACATCCTGTGGTGCGCGCTGCTGATCCTGCGCAACAGGTCGGCGATGGAATTCCTCGGCTCCGCCTCGCCTGAGCCCTGCAGTGCAGTCCGCCCGACGATCCCGCTCGCACGAAACTACCTGCTTGCCGCAGCCGGCGGCACGCTGTGGTATTTCCAGTTTTTCTTCTACACGATGGGAGAGAGCCAGATGGGGGCTTATGGCTTTTCGAGCTGGACGCTCCATATGGCCAGCATCATCATTTTCTCCACCCTTTGGGGCTTTTCGCTCGGGGAATGGCGTGGCGCCGGCACCCGCACCCGCAGGCTCGTGTGGGCCGGCATTGGCACTCTTGTGCTTTCGACATTGATCATCGGTCTTGGAAACTATCTCACGTCCTAAGCGTCCCGAACGGTGCGCCGGTCGTTGCGATAGCGCGCAAACTCTTATCTTGCGCTGATTTCAAACGGGGCCGGGCGATCGATGCCAGCATGGCCGAGATCGGTTTGATTGACAGTAATCGATAGTGATCGAAAATGCTTGATCATTGAAACTTTTTGCGACAGTCTGGCGCCGCCTGTTGCCGCGCGACCTCGCGAAGCCACGTTGGCGGGGCCGTTGAAAATTCGAGAATAAATCGAGGGGAAGGCCATGAGGGCAGGTTTTCAAGCTGTCGCCACGCAAAATGTCCAGCGCGGCGTTGCCGTAACGCTCAGACATAACGTTGGCGGCTAATCAGGCAATGATCCGCACCGTCAGCATGTCCACGTCGCGGCTCCTTGTCGTCAGGGTTTCGATTCTTCTGATCGGGATGCTATCGGTCGAAGTTCAAGCGTCGGCGGCCGATTTGAAGCAGGCTTTTCAATCGCCGCCCACCGCCGCACGTCCCTGGCTGCGCTGGTGGTGGCCTGGCGGCGCTGTCGATGACAACGAGCTTCGTCGTGAAATTGGACTCATGCGCGCCGCCGGCTTTGGCGGTGCCGAGATTCAACCCTTCAATCCGGGCATTCCGAATCTGACGGAGGCGGAGCGGGCCGCCGTCAACGACTACGCGACCCCCACGTTTTTCGCTCATGTCGCATCATCTGCCGCCGAGGCTGCTAAACGCGATTTCCAGATCGATTACACCTTTGGCTCGGCTTGGCCGTCGGGAGGCGGGGCGGCGATCACTCCCGAACTGGCGCTCCCGGAACTGACCATGGCGCGAACCGAAATCGTCGGCCCTTCGACAGCCCCGGTGAAGGTCGCCGTGCCCGCGCGCACCGCGAAGTTCGGCACATTGGCGCAGAAGATTCCGGGTGCTCCCCGCCTGTCCGATGACTGGCGCCGCAGGATCGATGCACTTCAGAGGATTGTGGCCGTCGTTGCGGTAAAGGGCGATGCGCCGGAGCTCAAGAAGCAAGAGGGCCCCTCGAGCCTTACGTTCAATCCGTTCGGCAGCGTGACGAAGCCAGGAACTCTCCAATCCGGGACTGCATTGGTCCTGACCGATCGGCTTCGCGCGGACGGGACGCTTGATTGGGCGCCACCGCCCGGCAAATGGCAGGTGCTGGTCTTCAAGCAGTATGGCTCGGACGGGATTGTGTTAGGCGCTGCGGGTAATGGGCCACAGCTCGTACTCGATCATTTCAACCGGGCCGCGTTCGACGCCCATGCGGGGCGGGTCGCGGACGCGGGGCTTGATCAGATTTCGCCATTCTTTGGGCGCTCGTTCCGGGCAACCTTCGTCGATAGCCTCGAGCTCGTTCCGGACATCTATTGGAGCCACGACTTTCTCGAGCAATTTCACCGGCGTCGCGGATACGATCTGACCCCCTATCTCCCGCTGATTGTAACGCCGGGATGGATGACGGGTTACGGGGGCGAGTCCGCACCTCTCTATGAGATGGGGGAAACCGGCGAGCGGGTTCGCGCGGATTATCGCCGGACTGTGTCCGAACTCATGCTGGAAAATTTCTACCAGCCTTTCGTCGATTGGAATCATCGCCATGGTTTGCAGGCGCGGCTGCAGGCTCACGGTGCGCCGGTCGATTGGCTCAAGGCCTATGGTCTCGCGGATATTCCAGAAACGGAGGACCTAGGCGGCGCTACGCGCGATTTCCGAATCCTGGCTCGGTCGGCGGCCGACATATACGGTCATCAGATTGTCAGCTCCGAAAGCTTCGTCTGGCCAGGAAAGCCTTACAGCGTCACTCCGGCGATGTGGAAACAGCGGGCGGATCTCCTGTTCGCTAGCGGCGTAAACGAAATTGTCGGTCACGGCTTTAGCTATGCGTTTCACACCGACACCTGGCCGGGCTGGTATGCGTTCGCGCCGAGCCCGTTCACCTCAGGCTTCAGTTCCATGCTGAATCCGGCCGACCCTTTGTGGGGGATCGTCCCAACCCTCACGACCTACATCACGCGTATGCAGGCGGTCATGCAGGCCACGCGAAACGTGGTTCCGGTCGCAGTTTACCTACCCGACCTTGCCTATCACCCCCACGCGGATGAAGGTCTCGATAAGGCTCTCTATCGCGAGGGCTATGATTACGACCGCCTCAACGCGGACGGCCTGGCAAAAAGCCGGGTTGAAGATGGCCACTTGGTGACCCCAGGCGGCCAGCGATTCTCAGCCCTGATTTTTCCGCACGTCGTGGCCTTGCCGGCGGAAGCCGCCGAAATTGTCCGGACATTCGCTCAACAGGGATTGCCCGTTGTATTTGCCGACGGCATGCCGGAACGGGATGAAGGCCTCTCGGAAAAAGAGCAGCGCGATGCCCGGGTTCGCGCGGCCATGTCAGGAGCCGTCAAGGCGGGTGCACGCACATCGACGTTGTCCGATCTCGCAGCACTCCTAAGCACGCTAAAGGTAGCGCCAAACCTGACATTTCGCGATCGCGATGCCGTTTCTTTTGTCGAAAAGACCGACGGTAAGCGACTTCTCTACTTCCTTTCGAACGACCAGGATGCTTCCCAATCTGTTGCCTTCACGGTCAATCTCCCCACGCCAGCCGGCGCGGAAATCTGGAATGGCTGGACAGGTGAGATTCAGCCTCAACCTGTCACGGCGGCGCCGGACGGCACCCATGTCGAGTTTGTGCTCCCTCCGAATGGGTCGGCTGTCGTCGTTTTCGACCCGGTGTTGCCGCCGGTAGCGCCCAGCGCCGCGCAGGTTGTTCCAACGGTCGCATCCGAGCGGGCGTTCGATGGGGTTTGGGACCTTCATGCCGAGGGCCATGTTTTTGGCGGCCGCAGCGTGAAACTGGATACCCAATTAGCGGCTCTCGTTGATTGGGCTCGGATCAAGGGCACCTCTGACTTTGCCGGCACCGGAAGTTACCGGACGGTTCTCAAGATCGGCGCGGACTCGGTTCTCGCGGGACGCCATACGATCCTCGATCTCGGCGCCGTTCATGACGCGGCGACCGTGACCGTTAACCGTACGAAATTCCCATCGATGCTGTTTCCACCCTTCAAGCTCGATATCACGAAGGCGCTTCGTGCCGGCGACAACACAGTGACTGTCGATGTTGTGAACGCACCCCAAAATGCGTTTGTCGATCCGAATGCAACGGGGCCTTCGGCCCTGCGGAGGCTCCCGGCGGGTCTTCTTGGCCCCGTCATGCTCGAAAGCATGGGCTTTGCTCAGCGCCGCTGACACCGCTGAGCGCGAGTTCGCTCACCATTGGCGGTTGTCGAAGTGGCTCGTCTCTTCGAAGCATCGCCGGGCCCCGGCGATTTGGTGGGCTTGGCCCTGAACCCATGCCCGGCGAGTTTGCTGTAACGCCGCCGCAAACGCCACTTTTTCGGGAAGCGCCAAGTTGATTCCGACATGATCGCACCAGAGCGAGGTAATATGCGTAGCTTTGCAAGTTTTGCCGTCGATCGTTCGTGTAGGGCACGATGCTTCGCGTTGGCACTGACGGCTTTCATAGTCATGTCGGTCGTTGTGCGACACGCGCAAGCGGGCACGCAGGCCGCCTGGATTACCCATCCGGATGCGCCGGCAAATGGCCGCGTCACCCTGCATTTCCGGCGCGACTTTACCTTGAAGGTTCGGCCTGCTCACGCGACGATCCGGGTTAGCGCCGACAACCGCTTCATCCTGTTCGTGAACGGAACGCGGGTCGGTGCAGGGCCCAGCCGGGGCGATCTCGCGCATTGGCGCTATGAGTCCTTCGACATCGCATCGCTTCTCGTGCAGGGGGAGAATCGCATCGCCGCAATCGTCTGGAATTGGGATCAGGCGGCGCCGATGGCGCAGATAACCGCGCGAACGGGTTTCTTCGTTCAGGCTGAAAATCCAGCTTTATTCATGCTCGATTCCGGGCCGGATTGGAGGGTCCGCATAGACAAGGGCTATTCCGTCAAATCACCGTTGGGTCGGCTTATCCAGATGGGCTGGTACTACGCCGCCGGGCCCGAAGAGAAGATCGACGCAACGCAGCGCGACTGGTCGTGGGACGATGCGAAAGTGGACCCTGCCACCTGGCAATCCGCTGTAGCGGTTCTGAAACCGAATGAACCGGCCCCCTGGCATCTGATATTCGATCCCTTGCCTCACATGCGCTTCGAGCCGGCCGATCCCGGCCACGTCGTGCGCAGCGATCTGCCGCCGGGCGATTTCCCACTAAAGCCGCTGGTCGTTCCGGCGCATAAAACAGTGCACATCCTGATCGATCGCGGTGTGGTTTCCGCCGCATATCCAAAGCTCGTGATGTCTGGCGGGGCCGGCTCAACGGTTAAGCTCACCTATGCCGAAGCGCTCTACGACGCCCATAATGTCAAGGGCGACCGCGCCGCTGTTGACGATCGGCATATCATCGGGATCGAGGATCAGTTCATTCCCGATGGGGCAATGTCTCGGTCGTTCGAGCCACTCTGGTGGCGGGTCTGGCGTTATGTCGAAATAGCTGTCGAGACCGGCGACCAGCCGCTGACGCTCGAGGGTCTGCAGGCAAACGAAAACGGGTACCCGTTCGTGCAGCGGGCCCACTTCAAGAGCAGCGACCCTGAGCTCGACCGGATCTGGGAGGTGGGCTGGCATACGCTTCAGGTCGATGCCCACGAAACCTTCATGGATTCCGCCTACTGGGAGCAGCTGCAATATATTGGCGACGCCCGGGTAGAGGCGATGATCTCTTATGCTGTGTCGGGTGATCCCAGACTGGCGGTGCAGGCGATTGATGCATTTATTGCCAGCCGCACGCCCGAGGGTGTGACGCTGAGCCGGTATCCCTCTCGCAATCCCCAGGGAATTCCGACCTTCTCGCTGATCTTCATTGGCATGGTCCATGATTTCTGGATGCACAATTCCGATATCGCGGTTGTGCGGCGAAGCCTGCCGGTCGTGCGCTCGACGCTCGACTGGTTCCATGGGTATCAGCAACCCGACGGCCTGTTGCGCGAGGTCCCCGGCTGGAGCTTCGTCGACTGGATCAAGGCCGAGGACCGCAGTTATCCCTCCTACGATGCCAATCACGAAACCTGCGTGACCTCGTTGATATATCTCGGTGCGCTAGACGAGGCAGCAGCGCTTGAACAGGCGGTTGGCGAGGCGGCTCGCGCCAAGACGGATCGATCGTCCGCCGAGAATCTCCGCAAGGCGGTGTATGGAAAATGCTGGGACGAAGGACGGGGTTTGATCGCCGACAGCCCTGCGAAGACGGTTTTCAGCCAAGATGCCAACGCACTCGCCGTCCTCTATGACGCCGTGCCTAAGGCGGATCAGGCGAGCGTCTTGACGCGGGCGTGGCCGCCGGGGATGCCGGTGCCCGACGGATTGCTTCCGGCGTCATTCTATTTCGGCTTTTACGGCGCGCGCGCTTATGTGCATGCCGGCTTGGCCGACCGCTACCAGGATTTCCTGCAGCCGTGGCGCGCCTTGCTGCAACAGCACTTCACGACCTGGCCGGAGCTTCGCGATCCCACGCGTTCGGATTCTCACGCGTGGAGCGCTCACCCGACGACTGACTTGCTGGCGATAGTCGCCGGCATCACGCCTGCCTCTGCGGGCTTCGGGACGGTTCGGATTGCCCCGTATCTCGGATCGCTCTCGAGTCTGGACGCTGCCATGCCTCACCCCAAAGGCTTGATCGAAGTTCACTACAGTCAGAGTGAAGGCAAGGTGAGAGCCACCCTTCGGCTGCCGGCCGCGGTGAATGGAACCTTCATTTGGAAGGGAAGGTCTATCGCTCTTCACCCGGGCGTGAACGATGTGGAGGTGCCGCAGTAAGCGTGTGATCTAGGCGGCGCACAGTATTCGATACTCGGAGTGCCACACCCGACTACTCGCGCCAAACCCGGTGGCGGGGGACTCCGTTTCCGGCGATGACCCCATGTGGGTCGCTTCAGATCGGTTCGCCTGAGTGTGGCGGGATCGAGACCGCTTCGACCTCAATTCGTAACCTCACGGTCAGAGCCACTATGAACCCTCGCGCCAACTTCGTCGGCGGCCAATGGATGTCGTCCATTGACGCCATCCGAAACATAAATCCGTCGGACACGGATGACGTCGTCGGCGAATATGCCAGCGCCACGCCCAGCGACGTTGCCCAGGCTGGCGCGACTGCGCGCGCCGCCGCGCCAGCCTGGGCGCGGACCACGGCCTTTGCACGCGCCGAGATATTGGCTGCCGCCGCGCGCGAACTGCATGATCGCCGCGAGGAATTGGGCGAATTGCTGGCGCGCGAGGAGGGGAAAACCCGCGCTGAGGGCATAGGAGAGGTTGTCCGCGCATCGCAGGTTTTCCAGTTCTTCGCCGGGGAGGCTGTGCGTCTGCCCGGCGACCGCGTTCCGTCCTTGCAGCCGGGTGTCGAAATCGAGGTCGTTCGCGAACCCGTCGGGGTCGTCGGCCTCATCACGCCTTGGAATTTCCCGATCGCAATTCCAGCGTGGAAGATCGCGCCGGCGCTTGCCTTCGGCAACACGGTCATTTTCAAGCCGGCCGAGCTGACGCCGGCGTCGGCATGGTCATTAGTCGATATTCTCAATCGTGCCGGGACCCCGCCGGGCGTGATCAATCTCGTGATGGGAAAGGGCTCGGTTCTCGGCGACGCGATCATCCGTGAGGTCGATGCCCTCAGCTTCACCGGGTCGGTCCCGACTGGCCGTGGTATCGCGGCCAAGGCCATCGAGCGCATGGTAAAGCTTCAGCTCGAGATGGGCGGCAAGAACCCCTTGATTGTGCTTGACGACGCCGACCTCGACATTGCTGTCGAGTGCGCGCTCAACGGCGCCTTTTTCCAGACGGGCCAGCGTTGCACGGCGACCAGTCGAATCATTGTCCAGAACCAAATCCACGACAAGTTCGTGTCTGCCCTATCCGAGCGCATGCAGGCACTCCGAGTGGGGCATGCTCTCGCTGCCGAGACGGAGATCGGACCTGTCGTCGATCAACGTCAGTTCGATTCGAACCTTCGCTATCTCGAGATCGGCGAACGGGATGGAGCCCGTCGCATCGGCGGCGCGGTGTTGCAACGGGACACACCGGGCTTCTATCTGCAGCCGGCACTCTTCGCCGAAACCAGCAACACGATGCGCATCAACCGAGAAGAGATTTTCGGTCCGATCGCCACGATCATTCGCGTCGACGCATATGACGAAGCGCTGGAGATCGCGAACGATACCGAGTTCGGCCTGTCGGCGGGAATCTGCACGACCTCGCTGAAACACGCCCGCGATTTTCAGGCGAGGATTCAGTCGGGTCTGGCCATGGTGAATCTTCCGACTGCTGGACTCAATTTTCACGTACCCTTCGGCGGCCGCAAAGCATCTAGCTACGGTCCGCGCGAGCAGGGCCGCTATGCCGCCGAATTCTACACCACGGTCAAGACCTCCTACGTTAGACCCTGACTGTCGGCCGAGCGGGGCAAGCCACCCGAGGTCTATCGTCAGTACCGTACCAGGGAGCGACCTATCAACAGGCGGGTGGTCTCATGACCATCCGCCGAAGAAAATATTACGGGGAGGTCGTGACGTTGGAGCCAGATCCTGTCGACACTCAATTCACGAGCGTAAGTTACTCGAGCGGAAACTCTCTGTATCCCTGGTTACTCGTCTTGATGCTAACCGTTTTGTACACTTCGAGTTACATCGATCGACAAATTCTTGGGCTCCTGGTGAAGCCGATCCGAGCCGATCTGCATATCTCGGACACCGAATATAGCTATCTGAGCGGGTTTGCCTTCGTCACGATGTACAGCATCGTGGGCATTCCGCTTGGCTGGGCAGTTGACCGCTGGAACCGTCGCACGATCATCGTTCTGGGCGTATCTGTATGGTCGCTCATGACGGCGGGTTGTGGGCTTGCTGGGTCCTTTTCGCGCTTGTTCGCACTGCGTGTCGGGGTTGGAATTGGCGAGGCGACGTTGTCGCCGGCATCCTACTCCCTCATCAGTGACTATTTTCCGCCCGGCAAGTTATCCCGCGCTCTTTCCGTCTATGGGCTCGGAATTCCGATTGGAACCGGGCTTGCGCTGGTCATTGGCGGATCCGTCGTCCAGGCCTTCGAAAGGCTTGGTCCGCTCGATCTGCCGCTCCTGGGGTCGACTAAGCCATGGCAGACTGTCTTTCTCGCGATCGGCCTGCCCGGATTGCTTCTTGCCGGGGTGGCTGCGCTGGTAATCCGGGAGCCGTTGCGGCGCCGCCTTGAAGGCGGCCAGGGAAACCGGCATGCGCCCAGTATCGCGGAAGCGGCAATTTTCATGTGGCAAAACCGCAGCATCTACCTCTCGCTGTCTTTCGGACTGGGCCTGCTTGTCGTGTATGCCTACGGAGCAGCCGCTTGGTACCCTGCTTTCCTTCAGCGGGTGCACGGGTTCAGCATTGCGGATGCCGGTTTGTTTCTTGGTACGACAAACATGGTTTTCGGAATCCTGGGCTCTGTGACTGCAGGATTTCTGGCAGATAAGCTGATCGCCCGCGGTCACTCCGACGGTCAATTCATTGTGCCGATGATCTACGCTGTCGGCGTGACGGTCTGCGGTGTTGGCGCCGGGATCGCGCCCGCGCCGTGGCTATCGCTCACTTGTGTGGCTCTCAGCAGTTTCTTCGCCAATACGACGCTCGGATGCGTGGCCGCAGCCGTGCAGGTCGTTACGCCCAGACGAATGCGCGGCCAGATGTCGGCGTTCTTTCTCTTTGTGGCCGCTTTCGTCGGCATAGCCGTCGGACCGACGGCCGTGGCAGCCTCGACCGACTATATCTTCGGTTATGACGGCGCTGTCGGCTACTCTCTAGCCTTGGTGGCTCTCGTGTTTCCCGCCCTCGGCGCGTCGACGTTGCATCTGGGCCGACGAGCGATGTTCAACCGCGTCGTGCGGAGCCGTGCCACCGGTCCTGACACCGACTGAATCGGCCGGTCCCGCCCGGGTCACTCCCGAGCCTGATAAGCCTTTCGGAACTGGCTGGGCGCCATACCAATCCATTCGCGGAACGACCGGCGGAACGCATCCGAATCGCAGAAACTCAACCGCTCCGCGATCTCTTCGATATTGAGATCGGTGCGGGACAAGAGATCCATGGCGATCTCGCGCCGGCAGCTATCTTTGATGTCCCGGTAGGATCTCCCGTTCCGACTCAGCTGACGGCGAAAGCTCGCGCAGGACATTCCCACCTTATCGGCCGTCGCTTCGAGCGATGGAGGGTTATGTCCCTCTGCAAGTGCCTGATAGAGAATTCTACGTACGCGCTCGGACAGCTCAAGCCGAATGTCGGTATTTTTCAGATCAAACAGGAAGGAGAGGTCGGCACTAAATGCACTCTCGCAATCCTCTCCTGATCTCAACACCGGATAGTCGAGGAATTCGGCGCCGAAGCTGAAGCCGTTGTACGCGCTGTCCATGACGATTGGGTACGGGAGCATTCCGGTGTTAAAGGCATCCAGCATCGGAGCCGGGTATTGCATCTGCACGATGATCGGTATGGTTCGCGTAATTAGCCAACCAAAAACAGCGTGCTGGCTCATAATGCCGATCATGTCCAAAGCGAAGGACGGGCCAGTGCTGAAAGGCCACTGTGAGTCGATTCTGAATTCCGCCTGATCTCCGCTTTCGATCAGTTCCATTCGACCGCAACGCCCGTCGAGCACTGTCACGTATTCGGCCGCACGATGCATTGCCTGCCTCAAGGTCCGGCAACTGACCAGACAAAAAAACAGCATCCTCCAATCTTCGGATCTTAATGGTTCACGCCCCGCCTGACCGGCGACATAGACTGAAAGCGCCGAGCCCCCCAGGGATCGCAACCGATGCAGGCGCTCCGGAGGTGTTTGCCGAAATGCGCCGGCCGCAAATGCGTCGACAGAACAGGTAATATTTGCGCGTTCAAGGAGAGAATCGACGTCGCTCCCGATTAGCCGCAAGATCGAAATCAGCTTGAGGACAGTCCGCTCGCCGGCGTTCAGGTCTGATTCCGTCATCGCCTCAATTTCCGCCGAGATACTGATGAAACGTCCGTTTTTCCATGATACTTATGCGTTAAGTCGGCGCAACTTAGCCACCATCGACGCTGGCTTCAACCACCTGATTTGTGAGAATCTCGTGCCGAGCATCAGCTTGAGACTGGGCAGAACAGCATTGAAGGTTGAGCATAAAAGGGGTGGCAATGAACTACGCGGCGCGCGAATCTCTACGTGATGGTCGGAGAGGCAAGGCAGCCGCCAATCTCCCAGACCGATTGCAAAATTACGCTAGGCAAATCATGCGCGCGCCATTTCGAAGTTTCCTGGTCGTCCTTTGCGGACTCGCGTTCGCCTCTACCGAAGGCTACGCGGCGTCTCCAGAAACGATGCCGCCTGCGAAAATCGGGCGCATGCACGGATATGTCCTGACTCACTTTTATTTCGCGCGTCCGGCGTCGGACCCAGGAGTTGATTGCCCGGGTGGCATGACTATGAGCCTCCGCGATGATTTCATTGCCCAACTTCCCCCTGCTGATCGCGACCGAGCCAACCAGGTGACGGAACTCGGCAAGGTCGCCCGGATGATCCTAGCGACGGATCATCCAAAAAACGGGTTGAAGCTCGGCGAGCAGCTGACCAACAAGGACATGTATGGCGGCCATAATGTTTGCGACAACCCGATCGACTACGAGTCTACCGAGTTCAAAACCATCGACCATTCGGGCGTCGCATCTGGGCTTAACCTCGATGGGACCCAGGACGGTGCTGCGACCGCGTCAACATGCGGTCACAAGAAATTTACCAACGCTGATGGCACAGCTGCGGTCGACAACCAGATGTGGCGTGGGTTCGGGTGCATCAAAGTCTACCGCCGTGAGGGAAACGAAGATTGGGATGCCAATATTAGGACGGGAGAGTGGACGGTCCTGATGGAGATATCCGATCCGAAAGGTGGTGGCCCGGATGGGGATGTCGATGTCGCCTTCTATTCCGGAAAGGATTCCGTCACGCTGGATGCTAACGGGCACATACCGGCGGGTCTGAGTCTGCAAATCAGCGATAACCCCAAATTCCACGCCTTCACCCACGGGCATGTGGCGAACGGGGTTCTGACCACCGAGCCGGTCGACTTCACCTTCAAGTACGACAATCAGATCGTTCACATTCCGTGGGTGTTCGATGCAGTTCGCTTCAAACTGAATCTGCTGCCGGACGGCAGCATCAAGGGTCTAATGGGCGGCTACGCAGATATCGAGAAACTCTATCAATTCGTCGTCGTCCCCCAATCGATCCAGGGGGCGGTGTCGAACAAGATCGATTGCCCTGGCCTCTATGCAGCATTGCATCGGCTAGCCGACGGCGAGCGGGACCCGGCCACGGGCGTGTGCAAGGCAGTTTCCGTCGCCTTCGAGGTCGAGGCAATCCCCGCCTTTGTTATTCATCCGCCGGCTCAGCAGCAGGCGTCCGTCCAAGGTGCTCCGTGATGTCGCCAGTTCCACATGCATCAATACGATTGGGGGCCTCGGCACTTGTGGCGCTGGCGATATTGAGCGGGTTGGCCGGCTGCAAGCCCAACGAGCCGGCAAACCCCGGCGCTCGACCGGTGGTTCAGCGGCTTAGCGAACAGCAATACCGCCAGACCATCGCCGATATTTTCGGGACGGATATCAAGGTTTCCGGTCGGTTCGAGCCGATTGTCCGCAGGGAAGGGCTTCAGGCGGTTGGCGCGGTGGCGGCCACCGTCACGCCGTCAGGCTTCGAACAGTTCGACGTGATGGCGCGTTCGGTCGCGGCTCAGGCCCTCGATGAGGCGCACCGCTTGCGAACTGTAGACTGTCATCCTAACGCAGCAGACGCTCCGGATAGCACCTGCGCCGCCCATGTGCTCGCCAAATTCGGCAGGCTACTGTTCCGTCGACCACTGACCGCAGCGGAGCTCAAGGCGCGCGTCGCGGTTGCCGATCAGGCCGCGCGGGATTCGTCGAACTTCTATGCCGGCCTCCAATTTGCGCTGGCGACCGAGCTCGAAATGCCGGAATTCCTGTTTCGAATCGATCGCTCGGTTCCTGACCCGGACCGTCCCGGTCAGCGCATGCTCGACACCTATGCCAAGGCATCGCGCTTGAGTTTTCTCCTCTGGGACAGTTCGCCCGATAGCGAATTGCTCGACGCTGCCGACCGAGGAGACCTTCAGACCCAGCGCGGTCTTGAACGGCAGGTGGATCGCCTGTTGGCTTCTCCGCGGCTCGACGCGGGGGTTCGGGCGTTCATGTCCGACATGCTGGTATTCGAGTCCTTCGACACGCTTGCAAAGGATACCCTCATCTACCCGAAATTCAGCGGCGCGGTCGCGGCCGCGGCGCGGGAACAGACGTTGCGCACGATCGTCGATCTTCTCGTCCATCGGAACGGCGATTACCGCGACATCTTCGTCAGCCGGCAAACCTTCATGAACCGGGCGCTCGGTCCGATCTATTACGTCCCGGTCACAACGAAGGATGGCTGGGAGGCATACGATTTCCCGGCCGACGATCCGCGCGCCGGTCTTCTGTCGCAGGTGAGTTTTACTGCGCTTTACGCTCACCCCGGGCAGAGCTCCCCGACGTTGCGTGGTAAAGCCATCCGCGAATTGCTGTTATGCCAGCGGGTTCCAGCACCGCCCGCGAACGTCGATTTCACCGTCGCTCAAGACACCAGTAATCCGCTTTACAAGACCGCTCGCGCCCGCCTGACCGCCCATCGCACCGCGCCCACCTGCGCCGGCTGCCACAAGATCATGGATCCCATCGGCCTAGCGCTCGAAAATTTCGATGGCGCCGGCGCCTACCGCGCCACGGAGGGTGGCGAGATCATCGATGCCAGCGGCGAGCTTGATGGCCGGCATTTCAGTAGTCCGAGCGAATTGGGGAAGGCACTGCACGACAACCCGGCAGCTACGTCGTGCCTTGTCAGCACCCTCTACAAATATGCGACAGGCCGCCCCCAGAGTTCCGGCGAAGCGGAGTGGCTCAAGTGGCTCAACGGCCAGTTCGCCTCCGATGGATATCGGGTCGTGGACTTGTTGCGCACGATTGCGACGAGCCGCGGGTTTTACGCCGTGAGCGAACCCGACACCCAGCCGCGGAACCAGGTCGATCTGCGGCGCCATTCTGACAAGGAGGGTTAGATGCCCGTTTCCGTTCCGAGAAGAACTGTCCTTCGTGGCTTGTGGCGTGGCGGCGGCATCGCGCTTGCGGTTCCATTTCTAGACTGTTTCCTATCTTCGAACGGCACCGCCTTGGCCGACGGACGACCGCTTCCTGTCCGTTTCGGGACTTGGTTCTGGGGATGCGGCATGAACTCGAAACGTTGGACTCCGCAGACGATCGGCGCCGGCTACGATATCACGCCCGAACTTCAGCCGATTGCGGGGTTGCGAGGCAAAATATCGGTCCTCACGGGTTTCAACGTGGAGTTGGACGGCAAGCCCAACCATGTGCATTGGAGCGGCAATATTGGCCTTAGAACCGGTGCCGCACCCGCCCAAGCCAATCAGAACGACCTGCCCACCCTGGATGTCCTGATTGCCGATGCAATTGGGACAGACTCACGCTTTCGCTCGCTGGAGGTGACGGCAACCGGTAATCCGCGCCACAGTTACAGCAGCCGCAGCACAAGCGTGGTGAATCCGAGTGAGCCTTCGCCCGTCGCATTTTACGCGCGTGTATTCGGTGTCGACTTCCAGGATCCGAACAACGCCGATTTCAAACCGGATCCGAAGGTCATCCTGCGGCGCAGTGTCCTCTCCAGCGTGAGCGACGATCGCCAGCGTCTGTTGAGCGAGGTTGGCGCGTCCGACCGTGTGCGGCTCGACGAGTATTTCACCTCGGTCCGGCAACTTGAGCAGCAGTTGGAGATGCAGCTTCAGAAGCCGCCGCCGGCGGAAGCCTGCCGCGTTTTGGCGAAGCCCGCCGACACGCCGCTTGGCCAGGAAATTAGCCAGGTCATCACAAGTCACCGCCTTATGATGCAGCTCCTGGCCATGGCGCTCGCCTGCGACCAGACCAAGGTCTTCAATATGGTGTTCACCGATTCAGCGGATTCGACGACGAAAGCCGGCACTGACAAGACCCATCACACGCTGACGCATGAGGAAGCCGTCGACGCGGCGCAGGGTTGCCAGCCCCAGGCAACATGGTTCGAGATGCAATCGATTCAGGGTTGGGCGGATTTTGTCGCGGCTCTGGATTCCGTGAAGGAAGGGGCTGGTACCTTGCTGGACAATTCTTTGGTGCTCGCCCATTCCGATACATCCTTCGCGCGCATCCATAGCGTGGTGGACATGCCGATTATGCTGGGAGGTCGCGCCGGTGGACGCGTTAAATCAGGACTGCATGTTGCGGGGACCGGCGACGTGGTCACGCGCGTCGGCCTGACTGTGCAGCAAGTCATGGGGGTCCCGGTCGACCGATGGGGTGTTGGCAAGATGGAGACCCAGAAGGCGATCGGCGAAATCCTCGCGTGAGTTAGCCTGCGGGCGGGTTGTGGTCGTTCGCCCTGTCGGCTTCTTGATCGTGGGGAGTATCGAGAGACCCTACACGAACTTCAGTGTTGAGTAGTCTTGAGAAAGCCGCTTGCCCGCATCAACCAGTAGAACTCGTCGATCCAGTGGTCGCTGGACCAGCCATAGTTGCTCAGCCCGAAGCCGTGACCGCCCTTTGCAAATACATGCAACTCCGCCGGCCGCTTGGCGGCGATCTACGCATCGATCAATCCGAATCCTTTGCCGCCGAACAGCGGATCGTTTGCGGCCATCGCGGCAAATAGGGCAGGAGCATTGGCCGGGACCGCAACTTTGTCCATCGGTCCGTAGATCGGAGCGACAAAAGCAGGCCGCACGGATTCGCCGTCGGCGAGCGCCGTCTGAAGCGCAATAACCGCGCCAGCTGAAAAGCCTAAAAAGCCGATGCGGTCGGGGTCGATCTCGAATGTCCGGGCGCGGTCGCGAACAAGTTTGACCGCGGCTTCCCCGGCGGCGATGGCTAGGGGATGGTTGATTTCCACTCCAGAGCCTTGCGCGGCTTTCGTCAGGACCGCCGTCAGTTCACGGCCAAATGCCGCAGTATCGGTTGGCGTTTCTTTTAGGCGATATTTCAAGACGAATGCAGCGATTCCGTGATCGGCGAGCCAGGGTGCGACCTGCCGGCCTTCACTGTCGATCGACAGCATCATGAACCCGCCACCGGGTGCGATGGTGACCGCTGCTCCGGTTGCGTGACCGGTTTCCGGCAGGAACGCGGTCAGGGTCGGTTGTGTAACATTCCGTACAATCTCCTGCCGTTGAATGTCTCGGATATTTCCCCGGAGGGGACCGCAGGGCCACTTTCGTAGAGCGGGATTGGTGTCGAAGCTTTCCGAGCCAGGGTAGGCTGAGCGAGAGCGATGAGGAGGATGGAGAGGAGCGTCAAGCGCATTTCAGATTCCTTCAGTAGCAATCACAATCGGTCATAAACGAATCAGCTTGTGTTACGGATTTTGGCTTGATTCGCTTCTCGGAGTCGCCGTTTCACGTTTGGCCGGACCAGATAGAGGTACTCCGAGCCCCGCCTATCGATACTTCCCCAACTGTCGCTTTCCTTACCTCCGTAACTGAACTTCTTTGGCTCAAATGCCGACGAGGAGCAGGGGAGGGATTTGGTGAAGCTTCGAAGTATGACGGTCGCAGCATTGCTGGCGTCCGCGATCCTGCTGCCATCTCCCCAGAAAGTTTGTGCCGCGACCAGCCAGATTGAGCGGGTCGGCGCCCTGATCAATGTTTCCAACCTCGACGTATCCCTCGATTTTTTTACCAGGCTGGCCGGACTGAAAGAAGCCGCCCGTGTTCCTATCGGGCCTGGCGCGTGGGAGGTGCTTCTCAGCCCCGGCGGCACCGACGTCGAGGGCCAGATCGCGCTCGTCTATACGCCCGGCGCAATCAAAACTGTCGATCAGGGCAACGGCCTCAATCGCCTGGTTCTCTTTACCAAGACGGCTGGCGACGTTGACGAAATCGCCAAGAAAATCGCGGCGGCAGGTTACAAGACCATAATCCCGCCAAGTACTTCCGAAATCCCAGGCGGTCGACGCTATCGCTATACCCACATGAAGGGCCCCGATGATTATACCGTCGAATTCACTTGGTTCGACCCGTCAGTCACCACCCCAAATAAATAACAACCAGCTTCGTAGATAATACTACAGAAATACAAGGAGAGAATAATGTCAGCTTCTTCATTCTTCAAACGTACTGCCATATCCGGAGCAAGTCTGCTTGTGATAGCGGCAGGCCTATCGGCAAACGCTCAGGCGCAAGCTCCAAGCCAGGATCAGGCCCAGGCAGCAGCTCCGCCGGTCATCGAGGAGGTGATCGTCACCGCGACGCGACGCAACGAACTGCTCAAGAATGTCCCGATGTCGGTCGACGCTCTCTCCTCCAATGAATTGGTGAAAAAACAGGTTTTCGACGTCAAGGATATATCGCAACTCGCGCCCGGACTGGAGCTCGAAAACAACGACGGCCGCTCTAACACTGCGACGTTGCGGGGCATCGCGTTCAACCCCGACGAGGGGACGCTCCCGACCGTCGACATCTACTACAATGAAATCCAGACGGATGCGCAAACGGCGTTCACCGCAATCTACGACCTGGATCAGATCGAGGTGCTGCGCGGTCCCCAGGGCCTCCTGCGCGGTAGCACGTCGCCGGCAGGCGCCATCACGATCAAGACGAAGGAGCCCAGCCTGAACACGTTTGAGGGCTATATTCAGGCGACCGGGTCGGATCAGGATGCCTACAACATTCAGGGGGCCGTTTCGGTCCCGATCGTCACCGATATATTGGGCATCCGCGTCGCCGGCCTTGGCGATCAGAACGACATCAACGACGTGCATAACGTGACGCGCGGGGATTCCTCTATCGGGCACACGGAGAGCGGCCGTATTTCGGTCAATTTCGCGCCGACCGACAACTTTAGGTCAGTATTTACCTATCAATATCTCCGTGCCGACAATGTGCAGTATCAGCAGGTGGTCGGTTCGGGGGGGCTATTCCCGGTGGCCGCGGGATACCCGGGTACTCCCGCTTTTGCGCCGAACGGCCCCGTGGCCGGTGTGTCGGACCGAACCGCGGTGACCCAAGGGGTCGATGAATTCCGCAATCAAACACATTTCCTGACGTTCGATTCCTTCTTGGATGTCGGCGACGACACGCTGGAATTAAATGCCGGCTATCAGGACACGATCCTGAGGCAGGAGCATGCCCTCAATCTTGGCAACGCCCCCCTGACCTACATGGCTGAGCAATATGTCCACACGCCCTACAACACGGCCTCGGCCGAGCTGCGCTATTACTCCAATGGCAGGTCGTTCTGGAACTATATGATCGGCGCCGACTTCATTCGGCAGACTGACCCAGTCAATGTCGAACAGCCGAGCGACTCGTTCATCAGCGGCGCCGCTCTATCGCCGACGGTGACATTTCCGTTTGGAGGGCACTATATCCAGACGCCGGTCGATGTTTCGATCTTCATCCCTGACCAGTCGACGCATTATTCGGTGTTCGGCAGCTCGTCCTTCCAGCTGACGGATGCGCTGAAACTCGACGTTGGCGCCCGCTATCAGATTTATCGCAACCACCAGCAAAGTGACCTAACGGTGGTTGCTGCCGGCGCTACTGTACTGAATAACTTTCCGACCGTTTCGGCGGATGATGCCATCAGGACCTATCACGCCTTCACCGGCGGTGCGGACCTGTCCTATACCTTTACGCCGGACCAGGTCGGCTACGTGTCCTACGGCCATTCTTTCCGCCCGGGCTCAGCGGCCGTCGGCGTCACGGCGGCGCTGAACAATAACCTGCTCCTCAGCCAGCCGGAAACTTCCGACGCGGTGGAACTCGGACTCAAGAGCAGCTGGCTCAATCATCGGCTCAACGTGAATACCGATGTGTTTTACCAGCACTTCAACGGTTACATTAACCTTGTCGTAGTTAACGCTTCCAGTGCCGAAAACGGCGTTATCGACACGAGCCCGACGCTTACTTACAACGGTGACGCGACAAGCGAAGGCATTGAAACGCAAGTGGATGCGATCATAACTGACGGGTGGGATATCGGCATAAAGGGCAGTTGGGTCAACGCCCAGTACAACGACGCGAAGATCCCGTGCAACACCTTCACATCAAGTGGCGCCGCCTTCGTTCCCGTTGGCCAACAAGTGTCCATGTGCTCAAGCAACGGAAGGATTGGCGAGACGCCGAAATTTCACCTGAGCGTACAGTCAGAATATGATGTCGATACCGGCACGGCCTATCAGCCGTTCATCAGCACCCTGTTCACCTACCAGCCGGGTTGGCATTCAAGCCTCGAGAATTACGATTACGACGCGCTGCCGATCCTCAATCTCTACGCGGGCGTGCGTGACGAGGATGCCGGATGGGACTTCACATTGTTCGTGAAGAATCTGCTCGATATCCAACGAATCCGGACCATTTCGCCGGCGGACTATCAGCAGTCGACCAGTGTCGTTCAGGTGTACAATAATAATGCGCTGGGTGCTGGAGCGCCAATCGACTCCGGCTATCGGACGGTCGCCACGACGCTCCCGCGCGAGATCGGGGTGACGCTGCGCTACCGGTTTGGCGGGCCTTCCTCCGAGCCGGAGGCAGCCCCCGCAGCCTACATGCCACCGCCGGTCGTCGCACCGGCATCGGCCCCGCGGAGCTACCTGGTATTCTTCGACTTCAACAAGTCGGACTTGTCTAGCCAGGCCGTCGCGATCGTCGATCAGGCTGCTCGGAATGCTGTTCCGGCGAAAGTCACGCAGCTGACCGTCACCGGTCATACGGACACCGTGGGTTCGGATGCGTACAACATGCGCCTCAGCCGCCGGCGTGCCGAATCTGTGGCTGCACAGCTCGAGAAAGACGGTATCTCGTCCAGCGAGATCGAGATCGTGGCCAAGGGTAAGCGCGACTTGTTGGTGCCAACCGGCGACGGGGTGCGCGAGCCTCAGAATCGCAGGGTTCAGATCGTCTATTCCGGCGGGCCGACCTCATAGTCAGCTGGATGGTTCAAGTTGGGGGGACAGGCTGCCTAGGCGGCCTGTCCCTTCTCCTTATTTGCATGATTTAGAGCCGACCGGCTTCTAAGGCCGCCAATATCAACTGGCCGAAGCATAGACAGAAATCCGTACCACTTCGCGATATCAGACGGCAGTTCTCGGTCAGCATCTGCGATCCTCTCGAAGGCGATCACGAAATTGCGAACCAACTCGCGCACCCGTTCGAGCGAGGAGTCCGATAGTTTGGCATAGGTGAACGACCAGTCGGGGTTGTCGATCTCGAAATTCTCGAAAAAGTCTTTTAGGAGAGTTTCGTACGCGAGCCGCATCAAAGGGCCGCCTTGTTGAACGTTAAAGTTCCGGCTGACCCTGAGCTTGATCCGATTGTACGGAAAGAGTTTGATAAGTCCGAGCCGATCCAGGGTCCCTAGATAATCATTCATTTCCGCGTCGCCGATCCCGAAATCACGTTGGAGGATCGCCGGTGTGAGCCCCTGGGAGAGCATATAGAATAAGGCCGCGAGAAAGGGTTCTGTGGCGAGAAACTGTTCCTCTTCAAGGCTCAGTACAGACCACTCCGTCTCTTCCTGCGCCATCTCGATCACATCGCTTAAGCGCAGACCGACGATCCGGCACAAGGCCTCCAAAGTCTCGAGAGTTACATTGTGCCCGGTGAGGTAGCGCTTCACCGAAGTTTCACTCGTCCCGAGAGTCTCGGCGATGTCGTGATAAAGAAGGCCCTTCGCTTTAAAAAGGTTCTTCAGCGTGTATAAAACCGCCGGGATTTCGGATCCCTCATCCATGAGCCAAGTCCGCATGCCTATCCCCGATTGAATTCGTTTGGGCCGCTCAAAAAAAGCGGATGAGCGGATCGATTCCTGCCGGATGCTATCACGCGATGGGGCGAATTCGTCTCGGCGCACCCGTGCGAACACAGGCTCACGACATCAATGCTTGAGCAGTATCTGCGGCTGATGCGTGAAGTACCAGAAGAAGGCGCAACAAGAACCAAGCTGCGACAGTGCGTTGCCTTGTGCCGTACATCGTTCTCATAACTTCGGCGACGAAGGACGAGTACCGATGGGGATCACCTCAAAATTGACGAACCTGTGTGCGACTGTTGGCCCGCGGCCTTCACCCGCGCGGCGCCGATTACTGCAGCCAACCTGCGTCATCGCTTCACTATTCCTGCCCCTATGGTGCGCACCGATCGGTAGCGCGGCGGCGGCCGATACCAAGAGCTATGTCGTCAGCTGGTTTTATATGGCGACCTACTCACAGGACGGCGACTGCCCCGATGGCTTGAACGACAGTATCGAGCAGCATTTTCGTAAGGTGCTTGCCCAACTCGGCAAGAGCCAGCCGGAAATAGAGGGCGCGGTGAAAGCAATTCCCGGCTCAATGTACTTCATGCTGGGCGACCGAGGCCGGATCGATGGCAAGCCCGTCAGTCCCTATCTCTACCCAACCTCGGTACCCGATCCCCAGATCAAAACCCTGAAGGGAAAGGTCGGTTATGGCTTCAATCTGGACGGCAAGGACGGCCCAGACGACTTCGTGGACCCTGAGAGCGGCGAACATGGGGTCGATAACCAAATCTATCGCGTCATGGGCTGTTTCGTGCCGCAACGCGCCTTCCCGCCCGACCGCCCGGGCTATCCTACCGCCGCTTGGGATATGCCGCGCGACGCGATGCCTGCTTGGCTGATCGAGGTGACAGGCGACGACTTGTCGAAAGACGGCGACGTAACAATCGGCGTCTATCAGGCGACCGCCCCGGTCGTGCGCGGTACGGACGGGGCGCCTATACCCGACATGACCTTTCGGGTTTCAGGCGATCGGCGTTCGTACAACGTTGTTCGCGGACAACTACGAAACGGCGTGGTCACGACTGACAAGTTCACCTTCAACATGCTGGGCGACGTCTTCTACGAGCCGGAGTTCCATTTTTCGGATGCGCGGTTGCGGCTGACCCTCAAACCGGATGGAAGCGCGCGCGGAATCCTTGGCGGATACGAGGATTGGCGGCGAATCTACTCGAGCTACGCGTCCGGCGGCGTGTTCAACGAGGCGGTCGTGTCGCTCGACGTTCCTGGCATCTATTACGCGCTCAAGCGGATGGCTGACGCCTATCCGGATCCGAAGACTGGCGAGAATACCGCCATCTCCACCGCTTACACGATAGAGGCGGTCCCCGCCTTTATCGTCCACGACGAAAAGACCGCCGCAGCCAGTACGCCGGCGCAAAACCTCTCCCGGTAGCTTACTCAAATGGCAAAAAAAATCGGCATCGCATTGGCGCTCGCGTTGACGACAGCCAGTGTCGTCATTCCCGCGCACGCGGCGACGGACGCGACATCCGCGCCGCAAGGCCATCTGGTCGGGATGCGTCGTATTACCCAGGACCAGTATCGGCAAATTATTGCCGACGTTTTCGGCAAAACGATCAAACTGGGCGGCAGATTTGAACCCGATCAGCGGGATGCTGGCTTGCTTGCAGTCGGCGCCAGTCAGGTCAGTGTGACCGCAACAGGGTTCGAGCAGTACGATGACATGGCTCGGTCCATTGCCGCACAGGTCGTCGACGAGCACCACAGGAGTGTGACGGTCCCCTGTATTCCGCACTCCGTTCAGGCAGCGGACGATGCTTGCGCCGGAAAGTTCCTGGGCGCCGTCGGCCGCATGCTTTACAGGCGGCCGCTGACCCAGCGAGAGTTGGCCGACGAGGTGACGATCGCCTCGGACGTATCGGGACGGCTGCACGATTTCTATTCAGGACTGAGCCTCGCGCTGACCGGAATGCTCGAATCCGCGCAGTTCCTGTTCCGTCAGGAGGTAGCGTTCGCGGACGCCGGCGATCCAAGCCATCTGACGCTCGATTCCTATTCCAAGGCCACACGACTCAGTTTCCTGCTCTGGAATTCCGGGCCGGACCGGCCGCTGCTCGATGCCGCCGCGCATGGCGAGCTCGATACGGCGGACGGCCTGAAAAATCAGGTCGACCGTATGTTGGCTTCGCCGCGCTTGGAGTCCGGCGTGCGAGCCTTCTTCTCCGACATGCTTGGATTCACGGCATTCGAGGGGCTTGCGAAGGACCCAGTGCTGTATCCTAAGTTTAGTGCTCGCGTCGCTGCCGACGCGCAGGAACAGACGCTGCGGACGATCGTCGACCTGTTATTGCAGCGGAACGGCGACTATCGCGATCTCTTCACGACGCGGACGACCTTCCTGACCCCACTTCTCGGGACGATTTATAAGATTCCCTTGACGACACCCGACGATCTTCCGGATGCGTGGGTTCGCTATGAGTATCCTGACGGTGCCGATCAAGCCGGCATCATCACGCAAGCGAGCTTCGTCGCCTTGCATTCGCAGCCCGGACGCAGTTCGCCAACGGTACGCGGAAAAGCTCTGCGCGAAGTCCTCTTGTGCCAGAAGGTGCCAGATCCACCTGGCAACGTAAATTTCGCCCTGGTGCAGGACACCAATAACCCAGCCTTTAAGACAGCCCGTCAGCGCCTGACAGCGCACCGCTCCGAAGCGACCTGTGCAGGCTGTCACAAGATCATGGATCCGATCGGCCTGGCGCTGGAGAACTTCGATACGACAGGCGCCTTTCGTCCGCTCGAAAACGGAGTTCCGATCGATGCAAGCGGCGAAATCGATGGATTGAAATTCGCCAACGCGCAGGGGCTGGGAAAAGCCATCCATGACAATCCGGCCGCTGCCGCGTGCATCGTCAATCGGCTGTATTCATACGGCATTGGGCGGTCGGCGACGAAGGACGAAGGTGCCTGGATACACACGGATCTGGCTAAAACCTTCGCTTCCGGCGGTTATGAGCTTAAGGCGCTACTTCGCGCAATCGCCACAAGCGACCAGTTCTATCGTGTGACGAAGCCAGAGACACGCGCCGGTATCCCCGCGTCGTCGCGCCTTGCATTCGAAGGAGAACACCAATGAGCGTGGCGGCACAATTTGGCCGGCGCAGAGTTATGCGCGGCATGCTCGGCGGCGCAGCGGTTACCGTCGCTCTGCCGTTCCTGGATTGCTTCCTGGATGGCAACGGCACGGCCCTGGCCGACGGGGCGCCGCTGCCAACGATCTTTGCCAACTGGTTTTTCGGATGTGGCCTCAATCCGGGACGATGGGAGCCGAAGACCGCGGGCAAGCTGGTCGACCTTGGGCCGGACCTGGAACCTCTCCGGCCCTACATGTCGAAGTTAAACGTGTTCAGCGGTTTCAAAGTGCCTCTCGACGGGAAGCCGGCGCAACCGCACATCACGGGCAGGATCGCCGTCCAGACCGGCATCGTGGCTGGGGCCGGCCAGAAGACGGCGCTTCCGAGCGTTGACACCATCATTGCCGACACTATCGGGACGAAGACGCGGTTTCGGTCGCTGGAGGTTTCCTGCATCGGCAGTCATCTCAGCGAGAGCGTGCGGGCGGGCAATATCATGAACCCGTCGGAAGTGTCTCCCGCTGCTTTGTACACCCGCATATTCGGACCCGATTTCAGGGATCCTAACGCGGCGGATTTCACGCCCGATCCCAGAGTCATGGCCAGGCAGAGCGTATTGTCCGGCGTGAAGGATCAGCTGGCGGAAGTGCAAGGGATGATTGGCGCGGCCGATAAAGTCCGGCTCGACGAATACCTGACCTCGGTGCGGCAGCTTGAGCAGCAGCTCGATCTCGAGTTGCAGAAGCCGGAGCCGCTGACGGCCTGCTCGGTCCCCCAAAAGCCGGTCGGCGAACTGACGCCGAGCGCCGAAGTCACCACCATGCACACCAATCACAAGCTCTTCGTGCAGCTGATTGCCAGCGCGTTTGCCTGCGGGCAGACACGCGTCGCCAACATTGCGCTAACCGAAGGGCTGTCCACTTTGCGCCGGTCGGGGAACGCGGTGATCCATCACACGCACACCCACGAAGAGCCAGTCGATCCAAAGCTCGGCTATCAGCCGAATGTCGCTTGGTTCATCGGAAACATCATGAGTGCGATGGCCGACATGATCGCCACTTTCGACGGTTTTCGCGAAGGCGACAGGTCGCTGCTCGACCGGATGCTGGTCTGGGTCACCACCGAGACGGGATACGCCAAGGTTCACTCGACCGACAATATAGCGACCCTGACGATCGGTGGTGCGAATGGCCGGGTGAAAACCGGACAGCATATTCAGACCGCGGGCGATCCGATCACGCGGGTAGGTCTCACCGTGCAACAGGCGATGGGCGTTCCGGTCAACAGCTGGGGCAGCGATACGCTGGCCACATCGCGCACCGTCACGGAAATTCTGGCCTAAACGGAATAGGGCAGCGGGACAATATTCATGCGATCGAAGTTCATTCTCATCGCCGGCCTGCTCCTGGCAGCCGGGGCCGGGGCCTACTTGCTGGCTGGGCGCACGACGCAATCGGCACGCCTCGAGCCCTCGCTGGCGACGCCGCCGGGAATCACGCTGCACAACACGGTCGAGCAACGTCCGGTGCCTTACAACCTGTTGAGCACGATCAAGGGGGCGTTCCGTTTCGGCGACGCGAAAGGCATGACCGCCTACCTCACGGATGCGGATACAGTGTCGGGCAAGTCGTCGTGCGAGGGCGATTGCGCCGCGAACTGGCCGGCGATCCTCGCTCCGGCTGGGGCGAAATCTGTCGGAGATTGGACGATCGTCGATCGCGGGAACGGGAGTCGCCAATGGGCCTATCGCGGCAAGCCCCTCTATACCTCGGTAAAGGACAAAAACCCGGGGCAGCTCAAGGGTGATCACTCCGACGGCGTGTGGCATGTGGCCGTCCCCGTGTGGAATAACGGCGCTCCCCTTCCGCCAGAGATCGGTGTGCACGAAATTGGCGAAGCGCTGGGGCAGGGATTGGTCGACGATCGCGGCCTGGCGCTCTATACCGGACCCGCCGAAGACGGCGCCCAAGACGAATGTGCAAAACCGGCTTGCTCGCACAAATTTATTCCCTACCAGGCGCCACAGATCGACCAGCCGCTGGGAGACTTCACGGCGACCGATCGAGCCGACGGCGTTCGGCAGTGGGTCTATAAGGGGTTGCCACTCTACACGTACGACGGAGACGTGAGGCTCGACGATGCCAATGGGATCGGGGCCAACCCTCACTACAATATAGCGCTCGTGGCGCGATACTTCGTTCCCGACCAAGTCGTACTGAGGCCGAACGAGAAGCTCGGTGGCGTTTGGACGACCAAGGCGGGTATGACCCTCTATATCCGGGACATGTTTCGATACACGGCATCGGGGGCTCACAGCGCTCGCCAAGGCGACCCCGGCATTCCGCAGATCGGGCGGGCTCTCGGGCTGCTTGGATGCGACGCGACGTGCGAGCAGACGCATCCGCCGTTGATCGCGCCCGACGGTTCGCAGCCATCCGGCTTTTGGACCATCTATGACCGGCCTGATGGTCGCCACCAATGGGCCTATGCGGGCTACGCGCTCTATGCAGCTACGGTGGATGAAAAGCCGGGCGACCTGCACGGCAACGACAATTATGACGTCCTTCGCGTCGAGACCGCAGCGCTTCGCAGCGTGATCGACCCCTACGGGCCTGGCCTGTATTGGCATGTGGCGGCTCCCTGAGCCGCACAAATTGGAGTTCTCTCTATGAAAGTCGGATTCATCGGTCTGGGCGCCATGGGATTTCCCATGGCGGCCAATCTCGTGCGCAAAGGTTTTGACGTGTCCGCATTCGACATCGACCCTATGAAGGTCGCTCGACTCGCCGAAACGGGGGCACATGCCAGCAGTTCGGCTGCTGGGGCGGCCGGTGGGAAAAATGTCGTGATCACGATGCTGCCTGAGACGCGCCATGTCGAGCAGGCCGTCTTAGGTCCGAACGGCATCCTCGCGGCCATGGATTCGGGGTCCATCCTGGTCGATATGAGCACGATCGATCCGTCCGGGACCGACCGTGTCGCGGTGGCTTGCGCGGAACGGGGGGTACGCTTCTCCGACTGCCCCGTCGGCCGGCTGGTTTCGCATGCTGAACGCGGGGAATCCTTGTTCATGATCGGTGGGGACGACGGCGTAGTGGCCGAGATCGATCCGCTGCTGCATGCCATGGGGATTGCATTTTATCGGTGCGGTGCAGTCGGGATGGGCACGCGCATGAAAATTGTGAACAACTACATGCTTTTGGTTACCGCACAGGTCGTGTCGGAATCGTTGGTGCTCGGCAGCAAACTCGGCCTTAGCACCGAAATCATCAAAGAGGTGACCGCGGGGACCACGGCGACGAACGGACAGTTGCAGATCGCTTTTCCGAGCAAGGTGTTGAAAGGCGACATCGAGCCGGGTTTCACTCTCGACCTCACGTTCAAGGATTTGAGTCTGGCGATGACAGCCGCGGCCCAGTCGCGGATCGGCCTACCGGTCGGGGCTGCCGCTCATGCCGTCGTCGGGGCCGCACGAGGAACCAGGTTCGCCGGGAAGGATTTCTCGGCGCTCCTCGACTATGCGAGCGACTTGGCTGGGATCGAGCCGCCGCGACTGGCCTAAACCTTCAACACATCGCCTCGCGCCACTGAACGGCCGTCACTCAACAGGGGAAACACATGGCATTGGACCCGCAAATCGAACGCATATTGCAGGGATCCTCCGGATGGGCCGCCGCCCGCTCCGTACCGGTGGCGGAGTTGCGGGCGGCCGTTAAGGGTTTTGCAGCTGTCACGCCGAAACTGGATGTGCCTCTGCGTGAGATCTCGGATCGCTCGATTCCAGGGCCGCACGGAGAAATTCCGATCCGAATCTACAAGCCCAAGGCTGCAGGTCTACGCCCGGTATTGGTGTATTTCCATGGCGGCGGCTGGGTCGTTGGCGATCTCGATACGCAGGACATGATCTGTCGCGGGCTATGCCACGGCGCCGACTGCATCGTCGTTTCCATCGATTACCGCTTGGCCCCGGAATATCCTTTTCCCGCGCCGGTCGATGATTGCTACGCAGCGCTGGAATGGTGCACTGCTGAGGCGTCTGAAATCGGCGGCGATCCCGGCCGTATCGCCGTCGGCGGCGACAGCGCCGGGGCCGTGCTGTCCGCAGCGGTTTCGATCCGAGCGCGTGATGAAGGTGGTCCGCGCCTGTGCGCTCAACTGCTTTTCTACGGGTCGATGAACTACCCATCGGGCAACTTTCCCTCAATGAGCGAGTTCGCCGAGGGGCCGATCCTGACATCCGACGATGTCGACTATTTCTGGCGTCAGTACCTGGTCAATCCCGAAGCCGATCAGAACCATCCTTGGGCGTCTCCTATCCGGGCAAAGAGTCACGCGAACCTTCCGCCGGCTTTCATCGGAACGGCGGAACTCGATCCGACACGCGATCCCGCAGAGGCCTATGGTCCGGTGCTGACCAAAGCGGGCGTGCCTGTCGAACTCCACAGATATGCGGGCATGCCGCACGGTTTCATGTCCTGGCTCGGCTTCGTCGACATGGCACAGACGGCGGCCGACGACGCTTGCGCCTGGCTTCGCCGCCAGTTCGAGGCGACCCGATGAGCGCTGTCGAAGCCTTTTCGACGGGCGCTGCGGTCGTCACGGGTGCCGGCAGCGGCATCGGTGAGGGCATCGCCCGCCAAGCCGCGTCGCTCGGGATGAAGGTGGTGCTGGCTGATATCACTCTCGACCGGGCGGAACGGGTCGCCGAAGACATTCGCGCCGGCGGCGGGCAGGCGATTGCCGTTCGCACAGATGTGCGGGATCCGTCGGCGCTCGACCGGCTTGCCGATCGAGCCTATGGGGAGTTTGGCGACATCACGCTGCTCGTCAACAATGCCGGCATCGAGACACTGGGTTTCGTCTGGGAGCTATCGGTCGAGCGGTGGGAGCAGACGCTCGGTGTCAATATACACGGCGTCATCCATGGGGTTCGCGCCTTCGCGCCCCGCATGCTGAAGAGCCCGCGCCAGACCTACATTGCCAACGTCTCCTCGGTCGGCGGCCTAGGCATGATGCCGGTGCAGACGCCCTATATCCTGAGCAAGCACGCCGTCCTGTCGTTCACCGAGTGCCTTTATCTTGAGATGCAGCTCCAGGAGCGGCCGGTCCATGTGTCGGTGGTTCTGCCGGGGCCGGTGGCGACCCGCATTTTCGACGACGCCAATGGCGCGGATGCGGCCGATCTCGTTTCCGGCCACCGCGAGGTTATGCGTGGCATGCTTGCAAGCCAGGGCATCACGGGCCGGGAGGCCGGCCGGATAATCCTCGATGGAATCGCCGCGAAGCAGTTCTGGGTATCAACCCATCCGGACATCACGGCCGGCATGGCGCAGGCGCGTGCTGACCATCTTGCCGGCCTCACAGTGCCGGCCATGAACGAACAGATGCGCGAAATTCTAAAACGCTGACACAGTCAGCGACCCGCAGATTTACAGGAGAGAAAGTGCCTCAGGACGATGTCGCAAACGACTGGGTGCGCCCGGAACTGCCGATCGAGGACAGCGCCGAGCTTCGCCAGGCGCTGGCGGAGGCAAGTCTGCCGACGCTTCTCATGGTCTATGTCCATCTCAGCCGTGACGAGGCGATGCTGGATCGGTTTGCCGCATTCATTCACCCGGCGATGTCCGGGCAGCTGACCGTCATCCCGGAAGCTGACGCAGCTGAATTGCGCGCCAGGCTGCGCGATGTGCTGACCCAACCCGGCGCGGCGTCTCGTGAGCCGCTGCCGTCCACGCTGATGCAAAAGATGATGAGCGTCTGCGTCGGAGAGCCGGTGGCCGATGAGTTTGTGCCGCTTCTGCTCGACCAGATGGGATTGGGTCTCCCCCGCCCAAGAATGGAAAATCCAGAGCGGCCCATTCCGCCCGAGGACTTCCGCGTATTGGTGATCGGCGCGGGGTTGAGCGGCATCGCGGCTGGGATCAAGTTGGGCGAGGCCAGTTACCGCTACGTCATCATCGAAAAGAATCAGGACGTCGGCGGCACGTGGTACGAGAACACCTACCCCGGCGTAGGCGTCGATACGCCGAGCCATTTCTACTCCTATTCTTTCGAGATCAATCCAGATTGGAGCACCTATTACCCCAAGGGTAGTGAGATGCTGACCTATTTCCGGCGCGTCGCCGACAAGTACAATCTGCGGGAGAATATCCGCTTCGAGACCCGCGTGCTCTCGTGCGTCTTCGATGAAGCCGCCAGCCTTTGGGATGTGCGCATCCGCAACAAGCACGGCGCGGAGAACGTGCTTCGGGTTAATGCCGTTATCAATTGCCATGGCCCGGTCAATCGCTGGTCCTGGCCGAATATACCCGGGTTCGAAGATTTCGAAGGCCCCAAGATGCACACCGCTGGCTGGGACCGCGACGTGTCGATCGCCGGCAAAAAGGTTGCTGTGATTGGCACCGGCGCCAGTTCGGCCCAGCTCGTGCCGGCCGTCGCCAAGGAGGCCGCGGAGGTCACGGTCTTCCAGCGATCGAAGCATTGGGTGATCAACAATCCCGAAATCGGCAATGTGGTGATGGACGGGAAGCGTTGGGCCCTGCGCCACATGCCGCACTATAGAGAATGGTTCCGCTTCCGCGTGTATTGGGGTGCGGGTGACGGTCTTTATCCCAACGTTGTAAAGGACCGCACCTGGAAGGAAGAACTGTCGGTCTCGGCGCTGAACGAAGGCGCCCGGCAGTGGGCGCTATCTTACATGCGCCAGAAATTCGCGGACCGGCCGGACCTTATCGAGAAGCTCACGCCCGCTTTCCCGATCTTCTCGAAGCGGATCGTCCTGGATCCGGGTTGGTTCGATGCGCTTCTTCGGGACAATGTTACGCTTGAGGACGAGGCAATCGAGCGAATCCTTCCGCACGCCATCAGGACGAAAAGCGGGAAGGAATATCCGGTCGACGTTATCGCCTGTGCGACGGGCTTCGATGTCGCGAAGATGCTGGGTTCACTCGAGGTGATCGGTCGCGGCGGAAGGAATCTGGGCGAAGAATGGGGCGAAGACGACCCGCGCGCCTATCTCGGGACGACGATACCCGGCTATCCTAATTTCTTCATGACGGTCGGACCGAACAGTGCGCCCAACCATGCCGCAGGCCAGAATCTCGTGTCGGAGACTCAGGTGAACTTCATCGTGGAGTGTCTCGATCTGGTCGTGGCCAATGGGAAGAAGTCGATCGAGACGAAACAGGAAGCGTTCGACGACTGGAACCGTAAGATCGATGACCGGATGCCAGAGATGATCTGGACCCACCCGAAGGCCAATTCCTACTATAACAACAGCAAGGGGCGGGTTTATCTGTCCTTTCCGTTCCGGCTGGTCGATTTTTGGACCTGGACGCGCAAGCCCGACGTGGACCACTTTATTCTGCGATAAGTCCGGATATTGGCCGGGCTGGTTACGAGTCCGAGCCTGGAAACCATATAACTGCGGGCAGCCCATCGCCCGCGTTTCGCCTGCTTAGGATTCTTGGGCACTATGAACATCCGCCCTGCTCAAATGAACGATGCCTCTTCGATTTGGGGCATTATCGGCCCCACGATCCGCGCCGGCGACACCTATGCACTTGATCGGGATATGCCCGAGGCTGACGCTTTGGCGTATTGGCTAGGGGATGATCGAGAAACCTTTATTGCTGAGGAAGACGGGGAGATCATCGGGACCTATTATATTCGTGCCAATCAGGCCGGCGGCGGCAAGCACATTTGCAATTGCGGCTATATGACAAGCGCTGCCGCGACGGGGCGCGGGGTTGCTCGCGCTATGTGTCGCCACTCCTTGAATTTCGCACAGCAACGCGGCTATCGCGGTATGCAGTTCAACTTCGTCGTCAGCACCAACACACGCGCCGTGGCGCTGTGGCAATCCTTCGGGTTTGAAATCGTCGGCCGTTTGCCGCGTGCCTTTCGTCACCCAGAGCGAGGGTATGTCGATGCTCTGGTGATGTTCCGTCAGTTTCTTGATGAGGCTGTAACCTAAAGCAAGGCGGCAAACTCAATCGGTGCGTGCCGTCCGGTTTTTGGCGAATGCTTCGACGGCGTCGCGATGATCCGCAAGTGATGTCGCGACCGCGTAATGCGATGAGATCAGGTCAAGGTTCGTGCGCAGGTCGTTGCGCATGCCCTGATAGATCGCGCGTTTGATCGCGCGCATCGCCCAGCCCGGTCCGGCCACAATCTTCGCCACGATCTTTTCGACTTCGTCGTGTAGCGCGTCGTCGGCGAAGACCTTATTGACGATCCCCAGCTCCAGGGCTTGGTTCGCATCCACGAACTCCGCCGTCAGGAACATCTCGAGCGCCTTTGCCGTGCCGACGAGCCGTGGCAGGAAATGCGTGCCGCCCGCGCCGGGAACGAGCCCAACCTTGAGGTAGGTTTCGGCAAATCGGGCGCTCGCGCCGGCAAAGCGCATGTCGCACATCAACGCCAGATCCATGCCTGCGCCGGTAGCAACACCGTTCACCACCGCGATCACGGGCTTGTCCAAATCCTCCAGCGCCAGCGGGATGCGCTGGACGCGTTGGAATATCTCGTTCTTCCGCTGCTCTGGCGTTTGCTCGACGCGATCCACCATCTCGACGATATCGCCGCCACTGCAGAACGCCTTCCCCGCACCCGTCACCACCACAACCTTGACGGTATCATCGGTGCGGCAGTGCTGCAGGGCAGCAGCCCAGGCATCGATCATCGCGAACGTAAACGCATTCATGCGCTCTGGTCGGCTAAGCACGATGCGCGCGACGCCGCCGGAGATCGTAAAGTCGAGATTCGGGCAGGCCGAGAGATTGTTCATTGCTTGTTGCTTTCGGGTTCGTCTGAGCGCGCGGTGATGCGTGGCCATAGCGCGGCCCCACCACCGGCGCAAACTGCGCGCCCGATGATTTCCTGCCAATAGGCCTCGCCGCCGAATTCATCGCGCCAGGACCACAGCCGTCGGGTCGCGAAATGCAGCGAATGCTCTTGGGTGAAGCCCATCGCGCCGTGAACCTGATGGCAGATTTCGGCAACCTTGCCGGCCGCCTCGCCGGTTCGCGCTTTTGCGACCGCGGCAAAGAACAGAAAATCGGATCCCTCCGCTTCGGCCGCTGCCCGCGCGCACGCGGCCTCCGACGCCGCGAGATGTCCGGCGGCTTCCGCGAGCTGCTGCTGGATCGCCTGGAACTTCCCGATCGGCCGACCGAACTGCGTGCGTTCGCCGGCGTATTGTACCGACAGGTCGAGTGCGCGTCGCATCGCCCCGACCATTTGGAAGGCCCGCATCAGCGCACAGATCGGCAACACGCCATCGGCCAGGTTGGGCGGGGCACGCCTCACGAGGTCTGCGGGGACCACGATCCCCGTCACAACGATATCAGCCCTCGGTTCACCGGCAAGATTGGTGCTGACCGTGCTCCAGGTCATGAAACCGGGCAGCAAGACTAGGAAGCCGTCGCCATCGTCTCCCTGTGCGAAGACGACAATGTTTTTTGCGTACGACCCCCAGGGCACCGATCGGATGCTGCCGGTCAGCCGGTATCCGCCATCGCAAGTCTCGATCGAGACGCGGTCGGTGGGATTGGTCGGGGCGAGAGAGGTAGGCCCCTCGAGCGGTGTTTCCATGACACCTGCCCAAAGCGCTTGGGCAACGATCGTCTCGGCGATGGGAAGCGGCACTGTGTGGTAACCCGCCAAGGCGAGAAGGTTACCCGTCGCGACCATCGCCAGGCCGATGCCGCCGCAATGCTCGGCCACCAGGGCAAGTGGCAATCCCGCCTCCTCGATGGGCGTCCAAATATCGGCCTGCCAATGTTCGCGTTCGCTGGCGGCCAGCAGTTTTGGGGATATCAAATCGCCGAACAGCCGGTCGGCCTGGTCATTGATGATGGCCGTCATGTCGTCGGAAGCAGCTATTTCGTAAGTCATCGCAATCCCAATCCGCGTGCGATCATGCCGCGCAGGATTTCGCGCGTACCGCCGCGCAGCGTGAAAGAGGGGGCATTGAGGATGATCTGCGCCGCGGCTTGCGCAAAGATATCGCCCTCCCGATCCATGCTCGGTTCGACCGGCACCAGCCTTCGGGCAACTTCAGGGACGTCCCGCTCGAAGCTGGTGCCCACATCCTTGACCAGCGCGGCCTCTAGGTTCGGGCTCTCGCCTCGGTCCAGCAATTCGGCCACCGACAGCGACATGGTCAGCAATGAGACGAGATGCGCCACAAGCCGCCCGATTTCGACGGCTTGGCGGGCGTCGGGTTCGGTGCCGACCCGTCCGATCAATTCGACCAGTAGCCGGTAGTCCGATAGGAAACGGTCTGGTCCAGAACGCTCGAAGGCGAGTTCGCGGGTCACCATGTCCCACCCGCTGCCTTCGCGTCCGACCATCATGTCGCCGGGCACGAAAAAGTCGTCGAAGAAGACCTCATTGAACTCGTGAGCCCCGGCAAGATTGTAGATCGGCCGGATCTCGACGCCGGGCTGCGAGAGGTCGGCGATGAACTGGGTCAGGCCGCCATGGCGGCTCTCACCGGCGTCGCCCGTCCGGGCCAGCACGATCAGATAGTGGGCGTGATGTGCGTTCGAGGTCCAAATCTTGCTGCCGTTGATTAACCAGCCGTCATTGTGGCGGGTAGCCTTGGTGCGGACTGCCGCGAGATCTGAGCCCGAGTTCGGTTCGCTCATGCCGATACCGAAATAACATTCTCCATGGCAGATGCGCGGCAGGATTTCGCGCTTAGCGCGTTCGCTACCATGGGCAAGGATCTGTGGGCCCGACTGCCGGTCGGCGATCCAGTGGGCGAAGCTTGGCGCCCCGGCGGCGAGCATCTCGGCGGTGACGGCAAAGCGGGCGAGGCTGGACAGTTCGCGGCCGCCATAGGTCTTCGGCCACGTCATTCCAATAAAGCCGGCAGCCCCGGCGCGGCGGGAGAAGTCGGCGTCGAAGCTGCTCCATGAAGTCAAATGGGCCGGATAGCGCTGCTCTAGCAGTTCGCGGGTGAGAAAGTCCCGCGCCCGCGCGCGTTCGGCCAGCGCCTCGGCAGGAAGACGCGGCGTGTCAAAGTTGAAGCTTTTCATTCTGTTTCACGCGGTCACGAGAGGTGCAGGCGAGTGCTCTCTTGCGCAACCTCTGCCTCATGGGGTGTAGGAAACCGTGGCGTGCACAACAACGATATTCTGGGAGGTGCCGCGCCGCGATACTCAGCGTTCAGGTAAACGGTACGGCGAGCACCTAAGCCACCGCGGGAACACCGGTATCGTTTGCAGGCACGCGCGGGAGAGCGAAAAGGTACTTCGGAGAAATCACTTTAAGCGGACTGAGTTTTGATGGCTTGTGGCTCCAACCCGCCAATATTGCTCAAGATAGAGCGTTTGATGCAGGCGGTCAGAACGTCAAAGAGAAGTGCAAAAAATGGTTCACGACATCGCCTCAACCTTACGGCCGATTGCCGAGCCACGCGTCCTGGATGGAGTCTACTCCGACGACCAGCATCGCCGGATGGTCGACGTCGTACGTCGCAACGGCCCCTGGAGCCTGATCCTCGCGCAGCATTTCAAGTCGGCGGAAGAGGTGGTGGCGACTCTTTCCGGCGGTATGCCGGAAGGGGTGAAGCTTTCATTCGACATGTTTCTGACGCCCGTTTTCCGAGGATATTTCGCCAAGAATGGGACATGCCTTTATCCCGAGATCGAGGATACCTTCTACAATAGTAGTTTCCTCGATCTGGCGCGCTCTTACTGGGGCGCGAAATATGCCCGACCGGAATCGATGCTCTTCAATATTCAGGGGCCGGCTGGCAGCCATGATCCCGCCCATCTCGACGCCACGAGCTTTCGTGGAATCACCATGAAAGACACACCGATCTGGCTCATGAACACCATGAACAAGTCGGGTCTGTTTGCCCATTGGCTCAATCGCAAGGCGCAGGTCATTACCTGGTTCTACCAGGGCCGGATCGGCGGCGGTTTCACATATTGGCCGCAAGGCCCTTTGGAACACCCCAAGCGGTTGCCTGCACCGATGTGGAATCGTGGCGTGGTCGTCCAGAACGAGATGATGTACCACCGCGGCGAGCCGAATGGTCCGGAGGCAATGCGCTTTCCGAGGGGCTTGGCGTTCAACTCACAGTTTGGGGCAAACCCGGACCGCGAAGATTGGCAGGTCACCACTGACGGTCACGTGATCCAGACAATCCCGCCCAAGGAGATGCGCTTTCTCGTGCATTGGGGCGCCGAGATTTATATGGATATGGATGAATTGAAGGTCGTGATGGACGGAACCGACGACCTGACGCATGAGCGGGTCTTCGATATGTTCATCGCCGATCTGCGGGCGAGGGGTGTCGCTTTTCCTATTCCGTCCGACCCCCTGACTGATACAGCCTTCATCCGACTGCTCAATAAGACCTACGATGTCGGTACGCCACGGATCTATCCGGCCGAAGCGCCTGGGCCGCAGCAGACGGCGGCCTGAGCCGAGCCTACCTAGAGTTAAAAACGGGGTATTTAGCCTGTCCTAAGGACGGCGGCTGTTCGAGCCATATTCCCGTTTGACGGACTTGTGTTGGCGCCGCCAGGAACCGGCCGAGCGTGTCCATGCGCCGCATATCGATGCTGAGGGTATCAGCAACTGCTACGCCTTTCGGGCGCGCGGCGTAAATGAGTTTAATCAGTTGAGTTCCTGTAGCTTCCCTGCCGTAACGTCACCGTATCAGCATTTCAGCGTTAAGAAATCGAAGCCGGGGGAAGTCGTTATGGAAAGCCGGACTAAACGAGCGCTGTTAGTGGTTCGGGCCGGCCTGGCCGGCGGCGTTCTTGGAGCCGTCACTCTGTCCGCGTCGATCCAGGCGGCGCCAGAATCGTCCGGTACCGATCGGGGCTTTGTTGTCACAAGTTTTTACTATGCAAACGAGGGCGGCGGCCCCGAAGCATGCCCGGAAGGGATGACGGTCTCGTCAAGGGACATTTATCTCGCGAGCCTGCCGCCAGCTGAGCGCGCCGAGATGAGCAAGGTCGAAAAGATCAACAGTCTCTACGGGATTTCTATCCGCACCAAGGATAGGAGGAGCCTCTGCGCCGATCCGACCTTGGTCCCCGATCCGCATATGCGGACAGTTCAGGGAGGGATGGCGTTCGGCATCAATTTGGACGGAACCAACGACGGCCACCCGACCGCAAACAGCTGCGCCCACGAGAAGTTCTCTAGTCCGTCGGGCGTGCCAGCCGTCGACAACCAGTTTTACCGGGTGATGGGCTGCGTTCCAGGTTATCGGCCCAAGGGAATCGACGAACAGTACAAGGCTGCCGCCTATCGAAGCGGCGAATATACGATTCTGATCAATGTGGAGGGCTTGAAGCCCGGCCGCGCCGATGGTGACGTAAAGGTCGGAATCTATTCGAGCGCTAATCCGGCACTCTTCTCGGCAAGCGGTGCGCCGATCCCGAACGCCAGCCTTACCGTGCATCAGAATCCGCATTTCCGCACGGTCGCCAAAGGCCGGATCGTTGATGGGGTTTTGACCACCGACCCCGTCGATCTCTCGCTCTACCACACGGTCGGACGGCCATCCGAGATTTCTCTAAAGGGAGCGAGGCTCCGGCTCGAACTTCTGCCCGACGGCCGCGCGAAGGGTTTGCTCGCAGGCTATCAGGATGTCGATTTTCTCTACCGACACCAATTCGATCTCGGCACTCCCAATAGCTCAGACCAGATCCGGATGGTCGTGGCTGGGGCAGCCGCGGCGGAAAGCGGGTATGACTGCCCCGGCGTCAATTATGCTTTGAAGCGCTTTGCCGATGGCTATCCCGACCCGAAATCCGGTCAATGCACCGCAGTTTCGTCGGCGTTCCGAATCGAAGCCGTTCCGGCCTTTGTGATCCAGCCTGTAAGCGGCGAGGCAGGCACAACGCGAACGGCCGAGGTCGATTCGGCCTACACCGGAAGGATTGGGCGTTGGCTTCGGAAGTTGGGCCTGTGATCGTCGGTAGGACATTGTCTCCGCGGGTACTGCCGGCGCTGCTTGTCGCCGTCACGCTGGCGGCGGCTGGATGCGGGCAGGACGATGCCCCGCCCTCCAACGGCGGCCCGCTTGTTTTGCGGCGTCTGTCGGAAGATCAATATCGGCAAAGCATCGCCGACATTTTTGGGCCGGACATTAAAGTCACCGGCCGTTTCGAGCCGGATGTCCGCAAGAACGGCCTGCTCGCGGTGGGCGCAGGCGCCGTTACGGTTACGCCGTCTGGATTTGAGCAATATGACGCGAGGGCAATCGCAATCGCCGCCCAGGTCGTTGATGAGGGCCATCGCGCAAAGCTGGTTCCCTGCCGCCCGGTGTCGCCGAAGTTGCCGGACGACGGCTGTGCGGCGCAATTCCTGCGTCATTACGGACGCCTGTTGTTTCGCCAGCCGATGTCCGAGAAGAAGCTGCAGCAGCGTATCGGCGATGCGAACCGCGCGACCGGGTCTACGGGAGACTTCTATGTGGGCCTTCAATTCGCGTTGACGCCGATGCTCTATGCGCCGGAGTTTCTTTTCAGGGTGGAAGCGTCCGAGCCAGACCCCGGGCGCACGGGCGCGGCACGGCTCGACGGCTTCTCTAAAGCATCGCGCCTCAGCTTCCTGCTTTGGAACACCACGCCCGACGAGGAATTATTGACCGCCGCCGAGCACGGCGACCTGGAAAGCCGCAAAGGGCTGTCTCGGCAAGTCGATCGCATGCTGACCTCGCCGAGGCTCGAAAACGGGATGCGGGCTTTTCTGTCCGATTTTCTGGGTTTTGACGAGTTCGACACACTTGCCAAGGATCCGGTGCTTTATCCCGCCTTCAACCAGCACGTCGCGGCCGATGCCAAGGAACAGGTGCTTCGTACCGCCATCGATCTGCTGATGACCCGCAACGGCGATTATCGCGATCTCTTCACGACGCGACGTACTTTCCTGACTCGATCGCTGGGACCCGTATATGCCGTTCCGGTCCGCGCCGAGACCGGTTGGGAGGCGCACGAATTTCCGGCTGACGATCCTCGCGTCGGTCTTTTGACCGAGGTCGGTTTCACCGCGCTGCATTCGCATCCGGGCCGCAGCTCGCCTACTTTGCGCGGCAAGGCCATTCGCGAACTGATATTGTGCGAGCCGGTCCCCGCACCGCCGGCCAACGTAAATTTCGCGCTGGTCCAGGATACCAGCAATCCACGCTTCCGCACCGCCCGTGACCGGCTCACGGCCCACCGCGCCAATCCGACCTGCGCAGGCTGTCACAAGATTATGGATCCTCTCGGCCTTGCACTGGAAAATTTCGATGCCTTAGGAGCTTACCGGGCTCGGGAGAACGATGCTGCGATCGATACAAGCGGCGATCTTGACGGGATAAAGTTCGCCGATTCTCCTGGCCTCGGCCAGGCGATGCACGACAATCCGGCCACGGTTTCCTGTCTGGTCGGCAGTCTCTACCGCTATGCGACTGGACGGATGATCGATAAGGCCGAGCAGCCCTGGCAGAAATGGCTTGAACAGCGCTTCGCCGCTGACGGCTATCGGATCCCCGATTTACTGCGGCGGATAGCGACTAGCGACGCTTTCTTTGCCGTTTCACCGGATATCCACGCAACCCCCGTAAAAGAGGCGATGGAATGATTTCCAATCTCAGCCGCAGGTCGCTCCTGCGAACTGCGCTGCGCGGTGCGGGAGTTACGGTCGCGCTGCCTTTTCTCGACTGCTTTTTGAATGATAGCGGGACCGCGCTCGCTGCCGGCGGGGCTCTGCCAATCCGCTTCGGAACCTGGTTTTGGGGATGCGGGATGACGGCAGCGCGCTGGATACCTAAAACCAACGGACCTGGCTACGAAGTCACGCCTGAACTCAAGGACATGGCTGCGTTCCGCGACCAAGTCAGCATTTTGACCAATTTCGACGTGATCCTCGATGGCTCTCCGAACATGGCCCATATCAGCGGTCCGATAGGATTCAGGACGGGGGCGCTTCCGGGCAGCGGCGCAGATCTGCCGTCATTCGATGTCCTTATCGCCGACGTGATCGGCGTGAACAGCCGTTTCCGTTCGCTTGAAGTCGCCTGCACCGGCGACCCCAAGCATAGCTACAGTCAACGCAGCGCAGCTGTCTCTAATGCCTCGGAAACCTCACCGGTCGCCTTGTACACGCGCATCTTTGGGCCGGAATTTCAGGATCCGAATGCCGCGGACTTCAAGCCTGATCCGAAGGTCATACTGCGCAAGAGTGTGTTGTCCGAAGTGCGCGACGATCGCGACGATCTGATCAAGCGGGTGGGTGCCGCCGATCGGGTGCGGCTCGATCAGTATTTTACGTCGCTGAGGCAGCTCGAGCAGCAACTCGAGCTCCAGCTTCAGAAACCGCCGCCGGCCCTAGCCTGCGCCATCCCACCCAAACCGAAGGAGATGGAGGTCGGCTCCGAGATCGAGCAAGTCGTCGCGACCCACGGTCTGATGACGCAACTCGTCGCGATGGCCTTGGCATGCAACCAGACTCGCGCCTTCAACGTCGTTTTCTCGAATTCGTCGTCAGTACTGCGTCGAAACGGTACGAACACAACGCACCACCAGCTGACCCACGAAGAGCCGATCGACGAAAAACTCGGCTACCAGCCGGAGGCCACCTATTACCTAGGGCGCAGCATGGCGGCGTGGGGCACGTTCCTCGAAACCCTCGCGGCTGTCCGTGAAGGTGACGGAACGCTTTTGGACAACAGCATGGTGTTGGCACACTCCTGCACGTCGTTCGCCAAGACCCACGCGATCGAAGGCCTGCCAGCCATGATCGCAGGCAAGGCCGGCGGCCGGCTCAAGCCGGGCAGCCATGTCGATGGCAATGGGACGCCAGCGACGCGCGTCGGATTTACCGCGATGCAGATCATGGGCGTGCCCACGGATCGTTGGGGACAAAAATCGATGATGGTTACCAAACCGGTCAACGAGATCATCGTTTGAGAGCGATCACAGCCTGACGTTTGCTGACGTTTAAAGGTGTGTAGCCGTGAACACGAAATTTTGGGAGGAAACGAACTTGAAGCAATATCTGATGTTGGCACTGACGGTGAGCATGGTGGGGATAGCTGCCGGGGCGGTTGCGGATCCAGCTCAAAAACAGACGCCGCCGGCTGGCTACGGTCAGAAACTCAGCCTTGGCTTTACCAAATTTGTCGTGTCCGACATGGATCGCGCGATTCAGTATTACACGACTATCGGGATGAAAGAGACTTTTCGCTACAAGACGCCCGCGCTGCTCGAAGTCAATATGAAGTTCGACGGCGACACGGAACCGACTCTCGTGCTGCAGAAATATTCGGATAACCGAAAGATCGAGATCGGCACTGCGTATGGGAATCTCGGGATTGTGACGCCGGACATCAAGGGCCTCTTTGCGAGACTCGCGGCGATCGGTTTCAAGCCGATGGCCCCGCCGCATGAAATGACCGACCTCGGTATCATCGTTGGCATGACGAAGGATTTTGATGGTCGTCAGCTTGAGATTGTCGAAATGCTCAAGAAATAGTTTCGTGGTCCAACTCGAGCCGTGCAGTGCCTTGGAGCGACGCCCCAAGGCGGCGGCTAATGAGCAGGCCGCACCCACATTGATTGATAATTGGTCAGACGAATAAGCCGTATTGGGGAAGCATCACGATGGGAAATCGATTTGCCATGACGCTGTGGGCGTCCACGTTCCTTGCGGGCTATGCCTTGTCGATTGGCGCGCCATCGATGGCGCAGGAGGTGACGACCAAGCTGGGCGGGTCGGCCCTGGCGGTTACGGTCAGGGCCAAGCCGCAGCCGGTCGTCGCGAGCGCGCGGCATCCGATGGCGGCGGCGGGTCAGAAGGCGCCCGCGGGCGTCACAATCGCCGCGGACACGATCGGCGGGCTTGTCACCGGGCCGAAGGGACCCGAGGCCGGCGTCTGGGTGATCGCCGAGACGACCGAGTTGCCGGTCAACCTGGCAAAGTCGGTGGTGACCGACGACCAGGGGCGCTACGTGATCCCCGATCTGGAGAAGGCGAACTATAAGGTCTGGGTTCGCGGTTATGGACTGACCGATTCCGAGTATGTCGTCGCCAACCCGGGGATGGTGGTGAACCTGACCGCGGTACCGGCGGCCGACGCCAAGGCGGCCGCAGCCTATTACCCCGCCAACTATTGGTATTCGCTGATCCATCCTCCGGCGGAAAGCGCGTTTCCCGGCACGGGCCAGGACGGCAACGGCATCAATGCGAACTTCAAAGTGCAGCAGAGCTGGTTCGGCAATCTGAAGGAGAACTGCTCCTTCTGCCATCAGCTGGGCGACCTTGCGACGCGTGAGATCGGCGACAACACCACCCAGGGCTGGGCGGCGCGCATCGCGCTGAACCCCGGCATGAACAACAACTTCAAGCGCTTCGGTGAGAAGGCGGCGCTGGCTGTTTTCACCGACTGGACCCAGCGGATCGCCGCCGGCGAACTGCCGCCGATGCCGCCGCGCCCCGAAGGTGTTGAGCGCAATATCGTCATCACCGTGCGCGACTGGGCCGACGGCCGGCAGATCCACGATCAGGCCAGTTCCGACCATCGCGACCCGCATGTGAATGCCGGCGGCCCGTCCTATGGGCTGGGCATCCATGACGGCACGCTGGAGATCATCGACCCGAAGACCAACGCCACCTGGTCGGTGCCGATCCCCGGCTATAGCCCCGTATCGGACCATAACGAAAAGGCGGTGCCGCACGCGGGGGTGCTGGACCAGAAGGGGCGCCTGTGGGTCGCGGCGAATTACCGCGAGGGACCGAACCCGGCCTATTGTACGGACCCCAAAAATCCCTTCGCCAAACTGTATCCGATGGACAATCCGCAGGCGCGGATTACCAACGTCTATGACCCGGTGACCAAGAAGGTCGAAATCATCCCGGAATGCGCCGAGAGCGACCATCTGAATTTCGACCGTGACAAGGACAACACGGTCTATTTCAGCGGTGAATTCAGCGCTATGGGCTGGCTGAACACGCGCGTCTGGGACGAGACACATGACGCGGAAAAGGCCGAGGGCTGGTGCCCGATGGTGATCGACACGTCGGGCGACGGCAAGATCGATCCCGATTCCAAGAATTGGAACTTCATCGGCGACAAGGCCAAGATCAATATGTCGGAAGGGCCGCTGCAGTTGGCCGATCCGCATCACGACACGCTGATCCGCGGCTTCATCTATGGCATCGGCGTCAGCCCCAAGGATCACAGCGTCTGGGGCGCCGACTATCTACCCTATGTCCCTGGCGGCATCATCCGCATGGACCGAGGCAGCCATCCGCCGGAAACCTGCAAGATGGAATATTACGAGCCGCCGTTGGTGAACGGAAAATACCTGGCGTTCAACCCGCGCGGCGTCGATATCGATTCCGACGGGGTTGCCTGGGTATCGTTCGCCTCCGGCCAGATCGGCCGGTTCGACCGGCGTGAATGCAAGGTGACCAACGGGCCGACCGCGACCGGCCAGCAGTGCGCCAAGGGCTGGAAGATCTATGACGCGCCCGGCCCGAAAGTCGCCGGCACGACGCTCGATTCCGACCACCTCTATTCGACCTGGATCGACTATTTCAACATATTCGGGCTAGGCAAGGACGTGCCGTTCTTCCCGGGCACCAACTCGGATTCCCTGCTCGCTTTCTTGCCGAAGACGGAGAAATGGGTGGTTATCCGTGTGCCTTATCCGATGGGCTTCTATGCGCGCGATGTCGATGGTCGTATCGACGATCCGAAAGCGGGCTGGAAGGGCAAGATCCTTTGGGCCCCTTATGCTGGCGCGGCAATGGGCCACCAGGAAAACGGCGCCCTCTCCCACGTAGTCAGCTTTCAGATGAGGCCCAACCCGTTAGCGCACTAGGGCCTTACTCCCCGCCGGAATGAAGAATATCCTTCCGGCGGGGAAGGGTTTCTGAAGCCTCTTAAATAGGGGCGCCAGTGTGACTGTTGCGGCGACAGGCGAAGGGGAAAAGCCCGGTCCATTTATGGGCCGCGCGCCGGAATTGGTCAGAATCGCAGAAATTTCAGCGGTCGGAAATTGTTTCGATGCTCAGGTTGGTCGAGCAGTGCTAAGTCCAACTCTGGGCGGCAGGTGTCGTTGATTGAATTGTGGGACACACCGCCTTCTCTCAGGCGGCGTCGAAAGTTTCGCGCTTGTTTACGATGTGGTTATCGTCGGTGAGTAGGCTGGAAGCGCTTCACTGTTCACTCGGCGGCTCCCTCCAATGCCTCTGCCACACGGAGCACAATCTTGCCGCGGACATGACCGTTTTTGACCCGTATATGGGCTGCTACGGCCTCCTCCAGCGAGACAATCTCGGTCGGTGGCGGTCGCACCTGGCCATCGGAGACCATTACCGCCAATCCGCGCAGATGCTCACAGAGATGCTCGACCGCGGTCATGTTCGATACAATGCGGACGCCCTTTGCGGCAGCGGCGGCCGTTTGCTCCTGGGTTGCCGTCGAGATCAAGGTTTCGATCTCGACGAACGAGCCGTCCCGTCGCACTAACTCGGTCGCCTTGGACAAGAGCGTGCTCAGGCCCACGGCATCGAGCACAAGATCCACGCCTTCAGGCGCCCAGGCACGGACCGCGCGGTCCACGTCGCCCTTGCGATAGTCGATCGCAAGATCGGCCCCGATCTCCTGCACATAATTGAAGTTGCCGGTGCTGCAGGTGACCGCGACATGGGCCCCGACCGCTTTGGCAATCTGGATTGCGATCGAACCGACCCCGCCGGCACCGCCGTTGATCAGTACGGATTGTCCCGATTTCAGATTGCCGACATCGATCAGGCCGCCATAGGCGGTGATCCCGGCAGTAGGCAGGCCCGCCGCTTCCGCCATCGAGACGTTCGCGGGCAGGGGGGCCAGCAAGGCCGCATTGGCGATCGTAAACTGGGCATAGGAGCCGTTCTGTCCCTGTCCCTGCTTGGATGTGCCGAACACGCGATCTCCGGCCTGCCAGTCCGTGACACCGTTGCCGACCTCTCGAACGACGCCGGCAAGGTCGAAGCCGAGGACGAACGGGAATTTGTACTCGATGTATTTGGAAAGCATACCCTCGCGGGTTTTCCAGTCGGCCGGATTGACGCTCGCGTAAGCGATTTCGACCAGGACCTCGCCTGGCCCGGGCGCGGGGCGCGGGAGTTCGGCGATGTGGAGAACCTCCGGACCGCCGAACCGGTCGAGAACTAGGGCGCGCATCGTGTCTGCCATTGCCCAGTCTCTCAGAGGCCGGCGGCGGGAATCGCCGGATGCGACCAGGCCGGTGGCTCCTTTTTGGGGAACGGTGTGATGCCGTCCAGGCTCATCACCTGGATGTTGTGAGCCCACGGGAAGTGCATGGAGAAACCAAGAAAGCCGGTCCGTTCCGCGGCAGGCAGATAGCTCATGGCAAGCACGGTTTCCGCCAGATATTCCACGTCTTCTGTGGGGTACTCGCTCGGAATGAGGTCAGATGCGCCCGGGGTGCGGATCGCCGTGGACGGGCCGACGAGGTTGACCGCGATATTGCTGTCGACCAGTTCCGCCGCAAGCCCTTGTGTGAAACGGTTGAGCGCGGCCTTGATCGTGGCGTAAACCGTATCGCCGCCGGCGCGCTGATAATCCGGGAAAGGACGCTGGACCGGCATCGAGGTAACGGAACCGATATTGACGATCCAACCGGCGCCCCGGCCTTTCATCTCAGGTATTGCCGCCTGCGCAAGCAGAAACGGTGCACGCAGATAGTGTTGAAATGTGCGGTCGAACGTTTCTAGGCTCATCGCCTCGACCCTGGCGTAGTCGGCGAACCCGGCATTGTTGACTAGAATATCAAGTCCACCGGCCGCCTCGACGGCGCGGGCGACGAGCCCCTGGCACTCCTGCAGGTTTTCGAGGTCAGCACCGATGGCAATCGCCCGGCCCCCGGCGCCTTCGATCAGCGAAACCGTTTCCGCGAGTGTGCCCGCGACGACCTGCTCCCCCTGAAACCGCTTGCCGGCCGCTTCCTTGTCAACCGAACGCGCGGTTACGACCACGGTCGCTCCTGCCGAAGCCAAACGCTGGGCGATTGCCCGTCCGATACCGCGGCTGGCGCCGGTAACCAGTGCGATCTTGCCGCTCAGATTTGGGGATTCACTCATCGTGGTTTGATCCTTCGCGTGAAATTCGTTCGGTCCTTGGCGCAGCTTCATCTGCCCGATTTGCGGCCGGGAACATATCGTTTCCCATCAGAAAGCAGCGCTATATTTCATCTTGCTGTTTTGGTATCGGCAGATGGCACTTGGCATTCCAGAATGTGGTTCTTATCAGACAGGGAACGCCGAGCCCTGCGATAGTGTCCGGCATGGGCGGTCTTCGGGCGGGATAGCCTAAATCCATCGACTGCTTCAAGAAGGCAGTTGCGCCGACGTACGAGCCTCTTTCGCGTTTCGAACGATTGTCTCAAGCCCTTTGACAAATTGTCGGAAACCGAATTCGAGAACCTCGCGCGACTTTACCCCCTGAAAGTCGCTCCAAAGCTCGATCGCAACACGCTGCTCATCCGGTTCAAGATCCGCGACAAAAGCTAGGGCGCTAGGCAGACGGGTGGTTGGCACACCTCTTTGCGCCTGAATGAAGCCCATTGCTGCCGTTGAGAACCAGTCTAATGCGAAGGCTAGTCTATCTCCGTCGAGGCCTTGATCCCTGAGCAGAGGGGCAATGGGAAGCCATGTTTTGAGCCACGCGGGGCAGATACGTCCATCCCAGTTAATAATATCTGGAGCAACGGGGAAGCGCTCGAAAAGGCGATACGTCGCCCAGAGCCAATCGTGAATATAGTCTTGCCAGGGTTCGCGTATATCAGGCGGCTCGAACAAAGCGAACACATGGTCCGCGACGCCGTTCAGCAACGCGTCGCGATTCGAGAAATGCGTGTAGAGCGACATGGGCCCGACGCCCAGCCGCTTTGCCAGACCGCGCAAACTGAGAGCGTCGACCGATCCCTCCTTGAGCATTTCAGCCGCCTCGCCAACGATCATGTCGCGGGAGAGGTGATTGCGCTTTTTTCGCCCGCGCGGTTTCCCCTCCAAGGTGGGTTCCGAAGCGATTTTGAGAGCTTTCATTCGTTCATTGACCCGTTTAAATATGCGGCGTACCGTACACTGTATATAAAGTTAAACCAACTCGCGAATTCCATCCTTCAGTCGCACGGCGCTTGGCCGGTCAGGTTGGTGAAGTAGAGGAGGGGGGCGTTGTGACGAATCTGGACCATGACAGTTCTGAGATCGATGGACTTCTGAAAACCCTGAAGAACATATTCAAGTCGCGCGGTCTTCTCTACCAACATGTCGCGGACGCGATCGGCGTCAGCGAGACCACGGTTAAGCGATATCTCACGGGTCATGGGCTGACCGTCGATATTCTCGAACGCCTCTGTCGTGTCGCGGAATTGAGAATTTCGGATCTTGTCGCGGTGGTTCGGGAAACCGAAGCGGAATTGCCGCCTCTGAGCCATGCCGATGAGGAGAGGCTCGCTGCGGAGCCTTTTTTGACCTGTCTGTTCTATCTCATGGCGAAAGGTCACACGCCGCAATCGCTCCAGGCGGACTTTAAGCTCAACGATGCCGAGATGAACCGTTACCTGACGAAGCTCGACAGATGGGGCCTGATACAACTCTACCCATTTAACCGTGTGCGGATGAAGGTCAGCCCCCTTAACCAAGTGGAACGCGGTGGCCCGCTCGCGCGGTCGGCACGGGTGGATTCTTTAGAACCCATGGTTCGTACGTTCGACCTGCGCGAAGATGTTTGGTCCTTTTCCTTCGACAAGCTGTCGTCGGGATCGCACGAAAAAGCGAGGCAACTGCTTCGCGACTTCACCGATGCGATGGCAAAGATAGCCGAGCAGGATCGCACCCTCTCTCGTGAGTCCGCCGAGTACTACGGTGTCTTCGTTCTCATGAAGCCGATTGAGATTCCTCAGGAACCCCACCGCGCGCTCGCAGTGGTCGCCACAAGAGCGGCCTGAATGCTGAGAAGCTCAATGTCTCGGCCTACTTGTTGTCGTTGTCGGAATGAGCGGGCGTCAGAAATATGATCCGACGCGGGCTTTTACGGCCGCGTATTTGATTGAATACCGACAACTGGTACTGCGAGCATCGGCCTGGGATACCGCGCTACGAGTAGCTTTCATTTGGTCTCGTACTGGCCTCCAAGGCACGCTCGAGCAATTGAAAGCGATTGGCATTGATGGAACCCGAAACACAGACCGGCGCTTTGGCTGGCTTGCGTGTACTCGACTTGTCACGCGTGCTTGCCGGTCCCTGGGCATCCCAAATTCTCGGAGACCTTGGCGCCACCGTCTTCAAAATTGAACAGCCGGCTGCAGGCGACGACACGCGCCGTTGGGGACCGCCGTTCCTCGACGATGGATCGCAGGATGCCGCTTACTATCTTTGCTGCAATCGCAATAAGAGGTCGCTTGCGATCGACTTGGCGAGGCCCGAAGGCGCGGCGCTCGTGCGTCGCTTAGCGCTCAGCTGCGACGTTGTCGTGGAGAATTTCCGCGTCGGCGGGCTCGAAAAATATGGGCTCGACTACACGTCGCTCAGCCGAGAGAATCCAGGTCTGATCTATTGCTCGGTCACGGGATTCGGTCAGACCGGTCCCTACAAGGACCGCGGCGGTTACGATTTTCTGATCCAGGGCATGAGCGGGCTTATGAGCGTAACCGGCGCCCCTGACGGCGAGCCTGGAGCCGGGCCGATGAAAGTGGGCATTGCGGTGTCTGACTTGTTCACAGGTCTCTACGCGGCGATCTCAATACAGGCAGCACTCCTGCATCGTGAAAAAACGGGAGAAGGTCAGCATATCGACTGTGCGTTGCTCGATTCACAACTGAGCGTTCTTGTGAATCAGGCGTCGAATTATTTGAACGGCGGCGTCGTTCCTCGGCCTCTGGGGAACCAGCATCCCAATGTCGTCCCCTATCAGGATTTTCGCACCCGCGATGGTGCCGTCCTGGTAGCCTTGGGAAATGACCGCCAATTCCGCGAGTTTTGCACCGTCATCGGCAGACAGGACTTGAGCGCCGATCCGCGGTTTGCGGATATTCCGGGGCGTAGCCTCAATCGGGAGGACCTAGTCTGTGAGATTAGCTGGGCTCTCGCAACGTGGGGAACCCAAGACTTTCTTGCAGCAATGGATCAGGCGAAGCTGCCAGCCGGGCCCTTGAACAGGATCGACGAAATTCTCAACGATCCCCACGTTGAGGCTCGCGGTTTGGTGAAGTCACTTGAGCGCGATGATGGAACGCCCGTGAAGTTCTTGGGCTTTCCCGCAGTGCTTTCTCGCACGCCCGCCACCTATCGCTTGGCGCCTCCACGGATGGGGCAGGACACGCGCTCCGCGATCGCGGCCGAGCTTGGGTTGGATGAGCAAACAATCGAGAGATTGATAGAGATGGGCATCTTGGGAGCGGAGTAGCAGCCGTCCAACATATACAGGTTGCCGGAAATTAGACGGGTACTCACCGCTCGGGCGAGGCGTGGCGGCTACATTATCGGCTACCGTCGTCTAGGGGCTGATATTCATAAAAATGGCAAGCCTTAGTAGCGCGCTACTTCCACCAGATTTCCATCAGGATCGCGAAAATAGATGGATTGTATCTGTCCCATGGCGCCGGTCCGCGAAACAGGCCCTTCTTCAATCAAAATTCCTTTGGTCCTTAGTTGAGCGGTTACCACTTCCAGGGGGTGCTCCGTGATCAGGCAAAAGTCTGCCGATCCTGAGACTGATCGACGAGCTTTGGGATCGAATTCATGCTCTGCCTTGTGCAGATTGATCTTTTGACGCCCAAAGACCAGTGCTTTCCTGCCTTGACCGAAGCTCTCGACCTTGAAACCAAGAGCTCCAGAATAGAAGTCGCAAGTAGCCTCTATGTCGGCAGCGGTCAAAACGAAGTGGTCTATACGGTCAATCATCTGCGCTCTTGCCTCAAAGGGTGGATCGAAGCCAGCTAACGTCAAAGTCTTGACGCTGACCGCCCGCGCCATGCGACAGTTTCGGTCTGCCTTTACGGACTTGCCTGACGCCATACCAGCGCCGCGGACCCGTGCGGCATCATCGCCGGAAGGTTTGCCGTCTTAAGCGGGTCTTGGCCCGGCAAGAATTCATAAATGTCGTAGCCGTTCATGTCGCCGGGCTTCTTGTCACCGGAATACAGGAAGAGCGGGTAGCCCATGTAAACCCATTGCTTCGATCCGTCGTCCCGCGTGGCGACATCCCAGAAGCCGGAGGGCTGCGCATCGGACGGCGCCTTCACCGGCGGCCAGGCATTAGCGCAGGCCGCATCGCAGGAGGACAAGCCGATCGCGCGACCCGCAGCCGCAACCAGCGGGATGCCGCGCCGCAGGCTATGGCCCTGCATGTAGGACGACCGGTCACGAACATAGATGGTCTGGCCGGAGTCCGTTGCCAGGTTCTCGCCGCCGAAATGATTCGGCCGGATCGTGACACCGTCCGGGATGAAGTAGCGGACCACGAGCGCCGAGCGCCAATGTTTGTCCGGCTGCTCGCCCGTCGTGTCCCCTGGCTCATTGTCGCCGTCGAAGGAGTAGAGCGGCTGACCGCGGAAGGTCCATTGCGGCGACCCGCCCGGGCCGGAGACAACACTGAATTCGCCGATCGGCCGCGCAACCGCCGCCGCCGCGACCGGCTTCCAGCGATAGGCGCAGTCGGCGTCCTCGCACAGCGCGCGCGCCGGCGCGTCGGTACCCTCGAAGACATAGAGCGTCATCTCGCGCTCGTCGACGAGGCCGATCCCGTTGGCTTTCGGCAGTTCGCGCGTTTCGATTCCGTCAGGTTTCTCGAGGGTCTCGTCGGGTGCGAAAAGAGCGACATGCCAGACACCGTCGCTGCCGTTGCCGCTTGGTTGACCGAACGGCTTGTCCTTAGCCGAAATATAGAGCGGCTTGCCTTTGACGGCCCACTGGCGGCTGCCGTCGGTTCGCATGACCACCGTCCAATCGTCCACGGCCTTGGCGTTGGCCGGAATGGCAAGGGGGATCCATGACTGGGCACAGGCATCGTTGCAGGTCGATTTGCCGGCCTCGACGTCCTTGTCGAAGACATAGGCCGGTCGCCCCTGTGAGTCTGCAAACACGGCCCGCGCTGTAGGCACCTTATAGTTCGCGATACCCCCGGCGACCATCGGGCCGACATACACGCGCTGCAAGGTCACCCCGATCGGCGTTGCGATCGGAACGGGCATATCCGCAGTCTGCGTATGCGTCCACCGATAGCCGAAGATAGTCGCGGCGAAACCTGCGACGACTACCAGGGCGCCTGCCATCCATGCAGCTCGCATGTCCTTCTCCCTCGCGATTGGTCGAACTAGGCCAGCACTTCGGCGATCGACTTCGACGTCTCCATGGAGGCATTGCCCCATGAGCTGACGGGCAGTCCCATCGCCTGCTGGACAGTCAGCCCGAGCCGCGTACCGGGATCGCCGGCGGCCTGGATGTGCTGGCCCGTCTTTACCCGGCCGCCCGCCGCGCCGGCGGTCAGCATTGGAATATTGTCGAGGGCGTGGATCTTCGCGTATCCGGAATCCGATGTCGCCGTGACCAAGGTCCGGTCGAGAAGGGTCCGGTCGCCCTCCCGGATGGAGTCCAATGCGGCGAGAAAGTCGCCGAAGCTTTCCATAATGGCGCCATAAAAGGTGGTCATCTCACGTTGATAGCCGAGCACCGGATCGACCGGTTCTTCATGCGTGTATTCGTGGTGGGTCTGGCTGGCGCCGGCTTTTCGTAGCGACGAATTCGCGTTCGCATAGGCGACATTCACGACCCGGGTTTGTCCGCAGGCGAAAGCATGCGCCAGCAGGCCGGCAAACAGCTTGTGGTTTGTCTTGACGATCGTGATTTCGGTTCCCGTCGGTGTCTCGTCGACTTTGCCCGGTACCGTACAGGCCTCGAGCGGAGTCGGTTTCTGCAGTTCGAGATCGAGCTGTTTCTCGATCTCGCGGAGCGACGTGAAATATTCGTCCATCCGTGCTTTGTCGGCGGCCCCGAGGTCGCTCACGAAGCTCTGACGGTCGTCGGCGACGATGGACAGGGCGCTGCGCTTGGCCATCACGCGTGGATCGGGGGTGAATGTCGCAGCGTTCGGATCCTGGAAATCGGAGCCGAAGATGCGCGTGTACAGCGCCAGCGGCGACACCTCTCCAGGGTTGATGGAGCTTGCACTCCGTCGGCTCTGGCTATGGAGAGGATCGCCCGTGCAACTGACCTCGAGCGACCGGAAGCGGGTCCGCGTCCCGATCGAGTCGGCAATGATCGTGTCGACGCTCGGCGCCTCGACCGTCATGCCGTGGGGAACGGTCCCGGTCAGGAGCGCGATCGGGCCGGTGAAATGGACCGTGTTGATCCGACCGTCGAGATAGACCTTGAATCCGCTAAAGACGTTGATCTTGCTGCGATAGGCAGCGAGCGGTTCCAGTTCGGGGCCGAACGCATCAAACGCGCCTGTTGTCTTCGGCTCCCACCGGCCGGGATTGAGCCCGCATCCCCAGAACCATGTCGCAAATCGCGCCGGTATCGGCGCGCCGGTATCGGCCAGGGCGACACCATTTTCATCAAGGAAGCAGTCGAGCAGCGGCAAGCCGACCGAAACGGCGGCTCCTCCCAACATGCCGCGCAGCGCGGAGCGTCGGGTCATGCGACGGAACGAGATCATTATCGATTCTCCACATTCGGAGTGGAGCCGGGAGCTTGCCCGGCCTGGGGTAAATTCAGACTGAGGTCCATACGGGGAACCGCATACAACGCGTCGCTGAGGGCGATTTTTCGGAGCAGCGCCGGAAATTGGTAGCCGTTCGATGCGAAGTCGTCCGCGAGACCCTTGGTGACCAGTGCGTCGCCCTTCCCAAGCGGCCTGCCCTGGGCATATTCGTAGACCCGCTGCAGCACGCAAGCGGTGGCGGCGGGATCGTCATGCACCGCCTTGGCGAGGCCATAGGGACTGTCGAACTTCATGCCGTCGAGCTCACCGGTCGCATCGATCGATACGCCGTTCTCGCTCGTGCGATAGCCGCCATCGGCGTCGAAATTCTCCATCGCGAGCCCGATAGGGTCCATGATCTTATGGCAGCCGGCGCAGGTCGGAGCGGTGCGATGGGCTGTCAGCCTCTCGCGTGTGGTCTTGAATTGCGGATTCTTGACGTCCTGAACCAGCTTGAAATCGACGTTCGGTGGCGGGGACGGCACTTTCTGGCAGAGAACGAGCTCGCGGAGCGCTTTTCCGCGGAGCGTCGGCGAACTGCGCCCGGGATGGGCGTGAAGCGCGACAAAGCTGATTTGCGAGAGGATCCCGGCCCTCGGATCGTCCTTGGCGTAGGCATAAGGTGTCCATGCGTCCGGCCAGCCGCTCCGGGAGGCGACCGGCACACCATACACCGATCCAAGACGGGTCGTCAGGAATGTGTTGGGGGTTGTGAACAGATCGCGATAGTCGCCCTTGCGCACCAGCAAATGGTCGACGATCGTCCGCAATGTCTGCTCGCGCGCGTCTTCCACGACCTTGAGAGTGAATTTCGGGTACAGGACCGGGTCTTTCGACAGCGTCGAGAACTCGTCGAAACCCAGCATGTCGGAGAAGAAGGCCCGCACGCCTCGTTCCACGCGCGGGGATGACAACAAGCGGTCGGTTTGGGCAGCAAGCCCGCGCTCGGTCTCGAGGCTTCCATCGCGCGCCGCATCAAGAAGCCCCTTGTCGGGCAGGGCGTTCCACAAGAAAAGGCTGAGTTGGGTCGCCTTGGAATACGGGTCGAGGCGGAACTGGCCGGGGTGTTCTGGATCGGCCTCCGCGCCCTGCTTGATGAAGAGGAATTTGGGCGATACGAGCACGGTCGCTAGTGCTTCCGCGAGCCCGTCATAGAAACTATGGAGACTTTGCGCCGTGTCGGCGGCGACCTTCATCCGCGCGTTCAATTCTTCCGTGGTCAATGGCCGCCGATAGAGCAGGAATCCCACCTCACTTAGGAATTGGCTCGCGCACGCGTCGTCAGGTGCTTTCGCGTCCGCCGGCTTGCACGGCAGGAGCGTGCTGCGGTGCTTTTCACTCACCACCTGCTCGGCGATATCGTGGGCCATCGCGTCGTACTGCTCGAGTCCGGACGCGGTCACACTCACCTGACCGGCCCCGGTTGCGAGAAGCCCGTCCCGGCGGATTTCAGGCTCGAAGCGGCCACCGACCTTGATCGTCGGTCCGAAGACGTCGGCGATGGCTTGCCGATACTGGTCTTCGCTGAGGCGGCGCGCCGCCACCCTTGGTCCAGATTGGACGGTCTGGGCAGATTGATCCGGGGCGGCGTTCGCGATGCCGAACTGAGAAGCGGCCACCAACGCGACCATGCAGGCGGTGGCCGCAAAACACGATCCGCGGCGGAGTGAAGTCGACGGGATCATTGACCTTGACCTTTACGATCGAGTGAAGGCGGTTGGAGTGCTGCCGACTGCTGCTGACCCAACTCCAAAACAAAGGCTGGGACGGCGTCGATGGCGTAAGCCGCCGAGATCGCCCGGTTTTCTTTGGTTACTGGGTCGGGGTCGCTGTCGGCTAATTTCTTCAGCGCGTAGTAAACTCCGGGCAGATCGACCGAGGACGCGTATTCCTCGACATAACCGCCGACGGACATACCGTGATAAAGCGGGTACCAGGGCATATAGCCGCCGATCATCCCTGCGAGTGTCCCGTCCGGCTTCAGATTGAATCGCAGCTGTGCTTTGTCGAACTGGAACGTGTTGACGATGTAATTGTCGGCGACAAGGTTAACCTGATTGCTCTCAGCGCTGATTACCCCTTGATGTAAATGTCCGCTAAGGACGTTTCTCGTCCGCTGATTCGGGTCGAGCGTGTAGGTCATGCCAGCTTGCACATTCGTGCCGCTCGCATCGCGCGTGATCGTCTCGAGCGCCCGGCCAACGACGATCGAGACGTCTCCGTCGGTCGAAAACCCATTTGCCGCCGTAATCGAGATCACGAATGCCGGCATCTCCTCGCGAAGCTTGTCCCAGTGCACCTCGTCCAAGTTACTCTTGGTGGGGCCGTCGCTACCGCCTGGTCCGCGGAACCCCCGGATGCAGCTGACGGTGCGGTACAATTGATTGTTGATACCGCGTTCGTGGGTGATGGGATCCTCGAAGCTGTTGGGCGATTTGTCGCCCAGACCGTCGAGATTGAAGCCATAGCCAAAACGGCCGGTCACAGTCTTTATTCCAGGATCGGGAGCCGTCGACGGGTCAGCATAGATATTGTCCTTGCCATTTCCCCGGACGATAACAAGGGGGATCCACGGCTGAGGCGCGCCACCTTCACCCGGAAAATCCTTCAGCGCGGCGTCGATTTCGTCTTTCGAGTGTCCGGCGCGAAGCAGGTCGCGCCGATAGAAATCAGCGGCCGACGGATTGAGGCCGTCCGGACAATCCCCATCGCTGAAATACGAGGCGAGGTAGAACCAGTTGACGACAAAGCTTTTCGTCTCGGCAGCGGAGGCGCCGCGCGTAGAAACGACGACTAACGTCACCACCAAGCAAAGGAGAAGATGGCCTGTCGCCGTCCTAGCAATTCTCAAGACATGCTCCCCGCGTGTCGGTTTTGGGGCTTGCCGCCCCGCTTCTCGTGGCAGCGTGGAGCAAATTCCGGTTCGTTCTTTGACTGAGCTACTAGACCCCGGTTCTGGAACGGCTCAAGTCCAAACGTCGAGGATTCTTCTCGCCGGTCAATTCGCGATACCGCAAGAACCATTTTAGCGGTTTCCTTTATGGGTTGGTCTCGCAGTTCCATTGCGGATCCGCTCACACGACGGTCGCCGACTGCTGCGCGACGAGAAGAGCGCACGCGATTGAAACGGCGAAATCCGCCAACGTTGATGCTCGGCGTATCGTGGATTGACCGCGGCAATGCATGTCATTCCCTGTTCCGCGTAAATCTGCCGGAGTGCCTTGGAGCTTACGTTCGGGCTCTTTCGGAAAGTGAACAGACAGATGGACTACAAAACAATTCGCTATGACGTAGAGCCGGATGGGCTGCTGATCCTGACATTGGCGCGATCGGAAAAGCTCAACGCCTTCACGGTGGAAATGTGTGAAGAACTGGTCGACGCCTACGGGCGCGCGAGCCGGGACGATTTCGTTCGAGCGATCGTCGTGACCGGGGAGGGGAGGGCCTTCTGCGCGGGCATGGATATCTCTGTCGGAGGGAATGTCTTTGGCCTCGACGAGAGCCTTTCCCCGACGATGGCGGATTTACGGGACCGCTTCGACGACCCGGAAATCGTGAAGGGCGTACGTGATACCGGCGGCCGCGTGGCGCTGGCCATGTATGACTGTCTGAAGCCCATCGTTGGTGCGGTGAATGGATCTTCGGTCGGGATCGGCGCCACGATGTTGCTGCCGATGGACTTTCGGCTCGCGTCCAGTACAGCGCGTTTTGGCTTCGTATTCGGCAAGCTGGGTATCACGGTCGAAGCCTGCTCTTCCTGGTTCCTGCCGCGAATCGTCGGACTAGAGCAAGCGCTGGAATGGGCCTACAGGGCCGACATTTTCGGCGCGGACGAAGCACTCTCGAAAGGCTTGGTTCGCGCCGTGTACTCTCCCGAGACGCTCATGGCCGAAGCGCGCGACTTTGCGCGGTCCCTGGTGAAGGACCGGTCAGCGGTTTCCGTCGCTCTCATACGGCAGATGCTGCAACGAAATAGCGCGCAACCGACACCTCTCGAGGCCCATCTTACGGAATCCCTGTCAGTTTTCTACACGAGCGGTGCAGATGGCAAAGAAGGCGTCCAGGCATTTCTCGAAAAACGGCCGCCAAATTTTTCTGGCAAGGCGTCGCAGATGCCGCCTGTTTTCCCGTGGTGGCCAAAAGGATCACCTACGACCTGAGTTACCACGGCCGAGCACGGCAGGCCGCAGAGACGACCGCCTGGCATCTGGAACGCGATCGTAACTGTCGGGCCTGTCGGTGCGGAAAGAATTTGCCGGTCGCGATATCCCCCTTCACGTTCATAGCGGGATAGCTAGCGTACGGTCGCCTGTCCTCTGGGCCGCTTCTTCAAAAAGCCGAACGCTGATCCCACGCGTATCGCGAATCGACCGGGATGACGCAAGGCATTCCGTCACCCCCGTAATTCGGGCACGCATGCGCCACTGGCTGGCGGTGGCGCTCTGGACACGGAGCCGGCGCCTCGTCGCGAGATGTAATGCGGTTGATCTGACCGCGCAAAACGGCTTTGCCAAGAAAGTTCAATCCATGGCGGATATCCGGCCGAGCGGCACGACCCGCGACGCGCAATATGGCTTCAGCAAGGTCTTCGTGCATGACCTAGATGGGATGGCGGCGTTCTACCAGGAGGTGTTCGGTTTTATCCCGTTCATGCGGCACAAAGACATCATGCTGGGTCGCCAGATCGACGAGATCACCTATCAAGCGACCTATCCCGGCGGCAGTTCGCTGACCCTCATCAAATATAGCGATTCGACCCGCCCCACCGCGGGGGAGTCGGTGCAGGGATTCACGACGAGTGATATCGAGGCGCTGGTTAAGCGTGCCAAGGCGGCCGGCGGTAGTCTTCCCGAGCCGATCCGCCGCATGGACGACATGAAACTCTCTGTCGCCTTCGTGCTCGACCCCGAAGGGCATGTGAACGAAGTCGTTCAACTCGACCCAGAGTAAGGGGCCGCGTGCGCAAGGCACACGGTGCGATGACGTGGTTGCGCGCGCCTTAAAGGGCCGGCAATTGCCGGCCCTTTTCGACTGCGGTCGCGCGACAATGACGGGATGTAATTGGGGAGGACGTTTTGTGACAGAATGATATCGAGGCCGAGGCCTACCGCCGGGTGCTGAGCATCCGCGGGTTCGCGCAGGCAGGCGCGGCAGCCAGCAATATTGCCTGACCGGACGCACCAGTAGCATCCGCTTCCGCTCCCCGGATTCGCCTGGCCTCCGGCACATTTGGGCCCGGTCCCAGCCTTGCCGGCACGCTCCGACGCAGCTTCGCTTACCCGGGGTATCACATTGTGCTCCACACAAATCATCCGGTCCCCCGCGATGCCTTTTTCGTTGCCGTTCGCGCCGTAACGGCAACAATACGGGCCAAGTCCAAGGGGATAGAGGGCAATTCGTGCGGTGCGCCGCGCGAAACCGCTTTGTAAGGAAGCAATCGATCGATCGCGACTACGTGATGCGTTTGCGCTGCGCCTCACTGCAATTGGGGAGCGCCACGTGAATCATCGCGATCCGATCACGATACAGGGGAATCGGCAATGTCACGCACACTGACCTCGGTTTTTTGCATCGTTCTGTCGGCTTTGAACTGCTCTGTGGCCGCGAGCGCGGCCGATGCGCCGTTCGTTTCCATGAAGGGCCGGTGGGTGCTCAATATGAAGGAGTCCCATTGGAGCCAAGGCGGGCTTACCGGAGGGGTGTGGGACGTCATCAAGGACGACGGCAAAACCCGCCAGAGCCTCTTGATTCAGCACACGCCGAACGGCCGCATCAATGTCTTCTGGTTCGACGGTCCTTATGGCGACGATCTGGTCTGGTGCAACGACTGGTACCGCGAAGGGTACAAAAGCACGGGTCCCGACAGTTTCGACGTCTCCTGGGAAGCCGAGCGCGGCGGCCAGACAATCAAAGGCGGCCCCGATAGCTGCAAGTACAGCAATAATGGGACCAAGCTGACCTGCATCGAGCCTGCCTTCATCGAAGTCTACGACAAGGTGCAATAGACAAACGACCTGTACACCGGAATCCGGCTGCGCAACTCGATTTTATCGGGGAGATGTCAGCCACACGGGGTCCGCGCGTTCAAATTGCGCGCGACATGCCGCCTTCGGCGGTTCCTCCCCTAACTTCTCTCGGCTGCTGGCTTTCGCGTGACAGCGGCCGAGAGGCTTTCCGGCGTCCATGCAGGGACCATCGACAAGCGTTTCTTTGTTCAGTTTCGATCATTTTGGAGAAGTCATGGGTAACGCACTTCAAGGTAAAGTTGCACTCGTAACTGGGGCAAGCCGCGGCATCGGTGAGGCAATTGCCAGACGGTTCGCCGCGGAAGGCGCACGCGTCATCATCACAGCCCGCACGGTCGAGGCGGGCACAGGCCGACATCACGGCGGAACCGTCGGCGTGGGCGACCGCGATACCGCGCTGCCGGGGTCTCTGGCGGAAGTTGCAGAGCAGATTCGAGCTGATGGCGGCGATGCGATTGCCATCCAGTGCGATGTCGGCGACCCCACCTCGCGCGCCGCGCTTTTCGATGCCGCCATGGCCCAGGCCGGTGGCGTCGATATTCTTGTCAACAATGCCGCGACGGCCGTGTTCGGTCAGCCCTGGGATCAAATCGCCGACCGCAAATACGATGAAATCTGGGAGGTGAACGTACGCGCGCCTTACGATCTGATGCGCCGCTTTGCGCCCCAGATGAAGGCGCGCGGCGCGGGGTGGGTGATCAATATTAGCTCGAAGACCGCCGAACTGCCGGCGACGCCCTTCAGTCCCTTCGAGAAGAGCGCCGGCGTGATCCTTTACGGCTCGACTAAGGCAGCTCTGAACCGGCTCAGTGTCGGCATCGCCGCCGAACTCGAAGGTTCCGGGGTAGCCGTCAACACCTTCGCGCCCTTTTCAATCGTGTGGACGCCAGGGACGGCGCAGACCGGCGTCGAAAAATATCGCGGTAGCCCGGGCTGGGTCGAAGAGCCGGTCGAAGGCATGGCCGAGACCGCTTTGGCCCTGGCCAGCTGCGATCCAAACGCGGTGACCGGGCTGTGTGTCTACAGTACCACGTATTTGCGCGAGATCGGGCGCGAAATCCGGACCTTAGATGGGAAAAGCCTCCTGGGTGACTGGCAGCCGGCCGTCGCCTGAGCGCGATCGGCACCGACGACTTTGCACAGGTAATTCAGATGGAAAACACGCTCCCGCATGCGAGTGGGGCTGACGCCCAGTTCAGCTTCAGCAAACTCATCGTGCACGACCTCGAGGCCTCGGCCGGTTTCTATAAATCTGTTTTCGGCCTAGTTGAGTGGCAACGGGTCCAGTCGGCGACCGAGGGCCGGTCGATCGACGAAATATCGTTTCTGCCGACCTGCCCAGGCGGGGGTTCGCTGACCTTGATCAAGTTTCTCGGTGTGCCTGGGCCATGCCATGGCGAGATGATCGTCGGCTTCACGACAAACGACATCGAGGCACTGCTTCAGCGCGTCAATGCCGCCGGCGGACGGTTGACCGCGCCGGTCCGATCGATGCCGGAACACCGTCTCCGCGTGGCGTTCGTCGCCGACCCGGAAGGGCACGTCATCGAAGTCGTCCAGATGGACCGGACGTAAGGGCCGTGGCGAATACACTGCACGCACATCCGCCTGGCCGAGGTCTCATCCGATGACCCTGGAGGGGAAGACCGCGATCGTTACCGGGGGCGCCCGGGGGATCGGGAAAGGCGTGGCCGCGGCGTTCGTGAAAGCCGGAGCCCGGGTTCTGATCGTCGATCGCGAGGCGGCTCTCGGCCGCGAGGCGGAAATCGAGTTGAGTGCGGGCGGCGGGGGCGCGGCCTTCATGGCGTTCGATCTGTCACGGCACGCCGATCTCGATCAGATCGTCGCGGCGGCCATCGCGCGCTTCGGCCGGCTCGACATATTGGTGAATGTCGCCCAGGCGGCGGAATTGGCGCCAATTGTCGATCTCAGCGAACGGGCAATGCGCCTGCCGTTCGACACCGGCCAACGGCATCGACCGGCCTGACCGGAGCCATTCGTGAGCATGGAAACGGTCGGCGCCTCGCGCCGGCACGATCGATGCTGCTGCGTGCCTTCTGCGCACAGAACGTGGCAATCGGCAGCGCCTATGGTGGTTCAGAATTAGTCAGACAACTAACTGCGCTAACTATTCTTGAATCACGTCATGTTGTTGTCTTCCCGGGATAAAATGATTCTCCCGAATGTGCCCTTTATCGCTGTCGAACCGCCACGATTCAGTCATCTGCCACATTCAAGCTCGCGGATATCGCCTCCTAGAGGTGCTGATTGGCTCGACATCAACAACTATCTTGCAAGCCGAATTAGTCGCGTATATGTCTGAGTAATATGCAGGAGCGGAGGCGCGTCTCTCAGGAGATGGCGTCGTTATGGATCAACGATGGAAACCGATAAGGTCGACGGGCGTATGTGGGGGAAGCCAATGGTTGAATGGCAGGCGCGCAACGGATTATCGGGCAGAAAATCGAGCGATTTTCTCGATTTCGTCGTCGGGGCCTTGTTGAGGGTTTCGAAACCCATTCCCAGCGGCCACGTGCCGAAACCGTAGGCCGGTGGCGGCTCTCCAGCACCGTATTCCACCTTACGCAAAAATCACACCATCCAAGGGGATAAGATATGTCGGTCATGCAACGATCGTTTTGGTTCAAGTTCCTGTGTGCCTCCGGCGTCAGCCTGTCGGCGCTAATCGCGGGGGGGTCCGCGTCTGCTCAAAGCGCGGATCAAACCCAGAGCGGGGCGGCAGCTTCGGCGGGAAGGCCGGAAGCGTTGGAAGAGATTGTCGTTACTGCGACGCGGCGCACGGAGCTGCTGAAGAACGTGCCAATGTCGATCGACGTCGTTTCGGCGAACGATCTCACCAAGAAGGAAATCTTCGACGTCAAGGATATCTCCGAACTCGCACCTGGACTTGAGCTTGATAATTTGGATGGTCGTTCGAACACGGCGACCTTGCGCGGGATATCCTTCAATCCCGATGAGGGGACATTGCCCACCGTCGATGTCTACTTTAACGAAATCCAAGCGGATGCGCAGACGGTCTTCACCGCGATCTACGACCTGGATCAGATTGAAGTGCTGCGGGGTCCGCAGGGCCTTTTGCGCGGCAGCACTTCTCCGGCGGGCGCCATCACCATCAAGACGAAGCAACCCAGCCTGACAACGTATGAAGGCTATGTTCAGGCCACCGGCTCCGACCAAGACGCCTATAATTTCCAGGGTGCAGTTAATGTGCCGATCGTCACCGATATTCTGGCTGTCCGGGTCGCCGGCCTAGGCGACCAAAACGATGTCAACCATCTCCATAACGTCAATCTCGGCGTTCCCTCGGAGGGGCACACAGAAAGCGGGCGCCTGTCGGTCAACTTCGCCCCGACCGACAACTTCAAGTCGATCGTGACTTATCAATATCTTTACGCGGACAATACGCAGTATCAGCAGGTGATCGGTGCGGGTGCCCTTTTCCCGAGCATGGCCGGATTTCCGAGCACCGCTCCGCTCGTACGGAACGGACCGGCGGCAAGCGTGACCGATCGGATCAGCGTATCCCCCGCAGTTGACGAGTTCGTAAACCGGACCCACTTGCTGACCCTGGATGCCAGCTTGGACATCGGAGACGATACGCTTGAGTTGAATGGCGGCTACCAGGACACGCTGCTCTCACAGCAGCGTGCCGCAAACAACGCAAACGTACCGGTGGGGTATGACGGCCAGCAGATCGTCCATTCACCCTATAGCGTTTCGTCGGCCGAACTCCGCTATTTTTCCTCTGGGCGGTCGTTCTGGAACTACTCGCTTGGCGTCGACTTCATTCGGTCGCTTAGCCCGGTCACTGTTACCCAGCCGAGCGATTCATTCATCACGGGCGCGGGGTTGGCGCCAGGCGTCGTATTTCCGTTCGCGCCGCATTACATCGAAACGCCGGTCAATGTTTCAATCTTCATTCCTGATCAAAGCACGCATTACTCGGTGTTTGGCTCATCGAGCTTCCAACTGACCGATGCGCTGAAGCTTGATGTCGGCGCGCGCTACCAGATCTACCGCACGCACCAGCAGAGCAACCTCACGGTGGTCGCCGGCGGTGCAACCGTTCTGTCGAACTTTCCGACCATTCTCCCGGATAACGCCATCAGGACTTATCACGCATTCACTGGCGGCGCGGATCTGACCTATAGCTTTACGCCGGACCAAGTCGCCTACTTGTCTTATGGTCACTCGTTCCGCCCAGGCACTTCCGCCGTCGGCGTGACGGCGCCGCTCAACAACAACCTGATCCTGAGTCAACCCGAAACCTCGGACGCCGTGGAACTCGGGCTCAAGAGCAGTTGGTTCGGTCATCGGCTCAATTTGAATTCCGACGTGTTTTACCAGCACTTCAACGGCTATATTTCGGTGTTGACGGTCAATTCCTCCAGCGCTGCCAATGGCGTTATCGATGGGACCCCCGAACTGCCGTTCAACGGTGACGCCACGAGCGAGGGCATCGAAACGCAATTGGATGGAGTCATCACTGACGGATGGGACGTTGGCATCAAGGCGAGTTGGGTCAATGCCCAGTACGACAATGCGCTTATACCGTGCAACCTAGTCGCGGCGAGCGGCGCCGCCTACGTTCCCATCGGTCAGCAGGTTGCCGTCTGTCCGAATAACGGCAGGATCGGCGAAACACCGAAATTCCACCTGACGCTGCAATCCGAGTATGATTACGACACCGGTACGGAATATCAGCCCTTCATCAGCGGCCTGTTCACCTTTCAGCCGGGCTGGCACTCAAGCCTCGTGAATTACGATTACGAGGCTCTGCCGATCATGAATCTCTATGCCGGCGTGCGTGACGAGGAGGCGGGATGGGACTTCACACTGTTCGTCAAGAACTTGTTCGACACGCAACAGATCAGAAGCATCAGCCAGACTGACGCTCAACAGGCGACAAGCATCGTCAACACCTATCAGAACAATGCGCTGGTGCCTGGAACTCCGTTTGACTCCGGCTACCGAACGGTCACCACGACGCTCCCGCGGGAAATCGGCGTTACGCTGCGCTATCGGTTCGGCGGACCGGCCTCCGAACCTGAAGCTGCGCCCGCCGCCTATGTGCCGCCGCCGGTCCAGACCCTGGCGCCGGCGCCCAAGAGCTATTTGGTGTTCTTCGATTTCAACAAGTCCGATCTGACGCCCCAGGCGGTCGAGATCGTCGATACGGCGGCCAAAAACGCTGGGCCGGCAAAGGTCACGCAGCTGACCGTGACGGGTCACACCGACACGGTCGGCTCCGACGCCTACAATATGCGTCTCAGCCGCCGTCGGGCGGAATCGGTCGCGGCTCAGCTCGAGAAGGACGGCATCGCGTCGTCGGAGATCGAGATCGTTGCCAAGGGCAAGCGCGACCTGCTTGTTCCGACCGGCGACGGGGTGAAAGAACCGCAGAACCGGCGTGTTCAGATCGTCTATTCGGGCGGCCCGACCTCCTAGGGCAGCCGCACCTTGGCGGGGTAGGCGGCTGAGTTCGTTTATCCCGCCATTTTCTTTCTCGGGCTTGGTCAAGCCGCCCATTAAGCCGGCGACATGGATGGGGCGACGCATGAACAGCGCCCTCGCCAACCGACAACTCGTGGTCGGACAATCTTATTCATTTGTGGCTCTCAGCAGAATTGAGCTCATCTAGGTGCCATGGCCATCGGCCGGTGGGATAGTCCGGGGACATCGGTGTCGAAGGTGAAGAGCCCACCAGCCGACTCCTGCGCGCGACGCTCGTCGGGGCTTAACCCCATCCAGGCAGTCGTGACGAAGGCCATCTTGAGGTCGCTACCTCCGAATACGAGCTTCGTCACATTCGCGCAGGGCATAGAGACAGTCTCGAGCAATTCGCCTTGTGGCGAATACCGCCTGACCGCCCATCCCCCATAGAGCGCAACCCAGAGGCAGCCTTCGGCATCAACGGTCGATCCGTCCGGTAAACCACAGCCCGCCTCGATTTCAACGAAGGGCCTCTTATTGGATAGAGAGCCATCATCGCCAACGTCGAAACTATAGATCGTCCGGCCTACGCTATCGGTGTGATAGAAGGTCCGCCTATCGGGGCTGTGGATTGGCCCGTTGGAAATGATATAGCCGTCGTCGTACATGATTGGCGCGGCAACGCCGTCCCAAGAATATAGAGCTCCGCTGGGATTGATGGTGCTGTCGTCCATCGATCCGAACCAAAGCCGTCCTTCGGCATCGAGACAAGCGTCGTTTAGTCGGTTGCCGGGTGGTTCAGTCTCCACAGCTATGAGTGTCGCGAATGCGCCCGTGACCGGATCGAAGCGAACAATTCTCCCGGGCAGACCCGCAACGAGGCAACCGCCGGCCTCCGGCAGAATGAAGCTTACTTGGTCCGGCGCGGGCCAGCTCCGCCTTCCTCCTTTTGCGGGGTCGAACCGATGGATCCACCGTCCTTTGATGTCGACGAACCACAGCGCTCTATCTGGGGCCGACCAGGCTGGTCCTTCGCCAAGTTCTGCCGCTATCGGCCAGATACACCGGACTTCGCGCATTTCTAACTCCGCAGACGGCGCCAGGCTGTGACGAAACCAGACGCGCGTTCACGAACGGCATCGATCCCGATACCGCGCTTGTAGATGGCAGATCCGATGCCGAACCCTGCAGCGCCGGCAGCGAGATATCCTGCCATGGTGTCGGGCGAGATCCCGCCGACGGGGAAGACCGGTATTCCGACCGGCAGCACCGATTTGAGGCCCTGCAACGTCGCTGGCGGCGCGGCCTCGGCGGGGAACAGCTTGAGGGCATCGGCGCCTGCCTCGATCGCCGCGAAGGCTTCGGTCGGCGTTGCGAAGCCTGGAATCGAGATCAGGCCGCATGACTTGGTCGCACAGATGACCGTGGGATTCGTATTCGGCGAAACGACGAATTTCGCCCCGGCATCATGGACGGCCTCGACCTCGGAGACCGTCAGGACGGTTCCCGCGCCGATCAGAAGCTTGCCGTGGAAATAGTCTGTGACGCGCCGGATGCTGGTCACCGCTTCTGGCGAATTCAGAGGAATTTCCAGGCACAGGAAACCTGCCTGTTCCAGTGCGGCGGCGACATCCAGCACTTCGGAAAATTCGACACCCCGAAGAATAGCGACCAGCGGCATCTGCGAAAGTACCCGCTGCCAGGACGATTTGTCTGTCATCGGTAGCCTCCCCCATGGAGTTGCCAGAGGCGCCACAGCCCCCGAACGACGGCTTGGCTCGCGTCGATATGGAGAACATCGGAATGGCCTGCCGCTGAAAGCGCAATCTCATACAAACGGCCGATCGTTGGAGATGCGATGACAATTAACGGTCCTCCAGGAAGGCGAAGGCGTTCTCCGGCGATCTCGCTCCCGATCAGAAGGCCTGAGAGGTACGACGCGAGTGACGAAGGCGACTTTTCCAACAGTAATCCGCTCGTTCGGACGCTAAACAGCAGATGGAGCAATTTCGGATCGGCCAGCGAACGTCGGACACCCACTTTGAAATCTGTTTCGTCGATGCCGAGATCGCTCCCATCCTGCATCATCCAGCCGAGGCTGGAATGCTTGCAGAGCAGGCCATAGACTTCGCCTGTCATGTAGGTCCGGAAACTTCGCAGCCGGCCTTGCTCGAGCATCGCCCATTTGCTGTGCGTCCCGGGCAAGACCGCGACATGGCGACCAATAGTTGGCGCGGCTCCCAAGATCTGGGTCTCCTCTCCGCGCATGAGGTCGAGAGCGCCGTATTCGCCGGTTGTGGAGAGACCGCCTATGATAAGCGCTGGCCCGCAACTCGTGTCGATCGGCGCTAGGGTATCGATCAGGTCGCTCTGGGCGGCGGGGCAGGGATGGTAGGGCACTTCTCGCCAGCCCTGGCGGCTGCCGATCATCCCGCACATGAGAATGGGGACCGAGCCGGGCACAGTTTGCCAATCCGCGATGAGCGTACTCAATGCCTGATCGAACCCGCCGTCGCGGATCGCGGCGATCCCGAGCGCGGATTCGCGAGTTTCCAACAGCTGACCTTCGGGACCGATGCGAAAGCCCCGTAGGCGGCTCGTGCCCCAGTCGATCCCAATGAGGGCCGTCTGCATGGCCTCTTCTTCATTCACTACGATGCCCACCGGCGTTAGTGGTTATCACGCGGCAGGCCTCTGGTCTGCGCGATCCGCTGATATTTTTCAGATCCCTCCAGGATAGCGCCCGTGTCGAGCTGACCGACGAGCCCGCGCTGAATCTCCTGCCACGGCGTCTGTGACGGGGGGTGAGGGTAGCCGCCGCTTTCCTTAAGCGCGCGCCGACGCAGGGCGAGTTCCTCGGGCGAAATCAGGACGTCGGCTGTGCCCCGCCTCAGGTCGATTCGCAAACGGTCGCCCGTGCGCACGAGTGCAAGGCCGCCATCGGCGGCGGCCTCAGGCGAGGCGTTGAGAATAGAGGGCGAGCCGCTCGTACCCGATTGGCGGCCGTCTCCGATGCAGGGAAGGCCATGTACGCCCTCCCGGATCAAATAGGCTGGTGGGCGCATGTTCACCACTTCCGCCGAGCCAGGGTAGCCGATAGGCCCGACGCCACGCATGACCAGCAGTGTTTTCGGTGTGATCTTAAGCGCTGGGTCGTCGATCCTCCGATGATAATCTTCCGGGCCGTCGAACACGACAGCAGGCCCCTCGAACGCGTCGGGATCACTTGGATTGGAGAGATAGCGGGCACGAAATTCCGGACCGATGACGCTTGTCTTCATGATCGCGGCGTCAAATAGATTGCCGCGCAGCACGACAAAGCCTGCATCCGCCATCAGCGGGTCGGAAAATGGCCGGATGACGCGCGCATCGTCGATCCGTGCATTGCGGCAGTTGTCGCCGATGGTGCGGCCGTTGGCCGTGATCGCGTCTTCCGCGATCAGGCTGTACTTCATCAACTCGGCAACGACCGCGGGGACGCCGCCGGCGCGGTAGAAATCCTCGCCCAAATATTCGCCGGCCGGCTGGAGATTGACCAGCAACGGCACCTTATGACCGTAGGTCTGCCAGTCGTCGATCGACAGCTCGACCCCAATATGACGCGCGATCGCCGCCAGGTGGATCGGTGCATTGGTCGAACCGCCGATCGCGGAATTGACGACGATGGTGTTGAGAAAGGCCGACCGGGTCATGATGTCGGAAGGCTTCAGGTCCTCACCAACCATGCCGACGATCCGCTTGCCTGTACGGTAGGCGATCTCCTGCCGATCTCGATAGGGTGCCGGGATCGCGGCGGAGCCCGGAAGCTGCATGCCCAACGCTTCCGCAAGCGAATTCATCGTGGTGGCCGTGCCCATCGTGTTGCAATAGCCGGTCGAGGGCGCCGACGACGCGACGAGTTCAATGAACCCGGCATCGTCGATCTCGCCCGCGGCCAGCATCTGGCGGGCCTTCCAAACGATCGTGCCGGAGCCGGTGCGCTCGCCCTTATGCCAGCCGTTGAGCATCGGCCCGACCGACAGCGCAATCGCAGGAATGTTCACAGTCGCCGCCGCCATCAAGCAGGCAGGCGTAGTCTTGTCGCAGCCGATCATCAGCACTACGCCGTCAAGCGGATAGCCGTAGAGAACCTCGACTAGTCCCAGATAGGAAAGATTGCGATCGAGTCCGGCTGTGGGGCGCTTGCCGGTCTCCTGAATGGGATGGACCGGGAATTCGAGCGGAATGCCGCCGGCTTCGCGGATGCCGTCGCGGACCCGCTCAGCGAGCACAAGATGATGACGGTTGCAGGGCGACAGGTCAGATCCGGTCTGCGCAATGCCGATGATCGGTCTGCCCGAGCGCAATTCTTCGAGGCTCAAACCGAAATTCAGATAGCGCTCGAGATAGAGCGCCGTCATGTCGATATTGGCCGGATTGTCGAACCAGGCCTGCGACCGAAGCCTGGGTTTGTCCGTGCCGGGATTTGAATTGGTCAATTTGATCTCCCCGCGCCAAGAGTCATGCCGGCGCGGCCAGCACGACGTGACGGATATTGACGTGCTCTCACTGCCTATATACTCAGACAATTAGTATGAAACAACCCGTTTAGGGTGTAGGGGAAAAGATGCCGCAACCGCTCAAGACCGTGGTCGAGTCCGCAGCAGTGTCTGCAGATGGGGGGCACTACCGCCCGGCGCTGACGCTTCTCGCAAGCCTCTTTTTCATTTGGGGCTTTATAACCGTCATCAACAACACTTTGCTTCCCCATCTGCGCGCGGTCTTCGATCTCAGCTATACGCAGACCACCCTGCTCGAATCCGTCTGGTTCATCGCCTATTTCTTCGCATCCCTGCCATCGGCCAGGCTGATCGAGCGGATCGGTTATCAACGAGCCTTGGTTACCGGCCTGCTGGTTATGGCCGGCGGTGCATTGCTTATGATTCCAGCGGCACGGCTTCCGTCCTACGGGGTCGTGCTCGCCGCATTGTTCGTGATCGCGAGCGGAATCACATTGCTCCAGGTCGCCGCCAATCCCTATGTCGCCGTCGTGGGACCGCCCGAGACAGCGTCATCACGCCTCAATCTGGTGCAGGCATTCAATTCGCTGGGCACGACGCTGGCGCCGCTTTTCGGCGGTTATCTGATCCTCGGCCGATCGACATCTGGCCGAGTTGCAGAGGGTGCTCATGTGCTCACCGCAGCTGAAAAGCTGGCGGATGCTCGATCAGTGCAGCTTCCCTATCTGATCGTCGCGATCGTGCTGATCCTGCTGGCGGTTGTGATCGCACGCTTTCCGCTCCCGACAATGAGCGCCGCAACGCGCCGAAGCACCAAATCAGAGCGCAAGAACCATTCGCTTTGGGCACACCGCAATCTGGTTTTCGGCGTGCCGGCGATGTTCATCTACCTCATCGCGGAGATCGGAGTATCCAATCTTTTTATAAACTTCGTCTCCCAGCCCGAGATCGGGGACCTCACGCATGAGCAGGCGTCGCACTACCTGTTCGTGCTCTGGGGCGGAATGATGGTCGGCCGCTTTCTCGGCAGCATTGTCATGCGTTTCGTGCCGGCGGAGCGGGTGCTCGCGCTAGCAAGCGTCGGTGCTGGATTGGTGATTCTCGTGGCGAGCCTTGGGACCGGCCATCTTGCGATGTGGGCGCTGATTTCGGTGGGTCTGTTTCACTCCATCATGTTTCCAACGATCTTTACGCTGGGCATCCGGGGCTTGGGGCCGTTGACTGAAGAAGGATCCGGCCTCCTGATCATGGCGATTGCAGGAGGGTCTCTGGTGGTGTTCCAGGGTGCCCTCGCCGATACCTTCGGCCTGCAGGCGTCGTTCCTGCTGACGGCAATGTGTGAACTCTATGTACTGTTCTACGCAGTTTGGGGCGTCCGGCCTACCGGCTCGGTTGAACGCAAGTAAACGAAGGCCATTGGCTTGAGGTTTAGCCTTGAACCGGCTGGGCCTGCATTGAATGCCGCGTATCTTCCAGCGCCAGCTCGATCAAATTGTGCATCGCGTTACGGGCCGCTTCCTGATTGCCCTCGGAGATCGCGTCGAAGACGCGGCGGTGATCGGGGATCGCATTGCGCGGGAATGTACCGCCGCGTTGCTTGAACACTGTGGTCCAATTGACCGCAGCGCTGATGCTGGAGCTCAGGACTATCAGCGCCTCATTACCGGTGGCGCGCAGAATCGCATCATGAAAGTCGCGATCAGCCGCGCGGCCAGTGTCACTGGCGAGCGTGTGTCGCGTCATCGCTGCGAGCGCGTCCCGCATCGTCTTGAGTTGGGCATTGCTTCTCCGCGATGCGGCCAGCGCGGCGGCCGCGGGTTCGACAATGGCGCGCAGCTCGAAGAGGTTCCGGACGAAGTCGAGGTCCGGTTCGCCGGCGAAAGCCCACGCCAAGACCTCGGGGTCGAGCAAATTCCAGCGATCTCGCGGTAGCACGCGCGTACCCGTCTTCGGCCGGCTTTCGACCAGCCCCTTCGCCATCAGCACCTGCACCGCTTCGCGATAGGCGCTGCGCGAAACATCCAGCGTCTCGGAAAACGCGATTTCACCTGACAGCGTCGTGCCAGGCGGGTATTGCCCTGAGACTATCGCGGCTCCCAGCCATTGGGCGATAGCGCCATGCAGCCGCCGCCCTGTGCCGCGCGGCCGCTTTTCCCGCATCGCATGCGATTTTTCGAGAGAGAGATCTTCGCTGGTCACCTTTCCATCCTTTGGTTGAGCCTATGTATCGTCTCGAGCCGCAAAACACCAACCGTGACATTGCCATCCCGACGACCAGCGAATATGTCTGAGTAATATCTTGAGAAGCCATGCATATGGCTCTACCCGGCAGGACATTGGGCCAAGACTACAGGTCGAAGGCAAGCCGCGATGTATGGAGAGATAATGAGCCTGCGCCTGTTGCAGTACCGCGCCGACGACGGTGTACGCGCTGTGATTGCCGTCACGGCCGAGGGCTCGGCTTTTGTCAGGGGCATTGAGTCCGTCCGCGCGCTTGCTGCTCGCGCGGTCGCGGACGGTACAGATCTCGCCGGCGCCGTGGCTACAGCCGGCACCTACGACAGCGTAGACATTGCAGACGAGCTTGGTGCGCGCCGCATCTTGGCGCCGATCGATCACGAGGATCCGGCGCACCTGATTATGTCAGGGACCGGCCTAACCCACCTGGGCTCGGCCGAAACCCGGGACAAGATGCATCGGCTAGGCGAGGCGACGTTAACCGACTCGATGCGCATATTTCTCGACGGCCTCGCAGGCGGAAAGCCCGTGGCCGGCGAAACCGGCCACCAGCCCGAATGGTTTTATAAGGGGGACGGCTCATCTTTGGTGGGACCGGAACAGCCTTTGACCCTCCCGGCTTTCGCCAGGGACGGAGGCGAAGAGCCGGAACTCGCGGGAATTTATCTGATCGGCCCGGATGGGACGCCTTTTCGGCTTGGCGTGTGTCTCGCTAACGAATTCAGCGACCACCTGACGGAGCGCCATAATTATCTTTGGCTGGCGCATTCCAAATTGCGCCAAGCGGCGCTTGGCCCCGAATTGCTCGTTGGTCCGCCCCCTAATCATGTTCAGGGTATGAGCCGCATCCATCGCAGCAATGCGGTCCTCTGGGAGAAGCCGTTTTTAAGCGGCGAGGAAAACATGTCGCACAGCCTAGCCAACCTGGAGGCTCATCACTTCAAATATGCCCAGTTTCGCCGGCCGGGCGACGTCCACGTGCATTTCTTCGGCACGGCGACTTTGTCCTTCAGCGACGGGATACAAACGCGCGCTGGCGACATATTTGAAATCGAGGCATCGCCCTTTACGCTGCCGTTGCGCAACCCGCTCCACCCGGCGCCGCGGGCCTCTGTGATTGTACGAGGGCTCTGACGTGCGGCCGGTCCGCATCGCCGTGGTTGGCTTGGGCAAGATCGCGTGTGACCAGCATCTCTCGGCGATCGCCGCCGACGATCGTTTTCAGCTCTCGGCCAGCGTGGACCCAAAGGAGCCAGGCCTCCCTGGCGTTCCGCATTTCAGCGACCTTGCCGCACTGCTCGCCGACGGGCCCGCTCTCGACGCGGTGGTGCTTTGCACGCCCCCGCAGGTTCGCCATGAGTTGGCGTCACAAGCGCTGACGCGCGGCCTTCACGTATTCCTCGAGAAGCCGCCCGGCATCACGCTGAGTGAGGTCGAGATTCTACGTGAACAGGCTGCCAAGATGGGCGTTTCAATGCTTGCCGGCTGGCATTCGCGCTTTGCGCCAGGCGTGGAACCCGCTCGTTTATGGTTGGCGGCCCGGCAGATTGCGCGGGTCTCGATTGTCTGGCGTGAGGATGTGCGGGTCTGGCATCCCGGTCAGGCCTGGATATGGGAGCCGGGTGGCCTCGGCGTATTCGATCCTGGGATTAATGCTCTTTCGATTCTAACGCAGCTCCTCCCGAACCCGATCTGCGTAACGCAGGCGACGCTCATGTTCCCTGCCAATTGCGCGGCGCCTATCGCAGCGATCGTCGGTTTCCGTGATACCGCCGGCACCGAGATCACGGCAGATTTCGACTTTCGGCAAACTGGCCCGCAAAGCTGGGACATTGCCGTCGAAACCGACGCTGGAGGGCTGACCCTGGCGGCGGGTGGCGCCGTTCTTTCACTTCCATCTGGGACACGCCGCATGCAGGAGCGCGAATATCCGTGCCTTTACCGCCATTTCGCCGACCTGATTCGAACGGGCTGCAGCGACGTGGATGTCGGGCCGCTGCGATTGGTTGCCGACGCCTTCCTACGAGGGCGTCGCGAGACGGTCGAGGCGTTCTACGACTGAGCCCAGCACAGATCGAGAGGAGAAGATGATGCCTCCGTCGCGGATATGTAGGCCCCCACTGTGTTTTAAGCGCGGATGCCGATCATCCGTGCCTAGTCAGCGCGATCTTTGCGCATGAAGCTCGATCTCCGAAAACACATCCTTCGGATGGGTGTGACGGGGCATTGGTCGGCCGGGTGGCGGCCCGATGTTTGCGGTCCTCCTGTCGTTGCCATTAGGCAAGAGGGCGTCATCGATAGGGGCTCTTCGCCGGTAGCGGACTTACAGGCGGCAAGGCCGGACTGTCTCAAACCGACCCTTGCGGGCGTCCTAGGGTTTCTAGCTTCTCGTGTAGCCAGGCTGTTGTTATTCGTCTGTCGGGATGCACCGACGTCATAGACTTGGTTGTCGGCGAGTTTCTTGCCGGCCTCCGGTAAGCGGTCGCGATTTAGACAGCCTCCGTTTCCGGGGCTTCGCGATGTACTGCGAGCGGCGTGGTGAGCGCTTCGGATACTTTATCCGATCAGGCCACTATCCCTTGCAGGTATTGGTCCGACAAGATTGCCGCGCCTGCAGGTGATAACCGCGCTGGACACACGCCTTTCCGCGTGGTGCTGGGCTCCCTGAAGTCTCAGTTTTGTATGGTTGAACGGACAATCTTGCGGATCGCAAGCGGTGATCGTTTGCCTTTGGACGAAAATCCACGACCGTATTGCAAGCCCGATCTTCCCTCTCTATATGTCTGAGTAATAAGCGCAACAAAGCGTTTCTTGGCGCCGCGGAAAATCGCTGCCTGCGACCCGCTTTGCGACTGAATGGCCAACTCTTGGAACCAATTCGCGGCCGGAAAAACCGCCACCTCCGTAGTGGTGATTTCGCAGCCGAACTTGCTCGAAGGAACGAGACGATATGAGCAGGAATCTTGTCGCGCCGCGCTATGAGCCTGCGCGAGCATATCACCGCCCTAAGCCGGCGCCGTTCGATTTCGGTGTAGACACGCAGAGCATCGAAGAACTCATGGATACGCCGGCCACGCGTGAGATTGTCCTAAAACATGCGCCGTGGGTCGGCATGATGGCCAATGCCGAAGCTTTCCAGCCGTATCTTTCGATCTTTACCGTGCGCGACATCGCACATTTTCTGCCTATGGACGTCTCGAAGTCCATTGCCGAACTCGATGCCGCACTAAGGACCGTCCCGCAACCGGTGCGGCCCGCCGATGTTCGATAACGCGCCAGGGAGGGTAGATCGGCGCCAAGTTTTGAAGGGGTTCGCCGGAACATTGGTGGTCCCGGTCATCGGCGTCACGCGGGGAGGCCAAGCGAAAGCTCTCATCGAATCCACAGCGTTGCGCGTTGGGCGGGAGCAGCCCTTCGACTTCGGTTGGAGATTTTACCGCGGCCTCGGCGACGCGTTCAATGCTCCAGAGTTCGACGACAGCGCTTGGCGCGTCCTGGATCTGCCGCACGATTGGAGCATCGAAGACGCGCCACGACATGATGGCTCCGCTGTCGTCGGCCCCTTTGATCCTGGCAGTGACGGCGGAGTGGCGACGGCCTTTTCTGTAGGCGGCGAAGGATGGTATCGCAAACACTTCAGCGGCGAAGGGCTGCCGGCGACGGCGCATGTCGAGGTCCTGTTCGGAGGCGTCTACAACGACAGCGAAGTTTGGCTGAATGGCCAGCATCTCGGCCGCCACGTTCATGGCTATACACCGTTTGGGTATGACCTCACGCCTTATCTGCGCGGCGGCGACAACGTGCTCGTCGTTCGAGTGCGTAATCTCGGAAAGAATAGTCGTTGGTACTCGGGTTCTGGAATCTATCGCAGCGTCACGCTCGACGTCTTCGCCGATGGCACCCGGGTCGAGCGTTGGGGTGTGGGTGTTTCGACGCAGCGGATCACGGATGATTCGGCCGAGATCGCAATCGAAACAAATGTCGTTCTGCCTACGCCTGACCTGGTTTTAGTCAGTCGCATCCGCAATGCCGAAGGCGTCATCGTGGCGGAAGCGAGAACAGCGGCGGTCGAACGCGTCGAACAGGTTGTGACTATAGCGTCAGCCCAGCTGTGGTCGCCCGACACGCCGGTGCTCTACACGTTGGAAACAGAACTCCTGCGGGGCCAGCGCACGACCGACACCGTGTTAACGCAATTCGGTATTCGCGTCGTCACGTTCGATGCCGAAACGGGACTGCAGATCAACGGGAAGGTCACGAAACTGCGCGGCGGTTGTGTCCACCATGACAATGGCCTTCTCGGGGCGGCAGCGTTCGCAGACGCGGAAGATCGGCGCGTCCGCCTATTGAGGGCGCGTGGCTTCAACGCACTCCGCAGTTCGCATAATCCGCCGTCTCGCGCATTCCTCGATGCCTGCGACCGGCACGGCGTGATGCTGATCGATGAAGCATTCGATATGTGGTTCGCGCCAAAGACGCCACAGGACTACTCGATCCATTTTATCGACGATTGGGAGTCCGCCGTTTCCGCGATGGTACTGAGCGCCCGTAACCATCCCGCGGTGATTATGTGGAGCATTGGCAACGAAGTGCCGAAGCGTTCGAGCGCGCAAGGTCTAGAGATTTCGTGGCGCTTGGCCAATACCGTGCATCGGCTCGACCCCACGCGACCGGTCACCGCTGCGGTCAACGCCTTCGCCGGACGGCCGATGATCGCGGACGCAGACACGGCTCGATCGGGGTTCGCCGGCGTGCCGGACGAGTCGGCCGCAATATTCCTCGATGTCGTGGGCTACAATTATAAGCTCGACCGGTATGCGTCCGATCATGCTCGCTATCCCAAGCGTGTGATGTTCGGCTCCGAGAGTTTCCCCAAGGAAGTATTTGATATCTGGTCGTTCATTGAGGTTCAGCCCTACGTGGTCGGTGATTTCGTATGGGCGGCGATGGATTATTTGGGTGAGGCCGGCGTCGGCAACGTGTTGCGGAATAATTCAAAGTCCTTCCTGCCAGTCGTTCCGGCCTGGCCGTGGGTGATTTCGAACTGCGGAGATCTCGACCTGCTCGGGCGGCAGAAGCCGCAGTCTTATGCACGTGATGTCGCGTGGCGCGTGAGCCCGCTCGAGATGGCCGTACTCAGGCCCTTGCCGAAGGGGATGTACGAACATCCGAGCATGTGGGGCTGGTCGGACGAGTGCCAGAGCTGGACATGGCCGGGCGCAGAGGGACAAAAGATGACGGTACGGGTCTATGCCCGCGCCGAACGTGTCGAGCTGCATCTCAACGGCGCGACCGCTGCGGTAAAGTCGCTGACGGGCGGGGAAACGCTGCCGATCGAGTTCCAGATTCCCTATGTACCCGGCGTGCTTGAGGCGATCGCTTTCCGCGGAACGGACGAGATCGGGCGCCGGCGATTCGAGACGGTCGCAGCACCAACGGCAATTCTACTCAAGCCGGAGGACGACATGGCCAGCGCCGACCGCGGGCGGCTCACCTATGTCTGGGTCGAGGTGACGGACGCGAAGGGTCGATGCGTTCCCGATGCCAAGTACAAGATCGGGCTGACCGTATCGGGACCCGTGAAGCTCATCGGTTTCGGTAGCGCGAGCCCGTTCGCTCAAGGTAGCTTCCAATCCCGCGAGGCGGAAACACATAACGGCCACGCTTTGGCTATCTTTCGGTTGGACGGTGCGCCGGGAGTCATGCGGATCGGAGCTGAGGGCGAGGGGCTGCGGGGAGGTTCGTGCAGCGTTCTTGTGAACAGCCCGAGCAAGGTCTCCGGCAAGCCGAGAGGTGCCCGATGAGGCGGCAGGGCTTTGAATCGTTTCGGGTTGCGCGGTGACATCGCCAGCGCGCTGGCATCGATCCGACGCGACTGGACCATCGAATACTCGTTCCTCTGGCGTCGAGACGCCATCACGAGCTCGATTTCATTCTGGTGAGGATTCCATGATCACACGTCGCGCCTTAGGTAAATTCGTTGGAGCTGCGGCGGCGCTGCGGACAGTTGCCGGTTCCGCCCGAGCTGCGCCTCTCGACCTTAGCTTCCCAAGCGGGTTCCGCTGGGGATGCTCGACATCGGCCTATCAAATCGAAGGCGCCGTCAATGAGGACGGCCGAGGCCAGTCCATCTGGGACGTGTTCTCGCATACGCCGGGCAAGATCATGAACGGCGATACCGGTGACGTGGCCTGCGACAGCTACAACCGTTACCAGGAGGACACTCAGCTTCTAAAGACGCTGGGAGCGACCGCGTACCGCTTCTCGATCGCCTGGCCGCGTATTTTCCCCGACGGGCGCGGACAGCCGAACCCGAAGGGTGTCGATCACTACAAGCGCGTGGTCGACAACCTCCTCGAAAACGGAATCGAGCCGTTTGTCACCCTATTCCACTGGGATCTGCCGGAGGCTCTACCTGGAGGCTGGCAATCGCGGGACACGGCAAAGGCATTCGCCGATTATGCCGGCTATATGGCCGGGCAGCTTTCGGACCGGCTGGACCACTTCATGACCACGAACGAAATCCGCTCGTTCGTCGACTCCAGCTACGGCTTTGGGATACTGGCGCCGGGATTGCGGCTTCCAGCCGCCGAAGTGAACCAGATTCGCCATCACGCCCTATTGGCGCACGGGCTTGGTGTGCAGGCGATGCGGGCGAGCGCGAAGCGCCCGATTCAAATCGGCCTGGCGGAGGATCCGACGATCCCCGTGCCAGTTATCGAAACCGAGGAGCACATCGCGGCAGCGCGGATCGCGCTCCGTAAGATAAACGGGCCATTCCTGACGGCGGTTATGGAAGGGCGATATCCGGATGAGCGACTGACGCCCGAGGAGAACCCCCCGAAGATCGAGCCCGGCGACATGGCGGCGATCGGCAGCCCGCTGGATTTCGTGGGCCTCAATGTCTACGCACCGACATATGTCAGAGCCGCTTCGAATGCCGCAGGCTACGAACTTGTGCGGCGACCCAAATCCTTCCCGACAATGCTCATGCCCTGGCTCATGGTCGGACCGGAAGTTGGTTACTGGGCTGTGCGCCTGGTGAGCGAGGTCTGGAAGCCGCGCGCCGTGTTCATCACCGAAAATGGTTGTGCCGCGGATGACGCGCTGGTCGACGGTCAGGTCAATGATACTGACCGGGTGACCTTCCTCCGGGGCTATATCGGCAATTTCAGACGCGCGGCGGCCGAGGGTTATCCTCTAAAAGGCTATTTCGCGTGGAGTCTCTTGGACAATTTCGAGTGGGCCACAGGTTACACGAAACGCTTTGGCATCCACTATGTGGACTACAAGACAGAACAGCGGATCCCAAAGCTCAGCGCCCTCTGGTATCGCGAGTTGATCAAGCGCAACGGGCTTGTGTGATGTCGGGCCTCACGCGCCGCGCGCTCATGGCTTCGGCCATGGCCGCGCTTCCCGTCTCCGCGCTGGCCCAGGGTGGTCCCGGTATGACCTACCGGGACCCGAGGCTCCCTATCGAAACGCGCGTGCTGGATTTGCTCGGGCGCATGACGCTCGAGGAAAAGGTAGCGCAAATGCGCTGCCTCTGGTTCGACAAGTCCATGTTACTCGAGGACGGAATCTTCTCGCCCGCGAAGGCGCAAAACGCGCTGGCGAATGGCATCGGCCAGATCGGCAGCCCGAACGATACAGCGGGTACGTCGCGGTTCACCAGCGACTACTACCGAAAACCCGAAGATGCAGTCGACCTTGTCAACGCGATCCAGCGGCACTTGGTTGAGAACACACGCCTGGGGATTCCGGCGCTGTTTCATGAAGAGACCTGTCACGGCTTTAGGGCCCGCGACGCCACAATCTTCCCCATACCCCCGGGGCTTGGCAGCACATGGGATCCGGACCTGGTCGAGCAGGCCTTCGCGGTGGCCGGGCGTGAGGCCCGGCTACGCGGCGCAACGGTGGGGCTCAGTCCTGTGCTCGACCTCGCCCGCGACCCTCGTTGGGGGCGGGTTGAAGAGTTTTTCGGTGAAGACCCCTATCTTGTCGCACAAATGGGAATTGCTTCAGTGCGTGGGCAGCAAGGGCGATCGCGCCCTCTGGCCAGGGACAAGGTCTTTGCGACACTCAAGCACTTCGTTCATGCGACGCCGCAGGGCGGATTGAATACCGCGCCCGCCGACATCAGCGAACGTACCTTGCGCGAAGCTTATCTCGTTCCGTTCGAGCAAGTGATTCGCACGGCCGACCCGGCAATCGTGATGCCGTCCTACAATGAACTCGAAGGCGTACCATCGCACGCAAATGTCGAGCTCTTGCAGCGCACCGGGCGGGAGCGGCTGGGCTTCAAGGGTGCTTACTTCAGCGATTATGGCGGCATTGAGAACCTAGTCAGTGACCATCATGTCGCGTCGAATAACGACGAGGCAGCGATCCTGGCATTGAACGCCGGCGTGGACGCCGACTTGCCGGAGGGCAAAGCCTATGCCGGCCTACCCAACTTGGTGCGCGCCGGACGCGTCGACGTGGCCAAGATCGACGCTGCCGTGGCGCGCGTGCTGGCGCTGAAGTTCGAGGCTGGGTTGTTCGAGAATCCCTATCTCGATCGTGCTCAGGCCTTGCAGGGCGTTAACACCTCGGCGGATGTCTTGCTGGCCCGCAAGGTGGCCCAGAAATCGATCGTTCTCTTGAAGAACGACGGCGTATTGCCTCTCGATCCGGGGAGCAAGCTCAAGCTGGCGGTGATTGGCCCGAATGCCGAGGAACCGCTCTTCGGCGGCTATTCAGGCGTTAACCCCAAAGCCGTCGGTATTCTGGCAGGCGTGCGAACGGCGGCCGGAGGCTCGATCATGATCGAGCATGCCGAAGGCGTCCGCATCGTCGAGCCCGACCCCTCGGGAGAGCATCTCGTGATGAAACCCATCCGCCTCGCGGATCCCGCGGAAAACGCAAAGCGCATTGCCGAAGCCGTCAAGGTTGCACAGCGCGCCGACATCATTCTTCTCGTTGTCGGAGACGTGCCGGAGATTACGCGCGAGTCGGTTTCCGGTTTCGCGCCAGGCGACCGCTGTACCCTTGGACTGTTTGGCGATCAGGACGCGCTGGTGGAGGCCATGCTTGCAACTGGGAAGCCGATCATTGCTCTATTGATCAACGGGCGGCCATTGGGAGTTACCAGACTGGCTGAAAAGGCCAATGCATTGGTTGAAGGCTGGTATCTCGGCCAGGAAGGCGGGAACGCCTTCGCCGACATGCTGTTCGGAAAGGTCAATCCCGGCGGAAAGCTTACGGTGTCCTTTCCGCAGTCGGTGGGCGAACTGCCCGTCTACTACGATCAGCACCCGTCGTCCAAGCTGCGCCGTTACGTGGAGGGTAAGCCGACCCCGCTGTTCCCGTTCGGGCATGGACTGAGCTACACCTCCTTCGACATCTCCGCGCCGAGGCTGCTGAAATCGCAAATCGCGGCCAATGAAACAGCGATTGTCGAGGTCGATGTCGCAAACACCGGGACGCGCGCCGGCGACGAGGTGGTGCAGCTCTATATCAGGGACGATGTGAGTTCGGTTCCACGCCCTGTCCTGGAGCTCAAAAACTTCCAGCGTGTCACCCTCGAGCCCGGTGCAAAACGTACCTTACAGTTCGACCTCACGCCTGATGCACTCTCTTTCTGGAACATAGACATGCGATGGGTCGTGGAGCCCGGGACATTCACGATCTCAGCGGGCCCGAGCTCGGCCACTCTGAAATCGACCAAGCTTACTGTTGCGGCCTAGACTAGGCTTCCTCGCCATCGTTTCGTGAAGGCTTTCTTGATCACTGGTGCCAATCGTAGAGGCGCGCTTTAGTCTCCGGGCGGCCAGGCAGTCAGCACGGAGCGCGCGCACTAGCCTCGATTTCGCTTTGTTTAACGCCCGCAATGGCGTGCGACGATCGTCTCGGCGAGTTCTTGGCGGCCGGATGGTGGCATTGGGTCCAGCCCGGCACTGACTGCATGGTCGGTGAGTTCCGCGAGGGTAAGTGCGCCTCCCTCGATGCGCTGGCCGAGACCGGTGCGCCAACCTGCGTAGCGATCCTCCGTCAGCCGCGCGAGCCGGCCGTCCTCGACAATGTCGGCGGCGGCCAAAAGCGCGCGGGCGAGCGCGTCGATGCCGCCGATATGCGCGAGATAAAGATCTTCTGCATCGGTCGATTGCCTGCGGAGCTTGGCGTCGAAATTAATGCCGCCGGTCTTGAATCCTCCCTCCTGGATAAGTTGGATCATCGCAGGCACCAGATCCTGCGCATTGTTCGGAAACTGATCGGTGTCCCAGCCGTTACGCGGGTCGCCGCGATTGATATCGATGGAGCCGAAAATGCCATAGGCGCGGGCAGCGGCGACCTCATGCTCGAAATCGAGCCCGGCCAGCGTGGCGTGATTGACTTCCAGATTGAGCTTGACCTCGCCGGCCAGGCCGTAGCGCTGGAGGAAGGCGAACACCGCGGCCGCATCGCGGTCATATTGGTGCTTGGTGGGCTCGAACGGCTTTGGCTCGATCAGGATCGAGCCCTTGAACCCGATGCGATGCTTATGCTCGACCACCATCGCGAGAAAGCGCCCATAATGGTCGAGTTCGCGGCGGAGATCGGTATTGAGGAGGGAATCGTAGCCTTCCCGCCCGCCCCACAAGACATAATTCTCTCCACCCAGCCGGTGCGTCGCCTCCAGGCAGCAACGAACCTGCACTGCGGCCCAGGCGAAGACTTCCGGATCCGGACTGGTGGCGGCGCCGCTCATGTAGCGCGGATGGGAAAACAGATTGGCGGTGCCCCATAGGAGCTTGACGCCGGTCTGCGCCATCTTCGCCGCGAGGCTGGCTTCGATCGCCTTCAGGTTGGCGTCGTGCTCGCGCAGCGTGTCGGCCGACGCCATCGCGTCGACATCGTGGAATGTAAAGAAGGGCGTTCCGAGCCGCGCCATGAAATCGAACGCGGCCTCCAGCTTCTGCTCGGCCATCGCCTGAGTGACCTGCGCGCCGAGCCAGGGGCGCGGCAGTGTCCCGCCGCCGAACACGTCGGCGCCGGGCCAGTTGAAGGAATGCCAATAGCAGACCGCAAGCCGCAGCCAGTCCGCCATGCGCCTGCCCAGGACCAGGCGGTCCTTATCATAGACCCGATAGGCGAAATCGTTTTCCGTATCGGGACCTTCGAACCGAACGGGCTCGACATTCGAGAACAGACTCATGGGGTAAACTCCTTGAAGGCGGCTTTGAGATCGGGGTAGAGCCTGCGAAAAATCTGCCTGCGTTCGGACAGAAGCGCAGAAAGCGCGGATTCGGGCCCGACGACGTGGGAGATTGGCGGCGGCGCGCAGAGTGCTTCCGGTTCCTCGCCGGTGAGCGCAAGGCGTGCGAGACGCGCCGCCCCGTAGGCCGCCCCGACTTCGCCTGCCTGGCGATAGGTAAGGGGGCGATCGAGTGCGGCAGAGAGCAGCCGTCCCCAGTAGGCGATGCGTGCGCCGCCACCCGTCATGCTGACAGTTCCAATCTCGCCGCCGAGCACGTCGCGTCCGTCGGCAAAGGCGAGGGCGACACCTTCAAGGACCGCTACCGCTAAGTCAGCGGGCGACGTATCGCTGCTCAGGCCAAAGAAGACCCCCCGACTGTTCGGATCGTTGTGCGGGGTCCGTTCACCCGAAAGGTAAGGAAGGAAGAAAGGCGATCCGCGATGCAGCCCGCGCTTCTCAGCGGCGCTGGCGAGTTCCTGGTTGCTATGGCTGCCGGTCAGGTGGGTCACCCAATCCAGTGCGCTGGCGGCGGTGAGAATCACCGCCATCTGATGCCATCGCCCCGGAAGGCAATGGCAAAAGGCATGGGCTGCCTGGTCGGGATTGGGACGAAACCGGTCGGTGGCGACAAACAGGACGCCGGAAGTACCCAGCGAGAGGAAGGCTTCACCGGAGGCGATGACACCCATGCCGACGGCGCTCGCGGCATTGTCACCGCCGCCGGCCGCAACGACCACACGCGGGAGGCCCAGTTCCGCGGCAGCTTCGCGCGTAAGGACGCCCGAAGGCGCATTGCCTTCGGCCAGCGCGGGCATACGCGTGCGATCGAGCCCCGTCGCCGCCAACATTCTATCCGACCAATCGCGGCGGCCGACATCGAGCCAGGCCGTTCCCGACGCGTCCGACATGTCGGTGACCTTTTCACCGGTCAGCTTCAGCCGCACATAGTCCTTCGGCAGCAGAACATGCGCGGTGCGTCGGAATATCTCCGGCTCGTGTTTGCGCAGCCAGAGAAGTTTGGGTGCTGTGAAGCCCGGCATGACGATATTACCGGTAATACGGCGCGCCTCCGGCTCCGTCTCTTCGAGCTCGGCACATTCAAGCGCCGAACGGCCGTCATTCCAGAGAATCGCTGGCCGCAGCGGCCGGTCAGCTGCGTCCAGTACCGTCGCGCCATGCATCTGCCCCGTCAGCCCGATAGCGCGGACACGGCGCCGCAACGGTGCGGGCAGCATGCCGACTACGCGGACGACCGCAAGCCACCACGCTTCAGGATCCTGTTCGGAGAACAACGGCTGCGGTCTGCTAAGCGCGAGTGCGGCCGATGGTTGGGCGGAGATCGCGCCGTCCTCGTCAACCAGAACCGCCTTAACGCTGGACGTGCCAATATCGATACCGAGATACACTCACGCGCCTCCGATCGCGAAGTCGACTTGCATCGCCAAGCGCGCTCCGGGCAGAAGGACCGTCATGTCCTTGCCGCGGCCAAGCGCGCCTGCGGGCGCGGTCTGAGGTTCGATGCAGAAGAAATCCTCGCCCACGGGCGCATAGACATGCAGGGACGAACAGTTGGTCGCCCGGATTTCTAAGCTATGGTCCGGCCACCCAATCCCGGCCGTCCCTTCCCATCCTGAAAAGCTGTGGTCGAGCGGGATGGCATTGACGGGTCGTACGGGATCGAAGCGCCATGCTGCGGGCGTCGACGTCTGCTCGATTGGAAGGTTGTCATCGGTCAACCAGACGCACGGCAGCAGCGCGCGGAGCTGCGCCTCGCGCGCGCCAGGAAAATACGGGTGAAGGCCGAGCATCGCCGGCATCGGTCCGTCGGAAAGGTTCTGGATCGAGAGGATTATCGTCAACCCGTCGGCCCGGAGATCGAATGACTGTTCACAACGATAGCGCCACGGCCAGGCATCGCCGCCGCCCTCGAAGGCCAGCGCGCCCCGGGATTGCGATGATGCCAGGATCGTCCATGGCGCTTGCCAGGCTTGACCATGAAGCGGATGGGGGTCGCCATCCCAGTTGGGTGCGATCCGGACCTCGTGTCCCCGGAAAGCGAACTGTCCCCCCGCAATGCGGTTTGTGTACGGCGCCATAGGAAAGCAGGAGAACGCGAACGGGTTGCTTGTGGCATCGCGTTCGGTCGGCCGGAAAATCGGCACGCCGTGCCAACTAAACTCCCGCACGGCCCCGCCATGGGCCGGGTCGAGGGCGAGTCGGCATTCATCCTGCCGAAGCACGAGACACCCATCGCTCCGGAGACTTACTGCGTGTCCCATTCGACCCTGGTTCCCAAGCGGCTGCCCGCGATTGCGGGCTTGTTGACTAGGTCGGCCGGGGACTCGGCGGCGGCGGTTACGCCGCCGGGCTGCCATAGTGTCTGAATTTCTTCGAGTGTCCTGCGCTTGGTTTCCGGCACGTATCGGTGCACGAAGAGAGCGGCGAGCAGACTCATCGCGCCATACATCCAGTAGGCAAAGCCGTGGTGGAAAAAGCTATTCAGCCACGAATTGCCATCCAGGACCTTGAAGGACCAGGAAACGAGTAGGTTGGTGATCCATTGGGCTGCCACCGCGATCGCGAGTGCCTTGCTCTTGATCGCGTTCGGAAAGATTTCCGACAGTAAAATCCAGGTTACCGGTCCCCAGGAAAAGGCGAATCCGGCAATATAAAGGACGACGGCGATGAGGGCAGGGGCGCCAACCGTCTGGGCTTGAAACAGGAAACCAAGCGCGATCATAGACGCGCCCATCACCAGCCCGCCGGCAATCAGCAGCGGCTTGCGGCCGAACCTGTCGACCGTGAGGATCGCGACAACGGTGAAGGCGACGTTTGCTACACCGACGACGACAGTCTGCAACAGCGCGGTATCAGTCGCGGCGCCCATGTTCTGAAACATCAGCGGTGCGTAATAGAGGACCGCGTTGATGCCGACGAGTTGCTGGAAGGCGGACAGCGCTATCCCGACCAGGACGACCGAGGGCCCGAACGCGAACAGGCTCGGGGCGGCTTCACGAGCCGACAGGGTCAGTGAATTGCCGATGGCGGCGACCGTTTTCCCGGCCTCGTCGCGATCGGTCAGCCGGCTGAGGATTGCGAATGCCTCCTGCGACCGGCCCTTCATCACGAGCCAGCGCGGCGTATCCGGCACGAAGAGCAGCAGGATCAGGAACAGCAATGCAGGAACCGCCTCGGACGCCAGCATGAGGCGCCAGCCGGTCGCCTTGATCCATGCGTCGTCACCGCCAGAAGCGATCGCCCAGTTGACGAAATAGACCAGCAGCATGCCGAGCACGATCGCGAGCTGATTGAACGCAACGAGCCGTCCCCGGATGGCCGGCGGCGCGATCTCGGCGATATAGAGCGGCGAAAGCATCGAAGCGATTCCGACCCCGATGCCGCAGAGAATGCGATAGGCGATGAAGGGGGTGAGCGCAGCCGGTCCCATACTCCCGATCGTGCCCAGCCCGATTTCAGGGACCGCCGATCCGCCCGCGGAAATCAGAAACAAGATCGCGGCGAACAGAAGACCGCCTTTGCGGCCGAAGCGCGCGGAGATCCACCCGGCGACAGCGGCGCCGATGACGCATCCGAGCAGTGCACTCGATATCGTCCAGCCCGACAGGCTGCTGCGCGCCGTCTCGGAAAGCTGAAGAGGGTCGATGAAATTGGCGTCGATCGCGCCGACGGCCCCGGAGATTACCGCCGTGTCGTAACCGAACAGTAGCCCGCCTAACGTCGCAACGAAGGTCAATTGGCTGACAAGTGCCGCCGACCGCTCCCCCATGGGTTCCTCCACACACGCTGTTCGACCCTGTTCGGACTTCTATAGTCTATCAAAAATGGTAGCGCTATCATTTATTGTGCCCGTGTGAGGGGGCGCTCCTTTGAGGCCGGAGTTGTGCAGGTGGATTGCATGGTCGAATATCCGCGAATCGATCCGTGCGAAGAGCCTACCTGCGCGATCTGCTGAGAAAGTTTCGTGAAGAAGACGCCACGCCGCAGTCCCAATCGAATGACCATGCACGAGGTCGCCAAGCTCATCGGAGTTTCGCCGATGACCGTTTCGCGCGTCCTGAGCGCTAGCCCTAAGGTCAAGGAGGAGACGCGAGAGCGGGTTCTGGCTGCTATCGAGCAGCTCGGTTACGCCCCGAACCAGGCAGCGCGCAGCCTAGCATCAGCGAGTTTAATTCGGATCGGACTGCTCTACAGCAATCCAAGCGCGGCGTATCTCAACGAATTTCTTGTCGGCATTCTCGAAGAAAGCAGCCGGACGGGATGTCAGATCGTGCTTGAGAAATGCGGGCCGCACAGCGAGCGCGCCGCCATCGACAATATGCTTCAAGACGGTCTTCACGGAATCTTGCTGCCGCCTCCGCTGTCGGACTCGCGCCTTGCCCGCGATATGCTGCGCGAGGCGAACATGCCCTTCATTTGCGTGGCCGGCTCATCCGGCGAAGGGGACAGCTTGTCGGTGTGCATCGATAACGTCGCGGCGGCCGCGGCGATGACGCGTTATCTTCTGTCTCTGGGGCACACGGCCATTGCCTTCATCCGCGGCGCGACAAATCAGCTGGCCAGCGCCCATCGTTATGACGGCTTCCTGGCGGCCTTGCGCGAGGCAGGGATGGAGCCTTATCCCAGCCAGGTGAAGCAGGGGGCGTTCACCTACCGATCCGGCCTGCTCGCCGCGGAACAATTGCTCTCCGCACCAAATCGGCCAACCGCCATCTTCGCCAGCAATGACGATATGGCAGCGGCGGCGATCGCGACCGCGCATCGTCTCCATCTTGAGGTTCCCATAGATCTGACAGTCGTGGGCTTCGACGATACGCTCCTCGCAACAGCCATCTGGCCTTCCTTGACGACGATCCGGCAGCCGATCGCGGCGATGGCCCGTAAGGCAGTTGAACTTTTGCTCGAAGAGATACGACTGCGCGCGGTTGGGCGCACGCTAGAGCCGTTGCACCATCTCCTGAAATATTCTCTCGTAAAGAGAGAGTCGTCGGCGTCCGTGTGAGCGATATTCCGCTCAACATGGAAGACCCTAGGCACCGCGGCGCCTCGGATCGCTCCAGCGACCGCGGCATCTCACAGTCCAAGGCATCGCCGGCGGTCACGGTTCTACCCGGTGTTCGAGACTGGCCGACATAAAACTCTCCTTTTCGGCGTCACCCGCGCGACAGCCGAGATAGTGGCGTCACAGCGAGATGTATGGCTTGGAATCGCGTTGTCGTCGATCTTTCCCGGTCGGTTTTCCTCGATATGTTGCGGCCGCGTTTCGCTGGGGCATTCCCGCTTGGCTTCACGCTGAAGAGCCGAAAGGATTCTCACTTACGACTGAGCTACCATGGTGCGTCAGCCGGACTGCAGGTCGAACTCGGATCACCAGCTTCGCTTAAGGCACTACCGGACCCAGCGACACTGAACTGGACGAAGATGCTCGACCTCGCAGTCCAGGTCTCAAGCGAATTGGAGCCATACGCGAAGATGGTCGCTTACAGTCAATATCGACGACGCCGGTGCGGCTGCTCCTGACTTCGGTCTTACAGCGGCCGATGCATCTTCGATCCGGGAGGCGGTCGATGAAGTGATTGAATCTGTCCCGGAGCTGGCCGGCCGCTGGAGAGTTTCTAAAAAGGATCTCGACACAATCCGGGAAATGGCACCGCTGATGCGCCTCGGGGCCTTCAACGGTCGCACTGGCTTGGCTCGTGACGCGAGCGAAGGCATCTCGGAATCTTAGTTCGGAAAGTTCACTCGCCAAAAAACGAGGCTACCAATTCGCATTCAACTGCGAGCCCCGTTTCGTGTTCAATCTCGCTCCCGGATACGCCCAAGGCGACGCGGTCATTCCCACATCATGGTCCATAGGACGCAGGAAGCAGCGCTAATATCGAGGTCAGGGAGCGTTCGGCGGTCCCAGCTTACGCGGCGACCTTTTTGGGCCGACCGCGCTTCGCCGGGGGAGCAGCCTCGACCGGCGTGGCCGCCTTCGCCGGGGGTTTTCCCAGGCCGATATTCTTGGCTAGCTGCGAGCGGATTGCCGCATAGTTCGGGGCCACCATCGGATAATCTCTCGAGAGGCCCCATTTCTCACGGTATGCCTGGGGCGTCATCCCGTAGGTGCTCATCAGGTGACGCTTCAGCATCTTCAGCTTTTTGCCGTCCTCGAGGCAGATCAGGAAATCGGCGGTAACTGACTTTTTTATCGAGACAGCAGGCTCTTGGGCTTTGGGTGCTTCAACCGCCGCCGCGGTACCCAGCCCGTTCAATGCACGAGAAACTGTGCCGATTACGCTTGTCAGCTCGGTCGGGGTGAGGGTGGCATTGCTGGCATAGGCGCTCACGATCCGCGCAGTCAGCTCCAACAGCATGGCCGGATTTGATGCCCCGTTTTGATCGTCGCTCATTCTATTCTCCGATGCACTTCTGCTGGCGCAGCTTGAGTTCCAGGCAGCAGTATGGTCTCAGATTCGCGTTACTTTTTGGCTTTGTTGCCAGCAGGAGCTGCGTTCAGCGCATCTTTCAGCGCCTTGGCGGCGGTGAAGGTCAGCTTCTTCGATGCTGCGATCGTGATTGTCTCGCCGTTGCTTGGATTTCGGCCTTGGCGCTCGGGCATGTCCTTAATTTTGAATTTGCCGAAGCCCGGTACGGAGAGTTCCTCGCCTGTCGCTGCGGCGTCAGCAATGGCAGCAAAGACATCATCGACTATCTGTTTCGCAGCCGCCTTCGAGATATCGTGCTTGTCACCGATTTGGCCAGCCAAGTCTGCCGAGTTCATGAATATTCCCCACGGAAACGATAATTGGCGGCATCATGTATGCCGTCATTTCCTAATTTTGGTAGGCCGATTCGTCGACAGGCGCAATTCGGCCTGGGTTTCGGGCACGGAAGGATGCCGCATAGAGTCCACCCGCAGCACTACGGAGCGCGGTCGTCCAAACGGCGCTGACGTACACCGATTCCATCATCGGCGGCGGACAAGAAGTCGACACCTTCAGCGCCGAACACCTGCTCAATGTGCGTGGCATATTCAGATAGAGGAGCATCCCCAAGCTCAATGCGTTTTAGGGTGCGCACGCCGATACCAAGCCGCGCCGCAAGTTCGTCTTGAGTCCAGCCGACCAGTGCTCGGGCAGCACGAATCTCGGGGACCGTCACCATTCGTCGGATTGCAGCATGGGCCCTAGACCCGTGCTGCAGTGTCGAAGTGCGCTCGCACAAGGGACCGTCGATCGGCGCGCAGCAATCCATCCGCAACGGCGATTTTTATCGCTTGAGATTCGAATTCGGCGTCAGAAACGAGATACGAAAACTCGGTAAACTCGACAAAAACAGGTGGACAAACTGGGATGCCTGCCTGGTCAATCAGCTTAACGAATCGGCTTTGGTTGCGGTGCATTGGGTGATCTTGCAAGTCAGATCTCCTGCCGTCCAGAGGGCAATCAACTCCTTGGATATATGGCCGCGATCACCGCAGTACATCCTGGCGAAATGTTAATTCGCCGTAATGTACCGGTACGGACTTGGCGCGCTCCCATGGCAACGAAACGCCCTTGTAAAGGCTGTGCCTCCCGGTGCCGCAAACTGAAATACCGCGTGTCTGGTCACGTGAAAAATCACTCAGCGGCAGGGTGATCGCGGCACGAGATGCATGGGAAAGTCCTTTGCACTTGACTGGCACTAAAAGTGCCAATACAGTTGCGATGTGAAATAACTCATGGGGACGTAGTGACAAATTTCGTTACATTGCACCTTCAAACCATGCCCAGCCGATCGAATGCTTCGGAAGGAAGTAACGATGCACGGCATTTTAACTGGATGCATATCGTGTCGATCTTCGGATTGAAGGCGACACGGGAGGAGTATGGCGACGGCTATTGGTATCAAGTCGAGGATTTCTTCTCGTTAAACGCCGATTCGGGAGAAAAGGCGATGATCGAAGAGCTGGATGCACTGTTGTCCACGCCGGACGACTACTCTCTTCCACCGTTTGTTGTCGGCTTTAAATCGTCGAACTTTGATCTGCCGTTGCTGAAACTGCGAGCCATGCGGCATCGCATTGCGCTTGCGTGCCTGGGTGAGCCAGGCGAAGACCGTTATGGGCGGGGCAGGGGGCGCTTATCGCAGCGATTCCATTTCGACCTAGCCCAGGAAATCCTGGGCTATCGGAACGCGCCTCTTGACGCAGTCTGCGACCTCCTTGCGATCCCGCTCAGATTCCAAAGGACCCACGAATATGAAGAGGCGAAGACCGCCCACATGCGAAATACGCGCGAATGGGCCGAGTTAACTGTCCTGATTCAATGGGCAATTTTCCTTCAATGGTCGCTGGTTATCAACGAACTGAACACAAAGACATTCGAGCTATCTATAGAAAGTTTCTGTGAATTCCTGCAGGGCGCGGCAGAAACCCGCCCTCATTTTGAGCGATGGCTTGGAGCTTACTTCGCCTCGGCGGAACTCGAACGCAGCCCGTTTTTTGCGCCGCAGCGGGCCCGCTCTTAGCGCTGGCAGCTTCTTGGTGGTGTCCACCCTGGGGCCAACGGCATCACACCGCCAGGTCTTTTTCCCGCATCGTAGCGCAGGTATTCGGATGTTAAGGCAAATCGCGATTCTTGGTGTCTGGCCGACCATCACTGTTGAGCCCGTTCACCTCTTCGACAGTATCTTCATGCCGGAAAGGCAGGAACTTGACGCCGTCGGGCTGCTCACCGTTGGCATGGACATTCCGTGCCGGCGGCGCGCCCCAACGTTCCAGCGGATCTGGGCCGAAACGTCGGAAGAGGTCTCCGAATCTACATTGATCAGCAATGTAATCGCGAGGCTCGATTCTTTGTCTCGAACCGGCCCGACAACGATCGTGACTTTTGGGGGCTGCCTGCGGGACTGGCCGGCTCTTCGAATGGCCGCGCTACGTAGTGGAACCGACATGGGCATTTTCTCGGCAGTCGATGCACGATCAGGTGTCGTTATCGGCGAAGCGCCGGTTGAGCTTGTGGATCTGGCAATGTGGCTAGGTGGTCCGACGTTTGCCAATCAAATCGGTTGCCCCGCGTTAATTGGTGGATTGGGTGACCGCGCCGATATTATCTGCACCAAAACGGCTCTTCTTTACCGTGTGTTCCTGCGGTTTCTGGCGGTAACCGGGCGCATGTCGAGCGCCGTATATCAAAGCGCCGATCACGCCGTCGGCGAGGAGATTCGCCGGCTACGAAACCGATCTTACAAAATCAAACACAGATGCTCCGGGTAAACAGGAGCAAGCAATGGCAGCAACGAGCCGATCAATTCACCGGACCGAGGAACAGCGCATCGCGGCGCAATGCGGCGCTTACGCCATGCGAGCGGCCGACGGGCTGTGGCAAATCATGGACGGCGACCGTTTCCCGGTACAGGCGATCAATTCCTATCTCCGAAGTTTGCGGGATAAAGGGACATCCACAAACTTCCTGCGAGCCATCGCATACGATGGAGCCAGGCTTCTACGGAACGCGGGCGCGGTCGGATTCTACTACGAAACGCTCCCGCGGCTTCATTTCCAGACCTACTGGAATGTCAGGATCGAAAGCGGCGACATCCAGCTTTCATCGGCGAATACAGAGTTGTCTAGACTTCACGGGATCTACAGCTATCTCATGGCGAGTGGCGCCATCGAAGAGTTGCCCTACCGAACCAAGCGCGTCGAAGGCTCCGAGGTCAACGGCTGGCGAACGTCGATTGTGCCAGACGTTCTCCAGCGAAGTACGAAGAAAAAAGATATTTTCCTACCAGCACCATCGATGTTTCGAGCGTTCATAGCTGCGCTGAATGCAAGTGCAGCGTTCGTCGCCGAGATCTACCTTAAAACCGGCCTCCGACTTTCAGAGCTAAAGGACTTAGCGAAAAAATGGCTTACGCGGTACGAGTCGCCGCTTTCCGGAATGATCATCGTCCGAGTTTTACGGAAGGGAAATCGTGAGGGGGACATATACATTCCGGCCGGGCTCGGCGCCAGAATTCACGCCTATTTAGCCGAAAACAAAAACTGTTTTGTTGACGAGCGTGGTGCTGAGTGGGCGGAACGGACGCTCGAAGATCGATTTTTGGTCGCATCGCGAGCCGTCGGTGCCGAAGGCGAAAATGACGAGGGTATTGGCGCACACACACTCCGTCACGCTTACGCATCTTGGGCTTACCAGAAATTGCAGCAGCTTGTCCGCGCTGGAAAAATTGACTGCGATCCGATCCTCATCGTCCAAGAGTTGATGGGACACGCGTCATACAAGACGACACTTGAGACCTACATTCACCTTTTTAAGCGCGATAACGAGAGTTGCCCGGAAGATTTCTTTCCGGGACCGATCGATGACCTCATCAACGTCATGGAGGTCGTCCGGCGCAAATTCCCCCAGACAACGGTCGACGAAGATTATTGCATTTAATTTTTCAGGTTGAGGGAAACGTACCCAAATTCTTTTTGGATGCGGCGCGAACAAGCGACGCAGAAGTTTTCACTAATCGTATCAAATATTTACCGTATCAGGATTGCGATATGCCACCGAAACGCGCGTTCAAACCACCAGTTCTCACTGTCACCGCAGTCGCAGCGGTTCGTGACATCCTCATCCCTGTGCAGGCACGGGACAATAAGAAGCTCGTGAGTTTTGCGAAGTATGCTCCGTATGGAGAGCTCGCGGTCGACATGATGCTCGAACTGACATGCAAAGGGCGCAATCACAGGACCTTGTATGCCGACGTCAGTTTCATGGGCAAGGCAAAAGAAAGAGGCTGTGGTTAGTCCAGAAGCGTCATTCCCAGAACGGGCATTTCATCTCCGCGATGGATCACGACTCCTATTTTCTTTACGCCACAGCGGCACTCCCGAAATGGTTGAAAAAGCACGGATTTTCACAAGAGGACGGCGAGCGCCTCATGAAGAGATTGCGAAAATACGTCGGTAGGAAGGAATACGAAAAACACACGGGAGTGGACCCCGCTAAGCAAGTAAAAGCAGTAAGAAAAGCTGGTGAGAAGCTAGGACATCTTCGGGGTTGTTTGGGTCCATATGTCCACGCGCTAATCCGAGATCGAGACGCGGTTCGAGCTGTTCACGCATTTGGCGTCAGTATCGTTTCTAATCTAAGTGCATTTTATGAAGGTTCGGCAAATGTCAATAATCTCTAAGATCTACACACCTGACTCTGAAGTCGTTTCGCCGATCCCGTCATGGGCCGGGTATAAAAAGCAGCTTGGATGCTACGAGGTCGCGAAGGGAGTACTTTATGGTGATAATATCTGGCGGCTTAAGGAGCACCTTCTCAACCAAAATAAAGCACGGTCGGCATGCCAGATCGATTTCAACAAAATGTTTTCGAAGGATTCTCGATTTTCGTCCAAAGAAAGAGAGCATCTGACTATTGTTGCCAAAGATTACTGTCTTTGGGAGGGGGCCAAAATCTCATCTGCGCCCTACTGAGCGATCCCAACCTCGACATCTGGGCGGAACGACCGGAACGGCTCGAGCAAGTATTGCTGGCGCGCGGCCCGGACGCGATCGGCACAGTCGAAACCGACGACGTTGATGTGGTCAACATGCTTCAACTTGTCGGCGATCCGGCTGCGGGGCGAACTGCCTGGTTGCTGACCTTTCCAGACGAGAAATCAGCGGTGGTGATCGAGGGTTTGGGCTGGCCCTATGACCCGGAGCATGTACTGCTCTCCCGGGTCGAACAGTATCGCGAAGCGATATTGCAAACCGAGGCTTTCATCCTCAAAGCCCGCAGACTCGCCGCGTTTCCTGAGGCGGCTCCTCGCGACACGGCGGGCTGAGCGATGAACGGAATCCCAAATGCTTATCGGCACCTGGTCATCCGCGACCCTGGGATTGCGACCCGAAGAAAAGTCAGCGGCCTGGTGCTTCGTACGGTCCTTGGCATTTTCGAGGATTGGCATCTGACCGTGATCGAACAGTGCGGCGTTTTAGGATGGCCGCCGCGGAGTAAGTTTGCTTCCTGGTCGGATGCGGCGCGCAAGAACCGTCATTTTATGCTGCAAAGCGGGACGTTCGTTCGAGCCTGTCTCTTCTTCGCCATTTACGTGCGAGTCCGCGTCCTCTTTAAGACCCCTGCAGAGCAAAGAGAATGGCTCAGATGCACATGGTTCAACTCCGACAATGTCGCGCCGCTTCGTTGGATGATATCGCGGGATCAGCGCGGTCTTATGATCGTGAACTGCGCTCTCCACAACATGCGCCGGCTTTGAAATGTACCTTCTATTGCTCCCGGTGATCCACGATGGATCGCACCATGTCTGACCGGGCTGGCGCTGACGCCGAGCAATCGCTGCATCTGGTTGATGCTGCGAAGCGGCTCCGAGATCTTCTAAAGGATCATGCCACCAATACCGGCGAGCAGATCGCCGAGAATTGCCGCGTATTGGACGTTGTCCCACTTCTTCAAGATCCGTCGCCTGACCGGCCAGACACGGGCAACGTCGCTGCGTGGGTCGTCATCGACGACGACAATAACGCAAAGCTATTGATCGAGCGGCCGGTGGATAGGACACCCCCCGTCGACGTGGTGCTCGAGCGTATGGGTGCTTACAACGCCGCGCACGAGCGACTTAAGCAGCTTTTGATCCGAGCGACGAAACACAACCGCGCCACCGCCGATGGCTCGGTTAAACGCAATGATGGCTCGAAAACGCATCGCACATCGGCGGCACTAGGTAAGTCTATCGAACGGCAATCCGAGCTAGGTCGACAGAATGCGGCAATGAACGAGCGGCCGGCCGAGGCATGTGTCGGCATTCCACCCGATCCAACCGACAAGGATTTCGTCCTGCAAGTCTCTGATGAACCGGCCAGTTACGACCAGGTCGATATGTCGGTCTTGGACGGCATGACGCGCGGTCCAAAGCGTGAGTCTGACGGGTGAGGACAAACACGATTTATCGTTTCAACGATGCACGGAGATAACTAAAAATGAGCCCGGAGCTTGAACAAAAGCTGCTCGAGAAATATCCGACGATCTTCGCCGACCACGCAGCGCCTCCGACAGTCTCGCTTATGTGTTTCGGCTTCGAATGCGGGGATGGCTGGTTCGACCTGTTGGACACGCTGTGCGCGCAACTTTCAGTGCTGCCATTGGACAAGCCGAGCGACGATAACAGCGGATTGCGAGCGGTCCAGGTCAAAGAGAAATTTGGGACGCTGCGCTTTTATGTCGATCCGGCTTCGGACACGGCAATTGAGCTTATCGAATTCGCGGGGGCGATGAGCGCCAGAATTTGCGAGACATGCGGTAATAGGGGACGCACACGTGGCCAGGGGTGGTTGAAGACGCTCTGTGACGTATGCGCCCAAACGGAGGGCTATGCGGACGACCCAACCGAACCTGCCGGGAACGGACAAGCGGGAACGTCGTGAACCGTTAGACCTATCGTTACTCGACCCAGTTTCTGACCTGTCTTCTGTCGGTTTTGCATATGATTGGAGGAATCCTCGCCTCCCGTCTCAGACGGACCGTCAGGATACCTCTGCAAGCTGCGTTCTCTGCCATAGAAGTGGCCTAGCAGCTGAATGGAACGGCCGACACGCGGTAACCGTGCCTAGTCTGAGCTGCGCGCTGAGATCGGTCCGACTGAGGCGCAGAAGTCGTTCGCCGATAGAGAGTTATCCCGCAGTCACCCCTCCGAACCTTTCACCGATTGGCTTTGACAGAAATCCTCATGCGTTCCTTCAGAAACGTTGCAAAGAGCTGATATCGCTTGTTTTGTCCCGGACTAAGTCGCGCCCGCGTTTTCTGGGACAGGTCGAGCGTTTTCCGTCGCTTAGGCGATAAACGGGTACATAAATCGAACGATTCGCACCTATATCGGATGCCGGATAATGTAGCACGCGAACCGGAGTTTCTGTCACTACAGACACGCGCTTATGCGCCCGATTATCGCCGCCCCGCTATCGATGTGAGCGCTATGCTTGACCGCAATCCGCATCTCGAAACTGCGATTATGGAAGCCGGGTGTATGGCCGGAAGCGGAATGGCAGCTTTGGAGCAGAGATTATCGGAAACTGCCATTCGATCTACGACTGCCGAAGGCATTGAAAGTAAACATCAGGACGATCTGTTTTCGTTGTCGACATCGAAGTTTCGTCCTCGTCACATTCGAGCTTACGAGCGGTTTCGATGAAGCGGGCGTGTTGTGCTGCTTTGTCAGACTGAAGCACCGGCACCTCCGCCTTGGGTCTGGTCGTCACCCGTCGCTATCCGCATGATATGGACGGCATTGCCGATCACATCGGCGGGGCATTTCTGGCCTTGGGGTCCTTTAGGCATCGGTCAAGCCTCCGGGTCGGAAATCACTGAATCCATATATCGCTGAGGATTATCGCCGCCGTCGCGGTCTATCGCGGCGACGATATGCGCGATCTGCCCAATTGCGCGGCTTCTGTCCGTGGTCCCGGCCACGTGCCTATCGAGAACGACGCCAATAAATCGTTCTAAGAGTTTATAACCTGCGCTATTAAGTTTCGGCATCCGCTTCCTCTATTCATGCTTTCCGGTAAACACCATACCCCCGCCTTCGAAACATCTTTGCGCGCCGCCCGCCGGGAGCCACCCAAGAAGATCGAAGCGGCAAAGCCTGATGCCAGCGAAAGTGGGTTGGCGAAATTGTGGGCGTTCTTTCAGGCGTCAACTGTCTACGAGAATTGGGAGGAAACAACGCGGCAATCCGCGGAAACGAAGATGGCGGTGAGCATCGAGTTCATGAAAGAGTTCTCCCAAAGTCTGCTCAATCACAAAAAAGCACGGACAGAATTCTATGCCCTGCAAAAATCTTTGGCGGATACGCCTGCCCAGGCGGACGCGACGATTGCTCTAATATCGCAAGTATTGACGTGGTGTGAAGATAAAGGTCACGTCGATATAAATCGTGCGTTCAATATGACCCGATTGACGAGGAAAGGAACTCGCGCGGCAATCAGATTTTATCCGCGCCATCACCAATTAGTTGAACAACATGCTGACCCTGATCTGGCGCGTCTGTATAACTTCTCTTTATTGACAGCGATCCGCGCAGGAGATGCCAGAAAACTCAAATGGTCTCAACTGGATATATTTGGTTTCTTGGTGTTTAAGCCGTCTAAAACAAGAAAGAGGCCCGATCCGCCTATCGTTCATCTCCCGGTCTTCATGATTCGGGAATTGATGCTGGCGATGGGCCCAATCCCAGAAAATCGGGACCAGTATATATTTACGTATAACGGCGAGCAGTGGAATGCGCGGACTCTGAAGCAGAAATGGCTCGATTTCAGGCTGAAATATATGCCGAGCGAGGTTAAACTTACTCATTGGCACGACCTTCGTGGGACGGGAGCTCAGCTGCTACTCGATGCTCGCTGCAGCACCTACGAAACGGGAAGCGTGACCGGTCATAAGATAACGTCCCCAGATGAAAAGTCTGCTCTCGATAACTATACCACACGGTCCCGCGTGGGGGCCCAAGATGCCTTTTTGAAGCTCAGGGTCGCCATCGACGAGGGCTGCCTGACCGATGAATTTTGGTTTCTGCGGAGATTTTCCGACGGCAAGCCTTTTGTGTGGGCTGTGGCTTAGAATCTCGCATCGAATATCCGATGCGATCAAGCCAATGTTGTTCGTCCACGTCGGTTTAACGTGTTCACCGAGAACACCGATAAACTAGCTTTAAACTATACCGGTTCGACAGACCGGCAGCCTGGGGGCCCAGACGTGCGTGTTCTCTTTTTCAGTGACTGCCATATCGAACTCAGGACTGCGTCCACGCGGACTTCCTGGTGCGATATCTATCCTTTGGATCTCGGACCTTGCCTGATCCCATATGCGGGCAAGGTGGATCTGGCGATATTGCCGGGCGATATCGGTACCTTTCGGCCACGTGACAGCGTGACCGTCTACCAGTATCTCGAGCAGGCGGCACGATACCTTCAATGCCCGATCGTCTTTGTCCCGGGAAACCATGAATATTACCGCGGGTTCTTCGAGGAAGACCTAGCCTCGGCATTAGCGACGCACATTCCCGACGTCACGATCCTGGACAGGGGCGAGGCGTTCTTCGACACCGGTGACGGCCGCAAGCTCCGGATCCTCGGCGCCACGCTCTGGACGGACTACCGCGTCAGCGGCGACGTTCGCTACGCCAAGGCCGCGGCGATGAGTGGCATTAACGACCATAGGTTAATCGGCCTGCGGAAGCATCCCTGGGCGCGATGGACGCCGGGCGATGCCGAAGCAGAACACCATAGGTCACGGCAATGGCTGCTCGAACGACTTGCAGTGCCGCATGACGGGCCGACGATCGTTGCTACCCACCATGTGCCGCACTCGGTCGCACGGCACCCTGGATATGAAATGGATCATATATCGGCCACGTTCTATAGCGACTGCACAGATCTGATCGCAGCGGCCGCAGATGCCGGCGTGGGGTACTGGATATGCGGCCATCATCATTGGTCGCTGGACGTAAAGGCCCTTGGCCTCTTGCATATTGTGTTAGCACAGCCTGGATACGAAGGAGAGGAGACGAATTGGTCTGGGCCCGGAATTATCTCGACCTCACTCGGACCAGTTGCGAGCTAGCCCCTGCGTAACGTGGAACTTTGCGGCTCTGGTGCATGAAACCGATCCGCTCTCGGGATCGGCCCTTCGCATTGCGTTATGACCGGCTTGGGCGAAATCGGCCAATCGTTGAGAGCGCAGATCGCCGGTTTCCTAACCGGCCAGCTCCAGAGCTACCGCCAGCCCGCGTCATTGTCGGCTTCGCGCCCATCTCGGTCAGGAAAGGCGACTTCGCCCCGAAAGCGGACACTACGAACGCCAAGCTGTGGGTCGCGGTTGCGCCAAAATCGGACAAACACACCGAGAGTCGGGCATGTCGCAGGTTGTCGGATTGCCGATGCTGATACTACGGATGGGACCTTGGCTCGAGTATCCAGGAAAGGGCGATGAGAGCATTTCCCAACCCCATCGCGGCAAAGCCCGTGACGAGGAGCCAGATACCGCGCTTCTGGGCTCGCTCGACCTGTTCGTTCATGCCGACCACCAGAGGAGAATGCTGCTGCTGACCATTGAGAAGGCTGATCAAGAGTCGAAAATTCACGTCGTTCGCGTGCTGGGCTGTGACGAGCATTTCGAGGATACTCTTGACGCGCCAAGCCAAAAGAAATGCGCCAGCAGCATTCAGTGCAATTCCAATTGCGCGTAACATTGATACCTCTTTCATTAGGCTTCAGCTTCGCGCCAGCAGCGGACATCGGCGAAAGCCACGCCAATGTTGAGGCGTTCAACAACGGAAAACCAACACTCCGACAGATTTGTACTCTGCAGTCGTCGACTGCACCTCTAACTATACGGGATGTGGATAGAAACAGCCCCCACGCCCGGCACGTCACCGTAGAGCCGAACTGAGCGGGGCGGCGCCCCCCAATCGTCCGTTAGGAGTCGGTTAATCAGTTGCATGCCGCTGAAGCCTTCTTGGACAAGTCGTAGATAAAGATCGTAGTCGGCGGTCATGCAGATTAGCCCCCCGCTAACGAGCGGAACGTCGGCGTCCAGCGTCGTCACCGCTACGCCGGCAGCTAAACGGCCCGCCAGTGGTCTGGTGTTCGCTTATTGTTTAGATGCCGCACGCGGGCGACATGGGGAGAGTGGCCCTGCCGCTTCGCCCAACCTGCTTATAGGCCAAACAAAGGCAATTCGCGCACCACAACCATGGCGTGTGCCCGTTCAGGGCGTGCCTGGGGCGCGCTCGAACGAAAATCATTATGATTTTGAAAGTTGATCCGGCTGGCCGGACCCTGGCCATTAGAGCGATCTGGGCAGGTCTAAAAAACTGCCTCTCTCGTAAGTCGATTGGCAGCGCGGCCAAGTAACATTCTATCGTGGATGATACCCAATATTTCCACGACGCCGTCACCTGCCACTCGGTATATAATCAGGTGCCGCGGACTTCGTATCCTATCTTCTCGCTCAACCCGATCTCGACTGCTTTTAATATGATAACCCTTGATGCCTGGCACACGCGGTATCTCGTGCGATCCTCGAGCAGACGGATTTTCAGCAATGTCCTCGATAGCCTGATCGAGAAGGCGATCATAGCGGTTGGCAACGACCTTTCCCCATTGTCTGGTGCTCTCAATTTGAATGCTAAAGAGCGCATCTTCCGCAGCTTTTGTCAGGCGATAATGCACTAGCCGATCATCATATCTTCGTTATCTGGCTCATGGTCCGGTGTTCCGAGCCGCTCTCTGACCCGATCGTTGATACGCCGGCGAAGAGATCTTGCATCAGCCGGTGATCGGATATCGGTGTATCGACCTTGTTCAATATCCCTAATCCCAACCAATGCCGCAGCCCGGATCTCCTCGATATATGCTTCTTCTCGAGACAGTGAGTCCTGATATCGGCGAAGAGCTTCGCGAATCACCTCGCTAGCATTCTGATGTCGGCCGCCATTAACCTGACTATCAACGAACTCGGAAAGATGATCTGTGAGCGAAAAATTACGTCCAGGCATTATGATTCCTCCATCCTTTCATATAGGATGATATCAAAGTTTGACAATCGCGGCAAGCGTGGGCTGAATAGAACGGTCGACCTCGATGACGCTTCGGCGCTCCGTTCGACGCATTTCCCGGCCCACAGCATTGGCGAAAAGGTCGCGCATCTGATCGAACACCGGGCGTGGCTCGGAGATTGCCCTCATCTTGGCTTTGCCTCGAACGGTTCGAAGCTTACGGACGACCTCACGTTGTCCTGCCCGGAATGCGAGCTCCTCCATATAGCGTTGGCCGTGCTCCGCGCTCCAGTAGTGCCAGACACCGACATAAGCCCGACGGATCGTGCTGTTGAAGCCCTCGACCGTATTTACATGGACGTCGTCACGCGCAAATTCGTGGGCAGAATGAACGACGGTTTCGTGGCCGGCAAAGGAGACACCGAGCTTCCTGAAAGCGGTGTCGTCGTCAGAATGAAGCACGCTGCTGGAAGTGACCATGTTAGCAAGAATGGGGCCGATTTCTGCGGCCGATAAGCTGTCCGTCGGCGCGACATGCACCCGTCCGGCCCGCGTAGGCCCATCGGTATGTGTAGGTGTCTTCTCGATCGCGACAAAAGTCGTCGGAGCGTCGCTACCTCGGCCTGGAGGATTGTAGATGTGTCTCCCGGCAGCCCCGTAACGGCGAATATTCCGCTTCTTCGGATCTCCAGCGACAGCAATAGCATCGATTTCGACGGTTCCCGTGAGCTGCTCGTCCGGCTGCGGACGCATCAGCAAGCGGATAGCATGAGCCATCTTCCAAGCGGTCGACTGCTCGATACCAAGTTGGCGTGCCAACACAACGGAAGAGATTCCTTTGCTCGACATGAGGGTCAAGTAGATCGCCTCAAGCCAGCGCCGGATCGACAGTTTGGTCCCGTGGAGCGGAGTGCGCGTCGTCGCTGTAAACTGCAGCCGGCAAACCCGGCATTCGTAGAGACCAGGCCGAGAACCTCGGATCGATCGGGTCTCTAGACAACCGCATCGCGGGCAAAATCTCCCATTCTGCCAGACCATAGCCTCAAGCAGGCGCCGTGCGGTCTCCTCGTCAGGGACCCGCAAGCGGAATTCGTCTAATGACTCTATGTCGCTGGTTTGGCGGATACCGATCATCCGTCAAACTACAGCAAACTAACGTTTACACGCAATACGTGTAGGCGAATTTGCGGGATTCAGCCATTTGCCTTTGTTTAGCACATAAGCAGGTCGCCCAATTAATGGCGTCGAGCTGAGTGCTTGCTACGTGGAGTACATGGTCAGCATGGTCCTCGACAGCGTAGTCATGAATAGGGGAACCTTCGGGACGTCCCTTAGGACGAGCTTCAACATACACCACCGCCATTGCGTTTCCTCATTCGTTTATTGGTTTTTAGTAAAGCCAATCTACCGACGATTTAGTGAAGTTTAAAGCGATAAATGACTCGCCCCATTGGCCGCGTGGGAATGGGCAGACTCGAGCCGCCGCACGCGCTCGGCGGAGGCGCCGGCTTCCATAAGCATTCAGAGGCGGATAGTGCCCGATTGGTAATTCTGGCGAGCTTTCGGCATAGGAGCGCCTAAACTTTTGCATTGCGCTACACCGTTCATCCAGCGAAAAACAGAAGAAATTTGTGATATTTAAGGCAGCAGAACGTTGCCGCCGGTCCATTTTCTACTGCTATCGGTCTTTGTACGTTCAATATTGGGGTTCCAATGACATTCCAAATTCTCTCACTCTCCGGTGGCGGCTATCTAGGTCTTTATACTGCATCCGTACTCGCGAAACTCGAGGAGCAGTCCGGTCGTCGGATCGTTGACATGTTCGATCTTCTCGCTGGCACCTCGATCGGGGGAATTATCGCGCTCGGGCTTGCCGCAGGCACGAGCGCATCTGAGATTCGCGATGCGTTTCTAGACAATGGCGATGCGATTTTCGGGAAGCGTCGGCCGGAGCGCAATCTCACCAAACTCATAAAGCTGATGAAAGGGATGGTCTCGCCGGGGTATGCGGCAACACCCCTGAAAGCGACAATTGAACGTGTCGTTGGCGCGGAGACACGCATGCACCACCTTCGCCGTCCTACAATCGTGACTGCGGTAAATCTGACCAAGGGCGGGCCAAAAATCTTCAAAACCGGGCACCATCCCCGCCTTTTTTTTGATTGGCGCCTAAAAGTAGTCGATGTCGCGCTCGCCACATCCGCTGCCCCGACCTACTTTCCCATCCACAAGATTGAAGATGAACTTTTCGCTGATGGCGGGATGTTCGCAAACTCGCCCGACCTGATCGCGATGCACGAAGCCGAGCAGTTCCTCAAAATTGATCGCACAGACATCAAGGTCCTGAGTGTCGGAACCACGTCGACCGCTTTTGCCATGTCGAACAGTTTGAAGCGCAAAATGGGAATTATTGACTGGGTTTGGGATGAGCGACTGACCAGCGTGATCATCGGATCTCAACAGGCGATCACCCACGATATGATGAAGCATCTGCTTGGGAGCGATTATGTCCGGGTCGACCGGACGCAGGTGGATCACCAGCGCGCCGAACTCGCGCTCGACTGTGCCAGCGGCATTGCGAAAGCGGATCTCCAGTCCATGGCGAGCAACTCCGTAGCTGAGCTTGCGGGCAACGAGACGCTTCGAGCGATGCTTAGGCATGCGCCCACCGACCATTGTTTCATCAACGCAAGTTTGTAGGCCCCGCCATGTCGATTGCAGCCGATCTTTTCCATGCCGCGGACGCGGCTCGCGAGACCCTACACAAACGCATCACGCCTACCGACGACCAGTTCGACGATCAGCAAACACGCTGGAACGATCTGGCTGCCTTCCTCGGGAAGAGACTAAAGGCTGACACGAATCTCGAGACGCGCACTTGGCTACAAGGATCGTACAAGTTCGACACACAAATCCGTCCGTGGATGATGGGCGCGGAATTCGACATCGATCTTGGTTTTTATTTTGAGTGGGAGGGCGCGCCCGACCAGGGTGAGTATGCCCCTGAAGGGCTTAAGGCTCTCATCCAGGCCGCGCTGATAGACTACCAGTCGGATCCGGAGAACGACGCAACCGGCGTCGAAGACCCTAAGGAGCGCTGCTGCCGGATCAGCTTCAAACCGGATTTTCATATCGATGTGCCAGCGTATCATTTGGATCCCCGTCGAGATTCACGTGCGCTCGCGACCGAAACCAAGGGCTGGGAGGAGAGCGACCCGAAGGCAATCTATGAATGGTTCAAGAAGCGCTATGATGATGCTGCTCGGCGCTGGCAGCTACGGCGGTTGGTCCGCTATTTGAAGATGTGGGCGGCCCTTCAGTTTTCGATCGACGAGCGCCCTACCTCTATTCTCCTCACCGTGCTCGCGGCCGAAGCGCTGCAAGGATATGCCATCGCTGGAGTGGCCGACGACGACTTGCTCGAGCACACCGCAATCGTCATCAAACGACGGTTAGAGGAAGGCTACACAGTACCTAATCCTGTGAATCGCCGGGAAAATCTGAACCGTCTCGATGATGATGCCACGTTAGCGTTCATCGGTCGGTTGGGAAACCTTGAAGCGATCGCGAGCAGGGCGCGCCTATCCAGCAACAAGGCGGCGGCCGCCGAGATATGGGCAGAAGCATTTCAACAGTTTTTTCCGATGCCCGAGGATAATGATGAAATCTCCGAGACTGAACCGCAGCGCAATGCCGTCGCGGTCTATCGATTTGACCCACAGGTCGACGTTTTGGCAGTCCCCAAGCTCAATAAGGATCGGACTTGGCGCGGCTTGAACGAACTGCCACCCATTCCTAAGAACTGCGATATCACCTTCACGCTGACCAACAGGGCCCAATTGCCGGTCGGAGCACATGTCCGATGGACTGTTCGCAATCGCGGTGACGAGGCCGGCCGACTGAATGACCTTGGTCATATTGCTGGCACTGACGCGACCGTAAGCCGACATTCTGCCTATAACGGCGACCACGCCATGGATTTAGCGGTTTATCTCGGAAGTCAGGTTATTGGCCGACGCCGTATCTGGGTAAGAGTACGCGGAGCAGCCATGCCTGCCCGAAATCCGAAGCGAAGGCGGTACCTCGGTTGAAGAAAGAGATTGTCCCATCTCTAGCCGAATAGCGCGACCCCTTCGGCATACGAGCTAATGCGTACAGGCTTGCGCTCAATTAGTGTCAGTTGCCCATTCGTATTACGATCAGTCCAATAGGGACCGGTGATCGAAGCGGGGCGCTGTGTAATGTCCGTCAAGTGCAGGGCCCCGAAATGAATTCGGCCATCACCAGCGTCCTGACGATGTTTGATCTCCGGAATATTTTGATAGACGATCGCCAGCTCGAATAGGTCATCGACTTCGCGTGATCGAATGCTCTCGGCTATGCTGAAGGAACGAGCTTTGTCAGTGTACATCCGGACGCTCAATGTCCGAAGCGATTGCTGGATGACTACGAAGACTGTTTTCTTGATCGGATTGCCGTCTTCGTCCGGATAGCTTGACAGCAGTTCCGTTCGCCATGTCCCAGCGAGCGTCGGACGATGGACCAGCAATCCATTGATCAGTGGCCATTTCCAGGCGACTTTTTCGAAGAAAATAGCGATGGCCGTGACGGTACTCACAGCCATACCGAATGGCGCAAGTAGCGTCAGGTGGATCTCGGTTCCATTGATTCTCAGCGCCGCAATCCAAAGCCCGACGGCGAGCGCAATGATCAACGACACTTGGGTCCGCATCGGCATTTGTACCGCCTCCCACAGCCACTAAATCCGGTATAGCTGCGTTGCTCTCGCCTGCTCGCGAGGGTACTGATCACTAACGCATGACGACGCACAAACCAATCATCAAGGCTGAAGGCTGGCGTAATCAGTATGTTCGACTTGGAAAGCTACTGGCGCGAGGTCTCTCCCGCCACCTGGCCGTCGATGATTCTCTGCCTCTTTACTAGCAACGGTATGCCGGATTGCTGCGCGGCGATGTCGCGCGAGCCGCAGCTGGATACAGGCGCAGTTTTTGGGGAAGACTTCCTAAATGTTTATGCGCGGGCGATTGCGCGGAACGCAGCCGCACATGATGGCGCAATCATGATCGGTCGGCCAACCAAGGCACAGCAATATCGACTAAGAGGCTGGTCCTATCGCCTATTCCCACCACACACTGCTCAATGTGCAGAGCCAAACAGAGGATCTGCTTTTAACAGTTGCCTTGAGATGTCGAATGTGGCGACGGTCGACGGAACCTACCTTGTCTCCGAGGGCCGGTTAGTTCGGTTTTTCAAAGGCGTCGCGACCCACATCGAGATGTGATTAGGCCGCTCATTTCAGCGGCCGGATCACGGTCTTCAAAGCAAGGCTTGGGAATACGACAATGTTAAGTATTTGCCATATGTCCGCTTTGGATCAATGGCGGCGGTCAACCTACATAAACGCTACATAAACGGCCAGGCTCGGTGCTATGAGCTTGGAAAGGGATTCAAGCGCGATGCCGCAGAACAAGAGCCATCACTTCGTGCCACAGTTCCTGCTGCGATTTTTCTCCGTCGATGGCTCATCGGTCGGCCTCTACAACTTGTGCTCCGGGAAAATCGTCACGGGAGCAAGCCTCAAGCATCAGGCCTGCCGGGACTGGTTCTACGGCCGCGACGGCAAGGCTGAGCAGGCTCTGGGGCAGATCGAAGGCGGTGCCAGCACGGTGCTGCGGCGGATGATCGAGACCGGCCGGCCCCCGAAGCGATACAGCGACGATCATCGCGTGCTGGCGACCTTCCTGCTCATCCAGTCGGCGCGGACGGCCCAGGCCGCCGCCGAAGCCAATGAGATGGCCAACAAGGTCGGCAAACGGATGCTCCGGAACGCCCTGACCGATCCCGAGCTTCTCGCTGCCCTCGACCACCTAACGATCGAACTCACCGAGCCCGCGTCGGAGGCGCTCCGGCCAGCGGTCCTGGAAACACCTGTGATTCTCGATCTGAAGATCAAGCTGCTCCACAATGTCAGTTCGACGCCCTTTGTTCTGGGCGACCACCCAGCCGTCAAGCACAATGGGCTGTACAGGGGCGCGGAGGTCTCGGTCCTGGGCTTGGCGAACCTCGGCCTCCAGTTCTTCATGCCCATCTCGCCCGAATACGCAGTCGTCTTCTACGACGAGAGTGCCTATTCGCTCGGCAACCCGGCCAGCAACGTCGTTAAGCTGCCCTCGGCGGGCATAGTCACGGCCCTGAACGAGTTCCAATGGTCCAACGCCCTGGACAACGTCTATTTCCGCCCCGGCGGCGATCCGGCGCGCTGGACGCCGGATCGCGATCGGCTTGCAGAGCTTCGTCGGGACGAGCACGTGTCGGTCGGCGAGGACGAGGTCCGGCTCGAAGGGACCAAGCGGGCGAAGATCATCAGTACGCAGACGCAGCGGCCAAGCCGAGCCCTGAAGATGCCTCTGTTTCGGAATCGAATCGCCCCACCGCCTCTCGTCAACGTGGGTACGCTGCCGTTACGAGACCCGAACTGGGCCCTCCACGTTCATCGGATGACCGCCGCATTGAACGCCGGGGCGATCGCGCCGGAGGAGTTTCACGTCCGCACCATGCCGCCTCGGTTTTTGCAGCGAATGATACGGGAATGGTCGAGCGCAAACGCGGCGAAAATGGCCTGACCATGGCTCCCTGGGGCGCCTGTCACCCTTGGCGGGTCAAATTCGCCGGGAAGCTTCCCGGCGTTCGGCTGGTGGACCTCGAACAATGCCCGCTCGTTGCCAATCATCCAGCGCTCCGCCTCGGGCGTGCCCTCCAGGCGCTCCGAACCCCAGCTTTTTGGCAACACGCCTAGGTCGGCTTTGGGTCAAACTGAGACGACACCCAAGGCGTTGCGAATGTCCGCTTCTTCTCCCCGACCACCGAAAGCTGGCGGTCCGCTCTCGGCTCTATGCGGTTATCAAAATCGCGCATCAGAATGGCTACCTCTGGTGATATCTGGATGCTCTCGACGGCCGCCAACTGGCCAAGCTGATCCTCGGGTCGCCTGGAGCTATTGCACCCGCCGGATAAATACATACTTTAGAATAAGTCTAAACTGACTCGCCAAAGGCAACGGATCTCGGGTTACGCGACCGGGGCTCGTCGTCTCCGTCCGGGGGAACGAGGTGCTGATGTTTGCAAAATCACCGAACACACTATGCAGCGTTTTGCAGCGTTCTGTACAAAATGGCTATGGAAAACCGCAGAAATCCGCCATTCGCTCTCGCAATTGGAAAAAGGGCGAAGAGGTTCTGCGCCCGGCTGCGTAAATCCCTGTGCCCACCCGACAAATCGCCGGGTGGCATTATGGATAAAGATTATAAGGATATTGACATGTCTATTGACGATCTGAAATCCCGCCTCCCCGATTTCGCCAAAGATCTACGGCTCAATCTTGGCGGTATATCCACAGTCACCACACTGACGCCGCAGCAGTTGTGGGGCACGATTCTGGCCACCGCGATAGCCTCGCGAAACGCCGATGTCATTCGCGCTGCCAATGAGGCGGCGTCAGAGCATCTGACCGAACAGGCGAAGACCGCGGCGCGGTCGGCTGCCGCGATCATGGCGATGAACAATATCTATTACCGCTTTACGCACCTGTCGAAGCACCCGGATTTTCAGACCATGCCGGCGCGACTGCGCATGAATGTGATCGCCAATCCGGGGGTGGAGAAGCTGGATTTCGAGCTGTGGTCACTTGCGGTTTCCGCAGTGAACGGTTGTGGGCGTTGCATCGAGGCGCATGAGGATGTGTTGCTGAAAGCCGGCATCGCCAAGGAGGCAATCCAGGATGCCGTTCGCATTGCGGCGATCGTCTTCTCGGTCTCGGTCACACTGGATGATCCTATGATCGAGACCATCCCGGTCGCGGCCGCCGCTTAAGCACATTCCGGCTAGCCCGAAATCATGCCAGACTAACGAACAAAAGATCGGTTTGCGTGATTTCGGGAGGCGGCGATGCGGCATGGTGCTTGGCTTGGGGCAGTTCTGATCTCCGCTGCTCTCCTGGGCCCCCGCATCGCCGTCGCAGGAAGTGCTTTCGCAAGCTCTAAAATGCTGGCCGCCGAGGACGAGCTTGACCTCCAGGCTATGAAGATGATGTCGAACCCGGCGGTCCAGCAGGCGCGCAAGCGCGGCGAGCAGAGCTTGGTCGCCATCGTTCCTAACCCGACGGCCGACACCCGCGGCCGCCTGAAAGAGGCGGTCGACGAGATCACTTTCTTTGGCGTGCTGAACGGGCTTAACGATGACCCATTGCATCCGCGGATTGCGTTCGTCGGCCGGCCGGGCCGCATCGTCAACAGCACGTTCACACTCGCCCCGAAGGGGATCGACGAGAACCCAGATAGCGTCTATCGCATTATTCCGGTCGACGGAATCTCGACATATCTAATTCACGGCAAGGCGAGTTCGCCGCGCCCATCGGTGAACGATTTCTCGGTGCTGGACGACGACTGGAAGACGGTCGGCAACCTCGACGGCGCCGCGCTTGAGACCGACGCCGACGGCAGCTTCACCGTTACTGTCTCGCCCGATCCGTCAAATGGCAGGCCGAACTACATCCAGACTCGCGCCGGCGCGAACTACATGACGATCCGCGACACGATCCTGGATTGGGCACATGAGAAGCCCAACCGCTTCACCGTCGAGCGTGTCGGGGCGTTCGCACCGCTGCCTTCGCACGACGAGCAGACGAAGAAGGTGATCGCCAAAATCGATCGTTACTTCCTGGAAAGCGTGAAGCTACACAAACGCATCCTGGCGCTGCCGATCAACACGTTTCCACAACCCGCGAGCGCCGTAACCGGTGGCCAACTGGTCAGCCAGGCCTACGCGCCCGGCCAGTTCAAACTGGAAAAAGGCCAGGCGTTGGTCCTGACAATCCAGCCGGGCACCGCCAAATATGTCACCGTTCCGCTGACCAATCTGTGGGGCGTGACGATGGATCCGGTGCACCACGCCTCCAGCCTCAATCTCGACCAAGTGGTGCGCGATGCGGATGGGAGCTTCACCGTGGTCGTCTCGCCCGTCGATCCTGGCGTGGAGAACTGGGTCGACACCGAAGGCCTCTACGATGGGTTTCTGTTCCTGCGCTGGGCAGCGATGACACAAGGCAAGCCCGACGACCCCAAGCCATCTGTCGAAGCCAAGGTCGTTTCACTCGACGCCCTGCCGGAAACCCTCGCCAAGGTCGATCCGAACGTACGCCGGTTGCTGACGGCCAAACGCGCGGCGGATTACGATTTGCGGTGGACGGAGAACTAGTTCCAGTCGCTGGGCAACCCATATTGCCCTGATGCCAATCGTAAAAGTGAAACCAGAAAGCTGGGTTCGCGTCGTCCCGCAAGGGATCTATGTCGAACCCGGCCAATTCTTCATCGACCCCGTGCGCGGCGTGGAGCGTGCCGTCGTCACGCACGGCCATGCCGATCACGCCCGGCCGGGCAACAAGCATGTGTTGGCGACGCCACAGACACTCGCAATCATGCGGACGCGTTACGGCGAAGGGGCGGGGCAAGGCCAGGCGCTGGCCTATAACCAGCCGATCGATATCAACGGCGTTAAACTCTCGCTGGCACCCGCCGGCCATGTGCTGGGCAGTGCACAAGCGGTGATCGAGTGGAATGGCTGCCGGGTCGTCGTCTCCGGCGACTACAAGCGCCGGTATGACCCGACCTGCGCCTTGTTCGAGGTTGTGCCATGCGATGTGTTCGTCACCGAGGCGACCTTCGGCCTGCCGGTGTTCCGCCACCCGCCGGATGTGGACGAAATCAACAAGATTTTGCGTTCACTGGTGTTGTTTCCTGAGCGCGCGCATTTGATCGGCGTCTATGCGTTGGGCAAATGCCAGCGTGTAATCGCGCTGCTGCGGCGTGCCGGCTATGACCGGCCGATCTATATCCACGGCGCCTTGGTCAATCTCTGCAATCTTTACCGAGATCTTGGCGTCGAACTCGGCGAACTGCGTCTGGCTTCCGAGGCGACGAAGGACGAACTCAAGGGGCAGATCGTGCTGTCCCCGCCTGCCGCCGACACCGACCGTTGGTCACGCCGGCTGCCTGATCCAATCACAGCGGTCGCCTCCGGTTGGATGCGGGTCCGGCAGCGCGCCCGCCAGCGCGGTGTCGAACTGCCGCTTGTCATCTCCGACCATGCCGACTGGGACGAGCTGCTGCTGACGATAGAGGAAGTTCACGCGCCGGAAATCTGGGTGACGCACGGGCGCGAAGAGGCGTTGATCCATGCCGCCGGCCTTATGGGCAAGCGCGCCCGGGCGCTGGCGCTGGTCGGATACGAGGATGAAGACACGTGATCCTCTTCTCCCGCCTACTCGATGCTCTGGTCTTCATGCCGTCACGCAACGGCAAGATCAGGCTGTTGGCCGATTACTTCGCGACGACCCAGGATCCGGATCGTGGCTGGGCGTTGGCGGCGCTAACCGGCAATCTGGACTTGCCGACAGCTAAGCCAGCGATGGTCCGCGAATTGGTCCGCACACGCGTGGATGCCGAACTGTTGGGATGGTCTTACGATTATGTCGGCGATTTCGCCGAGACTGCAGCATTGATCTGGCCGCCGCGCCCGACCAACCACGCGCCGCCGACGCTCGGCGAAGTCGTGACCGATATTGAGGGCGCGAAGAAATCGGAGACGCCGGCACTGGTCGAAAGCTGGTTGGATGCCTGTACCGCAGATCAGCGTTTCGCCCTGCTGAAACTGATCACCGGCGGGTTGCGCATCGGCGTCTCCGCACGGCTGGCCAAGGTCGCCCTTGCCGAATGGTCCGGCAAGGACGTGACCGAGATCGAGGAAGTCTGGCACGGTGTCGAACCGCCTTATCGCGAGCTGTTCGAATGGTTAGGCGGGGCGGGAGAGAAGCCCGATCCTGATCACCACGCCGCTTTCCGTCCGCTGATGCTTGCCAATCCGCTGGAGGCCGAGGACATCAACGCCCTAACCGCTGCCGACTACCGCGCGGAGTGGAAGTGGGACGGCATTCGTGTGCAGCTTGTCGGCAAAGGGCGTGGTCTTGGGGACTTCGAGCGGCGGATTTATTCGCGGTCGGGCGACGAGGTGACCCGCGTATTTCCTGAAATCATCGCTGCAATGAATTTCGACGCGGTTCTGGATGGTGAGATGCTTGTGCTGCGCGACAGCGAAGTGATGCCATTCAATGATCTGCAGCAACGGCTGAACCGCAAGATCGTGACCAAGAGGATGCTGGAGCAGTATCCGGCCTTCGTCCGCCTCTATGACATTCTGTCGGAAGACGGCGAAGATTTGCGCCGCCTTTCATTCGACGAACGGCGCGCAAGGCTCGAGGCTTGGTACACAAAGGCCAAGCCCGCCTGCATGGACCTTTCGCCCATCGTGCCTTTCGCCGACTGGGCAGCGCTGTCCGCTTTGCGTGATGCGTCGCGGGAGAACGGTATCGAAGGATTGATGCTGAAGCGCGGCGACAGCGTCTATGTCCCGGGCCGCCCAAAAGGCCCGTGGTTCAAATGGAAGCGGGGCGCGCTGACCCTGGACTGTGTGATAATGTATGCCCAGCGCGGTCACGGAAAGCGGTCCAGCTTCTATTCCGACTATACGTTCGGCTGTTGGCGGCCCTCGGATGAGGGCGGGCTGGAACTCGTGCCGGTCGGCAAGGCCTATTCCGGCTTCACCGACGAAGAGCTGCTCAAGATCGACCGCTGGGTCCGTGCGCACACTACCAACCGCTTCGGCCCAGTGCGCGAGGTCGAGCACGGGCTGGTGATGGAGCTGGCCTTCGACAGCGTCCATCGCTCCACCCGCCATAAATCCGGCGTCGCCATGCGCTTTCCCCGTGTCTATCGCATCCGCTGGGACAAGCCGGCCATCGAGGCCGACCATCTGGAGACGCTGGAGAAACTGATCGTTTAATTGGCTATTTAGGCTGTGCCAGGAAAATCAGGTCGGCGCAGCTGCCGTCCTGCAACTCGAAGTCGGTCGGTTTCATGGCGGACAGAGTATACGGAACGACATTCCATACATCCGACGCGCCGACGACGCTGTAATGGCCCGCGGAAACATGGAGGGCGAAGCGGCCGTCCTGATCGGTCGTCACCATCCGGTCGCGTCCGACATAGTTCTTTATGGCCAGACTGATACCAGGCGCGCCGGAATCCGACATAGCCTGGCTGCCGGCGACCGGAAGCATCACACGCCCTCCGATATCGGCTCCGGCTCCCGCGGCTTTCAATATCTTGTCGATGGCCTGGGTCGCGGCAGTTGCCTTGGATAGTTCGGCTGAGTTGCCGCAGGTATCCGGCTGTGGGCGGGACTGCAGGTTGTCGTTGATGAACAAAAGATAGTTCTTGCCCACCTCCATCGCGAACTTGGTCTCATCGTTGCCAGTGTAGATCTCATCATTCGTCAACTTGCCGCCGCGATACGTCTTCAAAACCTGAATCTTGTAGAACCATCCTTCGACATTGTTCGGATCGGGCGTGTCGGGAATCTTGCGGACCGACAGGATCTTCGCCGTCAGCACATATTCGCTGCGGAAATATTCGGTGCACACGCGTACGGGAGACGGTTGCAGGCATAATGCCTTCGCAGGGCCGGCAATGGCGAGCGTAAGCGCCAAAAGGGCGCCGACGAAAGTTCCGCTTAATATTGACCTGTGCATTTCATTCCTTCCCCGACCTATGGCTGCCGATCTATCGTCCGCCGGCATTCAATATCCAATGAAATTTTATGGCAAAGGTAAGGTCATGATTCTCGAAATTGCGCAAATCACTGTTAGGTCCGGTATGGAGGCGGAATTCGAAAACGCTGTGGCCGCCGCCAAACCATTATTCCTGCGCGCGAAGGGCTGTATTTCCATGGATCTGACACGGTCCATCGAAATCCCCGCCCGGTACCGCCTACTGGTGGGCTGGGAGACTTTGGAGAACCATACGGTCGACTTTCGCGATTCGGATGACTTTCAAAGCTGGCGCGGTTTGGTGTCGCATTGCTTCGAGGGCACCCCAGAGGTTGAACATGCGGCGATTGCGGTTGAGGGTTTTTAGTCCCGTTCGCTGTGACAAATTTCGTCATCGAAATTGAGAGAAAATCTCACAAGATAAAATGTGATATTCAAGAATGCGACACCTCCATGGCCATTCTCTGGTGTTAGGTTTTAAAAATAACCTTTTAATATCAACTTGTTATGAAGAAAACTCCATATCGGCGTGCATTGAGCCAGCAAATTGGCACGCAGGCTGCAGTGAGGGGCGTGTCGGCACCGCTTCGGTCCGACCGGGTGGCTGGAGGGCCAGCCGATCTCAAGAACATTTCGACATGGAGAGTTCAAAAATGGTCCGTTTCCCCACAATCGTTACCGCCGCTTTCGCAGTTTTCATCACCACTGCTGCCTATGCCGCACCGACGGAAATCACTGCGGATGTCGGTCAGAAGCTGACGACCTATAGCGCCAAGGAAGCCGTTCGCGCTCAACTCGCGGCGGCCGGCCGGAACGACGTCCGTCCGGGTGACGCGTCATTCGTTTCCGGCGGCAACGTCGATGTCTCGATAATCAACAGTGCGGGCAACGTCCTGCGGCACGTGATCGTCCACGCCAATGACGGCATGATCACCGACGCACGGTCGGGTGCCGCCTATAAGGGTTGATCCATCCCTCCGGTCGAGAGCAATCCCTTCGGTTGCGATCGAAGGCATTGTTCTCGCCGGGATAAGGTGATGGTGACGTCAATTCGAGCAAACGAGATACGATCATGAATTCGGGAACACTACGCCAGTACAGGCCAGTTTGGGCCTGCTTAGCTCTAGCGACGCTCATGACGGCGTACTTCACCGCGCCGGCGCGCGCGGAAACCGAAACCAGGACGATCGCGCCGTTCCATGCCATCGCGTTCCAGGGTTCCTGGACTGTTGAGGTCACAGTGGGCAAAGAACAATCGGTCATTCTAGAGGGCGACAAGGCGGTTCTCGCACATGTGAAGTCTGAGGTGATCGATGGCCAGCTTCGCCTTGGCGTAGAGGACGATCATCGGTCGTTCTTCGAACATATCGACGTTGGGCATCTGACCGCGCGGATCACGGTCCCATCACTTACGGCTTTTGCGCTTCACGGCAGCGGTAAGGCCCATGTCGATGGATTCAGCGGTGGCGCGGCGGAGTTCGCGCTCGATGGTTCCGGCGATCTGTCGGCAGACGGACGTGTGGATACGCTGGCCTTGGTCGTGAATGGCTCAGGTACCGCCGATTTCTCCCGCTTGGTCAGCGATAAAGCGTCCACTACCATCAACGGAAGCGGCGACATCACGGTTCGCCCAAATCAATCCTTGGCAGCGGTCGTCAACGGCAGCGGTCAGGTAAACTATATCGGTGACAGTGTAAAAGTGACGAGCGTCGTGCACGGCAGCGGCGTTGTCGAAAAACAATAGGCTCGCCAGATATTGGCGCGGGCCGGGAGAAGGCAGCGCGGTTCTGAAACGCATTCTTGTCCTGACTGTCTTCGTTTTTTCGTCGGCTTGATGTTAACGGGGCAGTCGGTGGCCAATGGCGGCATCTACGTCCGCATCAATGCCAACGCCGATGACGAACGTGGTCCCCCGAAGCGCAATTGGCCCATATCATGGCCGGGAAGCCACTCCAAGGTTGGCGTTGGATAGTGCTGGATCTGCGCTTCAACGACGGCGGTGACGAGACCAAAACGCTAGCCTTCACGCGCGCGCTGCCCAGTTTGCTGAAAAGCGATGGGACTCTTTGGATCTTAACCGACAACGCAACGTTTTCCGCGGCTATCATTACAGCTGCGCGCGTCAAATATTTTGTCGGCAGCCGCGCGCATATAGTGGGGGAGGGCAGGGGATCGAAACCAGTTTTGGGCGACCGGTGGCGCGCCGCTGGTTCTGCGCAACTCCGGCATCGCAATCAACGATGCCTATTTCAAGCAGGACTGGGCTAATGGGTGCCACAACATTGAGACCTGCTATCCGGGCCAGTTCTTATACGGCGTGGCGGCCGGCGATCTTTTCCCTGAGATCAAAATCGGTTGGCGGTTTGCTGACTATGCAGCCGGTCGCGACACGCTGATGGACAGCATCACGGAGCTTCAAGCCGCCAAGCCTTAGATTTTGGAACAGCTTGCGATGAGGCTTGGTCTTTTAAAGGCGGAGTGACAGATAATGGGCCCGGAATGATCGACGACACCGCCGCAACCCCCGCAGCACTCGGCTTCGCGCGACAAGCTGAGTGGAATACCCATCGTCGCACTTGGCTCGCCTGGCCGCAGCGTCAAGCCACGTGGCGTAGCGGTGGAATCGAGGGCGCTCGCAGAATCCATGCCGAGCTAGCGAAGGCGCTGTCCGAGTTTGAAAAAGTGACAATGGTCTGCAGCCCGGCCGAGATCGCCGAGGCGTCGCTGATGTGCGGGTCGGGCATCGAATTGACGCCGTTGCCGCTCTCCGACGGCTGGATGCGCGATATAGGTCCGACCTTCGTGATAAATGCGCAACGTGAAATCGCCGGCATCGATTGGATTTTCAACGGGTGGGGCGGGTTGCATGGCGACTTCGCCACAGACGCGCAGGTCGCCACCGAGATTACCAAGATACGCGGCGTTCGACGATTTGGCGCTCCAATCGTGCTTGAAGGTGGTGCATTCAGTGGGGATGGGGATGGGACATTGCTCGTTACAGAGGAATGTCTGCTGGATCCGCAACGCAATCCCGGAAGGAGCAAAGCAGACATCGAGGCTATATTAGCCGAGTATCTTGGGGCGCGGCATGTTATTTGGCTCGGCCAGGGTTATGAAGGCGACGAGACCCGTGGCCATGTCGATGAGATTGCGTGTTTTGCGAAGCCCGGTGTGGTCATGATCCAGATGCCGGGTGATCCGGAGGATCCCAACTATCTCATTCAGCACGACAACTTGGCGCGGCTCAAATCCGCGCGGAATGCCACGGGGCACGATCTTGAAATCGTCGAACTGCCGCAACCCGCCCGCCGGGAGCTGAATGGAGAGCGGTTGACGCTGTCTTACGTGAATTTTGTCTTCGCCAATGGCGGGCTGATCATGCCGTCATTCGGTGACATAGCCGACGATCCGGCTTTCAGGATTTTTTCGGGACTGTTTCCCGATCGCAAGATCATCCAGTTGCCGGCCGACGATCTGGTGGTCGGCGGCGGCGGATTCCACTGTATCACACAGGAAGAACCCGCCGTTTAGTGCGAAGCCTAGTCGAGTTCGGTCGCCAGAGTGATGACTTTGTGGGCCAGCCCATAGGTCACTGCTTCTTCAGCCGACATCCAATAATTGCGTTCAGTATCGCGGGTAATCTTTTCCAGCGTCTGCCCTGTTTCCTTGGCGAAGGTCTCGTTTAGGCGCTGCCGCATCCGAATGATCTCCTTGGCCTCGATCGCGATGTCGCTGGCCTTGCCCATCGTGCCACCGCTCGGCTGATGCAGCATGAAACGAGTGTTGGGCAGACAAAAACGGTTTTCTTTCTTCGCTGCGATGAAGATCAGTGCGCCGGCGCTGGCGACCCAGCCGGTGCCGATCACCTGAACTGGTGCCCTTACAAAGCGGATGATGTCGAAAATGGTATCTCCCGACTCAACATGGCCGCCTGGCGAGTTGATAAACATGCGGATCGGCTTAGCGCTCTCCGCTGATAGCGCGACTAGTTGCGCGGTAATCGAACGGGCGACCTTGTCGTTGACCTCGCCGAACAGCAGGACGGTGCGCGACTTGTAGAGGTTGTTGTCGATAATGCTCGGTGTCGATTTTTCCTCGGGGCCCTTCTTCGTCGGCGTTTCGGGCTGATCTTCTTCATCGAGGCGGTAGACGGACATGGACAGAACTCCTGCCGGATCGGTATCGTTTCCGGCGATAAGATGACAGGCTGACATACGATGGCGGCAAGGCGCTGGCAAGTTTGGAAGCCCAGGTTGAAAGGTATCTGGTTTGATCCGTTTCCCAGCGCAATGGGCTGACCTGACGACCGTCGATTTTGCCGGCGGTACGCTCATGGATGCGCTGGCTATTTTGCCGGTCGCGGCGGTGGAGCAGCATGGCCCGCATCTGCCTCTGTCGACCGATGTCATTATCAACCAGGGCGTTATCGACGCAGCCTGCGCGTTGTTACCGGCGAATCTTCCTGTTGTCGTCCTCCCAATGCAGGCGATCGGCACGTCGCACGAACATATGGCTTTTCCGGGAACGCTTACCTTCCAGGCACGAACGCTGATTGGGTTGTGGACTGAGATTGGCGAGAGCATCGCGCGTGCCGGCCTTCGCAAGCTGCTGATCTTCAATAGCCACGGCGGGCAGACTGGTGTGCCGGAACTGGTCGGGACCGATCTACGCGCACGATTGGGGATGATTGTTTCTTGGGCGACGCCTAGTGCCTTTGGAACGCCGGATAACGCCTTCGACCGGGTTGAAGCAGTTCATGGCCTACATGGCGGCACTAAGGAAACCGCGATGATGCTTCATCTCCGCCCCGAACTTGTGCGCCGCGATGCCGTGGCCAAGTTTCCGTCGAACGGCGAAGCGATGGAGCGGGATTTTGCGCGTCTCCGCGCTACGGGGCGCATCGCCTTTGCCTGGCAGACCCAGGACTTGAACATAAAAGGGGCCGTCGGCGACTCGTCCGCGGCGACAGCTGAGCTAGGCAAACAACTGGTCGATCTCGCGGCTCGCGGGTTGGTCGAGTTGATAGAGGATTTGATCCGATTCGAACTTCCGAAGCGATGACCGTCACTCGGTCGACTGGCGGCGTACCGGCGATTTCAGCAGCGATTGTCGGCAATGCGTTGGAATGGTTCGATTTTACGGTCTACGGACTGTTCTCAATTTATATCGCTAAGGCATTCTTCCCGTCAGGGGACGAATTGTCGGCGCTTCTGTTAACGCTGGCGACCTATGGTGTCGGTTTTGTGTTGCGGCCCGTGGGTGCCATCGTGCTCGGCCAATATGCTGATCGGCACGGCCGTCGCGCGGCCTTGACGCTGATTATCCTGCTAATGCTACTCGGGTCCGCGATGATTGCATTCGCGCCAACCTATGCTCAGGTCGGCGCCGTGGCGCCGGCATTGATCGTTGTGGCGCGCTTGATCCAAGGTTTCTCGGTCGGCGGCGAGATGGGGGGCGCGACGGCCTATCTGATCGAGACCGCGCCGCTGCATCGCCGAGGCTTTTATGCCAGCTGGCAATATGCAGGGCAGGCCGGCGCATCGCTGGGCGGCAGCCTATTCGCCTTCGCGCTCACCCATTTGCTTACGCAGGGGCAACTCAACGAATGGGGCTGGCGCATCCCGTTCTTGTTCGGGTTATCGATCGGTCCCATCGGACTTTATCTGCGGTCTAGGGTGCCGGAATCGCCGGTCTTCACCGCAACGCCACGTTTGCTCGGCCGCCCTTTGTCACAGCTTTGGGCGAATCATCGCCGCGTCTTGTTCCAGGCATTCGCGCTGACCATCCAGTTGACGGCCTGCACCTATCTGATCGTCATCTATATGCCGACCTACGCGGTGCACATGCTCGGCGTCGGTGCCTCGGACGCGTTTATCGCATCGAGCATAGCAAGCTTTCTATACTTGGTCTTAAATCCCATAGCCGGGCATTTATCTGACTCGGTCGGCCGCCCTAACCAGCTTCTGGTATTTTCTTTGGCGCTGGTTGTGGCTGTCTTTCCGGCCTATCTAGTTTTGACGACCCATCCGACTTTGCCGGTGCTGATAGTGGTGCAAGGCGGGATGGCTATTCTGATGGCCATGTTCACAGGCCCGTCGGCATCGCTGATCGGCGAGTTGTTCCCGCCGTTGGTGCGATCAACCGGCCTATCGCTCAGCTATAATGTTGCCGTGCCGATCTTTGGCGGTTTTGCGCCCTATTTTGTGACTCGGTTCGATACCGGCGATCATTTGACGCCGGCATTTTATATGGTTGCCTGCGGCATGCCGACGTTGGCAACTTTGCTATGGATGCGGGCCGCGCGGGATTGATATCTCCCGCGCGGGCGCAAGCTGTTACTTCTTCTTGGCGGGTGCCGACTTCGTCTGAATTTCGGCGACCGTCGCGTTCAACTGATTGACCGCGTCGTTGGCCTTGGCGGCAGAGGCCGCCGCCGCGTCGGCAGCAGCTTTCGCACCGTTGGCGATTTGTGCGGCCGTCACCGAGTTGGCGTTGATTGGCGCGATCTTCGCTTGGATGCCCGCGAGCTGACCTTGGAGCTCGGTGATCTGTGTATATGAGTAATAAGCGCTTCCACCGCCCACGATCAGGATCAGCAGCACGGCGATAACAAATCTTCCCCCCTCCATCACGACCTCCTTTGTGATTCCCATGACGCGGCCGGGACTCGGGTCCGCGTTCTGAAGCGATCATAGGTGGTTCTGGATTTGCGGCAATATTGTTACAGAAGGTTTTTTGCCGGTTGATTGCAGGGGAAGTAGTACTCTCAAGGATTGCCTTGTGGTCGCCGCCGCTTTTGTGTTCGGTATCCTTCACGTAAGATCGCATTCTCAATCTGGAAGGCTCTTAAGGATGCGGCGCGCTCGATGAGTTCGGACGGCGGCGACGAATGGGGAAAATTGATGGCTGCGGCGCAGGGTGGCGACCGTCATGCCTATGACCGGTTGTTGCGCGAAATCCTGCCTTATGTTCGAGCCATCATACGTAAGCACCATGCCACGGCGGATCGCGTGGAGGACGTTACGCAGGACGTACTGCTGACGATTCATCGCGTTCGCCACACCTATGACCCCGCGCGGCCGTTCAGCAAATGGCTGAGCGCCATCACGCACCGCCGTGCAATCGATGCGCTGCGCCGTCGTGTGCGTTCGTACGCACATGAAACATTTTCTCCAATTGCCTATGAAACCTTTGCCGACCCCAATGCGAACAAGGAGATATCCGCGCACGAAGACAGCGCGGTCTTAGCCGAAGCGATTGCCGCCTTGCCGCCGGGGCAACGTCAGGCAGTCGAATTGTTGAGGTTGAAGGAGTTGTCGTTGGCGGAGGCGTCGGCGGAGTCCGGCCAATCCGTTGGCGCGTTGAAGGTGAGTCTGCATCGCGCCATTCGTGCGTTGCGGTCGATCCTTGGACGCGAGAGAGTTTCCGATGAATAATACGGATGGATTGATCGCGGAACTGAGCGGCGATCTGCAGCCGGTTAAACGGCTGCGGCCGCCATTGCTGCGTGCCGGCCTCTGGCTGGGCGCAATCGCATTATTTTCAATCATTTTTGTCGGCGGCTTTGCCGACCTGCCGACTTTCATGAGGCGCGCCGGTGATCCCAAGCTGATGCTGGAATTGATCGGCACCCTATTGACCGGGGTTCTCGCGGTAATTGCGGCTTTCGAACTGTCCCTGCCGGACCGTTCCGTTCGCTGGGCACTGTTACCGGTGCCGACCTTGCTGCTGTGGGTCGGCAGCAGTTCGTACAGCTGCTGGCGTCACTGGATCGTCTCTGGGCGGAACGGATATGGCGTAGGCGAAGGTTTGCACTGCTTTACTTGGATCGTCGCATTCGGCGTTCCACTGGGGATCAGCCTGTTGATTCTGCTGCGACGCGCCAAGCCATTGGCACCTGCGCCAGTTGCGGCGATGGCTGGGCTCGGCGTCGCCTCGATTGCTGCTGTTCTGCTGCAGTTCTTTCACCCATTCGACGTAACCTTCATCGATCTGGGGTTGCACATCGCTGCTGTGGCTACAGTGGTGATCCTGGCGCGTGCGGCCAGCAAGCCTGGGTTGGACGCCTTGCGCCGGTGAGCCAGGCTTAACCCGCCGGCCGTTTCTGCCCACCGCACAGGATTTCGGTCACCAGTTCGGTGTCCATATATTCCTTGAACTCGGTGATCAGACCGTCTCTCAACCGCACGAAGAAATGGTATTTATTGTTGTAGTGCTTGCCTGAGATGTGGTCGCCGAAGGATTCTGCCTGGACGGCGACGCGATCGCCCTCGGCCGTCAGGTCATATATCACGAATTTGATGCCCTTAGGGAAGGCGCCAAGGACTTGCTTCGCGCCCTCCCGCGCTTGGTCTTTGGTGAAGCAGCCGGAAATCAGCGTGTTGCCCATGGTGTAGAGCTTCACGTCGTCGGCATAGGCGTCCATCAGGAACGGCACATCGTTCCGCGACAGGGCGTCGAAGAACTTCTTCACTAGTTCCTTGTTATGCTCAGTCCCGCTCATTGGATCTTGTTCCATACTTCGACGAATCCGATGGGCGTATTCGATCCCTTGGGGGTGAAAGAACTGTGACAGGTCATGACCGTCATGTTATGCGAAAAATCACAGGCATCGATCCCAGTGCTGCCGCTCGGATCCTTCCAATGGTCGCGATAGCCAGTTTTAGTATGTTCGACATACATGTCTTGACCATTGGTGGTCTTGTATGGCTTGCCGTCATATGCGCCGTCGAACGACACATGGCTCGTCGTCGTCCCAATGGTGAAATTGTCTGTATATTTCAAAAGCTTCCCGTCATCGTACGACACGACCATGACATGATCTTTGATCGTCGGCATCATCGTCGGATAATGCGACTGCTCGACATTCAGCTTCCAGGTGCCTTCATAAGCACCTACGTCCGCCAGCGCACTGCTGCCTGCCAGGCCCGCGGCTGCCGCAAGCACGGCGATCCCTAGTCTCATGCCCATTGGGCCGACCTCCCCTGATTGATTGCCGTCAACTTAACGGCAATTCCAGCAGGGCAGAAGCAAAATCGCCTTGGCGCCCGCTTAGTTTTTGCCCGGCCGGTCGCGATGCTTTTTGACCAATGGACGGTCGCCCGGACCTGTGTTTTTCAGGAAAAGCTTGCTTCGCGCTTCCGGCTTTGCGGCGGCCGGTTCATGCTTAACGGCTGAATCCGGCTTTCCCTTGAATCCCGATTTCTTCTTGAAGTCGCCCTTTGGTTTGAAATCGGACTTCCCTTTGAAATCCGATTTCTCCTTGAAGGCAGGTTTTCCGTCGCGATCACCATGCTTTTTGTGGAACGGACGCGGGTTGTCGTATCGGCGGGCGGGTGCGGCGACCAGCATGTCGCCGTCGTTCGCCGGCGTCACCGTCTCGTTCAGCGTGGCAAAGCGGATGTTCGGATCCTTGGCATCCGGCTTGCGTGCTTCGGCTGCGAAACGCTCGGCGGCGTGGCCGGCGATTTCGAATTGCGTCTCGCTGTCCAGAATGCGGATCGCGCCGATTTCACTCTTGGTGATGCCGCCACGCCGGCAGATGACCGGGATCATCCATTTTGGGTCTGCATTGGCGTTACGGCCGACATTCATCCGGAAGACGATCATGCCGTCGTTGCCGAGCGGTGCGTCGCTGGGGCGACGTTCGGGGCGCATCGGCCGCGGTCCATCGCTGCGATCGCGTTGATAACGATCGTCCTCCATCCGCGGCGCACGCGGCGGCGTTGCAGATGGGCTGTCCAATTCCTCAGGCGCCGGCAAGCGCGCGCGATACATACGCACCAGTGCCGCCGCCAGCTCTTCCGGCGTGCGTTCCGCGACCAGCGCTTTGGTAGCCGTCAAATCCTCTTCGCTGGGTTCGTCGGCTTGCGCGACTTCCTTCAAAAGACGTTCCTGGTCGCGTTCGCGGATTTTGTCGGCGGGCGGAGGCGGAGACCAGGCAGCTTGGATATTGGCATTGGCGAAAAGACGCTCGGCGGCGCGACGCCGGCTATGGGGAACGAGCAGGACGCAAGTGCCCTTGCGCCCGGCGCGGCCTGTTCGGCCGCTACGGTGGAGCAGTGTTTCGGAATCGCGCGGCGCCTCGGCCTGGATCACGAGCCCGAGGTCAGGCAGGTCGAGGCCGCGCGCCGCGACGTCGGTGGCGACGCAGACCCGGGCATGTCCGTCACGCAGAGCCTGAAGCGCATGGGTCCGTTCAGCCTGGCTGAGCTCACCCGACAATGCGACGGCGGTAAAACCGCGCTCCAGCAGGTTTCCGTTCAACCGGCGCACGGACTCGCGCGTCGCGCAGAAGACCAGTGCGCCGGGCGATTCGAAATAGCGCAGGATGTTGACCACGGCCCGCTCCACCTCGTGCGGGGCAATTGTCACAGCGCGATATTCGATATCGCCATGCTGCTCGCCCTCGGCGGTTGCGGCGATGCGGATAGCCGCGCGCTGGTAACGCTTGGCCATGTTGGTGATCTCGCGAGGCAGTGTCGCGGAGAACAGCAAAGTCCGCCGCTCCGCGGGCGTTGTATCGAGAATGGCTTCCAGGTCTTCACGGAAACCCATGTCCAGCATCTCGTCGGCTTCGTCCAGCACGACACAGCGTAGTTCGCCGGTTCTCAGGTTACCGCGCGAAAGATGATCCTTCAGCCGGCCCGGCGTGCCGACGACGATGTGAACGCCATCGGCGAGATTGCGCGATTCCCGGCGCATATCCATGCCGCCGACACAGGAAGCGATGCGCGCGCCAGTGTGGGCATATAGCCATTCCAGTTCGCGATGAACCTGCAGCGCCAGTTCACGCGTCGGCGCGATAATCAGCGCGATCGGCTCGCGTGTCGGCTCCAGCTTGTCGCTCTCGCCCAACAGGGTCGATGCCATTGCCAGACCATAGCCGACCGTTTTCCCAGATCCAGTCTGCGCCGAAACCAGCAGGTCGCGTTCGAAGGTTTCTGGCTCCAGGACCGCCAACTGCACGGGAGTCGGCTCGGCATAGCCTCGCTCGGTCAATGCCGCCTGAAGGGACGGGTTTATGGTCGGAAAGGGCATGGCAACGGGCCGATCGGGAAGGCTGTTAAAACAGCAATTGGCCCGCTGCCAAATGGCGCGGGCATATTTAAGCCGCGCACTCTAGCGTAAATCGGCGCAGAACTCTAAACCGCCATCGCATAGCTGCCTTCTCTATGTCGGTGGCGATCTTCCTGAAAGCATTACAATGACTGCCCTCGATACCCGTCCCGCGCCGACAGACACGGGGCCGCTGAAAGGCATGGGCTTCAAGCAGTTCGTCGGCATGATCGCCGCGCTGATGGCGGTCAATGCATTGGCGATCGACGGGATGCTGCCCGCTTTGTCGATCATCGGCGATGCGCTGGGCATCTCATCCGGCAATCAACGTCAGTGGATTGTCACTGCGTATATGCTGGGTTTCGGTGCGTCGCAGCTGTTTTACGGCACGCTGGCGGATCGGTTCGGCCGGCGGCCCGTGCTGCTGACCGGACTTTGCCTCTATGTCCTGTTCAGCATCCTGGCTGCCCTGTCGCGCTCGTTCGAGATGATGCTGGTCGCGCGCGTATTGCAGGGCGTCGGGTCGGCGGCCTCGCGAGTTCTGGCGGTCTCGATCGTCCGCGATTGTTATTCCGGGCGACGGATGGCGCGTGTCATGTCGCTGTCATTTATCGTCTTTCTGGCGGTGCCGATTATCGCGCCGAGCTTCGGCCAGCTTATCATGCTGTTCGCGCCATGGCCGTTCATCTTCGTCGGTTTCGCGCTGTTCGCGGTCGGCGTGATCGCCTGGGTTTGGATCAAGTTGCCGGAAACGCTGCATCCGGAGGATCGGCGGTCGATTTCGTTCCGCAACACCGGCTATGCATTCAAAGTCGTGCTCACCAACCGCATTTCGATCGGTTACACGCTGGCAATGACGATCCTGTTGGGTGGGTTGTTCGGCTTCATTAATTCGGCGCAGCAGGTGTTTTTCGATGTGTTTCATGCGCAGCGGATGTTCACGACGATCTTCGCGATGATCGCGCTGTTTATCGCCGCGGCATCGCTCTTGAACTCCCGTTTGGTTGAACGATTCGGCACGCGCGTGCTCTCCCACAGTGCGTTGGTTGCCTATATCGCCGTCGCCGTGATCCATGCGGTGGTGGCTTTACAGGGCAATGAATCCTTGCCCGTTTTTGCCGTATTGCTAGCGCTCCAGATGTTCTGCTTCGGTCTGGTGGTTTCCAATTTTGGCGCGATGGCTATGGACCCGTTGGGACATCTGGCCGGTACAGCTTCCTCGGTGCAGGGCTTCATTACCACCATCGGCGGGGCCTTGTTCGGGTTTGCCGTCGGTCAGCATTTCGACGGCACCGCCCTCCCGCTGGTCTTGGGTTTCGCGGCTTTTGGGATCGGCGGCTTCGTCGTCGTGCTGATTGTCGAGAAAGGCCGGTTGTTTCGTCCCACCGAGGCGGGTGAGGCGAGCGTGGACGGAATGGGTCACTAGCCAAACCGAACATCCTTCAGTATACCCCCGGCAGGTATCATACCGGAGGCGGCAATGGGGCATTCAGTCACCGAAAAACAGAAGCTGTTGAATCGGATCCGGCGCTTGCGCGGGCAGATCGAAGGGATCGAACGATCACTCGATGCCGATGCCGGTTGCACCCAGATCATGCAGCAGTTGACGGCGGCGCGCGGTGCGATCAACGGATTGATGGCTGAAGTGGTTGAGGATCATATCCGCTTGCACATGGTCGATCCGGCGCGCGGCCAAACCCCGGCTGAGGTCGAAGCGGCGGAGGAACTGGTCAGCGTCCTGCAATCTTACATCAAATAGTTTTCGTCGGTCCCCCAGGCTTTCGCGTTTTCGCGAGGTAACGATGGTTCCCTATTCGCTCGTCTGGATAGTGGCAGCCGGCTTGATCGGCGCTGCCGGCTCCGCTGTCGCTCAAGAGGCTGCCGCGCCCGAAACGCGAACCGGCCTGCTGGACCGGGACAGCCTGACCAACGGCTGGTTCGGTGCGGCGGCGGACCTTAAAGAACACGGCATCGCGGTCAACGCGACTGAGATCAGCGAATTGATGGGCGTGGCGTCCGGCGGCGTTGCGCAAGGCGTGGTTTACGAAGGGCGGCTGGAACTCGACCTCGATCTCGATCTGAATCGGTTGCTGGGCCTCGAGAACACGATCTTTCATGCCAACGCCTATCAGATTCACGGTCGAGGTCCGTCCGGCAATTATATCGGGGGCAACTTTCAGACGGTCAGCAATATCGAGGCGACGCGTGCGACGCGACTGTTCGATCTTTGGGTCGAGCGGGAATTTCTCGACAACGCGCTGTCGGTCCGTGTCGGCAAGGTTGCGGCCGACGACGAGTTTCTGACCAGCCAGAACACAGGCGGCTTCCTGAACGCGACTTTCGGCTGGCCGTCGATCATGGCGCAGGCCTTGCCCAGCGGCGGACCGGTCTATCCTTTGGCAACGCCCGGAATACGCGTCAAATATGCGTTCTCGAACATCATCACGGTCCAGGTTGGCCTGTTCAACGGCGACCCGGCGGGTGGCGATCCAGGAACGTCATTGGGTGCAGTCGATCCGCAAGCCTCCGATGCCGATGGCTTGCGTTTCCCGGTTGATCACGGGCCGTTTGCGATTGCCGAACTGTCTTACAGCCCCAACGCCGATACCGAACCCAATCCGACGACCGTCTATAAAGCCGGCATCTGGCGGCAGGGCGGACGCTATGACGATCTGGCGGTCGACGGGTCGGGGCGCTCCCTCGCCGCGCTGAATACCGGCCGGCCACGTGCACATGACGGCGATTATGGCGGATACGTGATCGCCGATCGGCAGATCTGTCGTCCGGTCGCGGGCGAAGATCGCGCGCTCAGCGCTTTTCTGCGACTGGCCGCCGATCCTGGTGACCGGAATTATATAAGCTTCTATGTCGATGGCGGTCTGGCGTTCAAAGGTCCGTTGGCCGACCGTGCCGACGATGTTCTATCGTTCGGCGTCAGCTTTGCGCAGGTCAGTTCGGCCGCGGCGGAACTGATCCACGCGCAGCAGCGGCTTAATGGAGCAGTAGGCCCGGCGCCGGATTATGAGGCGGTGATCGAACTGGACTACCAAGTCGCGTTGGCGCCGTGGTGGAGCATTCAACCGGACCTGGAATATGTCTTCCACCCGACCACGGCCGTCGTTCGGCCCGATCCGGCGGTCACCGCGTCGCGCATCGGCAATGCCTTGGTTGTCGGGCTCAGAACGTCGGTACGGTTCTGAGCGACGCGAGCGACGCCAATCTGGCTCCGGTTGCGGGCTCGGCGGCAAAGGCATTGGCGACGATCGAATTCATCACCTTTTTGATGACGTCCGACAGGCTCGCGTCGTGCGGGCCGCCTTTGATCGTCGCCTGGTCGAAGCTGGTGCTTTGATATTGCCCGTTCAGATAGATCTTGGCATCGACGCCGATCGGGCGGCCGATGCCGAACAGATTGCGCGCTTTCGATAGAGCAGGACCGATATACCGGACCGCTCCTCCAGCGAACGGCAGAATCTTGAATTGCCAAACGACGCGGTTCGGCGGCGGGTTCGTTTCAGCTGCCGGTGCGGCCGGCGCGAAATGCCAGGCGGTCAAATGCGCATCGGCCATCTGCTGGCTGACATAGGCGGATAGCTGGTCTGTCGTGAAGCCCGGGACCGAGCCCTCGACCTCGACCGAGACCGTCAGTGGGGTCTGCCGCAGCTTGGAATCGAGGCTTTGCGCATGCGACGCGACAGGCATGACCGCCAGGGCCAGCGCCGTTGCGACGGACAAACAGTGCGTGAACGATTTGCCTTTGCGCACAGCAAGAAGTCTTCCATCCATGTCGACATCATACGTCAATATAGCGATGGGAACGGGTCAGCAAAAGAGCAGGATAGGTTACGAGCCACCTGACCGAAGTTTCGACAGGCGGCAGCACGGCCGGCTTCAAGATGATCCCGGCGCCGAACTGACGACAACGGGGCAACGTTCATGTTTTCGGACATGAGGGAACGTTACATTGTCACGTTCAGTTGATCCCGACAGCGGGCTGTTCCGCCGATAACCAAGGATCGATCATGAAAGCCACACTCTCGGCGGCCCTGACAGCCGTTGCCTTGATTTCCCTGCCGGTCATGCTGACGGCGTGCGACGACGAGAAGAGCTCGACGAAGACCGAAACCAAGACGACGACGCCGGCCCCTGCCGCTGCGCCGGACAGCACGACGACAACGACCAAAGAAACGACGACCGAAAAGCAGAACTAGCCTTTCGCCACGTCTCGCGCCGGCGTTGTTGCCGGCGCGCAGGCGCGGGGCATACGGTTCCAGGCGTCCAAAGCGGCGATCTTATAGGCCTCGGCCAGGGTGGGATAATTGAAGGTGTTCTCGATGAAGTAGTCGAGCGTGCCCCTCAGGTTCACCACCGCCTGGCCGATATGGATCAGTTCGGTCGCGCCCTCGCCGACGATATGCACGCCCAGCAGGCGGCGGGTCTTCAGCGAGAAGATCATCTTCAGCATGCCCTGATCCAACCCCATGATATGGCCGCGCGAGGTTTCGCGGAACCGGGCGATGCCGCATTCGTAATGGATGCCGCGCTGCTGCACCTCTTCCTCGCTCATGCCGACGGTCGAGATTTCGGGCACGGCATAGATGCCGTAGGGGAAATGCTCGGGCGGCGGCGGCATCGGGATACCGAAGGCGTGGCAGGCGGCGACACGGCCCTGTTCCATGGAGGTTGAGGCCAGGCTGGGAAAGCCGATGACGTCGCCCGCGGCATAGATGTGCGGCACGTCCGTTTGGCAGGTGACCGGATCGACCTTCAGGTGTCCGCGGGCATCAGCGATCAGGCCGCAAGCCTCCAGACCCAGCGTGTCGGTTGCGCCCATGCGGCCGCCGGTGAACAGCATCATCTCCGGCCGGGCCTGTCGGCCGCTCTCAAGCGTTATCACCGGCTTGCCGTCCGAGAATTCAATGGTCTCGACTTTCGATCCCATGCGGATGGTCATGCCCCGGTCGCGCAGCTGGTGCAGGAAATCCTCGATCAGTTCGTGGTCGAGGAAATCCAGGATCTTGTCGCGCGGTTCGATCAACGTGACGTGCACGTCCAGCGCGCTGAAGATCGTCGCATATTCCACGCCGATAACCCCGGCGCCGATCACCGCCAGGCTGCGCGGCAGACGGTCCAGCCCGATCAACTCGTCGCTGTCCAGCACGTTGGTGCCGTTGAACGGGATATTCGTCGGGCGATAGGGGCGGGTGCCGACGGCGATGAGGAACCGCGCGCCTTCGACCGTGCAGACGTCGCCCGTCGCCAGGGTGACGTCGACCCGGTGCGTATCGACGAAGCGCGCCGCGCCGGTCATCGTCTTCACACCGTTGCGGGCGAACTGGTGTTCCAGCACGTCGACCTCGTGGTTCAGCGTCATCAGCAGACGGCTGGTCAGGTCCTTGGCCTCGATATCCTGCTTTACGCGATAGGCGTGGCCATAAAAGCCGTGTTCGCGCCAGCCGGTCAGGTTGAGGACGGTTTCGCGCATCGTCTTGGACGGGATGGTTCCGGTATGGACCGACACACCGCCGACCCGCCGGCCCTTCTCGATCACCAGGACCGACTTGCCCAGCTTCGCCGCCTGAACCGCGGCGCGCCGCCCGGCAGGCCCGCTGCCAATAACGACCAAATCGTATGCGTTCATGGCGTGCCGTCCGCGGTGCGTATTGTGTGCGCCGCAACATAACCGAACGGCGCGCGTTTTGGCAGGGGAAATCGCCCGCATGCGTGCTGGCGATTGCCGGTCGCGGCCGGTGTTGCTAGGGTATCTTTAACTTCATGAATCATTTCACAGGCGGAAACCTGGCTATGGGGACGGTGACGAGTTTCACGATCGACGAGCAGTTGAAGCCGGCAGGCGCGATCGCCGGCATGTATGCCGATCTGTCCGCGAAGTTCTGGGATCTGCCGCATTTAAGCCCGGAGTCGATCGAGCTTTGCCGTTTGGCGTTGGCGGTCATGCACAAGGCTGAAGCGGAGCAGGCTGAGCGGCATCCGTCCGCCACCGGCATGCCGCAAGTCAAGATCGACGCGGTGCTGAACGAAAGCTGGCGGAAAGAGCCGACTTTTTCGGTGGTCGAGCGCGCGGTGCTGGACTTCACCGAATATTACTACATGGACCCGCAATCGATACCTGATGAGGTCGCCTCCAAGGTCGTCGACCTTACCGGGGAGAACGGGCTGGTCTGCCTGGTCGAGGCGCTGGGCTTTATCGACAGCCGCATTCGGCTGGCGCTTATGTACTCCACTCTGTCCGCCTGAAGCAGGAGAGTTTCGATGGGTGTAATGGCACGGGTTTCCGGACCCAAGACACAATCCGGCAACATCATCCGCGACAGTGCGCTGGGCCTCGTGCCTGAGACTGTCGACGTTTACGCGACGCTCAATAAGTCGCTGTGGACCAGCGAGCATATCCGCCCGGCCTTGATGGAGATGGTGCGGCTGCGCAATGCGCGGACAGTCAACTGCGTGTTCTGCCGCTCGGTCCGCTATGACGTCGCCAAGGCCGACGGCCTGTCGGAAGACAAGGTCGACGACATCGCCGACGGCTGGGAGGACAGCAAGCTCAGCGACGTCGAAAAGGCGGCGCTGGCCTTCGCCGACGCCTATCTGTTCGACCCCAAGGGCGTGACGCCGGAGCTGAAGGCACGGCTGAACAAGAACTTCACGACCGAGCAATTGGCCAGCCTGGCCGTAGGGCTGGCGGCGTTCAACGCCTCCTCGCGCTGCGCGGTGTCCCTGGGCGGCATGCCGGAAAGCCTGCCGGTCATGGAGATTTCGGTTCCGGAATAAGCAGCGCGCTCTAAACACCACACCACCGTCATGGCCGGACAGCGACTGGAGGTCGCCTATCGTAGCCAAGGCGCTTCGCGCCGGGCCGGCCATCCACGCGTTCCCGCAAGCACCGTGGGTATGATGTGGATACCCGGGTCAAGCCCGGGTATGACGCAATAAGAAGTAAGTCAATTCGGAACAACGGGAGGATATTTTGGGACGTTTGGACGGGAAAGTTGCGTTTATCGCGGGCGCCAGCTCGGGCATCGGCCGGGCGACGGTAAAGCGTTTCGTGGAGGAAGGCGCAACGGTTGTGTTCTGCGCCCGCCGGGCCGAGCTCATCAAATCGCTGGAGGCCGAGGTCAAGGCGATGGGTGGCAAGGGCGAGGGGCTGGTGCTCGATATCGGCGACCTGGATGCCTATACCGGCGCTTTGGACATGACCGCCCGCAAATACGGCAAGCTGGATGTCTTCGTGCACAACGCAATGTACGGCGCCTTCCGTATGCTGGCCGATACGCCGATCGACGAGTGGCGCGCCAACTTCAAGATCAATGCCGATGCCGCCTTTGCCGCGACCATGGCCGCCATCCGGATCATGACGCCGCAGGGCCACGGTTCGATCGTCAATGTGGCGACCATCGCCGCCGTGCGCTCGACGCCCGGCCTCGGCGCCTATGCCGCGTCCAAGGCGGCGCTGATTTCGATGTCGCAGACGGCGGCGCTTGAGTCTGCCGCCGCCAATATCCGCGTCAACATCGTGATCCCCGGCGTGATCGACACTGAAAGCATGCGCGGCTCCTACGGCGACGACCCGAACATCACCGCCCATGCGCAAGCCCAGATCCCGATGAAGCGCTATGGCACGCCGACCGAACTCGCCAATGGAATCCTGTTCTTCGCCTCCGACGATGCGTCTTACATCACCGGGCATAGCCTGCTGGTGGATGGCGGGAAGAACGTGCAGTTGGGATAGGGGGCTTATTGCCTCTCCCCCGAGGGGCGAAGCGTATGAAGGGCAAGCGCCGTAACTCCGCATCCCGAAACCGGGAGCAGGGGAACCAAGACCTCACACTGAAAAACAAAAAGCACGAAAACAGCCGCCTTAATCCTTATCCGGGCGGACCCTGTCCATCCGGCTGCGGTTGTTCCGGCTGCAAGCCGCCGGCGGACCGGATCGCGTCGATATAGGCCTGAGCCTCTTCGCGCGTGACCTCCATCGTCTCATCGTCGGTGTCTGAACCGTCGTCGGTCAGATAGGCAGTGCGCATGATCTTGACGATAATATCGACCGCGTCGCCGCTGAAGTCGCCTTTGAAGGCATAGTCGGCGAACAGATCGTGCAGCAGTTGTTCGCGCTCGGGGCTTGGCGTCTCGGGGGCGGCTTCGCGGTAGATTTCGCGGATCGCGTCGCGCGCCAATTCCTTGGCCTCATCGCGGGCGTCGGCCTCGACCTGCGCCTCACGCTTAGACTCGGCGGCCCGCGCCGCATTTCGGGCGGCAGCGTGCTCGGCGGCGATGCGCGCCGCGCGGGTTTCATCACTCTCGTCGAAGCGTTCTTCCAGCGCGGCCAGTTGGCGGACGGTGCGGGTGACGCGCGACCAGGCGAGCGCAGGATCGTTGATCCTGAGATAAGCCTCCAGCCTGTCGCCGAACAGGCGGCCGGCCATGCCCTCGGTAAGGTTCATGGCCGCTTCCTCACCGGCCTCCATCAAGCGGCCGACCAGCGCAAGCCGCCGCTGCCGCCGCGCTTCACGCGCGGCGGCTTCAGCCGTGGACGCAGCTTCGCCGGCCCGGCAGCCCGCGGTGGGGTGCCCTTCGGAAAGCGTATCGGTGTCGGTCGAACTCATTCGGGGAATGGAACATAAACGGAACAAAATGTCAAGGAATTTGTTTTTCCCGCGAAGGTCACAGCCGGTTGGAACGCCGGGCGGCAAGATGCCGTTAGGAATCGTAACAAGGACCTTAAAGCGGGCAACATGACGTATTTCGTAAAATGGACGGTCACGGGTACCGACCGTATCGCCACCTCGGCGGCGCATAGCACCACTTGGTCGGGCTTCCGTTATGCCGACACCGTGCATGAGGTCCTGTCTGCCATGGGGAAGCCGATGGCGGCGGCGGATATCTGGGTGGAAGATGATGGCGGTAAGCGGATCGAACGACCGCCGAGGACGACGGATTCCTAGCCTCGAGTGGGTCGTCGTCCAAGTTAAATATGTTATTTCAAATAGATAGTTGACGTATTCGGACGTTTAAAGCGGGCACGTTCTCATCTCCGGCGGGTTAGGTTCGCACAACCAACCCACAGATGGAGAGATGAAATGGCCAATCACGTCGCGAAAGTTACCGAGCTTGTCGGAACGTCCGAAGACAGCATCGACGATGCGATCAAGACCGCGGTCAAGCGCGCGGGCAAGACGTTGCGTAACATGAGTTGGCTGGAAGTCTCGCAAATCCGCGCCGATATCAAGGACGGCAAGGTCGACCATTTCCAGGTGATGCTGAAGGTCGGATTTTCATTGGACGATTAAGTCCCTCGATCCTTGCCACCGGATAGATGACGGAATTCAGGGCGCCGACGTCATGCCGAATGAGGTGGCGTCGTCCGCTTCTGCGTTCACATCGTTCCGGACGCTGATGAATCGTAAGAATACGCGACGCGCCCCATCTTCGACCGCGCTTTGGGTATGTGCGATGACCCGGCAGAGCGAGTGCCGCACAACATGCGCGTGAAGACCGGCCCGGCAACGCGCCTGTGGGGTACCGGCCATGAATTACAGTAACTGGCCGTGGTCTGGGTATGCTATAACGACTGATCGCTTGCTGCGAGTTTTGGGTTTGTCCACGGGGGAAGGCCGGACGTTGGGCCAAGGCGGCCGAGATGGATTTCAAAGCCCGCGAATGTGACGCGCCTGACTGACCGAGCACGCGACAAATAAAAAGCCCCGCCATCACGCACACAGGCGTGGAGCGGGGCTTAATTTTTAGGTTTGGCTCGTCAAGCGGCGCCGGGCCGCCCGCGATCCGTTCGGTGCCTAATAGCCGGGCGCGTAAACGACGCCCGGACCGTAATAGCCGCAATAGGGATAGTACGGGTTGTAGACGCGGCAGCCGCCGTAAGCATAGGCCGGATAGGCATAACCGCCCCAGCCCCAGCCGGGACCACGCCAGCCCCAACCGCCCCAGCCGCCGCGATAGCCGCCCCAGCCCCAGCCGCCGTGCCAGCCGCCACCCCAGCCGTGACCGCCCCAGCCGTGACCGCCCCAGCCACCGCCGTGACCACCCCAGCCGCCACCGCCGTGGAAACCCCCACCGCCGCCGTGGAAGCCACCGCCGCCACCACCACCATGGAATCCGCCGCCACCGCCGCCGTGACCGCCGCCGCTATGCTGCGCCATCGCAGCCGGGGCCAGCAGGCCGATACCGGCCACAAGCGCGATGCCGGCTGCCAGTTTGCGAATCTGCGGAATCGAGGTTTTCAATCGCTCCGATAATGAAGTCGTCATCCTGTGACACTCCGTAAGTCGCCCGACACCATGTCAAGCTTATTGTAACACAATAACGACAAGATGGGATCTGTCCTGCGACTTGGCAACAATCCTTACGTATTTGTAATCTACTGGAAAGACAGTAGAATTTTAGAGATATATGTTACTTGGGTACATTTGTGGAACATTGGCTATTGCCCGCTAACTTCCAAACATCTCCGGCTCCATCTGGAACACGGTGAGCGGATCGAGGATCACACCGTTCTCGGCGACATAGGCGTCCCATAGGCGCAGCAGTTCGGCCAGCTTTTCGGGCTGGCTTTCCGCCATGTCCGTGATCTCGCCCGGGTCGGCGGACAGGTCGTAAAGCTGCCATTCGCCGGTGCCGTAGGGTGGGGGCAGGTGGAGTGCCTTCCAGTTGCCCTGGCGGATGGCGCGGCGGCCGAACAGTTCCCAGCCCGTGCCGGTTCGGTCGTCGTGGACGGCGTCGGCTTGACCTGACAGGTAAGGCACCATCGACTTGCCGCGCATCGGCACGATTTCGCGGCCCCTATAGGACGTGCCGGGGTGCGCCGCGCCGGCCATTTCCAGAACGGTCGGGGCAAGGTCCATTACCGTTGAGAATGCCGTGCCGACCCCGCCCTGGCGTTGAAACCCCGGGAACGTGGCGAACGACACCACTCGGATGCCGCCCTCTGTGGTGAAGGCCTTGTGCAGGCGCGATGGCGCGGTCGCCGCCTGGGCCCAGCGCGGGCCGTACCAGATGCAGCTCGACGCCGCGCCCAGATTCTCCAGGCTGTTGTCGTAATGCTTGCGCACCTGCTCGACGATATATGCCCCCGACAGCGGCATTGCCTCGACGATCGCGCCCTCCGCGCCGTTGTCGGAGCAGAACAGGATGAAGGTGTTGTCCAACTCGCCGGTCTTGGCCAGGTAATCGGTCACCTTGCCGATATTCCAGTCCATCCGCTCGATCATGCCGGCATAGACCTCCATCGCGCGGGCGGACAACGCACGCTCGTCCGGCGTCATGTCGGCCCAGTCCGGCCAGTTGTCGGGCACGACGGGATGCGGCACCACGTCGGGGGCGCACAGGCCCATCTCCTTCAGCGCTTTCAGCCGGGCGTCGCGCAGCACATCCGGCCCGGCGTCGTAACGGCCGCGATATCCGGCGATCGACTCCTTGGGCGCCTGCAACGGCCAGTGCGGCGCCTGGAACGGCAGATAGGCGAAGAACGGGCGGTCCTCGTCCGGTGCGCGTTCCTGCAAATACTGGACCAGCCTGCCGGCGAAATAGTCCGACGAATAGAAATCGGCCGGCACCTCGACGAACTTGTCGTCCTCGGTATAGAGCGTCTCGACCGTGGCGAAGCGGCTGAACAGCCCGCCGCCATAATGGCTGCCGCCGGCGGGCAGCAGGGCGAAGGACCGCTCGAAGCCGCGCGCCCAGGGCGAGGTTTCGATGGTGTCGCCCAGGTGCCACTTGCCCGACATTAGAGTCTGGTAGCCGGCATCGCGTAGCAGTTCGGGCAGGGCGACGACGCGCTGATTCAGATAACCCTCATAACCGGGCGCGCCTTCGAAACCTGGAACCACGACCTCCAGCATCGTGCCGATGCCGGCGATGTGGTGGTCGGTGCCGGTCATCAGCATCGCGCGGGTGGGGGAACAGGCGGGGGCCGAATGGAAATCGGTCAGCCGCAAGCCGCCATAGGCCAGCTTATCGAGGTTTGGCGTGTGAATCTCCCCACCGAAACTCCCGATGTCCGAGAACCCCAGGTCGTCGGCGACGATGATCAGGAAGTTTGGGCGTTTGGTCATGGTTTCCTCCGGCTTTCCTTATTTCGTCATGGCCGGACCACGACCGTAGGTCGTTTTGCGTCTCGCTGGTAGGGCGCTTTGTGCCCGGCCGGCCATCCACGTGGTTCCGCCTGCGCGCTGTATGACATGGATACCCGGGTCAAGCCCGGGCATGACGGTGAAGGGGATTAGGCTGGTGCTCGAATAGCTTCGATCTCGTGATCTTCCGTCGGTGCGGCCGCCGCCTGCTCCGTCAGCGCCTTCACGATCTCCGCATGCCTCGCCTCGGTTAGCGGGAAACGCTGCATCAGGATGGCGGACAGGCCGTGGCCGATGGCGGGCCCGACGGCGATGATCCATTGGAGTGAAGAGAGGGCGGCGGGGGTGTTCGGCATGCCCGCCCGGAAGCCGAACAGGCCGACCAGCGGCAAAGCGATGCCGACCGACAGCGCCATGGCGGCATTGATCGTGACGTTGAAGATAGAAAACAGCAATCCGGAATGGTCTTTGCCGGTACGCAGGCGCTCCTGGTCGGCGACGTCCGACACGATGGCGCGCAACATCAGGTTGCCGGAACCTTGGGACAGACCCTGCGCCAAGGTCAGCGCGATCAGCGCCCAATATTGGCCGGGCTGTAACAGCAGCAGGCACAGATTGATGACGATCTGCGTCACTTCGGCGACGATCAGTGTGCGGTTCTTGCCCAGCCGCCGGCCGATCCAGCCCCAGATCGGCGACGCGAAAACGCCGAAACCATACTGCACCAACGGAATGACCAGCATCGCCTGGGGCGGCAGCTTCATATAGCCGGCGATGAAGAAGATCAGCAGGGCGCCGCGAAAGCCCTGACCCAACGAGACGAAGAAGTCCGACCCGATGACGCGCAGCACCACGCGGTCGGTGGCGAGCAGGCGAAAGGCCGGGCCGAAGCCCAGATGCCGCTTGAGCGCCGGGACAGGACGTTCCCTGAACCAGAAGGCGAGGATCGGCAGGCCGACGACCAGCGCGATGATGTTCGACGCGCCCATGCTGGCGATGCGCGTATCGATGTCTGTGATGCCCAACTGGAGGTAAACCAGCGGGATGACAATCATCGTCACCAGTCCCAGCGAGATGATGGTCTGGACATACATCTGGTTGCGGGTGCGTTCGTGATAATAGGGCGAGAGGCTGCCGGCCCAGGCATAAAGCGGGGTGGAGAAGGCTGAGTTGCCCAGGTAGAGGAAGAACAGGGCAATGCCGAGATATAGCCCGTTCGCCGAATCCGGCGGCATGTAGACGGCGAAGATGGCGAACAGCAGCAGCACCCCGCCGCCCAGCACCCAGGGCTTGCGCTGGCCGAAACGGGTGCGCGTCCGGTCCGACAGCACGCCGATCACCGGGTCGCTGAACGCGTTCAGCAGGCGGCAGATCATGAAGACAGTGCCGACCAGCGACAGCGGCATCGCGAAACGCTGCGCATAGAAGGCCGGCAGATAGATCACCACCGCGGTCTGCACCCCGCCGATCGCCAGCCCCGCGATCGAGAAAGCGATCAGCCGGAGTGCACTCAGGCGAGGATAGGGATCGGCGTGCGCGTTCATGGATCTGCATTCGGTGGAGGCGGGTCGAGGATTGTGGCCGATCGGGACAGTTCTGTCATCGATAACGGCCGTGTGTCAATATAACGGATAAATTACCTACTATAGGAGATTAGAGCGCGACTGCCATTTCCGCCAGCTTCGCCATGGTGTTCATATTGCGCGCCGTGCCGGCCTTGGCGGCGGGAATCCGCAGCTTGGTGTGGGCCTGTCCGGACGGGTAATGAACATAAATCTCGCGGGCGCCCAACGCGCAGTCTTCGTCGTTCTGGCCGACAGCATGTTTCAAGGCGTCGGTGGGTGGGGCGGCGTCCAAAAAGATTGCGACCGTGCGGTTGGGCGCGGCTTTCGGGAACGGGTTGTGCTTGAGGACCGCCGCCATCTCCTCGGCAGTCCGCACGACGACGCCGACCGGCTTGCCGGCATATTCGGCCAGCTTCGCCTCCAGCGCCGCCTTTACCTTGGCTTCGGGCAGGGAACTGGTGAACACGACATTGCCGCTGGCGATATAGGTCTTCACCTTTTCAAAGCCGGCGGCCTCGCACATCGCCGTCAGTTCGGTCATCGGCAGCTTGCCGGTGCCTCCGACATTGACCGCGCGCAACAGGGCGATGAACTGAGTCATGGCTTCCCCGACAAAAAAGGCCGCTACCCCGGAGGATAGCGGCCCGTTTTAGTCTTTAGGTTCAGCGATCAGTCCGCGAGCGGGTTCGGACGCAGCTGAAACTGGACCAGCTTGCTGTTCTCGCCTTCGCCGCCTTCCTGATGCCACAGCGTGGAGCTGGCATAGGTTGCGGTCATCTCACGGCCCTTCCAGCCCGCCTTCGGATCGTTGATGCGGAAGTCCATCCCACGGGTATAGAAGCCCATCGGGTAGGGGACGCGGAAGCTGTAGAGCTTGCCGTCATCCGTGTTCTTCATCATCAGGACCGAGTCGGAATTGATCGCCGGGAAGAAGTGCGTGTTGGCGCCCTGTTCCATGACGTTCGAGAAGTCCGCCCATTCGGAATAGGCGAAGTCCGACGTGGCCGAGGTGTGGTCCAGCTTCGGGCTCGGCAGGTCATAGAAGGTCCAGCCTTCCGGGCATTGCTGGCCGGTCGCGGTCGGGCCGTTCAGCACCTTGCACTTGCTGCGGTCGAACTTGCCGATCTGACCCGACGAGAAGGCAGCCCATGCGATGTTGCTGTCTTTTTCGACGCCGACGCCGCGGATACCGAAGGCCTTGTACTTACCGTCCACTTTCGGCGGCTGGTAGAACTCGGTCTTGCAGGTTTCCGGCGGATGCTTGCCGGGGATCATGTGGACGATGCCCGACGGGACATAGGGAACATAGCCGGCAAGCCAGACCGAACCGTCCGGAGCCGTCGCGGCGCCGTACAGATAGGTGCTGAGCACGGTGTCCTTGGTGCCGTCGATCTTCGGCGCGCCCGAGGCGGCCTTGACGTTGGCTTCCTGAGAGTTGCCGCCACCGGTTTCGCCGATATCGCCCGCCAGGGTGAAGGTCGGCGGGTTCCACTTGGACTTGTCCTGGTCGATCTTGCCGTCGCCGTTGGTGTCGAGCACCATCGGGCACCAGCCGGTCGCTTTCGACGCGTCGTGGGTTTGGTCCCAAACCTTGGTGTTGATCCACGACACCGCCTGGGTGTCGCCACTCATATACAGAGTCTCGTTGCCGTCATTGGTAAAGCCCGAATGGTTGCCGCCGACGCACATCGAAATGACGGTGACCTTCTTGGTCTTAGGATCGTACACCGGCAAAGCCGCGGCCTTCGAATATTGCCCTCCGGACAGCGGAAACAGCTTGGAAGAAGGCACCGAGCCGTCCGAGCACCATTTCGGCGCCGGGCCCTCGCGGTAAATCGATGGCATCCATACGCGGCCCTGGCTGTCGATTTCGTCGGCATGAACGCCGGCTGTGTCGTCATGAGGCGAACCGTCCACGCCGGGGATGTCGACCTTGCTGACCTTGTGGCTCACAGGATCGAGGATTTCCAACGTGCCGTGCAGCGTGCCCATGCCATAAATCGGGCCGTTCGCGTTGACGTTCGGGTTCCAGCGATAGGACGACGCCTGATCGTGGATGAAGCGGCCCTGGCCCCAATCCTGGATGGTCAGGACGACGTTGCGCTCAATGCCTTCGGGGCGCGGCGGAACGGGTGGCAGGGCGCCGGCGGCGATCTTGTCGGTCCACTCGGCATACATCTTAATGCCGCGCTCCTTGCCGAAGTGCGCCATGTTGTTCTGCATCTGGCCGGACAGGCTCTTGCCGTTGTTTCCGATGGCCGGGTCGCCGTCGGCGCGGGCCATCTGAATGCGCTGGCTCCACGCCTCGACGCTGTTGCCCGGCGCCAGGATGGTGCGCGTGGTCTTGTCACCTAGCTGGTGACAGAACATGCACTGCTCCTTCATGTTCTCCAGCCAATGCTGCTGGGTCACCATGGTCGGGGCGATGCCGTTGCCGGTTGCACCGGTGCCGGGAAATTCGCTTTCCGCCGGCGGCTGCAGCAACGAGTACCAATAGGCGGCCGGGTAATATTCCGCGGCGTCCTTGGCGCTGGGTGCAACTTTGGCGGTCAGGTCGGTCTTGTTGCCCGGCGTCACATCGACCGGGTCGCTGTCGACCAGGCCATAGCCGCGCACCCAAACCTTGTACTTCGCCTTCGGCAGATCGGGCAGCAGGTATTGGCCCTTGTCGTCGGTGACGACGATCTTGATGTAGCGGGTCGGCAGTTCGCTCGTCTCGGCGATAACCCAGACACCGGCCTCAGGGCCCTTGGCGCTGGTGACGGTGCCGGCGATGTCGTCGCCGTCCATTTTGATCGCATCGGCTGCCTGCGCCGCGTGCGGCACGAGCGTGCCCGCCGCCATGAAGAATGTTGACGCGAACAATGCCGCGATCATTTGCCTTTTCATCGATATTCCTCCCCAGAGATTTGACGACATATATCCCGATTTTTCCCGTGAGGCTACACTCAGTTGCATCATCGGTGCGTGGCTGTGCGCACCGCCATGCGTCGAGATATGATGAAGCCCGGAATCGCGACGACATTACTATTGAGCCAGAACCAGTTCGGCAATGGTTCAAATAGACTAAACTGCTTTGCCATTTATGTTTTTTGCAGGTTTCCCAGATGAAGATGAGCGTTGATTCATGAAAGAGGCCGGCAGACGGTGGGCGACCGGCGGCGAGGGGCGACGCGAAATCGCGTCGGGTCACGGCGCCTATGCGGAGATCGGGTTGCTCGATCCGGCGGGTGCAGGCACCGCGTCCTATGAGATTGCGCCCGGCGTCCCAACCCGCCTGACACCGCGCATCCGCCGGCTGACCGCGCCCAATCCCGGTTATATGACCGGCCCGGGCACCAACTCATACCTGGTCGGCGACGACGCGGACGGCGATATCGCCGTGATCGACCCCGGCCCATTGCTCGACAGCCACATTGCCGCGCTGCTCGGCGCCGGTGGGCGAATCCGCTGGATCTTTGTCACCCATACCCATCCCGACCATTCTCCGGCCGCGGCGATCCTGAGGGAAAAGACCGGCGCGACCGTACTGGGCATGCTGCCGCCGGTCGGCGAGCACCAGGACCAAACCTTCAAGCCGGACATCGTACTGAAGGATGGCGAGGGGGTGACGTTGAACGGCTGCGCGCTGAAGGCGATCCACACGCCGGGCCATGCCTCCAACCATCTTTGCTATCTGCTTGACCAGGATCGGCTGCTGTTCACCGGCGATCACGTGATGCAGGGTTCGACCGTGGTCATCAACCCGCCGGACGGCAACATGTCGGCCTATATCGCATCGCTGCGCATGCTGCAGGGCAAGGGCATCGCCTGGTTCGCGCCCGGTCACGGGTTCCTGATCGGCGCCCCCGACGACATGATCGAGGTGCTGGTGCGCCACCGCTTCGTGCGCGAGAGCATGGCGCTGCGCGCGCTCAAGGAGTTGAGCCCGGCCACGCTGGAGATACTGACGCCGGTTGTCTATGGCGACGTGCCGGCCTTCAAACACCCCTGGGCAGCGCGCTCGCTGCTGGCGCATCTCAACAAGCTGAAGGCAGACGGCGCAGCGGTGGAGAAAGACGGGGTCTGGCGGGTCCGCTGAATTTTTCAACGCCAAGTCCGCCAAGAAAATCCAAGAATTTAGCCACAGATTACACAGATTAACGCAGATGAAATCATATGAATGATTTCGCTGCGCGAGGCTTCATGAAGCGCCGCAGGCAATAGGGTTTGGATTTCCTTGGCTTCTTGGCGCCTTGGCGACCTTGGCGTTAAAATTCTTGTTCTGAATCAGCCTACTTCCGCACGGCCTTCGGCTTGGCCGGTGCGGTCGAACCCGCAAGTTTCTTCAGCCGCGTCAGGCTGGATTCGATCTGGGCGATCGGTTCGCTCAGCAGATGGGCTTGGGTTACACCCTGGTTGGCCAGCCCGCGATAGACCAGGTCGGTGATCGCGTCGGCGGCTTCGTCGGGCGAGAAGTCGCCCGCGCCGTTCAGGAACGAGAAGGCATAATGCTCGACCCCGCCATAGACCATGGCGCGGATGACGGCATCGGGGACGTCCGGGCGGAACTCGCCCGAGGCGACCGCCTCGGCGACGATTCCCAGCGTCCGGCGGGTATAGTTGCGGTTCAGCTCAAAGATCGCCGTGTCGCGATATTCCGGACCCGGCCGAATCTCCTCGACGATCAGCTTCGTCATCTCCGGCTCTTCGTGAACCACGTTGAGGTGGCCCCAAATCATGAAGCGCAGGCGGTTCCACGTGCCGGTGATCGATTCCAGGCGGTGGTCGTAATCCCAGATCAGGCCCGAATACCATTGCTCGACCGCCTTGATCAGCAGTTCGCGCTTAGTTGGGAAATAATGGAAGACGCTGCCTTCGACGACACCGGCGCGTTCGGCGATTTCGCTGACCAGCGTGTCGCTGTAGCCCTTTTCGCAAAATACGATCCGGGCGTGCTTCAGGATGTCCGCGGCACGCTGTTCGCGGGAAAGCCGGAGGCCTTCTCTGTGCGGGGTTTTTTTCAGCATCTTATAAATGATTGCATGTACACGAGGGCGGGGATTGTGTTGCCGGGGGCCTGATTACGGGCACAAGCCAGGGAACTTAGTGCGCACATCGTCCGCATACAACACAAATTCCGTAAACATGATGGGAAAAGGTTGCTGAATGCAATTGATCGGCGCCCTATACTCGTGATGCGCGGCTTGCGGTGTGAAGAATTCAATCCCGCGCCGAGGCTATACTTGCGATGCGATCATCGCCGCCGCGGCCTGGAAACGGGTCCGGAAATTTGCCAGTGGACACATTGAGGCCGGCTTAATAACTTGAACGATAACAGGCGCGTGACGCGCCGCGCTTCGGCGCCGCCCCATGGCGGCTCAGACCGCCGAGATTCAGGACGACAAAGGGGAATGAAGATGTCCAGCCATGTGAATTGGAAGATCGCGGCTCTGCTGGCCGGGGTTGCGCTGCTGCCTGGGCTTCCCGCCTTCGCGGCCGACGATTTGAACCAGCCGGCGGGGAAAGACTGGCCCGCGGTCGGCGGAAGCTGGAACAACTCCCGCTTTTCCACGCTGAACCAGATCAACACCACCAACGTCAAAACGCTGGGCGGCGCCTGGATCCATCAATTCGGGGCCGAGCAATCGCGCGCCTCGCCGATCGTGTCCGACGGGCTGATGTTCATCACAGCGGGGTCGCATGCCTATGCGTTCAACCCGGCGACCGGGGAGCAGGTGTGGGCGTTCAAGACCGAGGCGCCGGCATCGGGCATGTATAAGGGCATGGCGACCGGCGGCGGCCTTGTCTATGTCGGCCTGTCCAACGGCCATATCGTGGCGCTGAAGGAAAAGACCGGCGAACTGGTCTGGACCGGCGCGGTCAGCGACGACCCGCCGTTGAAAGGCCAGGCGCTCCCTGCTGGCCCGACCTATGTCAACGGCATGGTGATCACCGGTATGGCGAACGGCGACTATGGGCTGGACGGCCGCATCGTCGCGCTGGACGCCAAGACCGGCAAGAAGGTCTGGCAGTTCAACACCATCCCGAACCCGGGCGAGAAGGGCAACGAAACCTGGCCGGCGGGCGACGATATCTATAAAAAGGGCGGCGGCGGCGTGTGGGTCAACGGCGCGGTCGATCCGGCGCTGGGCCTGATCTATTTCGGCGTCGGCAATCCGGTCCCGCAATGGGGCGGCGAGCTGCGCAAAGGCGACAATCTCTATACCGACAGTGTCGTCGCGCTGGACATCAAAAACGGCAAACCGCGCTGGCATTACCAGGTCGTGCATCACGACATCTGGGAACAGGACCTGGGCACGCCGCTGGTTCTTTATGATGCAGCCGGCGCTGACGGAAAACAGCATAAGGCCATCGCCGCGATGCGCACCGACGGCATGCTGTTCCTGCTCGACCGCGCCACCGGCAAACCGGTCTTCCCGATCGAGGAACGGCCGGTGCCGCAGGACCCGCGTTTGATGACCGCGCCCACCCAGCCTTTCTCCAAGGGTGCTGATCAGATCGGCCCGCACTGCGAGCCCCAGGATCAGATTCCGAAGGGGTTCAAGGCGATGTGCGAGTTCGAGCCGATCAATTTCGACACGCCGAACGCGATGTATCCGATCCTGACCACCCGGTCGGCGCCGATGTCTTACAGCCCGCAGACCAAGATGTTCTACGCCGCCGGCTCGCCCGGCTGGCCGCTGTGGATCAAGCGTTATCCGGACCCGAAATTCTTCATCGCGGTCACCAGCGGCGCGGGGATTCACACGTCCGGCATCATGGCGGCGATCGACGCCAAGACGAACAAGATCGTTTGGGAAAAGAAGACACCCTATGAAATGCAGAACGGCAGCGGCATGACCACTACCGCCGGCGGCCTGGTGCTGCATGGCGACCCGGGCGGTGAACTTCAGATCCTGGACGCCAAGACCGGCGATACGCTGTGGACGTTCCAGACCGGCGGCAGCGCGGCCGGTCCGGTTATCTCTTATGAGATCGGCGGGCAACAATATCTGGCGATGGCCTCGTCCACTGCACTGCTGGCGTTCAAACTGGGCGGCACGGTTCAACCGCTGCCCGCGCCGCCGCCGCCGAAAACCGAGACGACCTTGTCCGGCCGCGTCTTCCCGACCGACCAGATCGTCTTCTCGCCTGAGATCAGCGATACCGGCCTGGAGTTCGTCCGCAAGACGATCGACGAGCATACGGTCGCGCCGATCCGCGCCAAGGTGACGGCGGGTACCAAGGTGACCTGGACCAACCAGGGCAAGATCGCCCATGACGCGACCGCCATGGACGGGTCGTGGACCACGGGCGACATCGCACCGGGCGCCACCGGCAGTTACACCTTCGCCAAGGCCGGAACCTACGACTACACCTCGAAGGCCGAGCCCTGGCTGCACGGCCAGATCACGGTCGAGGAGGCGCCGGCGCCGGCCGCGCCGGAGAAGAAGTAGTCCGAGCGTAAGGCAGGTTAAGGCTTAAGGGGAGGATCGACGATGAGACAACTGACAATCGCGGCTCTGTTCGCAACCGCATCGGTATTCACCGTCGCCTCCCCGAACGCCCCGGCTGCCCCGATGGACGCGAAGACCGCCGATACCATCGGCGGCACGGTGACCAGCACGGCGGGCCCCGAGGCCGGCGTGTGGGTGATCGCGGAAACCGATAGCCTGCCGACCAAGTTCGTGAAGATCGTCGTCACCGACGACAAGGGCCGTTATCTGCTGCCCGAAATGCCGCAAGGCAAATACAAGGTCTGGGTGCGTGGTTACGGCCTGATCGACAGCGACCCGGTCGACGGAGCGCCGGGGGCCAAGATCGACCTCAAGGCCAAAATCGCGCCCAGTGCCAAGGATGCGGCGCAGTATTACCCCGCTAATTACTGGTACGCCCTGCTGGAGCCGCCGCCGAAAAGCGACTTCCCCGGCACCGGCGCCCAGGGCAACGGTATCGCACCGATCATGGCCAAGCAGCAGGACTGGTTGGCCCATATGAAAGAGAACTGCCTCTATTGCCACCAGATCGGTGACAAGGCGACGCGCGAGCTGCCGCCGTCGGGCAGCAGCAGCGTCGAGGCCTGGGGCCAGCGTATCCAGATGGCGCGCGCGCCGGGTGACATCACCGTCGGCAATTATGCCAAGGATTTTTCTGCGATCATGCAGAACAACATGGCGCATTACGGCCGCGAGCGCGGCCTGAAGATGTTCGCCGACTGGACCGACCGCATTGCCGCCGGCGAGATCCCGCCAAAGGCGCCGGCGCGCCCCAGCGGCGTGGAGCGCAACGTCGTGCTGACCGAATGGGACTGGGCAGGCGGCAATTTCGTCCATGACGAGATCACCACCGACAAGCGCACACCGACCGTCAACGCCAACGGCCCGGTATATGGCACGGACGACTTGAACGGCCATCTGGTCGTGCTCGATCCGGTGAGCGGCAAGCCGAGCGAGGTCGATATCCCCGGGATCGACAAAGCCCACAATGTCGAGGCCGGCGTCCATAACCCGATGATCGATGAAAAGGGCCGCGTCTGGATGTCCGACATCCGCGGCGAGGGCGCCAACCCGGATTTCTGCACCGACGGCGCGAAGAGCAAGTATGCAGCATTGTTCCCGACCGAGGCTAAAGTCGGGCGCGAGATCGTCGTCTACGACCCGGCAACGAAGAAGATGGACCGCATTCCGACCTGCTTCGGAACGCACCATCTGCAGTTCGCATGGGACAAGGACAACACGCTGTATTTCAGCGGCGACACCAACGTCGTCGGCTGGATCGACACCAAGGTGTGGGACGAGACCCACGATCCTGCCAAGGCCGAGGGCTGGTGCCCGCTGGTGCTCGACACCTCGGGCGACGGCAAGATGACCCAGGACCGTACGGCCTGGATTCAACCCAAGACGCCCGGCGCGACCGGCGAGGGAGCGACCGAAGGCGGCCAGGACACCAAGGTCGTGGGCGAGGCGAAGGGGGCCGGTCCCAAGGACACGCGCATCAACGGTTTCCTCTATGCCATGGGCATCAGCCCGAAGGACCAGAGCATCTGGATCGCCAAATACTCGCCGGCGGTGCCCAGTGGGCTGGTGCGCATGTCGCCGGGCAAGAACCCGCCGGAGACGTGCTCGGTCGAATATTATGAGCCGCCGAAGTTGCCGAGCGGCGATTATGCCGCCTTCAATATGCGCGGTGTCGATCTGGACTCGAAGGGCATCGCCTGGGCGGCGTTCGGGTCGGGCCAGATGGGCCGCTTCGACCGTTCCAAATGCAGGGTGACGAACGGCCCGACCGCCACCGGCCAGCAATGCCCCGAGGGCTGGACCTTCTATGACTCGCCCGGTCCCAAGGTAAAGGGCACGACGGTCGGCACCGCCGATTGGCACTATATGACCTGGGTCGATCAGCAGAACGTACTGGGCCTGGGCAAGGATACGCCGATCCTGCCGGGCACCATGTCGGACTCGCTGATCGCGATGGAGCCGAAGACCGGCAAGCAGGTGGTGCTGCGCGTGCCCTATCCGATGAATTTTTATACCCGCGGCATGGACGGCCGGATCGACGACCCCAAGGCCGGTTGGAAAGGCCGTGGCCTGTGGGCCGACTATGGCGGCGTGCCGCTTTGGCATACGGAGACGGGCGAGGGAACCTTCGGCAAGATCGTGAAATTCCAGCTACGGGATAACCCGCTGCAGGATTGACCCCGGCATCCAGGAGAACAAATTGGCCGTCGAGCATGTAAACCCGGACACGCTGTTCAGGCTGCCGGCCTTCTCGCAGATCGTCGTCGCGCCGCCGGGCCGGCTGGCCTTCATCGCGGGGCAGGGCCCGTTCGACCCGGATTTCAACCTGGTCGGCGGCGGCGATCTGTTCGCCCAGACGGTGCAGGCATTCCGCAACCTGAAGGCGGCGTTGGCCGCCGTCGGCGCAACGCCCACGGATGTGGTCAGTACGACTTTCTATATCGTGAACCTGGATACAGAGCGGACCGATACTTTCGTCGCCGCGATGAACGCCGCCTTGGACGGCCAGCCGTTCCCGCCCAACGCCTCGACGATGGTCGGCGTTACCCGGCTGGGGGAGGCGCGGATGCTGGTCGAGATCAGCGCGGTGGCTGCGATTCCGGGATAGGCGGTATTTTTAGCTGACGCCGATCGGAACTTTATTTCTTCGTCTCTCCGCTGTCGTTGCCGACGATCAGGCTGGAAACGTTGACCGGTTCGAAATCCTTCAGGGTCAGGCTCTGCAGGCAAGTCAGATCGTCGTCGTTCCAGCGTGGGTCGGGCGTGCCGATCAGGCCGCCACTGCTGCCGTTATCGGCCAGAATGATGCCGTAATTGCGGAACGCCTTAATGATGATCGCGGCCTGCGGGCTTTTCGTGGCGCATGTGGGCGTCCTCACCGAGGCTTTGAGGCGATAGATTTCGCCCGCCGGTCCGGACATCGAGCAACTGATCGGCGGTTTCGACTGCGAGATCTGCGATTCGGTGGGAATGGTGCCGCTCTTTGTCTGGCAACTTCCAGTGCCGGCTGTCTCGGTCGACGGCCACACCCAGTAGTTCAGCATATGGTTCAGCGTAAAGCGGATCGGGTGATGCACCGCGCCTTTGGGTTTGGCCGGCGTGCCGGTGCCGATCACCTCGTCGGCGTTCGCCAGCAACGGCGCCACGGGTAGGCCGGCCGCGTCCGACGTGCCCTTATCCTGCGGCGTCAGCGCATTGCCGCTCACGTCCGGCCACAGCGCGTTGGACGAGTCCGTCCACGGGCCACCTTTGTAAATCCCCTGCCACATCTCATACAGCGCCGGCGGCTTCCCATTGCCCGCCGCGCGATAGATCAGCACATGCCGGTCGCCGTCGGAGCGGCTTGTGCCTTCCACCGGCGCGTTCGCGGGGAACGGCCCCGAGGTGAAATAATGTTGGTACAGGGTCGTCTTCACCGAAACCTCGGACTGGCTCGGCGGCACGGAGAATGCAGGGATCCCGTTGGGAAACGACTGGTAAGCGGCACCGCCGAAAAACGCTCTCACGCTCGCTGAAAGATAGGGGGGATCAATCGGGGCCGCCGGCGATGTATCCACCGGTAGTCCGGTCGATGCGGCGTCCACCCGGTGATGGAAAATCGAATTCGAGGGAAAGATTTTCGCCAGAAATTTGTTCGCGCCGGTGATCGCGAAAGTGGTCTGCCCGCCGGCCTTGGCGCCGGCATGGTCCGTCACGATGAGGCGCGGTTGGTATGTGCCTTGCCCGCCGATCCGTGCGCCGCTGATGAGCCCATTCGCGGGATTGAGCAACAAGCCTTCGGGCAACGGCGAAAATTCATCCGACCCATCGACCGAATACCGGTAAGGCGGTGTGCCGCCAATTGCCGCGATTGCGCACCCGCTATAGCGCGTACCTTGAATCCCGTCGGGGCATTTCTTTGTGGTCATCTTGAGCGCTGTCGCGCCGGCCTCGGCGCAAGGCGCGAGCCACGCCGCGGTTGCGGCGGCACCGGCCAAAATTAGTTTATTCACGCGACGGTTCTCCCCTATCGCGAAGATATCATTTCCGCGAAAGCGGTGTCGACGGGATCGGCGAGGCCGCTGCCTGGCCCGCTCCCGGCGGCTGGTAGATCAGCCGTCCGTTTCGGGAGCAGTGCTAACTGGGGATTGCGACCTCCCATGTCGCCGTCACGCCGGCACCTCGCCTCGTTCGGTAATCGTCTGTCCTGTAGCAACGCCGCTTGGGCGGCTTGTACAAAACACATTTCAGTTGAAATGTTTTGTTGACGCCCGGAAGAAACGGGCCTTATTGTCAGCCAACATTTATGGCGGGTTCCCAAGCGAAAGCGGGTGCCCCCGAATAAGTTCGACAAATAAAGCTTAAGGGAGGGGAAAATGGCCGCACGCAAACTCGCCATATTTCTAGGTTCGGCAAGCCTGCTGGTGTTGGGCGCCGGCGCCACGGCAACCGCGCAAGACCAAAAATCCCCCGCGCAGGCGACACGTTCGGGGGAGCTTGAAGAGATCGTCGTAACCGCCCAGAAGCGAGAGCAAAAGCTCCAGTCGGTGCCAATCTCCATCACCGCGTTGAATGCAGCCGCTCTGAAAGCCGACCGGATCGAAACACTCAACGATCTGAATGCGGTGGCGCCGAACCTGACCGTTCGGCTGGGAGCAGGCGGCAACCAGTCGCCAAACTATACCTTGCGAGGCATCCTTGGCGCGTCGTCCGCGGCCGGGCAAGACAAGGGTGTCTCACCGTATCTGGACGGGGTTTACCTGCAAGCCCAATCGGGTTCGGTTTTCGAGTTGGCCGATATCGAACGGGTCGAGGTGTTGAAAGGCCCGCAGGGCACGCTCTTCGGCCGTAACGCGACAGGCGGCGCGATCCAGATCATTACGAAGGATCCGACCGGCGAATTCGGTGGATATCAGGAGCTCACCGGCGGCAATCTCGGTACGTTCCGCAGCAAGACGCATTTGGACCTGCCTGCCTGGGGGCCGCTCAGCGCGTCCTTTACCTATCTCCATTCCCAGCATGATGGCGATACCAAGAATCTCGGCGCCGGTACGCAGTGGAACTATGCCGGCACCGGGAGCGAAAGCGGGATCCTGACCTCACCCAAGCGGCTGGGCGACGATGATACCAATGCCTTCATGGGCGCCTTGAAGTACGCGGTAGACGACTTCAGCCTTGTTTATAAATTCGACTACACACACGACGATTTTACGCCGAACGCGGAGGGCGTGTCTTATTTGCCTCCGGGATTCGTCAGGCAGCTTTATGCCGCAAGCCCCAATCCGATGACGCCGATCACGACCCAGCGGCCGAGCGCGGTGAACAATGCGTTTACCACGCCGGGTGTGACTGAAAATTGGGGCCACAATCTGACCGGACAGTATTGGATAGATGACGATGTCTCTATCAAAAACATCCTGGCGGAACGGCAAACAAAAAACGAGACGACTTTCCAACTCGACGGCCTGGGCGGTCTGACCAACATACCCGTCAGGCTCGCTCCCCATCAGATATTCCCGCCCGGCGTAATTCCACTCGCCGCCGGCGGAAACCCGGCGTTGGCCTCTTTCGTGCCGGGTGCCCCCTTCGTCTTTCTCGGAAACAACGATTACGTGAGGGAGTGGCAATGGAGCGACGAGTTTCAGGTCAATGTTAATAAAAGCTGGGTGACACTCACGGCCGGCTTCCTGCATTTCTACGATCATATTACGACCGCGGGTTTTGCCGGCGGCTATAACACGACCATTACACAGGTGATCACCGGCCAAAATACCGCTCTCAACGGCAGGCCCTTCGTGATTCCCGCGAATCCTGGATATCGGGGCGCTATCGTGCAAACCTTCTCCAATGCGGTCTACGCCCAACCGGAATTTCATCTGACCGACGAACTCGATGTCGTTGCCGGCATTCGCTGGACCCAGGATCAAAAAGACGGTCACGAATCGCTTCCCGATCAGCAGCTGACCCCTGGTATTTCGCCGATTTATTACAAGCACAGCCAGATCACGTATCTTGCCGGCCTCAACTACAAGCTGAACCCCGACACTTTGGTATACGGGAAATTCTCGACCGGTTTCGTTTCGGGCGGCCAGCTATCCACTCTGACCTACAAGCCAGAGAAAGCGCGATCCTGGGAATTGGGCATCAAAACAGAGCAGTTCGACCGCCGGTTGCGGAGCGACCTTGCACTCTTCGATGCGCGGTATTCCAATCTGCAGTACGATACGTCCGGAAGTTTGACGGGTAATCCCGCCACCGCCTTATTCTCGCAGGCCATCGTGAACCAAGGCGATGCGCACGCCCTCGGCTTCGAGTTCGAAAACACAATCGCCGCCACCAGGGAGCTGACGTTCACGGCGAATGTCGGCTACACCAATTTCAAGTTTGAGCAGGCGACGATCCCGCCAGGCTTGGCGTCGCTGTCCGGCCCGCCCGGATTCCAGCCGCAACAGCGACCGAACTTTACCGGCACGCTGGGCGCGCAGTACACCGGCGAGGAAGAGATTTGGCGCGGCAGCCATTTGACGGCCCGGATCGATGCAAACTTCCGAAGCGCGGCGTTGATGACCTCGAATACCATTTCCGGGCCCGGCTCGACCAAAGTCGACCCGGCGATCATCAATGCCGCGACCAGTCCATTTGTCTGGCTGGTCAATGCCCGCGTGGCGCTCGCCGATATCGACCTCGGTGATACGCGCGCCGAAGTGGCTCTCTGGGGCCGCAACCTGCTGAATAATCGCGAGATCGTACAGTTCGTCGGACTCGGCCCCGTGGGGTCGGTGATCTATGAGCAAGCAAGAACCTTCGGGGTGGATGTCAGGTTCGACTTCGGCCCGGAAAGCATCCCAGAGGAAGCTCCGGCTGCGTACGTGCCGCCGCCGGTGGTGGCGCCGGTTCAGACGCCGAAGAGCTATCTGGTGTTCTTCGACTTCAATAAGTCCGACCTGACCCCTCAGGCGGTGTCGATCGTGAATCAGGCGGCGGCCAACGCCGGTCCGGCCAAGGTGACCCAACTCACCGTCACCGGTCACACCGACACGGTGGGCTCGGACGCCTACAATATGCGCCTGTCCCGCCGCCGCGCGGAATCGGTCGCGGCACAGCTTGAAAAGGACGGCATCCCTTCCAGCGAGATCACGATCGTGGCCAAGGGCAAGCGCGACCTGCTCGTCCCGACCGGCGACGGCGTGCGCGAGCCGCAGAATCGGCGCGTCCAGATCGTCTATGACGGCGGCCCGACGTCCTAAGTGTCGTCTGGAGCGCCACTGACCGGTGATCGCGCGCAATCTGAAACGCGGCAGGATAGGCCGCGATGGACGATAAAGCTCGGGGCGTGCTAGCCGTTCGGCGGTTGAGCAAAAGGCGATCGCGCCAAGGCTTTCAAAGATGAATATGGTTTCCCACACCACCGATGCGGAACCGGCCGCCATAGTGGCCGAGTTCGAGCGCCGCGCCCGGCGGTTCGAGACGAAATGCGGGGACGGCGTTCTCGTCTGGCGTGCCTGGGGTATCGGCCCGCCCGTGCTGCTCGCCCATGGTGGGCACGGCGCGTGGTCGCATTGGATCCGTAATATCGATGCGCTCGCGGCCGAACGGACTGTGTGGGCGCTGGACCTTCCCGGCCTTGGCGATTCGGCCCTTCCGCCGCGCCAGGACCATGAGGCGATCTCCGAGGTGCTCGCCACCGGTCTCAGGCAACTGATCGCGCCTGACCTTCCGGTGGATATCGTCGGCTTCTCCTTCGGCGGCGTGGTATCCGCGCATCTGGCCGCCTTTTATCCCGAATTGGTGCGCCGGGTGATTCTGGTGGATACCGGCGGCCTGGACCTGCCGACGGGACCTATCGACGTACGCGGTATTCGCGGCCTCGCCGACGCCGAACGTCGCGCGGTGCTGCGCGCGAACCTGCTGTCGCTCATGCTCCACGATCCGGCCAGCGTCGATGAGCTTGCCCTCTACCTTCAGGCACTCAACGGACGCCGCGCACGAATACAGGCCGAGAAACTCGTCCTGCCGGACAGGCTGATCAAGGTGTTGCCGCGTGTTTCGGTACAGCTCGACGCCATCTGGGGCGAGTATGACGGCCCCCACCCCGATCCCGCCGCCCAGGCGACGGTCCTGCGCCGCTTTCAGCCAGACCTCGATTTATGCGTGATTCCAGGCGCGGGACACTGGTCGATGTATGAAAGACCGGAGGCGTTCAACCGCGCGGTTCTGGATTTGCTGTCCCGCCCGCTCAGGTAGTGGTGGACACCCATCGGCATCCTGGATGTAATGAATGCCCAAACGGGCGCCGGGGAAGGTCCACATGTCTATTTCAATACCGGCGTTCGCGTCGGGCAAGCGGCAGATGCTGGTCGACGGCAAGTGGCGGGACGCCGTGTCGGGCAAGACGTTCGAGACACGCAATCCGGCAACCGGCGAACTGCTGGCAACGGTCGCGGAGGGTGACGCGGCGGATATCGACTTGGCGGTTGCCGCCGCGCGGCGCGCTTTCGAAGGCCCTTGGAGCCGGGCGCGACCCTACGATCGCCAGCGCATCCTGCTGCGGTTTGCCGATCTGGTCGAGCAGCATATCGAGGAATTGTTGACGCTGGATACGCTGGACATGGGCGCGGTGCTGGCGATGGCGCTCGGCGGCCGCCAGCGCATTCCCAGCATGATCCGATATTACGCCGGCATGGCGCAGACGCTGACCGGCGACACCATCCCGAATTCGGCGGCGGCGGAGATGTTCACCTATACCACCCGCGAGCCGGTGGGCGTGGTCGGCGCGATCATCCCGTGGAACGGGCCGATCGGCATGGCGATCTGGAAGCTGGGCCCGGTGATCGCGACCGGCTGCACCGCGGTGTTCAAGCCGGCCGAGGAAACGCCGCTGACGGCGCTCAGGCTTGGCGAACTTTTGCTGGAGGCCGGCCTGCCCGAAGGGGTGGTCAATATCGTGCCCGGCTTCGGTGAAACCGCGGGCGCCGCGCTCGCCGCGCATATGGATGTCGACAAGCTGACCTTCACCGGCTCGCATTTCACCGGGCAGAAGATCGTTCATGCTTCGGCCGGAAACCTGAAGCGCCTGTCGCTGGAATTGGGCGGAAAGTCGCCCGACATCGTCTTCGCCGACGCCGACCTGGATATGGCGGTGCCGGGGGCGGCGATGGCGGCCTTCGCCAATGCCGGCCAGATCTGCACCGCCGGCACGCGGCTGTTCGTCGAACGCAGGATCTTCGACGAATTCACCCAGCGGGTCGCCGAGTTCGGCAACAGCTTACGTATCGGCAACGGCCTCGATCCCGAAACCAAGATCGGGCCGCTCGTCTCGCGGCGGCAACTGGAGCGGGTAACCGGCTATATGGAGATCGGCCGCCAGGAAGGCGCGCGCGCTTTGTCGGGCGGTCACCGCGTCACCGATGGCGAACTCGCGAATGGCTTCTTCGTCAAGCCGACCGTGTTCACCGACGTCCATAACGACATGCGGATCGCGCGGGAGGAGATATTCGGCCCGGTCATCTCGGCGATGCCGTTCGACGATATCGACGAGGTCATACGCGGCGCCAACGCGACCCAGTTCGGCCTGGGCAGCGGGGTGTGGACCCGCGATGTCGGCAAGGCGCACCGCATGGCCAAGGCGATCCGCGCCGGCGTGGTGTGGGTCAATTGCTACAATGTTTCCGACCCGGCGGTGCCGTTCGGCGGCTACAAGATGAGCGGTTATGGCCGGGAATCCGGGCGGCAGCAGTTCGACGACTACCTGAACGAAAAGGCGGTCTGGATCAGGACGGCGTAGGGTTTACTTCCCGATCAATGCCCGGATATCCGCCGGCTTGACCGCTTGCACGGCCTGCTTCAGATCCTCGATATCGCCGCCGCCGCCCTCGGCATCGACGAGGAAGCGGTTGGCGACCAGCCAGCTATATTTGCCGTTCTTCGACTCCCGGTCCCATTCCTCAGTCGTCATGCGGCCGCCGACCTTTCCGACCTTCTGATAACCGGTCGCGGTTTCCTTGCTGCTTTCGACGCCGAAGGCGGAGGCGATGGCGGCAAACCCGCCTGCGGCGCCCATATCCGTGATGCTGAGCGTGAAGTGCGCGCCCCCGTCCTTGGTGTATTCGGCTTGCGCGTTCGACCCGCCGATGCCCGCCACCGAGCCGGAATTGGCGGTCACGTCGCCGCGCATGTAGCCGGCGACCGATTGTGGCAGCAATCCCTTCAACTGATCGACCGACACCGGCGTGACGGCCGGGGCGGCGGAACCGTCAGACTTGCCGTTGGCGCTATCGGCGATCTGCTTGCTGGCTGCCTCCATCTGCTTGCCGGCGTCCTTCAGCTTGTCCAGGTCGATGGTGGCCCCGCCGATCTTCAGCGTTCCCGACGAATCGTCGCTGCTTGAACTGGTGGTGATGTGACCGCCGCTCATGGCCCCGATGCCTGCGGCGCCGAGGCCGAGGAGGCCCACGACCGCACCCACGATCACATAGATGACGATCGCCACGATGACCGTTACGGCGGTATAGCCGAGCGCCTTGGATTGCGGTGCGCTCATTACCTTCGGAAGGCCGAGGAATAGCAGGTAGAGCGAATAGAGGCCGCCCAGCACCGCGAGCAGGCCGAGCAGCGGGACCAGCGAGAAGATGCCCGCTACCCAGGATGCGGTGTAGGCATAGACCGCGACTTTCGTCGCCTGGATGTTGCTTTTCTGCCCGTCGAAGCTTGGCGCCAGCGCGTCGATGACCAGCGATAGGATGAAAACACCGGCAAGCGACAATGCGTAGGTGACGATCGCGCCGATCAGGGAAGAGATGAGCGGCGGATGAAAGGTGATCCCGAACGCGCCATAGCCGAAGAGCTGGCCATGAAGGAATGATGCCAGAGGCGGGATGGCCGCGAGGATCGCCGCATAGCCTTTGAACAGCCCGCCGACGGTCGCCGGCTCCACGGCGATCGTGTCCCAAGTTTCTTTTGGTCTCAGAAGTATGTTCTTGGCGCGTTCGACGATGCCCGATCGGTTGAAGTCGCTGGCGATGCTCATCAATCCCTCCCTTGATCTTGCGGTCTGTTGACGGCGATACATTGCTGCGTGGACTGCATGTTAGGCTGCATCAGAGTAATGCAGGCATTAAATTTCTGTGGCTTTACACATCATGACGACGACAAACGACCCGGGCCTTACCGCCGCGCTCGGCAATCCGGCCTTCTTCCATCTGTTGACCGGCAGCTATCGTCGGCTGGTCGGCAAGGCTCTGACCGACCGTGATGCCGCCTGGCTTTACGACGATGCGCCGTTCGTCGTGCTGGCGCACAACACCGATGCCGATCCGATCTTCACCTATGCCAACCGGGCGGCGCAGAACTGCTTCGACTATGGCTGGGATGAATTCCTGACCCTGCCGTCGCGCCTGTCGGCGGAGGCGATGCTGCGGCAGGATCGCCAGCGTCTTCTCGATTCCGTGCGCGACAGGGGCTTCATCGCGGACTATCGCGGCATCCGCATCGCAAAGTCGGGCCGCCGTTTCATGATCCGGAACGCGGTCGTCTGGCAATTGATCGATGAAACCGGCGCGGTGCAGGGGCAGGCGGCGACATTCGCGGATTGGGAAGATGTTTAAATAGTTTAAAAAGCCCTCTCCCGCGGGCGGGGGGAATTATTTGCCCAGATACGCCGCCAATGTCTGCCGGTAATGGCGGATGCGGATTTCCTGATAGGCGGAGAGCGTCAGCTTGCCCTTGGCGCTGCTGCGCAGGCCGTGTTGGACGCGCGGCATCATGTCGGCGTCCTGGTCGATGATCGGGCCGTAATAACTCAGCTCCGGCACGTCGCCGAAATGCTCGTGCGCCGGCAGGACCCGTGTTGGCGTGGAGGGCGGCTTGTTGCCCTTGGCGAAGGGCAACAGCAGCCAGACCTCGAAGATCGACTTGTTCGGATTGTCGCCATCCGGCCGCGAGCGATATGCCAAGGGCGAGCCGAAACCGCCGAACACGATGAAGTTGGGGAACAGCGAATACTGGATAACGTCCAGAATCTCGCTGTCGCTGAACCCCGACAGGTCGATGCCGAACGCCGTGCCGTAAAAGCCGCGCAGCCGGGCGACGATGCGGCCGCGCGGGGTTTCACCCGGCGCCAGAGGGCCGTCTTCGCACAGGCCGAACTTGGCGGCGGCGGCGATCAGCCGTTCCGGCGTCGATTTGCCGGCCAGGTGCGGGCTGGGCACGCCCGACGGGTTGATCATGCGGGAGATGTGTCGTTTGCCCGACCACACGTCGTATTGCGAGTTGGCGTCGCCAAAGAAGGGCAAGGATTCGGGATGCAGGCCGATGACATGGAAGGTCTCGATGAAAGCCTCAACCGTAACCTTCCAGTTGCAGTCCAGATGCTTCACGACATGGGCGGCGGTGAAGCGGTCCTCCATCGGCCAAGCCCTGAAATGGTCGGGCAGACCCTCCAGATAATCCTCCAGTGAGGGACAGTCCGGATCGAAATTCACGAAGACGAAGCCCCCCCAGACGCCGGTTTTGACGGGGGTCAGGGCAAAGGCGTCGGCCGGGGCGTCGCCGAAATCCCAGGCGCTGGTCAACACCTTCAGTGCCCCGTCGTTGGTCCAAGTCAGACCATGAAAGGCACAGCGGATACGACCCAGGCCGCTGCCGTGGGCCTCGCATAGGCGGGTCCCACGATGCGGGCAGGAATTGACGAAGGCGCGCAAGACCCCATCATTGCCGCGGATCACGATCGCCGACCTGTCGACGATGTCATAGACGACATAATCGCCAGGTTTCGCGACCTCGTCCTCGCGGCAGGCGACCTGCCAAGTGCGTGCCCAGACGGTCTCGACCTCGCGTTGACGAAAGGCCGGGTCGATATAGGCGTCGATGCCGAATTCAGCCTCCGGGATCGCCTGGACGTCGCCATCGGCGAACAGGATCGGAGCTGGCCGGGTATCGGCCGCCAGAATTTCCGCCGTCGATGGCCCCGGACAGCGCGCGCCGCGTCTCAGATCGTCAGGCATGGAAGGGTTCCCCGGTTCGTTCCTTGCCAGGAAGATTAGGACGATGGGCGCGGAGTGCCAATCGTTTAGAACTGCAGCCCTATTCGGCGGCTGCGATCTCCGCCGCCAGATAATCGGCCGCGGCAATCTTCGCAGTCGGTTGCCGCATGAACGCCATCGGCACGGCGAGCAGCGCCAGCGCCAAGGCGTAAACTGCGAAGATCGGCGTGAAAGTGCCCCAGCGGTCGGCGATCAGGCCGGCGGCGATGGTGCCGGCCGCGCCGACGGTCGTGACAAGTTGCACGATCGCCAAGATGCGGGCGCCGGTTGGGCCGCCGAAATATTGCATCAGCAACACCCAGCCGGCGACCAGGGCAAAGGCCCAGCCGGCGCCGAACAGGATGGCCGCGGTGAATTCGAGGGTCGGGCCGGTCGCAACGATCAGCAGCGCGCAACCCACAGCCTGCAGCAGCAGGCCCAGCACGACGAAGGCCTTGGACGATCTGGTTTCGCACAGCTGTCCGGTCACGCCCTTGAACAGGGTGCCGGTAAAGCTCAGCAGGCCCAGCGTCCAGGCGGCGGCCGTGGGGGTTGAGCCGAGTTTCACCAGGTGGGTCACGACGATGCCGTTGATCGTAGTGACCGCCGTCATGGTCAGGACCAGGGCGGCGGTGATCACCATGAACTGCACGGTGAAAACGGCCTGGCGTGGCGTCCAGGCCGCTCCGGTTTCGACCTCCGGAGCGCTGCCTTCTGCGGGAAGGGGTCCCTCGCGATGCTTCCGGTCGCGCACCAGCGCCACGCAGACGATCCCCAGCACGGCCGCCGCGCCCGCCATGACATGCCAGTGACCGCGCCAGCCGATCTGCCGGACCACGAACTCCACCACCGGCGGTGCGGCGGCGGCGCCCAGCGCGCCGACCATCAGATAGATGCCGACCATTCGGGCCGACCCACGTTCGAACCAGTCGGCGATCAGGATGACGCCGGGGATGTTGCCGGCAAAGGTATAGCCCATGCCCATCATGGCGATGGCGATGTCGAACACGAGCAGGCTGTGCGCGGCGGCGGCTATCAGCGATCCGAAGAAGAAGAGAGACGCGCCAACAGCCATCGACCCGCGCGCGCCGATATATTTCGAGGCGGTCGCCGGGAACGTGCTGGTCAGGCCGCAGGTGAGGCCAAGCAGGGAGAAAGTGAACCCTGCCTCGGTCATCGACCAGTGGAGGTCGCCCACCATGGTGAACAGCACAACGCCCAACGACGCGAAGGTGGCGAAATTGACGAAGAAATAGGCCAGCGCCGCCGCACTGAACACAAACCACTTTTGGTGAGATCGATCGCCGGGCGTGGTGTGGCTCATACGGCTCCGTTAGCGGGCGGTGATGAGCCTTATTGTGCAATCCGGTGGGAGCGGGGTCTTGTCTCAGGGTGAATGGGGAATTGGCCCTATTCCGGCACGGCTTCTCCGCTGCCGCCGAATTCCGTCGGGAAATCCTTTAGTTTGGGCAGGCCGTCTTTCATCGGCAGGACGGTCTCGGAATAGTTCACATGCACGCCCGGCTTGAAATCCAACGTCGGGATGGTGGCGGCGAAAACGTCGGTTAGGCCCAGCGGCGGGTGGTTGGCCATCAGATGGCCGCCGCACTTGGCGCAGTACTGGCGAAAGCTCATCGGCGTCTTGTGATAGGTCGCCAGATGCTCGGCGCCCTTGGTCACCTTGACCGCCTCCGGCTTCCACAGCGAGAACGCATTGACCGGCCCGCCCGACCAGGAACGGCAGGAGCTGCAATGGCAATAGCCCATCGCCTCCGGCGCACCTGTGACTTCGATCTCGACTGTGCCGCAGAAGCAGCGTCCGGTGTGTGACATGATTTTCCTGTAAGTCTGTGTCCGGTAGGAGCGGTTAGACGTGAGGCGGTGTTACTTTATTCCAACGGTATCGTACGCAGGATGGGTTAAAACGATGTAACTCACCTAGACTCGACTTTTCCAAGCGACCGGATCGCGGCTCGTATGGAAGAATGCAACGACAGCGATCGTTTCTTCGGTTGGGCGAAAGATCACGACATACGGGAAGTGTTGTAGGACGGCGCGGCGCGTGTCGCCCAATCCACGCGGAAACAACATGGGCGCCTCCGCTGCCCTGCGGAGCAAATTTCGCAGTTCTACTCGCAGCCGGGGAATAACGGATGGCGCATGCTCACCAACCAAGCAAGTGCATCGAAAAATTCGCCGCGCGCCGCAGGGGTGAATGTGACTTGCCGCACTATGGATAGCGGCGGTCAAGCTCCGCTTCGATTTGTTCCCATGTGAAGCCGGACTTGATGTCTTCGTCGAGCGTCGTAAGGCGACGCTCGAGTTCAGCTTCCTGGGCAGGCGTTAGTTTGATGTCGTCGGCTTCGAGGCTATCCCAAAGCTTGGCGATCAGTTCCAGCCGCTCCTGCGGGGACAATCGGGCGATGTCGATGCTTGTCATAGAGAAAAAAATGGCACCGACACCTGGATGTGTCCAGAACCGATTATGGAAATATCCTAAGACATCGCGATATTTCCTAACCTTACATTTTGGCTTCCCGGTCCCATGCACCCTCCGTCCCGGTCGCGCGCAGCAATACCTTCTGCACCTTGCCGGTCGGTGTCTTGGGCAGCTCGTCGGCGCGGATTTCAATGTAGCGCGGGACCATGTAGGCGGGCAGGCGGTCTTTCAGGAAGGCCAGCAGGTCGGCGGGCTCAACCGTGCAGCCGGGCTTCAGTGCGGCGACAACCTTGAGCTCGTCCTCCGAAAGGTCGGACGGCACGGCGACGGCGGCGGATTCCAGGATGGCGGGGTGGGCGTCGACCTCGACCTCGACTTCGAAGGACGAGATGTTTTCGCCGCGGCGGCGCAGGCAGTCCTTGATGCGGTCGACGAAATAGAAATTGCCATCCGCGTCGCACTGGAACCCGTCGCCGGTATGCAGCCACTGGTTGCGCCACGCCTCGGCGGTGGCGGCCGGGTTCTGCCAGTATCCCAGATTGAATTCCCACGGATTGTCGGCGCGCAGCACCAGCTCGCCGGTCTTGCCCGGGCCGACCGGCTCGTCGTTCTCGTCAACGATGCGGGCTTGCACGCCGGGGCGGGGGCGACCGCAGCTCTGGTTGTTGACGAGATTCCAGCCGTCGGCGGAGATCGGGCAGGAAACCTCTGTCATGTTGAACAGCGTGGTGACGTTCGGCACGTTGAAGCGTGCTTTGAAGCCTTCCAGGTCTTTGGGCACCGGGATGATGATGAGCTTGCGCAACGCATGGTCCCGGTCGGTCGGAGATGGGGGCAGGGACAGCAGGAAGTTCGGCATGGTCGACAGCAGGATGGAGAAGGTGGCCTTGTAGTGGCGGATGTCGCTCCAGAAATTACTGACCGAGAACTTGCCGCGCACCGCCATGGTGGCGCCGGCGATGATGACGATGCCGAACATGTGCGACAACCCGACATGGAACATCGGCAGGGTCATGTAGAAGATGTCGTCGGGCACGCACAGCTTCGCCGGCGGCGTCGCCGTGGCGTGCGCCTGGGCATAGGAATAGAGCACGCCCTTCGACGGACCGGTGGTGCCGGACGTGTAGAAGATCGCCATCGGGTCGGAATATTCGACTGCCGGGGGCAGGGGGCTGTCGTCGTCGGCGAGGAGGGCATCGAAAGGGCGGTAGGTCCAGTTCGGATTGCCACCGGCCTGGCCCTCGCCGTGCACGATCACAGCCTGCAACGCTGTCAGCGCATCCCCAAGCTCATGCCAGACCTTCAGATGCCCGTTCCAGATCACCGCCAGCTTGGCGCCGGAATTGTTCGCCTGGTGCCGCAGCATCCCGGCCTTATAGGCCTCGTTCACCGGCACCATCAGCGCGCCGATCTTTGACAGGCCGAGCCAGACCAGCGCGTAGTCGATGGAGCTGGGCAGCATGACCAGCACGCGGTCGCCCTTGACCACGCCCATCGCCTGGAAGCCGCGCCCGATGCGGTTGGCGGTGCGGTCCGCCTCCGTATAGGTCACGACCCGGTCGCCCATCAGGAACAGCGGCTTGTCCGGCTGCCGCCGGGCGTGGTCCTCCAGCAGGTAGTGATAGACGATGCGGCGGGATTTGTCGGAGGGGGTCACAGGATCATTTGTCATCGGTGTCAAATTCTTTGAGAGCTTCTTCAACGCTTATGAAGCCCTCGGACCATTGGTCTCGGTCTAAAGTTGTTTCGTGTATCTGGAAGCCGTCTGGATAATCCTTGAAGCCCGGATAAGCGCGTTTCCGAAGAATCGCAGCTTCGGCATTTTCCGCGGTGGAATAAATGCCGACCAGCTTTTCATTCTCATCGTCGGCTCCGGCGGGAAGATAAATGTGCCAGAGGCAATATACTTTGGTCATTCTCTAACGAACTGCATGAATTCGATGACCACCCCGTCGGGGTCGGCGCAGCAGAAGACATATTGGCGGGAGCCGCCCATGTCGATCAGGCCCGGTTCGCTATAGACGTCATAGCCGCCGGCCTTCAGCGCGTCGTGGAGCGCCTGAGCATCGCGGATTTTCAGGCAGATGCGGGCGATGCCCAGATGGGTCAGGTTGCGCTTACCCGGGCTTTCAGACACCGGATCCTTCCATTCGATCAGATCCAGCCGCGTCGACCACGGGTCATCGCCCAGCATCAGGAAGGTGGCACGGCCATGGATACGCGCGGGCAGGCGGAACAGGGGGCCGAGCCCGATGTCGCCGAAGGTGCGGCCTTCGTCGGCCGCGCTGAAATCCAGATATTCGGTGAAGCCGATCGTCTTGTAGAAGGCGAGCGAGCGGTCGAAATCGCTGCAGTTCACATTGACGTGGAAGATCTGCAGAGCGTTGGGTTTTTCAGCGTTGGACAACGTTCCCTTATCCCCTTTTCGTCATGGCCGGACTTGATCCGGCCATCCACGTCATATTGCGCAGGTGGCCCCACGTGGATGCCCGGGTCAAGCCCGGGCATGACGGTGTTTGGGGCGAGGAGCGGATTAGCTGCCCGTAAACTTCGCTGACCGCTTCTCGCGAAAGCTCGCCACGCCCTCGGCCGCATCCTCGGACTCGAACAACCGCGCCTGCACCGGGCCGAATTCCATCGCCGCCGCCTCGGGGCCGTAAAGCACCGCCTTGCGGGCGTTCGTGACCGTGGCCTGCACCGCCAGCGGTGCCTGCGCGGCAATCTTTTCGGCGAGTTCCAAGGCGCGGTCCAGTTGCCGGCCCGGCTCGACCACCTCCTGCACCAGTCCGAGGCGGAAAGCCGTGGCGCTGTCGAACTCGTCGCCGGTCAGCAGGTAGCGCATGGCGTTGCCCCAGCCGGCGCGTTCGACGATGCGGATGGTGGCGCCGTGATTGGCGAAGATGCCGCGCTTCACCTCGATCTGGCCGAAGCGGCAGTCGCTGGCGGCGATCACGATGTCGGCGGCCAGCATCAGTTCGATGGTGATAGTGAAGCAGATGCCCTGCACCGCGCAGACCACCGGCTTGGTGCGGAGCGGCGGGAACAGGTCGAACGGGTCGGTCAGGCCGGCCGGCGTCAGATGTAGCCCCTGCTTGAACTTATCCTGCAGCTGGTCGAGTTGGATACCGGCGGAGAAATGCGGGCCGAAGGCGTGCAGCACGCCGACGCGTATCTCGGGATCCCTCTCCAGCCTCTCATAAGCCTCGGCCAGTTCGTTCAGCATCTTCTCACTCATGCCGTTGAACTTGGCGACCCGGTCCAGGCCCATCAGCAGGACGTGGCCGTTTTGTTCGACGACGATGCGGCCATTGGGATCGGTATCGGTCATGCGGGATTCCAGGCAAGGGGCAGGGTGGTGAGCGACAGCGTGCCGCCGGACGAGGCTTCGACCGTGGCGCCTTCGGGCACATGCAGGCCAGGCAGGCGGGGCAGCAGTTCCTCGACCATGATGCGCAGTTCCAGCCGCGCCAGATAGGCGCCGGGGCAGATATGGATGCCGGCGCCGAAGGCGCAGTGGCTGTCGGTCTCGGGGCGCGCGAAGTCGACGAGCTCGGGATTGGCGAAGGCGGTCGGGTCCAGCCCGGCGATGGGCGTCGAGCACAGGATCATGTCGCCGGCCTTCATCGCCACGCCGTGATAGTCGCAGTCGTCGCGCACGACGCGGGCGATGTTGGCGATGCCGAAGCGACGCAGCAGCTCCTCGATCGCCGGCTTGATCAATTTGGGATCGTCGAGCAATTGCTGCCGGTGGCCGGGGTTCTCGGCGAGGAAGCGCATGACATGGGTCATCTGTGCGGTCACCGTATCCAGCCCGCCCAGGAACAGCATCATCCAGATCGAGATCATCTCACCCTTGGTGAGCTTCCGCCCGTCGACTTCTGCCTCCAGCATCGCCGGCAGCATGTGGCCGCCGGCTTTAGCCGGGCTTGCTAGCCGTTCGTCGAGCCAGCCGTCGAAATAGGCGGCCAGGTCACGGAAGGCCGCGGTACCTTCCTCCGGCGTTTCCGGGCGGAAGACGCCACGTACCCAGGGCATGAACATCTCCCGCCGGTCGAGCGGCAGGTCCATCATGCGCAGGAACAGATCGACCGGCATCGGCTGTGCAAAGCTGGGGACGAAATCGCACTGGCCGTCGGGCACGACTTTATCCGCCCAGGCCCGCACCAGCGCCCGCGCGTCGTCTTCCAGCGAGGCTAGCGCACGGGGCGAGAACATCTTCTGCGCCAGGAATTTGCGGTACTTGGCGTGGTCCGGCGGGTCGATATTGTTGGGGATCAGCGGCGGCGCGCCGGGGATCTTGGGGATCGTGACATATTGGTTGGAGAACAGGTCGTGGCGGCGGAACGTCTCCTCCACGATGTCGTTGCGGTTCGCCACCCAGTGGCCGCCCAGATCGGGCGTCCAGAACAGGTCCGGCTTGTCCGACAGGCTGCGGATCAGGCCCCACGGATCGGTCCGCATTTGGGGCGCGCGCCGAAAGTCGAAGCGGACGACCCGGTCGGCCGGCACGTGGGCGGGAATGCTCAGCGCGCCATCCGCCATGATCAGGCTGTCGGCGTGTGTTGCGTTTCGAGCTCGCCGGCCGCCTTGGCGATTGCCCCACGATATTCCGCGGCAAGGCGGCCGCACAATTCGGCGGTCGGCAGGATATCGTCGATGCCGCCGACGCCCTGGCCGGCGGACCAGATGTCCCTCCACACCTTGGCCTCGCCTTCCAGATGCAGCGCGCTGTTGGCGTCGACGGTCAGATTGTCCGGATCGCGGCCTGAGGCTGCGATCGAGGCGCGCATGAAGTTGGCATTCACGCCGCTGATCGCCGGGGTATAGACGATGTCCGTCGCGTCGCTGTCGACGATCATCTGCTTGAAACCCTGCTGCGCCATCGCCTCGTCCGTGGCGATGAAGCGGGTGCCCAGATAGGCGAAGTCGGCGCCCATCATACGGGCGGCGGCGACTTCATGGCCGTGGCTCATGACGCCTGACAGGATGATCGTGCCTTTGAAGAACTGGCGGATTTCCGAGACCATCGCGAAGGGGCTCAGCGTTCCGGCATGGCCGCCGGCGCCGGCGGCCACCGCGATCAGCCCGTCGACCCCGGCCTCGGCCGCCTTGCGGGCATGCTTCATGTTGATGACGTCGTGGAACACCAGCCCGCCATAGCTATGGGCAGCCTCGACCACCTCACGCGCGGCACCCAGCGAGGTAATGATCAGCGGCACCTTGTGCTTGACCGTCGTGGCGATGTCGGCCTGCAGGCGCGAATTGCTCTTATGGACGACGATATTGACCCCGAACGGCGGGGCCTTCTTGCCGGTTTCCGCTTCCCAGGCGGCGAGCCGCTGCTGGATCTCGGTCAGCCATTCCTCATAGCCCTCGTTCGTGCGCTGGTTGAGGGCGGGGAAGGTGCCGACCATGCCGCCCTTGCAGGTCTCGACGACCAGATCGGGACCGGACACCAGGAACATCGGCGCGGCGATGACGGGGGCCGACAAGGTTCCTGCGAATTGACTGGGGATAGGCACGGTTGCTCCGGGGAGATGAACAAGAGTTTTTAGCCACAGCACATCCAAAGGATGTTTTTTAACACACCTAAGCTGCCTTCGGCAGCGCACAGATTACACAGATGATATTTTCGCTGCGCGGCCTTAATCGCCGAAGGCGAAACCGCTTGGATTCAATCTGTGAAAATCTGTGTCATCTGTGGCTAATCATTCTTGGTTCTGCCCCTTCTATCAGGCCGCGACAAGCTCCTTGGACAGTTTCGCGTAGTGGTCCTCGACGCGGGTGCCCTTGAAGAAGTCCTTGTTCAAGGTGGAGTAGAACTGCGCCGGGAAGGAGAAGGTGAAGTCGCGGAAGTCTTCTTCCGTGATGTGCTTGTGGCGCACCAGCTCCCACGATTCGCTGAGGATCCCGGTCATGTCGCTGACATCCCAGTGGCCGGCGTCGGAGCTGAACATCGCCCGGATCCGCGAATGGCCGGGATTGAGCTTGCGGTTGAAGGCCCAGGCGATCGACGTGTCCTCCGCCTCGCAGCCGAAATAGAATTTCGGGACGAAGTTGTTGACGATATCCATCTTCCGCTTGATCCCGCAGGCTGCCCACTCGTCGTAATATGGCGGCTCCGGCTCCAGCTTGGCGAAGCTTTCGGCCAGGCCCGGCGCATCCGGCGTGAAGACCTTGTCCTGATATTGCGAGAACATGTCCATCATCAGGCCGATATCGATTTTCGACGGGTCGAGATCGAAGATCGTCTCGGAATTGCGCTTCTCCCAATGCTCGATCAGGTCGTTCAGCAAGGTGACGGCCCAGCCCACGCCGCCCTCCAGCATGCCGAAGGCGAGTTCGGGGAAGCGGTGGGTGACGCCGCCCAGGAACAGGCCCTTGCAGAACGCCTCCATCGACGCGCCGAACGAGCCGATATGGTTGTACATATAGCTCGACCGCGACTGGCGCGAGTTCCAGCCCATGCCCGGCGAGTGCGACGACGGGACGATCTTGAGCTCGATGCACTTCGCCCAGAACGGGTCGTAGTCATAGTCGCTGTCAAGCCCCAGCACGTCGATGCGGGAACCGGCGCGGCCGCCCCAGTTCACCGTCGCGCCCGACACGTCCTTGGGCGGGGTCAGCGGGCGGTGGACGATGCCGTTGATCATGATCGCCTTGAAGCCCAGGACCTTCACGGCATATTCCAGCTCGCGGATCGCCTCTTCCGGCGTGTGCATCGGAATCTGCGCGACCGGGGTCATGCGGTCGGCATAGGGCTTGTAGGCCTCGGCATAGAACTTGTTCAGCGACCGGCAGGTCGCCCAGCGCAACTCGGCATCGCCGATCGCGGTCGCGGTCAGCATGCGGCTGGGATACATGACGGCGAAATCGATGCCCATGTCGTCCAGGCGCTTGGCCATGAAACCGGGAATCTGCGCGGTGGCGCGGTCGATCGTATTGGCGGCGGGCAGCGTCCACCACGGCGGCCGCGACACGCCGGAGTTCTTCTTCTCGTCCTCCGTCAGCCGCGACCACGGGCGCAGCACCGTGTCGTCATAATCCATCCCGGCGCCCCCGGCCTCGACCTTCTTCGCCAGGTCGGCCCCGGCCAACTCGCGGATCGATTCCACCAGGTATGGCTTCAGGATCGGCATGGTCTCGATATAGTGGCCGTCGGCATCGACGACGGGATGGGGCAGGTTGGCGCGAACGTCGGCGGCCTTCAGCGATGAGCTGGTCATGTTGGGTTACCTTCTAATAGCGTGTTGTTGGTGGGCCTGAAGCCCGTTTTGAATTCCATGTCTCTCCACTCCCCCACCGTCATGCCCGGACTTGATCCGGCCATTCACGTCATGTGGCGCCGGCGGAACCACGTGGATGGCCGGGTCAAGCCCGGCCATCCACGGTAGTGAGTGGGCGGAAGCAGCGGAAAAATCTGCGTAAATCTGTGTAATCTGTGGCTACATTCCGGAATCAAGCCGCGCTGCGGTTCTCCGACGCCTTCCGGATCGCGTCCTTGTCCGACGTGTACCGGGCGCGGTAGGCCGCCTCCGTCACCTTCGGCATCACCGCCTCGATCGTCGCCAAGTCCACGGCGGCGGCCACGTCCTCAGCCCCGGCATGGGTCAGCATCGCCGGCAGGCGGGTGCGGATGCGCTCCAGCGCCCAGGCCAGCGGGTCGCCGTCGACCACCGGGTCGACATGCAGCACATGGTTGGTCTTCTTGCGCCAGCCGACATAGTGATAATGCGGCTCCTCCTGGAAGCAGTCGAACCGCAGATGCTCCAGCAGCTGGCCGTCCTGCATGGCGTGGATGTGCAGCGACACGCCGCAATCGTCGATCTCCGTGATCTTGCCCGTCTCGCCGCCCGACGAGGCCATCAGGTTGATGCGGGCCACCGCGGCCACGGCATCGTTCAGCACGCGATATTCGACGCCGATGCGGATATTGCCGGCGTGAAAATACTCGGTATTCGCCTCCATCTCCGGGATCGGCATGCGGTCATAGCGGGTGATGTGGTCTGCCACGATGTTTCCTCCTCCATAAGTTCCCTCGCCCGAGCGGGGAATAACCATTCACCGGCTGCCACCAGCACGACCGTCATGCCCGGACTTGATCCGGGCATCCACGTCAGGAAATGCGCGGCGGCACCGCGTGGATGGCCGGCCGGGCGCAAGGCGCCCTGCCAAACGATAATACGACCTGCGGTCGTGGCCCGGCCATGACGAACTTATAAACTTGCGCGGTATTCTCTGATACCGGCGGCTCGGAAACACAATTGCTCATTCGGCGAGCTTCCGATCTGCCGGCGGCATGGGTGCCGGGCGACCTGTGGATGGCCGGCGCGCTGGCGGCTCCGGCCTTAGTCGAAGGCTATGGCGGCGAATGGAGTGCCGGTCGGATATCGGTCGCGGCGAAATCATTGCCTTTGAAGAGCAGGGGCAGGTCGCGCGTCTTGGCGAGCGCATATGCCATGCAGTCGATGATGTTGAGCTGCGCTGTGTCCCTGCCCCTTGCCATAGCGCCTGAAGGCGTCGAAAGCCGCCTCGGCCATCGGCTCGTCGAACGGGACCACGGCAATTCCCGCGCGCTCAATCAGGTCATTCAGGATCGGAATGGAATGGCTGCCGCTCCGCGAAACCAGAATAATTTGCGTTTCCAATAACGTGGCGGCGGAAATCAGTCTTAATGGCGCAGAGGTGATCGCGTTACAGTAGACGCTGCTGTCGGGTTCTCCGGTGATGGCTGCGAAAATGGCCGATGTGTCGATGACCATCAGTCCGGCAAGCCATCCGGGCCATAGCCGATTATGTCGGGAGACCGGCGGTCGAGAACCGGCAATTGGGCCAGGCGGTCGAAAAGGGCTTCGATCGCGGCTTTCTCATCCGCGGGGCGCTGACGAGGCGTGCGCGCCAAGCGCTCTTCGATAGCGCGGACGACAGCGGTATCGATGTCTTCACCCGTCGCGATCGCAAGCTCGCGCGCCAGCGCATCCGCCTTCGGGGCATTGATTTCGAGGCTCATGACCGTTCCCAAAATTCAAGCCATTCAGCCTGAATATACGCCTCCAAGGGCCAGAGTGAAACTGGGCCGCGCCGACGATGACAAGTGCTGAAAAGCGCGCCTTCCGATCTGCCGGCGGCATGGGTGGGGGCGTAGGTTACCGGGTGCTAACTTCATGGTTGAAATATATTAGCTATAAGCTAATATCTCGTATGTACTCGGTTGAGATCACACGCGACGCGATCAAGGCTCTTCGGAAGATGCCGAGGAACGTTGCCACCTTGATCCGCGAGAAGATCGGCGCCCTGGCAATCAACCCCTATGCGCCGAACAATAACGTGAAGAAGCTGAAGGGAGCGGACGACTATCGGCTTCGCGTCGGCGACTGGAGGGTCGTCTACACCCTGAAAGATGATCGCCTCGTTATCGTGGTGATTCGTATTGCTCCAAGAGGAGGCGTTTATGATTAAGCCCCAAATCATCGAAGAGGACGGCAAGGCCGCCTTCGCCGTGGTCCGCTATGAAGACTGGTGCAAGATCGCGGAAATGCTTGAGGACAATCAGGACAATGCCGCCGCCGAAGCCTTTCATCGCAGCGGCGAAGAAACCTTCCCGATCGGGCTGGCCGATGAGATTCTGGCCGGGGCCAACCCCGTGCGGGTTTATCGCAAGCACCGCGCGCTTACCCAGGCCAAGCTCTCCCAGGCCTGCGGTATCAGCGTGCCGTATCTCAGCCAAATCGAGGATGGGAAGAGGAATGCCAGTCTCGACGTGATGAAGAGATTGGCTGTGGCCTTGGGAGTCTCGGTGGACGATTTGTCCTGAGGGCAAAACCTGCGTCGCCGCCCACGGCCTGACTGTCCACAGGCCTTGGGGGGGGTGTTACCGCGCGCCGCTGTGCGCGTCGAAGCCTTCGATGCTCAGCTGAAGCTTCCCGTCCGCAAGCGGCAGGTGGACCCCGCCGCCCATCGTCCTCATCCCGTAACTGCCGATCCCGCCCTCGATATAGCCTGACATGCCGGCAACCGGCGCCCTGGGCGCGTCCGCGCCGGCGTTCGCCGGCGCACCGGACTGCGCGCCCTGCGGACTGCTCATCAGCTCGACGGACGCGGGGCGATCAGGGCGCCCCGCCACCACGATCTCGTCGGTGCCGTCCCCGCTATCGGCTGCGGGCCGATCCGCCTGCTGCGCCGCCGCGGGGTGCGCGCAGGCAAGCGCAAACCCGCAAAAACTTCCAGCAAGTGCCGCCGTGAATTTCATTGAACGATTGTGCCGCAGCATTTCCCAATCTTCAACACGTCGTATCGAAATCGTTCATCTGTCTTAGCCGGGAACGGCAGCGCCAACCGCCCAGCCCTTCATAGGATTAAACTCGTCTTTGATAGACTGCCGCGTTACCGGCGACGAAACTTGGATACACTTTACTAGTTTGTCTGCAGGCGCATTGCGCGCTTGGGAACACTAATTTGGCGTCGCATCGCCGAGTGTCCTGAACATCCCTGAAATGGCTGCAGACCTGTATTCGGTTGACCGCATGCATAAATCGGTACAATTTTCCTTACAAAATTACTGGGGGACATAAATGGCGTCGCATCCGTATATCTCTGGTGCAGGCAATATCACGCAGATGATCGGGTTTCTGCGCAAGAATTTTCCAGCGACCGTCACTTCCGACACTGTCAAAAAACTTGGTCTTGCGTCGAAAAATGAGAGCTACGTTATCAATGTGCTTCAGTTTCTTCGACTCATAGATGAACAGGGCAAACGGACCGACGAAGGTCATGCAGTCATGACAAAGCATGACGAGACTGAGTTTCAGTCGTCGTTCGAGGCGATAGTGAAGGCTGCCTACTCCGACCTATTCGATCTGCGCGGTGACGACGCTTGGGCAATGAATAAGGACCAGCTTATTGCCTACTTTCGCAGTGCCGATAAGACAAGTGACATTATTGGCGGTCGGCAAGCGGGTGTGTTCGTGGCTTTACGGGAGTTGGCAGGCCATCAAGTAAACGAGCCTACTGCGACCAAATCAAAGGTGGCAGGAAACGGCAAGGCTACAGCTTATGATAAGCTTCGGTCTATCAATCTCTCCGTTTAGCAGAGCGGTCAACGTCGCTGGCTGATCTCGTGAATCGCTGACGTTAGTGGCACCGTGATTGAGAGGGATCGCCCCCCTAAACCTGCACCGCCCCACCATCCACCTGCAAATCGATCCCGGTGCAGTAACTGCTGTCGTCGGAGGCCAGGAACAGGACGGCCTTGGCCAATTCGTCCGCGGTGCCCAGCCTGCCCAGGGGAACGCCGGCCACCATATATTTGCGCATTTCGTCGGCGCCTTCCTTTGTCGGCATCTGCAGGTCGATGATCGGCGTGTCGACGCCGCCGGGGCTTAAGCAGTTGACGCGGATGTTGCGCTCCTTCAGGTCGGCGGCCCAGCTGCGGGCGAAGGATCGCACGGCCGCCTTCGCCGCCGAATAGGCGGTCAGCTGCGCCACCCCCCTGACATGCGCCACGGACCCGATGAGCACGACCGATCCGCCGTCGCGCAGCAGGGGCAGGGCCTTTTGCACCGTGAAGAACGTGCCGCGCGCATTGACGTTGAACATCTCGTCGAAATGGGCGGGTGTCGCGTCGGCCAGGCGCACCAATGAAGAGCAGCCGGCATTGGCGATCACGATATCCAGGGCGCCTTTTTCTGCTTTGACGGTGCCGTACAGCCGGTCCAGGTCGTCGAGGCTGGCGATGTCTCCCTGAACGGCCGTCACGTTTTTCCCGATCTGGCCCACGGCCTTGTCCAGCTCCGCCTGCCGGCGCCCGGTGATGAAGACGTATCCGCCCTCCTCGACGATCCTTTGCGCGGAGGCGAGGCCGATGCCGCTGCTGCCGCCGGTAATGACCGCGATCTTCCCCTCGAAACGCCCCATCGTTTTTTCCCTTCTTGGCCGGTCGGTTGGTTAGTTGTTTATAGGCTTGGGGGATGGCCGGGTAGGGATTTCACCTCTCCCCCGAGGGGCGAGGCGTTTGAGGGGCAATCCTCAAGGCATGAAAATTTACCACAGAGGCACAGAGGTCGCGGAGTTCGAATTCAGGAATCTCTGTGAACTCTGTGCCTCTGTGGTGAATCCACCTTACAAAATTCTTGACATTTTGTTCATTATATGTTCTCAATCGGGAATGAACCCCGCCCCCAGCCTTGCCCGCGCAGCGGATGAGACGGCCGGCAGGCAGCCCGATCAGGCCGGCCAGCCCGGCGAAGCTGCGTCCGCGCCCCCGCCGCCGCCTGACGCGGCGGCGTCTGCTGGGGCGGCGTCTGCGGCGGCGGGGCATCAGGTCAGGCGGCAAGATCTGGAAGAATCGCGCAGGATGACGATGCTCATGCTCGCGCACCTCTCCGACGGGGTGAACGGCAAGCTGAATTTCGCGCTCCAATACACGGTGGACAGGCTGAAGGACCCTTTCCTGACGATGAACAGGATGCAGCGGGAACTGCGCCGCATCATCGCCCAGGAAGAGCAACTGGACGTGGAAGACGTCGCGCGCGTGGAGCGCCGCATCGCCGAGGGCGTAGATGTCGCGCTCATCGACCCTGCATTGGTTGAGGCGCGGCGCGCGGCCCGGCGGCGGAACCTGGGCACGTCGCAGACGATGGCGACGGCCATGATCGAGCTTCTGGTCAAGGGACTGAACGGCCTGCTGGCCGGCACCGCCCATGAGGCAGTGGATAGGCTGGCCGATCCGTTCCAGGCGATGAACAGGATGCAACGCGAGTTGCGCCGCATCATCGCCCTGGCGGAGCGGCTGGAGGAGGACGATTTCCAGAGGGCCGCACGCCTGGCCGCCGAGAAGGCGAAGGCCCTGCGCGATGTGGAGATCCGCCGCGAGGCCGATGCCGAGAGCCAGGCCGAGCAGGAGAAGAAGGACACGATCCGCAACGCCGTGCGCTTCCTTGTCGAGGATGTCTGGCCCGACGATGACGCGGACAGTGCCCAACGCGATGACGACAGCGACGACGATATGGACGACGGCGACGGCGACGGCCGTGACAGGCGGGAAAACCTGCTGGACGATCTGTTCGACGATTACGACACGCAAGACGGTTGGGACCGCGATCCGGTCGAGATCGTCGCCAGGATGTGCGCCCGGCTGGGCCTGAAACCCGAACCCGACCCGTCCGTTGCCGTGGACGACGGCGATAAGCCGGTCGAGACGCAGGCACGCACGCTGGAACTGGCACGGGCGTATCTGCTCCAGGCCGGCTGGCCGCCCGAACTGGCCGATGAGCCGCCGGTTGCGCCCGAACCTGTCGCAAATGGGTGCGGGCCACCGGACGGGTAGGTTCGGCTGTTCGTTTGCGGTCTGAAGCGAAATCCCAAATCCCCCTCACCCTCCCGCTACGCGGCTTCCTCCCTCTCCCATTTCATGGGCGAGGGTCATGAATCCCCTCGCCCGCAACGCGGGAGAGGAAGGGACCCATTGCGCATGCAATGGAAGGGTGAGGGGGCTTTCGGATTTCGCCGGCGCCACTTTCATGAGATGAGCGCAGGGCATAACCTAGCCCGATGATCACCAAGCATTTCCCATTCTTCCTGGCGGCAGCCGAGGAGGAGAACTTCCAGAAAGCGGCCGCGCGGCTGAACATCGCGCAGTCCGCTTTGTCACGGCACATCAGCGCCTTGGAGGACGATCTTGGCGGCGTGAAGCTGTTCGAGCGCCTGCCGCGCGGGGTGAAGCTGACCGAAAGCGGCGAGCAATATCTGGCCGATGTGCGCCGGATATTGGAAAGCGTCGACGCGGCGACCTTGCGGGTTCAGCGTGTCGAGCGCGGCCAGACCGGCCATCTGCGCGTCGCCTTTACCGAGGCGGTGGCGGCCCGGCCGCTGCTGGCGACGGCGCTGCGCAAATTCCAGGCCGAATTCCCCGAGGTGCAGATCCAACTGATCGCCATGCGCTCGAAGAACCAGCATGAGGCGCTGCGCAAGGGGCAGATCGATGTCGGCTTCCTCTATGCCGAGGCGGGAGACGAGGCGGATTTCGCGATGGTCGGGGTGATGACCGACGATTTCCTGCTGGCCCTGCCGCCCGATCATCCGCTGGCGCGCAACGACACGATCCGGCTGGAGGATTTGGCCGGCGAGCCGTTGATATTCCCATCGAAATGGCATGCGCCCTCGACCTATGAGCGGCTGATCGCCGAGTTCCGTAATCGCGGCATCACGCCGAACATCGTGGCGGAGAACCCGTCGGCCGACATCTTGAATTGCCTGGTCGCGGCCGGCATCGGCAGCGGTTTCCTGATCACCAGCCAACAGGACCGCGCCCCGCCCGGCGTCGTGCTGCGCCCGATCGCCGATTTCTCACTGCCGCTGCCGCTGGTGCTGGCCTGGCGCAAGGACAGCGCTTCGCCGATCATCCCAAATTTCGCCGCGGCGGTCGGCGCGGGGTAATCGCACGCCATTTTTCTGACATTTTGAAAATTTAATCCGGCCGTTACCTCGCCGTAAGGCAGGTTCGGTTAGTTTCCGGACGGCGTGAGGCCACAAGCGCGGGGTTTTCACGTCTGGTCCGTTCACGGGAATATCTGAACTTTCACCCGCGTCACGGGTTTAGCGAAAATGCAGGGAGATTGGACATGACGTTCAAACGCACAGCGGTCGTTCTTGGGGGCCTGGCGTTGGCTGCGGGCGCCGTGGTTGTGCCACAGGCCGCGCAGGCTCGCGTATGGGTCGGTGTCGGAATCGGCGCCCCATACTATGGCTATGGCTGGGGCTACGGTCCGGGTTATTACTATGCGCCGCCGCCGGTCTATTACGCACCGCCACCGGCCTATTATGCGCCGCCGGCCGTAACGTATGTGGCGCCGCCGCGTCAGGATTCTTACTATTGCGCCAACCCGCGAGGCTATTACCCTTCGGTTCAATCGTGCAATGTCCAGTGGCAGGCGGTGCCTAACGCACCGCCGGCATCTCGATAAAGGGGATAAATTTATGAAATCGTTAAAAATAACCGCCGGCTCGCTGGCGCTCTGCCTGATGGCGACCGCCTGCGCGCGACCGCCGATGGGCCCGCAGGTCAACGTCATGCCAGGACCGAATAAGCCGTTCGAGGTCTTCCAGCAGGATGACGCGATGTGTCGGAATTTCGCCCAGAACCAGGTCGCGGGCCAGGCGCAGGATGCGAACAATCGCGCGGTCGGCGCCGGCGTTTTGGGCACCGTGCTCGGCGCGGGCCTCGGCGCCGCGATCGGCGGCGGTCGTGGCGCCGCGATCGGTGCGGCCTCCGGCGCGGTCGGTGGCGGAGCGATCGGCGCCAGCGGCTCGGCCAACGAGCAATATGGCATCCAACGGCAGTACGACAACGCCTATACGCAGTGCATGTATAGCCGTGGCAACCAGACCCCGCAGGTTCGTCCGCGTGCCTATGGTCCCCCGCCGGGATACGGTCCGGGCCCAGGTTATGGCCCGCCGCCGCCGCCGCCCGGATATTGATCTGGCTTGATTTGAACGGAATGGCCGGTCTCGATGGAGCCGGCCATTTTCGTCAGCGATAGGCCCTGAAAAAACCGCGGACATCGTCGGCGAAGAGCCGGCCGTTTTCGAAAGCGGCGAAATGGCCGCCGCTGGGCGCGTCGTGGCGCCGGACCAGGTTGTAGCTGCGCTCGATCCAGCTATTGGGTGCGGGTACCGCGATGTCATCCGGAAACATCAGCATCGCCGTCGGCACATCGACGAACGCGCCTTTCGGCAGTTTCCGGCCGCTGCCGTCCAACAGCGATTTGTAGAGCCACGCGGCGGCGTTGGAGCCGTTCAGCCAATAGAGCATCACATTGGCCAGCAGGTGGTCCCGGTCGAACGGTGGGGCAATGTCCCTGCCCGGCACTGTCCAGCCGTGGAATTTCTCCAGGATCCAAGCGGCGCACCCAACCGGGGAATCGGTCAGGCCATAGCTCAAGGTCTGCGGCTTGGTGCCGTTGATCTGGTGATAGGCGATCTCCCCGTCGCGCCGCGCGGTGTTGCGGCGTACCCAGTCGTTCTCTTCCTCGGTTAACGGATCATCATCCGAAATCTCAGGATTGAATCCGACGATATTGAGATGAATCGCCTTTAGGCGTTCCGGATGATCCAGCGCAAGCCACGACGTGACGATCCCGCCCCAGTCGCCGCCCTGCGCGACATAGTGGTCGCAGCCTAGTATTTCGATCATCAGCCGCGACCATAAAGGCGCGATCTCTCGTGGCGTAATCGGCGCATCGGGTGGGTCGGAAAAGCCGTAGCCGGGCAGGGACGGCACCACCACGGTGAAGCCGTCCTCCGCCTTGCCGCCGAAGCGTTCCGGGTGGGCCAGTGGTTCGATCACGTCCAGGAATTCAACCACCGATCCCGGCCAGCCATGCGTCAGGATCAGGGGCAGCGGATCGGGGCCCGACCCGCGCTCCAGAATGAAATGGACCTGCTTGCCGTCCAAGGTCGCCTTGTAATTCGGGAAGCGGTTCAGCGCCGCTTCCGACTTCCGCCAGTCATATTCGTCGCGCCAATAGGTGACGACATCCTTCATGTAGGCGAGCGACGCGCCATAGGTCCAAGGCGCTGCCTTGGCCTCGATCGGCCAGCGGGTCTTCGCCAGCCGGTCTTTCAAGTCGATGAGAACGTCCTCGGGAACGGCGATACGGAAGGGTTCGGCGCGGATTGTGTCGTGCATTTCTTCCTCCGCCGGTTTGATGGGTTTCGCTTCGCTCTACCCATCGCCCTCTTACTCTGAAACCAGTTCGATCATCCGTTCCGTCGTGTCGGCATACTCGTTCAGTATGTCGTAGATCACCTGCTTGACCGTCTGTTCTTCTTTCATGTCGCCGACGATCTGACCGACGGGACAGGTCAGGAAATCCTTGTTGCGGGCCCGTTCGATGCGCAGGCGCGGCTCGGTGTTGATCATGGTCTGCCACGGCATCGCCGCAAACTTGGCGGCACCGGGCTGCTCCCAGGCTTCGGTCAGTTTGCTCTTCAGCATGCGGGCCGGCTTGCCGGTGCGGCTGCGGCTCTGCACGGCTTGTTCGGCCTTGGCGCCGTAAAGCAGTTCCTTCATCTCGGGCAGCAGGTCGCTTTGCTTGGTGCCGAGCCAGATCGATCCGCACCAGATGCCGTCGCAGCCGAGCGCCAGCGCCGCGGCCATGTGCCGGCCGCGGCCGATGCCGCCGGCGCCCAGCACAGGGATCGGCGCAACCGCGTCCACGACCGACGGCCACAGGATCATCGACGAGATCGTGTCGGTATGACCCCCCGCCTCGGAGCCCTGAGCAACCAGCAGATCGACTCCGGCCTCGACCTGGGCCTTGGCATGCTCGACCTTGCCGACCAGCGATCCGACCTTGATCCCCAGCCCGTGGCATCGCTCCACCATCTCCTTCGGCGGCGTACCCAGCGCGTTGACCACCAATTTGATCGGATGCTTCAGCGCCACTTCCAAACACGCCAGGCTTTCCGCCTTTGTCATTGTGATGTGGGAGATTTCGTCCTGTAGCGTGTTGTCGTTTTCCGGCAGGCGCGGAATGCCGGCATCGTCCAGCACCTTGCGGATGAACTGCACCTGCTCCTGCGGCAGGTCCTCTACCCGTATCTTGCGGCTATGCGCCTCCGCATCGGCATTGTTGGGCATCAGCAGGTCGACGCCATAGGGCAGGCCGCCGATATGGTCGTCGATCCATTTCAGCTCGACCTCAAGCTGCTCCGCCGTGTAATAGCCGACGCCCAGTACGCCCAGGCCGCCGGCCTTGGACACTTCGACCACCACGTCACGGCAGTGGGAAAAGGCGAAGATCGGAACTTCGATCCCGAACATTTCGCACACGCTCGTCTTCATCGGTCACAACCCCTTATCGATCTTGGCCGCGAGGCCGCCCTTGTCTTTATCGCCCAGAATTTATCGATTGAATAACCCGTTCGCCGGGCTTGCGCCAGCCAGGGCATATGCACGTAAAGATTGCGCACGCAACGCAACCGCCATAGAGTTTTCATGTTCTTGGGCTGATCGGACTCCTCCATGCGACGTTCCGCTCTATCGATCGAACCGCGTCCAATGTTGCGCCACGGCCTGCGCCCGTCGGTCGAGCGCGGGCCGACCGAACTGCAGCAACTGCAGAAACGGACCAGTCACGAAAAACTGCTTGAGGCGGGACGCAGCGCGTTCGCCGAATTGTCTTACGCCGGAACGACGATCGACCACATTGTCAGCCGCGCCGCCGTCAATCGCAGCACCTTCTATCGCCATTTCGACAGCAAATTCGCCCTGGCGCAGGACATGTTCAGCCAGTTCTGGCCGAAGCTGTATGCCGAGCACGACCGCCTGTCCTCGCCCGACCCAAGCGAGGCGGAGATCGAGAAATGGATCGGTCATCTGCTGGCGTTCTATCGCGCGAACAAGCCGCTTTATATCACGCTGGGACAGATTCCCTTGCTGGAACGCGGCGGCGCGGAGTGGGAGGAACAGGTGAGGCAGGAGCTGATCACCCGCCTGGGAGGCCGCATCTCCGCCTTCCGCCGTGCCTCGTCACTCACCGAATCGACGCCGGAACTGCGCGTCCGCGTCCGTATGTGGATGATCCAATTCGAACACGGCGTGTTCAACCTGGCCTATGGCCCGACCACCGCCGACAGCGACGCCTTGCTGCGCTTCACGGTCAGTGAGATGCGGCGGCTGATCGTGGAAGAGGCGTAGGGCGGAATACGCTGCGCTATTCCGCCTGCACCCGCATTTAGCTCTTACTCCACCACCACCTGGCCATACATCCAGGGGAAGACTTTAGACTGGTAGGTCCAGGTGCCGGGCTTGTCGAACTTGACGGTGCCAGTGGCGCCGGGCGCGATCGGACCGGTGGTCCAGGAGCCGTCGGCAGCAGTGGCGTCGTGCGCGACCTTGCCCTTGTTGGTCCAGGTCACCGTGTCGCCGATATGGACGCGGATGCGCATCGGCAGCGTCGAGTATTCGTCCGGCACCTCGCGGATCTTGTCGACCAGGCCGCCGTCGCCGATCATGCCGCCCAACGTCACTGCCGTCGCCTTGACAACGCGGCCGCCGAAGGTGGTTTCGGTTTGCGGCGGAGGCGGGGCCGCCGCCTCGGCAACCTTGCCGCCCAGCGCGAAGGTCCACAACGTGTTGGTGGCGATCACCGACACATATTGCTTGCCGTCGATCTCATAGACCGCAGCCGGGCCGCTTTCGTTGGCGCCGGTTTGGAACTTCCAAAGGATGTCACCGGTCTTGGCGTCCAGCGCCTGCAGTTCACCGGCCGGGTCGCCATGGAACAAGAGCCCGCCGGCCGTGGCGGTGAAGCCGCTGCCGTTCTGCATTTCATAGGGCGTATTCTTCTGCCAGACGATCTTGTTCGTCTTGCTGTCGATCGCCGCCATGATGCCCGAGGTCTTGATGCCGGGCAGGCCGCCATTGCCGCCGACGAAGAAGCGCGGATCCTCGAAGCGGTGCAGCCACAACGGCCAAGCAGGTGAGCCGGCGACATAGAAATATTTGGTCTGCGGGTCATAGGCCATCGGCGAGGACCGGGCCGTCAGCACGGGGTACATCGCGTTCGGCGTGTCGAAATCGATCGGCTGGAAGTGGCAGAACGGCTTGAAGCCGGCCGGAATCTTGTCCGCCGTCACGCAGTCGGGACCGACACGGTCCGCGCCGACGGGAAAGGGCTGGGTCGGGGCGGTCAGCTGGCGGGGGGCCTGAGGTTCGGGCCGTTCCTCTACCGGGAAGACCGGCTTGCCGGTCGCGCGATCCAACAGAAAAAGATATCCGTCGGTGCGCATCGCACCGACGGCCTTGCGCGGTTTGCCGTCGACCGTTGCGTCATAGAGCACCAGCGGCGTGCCGATATCGTCTTCCCAGATGTCGTGATGAACGGTCTGGTAATGCCATTTGTACTTGCCGGTCTTCAGGTCGACCGCAACCACCGAATCGGTGAACAGATTGTCGCCGCCACGCAGCTCGCCGCCCCATTGCGGGACCGGATTGCCGGTGCCGAAAATGACAAGGCCCAGGTCGCGGTCGATGACCGATGTGTTCCACACGCCGCCGCCGCCGCGCTTGTATTCATCGTTCCTCGGCCAGCTTTCGCCGCCGACATCGTCAGGGCCGGGAATCGAATAGAAAGTCCAGACCTCGTTGCCGGTCTTTGCATCCAGCGCGACGACGCGGCCGCGGACGCCGAAATCGCCGTTCGACAAGCCGGTGATCACCATGCCGTCGGCAAAAGCCGGGGCGCCCGAAACATACTGGCCGGTCAGGGTCAGCGCCGCCGCCGGGCTGTCGGCCCGGATCGGCATGTTGTCGCCGATCAGATGGCTCCAGACCTGCTCGCCGGTCTTGGCGTTCAGCGCGATGATATGCGCGTCGGCGGTGCCGTAAAACACCATGCCGCCGCCCAGGGTCACGCCCTTGAACTGAAAGGAGGGCGCGATGTCAGCCTTGTGAGCCCAGATCTGCTCGCCGGTCTTTGCCTTGAAAGCATAGACGTGGCTGCCCGCGGTCACATACATGACGCCGTCGACCACCACCGGCGTGCCGCGCGATACCTCGCCGTCGAACTTGTGATTCCAGATGCCGCCCAGTTCCTTGATGTTCTTGGTGTTGATCTGGTTCAGCGTCGAATAGCGCGAACTGCCCCGGTCGCCCTCGACCATCGGCCAGTTCTTCGCCGCCGGCGCATCGCCCTCGATCTTCGCGGCCTGCACGCTGAATGTCGCGGTCAGGCAGGTGGCCGCCAGCAAGGCCGGCAGCAGATGAGAGCGAATGGACATCGAACTTCCCCTTCAGAAAACGAAACGCCGTCGGCGCAAAGACTGCCCGCACCCTAATCCCCGGAAACCGGTGGTGCAACAGTGTGTCGCCGCCTTTCGGCAACATCATTCATACGCTGGAGTGCGATAAAGCGGCGCGCTCTAACCGGTTCGGACGATGGCTTTGACTTGCACCAAAGCCTATTGGGTTTCACTCAGAGCCAGACTAAGAAGACCGCGAACGTGCCGGGATAGGGAAGAGTTATGAGTTCGGTAAGCACGCAATCGAAGATCATCACCGCGGACCCCACGGTTGCCGCCAAATATCGCGCCGACGGATGGTGGAGCGACGAGCGGCACGCCGACCGGATTCGCAAACTGGCGGCGGAGCGGCCTAACGACCCGGCATACATCACCGAGAGCGCACGTTTCACCTGGTGCGATTACGACATGGCGTCCGAGAGGGTCGCGGCGGCGCTGCTTGAGTTGGGCTTGGAGCGCGGCGACCGGGTGGCGGTGGTGTTGCCGGATGGGCCGGCGGTGCATGCCGCGCTGGTCGGTGTGGAGAAGGCCGGGCTGGTCGCGGTCGGCATCGGCGCGCGCGCGGGCGACCGCGAGATTTCGCACCTGCTGACGCGGACTTCCGCCAAGGCGCTGATCACCCATGCCGTCCAGCGTGGCCGGCCGGCATCGGAACTGAAGGCGGCCGTGGCGGAGCAGGGGGCGGTGCTGGAGCATTTGATCCTGGTGCCGGATTTCATGTCTTCCGACCAGCCGATCCTGGTGGATGGCGTGACGAGCGCCGCCAAGGGGCCGGTGGCGCTCGATATCGGCATCGCACCGGATGAACTGTTCCTGCTGAACTCGACGTCCGGCACCACCGGATTGCCAAAATGCGTGATGCACACGCCCAACCGCTGGTATTATTTCCATAAGCGAGCAGCGATTTCCGGCCAGTTCAAGGACGACGAAATCTTTTTCGGCGCGGTGCCGGCGCCCTTCGGCTTCGGTATGTGGACCGCCCATTTCTCACCCACCATCATGGGCGTACCGACCGTGGTGATGGAACGGTTCGACGCCGATAAGGCGCTCGATTTGATCGAACAGCACAAGGTCACGGTGCTGTGCTGTGTTTCCACACAATTTATCATGTTGCTGAACGCGCAGGCCGAACGGCCGCGCGACCTGTCTTCGCTTCGTTCCATGTTCACCGGTGGCGAGGCCGTGCCGTTCGAGCGCGCCGCGGAGTTCGAGGTCGTGACCGGCGCGGCGGTCCTTCAGTTCTACGGTTCGAACGAGACCGGCCTTATGTCCGGCACGACCGCCGAGGACAGCCGCGAGCATAGGCTGCGCACGGCAGGCCGGATAATCGAGGAGATGAATAACCGCCTGTTCGACCCCGACACCGGCGAGGATATCACCGGCAAGAGCACCGTCGGCCAGCCCGGCTGTATCGGTCCTGCAACTTGCCTGGGCTATTGGAACGACGACGCGGGCAACAAGAAGCTTTATACGCCCGGCGGCTATATGCTGATGGGCGACATTGTGAATATCGATGCCGACGGTTACCTCAGCGTCATTGGGCGCACGTCGGATTTCATCATCCGTGGCGGCAAGAACATCAGTGCCCCGGCGGTGGAGGAAGAGGTCGGCACGCATCCGGACATCGCCCTGGTCGCCGCCGTGGCGGCCCCGGACAAGGTGTTCGGTGAGAAGGTCGCAGTCTATGTCGTGCCGCGTGCCGGGCGCACCGTGACGCTGGAATCGATCACCGCGCACTTGGATGCACGGGGCGTGTCCAAAGAGTGGTTCCCGGAGCACCTGATTCTGGTCGACGAACTGCCGACCTCATCGGGCGGGAAAACCGCCAAGGGCGATCTGAAAGCGGACATCAAGAAGCGGTTTGCCGATCAGATAAGATAGGCTTTCATCCAAGGCCGCGAGCGAGGACGCGCAACATGATCTCTAGTGATGCGTCTCTTGAGCGTCGAACACGCCATATCGGGTCGAGATCGGCGAAAATATGAAGGTCGCTCCGCAGTTGGCTTTTCCGGTGGGCGTGTTCGGAGTAATGGCTACTCGATAGGATCGCCGACCGTCGTGACTTGTGACGATTTTTTGAATAGATTCGCCGCCCGTCTGGGTCCGCATGTAGTCCACGGCAATATTGCGATAGTTCAATCTGCAGTCTGAAAAGCTTAAAGCCGACCCAATGCACGATTGATCGATCTGAAATACCTCGGAGATATTTCTTGTCATCCATCGAATTCCGAGATTCTGGTCTACAATAATGATGTGCCGGTCCGAGCTATCGATAAGAGTCCGGACTTCAGCATAAGTCTGATCGAGTTCTTCCACTTTTTGGAGAAGCCTGTTGGCGATGGATTCAAGAAGGGCGTTGAACATGTCGACCTCCGAGCGGGGCGGAGCGTCGGCAGTGTTGATCGTGTCGCCCATTTTGGTCTGAGCACCGCCTTCTTTGTTTCTTTCCAGCAGCGAACGAAACCGATCGCATGAGTCGCTATAGTCGAACGGTATCGACAAGAATTCAGTGGTGCCGGCCTCTAGTGCCAAGCGGCGGGCGTCGGGATCCTTGTGTGCCGAAATCATCACGGTCGGAACCTCGGCGCAGCTTGGAAAATCCCGAAACCTTCGGATTAATTCCGCACCGTTGATGTAGGGCATACGGAAATCCGTTATCAAAAGATCCGGAATATTATGGCGGGCGTAAAACAGCGCTTCGATTGGATCGTCGAAAGTCATAACGCTGGCGCCTGCGTCGACGCGAGCCATAAGCATGGACATGATGCGCCGATTTGACGCCTGGTCGTCAACGATAATAACGCGAGTCACAAAGGCAGCCTTCCCGAATCACTCAACAATCTGAATTTATCAGTTGATATGTGTACAGTCGAATTACGTTCGGCGCTAACATTATTTTGTACAATATGTGTCGGAATTTCTCGAGAGGTGCGAAGATGTAAATAAAGTAATATCATAACCTCAGGTTATGATATTACTTTATTTATTTAATATTTCCCCTGATCTGTCAATTTCACAATTTGAACTATGTTCGATGCATGCGTTCAGGCCGCTTCGGACTCAATTCTGGAATGCTGATTAGCCATGCCCCAAACTGCTGCCTGAGTGCGATTTTCAACGTTGATTTTCCGCAGTATCGCTTTCACGTGAACCTTAACCGTTGCCTCTGCCATGTCGAGTTCCCTGGCTATCGCTTTGTTGGAAAGCCCTGCTTGCAGGCACTCGAGAATCTCTCCCTCTTTTTGAGAAAGCGGCGTGCGAAGATTGCCGGAATCCGGTTGCCGCTGGGGCAATGAACCTGAGGATTTTAACTGCGCGGGCGCGGTAAAGATGTCTTCACCCAATAAAATGAGGGTCAGTGACATTTTAAGTGCCTCGGCCGAAATATTTTTCGGCAAAAACCCTTTCACGCCGCTTCTGACTGCCATGTCGAAATCCCTCTGGCTCACCTGATCGGCCAGTACCACGACGCTAATCTGTGGGAACTCGCTTGTCAGCCTCCCCAGAGTTTCGTGGTCGTCGCAAAAGCCCTCATGCGTCTCGCAGATAACCAAGCTAATTTGATTGGCGTTATCCTTTAGATTTGTGTGAAATTCTACAAGAGAGTTATATTCTAATTTAACAATAAAGTTATCGCTGTTCAGAATATATTTTAATCCGTCGCGAAATAGCCTGTTTCTGCTGCAAACAATAAGAGTTTTTTTGTTTTCTTCAATTTCAAGAACATCATATCTTAACATTAATCTGCTCCTATAAGCCGGTTTAAATTTCTTGCTTGTCTTGGACTATCCGGAATTTCTATAGTTTCTTTATTTTCTGGGGTCAGGCAGATTGGAAAATTAAAAACTGGAATAGAATCCCATTTCTAATTATTTCGTGATACTTTTTTGTCATCCGAGAAAGATAACTGTAGGTGCGCTGCATTGGTGAAAGCGTCTTGATCGGTTGCAATTACCTGCGGTCTGTTAACGTTGTACTAAATTATTCCGACGGCGCTGGGGTGTGACTTTTCTGTGAACAAGGGGGCTGCACCGCAAAGCGGACCTTGGACGGCGAATGCCGATCGGTGCCGGCGATTGTCTCGAAACTCCGGCATGCAACATCGGAGAAGAGCGCTTTTACCGCCTTGTCGTGGCGAAGCTTTCTCCTCGCCACTTGCGGCGAAGTGAAGCTTCAGCTTTGCGCCCGCAGGTCAAACGGGAGAAGGCTTTAAGTCACCAGTAGCCGACTACGGCAAGTTTCGTGGATTGCCCGGAACCGTGGCGACCGCACTGGCCTCCGGGTCGCCGTCCATACTCCAGTACAGCGTGTTGTCCTTGCGTTCGACCGGCGAGCAGATGCTGTCGGTCGAGCCCTGGAGCAGGGTGCAGAAGTCGCCGTTGCGGACTTCCCAGCTGCCGCCGTAATGCTTTTCTTCCGCCAGCCCGTGGATCTTGCCGTCCGGGGCGTAATATTCGACGAACCCGCCCGGCAGCAGCGCGGTATGGTCGGACAGAGCTGCGACGATCTCAGGCCCCGATATCGGGGCAGCGCCGGCCGGAAATTCGGTTTTGGCCTGGGGTTCCTTACCCGGCGCGGGATAGCTCACCGGCTGGGCGGCGGCATTCGTTCCCGCTGCGTCCTGCGCGACGGCGCGCATGGTGTGCCGGTACCAGCCGATGCCGCCAAACACGAGCACGGCGGCCGCCAGCGCAATCCCGATTTTCCGCCTGCCGCGCGGGTCGGTCCTGGAACCTGTCATCTGCCGCTCCCGTTGATCGATTCGCCGTCGACATCCCAGTCTAGGGAGTAGCCGGCCTGTTCGATATGGGCATTCAACGGCCGGCTGGTAACCTCACCTCCACCGTCAATCCGCCGCCCGGCGTTTCCGACAGGATCATCCGGCCGCCATGGGCGCTGATCGCGTCGCTGGCGATCGAGAGGCCGAGGCCGATGCCGCCGGTGTCGCGGGAGCGGGAGGTTTCACAGCGATAGAACGGGCGCAGGACTGCGTCGCGTTCGCGTTCGGGCACGCCCGGTCCATGATCGACGATCCGGATCACCGCATCGTCGCCGTCTCGCGCCAAGCCGATTGCCGCGCCGCCGCCATACCGAACGGCATTGTCGACGATATTGACCAGCGCTCGTTTGATCGCGCGAGGTCTGACGCGGATCGTCAACGGATCGATCTTTGCTTTGACCATCGGCTGGCCGGTTTCGACGGCGTCATCCACCAGGACCATCAGCAGACGATCGAGCTCAGTGGGTTCGCTTTTTTCCTCGACGTTCTCCTCACGGGCGAATGCCATGGTCGCGCCGATCATCTCATCCATCTCATGCAGGTCGTTCAGCATTTTCGCCCGTTGCTCTTCGTCTTCCACCATCTCGGCTCTCAGCCTCATCCGCGTCAGCGGCGTGCGCAGGTCATGGGAGATGGCGGCCAGCATGCGGGTGCGGTCGAGCACGAACTGGCGCAACCGCCGCTGCATACGGTTGAAGGCCGCCGCCGCCTGGCGAACCTCGCGCGGGCCGGTTTCGGGCATCGGCGCGGCGTTGACATCCGTGCCGAACCGGTCCGCCGCTTCCGACAGCCGGCCGAGCGGTCGGGTTGCCAACAACACGGCCCAGATCGACCCCATGATGGCCACTCCGATCAGCGCGGCGAAATAGGCGGCAAAGCTTGGAGTGAACAGTTGGCCCAGCATCGGGCGCGTTTCGAGCGTCAGCCGGGTACCGTCCGGCAAGGTGCTGTGCGCCGAGATGCGGTTGCCCAAGTCCGGATCTTCCAACGCCAGGTTGCGATGGCCGGACGGCGGATCAGGCAGGTGGATCGAGAAATCCGGCGGGGCCGGTATCAGACCGGGAGGATGCATGCCGTCGGGCGGATGTGTGCCATCAGGCGGTTGGGGTCCGTCCGGCTCCCCATCGGGATCGAATGGTGGGGGGGCATGGTTCGGTGATGGGCGATACCCGTCGGGCTGGCCCGGCCGCTCACGGTTTGGTGGTAGGCCGAAGGCCCGGCGGAACATCAGGCGGCGCATCATCATCTGCCGGTGGGCGAGCGGTTCCGGCCCCAGGACCTGGGCAAAGCCGGCAAGGCACTGCGCCGCTTGGCCGCTCTCGGCTGTCTTCAGAGCCCGCATATGATCGGCGTGATAAAGCGCGAGCGCCAGCGCCTGGGTCAGCAGGATGCCACCCACTACCAGAGCCGCCATCCACTGCGACAGCCGGTCGGGGGCGAAACGCCTCAACATGGCGTCACCTCCGCCGCGAAGATATAGCCGCCGAAGCGGACCGTCTTGATGATATCCGGTGCGTCCGCCGCCGCTTGCAGTTTGCGGCGCAGCCGGCTGACCTGCACGTCGATCGACCGGTCGAACGGCGAGGCTTCGCGCCCCTTGGTCAGATCCAGCAACTGGTCGCGGTTGAGTACCCGGCGCGGACGGCGGGCCAGCGTCACCAGCAGGTCATATTCGCCGGCCGTCAGCTCAACCTCAGTTCCTTGCGCGTTCAGCAGCCGCCGCCGGTCGGGTTCCAGGACGAATCCAGCGAAGGCCAGCCTGCTTTCGCCCGCCGGTTCGACAACTGAATCCGCGCGGCGCAGCACAGCCGTGATGCGGGCGACCAGTTCGCGTGGGCTGAACGGCTTGGGCAGATAATCGTCGGCGCCGCTTTCCAGCCCGACGATGCGGTCGGCCTCTTCGCCCAAAGCGGTCAGCATGATGATCGGGATGTTGGATCTCTCGGCCCGCAATCGCCGGCAGAGGCTAAGGCCGTCCTCGCCCGGGAGCATCAGGTCCAGCAGGACCAGGCTGAAATTACCGGTCTCCAATGCCTGCCGCATCTCAGGGCCGTTCTTGGCGCTGGAGACACGGAAGCCGCGGCCAGACAGGTAACGGGCGACCAGGTCACGGGTTTCGCGGTCGTCCTCGACGACCAGGATATGGGGTGTGTTGGCCATGGCTTAGGAATTTAGCAGCCTTGCCCGTGGGCGGCGGAATTCTTTGTAACAGATTGTTACAGCCCCCGGCTTGGTTCACGCGCTGTAACCCAAAAGCGCTTTGCGGACATCGTGCAGCAACAAGAACGCGTTCTTCTGCCACCGTCATCAACCGACGGGGAATCCGCAATGCATTACATATCGACCCTGAGAAAACGCACCGTGGCTGTAGCAGTCGCGGGCGGCGCGCTGTTGTTCCTGGCCGGGTTCGCCCATGGCTATAACGGCCAGGAACCGGAGGCCCGCTGGCACAATGTTCAGGCCGAACGGTAAGGACGTCATATGGACGATTTCGTTCTGCTATGGCGGCCGCTCGTGATTGCCGGAGCGCTTTTTCTGTCCGTCGTCGCCTATGCCCAGGCATTGCAGGCGGGTGCCCAGCCCTCTGTTGCGCCGGATCGGCCGTTGCCGCCGCCGCCGCCCGGCGGGCAAATCGAGGCCGAGCTCGCCTGCCTGACGCCCGCGTGGGCGCCCACGGCTTTGCGGGATCAGGTTGGAGACCACAAGGGCGCAGGCAAAACGACGCGACGCAATGACACATTTTAGGCAATCTGCGCAGGAAAATAATGGAGAAACCGTACAAATTGTCGTAAACTGCAAGCTAATTGATGGATTCAGTGAACTTCAGCGGGAAATTTCTACTGATTCTGACGATCTAGCGAAGCTCCTGCGGTTTGCAGCGGCTTCATGCGTCGCTCGACGACCAGCAAAAAATAATCGCGGATCAAATCGTCCGCCCTGGCCCTGGAGGGCACGAGTTTGGACCACCGCGAACGGGAATGCCGATGATCAATCACAGGCCAATGATGCCACCGTCCTTCGGACGAGACTGCAAACCGGAAGCTCAACTATGAGCCGTCCGGCCAAACACCCCGTCATGTCGTTTGACGACGCCATGACGATTCACGTCTTGCGTGCCCACGGGCTGACCTATCGCGAGTTGGAACGGGTCGTCGGCGACCATCCGACCCGCATGTCCAAGGTGTTGGACGGCACCCTGCACGAGGGTAGCTGGGCAGCGGCGCTCGCGCGGCTGTCGCTAGGCGATTGCTGGCACCCGACGGTTGCCGACATTGTCGGGCAACATGGGTCGGAACGCGTGCTGTCCGGCATGAAAAACGCCGACCCGCGCCGTCGCAATTACGAGCAGCGTCTGAAACGCCTGCGTAAAGGAACGATCCCGTTCGTGCGGTGATACGTACGGAATGTGAACCGGGTGGACTAACCCGCGGCTAGCCCACCCGGCGCTTTTACGAGCAGGTCTTCGTCATCGCGGAGTCTTACCGGCCCCGCGTGCCCATTGCTTCATGTGCACTTCGGCGTCTTGTTAGCGGGGATAGCTTTCAGATAGGCATAGACCGCCGCCAGGTCGCCGTTAGTCAAATCGCGGAAATAGGGCCACGGCATACCGACAAACAGCTTCTTCGGTGTGCGGAAATCATGTCCCGTGCGCATTGCCGATTCGAAATGCACCAAGGTCAGCCCGTCGGGCAGCCCGTTTCTGTCTCTTGTGATATTGGCCGAGCAGACGCCGTTGCCGAACGGGACGCCGCCGGCGAAATAGGCCTTCTGAACCACGGCGGTCTTGGGATCGCCACTAAACGGGTCGGACCCGGGCGCGAATTCGGGCGTCGTGTGGCAGCCGTTGCACTGGCCGACCGTCACGAGATAGCTGCCGAGACCGACTTGGTTCTTGTTCAGCCCCTTCAGGTTGAGCGGCACCGGCGCAATCTTGATGCCCTCGGCGATGCGCGCCGTGTCGTTATCGGCGTGGGCCTGCGGGGCGGCGGCCAAACCGGCGAGCGCAAATCCGGCAGACAGCAATCCGAATACCAGACGAACACGCGGCGAAACGGGTGTGAGAGAATTTATCATCGGGACACCATTCGGTTGGGGGAGAGTCGACAGCACTAAAGAGGACTGAATCCCGGCCGGAATATTCCGGTGGAAGACCCGTTTTTATGTGACAGTTTTGTTATCAGTGGACTGAAATAGCAGGTGAAATTCCTACCGCCTCTTCTCGCAATGACGAGTTCAGGTTTTGCTGCGGTCGCGGACGCGGGCTTAGAAGCGTCGAGCGAAACGGCGTGCCCGTTTGCCCGTCAACGCGCCGATCAAGGGCAGGTAAAGGGCGTAGGGCAGGAGGTTCAAGAATTTCAGAAACCACACCAGCCGGCGCGGCACGACGATTTCGAAGCCGCCATGAGCAAAGCCGGTGCAGATACGGCGCGCGGCTTTGCCTGTCGTGGTCATGAATGGCATCGGGAAACGGTTCTGGTCAGTCAGTTTCGTCCTGACGAAGCCGAGCGAAACAAGCTGGACGGTGATACCGTGGGGCGCGCAGGTCAGTCGCAGGCTTTCAGCGAGATGGATGAGAGCAGCCTTGGTCGCGCCATAGGCGATCGCTTCGGGCATCCCGCCATAACCTGACGAAGAGCCATTGATCGCAATCTGTCCGATGCCCCGCGCCCGCATGGCGCTTAGCACCGGGGCGAGACAGTTCGCCGTGCCGCTCAGGTTAAGGTCGACCGTACGGCGGAAGAGAGCATCGTCGAACCGTTGCGGGTCTTCAGAAAACTGTCCCCCGGCGTTGAGAAACGCCAGCACGATCGGGCCGGTTGCCTCAATGCGTGCCACAACGCGCGCCATGTCGGCCGGGTCGGTTACGTCGCCCGGTATGACGGTGATCTTTCCCGGCGACGCCTCGGTGGCGAGCGTGTCGAGTTCAGCCGGCACGTTCGAGGTCGCGGTTACGGTATATCCGGCCCGCGCCAGTTCCAGGGCAACGGCCCGGCCGACACCGCTGCTCGCGCCGGTTACCCAAGCGATGCCTGATTGCGGTGAGGCGCGATACACCATTTAGGCGTCCAGCGCGTCTGACGGTTTGTCCGGGAAGCGAACGCCGGCCAGGACCTCGGCTTGTCGCCACAACTCGGCGGCAATTCGTGGGTTTTTCCCGCGTTCCGACCGCTGCGCGATGGTCGGCGGGCCGCGCAATTCCAGAAAGCCTGCGGGGCCAATATACGATCCACCCTTGATATCGTTCGCCGCCGCCGCCGCGACTGTGGGTTGTGCGCCAGCCGCGGCGGATTGCCCGGCGATGCGAAGCCCGAAGGCCATGACGCGCTGGCTTATGGGTCTGGACTTGGCGCCGATACTGGGGCCGGCATTCGGCAGATCGGTCATCGAGAGCCCTGGATGAACCGCGACGCTGATCAGTCCCCAGTGCAGGTGGTCGCTCCGCCGTTGCAGTTCGATTGCGAAACTCAGCATCGCCAGTTTCGATTGGGCATAGGCTTTCCATGGACGATATCCGTGCTCTGCCTGCAGATCGTCGAGGGCGAGCCGTCCGGCGTGGTGCGAAAGGCTGCTGAGGTTGACGACGCGTGCGTTTCGGGTGCGAATCAAGTTGGGCAAAAGATGTGCGGTCAGAGCGAAATGCCCCAGGAAATTGGTTCCGAACTGCAGTTCGAAGCCGTCCTTGGTCAGCATGCGCGTCGGCACCGCCAATAAGCCGGCATTGTTCACCAATATATCGACGGTGGGATGCTTGACGGCGATTCGTCCGGCAAAGTCGGCGACATTGGACAGATCGGCAAGATCCAGTGATTCGAACGACGCTGTGACGTCAGGGCTTTCTGCCTCGATCTCACAGACGGCCCGCAGGCCCAACGGTTCCCTGCGTCCGCTCAGGATCACGTTCGCGCCCAGGCGTGCAAGCGACCGGGCGGTTTCCAATCCGATGCCGCTTGTCGCGCCCGTTACGATTGCCGTCTTGCCGCGCAGCGCAGCGCAGGCGATATCGAACCGTCTGCTCAAGGCGCCGTATTCCTCAAGTCAGCCCCAATCTGGCCGCGTCGAGCGAGCTGTCCAGGTCCGATCCCGTCATCTCATAGCCCTTGCGGAAGTCGTTCATGTGCCGGCGCATCCAGTTGCGGGCGCCCTCGGGGTCCTGGGCGACCAGGCGTTCATAGAGGAAGCGATGTGCGTCCAGCACGCGGCGATAGGTGCCGAGGCGGGGCAGGATGATGCGGCCGGCCGGAATGAACAGCTTGGTCACCGGCTCGTGGCTGAGGATCAGCACGCGGTTGCCCGAGGCCTGGGCCATGATTTCGTGGAATTCGGTGTCCAGCTCGACGAACGCATCGACATCGAAACTCTCCCGCGCCTCCAACGGGCCGGTTAGTCTTTCCATCGCGGCGATGTTAACGGCGAGGCGCTTCAGGTCGGCCTCACCAATATTGCGGGCCGCAACCTCCGCCATCATCGGTTCGACCAGGACCGACGCCTCCCACAATTCGCGGAAGGTGATGGATGCCAGAACCAGGGCGCGGCTGGCGGATGAGGCCAGTTCCAGATAATGCGGGATGGCGATGCGTGGCCGCTTGCCGCCTTCGCGCACGACTAGGCCGCTCTGTTCCAGCAGGCGGATGCCCTCGCGCACGGTTGAGCGGTTAAGCCCGAACTGGTCGGCCAATTGCGTCTCGGCGGGCAGGGGATCGCCGACCTTCAGATTGCCGGCAAAGATCTCCCGCTCAACCGCGTCATAGACCAGCCGGTAAGCCGGCGCTCGTTCGATCCTGGCAAAATCGCGAGTCTGCATTCCCTCACTCTACCTTCGGCGCGTGTCGTTTGCTGGGAAATTGAACCGCCAAGACGCCAAAGCGCCAAGAAAACCAATCATATGCATGCATATGCGTCCATCTGTGGAAAAAGATTCTTATCCACAGATGGACGCAGATTAACGCAGATTTAAATCCGGGCTTTCTTGGCGCCTTGGCGTCTTGGCGGTTCCTTCTTCAAACGTCGTTGCGGCTTGATAGCATCACGTGGGATTGCTATTGTCCAGAATTGTCCGACAACCCGACAGATTGGGTATGAGCATACCTTACGAAAACATCACGGTCGAAAGGCAAGGCGCCGCTTTTAAGGTCACACTGGCGCGGGCGGAGAAGCTCAATCCAATCGATTGGGCGACGATCCGTGAGTTGCGCCGGGCGATCGCTGAAATTGAGACGACTAATTGCCTGGCGGTGATCGTGACCGGCAGCGGCCGTAGCTTTTCGGCGGGCGGCGACCTGGATGGCTATATCTCGCTCTATCGCGACCCGGCGCGGTTTCGGCAGTTCCTCGACGATTTCTTTGCCATGCTGGATGAAATCGAGCGGTCGGCGAAGATCTATATCGCGGCGGTCAACGGCGTGTGCGTGGCCGGCGGGCTTGAACTGCTACTGGCGTGCGACCTGTCGGTCGCGGCGGATACGGTGAAAATCGGCGACGGGCATCTGAATTTCGGGCAGTTGCCGGGTGCGGGCGGATCGCAGCGCCTGCCGCATGCGATCGGGCTGTTACGCGCCAAACACCTGATCTTGACCGGCAAGCTGCTGAGTGCCGCGGAGGCCGAACGGATTGGGCTGATCGGCGAAGTGGTGCCGGCGGCGGAATTGGAAACCGCCGCGATGGCCTATGTCGACGCGCTGGCCGAAAAAAGCCCGGTCGGTGTGCGCGGCGCCAAGCATCTGACCAACCTGACGCTGACCATGCCGATGGAGCGGGGGCTGAAGGCCGAGATGGATTACGTTCACAACTATGCGACGACCGAGCCCGATGCGACCGAAGGGTTGATCGCGTTCCGCGACAAGCGCAAGCCGGCGTTTGGCCGGCCTAACGAGGAAAAGTAATGTACGCGTTACGAGACAAATATGCCCTGGCCGGCATCGGCTGGACCGACTTTTCGAAGAAGTCCGGCCGCACGGTGCGCAGCCTGGCGTCTGAGGCCTGCATCAAGGCGACGGCAGATGCGGGGCTGAAGATCTCCGATATCGACGGCATCGTCAGCTATAATTTTGGCGATTCCGCCCCCGCCATCGCGGTGGCGACTGAAATCGGCGTACCGCAGGCCGGTTACGCGGTCGATTTCCAGTCGGGCGGCAACGCCGCCAACCTGATCATCCTGTCGGCGGTCGCGGCGATCGAGGCTGGACTGGCGAAGAACGTGCTGTGTTACCGCGCGATGAACGGCCGCTCGGGTTTCCGGCTGGGCGGCGGGCGCGACCTGTCGGCGTATAACATTACCCAATACACCGCGCCGTTCGGCTGGATCACCTATCCGCAGGCAATGGCGATGTGGTGCCGCCGGCACATGATCGAATACGGCACCACGTCCGAGCAGCTGGGTGAAATCGCCGTACAATTCCGCAAGAACGCCGAGCATAACGAACGTGCAATGCAGCGCGCGCCGATCACGATGGACGATTATTACAACAGCCGCATGATCGTCGACCCGTTCCATATGCTGGATATCTGCCTGGAGACCGACGGTGCCTGCGCCGTGCTAGTGACCAGCGCCGATCGGGCCAAGGACATGAAACACAAGCCGATTCACATCATGGGTGGCGCCTATGGCGGCGGGCCGAACCAGGGCGAGGATTTGTTCGACGCCATCCGCTGGCCGGACCATGCGCACAACTACGCCCCGTACATCGCCGACGATTTGTGGAAGAGCGCGGGTGTCGGGCCGAAAGACGTCGATATCGCGCAGATCTATGACTGCTTCACCTATTCGATCGTCATGCAGCTTGAGGGCTTCGGCTTCTGCAAGCCGGGCGAGGGCGGGCCATTCGTGCAGGGCGGGCGCATCGCGCCGACCGGGGAACTGCCGCTGAACACAGCCGGCGGCCTGCTGTCCGAGGGCTATATCCATGGCCTGAATCATGTGGTCGAGGCGGTGCAGCAACTGCGCGGCGATGCCGGGGTGCGGCAGGTGCCGGATGTGGAAATCTGCCTGACGACAGCCGGGGCGATGACCTGCGGCAGCGCGCTCGTGCTGAGGAATTAAGATATGTCCTACGAAAAACCCCTGCCGGTCCTGGATCCCGAAAGCACGCCGTTCTGGGAGACGTGCCGCGACCACAAACTCAAGATCGTCAAATGCGGCGATTGCGGCCAAGTCCGGTTTCCGCCGACCAGCTTTTGCCCGAACTGCAATTCCGACCGGATCGAATGGATCGAGGCCAGCGGTAAAGCCACGGTGTTCAGCTGGATCGTCGTGCGCCATCCGGTGCCAAAGGACGTCTATGCCGGCGACGTGCCCTATGTCGTCGCGCTGGTGACGCTGGAGGAGGGTGTCAGAATGTCGACCAACATCGTCGGCTGCGCGCCGGAGGATGTGACGGCGTATATGCCGGTCACGGTCCAATTCCGCGACGTGACGCCGGAGATCACGCTGCCGGTGTTTGCACCGGCATGAGCCTGCAATCGCCTTTCGCGGCGTCGCCGCTTCTGGCGCAGGTCGCAGGCCTGTCGCGCGCGGACCTCGAACGACTGCAGCTCGCCAAGCTGCAACGGCAACTCTCTCGGCTGCACGAAACCAGCGCCTACTACCGTGCCCGCATGGATTCCGCCGGTCTGAAACCCGAGCAGGTCACCTCGCTCGCCGTCTTCCGCGAGCGCTTCCCGTTGTCGAACAAGGCGGACTTCCTGGCGGATCAGACCGAACATCCACCCTTCGGCGGACGTCTGTCGATCCCGCGCGATCGGGTGGCTTTGATCAATATGACCGGCGGAACGTCGGGGCAGGGGCAGGAGATTTACGGACGCAGCCAACGCGATATCCATATGCAGGGCTACCTGCATGCGCTGCCCTGGTTCCTGGCGGGGTTACGTCCCGGCGACATGGCAATCAACTGCGTGCCGGCGGGCGGCGTGACGACCGGCGGGTGGGGGCCGGGCGAGGGCCTTCGCATTATCGGCGCGACCGGTTTCCATGTCGGCGGCACACTATCGACCGACGCCAAGATCGACCTGATGCTGAAATTGGGCGACGTCAATTTCATCTATGCCTCGACCAATTATCTCCACACCATGACCGAGGCGCTAATGCGCCGGGGAATCGACCCGAAAGAGGCGTTCCCCGGCATGCGCACTTTGTTCATCGCCGCCGAGGGCTATCCCATCGAGTGGGCTGAGAAGGTAGAAGCTCTGTGGGGTTGCCGGTTGCAGGAAGGTTACGGCAGCACCCAATGCGCCGGCTTCGGCGGCTCGACCTGCGATAAAGGCGTCGTCAATGACGGCAAGCGCGGTCTGATGCATTTGTTCGAGTGGGAAACTTTGTTCGAGGTGGTAGATCCGGAAACGCTGGAGCCGACGCCGTCGGGCGAGATCGGCGAGATGATCGTCACCAACCTGTCGGTAGAAGGCTCGCCAGCCGTGCGCTTCCGCACCGGCGACGCGGCGCGGTTCGTGGCGCATGGCGACACCGGGTCGGGCTGGGGCTGGAACGCGATCGAATGCGGCACCATCGGCCGCTTCGACGACATGATGAAGATCCGGGGCAACAATGTGTGGCCGTCCGCGATCGACGCGGCAGTGTTCGCCCATGCCGATGTCGCCGAATATGCAGGGCGGGTCTACACCACCGCCGACGGTAAGACCGAGATCGAGGTGCGGGTGGCGCTTTCCGAGGCCGCCGCTATGCAATTCTCGCCGGAACAGCGCAACACGCTGTTTCAGTCGGTGCGCGGTGCGATCAAGGCGCGCAACAATATTTGGGTCACGCTGATCGAGGTCGATCGCGCCGAGTTGCCGGAATTCGCCTATAAGGCGCGGCGCTGGAAAGACGAACGGCAGGCGGGGTACCGACTGTGAGCGTGGATACCGAACGGAACGACGACGCCATCCTGGCCGAGATGCTGCGCCAGTCCGAACGCCTGTGCCAAAGTGCGGACGCTCTGCTGGCCGGACAGTATCGCCATCTGCAGGACCGCATCCGCGCGCTGATCGAACTCAGGGAATGTGCGCGAATGGTCAAGGGCGAATGACCGACCGGTTCCGCCTGGACGGACAGGTTGCCGTCGTCACCGGCGGCAGCGGCGGCATCGGCGCCGCTGGCGCGCTGGCGTTGGCCGAAGCTGGGGCCGACATCGCGGTGTTGGGCCGCAACCGGGTAAAGCTCGAAGCCGCGGCCGACGCTGTCAGAAAGGCGGGCCGACGTGCGCTTGTGGTCGAGGCGGAAGTGACTGATGAGGCCCAGGTGGACGCCGCAGTCGCTGAGATCGAACGCGCGCTGGGACCTGCCGACATCCTGTTCAACAATGCCGGCATCACCTCGCCCAAACTGATGGCCGACCTGCCGCTGAACGAGTGGCAGCGGATCATCGACGTCAACCTGACCGGCGCCTATCTCACCAGCCGCGCGTTCGCCGCCGGCATGATGGCGCGCAAGGGCGGCCGGATCGTTAATATGGGCTCGATCTTGTCAGGTCGCGGCATGGCCAATCGCACGGCCTATTCCGCCAGCAAGGCCGGTCTCGCCAATCTGGGCGCAGCTTTGTGTTTCGAACTCGGTCCCCACGGCATCACGGTGAATACGATCGGTGCAACTGTGATCGCGACCGACCTCAACCGCGAACTGGTTCGCACACAGCCCGAACTCTACGCCCAGGTCGTCCGCCGCACCGCGCTCGGCCGCTTGGGTGAGATCGCCGACGTGACCGGCGTGCTCGTCTTCCTGGCATCCCCCGCCGCCGGTTTCATCACCGGCCAGACGATCTATGTCGACGGCGGCTATACCGCAGGCTGATCCAGCATTGCCGACGGGTGTATAATATCACATCTTGCTCGGGAACGCCCGCGGATTGCAGGTTGTTCGGTCTATTAACCATCTCGATTGTCAGGAGAATGAAGATGTCTGCACCGAAAACGCGCCGTGAGCTTGGTCTATTGGCTACCGGTGGACTGGTCGCTTCGGCTCTCGCGGCCACCGCTGCCCGGCCTGCGGCGGCACGTCAGCCAATTATGGAGCAGGCCAGAGCGACGCTCGGCGAAGCCCTTCACCTCCTTGAAACCGCGGAAACCGATAAGGGCGGTTATCGGGCGGCCGCGATACGTTCGGTGAAAGAGGCCATCGCCCAGGTCGATGCGGGCATGCGCTTCAGCGATACGCATTAACACGCCGGACACCGGCATGATTGGGGATGCCGGTGGCCTCCCCAATCAGTTCGTCCCCCATAGCTCGAATTCCGCGAAAACCGGGAAAACCAACCGTGCTCAGCGCGACCGCGTCCTTCGGACCATCTGGCGCGACCGTCGAATCGGACACGTCCTCGCGGGGAACGAATTCGATAGAGGCGTCGCCATCGCATGTGACCTTCCGGTCTTCGACACGGACAATCGCGCCGCTGCCGCCCCTATCCGCGACGATCGTCACCTCGACCGGGATTGCGCGCCCGGGCGCCCCCGGTTCGTCGTCCAGCAGTCTAATCTGCGCAACAGCAGTGCGCTTCCCACCCTGGACGATCACCAGCCGGTCCGCCTGCTGGATAATGACCGTGCTTCCTGCTTGGGATATGCCGGGCCGATAAGGCGTGCCGGTTTTTTCGGTCGCGGCGCGACCGTCAGATGCGATCGCCGAAGCTGCGATCAGGCAAGTCACGCAATATTTGGAAGACGATCGCACATCGGCTCCGAAGTCGAAGGGGCGATCTTCCGATAGAACCAACTCCCGCCACGGTCTGCTTGTTATCGACGAGCAGCCGGCGGCCATCGACCAGCGTTCAGTAGCGGTACCGAATGCGGGCCGTAACTGTTGCGGGATCATCGGGATAAACGGCTACAGCTGTGCCGTTTTGCGCCGCCGACGAGAACCAATGGACGTTGGTCAAGTTGCGGCCTTCGACGCTGACACTCCAATGGCCGTCCGGTAGATCGTAATTGACCGAGGCGTCGAGCAGAGTGCGGCTGTCGGTCGCCGCAACATCGACGCCCAGCAGGCTGTTTTCGTATTTGTCGCTGTAATTGAGCGACAGGCCGAACCGCAATCGCCCTCGAATCGGCAAGTCTGGTGCGTAAACCAGCCCCACCAAAGCGCGCAGCGGCGCCAGGCCGATCAGGCGGTTGACGCTGCAATCGACCGTTGCTCCGGTAACCCCCTGGCAGGGAAACGGGCCGCCGCCGTAGTTACCGTGCTGCAGCGCGATCATACCGTAAAGCTGCAGCGCTTCGGTGACCTTCCAGGTTGGGTCGATCTCGATGCCGGTGATCTCGGCGGCGGGTGCGGAGGTCAGGTAATAGGTCGATGAGTTATAGAGCAGGACCGGGATCTGTAGGTCGCTGTAGTCATGGATATAGGCCGAGAAATTCACTTCCAGACGGCCGTCCAGCAGCGTGGCCTTGGCCCCGATTTCATATTCGTCCGCCGATTCCGCCAGATATTGGTGCGGGGCGGTAACGAGCTTGCCGACCGTGTCGTAGTTGGGCGGCAGGCGGTTGTTCCAGCCGCCGCTTTTGTACCCCTTCGAATAGCTGAAATAGGTCAGCAGCCACGGCGTGATCTTCACGTTGATACCGGCCTTCGGGGTGAAGCCGTACCATGCGTTGCTCGCCGATTTCGGCGACAGGGCGGAGGCCGGAATGGGAGTCGTAACGCCGTTCAAAGTCGCTTTCTTGTTGCCGGCGTAGAAATCGCTGTCGAAGTCCTTGTCTTCGATCGCGTAGTGAAAGCCGGCCAGCAGATCGACTCTGTCGGTCAGGCTCGCGGTAGCCTGCCCATAGGCGGAATAGGAGTAATCGAATTCGCGCGAGAAGCTGGGCGACCCGCCGGTCGGTGTCGTCTGCTTGGTATCCTTGCGCATGTAATAGAGTCCGGCGGTCTCCTTCAGCCAGTCGCCGCCGCCGTTGACGCTCAGATCCTCGGTCAGCTGGTTTTGATGCACGATCGCCTCGGTCGACAGGACATTGGCCGGGGTGGCGTCGTATGTGGAATATGAACTTGATTCGATGTCGCGATAGGCTGTGATTGACTTGAACGCCAAGCCGTCCAAACGGTAATTGGCGACAATCGCGAGGCCCTGCTGGTCCAGCCGGTTGAGGTCGGGCGTCACGGCCTCGGTCGTAAAGATGTCGCGGTTGGGCGTTGCCGCGGGATCCTGCCCCGGCGCGAAAGTCGACAGCGCCGATGGATATCTGGGTGAGGACCGGTCGTGCAACATGTCGCCCGACAGCGTGACGTCGAGAGCCGCGGTCGGCGTATAGACCAGCTTGGCGCGCGCCGCTTGGTAATTGCGGGTATTGACCGGCGCACCCAGGTTCGGTGCGCTCATCATCCCGTCGCGGCTGCGGACCACCGCGGAGAAAGACCCTGCCAGCTCATCGTCGACCAACGGACCGCTGACCGCCGCGCGCGCGTCCATCCAATTTTTCGTGCCATAGGTGATGTCACCGACGGCGGCTAGGTGATCCCCCGGCTGCCGCGTGGTGATCAGGATCGCGCCGTCCATTGCATTGCGCCCGAACAAAGTCCCCTGGGCGGAAGGCAGCGCGTCGATCTGGTCGATATCGATGAAGTCGTACAGCGCGCCATAGGGCCGGCCGTAATAGACCCCGTCGACATAGGTGTTGGCGCCGGTCTTGGTGAAATAATTGGTCGAATCGGGTGTGGACTGACGCAGGAAGAAACGCACGGCCAGCGGCACGCCGGTGTTCGTCTTGGCCAGCAGGCCTGGCGCCTGTGCCGAGGTTTGCGAAACGTTCAGGATATCCTGATCCTCCGCGGCGGCGGGATCGATGGAAATGAAAGGCGGCGGAATGGTTGTCGCAGCGGTCGATGTCTGCGAAGCCGTGGTTTGCGCGGAGGCGACGCCGAACGTCAGCATCATCGCTGTGGCGCCTGCGAAAAGGCCTGGGATTGGTCGTGCGATGATGCGCTCGCTAAAGTTGACTGCTCAACCTCCACTGTCGGGGTGCATCGCGTCCTCTGTGACAGCACGGTGTTCTTGAAGGATTTATACCGCCAATGGGCGCGTGCTTCCAAGGCCGAAGGGCCTATCCGGATCGATCAGCGCAGTCCCACGACCTGTGGCGGCGGGTCGGTCGGCTTATGGGCGTCGGTACCGCGCGCGGCTTCGATCTGCTGCGCCGTCACCTGGCCCTGCCGCCCACTTGTCTGGCCGATCAAGTAGTTGGCGATCGATGCCAGCTCATGAGCGCTATAGCCACCGGTGAAGCTGTGCATAAACATCGTGCCCTGGGCGGTTTCGATTTGGGTGCCGTGCGCCAGAACTTGCACCAGATTCGTGCCGGCTGGATCGGAGGCGGTATGCGAGCCGCCGAGCGCCGCCCAAGGGGATTGGCGACCGGAGCCATCCGGCAGGTGGCAGCCTGCGCAGGCCTGGTTATAGAGGTGCGCGCCGATCGGATCCGCGGCTGCCGTTGTCGTGACCGGTCCGGCAATCGCGGGCGGGCCGTCCGGTTGAGTCGGCACGTCACGCAGATAGGTGACAATGGCCTTGATATCGTCAGGCGATAGATAACGCAGGCTGTATTCGATCACCTCCGCCATCAGTCCCGAGGCGGGGCCGCGCCCCCGCGCCTTGCCGGTCGAGAGATATTCGGCCAATTGGCCGTCGGTCCAGGAGCCGATGCCGGCGGTCTTGTCGTTTGAGATGTTGTAGGCCAGCCACCCTTGCTGGTTCGCGCCTGCGAAAGTCTTAGCGCCCTTTAGGCCCTGCATGAAATTGCGCGGCGTATGGCACTCGCCGCAATGGCCGGCCCCCTCCACCAGATAGGCGCCGCGATTCCAGGCAGCTGACTTGGTCATATCCTGGCTGAACTCGCCGCTGGGCGCGTTGATCAGGTTCCAGAACACCAGACCCCAGCGCTGGTCGAAGGGGAATTTCATCCGGTTTGCCGGCGAGGTCGCACTGACCGGCTTCAGACTGAACAGATAGGCCTTGATCGCCAGGGCATCCGCGCGGGTCAGCTTGGCATATTCGGCGTAGGGCATAGCCGGATAGAGATGTTTGCCGCCGCGGCCGATTCCCGTCCTGATCGCCTTGACCCAGTCATCGTCGGTGTAGGCGCCGATGCCGGTTGCCGGGTCAGGCGTGATGTTGGGCGAGAAGATCGTGCCCATCTTCGGCAACACAAACGCGCGGCCTCCTGTAAACATCACGCCGCCTGGTACGGTGTGGCATGACGCGCAGTCGGCGGCGTGGGTCAGGTATTCGCCCCTGGCGACGAGATCGTCCGCATGCGCGACGGCGACTGGGAGCGACAGGACGAAAACAGCGAACAGCAGGCGGTTCAGCTTCATGATGTTCACACCGTCTGCAACTGGCCGGCGAAGGGCAGGCGGCGCAGGCGTTTGCCAGTCGCGGCGAAGATCGCGTTGCCGAGCGCCGGCGCGGCGGCGGCGGTGCCGGTCTCGCCAATGCCGCCAGGTTTTTCGGTATTGCGAATTTGATAAACCTCGATCTTCGGGGCCTCATTCATACGCAGCGACCGGTAATCGTGGAAGTTGCTCTGCTCAACCCGCCCCTGGGCGAGCGTGATCTCGTTGTAGAGCGCCGTCCCCAAACCCAGAATCATGCCACCCTGAATCTGCGCCTCGACCGTGTCTGGATTGACCACCGACCCGCAATCGACCGCGACGACGACGCGGCGCGGCAGGATTTCGCCTTGCACCGTAACCTCGACTTCCAGGACGGTCGAAATATAGCTGCCGAAGGCAAACTGAACCTGAACGCCGCGCCCGTGACTGGCGGGCAGAGCCGTGCCCCAACCGGATTTCTCCGCCGCTAGGTTCAGAACCGCCAGCGCACGCGGGTTCTGTTGCAGCAGTGCCCGGCGATAGGTGACCGGGTCCTGTTTCGCCGCCGCCGCCATCTCGTCGACGAAGCTTTCGACCACGAACAGGTTATGTGTCGGCCCGACACCGCGCCACCAGCCGGTGCCGACCGCGTCGGATTCCGATTGTACAAATTCCGATTGCTCGGCCGCCACTTCATAGGGTGTGTCGCCGACCGCACATTCCACGGTATCCGGGTCCAGCCCGTTCTCCAGCCCGCCCGGCGCCCAGCGCGCCATCACAGACGATGCGGTGGTCTTGTGCGTCCAGCCGACCAGTTTACCGGCGGCATCTAGTCCACCCGCGACCCGGTCGTAATAATAAGGCCGGTAATAATCGTGCTGGATGTCTTCTTCCCGTGTCCAGATCATCTTGACCGGGTAGGGAACCTGCTTGGCGAAGCCGGCGGCGACTTCAATCATGTCGATGTCCAATCGCCGGCCGAAGGCGCCGCCGCAGATCAAGTTGTTGACGACGACGGTTTCGGGTTTCAGCCCGGTCACCTTCGCCACCACGTTCTGGGCGCGCACTGGCACCTGCGTCCCCGTCCAGACCTCGGCCCCATCGGGGCGGACATGGATCAGGCAATTCACCGGCTCCATAGGCGCATGCGACAGGAACGGCAACTCGTAGATCGCCGATAGCTTGGTCGGCGCCTGGGCTATCGCGGTCTGTGGATCGCCCTTTTTCTTTCCGATTTTGCCATTGCCCCGCGAGGCCTCATCCAGCGCCGCAACGATATCCTTGTTGCTGACGGCCGCGTTTGCGCCGCCGGTCCAGGTAACCGCCAGCCGCTCCAGCCCCTGCTTGGCGGCCCACATATGATCGCCGATGACCGCGACTGCGCTGTCGTCCAGCTTCAGCACCGCTTGCACGCCGGGGATCGACCGCGCCGCCGCTTCGTTCATGCTGGCGATCTTGCCGCCTTTGATCGGACAGATCGCCAGCGTGCCGATCTTCATGCCCGGCAGCTTGGCGTCGATGCCGTAGATCGCCGTGCCGTTCACCTTGGGCGGCGTGTCGAGGCGCTTGGCGTTGGTGCCCAGCAATCTGAAATCCGCCGGTGCTTTCAGCGGAACGTTCTCCGGCACCGACAAGGTCGCGGCGACAACGGTCAGCGCGCCATAGCTCAATGTCCGGTTGCTGGTGGGATGCACCACGACGCCATGGCTCGCCTTGCAGGCGGCGGGATCGACTTTCCATTGCTTGGCGGCAGCGGCGACCAGCATCGTGCGCGCGGTGGCGCCGGCCATGAGCAGCCGGTCCCAGTCGCCACGGATCGAGCTTGACCCGCCGGTCGCCTGCTCTCCCAAAAGGGGATCGGAATATTTGGTCTCATCCGGCGGCGCGGCCTGAACCTTCACCTGGTCAAGGCCGACCTCGAGCTCTTCCGCCAGCAGCATCGCGGCGGAGGTGAAGATGCCTTGGCCAACTTCGGCATTCGGCATGATCAGCGTTATCGCACCGGATGCGTCGATCCGCACGAACGCGTTGGGGACGAAATCCTGCGACGCCTGGGCACCGCGCGCGAGACTCGGCAGGCGCAGGCCCAACATCAGGCCGCCGGCGCCGATAGCAGTCGCCTTCAGGATGCCGCGGCGGGAAAACTCCATATGTCCCATTGGGCCGCGCTCCTTAAACGGACGCCGCGGCGTGGATCGCCGCGCGGATGCGGACATAGGTGCCGCAGCGGCAGATATTGCCGGACATGGCGGAGTCGATATCCGCGTCAGTCGGCTTGGGATTTTCGTTCAGCAGCGCGGTCGCAGCCATGATCTGGCCGGACTGGCAATAGCCGCACTGGACCACCTCCTTGTCCAGCCAGGCGTTCTGCACCTTGGCGCCGGTCGGGCTGCCGGCTATCGCCTCGATGGTGGTTATCGCCTGAGTGCCGATCTCACTCACCGGCAGCAGGCAAGACCGCACGGCCTTTCCGGCCATATGAACGGTGCAGGCGCCGCATTGCGCGATGCCGCAACCGAACTTCGTGCCGGTCAAGCCCAGCACATCGCGTAGCACCCACAGCAGAGGCATATCCTCGGGCACATCGACTTGGCTGGTCTGGCCGTTGATCGACAGGCTGAACATGTTGGCTCCTCCTAGACATGGGGCAGGCGGGTGATGCCGGCCTTCGTTATATATGCACGGGAATAACGAAGTTATTGATTTAACTATGAAATGCAGTTTGTGCTTTTACCCGCGCGGATCAAGCCCGGTATTGATGAAACGCTGCGCGGGTTGCGGATTCTTGGACGATCGACGGCCTGTGGAACCATCCGGCTTGCCGTGCATGTCAGCGCCCGAACCCATTCATAAATCTTGTTAAATCCCGGATAATGACTGAGGAATTACAGAACTGTGGCGCGGGAGGTCTTCTTGAAAGAAGGTGCGAAGAATGGCGACGGCTCGCCAGCGTATTCCGCTATCACGCTCTACCTGCTGTCCGCCCTGATCGGCCTGGTCCTCGCTGCCGTCATTTTCACGCCGCCGGTCTTGCTTGGCTTCGGCTCATTCTGGACCGCACCCAACTATCCCGACATGCAGCAGCACCTGTCGGCGGTACGCTATTTTCTACACGACAGTTGGCGGTTTCCTGTCTTCCTGACCAAGCCCATCATGCCGCCGGAGGGCGTGTCGGTGGTGTTCCTGGACGTGAATCCGCTGTTGGCGTTGTTCGCCAAAATCTGGTTCGGGTTGACGGGGCTGTCGGTCAATTATTTCGGGCCGTGGATCGCGGTTTGCTATGGCCTGCAAGGCGCGGCGTTCCTGTTTCTGTGCCGCTCACTCGGGCTACGCGGATGGGTGCCGGCGACCGTCTGCACCGTAATCGCGCTGTCGATGCCCGAGTTTCTCTACCGCTATTTCCACCTCAACCTGCTTGGCCAGTTCCTGATCACGGTGCAGTTGGGCTTATATTTCCAGTTCGTGCGGCAGGGCAGGGCGCGGGCGCTGCGTTCGGCGATGGGCTTGGCGCTGCTGACGATCCTCATCCACTTTTACCTATTCGCCATGGTGGCCGGGATTTATGCGGCGATGCTGGCGCACGGGGCGGAACGCTCGCGCAAAGGCATCAGGGCGGCGGCCATTCAGCTTGGCATTTTCGTCGTCGGCACGGGCGCATTGCTGGTTGCTTCGGGCTATTTGCATGGGGCGGGCGGGTCGAGCGGCTTCGGGTTTTTCTCGATGAACATTCTGTCACCGTTCGTGCCACAGCATTCGGGGCTGTTCGGCGGGGATATGATCGACGCGACCGGCGGCCAGTATGAAGGGTTCAACTATCTGGGCGTCGGCATTCTGCTGCTGTTTGTTGTCGCCCTGGTGCTGTGGCGCGGAGAGCTGTGGACCCTGGCGAGGCGCTACAAGTATCTGCTGATCCTGACGGTGCTGTTCACCGGCTTCGCAATATCTTTCAAACCGTTCGTCGGTGACGTCTCGCTGTTCCATCCGTTCGCCCACGCTGCCGAGCCGGCGGCTCCCAGCGCTGCGGTCGCCCATGCAACGACGCCCGAGTCATCACAGGACATCGTGTCGAAAATCCACGATCTGATCTTCTATCCGCTGCAGCAATTTCGATCCTCGGGCCGATTCTTCTGGCCTGTGGGTTATTTGATCGCGGCGTTCGGAATTGTCGGCGTGTGGCGGCGGCTGTCCCCCAGCTTCGCCTTGACGATACTGGTCGTCGCAGCACTGTTGCAGTTCGTCGACGCAGGCCCTCTGCGTGCCGACATGGCGGTGGCGATCCGCGACTCCGGCTCGCCGATCGTCGGACCCGATCCCTGGGTCAGGATGATCGCCGCGCATGGCAGCATCACCGTTCTGCCCAGCATGGACTGCGCCGATGTGCAGTCGCCGCTGATTCCGCTGTTTGTCTATTACGCGTCGGAAAGCGTCACCCCGACCCACAGCGCGAAGCTGTCACGCGGACCGAAAGCCGACTGCCCGGCTGAGATGGACGCCATCGCCCATCGCCGGGTCGGCGCGGATGAGATTGTCGTCATGCTGTCTCCGCCGATCACGCCCGAGCTTGCACAGGCGATGCCGGATGCCGGCCTCTGCCGCAAATTCTCGCTGGGCTATGTCTGCTCCCACAAATGGGACCAGCTCGACGCCGCCGGTATCAAACTGACCGACCGTGACCTGGGACCACCGGGGCCGATGCCATACAATCCAGCCGGCGAGGCGGCGGGGCATCGGGTGAAGAAATGACGATGATCCCGATCCTTGTCGGGATATTTCTTCCAATCCTGTTCGTCGGCATCTGGTTGTTCGTCGTCACGATTCTAGGGCTGATTTCGGGGTGGTTCGCGCTGGTAAAACGATATCCCGACCGGCCTGAGGCCGCGATCCTGACGATGCCCTACCAGCAGGGGCTGATGGGGCCGTCGGTGCGATTGAACGGCGTGTTGCGGTTCAGTACCTGCCCGTCAGGTTTGCGGATTGGGATTCTGTGGCTGTTCGGACCGTTCAGCCGGGACTTCTTCGTGCCTTGGGAAGAGATCGCGATCGTTCGCCGGGATGCGTGGCTGGCAGGTTCGATGGTCGCGTTTCGGTTCGGGTCGACCGGGCGGCTGACCATCCCGGCTTATATCGCCGACAAGCTGGCGGCGTCGGTGCCGGACGTGTGGCCGGAAAAGGCCCAGTCAGAGCCTTAGCGCCGCCTTCCAACCCAAATCCGCCAACGGGCCAGCCATAAGACCCGCTGTCTCCGCGGTCGGCGCGCTCGCGTTGCCTGCCTGCCAGCGGGCATAGATGCCCTGGGCGATGGCGGCGAAGCGGAAGAGGGAGAAGGCGAGGTAGAAATTGTAATCGGGGATCTCGCTGAGGCCCGCGGCCTTGCAGTAGCCCGCGATGTAATCGGCCTCGGTCGGAATGCCTTCCGGCAGGCGCTGGCCGGAAAGGCCGGGCAGGTGGTCGGCGTCGGCCGGCAGGTGCCAGATCATGCAGTTATAGGCCAGGTCGGCGAATGGGTGGCCCAGGGTCGCCAGTTCCCAGTCCAGCGTCGCCAGCACCTTGGGCTCGGTTGAGTGAATCATTAGGTTTTCCAATCGGAAGTCCCCATGCGAGATGGTGGTGCGCTCATCGGCTGGGATATGCGCCGGCAGCCATTCCATCAGCCTGTCCATCGCCGGAATCTCATGCGTCTTGCCGGCGACATATTGGCGGGACCACAGGGCGATCTGTCGGGTGAGATAACCGCTCGGCTTGCCGAAATCGGCCAGGCCGACCACCTGCCAATCCACGGCGTGCAAGGCGGCCATCGTGTCGCTCATGGCGCGATAGATCGCTGCGCGCTCCGCTGGCGCGATACCCGGCAGGCCCGGGTCGCGGAAGATGCGGCCCTCCAGGAAATCCATCACATAGAATGGCGTGCCGATGACCGAACTGTCTTCGCACATCAACGGCACTGTCGCGACCGGTACGGCAGAGCCTTTCAGCGCGCTCATTACTTTATATTCGCGCTCAATCATATGCGCACCCGGCAGCAACTGGCCGGCGGGTTTCTTACGCAAGACGTATCGATGGCTGGGCGTGGTCAGAAGATAGGTTGGATTCGATTGCCCGCCCTTGAATTGCCGGACTGTCAGCGGTGCTGCAAAACCCGGCAGATGGTCGGTCAGATATTCGGTCAGCCGGTCGATATCGATCGCGGCGCGGATTTCGGAAGTTTCGCTATCGGTCATTTCGAGAACGCGGCCTGTTGAGTTGTCGGACAGGAATTGCGATGGTCGCGCTTCGCAAAAACCATTGCCTCGCGGGAAGCGCAAGCCATGTCCGATACTTCGCTCGCTCTAAAGTCGCTTTTTGACCTGACCGGCCAGGTGGCCATCGTCACCGGCGGGTCGCGCGGCCTGGGTTTCCAGATCGCCGAAGCGCTGGGCGAATTCGGCGCCAGCCTGGTGCTGACCGCGCGTAAGCAGAACGAACTGGACGAGGCTGTCGCCAAGTTGACAGCTCAGGGCGCCAAGGCCGCCGCCTGGGCTGGCGACTTCAGCAAGGACGAGACGGTGCCCGCTTTCACGGACTGGCTGAAGGCGCACTACGACCGCGTCGACATACTGGTGAACAACGCCGGCACCAGTTGGGGGGCGCCCGCTGAGGACTATCCGACCGACGGCTGGGACAAGGTGTTCTCCACAAACCTGAAGGGTCCGTTCCTGCTGACCCAGGCAATCGCCAAGCAGTGGCTGATCCCGCGGCATTACGGCCGGGTGATCAACATCGCTTCGGTCGAGGGATTGCAGGGCCATCATGTGTCGATGGGCGGCATGATCGGCTACACCGCGGCCAAGGGCGGCATGGTCAATCTCACCCGCGGGCTGGCCGCCGAATGGGGCCGCTACGGCATCACTGTCAACGCGCTGGCGCCCGGATATTTTCCGTCGAAACTGACGGCGGTGATTCTGCAAACCATCGAGGGCTTCGTTGTCGAGCACACGCCGATGGGCAAGCTGGGCGGCCCGAACGACCTGAAGGGCGCATCCCTGCTGTTCGCCTCCGCCGCCGGCGGGCACATCACCGGCCAGGTGCTGGCGATCGACGGCGGCGCGACGGTGATTTGATCGATGACCTTCATCGATCCGCGCGACGTCGCCTTCTGGCTTTATGACTGGCTGCATGCCGACACGCTGACTGAACACACAGCCTACACCGACCATTCGCGCGAGACCTTCGACGCGGTGCTGGAGCTCAGCGAGCAGTTGGCCACCGACCTGTTCGCCGACCACTACAAAAAGTCGGACCAGGTCGAACCCCGGCTGGAGAACGGCCGCGCCAGGGTGATCCCTGAGATCAAGCAGGCAATGGCGGCCTATGCCGAGGCCGGGTTGTTCGCGGCGTCGTTCGCGCCTGAATTCGGCGGCATGGGCCTGCCGCATGTCGTGGACACGGCGTCGATGGCGCATTTCATGGCGGCCAATATCGCGACCGCCGCCTATCCGATGCTGACCGCCGCCAATGCGCGGGTGCTGGTGAAATTCGGCACCCCGGCGCAGATCGAGGCTTTTGCCACGCCGGAGATCGAGGGCAAGGCGCTTGGCACCATGTGCCTGTCGGAGCCGCAGGCGGGTTCGTCGCTGGCCGATGTTGCAACCCGCGCGGCGCCGGACGGCGACGATGAACTGGGGCCACGCTATCGCCTGACCGGCAACAAGATGTGGATTTCGGGTGGCGACCACGACATCACCGACACGATCATCCATCTGGTGCTGGCGAAGATTCCCGACCCGGATGGCAAGCTGCCGCCCGGCACCGGCGGGATCACTCTGTTCATCGTGCCGAGCGTATTGGCGGACGGCACGCGCAACGACATCTCGGTCGCCGGCCTGAACCACAAGATGGGCTATCGCGGGACGACCAACTGCCTGCTGAATTTCGGCGAATCGGGCGGTGCGATTGGCTATCGCCTGGGCGAGGCGGGCCAAGGGCTCGCCATCATGTTTACCATGATGAACGAGGCGCGAGTCTTCGTCGGGCTGGGCGCGGCGGCGCTTGCCATGCGCGGCTACCGCCAGTCACTGGCCTATGCCCGGGAGCGGCTGCAGGGGCGTGAGGGAAAAGACCCGGCATCCGCGCCTGTGCCGATTATCCGGCATGCCGACGTGAAACGGATGCTGCTGGCGCAGAAGGCGCTGGCCGAGGGGGCGCTGTCGCTCATTTTCTATTGCGCCCATCTAATGGACCGCGAGCGGGTTGCCGCCGACGAGACCGAACGCGCCCGCGCCGCCTCGCTGCTTGGCCTGTTGACGCCAGTCGCCAAAAGCTGGCCGTCGGAATTCGGGCTGGAGGCCAACACGCTGGCGATCCAGGTGCATGGCGGATACGGCTATACCCGCGACTTCGATGTCGAACAGATCTATCGCGACAACCGGATCAACCCGATCCATGAAGGTACGCACGGCATCCAGGGGATCGACCTGCTGGGCCGCAAGATCATCCGTGACAAGGGCGTGGCACTGGCCGGCCTGGGCGACGAGATCGTGGCAACGGTCACGCGGGCGGAGGCCTTTGCCGATCTGCGTAGTCTGGCGGCCGGCCTGGATATCGTCTGGGATCACCTTGTGGAGGTGGCAGGGGCTCTGATCGCATTGAATGACCCAGCCCGCGCGCTCGACAACGCTTCGGCGTTTCTGACGGCCTTCGGACATGTTGTCGTTGCCTGGCTTTGGCTCGATCAGGCGACGGTGTTGCGCGCCAATCCCTCGGGCGACCCGGCCTGGGCGGAAGGCAAACTACGGGCATGCCGCTATTTCATCGAGGTGGAACTGCCCAAGGTTGCGCCGCTGCTGATGACGGTCGCATCGCTGAACGATGTCGCGGCGACGATGCCGGAGGGCGCGTTTTAGCGCCTGAGCTATGCAAATCACACGCTTGATTCCGCACTGCAACAAGCGAATGTGGAATCCATAGTGTTTATCGGAGGTTATAATGCGTGAAGTTTACCTCGTGTCCGGTGTCCGGACAGCGATCGGGACGTTCGGCGGCGCGCTGAAGGATGTTGCGCCGACAGATCTGGCGACCAAGGTGACGGCTGAGGCTCTAGCCCGCAGCCATGTGCCGGCGGCCGATATCGGCCATGTCGTGTTCGGCCAGGTGATCCATACCGAATCCAAAGACATGTATATTTCCCGCGTTGCGATGATCAATGCGGGCATTCCGGTCGAAACGCCGGCTCTGACCGTCAACCGTCTTTGCGGATCGGGCGTGCAGGCGATCATTTCAGCAGCGCAGTCGATTCTGCTGGGCGATTGCGAGACGGCGATCGGCGGCGGTGCAGAAAGCATGAGCCGCGCGCCGTATCACGCCCCGGCGATGCGCTGGGGCGCCCGGATGGGCGATGCGACGATGACCGACATCCTGCTCGGCACGCTGCATGACCCTTTCAACAAATACCACATGGGCATCACGGCCGAGAATCTGGCCGAGAAATATGAGATCACGCGCGAGCAGCAGGATGCGTATGCGCTGGAGAGCCACCGCCGCGCCTCGGCCGCGATCAAGGCCGGTTATTTCCGGGATCAGATCGTCGGCTACGAGCTGAAGACCCGCAAGGGCGTCACGGTGTTCGCGGAGGACGAACATGTCCGCCACGACGCCAAGCTGGAGGACATGTCGGGCCTTCGTCCGGCCTTCAAGAAAGAGGGCGGGACGGTGACCGCGGGCAACGCCTCGGGCATCAATGACGGTGCCGCTGCGGTCGTCCTGGCCAGCGGCGAGGCGGTCAAGAAATACGGCCTGACGCCGATAGCGCGTCTGGTGTCCTATGGTCATGCTGGCGTCGACCCGGCCTTCATGGGTATCGGTCCGGTGCCGGCGACCCAGACGGCGCTGGCCAAGGCCGGCCTGTCGGTGGCCGATATAGGCGTGATCGAGTCCAACGAAGCCTTCGCTGCCCAGGCCTGCGCGGTGTCAAAGGTGCTGGGTTTCGACCCGGCCAAAGTCAACCCGAACGGCAGCGGCATCTCTCTCGGTCATCCGGTCGGGGCGACCGGCGCGATCAATACGGTCAAGATCGTGCATGAGATGCAGCGCGTGCAGGCCCGTTACGGCCTGGTCACCATGTGCATCGGCGGCGGCCAGGGCATCGCCGCGATCTGGGAGCGGGTGTAGGTCGCTCGTTCCAACCTATCTAGATCGTCATGCCCGGACTTGATCCGGGCATCCACGTCATACAGCGCGATGGCGGAAATGCGAGGATGGCCGGATCAAGTCCGGCCATGACGGGTTGTCGTGTGCCGTGCCCAACTGAACGTTGGACATCCCCGCCGATCGGCGACAAAATCCCCATCCGCGCAATCTTGAAGCGCGGGACTTATAATGTTAATCATATATAAGATAGAGCCGACGCAGGGTCGGTAACCTGAGGGGTTTCGGGGAATGGATTCGCTCAATCGCAACAACCGCCAATATCGGCTGATCAATTCCGACGGGCATGTGACGGAGCCCGGCGACCTGTGGACTACGCGCGTCTCGTCCGGTTTCAAGGACCGCGCGCCCCGTATGCAGAGCTTTCCCGAAGGCGACGCCTGGATCATCGAAGGCGTGAAGGATCCGGTCAATTTCGGCTGGAACAACTGTGCCGGCCTGCCGCCGGAAGAGATGAAAGGCTGGATGAAGTTCGATGACATCCGCCCGGGCGGCTGGAACCCAAAGGCGCGCATCGAAGAAATGGACCGCGACAATGTCGACGCCGAGGTTCTGTATCCGACTCCGCGGCTCTCCCAGGCGATCTTTGCCAATCAGGATGAGGCGTTCCACCTGGAACTGGTGCGCGCCTATAACGACTGGCTGTCAGAATTCGTCGCCACCGCACCGGACCGGTTCTGCGGCGCGGCGATGATGCCGACACGCGGCGGGCCGAAGGCCGTGGTCGCGGAAATGGAGCGGGTGCTTGGCCGGCCTGGCATGCGCACCATCGTTATCGGCTGCTGGCCGAACGGCACGCTGGCGATCGACCCGGCGGACGACGAGGTTTGGGCGGCGTTGGTTCAGCGCGACATGCCGCTGACCATCCATGTCGCCATGTCGCTCAACATGCCGGGCGCCCATAAGGCAAAGCTGCCGGGCTATGGCCGGTTCTTCGATGCGCCCAACCGCATGATCGAGATGATCTTCGCCGGCGTGTTCGACCGCTTCCCGACCCTGGACGTGTTCTTCGCCGAGGTCGATTTCGGCTGGGTACCCTATGTGAAGGAGCAGATCGAGAACAACTATAACCGGCTGGAACCGGTGACGAAGTTCGGCCTGCTCCAATCCCCGCGCGAATATATCGACCGGCATTTCCACTTCGGCTACATGACTGACACGTTCGGCCTGCAGAACCGGCAATATGTCGGCGCCGAGCGCATCCTGTGGTCCAGCGACTATCCCCATATCAGCGCCGATTGGCCCTACAGCTGGCGCACCATCCAATCGTCGATGTCGGGCGTGTCGCCGCAAGATCGCAGCCTGATCTTGCACCAGAACGCCCAGCGCCTATTCAAGTTCGGGTGATCCCAATCACGAAGTGATTAGAAATTTAACCGCCAAGACGCCAAGGGCGCCAAGAAAACAATTTGGATTTAATCTGCGAAAATCTGCGGATAAGGATTTTCATCCACAGATTTTCGCAGATGAACGCAGATAAAGAGGAAGAGGATTTCCTTGGCGCCCTTGGCGTCTTGGCGGTTCACTCATCCTTAACAGCACGCCGCAATGACGGGTTAAGAGATGACTGACTGGCCTTTCCTCTACGCCAGCCGCGCCGCGCGGGTTATGCCGTCGGATGTGCGGGAGCTGGCGCGGCTGATGGGGCAGCCGGACATCATCTCGTTCGGCGGCGGCATTCCCGATCCGGCGGTGTTCCCGCTGGAGGACGTCGCCGAGGCGGCTCAGCGGATTCTCGGCGACCCAGCCAAGGCGCGGATTGCCCTGCAATATTCCGAAAGCGGGGGCTATCGGCCGCTGCGCGAATGGCTGGCCAACTACATGGCTGGTCTGGGTGCACCATGCGGACCCGAGAACATCCTGATCACCAGCGGGTCGCAACAGGGACTCGATTTGATCGGCAGGTTGTTCCTGTCGCCGGGCGACAGGGCGCTGGTGGAGGCGCCGACCTATATCGGCGCGCTGCGTGCTTTCGATGCCTGCGAAGCGAGTTACGGAACGGTGTCGGAGTTGGCGGACATTGACGCACCGGCAGCGAAATTCGCCTATCTGATGCCCGACTTCCAGAATCCGATGGGCAGTTGTCTAACACGGGCCGAGCGGCTTGCGCTGCTTGACCGGGCGACGGCGCGCGGGATCCCGCTGGTCGAGGACAGCGCCTATGAAAAGCTGCGCTATCGCGGCGAGGCTGTGCCGTCGCTATTGGCGCTGGATATCGAGCGGTCGGGCGGCATCGAAGAGAACCAGGTAATCTATACCAGCACCTTTTCCAAGGTGATCGTGCCGTCCTTGCGCGTCGGCTGGGTCGTGGCGCCGACGCCGGTGATCCATCGGCTGACCCTGCTGAAACAGGCCAGCGACCTGCACACCAGCACCTTCAACCAGATGCTGATCCTGGATCTTGCCGACCGGATTCTGGACGCGCGGATTCCGATCGTGAACGCGCTCTACAGCGACCGTCTGGATGCCGTGCTGGCGGCGCTGAAGGCGCATATGCCGGCCGGCGTCACATGGACCTGCCCGGATGGTGGCATGTATATCTGGGTCGACCTGCCGGAGGGCGTCGATGGCGCCGAACTGGCGATGACAGCCTTACGCGATGAGAAGGTCGCGGTGGTGTCCGGCCGGTCGTTCTACCCGGCCAACCCCAAGCTCAACACGATCCGCCTGGCCTTTCCGCAAACGCCGGAAGATCGAGCAGGCGAGGGGATCGCCCGGCTGGCCCGGGTCATCAGGCGGATGGTCGGAAACTAGCTTCGTCAGATGTGCTGAACTTCCTTGTCCACGACCATGACGCCACCGACAATGATCGCGACGATTGCGATCGCGGCAACGACGCCCAGCCAGTAGAAAAACCTGCGCATCGCATCGCCGTTCAACGCCGCAGATACTAATGTCCATATCCCTTGGCGTCCGGGGTCAGCGATACGTTGGTCGTGCGTGCGCCATAGACCAGGGCTGCCAATACGCCGAGGCCGCAGGCCAGCCCGACCGCAACGATCGAATTGCCCAGCCCGCCGACCGCCACTGCCAGTGGGGGATACACATAGGGATTGATCGTATCCGCCAGGAACTGGTTGCTGACCATCAGGCCGACCGCGCGGCCGCGGATTTCCGATGTCGCGCGGGACAGGATCAGGTTGGATTGATGCGGGAACAGGGTACCGCTGCCGATGCCGGTGAATGCCAGTGCGATGCCGACCTGCAGCAGGCTATGCGCCGAACCCAGCAGAACGAGCCCAGTGCCCGCCATCGCCAGGAAGAAGGCCGGTATCCAGCGGCTGCCCAGGAAACGGCGGGTCAGTGGATAGGCAAAGGCCGACACGACGATCAGTGTCTGGTTGATGCTTTGCAGATGCGCGCGTGTGGCCGCGCTGGTGACGCCCTGATCCGAGAGTATGAACGGGGTTTGCGAATTGGACGTGTAGACCGTGGCGTTCATCACCAGCAGGAACAGATAGACCGGCCATAGATCCAGGATCAGCCGCCAGCCCGACCGCGCAGTCTTGTCTTCGGCCACGGTCGAAATCGGCGCCGATGGCGGAATCAGCAGGATGCCGGGAACGATCAGGATAATGGCGATGATCGGGAACAGCGCGAACGAGCCCTGCCAGCCGAAATTGTCGTTCAGCGTGCCGGAAACATTCATCGCGACAATGCCGATCAGCGATGACCCCGCCATCTGCATACCCAGAACGCGCGGCCGGATTTTCAACGGGATGTGTTCGCCGATCAGTGTCGTGGATGCCGCGGAAACGCAGGTGGCGACCGCGCCGGTCAGGAAGCGCGAAATCAGCAGCGGCGTCCCCTGCAGCGCCATCCCGGCAAAGCCGATGATACCGAACAGAGCGATCGAAACCACCATCAGGGTCTTCGCGGAAACGCGTGACAGCAACAGGCCACCGATGATGCCGCCAACGACGATCCCGGCGGTCGGCATTGCGATCAGCGCGGCTTTGTCGCCGCCCACGGCCTTCACCATGTTGGGCAGAATCGGCAGGACGATGGTCAGCATCATGCCCACCATCGACGGGCCGCAGACCATGACGACGATGGTGATAATGCCGAGCAGGCCGGTGGGCAGCGTGTAGCCGTCCTTTGCCGTTTCGCGCTGCGTTGTGCTTGTCATCTTCCCACCGTCTGGAGCGCCCTGGATCGTTTGATCGTCCCTTTCGGGCGGTTGCGCAAAGCTTAACACGGGCGTGTTGCTTGTCGAGCCGCAGCGGCTGGAATATGCCCGCCGCGTCAGATATCTTTGTTATCTTATATATAAAAGAGCGGCGGGGAGGCGAGATGAAATATGTGACGCGTGACGGCGTGCGGTTGGCTTATGTCGATGCAGGCGCTGGCGGCACGCCGATCCTGCTGGTGCACGGCATGCAGTGCAACCACACCCACATGCTGCCGCAACTGGAGCATCTGTCGCGGAACCATCGTGTTGTCGCCGTCGATCTGCGCGGGCATGGCGATAGCGATAAGCCGCACAGCGCATATTCCAACGACGAATTCAACGACGACCTGGTTTTCCTGTGCAACGAACTGGGCCTCGAGCGGCCGATCGCGATGGGCCACTCCTTCGGCGGCAGCAACCTGCTGCATCTCGCCGCCAACCGCCCGGATTTCTTGGGCGGCCTGGTGCTGTTCGATTCCGGCGTCCGCACACTATCCAACAAGGTCGGCGAACTTGGCGTCGTCAGCGCGTTGACTCAGGCCCAGCGGCGCGCATTCCTGGGCGACCGGCTGTTCGGCCGTGACGATCCGGCCGCGTTGAAAGAAACGGTGCTGGATGGAATGTTGGCGGTGCCGGACCATGTCGCGTCCCGCATGCGCGACACGGTCTTGGGTTTCGACGGCGGCGCGGCGGCACGCGATTGCCATATCCCGTCGCTATTCCTGCTGGCCGACAAACCGTTCACCGACCGGGAAACACTGGCCAGCCTGGGGCCCAACTGGCGTGTGGGGCAGGTGATCGGTGCCGGTCATTTCATCCAGGTGATCGCCGCGGCGCAGGTCAACGCGATGATCGACAGATGGCTGGAGGTCGCGTTCCGCTAACGAAAAAATGAACAGCTGCTCAAATCCGTTCTTTACAATCTTATATAACATAGTAATGACAGAGGCTGAATTGAGCGGTACTTAATCACACTGCCTTGTGTGACGGCGCCGCGAACGACAAAAGCTCTATTGGGGGGATAAACGATGTCTATGCGTCGTACAGTCATTTTGCTCGGCACAGTCAGCACACTCGGCTTCGCGCCGCTTCACGCCAGCATGGCGCAGCAGGCGGATCAGGCGGAGGCATCGGGCAACGGCCCCGAAGAGATCATCGTTACCGCCAACCGCAGGGAGGAACGTGCTCAGACCGTTCCGCAGTCGATCACTGCCTTCAGCGCGGCAACACTGCAGTTGCACTCGATCCAGAACTTCAACGACTTGCAATACAGCACCCCATCGCTCAGCTGGGTGAACGCGTTCCGCTCCGGCATCGCCGCCGCCCCCCGTATTCGCGGCCTGCCAGGCGTGGTCAGCTATTTCTCCGAGGTGCCTGAGATCGTCGGCAATCAGACCGGGGATGCGCAGTTGATCGACCTTGAAACCTTGCAGGTGCTGAAGGGGCCGCAGGGCACCTTGTTCGGCCAGAACACGACGGGTGGCGCGATCCTGTTCGTGCCCAAGAAGCCGTCCAATAAATTCGAGGGTTTCGCGCAGGAAATCCTGGGCGACTACAGCTGGAACCAGTTCACGGGTGCGGTCAACGTTCCGATCGTTGCCGACAAGCTGATGATCCGCGTCGCCGGGCAGCGCGATGAGCGAGACGGCTTCACCAAAGTGTTGAGCACGCCCGGCTTGGCGCTCGACAATCGCGATTCATGGTACGGCCGTGTCGGCATCACCTTCCGGCCGACCGACGACATCGAGAACTATACCGTCGTCGACTACAGCTACGTTCACACCAACGGCACGTCGGAAATCCTGGGCCTCCTTAATTTTGCGCCGGGCAGCCAGAATTCAGCGAACTTCCCGTTCAATGTGGGGAGAGCCCAGGGGATACTCGCAGAGCAGCAAAGACTGGGGGCGCGTACGATCATCGGCTTCGATCCGACTTTCATGGTCGGCGGCAAGCCGGTCAGCGAGGGTTTCAACGGTCCGCTGGAAAAGGCGCAGAATATCGATGTGGTCGATATCTTGCGGTGGGACGTCAACGACAACATCACCGTCCGCAATATCCTGGGCTATATCGACAGCAAGCAGCTGACGCGCAACGATTTCGACGGCAGCCCGCTGATCACCCAAAACTTCGATACGGCGCGCGGCTGGAATACCAGTTCCAGCGGCGCGGGTGCGGGCGCCGGTATCGCCCGGCAATATACCGAAGAACTTCAATTGCAGGGCAAGGCGCTGGATGGCGGTTTATCCTATACGCTCGGCGGCTTCCTGAAATATGAAAGCCAGGGCCCCAGCCAATCCACGGTCGTGTCGCAGGGCAGCTTTCTGGTCGCGACAGGTGGTGGTGGCAGCAGCCGCACGCAGGCGCTCTATGGACAGGCCACCTATGACTTGGGAAATCTTTCCGACGTGCTCAGCAACTTCAAATTCACTGCAGGCTATCGTTACAATTGGGACTGGGGTTCGTCGGACGGCTATACAAAGCTGATCCATATTGCAGGGCAAGGCCCGGCCAATATCTGCGTCAGCGGTGCCGCGCCGACTTGCACGTTGGGTGCCGACGCACACTTCCACTCACCGGGCTGGAACCTCAATCTCGATTATTCTGTCGATCCGACGACCTTGCTCTATGTGCGCTCCTCGAAAGGTTACCGCCCCGGTGGTTTTACGCCCACCGCACCGATCGTGGCAGACCAGACCTTCCAGCCTGAAACGCTTGTCGATGTCGAAGTCGGCGTGAAGTCGGATTGGGAATTGTTCGGCGTTCATGCCCGCACCAATGCCGATCTGTACAAAGGCTGGTACAGCAATATTCAGGAAAACGTGGTCGCCTTCCTGACAGTTCAAGGCGCCCAGCAGAACACCTCCGTTACAGAGAATGCCGCGTCGGCCGATGTCGAAGGCGCGGAATTCGAAGGTTCGATCTATCCGATCAAAGACTTGGAACTGCGTGGCAACTTCTCGTTCAACCACAATGTATTGACCGATTTTGCCTCGGCCTATTTCGGTCAGTTGAACGGCCTGTCCTTCGCCGACTTCCCGAAGATCAAATACACGCTGGGCTTCACCTATCATATTCCGATCGACGAAAGCTGGGGCGACCTCAGCCTGACCGGCGACTTCAACTGGCAGAGCTATGAGCTGCTGGCGGTCAATAACTCGCCGGCCACGGCGCCGGGTCACCAGCTCGTCAACTGGCGGGTCGATTGGAAGGACATCTTCGAGCAGCCGATCGATGTCGGGTTCTTCATGACCAACGCGACCAACTCGCTGTTCCCGATCGGCGGTTTCGGCTCCTATTCGACGCAGGGTTTCACATCCTACGCCTATAACGAGCCCCGCATGTGGGGCTTCCAGCTGAAGTACCGGTTCGAGCAGGATGACACGCCCGCTGTCGCTGCTGCCTACGTACCGCCGCCGGTCGTCGCACCGGCCCCATCGGTTCCGAAAAGCTATCTGGTGTTCTTCGACTTCAACAAGTCGGATCTATCGTCGCAAGCCGTGGAGATCGTCAACACCGCGGCAAAGAACGCCTCGGCGACCAACGTGACCCAATTGACTGTCACCGGTCATACCGACACGGTCGGCTCCGACGCCTACAATATGCGTCTCAGCCGCCGCCGTGCTGAATCGGTCGCCGCACAGCTTGAAAAGGACGGCATCGCGTCGTCGGAGATCGAGATCGTTGCCAAGGGCAAGCGCGACCTGCTGGTTCCGACCGGCGATGGGGTACGCGAGCCGCAGAACCGCCGCGTTCAGATCGTCTATTCGGGCGGTGCGGGGGCGTAATTAAAAGCCTTCTCCCGCTTGGCGGGAGAAGGTGGCGCGCAGCGCCGGATGAGCCGCTCATCGCTGCAATCGATGCCGACTTTGGGGGAGATTTGTGCCATCCTCGTACCCTTCCTTGCAAGTGCGGGGTCTACCCAGGCAACTGTTCGGGCGTGAAAGATACGGTCGCGGCGCCAGGCTCATGCTCGGGCTGCAACTCCAGGGGGCGACGGGCTCACGACCGCGAAGCGGGGTCGGCCATAACCGATCCCGCTTCAGCCCCATCCTGACAGAAATCTAAGACACAAGGGGGCGGGAGACAGAAATCCAAAGCCCCCTCACCCTCCCATTGCTGGCGCAATGGGTCCCTCCCTCTCCCATCGAACGGGCGAGGGATTTATTAGTCTCCGCGGAGCGCCGAGGCAGTGATGGTGGCGCTGTAATCGAAGGCATGTTTCCAGCCCTCGGTTCGGCGCGTCGCTTCGGAATAATGTTCGCGCGCCAGCTTTTCCGCGCCGACGGCGTCGCCCTTCGCGATCAGTTTATACAACCGCTCGTGGTCCTTCAGCGTGGCCAGCCGGACAGCCTTGTCCGCGAATGCGCCATGCTGCGCCGGCCGCCGCGCCAGCCGGTCGACATGCGCGGACCACAGCGATTCCAGTGCGCCGACGATCAGGCTCATGGTTTCGTTGCCGCAACCCTCCGCCAGCTCGACATGGAACCGGCGCGCCAGGCCGATATAGATATCGGCATCGTCGATATGGGCGCGGGACTGGTCGATATTGGCTTTCAACCTCGGCAACAGCGTGGTCTCGCGGTCAGGATTGTTGGCGCAGGCGGCGACGCAGACCGGCTCCATCTGGCGCAATGCATTTTGCAGATCCAGGAGGTCGACCGAGCGGGACTGCAGTACCATACCCAGCATATAGGCGGCCTTTGCCGGTTGAGGCCGGTGTACGATGGCGCCGCCGACATTGCCGCGCTGAACCGTGATCAGCCCCTCGGTTTCCAGAATCCGCAACGCCTCGCGGATCGAGGGAGGGCTGACCCGGAATTCGGCCAGAAGGTCGTCCTGCTTGGGCAGCATCGCGCCGTCGGCCAGCTCGCCGGACAGGATGCGGTTGCGCAGTTCGTCGGCAACCATTTCCGCCAATCGCGGCTGGCGAAGCCGTTGCTTCAACTGGGGCAGGGGATCGTTCACCGTCACCGCTTCTACCTGCTTTCAAAGAAATGGCCGTGTCCAGCGGATACGGGTCGCAAACACGGCGTCGCCGATTCTACGGGCGATCTTTGGCCGATACCATGCACGAAGCAGTATCGCCGCTGCAACCGCGTCGTTGTAAACATCTTCGGCGCGTACAAAATCGCAGATTACTTTTAAGGGGAAAAAATGTCGTATCGGGATCGCGCCCACCGCGCCAGCTGCTTTGTCATCAGTATCACACCGTTCGCCGCCGACGGCACTTTGGATGAAGCGGCGTTCCGCGCGCATATGCGCCGGTTGGCCGATGCCGGTATCGGCGTCTATGTCGGCGGCGGCGGCAGCGGCGAAGGCTACACCCTGTCGCGCGACGATAACCGCCGGATATTCGCCATCGCGGTTGAGGAGCTGAAGGGGAAGGTGCCGTGCCGCGCCATGGGCATCGAACCGCGCACCGCCGCGCAGATGATCGACTTTCTGGAACTTGCGGCCGACGCCGGAATGGAGGCGGCACAGCTCTATTCACTGGATGTCGGCCATGGCCACGCGCCGACGACCGAGGAACTGGACACCTATTTCAGCGAGGTTATCGAGGCCGCGCCGTTGCCCGTCGTGCCGTCTACCCATCAATCCGTCGGTTACCGCATCGCGCCCGAATTGATCGTGGATCTGGCCCAGCGCCCGCAGGTGCTGGCGGTCAATTGCACTCATCCGGATCTGGGCTATCTGGCGACCGTGATCGATGGGGTCGCCCCCAAGAAAGACGTGCATGTCGGCGGCCCGATGCAGGGGCTGACTGCTTTGGCCTTAGGCGGGCAGGGGTATCTGTGCTCGGAGGGGAATCTGGCGCCCAGGCTCTGCGTCTCGGTTATCGACCACTATAAGAACGGCGAGCTGGACGAGATGATGGGCGCGTTCTCCAAGGTCGTGCGGCTGTCGACCGGCCTCTACGGCAATGGCGGCATTCGTGTGACCAAGGCGGTGTTGAACACGCTGGGCCTGCCGGGCGGTTATCCTCGCAAGCCGCGCCTGCCGGTCACCGACGACCGCCTGACACGCTCGCTGGCCCTGGTGAAGGGCATGGATCTGCCGGAGCTGCGCGGCCTGTAGGATGGGTGGAGCGCAGCGATACTCATCGACCTGAAAGAAAAAGTTAAACGCCTTGGCGTTAAAATTCTTGGAAACTCGACGGGTTTCGCTGCGCTCCACCCATCCTTAAGAAACTCTACTTTACCGTCGTCACCGCCGCGCCGACCTGGGTGCGGCCGTTGTCGGCCATATAGTGGGCGCCGGTAACGCTGGCGGCGAGGTCGGACAGTAGGAACAGCACCACATTGGCGATCTCCGCCGGTGTCGCGTAGCGGCCTGTCGGGATCGCGGCCTTGTAGGCGTCGCGCACGCCGTCCGGATCGTTCGGGTTGATCATGGTTTCGATCGACCGCAGCATCGCGGTGTCTGTCGGGCCGGGGCAGACGCAATTCACCCGGATGCCCTGGCGCGCCACCTCGCCCGACACCGTCTTGGTCAGGCCGATCACGGCGTGCTTCGACGCGGTGTAGGCCGGCATGCGCGGCGTGCCGATGACGCCGGCGGTCGACGACATGTTGACGACGCTGCCCGATCCTTGCGCGATCATCACCGGCAGGACATGGCGCAGGCCCAGGAACGTGCCTTTCAGGTTGACGGCGATCACTTGGTCCCAGACCGCCTCGTCATACTCGGCGGTCGCCACGATCTTGCCCTCGATCCCGGCATTGTTGACGAGGCAATCGATTCGTCCGAACGCGTCCAAAGCCGCCTTGACGTAACCCTGCACGGCGGCGCTCTGCGTCACGTCGGCAACGATACCGACGGCGTTCGGGCCCAGTCTTTTCGCGGCGTCGGCGACTGACGGGTCGCGGTCCACGATCGCGACCTTGCCGCCGAATTTCAGGAATCCTTCCGCGACGGCGTAGCCGATGCCCGCTGCGCCGCCGGTTACGATTGCGGCTTTGCCGTTAAAATCCATGATTTTCCCTTTGGATGCTAAGCTATAGCGGACGGTTTGCTTTGCCAGATTGACGTAATTTGACCTAAAATGCGCCCGAGTCGGTGTCGATCGTGTGGCGGAGAAGCTGAATACCGGCACAACAAAGGCCGACACAACAAGGGATTGCGAAGTCCATGTCCATGCCCATTAAAATCGCCGTACTGGACGATTACCAGAACGCCGCGCTGTCGATGGCGGACTGGACGATCCTGCCGCCGAATGTCGAAATCAGCATCTTTACCGACAACGAGCCGGATCTCCCGCGCTTGATCGAACGGCTGATGCCGTTCCAGATCGTCTGCGCGATGCGCGAGCGCACGCGGTTCGACCGCGAGTTGTTGGAAAAGCTGCCCAATCTGAAGCTGATCGCCACCACCGGGTCGTGGAACGCGGCGATCGACATGAAGGCGGCGGAGGCGTTGGGCATCGTCGTGTCCGGCACCGGCGCCGCGCCCCGTTCGACGCCGGAACTGACCTGGGGCGTGATCCTGGCGCTGATACGGCAAATTCCGGCCGAGGTGAACTCGGTGCGCAGCGGCGGTTGGCAGGTCGCGGTCGGCGGCGATCTTTACGGGCGCACGCTGGCGCTGATGGGGCTCGGCAATATCGGCTCGGTCATGGCCAAGATCGGTATCGCCTTCGGCATGAATGTCATCGCCTGGAGCCAGAACCTGACCGAAGAGAAAGCCGCCGCGGCCGGCGCCCGGCTGGTCGACAAGGACACTTTGTTCCGCGAAGGCGACGTGGTGTGCATCCACACCGTGCTCAGCACCCGCACGCGCGGCCTCGTCGGCGCGCATGAGCTGGGCCTGATGAAGAAGACCGCATATCTGATCAACACGTCGCGTGGTCCCATTATCGACGAGGCGGCGCTGATCGATGCGTTGCAGAACAAGCGGATCGCGGGCGCGGCGGTGGACGCCTTCGTGCCGGAGCCGCTGCCGGCGGACCACCCGTTCCGCAAGCTGCCTAACGTGCTGGCAACGCCGCACATCGGATATGTCACCGAGGACACCTATCGCATCTTCTATGGTGAGACGGTCGACAACATCGCGGGTTTCCTGGCGGGCGAGCCCCGGCGGGTGATCGGCCAGGAATTCAAGCAATATAACTATACGGGTATTCGATGAGCGGACCTGACAGCACGCCGTCGCCGGACATAATCGTACCGAAATCGACCGCGGGCGGCCGCGCCATCGCGCGCACGCTGTTCGTCAGCCGCTGGCTGATGGCGCCGTTTTATCTCGGCCTGATTCTTGCGCTGATGATTCTGCTGTTCGATTTCGGGCGCCAGTTGTTTCATCTGGTGATGCATCTGAACGAGGGCGGGCACGACCCGATCGTCATCGGCATACTGGGCCTGATCGACCTGTCGCTGATGGCCAATCTGGTGCTGATGGTCATGTTCGCCGGCTACGAAAGTTTCGTGTCCAAGCTGCATATAGACGGCCATGCCGACCGGCTGGACTGGATGGGGCAAGTCGGCTTTGGCGATTTGAAGCTGAAGCTGATGACGACGATCATCGCCATCACCGCCATCCGTCTGCTGGAGGGCTTCATGGATGTCGACAGTCAAACGCAACATGACCTCGCCTGGTCGGTCGGTATCCTGGTCACCTTCGTGGTGTCCGGCCTGTTGTTGGCGGTGATGGAAAGGGTGATGCACAAATGAACAAGACGACTTTTCGCGCAATTATGACCGTCCTGTTCATCGTGACGGCCGGCGTCTTCTGATGCTGTCGGACGATAATCACCGGGCGCAGGTGCAACAGCTGGTCACCCAGGCCACCGACTATGTCGAGGGCTACAAGGACGCCGCGACCGGCGCGATCGACAGCGCCCAAAAAGGCTTCGAGGCCACCAAGGATGCGCTGGGCCGGACACGATAAGGTTCGCGCGACGCCCAGCGATCCCTTGCAGGCAGGCGCGCCCGTCGTCATTTAGTGCCGGTGACCCAGCATAATTTTCTGAAATCTACCGCAGAGTCTGTGACCGATCGCCGGGAGCGCCAGCTCCGGCAACTGATCGCGCATTTGCCGGCGCGCATTCAACGGACAGTTCATTGGCTCAGGCGGCCGTCTTCGCGTTGGGCGCGGTTGCCGGCGGGCATGGTGTTCGTGCTGGGTGGGGTTTTCGCCATCCTGCCGGTACTGGGGCTGTGGATGCTGCCGATAGGGTTGGTGCTGCTGTCGGAAGATATTCCACCTTTGCGCCGGCTGACGGACCGGGCCCTTGACTGGATCGAGCGAAAACGTCCGCATTGGTTTAGGGGGCGGGGGTAGGGTTGGTTCGCGCAGCTTTGCGTTGATCCGTCGTTTGCCTCCGAAGACGAAATCCCTTGCACCCTTGTGTCTTCGATTTCTGTCAGGATGGGCTGAAGCGGGGCCGGTTATTGCCGGGTGAGGGTTGCAAATGCAGGCTCCTGCACATGCGGTATCGCCCCGCATCCGTCATTGGGATGCAGGTCGTGTCGATTGGATGGCTTGGGAACGGGAAAATGCGTGGTCGGAGGAAAACGATCACCCTTACCGCGGCGGCCCGCGATTGCGGCGCTGCTTGCCGTTGCCCGAAGGCGTGTTCGGGTTGTGCGGGCTGGTCGGCGGGGTACGGAAACCCTTGCGCGGCAGAGCCGGAAGGGCGGGCTTGACCACCGGGCGCACCTGCATGGCCGCCGGGCGCGGTTTTGCGCTAGGGCCGCCTGCGCGGGCAACCCTCTCGCGCAGACGCTGGGTCAGGGCATCCAGATACGCCTCGTTTTCCGGCACCGCCGCGAACGGGTCGTCGTCCGGCGTTTCCACGCCCAGAGCGCCGCGAATATCGGCGATCAGCATGGACAGCGGGCCTTCGTCGTAATCGAGCCGGACCCTGAGGTCGTTGAGGTCGAGCAGGCTGCGCCGCGCCCGGGCGAAATCGAACAGGCCGTCATAGTCTTTATAAATCATGGAGATCGCCGAGCAGGTTCTCCTTGCCCAGGCGCGGGATGAAATCGTCGTCCCGGTCGGGCGCCTTGAACAGCCCGCGCAATTCGAATTCCAGCACGACCACCTGGCGGACCGCCTTGGCGACGCGGTCGAACGCCTGGATGGTGCCTTTCGGCCCGGCCATCCACTTATACTCTTCCAGCGGCGACAGCCCCTCGGCCACAACCAACCGCTCAGCCTGCGCCAACCCGGCCTCCCGCAGCCGGTCGAGCTCGGCAATACGGGCCAGGGTCAGGGTAACAAGATTCTTCTGCGCGTCACGGTTGACGGGCGCGCCGGCCGGCTGGAGTTGGAAGGAAGCGGTCTGCATGAAGAACTAAATAGGAACAAAACAGAATTTTGTCAAGAGCTTTTTTCCGCCGCGGACCAGGCCGGGGTGATTTCGGAAAACTCGAGGACGCCAGATTGATTTTAAAGGGAGAGCCTAGAAGTGAACATAGCGTCCGCGAGTTTACGATTAGGTCGGGAACCCGTCCTACGTTCTCGGGAAAAATTGCAGGAAATTTATTCTTATATTTCAGTAAAATAAATAATGAACGCGCGATTTTCCTTTCCCTTGATTTTGTCCACGAGATTAATTATTAAAATCGAGAAATAGGCCGGATACTCTAAGTATATAAATTGATATTATTTAGAGAGAAATAAAACATTCGGCATTAGATGGATCCGGCAGGCTTTTAATTGTCCGCGAAGCTTTTTCGCAACTGAGATGAGGGATCGTCGTTTGGGTTTTTTGACCGTTGCGGCGGTGAGCGCCGCCGCCGTTGCGGGCGCTATCGGCGTCAACACGCATCTCGATTTCCCGAATTCGGCCTACCAGAATCTTCCGGTTACCGAAAAGGCGATCGCATATCTGCGCGTAACGCATCTGCGGGATGCCGCGCAGGTGTCGACTGACCTTACGATCTGGCCGAAAGTCGCCAAGGCTACGGGCGCGAAGTTCGACGATTATATCGGGCAGGGCAGTCCGGCACTCGACACCGCGGACCTGTCCTTCGTCCCCGGATTGGCGACGCTGGGCATTCTAGATGCCGTCGAGGGCGGCAACGAAAACGACGATGCCCGCGCTGTTGCGAAGGGCAATTCGATCGCCTGGACCGCGAAATTCCAACAAAAGGTTTACGCCACCGGTCATGCCTTGGGGCTGCCTGTCATCAATATGAGCTTCGGCGCCGGCTGGACCGCGGCAAACGATTGGCACGGGAATTATGACAAGGTGGGCGACCTGTCGCGCTATGCCGATTATGCCAATGCGCATGTCTATCCCAATGTCGGGGCAACCACAGGCGGCACGATTGCCTTGCTGAACGCCGATGCGCTTATGGCGGCAAAGGGGCGCCCTGTGATGTTAACGGAAGTCGGCTGGAGCACCGCGAATTTCGGCCAATCGGACATCGCCCGTTTCGCCCTGCAGGCGGTGTTCGACGGGGTGCGCGCCGGGGATGCTCGCCTCTATTTCTACGATCTGTTCGACGATATCACGGGCACGTTCGGCCTGATGAATGCGAACGGATCACCCCGGCCGGCCGGTTTGGCGCTGCATAATCTCGCAGCGATTTTGGCCGATTCCGGGAAGCAGCTTGCGGGTTTGCTGAACTTTAGCCTATCGGGCGCAACGGCGAACGACCGGACCTTGCTGATGCGCAAGGCGAACGGCACCTTCGAACTGGCGGTGTGGAACGAAACCGATGCGGCGCATACGGTGACAGTGCATTTGGTGACGCCCGCGGCAGTGATTCGCGTTTACGATCCGGCCATGAGCGCCAGTGCTATGAAGACGGCTTCGGGTACGAAGGCCATCACCTTTGGCGTGCCGAACCGCCCGGTGATTGTCGAGATTGTGCCCTAGACAGGCGTCAGATGACGGCCAATCCTCGCGCCGGGGCGGCGCTGTGTTTCTTGATCACGGTGTCGGATTGCGCCGCAACTTCGGATAGCTGAACCTCATAGCCCCACAGGTCCGCGAGATATTGCAGGACCAGCCCTGTGTCCTTCTCAGACGTCACGATGCCGTTATAGACGCGGTGCTGCAGTATCAGCTTGCGGTCGCCGTCCAGGTCGACATCGACGACTTCGATCTCCGGCTCGTTCTGGACGACGTCGAACTGGTCGGCAAGCTTTGTCCTGACCGTCTGATAGCCGCGCTCGTTATGGATCGCCTTGACCAGATAGTCCGACTTGCCGTCGTCATGCAGGTCGAAGAACTTCATCTTGCGCATCAGTTCGGGGCTTAGGAACTGGCGGACGAAGCTTTCGTCGCGATGGTTGGCCCAGCCGTCCTTCAGCACTTCAACCCAATCGCTCTGTCCGGCGATCTCGGGCAGCCATTGGCGATCCTCGTCGGTTGGATTTTCGCAGACCCGCTTGATGTCCTGCATCATGCCGAACCCCATGGCATAGGGATTGATGCCGCTATAGCCCGGATGGTCGAAATCGGGCTGATAGACCGCGCCGGTATGCGACTGGAAGAACTCCATCATCGCGCCGTCATCCAGGAAACCGGTCTGGTGCAGCCGGTTCATGATGAAATAATGGACGAAGGTGGCGCAACCCTCGTTCATCATCTTGGTCTGCTTCTGCGGATAGAAATATTGGGCGATCTGCCGGACGATGCGCAGAATCTCGCGCTGCCAGGTCTTGAGCAGCGGCGCCTTTTTCTCCAGGAAATAGAGGACATTCTCCTCGGGCAGGCCGAGCAGCCGACGGCGCTCCGCCTCGGTCGTCAACCGGCTGGAGCGGACGCCGTGGCCCGGCACGGTGCGCCACAACTCGTTATAGGACCGCTCTTGTTCCTCATGCCGGTCGCGGGCGCGCTGTTCTTCCTCGCGCAGGCTGAAGGTCTTGCGCCGCGGATAGCGGTTGACGCCCTGCGCCATCAGCGCGTGCGCGGCATCCAGCACGCGCTCGACCGCCTCCTCGCCATAGCGGTCTTCGCAGCGGTGGATGTAATCCTTGGCGAATTCCAGATAATCCAGAATGCCGTCGGCATCGGTCCACTGTTTGAACAGATTGTTGTTCTTGAAGAAATGGTTATGGCCGAACGCGGCGTGCGCGATGACCAGCGTCTGCATCATGTTGGAGTTTTCCTCCATCAGATAGGCGATGCAGGGGTTGGAGTTGATGACGATCTCATAGGCCAGGTTACGCAACCCGTGCCGGTACAGCATCTCGTCGCGGGCAAAATGCTTGCCGAACGACCAGTGCTTGTACATCAGCGGCATGCCGATGGAGGAATAGGCGTCGAGCATCTGTTCGAAAGTGATGACCTCGATCTGGTTGGGATAGATGTCGAGCTTCAGCTCCTTACGCGCGATCTTGTCGATCGCGTCATAGGACCGGCGCAGGCTGTCGAAATCCCAATCCTGGCGGATACCCCCTTGGCCGATTCCGTGGGGGCTAATTTGGTTCATAGGCCGCCTTCTGGGTTTGACGCTGCGCCTGGTCGCGGGAGAACAGTTCGCGGAAGACCGGGAAGATCTGGTTGCGCTCGCTGACTTTGCGCATCGCGATTTCCTCGCCCGACTTGATCAACTGGTCATAGGTGCGCCACAGGTCGGTATTGAGCTCGCGGCCGCCCTCGTCGCCGACTTCCAGATAGGCGAAATATTGGCACAGCGGCAGGATTTTCTGCTTCAGCAGCGCGCCAACCCTGGCGTTGTCGGTCGACACATTGTCGCCGTCCGATGCCTGTGCGGCATAGATGTTCCACTGGTCGGTCGGGAAGCGGTCATGTTGAACCCGCAACATTTCCTCGAATGCCGTAGAGACGACGGTCCCGCCGGTCTCGGTCGAGGTGAAGAACATTTCCTCATCCACTTCGCGCGCCAGATGGGTGTGGCGGATAAACACCACTTCGACGTTCTTATAGCGCCGCTTCAGGAACAGATAGAGCAGCTTGTAGAAGCGCTTCGCCAGGTCCTTCATGTGCTCGGTCATAGAGCCGGACACGTCCATAAGGCAGAACATGACGGCACTGGTCACCGGCTGCGGTATCAGTTCGAACCGGTTGTAGCGGACGTCGACAGGGTCGATGAACGGGATGCGCAGCGACCGGCGGCGATAATCCTCCAGCTTGACCGTCAGCGCCTCGCGCTTCTCCACATCCTGTGCGTCTTCGGAGTCGGCAAGGTCGGCGATCTCGGCCTCGCAGGCTTCCAGCTCAGCCGGTTTCGGCCGCTTCAGCGCGATCCGGCGGGACAGGCTGTTGCGCATGGTGCGCTTGAGGTTGAGGTTGGAGACGGTTCCCGAGACGGAGTGCCCGGCGCGCACGGGCGTAAAACTGTCGGACGCCTTCATCTGCTTGCGCAGCATGTCGGGCAGTTCCAGGTCGTCGAAGAAGATGTCCAGGAATTCTTCCTGGGTCAGCGCGAACTGGAAGGCGTCGTTGCCTTCGCCATCCTCCGCGCCTTCCGACCCGCCGCCACCGCCGCCCGACGGCGGCCGCTTGAGCGTGTCGCCCTCCTGGTACGTCTTGTTGCCCGGCAGCACGTGATCGCGCAGTCCCTCCTGGCCCGAATGATGGATCTGGGGCTCATGCAGCCGGTCGGTCTTGACCCAGACTTTATCCTCATCGCCCAGGTCGGTGACGCTGCGCTCCGCCGTGGCCTTTCGCACCGCCTCGGTCAGCTGCTTGCGGGCGCGCTGGATGAAGCGTCGGCGGTTCGAAAGGCTTTTGCCTCGGGGATTGAGACGGCGATCGACGATATTCATGATTGTGCTCGCTTACGGCTTGCTCACCCTGCCTGTTTGACGCGCATGTACCACTCGACCAGCCGGCGGACCTGCCGCTCGGTGTAGCCGCGTGAGATCATGCGTTCGAGGAACTCGGCGTGCTTGCGCTCGGTCTCGACCTCTTTCTTGCTGCCGAAGCTGATGATCGGCAGCAGGTCCTCGACCTGGCTGAACATGCGGCGCTCGATCACCTCCCGGATTTTCTCGTAACTGGTCCAGGACGGGTTCTTGCCGTCGCGGCCGGCACGGGCGCGCAGTGCGAACTTGACCACCTCGTTGCGGAAATCCTTCGGGTTGGCGATACCCGCCGGCTTTTCGATCTTGGTCAGCTCCTGGTTTAAGAGCTCCCGGTCCATCATCTGGCCGGTGTCGGGATCCTTGAAGTCCAGATTCTCGATCCAGGCATCGGCATAGTCGACATAACGGTCGAACAGGTTCTGGCCGTAGTCGTTATAGGATTCGAGATAGGCCTTCTGGATTTCGTTGCCGATGAATTCGGCATAGCGCGGGGCCAGCGTTCCCTTGATGAAATCGAGATATTCCTTCTCGGTTTCCTCGCCGAACTGCTCGCGCCGGATCGCCTGTTCCAGCACATACATCAAATGCACCGGATCGGCTCCGACCTCGCGCGTGTCGTAATTGAAGGTTGCCGACAGAACCTTGAAGGCGAAGCGGGTCGAGATGCCGTCCATACCCTCGTCGACGCCGGCGATGTCGCGATATTCCTGCATCGACTTGGCGTTGGGCTCGGTCTCTTTCAGGTTCTCGCCGTCATAGACGCGCAGCTTGGTATAGAGATTTGAGTTCGGATGCTGTTTCAGCCGCGACAACACCGAGAACCGCGCCAGCATTTCCAGGGTGGCCGGGGCGCAGGGCGCCGTGGCCAGCTCGGAGCCCGAGATCAGCTTGTCATAGATCTTCTGCTCTTCGGTGACGCGCAGGCAGTACGGCACCTTGATCACGCAGATGCGGTCGATGAAGGCTTCGTTGTTTTTGTTGTGCTTGAAGGTCTGCCATTCCGCTTCGTTGGAGTGCGCCAGGATGATCCCGTTGAACGGGATCGCGCCGATATTCTCCGTGCCCGTGTAGTTGCTTTCCTGTGTCGCGGTCAGCAGCGGGTGCAGAATCTTGATCGGCGCCTTGAACATCTCGACGAACTCGAGCATGCCCTGCGTCGCCCGGTTCAGGCCGCCGGAATAGCTGTAGGCGTCGGTGTCGTTCTGGCTGTAAAGCTCCAGCATCCGGATATCGACCTTGCCGACCAGGGTCGAGATATCCTGGTTGTTTTCGTCGCCAGGCTCTGTCTTTGCCACGCCGATCTGGCGCAGGCGCGACGGGTGCAGCTTCACCACCGTGAATTTGGAAATGTCGCCGCGGAATTCGTCCAGCCGCTTCACCGCCCAGGGCGACATCAGGCCGGTCAGGCGCCGGCGCGGAATGCCGAACTGCTCTTCCAGTTCCTGCCCCATCACCTCCGGATCGAACAGGCCGAGCGGGCTTTCGAAGACCGGGCTTATCTGCGTGCCGGCCTTCAGCACGTATATGGGCATTTTTTCCATCAGCAGCTTCAGCCGCTCGGCGATGGACGACTTGCCGCCGCCGACAGGGCCAAGCAGATAGAGCACCTGCTTGCGTTCCTCCAGGCCCTGCGCCGAGTACCGGAAGAAGTTCACGATTCGCTCGATCGTGTCTTCCATGCCGAAAAATTCAGCAAATGCCGGATAAATCTTGATCGTCCGGTTCATGAAGATGCGGCCGAGGCGGGCATCCTTGGCGGTGTCGATGACCTCTGGCTCACCGATCGCGGCGACCATCCGCTCGGCCGCCGTGGCGTATGCGATCGGGTCGCGTTTGCACAGCTCAAGATAGTCGAGCAGGGGCAACTCTTGCTGACGCTGGTTCTCGTAGGACTGCATAGAACGAGAAAATAGCTGGTCGATCATGCCCATCTGTCTCTCCTTAGTTCACGAAGTCAGTTCCTTTTTGGCGCAACTCTGGCGACGTTGCGGCGGTACAAATCGTGCCGTCGCTCGTCGGCTTCGTATCAATTGAAATGCAAGTGGTGTGCCAAAAAGTTCCTCATGCGCGCTCTGTCGCATGACCGCGCCCGTGGCGCGCAAGGGGAATGAAGCCCGAACCTTGTACGGTGCATTAAACAACGTGGGAGACATGTGTATCACCCCATAGTCTAAGCAGTTTGATAGCACCGAGTCGCAACTGACGACCCCATTATTACTATATAGGATTATTTGGTAGGAAAAACGGCCCCAGCGTGATTTAAGTTTGTTAAAATTGTGAAGATTTCTTTCGATTATCACATGCCGCGATTTGCAGCCGTTCTTGCCGCGACTCGGCAACCATTTGGCCGCTTCGACTCGCGGGTCATCAACGCATTTGGAATCACTAGCCTTATTGAGGCTATCGAAATGACTCACAGCTATAGTTTTGCGCGCTGGGTCGTAAAGGCGACGCGCGTTTTGTCGCGGCACGATGGCGCGTGACGGAAACGATATAAAATACTCGCAAAGCGTATGACGAACCGCTAGTTTAAGAAGAATTTTAGGGAGAAAATCAATGAAGTCAGGACCTTTCGCGGCATGCGCCGTAATGCTGTTGCTCGTCCCGGGCTGTGCTTCGATTGTCGAGGGCACGACCGAAACCATCGCCATAACGACGCCGCCTGCCGAGGGTGCGCGCTGCATCCTGACCAGTTCGGAAGGCGTCTATTATGTGACCACGCCGGGGAATGCGGCGGTCCATAAGACCAAGCACGATCTGGATGTGATCTGCAAAAAAGACGGCTACCAGGAAGCGGACGCGAAAATTCAGTCGCATTTCAACGGTGCGACCGCGGGCAACATTCTCGCAGGCGGCATCATCGGCATCGGTGTCGATGCCGCAACCGGCGCGGACTACAACTACCCGACGGAAGCGGCCATCCCGATGGCGCCGGTCGGACAGCCCGCGCTGCCCCCGGCGGTCATCACCGCGCCGCCGCCCAAGGAAAAAGTGGCGGACGCCGCTGCCAAGCCCACCTCGTAAGCGGTCAGGCGGGGCTCACCAGCCCCGCCGCCGTCAGGTCGCGTTCGATCTCGGCCAGCACGGCCGGGTCCTCGATAGTCGCCGGCATGGTGTAAGGCGTGCCGGTCAGAATCTTGACGATCGTGCCGCGCAGGATCTTGCCTGATCGCGTTTTGGGCAGACGGGCAACCACGATGGCGGTTTTAAAGGCCACAACCGGCCCCATCAGCTCGCGCACGCGCTTCACGATGTCGCCGACGATCTCGGCGTGCGGCCGGTTGATTCCGGCTTTCAACACCAGGAAGCCGAGCGGCGCCTGACCCTTGAGGGCATCCGGCATGCCGACGACGGCGCATTCGGCGATATCCGGATGCCCGGCGATCACTTCCTCGATCGCGCCGGTCGACAGGCGATGGCCGGCAACGTTAATGACGTCGTCGGTGCGGGTCATGATGTGCAGGTAACCGTCTTCGTCGATGAAACCCGCGTCGCCCGTGCTGTAATAGCCCGGGAAGGCCTCCAGATAGGCCTTCGCGTAACGTTCGGGCGCATTCCACAAGGTGCTGGCCGCGCCGGGGGGCAGGGGCAACTTGCAAACGATAGCGCCGGTGTCGCCGGGGCCAACCGGAACGCCTCGCGGGTCCAAGGCTTGAACGTGCCAGCCCGGAATCGGCTTTGTCGCCGAGCCATATTTGACCGGGAAGCTTTCGATACCCAACGGGTTCGCGGCGATGGGCCAGCCGGTTTCGGTTTGCCACCAATTGTCGACGATCGGCCGCTGAAGCTTGTCTTCGCACCATTGCAGCGTGGCCGGGTCGCAGCGTTCGCCGGCCAGGAACAATGCTCTCAGGGACGAGATGTCGTATTGAGCCAAAAGCTTGGCGTCGGAATCCTCCTTGCGGATGGCGCGTATCGCGGTCGGGGCGGTGAACATGGTCGAAACTTTATGGTCCTCGATCACCCGCCAGAACGCGCCGGCATCGGGCGTGCCCACCGGCTTGCCTTCGTACAGCACGGTCGTGCAGCCGGCGATCAACGGAGCGTAGGTGATATAGGAATGGCCGACGACCCAGCCGATGTCGGAGGCCGCCCAGAACGTCTCGCCCGGCCTGGCGTCAAATATGTGCCGGATCGACCAGGCCATGGCGACCAGGTGGCCGCCGGAGGGACGGACGATCCCCTTGGGCTGTCCGGTCGTGCCCGACGTGTAGAGAATATAGAGCGGGTCGGTCGCCGCGACGGGTACACAGGGCGCCGGTTCAGCCGCTGCCATGACATCGGCCCAGTCGTGATCGCGCCCCGGCTTGAGGTCCGTCTTCAGCGTATCGCGTTGAACCACGACGCAGCTGTCGGGCCTGCCTCCGGCGATGCCGATCGCCTCGTCGATCACCGGCATGTAGGGGACAACGCGGCTGGGCTCGATGCCGCATGACGCGGCGACGATCACCTTGGGCGTGGCGTCGATGATCCGCGTCGCAACTTCGCGCGCCGCGAAGCCGCCGAACACCACGGAGTGGATCGCGCCGATCCGCGCGCAGGCCAGCATGGCGACGATCGCCTCGGGGATCAGCGGCATATAGATCAGCACCCGGTCGCCCTTGCCGACGCCAAGGTCGGTCAGGCCGCCGGCGAAGCGCGAAACCTGGTCCAGCATGTCGGCATAGGTCAGCTTGCGGACCGACCCGGTCAGGGGGCTATCATAGATAAGGGCGAGTTGTTCGCCGCGCCCGTCGCGCACATGGCGGTCGAGCGCATTCCAGCATGTGTTGGTTTCCGCTCCGGCGAACCACTGCCAGCGACCGTCGGCATCCTCCGACAGGACCGAATCCCAGGGCTTGGTCCATTCGACAGCGCGCGCCGCTTCGGCCCAGAAGACCTCCGGTTCCGACAAAGATTGCCGATACAGTGTTTGATAGCGGCCTGTCACAAAGTCCTCCCCGAAGCCCCGATTGCTGAGGGCAACTCAAGACGGTGATTTAGGCGGTATGCGGCAACGCTGACAAGCGTCTTGGCCGGCCCGCGGCTTGGACCTAATGTCTCGACCCATGAAAGTCAGCGAAGCCGTCACACGGCGCATCTCGGTGCGCGCCTTTAAGCCCGACCCGGTTCCTGGGGCGGTCATCCGTGAAATACTGGAGACGGCGCGCAAGGCGCCCTCCGGGGGGAACCTGCAGCCGTGGCGGGTTTATGCCCTTGCCGGCGCGCCGCTCGCCGAATTCAAGGCGCGGATTGCCGAGCGGTTTGCCGCCGGCGCGACCGAAACCCCGGAATATGACGTTTACCCGCATGGCCTGTGGGAGCCGTTCAAAAAGCGACGGCGCGATACAGGGGCCGAGCGTTATGCGGCGCTGGGCGTCCACGACAAGAATCCGGCGGCATTGCGTGACCTCAGCGAACGGAATTATCGCTTCTTCGATGCGCCGGTCGGTCTGTTCTTCTGCCTGGACCGGCGGCTCGGACCGCCGCAATGGTCGGACATGGGCATGTTTATGCAGACGGTCATGCTGCTGGCGGTCGAGCGGGGGCTGGATACCTGCCCGCAGGAGAGTTGGTCCAACTGGCCGAACAGTGTGCGCGCTTGCCTCGACCTGCCGGCCGAACTGATGCTATTCGCCGGTATGTCGATGGGCTATCGCGACCCGGACCATCCGCTGAATGCCATCCGGACAGCGCGTGAGCCGCTGGAGAGTTTCGCGGAGCTGCGCGGGTTTTAGTCAACGACAAGAACTGAGTGAGGGACTTATGGGGAAGGCCGCACTGGCCCGCGCCGGCAATATCTCGGAGCTGCGCGAACTTGCGCGGCGCAGGCTGCCGTCGCCGCTGTTCGACTTCATGGAGGGCGGCGCGGAGGACGAAGGCACGCTTCGCCGCAACACCGAATCCTTCGACCGCTGGGACTTGCTGCCACGTTTCATGACCGACGTCGCGGCGATCGACCCGTCGACCACGGTCTTGGGCCAGAAAATCAGCTGGCCGGTGATCCTGTCGCCGACCGGCCTGTCGCGCTTCTTCCATACTGACGGCGAGTTGGCGATCGCGCGCGGCGCGGCGGCTGCAGATTCGATCTATACGGTCTCGACCATGTCGGCGTTCTCGATGGAACAGATCGCGGCGGCGACGCCGACGCCCAAATGGTTCCAGGTCTATTGTTTCCGCGACCGTGAACTGACCTTGGAGTTCTTCGCCCGCGCCAAGGCCGCCGGCTATACGGCGCTGGTGGTCACGGTGGATGTCCCGGTTTCCGCCAACCGCGAGCGCGACCGCCGGTCCGGCATGACGATCCCGCCAAAGCTGACGCTCAAGACCATGAGCAAGTTCGTCACCCATCCCGGCTGGGTGTGGGATTATGTCACCGGCGCGCCGTTGGTGGTGGCGAACGTGGTCCATCGGGTCAGCACCGGCACAGGCAAGAATGTCAGTTCGCTGAGCCACTATATCAACAGCCAGTTCGATCCATCGATTACCTGGAAAGACATCGCCTGGATGGCGGAGCAATGGGACGGGCCGCTGCTGGTCAAGGGCTTGCTGCATCCCGAAGACGCCAGATTGGCGGCGGAGGCAGGGGCCAAGGGCATCATCGTCTCCAACCACGGCGGCCGCCAACTCGATGCGGCATCGTCCGCCATCGACGCCCTGCCGCGCATCGTCGACGCGCTGGCCGGCAAGGCCGAGGTCATCCTCGACGGCGGCATCCGCCGTGGAACGCAAGTGCTGAAGGCGCTTGCCCTGGGCGCGACGGCCTGCACGATCGGGCGAGGGTATTTATACGGCCTGGCCGCCGGGGGGGAGGCGGGTGTCACGCGGGCGCTAACCCTGCTGAAGGCGGAGATCGTGCGCGACATGGCGCTGATGGGGGCACGGACCATCGGCGAGGTGACGCGGGACCGGATTGAGCGGCGTCCGTAATTCGTCATTGCGGGAAGCGAAGCGACGAAGCAATCCAGATCCACACGCGCAGATCTAAGCGGGTGGCTCTGGATTGCTTCGCTATGCTCGCAATGACGCGTGATAAATTCCCCTTGTATCTCTTCGTACACCCAGCTAACCGTACGGTTAACGAACTGAAGCATGGGAAGCGCGTATGGACGTTTTCGTCATCGGGCAGGCGGTGCATCCGCCCGCCGCGCGGATAGGGGATAAGCGGCTCGAGGAGCTGGTGTTCGATACAGCACACGCGGCGCTCGCCGATGCCGGGGTCAAGCGGGCGCAGATCGACCACGTCACCATCGCCGGCTGCGACGAGCTGGACGGACGGAGCATCTCCTCGATGCTCCTGGCCGCCCCCGCGGGCGCGCAGCTGCGCGATGAGATGAAATGCACCGACTCCGGGCTGACCGGCCTGTGCCTCGAGGCGATGCGGCTGGAAAGCGGGATATTCGACCTCGGCCTGCTGGTCAGCTGGTCCAAACCGTCCACCGCGCCGCTGGAAGACGTCATGCGGATGCGGTGCGAGCCATTCTATACGCGGCCGATCGGCCTCAATATGGCGATCACCGACGGACTGTTCGCCCAAGCCGCGGGGGCGAAATACGGCTTCGACGAGTTCGACGCGGACGAGGCGGTATTGGACGGCTATCGCCGGGGCGCGGCCAACCCACGCGGGGTCGGCCACAAGGTGCCGGGCGTCGAGGCGATCTCGGTTTCGCCCTATGTCGCGGCGCCGCTGCGCCAAGCCCACCAGGCGCCGATCACCGACGGTGCGGTGGCGATGGTCGTCGCGTCGGAACGCTGGCTGAACAGCAATCCGCGCGCCCGGCCGCTGGCCCGGGTTTCGGGAATCGGCTGGCGGAACGAGGCGTACGATCTCGGTGTCGACCGTCTAAGCGGCCTGACCAGTTTCCGCAATTCGCTGGACGATGCGCTGAAAATGGCGGGCCTGAAGACCGCCGCCGATCTCGATCTGATCGAACTGGATAGCCAGACCGGCTTCCACGAACTGGCGTTTCGCGCCGCGCTGAACGGCAATGCGCCGGCGGCGATCTCGCATTCCGGCGGGGCGTTCGCGCAGAACCCGTATTTCTGCACCGGGCTGATCAATGCGGCCGAGGCGATCCTGCAACTGTCGGATCAGGCGGGGCCGATCCAATTACCCGGGATCAAGCGGGCCGCGGCCCATGGCAGCCATGGCTTTGCCCAACAGGGCAATGTCGCCGTCGTGTTGGAGCGTGTGTAATGGCGAAGAATGTCGTAGCGCTGATCGGCAGCGGCCAGACCAAGTTCAAAACCCATTACGCCGACAAAACCTATATCGAGCTGGCGCAGGATGCCGCCAAGCTGGCGCTCGACGATGCCGGGATGGAGCCGGGGGAGATCGACGCCGTCGTCTTCTCGATGGCGCCAACCCAGTTCATGGGCGTCAACGATTGCGACCGCTGGGCGACCAGCCATGTGTGGGGGGCGGGCAAGCCCTTCATGCGTATCCATGCCGGCGGCGCGACCGGTGGTTCTGCGTTGCAGGCCGGCTATATCCATATCGCCTCGGGCGTCTATCGCTCGGTGCTGGTGGTGGGCGCCGACCGCGTGGCGGAAACGCCGGATGCGCAGCACATATTGAACCTGATCTGGGACCGGTTCTACGAACATGATTTCGCGCTGAACACCGTCACCATGACAGCGCTGGCGGCGCAGCGTTACATGGCGCGGTACGGCACCACGGAAGAGCAGTTCGCGCGGGTCGTGGTGCGCGGGCGCAAGAACGCGATGGGCAACCCCTATGCCCATCTGCGCGGCGACATCACGGTCGACGATGTGATGAATTCGCCGCGCGTGTCCTATCCCTATAAGCGGTTCGACATCTGCCCGCGCTCGTCCGGCGCGGCGGCGGTGGTGCTGACCAACCTGGATGTCGCCAAGAAGAAGAGCGCCAAGCCGGCGTTCGTGACCGGGGTCAGCGCGATCACCCACTCGGTGTTCATGGGCGACCGTATGGGCGTCTATTCGGAGACCGAGTTCGCCGACCATGACGGCGAGCATATCGCCGCCTATGAGGCCTATCGCCAGGCCGGGATCACCAATCCGGCGAGCCAGGTCCAGGTCGCGGAGCTCTACGATCCGTTCAGCACCTTCCAGTTCCCGATCATCGAGGGGTTGGGCTTCTGCGGGCGCGGCCGGGCGGCGGCGATCAGCGACGAAGGCGGCTGGGACATGGACGGGCAGGTTGCGGTCAACCCGTCGGGCGGCACGCTGTGCACCAATCCCATCGGTGTCACCGGCCTGGTCCGGGTTGTCGACGCGGCCGACCAGATCCGGGGCAAGGCCGGGCAGAACCAGATCAAGGGCGTGCACAACGCGGTGGCGACAGCCGCCGGCGGTTCCACCCAATTCTTTACCGTTACGATGCTGGGCGACGATCACGCTCCGGCAGGGAGAGTCCAATGAGCGCAGCAATCGACGATGTCATCCATGGCGAATGGCATGTCCGGTACAATTACTCAGTCGGCAAGGTCGCAGGGCATTTCTTCGACGGCCTGAAGCAACGGAAGATCCTGGCCAGCCTGTGCAGCGCCTCCGGCATCGCCTATCTGCCGCCGCGCGCCTATTGCGAGCGCGCGTTCGAGCCGTGCGACGGCTGGGTCGAGGCCGGGCATCAGGGCGTGATCGAGGCCGCGACCATCGTCACCGCCGCGTTCGAGAACCTGCCGCCGCCGCCTTACGCCATCGCCTATGTGCGGCTGGACAACGTGTCGACCGCCCTGGTCAATTTCGTGCGCGGCATGGATTTGAACGACGTGCCGTCCGCGGCGGCGAAGCTGAAGCCGGGGACCAAGGTCAAGGTCGTGTTCAAGGACACGCCGGAGGGCCGGATCACGGACTTTCATTATGAGCTGCCGGAGTAGGGCGTGTCCGCTCCGCCGATCGTCATTACCGCGAAAGCGGGAATCTCGAGTTTTTATCCACAGATGGACACAGATTTTCACAGATTAGGTCTGAATGTTACCGCCTTCGGCGGCCTAAGCCGCGCAGCGAAAAACATCTGCGTTAATCTGCGTCCATCTGTGGATGACATTCTTAGCCTGGCTTCCCGCCTTCGCGGGAATGACCAGTAGAGGGCGCTCCATGAACTTCCTGCTGACCGACGACCAGAAGAACCTCCAAGCGACGGTCGAGGAGTTTGCCCGCGAGCGGATTGGGCCGGTTGCGGAAAAGCTCGACCGCGACGGGGTGTTCCCGACCAGCCTGTTTCATGAACTGGCCGATATCGGCATCACCTCGATCCCGTTCGGCGAGGATGTCGGCGGCATGGGGTTAGGCACGTTCGAGATGGTGTTGGCGCTGGAGCAGATCGCGCGCGCCGACCAGTCGCTGGCGGTATCGACCATGGTGTCGGTCGCCACAGGTCTGACGCTCGGCCGCTTCGGTTCCCAGGCGCAGAAGGACAAGTTCCTGCCCGATATCGTTGCGGGGAAGAAAATTTGCGCCATCGCCGGGACCGAGCCCAATGCCGGGTCGGACACGGCGGGTTTCACCACGCGCGGGCGGCTTAGCGACGGTACGTGGAAGATCAACGGCGAGAAGGCCTATATCACTAATGCCGGGACGGATATCTCGTCCTTCGCGCTGGTCCTGGTGGTGACCAGCCCGCCGGATGTACCGAAGAAGTCGTTCAGCCTTTTCCTCGTTCCCAACGGCACGCCGGGTTACAAGCCGGGTGAGAAGTACCGCAAGATGGGCTGGCGCTCGTCGGATACGCGGCCGCTTTATTTCGACGACTGCACGCTGACCCAAGACATGGTGGTGGGAGAGGTCGATAAGGGCCGGATATTGCTGCATAAAGGCTATCAGCAGGCGCGGGTGTTCCTGTCCACCTGCTCGCTGGGCCTGGCGCAGGGCAGCTTGGATTTGGCCGTATCCTACGCCAAGGAACGCCGCGCGTTCGGCGCCTCGATCGGCAAGTTGCAGTTGATTCAGAAGATGGTCGCGGACATCGCGGTCAAGGTCGAGACGGCGCGGATGGTGGTCTATAAGGCCGCCTGGCTGGCCGACCGGGGCGAGGCGACGGGCAAGGACCTTGCGATCGCCAAATATTACGCGACCGAAATCGGCAGCGAATGCGCCAATCTGGCGATCCAGATCCATGGCGGCTGGGGCTTCATGGACGATTGCCCGGCCTCGCGGTACCTGCGCGACAACCGCGTCTGCACCATCGGCGACGGGTCGAGCCAGATCCAGACCCTTCTTATTGCCCGCGAATTGGGCCTGGACGTCTCCTTTGCCTGAGGTGTTTACCGGCAAAGCGGTGACGCTCAGCTGGCCTTCCGAGCGCGTGGCGTTGGCGACGATGACGCGCAGCCGGGAGATGAACACCCTGACCCTCGACCTGATCGGCGAGATAAGGCGGGTGCTGGACTTCTGCACTAAGGAAAAGGCGCGGGCGCTGATTATCACCGGCAGCGGCCGGGCGTTCTGCTGCGGCGCGCATCTGGATTATTTCGTCGATCGGGAATCGCCGGTGGGCAAGGGGCGGTTCGATCTGCGCGACAACTATCTGGCGCATATCGCTGAACTCTATGACCGTTTCGAAACCATGGCCTTCCCGATCGTCGCGGCCGTCAACGGCTATGCGTTGGGCGGCGGGTGCGAGATGGCGATCTCCGCCGACTTCCGGCTGATGGCCGACACCGCCAAGATCGGCGTGCCGGAGGTGAAACTGGGCGCGTTCCCCGGGGCCGGTGGCGTGCAGAAGCTGGGCCGCCATATCGGCCGCAGCCGGGCGATGGAATGGGTCCTGACGGCCAAGCATTACAGCGCGGAGGAGGCGGACCGGGCCGGGCTGCTTTATGCCGTGACCAAGCCGGACGATCTGCTGCCTCAGGCGCTGAAACTGGCGGAATTGCTGAAGACGATGAGCCCGATGGCAATCGCGCAGGGCAAGGCTTCGGTCTATGTCAGCGAGGATGTCGATCTGGCGACCGCGCGGCGCTACGGCCTGGAATCGCTGGCGATGCTGATCGGCTCAGCCGACTGGGAAGAGGGGATGGCGGCGTTCCATGCCAAGCGGGCGCCGAGATTCGAATGATTTTAGCCACAGATTTACACAGATGAACACAGATTATGATTGTTCGCTGCGCGGCTCTAAGCCGCCTAAGGCGGTAATATTCAGGTCATCTGTGTTCATCTGTGTAATCTGTGGCTGGTTTTCTCAGGCGGCCTATTCATGACCGCCTGGGCCGCTGCCGTCCCATCGCGAGACGAACTGCATGAGGCGAAGCGCATCGCACTGTTAAGGGAGGCGGCCAGCGCCTTCACGCGCAAGGGTTTTCATGCCGCGTCGCTGGACGATATCGCGCAGAGACTGGGCGTCACCAAGGCTGCGCTCTATCATTATTTTCCCAGCAAGCACGCGCTGCTGCGCGAGTGCTTCAAGCGGGCGCTGGAGGTCAGCTTCCGAGGGCTGGAGCTGGCGAACGTGGCCGGGGGCACCGCGCGCGAAAGGTTGCGTTACACGCTGTGCTTTTACCTGAAGGAGATCATCGACGAACTGTCGTGCTGCGTCGTCCTGGTCGAAGAAAATGCCCTGTTGCCCGAGGATTACGCCGTTCTGCAGCAGGAGCGCGACCGGTTCGAGAACTGCTTGCGCGATCTGGTGCGCGAGGGCATAGCGGACGGCAGCATCGTGCCGTGCGACCCGAAACTGGCGGTGTTCACCATGCTGGGTGCGGTCAATTGGGTGTCGAAATGGTTCAACCAGTCCGGCGCGTGGTCGGCGGATCAGGTCTCCACCGCGTTGACCGACATGCTGGACCGGATGTTGAGCGCGACGCCGGTCAAGGCTTTGCCGCTGGACATCGGCGGCAAGGTCTAAAAAGGGTAGGAATGCTGTCTCAATTCCGGTAGAAGCTAAACGGAATGAGGCGTATGATTTATTGAGCAACGGCCCGGTAGCGGCCGGCCCGGGTGAAGGACGATTGCGATGGATCCCAAGACGATCTCGCTGGACGATAAATACACGGCCACGTCGGGGCGGGTGTATCTGACCGGCATACAGGCGCTGGTGCGGCTGCCGATCAGCCAGCATCTGCGCGATGTCGAGGCCGGGCTGAACACGGCGGGCTATATCTCCGGCTATCGCGGATCGCCGCTCAGCGGTTACGACACGGAGATATTCAAAGCCAAGAAGATATTGGAACCAAACAATATTTTCTTCGATCCCGGCCTGAATGAGGAGCTGGGGGCGACCGCGGTTTGGGGCTCGCAGCAGGCTGGCATTTTCGGCAAGCCGAAATTCGATGGCGTCCACGCGATCTGGTACGCCAAGAACCCGGGGCTGGACCGCGCCGGCGATGCGCTGAAGCATGGAAACTTCAACGGTTCCGCCAAGTTGGGCGGCGTGCTGGCGGTGGTCGGCGACGACCATGCGGCCAAATCCGCCACCATGCCGAACCAGGGCGATTTCGCCTTTATGTCGTTCGGGATGCCGATACTGTATCCCAGCAACGTGCAGGAGGTGATCGATTTCGGCCTGTATGGCTGGGCGATGTCGCGGTTTTCCGGCTGTTGGATCGGCTTCAAGGTGCTGCCGCAGCTGATGGACGCCTCGGCCTCGGTGTCGATCGATCCGGGCCGTATCTCCTTGATAAACCCTGAGTTTTCGTTCCCGCCGGATGGCGTAAACATTCGTTGGCCGGACGATCGGTTCACGCCTGAGGCGCGGCTGCTGGACTTCAAATTGCCGGCGGCGCAGGCCTTTGCGCGGGCCAATAAGGTCGACCGGGTGGCGTTCGGCGCGGGCAAAAGGTTCGGCATCGTCACCGCCGGCAAGTCGTTCCTGGACGTGCTGCAGGCGCTGGACGAACTGGGCATCGACGAGCGCCGGGCCAACCAGCTGGGCATTTCCGTCTTAAAGCTGGGTCTTACCTGGCCGATCGATCCCGTTGGCGCCAAAGAGTTTTCAGAGGGCCGCGAAGAAATCTTTGTGGTCGAGGAAAAGCAGCCGATCATCCAGGATCAACTGCGCACCATCCTCTATCACCTGCCGGAAAATCGCCGCCCCCGCGTGGTCGGCCAGACCGATCAGGAGGGCCGGCCGGTCCTCTCGGCCAAGATGGACCTGGACCCGCTGGAGGTTGCCCAGGCGCTCGGCCGCCGCCTGCTCGCACTGGCGCCGGACGATGAGTTGACGCATCGATTATCGCACATTGATGCGCAACTTTCGGCCCCCAAATGGGCCAAAACGAAGATGCAGCGCGTGCCCTATTTCTGCTCCGGCTGCCCGCACTCCTCGTCGATCCCGCGCCCGATGGACAGCCGCGAGATGGGCGGCATCGGTTGCCACTGGATGGCGGTGTGGCACCCCGAGTTCGACCTGGAGCCGTCAACCCAGATGGGCGGCGAGGGCGCCAACTGGGTCGGCCAGGCGCGCTTCACCGAAAGCGATCATGTCTTCCAGAATCTGGGCGACGGCACCTATTACCATTCCGGCTATCTGGCGATCCGCTGGGCGATCTCCAGCAATGTGAACATCACCTATAAGATCCTCTATAACGACGCCTCGGCGATGACCGGCGGGCAGCCGGTCGAGGGCCACCCAACGGTCGCGATGATCACCAATCAGCTGCATGGCGAGGGCGTGCGCCGCATCGCCGTGGTGTCCGACGAGCCCGGCAAGTACCCGTCCAACATAGGATTCGCCCCCGGCACCACCATCCATCACCGCGATGAGATGGAGGCCCTGCAGATCGAGCTGCGCGCCATAAAGGGCACGACCGTCATCGTCTATGACCAGACCTGCGCGGCCGAAAAGCGCCGGCGGCGGAAGCGCGGCACGATGCCGGATCCGCAAGCCCGCATGTTCATCAACGACCTGGTATGCGAGGGCTGCGGCGATTGCAGCGTGCAGTCGAACTGCATCTCGGTCGAGCCGATCGAGACCGATTTCGGGCGCAAGCGCCACATCAACCAGTCCAGCTGCAACAAGGATTATTCCTGCAAGTCCGGCTTCTGCCCCAGCTTCGTGACGGTCGAGGGCGGGACGCTGCGCAAGCATAAGGCCAAGGAGAACGTGGCCGAACTGGTGGCCACCCTGCCGCAGCCGCGGGCGCAATCGTTGGACAAGCCCTATAACCTGGTCGTCACCGGCATCGGCGGCACAGGCGTCATCACTGTCGGCGCCCTGCTGGGCATGGCGGCGCATATCGAGGGCAAGGGCTCCTCCGTGCTGGACTCGATCGGCCTGGCGCAAAAGAACGGCTCCGTCCTCTCCTATGTCCGCGTCAGCGCGACGCCGGAGGCGCTGACCACCGCGCGCATCCCGCTGGGCGCGACCGACTGCCTGATCGGCTGCGACATGGTGGTGGCCGCCGGGCCCGAGGCAATGGTGGCGATGGCCAAAGGCCGGACGCGCGGCGTGGTCAACGGCAACGTGACGCCGACCGCCGCCTTCGTTCTGAACCCCGATGTCGACACCGACACCAGCGAGCTGTCGAACCGCCTGAACCGCACCTTGGGCAAGGATGCGCTTGACTTCATCGACGCGCAGGAGCTGTCGGCCCGCCTGCTGGGCGATGCCATCGGCCAGAACGTCATGCTGCTGGGCGCGGCATACCAGAAGGGTCTGCTGCCGGTGGGGTTGGCGGCGTTGGAGCAGGCGATCGAGATGAACGGCGTGTCGATCAAGATGAACCGCGAGGCCTTCGCCTGGGGCCGGCTGGCCGCGCATGACTTGCGGCTGGTCGAACGGATCGCCGGATTGCGCGCCGACCGCAAGGTGCCGGTTTCCGAATCCGTGGCGGACATGGTGACCCGCAGGTCCGCGTTCCTGACCGATTACCAGAATGCCGCCTATGCCGCGCGTTACCGTGCGCTGGTCGACGAAACGCAAAGAGCGGAGCAGGCGGCCGTGCCCGGCGCCACGGCGCTCAGCAAAGCGGTCGCCCGCTATTACTTCAAGCTGATGGCCTATAAGGACGAGTATGAGGTGGCGCGCCTGCACACCGACCCGGCCTTCCTGGAAAAACTGAAGGCCGAATTCGACGGCGACTTCAAACTCGCCTTCAACCTGGCCCCCCCGATCATGGCCAAGCGCGACCCCGTGAGCGGCGAACCGACCAAGAAGCGCTTCGGCCCGTGGGTGGTTTCGTTGTTCAAGGTTCTGCGCGCGCTGAAGGGCCTGCGCGGCACCCCGTTCGACATCTTCGGCTATTCCGAGGAACGCAAGCTGGAGCGCCGGCTGATTGTGGAATATGCCGACCGGATGCGCGGGCTGCTGGGCCGGCTGTCGGCGGTGAATTACGACGTGGCGGTTGAGATCGCGAGCATTCCCGAGCGCATCCGCGGCTATGGCCACATCAAGCGCCGGCATTTGGCCGAGATGAAGCCGAAGGAGGCGGAACTGCTGGTGGCGTTCGAGCATGCCCGGCCGGAGGTTGTGGCGGCGGAGTAGGGGCTACACGGCCTTCCGACGCCGTCTGTATTGACTTAATGTAAATACACCGTATGTGAGTCAGTGTGCGATTCACCTGGGATTCGAACAAGAACCTAGCCAACGTCCGAAGGCACGGAATTGCGTTTGACGATGCTAAGCGCGTCTTCGACGGGCCGACGGTGGAGCGTGAGGATGATCGTTTCGACTATGGAGAAGCGCGAGTTTATGCCATTGGCGTGGTGAACGGCATCGAAATTACCGTGATCTATACCGACCGGCATGACGACGAACGCCACTTGATATCGGCATGGAGGGCCGAACCCCATGAAAGGCGATATTTCTGGAAACACATCGAAGGCTGAACCCGCAACCGATTGGGATCGGCTTAGCCGCCTGACGGACGAGGATGTCCACGCCGCCTTGGCGAGCGATCCGGACGCGCGGCCGACTGATGACGCCTTCTGGAAGGGCGCGCGCGTGGTGATGCCCAAGCGCAAGGAAACCGTCACGATGCGGCTTGACGCCGATCTTTTGGAGTGGTTTCGGCAGGAGCGCGGTTACCAGACGCGGATCAACGCCATTCTACGCGCCTATATGGGCGCCCATGCGCGCTGAGATAGCGGAGTAGGGGCTAAGCTGCTGCGCGCCCGGCGGCGTGAATTTCCAGGTGGATGGCCAATTCGGCACGCACCGACAAATTGACCAGCGCATCCAGGCTGAATTTAGCGATTCGGCCACGCAACAAGTCGTTCAGCCGGGGCTGGGTGATGCCGAGCCGTCCGGCCGCCTGCGCCTGCGGCAGGTGCCAGCCTTTGACGGCGTCGCCGACCGCGAGCAGCAATTGCGAGCGCATCGTCATGTTCGCCGCTTCTTCCAGCGTGTCGGTCAGCGATTCCCAGACATTCGCGACGCGTTCGATCTCCATTTTCACCGCTCCTTCAAGACTGCGCTTAACCGAGCCTTCGCCAGTTCGATATCGCGCCGATCGGTCTGCTGCGTCTTCTTCTGAAAGGCGTGCAGCACATAGACCGCCTCCGGCAGGGTTGCGATATAGATGACCCGAAACGCCCCTGCAGATTCGCGAATACGTATCTCCCGAACGCCGGCGCCGATGCTTGGCATCGGTTTCCAGTCATCCGGATCGTGTCCCATTTGAACACGCCAGAGCTGATGACCGGAGCAATCCCTGTCGGATACGCACGCGCCTAGCTTTTCGGCTGCTTGATCGTATCGGCGCAGATAAACGTCGCATAAGCCCAGCATGAAATAATCCCATACCGGCCAGCGCGGCGGCGATTTGACCAGCTGTTCGGGTGTGCCTGCTGCGATAAGCGCGGAGAAATCGAGATGAGCGAGGTTTTTACACGCCATCTGGGCGATTGACTCGGAGCCAGCGTCAAGCCGGTACATCCCCGGGACTCTCGGGCCGGTAAATGGACCCATGGCATAGGGAAACATGAAGCCGTGCCGAACGCCGCCCTTCATGAGCATCAGGCCCTGCCAGACATTCACCGACGATAGGGTGCAGTATTTGCTTGGGTTCATCGTCACGATCGGCACGGTTGGTCCCGCGTCGCCGAAACACAGCATGACCTGGGAAGACTTGCCGCCGCTCCCGCCCTCAAGGCGGCGCGCCGCGCAGCCCGGAATCATCTCAGCGAGGATCGATACGGCGCGATTCAGGATATCGAACGCGATGTCCGGCGCAAACGCCTTGGCCCCGGCGATTTCAGAATGATACGTCATCTTATTTCTCATAGACCTGGATGTATTCGTAGAGTGTGTTTGGAGGAGGGTCGCGGCGGAATAGGGGGTTGGTCCGGAAGTTCTGGCGGCAGAGCGGGCGGATATGCTACGTACATCTGGAATACGATTCCAATCGTCAAAACTAAACCGATTTCGACCAGGATCTAAAAATGAAACGATCAAGGGCTGCCATCCTTGCGATGGCGTGTGTCAGCACGACGCTTGTGGGGTGTGTAAAACCGCCCCCGCCGCAACCGCCGGTGAATCCTGTGACGGCGGCACTGATTGCCAATATGCAAGCGCATGCCAATGGGCAGCCCCTCCTTCAGACCGCTTTCAAAACAGCGATCGCCGGCACAACGACCAGGATCGTGTTTGCCGAGAACCTGAACCCGGATTGTTCGGTTCGCGATGTTCCAACTTTGCGAATATTGACCCCGCCGACCTATGGCGTGACGACCATCAAGGAAATCGAGGATTTTGGGTCCTATGCCGCGTTTACGCCGCTTGCGGTGTGCAACAAGAACAAAGCCCGTGGTGCCTCGCTGGATTACATCGCAAATGCCGGCTATGCCGGGCCGGACACCCTCGTCTATGAAGCGCTCTTTTCAAACGGCGCAGATGTCACGGTCACCGTGAAACTGACAGTGAAGTGAGCGGCAGGATAAATTGTAACGTGGAGACCGACCCCGCCGATCATGATCGAGCCCGACCCGGTGAGCGGCGAACCGACCAAGAAGCGCTTCGAATTACGGTGACAGAATTACGGTGACAGTGCACTCAATTGACTGACGCCTCGCAGCGATCCAAACTCGCCCCATGGCTCGTCTGGCTCGCACCGTCTTCGCTGGTTTGCCGCATCATGTCACGCAGCGTGGCAATGGGCGGGCGCGGACATTCTTCGGCGACGACGATTATGCGCTCTACCGCGATCTGCTGGCCGCGTCGTGCCTGGCGGCGGGGGTGGAGGTCTGGTCGTGGGTGTTGATGCCGAATCATGTGCATCTGATCCTGGTCCCGGCTGACGAGGACGGCATCCGGCGGGCGTTGGCGCCGGTACATCGCCGTTATGCTGGCGCCATTCATGCGCGGCTGCGGCGCACGGGCCATTTTTGGCAAGGCCGCTTCGGCGCGGTGGCGATGGATGAGGTCCATCTCGCGGCCGCCGTGCGCTATGTGGCGCTCAATCCGGTTCGCGCGCGCCTGGTGCAAAACGCCGCCGATTGGCGCTGGTCCAGCGTCCATGCGCACCTGTCCGGCCGTGACGACGGGCTGACGTCGATTTCCCCGATCCGCGAGCGGTTCGACGATTTTGCCGCGTTCATCGCGGCGGAGGACGAGAGCGGTGCGCTTGACCGGATACGCCGGGCGGAAAGCATCGGCAGGCCGCTTGGCGACGAGCGCTTTATCGCGATGCTTGAGGCCGAAACGGGGCGATCGCTCAAACCCGGAAAGCGCGGGCCGAAGCCGGTCGCCGAACCGGAAGCAGGACAGATGGAGTTAAGTGCACTGTCACCGTAATTCGGCGGACGCGGGCGGCGGAGCTGATCGCGGCGGGCCGCATGCGGGTAGGGGGCCTGCGCGCGGTCGCCTGCGGACATTGATATGCGGGTCCAGCGGCGGTGCAGGTCCCGTTATTCTTAAGATCGCGGCGATTTGGAATCACCCGATCACTATATCGGATAGATCGCGGTTCGCCGGGCGAATCTGGTGGTGTTCCGGCCCCTCCGCGTGTCAGATTTCGGCGATTGCCCGATGAAGTTTCTCCATGCCGCTTTCTAACCTTCGAACCGCACTCGTCATGGCTGCCGCGCTCACCCTCAGCGCGCTCCCCGCGCTTGCGGCGCCTGACCGGGCTGCTGTCACCCGGCTCTTCGCCGATGCTGAGCGCGAATGCCGGCGCGATCACGGCGCCTTGTGGGGCATCTCGCTCTGCGGGCCGATCTTCGTGGTCGACTATACCGACCGGAAGCTGCTGGCGAACCAGGCGGATGCGGGCGGCGTCCTGGTGCGGGACGGCGCATTTTATGCCGGTGTATTGCCCGATGGCGTCGTCGTCGCCAACACGCCGACGGATTGGTCGGGCACGCACTGGACGCAGGTGGTGACGCCGGTGCCGGACGAGGCGGCACGCCGGAAGGTGACGATCGCGCATGAGCTGTTCCATCGCATCCAGCCGCAGCTTGACCTCATCCGGCCGGAGGCGGGCAATAAGCATCTGGATACGCTGGAGGGGCGCTATTTCATGCAGCTTGAATGGCGCGCGCTGGCACGGGCGCTGCAGGCGGACATGTTTCGAAAAAATGGGGTCGCGGATCGGCGCGCGGCGCTGGCGGATGCGATCGGCTTCCGGCGCTGGCGCTATATGCTGTTCCCCGGTGCGGCGGGAGAAGAGGCCGCGCTGGAGGTGGCGGAGGGCGTGCCGGAATATACCGGCGTGCGGCTGGGCCTGGGAACGCGGAGAGACCGGATCGCCTATGCGGTGCGGGACCTGTCCGCCTTCGTCGATGCGCCCAGCTTTGTCCGCTCCTTCGCCTTTGCCATCGGCCCGGCCTACGGCCTGATGCTGGACGACGCCGATCCCGGCTGGCGGACGAAACTGCCGACCGCGGGCAAGCGGCTGGACCAGCTGCTGGCGGATGCGCTGAAGCTGGACCTGCCGCGAGGCGGTGCGGCGGCGGCGCGGGCCAAGCTTTATGACGACGGGACTTTATGGGCGCATGAGGCGCAACGGGACCGGGACCGCCAGGCGCGGCTCGCCGCCGTCAAGGAATCACGGTGACAGTTTACTAAAATAGATCGCTCCCTGTCGTGTTCGCCGCTCTACGGTCTGTTGGGATTTGCCTCTCATCGGCTAATATTGCCCGCGTGACCGAAACCCGTGACGGACTTCCGATTCTCGCTTTCGCCGATCAGGCGGCATTCGACGCTTGGCTGGCGGGGCAGCCCTCCGGCTGCGCGGGCGTTTGGGTGAAGTTTGCCAAGAAGGCGGCCGGCATCGTCGGCCTCACGAAGGCGGAGGCGATCGATTGCGCGCTGTGCCACGGCTGGATCGACGGGCAGCTTCAGCCGTATGACGGCCAAAGCTGGCTCACCCGCTTCACGCCGCGCCGGCCGGCCGGCAAATGGTCGGAGAACAACCGGACGCGGGCGGCGGAACTGATCGCGGCGGGCCGCATGCGGGCAGGGGGGCTGCGCGCGGTCGCGGCGGCGCAGGCCGACGGCCGCTGGACGGCTGCCTATGCCCCGGCCAGCACGGCCTCGGCGCCGCCGGACCTGCAGGCGGCCTTGGACGCGGCGCCGGAGGCGGCGGCTTTCTTCGCCACGCTGACCGGCGCCAACCGCTATGCGGTCCTCTATCGTATCGGGGCGGTGAAAAAGCCGGAAACCCGGGCGCGCAAGATCGCCGAATTCGTCGCTATGCTGGCGCGGGGCGAAACTGTCCACGGATGATCGGCCGAACTTATCGTGTTGAGTGCAACGTCACCGTAATGTACCCGCTAGCCGGGCCTATCGGCTCTGCGCGGCGCAATGGCGCAACCGCAACGAGACTGGTCGGCAGCATGGCGCGATATCACCGGATTCTTGGAACTGCCTACCGGACCTATCGCCGGATGCGGGGCGGTCAAACGCTTGGGGTGCGGGGACTCGTTCTCGATGGGCAAGATCGTGTGGCGCTCGTCATGCACACCTATATCGATCGATGGCACTTGCCGGGCGGCGGCGTGAAGCGCAATGAAACCTTTCACCAAGCCCTGATCCGCGAGTTGTCGGAAGAAATTGGCGTCACCGACGTTCGTGTGGAACGCATTCTCGGCGTTTATCACAACACAACAGACCTGAAGGATGACCACGTCGTCGTTTACGTGGTGAGAACGACAGCAGATCGCGTTGAAGTGCGACCGGCCGATTCATTTGAAATTCAACAAGCGCGGTGGTTTCCCCTCGATGCGCTGCCCGACGATATATCGCCGGCGACGGCGCGTCGTATCGGCGAATACATGACGTCGCAAACCGTGAGCACCGATTGGTAGCGGCCGGGGGGCTATATCCGCTTTATCGGATTGAGCGAGAGGTCCGCGGCAGCCCCCCTCCCCCGGATTGCTTACGCAATCCGACCTCTCCCCCGGGGGCGAGGTCATGATCCTTAAGAAAACGCCGACCGTATATCCGGCAGGCCGGTCGAGATGGTCATGCCGCCGTCGACCACGATTGTCGCGCCGGTCATGAAGGCGGACTGGTCCGATGCCAGGAAGCAGACGGCGTTGGCGCGGATTTTGTCCTTGCCGTGGCCGACCGCCAGCGCCCTTGTGTAGGCTATCTATTGGACATTCGATGCAGAAATTCATCGACACTGCTGACGACAGCAGCCGGAGCCGGTAGAGCGTTTAAGAGCCAATCCGGCATATTCGCGATCACATCAGGATCCAAGACACAGTACACGCCGTCATGGCCGATCGTCGCCGGAACGCGTCGGGCAACTTCAAACAAATCCTCAATCGCATCTTTTGACGGTCGCATGACGGAGCAGCCTTCTATGAGTGCATCGTCGGCCAAATAGAGCACACCGCCATATCTGCCACTGTAGTTCAGCAGCCAGCCCTCGTTGCACTGTTCCGCCCTCGGTCTGAAAATATCCCACACGATCGAGCGATCAAACTTCGCGATCTGTTTATCATGGAACGATTGAATACTTATTGAATAGCCCACCGAAATTCTCCCGAGAATGATTTTATCAAGTAGGCATCTCCAAATTTTTCGAAATCCGGAAAGAGCGGCTTGCTATAAATGTGTAAAAGACCCGGATGTTGTTATATCCAAGCCGCTCGAATCGTCGCGCCAATAGCCGGCAACGAGAGGGTGGCTAAAATGCCACTCTACAATTCTTTCTCCGGAAGAATAGTTCTGCTGAGATGCTTGCCTAACTGTATCATTGTACTTATTCAGTTTTTGGAAATCGTTCTGCGGAATGCTTACGAACCAAGGGGTTGCGAGTTTGGCTGCGGAGTTCTAGTCGCTCATCCGATTAAACCTGTCTGCACCGTTTTCGCCTCTCACGGGGTTCAGATGGCCGTTGCGGTTAAGAATGCAGTTAACTGACTCAGCGATGCCTCTCAGATAGCTTCTTCGGGAGCATGGGGTGTTATGACCGCGCCACCCTTCACGAAAACGCCGACCGTATATCCGGCAGGGCGGTCGAAATCGTCATGCCGCCGTCCACCACGATCGTGGCGCCGGTCATGAAGCCCGACTGATCCGATGCCAGGAAGCAGACGACGTTGGCGATGTCCACCGCCGCGCCCAGGCGGCCGATCGGGATGCGGGCTTTGATCCGGTCGGCGATGTGCGCGTACTGCGGCTCCAGCATCATCTGAGTGTTGTGGGCGACGACAAAGCCGGGGCAGACCGCGTTGGCGCGGATATTGTCCTTGCCGTGGTCGACCGCCAGCGCCCTTGTGTAGTTGATGACCGCCGCCTTGGCCGCGTTATAGGCGTGCAGGCCATTGTCGGCGGCAATGCCGGAGATCGACGCGTTGTTGACGATCACGCCGCCGCCGACCTTGCGCATCAGCGGGATCGCCAGCTTGCAGCAATAGAATGTGCCGTGGACGTCGACGTCGAACATCCGCTTCCACTCGTCGATGGAAACATCCGGCGTCTCGCCGAAACTGCCGATGCCGGCATTGTTGAACAGGATGTCGACCTTGCCGAAGCGCGCGACCGTCTTGTCGAACACGGTCTGCACCTGGTCGAACTCCGCCACGTCTGCCGGCACGAACAGCGCCCGGTCCGCGGCGATGCCGTTGAGCTGCCGCTCGATCGCCTGTCCGCCTTCGACACCCCGGCCGCAGATCACCACCCGGCCGCCCTCGGCCACCATCTGCGCGGCCGTCTCCTCGCCGATGCCGGGGCGCGTCACGCCCGTGATCACCGCAACCTTGCCCTCGAATCGTCCCATCGCCGGCGCTCCTCCCGTTTTGCGGTTTCAGGTTAGGCTCAGCCGGTGGCTTGCTCAAGGCTGTAGGGGGATCCGCAGGAAGGTCGACCGGCGCTGAACTTCTCAGGAATCCGTGGTGTGGTCCGGTCGCTCGACCCGTTCGCCGGAATTGTTTTCAACCCAGACCGCGGTGTGCGGCGCCTCGACCTGCATTGCGCCGAGCACCTCCGCGACCATGTCGGCGTAGGCGAACGCGTTTTGCGGCGCTTGATGAGGCGCGGGTGAAACCGCCGTGCCGTCGCGCCCGATCAGCGGCCATTTTACGTAATAGAGCATTTTCGATCCTTTCGTCCGCCGCGCGTCGATCAGGTGGCGCAAGACTTCGGTATCGCCGCCTGCCGATGGAGTTCCAGCGTCCGGCCGAGCAGCGATATGCCGACGAAACCGCGAAGCCTGACCGTGTTCCGGTCCACGATCGTGATCTTGCCCGAATAAGTCGTGCCGCTGTCGGGATCGTAGATCCAGCCGCCATCCCAGGTCGCGGCTTTATCGCTCGACGGCTGGAACCCGCCCATCATCTGGCGTCCGCAGAGCTTGTCCTGGCGGCGGTTCTTGTCCGGGTTTAGCCGGTCGACCGGTTGATAACCTGGCGGTTCATTCGGTTTTGCCCTGAAATCGACCAGATAGGCGCACAGCGCGGTCCCGCAGGCAGCCGTTTTCACCGACCAGCCGTCCTTGTCGTTTGTCCAGTATTCGGTCGGATAGGCGGCGGTTCCGGCGGCTTTATCGGAGGGCGTGTCCGCCGCGGCGCAAGGCAGCGCGGCGGCAATTGCCAGGAAAGCGGCAGCGGGCAAGGCCGCCCGGATCATCGAGCATGTCATGCTATCGGTCATTTCAGTAGGGATAGGTTCGATAAGGAACGTGTTCGCGCTGTTTTAGTTGCAGCAACGAATGTTCCTCGGGCAAATCAGGGCCGGGGGAACGTGGTCCCTTCGCGACCCCAGCGACGAGCTAGGGGGTAGCGGTTGCGCCTTGGAAACTCCCCAGGAATCGCCGCACGATCGCCAGGTGCGCCGCGCTGCGGGCCGCGGTCAGTTCCAGCGCGGAAAGATGCCGACGGCGGCGATGCACTCGCTGAGCTTCTCGCCGCCATCGGCGACGATCACCGGATTGTCCGGCACACGGAAAAGGCTGCCCTGCCCGCCATAGCGATGCCCCAGAAGGGCGAAGAGCCCATAATAATCCTCGCCGCGAAAATGCAGGCCGATGGTGGGCAGCCAATCCTGTGGGCAGAAGCGCGTGGCGAACAGGCGGATTTCGCCGATAAAGTGGTCCTGCGCATATGGGTTATGCCCAAACGGGTAGTTACCGTTGGCGGCGATGCAGCGCATTTCCGGCTTGTGCGGCGCGCCCTCCAGCGGCGGCAGCTTCGGCACGGCGAATGTCTGACGGCTGTTGCTGCCGAACCTGTCCAGGATGATCGATTCGAGCGCGGGGTGGTTTCTGTTCTCGAGCATGCGGCCATCGGTCGGAATCCATCCGCCAGGGCACTCAGCCTCACCGAAGGTCCTGATTTCGGCGATATAGTGATCCGACGCGTGCGCGACATGCGCTGTGCCGATAAAGGCCGCCATCGCCCCGGCCAAAGCGGCCACCTTGGATTTGAACATCGTCATTGCCGGTATTCCCTTAACGTCAAGGTCGGTGGGGCTGCCTATTGGATTTTGATCGGCCGCATATAGCGTCCGGCTGCGGCGATGCAGGTGATCTCGTTCGCCCCGTTCTGCGATTCGACGGCCGGGCTGTGCGGCAGGTGGAAATAGGCGCCGCTGCCGCCATAACGATAGCCGATCTCGGAAAACAGCTCCGGATAATGGGATTTCGCCAGCACCTGGCCGTTCGCGTGGAGCCAGTCGGTGGGGCAGTGCGGGAAGCCGAAGGTCCGGATTTCTCCGACCCATTGGTTGGCGTGGGCGGCATTCCCAGCCGTCACGGCGGCCGCGATCGTCGCCGCCATAAGCAGCTTGGTCTTCGACATCCCGAGTAACTCCTGGTGCGATCCTGCGATTGAAATTTTCTGCCGTAGTATATTGCCCGACAACGGAGTCAAGGGAGATAAACCACAGTAAATACTTGATATAACGGGACATTCACCGCGTCTGAGTGTTCGATGCGGCGCGGCACGGTGGCGATGCGGTATGAGCCCAGGCGGCAGCCGTCGCGCGTGAAGCACGACGGCAGGTTGCTCAGCTCCCGGTCTTGATGAAGGCGATGTTTTCCTTGGTCGTGCAGGTGGCCGAGGGGCTCAGCACGATGTCGGTGGTTATCACCGCGGAAAAGCTCCGCTTGCTCAGCAAGGCGATCTTTGCCGAGAAGGTGAGGGTCGCGGACTGACCCGGCGGCTCATAGCCGATGGTGCTCTTGCCTTTCCAGGCGGTGGCGCCGGCGGCCGGGGTCCTGGGAAAGCTTTCGACGCCGATCTTGAGGTCCTGCGGCTCGGAAATGCGCATCTCCGCGCCCGTCTTGCCGGGGCCGGGATAGTAGAAAATGCCCTCGTCGGTGTTCCCCTTCTTCTCGCCGATCACGGCGCAGGGCGCAGTCGCGGAAACCATGTAGGTCGTTGCGTGGTAATACCCGGCCTCGGGCTGCACCGTCGCGGCATAGGCCGCCGGCGGGAACGATGCGGCGGCGCATAACGCCACGCAGACATGCGGAAATTTCGTCATCCCTTGAAGGTCCTTTTTATTACGGCCAAGTCCATCCGGCCGCGCTCATCAGGTCAGCGTGTCCCGCCCGCGTCAACAGGATAGTGTGACATTGGGGGCAGGACGCAGGGACGCGGAAAAGGAAACGGCCGGCTGTGCGCCGGCCGCAATTTCCCTGGGCGGTTACCGTCTAGGCGCTTACCGCCGGTAAGCGGCCGCGTAGGCGTTTGCCGCGGCCGCGGCGACGGCTTCACGTTCCTGCTCCACGCCCTCGTTGGTGGCTCGCGCGACGCAACCGTCATCGCCTGATGGATAGGACGGGTACAGGCTCTGCGGATAGGCGCGGTCCAGCGCGTCGCATGCGCGCAGTGCGGCCGTCCGAACGCGGTAGTCCATCGCATCGACGTCTTGCTGTCTGGACAGATCCAGGTCGCTGACATCGACCACGCGCGACAGCGACAGTTCTTCAACCGGGATGCCGGTGTCGCTGCGCCCCACCGTGCGGCGCTGCACGCGCGGCGCGATGATCGTCATCTGCTCCTGATACGCCACCGGCGGCGGCGGGTAGGCGGGCTGTGCCTCATAGCCCGGTTGCGGCGGGTAGGCGGCCTGCGCCGCGTAGCTTGGCGCAGGCGCATAGTCGGTCCGCGCCTGATAGCTGGGGGGCCGATAGGCTGGCGCCTGATCGTTGGGCGCCTGATAAGCCGGTGGCTGATAGGCGGGCAAAGGCGAGGATGTGATTTGAGACCGGTAGGCGCTCTGTGCAGCGGCAGAGCCCGCCATCGCACCCACCAGCGCGCCGGCGACCGCCAGGGCGGCGCAGGAATGGCGCAAGGCCGGATTGGTCCGTGTCATAGTCGTACTCCTTGAGGTTCCAGTCATGGATCGACATGGATGGAACGCAGCCTCCATATCGCAAGTTCCTCTGTAGAATACGTGTAAGAAATTCCAGAATTACGGAAACGCTATATTGATTTCCCTTAAGCCTCGGTTTCCGCGCATTAAACTCTTCGGCACCGGATCGGTCCCGCGCCCCGGAAGTTTTCCACAAGCCGGCTTTACAACCGATGCCGCTTTGCCTGCCTCGGTAATCTTATCCGAATATGGCTGGGGCAATTGGTCGGTCGGAGCCGGGGGAGATTCAATCACATCGAGCCGCTACGGCATGAGCATCGTTCGTGCCGTGGTGAATTGCCGCTTCTAGCCCCCGTGCCCCAGCAACTCATAAACCACCGGATTGTCCGCGCACGCGCCGAAGCCGCATTCCAGCAGGGTGGATGCCACGTTCAATCCGGTGAGCCCGATCACCAGCCAGACGGCAAACCGCGCGGCGATGCCGGCCGAAACCGAGGGCGGCGCCTGGTGCCGCTCGAACTGGCGGTCGAACAGCAGGATGCCGCAGAGCAGCACGATCGCCGCGATGAAGGCGATCAAGGCCCAGCTGTAATAATGATAGCCGAATATCGCCGAGCCATAGCCCGCGTCTCCCGGCAGGATGTGCAGCAGCACCTGGCGGGTCGACACGACGGCGCCGGCGACGGCGTTCAGCAACGACATCGCATAGTGGCTGGGGCGCACCCCGAAGCGGAGATTGAGGATCGGCCCGACGGCCAGCATCGCGAACATCACGCGCTGCAATAGGCACAGCGGGCAGGGCAGTTCGTTCAGCACCAACTGCGCCGCGAACGCCGCCGCCAGCAGGCCCGACAGGGCATAGAGGCTGAGCACATTCAGGGCGGCTGCGCGGGCTTGCGTCATGCGGTTTGCTCCACGCTCAGAACGACAGGGTCAATGCGTCGGTGGCGTGGTGCAGATAGGTGGCGACGCAGGCGATCAGCACGGCGGCGAACAAAAGCCGGGCGAGGGTGCGCGACCCTTTCCAGGCGGCCAGCATCGTGACGGCGACGGCCAGGAACAGTGCGGTGAATTCCATGTTCGGCTTCCCTTGGTTGGGGCAACCATAACTGGCGTTATTTATTAATCCTAACGCTTTGAGATCGCGAGCGGCCCGCGCGCATAATGCGCCGTCACACCTTTGCCCCCGCCAGCATCGCGTGGGATTCGGCGGCACTGGAGGTGGAATAGGTGATGGCGGTGCCCGCGCCGTCGCGCGCCAGATGGAATCCGGCGGCGACGTGCTGACCGAAGAGGGTAATCCTGGCCGTCAGCGCGCCGTCGGTGATTATCAGGGTTCCGGCTGTCTTGGCGGCGTTCTCCACGAACTTGAAGCTTTCATTCGCGCCGAATTTGAAGTTGCCGAGAGTCACCGTGTCGGCCGCCTTGAAGCCGGAGATGCTGAACGGGGCGGGGGCGGTGCCGCTTACCGCCAGTGTGCCGCTGACGCCGAAGGTGACCGCGCCTGCGATCTTGCCGCCCGCCGCGACGGTTTCCGTCCCGCCGGCCAGGAAGGTGTTCTTCGCGGTGGCGCCGGAACTGACGGTCATCTGCGCACCGGCGGCTACGCGCAGGCCGCTGACGGTCGCGCCTTTATCGACGATCAGTACGCCGCCGCTGGCGACTGCCAGGCCGGAAACCTTGCCGCCGTCGAAGACCAGCTTGCCGCCGCTCTTCACATGCGCGCTTACCGCGGTGCCGCCGGCCGAAACCGTTAGCGTAACGCCCGTGGCGACGGTCAACGCGCTGACGGTCGCATGCGTGATTGCCATCTTGCCGCCACTGCTGACGGTCGTGCCGGTCGCTTTGCCGCCGGCAAAGATCAGCTTGCCGCCGTTGAGAACCTTGGTGCCCGCTGCGGCGCCGCCGGAGGACAGCGTCAGCGTGATGCCGGCGCCGACCGACAGGGCACGAACCGATGCGCCTTTCGTCACAGCCTCGGCCGCGCCGTTGGCAAGCGTCACGCCGGTCGCCTTGCCGCCGGCATAGACCAAGGTACCGCCCTTGGCGATTGTCGTGCTCGTCGCCGTACCGCCGGAAGACAAGATTAGCGTGACGCCGTTGCCGACCGTCAAGCCGCTGACCTTGCCGCCGCCTGCCACGGCCTCGAAACCGCCGCTTGAGATCTTCAGGCCTGTCGCGGCGCCGCCGTTCCCATAGACGAACTTGCCGCCGCTCAGCACGGTGACGCCCACGGCCTTGCCGGTCACCGATTCCGTGCCGCCACTGCTGACGATCGTGCTGCTGGCGGTGCCGGCCACCGCCTCGATACCGCCGGCGCTGATCTTGGTTCCGGTTGTGACGCCGCCGTTGGCGGCCGTCTCCCGCCCGCCCGAGCTGACGACCGTGGCGACCGTGGCGCCGCCGGAACTCACGCGCTGAACGCCGCCGTTGCGGACGAGGGTGTCGCTTGCGGTGCCCAGCACCGATTGCGAACCGCCGGCGCTGACGCGGGTTCCACTCGCCGCACCGCCGCTGAGGACCGATTCCAGGCCGCCCGAACTGACGATCGTGGCGCGGGCGACACCGCTCGCGCTGATAAACTGAACGCCGCCGGAACTGACGGCTGTTGCGCTGGCGAAACCCGCCGCGCTTAGGATCTCAAAGCCGCCTTCAAGCTGGGTATGAATAGACCTGCCGCCCATGGCAAATAACAGTTCCCCGCCCGAAGCGACGGTCGCGCTGACGAAACGGGGAAGGCCGCCGGACAGGGAGATGGCGCCGGCGCTGCCGCTCGCCAGTACATGCGTGCCGAAGGCCGTGCCGCCGACGGCAAGCTGCACCGCGCCTGAATTGACGATCGTGCCGCTGGCGGTACCGCTGGCGAGGATCTGATGTCCGCTATTCAAGAGGACTGTGCCGAATGTGGTCCCCTCTACGGCTTCATCTCCGCCGGAGCTGATAATACTGCCGCTGTCCACGCCGCCGCCGCTGATAATCAGAAAACCGCCATTGCCGACCGTGGCGCTGATCGCCTTGCCGCCGTCGGCAACGCTCAGGCTCCCGCCGGCGGACACATGGGCGAACGACATGACACCGCTGCCGCTGACCATGCCGGAGCCTTGCCCCAGGAACGTCGCCCGCCTGTCCGTTCCGCCGGCTACGGTATAGTTGCCGCCGGATTCCACCAGCGTGCCGATTGCCAGGCCGCCATAGACGAAGGCCGACGCGTTGCTGAGGATCATGCCGCTGGCCCTGCCGCCCGAACTGACGGTGGCCGTGGCGCCGAAGATCTTAACATCGGTCGCGCTGCCGCCGGCAGACAGCACTAGGTTGACGCCGTCGGTGAACGTTTCTCCGCTGACGACGGCGCCGGAGGCGAAAGCCAGCGCACCGCCGGATGCCACGCTCGTGCCGCTGAGACCGCCGAACGATCCGACATATTCGATGGTACCGAAGGCGCTGACCTGTGCCAGCGTCACGGTGCTTCCAGAAGTGACGATCAGCCTGCCGCCGCTAAGGACTTGCGTTGCAAAGGCGGTTCCACCAGCCGAAACGACCTCCTTTCCTTGCACGGAATCGGCGATCGCAACCCCGCCCGACAGGACGGTTTCGGTGCCGCCGAAAAGGATAACGGTGCTGAACGCAGAGCCGGCGGCCGAAACGGTAGCGGAGCCTGCGCTTTCGACCTCCACGCCGTTGGCAAGGCCGCCGCTTGAAATCCCGACATTTCCGCCGTTGTCGACCTCCGCCTGGCTCAGAACGCCGCCGGACGAAACCGCGACGATACCGCCATTGGAAACTGTCGTCTGGACAGCAAAGCCGCCATTCTCGATGATTTCCCTGCCGCCGCTCCGGATGGTGTAGGAAATCGCGCTGCCGCCTCCGGAGAGGCGCTGCGTGGCGCCGTTGACGGTGCCGCCGGAAACGGACGCGCCCCCGTATACCGTCTGTGACCCCGAACGCTCGACCAGGTCGCCGACAGTGGTGGCGCCGGCCGAGACGATTTCCACGCCCCGGTTCACGACCGTGTCGCTGGCGAATGCCCCGGTCCCGGACAGGCGTATCGCGCCGCCCGAATTGACCGTCGTGCCGATCACCGTGCCGCCCGATTGGACGGTCAGGACGTCGTCATCGTTGATCACCAGTCCGGAAGAAGTCTGTCCCGAAGTCACGACGATGACGGCCATTGCAGGTCTCCAAAAATTGTCGGTTGCCGGGAAAGCGGATGGTGATCCAAAGCAGAAAGTCAGCCAGTATTATATATCGTACCACATGAAACTAAAGTAACTTTTTGAAAGGATGGCGGCGTCTGTCGCGGCAAGGACAGTTGTCGGCTGGCTTTACAGTTTGTCTGGTGTCGGCCTCCGGCACGTCCTAATGTTGCATCTATTCAAGGCCATGCAGCTTTGGCATGCGGATTGCTTTGATAACGTCGGGGCCGGTGAGGGGAAACTCGATAGGCCCAGGCGACAGGTTAAGTCGAGGGTAAAGTGTGCTGAAGTTGCTGCGAATCATGAGTTTCGTTCTTGCCGCCAGTCTTGCGGCGGCCGGCGCGCACGCGACTGCGGTCCTGTCCGGCAGTTTCACCGCCGACAACGACATCTTCGTCTATCTGAGCACGAGCGCGAACGATCGCGGCACCTTGATCGGCTCCGGCAACAATTGGCAGAACACCTTCTACACCACGCCTGCCAGCCTGACCCCGGGCACGACTTATTATATCAATGTCGAGGCGATCAACGGCGACAGCGGCGCCTATTCGGCCGGCGGCTTTATCGGCGACTTCAACGTAAGCGGCGGCGCCACCTTCGCCAACGGCCAGAGTGAGCTTCTAACGTCCTCGTCGAACTGGCTCGCCGGCTACAACGACAGCAACGGCAGCGACATCGCCCAGCCCTGGGTTCGCCCGACCGGCACGGCGGTGTCTTTGGGCGCGAACGGCGCCAGCCCATGGGGCACGGTCGGCGGCATGTCGTCCTCCGCCATGTGGATCTGGGCCAGCGACCTGCGCTCCGGCAACGGTTCCACGCCCGGCAACGAATGCGCATCCTGCACCATCGACTTCCAAGCCTCGTTCACCGTCCCCGGCACTGCCGTGCCGGAACCCGGATCGATCGCCCTATTCGGCGCCGGTCTCGCCGGGCTGGGCTTGGCGCTCCGCAGGCGCCTGCCGGGCAGTGCTGTTTAGCGCGACCACATCGTCCGCTATACGCAGCGCGAGGCAGCGAACGATGACCAAGCCCTACCGCGTCCAACTGTCCCGCAGGCCGGGCTGGCGCAAGCCGGACAACACCGTCGTCGTCGGGCGGCCGACCGCGTGGGGCAATCCGTTTCCCATCGGCAAGGTCGGGCGGGAAGAGGCGGTCAGGCGGTTTCGCGCCATGCTGGAAAGCCCCGCCGAGATGGCGAACTGGCTCTATCCGCCGCTGTCGGAAATCCGCCGCAAGCTGCGCGGGAAGAACCTGGCGTGCTGGTGCCGCCTGGACGAGCCGTGCCACGCGGATGTCCTGCTTGAAATCGCCAATGCGCCGGAGGAAGACTGACCGCGCGCGCTAATCAATTAAAGACATAATCCAGGCGGGCGCCGAACTCGTTGGTGGAGCGGTTCTTGAGCTGTGTATCGACGACGCCGTCGCGAATATATGTGTCGTCGCCTAGATCGCCATACTCATAGCTCACGAGGGCGACGAGGCGACCCGGGATGATCTGGTAGTTGATCGCTGTCGAGACATAGAAATCGTTCCGCGCGGCAGTGCGCAGATGAGTGCCGTAGGTGTCGACGTCCTGTACATCGCCGACCCGCTGGTATTCGATGCCGAGGTCGATCGACCAGGCATCGGTTAGGCGGGTTTGCGTATCGATATTGAACAGATAGTTCCAGCTCGACGATTCCGAGTAGTTCCCACCTGCTGGTTCAAGGTGTCCGCCGTCGCCGAAATAGGTCGCGGTGAACTTGCCGACGATCGTGAAATTTCGCATCTCGCGGCCGACGGCGACGGCGAATTCCGTGTGATCGTGGCCGCTGGCGAACGAGCCGTCGCTGGTGAACGAGGCGGCGCGGGCGGTCGCCACTTGCGGGTCGAAGGTCAGCAGGAAATCAAGATCGACCGGACTGCCGGACATCTGGTCCACCGCCCGCCAGGTGATGCCAAGCGCGGGATTGTCGAAGCCGTTGAAATCGTAGGTGCCGCTACTGCCGCCGGACGCCGACGTCACCTTGTTGTCCGACCAGCCGTAATAGGCCGCGGCGCGGAGCGCGATGTCGTCCGTCAGCGCGTAGGACAGACCCTGCACAATCTCGTTGTCGTGGCGCGCGGTGCTGTCTGTTTTGAAGCCGGGACTGCCCACATAATTGTCTCCGGTCGGGTTGGCGAAGCTATAGGCGGTCCAGCCATAGAGCTGTCCGGCGAATGGCAGGTAGAGCGGGTCGGACAGGGGGCGGGCGGTTGTCGGCTGGAGCCAGCCGTCGCCGCCGGTCACGGTTTGGGCGAACGCAATGGCAGGCGCAACGATAACGGCCGCGAGGACGGCAAGCCCGCGCGCCGATGACAATATTGTGCTCAAGATTTGACTTCCCTAATCGATCGCCGGATCGGTCCTGACCCGTTACTTGAGCGTATATATTACACACCGAAGTGGTTCATGGAAGGGAGGTATACTGTAACATTTTGATTTTGTTACATTATTTCGTGGGCGCTGGAAGATCGTCTATTCCCAGTTCCATCGTCTGTATGAAATCGCCGACCCGCTGCCGCCGCGCGCGAACATCACCGCGCATTATCTCGGCACCCACGGTTATTAGCACCCCGGAACCGATCCGCTGCCGCCCTTTTCGAAGGTGAAGGAATACCGCCATGAAGCCGGCGTGATGCCGCCGTTCCTGGATGCGAAATAGCACCTGATTTCACTAAAAACAGTAAGATATACAAAAGAAAACTGTTACCTATGATCCTGTAAGTCAGGCAGGACCACCATGCTGGATATCCGAACGCTCTTCATCGCCCATTTTGCGGTGATTATCACCGCCGGCGGGATCATGCTGCTCAGCCGCCGCTGGCAGCCGGATACACGCAGCGTCGGCATCTGGGGCGGCGCTGCCCTGTGCCTCGGCCTCGGCCTTGTGCTGTCGGCATTCCGCGATAGCGCGCCGGGCTGGCTCTGCGTGCTGTTTGCCAACGTACTCGTCATGTTCTTCCCGCTGATGATCTGGAACGGGGTGCGCAAGTTTAACGGCCGCCCGGCGCTGTGGCGGGAATCGGTCATCGTCACCGCCCTGGCGACCGTGCTGATGGCCTATTACCTTTATGTCGATGTCAGCCTTTCGGCGCGGATCGCCGTCGCCTCCCTCGTCTTGTCGGGTGGCTGCGCGGCCGGCACCTATGAGCTGCTCCACTGGACGGCACCTGCCTATCGCGGCCTGTCCTGGCTGACGGCAGGTTGCATGACAGCAGTCGCCGTCTCGCAGTTCGCCCGCACCGTGATCGCTGTGGCGGGTGCGCCGCAGACCAGCCTGTTCGCCCCCACGGTCATCAACCAGATCGCCTTCCTGGCCGGGATTGTGATGTCCGCGCTGGTGATGTTCTGCCTGGTGATGATGGCCAACCAGCAACTGCAGATCCGGCTTGCGGATCGCTCCGCGGAGATGGAGGGCATCGCCCGCGACCGCGACATTGCCCGTCAGCGGGCCGAGCAGGCGAACCGCGCCAAATCTGTGTTTCTGACGATGATGAGCCACGAGCTGCGCACGCCGCTCAATGCCATATTGGGCTTCTCGGAACTTGGGCCGATGATCAAGGCGGAGACACCGCTGCCGGCGCAGATCAAGGATTATTTTGGGCTGATCCATCAAAGCGGCGACCATCTGCTGCGGATGATCAACGATATCCTGGACCTGTCGAAGGTCGAGTCGGGGAAGATGGAGTTGGAGCGCACCGACCTGGATGTCGACCACGCGATCAACAGCACCCTCCATTTGGTCGCGCAGCAGGCGAGCAGCGGCGGGCAAAGGCTGGAAGTGACCATCGACACGCCGGCGCCCGGGCTGTTCGCGGACGAACGCGCGGTCAGGCAGATACTGTTCAACCTGCTGTCGAATGCTCTCCGCTTCACCCCGGCGGGCGGGGTCGTCGGGGTGAATGCCGCGGCGGCGGCCGATGGCGGCGCCACATTGACCGTCCGTGACACCGGCGTCGGCATACCGCAGGACCAGATCGCCCGTGTCGTCATGCCGTTCGAGCAGATCGACAATTCCTATGCCCGGTCCCAAGGCGGAACCGGCCTTGGCCTGCCGTTGGTCGACAGTCTGATCCGGCTGCATGGCGGCAGCCTGACCATCGAAAGCGAGGTCGGTGCCGGCACCCGCGTCACCGTCCGCTTTCCGCCTCGGCAATAAGGCGGCGACCGGCGCGAATCTTCCGCGCGTTGTCATCGCTTTGAAATCTTTGAGTGCTACCCAGTCCGGCAGACCCATCTTCCGCCCCACCGACTGGACCCAAGGACTCTTCGATGCCGAAAATATCGTGTTTTCGATCGCTTGCGGCGACGCTCGCCGTCGCGTTTTTGACGATCGCGCCGTCGTTCGCCTCGGCAGCCGATGCCCCCGCTGCCGCGGCAAAGCTGCCGGCGATCAAGCATGTCTTTGTGATCACGCTTGAGAACGAAACCGCGATCAACACCTTCGGCCCGGATACGCCGGCCCCCTATCTTGCCAAGACACTGGTCGGGCAGGGTGCGTTCCTGCCGCAATATTACGGCACCGGTCACGCCAGCCTGGACAATTATATCGCCATGGTCAGCGGCCAGAACGGCAATCCGATGACCCGCGGCGACTGCCAGCCCAACTTTCAGGCCTTCAAGCAGACCGGCCTTGATAAATATGGCCAGGCCGTCGGCACCGGCTGCGTCTTCCCCAAGAATATCAAGACGATCGGCGACCAGATCGAGACCGCCGGCCTGACCTGGCGCGGCTATATGGAAGATATGGGCAACGATCCGGCACGCGAGAGCAAGACCTGCGGCCACCCGGTGCTGAACAAGGCAGACGGCAGCGAGGTCCCGGAGGCGCCGAGCAAGGCCGTGCCCCTGGGCGACCAGTACGCGACGCGCCACAACGGCTTCGTCTATTTTCGCTCGATCATCGATTCGCCCAGCTGCAAGACGAATGTCGTCAATCTGACCGAGCTTGAAACCGACCTGAAGAAGGTTGCGACGACGCGGAACGTGAACTTCATCACGCCGAATGTCTGCAATGACGGTCACGACGCCCCTTGCGTCAACGGCAAGCCGGGCGGCCTGACGTCCGCCAACGCATGGCTGAAAAAATGGGTGCCGCTGATCACCGAATCGCCGGCTTTCAAGAAGGACGGCCTGCTGGTGATCAATTTCGACGAAGGCGGCTTCCAGATATCGACGACGACGAACGGGAAAAACACAACCTATCACGCGCCGGGCGCATCGTGCTGCGGCCAGGAGAAGGGGCCGAATCTTGGGGCTTTCCCGGCGACACAGCAGATCACGCCGACCATCGCGCTCAGCTATGACAGCTTCGGCGGCGACAATACCGGCGCGGTCGTGATTTCGCCCTTCGTCACGCCGGGCACGATCTCGCGCAGCGTTCCTTACAACCACTACTCGCTGTTGAAGACGATCGAAGACATCTTTCATCTTGGCCATCTGGGTTATGCCCAGCAGCCGACTGTCACCTCGTTCGGCGCGGATATCTTCACCCAGCCGTAAGCGGAGAGGTTAAGGGAGCGGGCCATGCCGGCTCGCTCCCGCCAAGGATTACGATTATGCGTTCGTTTTCTGTCAGGTACGGCATGGCGGCGCTCGCACTGGGCGCCGCCTTCGCCGTTGCGGCCCCTCACGCTCAGGAATTGCCTTCGGGCAGTGACGGCCGGCTTGCCGCCCTGGGCAAGCTTATCTTTTCCGATCCCGCTCTATCTGCCTCCGGCAAGCTTTCCTGCGCCACCTGCCACGACCCGGAACATGCCTATGGACCGCCGGACGGCAAACCCGTCCAGTTCGGTGGCCCCAACCTGACCATCCCCGGCGGCCGGGCGGTGCCGTCGTTGCGTTATGTCCTGAACCACACACCGATCTGGTTTCAGGAACAGCCGGCCGGAATGCTCGACCGGCTCACGGAAAAGGATCTGGCTCCGGCCGGCGGTTTCGCCTGGGACGGCCGCTTCGACTCCCTGGAGGCGCAGGCCGCATCTCCGCTGCTGGCGCCGAACGAAATGGCCAACAAAGACCGCGCCGCCGTGGCCGCCCGGCTCGCCGCCGCTCCCTACGCCGATCGTTTCCGGGCGTTGTTTGGCGACGCCGTCCTTGCCGATCCGGACAAACTGTTCACCGCCGCCATGAAGGCGATCGCGACTTTCGAACTGGAGGATCCCAGCCTCCGTCCCTACACAAGCAAATTCGACCTCTATCTCGACGGGAAGGTTAAGCTTTCCGCCCAGGAGAAACGCGGCAAGGCGCTTTTCGACGATCCCGAGGCCGGCAACTGCGCCTCATGTCACCTGGACGAAAAGGGGGCAGACGGTTCGCATCCGTTATTCACCGACTATCAGTTCGAAGCGCTGGGCGTGCCACGGAACCGTGAGCTGCCGCAAAATGCCGATCCCAACTATTACGACCTTGGGCTATGCGGACCGGTACGGACGGACAAGGTCGATAACAAGACGCTTTGCGGGCTCTTCAAGACCCCGACACTGCGCAATGTCGCCTCGCGCCGCGTGTTCTTTCACAATGGGCGTTTCCATACGCTGAAAGCGGCGCTGCAGTTCTATGTGGAGCGCGATACCGCGCCCGAGAAATGGTACAAGTCGGCGGACGGCACGGTCGAGATTTTCGACGATCTGCCGGCGGCATTGCGTGGCAATGTCGATACGGTCGACCTGCCGATGACCCTGAAAAAGGGTGACAAGCCGTTCTGGAACGATGCCCAGATCGACGACGTCATCGCGTTCCTGAAAACGCTCGACGACGGATACCGGAAACCAGAATCTCCGCGCAGCGGCCGGTCGCTTCAGCTCTCGACGCTTCGGTAGGGCGGGAAGAAGGACAGCCGATCGCGCTGAACATAAGGCGCCTCTGAGCGATCAAGCGCGGTCGTATCGGCAATAAACGTCAGCCGCCTTGAGGTTTAACCCTCAGCATGCAGGGTGAAGGCCGCGATGCCGGCGGCAACGTTAAGGCCCTTGTCGCCTCGAGGCTGACCGGCGCCGGGGTTCCGGCGTACCGGTTGCAACCGCGGTGCGCGCCGACACGCGCGTGGTCCGGAAAAATCCGAGATTGGTCCGCTTTGCGCCGATTCTGTTGAAAAACTCCTCGCTGGTTATTTGGACACGACTTCGGCGCAACGGGCTGAGGAGTTTTTCAACAGAATCCGCCGAAGCGGGATTTACCGTAGGCTCGGCCCATGACATCGATCCTGTTCGTCTGCCTGGGCAATATCTGCCGTTCGCCCCTGGCCGAGGCCGCGTTTCGGCTTGAGGCGGAGCGGGTCGGGCTGGGCGTCACCGTGGATTCGGCGGGCACCGGCGGCTGATATGTGGCCCGGCGACTTCAGGAAACCTCGTAATCGGTGCCAGCCTGGACGAAATGCCATCACGCCGGGTGTTATGGCGTGATCTTGAACACCGTGCCGGTGTTGTTCGGGCCGCCGGAGGAGTTGGTGCCGTACAGGGAGTTGCCGATAGCAATCAGGGGCGCCTGGGACTGGGCGCCGTCTTTGGCGTTGCTGAAGTCGTAGACGACGGAAAAGGCCCCGGCGGCACTGACCTTGAAAACCGCGCTCTGTCCGTAGGGAGCGATCCCGTACAGCTCGCCTTTGAGCGTTACCATCGGCGCGTTCGGATTTGCGCCGTCCTTTCCCGCGGTGAAGGCGTGTATGATCGTGTGAACGCCTCTGAGCGTCAGGGAGTAGACGCTGCCGACGCCGTTGCCGCCGCCGCCCGCACCGGTCGTTCCGTAGAGTTTCCCTTTCAACGCCACGAGCCCGCCTGACGGGTAGTTTCCGTCGGAACCTCCCTTGAACGAATAGACCACCTGCTCTCTGCCGGCCGGTGTCATGCTGAAGACAATGCCATTGCCGGTTGCGCCGCCTTCCGGCGCGGTGCCCCAAAGCGTCCCGTTCACTTCGGTCAGTCCAGAGATCGGGTGGGCGCCGTCCTTGCCGCTTCCGAATGCGTGCAGCACGGTTTCCGCGCCGTTGGGCCGTATTCTGAATACCGTGCCCTTGTTCGAGGCCCCGCCCAGATAGGTTACGCCATAAAGCAGGTTGCCGACGGCGATCATGTTGCCGTTGGGGTTGGCGCCGTCCGCGCCGCCTTTGAAGCTGTAGAGCACGGTGTGGATGCCGGCCGGCGTCACGCTGAAGACGGTGCCTTTGTTGTATTGCCCGCCCGCACCGGTCGCGCCATAGAATTTGCCGCCCAGATAGGTCAGGCCCGTTTGCGGAGACGCCCCATCCTTGCCGCCCTTGAAGGCATAGAGGACCTTCTCGACGCCCGCCGCGGTGACGTTGAAAACCGTGCCGCCGGCTTTCTCGTTATGCAGAACACCGCCTTTGAGCGTCGTGCCGTAGAACGCCCCATCAAGATGCGTCAGGCTCGCCCACGGCGTGGCGCCGTCGGGCAGGGGTTTGAAGGAATAGAGCGTGGCTTCGGTGGCGGCGGAAACCGTCGGCGCGAGCAGCGCGGCAGACAATCCGCAGATCGAGGCAATGCCCAAACGTCGCATTTTCAGCATGAACTCACTATCCTTAGGTCCGGGTGCCGCACCTGCCGGCGCGATCTTGCGACTTTTACGTTACCCTATCCGGATAGTGAAGATTGCCGGTTGGGCGGCGCGACGGCCGCCGCGAACAGCCTTCGGGCGGAGAGACCATCCATGTTGCTGCACCTGTCCACCTGGGCCGAAATCGAAACCCAGCTTACCCGGTCGAAGACGATCGTCATCCCGATCGGCTCGAACGAGCAGCACGGGCCGACCGGCCTGCTGGGTACCGACTGGCTGTGCCCCGAGATCGTCGCGCACGAGGCCCATAAGGGTGGGGCGGATATCCTGGTGGGGCCGACCTTCAATATCGGCATGGCGCAGCACCATCTGGGCTTTCCGGGCACGATCAGCCTGCGTCCGTCCACCTTCATCGCCGCCATCGGCGACTGGGTGCGCTCGCTCGCGCTGCATGGGTTCGAGCGGATCTATTTCCTGAACGGCCATGGCGGCAATATCGCCAGCATCCAGGCGGCGTTTTCGGAACTGTATGCCGAGGCCAGTTTCGCCAGGCGTCCTGCCGGTTTCGCGCTGAAACTCAGCAACTGGTGGGAATTGCCGGGCGTCATGGCGCTGGTCCACCGTGAATTTCCCTCAGGCCACGGCAGCCACGCCACGCCGTCGGAAATCGCGATCACCCAATGGGCCTATCCCCAGTCGATCAAGGCCGCCAATTATGCGCCGCAGATCGCCGGATCGGGGCCGATCCGCGAGGCTTTGGACTTCCGCGCCCGCCACCCCGACGGCCGCATGGGGTCGGACCCGGGCCTGGCCACGCCGGAACGCGGCGAACTGCTGGTCCGCGCGGCGGTCACTGGCCTGTTGCGGGAGGTCGAGGACTTTTCACGGGAAGCGCGAGTCGGGTAGGGGCTATTTCGGCGGAATCTGAGCCCCGCATTGCTTCGGCAACTCGGCCTGGCGGCGCAGGACCAGCGTCTTTCCCAGCAGCGATATGCCGATGAAACCGCGCAGCTTCACCGTGTTCCGGTCGACGATCGTGATTTTCCCGTCATAGGTCGACCCGCTGTCGGGGTCGTAAATCCAGCCGCCGTCCCAGGTGATGTCTTTGCTCTTGGACGGGTGGAAGCCGCCCATCATCAGATGGCCGCACATCCTGTCCTGCCGCTTGTTCTTGTCAGGGTTATGCTCGTCGACCGGCTGATAGCCCGGCGGGTCCGTCGGCTTCAGCTTGAAGTCGACCAGATAGGCGCATAGCGCGTCGCCGCACGGCGCCGTTTTTACCGACCATCCGTCCTTGTCGCTGGTCCAATATTCGGTCGGATAGACCGGCAACGCGCCGACAAGCGGGTCGGGCGTCGCCGCGTGGGCGGCGGTCGCGCTCAGAAGCGACATTGCAGCATACAGAAAGATACGCACAGGTGACATGTTTCTGCCAAACCAGCCGTTTAAGAAGGGAACCTCAACCCCTGAAAACAGGTTGAAAGTGACGGAGGCCATCATGCAAACTATCCTTTTTTACCGGGATTATGCGGAACGTGCGCGCCGGCTCATGCAGAGCGGTGACAGACGCAGCATTTTGGAAGCTCTGGGAATGTTGGCGCAAGGGTTTGAGGAGATTGCCAACGCGCTCGAGAACGGCGAGCTCGTTGTATTACAAGCGGAACGTGACGCGACACAGACCGGTTCCCCCGAAATGCGCGATCGTGCCCGCTCAGTGGCGCAGGCCGCGCGTTTCCTCTCCGACACGCGTCACTGAGGCGGCACTTCTGGTTCACGGGTTAGCCGTTACCCGGAGGCATCCGCCTTACGTATTCGTTCGCGCAACCCATCGAAATAGCTGGCATCGATCGGAGCTGCCGGCGCGGATTTAGCCCCCGCCTGCAACAACCCGCGCAGCCGCATGCGATCCTGATCCCGCCGGATCAGCTCCCGCACATATTCGCTGCTGGTGCCGTAACCACGCCCGCTGACCTGCTCATCGACGAACGCCTTGAGGGACTCGGACGGGGAAATGTTCATCGTGGTCATGATGGGGAGAATTGGGCGACTGGCAAAAATTGGCAATCGCCGGGTGCCGACCTGGAGAGCAAGGGACTATATTGCGGCATATTATACTTCCCGTACCCACTGAGTTGTAGGGCCTCTCGTCGAGCGCGCTCTCGCACGGTTCCTTCAACACGCCGATGGACAGCAACAGATGGCCGATGGCGCGATTGCGGTGTCCGGTGCGATCTTCCGACCGATAGACCGCCTTGTGTCTTGGAGTTGTGCCAGGATGTAGCTGAAGCGGGGCCGGTTACGGCGGCATAGATGTCGTCGAGAATACGCTCGATTTCAGGGACTGCGGCTTCGGCTTCAGCCATGGGCGGCGGGTCCAATCGAATTGGAATGACGAAATCAGCTTAGATGCAAATTGTGCAGGAAGCCCAGCGTGTGACAATTTACCGTTCCAGCCCTTGCATCGGAGAACCCCACCATGTCCGACTGGACCTATAAAACCGCCGGCGAACTGAGCGCCGCGTTGGCTGCCCGCCGGGTTTCTGCTGTGGAGTTGGCCGAGGACGCCATCGTGCGGATCGAGGCGCATGACGGGGCGGTCAATGCCGTCTGCGTGCGCGATTTCGACCATGCGCTGGAGGCTGCGCGGGCGGCCGATGCTGCGTTGGCGCGAGGTGAGAAGGGCGCATTGCTCGGCATCCCGATGACGGTCAAGGAATCCTATAACATCGCGGGCCTGCCTACGACCTGGGGCTTTCCCTGGGCCAAGGACTTTGTGCCGGCCGAGGATGCGCTGTCGGTCGCGCGGGTGAAGGCGGCCGGGGCGGTGATCCTGGGCAAGACCAACGTGCCGCTCAGTTTGGGCGACTGGCAAAGCTACAACGACATTTACGGCACCACCAACAACCCGTGGGATCTGTCGCGCACGCCGGGCGGGTCGTCGGGCGGTTCGGCGGCGGCTTTGGCCGCCGGTTATGGGCCGCTGTCCCTGGGATCGGATATCGGCGGGTCGCTGCGGGCGCCGGCACATTATTGCGGCGTCTATGCCCACAAGCCGAGCCATGGCCTGGCGCCGTCGCGGGGCCAAACGCCGCCGGGCGCGCCCGCGGTGCCGCTGGAGCGCGATTTGGCGGTGATCGGCCCGATGGCGCGCAGCGTGGCCGACCTGTCGCTGTTGCTGGATGCGATCACGGGCCCGGACCCGCTGGATGCCGGCATCGCCTATCGCCTGGACCTGCCGCCGGCGCGTCACGAAAAGCTCAGCGATTATCGCGTCCTGGTGCTGGATAGCCATCCGCTGCTGCCCACCGGCGCCGGCGTCCGCGCCGCCATCGCCGATCTGGCGAACGGCCTGGCGCGGGCAGGGGCCAAGGTGGCCTACGAGAGTCCGCTGCTGCCCGACCTGGCCGGTTCCGCGCGCCTCTACATAAAACGGCTGCGCGCCTTCCTCGCCTTTCCTTTGCCGCCGGAGGCCTATGCGGCGCTGCAGGCAAAAGCCGCGCAACTGTCCCCGGACGATGACAGCCTGGGCGCCGAAAGCCTGCGCGGCGGCGTGATGAGCCATCGCGATTGGCTGATCGCCGACGGTGGGCGGGCCAGGCTGCGGGTGCAATGGTCGGAATTTTTCAGTGCGTTCGACGCGGTAATCTGCCCGGTCATGCCGACACCGGCCTTTCCGCACGACCATTCTAGCAATGTCGACGACCGCACCCTTTTGATCGACGGGGTGACGGTGCCCTATGGCGCGCAACTCGCCTGGGCTGGGGTTGCCACATTACCCGGCCTGCCGGCGACGTCGGTGCCGGTCGGCCTGTCGCCCGAGGGGCTGCCGATCGGCGTGCAGATCACCGGCCCCTGGCTGGAAGACCGCACGCCGCTGGCGTTGGCGGCCTTAATCGAGCGGGAATTCGGCGGGTTCGTGCCACCGCCGGGATATGCGGGATAGGCGGCGATAAAAATCCATGACGCCCGTGTAACAGCCGCCGGTGCCCGGCGAACGGGATGTCATGGATAAATTGTTCGCCCGCTGCGCCCGGTTGCTGCCGGACCTTCCGCCCGCCTGGTATGCCATCCCGCTTCGCCTGATCGTCGGCTACGGCTTCATGGAGCATGGCTATGCCAAGATCGTCCATGGCCCCGCCGTGTTTGCCGGCATCCTGGATGCATTGGGCATGCCAATGCCGTTCGTGCTGGCGTGGGCGACGATCCTGGTCGAACTGTTGGGCGGCGCGGCCGTGCTGCTTGGCCTGTTCATTCCGCTCGCCGCCGTGCCGATGATCGCCGTTCTGGCCGTGGCCATCGTCACGGTCCATCTGCCCAACGGCTTCAGCTCGATCAAGCTGGAATCCGTAACCGCCGCCGGTGCGCATTTCGGGCAGCCGGGATACGAGACGGATCTGCTGTATCTCGCCGCGCTTATTGCCCTGGTTCTGGGCGGTTCAGGCCCCTTCGCCGCCGACCGTCTTATCGGGCGAATGTCACAATCTCGGCGGTGACCCGGCCCTCTGTCACGATCAACCTGCCTACCGCGATCGGCAGGCTGAAACGGCGCGGACCGGCGCTGCCGGGATTGACGAACAGGACGCCGTCTTTCTCCCGAATGAGCGGATTGTGAGAGTGACCGGAAATGACTGCCTGGAAGCCCGCGGCCGCCGGATCGATATCCAGTTCGGCAAGGTTGTGGAGTACATAGATAAAGACCCCGCCGCATTGCAGAACCTCCGTATGCGGTAAGTTGGCCGCCCAATCGCCCTGATCGACATTGCCGCGAATGGCGGTCACCGGGGCAATAGCCGAGAGGTCCGCCAAGACTTCCGGACCGCCGATATCGCCGGCATGGATAATGAAATCGCTGCCCGCCAGCGCAGCGACGGCTTCGGGCCGCAGCAACCCGTGCGTATCGGAAATCAGGCCGATCCTGATGATGCCGTCACCCGCCACGAGCGCCGCCCGCCAGCGCCCGGATCGCCTCGTCCACGCTGTGGAACTGGCGGTTCTCGCCCAGCAAGCCGGTGATGCCGAAATCCGCGAAAGCCTTTTGCGCCCGGACGGATTCCAGCCGGGCGACGGCGAAGGTCACGCCCCGGTCGTGACAGAGCTGTATCACCTCGGTCAGCAACTGCGCCGCCGTGAAGTCGATGGCGACGATGCTGCTTGCCTCCAGAACCACAAGGGTCAGCGGCTGCGCGTGGTGGCGGATGGCGTGCGACACGCCCTGCTTGAAATTATAGGCGTTCAAGAACGATAGCGGCGCCTGGAACGCGACCACCAATATGCCGGGCTTGGTTTCGCCCTTGATCTTCGCGTTCGGCGTCCACCAGACGGTCGTCCCCGGAACCTGCTCCAGCTCGAGGGTGCGGGCGCGGGTCGTGGTCCAGATGCCGTGCAGCAGGGACAGCACGATGCCGATGCCGACACCGGTCTCGATCGGCAGGACGACGATCGCGATCATGGTGGCGACCACCAGCGCGAATTCCCCGACCGTGCTGCGGAAGATTCGGATCATCAGGGGCAGGCGGAAGATGCGCAGCGCCACGAACAGCAAGATGCCGGCCAGCGCCGCGTGCGGCACATGCGCCAGCAGTTTTGCGCCGAATGCCGCGAGGCCCAGCACGATCGCCGCCGCCAGCAGGTCGGTCAGTTGCGAGCGGCCCCCCGTTTCATGGACCACCGCCGTGCGCGGCGGGCTGGCGTTGACCGGGAAGGCGCCGAACAGCCCGGCCAGGATGCTGGCCGCACCCACGCCGATGATGTCGCGGTCCACGCGGGGCGTCTGTCCGGGGGTTGAGACGAATGACCGGGTTGTCGCCGCGGTCTGCAGCATGACGATGACCGAGACGATCAGCGCCAGCGGCACGACATGGCGCATCTGGCCGAACGTCACCATCGGTATCGACAAATGCGGGATGGTGCTGGGAACAAGGCCCAGCACGTCGACGCCGCGCGCTTCCAGCCCGAACAGCAGGACCACGGCGGTCGAGCCGACCAGCCCGGCCAGCGCGCCCGGAATGCGCGGATTGATCCGCTCCGACCCCAGCGTCAGGATCAGCACCGCGAGGCCGAGCGCGACGGAATAGAGGTTCGCCTGGTTCAGATGGGTCGCGATGACGGAAATGCCGTGCAGGAAGGTGCCACCAGGGGCGGGAATACCGAGCAGGCCCGGAAGTTGCGAACCGGCGATATGGATGGAGATGCCGCCCAGGAACCCGGTCGTCACCGGCACGGACAGAATGTCCGCGATCCAGCCCAGGCGCAGGACGCCGCTGACGATCAGAATGACCCCGACGGTCAGCGCCAGCGCCGCCGCCATGCCGGCATAATCGGGGCCGCCCACGGTTGCCCACAACGCCAGGCCACCGGCGAAGATCGGCGTGATCGTCGAATCCGCGCCGACCGACATGAACCGGTTGGCGCCGAATGCCGCGAAGGCGACGGCGCCGGCGATGAAGGCCAGAAACCCGATCTCCGCCGGGAACCCGCCCAGCCGCGCCGTCGCCATCTGCTCCGGAATCGCGATGGCCGCGAGCGTCAAGCCGGCGATCAGGTCCTGCGGAACATTCCGCGCGGCATAGCCGGACAAGGATGCGAAGACGGGCCAGGGTGCGGGCTGCTGTTTATCCTCCAATGCCGGTCCTCATTCGCGGTTATTTGGCCAGCACACTACGCGATGCCGGCGGTTTTTTCACTTGGCCCAGTTTTTTACCAGATTGGCGACATCGACGCTGCCGATGCCGGTGGCGAAATCCCAGCCGGTGCCTGCGGGAAAGGCCGGCTTGTACCCAGCTTTCGCGGTCGACAGCGATGACCCGCGCTGTCATGGTCATTCCCGGGGTGGGTGTCACAGAAGAAAGTCCGGACGATGAGTTCCTGGTTCTCCGGCCTGCATGTGTTTCCGGGGATGTTTCTCGTCGTCTTCGGGACGATCTATTTTGTCGCGGTCGTCCTGTACTGGCTGCTGACGCGGCTTGCGGTCGGCGAGCGGACGCGTGCGTTCAAGGGCATTTCCGCCGCCTGCCTGTCGCCGCTGGGCGCCATCTTCGCCCTTTTGCTGGTTTTCACCGCGGAGCCGGTCTGGAAGGATTTCGATCTGGCGCGCGAAGCCGTCGCGACCGAGGCCAGCGCGCTGCGTGACGTTTTGATCCTTGCGCGGAGCGAACCGGCGGACGTCGAAACCGCCTTGCGCGGGCTGGTCGGCAAATATGTCGACGAGGCGGTGCGCAACGAGTGGCCCGCCATGGTCACGAAGACCGTGCCGCTGGTGACCCATAATGTCTGCGGCTGCTCGCTGGAACTGCTGAATGCGCTGGATTACACGCGGGCGCTGAAGCCGCAGGATGAAACGCGGCGGACCAACGAACGCGACATCGTGAAGGCGTTGGAAGAGGTTCGCACAGCCCGGCGCCAGCGCATCCTGATCAGCGAAGAGGGGTTGTCGCCGGTCAAGGCGATCGGGGTGACGATTATCGGACTGGCCCTGCTGACCTGGGTCGGACTGGTTCATGCGGAAAACCGGACCGCGTGCAAAGTCGCCCTGACGATCTTCGCGACCGTGATCTCCACCGCCTTGCTGTTGGTGCTGACCTTTGCCAATCCGTTCGCCGGCGATTATTCGGTGAAGCCGGACATTCTGCAGGAAATCGCACAGGACATTCCGGCGCACGCCTCTTAAGGCTTGGGCAGGCCGGTCGCTGTGAGCATTTTTGCATTTTCCGGTGCGCGCGCGGGCTATCCTCCCCCTAATTCCCGTTAGACCGTCACCCCATTTCGTGGAATCCTCGCCGTCAAATTGCGCAGGCAAGCAGGGGAGGGCGACAGGATGGTGGCGAGGGCGATGGGGGCTCCGCGTACTGGGCGGCACGCGTTCTATGTCGGCATGGCGGGGCTGTTCGTGCTGATGGCGTTCGGCGGGTTCGTGCCGACCTATTGGGCGCGGATCACCGCTCCCGGCTTCCACGCCAATCCGATCGTGCATATCCACGGCGCGCTGTTTTTCATCTGGACGCTCTATTTCTTCGTGCAGACATCCTTGGTTGCCGCCGGGCGAACGCCGGATCATCGCAGTTGGGGGCTGGCCGGGATTTCGCTGGGCACCTTGATGGCGGTCAGCATCGTACTGGCGACGATCAATTCGATGAATACCGGCCAGGCCGCCGGATTCGCCGACCAGGCACGGCAATTCGCCATCGTGCCGCTGGCCGCCTTGTTCCTGTTCATCGGCTTCTTCGCCGCCGCCATCGCCAATGTGAAGCGGCCGGAAACGCATAAGCGGCTGATGCTGGTGACGATGATCCCGCTGATGCATGCGGCGATGTTCCGGCTGTATCAGGTATTCTTCGCTCCGCCGGGCCCGCCCGGGCCGCCGCCCGCGGCCAATCAGGTGCCGCCCGGCATCTTCGTCGACCTGCTGATCGTCGTGGCGATGGCCTATGACTGGCGCATTCGCGGCCGGCCCCACCGGGTCTATTGGATCGCCCTGCCGCTGTGCCTGGGGGAACAGGTGATCAGCGCCTATGTCGGCCCGACACAGGCTTGGCTGTCGATTGCCGCCTGGGTGCAGGGGCTGGCGGCCTAGCATTATTCCACGCGGTAATCTCCCGGCAGGCGATGTATAATCCAGGCTTTTCGGGAGGGATCGGAATGATTAACCGGCTATTGGCCACGATATTGGCGGCGATCAATGCCTTGCTTGCCATCGCTATTATTCTTGTCGGCGCCGCCGCTGGTCACGCCTATGCGTCGTCCATGGGCATGGGGGAAGGGGCTGGCGTCGCGATCGGGCTGGTTGCCGGCTTGCTTGGCGCCGTAATGGTCTGCGGGCTTCTCGCCGTACTGCTGGATATCCGCGCGGAGTTGCGGGAACTGGTCGCCCTGACCCGGCACAACCAGGCGCGGGTGACGACTCAATCGCCCTAAGCGCCGCCCGGCGCGCTTGAATCAGGAGCTCGTGCGCCGCCATCCAAGGTGGACGCGATCCGCGGTTGTAGGGTAATGCGAATCCACTCACAGAGGCACCATGTCTTACGTTCCCGCCGCCGATCGCTATTCCGTCACGCCCTATCGCCGCTGCGGTAAAAGTGGACTGGATCTGCCGGCGGTGTCGCTCGGCCTGTGGCAGAATTTCGGTGGGGACGACGTGTTCGAGGTCGGGCGTAAGATTCTGCGCCGCGCCTTCGATCTGGGCGTGACGCATTTCGACCTTGCCAATAATTACGGCCCGCCCTTCGGCTCGGCGGAGGAGAATTTCGGCCGGGTGATGGCGACCGACTTCAAGGCGCATCGCGACGAGCTGGTCATCTCGACCAAGGCCGGTTGGGATATGTGGGCAGGCCCCTATGGCGGAGGCGGTGGCATCGGTGGGTCGCGCAAACACATTCTGGCGAGCCTGGACCAGAGTCTGACGCGCATGGGCCTGGATTATGTCGACATCTTCTATTCCCATCGCGTCGATCCCACGACGCCGCTTGAGGAAACGATGGGTGCCTTGATCCAGGCGCACCGCCAGGGCAAGGCGCTCTATGTCGGCCTGTCGTCCTATTCACCGGAACTGACCGGGCGCGCTTATGAAATCCTGAAGGGGGAGGGCGTCCGGCTGCTGATTCACCAGCCGTCTTATTCGATGGTGAACCGCTGGATCGAGGACGAACTGCTGGGCACCCTGAAGTCACTCGGCGTCGGCTGCATCGCCTTCTCGCCGTTGGCCCAGGGCTTACTGACCTCGAAATATCTGGGCGGCATTCCCAAGGATGCCCGCGCGGCGAAACCGGGCACGTTCAGCGCAGATCTTGTGACGCCCGCGAATATCGAGCGGATCAGGAGGCTCAATGCCATCGCCGAACGGCGCGGCCAGTCGCTGGCGCAGATGGCGATCACCTGGGTGCTGCGCGACCCGGGCGTTGCTTCGGCGCTGGTGGGCGCACGCACTGTCGCGCAACTGGAAGAGCTGCTGGCGGCGGTCAACCAGCCGGCATTGTCGGCGGATGAACTGGCCGAGATCGACACGCACGCCACGGAGGGCGGGATCGACCTGTGGCGCGTGTCGTCGGAGCTGAGCGCGGGGGATCTGCCGGTTTAGGGGGGATATGCCGGTTTAGGAAGCGCGATCCACACGATCGAGAATAATGGCCCGCAGGATAAGCGACCCGGCGTCGGGCGGCGCGAACAGCAACGTCTCGAACTTGTCGCCTGACTCCGCGATATCGAACTCCACCCAAGGCTGGTCGTTCGAGACGACGGCTTCGGTGATCGGCGATCCGAAATTGCAGGTCAGCTTCAGTGTGAATTCGCCCACGATCTCGGCATCCAGCCGCAGCCGCCAGCGGCCGGGCGGCAAGTCGATATAGGGGCCGAAGAACAACAGCGGTTCGGCAATCTCGGTGAAACGCGCCCGGTCATATTCGATCCGTCCGTCCCGTAACAGTTCCAGGCCCGCGGTGCCGTAAGGTTCCTTGAACGACAGGGCATGCGGCCGAATAACGAACGACTTCCGGTCCTCGAAGAACAGCGCCGGGTCCAGGCGGTTGATCGCCGACCGCGTGGGCAGGCTGAGCGCCTCGTCGATAAAGCCGAAGAATGTCTGGTCGAACTTCGCCCTCACCAGTCCGCCGGCGTGTTCGCGGACCTTTTCCTGGGCTTGGGACCAGGGTATTGGGCCGCTCTCGGTTGCGATCACGGCCGAACCGTCTGCCCTCCCGGACCCGGCAAGGGCGTCGGCAAAGCTGCCGATCGTCGCCGACAGTGCCGCGATATCGCCCGTCGGCACGATGCGGCCCAAGCCGGCGGTCACGTAGGGCAGGTTGGAATTGTCATAGGCGATGACGTGGCAGCCATGGGCGTAGGCCTCGACCACCGGAAGGCAATAACCCTCGTGATAGGACGGGGTGACGAGCGCATCGGCGGCGGCATAGATATCCGACAGATCGTCGTCGTCAGCCACCGTTCCGGCGAATTCGACGACGGACTGGAGATTGTGTTCGGTGACGGTCGCATCGACCTGGGACAGGTAATCCTGATCGCCCACGGAGCGCGAGCCGACGATCTTCAGGCGAATGCGGTTTCGCAACCCGTCCGGCAACATCCCTAGTGCCTGCACCAGGTCGAGCGTCCCTTTGGACGGCATCAGGCGGCCGACCTGCAACAGATTGACCGGACCGTCCGTCGCCTTGATCGGCGTGTTACGCGGCAGGACCGTCACCGGCAGCGGCAACAGCCGCAGTTTCGCGGACTCGATGCCGAAGGTCGTCAGTTCGTTGCGCGAGTGGTGGCTGGAGCAGAGTACGATATCGGCCTTGTGCAGATTGAACTGCTGTTTCCAGGACGCGAAATAACCCGGTTTGTCGACGACGATTCCCGGCGCGGTGACACCTTGGAAATGCGCGAGCGTCTTGGCCTGGGGCGGGATGAACAGCATCGCGTCCATCAGCTCGTAGAACCAGCCATACTCGAAGATATGGACATCCGCCTCACGGAAGGCCGGATTGCGGATGACCTGTGCGAGAGAATTGCAAATCACGACGGCGGGATCGTCGATGTTGCTGGATTGGCAAAACACCGTCACCCGCCAGGCCCGGCCGTCCGCACCCGATCGCAATGCGTCGATTTTGTCGCGTATGGAACGGCCGATGCCGTCGCGCAGATGAAAATTGCCGGTATAGAACGCGGCCCGGCTTATCGGGCGATCGATTGTCATATGGAAACCTTAAACGCTTTCGGCGATCCGGATTGTCTTACTATGCGATCGGTTTCCACTGTACCAACGATGGCGAGGGATGTGCGGCAAGTGTTAAACACGCGAGAGGAATAGCCGCCGATCGGGCGGCGTGGCGATGGGGAAGCACGATGGCGCAATGTCCGTTCAAGCCGCTGCTGGATTTCGAGACGTTCGCCGAGGGAACGCCGCGCGCCTATATCAACGAACTGCGGGGCGAGAACCGCATCCTATGGGAACCGGACAGCCACGCCACAGGCGGACATTGGCTGCTGTTTCAGCAGGCCGACATCGATTTCGTGTTGCGCTCGACCGATCTGTTCACCAACAATTTCGGACCGTTGCTTGAAGACATTCCCGAGGCTGTACTGCCTGAGCAGCAGCAGGCGCTGACCTTCATGGATCCGCCCCAGCACCGGAAATACCGCACACTTGTCGAATATGCCTTTCGCCCGAGCCAGATGGCTGCGCGCGAGCCGGGCATGCGGACGGCGGCCAAGGCCATTATCGACCGGGTGATAGACCGCGGCGAATGCGAGTTCGTAACCGAGATTGCGATCCGGATGCCGATGCATGTGATGTTCACGCTGCTGGGCGTGCCGGAGAACGATTTTCAGCGGGTCGTCGATCTGACCAACACGCTGTCACTGGCCGACGATCCCGATTTCGCGGAGAACCGCGCCGCGGGGTTCGTCGCCTCGATGGAACTGATCGAATATGGCACTTGGCTTGCCGGCGATCACCGGACCAATCCGCGCGACGACATGACCGCCGACGTCCTTAATTCCGAACTGGACGGGCAGAAGCTGACAGACCGGGAATTCGGCCGGTTCTTCAACAACCTGATCACCGGCGGGATCGAAACCACACGCAACACGCTGGCCTGGGCGATGGTGGATTTCATTGACCACCCCGACCAATATCGGCTTTTGCAGAACGATCTGTCGCTGGTGCCCAACGCGGTTGACGAGATTTTGCGATTTCGAAACCCGGTCGCCTATCTGCGCCGCACCGCGAAGCAGGATATGGAGCTGTTCGGAGAACAGATTCCCAAGGGCGGCAAGGTGATCTGCGTGTTGGCCTCATGCAACCGCGACCCGGCGCTGTTCGACCGGCCGGACGAATTCGACGTCACCCGGCCCTACGCCGCCACCCGTCGCAATTACCGCACTTTCGGTGGGGGGCCGCACTTTTGCCTGGGCATCAACCAGGCGCGCATGAATCTGACTGTCATGCTGGAGGAGATTGTGCGGCGGATGGACAATCCGCGCCTGCTGGCCAAACCAAGGCATGCCCGCTCGTTCTTCATGGATGGGTTCAAGGAATTGCAGCTGGGATGGGATAAGCGCGGATAGGCTTACAGGAAATCCATTGCCCCGATGGCGACGACGCCCAGGCTGACAGTTAGCGGGATCAGCCAGCGCGCCCGGCGATCGATGCGGTTCGCCTTGGCCGTTTCGTCCTTCAGCAGCAATTGATGAACCCAGGCGTTCTCCACCACGGTCAGTGCAAGGCTGATCTGGGCGAACAGGATGATCCAGTCCGTGAAGGTCAGGAAAGTCAGCCTGGGCAGGTAGCGCGACAGCACGTTCTGATAGGCGACGACCGCGAGCAAGCAGACGAAAGTCAGGCGAATGCGCCCGTCACCCTTGCCGGTAACCCAGAAATTCGCCCACGACAGAACGACGATCACGATCAGCGGCAGCATGATCTTGACGATATAGAAACTGCCCTCGCGCTGTGCCGGCACGTCCAGCACGAAGGTCGAGAGCGCCGATCCATCGGCCGCCAGCCGGGTTTCGATCCGGGCCGATTCCGGCAGCAGGCGCCACTCCGCCGGATGCCCCTGCGGCTCGGACGCCGGGGCCGCCTGCACGGCTTTCAGGACGACGTCGCTGTCGCCGAGGTCCGGCACGATCGCCAGCTTGAAATGTTGCGTGTCGAAGGGGAAGGCTCGGAGGTTGAGTGTGGTGGAAACCCGGGTCCTGAATTTTTCCTGGTAGGTAACCTGCCCGTCGGGCGCGATACTCACCGTTGTCGACAAACGTTCGCGGTCGTCTTCCTCGTCGTCGATCGCAACCTGCGGATCCCAGATCTGCTCCAGCAGGGTCTGCGCGTCATGCTCCAGATAATGCCGGGCTTTCTGGCCGTCGAAGGCAAGGCGGGGATCGGACCAGCGCATCTCGATCCAGAAACTGGCATCGAAATTTGGGTCCGCTTCGGCGGAATCCGGTACGCGTTCAAGGTCGAGCAGCCGGGCGCGAACCGTGACATAGGTCGTCGCCGCCGGCGGCAGCCTATCGACCGATTGGGCCGCACGCGCCCCACCATCGTCGCTCGGCTGGGCTCCCGCGGCAGGCGCGCAGCACGCAATCGCCAAGGCGATCCAGACGGCGGCGTGTCCCGCGATCCGCTTCATGTCCTGGCCTCGGGTCAATGCTGCGATGGGGAACCCGGTGGGCCGGACAGGAAACGGGCCCGGAATTCCTCCGTGGAGTTCTCGCGGGGGAAGGGCGTGTCCGGCACCGGAACGCCCAGGAATGCGCAGAGCGGTTCCCACCCGTCGGACACCTTGAACATCAGCAGACGGTCATTCGGCACGGCGGCCAGTACGGTTTCGGTATGGCGCCGGAAATACTCGATCATGAAATCATGGTCGCCGGTGCGCCCTTCATAGCCGCCGCTGACGATCTGGAAAAACGCCGCGAGCGGACCGTCTTCGCTCATCGAGATATTGCCGGGGGCGAAGATCGTCGCCTGGGTGGATTGGAACCAGCTTTCCGGATCGCGCACGGTGTGGATCATTTTGGCCTGCGGGTAATAGGCCATCAGCTCGCGCCAGAACTTGCATGAAGGATAGTCCACCGCCGCCCGGAATTCCGCGAAGATCGCATCCCAGTCCGGTTTGCCCGCGCCTGCCGCCACCCACAGCGGCACGCTCTCCATGCGCTTGAAGACCTCGATCATATGGTGGCAGGGCGCGAGCCCCAGCTGCTCGAGCGCCAGTTTCAGCGACATCGTGCCCGTTCGCCCAAGCCCGGTGCCGATTACCTGCAGAGTCATGCTGTCCCCATCCCTTTCAGCCCGAGCCGGTCGTTATCCCCTGCGATCTGCTTGCGGATGCAGCACCGGCAGGCGGTCGCGGTTGCGGTCGCGTTTTCTGGTCCGATGTTTGTCACAAATTCGAGACTGTGTTGCGAACGTATAACAACAATACGCGCCGCAAGTAACAGCCCTTGGGCGTTATCAGCTCCGCGTCTGTTAGGGCAAAAACTGTCCCGATCGGGTACCGGAACACCAAACGAACAGTATATTGTCACGGCCTAACCGAATGAGTTTCGGTTACGATTCCGCCCTGGGACGGCATCCGGACCGTTCCAGGGCGTGAGCATGGCTTTGGTTGTGCGGGCGCCCCGATGGCAACGGATCGGAGTCGCCGCATGGGTTCGCGGACCGAAATACCGCACACATTCCTGGCGCTGGACGGCATTCGCGGGGCGGCTGCGCTGGTTATCGTCTTCTGGCATGCCGAGCCGCTCTTCGGCTTCCGCCCGCAAAGCGGTTATCTGGCGGTCGATCTATTCTTCGCGCTCAGCGGCTTTGTCCTGGCGCATGCCTATGACCGCAAATTCGACGCCGGGATGGGGGCGGCGGAATTCATGCGGATACGGCTGATCCGACTCTATCCGCTCTATTTTCTCGCCTTCGTGGTGATGATGGCTGCGATTCTCGGCAGCCTGGTTCTCGGCCAGCATCTGAAATGGACGCCCGAGATGCTCACCGTTTCAGGCCTGCTGTCGCTCAGCTTCTTGCCGACGCCCAACGGGATGGGGGCCAACGACTGGATTTATCCGCTCAATGGGCCGGCCTGGTCGTTAGGGTATGAAATCCTCATCAACCTGGTCTTTGCCCTGACTTGGCGCTTGCTGTCGACCCGAGTGCTCGTCGGCGTTGTCCTTGCCGCCGGGATCGCGGTAATCGTCGATGCAGCGGTCTATGGCTCGCTCGATGTGGGTTCGCAATGGGTGACGATCTATGGCGCCCTTCCGCGAGTACTCTTCTCATTTCCGCTGGGCGTTCTTTTGCTTCGTTTACATCGCCGGCGGGCGGTTCAGGCGCCGACCGGCGAGACATGGACCGGTTCGGTCCTGCCCATCCTGATTGTGCCGGCCTTGCTGCTCATCGACCCGCCGCCATCTCTGCGCGTCGCGTATGACGTCATCTGCGTGGTCGCGGCCTTCCCGTTGCTGATCCTGCTCGCCGCGCGGTCGCACCCAAGGAAACTTGCGCCGGCATACGCCTTTTTGGGCCTCATTTCCTACGCGGTTTATGTCCTGCACGTTCCGATCCTGACGATCGTCATGCGCGCTCTCGCCCGGGTTGCGCACGGCAACCTCGAAGCAGGCTGGCCGTGGGTCGGGATCGGCTTCGTGATCGCCGCCGTGATCGCCGCCTATCTGGCGGACATCGCCTATGACCAGCCGGCCCGAAAATGGCTCGGCCGAAAAACCAGGTCCCGACCGATCACCGCCGCCGGGGCGATGAAGGCGTGACCTGTGGAATGGAGAACACCGTTAACTGACTAAAAAGGGGGCTCGAATGACCTATGATTTCAGCACAAGGGGCGTTGCCGCCCGATCTGCGGCCAATGCCGGCGTGGAGAAAAGGGAAGAAGCGCCGGAAGCCGCGCTACCGCGTTTCGACAATGCCGAGGCCGCTCCGCCGAACCTCTCGCAGCAGATCGTCGAAGACGGCGCGATGGCGATATTGTCGGATTTTGCCGACAAGGAGCAGATGCTGCGATTGATCCGGAAAATGCTCTACGAAACCGTCGAGGAAATCGCGGGGACGGAGTGCCGGACACTGGTCGAGCGGGACGGCATCGATCAGTTGCACGTCCATTTTCCGGTCGACAGCCTGAGGCGGCTTCAGGCGGCGTTGGAAGAAAAGATCGGGCCCGATCTCTATCGCTGGGCGGGACGCGTCGGCACACAGGATCTGAAGCTGGGCGACGATTTCTATATCGACCACCTGATCATGCTGCGCATCCACTATCCGTTTCAGAGCGCGCTGAAGGCCAAGCGCGGAAACGGTGGCGCTCACCCAAAGCGCGATCTCGCCAGGTTTCTGAATAAACGCGCCCCTTATTTGCGGGCGACAAGCGCCGTCCGCCGCAAATTCCGCCTGGCGGTGATCAAATTATCGAAACTGGAGCATCAGGCCGTTTCGTACGATCTGAAGAAATACTTTCGCAATCAGCCCGAGGAAGCCTGGGTGCACGGCCCGCATATCGACACCTGGTACGGCCATTCCTATGACGGCATCAATCTTTGGTGGGCGATAACCGGCGTGACCGAACAGACGGGCATGAACATGTATCCGTCGCTGTTCGGCGAGCCGCTGAAATTCAGCCCGGTCAGCATGTATCTGGAATCAGGCCAGCCGCTGCCGAAGCCGATCAAGACGCCATTGCAGGATGGCGAGTTGCTGGTTTTCAACCCTGAGATACTGCACAGCACACAGCTGAACATCGCCGACAAGACCCGGTTCGTCATCACGCTGCGGCTCAACCCCGCCGAACCCAAGTTCGACACCAGCGCGGTCTGGAATTTCGCCGACTGGTATCGCTGGCGCGACGTCCAGGCGGGGCGCTTCCAGACGGAGTTCTTTCCGGCTCATAAATTCCCCGGAGAGCCGCGGCGATTGGGGGCGGCTCCGGGCGCGGGCGCTGTGCGGAAATCTGCGCGGATACGCGTGCGGAGCGCGTTTCGAGAGCATCCGGAACACCAAGTCTGCGAGTCCAGCGCGCTCCTGGTTGGCGAGAAAGCGCTGGTTGTCTTCGACGATATGTCGCTGCTCCTTATTCGCGGCGTGGATGGTGTGCACGCCATATCGAGCGCATGCCCGCATGTCGGCATCGGATTGCAGGACGGTTACCACGACGCGGAACACATCTTCTGTCCCGGACACGGGTTGAAATTCGATTACCGGACAGGCGAGAGCGATTGCAGCTTTCTGAAAGTCCGCAATTTCAACGCGGAGGTTCGGGATGGCATGATTTATATCGCTGCTGCGGCGGGCGCGCCTTCCGAAAACGCGCAGCGTCCAGAACTCTTCGTCGCCACCTGATCGTTCCGATCTCGTATCGCTTCAGTCGCCCTGGGTACGGAAATGCGGGATGATATGCCGGCCGATATTGCCGATGGTCTGCATGATGATCTCGTGCGGCACGGTGCCCATCTGCGGGTGAAATAGAATCTCGTCGGCGCCTGCTGCCTTCAGCCGCTCGCAATAAGCAATGGCGTCGGCCACCGTGCCGTAGGCGGCGTCGAAATTGTAATAGCCGGTGTGCTGTTCGGTCGGCGCGATGTTGGCCGTGTCGAGGAAGGCCAGCACGCGCGATTTGTGGCGCTCCATCTCCTCCTCCTGGGCCTCGATATCCAGGTCGGGAATGTCGGGCGGCGGGCCGCCGGCATACCAATAGGCAAGGGATTCGGCGAAGAAACGCTGGCCGCGCACGCCGATGCGACGCGCTTTCTCGCCGTCGTCGAGTACGATGGCGGGGCACAGCACCGCCAGATGTTCGTTGGGCCGAAAGCCGACCTGGTCGGCCGGGTTCCGTTCACGGAAGGCCTTGCGGTACATTTCGTTCTTGCGGGCAAACTCCTCCGGCCCGCTGAACCCCAACACCAGCGCGCCCAGCCCGCGGGCACCGGCGATCATGACGCTCTCCGGCTTCGAGCAGGCCATGTACATCAGCGGGTGCGGGTCCTGATAAGGCTTGGGATGGATCGGGCGGGGTGGAATGTCGATCAGCCCGTGATGTTCGATCTCATCCTGCATCCACATCTTCGGGATCAGATACATCGCCTCGTCGACCTGGGGCGTGATCTGGTCATAGGGGATGTCGAAGGCGCCGGATTCCTGCAACGTATTGCCCTTGCCGACGCCGAAATGCAGCCTGCCTCGGCTCAGTATATCCAGCGTGGCGACCCGCTCCGCCACCTTGATTGGGTGGTTCATGGCAAAGGGCAAACAGATGACGCCATGCCCAAGATGAATGCGTTTTGTGCAGCCGGCGATGAAGGCGAGCAGCGATTCCGGCGCGGAGATATGCGAGTACCAGGTCAGGCTGTGATGCTCGACCGACCAGACGACATCGAAGCCTAGCTCGTCCGCCAACATGCTTTGCTCGACGATGTTGTTATAGAGCGCCTGTTCACCGGCACGCATGATGTCGGCGGTGGCGCCTTCATAGATCAGCGAGAATTTCATGCAGGGTCTTTGACCGCCTCGATGATCCGCACGATGTCGAGATAGACATTCTCCACCCGGCGCAGCTTGAACCCGGCCTTCTGCACATTGCCGACCGTGTCGCGGTTGAGGTCGGGGCCGAACTTGCGCGACAGCGGCGTCATCAAATCCAGCAACACGCCGAACTGGGCGACGGCGCTGCGCATATGTTCGAACATTAGGATTTGGCCGCCGGGCTTCAGCACGCGGCGCAGCTCGCTGAGCCCCAGGATGGGCTTTGGCACCGAGCAGAAGGTGCAGACGGTGACCACCGTGTCGAATGTGTCGTCGGAGTAGGGCAGGTTGCAGACATCCGCCTCCCGCAAGGTCAGCGTGCCTGAATATCCGAGGGCGCGCGGCGCCGCGATCTCCAGCATCTTCGGGCTGATATCCAGCGCGACGATGTCCTGGCCCGGCGGGAAATGCTTGAAGTCGTTGCCGGTGCCGGCCGCGACCATCAGCGACTTGCCCTGCATCTTGGCGAACAGCCGTTTCTTGACCGGCCCGAACCGCCGGTCGTCGCCCTGCGATAGCCGGTCGAAGCTTTTGGCCGCGCTGTCCCACTTCTGTTTCGTGATGTCGTCTGCGGCGATGGTCATGACCCGGCCTCCGCATCCAGAGTGACGCCGCGCAGCGAGCGGTCATAGACCTTGAGCGCGGCGACGATCACCGCGCCGAAGATCGCGCCGACCAGGGCCGCATCGCCCAGGGTCGGCGAACCGGCCATCATCGAATCCCGCATGCCGAAGAACATGCCGCCATACATGCCGATCACCGACGCCGGCATCATCGTCTGGAACATGCCGAGCATGGGCCCCAAACCGAAGCCGATGACCAGATGGATGATCATGCCCAGCCCCATGCCGATCAGCATCGCGATCACCATGTCGACGCCCGGCCATAATATGAGGCGAACGGCCAGCGCGGTCAGCACGCCGGTCAATATCCCCGCGAGATAGTCGCCGATTTGAAAGAACATCGGTTTCCCCCTTTTGTTTGGCGTAGCAAACACCGGGCGGAGATTGAGTGCCAATGATTTCTTGAGGGTAGCGTTAAGTCGCCTCACCTCACCAATCCGTCATGGCCGGGCTTGATCCGGCCATCCACGCGGTCCCGCCTGCGCGGTTATGACGTGGATGCCGGCCATTACGGTTTGAGAGGTGCCAGTCGCTATCCTTAAGCCACCTCCGCCACGGCCTGCTTTACCTGGCGGTGCATGTGCTGCAGGGCCAGTTCGTTCTGGCCGAACAGGAATTTAGGCATCGCCTTGTTGGTGATGCCGGCATGGGCGGTGGTGACGCCATAGGGCAGGTCCTGGCGCTGCACGATCGAGTGAGCGCTTTCCCAGGTCATCTCGAACATCTCCGCGTTGCCCGGCACGCTGAGATCCATGCGGGCATAACAGGCGTGGCGGACGATCGATTTGCCGACGCCGTTGGGCACGATCTGGAAGAACTCCAGAACCTGCGGCGAGTTGATCAGGATGGTGCCGGGGAACAGGATATAAGCCAGCGTGATGTGGTTCTCGGGCACCCACTCGTCCACCGGCTGGTTCTCCAGTTCCATGATGCTCTTGTGCGGCACCGAGAAGCGCAGGTGCCGGCCCATCGGCGTCACGTCGGCGATATTGCCGAAATAGAAATGGGCCAAATTGTCCCGATGGGCATAGTCGAAATGATAGGATTCCAGGAATGCCTCGAGCGACAGCTTCCAGTTGCCGTCGAGCGGGATCGGCGCGGCCTTGCTGGCCTCCACCTTGTCGAAGCCCCAATGGCCCAGCTCGTTGTTCAGCTCCGCCCCCAGATACTCGTCCAGGTTCAGCTTCACCCCCGGCTTGCCGGCGACGAAGATCAGGCCGTGCCGTTCCTCGGCATCGATCTCGATCAGCCCGTGTTCCGGCTTGTCGACCGTGCCGAAGCTTGAATTGCAGGTGACGCCCAGCAGCTTGCCGTCGAGATTATAGCTCCAGCCGTGATAGGGGCAGGTGAAGCCGGCGCCGGTATTGCCGCTTTCGTCATAGACCAGGGCCGCGCCGCGATGGCGGCAGGAATTGACGTAGGCCTTGATCTTGCCGTCCTTGTTGCGGGTCACGATGGTCGGCGTGCCGAAATCGGCGGTGTTCAGGTAGTCGCCCGGCTTTTCCACGTCGCGCGACAGGCCGGCGACGAAGGGGAAGCGCTCGAAGATGGCGCGCTTTTCATGGTCGTAGAGTGCGGGGTCGGTGTAGATGCCGGTATCGACCTCCATCACGCCCTCGGCCATCGTCGGGCCGCCGGACTTGGTCAGCGCGATCAGCCGGTCGGCGATGCCGATCATGGTCTGCCGGTTGACGTCCTTCAGCCCGCTTGCGTCCAGCTTGGCGCGCATTGCGACGGTCGCCGCCATCGCCTCTTCGTCGCTGATCAGTTCATGTTGGTTTTCGACGTGGCCTTCGTTCATCTGTGTTCCCCTGGCTGTGTTTCGCGCCGTTGTGGCGTCGAAACGGTTGATTGCGGTTGGCTTGGGTTACTGGACGATCACGCCCAGCAGTACGAAATCGGAAATCTTCTCGACGCAGTGATCGACGCGCGCGTCCGACATCGGAATGTCGGTGCAGATCGCCAAGGTGATCTCCGCCAGGATCAGGTCGACGCACATGGCGGCGGCCTCCATCGTGTCGATGCCGCGGACCTCGCCGGCGCGTCTGCGCGCCTCAAGATAGGCGGCCAGCGGGCGGGTGAAGCGGGTGGCGGTGCCCTCCAGCAGGATCGGCACCAGATCGGGGAAACGACGGCCTTCGCGCAGCGCCAGCTTGCTGACGGCCATGGAATAGGGGCGGTTGGCATCCGTGAACATCGCCCGGATGCGCAGCGGAAGGCCCTCCGCGATCGGCTGGGCGTCGTCGGCCGGCAGGGCGTGGAACACCGCCGTTTCCTTCAGCCGCTGGATGACCGCGTCGAACAGCCGTTCCTTGTCGGTGAAGCGGGTATAGACCGCCTGCTTGCCCATCTCGGCGGCGGCGGCGATGGCGTCGATGGTGGCGCCGGCAAAGCCGTGCTCGACGAAATGGTCGGTCGCGACCCGCATCAGCCGCTCGCTCTTGCGGTTGGTGTCCTGTCGCGTCGGTCGTCCGGTGCGCCGCGCCGGTTCCCGCCTGTCTGCTTTTTTCTCCCTAAACCCGTTCATTCGAACCCCGTCAGAAGCGAACCTCCGGGCTCGCATTAATCATACCGTAACAGATGATTGCGGGCTTGTAATCATACTTCCGCAGATGATTACTGAAGAAGGGCCGGCAGCGGCCGTTCGGCCCGCCATTGAGTTTCCGCTTCGAGTCGATCAATATATATTTAAATTTTTATATATCTGGTGTCATAGCTTGAAATTGTTTGTCATCATCAGCCTGGGCGAAAGCCCAAAGGCTGCGGAAACGCTTTATGCGCAAAGCTTGACCGTAAATGCGGACGGCTCGCTGTCCATCGGAATCGAGAACGCCGTGCGGCATTTCGCTGCCCGCGAATGGGACGGCGTCAGCGTTGTTAAATATCCGGACCGGGGTCACGTCGCCGGTTAATTGAGTTAATCGGCGATCAGTGCTGGGATAAAATCCCTCGCCCGCGAAGCGGGAGGGTGAGGGGGATTTCGATTTATGCCTAACCTCAGGGCCAAGGAACTACGCACCGCGTCGACCGATGCTGAACACAAATTATGGTCACTGCTGCGTGATCGCGGGGCAGGCTATAAGTTTCGCCGCCAGCATCCAGTCGGTCCGTACATCGCGGATTTTGCGTGTGTCGAAATGCGGTTGATCGTCGAAGCCGACGGCGGTCAGCACGACGACAACAAGCCAGACGAACGGCGGACGGCTTGGCTGAATGCCGAGGGATGGAAGGTCGTTCGTTTTTGGAACACCGACATTCTCAAAAATCCCGAAGGCGTTTTCGACGAAATCGTCCGCGCCTTGAAGAGCTAAATCCCCCTCACCCTCCCACCGCTACGCGGCGGGTCCCTCCCTCTCCCGTTTCACGGGCGAGGGTTTTTTATGGGCCCTCGCCCGCGGAGCGGGAGAGGGAGGGACCCGCGAAGCGGGAGGGTGAGGGGGATTTACTTCTCAATCTCCCGCCACGGCCTTCTAACCGCCGGCGCTTGGCCGTCGACCTGTCCCGGGAACAGCGCCTGCCACAGCCCGTCCGGACCGCGCTGCACCAGCCCGCGCGCCTGTAGCTGCTCGGTGTCGACGGCCTGGTCCAAAGTCAGGACCGGGGCATAGCAGCAGTCCGCCGGCTCCAGCATCGCGGTCGCCTCGGCCTGGGTCAGGCCGGCGAAGAAGGCGGTCAGTTCGGCGATCATATCCGTTTGGGGCAAAGGATCGTTGAAGCGTTCGATCCATTCGGGACGGCCGGCGGCGTTGCAGAAGGCGATCCAGAATTTGGGCTCGACGGCGCCCAGCGTGGCGAACTTGCCGTCCTTGCAGCGATAGACGCGATAGCGCGCGGCCCCGCCGTTCAGCAACTCGCCCTCGCGTACCGGTGCGCCACGCCCCGCGTCCAGGCCGGCCAGCGGAAAGCAGACCAGCGGCATCACGGAATCCGCCAGCGCCAGGTCCAGATAGCAGCCCTGCCCGTCGCGGGCGCGCTTGTTGACCGCGCCCAGCATCGCGATGGTCGCCATCATGCTGCCCGTCACGTCCGCAATCGGGGGGTCGAAGAACACGGGCCGGTCGGCCATTCCCGTGCCGGCCAATGCGCCGTTCAGCGACAGGTAATTGTTGTCGTGGCCCGCCTGGTCGCGGCGTGGGCCGGTGTTGCCGAAGCCGGACAGGCCGCAATAGATCAGGCGCGGGTTGCGAGTGCGTAAGGTCTCGTGGCCCAGCCCCAACCGCTCCAGCGTGCCCGGGCGGAAGGATTCCAGCAGTATGTCGGCCTCGTCGACCAGCGACAGGAACGTGTGCTTATCGGCGTCATTGCGCAGGTCGAGCTTGAGGCTGATCTTGCCGGCATTCACCGCCTCGAAATAAATCGACCGGCCGCGTTCGCCGATCGGGCCGATGACCCGCATTTCGTCGCCCGACGGTGGTTCGATCTTCAGCACCGATGCGCCGAGATCGACCAGCAACAGCGATGACAGCGGGCCTGGCAGGTGGCGCGACAGGTCCAGCACCTTGAGGCCGGACAGGAACTCGCCCCATGAGCCTTTTGCCGGTTCCGGCCAATGCGCGGTGCTCATGCGGCCGCATCCTGTTCGTCGATCCGCCGAACCACGCCGCCCGATAGGTGGAAGACGGCGTCCTGCGGTGGCGGTACGTTGCCCCAAATCTGTTCGGGCGTGGACTTTGTATAGATGCCGCGAAGGATGCGCCCGGTGATGCCGTGCGAAACGACGATGCGGTTCATGCCGTCGGTTTCGTCGATCTCATTCAGGAATTCGGTGACTCGGGCGACGATATCGGCATGGCGCTCGCCGCCTGGGGATCGCAGCAGCCAGCCCGGTTCGCGGGTGATGCCGGCGGCGGTGGCTTCGATCTCCGCATGGTTGAAGCCTTCCCACTGGCCGACATGCAGTTCCTGGATGCGCGGATCGTGCCGGATTTCCGCTTTCAAGCCGATGGTTTCGCGGATGATGCGCGCGGTGTGCGCCGCGCGGCCCAAGGGGCTCGCGATCATCTGCCAGCGCGCGTGGTCGTCGACCAGGGCCTTCAAATGTGCGCCCATGCGGCGGGCCTGTTCTTGCCCCAGTTCGGTCAGCGGGGAATCGCACTGCCCCTGCAGACGCTTATCGCGGTTGAATTCGGTTTGGCCGTGGCGGACGAGATAGATCAATTTGTGACAGGCCGAGGTTGCGGGCGGGCGAACGTTGCGTCTACCCTAACGGGAGCATCATTCATACATCGACAGGGGTGGCGAAAGCCAATCCGACTTAGGGGACAACGATGGTTGCGGTGGAAGAATATCGGGACAACGCGGCGGAGCCGAAGCATTACCAGTCGTTGATGGACGGCAAGCATGTCGATGCTGCGTCGGGCGAGCGGATCGACGTGCGCGCGCCGTCCGACGGGCAGGTCTTCGCCACGATTCCGCGCTGTAAGGCCGCCGATATCGACCGCGCGATGGTGGCTGCGCGCCATGCTTTCGAAGAGGGCCCGTGGGCGACGATGGCGCCTGCCGATCGCGGGCGCATCCTGATGAAACTGTCCGGCCTGATCGCCGCCAATCACGAGCAGCTGTCACAGCTTGAGGCACGCGATGTCGGCAAGTCGATCAAGCAGGCGCGGGCGGACGTAACCGTGCTGTCGCGCTACTATGAATTCTACGCGGGCGCGGCCGACAAGGCGGGTGGCGAGACCATTCCGCTGCCCGGCGGCTTCACTGCCATGACCTTCCGCGAGCCTCATGGCATCGTCGGCGCGATCCTGCCATGGAACTCGCCGACCCAGATGCTGGGCCGCACCTCCGCGCCGGCTTTGGCGATGGGCAATGTGCTGGTGGTGAAGCCGGCCGAGGACGCCTGCCTGTCGACCATCCGCATCGCCGAGCTGGCCTTGGAGGCGGGTCTGCCGCCGGGTGTGCTGAACATCGTGACCGGCCTGGGCGAAGAGGCCGGGGCGGCGCTGGCGGCGCATAAGGATGTCAATTTCATCACCTTCACCGGCTCGCCTGAGGTTGGCGCGATCATCCAGAAGATCGCGGCGGACAATCATGTGGCGGTGACCTTGGAGCTGGGCGGCAAGTCGCCGCAGATCGTCTTCGCCGACGCCGACCTGGACGCGGCCCTGCCGATCATCGTCGGCGCGATCACTGTGAATAGCGGCCAGACCTGTACTGCGGGCAGCCGCCTGCTGGTCGAGGAATCGGCCTGGGACAAGGTCGTCGGCGCCTTCGCCGAACGCTTCGGCCGTCTGGTCACCGGGCCGCATAGCGAGGATTACGATTACGGTGCCTTGATCAACGGCAAGCAGCGCGACCGCGTGAAGAAGATGATCGCCGACGCCAAGGCGAACGGTGTCGGTGTGCTGGCCGAGGGCAAGGTCGCGGACGATGCGGCCGGCACCGGCTATTATGTGCCGGCGGTGCTGTTTGGCCCGGTGCCGCGCGACCATACCGTTGCGCAGCAGGAGGTGTTCGGCCCGTGCCTGTCGGTCATCCCGTTCAAGGACGAGGCAGACGCGATCCGGCTGGCGAACGACACCGAATATGGGCTGGCGTCCGGCGTGTGGACCCGCGATATCTCGCGCGCCATGCGGATGGCGAAAAAGGTTCGGTCCGGCCAAGTCTATATCAACGGCTATGGCGCGGGCGGCGGTGTTGAACTGCCGTTCGGCGGCTTCAAAAGCTCCGGCCACGGTCGCGAAAAGGGGCTGGAGGCGCTGAAGGAGTTTTCCGCCACCAAGACCGTGATCATCAATCACGGTTAAGACGCCTGGGCTGCGCAAAGCTGCCTGATGCGAGTGAGGCCCAGGGGGAGTGAGGGAAGCATGGCCGACTTGATGGCCGATTTTGTCGTCGTCGGCGCCGGATCGGCGGGCTGCGTTGTGGCGGCGCGTCTTTCCGAGACAGGCGCGAAGGTCGTGCTGCTGGAGGCGGGGCCGACCGACTGGCATCCGATGATCCATATCCCGGCCGGCATTCTCAGCCTGCTGCACAATCCGCTGGTCAACTGGAACTATACCGCGGAACCGGACGCCGCGACCGGCAACCGGCCGATCCATTGGCCGCGCGGCAGGGTTCTGGGCGGATCCAGCTCGATCAACGGCATGTTCTATGTGCGCGGCAATCCGGCGGATTACGACAATTGGGCCCAAATGGGGTGCCGTGGCTGGACCTATGACGACGTGCTGCCGATGTTCCGCCGGTCGGAGCATTTCGTGCAGAAGGGCGAGGCGGAATTCCGTGGTCAAGGCGGCCCGCTCAAGGTCGAGGAATACCGCACGATCCTGCCGCTGACGCACGCCTTCGTCGCGGCGGCGCAGCAGGCGGGCTACCCCCTGACTCCTGATTATAATGGCCGCACGCAAGAGGGCGTCGGTTATGCCCAGATGACGCGCAAGGGCCGGTTTCGCGGCTCGACGGCGCAGACCTTCCTGCGCGAGGCGAAGAACAGGCCGAACCTTCAGGTACTGACCGGCGCCTCTGCCACCCGGCTGCTGTTCGAAGGCAAACGCTGCATCGGCGTCGAGTTCCGGCGCGGCGGGCAGTTGCAGCGGGTCTATGCGACCCGTGAAACCATTCTCTCAGGAGGATCGATCAACTCCCCGCAATTGCTGCAGATTTCTGGTATCGGGCCGGCGGAGCATCTGAGGTCCATTGGCGTCGAACCGCTGCTGGACGCGCATGGCGTGGGCAACAATCTGATCGACCATTACGCGGTGCGCATGACCCACCGTGTGAAGGATCTGATCTCGATCAACCAGCTGTCGCGCGGCGGCCGGCTGGTTGCCGAGGCGGCGAAGTTCTTCACCATCGGCAAGGGTGCGCTGACCTTCGGCGTCACCAGCGCCACCGTCTTCTGTCGTAGCCGCGAGGGACTGGCGAGCCCCGACCTGCAACTGCTGTTCACCCCCGCGAGCTACGACCAGAACAAGTTCGGCGAGTTGGAGCGCCTGTCAGGCATGACAGTCGCCGTTTGCCCGACCCGGCCCGACAGCCGGGGCAGCATCATGGCGAAATCGGCGGACCCGTTTGAATATCCAGTCATGAAGCCGGCCTATCTGAACGCCGAAAGCGATCTAGCGGTCACGCTCTCAGGCATGAAAAAGGTGCGGGAGATTTTCGCGCAGCCGGCGCTGGCGGCGATCAGCCTGGGCGAAACCCTGCCGACCGACGCGGTGGCGACCGATGCCGAGCTGATCGAATTCGCGCGCCGCGGCGGCACCAGTCTCTATCATCAGGTCGGCACCTGCCGGATGGGCGAGGATCCGGGCGCGGTGGTCGATTCGCGCCTCCGTGTACGAGGCATCGGCGGCCTCCGCGTCGTGGACGCTTCGATCATGCCGACCTTGACGACCGGCAACACCAACGCCCCGTCGATCATGATCGGCGAGAAGGGCGCTGCGATGATCCGCGAGGATATGCAGGCGGCTTAGTCAGTCCAAATTAGTCGGTTGTCGGCGATGCCAGTCGGTTGCCTGCTGGAACGCATGACCCACACGGAGCAGGCGTGCTTCACCGAACGGTTTGCCAATAAGCTGGACGCCGATCGGTAGGCCGCTTCCCGAAAATCCACAGGGTATGCTGAGCGCCGGCAAGCCCAGATAGTTGAAGATGCGCGTATTGCGTGCGATCCGGCCCAGCAATGCACCGCAATCGGCTCGCGTTTCGTTGCTTTCTTCCTGCGTCGGCGGAAGCACGACCGAAGTTGGCGCCAGCAATATATCGGCTTTTGCAAAGCTGGTGTCGAGCACTTGGGCGAGCAGCGCGCCGCGCCGCCTCAGCGCTTCGTGGTAGCGCGCTGCCGGTATCGCGAGGCCGCGCAGCAAGCGGTTACGGGCCGGCGGACCGTAATCGGCAAGGCGGGTCTTGAGCCAAGGCAGATGGACACCCGTCCATTCGGTGAAGATCGCGAAATAGGCGTAGGTGGCGCAGAGTTCGGCCTCCGCCATGTCGATCTCGACGATCTCGGCACCCAGGCCGCGTAACGTTTCCGTCGTGCTGTCGACCGCTGCGACGATTTCGTTTGCCGCGCCGTCGAAGAAATAGCGGCGCAGCACGCCGATCCTGAGGCCTTTGACCCCCATTGCCAGCCCGGCACCGTAATCGGGTACCGGCAGATCGCTTGCCGTCGGATCGTTGGCATCCGCTCCGGCAACGACCTGGAGAAGCCGCGCAAGGTCGCGGACCGACGGGGCCAGCGGCCCGACATGATCCAGGCTGTGCGATAGCGGCAGCATCCCGTGGCGGCTGACCCTGCCGTTGGTTGGTTTCAACCCAGAGACGCCGCAGAAGGATGCCGGGATGCGCACTGATCCGCCGGTGTCGGAGCCGAGCGATCCCCAGACCACGCGCGCAGCGACGGCAGCCCCTGATCCGCTCGATGAGCCACCCGGCGTGCGGTCGTTGTCCCACGGATTGCGGCAGTCGCCGTAATGCGCATTGTGACCGGTGGGATAGGTGGCGAGCTCTGCCATGTTGAGCGTGCCGATCTCAATGGCCCCAGCGCGGTCCAGCCGGTTGAGTATCGTCGCTGTGTGATCCGGACGGAAGGCTGCCCGAATTTTCGATCCGCCGGTTGAGACTTTGCCAGCGCGGTAATACATGTCCTTATGCGCGACCGGCACGCCGTGCAGCGGCCCCAGTGTCTCCCCGTGCGCCCGTGCGGCATCGGCCTGTTGGGCCGCATCGAGAGCGCGCTCGAAATCGGTCGCGATAAAGCAAGTCAGCCTTGGCTGGAGCCGTTCCGCCCGCTCGACGGTGAAGCGCAGAACCTCCACCGCGCTGACTTCCCCGCCGGCAATGACCTGGGCGACGCCGGTGAGGTCGAGCCCCTTCAGGTCCGTCACGGCCGCTGCTCCGCTCGCGCCCTCAAGGTCGCGCGGAAATCGGCCGGCTCGCCTTCGATGTCGCATTGGTCCAATGCCGCCAGCGCCCGGCTGAGCGCCGGCTCCATCTCAGCCAGCGTCAAACTGGCGGTCGTCTCGGGAATCTCCATGCCCTGCGTCGCCGCCACCCAGGCGGTCAGTTGTGCGGTGTCGATCGTGTCTTCCATCGCCGACGGCCTTTCCCCTAATCTCGTGCCCTGCCTTCGCAGGGCAGGGCTTGTTTTTGCGGTCGTGTAAATTCGCTAAGCAACTTTCGGTATCAGTCCCAACTCCTGATAGCGCCGCATATATTTGCGGATCATCTGGCCGGTATCCATGCAGTCGTGGAAGCCGGCCTGGCGGATCTTGACGGTGCTGGCCAAGCCGTAGCGCACCACATCGGACGGCGCGACCGGGGCGGTCCAGGCGCCGCCGACCTCCAAGGACTCGCCGAATAGCGCCTTCAAGTCCTCGGGCGCGCTGAGGCCATGCTTACGCACAACCTCCGGCCACAACGGAAGCAGCTTTTTCAGTTCGGCGATGATCTCGAACGGCTCCTGCGGGCCCAGCTCCATCTTCATTTCGTCGGCAACGATGGGGAAGGCGTCGTGCAGGGTGAAGACATCGCCGTTGGTGACGTTGAAGGCGTCGTTGCGCGCGTTCGGGCTGGTCGCGGCCCATTCCAGGCTCCTGGCGATCAGATCGGCGTCTGTCACGTCGGTCACCATGCTGGCGCCCATCGGGCGGGGCAAAGGCAGGCCGGCTTCCTTGCGCAGGGCGGCGAATATGCCGAGCACCAAATAGGAATTCATGTTGGAGCCGATGGCATCGCCCGCGATCATCGCCGGCCTGAAGATCGTCCAGCCCCAATCCTGACCGGCCTGCTTGGCGGTCAGGTAATCTTCCTGACGATAGTAGAAATTCTCATGCGGAATGCGCGGCAACGTTTCCAGGAACGGGATCGGCATCACCCGGTCCCACAGGTGCGAGCCATAGGCCTTCATGCCGTGAACCAACGAGATGTGCCGCAGGCCCTTGGCCGCCTCGGCCAGCGGGTCGAACAGATTGACCAGCATGGCGAGGTTCTTACCCGCCTGTGCCGGGTCCTGCCACCCGGCGACCATGTTGCCTTCCTGCTCGTTCACCGCGCAGTAGGCGACATGGGTCACGTCACCCATCGCGCCGAACACCGCGCGGCACTGTTCCACGTTCAGCAGGTCGACCGGGATGTGCCGTGCCTTACCCAGCGGCACGATCGGCGGCCGGCGGGAGACGGCAACCACGTCCCAATCGTCCAGGCTTGAGAACAGTTTGACCGCCGCAGTGCCGACGAGGCCGGATGCGCCGACGATCAGGATTTTCTTATTAGGCATGGAGAACTCCGATATATACGCCGGAGGCTCTTAACACAGGCAAGACGATCATCAACGGGTTATTGCAGCCCTCTAGATCACCCCATTCTCTCTCAGCACCATCGCGCCGCGCAGGGTCCGACGAATTACCCGTCCGACATTGTCATGTCGCGGAAGGGATGTGCCGTGTGCGGTGACTTCATGCCACAGACTGTTAATTGGAGCGGCATCGATCACGATCGTTGTATTACATGTTGTGAGCATCATTCTCCACGTTCTTTCGTGGAAAGCGCGGATGGATTTAGCGCCCGACGCCTTATAAGCAGGCCAGTCCCTCATCTTATGCTCGCGCATATTCTCAGGAGATTTTGGATTGAAGCTCAATAGATGATCGCAAACACAGCGGCCTAAATCATTGTCGCTGACATCCGGCGGCAACACCGTCGGCTCGCCGGACTCTGATATTCCCGAAGCCGAACAAACGATAAATTTCGTCTCGTCATAGAAGTAAAGCCGCGCCCCGAAGATCGCATTCAAGGGACCGTCTGCGGTGTGCGATTTCAACATACGACGCGTCGTTCAGTACGCGGGGTTTTCGCGGTTTAATCAGGTCAACCGGGGGGTGGGAAACCGCATCTTTCTTTGGCCAAAATTGTTCAAACATCGCTGACCTCCCGACCGACGCATGATCTCGCGGATGCTGTGCTATCATGGTTTTATCTGTTTATATACCTATTTTGTTCTACAAAAAAATCAAATCGGGGGTGGTTTTTCGCTGATCGAGGATTCAAGCAACGACCTCCTGTTCAGCGCTGCGAGTATTTGGGAAATCGCGATCAAGGACGCGTTCGGGCGTGCCGATTTCCACTGCGACCCCGTGCTTCTCAGGCGGGGTTTGCTTGATAATGGTTACCAAGAATTGCCGGTTACGAGTGCGCATGCGGTAGCAGTCGGCAGATTGCCGCCGATCCATAAGGATCCGTTCGATCGAATGTTGGTTGCCCAGGCGGTCGCCGAGGGGATTACATTACTGACTGCGGATGCGCGTCTTGCCAGCTATCCAGGTCCGATCCGAAAACTGTAGCGCGTTACCCCCGCACCTTGCGCACGACATCCGTCGTGCCGTCGATCAGGAAGTTGCGATAGGTGCGGCAGCTGACGCGCCAGCCGGCTTCTGTGCGGGTGAGCGCGTCGTCGTATTCGCCCCAGCAGGTGTAATGCTCTCCGGCGCAGTGGTTAATCCCTTCATGCACCGCATAGAAATGGACCTTCGCCATCGCGCTGTCGCCATCGACCGCGATGCGGAAATTGCAGACATTGTGATGTGTGGGCCCGCAGTCGGAGCCTGGTCCCATGCCGCGCGTCACATGCGCGATCAGCGGCGCCAAGCCCTCCTGAATCTTGCCGTTGGTCGAGCGGTAATCGCCGATGCAGTCGTGGGTGAAAACTTCGGTCAGTTGTTCGAAGGTACGGTGATCGATGATGTCGCAATAGCGATAATAGACCTGCTCGATGGCGAGTTTATCTTCCAGAAAGGCCGCGAAGTCGTTCATGCCTGCTCCTCGATCTCCGCCTGGACGATTGCCTGCCGGCCGCCGTTCAGATGTGAGGCCAGCAGGTGCCCGGCGGCGACCGCCGTGATGCACAGCGCGACCGATGCCACGACATTGACCAAGGCGCTAACCATCGCGCCTTTGCGCATCAGGTCGAGCGTTTGCAGGCTGAAGGACGAGAAGGTGGTGAAACCGCCGCAGAAGCCGACCATCACGAAGATGCGGATATTCTCCGCTACCGGAAAGCGGCCGTGCGCCAGGGTCAGCGTGCCGAAGAAGCCGATGATGAATGATCCCAGTATATTGATCCCCATCGTGCCGAGCGGCAGGCTCTGGCTGACCGGCGCCGCCCACAGCGCGACCAGATAACGCGCGAGGCTGCCGAGCGCGCCGCCGATCATTACGACCAGGAAGAGTCCGAACGACATTCAGTTCACCGCCAGTTCAGTGGTTTCAACCCAATCCACGATCAGCTCGCGCCGGGCAAAAAGCCATGTTCCGTTTTGGCGCACGAAGCTGTCCTGATAGCGGATGCCCATGTCCATGCGCTTTTGGACTCCGTCGACCAGCGGCATCATGTGCATCGCCACGCAATAGGTCTCGCCCTCGGCGCTGTCGCAGTCGATCGTGACCGTCTGGTTGCGGACAGTGTGAAAGGTCGATCCGTAAAGCGTGTTCAGCCGCGCCACGATCGCGCGTAACTGCTCATGGCCGCGCCAGGAGGCACCCGGCCGGTCGAGGCCGCCATCCTCGGTGAACAAAGCCGCCAGCCCATCGGCATCGCGCCTATCGACCGCCTGGGCATAGCGGTTGGCCAGCCCAAGCAGCGCCCACTCATCCGTGAGGGTGTCGCTCGTCACTTCAACCCGTCACGCAAGGCGACCAGCTTGCGGAAGAACGGGGCGACCTCCTCCGGCGTTTTACACCAGGCGGATACGATGAATTCGAATGTTGTCGCCCCGGCCTCGATCAAGGCGGGAATGGTTGCCACCGCCTCGTCGAAATCGGGACGGTCCCTGCCTGGCGCCGGGTTCGGCCGAATGCCGACGCGGATTTCCATATCTTTCGGGTCGCGGCCGGCGGCGACGAAGGCCGCACGCATCGTCTGGGCATGGCCGGCAATAATCTCCGGTTGGCGGTCCATCGGAATCCAGCCGTCGCCGTATTTGGCGATGCGGGCGAAGTTCTTTTCGGTCGGCTTCAGCCCGAACCACATCGGGATCGTCCCCTGCACGGGGCGCGGATAGGAATAGATCTTCTCGAAATCGACCGTCTTGCCGTGATAGGCGGCGGGCGCCCGCGTCCACAACAGCTTGCAGACCTCGATCTGCTCATCGAACTGCTTATAGCGGGTTTCCCAGGGAAGGCCGGAGGCATCGTATTCCTCGCGCTGCCAGCCGATGCCCAGCCCGATGGTCACCCGCCCGCGCGACATGACATCCAATGTCGCCAATTGCTTTGCCAGCAATACCGCAGGGCGCAGCGGGGAAATCAGGATGCCGGTCGACAGCCGGATGCGCTTGGTCACGCTGGCGATGGCCGACAGTACGGTCAGCGGTTCGAACCACGGATAGTCGAGCGGCAGGGGGAATGCGCCGTATGGATAATTCTGGATATTCTCGCCCATCACCACGTGGTCGGTGATGCTGACCATGTCGATCCCGGCATCTTCCGCCAGGCGCGCAAGCTCTGGCACGGCGGCGAAGTCGCCACCCAGCAGGCGCTCGATGCCGAGCAGCCCGATCGAAATTTTCACCATCTCAATTCTCCAGTTATCACAATACTTAGGCCGGGAGCATCTTGCCCGGGTTCATCAAGTTCTGCGGGTCGATCGAGCGCTTCAGCAGCTTCATCAGATCGACCGCGTCGCCGTGCTCGGCCTGCATGAATTTCATCTTATAGCTGCCGATGCCGTGCTCGCCCGTGCAGGTGCCGCCCATGGCGATGGCGCGGTTGACCAGCCGGTCGTTGATCCGTTCGACCTCAACCAGATCCTTGGGATCGTCGCGGTCGATCAGCAGGACCATGTGGAAATTGCCGTCGCCGACATGGCCCAGGATCGGGGCCTTCAGCCAGGTGGTTTCCAGGTCCTTCTTGGTTTCCATGATGCAGTCGGCCAGGCGGGAGATCGGGACGCAGACATCGGTTGGGAAGGCCTGCCTGCCGGGCTGCAGGGCCAGGATCGCCCACAGCGAGTCATGCCGTGCCTGCCATAACTTGTTGCGCTCCTCGGCGACGGTCGCCCATTTGAAGTCCTTGCCGCCATTGTCCGCTGCGATGGCCTGGACCATCTCGGCTTGCTCGACCACGCCGGCGGTGGTGCCGTTGAATTCCAGCAGCAGGGTCGGCGCCACCGGATAGTCCAGTTTCGAATAGCGGTTCAGCGCATCCATCTGCGTGTCGTCCATCAGCTCGATCCGCGCGATCGGAATGCCGGATTGGATGGTGGTGATTACCGTATCGACCGCGCCCTTGATCGTATCGAAATTGCAGATCGCCGAGGAGGTCGCTTCCGGGATGCCATAGAGGCGCAGCGTGATCTCGGTAAAGATGCCGAGCGTGCCTTCCGATCCGACGAACAGCCGCGTCAGGTCATATCCCGCTGAGGATTTGCGTGCCCGCCCGCCGGTTTTGATGATTTGCCCGTCCGGCAGCACGACGGTCAGCGCCAGCACGTTCTCGCGCATCGTGCCGTAACGCACTGCGTTGGTGCCGGACGCGCGGGTCGCGGTCATGCCGCCGATCGAGGCATCGGCGCCCGGATCGATCGGGAACATCAGGCCGGTATCGCGCAGATGGGTGTTCAGGGCCTTGCGGGTGACGCCGGGCTGAACTTTGACGTCCATATCTTCGGCGTGGACCTCCAGAATCTGGTTCATCTCCGACAAGTCGATGCAGACGCCGCCTTTCAGCGCGCCGATATGGCCCTCCATCGAACTGCCGACACCGAATGGGATGATGGGCGTGCCGGTGGCGGCGCAGATCTTGACGATGGCCGACACTTCCTCGGTCGAGTGGGCATAGACCACGGCTTCCGGCGGTTTCGGCGGGTGCCAGCTGGCATCGGCGCCGTGATGTTCGCGCACCGCCATGGCGGTGGTGACGCGGTCCCCGACGATCTCACGAATCTGCGCGACGGCGGTTTCGATGTTGCTCATGGCGTAACCTCTGAAACATACGGGCGGGTGACGGCGACGGCGGCGGGCGCGGCCGTGATGGCTTCGAGCGACCGGCCGGTGGTTTTCGCGCCGAAGGCCAAGGCAATCGCGGCGGTGATCACCCAGGCGCCGGCGATATAGGCAAAGACATACGGATAGCCGAAATCGTCCGAGATCGCGGCGACGATGAACGGGTTGATCACATTCGCCAGCCGGCCGACGCCATAGGCCAGGCCGGTGCCGCTGTTGCGCACGTCGGTCGGGTATTGCTCCGGCGTATAGGCAAAGGCGAGGGCGGAGAACGTGTCCATCATCGTCGCCGCAAGGAAGCCGAAGACCACGATCATGACCGGCGTGAAGGTCAGGCCATAGATCAGTCCGAAAACGCCGATGGCGAGCGCGACGCCGACTATGCTGTATTTGCGCTCGACCCGATCCGACAGGAAGACGGCAAACAACGCACCGGGCAGGGCGCCGGCGTTGATCAGCGTCACGAATGTCAGGCTTTGCGTCAGTTTGAAGCCATGGTCCGCCAGCAAGGTCGGTACCCAGGACATGAAACCGTAGAAGCCGATCGTCTGAAAGAACCAGATGCCGCACAGCGACAATGTCGCCTTGATATAAGGCGGGCTGAACAATGCAGACCAGCCGAGATTGGCGGCAGGCAGGGACACGGCTTGAGGTTTTGGTTCGGGAAGGGGGCCGGCGGTGGCGGCGACGGCGGCCTCGATCCGGCGTAAGGACGCCTCGGCGTCGGCATGTCGACCTTTACGCGCTAGCCAGCGCGGCGATTCGTTCATCCGCAGCGCCAGCCAGATGAACGGCAAGCCGAGCGCGCCCCAGACGAAAATCCAGCGCCAGCCGTTGTCGCCGAGCGGGATGACGAGGCGGGCGACGAAGCTGGTGATCGAAATCCCGGTCAGCGTGATCACCATGGCCCAGGACTGCCAGCGGCCCCGCACCTTGGCGGGATACATCTCCGCGATATATGTGATGACCGCGACTGTCGCCGAGGCGATGCCGAGACCTGTAGCAAAGCGCAGGAAGACGAGTTGGGTCAGGTCGGTCGCAAAGCCGGTCGCCAGCGAGAACAGCGAGAAGATCGCGGTGAACACCATCATGGCGCGCACGCGGCCAATGCGGTCGGCGACGATGCCGCCGAATGCGCCGCCGATGGCCATGCCCAAGAATCCGGCGGACGTGGCCAGCGCGATGTCCTGTTTGGTCAGGTGCCAAAGCTGCCTGAGAATCGGCGCGGCATTGGAAAACGTGAATATATCGCTGATGTCGAAGAACAGCGGGATGGCTACGATCCAGAGCAATCGCCGGTGCATGGCCGATATCGGCAGCCGGTCGATCCGGGCCGCGATCGCAAGATCGTCCATGCTTGAACCTCTCCCCACGGGCGCTTATGCCCCTTCGTTTCAACGGATAGGTGAATAGCACGGGGAGCCGAAAAGAAAACGGGCCTTCCCGAAGGAAGGCCCGCATCCGTAACGAATGGTTTAGCCGATCAGTAGCCCGGCGGCGGCGGCGGCGGCGCGTAGGACGGCTGCTGTCGCGGCGGCGGCGGGGTCGTGGCATAGCCTACGCCGGCACCGACGGCACCGCCGGCGACTGCGCCAACGGCAGCGCCCGGGCCACCGCCCGCGATGGCGCCCAGCGCCGCACCGGAACCGGCGCCGATCAGAGCGCCGCCGACCGTGCGCTGGCCGGGGTCACGTGTATTGGTACAGGCAGTAACACTGCCCAGCATAAGCAAGGCGATTGCGCCAGTCTTTAGAAAGCGGTCCATTTTCCAACTCCACTTGTAAAACTTGGATTGTAAACCCCACCGCTAAGATAAGGGTTCCACTTGTGTGTATATTGTTCGCATAACCCTGAAACAAAAGGCTTTTGAAGGGGTTACATATCATGGCTCATTTGTAGTCATGATATGGCGGTAAGGCGGCGATGACTATGCGGGATGGCGCGACTTCACGAATAGCGGCCGGAAAAAATGAAGCTTTATATCATCTGGTGGAACAGCAAGCTGGGATGTTCGAGCGGATCGTCGCGCGGTTGGAGTCACTGGATTCCGCCACGAGCGTCTGATCGGCGCGTTTGACGGCACACGGAGTATTCCTCCCAGAATTTTTGACATGACGGATTTTCGTCCCTTGCGAGGCGGGCGACGTTGGCGGTAGTTTCCTGGGCGAAAATTTCAGCGTTAGAACCAGCTAACTACAGAATTTCACGCGATTATTTTCATTCGCGACTGAAACCGCAGGACGCAGATCATCGGCGACACGACGCATCAAAGTTCCGATTTTCTAGCAAATGCGGAAGCAAAGATTGTTCAACTTCAAGCGGCGGTGGATGCACGCGACCGCTTCTTGTCGATCGCCGCCCACGAGTTGCGCAATCCGATGCAACCTTTGGTGCTTCAGGTCGGGCTGCTGTTGAAGGCGGCGCGGCGCGGCGATCCGGAGCGTGTCGTCGAAGGGTTGGAGCTGTTGGAGGCCATTGTCGCCCGCTATGTCAAACGCGCCAATGTCCTGCTTGACGTCAGCCGGCTTGCTGCCGATCGGGTTTCGCTGGAACCCGATTCAATCGATCTGGCCGAATGCGCCGGCAAGATCGTGAACGGCTTTACCCCCATGGCTGCGCAGGCCGGATGTGAACTGCGCCTGACCGCGCCTGAGACGATGCGATGCGTTCACGATCCGATGGCGATCGAGCAGATTCTCGAGAACCTGATCTCGAATGCGATCAAGTTTGGACCCGGCCAGCCAATCGACGTGGCGGTCGAGGCGAAAGACGAACATATCGGGTTGTCTGTCCGCGACCGTGGGCCGGGGATAGCCGCTTCGGACCAAGCGCGAATCTTCGCGCCGTTTGAGAAAGTCATGGCGCGCGCGGACGGCGGCGGCTTCGGCGTCGGATTGTGGGTCGTAGGCCGTCTGGTCAAGGAAATGGATGGCACGATCGAACTCGACAGTTCACCGGGAAATGGCGCAACCTTTCGGGTGAGTCTGCCACTTATAAAAGACAGTCAGGACAAAGATGAGCCAACCCCAAGCTGACGGAGAATCGCCGCTGGTACGGCTGCCTTCGGGGATCGACGGCCTGGACGTCGTTCTCAAGGGCGGCTTCCTGCGCGGCGGAATCTATATCATTCAGGGCCCACCCGGCGCTGGTAAGACCATCCTGGGAAACCAGATTTGCTACGACCATGTCGCCGCCGGCGGCCGTGCGCTGTATGTCACGCTGCTGGCTGAAAACCATGACCGCATGCTGATGCACATGGGCAATATGCGATTTTTCCAGCGGCAGGAAATCACGCGTTCCCTCGAATATATCAGCGCGTTTCGTATTCTGGAAGAAGAAGGACTTAAAGGCCTTCTGACACTTATAAGGCGCGAAATCCAAACCCGCAAAATATCGGTACTAGTATTGGATGGTTTGGTCGCCGCAGAACATTCGGCGCCGTCGGAACTAGAGTTCAAGAAATTCATTCATGGATTGCAGACCCAGGCCGTCGTCACGGATTGCACCATGTTTTTATTGACCAGCGCCCGCGTAGAAAGCGTCTCACCCGAACATACGATGGTGGACGGGATGATCGAATTGTCCGACGAGCTATATGGCTGGCGGTCGGTGCGCGACCTGCATGTCCGCAAGTTTCGTGGCAGCTCCTATCTGCACGGCCGGCACGCCTTCAGGATTACGGAAAACGGCGTTGAGGTCTTCCCGCGCACGGAATCGCGGCTGACGCAGCCGTCCGTCGACGATTCAGGCGGTTCCCTTATATGTTCGTCCGGCGCGGAAAGTTTGGACAAGATGTTGAGCGGCGGCCTGACAGTCGGGTCGTCAACCTTGCTGGTCGGTCCGACGGGATCGGGCAAGACCGCGTTGGGACTGCAGTTCCTCAGCGCTTCGTCGGCCAAGGAGCCGGGGCTGCATTTCGGATTCTTCGAATCTCCACAGCGTTTGTCGGCCAAAGCGAAAAGCCTGGGTTTGCCGATCGCGCAGCTGATCGAGGCAGGCCATGTCGAATTTCTGTGGCAACCGGCGACCGAAGACCTGATCGATGCACTGGCCGAGCAGTTGTTGGCTGCGGTTAAACGCCGAAAGGTCAAGCGGTTGGTGATCGATGGCTTGGCCGGCTTCCAACGCCTTAGCGTTTTTCAGGATCGGATCGCGCCCTTCTTCACGGCATTGGTAAATGAACTTCGCGCACTGGGTGTCACCACCCTGGCCAGCTTGGAAGTGTCGGACCTGATCGGTCCGATTGCGCGCGCGCCGGTCGGTGAGCTTTCGACCATCACCGAAAACCTGATCATGATGCGCTATGTCGAGGTGCATTCGCGGCTGTTCCGCTTGATTTCGATCTTGAAGGTCCGGGACAACGACTTCGATCCATTGCTGCGCGAACTGGTCATCAGCGATAAAGGCATCAGCGTCGGCGACAGCTTCAATAATGTCGAGGCGCTGCTGAGCGGTTTCGGCCGGCCGGTTGAGGAGGCGAGCGATCAGCCCGTCACTGGCAGCTAAGATGCAGACGATCCTCGTGGTCGACGATGAGTTCGGAATCGGAGAGGTGCTTGAAGCGATCCTGACCGACGAAGGCTATCGTGTGGTCACGGCGATCAACGGGCGGCACGCGATCGAACGGCTGGTCGGCAACCGCGTCGACCTGGTTCTCAGCGATCTGATGATGCCGGTGATGGACGGGGCGGGTCTCCTGGCTGTGCTGCGTGCCGACGGGCGCTACGCGAAAATTCCCTTCATCCTAATGTGTTCGCTGCCGGAAAAGCACATCACTGACCGCATCCAGGGCTATACGGCCTTCATGCAAAAGCCGTTCAACGTGGACGATGTCCTCGAGGTCGTGGCCGGCGTGCTGGCCACCGGCGGCTAAATCCGCGCGCGCTTCTCGCCAAGGCCAGGCAGGAATGCCGTCAGCAGGCCGATCGCCGGCAAGAAGGCGCAGATTTCATAGACAAAGCGGATGCTGGTGTGGTCGGCCAGTTCGCCGAGAACCGCTGCGCCGATGCCGCCCATGCCGAAGGCGAAGCCGAAGAACAGGCCGGCGACCATACCGACCTTTCCGGGCAGCAACTCCTGCGCATAGACGATGATCGCAGGAAAAGCCGAGGCCAGGATCACGCCGATAACGGCGCTGAGGGTTCCCGTCCAGAACAGGTTGGCATAGGGCATCATCAGGGTGAACGGCAGCACGCCCAGGATCGAAGCCCAGATCACCCGCTTGCGCCCGAACTTGTCGCCGATCGGCCCGCCCAGGATCGTGCCCAGCGCGACCGCGCCCAGGAAGATGAACAGATAGATTTGAGAGGTCGATGTCGACACGTGGAATTTGTCGATCAGGTAGAAGGTGAAATAGCTGGTTATGCTGGCCAGGTAGAAATACTTCGAGAACACCAGCAACAGCAGGATGGTGACCGCGAAACCGGTTCGGCCTTTCGACAAGCCTGTCGGGTGGACGACAGCGGGGCCCGCCTTGGCCTTGGCACGCAGATGTGCCCGGTACCAGATGCCGACGCGCCCCAATACAAACATGCCCAGCAGCGCCGCAAGCGAGAACCAGCCCACGCTGCCCTGGCCGCGCGGCAGCACGATGAAAGCCGCCAGCAGCGGGCCCAGGGCGGAACCCACATTGCCGCCGACCTGGAAGACGGACTGCGCCAACCCATGCCGTCCGCCCGACGCGAAGCGCGCGACACGCGACGCCTCGGGGTGGAAGACGGATGATCCCGTGCCGATCAGCATCGAGGCAAGCAGCACGATCGTAAAGCTTCCGCCATGGGCAAGCAGCAACAGTCCCACCAATGTGAAACCCATGCCGACAGCCAGCGAATAGGGGCGGGGGCGCTTGTCCGCCACCAGTCCAATCACGGGCTGCAGCAGAGACGCGGTGATCTGATAGGTGAAGGTGATAAGTCCGATCTCGCCGAAGCCCAGCCCAAGCGAGGTTTTCAGCACCGGATAGAGCGCCGGCAGCAGCGACTGCATCATATCGTTCAGCAGATGGCAGAAGCTGAGCGCCGCCAGAACCGTAACCGCTGTCGAAGCCGCCGCCTGCTTTGCGGGGGTGGCGTTGACGGTGATGTCGCTCATCGGAACCTCGCATGCTGCTATGCACGGTAATGCTAGCATCCGTGCCCGCGTCGCACGCCACGCCGCGCCGCTCATGCCTGCCCCGCGCGGCGGGCATGTCCGGAACAAAATCAGGCGGTGCCGGCATTCCTCCCCAACTGTTCATCAAGGGAGAAAAAAATGCGGCTCGTCCTTATTATCATTTTGGTTCTTCTGCTGGTCGGCGCCTTCCCGATTTGGCCCTACAGCGCCCATTGGGGTTATTATCCGACCGGCGGTTTGGGTTTGGTCCTGCTGATCCTGCTGGTCGTCCTCTTCGCGGGATGACGAGATCCCCGCCGTCGCTCGGGCGTGCGCGCGGGAGTGACGGCACCCGGCGGCACCGTTGCGCCGAAGAACGACCGCTAACCGGTCACGCCGTCAGGGCTCTGTCCAAGATCTCTTGTACCTTCAGCCCGCCGACGCGCAGGTTTTCGCCATATTCCCGGGCGTAGAATGTACCGGCCAGAATCTGAAAAATGCCGCCGTTGTCATCCAAAAGCGGCAATGCGACAGCGATATGCGATTTGGTCCCGTCTCCGGCGACTGGCGAAGACACAAGCCTTGGCACTCCGTCATCGCGGACCAGCGCGATGGTTTCGCGCCATTCAGCCTCCGCCGGATTCCGCTCTTCGATCCACGTGCCGGTCAATTCCGCCTGATATCGATCCCAAAGCGCCGACCCCACCAGACGATATCGGAAACGATCGCCGATGCAGTCGATCAGCATCACATTGGCCAGCAACTGGGGAACATCCACCGGTACATCCAGTTCAGACCGCTTCGGCGCACGTCTATTAACCTGCCGGGATCGCCAGTAGTCGTGGAGTTCTTTCCAGGGTTCTTCCATCATCATTGCTTATATGAAGTCTGCCATCTCGTGCCGCTGAACGTAGCACGCCACAGGCCTGTACTTCCGCAATTTTCTAACGTCGATTTCCCTTAGAGACTCTGCAGGAATGCGACGAGGTCGGATTTTTCCTGGGCGGTGAAGCCGATATTGAAGCGCTTGTCGTAGAAGTTGACCGCGTCGATCAATTGAGCCGCCGATCCGTTGTGGAAATAGGGCGCGCGGGCTGCCAGTCCGCGCAGGATCGGGCCCTTGGTTTTGGCGATATCGGCGCATTTGCCGCTCAGCATCGCCCGGCCCAGATCGGTGACCTGGAAGGGCGTGTTTGCCGCGTGGAACGGCGTGGCGACCGTGCATTGCACCGTGAACACGGGCAATCCGGTCGTATTCAGCGCCGGCGGGGAATCCGAACCGGCGCCGGAGATGCCGATATTCAGCGGCGCCTTGACGGAATGATCGCCGCCGTTCGGGGTGTCGTGGCATGTGCCGCACGATCCGGCGAAGCTGGCGACGTTCAGCACGTCGTTGATGCCGGAAACGCCCGTGATGTTGATCGTCTTGGTGTTGAACACCTTCTGGCCGCGTGCAACCGCCGCGCGGGCATCCGCGAAGAAGTTGCCGTGAAGGTTGGTCCACGAGTCGAACAGATTGAAAATGACGCTGGTGAACGGGGTGCCCGTCGGGTTGAGGCCTAGCGGATCGTTGATGCCGACATAGAAGGGGATCTGGGAGACCGCAACCGCGCCGCCCGTGGCCCCCTGGGAATTGAGGGCGAGCGCCTTGATGTCGAACGCTTGCGCGGTCGACAGGCCGAGCTCGAAATTGACGATCTGCGCCACCTGCGCGGCAGTCGGCGGGTTGGCCGCCTGTGCATGGCCGGTGGTTGCGTCGATCGCCTGTTGCGACAGGTCCTGGATCAGTGTCGGCTGTCCCGGCGGCGCGGACGCCGGCGGCAGCAGGCCGCCCTCGCGTCCATCCCACATGATGGTGCTGAGCATTGCCAGGTTGGCCGAGGGCAGGGGGCGGCGATAAGACGACACCATTCCGGTTGTCGGGCTGGTCAGCCCGGTTGCCGGGTTGGTGTTGCAACCATAAGGATCGTCGACGTTGGTGATGGAGAATTCACCACCCGGCAGCAGCGGCAGGCCGATGCGGATCAAACCCCGGCTCAGCAGTAGGGTATAAGCATGCTGCTTGTCATAGAAAGATGTGGTTGCGGCGGTCGGGCAGACCGCACCATCGACCGGGCGGAAAATCGGATCCTGTCCGAAGCTGACGGCGAACCGCGCCTGGATGTTCTGCGCGCTGACTCCCCAGCCTTGGTCCGGTTGGTGACAGGTGAAGCAGGTGCGGCCGTTCGCACCCAAATCCTGGAAAAACGCGTTCGATCTGGTCTGAGTGGGGCCGGACGGCTGGTAGGTTTCGATAATGCCGGTCGGATCGAGATCGAGTTCGTCCCTCGGTATGACGGAGGGCGTCCTTTGCGACGACAGCCGCTCGGCATCGCGGTCATGCCGCGCCGCGAACAAATGCAATATCTCGCTTTTGACCGATGCACGGTTGTTGTCCATCTCCCCCGCCAAGGCGGATCGGCTGTGAACAGCGGCGGTCGACAGGATCATGGCAGCCGAAAATGCAACAATGTTGCGGACGGAGTTTAGCCTCATCGAAAGGTCCTCCCTGAAGTTAATTCATTCAGCGTATAAATTACGCTGTGAGCCCAAGCATGTAATGCGTGTGGCGATGATTTAATTGAAACTATAAAATAGTCAATTTAAACTTATAAGTCAAAGTATATCACTTCTCTTAAGGCAGTAACATCTGAAAATGATTCACTATTGTTCAAATTTACTATAAATCGGTGATGGGCATATTACATAACATATCCGGTGTTATCGTGGCCTTATCGTGGTTGCCCTGAGACGTCTTCCGGAGGAACCGTCGGCGATTTCCTTCACCGTTTGAAACAAACACTTCGGTACCGTCTTCCCGCCCTCTGCCGGACGGTGCTAAGCTATCCGCTTCGCCGGCCGACGAGCCGGCCAGCCAATTGGGGAGGCTATCGTGGGCGCGAGCTTCGATTGCGTGATTCGAGGGGGAACCGTCGTCGACGGAACCGGGAATAAGCCGTTTGTCGGCGATGTCGCCATAAAGGACGGCCGCGTCGTTCAAGTCGGCAAGGTGGACGGGCAGGGCGCCCAGGAGATCGACGCCGCCGGAAAGCTGGTGACACCTGGCTTCGTGGACATCCATACCCACTATGACGGCCAGGCGATCTGGTCCGAGCGGATGAACCCCTCGTCGGCGCACGGCGTCACCACCGTGGTGATGGGCAATTGCGGCGTCGGTTTCGCACCGTGCCGGAAAGGCGATCACGACCTTCTGATCAATGTCATGGAAGGCGTCGAGGACATTCCAGGTGCCGTCATGGCCGCCGGTCTCGACTGGAACTGGGAAACCTTCCCCGAATATCTCGACGCGCTCGATTCGAAGCCGCGCGATATCGACACGGCGGCCTACCTGCCGCACTCGCCGCTGCGCGTCTACGCGATGGGCGATCGCGGCGCCAACCGGGAGCCGGCGACGCAGGAGGATCTGGCCCGCATGCGGCAACTGGCTGCCGAGGCGGTTGAGGCCGGGGCACTGGGTTTCGCCACATCCCGCCTGCATATCCATCGCACCGCCGACGGCGTGGCGATCCCCAGTTTCAAGACGGCGGAAGTCGAGCTCGAGGCGATTGCCGCCGGGTTGAAGGATGCCGGCAAGGGCGTCCTTCAGATGGTGATGGATTTCCCCGACGAACATTATGACGGCATCGGCCTGCTGCGCCGCCTGGCCGAGCAGTCGGGCCGTCCCGCGACCTTCACCATGGGTTCCGGCAATAGCGGGCCCGAGGGCTGGCGCGAGGGGTTGCAGAAGGTCGAGGCGGCCAATGCCGCCGGGGTGGCGATGACGGCGCAGGTCTTCCCGCGGCCGATCGGGCTGGTGCAGGGCTATAACCTGTCGATCAACCCGTTCTGCCTGTGTCCGACCTATAAGGCGATGGCCCATCTGCCGTTGGCCGAAAAGGTCGCGAAACTGCGCAAGCCCGAGGTGCGTGCCAAGCTGCTGTCCGAACAGCCCACCGACGGTCCGTCGGCGCTGGCGATGATGTCGCGCACCTTCGACTGGATGTTCCCCCTGTCCGATCCGCCGGATTACGAGCCGCCGGCCGAGACCAGCATCGGCGCCACCGCGCGCCGCCTGGGCCTGACGCCTGAAGAGTACATCTACGACAAGCTGCTGGAGGATGACGGCAACGCGATGGTTTATACCGCGCTGGGCAATTTCTATAACGCCAAGCTCGATTCCGTCCGCGAGATGATCCAGCACAAGGACACGGTGCTGGGGCTGGGCGACGGCGGCGCGCATTACGGCATGATCTGCGATGCGTCCTATCCGACCTTCATGCTGTCGCACTGGACCCGCGACCGGCCCGAAGGCCGGCTGCCGATCGAATGGGCGGTAAAGGCGCTGACCGCGGATCCGGCCCGCGCCGTCGGCCTCAACGATCGTGGCGTGCTGAAGCCTGGCTACAAGGCCGATATCAACATCATCGATTACGACGCCCTGGCGCTCGACCAGCCAAAGGTCATCTATGACCTGCCGGCGGGCGGACGCCGCCTGGACCAGACGGCGCGGGGCTATGCCGCGATGATCGTCAGCGGCAAGGTCGTCTATCGCAACGGCCAGCCGACCGGCGAACTGCCCGGCCGGCTGGTACGCGGGCAACAGGAAGTCCGGGCTTAACGGGGAACACCACATGGCTGCGTCGGACGGTTACAAGTTCATCGACAGCGACACGCATCTGACCGAACCGGCGGATGTGTGGACGTCGCGGGTGCCGGCCAAGTGGAAGGACAAGGTTCCCAACGTCCGCTGGGTCAATAACGGCAAGTCGCAATGCTGGTTCGTCGGCGATACGCAGATGTATGGCGTGGGTTCCAGCGCCAATGCCGGCTGGCCGGAGCCGTTCCCCAGCCATCCGCCGACCTATGAACAGGCGCATCCGGCGTCCTACGACGCCTCGGCGCGGCTCAAATATATGGACGGCATCGGCTGCTGGGCCCAGGTCGTCTATCCGAATGTCGGCGGCTTCGGCAGCCAGCAATTCCTCAAGATGGGCGATTCCGATCTGATGCTGGCCTGCGTCCAGGCCTATAACGACTTCCAGCGCGATTGGGCGGCGCCGGACCCACGCCGGTTCGTCACCATGATCGCCCTGCCGTTCTGGAATGTGGATCAGGCGGTCAAGGAAATCGAGCGCTCGGCGAAGACCGGTCACAAGGGCATCCTGTTCACGGCTGCACCGCAGGACTATGGCCTGCCGGTGCTGGCCGACAAGCATTGGGACCCGCTGTGGCAGGTGGCCCAGGATCACGATCTGCCGATCAGTTTCCATATCGGCAGTGGCGACTTCCTGGACGAGGCGAAGGACAACTACACTCAGAAGCGGCTGAAGGCCGACGGCTGGGCCGCGACCTATGCCCGGACGACGACCAACTTGCTGCTCGCCAACGCCATGCAGTTGGGCGATCTGCTGCTGTCCGGCGTCCTGCCGCGCTATCCGAACCTGAAATTCGTCTCGGTCGAAAGCGGCATCGGCTGGATCCCGTTTCTGCTGGAATCGACCGACTATCATTTCCACGCCGCCGACATGCGCGGCAGCCGGCCCGAATTCACCATGCTGCCCAGCGAGTATTTCCAGCGCCAGGTCTATGGTTGCTACTGGTTCGAAAAAGGCGTTTCGGACGAGCTTCTGAATAAGGTCGGCGTCGACAAGATCATGTTCGAAACCGACTTTCCGCACGTCACCTGCCTTTACGGCAATGTCGACGAGGCGATCCGGGATGGCATCGGCGACAAATCCGACGCAGTGAAGCGCAAGATTTTGTTCGATAACGCGGCGAACCTCTACAAGGTCGACCTGAATTAGGTCCGGCTAACCGAAGGCGAAATACATCATGTCCGACAAAGTCATCCGCATCGGCGGAGCTTCAGGTGCGTTCGTCGACAGCGCCATCGCGGTGCCGCAACTGCTGACCGTGCCGGGGATCGATTACCTGATCTTCGACTATCTGGCCGAGGGCTCGATGGGCGTGTTCGGGCGGATGCAGGCGATGAACCCGGCCTTGGGTTTCATGACCGATTTCGTCGACGTGCATGTCGGCCCCTATCTGCGCGAGATTAAGCAAAAGGGCGTCAAGATCGTCGCCAATGCCGGCGGTCTGAATCCGCAGGGGTTGGCTGACGCGTTGCAGCGCCGGGCGGAAGAGATGGGGGTGAAGCTCACCATCGCCACCGTTGACGGCGACGATTTGCGCCCGCGCCTGGACGAACTGCGCAAGCGCGGCGTCAAGGAGATGTTCACCGGCGCCGATCTGCCCGACGAGGTCCTGACCGCCAACGCCTATTTCGGCGGCTTCCCGATCGCCGATGCGCTGGCGCGCGGCGCCGACGTGGTGCTGACCGGCCGTGTGGTCGACAGCGCGCTGATCCTGGGGCCGTTGATCCATGAATTCGGCTGGAAGGCCGATGACCATGACCTGCTGTCGGCCGGCACCGTCGCCGGGCATCTGCTGGAATGCGGCGCGCAGGTCAGCGGCGGCACCTTCACCGATTGGGCCGACGTGCCGGACTGGGCCCATACCGGCTATCCGGTTGGCGAGTGCCGTGCCGACGGCAGTTGCGTCATCACCAAGCCGGACGGCACCGGCGGATTGGTCTCGGTCGGCACCGTCGCCGAACAGCTGATGTATGAGATCACCGACCCGCAGCAATATATCGTGCCCGATGTGGTGGTCGATTTCACGACGGTGAAGCTGAAGCAGGAGGGGCCGAATCGGGTGCGGGTTTCCGGGGCGACCGGGTATGCACCAACCTCCACCTATAAGGTCAGCGTCACCTATGACGACGGCTGGCGCTCGACCGCGATCACCCCGATCATCGGCGTCGATGCGGTGAAACGGGCGGAGCGGCAGGCCGGGGCGATCCTGGAACGCACCCGCGAGATGCTGCGCGACCGCAACATGGCCGACTGGCGGCTGTCTCATATGGAAATCCTGGGCAACGAGGCGGGATACGGCCACCGCGCCCGGACGCAGCCCAGCCGCGAAGTGCTGATGAAGCTGGTTGTCGAGCATGACGACAAGAAAGCCGCCGACCTGTTCTGGCGCGAACAGAACTCCGCGATCATGAACATGTCGGTCGGCACCTCGATCGGCGTGGGCGGCATGCCGATGCCGATCACCCAGCATTACTCGTTCCTGATCGATAAGACGGAGCTGGACGCCCGCGTTACGGTGAATGGCGACGCGCGGACAGTGAAGGTGCCGACCGGCGGCGGGTACGATGCCGCCAAGACGGTCCGCCCACCTGTGCCGCCCGCGCCGGCCGAGGCGGGGACCGAAGAGGTGCCGCTGGTTTCGCTGGCCTGGGCGCGTAGCGGAGAGAAGGGCGAACTGTTCAATGTCGCCGTGATCGCACGTCAGCCGGACTATTTGGGTTACATCCGCCAGGCCCTGACGCCAAAGGCCGTGGCCGATTGGTACCGTCATTTCCTGGCCGATCAAGAAAACTGGAAGGTGAAATCCTATGAGATGCCCGGCATCCACGCGCTGAACTTCGTCGTCGATGAATCGATGGCCGGCGGCCTCACCAAATCGCCGCGTCTGGATCCGGGGGCCAAGGGCATGGCACAGCAGTTGTTGGAATTCCCGGTGCCGGTGCCGGCAGGGATTGCGGCGAAACTGAAAGCGGCCAAGGCCGCCTGAATGACCGACAAAGTCGTCAAGATCGGCGGTGCCGCCGGCGCATCGATCGACAGCGCCATTGCCGTGCCCCAACTGCTCGCCGTGCCGGGCATGAATTACCTGATCTTCGACTATCTGGGCGAGGGGGCGATGGGCCTGTTCGCCAAGCTGCAGCAGATGGACCCGAACTCGGGCTATATGACCGATTTCATCGACGTCCATGTCGCGCCCTATATGAGCGAGCTGAAGGCCAAGGGCGTCAAGTTCATCGCCAATGCCGGGGCGCTCAATCCGCGCGGGCTGGCCAAGGCTCTGGCGAAGCGGGCGGATGAGCTGGGCGTTAGACTGAAAGTCGGCATCGTTGACGGCGACGACCTGCGCGACCGGGTCGATGCGCTGCGCGCCGAGGGCCACCGCGACATGTTCAGCGGCGCGGCATTCCCCGACACCGTGCTCAGCATCAATGCCTATCTTGGCGGTTTTCCGATTGCGGCCGCGCTGGCCGAGGGCGCGGACATCGTGGTGACCGGCCGCGTGGTCGACAGCGCGCTGATCCTCGGGCCGCTGATCCATGAATTCGGCTGGAAACCCACCGATTACGACCTGCTGGCGGCGGGCACCGCTGCCGGCCATCTGCTGGAATGCGGCGCGCAATCGACCGGCGGCACCTTCACCGACTGGCGCGATGTGCCGGACTGGGCCCATGCCGGCTATCCGGTCGGCGAGTGTCATGCCGACGGCACCATCGTCATGACCAAGCCGGAGGGTTCAGGCGGCTTGTGTTCGGTCGGTACGGTCGCCGAGCAATTGCTGTATGAGGTCAGCGACCCGCAGGCCTATATCGTGCCCGACGCGGTGGTCGATTTCTCCGGCGTGACGCTGGAGCAGACCGGCCCCGACCGGGTGTCGGTCAAAAACGTAAAGGGCTACGCGCCGACCGCAACCTATAAGGTGTGCGTGACTTATGAGGACGGCTGGCGTGCGACGTCTCTGATGCCCATCGTCGGCATCGATGCGCCGGCCAAGGCCGAGCGGCAGGCGGCGGCGATCCTGGAGCGGACGCGGGAGATGCTGCGTGACCGCAACCTCGCCGATTTTCGCGTGACCCATGTCGAAATTCTGGACGGCGAGGGCAGCTATGGCGACCGCCGGCGCGGCAGCACGGCGCGCGAGGCGATCTGCAAGGTCGCGGTCGAGCATGACGATAAGCGTGCGCTCGACATCTTCTGGCGCGAACAATTTTCCGCGATGATGAACATGTCGGTCGGCTCCACAATCGGCAGCCTGTCGGGCTTTGGCCGCGCTCCCGGGCCGGTGACGAAGATGTTCTCGTTCCTGATCGACAAGGATCAGGTGAAAGCGCAGGTCCAGGTCGATGCGCGCGATGTACCGTTCGCGGCGGGCCGCGCCGATGTCTTCAAGCAGGCGATGATCGTGCGGCCGGAGCCACCCGGGCCGCCGTCCGATGCCGATCCCAGCAACAGCGTGCCGCTGATCGCGCTCGCCTGGGCGCGCAGCGGCGATAAGGGCGACCTGTTCAATGTCGGCGTTATCGCGCGGCGAAAGGAATATCTCCCCTATATCCGCGCGGCGCTGACGCCGGAGGCAGTGCGGGACTGGTATGCCAATTTCGACGCGTCGAAGGTGCTGCGCTACGATCTGCCGGGCTTCAATGCGCTGAATTTCGTCGTCGATGAATCGCTCGCCGGCGGTATCAACAATTCGCCTCGCCTCGATGCAGCGGCGAAAGGTATGGCGCAGCAATTGCTGGAGTTTCCGGTGCCGGCGTCGGCCGCGATTGCGGCGGCGGTTTAGAATTGTAGGATGGGTATCGCTACGCTCCACCAATCCTACGGTTTTGAGAGTTTCCAATGCCAGACGCGTTCGACCCCATATCCGGATACGACCCGGCGAATGTGACGCGGTCGGAGATATTCGAGATCGAAGCGCCGGCCTCCATCGTCTGGGAAATCCTGACCGACCTGCCGCGTTACGGCGAATGGAACCCGTTCTGCGTGCGGGCGGAATCGACGCTGGAGATCGGTGCGCCGATCCATATGTACCTGACCAATTTCTGGAACAGCGAGATCAAGCTCAACATCGAATATGTCTGCGCGAACGACCCGGAGAAGATGCTGTCCTGGGGGCTGACCCACGCGCCGGAATGGCCTTACGAGGCGCGGCGCGATCAGATTGTCACGGCGTTGGGTCCGGACCGCTGCACCTATGAATCGGTGGATGCCTTCTATGGCGATACCGGCGTGCACGTGATGCGTTTCTGCGGCGAATGGGTTGCCGAGGCCTTCAACCGTACGGCCAAGGCGCTGAAGGCGCGAGCCGAGGCGATGCACGCTGCCCGCAAGGGGTGAGGCCGTGACCGGCGACCTTGGCGGGCTACCCGACCGGCGCATCCTGTTCGTCGGCGGCCTGCATCGCAGCGGCACATCCATTCTGCACCGGATCGTGCGGGCGCATCCCCAGGTCAGCGGATTTACCGATACCGGCGTGCCGGAGGACGAGGGGCAGCATTTGCAGACCGTGTTTCCGGTCGGCATGACCTTCGGCGGCCCCGGGCGGTTCGGCTTCGACACGCGCGCTTATATGGATGAGACCCATCCGCTGGCGACGCGGGACAATGCGCTGCGTTTATCCGCCGAATGGGCGCCCCATTGGGATATTCGCAAGACAGTGCTGGTCGAAAAGACACCGTTGAACCTGATACGCATGCGGTTCCTGCAGACGCTGTTTCCGCAGGCCGGCTTCATTCTGCTGCTGCGCCACCCTATCGTCGTGGCGTTCGCGACCTGGAAATATTGCCGGCTGCCGATACCGGTGCTGATCGAACATAGCCTACGCTGTTATGAGCGTGCGATTGCCGACGCTGCCCACCTGAAGCAGTTCCACCGGCTGTGCTACGAAGACCTGATCGCGGATACACAGGCGACTATCGACCCGCTCTGGCGCTTTGCCGGCGTCGCGGACCACACGGTCGATAGCCTGATCATCTCAAACTTCAACGAGCAGTATTTCGAGGTGTGGCGGCGCGAACGCGCGCAGATCGTCGTCGATGCCGAGCGGGAGCAAGCCGGGTTGGCTTGGCAGTATCGAGGCGCGTTGCCGCGCGCTCTGTTACTCGCTGGAAAGTCCGGATCCGAACCACTGAACCATTTTTTACCGTCATGCCCGGACTTGATCCGGGCATCCACGTCATGCATCGCACCGGCGGAACCGCGTGGATGGCCGGGTCGGGCCCGGCCATGACGCATGAAGGGGGATTAACGCGCTAGAACAGCCGATACCTTTCCAGCGGCAATCCATGTTTTCTTACGTACTCATTGGCGCTGTCCAAGGCCTTCCGGTTTTCGACTAGCCAAAGCTCGGCCTCTTGTGACAGTGACCTCTTCAGCTTTTCTTGTTCGTCCTCACCGAGCATGCATTCGGACCCCGATTTCATGCTCGATCAGCTGAACTTCGAAATCACGTCGTCCGCATAGCGCTTGATCGCGTCCTTCTGCAGTTGCAGGTCCTGGGTGCCGGGGCTGTAGATCTGCCAGGGCTGGGTCATGACATGGGTGACGCCCTGTTCTTCCAGGCGTTTGTAGCCATCGACGTCGAACACATCCATCGGGGTCGCCAGAACTTTGAAATCATTGGGTTCGCGGCCCAGTTCCTTACGATACCCACGGATCTTGCCGATATAATCGACGATCTCGGCCGCAGGCTGCAGGTCGCTGAGCCAACCCTCGCTGATCCGCGCGGCGCGGCGCAAAGCGGCGTCGGAAATGCCGCCGGACCAGATCGGAATCGGCTTGGTCGGCGGCGGGTTCATCTCGATGCGGGGGAAGTCATAGAACTTGCCGTGATACTCCACATACTTTCCGGTCCACAGCAGGCGCATGACCTCCACCATTTCGTCGGCACGCTTGCCGCGGGTGTGGAAGTCCTGGCCCAGCAGTTCGAACTCGTCCTTCGACCAGCCCACGCCGATGGTCAGAATGATGCGGTTGTCCGAAATCACCGCCGCGGTGGATACCGCCTTGGCGACGACGAACGGGTTGCGCATCGGCAGGACGAAGGCGTTGGTCGTGAATTTCAGGCGCTTCGTGATGGTGGCGAATGCGCCCATCATCACGATCTGGTCCGGCCAGTCGGTGAATTCCGGCCAGCGGCGCGATCCATCGGCCGTGTAGGGGTAGGGAACAGTCAGCGTTTCGGGGTTCACCGTGTGGTCGGACAGGGTGATCATATCCCAACCATGTTCGTCGGCGGCGACCGCCAATTCCGGAAGATGGGCAACAGGCGTGAACGAGCCGGACACAACGAATTTCATAACTTCCCCAAAGAATTTTGGATCGAAAACGGACGTAGCAGGGTTACACAACAACCGCTGGGAACTGACTAAGCCCCCGATAGATAGCGGTCCAGTATCATCTTATGCCCCAAACATGGTTTCGCAGAAAAAATTTGCGGAACCAAATCACCGTGCGTTCGTTGTTAATGCACGAGCAAGCATATCGCTTTTTTTATACAGAGGCCCAAGCCAAATGAATGCCCCGACCCCTGTTTCAGACGCCACCATTTCCGCCAAGTCGCTTTGGGAACGCCGCGCGTTCGAAAAGCAGCTTATGAACATCATCCCCGATCTGCGCGCCTTTGCCCGTTTTCTGGCCGGCAACCCGACAGAGGCGGACGATCTGGTTCAAGACACGGTCGTTCGCGCGCTGAAAGCGTATGACCATTTCGACCTGAATACGAACATCAAGGCGTGGACGTTCACAATCCTGCGCAACATCCGCATCAATTCCTATCGCAAGCGCCGCTTCGAGGAATTGGACGAGGCGACGATGGCGACCATGTCGGTTAAGGCCAACCAGGAAGACAGCCTGGAGCTGAAGGAAGTTCTGGCTGCGCTGAAGACCCTGCCGCCCGCACAGCGCGAGGTTATCACTCTGGTTCGTGCCGGCGGCCTGTCCTACGAGGAAGCGGCCGAGATCATGGGCTGCAAGCTGGGCACCATCAAAAGCCGCGTCAACCGCGCCGATGCGGCGTTGCGCGCTGTTCTAGGCAGCGATTTCCGCGCCCCGCGCCCGGCTCGCCAGCATGCCGAACAGGACGAGATGCACGCCTGACAGTTAAATCGACACCACCCAGGAAAACGCCCCGGACATCCGGGGCGTTTTTTTATGCGCCATTCTGAATGGGATGCTACATACCACGCCATAGCGGCGGCAGACCGCCATCGCGGGCAGGGGATTTTCAGCATCATGAGCGCGCAGTCTTTGGGGCCGTTCTTCCAGGTCGCCTATATGGTCGAGGATATCGATTCCAGCGTTAAGCATTGGGCCGAAACGGTCGGCGTCGGCCCCTGGACGATCTATCGCAATGTCGGGCTCAAGGCTCGCTGGAAGGGGCAGGATACCGATCTCAAGATCAATGTCGGCCTGTCTTATCGCGACGGCCTGCAAATCGAGCTGATCCAGCCGGTCAGCACGACGATCTCGCCCTATCAGCACGATGACGGCCGGATCAAGGTGGGTATGCACCACATGGCCTGGACGACGAAGGACTTCGAAGGCGCGGTGGCGAAAGCCAAGGCGCAGGGCCTGAACCAGGTCTTTTCCGCCACCAATTCCGTGACCCAGGTCGCCTATTTCGAGGCACCGAACGAGCCCGGTGTCCTGATCGAGCTGATCGAGGCCAACGACGACATGCAGGCCGGCTTCGACCAGGGCATCGCCGCCTCGCGCAGCTGGGACGGCGGCGAGCGCATCCTGATGGATATCGATTTCGGGGGCTGACGCGATGGCGGATTTTGCAAAGCCGGCGGTGTTGAAAGCCGCCGACGTCGCCGTGTGGAATGACGAAGCCGACCTGGTCGTGGTCGGCATGGGCATGGCGGGTGCTTGCGCCGCCATCGAGGCGCGGGCCAAGGGCGCCGATGTGCTGGTGCTGGAACGCGGCAGCGGCGTCAGTGGCACCACGACCAATGCCGCGGGTCATTTCTATCTGGGCGGCGGAACCCCGGTCCAGGTCGCTTGCGGGTTCGAGGACACCGCTGAGGACATGTACGATTACCTGACCGCGGTGACGCCCGATCCGGCGCCGGAGAAGATTCGCCTCTACTGTGACGAGAGCGTCGGTCACTTCCACTGGCTCGAAGCGCAGGGCGTACCGTTCGACCGGTCCTATTACCCCTATAAAAGCGTGGTCCAGCCGACCCGTGAATGCCTGATCTGGACCGGCAACGAGAAGGTCTGGCCCTATCGCGATCAGGCCAGGCCCGCGCCGCGCGGCCACAAGGTGGCGTTCGATGCGGAGGAGGGCGGTGGTGCGCTGGCGGTGCAGACCTTGGCCGCCAAGGCGCAGCAGATGGGCGTGCGCGCCGAGTTCGACATGCGCGTCCGCCAGCTGATCGTCGATGAAACCGGCCGCGTCGTCGGCGTTCGCGCCACCCGGTTCGAGGAGGACTATTTCATTCACGCCCGCAAGGCGGTGATGCTCGCCGCCGGGGGATTCGGCATGAACCAGGAGATGGTCGCGCATTATGTGCCGGATCTACTGCCTCCGACCTATGTCCAGGGCGGGCCGAACGACGACGGCATGTCGATCCTGCTGGGCATGTCGGCCGGCGGCGATGTGCGCAACATGGAAAAGCCGTTCATCACCTGCCCGTTCTACCCGCCGGAGCAGTTGCTGAAGGGCATTTTGGTCAACAAGCATGGGCAACGCTTTGTCGCCGAGGACAGCTATCACAGCCGCACCGGCGTGATCTCGCGCGAGCAGCCGGACGGCATCGCCTATCTGATCGTCGACCAGTCGATTTTCGCCTATCCGCGCTTTGCCGAGCTTATGAACCAAAACCTGATCGACGGCTGGGAAACGGTCGAGGAGGTGGAGACGGGCCTGAACCTGCCCGGCGGATCGCTGGTCAAAACAATGACCGATTACAACGCCCACGCCGCGCAGGGCGACGACCCGGCATTCCATAAACATCCGGACTGGGTGGCACCGCTGGACAACGCACCCTATGCCGCCTTTGAAATGTCGGTCGGCAAGGCAGTGTTCACCGGCTTCACCCTGGGCGGTCTCGCTGTGTCGGTAGATGCCGAGGTGTTGACCGCCGACGGCAAGCCGGTGCCGGGCCTGTACGCGGCGGGCGCCTGCGCCTCCAACATCGCGCAGGACAGCCGCGGCTATGCCAGCGGCACTTGCATCGGCGAGGCTTCTTTCTTCGGCCGCCGAGGTGGGCGGCATGCTGTATCCGCCTGACCGAGTCCTACGCCGTCAGCAATGACCGTGTCCCCGCGACCGCCATTCGCGCCCGTTCGGCGGCGCTGACGCCGGCTTCCCGCCGCGACCGTTGCGGCACTTCTACACCGATGACGACGCCGGGCGGGACGGCGGCGATGATGTCGGCCAGGGGAAATTCCCCTCCGCCCGGCACCATGCGTTGCTCGAAGCCTTCGTCGTTCCATTCCTCCCGCGCCAAGCCCGCCGGGCCATCGCAGATCTGGACATAGCCGATCAGTTTCGGATCGACATTGCGCATGTCGTCGGCGGTGCCGCCGGTGCGGACCAGATGCAGCGCGTCGACCGTGACGCCGACATTGGGCTGGCCGGAATCGGTGATGAAGGCGACGGCATCTTCCAGCGTGCGGACCTTGCCCATGGAGATGAATTCGACATTCACCTTCATTCCGAACTCGGCGGCGATCCGGCACAGCGCGGCGAAATTATCCAACGCGCGCGACCGCTCCGGGTCCCAGGCATTGATCGCGACCAGGGACGTGGCGCCAAGCTCCGCGCCCAGTGCAACTGCGGGGCGGAACTCCTCCGGCACCACCTCGGGTGTCAGGTTGAAGCATTCCATGTTGCCCAGCTTCACGCCGGTGTCGCGCATCCGCGCCAGGGTTTCCGCCTTGTTAGCCTGTGTCACCAGCGGCAGGTCGGCTTTCAGCGGCAACTGCGTCCACAGGCTGACCAGCGGCACATCCAGGCCGGCGGCGATGGTGATCAGCTCCGGTGGCGAAACGTCGAAGATCGTCAGATGGTCGAGGGAGAGGGTGGTCATGGCAGTTTCTCCGCCTCCGCTTTCATCCGCATCAGCGCCAGCAGCACGCGGTCGCGGTCGGCGGTGATCTCCGCCATCGACTTGCCGGCCAGCTCGTCCTCGCCGCCGGCGACGATGGCGGCCTTCAGCGGTTCGTCGATGGTGACCGGGTGCATGTCCGCCCACCAGCTTTCGATCGGCGGTCCCAGATGGTCCAGCACATAGCGCAGTCCGCCGGCGCCGCCCGACAGATGCAGGTTGAGGAACGGGCCGAGCAGCGCCCAGCGCAGGCCGGGGCCGTGGGCGATGGCGGTGTCGATATCGGCGACCGAGGCGACACCGTCCTGCACCAGGGCGAAGGCCTCGCGCCACAACGCCGCCTGCAGGCGGTTGGCGACATGGCCCTTGACCTCTTTTTTCAGATGGATCGGGCGTTTGCCGATGGCAGCATAGAATTCCATTGCATTGTCGATGGCGGTCTGGGACGTCGCCCTGCCGCCGACGACCTCGACCAGCGGGATCAGATGGGGCGGGTTGAACGGATGGCCGACCAGCACGCGGTCGGGCCGTTTCGCGCAGGCGACCTGCACCTCGCTGATCAGGATGCCGGATGAACTGGTGGCGACGATGACATCAGGCCGGGCGGCCGCGTCCATGCGGGCATAGAGCTCGCGCTTGATGTCGAGCCGTTCGGGGCCGCTTTCCTGAATGAAATCGGCGTCGGCGACAGCCTCTTCCAGGGACGCGGCGAAGGTCACACGGTCTTGTGACGCGCCGGGCGAGAGGCCCAGAGTTTCCATCGCGCCCCACTGCCGGGCGATGGTTTCGCGCAACAGCATCTCGGCGTCGGGCGCCGGGTCGGTGGCGACCACGTCCAGTCCCTTGGCCAGGAACAGCGTGGCCCAACTCGCGCCGATGACGCCGGTGCCGACCAATGCGACTTTGCTGACTTTCACGATCCCTCCCCGAAAGATTTGTGCTTTAACATGCCCCAAATCGATTCAGGGGGAAAAGATGTTCGACGCGCGCGAGATTGAGTTGATTGGGCTGAAGGGCAAGGTGGCGCTGATCACCGGCGGCGGTGCAGGGATCGGCCGCTCAATCGCCGAGAATTATGCCGCGCTGGGCATGAAGATCGCGATCATCGAGATCGACCCCAAGCGCGTCGAGGCGGTTCGGGCAGCGCTGGGGCCGGATGCCCTGGTCCTGGCCGGCGATGCGGACGATGTTGCCGGCGTGACCGCGGCAGTCGCGGCCATCGAGAAGAAATTCGGCCGGCTTGATGTCGTCGTGAACAATGTCGGCGACTTCCTGATGGTGCGCCAGGGTTTCGGCGACACGACCGAGGCGCAGTGGGATGCGCTCTATCGCGTGAATCTGCGCAACATGTTCGTTGTAACGCGTGCGTCAATTCCGTTGCTGCGCAAGTCGGGCGGCGGCAGCGTCATCAATATCTCGACCATCGAGGCGTTTCGCGGAATCCCCAAGCACACGGTCTATGCCACGTTCAAGGCGGCCATCACCGGCTTCACGCAAAGCCTGGCGGTGGAGCTGGGGCCCGAGAACATCCGGGTCAACGCCATCGCCCCGGAAACCACCAATTCCGAACAGGTGAAGGCGACCGTCCGCGTGCCGCCGGAAAATCAGGATCATATCCGCCGCTGGTTCCCCATCGGCCGCTTCGGCGAACCGCAGGATAGCGCGGGCGCTGCGGTTTTCCTGGCCTCCGACGTGCTGTCCGGCTGGGTCAGCGGCACCACCATCCATGTCGACGGCGGCGCGCTGGCGGCTGGGTCATGGTTGCAACTGGGCGACGGCGCATGGACCCATCTGCCGGTCATCGACCGGGACGGGTACAAGCCGCCGTCATCGTAAGGCGTTATTTCGCCAGGGCTTTGATGAAGGCCGGAACGTTCGGCGTTCCAAGCCCCGTGACCTCGTCGTAGCTGGGTTGGCTCAAATAAGTGGTGTCCGCGCCTTCTGTGACGGCGGTCTTGGCAGCATTGACGGATGCGTTGATCGTCACGACGCGAACCATCGTCGGATCGCCGTTATAGCCGCGCAGCAGCGCCGTCGGTTCGGCCGGCTTGGTGATGTCGATGATGGGTGCGGTATCGGTGCCCGGCGCACCCACGGTCAAGCCATAAAGCGCGGCATTGACCAGCCCCAACGCCGGCAGCTTCTTGGCGAAGCGCGCCTGATCGGCCAGTGCCAGAACCCCGGCGAACATCGGCGTCGAAAGGCTGGTCCCGCCGGTGCCGCCTTCGCAATATTCCGTCGTGGGGGTGAGTTTCTTGCACCCGCTGTCCAGGCTGGCCTCTCCCGCGATTGTGTAGATTTCGCCGATCAGAAAGCCGGTATAGGGATCCCCCAGCATGGCGATATCCGGGGTAACGCGATGCGCGGACGAAAATGCGTCGATCTTGCCGTTCGCCCTCGTCGTGTTTTTTGAGAAGGCTGCGGGAACCTTGCTTTGATAGGTGGGGGCAAGCTGCGAGAGGCTCGGTCCGCCTCCTGCGCCGCCATAGAATTCGAAGGCGTCGGTGCCCTTGTCGGCAATGGTCTTGCCGTTGGCTGCGACTTTGGCGCCCGTCAGCAGCGCGCGATAGGTGCCCCAGCCCCATTCGGACTTCTTGCCTGTGCTGTTGAGCAGCGCCAGGCTGGTTCCGCCCACCGCCGTCACATAGGGGCTCGTCGACTCCCAGCTTCCCGAGGCGATCTTGTTGCTCGCGATCAGATCGCCGTCGTCGCCGGTCGAAAACACGATGCTGATCCCTTCAGCGGCGGCCTGCATGAAATACTGTGTCTCCGACCGTATCGCGCCCGCCGACAGGCCTTCGCCGCCGAGGCCGTAGCTGTTGGTGATGATGTCGACTGCGTGATCTTCGATAAGGCCGTAGAGCGCCTTGTTTTGCGGGCCGGAACAGCTGTTGCCCGCATAGACGATGTCGGCTTGCGGCGCCATCGCGTGAACCGCCTGGACGTCCAAGGTTTCTTCGCCGTACCACGCCTGCGGGCCGCAGGGATCGTTGGCCGGAACATTATAAAGGCCTGCGGGAACCCGTTGCTGGAAATTCGCGGATGTCAGCTGCGGCAGGCCGTGATTCTTGGAATAGAGATTTGTCTCCTGGACGATGGTCAGGGATGCATAGGTGTCGACGATGCCCACACGCACGCCCTTGCCGGTCTGCGCCACCTTGTCCGCGCGGTAGGCCTGGCGAATCTGCTGTGGGGTATAACCGCAGATCAGCCACGGCAACGTCTTTGCGAACGGCTTTGGCGCGGTGGATAGCGCGGCGGTGTGATCGCCCCAATAGCTGCTGCAAACGGGTGAATCCGGGTTGACCGGGACCGGAGGTTTCGCATTGGGCGACGATGAGGCAGCATCGCTTTTCCGAGGACCGATTGCGTCGGCGGTGTCGTCCCGCAGGCTGATCCTGCCCGGCTTCAACAAGACATTGGATTCGTCCAGTCCGCCGACATAGGTCACGATATCGGCGATCTTCGCCGGCAGGCGGGGTGCCTCGGCATTGGCGCGCAACGTCTTGCCGGCAAAATTGTAGAGCCCCTGGCTGACGCCGAATGCCGATTTGACCTGCGCGACGCTGCCCGCCGCCTGGACGAACAGACCGCTCTTCGGCGTGTATTCGACGGTAAAGCCCAGTCTCTTCAGCGTGTCCTGGACAACGGCGACTTTTGCCGCGTCCGGCGCGAACCGCGCGCGGAACTGTTTCGGCGTCAGATATTTGCCGTACTCGGCGCTACCCGGCGTGTATTGCGCCTCGATCAGCTTTGCCAGGGCCGCCTGGTTCTTGAAGCCGAGGAACAGGGCGAGATGGACCTTGCCGGTATCCGCCGCTTCGCCGACCTTCTGCGCCGAGGCGACCCAGTCCGCGATATTGGCGCGCTGCGCGCCGGCGGCCAGGCTGTCCGAAACGGCCTGCGCGGACGCCGTGGACGATGTTGCGATCAGTCCGGCGATGACGGCGGCGCCCGCTATCGGCGCGATTGGTTTCAGCATTCCGGTCCAATCCCTCATCGGCGCGGGGCGCCACGCGAAAGCTATAATATCGCCACTCTCTCAAAGATCGCGCGCGACGGGAAGTGAGGTTCGGTAAGCGGGTGTTTCAGAACGCCGTTGCAGGCGGCTGCCGTGTGCGGTAGTGGCTTATAAAAGAACGACAATCGATCGGGAGGAAAGACGATGAAAACCGTTGGGCTGATGCCGAGGAAGACGGACATCACACGCGCGCGTTTCAGGACGCATTACGAGGATCGCCACGCGCCGCTCGCGATCAGCAAATTCCCGTTTGAGAAATATGTCCGCAATCATGTCGTGTCGTCCGACCCCGATCCCGTCGGGTTCGACTGCCTTTCGGAATTCTGGGTCGACCGGGTCGATGAGATTTACAAGCTGATGGCCAGCTCGATCGGCGACATCATGCGCGAAGACGAACTGCGCTTTGTCGATCAGCCCAATATCGGCCCCGCGGTCGCCGAGGAAACCCATGTCGCCGGCCCGCCGGTCGTGGTCGAGCGTGGCATGGTGGCAAAGGAGATCCTGCTGCTTCGGGCGGCGCCGGGCGTATCCAAGGATGCCTTCAAGAACGCGGTCGTAGCCTGGGGCAAAGAAATGGCCGCCGGCTCCAGCCAGATCCAGCGAATTACTTTCGACACACTGGTGCCGTTCGAAGGCCGGCCGTTCCCGCCCGTCGAGGGCATCCTCTACGGTTGGGTCACCGAGGGCAGCGGCGCGGTGTACACCGCCCAACCGCCTGCCGATATCGTGGTCGCCGGCCGCGTCAAGGCAGAGCACATCGAAACGCGTTTTTGATGTCGGCATAGGGCGGGTTAGCGTAGCGTAACCCGCCAATACCGCTGATGCCGCGCTTCGCGCTGCGGCGGAATACACCGCGCTATTCCGCCCTACGAAGCGGTCATTGCCCTCAAAATCGCCATCGCCTCATCTGATCGCGCTTCCGGCACGAACAGATGATCGTGGTGGAAGGCCGACACTGCATTCACGGCAATTCCTGCTTCAGCCAGGCGTGTTGTGATCGCAGCCAGAAACCCGACTGCCTCCAGCGCGGACTGGACGGTTAAAGTGATCATCCGCGATGGAAACGATCCGGCTAAGCCGGCGGCTTCTGCTTGGTCGCGCGGCGCGATCAAGGTCATGCCCTCGGCCTCACGGAACATCATGATCGGGACGATGCCGCCGGGAACCGGTTCGCCGGCGGCGATCGACAGGAAGACATAAACCTCCGACCCGGCGTGTGGGCGAACGGTTCGGATCAGGGTCGGCAGGTGGCTTTCGGCGCTCACTGGTTCCTGGCCCAGGCGATCACCGTCTCGATGGTTTGGCGCAGCAGCGTCTTCAGCCGCGCAGCGCGGGCGGGGTCGTATCGGCTGGGGTCCGTCTCGTCGAGATACGCGATTTCCGCCATTTCCAACTGCAACGCATGAACGCCGTCGCCCGGCTGTCCGTAATGCCGGGTGATATACCCGCCCGTGAAACGGCCGTTCAGGATCGACGAGAAGCCGTCGGCATTGCCTAGGACACCCATCACCTGAGCGACCAGTTCCGGCGCGGCGCTGGCGTCCTTGGCGGAGCCGAGATTGAGGTCGGGCAGGCGGCCGTCGAAGAAGCGCGGGACATGGGACAGGATCGAATGCCCGTCCCACAGCACGGCGACACCGAACGTGGATTTCAGCCGCGCCAGTTCCGCCGCCAGCCGATCGTGATAGGGCTGCCAGTAGGCTTCCCGCCGCGCGGTGATCTCGACCGCATCCGGCTGTTGGCCGGGGCGATAGATCGGCTGCTCGGCGAAGGTGGTCAGCGGCACGAATTCGGAATTGTCGGCGCCGGGATAAAGCGGCTTGCCCGACGGGTCGCGGTTCAAATCGACGACATAGCGCGAGTGATCGGCAGCGATCAGCCCGGCTCCGAGTTCGGCGGCGAAGTCGTAGAGTTTCTCGACATGCCAGTCGGTGTCGGGCAGGGCGAGCGCTTCCGGCGTCATCCGCGCGGCGATGGCGGGCGGGATCGCGGTGCCGGCGTGGGGTACGCTGATCAAGACCGGCGTGGTGCCGGCTGTGAATTGGAAATTGTCGGTCATCGGGCTTTCCGCTCCACACCGGCCTGCACGATCCTGTGCGCCGGCTTGGCCCCGATCCAATAGCTGAGCTCGGCGGGATCAGCGATATCCCACAGCACGAAGTCGGCGCGTTTGCCTGCCGCCAGAACACCGCGATCGGTGAGGCCCAGCGCTTTCGCCGCATTACGGGTGACGCCGGCCAGTGTCTCCGCCGGGGTCATGCGGAACAGGGTGCAGGCCATGTTCAGCATCAGCAGCAAGGATACCGCGGGCGACGAGCCGGGGTTGCAGTCGCTGGCGATGGCCATCGGCACCTTATGTTTGCGCATCAGCTCTATCGGCGGCGGTTGCTTGTCGCGCAGGAAATAGAACGCGCCGGGCAGCAGCATCGCCACGGTGCCGGCCGCGCCCATCGCCGCGATCCCGGCGGCGCTCGAATGCTCCAGATGCTCCGCCGACAACGCATTGTAACGCGCCGCCAGTGTCGCACCGCCTTGGTCCGACAACTGGTCGGCGTGGAGCTTGACCGGCAGGCCGTGCCGCCTGGCGGCTTCAAACACGCGTGCCGCTTCGTCGGCGCTGAAGGCGATGGTTTCGGCGAACACGTCGACCGCGTCGGCCAGTTCTTCCGCGACGACGGCGTCCATCATCGGCCCGATGACCAGGTCGATATAATCGCCGCTGCGCCCCTGATATTCCGTCGGCAGGGCGTGCGCTCCCAGAAAGCTGGTCTTCACCGTGACGGGCAGTTCCCGGCCCAGCCGCCGCGCGACGCGCAGCATTTTGCGTTCGGTTTCGATCTCCAGGCCATAGCCCGATTTGATCTCGACCGTGGTGACGCCTTCCGCGATCAGTTGCGACAGCCGACCGCGCGCAGCTCGAAAGAGCTCGTCCTCGCTTGCCGCGCGGGTCTTGGCGACCGTCGATTTGATGCCGCCGCCGGCGCGCGCGATCTCCTCATAGGTCGCGCCGCCGAGCCGCAGGGCGAATTCCTCCGCCCTGTCGCCGCCGAAGACCAGATGGGTGTGGGCGTCGATCAGGCCGGGCGTGATCCAGCGACCGTCTGCATCGTGCGAGACCTTGGCGTCGAATGCCGGCGCCTGGTTGCGCGCACCCGCCCAGGCGATCCGGCCGCCGGCCATGGCGACGATCCCGTCTTCGACCGCACCATAGCCCTCATCGCCAATCATCGTGGCAAGGCGGGCGTTGGTCCAAATCGCGTCCATGCGTTCCATGTGCGGATCATGCGGCCGGGGCCCAAGCGCATCAACTGTTTCGCGATGGCAACAGGATGATATCCTCAGTTGGAAAGAAGGAAGGATGGGGGAAGGCTATGCGCAGAACGGCTTTGGCAGTTGCGGCATTGGCGGCGGTGTTCGTCGGGCAGTACGGGCGCGCCGCGGACGACGTGCCGCCGGCCTGGGCGTTCGCCGCCGACCCGCCTGGACCCAGGACACCGACCCCCGACGATGGCATGCCCCGGCGTGTCGCCGACAGCCCGGTCGCGCTGACCCTGACGCAGGTAAAAGACCCCTTCAATGTTCCGGACTGGCATCCGGACGATCATCCCGCTGCGCCGGACATCGTGCAGCACGGTGCGCGGCCGCGCGTCTTGGCCTGTGGTTTTTGCCATCTGCCGAACGGGCAGGGGCGGCCGGAGAACGCCGGCCTCGCTGGGCTGCCCGCCGCTTACATCACGCAGCAGATCGCGGATTTTCGGGCCGGCGCGCGCAAGAGCTCCCTGCCGGATCTGGCGCCGGGAAAGCTGATGATCGGCATCGCAAAAGCCGCGACCGACGACGAGATTGCGCAGGCCGCAGCCTATTTCGCGTCGCTGACGCCGAAGCCCTGGATACGCGTGGTCGAGGCCAGGACCGTACCTAAGACCCATGTCGCCGGATACATGCTGGTCCCGAACCATGATGGCGGCACGGAGCCGATCGGCAAGCGGATTGTCGAAACGCCGGAGAACGTAACCCAGACCGAATTGCGCGATTCCGGCTCAGGTTTCATCGCCTATGTGCCGCCGGGCAGCATCAAGGCCGGTGAGGCGCTGGTCACCAAGGGCGGCGGCAAGACGATACCCTGCGGCATCTGTCATGGCGCGGATCTGAAGGGGATGGGGCCGGTGCCCAGGCTGGCGGGCCGGTCTCCCAGCTATATCGTGCGGCAGCTCTACGATATTCAGCACGGTTCGCGCGCCGGCCTATGGACCCCGCTGATGCAGGGGGTCGTTCGGGATCTGTTGCCCGACGATCTGATCGCCATCGCCGCTTATGTGGCGTCGCGCAAACCATAGAAAGCACGAAGCCGCCGTGCGGTTTTCCGCGCGGCGGCTTCGGTTCTGTTCCGATCAGGCCTTGGCGGCGAGCGAAGTTTCGATCGCCTGGGTGACGTCCGGGGCGTTCGGCTTCGTCTTGGTCGGGAATTCCGCGATCAGATTGCCGTTCTTGTCGATCAGCAGCTTGTGGAAGTTCCATTTCGGCACTGCCGCGTCCCCACCGGTTGTGGCCGCCCACTGATAGAAGGGATGGGCATCGGGGCCCTTCACGTCGTATTTGGTGGTCAGCGGGAAATCGACATCGTAATTGCCGGTGCAGAATTTCTTGATTTCGGCGTTGGTGCCTGGCTCCTGCCCGCCGAAATCGTTCGACGGAACGCCCAACACGACCAGGCCTTGCTTCTTGTATTTCTTGTAGATGGCTTCAAGCGCCGAATATTGCGGGGTAAAACCGCACTGCGAGGCGGTGTTCACGACCAGCACCGTCTTGCCCTTGTACTTGGAAAGCGGCATCGGCTTGCCGTCGATCGACACGAAATTGAACTGATAGGCATTGCCGGCGCTCGGCGCCGCCGTGCTGCCGGCGTCCGCCGCCATAGCGCTTCCGGCGACCAGCGCCGCCGCTGAAATCAGTGCGAGTGTTAGAGTGCGCATGAGATGTTTCCTTCCGCAGGTATCGTCGGTTGCCGAAATTGTGGCGATTGGCCGCCGAGGCTTTCGCCCGATTTTATGTTCATTAACTGAAATATCGCGGTCAGTGTACGCTGGGCGAATTGAAAACGCCAAGGTCCTTCAGCGAGAATTGCAAGGAAATGGCGGTGCCCGATGTGCCGCCGATCAGCAGCGTCTGGTCGTGCGAGATCATGAGCGTGAAGGACGAGCAATCGTCGGTATAGCCGGCGCTCAGGGCATAACGCAGAACCTCACGCGGCTGGGTCAGTTCGGTCGTTGCCGACGCGGCAACCTGCCAGTGGTCGGCGAACTTATAGTAGGTCGCCAGCGTCAGTTCGTTCTTTTCCGACGCCACGAAGTTGGGCAGGTCGACTTCGTTGGTGAACAGATAGGTTCCGAAGACGCCGAAATCGTCCGGCCCAAAGCGGAAGTTGATTTCCTGCATCCGGTCGTGGGTCAGGTCGTTCGACAATTCGAACTGATAATCGATATCGATATATTTGCCAGGGTTGATGTCGATCTGCCCGACATAGTCGGAGAACCGGGTCTGCAATCCTGAATTGGGCGGGACCACGGTATCGCCTGAGAGACGGTAGGTCTGGCCCAGGAAAACGCTTGCCGAACCGGTGCCCAGGTTGGTCAGGCTGGTTTTGATGCCATAGGTCAGGCGCGAACCGTCAGTGATACGGTCGACGCCCGGATATTGGTTGCCCGAGAACAGATTGCCCCAGTTCAGCTCGATATCCTGGCTGTCTTCGTTCGGGATCGTCTGATTGGCCGTATGCGCCGGCGATACGACAGCCGACATGATCGGTTCGACCACTAAATCGGCGTAGCTCATCGGCTTTACGAAGGGGTAGCTGACCACCGCATAGGCCTGCGGGAAGACCCGGCCGACACTGGATTGCGCCGTTTGCAGGTCGGTCACGGGATCGAGCGCCGGATTTTGCGTCCAATAATAATCGGTCTCAAGCGACGCGTTCAGCACGGTGACGATGCCCGTGTCGCTGATCAGCTTGCGTGCCCAGGACAGGTTGTTGGCCAAGCGTTCCACGCCTTCGCCGGCCGGAAAGCGTCCGAAGACAGCGGTATTGTTCGGCAATTGCAGGAAATTCTGGGTGCCGAAGCGTTGGATATCGAGAATGCTGCCGCTGTCCGCCCAACGGCCGCCGAGGAATTCACCCGGGTCGCCGAAGAAGGAGTAGGTCACATAGGGGAGGGCGTAGGGCTGCTTCTCCGTGATGCCGGCGCGCAAATCCTGATAGGAATAGCCGCTGACATTGATGTAATCGCGGTCGTAGAAGCCCTCCGCATAAAAGTGCGTCGGCAGCACCTGCAGCGACGAATACTGGTATTTCAGGACATAGATATCGTCCAGCGACCGTGCGAATTCGAATCCGGCGCGCCAGTGGTCGTCCAGGTCGAACTCGCCGCTGCCGAAGATATGGCCGCGGATGGTCTTTTCGTCCTGGTTGATCGAGGTCGGATACTGCCGGATGTCGGATTCGGCGATGCTGCCCGACAGTTGGATTTGGCCGTTATCGAAGCGTTCGCGGTACTGCCCGCCGACCAACGGGCCCTGCTCGCTGAAATAGCTGGTTTCCAGCACCGCATCGATGTCCGGCGCGATGTCGAAATAATAATAGGACCTGATGAACGTACCGAGCTGGCTGTGATAGCCGGGCAGCGTTTCCAGGAAGCCCGAAGCCCGTTTCACGGTGGGGTCGTATGTCGAATAATACGGCGTCCAGGCGACGGGAAATCCGTCGATCTGAAATGTCGCATCGTGGTAATAGATGCGCTTCTCGTCGCTGTCGTGAATGACCTTGACCGCCTTGATCTGCCAGGTCGGCGGCTTGGTGGGATCGTCCTTGCACAATTCGCACGGCGAAAAGATGCCGCGGTCGATCGTCGTGACATTGCCGTCTTTGTTTGCCTGCTTGCCGACCAGCCTTGTGTCGTCCGCCAGCAACGCGGAGACATTGTTGATGAACGCCTGACGCATATCGTCGGTGATCTCAAGATAGTCGCCGAAATAGATATTGCCCTGGTCGTCCACCAGTTTGACGTCGCCTGTCGCGGTGACGATATCGGTGTTCTGGTTCCAGATCACATGTTCGGCCAGCAACATGCTGGCGCCCTGAACGAATTCGACGTGGCCCTTGGCGGAGACCGTCTTGTTGATGTCGTCGCGGGTCACGGAATCGGCGGTCAGCACGACGTTCTTGTCGTTTTTGTCCAGCGCCTGATCCATGCTTTTGACGGTCGTGTCCGGGAAAACCGCCTTCTGCTGCCCCCAGGCCACGGGAGACAGGACCAGAGCCAGCGCCGTCGTGACGCAGAGATAGGTGGTGTGGGCCGGGCGTTGGTGGGGGAAATGCAGCATAAACCAGATCAGTTGATGGCGAACCTGGGCGTCGGTAAAGCTGTCCCGCGAAAGGCAGGGCAAGTCAATGGCGCGCGACATGCCCAACCGGGTTGAATACCGGTCTTTTGCCGCCCGCTATCGTCCCACGCGAACGGGGGTCAGCCCCTGCGCTGGCGCGGGGCGGCCTGGAGAAACGCGGGGATGTCGTTGCCGAATCCGACAACCGAATCGCCGTCGTCATCGTCGTCATGGCGCGAACGCCGGCGTTCTGGGCGGTCATAGGCGGGTTTCCGGAAATCATCCCTTGGGGGCCGTTCTCTTGGCGACCGTTCTCTGGGCGCATGTTCGCGCGGCGGGCGGCTTTGTTCGGTTGCCTCCGGCGCGGCTGCTTCGCCTGCCGCCGCTGCGGGCACGGCCCGCTTTGGGCTTCTCTGCCGGGAACGGCTGGAAACGGGTGGGGCTTCTTCGGAGACGGTTTCGCCACCTCCAAATCCATCCAATGTCACTTCCGGAATCTTCGTTCCGATCAGTTTTTCGATTCCCGCCAGATATTTTCCATCCTCGCGGGTCACAAGCATGAAGGCGCGGCCGGACAGGCCGGCGCGGCCGGTGCGGCCGATGCGGTGGACGTAATCTTCGGAATGCATCGGCACGTCGAAATTGAAGACGTGGCTAAGGCCCTTGATGTCCAGCCCGCGCGCGGCCACGTCACTGCACACCATAAGGCGGAGCTCATCGGCCTTGAACTTCGCCAGTGTTTCGGTTCGCGCCGATTGGGCCATGTCGCCATGCAGCGCCCCGGCATCGAAACCGTGGGACACCAGCGACTTGTGAACGATGGCCACGTCGCGCTTGCGATTACAGAAGATCAGCGCGTTCTTGACGTCTTCTTTGTTCAGCAACGTCCGCAGCGCGTCCCGCTTGTCGGCCGGCGCGACGCGGACCATCGCCTGAGTGACGGTGGTTGCGGCAGAGGCGGGCGGCGACACCGAGACTTCGACCGGGTCGTTCAGGAATTGGTCCGCCAACCGTTTGATTTCAGGCGGCAGAGTCGCCGAGAACATCAGCGTCTGCCGCGTTTTGCGCAGCTTGGCGACGATCCGTTCGATGTCCGGGATGAACCCCATGTCCAGCATGCGGTCGCATTCGTCGATAATCAGGAAACGGATATCGGTCGGCAGCACATTGCCGCGCTCGATCTGGTCCAACAGGCGCCCTGGCGTCGCGATCAGCACGTCGACGCCGCGGTCCAGCTTTTTCGTCTGGTCCGACATCGACTCGCCGCCGATCAGCAGCGCCGTGGTCAGCTTGTGATATTTACCGTAAACCTCGAAACTCTGCTCGACCTGGGCCGCGAGTTCGCGCGTCGGCTCAAGGATAAGGGAACGCGGCATCCGCGCCTTCGCCCGGCCGGCGGCCAGCGAATTGATCATCGGCAGCGTAAAGCTGGCGGTCTTGCCGGTACCTGTCTGCGCTACGCCCAGCACATCGCGGCCGGCCAGCACATGAGGAATGGCTTTTTCCTGAATGGGGGTCGGCGTTTGATATCCGGCCTCCTCAAGCGCACGTAGCGTCTCGGGATGTAACCCCAGTTCCGAAAACAACATCAGGGACGAAAGCTCCAGTTTTCCGCCAATGCGGAGTCGCTATGCGTCCTGGCCAATCCCAGCCGCAGCGACGGGCGGACAATTGGTGAAAGGCCGCGCGAAGTCAAATGCCAATGGCGCATAGCGACCGGCCGCGCGTCATATTCCACGCCACTGTGGCATAAATTCTGGGAAAACGTCCAAAATCCTTGGCGAGATGGCGGTTGAAACGGTAACGAACCGTCATGACCGACGAACCGACGCTTATCCTGCTGCCCGGACAACTCTGCGACGCCGCCCTGTGGGACTCGCAGGTGCGTGCGCTCTCCGATGTCGCGAGGATCATCGTGGCGGACCTCACTCTGGACGATTCGGTGGGAAGGATGGCCGAGCGCATCCTGGCCGATGCGCCAGCCAGGTTCGCGGTCTGCGGGTTGTCGCTCGGCGGCTATGTCGCTTTTGAGATCGTGCGCAGGGTGCCCGATCGTGTCATCCGTCTGGGCCTGATGAATAGCTCGGCGCGCGCCGACGAGGCGCACCAGGCCGAACTGCGCCAGCGCCGCGTCACGGCAGCCCGCATCGGCACATTCAAGGGCGTGACACCGCATTTTCTGCCGTCGATCGTCAGCCCGGCCAATGCCGCGAACCCGGTGATCGCCGATGTCGTGCTGGCCATGACCGAACGGGTCGGCCGGGTTGCCTTCGAACGGCAACAGATGGCGGCGATCACGCGGCCGGATTGCCGCGACCTGTTATCGGATATCGTTTGTCCGACCTTGGTAATCGGCGGCCGGGAAGACAGGGTGACACCGCCTGCGCTTCAGGAGGAAATTGCAACCGGCATTCCCCGGGCGCGGTTGATGCTGTTGGAGAATTGCGGTCATCTCGCCCCGTTGGAGCAGCCCGAGACCGTCAGCCAAGCGATGCGGGACTGGCTGAGCTGAGCAAGATCTGGCGGACGTGATGCAGGTCGGGCGCAATGGTAACGCAGCGTTCGTGCATCTCGTCGGTCGGGCCCAGAAGGTCGGGCACCATCACAGTCATCATTCCGGCGGCATGCGCGGCACGGACGCCGTTGTGTGAATCCTCAAGCGCCAGGCAATTCGCCGGATCGACGCCCATGCGCGCCGCGGCAGTTAGGAACGGGTCGGGAGCCGGCTTGCCCTTGGCATAGTCGCCGGCGGCAACGATGGTGTGGAACCGGTCATATATCTTGTTGCCGCCCAGCTGATGTTTGACCGATGGATGGCCCGAGGACGTTGCAACCGCGCGTGGAAGTTCGTTGAGGTCCAGATAGTCCAGCAGTTCGAGGACGCCCGGCTTCAGGGCGACACCGTCCGCATATTTCTCATGAGCATAGGCCCATACGGCGGCGCTATAAGTGTCCATCGGAAAGTCCGCGCCGAAATGGTCGATGGCGACGGCCTGCCATGCCGGCGCCGACAGCCCGACCATGCGCAGGAAGACGGAGACAGGCAGTTCGCGGTCATGATCGCGCCGGGCAACGTGGATCATGGCGTCGCGATAGACCGCTTCGCTGTTGATCAGAAGCCCGTCCATGTCGAAGACGACGGCCTGAACCGCCCTGGGTAAAACCATCAAACGTCGATATCCATGTCACGGATGAACCGCGCATTCTCCTGGATGAAGCGGAAACGCGGCTCGGCATTGCGGCCCATCAGCCTGTCGACCAAGTCGGCGGCATCAGCCAGTCCGTCCTCGTCGTGGGCCAGTTCCACACGGATCAACGTACGCTTCTTCGGATCCATCGTGGTATCGCGCAACTGCGCGGCAGGCATCTCGCCAAGCCCCTTGAACCGGCTGATCTCGATCTTGCCGCGCTTCGTTTCCCAGTCTTTGACGATGCGCTCCTTGTCGGCGTCATCGCGTGCATAGACCGCGTTGTTGCCCTGGACGATGCGGTACAGCGGCGGCATCGCCAGGAACAGCCTGCCGTCGCGCAGCATCGGCAGCATCTCGCGATAGAAGAAGGTGATCAGCAGCGAGGCGATATGCGCGCCGTCGACATCGGCGTCGGTCATGATGATGATCCGCTCATACCGCATCTTGTCGGACGAAAAGTCCTTACCCGCGCCTCCGCCCAACGCCAGGATCAGGTCCTGAATTTCCTGGTTGGCGCGCATCTTCTCCAGGCTGGCGCTGGCCACGTTCAGAATCTTGCCACGCAACGGCAGGATCGCCTGCGTATCGCGATTGCGCGCCTGCTTGGCCGAACCACCGGCCGAATCGCCCTCGACGATGAACAGCTCCGTGCCTTCCGGGGTCGACTTGGTGCAGTCCGCCAGCTTGCCGGGCAGCCGCAGCTTCCGGGTCGCGCTTTTGCGCAGCAGGTCCTTGCTGTCCTTCTTGCGCAGCCGTTCTTCCGCCTTGTCGACCAACCGGTCGAGCAAAGCCTTGCTGGCCGCCGGGTTGCCGGTCAGCCAGTGGTCGAAATGGTCCTTCATCGCCTGTTCGACCAGGCGCGTCGCCTCGGCGGAAGCCAGGCGCTCCTTGGTCTGGCCTTGGAATTGGGGCTCGCGGATGAAGATCGACAGCAGTGCCGCAACACCGGCCATCACGTCGTCGGCGGTCAATTGGCCTGCGCGCTTGTTGGCGACCAGCTCGCCGTAAGCCTTCAATCCACGTGTGAGCGCCGAGCGCAGCCCCTGTTCGTGGGTTCCGCCCTGCAGCGTCGGAATCGCATTGCAATAGGAATGGACCAGGCCTTCCTCGTCTTCCGGCCAAGCCACCGCCCATTCGACGCGGCCCTGAGAATTCGGCAGTTCGACGAGCCCGGTAAATGGAACCGGCGTCAGGCAGGCGCGCCCGTCCAGCTCGCTGTCCAGGAAATCGATCAGGCCGTTGGGGAATTTGAAGACTTCCTGGGCGGGGACCCGGCTGTCGGGCGGCAACAATTCCGGATCGCAGATCCAGCGGATTTCGACGCCGCGCTGCAGATAGGCTTTCGACCGGGCCATGCGGTGGAGCCGCGCGGGAATCATGTGCGCTTCGGTGCCGAAAATCTCAGGATCGGGATGGAAGCTGATCGCGGTGCCGCGCCGGTTCTGGGTGGATCCCAGTTTCTGCAAGCCCTCGAGCGGGACGCCCCGCGCATAGCGCTGGCTATAAAGCTGCCGGTCGCGCGCGACTTCGACGGTCATTCTATCGGACAGCGCGTTCACCACCGAGAGGCCGACGCCGTGCAGGCCGCCTGAGGTGTCGTAGGCCTTGCCGGAGAATTTGCCCCCCGAGTGAAGGGTGGTCATGATGACCTCCAGCGCCGACTTGCCGGGATACTTGGCGTGGTCGTCCACCGGGATGCCGCGCCCATTGTCGCGCACCGAGACAGTGCCGTCGGCATCCAACTGCAATTCGATCCAACTGGCATGGCCGGCGACCGCCTCGTCCATGCCGTTGTCGAGCAGTTCGGCGACCAAGTGATGGAGCGCGCGCTCGTCCGTGCCGCCGATATACATGCCGGGGCGGCGGCGGACCGGTTCAAGCCCTTCCAGCACCTCGATATCGCGCGCGGAATAGGAGTTACCGGGCACCGATTTGCCGGGGCGGTCGTTCGATTCAAAGAGGTCGGTCATGCCGCGAATTATCGCCGGGTGAGGGGCCTGACGCAAGCAGTACCGCTTTATGTCGGAATTTTTACAACAGCTAGTAGGTTAGGGCCACACGCCCTAAAGCGAAAGTTGTGTCGGGAAGATAACGCGGACCGACGTGCCTTTTCCCTTGGCGCTGGAGACGTCGAGCGAGCCGTCGTGCAGTTCGACGAGGGATTTGGCGAAAGGCAGTCCTAAACCCGTGCCGGACGCGAGGCCACGGCCGGTCTGGCGCACCTGCATGAAAGGTTGCAGCGCGAGTTCGATTTCGGCCACGTCCATGCCGATTCCGGTGTCGGTCACCCGGATTTCCACGGCGCCGCCGTTCAGGTGGCTGCCCGTCAGGGCGACGCTGCCGCCCGCGTCGGTGAATTTGATGGCGTTGGACAGTAAATTATAGAGAACCTGCTTGATGCGAGTCGGATCGACATGGGCGATCAGCGTTGGCGGCAGCTCCGCCGTCAGTTCCAGATTGGCCTGAAGCGCCTGCAGACGCATGACCGAATAGCATTCGCGCAGCAGGTCGGCGACGTCGACCTGCTCACGATGCAATTCCAGGTGCGACGCGCGCGTCTTGGCCAGGTCCAGGATCGTATTGATGATCGACAGCAGATGCTGCCCGCTGGCATGTACGTCATGGGCGTATTCCACGTAACGCCGGTTGCCGAGCGGACCCAGAACCTCTTTTTCCAGCATTTCGGCGAAACCGATGATGGCGTTCAGCGGGGTACGCAGTTCATGGCTCATATTCGCCATGAAGACCGACTTGGCTTCGTTCGCGGCTTCCGCCGCGTCCTTGGCTTCGATGATCTGGTCGGTCAGGTCCTCGTTGCGGATGCGCAGGGTGAAGACGTTCGCAACCCACCCGTGAAGCATCCTGGCGCTGAGCAGCAGCAGAACCAGATAGACCAGGGCCATCAGGGATAGGGTAATCGAACGCGGCGTGCCGTGGAGGAACAGTGTCGCCGAAAAAACCGCCAGGACCGGGGTGACGAAAATCGCCACCGCCGGAAGATAGGCGCCATAGGTCGCCGATGATCCGGCGGCCAGTCCGGCGACTGCCATGGCGATGAACAGTTGGTCCTCGATATTCGCCGGCACATAAAACTGTGTGCACATCAGCGCGTTCAGCAGTCCCGTAACGCCCAGCATGGCCACCGATATGTGCGCCCAGCTGCGGATTTCGCCATCGTCGCGCGGCCTGCTGGCATAAATACGCCACACACCATAGCGCAGGACGCACCAAACCAGCCCAGCCAGCGACCACACGATCAGCCGTGTGTGGTCCAGTGCATCCCACAGCACGACAAGGCCGATTGCATAAAACAGGGCGGAAGCCAGCATGACAGTGGGCGATTTCAGCCAGAGCCTGATCGACTCCGCCTTAATCCGTTCCGCGTTCTGCGCGACCGAGAGGTCCTGACTTGTCATGATCTCCGAGGGAAGATTGCGTCCGTGCGCGAACCTAACGTGTAACATATTACAAGTTTAGCAAAATCTCGCATGTCCCGGGCGCGGGGCCATGCTGACATGAAAAAGGGCGGCCCGAGGACCGCCCTTTCATTACGTGTCTGATATGTAGCGATCAGACCGAATAATACATCTTGAACTCGATGGGGTGCGGCGTGGTCTCGTACGCCATGACCTCTTCCATCCGAAGGTCGATATAGGCCTCGATCATGTCCTTGCTGAACACGTCGCCCTTCGTCAGGAACGCATGGTCTGCCTTCAGCGCGTTCAGCGCCTCGCGCAGAGACCCGCACACCGTCGGAACCTGCGCCAGTTCTTCCGGCGGAAGATCGTACAGGTTCTTGTCCATCGCCTCGCCGGGATGGATCTTGTTCTGGATGCCGTCCAGACCGGCCATCAGCATCGCGGAGAACGCCAGGTACGGGTTCGCCGCCGGGTCCGGGAAGCGGACTTCGACTCGTTTGCCCTTCGGGCTGTTCACATAGGGAATGCGGCACGATGCCGACCGGTTACGGGCCGAATAGGCCAGCAGAACCGGCGCCTCATAACCCGGAACCAGCCGCTTATAGCTGTTGGTCGTCGGGTTGGTCAGCGCGTTCAGCGCCTTCGCATGCTTGATGATGCCGCCGATATAGAACAGGCAGGTTTCGCTGAGGTCGGCATACAGGTTGCCGGCGAACAGCGGCTTGCCGTCCTTCCACAGCGACTGGTGGCAATGCATGCCCGACCCGTTGTCGCCGAACACCGGCTTCGGCATGAAGGTCGCCGTCTTGCCATAGGCCGCGGCGACGTTGTGGACGACGTACTTATAGTACTGCATCGCGTCCGCGCATTTCACCATGGTCGAGAACTTGATGCCCAGCTCGTGCTGCGCCGGCGCAACCTCGTGGTGGTGCTTCTCGACCTCGACGCCCATCTCCGCCAGAACCGTCACCATCTCGGAGCGCAGATCCTGCGCGCTGTCGATCGGCGCTACCGGGAAATAACCGCCCTTCACCGCGGGTCGGTGGCCCAGGTTGCCCTCATCGTAATGTCTGTGCGAGTTGGTCGGGTTCTCGATCGAATCCAGCTCATAGGACGAGCCGAACATGCCGACATGGAATTTCACGTCGTCGAACACGAAGAATTCGGCCTCGGGCCCGAAGAAAATGGTATCCGCGATCCCGACGGAAAGCGCGTACGCTTCCGCGGCTTTGGCGATGCCGCGCGGATCGCGGCTGTAGGGCTGGCCCGACGACGGCTCGTAAATGTCGCACAGGATATTCAGCGTCGGCTGCGCCGCGAACGGGTCCATCACTGCCGTCGCCGCATCCGGGATCAGCGTCATGTCGGATTCGTTGATCGCCTTCCAGCCGGCGATCGACGAACCGTCGAACTGAAGGCCATGATCGAAAACGTCCTGGTCGATCGTGGAAACATGCTGCGACACGTGCTGAAGCTTGCCGCGAAAATCCGTAAAGCGGAGATCGACATATTTAACGTCGTGCTCCTTGATCAACTCAAATACGTTCGAGGCGTCAGCCATAGGGGCAATTCCTGTTTGGGGTTTCCAGCTTACGGCCACTGGATAAAACAGGCGGCACGTTGCCACAAGCCCGGCCTGCCCGACAACAGAACAGTTGCGGGTATCTGTTCTTAAGGTCCGGCCACCGACGATACGACCTTAGATTGCGCCGACCCCGGTTTCGCCCGTCCGGATGCGGATCACTTCGTCGATCGCGCCGACGAATATTTTGCCGTCGCCTATCCGCCCGGTATGGGCCGCCTGCTGGATCGCCTCGATGGCGCGGTCGAGCAGCGAATCCTCGATCACGACCTCGATTTTAACCTTGGGAAGAAAGTCGACGGCATATTCCGCGCCGCGATAGAGTTCGGTGTGGCCCTTTTGCCGCCCATACCCTTTCGCCTCGGTAACCGTCAGGCCCTTGATCCCAAGCTCGTGCAGGGATTCCTTCACGTCATCCAGCTTGAACGGCTTGATGATGGCCTCGAGCTTCTTCATTCGCGGGTTTCCCCTGTTACAAGATTACGTTTGTCGTTGGCTACGCAAAGCACATGCCAATTCGCCGCAGACGCATGGCCGCGAGCCTAAATCGGCAAGCGCCGACCCGGTAACGTTTGAAGAATTGCGTTTGTGAACGTGCTTGGCACGCAGCACAAACGCGTCAGCCGTTGAGAGGTTCCCGGCGGCGCCGATCCCGTGCTGCCGCCGGTTGCGCCAGCGATCTGCTTAAATACTAGGCAACGGCGGCGGCGCGCCGCGGCTCCATATTGGCGACGAGGAAACGGTTCATTCTGAACAGCGCCTCCTCGATCTGCTCGGTGCTGGTCGCATAGGACAGACGGATGTAGCCCTCGCCCAATGTGCCGAAACTGGTGCCCGACAGCAGGGCGACGCCTTCTTCGTTCAACAGGCGCGATTGCAGGTCCGACGAGCCGAAGCCGGTGCCGGAGATGTTCGGGAAGGCATAGAACGCGCCGGCCGGCACCGTGCAGCGAACGCCGGGCAGGGCGCGCAGGCCTTTGACGATGACGTTGCGCCGCTCGCTCCAGGCGGCGACCATTGCGTCGACCGTGTCCATCGGGCCCTCCAACGCGGCGATGCCGGCATATTGGGTGGCGTTGTTGACGCAGGAATGACTGTTGATCGCCAGCTTTACCGCATGCTTGACCAGCGACTTGGGCCATACCGCATAGCCCAGACGCCAGCCGGTCATCGAAAAGCTCTTCGACCAGCCGTCCAGCAGGATCAGGCGGTCGCGCAGAGTCTCATAGGACAGCAGGCTGAAATGCGCATGCCCGTCATAGATGATCCGGCTGTAGATTTCATCGCTGATCACAGCGATCTCGGGGTGCTTTTCGAGGCCCTTCACCAGCTTGTCCATCTCATCGCGGTCGAGTACGCCGCTGGTCGGATTGGCCGGGCTGTTGACGATGATCGCGCGGGTCTTCGGCGTGATCCGCGACAGCACATCCTCCGCCCGGAAGGAAAAGCCGGTTGCCTCGATCAACGGATACGAAACCGGGGTCGCACCGGAATAGGCGATGATCGATTCGTAACCCGGATAGGCGGGGTTCGGGTAAATGATCTCGCTGCCGATCTCGCCCAGGATCTGGATGGCGAAGAACAGGGCGACCTTGCTGCCGGGCGTGACCGTAATGTCGGCGGGGTTGAGGTCGACATCGAACCGGCGATGAAGGTCGGCGGCAATCGCCTCGCGCAGCGGCAGGATGCCGGGGGCTGCGCTATAGCCGTGATGCCCCTCGGCGATGGCGCGCTGTCCAGCGTCGATCACGTGAGCGGGCGGCGGAAAGTCGGGCTGGCCGATGCACAGATTCACGACCGACTTGCCGGTGGCAGCCAGAATCTGCGCCTTTTCGAGAATTTCGAAGGCGGATTCCGTTCCGAGCCGCTCCATGCGGCTTGCGACTTTCAGCATAACGTCGGCGCATTCCGTGCCGACGGGGTTCACCGGCGACACCTAAAAGTTGTAAGAACCGGATCGCGTAGCGCGATAATGTGCCCCACGCAAGCAAGCCGCCGGGAACAACGATGAATCACGGCTATGCATTCCAAGCATATCGGCCCAAGGTTTCGGCGTCCGAAATTCGGCGCGGGCGCTTGACGTGAGGCCGTGTCGCGGGATACCACCCGCTCCATGGCGGCTGTAGCTCAGTTGGTAGAGCCCTCGGTTGTGGTCCGAGTTGTCGTGGGTTCGAGTCCCATCAGTCGCCCCATTTTCCTTTCATGACGAAAACATCGCCCGCATGGTCGTTGCCCGCGGACGCGCACAGTCCGCAGGCTTTGTTGGATACGGCTGCGGCGCGGGCGATCGATAAGGCGGCCATCGCGGCGGGTACGCCGGAAATCGAATTGATGGAGCGGGCGGGGGCGGCGACGGCCGCTGCGATCCTGGCCCGCTGGCAGCCGCGCCCGACACTGGTTCTGACCGGGCCCGGAAATAACGGGGGCGACGGCTTCGTCGTCGCGCGCCTGTTGCGGGCGGCAGGCTGGGACGTGCGTATCGCCGGTATGAAACAGCGAGACGGATTATCGGGCGCCGCCGCGCTCGCCGCCGGCCGCTGGCCCGGAACGATCGAAGACCTGGCTCCCGACACTCCGAACGGCGCCGAGCTTGTCGTCGATGCCCTGTTCGGGATCGGATTGGGACGCCGGTTGGACGGCGTCGTGCGTACCGTGGTCGAGACTTTGAACGCACTGCCGGTGCCGGTCGTTGCGATCGACATCGCGAGCGGCGTCGATTCCGACAGCGGCGCGGTGTTGGGCGCGGCAATCGAGGCCGACCTGACCGTGACGTTCTTTCGCCGCAAGCCCGGCCATCTGCTGCTGCCCGGTCGCGATTTGGCGGGTGAGGTGGTGGTATCGGACCTGGATGTCGACGCCAAGGTTTACGCGTCGATCCCGGCGACGATTTTCGCCAACGAGCCTGGCCTGTGGATCGACGCGTTTCCCTGGCCGGCATCCGGCAGCCATAAATATACACGCGGACATGCGGTTGTACTCGGCGGCACCAAGATGACCGGCGCGGCCCGGCTTGCTGCCCATGCCGCACAGAGGATCGGCGCCGGTCTTGTAACGATCGCCGCCGATCCGTCCGTCGTCGCGCTGTATGCTGCCTGGCGCGCGGATTTGCTGGTCACCCCCGTGTCGACGCCGCGGGATTTCACCGATCTGCTGGCCGACCGGCGGCTGAACGCGGTGCTGCTGGGCCCGGGAGCCGGCGCCGATGCCCGGCTAGAGGCGGCGATTGGGACCGCACTGGATGCAGAGGTCGGCCTGGTGCTGGACGCCGATGCCTTTCGCGTTCTGGCCGAGCCGAATGGCCTGCTCAAGCGTCTCAACGGGCGTGTGTTGATGACACCGCATGAAGGCGAATTTCAGCGCGTCTTCGGCCCTGCGTCGCCAAGGGTTCCGGCTACGCTGAAAGCGGCGGCCGATACCGGTGCGACAGTACTGCTAAAGGGTTCGGACACGATTATCGCGACGCCGGATGGAAAACTGATCGTCAATACTGGCGCGCCCCCCGACTTGGCGACTGCGGGCAGCGGAGACGTTCTCGCCGGCTTGTCTGTCGGATTACTGGCCAATCGGCTGCCGCCAACTTTGGCTGCGTCAATGGCGTGTTGGATACATGGAAAAGCCGCTTCGCTTTTCGGTCCCGGCCTTATCGCCGGCGACTTACCGGATATAGTACCGCGTATTTTGACAATATTGCGAAATTTTCAAAAGAGTCCTTGAACGAACGCCATATTTTATGTGTTGATAGCCGCGACAAAAGGTACAGGTAATTTCCGCTAAATCATAAACCGATATAGAGACCTGACGCTATTTGGGGGCGCCGATGTGGTTCAAGTCACGGCCTTCGCCATCGATGAATATCGGTTATGGCGCAATGTTCCGTCGCTTTCGTGCGCCGGAGATCGTTGAAACAGCGCATATTATCGAAGTCTCACCGGATTCCGCCGGCATCATGCATGTCAGGTTCAACCTGCAAATCTCCGGTCCGCGCTATTCGGAAGAAGACCAGCGCACGCTGGCGCTGGAATCCTTCCGCTCACTGTACCGGGATGCGGTCGCCGTCTGATCAGCTGCTCTTGCGCCCGAAAATCACCAGCGCGCCGCCGATCACGATCGCGGCGATCCCGGCTGCCGGATAAAGATAAACATTGTGTTCCTTATCGGCCGTCGCGTGGATCGGGCCGAGATCGACGACTTTTTCTTGCGTCGTGTAATTAAAGCTTCGCACGGCCAAGACAACGATGCCGATCACGATCAGAAGCACGCCCGCCAATCCAAGTCCGCGCATAATACCCTCCATTGAAATAATCGCGGAGGGAACTGCAGGTTTCGTGATTTGGTTCCACAGACGAATGTGAAAAAATCCAACCGCGCTTCGTAATGATTACGGCTTGGGCGGCTCAGCTTTATAGGACGAGCCAACGATCTCGCGAAAGAAATAGAGCGGACGGCCCTTGGTCTGCACGAAGGTGCGGCTGACATATTCACCGATCAAGGCCAGCATGAATATTTGCGCGCCGCCCAGCAACATCACCGCGATGATCAGGCTGGTCCAGCCTGGCTGGGTCGAGAAGAACAACCAGGAAATCAGCGAATAAAGGATGCCGAGCCACGACAGACCGACCAGGATCATGCCGGCATAAAGGCCGATCCTCAGCGGCTTGGCTGAAAATGCGGTGATCGCGTCCAGCGCGAAATTGATCATCTTGGCGAAGGTATAGCCGGTTTCGCCCGCAAAACGGGACTGCCGGTCATATTCGAGCGGCACCTGTTTGAAACCGATCCAGCTGACCATGCCGCGGATGAAGCGGTGCGCCTCCGGCATGCTGAGCAATGCCTCCAGCACCCGGCGGCTCATCAGGCGGAAGTCGCCGGCATCGGTCGGAATGTCGAAGTCGATCAGCTGCGCCAGCACGCGGTAGAACAGCCTGGCCGTCACCTTCTTGCGCTTGCTCTCGCCGTCGCGCTTGCGGCGCTTGCCATAGACAACGTCGGCGCCCCCATCCATCGCCGCCATCATCGCGCCCAGCAATTCCGGCGGATCCTGCAAATCGGCATCGAGGATGAAGATACGTTCGCCCCGACAGATCGAAAGTGCTGCGGTCAGCGCCGCCTGATGGCCGAAATTGCGCGACAGGTCGATGCCGATGATGTGCGGGTCGGTTTCGGCCAGGCGGCCGATCGCGCCCCAGGTGTCATCACTGGCCGATCCGTCATTGACAAGGATCACTTCATAATCGTCCCCCACAACCTCCCGGCAGGCGGTAGTCAGACGGCGGTAAAGCTCCGGCAGGCCAGCCTCTTCGTTATAACAAGGGATCGTGACCGACAGGCGTGGACGAGGCGCATCCGCCGCGATCGGGTTGACGATGGGGCCAGTGGCCGCAATCGTGTCCATTATCGTTTTGCCCGACCGTTCTTTGTCATGTCCGCCAATTACCACATCGCTTTCCGCGAGGGTATCGTTACGGGTCGCGGAATGCGTTGGTGATAGGGAAGCGCCGGTCGCGGCTGAGGTTGCGGCGGGAAATCTTGACCCCCGGCGGCGCCTGCCTGCGTTTGTACTCCGCCAGATAGAGCAGGTGCTGCACCCGCCGCACCGTGGCGAGCGGGAAGCCCAGATCGGCGATGGCTTGCGCCGGTTCCTCGCGCTCGATCAGCCCCAGCAGGATGGCGTCCAGCACGTCATAGGGCGGCAGGGAATCCTGGTCGGTCTGGTTGGGGCGCAACTCCGCCGTGGGCGGCTTGACGATGATCGCCTCGGGGATGACCAGCCCGTCCGGCCCAAGAGCGCCTGCCGGCCGCGCACGATTGCGCCAGGACGACAGGGCGAAAACGGTGGTCTTGTAGACGTCCTTCAGCACCGAATAGCCGCCGCACATGTCGCCATAGAGCGTGGCATAGCCAACCGACATTTCAGACTTGTTGCCGGTGGTCAGCACCATCCAGCCGAACTTGTTGGATAGCGCCATCAACAGGACGCCGCGTACGCGCGCTTGCAGGTTTTCCTCGGTGGTATCGGCGTCGCGGCCGGCGAAGAGGGGCGCCAGCGTGCCCTCCAACGCCGAGACTCCGTCCATGATCGACAGCGTTTCCAGCTCGACGCCCAGATGCGCGGCGCATTCGGCGGCGTCATCCTGGCTGGCGGAACTGGTGAAGCGCGAGGGCAAGCGCACCAGATGGACCTTGTCGGCACCCAGCGCATCGACCGCCACGGCGGCGGACAGCGCGGAATCGATGCCGCCCGACATGCCCAGCACAACACCGGGAAAGCGGTTCTTGTTGACGTAATCGCGCAGGCCCAGCGTCATCGCGGCATAGATTTCCGCGAGGTCCGCCTCGGTCGGATCGGTCGAACCGTTGGCGAAGGGCGTGGTTGCGCGGCCGGTCATCAGCGAGACCGGCAAGACGCCGGATGGCATGGGCTCATGGCCGGTATCGGTGCGCCTTATGTCGATCGTCGCCACGATGTCCTGCCAGGCGGGCAGGGCGGCCACGGTCGCTCCATTAGCATCGACAACGAAGGTGCCGCCGTCGAACACAAGTTCGTCCTGGCCGCCGACCTGATTCAGATAGACCAGGGGCAGGCCGGTTTCTCGCGCCCGCGCCTCGGCCAGCGCCAGACGCTGGGTCACCTTGCCCAGTTCGAAGGGCGAGCCGTTGGGCACGATCAATATTTCCGCTCCGCCGCGCGCCAGGGCGTCGGCTGCTGCCGGGAACCAGACATCCTCGCAAATCGGCACGCCGATTTTCAATCCGCGAAAATCGATCGGCGTTGGCAGCAATCCGGCGGTGAAGACGCGCTTTTCGTCGAACACGCCGTAATTCGGCAGTTCGTGCTTGGTGCGGATCGCCTGGATCTTGCCGCCGTCGAGCAGGAAGACGGCGTTGTAAACGCCGCCATCGGCCAGCGGCCCCGTTACGAGGAGAGCCGGGCCTCCGTCGGCGGTCTCGGCGGCCAAGGCTTCGATCGCCAGCCGTGTGGCTTCCAGAACGCTCGGCCGCAACACCAGGTCTTCCGGCGGATAGCCGACCAGCACCAGTTCAGGAAAGGCGACCAGATCGGCGCCATCCGCGGCGGCCTTGGCGCGGGCGGCGCGCACCAGATCGGCATTGCCCTTGATGTCGCCGACAGTCGGGTTCACCTGCGCCATGGCAAGCCTGAAACCTGCCTTGGCCGGCCGTTCGTTAGAGGTCTGGGTCATCGCGGTGCTGTTCGAACCCTTCAGGTCCGTCCGTAATCGTCGTGCAGCCGGACGAAGTCGTCCTCGCCCAGATAGTCGCCGGAACGAACCTCGATCAGTTCCAACGGATCGCTGCCGATATTCTCCACGCGGTTGGCCGCGCCGACCGGGATTGAGATCGACATATTGGCTGTCAGGGTGACCAGTTCATCGCCACGGGTGACACGCGCCGTGCCGTTGACCACGACCCAATGCTTGGCGCGCTGCGCATGGGATTTCAGCGACAGCTTGGCTCCCGGCTTCACCGTCAGGCGTTTCACCTGATAGCGCGTTCCGGAATCGAGCGCCTGCACCGTGCCCCAGGGCTGGTTGACCAGTTTATGCGATATGCCCTCGGTCCGGCCGCTCTCGCGCAGGCGGGTGACGAACCGCTTCACGTCCTGCGCCCTGTCCTTGGCGATTGCCATGACCACGTCGCCGGTGGCGACCATGATGATATCCTTGAGGCCCAGCGTGGCGATCAGCGGCCCGTGCGAGCGCAGGTACGACCCTTCGGTTTCCTCGGTCATCACGTCGCCGATGGAGACGTTGGCGGTGTCGTCCTTGTCCCCGATCTCCCACAGCGCCGACCACGAGCCGATGTCGCTCCAACCCAGATTGGCCGGTACGATCGCCGACTTCGTCGTTTTTTCCATCAGGGCATAGTCGATGGATTTGGAGGCGACGGCGCCGAAGATCGTGTCGTCCAGCCGCAGCACGGGACCGTCTTTCGTGCCGGCCTCGACCGATTCGATGGCGCCCGCGGTCATCTCCGGCTCGAACACCGCCAATTCTGCCAGCATCAGGTCGGCGCGGAACACGAACATGCCGCTGTTCCAGTTCCAGTCGCCCTCCGCCAGATAGCCGGCGGCGGTTGCCAGATCGGGTTTCTCGACGAACTTCGCAATGTCGAACGCCCCGTCGATGCCACCGATCGGCCCGCCCTGGCGGATATAGCCATAGCCGGTTTCCGGTGCCGTCGGGGTGATGCCGAAGGTGACGAGCCGCCCCGCGTCGGCCGCCTCGGCGGCCGTCTTAATCGCTGTACTCAGCGCCGCCGAATTGCGGATCAGATGGTCGGACGGCAGGACCAGCAGCAGCGCACCCGGATCGCGCTTTTGCAGCCACGCGGCGGCGGCGGCGATTGCCGGCGCGGTGTTGCGGGCCACGGGCTCGATGATGATCGCCTCGGGCGTCACGCCGATGGCCGCCAGTTGTTCCTGAACCAGGAAGCGATGATCTTGATTGCATACGACAATCGGTCCGGCGAAGCCGTCGCCCGTCACGCGCCGCACCGTTCCGGCCAGCAGGCTTTCGGGCCCGACCAGCGACAGAAGTTGCTTCGGCATCAGGTCGCGCGATAACGGCCAAAGGCGCGTGCCGGAACCGCCGGACAGTATCACTGGGTAAATCGTGCGCGTCATTTTCTGCTGTGCCGACTACGAGAATTAAATGTGTTGGGAAAGATAGGGTAAAGCCGCCGGAGCGTCCATGTGCGCGCCTGGGCTAAGCCGCCTTTGCCAGCCGCTCGAATGCTTCTTCCAGATCGTCCTTCAGGTCGTCGACATCCTCCAGCCCGGCGTGGAGCCGCAACAGGACCCCGCCTGGCCATTTCTTCGTACTGCGCGTCGGCAGGTGGAAGCCGGGGACGATCAGCGATTCATAGCCGCCCCAGCTCCATCCCATCTTGAACAGCGACATGCCTTCGACCATCGCGGTGACAGCGGCGCGGGAATAGGGCTTGAGCAGAACGCCGAACAAGCCGGAGCAGCCTGAGAAATCCCGTTTCCACAAGGCATGGCCAGGGTCGTGCGGCATGGCGGGGTGCAGAACGGTCTCGACCTCCGGCCGAGCCATCAGCCATTCGGCGAGTTTAAGGCCCGTGGCGCCGTGGCGTTCCAGCCGGACGGGCAGGGTGCGCAGGCCGCGCAGGCCCAGATACATATCGTCCGCACCTGCCGACTGGCCGGTGATCACATGGCCGGTTTTCAGCTTCTCATAGGTCTTTTGGTCGATCGCCGTGGTCACGCCCAGCATGGCGTCGGAATGGCCGCCGATATATTTGGTCGCCGCCTGGATCGACAGATCGACGCCATGCGCCAGCGGCTTGAACAGCACCGGCGTTGCCCAGCTGTTGTCAATCATCGTCGTGATGTTCCGCGCCTTGGCCAGGGCCGTGATCGCCGGCACATCCTGCACCTCGAAGCTCCAGGAGCCGGGGGATTCCAGAAAGACGACCTTGGTGTTGGGCCGGAACACGCCCGCGATGCCGGCGCCGATTTCCGGGTCGTAGAATTCAACGGTCACGCCGTAACCGGCCAGCACCTTGCCGGCGAAGCTGCGCGTCGGGCCATAGACGGAGTCCGCGATCAGCAGATGATCCCCTGCCTTTAGCCAGGTCAGAAGCGAAGTGCAGCACGCCGCGAGGCCGGACGAGGCGACGACCGCGCCATAGCCGCCTTCCAGGGCTGTGACCGCATCTTCGAACGCCTTGCTGGTCGGCGTGCCGACGCGGCCATAGCGCATGCCCTCGAACGGCTTGGTTTCGCCGCGTTCCAGCAGTTCGACGGTCGGGAAGACAACGGTGGAGGTATGATAGACCGGTGGATTGACCGTGCCGTTATGGCTCAGCGGGTCGTAACCGGCGTGGGTTGCGACGGTCGCGGCGCCCCGTTTCTTCTTGCCCGTCATGCCGGCCCCTGTGCGGCGGGCAGTTCGGTGTGCGAGCCCCATTCGGCCCACGATCCGTCATAGACCGCGGCGTCGGGGCGGCCGATCTGGTTCAGCGCCAGTGCGATGACGCAGGCGGTTACGCCGCTGCCGCACGAGGCGACGACCGGGCCATCGGTCAAGCCGGCGGCGCTCAGTTTTTCGCGGAGCTGCTCGGGCAGCAGCAAAGTCTTGGACGCCGGATCGATCAGGTCGGCGAAGGGCAGGGACTTGGCGCCGGGAATATGACCGCCGCGCCCGTTGGCCCAAGGTTCCGGCGCGGTGCCCTCGAACCGCCCGGCAGCCCGGGCATCGACCAGTGTTTCGCCGCCTTGCTCGGACACGGCTTTCACCGCGGCGAGGTCGCGCACGAGATGCGGGCGGAAATCGGCGACATAGCTCTTGGCCGGACGCGCAATCGCCGCGCCGCTTACCGTCGGGCGGCCCTCGGCCACCCATTTCGGCAGCCCGCCATCCAGCACCGCCACGTTTTCATGGCCGAAGACGCGGAACATCCACCAGACGCGGACCGCCGCGCTGGCCATGCCGGTCGCGTCATAGACCACCACGAAATCATCCACGCCGACGCCCAGCATACCCGCCTCGGCCGCGAACTCTTCCGGCGTCGGCAGCATGTGGGGCAGGGGCGAAGCCCGGTTCGAAATCCGGTCGATGTCGAAATGCACCGCGCCCGGAATATGTTTTTCGGTGAACAGAGCAACGCCATTTGGGCCCGTGCCCTTCATCGCCCAGCTCGCGTCCAGCAAGACGATGCCGGGCTGGTTCATGCGGGCCGCCAACGCGTCGGTTGAAATTAATCCCGATGTCATGGCTTCAACCACCGTTGGCGCAGCGTATCGTGATGCCGCGCCAGCCAGGATAGGGCGATAATCAGCGCCGCGTTGGTGATGGATCCGTCGTCCAGCCAGCCGAACGCTGTCGCGGCCGGTACGATATGGGTCTTGATGTCCTCGTGCTCATCCTCAAGCCCGTGCACGCCGCCGGCCTTGCTGCTGTCGATCTCGCCGACAAAAGCCTGGCAGACCTCGGAGCAGGCGCCCGTGCTGTAGAGGAATTTGCCGACGAATTCGATCCGGCCGATCGTGGCGCCGGCCTCTTCCAGGGCTTCGCGCCGCGCGACCTGTTCCGGCGTCTCGCCCTCGTCGACGATTCCGGCAACACATTCGATCAGCCACGGCCCCATTCCCGCCGCCAGCGCGCCTGCGCGGAATTGCTCTATCAGCACCACCGCGTCGGCATGCGGGTCGTAAAGCAGGACAACCACCGAATGACCGCGCTCGAACACCTCGCGGAACATCTGCTCGCTCCAGCCGCCGCCGAACAGGCGGTGGCGCAGGACATAACGGTCGATCCGGAAATAGCTCTGGCAGACCGTCTTGCGTTCGAGGATTTCGACGTCGTCTTCAGTCATAAGAATGCCGTCGCACGCGATGATGGATCATCATCCGTTACCATCGAAAGGCGGCCGGCGGAAGGGTGGCGGATCAGTGCCTTGCCGCAAGCTCCAGCCCGGGCGTCGACGCGGACCCATAGGTGATCGCGGTGCCGCCCGCGCCGTCCGACGCAATATGGAAGCCGTTCGCGGCATATTGGCCGAACAGAATCACGCTGGAATGCAATGTGCCGTCCTTGATCGTCAACGTCCCTTGGGTATGCGCCCCGTTTTCGACGAAGGTGGCCTTCGCCGCGCTGTCGAACGCAAACGTCGCCAGGTCGATCGTGCCGCCGCTGGAGAGCGAGAGTTGGCTGACGGCGCCACCGGCGAGCTCGATCGTGCCGCCGGAGAGGACAGATGTGGCGGCGGCGCTGCCATAGGATTGGACGATTTCCGTTCCACCTTTGGAGACGACGGTGCCGGAGGCTGTCGCAGCGCCGGACACGTAAAGGCTGACCCCGTTCTTCACTATCGCGCCTTTTACCGTATATCCGGCCGTGACACCCTCAGACGCACCGCTGCTGACCAGCAGGGTTTCGACCGTCCCGCCAGCGAAGACAATTTCGCCACCTGCCTGGACGGTGATCTTGGGCATCTTTAAGCCTGACGATAGAACGATCTTCCCGCCCGACGTTACGACTGCTTGGGCGCCGGCCGACATTTTCAGGCGTATCGCGCTGCCGCCGGCGAATACGATCTCACCGCCAGACAAGACTCTGGTGTCTGTGGCAGAACCGTTAGATCGCAAATACTCGACCCCGCCGCCGCGGACGACGGTTCCCGAGGCGGTTCCTCCGGCGATAGTCTCGGTGCCCCCGCGTTCTACCACGGAGCCACTTGTCGACGCCTTGCCGCTGCTGTCGCTGTCGACGGTCTCGTCGCCGAAAATCTGGGTATCGAAGCTGGCGCCTTTACTGATGATCAGTGAGCCGCCGGCGGAAACGAGCGTACTGCTTGCTCGTCCATATGCGTAAACTTTCTCGACGGCACCGGACGAGACCACTGCCTCAACGCTTTCTCCCCCCGAGACTGTCAGCGATGCATGGTTGTTGATCCTAATCCCGCTCACGCGCCCATGCCGGCCGATTTCCTCTTGCGAGCCGGCGGCGAAGGTGATGTTTCTCACGTTTCCCCCGGCATAGACGAATGCGGCATCACGAAGGACGGTGATATTGTCGAAAACTGTGCCCCGGGACGCGACCAGTATCGTTCGCGGCGCTATGATTTCGGTGCCGCCAGTCTCGACACGTATTCCCGATGCCTTTCCGCCATTGAAGACGATCGTTCCGCCGGAACCGACGGTGATGTTGTTTGCTGACCCACCGGAATCCAGATACAGGGTCACGCCCGATTCAAGGGTTTCATTGCTGATTTTGCCACGGCTGATGGCATATTCCCGTGCGCCGGCAGCCGCCACGGTACCGGAGACGACACCCCCCTCAGCCACGATCTCCCCGCCTTTAGCAACCTGCGCGCCGCCCTCCGAGGCGCCTTTCTCCACGAATAGCGCGTTGCCGTTATTCACGGCCGTGCCGTATAGGCGGGCGCCTGAGATTAGGGCTTCGAACCCGCCTTTTCGAATTTTGACTCCGGTGACGTTGGCGCCGCCACCGATAACAATTTCTCCGCCGCTTGAAACGGTGGCGCCATGAACGCCGCCGCCCTGGAAAACGACAAGTATCCTGCCGGATGCGACCGCATAATTGTTAACGGTTGCGCCGTCGAAAAGCCCAAGCGCACCGCCGCTCTGAATGACCAGACCGCGCGCGGTGCTGTTACCGCCGAGTTCGATGATGCCGCCATCGGCGACCGTCGTGTTGATCGCCGTTGCGCCGCCTTGCAGCGCTTCGACACCGTTTCCAATATGCGCGCCGCGGGTTTTGCCGCCGGAATAGACGAGGACCGTCCCACCGCCGGCGAGATTGGTGTCGACGGCGGTACCCCCGTACGAGACGATCTGCGTGCCGCCGGATACGTTGAGTCCGGACTGAGTCTGTCCGTTGGTGACAGCAGACGTCACGCCGGTTCCGGCCTGCTGGACGACCGTCACTTGAATATTGCCGCCCACGATAGTGCCGGCGTTATTGATCAGCTTGCCACCCTGGACGACCGTCGTTCCCGATACGCGCCCGTGATTGTTCGTCAGCGTACCGCCGCTCGACACGAACCCATGGCTGACGGTTCCGGAGTTATTGTTCAGCACACCGCCACTGGCGACCGTCGCATTCCCAACCGTTCCGCCGGAATTCAAAACCGAGCCGCCGGAACCGATCGTCACGCCCAGAACATTCGCGCTGTCGACGATCAACGTGCCGTTACCCAGAACCTTAATGCCACGGTCGGTGCTGCGGTTTTCGATAGTGACCGTCCCGCCGGCCGAGATGACATCGCCATTGGCCGAGCCGTCCTCAACCAGCTCAGTTCCGCCGAACAGCACGTGAGTGCCGCGCACCGTGCCACCGGACACCAAAAGAGTTTCCCCGTCGGTTACCTTCAGACCTGTTTCGGTGGCCCCCGACGCGACAACCAACTCTCCACCTTCGTCTATGTCGAGTTGCTGGATCTTGCCGCCTGCCAGAACGACGCTTCCGCCGTTCATAATTTCCAGATCGCCAAGAACCATGCCTGACGACACGACCAGAGTACCTTCGACCAGACCCACTGCACCGGCTGCCATCGTAAGATGCGATACAGCGCCCCCCGCGAAGATAATTTCGCCGCCGCTTAGAATTTTGATGCTGGACGCGCGAGTTCCCGATCCCAGTGTAAGGGTGGCGCCGCTGCTTATGGTCAAGCCTTGGGCGGATGCGCTATTGACTGTAAGCGCCCCCCCCGCCTCGACAGTGATGTTGTTCAGTGTGCCAGCGAAGTCTGACATTACGGCACCGCTCATGACTGTCGCATCGTTGATCTTTACGGCCTGAAAGGCCGTCCTGACGGCTAACGTTCCGCCCGCCTCGATTTCAACGCCGCTCATGCTTCCCATGGCGACGTCAACCATCCCGCCGCTCAGAATTGTCGTCGACACGGCTGCACCGGCGGTGATCTCCATGACCGCACCGCTCGCGACCATGACACCCGAAACCCGGGCCATGTCGATTTCAGCCTTTGTCCCGCTGCCGACAAGATATGCGTCGTCAAGTTTCCCTAAGACGAAGCCGGTTCCGTTGATAACCACGAGGTTCTTTGCGGTGCCCCCGTAAATGTCGAACGTGCCGCCGGACACCAGGATGTTCGAAGCGCTGCCGGCCTCGAGCGCGAAACTGCCATGGCTCCGCACCTCAGCGCCATTCAACGTGCCATATATCTGGAGTGAGCCACTTCCGACTGTAATATTCGAAGCGCTGCCTCCAGCCTCGACCCTGAGGCCACCGCTCACGACCGTAATGTCTGCAGCAATGCCGCCGGTCTCGACGAGTTCAAACGCTCGGCCCGCTAGCACTGAACCACTATCGAGCGCACCGGCCTGAATGGTAATCTGGGCGCCGGCGAGAACCGCACTGTCCAGTTTGCCTCCGGAGGAAACTGTCACGGAAACGTTTGCGAACGAGATCGTGCCAAGTCGGCCAAGCGATATCCCGGAAGTAACGACCAGGTTCGAATATTCGTCAAAAGTAACTCCGCTAACGACGCCGCCGGCGAAAACCAAGGCACCGCCTTGTGCAATCTCGACATTGCTTGCGGTGCCACCGGACGACAGAACCAGTTCGCGCCCACTAACGGTTATGTTGCTGACGGTGCCGCCGGAAGCGATAGCTTCGATCGAGCCGGATGCGAATGTAGGATTCGTTAACTTACCACCTTCCAACAGCACTTCGCCGCCAGCAGAGACAACGGTGCCGACGGCGTTGCCGCCGGATTTAATAATCTCGATGCCGCCGCTGAGAATCTTCGTCCCGCTCTCCGTGTGACCGGAAGAAACGATCCGTGTCTGGCCGCTGCTGACGATGGTCATGCTAGATCCTCGGCGGATATCGGGTCGACGTCCGCACGTCTATTAGGTCGACGCACCGGTTTTGCCGCGTCGGCCGATCGTTCTCTCATCTTTCTTGGAGGCGATTCAGGCTTCAGTACTATATACTGGCGGTTGCGCTTCGAAAGTTCTTTTATTATCTGTAAATTCAGGCGGAAATACGCATTTCCCCCTCGCCTTACCCAGCTTCCAGCAACACCACCGACCCCTGTCCGCCATCCGCGCAGATGGTAACGATCGCGCGCTTGCCAGATCCCATCGCAGCCAGTTCCTTCACCGCTTGGCTCAGGATGCGCGCGCCGGTGGCGCCGAAAGGGTGGCCCAGCGCGGTCGAGCCGCCGTTCGGGTTGATGCGGTCGCGCGGGAAGGGGCCGAAGGTGGGTTCCACACCGGCCTTGGTCTTCACGAAATTCGCGTCCTCGAGGGCCTTCATGTGGAACAGCACCTGGGCGGTGAAGGCCTCGTGGATTTCCCACAGGTCGATGTCGGCATAGGTCAGGTTGTGGCGCGCGAGCAGGCGCGGGATGGCGAAGGCGGGGGCCATCAACAGCCCCTCGACCCGGTGGTCGATCGAGGCGATTTCCCAGTCGATCAGCTTGGCGCGCGGCGTGCCGGGCGGCAGCTTGTCCAGGCCCTTTTCCGACGCCACCCACAGGCTGGACGCGCCGTCGGTCAGCGGCGAGGAATTTCCGGCGGTCAGCGTGCCCTGGCCGCTGGTGCGGTCGAAAGCGGGCGGCAGCTTCGCCAGTCGTTCGAGTGAGGTGTCCTTGCGCGGAATGGTGTCGCGCGCCGCCTCGCCGACCGGGATCACCAGATCGTCGAAGAATCCGCGATCCCATGCCGCGACTGCGCGCTGGTGGCCTTGCAGGGCGAGCTGGTCCTGTTCCAGCCGTCCGATCCGCCATTCTTTGGCGGTGATCTCGGTATGCTCGCCCATACTGAGGCCCGTCGTCCGGTTGGTGACGGTCGGGATATAGACCTGGATATCCTTGACGTGCAGTTCGCCAAGATGGGAGATTTTCTGACCCAGCGAGCGCGCGTTCTGGAAATGCCGCACCCAATCCGACAGTTTCTGGCCAAGGCCGAGCTGGACCCGGCTCATGCTCTCCACCCCGCCGACCAGCGCCAGGGTGCGATTGCCGCCATTGATCATGCCGGCCGCCTCGATCGCGCCGATCATGCTGGTGGAACAGGCCATGATGGTGGAGAAGGCGGGGATGGTGGGCGGCGCCCCGGACTCCATCAGCACCTCGCGGGCGATGTTGCTCCAGGTCAGGTTTGGAACGACGGTGCCCCATACCGCGAAGTCGGGCTGCGCGCCCTTCAGCAGGTCCACCATATGGCGGACGACCGGAACGGAGAGGGCGATGGCGTCATATTGGGCCAGCGGCCCGTCGACCTTGGCGAACGGCGTGCGGACACCGGCGGCAAACCAAACCTGAACCATCGTCTTCCCCGACCGTGCGTTAACCTTCAGCCCATTTAAATCCCCGGCGGCCGGACTTTGCCAGTCTGTTAAAGCAGGTTGAACAAATTTGCCGGCAATCCCTTGGCGAAGGACAGGTTATATTTCGTGGTGCAGGTCCCTGCCGGTTTTTTGTAGGTCAATGTGTAAATCAGGGTGAACGACTTGTTGGCAGCCACATCGATGCTGCCTTTGTAGGTTCCGTTGACACCATTCGTACTTGGCAGGAATACGATGCCTGCCTTCCCGGACAGGGCGCCTGAATGCGCCGGCAAATCCTCAAGCCTCATCGCCAGTTTGTGCGCATTGCCGCCCGGGGAAAACATCAAAGACGGCTTGGCAATAACCTGCTTGGGCTGATGTTTCGGTTGGAATTCGTCTTGGAAGCTGATCAGCGTATAGCCTGCAAGCTTGGCCTTTGCGGGATAATCACATTCGGCGGTCGCGGTGACGACCGATCCGGTGAAGGTATAGGGCGTGCCCTTGAGCGAACTTGCCGATGCGCCGGTGGCGGCAACGGCAGTCAGGGCGGTCAGAGCCAAAAGCATGATTTTCATGAAGGTCCCCGGGCGTTTCGATTGATGGAAAATCCCGTGTGAGGCAGCCGTTATAGTGCCCGCCCGACCGTGGAAATACCCGGGGCCAATTAGACGTAAAAAATACCGGCGAGCAAGAAATGATTTATTTTAAATTAATGACAGCGACGCTGTTCTCGGGCCTATGCCGATTGACTTCGTCCCAGTGCGAATTTTGTCGCTTATGCGTTCTCCATGACCGCAACAATTTCTAGGCGTTCGTTTATCCGTACCGGCTCCGCATGGCGATTGGCCTGCCTGTCGGGCCGGGGCTTGGGCACCGGGCCCAGCACGTTCGAGAGCGCATTATAAACCAGATAGACCTGCCAGCGGGACCGGGGCGACATGTTGTGGCCCGATCCGTGGATCGTGTTGGCGTGAAAAATCACCACCGTGCCAGGTTCGCCGGTGATCGCAACCGGGTCGCCGAGTTTCGTCGTGATGTCGATCATCGACGGCTTGTCGACGGTCCATAACGCATAGGCTGTACTGGCGTCGTCCCAGGCCGATTTGACGAGGCCCAGCCTGTGGCTGCCCGGCACGAAATAGAGGCAACCGTTCATCTCGGTCGCCTTGTCCAGCATCACCACGCTGGTCAGCAGGCGCGGTGCCGGCGCGTTATCGTTGGCTTTCCAGTTGGCATAGTCCTGATGCCACTGCCAGAACTCGCCGGTGATCGCCTCCTTGAAATTGCACTTGATATGGAACAGCGACACGTCCTCACCCAGCAGGTCGACGATCGGCTGCGCGATCCGCGCGTCACGCGACAGAGCGTGATAGGCGGTGGAGTAGGTCGGTCCGTCTATATCGGGCAGGCCATAGATGATACGGGGCTCGTTGCTGATCTTTTCCCGCATGATGCGCTGGTCGGGAATTTGCGACACCCGCGCCAGTTCCGCGCGCAGCGTCTCGACCTCCGACAAAGACAGCAGGTCCGGGAAGATCAGGAAGCCGTGGCGGTCGAAGGCGGCGTGCTGTTCGGGCGTCAGTTTCATAAGTGTCTCCCAGGCCGGACCCGGTCTTGCAGCGTGTGCGATCCTGGCCGAATGTGCGGCAAAACCGCCCTGAAGCCAAGCACAGGCCATGAAGCGTAGAAACCAACTTCGGGCGTCATTGGGGATGCGTATGAATTCGGATTCGCCTCGTACAGCCGTGATCGTTGGTGCGTCGTCTGGAATCGGCGAAGCACTCGCTCGCCAACTGACAGCCGAAGGCTGGCGTGTCGGACTTGTCGCCCGCAGGCTCGACCTGCTTGAGAAGCTTGCCGTCGAAATTGGGGTGGGAACATCAGTTTGTCGTATTGATGTGGCTAAGCCGAAGGCTGCCGCAGAGTTTTTGCAACGATTCATCGTTGAACTTGGCAGCGTAGATCTCGTCATCATAAGTGCAGGCGTCGGAAATCTTAATCCAACCCTGCAGTGGGCCTCAGATGACGACACGCTCGCTGTAAATGTTTCAGGGTTCGCCGCGATTGCGCAAGTGGCGATGCGTCATTTTTTAGACCGACGGAAAGGGCATCTCGTCGGTATTTCGTCGATCGCAGCGTTGCGTGGCAGCGGGGATGCTGCAGCATACGGGGCATCGAAAGCGTTCCAGTCCGTATATCTTGACGGCTTGCGGGATCTCGCCCGCAAGAGCGGTTTTCCCATAGTGGTTACGGAGGCGCAGCCAGGGTTTGTCGATACCGCGATGCTGAAGGCGGACCAGCCTTTACCGCGCACGGTCAAGCGGCTTCTGGTATCCAGTCCGGAAGTTGCGGCGGAGCAGATTCTGCGCGCTGTGCGAAATCGTGTGAAACATGCCTACATTACCAGGCGCTATGGGGTCATTGCATTCCTGTTGAGGCGGATGCCCCGGCCGGGATAACGTCAACCAAGGAACCATCGCGCTACCCACGGGTCTATAAACTAAAGAACTCGCGATACCGCCCGTATGCTGTCAGGCCCTCACATCTCCGGCGTCTTGGATCCGCAAGGTCCGATCGCACAGTCCGAGCGGCTGATCCTGCTCGATGCGACCGCTATCATGCTGGCGGTCATTGTCCCCGTCATCGCCGCGACCTTCGCCTTCGCCTGGTGGTTCCGCGCTGGAAATAAGAAAGCCGAGTACCGGCCGGATTGGGCCTATTCCGGCCGTCTCGAACTCCTCGTCTGGTCGATCCCGGTTCTGGTGGTGCTTTTTCTGGGCGGTATCGGCTGGGTCAGTTCGCACGATCTCGATCCTGGAAAACCGTTGGCGGGTGCCGACAAGCCCATCGAAATCCAGGTCGTCTCGCTCGATTGGAAATGGCTGTTCATCTATCCGGGCCAGGGCGTCGCCAGCGTCAATCGGCTCATGGTGCCGGTGGGCACGCCGATCCATTTCCGGCTGACCTCGGCCACGGTGATGAACAGCTTCTTCGTGCCGCAGCTGGGCAGCCAGATTTATACGATGGCCGGCATGGCGACCGAGCTGAACCTTCAAGCCGATAAGCCCGGCACCTATCCCGGTATTTCCGCGCAGTTCAGCGGCGATGGTTTCTCCGACATGAAGTTCGACGTTCAGGCGATGCCGAAGGGGGATTTCGACCAATGGTTGGTGACCGCGCGGGCAAACGGGCCGGCGTTGGATGCGGCCGAGTATGCTGAGTTGGAAAAGCAAAGCATGGCTGTGACGCCGGTCACGTATCGTGACGTTGATCCTGGCCTGTTCGACAATATTGTTGGGATGAAACCCTCCAAAACCGCCTCCCCCCTTGAGGGCGAGGTCGGACCGAAGGTCCGGGTTGGGGGTATGGTCCCGCCTTCTCCCGACCTGCCGACCTGCCGCGACAATACCCCCCTCCCGTCGGCCAAGGCGTCGCCGGCCTCCCCCTCAAGGGGAAAGGCATGTGCAGAACCCGTATCGGGTGGACAAAACTGATGTTCGGTAAACTGACCTGGGATGCGATCCCGTTTGGCCAGCCGATCCAGATGGTGACGTCGGTCGTCATGACTTTGGCGATCTGGGGCATTCTCGGCTGGCTGACCTGGAAGGGCCGCTGGCCGTATCTGTGGCGCGAGTGGCTGACCAGCGTCGACCATAAGCGGATCGGCATCATGTATATTACGCTGTCGCTGGTCATGCTGCTGCGCGGTTTCGCCGACGCCATCATGATGCGGTCGCAGCAGGCGTTTTCGACGGGCGGCGGCGCGGGCTTCCTGCCGCCCGAACATTACGACCAGATTTTCAGCGCCCACGGCACCATCATGATCTTCTTCGTGGCCATGACCTTCATGGTCGGGCTGATGAATTTCGTCGTGCCGCTGCAACTCGGCGTCCGCGATGTGGCCTTCCCAACCTTGAACTCGGTCAGCCTGTGGCTCACGGCCTCGGGCGTGCTGCTGATCAACCTGTCGCTGGTGGTGGGGGAGTTCGCGCGCACCGGCTGGCTGGTTTATCCGCCTTTGTCGGAGCTTAAATTCTCGCCCGGCGTCGGCGTCGATTACTATCTGTGGGCGCTCCAGATATCGGGCATCGGCACCTTGCTGACGGGCGTCAATTTCGTCACCACGATCCTGAAAATCCGCGCACCGGGCATGGATCTGATGCGGATGCCGATCTTCTGCTGGACGGCGCTCGCCTCCAACCTCTTGATTGTCGCGGCGTTTCCGATCCTGACGGCGACATTGGCGATGCTGCTGCTCGACCGATATCTCGGCTTCCATTTCTTCACCAACGATGGCGGCGGCAACGCCATGATGTTCATCAACCTCATCTGGGCCTGGGGCCATCCGGAGGTCTACATCCTGATCCTGCCGGCCTTCGGTGTGTTTTCCGAGGTGATCAGCACCTTCTCCGGTAAGCCTTTGTTCGGCTATCGCTCGATGGTGGCGGCGACGATGGCGATCTGCATCCTGTCCTTCATCGTCTGGCTGCATCATTTCTTCACGATGGGCGCTGGGGCCGACGTCAACGGCTTCTTCGGCGTCGCGACGATGATCATTGCCGTGCCCACGGGCGTGAAGATCTTCAACTGGCTTTTCACGCTTTATGGCGGCCGCGTGCGCTTCACCGTGCCGGTGCTGTGGGCGCTGGGTTTCATGGTCACCTTCACCATTGGCGGCATGACCGGCGTTCTGATGGCGGTGCCGCCTGCCGACTTCGTGCTGCATAACAGCCTGTTCCTGGTGGCGCATTTCCACAATGTGGTCATCGGCGGGGTGCTGTTCGGCGCCTTCGCCGGCTACAATTACTGGTTCCCCAAGGCGTTCGGCTTCACCTTGGACGAACGGCTGGGCAAGGCGTCGTTCTGGTGCTGGATCGTCGGGTTCTATGTCGCCTTCATGCCGCTTTACGTGCTGGGGCTGATGGGCATGACCCGGCGCATGCAGCATACCGACGACCCGGCCTGGTCGCCGCTGCTGTGGGTCGCGGCCGGCGGCGCGGCGATCATCGCAGCGGGCATCGCATTCCAGATCGCGCAGCTGGTGGTGTCGATCCGTACCCGCGACAGCCGCCGTTGCGGCGCCGATCCTTGGGACGGGCGGACACTGGAATGGTCCACCGTCTCGCCGCCGCCGCATTACAATTTCGCCGTGATGCCGAATGTCGAGGGGCTGGACGCCTATCGCGGCATGAAGATCAGGGCGCACGAGGAGACGCCGAAGACACCGGACTATGCGGCGATCCATATGCCGCGCCGTACGCCGACCGGTTTCGTCACCGCCTTCTTCGCCGTCGTCACCGGCTTCGCATTGATCTGGCACATCTGGTGGGCGGTGATCCTGGGGCTGCTTGGCGCGCTCGTCACCTTCCTGGTTTTCGCCTGGCGGCCGCGCGATGAGTATGAGATCGACGCCGCGGAACTGGCCCGGCTGGAAAAAGGAACCGGGACATGAGTGCCGCGGCCATTCACGGCGAGCCCGTGGCCCGAACAAACCCGGGTCCGGCATCCAAGCGCATCGTCGTCGGCTACGGATTCTGGGTCTTCCTGCTCAGCGACTTCGTCATGTTCTCCGCCTTCTTCGCCGCCTATGCGGTGCTGGGCAAGGAGACGGCGGGCGGCCCAACTGGGGCGCAACTGTTCGACCTGACCAAGGTCGCGGTCGAGACCGCCTGCCTGCTTGCCTCCAGCTTCGCCTGCGGCATGTGGACCGTGGCGATGCGTGCCCGGATCATGCCGGCGGCCTATATCGCCGCCGCCTTCACCTTCATGCTCGGCCTCGCCTTTGTCGGGCTGGAAGTTCAGGAATTCGCCAAGATGATCGCCGAAGGGGCGGGGCCGCAACGCAGTGCCTTCCTGTCGTCGTTCTTCGCGCTGGTCGGCTGTCACGGGCTGCATGTCAGCATTGGGCTGGTCTGGATGATCGTGATGGTCGCCCAGATCGCGACGCGTGGGACAACACCCGGCATCCTGCGCCGCTTCATGTGCTTCAGCCTGTTCTGGCACGCGCTGGACATCATCTGGGTAGCTTTGTTCACCGTGGTCTATCTGATGGGGGCGGGACGATGACCGACGAGGCACACCACAACGACCCGTATGACACCGCGCCCGGCGATCAGAGCGCGGAGGAGATATTCGGCGGCATCCGCAATTACTTCATCGGCGCGGCGTTCGCCGCGATCCTGACCGCCGCCTCGTTCTGGGCGGTCGGCACCGGCCTGATCTGGGGCCCGGGCATCCCGATCGCGCTCGGCGTTCTGGCAGTGGCGCAGATGGGCGTCCACTTGGTTTTCTTCCTGCATCTGTCGACCGGACCGGACAACGCCAACAACGTCCTGGCGCTGGCCTTCGGCGTCCTGATTGTCGTGCTGGTGGTCGGCGGATCACTGTGGATCATGGCCAACCTCAACCACAACATGCTGCCGATGGACCAACTCATGCGGATGCAGCGGTAGGCATACTCCGCCCCAAAGATTGGGCTGACAGACCGTTCGCGCGTCTGTACAAATCCCTCCGTTAACGATTCAAAACATCGACCAGGGAGGACGCCCAATGAAGTTGGGTATGTTCATGATGCCGAACCATCCGCCGCACCGGACGTATGCGGATGCGCACGCGCACAATCTGGACACGCTGACTTTCGCGGATCGGATGGGGTTCGTCGAAGGCTGGGTCGGCGAGCATTTCACGTCCAGGCGTGAGCCGGTTCCCTGTCCCGATATCCTGATCGCCCAGGCCTTTGCGCTGACCAAGAACATCCGGCTGGGCGCGGGCGCGTTCCTGCTGCCCTATCATGTGCCGGTCGAGCTGGCGCAGCGTATTTCGTACCTGGATCACATCTCCGGCGGGCGTTTCATGGCCGGCATCGGGGCAGGGGGATTGCCCACCGACTACGAGCTGTTCGGCGTCGACGGCGCGCATGGCGAACATCGCGAGCGGATGAACGAGGCCATCGATCTCATGATGAAAATCTGGACCTCCGGCGGACCGTTCAAGCATGAGGGCAAGTATTACAAGGGCGAGATTGCCACCGGCATTCCGGAGCTCGGCCTGCAGTTCCACCTGAAGCCGTTCACCAAGCCGCACCCGACCATCGCGATCGCCGGCCTCAACGAATATTCGCCGACGCTGAAGTTCGCCGGCAAGCGCGGTTTCACTCCGATGAGCTTGGCCTGGAGCCCGGATTACCTGCTGACCCATTGGGAAGCCTACGCCCAAGGCTGCGAGGAGGCCGGCCGGCCGGCGCTGCGCTCCCAGTGGCGCGTCGGCGTCGAAAGCTTCATCGCCGACACCGATGCCGAGGCGCGCAAGCTGGCCCTGGAAGGCGAGCTCGGCATTTCCTGGCGCACCTACCTTCTGCCGATGCTGAAGGAATGGGGGATGCTGGGCGCGTGCAAACACGACCAGAGCGTGGCGGATTCCGACGTGACCGTCGAATATCTGATCGACAAGGTCTGGATCGTCGGCAGCCCCAAGACCGTGATCGACAAGCTGGGCGCCATGCGCGCCAAAGTCGGCGATTTCGGCTGCCTGCTGCAGATCATGTACGACCATCTCGAGCAGTTCGAGGCCTATCGCTATTCGCTGACCGCGCTGATGGAAGAGGTGCAGCCGGTCTTCGCGCAGTCTGAGGCGGTGGCTGCGGAATGACGATGAGCCGAGGTCTGGCGGACGACAGCTACTTCGGCAAGCCTTTCATCGACGCGGACGAGTGGCGGGATAAGCCCCGCCGCCACCGCTATATCCACGGCGGCTTTGAGGGCACCGACACGCTCTTCGCCTTCTATTTCCCGAAGGACGAGGAATATCAGGGCCGCTTCATCCACATGCTGCAGGGCGGCACCGGCGGCAGCGAGCACACCGCCTATCAGTCGGTGCTGGGCGAGACCGACATGATCGACTTCGCCGCGCAGTGCGGCGCGTTCTATGTCGAATCCAACCAGGGCCACACCGACATCACCGGCGAGTACATGAAGATGGACCCGACGGTGACCAGTTGGCGGGCCAGCGCCCAGACCGCGCGCTATGCCCGCAAGCTGGCCAAGGAAATCTACGGAGAGACGCCGCACCACGCTTATATTCTCGGCGGTTCGGGCGGCGGCTTGCGCTGCGCCGTGTGCATGGAAAACACCGAGGGCGTGTGGGACGGCGGCGTGCCCTATATCGCCGGGCCTTGTGCGCTGAACGGCCCGTCGGTCGTCATCAACGCGGCGCGGGCGTTGGGGCCGAAAGTCGAGGATGTGATCGATGCGATGGCGCCGGGCGGCAGCGGCGATCCGTTCGGCGGGCTGAATAACGAGCAGCGCGATGCGCTGGCCCTGTTCTACAAGGTCGGCCTGCCGCGCGGTGCGGAGTTCTCGCTGCGCGGTTCGGCGATGGACGTCACCATCGGCATGGCGATCCTGACCTCCACCCTGTTCTACGACCCGACGCTGATTTCCGACTTCTGGACAGTGCCCGGCCATATCGGCGCCGACGGCGGGCTCGATAGTGCTGTGCTGAACGTCACTGCCAAGGTGGCGCGGCTGATCACACGGCGCGATCTTGGTGACAACGCGGACGTCGCGATCACGCAAGGCTTCTGGGGCCAGTCGACCGACGATTCGCCGATCGGCATCGTGCTGGATCGCCCGATCGATTTCGCCAAGGTGCCGGGCTCGCGAGTCACCGTCCTGACCGGTCCGGAAGAGGCGCGGCGGCGCGTCTGCATCGCCACGGCGGACGACGCCCTTCTGATCGGCCTGCATATTGGCGAAAAACCTTTAGAAAACATTGTGATCGGAGACGAACTTCATTTCGACAATCGGGATTTCCTGACCTTCTGCCTGGCCCACCGCTATCAGGTCGACCGGCCTTTGCCGTCGACTTCGGCCCTCTGCGCGCTGGGGCAGCCGATCTATCCCCAGCGGCCGATCAACCAGGCGACGACCCTGGTCGGCGTCAACCAGACCGGCCGCTTCGACGGCAAGATGATCTTCGTCAACAACATGTTCGACACCAACGAGTTGGCGTCGAACGCCGCAGATTATATTCCGCTGGTGAAGCAGCAGTTCGGGCCGGATATCGACGACCGCTGTCGCCTGTGGCTGAACGACAATACGACCCATATCGGCCCGCAGGGTGCCGTTCAGTCGACCTATCTGATCAAGTTCATGGGCGCCGTGCAGCAGGCGGTCCGCGACGTGATCGCCTGGGTCGAGGAGGGTAAGGCGCCGCCCGCCAGCACCGGTTTCACCTTCACGCCGGATGCCGGCATGGCGCTGGCGGCAGCCGCCGACGCGCGTTTGGGCGTTCAACCCGTGGTCCGCGCCTTCGCCAACGGCGGTATTCGCGCCGACGTGTCGGTCGGAGAGGCGGTGGAGTTCACTGTCGAAGCCGAAGCGCCACCCGGCGCGGGCACCATCATCGCCGCCGAATGGGATTTCGACGGCACCGGCTCATGGCCGATGAAGCACGCCGGCATCGACGGCAATGCCCGCAGCATTGGCCTGACCGTCACACACCGCTTCGACAAGCCGGGAACCTACTTCCCCTCCGCGCGCGTCACAGCCCACCGCGAGGGCGATGTGAACGCGGTGCATCGGCTGCAGATCAATTTGGCGCGGGTTCGGGTGGTGGTGTCGTAGAACTGTCGGAAATGGGTGGATAAGATGGCGCTTACGAGGCTTGTGATGGTCGCCGCAATCTTGCTTGCTCCCGTGGCGTCTACCTCGGCAGCGCTCGCCGCTCCCCAGGATTGCCACGTCGGTTCCTATGGCCTGAGCGACGGCAGTGCGGTCGATATCGCACCGTCGGACGACGACATGCTGCGCTGGCGCATGTTCAGCGGCGAGACAGGGCAGCTCCACCCGAACAAGGACGGCACATGGAGCAGCACCTTCGGCTGGACCGGCAGGCCGGATGGCAAAACAGTCTCCTTCTCCGATTGCGCCCAGGGCGAGATCGCCTTCGACAAGGCGAGCGGGCACCGCATCGCATTCGACGTCAGCGACACGACCTTCGACAGCCACGGCATCAAGCTGGCCGGTCGGCTGGTGATGCCGCAGGGCGGCGGCAAGGTGCCGGTGGTGATCTTGGTGCATGGCTCAGAGCACGACTCCGCGATCGATTCCTATGCGCTGCAGCGCATGTTCCCGGCACAGGGCATCGGCGCGTTCGTTTACGACAAGCGCGGCACCGGCGCCTCCGGCGGCGCCTACACGCAGGATTTCAATACGCTGGCCGACGACCTGGTCGTGGCGACGCAGGAGGCGCGCCGCCTTGCGGGGGCACGCGCCGGCCGCGTCGGCTATCAGGGCGGCAGCGAGGGCGGCTGGGTCGCGCCGCTGGCGGCGAACCGCACGCCGGTCGATTTCGTCATCGTCAGCTTCGGCCTTGCCGTGACGGTACTGGAAGAAGACCAGGAGAGCGTCGCGCTCGACATGAAATTCCACGGCCATTCGGCCGACGACACGAAGAAGGCGCTGGAACTGGCGCGCGCGGGCGAGCGGGTGATCGAAACCGGTGACAGAGAAGGCTTCGCGGAATTCGATGCGCTGCGGCAGAAATACAAGTCCGAGCCCTGGTATAAGGACGTGCATGGCGACTTCGTCTTTTTCATCATGCCGTTGGACAAGGCGCAGACCGAGGCCGCCGCGAAGCAGTTCGATTTCCACACGCCCTTCCGTTACGAGCCGATGCCTGCCTTGCGCGCATCGACCACGCCGCAGCTATGGGTGCTGGGCAGCGACGACCTGGATGCGCCGAGCGGCGAAACGTCCAGGCGCATCAAGTCGCTGATCGCCGCCAGCAAGGACTACACCTTGGCCGTCTATCCGGGCGCCGAGCATGGCATGACCGAATACGAGCTGGACCCGAAAGGCGAGCGCCTCTCCACGCGTTTCGCGCCGGGCTATTTCCAGATGATGGCCGACTTCATCCGCAATGGCCGCATCGGCAGCCGCTATGGCGATGCCGCGATCACGCAGGCGCCGACGCGTTGAGTTGCTGGTGCTCACGACCTGAACCGCGCGCGGTAATCCTGCGGCGTCGTCGTCAGCAGGCGCAGGAAGCTGCGCCGCATCGTCTCCTCCGAGCCGAAGCCGCAGCGCTGCGAAATCCGCTTAACCGGCAGACCTGACTCCGAAAGCATGCGCCGCGCAGCCTCTACCCTCAGCCGTTCGACCGCGCGGGCAGGGGTCAGGCCGGTGGCTTGGGCGTAGTGCCGGCTGAAGCTGCGTTCGCTCATGCCGGCCTGGCGGGCCAGGACGGTCAGCGAGATGTCGTCGGCGAGATGGTCGCCGATCCATGCGTGCAGCGCGCCGAATTTGTCGTCCGCTGTCTGCAAGGACAGGGCGGCGCTGAATTGGGCCTGCCCACCCGGACGCTTTAGGAAAACCACTAGATAGCGCGCGACCGCCAAGGCCATGTCGCGACCCAGATCTTCTTCGACGAGCGCTAGTGCAAGGTCGATGCCGGCTGTCACGCCGGCGGAGGTCCAGATCGGCCCGTCGCAGATGAAGATCGGATCGGATTCGACGCGCACGGCCGGGAAGCGCCGGGCGAGTTCGACGCAGAACGACCAATGGGTCACCGCGCGCCGTCCGTCCAGCAGGCCCGATGCTGCGAGCATGAACGCGCCCGTGCAGACCGAGGCGACGCGGCGCGCCTTGTTTGCCCGCCGCCGCACCCAGTCGACCAGTAACGGATTCGCGGCGGCATCGTCGACGCCCCGGCCGCCGGCGACCATTAGCGTATCCAGTGGGGCGCCGACGGGCGGCAGCGACTCCGTGGAGAGCCCGAGCCCGGCGGAGGACGTAATTTTATCGCCTTGCGCCACTACCCGAACCGCATAAGGCGGCTCGCCGCCCGCCTCGACAACGAAATCGTTGGCGGAGGCGAACACCTGTAGCGGACCCGTGACATCGAGCAGTTGCACCGCCGGAAAGGCGAGCACTTCGATGACGCGGACAGCGGCGAGCGTGACGTTTGGCATATGCGGCCGAGCGTGCATGGCGATATTCGGGCTGTCCACATCTATTTGGCGGAAAACGAGGGGTTATTGGCGCTCCCGCCGAAACTCTTGTCCCCACATGGATTTTACGGCAGCGGCGATGGTCCGCTCCGCCAAATAACGGAGATTCGCATGACGAGTATCACATTCACCAAAACCAACCCGCCCGAATGGTTGCTGGCGATGTGGAGGGAGATCGACGAGAAGACTTTCGGCAAGGGCTTCGACTGCTTCGCCGAGAATGCCGTGTGCAACCTCGGTGTCGCCGATTGGCACGGGCGCGAAGCCATTCGCCGGAACTTGCGCGACTTTATCGACAAAGGCTTTACCGCACTTCACGACGTCGTCGAGTACTGGGACAGCCCGCTGCTCAAGGTCTTCCACGGCAAGGTCACGATGACATTCGACGACCCCGGGACCGCGAGCGTGAAGCCGACGATGGCGCATTTTTTCTATATGGACCCGGCCGATCCCACCAAGGTGGTCCGGTGGGTCGGTTCCGTCGGGCCGACGGGATTCTAACTTGGTTTGAGCTTGGAATTGGGCGGGTTGGCGTTCATAGCCCGCCCTTTCTTTGACCGCTCGCCAGCTAACGCTTGATGAAATCCACGAATGCCCGCAGCGGAGCAGGGACCAGGCGGCGGCCGGGATAATAGAGGAACGGTCCGGAGAAGCTCTGCCACCAAGGTTCGAGCACAGGTTCCAGTGCGCCAGTATCCAGCGCGGGCTGTAGCCACTGTTCGAACAGGTGGATGATGCCAAGCCCGTCGACGGCCGCGGCGATCGCCAGGTCGATGGCGCCGCCCGGGTTCACCACCAAGGGGCCAGCGGGTTCGACCCGCACTATTTCTCCGTCGCGTTCGAATTCCCAAACGGGCGACGCGCCGCTGGCGAACCGGCCGCGCAGGCAGGCATGGTCCAGAAGATCGCGCGGATGAAGCGGCCGGCCGCGCGCGTTCAGATAGGCGGGTGCGGCGGCGGTCGCGAAACGCTGGATACGGGGCCCGATCGGCACAGCGATCATGTCCTGCTCCAGCCGCTCCTCATAGCGCACGCCGGCGTCGCAGCCGGCGGCGAGCACATCGACGAACCCGTCCTCGGCAACGACTTCCAGCGTGATATCCGGGTAGTCGTTCAAGAACGGCGTCACAATTGCCGGCAAAACCAGCCGCGCGACGGTGGAGGGTACGTTGAGCCTCAGCGTCCCCGCAGGCCGGTCGCGAAAGGCGTTTACGGCGTCGGTCGCCGCTTCGACTTCGCGGAGCGCAGGGCCCAGCCGCTCCAAAAGCCGCGCGCCGGCTTCGGTCGGTGCGATGCTGCGTGTCGTCCGATTCAGCAGGCGGACGCCGAGATCGGCCTCAAGCCGTTTTACCGCTTCGCTGAGACCCGAGGCGGACACACGCGTTGCCCGCGCGGCGTCGCGAAAACCACCGGCCTGCGCCACTGCCATGAATGCCGAAAGATCGTTGAGGTCCGTTGCCATTGTTCGATATTCCGTACAGCCTGTGCCGATTATAGCCGGTTATCGGCGAAGTAGGATGAAGCCATATTCGCGATATCGAAAACGGGAGATCAGTCATGACCGATATCAACAAAGCCGGCACCTTTCGCCTTGGCGACCGTATGGTGAAGCGCATGGGTTACGGCGCGATGCAGCTGGCCGGCCCAGGCGTGTTCGGGCCACCGCGCGACCGCGCGGAGGCCATCGCCGTGCTGCGCGAGGCGGTCGAGAGCGGCGTGAACCATATCGACACGAGCGATTTCTACGGCCCGCACGTCACCAACCGGATCATCCGCGAAGCGCTGCATCCGTACGGGGACGACCTGACGATCGTCACAAAGGTGGGCGCGGTGCGTGGCGCGGACGCCTCGTGGAACCCGGCGCAGAGCCCGGTCGAACTGACCGGCGCGGTGCACGACAATCTGCGCAACCTGGGCGTCGACGTGTTGGACGTGGTCAATCTGCGCATTACCGGCGCCGTTCATGAGCCGACCGAGGGATCGATCGCCGAACAACTGGATACCTTGGCCGACCTGCAGCGGCAGGGCCTGATCCGCCATCTGGGACTTAGCAACGTCACGCGGACGCAAGTTGCAGAGGGGCGCGGCATTGCCGAGATCGTCTGCGTACAGAATCTCTATAACCTGGCGCATCGCGATGACGACGCGCTGATCGGCGAACTGACGGCGTCGGGCATCGCCTATGTGCCGTTCTTCCCCCTGGGCGGCTTTTCGCCGCTGCAATCTTCCGCGTTGTCGGAGGTCGCGGCAGAGATCGGCGCGACGCCGATGCAGGTTGCGCTCGCCTGGCTGCTGCGGCATGCGCCGAATATTCTGCTGATCCCTGGCACATCCTCCCGCGCGCATCTGCGGGAGAACCTAGCACTACTTTGGCACTTTAGGCTGTGCGATATCTGCGAGGAGGATGTTACAGTGAGGACATCGTCTGGGTGTCTGTCTTTCGAAGAGATCGAGGATGGCTTGCCTGATGGCCGGCATGCTCGGTTGTGGCGGCGGTCCCGCGACTCTTTTTTTTCCGTCCCGCAGCTTTGAGGCGGCGGGATTGGAGGAAGGCGTAGGCGATCATCGTCATCAACGCATGTCGATGTAATCCGGTCCAGGATCGGCCTTCGAAGTGATCGAGCCCAAGCTCCTCCTTGAGCTGCTGGTGGGCCTGTTCACAGATCCACCTGGCCTTGATCGTGGCGGCGAGCGTCTTGATGGTGGCATCGGCCGGCAGGTTCGAGACATAGTATTTTTGCTCCCCGGTCGACCGCCGCTCGCCGACGAGCCAGACCTCGTCGCCAGGCATGCACTGCATCCGATTATCGAGCATCCGGTGCTTATGGCCATCCGCGACGCGGACACGGCGGGCCGCGAAGAGACAGGACAGCCGACCTTTGGTGCCCCGCCGCCAGCTGACCTTTTGCCATTTCCCCGCGCTCAACAACGCCTCAGCAGAGACCGGGGGCTGATCAGGGATATGGTATTTGCGGGGCTTTCCAGTCTGCGCGACGGGGAAGAGCAGGGCAACGTCGGCGGGATAAACGTTCTGGCGCCGCGACAGACCCACCGCCCAGAGCAGACCGCGCTTGCTTAAAGCCTGGCGGAAAGGTCCGCTGGAGCCGTACCCTGAATCGGCAAGCACACAGCCGAAACGCCCACCGGAGGCGATGACGCGGTCAATCTCCGCGATCGCAATCTCCGGCTTTGTCAGAGCAGCCTGTCTATCCTTTGGCACACGGGCTCGCGCCATGCGCTCAGGATCATCGGTCCAGCTCTCGGGCAGGAACAGCCGCAGGCCGACCATCACCGGCACCTCGCCGGACGCCAATGTGACCGAGACCAGGGACTGACAGTTGGCGGTCTTCCCCAGCGACGAAGCATATTGTGGCGCGACGCCAACCGAGTGACGTCCCTTCTTGGGCAACGCCGTGTCATCGATGACAAGAAAACCCGCCTCATCGCCAACCAGCCTGTCTGCCTCCTTCAGCAGGGTAGCCTCGAGTGGAGCACTGTCCCAAACTCCGGCAGCGACGAAATGATGAAGCTGATCGTAGCCGACCTCGCCAGTGCGCGCCGCCATCGGCTGAACGCTCTTGCGGTCTCCCGGACCAATCAAACCCGCGATATAGAGAGGACACATCCGCGCCCGCGTCTTATGCCCTAGCGCCGCAACAAACGGCGCAAGCCAGCGATCGAGATCAACTTGCCAGTCAACGTCCATGGGTCGGCCCTCCATAAGCCGACCTCTCATGAATCACGCAAACCAGCTCTTGGGAATCCCAAAAACGAGACCGCTCCTAAAAATCTGCCAAAGTAGTGCTAGCCGCGGCCGAGCTGACGCTGCCGGATAGCGTGATGACGCGGCTCGACGCCATTGGCGGTTAGACAGTTTGGCTCCCGCCGGTTCGCATGAGATAAGCGGCAGCATGTCTCATGCGGATTTCAATCGGTTGCGCCATTATCGGTGCAGGCCAACCGGCGGAGAGCTGAATGTCGCTGCATATCCCGATATCCGGGCTGCTGATCCTTGTTCTTTTGGCGGGAGCGGCTTCTGCTCAGCAGCCGTTCCCGATACCGGTCCAGCAAGGCGCGGTGACGTACATTACGGGCGGCATCGGCGATGACGAGATCGGGGCGATGAAGGCTTCGATCGGCGCTTACAACCTGCTGATCTCGGATTCCGAAAAGGACGGTTCCTATACCGCCGGCATCGATGTCACGATCCGTAACGGCCACGGCCAGATCGTGCTGAATGCCAAGAACACCGGACCGTTGCTCTATGTGAAATTGGCGCCGGGCGACTATACGATGGATGCGATGTATCACGGCGTCGAGAATGTCAGGGACGTGACGATCGGCCCCAAACGTCCGACCGAGGTCAATTTCATCTGGCCGGTGTTCGGTGGGTAGCGGATTTAACCTCTCCCCTCGGGGGCGAGGCACTTTTATCCGCTCCTGAGATACCGCACCGCCCGTTCCCGCCGGAACAGATAGAGCAGCACGCGCAAAGCCTCGCCCCGCGCGCCGGTCAGGCTGGGGTTGCTGGTGACGATCATCTTGGCGTCGTCGTTGGCGATGGCCAGCAGATCGACATGCTGCACCGGGTCGGCCAGTTTGAAGTCGGGCATACCGCTTTGTTTGGTGCCCAGAACGTCGCCGGCGCCGCGCAGGCGCAGGTCTTCCTCGGCGATCAGGAAACCGTCCTCGGTGTCGCGCAGGATGGTCAGGCGATCGCGTGCCGTGGCGCCCAGCGGGCCAGCATAGACCAGCAGGCAGGTGGAGGCGGCGCTGCCCCGGCCGACGCGGCCGCGCAGCTGGTGCAGCTGGGCCAGGCCGAAGCGTTCGGCATGTTCGATCACCATGATCGTCGCCTCCGGCACGTCGACGCCGACCTCGATCACGGTGGTGGCGACCAGGATATCCAGCGCGCCGGCGATGAAGCCGGCCATCACCGCATCCTTCTCCGCCGGTTTCATCCGGCCGTGGACCAGCCCGACCCGTTCGCCGAAGCGGGCATGCAGTAGGGCGAAGCGCTGGCGCGCGGCGGCCAGGTCGCTTTCGTCGGATTCCTCGATCAGCGGGCAGACCCAATAGATGCGCGCGCCGCTCTTGATGGCGCGGCCCAGCCCGTCCAGCACCTCGTCCAACCGCTCGATGGCGACAAGCCGCGTGTCGATCGGCGTGCGGCCCGGCGGCTTCTCGTCGAGGCGGGAGACATCCATGTCGCCATAGGCGGCCAAGGTCAGGCTGCGCGGGATCGGCGTCGCGCTCATCACCAGCGTGTCGACGCCCTGGCCTTTGCTGGTCAGCGCCGCGCGTTCGTCGACGCCGAAACGGTGCTGCTCGTCCACCACCACCATCGCCAGTTCGCGATAGACAACATCCGGTTGGAACAGGGCATGGGTGCCGAGCAGGATCTGGATGCGCCCGTCGGCCAGCGCCTCCAACAGTTGTTTCCGCGCCTTGCCCTTGTCCCGCCTGGTCAGCAGCGCGACGGTCACGCCGATGCGCTCGCAAATCGGCTGAATCGTCGCCAGGTGCTGGCGCGCGAGGATTTCCGTCGGCGCCATAAGCGCCGCCTGCCGCCCGGTTTCCAGCGCCGACAGCATGGCGAGCAGCGCGACCACGGTCTTGCCGCTGCCGACATCGCCCTGCAGCAGGCGCAGCATCCGGTGCGTGTCGCCCATGTCATGCGCGATCTCGGCCAGCGCGCGCTCCTGCGCCCCGGTCAGGGTATAGGGCAGGGCGGCCAGCGCCTTGGCGCGCAAATGCCCGTCGCCGACATTGGGCCGGCCGCCGCTGCGCCGGTTCTGTTCGCGCACCAAGGCAAGCGACAGCTGATGCGCCAGCAGCTCGTCATAGGCCAGGCGCTGCCGCACCGGGGCGGTCGCGATCAGCTCGCCCTCGCCCTCGGGGTGGTGAACGGCGGTGATCGCGGCCTTCCAGTCGGGCCAGTCGCGTTTCTGTTTCAGGCCGGTGTCCAGCCAGTCGGGTAGTTCGGGGATGCGGAGCAGGGCGCTGTGCATCATCCGGTCCAGCATCGGCGCGGTCAGCCCGCCGGTCAGGCGATAGATCGCCTGGATGCCGACAATCCGGTCGCGCGCCGTCACCGGCAGAATGGCGTCGGGATGCGACATCTGCGGCAGGCCGTTATAGAACTCGACCTTGCCGCTGATCAGTCGCTTCTCGCCGACCGGCAACTGCCGGAGCAGATAGGGCCCGCGCACATTGAAGAACACGATCTCGATGAACCCGGTCTCGTCGCGGCAGCGCACGCGATAGGGTGAGCGGCCGCGCCCCGGCTCATGCCGGTCGATGGTCAGTTCCAGCGTGGCGATGCAGGCCTGCTTCAGCTCGCCGATCTTGGGCGTGAAGCGCCGGTCCAACAGGCCGACCGGCAGGTGCCACAGCAGATCGACGATCTCCGGCCCCGCGACCTTCACCAGCATCTTCGACAGATGCGTCCCCACGCCGCCCAATGCCGATACCGGCTGGAACAAGGGCTCCAGAACGGCCGGCCTACCCTTGGCGCGCGACTCAGTGGCGGTTGTCATGCCCGGGAGTTTAGCGCGCCGGCGTCCGTAGCGCAGCGTGGCAGCAAGGTTTCAGAATAACCGCCAAGACGCCAAGGGCGCCAAGAAGCAATCCGGATTTAATCTGCGAAAATCTGCGTAATCTGTGGATAAGAATCTTGGTCCGCAGATTACGCAGATGAACGCAGATTTTATGAATGGTTTCCTTGGCGTCCTTGGCTCCTTGGCGGTTCAATCTTCTGCTAGCGCGCCGGCCCGAATGTGCTCGACCGCAATGTCTGGCAGATATGGATCGCGTATTCAGAATAGAACTGTTCCCGCCCCAGCTTCTGGGCGGCGCGGTGGTGGGGGTGTTCGGCCCAGGCGCGGTGGGTTTCCTCGGTTTCGAACTCGACGACGGTCATTCGTTCCCCGTCCTCGGCGACGAATACCTTGCGCCCGATGAAACCGGGCATCGCCTCGGCCTCCGTGCCCAGCTCACCGGCCAGCTTGAAATAGGCATCGGCATTCTCCGGCCGCAGCCGCGCGCGAAAGACGGTGACGATCATCTGTCCACCCTCGATTTATTCCATTTTAACTTGGTTCATTTGAAAACCCATCGCCGTGCCATTGACGCGCCGTGCGATAGCCATCAGCGCGATTGCCATCGCCCAAAATGCGATGCCGAGGCCGATGGCGTTTAACGTGAACTGGCCGGCGCCGAGCTTACCGGCGTCCAGGAAGGGATAAGCGTACCAGCCATCCAGCGTGCCGCGGGCTAGCGCATAAGCGCAATAGACGGCGGGCAGGATCAGGGCATAGGCGGTGTCGCGCCAGCGCAGTCCATTGACCGGGTGCAGCAGGAAGAACACGACAAAGATAACCGGCATCGCGTCATGCAGGGTGATATCCGCGACTTTCGCCCATCCCTGCGGGTTCGCGGCATTGCGCAGCAGCACCGAATAGACCACGCCGACCATGGCGATCGTGGTCGCAACGGCCAGATCGGCGGGGGAATTGCCAGGCGCGCGTTGGAGAAGCGCGCTCAGTATCGCCCGGGTCAGCAATGAGGCGACCGCGATATTGGCCCAGATCGTGAAATAACCGACGAAGCGCCAGACCGCGTCCGGCGCGGTCCCGCCCTGAGTCTGAATGGTGACGATCAGAAGATAAAGCTGCAGCGCCAGCGCCGCCCAACCCAGCACCGCGCCGACCACGGCGATGTAGTTTGCCGCAGATACCCGCGGCATAGTTGCCTCCGCATCCGTATTTTTTGGAGGGTAGCACATCTGGGTTGGGTGCTTCAGTCACCACAAGTTCTTCCCATCGATGGTCACAACCGGCACGGCGTCCAGGTCGAAATCGTCGAGCAGGCGGGCGTTAAGGCCGACGCGGGCATTGTCGAAATCGGGCTTGCCGGTCGACCAGTCGGGGGATTCGCTGTAGGTCGTGCAGCCGCAGATCGGGCAGAAATGGTGCTTTACCGTCTTGGTTTTCCACCGATAGACGGCATCGACGGTCGAGTTCACTGTGACCTCGGCCGGCTTGTAATAGGCCCACAGTGCGCCGCGTTTCGAACATAGCGAGCAGGTGCAGCGGGTGACGCTCTCCGGCGCCGCCGCAACCGTGAACGTCGTCGCGCCGCAATGGCAGCTTCCTTTGATGGTCATGATGTCGTCCCCTCAGTGATGCGATGCGCGGACATTAGCGCAGGACTACTGACAGCATGATGGCAGCAATCGTTCTTGACCTCGCCCTTCGGGGGAGAGGTCGGATTGCAAAGCAATCCGGGTGAGGGGGGCTCTCCGAGATTGCTCCCTGGTTGCGGAGAGGGCGGATAGAGCCCCCCTCACCCGGCGCTTCGCGCCGACCTCTCCCCCGAGGGGCGAGGCATTTAAGAATTCCCCGAAGGATGGACCTCGCCCCGCCGCTTTCTATATACAGGCGGCACCATGACCGAACTTGCATCCTCCGAACGCGACCTCGCGGCCTATCGGCGCAAGCTCGGATTCCGTGCGTGGCACCGGGGCACGCGTGAGGCGGACCTGTTGATCGGCAGTTTCGCCGACCGCCATCTGCCCGAATTCGGCGAGCAGGAGCTGGACCAGTTCCAGCGTCTGCTCAAGGAAAACGACCCGGACATCTATGAATGGATGACCGGCCAGCAGCCCGTGCCGCCGGAACATGACAACGCAGTCACCGTTCTTCTCCGTCAGTTCAAATTTCCCGCCGCCCAATAGACATCGGCATCGTGAGCAAACTCCCCAAACTCAAGACCGCAGACGCCACCAAACCCGATCCCAACGCCTTCGCCTTTCCGAACTTCGACCTGAAGCCGGGCCGGCGCGTGGTGCTGGCCGGCGCGCCGGAGGGGCATGACGCGCGGCTGCTGGCCGGGATGGTGCAAAGGGCAGGGCGCGACCTGCTGCATATCGCGATCGACGACGGGCGCATGGCGCGGCTGGCGGATTTGATCGCGTTCTACGATCCGGCGCTGGAGGTGGTGCAGTTCCCGGCGTGGGACTGCCTGCCATACGACCGGGTGTCGCCGCATAATGAGATCGTGGGCCAGCGCATCGCCGCGCTCTCCCGCCTGCTGGCCCCCGCGAAGGGCAACAAACCGCGGCTGATCATCGCCACGGTCAACGCCGCGGCCCAGCGTGTGCCGCCGCGCGAGGCGGTGAAGAACGCCGATTTCTCCGTTGCGGTCGGCGACCGGGTCGATCTCGACGTCATGCAGATGTTCTTCGCGGAGAACGGGTATAATCGTGCGGACACCGTCAGAGAGGCGGGGGAATTCGCCGTTCGCGGCGGCATCGTCGACCTGTTCCCGCCCGGCTTCGAGGAGCCGGTGCGCCTGGACCTGTTCGGCGACGAGGTCGAGAAGATCCGCAATTTCGACCCGATGTCGCAGCGCACGACCGGCGAGCGCGAGCGGCTGTCATTGCAGTCGATGGTCGAGTTCACCTTGGATGACGCCTCCATCGCGCGCTTCCGCGCCGGCTATCGCGAACTGTTCGGCGCCACCGCGGGCGATCCGCTCTATGAGGCGGTCAGCGCCGGCCGCCGCTATGCCGGGATGGAGCATTGGCTGCCGCTGATGCAGTCCCGCATGGACACGCTGCTGGATTATCTGCCCGATGCGATCGTATCGCTCGACCCGCAGGGCGACGAGGCGTTCGACAGCCGCTTTGCCCAGATCGCCGATTTCTATCAGGCCCGGATCGACCTGCAGAAGACCGAGGCGCGGACCAATGTCGCCGTGTACCGCCCGCTGCCGCCGGACCGGCTGTATCTGACGCAGGATGAGCTGGACGGACGGTTCGACAGCCGCATGACGCTGCGCCTGTCGGCCTTCGGCGCCATCGAGGGCGACGCCAATTCCGTCGATGGCGGCGGCAAGCGGGGCAGGGACTTCTCCGACGTCCGCTCCACCCAGGCGGCCGAGCTCTACACCATCATCGACGAATATCTCGCCCGCAACCGCCGCGAGGGCCGCCGCACTGTAGTCGCGGCCTACAGCCAGGGCTCCCGCATGCGGCTGATGTCCGTGCTGGCGGAGCGCGGGCTGGATCGCCTTGTACCTGTGGATGGCTGGGACGCGGCGCAGAAGCTGCCCAAGACCGAAACCGGCGTGGTCGTTCTGGCGCTGGAGACCGGCTTCACCACCAGCGATGTCTGCTTCGTCTCCGAGCAGGACATATTGGGCGACCGCCTGGCCCGGCCGCAGAAGAAGCGGCGGCGCAGCGACAAGTTCACCATCGATGTGGGCGAGCTGACCGAGGGCGATCTGGTGGTCCATGCCGAACACGGCATCGGCCGCTATGCCGGGCTGGAGACCATCCAGGTGGCGGGCGCCGCCCATGACTGCGTCCGCGTCATCTATTCCGGCGACGACAAATTGTTCGTGCCGGTGGAAAATATCGACGTGCTGTCGCGCTATGGCTCGGAAGAGACCAATGCCACCTTGGACAGGCTGGGCGGCGGCGCCTGGCAGGCGCGCAAGGCCAAGGTCAAGAAGCGCCTGAAGGATATGGCGGACCAGTTGCTGAAGATCGCGGCTTTGCGCCTGCTGCACGCGACCGAGCCGCTCTCCCCGCCGACCGGGCTGTACGAGGAATTCGCCGCGCGCTTCCCCTATCCCGAAACCGAGGATCAGCAGCGCGCGATCGAGAACGTGCTGGAGGATCTGAATTCCGGCCGCCCGATGGACCGGCTGGTGTGCGGCGATGTCGGCTTCGGCAAGACCGAGGTCGCGCTCCGCGCCGCCTTCGCCGTGGCGATGAGCGGCATGCAGGTGGCGGTCGTGGTGCCGACCACCTTGCTGGCCCGCCAGCATTACAAGAATTTCCAGCGCCGCTTCGCCGGCCTGCCGCTCCGCGTCGAGCAGCTGTCCCGCCTGGTTACAGCCGGCGATGCCAAGCAGATCAAGGAAGACATGGCCGCCGGCAAGGTGGACATCGTGATCGGAACCCATGCCCTGCTGGGCAAGGGCATCAAGTTCGACCGGCTGGGCCTGCTGGTGGTGGACGAGGAACAGCATTTCGGTGTCAAGCAGAAGGAAAAGCTGAAGGAGCTGGGCGACGGGGTGCATGTGCTGACCCTCACCGCCACGCCCATTCCGCGCACATTGCAGATGGCGCTGGCCGGCGTGCGGGAGCTCAGCCTCATCACCACCCCGCCGGTCGACCGGCTGGCGGTGCGCACCTTCGTTCTGCCCTATGACCCGGTGGTGATCCGCGAGGCGATCCTGCGCGAACAGTTCCGCGGCGGCCAGATCTTCTATGTCTGCCCGCGCCTGGAGGACCTGCCCAAGGTGGAGCTGCGCCTGCGCGAGCTGGTGCCCGAGATCAAGATGGTGATCGCCCACGGCCAACTTGCCCCCGCCGATTTGGAGGCGCGGATCGCGGCCTTCTATGACGGCGAATACGACATGCTGCTGGCCACCAACATCGTGGAATCCGGCCTGGACCTGCCGCGCGCCAACACCATGATCCTGCACCGGGCGGACATGTTCGGCCTGGCCCAGCTTTACCAGCTGCGCGGCCGCATCGGCCGGGCCAAGCTGCGCGGTTACTGTTACCTGACGCACGCGCCGGGCATCATGCTGACCAAATCCGCGACCCAGCGGCTGGAGCTGATCGAGACGCTGGACAGTCTGGGCGCCGGCTTCACCCTGGCCAGCCACGACCTGGATTTGCGCGGCGCCGGCAACCTGCTGGGCGAGGAACAGTCCGGCCACATCAAGGAGGTTGGCGTCGAACTCTACCAGCAGATGCTGGAGGAGGCTGTGGCGCTGGCCAAGAGCGGCGCGGCCAACGAACCCGCCCCGCAGGAGCAATGGACCCCGCAGATCAATCTCGGCATCCCGGTCCTGATCCCGGAAACCTATGTCTCCGAACTCAATGTCCGCCTGAACCTCTATCGCCGCTTGGCCGAACTGCACACGCGCGAAGAACTGGAAGGCTTCGGCGCCGAACTGATCGACCGCTTCGGCCCGCTACCCCCGGAAGTGGAAAACCTGCTCGACACCGTGGTGATCAAGCAGCTGTGCCGCAGCGCCGGCGTGGACAAGCTGGATGTCGGCCCCAAGGGCGCGATGATCAGCTTTCGCAACAACCACTTCAACCATGTCGACCAGCTGATGGCCTGGGTCATGAAACAGGCCGGCACGGTGAAGATCAGGCCGGACCAGAAACTGATTTACGCGCGGGCCTGGGAGCAGGCGGATAAGCGCCTGAAGGGCGCACGGGGTTTGGTGCAGGAGCTGGCGCTGCTGGCGGCTTGAGCCAGGGTATAAATTATTGAAGTTCATGAATATTTAGCTGAGCTCTTTTAAGATAAAATTGAATATTTCCTCTCGCAAAAGATTTTACAAAGATATTTTTAATAATTGAGTCGGATATTCCGATTTTCTGCAAAATTGCGGCATGATAAAGATGATCTAAGGCGCCAGCACAGATACCTATTTCTCGTACAAATTCGCGGTATTCCTTACTTTCGCGCGGACCACCATAATGAGAAATATCGTTCCGGAAGCTTGCGCATCTATTGCAGAATGCTTGGATTTCATCGCTGGAAATACCAAAAGGTATCGCCGTAATCGAAATATGTACAACTTTGCCGTAATTCTTCTTGTTCCAAAGTGAGGGCCGAATTACGATGGCAGTTTACTTAATTTTCGCTGCTTTCAACCGCTCGCCGTCTTCGGCGGCCGTCCTCCCTTAGCCCCATTGGCCCGAGCGGCCGCGGCCTTGGCGGGCGATTTCGTCCGGCCGGCCAGCCCTGCCATATAAGCCTTCGTTCCGAAGATGCCGGCCAGCAGCCCGGGGACGGAAATGTCCGCATCCAGCGCCTCCCAATGCAGGCCGTAGCCGTTGCCAAGGATTTCCACGGTGGCCAGTTGGTCGTCGGTTGCCTGCTCCAGGCCCTGCGCCACGCGGGCAGGAAAAGCGAAAGTGCAGCCGTTGGCCAGATCGATGACCATCCGTCCCTTTGTGCGGTCATACCGTGCCTTTACTGCCCGTGGCTCCGTCGCGCGCATGGCCTGGCCTCGTGTGGGGAAAACGCGTGAGAGGCATTTACACCGATATCTTCTCCAGCTCATCCAAAACTGGCCCGAACAGGCAGCGGAAAAACTCGTCCTCGGCATACATCCGCTCGCCGGTAATGCCGCCCTCGGCATAAGGCAGGACAGTCAGGTTCAGGAAGTTCCGGACGCGGCCGTCGTCGTAGCGCCAAGTGACGGTCACCTCCACCGTCATCGAGGTCTCGCCATAGCAATAGCCATGAACGACATAGTCGATCACATGCCGGCGCGCCTCTTCGAAGAAATGCCGGTAATACCGCCTGACCAGTGGCTTGCCGCGCACCCGGAGCCCGATTGGATGAAGCTCGTAAACCGGTTCGTCTATCAACGTACCCAGCGTTGCTTCCATATCGTCGTGCGATTCCACGAAAATATGCCGGATGGCATGACGCGCACGCGCCGCCAGGTCGTTGGGCAGATCCGCTTTTTCGGGCACCTGATTATCGGCTTCGATGAGCGCCATATTAACCTCCCTTATTCAGAATTGCCGTGACGATTTACTCAATAGCCTCGCCCCACGCCCCCCCTTCATCCCATCCGCCAGAACGAGCGCAGCGACGCGATCTTTCCGCCCGGTGACATCTTGTAGATATTGATCATCTTGCTGGAGAATGACGTTCCGTCCTTCATGCGGAAGGTCATGGTCACGAAGCAGGCGGCCTCGCTGCCGCACGGGATCATGTGGTGAACCTCGAAATCCATGCCCTCCTGGCCGGCGGCGAAGGTGTCGTAGAATTTGGCGATCGCCTCGCGCCCGCGCTGCCCATCGCCGCTCGGGTCCCAGGCGGGAAAGCCGCCCACCGGGTCCTCGACCACGGCGTCCTCCTCGAACAAATCGACCCACGCCGCCTTATCCCGCGCCCTGACGGCGGACATGGACAGGATCGGCAATTCTTCAGGCGTCATGATGTGTTTCCTTCCCCGTTATGCGGTGACTTATCTTATAGGCCGACGGGCTGATCGCCGAGATCAACCCGTCCGCAAAATCTTCTCCATCGCTTTTCCCCGCGCCAGTTCGTCGATCAGTTTGTCGAGATAGCGGATCGCCTGCATGGTCGGCTCCGCGATGTCCTCCACACGCACGCCGCAGACCAGGCCTTTGATCAGGGCGCGAGAAGGGTTCATCGCCGGCGCATCGGCAAAGAACGTCTCGAAGTCGGTCTGCTTTTCCAACTGGGTATCGAGCGCCTGCCGATCATATCCCGTCAGCCAGCAGATGATCCGATCAACGTCTTCCTTGGAGCGCCCCTTCTTCTCCGCCTTCGCGACGTAAAGCGGATAAACGCGGGCGAAACTGGTCGTATAAATCTTATGTTTTGCCATATCCGGACTCAGCGTGTTGATGGGGCGTTGACCGCAAGCTGCGCGGCGAAAGCCCGGATATAGGCTGGCCGCGCTTCCCCGCGCGCGACATAATCGGCCAGGTTGCGATATTCGTCCAGAATGCCTGACATTCTAAGCCGCAGCAGCACCGACACCATCAACAGATCGCCCGCGCTGAACGCGCCATCCAACCAGTCGGCGCCGCCCAGGCGGGCCGAGAGCCTGTTCAGCCGGGCGCGAACGCGGTCCTGCACCAACGGCAGGCGCGCCGCGCTCCACGGCTTGTCGGCTTCGAATATCTTGGCCGTCGTCAATTCGAGGATCGGCGGCTCGACGGTGTTCAGGGCGGCGAACATCCAGGTGATCGCGCGCGCCCGGGCATCGCGATCCATCGGCAGCAGGCCCGCATGCTGCTCGGCAAGGTGAAAGACGATCGCGCCGGTCTCGAACAGCGCGAGAGAACCGTCCTCAAAAGTGGGGATCTGGCCGAAGGGATGGATCGCCAGATGGCCGGGCGCCTTCATCTCGGCGAAGGAAACAAGACGAACGTCATAAGGCTGACCCACTTCCTCCAGCGCCCAGCGAACGCGGGTATCGCGGGCAAGCCCCTTGCCGCCATCGGGCGACCGTTCAAATGCCGTGATCGTGATCGTCATCGCATCCGTCCCTCGGCTGGGGTGAGTGTCTTCGCCTTGCTACCGTGACGACGAATGAACCCGCCGGAAGCCGACATCGGTCTCGAACTATTTTTCATCGCCGGGCGCGTTGCCGGGACGGCCCGAATGGCGGATATTCCACGCCGATGACGGGCTGCCAAAGGGCGCGTGGGGCGTATGAAGTTCTTTCTCTGCCTATTGGCTGCATTGGCGATCGCGGCCCATCCCGCTCTGGCGACCGAGCTCGACTGCGACACCGAAACCTTTCCCGACAGCCTCGCCGACGGCGTGCCGATGCTGAAGGTGGTTCCGGTGCGGGCTTCCTTCTTTCGCGCCGGCGACGGCTGCCCCGAGGCGGGGGATGGCTGCGCCGCCAAGGGTTATCTGGTGTCCGGCGATACGGTGGTCGCGGCCCAGGCGCGCGGCGCGTTTCGCTGCGTCGCCTTTGCCGGGCCCGGTGGGCAGACGACCGGCTGGGTCAGGCAGGATGTGCTTGCGCTCGCCGACAGTCCCCCCGCCGGCGACTGGTCCGGCTCATGGGCGCGGGTGCGCGGTTCGGCGACGCTGAAAATCGTCCGGCATGGCGCGCAGTATGTGGCCGACATGCTGGCGACCGCGCATGCGGCCGATCCCGACAATGTCCGTACCGGGGTCGCATCGGGCGTCCTGGCGATCGACGGCGCGAAGGCGGCCTTGCGCAGCGGCGGGCCTGACGAGGGCGACATCTGCACGGTCGAACTGCGCCGGGTTGGCCCGTTCCTGGTCGCCAACGACGGCGGCACGCCGGATGCCAATTCAGCCTGCGACGGCATGGGCGTCACGCTGAACGGCATCTACCGGCGGACGGCATCCAAGCCGTAACAATTAACGGGCGGCAGGGAACAAACAGCCAAGTTTGTGGAATTAATCCGGTGTCAGAGCGGAGTTACCCGCCGGAGGAGACGCGGATGTCCTTGCTGAGCAAGCTTGTGGGCGAGCTGGTCGATATCGTCGAATATCCCGATGCCCCGCCCGGCAGCCTCGTCTATCGCTTCCCGCGATACCAGAACCAGATCAAATACGGCGCCAAGCTCATCGTCCGCGAGGGGCAGGGCGCGATCTTCGTCAATGAGGGCAAGCTGGCGGAGGTGTTCGCGCCCGGCACCTACACGCTGGAAACCCGCAACTTGCCAATCCTGTCCACCTTGCAGGGCTGGAAATACGGCTTCACCAGCCCGTTCAAGGCAGAGGTTTATTTCTTCACGACCAAGCCTGTCCTCAATCAGCAATGGGGCACGCAGCAGGCCGTCACCATGGACCTGCCAGGCTACGGCCTGGGGGAGGTTCGCGCCTATGGCCAGACCTCGTACCGGATCAGCGATCCCGAGACCTTCTTCCGCAACATGGTGGGCACCACCGGCATCCTGACCGACAGCGACCTGCTGGATTATCTGCGCGGGCTGGTCATGTCGCAGTTCGCCCAGGCGCTCACCGCCAGCCACCCGACGGTCGAACAGTTGCTGGGCAATCTGAGCGCGCTGGACGACACGCTGCAGGGCGACATCAACCTGAAGCTGAAGCCGCTGGGGTTCGAGCTGACCCAATTCCTGATCGAAAACCTCTCGCTGCCGCCGGAACTGCGCGACGAGATTTTCGAATATAGCCGGTTGAACAAGATCGATATCGGCAAGCTGACCCAACTGCAGGCGGCCAAATCGATCACCCAACTGGCCGGCAATAAAGATGGCGGGGCAGGCGGGACCGGCATGCAGTTCGGTGTCGGCATGGCGATGGCGGCGCAGGTCTCGAAATCGCTCGGCACTGCCTTCTCGGCCGCCGACGGAGCGACGCCGCCGCCCTTGCCGGGCGACGCGCCGCAGACCGCCTATCACGTCGCGCTGAACGGCAAGCCGCAGGGTCCGTTCCCGCCGGCCACATTGGCCTCGATGGCCGCTTCCGGCGGCATCGACGCGCACACGCTGGTCTGGCGGCCCGGTCTGGCCGGCTGGGGCGCGGCGGGCGCACAGGCCGACCTGAAGCCGCTGTTCCCCGATGAACCGCCGCCGCTTCCGTAAGCCGGTATCCGTCAGCCGTTTTCCCGCCGCACCGAAAGCACCATGCCTGTTACACCCAACCCGTCGAACCTGTCGGAGCTGACCGTCACCTGCCATCAATGCGGCAGCGCGGACATGGAGCGGCTGGACCGCAAGGAATATCGCTGCAAGCATTGCGGCGCGATCACCGTGATCAGCGATGACGATGCGGACCGCGTGGAGAACCTGCTGGCGCAGGCGCTCAGCCGCACCAGCTTTTCCCCTCCGCCGTCCACGCCCGTGAAAAAGGGCGGCGGCCCGGCAGCGATTCTGATTCCGCTCTTCATTGTCGGCGTCGCCGTTGGCGTGCCGGCCTTGATTTCGTTCCTGCAAGACAAAGCCCGCACACCGGGAGGGTTGGATGAGATCGCCGGCAGGACCGTGCCGGTCGAAGACGTCGCCGTCTCCCAACTCACCTGGAGTAACGCCAACCATCGCTATGAAGGCATGGTCTATAATCACAGCGGCTTCGCGGTCGACATTCCGCGTTTCAACATGACCCTGTTCAGCAACGGCCACCGCAGCGGCGCCACGTGGTCCGAGATTTCGCTCGACCGCCTGCTGCCCGGCGAATACGAGCCGATCACCTTCGATCCGCGCAGCCTGTCGTCCGACGCGCAGCCCGACCGTTACGAGCTGGACAAGCCGGACCAAATCGACCGCAACACCGATGAGGTGGCGCACCTGGACGTGACTCAGCGCCAGTTGGTGCATCAGGACGGCAAGGACTTTTATAAATTCGTCGGGATCGTCGGCAACACGCTGACCCGGCCGGTGGACGGGCCGCGCGTGCTGATCGTGCTTTATGGCCCGGACCATCAGGTGCTGGCGTCCGGCGCGGCCTTTCTGGAGGCGTTGCGCCCCGGCGAGAACGGGCTGGTCGACGAGGATCTCTATCCCCATCCCAGCAACGTTCCGGTCGCGGCCTATGAATATCTGGTCGACGCCACCTTTACCGCCCGCAGGCGATGACCGGCATGAGCGTCGATACTCCCGTGAAATTCAAATGCGCCTATTGCGGATCGGAACAGACCTGGACCGGCGCGGGCACGCCTGTCTGTGCCAATTGCGGCGCGTCGCAGCCGGCAAAGGGCGCGGCGGTGCCGGTACCCCCGGCGAAGCGCGGGCGGAACGGCATCGTGGTGTTCGCCGTCGTCCTCGGCGTTGCGATCGCCGCCGGTGCGTTCTTCTACCTGCACAAGAAACCGGCCGCGGTGGTGCAGACCAAGCCCGCCATCCCGGCACTGACCGGCGCCGCCACGTCCGCCGCTCCAGTCAGCGCCAGCCGTATCGTGCGGGTGGATAATCCGAAGATCCGCCAGATTCCAAAGGGCGCGGAGTTCACCGCCGACGACCTGCTGAAAAGCGCCAACCGCCCGCCGTCTCCGCCGTTCGACACGCGCCTGCTGGTCGTCAAAACACCGCGCCGGATGCAGGACGAGGAGGAAAATCAAATCTATTTGGGCGAGGTGACCAACGGCAGTCCGAATGAGGTGGCGATTGCCCCAGTGGCGATGCTGACGATCAAGAAGCACGGCGAAGTGATCGACAGCGCGGAGCATGACTTCCCGGACCTGGCGCCCGGCGCGCATGTGCCCGTCTTCTTCAGGTATGACGCCGATCCGCGGTCCTTCGACACGATCGAGATCGCGTGGAAACCGACGAAGTTCTACACCGTGGCTGACGGCCAGCACCCCCAGCTGACCGCGACGGTCGCCAGCCACCCGCTGGCGCGCGGCAGCACCGAGGTCAACTTCACCCGCGAATACCGGTATGTCTACGCCAAGGTCACCGGCACGATCGACAATCAGGGCCAGGCGCCGGCCAAGAATATCCGCCTGTTCGTAATCGCGCGCGACGCCAAGGGCCAGATTACCGGATACGAACGCCAGGATGTCGGCGAGGCCATCGCCCCGGGCGGCAGCTCCAAGTTCGAGGTCAACGTCACCCAGTGGGGCGACCCGATCGCCAGCGTCGAGGCGGTGGCATTGCCGACTTCGCCGCCGGGGCTGTGAGGCCGTCCGGGGAGCGAGGCAAGAGAGTTGTAACTTTAGTTGCGTAGCACGCGCGGCGCGCTTGCGCTTGGCACGCCGGCGCTAAACGCCTGACTATCCGCGCCTTGCCAGCGCCTTCCCAACCAGCCGCTCCGCAATCTCCCACAGCCGGTCGGCACTGACCGGATCCAGCGAATAATCGGTCACGCCCTTGATCGGGTTTTCGGGATCGAACCGGCGGGCCTGCTGGCAGTCCTCGAGATACAGGCCGCCGACGCCGGCCAGTTCCGGCGCGGTGGCGGCCCAGACCGAGGTCGCGGCGCCCTGGTCGATATTCTTCATGATGCCTTCCACGGTGCTGCCGTCGGCGTTCAGCCAGCCCATGTCGACGGCGTCCTGGATGGTGACGTGGCGGCCCAGATTGGTCTGCACCGCGCCGGGCGTCACCGCGTTACAGGTCACGCCCTTGGCGGCGAACCGGCGGTTGAAACCGACGGCCAGAAGGTTGGCTGCCGTCTTCGCGTGGGCATATCCGTCGAACCGCTCATAGGGCCGCCGGGCGAAATTGAGATCGTCCAGATGGATGTCCGACGTGCAGTGCGACCCCGACGACACGATCACCACGCGTGACGGCGCGGCGGCGATCAGGTTGGGCGCCAGCAGGGTGCTGAGCACGAACGGGCTGAAGAAATTGACCGCCATCTGGCTTTCGAACCCGTCCTCGGTCAGTTCGAACGGCACGCCCATCAGCCCGGCATTGTTGATCAGCATGTCCAGCGGACGCCCATCCCCATGTTCGGCGCCCCAGCGTTCGGCGAAGGCTTTGACCGACGCCAGGCTCAGCAGGTCGATCTTCTCCACCCTGGGCGCCTTCACGCCCATGGTTTCGGCAATCTCCCGCGCCACCGCCTCACCGGCGGCGACGTTGCGTACCGCCATCGTCACCTCCGCGCCGGCCGCCGCCAGCGCCCGCGCCGTCGCAATCCCGACGCCCGACGATGCGCCGGTGACGATCGCGGTCTTACCCGACAGGTCGATGCCGGCCAGCACATCGCTCGCCGTATTCAACTCGGTGAAGCGGGAGCGGATAGGATCGGTTGTGGCGGTGGCGGTCATCTGCTTCCCCCTGGATTTCGTGCGGCGCGCTGCCTATGGCTTTCTGCTACGCGGCGGGCGGCCGCTCCGAAAGCGCCGGCTTTTCGTTCGGCCCGGGTCGTGACGCCCGGTGGCTCGATTTTCGAGCCGTTTGGAACGCCGGCCCTGAAGACACTGGCGCCGGTTGGCCTTCTGTCCGAACATGGCGGCATTTACGCATGAGGAGATTCGGCAATGACGACACCGCGCGACCTCGCCAAGGCTTCGCTTGAGGCGGTCAAGGCCCGCAACAAGGAGGCCTGGCTGGCGGTCTATGAGGAGGACGGGCTGGTGCAGGACCCGGTCGGCGTCTCGCGCTTCGACGCGACCGGCGACGGTCATCGCGGCCGCGCCGCCATCTCCGCCTTCTGGGACGTGTTCATGGCGAACCAGGAATCGTTCGACTACACGATCCACCATACCGCGATCGGCGGGGACGAGGTGGCGGCCTATGCGACGCTGCATATCGGGCTGAAAGGCGGCGTCAAATTCGATGTGCCGGTGCTGAACGTCTACAAGATGTCCCCCAACGGCAAGCTCGCCTCCCTGCGGTCCTTCTGGGAAGGCGGTTGACGCGACGCGCGACCCACTCCTTGGGGGCTCGCGGCCTAACCTATGACGGATCGGTCCTGGTCGCTTTAAAGTTCGTGGGCCGGATATATTCGAACGTCTTCTTATATTCGAAACTGGGATTGAACTTGTCCAAGGTCGGGTAGTTGGTGAAGCCGCCGTCGATCCTGCCGTCGGGCTGCAGGGCCGCGTTGAAGACGGCAACGGCGAAGGCATGAGGGACCCCGATCCTGCCGGCGTTATAGAGCCACCGCCATGTGATCTGCTGGCCGCTGATCAGGCCAGATATCGGCCCCTGGACGGTGACTGTCTTGCAGGTGCCGCGCAGACGGTTGCCGTCCTGCTCGAACGTGCACGATCCCGGGTTCTGGCCGTGATTGTCGACCCCCGTGGCAAACCCGCCGACCGTGGAGACGATGATGCGCCAGGTTCCGGTCAGATTGGCCGCCGGCGGGTCCATCGGCGGTTGCGCGTCCTCGGCCATCGCGGCCGTCGCGGTCACACAAGCCGCAAGGCCGGCATATAGCGCAACCCACTTCATCGCCACCTCCCTTAACATCCGATGGCCGAACCGCGCCGGCCTTGACGGGGAGTTTGCACCGCGCAGCGCACCTGGCAAGAATATTCGTCGGCGGTGCTGGAATCGGCATCGAAACGCACCCAAATGCACCACCAATTGGGGATAACTGATGCGTGAACTGTATTGAATCGCTGCCAAAACCGCGGAAAAACAGCATGCTGAGTGGGCTTTAAAGAGCCTGTATGCGGCGCGCGCACCCCGATACCGGATAAAGATCGCTGCTCAGATATTCGCCTAAAGCACTGTTAATTCTATAAAAATACGATGCCGCCGGATCGCTGCGTCACTGCCATCCCACCCGATTTTCCTTGACAAATCGTTCTTTTTATGTTCCCGTAGCCCAATCCAGCCTTCAATTTTTTAAGCATCGGTCAGGTCACCTTCTATCGGGCGATTTTCCGCACAATTGCAACGATCTGCGGCTGAAGAACGCTGAACATTCCATATCGGGGGCTCTGCGGGTCGGTCTCGACCCGGAAGTCGGCTAACGCCGGCGAATGTTCGATCAGGCCGGCTGCCGCGTCGAATTTCTTCGTGCTCAGAACCGGCTCCAAGCCAGCGATATTGCACAGGGCGATGATGTCGACAAGCGAGTGGCCGTAGAGCCGGGTTTCCTGGCGTTGAATGTCGATGCGCGCGCCGGTGTCGCCGAAAGTGCTTTCAATCAGGCGGGTCAATGTTCCCGTCCCGGTCTGGTTCTGAGCGAACAGCGCTCGGCGATCGAGGCACAGCTTGGCATGGCTCTCGACAAGGTCGGCTTTTCCTGCCGCCTGCATATGGGCGCGATAGGACAGGCCTGTATAGGCAACGTGCTCGTCCGCAAAAACCACAAAAGCCGTCCCGCCGGGCACCAGCGCCTCATAGATCGACAGCAGTGAAGCTTCCAGATTGTCGAAGAAATACAAGGCATGGATGACGAGGATGAGGTTGTATCGCGGGCTCGCTATACCGTCGTTTTTCAACACGTCCGGCTTAAACGGCGCGCAACACAGGTTGCCTTTTTGCAGGCTCGGCTGTTGGCTAAGCCTTGCCGTGAAGGATTTCAGATATTCGGCATTCGGCTCGACCGCATGGACCGTCGATCCTGCCGGTATGGCGCCGGAAAGCAGGCCGAATGTCTGCCCGTCGCCGCAGCCGATATCCAGCACCGATGCGGCCTGGGTCAGGTTTGCGGCGATGCCGGTTTTGATCAGCGGTACGAACTGATCGCGCTGGTCCGTGCCCAGCATCGGCACCCGTCCGAGCGGATCCCATTTCAGAAGGCGGGAAAACGCGTTGGTATATTGCCGATGCGCGTCCAGGCCACCAAACTCGTTCCGGATCAGAATCCGGGCTTCCCGGAACCGGTTGCGGTCTTCGTCGGTGAAATCGCGGGCAGGGGCTTCGCGCATCTTTAAGGAGCCTCGTAAGCAATATAGCGCCAGATTTTCCAGCTGCCGTCCCGCTGGCGCCGGAAGATATCCATGCCGACCTCGCGCGTGCGCACCGGTTGGGAACCGTCGGCGCGGGATGCCGACAGGGTCCACACCAGCCGGGTCATCGCCAAGTCGTCTGAAACCGCGATTTCCTTGATGTCGGCATCGTAATGAAAATGCCGGCTCGGGTCGCCGACCGATTTGTGAAGCAGGGCGCACATCGCCGCATAGTCGCGCTCCGGAAAGCCGCGATAATCATATTTCAGGTCGGGCGCGAACAGGTCGCACAGCGTGCCTTCGTTTCGCGCGTTGAAATTCGCCGTCCATGCGGCGAGCGCTGCGCGGATAGCCGTGGGCACATCTTCCGCCGGCGCGGCCGCCGCCGTTGCCGATGCCATTGCCGCTATCGCCAAGAGATATAAGCCGGCCGCCTTGAACATGGCCTCGATCAGGGGTGTTTCAGGTACTGCGCGGCGCAAGCCTTCGCATCGTCCTGGATTTTCGCGTTCAGCTCCGGCGAAGGGCTATGTTTCACGACCATTTGAAACAGGTCGCCCGCTGAAATCTGGTCCACGGATTTCTCAGCGAAACACCGGCAATAATTCGCGATAGAGTCGGCGGAAATCTTCGTGGCAATCGTCGGGTTGCTCGCGATCGTCGAGGTGCAGGATGCGATTGAGGCGTTGAGATAAGACTGGCGGTAGCTCTGGTTTCCGTTAGGCGACAGGCTGCCCAACATGCCGCCATGTCCCGGCTGCCAGTCGTTGCGATGCAGGAAGACCAAAATTGCTATTCCGCCGACAATGACGGCACCGATCGCGACCCAGGTCTTACTCGGTTTCCGCACGCAGGCACCCTCCCATGACGATTTCCGTCAAAATAGCTGAGGGAAGGAAGCTTCGCTATTTAAGTTTTACCCGCGCCTCATGCGTGCCGAACATCTGATCCCAGAAGGGAAAGATCGAGGAGTAGTTGTTGCGGCAGTAATAATGATGAACGTCATGGGTGCGCGTCCAGAAATTCAGCAGGCCCGCCCAAGGTTTGTCGAACACGAAATTGCTGTGCACCCAGATATTGATGGTGGTGAACAGGAAGTTTGCGATCAGGAACCCTGCGCCGCTGACCGGGCCGACGATGACGACCGACGCCAGGAACAGGCCGGTGCCGGCAAAGGTCTCCAGCGGGTGCAGATACGACCCGGATTCGGCGGTGACATAGCGCACCTTGTGATGCACCCCGTGGATCAGCCTCATTCCCGGCCGCGTGTGCATCGCCCGGTGCATGAAATAATAGAGGAAGTCATAGAGCACCACCGATCCCAGCGATTCGAATGCCAGGCGCGGCCATGACGGGATGCCTGCATAGATCGTATGATTGCCTAGGAAATAGAAGAACCCGCCATACATGATCCAGGGGATGGACATGTTCATGGCGATCGTCGGAGCCTTCAGCTTGTCGGCGATAGGGTTGCGCCCCTTGTGAATGCGGAGCGACCCATACTTCGGCGACCGCGCCATCCAGCCCAGCGTGCCGCCCATTACCATGGCAAAGGCGAAGATGCCGATAAACAGAATGAAAAAGGTCGTCGTCATGGTTTCCCCGGTCTGATTTTTTGAAAGGTATACCCGTGTCCGACTGTTTTCATCCCTCCATGTCGTTCCAAACCCCCCGGTTTTCGGACATTCTTCAGTGGTACGGCCTGAAAAGGTCAGTGTTCATGATCGATGATGACATGTCGGCGTAAGTATTGAAGCGGCTGCCGAGGGCTTAAAAAACCATGCACTCCGTCGATGTCACGATACCGACCGACTGCTGGTTGAACTGCTTCTTCCAGGCATTCGCCACCTTGGTCACGCGGTTGCGCAGGTTGGGTGTGTCGACACCGTCGACAAAGACATCCTTGGACGGTTCGCGGGTTATGACCTTCGTGGTCGGGTTTTGATACTGGCCGTAGGTTGAGTAGACCGTCAGTCCCTCGGGGAATAGCGGCGTCACCGTTTTTCGGAGGAATGCGTTCCATTGCTGCGCGGTCACCGTTCCACCGGTCGGCAGGCTCTGGCCCATGAATATGTGCACGGCCAGCAGCGGCTTCTGACCGGCGAGCGGGCATGCGGTTGCCTGCGCAGCATGCGGCGCCAGTTCCGCCGCCGCCACACCGTGACCGGCCCATAGCGCCGCTGTCAAAGCCAAACCAAATCGCCAGGTTGTTCTCATTGCAGGCTCCCCCCTCAAGACTCTCGATTTCAGGTCCGATCCTATGGATCTTTCACAGTTCCGGGTATGGCAGAAATGGCTGCCGGTGTCGCGCTCACGAAAAATTTCGTGGCGATGTCGGACCCGGTTGTCCGTATTCGTCCTGGGGTTAGAAGCGTGTCGGGCATCGCCCGCAAGCGGTGCATATGTCCATGACGGGAGTATTACGATGAGACGATTGATTCTGAAGATGTCCATGTCTGTCGACGCCTTCGTTGGAAGCGTGAACGGGAACATCGATTGGATATTCAAGAGTACGGATGAGGCAGCCACTAACTGGATCACGGACCTGCTGCACGAGACCGGTCTTCACATCATGGGTAGCCGAACATTTCAGGACATGGCCGCCTTTTGGCCGACCTCCACCGAACCGTTTGCCGCGCCGATGAATGCGATTCCGAAGGTTGTTTTCTCCCGCAAGGGGCGGGTCGATCTGAATCGCACGGAAACGACCTCGGCCTTGGTGGACGCGTCCCGTCGCCGATTGGCCGAAGGCGGAGGCGCGGTACCGGATGGACCATCGAATATCGGCAACTGGGGGGGCGCCCTCGTGGCCAGTGGCGACCTAACCGAAGAGGTGGCGCGGCTGAAGCAGATGCCGGGCAAAGACATTCTGGCCCATGGCGGCGCCCGATTTGCACAAAGTCTCGCCGAGCGGAATCTCATCGATGAATATCGCCTGCTGGTTCATCCGGTGGTGCTTGGCCGAGGCCTGCCTCTGTTCGAAGCCTTGGCCGAGCCGCGCAAGCTGCAGCTTGTCAGTGTCACCGCATTTCCTGCCGGTGCCATAGCGCAGGTCTACCGGCCGGGCTAAAGCTCCATATACAGAGTCCAGCAAGCGAGGATGAATCATGCGCGTAGGTGTCTTCTATTTTCCGACCGACTACGGCATCGATCCCGGCGAACTGGCCAAGGCGCTGGAGGATCGCGGTTTCGAATCCCTGTTCGTCTGCGAACACACCCACATCCCGACCAGTCGCCGCTCGCCCTTTCCCGGCGGTGGCGAGCTTCCCAAACGCTATAGCCATACGCACGACCCGTTCGTGGCGCTGTCATTTGCCGCTGCGGCCACCAAGACGCTGCTGCTCGGCACCGGCATCTGTCTTGTGACCGAGCGCGATCCGATCGTGACCGCCAAATCTGTAGCGAGTCTGGACCAGCTGTCACATGGACGTTTCATGTTCGGCATTGGGGGTGGCTGGAATGCCGAGGAGATGGAAAATCACGGCACGGTCTACGCGACACGCTTCAAGCTGATGCGCGAACGCGTGCTGGCTATGAAGGCGCTATGGGCCGAGGACGAGGCTGAGTTCCACGGCGAGATGGTCAATTTCGATCCGGTCTGGGCCTATCCCAAGCCCTATCGCCGGCCGCATCCGCCGATCCTGCTCGGCGGCGAAACCGACATCACGCTAAAGCGCATCGTCGAATTTTGCGACGGCTGGTTTCCGCGCGCCAGCCCGGCCTTCGTTCCTGGCGAGGCGGTTGCACGTCTTCAGCGGGCAGCGACCCAAGCTGGCCGCGATCCGGCGAGCCTGTCGATCACCGTATTCCGCGCGCCGACGGATACGGCCGGGCTTGCTGCCTATCGGGGGGCCGGCATCGACCGCGCGTTGCTGGAGATCCCCGACCTGTCGCGCGACGAAATCCTGCGCCACCTCGACACGATTGCGCCGTTTGCGGCTTGAACTATCCCAGTGGTTGAGAGCGGATTACCGTTCGGCTTCCGTACCGTCACCCCGGCAAAGGCCACCCGCCAGCGTCCAGCCGCTGTCGCCACGCGTCAGCGTCACGACCGTGAAATGCAGGTGGCCGTCGGGTTCGTCGTCGCGCGCATAGCGGACCTGGCATAGAAACCGTCCGGCGCCGATGACGCTGCAGTCTGTCTGGTCGATCTTCAGGCCGTCGACATGGCGCCCCTGCGCACTGGTTTTCGCCTGGTCATAGGCCGCCTGCGCGACCGCGACGTTCGGGACAGCGGGAACGGCGGGCGGCAGCACGTGCATCGCCTCGTTACGCGGTGGCGGCGCATGCCGGGCAGGGGTGAGCGCGAACGTTCCCGCCGCAGCCAGCGCGGCGGCAAGGACGCCGCCGGTTATCACAAGCCTATGCTTCATCCCGCGGTCACGAGGGCGACGCCCGAACGCGGATACGCGCCATCATGCCGTCGTCCTCATGCAACAGGATGTGGCAGTGGTAGACGAAGTCTCCCGCGATCGCGAACGGAATCTCGACATCGATCGGGTGCGCCGTGCAGACGCCATTGCGCCAGTCCTGCACGGATACGCACACCTTCCCGTCGGTATGCGGCAGCGGCACATTGTCGATGAGGATGTCCTTGCTGCGCGGAACCCGTCCATGCTGGATCGGGTCGGCGCTGAGCAGCGAGAACCTGGTCTGGTGAATGTGGAAGTTATGGTTCTCGTTCGTCAGGTTGACCAGTTGCCATTTCTCGCTGACGGCGGTGTTGCCCTTGCCCAGCGGGACGCAGACAGTCGGCGTGGCCGGGTCGAACGGCGCCACGTCCCGGAAGGTGCCGGGTACCGTCTTCCCATTCTCATCCACCTCCTCATAGCCGAGTCCCAGAGCGCTGGGATTGGTGGTCGGCGTATTGAAAAATATGCGCCGCATATGGCCGGCAGGCAGGGGCTTGCAGGTGGCGACCGCGCCAACCTTGGCGTTGGCTTCCTTGAAATCCGCCGCTAGGCGCTGCGGGTTGGCAAGATCGGCGGCTTCCCCCTTGACGGCAAGCGTTTGCGGCCCCTTGGCTGCGCTGCCCGAGCCGCCAAACCGAACGAGGCCAAGATCGATCGCGGGCCAATTGTCCCCACCCGGTCCGGTATTCACGCCGTTGGTGCGAAACACCGCCTGATCGCCGGCGACTGGTTTGACCACTCTGTCCTGTTTGTCGCGATCGACGACCCAAAGCTCGACCCGCGAACTCGGCATCATCAGGATCGATCTGGTGCAGATCGGCGCGGTCGTCTTTCCGTCCGGTGCGACCGAGCTGGGGCAAGGTATCGCCTTAATCTTGGCCCCACTCTCGGCCGTGATATCGCTGGGCGTAATGCCCCCGTTCGTATCGACGGCGATGCCGTCGATCGCCAGAACCTGGAACAGCATGTCGCGGCCCTGCTTGGCGTTCCACAGATGCAGATCAAGGCTGGAACTGGCCGAGGCGCTCGTGATCCGCCAGATTTCGCCGGAAGCCGAGGCCATCTTGATCGCGGGATAGGGTTGGCCGTTCAGCGGAAAGAACCAGCGGCCGCCGGTATAGCTGGCGCCTTTGCTCGTCTTGGCGACGCCCGGGCAGAAGCCGCGCCATGACGGTTTGCCCGCTGCGGGGGTTGGATTGCAGAATTTCCGGTCCGGCTGGTCCAACAGGATACCGTTCTTCAATATTTCGGTGTCCTTGATGATGATATGGCGGACCGGGATTTTGGCGAGGTCTTTGCTGCAGGCGGCGTTCTTGCAGACGTAATCCCCGACATCGCCGATGGTGATGATACCGGCCATGCCTGACGTCACCTGGTTGAACGCGATCCCATGAATGTGCGGGTGGAACCAGAACAGCCCCGAAGGATGGTCTTGCGGGATCGCGATATCGTAATCGGTGTAGCCGATCCGAACGTCGCCATGGGTCATGGAATCGGCGGGAAGCGGTCCGTTCGCTGGGTTCAGCGTCATGACGAAGATATTGTCGCCATAGGTTGGGTTATCCACGGTTGGAAAATGCGTCGACACCAGCAGCCCGTGGGTGTGGATATTGACCGGGTTGAGCGCCAGATAGGCATGGCCGGCTGCTTCGGCTTGGTGGGAGTCCGTAATCTTTGGCAGCTTATTGACCAACCTGATCTTCAGGTGATCGCCCGGTTGCAACTGAAGCCGCGTGCCGCCGTACAGATTTGCCGAGGTCGCCGGGCAAGACAGGCTACCGTCGGTCGGAAGAGGGCATGTGTCATAGACCCAGCCCGTCGGATCGAAGGGGACCAAGGTCGGTACTTTTGCCGCCCGCGCAACCATCAGGAGGTCGAGGACGCCGTTGGCACTCGTCAGGACCGGGGGCTCCAAAAGCGGCGCAGCAGAGGCGGACGCGCAGCCCAGGGCCAAAGCGAAGCCGGTGGTCAGACCCTTCCAGTTCACGCACTTGATTATGTCGATGAGAACACGCCCGAATGCGGGCGACGATCCAATATGGTGAAAGCTGCTATTGCGCAGGCGGATTGGATGCATCGGCCGGGTCCCTTAATATCAACACGCCATAAGGTTAATTTTAGCTAAACTGTGGGCGTGATTATTATTTGTCAGGCGACCTGTTAAGCCGACGACGATTGAGGATACTGGTTCGGTTGCGATTCACCTAAGATAAAATGGATTTATTTATCGGACTATTCCGCGGGTCCTATGTCACCGTTACCTATTGCGGGTCCGTCACTCGGATTGAAACGATCTTCGGTTGCTTATCCTTTTCGAGGATGAAGCCCATTGGACCATTGCCCGGAGTCATTGCGTCGACGATCTCCATCCCGCCCACCACCTGCCCGAACACGGTGTATTTTCCGTCGAGATGCGGGCGGTCGGCGAGGCAGATATAAAACTGGCTGTCAGCTGAATTTGGGTCCGCGTCGCGTGCCATCCCGACTGCTCCGCGGAGGTGCTTCAGCTTGTTGAACTCCGCCTTGATCGTTTCACCCGATCCGCCGGTGCCGTCGAATTTCGGGTCGCCCACTTGCACCACATGGCCGGGCGCAACCCGCATGACCGTCAGTCCGTCATAGAAATGGCTGTTCGCCAGCTTGCGGATACGCGCCACGGTCAACGGCGCCCGATCGGGTCGCAATTGAATGACGACGGTGCCGGTTTCGAACACGACGGTCATCACCGGTCGCTTGTCCACCGACATATCGGGTGTGTCCTGCCCGCATGCCGTGACGGCGAACAGGAGCAGCACGGTCAGGGCAGTGAATCGTATCGGCCAGGTCAGCATCGTATCTTCTGTGTTCGTTCATTCCTGCGGGCGAACCTAGGGCCGGCTGGGAAGTCCCGCAATTTCAATTCGCTCATAGGGTGCTGCGTCCGCTAGGTTATCGCTGGGAAATCCCCGAGGAGGGTGCAAGATGAAGTCACAGCTCGACGTGATGATGGATGTGCTCAGGGAGCTGTTTCGCCAGCACGGGTTGCGCTTTTCCGATGTCGCCCGGGAGCTGGGCGTGACCGAGCGTACGGTGACCCGCTGGTTTTCGGCCGAGAGCGTCGAAACTGCGGTCCTGCAACAAATGTGCGAGCTTGTGGGGATCGATTTCTTCGCGCTCTGCGAGATCGCCGGCAAGCGCTTCGAGCGCAGGCCGACGCGTCACACGATCAAGCAGGAGCAAGCGCTGGCCGACAGCCCGCTGCTCAACTACCTCTTCGCGCAAATCTGTAAGGGCTGGACCGCCAAGGAACTTCGCGACGATATCGATATCCCCGAGCCGGTGCTGATCGACCATCTGCTCCAACTCGACAAGATCGGGCTCATTGAACTGCTGCCGGGCAACGAGATTCGCCTTAAGACCTCGCGGGATATGAGGTTGATCCCGAACGGCCCCTATGCAAGACGCCTTAATCAATGGCTGACCGACACCTTCGACAAGCCTGATGTCGATCAGGAAAATTCGATCTGGGTCTGCGATTTCATGAAGCTGACACCGGGCTCCCGCGAGCATTTGGAGCGCAAGTTCCGCGCGCTGATGCACGAAGCCCAGGAACTCAGCGATGCGGATCGCCGCGCGCACGACGACGGGCGCGAATGGTACGGCGTTGTGCTGGTCGCCAAACCGCAAGACATTCGCCCTTTCAGCGAATGGCCCGCCGCCTAGTGTGGTTCACTTCTCAGCGTCGGCCACCATCTGCCGCGTCACCTTCAACATATGCTGCAGGCCGAGTTCGTTACGGCCGAACAGGAATTTCGGCACTGCCTCACGATAGATGCCTTGCTGCGGTGAGGTGATGCCGAACGGGTAGTCTTCCCGCTGAACGATGCCGTTCGACGATTCCCAGGTCTGCTCGCCCAGTTCGCGATTCGCCGGATCGCTCATGTCCAGCCGGGCATAGATCGCGTGACGAACGCCGGATTTATGCAGCGCGACCGGATACATCGCGTAGAACGCCATGATCACCGGCGTGATGTTCATCAGCGTACCCGGATACAAGGTATAGCCGAACATGATGTGTTTTTCCGGCACCCATTCCTCTTCGGGAATGGTCTCCAGTTCCATGATGCTCTTCATCGGAATGGCGAAGAACACATGCTTGCCCAGCGTGCGGATCTCGGTCGCATCGCCATAGGCGACAATCGCCAGGTTGTTCTTGTGCGTCACCTCGAAGTGATAGACCTCGAGAAACGCCTCCAGCGTCAGCTTCCAGTTCCCGTCGAGCGGGATCGCCCCGGTCTTGGCGTGCTGCAGCGCGCCGATATTCCACTGGGCAAGTTCTTCCTGCATCTCCTGGCCCAGATATTCGTCCAGGTCGAATGTCATGCCCGGCCGGGGCGCGCAGAAGATGATGCCGTGCCGTTCCTCGACCTGGAGTTCGACCAGGCCCAGTTCGGATTTATCGACCTCGCCGAAATCCGACGCGTGGGCGACGCCCAGCAGCTTGCCGTCCAGGTTATAACTCCAACCGTGATAAGGGCAGCTGAAGCCGCCCGGCGATTGGCCGCGCTCGCAAAATACCAGGGCCGATCCGCGGTGCCGGCAGGAATTGACGAAGGCCTTGACCGCGCCGTCCTTGTTTCGGGTCACCAGGATTGGGGTGCCGAACTCATTGATATTGATGAAATCGCCCGGCTTCGTCAGGTCGCTCGACATGCCGGCGATAAAGGGTAGCGTATCGAAGATCGCACGCATTTCCTTTTCGTACAGTAGCGGATCGTTATAGGTCGCGGTATCGACCTCCATGACGCTGTCCGCCAGCGTGCCGGTACCGGCCTTCACATTGGCGATCAGCCGCTTGGCCAGGGCGATGTTCTTCGCGCGGTTCAGGCTCTCAACCCCACCGGCGCCCATTTTGCCGCGGTTTCTCTCGCTGACCGACAGCATGCCGCCATTGAGGGGGATTTCTTGAACCGGTGCGTCGTTCATCGCTTATCTCCCGCGGAACATAACCTTTGTATGGGAGAGTGGCACCTGTCTCGACTGGGGCAAGGCAAAACCACAACCAGACAGGTTTTGTCAGGTAAACCGGAAGCTGCTTGTCCTAATCTTCGAAACCTCAACGCATGCGATCTAACATTGCGCGTGATATTGAGCAGCCATTAAAACATTATACGTGCCTCGACATCGAACGAGTGTAAGGGAGCAAAAGATGAAACGGATCGTTATCGCGTGCGCCGTGATGGCCACCTCGCCGATGCTGGCGTCGGTTCCCGCGGTCGCGCAGGGGCCGGTCGCCATGACCAGAGACGCCTGCTGGCGATCTGTCGCCGATGAGGCGCGGGGCCGGTTTGCGGCGCGCGATGTCAGCCAGCTGACGGCAACCGCGAGTGTGGTTTCGCCGGTGGAGAATGCTGTGAGAGGCAGAGGCATGGCTGACGGCATGCCGTTCGCCTTCAGCTGCACCTATAATCTCCGTTCGGGTCGAACCTATGCGATTTCGATACGCCCGGAACAGAGGCGGATGCCGTTGCCGGGCGGCTCGTGGGCGGAAACATGTGTCAGCCCCCAAATGCGCGGATCTGTGCTTTTCGCTCAATGCAGGATGGCAGGCGGAGGCTGGAATCCCACGCGTCTGGATATGCGCAGCTGCTCCACCGGCCGCGTGGCGAACCTGGACGGCGCGCTCGTCTGCCGGTAACGCCCACCGCAGCCGCCGCGGCTTGACTATCGCAGTCTTTCGCCCACCGCGCGCCCGACGTCGGCGAAAACCGCCTCCAATTGCGCCGCCGTCGGCTTGCCGCCCTGAGTATAGGCGCTGATCACTATCGGCCTTCCCGGTTGGGGCCAAGTCACCGCGATATCGGCTGCGGCATCCGCGCCGTTGTTGCCGGTCTTGTCGCCAATCCTCCATCCGGTGGGTAGGCCGCCACGCAGACGGTTGGCGCCGGTTTTGCAGTCCACCAGCCAGCCTGTCAGGCGTTCGCGTGAGCCGGATGACAGCACATCGCCCAATACGAAACGGCGCAACGAGCCAGCCATGGCGGTGGGCGTTGTCGTGTCGTGCGGATCGCCCGGCGGCGAACGGTTCAGTTCCGGCTCGTTATGATCAAGGCGGGTCGCCACGTCGCCCGTGGCGCGCCAGAAGGCGGTGAGGGCGGTCGGGCCACCGATATGGGCGAGTAGCAGGTTGGCACAGGTGTTGTCGCTCAACTCGACGGCGGCCGCGCACATATCCATCACCGACATCGCACCTTTGGCCAAGTTTTGCCGCGCCGCCGGGGCATACTCCAATAGGTCCTTAGGGCCATAGGGGATCATGCGGGCGAGATCCTCCTGCCCGCGGTCGGCCCGCGCCAGAACCATGGCCGCCAGAGAGGCCTTGAATGAACTGCACATGACGAAACGCTCGTCGGCGCGCCAGGCAATCTTGGCGCCGGTGGCGACATTCTCGGCATAAAGCCCGATTCGTCCACCCGTTGCCTGTTCATAGGCGGCTAGGGCCCGCGGTGCATCTTCGGCAAATGCCGACCACGCAGCGAGCGCGGGCACGGCGGCCAGGAATGCGCGGCGATTCAGGATCATGGAAAGTCTTTCAGGAGAGGGCTCTCCTTTAAACAGACCGCAGCTCCACGCCAAAATTATGGCAAAGGCAGCCGGATCCAATCCATCAGCGCGTCAGGTCGAAACTGGCCCCGCCGCCTCGATCCGCCGGCGCATCGCGGCGCGAGCCTGGGCGAACGTCACCATCTGGCGGTTGGCTTCGTCCCACAATGTCCTTCGGATAGCGCGAAGCGCCTGCCACCAAGTCACCGTCTGGGCGGCCTGCAGGGCAGGGACTGCGTCGTGGCAATCCTCCAGCCGGTAATTGGGCACGCGCGGGCTTAGATGATGCACGTGGTGGAAGCCGATATTGCCGCTGAACCATTGCAGCACGCGCGGCAGCTTGAAGAAGGAACAACCGTGCAGCGCAGCGGTCGTTACAGTCCATTCGCCCTGCCGTGCCCACATGGCGCCGTCGAAGCGATGCTGGAGCGAAAACAGCAGAACCCCGGCGATCGCGGTCAGCGCAATAACAGGGACTTGGATCAGCAGCACCTGCCAGACGCCGAGCCATAGGCTAAGTGCGCCGAAAACCGCCAGGATGGCGAGATTGGTGCGGTGAACCGACAGCCGTTCCTTCGTCCAGGCCTTGGGCGTGTCGAATGGCGTGCGATAGAAGAACAGGAACACCAGCGGGGGAATAATCAATTGCCCGATGATCGGATGGCGGACCAGCCGATAAGTGAAACGGCGCCAGTGGCTCAATGACCAATATTCTTCAACCGTCAGGCATTCGGAATAGAGGTCGGTTCCGCCTTGCCGTTTGTCCAGGTTGTTCCAGGCGCCGTGATGAAGATTGTGCAGCCGTCGCCAGTTCGCATAGGGAGTGAAGGTCATCAGGCTGCAAATCGCGCCGACGATGTCGTTGGCGCGGCGCGACTTGAAGAATGAACCGTGCCCGCAATCATGCTGCACGATAAAGACGCGCACCAAAAGGCCCGCCGTCGGGACGGCAAGCGCCAGGGTCAACAGATACGAGACCTGTTCCGACCAATACATCGCCGCCCAGGCGGCGATGAACAGGCCGAGGGAGGTGGCGATCTGAATCGCACTCATGGCGATGCTGGCAGATTCGAAAGGGGCGATAAGCGATCGGATTCCCGGTTGGGAGTCGGTCGAGCGGGGACCGGAAGAAAGGTCGGGCATGTCTCCGCAAACTCGGGATCGCGCGCGATCCCCGTTGGGCCGTCAAAAAAATCTGTCGGCGGGTGGATATCGAACCGAGACTGGCCGCCGTCGCATTGTAACGGCGGCCGATCGTCGGTGGTTAGGCGGCTTGGAGGTCGACGGCCGAGCTTTTGCCATCGCGGCCGGCTTCCAGCGTATAACCGATCTTCTGGCCTTCGATCAGCGAGCGCATGCCCGCACGTTCGACTGCCGAGATGTGTACGAATACGTCTTTCGAACCGTCATCCGGTTGGATGAAGCCAAAACCTTTGGTGAGGTTGAACCATTTCACTGTGCCTGCGGCCATAATCAGTCTCCTGAAGAGCGTGTTCAGCCCACCGGATGGCGGTGCTGGATCAAATTTCATTCGGGAGAATCAGGTCAGCCGAGCAGAAGCAACGGGTGATTTGGACGGACCCTAAACGGAACGTGACGCACAACACTATACCGCATCCATGGGTCGGATTACCAATCACAGATCGAAACGGCGGATTTCCTGGGCTGGCGGGGTGGCATGGCCGCCGATTGCTAGAACTGTTAGGGTGAATTTTAACCCTCCGGCGGAAAGATTGATTGCGTGAACGCCGGCCTTAGCCACTTGTCCGACGACGATCTTGCTGCGCTACGCGACCGAGTTGTATCGATCCGAGCGATAACGCCTGAGCAGAGGGAGTCGGTATTCAGCCAATTGGCGGCGATCGATCTGGAGCAGGACCGGCGATTGTCAGCCCCAAAGGGGGATGTCCGGTAATGCAGATTCGCGTCGGCTACGAACTGATCTACGACCTGCCGCAACCGACACCGATGATTCTGACGCTGAATATCCACGCCTCGCGCGTCGCGGATATCGTCACGCCGGACGTACTGACGGTTGAGCCGCACGTCGAGATCACCGGTTATCACGACGGCTTCGGCAACTGGTGTACGCGCTTGGTTGCGCCCGCCGGCCGGTTCCGCCTGGCAACCACCGCGCTGGTGCGCGACTCCGGCGCGGTCGACGAGGTCGTGCCCGACGCGCAGCAACATGCATTGCAGGACCTGCCTGAGGAGACTTTGGTCTTCTTGTTGGGCAGCCGATATTGCGAGACCGACCGTCTGTCGGAAACCGCCTGGGCCTTGTTCGAAAATACGCCGCCCGGCTGGGCGCGGGTCCAGGCAATCTGCGATTACGTCCACAATCGTATCGCTTTCGATTATCGGCATGCTCGCGCAACCAAAACTGCTTTGGAGGCCTATAACGAACAGCAGGGCGTGTGCCGCGACTATGCCCATCTGGCCATCGCCTTCTGCCGCTGCATGAACATTCCAGCGCGATATTGTACCGGCTATCTGGGCGACATGGGCACACCCAAGCCATGGGGCGTTATGGATTTCGCCGGTTGGTTCGAGGTCTATCTCGGCGGGCGGTGGTACACGTTCGACGCCCGTAACAACATTCCGCGTATCGGTCGCATCCTAATGGCCCGCGGCCGCGACGCCGCCGACGTCGCCATTGCCACCACATTCGGCCCCAACGTGCTGGCCAAGTTCACCGTGTGGACGGATGAAGTGGAAGACGGCACTTAGACACGGTTAGTCTACCGTGCCCTGTTCTTCGCCACGAACGCCGCGATATCGGCCAGGGCCGGGGCCTTGCCGCGGAACAGAGCGGTCAGGGAGATCACCATGTCGATGTGATCGACACCAGGATAATATTTGTCCTCAACATTCCCGCCCAACACACGCATGCGGTTGGCAAGGTTGTGCGTGTTGTAGGGGCCGACTGTGACATCGTCGTCTCCGTGCAACAGCAGCAGGGGCGGGGAATCGGCGCGGGCATAGGTTATCGGCTGGGTCACCGACATGTCGGGAACCACCTCGAAAATCGGTTTCACGTCGTCGCGGGTCAGCGGCAGGAAATCATAGGGGCCCGACATGCCGATGCCGCCCGCCAGTTTGGCGCCGGGCATCCCCGCCTTGGCCAGGTAAGCCTGATTCAGCGTCAGCATAATGCTGATATAGGCGCCGGCGGAATGGCCGGCCAGGAATACCGATGTCGGATCGCCGCGATAAGCCGCGATGTTGTGCAAAGTCCACGCGACAGCCGCCGCGCCATCGTCGAGAAAGCCGGGGAAAGTGACTTCGGGATAAACGCGATAATCCGGCACAACGACGACCGCGCCGGTGCTGGCCAATGCTTGTGCGACGAACAGGTAATCGCCTTTCGCGCCGGTTCGCCAGGTGCCGCCATAGAAGAACACGATCACCGGCGCGTTCGCCTCCACGGTCTTCGGGACATAGATATCCAGCTTGTGCCGGAGACCCTCGCCATAGGCGATGTCGCGGGTGACGGTGATGCCGCCGGTCGGAATCAGCGCGTTCAAGATATCGACCTTGGCGCACCCCGTAAGGACCAGCAGCGTCATGGCAAACAGGCCGACACGGTTCACGACGCGCGCGGATAGAACGAGATTTTTAAAGAGCATCGGTGGGAATTGCGCAGTGCGGAAATTAGATCATCGAGGAGGCAGTCAACTGGTCTTCGCCGGCCAGCAAGGCATCGAACAGCGGCAGGAAGGAGGCGGGTTCCTGCGCTCCCGCAAGGGCATAGCGGCGTTCGAAGATGAAATAGGGGACACCCGATATGCCGCTTTGGTGGCCGAGCGCGTCGATCGATGTCACGGCGTCGGTTTCCTCATTCCCCGCCAGGAAGGCGAGGGCGGAAGCGGCATTCAGGCCGACATCGCCCGCCGCCGCCGCCAGCATCCGAATATTGCCGATATCCTCCCCACGTTCGAAGAAGCCGGAAAACAGGCGGTCGGCTAGCGCCTCGTCACGTTCGGCGCGCGCCGCGAAACGCATCAGCCGGTGGGCCGCCATGGTGTTTGGGATGCGCTGAATTCGGTCGAACTTGAAGTGAATGCCGTCCTTGCCGCCGGATTCCTCCAGGGCACGCTCCATCGCGCCAAGCCGGTCGAAGTCACCGAACTTACCCATCAGGCGTTGGCGCCGGTCAATGCCGTCGACAGGGATTTCGGGGTTCAATTGAAATGGCTGCCAAACCGTCTGGATTGCCAATTGCGGACGCTGCGCCTGCGCCCGCGCCAAGCGGCGGCGGCCGATGAAGCACCAGGGACATGAGAAGTCCGCGAAGACTTCAATCAACATGGTTTTGGCAACATGGCATATTCCCGAAAACCAAAATCAGTTCTCTTCCGCCAGCCGGTATCCGATTCCCGGCTCGGTCAATATATAGCGCGGTTGCGCCGGGTTATCGCTAAGCTTTTGACGTAGATGCCCGACATGGATGCGCAGGTAATGGGTGTCTTCAACATGGGCAGGACCCCACAGTTCCCGTAACAACTGCTGATGGGTCAGAACCCGGCCCGGATTGGCAGCCAGCATTTTCAGAATTCCGTATTCCTTGCGCGACAGCCGCACTTCCGCTCCGTCGACAGTTACGCGCCGCTTGCCTAAATCCACGGTCAGCGCACCGTGCGTGAAGATCGCTTCGCGGCTGACCGCTCCGCCGCGCTTGCGCAACGCCGCACGGACCCGCGCCATCAACTCGGCGATGCTGAACGGTTTGGTCAGGTAATCTTCCGCGCCGCCGTCCAGCGCGCGAACCTTCTCGACATCGCCGGCGCGGACAGACAGCACGATGATCGGGATCTGCGACCACTCACGAATCCGCTCGATCACAGTATGACCGTCGATATCGGGAAGCCCCAGATCCAGAATAACAAGATCGACCGCCTGAATCGCCGTCTGTGTCACCGCTTCCTCGCCGGCCGCGGCCTCGACGACCTCATAGCCATAAGCGTTCAGGCTGATGCGCAGGAACCGCCGGATTTGCGGCTCGTCATCGACGACCAGGATTTTGGCGAGAGTGGCGGGTGCTTCAGTTGGGGATAGGTTGGTTGCCGTCATGTTCGGCATATTCCTCCAGCCCATCTTCGCCTGCTTCCGGCTCAGGCAATTCGGGGATCGGCAGCGTCATCTCGATACAGGTTCCTTCGCCATATTCGCCGGGCAGCGCATTGATGGTGCCGCCATGCGCCTGCATCAGGCCGCGGCAGATCGCCAGGCCCAGGCCGGTGCCGGCGATGCGGTTGTCGCCTTCCTTCACCCGATAGAACATGTCGAATATCATTTCCCGCTCGCGTTCCGGTATGCCGGGCCCCCTGTCGTTGACCTGGATAACGGCGATGTCGCCGCGTTCGAACGCGCGCACGCCGATGGTGCCGCCGGCCTTGGAGTATTTGGCCGCATTGTCCAACACATTGACCATGACCTGTTCCAGCAATACCGGGTCGACATAGAGCAGCCGCATTCCAGCCTGCACGTCCGTCGTGATGTGATACGGCGCCAAGGCTTGTTTCAGGCGTTCGATGGCGCTGCCCACCACGTCATGCAGATCGACCCAGTCGCGCTTGGGTTTCAGCGCACCATACCCCAGCCGCGTCATGTCCAGGAGGTTCTGCACGAACCGGTTCAATCGCTCGGCCTCTTCCAGCACGGTCTCCAGCAGTTCACGCCGGTTCTCAACCGACAGAGTGTCGCCGAAGGTCACCAGGCTGGTCGCCGACCCGATGATCGATACCAGGGGCGTGCGCAGATCGTGCGAGATCGACGACAACAGGGCGGAACGCAACTGCTCCGTCTCGGTCATGATCCGCGCATCTTCGATCGAGGTCGCCAAGTTCGTGCGTTCGATCGCTACTGCCGCCTGGTCCGAAACCGCATCCAGCAGGCGGCGCTGTTCAGGCGCCAGGATACTGTCGGGCTGGTCGAAGGCGACACCGAGCAGGCCCACAGGTCCGGTCGCGGTGCGCAGCGGCATGAACAGCCATTCCGAACTGGGCAGGGTGTCGGATTTCCAGCCCGCCGGCTTGCCATGTCGCCACGCCCAGTCGGAGGCGGCGGTCGCGGCATCGGTCAGGTGGTCTTCGGGCGGATAGCCGGCGGCAATATCCAGCCCGCCATCGGCGCTGGGCAACAAGACCAGCGAGCGGCATTGCAATGTCGCTGCAACATGGTGAACCACTGCCCATAACACGTCGTCGCGGCTGGCTGCGGCGGCGATACGCCGGCTGAAATCATACAGCTTGGCCGTACGCCGCGCGGTCTGTCGGCTGGCTTCCGCCTGTTCGCGGCTGCGCGCGGCAACACGGCCGGTTGAAAGGGCGACGGCGAAGAAAAACACCAGCGTGAAGAAATCCTGCGTGCTGGCGACGGCGAAGGCAAAGCGCGGTTCAGTGAAGAAATAGCGATAGACGACAAAACTCAGCAGGCTCGCGACCACCGACGGCCACAGCCCGAACCGTAGCGCGCTGACCAGCACCGGCAGGACGAATATGATCGACAGGCTGGGCAGCGGAATGAAATACTCCGCGACCGCCGCGACCAGCCCGGCGCCCAACACGGCGGCGATCGACAGGGCATATTCGCGCGGCGAATTGGTGTCGAAGGTGCGGCCGCCCTGTTCGTTCGTCTCCGGTGCGGTCTTGTCGTCTTCCTGCCCGACGACCAGGATCTCGAAGCCCTTGGCGCCTTCGACCATACGTTGGGTCACCGCGCGGGTGAACCAGCGGCCGAAGTGGCGCGTGCGCGGCTGGCCGACAATGATCCGGCTGACATTGCGCGACCGGGCGTAGTTCAGCAGTTCCCCGGCGATGTCGAGCGAGCCTGGCAACACGACAACCTCCGCGCCCAGACGCTCGGCCAGCGCCAGCGTATCCTGGATGCGGTCCTTAGCCGCCTCTTTCAGATGTTCCTCGGTCGCGGTTTGGACATGGACTGCGATCCAAGTGGATCGCAGTCGGTCGGCGGCGCGCTGGGCGCTGCGCACCAGTTTTTGCCCAACCACAGATTCGTTGACACAGACCATGATGCGTTCGCGCGTCGGCCAGGGGCCGGAAATCGCATGCGCCTTCATGTAGGTCAGCATCTCGGCGTCGACGCGCTCGGCCGCCGCCCGCATCGTCAGCTCGCGCAGCGCCGTCAGGTTGCCGCGGCTGAAGAAATGTGTGACCGCGCGGGTCGCCTGATCCTTCACATAGACTTTGCCTTGGTGCAGGCGTTCGATCAGGTCTTCCGGCGGCAGGTCGATCAGTTCGATCTCATCGGCCTCATCCAGCACGCTGTCGGGCACGGTTTCGCGCACGCGGATGCGGGCGATGCGTGCGATGATGTCGTTCAGGCTCTCAAGATGCTGGATGTTCAGCGTGGTATAGACGTCGATCCCGGCATCCAGGATTTCGGCGACGTCTTGATATCGTTTGACGTGCCGGCTGCCGGGCACGTTGGTGTGCGCCAGTTCGTCGATGATCGCGAGACGCGGACGGCGTTTCAGGATGCCGTCGATATCCATCTCGGTGAAGGCGCGGTCGCGATAGACGATCTGCTTGCGCGGCAGCACGTCCAGCCCGTCCATCAGCAGTTCGGTCTCGGCCCGCCCATGGGTTTCCAGGATGCCGACCAGAAGGTCGATACCCTCCTTCTTGCGCCGCTGGGTCGCCTCCAGCATCGCATAGGTCTTGCCCACGCCAGGCGCCGCACCCAGGAAAATCTTCAGCCGACCGCGCCGAGACTTTTTCAGTTCGGAAAGAAGGGCTTCCGGCTCCGGACGATCGGGATCGTCAGCCATGGGCTAAACAGTGGATGCAAGGCGCGTTCATGACCCGACCTTAACGCCGACTGCCGGTAGGCAGGAAGAGGGGAATGGTTTCAGGCGTGATCGATGGAGGGCGAAGGTCGGTCAGGCTGCCTTCTCGCTGCCCTTCAGCAAGCGCAGCGGCGTATAGACGATCACCGTCTCGCCACGCTGGTTCTTGATCTCGTTCGTCGTGCGGACAAGACCACGGCCGCCTTTGGCTGTCGGGCGGATTTCGGTGACCGTCACTTCGACATGGATCGTATCCTCGGCGACGACCGGGCCCTTTACGTCAAGTTCCATATTGAGGAATGCCAAGCCGCTGCCTTGGATCAGCCCGGTCATCAAAAGGCCTTCGGCGAAACAGTAGATCAGTGCGGCGGGGGCGACGCGGCCCTTGATCGCCGAGTGTTTCTCACGGAACTCGGCATCCGTGAACAGAACCTCAAGGAAGCCGGTGCAGTTGATGAAATTGATGATGTCGGCTTCGGTGACCGTCCGCCCGAACGTCTTGAACTGATCACCGAGCTCGAGTTCGTCCCAATAGAGACCCTGACCAAGAAGTTTCATGTTTGCCTGTATGCTTCGATTTCGCCGATGTCGTCAGAGCGGCAGTTTGCAGTTTGGGCTGCGGCAAGATTTTGTCCTTGGGCAGCGGGGCCGAGACTACCACCATTCCCATGCCGCAGCGACGAATACCGAGCGAGCTGGCCGCCGCCTCCGACAAGTCGATCTCGGACGCATTCGCCATACCGCCACGATCGTTGATCCGTACCTGCACCTTCTTGCCGTTCGCCAGGTTGGTAACCTCAACAGTCGACAGAAGTGGAAGTGAGGGGTGCGCGGCAGTCAGCTTGCGCTTGTCGAAAATCTCGCCGCTGCTGGTGCGGTGGCCATTATGATGACCCCCATACCAGGTGGCCGTCGAAACATTATTGGGAATGTCGCCTGAGACATCGCAGTCGGATGCCGCTGCCACGCCCGGCGTGGCCAGGGCGAAGGGTAAGGCGATTAGGGAGATTAGTGTTGAGAGTGCCCTCACAGATGGTGCTCCGTTTTGGTTCTCAGGAAGGGCACCGATGGCCGAAAAGCTTGTGTGAATCAAGCTTGAAATCACATTATTTTTGTGATGCGCGATCTAGCGCCAGATTGAGGCGCAGTACGTTGACGCGGGGTTCCCCAAGAAATCCCAGCGTTTGCCCCTTGGTATATTTATGAACGATGGCAATGACTTGGTCTTCGGTCATGCCACGCGCCTTGGCAACTCGCGGCACCTGGAACGCAGCCGCGTCGGGCGAGATGTCGGGATCCAACCCGCTGGCCGACGATGTCACTAAATCGCCCGGGACAGATTTTTGCGGATTATCCGGTTGGTTGGCCTGAACCGCTGCCGTCACCGAATCGCTCAGGCGCTGGCTCGAGGGCGCTAGGTTCGTGCCGCCGGAGTGCAGAGGATCATAGTCGGCAGCCGAGAGGCGCGAGTGAAAATATTCAGGCTTCGAGAATTTCTGGCCGATCAGCGTCGAGCCGATAACCGTGTCGCCGTTCCGGATCAGGCTGCCGTTTGCCTTGTGCGGAAACACCAACTGCGCAACCCCTGTGATCGCCAGCGGATAGGCGAGGCCGGTCAGCAGGGTCATCACGACCAGCATCAGGATCGCCATGCGAAAAGCGGATGTCATGGTGCTCCCCCTCCGCTCAAGCCAGGCCGATGGCGTTGATCAACAGGTCGATTGCCTTGATGCCGACGAACGGCACTGCGATCCCGCCAAGGCCGTACACCAACAGGTTTCGGCGCAGCAGTGCGATTGCGCTCGCCGGTTTGTAATTCACTCCGCGCAGGGCCAGCGGGATTAGCGCCACGATGATCAGCGCATTGAAGATGATTGCCGACAGGATGGCGCTCTGCGGGCTGCCCAGACGCATAACGTTGAGCGCCTGAAGCTGTGGATAGAGACCGATGAACAAAGCGGGGATGATGGCGAAATATTTCGCGACGTCATTCGCGATCGAGAAGGTGGTCAACGACCCGCGACTGATTAAAAGCTGTTTGCCGACCAGCACGACCTCGATCAGTTTGGTTGGGTCGCTGTCCAGGTCGATCAGGTTGCCAGCCTCGCGTGCGGCCGGCGTTCCGCTGTTCATCGCGACGCCGACATCCGCCTGAGCAAGGGCAGGAGCATCGTTCGACCCGTCGCCGCACATGGCGACGAGCTTGCCCTCGCGCTGTTCCGAGCGGATCAGTTCGAGTTTCTTTTCCGGCGTGACTTCCGCCATGTAATCGTCGACACCGGCCTCAGCGGCAATTGTCGCGGCGGTCAGCGGATTGTCGCCGGTCACCATCACGGTGCGAATGCCCATCTGGCGCAACATGCCGAAGCGTTCGCGGATGCCCGGCTTGATGATATCCTTCAGGTGGATGACGCCCAGCAGCTTGCCGCCGCGTGCAACGGCCAGCGGTGTGCCGCCGGCCTTGGCGATACGCTCAACCGCCTGGGCGATCTCGGGCGCCGCCACACGGACGCGGACGTTTGGATCGCTGAAAACATAGGCGACAATGGCATCGACCGCCCCCTTGCGAATTTCCTGCCCGTCTCGAAGGTCTGCGCCGCTCATGCGGGTGAAAGCCGAAAATTCGATCGACCGGGCAACATCGTTGCTGTCAACCGCGGCGTTGTAACGGTCGGTCGCCAGCCGAACGATTGATTTCCCCTCGGGCGTCTCATCGGCGAGGGAAGCGAGCAGCGCGCTTTGCACCAATTCAGACATCGTGACGCCGGGGGCGGGGATGAAATCGTCCGCCATGCGATTGCCGTAGGTAATTGTGCCGGTCTTATCCAGCAGCAGCACGTCGACATCGCCGGCGGCCTCCACGGCGCGGCCGGATTTAGCGACGACATTGCTGCGCACCAGCCGGTCCATGCCGGCGATACCGATGGCCGACAGCAGGCCGCCGATGGTGGTCGGGATCAACGTGACCAGCAGGGCGATCAGGAACACCATTGGGATAGTGGCGCCGGAATAGGCGGCAAAAAATTCCAGGCTGCCGGTTACCGTCAGGAAGATGATGGTCAGGCCGATCAGCAGAATGCCCAGTGCGACTTCATTCGGCGTCTTTTGCCGTTCCGCGCCCTCAACCAGCCGGATCATGCGGTCGAGGAAGCTTTGGCCCGGCTTGGCGGTGATTCGGACCTTGATCGAATCCGATACGACGCGCGTGCCGCCGGTTACGCCTGACCGGTCGCTGCCGGATTCGCGGATAACCGACGCCGATTCACCGGTGATCGCCGATTCGTCGATCGATGCGATCCCTTCGATTACTTCGCCGTCGCCCGGAATGATTTCGCCTGCCGAGACGATGACGATATCGCCTTCGCGCAGCGCGCTGCCCGGCACATCCTCGGTTGCGTCGCTGTTTTCTGAAATCAGGCGGTGCGCCTTGATTTCGGTTTGCGTGCGGCGAAGCGAGTCAGCCAACGCTTTACCTCGGCCTTCGGCAATGGCCTCGGCAAAATTGGCGCTCAGAACCGTGACCCACAGCCAGAAACAAATCTGGCCTTCGACCGCCGAATGGATATCGCCGCTGAGAACCAGCCCACGCAGCCACAAGATGGTCGCGACCAGTGCGACAACCTCGGTGACGAAGATAATCGGGTTCCGCCAAAGGCCGAATGGGTTGAGCTTTCGGAAGGCGTCGATGCCGGCGGCTGTCGCGATTCGTGCGTCGAGAAGCTTTGGGCTGGCGATCTGGGTCATTGATTAGAACCTAGTCCCGGCTTGCAGGGCCAGATGTTCGACGATCGGTCCCAGCGCAAGCGCGGGAAAGAAGGTCAATCCGCCGATGATGAGGATAACCGCGGCCAGCAAGCCGACAAAAAGACTGCTGTCCGTCGGAAAGGTGCCGTAGGAAGTCGGCACAGTCTTTTTGGCGGCGAAGCTTCCCGCGATGGCCAGGATCGGGATGATAACGATGAACCGGCCGATCAGCATCATCAGCCCCAGCGTCACGTTATAGAATATGCTGTTGGCGTTCAGACCGGCGAAAGCCGAGCCGTTATTGGCGTCCGCCGAGGCATAGGCATAGAGAATTTCGCTGAGGCCGTGCGGCCCCTGGTTGCCCAATCCGGATATTCCGGCAGGCGAGACGACGGCGATTGAGGTGAACACCAGCGTTCCGGCGGTAATCGCCATCAACGCGAAGATGGCGAGCTTCACCTCGCGGGTTTCGATCTTCTTGCCAACATATTCCGGCGTTCGCCCGACCATCAGGCCGGCCAGGAACACGGCGATGATCGCGTGCAGCAGGATGCCGTAAAGGCCGTTGCCGACGCCACCGAAGATAACGCAGCCCAGCATGACGTTGGCCAGCGTGACCATGCCGGTCAGCGGCATAAGGCTGTCATGCATCGCGTTGACCGCGCCGCTGGACGTGTCGGTGGTGGTCACGGCCCATAACACGGAGTCCGCCACGCCGAAGCGGACCTCCTTGCCCTCCATATTGCCCTGGGACGCGTCATACCCGGCGATACCGGTCAGAGCCGGGTTGGGCGACGACTCGGCAAAATAGGCCGTGGTCAGACCGACCAGAAACAGAATGCCCATGGCGCCGAACAGCGCATAAGATTGTTTCCGCCGGCCGATCATCCGCCCGTAAGTATCGACTAAAGCTGCAGGAATCAGGAAAATCAGAAGATTCTCGACAAAGTTCGAGAGCGGTGTCGGGTTTTCATAGGGGTGGGCGCTGTTCGCGGCAAAGAAGCCGCCACCGTTTGTACCCAGCTGCTTGATCGCCTCCTGTGAAGCGATAGCGCCCAGGGTGATCGTCTGCTTGGCGCCCTCGACCGTTTGCGCCTCGGTCCCGTCGTGTAAGGTCTGCGGCACGCCTTGCCAGACCAGGATCAGGGCGGCGATGATGGCGATGGGCAGCAGGACATAGAGAATGCTGCGGGTCAGGTCGACATAGAAATTGCCGATGGTTTTTGCCGTTCGCCGGGCAAGGCCGCGCACCAGGGCAATGGCCACTGCCAAACCTGTCGCGGCGCTGAGGAAATTGTGCACCGCCAAGCCGGTCATCTGGCTGAAATGGCTGACGGCGTTTTCTCCGCCATAGGCCTGCCAGTTGGTGTTGGTGTTGAAGCTGATGGCAGTATTCATCGCCAGGGCAGGCGACATACCCGGCAGGTTGCGTGGGTTGAGCGGCAGATATTGCTGCAGCCGCAGCATCGCGTAAGTCGCAATCGTGCCGATTGCCGAGAACAGTAGCAAATGCCCGGCATAACGCAGCCAATGTTCGTCCAGATCTTCGCGAACGCCGCAGATTTTGTAGATGATGCGCTCGACTGGCCGCAGCGCGACGCTGAGCAGTGTTTTCTCGCCGGAGAAAACCCGGGCCATATAGGCGCCTAAAATCGGCGTCGCCAATAGGATCAGGCCGATGAAGACCGCGAACTGAAGAAGGTCGGTACTGCCCACGATTTAGAATCGCTCACTGCGCACGAGGGCGAACAGCAGATAGGCCAGCAGGGCAATGAAGGTGAACCCACCCAGGATGAAGTCGAAATGCATGCGATTACAATCGACTGCAGACGTGGCAGAATCCATAGAGCACGCCGAAGACCAGCAGTAATCCGGCGACAAATGCGATGTCGATCATCAACCAACTCTGTTCGTTGAACGCGCGACCATAGGGGGAGCTGCCGTAAAGCGAATAGATCGAAGAGCGGGCAGCGGCGTAAAAATCCCGTAAAGATTTTGCCCCTAACCTATAAAAGATCGATCGGTTTACCGACAGTACATCCGGTTCAGCAGGGCGATCAGATGTTCCGCCAGCGCCGGTCCTTGCTCCTCCTGGACGAAATGGCCGGCGCCCGCGATCTCGGCATGCGGCTGGCCGGCGGCGCCGGGGACGCGCCGGCGAAACACCGCCTCCCAAGCCTTGGTCGAAGGATCGCGGTCGCTGAATGCGGTCAGGAACGGCTTGTCGAACCGTTCGATCACTTCCCACGCCTTCTTGTTCTCCGCGATGCCGGGCATGTCTTCGGTCACCGGAATGCAGCAGGTGATCTGCATTGTTGCGGCCTTGTACGACGCGTCGGGGAAAGGGGCGTCGTAGCCGCGCAGCACGTCGTCGCCTAAGGCGTCGACACCGACGCCGCCGACGATGGCGGAGATCGGCAGGTCGGTCGCCTCCCGGCAGGTCTTCACCCAGTTGGCGATTTGCTCGCCCGGCCAGCCGTCGATGCCTTTAGGCGGCGGCTCATAGGTAGGCAACAGCGTATTGGTCGCCAGCACGGCATCGAACCTGTCGGTCAGTTCGCTGACCGTACGCAGGCCGATCGGGCCGCCCCAATCCTGGCAAACCAGCGTGATGCGGCGGAGGTCTACCGCCTGAATGAACTGTTTCAGCCAGTCGACGAAACGCTGATAGGAATAATCGGCGCGGCTGCCCGGCTTGTCCGACCGGCCGAAACCGATGAAGTCGGGCGCGATCGCGCGATACCCCGCCTTGGCGACCAGCGGGATCATTTTGCGATAGAGGAACGACCAGGTCGGCTCCCCGTGCAACATCAGCGCGACAGGTGCATCGCGCGGCCCCTCGTCGACATAATGCATCCGCAGATCGCCCAGGCGTGGATCTTTCAGCGTCTGGTAATGCGGCGCGAAATCATAGCCCGGCAGGTTGGCGAAGCATTCGTCCGGGGTGCGCAGAACCGGCATGTCAGTGGCACTTCGCGATGACGGTTTCGGCATAGCGTCGCATTGCCTTCTTTTTGACCTCCAGCTCGCCGAAATCGTCCCCGGGGTCGGTCCACTGCTCGATATCCCAAGGCGAGGGAATCCAGGGGCCGATGACGATCACATCCTCGATGCCGATTTTCCGCGCGCCGTCGGCAACGGCGGGCGTGAAGGGCTCGGCCGGGGCAAAGCAGATCGTGAAATCCTTGAGCGGCAGGCCGGCCGCGGTGCGCAGGCCGCGGATGTTGGCCGCCGCTTCGTTCATCTGTGCCAGCGTCATCGGCAAGGGCAGCCATCCATCGTTCTTCGCGGCGCGGCGGATCGCCGGCTTAGTACCGCCGCCGCACCAGATCGGAATTTTCTTCTTGGGCGCCGGGCACATCAGCGCATCGAAATTGAAGAACTCGCCCCGGTGGCTGACCTTCTCGCCCGTCCATAGCGCGCGCATGGCGTCCAAGAGCTCGTCCAGGCGCCGGCCGCGGCTGGCGAAATCCACACCGGCCAGCTCGTATTCTTCCTTGATCCAGCCCGAGGCGACGCCACAGGCGATGCGGCCCTCATTGAACACTGCCGCGGTCGAGATCGCCTTGGCGGCGGTGAACGGATCACGCAGCGCAGCGAGATAGATGTTGGTCATCAAATCCAGCTTTTTGGTGACCGCGCCCATGGTCGCCAACGTCACCCATGGGTCAGGCCACGGGGTCTTTTCCGGCCAAAACACCTCGCCGTCGGGGGTGTAAGGGTATTTGCTGTCGATCTTGGTCGGCATCACCAGATGGTCGGCGGCGGTGATCCCGCCAAACCCCAGCTCTTCCGCGTATTTAGCGATCTCCACCATCTGTTCCGTCTCACCGACGGAAACCAGCGACAGCCAGAACTTCATGCGTAACTTCCCTTAAGGCGTAACAGGACGCACGGGGCGTCAGTTGCTGAGAGCGACTTGCGACGGTACGACGTCAGCCCGTTCGTACCCGTGCTTATAAAGCAAGGTGCGGAAGGCGCGCGTCGTCATTTGCTGGCGTTGGCTGGGACCGATCAATATTTCGCTGATCGGCAGCCGGTCGGTCGCATCCGCGATCTCCAAATCGATATAAAGCGACGTGTATTCCGGCCTGGCTTGCGCTGTGATCCGTCGGGCGCCCACCGCCGTCTGGCTGGGGTTGCACAGCACCATCCGCCATTCGTTCTCGTCGGCATATTCCGATGGTTTCATCAGCGCGCCGAACAGTGCCAGTTCGCGTACCACATAACGAACCAAGGCATCGGCCGGCGGCATTTTCGCGCTGCCTTGAAGGCGCTTGGCATAGAGCTTTTCCAAGAGGTCGAGGCCCCGACTCATGATTTCGATCTTGCTGCGCTCATCGTAACAGCAAGGGGCGAGCAGGGCGCCGCCTGCCTCGGCGGCTCTGACGATGCCTGCCGCCGGAAAGCCCAGTGCGACACCATGGCTTTCCGCACTGACACGCCGCCACTGGCGCGGACAGTCATATTCGGCGGTAAAGGTGGCGATCCAAATGTCCGGCGGGACGTAATCGCCGACTTCGGACAGATAGCGGGAAATCATTTCGTTGAGCGCCTCGCCGACGCTACCGTGGTCCGCATTCTGGCGCATCGCCATCGCTTGGCGGAAATAGACGACGCTGTGCTGCATTTCGCGGCCGTCATCCAAATACAGGATGTTGGTGGCGCGAAGTTTCGCCTCTTCCAGGATGCCCGCGGCAGCCTCACCAGTCGTGTAGTGATAGACCGGATGCTTCAGCGGACGCATCAGGGTATCGAACTCCCGGCGCATATAATCCTGAACCTGGCGGATATCGTCGTTGTCGATGCCAGCGTAGTCGGCCATCCGGCACTCCCCTCGTTATGTCATAAATCTAACACACGAAACGGCGTGTTGGGCCAGTGCCTTAATTGGCGGACGGGTCGATCCGGACCATCATTTTGCCCCTATGGGCTGCGCCGGGTTGAAACAGTTTCCTGAAAGCGCCGAGCGCATTCTCCAGGCCCTCGGTGATGTCGGCGTGATATTTGATTCGGCCGTCGGCATACCATTCGGAAATCTTCGCCGTTGCTTCGGGCAGCCGGTCCAGAAAATCGTAGAGAATGAAGCACTGCATCGTGCAACCGGCGAGCAGCAGCGGCATTATATCCAGCCCGATCTGCGCGGCGTCGTCGTTATATTGCGCGGTCAGCCCGCACACAGCGATCCGGCCAAATTTGGCCATGTTGACGGCGACCGCATTGCCCACCGCGCCGCCGACATTCTCGAAATAGACATCGACGCCTTTCGGGCACAGTTCGCGCAAGCGTTGTTCGACATTTTCGGTCTGGTAATTGATCGCATGGTCGAAACCGAGCTCGCCGGTCAGCCAGGCACATTTCTCATTGGAACCGGCGATGCCGACCACGTTGGCGGCGCCCAGGTTCTTGGCGATCTGTCCGGCCAGCGATCCGACGGAACCCGCCGCGCCCGATACGACGAAAGTCTGTCCGGGTTTAAGCTGCCCGATATCCTTCACGCCGACATAGGCGGTGCCGCCCGGTCCGCGAAACAGCCCCACCGCCGCGTGCAACGGCAAGCCGCCCAGATCCGGGATCTTATCCAGGCCCTGGGTGGATAGAGCAGAATAGTCGGCCCAGGTTCCGACACCGCCGACGATATCGCCGGGTGCGAACCCAGCAGCGTTGGATTTGATGATCCTGCCGATGACGAAACCCCACATCGGCCCGCCGGTCGGGACCGGCGGCATATAGGTCGGCCCCGCCATCCAGCGGCGATTGGCAGGGTCGAGCGAGAGATAAAGATTTCTGACCAGAACCTGATCCGGTCCCGGCTCCGGCATCGGATGTTCGCGGTATTTCAACGCGCTGTCGAAATCGTCGTCGATGGGACGCCGTTCGAAGATCCACGCCCGATTGGTCTCAGCCATCGTCTTCCCCGGATTAGTGCGGCTTGTCCGCCTTATCCGGATAATAGTCATCCTGGTGGTGCTGCGCGAAGCGGGATTTTTCGACGTCCCACGCCTTCTTCGGCAGTTTTTCCATCGAGTGGCGCGTATCGGCGTGTTCGCGGATATGCAGAATCTTGCCTTGAAAGATCGTCATGATGAAGGCGTAGATGTTGTTGTAGTCCTCGCCATCCTCAGTCTTGGCATGGCTTTCCAGCTCCAGTACGACCTTGTCGCCCTCAGCGATGGCGTCCAGCAGCGTGAACCTCATCGGCACGGCCTTCAAGATTTCGGCAGCCGTTGCCTTTTGGGTGCGCATCGGGATCGCCTTGCGCGGGCCGCTCGACCAAAGCGTGCCTGCATCGTGCAGTAACGCCTGCGCCTCCGAGATTCGGCCTTCGCTGACCAACTCGAAATAGCTCCAGGCGATTTCCTTGTTGGTCATGGTTTTCGGATCAGGCCGTCGCGCCGTGGCAGTGCTTGAACTTTTTTCCACTGCCGCACGGGCAGGCAGCATTGCGCGGCACGGCGCTGAGGTCGGTGCCGGGGGCCATCTGCGGCGGTGCAGCCGCCAGGGCAAGCTGGCCGGAGCCGATGAATCCCGGCTCCATATCCAGCGCCGGGTCACGCCGCGTCTCGTGCATTTCCTGTGGCGGGAATTCCATGCCCTCGGGCGGTTGGGCCTGGATGACGATGTTGGACAGGTATCGTGTGACCTGTTCGCGGACCTCGTCCAGCATTCCGGCAAACAGAGTGAATGCCTCGCGTTTGTATTCGTTCAGAGGATCGCGTTGGCCATAGGCGCGCAGATTGATGCCCTGGCGCAGATGGTCGAGCGCCAGCAGGTGTTCCTTCCAGGCTTGGTCCAGTATCTGCAACAGCAGGCTGCGCCCGATCTGGTTCATCACGTCGGCGCTGTAGGTGGCGACCTTTTCGGCGACTTTGGCGTCGGAGGCGTCCAGCACGCGCTCCAGCACGGTGTCGCCGGTAATGCCTTGTTCCTGCGCCCATTCCTCAAACGGCAGGTCGAGGCCCAGAATATCCTTGATCTCGGCGTCGAGCGCCGTGACGTTCCACTGCTCGGCGTAGGAATTGGGCGGAATATTGCGGGCGACGATCCGATCGATCACATCATGGCGCATATCCTCGACGATGGTGTCGACCAGATCGGCGGACATCACCTCGCGGCGCTGCTCATAGATGACCTTGCGCTGGTCATTCATGACGTCGTCGTATTTCAGCAGGTTCTTGCGCACTTCGAAGTGCTGCTGCTCGACTTTCTTCTGCGCGCGTTCCAGCGCCTTGTTGATCCAAGGATGGATGATCGCCTCACCCTCCTGGATGCCCAGCCGCTGCAGGACGCCATCCATGCGCTGCATGCCGTAGATGCGCATTAGGTCATCTTCCAGCGACAGGAAGAACTTGGAATTGCCGGGATCGCCCTGGCGGCCGGAACGGCCGCGCAACTGGTTGTCGATCCGGCGCGATTCATGGCGCTCGGTGCCGACGACATAAAGGCCGCCGGCCTTCATGACCGTGTCCTTTGCCGCGTCCAATTCCTTACGGATTTCGGCAGTCTTCGCTTCGCGCGCCTCGCCCTCCAAGCCATCCGCCTCTTCGCGGACGCGGACTTCGAAATTGCCGCCCAACTGAATGTCGGTGCCGCGGCCGGCCATATTGGTTGCGATGGTGACCGCGCCCGGGCGGCCGGCTTCGGCGATAATCGCCGCTTCCTGCTCGTGATAGCGGGCATTAAGGACAGAGTGCGGCACCTTTTTCTTTTTCAGAAGCGCCGCAAGATGTTCCGATTTCTCGATCGACACGGTGCCGACCAGCACCGGCTGCTGGCGCTGGCGCGCCTCGTCGATCAGGGTAATGATCGCCTCGTTCTTCTCGTCCGCGGTGCGATAGACTTCGTCGTCGCCGTCGATGCGCGACACGTCGCGGTTGGTCGGCATCTCGACCACGTCCAGCCGGTAGATTTCAGCGAATTCGCCGGCTTCGGTCATCGCCGTGCCGGTCATGCCCGCCAGCTTCGGATACATCCGGAAATAGTTCTGGAAGGTAATCGACGCCAGCGTCTGATTTTCTTGCTGGATTGTCGTGTGTTCCTTGGCCTCCAGCGCCTGATGCAGGCCTTCGGAATACCGCCGTCCGCTCATCATACGGCCGGTGAATTCGTCGATGATGATAACCTTGTCGTCCTTGACGATGTAATCGACGTCCCGGGTGAACAGCTTGTGGGCGCGCAGCGCCTGATTGACGTGGTGCACCAGATTGACGTTCTGCACGTCGTAGAGTGTGCCGGTCTCCAAGAGGCCGGCACCGCGCAGCAGTTCCTCGATCTTCTCGGTGCCGGGCTCGTTCAGCGCGACCGTCTTATGCTTCTCGTCCTTGTCGTAGTCTTCCGGATCGAGGCTGGGGATCAGGGTATCGACCCGCTGGTAAAGCTCGGCCGCATCCTGCGCCGGGCCCGAGATGATCAGCGGTGTACGGGCCTCGTCGATCAGGATCGAGTCAACTTCGTCGACGATGGCATAGTTGAAAGGCCGCTGGACCATCTCCTCCAGCCGGTACTTCATGTTATCGCGCAGATAGTCGAAGCCGAACTCGTTGTTCGTGCCATAGGTGACGTCGGACGCGTAGGCCTCGCGGCGTTCGTTGTCGTCCAGATTGTTGATGATGCAACCGACGGTCAGCCCCAGGAAACGATAGACCTGGCCCATCCATCCGCTGTCACGCTGCGCCAGATAGTCGTTGACCGTCACGACGTGGACGCCTTTGCCCGACAATGCGTTCAGATAGACGGCAAGGGTGGCGACCAGCGTTTTGCCTTCGCCGGTTTTCATCTCGGCGATCTTACCGCTGTGCAGAACCGCGCCGCCCATCAGCTGTACGTCGAAATGCCGCTGGCCCAGTGTCCGTTTCGCCGCCTCCCGAACCACCGCGAAGGCGTCGGGCATGATGTCGTCGAGCGTCTCGCCCTCCGCCAGCCGTCCGCGCAGCACGCCGGTTTGCCCGCGCAACTCGTCGTCCGACATGGGCAGGTATTTGCCTTCGAGCGCGTTGGTTTTCTGGACAACCGGCCGAAGCCCCGCAACGATCCGATCGTTGGAGTTTCCGAACAGTTTGCGGGCGACCGCACCGAACATTGAAATTCCTTGCCCGAGCCTGCTGGATTCAGGCTCGTCTTATAAGAGTATAGAACCCCCGTCAGATAAGGGTGCGCCCCCACTGTGTCAACGAACGGCAGGAGCGAGTTCGGGCAATCGCGCGCTTGTAAGCGCGCTGGCGACGTGTAGTATGCGGCACCCCACGGGATAGGCGGTCGCGCACGATTGCTGCCGTATCCATGCCCTTATTTGGAGCGTCACCTTCCATCATGGCTTCTTCCTCATCGAACGGTCCGATGACCGCGATTATTGTTATCGTCGTTGCCGCCGCGGCCGGCGGTATCGGATATTATTTCGGTCATGGCGGAGCCGGCATGTCCGCCTCGACGCCTGGTGGCACAATGGCGCCGATGTCCAGCAGCGCTGCGCCGCAACCGACCAAGACCGCCGTGGTTGCCAAAGTTGACGGCCTTCCGATCTATCAGTCGGAGGTCGATGCGATCGTCGCCGATGTCGGCGACCAGGCCAAGGCGCAGATGTCGCCCGCCGACCTTCAGTCCCGCGTGGTCGATCGCCTGATCGACGTCAAACTGGCGGGTGAGAAGGCAGCGGCGGAGAAACTGGATCAGGACCCGCTGGTCCAGCAGCGCCTGCATATGGTACAGATCACGACTGTCGCCGACACCTATATGGACCGGACGGCGCGCGCCAAGATCACCGACGACGTGCTGAAGGCGAAATATGACGAGCTGACCAAGCAGGTCACGCCGCCGCAGGAAGTTCATGCCCGGCACATTCTGGTCAAGACCGAGCAGGAAGCCAAAGACATCATCGCCCAGCTCAAGAAGGGCGCGGACTTCGAGAAATTGGCCAAGGAAAAGTCGACCGATCCGGGTTCGGGTGAGAGCGGCGGCGACCTCGGCTATTTCACCAAAGACAAGATGGTCCCTGAATTCGCCGACGCGGCTTTCAAGATGAATGCAGGCCAGATCAGCGACACGCCGGTTCATTCGCAATATGGCTGGCACGTCATCCAGGTGCTGGACAAGCGGGCGCAACCGTTGCCGGCATTCGATACGGTGAAGCCGCAATTGACCAATCTCGTCCTGCAGGATGAGGAAAAGAAGGTCATGGAAGACTTACGTAAAAACGCGAAGATCGAGCACTTCAATCCTGACGGCACGCCTGTCGTCGATACGCCTGCCGCTCCCGCTGCTGCCGCTCCGGCCGCGGCACCGGCACCGGCCGCACCGGCTCCAGCCGCTGCCACACCGGCTCCGGCCGCTCCGGCCCCGGCGAAGAAATAGGTTGCCGGTGGCTGGGCTGACGGTTTCGCCGCTGGCGCCGGCCAAGCAACCTGCTTTGCCCAAGATCGCGGGTGTCCGGCTCGCCTGCGCCGCGATCGGGCTGAAAAAGAACGGTGGCCGCGACCTGATGCTGGCGGAGCTGGCTGAGGGCACGACCATTGCCGGCGCGCTGACCCGCTCGCTTTGCAGTTCCGCGCCGGTCGATTGGTGCCGGCATGCGCTGAAGGGCGGCAAGGCTCGTGTAATCGTGGTCAACTCCGGCAATTCGAATGCTTTCACCGGCAAGGCCGGCGACCTGACGGTCGAGGCGACGATCGTGGCGGCTTCGACCCTGTTTCGGTGCCATCATAACGAGGTGTTCATCGCTTCGACCGGTGTCATTGGGCAACCGCTGCCGGCTGACGCCATTCCGGCGGCGATCCCGGATCTGGCCAAAAAGTTGAAGCCGGCCGGCTGGGCCGACGCGGCGGAGGCAATCCGAACTACCGATACCTTTGCAAAATCCGTCACCCGCACGGCGATGATCGACGGCGTCAAGGTCACCATCAACGGCATCGCCAAAGGCTCCGGCATGATCGCGCCGGACATGGCGACGATGCTGGCCTTTCTGTTCACCGACGCCGCGATATCGGCAAAGGTCTTGCAAAAGATCGTGGACCGGGCGGTCAAGCGGTCTTTCAATTCGATCACCGTGGACAGCGATACCTCGACCAGCGATACCGTCTTGTTCGCCGCCACCGGTGCGGCGGGCAATCATCCGGTCGACCATGCCGGCGACAAAAAGCTGAAGGACTTCCGCCACGCCGTCGAAGACGCGATGGTCGAATTGGCACAACTGATTGTGCGCGACGGCGAGGGCGCCTCGAAATTTGTTACTGTCCATGTGAAGGGCGCAGCTTCGGGCGGCGCCGCCAGACGCGTTGGACTCGCAATTGCCAACTCCCCGCTGGTCAAGACCGCGATCGCCGGTGAGGACGCCAACTGGGGCCGTATCGTCATGGCGGTGGGCAAGGCCGGCGAGAAGGCCGACCGCGACCGGCTGGGCATCTCCGTCGGTGGCGTGCCGATCACCCGACACGGGCAAATCGTCGAGGGTTATGACGAGACGCCGGTCGCCAAGCATATGACCGGCCCTAATATCGACATCGCGGTCGATCTTGACATCGGCAAGGGGAAGGCGACGGTTTGGACGTGCGACCTCACCCATGGCTATATCGATATCAATGGCAGCTATCGCAGTTGACCCCGGCGGAACTGGGCAGGGCCTTCCGCAACCGTTGACGGCCCGATGAGGGGCTTCAGTCTCAAACCTCGCGTTCGCGTCATCGCCGCCCACCGGATCGATACCGACCGGCTTCTATTGCGCTCGCCGGTCATCGACGATGCCGCCGCGATTTCTCCATTGCTGGCGAATTGGGACATCGTGCACTGGCTTGTGCGCGTACCCTTTCCGTATCGCTATGAACACGCCATTTCCTGGATCGAACGCTCCATCGCCGAGCGGAAGGCCGGCGTTGGCTTTCCGTTCGTGATCATCCGCCGTGACGACAATCTCCTGATCGGCAGCGTCGACCTGTCGATCGAAGACGATTCGAGCTGCGGTATGCTGGGATACTGGCTGGGCGCGGATTACTGGGGCCAAGGCTATGCCACAGAGGCGGCCAAGGCCGTTGTCGATTTCGCTTTTGACCGGCTGGACCTGCGTGAGGTCAATGCCAGTGTGCTGCCCGAGAACGACCGTTCGGTGCGCGTGCTGGAGAAAGCTGGGTTGGCCTATGTCGACCGCCGCCCGGAAGACACGGTCGAACGCGGGCGGGTCGAAACCGATTTCTTCGCGGCGCGGCGCCACAGGCCAAAGCATGGAATTCGATGAGTACTGACCGTCCTGTCCTGCTGGTATCGGCGGTCGCCCTGGTCGACGTCGATGGCCGCGTCCTGTTGGCGCAACGGCCCGAGGGCAAGCATCTGGCCGGGCTTTGGGAATTTCCCGGTGGCAAGGTTCATGCCGGTGAGACGCCCGAGGAGGCGCTGATCCGCGAGCTCAAGGAAGAACTGGATATCGATACCGATGTCCGTTGCCTTGCGCCGCTTACCTTTGCATCGCACAGCTATCCTGATTTTCACCTGCTGATGCCGCTTTATGTCTGCCGTGTGTGGCAAGGCATCGCGCGGCCCTGCGAGGGACAGAAACTGGCCTGGGCTCGGGTCGCAGAACTGGCCAACTATCCGATGCCGCCGGCCGACCTGCCGCTGGTGGCGATGTTGAGGGATCTTCTATGAGCCGCTTGCTCTATCACATGGCACGGCGGTCGGAATGGGACCAGGCTGAAGCCGGGGGCCTCTATTACGGTTCGGCCGACGATCGGCGCGATGGCTTCATGCACTTCTCGACCGACGCGCAGGTGGCGGAGAGCGCTGCCAAGCACCGAACCGGTCAAGCCGACCTGCTGCTGATCGTCGTTGCGGAGGAGGGGGCAGGCCCCTGGAAATGGGAGGCATCGCGCGGCGGTGCCTTGTTTCCGCATCTTTACGGTCCTTTGCCGGTCACGGCAGCGGTCGGCGTCCACGAATTGCCGCTTGGCCCTGACGGGCTTCACATCTTTCCGCCCTTCGTTTGAATGTATCGCGATGTCGTCGATCTGCGGGAGTTCTACCGGAGCAGCCTTGGCCAGGTCGCGCTACGGCAGGTCAGGCGGCGCATTCGCGAGCTCTGGCCTGACCTGACCGGTCAATCCGTTCTCGGGATCGGTTATGCCACCCCGTATCTCAGGCCCTTCATCGGCGAGGCGGCGCGCGTGACTGCGGTCATGCCGGCGGCTCAGGGGGTGGTGTTCTGGCCAGCGGACGGCAAGGGGCTTGTCACGCTGGCTGAGGAATCGAGCCTGCCGTTCGAAGATCTGTCCTTCGACCGCGTGATCATCGTCCACGCCCTGGAAGGGACGGAGCATACGCGGCAGATGCTGCGGGAAGTGTGGCGTGTTCTGGGCGGCGGCGGGCGCCTGCTGATCGTCGCCGCCAACCGCTCCGGCCTGTGGTCGCGGACTGAACGCACGCCGTTCGGCCACGGCAGCCCTTATTCGACCTCGCAGCTGAACCTGATGCTGCGCGACCATCTGTTTGTGCCGGAACGCTCGGCCCGGGCGCTCTATGTGCCGCCGGTCAATTCCCGTTTCCTGCTGTCGACCGCGCCGGCCTGGGAACGCCTCGGCTATCGGTGGTTTTCAACCTTCGCCGGTGTCAATCTGGTCGAGGCGACCAAGCAGATCTATGCCGCCAGCGGTCCCGCCGTGGCCGAACCTTCGCGACGTCGTCTGACCTTCCCCAGACCGGTCGCCCAGCCCAAGGGGATGCGGTCCTAGGTCCGCTTCTTCAGCAAAAACACGGCCTGCTCGCCGAACAGGTTTGCCGACCGGTTGGGTTGCGTCGTGCGGATTACACGTCCAGCGGGCCCCAGGACCAGCGCCTCCTCGATCTCGATGTCCAGCGCCTTGGTCAAATCGAGGAAATCCTTGATCGTGCAGGGGTGGATATTGGACGATTCCCACCAACGGGCCGAGCGTTCGCGGTCGGTCGGCGAACGGCCGCGCAGCATCAAGCCGAGCCGCGTGCGCCAATGGCCGTAATTCTCGAACGACACGATGGCGTGCTTGCCGATACGGGTCAGGTGTTCCAGTACTGACTTGGGGTCGCGCATCGCCTGCAAGGTCTTGGACAGGATCACATAGTCGAACGCGCTGTCGGCGTAATCGACCAGGTCGGTGTTGGCGTCGCCCTGGACAACCGCCAGTCCGTGCGCCAGCGAGATATGCACGCCGTCCGGGTCCAGTTCAACGCCGCGGCCGTCGACGTCTTTTTCATGGACCAGATAGTCCAGCAGTTCGCCATCGCCCGAGCCGACGTCTAGTGCCCGGCTGCCGGGGAGGATCATATCCGCGATCAGTTTCAGGTCGGCGCGAATGCCGCTCTTAGGTTGTTTCCGGCGGGCGCTGGGCTGAACCTTGCTGCGCGGCGCCAGACCGCACTGTTCGGCGCAGCCGTCCAGGAATCCCTCGACGATGCGGAACAACTCCGGCTCGTCCAGCAGGAAGGCATCGTGCCCCTTGTCCGTCTCGATCTCCACGAACGAGACCGACGCCGACGCGGTGGTCAGAGCCTTGACGATGGCGCGGGATTCGGCCGTCGGGAATAGCCAATCGCTGGTGAAGGACAGCAGCAGGAAGCGGACCGGCGACCCTTCGAACGCGTTGGTCAGCTGTCCGCCATATTCCGCCGCGATGTCGAAATAATCCATCGCCCGGGTGATATAGAGATACGAGTTCGCGTCGAACCGGTCGACGAAGGTCGAACCCTGGTGCCGCAGATAGCTTTCAACCTGGAAGTCGGCGTCGAAGCCATAGGTGATGGCCAGCCGGTCCTGAAGGTTGCGCCCGAATTTGCGGTGCAATGCCGCCTCGGACAGATAGGTGATGTGCGCAGCCATGCGCGCGACCGCCAGCCCGCGCGACGGGTTCCGGTCGGCGGTATGATAGGCGCCGGCCGCCCATTCAGGGTCGGCCATGATCGCTTGACGGCCGACCTCATGAAACGCGATGTTCTGTGACGAATGCCGCGCGGCGGTGGCAATCGGAATCGCGGCGAACACGCGCTCCGGATAGGCGGTGGCCCAGGCCAGCGTCTGCATGCCCCCCATCGATCCGCCCATAACGGCGAACAGCTTGTCGACACCCAGCGCGTCGAGCAGCAGCGCTTGGGCGCGTACCATGTCCCCGATAGTGATGACCGGGAAACCCAAGCCCCAGGCTTGGCCGGTTTCGGCATTGATCTCGCGCGGACCGGAGCTGCCCATGCAGCCGCCGATGACATTCGGGCAGATTACGAAATAACGATCGGTATCGACCGGCTTGCCAGGGCCGATCAGGGTTGACCACCAGCCGGGACGACCGGTCAGCGGATGGGCGTCGGCGGCGAATTGATCGCCGGTCAGGGCATGGCAAACCAGGACCGCGTTCGTCTTGTCGAGGTTCAGCGTTCCATAGGTCTGATAGGCCAGCGTGAACGGACCCAGCGTCGCCCCGCTGTCGAGCGGCATGGGGCTTTCCGCGCCCAGCACGATGCTGTGCCCGGCGGTAACCTTGAAGTCGGTCCTGATATTTGCGGCGCGCGGGGCCGAGTTCATTGTGAAACCATTGTTTTGCCTTTGCGTCGCACCGGCGCGACCGCTACACCTAGCCGATATTGCCGGTACGGCGCTTGCTTATAGAACATCCGAATGTCTTCCCCGAATCCGAGCCTGGACCTTCTCCGTCAGGAAATCGACGCCATCGATATCGCTATTCACGATTTGATTGTGAAGCGAGGCACAATCGTCGAGGACATCAGGAAGATCAAGAAGCGCGCCGGACCCGCTCTGCGTCCGGGCCGCGAAGCAATGATTATGCGAAGCCTCGCAGCCAAACATCAGGGGCCGTTCCCGCTGCCCGCCTTGGTGTGCCTTTGGCGCGAGATGATGGGCGGCTTTACCCATATGCAACAGCCGTTTTCTGCGGCGGTGTACGCGCCGTCCGGCAACGATGCATGGGTGCGAATCGCACGCGATCAGTATGGCTCGCTGACGCCGCTTTCCCGGCTTCCGTCGGTTTCCGCCTGCGTTCGCGCCGTGGCGGAGGCGACTGTCGATATCGCCGTTCTACCGGTTCCGGCGGACGGTGAGGAAGAATCCTGGTGGCCGATGCTGATGGGCGGCGACGAAAAGACTCCGCAGGTGGTGTCGCGCCTGCCGTTCCTGTCCGCCAAACGCGGTGACCAGGCCTTGGTTGTGGCGCCCTGGGGGCGCGATTTTTCCGCGAGCGAGGCCAGCTTGATCGCCATCCGGCTGAACGAACGGACAAGCCGCAGCCGGATCATGGCAGCCATGGCGGCGGCGGGATTTACCGACGCCGTGACCTTGGCGACGATGGAACGCGATCCGACGGACTGTTTCCATGTCGTCGAGGTCGCGAACGCAATCGATCGCAACGATGCGGGACTCGGCGCGCTGGAGACGCAGTTTGGCGACGCGTTCGTCGAGGTGCGCGTGATCGGCGGTTATGCCCGACCGTTGGTTCTTCCTCGGATCGCGATCAGGAAATAGATTTGAGATGACAATGTCTGGTCCGCTTCCCCAACCGGGGATTCTTGAAATCTCTCCCTATGTCGGCGGGGAGTCGAGGGTGCCGGGCATCGATAAGCCCGCGCGCCTGGCGTCGAACGAAAACCCGCTAGGACCCAGCCCGCGCGCAGTCGAGGCGTATGCCCAGGCGGCCACCGAACTGCATCGCTATCCGGACGGCGGCGCCACGGCGATTCGCGCGGCCATCGGCGCGCATCATGGGCTCGACCCGGCACGCCTTGTCTGCGGCACAGGTTCGGATGAAATCTTTGCGCTGCTCGCGAGCTCGTATGCGGGTGAGGGCGACGAGGTTCTTTATTCCGCCCATGGCTTTCTGGCCTATCCGATCGTCGCGCGGAGCGCCGGCGCGAGCCCGGTCACTGCACCGGAAAAGAACCTGAAGACCGATATCGACGCGCTTCTGGCTGCGGTCACGCCGCGCACGCGGATGATCTTCCTGGCCAACCCCAACAATCCGACCGGCAGTTACCTGACGATCGGCGAGATCGACCGGTTGCTGAAAGCATTGCCGGAGACGGTGCTGCTGGTACTGGACGCGGCCTATGCCGAATATGTCGACCGTGAAGATTACGCTGCCGGCCATCACTGGGTGGATGAATATCCCAATGTCGTCGTGACCCACACCTTCTCGAAGATCTATGCGTTGGGCAGCGCGCGTCTGGGCTGGGCCTATTGCCCGCCGGCCATTGCCGACGTGCTGAACCGTGTGCGCCAACCGTTCAACGTCAATGCGCCGGCGATGGAGGCGGGGATCGCGGCGCTGGCCGATGCCGAGCATTTCGCGACGTCGAAGGCGCACAATGACCGCTGGCGCCCCTGGCTCGAAGAAAAACTGACCAAGCTCGGCTTCACCGTGCATCCCAGCGTCGCCAATTTTTTGCTGGTGTCGTTCAAGCCTTACGACGCGGAGCAGGTTCGGCTGTTCGTAAAGGCGAAGGGCGTGCTGATCCGCCAGATGAGTTCTTACGGCCTGCCCGACTGCCTGCGCATCACAATCGGGACCGAAGACGAGTTGAAACAGCTTGTGGCCGCAATCGAGGCGTTCGTGTTCCAGAACGAACCGCGCGGCTCGACATGAGCCAGCCGGTTTTCAAACGCATCGCGATCATCGGCTTCGGGCTGATTGGCTCGTCGCTGGCCCGCGCGGTTCGCGCGCATGAGTTGGTTGAGACCATCGTCGCCTGCGATGCGAGCGAAGAGGCGCGCGCGACCATAACCCGCCTGAAGATAGCCGATATGGTGACCGGCGATCCGGCCGAGGCGGTCAAGGATTGCGACCTGGTGGTGATCGCCGCTCCGCTCGGCGTCTACGCGACGATTGCGGCGGCTATCGCCCCGGCGTTGAAATCTGGCGCCATTGTCAGCGATGTCGGATCGGTCAAGGCGCCGGTCGTGCGCGACCTTCCGGGCCTGTTGCCCAAACATGCGATCCTTGTGCCGGGCCATCCCATCGCCGGCACCGAGAATTCAGGCCCTGCCTCGGGTTTCGAAACGTTGTTCGAAGGCCGCTGGTTCATCATGACGCCGCCGCCCGGAACCGATCAAGCCGCCGTCGACAAGGTGGCGGCGCTTTGGAAAGGCTGCGGCTCGCTGATCGAGACGATGGATGCCGCGCATCACGACAAGGTTCTGGGCATCACATCCCATTTGCCGCATTTGATCGCCTATACCATCGTCGGAACGGCCGCCAATCTGGAAGAGGACGCCCAGTCGGAGGTTATCAAATTCTCCGCCTCCGGCTTCCGCGACTTCACCCGCATCGCCGCGTCGGACCCCACGATGTGGCGCGACGTCTTCCTGAACAACCGGGAAGCGGTGTTGGAGATGCTGCAACGTTTCACCGAGGATTTGACGGCGCTTCAGCGCGCCATCCGCCGGGGCGAGGGCGACACGCTGTTCGACCTGTTCAGCAAAACCCGCGAAATCCGCCGCCGTATCATCGATGCGCATCAGGCGTAGTTTCCAATAGCTGGTCCGCTTCGGAAGATGCCTCGCTTCGGCATTGCGGCGTATGGTACTTTGCCGACTCATCAAGTGCAGCCGCTCTAAAATAGTGCCGCGTGCAATCGATAAAGCCGAGCCAGTGTACATGCTGTAAGAAATAGGCCGCATACACCCCATGCGGTAACAGACGCCCAAAATAGATGGAATTTTTCTTGCGCGAGATCATAGTGAACGGCTTCGGCGCATAAGCCTCAAACGTTTTGCCGGTCGCAAATTGCGCCGCTGCTAACGTTAGCATTAGCACACCAATACCAACTAAGACGCGCGTCCGATGAACGGCTTCTATATCCGTCATTGCTCGTTCTTACCCGAACTGTGAAAACTGAGCGAACAGTTCCGGGACCAACAGCCATCAGTATCAGATAGGTCAATGCGGCGTCTCCGCATCTCGTAGTTTTTCCAGCAGATCGAGCAGACGTCTTAACAGGTTGATTTCGTCTTTAAGTCGTTCGATGTCCCCCAGTTTGGCTTGTAAGGGCAGTTTTTCGTCGTCTTCGCGCCTCACAGTTATTTCCCTAAGAATCTTAGTGAATTTCTTGTACCAAGCAGTCGCTAGGTTTTCTTCACCTCATAGTGTCGCAGGGTGGCACTTGGGGCGGTGCGAGCGCGGTAGGCCCTTACAGTTCTCGTAATTGCTGACCCTGTCGCCTCCCTCCCCCTGAGGGGGCCGCCGGCGCTCGCTTTAATCCAGCTTTAGTTCCGGAATCTGCCCCAGCTTCGCCGGCCCCAGCGAAACATGACGGTTCTGGATCGTCAGCGGCGCTTTTACCGTCGGCCGCCCATCGGGGCCTTTCTGCGCGGTGATGCCCATCGCCAGTTTGGCCAGGCTGGCGGCGCTCATCTTGATCCAACCGGCTGCGGCCAGCGAATCCAGCGCCTGCTCGAAGCCGGCGATATGAACGCTGAACGCACCTTCCGGCTGCATGTCGGCATCCAATGCCAAGGTGCCGTTTCCGCCCAGGGCCAATTCGCCCCAGGCCATCGACAGGTCAGGCGCATTGATCGTGCCGCCGGCATCGCGCCAAGCTTTCAAGCCCACGCCGTCGGGTGTCGCGGGTGGCACGCCGAGCAATTGAACGTGCAGCGTGGTCTTCTTGATTGTTGCGCCCAACGGGTTGTTCTCCAGTGATGGCGCACTGAAATCGAGCAGTTGTAGCGATAGGTCATACGCCGTGTCGGTATCGGCCGCCGGTGGCGTGGCGGGGCGCGAACCCCGGATATCCAGCGTGGCGACGGTCAGCTCGCGGCCGGCATCGCCTTCGATGTCGGTGCGCGATGCGCTGACAGTATCGGCGGTCAAATCCCACGCGGTGGGTATGGCGTTGTCATAAAAGCCTGCATGTCCCTTCAGTGTCTCACCGGCCACAGTCAAGGCCGGGCGGGTGTCTCCTTTGGGCAGGTTAAAGGCGAATCCACCGGTGACATTGACCTTGAAGGTGCGGATGGCCCAGGGGCGGGAGCGGACCTTCAGGCTCTGACTTGTGAAGCCGAACCCCGAAGGCCAGGACAGAACGACATTCTGCAGCTTGACCGAGAAGGCAAAGGGATAGCCGCCTACCCGAACCGCGGCGGGCGATATCTTCGCGCCCTTGGCCTGCTCACCCGCTATCCAGTGGCCGATCGCATTCGAGATGCTGCCGGCTGTGAACCACCACCATCCAGTGTAGACGGCGATGACAAAAACGGCGGCAAGTATCGCGAAGAGTCTGTTCTTACGAATGGGATCTGTCCTGAAGTTCGGCGGCGACAAGCCGGTTGGTTTCCACTTCCAGCGCTTTTTCCAACACGGCGAGGGCGGCATCGGGTTCCAACCCCGGCTCGATCGGCGGCAGGAACGAGAAAGTTACCGTTCCGCCGTGTTTCAGCCCCTTCTTGGGCCAGAAGACGCCGGAATTGAGTGCCAGCGGCACGATGGGCAAGTTGAGGTCTTGATATAATGCAACCACGCCGGGTTTGTAACGGCGCTGCTCCCCGGCGGGCACGCGCGTGCCTTGTGGAAAGATGACGATCGGCCGGTTCTCCGTCTTTGCCGCCAAGGAAGCGACCAGCATGGTATCCATGGCATTGCGTCCGGCGCCGCGATCGATCGGGATCATGCCGGTCTGTTTCAGATACCGTCCCCATATCGGGATGCGCAGCAATTCCTTTTTCAGCACGATCGCGGGGTCGTTCAGGATCAAATGCAGCTTCATCGTCTCGAAGGTCGACTGATGCTTGGCAGCGACGATGAAGCTGCCATGGCTCGGGCAGTTCTCCGCCCCGATCACCCGGTAATGCAGGTCCAGCACGTGGCGTTCGACCCAGGCGACCGACCGCACCCAGACTAGGGCCATCGCCAGGGCGCCCTTGCGCGGCAGAAAGGGCCCAAAGGCGAGGAAGATGCAGCAGATGCCCGTCCACACGGGGAAGGCCACAGTAAAGGCCGCGCTGCGCAGATACTTCATGAAGATGCTCAATTTCCCGGAAGCAGGCGGGTCAAGGCGAAGCGCCACCGGACGATCAGATATTTCCCATATTCGCCGAGCAGCAAGCTGACGGTTGCCCGGTCTCGCCACCAACGGCCATCGACGATTCCGGCGGGATGGATCGGGTTCGGAACGATGATCAGGTCGGGCGCCTCCATGCGGAATTCGATGAGTGCGCGGCGCATGTGATAGTCCGCCGTAACCAACCGCATGCTCTTGAAGTTGTTGGCCCGCATCCAGGCAACGCTTTCGACCGAGTTTCCGAACGTATCCGCCGCCATGTCACCCAGGTCGATGCGTTTTGCCAGCGCGGCATCGGGCTTTTGCGAGGGTGCACCATCGATGCGAATCAGTTCCTCCACGTCCACCCCGCGATGGACGCCCGAGACAAACAGCTTTTTGGCCTTGCCTTCCTGAAGCAGGGTGAGCGCAGCGGGAATCCGGTCGCCGCCGCCGGTCAGCACGACGATTGCGTCGGTTTGGGACATATCGTCGGTCGGCGGCGGCAGGGCCATCATGAAATGCACAAAGCCGATCGCGATCGGCAATATCACCGCTAATACGACCAGCAGCGTTCGTGTGAAAAGCCCGATGGATTTCCGCCGCAGGTGGGCATCCCGCTTCATCAGGGCAACCGGCGGGCCAACGATTGCGCCGTCCATCGCGCTACGAGGGTCGCGAGCAGAACGGCCCCAAACGGCACTGCAGCCAACACGATCCAGTCGGGCAATGCCAGTTGCAATTGCGGGATCAGTGGCGCCTGGGATCGGCCCGCAGTCCAGAGTGCAGCCAAGCCTCCGCCGGCGATGACGCTGCCCAGCACGGCTCCGAGCAGCGATGACTGGAATGCGCCGGCCTGGAACTGCCGCGCAATGTAAGCGTCGCTGGCGCCAAGACGGTGCAGCAATTCGATCTCCGGCCGGTTGATTGCCAGCCGGGCACGCGCCGTCGCTGCGACGGTCAGGACGGCGGTCAGCGCGATCGCCGCGAACATCGCCAAGCCCAGCACTTCGCCGGTCTTGGCCAGCCGCATCAGGTTGCGTGTCCAGTTTCCATGGTCGTCGAGCTTTGCCCCCGGCAATATGGTGGAAATCTTTTGCCCGAGGGCGTCCGGGTTCGCGCCGGCATCGGCATCGACGGTGACATCGATCAACGCCGGCAAGGGCAGCTCGGCGGTCAAGGCATCGTTCTGCAACCAGGGCTGCAATAGGCGGCGCAGCTCGGACGGTTGGACCGCGCGTGCATCGACCAGACCCGGAATGGTTTTCAGCGTGCCGACGGCGCGGTCGATATCGGCCTGTGCGACCGGGCGCGTCGGATCGGCCGGTGCAAGCTGGATGGTCCAGCGATCGGTCAAAGCATGTCGCCAGGCCACATCGATGTGCCGCAAAGCCGCCGCGCCGGCCAATACGGTGATCCCAAGCGCGACCATCAGGGCGATGACGACGAGCGACAATGACCTGACCGCGCGAGTCTCGGGTTGCAGGGGGATGCGCATTATCGGTCCGGCCTGTATTGCCGGGGGGGTGTCAAGGTGCCGTCGATGAGTTCCAGCCTCGGATGTGGAAATCGTTCCAACAGCATCGGGTTGTGTGTCGCGATGACCACAGCCGTCCCCAGCCGATGCAGCTCTTCGAACAGGCGCATGATGCGCGCGCCAATCGTTTCATCGACGCTGCCGGTCGGTTCGTCGGCCAGCAGGATGGTGGGGCGGCTGACAACAGCGCGCGCGATAGCGACCCGTTGCTGCTCCCCGCCCGACAGCGCGCGCGGGCTCGCTTCCGTTGCATCGCCCAGTCCGACCCAGGTTAATATTTCGTTTACATCGCGCCGAATCTGCCGCTCGCTCAGATCGGCAAGGCGCAGGGGCAGAGCCACATTGTCGAACACCGTAATGTGATCCAGCAGCCGGAAATCCTGGAAGACCATGCCGATCTGGCGGCGGACAGTCGGCATGCGCCGTCGTTTCAGCGTACCGACATCATTTCCCAGCACGGTCAGGAATCCGCGCGTGGGCTTGAGGCTTAGATGGATCAGATTCAGCAGGGTGGTCTTGCCGGCGCCGCTCGCGCCGGTCAGGAAATGGAAGCTTCCGGCCTCAAGCGTGACCGATACGTCACGCAGGACTTCCGGGCCGACGCCATACCGAAAGCCGACGTTGTCGAAACTGATCATCGCGACTCGGTCTCACGCGGGATTGAACTGCTTAGTATTCTTGCAGGAGCCGCCGCAGATAGTCGAGTTCCGGCCGGGGGCGGTCGCGTTCGGCGGCGCGCTTGCGCAACTCGTCGAGAATCGTGCGGGAGCGCTGCATCTGACGCTCGGTCGGCACGTTCTTGCCGCCATGGGTCGAACCGCGGCCGAATGGATCTTTGCTGTTGTCGCCACTGTCCTGACCGTCGCCGGCTTGCGTGTCGCTCGTCTGTTGCGACATCTGATCGGATAGGCTCTGCGCCGCATCGTCCATCTGTCCGGCCGCCGCTTCCTGATCGGCCTGGGCACCGCCTTGGGAACCACGCTGCAGGGCCTTTTCCGCATTGCGCATCGCCTTGTCGGCTTTGCCCATGCCGCCTGGTATCTGGCCGCCGCCTTCACCCAGTTCACGGGCTGCATCGCCCAGAGCCTTGCGCAGCGATTCCTGGTTTTCAGGTGTGTTCGGGCTCTTGCCGCTCTCCATGTCGCGCTGTTTCTTCGCCAAGTCCTTCAGAGCATCCATGGATTTTTTCGCTTGGTCGTTTGCCTTGTTCTGGCCTTGCCCGGCTTTCATGTTCTCCAGCAGCTGCTTGATATAATCGAGCATGTTCTGTGCCGCGTCGCGCGAACCGGACTGCGCCATCTGGTTCATCTTGTCGACCTGATTGTTCAGGTCCTTTTGGGTCATCGTCTGCGCGCTCGAATCTGATTTCTGTTGGCCCTGCTGACCGGACTGCTGCTCTTTGCGCAACTTATCGACCATCGCTTGCAGGTCGCGATTCATCGCGTCCTTCAGGTTCTGCGTCAGACGTGCGATCTCGGACGCAGGCGTGTTCGGATCTTTCAGCGCCTTCTCCAGCGCGTCCTCCGCCGAGCGCAGGTTCTTGTCCGCCTCGGGGCGGTCGCCGTCCTCGATCTTGAGCGCCGCGTTCCACAGCAAATCTTCGATGGCGAGCACCTGGTCGGCATTGTCGGGTTTCGCCCTGCGCAGTTCGTTTTGCGCCATATCCAATGCCAGGAAGACGCTCAGATTCTCGCCGTAAAGTTTCGGTTCGCCCGCCATCTTCGCGATCTGGAATGCCAGCAAGCCATAGGGCGCGTCATTCATGATCACGTGCTTGCGCATCTCGATGATCCCCTGGGCGGCGGCGTTCAGGAACACCCGTTCCGGCAAGGTCATGGTGATTTCCGGACTCTCGCTCGACTGACCCGCTGTGTCGGTCGCCTTCAGTTTGGCAATAACCTTCATGCCGGCCCATGGATGGGCGGTCAGATCCTGGAAGCTGCTGCCGCGAGCGTCTTTTTCCGACCGGCCGGAGGTAAGGCTTGCGGCGATCGGTTCGGCGATGACCTTGGGTTCGTCCGGCGTCGCATGGAGGTCCAGCTCCACCGCGGCGACGCCATAATCGTCGGTCGCGTGATAGTCGATTTTTAGCACGCCGACGATGGTGCGCGATGGTTTGTTGCTAAACGTGACCTTCGGCGGTTCATCCGGAATAATGTTAATCTGCCAATGGGACAGCGTCGACCAACCGCGCCGGATGCTGATCGAACCGGGGGCGGACAAAACGCGGGTCAACGAATAACCGCCGCCTTCTACCTCCCTGAAATCCTGCCGCTCGTCCCCGATCACAAGATGCGGCGTGCGCGATCCGCCGGTAACATGCGCTTCTAGCGTACTGCCGACCGGCACCGCGACCGGCGCGTCGCTGTCGGTCTTCAGCAGGATCGGTGCCAATCCCGTATATGCCGGTGGTTTGACCCAGGCTTCCACCGGAAGGGCGGTGCTCGAACTTCCGAACTCCGGCGTCAGCGCCCCAAGCATCAGATGGCCCGCCCGCGGCCCGGCTACCAGGAATCCCAGGACCAACACTAGAACAACGAACAGCCTCAGCGCCCAAGGATCGCGCGCCGGCAGCCCGGGGTGCGGCAGGGAGAGGCGCAGCCGGCCGATTTCGGCACGCTTGCGATCCTGATGCAGTTTCCAAAGCAGGGCGTTGACGGAGTTTTCTTCGCGCTCCGCCGGCCGGTCGGCCAACGTGTCGAAAGGCCGGTGCATCAGGGCGCTGTCCTGCTCGACCCGGCGGCTCGCCATTTTTCGAGTCGGCGGGCGAAGGCTCTTGATCCCAAGGCGGATGAAATAGGCGAGGGCAGCGACGGTGGTGATCAGGAAAACCAGATGGAGCCAGCCGGGGAACGATTGCGGGATACCGAGCAACGCCAGGACGATGAAACCGGCGATCAGGGTCGGTATGGGCCAGAAGGCGGCGAGCACGTTTTCGGTCCACAGTACGACTTCCGCCAGCCGCGCATAAAGGGCGATCCGCCGCTGAAGCCGTCTATCACCGTCGGGCATCATGCACGTTTCCGTAAGGCGCGCAGGCTGAGATCGGCACTGTCGCCGACCCAACCGGGAATGCGTTCGTCGGCGAACATCGCTTCGATCGTCTGACGCGGCCGGACGATGTCGAAATCGTCGCCACGCACCAGAACCTCCGCTGTCAGCGGCCGCGCGTTATAGGTCGATGACATGCTGGAGCCATATGCCCCGGCGGCGCCGAAGACGATCAGATCGTCGGCGCCGATGGGCGGCAGATTGCGGCCGCGGGCAAAAGTATCGCCGCTCTCGCACACGGGGCCGACGACATCGACCAGGCTCAGCGGCGCATTGGACGCGGGCTCGGCAACCGGCAGGATCGGGTGGTAGGCGCCGTACATGCTGGGCCGCAGCAGGTCGTTCATCCCGGAATCGAGGATCAAGATGTCGTTCGGCTCGCCGGCCTTGCGGTAAACGACGCGGCTGAGTAGGACGCCAGCTGACGCGACGATCGACCGGCCGGGTTCCACCGCCAGCCGGCACCCGAGATTGCCCACTGTCTCAAGGACCACCGTGGCGTACCCGTCGATCGAGGGCGGCTTTTCATCGTTATAAGTCACGCCGATGCCACCGCCGAGGTCGATGGTCTGCACCTCCAGGCCTTCGGCGCGCAAACCCCGCACCAGCTCCGCCAATTTGCCATAGGCGCTGCGGAACGGTGTCAGATCGGTCAGCTGCGATCCGATATGCACGGCGATTCCCGCGATCTCGATTCCGTCCATCTCCGCCGCGCGGCGGTACACCGACGGCACATGATGATAGGGAATGCCGAACTTGTCGCCCTTCTTGCCGGTCGAAATCTTTTCATGCGTGCGGGCGTCGACATCCGGATTGACCCTAAGGACGATGCGCTGACGGCGGCCGACTGCGCGCGCGACGTCATTCAACGCCTCGAGCTCCGGCTCGGACTCGACATTGATCTGCGCCACGCCCAAACGGATTGCCTCGGCCAACTCATCGCGAGTCTTGCCGACACCGGAGAAGACGATATCTGCGGGTGCGATCCCCGAGGCCATCGCACGCTTCATCTCGCCCAGCGAGACGATATCGGCGCCTGCGCCCAGGCTGGCGAGCAATGCAACCACGGCCAGATTGCCGTTGGCCTTCAGTGCAAAATGGATGCCGACATTCTGGCCGCCGAACGCGGTTTCATAGGCGCGATAATTCGCTTCCAGCAGGCTTGCCGAATAGACATAGGTCGGGGTGCCGACCGCCTCGGCGATCCGCGGCAAAGCCACACTCTCGGCGTGGAGGACGCCATTCTTATAGGTGAACCCCGTCACAGATTGGCCCCCGGGGAGTCCGCCGGCGGATAGCGCTTGGGATATTGCGGTGCGTTGCTGTCCGGCGGGTCCAGGCGGCGGGCCTTCTTGCCGCATCCGCTGACCCCCAGCGCCATGAAAACCATCAGCACGGCTATTGCGATCTTCACAGGACCGTTACTCACAGAAACCTCGCTCTTGCGCTTGTCACGGCTTCGCGGACACGTTCCGGTGCCGTGCCGCCTTGGCTCAAGCGGCTGGCGACCGATGCCTCGACCGTCAGGATGTCGAAGACGCGCGCATCGATTCCGGCGTGGATCCCGCGCATCTCGTCCAGCGACAGGTCATAAAGCTGAACACCCCTGGTCTCCGCAAGTTTCACCAGACTGCCCGACACATGGTGCGCGTTGCGGAACGGTAGCCCCAGCGTCCGCACCAGCCAGTCAGCTAAGTCTGTTGCCGTGACATAGCCACGGTCCGCTGAACTGCGCATGGTAGCTGCATTGACGGTCATGTCGGCAACCATACAAGTCATCGCTGCGAGGGCCAAAGCCAGCGTGTCCTCCGCGTCGAATACCGGTTCCTTGTCTTCCTGCATATCCTTGGAATAGGCCAGCGGCAGGCCCTTCAGCGCGATCAACAAGGTGTTCAGGTCGCCGATAACCCGGCCGGTCTTGGCGCGCACCAGTTCCGCCGCGTCTGGGTTGCGCTTTTGCGGCATGATCGAACTGCCGGTAGTGAAGCCGTCCGAGAGCCGCACGAAGGCGAATTGATCGGATGACCACAGCACCAGTTCTTCCGCGAAACGCGACAGATGCACCGCGATGATCGAGCCCGTCGCCAGGTAATCGAGCGCGAAGTCACGGTCCGACACGGCGTCGATCGAATTCGCGGAAGGCTGTGCGAAGCCGAGTGCGCTTGCCGTCGCCTGTCGGTCGATCGGGTAGGGGGATCCGGCCAGAGCGGCCGCGCCCAGTGGGCAGTCGTCCGACCGATTCAGCGCGTCGGCAACGCGCCGGCGATCCCGCCCCAGCATCTCTACATAGGCCAGCAGGTGGTGGCCGAAGGTCACGGGCTGTGCCAATTGCAGATGCGTAAAGCCCGGCATGATCGTTCCAGCGTGGCGTTCGGCCTGCTCGATCAGCGCCGCCTGCAGCGCCTTCAGGTCGTCATCCAGCCGGCCCAGCGCGTTGCGGACCCACAGCTTGAAATCGGTCGCCACCTGATCGTTGCGCGAGCGTGCCGTGTGCAGCCGCCCCGCAGGTGCGCCAATCAATTCGGCCAGCCGCGCCTCGACATTCATGTGAATGTCTTCCAGCTCGGTCTTGAAGACGAATTGGTCCTCGGCGATTTCGGTTGCGATCAAATCGAGGCCGCGCCGGATTTCCTCGGCGTCAGCTGCGGAGATGATGCCCTGCTTTGCCAGCATGGCGGCATGCGCCTTTGAACCCTCGATATCCTCCCGCCACAGCTTGCGGTCGAAGCCGATAGATGCATTGATCCGCTGCATAATGGAGGACGGGCCGGCGCTGAATCGGCCGCCCCAAAGGCTGTTTGCCGCGCCGGATGTATCCGGAATAGGCGGTTTCGTGGAGGAATTATTCATGGTCAACGCAAAGATATCACATTCCGGCCGAATCATGGGGGCCGCCCTGTTCGGCTTTACACTCTTGGTTGCGCCGGCTTGGGCCCAAAATACCAGCGATGTGGGGAAGCTTAGCGAGACAAAGCCCGCGCGGCCGGTCCCGGAACTGACTTTGACCGATCTGGATAAGGAACAGCCGGCCAACCTCGCTGCCTATAAGGGCAAGCCGCTGATTGTCAACCTTTGGGCGACCTGGTGCGCCCCATGCGTGCAGGAAATGCCGTCTCTCGTGAAGCTGGCGGCGTCGCTGAAGGATCAGGGGGTTGCGGTGATCGCGATCTCCGAGGATCGCGGCGGCAAGTTCGTGGTCGACCCGTTCCTGAAGGAACACAATATTTCCGGCCTGACGATCTTTCTCGACAAATCCATGTCGACGCTTAAGGCGTTGAAAAGCAATACCATGCCGACCACGCTGCTGATCGATGCCGATGGTAACGAGGTTGGCCACGTCTATGGCGATCGTGACTGGGATTCGGCCGAAAGCCGGGCGGAAATCGCCAAGCTGTTCGGATTGAAGCCAGCCTGACGACCTTGTTGGCCCTTACTTCCCGTCCACGGTAAGGGCCAACAGCGCGTTACCCGGATGCTGGACCGGCGTTACGCCGGAATTCACCAGCAGGATGCCGTCGGCAATCACCTGCCCGCCCATGTCGATCGCACCGCCTTTGACCTTAAGGCCGTTGACCCCGTCATAGGTCTGCGCCGCCGTGTCGAAATCCCAGAAGATATTGCCATCCCTGGGGTCATAGGCGCGCAGATGCCCATCCCATGAGCTGGCGAAGACGGCGCCCGGGATAGCGGTCACGCCGCCGGGCTGGCCTTTGTTGCAGTTGGTGGTGCCCCAAGCACAGACCGGTGGCGGAGCAGGGGTCTGCCAGACGATCTCGCCGGTCTTCGGATTGAGCGCGTTGACGCCGCCCGGCTGGTCGGGGGGCTGAACCGGCCAGTCGCCGATCGCGATGTAGATATTATCGGCATCGACCGCGGGTCCCCACTCGATGCCGCCGGTGCTGCTGCCGGCGCCCAGCTTGCGCTGCCACAGCAGCTTGCCATTGGCGTCGGGGTCGAAGGCGTATTCGATGCTGGACTTTGCACCCGCCAGGATGATCTGCTTGCCATCCGGCAGTGTGTGCAGGATCGGCGAGCTGCCGAAATCGAAATCAGGGCCGGTGGGCTTCGGGCAGTTTCCCGTTGTCTGCTCCGGGCAACCAACCAGCCAGTTATCTTCCTTGCGGACCTGCGTGACCCATTTGCGTGCGCCGGTCTTTAGGTCCAGCGCCATCACAGCGTCGGCGACATCGGTCTTTTCCTGCGTGTAGGAATCGCCGGTGCCGATATAAAGCAGATGACGCTTGGCATCGATTGTCGGCGAATCCCAGATCGCGACACCTGCCGGTCCGAACATCTGGGTGCCGGCCGGGTTCTTGCGCGTCGGTTTCGGCTTCTGGCTGATCATATAGGTCTGCCATTGGATCTTGCCGGTGTTGGCGTTCAGCGCCAACACGCTGCCCCGGAAGGTGCAGCACTGATATTGCGGAGTCGCACCGGAAACCTCTTCCATCGACGAAACCGGAACGAAAAGCCGTCCATCGTAAAGCTTCGGCGCTCCAGTGATACGCGCAAGGGGATGTTTCTCCGCCGGGGTCGACCACAGCGGTTCGCCGGTCATCGCATCCAGGGCATGGACCACGGCCTTTTCATCGCCGAAATAGACCGCGAATTTCGATTTACCGCCGATTTTGATCGCGCCGACGGTAATAGCCGTGCGCACGGCCGTGCCGACATCATTCACCCAGTGGGTGCAACCGGTTTGCGCATCGAGTGAGAAGACCTGTCCCTCGCGGGTTTCGATGAAGACCCGTCCGCTGACCAGCACGGGTTGGCCATAGGCGATGCCGGGATAGGCAAAGGCCCATTTGACTTTCAGTTTCGGAATGTCCTCCGCCTTGATGCCGGGGTTGGGTTGAAAGCGGCTATTCTCGATGGTGTTGCCCCAGCCATTCCATCTGGGTGCGGCGAGATCGATGGGGCCGCCATCGTCCTTGCACATATTGGCGTGTATATCGGGCTGCGGATCGTTCCCCGGCTCCCGGCCTGTAAGATAGACCGCAACGTCGTGGATCTGAGTGGCATCCAAACTTTTGGCCATCGGGCGCATCACGCCCTTGGACAGGGTATTGATGATGCTCTCCGGGCTGCGCAGCATCGAGATGAAACTGCGCGCCGGGATGCGTCCGGTAGGGAATTCATGGCATTCGGCGCAATGCTGGTCGTAGACCGTGCTGCCGTTGGCGGCTTCCGCAGGCGGCACGGCGCCGGTAGCGCCCTGAACGGGCTCGGCATGAGAAGAAGGTCCGGCCATGGTCAGCAAGGCCAGCACGCCTGTCGCGGCGAAAAATGAACGATTCACGGGGGAACTTCCCTTTTGTCCGCCGATGACCGGCAGAGTCGATAATCTGATTTGCGAACATTTTGCGGCTTCTCGGGAAAACAGCAAGGTTCGTCTGATCCGCGCTCGAATCCGGTGGATTTTACGCGTTTTCTACCCGCGACCGCACATGGTATCCGATCGGGCATCGTGAAAACGCTTCGAGCTATCCAATCGCAGGTAGCGGCGCTAGGGTTGCGGTCATGAAGTTTCTGCATTCGACCAAACCAGCCGGTTCCGAACCGTCAGTCGACGCAGGGGCGGAACGTGCGGCCCTGACTCGCCTCCGCATCGCGTCAAATCTATCGGGCGGCACGCCCGTACGAGAATTCGAAACCGAGATCAAATCCAGCTTTTCCGGCTGGTGGTTCATGCTGCGGTTGGGTGGCTGGCGCACCAAGGTCGCTGATGCGGTTCTGTCAATCCGTGGGGCGGAATCTGGTGCGCTGGGCGCAATCGAACAGTTCATGCAACAGGCCAATGTCGATGTTGCGCGCTTTTCGATCGTGCGCGGTGCGAACGAGACGCCGGATATTTCGAGTGAGGCGGTGGGCCGCAAGCGCCTGTGGTTCTTCCAGGCGAACCGGGAGTACAGGGATCTGCTGCCGCTGCCGGGCGGCGCGGTAATGTTTCTCGAAGGTCTGGGCGCGCATACACGGCGCAATATCCGGCGAACTGCGCGGGTCACAGATGCGCGAGGCGTCCGTTTCGCGTTCCATGAACGCGCGTCGGCGATTGAGATCGACCAAGAAATTCTCGACCTTGCCGCCGGCAACCGCCCGACCGCCGTTCCGATCAGCAGCGTTGCCGTCTTCGAGCAGATGCTGTCCTTTCGCCCCAGCAGTTTCGACGCGCGCATAATCGATGCCGACGGCGCCCTGATCAGTCTGGCACGCGGTTTCATCAGCGGACGCACCGCCTATCTTGTCTATCAGATGAATAAGCCGGTCGTGCACGGCATCAATTTGGGCCTGTTTCAAACTTTCAAGGTGATTGAAGAACTGACTGCCCGTGGCGTCACGGAGGCGATCTTCGTGATGGAGGGCAGCGCGCTTTTGAAGGCTGCGTGCCACGTATCGTCGAAAGAAGAGTTGATCACCATCCGGCCGAGTTTGCGCGGGCTGGCGATGACAGCCTTTCTGGCCGTCGCGCTCAAGGGCACGCGCTTTGGTGAGGCTCTGCGTTATGTGCTGACATCCATCGTGCGCCATTGGATGCGGTTGCCCAAGGTCAGCTACGATCATGCAGTGGCTTCGGTCGTTCCGTCGGGTAAGCAATGGCCCCGCGCAATCGCCGGAATTGTCGGTCTGATGCTTTCAGTTGCCGCGATCGGTATGGGGGTTTTGATCCGGCCCGGTATCGAACGGTATCTTCCCTACATCACAGCCTATCCTGCGATCATGATCGCGACCTATCTTGCCGGCGCTTGGACAGGCTTGGCGACCGTGGCGCTCGGCGGGCTGGGCATCCTCTATTATGTCATTCCGCCCTACGATTCCTTTGCCCTGAATTCAGAAGCGGACATCGTTTCCACGGCCATTTATCTGGTCAGCGCATTTCCGTTGTGGCGTTGGTTCGTCCGCTATACCAATTCCCTGAACGCCGCCTGATAACGCAGCCACCCGGGGCCGCACGCGGCCGAGGGAAATGAACGCATGCCCGTTGCCCACCTCGTTACGGAAACTACCGTTTCGGCGAACGGTCTGGTTTTCGAAATGCTGGAATGCGGGCAGGGTGACCGCCTTGTTCTCTGCCTTCATGGCTTCCCGTCGCATGCGATCTGCTGGCACGCGCAGATGCAGCCTTTGGCTGAGGCCGGATTTCGCGTCTGGGCGCCCAATCTGCGTGGCTATGGCAAAACTGCTCGTCCGTCCGGTCCCGCGAACTACACAGTCGAGAAATTGCTCAGCGATATCGCAGGGCTGATCGATGCGTCGGGCGCGAAATCCGTCGCCATTATCGCCCATGACTGGGGCGGCCTGCTCGCTTGGTTTTTCGCAGCCCGCAAGATACGGTCGCTCGACCGGCTGATCATCCTGAACGCGCCGCATCCAGCCTGTGCCGCAATCGCCTACCGCAAATGGCGGCAGATGCGTAAAGGCTGGTACATTATGGCGTTCCAAGTGCCGTGGCTGCCGGATCTGATGCTGCGGACCAATCGCGCGTGGCTGCTCGGACGGCTGATGCGTTTCGTAGCCGGCAATGCCCAGGTTTTCTCGGACGAGGCAATCGAATTCTACCGCAGCCAAGCTGCCCGGCCCGGTGCCATCACGGCGATGCTCAACTGGTATCGCGGCATGATGCGGGGCGGCGTTCCCGATGAGATGAAGGGGGAGTTTCCGGCCATCGAAACACCGACGCTGGTCATCTGGGGCGACGACGATGTGGCGCTCGATCCAAGCTGCATCGAAGGGGTGGAGGTTTACGTGTCCAACATCACGATCCGCCGTCTGCCCGGCGTGTCACATTGGGTACAGGAACAGGTGCCGGAAACGGTCAACCGGATGGTGTCGGCATTCCTCAGCGACCGGCCGATACCGAACGCTTAGCGCGTGGGAACGGGCGTCTCGCCGCGATAGTCGTAGAAGCCGCGCCCGACCTTGCGGCCGATCCAGCCGGCCTCGACATATTTCACCAGCAACGGGCAAGGGCGGTATTTCGGGTCGGCCAGGCCGTCATACAGCATCTGCATGATCGACAGGCAGGTATCCAGGCCGATAAAATCGGCCAGCGCTAGCGGGCCCAGCGGATGATTGGCGCCCAGATGCATGGCGGTGTCGATCGCCTCGACTGATCCGACGCCCTCATAGAGCGCATAGATCGATTCGTTGATCATCGGCAGCAGAATGCGATTGACGATGAAGGCCGGGTAATCCTCGGAAACGGCGATCGTCTTGCCGAGCGTGTTCTCGGCAAGGTCGCGGATCGTCTCGAAGGTCTCATCGTCGGTCGCGATGCCGCGGATCACCTCGACCAGCTGCATGATCGGAGCGGGATTCATGAAATGCATCCCGATGAACCGCTCGGGCCGGTCGGTCGCTGCTGCCAGCCGCGTAATCGAGATTGACGAGGTGTTTGTGGCGAGCAAGGTATCGGCGCGCAGATGCGGCGTCAGTTCCTTGAAAATCGCCCGCTTGACGTCTTCCTGTTCGGTTGCCGCCTCGATCACGAAATCGCACGCGCCAAGGTCGGCGAAATCGCCGGTGGTGCGGATGCGGGCGAGGGCGATCTGCGCATCGACCGCCTTCAGCTTGTATTTCGCGACCTGCCGGGCGAGCGATTTGTCGATGGCGTCGAGCGCCTTTTCAAGCTGCAGCGAACTCATATCCTGAATGGTCACATCCAGGCCGGCGGCGGCGCACACATGTGCGATGCCGCTGCCCATCTGACCCGCTCCGACGATGCCGATTTTCTCGATCTTCATCCCTGGTACCCGAGAGCCACGGCCGATCAGGCTTTCGCCAACTCTTCGGCAAGCTCGGGCATGATCTTGAACAGGTCCCCGACCAGGCCGTAATCGGCGACCGAGAAGATCGGGGCCTCGGAGTCCTTGTTGATCGCGACGATCACTTTGGAATCCTTCATGCCGGCCAGATGCTGGATAGCTCCGGAGATGCCCACCGCGATATAGAGGTCGGGGGCGACGATCTTTCCGGTTTGGCCCACCTGATAGTCGTTTGGCACGAAGCCGGCATCGACCGCAGCACGCGAGGCGCCGATGGCCGCGCCGATCTTGTCGGCGACGGCTTCCAGCAGTTTGAAGTTCTCGCCGTTCTGCATGCCGCGGCCGCCTGAGATGACACGGCGGGCGGAAGTCAGTTCCGGACGTTCGGACTTGGAAAGCTCCTGGCCGACGAAAGTCGACAGCCCGGCATCGCCCTTGGACGCGATTTTTTCGATCGGTGCCGAACCGCCTTCCGCAGGGGCAGGGTCGAAGGCGGTACCGCGAACGGTGATCACCTTGATCTTGTCGGCGGTCTGCACCGTGGCGATGGCGTTGCCGGCATAGATCGGGCGCGTGAACGTGTCCGGTCCTTCGACGCTCATGATCTCGCTCAGCTGCTGCACGTCCAGCAGAGCAGCCACGCGCGGCATCACGCTCTTGCCCATCGAGGTGGCGGCAGCGACCAGATATTCATAGGACCCGCCGAGGTCGGCGATCAGTGGCGCCAGGTTTTCCGACAGGCTATGCGCCAGTTCCGGCGCGTCTGCGACCAGCACCTTGGTTACGCCGGCGATCTTGGCGGCGGCATCGGCGGCGGCCTGGCAGCCTTGACCGGCGACCAGGACGGTGATGTCGCTGCCCAGTTTCGTGGCGGCTGTGACGGCGTTGCGGGTGGCCGGCTTTACCGACTGATTGTCGTGTTCGGCGACAACAAGAATGGCCATGGTTCAGATAACCTTTGCTTCATTTTTCAGCTTGTCGACGAGTTCCTGCACCGTGGCGACCTTGACGCCGGCCACGCGCTTCGGCGGCTCGACGACCTTCAAGGTCTTCAGGCGGGCAGTGACATCGATGCCGAGATCTGCGGCCGACACGGTGTCCAGCTGCTTCTTCTTGGCTTTCATGATGTTCGGCAGCGACGCGTAGCGCGGCTCGTTCAGGCGCAGGTCGGTCGTGATGATCGCCGGCAGCTTCAGCTCGTCGGTCTCAAGCCCGCCGTCGACTTCGCGGGTTACCGTGACCTTGCCGTCGCCCAGCTCGACCTTCGAGGCGAAAGTCGCTTGGCCCCAACCCAGGAGCGCGGCCAGCATTTGGCCGGTCTGGTTCGAATCGTCGTCGATCGCCTGCTTACCCAGGATGACGAGTTGAACGCCTTCCTTCTCGGCCAGCGCCTTCAGCACCTTGGCGACGCCCAGCGGCTCGACGCCCTCCTGCACGACCAGGATGCCGCGGTCCGCCCCGATCGCCAGCGCGGTTCGGATGGTTTCCTGCGCCTGTTGCGCGCCGATCGAAACGGCGATGATTTCCTCGACCTTGCCCGCCTCTTTCAGGCGCACGGCCTCTTCGACGGCGATTTCGTCGAACGGGTTCATCGACATCTTAACATTGGCGGTATCGACGCCCGATCCGTCGGGCTTGACCCGGATCTTGACGTTATAGTCGATGACCCGCTTGACGGGGACGAGGACCTTCATTGGCCGTTCCATGGTTCGTTGCGTTCCCGCGCGCGAAGCCCGGACGGCTCCGGCGGCGGATAAAGTGGCGCGCACCTTAGAAGTCTGCCGGGAAGCCTGTCAACGCGGCGGGCGGCAGGGCGCGATGGGAAATCGGGATGATTCCAGTTCACGGTTCGCCTGGTGACTAAACCGTGGCCGGCGCGATGTTTGGTTGACACGGCCGGGCACTCGGCCGTTCGTATGGCCACTATACGGTACGCCTTAACCTCGCGTTCTGTAGTCCACAGCAAACTTCCCGCTTCCAGGTTTCGGCCTGGAAGGCGGGATTTTTCATTTTTGGGGCCCATACACCTTCCGGCGGTGGGTTGCGTCGGCCGGCACAAAACCTCACATTACGGCCTCGCCGGCCTAACAGTGCCGGTGGAATGGATCAAGACGGGACCGCGCGGCCTGTCTTTCCATCATTTTCCTCCGCCCGGAACAGTCGCATTCATGACCATCCATGTCGGCAAACGGCCGAAGACGCCGCCGAAACCAAGATCGTCCGCTAAAGCCCGGCGTACAGCCGCGCGGCTGGCGGCTGTCCAGGTCCTGTACCAGATGGCGCAGGCGGGGAAGTCGGCGGCCGAAGCGTTGGCTGAATTCATCGAGTTTCGCATCGGCCATGAGGTCGACGGCGCAACCTTCGTCGCCGCTGATATCACCCTTCTGTCCGCGATCGTGCGTGGTGCCGATGCCGAGCGTGCGCATCTGGACACACTGGTCGAAGGCGCGATCCGGCCGCCGCTGGAGCGCGAACGGCTGGAGCTGTTGTTGCGGGTCATTTTGATCGCTGGTGCTTGGGAGTTGACCCGCAATCTGGAAACGCCGGCGCCGATTCTCATCGCCGAATATGTCGGCGTGGCGAACGGATTCTATGGTGGGCCGGAGCCTGGGTTGATGAACGGCGTGCTGGACCGATTGGCGCGTAACGCCCGGCCCTATGAGTTCGGTGTTGCCGGCCCAGGACCGATTCCGGGTAGCCCGGCGACATCTCCCGACAATGACGACTGACCGTCCGGGGCTGGGCGAGTTCGGCCGGATCGCCGCATTCTTCCGCCCGCTGGCGGCAGGTTTCCCCGGCGCGCTCGCGCTGACCGACGATGCCGCGACCCTTTCCCCGCCATCCGGCCAAGAGTTGGTAGTGACCACCGATGCGATTGTCGCCGGTGTTCATTTCTTGGCCGACGATCCGCCGGAGGACATCGCGCGCAAGGCGTTGCGGGTGAATCTCTCGGATTTGGCCGCCAAGGGTGCGAAGCCGCTGGCCTACACATTGACCCTCGCGCTCGACAGTGGTGTATCCGACGCCTGGCTGGAGCGGTTCGCCGGTGGGCTCGCCGCCGATCAGGCTGAGTACGCCATCCATCTGGCGGGTGGCGATTCGGTATCGACCGCTGGACCGATCTGGATGTCGATTACCGCCTTCGGCACTGTCGAGACTGGCCGTATGGTCCGCAGGGCGGGGGCCAAGGCCGGCGACTCGGTGTTTGTCACCGGCACTATCGGCGACGCAGCGCTGGGTCTTGCGGTGGCGCAAGGGGCGCTGGCCGGGAGTGACGAGGACTGCGCCGTGCTGCTCGATCGCTACCGGCTGCCGCGGCCCCGTTCCGCCCTCGCACCGGCAATCGCTGCCTTTGCCCATGCCGCTATCGACGTGTCGGACGGGCTTGCCGCCGACTTCGCCCATCTGTGCAGAGCGTCTCAGGTCAAAGGCGAGATTTCGGTTGGTAAAGTACCATTGTCCGCAGCGGCGCGGCGCGTCCTGAACGCCGAGCCGGATCGTCTGTCGGATGTGCTGGGCGGAGGCGATGACTACGAGATTTTGCTGACCGCCTCCGCGCAATCGGCCGCGGCATTGCACAGCGCGGCCGGCGCGGCGGGCATCCCGCTAACTGAGATCGGCAAGATCGCCGATTCGTCCGAAACCGGCGAGGCAACGCTGGCCGATGCGGATGGACGACCTGTCATCCCGAAGAAAGCAGGCTGGACGCACGCCTGACGGGCCAATTCTGTGCCCTTTACAGCGGTTGGACCGCCCTGTATCCGTCTCCCCCAAACATAAAACACTTCATCATCTAAAAGACAGATCAGGGACGGAACTCAATGACAGCCTATGATTATGTGATCATTGCCGGCGGCGTGATCGCCGTTCTGTACGGCATTATCGCGGGACGATGGGTCCTTTCGCAGGAAGCCGGCAACGCCCGGATGCAGGAGATCGCTGCCGCGATCCAGGTCGGCGCCCGCGCCTATCTCAACCGTCAATATACGACGATCGGCATTGTCGGCGTCGTAATCGCGATCATCCTGGGCGTAACGCTTGGGTATCTGGTCGCCATCGGCTTCGTCATCGGCGCGGTGCTTTCGGGCATCGCCGGTTTCGTCGGCATGAACGTCTCGGTGCAGGCCAATGTCCGCACTGCGCAGGCCGCGACCAAGGGCATGGCCCCGGCGCTGTCCATCGCCTTCACCTCCGGCGCCGTCACCGGCATGCTGGTCGTTGGCCTGGGTCTGCTCGGCGTCGCTGGTTACTACTTCTTCCTGCGCACTCTCGGCATTCCGCAGCGTGAGCTTCTCGAAGCCATGGTCGGCCTGTCGTTCGGCGCATCGCTGATCTCCATTTTCGCGCGTCTTGGCGGCGGCATCTTTACAAAGGGCGCCGATGTTGGCGCCGATCTGGTGGGCAAAGTCGAAGCTGGCATTCCGGAAGATGACCCCCGCAACCCCGCCGTTATCGCCGACAACGTCGGTGACAATGTGGGCGACTGCGCCGGCATGGCCGCCGACCTGTTCGAGACCTATGCGGTCACGACGGTTGCCACCATGCTGCTGGGCTCGATCTTCTTCGAAGGCAAGACCCAGGAGAGCCTGATGCTCTTGCCGTTGCTGATCGGTTCGGTCTGCATCGTCGCCTCGGTTGTCGGCACCTTCTTCGTCCGCCTCGGCGGCAGCAAGAACGTGATGGGCGCGCTCTATAAGGGCTTCATCGCGACGGCTGTCATTTCTGCCGGCCTCATCTATGGCGCGATGACCTGGCTGCTCGGCGCGGGCAGCAGCTTCTCCACCACCAGCGGCGATGCTGTGACCTTCGGGTTTAATAACCTGCTGGTCTGCGTGGTGACCGGTCTGATCGTGACCGGCCTCTTGATATGGATCACCGAGTACTACACTTCGACGTCCTATCGTCCGGTGAAGTCGATCGCCAACTCGTCGCAGACTGGCCACGGCACCAACGTGATCCAGGGCTTGGCGATCTCCATGGAAGCCACCGCGCTTCCGGTTATCGTCATTGCCATCGGCATCATCGTCGCGTTCAGCGAAGCCGGGCTTTATGGTATCGCCATCGCGGCGACGACCATGCTGGCGCTGGCGGGTATGGTCGTGGCGCTCGACGCCTACGGTCCGGTGACCGACAATGCCGGCGGCATCGCCGAAATGGCGAACCTGCCGGCTGACGTTCGTGTGACCACCGACGCGCTCGACGCGGTCGGCAACACGACCAAGGCGGTCACCAAGGGCTATGCCATCGGCTCCGCCGGTCTGGCCTCGCTGGTGCTGTTCGCGGCCTATGTGAACGACCTGACGCATTACTTCCCAAACCTGCACGTGACGTTCAGCCTGACGGACCCGTATGTCGTCATCGGCCTGTTCTTCGGCGGGTTGCTGCCGTACCTGTTCGGCAGCATGGGCATGACGGCCGTCGGCCGCGCCGCCGGTTCGGTCGTGATCGAGGTCCGCCGTCAGTTCCGGGAGATCCCAGGCATCATGGAAGGCACCGGCAAGCCGGATTACAGCAAGGCGGTCGACCTTCTGACCAAGGCCGCGATCAAAGAAATGATCGTGCCGTCGCTGCTGCCGGTCCTGGCGCCGGTCGTCCTCTACTTCGTGATCAACGCGGTGGCCGGCCAGTCCAAGGCGTTCACCTCGCTGGGCGCGATGCTGCTGGGCACCATCGTCACCGGCCTCTTCGTTGCCATCTCGATGACCTCGGGCGGCGGCGCGTGGGACAATGCGAAGAAGTATATCGAAGAGGGGCATTTCGGCGGCAAGGGGTCTGAAACCCATAAAGCCGCCGTCACCGGTGACACCGTCGGCGATCCCTACAAGGACACCGCCGGTCCGGCGGTCAACCCGATGATCAAGATCATCAACATCGTCGCCATCCTGCTGTTGGCCATCATCGCCGCTGTCAGCAAGTAAGCGAAGCCTAACGGAAAGGCCGCCATCCTTGCGGGTGGCGGCCTTTTTTGTGTCCGGTGTCGAACGAAAAAAGTGAGACGGCGTCAGCTGCCTTCGTCGTCGCTCTTCTTTTTCTTCTTTGAACTGGGCCGGCCGATATTGCCGATAAGCTGTTCCATGAAGGTGATGTCGCGGCCGACCGCCGGGGTGGTTTCCTCGAATGGCTCGACATCGACCGCCTGGTCCAGGCCGATGCGGTCTACGGCCTTCACATGGTCGGTATCGTCGAACGACACCTGGATCAGCTTGCGGTCGGTCACTTCCGGCGCGAAGACGCCGACGCGCTCAGTGCGCTGGCCGACATAATACCAAGTGTTGTCGTCGAAGGTAGAGACGATGCTGGGCGAGCCCAGCGCTTCGAACACGTCGTTCTTGGAGGATGCGCCGGTTTTCACCTGGGCGATGCGGTCCTCCTCCAGCATGTTACCGCGATTGGCGACGATCGGCGTGCAGCTCGCCAGGATCAGCGGCGCGGCAAACCCGGCAAGGGTAACGCACCACACGGTTCGGGCAGATGAGTGTCGTATCATGGCCATCAAGGAAATAGGGTGCGGCGACAGGATTCGCCAGGCGGAAACTGCGGGCGACAGTCGCACCGCCCGCCATTGCCTGTCAACGATCTGTGAGTCAGAAGAACGGCGTGGTGCAGTGAAGGGCAGATCGCCCTCGCGCGCCGCCTGAAGGATAGTCCCGTGTTGTTTCGTTTCCGCTCGATCCGGCGCGCCGCGTCCGAGCTTTATACCAAGTCCGTCGCCGCCGCTCGCATGCCGGATTTCTATGCCGCCTTTGCCGTGCCTGATACGATCGAGGGACGGTATGAGATGATCGTTCTGCACGTCGTATTGCTGCTCAGGCGTTTGCGGCAACCTGGCGAACATGAGAAGCGCCTGGCACAGGCGCTGGTCGATTATATGGCAGCCGATCTCGACCGCTCGATTCGCGAACTGGGCGTAGGCGATCTGAGCGTCGGCAAGTTCATGAAGCGTCTGGGGCAGGGGCTGTATGGCCGTGCCGCCGTCTATGACAAGGCGCTTGATAATCAAGACCAGATAGCCTTGCGGGGGGGGCTGCTGCGCAATATCTATGACAGCGACGGACCCGACGACCGCATTCTGACCGCCTTCGCCCAATATGTGGAAACCCAGAACGCCCATCTATCCGCGCAACCCATCGGGTCCATCGCCGATGGCATCGTCAATTTCCAAGCGCCCCGGATCTGATCGTGACGACTCATATTCCCACACCTGAATTCTCGCGACCCTTCGCCGTCGACCGCCTGGGCACGGCGCCGCTCACCGAAACGCTGAAAGCGACGCCCGAGGAATGCGCCGCTTTGGCCAAGCGCCTACGTGTGCGCGCGCTGAATTCGCTGACCGCCACTGTTCGCTTCGAATGGCAGCCCGGCGGTCTGATCAAGGTCAGCGGCCGCCTGGCCGCCGACGTCGTGCAGACCTGCGTCGTGACGCTCGTCGATTTTCCGAGTCACGTCGAAGACAGCTTCGAAGTCGATTTCGGGGATGCGCCCGCCGACTTCGACGGCGACGAGATCAGCCTGGATATCGATCACGACCCGCCGGAGCCCATAGAGGCCGGGGCAATCGACGCCGGTGAACTGGTTGCGCAGTATTTGTCGCTGGCGTTGGACCCGCACCCGCGCGCGCCGGGCGCGTCGCTTGACCCCGCCGTCGCGGATTCCAACGCCGACGGGCTGTCTCCGTTCGCTGTTTTGAAACAATTGAAGCAGCCAAGTTGAAATAGCCGCCCGGGAAGCTGCGGGCCGAACTTGCCGACGTCCAAATTTTGCTTTAAGGAAGCCGCCTTTGCGGGCGCTTTTCCGTCCCCGCACACCCACTCCGATTCGAGTTTGTCATGGCCGTTCCTAAGAAGAAAACCTCTACATCCCGCCGCAACATGCGCCGTGCGCATGATGCCGTCAGCGCGGTCGGTGTAATCGAGTGCTCCAACTGCGGGGAACTCAAGCGTCCGCACCACATCTGCACCGCTTGCGGTCACTATGACGGCCGGGAGGTCGTGGAAGTTTCGGCTCAGGCGTGAGTTCGTCGGGGCTTCGCGCCAAAGGGAAGTCCACTCTCAATGTTTCTATTACGGTTGCCCTCGATGCGATGGGGGGCGACAACGCGCCGGATATGGTCGTCGCCGGCGCCGATCTGGCGCGTGAGCGCTATCCGAACGTCAAATATATCCTGTTCGGCGACGAAAACCGGATCGCCCCCTTGCTGGAAAAGCGCAAGGCACTGAAACCATTCGTCACGATTCGTCATACCGAAGACGTAATCGACAACGATATGAAGGTGGCGGTCGCGCTGCGCCGCCGCGACAGTTCCATGCGCCTGGCAATCGAGGCGGTTTCCACAGGCGAAGCCGATTGCGTCGTCTCGGCGGGCAATACCGGCGCGCTGATGGCGATTGCCAAGATGGTGCTGAAGATGCTGCCCGGCATTCACCGCCCGGCCATCAGTTCGTTCCTGCCCACCACGCGCGGCGAGAGTGTGATGCTCGATCTTGGCGCGAATATCGAATGCGACGTCGAAAACCTGGTCCAGTTCGCGATCATGGGCTCGATCTTCGCCCGCACCGTGCTGGGCATTCCCGAGCCGACGATCGGCCTGTTGAATGTCGGGGCGGAACAGGCCAAGGGCAACGATACGCTGCGTGCGGCAGCCGATGTTTTGCGCCAGATGCCGCTTCCCGGTGCGTTCCACGGGTTCGTCGAGGGAAACGACATTCCCGCCGGTACGGTCGATGTCGTCGTGACCGATGGTTTCACCGGCAACATCGCGCTGAAGATGGCGGAAGGGATGGGGAAACTCTATTCCGGCTTCCTGGCCCAAACCTTCAGGGCTTCGGTCATGGCGCGGGTCGGCTATCTATTGGGCCGCGGTGCATTCACGAAACTGCGCGCGCGGGTGGATCCGCGCCGCTATAATGGCGGTATGTTCCTCGGTCTTTCGGGGGTTTGCGTCAAAAGTCACGGCGGTATCGATGCGTTCGGCTTCGCCAACGCCATCGGCGTCGCCGTCGATCTGGTCGCGCAGGGCTTTAACGACCGGATCGGCGAAGAACTTCAGCGGCTGACACCCGCTGCTCCGGCAACAACAATAGCTGTCTAGGCACCATGCTTCGTTCGGTCGTCAGGGGATGCGGCGCCTACCTGCCCGCCAAGATACTTACCAACGCCGATATGGAGAGGTTGGTCGAGACGAGCGACGAGTGGATCGTCCAGCGTACCGGTATCCGCGAGCGCCATATCGCGGCGGATGGGGAGAAAACGTCGGACCTGGCGCTGATCGCCGCGCAGCAGGCGCTGGAGCGGGCCGGCATCGCTGCGGCGGATATCGACCTGATCGTTCTGGCAACCTCGACCCCCGACCAGACATTTCCGGCAACCGCTGTGCGGGTTCAGCAGGCGCTTGGCGTGACCAACGCCGCTGCGTTCGATGTTCAAGCCGTCTGCTCCGGCTTCGTCTATGCCTTGGCAACCGCGGACAACTTCCTGCGCGTCGGACAGGCGAAGCGGGCCCTGGTGATTGGGGCGGAGACATTTTCCCGCATTCTGGACTGGGAAGACCGTGGGACCTGTGTGCTGTTTGGCGACGGGGCGGGGGCCATTGTGCTCGAGGCGGTCACCGAGGCCGAAGCTGGTGGGCGTGGCGTCATCTCGACTCACCTGCATTCCGATGGCCGCTTTCAGGACATTCTGTATGTAGACGGCGGCGTTTCCAGCACCGGCACGGTGGGTAAGCTGCGCATGAACGGCAAGGAAGTGTTCAAGCAGGCGGTGCAGTTGCTCGCCGAAGTGGTGGTCGAAACGCTGGCGGCGAACAATCTTTCCTCAGACGACATCGATTGGCTGGTGCCGCATCAAGCGAATCAGCGCATTATCGACAGTACGGGGCGCAAGCTGGGCCTATCGTCGGACCGGGTGGTGTCAACCATCGCCCGCCACGGCAATACGTCGGCGGCATCCATTCCCCTGGCGTTGGCCGAGGCGGTCGGCGACGGGCGGATCAAGCAGGGCGATTTGGTCCTGACCGAGGCGATGGGCGGCGGGTTGACCTGGGGGGCGGCGCTTATCCGGTGGTAACCGCGTGATAACCGCCTTGTAACTTCAAAAATCTGTTGCAACCATTTGGAATTGACCGCTTAATCGCTTGCTCTTAATCTTCTGTCATAACAAGGAGAAAAAGATGTCTGGCCAAACAATAACCCGTGCGGACCTCAGCGAAGCCGTCTACCAGCAGGTCGGTCTTTCGCGCAACGAATCTGCTGCGCTGGTCGAGACCGTTCTCGACGAAATTTCCAACGCCCTTGCGCAGGGTGAAAGTGTGAAAATCTCCTCTTTCGGCAGCTTTGCCGTCCGACAAAAAGGAGAACGAGTCGGCCGCAATCCAAAAACCGGAGAAGAGGTTCCGATTCTGCCGCGCCGTGTCCTGGTGTTCCGCGCCAGCCACGTGCTGCGCGAATTCATCAACAAACACCATTAACCGGTCTAAGCGGCCTGGTTAACCGGAACTGATCTGCTATCGGCTTTGAGACGCATATATTGACGAATCGCGATGACACCGACGACCCACAGCTCCTGGACGCGGATTGGGGAAGTCAGCCGACCCCTGAGGCCGGTGAGGGAAGGGCGCGCGCGAGCGGCAAGTCGGAAAGCGCGTTCCGCACGATCAGCGAGGTTTCCGAGGATTTGGGTGTTCCGCAGCACGTGCTGCGCTTCTGGGAAAGCAAGTTCACCCAGCTTCGTCCCCTGAAGCGCGGCGGCGGCCGGCGCTATTACCGTCCGGAAGACCTGACGCTGCTTCGGCGGATTCACGGCCTGCTTTATAAGGAAGGCTACACGATCAAGGGCGTGCAGCGCGTCCTACGCGTGCCCCGCAAAGCTGCCGCAGCATCCGAGGCCGAGGCCGCGCAGAAGGCGGAGGTTGCTGACGTTCCAGCCGCCGCGCCGGTTAAGGCGGCTGAAGCCCGTTCGATGGAGCCGTTGCTGAAGGGCCTGCTCAGTGATCTGAAGGCGCTCCGGGCAATGCTCGACTGAGCGCTTGGCAAGCGTTTGAACAATCTTCATCCGCGAATCTTCGCCGTCGAGGCAGTTTAATAATGGTTTTCTTGGCGCCCTTGGCCGCGGTTGCGCCAGCCAATGCGGCTCACTATAGTCCGCGCCGCTGACGCCGCCATCGACCAGGATTGGCGGCAAGATGTTAAGACGGGTAGTGGCGCAGCCTGGTAGCGCACCTGCATGGGGTGCAGGGGGTCGTCGGTTCGAATCCGGCCTACCCGACCATCTTTCCAGATAGCAAACGCAATGAGCGACAAGATTTCGGTCTATATTGTCGCCGCCGACATGGCACAGGCGAACCGCATTGCGGACGCCCTGATCGGCGAGCGTTTGGCCGCCTGCGTCAATATCCTTGGTCCCATCCGTTCGGTTTACCGCTGGCAAGGACAGGTGGAGCGGGCCGATGAGGTCGCACTGATCGCGAAGACGACCGCAGATATATTCCACAGTCTGGCCGCGCGGGTGCGTGCCCTGCATTCCTACGAAACCCCGGCGATCGTTGCCTGGCCGATCGTTGCCGGCGACGCCGCGTATCTGGACTGGATCGCTGCCGAGACTTTAAAGTAGCCGGCCGACCTCGATCGCCGTGCAGCGGTCCATCACCACGTCCAGCCCGCCCTGGGTTGCGATTCGCGCGCTGTCGTTATTGGTGATGCCCAACTGCAGCCAAAGCGACTTGGCGCCGATGGCGACGGCCTCTTCGGCCACCTCGGGTGTATCCTCTGCGCGGCGGAAAACATCGACCATATCAACCGGTTCCTTGATGTCGGCCAGCGTGGCGACGACCGTCTCACCCAGGATCGTCGCGCCGGCCGCCACAGGGTTGACTGGGATCACGCGATAGCCGGACTGCTGCAGGAATGCCATTACACCGTGGCTGGCGCGGTTTGGTTTCGGGCTGGCGCCGATCAGGGCGATGGTGCGGGTGGATTTCAACAAATCGCGCAGCTTGGCGTCGGTGTTGATCAGCTCGGCTATTTAAGTCCCCTAGATTCAACAAGATAGATAACAGGAGGTGATGGTATCATAATACCACGCCTATAACGTACTGAAATTCATGGCGTTCTCTTGACGATATGAACGCCGTGCTGTAGACAGCGGCCTCCCTAAAAAGGCGAGTTTCATGAAGACCTTCAATATCAAACCGGCCGACGTCCAAAAGGAATGGCTGGTTATCGACGCGGACGGGCTGGTGCTCGGACGCCTGGCCAGTTTGATCGCGATCCGCTTGCGCGGCAAGAACCGTCCGACCTTCACCCCGAACGTGGATTGCGGCGACAACATCGTCGTGGTCAACGCGGAAAAGGTCCGGCTGACCGGCAATAAGGCGCGCGACGAAGTTTTTTACTGGCACACCGGCCATCCCGGCGGCATCAAGGGCCGCACGCACGGTCAGATCCTGGCCGGCAAGCACCCGGAGCGGGTGATCGAGAAGGCCGTGGAGCGCATGCTGCCGCGCGGCCCCCTCGGCCGTCAGCAGCTTTCCAATCTGCGGGTTTATGCCGGTACCGAGCATCCGCATGAGGCGCAGACCCCGACCGTGCTTGATGTCGGCGCGCTCAATCGCAAGAATAAGAGGATTTGAGAATGTCGGACACCACCATGGAACCGACCCGCACCTTGGCCGACCTGCAGAGCCTCAGCACCACCGCTGTCGCCGAGGTTGAGGTTCAGCCGCAGCGTGATGCCTTCGGCCGTTCCTATGCGACCGGCAAGCGCAAGAACGCCATCGCCCGCGTCTGGATCAAGCCGGGCACCGGCAAGGTCGAAGTCAACGGCAAGGACATCACAGTCTATTTCGCCCGTCCGGTGCTGCGCATGATCGTCGCCCAGCCGTTCCAGGTCTCCGACCGTACGGACCAGTTCGACGTGTATTGCACGGTCGTCGGCGGCGGCCTGTCCGGCCAGGCCGGCGCGGTGCGGCACGGCATCTCAACAGCGCTGACCCTCTACGAACCGGGCCTTCGCCCCAACCTGAAGCATGCGGGCCTGCTGACGCGTGACTCGCGCGTCGTCGAACGCAAGAAATACGGCCGCCGGAAAGCCCGCCGCGGCATGCAGTGGGCGAAGCGCTAAATCGCTTCTTCCATCGCTGGCCCTCTACAGATCGCGTCGCCGTACCCAAGGCGGCGCGATTTTGTTTTGGTACGGCTGCGAATTTTGTAGGGCAGATTAGCGTAACCCGCCATCTATCCTTTGGCACGATAGCGGCTGGTTAGGCTGACGCTAACTCGCTCTACGCTCGTCCGCCGCCGTCAAAGCCGCGCGCACGTCCTGGGCATTTGCTAGAGTGCCGCCAGCACGATGAATTTCCTTGGCCGCCGCCGCGACCAGTTCGGCGTTGCTGCTCTCGCAGCCATAGGCCATGTCCTCAAGACCGACCCGCACATGGCCGCCGCGCGCGACGGTGGGTTCGATCAATGGGGTGATGTCGCAGCGCAGGCCAGCGACCATCCAGGGTGCATGCGGCGCGTGATCCCTCAGCGTCGCCAGATAGGCCTCAAGACCGTAGAGCTTAGGCAGGAAACCGAAAGTGTAGCCTTCCGCAAACATGAAGCGGTAAGTCGGGGTCTTGAGTTTGGGGAAGCGGGCCGCGAGCGCGGCGCCTAGCCGGATGAAGCCCGGTTCGAAAATGGCGGAGCTCGGATACAGCCCGTGTTTCTCGGCGATCGCAAACCCGGCGCGGATGTCGGATTCGACGTTGAGATACACGCTGCCGACGACGTCGCGCGCGATCTGGTCATAGCCGCTGAGATTGACCGAACCGGGATCGACCAGCGACCACTCGATCAGCCCGCGCCGCGCCAGCTCGACGACCGGCGCATGACGGTACGTGCCGACGCCGCTGAGCTCCGACCCGGGCACCGGGTCGCTGGGTAATGTCGGATAGACGATGACGTCGACCTTCGCGCGGATGCCTTCGATGATCCGGGCATAGGTATCCGCGTCGTCTTTCTGGCGGCCGGTCTGCTCATCGTATGGATGGACATGGATGATCGCGGCGCCCTCATGCGCGGCGGCGATACCGTCGGCGACAATCTCTTCGACCGAAATCGGAATGCGCGGCTGGTTTTTCCGCGTCCACGGCCCGCTGAGCGCGGCCTCAAGCCAAGTTTTCGGCATGCTTTCCCCCAAATCCGAAAGTCTGCGCTTTTGATTGTGGAGCAGACAAGCTAAGCCCGCTTATGTCCAGATTGTTGAAGTCGCCGCATCTGGACTGAAGCCGAACAGGTGCCTGGGGGGGAAATGATGGCGACGCTGTGTTTCAACACGATGAACGAGTCGACGTATCTGGGGTGCAAGTTAACCCTCTCGGAGCAAATCGCCGCCGCTGCCGTTGCCGGGTTTCCGTTCATCGGCATCGACATGTTCACGCTCGACAGCTGGCTCGGCACCGGCAGGACGCTCGGTGAATTGGCCGACCTGCTGGCATCCCGCAACATGGCCTGCTGGGAATTGGCGGCAGCGATCGATTTGGGGACCGAGGACGACCCGATCGAGGCGGCGCACAAGGCGGCGCGGGCAGCCGCCGTTCTGAAACCTGAATGGGTGCAGGGGAATATCAGGCTGCCATGCGGCCGGGCGGCGTTGGATCTATTCGACCGAGTCTCGGCCATCGTGAATCGTGCTGGCCCGCGCGTGGCGCTGGAATATCTCCCGTGGCTGCCGGTCAACGACATCGCCTCGGCACGCGCCTATGTCGACCATGTCGGCCTCGACCGGGCCGGAGTTCTGGTCGACAGCTGGCATCATTTCCGTGGACCGGATAGCTACGCCGATTTGGAAAGCCTGCCGCTCGATTACGTTGCCTATGTGCAGTTCGACGATGCCTTGCCGATGGTAAGCGACGATGTGCTCAACGAAACGGTGAACCGCCGGACCTTTCCCGGCAACGGCGTGTTTGACCTGCCCGGCTTCTGCGCGCGCCTGACCGCCAAGGGCTTCGACGGCGTCGTCAGCCTCGAAATCCTGAGCGACGAATGGCGCGGGAAGGACCCCGGTGAGTTTGCGAGGAGGGTGTATCGCTCGGGTGCGCGATATTGGAGTGGGGCGGTCGCGGGTTGAACGTCTCACCAGATCAAGCCTTTGCCTTCCACGCCCTTTCGCTATAGTCGCGCGTCTCAGCTAAAATCCAGACTGCGCATATCGGGGAGGCCTAGAACATGAAGAGCCAAGAATTCGGCGGGATCAGGGTTCATAAGGTTGTCGAGTTCGAGAACCTGCCACTCTCTGCGGGTGAGCTTTTCGCCGATAGCACCCCCGAGATGTTAGAGCGGGGACGGGAATGGCTGGATCATCGGTTCATCGCGCGCGGCAGCGACGAGATTTATCTCAGCTTTCACAGCTTCGTGATCCAGAGCGGCGGCCGGAACATCCTGGTCGATACCTGCCACGGCAACCACAAGCAGAACCGCACCGGGCGGATGGAATATTACAACGAGCTGAACACCGATTATCTGGGCAACCTGGCGCGCCATGGCCTGACGCCGGAGGATATCGACGTCGTTTTATGCACCCATCTGCATTTCGACCATGTCGGCTGGAACACGAAACTGGAGAACGGCCGCTGGGTGCCGACCTTCCCGAATGCGCGTTATCTGATGTCTAAGGTCGATTTCGACCATTTCGGCAGCATCGAGCCCGACGACCACGACGCGATACACTTGCAATCGTACCAGGACAGCGTCCTGCCGGTGGTTGCGGCGGGGCAGGCGGACTTCATTCATCTGGACCGCTGCGCCGACCACGATCTGGCGAAGGATCTGTGGCTGGAGGCGGCACCCGGCCATACGCTGGGCTCGGTCGTTCTGCATGCCAGGAATGAGCATGGCGGCGCTCTCTTTTCCGGCGATGTCTGGCATCATCCGCTTCAGTTCGCCGAGCCGTCGCTTTCGATCTTCGTGGAGCAGGATGTCCCATTGGGGCAGGCTACGCGCAAACGCCTGGTCGAAAACGCCGTCGATACGAACACGCTGGTCATGGCGGCGCATTTTCCGTCACCGACCGCGGGCCGCATCGTGTCGCATGGCGACAGCCTCCGGTTTCAATTTCCGCCGGACTGAGCCATACACCCCCCGATCGGTTCTTTGACGACGATCCTATGCGGGGGACATGATGACGAGCTTCCCGGAAGTCCGGATCGCGATATTGGGCGCCAGCGGTTATTCGGGCGCGGATCTGGTGCGTCTGCTGGCGCTGCATCCCGCTGCCCGCATCGTCAGCCTGACCGGTGAGCGCCAGGCCGGCAAGACGATGGCGGAGGTGTTTCCGCATCTGGCCGGTCTGGACTTGCCGCGCCTGACCAAGATCGAAGAGGTCGACTGGTCGAACGTCGACGTGGCGTTCTGCGCCCTGCCGCACGGCACAACCCAGGCGGTGGTGAACACCATCCCGACTTTCGTCAAGGTCATCGATATTTCCGCAGATTTCCGGCTGACCAGTCTGGACAGCTATGCCGAATGGTACGGCCACCCCCATCAGGCGGCCAACCTGCAGGCGGAGGCGGTGTATGGCCTGACCGAGCATAAGCGCGACGCCATTCGTTCCGCGCGGATCGTCGCCAATCCCGGCTGCTATCCCACCTCGGCGCAGCTCCCGCTGGTTCCCTTGCTGAAGGCCGGGTTGATTGACCCCGACGAGATCATTATCGACGCCAAGTCCGGCGTGACCGGGGCGGGGCGCGAGGCCAAGCAGGATAGCCTGTTCGCCGAAGTGGCGGGCGGCATCCATGCCTATGGCATCGCCAAGCATCGGCACGCGCCTGAGATCGAACAGGAGCTCGGTCTGGCCGCCAGCAAGGATATCAAGGTCGTCTTCACGCCCCACTTGATGCCGATGAGCCGGGGCATCCTGTCGACGATCTATGTGAAGTTGAATCCCGGCGCCAGCGCGGCGGATTTGCGCCACCAACTCGTCGAAACTTACGCTTCCGAAACCTTCGTCCGGATAACGCCGGAGGGGACCGCGCCGGCCACCCGGCATGTGCTGGGATCGAACATGGCGCTGATCGGCGTCTTTCAGGACCGGGTTCCAGGACGGGCAATCCTGGTGTCGGCGATCGACAATCTGGTCAAGGGCGCGTCCGGCCAAGCGATCCAGAATATGAACGTCATGCTGCAATTGCCCGAAGCGACCGCCCTTTCACAAATCGCGATGTTCCCCTGATGCCGTTGATTATTCCGTTCGGCGGCAAGCTGCCGAAAATCGCGCCCGACGCCTTCGTCGCGGACAATGCGACCATCATCGGCGATGTCGAGATCGGGCCCGGCGCCAGCATCTGGTTCAACTGTGTTTTACGCGGCGATACCAACTATATACGAGTCGGTGCTCGTACAAACATTCAGGATGGCGCCGTTGTTCATGTGGCACGTGAAGGACGCGGTACAGAGATCGGCGCCGGCGTAATGATCGGCCATATGGCAATGATCCATGCCTGTACCATTCAGGATCACGCGATGATCGGCATGACCGCTTGCCTTATGGACGATGCGGTGGTCGAAAGCTACGCGATGGTCGCCGCCGGCGCTTTCATTTCGCCCGGCAAGATCGTCAAATCCGGCGAGGTTTGGGCAGGCCGCCCGGCTAAGATGTGGCGACCGATGTCGGACCAGGACCGCTATTATTTTCAGTCCGGCATTGAGCATTATTATGAACTGGGCCGTGAATACCGCACCGGGGAACCGCATACCAGGCCGTGGGAAGAAGCGAAGAAGGTCGGTTAGCCTCCTACATCGCCCGCTGTTTGACGTAACTGCCGGGGGCGTCCTCGATCGGTTTCAGCGCGCCGTCGCCAGGTACGCGGGCCGGGACCATCTTACCGCCATGCGGCGTGACCCAGGCCTGCCAGTCCGTCCACCACGACCCGTCATGCTTTTCTGCCGCCGCGAACCAGGTCTCAGCGTCGGCCGGCAAGTCGTCGTTGGTCCAATAACCGTATTTGTTGGCTGACGGCGGGTTGACCACGCCGGCAATATGCCCCGACGCGCCCAGAACGAAGCGCCGCGCACCGCTATAGAGCTGCGTCCCGGCATAGACCGAATGCCAGGGCGCGATGTGGTCTTCCTTAGTCGCGATGATGTAGGTCGGCGTCTTGATTTTGCCGAGATCGATCGGCACGCCCTGAAGCGTGATCTCGCCCGGCTGCGACAGCAGGTTCTTCTCATACATGTTGTGAAGATAGAAGCTGTGCATCGCCGCCGGCATACGCGTGGAATCGGAATTCCAGTACAGCAGGTCGAACGGGAAGGGCTCCTTGCCCAGCAGATAATTATTGACCACGAACGACCAGATCAGGTCGTTGGCGCGCAGCATGTTGAAGGTGGCGTAGAGGTCTTTGGCGTCCAGATAGCCTGTGCCCTTCATCTTCTCGTCCAGGGCGGCCAGTTGTGCCTCGTCGATGAAAACGCGAACCTCTCCGACATCGGTGAAATCGACCAAAGCCACGAAATAAGTGGCCGAGGCCACGCGCTTCTGCTGCTTTTTCGCAGCCAGCACAGCCAGGCCGGAGGCGAGCAGCGTGCCGCCCAAGCAATAGCCGATGAGGTTGGATTCCTTCTCGCCGGTCGCCTGTTCGACGGCGTCCAGCACGTCCAGAAAGCCGAGCTTCAGATAATCGTCGAAGTTCTTTTCGGCCAAATCGCTGTCCGGATTGACCCACGATACGACGAAGACCGTGTGCCCCTGTTCGACTGCCCAGTGGACGAAGGAATTCTCCGGGCGCAGGTCCAGGATATAGAACTTGTTGATCCAGGGCGGCAGGATGACCAGCGGGCGCTTATGCACCTGCTCGGTCGTCGGGTTGTACTGGATCAGCTGCATCAGAGCGTTCTGGTAAACCACCTTGCCCGGCGCCAGCGCGATGTTCTCGCCGATCTTGAACGCATCGGGATCGGTCATCTTGATGAGAAGCTGGCCCTTGCCGCGCTCCAGATCGTCCAGCAGATGCTCCAGCCCCTTGACCAGGTTCTCGCCGCCGGTTTCGAACGTGGTCCGCAGAACCTGCGGGTTGGTCATGACGAAATTGGTCGGCGCCATCGCATCGACGAATTGCCGGGTATAAAAATCGACCTTCTGCGCCGTGCGCTGGTCCAGGCCTTCGACGTCCTTGACGACCGACTGCATCCACCGCGCGGTCAGCAGATAGGACTGTTTGATAAAATCGAAGATCGCGCCTTCCTGCCAGGCGGGGTCGCGGAAACGCTTGTCCTCCTTCAAAGGCGCCACCATCGGTTCGGCGGCTCCACCCATGAAGCGGCGGGTCGCGGAACCCATCAGATCCACATAATCCTGCCACAGTTGGATTTGCGCTTGGATCAGTTTCGCCGGGTCGGCCAGGATTCGCGCTGTCATCTCGAAAAACGCGCCACCGATATTCAGCTTGTCGAACGTGCCTGGGGTTAGCTGCCCGGACTGGCGCTCCAGGAATTCCGCCACCAGCTTCTGCCCGCGCTCGGCAAGACGTGCGACCGCATGGGACATTTCGACCGGATCCGGTACGCGGATCGTGGGATCGGGCGGGGTCTTAGACGAGTGGCTGTCAGTGGTCTTTGTCATGCGTTTTCTCTCAACCCGGCGGGTTGGCGTTCCTGATTTTCATTTACCGCTGGACGACGACGTGATTCTGCGGGCATTTGAGCCGCGACCTGTTTAGCAGCGTTCTGCTTTCTTTGCACCGCTTGTGCGGCTTCTGCTACAGGTGGGAGAGGCTATACGGATTTGCCATGACATCGCTTAAAATCTTTACGATCTCCCTGCGTCTCGGCGCGGCAGCTTTGCTGTCGGCGTCCGCTTTGACCGCATGCTCCACGATCAGCAGCATGTCGCCGTTCAGCAGTAACGTGCCCTATTCGCAGGATATCAAGCCGACCTTGCCGCAGCCCGCGCAGGTGGAAATCCCCGCGTTCAAGCCGGTGCCAAAACCCGAACCTAAGCCGAAGCCGGCGGAACCACCGACCGCGGCCGAGACACCGGCCGCGCCGGCCCCCGTCGCTGAACCGCCGCCCCCGACGCCGCCGGCTGCGCCCGCGCCGGCTACTCCGCCCCCCGTGCCGCCGCCGGCTGCGCCCACTCCGCCTCCCGCGCGGCAGTCGTCCGCGCCTGAAGCGGCATCTGCGCCGAAAGCGGCGACGGCGACAGCAGGGCCAGCGGCGGCACAGGGCAAGGCGGAACCCGTCAAGACGGCCGATGCCGGGTCCAGCGGCGAGACCGACACCGATTCCGCACCGCAGCTTCCTGCCGAACACAAGCAGTTCAAGGACGACGGCACCTATCCCAATTTGGCGCAGGTACCGGCCCGTCCGAAAAACCTGCCAACCTTCGCCGAGGCGAAGGCATTGGAAAGCAGGCTTGTAGCCGACAACGACAAGGCCAAGGCCGCTTCATCTGAAAGTGCGAGTGCGCCGTCGGTCGATTCGTCGCCCGAAAAGGCGTCGGCGGCCGGCACAACTCAGGCCTTGCAGGCGGCTTCTTTGACGCCGGCGGGTGCCGTTGCGAGACCGGAAGACAAGTCTCCATGCCTCGGTCCCGATTCTGTGACCGGCGATCTGGCGACAACGGTCCATTTTACACCAGGATCGTCGGCAATGACGTCGGCCGCTCTCGAGGGGCTGGCTGAGGCCATGCCGACCGTGCGCGGCGCAAAGGGTACGATCCGGGTATTCGGCCACGGCGACACGGATGCGAATGCACAAGCCGCCGCCGGACGGTTCGATCTGGCGGCCGCGCGGGCAGGGGCGGTTGCCCAGGCTCTGGCGGGGTTCGGCGTTCCGGTAGCCAAGATCGCGGTCGGCGTTGCGTGCCACGATGCCGCGACAGCCGGGGCTTCGGTTCAGCTTTACGCCGAATCCTGATCGATGGCGGCGCTTCGGATCGCCGTGGCCGGACTTGGAACGGTCGGTTCCGGCGTCGTTCAATTAATCGAACAGCAGCGCGACCTTCTGGCTACCCGCGCCGGCCGCGCGATCGAGATTGCAGCGGTGTCCGCGCGCAGCCGTAACAAACAGCGCGATCTCGATCTTTCCCGGTACCGCTTTGTCGACGATCCGATGGCGCTTGCCACCGATCCGGACATCGACGTCGTCATCGAGCTGATCGGCGGCGACGAAGGGCCGGCGCGTAACCTTGTCGAGGCATCGCTAGCCGCCGGCAAATCCGTGGTCACGGCCAACAAGGCGCTGCTCGCACGGCACGGTACGTCCCTGGCGCGGGCTGCCGAGAAAAACGGTTTGGCTTTGGGTTATGAGGCGTCTGTCTGCGGCGGCATCCCGATCATCAAGGGATTGCGCGAAGGGCTGGCGGCCAATCGCATTACCGAGCTGCACGGGATACTTAACGGTACCTGCAACTATATTCTCAGCCAGATGCGCGATACCGGCCGAAGCTTTGACGATGTACTGGCCGAGGCCCAGGCGCTGGGTTACGCGGAGGCCGACCCCAGTTTCGATATCGACGGCATCGATACGGCGCACAAGCTGGCGATACTGACCGCCGTTGCCTTCGCCACCGAAGTCGACCTGCCATCGATCCATATCGAGGGCATTCGCCGGATCGGCGCGCTCGACATCGCCTATGCCGACGAGCTGGGCTACGCCATAAAGCTCTTGGGCACTGCGCGCAGGACGGACGACGGAATCGAACAGCGCGTTCAGCCCTGTATGGTGCCAAAGGCCGCGCCGCTCGCGAGAGCGGATGGCGTGTTGAACGCCGTGGTTGCCAATGGCGACTTTGTCGGCAAGATGAATTTCGTCGGTCGGGGAGCGGGCGGGGGGCCCACCGCGTCGGCGGTTGTTGCCGATGTGCTGGACATCGCGCGTGGCGCACGTCTGCCGGTCTTTGGCGTACCTGCCGGCTGCTTGGAAAAAGCCAAGCCATGCCCGATCGACCAGCGGATCGGCGCATATTATCTGCGGTTAATGGTAGTAGACCGTCCGGGCGTGATCGCCGACGTCGCGGCTATTCTGCGTGATCATCAGGTTTCGCTCGAATCCGTGTTGCAGCGCCTGCGCGCGCCGGGCGATAATGTGCCGGTCGTTCTGACAACGCACGAAACGCAAGAAGCACGCATGACCGCGGCGATCCTGCAGATCGGAGCATTGGAGTCAGTGGTCGAGTTGCCGCGCGTGATTCGGATCGAACAATTCTGACGCCACAATTCTTGCCGCGCGCGCCGCGCCGGACCAAAGACTGAGCTGACAACGAGGAGAATCGCATGCCGAGCAGTGATCAACGGATGGAGCGTAACCTGGCGCTGGAGGCGGTCCGCGTTACCGAGGCAGCGGCGCTGTCCGCGTCGCTGCTGATGGGCCGGGGCGATGAGAAGGCAGCCGATCAGGCCGCCGTCGATGCTATGCGCGAAGCGTTGAACAGCCTCGATATCGACGGCACGGTCGTGATCGGCGAGGGTGAGCGCGACGAGGCGCCAATGCTCTATATCGGCGAGAAGGTCGGCACCGGAAAAGGCCCGGCAATCGACATCGCGTTGGACCCGTTGGAAGGCACGACGATCACGGCTGTCGGCGGCCCCAACGCGTTGGCCGTGATCGCGATGGCAGAATCGGGGGGCTTCTTGAACGCGCCCGACGTTTATATGGACAAGATCGCCGTCGGCCCCGGCCTGCCGGAAGGGATCGTCGATATCGACAATACACCGTTGCAGAACCTGACCGCGCTGGCCAAGGCGAAAGGGGTCGATATCGCCGACCTGGTGGTCTGCATTCTGGACCGGCCGCGACACTCGGAGCTGATTGCCAAGAACCGTGAGGCAGGGGCCCGAATTCAACTGATCACCGACGGCGATGTCAGCGGTGTTATTGCGACAGCGCAGCTGGACACCGGCATCGACCTTTATGTCGGTTCGGGCGGTGCGCCCGAGGGCGTATTGGCCGCGGCGGCCCTGCGCTGCATCGGCGGGCAGATGCAGGGGCGTTTGCTGTTCCGCAACGACGCCGAGCGGGCGCGGGCCGCGCGCTGGAACGTGACCGACCTGAACAAGAAATATCTGCTGGAGGATCTGGCCAGCGGCGACGTGATGTTCGCGGCGACCGGCGTGACCACCGGGTCGATGCTGAAGGGCGTCCGCCGTTTTGCCGGCGGTGCCTATACACATTCGGTCATCATGCGATCGAAGTCCGGGACGGTGCGTTATGTCGAGGCGCATCATAATTTTGGCCGCAAGATCGGTCCCCGAGGGTTCACGAGAGACGAGTGACGGCTGAATCCGTACCCGCTCCAGTCGGACCAGCGCCGACCGACTGGCTCTATGGCGGCGTGTCCGTCACCGGGCGGCGCTGGCTGACGCAACCCTGCGACGAGCGAATGGCGCTGGCGGTCGCGCAGACGCACAGCGTGCCGGATCTGGCGGCGCGGATTCTGGTCGGCCGGGGCATAAGCCTGGACGGCGTAGAGGCGTACCTGTCGCCGACTTTGCGGCAGTTCCTGCCTGACCCGTCCCAGCTTCAGGATATGGATAAGGCGGCGGAGCGTATTGCCGCGGCGATCATGTCGGGCGAACGGATCGCGCTGTTCGCCGATTACGATGTCGACGGGGCCACGTCGTCGGCGTTGCTGCTGCGTTTCCTGCGGGCGGTCGGCAGCGACGCAATCCTCTATGTCCCGGACCGGATTCTCGAAGGCTATGGCCCCAACGCCGTGGCGTTCGGCGCGCTGGCCGCGCAGGGCGCGAAGCTGGTCATCACGCTGGACTGCGGGATCACGGCCCACGAACCGTTACTGTCCGCGCGCGACGCCGGGTTGGAGGTGATCGTTGTCGATCATCACATGGCCGACATCCTGCTTCCCGAGGCGCTGGCGGTGATCAATCCGAACCGGTTGGATGAGGATCGGTCGCTCGGTCATCTGGCGGCAGTTGGCGTGACCTTCCTCAGCCTTGTGGCGGTCAACCGGGTCCTACGCGCGGCGGGTTGGTACAAAGGCCGCGCCGAGCCTGACCTTCGCCAGTGGCTGGACCTTGTGGCGTTGGGCACAGTTGCCGACGTCGTGCCCCTTATTGGGCTAAACCGGGCGTTCGTGACCCAGGGTATCAAGGTGATGGCCCAGCGCGGCAATATCGGGCTCTCGGCGCTGGCCGACGTTGCTCGGATCAGCGAGGCGCCGGCGGCCTATCACCTGGGTTTCGTGTTCGGTCCCCGGGTCAATGCCGGTGGCCGGGTCGGCAAGGCGGATTGCGGCGCGCGCTTGCTGTCGACCGACGACATGGCAGAGGCGGTTCAGCTTGCGGCGCTTCTCGACGGGCACAACGCCGAGCGCAAGACGCTGGAAAGCGCGACGCTGGAAGCGGCCATCGCCGAGATCGAAGCTGGCGGTGAGGCGGAAACCGCGCGCATTCTGGTGACCGCCGGCGAGGGCTGGCATCCCGGTGTCATCGGTATCGTCGCCTCACGCCTTGTCGAGCGTTATCACCGCCCTGTCTGTGTCGTCGGTTTTTCGGACGGTATAGGCAAAGGTTCAGGCCGCTCGATCCCAGGCACCGATCTTGGTGGGGCGGTGATCGCGGCTAAGGCCGCCGGGTTGCTCAGCGCCGGGGGCGGGCACCCGATGGCGGCCGGGTTTACGGTCTCGCAGAACCGGCTGAAGATCCTGAAAGCCTTCCTGGAGGCCAAGATCACCGAGGGCGGCGCCCGTATCGATCCGGTTCTGGCGATCGACGCAGCTGTTTCCTGCGGCGGAGCGACCGTGACGCTGGCCGAAACCATCGAGAAATTGGGGCCGTTCGGGTCTGGCAACCACGAACCGCGTTTTGCCATTACCGGCGCCCGAGTGATGACGGCAGACCTTGTCGGCACAAGTCATGTGCGCTGCCTGATCACCGACAATAGCGGCGTCCGGGTCAAGGCGATCGCGTTTCGCGCCGCCGAATCGCCTTTGGGCCAACTGCTGCTCAATGCCCGCGGTGCGCCGGTCGCTCTCGCGGGCAAAGTCAAGATCGACCGCTGGAACGGCGAGGTTCGCGTTCAATTTCAAATCGAGGACGCCGCACGGGGATGAATCGGGTCAAGCTCGCAGTGGTTCTGCTGCCGATTGCTCTATCGGGTAACGTGCAAGCCGAGGTTGCATCGTCTTCCCCGGCGGGTTTCGCCGTCTCCGAAACCGTTACGATTAAGGCGCCGGCCGAGCGGGTTTATGCCGCGCTAGGCGAAATAGGACGTTGGTGGAGTTCGAAGCATACCGTAACCGGTGATGCCGCGAACATGCATCTGGATCTCAACGTCAAGGGCTGTTTCTGCGAGAAGGGGCCGGACGGGCGCGAGCGCATTCATATGGCGGTCGTCGATATCCAGCCGAATGAGCAAGTGCGGTTGCGGGGCGCGCTAGGGCCGCTTCAAGGGCAAGGCATCGACGGAGCGCTGACCTGGGCGATCAAGCCGGCGGACGGCGGTGTCAGGCTTACGCAGAGTTACAATGTCGGTGGCTACCTGCCCGATGGGCTGGACAAGGTGGCGCCGCATGTCGACCAGGTGCTCCACGAACAGCTGACACGCTTAAAATCTTTCGTCGAAACCGGATCGCCGGAAACCCAAGCTCAATGAATCTGCTTGCGATCGATCAGGTTGCCGCGAAGGCCGGCATCCCGCATTCCGCGCTGTATCACTACGGGCCCCACAAGGCGAAGCTGTCGCGCGAATTCACCGAATCGCTCCCCGCCGAGCGTAACGGCAAGCTGATTCTGGTCACAGCGATCAGCCCGACGCCGGCCGGCGAGGGGAAGACGACCACGACAATCGGGTTGGGCGATGCGTTGGCGCGGATCGGCAAAAAGACGCTGATCTGCCTGCGCGAACCCTCGCTGGGGCCGTGTTTCGGCATGAAGGGTGGCGCAACAGGCGGCGGGCAGGCGCGGGTCGAGCCGTCAGATGAGATCAACCTGCATTTCACCGGCGATTTTCACGCCATCACCTCGGCGAACAATCTGCTGTCCGCGCTGCTCGACAATCACATCTATTGGGGCAACGCGCTCGAACTCGACCCAGCCAAGGTCACCTGGCGCCGCGCGCTGGACATGAACGACCGCGCCTTGCGAAAGATGACGATCGGCATCGGGCGCAAAGACCTGCACCGGCAGGAAGGATTCGACATCACGGTTGCGTCGGAGGTGATGGCAATCTTCTGCCTGGCGCGCTCGCTGAAAGACCTGGAGGACCGGCTGGGCAGGATGATTGTCGGCCGCGACTTGGCCGACAGGATCGTCACCGCGAAGGCGTTGAAGGCGCCGCCGGCGATGGCAGTGCTGTTGCGCGACGCGATGCAGCCCAACATCGTGCAGACGCTGGAACATACGCCGGCGCTCGTGCATGGTGGCCCGTTCGCGAATATCGCCCATGGTTGCAATACCGTGACCGCGACTGAAACGGCACTGAGGCTGGCGGATTATGTCGTGACCGAGGCCGGCTTCGGCGCCGATCTGGGCGCGGAGAAGTTTTACGACATCAAATGCCGGCTGGCTGGGCTGAAGCCGGCCGCGACCGTAATCGTGGCAACGGTCCGCGCGCTGAAGATGCATGGCGGCGTCGCCGTCGCCGATCTGGGTGCGGAGAATGTCGAGGCGGTCCGCTCCGGCCTCAGCAATCTCAAGCGCCACATCGAGAATATCCAGAAATTCGGCGTCCCGGCGGTGGTGGCGATCAATAACTTCACCTCGGACACGCCGGCCGAGGTCGCGGTAATTCAGGAAGCCTGTGCGAAGATTGGTGTCGGAGTGCATTTCTGCACCCACTGGGCCGAAGGCGGGAAGGGTGCGGAAGGGCTGGCGGCGGCGGTCGCCGAACTGGCGGACAGCGGACAGGCACGTTTCAAACCGCTTTATCCGGACGATATGAGGCTGATGGATAAAATCAGGACGGTGGCTCGGGAAATCTATCGCGCCAAGGGCGTCGATTTTTCGGAAACGGCCGCCGAAAAGCTGGCGCAGTACGAAGAATTGGGTTTCGGCGGTTTCCCGGTCTGCATGGCGAAAACCCAATACAGCTTCTCCGCCGACCCGATGCTGCTGGGTGCGCCGGATGGCCATATCTTGCCGGTCGTCGATGTGCGCCTGTCGGCGGGCGCAGGGTTCGTCGTCGCATTGTGCGGTCAGATCATGACGATGCCCGGCTTGCCGCGCGTGCCGGCGTCGGAGCGGATACACCTGGATACGGATGGGGTTATCCAGGGGCTGTCCTGACAGCCAAGCATGCGGCGATGCTTTCTTCCGCCAATTTTGCATCAGGCTTTGGGTTCCATTTTGTTCTCTTGTGAACAAATAAGAAACTTGGGTCCCAGTTCAAGCGTATCGTCGCGATTTTTTTTGAAGGGCATCCGCCGGCGGCAGAAGGATGAAGTGAAGGTTGGCCTTGGATCTCGACTTTCGCCGAGATGACTTTGAAAAGGCTGGGAGTTTATCGCTTAAGACGCCGGGGAAATTCACGTTCGATCCGCAGATTCTGTATTATCCGCAGATAAATGCTCGTAAATGTGAATCCGCGAATGGCGTTGATTTTATGCGGATTTTTTCGTGTCTCAGGCGTATCGTTTTGCGATTTTCAACATAGTTCACGCACCGATTTTCTCCAATCGCAGTAGCGTTTCACGCATGCTGCAAGGCGAATATCGCCGATTGTCGTCACCAATAGACAGTACGCGCGCGAATCCGTACAAACCCGCTCATGCGCCTATCCAAATATTTCTTCCCAACTCTCAAAGAAAATCCCGCAGAGGCACAGATCGTGTCGCACCGGCTGATGCTGCGTGCCGCCATGATCCGCCAGGAGGCCGCCGGCATCTATGCCTGGCTGCCGCTGGGCAAACGCGTGCTGGCCAGGATCGAAAAGATCGTTCGGGAAGAGATGGACCGCGCCGGCGCCATCGAACTGCTGATGCCGACCTTGCAGCCTGCCGACCTGTGGCGGGAGACCGGCCGCTATGACGCGTATGGGCCGGAGATGCTGCGCATCACCGACCGGTCCGATCGCGAACTGATCTATGGCCCGACCAATGAAGACATGGTCACGGAGATCTTCCGCGCCGGGGTCAAATCCTACAAGTCGCTGCCGATCAACCTCTATCACATTCAGTGGAAATTCCGGGACGAGACCCGCCCGCGCTTCGGCGTGATGCGCGGCCGCGAGTTCCTGATGAAGGATGCTTATTCTTTCGATATCGATAAGGCGGCGGCCCGCCGGTCCTACAACCGGATGTATGTGTCCTATCTGCGCGCCTTCTCGCGCATGGGCCTGAAGACCATACCGATGCGCGCCGAGACCGGGCCCATAGGCGGCGATCTCAGTCACGAATTCATCGTACTGGCCGAAACCGGTGAAAGCGGCGTGTTCTGCCACAAGGATCTGCTGGACATGCCGATTCCGCCGGTCGATGTCGATTATGACAGCGACCTGGAGCCCATCGTCCGCCAGCGCACCAATCTCTACGCCGCGACCGAGGATGTGCACGACGCCGCCCGTTTCGAGGCGGAGGTGCCGGAAGACAAGCGGCTGTCCGCGCGCGGTATCGAGGTTGGGCAGATATTCTATTTCGGCACCAAGTACTCCGTGCCGATGAACGCACTGGTGACCGGGCCGGATGGCAAGGATGTGCCGGTCGAGGGTGGATCCTACGGCATCGGTGTGTCGCGTCTGCTGGGCGCGATTATTGAGGCCAGCCACGACGATGCCGGCATCATCTGGCCGGACAGCGTCGCGCCATTCGATGTCGGCTTGGTCAATCTGAAAAGCGGCGACGCGACGGTCGATGCCGCGTCCGACGATATCTATAAACAACTGACCGCAGCCGGGGTCGAGGTGCTTTACGACGATCGCAACGAACGGCCGGGCGGCAAGTTCGCCGACATGGACCTGATCGGCCTGCCGTGGCAATTGATCGTCGGTCCGCGCGGCTTGGCCAACGGTGTCGTCGAGTTCAAGCGCCGGGCGACAGGCGAGCGGACCGAGATGCCGATCGCCGATGCCGTCGCGCAGGTGATCGCTTCAGCCACCGCGGCGCGCCAAGCCTGATGGTCTTTGGCCCATTCGAACGCATGCTGGCCGGCCGTTATCTGCGTGCTCAGCGCCAGGAGGGTTTCGTTTCGGTCATTGCCGGGTTCTCGCTGCTGGGTATCGCGCTGGGCGTCGCCACGCTCATCATCGTGATGTCGGTGATGACCGGATTTCGGACCGAATTCGTCGACAAAATCCTGGGTATCAACGCCCATATCACTGTTTCGACCTACGGCCCTTTGCAGGACTATGCGGCGGTCAGCGCCCAGGTCGCCAAGGTTCCGGGCGTGGTCAGTGCGACACCGTTGGTCGAGGGCCAAGCGTTGCTGACGCTGAACGGTTACGCGACCGGCGTACAGGTCCGCGGTTTGCGGCCGGAGGACTTTGTCGACAAGCCGGCTTGGTCCGGTCATCTGACCGACGGCAAGGCTGCGGACTTCGCTGACGACAAGGTTGCCATCGGGGCCCGCCTCGCGGAACGCCTCGGCTTGAAGGTCGGCGATACGATCACACTGCTTAGTCCCAAGCTGACCAGCACGCCGTTCGGCACCATGCCGCGCAAGGGGACGTTCGAGATCGGAATGATCTTCAATGTCGGCATCTACGACGTCGACAGCGGGCTGATCATCATGCCCTTGCCGGCGGCGCAGGGCTTTTTCCAGACCGGCGACGGCGTGACCGAGGTTGATGTCTATGTTCGCGATCCGGAGAATTCCATCGTCGCCGAGCATGTCGCCGTCTTCAACGCAACCGGCGGCAAATACCGGGTGATCGACTGGCAACAAAGCAATGGCGCTTATCTGAATGCGCTGAAGACCGAAGCGAGCACGATGTTCCTGATCTTGACGCTGATCATCCTGGTGGCGGCATTCAACATCATCTCCAGCCTGATCATGCTGGTGAAGGATAAAGGCGCTGACATTGCAATTCTGCGCACCATGGGCGCGACGCGGGGCATGATCATGCGGATTTTCTTCCTGACGGGGGCCGCGATCGGCGTCGTCGGCGCGGCCACCGGCGTGCTGATCGGCGTGCTGTTCGTCGATAACATCGAACATATCCGTCATGCCGTTGAGGCGATCACCGGCACCAATGTATTCGACCCCGTGCTCTACGTTTTCCCGAACATTCCGGCGAAGCTGGACTGGGCGCAAGTCGGTTATACCGTGGTCATCGCGCTGACGCTCAGCTTCCTGTTCAGCATCATTCCGGCGTGGCGCGCGTCGCGCATCGATCCGGTCGAGGCGCTTCGTTATGAGTGATGGCCGTTATGAGCGATGGGCATCATGAGTGACATCGGCGATATCGTTCTGCGCCTGACCGATGTCCGGCGCGTGTACGATCCGACCGGCAACGCGCTGGAAATCCTGCGTGGCGCCAGCTGCCTGGTCCAGGCAGGGCAGCTCGTGGCTTTGGTCGGTCCTTCGGGCGCCGGAAAATCGACGCTGCTGCATATCGCCGGGCTGCTGGAGCAACCGACTAGCGGCAGTGTGCAGATCGACGGCCTCGAGGCGAGCAAGCTGGACGACAAGGGCCGCACGGAGCTGCGCCGCAACTCGATCGGCTTCGTCTATCAGTTCCACCGTTTGCTGCCCGAATTCACCGCGCTGGAGAACGTGATCGCGCCGCAGATGATCGCCGGAGTGTCGCGCCGCGACGCCGCTGTGCGAGCGCAGGCGCTGCTCGATCGAGTCGGGTTGGGCAAACGGGCGTCGCACCGTCCCGGCAAGCTGTCGGGCGGCGAGCAACAGCGTGTTGCCATTGCCCGCGCGCTCGCGAATCGGCCGGCCTTGGTGTTGGCCGACGAACCAACCGGGAACCTCGACCCGAAAACCGCCGAAGGTGTGTTTGCGGTCTTGCGCGAGCTGATCGCCGAGACGAAATTGGGTGCGTTGATCGCGACCCACAACCTGGACTTGGCCAAACGCATGGACCGGGTCATCGAACTCAAGGACGGGTTGCTGATCGACGGGTGAACCGACAGGAACCTGATTTGAGCCACGCCGATTTCGTCCATCTTCGCGTTCATTCTGCCTATTCGCTCTCGGAAGGGGCGATCAAGGTCAAGGACCTGATCAAACTCTGCAAGAAACAGAAGATGCCGGCGGTCGCGGTGACCGACACGGGCAACCTGTTCGGTGCGCTGGAATTCGCGACGGCCGCCGCTGACGAAGGCATCCAGCCGATCATCGGCGTGCAGCTTGGCATCAAACGAGCGGTCGCGCCGACACCGGGCCGTCCAGGCTTGCGCAATGAACCTGACCAACTTGTCCTTTTGGCGCAGACCGAGGATGGCTACGCCAACCTGTTGAAACTCGTCAGTCAGGGCTGCCTGGAGAACGACGAAGGCAATGTCGCGATTCTGCCGATCGAGGCATTGATTGGCCATACCGACGGCATTATCGCGCTGACCGGCGGTTTGGCCGGCACGGTCGGCCGTCTGCTGGCGGAAGGCCAGAAATCGGCAGCGGAGGCGGCTTTGCAACATCTGGCCGTACTGTTCCCCGGCCGGCTTTATGTCGAGCTGATGCGGCATGGGACAGACGACGAGAAGCGTATCGAGCCGCCGCTGGTCGCGATGGCCGACGCGATGGACTTGCCGCTGGTCGCCACCAACGAATGCTTCTTCGCCGACGATTCGATGTACGAAGCGCATGACGCGTTGCTCTGTATTGCCGGGGGGACCTATGTCAGTGAGGAAAACCGCCGCCGGGTAACACCGGAGCATCGCTTCAAATCGGCTGCGGAGATGCGGGCTTTGTTCGCCGATCTGCCCGATGCCGTCGACAACACGATGGTGATCGCACAGCGCTGTTCTTTCCTGTTGAAAACCCGCAAGCCTCTGCTGCCCGCTTTCACCAGCGAGGTCGGCCGCAGCGAGGCTGAGGAATTGCGTGCGCAGGCCATCGAGGGCCTGGAGAAGCGCTTGGAACTGGTCTTTACGCCTGACATGGATCAGTCGAGCCGCGACGCTACGCGCCAGCTGTATTTCGAGCGGCTGGATTTCGAGTTGAACGTCATCACCCAGATGAAGTTTCCCGGCTATTTCCTGATCGTCGCGGACTTCATCAAATGGGCGAAGAATCACGACATTCCTGTCGGCCCGGGTCGTGGCTCGGGCGCGGGATCGGTCGTTGCCTGGTCGCTGACGATCACCGATTTGGACCCTTTGCGCTTCGGTCTGCTGTTCGAACGCTTCCTGAATCCCGAACGCGTATCGATGCCCGACTTCGATATCGACTTCTGCCAAGACCGGCGGGACGAGGTCATCTCCTATGTCCAGCAGCGTTACGGCCGGGACCGCGTCGCGCAGATCATCACCTTTGGAAAGCTGCAGGCGCGCGCTGTGCTGCGCGACGTTGGCCGCGTGCTGCAGATGCCGTACGGCCAGGTCGACAAGATCTGCAAGATGGTGCCGAACAACCCAGCCAACCCGGTAACGCTGGCCGAGGCGATCGCGTCGGAGCCTTTGCTCAAGGCGATGCGCGAGGAGGACGAAAGCGTCGCCCGGCTGATGGATATGGCGCAAAAGCTGGAGGGCCTTTACCGGCACGCATCCACTCACGCCGCCGGTGTCGTGATATCAGACCGGCCGCTGACCGAACTGGTGCCCCTGATCCGAGATCAGAAATCGGCCATGCTGGTGACCCAGTTCAACATGAAATATGTCGAGCAGGCCGGGCTGGTGAAGTTCGACTTCCTGGGTCTGACCACGCTGACGATCCTGCAGCGCGCGGTCGAGCTGCTGAAGGCCCAGGATATCGGGATCGATCTCGGTACGCTTTCGCTGGACGACAAACCGAGTTTCGACCTGATGTCGCGCGGCGATACGGTCGGCGTGTTCCAGGTGGAAGGCACCGGGATGCGCGATACGATCAAGCGCATCAAGCCTGACCGGCTGGAGGACGTGATCGCCCTGATCTCGCTCTATCGGCCGGGCCCGATGGACAACATCCCGCAATATATCAAGGTCAAGAACGGCGAAGAGCAGCCGAACTATCTACACCCGTTGCTGGAGCCGACGCTGAAGGAAACCTTCGGTATTATCGTCTATCAGGAACAGGTGATGCAGATCGCTCAGATCCTGTCCGGTTATTCGCTGGGCGGGGCCGACCTGCTGCGCCGGGCGATGGGCAAGAAGATCAAGTCGGAGATGGCGGCGCAGCGGGAATTGTTTATCGCAGGCGCCACGCAACGCGGCGTCGACGGCCCGCAGGCCGGCGAGATTTTCGACTTGGTCGACAAGTTCGCGGGTTATGGCTTCAATAAATCGCACGCTGCAGCTTATGCCCTGGTTTCCTATCAGACGGCCTATTTGAAGGCCAACTACCCGGTCGAATTCATTGCGGCCTGTATGGCCTATTCGATCGCGAATACCGACAAGCTGAATGTCTTTCGGCAAGAGATGGAACGGCTCGGCATCAAGCTGCTGCCGCCCGATATCAACAAATCGACAGAGACCTTCGCCGTCGAAATGCTGCCGGACGGCAACAAGGCCGTGCGCTACGCATTGGCGGCGATCCGCAATGTCGGCGGGCCGGCGATGAAGCTGCTGGTTGCCGAGCGGACGAAAAACGGTCCGTTCAAGGATATCTTCGACGTGATGCGCCGCGCCGATTCTGGCGTGCTGAACAAGCGGCAGATGGAGAGCCTGATAAACGCCGGTGCGTTCGATCAGATGGACAAGAACCGCGCAAAACTGTTCGCCTCCGTCGATCTCCTGGTCCGTTACGGGGCCAACGCCGCGGATGAGCGCAAGAGCGGGCAGAACAATCTGTTCGGCGGCGGTGGCGGCGCGGCGGATACGCCAAAGCTGCCGAACGTGCCCGCGCACGATTCGCTGGAGCAGCTGCGACTGGAGTTCGAGGCCATCGGATTTTACCTGTCGGCCCACCCGCTGGACCGCTATGCCAAGGCGCTTGCCCGCCTGGGTGTCATCACGCATCGCCAGATGATGGAACGTGCTGCACGCGGCAGCGGCAAAATGAGTTTCCGAGTTCCAGGCATTGTCACCGGTCGGCAGGAGCGGACCTCGGCACGCGGCAACCGTTACGCGTTCCTGGGCATGACCGATACCACCGGCAGCTACGAGGTGACGGTGTTCTCGGAGATCTTGGCGGTCAATCGTGAGATCATGGTGGCCGGGCAAGCGCTGGTGCTGACCTTGGAGTTACAGAAAACCGGCGACGAAATCCGCCTGACCTGCCAAGGCATCGAACCGCTGGAGAAGGCGGTCGAGAAGTCAGCCGCGGGGCTCAAGATAATGCTGGACAGCGGGGAAGGGGTGACCGCGCTACGTGAAATCCTGGCGCGCGAGCAGCAAGGCCGCGGTCAGGTCAGCATCGTCGTGACCGAACCCGCGCGCGAGATTGAGATCAAGCTGCCGGGCGCCTGGACGATCACAGCAAAAAGCCGGGCAGCGATCGGCGCACTGCCCGGCATTGTCGAGGTGCAGGAGCTTTAAGCCTTAGGTTGACGGCCCGGGCGGCGGCGCCGGCGGGGCACCCGGCGCGGGGGCGATCCGGACGACTGTCGGGCCGATGGCGTTCAACACCTCACGCGCATCGTAGGCATAAGGATTGTTCGGTGGCTTCGGCCCGCGATAGGTCATAACATCCGCGATCGCATCGTATGAGTTGACCGGCCGTGAATAATCGAAGCTCGGCCCAAATCCCGCGCCATAGCCGCCGAATCCTGGACCAAATCCACGCCGCCAGCCCCAGCCGCCACCCCAGCCCCAAGCCAGGTTGTCGGCGTAGTTTTCATAGGCGGTGTTCTTATCGACGTCCTTGTTGACGATGATGAAGTAATCGTTGCCGGCCTGCAGCGTCACTTCAGCCGCGCGGTACAGCATGTAGGTATCGACCGTCTGGCGGTTGGTCAGGGAGTTGCCGCGGAAGGAGATGCGGAAGCGGTTGGCCTCGATCTGCTGCGTCGTATAGCCATCACCGTTCGGTGTTACTGCCTGCCTATAGGGCGTCGGCGTCTGGCAAGCCGCGACGAGAAGAATGCAAAGGGCGCTGGCCGTGTTGCGAAGGAAACCCTTGGACATGACAGAAACTCCTATCCCCGCGCGCATCGCGCTCTTTTTTAGAATGGTACGTCCGACACTGTAGTTCCACAGCCTGTCTTCGCGCCATACCTCACTTAACGCACGTATCGCACGCGTTATTCCATCGTTGTGGATTTCAAATTTCTTCAATGATGCGGAATAATCGGCATTGGCGGGGCAGCGTGGCCGTCCGAAGCCTTGCCGGCCGCTGCGGCGCCGGGGCCGACTTTGCCCAAATAGGTGATGCCGGAGCTGGGACTTCCGCCGCCGATCGACGGTGTTTCCCACCATTGCCAAAGATGCCCCTCGCTGGTGTCCAGGATCATAACGCGCGTATCGAAACTGCCGGGTTTGGTTTCAAGCGGAACCATCTGATAGCGGCCGATCGCTTCCTGGGCCATTGCGGGTGCTATGGCGAACATCGCGGCAAGGCTTAGAACGGTGCAGCAGAGGCTGGGTAGAGTGGGCATGCGGTGTCTCCCTTATGATCTGACGGGCTCTGCCGCCGGTTGTCTTTTCAAGGTCAAGCCTATATATCACCCCGGCCCGCAAGCCTTCAGGTGCGCGGGTAATTCACACGCGGGCTAGGCGGTGTCGGACGAACGTTCCGATCACGCTCCGGTGTCCTTTACAGGACCAATCCCGCGGAGGCATCAACCGGACTAAGGACGAATCATGACTCTGCCCAATTTCACCATGCGCCAGCTGCTCGAGGCCGGCGTGCATTTCGGTCACCATACCCGCCGCTGGAACCCGCTGATGAAGCCCTTCATCTTCGGCGTCCGCAATAACGTTCATATCATCGATCTCGAACAGACCGTGCCGATGCTGCATCATGCGCTGTCGGCCGTGCGCGATGTCGCCGCCAATGGCGGCCGCGTGCTGTTCGTCGGCACCAAGCGCCAGGCGCAGGACAAGGTTGCCGCCGCGGCGCAGCGTTGCGGCCAGTACTATGTCAACCATCGCTGGCTCGGCGGCATGCTGACCAACTGGAAGACGATGTCGCTGTCGATCAAACGGCTGCGCGAACTGGACGAACAGATGTCCGACCCGTCGCGCCAGACCGGCCTGACCAAGAAGGAATTACTGCAGCTGACGCGTGAGCGCGAAAAGCTGGACCGCGCGTTGGGCGGCATCAAGGAGATGGGCGGCATCCCCGACATCATCTTTATCATCGACGTGCCACGTGAAGACATCGCTATCCAAGAGGCGACCAAGCTGAAGATTCCGGTCGTCGCGATCTGCGACTCGAACGCGAACCCGCATGGCGTGACCTTCCCGGTTCCGGGCAATGACGACGCGCTGCGCGCCATCGAGCTTTACTGCGAGCTGGTGTCCGGCGCCGTGTTGGACGGTCTGCAGGCCGAAATGAATGCATCCGGTGTCGACGTCGGCGAATTGGACGTGGCGCCAGCGGAAGAACTGCCGGAAGCCGTGGCTGAAGCTGAAGCGCCGCCGGTCGCCGAAGGCGAGGCGGAGCAGCCCTCCGCCTAAGCGGTCCCGGCAAGACACCCATCTGGATAAAACGGACGGTCCGACGCGGGCCGTCCAGCTGAAAACGGAAGAACACCATGGCTGAAATCACTGCAGCCCTCGTCAAGGATCTTCGTGAGAAGACCGGCGCGGGCATGATGGACTGTAAGAGCGCGCTGACCGCCGCCGGCGGCGAAGTCGAGGCCGCGATCGACTGGTTGCGCAAGAAAGGCCTTGCCGCCGCCGCCAAGAAATCGGGCCGCGTCGCGGCCGAGGGGCTGGTCGGCGTGGCGTCGGCCGCGCATGAAGGCGCGATCGTTGAGATCAATGCCGAGACGGATTTCGTCGCGCGTAACGAGCAGTTCCAGGACTATGTGAAGACCGTCGCTCAGCTGACACTGACGTCTTCGGCGGACATGGAAAGCCTGAAGCAGATGCCGTTCGGCAGCGGGCGTTCGGTGGCGGAAGAGCTCACTCACCTGATCGCGACCGTCGGTGAGAACATGTCGCTCCGCCGTGCGGCGAAGCTGTCGGTCAATAAAGGTGTCGTTTCAACCTATATTCACAACGCTCTGTCGCCGGGCTTGGGCCGTATCGGCGTGCTTGTCGCGCTCGAATCGACAGGCGACACCACGAAGCTCGCCGCGCTGGGCCGGCAGATTGCGATGCATGTCGCGGCAGCCAAGCCGGACGCGCTGAATATCGCGGATGTTGACACGGCGGCGCTGGACCGCGAGCGTGCAATTCTGATCGATCAGGCGAAGGCAACTGGCAAGTCGGACGAGATCGCGGCCAAGATGGTCGAGGGTCGCCTGCGCAAATACTACGAAGAGGTCGTCCTGTTGGAACAGGTCTACGTCATCGATGGCGAAACCAAGGTCCGCAAGGTGGTTGAGAACGCGGCCGCCGACATCGGCGCGCCTGTCGAATTGACCGGCTTCGTTCGCTTCGCCCTGGGCGAGGGGATCGAGAAGGCCGAAGGCGACGATTTCGCGGCTGAAGTCGCGAAGATGGCCGGCTGAGACCGATCGCATGGGCACCCCTCCACCCTATCGGCGCGTTCTCCTGAAAGTTTCGGGAGAGGCGCTGATGGGCGAGCGCGAATATGGGCTCGACCCGGAAACGGTGGATCGGGTGGCGGCCGAGGTTAAGACCGTGGTCGATCTCGGCATCGAGGTTTGCCTGGTTATCGGCGGCGGCAACATCTTCCGTGGCGTTTCCGGCGCGGCGCGCGGCATGGAACGCTCTTCGGCCGACTATATGGGCATGCTGGCGACGGTGATTAATTCACTGGCGATGCAGAGCGCGCTCGAGCATCTGGGGGTGCAGACGCGGGTCCAGTCGGCGATCCCAATGTCCACTGTATGCGAACCCTATATCCGCCGGCGCGCTGCGCGCCACATGGAAAAGGGCCGCGTCGTGATCTTCGGTGCCGGCACCGGCAACCCGTTCTTCACGACTGATACAGCAGCGGCGTTGCGCGCATCTGAGATGGGCTGCGACGCGTTGCTGAAGGGCACGAAGGTCGACGGCGTCTACACCGCCGACCCGAACAAGGACAAGAACGCCGTCCGTTACGAAACCCTGACCTATCTCGAAGTTCTGGCGAAGGACCTGCAGGTCATGGATGCGGCGGCGATTGCGCTGGCGCGCGAGAGCAAAATTCCCATCCTGGTTTTTTCGATCACCGAGCATGACGGATTTGCGAATATCTTTCGCGGTACCGGCCGGTATACCGTGGTTACCGAAACGGTATAGTTTTCCTGTCCTGGGTGGCGTAGGAGCCAGGGTGGGTTCGAGGGGGAATTTCCATGTCTGATGCGCGTCTTGCCGATTTCGCCCGCCGTATGGACGGCGCGATCGAGGCCCTTAAGAAAGAATTCGGCGGCCTGCGTACAGGTCGTGCGTCCGTGAACCTGTTGGACTCGATCCAGGTCGAGGCTTATGGCGGCTCGATGCATCTGTCGGGCGTCGCCACTGTCAGCGTGCCGGAGCCTCGGCTGATCACCGTTCAGGTCTGGGACAAGGCGCTGATGAAGTCGGTCGATAAGGCGATCCGCGAATCCGGTCTCGGCCTCAATCCGCAGCAGGATGGCCCGATGATTCGCGTGCCGATTCCCGAGCTGACGCAAGAAAGGCGCTTTGAGTTGGCCAAGGTTGCGGGCAAATATGCCGAGCAGGGCCGCGTTGCGATTCGCAATGTCCGGCGCGACGGCATGGAAATGCTGAAGAAGCTGGAAAAGGACGGCGAGGTCTCGAAGGACGAGCATGAAAAGCTGTCCGGCGAGGTTCAGCGCCTGACCGACCAGCATATCAAGCAGGTCGATGAAGCGCTGCAGGCAAAGGAACGGGAGATCAAACAAATCTGATGACTGCTTCCGTCGACTTCGCGACCGATTCTGGGCCGCAGCATGTTGCCGTTATCATGGACGGCAACGGTCGTTGGGCGCAGGCAAAGGGTATGTTCCGTACCGCCGGCCATCGCAGCGGCATGGAAGCGGTGCGCCGCATCGTCGAGGCGGCGCGCGAGATCGGACTACCGTATCTGACGATCTTCGGGTTTTCCGCCGAGAACTGGGGTCGCCCGGTCGAGGAAGTCGAAGAGTTGATGCTGTTGCTGCGTCTCTATTTGCGCAGCGAAATTGCCGACCTTCACAAAAACGGCGTGCGGTTGCGGGTGATTGGTGAACGATCGCGTCTGGCGCCGGACATCGTCAACCTGATCGAACACGGCGAAACCCTGACCAGGGGCAATTCGCGGCTGAACTTCACTGTCGCGCTCAGCTATGGTGGCCGCCAGGACGTGGTCCAGGCGGCCCGGTCGTTGGCGCGCGCCGCGGCTGCCGGACAGATCAAGCCCGAGGACATTGACCAGGATGCAATCTCCGACAGGCTGTGGACCTCGGAATTGCCCGATCCCGATCTGGTGATCCGAACCTCGGGCGAACAACGCATCAGCAACTTCTTTCTGTGGCAGGCCGCCTACGCCGAACTCGTATTTCTCGACACGCTGTGGCCGGATTTTTCCAAAGCGGATCTCGAGAACGCAATTCGTGAGTTTCGCAGGCGCGAGCGCCGCTATGGCGCCGTTGTCAGCCGCTAAAAGCAAAAATCTTCTTTTCCGCGTCCTGTCCGGGCTGGTTCTGGTGCCCGTGGCATTGGGACTGGCCGGTATTGGCGACTGGTATTTTGGTGTGGCAGTTGCGGCTGCTTCATCTGTCGGCTTCGGTGAGTGGCTGCGCCTGACGACCGGCCGTGCGCCCTGGTTCGGCTATCTCGTACCCTTCGTCATTTATGCGGTTTATTGGTTCGGGGGTATTCCAGCCGCGCTGGCGGTGCTGGCGGTGCTGGCGGTGGTGTTTGGCGCATTGGCTGCGCGCAATCGGGGCATGGTTGCCTTCGGATTGCCATATGTGGCGCTGACATTGATTGCCCTGACTTGGCTACGGGATTCTTGGAGTGGGGGCTGGCCGCTGGTATTTTTTGTTTTCTTCGTTGTTTGGGCGACTGATATCGGTGCATTCTTCGTTGGAAGAACAGTGAAGGGGCCGCGTCTGGCGCCGGGAATTAGTCCGAACAAAACTTGGTCTGGGTTTGTCGGCGGTTTGGCGTTCGCGGCTTTGGCCGCTATAGGATTGATGGTGGCAGTCTTACATGCCTCCCGACCCGTTCAGGTTGTGGAGATCGCACTGGGGCTGTCATTGTTGGGGCAGGGTGGTGATTTGTTCGAGTCGGCAATCAAGCGTAGGTTCGGCGTGAAGGATTCAGGTAATTTGATCCCAGGCCATGGCGGTATGCTCGATCGCATTGACGCGCTGCTGGTGGTTGCACCGGCCTTCGCCCTCCTGCATGCCCTCGGCCTAACCTCAGGTATGATGCCATGACCGTCGCAGATGTCCGCCGCGTGAGCATTTTAGGGGCTACCGGTTCGGTTGGCCGCAGCACGTTGAGCCTGATCGACGAAAATCCTGATCTCTATGAAGTCCAGGCGCTAACCGCCAATCGCGATGTCGAGAACCTTGCAGCCACGGCCAAACGTGTGCGCGCCAAGGCTGCGGTTGTGGCCGATCCCAGCGCTTACAAGGCTTTGAAGGATGCCCTTTCAGGCAGTGGGATCGAAGTGGCCGCCGGGAATGAGGCCGTCGTCGAGGCCGCTGCCCGTCCGGCCGATCTTGTCATGGCCGCAATCGTTGGCGCCGCGGGGCTTTATCCCACGTTGGCGGCTTGTCGTTCCGCCGCTGCTGTCGCGTTCGCCAATAAAGAATGCCTGGTGTGCGCAGGGCCCCTGATGCTGGCGGAAGTTGCCCGCCACGGCACACGCCTGCTGCCGGTCGATAGCGAACACAGCGCCGTCTTCCAGGTGTTCGACGCCGCACGCAAGGGATCGGTTTCGCGGATTATCCTGACGGCATCCGGCGGCCCGTTCCGCAATTGGCCCCGTGCCCGGATGGACGGCGCGTCGATCGCCCAGGCGGTTGCCCATCCGGTCTGGTCGATGGGTTCCAAAATTTCCATCGACAGCGCGACCATGATGAACAAAGGCCTTGAGATCATCGAGGCGCATTTCCTGTTCGACATGCCGGAATCGAAGATCGACGTGGTTGTCCATCCGCAGTCGGTTATCCATTCACTGGTCGAGTATCACGACGGTTCGACTCTGGCGCAGCTGGGCACGCCGGACATGCGCACACCGATCGCGGTTGCGCTGGCCTATCCCGACCGGATGCCGGTGATCGGGCCCAGCCTCGACTTGGCGAAGATCGGCTCATTGACCTTTGAACCGGCGGACGCTGTACGTTTTCCGGCATTGGCGCTGGCCAGACGCGCCTTGCAAACGGGTGGGGACGCCCCTACAGTTCTCAACGCCGCGAACGAAACGGCTGTCGCGAGTTTTCTCGGCGGTCGGATCGGATTTCTGGATATCGAGCGGGTTGTGGAAGGAGCACTGGATGCACTTCCCCGGACGGTGCCCGGTTCGATCGACGATGTTGTGGCCATTGATAAGGAAGCACGGCTGTTTGCCGAAGACTTCATTGGGTCGCGTCTTTCGCGTCGCTCCGTCAGCATCGGTTAGTAAGGACGAACGATGACGCATCTGATTGGTTTGATATCCGGCTTCGCGCACTGGCTCGTATTCACCGGTCCGATCTACGTCGTCGCCCTATCGATCCTGGTGTTCGTTCACGAGTTCGGCCATTTCTGGGTTGCCCGCCGGTGCGGGGTCAGAATTGAAGCATTTTCGATCGGCTTCGGTGGCGAACTGTTCGGGTGGACCGATCGTCACGGAACGCGTTGGCGGGTGGCGTGGCTTCCGATCGGCGGATTCGTCAAGATGTTCGGCGATGCCGACGCCTCCAGCCGTCCGGATGTTGCGGCGTCCGCTGTCATGGACGAAGAAGCCCGCCGGGTCGCGTTTACGCATAAGGCGCTTTGGCAAAAGGCGCTGATCGTTGCCGCGGGCCCCGCGGCGAATTTCCTGTTTGCAATTCTGGTTCTGGCAGTCTTGTTCATGACGGTCGGCCAGCCGTTTACGCCACCCGTGGTTGGCAGCGTGGTCGCCGGTTCGGCTGCCGAGAAGGCAGGCCTCAAGGTTGGTGACGAAGTCCAAAGTGTGGACGGGGTGACCATTCGCCGATTCGAGGAGCTGAAACAGATCATCATGTTCGACTCGGGCGATGCGTTGTCGCTCGTGGTCAAACGCGGTAGCCAGACCGTCACGCTCGTCGCGACACCCGATATCGTCGAAGAAAAAGACATGTTGGGAAACACGACGAAGATGGGTCGACTGGGCATGACGCCGGCAAGCGATCTGGTGATCCTGCGTCATGAGGATCCAGCCACCGCTTTGTGGCAGGCGGGTCGGGAAACATGGGGAATTACAACCTCTACGCTCGGTACGGTCGGTCAAATGATCGTCGGTCGGCGGGGTACCGACGACCTCAGCGGGCCGATCGGAATCGGTCAGGTGATCGGCGAAGTGTGGCATGAAGGGACAATCCCGCTCATCCGCCTGCTGGCGCTTCTTTCCATCAGCCTCGGTTTGATCAACCTCTTCCCGATTCCAGTGCTGGACGGCGGTCATCTGCTGTTCTATGCAATTGAAGCGGTGAGCCGGCGTCCCGTCAGCGAGCGTGCGCTTGCTTTCGGTTTTCGTGTCGGGTTCGCGGTAATCGTGTCGTTCTTCGTCTTTGTGATGTGGCATGATCTCTCGAGACTTTTATGATCCGTCGAGACTTTTTCACGTCGCTTCCAAACTTGATCCTAAGGTTGATATAGATAAATGAACCGGTGGGTTGCACCGCTGCTACTGACGGCTGCTCATACCGCGCGTTTCACCGTACCGGTGTTCGCCGTTGTGTCTCTGGCCGCACACGCGCAGCAAGGCGATATTATTCGCGACATCAAGGTTGAGGGTACTCAGCGTATCGAGGTCGGGACGGTCATATCCTATTTGACCGTCAAGCCGGGCGACCCGTTCGACCCGGCGCAGGAAGACCAGTCGCTCAAGAACCTTTTCGCGACGGGCCTCTTCGCCGACGTCACGCTGCGGCGCGACGGCAGCACGCTGGTCGTGCTGGTCGCGGAAAATCCGATCGTCAACAAGATCGCCTTCGAGGGCAATAAGAAGCTCGAAAGCGACAAGCTGACCGATGAAATTCAGATCAAACCGCGTACCGTCTATACGCGTACACGCGTTCAAGCTGACGTCGACCGCATCCTTGAGCTCTACCGTCGTGCCGGCCGCTATTCGGCGCGCGTCGAGCCGAAGGTCGTCGTGTTGGACCAGAACCGCGTCGATCTCGTTTTCGAAATCGACGAAGGTCCACGCACGCCGGTCAGCCGCATCAATTTCGTCGGCAACCACGCGTTCGACGGCGACGCCTTGCGCGATGCCGTTCTGACCAAGGAGGCCATCTGGTGGCGTTTCCTGACGTCGAACGACAGCTACGATCCCGATCGCCTGCAATATGACAAGGAACTGATTCGTCGGTTCTATCTGTCGCATGGCTATGCCGATTTCCGGGTCGTGTCAGCCGTCGCCGAATTGACGCCCAATCGTCAGGATTTCTTCATCACCTTCACGGTCGATGAGGGCGAGAGCTATAATTTCGGCAAGATCGACATTCGCGGCGAACTGAAGGGGCTCGATACCTCGACGATCACCGATTATCTGCTGACCCACGAAGGCGACGTTTACGACGCCCAGAAGATCGAAGACACGGTCGTTGCGCTGAGCCAGGCGGTCACGCAGCAGCATTATGCCTTCGTCGACGTGCGGCCGGAATTCACCAAGAACCGCGATACGCACACCGTCGACATCACTTATGACGTCAGCGAAGGCCCGCGCGTTTTCGTGGAACGCATCAATATCGTCGGCAACGAAACGACGATCGACGAGGTTATCCGCCGGGAAATGAAGCTCGCCGAGGGCGATGCGTTCAACCAGGATCTGCTGAAGAAATCGGAACAGAATCTTAAGGACCTGGACTATTTCGACAAGGTTAACTTGACGAACGTTCCGGGCTCCGAGCCGGACAAGACGATCATCAATGCCAAGCTGACCGAGAAGAGCACGGGCGAAGTGTCCGTCGGCGCCGGTTATTCCGGGTATAACGGCGTGTTCGCGCAGTTTAATATTCGCCAGCGCAACCTGTTCGGCGAAGGCAAGGATCTGTCGTTCGGCGCGGAAATTTCGAATTATTACCAGCAGTTGAATATCAGCTACACCCAGCCTTACCTGTTGGGCCGCGATATTGCCGCCGGTTTCGACATCATTCGGTCGGTTCAGGATTACACCCAGAACTATACTTACGATCAGGAACGCACAGGCTTCGTCTTGCGGGCCGGTTATGCGCTGTCCGACAATTTGCGCCAGAGCGTGAATTACAGCTTCTTCGCGGACCAGATCACCAACATCCAGTCGAACGCGTCGATCTATATCGTGCAGCAGGCGGGGTTGCGCTTCACCTCGCAGATCGGTCAATCGATCATCTATGACCGGCGTGACGCCCGGATCGATACGACGAAGGGCTATGTCCTCAGCCTGCAGACCAATCTGGCGGGCCTGGGCGGAACGAACCACTTCTTCCAGACGATCGCGAAGGCTCAGTATTATTATCCGCTGGCCGACGGATGGATTCTGGATGCCCGCATTCAAGGCGGCTATGTCATCGGCATCGGCGAGCCGGTCAATATTGAAAGCCGGTTCTTCATCGGCGGCGACGATCTTCGTGGCTTCCGTATCGCCGGCATCGGTCCGCGCGACGTGCAGACCCATGACCCGCTGGGCGGCGACTATTATTACACCGGCTCTCTCGAGACCACGATCCCGCTGGGGCTTCCGCAGGAATACGGCATCAAAGCGTACGGCTTTACCGATTTTGGCGCCCTGGGCGGCATTCAGGAAAGCAGTGCGCCCTTCAAATATAACAACATCGTCTATACGCCGAGCCCGAACGGCATCTTCCAGAGCTTCGCTCTGCGGGCATCGGCCGGTATCGGCGTGTCCTGGAAATCACCGTTCGGCTTGGTGCGCGTCAATATCGCCTACCCGTTCCTGAAGGAATCCCTGGATAAGGGCCAAGTCCTGAACTTCAATTTCGGATCTCATTTTTAGAAGGTTTTCGTCGATGCGTTATTCATCATCCATCTTGGGTCTCGCTGCTCTCAGCGTGATCGCAATCGCCGCGCCGAGCCTTGCACAGACCGCCGCCCCGGCGGCTCCGGCGCCGGGTGCGCTGGCGCCTCCGACGATCGCGGTCGTCGATATGCAGCGCGTGGTGGTCGAATCCGCCGCCGGCCGCAGCATTCAGACTCAGCTTGAGGGAGAGCGTCGCAAGATTCGCGATCAGATCAGCAAGCTGGAAGAAGAGCTGAAGAACGGCGAAAACGAACTGCGGCGCCAGCGCTCGGTCATGTCGCCGGACGCGGTGAACGAGCAGGCGCAGTCGCTTCAGCGTAAGCAGGCCGACGCGCAGCGGGTCGTGCAGGAGCGCCAGGAGGCGTTCAGCAAGGGCTCCAACGACGCGACCAACGTCGTGCTCGACAACATGCGCGATATCGTCCAGTCGCTATCGACGGAACGCCATCTCGGCATGGTTCTCCGCAAGGAAGTGGTGCTTTCCATGAGCGACAAGAACATGGACATCACCGACGATGTCATTCAGCGCCTGAACACCAAGCTTCCGACCGTGACGGTGACGATTCCGGCGCCCGGCGCGATGGCCGCCGAGCAGCAGCCAGCCGCTGGAGCGCCGTCGACCGCCGCAACGCCCGCGAAGGCGCCGTCGAAGGGGTCCAAGAAGTAAGTTCGGCATTATATTGGCATTGTGCGGCGCCGATCGTCGGCGGTGCGGAAGTTCGATAGACCTATTATGGACGTGCAAGAAAAACAATCGGCGCAGGGAGTCGTCGTCGATAGCGTGCAGCTGCTGAAGATGCTGCCGCATCGCTATCCCATGCTGATGATCGACCGGTTGGAAGACATCGTCAGCGATCACAGCGCGGTCGGCATCAAGAACGTCACGATTAACGAGCCGGCGTTCCAGGGGCACTTCCCCGGACGGCCGATCATGCCGGGCGTCCTGATTGTCGAGGCGATGGCGCAAACGGCGGCGGCCCTTGTCGTTCATACGATGGGCGGATCGGCCGAAGGCCGGCTTGTCTACTTCATGTCCGTCGAGAATGCGCGCTTCCGCAAGCTGGTGGTCCCGGGCGATACGCTCCGGGTCCATGTCGAGCGCATTCACAAACGTGGCAGTGTCTGGAAGTTTCGGGGCGAAGCAAAGGTCAATGGGGCCGTTTGCGCCGAGGCAACCTACACCGCGATGATTGTTGATGAGTAGTGTGCCGAAGGCGAGCTTGAGCGAACCTTCCAAGGCCGGCGTGGCCGTCCATCCCACAGCGATCGTTCATCCGAAAGCGGTATTGGGTCAGGGAACGTCGATCGGCCCTTATTGCATCGTCGGCGCCGACGTGGTGCTGGGCGACCGCGTTCAGTTGATGAGCCATGTCGTGATCGACGGGCGCACGACGGTCGGTGAGGACAGCGTTGTTTTCCCGTTCGCCTCGCTGGGCCAGCCGCCGCAGGATCTTAAATACAAAGGTGAACCGGCAACGCTGGAAATCGGCGCGCGTAACCGTATCCGCGAACATGTGACCATGAATATCGGTACCGAAGGCGGCGGGATGCTGACCAAGGTCGGGGACGACGGCCTGTTCATGGTCAACGCCCATGTGGCGCATGACTGCATTCTTGGCAACCATGTGATCATGGCCAACAACGCCACACTCGCCGGCCATATCGATCTCGGCGATTACGCGTTTCTGGGCGGTATGTCGGCGGTTCATCAATTCGTGCGTATCGGCCCGCATGCCATGGTCGGCGGCATGACCGGCGTCGAACAGGACGTTATCCCGTTCGGTCTTGTAACCGGCGACCGGGCGCGCCTGACCGGACTCAATCTCGTGGGGATGGAACGGCGCGGGTTTCCGCGTGAGGATATTCAGGGCGTACGCAGCGCCTATCGGATGATGTTCGGTCCCGACGGAACGCTGGCCGAGCGGATCGAAGAGGTCGCGCGCGTGTTCGCCGACAACCAGTATGTTCGGCAGATCATCGAATTTGCCCGCGCCAAGTCGAGCCGTGGGCTGTGCCAGCCGCGCGCTCAGAATGGTAACTAGCGCTCAATCCACGCTCGGTATCCTAGCAGGCGGCGGGACGTTGCCGCGCCAGGTGGCGGAGGCGGCAGCCAAACAGGGGCGCGCTGTCTTCCTGGTCGCCTTCGAAGGCCAGCATGCGCCCGAAACGGTCGCAGGGTTCCCCCATATCGTCCTGCCGATCGCCAAGGCCGGACAAATTATCAAGGCATTGAAGGCCGCCGGCGTGGTCGACCTGGTTATGGCCGGCGGCGTACGGCGGCCCAGTCTTTCCGAGCTTGGCCTGGATTGGCGCGGCGTCCAGCTTTTTGCGAAGATCGGCGCACGCGCGTTGGGCGATGACGGGCTGCTTGGCGCGATCGGTAAGGAACTGGAGCATGAGGGATTCAGGTTGGTCGGGCCGCGCGACATACTGACCGGCGGAACCGCTGCCGCCGGCATCCTGGGGCGCCATGCGCCCGATGCGCAAGCCGAGGCGGATATCGAGCACGGCATCAAGGTGGCCAAAATCCTGGGCGCGATGGATATCGGCCAGGCTGTCATCGTCCAGCAAGGGCTGGTTCTGGGGGTCGAGGCGATCGAGGGCACCGACGCCTTGATCTCGCGGGCGGGGCCGCTGCGGCGCGACGGGCCTGGCGGCGTTCTGGTCAAGATCGCCAAGCCGCAGCAGGATCGGCGGATCGATCTTCCCACCATCGGGCCGGCGACGGTCGAACGCGCCGCAGCCGCCGGGTTGCGCGGCATCGCGGTGCATGCCGGCAATACGCTGGTGCTGGACCGTGACGCGCTGATCGAAACGGCGGATGCGGCCGGGCTGTTCGTCATCGCCATGGATATCGATTGAGCAACCGACAGTCCGATGGGCCCCTGATCTATCTGATTGCCGGCGAGCCGTCGGGCGATCTGCTGGGCGGCAGCCTGATGGCGGCGTTGAAACGGCGCTGCGGCGATCGCATCGCCTTTGCCGGCATCGGCGGCGAAAAGATGACGGAGCAAGGGCTCGTCTCGTCCTTCCCGATGGCCGAACTGGCGGTCATGGGGCTGGCGGAGATCGTGCCGCAGCTTCGCCACCTGATCCGACGTGGGGAGGAAACGGTGGCCGAAATCGGCCGGTTGCGCCCCGCCGCGCTGGTAACCATCGATGCCCCGGGCTTCACTTTGCGCGTCGCCGAGCGGGTTAAGCCGTTGGGCATTCCACGCATCCATTATGTCGCGCCGTCGGTCTGGGCGTGGAAGCCGAAGCGGGCGGCCAGGATCGCGAAATATCTGACGCATCTGATGGCGTTGCTGCCTTTCGAACCGCCATACTTTGAAAAAGAAGGCCTGCCCTGCAGCTTCGTCGGTCATCCGGCCGTCGAAGGCGGAGCGGGGAAGGGCGATGGCGCTGCCTTTCGGGCGCGTCACGGCATCGCACATGACCGCAGGATCGTGATCATGCTGCCGGGCAGCCGGGTGGGTGAGGTCGAGCGGATGCTTGGCGTTTTCCTGAAGGGGCTCAAGCTGCTCCAGGCCGGCCGGCCGGCCTTTACGGTTGTGGTGCCGGCGCCGGGCCACGTCGCGGACAGGGTGAAGGCTGGGCTTGCCGCGTCAGGCTTCGATGCGATCGTGGTGCAGGGGGACGCCGACAAGTTCGACGCCTTCGCCGCGGCGGACGTGGCGCTGGGAAAATCCGGCACGGTCACGCTGGAACTGGCGCTGTCCCGGGTTCCGACGGTGATCGCCTATCGAATCAACCGGCTGACCCATTTCATCGTCAGCCGCATCGTCATCGGCAAATATGCCGGCCTGCCCAACGTGATCCTGGACCGGCCGTTAATGCCCGAACTGCTGCAATATGCCTGCACGTCGGAAAGCTTGGCGGCCGAGCTGGCGAAGTTGATGGACGAGCCGGCGGCGCGTCAGGCGCAACTCGACGGGATGGCTGAAATCCGCCGGCAACTGTCCCCGTCGGGCATGACGCCCAGCGAGGCAGCGGCCGATGCGGTTCTCGCGGTCCTAAATCAGCGATCCGAAACCGGCGCGTAAGACCGCTTCACCGGGCCGGAATAAAGCTGACGCGGGCGGCCGATCTTTTGGGCCGGATCGCGGATCATCTCGTTCCAATGCGAAATCCAGCCGACGGTCCGCGCGACCGCGAACAGAACGGTGAACATCGAGGTCGGGAAGCCCATCGCCTTCAGGATGATGCCCGAATAGAAATCGACGTTCGGATACAGCTTTTTCTCGACGAAGTAGGGATCCTCGAGCGCGATACGTTCCAGCTCCATCGCCAGATCGAACAGCGGATCCTCGATCTTGAGGGCCTCGAGAACCTCGTGGCAGGTCTGGCGCATCACCTGGGCGCGCGGGTCGAAGTTCTTGTAGACGCGGTGGCCGAAGCCCATCAGGCGGAAACCGGAGGATTTGTCCTTCGCCTTCGCGATCACGTCCGGAATGTTGTCCTTGTGGCCGATTTCCATCAGCTGCTTCAGCACGGCCTCATTGGCGCCGCCGTGGGCGGGCCCCCACAGCGAGGCAATGCCGGCGGCGATGCAGGCGAACGGGTTGGCACCCGAGGAACCGGCCAGGCGGACGGTCGAAGTCGAGGCGTTCTGCTCGTGGTCGGCGTGCAGGATGAAGATCCGGTCCATGGCCTTGGCCAGGATCGGGTTGACCTTGTACTCCTCGCACGGCACGGCGAACATCATGTGCAGGAAGTTGTCGGCGAACGGCAGGTCGTTCTGCGGATAAACGAAGGGCTGGCCGATCGAATATTTATAGGTCATCGCCGCAATCGTCGGCATCTTGGCGACCAGCCGGATCGAGGCGATCTCGCGCTGGCGTGCGTCGTGGATGTCGGTCGAGTCATGGTAAAAGGCGGCCAGGGCGCCGACGACGCCGCACATGATCGCCATCGGGTGCGCGTCGCGGCGGAAGCCGTTGTAGAACTGCCGCAGCTGCTCATGCACCATGGTGTGCAGCGTGATCGAGCGCTCGAAGTCGGCCTTCTGGCTCTTATTCGGCAATTCGCCTTTCAGCAGCAGATAGCACACTTCGAGATAGTCGCTGCTGTGCGCCAACTCTTCGATCGGATAGCCGCCGTGAAGCAGGATGCCCTTGTCGCCGTCGATAAAGGTGATCTTGGACTCACAGGAGCCGGTCGAGGTGTAGCCCGGGTCGAAGGTGAAATGGTCGGTGCTGTCATACAGCTTGCGGATGTCGATGACGTCCGGTCCCAAGGTTCCCGACAATACCGGAAATTCAAAGCTCTGGCCTTCGGGCGTGGTCAGCTTGGCGGTCTTCGACTGTGTCATGATTTCCTCAGATAAGGCCCGGCGATTGAGCCTTGTGGCAGTGCAGCAAAATACAGGTCCGACGCGGTAAGATCAACGGCCCCCTGTATCGTCTATTACGCGATATGAAGGTCTTTCAGGCGGGCAATTACCTCATCCCTGCCAAATATGGAAGCGACCTCGAAAATTGGCGGCGATACGGTGCTGCCCGTCAGCGCGGCGCGCAGAGGCTGCGCCAGTTCGCCCAGCTTCACCCCGGCTTCCTCGGTCAGCGCCCGCGCCGCCTGTTCCAGCCCGGCGGCGGAGAAATCCTCTGCGCTCGCCAGCCATCGATCCAGCAACGCGACAGACGCCGTGGTCAGCAGGCCGGCGGCCTTGGCATTCGGCGTCACCGGCCGTTCCTCGGCATAGAGGCGGGCGGACGCCGCGAGATCGTTCAGCGTCTTGGCCCGAGCCTTCAATCCGCCCATGCCGGCGGCGAGCCGCGTTTGTTGCGTTGCGGTTAGCGGCCGCGCGAGCGCCGTCTCCAGCTGGGACGTGATCAGTTCCGCCAGCCGGCTGTCGCCGGCCTCGCGAATATAATGACCGTTCAGATTATCCAGCTTGGCGAAATCCAGCCGTGACGGCGACCGCCCTATGCCGGGCAAGTCGAACCACTGGATCGCCTGTTCGGTCGATATGATCTCGTCGTCGCCATGCGCCCAGCCCAGCCGCAACAGGTAATTGCGCAGCGTTTCCGGCAGATAACCCATGTCGCGATAGGCTTCGATGCCCAGCGCGCCATGCCGTTTCGACAGCTTCTTGCCGTCAGGCCCGTGGATAAGCGGAATGTGCGCGAAGACCGGCGCGTCCCAGCCCATGGCGCGATAGAGCTGGGTCTGGCGGAAGGCATTGGTCAGGTGGTCGTCGCCGCGGATGATGTGGGTGACGCCGAAATCGTGATCGTCGACGACGACGGACAGCATGTAGGTCGGCGTGCCGTCGCCGCGCAGCAGCACCATGTCGTCCATCTGGTCGTTGGCGACCGTCACGGTGCCCTGCACCTGGTCTTCGACCACGGTTTCCCCGGTTTGCGGCGCGCGCAGCCGAATGGTGGGCAGGATGTCGTTGGGGATTTGTCCCGGATCGCGGTCGCGCCAGCGCCCGTCATAACGCTGCGCCTGGCCAGCGGCGCGCTGCGTCTCGCGCATCGCCGTCAGCTCATCCGGCGTGGCATAGCAGTAATAGGCTTGGCCCTTCGCCAGCAGGCTGCGCGCCACCTCGGCATGCCGTTCGCGGCGGGAGAATTGGGAAACGGCCTCGCCGTCATGGTCCAGGCCCAGCCATTTCAGCCCTTCGAAGATCGCGGCGGTTGCCGCATCGGTCGAGCGGGCGCGGTCGGTATCCTCAATGCGCAGCAGGAACTTGCCGCCGGTATGCCGGGCATACAGCCAGTTGAAGAGCGCGGTGCGCGCTCCGCCGATATGCAGGTATCCGGTGGGCGAGGGGGCGAAACGGGTGACGACGGTCATGGGGACATCTGGCATGGAATTAAGGATGGTGGCTTAGCACAGAATGGCCGGCGCGCAATGTCGCGGGCGGATGGGGTGTATGCGCGCCGGGTTGGGATAACCGACAAGCAGGCGTTGTTGAGCGACGCGCATGCGCTTTCGCCCCGCATCCAGGCGTTGGATGCAGGTGGGCGGTGGCCGGGTGGTTCGAGGGTGAAAAGGAAGGGGGGGACGCCACGGCAACCGGCTATTTGGGCGGCCCGCGATTGCGGCGGTGCTTGCGTTCGGGGCTGTTTGGGTTGTGCGGGCTGAAGAACATACCGGAACATTGTCAAGCGGCGGCTACAGATATTCGCGCCCAAGCCGGCTGCCTGTTGGCTTCCGGTGGAGATCGCCCAATAATCCACCATGGTCGGGGCAGCCGCCGCTCCAGTGCCACACCGAGCAGAGGATCGAGCAGCCCATGCCGCACCTTTTCAGTCCCTATAGCCTCAAGGACGTCACGCTGCGCAATCGCATCGCGATGTCGCCCATGACCATGTACCGGTCCGCCGATGGCGAGATGAGTGATTACCACATCATGTTGATGGGCTCGCGGGCGGCCGGCGGCTTCGGCCTGGTGTTTCCCGAGCAGCTGGCGATTACGGCTGACGGACGAACCAGCGCCGGCTGCGGCGGCATCTGGGACGATCGCCAGATCGAAGGGCTGGCGCGGGTAACATCGATCGTCAAGGACATGGGCGCCGTGCCGGCGATCCAGCTTGGCCACACCGGCCGCAAGGGCAGCGTGACAAAGCCTTGGGAGGGCGGCGCGCAGCTTTCGCCGGAACACCCGAACGGTTGGCGGGTCGTTGGCCCATCGGCCGTGCCTTATGGCGGCGACCTACGGGAACCCGTCCATGCCCTGAGCCGGGACGAAATTAGGGGCGTGCACCGGGCCTATGCCGAGGCGGCGAGGCGCGCCTTCGAAGCGGGATTTGAGTGGCTGGAGCTCCACTTCGCCCACGGCTATCTCGGCGCGCAGTTCTTCTCACCCCTCGCCAATAAGAGAACCGACGAATATGGCGGCTGCCTCGAGAACCGGGTCCGCTTCCATATCGAGGCGCTGGACGCGGTGCGGGCCGCATGGCCGGAACGGCTTCCGCTCACGGTGCGGTGGGGTTGCGAGGATCTTCATGACGAAGGCGTGCAGATGGAGGACGCGATCACGGCCCTTTCGACGATGAAGGACCACGGGCTCGACCTTGCCGACCTCAGCCTGGCCTTCAACACCGACGATATGCACACCCGGCCGTTCGGCGATCTGGCTTTCATGGTCGAGCGGGCTGCGCGCGTGCGGCGAGAGGTCGGCATTCCTGTCGGCGTGAGCTGGAATCTCGGCTCGCCCGAGGTTGCCGACAGCGTCGTGCGGGAAGGGCTGACCGATCTCGTCCTGCTCGGGCGGCCCGCGCTGTCCAACCCCCATTGGCCGGTGTGGGCGGCGCGTGAACTGAACCATGGCGACCCCTTTGGGCTTATGCCGAAGGACTGGTCCTGGTGGTTGCGCGGCATGCGCGGCCATCAGGACTGTACCGGCTGGCCGGCCACGGCCGCCGTCACGCCACGGGAAGCGGTCGAGCCGGGCTGAGGTTTGCGCGGGTAACCGCGTTTTCGCCGACGCAGCCGCGTGGCGCTTTCGCTTCAATTCGAGCGCGGAATGCCGCCGCGAAAGGCGCAAATTCCGCCGCGCGAAAAACAACAAATTCTCTGTGAACTTTTTTATTTCCGGGGTGTTTCCTCGGAACTCATGCGTTCGGCCTGCCGGATGCGCCCAACGCCGACGATACGAACCGACGGTTTTCGTATCGGCACAGCACAGCCGGCAGGGTGGACGCGGGAGACATCCGGCCTGCTCGTTTTGACGTAAACCGAAATCAAAACCCAACATTTCGATATGGAAACCAATGCATACCGAACATAAATTGACGGTGCGGAGTCATCCGCAGGCGGCATCTGATCGGCTGTTTTTCCTTTTAAATGCCCAAATCAATATGGGCGTGGCGCGATGAGTACCCTTGAGATCGCGTCGCCGCACGCAGACATGCCCCATCTTCCCAAAAGCCCCACCGGGATCGCCGGCCTGGACGATTTGACCTTCGGCGGTCTGCCGACCGGCCGGCCGACCCTGCTGTGCGGCGCGGCGGGGTGCGGCAAGACCTTGTTCGGCATGACCTTCCTGGTAAAGGGCGCGACCCGGTTCGGCGAGAACGGCGTGTTCATGAGCTTTGAGGAACGGGCGTCGGACCTGTCGGAAAACGTCGCGTCCCTGGGTTATCAAGTCGATGCCCTGATCGCCGAGAAAAAGCTTGTGATCGATCATGTGCGGGTCGAACGGGCCGAGATCGAACTAAGCGGCGAATACGACCTGGAGGGACTGTTTGTCCGGCTGGGCTATGCGATCGATCAGGTCGGCGCCAAGCGGGTCGTGCTCGATACTATCGAGGCCCTGTTCTCGGGCTTTACCGATACCGCCATCCTGCGCGCCGAGTTGCGCCGCCTGTTTGCCTGGCTGAAAGACAGGGGTGTTACCGCGATCATCACGGGCGAGCGCGGCGACGGACAGCTGACCCGTTACGGCATCGAGGAATATGTCTCGGATTGCGTGATCCTGCTCGACAACCGGGTGGTGGATCAGGTGACGACCCGGCGGCTGCGTGTCGTCAAATATCGCGGGTCGGCGCACGGCACCAACGAGTATCCGTTTCTGATCGACGATCAGGGGATCAGCGTCCTGCCGATTACCTCGGCGGGATTGGGGCACAGCATCAGCCAGGAACCGGTGCCGACGGGCGTGTCCGGTCTGGACGCGATGCTGGGTATCGGCGGTTATTACCGCGGGTCGAGCATTCTGGTTTCAGGCCTGGCCGGAACCGGAAAATCGACATTCGGCGCATCCTTTGTCGATAGCGCCTGCGCGCGCGGTGAAAGGTCGCTGTATTTCGCGTTCGAGGAGTCGCCGAATCAGATCGTGCGCAATATGCGCTCCGTCGGCATCGACCTTGGGCCATGGACCGAGGCAGGGTTGCTGCGATTCGAGGCGGCGAGGCCCAGCCTTTACGGTTTCGAAATGCACCTGGCGCGGATGAACCGCGACATCGAGCAATTCGAACCGTCGGTGATTGTGGTCGACCCGATCTCAGCGTTTCGCGGTCCGTCCACCGAGATCCATTCCACGCTGATCCGGCTGGCGGATATCTGTAAGACCAAGGGTATTACCGCCGTCTTCACCAGCCTGTCGGCCCATGCAGATCAGATGGATGAGAGCGAGCGCAGCGTGTCCTCGCTGATGGATACCTGGATTTCACTGAGGGACATCGAGGCCGACGGAGAGCGCAATCGGGTTCTATACCTACTGAAATCACGCGGAATGAATCATTCCAAACAACTGCGCGAATATCGGCTGACCGACAACGGCATCGAAATGATCGACGCGTATATCGGCCCTGACGGTGTGTTGACCGGCAGCGCACGCGCCGCACAGGAGGCGCGGGAACGGGAGGCGGAATTGTCTCGACGGCAGGCGACCGAGTTCCGCCGGCGCGAGCTGGCGCGCAAACGCGCCGCAATCGAACGCCAGATCGCCGAGCTCTCGGCATCGATCGAAGCCGAGGAAAGCGAAGTCGCGACGTTGATCAGCCAAGAAGAGGCGCGCGAGACCGCGATCGGTGGCGACCGGGCGGCGATGGCAACCCGGAGGGGGGCGGACGATGATCGACCGAAATGACGGTTTCCCGCACGATCCGGTCGAGATCGGCAAATATAACCTCCGGCTCTATGTCGCGGGCCAGACGCCGAAATCTCTGGCGGCGGTCGCAAATCTGAAGCGCATCTGCGAGGAAAACCTCGCGGGCCGCTATACGATCGACGTCATCGATCTTTTGATAACCCCGCAACTGGCGGAAGGCGACCAGATCGTCGCCGTGCCGACGCTGGTGCGGCGCCTGCCGCCGCCGATCAAACGGATTATCGGCAACTTATCCGATACCGAGCGCGTTCTTGTAGGACTGGATATCCGGCCGAAAGGATTCGTCGCGTGACAAACATCTCCGCCGCCGACCAAGCCAACGCCGGTCATTATCAGCTGAGGCTGTTCGTTACCGGGTCTACGGCCAGGTCGGCGCGGGCTATTGAGAATATGAGGCGGATTTGCGAGGAGAATTTGCAAGGCCGGTACGACCTCGAGGTGGTGGACGTCTACGAGCATCCGGAATCGACCAAGGAATTGCAGATTTTGGCGACGCCCACTTTGGTGAAAATACTGCCTGAGCCGTTGCGCCGGATCATCGGCGACCTGTCCGATACGGAGCGCGTCTTTGCGGGATTGGATTTGGTGCCGCTGCCGAAAGACAATCGGTAAGTTCAATGAGTAATCTGCTCGAAAACCAGGGCGCGATCGAATCCGAAGCTGTGGCCGATCTGAAAGCGCGGTTGCGGGAAGCCGAAGAGACGTTGAGCGCCATCCGCAACGGCGAAGTGGATGCCGTCGTCGTCGGCGGCCCATCGGGACAACAGGTCTACACGCTGGAGAATGCCGACCGGCCTTACCGCGTCCTGATCGAACAGATGCAGGAAGGGGCCGTCACCCTAGGTAAAGACGGAACGATTTTATACTGCAATCAACGCTTTGCCGCGATCCTGCGAACCCCGCACGAAAACGTCGTCGGTAATTCGATCGTAGGGTTTATGTGCGAGCACGACCGCAAATCGGTTCATGCCTTGTTGCAGCGCGGGCCCGGGCGCGGGGTCAGCGCGGAATTCACCATTCATGGAGCTGACGGCGCCCAGGTGCCGGTCAATATCTCGCTCGTCGACCTGGAGGTCGGTGACGACATGGATGGAGTCGTGTGTGGTGTGATCACCGACCTGACGCACAACCGCCGGCGCAGCGATGAGCTTGCCGCCGCGAACGCCCGTCTGGCGCGGGAGATCGAGGAACGTGGGCGGATCGAAGACAGCCTGATCGTGGCGCTGGATGCCGCGGGCATGGGCAGCTGGGATCTCGACCTTGCCAGCAGGACGATATGGCGATCTCTGCGGCACGATCAGATATTCGGTTATCCGCAACTGCAACCACGCTGGACCCTCGACATTGTATTGGGACGGTTTGCGGCCGAAGACCGCCAAGCGGTCGCCGACGCGTTCGATGCCGCGGAGACGGAAGGCTCGATTGAGTTCGAGCGGCGAATCTCGCGTTCCGACGATGGGACGACGCGCTGGGTGCATGTCAAAGGCCGCACTTATTATCGGGGCGCCGTGCCGGTCCGTATCGCCGGCGTAATTTCCGATGTCACCGACCGCAGGATGATCGAAGAACAACTTCGCCAAGCGCAGAAGATGGAGGCGGTAGGGCAACTGACCGGCGGTATTGCCCATGATTTCAACAATCTGCTGATGATCATCGGCGGCAGCCTGGATTTGCTGGGACGGCGCGTACCCTCCGACGGCAAGGCGGGCAGCCTGCTCGATGCCGCGCGCCAGGGCGTTGCACGCGGCGCCAAGCTGAACCAGCAATTGCTTGCGTTTTCGCGGCGGCAGGATTTGCGCACCGACGCGGTCTGCGTCAACGATCTGCTGCCGGACTTCGAATTGCTGCTCGACCGCGCGGTCGGGGAAATGGTCGTCGTCAAAATCCAGAAGGCCGCCGATCTGTGGCACTGCAGTACCGATCCGCACCAGTTGGAAACCGCCATTGTCAATCTGGCGATCAATGCGCGCGACGCGATGCCGGAAGGCGGGACGTTGACGCTTGCGACCGAAAACCGGCAGGTCGATGCGCTGGTTGCCGCCCGTTCGGGCGCCGCGCCGGGCGACTATGCGGTTGTCTCGGTCGCCGACACGGGAACCGGAATGTCGCCGGAAGTCGCCTCGCGGATATTCGAACCGTTCTTCACGACCAAGGAAATCGGCAAGGGAACCGGCCTCGGCCTCTCCCAGGTTTACGGCTTTGCCAAGCAATCCGGCGGTTTCGTCTCGATCGAAACCGAAATAGGGCGCGGAACCGTGGTTACCGTATATCTGCCGCGTACCAGTCCCGGCGTGGCCGGTGACGATGCGGCGCCGGTGCCTCAGCCGCAGGTCAACGGTGAGGGCATTGTCCTGGTTGTCGAGGACGATCTTGCCGTGCGGGCAACCACGCGCGCCTTGCTGCAGGATTTAGGCTATCGCGTGCTGGAAGCGGAAAATGCTCGTTCCGCCCTGGCGATCGTTGCAACCGGACAGCCGATCGAACTCGTCTTCACCGACGTGATCATGCCGGGCGGGATGAACGGTGTGGAGTTGGCGAACGCAATCACCGCGCGGCGGCCGGAATTGCCGGTATTACTGACCTCCGGCTACACTGCGCAACGTCTCATACCGGATTCGGCGGCACGGGCGTGGCCGTTGCTTCACAAGCCTTACACCCAATCCGAACTGTCGCGGGCGGTGGAGGGTGCGATCAACCGCGTGACGTTCGAGGCCTGAAACATCTCGTTTTTTCCGTGAGCCGTTGATAGCCTCGCTCCGCGAGAGCGAGAAACCACGCGCACGGGACCAGGCATGACGGCAAAGTCACGGGAGTTGTCCAATCACATCCTGCCGGCGTCGGGAACGATGATCGGCGTCTGCACGACACTGATCGGCCTGGTGAAGGTGGTCGAGGGGCGGATCGGTCCCAGCCATGTCGACGAATATGTCAGCCTGGTTGCGGTGATGTTCGTATTCAGCGCCATCGCGTCCTACATTTCGATCCGTTACGCCGGCAGACCGAACCTCGGCACGCAGTTCGAGCGGGCCGCCGATTACCTGTTCCTGCTCGGCCTGCTCAGTATCGCGATCATTGCCGTGCTGTATGCGTATGAGGCGATCTGATGCCGGGGCCGGGCGCTGCCGCGCTATTTCTTCGTCGGCGGGGTCAGGAACGGCGATGGCGCGGGGGCTGAGGCGCCTTTGGTCTTTTTGGGTTTTTTCGGTTCCCGGCCGCTCTTCTTTTGACCTTTTGCCACGGTAATCTCCGATCGGATCTCTCCGGAAAACCGGGGCGGTCTTCCGATGGGGCAGGCAAGCAGCGTGTCCACAGACCCCACGGACCATAGGCGCTATTGGCGTGTTCGCCTAACGCCGTCTTCGCCGCCGAAACGCAGCCAGCGCGACGACCTGCGTCCCGAACAGCAGGATTGTCGAAGGCTCCGGTGCGCGGCCTCCGCCGCCGCCACTGCTTTGTCCTGGCTTATAGGCGTAATCGGTGATGTTGAAACCGCCGCTGGACGACTGCAACGTATAGGATTTACCGACATTGTTGACGCCGGCGATCAACGAGCCGGCCAGGCTTCCGCCGCCGCCCACCGTGACGTTGCGCGATGGCGCCAGGACTGTACCGATCATCGAATTGCTGCTGCTGCCGGTGAGGGACACCGTCGATCCGGTCCCTTCGATATTGAAGATGATGTCCGCCGCGCTCGCGCCGTTGATGCCCTGGATAATCGATTTGCCGAGGCCGCTTGACCCGACCGAGAAACCGCCGGTGACGTTGATGATGAATTTGGCGCCGGTAAAGCCGTTGTCGTCGAAGGTCAGGGTGCCGTTGAGCAGGCTGAGGCTGCTGATCGTCAACACATTCTCGCTGAGATTGCTCAGCGCCTTGATAGTCAGGGAACTGTTGGTGAGCGCGATCGCGCTGCCCTGGCCGGCCAGTCCCGCGGTCGCGGTAAGGGCGGCCGCCGCAGCGGAGGCGTTATAGGCATCGGAAATTGCGGCCGACATGCTTTGCGTCACGGTGCCGCCGGTGGCCCAGGTAAATCCCAGGCCATTATTCGTAGTGACGCCGCTGCCTTCATACATCGTGCCGGCAATGACGTTGATCCCGCTTAGATTGAGCGTGCTGTTCTGGCCGATGCCGACATTGCCGGTAATTGCGACGTTGCCGGCCAGGGTCGCGGTCTGGCCCGTACCGACGAGCAGGCCGTAATCCGTCGCCGTGCCCAGCGTGATGGCGGCTGCGTCAGCCGCGCCGGTGGCCGCGAGGTATGCGACGAGCGTCGAAAGGAGAAACGCTCCAATTCGCAAGGGAATTCTTGATCTTTTGCCAGGAGATTCTTCCATACGGAATCTCTATCCCTTGTGATGGTTGATTCCATCTTGTCATCCGTAGCCGAGAAAGCGAGTCTTTCAAAAAATTGAAATGTATCGCAGTTTTATTTATTGAATTTTGAGCCCAATTTTATCTATTATTTGTGGGTTTTATTTTTCTATTATTTGCCTGTGAACGCGGAGTATTTTTAAGCCGCGATGATATTTCCGCGCTGCGCGTTTGCTCCGTTCGTTCTGTGAAATCCGTTTTGTTCACCTTTAGAAATTTTTCCACTGGGATAGGATCGGCTGCGAAATCCGGCTGAAGCGGTCTTATCCGACGTCATGATCACCGATGTCCTTCGCATTCCAGACGCGCGGTGGTTCGGCGCGCAGGCCCATCTGCGGCGCTGGCGCGACGACTTCGGCGGGTTGCTGGAGGCCGAACGCGAACGGTGGCTGATCTGGGTTCCAGTCCTCTTGGGCCTGGGCGTCGCGGGTTATTTCCTATTGGATCGCGAGCCGAAGCTGTCATCCGGGTTGTTGTTGTTTGGATTGACCGGGGCATTGGGGCTCGGCCTGCGTCACCGTCCGGCCGTGGCGCGGACCCTGGCGGCGCTGACCATCGTTGCCGCCGGCTTTCTGGCGGCCGAGCTTCGCACCGCGGCGGTCAGCGCGCCGGTGCTGCACGCGCCAACCGGGGCGGTGACGGTGTCCGGCCGCGTCGCGGAGGTCGAGCTGCAGGAGAAAAGCGCGCGCATCGTGCTGACCAATGTGGGCATCGGCGGTTTGAAACCGAATGAAACACCGGCCGAAATCCGCATCGGCCTGACCCGCTATTCCGATATTCCAAAACTTGGCGACCGCTTGACCGTCAGGGCGAAATTGTTTTCGCCGCCGTCGCCGGCCGCGCCCGGCGCTCATGATTTCCGCCGTGACCTGTATTTCCTGCGGATCGGCGCGGTCGGTTATGCGGTCCAGAAATATGTTAGGCCGGCCGATGCGCCCGACGGCGAAAGCCCGCTGCTCGGGCGGCTGCGCCAATCGGCGGCTGAACGGATATCGACAGTGTTCGCAGCACCCGATCAGGCGGCGGTGCGGGCTATTGCGCTGGCGCTCCTGGTGGGCGAGCGCGGGCCCATTCCCGACGACGTCAACAATGCCATGCGCGATGCCGGGCTGGCGCATCTGCTGGCGATCTCCGGCATGAACATCACCATCGCCGCAGGCCTGATCTATTTCGCACTGCGGTTGGGGTTGGCTGCCATTCCCTGGATCGCGCTGCGTTTCCCGATCAAGAAATGGGCGGCGGCAGGCGGGCTGGTCGGCGAGGTGCTCTATACCGAATTTGTCGGCGCGCCGGTTTCCGCCGAGCGGTCGATGATCACCACCGGCTTCATCATGCTGGCGATTATCGCCGACCGCAGCGCTCTGACCCTGCGCCTCGTCGCCATTTCCGCCGCGCTGCTGATCCTGGCCGAACCTGAGGCGCTGATGGGGGCCAGTTTCCAGATGTCCTATGGCGCGATCGTCGCCCTGGTCGTGTTGTATGAGCGCTGGAATTTCCATGAGATGGGTGGGGGCGTCGGCAGGCGCGGCCCGGTGCGCGGCGTGCTGACCTATCTTGCCGGAATCGTCATCATGTCCCTGGTCGCGAGCGCCGCCAGCGCGGTGTTCGCGATCTATCATTTTCAGCAGAGCGCCTTTTACGGCATGGGCGCCAACCTGCTGGCGGTACCGGTACACGATCTGTGGATCATGCCCTGGGGCATCGCCAGTTATGCACTGATGCCGTTGGGGCTGGAGGTTCTGGCGCTGAAGCCGATGGGCTGGGGCATCTCTGCCATGCTGCAGGTTGCGCGGCTGTTCTCCGGCTTTCCCGGCGCGGCCGGACATTTCGCGGCGATGCCGGCGGCGGCGCTGGGCATGATCGTGCTGGGCGGTCTGTGGTTCCTGCTATGGACCCGCCGATGGCGCTGGCTGGGCGTCGCGCCGGTGGCGGCCGGCATCTTGCTGACGCTGACCGCGCGCCAGCCCGATCTGTTGATCGCCGAGGACGGCAAGCTGGTCGCGTTCCGGCAGGATAACGGTGTGATGGCCCTGTCCAACCGGGCGCACGACAAATTCACGCAATCGGTCTGGATCAGGCGGGCAGGCGAGGGCGATATCGAGGACAATCCGCCGCCCTTGATGCATGACTCGAGCGATTCCGAGCACTGCGGTCATGGCGCCTGCCGGTTCATCGTTGCGAACCACCGCGTGGCGATCCTGTCCGATGTTCACGGCTTCGCCGCCGCCTGCGACAGCAACGCCGAAATCGTGATCAGCGCCATCGCGGCCCATGCCCATTGCAAGGCGCCGCTGGTGATCGACCGCACCGACCTGGCGCGTGACGGCGCCATGGCCATCCTGTTCAGTGAGACCGGTCCGCGCATCGAAACCGTTCGGGAGGACAGCGGCGGCCGGCCGTGGAGCTCGGGCTTAAAACCGGTCCGATAGGATGGCCGGATCAATGCGGAGTAGTATAGGGGCCATCGAGTAGACCGATATCCTTGTTGTTGAACGCAACGTTGCCATTCTGGCGGGCGGCGGGAATGAAACTCGGATGCGCACTTTCAATTGCCGCGATAATGGCATCGGCGATGAGGTCGGCAAGAATATTACCGCCACTCGCTTGCGGCGAGTATGTGGTCGTCACATCGTTGCTCCACAATGTTTCGCCGGTCTTTCCGCTCTTCAGAATGTAATGCACGGATACAACGGTCGTTGTGGCGAGTACCGCATAGTTCGATTCCCAGCCATTCACTTCGGCGTAGAGCACGGCGTCGGCGCCGAACAATGAAGCGAGATAGGGAGTCGGCGTCACAGCGACACGGTTCGCATCCGGCATGCCGTTTTCCTGCATAGTGTTTTTCACCATATTGAGCGGGAAGACGTAGTAGCCGCGCTCCGCCAAGGGCATCGCCAAGGTGGCAAAGAACGTATCCCCAGCGTCCGTCTTTGCTGTGTTGTTGACAACAGGGACGACAAGGATCGAGTGCGGCTTGGCAGCTCTCAAAGCCGTATAGTCGTATTGTTGCGCCGGCACGTGTTTTGCGCAGCCGGTAAGCGCGAGTGCCGTGGCCAGGACCATCGGAAGGTAAAAGTATTTCACTGTACTTTTCCCCCGGTTGTCCGGTTGTCGGCCGTTGCTTGCGGTAAGTTGTCGGCCCTCGCGATCGCTGTGTCCATGAATTGAACCGATTCGGGCCACGCGGCTTTCTCGCGATTAAAAAACTCTACGGCCTTCTGGCGATCGCCTGCTGCCTGGGCCTCGTAGCCCGCCTCGGCATAGAGGCCGGGTGGAACCTTATGCTTGGCCTCGCCTGCGGCGATCGCCGCATCGAGCGCCTTGTCGAACTGCGCGCGGTCGGCGGGTGATTGATAGTAATCGAGCAGGGCGTTCGGGTAAGCACCCCATTCATATTTGGTCTGCGGCTGGCAACCGGCCAACAGACAAAGCGCCACGAAGGCGAATTGAGGTTTCATTGGGGTCCTGACATTCGTAAGTTATTTTTTGTGAGGCGACTGCTTCTATCGGGCTGGCTCCGATCGCTGGCAGCGATCGAGTTCGTCGATGCGCGGAGTTTCAACCATTGTCGTCCCCGAACCGGCCCGATTGCCGCAGCCTTTGTTATCGCTTGGGCAGGCGCCAAAATAAGCGTGCCATGGAACGCGAATTCCATGGCACGTGAGTAGCGCGAGTTTAAGAGCTGTGAAAGGGAATTCTTTATGTCTTCCGAATACTCCCTTTAGCGGCCGCCTAGCCTTTAATACTTCCGGATCAGTCCGACCAGCCGGCCCTGCACGCGCACGCGGTCGGCGCCGTAGAGCTGGATCTTGTGGGCGGCGTTGGCGGGTTCCAGCGCCACGGTGTTGCCCTTGCGGCGCAGGCGCTTCAGCGTCGCCTCCTGGCCGTCGACCAGGGCGACGACGATCGCGCCGTTCTCGGCCGTTTCGTCGCGACGGATGATGACGGTGTCTTCATCCAGGATGCCGGCCTCGATCATCGAATCGCCGGTGACCTTCAGCGCGTAGTAATCGCCGGAGCCCAGCAGGCTGGACGGTACCTCGACATAGTTGCCGTGGTCGCGCAGCGCCTCGATCGGCGTGCCGGCCGCGATCTTGCCATAGAGCGGCAGTTGAACGGCATCCTTGTCGGTGACGACCTCGACGGAGCGGCCGGCGAGCGGCGAGAAATCGCCCTGGATGACCTGGGGACGAAAAACGGCGGGGGCGGCTTTCGGCTTTGCCGACGCCTCTGGCAGCTTCAACACCTCCATGGCGCGCGCCCGGTGATGCAGCCGGCGCAGGAAACCACGTTCCTCCAGGGCGGTCACCAGCCGGTGAACGCCCGATTTGGACTTCAGGCCCAGCGCATCTTTCATCTCGTCGAAGGAAGGTGGCACGCCCTCCGCCTGAAGCCGGTCGTGAATGAGCATCAAAAGTTCGTGCTGCTTACGGGTCAACATGGCCGTCTATCCTCTCGCGAATCGCAGAACAAATACAGAAACCTGAGAACGTTCTAGTTTAGTTCCTCGAATCGCGTCAAGTCGCTAATGCGACGTTTATGCAAATTCCCGCCATAATGGACTGCTAGGTCCTTCGACAAAGCTTCCCACAAGCGCCCTTCGACCGAAAGATCACATGGACGCAAGCAGCGAAATTATCCTTCTCGGCGGCCTGTTGCTGATGCTCAGCGTCTTCGCCGGGCTTGTCTCCGCCCGGCTCGGCGCGCCGTTGCTGCTGGCCTTTCTCGGGCTGGGCATGGGGGCGGGCGAGGACGGCCCCGGCCATCTGCATTTCGACAATTTCCGCGTCGCCTACCTGATCGGCAGCGTGGCCCTGGCGATCATCCTGTTCGACGGCGGCATCACCACCAAATGGTCGGAGGTGCGCCGGCTGATCGCGCCGTCCGCCCTGCTGGCGACGGTCGGGGTTGCGATCACCGCCGGCGTCGTCGGCGCGGCGGCGCATTACGGATTTGCCATCCCGTGGCTTCAGGCGCTGATGATCGGCGCGGTGGTGGCCCCAACCGACGCGGCCGCGGTCGCGTCGTCGCTGCACATGCAGAATTTGCGCCTGCGCTCCCGCGTGGCGTCGATTCTTGAAGTCGAATCGGGCCTTAACGACCCAATGGCCGTTTTCATCACCCTGTTCCTGGTCGAACATATCCGTCATCCGGTTTCCGTCGGTTGGCTGGCGGGCGTGGATATGTTCGCGCTGCAGATGGCGGGCGGGGCGATCATCGGGTTGCTGGGCGGCCGCCTGCTGCTGTTCCTGTTCCGCCGGCTGGACCTCAACGCCGGGCTTTACCCGATCCTGGGCCTGGCCGGCGCCTTGACCGTGTTCGGTGGCGCGCAGGTGGTGGAGGCGAGCGGATTCCTGGCGACCTATCTGGCGGCAATCATCCTGGGTAACGGCAATTATTCAGGCAGGCAGGCGGTGGGCCGGTTCTTCGGCTCGTTCGCCTGGCTTAGCCAGATCGTGCTGTTCCTGATGCTGGGGCTGCTGGTGACGCCGCATCTGCTGCGCCCGCTGATCGGGCCTGCCTTCGGGGTCGCCGGCGTGCTGATCCTGGTCGCCCGGCCGCTCGCCGTCGCGATCTGCCTGATCCCGTTCCGCGTGCGCTGGCGGGAGATCCTGTTCATCTCCTGGGTCGGCCTGCGTGGCGCGGTACCCATCTTCCTGGCGATCATCCCGATGCTGATCGGCGCGCGCGGCGGCGATTTGCTGTTCGGCACGGCCTTTATCGTCGTGATGATATCTATGCTGATCCAGGGCTGGACCGTCGCGCCGCTGGCGCGCTGGCTGCGCCTGGACGTGCGGGTCGAGGCGCCGAGCGCGCGCCTGGATATAGACCTGCCGGAAAGCCTGGGGCGAACCGGCAATATCGCCGGGTATCGCATAGAGGGCAGCAGCCCTGCCGTGGGGCATCTGTCGTCAGACCTGCCTTTGCCGCCGGGCAACGACATTCTGCTGACGGTTCGCGACGGCAGGGCTTTCGGGCGGGAGGCGGCAATGCCATTGGCCCCGGACGATTATGTACTGGTCTGGGGCCGGCCGGATGACGTGCCGCTGCTGGACGGCCTGCTGGCGCCGCGCGACGACCGCACCGGTGCGAACCCCAGCGGCATCTTCGGTGAATTCGCCTTTCCGGCCGAGACGCCTTTGCTGGCGATCCTGTCTCTCTATGACCAGAAATCCCCGCGCCGGCCCTTTGCCGGCAGCGCGGGGGAATATCTCAAGCGCCATATCGGGACGCCGCGCGTCGGCGACCGCACCCGGCTGGGCGCGATCGAACTCATAATTCGGGAGATGGACGGCGACACGATCGGCAGTGTCGCCGTCGAAGTCGATCCGACAGGCGGACGGCGGCGGTTATGGCGACGAAAATAGCCGGTGTTACTTCACGGCCGGCTTGACCGCGTCGGGGAACGCATCAATCAGCGCTTTCACAGAGCTGGCATATGCATCGTGATTGGTTGCCAGTTTCGCATCGTCCTTGGCGGTCGCGGCATCGGCGATGCTCTGTGAATCCGCCTCGGCCTTCTGCAGCAGCGGAGCGACCTTTGTCTTGAAGTCGTCCGGCTCCTTGGCGATGGCTTTTTCCAATGCTTCGCCGCCTTCCTTAACCTCGTCGTTCTCGTGCAACAGGTGCTTGTAATTCTTGGCGACGATCAGCCGCTCGGTATGGTCGACAACCCGGCTGAACGTGGCCAGCGCCTTTTGCACCTTGGCGGGGGATTTCATCGGCGCGTCCGCCGACGCGATGCCGGCGCCAAGCAGGGCGGGCAGCGCGAGGGTGCCCGCGAAGAGCAATGTGCGAATGAACATGGTATTTTCCTTATGCGTTACGAAATTGAAATCAGCTGGTTACAGTCAAGGTTCCGTGCATGGTTTCCCCGTGTCCGGGAACAGAACACACGAACGGATAGTCGCCGGGTGCCGGCGCTGTGAAGGTGATTGTTACGGTTTGATGACGCTGGCACATCGGCGTGGCGGCCAGGACCATATTCTTGTCCTGGGGCGGCACGACAGTCGTATCGTCCTCGATCTTGTCGGCGTCCGCCAGGAAGGCATCCATCGTTCCGGGTTTCAGCAGCACCCAATTATGCGGATCGTCGATGATCTGCCCGGCGTGGTGCAAACTCAGCCTCACGGTGGCGCCCGTCGGACAGGTCAGGTGGTCGGGCTTGAACGCAAGATTGTCGCCGTCGCTGGCGATCCGCAGCACAACAGTCTTGCCGGCGGCAAAGGCGATGCCGGCGGGTAGGAGGGGCAGGGCGGCCATAATTGCTGTCAAGGAACGCCGCGTTCGATCCATCGCGTTTCGTGCTTCCATTGTCTCAAGGGATTAGACGCTTGAGCGTCGTGCCTTCCCCACCCTTGCCGGCGTCTGCGACAGGTATCAGGTAATCAACGCGCGCTGGATCAAGTTCCGGCGTACAGTAAAAACCGTACTCGTCTATCATTAGTGGTGCGATGCCTGATTCACCGATCCCACAAGCGATGCCGGCAACCGGCGCGGCTTTCGCCTTCGACAACAGCTATGCGCGGCTGCCGGCCCATTTCCATGCCAAGCTGGCGCCCACGCCAGTCGCCACACCGACGCTGATCCGCGTCAACGCAGCCTTGGCCCGACATCTCGGCATCGATCCGGATCGGCTGGAGAGTCCGGAAGGCGTGAACTGGCTGGCCGGAAATACCGTGCCGGACGGCGGCGAGCCGCTGGCGATGGCCTATGCCGCGCATCAGTTCGGCAATTGGGTGCCGCAATTGGGCGACGGCCGCGCCATCCTGCTGGGTGAGGTCATCGACCGCGACGGCGTTCGCCGCGACATCCAGCTCAAGGGCTCGGGCCGTACCCCGTTCTCGCGCGGCGGCGATGGCCGGGCCGTATTGGGGCCGGTTTTGCGCGAATATATCGTCAGCGAGGCGATGGCCGTGTTGGGCGTACCGACGACGCGCGCGCTGGCCGCCGTAACCACCGGCGAGCATGTCTGGCGCGAGAAGCCGGAGCAGGGGGCCGTACTCACGCGCGTCGCCAGCAGTCACGTGCGGATCGGCACGTTCGAGTTCTTCGCCAATCGTGGCGATGTCGAGGCCGTGCGCACGCTGGCGGACTACGTCATCGCCCGGCATTACCCCGAGGCCGCGCGTTCCGACGCGCCATATCGCGCGTTCTTCGAGGCCGTGCTCGGCCGGGTGACGTCTCTTGTGGCCAAGTGGATGCAGGTCGGTTTCATCCATGGCGTGATGAATACCGACAACATGCAGATCGCCGGCGAAACCATCGATTACGGCCCCTGCGCCTTCATGGATTGGTACGACCCGGCGACGGTCTACAGCTCGATCGACGCCAATGGCCGTTACGCCTATGGCAACCAGCCGCATATCGCGCATTGGAACCTGTCGCGGTTGGCCGGCACATTGCTGTCGCTGTTCGCACCGGATCGGGAGGCCGCCATCGCCGTGGCGCAGGCCGTGCTCGACAGCTTTCCCGCGAAATTCAGCGACGCCTATTGGGGCGGTTTCGCGGCCAAGCTCGGCCTGACGGAGACGCATGAGGGCGACGAAGCCCTGGTACAGGATCTGCTCGACAGGATGACCGCCAACCGCGCCGACTTCACCGGGACCTTCCGTGGCCTTTGCGACGCCGCGGCGGGCGACGATCAGGTTCGCGCGCAGTTCGCCGACCCGACCGCATTCGACGCGTGGGCGGATACGTGGCGTGCGCGCCTCGCGGAGGAGGGGATTTCGGCTGACCAGCGCCGCACAATGATGCGCGCCGTCAATCCGGCCTTCATTCCGCGCAACCACCGCATCCAGGCGGCGATCACCGCCGCGGAGGCCGGCGATTTCTCGGTGTTCGACGAGACGATGGCCGTGCTGGCCAAGCCCTATGAAGACCAGCCGCAATACGCGGTCTATGCCGTGCCCCCGCGGGCCGAAGAGGTGGTGCACCGAACCTTCTGCGGGACTTAGCGGGTCCAGCCCGAATGAAAGAATAAACGACAGGGAGGAAACTAGGATGGCTATGACGAAGGCGGAGATCGAGGAGCGGCAGAAGTTCTCGTCCGGTGGACGCACCTGGCTCTTGATCCTGCGGGGCCGGTGGGGCGTGAAAATCGACCGCCACATCGTGCGCTGGACCGGTTTTTCGCTGATGACCTGGCAATACGCCATGGCCCACCGCACCGAATACAGCCCGGTGATCATGCTGACGACCATCGGCGCGAAGTCGGGCGAACTGCGCACCTCCGTGCTGCCTTATACCGACTGGGAGGGGTCTTACATCATCGTCGGCAGCAACGGCGGCGGTCCGAAGGATCCCGCCTGGGTCATCAATGCCCGCGCCGACCGGAATAGCTGGGTCCGCGTCAAAGGACGCCGGGTTCCGTGCATCGCACAGGTCGCGGAGGGGGAGGAGCGCACACGGGTGATCGACCATGTCGCCAAGGTCAAACCCTTCGTGCGCAATTACGATACCGAAACAGCTCGCAACGGCCGCCAACTGCCGCTCGTCATCCTGACACCGCGGCGGGCGTAGCGCTCTTCCGATAGGGCGAGGGGCGCGCCTGCCGTCCGGCAATGCGCGCCCCTGCTGAGTATCCCCGGGATTTTATTGTTGTCGCGGCCGGTTTCTGACCCGACCGTAACGAATTCTTTATTTCGTCGCGACGGAAGTCGGCTCCGACTTGCCTTCACGGTATTTGGCATGGGCGGCCGTCTCGCAGGAATAGATGCCGTTCGTGCTCTTGCCGAAAGCTTCGGTTCCCGCCTTGTAGTAACGGCCGCGGTCCAGGTCGATAAAGACAACCGGATCGGCGCCGCAGGAGGCCTGAGCGGCGCTCGCCGTGGCATAGAGGGCGTCGGCAAAAGCGGCCGGGGCGAAGGCGGTCGCGGCGATCGAAAGGCTCAAGGCCAAATTCTTAACGTTCATCGTACTTCTCCTAGGGATGGATGACTAACCATCCTGAATATAGTGTGAGTCGTTCGATATGTTGCGGTGCGACATTGTCGCAGGGAATTTCGTCCAAATGGACTATGGGGTGCTATCCCATTGATAGATTATGAAATTAACTTACCAAATATGGGCTTTTTGAGCACGAAACCTATAACATATGGTCAGCGTTTCAATCAGGTGATATTGCGACGCATATAGTTTCAAATTTAGAAAGCTTCCGGATTTCATGGATTTTCCGAGGCCTGAAATTTCGGGCCTTTCAACAGGCCGATTGGTGGACCGCCGCGCGAATTCTCGCTGCCCATTCTCCGCGGAGTGGGTCGCCGCTTAGGCGAGCTCGCCCATCAGCGTCCGCGTTGCGCCAATCAGATCGGCCTGCCGCAGCAGGCTTTCGCCGACCAGGAAAGCACTTGCCCGGGCATCGGCCATACGGCGAAGGTCGGTGGTCGTGCGCAGGCCGCTTTCGGCGACCAAGAGACGGTCTACCGGCACGCGGGGCGCCAGACGTTCGAAGGTGGCGATGTCGGTCGTCAGGGTCTTCAGGTTGCGGTTGTTGATGCCCAGCATGCCGGCATCGAGCTTCAGCGCGCGGTCCAGCTCTGCCTCGTCATGCACCTCGACCAGAACATCCATGCCCAGGCGGATGGTTTCGGCGGCCAGCTCCCGCATTTGCCCGTCGTCCAGACAGGCGACGATCAGCAGCATACAGTCCGCGCCCAGTGCGCGGGATTCGGCGATCTGATAGGGATCGATCATGAAATCCTTGCGCAGGGCGGGCAGCGACACCGCCGCGCGCGCAGCCTTCAAGTCCTCGTCCAGCCCGCCGAAATACGGCCTATCCGTCAGCACTGACAGGCAGGCGGCGCCTGCGGTCTGATAATCGCGGGCGATGGATGCCGGGTCGAAGCCCGGGCGGATATCGCCGCCGCTGGGCGATTTGCGCTTCATTTCGGTGATCAGAGCGAAACGGCCGCTTGCCGTCGTCCGGCGCAGCGCATCTGCGAACCCGCGCGGCGGCTCTGCCGATGTCGCGATCTTTTCGATTTCTGCCAACGAGGTCCGGGCCTTGCAGGCGGCGACGTGGACAGCCTTGGCGGCGGTGATTTCGGCGAGAACGTCGCTCATGCCGCAGCCTCGGCCATATCGGTCGCCAGACGGCCGAGCAACGTGCGGGCGCGCCCGTCGTCGATCGCCGCCGCTGCCAGCGCGACGCCGGATTTGAGGTTGGGCGCCTTGCCGGCGACGATCAAAGCCGCCGCCGCGTTTATCAGCACGATATCGCGATATGCGCCGGTCTCGCCCGCCAGCAGCCGGTTGAGCGCGACCGCGTTTTCGGCGGCGTCACCGCCCCTGATGTCGTCAAGCGTGCAGCGTCTAAGCCGTGCATCCTCGGGCGTGATCGTCCAGCGCTCGACCTTTCCGGCGGCCAGCACCGCGACTTCCGTCGGGCCGGTGAGGGTCAGCTCGTCCAGGCCGTCGCTGCCATGCACGACCCAGGCGCTGACCGAACCCAGATTGCGCAGCGCCTCGGCCACCGGGATCAGCCAGCGGGGATCGTAGACCCCGACGAGCTGGCGGACGACACCGGCCGGGTTCGAAAGCGGTCCCGCAAGATTGAACAGGGTGCGAAAGCCCAGTTCCTTGCGGATCGCGGCCACCGTCTTCATTGCCGGGTGGTGATTGGGCGCGAACATGAAGGTCAGGCCGTGCTTTGCCAGCATCCGTTCGGCCACCGCGGGCGAGGCAAGGGGAATGCCGAGTGCACCCAGGACGTCGGTTGCGCCGGAGCGCGAAGAGGCGGCCCGGTTGCCATGCTTGGCGACCGGAACGCCACACGCCGCGACCACGAAGGCGACAGCGGTCGAGATGTTCAGCGTTCCGTGCCCGTCGCCGCCGGTGCCGCAGCAGTCGATCGCGTCCGCCCCGCCGGCGATCGGCACCACATGACGGCGCATGACGCGGACGGCAGCGGTCAACTCATCGACGGTTTCGCCGCGTGCGGCCATGCCCATCAGGGCCGCGCCGATCTGGCTTTGCGTGCTGTGGCCCGCGACGAAGCTCTCGAAAACCGATTCAGCCTCGGCCTCGGTCAGCGCCGCGCCCTCGATCAGATGCGCCAGCATGGGCTGGAGCGCGACGGGCGCATTCACGCCGCTTTCCTCGTCCCCGCCAGGTCGAGGAAGTTGCGCAGGATATCGTGGCCGTGTTCGGACGCGATGCTTTCCGGGTGGAACTGCACGCCGTGGATCGGCAATGTCTTGTGAGCCAGCCCCATGATCAGCCCGTCGGCGGTTTCGGCGGTGATCGTCAGGTCGGCGGGCAGGCTGGAGCGCTCGACGATCAGCGAGTGATAACGGGTCGCGTTGAACGGCGAGGGCAGGCCCGCGAACACGCCGCTATTATCGTGGGTCACCGGGCTGACCTTGCCGTGCATCGGCTGGGGCGCGCGGATGACCTTGCCGCCGAATTCCTGGCCGATGGCCTGATGGCCCAGGCACACGCCCAAGAGGGGTACGCGCCGCTCGGCCGACAGCCGGATCAGCTTCAGGCAGATGCCGGCCTGATCGGGTGCACAGGGCCCCGGCGACAGGATGATCGCGGCGGCGCCGATGGCCAGTGCCTCTTCGGCCGTGGCGGCGTCGTTGCGCAGCACCTGCGTCTCCGCGCCCAGATCGCCCAGGAACTGCACCAGATTATAGGTGAAGCTGTCATAGTTATCGATCAGCAGCAGCTTCATTGGTTGGTCTCGTGGTCGGCGAAGGCGGCGGCTTGCTCTGCCGCGCGGAACAGGGCGGCGGCCTTGTTCACCGTCTCCTGATATTCGGATTCCGGGTCGCTGTCGGCGACAACGCCGCCGCCGGCTTGGACATGCAATATGCCGTCTTTCAGCACGGCGGTGCGGAGCGCGATGCAGGTGTCGAGCGCCCCGTCGGAGCCGAAATAGCCGACCGCGCCGCCATAGACACCGCGCCGCGACACCTCGACCTCATCGATGATCTCCATCGCCCGGATCTTCGGCGCGCCGGAAACCGTGCCCGCCGGAAAGCCGGAGAACAACGCATCGACCGCGTCCAGCCCCGGCCTGATCTGCCCGGTGACGTTGGAAACGATATGCATGACGTGGGAATAGCGCTCGATCACCATGCGCTCGGTCACCTTGACGGTGCCGATCTTGGATACGCGGCCGACATCGTTGCGGCCGAGATCCAGCAGCATCAAGTGCTCGGAGATTTCCTTCGGATCGGCCAGCAGTTCGGCGGCCAGAGCGTTGTCTTCCTCGACCGTCGCGCCGCGCTTGCGGGTGCCGGCGATAGGCCGGATCGTGACCTCGCCGTCGCGCAGCCGGACCAGGATTTCCGGGCTGGAGCCGACGACCGAGAAGCCGTCGAAATCGAGCAGGAACAGGAACGGCGACGGGTTCAGCCGGCGCAGCGAGCGATAGAACGCCAGCGGCGAGGCGTCGATCGGCGCGCTCATCCGGTGCGACGGTACCACCTGATAGCAGTCGCCGGCGCGGATATAGTCCTTCACCTTTTCGACGATCGCGCAATATTCCGGCTGGCCGGTGTTCGACACAGGCCTGGGCGCGCGTGTGCCGGGCACGACCGGCGAGAACACCGGGGTCGCGGGCAGGGGCTTCGACAGGGCGGCGAGCACGCTGTCCACCCGCGCATAGGCTGCGGTTTCGGCGTCGGTCGGCGAAACGCCCTGTTTCGGCCAGACCGGCGTCACCACGCGCACATCGCGTTCGATCGTATCGAAGATCAGGACGATGCCGGGCCGCACCAATATCGCGTCAGGCACGCCCAGCACGTCGGGATTGGCGGAGGGCAGGCGCTCCACCAGTTTGATCATGTCATAGCCCAGATAGCCGAACAGGCCGCTCGCCATCGGCGGCAGGCCGGGGGTCGGTTCGATCCGGCTTTCGGCGATCAGCGCGCGCAGCGACTCCAGCGGGGCCTCGGCGACAGGGGCGAACGGTCCGCCGGGCGTTGTGCCGGCATCGCGATTGATTTCGACGCGGCCGTCCTTGCAGCGCCAGATCACGTCGGGCCGCAGGCCGATCACCGAATAGCGGCCCAGGCTCTTCCCGCCCTCGACCGATTCCAGCAGAAAGGCATAAGGCTGCCCGGCGCCGAGTTTCAGCATCGCCGAGACCGGCGTCTCCAGGTCGGCGACGGCACGCCGCCACACAAGCTGCGGCTGTCCGGCGAGATAGCGGGCGGCGAAGCCCTCGTGTTCGCCCTGATAGGTCTGGGCGAGCGAGGTCATTGGCCGGCGACGGTTTCAACCGCGTGCGGGTTGATCTTGATCTTGGTCGACTGACGCAGGCCGGCGCGGTATTCCGCCATCGTATCGGCGCGCATCGCCTCCTCCAGCTCGCGGACGACCGGCTGCATCTTGTCGCCGGCGGTCTTCGGATCGGCGGCTTTGATATCGCTCAGCCGCGCGACGATCGTGCCGGCATCGGTCGTGACCGTGGTTACGTCGCCGACCTTGTCCAGCTTGAACAGGGCCTCGATCAAAACGGGCGGCGGAGCTTTTGCCGCCTTTGCGTCCGTTTCGCGGGTCACCGGTATCGTCGTGTCGACCGGAAGATTGGCATCGCCCGCAACCTTGGCGAAATCAGGCGTCGCCTTGGCCTTGGCGGCCAGTTCGTCGGCACGTTTCACGGCGGCGGCGATCTGCCGTTCCTTGGTCACGTCGGCGACGATCTTGGCGCGGACATCGGCCAGCGGTTTAAGGGCAGGCGGTGTGATCGCATCCAGCCGAACGGCGAAATAGCCGTTGTTCTTGTCGTCCTGGAAGCTGCTGGTTTCGCCTTGCTGCAGTTGGAAAGCCTGGGTCACCCACGCCGGATCGGGCGTTGCCGGTTTCGCCGCGTCCTTGGGCGCCACGGCCGGCTGACCCTTCGCATCCACGGCTTCGACCTTCACCGGCTTGGCGCTGACGCCGGCCGCGACCTCGTCCATCGGGGCGCCGGCGGTCAGCTTGTCGCCCAGCTTGTCGATCTGTTGCGACAGCAGATCGACCGCACCGTCCTGCTTCACCTGGTCGGTCAGCTTCGCCTTCACGGCGTCGAACGGCACTTCATGGCCGGCTTTGATGTCGTCGATCTTAACCACGTGCCAGCCCAGCGGCGTCTGCACCGGGCCGATCATCGCATCCCTGGCCGCACCGAACACCGGTTCGCGCAGCGCGTCGGGAAAGTCACCCTTGGCGATGAAACCCAGCGTGATCGGCTGAACCTTGCCGTTTGTCGTGGCCTTGGTGGCGTCGGACAGGCTTTTGCCGCCGCCTATCGCCTTCAGGACCGCATCGGCCGTCGCCTTGTCGGCCAGCACAACCTGCGTGATCTTGCGCTGCTCCGGCACGATATACTCGGCCTTGTGCTGGTCGTACGCCGCATGCAGGTCGTCGTCCGTCACCTTGACCTCGCCCGAGAACAGGCTGGGTGTAACGTCAAGGACGGTGAAGCTGCGATATTCCGGCGCCGTGAATTCGGCGGTATGCGCCTTGTAATAGGCATCCACGTCCGCGTCGGTCGGAGCAGGCAGGCCGACGATCGAATCGTTGCGCACCAGGATCGTCTGGGCGGTCCGCTGTTCGTTGCGATAACGATAGATGTCCTCGACGATCGTGCGCGGCACGATGGCGCTGCCGACGATCGGGTTGGTCATCAACTGGTTGGTCAGGCTGGCGCGAATCTGCGGGATGAACGTTGCCTCGTTCATGCCCTGGTTTTCCAGCGCCATGCGGAATTTACCGGCATCGAAGCGATGGTCCATGCCCGCGAAGGCCGGTTCGGACTGGATCACGTCGCGCACCAGCGCGTCGCCGACACGAAAACCGCTGTTGGCTGCCGCGTCGCTGACCAGCGTGTTGTCGATCTGCTTGTCGAGGATTTCGCGTGCGAGTTCCTGCTTTTGCTGCGGCGTCGGGTTGAAGGCCACCCCCATCTGCCGCTGCGCGTCCTGCAACTGCCGGCGGAATTGCCGGTCGAAATCGTTCAGCGTGATGGTCGTGCCGCCGACGGTCGCCGCATCGTTCGCAGTGGTCGCCCCAAACAACAGGTCGCGGAAGCCCTGGCCGAACGCCACCGCGAAGGTGAGCAGCAGGATGGCAAAAAATACCTTGCCGACGAACGAGTTGATGAGGACGCGAAACGACTGGAGCATTGGACCAACTTGGGGTACGGACCGCCCGTTTCGGCAGGCCCATTCAAAGAGCCGCGCATATTAGGGAATGCGCCATCGCCGGGCAACCCGAACTCTGTTGCCGGCAGTGCTCGGTTTGAATGTCGGGGATGGAGTAGCCTCCGGACTGTCCGCTTTCGAACCCGGCAGAGCAATAGCTGACATTCGCACCAGACATCCGGATCATCCAAGCGGGCGATACCAGCGCGTCAGCAGGATTTGAAAGCTCGCGAGCCACTTGGCGGATACTCCGAGCCTTGTGTTGTCATCAACGTCGCTTGATTCGTAAGCGCGCTTGACGTGGCTTCGGCGGTTGCTTTCGCAGGCCGAATTTAGAGACAGGCCCTCAGCTCTCTCAAAACACGCCTGATCTCGGTTTTCACGGTTCCAAGTGGGATATCTGTTTGAGCCGCGTAAGCGCGGTGCGTGAGGTCGCGAATGAAGATGCCTGAGAAGGTATTGCGTGATCTTGCACTCATCGTCCGGAGCTTCGCCGAGATTGCACGGAAATCGCTTGCCAGCGCGCAGACATCGAACGGTGTGGGCTTTGGATCGGGATAAAATGGCAGGTCATCGGACGGATCGCATGGCCGCGCGCGTTCGTAACGCAGGCGAGCGAGCGCGCAATTTCTCACGATCTTTGTCATCAACGCCAGCAGGCGGCCCTGTCGGATATCAAATGTCGGAGCCTTAAGCCAAACGAGAAGAAACGCTTCTTGCAGTGACTCTTCCGCACGCGCTCGATCGCCTAAAATCCTTACCGCGACCGCCATAAGGCGCGGCGCGGTTACTTTGTATAACTGCGAGAAAGCCTCTTTTTCGCCGTCGGCGACACGCCGAAACAGGTGATCAAGCACTGTGTGGTCAACCGCGGTCGTAGGGCCGGAAACCCTGCTTCCAGGCCCTCGTCCTATCGCCTTCTGATCTTCCATGAGTTGTTTACGACCGGAACGGCCGAACGGTTCTCTGAAAACGGATGAATGTTGAAAAATTTTCATCCACACAAGGGCTAAGCTGTGTGCCTGCCTTTTCCGGTGAGCCTGGGGCTATGTCCGTTAGTGCGTTGGTCCTACACGCGAGGGTCTTGCGCATTCTTATTATCGCGCCCGCACTGTCCCGGGCGCGGAACTGGGCCGGGGAACAGAGGACATATCCCCGACCTTACTTAAGACGCCACCGCGGATTGGAGATCGGATATTGAAACCAATAAGTCGTCGCCGCGATCTTCGCTGCTGCCGTCGGCGCAAGCTGGAATGATGAAGAATTGTTCATTGTTTTGGCGTAACTGGAGTGAGATACTCTATCTACGTGACGTCACAGCTACCCAGCAAATGGAGCCACAATGCCTCTGCTATTAATAATTTTGCTCGTCCTCCTGTTAGGCGGCGGCGGTGGTTACTACGGCTATAGCCAGTACGGTGCTGGAGGGGGCATCGGAGTTCTCGGCGTTGTCCTTATAGTGATTTTGATTCTGTTTTTGTTCGGACGCGGTCGACGTTAACGGTTTGGTTTGACCGTACCTGCGGGCGCTATGAATCGGCCGTCTGGATACGTTACTGATGTTCCTCTAACAGCAACTTTGTTATCAGCGCTTGTTACTTCGCGATGCGCGTCTCGCCCTTGAGTTGTGGCGCTGCTCCATCGCAATCGCCTCGTCGCGTGACCATTCGGTCATTGGTCGCCATCTCGCATGACGCGAGGATTTCTAAGCATCTTCTCGTTTCGAATCGACGTGAATCTTCGGATGCTCGCCATTTGTCACTCTGGTCACGCCCACGGATTCGGCACACCGGTAATGCCAATATTCTGCCGGTTCTAAGCCGGTCCAGCGTGGCTCGCCGGGTACGATTTGTGAATTGCAGTGAGCACAGAGAGTCGGGTGTTCAGCGTCCATGGTTTTCCCCGCATAAGCTAGGCGGGAGCGCGTGGCTCTCTCAGTCGCTGGCGGCCTAAGGATGGTGATCAGCGATACGTAGGATACTACCCTGGAAGGGCGGCTTCCGCGAGTCCCGAATTGTTTTGTACAACACAAAGCGTCCGAGCCGTCCCTATGGATGCGATGGCAACCTATCTGGGAGCGCCATCCAAAGTGCGGTTCTCAAGGTCGTTGGCCTTCCGCTCGTACTCTTCCGCCAGATGCTGAAGAGTTTCCGTGTCGGTGGCCTTGCTCACCACCGCCGCCAGCCTTCGCGCTTTTTCGGCTTTCTCTCGATACTGCTGGGGTGTTTCCATTATTGACTGGCAACCCTGCGACCTACGATCCGTTCCGTATGCCAAAAGATCATGTGAATTACAATTACGTCGCTTTTGGTGCCGACTGGCGTTCGGTGCGGGAGAACCGGGAGGACCGGTCGCACATCGGGGATGGTGCGAAAACAGCTCGGCGCTCAGCGAAATCAGCTTCGGTAGGGCGTGGCTCTAAGCGCGGATAAGCGACATCGTCACCGGCCTGCTTCTGTTATCGGGAAGCGCGAAAATCCTACTGATCGGCTGAATTGGGTCGAAACCCAAAATTCAAACTCAGGCACTATCTCTGATCGAGGTTGCTCAAACCGGCGGCGTTATATTTAACTAAGCGCAACGCTGCGCCACGTTGACCGGACATGGCAGGCGCGGGCCGGAGGAAATCTCAAAAGGGGCAGGGCGATGACCGACTATAAGATGCTGATCAATGGGCGGCTGGTTGCCGGCGCCCAGACGCTGGACGTGATCAATCCCGCCACGGAAGAGGTCCTGGCCGTAGCACCCCGCGCCGACCTGGCGCAGCTTAACCAGGCGGTCGCGGCTGCCAAGGCCGCGTTTCCCCGCTGGGCGGCCACGCCGTTGAAAGATCGCGCCGAGCTGATGAACGAACTGGCCGACGCCATCGAAGCGCGCCAGGGCGAACTCGGCCGGTTGCTGACAGAGGAACAGGGCAAGCCGCTGCCGCATGCCATGGGCGAGGCCTTGGGCGCGGCCGCGATCTTCCGCTATTTCGCGTCGCTCGACCTGCCGATGGAGGTGCTGCGGGACGACGACAAGCAGAAGATCGTCCAGCACCGCACGCCGCTGGGCGTCGTCGGTGCGATCATGCCCTGGAACTTTCCGATCCTGCTGGTCGCCATGAAGCTGGCGCCGGCTTTGCTGGCCGGCAACACGGTGGTGATGAAGCCGGCGCCGACGACCCCGTTGACCGCGCTCAAGATCGGCGAGCTGATCGCCGACATCTTCCCGGCGGGCGTGGTCAATATCATCGTCGATCAGAACGATTTGGGATCGGCACTGACCAATCATCCCGATGTTGCGAAAATCTCCTTCACCGGCTCCACGGCTACCGGCAAGAAGGTGATGGAGAGCGTGGCCGCGACGCTGAAGCGGATCACGCTGGAGCTGGGCGGCAACGATGCGGCGATCGTGCTGGACGATGTCGATACCAAGAAAGTCGCACGTAAGGTGTTCGATGGTGCAATGGTCAATTCCGGCCAGGTCTGCCTGGCGATCAAGCGCGTCTATGTCCATGATTCGCAGTATGACGAAATGTGCGACGAGCTGGGCAAGCTGGCGCGCGAAACCATCGTCGACGATGGGTTGAAGCAGGGCACCAAGCTGGGGCCGCTCCAGAATCGGATGCAGTATGAGAAGGTGAAGGGTTTCATCGAAGACGCGCGGGAGAATGGAACGATCGTCGCCGGCGGCGACGTACCGGACCGCAAGGGCTTCTTTATTCAGCCCTGCATCGTGCGCGATATCGCCGACGATTCGCGCTTGGTGCGCGAGGAGCAGTTCGGGCCGGTACTGCCGATTCTGCGTTACAGCGATATCGACGAGGTTTTGGAACGCGCGAACGACACCGTCTACGGCCTCGGCGGCACCGTCTGGTCGTCCGATCTCGACCGCGCCTTCAAGGTCGCGGAGCGGATGGACACCGGCACGGTCTGGATCAACCAGCATCTCGACCTGCCGAACGACATCCGCTTCGGCGGCGCAAAGCAGTCCGGCATCGGCGCCGAAATGGGCCAGGACGGGCTGGAGGAGTTCACCCAGGCCAAGATCATCAACATGGCGAAGTAACCTCTCGTCGTTTAGTGCGAATGAACAGTCGCGAGCCTATGCTCGCGGCTGTTTTCGTTTGAGGTCTGTGATGCTGCTGTTCGCTTTGGCCTATCTGGGCGGGGTCCTGACGATCCTCAGCCCCTGCATCCTGCCGGTGCTGCCCTTCGTGTTCGCGCGGTCCGACCGGCCGTTCGTGACCAGCGGATTGCCGATGCTGGCCGGCATGGCGCTGACCTTCGCCGTCGTCGCGACCTTGGCGGCGGTCGGCGGCGGCTGGGCGGCGCAGGCGAACCAGACCGGGCGGATCGCCGCGCTGGTCCTGCTCGGTTTCTTCGGCCTGACATTGCTGATCCCGTCATTGTCGGAACATGTCAGCCGGCCGTTGGTCGGGCTGGGCAACCGCCTGTCGCGGTCGGACGGCGACGGTACGTTCGTGTCGTCGTTCCTGCTGGGCATCGGCACCGGTTTGCTGTGGGCGCCGTGCGCCGGGCCGATCCTGGGGCTGGTCCTGACCGGGGCGGCGCTGGGCGGCGCGACAGTCGGCACATCGCTGCTGTTGCTGGCTTACGGCTTGGGCGCCGCCACCTCGTTGGCGGTCGCCTTGCTGATCGGCGGCAAGGTGTTCGCCGCGATGAAGCGTTCCTTGGGCGCCGGCGAATGGGTCCGGCGCGGGCTGGGTGTCGCGGTGCTTGCCGGTGTCGCGGCGATTGCGCTCGGCCTCGATACCGGGTTGCTGACCCGGATTTCCTTGGCCGGTTCCGGACGGCTCGAGCAGTCGCTGGTCGACAAGGCAATGCCGCAGTCGGAGGCGAAGCCCATTGTCGCCGGCGAAGCACTGCCGATCGAGGGGCGCATGCCGTCGCTGGACGGCGCGGTGGAGTGGCTGAACTCCCCGCCGCTGACCGCCGAGGCGCTCAAGGGCAGGGTCGTTCTGGTCGATTTCTGGACCTATTCCTGCATCAACTGCTTGCGCTCGCTGCCTTATATCCGCGCCTGGGCTGAGAAATATAAGGACAAGGGGCTGGTGGTCATCGGCGTCCACGCGCCGGAATTCGCCTTCGAGAAAGACCCCGCCAATGTGCGCAAGGCCGTTGCCGACATGCACATCACCTATCCGGTGGCGCTCGATAACGACTTCAAGATCTGGCAGGCGTTCAACAACAAATACTGGCCCGCCCACTATTTCATCGATGCCAAGGGCAATATCCGCCACCACCATTTCGGCGAGGGTGACTACGCGCAGTCCGAGGCGGTGATTCAGCAACTGCTGGCCGAGGCCGGAGCCAAGGATGTCGGCGGGATCGTCCAGGCGAATGCCGGCGGCGCGGAAATGCCGTCCGACCAGGCCGACGACGTGTCGCCGGAGACCTATGTCGGCTATGGCCGCGGCGAACGCTTCTCATCGCCCGAGAAAGTCGGCGACGGCGCTCAAGCATTCACCGCGCCGGACATGCTGCAGCTCAATCATTGGGCCTTGGCCGGCACCTGGACGGTCAACGAGGAAAACTCGACCGTGAATGCGGTGGGGGGCCGTATCGCCTATCGCTTTCACGCCCGTGATCTGCATCTGGTGCTCGGCCCGGGGCCCGACGGCAAGCCGGTGCGCTTCCGTGTGCGGCTGGACGGGCAGGCGCCGGGGGCCGATCACGGCGTCGATACCGATGCCGACGGTCAGGGGACGGTGACCGGCGAGCGGCTCTATCAGCTCGTCCGCCAGAAGGGCGACATCAAGGACCGGACCTTCGAGATCGAATTCCTCGATCCCGGCGCCCGGGCCTACGCGTTCACCTTCGGCTAAAACGCGGCCGGCGTCTGGCAATGCGATCGGCACGGTCCCATCTAACGGCGGAATTATTCACCTGACGGGAGTGTGCGATGGCGCGGATGCGGGCGGTGCAGGTTACCAGTGCGAACGGTCCCTTCGAACTGGTTGAGCGCGACATTCCGGAGCCGGGCGACCGGCATGTCCGCGTCAAGGTTCAGGCCTGCGGGGTCTGTCACAGCGATTCCATCACGAAAATGGGTCTCTTCCCAGGCATCGCCTATCCGCGCGTCCCAGGACACGAGGTGGTCGGGCTGATCGACGCGATCGGAACGAACGTGCCCGAATGGAAGATGGGGCAGCGGGTCGGCGTGGGCTGGTACGGCGGTCATTGCGGCCATTGCCCGTCCTGCCGCCGGGGCGATTTCGTTACCTGCGCCAACGGCCAGATTCCCGGCATTACCTATGACGGCGGCTATGCCGATTATCTGGTCGTGCCGTTCGAAGCCTTGGCGCTGGTCCCGGACGAGCTTGAATCAGCCGAGGCGGCGCCTTTGCTGTGCGCCGGCATCACCACGTTCAACGCCCTGCGCAACAGCGGCGCGCGCGCCGGCGACGTGGTTGCGATCCTCGGCATCGGCGGGCTCGGTCATCTGGGCGTGCAGTTCGCTGCCAAGATGGGTTTCCATACGGTGGCGATCGCGCGCGGCAAGGATAAGGAGCCGCTGGCCCGCAAGCTGGGCGCTCATCTTTACATCGACAGCCAGGCCCAGGATGTTGCCGCCGGGCTGAACAAGCTGGGCGGTGCGAAGGTCGTGCTTGCGACGGTCACGAACTCGGCGGCGATGAAGGCGACTGTCGGCGGCCTTGGCGTCGACGGCAAACTCCTGATCGTCGGCGCGTCGCCGGAAGGGCTGGATATCTCGCCGCTGGACCTGATCCTGGCGCGTCGCAGCATCGCCGGCTGGCCGTCGGGCACCTCGATCGATTCCGAGGACACGATGGGGTTCAGCGCGCTAAGCGATATTCATGCGATGGTCGAGACGATGCCGCTGGAGCAGGCGGCGGAAGCCTATGACAGGATGATGAGCGGCGCCCCGCGCTTCCGCATGGTGCTCACGACCGGCCACTGAGGTTGGCCGGCAGCGTTAGTAAGGAGAGCTTTGGGGCAATCCGGCCTGCTTCAGCAGGGTGGATTTCCAAAGCGGGCAGTGATGATCGACCGCGAACCCTGACCCGGTCGACGATTTCGAGGGCTTGAAACTCATCACCTTTGGCGCGGCCTTGGTAAAGGCAGGCCAGTCGCTCACGAGCGATCCGTTCGGGTCGCCATTACGCGCCAGGTTGGTCCAAAACCGTCGCATCGACCGGCGCAGTTCCTTCTGGCCCGGCGACAGCGGCGGCGGACCGTCCGGGTGAAACGCGGCGACGTTATAGGTCGGGAACAGATAAGACAGGTCCGAACTGTGGGCGCTGCCATAGGAAAATCCGGGTAGGACGGGACCGGAGGCTGTGAAGGCGTCGGGATCGTCCAGCTCGTATTCATAGACCTTGGTGTAACGCGCCATCTGCGCGGTCAGAAGATGTGCGTTGCATGCGAACGCCACGTCGGTGAGAATCGCGGCATAGGCGTAATCGGGTTGCGTGAAATTCTCGAGCGAATAGGCATGGAGGAGTTTCGGCGCCATGTCGCCGAATTGCGCCGTCACGGTGGCTTTGTACTGTTTCGCCGTCATCGGCGGGGCGCTGGTTGCCCAGCGGGTCAGGCCGACGAACAGGCGATATTCGTCGTGGTTGCTGCCGTTGATCACCGGGATATGTTGGAATTGGCCCTCGGCGAATGCCTCGGCCGGCTGGATCGGAATCGTGCGGCCGTCCACGACCGCGGAAACGCCGCCCAGGGCGGACAGCGGGTTCAGGACGTTCAGCGCCTTCGCGCTGAGTCTCTTCAGGCAGGTGGCCGATTGGTCGGTGCAGCCGAGCGCCCTGGCGGCCGCTTTTCCGGCGGTTTCCTGAACGGCGAGCGTGGGCAGGCTGGTCATATAAGACCCGCTTTGGGCGATCGCGGCGGCCAGGGGGCCGGCACCCGGCGCGACCAACTGGTCGATGACACTTTGACCGCCGGCGGATTCGCCGAAAATCGTGATCTTGCGGGGATTTCCCCCGAACGCCGCGATATTGCGGCGGACCCACTTAAAGGACGCCTGCTGGTCCAGAAGACCGTAATTGCCCGATACGTGACGCGGATCGGCCGCGCTCAACGCGGGGTGGGCCAGGAACCCAAAATAGCCAAGGCGATAATTGATCGTGACGACCACGAGATTGTCGTTGGTCGCCAGCGCCGATGCGTCGAAATCCCGGCCCGACCCCGAAATGAACCCGCCGCCATGGATCCAGACCATGACCGGCAGGTTGCTCTTCGCCGTCGCCAATGCCGGCACGAAGATATTGAGCGTCAGGCAGTCCTCGCTGACCGGATAGGATGCCAGTTGCTGTTCGCAGGCCGGCCCATAGGCGCGGGCGTCGCGGGCGCCGGTCCATGCCAGCGGCGCGTGCGGCGGCTGCCATCGGCGGGGTCCGACCGGCGGCGCGGCATAGGGTATGCCGCGAAATTCGGTCAGATCGCCGACGGTGAAGCCATTGACTGGCCCGCTTTCCGTGGATCGGACCTGCGCGTGCGCCGCGACTGCAAAGGTCGCGCAGGACAGCACGGCAAGCGCCGCCATCAGAGATCGAAAATCGGGCACCGCGAGTCCTCCAGTGATCCGTAACGCGACTGCTGAGGTGATATTTGCAGGCCGGCGAATATCTGTCGCGGGAAATCGGCAGGACGCACGGTTGATCCGGCGGGCTTTGCCGGATAATCCAACGGCGATGTTCAATCATATCCGTGCCCTGCTCAACGGCGAGTCCACGCCCCACGCCACCAAGACCGGGAGCCAGCTGCAAATCGCCGTGGCCGCGCTGATGGTTCAGGCCGCGACGATGGACGATACGTTCGACGCGTCCGAACGCGTGACGATCGAGCGGTTGCTGGCTGCGCGCTTCGCCCTCGATCCCGACGACGTCCGGCGGCTGTTGGCGACCGCCGAGGCTGCGGCCGAGCGGTCGACCCAGCTTTATTCTTTTATCCGCACCGTCGTCGAACAGCTTAATGCGGAAGAGCGCGTGCAGATCGTGGAGATGATGTGGGAAGTTGCCTATGCCGACGGCGTCCTCGACCCGGACGAGGATGCGCTGCTGCGCCGGGTTGCTGGGCTGCTGTATGTTTCGGATTATGACCGGGGCGCGGCCCGCAAGCGGGTGCTGAAACGGATATGTGTCGCTGGACAGAAAACAAAAGCCGAAGAGGGACGCTGAGATGGGAAGCCGCACGATGCTGATCGCCGGTAACTGGAAGATGAACGGCACGCGCGCCGACGCGGCCGGGTTTCTGGAGAAGCTCGCTGGCTTGAAACCGGAACGCCGTCCTGGCCGCCAGCTTCTGATCTGCCCGCCGGCAACGCTGGTGGAGGGAATGGCGCAACCGCTCGCCGTCCTTGGCGTCGCCGTTGGCGGGCAGGACTGTCATCCGGAGGGGAAGGGCGCGTTCACGGGTGAAATATCGGCCGCGATGTTGAAGGATGCCGGCGCGACCCATGTCATCGTCGGCCATTCCGAACGGCGTGCGATGCATGGCGAAACCGATGCGATCGTCTGCGCCAAGGCCAAGGCCGCGTTGCATAATGGGTTGACGCCCATTATCTGCGTCGGTGAGACGCTCGCCGAACGCGAGGCGGGGCAGGCGGATGCGGTGGTGACCGGGCAGATCGCGGGTTCGATCCCCGATGGAATCGATGGCGCGTCCCTCGTCGTCGCCTATGAGCCGGTCTGGGCGATCGGCAGCGGCCGGGCCGCGACACTGGACGATATCGCCGCGATGCACCATGTGATCCGGGAAAGTCTCGCGGGTAAGTCGTCCGGGGCGAACGAAGGGCTGATCCTTTATGGCGGGTCGGTCAAACCGTCGAATGCCGCCGAAATCCTGGCACTGGACCAGGTCGATGGCGCCTTGATCGGCGGCGCCAGCCTGGATGCCGGGGACTTCATGGCGATCGCCGACGCCGTCTGAGCGCGCCACTGGCATTTGCGGGGACAAGCCGCTACAACGGCGCGTATTTTGGCGGCTTCGACGCTGGCTTTTCGACCGGATATTTTATGGAACTCGTTCTTCGCGTCTTACAGGTTTTTCTGGCTCTCGGCCTGATCGGGGTGGTGCTGCTGCAGCGCTCCGAGGGTGGTGGGCTGGGCATCGGCTCGTCCGGCGGCATGGGCTCGTTCATGAGCGTGCGCGGTACCGCCAATTTCCTGACCCGTGTCACCGCTATTCTGGCGGCGCTTTTCATGGCGGTCTGCCTGATCCTGGCGTTGGTCGCGAAGCCTGTGACGGCGCCGAAGTCGATCTTCGATACGCAGGCGCCTTCGGCTCCTGCCGCGCCTGCTCCGCTGACCCAGGCCCCCGCGCCGGTTACGCCGGCTGAAACACCCACGGCGCCCGTTGCGCCGGCGCCGGCCGCGACGACGCCCGTGGAAACGCCGGCCGCGCCCGTCGCACCGGCATCCACGGATCTGGCGCCGCCGCCGGCGCCCTCAGCCAACGCGCCGGCCGTTGAAGCGCCGGCTCCCGCGGCGGAAGCCCCGGCCAAGGCGTCGAAGTCAAAGAAGGCTCCGAAGACGGGCACGGCCCCCAAGTCCGGACAGTGACGCAGAGGTCACTGCTGAGTACACTCAAAGCGGGTTCCGTCGAGTCGCCGAAGGAAAGGCGGGGTCGCCAATGACACGCTTTATCTTCATCACCGGCGGTGTGGTTTCCTCGCTCGGCAAGGGTTTGGCATCCGCCGCTTTGGGTTCGTTGCTGCAGACGCGTGGCTTTACTGTCCGTCTGCGCAAGCTGGACCCCTATCTCAACATCGATCCGGGCACGATGAGCCCGACCCAGCACGGCGAAGTGTTCGTCACCGATGACGGGGCGGAAACCGACCTGGATCTCGGCCATTACGAACGCTTCACCGGCGTTTCGGCGCGGCGGACGGACAATATCACCACCGGCCGCATCTATTCCGACATCCTGGCCAAGGAACGGCGCGGCGATTACCTGGGCGCGACGGTGCAGGTCATTCCGCACGTCACCGACGAAATCAAGACCTTCATCCGGTCCGATTGCGGCGACGCCGACTTCCTGCTGTGCGAAATCGGCGGCACGGTCGGCGACATCGAAAGTCTGCCGTTCCTCGAGGCGATCCGCCAGTTCGGCAACGAGGTCGGCAGCCAGAACGCGCTGTTCATCCATGTAACACTGGTGCCGTACCTGCCGGCGGCCGGCGAACTGAAAACCAAGCCGACGCAGCATTCGGTCAAGGAACTGCTGTCGGTCGGGATTCAGCCGGCGATGCTGCTGTGCCGTTCCGATATGCCGATCCCGCCCGACCAACGGCGCAAGATCGCCCTGTTCTGCAACATCCTGCCGGAACGCGTGATCGCGGCGCTGGACGTGCCGACGATCTATCAGGTGCCGATCAGCTATTCCGAGCAGGGCTTCGACGACCAGGTGCTGGCCTATTTCGGCATCCAGGCGCCGCCGCCGGACCTGAAGAGCTGGCGCGGCATCGTCGACCGGGTGACCTATCCGGAAGGCGAGGTCACCATCGCGATCGTCGGCAAATACACCTCGCTGCTCGACAGCTATAAATCGCTCGCCGAGGCGCTGACCCATGGCGGCATCGCCAACAATGTCCGGGTCAAGCTGCAATGGCTGGACAGCGAGATTTTCGAACGCCCGGACTATCCTTATGGCGTGATCCATCACCTGGAAAGCGCGCACGCCATCCTGGTGCCGGGCGGTTTCGGCAATCGCGGGACCGAGGGCATGATCCGCGCGGCGCAGTTCGCCCGCGAGCGGTCGGTGCCCTATCTCGGCATCTGCTTCGGCATGCAGATGGCGGTGATCGAGGCGGCGCGTAACATGGCCGGCCTTAAGGGCGCCGGCTCAACCGAATTCGGCGAGACCGAACATCCGATCGTCGGGCTGATGACCGAATGGATACGCGGCAACGAGCTTGAGCAGCGGGCGTCGACAGGCGATTTGGGCGGCACCATGCGGCTGGGCGCCTACCCCTGCCACACCGTCGAGGATTCCCGGGCGCGCGGTATCTATGGCGCGGCGGAAATCTCCGAGCGCCATCGCCACCGTTATGAAGTGAATATCAATTACCGTTCGGCGTTGGAGGATGCGGGCCTGCGTTTCTCCGGCCTGTCGCCGGACGGACAGTTGCCGGAAATCGTGGAGATTCCCGACCATCCCTGGTTCATCGGCGTTCAATTCCATCCCGAATTGAAATCCAAGCCTTTCGAGCCGCACCCGCTATTCGCCTCCTATATCGAAGCGGCGGTGCATCACAGCCGGCTGGTTTAAGGCCGACTGTCCGTCCCGCCGGAGCGGAAATCCATTTGTCAGCCGTGTTACCTGCGGCTAGATGGATTTGCACACAAGGGAGGGGTTTGACACATGGAAACCACGGTCGATCCGGCGCCGCGGAGCGGTGGCTTCACGGGGAAAATCCGGCAGAGGTTTTTCCGCTTCCACTTGCCCTATATTCACACCATGTCGGTCTTCGGCGACGACTGGTTCGCCCTGAAGGCCGAGGCTTTCGCGCGATTTTTCGGCACGCCGGTCTTCCTGGTCGGCCAGACCGTCGTCGTTGCCGCCTGGATATTGGTCAATGTGCTGGGCGTGACCAAGTTCGACATCTATCCGTTCATATTGCTCAATCTCGCCTTCAGCCTGCAGGCCGCCTATGCGGCGCCGCTGATCCTGCTGGCGCAGACGCGGCAGGCCGACCGGGACAAGGTGAATGCGATTGCCGATGCGGAACATCGCGAAGAGCTTCACCGCGTCAGCGAGGAACGGCAGATCGGTGAGGCGCAGCAGACCGCGATCATTCTAGATATGCTGAAGCAGAACACGGCCTTGACCGAATCGGTTAAAGCATTGACCGAACGCGTCGAAAGCCTGACGACCGAGCTGCATCAGCGTTTTTGCAAATAACGGCGCGGCCGGTATTCACAAAAGGGGAAGCGGAACATGGCGGAATTCGATGGGCAGGCGGCGCTTGTCACCGGGGCAGGACGCGGAATCGGGAAGGCGATTGCGCTCCGATTGGCGGGGGCAGGGGCCGACGTGGCGGTCGCCGATATCAATCCCGATTGGGCCGAGGCGACAGCCGCGGAGATCAGGGCCTTGGGCCGCAAGGCGCATGCCGCCGTCGCCGATGTCGGCGATTACGATCAGGCCCAAGGGCTGATCGCCGGCGTGATTTCCGCCTTCGGCAAGATCGACATCCTGGTCAACAACGCCGGCACATCGAAATCCGCGCCGTTCCTTGAGATTACCAAGGAAAGCTGGCTGTCGCAGCTTTCGGTCCATATGTCCGGCACGTTCTATTGTTCGCAGGCTGCGGCGCGCGACATGCGCACGCGCGGCTATGGGCGCATCGTCTGCATCTCGTCTGTGGCGGGCTTCATGGGGCCGATCGACTTGGCCGCTTATGGCGCGGCCAAGGCCGGTGTGATCGGGCTGGTGCGCGCGATGGCGCTGGAGCTGGGCGATTACGGCATCACCGCCAACGGCGTGGCGCCCGGTCCGATCGACACCGAACTGCTGCGCTCCGCCTGGCCGGCGGACGTCTATGCCGAACGGGCGGAGCATATTCCGGTTCGCCGTCTGGGGCAGGTTGAAGAGATCGCCCATGCGGTCGCATTCTTCGCCTCGCCGGAAGCGAGCTATATCTCGGGCGTTATCATGCCGGTGGATGGTGGCTCGGTCGCCGCCGGCGCCTATATGGTCGAGAAATACCGCCGTCGTAAGGCAGGGAAGAACTGATGGCCGACATTCCCGTCAACATGCAGCGCCTGGCCGACCGTTCGGCGATCCAGGACTGCCTGCACCGCTATGCCCGCGGCATCGACCGCCGCAACTGGGATTTCCTGGCGTCTGCCTTCCACCCCGGCGCCACGCTGCACCAGGGCGATTTCAAGGGCACGATCGAGGAGATGCTGGCGAATGTCGCCATGCGCCACGCCGCGATCGAGCAGTCGGCGCATCTGCTGACCAATATCCTGATCGAATTCGACAACGAAAACGGCGCGGTGGTCGAAACCTATTACCTGGCCTATCTGCGCAACGCCCATCTGCCGGCCATCGTCCGCACCGCCTTGCTGGGTGACGGCGCACCGGAGAGCGGCAAGATCGATATGCGCTCCCTCGGCCGCTACATCGACCGCTTCGAACGCCGCGATGGGCAGTGGAAGATCGCCAAGCGCGTCTGCATCGCCGAGACGCTGACCGGCACGGCCGTGCCGGAAGCCAATCCGCTCAGCGCCAAATGGGTGATGGCCAGCCGCGACCCCGACGACGCGCTGTGGGCGATGCGGGCGGAGGTGGGGTTAGGTTAGGCGGTTGAGTGGGAACCGTCAGACTATCCAATTTTCAATGGTCAGACTTGAGATATCTTGGAGATCAGCGACGTTGTTGGTGACTAGAATAGAACCTGTGCTGATAGCATGCGCTGCGATCATGCGATCGAAATCACGCCCTCTAACCCATCCATACTCGGCGATGATCCGCCCATAGGTTTCGGCAGCGGCCACGTCGAAAGGCAAGACCGGTATGCCACGCAACAACATGACTAAACGCGCCTGTCGTAGAGCCGTGAATTCCGGAGATTTAAAGAGGCCGCGTTGCAATTCGGCGAGACTTAGAGCGGAGAGCAACACAGCCCCATCATGCTCGACGAGTTTATCCAGAACCTGTGTATTGCCGTCACTGGCATGGCTGGCGATGTTCGTATCGATCAGATAGGCCAACCTTTACTCCCGATCGGGAACTTCGATCGGGTCGCGCTCCTCGATCGGAACGGGCGGCATTTCACGCAGTGCGGCGACAATATCTTTTAGGCTTGAGCGTACAGGGTAAATCGTAATTACGTCGCCTAACCGCGTAATCTGCAGATCTGTCTGAGTATCGTTGTAGGCAAGATTGGCTGGAATCCGAACGGCTTGGCTATTTCCTGACTTGAATATACGCGTGAGTGGCATCGTCGCCCCCTTAGCTTTGTGACTCCTTAATATGGTATCGCGATCACGTGCGTCAATCCGCGTATATACACTATGCGGTAAAGAGCCAAGGGCAAGGAAAGCCTACCTTCGTTGCAATCACCAGCGATGTCCGGTCCGCGCTGCCAGCCTTCTGGCATATTGGTCTCCCGGCGGCGATCTCCTCGACCCTGTCAGCCCGCCGCGGCGTTGATTCCCGCCTGCCTGCCGAAGAACGTGCTTTCCCCGATGCAGGTGCCGCTGGAATAGCCCATGCCGTCCTTGGCGATGTTGGTGGCGCAGGCGCCGGCGGCGTAGAGGCCGGGGATGGGACGGCCGGCCGCATCCATGACCTGGGCTTTTTCGTTGGTCGCCAAGCCGCCCAGCGAGAAGCCGCTGTAATAACCGGAGCCCAGCGAGACATCGAGCGCGGCGAACGGCGCTTCGACTAGCGGCTGGATCCAGTCGTGGTATTTGTGGAACTCGGGGTCTTCGTGGCGCTCGGCATTGGCGTTGTAGTCGGCCAGCGTCTTTTGCAGCACGCCCTCCGGCATATCCAGGTCGCGTTCCATATCGGCGAAATTGTCCCAGGCATCGACCAATTGTTGGTTGCCGAATTCCGGCCGGCCGAAGGTGGCATTGTCGAGGATCAGATAGGCCTTCTGCCCGGCCTGCTGCAGAACCGCGCCGATCGAGCGGCCGTGATAGCTATCCTCGGCGACGAAACGCTTGCCGGAGGTGTTCACCAGCACGCCCTTCAGCAGGTCCGCCGGCGGATAATACGGGCAGGTGACGAAGTAACCGACATCCTCGGTCGCGGCCCCTGCGCCCAGACCCATCTCGATGCCGCTGCCGTTGGAATAGGTGCATCCGATCACCTGGACACGCTCGTCCGCCAATAACGGCGCGTAGCGGCGGTTCATCTCCATATTCATGGCGAAGCCGCCGGTCGCCAGCATCACGCCCTTGAGCGCCTGAATGTACCGGTCGCCCTCGAAGGTGGTGTATTTGACGCCGACGACACGGCCGTCCTTATCGGCGATCAGGTTCTTCACATTCGCGTCGACGACGATTTGCGCCCCGGATTGCTCCACGCGGGCGATCAGCGTGTCCATCAGCTTCTTGCCACCCATGCCCAGCTCCTGCTGGCCGCCCGGTACCGTCACCTTATGGCCGCGCGGGAAGGGGCGGGCCTGCTCGGAGAAGGGCCAGACTTTTTCGTTGCCGCTCCACGCCAGGCCGTCTTCGGTCGGGTGTTCGAAATGCTTGTGGGGGTAATAGCCGTCATTGAAGACGACGCCCTGGCGTTCCAGCCAGTCGAAATGCGCCAGGCTGCTTTCGCAATAGAGGCGGATTTTGGCGACATCGGGGTTTGGCGTCATCGCCATCAGGTAATTGAACATGTCCTCGACCGTGTCGTCGAAGCCGTTCAGTTTCTGCACGCGGGTGCCGCCGCCCAGATAAACGAAGCCGCCGCACAGCGCGCTCGAGCCCCCGCCGGCGGACCCGCGTTCCAGCACCAATACGCTGAGCCCGCCCGAGCGGGCTTCCAACGCAGCGGAGGCACCGGCGGCACCCAGTCCGACGACGATGAAATCGACCTCGTCGTCGAAATGCAGTGTGTCGTTGGCGGTGATTGTTTCCGTCGGCATTGGCGCTTTTCCCCTCAAAATCCCGATGCTCTGTCTACACGAGCGGGGGCGGGCAAAAAAGAGTGCACTGCGGTCCAAAAAATAAATGGGCCGTCCCGTTAAGGACGGCCCAAGTTTTGGCGTCTCGCCTCCACGAGGGATGCAGTGGAGACAAGTAGATGGCCTGACCCGTCAGATCATCCGTATTCTATACGCGCATGAAAAAACCTTCCTGCGCGGTCTACACAAAAAAACTCAGCGGATTTTTAAGACGCGGCTTCGGACTGTAGCTGGATGTAGTTTTCGACCCCGATCCGCTTGATCAGGTCGAACTGGGTTTCGAGGAAATCGACGTGTTCCTCTTCGCTTTCCAGTATGTCTTCCAACAGTTCGCGGCTGATGTAATCGCGCACCTTCTCGCAATCGGCGATCGCGTCGCGCAGAGTCGGCATCGCCGACAATTCAAGCTTCAGATCGCATTCCAGGATCTCGACCACGTCCTCGCCGATCAGCAGTTTGTCGAGATCCTGCAGGTTGGGCAGGCCACCCAGGAACAGGATGCGCTCGATCAACCGGTCGGCGTGCTTCATCTCGTCGATCGATTCCTCGTATTCGTGTTTGGCAAGCTTGCTGACGCCCCAGTGGCGCAGCATGCGCGAATGCAGGAAATACTGATTGATCGCAGTGAGTTCGTTTTTCAGGGCAGTGTTCAGGTGCCCTATAACCGTCGGATCGCCTTGCATGATTGCCTGCTTATCGTTGGGGCGGCATACGCGCCGGGCCCTGAAGCAAAGCCTATTTTCACCGGCCCGTCAAATAGTTAAGGCACGGATTTTGCTCAGAATTAGCTAATGATTATTGTTATCAGGCAGCTACGGCGGTGTCCGGCTGCGCCTTATGCTCGCGCACGATGTCGCGCATCATCGGCAGGCATTTGCAGCATTGGGGAGAGATGCCGAGCGAGCGGTGGACAGCGGAGACCGTGCAGTGCCCGCCCGCAGCTTGCGCGCGAACCTGACGGTCTGTGACACGATTGCAAAGGCAAACATACATCGGCTGTCGATCCCAGGAGAACGGTCCTTGTGGATTCATGATATAGCTTGCTTGCGAATAGCTCGCAATAGCATTCGCAGGGATTTTCGAAGATTCTTCGACCTGCGGAAGATGGCCGCTTTAGTGATACGTCACCACGCTCTCCGGTTCGCCGAACAGGCCGTGGCGGAATTCCTGGGTGGGGAAGGCGTGGCGCGTGGTTTCCATCGACCGGACCGGCAGGGTGAAGCCGGCGGCGGACAGCGAGCTCATCACCCTGGTTGCGCTTTCGGCGGCGGCTACCGCGCTGCCCCGGCGCACCAGGGACCGCAGCATCACCATCGCCTCGAATGTCCGCTTATGCTGCGACAGCGCCAGGACATCCAGCAGCAGGCGCTCGTCGCGGCTGATCCGCGTCTGGCATACGCAGTCGACATTCAGCATGCGGCTGGCGCCTTGGCTCAATATCCACATGAAACCGTAAAGCTGCCCGGTGGCGTCGGGCGCACCGATGCGGTTGAAGGCATCCTGGATCTGTTCTTCGACCGGGATTTTCTGGGTGATGCCGATCACCCAGGCGCGCATCGTCCACAGCAGGATGCGCTCCTGCCGGCTGATGCCGGCGGCCGACTGGGTTGGGGCGGCGGAGGGCTGGCTAAGCGATTGGCACATGGGTTGAACTCGGGCTTGGGTGAAGCAACGAGTTCACCGTATGGTAAATGCGAATGGTTCGCAATATCATTCTTAATTGATTAGAAGCTGACCTTGACGCCACCAAAAAATGAGACCGGCTCGCCTAGCGTGACCGAGCGCGGATCCCTCAGATTGTCGGTGATCGGCTGCCCAACGCCGTCGGTTTCGAAATAGGTGGCGACTGAGGCATAGCGGCGGTCCAACAGATTGTTGATTTTGCCGAACACCTGAATGTTCTCGGTCACCTGATAGGCGCTGCGGATATTCACCAGCATATAGGGCGTGACGCGTGCGTTCTGGTTGGAATCGTCGCCGATCACGTTCTGGCTGCCGAAATATTCCATGTCGCCGCCGACCGTCCAATTCGGCAGCAGTTCGTAATCCGCCCCGACCTTCAGCTCCTGGTTGGGAATGCCGGGTATCTTGTCGCCGGGGTGGACAATGATGTTGCCGGCGGCATTCGCGTGCGGGTTGTTCACCGACGACAACGCGCCGGTGAATTGATAAGTCGCGTCGGTATAGGAATAGTTGGCAAAGGCGCTGAGGCGCCCCCAGCGCCAATTCGCACTGAGTTCGACGCCTTGGCGCAGTGTCTCCGGCACGTTCTGATAATAACCGCGGCCCTGGATGGTGCTGGCCAGCGAGATGATGTCGTTGTTGCTCTCATTGCGGTAATAGCCGGCCGACCAGGTGACACGCCCCCAGGCCGGGTCGCTTTCGACGCCACGCAGGCCGGCTTCGTAATTGTCCGCCACCACTTGCTTCAGCGGTGGGTCGGATACCAGCGAGTTTTCCAGCAGGCACGGCTTGAATCGGTTGGCGCAGTCCAGTTCCAGCGGCGTCGGCGCGCGGTTCGACTGCGAATAACCGGCATAGGCGGTGATGCCGCCGCCCAATTTGTAGGTCAGGCCGGCTTGCGGCGAGACGTGGGAGAAATCGTTGTCGGCATTCAGCTCGGGCGCCGATCCGGTATTGTCCCGTGTCCCGATATCGATGACATTGACGCGGAAGCCGACCGTCGCCGACAGGGCCTCGGTGATGTCGAACGTATCGACACCGTAGATGCCGTAATAATCGGTGGTCGCGTCCAGCGCGACCGGCTGGTATCCGAGGCTGCCCAGCGTGTGGATGATCGCGCCGGCGCCTGGGATCACCGGGGCGACGATCACCTGCAGGGCAGGATTGATATAGCCCAGTGTGCTGTTCGAGGCGAAGCGGATATCGCCATGGTCGAAGCTGGCGCCGATCGCCAGATTATTGCCGTGCCCCATGAGCGGCGCATCGACCGTCATCTGCAGCGCGCCGCCGGATGTCGTTGTGCTGGTCGATGTCCGGTCGATCGTGCCGTAAGGCTGATCGACGAACCGATAGGTCCGGCCACCTTGATCCATGATCACGAACTGGTTGGCGAAGGCGCGCGAGCCGTTATCGCCGAAGCCGTCGCTCTCCAGGCAAAGCTGCCCCGGATAGGATGTGTCGGCGCCGCAGGCTTCGAAGTTGCTGTCGTTGCCGTCAACGTGCTTCTGCTCCAGATGGCGGCCATAGACGTTGGCCTGGATGGCGACCGTATCGCTGATGTCCACTTTGCCGTTCAGCGCCAGGGATCCCATCTCGTTCTTCGTGGTCTGCGGGGAGGTATAGACAGCGCTGATCCCGTGGCGCTCGATCAGGTCCAGCGGTGTCGATCCGACAACGCCGATGTTCGACCGGGCGAGCGAGCCGATCAGGTGGAATTCGGAGACATCGCCGCGATAGCCGGCATCGGCATAAACCCGCTCCAGGTCGGAGTTGGAGAACAGCCGGTAATTGCCGTCGCTATAGCCGTCGCCTGCCACATAGAGGCTGAGGTCGCCGGATTTGACCCCATATTCGATGCTGCCGCTGATATGGTCGTAGCTGCCGCCCTGAAGCTCTGCCTCCAACCCCTGAAAGGTGAAGCCGTTTTTCATCTCCAGGTTCAGTGCGCCGCCGATAGCGTTGAGACCGAAGGCCGGGTTGTTGCTGGTGAGCGACATGCGCTGGATCGCGACTTCCGGGATCAAATCCCAGTTGACCGTGTCGCCGAACGCCTCGTTCAGGCGGACGCCGTTCTGATACACCGCGATCCCTTGCGGCGTGCCCTGCAGCGGCGATGCCGCGAAGCCGCGATAATGCACGTCCTCGAATTCGCCGTTGCCCTGCGGATCGCTGAGCTGCAGGCCGGGAATGCGCTGGGACAGCGTATCCAGGACCGAGGTCGCGTGGTTCTTCGCGAAGTCGTCGCCGGTCAGAAGCTGAACAGTGCCCGGCACCTTGTTGATGTCGATGTACGAACCCGGCAACGGCGTGGTGCCGACAACGATGACCTCCTCCCGCTGCGGATCGGCCGATTGGGCGACGGCGAGGGACGATGCGGTGCTGAAAAGCAGGGCGAGGGCGGTTGTGCTGACAATTTTCACGATGCACCTTTTTAGGCGAAATAGATTGCGCCTCGAAATAGACGCGCGTGCGTCTCGTCTCCATGGGGGCGGTTCCCGATTTTCCGGGAAAAACTTCCCGATCTTGCTTATCGCGCAAAACCGCCTGTTAGATGGTGCCGGAGGTTCGGTGCATGTCGCTTAAATTCAGGCTCATTCTTTGGGTCGCGCTGATGCTGCTGGTCAGCCTGACGCTCGGCGCCGGCCTTGCCTGGCGGCATGCGACACGCTCGGTCGAAGCCGAGATGCAGGCCGCGCTGACGGTGGGCGCGCAGACCGTCCGAACGGTGATCCCGCATGTCGGCGCCGACGAGGATGCCGCGGTGGCGCTCACCCAACTGGTCGGCACATTCGACGGCAACCGTCACCTGCGTGCCAGGCTGATCGCGAAAGACGGCGCGTCGGTGGCAGAGTCGACGCTGTTGCCGCCGCCGCAGGCGGTGCCGTTATGGTTCGGCCGGGCTGTGATGCCGGATGCCCCGCCGTCCGTCCGGGTTCCGCTTCCCGATGCCCTGGGCGGCGGCGCGATCTTGCTGGAGACCGATCCGCGCAACGAACTGACCGAGGTTTGGACCGATTTCGGCGACGACATCAGGATATTGCTGCTGTTCGTCGTTATCACGTTTCCGACGATCTATTGGACGTTGAGCCGGGCGTTGACTCCGCTGGAGCGCCTGGCTCGGGGTTTCCGCGATGTCGGGTCGGTTGAGGCGCCCGGACATCTTGCGCTCGGCGGTCCACCGGAGCTTCGGCGGCTGGCCGGTGGGTTCAACGCCATGGTCGATCGGCTGGCCGTCTTCGAGGTCAAGAACCGCCGCCTCGCCGAACAGCTTTCAACGATCCAAGAGGATGAGCGCGCCGAGCTGGCGCGCGACCTGCACGACGAGATCGGGCCCTATCTGTTCGCGATGGGAGTCGATGCCGCCGCCGTTCTGAAACTGGCGGAGGCGCGCGGCGACACGGATATGGCGGCGCAGGTCCGGTCGATCCGTGACGGCGTCACCCATATTCAGCATGAGGTGAAGGCCATCCTGGGGCGCTTAAGATCCGGCAGCCTGACCGAATTCGGCCTGCCGCAGGCGATCCGGAACCTGACGGCCTTCTGGCAGTCCCGCCGGCCCGAGGTCGCCATCACGGTGAAGACCGTCGGCGCCGATGCCGGGTTCGGCGAGGCGTTCGATGGCGTGGTCTACCGCATCGTGCAGGAAAGCCTGAGCAATGCGATGCGCCACGGTAAGCCGCGGCGCGTCGGCATCGTGATCGACGCCGGAGCGGATCAGGAGGTTACGGTCGAAGTCACCGACGATGGCGGCGGCATGAAAGCCACCAGCGGCCGGCGCGGCTTCGGCCTGCGCGGCATGGTGGAGCGGGTGACCGCGCTGGGCGGTGACCTGGATGTGCGCGCCCTGACGCAGCCGGCCGGCGTTCATGTTGTTGCACACCTGCCGTTTACGGATTGCGGCCGATCGAATGACGGGCAGGGAGTGGCGGCATGAATATCCTGTTGGTCGACGATCACGCCATCGTTCGCGCCGGGTTGCGCCGCCTTCTGGCATCGATCCAGCATGTGACGATTACCGAGGCGGCGACGGGGCGCGATGCTCTCGTCCGCTATCGGGAGATACGGCCCGACGTGGTGATCCTCGATTTGAACCTGCCCGGCATCGGCGGCCTGGAACTGCTCCAGCGGCTGCTGATCGACGATCCGTCCGCCTGCGTCCTGGTGTTCAGCATGCATGCCGAGGCGATCTATGCCTCGCGCGCGCTGCAGGCCGGCGCCAAAGGCTATATGAGCAAGAACGCGGCGCCCGATGAGGTGCTGCTGGCCATCCGCCGGCTGGCAGAAGGCGGACGCTATATCGAGAACGAGATTGCCCAGGAACTGGCGTTGCAGGGCGCGCCCGAGGGCCATCCGCTGCACCACCTGACCGAACGCGATCTGGAGATCATGCGGCTGTTGGGCGAAGGCCGCAGCCTTGCCGAAATCGCCTCCGAACTGGGCGTCGGCTACAAGACGGTCGCCAACACCTGCAGCCAGATCAAGGCCAAGCTGGGCGTCGCGCGGACGGCGGATCTGATACGGCTGTCGATCGAAATGGGGGTTTCTTGAGACGCCGCCGGCCTGTCACGGCATGATCGCTTCGGACGCGCCTGAGTTGGGGCTGTTGTTTCCGTTCTTATCCACGCTGTACACGCGATAATAGAAATCGCCCGAGCCCGGTGTGTCTATGCACGATGTGGCCGTTCCGGTGCATTGGGGAAGCACGGTTCCGTTGCGCAAGACACGATACGTGAAAGGCTTGCTGATATCCGCTCCATCGACGCTGTTCCACGAAATCTTCACCTGTTTTTCCGTGCAGCGGACGAAGTATTGCGAGTTGCACTGCGCCACAAGGCCTGTGGGGGCGAAGGGCGAAAGGATGAGCGGTTTGTTCGGGGTCTGGTTGAAATCGAACTCGCCGGTCAGCTTGCCGATTTTTTCGGTATGACCGTCGGGATAGGTAACCTGGGTCAGTGCGTCGCGGATGGTCGGCCGGGAGTCGGGCTCGCCCATCTTCGCCGGGTTCAGCCGGGCGCCATCCATGAACAGGTCTTCGATCAAGGTGGCATAGGAATCGAAGGACAGGGTGGCGTGGTCGATCATTCCGGCCCGCGCCCAGGGCGAGATCATGATCCCTGGAACGCGCAGGCCATAGCCTTGGACCGGATATCTGCTGTTGGTGCTGCGATCGACGGTCGGCGGCGCGACGTGATCGTAGAAGCCGCCCCAATCGTCCCAGGTGATATAAATCACCGTCGAATCCCAGTAGGGCGACTGCATGACGGCATTGACCATCGCGGTCACGTGATCCATGCCTTCGGTAAACCCGGATGGCGGGTGTTCGCTGACTTCGTTGTTCGGAATGATCCACGAGACGGCCGGAAGCGTGCCGTTTTTGAGATCGGCGAGAAACTGCTCCGCATCCGGGTTATGTTCCGCCAGATAGGCTTTCCCCTTCGCCTTGATATAGCTGAATGACGGCGCCGGATTCCAAATGCCGGGCACGCCGGGCCTTTGGGGTTGTGGATCGCATGTCAGGGCGTCGTCCTCGCAGTCGGGTTCGGCGCCGGCGGCCAGATAGTATTTCCAGCTGACCTTGTGCCGGTCCAGCAACTCGAACAGGCTGACCCATGGGTAATTCTCGCCGGGACTCCCTTCACCGAAGCTGGAGGGGGACTCGTCGGCAAAAGGCGTTGTCTTGCAGGTCGCAACATTGGTTTTGTCGCGACACAAGGCATTCCATTCGCTGGTGAGATAGAGATGAGCCGGACGCGACCATGAGCGGACCGGCTCAAACAGACGATCCTGCAAAACGAAATTCTTGGCGTATCGCCAGTAGTTCGGAATGTCCTCTTCGTTCTGAAATCCCATCACATCGTGCCGGTTGACGCCGTCGAACAGCTCGGCGCAATGGAGTGGACTCAGGGTTCCGCAGGTGCTGGCGGTAGGCCGGGAAAGCGTCTGCTGGTGGACGAAAGCATCCAGATGCCAGGTCGTGATCCCGTCGCCCAGGTCGCTTTGTGCATTAAAGACATCGTGCGGTCCGCCAGCGTTGTTTTGGTGGGGGTCGTGAAACGGCGCGACGCATCCGTCCGCGGGCCGGTTCGGGTGCAGCGGCACACACAGCCCGCTTGGAAATCCGTTTGCGCCTGGAAACGTCCCGAAATAGCTGTCGAAGCTACGATTTTCCTGCATGATAATAATAACATGCTTGATCGGCGAGGCGATCGTAGGCCCGGCAGCGAGGCCTGAGAGAAGCGCAACGAGCAGGCTGCGGCTGAAAAATCTAATCATCGACAGGCCTCGGGATCGTACGGTCAACGATGGTGACACGTTTCGCGTTCCAGATCCCGGCGGGCGCAAACCCTCGGAAAAAAACTTACCCGGGGGTTTCGTTCGAAGCATCAAGTCGATATGCCAATCGGCATTTCCGTCGCCCAGCGGCACCCAACGTCAGGAAACATCCATGTCTGCCATCGTCGATATTCACGGCCGCGAAATATTGGACAGCCGCGGCAATCCCACGGTCGAGGTCGAGGTTGTGCTTGAGAGCGGCGCCAGCGGGCGCGCAGCCGTGCCCTCGGGCGCATCCACCGGCACGCATGAGGCGGTGGAGCTCAGGGACGGCGACAAGTCGCGTTACCTGGGCAAGGGCGTGCTGAACGCGGTTGAATCGGTGAATGGCGAATTGGCCGATGCGCTGTCGGGCGCCGAGGCCTTCGATCAGGTCGGTATCGACCACATGATGATCGACCTGGACGGCACCCCGAACAAGGCGCGGCTGGGCGCCAATGCGATTCTCGGCGTCAGCCTGGCGGTCGCCAAGGCGGCGGCATCCGAGGCCGATTTGCCGCTTTATCGCTATGTCGGCGGTGTCAACGCACGGCTGTTGCCGGTGCCGATGATGAACATCATCAATGGGGGGGCCCACGCCGACAACCCGATCGATATCCAGGAATTCATGGTGATGCCGATCGGCGCGAAGTCGGAAAGCGAGGCCATCCGCGCCGGCGCTGAGATTTTCCATGCGCTGAAAAAGCTGCTGCACGACGCCGGCCACAACACGTCGGTGGGCGACGAAGGCGGTTTCGCGCCCAACCTCGCGTCGACCGAGGACGCAATCGGTTTTGTCATGCGCGCGATCGAAAAGGCGGGCTACAAACCCGGCGACGATGTTGCGCTCGCGATCGACGCAGCTTCAACCGAATTCTTCAAGAGTGGCAAGTATGAGCTTGCTGGAGAAGGAAAAAGCCTCTCCCCAGATCAGATGGTCCGGTATTGGGAAGATCTGGCATCGCGCTTCCCGATCGTCTCGATCGAGGACGGCATGTCGGAAGACGACTGGGATGGCTGGAAATCTCTGACCGATGCAATTGGCAAGAAAATTCAATTGGTTGGCGACGATCTCTTCGTCACCAACCCAATACGCCTGACCGACGGCATCAAGCGCGGCGTCGGAAATGCAATTCTCGTCAAAGTGAATCAAATCGGAACTCTGAGCGAGACTTTGGATGCCGTTGAAATCGCGCATAAAGCGGGATATCGCGCAGTCATGTCGCATCGTTCGGGAGAAACCGAAGATTCGACAATTGCCGATTTGGCGGTGGCGACCAATTGCGGGCAGATCAAGACCGGCTCGCTCAGTCGTTCCGACCGGCTCGCCAAGTACAACCAATTGCTGCGGATCGAGGAGAACCTCGGCGTGGCCGCGCGGTACGCTGGAACAGCCGCGGTACGAAAGTGAATCATTTCCGAATCAAATGCGTTATTTGAGATTTCTCAAATAATAATTCAGGAAACTGTTTGACGCGTTGAATCTGTTGTGATTCATTCTCGGAATGGCAATCGCAACGCGCACACGTCGTCGCATAACACAAGTACTGGGGCCGGTGTTCGCCGCCTCCGTCGTGGCGTATTTTGCCTATTACACGGTGGAGGGCGAACGCGGCCTGATTGCTTTGACGCGCCTGCAAGCCCAGGAGGCTCAGGCCGAGGCGACCTATACCACCGTCAAGGCCGACCGCGACGCGCTGCAGGCCAAGGTCGTCTCGCTGCGACCGGAGAGTCTGGACAAGGACCGTCTCGATGAGCGGACCAGGGCGTTATTAAATGATAGCCAGCCCGACGAATTGATCATAAACTTGCCGAAATCCGCCGTTTCCGGACACTAATTTCAACGCCTTGCAATCGCTTTGGGGCTGGCCTAGCTACGTCTTATCCGTAGCATTGGAACTGCCTCATGCCCGCCAAGCGTTCAGCGAAGCCTGTAGGAAGCCCTGCCCGAAAATCGGCCCGAAAGGCTTCGGGGGCCGACCCCGACCTATTGCTGAAACTGTATCGCGACATGCTGCTCATCCGCCGTTTTGAAGAGCGGGCCGGGCAATTATACGGCATGGGGATGATCGGCGGTTTCTGCCATCTTTATATCGGCCAGGAGGCAGTCGTGACCGGCATGATGTCGGTCGGGACCGAAGGCGACAGCATCGTCGCTTCCTATCGCTGCCATGGCCACATGCTGGCCTGCGGCATGGATCCCAAGGGTGTGATGGCCGAGCTGACAGGGCGCGCCGCCGGCTATTCCAAGGGCAAGGGCGGCTCCATGCACATGTTCAGCAAGGAAAAGAACTTCTATGGCGGGCATGGCATCGTCGGCGCCCAGGTGCCGATCGCGACCGGCCTGGGCTTTGCCCACAAGCACAAGAAGGACGGCCTGATCGCCATCTGCTATCTGGGCGACGGCGCGGTCAATCAGGGCCAGGTCTATGAGAGCCTGAACATGGCGGCCCTGTGGAAACTGCCGGTGCTCTACATCATTGAGAACAACAAATACGGCATGGGCACCAGCCAGGAACGTGCATCGGCCGGCGAACTGCACGACCGGGGCGAGGGTTACGGCATCCCGGGCAAGGCGGTCGACGGCATGGACGTGCTGGCGGTGCGTGAGGCGGCTGCCGAGGCTCTGAAATACGTGCGCGACGGCAACGGCCCGATGATCCTGGAAATGATGACCTATCGCTATCGCGGCCATTCGATGTCCGACCCGGCCAAATACCGGACCCGCGAAGAGGTTGACGAGATGCGCAAGGGGCACGACCCGATCGACCATCTGGGCCTGCGGATCGTCGCGGCCGGCGCCGCGACCGAGGACCAGTTGAAAGAGATCGACCGCGAAATCCGCGCCCGCGTCGCCGAGGCGGCGGAATTTGCAACCTCCACGCCCGAGCCTGAGGCGGCGGAGTTGTGGACCGACATTCTGGTAGACGCCTGATGAGCACCGACATTCTGATGCCGGCTTTGTCGCCGACCATGACCGAAGGCAAGCTTTCGCGCTGGCTGAAAAAGGAAGGCGACAGCATTTCCCCAGGCGACGTCATTGCCGAGATCGAGACCGACAAAGCGATGATGGAGGTCGAGGCCATCGACGAAGGCATCCTCGACAAGATACTGGTGCCGGAAGGCACCGAAGGCGTCGCGGTCAACACCCCGATTGCGCATCTGAACGGCGACGGCGAGACCGCGCAGCCCAAACAGGCGAAGGCCCCCGAACCGGCTGAAAAGCCGGAGGAACAGGCAAAGCCGGAGCCGCGGGCCAAGCAGGCCCCATCCAAGGCGGTCGATACCGCGACGCCCGAGCCCGAGGCCGCGCCGCCGTCCGACGAGGACAAGTTCTACGACAAGACCGAAAAGAAGACGGTCCGTGAGGCCCTGCGCGACGCGATGGCCGAGGAAATGCGGGCCGATCCCGACGTCTTCCTGATGGGCGAGGAGGTCGCGCAATACCAGGGCGCCTATAAGGTGAGCCAAGGGCTGCTGGAGGAATTCGGACCGGACCGTGTGGTCGATACGCCGATCACTGAACAGGGCTTCGCCGGCCTGGGTGTCGGGGCGGCGATGGGCGGGCTGAAACCGATCATCGAATTCATGACCTGGAACTTCGCCATGCAGGCGATCGACCAGATCATCAATTCCGCCGCCAAGACCCGCTATATGTCTGGCGGGCAGATGAGTTGCCAGATCGTGTTCCGCGGCCCCAACGGCGCGGCCTCGCGCGTCGCCGCGCAGCACTCGCAGGATTACACCAGCTGGTACGCCCATATACCGGGACTGAAGGTCGTCGCGCCCTATACTGCGGCGGATGCCAAAGGGCTGCTGAAGGCCGCGATCCGCGACCCCAATCCGGTCGTGTTCCTGGAAAACGAGTTGCTTTACGGCCACGCCTTCGACGTGCCGACCGACCCGGATTTCGTCGTGCCGATCGGCAAGGCGAAGATCGTGCGGGAAGGGGGCTCGGTCACCATCACCGCGTTCTCCCGCATGGTCGGCGTCGCGCTCCAGGCTGCCGAGAAACTGGCGGAAGAGGGGATCGAGGCGGAGGTGATCGATTTGCGCACCATTCGCCCGCTGGATACCGAAACCATTGTCGCCAGCGTCAAGAAGACCAACCGGCTCGTGTCGGTCGAGGAGGGCTGGCCCACGGCCGGCATCGGCTCCGAACTGGCGGCCTTGATGATGGAACAGGCGTTCGACGACCTCGACGCGCCGGTGGCTCGGGTGTGCGGCAAGGACGTGCCGCTGCCTTATGCCGCCAACCTCGAAAAACTGGCATTGCCGCAGGTCGAAGACGTGATCGCGGCGGCCAAGGCGGTTTGCTACCGATGACCGATATCCTGATGCCGGCTTTGTCGCCGACCATGACCGAAGGCAAGCTTGCCCGCTGGCTGAAAAAGCCGGGCGATGCCGTGGCGCCCGGCGATGTGATCGCCGAAATCGAGACCGACAAGGCGATGATGGAAGTCGAGGCCATCGACGAAGGCACGATGGGTGAGATCAAGGTGCCGGAAGGCACCGAAGGCGTCGCCGTGAATGCCGTGATCGCCACGCTGCTGGGCGGGGACGAGAAGCCCGCGCCGAAGAAGGCCGAAGCGCCGAAGGCGGAAAAGGCTGAGGCTGCCGCGCCCGCTCCCCAGGCTGAAAAGCCCATGCCGGCGAAGGCTGCCGAAACACCTGCGCCCAAACCGATGACGAACGGCCACGCGCCGGGCAGCCGCATTATCGCGACCCCGCTGGCACGCCGCCTGGCGAAGGATGCCGGCATCGACCTTGCCCGCGTGACCGGCAGCGGCCCGCATGGCCGCATCGTCAAGGCCGACCTGGAGAAGGCGCCGAAATCCGCCGCCGCTCCGCAGCAGGCTGCCGGAACGCCATCGCTCGCCAAGGGTCAGGACGCCCGCCAGTTGGCCGACGCGCTGGGCATGAAATACGAGCTGAAGCCCAATACCAGCTTCCGCAAGACCATCGCCCGCCGCCTGACCGAGGCGAAGCAGACCGTTCCGCACTTCTATCTGACGATCGATTGCAAGATCGATGCGCTGCTGGACCTGCGTAAAAAGCTGAACGCCAGCGCGGGGGATGGCGGCAAGGTCTCGGTCAACGATTTCGTGATCCGCGCCTCGGCGCTGGCCTTGCGCAAGATTCCCGACGCGAACGTGTCGTGGTCGGACGAGGGCATCCTGTCCTACCAGGATGTCGACGTCTCCATCGCGGTGGCGACGCCGAACGGCCTGATCACCCCGATCATCAAGCAGGCGGACACCAAGAGCCTGCGCCAGATTTCCGCCGAAATGCGCGATCTGGCGGCCCGCGCCCGTGACGGCAAGCTGAAGCCGGCCGAATATCAGGGCGGCACCTTCTCGATCTCCAATCTCGGCATGTTCGGCATCCGCGAATTCGCCGCGGTGATCAACCCGCCGCAATCCTGCATCCTGGCCGTCGGCAACGGCGAGCAGCGGGCGGTGGTCGAGGACGGCGAGCTGAAGATCGCCACCCTGATGACCTGCACCCTGTCGGTCGACCACCGCGCGGTCGACGGCGCGCTGGGCGCGGAATATCTGGGCGCCTACAAGGCTTTGATCGAAGATCCTTACAGCCTGCTGCTGTGATCCGGGTGGCAGTACCGGCGGATGTTCCGCTGATCACATCGCTCGTCCGCGAACTGGCGGAATATGAGAAGCTCGCCGACCAGGCGGTTGCGACCGAAGCTGATTTCCAGATCGCCTTGTTCGGCCCGTCGCCCAAGGCGCACGCGCTGATCGTCGAGCATGATGGGCAACCGGCGGGTTTCGCGCTCTATTTCTACAACTTCTCGACTTTCCTCGGACGGCCCGGGATTTATATCGAGGATGTGTTCGTCCGCCCTGAATTCCGGCGCAACGGATATGGGCGCAAGATATTCAAATATCTGGCGCAAAAGGCGCTGGCCGAGGGTTGCGGCCGCGTCGAATGGTGGGTTTTGGACTGGAACGCCCCGGCGATCGATTTTTATCGTGGGCTGGGCGCCGTGGCGATGGATGAGTGGACAGTGCAGCGCCTGACCGGCGATGCGCTGAAGACATTCGCGGAGAGCTGACCGATGGCTGAACAAACATTCGATATCGCAATCGTCGGGTCCGGCCCCGGCGGCTATGTCGCGGCGATCCGCGCGGCGCAGCTTGGCATGAAGGTCGCCATAATCGAGCGCGATGCGCTGGGCGGCATCTGCCTGAACTGGGGCTGCATTCCGACCAAGGCGCTGCTGCGCACCGCCGATATCTTCAGCACATTGCACCACCTTGAGGAATTCGGCTTGTCCGCCAAGGATATCAGCTATGACGCCAAGAAGGTGGTCGAACGCTCGCGTAAGGTGGCGAAGCAGCTGTCCGACGGCGTGAAGTTCCTGATGCGCAAGAACAAGATCACCGTCATCGAGGGCACGGCCAAACTGGCGGGCAAGGGCAAGCTGTCGCTGACCAAGGACGGCAAGGCGATCGACGGCGTGGCCGCCAAGCACATCATCCTGGCGACAGGCGCGCGCGCACGGTCGTTGCCGGGGCAGGAGCCGGACGGCAAGCTGGTCTGGACCTATAAAGAGGCAATGGTGCCGCCGGCGATCCCGAAATCGCTCCTGGTCATCGGCTCGGGCGCCATCGGCATCGAATTCGCCAGCTTTTACCGCACGATGGGCGCCGAGGTTACGGTGGTTGAGGTGGTCGACCGTATCCTGCCGGTCGAGGATGAAGACGTGTCGGCTTTCGCCCGCAAGCAGTTCGAAAAGCAAGGCATCAAGATCCTGACCAGCGCCAAGGTCACCAAGCTCGCCAAGGGCAAGGACAGCGTCACTGCGACGATCGAACAGGACGGCAAGCCGGTGACGCTGACGGTCGACCGCGTGATCTCCGCGGTCGGCATCACCGGCAATGTCGAGGATATCGGCCTGGAAGGCACCAAGGTGAAGGTCGAGAAAGGCCATGTCGTGGTCGACCAGTGGCTTCAGACGGGTGAGCCCGGCGTCTATGCCATCGGCGACCTGGTCGGTGCGCCCTGGCTGGCGCACAAGGCGAGCCATGAGGGCGTGATCTGCGTCGAAAAGATCGCCGGGCTTGACCATGTCCAGCCGCTGAACGTGCTGAATATCCCGGGCTGTACCTATTGCACGCCGCAGGTCGCGTCAGTCGGCCTGACCGAGGCCAAGGCCAAGGCGGCGGGCAAAAAGGTCAAGGTCGGCAAGTTCCCCTACATCGGCAACGGCAAGGCCATTGCGATGGGCGAAACCGAGGGTTTCGTGAAGACTGTGTTTGACGCCGATACCGGCGAATTGCTCGGCGCGCACATGGTGGGGGCGGAGGTGACGGAGCTGATCCAGGGCTATGTTATCGCCAAGACGCTCGAAACCACCGAGGCCGAGCTAATGGAGACGATATTCCCGCATCCCACCCTTTCCGAAATGATGCATGAGAGCGTGCTTGACGCTTATGGCCGGGCAATCCATTTCTGATCCATGGCCGACATCGATACGATTCCCCGGGTGAGGCACCCGGAAAAGGCGAACCGCCCGGATAACCCGCCGCAGCGCAAGCCTGAGTGGATTCGGGTGAAGGCTCCCACCTCGCCTGAATATCACGCGACCCGCGAGATCATGCGCGGTCTCAACCTCACCACCGTCTGCGAAGAGGCGGCGTGCCCCAATATCGGCGAGTGCTGGTCCAAGCGTCACGCGACCTTCATGATCATGGGCGAGGTCTGCACGCGTGCCTGCGCCTTCTGCAACGTGGCGACCGGCAAGCCGGCCCATCTCGATCCCGACGAGCCGCGCCGCGTGGGCGAGGCGCTGGCCAAGCTTGGGCTGGAGCATGTCGTCGTCACCTCGGTCGACCGCGACGATCTGGAAGACGGTGGCGCTCGCCATTTTGCGCGGACGATCGCCGAAATTCGCGCCGCGTCGCCCAAGACAACCATTGAAATCCTGACGCCGGACTTTAAGAATAAGCCGCAGGCGCTTGATATTATTTTGGCTGATAAGCCGGACGTCTATAACCACAATCTGGAAACCGTGCCGCGCCTCTACGCGTCGGTCCGTCCCGGGGCGCGCTACTTCACCTCGCTGCAATTGCTGGCGCGGGTGAAGGAAGCGGACCCGATGATGTTCACCAAGTCCGGCATCATGGTCGGATTGGGCGAGACGCGGGAAGAAGTGCTGCAGGTGATGGACGACCTGCGCGCCGCCGATGTCGATTTCCTGACCATCGGCCAATATCTGCAGCCCACGATCAAGCACGCCGCCGTCGACCGGTTCGTGACGCCGGACGAGTTCAAGTCCTACGCCAATGCCGCGCGGGCCAAGGGTTTCTTGATGGTGTCGGCCTCGCCGCTGACCCGGTCGTCCTATCACGCAGGTGAGGATTTCGTCCGCCTGCGCGAAGCGCGCGCCGCCCGGCACGCCGCCGCTTAAGATGACCGCTTATAGCGAAAAGGTCGTCGTGCCGTACTCGCCGCAGCAGATGTACGATCTGGTTGCGGAGGTGCAGCGTTATCCGGAATTCTTGCCCTGGTGCATCGGCGCGCGGATTTTGAGGCGCGAAGGCAATGTGTTGAATGCCGAGCTTGTGATCGGCTGGAAGGTGCTGCGCGAGCGGTTCAGCTCCAAGGTAGTGCTCGACGCACCGGGCAGGGTGCAATTCGATTATACCAACGGGCCGCTGAAATATCTCCACGGCGACTGGCGGTTTACACCGGCGCCTCAGGGCGGCACCGTCGTCGAATTCCAGGTCGATTTCGAGTTTAAGTCGCGTGCGCTGTCGCTGGTGATGGGGGGCGTGTTCTCCGAGCTGGTCCATCGCATGGTCGGCGCTTACGAGGCACGGGCCAACCAACTCTACGGCCGGCCGCACGCGCATTCACTTCAGCCGGGCAAGCCCCTGGAGCAGAAGACTTAAAGCCTTTTCCGTCGCCTGGCGGCGCACGGCGGCGCGGTCGCCCTTGAGGACTTCGCGTGCGGTCGTCGTCTGACCCCCAGCCGCCAATCCGAACCACACCAGTCCGACCGGCTTCTCCGCCGATCCGCCGCCCGGTCCGGCGATACCCGTCACCGAAACCGCGACGGCGGCGTGTGAACGCGCCAGCGCGCCGTCCGCCATCGCCTCGGCCACTTCGCGGCTGACCGCACCCCTCGCGGCGATCAGCGCGGCATCGACACCGAGCAATTCGGTCTTGGCGGCGTTGGAATAAGTGACGAAGCCGCGCTCGACGACGGCCGACGATCCGGCGATATCGGTCAGCGCCGCCGCGATCATGCCGCCGGTGCAGGATTCGGCGGTCGCCAGCATCTTGCCGGCGGCCTCGAACGCGTTCAGGACGTCCTCGGGCTTAGCCAAGGGGCAGCCTGACGGTCGCCGTTCCCTGGGCGGCGATGCCTTCGCGCCGGCCGGTGAAGCCCAGCCCCTCGGTGGTGGTCGCCTTGACGCTGATCTGGTCGGGCCTCAGCCCGGTGATCTCGGCGACGCGCGCGACCATGGCGGCGCGGTGCGGGCCGACCTTCGGCCGCTCGCAGACGATCGTAACGTCCAGATGGGCCACCATCCCGCCGCGCTCCGTCACGCCGGCAATGGCATGCTGCAGGAAGATGGCGCTGTCCGCGCCGCGCCAGCGTTCGTCGGTCGGCGGGAAATGACTGCCGATATCGCCGGCGCCGATGCAGCCCAGGATGGCGTCGGTTAGCGCGTGCAGGCCGACATCGGCGTCGGAATGACCCTTAAGCTTATGCGTATGCGGCACCTCGATACCGCAGATGGTGACGTGATCGCCGGCCTCGAATTCGTGAACGTCGAAACCGGATGCGACCCGGATATCGCCAAGCCGGGCGGCCAGGAACGCATTGGCGGTGGCGATATCGCCGGCGCGGGTGACTTTCAGATTGCTCATGGCGCCTTCGACAAGGGTAATGGGAATGCCGGCCTGTTCGGCCAGGGTGGCGTCGTCGGTTGCTTGGTTGTCGCCCGCGGCGCGGTGGGCCGACAAGATCGGATCGAACCAAAAGCCCTGGGGCGTCTGCACCTGCCACAGACCGTCGCGGTCGACCGGACCGCCGGTCTGCTTGCGCAGGCTGTCGACGACGGGCAGGGCGGCAACGGCGGCCGGCTTGGTTGCCAGCGCATCGACGACGCGGCTGATGACGCCGGCGTCGACCAGCGGCCGGGCGGCATCATGGATCAAAACCAGTCGGGGCTTTGCGGCTTCCAGCGCTTCAAGTCCCAGCCTCACGGATTCCTGCCGTGTCGCACCGCCAAGAATGTGTGATTCCGGCAACAGTTTGCCGATCGTTTTCTGGTAAAGCGTTTCGTGACCTTGGCCGATCACCACGCGGACCTGGTCGATCCCGGGATGGGCCGAAAAGGCTTCGACCGTGTGGCGCAGCAAGGGTTTACCGCCAAGTACTTGATATTGCTTGGGAAGGTCGCCCCCGTGGCGGCTGCCCGATCCGGCTGCGACGATTAAGGCGACGACGGTCAAAAGATTACCCCGAAATGTTGCACTGCCGCAAAATTGCTGAGACAGTTGCCCATAAACTATGCAGATTATGCGGATGCCTAATAACATAGCATCTTCGACTTCCGCCAACCCCCAGATGGGGTCTGTCGGCATCGATGCGGCGCGCATATTGGAGGCCTTGCCGCAGGCAATCCTCGTGGTCGATGACGCGTTCGCAATACGCTATGTGAATACCAAAGCCGAGGAGTTTTTCTACGCCAGCGCCATGACGCTGCAGGGCGTGGACCTGTCCGAACTGATCCCGGTGGACAGCCCGGTCTTCTCGCTGATCCGCCAGGTGCTGCGCAGCGCGGCGCCGGTGGTCGATCACGGGCTGATCATCGAAAGCCGTCGTATCGGCCAGCGCGACGTGCTGATCCAGGCGACGCCGCTCGGCGACCCGCCGGACCTTGCCATCGTCGCCTTTCAGGAACGCTCGATCGCCGAACGGCTGGACCAGCAATTCAACCAGCGCGGCGCCGTCCGCTCGGCGCAGGCCATGGCGGCGATGCTCGGGCATGAGGTACGTAACCCTCTGGCAGGCATCCGCGGCGCGGCGCAGTTGCTGGAGCAGAGCGCATCGCAGAACGACCGCGAGCTGACCAGGCTGATCTGCGACGAGACCGACCGTATCAAGGCGCTGATCGACCGGATGGAGGTGTTCTCCGACGACCTGCCGCTGGCGCGGGAGCCGGTGAACATCCACGCGGTGCTGGACCAGGTGCGCAAGGTGGCGTCTGCCGGCTATGCCCGCCACGTCACCTTCGTCGAGCATTACGACCCGTCGCTGCCGTCCGTTTACGGCAACCGAGAGCAGTTGGTCCGGGTCTTCACCAACCTGGTCAAGAACGCCGCTGAAGCGATTACACGCGGCCACGGCGGCATCGTGCTGTCGACCGCCTATCAAAGCGGCCTTCGGCTCGTGCTGCCCAACGGCACGGGCCGCGCCCACCTGCCGCTGGTGGTCAGCGTCGAGGATAACGGCGACGGAATTCCGGAATCGATCCGGCCGCATATTTTCGACGCGTTCGTCTCGGGCAAGCAGAGCGGCACCGGCCTGGGTTTGGCATTGGTGGCGAAGATCGTCGGCGAGCATGGCGGGCTGATCGAGCTGGACAATTTGCCCAGGCGAACGATCTTCCGGGTTTTTCTTCCGATGGCTGAACGGAGCAAAGAATGAGTGTCGCGGAAATCCGTTCGACTGCTCCGGTCATCCTCGTCGCCGACGACGACCGCGCGATCCGCACCGTATTGACCCAGGCCCTGGTGCGTCAGGGCTATGAGGTGCGGACCAGCGCCACGGCCGGCACCTTGTGGCGCTGGGTGGCCGACGGGCAAGGCGATCTGGTCATTACCGACGTCATCATGCCCGACGAGAACGGACTGGACCTAGTGCCGCGCATCCGTGCGCTCAGGCCCGACCTGCGCGTGATCGTGATGAGCGCCCAGAACACGCTGATGACCGCGATCAAGGCGACGGAGCGCGGCGCCTTCGAATATCTGCCCAAGCCGTTCGACCTTGGCGATCTGATCCAGATCGTCGAACGGGCACTGGCCGGCCCGGCGCCGCGCCATCTGGACGAGTATGAGCCGGACCTTCAGGAGGGCGCGCTCCAGGTCATCGGCCGCTCGCCGGCGATGCAGGAAATCTATCGCACCATGGCGCGGCTGATGAGCACCGACCTGACGGTGATTATCCTGGGCGAGTCGGGCACCGGCAAGGAACTCATCGCCCGCGCGCTGCACGAATACGGCAAGCGGCGGGAAGGGCCGTTCGTCGCGGTCAATATGGCGGCGATTCCGAAGGAATTGATCGAGAGCGAGCTGTTCGGACATGAGCGCGGCGCCTTCACCGGGGCGGTCAATCGCCTGTCGGGCCGATTCGAGCAGGCGCAGGGCGGGACTCTGTTCTTGGATGAGATCGGCGATATGCCGCCCGAGGCGCAGACGCGTTTGCTGCGTGTGTTGCAGGAGGGCGAATATGTGACGGTCGGCGGCCGCGCGCCGATCAAGGCGGATGTGCGTGTCATTGCCGCGACGCACCGTGACCTGCGGGCGTTAATCGCGGCCGGGCAATTCCGCGAAGATCTTTATTACCGCCTGAACGTCGTGCCGATCCGGGTTCCGCCGCTGCGCGAGCGGACGCAGGATATTCCGGCGCTGGTGCGGCACTTCATGGATCAGGCCCACGCCAGCGGCTTGCCGTCCAAGGCGATCGACGCGGGCGCGATGCAAAGGCTCCAAACCCATCGCTGGCCGGGCAACGTCCGCGAACTGGAGAATTTGGTCCGCCGGCTGTGCGCGCTCTATTCAGAGGAAAGCATCGATGTCGGCGCGATCGAGACCGAGCTTGCCGAAGCCCGGCAGCCGGCCACGCAGGCCGAGCCTGCGGCGGAGGAGGGCCTGAGCGCGGTGGTCGAACGCCATCTGCGCGAGTATTTCGCCGCCCATGCCGACGGCCTGCCGGCCAGCGGAGTCTATGACCGCATCGTACGCGAAATCGAGCGGCCCCTGATTGCCCTGTCGCTGGAGGCGACCAAGGGGAATCAGTTGCGCGCCGCGGAACTGCTGGGCCTAAACCGCAACACATTGCGCAAGAAAATACGGGAGTTGGACATCCAGCCGGGGCGCAGCTTAAAATAGGGTGTGATAGATACACCACACCGTTGTGTAGTTGGGCGCGCGTGACATGAGCGTGGACGTCGTCAAGATAGTTCCAGAAACGCCGTGGCAGCTTATCCTGCGTTGGTCGCGCCGCAACGGCATCGCCAACAAGTTCGCGTTGGCGCTGATCGCGATCTCCTTCATGGCCGGCACCGCCACCTACGTGGCGCTGACCGCCGGGGCGCCGTTCGGCAATGCGCGAACGGTTCTGCTGCTGCTCAGCATCGATCTTGCGCTTTTCATGTTGCTGGCCCTGATCGTCGCCCACCGCATCGTGGTGCTGTGGGGGCAGCGTCGGCAGGGCACGGCAGGCGCGCGGCTGCATGTCCGCTTCGTCACTTGGTTCAGCGTGGTGGCCGTCGTGCCGACCATCCTGGTTGCGCTGTTCTCGGTCGGCTTTTTCTATCTCGGCGTCGAGTCCTGGTTCAGTTCCCGCACCCAGACGGCGGTCGACGAGTCGCTTATTGTCGCCAACGCCTATCTTGAGGAACACAAGCAGGCGATTCGCGGCGACATCCTGGCGATGGCCAGCGACCTTGTGTCGGTGCCGATCGGCACGCCGGAATTCAATGCCGTTCTTCGGCAACAGGCGCTCGTGCGCGACCTGTCGGACGCGATGGTGTTCGACAAATCGGGCAATTTCCGCACCTCGACCGGCATTACCTTCGCGTTGGGGCTGGATCAGCCGCCCCTCGAGGCGGTCGAGGCGGCGCAGCGCGGCGCCGGCGATGTTCAGATCATGACGTCGACCGAGCAGGACCGGGTGACCGCCCTGGTAAAACTTTATGGCGACGTCTTCCTCTACGTCGCCCGCCCGATCGATCCGCGCGTCCTGGCCCATATGACCACGGTCAAGGCGGCGGCGGCCCAATATGCCCAGGCGGAGGGGTCGCGATCGGAACTGCAGATCCGCGTCTGGCTGATGTTCATCGTCGTGGCGCTGTTGCTGTTGTTCGCCGCCGTGTGGATGGGGCTGTATTTCGCCCGCCAACTGGTGACCCCGATATCGGCCCTGATCGGGGCGGCGGAACAGGTGCGCGACGGCGACCTGACGACCCGTGTCGTGGAGCCCGAAGATTCCGACGAGCTGTCGGTCCTGTCACGAACCTTCAACCGCATGACCAGCCAGTTGAGCAGCCAGCGGTCGGAACTGGTTGAGGCGAACCGCCAGCTCGACACCCGCCGGCGATTCACCGAGGCGGTTTTGTCCGGCGTGTCGGCCGGCGTTATCGGCCTCGATCCAGAAGGCAAGATCACCCTGGCCAACCGGTCGGCGGCGGAATTCCTGGGTGTCGAGCCCGGAACCCTGTCGGGCCGGGCGCTCATCGATATCTTCCCGGAGATGGTGCCGATCCTGGAGCAGCTGGGACCCAATCAGACGCGGACCCTGCAATCTCAGTTCGACCTGCGCCGCCCGGGCCTTGCGCATCGTACGTTGCTGGTTCGCATCGCGCCGGAGGAGCAGGGCAGCACCGTTCGCAGCTATGTCGCGACGTTCGACGATGTCACCGAATTGCTTCAGGCGCAGCGGACGGCCGCCTGGGCCGATGTCGCCCGCCGGATCGCGCATGAGATCAAGAATCCGCTGACGCCGATTCAGCTGTCCGCCGAGCGGCTGAAGCGGAAATACCTGAAAGAAATTACCAGCGACCCCGAGACCTTCGTGACCTGCACCGACACCATCGTGCGGCAGGTCGGCGATATCGGCCGGATGGTCGACGAGTTTTCCGCCTTCGCCCGTATGCCGCAGGCGGTGATGCGGCGGGAAAACATCACGGATTTGGTCGGACAATCTGTTTTCCTGCAACGCCAGGCCCATCACGAGATGCACTATGAGGTGGTCAAGCCGCCGGAAGCGATATTCGTCGAATGCGACGGGCGGCAGCTGACCCAGGCCGTCACCAATCTGCTGCAGAACGCGGCCGATGCGATCGACGGACGCATGGCCGAAGACGGTGAGACGTTGAAACCCGGGGCGATCTCCGTAGCCGTATCGATCGAAGGCGATCGGGCCTTGATCGCGGTTGCCGATAACGGCCGCGGCCTGCCGGACGCCGGACGCGACCGTTTGACCGAGCCCTATGTCACCATGCGGGACAAGGGAACCGGACTGGGGCTGGCAATCGTCAAGAAGATCATGGAAGATCACGCCGGCTCGCTCGAAATGCACGACAACCCAGGCGGCGGCGCGCGGGTGGTCCTTTGCATCCCGCTCATGCAAGCCGCCACCGCTGAGGCCGGCCCGCCTCGACAGGGTACGCAATCCCGCTATGGCGCGTGACATTCTGATCGTCGATGACGAGTCCGACATTCGGCTTCTCATCGGTGGAATTCTGAACGACGAAGGCTTTTCCACCCGCCAGGCGGGCAGCAGCGACGCGGCGCTTTTGGCGCTGAAGGCGCGGCAGCCCAGCATGGTGATCCTCGACATCTGGCTGGAGGGCAGCCGGCTGGACGGGATGGAACTACTCGACGAGATCCGCAAGCATCACCCGGATGTGCCGGTGGTGATGATCAGCGGCCACGGCAATATCGAAACCGCCGTCGCCGCCATCAAGAACGGCGCTTACGACTTCATCGAAAAACCGTTCAAGGCCGATCGCCTGCTGCTGATCATCGAACGGGCGCTGGAGGCGGCGCGGCTGCGGCGTGAAAACGAGGAGCTGCGGCTGCGCGCCGGCGGTTCGGCGGACCTGGTCGGGGTGTCCGCCGCCGTGTCGCGCGTTCGCCACGAAATCGACAAGGTGGCGCCTTCGGGCAGCCGCGTGCTGATTACCGGGGCGCCGGGAGCGGGCAAGGAAACCGTCGCGCGGTTGATCCACGCCAAGTCGCGCCGCGCCACCGGCCCATTCGTCGTGCTGAACTGCGCGGCGATCCGCCCGGACCGGCTGGAAATCGAACTGTTCGGCACCGAATACGCGCTGGAAGGCGGCGGGCGGAAGATCGGGGTTATGGAACAGGCCCATGGCGGCACCTTGCTGCTGGACGAGGTCGGCGACATGACGCTGGAAACCCAGGGCAAGATGGTCCGCTCCCTACAGGAACAGACATTCGAGCGGGTCGGCGGCTCGACCAAGGTCGAGGTTGATATCCGCGTCATCGCGACATCGACCAAGGATCTGAACGCCGAAATGGCGGCCGGCCGCTTCCGGCAGGACATGTTCTATCGTCTGAACGTGGTGCCGATCCGCGTCCCGTCGCTCAGCGAGCGGCGTGAGGATATTCCGATCCTGGCGCGCCAGTTCATGCAGCGCGCGTCGGAGGTCGGCGGCATTCATGGCCGCGAGTTCGGCGACGACGCCATCGCGGCGCTGCAAACCTATGACTGGCCGGGCAACGTCCGCCAGCTCCGCAACGTGGTCGACTGGCTGCTGATCATGAACCAGGGCGAACATACGGAACTGATCCGCGCGGAAATGCTGCCGTCGGAGATCGGGGCGATCGCGCCGGAAATGGTGAAATGGGACCGCGGGGCGGAGATTATGAGCCTGCCGTTGCGCGACGCCCGCGAGACGTTCGAGCGTGAATATCTGCTGGCCCAGGTCAACCGCTTTGGCGGCAATATCTCGCGCACCGCCGCCTTTGTCGGCATGGAACGGTCGGCATTGCACCGCAAGTTGAAGTCGCTGGGCGTGCCGGGGCAAGGCGGCGAGCGCCTCGCGAGCGAGTAATGGCCCGCTTTGCCTATGTGAACGGCCGTTTCGTTCGCCACGCCGACGCTGCGGTGCATATCGAGGATCGCGGCTACCAGTTCGCCGACGGTGTCTACGAGGTCGTGACGATTCTGGGCGGTGAATTCGTCGATGAGCCCGGGCATCTGGCGCGTTTGCACCGCTCGCTGGGCGAACTGCGCATCCCGATGCCGTTCAGTGATGCGGTGCTGAAGATGACGATGCGCGCGCTGGTCCGCCGCAACGGCGTCGAGGACGGCTATCTCTATCTCCAGATCACCCGTGGTGTTGCGCCGCGCGACTTCAAATTCCCCAAATCGTCGAAAAGCGCCATCGTCATGACCACGCGGCGGCAGGCGTTCAAGCCGGAAATCCCGTCCGAGAACGGCGTATCGGTCGTCACCGTGCCGGACATCCGCTGGGCGCGGCGTGATATCAAGTCGGTCGGCCTTCTGGCCCAGGTGCTGGCCAAGCAGGCGGCGGCCGAGGCTGGGGCGTTCGAGGCCTGGATGGTCGGTCCGGACGGTTTCGTCACCGAGGGTTCGTCCAGCAATGCCTGGATACTGACCGGCGACAATGTCCTGATCACCCATCAGGCGGACAGTTCCATCCTGCACGGCATCACCGGCAACTCGATCGAACGGCTGGCGGCGGAGCAGGGGGTCAAGGTCGAGCGCCGGCCCTTCACCGTTGCCGAGGCGCTGGCGGCGCGCGAGGCATTCCTGACCTCCGCCACCACCTTCTGCATCCCCATCACCCAGATCGACGGCAAGCCCGTCGCCAACGGCCATCCCGGCGAAATGAGCCGGACGCTGCGGCGCGCGTATTTCGAGTATGGGCGGGAGCGGCAGGACGACGCGTTCACGTGGCCGAAGTGAAGATTCTACGAGCGCTTTCTTCAACTTCGTCTCCCCCCTTGAGGGGGAGGTCGGCCCGCGGGGCCGGGTGGGGGGTACCCTCGCCGCAAGGAGGTTTCAGTCAAATAGCGCGAAGGTGGGGCCATCACCCCCCTCCCGCCGGCCAAAGCGCCGTCGACCTCCCCATCAAGGGGGGAGGCGATGGCAGCATTTGGCGAGATGCCTCCAGGGGCAAGGCGAAACCATGAGCGGGAATATTCCGCGCCCGTCCATCGTCCTGTTCGACTGGGACAACACATTGGTGGAGAATTGGCGCACCGTTCAGGCCGCGTTCAATGCCGCGCTGGCGGATGCCGGGAAGGCGCCGTTCACGCTGGAGCAGGTGATCTTTCAAGCCCGCCACTCGTCGCGCGATATCTTTCCGGAGATTTTCGGCGACGACTGGCAGGATGCGCGGGCGATTTTCTATGACCATTTCGCCGCCAACCATCTGGCCGGGCTCAGTGTCATGCAGGGCGCCGGCGAACTGCTCGATGTTTTACGGGAACAAGATGTCCCTTTGGGCATTGTGTCCAACAAGAAAGGCGATCTTTTGCGCCGCGAGATCGCCCATCTGGGCTGGAGCGGGCGGTTCGCCAGCGTGGTAGGTGCACAGGATGCGCATAAGGACAAACCCGATCCGGCGCCGGTCTTCCGGGCACTGGAACTGGCCGGGATCGCGGCTTCGCCGTCGGCCTGGCTGGTCGGCGATACCGATGTCGATATGCGCGCCGGCATCGCGGCCGGCTGCACACCAATCATGGTCGGCCCCGGTCCCGGGGAGGCCGATCTGCTGAAAGACGTGCCGCCAGCGCTAAGATGTCACAACTGCGGCGATCTGGCGGGGTTTGTTCGCAGGATCACCAGCACTATATCCGTCTAGTACCAAGGAACGACGGCCCGGATTATCCGGTCCGCCACCCAACAACAGCCAACGCGAAGAGAGCGTAAATGAGCGAGAAAAACCAAAACGTTCAGGAAGTTTTTCTGAACAATGTTCGCAAGAACAAGGCCCCGGTCACTGTGTTTTTGATCAATGGCGTCAAGCTCCAGGGCATCATCACCTGGTTCGACAATTATTCGGTCCTGCTGCGCCGCGACGCGCATTCGCAGCTGGTGTTCAAGCATGCCATTTCGACGATCATGCCGTCGCAGCCGGTCCAGCTCTTCGAGGGCCCGGGCGGCGAAGAGGATGACGTTTGACGTCACCCGCCGACGAAAAACTTGGGCGTGAGCAAAGCGAGGGCGCGCCCAGCGGACGTGCCCTCGTCCTTCACCCAGTCCTAAGATCCGACGAAGGGCGCCGCGACCCGGCGGCCCGGCTGGAGGAGGCTGTCGGCCTCGCCGGCGCGATCGAGCTTGAGGTCACCGAGGCCTTGCTGGTTCCCGTCAGCAAGCCACAGCCCGCAACCTTGTTCGGCTCCGGCAAGGTTGAGGAACTGAAAGGCCTGATCGCCGAACTGGAGATCATGCTGGTCGTCGTCGATCACGCGCTGACCCCGGTCCAGCAACGCAATCTGGAACGTGCCTGGCAGGCCAAGGTCATCGACCGCACCGGCCTGATCCTGGAGATCTTCGGCGCCCGCGCCCAGACCAAGGAAGGCACGCTGCAGGTCGAGCTTGCGGCGCTGGAATATCAGCGGTCCCGCCTGGTCCGGTCCTGGACCCACCTTGAACGGCAGCGCGGCGGCTTCGGCTTCCTGGGCGGCCCGGGTGAATCGCAGATCGAAATGGACCGCCGCCTGATCGGCGACCGGATCATCAAATTGAAGCGCGAGCTGGAACAGGTGCGCCGCACGCGCGGCCTGCACCGTTCGGCGCGCAAGAAGGTGCCGCATCCGGTGGTGGCGCTGGTCGGCTATACCAACGCCGGCAAATCCACTCTGTTCAACCGTCTGTCGGGCGCCGCCGTGCGCGCCGAGGATCTGCTGTTCGCCACGCTGGACCCGACGATGCGCGGGATCGAGTTGCCGTCCGGCCGGCGCATGATCCTGTCCGACACGGTCGGGTTCATCTCCGAACTGCCGACCCAGCTCGTCGCCGCCTTCCGCGCCACCCTGGAAGAGGTGGAGGAAGCGGACCTGATCCTGCATGTCCGCGACGTGTCCCATCCCGACACCGAGGCGCAGCGCGACGACGTGCTGAACGTGCTCAGCGAGATGGGCCTGGACCTGGAGGAGGACGACCGCCTAGTCGAAATCCTGAACAAGACCGACCGGCTGCCGGAAGAGGAACGCGACCGCCTTGCCTGGCAGGAAAACCACAAGCCTGAACTGCTGCCCGTCTCGGCGCTGACCGGCGACGGCACAGGACGCCTCCTCGATTTCATCGACCGCCGCCTGTCGCGTGCGCGCCGCGTGATCGCGCTGGATGTCGATTTGACCGACGGCGGGGCCATTGCCTGGCTTTACCGCACCGGTGAGGTATTGGAGCGGCGCGACGACGAGCAGATGGCGCACCTGACCGTCGGGCTGGATGCCAGTGCGCTGGCGCGTTTCGAAACCACCTATCCCTACCGGGCGCACTGACGGCGCTCCCCCTGAATGGGCTCCACTGAGGCAAACCACCATGGCGAACGTTGCGTTTATCGGTCTTGGTGTGATGGGTGGCCCGATGGCCGGGCATCTGGCCAAGGCCGGCCACAGCGTCACCGTCTATAACCGCACCGCCGACCGGGCCGATGACTGGGTCGCGGCCAATGGCGGCAAATCTCAGCCGACCCCGCGCGAGGCCGCGATCGATGCGGAGATCGTCTTCGCCTGCGTCGGCAATGACGACGACCTGAAACAGGTCACCACGGGCGTCGACGGCGCCTTCGCCGGCATGGACCCGGGTGCGATCTTCGTCGACCACACCACCGCCTCCGCCGACATCGCCCGTCATCTGCACGCCATCGCCGCCGAGAAACAGGTCGCCTTCCTGGACGCCCCGGTCTCAGGCGGGCAGGCGGGAGCGGAGACGGGGCAGCTGACCGTCATGGTCGGCGGTGACGAAACCGCTTTCGCCACGGCCGAGCCGCTCATGCGCCATTTCGGCAAAGCGGTGACTCTCATGGGCCCGTCAGGCGCCGGCCAGTTGACCAAAATGGTCAACCAGATCTGCATCGCCGGCCTGGTCCAGGCTCTGTCCGAAGGCATCGCCTTCGCCGAACACGCCGAACTGGACGTCGCCAAGGTGCTGGACGTGATCAGCAAGGGCGCCGCGCAAAGCTGGCAGATGGAAAATCGCGGCGCGACGATGATCGCCGGCAAATTCGACTTCGGCTTCGCCGTCGACTGGATGCGCAAGGACCTGTCCATCGTCATGGACGAAGCCCGCCGCAACGGCGCGCGGGTGCCGGTGGCGGCCCTGGTGGACCAGTTCTACGCCCAGGTGCAGGCCAAGGGCGGCAAGCGGTGGGATACGTCGAGCTTGGTGACGCTGCTGCGGAAGGAGGCAACCGTGCTTTCGATATCGGCGGCCGACGCGGTGCGTGCCGAACGCGACAGCCGATAATTTTGGCGATGGCCTCGTTTTCCTAAACCAGCCGCAACTGCGGCCTCGGCCTGTGCCTGTGCTCGAAATCCGATAACGACGCCAGAAATCGGTCCACGCCTTCGTGCAAGCGCTGCACCTTCCGCTCGACCGAGATCGTCTCGTAGAACTGCAAACCTTCGACCGCCAGGATTCCGCGCACATACAGGCTGCATTGCAGGTTGGCGCAGAACATGTCGGTCAGCGTGTGGTAACCGGTGCCGCGCCGGCTTTTATAGGTGAAGTTGGCGATGCCGCTCATCCCGTGGACCGTGCGGCACAGCGAGCACATGAAGCTGCGGGCGTTGGAGGTGCGGATCGCCATGCGCTCCAGCATCACCCCGGTCGGCTCGCCGTGGGTCTCGAAGACGCAATAGGCCTTGTCGTCGGACCGGTCGCACCAGCCCAGGAAATCGAGATTGTCCCAGCCGATCCGGTCGAACGGCGGCAGGGTCAGGTTCCGGCGATCCTCCTCCGGAAATGCCGAAACCACCTGCTCGCGGTCGAGTACATTCATGACGGCCCATCCTCGACGACGAGAATAACACTCTGTTCAGGCGATGCCACTCATCGTGCTCCGCCATCCAGGGAAGGCCGTACCTCGCTGAGCGGCGCCTTGAACTCGGCGGTCAGGCCAGAGGGCTGGTAACGTACATCCGCTCCACCGCCCCCGGTAAGCCCCATGCGGATCAATTTCGACCCGAAACCCAGCCGGGTTGCTTCCTTCACAGGCGGTCCGCCGTTCTCGCGCCAATCGAGAACGAGCTCCTGTTCGCCGTCCACGTCTCGAAGTTCCCAAGAGATAGCGACGCGTCCGACCTCGTTGGAAAGGGAACCATATTTCAGCGCATTTGCCGTCAACTCGTGCAACAGCAGCGATACCGACAACGTGGCCTGAGGGGCGAGATCGACCTTCGGTCCCACGATGTCGAAGCGATGCACAGGTGCGAGCGCGTTTAACCCCGCGCGAACGATTGTCCCAAGCTCTGCCGCAGTCCAGCTTTCCTGCAATAATACGTCGTGGGCCGTTGAGAGGGCGTGTACGCGTTGGACGAAGGCGTCTAACGCCTCCCGATTGGGGCCGGCACGCAGCGTTTGAAGCGCAATGGCCTGCACCATCGCGAACATATTCTTCATGCGATGGCTGAGCTCGTGATTCAGCGTCTCCCGAAGAGCCTCGGCCTTCAATCGGGCAATCTCCGAAGCTCTACGTTTTGAGGCGTCGGTGAAGAGGATGCCCACCTGCCGCGCCGCGGGTTGGCCGACGCGGAATGCATGTACGTCGTACCAGCGGTCGTCGAGTTCCTTCGCCGCTTGCTCAAACCGGATCGGCTCCCCGGTGAGTGCGACCTGGCCATATAGATCGAACCAATGCTGCTCATGGTTGGGCGCGAGTGTGCGCATCCATTGCCCCTGGGCATCGGTCAGGCCAGTCTGCCCCTCAAATGCCGGATTGACCGCGACGAACCGGTAATCGACCGGTTTGCCGCCATCGAATTTGACTTCGACGATGCAGAAACCGTCGTCGATCGCATCGAACAGCTGGCGGAATTGGCTTTCGCTCGCCCGCCGCAGGATTTCCTCGGCGCGTCGTTGCGCCTGGGCTTCATCGCGCTGGAGGAGTGTCCGGCGAAGCTCAAGCTGGGCGATGACCTGGCGCGCGAGCGCCCGTAGCATCTCCGCCTGCCGATCGGTTAAGCCCTCCGGCCGGGGCTGGGTGTCGATGACGCAGAGGCTGCCCAGGACGTGACCGTCATGTGTTCGAAGCGGCGCACCTGCATAGAAGCGGATATGCGGATCGTCGGTAACCAGGGGGTTGTCGCGGCTGCGCGGGTCGACGGTCAAATCGGAAATTACCAGAAGATCGGGTTCGACAAGGGCGTGGGCGCAAACCGAACTGTTAAGATCGGTTTCGCAGGGTTCGAAGCCGATACGCGCCTTGAACCATTGCCGATTGCCGGCAACGAAGCTCACCAGCGCGACAGGCGTCTCGCAGATATAAGCTGAAAGAGAGGCAATATCGTCATAGCCCGCCTCCGCCGGGGTATCGAGAATGCCATGGCTGGCGAGCGCGGCAAGCCTCGCCTCATCGAACGCGTATTGGGGTGGTAGCAACGCTAAAGACACATCTGATCCTATGATGCGCGGACCTTGCCACGGCGTGCCGATTTTTGGAAACTTTGTCTGCGGTCCGCCCTGCGCATCCCGCTCGAAACTATCTGTCAGCCGAATGCCGGTATAATGTTTTGGAAATTGAACAATCAGGGGAAGAAACGGCGATGGGCACAGAAGCGAACAAGGCGAATGCGATCGCGTTCATGACGGAATTCAGCAGCGGCGACCGCGCGGCCGCGTGGAAGCGGGCGACCGGGGACGTGACCTGGACGATGAACCAGCATGCTATTCCGGGCGGCGAGCGGATCACCTTCAACCGCGCCGCCTATGACGCGATGGTCGACAGTTCCGGCGATCTGTTTCCCCAGGGCATTAAGATGAACTTCACCGACGCTGCCGCGGACGGCGATCGGGTGTTCCTGGAGGCGAACGGGCAAGGGCCGCTGGCCGACGGGCGGATCTATGCCAACCATTATGTCTTCACCTTCCGCTTTCGGGGCGAGCTGATCTCAGAAATCGCGGAATATCTCGACACGGCCTACGCGCAGAAGCTGCTCGCCTTTACGATAGAGGCGCCGGTCGGGTCGTAGGGGCTTCGATGTCCGACCGGATCGCGGTCGATTTCCCGCTCGACGGGATAGAGGGGTTCGGCCCGGCGCCTAAACTGGCCGGTCTGCTGTTCGCACCGCGCCCGGTCGATCCGGCTGCCGTCGTGCCGGCGGCGTTCTGCGTCCATGGCGGCGGCTATGACAAACGCTATTTCGACATCGCGGTGCCGGGCCGCGACGATTACAGCATGGCCCGCTATTTCGCCGATCGCGGGGCGATCGTCGTCGCCATCGATTGCCTGGGCACCAGCGGCAGCAGCCCGGCCGAGGCGGCGGAATTCGTCACGTCGCGTACACTCGCGAAAGCTCATCACCTTGCCGCTGCGCATCTGGCTGCCGGCCTGCGGCAAGGGTCGCTGACGCCGGAGATTCCGCCATTGCCGCGTGTCGCGCTGATCGCGATCGGCCACTCGCTCGGCGGCATGCTCACGATCGTTCAGCAGGCCGCCCATCGCAGCTTCGACCGGGTTGCCATCCTGGGCTGGAGCAATATCGGCCTTGCGCTTCCGCCCGCGGCGCTGAAGCCAGTCTTCGACGCCACCGGCGCATATGCTTATAGCAGCCCCGAACTCAGGCACGCCTTTCACATGGCCGACGTGCCGGCGGACGTGCTGACTTGCCCGGCCGAGTGTACAGTCTTCCCGGTGTCGCTGACCCTGGCGGCGGAGGCGGCCGACCGGCAGACGGTGCGGCGTGCCGCGGAATCGATCGACGCGCCGGCGTTCGTCGGTGTCGGGGAAGCCGATACTTCGCCGGCGCCGGAGGATGAGGCCGCGTGCTACCCGCGCAGCAGGGACGTAACCTTCTTTCGTCTTCCCGGTTCGGCCCATTGCCACAATTTCGCGACGACGCGCACGGTGTTGTGGGACAGGATTCTCGACTGGATGCGTTAGGAGAACCGCGTGATGACCTTCTACGGCGATTGCCGCTAACGGCGGTTCTTTGCCACGACCGCCAGATAGGCGGCTTGCAGCTCGGCGAACACCGAACGACCGACTGGGGGTGCGTTCAGGTGCATCGCGCGCAGTTCCGCCATGAAGGCATTCCACAGGTCCGGCCCACCGTTCTCCAGCAGTTCGGCGCGGATCGACAGTTCCTCGGAGGCGGGCCGGTGGCGGCGGCCCCAGGCGCCCATCTGGGCGAGTAGGGGGACAAGCTGGATGGCGGGTTCGGTCAGGCTATAGATCGCCTTCTGCGCGTGACTGGGATCGTCGCGGCGCGACAGCAGCCCGCCCTCGACCAACCGTTTCAGCCGGTCGGCCAGGATGTTGGAGGCGATGCCTTCTTCGGACCCGGTCAGCAATTCACGGTAATGCCGGCGGTTGCCGAACATCACGTCGCGGATCACGATCAGGCTCCAGCGGTCGCCCAGCGTTTCCAACGTCAGGTTGATCGGGCATCCCGACCGGTGCGCGCCGTCCATTAAATAGGCCCTCAAAAACTGCTTGCATTATAAAACTGGTTTGGCTAAATCACAACTGATTGCAAATTGAAACTGGTTAACGACAGGGAGACGAACATGACGATCGAATTCTACGGCCATCCTTTCTCGTCCTACTGCATGAAGGCGCTGATCGCCCTTTACGAGAACGACATCCCGTTCGAATGGCGCGTGCTGTCGCCCGACCATCCGGACAACGGGGCCAAGATGGCGGCGATGTGGCCGATCCAGCGCTTTCCCGTGCTGGTCGACGGCGACCGGCAGGTGATGGAGGCGACGTCCATCATCGAATATCTGGCGGCCTATCGTTCCGGCCCGGTGAAGCTGATCCCCACCGATCCCAAGGCTGCGGTGGAGGTGCGGATGATGGACCGCATCTTCGACAACTACGTCATGACCCCGCAGGGCAAATGCGTGTTCGACTTCATCCGCAAGCCGGAGAATCGCGACGCGCAGGGCGTGGCCGACGCCAAGGCGATGCTGGAAACGATCTATGCCTGGCTGGATACGAAGATGGCCGGTCATGACTGGGCCGTGGGCAACGATTTCACCCTAGCCGACTGCGCTGCGGGCCCGTCGCTGTTCTATGCCGACTGGACGCATGCGATCCCTGAGAAGCTCACCACGCTGATCGCTTATCGCAAGCGCCTGCTTGCCCGCTCATCCTTCGCCCGGGCCGTCGACGAGGCGCGGCCATACCGTCCATTCTTCCCGCTGGGCGCCCCCGACCGGGACTAGGTTGGGGACTCGAAGTCAGGAGAGCGGTGGCGAGGAGGTTCCTGGCGAGCTAGTCTAAGCGGATGACAATATCACTCTACGACCTCAGCGTGCCGACCTTTCTCCAGACCGTGACCGCCGTCGCGGGCTTCCTCGATCGCGCGGTCACTCATTGCGTGAAAACCGGAGCTGATCCAGATGACTTCGTGAACGCCCGCCTCTTCGCCGACATGGCGCCCTTTCATTTCCAGATCGAAGCCCTGGTGCACCATTCCGTGTGGGGGATTGAGGCGGTGAAGACCGGTGTGTTCGCCCCGCCCGCTCTAATCGGCGCCGTGCCTTTTGCTGACCTGCAGGCCATGGTCGCCCAGGCGGTAACGAAGCTGGACGCGCTCATCCCCGATGAGGTCAACGGCCGGGCCGGCAGGGATCTGGACATTGACCTCTACCGACCGATCAACGAGGACGATGCCTCCAGTTCGACCTGGGTCCCGCGGAGGCTCGCCTTTACGTCGGAGACTTTCATCCTCTCGTTCTCGCTGCCCAACTTCCATTTCCACGCCGTCACCGCCTACGACATCCTGCGCACGCGGGGCGTGCCGCTCGGAAAGCGCGATTACGAGGGCCAGCTGCGCACTCGGCTGGCCTAGGTCACCGACTCATGAAGCGCAAATCACCGGCCACTCAAAATCCGAAAGCTCGTATCGCCGTGCACTCATTACCGACTCACACATGGCCGTGGAATCACGACCGGTCAGAGTTGGAATCCCGTTTATCAGTTTGTGACCTAGACCTATCCTGTCAGCGAAACGGTGGCCGCGACCGACGTCCACACGGCGGCCACCGCAAGCGCGAACAGCACGAACGCTGCGCCAAGAGCTGCGGCCAGAAGGACGCCGTCTTCTTCAAGATAGGCAAAGGCGACGAGAACGATCGTCAGTCCGACGGGGACGTTGCTGAGCGGAAAAGGTGCAAAAAAACCAAGGCCGAGCAGCAGCACCACGAACCCGATAACACGTTTGGTCGTCTCGAACGGCGTCGGCCATCTGGGCCTGACGAAGCGTTCCAGGTAGCGAAGCGTCGGCGTTACGCGCATGATCATGCTGGCCAGCCGATCGGTCGGTAACGGCCGCTGTGCAACCTTGGCGGGAAAGACCGGCGTGGGACGGGCGCGGATCATTTGAAATGCCGGAATGGTCAGCAATAGCCCGGCAGCCGGGGAGACGATCGGCAAAAGCCCGACGACGCCCAGCAACAGCAGGACGATTCCGAAGGAACGCGTTCGAAGATTGTCGAGCAGCCAGGCCAGCGTCACCTCGTTGGCCGGCGCTTGTTTCAGCAATCGTTCGAGAACGACGGATGTCGGTGTGGGCTGCATGGCGCTCCGCGAGCCGGTTGTTCGGCCGGCAACTTACCGGCCGTGATGACAAAACCGGCATCCGGCCGAAATTGTTCTAACCGTGCTGTCTGTCTTCCTAGTCTACCCACCGCCCACGGTCGCGTAGCCAGCGCACTTGATAGGCGTGGCGGGCGGCGCGGCCTACGCTGCGCATATAGCTGGTGTCGACAATCAGGCCGACGACCGCGCCGATGCCTGGGATCGCGGTCAGCAGCCGCACAGTCACGAGTTGCTTGGTGATCTCGCGTGAGAAATCGTGATGGGCGATGCCGAAGGCGTGCTGGCGGATGCTATCGTCCAGCGGCTCGATGGCTGTGTCAGTGACGGCTGCGGGCGGCAGGGCAGTCCTTGCCTGTAGATCCCGCATTGCCTCCAGCGAAACCGCCTTGTCCTCCGGCCCACGATAACCGGCGAGCGACAGGGTGTAATAGACGAACAGATGCTCGGCCTCGGTCGGCGCGGCATAGCCATAGCACAGGCCGACGCGATGGATCGTGCGCAGCGCCAGGTTCAGCGTGGCCGCCATGCCGATGGGCAGGGCGAAAATACCGAACAGACCCGACATCACGCCGATCCCGCCGCCCATCCACGTGGCGCGGCTCTGCACCTTTCGGACCGCGCGATCGACCTGCAGCAGTTCGATTTCGACCAATTCCGTAAAGCTGCTTGCACCCAGAGAACGTAAGGTCGCGCGTTCCCGTGCCCAGCGGCGTGCAACAACGATATTGCCGTGCAAGGTCGCTTCGACCGCGCTGTGCGGGATGACCGCACGCAGCGCCAGAACCACCGGCGTCGTGACCCACCCGGTCAGCCGCGCAAGCCTGCCCAACCGCCGCAACCGCCATTTCTGTATCCGGGCGATCTGTTTCGCCTCGAACCTCCGCGCCGTCTTGGGGGAGACCTTACGCATCTGCCGCCGGGTCCATCCTGTTTAGTGGTTGAGTCCGCTCAATTTATCCGGTGTAAACCGCCCGGCGTAAAGCTGTGGCTGGCGCGCCCGTCAAGTCAGTAGCGCCCGGGTCTCACTCCCCTTACTCTCGGTCGATAAAAGCAGGGGAGGGCCTTATGGGTATCACCGTCAATTGGCTTCGCTTTCTGATCGTCACCGTTATTGGGGCGGTCATCATGCTGGCGCTCTATGGAGCGTGGAGCGGCGTCGTCGCCGGCATGGATTTATCGCCGGGCTATCCGGCACGGCCGCAGGCGGAGATGAAGCCGCTGCTGCCGTTTCTCGCCGTCGTCTCGATCACCCAGCTCGTCGTCTTTTGTTATCTGTATCTGCGCGTCTATCCGCAGCGCAGCCTGGCGAACGCGGTCAAATGGGGCGCGTGGGGCGGGTTCTTCATGGTGCTGCCCGATGGGCAGTTCTTCGTCGGCACGCCGAACGAGAACTGGTCCACCCTGTTGATGGGCTGGGCCGACGGGATCGTGACCGCCGTCCTGATGACGGCGTTCTTCCAACTGGTCTATCGCCCGAAGGACGAAATCTGGGCGCAGCCCAAGCCCGACGTCTCGCGCTTCCTGATGTTCGGTGCATTGGGCGCGATCCTGATCTTCATTCTCGACCTGCCGTTCCACGCCGTCGTGGCGCCCAAGCTGTTCACCGAATACCCGGCACACGACTTCCCGCAACGTCCGGCCGGGGAGGCGCAGGCGCTGCTGCCTTGGCTGTTCCTGGTCTATCTCGTTCAGCTCACCATTCTTTGCTACATCTATCTGCGGGCCTGCCCCCGGCGTGGGATGGCCGGCGCCCTGTGGTTCGGCGCCTGGATCGGCCTGTGGATCGCCATCCCGAACATGCAGTTCTTTGTCGGGCTTGATAAATATACCTGGCACATGCTGGCCATTCAGATCCCCGAAGGGATGATCCTGCCGATGATCCTGCTGGCGTTCTTCGAATGGACCTATCGCCCGAAAACGGGCGGTATCTCGCACGCCGCCGCGTGAAGCGCCCATGAACGCCGCCGAAATTGTCGACCTTGCGGTTTATGCCCTCGCGATCGCTTTCGGCGTCTTCGCGATTCGGCACTGGCGGCGGCAACGTGTCTCCGCTGTCGCCGGGCTGGGCTTGGCGCTCGACCGGCGGCCGGCGCTCGATACTTTGGCCGGCATCGCGATTACCACCGCCGCCATCGTCGGCATCTTTGCCGTCGAGCTCGGCGTCGGCGGCATCCACGCGACCCACACCCTTTTCGATGCAAAGGCCGCGCTCACCATCGGCCTGTTCCTGCTGGGGAATGCGCTGATCGACGAGATTGTGATGCGCGGCATGCTGGTTTCAGGCCTGTCGATCGCGCTGGGCGGCCGTTCGCTCGTCGCGGTTCTGATCGGCGGCATCCTGTTCGGCATGACGCACATGTTCTTCGACGGCGCGTCCGCGCTGTCGGTGCTCAGCAACGGCTTGGGCGGAGTGATCTATGGCCTGGCCTTTATCCTGACCGGCAGAATCTGGCTCGGCGTTGGGCTGCATTTCGCCTGGAACTTTGTTCAAGGGCCGATTCTGGGCTTCACACTCAGCGGCCATGTGCTGGGCGGCGGCCTTTTCCGCATCATCGACCTCGGCCCGGAATGGCTGACTGGTACGCCCTATGGCCCGGAAGGCGGCGTTATCGGGATCGCGTTCCGTTTCGTGGTGATCGGCTTAATGTTGGGCTGGGTCCGCATAGCCCATCGGCGTTAGAGCGCGCTTACCCGATCAGTCCTGTTTTGCCGCGCGGTCCGTCTCCGCGCCGACGACAGGGATCTTGGCGGGTTCCGTCAGCAAAAGTTCAGGGTCGATGCGGGCATTGTGCCAGCGCACACCGAAAAACAGATGCGCGCCTGTGGAGCGCCCGGTGCTGCCGACCAGCCCGATTTCCTGGTTCTTGGTGACCTTCTGGCCAGTCTTCACCTTGATCTTGGAGAGATGGAAATACATGCTGACCAGGGCGTCGCCATGGTCGATATACACGGCGTTGCCGGCGAAGAATTCGTTCTCGGCCAATGCGACCTTTCCATCCGCGACCGCGCGCACGGGCGTGCCCTGCGCGATGGTGTAGTCGGCGCCCATGTGGGGCTGACCTGCCGGTGTGTCGTTGAAAATCCGCTTGGAACCGAAATCGCGGCCTTCCGGCAATTGTTTGGCGGGTGGGGCAAGCGGCAGCGTGAACCGCGCGGGCCCTTCGTGTCTGGCAAATATCCGCGCGACCCTCGCTTCCTCACGCACCGCACGTTTCATTTCCGCTTTTGACGGATCCGCCTGCGGCGTGTCGCCTAACTCTACCTGCTGGGTCGGATATTCGAACGGCTGGATAACGATGCGGGCGGTTTCGACCTGTTTGCCGACAGCGCGCGTTGCCTTGACCGGGCCGGGCTTCGCCAGCAGGTCGATCGGGTAATAGCAGGTATCGTTCAAGGCGGGCCAAGTGCGCTTGTCCATGCCGCATTTCGTTGTGCCGGGCAGGGTCCAACGCACCACGGTCCCGGGCGTCGCCGGAATATCGGTCTCGGCGGCGGGTTCAGCTGCGGCGCTGTGGTGCGGTCTTGCGTTCGCCGAGCCGGCCAGCGCCGCGGCGATGCAGGCCGTTACCACCGCCGGCAATGTGAACCGGTTGTCGAATCGCGCCGAAAATCTAGGGGTGCTGGATGATGCGTGCATGGTTCTCTCCCGCACCGGCTTCGCTGAGCCGGGATATCGCGTGCGCAGGTTGAACACCGAGCGGAGAGATTAGCTCCACCCAAGAGGGTGGTCGGCGGGGGAGCCGGGAAGCTTAAGCGGCGCGCGCTGTCTCGATGCCGCCGCCGCGCAGCATCCGTCGATCGGAGCGCATACGCGCTCTCAAGTCGTTCAGCAAATTCGAAAGTTCGTCGATTTCAGCCAGAATTTCGAAGTGCGGGCTGCTGGAATGGCTCTTCCGATATTTTTCGTCCGCCATTGGACAGGTCCTCTCTGAGTTGTTTGCTTGACAGGATTGTACCGTGTTTCCCTGGTATTGGGAGACAATTCACCGTCAAGCTCTGCGTCAAAGCTGTGACCGACTCGGTCGACCGGAACTTTATGGAACTCCGTGCCCGCCAATCCGCCGCAGATGCTCCGATCGCAACTCGGCGATATCCTTCAGCCCCAATAAGGCAAGATTGCGGTCGATCTCGGTTTTTAACAGCAGGGTAGCGTGGGCCACGCCGGCCTCGCCGGCTACGGCGGCGGCGAACAGCATTGGGCGACCGACGAACACGAACTGGGCACCCAGGGCCAGCGCCTTCAGCACATCGCTGCCCCGCCGGAAGCCGCCGTCGATCATGACGACCATTTCGGGATTGTCGGCAACAATCTCGGGCAGCACGCGCAGCGCCGCGACGGCGCCGTCCAGCTGCCGCCCGCCATGGTTGGACAGGATGATCCCGTCAACACCGGCTTCCCGCGCCGCCCGCGCATCGGCCCGCGCCAGTACACCCTTGATCACCAGTTTGCCCGGCCAGCGTTCGCGGATCAGCTCGATATGCTCCCAGGCAAGTTCGTCGCGCCGTTCGATGTTGCGCAGTTGGTTCCTGGAAAAGATCGGCGGCCCGCGCACCGCATCCATATTCTCGAAATGCGGCATGCCGTCGGTGAGTAACGTGCGCAGCAGGGTGCCCAGCAGCCAGCCGGGATGCAGCGCGCAGTCGATCATCACCTGCGCCGTCGGCACGATGGGCAGGCGGAAACCATTGCGCAGATTGTTCTCGCGGTTGGCGGGCACGGGGACGTCGGCGCTGACCACCAGGGTGCTGTATCCTGATGCTCCGGCGCGGTCGACCATCGCCTCGATGCGCGCCGTGTCGCCGGGAATATAGAGTTGGCACCAGGCGGCGGGGCATTCCCGCCGCAAGTCCTCCAGCCGAGTCAGTCCGGCCGCGCTGACCACCATCGGAAGCCCGGCCGAAGCGGCCGCCCGCGCCATCGCAATATCGGCGCGGTATCCGCACAGGTCGGCGGCGCCCATCGGCGCGATACCGAACGGTGCAGCATAATCCTGCCCGAACAGGCTCGTCCTCTGCGTGCGCCCCGCCACGTTCCGCAGCACCTGCGGCACGAATGCATAATCCTGAAACGCCTCCCGGTTGTCGCGAAGCCCGGCTTCGGTTTCCGCCCCGCCGGCGACGAACCCGTGAATCAGGCGCGGCAGCCGCCTCCGGGCTATCGCGTCGAAATCGTCGAGCGAATAACAGCGTCTCAACAGGCCCTCACCGTTTTCTTATCCCGCGCAACCGATTGACCGTTGCCCAACTGCATGGAATGCATAGGCCATCACGCGATGGCCTTACCGGGAAGAGAAGATGACATTCAACGGGCGTACGACAAGCGAAGAAATCGTCGACGGACTGGATTTGACGGGAAAGACGGTCGTCATCACCGGCACGTCCTCCGGCATCGGACGCGAGGCGGCGCGCGTGCTGGCCGGGATCGGCGCGGAAGTTGTGATGATTGCGCGCAACGCGGCGAAGAATGCCGAGGCGGCGGCCGGGATCAAGGCCGGCCGGCCTGACGCCAAGCTGCATCCGGTCACGATCGATCTGGGTGATTTTGCCGACGTTCGGCGTGGTGCGGCGGAGATCCTGGCGGCCCATCCCAAGATTCACGCGCTGATCAACAATGCCGGCATGATGGGCGGCCCTTATGTCCTGACGCCGGAGGGGGTCGAGCTCCATTTCGCCGTCAACCATATCGCGCCGTTCCTGCTGACCAATTTGCTGTATCCGGCTCTGAAGGCGGCCGCGCCGTCGCGCGTCGTCGTACTCAGTTCCGCCGGCCATCGTATGCCGGGGCTGGATTTCGACGATTTGAACTTCAAAGGCCGGCCATACGACCTGCAGACCGCCTATTGCCAGTCCAAGCGGGCCAACGTTCTGCATGCCGTCGGGCTGGCAAAAAGGCTGGCGGGCACCGGCGTTACCGCCTTCTCGGTGCATCCCGGCGCGATCCGCACCGAGGTCTTCCGCCATATCGGCAACGAAGGGGCAGACCAGGCGATCGGCTGGTCGGCGCAGAGCGGGTCGCCGGAAAAATCGCTGTCGCAAGGCGCGGCGACCTCCCTCTGGGGCGCGCTGCATCCCGACCTAAACGGGCAGAGCGGCCTCTATCTGGAGGATTGCCAGATCGCACGGCATATCCCGATCGAAGAGATGGGCGCGGCCGGCGTGATCGAGGAGGCGCTGGACCCGGCCGTTGCCGACCGGTTGTGGGACGTGTCGGAGGCGATCGTCGGTCAGACATTCATCTTTTCATAGGCGCGCCGATGGAAACCACATTCGCCGTAGACGATCAGGCGGCGTGGGCCGCTCTTATGCCCCAGCTGAAGATTTGCGATCCCGAATCCATCGTCGCTTTCGCGCCCTTCCAGGTCGATGCGGAGACCGGCGCGGCGTTGGACCGGCTGATCCGGACGGAAGGCTATTTTCAGCTCGACCCCGTGCAGTGGTGCCTGCCGTGGGCTGAGATGGCGCGGGCCGCCGCCACCATGCGCGCCGCCGGGCTCTCGCCCTGCTTCGTCTTCATGTATGACGAGTTCTGGCTTGCTTTCGCTAAGCTCGATCCGCTGATCCGGGCGATCATGGGGGACGATTATCAAGCGCTACCGGCCTTTTGGGCCTGGTATATCGATCCGGAGAGCGATGAATCCGGCTGGCGGCCGCATCGTGACATGACTGAAGGGGCCATTCGTCCCGACGGCATGCCCAATGCCATCACGGTCTGGCTGCCCTTAACCGACGCCACAACCCTCAACAGCTGTATCCATGTCGTGCCCGCCGACCGCGATCCGGGCTATAACGCAGACACAGGCGCAGCCGCCTTTGCAATGGGCGATATCCGCGCTTTGCCGGCCCAGGCGGGCAGCATCTTGTGCTGGACGCAGGGCATCATGCATTGGGGCTCGCACAGCTCCAGCCGCGCCGTTGAGGCGCGGATCAGCATGGCCTTCGAATATCAGCGCGGAGACGTCCCGCCGTTCCGCACGCCCCTGCTGCAGCCGCGCGAGCTTCCGTCCTTCGAGGATCGGCTGAAGCTGATTTGCATGCAGATTTTGTTCTACGCCCACATGTACGACGTGCCGCCGGAGATGACGGCGATCGCGCACGAGATTTTGGGCGTGCAGCCCGAGGGGTGAGGCCGTTCACGGAACCGCTTCGACCTTCCATCGTTCCCACAGGAGAGCATCGCTCAAATTACCGCACACATCTGAATTCGTCGGCCGAGGAGGGCCAGCCATATGCAATTCACCGTCAATGGCCGGTCCTACGATCTTGCGCTCGATATCCGCACCTCCGTGCTGGACCTGCTGCGCGAGCATCTCCGCCTGACCGGCACCAAGAAGGGTTGCGACCAGGGCGCGTGCGGCGCCTGCACCGTTCTGGTCGATGGCGAGCGGATCAATGCATGCCTGGCACTGGCAGTCCAATATCAAGATCGGGCGATCGTCACGGTCGAGGGGCTGCCGGCGGAGTCTCTACTCCATCCGCTGCAGGAAGCGTTCGTCGAGCATGACGGCTTTCAATGCGGCTATTGCACCCCGGGTCAGCTTTGCTCCGCCGTCGGCATGGCCGGTGAGATCGAACGCGGCGTGCCCAGCGTCGTCACCGAAGACCTGGCCGCCGACACCATCGAGCTGACCCATGACGAATTGCGCGAGCGGATGAGCGGCAATCTGTGCCGCTGCGGCGCCTATAACGGCATCGTCGACGCCATTGAGGCCACGTTCGGCGGGAAGGTGGCCCAATGACCCCGTTCACCTATGCACGCGCCGACGATGCGGCGATGGCGGTGAACCTGGCGAATGAGCGGGCAGGGGCCAAATATCTCGGTGGCGGCACAAATCTGGTCGATTTGATGCGCGAGACGATCGAGGCGCCGGAAGCCTTGGTCGATGTTTCGGCGATATCCAACACGATAGAAGCGCGCCCGGACGGCAGTATGCTGATCGGCGCGGGCGTGAAGAACACGGCGGTTGCGGCGGATCGCGACGTCCGTATGCGCTTTCCGATGGTTGCGCGGGCGCTCCTGGCCGGAGCATCGGGGCAGATCCGCAACATGGCGACGGTCGGCGGCAATATCATGCAGCGGACGCGCTGCGCCTATTTCTACGACGGCACGGCCGGCTGCAACAAACGGGCGCCGGGATCGGGCTGCGACGCCGTCGGCGGCTTCAACCGTATGCATGCGATCCTTGGCGCTTCGTCCGCCTGCGTCGCCACCCATCCATCCGACATGTGCGTGGCGCTCGTTGCGCTGGACGCTGTCGTGCATCTCCGCGGGCCGAATGGTGCGCGGTCCATCGCGCTGACCGATCTGCACCGCCTGCCGGGCGAGCGGCCCGATATCGAGACGGAGCTTGCACCGGGGGAGCTGATCGTTGCGGTCGAATTGCCCGCGCTGCCGTTCGCCGCGCGCTCGACCTATCGCAAGGTGCGCGACCGGTCGAGCTATGCCTTCGCGCTCGTGTCGGTCGCCGCCACTTTGGATGTGGGGCCGGACGGCGCGGTGCGCGATGTCCGCCTGGCATTGGGCGGTGTGGCCCACAAGCCCTGGCGGGCATTGGCGGCGGAGGCGGCGTTGCGCGGGGCGCAGGCGACGCCGGAGAATTTCCGCGCCGCGGCCGAGGCGGAACTCAAGGACGCCGCGGCGCTCCGCGATAACGGCTTCAAGATCGAACTCGCCAAGCGCGTCATCGTCGCCACGCTTCGGCAGCTGGGCCAGGGAGCGATCATATGAGCATCGTCGAGAAAGCCATGCAGCTGGCGGTCAAGCTGATGCCCGACAAGGCGCCCGATCCGATGATCGGCAAGCCGGGCGCCGTCGGCGCATCGCTGTCGCGGGTCGACGGGCCGCTGAAGGTGATGGGCAAGGCGCGTTTCGCCGCCGAGGTGTCGCTTGCGGACCTGGCTTATGCGGCTCTGGTTTACAGTGCGATCGCGCGCGGACGGATCGCCGGCATCGACAGTGACGCCGCAAAGGCCGCGCCCGGTGTCATCCATGTCATGACCCACGAGAACGCGCCGCGCATGCCGGCGCCGCCGCTGATGATGGTCGATCCGAAAGGGGCGGCCGGCAGCGACCTGCCGGTGATGCAGGACGATACGATCCATTGGAACGGCGAGCCGGTCGCGCTGGTGCTGGCCGAGACGCAGGAGCAGGCCGATCATGCCGCGTCGCTGATCCGGGTCACTTACCAGGCCGAGCCCGCCGACCTCGCGTTCGATGCGTTGAAACCGAAGGCCCGTTCGCCGGGCAAGGTTGTCGGGGAATCGCCGAAGCTTGAGATCGGCGATGCCGAGAAAGCGCTGGCGCAGTCCGAGTTCAGCGTGGACCTGACCTATCGCACGCCGCGCTATAACCATTGCGCCATCGAGCTTCATGCCGTGACGGTGAAATGGGACGGCGACCGGCTGACCGTCCACGACACCACCCAGATGGTGAACCTGACACGCTCCACCTTCGCCGCGGTCTTCGATATCCCCGAAGAGAATGTCCGCATCCTTTCGCCGTTCGTCGGCGGCGGATTCGGCAACAAATCGGTCTGGAGCCATCACATATTGGCGGCGACAGCCGCGCGCGTTGTGAGCCGTCCCGTCCGTCTGGTACTGTCGCGCGAGGGGGTGTTCCGGATCACCGGCGGGCGCACCCTGACCGAACAGCGTGTCGCGCTGGGCGCCGGCCGCGAAGGACCGCTTGAGGCGCTGATCCATACCGGCATCGCCGGCATGACCAGCCATAACAGCTGTCCGGAGCAGTTCACATTTCCCGCGCGCCATCTCTATGCCGCCAAGACGATGTTCCTGCTGCAGCAGGTCGTCGATCTCGACATGGTCGCCAATACATTCATGCGGGCGCCCGGCGAATCCATCGGCACTTTCGCGCTCGAATGCGCGATCGACGAGTTGGCCGAAAATATGGGCCTGGACCCCATCGATCTCAGGGCGCGGCTGGAACCCGCGAAGGACCCGACATCGGGTCTGGAGTTTTCGTCGCGCTATATCGTCGATGCCTATCGGCGCGGCGCGAAAAAGTTCGGCTGGGAACGGCGCAATCCGAAACCGCGTTCGCAGCGCGACGGCGAGTGGCTGATCGGCTATGGCGTGGCGACAGCGACCTATCCCTATTACCGAATGCCCGGCGGTTCCGCGAGCATCCGGCTGACCCAGGGCGGCAAGGCCGTGGTTCGGATGGCGAGCCATGAAATGGGCATGGGCACAGCGACCGTTCAGGCGCAGCACGCGGCCGACCGGCTCGGACTGCCCGTCGCCGACGTGACTTTCGAGTATGGAGACACCGATTTTCCGCGTGGCACCATCGCCGGCGGCTCGTCGCAAAGCGCCTCGATCGTCGCTGCCGTGATGGCGGCCAGCGAGGCCATGGTGGCTGAGTTGTTGAAACTGGCCGGCAACGATTCGCCGCTGGCCGGATTGAAGGCGGACGAGATCGAAGCGCGGGACGGGGGCCTGTGCCACCGCGAGGAACCGGGACGCTGCGAAAGCTATGCCTCGATCCTGTCCCGCGCCGGGCGCGATGAGATCGCCTGCGAGGCGGCCGCGCCGCCGCCGATCGAGCAGCAGAAATATTCGATGCATTCCTATGGCGCGCAGTTCTGCGAGGTGCGGGTCAACGAAATCACCGGCGAAACCCGTGTCGCGCGGTGGCTCGGCTCGTTCGATACCGGCCGGATTCTGAACCCCAAGACCGCGGCCAGCCAGTTTCGCGGCGGCATCATCATGGGGCTGGGTCTCGCCCTGACCGAGGAAACGCAGTTCGACGAGCGCACCGGGCGGATCATGAACGCGTCGCTCGCCGACTATCACGTGCCGGTCCACATGGATGTACCCCGGATCGAGGTGATCTGGAACGATATCCCCGACCCGCACAGCCCGCTGGGGCTCCACGGCATCGGCGAGATCGGCATAACAGGCGTTGGCGGGGCGGTGGCGAACGCGGTTTACAACGCCACCGGCGTCCGCGTGCGCGAGCTGCCGATCACGCTGGATAAGCTGCTCTAAGCGTCTCGTCGCGGCCGTCTTTACACGGCGGGATGTGGTGCGCACCGGTGCAAGGTGTGCTCCTAGAACATGGCCGCATAACACCCGGTCACGTTGTCTCGCGCCCTGCGACCTTTAGAATAGGTCCATGAGCCTTCCCGCCAGCGCCCGAACCCTGCCGCCCCATATCGCCCCCAAGGGCGCCCATGACGGCATATCGTTCCACGAATTTGTCGGAATCATTGCCGCGATGATGGCAATGGCGGCGCTCGCCATCGACACGATGCTGCCGGCTCTGCCAGCCATCGGCGGTTCACTGGGCGTGGCGGACGAGAACAAGCGCCAGCTGATCGTCACCGCGTTCCTGTTGGGCTTCGGCGGCGCGCAGCTTTTCTATGGATCGATTTCCGATCGCTTCGGCCGGCGGCCGATCCTGCTGTTCGGCATAACCGCCTATGTCGTATTCAGCGCCGGTGTCGCGCTTGCGCCGAATTTCGAGTTTCTGCTGGTTTTCCGGGTGTTTCAGGGCATCGCCGTCGCCGCGACGCGCGTCGTGACGATTTCTGTCGTGCGCGACTGTTATGGTGGGCGGCAGATGGCGCGGGTGATGAGCCTGGCCTTCATGGTGTTTCTCGCGGTTCCCGTGCTGGCGCCGTCCATCGGCCAGTTCTTCCTGCTGTTCCTGCCATGGCGCGGGCTCTTCTGGGTGCTGGCCGCCTATGGACTGATCGTTCTGACATGGATTGCGACCCGCCTGCCGGAGACGCTTCATCCCGAATATCGCCGTCCGATCGATTTCTCGTCGGTGTTCCTCGCCATGCGCCGCGCGCTCACCACCCGGCAGGCAGTGGGCTATATGCTGGCGCAGACAGTGATCCAGAGCGCGCTCTATGGCTTCCTCAATTCGGCGGAGCAAATCTTCGCGGACAGCTTCCATGCGGCGCGGCTGATGCCGACCGTGTTCGCGGTGATCGCGGCGATGATGGCGCTGGCGTCGCTGGTCAACTCCCGGATCGTCGAGCGCCTCGGCACGCGCCGCGTCTCCCACACCGCCCTTTTGGGTTTCGTGGCAATCGAGCTGGCGCATTTCGGCATTACGGTCGCGGGCCATGAAACAATGATCACCTTCACCCTGTGCCAGGCGGCGGCGATGTTCTGTTTCGGCCTGTCGATGGCCAATTTCGGCGCAATCGCGATGGAGCCGATGGCCGAGATCGCGGGCACCGCCGCATCGGTGCAGGGGTTCACCACGACGGTCGGCGGCGCGGTGCTGGGCTTTGCCATCGGGCAGAGCTTCGACGGCACCAGCCTGCCGATGACCGTCGGCTTCGCCGTGGCCGGCGTGCTGGCCCTCGGCATCATCCTGATCACCGAAGGCGGGCGCCTGTTCCATCCCCGGATGGGGACGTAGCCTGCGGCCGTTGAAAAACTGTACGCCAGAGACGTATAACAGCGGCTATGGCCAATACCTTAAGTAAACAGGCGCGCAACGCCACTGGCTGCCGTGAATTGGGGCAAGCTGGATGCGATGACCGACGTTGACATCGCCGGGCAGATCGCCGCCAACCCCGATGCCGCGCCCGACATGGCCCCGGAAATCGACGTGCGCGCCATTCGCCTTGCGACGGGCATGACCCAGGCGCAGTTCGCCTCCGTTTACGAATTCAGCATCCGGACAATTCAGGAGTGGGAGCGGGGAGCGAAGAAGCCGAGCGGCCCGGCGCGGACTCTGCTGCGCGCGATCAAGGCCGATCCGGAGGGGCTCAGGAAGGCGCTTGCAGCGGCGTGAGCAGATGACAGGAGGTCCACTCTGACCCCATTTCTAATCATCAGCGACGAACCGACCAAGAAGCGCTTCGGCCCGTGGGTGGTTTCGTGCGCGCGCTGAAAGGCCTGCGCGGCACGCCGTTCGATATCTTCGGCTATTCCGAGGAGCGGCGTTTAGAGCGACGGCTGATCGTCGAATATGCAGACCGGATGCGGGGGCTGCTCAGCCGGCTGTCGGCAGTGAATTACGACGTGGCGGTTGAGAAATGCGACCAGTGTTCGCTCATGGTTGCGATCGATGTGTCGCGCAGCGCATTGGCATCCGCATCCAACCTTGCCAGATAGGTGTTGGCCCTCTCCGCCGCCCGCAGATAGCGAGGGCGGCCGATCTTCTCGGCATGTCGCACGCAGTCATGCAACAGGGTTCGCGCCTCCGCGTATTCCCTCAGATAGATGGCACATAGGCCGAGTTCCAGAAGATCTTCAGAAATGTCGGTTCGTGGCTGATCGGCAAGAATTCTCTCGGGTGTTCCAGCGGCGATGGCACCTGCGAGGTCAAAGTCCGCGAGGCGTTTTCGGACCATTGCGGCAATTGCCTTGGGCCCGGCGTCGAGACGTTCTCCGGCATAAACATCCGGTCCTTTGAACTCGAAACCGACATTCATCTTGTCCCGAAGAAACGAACTGTAGCCGAAATACAGCGTAGCGATGCACAGATACGAGTCAGGCGACAGAACCAACTTCGGCACGATCGGGCCATTGGAGGCAAAGCAGAGTTCGATGGGGGACCAGCCATCGAAGATTGGATAGTCGAAGCGCCGCAACGTGCAGCCGGGCAGCGAAGGCGCGAGTAAAAGCTTGGTCTTATCCATGATGTCGGAAGCTTCATGCAATGTGAAGGAGTCCGGGATAGAATTGGGAGCTTTGCGATCGGTCATGATCTATTTCTCATAAACTTGAATATATTCGTACTGAGGATTGCCTTTAATATTTTTTAGGGCCTTCTCCCGTTGACGGATATTATCTGCATTGTTGGTGTCCGTCGCACGTCCGGACTTAATTTCGAAAACAACACGGGGAACGCCCGTGGGCGCATAAACGATATCGGGAAGCGACGCGTCTTTCGGGATCGCGCCTGGGTCTAAAAGATCTCCGTCGAGATAGAGCGGATTCGCTTGAAAGGCGGGATCGCCCATCGCGAGAATTTCGAGCGCAATGGCCTTGTGCAATAATTGCCCATAGCCTGGCATGCCTGGGCGGAAATTCGCAGCGCCAACACCGAGAATTGCCAGCCGCACCGTATTCATGACGATGTCATGTGCTTTATCAATATCAGGAGCGTTCACTCCGTATTGGTATGTAGAATTGACTTCGACGTTCATCGTCTGAGCGACAGGTTCGATATCGGCGCTCTTGAACGGGGCGCCTGAGAAGTGATTGTCGCTGTCCCCACCGGGGCCAGATGCGAATCGGCCGCCTCCGGTACCCGGTGGCTTATGAAATGGATTGTATTTGTTGAGGGCGGTTACCTCATCGATCTGCAATTGCAGCAGCAGGATCGGTGCGCGGACAAGATCACCGCTGTCCAACGCACGCGCGAGTGCCTCTATTCCGGTCAGGCGATCGGCAAGGCCGAGGCTGCCTTCGGAGCAAATCTTCTCGACGGAGGTAAGCGCGTACCGTGCCGGCACGATTCGGCCGCGTTCGTCGGTTTCGGTAAGCGGCGTCCCATCGGCCAGATATGCGTGCCGAGCGATAAGGAACGGCCATCTGTTGTGTTCAGTGTCTTCGCCTAACCGGTACATCCGCATGCACGTTCCCCTAATGGATCATAAGGTGAATATAACAAGAACATCTTTCTCTGTCAATGAGAATACCGATCATGGCCAAGCCCGATCCCGTCAGTGGCGAACCGACCAAAAAGCGCTTCGGCCCGTGGGTGGTTTCGTTGTTCAAGGTGCTGCCCGGCCTGAAGGGCCTGCGCGGGACGCCGTTCGAATTACGGTGGTTCGAATTACAGTGACAGTGCACTCACGGGGTGCAGTCCAGTGAATTTCTATGTAAAAATTGACTCGTGCGAGCCGGAGTCCATTTTCCACTATCAAACCCGCCGCAACCGTACCTCGTCCAGCGTGTGGTCCGGCCCCTTGGTCAGGATCAAGTTCGCCCGCTCGCGGGTCGGCACGATGTTTTCGCGCAAATTGGGCAGATTGATCGAGCGCCACACATGGCCGGCGAATTCCACGGCCTCGTCGCGGGTCAGGTCCTTGAAGCGGTGGAAGAAGGCGCCCTCGTCGCGGAAGGCGGTCTTTTGCAGCAGCAGGAACCGCTCAAGGTACCAGGCCTGGATGTCTTCCTCCGCCGCGTCCAGATAGACCGAGAAATCGAAGAAGTCCGACGCCAGGACCGGGAACTGGCCGGATTGCAGGACGTTCAGCCCCTCGAAGATCAACACGTCGGGGCGGCTGATCACCTGCTGCTCGCCGGGCACGATGTCATAGGCGATATGGGAATAAAGCGGGGCAGCCACCTCGGGCGCGCCGGCTTTGATATCCGCCAGGAAGCGGATCATCCGGCGCATGTCATAGCTTTCCGGGAAGCCCTTGCGGGTCATCAGCCCGCGCGCTTCCAGAATCGCATTGGGGTGCAGAAAGCCGTCGGTGGTGATCAATTCGACCTTTGGTCGGTCGGGCCAACGGGCGATCAGCGTGCGCAGAATGCGGGCGAAAGTGGATTTGCCCACCGCGACGCTGCCGGCGACGGCGATGATATAAGGCGGGTGTCCGGCGGGCCGGCCCAGGAACGAGTCCTTGACCGCCGCCAGGCTGCGCGCGGCGGCGACATGCAGGCTGAGCAGGCGCGACAGCGGCAGATAGGCCTCGACCACCTCGTCCAGCGACACCTCTTCGTTGACGCTGCGCAGCGCCTTCAGGTCGGCGGCGCCCAATGTCATCGGTGCGTTGGCACGCAAAGCGGCCCACTCGGCGCGGTCGAACGTCAGAAACGGCGCCGGATCGGCAGCCTCGATTTTTCCCACACGTAACTCCTGTGCCGCGGGTTTCGCATACAAGCAGGAATTTCATTTGACGTACCACCACCGCACAGGTTAAATATTAACAATATCGTTAACTATTAACGCATGGTGGCGAGATGACCGATAAACTTAACGACCGCTGCGCGATAACGCCGGCGCTATATTACAACGACGCCAACGCGGCTTTGGACTGGCTGGAGCGGGCCTTCGGCTTCGAACTGCGGTTCAGCATCACCGACGATGACGGCAAGGTGATGCATGCCGAGATGGAGTATCGGAACCTGCGCCTGATGGTCGGCCCGGCCGGCTGGAGCGACTGGGCCAAAAGCCCGAAATCGGCGGGCGGCATCAACACCGCCGGCGTGCATATCCAGGTGGACAACGCCGATGCTCATTGCGCCCGAGCGCGTGCGGCCGGGGCCAAGATCCTGGCTGAGCCCGGCGACCAGTTCTATGGCGACCGCACCTATCGCGCCGTCGACCCGGAGGGGCATGTCTGGAGCTTCGGCCAATTTCTCCGCAACGTTCCGGCCAGGGAAATGGAAGACGCGACCAGCCTGAAGGTCAATGTGAAGTGACCCCTCAAATCCTCGATGCAACCCTGTCGGCATTGGCCGATCCCACGCGGCGCGGCGTGATCGAGCTGTTGCGCGAACGGCCGCGACGCGCGGGGGAGCTTGCGGAGGCTGTGAAGATGAGCCCGCCGGCACTCAGCCGCCACCTGCGGGTCCTGCGTGCCGGCAAGCTGATCGAGGAAAGCCATCCGGAGAACGACGCGCGACAGCGCATCTATCGCCTGAAACCGGAACGGTTCGACGAATTGCAAAGCTGGCTGGGCCGCATCCAGGAATTCTGGGTCGACCAACTTGACGCCTTCAAATCCTATGCCGAGGGCGACAGTCAGAAATGAGCGCGAAGATCGCCGTCTCGATCCGTCTGAAGGTGCCGCCCGACGAGGCGTTCGAGCTGTTTACCCGCGATGTCGATATCTGGTGGCAAAAGGGGCCGAAATACCGGCATTTAGCGGGACCGGACGGGCAGATGAAGTTCGAACCGGGCGAGGGCGGCCGCCTGGTCGAGCTTTACGAAGACGGACGCGAATTCGAGATCGGCCGCATCCTGGTCTGGCAGCCGGGCGAACGCCTGTCCTTCGTTTGGCGCTCGTCCAATTTCACGCCGGAGCAATCGACCGAGGTGGATATAAAATTTACGCCGGTCGCCGACGGGACCCGCCTGACCTTGGAACATCGCGGCTGGGACACGCTGCCGCCCGATCATCCGGCCCATCACGGGCTGGACCTTATGCAATCCCAGCTTTCGCGCGCCCGTTGGTGGGATGAGCAATTGGAAGCGTTACGCGATTCTGGGTAATTCCGCCCGGTTTATTTCCAGCATGCCTCAAGCGCCTTGTCGTCCTGTGCTGTCCGCATGCAATTGTTATGGCGCTCCAGCATCGCGCGCAGGCTGGTCTGGTCTTTCGTGCTGACGTCGGCGACGCGCCACTGACCTTCGTTTCGGCGGATGACGATCACATAATCATCGCATTCGGATGAACCTTGCCCGCAATCCGGGCCGGCCATATGCAACTCGGCGCTGTCGGCTCCTTGGGGGGTAACAGATTTGATCAATAGCGTGTCAGGCCCATCCTGACACTGGCAGAGCGGATCGACGTCGAGGTCGACATCGCCGCGCTTTCCCGCGAGGTCGCTATTCTCGTCGATGAGAGTGTTGAAGCGTGGCTCATAAAGTTGAGCAGCAATTTGGTTCCGCTGCGCGTCGTCGGCCTTACTATCGCCAAGCTTCCACCAAACGCCTTTCGGCCCATACAACTCGACGATCCGGCCTGCGAACGCTTCCGGTGTCTCCCCGTTGGGTTGTGCCGGCGCCCGCGAGGGCATGGCTGCCAGTATTGCAAGGAGCATGAAACCCCAGCGGCAACTGCACAGAAACCGCCAAAGATCGCTCATAACTCTGTCCTTTGAGATCGTAAGGGTTTTACCCCTCGGTCGTCTTCGCCTCGGTCCACAATGCGTCCATCTCGTCGAGCGTCGAATCCTCGGGTGAGCGGCCGCCTTGCAGCAGCATCTTTTCGATATATTTGAACCGGCGCTCGAACTTGGCGTTCGTGCCGCGGAGCGCGACTTCGGCGTCGATATCCAGGTGGCGGGCCAGGTTCACGACCGCGAACAGCACGTCGCCTAGCTCGTCGGTGATGCGCGCCTTGTCGGCGGTGGCCAGTTCCGCGCCCAATTCGCCGATTTCCTCGGCGATCTTGTCCAGGATCGGCTCCGGCGCTCCCCAATCGAAGCCGACGCGCGACGCGCGGCTTTGCAGTTTTTCGGCGCGAGCGAGGGCGGGGAGCGCCCGAGCCACGCCGTCCAGTACACTGGACGGACCGTCAGCTGGTTTCCTGGCCGCGCGCTCGGCTGCCTTGATCTCTTCCCAGTTGTCGTTGACCGCCGCCGGCGTGGCCGCGCCGACCGCGCCGAAGACATGGGGATGGCGCCGCAGCATCTTGGCGACGATCGCCTCGGCGACGGCGTCGAAATCGAAGGCGCCGATCTCCTCCGCCATGCGGGCATGGAACACGACCTGGAGCAGCAGGTCGCCCAGCTCGTCCACCAGGCCGGCCATATCCTTGCGCTCGATCGCGTCGGCCACCTCATAGGCCTCCTCGATCGTATAGGGCGCGATGGTCTCAAAGCTTTGCGCCAGATCCCACGGGCATCCGCCATTGGCGTCGCGCAGCCGCGCCATCACGGCGAGCAGGCGGTCGATCGGCCGGGCGGCCCGGAATGCAGGATCGTCTTGCATGGGACTCACCATAGCCGATGACACGACGGACGCCAGCCGGTGAACCAAGAAAATTTTTGATCTGTGTCGCCGGCGACAGTTCTCTTTGCGCTTTCAGCCTGAAGACGTAATGTTGCACCGCACCTAAGCGGGCAGAAGGGTTGGCGTCCATGGACGGCAGTGGAAATTCGACGACGGAACTGGCGCAGGATTTCAGCCGGATGTTCGACGACTATCGCGCAATCGCCGATCAGGACCCAACCTCCAACCCCTTGCTAAGACTGGCCTTGGAAGCCTCCAACCGGCTGGAAAGCGGCGCACTGGATTACGCCGCGGTCGGCGATCTGGTTCAACATCTGACGGTTACCGGCTTCGAAACCCGAGCGGCGAAGCTGGGGCATTATTCCGGTGAAACCGATCCGGACCGCAACGCGGATATCGTCCGCGAGATTGCGCGTCGCCGTACGCGCGGCGGCAACGGCGAAACCATGCCGTTCGAGGAATTCCGCGCCTGGGCGGAGCGGGACGCCTTCGGCATCGTCATCACCGCCCACCCGACATTCGAGATTTCGCACAAGCTGATGCAGTGCCTGTCCGCGCTCGCCATCGGCCGCAAAGACGGCAAGCCGTTGGACGAGGCGGGCCGCGCAGCGATCGTCGGAGAGGTCGCCACCAAACCGCACGGGCCGGACATGCCGCTGGATATGAAGCGCGAGATGGAACTGGCGCTGTTCGCCATCAGCCATATCCATCAGGCGCTGAACCGCGTCTACCGCATCGTGCTGGAGGTGGCGGCGGAGACCTATCCCGACCGTTGGACCGAACTGACCCCGCTGCTGATCACGGTCGCTTCATGGGTCGGGTTCGATACCGACGGCCGCTCCGATATTGGTTGGTCCAATGCCTTCGAACGCCGGCTGGAAAGCAGCGGCGCCCAACTCCACGAAATCGCGCAAGCCGTGGCTGCCCTGATCGAGCGGGCCAAGGGTGAGGACCTGAAACTGACACTCGATCTAATCGCGTCGCGCGTCGCCCGTTCACTGGGCAATGCCGAGAGCGAGCGTGAGGCGGTTGGCGGGTTCGATCAGAATTCGCCGGGTGCCTCTGCCGCGTTCAAGCGCACGGCGCTCAAAATGTATGAAGCGCGCGGCAGCCGGCTCGACAATGTGCAACCGCTGATCGCCCTGCTGGACCGCGCTTTGCGGTTGGCGGCGGACGATCCGGAGCTCAGGCGCGACCTGCTGGTGTTCCGCGCGGAGCTTGCCAATTTCGGCCTTGGCACCTCGCACATCCATGCCCGCATCAACGCCACCCAACTGCACAACGCCATCCGCAAGGTGGTGGCGCTGGAGACGGCGCCGGACGATCCGCGCCACCGGCAGAGTTACCTCACCAAGCTGACCGAGCTGATCCAGGCGGTCGAGCCGGTGACCTTCAATTTCGGCTCGCTGACCGCCGAACGCACCTCGTCCAAGCGCCTGTTCATGACGATGGCGCAGATCCTGAAATATATCGATAACGGCACCAATATTCGGCTGCTGATCGCCGAGTGCGAATCCCCGTTTACCGTGCTGACCGCGCTCTATTACGCCAGCCTGTTCGGCATCGCCGACCGGGTGGAGATCTGCCCGCTGTTCGAGACTGAGCGCGCGCTGGAGCGCGGCAGCCGGGTGATCGAACAGTTGCTGGATAACCCGGCTTTTTCCGCCTATCTCGCCAAGGTCGGCAAGCTATGTATCCAGACCGGCTATTCCGACGCCGGCCGCTATATCGGCCAGCCGCCCGCCGCCGGCTCGATCGAGCGGCTGAAGGAACGCATCGTCCGCCTGGTCGAGCGACGGGAGTTGAAGGGCGTTCAACTCGTCTTTTTCGACACGCACGGCGATTCCATCGGCCGCGGCGGCCATCCGGACGGGTTCATCAACCGGCTGGATTATGTCGCCTCGCCGAAACTGATTTCCCAGATCGCCAAACGCGGCATTCCGTTCAAGCAGGAAACCAGCTTCCAGGGCGGCGACGGCTATCTGTTCTTCCAAAGCGAGGACGCCGCCTTCGCCGCGCTGACCCGCATCTTGGAATGGTCGAACGCGGACCGCACGGACGCGGCGACGGATGTGTTCTACCAGGACCGCGACGGCGTTACCGAGTTCCTGACCACGGTGAAGGAGTTCCAGACGGGCCTGATGAACGACCCGGATTACGGACTCTTGGTCGGCACTTATGGCGTCAATTTGCTCTACACGACCGGCAGCCGGGCGACCCGGCGGGAAGGGGAGGCGATCGAGGCGGCGCCGCGTCCGCAAATCAGCGAATTCCGCGCCATTCCGCATAACGCGGTGCTGCAGCAACTCGGCCTGCCCGCCAACTCGATCAGCGGCGTGGGCGAGGCGATCGACCTCAACCCAACCTGGTTCCGCGAGGTGCACAGCATTTCGCCGCGCCTGAAGCAGATGATGTCGCTGGTCGCCTATGGCGTCGCGTTCGCCAATCCGCAGGCGCTGGACGCCTATGTCGCCACTCTGGACCCGGGGCTGTGGCTGTCACGCGCTGCGCAATCCCAGGATGCCGGCCGGGTCGATTCCTATCGCCGGATCGCGGAGATGCTGGAGGAATGGGGCATCCATGACGGCCAGCGTAAGGTCTATCGACGGCTCTATAACGACTTGGTGCGCCTGCGCGCGGGGCTGGAACCGGTCGATCCGCCGATGACCCGCCTGTCTGACGAGGCGCGGCGCGCGCTTGTGCTGCTGCACGCCATCCGCATCGCGGTGATACAGGAAATCTACATGCTGGCGACCCGCATCCCGGAATTCTCCAGCCGGCATGAGATCGCCAACCGCCGTATCGTGCAGCGCGTGTTGCAACTCGACATCCCCACTGCGGTGACCCAGCTGCGCCGCATCTTCCCGGCGACGCCGGAAGCGGTGGTCGACACCGATTTCGGCGAGCCCGCCACCTATGTCAGCGACGCCAGCCAGACCTATCAGCGCGAAAACGACGAAATCTTCACCCCGATGCTGCAGCTCTACGACCTGATCCCGCGAATCTCGATCGCCATCGTTCACTATATTGGTGCACTGGGGTAAAAATACCCAGGTTTTACCCCACAACGTCATGGCCGGGCTTGACCCGGCCATCCACGCGGTTCCATTTGCGCGAATATGACGTGGATGCCCGGGTCGAGCCCGGGCATGACGAATTGGTGAAGTGAAAGTCATGAGCGGCGAGCGGATCTATCTTTACGACACGACGCTGCGCGACGGGGCGCAGACGCAGGGCGTGGACTTCACGGTGCCGGACAAGGCGGCGATTGCGCGTGCCATGGACCAGCTGGGCATCGACTATATCGAGGGCGGCTGGCCGGGCGCGAATCCGACCGACGACGCGTTCTTCGCCGATGCGCCGGTTCTGACTCGCGCCACATTCTCGGCCTTCGGCATGACCAAGCGGGCAGGGCGCAGCGCCGCCAACGACCCGCAGGTTTCCGCCCTGTTCAACGCCAACACCAAGGCTATCTGCATCGTCGGCAAGGCCTCGTCGCGCCAGGTGAAGACCGCGCTCAGCATCACGTTGGCGGAAAATCTCGAAACCATCGCCGATACGGTGAAGGCGATCGTCGATTCCGGCCGCGAGGCCTTGTTCGACGCCGAACATTGCTTCGACGGCTATAAAAGCGACCCCGCCTATACGGTTAAAGCGCTCAAGGCGGCCTATGACGCCGGGGCGCGCTGGGTCGTGCTGTGCGACACCAACGGCGGCACCCTGCCGGACGAGGTTCGCGCCATTGTCACCGAGATCGCCAAGGTCATCCCAGGCGATCGCCTGGGCATCCACTGTCATAACGACACCGAAAACGCGGTCGCCAACTCGCTAGCCGCCGTCGCCGCCGGGGCGCGCATGGTTCAGGGCACGCTGAACGGCCTGGGCGAGCGTTGCGGCAACGCCAATCTGGTGGCGCTGCTGCCCAGCCTGATGCTGAAGCTCGGCTATACAACCGGAGTATCGCGCGACGGGCTGAAGCAGCTGAAGCATATCAGCCGGCTGGTCGACGACCGGCTGAACCGCCTGCCGACGCGCACCGCGGCCTATGTCGGGGAGAGCGCCTTTGCCCATAAAGGCGGCCTGCATGTCTCGGCGGTCGAGAAAGACCCGACGCTTTACGAGCATATCGAACCCGCACTGGTCGGCAACGAACGCCATATCATCGTTTCCGATCAGGCCGGTAAATCCAATGTCTTATCCCGCTTTCGTGAGATTGGACTTGAAGTCGATCCGAAGGACAAGCGAGTCGCAACGCTGGTCGAACAGGTCAAGCAGGCGGAATTCGTAGGCTATGCCTATGACGGGGCGGAGGCGAGCTTCGAGCTGATGGCCCGGCGCGCGCTGGAAGGGGTGCCGGCCTATTTCCAGCTGCAATCCTTCCGCATCCTGGACGAACGCCGCTTCGACGCCTTCGGCAAGCTGGAAACCCTGTCGGAGGCGACGGTCAAGGTCGCGGTCGGCGAGGAACTGGTCATGTCGGTGGCCGAGGGCAACGGCCCGGTCAACGCGCTGGACGGCGCGCTGCGCAAGGCGCTGATCCCACATTATCCCGAACTCGCCGGCATCCGGCTGGTCGACTATAAGGTGCGAATTCTCAAGGGCACCGACGGCACCGGCGCCGTCACCCGCGTGATGATCGAAAGCGCCGACGAAGCCGGCCAGCGCTGGACCACGGTCGGCGTCTCCGCCAACATCATCGAAGCCTCGTTCGAGGCCCTGGAAGACAGCCTGACCTGGCGCCTGTTCCACAAGAGCGCCAAGATCATCCCGCTGCCCACCGGCGGAAATCGGCGGGCGCGGCGGGGATAAAGAAAAGCAGGATAGGTCGGGCGGCGAGACATCCCACCCTGCGGGCCGCTGAAGCCGAAAACTAGCCGACGCTCACTCTGCCGCGCGCGGTCACGGACCGGAGGTGGAGGGGCCTGTAAAGGGTGGCGTGACCACGCCGAATACTATCGTGTAGTTCCGATCGCGCGCGACCGGCACGCCGTTCTCCAGAATTGGCGGGAAACGCCATTTACGGAAGGTGTAACCGACCTCATCGGCAAATCCGCAGTTTTTGGGCGTTTCATCCACGATCCGGATATTCGACACCGAACCGTCGGCCTCGAGCCTGTATACGAACTTGACGACCGCGTTTCTCTGCAATCCGGTGCAGATATGCGGGTCGCGCAGCGGCTCCATTCTCGTTGGAGCAGGTTGATCGCCTTTAAATTGGTGCGCCGGCCCGATAACCGGCGGCGGCACATTCTTATCGCAAGCCGTGATCAGTAGCGTTAAGGCAAGAAGCGCCGCGCCGGAAAATTTCATGACGATTCGGTCCTTTCGGTCTTTCGCCGAGCCTAGCCTGAAAATGCCGAACGGGGAGTAGACATTACGTCGATGAAGATGCCGTCCTTCTTATGGGTAAACTGCCGGGCTGCAGTCGTCTGTTTCGGGCTGCTCGCCCCGGCGCAGGCAGCTCTGGGCGCCGTCGCCCAATGCGGAGATCCGAAAAGCCAGGCGGGCTATTTCCTCGCCGTCATCCGCGAAATCGCGCTGAACGGCGACCTGACCGACCGGAAATCGCTCGAAACCATCCTGGAGACCAAATTCGACGCCCATCCCGAGACTGAGGGGGAGCAGGCTGGTCATCGTGTCAACTATACCAGCCATACGCTGTTCGGCCGCCCCACGGACGTCGACTACAGCTATCTCGACGACCCGGGGATGCAGAAAAAATCGGGATGGATCGCGGAGCTGAGGGTTTATCTCGACCCGTCCTGGCCGCCCTTGCCACCGGAGGCGGTCGAAGCCTGCTTCGCTGACGTCGGGCAAAATCGGCCATTGCGAACAATGGCCTTGGACGGAGGCGGTTCTTCCTGGGTTCAACGGATCCCCCGGATACCTGCAGGTGGCGGCAAACTGCGGATCGTCTGGAGCTATTCGCGTGATAGAAATCGCGTCGATTTGATCGGAATTTATCTGGCTCCATAGCGGCGCCGGTCAAAAATGTGCACTTCCCTTGCGGGCGGGCCGGCAATAACAATTCATCGTAAAATGCCTGGAGTTTACGATGACCGCGACCGATCTCAGAGCTGAACTGCCCCGCAATTACGCCAAATGGACTCTGTTCGCCGCCATGGGGCTGCTGATCCTCGGCGTGATGTGGACCGACGAGCGCTTCCTGTTCGATCCAAAGGATGAAGAGTGGGCGCATATCGCGCCCTTCAAATGGCTGCTGCTGGTGCACGGCCTTGCCGGCGCGACTGCGTTGTTCATCGGGCCGTTCCAGTTCTCCGAGCGCCTGCGCCGCGGCAACGCGAAGCTGCACCGGACGATGGGCAAGATCTATATCGGCGCAATCGTGATCGCGGCGCCGATGGCGATCTATATTGGCTATCTGGACGGTGACAGTCCGGCATCCTCCGCCGAAGGCTGGGCCCAGGCCGGCGGCTGGTTCCTGTGCGCTGTGCTGGCCTATGTCTTTGCGGTCAAGCGCAACATTCCCCGCCACCGCCAGTGGGTGGCGCGGTCCTATAGCTTCACCTTCGTCTTTATCATGGCCCGCGCCCCGCATCTCGTCGGCTTTCATTGGCCGAGCGAGGAGGCGTTCGTCACCTATCGTTGGTTCCTGGTCTTCGCCGCGCTGATCGTGCCGGACCTGATCCTGCAATGGGACGAGCTCACCCGGCGAAAACCGGTGTGTGCAGGCAAGGCGGTCGGCTAGAGTTCTTTTTTCAGTAGGATTGCCGCTCTTGAGTAAATACGCGACGCTGCCGGTCTGGCTGATGGGATTGGGCAATATCCCGATCGGCTTGTCCGGGGCCGTGGGCTTGGTGACCGTGCCGCAGCTGATGTCGGCGCAGGACAGCCCGGAGTCGGCCATCGCCATGGTCACGACCATTTCGCTCGTGGCCGGCTTCACGAACTTCCTGCTCGCGCCCTTGCTCGACTGGCGGCTCAGCCGGCGAGCCTATGCGATTATCATGGCTCTGCTGGGCGGCGTGCTCAGCTTCGCGCTCTTGCTCCAGACGCGCGACCTTAACTTGCTCGCTGTGCTGGTGCTGTTTCAGTCCTTTGCGGCCTATCTGAACCAGGCCGCGGTCGGCGGCTGGCTATCGAGCGTGACGTCGCCGGAACAGAAGAGCGCGCTCGGCGCGTGGTTGCAGGTCGCGAATGTCGGTTCGTTCGGCATCGGCGCCGCGCTCGCCATCCTGGTGATCCGCAATCTACCGCCCGGCGTTGGGGCAGCGGCGGTCGGTCTGCTGAGCCTTATTCCCATACCGATCTATCTGATGATCCCCAGCCCGCCGGCAGATGCCAAGCTGGGGCATGAAAGCTTCGCGGCCTTCCTGCACGATGTGTTGGCCGTGCTGCGGCAGCCGGTTGTGCGCTGGCTGTTGTTCTTTCTGATCATGCCGGCCGCCAGCTTCGCGCTCGGCAACACGCTGTCGGGGTTGGGCAAGGATTTCGGTGCGTCGGAGGAGCTGGTCGGCGTGGTCGCCGGGACCGGCGTCGCGATTGCCGGCGTTGTCGGGGCACTGCTGGTGCCGCGGATCGTCCGCGGCCTTCCTATCAATCGGGCCTATCTCGCGATAGGCGCCGTCGGCGCGGCCTTCACGCTGGCGCAAATCCTGCTGCCGCGCACGTCGGCGACTTTTGCGCTCTGTATGATCGGCCAGAACGGCATCCAGGCCGCCGCCTTTGCCGCCGTCAATATCCTGATCCTACGCTCGATTCCGGAGGGCCATCCGCTGGCCGCCACGCAATTCGCGCTACTGAGCGCCGCCAGCGGGGTGCCGCTAGCCTATATGCAATGGCTGGACGGCAATGCCTATGACCATGGCGGCCTGACCTCGAGCTACCTGACCGACGCCTTGGTCAGCCTGGCCGCCTGCGCTGTGCTGGCCGTGCTGCTGCGGTGGCGCGAACGCGGGGATAAGCAGACTGCGATGGCCGCATGACGGCTGTCGTCGGAACTTTGTAGTTTCAACACCGAGGCCGCCAAGACGCCAGGAAATCCATCAGGATTTTAATCTGCGTCCATCCGCGTTGATCTGTGGACGAGAATTCATCTTAGCTTCTTTGGCGTCTTGGCGGCCTTGGCGTTGAAATTCTTGTTTCATAAGTCCTTACTGACTTCGTATTCCGCCAACCGGAAGAATGACCGCCAAGGGGAAACAGATGGCTACGATCGCGATTGTCGGCATGGGGCCGCTGCTGGGGCTGGGTATTGCGCGGCGTTTCGGCCGGGAGGGCTTTAAGGTAGCGATGGTCGCCCGGCGGCCGCGGGCGTTGAAGGATTTCGAGACCTTGCTGGCCGGGGAGGGGATCGAGGCTGCGGGCTTTCCCGCCGACATCTCGGTTCCGGCTGAGCTGGAGGGCGCCTTTGCCGCGATCCGTCAGCGTTTCGGCACGATCGACATCCTGGAATTCAGCCCGACTCAGTGGAACAAGGGCGGGTATGAGGCGACCAACGCGCTGTCGACCACGGTCGAGAGCGCCAGGCACGATCTCGACCTGCTGCTGCTCGGCGGCATCGCCAGCGCCCGCGAGGTGATCCCGGACATGGTGAAGCGCCAATCCGGCGCGCTGTTTTTCGCGACCGGCTATTCCGCGATCCAGCCGATCCCGATCATCACCTCGCTCTGCCTCGCGAACTCGGCTTTGCGGGCCTATGCCTATTGCCTGAAGGAGGAGCTGGCACCCAGCAACGTCTATGTCGGCACGGTGTCGATCAACGCCTTTATCGCCGACGGCACCGCCGCCGACCCGGTCACCATCGCCGACCTGTTCTGGGACATGTACACCAAGCGCGACCGCATCGAAGCGGTGTTCGGGCCGGTGTGAGGCTGACTGCCTAAAATCACTCTTATGATTGCAATCCACGCGTTTTCGGTGATCTAATTTCGGTATGGGCAGGAAACTCACAGACGAAGAATTGGCCGATCCTGATTTCCAGGCGCTGATCGTCGCATTGGAAAAGGCCTCGAAGCCGGTGACCTTAAAGCGGCCCGATCCCGCTCGCCCGGTTTCCGAGGCGGAGGTTCACGACGAACCCGCCTTCGGGGCCGGCTCCCCTACGGAGCATTAAGCTCCAGTGATCCTGCGGCCACCCTAAGCTCGCCGCGCTCCGGATTGTCCACGCACCACCCAAAATGTTACGCTAATTCCGAACCATAAGACTGTCGGGGCGGGGATATTTCGATGTTGAAACTGTTCTTTACGGTAGGCGCGATTTTTTCGGTGCCAGCGCTGGCCCATGCGGCGGCGGTCACTACGACCGTTGATTTTCCGGGTAAGAACGAGGGCAGCTTGGCCGTCGGCATCAACGCGGCGGGAGCCGTCGTCGGAACCTATGTCACCTATTTTCGCAACGTTCCACTTTATCACGGTTACATCAGGGCAGCCGACGGCACATTCACCAGTTTCAACGTTCCCGGCGAAAACCTGGCACCACCGCCCCAGGGGAGCTATCTGGGAACCGTTCCGATGTGCATAGACGACCAGGGCGTCGTCGCCGGCTATTACTGGGACGGCGCCAAAACACGTGGATTCGTGCGGGCGGCCAACGGCGTCATCACCAAGTTCAATCCCACAATGAACCTCGAACCGCTGGGCATCAACAACGGTGGCGTCATCATCGGCAGCCTTGCGCCGAACGGGCGGTACGGGTTCGAGCGGCTTGCCGGCGGCAAGTTTGTAAAATTGACCGCAGGATCGCTCGGAACGGCTATCACGCCTTTTGCCGTCAATGGCGGCGGTACGATTGTTGGGGAGGTTGCGCGCGCCGGCAAGTTCGTTGGCGGGTTCATCCGAAGGCCTGACGGAACGACCAGACCCCTGAACATTCCCCACGCCACCGGCACTTCGCCGTTGGGCATAAATGATAACGGGGCGATCACCGGCACCTATTATACCGGAACGCATGTCGACATAAACTTGCTTATTCACGGCTTTATCCGGACATCTGGAGGAACGGTCCGGACGTTCGATCCGCCAAAGGCGGTCTATACGGACGCCACAAGCATCAACAATGCGGATTGGGTTGCCGGATACTATACGACCGGATTCGAAAAAAAGCCTTATCACGGCTTCGTCCGCACCCCTACCGGAAAGATCACTACGTTCGATCCGGCGGGATCCGCCACGACCTATCCGCAGAGCATCAACGCAGATGGCGCCATCGCGGGATATTATTACGATGCGTCCTCGAAGCCGCACGCATTTCTGCGAACTGCGCCATAGGCGCTCCGCCATCCGATTCTGGCTCATCTCAATGAAGCGGCGTACGGGGGGGCAGTCAAACGTCGGGAGGCACAATGAGCGATCGGCCAGATTTCATCCGGCATTGGCGCGACCTGGAAGGCGCCGATGACAGCCATTATCCCGGAGACGACGAGTTGCGGGCGATCGGCGCGCCGATCGCCCGCAATTTGGGTCTGACCCGCATCGGCATCCACCACGAACGCCTGCCGCCCCGCCGCCGAACGTCTTATCCGCATGCCGAGAGCGCGGAAGAGGAATTTGCCTATGTGCTGGAAGGCACGCCCGATGTCTGGATCGACGGCACCCTGCATCGCCTCGGCCCGGGCGACTCCGTAGGTTTCCCCGCCGGCACCGGGATCTGCCACACGTTTTTGAACAACACGGATGCGGAGGTGCGACTGCTGGTGGTCGGCGAGGCCAACAAGCCCGAGAACCGCATCCATTACCCGCTGAACCAGGAATACGAACGGACGCGGAAGGACGCCTGGACCGACGTGCCGCCGCGCGTGCTTGGCGGGCATGATGGGAAGGCGCGGCGAAGCTAACGGAATCGAGTTAAGTACAGTACCGCACCGAGCAATAAATCGGCTGGTCAGGCACGACGCAGAGCTATCCGTGTTGTGCTTTCCGTTGCGGTGTTGGCACCGACCGCATGCACCGCCACAGTGCCTGAGGCGGCGGAGTCCGCCGCGGTTTGCATTTACGACACCGTCATTTTCGGCACGTCGCAAAATTGTACAAAACTCGGGATCATTTTTACTTTCACGGCGTTTCCTATCACATGCATACACCGCGCACTTTTGAATTTGAGCGTGATGAAATCGGGGCCGCCGTTATTCGCGAACGCGAATTGAACGAAGCTCTCTCCTATCTCGATCAGGCGATCAGCCGTTTCGCCCACCAAGACACGCCGTCGCGGTGGTCAAGCGCGCATTGCCGTCCGCAGGCGCGCGCGTTTTCGATGCCGGCCTTGGAACCAGTTTTTCGCCTGTGCGCCGCAGCGTTAGGGATCGAACATCACTCCGCTGGAGAGATGCGGCCGTAGGTCGACGATACCGTTATTGCCGAACCGCCTCGGCAAATTCTTTTAATCCAGCCTGACTGAGGTCCGACACGGCCCAATATTCCTGACCGCCGTCGGTCCAGTGCTCGACATTGTAGCCGCTGGGCGTGGCATGCGCCGTCATGTCGGCGTTGCCATTAGCACGAGCGACGAACAGGTCGATCAAATGCAGCTTGTGGCGATAGACGACGACCGCCGCCGGACGCCCGCGGAAATAGTCCAATCGTCCGCCCACCAGGTCGAAGCCCTGGGCTGTCAGGTCCTTCACCGGCGGGGCGAAATCGACCTTGCCGTCGAACCAGGGTTTAACCTGATGCTGGTCGCTGATCTGCACATCGGTCAGATGCCCGGGCTGTAAGCCCCGCACATGCGCCGCGACAATCGTGTCGGTCAGCGTGTCGTCGACCCCGCGCGTGTCGATCAGCACGGCGACCGATGCGGCCAAGGCCGCGCCCAGCGCGAAACCGCCGGCGGCAGGGCGCAGCCAACGATTTGGACGGCGCAGCGGCACGACGTTGCTCACCTGCGGCGGTTCGGCCGGCAGCATTCCCAAAAGCGCGTTGCGTAGGGCATCCGGCACCTGATGCCGCGTTGCGTTTTCGCGGATGGCGCGGCTCAACGCCGACATCCGCGCCTGCTCGGCGGTGCAGTCCGGGCAGCCCGCCACATGTGACTCGACCCGCATCTGGGTCATCGCGTCCAGCTCGCCGTCATGCGCGGTGGTCAGCAGAGCCTTCGCTTCGGCGTGGGTAATGTCCGCCGTCATTGTGCGTTCTCCAGCAGCCAGCCGCGCTGCATCAATTGCCGGGCGCGCGCCAGCCGCGACATGACGGTGCCGATCGGCACGCCGATCACGGCGGCGATTTCCTTGTAAGACAGGTCCTCCATCTCCCTTAAAACCAGGCACTCGCGGAATTCGGCGGGCAGGGCGTCGATCAGCCCGTCCAGTGTTCGTTTATCGGTGGCGCGGATCAGGGCGGCTTCCGGGTCGTCAGACTCGTCGGCCAGGGTATCGACGAAATCCTGAGCATCGTCGTCGATCGGTACCGCCGCCAGGATTTCCGCCGGCCGGTTGGCCTTCATCCAGTCGAAGGCGGTATTGCGCACGATGGTCAACAGCCACGACTTGCCGTTGCCGCCGCGAAAGCTGCCGTAGAATTTAAGCGCCCGTGCCATCGCTTCCTGCACCACGTCGGCGGCGTCGGTCGGGTCGCGGGTCAGCCACCGGGCAAGATTGTACGCGGCGTCGAGATGGGGCAGGGCCGTCTCGGCGAAGCGTGCGCTTTCGGGGGGCTGTCCCAATTGAGGCTGTCTCCTTCATCAAGCACTGTACCGACATTACTGCGATTTTATTCCCGGTGAAATTTCCGGGAATTTTTCCACGGCTCCCTCGGTACTGCTTCTCGTTACCAACCGAAACCTGGAGCTTTGAAAATGAATACCGTTGCCTTGCGCCTCGGAATCCGCCGCATCGCGTCGCTCGCCTTGTTCTGCTTTTCCTTTAGCGCGTGTACCGCCGTGGCGTGCAGCCAGCACACAACGCCGGCACGCATTGCCGACGCAGGCTCGATCTGCCGCGACACGATGGGTCTTACCCCGTCGAACTTACCGTTCGATTCCTGCGTGCAGAGCCTGCTGCAGAATGCGGCTGTCGTGAAGCAACCGAGCCTGCCGGCGGAGCCGATCGCCACGGTCGCGCTGCCGGAATCCGACACGCGGAAAAGCTGCGTGCTGTTCGGCCTGGCGCCGGGTTCCACCGCCCTCCAGACCTGCGCCGACAACCTGGACGCCAGCCTGTTCGAAGCGGCAGACGCCGGCGCGCGCTAGGTCCGCATCAGGGACTCTACCGCCGGCCGCGCGATTTTATTCCCCAGCCGATTTTTGGGAATTTTTCGCGCGGCCGCCCGGTCTTGCTCCCGACGACCCACTTCAAGGAGATTTCTCATGGAAAACATTGGACGGCGCGGCCTCTTGGGCTGCATGGCGATGGCCGGCACGGGCATCATCTGGACGGTAACCGGCGGCGTGCCGCGCATGCTGGACATCGCAAACGCGGATGCCGCGTCGCTGGAGCGGCTGCATTTCGTTCAGGTCAGCGACAGCCATATCGGGTTCGACAAGGACCCCAATCACGATTCCACCGGCACCTTTCAGGCGGCGATCGACAAGATCAAGGCGATGACCAAAAAGCCGGCTTTCATCGTGCATACCGGCGACATTACCCATCTGTCGAAGCCGGAAGAATTCGACACCGCCGCGCAGGTCGCGGGGCAGGCGGGCGTGCCGGTGCATTACATTCCGGGCGAGCACGATTGGGGCGGCGATGACGGCGCGCTCTATCTCGATCGCCATGGCAAGGGCACCAAGGGACAGGGCTGGTACGCCTGGGATGAGGCCGGGGTGCATTTCGTCGCCCTGGTCAATGTCGCCGGGTTCAAGGCCGGCGGCTTCGGCACGCTGGGCGCGGATCAGATCGCCTGGCTGAAGGACGACCTGGCTGACAAACGCGCCTCCACGCCCATCGTCGTTATGGCGCATATGCCGCTCTGGACGATCGACGCCGAGTGGGGGTGGAAGACCGACGACAGCGAGCAGGCGATGGCGCTGCTCCGCCGCTTCGGGTCGGTGACGGTGCTGAACGGCCATATCCATCAGGTGATCCAGAAGGTCGAGGGGCATGTGGCGTTCCACACCGCCTATTCGACCGCCTTTCCCCAGCCGGCGCCCGGCACGGCGCCGTCGCCCGGTCCGATCAAGACCGTTCCGGCCGACCGGCTGCGCGCCACGCTCGGCATCACCGACCTGGTGGTGAAACGCGGGCAGGGGCCGCTGGTCCTCACCAACATCACACTGGCAGGAGTCTAAGCCATGAGAATCGCACTTATCTTGTCCGCTTGCCTGATCGCCGGAGCGGCCCATGCAAGCGAACCGCAGACCGTGGTGATCGACAATTTCAACTTCGAGCCGCAGGTCATCACGGTTGCGTCCGGCACGCATGTCATCTTCAAGAATCAGGACGACCTGCCGCACACGGTGGTCGTGCCGGGGATGAAGATCAAATCGCCGATGATGGACACCGACGGCACCTATGAGGCGACGTTCGATCAGCCGGGCGACTTCAAATATTTCTGCGGCGTTCACCCGATGATGACCGGCGAAGTCATCGTTAAGGCGGAGTAGGGTCCGTCAGTCGATCGTCGGCTTCCAGTCGCCGAGCAGCTCCCGTCCGTCGAGTGTCCGCACTTGGCGGCCGATCTGTGTCAGGAAGTCCGTGCTGTAAAACACGCGACCGGTCATCGTGGCCGGGTTGGCGGAACACAGCGCAAGCGCCGCCTCGGCCATGCCCTCGACCGGTTCTTCCTGCCACATCGGCAGGGACCGGTATTTGTCGACACCGGATGCAGCGGCGCCGGGCGTCCATACAACCGAGAACGGCGCCAGTGCGTTGACCGCGACCCCCTTGGTGGAAAGTTCCGCGGCAAGCCCCGATGTCAGGCGATTGAGTGCGGCCTTGGCGGCGCCGTAGAGGATCATCCCGCCGTCGGTGAACAAAGCGGAGTAGGGCGGTCCCGGCGGATGCTCCGCCGCCTTGGAAGTCAGGTTCAGGATCCAGCCGCTTCCACGCTCGGCCATACCCGGCGCGAAACGCTGGATCAGGTCCAGCGGCCCACGCACATTCACCTCGAACACACGATTATACTGGTCGTCGCTCAGCGTGTCGTACATGCCCGGTCCGGCAGCGGTCGTGGCATTGTTGACGAGGATGTCGATGTGACCAAACCGTGCGAGAACCTCATCCGCCAGCGCTTTACGCGACGCAGGTTCACCGACATCGCAGCGCTGGCCATGGGCCTTGCCGCCGCTGGCTTCGATCACCTGGACGACGTCTTCGACCGATCCGTCCAGGGTCTGGCCGCCGTAATCGTTCCCTTTGCCGCTCAGCGTTCGCGCTGTGACGATCACCGTCGCGCCCTCGGCACCGAAACGCTGGGCGATGCCTGCGCCGATTCCTCGGCTGGCGCCGGTGACGAGCGCGATTTTCCCTTTAAGCGCCGCCATGATCAAGGTGCCGCCTTCGATACGCCGACGCCCTTGGCGCCGGCATAGAACGCCAACAATGTCACCGGTGATTCGCCTGTCACGCCGCGATGGACTGTATCGGCCATTTCAGCAACCGCCTGTCCGGCATGGACGATCTTCTTCGCGCCGTCATGTTTCTCGATGGTCAGCGTACCCGACAGGATATAGGCGGCATTGGGCATCGGGTGATCGTGCCAGGCGAGCGCGGTATGTGCCGGAATGGTGATCTTCAGGATCGACAGTTCCGGATCGCCGGCAGGATAGGCCTTATAGACCTCGCCGTCCCAGGACGTGCCGGTGGCCAGCAGGGTCTCCACCTTGACCGCCGGTTTCGTGTCGTCCGCCAGGGCGGCATGAGCCAGCGGCAGCAGCAGGCAGGCAAGAAGCGCGTATCTCATGGATCGTCCCCCGCACAGTGTTTGATTGGTCCGGACACTAACGCATCGGCTTTGCGGTGCCACAGGAAAAGAGCGTTGACTTCGCCGGATTGCGCACCAACTGTATGAGGATAATCATACAGAGCCCAGAATGCTCGACACGCTCCATATCGAGGACAACGGCGTCCCGATCTATGTTCAGATCCGCGATCAGATTCTGACCGCGGTCGGCAGCGGGGCGTTACGCCCCGGTGAGCGGCTGCCGACGATGCGCGAGGTCGCGGTGGCGCTGAAGGTCGACCTCAATACTGTTCGCCATGCCTATGAGACCGCGCAGGATACCGGCGCCATCGTTCTGGTGCGGTCGCGCGGCACGTTCGTCGCCGAACCGCCGCCGCCGCCCGACGCGGAGGCGCAAAAATTGCGGCTCGACCGGTTGGCCTATCAATCCGTTGCGGCGGCCGGCGCGGCCGGTCTCGACCCAAAAACTCTCGGGCAACGAATCGTCGCAATCGCAAAAGGGGAAAAATCATGAATCCACGTAGTGCGACTTCGCCCGCCGGTATTCTCAGCGTGCTGTTCTTCGGTCTGGCGGCCGCCGCGATCTATTGGGGTACGCTCAACGGCACGACAATCTTCTATGTGCTGGGCGGCGCGCTGGTGCTGCTTGGCCTTCTGACGCCGATGTCGCTGCAGATGGCGAACCAGTGGGAAAAGGCGGTGGTGCTGCGTCTCGGCAAGCTGCAGGGCGTCAAAGGGCCTGGCCTGTTCCTGATCGTACCGTTCATCGACGCGGTGACGGTTTGGATCGACCAGCGCATCCAGACCACGGAATTCAATGCCGAACAGGCGCTGACCCGAGATACGGTGCCGACCAATATCGACGCCATCCTATTTTGGCAGGTCCACGACCCCGAACGCGCGGCGCTGGAGATCACGGATTACCGGCAGGCCATCGGCCGCGTGGCGCAGACGTCCTTGCGCGAGATGATCGGTTCGTCACCACTGACCACGTTGCTGTCGGACCGCAAAAATGCCGACCAGTTGCTGAAGGCCGAGATCGGGCGCAAAACCGCCGACTGGGGCGTATCGGTGATCTCGGTCGAAATCCGCGACGTCGCCATTCCGGCCGCGCTGCAGGACGCGATGAGCCGGCAGGCGCAGGCTGAGCGGGAAAAGGAGGCGCGGGTCATCTTGGGCGCGGCGGAGTTGGAGGTGGCGCAGAAATTCCTCGATGCCGCCAACATCTATGCCAAGAATCCGGCGGCGCTGCAGTTGCGCGCCATGAACATCATTTACGAAACCACCAAGGAACGCGGCGCGACGATTCTGATTCCGACGATGATGGTCGACAGCATGAATGCCGGCGGCATCATGAGCCTGGCGGCGATGGCGAACCAGGCAAACCAGACCGGCGACGACGGCAAGACCGGTCCGTGGACGGACAAGAAAGCCTAAGGCGCGGGTTTGGTGACCGGCAGGCCTTTGGCGCCGGCATAAAAGGCGAGCAGCACGACCGGCGTTGCGCCCGTAACGCCGCGATGAACAGTATTCATCGTTTCCGCGACGGCCTGCCCGGCGCGCACGATCTTCTTCTGGCCGTTGCGCTTCTGGATGGTCAGGACACCCGAGAGGATGTAGGCCGCATTGGGTTCCGGATGTTCATGCCAAGCCAACTTGGTGTGTGCCGGAATAGTGATCTTGAGAACGGTCAGCTCAGGGTGACCCGCGGGATAATTCTTGTAGGCGTTCCCGTCCCACGATCCCGTGGCCGCCAGCAAGGTTTCCGATTTGACCGCCGGCGGCGATGATGCGAAGGCGGCAGCCGGGAGCAACAGGCCGGCAATGACGGCGGCGGGCAGGTATTTCATGATCGATCCTCTCGGCATTCCTTGACAGCCGCGCACCCGTGTTCGAGCTTGCGCGGCACAAGCGATCTTCAACGAAAATCTCCGGGAACGCCATGAAACTTGCTGGATCGGTCTGCATCGTCACCGGCTCGGCGACCGGCGTCGGCGCGGCATGCGCGGTCATGTTGGCCGGAAAGGGCGCACGGGTGGTAGTGAACTATGCCCACAGCGCACGCGAAGCGCAGGAGACCGTGGCCGCCTGCGAAGATGCCGGGGCCGAGACATTGCTGGTTCAGGGAGATGTCGCGGTCGATGCCGATTGTCGGCGGATCGCGGACGCCGCGGTGGATCGGTGGGGGCGGATCGACGGATTGATCAACAATGCCGGCATCACCAAATTCGCCAACCCGGCCGATCTCGATCTGTTGGAGGCGGCGGATTTCCATAGGCTACTCGACGTCAACGTAATCGGTGCGTTCCATATGATCCGCGCCGTCGTGCCGACGATGCGTAAGCAAGGGCAGGGGGCTATCGTCAACGTGTCATCCAACTCGACCGCGATCGGTGGCGGCAGTTCGCTGGCCTATACGGCGTCGAAAGGGGCCTTGAACGCCATGACGCTCACCCTGGCGCGTGTGCTGGGCCCTGAAATCCGCGTCAACGCCGTCTCGCCCGGTGTGATTGACTCACGCTGGCTGAAAGACGGCGTAGGCGAGGCGGCGTTTGCCCGCGTCCGCGATGTTTATGCCGATTCTGCCGTGCTTGGGCGGGTCGCGCAGCCGGAGGACGTGGCCGAACCGATTGTATGGCTGCTGGAAGGCGCGGACTACATCACCGGCGAGATTCTCATGGTCGATGGCGGTGTCCGCCTGGGCGCGGGCTTGGCCAAGCCGCAACGGCCGTAAAAGAGGACGCGACATGATCAAGGTTTTGTTGTCCGCCGCGCTCGTCGTTGCATTGTCGGGGCCGGCTGTTGCCGATCAGCGCCAGGACGAAGCGGTTGCCGCCAGCAAAGCTTGGCTCAAGATGGTGGACGACGGCGACTATGCCGCCGCCTGGAGCGATGTCGCGCAGCTGTTCAAAGGCAAGATGGATGTCGATGCTTGGGTTCAGTCTGTCAGCGCGCCGCGCCGCCAAGTCGGCACACTCAAATCGCGACGACTGAAAAGCTATAGCGAGACAACATCGCTGCCAAACGCGCCCGATGGCGACTATGCGATCGTTGAATTCGATAGCGCCTTCGCGAACCGGAAAGATTCCGGCGAAATGCTGCCGCTTGTGCGCGAAGACGGCCGCTGGAAGGTTGGGGGCTATTACATCAAATAAAGTCCGACTCTCTCAGCAAGCAAGATCGCATAATATATATTATGGAAAATAAACTATAAGCCATAATGGCAATCAGTTCAGAACTCTAGCGATCTCAGTGGCTGCGTTGCGGCAGAAAAAGCCGAATTGTCGTGCCTGTGCCAAGTTCGCTGTCGATCTGAACGAAGCCGTTCATCTGGGTAACGCACTTGGCCACCTGGCTGAGGCCAAGGCCAGTGCCTTCACCGCTGGCTTTCGTCGTAAAGAACGGCTCGATCGCGTGTGTCAGGATTTCCTGCGTCATGCCGTGGCCGCTATCGCGCACCGTCAGGCAGACGTAATTTCCATCCTGCCGCGTCCCATTTAATGCCGGTGCCTCCGGAAAATGGCTAGCGGTGGTGTCGATCACGATTTGGCCGGCCTTATTGCCGATCGCATCGCGGGCATTCAGGACCAGATTGAACAAAGCTGTCTCAAGCTGAACACGGTCACAAACTACTGAATAATCAATCGCTTGTAGGTCGAACTTCAGATCGATTTGATCGTTGATTGCTTTCCTTAGCAACTCGCCGACATCTTCGATTAACGTATCGATGTTCAGGACTTCGAGTTCAAGTTCCTGGCGGCGCGAAAAGGACAGCAATTGCCGGATCAGTTTTTCCGCCAGTTCGGCGCCCGCCAGAGCCGATTCGACATATTCAGTATTCTTTCTACCTAATTCAGATAATTGAAGAATCTGAAGATTTCCCTTAATAACATTCAGGAAATTCCCAAAATCGTGCGCGATGCTGCTGGTCAGCTGACCGACGACTTCCATCTTTTGCGATTGGCGAAGCGTTTCCTCAATTTCCTTACGAGCGCTGATGTCCTCGATCATCGAGATGAAATAGGACGGGCTGCCGTCGCGCAGCCTGACCACGGCAACCGTCAGATTGATCCAGATGATCGACCCGTTTTTGCGGAAATACCGCTTTTCCATCGAATAGCTATCGCGTTCGCCGGCGATAACCGCCTGGAACAGCTCCAGATCCCCGTTCAGATCGTCTGGGTGGGTAATATCCTGAAATGTCAGCCGCAGAAGTTCCTCGCGCGAATAGCCGACCATGTCGCACAGCCGCTGATTAGCTCTGAGCCACCCTCCGTCGACCGCGATATGCGCGATGCCGACAGCCGCCTGCTCGAACGTCGCACGGAAGCGTTCTTCCGTGGCGTCTAGCTTTGCCTCGACCTGCTTGCGGTGCGTCAGGTCCCTCACCCTGACGATGCGTACGGGATGGCCGGCGAAAATAACAGGTCGGGCTATCAGTTCGATTGGAAATAGACTGCCGTCGGCGCGCACGCCCATGGTTTCCCCGGACAATTCATCGTTTTGCCGGGCTATTTCCTCAACCACGATTTGCTGGCCCTGTGCGATGAAGGCAAACGGATAGGCGCCTTCCACGCGATTTTCGGCATAGCCGAACATGCGGGCAAAGTGGCTGTTGGCTGCGAGGACGTTGGCATAGTTGTGGATGACGACACCTTCTTCGGTCGCTTCCGCAAACAGGCGATATTTCTCGATGTCGGACTCCGACGGAGCGACTGCCTCCCCTTCTCCGCGATCGTCCCCGTCTTTCGCCATTCCGCCTTCCGAATTACAGGCTTTCGCCCAAGGATACCTCAGGTTCCGGATTCGCGCGCCATTTCGGCCATTTACGCCATCGGTCTTCCAGAATGAGCTGCTTCAGCACCAGCATGATCATCAGGGTAAAGATGACCGCAAACACCACGTCACTCAAGAAATGCGAACCTCTGCCCATCCGCATGACCCCAACGACGGCGGTAAAGGTTCCAAGCCCGGCCCACCAGCGGCGCCGATATCGCTGCGCAATCACCGCGAATGACAGGAAACTTGCGGCCAACGACGCGTCGCCGGACACGAACGAGCAGTTCTTGTCGCATTGTGTGCTGCGCATGAACGGCGGGCTGAATTGTTTGGTGCCGCCGAATTCGAGAACTTGACTGGGACGCGCCCTGCCCCAGCTATCCTTGAGGATCACATTGGTCAGAAGCCCGGCACCGAGCCCGATCGACAAGGCGACGAACAGAAAATTCCGTGGCGTCAGGTTCCAGACCGGTTTTTTGCGAACCAGCCCATATACGAAGACCGCAACGATCACCGGCAGAAACCACTCCATTCCGAAGTGAATATCAGAATCGAAGAAGCGGCCGACCCAGGTTTCGCCGAGGGTAAAACTGCGAGGCGGTACGAAAAACCAGCCGGCAACGCCCAGGTCGATGGCTGGAAAGACAACGAAAAGGATCGCGAAAATTACCGTCAGGGTACCCAACAGCCGTAAGGCACGGGTGTCGACGAGCGAATTGAGATATTGCCGACAGCGCCTCGCATAATCGCGGATTCCACGCTTTTGGGCTGCCTCCGCATCCTCAGCAGCGCCGGGGTGATCCGCCGATCGGCGAAAAAGCTGAACCAAGTCTGGTCGAAATCCGGCTTGGCGAGGAACCGCGGCCAAATCGGCGAGCGTACGGCGCACCTCGTCGGCGTCGGTGAACGGATTTTGCCGCAGAACGCCGGGAAGCCAGATCCAGCCGTTGGACCGGTCGAATCGCGCGAAGTCTTCGCGCTCCAGAATTCCGATGATTTCCGTGATTTTGTTTTCACTTAGGCCGGTTTGTTCCGCCGCTTCCGCAAGATCGAATTCGAAACAGCCGATCCGATTGGACCTGGGCCCGGACAGAAGATAAGCCCCAAGGAGCCGCATTTCGGATGTCCATCCAGTCGCGGCGCCCTTCTGCCAGACAAGGTCCCGCCGTTTGCTGTCGGCCATCGCTAGTCGCCCTTGAATCCGGAAAGATCATAGACGAAATAGCCGCGTCTGCGCCCCAACCCCGCGCCCACGGTCCATTCCTCGGTCATCGTGTGCCCGGCGAACCGGTTCAGGATTTCGTCACGGTCTTTGTAACGGGCGATCAGGAGGACCCTGGCGCCGTTCCGCACGGTCAGCGCATTCTCAAGCTCATACTGGTTGCCGGCCGGCCCCTTACCCGTCGCCATGACCAGCGGAAAGGATCGCTCGCGCAGGTTATAATCCAGTTCCGCCATCACTTCCCGGTCGTCGGCTGCGAGTGTGGTTTCCGGCGGCATCGTGCCCATGCGCTTCCACACCAGGCCGGCGAGGCTGCGCCAGCCGCGCATCTGGTGGAAGATATCGATGTTCTTGGGCAGCGTGACATGCAGGGAGCCGGCGAACAGCAGCGTAAAGCCCGCGAACGCTACCAGCTGCAGGGTCAAGGTGAGGCGGATCGGCCACGACTTCTGGATGCGTTCCAGCCACCCGACGACCAGTACCGTGGCGGCAACGTAGGACACTGCCGCCCAATTGGCGTGGGCGCGCGAGATGCCGCTTTGGACGATCATTAAGGCCAGGATCGGAATCGTGAAAGCCAGCAAGAAACGTTCGGCGGCCGACGGTGGATCGCGCCGCCACAGCGCCAAGCGCACGATCAGTGCCGCCATCAGCACGGGGCCAAAGACACCGAACTGCGCGGCGGCAAAGCTTAGCCCCTCCATCAAATGAAGGCCGGCCCCCTGCCCCCAATTGGCGTTCGCTGCCGTATGGCCCACTGTGGCCCAACCATGCGTCGCGTTCCACATCAGGTTGGGGAGCACGAATGCCGCAGCGACCAGCAAAGCCAGCAGCAGATGACGCCAGGCAGCCTTAAATCCGTCGCGCGGAGGGGTCGCGGCAAAGACCGCGAAACCCAAGAAAAAATAGCCCATTGCGTATTTGCTGAGGAAACCGAGGCCGAGCGCGAGACCTAAGGCGATAGCCCATCGCCAATCCGGCTTGGTCCATACCTGCCATACCGCCAGCAGAGCCAACGCCCAGAAGAACAGCAGCGGGACATCCGTTGAGATAATTAGGCTGGAAAACACCACCCCGGGCAGCGTCGCGTAGAGCAACGCGGCGATGAAGCCGGCTCGGGCGCTGAACAAGGCGCGGCCCAGGAAAGCGATAACGATGCCGGTCCCCGCATGCACCAGCGGGGCCGCCAGCCTGACTGCCCATTCGTCATTCCCGGCCAATGCGGTCGTGGCGCGTATCAGCCAGGCGATCATCGGCGGCTTAGAGAAATAGCCGAACGCCAAATGCCGCGACCACGACCAATATTGTGCCTCGTCCGGTAACAGATCGAGTGGCGAATGGCGCAAAGCCAACATCCGCGTGAAGGCCATGAACAGGCTGATCGAAATCGCCCAGACCGTCCAGGTGCGCGGCGGAATCTCAATGATCTCGACCGGTCGTCTTGGCGCTGGGATCGCCTTCGTTTTGGCTGTCTTCGTTTTGTCAGGCATCAATTTCGATAACCTTACCGTCATAGGCGGGCTCGACGCCCGCCGGCAGCCAGTTGTGCAGGGTCCGGTAATCCATCGTGAGGTTCAGGTGAGTCAGATAGGCCTGTTGCGGTTTGACCCGCGCGATCCACTCCAGCACGACATCCAGATGGGCATGGGCGATATGCGGTTCACGGCGCACAGCCGCCACGACCCAAGTCTCGATACCGGACAATGCATCGAACGCCTCGCCCGGCAGCGCTTTAACGTCAGTCGAATAGGCGAAGGCGCCGACACGAATGCCAAGTGTGCGGCAGACTGTATGGTCCTGCTCGAAAAATCGGAAATCCAGCGCTCCGATCGTCAGGTTCTGTGGTGTCTCGTGGATTTCGAGGAAGGGTTTGTCGTAATAGCCGGCCCGTGCACCTCCGAACAAATATGAGAATCGGCTTCTAATGTTCTCGACAAGCTCAGGATATCCGTAGATCGGCAACGGCGTTCCGCCATATTCGACGAAGGCGCGCAGATCGTCGACGCCTTGCGAATGATCGGCGTGGGCATGGGTGAAGATAACGGCGTCCAGTTTCTTGACGCCCGCCGATAGCATCTGATCGCGCAGATCCGGGCCGGCGTCGATCAAAACGGTCGTGCCGTCTTTCTCGAACAGGATCGAGGCGCGGCGGCGGCGGTTGCGCGGCTCATCCGGGTCGCATGAGCCCCAATCGCCATTCGCCATGGGCACGCCGGTTGAGTTCCCGGAGCCAAGGATGGTGACGCGTGCCGTCATTGCGCCGCCGGGACGGCTTTGCTGAACAAGGTGAAGAAATTCCGGGTCGTGCGGTCGGCCAGGGCCTCGGCATCCAATCCGTGGATCTCGCCCAGCACTTTCGCGGTGTGAACGACGAAGGCGGGTTCGTTGCGTTTCCCGCGCATCGGGATCGGCGCCAGGAACGGCGCATCGGTTTCGACCAGCATCTTGTCCGCCGGCACGCTGCGCGCGGTTTCGCGCAGTTCTTCGGCTTTCTTGAAAGTCAGGATTCCGGAAAACGAGATGTAAAAGCCCAAATCCAGTGCGTCCGCAGCCAGTTGCGGGCTGGAGCTGAAGCAGTGGATGACACCTTTAAGACCGGTCCCCTGTCCCTCTTCGCGCAGGATTCGCGCTGTGTCGCCGTCCGCGTCACGCGTATGGACGATAACCGGCAGGTCGAGTGCGATGGCCGCGCGCAGATGGCGGCGGAATGCCTCCTGCTGCAGGTCGCGCGGGCTGTTGTCGTAATAATAATCCAGTCCGGTCTCGCCAATCGCCACCACCTTGGGATGCTGAGCAAGCCTGACAAGTTCATCGGTCGTGACGTCGGTTTCTTCTTCCGCGCTGTGTGGATGGGTGCCCAGCGAGCATGAGACATCGTCATTCGCTTCCGCGACCCGCAAAATTTCGTCGAAGCGGCGTACGCGGGTGCAGATTGTCAGGAAGTGCCCGATCCCAGCCGCGCGTGCCCGGCCAATTACGCCGTCCTGGTCGGCGGCGAAGTCCGGGAATTCCAGATGGCAGTGGCTGTCAACGAGCATCGCGGACCTACTCGGCATCCACGATGCGCGGGAACAGTCCCTGCGGTGGTGGCAGCGGCGTGCCAGGAATCAGCCGGCCCCCCCCGCCCAAAGCCGCGAAATCCCGCTTGTCGGCAGGCACGGCGAGTTGGTCGAGCAAGGCAGCCGTCTTCTGGGGCATGAAAGGTTGAATGACGATGCCGAGCGCACGCAGCGTTTCCGCCAGCACGTAAAGCACCGTCGCCATGCGCGCGGTGTCGGTCTTCTTCAGCGCCCAGGGCGCCATCGCGTCGATATAACCGTCGCCATCGCCGACCAGTGACCAGATATTGCGCAACACTTCGTGGAACGCCTGTTGGCGGATGCCGGCTTCGAGGTTCGGTAAGAGCGCCTCGGCGGTGGCGAACAATGCCTGGTCTTCTCTCGTGAACTCGCCAGGTATCGGAACCGCGCCATCGCAGTTTTTCTGGATCAGGGTCAGCGTGCGCTGCGCCAAGTTGCCGATGCCGTTGGCCAGATCGGCATTGACCCGGCGCACGGCGGAGCTGTGAGAGAAATCGCCGTCATTGCCGAACGGCACTTCGGCCATCAGGAGATAGCGCGCCTGGTCCAAGCCGTAGGTTTCGACCAGATTGCTGGGGGCAATCACATTACCCAGCGACTTGGACATTTTCTGCCCCTCGCTGGTCCACCAACCATGGGCGAACACCCGCTTCGGCTGCGGCAGGTTGGCCGCCATCAGGAAGGCCGGCCAATAGACTGTGTGGAAGCGCACGATATCCTTGCCGACCAGATGCAGGTCGGCCGGCCAGAAGCGGTCGTAAAGCGTCCCGTCGCCCACCGTGGGGTAGCCCAGAGCGGCGATGTAATTCACCAGCGCGTCCAGCCAGACATACATCACGTGCTTCTCGTCGCCCGGCACCGGGACGCCCCAGGAAAAGCTGGTGCGGCTGATCGACAGGTCGCGCAGGCCGCCTTTGACGAAGCTCTTGATCTCGTTGCGCCGACTGTTGGGGGCGACCAGATCCGGCTCGGCCTCGTAAAGTGCCATCAGCGCATCGCCATAGGCCGACAGGCGGAAGAAATAGCTCGGCTCCTCGACCCAGGCGACCGGCGCGCCGGTCGGGGCAAGCTTCGTCCCAGCCGGACCGTCCTTTAGCTCCCCCTCGTCATAGAAGGCCTCGTCGCGTACCGAGTACCAGCCGGAATAGGATCCCAGATAGATCGCGGGCTGCCCGTTCGGCGCGGTCGCCTTGGCCATCGCCTGCCACAAAGCCTGAGCGGCGGCGACGTTGCGCGGCTCGGTCGTGCGGATGAAGTCGTCGTTCGAGAAATTCATCAGCTTGGTCAGGTCACGAAAATTCTGCGACACGCGGTCGGTCAGCTGCTGCGGTGTTTCCCCGTTCTGGGCCGCGGACTGCGCCACCTTCTGCCCATGCTCGTCGGTGCCGGTCAGGAAATACACGTCGCGACCGGCCAGCCGATGAAATCGCGCGGTCACATCGGCCGCCAGCGTGGTGTAGGCGTGGCCGATATGCGGCTGGTCGTTGACGTAATAGATCGGCGTCGTGACGAAATATTTTTGCGACGTGGCGCTCATGAAAACTCCGGAAGCCGGTGCTCCGCCAGATTATCTAATGTCGGTTCGCGATATGTCACCGCTCAGCGGAGAGCGGTGCTCAGCGTGTCGAGGGCGGAGATCACTGTCAGACGCCGGTCGAGATTGGCGCTATCCGATCGGGCGAACAGGTGCGAAATCTTCTCCCATACCTCCAGGGCCGGTTCAAGCCGCCCTGCCCCGCCAAGCCGTGCAATCAGTGCGTTTTCGCCCTTTATCACCTCCTGGCCGGCAATTGGTCCGGTTCCGCGCCCCAGTCGGCGGATCGCGCCGCCCAGCCAGTCGACCAGAAGTTGTGAAAAAGATCGGTACGATTCGTCGGCCGACGCCCCGGACAGTTTGTCGCCCAGCGCATGCGCCGCGGGCCAGTCGACGGGGTTGCGGCCGGCGATGGCGATGAATTCGGCCAGCAGGTCCAGCCCGTCATGGCGGGCGATATCGAGCGCTCGGCCGATGCTGCCGGCGGCGATGCGGACAAGACCGGCGCGCGCGGCGGCGTCGAGATCGGGCCGATGCTGTGCAAGCAGTTGGTCGACCACGGCGTCGTCCAATCCCGGAAGCGTCAGCAGACGGCAGCGCGAGCGAATAGTCGGCAACAGCGCGGAAGGCCGTTCGGTCAGCAGCATTATCAGCGCGCCGGTCGGCGGCTCCTCCAGAATCTTCAGCACGGCGTTCTGCCCGGCGCGGTTCATGCCGTCGGCGCCGTCCAGGATCACGACCCGCCAGCCGCCCTCGGCCGCGGTCAGACGCAGGAACGGCGCGATCTTGCGGACGTCGTCGACGGCGATGTCTTTCTTCTGCCGGCCCTTGTCCTCGTCGAACTGGCGCTCGACCGTCAGCAGGTCGGCATGGCCGCCGGCGGCGACCCTGCGGAAAAGCGGATTGTCCGATGCAACCGCCAAGGAGGTTGAAAGCCGCTCGCGCCCGGCGAACAGATAGCGCGCGAAACGGAAGGCGAGCGTCGCCTTGCCTATGCCGCTGGGGCCGGCGATCAGCCAGGCATGCGGCAACCGGCCACTCGCGACCGCGCGTAGCAATTCCTGCTCCGCCGCACCCTGCCCTAGTAGTTCCGGGTTGGCGCGCGGCGCGGGAACGTCGCTGTCCTCCGTGCTCATAGGCGAGTCTCGATCATGCGCGGATTGTTGGCCAACCGCGCTTGATCGTCTAGTCCGCCGCGGCGTGCCCGCCCCCACCGACCGAACGATGGGTCAGCCACACCAGCGGCAGCACCGCGAGGCACAGCCAACCGGAAATCCAGAAAAAGTCGAGCGACGACAGCATATAAGCCTGGGTCACCAGGTTACGGCCAAGCACGCCGAGACTTTGCGCCGCCGAGAGCCCGTAATCATGCAGGTGAGACAATGCGAGGCTCATCTGTGGCGCACCGAGCACCGAACTGTCCGTCAAGCGCGATTGGTGCACTGCCTCGCGCCGATCCCACACGACGGTTGTCAGCGAAGCGGCAAAGCCGCCGACCGTGATGCGGGCGAAGTTCGACAAGCCTGAAGCCGCCGGTATCTTTTGCGGCGGAATGCCGTGCAGCAGGATCGTCAGCATCGAGACGAAAAACACGCTCATCGCGATGCCCTGCACCACCAGCGGCATCATCAACACGGTGAAGCTCGCATCCGGCGTGTAGTTGGCGCGCATCAGATAGGAAATCGCGAAAGCGACGAACGAAAACGTGGCGGTCCAGCGGGCGTCGATCTTGGACATCACCCGGGCGGCAATGGGCGACAGGACGACCGCTGCGACGCCGGCAGGCGCCGCGACCAGCCCGGCCCAGGTCGCGGTGTAACCGACATCGCTTTGCAGCCACAGCGGCAGCAGCACCAGGTTGCCGAACAGCAGCGCGTAACCCAGGCAAAAGGCCAGCGTTCCGATCGAGAAATTGCGCAACTTGAACAACGACAGGTCGACGATCGGGTTTTCGTCGGTCAGTTCCCAGATCAGCCAGGCGACGAACCCGATCGCGGTGATCACGATCAGCGTTGTGACCAGCGGCGATGCGAACCAATCGGCGTCCTTGCCCTTGTCCAGGGCTACCTGCAGGCAGCCGACCCACACGACCAGCAGCGCGAAGCCGACGCGGTCGATCGGAACCTTTCGGGTCGGGGTCTCGCGTTTGGCCAGCATGCGCCAGGAGATGACGCCGCAAACGATGCCGACCGGGAGGTTGATCAGGAAAATCCACGGCCAAGTATAATTGTCGGAGATGTAACCGCCGAAAATCGGGCCGCAGATCGGGGCGATCAGCGTGGTCATCGACCAGATGGCCAGCGCCGTGCCCCGCTTGCTTGCCGGGAAGATGGCGATCAGCAGCGCCTGCGACCCGGGAATCATCGGGCCGGATACCGCGCCCTGCACCACCCGGAACAGAACCAGCGATCCCAGGCTCCAGGAGATGCCGCACAGCAGCGAGGCGAGCGTGAACAGCATGACCGAAATGACGAAGGTCCGCACCACGCCGAAACGCTGCATCATGAAGGCGCTGACCGGCACGGAGATGCCGTTCGATGCGGCGAACGAGGTGATGACCCAGGTGCCCTGGTCGGGACTGACGCCCAGATCGCCGGCGATCGTCGGGATCGAGACATTGGCGATCGAGCTGTCCAGCACCTGCATGAAGGTGCCGAGCGCCAGCGCGATCGCGGTCAGCGCCAGCGCCCCGCCTTTTAGAGGCGGGAGCGCATCGGCTTGCGCCGGTCCGCTCATCTGACGGTCTTGGCTCCGGTGGAGGCGATCTCGGCCGCGCCGCCGTTGTCGGCGATGATCTTGGCGATCAACGCGTCGACGGCCGGATCGGCGGCGTCGCTGGGTTGCGCCGGGAACGGCTGGTTGCGCACCTTGTCGGCAATCTGGCTGCCCGACGGGTCGCTGACATCGACGCTGACGTCGGTCGACAGGCCGATGCGCAGAGGGTTGGCCCTCAGTTCGTTGGGATCCAGCAGAATGCGGATCGGCACGCGCTGGACGATCTTGATCCAGTTGCCGGTGGCGTTCTGCGCCGGCAGCAGCGCAAAAGCGTTGCCGCTGCCCGCCGCCAGCCCGGCCACCTTGCCGTGATAGCTCACCTTGTTGCCGTATATGTCGGTTGTCACCGTCACCGGCTGCCCGACACGCATCCGCTGGAGTTGGACTTCCTTGAAGTTGGCGTCGATCCAGACATCTTCCAGCGGCACCACCGCCATCAGCGGCGTTCCGGCCTCAACCCGCTGGCCGACCTGAACGGAGCGGCGGGCGATCTCACCGTTGATCGGCGCGACAATGCGTGCGCGGCGCAGCGACAAGGCGGCGTTGCGCAGTTTCGCGGCGGCCGTCAGGACGTCGGGATGGGACGCGACCGGCGTGTTGCCGATCTGCGCCAGGGTCTGCTCCAGTTGCGCCTGCGCGGCGGCCAAGGATGCGGTCTGCGACGTGGTCACATCCTGCGCATGCGAGAAATCCTCACGCGACACGGCGCCGGTGGCGATCAGGTTGCTGCGCCGTCTGGCGTCATCCTGCGCGCGCTTCAGGTCCGCCTGCCGGGCATCGATCTGGGCGCGCAACTGATCGGCCTGGGCCAGCAGCGCCTTGACGTTGCGGACAGCCTGGGCCAGCCCGGCCTCGGCCGAGGCCATGCCGATATTGGCGTCCGCCGGGTCGAGTTCGATCATGACATCGCCCTGCTTGACCACCTGCGTATCGTCGGCATGCAGCGCGATCACGGTCCCCGGAATCTTGCTGGTCACTTGCACCACGTCGCCGCTGACATAGGCATCGTCGGTCGAGACCAGGTTGCGGGTGAAAACCAGGTCATAGGCAAGCCATCCAAGGCCGCCCACAACGACAACAGCCCCCAGCGCCAACAGCATCGGCCCACGACGGCTTTTTGCCCCCGGAACGCCGACCGGGTGCGGCGGCTGCACGCGTTGCGTGTCGCTCATAGATTCAACTCCAATTTCTCGTCGTCCGATGCGGGGCAATTCGGCGCCGGATCGGCCGTGACGCCGTCGATGAATTTCTTGAGAAGACGGGTGAAGGTCTCGGCCTCGTCTTGGGTAAACTCGGTCAGCGCGCCGTTCAGCAGCCCGACCACCGTGGGCACCAGCGAGTTGACCATGGTGAGGCCGTCCGGCGTGATACCGATCTCGACCGTCCGGCGGTCGGCACGGTTGCGCCGCCGCTCGATCAGGCCGCGCTGTTCCAACTGGTCCAGCACGCGGGTCAACGCGCCGCTGTCGTGGCACATGTCGCGCGATATCTCGGCGGCCGTGCTGGCAAGGCCGTCGCGCAACTGCATCAGGACGATCCACTGCACGAAGGTGACGGCGCGACGGTCGAATTCGGCCTCGACCCGCGCGGTCATCAGGTTGCGCGCCCGGCGGATCAGATAACCGATGCTGCCGCGCACCGTATAGGTTCCAGAAGTGTAGAAATCCGCCATTTCGCTGCCTCGGCGATAACTGCTTCGGCAGTGATATGGGCGTATTGCCGGGCGGCGTCAAGCCGAGCTGACTGTGATTTTTACATGCTCCCAGGCTGCATGGGTTATCGCGCCCACGACCCCGCGGTACGGCGAAATCCGTTCAGCGATATCGAAACCAGAAAGATCGACGACAGAGACGTAACGCCCCTACCCCGTAACGCCAGCCCCGGATGGGAATCCTTCTGTTAGTGACGGTACACTAGGGATGCCAGCAGGGCGGCGGCTTGCAGTCGGGAGCGCCTGGCTTTCATGCAGAACGAAATCCGCGCGAAACGTCGCCGGAATGCGATGGCTGAAAGATTGTAATTTCGTAACTTTTACGATGAGGAAAAGCGTAATGCGCATCTGAATCGGCGTACATTACGAAAATACAATCCGTTACTGAGCTGATCTCAATGTTGCCTCCCCAGGTTGAGGATGGGCACAAATTCGTGCACCAACATAGGAGCTAACGATGAGTAACTTCGGGAAGGCGCCCGTCTTCGGTGCAGTCGCATTGCTGCTGACGGCAGGAACAGCGTTTGCCTACACAGGGAGCGAATTCGCCAAGGACGCGAAGGTCAGCCTGGAGCAGGCGCGAGCAATTGCCGTCAAAGCGGCCCCGGGCCGGATTACGGACGAGGAGCTGGAGCGGGAAACGGGCGGAAGCGGTTTGCGCTATTCGTTCGACATTGCGATCGGGAAGGTGACCCATGAGGTCGGAGTCGACGCGAAGACCGGCGAACTACTCGAAAACTCGATTGAGAGGGCACACCCCGATTGAAAATTCATCATTGGATGGCTCCCCTCCGCCAGCCATCCAATGATCTACGCGAGGCCGAGACGTCAATTGGAGGAAGTATTTGCGCATCCTTGTGATTGAGGACGATACCGAGACTGCGGAATATCTGACGGCCGGCTTGAGGGAGGAGCGGCACAATGTCAGCTTTGCGCATAATGGGCGAGATGGCCTGTTCCTAGTTGGCCGCTCTAACGCCCAATAGAGGCAATGTCCGTCAACGGAAAGTCATTGCCCTTGAACAAGAGAGCCGTGCCTAGCACGGCGGCGCAGGCATAGGCGAAGCAATCGCCCATATTGAGACCCGCTGGATGACGACCTTTGCCAAAGCGCGAAAAGGCGCGGAGCGCATCGCGGGAGATTGCATCCGTGATCGGGATCACTTCTGCGCCGGTTTCTTCCAAAAAGCGGTCGAGAAGGCCTTCCGCCTGAGACGGCGGAATATTGCCGATGCGCGCGAGACCTGCGACCGCTTCGTAAACTGCAATGCCCGAGGTCCATACCTGCGGGGCACGGCCAAGTTTCTCCGCCAGCTCCGCCCCATCGGAGTCGCCGGTCAATATGGCGATCATCGCCGAGGCATCCAGAAACATCAGTCCTCGCCGGACAGATCGTCGAAGAACGCCTTATCTGCGGGCAATCCGCCGGGTTGAGACAACTTGGAAAACGCCGCCTGGATCGGCTTCAACCGCTGGACCAAGGGGACGCGTGCCCGCTCACGCTCATAGGCTTGTTCGACAGAGTCACGGATTGTGTCGGTCAAAGTCTTACCCGTCAGTTTCGCCAGCCGTCGAACCGCACCGTCGGTCGCCTGATCTCGGATGTGAAAAGCCATGCTTGATGCCCTGCAATCTAGATGGTTTATAAATATGATCTAGATTGCGGGATAATCAAGAATCTTTGCGCTTGGTCACGCGTAATCAGGCTCCGCCTGCGCGATGTCCTCGATCACGGGCCGGCCGTCGATAAACCGGCCAGTGACCATGACGGCTTCGACCTCCGGGATATCGTCGTTGTGGCATTTGCAGGTCCACGAGTAGCCGATGTCCCCGTCCGCGGTGAAACCGTTGCCCGTCAAAGTCACGGATTCGGCACTCGTTTAGATGGCGTAATCGTCCAGGCCGACCCATTGGCCCCCGTGTCGCGCCTTGATCGCCTCGTGGATGGGGTGGGTTTTGAGATCGATCGCCGCCACGGCGCTGAGGATGTCGGCGATTTTTCGGTCTTCGTCGGTCATGATGGCCTGTCAGCAGGGGCTGGGATTCCACCTGCTGCTCTGTGGGACGCCCAGGGGGGGAGCGACGCAAGATCGCCGAGCTTAACAACGACCGGCCGCCGGAAACTCGGACGCTGATATCAGGCTGTAGAGCAGCCCGGGACGACCCCCAAACAAAAAGGCCGCTCCCCCATTTGAGAACGGGGAAGCGGCTGAGTCTTCGGCTTGCGCCACAATGGCGCGACTATACGACGCCTCGGCCTGTATATTATTCCACGCACGAATTTGGAAAATTCTGGAAAAAGGTTCGTCCCGGGGAGCGGCCACCCGAAGGCCGGCCGTCTTGGAAAGTTACGAATCTGCCCCGTCCGGTCGCGTTGGTTTTGCTTTATGACGGCTGGAAATCGAGTGGGCGGGCGTCCGGTTACGTCAGCCCGAGCCGGCTTCCGACCGCCTGCTTGAGGGCCGCGAACACTGTATCGATCGGTTGGTCCGCCGAGATCACCGCGCAGCGCCGGGGCTCGGCGGCCGCGATGGCGTGAAAGCCGGCGCGCACGCGGTCGTGAAAGGCTTCGTTCATCCGTTCATAGCGGTCTTCGTTGCCCGGCCGGGCGGCCGTGCGTGCAAGCCGGGTTTCCGGCAGGACGTCCAGGATCAGGGTCAGGTCCGGCGTGAAGTCGCCGAGCACGGTGCGGCGCAAGCCTTCTATGGCGGTCAAGTCGATGCCCTGGCCATAGCCTTGATAGGCCAGGGTGGAATCGATGAAGCGGTCGCAGATGACCCAGCGTCCGCTCTCCAACGTCGGCAGGATCAGGCGGGTGAAATGCTCGCGGCGGGCGGCGAAGTGCAGCAAGGTCTCGGTCAGCGGATCCCACCGGCCGACTTCGCCGGTGACCAGCAGGTTGCGGATGTCTTCGGCGCCCGGCGTGCCGCCCGGTTCGCGCGTCAATGTCGCCGCGATGTCCTTGTCCGCCAGCCACGCCGCCAGCAGGCGGGCCTGGGTCGACTTGCCCGCGCCCTCACCGCCTTCAAGCGTTATGAAACGGCCGCGATCCGTCATGCCGTCAGTGCTTCGCTTTGGCGTTATCGGGAGCCTTCGGCGCAGGCTCGGCATCGGACGCCGCGTCGGGGCGCCCGCCCATCAAATAATGCACGGCCATTCCCAGCCGCGGGAAAAAGCCGAGCCTTTGGACCGCCGATGCGGTCTTGAGCGGGAATTCCTGATCGGGCTGGCCCGGCACCGAAACGATCAGCTTTCCGACCTCCTGCCCTGCCGCGATCGGCGCCTTGACGGTTTCGGGCATATGAACGACGGCCTTCAGGCCTTTGCGCTCGTCGAAGCTCATGGTGACGGCGACAGGTTGATCGGTCACCAGCGGCACGGTGGGCTCGGCGCCTTCCCAGGTGACGGCGTGCTCCACCGTGTCGCCCGGCTTGAACAGCGTGTAGGCCTTGAATTCGTTGAAGCCGTAATCCAGCAGCGCGCCCGGATCGTCGGCGCGGGCTTGCATGCTGGGCAGGCCGTTGACCACCGCGACCAGCCTGCGGCCGTTGCGGATGGCGGAGACCGTCAGGCCATAGCCGCCGGCGTCGGTATGGCCGGTCTTCAGCCCGTCTACGCCTGAGCCGGCATGATAGAGCAGCGGGTTGCGGTTGCCCTGCTTGATGTTGTTGTAGGTGAATTCCAGTTCGCCGAAGAAATGGTAATATTCGGGGAAGTCGGTGATGAGACGCTCGGCCAGCGTCGCCAGGTCGCGGGCCGTCGAATAATGCTCCGGGTCAGGCATGCCGGGCGGGTTCGTGAAATGGCTGTTGGTCATGCCCAACTGCTGCGCCTTGGCGTTCATCTCCGTCATGAATTCGGGCACCGAACCGGCGAGGCCCTCGGCCAGCACGATTGTCGCGTCGTTGCCTGATTGGATGACCACGCCGCGAATCAGATCCTCGACCTTCACCCGGGCGTTGACCGGCAGAAACATCGACGATTCGTCGTGCTTGTAGGTCTCGTGCCATGCGTTTTCGCTGACCGTGAACTCGTCGTCCAGCTTGATTTTGCCGGCCTTCAGCGCGTCGAAGACCATATAGATCGTCATCATCTTGCTCATCGACGATGTCGGCATGTGCTGATCGGCGTTCTTTTCATACAGCACGCGATGGCCGGTCATGTCGACCAGGATCGCCTGCTTGCCCGAGCTTTCGAACGCATAGGCGGCGCCGGAAATCAGCAAAGCGGCGGCGACAGCGGCGCCGGCGAAAAGTCTTGGGACTGGCTTGCTCATCATGAACCTTCGTTCGCTAAACATAATCGATCAATCGACGACAATCTTCGCGCCGTCGGCGCCGGCGCCGACCACGCGCGACAGGGTGGCGTCCGCCTGGTCGACATTGGCGATCGGGCCGACCCGTACCCGATAGAATGTTTTGCCGTTGACGACGGCCTGGGTGATCTGCGCGTTGCCGACGCCGCGCAACTTGGCCAGCATGCGCTGGGCGTTGTCGGACACGCCGAACGAGCCCGCCTGCACATAGATCGCGGTCGGATGAACCTTACGCTGCTGTGCCACCGGCGCCGGCAGGAACAGGCCGCCGACATCCTCGCCCTTGACCTGCTGCGCCGGCAAGGCGCGTTGCAGCACGCTCTTTTCGTCCACCACCGCGACGGCGGGCGGCGGGGCCTGCTCCTGGGCATATTGCGCCGATGGCGGCGGCGCCAGCGGCTCGGTCTCGGTCGGGGTTGCGCCGGGGCGTGTATAGGTCGGCGTGCCGGGCGGCGGCGGCGGCGGCCGATCCGGATCGATGCCTGCGATATCGACGGCCAGAACGCCTTGTTTGGCGGCCGAGGCGAGCAGCTTGCTCGCCTCGGCCATGATCTGCACCCGCACCTTCGCCGTGCCGACCTTCTCGTAACCCAGAAGCTGTGCTCCGCGCCGCGACATGTCGATGATCCGGTTGCGGACATAGGGGCCGCGGTCGTTGACCCGGACGATGATCGATCGGCCGTTGTCCAGGTTGGTGACCCGCACCAGCGACGGCATCGGCAGGGTCTTATGCGCCCCCGTCACCTGGTTCATGTCATAGAGCTCACCGTTGGCGGTTCTGAGGCCGTGGAAGCCGGGCCCATACCAGGAGGCGATGCCGGTTTCGTCGTAATCATAGTCCTCGGCCGGCGTGTAGGTGACGCCGTCGATCGTGTAGGGCTGGCCGACTTTGTAATAGCCGCCCTCGTGCGGATTGCTGAGCGACACATGACGCGCGCCGCCGCCGCTGGTTCCGCCGCCTCCCCCGCCACCGCCACAGCCGGCAAGAAGCGCGATAACGGCGAGCAGCGCCCAATGACGGCCGCGCATCAATTGCCGATCCCATCGGCCAGCAGGTTGATCGACAGGCCGAAATAGGTGGAGTGGTTCCACTTCATCAGCGTGCGGAAATTGTCGTAGACCAGGAAGGTCCGGCCCGCGGTGCCGTCGGGCGCGACGACGGAGGCGCGGATGGTGCTGACGGGCAGCTTGCCGCCGTCGACCCGGTGAACGCCCAGCGCCGCCCATTCGTTGATCGTGTGTTGCACAGGCAGGCCGACCATATCCGCGCTGAAGCGCGCCGGCAGCTTGACCTCGCGTCCCCAGCTTTCGTTACGCTTCCAGCCCAATGTCGCCAGGTAATTGGCGGCGGAGGCGAACACGTCGCCCTGGTTGTGCCAGATGTCGGGCTGGCCCGGATGCTGGAAATTGACCGCATAGTGCAAATAGGTGGAGGGCATGAACTGCACCTGCCCCATCGCGCCGGCCCACGACCCCTTCAGGTCGTCGGTCGTAAAGTCGCCATGCCCCAGGATCTTCAGCGCGGCGATCAGTTCGGCGCGGAAGAGGTCGGGGCGCCGCCCGTCGAACGCAAGCGTCGCCAGCGATTCCACCACTTTATAGTCGCCCATCGAGCCGCCGAAGCTGGATTCCGCCGCCCACAGCGCCATGATGACCTTAGGCGGGATGCCGTAACGTTCCGACACCGCTTTCAACAATGCGCGGTTATCTGTTTTCAGCTTTCGGCCCTTCTCGACCCGTGCCGGCTGGACGACCTTCGACAGGTAGGTTTCCAGCGTCATCGTGCTTTCGGGCTGCCGGTTGTCGAGTTCGATCACATGCGGGTTTGGCCGCAGCCCGCGCAGCGCGGCATCCAGCGTCCCGGCCGGAACGCCCTGGGCCGCTGCATCATGGCGGAGACCGGCCAGCCAGGTGGCGAAATCCGTGTCGGCGGCATGGGCGGCGGGCGGAAGCGCCAGCAACAGAATAAGGATCGGAAGAAAGGTTCGTTTCATGCGGATGCCGGCTTTTGGTCGGGAACAGCGGTAACGAACGGACAGGCGGCTTCGCGCCGCCCGCGACTCGTCCGGTGCGGTTCATGATAGGGCAGTTGGCCCGTGGGCGGGAGGCAAAGCGCACTGGGTCCGCATGCCGCGCCGTGGTCGGTTTCTTTAGCCGGAAAACGCACATTGGCGGCTTTGTGGGGATATTGCCTGTGCAATGGCGGTTAAGCGCATGTTTGTTATTGCTAATTCGCCGCGACTGGACCAATCTGGCCTTTCAATTCGCGAAATATCAACTGGGAAGGGAGAACCTTATGATGAAGGGCTTTACAATCGGAGCAACTGCCGCTTTGGCTCTGGTCTTCGCCGTTTCCGCCGCGCAGGCGGACGTCGTCACCTACAAGGCCAAGCTGGACGGCAAAAGCGAATCGCCGGCGACCGACAGCAAGGGCACCGGCACGGCCAAGCTGTCGTACGACACCACGACCAAGCACCTGACCTATATGCTGACCTATAAGGGCCTGACCGACGCCGTTGCCGCGCACTTCCATGGCCCGGCCGATGCCGGCGCCAATGCCGGCGTGGAACTGCCGATCACCTTCGGCCCGTCGCCGATCAAGGGCGAAGCCGACCTCGACGACGCTAAGGCGGCCGACCTCGCCGCCGGCAAGTGGTATGTGAACGTCCACACCAAGGCGAACCCGGCCGGCGAAATCCGCGGCCAGGTCGAACCGACCAAGAAGGCCAAGAAATAATAAGATGGCGGCGGGATAACCGTCGCCCATTGTCAGCCTCGAAAGGGGGCCGTCGCTTCTGGCGCGGCCCCCTTGTCATGTCTGGGCCACAAAACCCGGCCAACAGGCCTTAGCCCGCCGTTTATTTTTCCCCCCTGCCCTGATATCAAAGCCGCGCCGGACGGGTGGTCGAGTGGTTGAAGGCTCCGGTCTTGAAAACCGGCGAGGGTGCAAGCTCTCCGTGGGTTCGAATCCCACCCCGTCCGCCACTTCACTGCGCTTCGCGAGACCTGTCCTCGAACCATCCGCGTACCTGGATGCCCTCCGAACCTCGGCGATGGAAGGCCGCATGCAGTATGGTTACCCTGCTTGAAAGCGATGGCGCCTGAGAGCGCAATGCTGCGCAGCGTGCGGGCAACGCACGGCGAAGCTGCGAGAAGAAGCCCCGGCGGGAGGCGCCGAATGGGAAAAGGGCGGCCACCAGCATTCGCCGGCGACCACCCAAAATCCCGCCAGTTGCTATGCATCTCAGTATACCTGGGAGCCTCGCGGAATTTACCGGACCTTTCGATCCGGCGGCCGGACAATGCCCGATTAATTTAGTGTGGAATACACACGGTTATGCATGGCGACCATTCCTTGCGTTTCGGGCCGCGGCAGCCTGCTTAAAGCTGTCGCCAAGAAACGTTTCTTTTCGCGCCGGCCCTATTTTAATTCGGCGAAGACGATCACCAGGGCTTTTTTCAGGACTTCGCGTTCGGCGCGCAGGCGCTCGTTCTCAAGGCGCAGTTCGGCGATTTCCAGCATCAGATCGGGCACGGTCCCGGCGACAGCCGCCGGCACTTGCATCGACGGGGTCGGTGACGCTGGCGCAACTGGAAACTGATTCAGCCAACGCCGAAGGATCGTCTCGTGGATCTCCAACTCCGCGGCAACCGCCGCCACCGACAGGCCGCTTGTGGCGACCCGATCGACGGCTTGGCGTTTGAACGCTTCGGAAAACACCCGACGCCTAACCACAACCATCCAACACCCCTAGACATGCTTAGCAATTAGCATGTTTTTTAAAGAGTACAAAGTTATTTATAATTTTTCAAAGCTAAGCTTATCAAGCTAACTGGCTTAGATAAGCCGACTTAAAAGCCCCTATCCTGAATCCCTGCGCCAGCCAGCAAGCTAAATGCGGAGCGTCAGCGCGAGCCTATTAAGCTGAAATCCAAACTAAGGTTGAGCTTAATATTAAGTTATGACGAGCTTAAGTGACTTATCTGGACGATCGCAGGACAAGCTGCGTGGCATCAACAGGGACATGTCCCCGGCCTTCAGCAGCGCCGCCTCCGACTTGTCGGTGCCGGACTTACTGTCGGTGCAGGAGGCCAGCGCCAGGATAGCGGTACCGGCCAGCATGGCGCGATACGGTGGGGTTTTGAGCCGTATGGTTATCCCGCGGGACTCGTCTGCGAAAATTTTCGCTACATTCTGTTTAGGCCTCCGCCTCGGGGCGGCAAGGGTTAAAACGAAGTCTCAGCCCAGGACCTCGGTCACCAGCAGTCCGTCGGCTTCAAATCCAGGTTGATAATCGCGGTTGAAGAAGAAGCCGCCGACCAGGATGCGCTCGGTGCGCCCCTGTGTGTCGACCAGCGGCAGGATCAGCATCAGGTGGTTGGCCTCGATCTCGGCCGGCAATTTGGCGACCATCATGCGCGGCGCCTGCTGGTCGCGCACCAGGTCGAGCAGCGCACTCCATTCCTTCCGCACCGTCTCGCTCATGGCGCTTGAACCGACCGGCTTGCCCGTTAATTCGCCGCCGAACCGGCTGGTGATCTCGCTTCCGACCAGGCGGTAGCGATAGCCGCCGTCTTCGATGTCGATAATCATCAGGTTGGCGATCAAGCCGGGAATCTCGGTCATTGGGTCAAGGTCGCTGCGCGCCGGCGGGTGCCCGTCGACATGCTTCGATTTCCAGTATCGGTAGAGTGCTTCCCAGCTATCTTTTTTCGACGTCGCCATGTGGCTTTCTTTCGCCTGAACGAAGCTAATATACACGCTCCGTTGCCGAACAGAGTGTTGCATTTGCGTTATCGTCCAAACAACGCTCTATGAGATAGCCATGAGTCATCCGACCTTGACCGACCCCCGGCTTTACGCCCCTGCCGCCCTGCGCAATCGCGAACCGATCCTGGATGTGCTGCGGCGCATCCTGCCCGATGGCGGTCTCGTCCTGGAGCTGGCCAGCGGCACCGGCGAACATGGCGCGTATTTTGCCGGCGCGCTGCCCGATCTGGAATGGCAGCCCAGCGACCGTGACGCCCGAGCCCTCGCCAGCATCGACGCCCACCGCCTGTCGGGTCCGGTCAACCTGCGCCCGGCCGTTGCGCTCGATGCCACGTCCGCGCTCTGGCCGGTTACCCGGGCTGATGCGATGATCTGTATAAACATGATTCATATTTCGTCCTGGTCCGCCTGCGAAGGCCTGATGGCCGGGGCAGAACGCATCCTGCCCTCCGGCGGCGTCCTGTATCTTTACGGTCCGTACAAACAGGGCGGCCGTCACACCGCGCCGAGCAACGCCGCATTCGACGAGAACCTCAAGGCCCGTGATGCGGCTTGGGGCGTTCGCGATCTGGGCGATGTCATCGCGCTGGCGGACCGGCATGGAATGGGTCTGGTGGAGACAGTCGCGATGCCGGCCAACAATCTGAGCGTGGTGTTTCGGAAGGCCTGAGGAGGCGCGAGCGGCGTATTTGCAAGAATAGCAAGGCTGATATCGTCTTCCGTTCCTTGCATCCCGGGCCGATCACGGCTATGCGTCCGGTCTGATCAGCCGTCGTGGGCAACGCCGGCCGCCAACTCCACAATGAAACGAGACTTCAGTCTACATGGCCGGCTTTAAATTCGGGACGTATGAGGATAGGGCGGAAGCGTCCGCCAAGGCGAAAAAAGAGCAGTTGGAAAAGCTGCGGTCCAAGTTGACGGCGGTGGATCCTGAAAAGGTTGCCGCGCGCCTTGCGATCGAGGCGGCCCGTGCCGAGCGCGAAGCCAAAAAGCGTGCCGAGCGCGAAGCCAAGCTGGAAGCCGAACGCGCGGCGAAGGCCGCCCGCGAAGCCGAGGAAGCGGCGCGCCGCGAAGCCGAACGTCTGGTTGCCGAAGCCGAGGCCGCCGCTCGCCAGGCCGAGGAAGAAGCATCTCGCATGTCGGAAGAAGAACTGAAGGCCCAGCAGAAGGCGGCGCGCGACGCCCGCTATGCCGCCCGGAAATCCCGCCGCCGCCGCGGTTGAGCGGGTTTCGTCTAAGCCTGGGCCGCCGTTGATGGCGGCTCGTCTATCGGAACAGGTTTATCGGGGCGCGGGATCGGCACCTCTGTCGGTGGCTCTTTCACCGGGATCGGCCGGTCGGGATCCGGTGGACTGGGCGGGTTGCCCGGCGGCGGTGTCGGCGAAGTGCCGTTCATTTTCAGCATTCTCATGAAATCGAAACGCACTGCATGCGCGCATTGATCCCGCGCGCGGGCGATTTACTGCGTCCGGCCTTAGCCGGAACGGACCACCCGCCCGGTGGGTTAGGTCAGCAACTCGGGAACCGTGCGTCCCGCTGACCCTATCCATAAATTGCAGGAGCTATTCCATGAGCGATTTCGTTGCCGATATTTCGGCGATCCGCGAGCGTGCCCGGCGCAGCATCGAGGAGGGCGCGGTCACAGGCGCCTATCAGGGCGACCGCGAGCAGGTTATCAAGGTGCTGAACGAGGCGCTGGCTACCGAACTCGTCTGCATTCTGCGTTACAAACGCCATTTCTACATGGCCAAGGGCATTCACTCCGAATCGGTCAAGCCGGAATTCCTGCAGCACGCGACCGAGGAGCAGCAGCATGCCGACTGGATCGCGGAGCGCATCACCCAGTTGGGCGGCGAGCCGAATTTCGCCCCGCAGGGTCTTGCCGACCGCAGCCACGCCGAATATGCGCCGGGCACGGACCTCAGATCGATGATCACCGAGGATCTGATCGCCGAGCGCATCGCGATCGAGATTTATACCGACATCGTCCGCTGGATCGGCGATGACGATCCGACCACGCGCAAGCTGATCGTCGATATCCTGAAGGTCGAGGAAGAACATGCCGACGACATGGCGAACCTGCTGACGCGGATCGCAGCCTAAAGTCTTAGCCCTCGCCCGCTCGACCTGCCTGCGCGAAGCCGGAGCTTCGCTTCGGCGGAGGCAGGCGGGGGAGAAGGCTTTAAGGCGGCGTAACGCGGACGGTCATGATCTGGTTGCGCTGCCGCTTCAGGATTTCGAAGCGGAACCCGAAGAAGGTGAAGGTCTGGCCGACTTCGGGAATGTGCCGGGATTCATAGAGGACAAGGCCGGCAACCGTCGAATAGTCGGTTTCGTCCGGCAGTTCCCAGTCGAACTCGCGGTTGAGGTCGCGTACCGTCACGGTCCCGTCGACGATATAGCTGCCGTCCGGCTGGACGAAGACGCCGGCGACATGGGTATCCAGCTCATCCGTGATGTCGCCGACGATCTCCTCAAGGATGTCCTCCAGCGTCACCAGCCCCATCAGCGATCCATACTCGTCGACAACCAGCGCGAAATGCTCGCGCCGGTCGCGGAATGCCTGGAGTTGGTCCAGCAATGTTGTGGTGTCCGGCACGAACCAGGGTTTCGATACGACCTGCTGCAGATCCTGCGCCGTCACCGGCCCTTTCGCGGCCCGCACGGCGCGCAACAACGATTTGGCGTGAACCACGCCCACAATGTTGTCCGGCTCGTCCTGCCACAGCGGCAGGCGGGTAAAGGGGCTCTCAAGCGCCGCGTCGACGATGTCCGACGGCGGCAGTTCCGCATCGATCGTCACCATCTGCCGCCGATGGGTCATCACCTCGACAACAGTGACATCGCCCAAATCGAGGATGGAGCGCAGCATGTTGCGCTCCTGCCGGGATTCCGCCGCGTCCCCCGTATCGGTGCTGGCATGGTCCTCGATCGCGCTGCGCAGCAGTTCGTCGGTGTCGTCCGGGCTGATCCTTTGGCGTAGCCAGGCGAACGCCGGATACACGAAGGCGCCGACAAGAATGCCGGCCGCGAGCACGATAAGGGTTTCGACGGCGGTCACGCGGCCAGGGCGTGGGCCAGCGCCGTTTCCACGATACCGGCGGGAACGTCGCGGGCCACGAAGGCATCGCCGATGGCGCGGGTGAGAACGAAGGTCAGCCGCCCGCGCTCGGCTTTTTTGTCGCCCTGCATCCGCCGGATGAGGGCATGCGGCGCGAACGGCATGTCATGCGGCGGCGACACCGGCAGGCCATGCGCGATCAGGTGGCCGCGAACCCGCATCAGATCGTTTGGCTGGCAATGGCCAAGCCGTACCGACAGGTCGAACGCCATCACCATGCCGATCGACACCGCCTCGCCGTGGTTGAGGCTGTGTCCAAATCCGGCCTCGACCTCCAGGGCATGCCCGAACGTGTGGCCGAGATTGAGAAGCGCCCGCACGCCCCCTTCCCGCTCGTCCGCCTCGACGATTTTTGCCTTGGCCTTGCAACTGGTCGCCACCGCCTGAACCTGGGCCGCGGGCTCGCCCTCCAGAACGGCTGCCCCGTTGTCCTCGAGCCACGCGAAAAAATCGGCGTCGCCGAGCAGGCCGTATTTCACCACCTCGGCATAGCCGGCGCGCAGTTCGCGCGGCGGCAACGTGGCCAATGTCGCGGTGTCGGCGATCACCAGCAGCGGTTGATGGAACGCGCCGATCAGGTTCTTGCCGTGGACGCTGTCGATCCCGGTTTTGCCGCCGACGGAGCTGTCGACCTGGGCCAGCAAAGTGGTCGGGATCTGGATGAAGTCGATGCCGCGCAACAAGGTAGCGGCGAGAAACCCGGTCAGATCGCCGACGACGCCGCCGCCCAGCGCGATCAGGACGGTCTTGCGGTCGATGCCGAGCGCCAGGATGTCTTCGGCGGTCTTGCCGTACATCTCCATGCTTTTGCTGGCTTCGCCCGCCGGAACGATGACCACCGATGGTTTGCCGAGACCCGCCGCTTCAAGCGAGGCTTCCAGTTTGGCGCGGTAAAGTCCGGCGACATTTGTGTCGCTCACGATCACAAGCTGCCGGTTGCCGGCCACGTCCTTGATCAAGTCCCCGGCCTTGCCGAGAAGGCCGGGACCGATGGCGATGTCATAGGCTCGCTTATCCAGGCCCACGCGAATGCGATCCAAGGGGGCGTTCATCGGTCTCGTCCGTAATAGTCTTTGAGCGCGCCGAGCACGGCATCGACCGTGTGTTCGACCGGTCCGTGAATGCTGTCGACGGTCAGTTCCGCCTCGGCATAGATCGGGTAACGCGCGGCCATCAGTTCAGCCAGCTTCGCGGCGCGGTCGACGCCTTCCAGCAATGGGCGCTTATGCGATTTGGCGGTACGCGTAATCAGCGTGTCGATGTCCGCGCGCAACCACACCGCCAGCCCGTGTTCCCGTATCGTCGCCCGCGTGCGCGGGTCCATATAGGCGCCGCCACCGGTCGCGATGATCTGGACCGGCCCTTGGACCAGCCGCGCAATCATCAGTCGCTCGCCGTCGCGAAATGCCGGTTCGCCAATCTGCGTGAACAATTCCGCGATCGTCTTGCCGGTTTCACGTTCGATTTCGACGTCGGTATCGAGAAACGGCAGGTTCAGCCGCTCGGCCAGCCGGCGGCCGACACGCGTCTTGCCGGCGCCCATCAGCCCGACCAAAATGACCGAACGATCGAGATGCAAAAGGCCCCCTGTGTCCGACTCGGTTTGGGGCTGTAAGGTTTGACTGAGCGTCACGGCGCTGTTTATCACAAAGCCGTTTGCGATTGGCAATCAGCCGATCCCGATGGGGAACTGTGAGCAGGGTTATTTTGGATGGAATACGTTTGCGTTGCATGGGAATAAGTCGAACGCCAGGAGAGCGGGCGCCCGTCGATGCTGGAGCATCGTCGGCGTCCCGGTCGACGCAGCGGGCGGCCTATTCCCATGCAACCCGAAGGGACAGCCTAACTCGGCCCCGGATCGTCGTCGCGCGCCGCTTGCGATGCGCCGGCATCGCTACGCCGCGTGCTCCTAGCCCGGGACTCAAGGTGGACTGTCGCAAATGTATTCCATCCAAAATAACCCTGCTTAGGTCGATATGAAATTTGTCGTTATCATAGTTGTCGCCGTGCTGTTGATCATCGGCATCGGCCTCGCAATATTGGCCAGCGTCGATATTCCGGCGCCGTCGGGCCAGGTCGAAAAGACGATTCCCGCCGACCGTCTTCCGCATTGACGCGGGGTTCCATGCGCCTGATCGTTCTGAGTTCCGCCCTATTGCTGGCGGCCCTTCCCCAAGCCGACGCGCAATTCTGGGCGAAGGGTGAGAAGCCGGCCGGCCAGGTCGAGCAATCGCAGCCTGACCCAGGTAACGGCGCAGACCAGCCCGAAACACCGCCTGAAACCACGGAACTGCCGCCCGCGACCGGCGATCAAGGCACGACGCCCCTGCCCTCGACACCGGCCGTCGATGCGCAGATGCCGCGTATCGGGCCGCCGCCCGGCCTGTCCAGTTCGTTGGGCGGATCGGGCGCAACCGGCCTGGATTCGGTCGGCACCGCCCCGGCGCGCGATACCGATTTTGAACGCAACACCTGGCGCGGGAGCAATTTCGCGACGGTGATGCGCCTGATGGCAGCCCTGCCGGATCGGATCGATTCCGCCGGCCAACACGAACTTGCCCGCAACCTGCTGATCAGCGTTGCCGATGCCCCGTCGGGCGACGACGGCGGCACGCGGTTGCTGGAGCTGAGGGTCCGCAAGCTGTTGGCGATGGGCAATGTCGCCGAAGCGGCGGCGCTGGCCCGCGCGGCGAACAATCTGCAAAGCCCTGCGTTGGCACAGGCTGAGATCGAGGCCGAATTGTTGGCCGGCCAAGTCGAAAGCGCCTGTATCGACCTGCGTGCGACTTCCGGCGTCCTGACCGACCCAACCAGCGTCGCGGCACTGGCGCTCTGCCGTCAGGTGGCGGGCGAGCCGTCCGACGGGGCCGCATCGGCCGATACGGCTGCTCTGGGCGCGGCATCGATCATCGCGGGCATTCCACCGTCGGCCGATCCGGCTTCGTCGCCGCCCGCGCGGCTTGTGGCCGTGGCGAGGAATGCGCAGGGTTCGCCCGCGACCCGGCTTGAGGCCGCCTTTGCCGCCGGCCGTGCCAGCGCTGTGACCGGCGAGTTTTTGAGCAAACTGTTTCAATCGACGCCGTCGCCCGGCGGCGCGCCGGCCGCCGCGCCGGCCGACGGAACCTCCGCCGCGCAGCTTTACACCGCGATCGCTCAGGAAGGCGCGGTCGACCAGCGCGTCGGCTTGGCCGAACGCGGGCTGCTGTCGCCGGACGGCGTGGCCGATAAGGTTGGTGTCGCGATGGTCGCACCGCTGCGCAGTTTTCAGCCCGTCGCGGAATTGGGCGCGATCGCGCCCCGTATGGCGATCCTGTTCTATACGATCGGTGACAACGATGCCGCCGCGCCCTGGGCCGAACTGGCCGATTCCAGCGGGAACGGCGCCCTGCTGTGGCCGTATCGCGTGCTGCTGAAACAGGCGGACGCAGGCGGTATCACCGATTGGCAGCAGAAGGCCGGCATCGACGCGCCGCATTTTTCCCGAGTGCTGACCATCCTGTCTGCCTTCGGTGTGGTTCGCCCACCCAGCCATAATACGGAGATCGCGGGCGACGACCGTCCTGAACCGGCCTTTCCGGAATTGCTGGCGATGGATAAGGCGGCGAGCAACCGGCGTGTCGGCGAGGTCGTTTTGCACGTATTGGGGCTTCTTGGACGTTCCGGACCGGCCACGGCTCATCCGTTGGCCCTGCGGCGCGCGCTTACCGACCTGGACCAGGTCAGCCTGCATGGGGAAGCACGCGCCTTGGCGTTCGAGGCGATTACCGCCGCCCTGTTCGAAGGAAGCCATGGCGCGGGGCCGTAAGCCCAAGCCGCGCGCGGCGCTGTCCGCGGGCGTGGATGCGTTCCTGGATATGCTGCTGGGCGAGCGCGGGGTCGCGACCAATACCAGCGCCGCCTATGCCGGCGATCTCGCCGATCTGTCGCTTTTCCTGAAAAGCCGGGATGTCGAACCCGAGGACGCGACCAGCGACCAGCTGCGCGCCTATTTCGCGGCGTTGCATGCCGGCGGCACAACGACCGCGCCGCGCACGATCGGGCGCCGGCTATCGGCATTTCGCCAGTTCTATCGCTTCCTGCTGTCGGATGGACGCCGGCAGGACGACCCGTCTTCCGCCCTGGATTCGCCGAAACTGGGACGTCCGTTGCCCAAGCTGCTGTCCGAGACAGAGGTCGGCAGGCTGGTCGCGCCGATCAAGGATGCGATCGCGGGCGCCGAGCATGCCGACCCACAGGCCCTGCGCTTCGCCCTCCTGATCGAATTGCTTTACGGCAGCGGGCTGCGCGTGTCGGAACTGGTCGGCCTGCCGCTGTCGGCGGTCACGCGCGACAACCGCATCCTGACGGTGCGTGGCAAAGGCGGTAAGGAAAGGCTGGTGCCGGTTTCGGAGCCAGCGCGCCAGGCGCTGGCCGCTTATTTGCCGATACGCCGTACCTTTACCCCGGCAGGGCAATCCTCGCCCTGGCTGTTTCCGTCCCGCGCCTCGCGCCTGGGCTATCTGACCCGCCAGCGCTTCGCGCAATTGCTGAAGGAGCGCGCGGCCGCGGCCGGTATCGATAGCCGCCGGGTCAGTCCGCACGTCCTGCGCCACGCCTTTGCGACCCACCTGCTGGACCATGGCGCGGATCTTAGGGCGGTTCAGAAGATGCTGGGGCATGCCGATATCGCGACAACCGAAATCTATACCCACGTCGCCAGCGAGCGGCTGCAGCGGGTTGTGCGCAGCCACCATCCCCTGTCTCAAAAAAAAACGGCGCCCCGCAAGGATGCGACCTGAACGTCGGGACAGAAACCAGTTTCACTATGTGAGAATGTCGTTCCAGTCCTCTGCGATTTACCGCTAAATAGGCGCGATACTTCTGAGGGGGTACCGGAATGAAAGGGCGGATGCACGGCTGTGGCGGATTTTAAGGAAAGTTTTGCGCTTATCGACGCCAAGGGGCGTCTCGTGGACTGGAACGAGGGTTTGGAGCGCGAGTGGTTCTTGATTGCCCCCATGTTGAAAGAGGGCGCGCTGTACCGCGACCTCGTGCGGGCGGCGCTGTCGGTCGATGCCGGCGGCGATTTCCTCATGGCCAATGTCGGCCACCGGGACATCGAAAAGCACATCGCGAACCGTCTGGCGAAATTCGGCACCTATCAGATCCACGAATATCAGATGGAGGGGTTCATCCTCCGGATCGAGGAATTGCCGACCAAATCGGGCGGCGTTCTGCGGATGGCGCGCAATATTTCGGACGAGCGCCAAGCCGAACAGGACTTGGCGAAGGCGCGCGAATACATCAAGGTCACGACCGATACGGATTCCAGCGGCGTCTATACCGAGATCTATCGCAGCCCGGAGGGCGACTACACCGTTCCTCCGGTTACGGAGGACATGTGCCGCCTGCTGGAGTTGCCGCCGGAAAATATCGGGGCGGACGGTTGGGTGATCCTCAGCCGCATGAACCAATCGCCGGAGGAGGTCGACAATATCCGCGCCGCGCTGGAGGAATCGGCGCAAAAGGCCGAGCTGTTCTCATATGAATTCTTCATCAGGGACGGGAAGAACCGTACGCGCTGGATGCGGCATTCCCTGATGCCGCGGCGCGAAGCGGACGGCACGATTATTTTTTCAGGCGTGATGCGCGATGTCACACGCGCCAAGGAGGCGGAGGAAACCGTCGAGCTTCTCCGTTCGGTCGTCGTCCGGTCGTTCGATTCGGTCAGCATCCTGGAGAGCGTGACGGGTCTCGAGAACACAAAGATTCTCTATGTGAATCCGCGCTTCGAGCAGCTTTATGGACTGTCCGCCGAGGCGATCGTCGGTGGACAGTTGCAGCAACTCGAGGCGCTGGTCGCCGACCCGCGCGCCGCTCAACCCCTTTACGAGTCGATCACCGAGGGCCGTCGCGATTCGGCGGAATTCGAGGTTTCGCACGCCGATGGCCGGTCGTTCTGGATCGAAGTACGCACCGACATCATTCAACAGCTGGACGACGGACGCTATCGCTGGGTGATGATCGGCCGCGATGTGACCGAGCGCCGGCGGGTTGTGGACGAACTGGTTTATGCGAAGGACGCCGCCGAGGCGGCCAACCGGGCAAAGGGCCAATTCCTGGCCAATATGAGCCACGAATTGCGGACCCCGCTGAACGCCATCATCGGTTTTTCCGAACTGATCGATTCAAGCGTCGAGAGCGGTGGGTGGAAGAGCGCCTACCGGGAATATCTGACCGATATCATCGGCAGCGGGCATAGCCTGCTCAATCTCATCAACGCGGTGCTGGACCTGTCGAAGATGGAGGCCGGGCTGCTGGAACTGCATCTCGACGATGTCGATCTGCTCGAGATCGCGCAACTTGCCTGGGGGTTGATGTCGCGTGCGGCGCAGGACGCCAGGGTCACGGTCAGCGTGAACGCGCCGCCGGCGCCGGTTCACGTGACGGGCGATGCGACGAAACTGAAGCAGGTGCTGCTAAACCTGCTGTCGAACGCGATCAAATTCACCAGCCCCGGCGGCAGCGCCGCGCTGTCGTTCGAAAGCACGCCGGATACGGTCTCCATGATCGTAACCGACACCGGTTGCGGCATTCCGGCGGACGAGCTGAACCGTGTCACGCGACCCTTCGTTCAGGCCGACGGTTCGTTATCGCGCCGGCATTCCGGCAGCGGCCTGGGCTTGGCCATCGCCAAGCAGATTGCCGAGCTGCATGGCGGTCGGCTGGAAATCGAAAGCGTGGTCGATCAGGGCACGACCGTCAGGGTCACGCTGCCTTGCACCCATTAAGCGCGGACAGCGAGCAGCTTTTCGATCCCGGCCAGCAGAATGCAGATCGCGATGCCCTGCGACGCAGTTTTCACGTCGGCCAGCGACGGGTAGGACGGCGCAAGCCGCAGAGTCCGGTCGTTCGGGTCCTTGCCCAGCGGCCACGTCGCCCCAGCCGGCGTCAGCGCCAGCCCGGCGTCCTTCGCCAGCGTGACGACCTTGCTCGCCGTGCCGTCAAGCGCATCGACGCTGACGAAATAGCCGCCTTCAGGCACGGTCCATGCCGCGACGCCGGTGCCGCCGAGCTCGCTGTCCAGCGTCTCCAGAACCGCCGCGAATTTCGGCGCCAGTAAGGCGCGATGCTGCTGCATATGGGCGGTGAGGCCGGCATCGTCCTTCAGGAAACGCACATGGCGGATCTGGTTCAGCTTATCAGGCCCGATGGTGCGCTTGCTCATGCGCGCCACGTACCATTTAACGTTCGCCTCGGACGACGCAAAGAAAGCGAGCCCCGCGCCGGCGAAGGTGATCTTGGAGGTCGAGGCATAGACGAAGGCGCGGTCCGGATTGCCCGCCTCGGCGCAGGCATCGAGGATATTGACCAGCGCGTTGGCATTGTCGGTCAGGTGATGGACCGCATAGGCGTTGTCCCAGAACAGCCGGAAATCCGGCGCGCCGGTCTTCATCGCCGCCAGGCGCTTCACGGTCTCCGCCGAGTAGACCTCGCCCGTCGGGTTGGAATATTTTGGCACGCACCACATGCCTTTGACCGACGGATCGGCCGCCAGCTTCTCGACCGCATCCATGTCCGGGCCCTGCCCGGTCAGCGGCACCGGGATCATGCGGATGCCGAATTCCTCGCAGATGCCGAAATGGCGGTCATAGCCGGGCACCGGGCAGATGAAGGCGACGGATTCTTCCTTGGACCACGGACGAACCGACCCGGGCACTCCTTTCAACAGCGCCCAGACGATGCTGTCATGCATCATCGACAGGCTGGCATTGTCGCCGACGATGATCCGGTCGGGCGTGGCGCCCATCATCGCCGAAACCAGGCTGCGAACCTCCGGCAGGCCCTGGACGCCGCCGTAATTGCGCGCGTCGTCGCCCGCGGCGGCGAAATAATCGCCGTTGCCGGGCATCGCCAGCAGGCCGTTGGCGAGGTCCAGCTGCTCCGGCGCCGGCTTGCCGCGCGTCATGTCGAGTTTCAGCCCGCGGGCGCGGAACGCGTCGTACTGGGTCTTCACCTTGGCGTGCAGGGCTTGCAGCTGGTCGGTCGGCAGGTCGGCGATCTTGCTCATCACATCCTCGATAACGTCCGCGTCGGCGCGGACGAAGCGTTCTTACCCGTCCGGCCGACGAATTTGTAGGGGCGCGCCGAAAGGCCGCTATGCGCGGGCAGCCTAGTGCGCATGCGCGCGGCGTTTTGGCGCTGCATGGCCTCTATGATATAGACCTAAGCATCCCATCAGCACCTATTCGGACCCAATGGACACCTCCACCGCATCCAGCGCACTTTCTATTTCCGGCGCGATGAAGCCAGGCTTCGACGCAATTCTTTCCGCGGATGCGCTGGCGTTCATCGCTGAGCTGGAACGCCGCTTCGGGCCTGAGCGCCGCCGTCTGCTGGACGCACGCGTCGTGCGCCAGAAAGAGCTGGACGCCGGCAAGAAGCCGACCTTCCTGGCCGAAACCGCGAAGGTTCGCGACGGCGACTGGAAGATCGCGCCTCTGCCCGCCGATTTGCAGGATCGCCGGGTCGAAATCACCGGTCCCGTCGACCGCAAGATGATTATCAACGCGTTGAATTCCGGCGCGAAATTGTTCATGGCGGATTTCGAGGATTCGAACACGCCGAGCTGGACCAACCAAGTCGAGGGCCAGATCAACCTGTTCGACGCGATCCGCCGGACGATCACGTTCGAGAATGCCGGCAAGCAATATAAGCTGAACCCCGAGACGGCTGTCTTGAAGGTCCGCCCGCGCGGCTGGCATCTGGACGAGAAGCATGTATCGGTCGACGGCAAGCCGATGTCGGGCTCGCTGTTCGATTTCGGCCTCTATTTTTTCCACAACGCCAAGGAATTGCTGGCGCGCGGCAGCGGCCCGTATTTCTACCTGCCGAAGATGGAGTCGCATCTCGAGGCGCGGCTGTGGAACGACGTGTTCACCCATTCGGAAAAGGCGCTCGGCGTTCCGCACGGTTCGATCAAGGCGACCTGCCTGATCGAGACCATCCTGGCGGCGTTCGAGATGGACGAGTTCCTCTATGAGCTGCGCGATCACTCGGCCGGCCTGAATTGCGGTCGCTGGGACTATATTTTCAGCTTTATCAAGAAGTTCCAGGGCGACAAGACCGCCATCCTGCCGGATCGCGCGACGGTTACGATGACCACGCACTTCCTGAGGTCATACAGCCTGCTGGCGATCAAGACCTGCCATCGCCGCGCAGCCCCGGCGATCGGCGGCATGGCGGCGCTGATTCCGATCAAGGACGACCCCACCGCCAACGAAAAGGCGATGAACGCGGTCAAGGCCGACAAGGAACGCGAGTCGTCGGATGGCCATGACGGCACCTGGGTCGCCCATCCGGGCCTGGTTGCCATGGTTCGCGAAATCTTCGACCGCAACATGCCGACGCCGAACCAGATCAATCGCTTGCGCGATGACGTTAAAGTCACCGCTGAAGACCTTGTGGTCGTTCCGCCGGGTGAGCAAACCGAAGCGGGCTTGCGTACCAACACGGCGGTCGCCATTGGTTATATCGAAGCTTGGCTGCGCGGCATCGGTTGCGTTCCTCTATTCAACCTGATGGAGGACGCGGCGACGGCCGAAATCAGCCGCGCGCAGTTGTGGCAGTGGGAACGGTACGGCGTGAAACTGGCGGACGGACGCACGGTGGACAAGGCGCTGGTCGACGCGACCATCGACGAGGAGCTTCAGAAGTGGAGCGACCGCGTCGGCGCGGACAAATATAAGGCTGGCCGCTTCGGTGAGGCGGCCAAGATGCTGCGGCAACTGGTGCACGGGGCGGACTTCATCGAGTTCCTGACCCTGCCCGCCTATGAGTTTTTAATAGCAGAAGGTGCTTGAGCCATGATGCAGGCGCTTGATTTCGAAAAACCGATCATCGAGCTGGAAGGCAAGCTGAACGAGCTTCGCGGCCTGTCGGGCACCGATCTCAACCTGTCCGACGAAATCCAGAAGCTGGAAACCCGTCTCGACAAGCTTATCAAGCTGACCTACGGGAAATTGACCGGTGCCCAGAAGGTCCAGGTTGCCCGCCATCCCGGGCGGCCGCGCACCAGCGATTACGTCGCCGGTCTGTTTACCGAATTCACGACGCTGGCCGGCGACCGCCGCTTCTCCGAAGATCTGGCGATCATGAGCGGCATCGGCCGTTTCCGTGGCCGCTCCTGCATCGTGCTGGGGCACGAGCGTGGGCACGATACCGAAACCCGCATCAAGCACAATTTCGGCATGGCCAAGCCCGAGGGCTATCGCAAGGCCGACCGGCTGATGACCATGGCGGACCGGTTCAAACTGCCGATCATCACCTTTGTCGACACGATGGGCGCTTTTGCCGGCAAGGAAAGCGAAGAGCACGGCATTTCCGAGGCCATCGCCCACTGCCTTGAAACCTGTTTCCGCATCGAGGTGCCGCTCATCGCCCTGGTAATCGGCGAAGGCGGCTCGGGCGGCGCTGTCGCCATCGCCGGCGCCGACAAGGTGCTGATGATGGAGCATTCCTATTATTCCGTGATCACGCCGGAAGGTTGTGCCGCCATCCTGTGGCGTTCCGGCGCCAACGCGCCCGAGGCTGCCAATGCGCTGAAGCTGACGGCGCAGGACCTGAAGGAAATGGGCATCATCGACGAGATTGTGCCGGAACCGATGGGCGGCGCGCATCGCCGCAAGCAGGAAGCTATCGCGACGGCGGGCGACGCGCTGGAACGTGCGCTGGACAACCTGCGCGGCATGGACGGCCCGGCGCTGAAGGCCCGCCGCCGCGAGAAATTCCTGGCAATGGGCCGCGAGCCCGGCCTCCACTGATGCCCTTGTCAGAGCCGGCTGCCCGCAAGCCGATCCATAATCGCACCATCGTCTGCCAGGGTTATCGCCGCGGCGACGGCCTGTGGGACATCGAAGGCCGTCTGGTCGACACCAAGGCCTATGCCTTCGCCAACACCTGGCGGACCGAGGTCAAGCCGGGCGAGCCGCTGCACGAGATGCTGATCCGCCTGACCTTGGACGAGCATTATCTGGTCGTCGCCATCGAGGCCGCGACCGAGCATTCCCCGCACGGCGCCTGCGGCGACATCCTGCCCAATTTCCAGCGCCTGGTCGGCGAACGCGTCGGCCGCGGCTGGAGCAAGCGGGTCAAGGAACTGATCGGCGGCGCCGAAGGCTGCGCCCACCATGTCGAGATGTTGGGCAACCTCGCCACCGTCGCGTTCCAGACCATGGGGCCCCTCCTCGCCCGCGAACGGTCGGTGGCCGGCACCAGCGGCCCGAAAGGCGATGTCAGCAAATTCCTGATCAACAGCTGCCATATCTGGCGCGAAGGCGGCGAATGGGCCCGGCAACTGACCGCCGATCCCGACGGCACGCTGGGTAGCCGCCAGGCTCCGGTGCCGATCGAGAGTTAGAAGCGTAGCATGGGTGGAGCGCAACAATACCCATCGAAGCCCTCGGAATTTCAACGCCAAGGCGCCAAGAACGCCAAGAAAATCAATTTAGTCCGCAGAATTTCGAAGGTTGGCGCGCGGATGAAAATCCGTTTTGGTTTTCCTTGGCGCCTTGGCGACCTTGGCGTTGAAATTCTTACGCCGAATTGATGGGCACCGCTGCGCTCCATCCATCCGACGTTTATGACAGCGCCAGCCGCAGCGCGTGCACCTGCCCCGCCAACTCGTCCGCCAGCACGGCGTGAACCATCCTCTGCCGCTCCACCCGACCCTTCCCGGCAAAGGCCTCCGCGCTCATCGTCACGGCGAAATGCGTCTCGTCGCGGCCGCTATGGCCATGATGGCCGGCGTGCAGGTGGCTTTCGTCCTGGATATCGAGAGCCGTCGGTGCGAAGGCAGCCTCGAGTTTCTGTTTGATCGTGTCGGCAACGACTCCCATCGGGCGGTCTCCTCTTTATTCGCTGAATAGCGGGCAGCGCATGGCTGGATAGATGATGAAAGGCCGGTGCGGCGCAAGTGCCGCCTTGCTTGCGGGCGCGCATAACCCCATAATTTCGTTCATGGACCGCGCCCCTCACCGCTTTCATTCTTCAATACCGCAATCGCACGCTCGCACCTGCGACAAGTTCGGCTGCGCGGGTGAAGGGCTGTATCGCGCGCCCAAATCCAACCGCCAGCTGAACGACTATCATTGGTTCTGCCTGGATCACGTCCGGGAATACAACAAATCGTGGAATTTCTGCGCCGGGATGTCGGAGAAAGAGATCGAGGCGATGGTTCGCCGCGACACGACGTGGGAACGCGACACGCGCCCGATGAGCGCCTGGATCGCGCACGAACAGCGCCTGCATGCCGCCGCCGCGGATTTCGCCGGCTATACCCACCACACCGATTCGTCCGCCCGGCCGAAACCGCGTGAACCCGATACCCCGGAGGCGGCTGCTTTGCGCCTGCTCGGCTTGACCCCGCCGGTGGATTATGCGGCGATACGGACCCGCTATATCGAGCTGGTGAAGATCAATCACCCGGACGCCAATGGCGGGGACAAAGAGGCGGAAGAACGCCTGAAGGCCATCAATCAGGCCCTCATGGTTTTGAAGGCCGCCTATTTGACGTAAAGCCAAATGGCGTAAGACAGTGAAGCAAATAACGAAAACGCATCTCGGAGTTTTTCATGGATCCCTCGACCGGCACGGTCGGCCTGACGGCGACACCCGACATCACGCTTTCTGTACGGCAGACTTTCGGCATCGACAGCGACATGCATGTCCCGGCCTATAGCAGCACCAACGATCATGTCCCGGACGTCGATGACGCGTATGTATTCGACCGCGACACCACGATGGCGATCCTGGCGGGCTTCGCCTACAACCGCCGCGTCATGATCCAGGGTTATCACGGCACCGGTAAGTCGACCCATATCGAGCAGGTCGCGGCGCGGCTGAACTGGCCGTGTATCCGCATCAATTTGGACAGCCATATCAGCCGTATCGACCTGATCGGCAAGGACGCGATCGTGCTGCGCGACGGGCTGCAGGTGACGGAATATCGCGAGGGTCTGCTGCCTTGGGCCTTGCAGCATGCCTGCGCCGTGGTGTTCGACGAATATGACGCCGGCCGGCCCGACGTGATGTTCGTGATCCAGCGCGTGCTGGAGGTCGAGGGCAAGCTGACGCTTCTGGACCAGAACCGCGTTATCCGCCCCCACCCGGCCTTCCGCCTGTTCTCCACCGCCAACACGGTGGGGCTGGGCGACACGACCGGCCTCTATCACGGCACGCAACAGATCAACCAGGGCCAGATGGACCGCTGGAACATTGTCGCGACGCTGAATTACCTGCCGCACGCGGCGGAGGTTGAGATCGTGACCGCCAAGCTGCGCCTGACCGGCAAGGAAGACCGCGAACTGGTCAGCGCCATGGTCCGTCTGGCCGACCTGACACGCCAGGGCTTCATGGCGGGCGATATCTCCACCGTCATGTCGCCGCGCACCGTGATCACCTGGGCCGAAAACCGGTCGATCTTCAACGACCTGGCCTTCGCCTTCCGCGTCACGTTCCTCAACAAATGCGACGAGCTGGAGCGGCCGATCATCGCCGAATATTACCAGCGCTGCTTCGGCACCGAATTGCCGGAGACCGGCGTGCGGACGGCGAACGCCTGATCGTCCGCACAGATGAGCGCTGAGAACGAAGCACCGGTCGAGGTCTTCAAGCGGGCGACCACGGCGGCGATCCGCGCCATGTCGGCGCAGGACGAGGTCGAGGTCACTTTCTCGAACGACGCGCCGTCGGTATCGGGTAAGCGGGTCCGCATCCCCGCTCCGGCGCGCGATATGAATCCGTACGACGCCGCGGTTGCGCGCGGCTCGGCGGACGCGGCGGCCCTGCGCCTCAGGCACCACGATGCCGGTATCCACGCCAGCCGGATACCGACTTCGACGGCCGCCCGCGCCGCGTTCGAGGCTCTGGAAACAGCGCGTGTCGAGGCCATCGGCGCGTCGGAAATGGCGGGCGTCGCCGCCAATCTGGGCGCGGCGATCGACGACCGCTCCCGCCGCCTGGGCCATGACCGGGTCACGACGCGCGACGACGCGATGCTGCCGGAGGCGCTGAAGCTGCTGGCGCGCGAGGCGATCACCGGGCAATCCCCGCCCCCTTCGTCCAAGGCGATGGTCGACGCCTGGCGGCCCTATGTCGCCGACCACATGCCGTCGCATTTCCACAGCCTGGAAGGCCTGCTCTACGACCAGGACGAATATGCCCGCGAGACTCGCCGGCTGCTGTCCCAGCTCGCGCTCGATGTCGGGCCTGAAATCGAAGACCAGCAGGGCGACGACAGCGACAGCCAGCAGGACGACCAGGACCAGGATGAGGAATCGGACTCCGACGATCAGGGCGGCCAGACCGAACAGCAGGCCGGCGAGATGCGCCCGACCATGGGCGACGGCGAAAGCGACGACGCGGCCGAGATCGAAGTGTCGATGAGCGAATCGACCGACGGCGGCGATGGCGACGACGACCAGGAATCCGACGCGACCCCGCGCCCTGCCTTGCCGTCCAACGCCACCGACAAGAATATCTACAAGGCCTTCACCACCCAGTTTGACGAAATCGTCGGCGCCGACCAGCTGGCCGATCCGGAAGAACTGTCGCGCCTGCGCAAGCTGCTGGACCAGCAATTGTCGCAACTGCACGGCGTCGTCGCGCGCCTGGCCAACCGCTTGCAGCGCCGCCTGCTGGCCAAGCAGACGCGGTCCTGGGATTTCGACCTGGAGGAAGGCATCCTCGACAGCGCCAGGCTGGCGCGCGTGGTGGTCAACCCCGTCCTGCCCTTGTCGTTCAAGCAGGAAAAGGAAACCGATTTCCGCGACACGATCGTCAGCCTCCTGATCGACAATTCCGGCTCGATGCGCGGCCGGCCGATCACCATCGCGGCGTTATCGGCCGACGTTTTGGCGCATACGCTGGAACGCTGCGGCGTGAAGGTGGAAATATTAGGCTTCACCACTCGCGCCTGGAAGGGCGGCCAGTCGCGCGAACGCTGGATCGCCGCCGGCAAGCCCGCCAGCCCCGGGCGCCTCAACGACCTGCGCCACATCGTCTATAAAAGCGCCGACGCACCGTGGCGCCGGGCGCGGAAGAATCTGGGCCTGATGCTGCGCGAGGGCCTGCTGAAGGAGAATATCGACGGCGAGGCCCTGCAATGGGCCGCCAATCGCCTGATGGGCAGGCCCGAACAGCGCCGTATCCTGATGGTGATCTCAGACGGCGCGCCGGTCGACGATTCCACCCTGTCGATCAACAGCGGCAATTATCTGGAACAGCACCTGCGCGAGGTGATCAAGGGCATCGAAAATAGCGGCGCCATCGAACTGATCGCCATCGGCATCGGCCACGACGTGACCCGCTATTATCGCCGCGCCGTGACGCTGGTGGATGCGGAGCAGCTCGGCGGCACGATGCTGGGTAAGCTGTCGGAACTTTTCGAGGCGGAAAGCGGACGGAGAAGAGCCGCTTAACCCGGAAAGCACAGCGCGTTCCGCCGGAGATGCGATCCAAATCGAGGATCGTCCCGCAAATATTTCAGATTAGCTGATTAAGCACTCGGATCGGCTCCGCCTCTTTAACACGATGGGCAGCATCGTCTATATCACGAATGTATATGGTATTGGCTGTTCCAGTCATTTGCGAAGAGCATAGACGGCGGAGCCATGGATCATATGAATAGCTTTTAAACCCGAACTTTCTAATTGTGGCGTCGGAATTCTTATCATCGTAGCCATATCGACTGCCAAGGCCGTTAAGTTCGACAATAATCGCCCTTAACTCTGGATCGGACATAAGCCTTTCTGCTCCCTTTAACACACTTCCTTCAAATCCCTCGACGTCTATCTTTAGTAACCTTGGCGTTCTTTCACGAAAAATATCGTCGAGACGGCGAATCGATATTTCTAAACCCTCACCGAAATTTACAATGTGGTTGCAGCATTCTTCGTCGATACTAATATATGTTCTCTCGTCTTTTTCGCCTGCACCGACTTCTTGAACATCGACAAGGTGCCCAAGGTTATTCAACGCTATATTCCGCTTCAAGCCTTGTATTGTTATAGGAACAGGCTCCAGCGCTATGACATGAGATTGCCGGACACCTGCGGCAATTACTGAATAGAGGCCGATGTTTGCCCCCACATCACCGAACAAATCGCCCTGTCTTAGGAAATGAGCGGCGAAACTCATATCTTCAAATTCAAGAAGACCTACATAGACATTGCCCCTCACGCCCCGATGCTCGATGCCTATGGCGATGCAAGTTTCATCGACGAACGGAGCAATCATCGGCATGCGGCCAAGCCGGCTTGCAATTTGCCATCGTGCCCATCGCTGATAGGCGTCGACAGGATGCCGGGAAGTCAGCGCATGTCGCGTCAGCATTCGGTGGGTGTTTCGGACGGCGTGGAACACTGTCTCCCCCTAATTCAATCAGATCGGGCAGCGGCTTGCTTTTACGAACGGATCAATATACTTTATTTAACCAAGATAGTGATATTCCTTGTTCAAAAAAGAATAGTCAATCTTTCCTTTATAGATAATTATGGCTACCCCATATGACTATATTAGGTCCCGAAATAACAATCCGATTAGAGAACTAGATAATATAGAATTTGCATTACCTAGCGATTAATAATCGATATTTTAGAGAAAATTTCGGAGTCTGTTTTGAGTGAACTGGATTCCGATACCAATACGCTCCAGCTAATTGGCGAGGAATCCGTCAATCACTTATCGGTGATCGATGCCGGGCGGTAATTCCCGCGGACTAATCGGCGGTGTGTCGTCAGGTTTGCTACTCCGGTTAGCGGGTGGCGTACTGAATTTCCTGGCCGTCCCCATTGCGCTGCAAACGTTGGGGCAGGAACGCTATGCTGCCTTTGCCGCGTTGTTCGGGCTTGCCGGATGGCTGACGGTCGGAAATTCGGGTTTGGCGAACGCCACGGCGGTGGACGTAGCCGAGATCAAGGACCCTGCCGAGCGGCGCGAATTTTTCTGGCGTTCCGCAATCTCGACATTTCTCGCGGTCGGTCTCGTCTCTCTGGTGGTCTTCGTACCGTTCATCCGAATTTCCACCCGCTTAAGCGGGAGCGGATCGGCTGACTTGCATCATGAGCTTATACAGGCCGCGTACTATTGCTTCGCAGTTTTCATGACATGCGCGGTCGGTCAGACCTTCGAGGGGTTCTATGTCGGTACCCTGAGAATTCAATATGTTAACTGGTGCCGGCTCGTAGGCCAGATAGCTGGGATCGGCGCGGTGATCTGCTTGCCGCCGCTATTCCACAATATGTTGGCGATTTGCATCGCGACCACGCTGGGCACAACCTCCGCCGCGATTTGGTTTACTATAAAAGCGATATCGGAGGTACCGCCGGTAGCTCCCCTGAGATACAGCTTCAGGGAAAGCTGGCCGTTATTCCGACAAGGCCTGGGCTTCCTTGCCAGCTCGTTAAGTACGCTTTTCTACGGCGGTGCGTTCCTGCCGCTTTTCGCAGTCACATTCGGTGGAAGCCAGCTTGCGACGGCGGCGGTCATGTCGCGCATGCTGACAATGTATTTCAGTGTGATCGCCGCGCTCCTGATCCCGTTCGCGCCGGCACTGCGGAACGCGCTTGCCCATGATGAGCAAGCATGGGTGCGAACGGCGATGTTCCGCTCCGGCGCGTTCATGGCGGGCGCGGGAATAAGCGGCGCGATCGGAATCGCTATGTTTGGCGAAACCTTGATTCGGCTTTGGACTGGAACAAGCCTGCCATCGTTGTCCGACTGGCTTGTGCCGATGGCCGCATTGCTGCTCGCCGTCAGCTGGAGCTACTTTTGGATTTACGCCAGTTTCGCAACCCTGGGGTCCTTGCCGGCCGCACTGGTCGCGGGGGCTGAGGTCATTCTGGTTTCGGCCCAATACCTGCTGTTCGGCAAGAATTTAACGGCGTCCTCGAGTCTTTTCATCATGGCCGCTACGATGATGCTTTTGTCCGGATCCGTCCTGCCGGTTTTGGTCCTGAAGGAATTGAAGACCCGTTTTCGGGCTACGTCGACAGCCGCTCCGGAGATGAGCTGATTTCGGTTTCCCGGGATCATCGGGGCGGCGTTTGCGTGACGTTCGTCGCTGCAGGTCTGTCGAACCTGATATCGACGATGAATGATTGGGAACGGACCCATTGCGCCGGATAGATGATCTGCATCCCGGGCAACCAGCCGATACCAGCGGCCACGCGCAGCGTCATTAGCCGGCTCGCCGTTATATTTTGAGTTTTTCAAACCCGGGCCTGAGCCCTTCGATCCTCGCCGCGATTTCCTGGGCGACCTTGTTGTCGTGCACGACCTCCGTCCCGCAATGCTCGCAGATGAAGACAATCTGAAGCTCGCCTTGAAGTTGCCTGGGCGTGACATGATGGATGTGTCCGCATGTCGGGCAGGAAATATCTCCCCCATAGTCTCGCATTGGTCCGGTCCTTCGGTATCAGGCATTGCTGCCTAACGGTAAGCCATCGACTCAGCGCGCGTCCCGATCGGTTTCAACGAACACAAAATTGTCCGACGATTAACGCAGCTTTTACACAGGGCCATGCGAGACCGCGACGATCGAGGCCAATTCCTATCGTGAACCCTCAATCGTCGATCGCCTGATAGACCAGGTTGATGAAATCCGCCTCCATCGGCGTGGTCGCGCTGCCGACCAGGATTTGCGGCATCATCAGCATGACCATGTCTTCGGCGGGGTCGTTGGACCAAGCCGTGCTGAAGGCGCCGCCCCAGCCATAACGGCTAAGCGAGCCGAGCGTGCCCTGCGCGGCCAGATTGTCGGTGACGGCGAGGCCCAGGCCGAATCCCCGTGCGCTCCACATGTCCCAGCCGAAGAACGGCATCCTGCGCTGTTCCGGCGTCAGGCAGTTGGCGGTCATCAGCTCGACGGTCTTGCGCGACAGGATGCGCTCGCCGCCGGCCTTGCCGTTGTTCAGCAGCATACGGCCGAAGCTCAGATAATCGTCGGCGGTCCCGACCAGCCCGCCGGCGCCTGAAGGCACGCTGGGTGGTGTCGCCCACCGGCTGGCTTTCGGATGGTCGAACAATACGCGCTGCCCGTTCGCCGGATTGACGGCGTGGGCGACGGGAAAGCGGTCCATCTTCTCGGGCGGTACCCAGAAGGCGGTGTCCTTCATGCCCAGCGGCTCGAACAGGCGCGTTTGCAGGAAAACCTCAAGCTTCATGCCGGCTGCGCGGGCGACGACGAAGCCCAGCACGTCAGTCGTGTAGCCGTAAAGCATCTGGCTGCCCGGTTCGAACACCAGCGGCAGGGCGCCGAGGGTTTTGAGCCATTCGTCCGGGTGCGCGCCTTGCAGCAGGAAGCCGGTCGGCAGGTTGAGCCCCGCCGAAGCGTCATTGAGCGGCCCTTGCGCCGTAAAGCGGCTCAGAATGCCCGCGCGGTGGGTCAGCAGGTCGTGGACGGTGACGGAGCGCGAGGCCGGGGTGGTGTCGTCGAGCGATCCAACGGGGTCGCGCAACACACGCGGATTGGCGAATTCCGGCAGGAAGCGCTCGATCGGGTCGTTCAGGTGAAGTTTCCCCTCCTCCAGTAGCATCATCGCCGCCACGCTGACGATCGGTTTGGTCATCGAGGCCAGACGGAAGATCGTGTCGCGCCGCATGGGCGCCTGTTTTTCTTCGTCCTGGAAGCCCAGCACGTCGGCATGTGCGATGACGCCGTGCCGATAAAGCAGCGTGACGACGCCGGTGATCTCGCCCCGATCGACCCAGACCTGCATGCCCGCTGTCAGGCGTGCGAGGCGCGCCTTGGAAAATCCGCCGTCACTCATGCGTGGTCCTCCCCCGCGAGATTTTTCCCGATCTTACATCGCCACCGTAGGGCGGAATAGCGCAGCGTATTCCGCCAAACCGGGACGCCAAATTAAGGATTTAACGCGGAGGTCGCGCTGAGTCCGCAGATAAGTATCGGTTTCACTGTGTCCTCGGCGAAACCTCAGCGTTAAAGGATTTTTTGAGTTTCACCACAGAGACACAGAGGAAAAGCAGAGAAGGCAAATATGATCGTTTTCTCTGTGCCTCCTTCGAATCCTCTGAGTAAGGATTTTTCTTGGCGCGTTTAGCGGTTCTGGATCGCGAGCGGCGCGCGTGAGGGGCGAAATCGTCGGCTCGCAGTCGACGATGTCGCCATGCGCGGCTGGCAGAATACTTTGCGCTATTTCGCCTTACAAATACGAACGCTCTCCCGCCGGATTCGACGCCGGAATCGCCGTTAAACGTCCACCAAATGGGTAAAACCGGTGCGTCAACTGCACTGGAATGCCGGAAGACTCACTGCGAAAACGCGAACGTTAAGAAGCGAATCGGCCTGCCGCACGCGATAATTCGCGCGAACCCTTTACCGTCGCCAAGGTAGCTAAGATACTGAAGTTGCTATCTATATTGAGCGTCCCTCAGTTGCCGGGATCACCCCGGTTTCCCCGATTTCTCTTGACAAAATGTTCCTTTTGTGTTCTCGTGCTCCACGCAGAGAAATTCGCACTAAAGGAAAAACATTGTTGTCGGCGAACCCATTGTTTTCACGGGGCGCGAGGTTGTTGCCGCGCCACCAAACGCCGTTCCCCCACCCACCTAGCCTCCCTGCCCGGTTTTGCGGTAAACCCGCGCCATGACATACCGCCCCCGCCCGGTTTCGGGCTTTCCAGAGCATCTTCCCGAAATTCGCATGATCGAGCAGCAGATGCTGGACCGAATCCGCGCGACCTTCGAAAGCTATGGCTTCGCCTCGATCGAGACGCCATCGGTGGAGGAACTTGAGGTTCTGCTGGCCAAGGGCGAGACGGACAAGGAAATCTATACGATCGAGCGGCTGCAGGCCGACGAGAATGCCGGTGGCGAGGCGCGGCTGGGGCTGCATTACGACCTGACGGTGCCGTTCGCCCGCTATGTGGCGCAGCATTTCAACGATCTGGTTTTTCCGTTCAAGCGCTATCAGATGCAGCGCGTCTGGCGCGGCGAGCGTCCCCAGGCCGGGCGATTCCGCGAATTCACCCAGTGCGATATCGACGTGATCGGGATCGATAATCTTGCGGTGACGTTCGATGCGGAACTGGCGGCCGTTGCATTGGAGGCATTGGATTCCATCGGTGTCTCGGGGGTGACGCTGCATATCAGCAACCGGAAGATCCTAAACGGCTTTCTCCAGGGGCTCGGCATCGAGGCGGCCAACCGGGTCGGCGTGATTCGCGCGATCGACGCCTTGGCTAAGGTTGGGCCGGATCAGACTCGCGCGGCGATTGCCGCCGCCTGCCGGACTTCGAATGCCGCCGATGTTGCGTTCAAAGCCATCGCCTTGGCTGAAATCTTCGGCGACATCACGGCAATCGATCGCGTTCGCGCACTGGGCGTCGAGCATGAGGAACTGAACCAGGGCTTGTCGGAGCTTTCGGAAGTTTTAACCCATCTGAAATTCCTAGGTGCGGCGAACGCCGTCGCCGATCTCTCCATCGCCCGCGGCTTCGACTACTACACCGGCACGGTCTATGAGGGCCGGTTCGACGACGCGCCGGGGTTCGGCAGTGTGGTCGCCGGCGGGCGCTATGACGATCTGGCCGGGGCGTTCATCAACAAGAAACTGCCGGGCGTCGGCATCTCGATCGGTTTCTCACGTCTGTTCGCCAAGCTATTGCAAGACAAGGCGATTGGTGCCAATCGGCGCAGCCCGGCGGACGTGCTGATCGTCCTGCCGTCGGACGAGCGGCGCGAGGTGATGCTCGGCACGGCGCAGGTGCTGCGCAAGCGCGGCTTCAAGGTCGAGACCTATCATGCGCCGCAGAAGATCGGGAAGCAGATCGCCTATGCCGAGAAGAAGGGCATCCCCTTCGTCTGGTTTCCGCCGTTCGACGAGGGCGGCGCGCATGAGGTCAAGGATATGACGACCGGAACGCAAACAGCGGTGGACGCGGCGACATGGAAACCTTGAGCTTCGACCAGAAGACGCTGGCGCTGATCGAGGCGGCGGCGCGCACCGTTCCGACGCCGGACATGGTCGGACGGCTGATCTCGATGATCGACCTGACCTCGCTGGAGGACGGCGACACGCCGGAAAAGATCGAGGATCTGTGCGCGGCGGCGCTGACACCGGTCGGGCCGGTGGCGGCGATCTGCGTCTTTCCGCGATTCGTCGCTCAGGCCAAGGCGCAATTGGCCGGCACCGGCGTGCGCATCGCCACGGTGATCGACTTTCCGCACGGGCGCGGCACGCCGGAAGACATCCTGCGCGAGACCGAATTGGCGGTGACCGACGGCGCGGAAGAGATCGAGCTGGTGTTCCCCTATGGCCGCTTCCTGGCCGATGCCCCGCCCCCAGCCTCCAAGAACCTGCGCGCCGTACGCGAGGTCGCGGGTTATGGCATGCATCTGAAGGTGATCCTGGAGGTCGGCGCCTATCCCGACCACGAATCGCTCAGCCGTGCCACGAAGATCGCCATCGACGGTGGCGCCGACATGCTGAAGACCTCGACCGGCAAGATTCCGGTCGGCGCGAGCCTTGAGGCTGCGGCGATCATGCTGACCGTGATTTCCGAATCGGGCCTGCCGGTCGGTTTCAAAGCCTCGGGCGGCGTCCGCGAGGTGCCGCATGCCACCGGCTATCTGGCACTGGCCGAATCGATCCTAGGGTCCGGCTGGGCCACCCCCGCCACCTTCCGCATCGGCGCGAGCTCCCTTTTGCCAAATTTATTGGCGGCTTTCTGATTTTGTAGGATGGGTGGAGCGGAGCGATACCCATCAACCGGCCGATGGGTATCGCTCCGCTCCACTCCACCCATTCTCCGTTGAATCAATCTTCCAGCGGCTCGCTGATCACGACCAGCCCGTCCGGTCCAACCTCCCGGAAAAAACAGTTCGATCGATTCGTGTGGCAGGCGGCGCCGATCTGGTCGACGGTCAGCAAAAGAGTATCGCCGTCGCAATCGATGCGCAGCGAGCGCAGGGTCTGTCTGTGGCCCGATGTTTCGCCCTTGCGCCACAAGCCTTTCCGCGAGCGCGACCAATAGGTTACTTGGCCGGTTTCAAGCGTTTCGCGCACGGCGTCGCGGTTCATCCAGGCCATCATCAGAACCTCGCCGGAACCATGGCGCTGGGCGATGGCGGCGACCAATCCGTTGGCGTCGAACGCGATGGATTCGATCAGCTTTTCAACGGCCGCGGCGCCTGTCGGAGGGGCGCCCTCTTTTTTTGTCACGATTACGTCGCATCTCTTATGGGTACGAAAGGCATAGATCGTCCACGCCGGGCGTTAACGCAAGGGATCCCCTGCGGTCAGCAAGGCTTGCGTTGAGTGGCGTATCGGTCAATGATGCCAACGGCCTTTAGCGGAGATATCGGGTCAAACCCATGACCAAGCCAACCGGCAGTGATTCGAAGAACACACTTTATTGCTCCTTTTGCGGCAAGAGCCAGCACGAGGTACGCAAACTCATAGCCGGACCGACGGTGTTCATCTGCGATGAATGCGTCGAACTGTGCATGGATATCATCCGTGAGGAAACCAAGACCCAACTGGTAAAGTCGGGCGATGGCGTCCCCACACCGCGCGATATCAAAACCGTGCTGGACGATTATGTGATCGGCCAGGAACACGCGAAGCGCGTTCTGTCTGTCGCGGTGCATAACCATTACAAGCGCCTGAACCACGGTCAGAAGAATTCCGACGTCGAGCTGCAGAAATCCAACATCCTGCTTATCGGGCCGACCGGTTCGGGTAAGACGCTGCTGGCGCAGACACTGGCGCGAATCCTGGATGTCCCGTTCACGATGGCCGACGCCACGACCCTGACCGAAGCCGGTTATGTGGGCGAGGATGTCGAGAACATTATCCTGAAATTGCTGCAATCCGCCGATTACAATGTCGAGCGGGCGCAGCGCGGCATCGTCTATATCGACGAGGTCGACAAGATCAGCCGCAAATCCGACAACCCGTCGATCACCCGCGACGTGTCGGGCGAAGGCGTGCAGCAGGCCTTGCTGAAGATCATGGAGGGCACAGTCGCCTCCGTGCCGCCGCAAGGCGGGCGCAAGCATCCGCAGCAGGAATTCCTGCAGGTCGACACCACCAACATCCTGTTCGTCTGCGGCGGCGCGTTCGCCGGCCTTGAGCGGATCATCGCCTCGCGGCATCGCGGGACCTCGATCGGCTTCGGCGCCGATGTGCGGGGGCCTGAGGAACGCCGGACCGGTGAATTGCTGCGCGACGTGCAGCCCGAGGATTTGCTGAAATTCGGCCTGATCCCGGAGTTTGTCGGCCGTCTGCCCGTTCTGGCGACGCTGGACGATCTGGACGAAAGCGCCCTGCTGGAAATCCTGACGACGCCGAAGAACGCGCTGGTCAAACAGTATCAGCGGCTGTTCGAGATGGAAGACGTCAAGCTTGCCTTCCAGGACGACGCATTGAAGGTCATCGCGCGCCGCGCCATCGAGCGGAAAACCGGCGCACGCGGACTGCGCTCCATCATGGAAAGCATCCTGCTGGAGCCGATGTACGAGTTGCCGGGCGAAAGCGGCATCTCCGAGGTGGTGATCAACAAGGAAGCGGCTGAGAAGCGCGCGGAGCCCCTCTACATCTACACCGACCGCAAGAAGGACGCTCAGCGCTCTTCATAAGTGACCGACGCCCCGCGAAAGCCCGCGCCTGCGAGCGCCATCGCGCGGGGCGTCGAAACCGTCCAGCCCTCACTCGGCCTGTTCGACCCGGAACGCGACCATGTCCGCATGGTCATGCGCGACATCGTCGTCGAGGTGTCGATCGGCCTGCACCCATGGGAACAGCTGCGGCCGCAGCGCCTGGTGGTGAATGTCGAGGCCTGGGCCTATGTCGGCGCACCCTATACCCACGAAGACGCAGGCCTGATCCTGGATTATGACGCCATCCGCGATGTGGTCCGCGAGGATTGGCCGAAGCGCAGCCATATGAAGTTGTTGGAGCCGTTGGCTGAGGAATTGATTCAGCTCTGCTTCAAGCACCCGGCCGTCGCCGCGGCGCGCGTCCGGCTGGAAAAACCGGACATTTTCTCCGAAGCGCAGGGCGTCGGGATCGAGCTCTACCGGCGCAATCCCGACGCAATGTTCTAGGTATCGAAGATCATCAGCGATTCGACCGGTATGTCGAGCCGGGCGCGGCCATCCAGAAATCCAAGTTCCATGATGAAACCGGCCGCCGCCACCTCGGCGCCGCACAGTTGCAGCAGCGTGATCGCGGCCACCATCGTGCCGCCGGTCGCCAGCAAGTCGTCCAGCACGACCACCCGCTGCCCCGGCTTTACGGCATTGGCCTGTATCTCCACCCGATCCGTGCCGTATTCCAGCGCGTAATCGTGGCCCAGCAATGCGCCCGGCAACTTGCCGCGCTTGCGGATCATGGTGAACCCGATGCCCAGTTCGCAGGCCAGCGGCGCCGCCGCCAGGAAGCCGCGCGATTCGATGCCGACCAGCATGTCCGGCTTATAGGGCGCCACGCGTTCGGCCAGTTGGCGGATCGCCTCGCGCCAAGCCGGGCCGTTCGCCAGCAATGTGGAGATGTCGTAGAAAAGAATGCCCGGCTTCGGAAATTCCGGTATCTGGGCGATATAAGGCTTAAGGTCCATAAATCCTGGCTCGGCAATTTGTTTTGGGCGGATCACTCCGATCTGCCGTACTCAGGAAACAACAGTTATTATGTTGCTTCGCGCGCGCCGAGGTCGGATATGATGCAAGAGGCAGATCGTTAGCATGATGCCGCGCGGCGTCAAAACTCAAACTACCTGTCAGGACCAATGAAACTACCGGAAAAATCGGGGGTTTAGTTTGCGCCTAACTTTCCCCATCTACTGCCCGGGCCTGTCCGGAGTTTCAGTCTTTCCATGATTTTGTGTTCCTAATGCTGAAACCCAGAAAACGAAAAGTCACGACCGAACGCACGATCGGCACCTTCGAAGCGAATCGGCAGGACTCCGGCACGGTCGTGAAATTCGACGGCCCGTGGGACGTGCCGACCGTTATGCAGAACCAACGGGCGCTGGAGGATCTCGGCCGCGAGAACCGCGACGCCAAACAGGTGCGCTTCGACTTATCCTCTGTCACCCGGCTGGACACGGTCGGCGCAATCGCCATGTCGGTCGTCCGCAGGCGCATCGGCGAGGACAAAACCGAGATTACCGGCGCCCACAAGGCGCACATGGCGCTGTTGGAGCAGGTCCAGAAAGTCAGCGACGAACAGATACCCAAACCCGAGAAATTCACCCTCACCGATCGCATAGGGCTGCTCGGCAAATGGACCGTCGACACCGGCCATGAGGCGCTGGACCTGATCGGCTTTTTCGGCGAGCTGTCGGTGGTCTTCTATCGCCTGGCCCGCGACCCGCGCCGCATCCGCTGGACGTCGATCGTCAGCCATATGCAGCAGGTCGGGCTGAACGCGATGCCGATCGTCGGGTTGCTCGCCTTTCTGATCGGCGTTGTGCTGACCTTCATCAGCGGCGACCAGCTCCAGAAATTCGGCGCCGGGATATTCATCGTCAATCTCATCGGGCTCGGCGTTCTGCGCGAACTGGGCATCCTGATCACCGCGATCATCGTCGCCGGCCGGTCGGGGTCCGCCTTCACCGCCGAGATCGGCACGATGCAGATCAATCAGGAGGTCGATGCGATGCGCACCATCGGGCTGGACCCGATGGAAATTCTGGTCGTGCCGCGAACCATCGCCCTGATCGTCATGCTGATCCCGCTCGGGTTCTTCGCCGATATCGTCGGTGTTATTGGCGGCGCCCTGATGGCGTCGATGACCCTTAACATCAGCTTCACCCAGTTCTTCACGCAGTTTCAGGCGGCGGTCGCCCTCCAGCATTTTTGGGTCGGCATGATCAAGGCGCCGGTATTCGCCTTTGTCATCGCGATGGTCGGCTGTTTTCACGGAATGCAGGTGTCCGGCAGCGCGGAAAGCGTCGGGCAGCAGACGACTATGTCAGTCGTGCAATCGATCTTTCTGGTGATCGTCATCGACGCGATCTTCGCCGTCGTGTTTGAAGAAATAGGGTTCTGATGCCGGCCGAGGCGCACGAACATGAAGTCATGATCAAGGTCACCGGCCTGCGAACCGAATTCGGCAAGCAGGTCGTGCACGACAAGCTGGACCTGGAGGTCTATCGCGGCGAAGTCATCGGGGTGGTCGGCGGTTCGGGTACCGGCAAGTCCGTGCTGCTGCGGGAGATTGTCGGGTTGCAGGCGGTTACCGAAGGGCATATCGACGTCTTGGGCACCGATGTGACCAGTTGCGGGGCCGATGCGCAGCACATATTGCGCCAGCACTGGGGCGTGATGTTCCAGGAAGGCGCGCTGTTCAGCTCGCTGACGGTGGCGCAAAACATCCAGGTGCCGATCCGCGAGCTGACCGAATTTCCGCAATGGGCGCAGGATGAGATTGCACGGGTCAAGCTGGCGATGGTGGGGCTGCCGCCCGATGCCGGCGCGAAATTCCCGTCGCAGCTTTCAGGCGGCATGAAAAAGCGCGCGGGATTGGCGCGCGCCTTGGCGCTGGACCCCGAATTGCTGTTTCTCGACGAGCCGACGGCCGGTCTCGACCCGATCAGCGCCCATCAGTTCGACGAGTTGATCAAATCCTTGCGGGAAAGCCTGAACCTGACGGTGTTCATGGTAACACACGACCTAGACAGTCTGGTCTCGATCTGCGACCGCATTGCCGTGCTGGTCGATAAGCACACGGTGGTCGGCACGCTGGAAGAGTTGATGGATAACGACAATCCCTGGATCCAGGAATATTTCCGCGGTCCGCGCGGACGGGCCGCTCTCGGCAACGAGGCATCGGCCAGGAAGGAGCGCAACTGATGGAAACGCGCGCGAATTATGTATTGGTCGGCAGCTGCGTGCTGGCCGCGATCGCAGGTATTCTGATCTTTATCTTTTGGCTGGGGCGCAGCGAGCTCAACCATCAGGAAACCACCTATTACACCTATTTCACCGGTTCGGTGGCAGGATTAAGCAACGGTGGCCCGGTGCGTTATCGCGGCGTTCCGGTCGGCAAGGTCGGCAATATCGAAATCGACCCCCAGAATGTCGAACGCATACGCGTGACGCTGAAGTTGAAGCCCGAGGCGCCGATCAAGACCGATACGATCGCATCGCTTGAGATGGCGGGCATCACCGGCGGGTCCTATGTCGAATTGACCGGCGGAACGCAGAACAGCCCGCCGCTTGAGCCCCAGGAGGCCGGCGACATTCCGGTGATCCAGTCGCAAAGTTCGGGCCTTCAGTCTGTGATCGACGATGCGCCGAAGCTGCTCGGCAAGCTCAACCAATTGGCCGATAGCGCCAACAATGTCCTGTCGCCCGATAACGCCAAGAAGTTGTCGGAGACGATCGAGCATCTGAACGGCGTGGCCGCTAGCCTGGACGCTCTGGGGCCCGACGCGCGGCAGGCAGTGGCCAATCTCAGCAGCATAACCGGCAATGTGAACAAGCAGCTGCCGCAGCTTATGGATTCGCTGCATCAGGATACCGCCTCCGTTCGCCAGGCCGCGGACGGTTTCAACAAGCTGGCGACCAATTTGGACGGTATGCTGTCGGAGAATCGCGCGCCGCTCCGCGATTTCACCGGCAACGGCCTCAGCGAAATCACAAGCCTGGTGTCCAATCTTCGGACACTGACCGAAACACTGAACAGGGTTGCGGATCGGATCGATCGCGATCCGCAGCGTTATCTGTTCGGCGGCACAGGAAGCGGCGTCGATCCCAACCACCCGTTCGCGTCGGGCATCCCCACGGGAGGTTCCAAATGAAAATCTTTCCGCTTCTCGCAGCGCTTGCCTTGCTGTCCGGCTGCGGCAGCCTGCTGGCCCCGTCGGGAGACCCAGCCAAGCTCTATATGCTGCACGCGCCCGCGCAGGTCGCGACCAACGCGCCGCAGGCGCGGTGGCAGCTTCTCATCGCGGCCCCCGATGCTCCGCTCGATCTCAACAATTCGCGGATTGCCGTGGCACCGACACCGGACCGTATCGACTATTACGCCAATGTTTCATGGACCGACCGCCCGCCTGCCATGCTGCAGGAATTGCTTCTGCAAAGCTTCGACCGGTCTGGCCGCATCGGCGCGGTTCAGCGTCAGAGCGGCGGGCTGAAGGCCGATTTTATCCTGACTTGCGACATACAGAATTTTCAGGTTGAAAGCTCGTCTGAGCCGGTGGCGCATATCGGCCTCACGGCGCGGCTGGTGAGAACGCGCGACAGGACGATCGTCGCGAGCAAACGATTCGATACATCGAGCCCGGCCGGCGGCAATTTCGACGGCGCCATCGCCGCTTTCGATGCCGGTCTCCAAACCCTATTGCCGCAGATCGTGGACTGGACCCTAAGCCAGGGCGCCCAAAACCAATGAAGCGTCTGCTATCTTCAACCGCGTTGCTTTTGGCGCTTTCCAGCACGCTCCCGCTCCTCGCCGCACCTTCGCCGGTCATTATCGCGACAGGGCCGGTTGCCGATTTTGCCTATCCGCTCGGCGGCGAAATTTGCCGGCTCTATGAAAAACAGGCGGCGGACAAGTCGCGCTGCGCGGCCGAAGCGACCGACGGTTCGATCGAAAATCTGAATCTGCTGCGGAACGGAGATGTCGGCCTGGCAATCGTGCAATCCGACGTCGCGGCGGACGCGCTTGCCGGCACGGGCCAGTTTGCAGGCGCGAAGCCGTTCGTCGAATTGCGCGCGATTACAGGTTTTTACACCCAGGCACTAACGATCGTCGTTAAGGGCGATGGGCCGGTGAAGACAGTCGACGATCTGAAGGGCAAACGGATCGTCGTCGGTGAACCGGGAACTCCCGAACCGCTTTTCGCAGACTTTCTGGAGGGATTGGGCTGGACCAAGGCCGATCTGGGCGGCGAGATCGAAATGCCTCGCGCCGATCAGGTCGGCGCGCTGTGCAGCGGATCCGCCGCGGCGGTTGCGGTGACTGCACCGCATCCCAACGGGTTCGTGCGCCAACTGCTGGCGGCGTGCGGGGGAACGATCCTGGATCTGGCCGGCCCGGTAATCGATACGATCAGCGCGCAGCACCCCGCCTACGGGCCAGCGCGGATCGACATGAGCGTTTACGGAGGCCCGGCGCAGGTCATTCAAAGCCTCGGCACGCGCGCTGTGCTGGTCGCAACCGCGAAGACCGACGATACCCTGGTTCAACGCCTGCTGAAGGCAGTTGTCGATAACATCGACAGATTGAAGGCCGCGCATCCGGCCTTTGCCGCTCTGGATGCCGGCACCGTGTCGTCCGGTGTGGGCCTTGGCGCGGACCGCCATCCGGCCGCCGCCAGGTATTTCGGGGCCGACAAGACCGGTGATGCCGGAGGCGGTTAACCCGCCGTTGCAACAAATCCCAGCTCCTTCCGGTTATTCAGCCAGTCGATGCGAAAATCGCACCGTTTAGGCGTCGCGGGACAGCTTGACCCCTCGCGGCGCGGCTGAAGAAGGAAGAACACAATGATCAGTCATCAAGACCGCAAATTTCTGCGTAATGGTGCTGGGCTTGGCGCCATCGCCGTTGCCTCAGCCATCCTGGCGGGCTGCTATTCTCCGCCGCCGCATGTCGTCCGGACAACCACGGTGGTTGAGGATTCCGCGGGGGGCACCACCGCCTATGTCACCGTCGCACCGCCCTCGCCCCGAATTGAGGCCATACCGGTAGCGCCAGGTTCGCAATATGTCTGGGATCCCGGCCGCTGGGCGTGGAACGGCGCCAGTTATGAATGGGTTGCCGGTCACTATGTGGCGCGCCCGCGGGCCGATGCCAACTGGATCGCCGGTCATTGGTCGAACGGGCCGCGCGGCTGGATATGGGAAGAAGGCCGCTGGGGCTGATCGATCGGCCGCACTTCAGGTTTCCGAAGTGCGGCCAGTCATCTCTGCGCGCGGAAGAAATATCTGACGCTCGTGCCTTTACCCGGCGTGCTGTCGATAATCACGCCGCCGCCAAGTTGCTGTGCCAGCCCCAGAACCTGGCTGAGACCGAGGCCCGATCCTTTTCCGACTTCCTTGGTCGTAAAGAATGGTTCGAAGACCTTGCCGAGATTCCCCGATGCAATCCCGGTGCCGGTGTCCGAGACGACAATCTCCACATAGTCACCCGCCGGGGGTTCTTCGGCGCGCGCCGGCGCGGTGCGCACGACATTGCCGACACTGATTGTGATCGTGCCCCCATCCACCATCGCGTCACGCGCGTTGATGGCAAGGTTCAGTACGGCCAGTTCAAGTTGCGCGGCATCCGCTACCGCGGGCCAAAGATCGGTCGCGATCTGCGTCTCAATATCGATCCCCTCCCCGATGGTGGTCGGCAGAATGTCGATCAGGTTGCTGATGAGCGCACCGATATCGACCGGCGCGGGCGCCAGGCGCTGTTTGCGTGAAAAGGCCAGCAGCTGCCCCGTCAGCTTCGCGCCTCGCTCCGCTGCCGCCAGTGCGTGTTCCAGGAAAGTTTGTGCCCGCGTTTCGGTAATGCGGCGTTTGGCGAGATCGATATTGCCGATGACCGCCTGCAGCAGGTTGTTGAAATCGTGAGCGACGCCGCCGGACAGCTGACCTATTGCCTCCATCCGTTGCACACGAGCCAGTTGTGCCTCGGCCTTTTTGCGCTCTTCGATCTCGGCGGATAGCTGCCGGTTGGCTTGCGCCAGATCGCGCGTCCGTTCAGCGACACGATCTTCCAGCGTCGTCGTAAAGCTGCGGATCGAACGTCCGGCGTCGCTCATGGCATCGGCCAGCACGTCGGCTTCGGCAAGACCGGTATGACCGCTGGGCCCCGGCTCGCCGCGTCCCAGCGCCGCGGCATGGGAAACCAATATCTCGATCGGCTTGGCTATTCCGTCCGCTATACGCCGTGCGACCAGGGCGCCGGCGGCCATCAGGATGAGGCCGATCAGAACTTCGAGATAAAGAGATTGGCGTGCCGCTGTCGCTAGCATTTCGCGCGGGACGACGACCGAGAAGGTCCACATCGACGTCGGCGATCGGCTGAAGGCGACCGAGGTCGGCGCCCCCTCAAGGGATGTACTGTCGAACGATCCTTCGGTCGCGCCCGAATTCAGCTTGGAGAGAAACTCCGCCGATACGGCGTGGCCGACGGTCTTGTCTGAATCGCGCGACCGGCGGACGATAAGGCCGGTCCGATCGATGATCACGCCCATCCAGCCCCGGGGCATTCGCTGATCGCGAAAGACCCGGTCGAAGGCCGATGGCCGCATCACGATGGCAAGCTCGTACAGCATGACACCGTCACGTTGGACCGGAACGTCGATACCGATAACCGGCCCCACTGGGGTTTTTGGGACGAGGTTCGACACATGCGGTCCGCCAGCCAAAAGGACAGCGCGCTGGGCCGGTGCATTTGTGTCAGTCTGCAGCGGCATTCCCAAGGGCAGCCGCGTGTTGACCAGTTGTCTTCCGTTTTCGTCCCGAACCACGATCCAGGTATCGGTAATCGCATTTGCCTGCCGCGCCTGCTTGTCGAACGCCGCGAAATCGCCGCCGATCAGCGATGGCGCCGTCGCCAATGCCTGCAGCAACGCCTCGGCCTGCCCCAACTGGCGGTCGACGACGATGGACAGCGCGCGCGCCGTCGTTTGCAGTTGAAGCGCCGACGCGTCACGTTCCTCGGAATAGGCGTAAGCCAGCAGGATTGTCCCGGCCAATGCGGCGGGAACGATGAGGACCGCGGCAAGAATCAGGAGCTGGCGTCTGATCGTGTTGCCGCGAGTCGATATGCCCGGGTCGTCCGCGTTCGAGGCTGCGCGATGCTTCACGAATCTATTTCCGATGACGGTATTGGCGGTGTCAGGAACATTGAACCCGCGACGTTATTGTATGCTCGTGCAGTCGATATCGCGGCTCTGTCGGATTATCTGCGCGCTCTTCCCCCCCGACCGGCGCATATGATAACTCAGAAGCACCTGCCCGAGCTGACATAAGGATTGAAATGGACCGCCTCATCGCCGGTTATCGCAGATTCCGTTCCGAGGTTTGGCCCGCCGAACGCGCGCTGTACAAAACTTTGTCGACGGAAGGACAAAGCCCCGAAACATTGGTAATCGCCTGTTCGGATTCGCGTGTCGATCCTAAGACGGTTTTCGGCGCCGCGCCGGGTGAATTGTTCATTATCCGCAATATTGCCGGTCTGGTTCCCATCTATCAACCGGATTCCGCCTATCATGGCACCAGCGCGGCCATTGAATATGCCGTCAGGGTTCTTAAGGTCGCCCGGATTGTTGTCCTTGGCCACGCGCAATGCGGCGGTGTGAGAGCGGTGGTCGAAGGCGCGCCGAAGGAAGCGCGCGATTTCGTCGAACCCTGGATGAGCATGGTCAAATCCATACTTGAACCGCCGCCGCCGCAAGGGGTCGATCCGCACGATCTGCTGCCGCATTACGAGGAAGAGGTGGTAAGGCTGTCAATCCAGAACCTGATGACATTCCCGTGGATCGCCGACGCGGTCGCCGCCGGCACGCTGAAGCTGGAGGGTTTCCGGTTCGGCATCGAATCCGGCGTGCTCACCCGCATGGCGGCGGATGGCTTTGTGCCGGTTATCTAGTCATGGCATGACGGTCGGCGCGCCCTGGGTGGCGAGGTATTCCTTCAATTCGGCCTTTCGTTCATCGGACGGCCACCAGGATCTGTCCCAGGTCACGCCTTGCCGGACCACGCGGGCCGGCACCCCGGCGGCTGCACAACAAGGCGGCACGTCGGATGTGACGATCGCGCCAATCCCCAATATCGTCCCGTTGCCGACGGAAATTCCCCGGCTGATCACGACCTTCTGCCCAATCCAGCAGTGGGCGCCGATGATGATATCTGTCGGCTCATTGACGATCGCGCCGGTTTCGAGATCGAAGATGGCGTGAGAATCGTAATTCCTGGCCTCGACTTGCCACGAGATCATCGAGTCGTCGCCGACGATCAGGCATCTGTTCTCGCCTTCGATGATCCACTGGCTTCCGACCGAGGAAACATTGCGGCCGAATAAGGCCGCCGCCGGTCCATTAATTACGACCTCGATAGAGGATGGGCCGCCTTGCCGGAAAAATCCCGATGACGAAAACAGGCACCCGTCGCTTGCGAATAATATCCGTCCGCGCACGCCGCAACCGGTTCCGAGGATGACCGTTCCATTGCTGGTGTTTCCAAACTGGACGGATATATCGTTTTGCGTCGTCGCCTTGTCGTAGGCGATCCAGTTGCCCACCCCTGAACTTTCGACATGAATCCCATAGGAATTAAGCTCGCCGGCCGTCATCTGGTTAACCTCGGCGATCGTCAGGGAGGATAAGTCGGGGAGCGTGAAGTGCCGCGAATCCAAAAGGTCGCGATATTTCCTGACCGCGGGATGATCTGCCGGTGCCATAAGCATTCTGGAATCCCCCTCCGCCAGATTTTTCGCGGATCGTCCGCTTGCATACGCCCAAATCGACGCGGGCATTAAGAGGGGTGCTGTATGATCCAGCGGGGGAATGACCAGGAAAAACTGGTCGGAGTGAGAGGATTCGAACCTCCGGCCTCTACGTCCCGAACGTAGTGCATTTCAGCCCCTGACGACGTGTTTCAGCGTTGTTCATGGCCATTTGGGGTATATTGTTCTCTTTTCGGTGCTGTTCGACGCGTTTCGACGATTTGCATGCTCGTTGATTTCTCGTTGATTTTTCGACGATAAAGCTACCCGACGATTCTCGCACCTGAACATGGTTGACATCGGAATGTCGGTAGAGCGCGCGGTTGATAAGATGAAGGTCTAAAGGCGCGCGAGGTTCGAACCCCGGTGGAATTCATCAGATACCAACAGGCCGGCGCTACGATAGCCGCTCTCTATGAAGAAGAGGGCTCCAATTGACTTCGCCACTAAGTCTAGCAAGCCCCCGACTCAGGTGGGAGGCTCCGGCGGGGGTGAGGCTGCTTGTCAGTGGCCAAGCAATTTGGGAGACCGAGAGGGGCCAGAGCTTAGGAATCCCATGGACAGGAATCCTGTCACTTATATCGAACCCGTCGATGCTGGAAAACATAGAGTAAAAAAGAACGTTACCGATCCCAAAGATCGTCGTTTGTACGTTGTTTCCCCCGTCGTATCCGGGGGGTGGGGTTGGGGTGAGAGCTAGACCACATGAATCACGCCAGTAAGCATTCTCCCATCCTCCCACGCCGCATTGGGCGACCCAGATATGAATTCTTGGCGGGATTGTGTGGCTGATTTTGAGGGCATGTCTCTGGCGCGGTGTAAAAGTTGCCGCGTCTGGTTTGCTCTGTTCGCCCACCATTACCTTGAGCGTTACCCAAAGAGACAACGTGCGCTGTTGCTGGCGATCAATCGTAATTTCCTCGCCTTTGATCATCGGCTCTAAGATCGGTCGCACCAGAGTTTCAATCTGGCTCATCCAGCCGGTATTACAGGGCAGGCAGACAACGGGGAGTTTTTTACTCTTTGCGTTTCCCTGCTTAGTAATCATCTTATAGTTTGTAGAAAAACCTAGCGGGTTTTCAGTGTAGCTTATTTCGTTGTAACCAAGGTTCTCGTGGGGCAATAATTCACGTGCCCAGTCGGACCAGAAGTGTTCTCCTGTTAGCGGAAAGGTGCCGCAGAACACGCATCCATCGGTGGCTTTGCGTTTCGTATCTTCCATAGGTGTCCGTTGATCGAAGATCAATATAGCCCTGGAGAGACTACGCGGTACCGTGGTGCCGTAGTGACGCGCACACTGCCAACGCGGCCCAAGCGCTATAAGCAGTACAAAGCGAAATCCACAAAAGAGTCGAGTCAAAAGGGCGCATACGCTCAAACCAACAAAGGCTAATGCGAACCGTGTTGAGGGTGTTGGCTGTTATCCCGATAGGGATATTTGGTGGTATCGCCATGCTGGCCTATGGCATTATCGCCATGGTTCTCGCTTGCGCTACCCTGCTTGTTGCTCTGTTCCGAGAGGCTCCTAAGCGCTAAGTCGGCAATTAATCTTCCCTTCTTCGCCACCGTCTCGGATTGCCTGTCCCGCAGTCGCCTTACCGCGAGTGACCGTGGACGACTTACTCAGGCTATATGAGACCGAAGAAAACTTAACGCTACCGGCACCCAAGAATATCGGTATCGTCGACGACGTGCTAACCGCAGGCACAGATTATAGAGATATGCACACGTTGCTCTCTCGCGCTTCCCTGCGACGAAGATTACTGGCCTCTTCATCGCCCGCCGCGTTTTTCCGCTGCTCGAACTCGAGGACGTATTTGACGCGGTTTGACACTGGTACGAGCGCATCAGCGAGACGTGCTTGCTCCGGGTCCATTCGTCACCTTCTTTTCGGCTTGCTCGGCCAAGTCTTCCCAGATGTTCTGCGGACCATGGAACATGATGGTGGGAGATGCCATGTGGCCATCCACCACTGTCACCAACGATCGGCCGATTTCCACAGTCGCTAAGACATCAAAATGCTTTGCAGCGAGCGACTCGGGCGAACACCGCCCCGACGCCGGCTCGAACCCGCGAGGAGCGTGAAGCACCACCCCTCTCATATAGCCAGGAGGCAGCGGACCGGGATCGCTCGACGACCAATACACCGTGGCCGCTGCGAAAATTTTATGCGCTTCCGGCAGCAGAAATTGTGCGTTAAACGCGAGATGATCGATCGTATTAGGACTTTCATTCCTGACGATGAACGACACTGCCGGCACGCAGAGTGTCCCGGCACCATCGTTGTCCATCACCCAAAACACACGACGTCCGTCAATCTGGATGCCATCCTGGAGACTGAGAACAGGGTTGGGCTCTGAACCCACGTCGTAGCGCTCTGTTGGTGCCCCTGCGGTCGACCCAGAAGCAACCACTGAGGCCTTGTTCATCGCTCCGCTGGTAGCGACCTGGCGCTCGTTTTCTTCTGGGACGAGTTTCAAAGCGAAATAAAACAGCAAGCCTAGGGCTATGATCACGCAGGTGGCGATAAGCGCGAAATCCGACATGACGCCCGTGTGCGGTTCGTCTTCCATTCGTGCCTCCACGACCCAATTTTCTTTACAAGAAATTTACATGTTCTTTGACGAATAGGAAGTATCGTTCCTGGAACGATTGTGCCTATGGCCGCTCCAATGGGCCATGGCCGACCTGAAGGACATCCTGGCGCTAAACCTCAGGCGGTGCCGCCGAACGCGGGGATGGACTCAGGAAGAACTTGCGCATCACGTTGGTTTAAGCGGCCGATATATCGGCTCGGTGGAACGTGCTCAGACTGCGGCTAGCGTTACCGTTCTGGGCCGGCTAGCCGAGGCGTTGGCTGTAGATGCGTGTGAGCTAATCCGCGACGGCTCGGCGATACGACCGGTGGGAACGGCACATCGTGATTAGTAGCGGAGGGCGGAATCAGAAAAATCAGCTAACTTATTGATTTTATTCATTACAGGATGGGACTCGAGCTTGTGACCTCTACATCTCTAACGTAGAGCCCACCCCCTAGAAGTTCGCTCGTTGATTGCTCGTTGACGGGGAAATTGGGGATTCTTAGGTCGGGATAACCAATTGATTTCATTAATCAATTGGTCGGAGTGAGAGGATTCGAACCTCCGGCCTCTACGTCCCGAACGTAGCGCTCTACCAGGCTGAGCTACACTCCGACGACCGCCTCTTGCGCGGTAGGGGCCGACGTATAGCGCCCGGACCGGGATGCCGCAAGGCGGCCGGAGCGGTTCGCTCGAAAATTCCGGCCAGGTTCTAAAATTCCCGGTTAATGCAGAATTCGACCAGTGCGGCGAGCGCACCGCGCATCGGCCGCAATGGCAGTGCGTTCAAGGCTTCCAACGCCAGCGCGCCATGGGTACGCGCCAAATCCAGCGCCGCGCCGAAACCGTTATGCCGGTCGATCAGCGCAACGGCGTGCTCGAGGTCCCCTTCCCGCTGATCCAGGTCTTCTAGCGTCCGCCGCCAAAAGGTGCGTTCGATCTCCGTGCCGCGGCTGATGGCAAAGACGACCGGCAGCGTCATCTTGCCTTCGCGGAAGTCGTCGCCGACCGTCTTGCCGAGCTTCGCCTCGCGGGCTGAATAATCCAGCACGTCGTCGACGATCTGGAAGGCGATGCCGAAGCTCATTCCGAACTGCTGGAGCGCCGCCGCGTCGGCCGCCGGCCGGTCGGCGACAATGGCGCCGATCTCGCACGCCGCTGCGAACAGGGCGGCCGTCTTGGCCGCAACTACCGCGAGATATTCGGACTCGGATGTCTTGAGGTTGTTGGTCGTGGCCAACTGCAGAACTTCGCCCTCGGCGATGACCGCTGAAGCGCGCGACAGGATACGCAGCACGTCGAGCGAGCCGTCCTCCACCATCAGTTCGAAAGACCGGCTGAACAGGAAATCGCCGACCAGGACGCTGGCCTGGTTGCCGAACAGAGTATTGGCTGAATCCTGGCCGCGCCGGCGTTCGCTTTCGTCGACCACGTCGTCGTGGAGCAAGGTCGCGGTGTGGATGAACTCGACCGCGGCTGCCAGCTTATGATGGCGCGCGCCCGAATAGCCGCACAGATTGGCGGCGGCCAGCGTCAGCAGCGGACGCAGGCGCTTGCCGCCGGCGGCGACGATATAGCCGGCCAATTGGGGGATCAGCGCGACCGGCGAATGCATGCGGTCGACGATGATGCGGTTGACCGCCTGCATGTCGTCCGCGAGCAGCGTGCTGAGGCGGTCGAGTGCGGCTACGGAATGGTCGCGGCCGGCAAGCTCAAAATCGAGCGTGTCGTGCCCAGCGCGCCGTTCTGCTGCCGCGATCACTCACAAACTCCGCGCGCGATGGAAAAAGTCATAAGCCCAGTCATCAAATTGAATTCCACTGGTCCCGGCAGGATCGACGGATCGGAGCCCAACACGCAAAAGCAGCCAGCTTTACCGCGGCCAGTGCCAATGAGAACATAGACACGCCAATTTGGCGGTCAAGATTGCGCTATCTTACTTTATCAAATCACAAAGGGCCTAGCGGTCAGGGAAGCTAATGAAAGAACTGCTGCGGACTAACGATGTGGTCATGATTTCCTGGGTGCAGGCAGCGCTGGCCGAAGATGGGATAGAGACCATTGTCTTCGACCAGTTCGTCAGCGCGATCGAGGGCTATGCCGGCCCGGTGCAGCGCCGGGTCATGGTGGCGAACGACGATTTCGAGCGGGCGCAATGGATTGTGAAGACCCAATCCCCCGAGGTAACCCCATAAAAACCAACGATCGCTTGCTGGGCGGGCGAGTCCGCCTGACTCAGCCGACGACGGGTTATCGCGTGGCGATCGACCCGTTGCTGCTTGCGGCGGCGGTGACGGTGGGTCCAGGCGACCGTGTCCTGGATGCAGGCTGCGGCACCGGCGCTGCGGCGCTATGCCTCGCGGCGCGGATAGCCGACTGCCGGATCGTCGGCGTGGAGTTGAACCGTGAGCTGGCGGCGTTGGCGCGGTCGAACGTATCCGCGAACGGCCTCGAAGACCGCGTCGAGATCGCGCTGGCATCGTTCGATGCTTATGCGGCCGAGCATGCCGGCGGCTTCGATCAGGTCGTCACCAATCCTCCGTTTTACGAAGATGGCCGGCACACTCAGTCGTCCGCCTACAGCAAGGCGACGGCGCATGGCGAGCAAGATGTGCCGTTGGAGGATTGGATCAAGGCCGCGGCGGTCGCGTTGCGCGCCGGCGGTCGGCTTATGCTTATCCACCGCGCCGACCGGTTGGACGACATCCTCGCCGCCTTTGGGCGGCGCTTCGGCGCTGCGATCATCTTCCCCTTATGGCCCCGCGTCGGCACGGAAGCCAAGCGTGTTCTGGTGTCCGCAGTGAAGGGCCGCAGGACGCCGCCGCGGCTGATGCCGGGGCTTGTTCTGCACGAAAGCGACGGGAACTTTACGGCGACGGCCCAGGCGATTCTACGCGATGCGGCTGCGTTGGACCTTGGGTCGGGTTCCGCATAAGATCGATTCCATGAAGCTTTTGGTTTTCATCGCGCTGGTCGTTCTGGGTTGGTACGGCGTCAAGTGGCTGCAGCAGGCCGGCACGGCATTGCGCCAAAACGGACGGCAACAAAGCGGCAGAACGATGCGGACGATGGACACAACAGTCTGCCGACGTTGCGGCACCTATGTCCCCGCCGAATTCCCGACGGCCTGCGATCGCCGCGACTGCCCGTTTCCCGGCATCGGCTAAAGGTCGCCTCCGCTTGATCGGCGGACCGGCGCTCGCGTAAGGTGCGCGACCCGTCACCGGACAGATTGCACCGCTCCCAATGGCCGAAAAACCGACCAGTTTTCAGGACTTGATTTTGCGCCTCCAGCAATTCTGGGCGGCGCAAGGTTGCGTCATCCTGCAACCCTACGACCTGGAGATGGGCGCGGGCACGTTTCACCCGGCGACGACGCTCCGCGCGCTGGGCAAGGCGCCATGGAGCGCGGCGTTCGTTCAAGCCTGCCGCCGCCCAACCGATGGCCGCTATGGCGAGAATCCGAACCGGCTGCAGCATTATTACCAGTTCCAGGTGATCCTGAAGCCGTCCCCGGCGGACAGCCAGACGCTGTATCTGAAAAGTCTGCAGGCGATCGGCATCGATCCGATGGCCCACGACATCCGCTTCGTCGAGGACGACTGGGAAAGCCCGACGCTGGGCGCCTGGGGTCTGGGCTGGGAGGTGTGGTGCGACGGCATGGAGGTGACGCAGTTCACCTATTTCCAGCAGGTCGGCGGCATCGAGTGCGATCCGGTCGCGGTCGAGCTGACTTATGGCTTGGAACGGCTGGCGATGTATGTGCTGGACCGCGAGAACGTCTATGACCTGCCCTATAACGACCCCGCCAGTCGGACGCCGCTGACCTATGGCGATGTGTTCCTGGAGGACGAGCGCGAGTTCTCCGCGTTCAATTTCGAGGCGGCCAACGCCGACAAGCTGAAAATACATTTCGAGGATGCCGAGGCGGAGTGCCATGCCCTGCTCGGCAAGTCGCTTCCCCTGCCCGCCTATGAGCAGTGCATCAAGGCCAGCCACCTGTTCAACCTGATGGACGCGCGCGGGGTCATCAGTGTTGTGGAACGCCAGGCGCAGATCGGCCGGGTGCGCGCGCTGGCCAAAGCATGCTGTGAGGCCTGGCTGGACAAGATCACCGCCGATGCCGCCTGAAGCCTTTCGGATTCGCGACGTGATGGCGGCGGACGTTCCCGCGATTACTGCCATCTATGCCGCCGAAGTCATGACCAACGTAGCGACCTTCGAAGAGGTTGCGCCCGGCGAGGCCGAAATGGCTACGCGGATCGAGAACGTCCGTGGCCTTGGCCTGCCCTATATCGTCGCCGAGCGCGCCGGCGCGGTCTTGGGCTATGGCTATGCCGGGCCTTACCATGCGCGGGCGGCGTATCGCTCCACCTTGGAAGACACGGTCTATATCCGTCCGGATGCCCATCGTCAGGGCGTGGGACGCGCCTTGCTGAGCCAAGTCATCGCGCGGGCCGAGGCGGGCGGCTATCGCCAGATGATGGCGTTGATCACCCATGTGCCGGAGAGCGCGTCAGTGGCGCTCCACCAGGCTTTGGGCTTCCGCATGATGGGGATTGCCCAGGCGGTCGGCTACAAGAATGGCAGGTGGCTCGACGTCGCCTATATGCAACGGGCTCTCGGCGTCGCCGACGCGACCCCGCCCGCAATACCGTTAGTTGGAAAGCCCAATGGCTGAGTTTCTGCTCGAAATCCTGTCGGAAGACATCCCGGCCCGCATGCAGGTGCAGGCGGCGGACGATTTGAAGCGCCTGGTGACCGAGCACCTGACCGGCGCCGGCCTGACCTTCGACAGCGCCACCGCCCACTCGACCCCGCGCCGCCTGGTGCTGGTGATCGACGGCCTGCCGGAAAAATCGCCGGATCGCAGCGAGGAACGCAAGGGACCCAAGGTTGGGGCGCCCGACGGTGCGATCCAGGGATTCCTGAAGTCCGCCGGCTTGTCGTCGATCGACCAGGCGGAGGTGCGAGAGACCGACAAAGGCGCGACGTATTTCGCTGTCACTAAAACTCCGGGCCAAACTAGCGACACGGTACTAGCCTCTGCGCTATCCCATGCCATCGCAAACCTACCCTGGCCAAAATCTATGCGTTGGGGCACATCCCGGCGCAAATGGGTAAGGCCACTACATCAGATGGTTGCGATCTTTGATGGTCGTTTACTCGCTCATCTAGATGTGATGGTCGGCAAATATGAACCTGGGGCTTCATTGCCGTTGATCGAGCCAAACATCCCAGTCCGACGGACAACTTTTGGCCACCGTTTCTTAAGTCCTGAGGCGTTCGAGGTGAATGCCTTCTCCGACTACGAGCGAGAACTTGAAGACCACCACGTCGTTCTAGACCGCGAGAAGCGTAAATGGCGCATCCAAGGCGAGGCTAGAAAGTTGGCCGAATCGCAAGGGCTTGTCGTTGTCCCCGATGAAGCATTGCTGGAAGAGGTTGTCGGGCTGGTCGAATGGCCGGTCGTCCTGATGGGCCGGATCGACGACGACTTCATGGACCTGCCACCCGAGGTCCGCCGCACGACGATGCGCGCCAACCAGAAATACTTCACGCTGGAAGACGGCGACGGGAGACCGGCACCCTATTTCCTGATCGTCGGTAACATGGAAACCGCCGACAAAGGCTCGGCGATTGTCGCCGGCAATGAACGTGTTTTGCGCGCCCGCCTGTCGGACGCCCGGTTTTTCTGGGATCAGGACCGCAAGACCAAACTAGCCGACCAGCGGAAAAAACTTGAAAAAATTGCCTTCCACGCCAAGCTTGGATCGGTTTCAGATCGTGTTGAACGCTTGGCCGCGCTGACACAGATCATAGCGCCTGCTGTTAGAACCGACGACAATACCAAGTCGAAAGCGTTTGCTGCAGCCGAATTATGCAAGTCCGACCTCGTTACTGGAATGGTCGGAGAATTCCCTGAACTTCAGGGTTTAATGGGCCGGTATTATGCGTTGGGCGAGGGTGCATCAGAGGAGGTCGCAGATGCCATACGCGATCACTACAAACCACTCGGCCCCAATGATGTTTGTCCGACCGAACCTGTCTCCGTTACCCTCGCGTTAGCTGAGAAAATCGACACCCTAATTGGGTTCTTTGGCATTGGAGAGTTGCCGACTGGATCTAAGGATCCGTTTGCTTTGCGTCGAGCAGCGCTTGGCACCATCCGTTTGATTGTTGAGAATGACCTCGGACTTTCGCTGAACGAAGTATTTGTTCGCGGGTTTCAGTTTTACTGGGGCCAAAAGGCAAGACGCGCAGGTGCTGAAGTCGGTACTCAAAAGCTCGATATGGAAAAGAAAACCCAGTCGCTCTTTGGTGCTGACGTTGCCAACAAACTCAAAGAAATTCTGAATTTAGATTCCATCAAGGGGGCTGCGTCTGCTGAGTTCATCGAAAGAACCAAGGCTGAACGTGACCAGTGGATCGAAGGCATACTTGCGCTCCTTCCATTCTTCGCCGACCGCCTGAAGGTCGTCCTCAAAGAACGCGGCGTTCGTCACGATCTCGTCGATGCCGTCTTCGCCCTCGGCGGTGAAGACGATCTCGTCCGCCTGCTCGCCCGCGTGCGGGCCCTGCAAGACTTCCTGGCCACACCGGACGGCTCAAACCTGCTCGCCGCCTACAAACGCGCGGCCAACATCCTGAAGATCGAGGAGAAGCGCGACGGTGCGTCTTATGACGGCGCGCCGGACGCCACGCTTTTGTCGCTGGATGAGGAGCGTGCGCTGGCGGAAGCTCTGATGGACGCGGGGTCGATGGTCGACCCCTTGATCGCGGCGGAGGATTTCCAGGGCGCGATGGCGAAATATGCGGAACTGCGGCCGGTTGTGGATGCCTTCTTCGACAAGGTGACGGTGAATGCGGAGCAGGCGGATATCCGCGCTAACCGCTTGCGCCTCTTGTCTCGCATACCGGGCACGCTTAACAAGATTGCGGATTTCTCGCGGATCGCCTGACGTTGGGATCGCGCCGTGAGATCATGGTTTCGGTGAGTTGAAGGACAGCGTCATGAGCACGAACACGGTCGCGCGGAACACGCCAGCCGCCACAGATTCGCGCAAATGGGTTTACAGCTTCGGCGGTGGCAAAGACGAAGGCCGCGCCGGGCTTCGGAACTTGCTTGGCGGCAAGGGCGCCAACTTGGCGGAGATGTCGAGCCTGGGCCTGCCCGTGCCGCCCGGCTTCACCATCACGACCGAGGTCTGCACGGCATTCTACGCCAATGGCCGGCGATATCCCGACGATCTGCAAGGCCAGATCGACGCCGCGATGGTCGTCCTGGAAGAGGCAATCGGCGCGGGTTTCGGCCGGGTGGAAAACCCCCTCCTCGTCTCCGTCCGCTCCGGCGCGCGCGTGTCGATGCCGGGCATGATGGATACCGTTCTTAACCTGGGCCTGAACGACAAGACCGTCGAGGGTTTGGTCCGCCGGTCCGGCGATCCGCGCTTTGCCTATGACAGTTACCGCCGATTCATCCAGATGTTCGGCAATGTCGTGCTCGGCATCGATCATCATGAGTTCGAAGAGGTTCTGGAAAGCTTCAAGCGCGACGCTGACCTCAATCTCGACACCGACCTGTCGGCGGAGGACTGGCAGGAGGTGATCCGCGGCTACAAGAAGGTGGTCGAGGACACAAAGGGAAATCCCTTCCCCCAGGATGTGAAGGAACAGTTGAACGGCGCCATCGGCGCGGTGTTCGGCAGCTGGATGAACCCGCGCGCCAATACCTATCGCCGTTTGCACAACATTCCCGAGGCTTGGGGTACCGCTGTGACGGTCCAGGCAATGGTGTTCGGCAACATGGGCGAGGACTGCGCCACCGGCGTCGCCTTCAGCCGCAATCCGTCGACCGGCGAGAACGCGTTCTATGGTGAATATCTGATCAATGCCCAGGGCGAGGACGTCGTCGCCGGCATCCGCACGCCGCAGCATTTGACCATCGCCGGCAAACTGGCCAACCAGTCGAACCTGCCCGCCATGGAAGAGACCATGCCGGCGGTATTTAAGGATTTGGTGGCTGTCCGCGATAAGCTGGAGACGCATTACCGCGACATGCAGGACCTGGAATTCACGGTCCAGCAGGGCAAGCTCTACATGTTGCAAACCCGGTCAGGTAAGCGCACGGCGGCGGCGGCTCTCAAGATCGCGGTCGAGATGGCGAGCGAGGGCCTGATCGATCATGACGAGGCGATCAAGCGGATCGACCCGATGGCGCTCGACCAGTTGTTGCATCCGACGCTTGACCCCAAGGCGGCGCGCGACATCATGGCCAAGGGCCTGCCCGCCTCCCCCGGCGCGGCGTCGGGCAAGATCGTCTTCAAGGCCGACCAGGCCGAGGCGATGGCGCAGACCGGCGACAAGGTCATCCTGTGCCGCATCGAGACGAGCCCTGAGGACATCCACGGCATGCACGCCGCCCAGGGCATCCTGACAACGCGCGGCGGCATGACCAGCCACGCGGCGGTAGTTGCCCGCGGCATGGGGCGGCCCTGCGTCTCAGGCGCAGGCGACATCCGCATCGATTACAAGGAAGGCACCTTGTCTGTGCGCGGCCGGGTGCTGAAGGCCGGCGACATCGTGACGATCGATGGTTCGACCGGTGAAATCATGGCCGGTGCGGTGCCGACCAAGCAGCCCGAGCTGTCCGGTGATTTCGCCACTTTGATGAGCTGGGCCGACGCCGAGCGCCGGATGAAAGTGCGGACCAACGCCGAGACCCCGCTGGACGCGCAGACCGCGCGCCGGTTCGGCGCCGAGGGCATCGGCCTCTGCCGTACCGAACATATGTTCTTCGACGCGGAGCGCATTCTGGCCGTGCGCGAGATGATCCTGGCGAATGACGAGGCCGGCCGCCGTGCCGCCCTGGCCAAGATCGAGCCGATGCAGCGCCAGGATTTCGTCGAATTGTTCAAGATCATGGCCGGTCTGCCGGTGACGATCCGCCTGCTCGACCCGCCGCTGCACGAGTTCCTGCCGCATGGCGAGAAGGAAATTGCCGAAGTAGCACATGCCTTGGGCCACGACGTGCCGCGGGTGCGGCAGCGCTTGGCGGACCTCAGCGAAACCAACCCGATGCTGGGCCATCGCGGCTGCCGACTTGGGATTTCCTATCCCGAAATCTATGAGATGCAGGCCCGCGCGATCTTCGAGGCGACGGTCGAGGTCAAGCGCGACACCGGCGAGACGGTGACGCCCGAGATCATGATCCCGCTGGTCGGTACCCGGAAAGAACTCGACATCCTGAAGGTTGTGATCGATCGCGTGGCCGGTGAAGTCGGCGAGCGCGAGGGCCGCGCCATCGCCTATCAGGTCGGCACGATGATCGAATTGCCGCGCGCCGCATTGCGTGCTGGCCAGATCGCCGAGACGGCGGAGTTCTTCAGTTTCGGCACCAACGACCTGACCCAGACCACATTCGGCTTATCGCGCGATGACGCCAGCAGCTTCCTGCCGGCCTATCAGCGTGCGGGCATTCTCGAGCACGACCCGTTCGTCACGCTGGACACAGTCGGCGTTGGCGAATTGATCCAGATCGCGGCGGAGCGCGGCCGGGCGACCCGCCCGTCGCTGAAGCTCGGCATCTGCGGCGAACATGGCGGCGACCCCGCCTCGATCCGCTTCTGCGAGACGGTGGGGTTGGATTACGTTTCCTGCTCGCCCTACCGCGTGCCGATCGCACGCCTGGCGGCGGCGCAGGCCGCTTTGTTGGCGCGCGAGGCGAAGAAGGCGGAGTAACCGCCGCGCTGGAGCCGTGCCACGATGAGCGTCCTGATCAATATCGACGTTCCGGATCTTGAGCGTGCAATCGCGTTCTATAGCGGTGCGTTCGGTCTGACGATCAAGCGGCGGTTCGGCGCCGGTGGCGTCGAGTTAACCGGTTGGCCATCGCCCGTCTTTCTTCTGGTGAAGGAACCCGGGTCGATCGGCGCAGGTGATCAAGAGCGCAACTACGCCCGGCATTGGACACCTGTGCATCTCGATGTCGTGGTCGATGACATTGAGGACGCACGAGCACGTGCCCTTTCGGCCGGGGCAACAGCCGAGGACGAGATCAAGGTTGCGCGCTGGGGCAAACTTGCGTTGATGGCAGACCCATTCGGTCACGGGTTCTGCCTGATCGAGTTTCTCGGACGCGGGTACGACGAAATCGCGGAGCCGTAATAAACAGCAGGGGAATGATATGCCGCTCAAGCCCGAATGGGTCGATCCGAAATCGACCGCCATCGTGATTATGGAAATGCAACGGGGCGTCGTTGGCGACCTGAGCAAAATCGACACGCTAGTCGGAACGGCGAAGGACGGAAACGTGATCGGCAATATCGCGGCGCTGGTCGTATCCGGCCGGCAGGCCGGCGTTCCGGTCCTGCATTGTCAGGCGCTGTTCCGCGCCGATCGCAAAGGATCGGCAGCCAACAGCCCGATGTTGCACAACGCGATGAAGAACCCGGATCAGATTCTGGAAGGTTCGCCGCAGGCCGAAATCGTACCGGAACTGGCGCCGCAACCGCCGGATTTCGTCGTCGCCCGTTATCACGGCTTGTCGCCCTTTTCCGGCACGTCGCTCGACATGACGCTGCGCAATCTGGGCGTGAAGACCATTGTCGCTACCGGCGTGTCGGTCAATTTGGGCGTATTCGGCCTCTGCCTTGAGGCAGTCAATCTCGGCTATCGCGTGATCCTGCCCCGCGATTGCACGGCTGGATATCCGAAGGATTATGCCGATGCGCTGATTGGCAACTCGCTCGCGCAGTTATGCACGGTAACGACCAGTTCGGAGATCGCCGGGGTGTGGTGAAATCGTACGGTGGAAAAGCGAAGCGCATTCCACCAATCCGGTCGTTGATTGGTGGAATGCGCTTCGCTTTTCCACCTTACATAAGCATCAAGGCGCGGCCTGCTGCCCGCGCACCAGCTTACCCGGCAACGCGCCGGTCGCCGTCCCGTCGCGATAGACTTCGATGCCGTTGACGATGGTCGCAACATAGCCTTCGGCGCTCTGGGTCAGACGGCGGCCACCGCCTGGTAGATCATAGGCGACGGTGGGCGGGGTCAGCGTCAGGCGATCCCAATCGATGATGTTGATGTCGGCCTTATAGCCCGGTGCGATCCTGCCGCGATCCTTTAGGCCGACGACCCGTGCCGTATCGACGGTCAAAGCCCTGACTGCGGCACCCAGTGACAGTTTTCCGCCCTGTTTGCGGTCGCGCACCCAGTGGGTCAGCATGAAGGTCGGCAGGGAGGCGTCGCAGAGATAGCCAAGATGTGCGCCGCCGTCGCCGAGGCCCAGCACGGTGTTCTGGTGGCTGACCATCTCCAGCGTCACATCCAGATTGCGCTCGACATAGTTCATGACAAACTGGATGAGGACCGCCCTGCCCCCGTCTTCCAGCATCAGGTCATAGGCCAGCTCACGTGGCGGCACGCCCAGCGCGCGCGCGCGCGCGCCGATCATGGCTTCGGGTTTGGGCTCATAATTCGGCGGGTTGCCCATGGCAAAAATGTTGTCGAAGTTGCTGACCAATGGCGCCGCCGGGAAATCTGTCGGCTCGCTGGCCTCCTTGACGATCTTGGCGCGCAGTTCGGGATTGCGCAGAGCCGCCAGCCGCTCCGCCACCGGCGTGCCGGACAGCGCCTTATAGCTTTGGCAGTACATGAACGGGTTCATCGTCAACTCGAAACCGAGCAGCAGCCCGATCGGGCGGCCCGGCACTTGTGCGGCGATCTCCAGCCCGTCGCGTTTGGCCCCGGCGACCCAATCCATGATCGTCCGCCAGCGGTCCGGCGCGTGATGCCACTGCCCGACGGCGATCGACAGCGGCCGGCCCGAAGCCTCGACGATCCGGCGCAGCATCGGCAGTTCCTGATCGACGTCCTCGAAGTCGGACACCAACTGCAAGACACCCTTCCCTGCCGATTTCAGGCCGAGCGCGATGCCGGTCAGTTCGCTTTCAGCAGCGGTCAATGTCGGCACGTGGCGGCCGTCACTCGATTTGTGGTTGATCGTGCGGGACGTCGAGAAGCCCAGGGCGCCGGCATTCACAGCCTCAATCGCCAGTTTTGCCATCAGCGCGACATCGTCGTCGGTTGCAGCCTCGCGTTCGACGCCGCGTTCGCCCATGGCATAGACGCGTAGCGCCGAATGCGGCAGTTGCGCAGCGAAGTCGATATCGTAAGAACGTGCCGCGAGGCTGTCGAGATATTCGGGAAAACTGGTCCAGTTCCAGGGCAGGCCCGCGGCCAGGACGGGCTCCGGCAGATCCTCCACGCCCTCCATCAAGCGCATCAACTTTTGCCGGTCCTCCGGTTTGCAGGGCGCGAAACCGATGCCGCAATTGCCCATGACCGCCGTCGTGACGCCGTGGCTGGAGGTTGGATGCAGGCGATGTTCCCAGGTGACCTGGCCGTCGTAATGGGTGTGGATGTCGACAAAGCCTGGCGTAACGACGCGGTCCTTCGCGTCGATCTCCCTGCGGGCGCTGACCGCCAGCTTGGGGCCGACACCGACGATGAGGCCGTCCGCGATGGCGACGTCGGCAACATAGGGTTCGCCACCCGAACCATCAGCGACCAGCCCGTTCCGAATGACGAGATCGACTTCCTGCCCCATTGCTTCCTCCACCCACATGGCGCGCTTGCGCCTTGCCAGGAAGTTTATGCCGACTTGACCTTTCTGGCTATGATGTCCAGCAGGTGCTGTTCCAGCAGCGCCGATTGCCGCTCGGCATCGAACCTGGCGCGGACATCGGCATAGGCCTCGCCGCGCAGGCGGCCGGCGAGATCCTGATCTTGGTCGATGGCCACGATCGCTTCCGCCAGTGCCGGGACATCGTTTTCAGGGACCAGCAGCCCGGTGACGCCGTGCGCAATGATTTCCGGGATGCCGGCATGACGGCTGGCGACCACCGGCACGCCCAGCGCCATCGCCTCCATGATCACCGTCGGCAATCCTTCTGCATCGCCGCCGCCAGCGGTCCGGCTGGGAACGGCTAACACTAGGGCGCGACGGATGGCGGCTTGTACCTCCTGCGGTTTCAGCCAACCCTTGAAATCGACCTGAACGCCGGCCTCGGAGGCGCGGCGCTTAAGGTCGGTGCGTAGTGGACCATCGCCGACAACGGTCAAGGTCAGCGATGGATCGGTCGCGCGAACCATCGCCATCGCGTCGATCAGCACGTCGACACCCTTTTTCTCGACCAAGCGGCCAACGAATAGCACGGTCTTGGCAATGCCTAGCGGCGGAAGTGCGACCTCGGCTGGGATATCGATTCCAAGATAGTGCGTCTGGAGCTTCGCAACCGGGAACCCGCGTGCGATCAGGCGCGCGCGCACAAATTGCGAGACGCAAAAAATCGCCTCGGCTTCGTTGGCGAGTGCGTGACGGCGGCGTTGGAAAATCGTCGGCATCAGTCGGCCGGATTCGAAATGCTTATCTTTCGTGGCGTCGCCGCCGTGGAAGGTGACGACCAGCGGGACGCCGGCATATCGCGCGATCGGCAGGGCCAAAGCGCCGCCTAGCCCGAATTGGGCATGGATCAAGGCCGGTTTCCGTTTCGCGATTTCCTTTTTAAGAACGCTTGGAATCCGGCCGAACTGACGAAAGCTGAAACGCGCCGGAGCTCCTAAAATACCCAGCGCAGCCAATGTCAGGGAATGCTTGGGCGCCTGGGGCCCCCGCTTGGCGCCGACAAACAGGACGCCTAGCTGGCTGAAGGCCCGATATTGCCGCTGGATGAAGCCTTCCGATCGCGCCCCGACAGTGTCGCGATAGACGAGGATGTTGGTCACGTCAGGCGGCGGCCTGATTGATGATTTCGGCCAAAGCCGGCGTCGGTTCGACGATGAGCGTCGCACCGACGACATCGAACCGCAGGGATTTGCGCACCGCCTCAAGCCGCATCAGCGCCAGGCCGAGATCGCCGTTGCTCGATCGCATCTCGCCGACTTCCGTTCCCTCCACGTTCAGCGGCGTGCCGATGTCGGGCACGGCACCGACGATCTTCACCGGAATCAGGCGTTTCTTGATCAGTCCGCGATATTTGGTGCGGGCGGTCAATTCCTGGCCCGTGTAACAGCCTTTGTCCCAGGCGACGCCGTTCAGCAGGTCGATATTATTTTCCAGCAGGATCGCCTTGCCGACCTCCATGTCGCGGCTGCCGTCGGGTACGGCAAGCGTAATCCGCAAACGGTCGTAAGCGTCGAAGGGAATTTCGCTCAATGACATCGGCGTCTCACCGGCTGGAAGCAGCAACCGCGTTCCCAGTGCCGGCGTGCGCGGATCGGCGGCCGGCATTCCGTTAGGCGCGTCACCGAAGGTCGCGAAAACTGAAAACTCCGCTTCCGAAATCTCGATTTTGGAACGCAGCTTGTACATCTTCAGCTTTTGCACCAGGTCGGCCCGCCGGTCGGCCTCACATTCGATTAGCAGCGATTCTCCGTCCGCATACAGGAAGAAATCGTGCAGGAACTTGCCCTGCGGCGTCAGAAGGCAGGAATAGACGGCACTGCCCGGCGTTACGGCGTTGACATCGTTCGACACCAGCCCCTGCAGAAAGGTCAAGCGATCGGCCCCGGAAAGGCGCAAGACCGCCCGGTTGGGAATCCGCACGAAACCGGTTGAAAGCGCACTATCCTGGTTCATCGATCTCATTCCTGGGCTCGTTGCTTTGCGAGAGCCGGCCAGCTTGTCTATAACCGGACGATCACGAATTTGATATTCGCCGCAGGCGACGCCCCATATTGAATATTCTCTTCATCACCGCAAACCGGCTGGGCGACGCCGTGCTGTCGACCGGCGCACTCGCCGCGCTGATCGACCGGCATCCATCCGCACGGATCACCGTCGCTTGCGGTTCGCTCGGTGCGCCGTTGTTCACCGCGGTGCCACAGGTGGTGAATGTCATCTCGATGGTCAAGCAGCCGATGCACGGCCATTGGCGCAGGCTGTGGCTGCGAACGATCGGCACCTCGTGGGATATGGTGGTCGATCTGCGCAACACGGCGGTCAGCCGGATGCTCCTCACACGCAAGCTGAAGGTCTTTCGCGGACTGAAGCCGCGTCAGCATATGGTCGAGGGATTGGCCGAGTTGATCGGCGCGAACATTCACGACGCCGCGCCCCGCCTGTGGCTGAACAGCGGGTTGTTGGAGCAGGTCGGCAGTGAACGGCGCGGTGACGAGCGGCTTCTGGCGTTAGCACCCGGCGCGCACGGATTCGGCAAACGCTGGCCGGCGGAGCGTTATGCAGAGTTGGCGAAGGCGTTGCTCGAACCAGGTGGAATCCTGGCGGGCGCTAAGCTGGTCGTGCTCGGCGGCCCGAACGAAGACAAGGAGGCGGCGCCGTCGATTGCCGCGCTGCCGCCGGACCGGGTCATCAATCTGGTCGGCCAGACCGATCCCCTGCAAGCGGCGGCCTGGCTGGCAGCAGCCGATTTGTATGTCGGTAACGATTCCGGCCTTACTCACCTTGCGGCGGCAGCCGGCGCGCCGACGCTCGCTTTGTTCGGTCCCGGCCTGCCCGCACGCTATAGGCCCTGGGGGCCGTCGGCTGCCTATCTGATTGCCAACGACGATCCGGACCGTACTATCGACCTGTGTAAGATCGACGACACGCTGGCGCTGGCCGAAATGGAAAAACTCTCGATCGAACGCGTCGTCGGCGCGGCTGAAGCGCTGTATCGGCGGACGGCTTCATGACCGCCGCGCGTGCGATCAGCGCCGTCCTGTGCGTGCGGAACGAGGAGGCGCAGTTGGCCGACTGCCTAAGCAAACTTGGCTTCGCGGATGAAATCGTCGTCGTTCTCGACCGATCGACCGACGGCTCGAAAGTCATCGCCGAACAGTTCGGTGCGCGCATCGTCGAGGGCGCCTACGACCGCGAGGGCGACCGCCGGCACGCCGGTATCGACGCCGCGAACGGACCGTGGATTTTTGAGGTCGACGCCGACGAGCGCGTCACCGATGCGCTGTCGGCCGAGATCGTGCGGACGGCCGCTCGTTCCACCGCGGACAGGCACCTGATCCCGGTGGACAATTATATCGGCGAACGGCTGGTGCGGCGCGGCTGGGGCGCTTCGTTCGGCAAAGGCGCCTATCCCGGCTTGTTCGTCAAAGGCAGCAAAAGCTGGGGCACACAGCGTGTTCATCCGAAGCTTGCCTTAACCGGTGTCGCCGGCGAGCGGCTGACATCGCCGTTGGTGCACTATGTCGACCGCGACATCAGCGACATGATCCGCCGGCTGGATCGGTATTCGAGCCTGCGCGCCCAGGATTTGCGCGAGACATGGGCAGCGAAGGGCGAAATCGACGAAACCTTCCGGCACAATATCCTGCGGATCTTCGGGCGATTCTATAAATGCTACTGGCTGCGCAAGGGCTATACCGAGGGGCGCTGGGGCTTCCTGATTGCCCTGATGGCCGGCCTGTACCCGATGCTTTCCTATCTAAAGGCGACGCTTGAGGATGAATGAAACCCGGCCGCTCGCATCATCGACTATCGCGATTCTGACTGCCGCATTCGCACTGGTCGGGCCGGTCCTATCGATGGCGCCACTCGGTATGGCGCCGTTGATGATCGCTGCCGCGGTCATCGCAACCGGCGCCGAACGTATCTGGGGCGGCCGCTGGCCCTCCCCGCCCTTTGCGGCGACGTTGCTGTCCGTGGCTCTGATTGCCTGGTGCGCGTTATCGTTGATCTGGGACATCCAGCCAGCCGACGGGGCGCGCAAGCTTGTCGATCTGGTGCTGATTCTTGCATCGTTGCTCGCCGTGTTGGGCCTTGCGTCGACAATGGATGACCGCCAGCAGCGCCAGATTGCCCTGGTGCTCGTCGCGGGCGTATCCGTGGGCTTGATCCTGCTGTGCGTCGAAACGGGGTTCGATTTCCCGCTCTATCGCGCGGTGATGGGCAGCGGCGATCCCCGTCTGATCGGCGGGGTCGAGGCGAAGCGCGCGACCGACGCCCTGCCCCTTGCTGTGTGGCCGGCGGCATTGGCGCTGGTTCGCCTCGACAGGATGTGGCTGGGCGCCCTCCTGGCTGTCGTCTTCACCGGAACCTGCGCCGTATTGACGGCCTCATCGGCGACGCTGGGCATGGCGGTTTCGCTCGTCATATTGGTTCTTGCCGTTGTATCGGTAATCTGGACGCGGCGCATTCTGGCGTTGGCTGTCATCCTGGCCTTTGCGCTGGTCATTCCCGGTTCGATCTACGCCTATCGCGCCGGCGCCAGCACCAGCCAGATGGTCAAGGCCTCCGGCCGGCATCGGACCGAGATCTGGGATTTCGCGGCGCGCAAGTCACTCGACCGGCCGTTGTTCGGCCACGGTTTCAACGCGTCACGATACGTGCCCAACGACGGGGAGGTCTCGCAATTCCTAGGGCCAGGGCATCCGATCATCCCGCTGCATCCTCATAACGGCTATCTGCAAATCTGGCTGGAGCTTGGCGCGGTCGGTGTCCTATTCGTTGCAGGCGCGCTGCTCGCGATGCTGCGCGCGACGGCTCGGTGGCCGACGACATCGTCGCGTTTCGCGCTGGCCGGATATGCGGCCGGACTGGTTGTCGCGGGGCTCGCCTTCGGGATATGGCAGACATGGTGGATGGCGACTCTGGCATTCAGCGTCGCCGCCTACCGTATCGTCGCAATGCGACCCGGCGCATCGAGGCAGATATCATGATCGACAGGCTGACCATCCGCCGTCCCGACGACTGGCACCTGCATCTGCGCGACGGCGCGGCGATGCAGGCCGTGCTGCCTTACACGGCGGCCCAATTCGCCCGGGCCATCGTGATGCCGAACCTGACACCGCCGATCACAACCGCCGAGGCTGCGATCGCTTATCGCGCGCGCATTCAGGGCGCGGTTCCGGCCGGGTTGTCTTTCACACCTCTGATGGTCGCCTATCTGACAAACGCGACCGATCCCGATGCGCTCGCAGCCGGTTTCAAGGACGGTGGGTTCGTTGCCGCCAAGCTCTATCCGGCCCACGCCACGACCAATTCCGCCGCCGGCGTCACCGACATCCGCAATATCGACGCCGTGCTGGAGCGAATGGCGGAAATTGGGATGCCGTTGCTGGTCCATGGAGAAGTCACCGCGCCCGAGGTCGATATCTTCGACCGTGAAGCGGTGTTTATCGACACAATCCTGGAGCCGCTGACCCGCCGCCTGCCGAGCTTACGCATCGTGTTCGAACACGCCACGACCGACCGCGCCGTGGAGTTCGTCAGCCAGGCCGCAGCTAATATCGGGGCGACGATCACACCGCATCATCTGTTGTTGAACCGCAACGCGATGTTCCAGGGCGGAATCAGGCCACATCATTATTGCCTGCCTGTTGTGAAGCGCGAACGCCACAGGGTTGCGCTGGTGACGGCCGCAACCTCCGGCGATCCGCATTTCTTCCTGGGCACCGACAGCGCGCCGCACACGGTGAAAGCCAAGGAACAGGCTTGCGGCTGCGCCGGCATTTTCAATGCACCGACTGCCCTCGAACTCTATGCACAGGTGTTCGACGAGGCTGGTGCGCTGAACCATCTGGAAGCATTTGCGTCGCTGAACGGGCCGCGCTTTTATGGCCTGCCCGTCAACGAGCAGACCGTCACTCTGGAGCGTGCGCCGACCGTTGTCCCGAACAACGTTGCGTTACCCGGTGGTGACGAAATCCGCCCCTTCCGTGCCGGCGAAACGCTCGCCTGGCGTTTGTCAGCCTGAACCGCAGAGACCGAAATGAATATTCCGTCCGACCTTCCTTCCGCCGCCGCCATCGCTGAGCAGAGCGCGCGTATCCTGCTTGAGATCAAGGCGGTTTCGTTCAACGCGCAGACGCCGTTCACCTGGACCTCCGGCCGCAAGGCGCCGACCTATGTCGATTGCCGCAAGGTGATTTCCTTCCCACGTGCCCGCACGGCCCTGCTGGATTTCGCCGCCGCCACGGTGCTGCGCGACATCGGTTACGAGTCGATCGATGCCATCGCCGGCGGCGAGACGGCCGGCATCCCCTATGCGGCTTGGCTGTCGGACCGGCTGGGCTTGCCGATGCAGTATGTCCGCAAACAGCCCAAGGGGTTCGGCCGCAATGCGCAGATCGAGGGCGTGCTGAACGAGGGCGACCGCGCGCTGTTGGTTGAGGATCTGGCGACCGACGGCGGCAGCAAGCTGAAATTCGTCGAGGCGCTGCGCAATGCCGGCGCGGTGGTGACCGACACCTTCGTGATCTTCCACTACGGCATCTTCCCGCAAAGCGTTACCTCACTTGCGGAAATCGGCGTGCGCCTGCACGCGCTGGCGACCTGGCATGACGTGCTGAAGGTTGCCCGCGACGGCAATTACTTCGACAGCGACACGCTGAAATCGGTGGAAAGCTTCCTGAACGACCCGGATGCTTGGAGCGCGAAGTACGCTTAAGAAGCAATGCCTTACCCTGTTTTTCAGGAGAAAGCATATGGGGCGCTCCAACACAGTTCACGCATCGGTTTTCCCGAATTGCCGTGGCACTTTACGGAAGTACCGGCGGCAATTCGGAAGCCCTAGAGATCAATAATCCTTACCCACGGCGTTCTTGAAGTCTTCCAGCGCCTTCAAGCGTTCCTCGACGCCGCTCCATTTTTTGCCGACTGTGCGGACGCCGGTCTCCTCGGAGCCCAGGTTGGCCCAGGGGGCGGTGACCCAGAAGCGCTCGGCGCCGAACTTTTTCCACCAGTGCGCACGTTCGACGCAAGCGTCCAGCGTAAGCGGCTGCGGGGCCGCGGTGGGCGGCGCGGTGATGCGGGGATCTTCGAAATAGATCGCGCCTTCGACACCGATCGTCTTAGGGTCGCGGCCCGCCTTGATCGCGTGCTGGCGGATATTCTCCCAGTCGCGATTCAGCTCGTTTTCGTCGAACCAGGGATAGTACGGGAACCAGCCGTCGGCGAGCTGGCCGACGCGGCGCTGCGCTACCTTGGACTGCCCGCCGAGCCAGATCGGAATTCGGCCCTTCGGCGGCAGCGGGTTGATCCCCACCGCGTTCAGCGTGTGGTGCTTGCCGTGATAGGTGACGACGTCCTTCTCCCACAACTCCCGCATCACGACGATCTGCTCTTCCAGCATCTTGCCGCGATTCTCGAAATCCATGCCGAGCCCCTCGAACTCGACATCGTTCCAGCCGGCCGCCAGCACGAAGCGGATGCGCCCGCCCGACAGGATGGAAACCTCCGCCGCCTGCTTGGCGAGCAGGGCCGATTGGCGCTGTGGGCCGACCAGGATGCCGGTAGAAAATTCGACCGTCTTGGTGATCGCCGCCATGTAGCCGAACAGCACCATGGGCTCATGCCACGGCGTGTGGTGGTCATAAAGCGGCGGCAAACCGCCGAAGGGCTTCCAGTCGGGACGAACCGACGTGTCCGCGCCCAGCACATGGTCGCCGATCGTCACATAGTGGTAGCCGAGGTCTTCGACTCCCTGCAGGAACTCCTTGAACGCGCCCGGATCGTTACCGATCAGGTGCTCCGGCATGCTCGTACCCAACTTAATCATGACTATCCCTTCTCTACCCGGCATGTTGTTGGCGACGACTATATAGGCCGTTCAATCGTTGAGCACGTCTTGAATACACGGAATTCCAGCCGATCCGTCGGGGGGCTGATAGGGCGATCCCTAAAGGCTCATACAGCCGCGCTGGATTTACCGTGCAATCCCCGGATAAGCTGCCCGCTCCGCGATCCAACGCGGCGGGAGTCCTGCGCTGCGTCTTATCCGATCGCTTCTTATACTGGCCATTCTGCTGATTCTGCTAGGCGCCGGCCTGCTGGTTTTCGTCAGCCGCGCCGATCTTTCACGGCCCCTCGCGATCTTCCTGTCGCATGAGATCGGCCGCAAGGTTTCGGTCGGTACGCTGCGGCTGGAGCCCGGCCGAAGCACAAAGATCGACCTGCGCGATGTGACCGTTGCCAATATCACGACGGGCACCCGCCCGGCGATGGTGACGCTGAGCCATCTCATCGCACAGATAAGACTGAGCTCCCTGTTCGGCGGGCCACTCGTCGTTGAATCGCTGTCGATCGATGGCGTCGATCTTTTGCTGGAGCATGGAAGCAGCGGCAAACCGAACTGGAAGTTCAAGACGGCGACTGCCGGATTGACGTCCAAAGAGCCAAGCAGGGTCGAACTGCCGGTAATGCTGAATGCACATTTTCGCGATGTGACGGTCGATTTTCGGACCTCGAGCGGCGATGTGCTCAAGACCGTCATCGAGGACGGCACGGTCGGTGCGGCGGCGCGGGACAAACCGGTCTCACTCCATCTGACCGGTCACTACGATTCCGCGCCGGTCGATCTGACGGCCGCTTTGTCGTCGTTCGCGGCGCTGCACGACACATCCAAGCCGTTCCCGGCAAAGATCACGGTCAAAAGTGGAACGGTCACGCTCGGCTTCGACGGCACGTTCACCGACCCTCTGGATGTCGATGGAGCGGACGGACACCTGACGCTGACGGCCGCGTCCCTGCTCGACCTGGCCAATATCGCGGGGACCGGCGGTGCGCCGGACATTCCGTTGGATCTGTCCGGTGGCTTTGCCCACAACGGCGGACTGTGGCGTCTGACCACGGCCAGCGGAGCTTTGGGCGGACAGCCCTTCAAAGGCAGTGCGTTGGAACTGCGCGAAGGTGGGCCACTCCAGCCCGACGCCGTGACCGTCGCTGGCCGCTTCGACACGCTGGATATGAACGCCATCCTGAAACCCGATGCCGGCGCGGTCCCGTCGAACAGCAGTATGTCGCTGGTTCCGGATCCCGCGCCGGGCATTTTGCTGGATGCCACGATCAACGCCGCGCATGTTGTTTACGGCAGTGTCCAAGGGGTGGACTTCGGCTTGAAGGCGGAGACCGGTCCGGGCACGCTGTCGATCGAGGATTTCACGCTCGGCGTCGCCGGCGGCACCGCCAAGTCGAAAATATCGATCGTCAACAAGAACGCCAAAGCTGTCGTCAATTTCGACGGTTCCCTCGACGGCGTGGACGTCGCACAGCTGGACAAATTGCTGGGATGGAATTCGATCCCGCTGGGCGGACCGCTGACCAGCCGCGTTACGGGCAGCATGATCGGCGCGACGATAGCCGAAGCCCGCAAAACCAATCGCATCTTCGTCGCCATGGCGATGACCGGCGGCACGATCGACCGCGACCTGGTCCGGATGGCATCGACGGATGTCCGCTCGTTATTCGGTTCACAACAAGGCAACCGGCGGCTCACCTGCCTGCTGCTGATCGCCAATCTGCGCGACGGGACGGGTACCATCGGTCCGTTGCGGATCAAGACCAGCAGCGGCACCATCGCCGGCAGCGGCACCTATGACACCGTCCACGATACCATCGACCTGACCATCGGCGCTCAGTCGAAGAGCTGGCTAAAGTTGGACGTGCCGATGCGGATTACCGGCCCGCTGTCGAATTTTTCCGCCCGCCCTGCGTTCGGCGAGAGCGCCCGCGTGCTGAATGACCTGAGCCTGCCCGGCGACCTGCCCCAGCAGGAGAAGGATATTGCTCTCGGGAATGCGTGTTTGAAGCCTTAGTGGACCGGGATGAGCATGAGGATTTGCTTCATCGGCGATAGTTTTGTGAATGGCACCGGCGATGACGATTGCCTTGGGTGGCCACGGCGCATCCGAATCGCGGGGGCTATTCAAGAATCTATGAGATGATCCTGGCATGGCAGCCCTGGCGCGATTGGGTTTTCTAGATTTAAAGCCCGATTGCCTTCAGCGCCGCCAGCGCGACATCGCCATCCATTTCCTGATTGGCGCCGGACACGCCGATACCGCCCAGCACCAACCCGTTCTGAATGATCGGGTACCCGCCCATAGCCGCGACATAGCCGGGGATGGAATCGATGATCTTCAGTTCCGACGCCGGGATCGAATTCACATAGGCCTCCCATTGATGGGTCGGCATACCGGTATTGACCGCGGTGAACGCCTTGCGATCGGCCGTTGTCCTGGCGATGACCGGCGTGCCGGGAAAGCTGATGAAGCCGGCCAGGTTGCCGGCATGATCCAGGATGGTGATGTGGAGCTTGACGCCCAGTTCCTTCGACCGCGCGACGGCGGCGTTCAGCATCGCCTGGATGGCGTCAATCGACAGAGTCGCACGCGGTTCGCTGATTTGCATGTCGATGTTCCTGGTCAGTTGGTCCGCTGGCGATAGGAGATATGCACGGCCTTCAGCGTGCGCAGCGACAGCCCCGGCACATGCGTGAGCGTTTCGTGCCCCGGTGTCAGGCGAATGTCGTCGAACGCCGCCAGAAGCGAGCGGAAGGCGGTATAGAGCTCAAGCCGGGCATAGGGTGAGCCGATGCAGTGATGAACGCCCTGGCTGAAGGCCAGGTGCGTTTTCACATTTTCCCGTCGAAAATCGAACTTGGCTGGATTGTCGAACTGCTCGGGGTCGCGGTTGGCGGCGGCAAAGCGAATATGAACCATTGCGCCTTTGGGGATTTTGACGCCGCGCATTTCGAAATCCTGAATCGCCAGCCGGAAAAATCCCTGGCTCGGCGATTCCGTCCGCAGCACCTCCTCGACGAAGTTCTCGACCAGCGACGGATCGGCGCGCAGTTCGTTCTGCAATTTGGGATTTTGCGCCAGGATCGCCATGCCGGCGCCCAGCGCGCTGGTCGCTGTCTCGTGGCCGCCGACGATCAGGTGTTCGGACAAGCCGACGATCTCCTTGATCGGCAGCGGCTCCCCTTCCCGCGTTCGGGCGTTCAGCATGTCGGTCAGCACGTCCTCACCGGGATTGCGCCGTTTTTCGTCCAGATGGTGCAACAGGTATTTCTGCAGCGCGACCTCTTCGCGGGCGACGACGATTTCGCGCTCCTCGGTCAAGCCGTAAGTCAGCGGCTCGACCCAGACATCGGACCAATGCTTGATCTTGCCGGCGTCTTCATACGGCACGCCAAGCAGATTGGTGATGACCCGCATCGGCAGCCACCAGCAGAACTGGCGCATGAACTCGCATTCGGTCTTGCCGCGCATGTCGTCGATCAGGTCGTCGACCGTTTTCTGGATAAAGTCCGTCGCTGCCTTGACCCGAGCCGGTGAGAAGGCGTTGCGGACGGCCACGCGATAATTCGTGTGAGCGGGTGGATCGGTTGTGAATTTCGTGTCGCGCGGGAAGCCTTCGGTCTCGAGGATCTCCTGCGCGGCCTTGTGCTTGATCAGTTGCGCCTGCGGCAGGCTGCGCATATCGATCGACCAGATCTCCGGATGCGCCACGACATACTGGATGTCCTTATATTTGCTGATCACATAGGCGCCGATCTCCGGCATGAAATAGACCGGGGCCTGCTCCAGCAACGCGTCGTAATAGGCGAACGGCGTCTCCTGGATATCCGGGTCCATCAGACTATGGTCCTGCACCTTCACGCAAAATCCTCCCGCTTAGGCTGCGCCACCGGATGCCTCGAAGGATTTCGGGAGTCTTCGGTATGGCCCGCGATCATTTCGACCGTCCAATTGGCAACCGACTTTAGGCCATCGACCTGCTGTCGCACATGGAAATATTCGTCGCCTTCGAGTCGTTATCATGCCGGCATATTCGACAAAACATGGGACACAATGTCCTCTGTTCGTAATCTGCGCAATGGGCAACGTCAAGGTTTGTATCGATCGCATTTACGCCGGTACGCACGCAACGGTATGACTGCTCAACCGGCCCGCGCAAAACTAGCGGTCGAGATGTCGATAAATGAAAGCAGAGCGGCATGACTATTCCCAAACGCCAAACACTTGGAAAAACCCAAGAGGGGCTGCGCGAAGAGACGAGAGCTCTGATACTTTCGGCCGCGCGGGACCTGTTTACTGAAATCGGCTATGTCAGAAGCACGATGCAGTTGATCGCGGTCAGGGCCGGCATCAGCCGATCGTCCTTATATCGCCATTTCGACACGAAATGGCATGTGGCCACGGCGCTTATGGAAGCGTTTTGGCCGAGTTGGATAGAATTATGGAAGGCCTGCCCGATTGACGATAATACGACCATCGCAAGGCTTGTCGCGTGGCTTGAAACCATATTGTCGGAACTGCGTCAGTCCAAAAACTTTATCCTCCTTCTGCAAGAGATCATGTCAGTTGAGAATGAAGCCGGAGATTTATCCGTTACCGTTCTCGACCAGATTTTAGATATTATCGGAAACAAAAACGCGATCTTCCTTGGCAATGCCAAGAAAACCTCGGAGCAGTATTTTTTCGATCAGATATTCATCAATCAGCTGAATTATTTTTTCTATGTCAGTCTTAGAAGCTCACTATATGCGGAACATGCCACCGCTTCGCTAAAGGCCATGGCTCTTCATATGCTTCGGTTCGTCGAAATGCGGGGCATGATGCTGCGTGAACAACCCGACGCTTACGTTTCGGGCGCTCGAGGTTAAACAATTCCGCCGTGTTCCGGGCGGGTTCACGAACCCGCATCGCCCGAATAGACGATTTGAACTCTGCGGTTTTGGGGCTCCCGTACCCCGTCCGCCGTTGGAACCAACAGGTCTCGCTTACCCTTAGCGACAATCTCAATTTCGGAAGCGGCGATCCCGTGCCCTTCAAGCTCGGCTGCGACCGACTCCGCTCGGCGGCGGGAGAGCCGCAGATTATAGGCATCCGACCCGACCGTATCGGTATGGCCGGTCACTTCCAGGCGTGTTGCCTTCGCGGCGGCCGCATTTTGGGCCGCTTGGTCGACGATTCGAACGGCCTGAGGCGTCAAGTCCGAGCGGTTGAAATCGAAAAAGACCAAATAACTATGCGGCGTCTGTGTCGGCGCTTGCACGGGCGGTGGAATATAGGCTGCCTGCGCCGCAGCTTCGGGTTCAGTCGACGGACCGAAGCGATACTTCATCGAGAAACCGAACATACGGGGTTCGTTGTACGTCAACGAAGTAAAGCCGAGTTCGTTATAGACCGGCGAAGCAGCCTGCGGAAAAGTCGCGTCGAGTGCGTTCGTCATGAAGAACGCAAGATCGAACGGACGTCCGAACACATTATGCCAGTCGGCCCGAACATCGAGCGTGCTGTGAGATGGGATAATGGGAAATATATCCTCTCCGGGGGCGGCAATATATTGCTGCCCCTCAAATGAATAGGTTGCCGAAATCGAGACATCGCCGACCGACTCGTCGAAAGGAAGATGGTATGTCCCGGTAACGCCAACCTGCCATTTGGGATCGAAGAAAAAGGGCGGCACCGTCGCGGCGCCTTCGACCAGGGGGTACTTATCGTAGTGCGTGTAAAGATATGAGGCGTGCGGCGAAATCTCGACGCCCTCAACAGGCAGCACGGTCACCTCAAGCTCCGCACCCTCCAATGTCCCAGCCGCGCCGTTGGTATCGATATCTGTCGCGTGCGGGTTTCCCTGGCTGTCCCTGACTTGGATCAGTTGAGGAACTTGAATCGCTTTGTAATCGGTGTGGAAGATGTCGCCATTCGTGCGCATGTGTGCGCCGAAAAGCGACCAGTCGACCTTCGCGCCGATTTCGACGTCGGTAACGTGCTCGGGCTTTATCGCTTGAAATTCCACCGGAGCCTGTGGATTAAGGCCGCCCGGCCGGTAGGCGTTGCCCGATCGGACATAGATCAGTGTATTGGGTGTCAGCTGCTCGTCCAGGCTGAGGTTCCAGCCAAAGGAACTGTAATGATCGTTTCCGCCTGCGGCGCAATTTCTGTCGTAAATAATCGGCGCGCAGTTCGAGGGGCTGCCGTCCGGATAACGTGTCACCCGGTCGACTAAATTATAGCCGTGTTCTTGTACGGAAACGAAATCCCAGGTGTAGCGATACCCGGCTGTGAATCTGAGCCCGGATACGTAGTCGTCTAGATCGTAGATGCCGTGTGCGAACACCGCTTGGCTGCGATCGGCCAGATTATAGTGGTAATAGGATATCGTACCAAGCGTAGTGGAGGGGTCGTTGGTTGTACCCAGTGGATGATCGAATTCGAGAAACCCGCCGACTACCCAGCTCAGCCTATCGCTCAGACTCTTTCCTTGCAGTTGGAGTTCTTCGGTGTACTGGACGGAATTGTCGCTCCATCCGCGGTAACCGGCGGGATTGCCGATTGTAAGGACGGGTAGCGCCACCCCGGCATCGTCGAAAGCGCTTTGTTCCTTGAATATACGCGCGGCGGCGACGTTTTTGATCAACAAGTCGTCGCTGATATTCCAGGTCGCGGTATCGGTGAGGCCATAAAAATAATCCTTGCCGATGTTTGGCAAAGATATTCCGGTCACTGCACGCGGGCCGAGGGCCTGCTGTTCGGCAAAGAGTGATTTTATCGTCGGAAAAAACGAAAGCGTGGGATGGCCACCGGAAAGGAGCGTGTTCAGCAATTTCGCATAAGTAGCGCCGGCGGTCGCCGGGTTTTCCAGAGCCGCGAGCCCTGGACCGTTCCCCAAGGTCAACGGCACGTTACCGATTCCGGGCACCGGCACTTTACCAAATCTGAATCCCGGCCTCAGATAGGAAAGCGTTGTCTCCGATCCGTTGGAATCCTGCCAGTAACCATCGTAAATAAAATAATTCTCGATATCATCTGTTGGCTTGAAGTCGACCCCGACACGCCAGGAGTAATAGTTGCGGTCATCGTAGTACTCCCCATTTGAAACATCTTTGGTGTACCCGTCACGCTGTTGCGACTGTCCGGCTATCCGGACAGCCAATTTATCTTGAATAATAGGTATGTTGACAGCGCCCTCAAACTCTCGGTCCGAGTAGTTACCGAACTTGGCCTGAATATAACCTTCGAAATTGTTCGTCGGCTTTTGGGGTTCGATCGAGATCAACCCGCCGATCGAGTTTTTCCCGAACAAGGTGCCTTGCGGTCCTTTTAAAACCTCGAGATTGTCGAGATCGTAAAAGAACCCGTTCGATGTGCCGTGCGTAAGGCCGGTGGTCGCGTTGTAGTCTGTGCTGCCCAGCGGCACATCCGCGAAATAAATCTCGGTCCCCTGCAAGCCTCTTAAACGAAACTGATTCGAATAGAACGCATTCGTGTCGGATCGGATCTGCTCACCCATAAAAGAAGGTACGACCTTGATAAGGTCGGCCACCTGGGTGAGCTGCTTTTTCTCGATATCGTCACGCGAAAAGGCGGTAATCGCGATGGGGACCGATTGCGCTTTTTCAGCCTTACGTCGTGCTGTCACGACGATTTCTTCAAGCCCACTGTCCGCGGCCGCAGGTTGATCCGATTGCGCTTTCGCGCCACGCGCGTCGGCCAGGCCCATAACCGCAATCGTGGCGCAGAGAACGGTCTTCAGAGATGTCGACATAAATCCCCTCCCCGAGCGCCTTATTTTTCATGACGCCAATAATGCAGGACGTTGTGTCCTGCATTCCGAGCTTATCCAATTGGGAAGTGGAGTCAACGCAATTATCGGCGGAGATATGTCGCGTCACAATCCTTCGACATAAGCCGCCAGATCGACCACATCCTGCTCCCCATAGGGGACGGGAAACAATTTAGGCATCGGTGCTTTCGGGTTCTTGATGCGGTCCACGACCTGCGCCGCGTCCATCACGGGGCCGATATTTTGCAAGCTGTGACCCGGGATCATCGTTCCGTCGGCGCCGTGGCAACTGATGCAGCTTTGCTGGAACAAGACCTTGCCGTGGGCGGCATCCGGCGGCTTGAGCGCGCCGCCGCTGGTGGCCGGCGCGGCGGCTATCTGTTGGCCAACCGGGTGGGCGTCGTCGGCCAGCGCCATGATCACCAAGGTCGGCACGCCGACCATCTCAGCCGCTGAGCGCGAGATATTGCCGGTGGTGAAGGCGACATATTGTTTGCCGCCCGCCATATAGGTGACGATTCCGCCCGCCAGCGGGCCGGTCATCTGCGTCTGCGAGAGCAGCGCGCCGTTGCCGCTGTCCAGCACCAGGAAATGACCTTTGGCGTCGCCGGTAAAGACGATGCCGCCGGCGGTCGGCGTGACGGCCGAGCCGGTTACGGTTTCGGTATGATAGCGCCAGCGGATAGCACCGGTATCGGCGTCGAGCGCGTTGATCCAGCCGGTCGCCGCGCCTTGTGTCTGATCGAAGGTGAAGCTGCCGCCCCAAAAGGGCTTTCCCTGAGTGTAGACCGGCGTGGCGACCTTCACGAAGTTGCACCAGTCGGTCGCCGGCACGAAGATCGTGTTGCGCCCGGGGTCAAAGGCCGGACCGTTCCATTTGGTGCCGCCGCTCAGGCCCGGGCAGAGCATAAAACCTTCCGGAGGCGGAACCTTGCCCTCGTTCTTGATGGTGGTGATCGCCGTCTTGAACAGCAGCTTGTGCGTTCCTCGGTCGATCGAATAGGCATAGCCGTCCTTGCCAGCCAGCGCGACGGCCTGCTGCCCGGCGCGGTTGCGGAACAGCATCGGCGCGGCGCCGACGTCGTGGTCCGCCCCATCCGGGCTTTTCACCTGGTACCACCATTTCAGCGTGCCGGTTTTCGCATCCAGCACAACGACCGAGTTGGTGAACAGGTTCTGCCCCGGCCTGTAGCCGACATTCAGCGCCGGCGCCGGATTGCCGACAGGGATGAACAACTCACCCTTTGCCGGGTCGAGCGTATAGGACGACCACATCCCCCCGCCGCCGGTCTTGGCTGTGTCTGCCGCCTCCCAAGTTTCGGCCCCGATTTGTTTGCCGGTCGGAATGGTGTCGAAACGCCAGCGTTCCTTGCCGGACTTGGCGTCGAACGCCATCATGCGGCCCTTGATGCCCAGGTCGCCGCCGGCGGTGCCGATGAACACCAGGCCGTTCCACGCGATGGGGGCAGAGGTCAGCGCCTCCCCCTTGGTTGCGTCGGTGACCACCTGTTTCCAGATTTCCTTACCGGTCGCGGCGTCCAGCGCCAGCAACCGGCCATCGACCGTGCCGCGATACAGCCTGCCGTCCAGGAATGCCGCACCCCGATTGACCGGCACCGAGACCGCAGCCTCCGGCGTATATTCGGAGCGCCAGCGTTCGGCGCAGTTCCTGGCGTCGAGCGCGACGGTCGTGGTGGCCGCCGTGATATAGATGACGCCGCCGATCACCAGCGGCCCGGATTGGAAGGCGCCCGCATCGGCGATCTTCAGGCTGCAGAACTGCGTCAGCTGTTTGACGTTGCCGGCGTTGATCTCGAGCAGCGGGGCAAAGCGCTCGCCGTCATAGCCATTGTTGTAGGTCGGCCATTCCGTGTTGGCGGGAACGCCGGCTCGGGCAGCCGCGCCGTGCAGGCTGAGAAAGACCGCGAGTGCCGCAACGATGGTTTTCATCTGCCGGTTCAGGCTGCGTCGGTCCAGTCGAAATCCATGCGTTTGGCGGTATAGCGCCACGCGCCGTCGATTTTGGCGAAACCGTCGCGGTAACGGCCGCCTCCACGGATGAACGGCGCGCTGCCTTTATCGACATGCAGCACGAAGAAATAGGACTTGGCCTCCGCTGTGCCCGCGGCTTCGTCGATTTCGATGTGCGTGTTGGTGAAAATGTGGCGATACATATGCTCGCCGCTGATGCCGGTGATCGGCTTGGGCGACTGAGCCATGACCTCCGCCATCTTCTTGGCGATCCCGTCGGAGCCTTGCGCCCAGACGGCGCCGTTCAGTTCCAGCGTGCCCTTCTCGTGGAACAGCGCGCCCCAGTTGGCATAATCGGCGGCGTCCAGCAGGAATGAATACATCGCGAGGAGGTTGCGAATCTGCTCGTGCGCCGGCGCGCCGGCTGCAGCTTTCTTCGGAGCCTCCGCCATCGCGGTTGCCGCCAGTCCCGCCAGCAGCGTTCCGGCGGTCAGCGATTTGACCAGTCCGCGTCGGCCAACTCCGCCCTCAACGCCTGCCTGATCTGCTGCTTCGGCCATCGCATCCTCCCTGATCTTATTTGCGGCTATCTAACACCCTGATAGCGCGCGAACGCCAGAGCCGTTAGCAGTCACGGCGATGATCCTGTTTTGGACCCTATGGGGGATCGGATTATGATCCCTGAGAAATGGCCTCGTTTCGCCGGGAGTAAGCCTTGTCGACTACACGCAGCCAGTACGGTTCCGATATTCCGGAAATCCTGCGCGCGCTGAAGGGTCTGCTGAAGAGCCGGGGCCTGACCTATCAAGCCGTAGCCGATACGCTGAAAATCAGCAGGGTAACGGTAAAACGCCATCTATCCGGACGCGGTCTTACTGTCGACTCGCTCGAGAAGCTCTGCTCGGTCCTTGGCCTGGGACTGGCCGATATCACCGAGATCGCGAAATACCGTCAGGACGACACGAAGGGGTATCTGACCGTCGTCCAGGAAGAGGAACTGTTCTCCCAGCCTTTCCTGGCCATCATCTTCATCCTGCTGTCGCGCGGTTGGTCGCCGGATCAACTTAAGGCGGAATTCAAATTGAGCGATGTCGAGCTCGACGGCTATCTGATCAAGCTGGACAGGCTGAAGCTGATCGAACTGCACCCGTTCGGCCGGATCAGGATGCTGGTCGGCCATCCGTTTCAGGTTATCCCCGGGCGACCACTCTCGCGCGGGTTCGAACGGTACGTGAAGGACGATCTGTTTAAGGTCGACGTGCTACGCGACGATGTCGCCTATCGCTACAACTATTTCAAAATGTCCAGGGGATCGCAGCAGCAGTTCACGGCAATGCTCGATGATCTTCTGAAAGCCACCGAACAGCTAACCGTACAGGAACGCCATTTACCGAGTGATGCGGCGAGTTGGCAGAGCGTCTTCGTGCTGGTGTCGCCGGTCAAGCTCGACCGGCATCGCTAGGCGCAGGTCACCAACAGCTTCTCCGGGGCGCGGACTACGGGATTGTTGATCCGCCAGCGTACCGGCTCGGCGAGCTTGAAGTGTTGGGCGGCGGTGAACAGTTCTTCGAACACGATCCGCGCCTCCATGCGTGCCAGACCGGCACCGAGGCAGAAATGCGCACCGCCGCCGAAGGTGAGCAGCGCTGAGGCGTCGCGGTCAATGTCGAACATATCCGGGTCGGTGAATTTCTTCGGGTCGCGGTTTGCGGCGGCGAATGAGAAGAACAGGTCGCTGTTCGCCGGGATCGTCACGCCGCCGATTTCAACGTCGATCGATGTACTGCGCGTAGAGGACGGCGCGGAAGGACAATGGCGCAAGGATTCGTCGATAGTCCCGGGGATCAGCGAAGGGTCGGCCTGCACACGCATTTGTGCAGCCGGCTGCTCCATCAATTCGAACAGGGTATTGGCGATCAGCCCGGCGGTCGTGTCCACGGCGGCGGTGACGATCAGGACGGAATTGGCGATCACCTCTGCCTCGGTCAGGCAGTCACCCTGCTTGTCTGCGGCGTTCAACAGGTCGACGATCCCGCCGATCTTGGCGCCACGCGATCGTTTGATCTTCTCCTGGAAGTAAGGCGTCAGTCCGAACACGGCGGCGAAACCATCCTGCAAATGGACATTATCGCCCAGGAACAGCGGCTCGACATGGGCCGCCCACTCCGTCGCCTCAACCGCGAACAGGCTGCGCACGACCTCGGACGGCAGCCTCGTTGCAACATCCGAGACGAAGTCTGCGGGCGCTGTTGAGGCCTGCTCGGCGAAAGGCTGAATGAGACGCCGCGCGGTTTCGCGGATGATGGGTTCGAGTTCGATAAGCGAGCGCGGCGCGAACACCCGGCTGACCAACCCGCGTGCAAGGCGGTGTTCCTCGCCGTTCAGCGACATCAGCCAATTGCGGATGACCGATTCGACCAGGCTTTCCTGGCCGAAGGCAGCGGATATGCCGCTGCCGGCACGCAAAGCCGGGTTCCTCAGTGCGCCGTTGACCAGGTCCCATTCCGTGACCAGGAACACGCCCTCACCCGCATCGTAAACCGGCGCCGACGTGCGGATGCGGTTCCAGATGTCGAAATAATCGGGCTGCGCACCCAATTCCAGAATGCGCCAGCCGACCGGTATCCCCAGATTTTCGCTCACATGACCCCGTTGACCGGACTGCCCTATCCGTGCAGGCATGAACCAGAAGAATACACCGCGCAAGCCGCATGAACGCGCGAATACGGGAGGACGATGTTTGAAAGCGGTCAATTACAGCGCGGGCAAGGTCGTCGTCGTCGATGTACCCCGGCCGTCCGGCCCGGGCGTCAGGGTCAAGATCACGTCGGTCGGCATCTGCGGCTCGGACCTGGCGATGCTGGATAGCGGCTTCGATATCGCCGGTATTCCGGGCCATGAGATGGCGGGCGTGCTCTCGGATGGCACGCCGGTTGCGATCGAGCCGGTGATTCCCTGCGGCGTCTGCGAATTCTGTCTGGCGGGCGAATACCAGGTCTGCCGTTCGGGCGTCGAGCGGATTTTCGGCGTCGGCCGAAATGGCGGGATGGCGGAGGAGTTGATCGTTCCGGACCGCTGCCTGGTGCGTTTGCCGACCCGGATCGACACCAAGACAGCCGCGCTGGTCGAGCCGCTGGCCGTGTCGGTGCACGGGCTGCGCCGGGCCAGGGCGAAACGCGGCGATCGCGTTGTCGTCATCGGGGGCGGAACGATTGGGCTTTGCGCCGTCGCAGCGGCGGTCGCCATCGGCTGCAAGGTCGATCTTGCCGCACGCCACGAACATCAGAAGGAAGCCGGCGCCCGGTTGGGCGCGGGTGAACCGGGCGGCGAGTACGATCTGGCGATCGACAGTGCCGGCAGCGCTTCGGGCGCCGCCGACGCCTGTGAATGGCTGAAACCCAACGGCAAGCTGCTGCTGTTGTCGGCATCTTGGGACGACGTGAAGCTGCCGGGCCTGACATTGGCCTCCAGGGAGCCCGAGATCATCTGCTCAACCATGTACAGCCAGGACGGCGTGACCCGCGATATCGACAACGCCGCCTATCTGTTGGGGGTCAACCCGGTTATCGGCAGGGTTATCGTTACGCACCGGTTCCCGCTTGAAGCCGCCGCCGACGCCTTCGCGATGGCGCGCGATCGCAAGGCCGGGGCGATCAAGGTTCTGCTGGATCCCTGAGGTGGTCGAGTATTGCTTCGAAACGGTGAACTGGTCGCCCTATCTCGGCTACGAGAAGCCCGACCTGCCGGCAATGATCCGCGCCGCCGCGGCGACCGGCTATCGCTGGATCTCGTTCGACCAACCGAGCATTGCCTATTACGTCGCCACTGTCGGGCCGTTGGAGCGGCTGCGCGATGAAATCGAGACACACGGGCTGAAGATGCTCGCAGTGCATTCGCTGGCGATCAATGAGGATATCGCGGGTGTCGAGGCGCTGGCCCGTGACGCGGTCGCGACCGGACAGGCGTTGGGTGCGCAATTCCTTCATGCCGGCGTGATCGCGCCGATCGACGATCGCGTGATCGAGGCCACGCGCCGCGCCAACGCGATCTGCACGAGTGCGGGCCAAGAAATGGCGATGGAGTTCCTGCCGATGCTGCCCTTGGCCAGTATCGGCCAAACGCGCGACCTGCTCGACGCGGCGGGGGTGATCGGTCGTAATTTCGTCGTCGATACCTGGCACTTCTTCAATGGCCCCGACGGCAAGTCCCCCAACGGCTGGGACGTGTTGAAATCCATCCCGGCTGACCGGATGGCCTATATCCAGTTCAACGATCACGGGCCGCTGGGAAGCGACGACCTGATGACCGAGACGATCCACAAGCGCCGGATGCCCGGCGACGGGATATTCGACCTGAAGCGATTTGCCGACACGATCAAGGCATCGGGATATGACGGCGTCATTGGCCCGGAACTGCTGTCGGCGGCCTATCGCGATAAACCGCTAGAAGATGTCGGACGGCAGTTGATGGAAACGACAGCGCCGTATTGGCGACAGAATAAGCACACGGGGCAAAGATGAAGCGCGCAGTTTCGGTCTGGATGATTCTCGGGTTGATAGTAGCTGGCAAGACAGCATTGGCGGCCGGCGATCTGGTGCCGGGTCCGGACCAGAACTCCCCGGGCGCCAAGATCTACGCAGATCATTGCGCGCAGTGTCACGACCATCCGGTCGATCGCATTCCGCCCCGCGTCCTGCTGTCGATCGTCAAGACGCCGGAGCAAGTGGTCACCGCGCTGACCTCAGGCCCGATGCAGGCCATGGGAGCGAGCCTGAGCGCCGACGAGAAGAAACAGGTCGCGACCTATATCACCGGCAAGGAGCCGGGTGCGTCCCACGATCCCGATCCGGGCGCCAATAAATGCGCCAAAGCGCCGGAGCCGATCCAATTCGGCAAGGGCGACTGGTCTGAGTGGGGACACGATTCCGGCAACACGCGCTTCCAGGCCGAGCCGGGGATCGCGGCGGCGAACGTGCCGAGGCTCAAGGTCAAATGGGTCTTCGCCTATCCCGGCAATATCGCCGACAGCCAGCCGACCATCGCCGGCCACATGCTGTTCGTCGCCAACCGCGCCGGCCGCGCCTTTGCGCTCGATGCCAGGACCGGCTGCACCTACTGGTCGTTCGACGCCGAGGCCGGCATCCACGCCGGCATCTCGGTCGCCAAGCGGCCGGATGGGCAGGCCCTGGCATTCATCACCACCGACAATGGCTATGTCCATGCGCTGGATGCGCTGACCGGCATGGCGATCTGGACAACGCGGGTCGAGGATCACCCCGCGACGCGCTTGTCGGGATCACCAACCTATTACGACGGCAAGCTGTACGTGCCGCTGTCGTCGCTGGAAGAGGTGTCACTGTTTAACGCCAACTATGCCTGCTGCACGTTCCGGGGCGGCGTGGTCGCGGTTGACGTCTCGACCGGAAAGATCGCGTGGAAGTCGCACACGATCGAGGAAGAACCGAAGCAGATCGGGGTGAATGCCGACGGCACGAAGCTCTACGGCCCCTCGGGTGTCGCCGTGTTCTCCGCGCCGACGGTCGATCCGAAACGCAAGCTTGTTTATGTCGGCACCGGCAATTCCTACACGCAGGATTCGGTGCCGACCGCCAACGCGATCATGGCGTTCGACCTGGAGACCGGCGCGCGCCGCTGGGTCTATCAGGCGCTGGCCGACGACAATATTTGCCCGAAGGCCCAGAAACGGGAGGACTGTAAAACCGTCGGCCCCGACTTCGACTTCGCCGCCCCGCCGGTGCTGCGTAAGCTGCCGGACGGCAGGGATGTATTGGTCGCAATTTCCAAGGCCGACGAAATCTTCGGCCTCGATCCGGACCATGGCGGCAAGCTGCTCTGGCGGCAGAAGATCGGCAAGGGCAGCCGCACCGCCGGCGTCTGGGGCATGGCGACCGACGACCTGCACATGTATGTCGGCAGCGCCGATGTGCGGCCCGGACCGGACGTCACGGTCGGTGGCCTGACCGCCGTCGATTTCGCGGACGGCAAGACCGTCTGGCATACCCCTGCCCCGCCTGCCATCTGCGCTTGGGGGAACGCTGCCAGCGCGTTGGCGGCAGCCAATGGCGCGGTCAGCTGTTCTCCTGCCCAGCCAGGCGCGACAGCTCTGATTCCGGGCGTCGTGTTTTCCGGCTCGGTCGATGGACACATGCGGGCCTTCTCGACCGTGGATGGCCGCAAGCTGTGGGATGTCGATACCGCGCTGACCTACAAGGCCATCAACGGCGCCAATGCGACGGGCGGCAGCCTGAGCAACGGCGTGGAAGCCATCGCCGACGGCACGCTGTTCGTGAATTCCGGCTCAGCCGGCGTTCACCAGCCAGGGAATGCGCTGATCGCCTATACGGTGGACGGAAAATAGATTTTTATCGGTAACATACATACGCGAAGGCCGGCGGCACGTTGCGCCAGACGATCCTTGTTGTCTCCACCCGCGTGAATTCCGATTTGAGCCGGCGGCGCAAAATTCCGGCGGCGGGCAGCATCAGGCCCTGCAGATAGGCGAAGGTCACGAAGATGCCGCCGGGTCGCAGCACTTGCATGATTCCGCTCATGATCCTGCCTTGCAGTTCGATGGGCAATGACGCCCAGGGCAGACCGCAGACGATGGCGTCGCAGCTTTCGACGCCGAGAGCGGCCAAGATGTCGGTGACGTCCTGTGCGCCACGGTTGAAGAACTGCAAGTCCGGAAACCGGACGGTCAGGGTGCGATGGAAGGCTTCGTTGATTTCGATGCCGATATATTTAGCGTCCGGCGATAGATGGTTCAGTATCGCTGCGGTCACGACGCCGGTTCCGGGTCCGAATTCGACGATCGTCCGTGCGTTGGCGAAGTCGATCGGCGCGATCATCGTCCGGGCCAGTGCATCCGAACTGGGCACGATGGCGCCCACCGAACGCGGGGCGCGGCGGAACTGGGTCAGGAATTTCAGAAGGTCGCCTTGCACGGATGATCCTATGTGGTGGTTATCGGGCGGTGGGGCTTTCGAATCCGCGCGCGGAATGCGAGCATAAACACACCGATGCACAGTCAGAACTGATAATGTCCGCTTTAAGCACCGTTATTGTCCCAATCAACCGCGCAGGCTGGCCTTTTGTCGCCGGATTCGCCACGGTTACCGCCCTGCTCTTCTGGCTCTATCAGCCGTTGGGCTGGGTCGCGCTGGTCGCCACGGCGTGGTGTGTGTATTTTTTCCGCGATCCACATCGTGTCGTACCGCTTCGCGAAGGGCTGATGGTCAGCCCGGCCGACGGACGCGTGACGATGATCGTGCCCGCCGTACCGCCGCCTGAACTCGGTATGGGGCTGGAGCCGATGCTGCGGATCAGCATCTTCCTGAATGTCTTTAATGTGCATGTGAACCGGGTGCCGATCAGCGGCACCGTCGTAACCGCCGCCTATCACCCCGGCAAGTTCCTTTCGGCCTCGATGGACAAGGCCAGCGAGGTGAACGAGCGCGCGGCCGTTCGCCTTAAGACGGCCGACGGGCGTGAAATCGCCTTCGTCCAGATCGCCGGGCTGGTCGCGCGGCGAATCATCACCACACTGAAGAACGGGCAGGAAGTGCGCACCGGCGCACGCTATGGCCTGATTCGCTTCGGCAGCCGCACCGACGTCTACCTGCCCCGCGACGCGCAACCGCTGGTGATCGTCGGGCAGACGGCGTTGGGCGGCGAAACCATTCTGGCCGACTTTGCCAGCGCGGAGCCTGCGCGCACCGGGATTAGCGACTGATGACTGTCGAGCCTCGGCTAAGGCGGGCGCCGCCTACCGGATCGTTCTTCCGGATGCTGCCCAACGCGCTGACCACGTTGGCGCTGTGCGCCGGCATGAACGGCATTCGCTTTGCCGTGCAGGGCCGCTGGAAGGCAGCGATTATCGCCATCGTCGTCGCGGCCGTGCTGGACACTCTGGATGGGCGAACCGCGCGCCTGTTGAATGCGCAGAGCAAGTTCGGCGCGGAACTGGACAGCCTGTCGGATATCGTGTCGTTCGGTGTGGCGCCGGCTTTGATGCTCTATCTCTGGACGCTGCATTCCGCGGGCAACCCAGGTTGGCTGGCGACGTTGGCGTTCGGCATCTGCGCCGCGTTGCGTTTGGCGCGATTCAATACGGCGTTGAGCGCAATTGGCCCCAAGCAGCCGAAGGCGCCGTATTTCGTGGGCGTGCCGACGCCAGCCGGCGCCGGACTGGCGATGTTGCCGATGATCGGCGACCTGCAGAATGGCGGGCCCTTATTCGTCAACCATCCCTATTTGGTCAGCCTTTGGATGTTGGGTGTGGCGTTGCTTATGGTCAGCCGCATCCCGACCCCGGCACTGGCTGGCTTCCACGTCAGCCAGCGGATGCGCATGCCGATGCTGGCGGTGATCGGCATCGCGGCAGGCGCAATCGTCGATCTGCCCTGGGAGATGTCGCTTTTCGTCGGCCTGATCTATTTGCTGAGTATTCCGGTGCTCTATTGGCGGCGAGCTAAGCTGCGCGGCCAATCCGGCGGTGAGGTTCATGCGGTCGAAGAGGTCGACGACATGGCGTAGGGCCTGTCGCAATTTGACTATTCCAGCCGCGCCGGGCTAAAAGCGGCGGAGTTGAAGGTTCCCACGGGGGCCGGCCGGTCGGCGAGTTTCGCCCACTGGCCTTTTTTGTTTGGCTGAACGCCAAGCCAATGGAGTTTTCGAGAGCCTTATGTTCGAGGGTTTGACCGGTCGCCTTGGCGACATCTTCACCAAGCTGCGCGGCCGTGGCGCGCTGAACGAGGAAGATGTCGTTGCCGCGCTGCGCGAGGTTCGCATCGCGCTGCTGGAGGCTGACGTCGCCCTGCCCGTCGTCAAGGATTTCGTCGCCAAGGTTCGCGAGCGTGCGGTCGGCCAGGAAGTCCTGCGTTCGATCACACCCGGCCAGCAGGTCATCAAGATCGTCCATGACTGCCTGGTGGAGATGCTGGGCGAAGCGAACGAGACGCTGAACCTGACAGCCGTCCCGCCGGTCGCGATCCTGATGGTCGGCCTGCAGGGTTCCGGTAAGACCACGACCACGGGCAAGATTGCCAAGCGCCTGGTCGAACGTGAACGCAAGCGCGTGCTGATGGCCTCGCTCGACGTCGCCCGGCCGGCTGCCCAGGAACAACTCCGCGTATTGGGCGAACAGGCGAACGTGCCGACGCTGCCGATCGTGCTGGGCCAAACCCCGGTGGAGATCGCCAAACGCGCACTGAGCGTCGCGCGGGCCGAAGGCTATGACGTCGTCATGCTCGATACCGCCGGCCGGCTGGCGATCGACGAAGCGCTAATGGCGGAAGTGGCCGCTATCCGCGATGCGACCAATCCGGTCGAAACGTTGCTGGTTGCCGACGCCATGACCGGCCAGGACGCAGTCAATGTCGCCAAGGCGTTCGACGACCAGATCGGGCTGACCGGCATCGTGTTGACCCGGATCGACGGCGATGCGCGCGGCGGCGCGGCTTTGTCGATGCGTGCGGTTACGGGCAAGCCGATCAAGCTGCTGGGCGTCGGCGAACAATTGAACGCTCTGGAAGCCTTCCACCCAGAGCGCCTGGCCGGCCGTGTGCTGGGCATGGGCGATGTCGTCAGCCTGGTTGAACGCGCGGCCGAGAATATCGACCGCGAAGAGGCCGAAAAGCTTGCCAAGAAGATGGAGAAAGGCGGCTTCGATCTCGACGATTTCGCTTCTCAGCTTCGGCAGATGGGCAAGATGGGCGGTCTTGGCGGCATCATGGGAATGCTGCCCGGCATGGGCAAAATCAAAGACCAGCTGAAGAGCGCCAATATCGACGACAAGATGCTGTTGCGGCAGCAGGCGATCATCAGCTCGATGACCAAGGCGGAACGCAAGAACACCAAACTGCTGAACGGTTCACGCCGCCGGCGCATCGCGGTGGGCTCCGGCACTGAAGTTCAGGACGTCAACCGACTTCTGAAACAGTTCCTGCAAATGCAGGATATGATGAAGAAAATGCAGAAAATGGGCAAGAAAGGCTTCATGCGAAGCCTGGCTGGAAAATTGCCGCCGGGAATGATGCCCCCCGGCGGCCTTCGTTAATTCGCAATCACTGAAAGGAAAAACACCATGGCTTTGAAAATTCGTCTCGCGCGCGGCGGCGCCAAGAAGCGCCCGTTCTATTCGATCGTCGTGTCCGATTCGCGCAGCCCGCGCGACGGCCGTTTCATCGAGAAGATCGGCACCTACAACCCGATGCTGCCGAAAGAGCACGAGACCCGGATCACGATCGATCAGGACCGCGCCAAGCATTGGCTGTCCGTCGGCGCGCTGCCGACCGACCGCGTTGCCCTGTTCTTCGGCAATGCCGGCTTGGTCGAGAAGCGCCAGTGGACCGAGACGCCGAATCAGTCGCAACCGAAAGCCAAGGCCCAGGAACGCCTGAAGGCTTCCGAAGCGGCCGCGGCCGCCGCCGCTCCGGTCGAGGCTCCGGCCGAGGTTGAAGCTCCGGCTGAGGAAGCCGCACCGGCCGAGGCCTGATCTCGGATCGGTTGAGGGCGCGTGATCCGTCATGTCCGCCGCTGAAAAGCGCATCTGCGTCGGCCAGATACTGGGACCGCACGGCGTCCGGGGTCTGGTAAAGCTCGCGAGCTTTACCGAAGACCCTGCCGCCATTGGTGACTACGGTGTGCTGACCGATGCGGACGGCAAGCGGAGCTTTACGGTCACACTTTCAGGCGCGGCCAAAGGGCAGTGGATCGCCAGCATCGCCGAGATCGGAAATCGCGAGACGGCGCAGGCTTTGAACGGTACGCGCCTCTATGTCGAGCGTTCCAAGCTGCCGCCCGCCGATGCGGAAGAGTTCTATCACGCGGACCTGATCGGCCTGCGCGCGGAACTGGCGGACGGCACCGTATTGGGCACCGTTACGGCGATGCTTAATTTCGGCGCCGGCGATATCGTCGAGCTGGAATTGCCGTCGGGCAAACGCCCGCTCCTGCCGTTCGATTTGCGGACGGTGCCCGAGGTCGATGTCGCCGGTGGGCGGATCGTGGTCGACCCTCCGGCCGAGTTGCTCGAGTCGGGCAACACGGACGGGCCGGCGTCATGACGACGGCAGTGGAAAACGTACCGCCGTGGAGCGTGACGGTGCTGACTTTGTTTCCGGCGATGTTTCCCGGTTCGGTGGGGCAAAGCCTGGCCGGAAAGGCGCTGGAAACCGGGAAATGGCGGCTGGAGGCGCTGGACATTCGGGAGTTCGCGCGCGATAAGCATCGCTCCGTGGACGATACCCCGTTCGGCGGAGGTGCCGGCATGGTGATGCGGCCCGATGTACTGGATCGCGCGATACGCGCGGCGCATCGGCCCGGACACCGGCTGATCTACCTGTCGCCGCGCGGTCGTCTGTTGACGCAGGATTGGGTCGCCGAGCTGTCGAATGCGGCGGGACTCACCTTGGTCTGCGGCCGATTCGAAGGAGTCGATGAGCGTGTCCTCGCCGCCAACGCGGCCGAGGAGATGAGCGTCGGCGATTACGTTTTGTCCGGTGGTGAGCCGGCGGCGCTGGTTTTGATCGATGCCTGTGTCCGCCTTTTGCCGGGCGTCATGGGAAATGTCGAAACGGCGGTCGAGGAAAGTTTCGCGGACGGGCTGCTTGAGTACCCGCACTATACGCGCCCCGCTGTGTGGCGCGATGCGGAGGAAAAAGATTGGTCCGTGCCGGAGGTGCTGGTTTCGGGGCACCACGAGAAGGTTAGAGCTTGGCGACGCGCGGAGGCCGAACGGCTGACGCGGGAACGGCGCCCGGATTTGTGGTCCCGCTATACGGGATCGCGTGGTTGATGTGGAACTTTAATGCGGCCGGTGATGCCCGGCGCTGTTTTGTGAGGAGTCGAACATGAATATTCTTGAGTCGGTCGAAGCGGGCGAGGTTGCCCGTCTGACCGAAGGCCGCGTCATTCCGGCCTTTTCCGCGGGCGACACCGTCCGTGTGAACGTGAAGGTCGTCGAGGGCACGCGCGAGCGCGTTCAGGCCTTCGAGGGCGTGTGCATCGCCCGGCGCAACGCCGGCGTGAACTCGTCCTTCACGGTCCGCAAGATCAGCTATGGCGAAGGTGTGGAGCGCGTATTCCCGCTCTACAGCCCGCGTCTGGACTCGGTCGAGCTGGTCCGCCGCGGTGATGTCCGCCGGGCAAAGCTGTATTACCTGCGCGGCCGCCGCGGCAAGTCGGCGCGTATCGCCGAACGCACCACGGGTCATGGTCTGAAGGAAACCTCTGGGGAGTAACTCGGTGATGGCGGCTCAACGCACGCTCTTCGAGAAGATACTGGATAGCCACACCGTCAGCCGCGAGGCCGACGGTACGACCCTTCTTTATATCGACCGTCATCTGATTCATGAGGTGACGAGCCCGCAGGCTTTCGAAGGGCTCCGCATGTCGGGCCGCAAAGTTCACCGTCCGGAGGGCACCCTCGCCGTTCCAGACCATAACGTGCCGACCACGCCGGGACGCCATTTCGGCCCGGATGAGGAAGAAGGTAAAATCCAGCTGGGCCAGCTGGAGAAGAACGTCGCCGAGTTCGGCGTGCCGTACATTCCGATGGACGATATCCGCCAGGGCATCGTCCACATTGTGGGGCCTGAGCAGGGCATGACCCAACCGGGCATGACGATCGTGTGCGGCGACAGTCACACCGCGACGCATGGCGCGTTCGGCGCGCTGGCTTTCGGCATCGGCACATCCGAGGTCGAGCATGTGCTGGCAACCCAGACGCTGCTGTTCAAGCCGGCCAAGGCGATGCGCATCACCATCAACGGCACCCCCGCCCCGGGCATCACCGGGAAGGATCTGGTGCTGGCGGTGATCGGCAAGATCGGTACCGCCGGCGGTACCGGCTATGTCATCGAATATGCCGGCGACGCGATCCGCGGCCTGACCATGGAAGGCCGCATGACCGTCTGCAACATGACGATCGAAGGCGGCGCCCGCGCCGGCCTGATCGCGCCGGACGAAACCACCTTCGCCTATCTGAAGGACCGCCCCAACGCGCCGAAGGGCGCGGAATGGGAGCAGGCGGTCGCCTTCTGGAAGACGCTGCCATCCGACGAAGGGGCGATCTTCGACAAGGAAATCGCGCTCGATGCGTCAGAGATCGCGCCGCAGGTCACCTGGGGCACCAGCCCGCAGGACGTGCTGCCGATTTCCGCGATCGTGCCCAACCCGGCCGATTTCGCCGATCCCGGCCGCCGCGCCGCGATCGAACGGTCGATTGCCTATATGGGGCTGGAAGCCGGCCAGAAGCTGAGCGACCTGACGGTCGATACCGTGTTCATCGGATCCTGCACCAATGGGCGCATCGAAGACTTGCGCATCGCCGCCGAGGTCGCGCGCGGCCGCACGGTAGCCAAGGGCATGCGCGCCCTCGTCGTGCCCGGTTCCGGTTTGGTCAAACATCAGGCCGAGGAAGAAGGCCTGGACAAGATCTTCCGTGACGCCGGTTTCGAGTGGCGCGAACCTGGTTGTTCGATGTGCCTGGCGATGAATGCCGACCGGCTTGAACCGGGGCAGCGTTGCGCATCGACCTCCAACCGCAATTTCGAAGGACGGCAGGGCCGTGGCGGACGCACGCATCTGGTCAGCCCGGCCATGGCGGCCGCGGCTGCGATCACGGGTAAGTTGACGGATATCCGCACCTTCGCGTGAGAGCGATTGTTCGGTCACTCACTGAAGAACGGTTTAGGGAACGGAGACGGGCATGGGTGAATATCTGAGCTTCAAGAAGCAATTCACTCCCTACCTGGTACAGATCGTGTTTTGGCTGGGCGTGGTGTTCAACACCTTCGATGCGCTGCTCGGCGGACATGGCTTCTTCGAAGCCGTATTTTACCTGATCGTTGGGCCGATCCTGATCCGCATCGTCTGCGAAGTGCTGATCGAGGTCTTCCAGATCAACGCCACACTGACTGAAATCCGCGACGAGCAGCGCAAGCAGGCCGTTGCGGCTATGTTTGTGCCGACGCCCGTCCCCACACCTACGCCACCGGCGGTTTAACGATGCAAAAGTTTACGAAGCTCACCGGCGTCGCCGCGCCATTGCCGATGATCAATATCGACACCGATATGATTATCCCCAAGCAATTCCTGAAAACGATCACGCGCAGCGGGCTCGGCAAGTCCCTGTTCTTCGAAATGCGCTACGACGACAACGGCAAGGAATTGCCGGAGTTCGTTCTGAACAAGGCGCCATATCGGAGCGCCGAAATCCTGGTTGCCGGCGACAATTTCGGTTGTGGATCCAGCCGCGAACACGCCCCTTGGGCATTGCAGGACTTTGGCATTCGTGCGGTGATCGCGCCCTCTTACGCCGACATCTTCTTCGGCAATTGCTACAAGAACGGCATGCTGCCGGTCGTGCTGCCGCAGGAGCAGATTGACGTGCTGCTGGCCGATGCCGCCGGCGACAACACCCGGGTTCTGACGATCGACCTGCCGAACCAGAAGGTCGTCCGCGCCAACGGAGAAAGCTTCCATTTCGATATCAATCCGACCAGCAAGCAGCAGCTCGTCGAGGGGTTGGACGAGATCGGTCAAACGATGCAAAAGTCCGACGACATCGCCAGTTTCGAGCAAAAACAGCACGCGTCGCAGCCCTGGTTGTGGTCGTCGAACGCCGCTTAATTCTTTCGTCAGCAAGGCTTTCCAATGTCTCATAAGATCCTGCTTCTCCCCGGCGATGGTATCGGCCCGGAAGTTATCGCCGAGGCCAAGCGCCTGCTTGCCTGGCTGCAGGATCGCCGTGGTATTGCGTTCGAAACCGAAGAGGCCTTGGTCGGCGGTTGCGCCTATGACGCCGATGGGACGCCGCTTTCGGACGCGACCATCGCACGCGCAAAGGCGGCGGATGCGGTGATCCTGGCGGCGGTCGGCGGCCCGAAATGGGATGCCCTGCCCTTCAATGTTCGTCCCGAGGCGGGACTGCTCGGCATCCGCAAGGAACTGGAGCTGTTCGCCAATCTGCGCCCGGCGATCGTCTTCGACGCACTGATCGACGCCTCCAGCCTGAAGCCGGAGATCGTGCGCGGCCTGGACATCATGATCGTTCGCGAACTGACCGGCGGCGTCTATTTCGGTGAGCCCCGCGGCATCAGCGACCTGCCGAACGGCGAGCGGATCGGCATCAATACCCAGGTCTATACGACCAGCGAAATCCACCGTGTCGCCCGCGTCGCGTTCGATTTGGCGCGCGTTCGCCGCAACCATGTCTATTCGGTCGAGAAGGCCAATGTCATGGAATCCGGTCGGCTGTGGCGCGAAGAGGTCAACGCGATCCACGCCAAGGAATATTCCGACGTGGGGCTGTCGATCATGCTGGCGGACAACTGCGCCATGCAGCTGCTGCGCAACCCGAAGCAATTCGACGTGATCGTTACCGACAATCTTTTCGGCGACATCCTGTCGGACGAAGCTTCGATGCTGACCGGCTCGCTGGGCATGCTGCCCTCAGCCTCGCTGGGCGCGACCGACGCCAACGGCAAGCGCGCGGCGATGTACGAGCCGATCCATGGTTCGGCTCCCGACATCGCGGGCAAGGGCGTCGCCAACCCGCTGGCGATGATCCTCAGCGTCGCGATGATGCTGCGTTATTCCTTCGGCCATGGCGCCGAGGCGGACATGCTCGAGAATGCCGCGCAGAACGTGCTGAACGCCGGTGTCCGCACCGGCGACATTGCCACCCCGGGTCAGAAGACCGTGGGAACGAGGGGCATGGGCGACGCGGTCCTGGCCGAACTGGACAAGCTGTCGGCTTAAATCTCTTTGCGGGCGCTTTCGAATGCCCGGCCGAGCAAGACCAATAATATCAGAATGCTCGCCAGCGCGACGCCGCTGGTGAGGCTGAGCCATGGTGCGTTTAGGTGCACGAGCCCTTCGCGCAGCATCGCGCCGAGCTTTAGACCCAGTGCCGCCGTCGCCGCCACCGCAATCGCCGGCAAGTAGAAAAGTCCGGCAATCCTGCGCATCGGCAAGATGCCGGCGGCCCCGCAAATCGCGAAGATCGCCAGTGCCAACAGCAGCGATTCCCTGATTCCATAGATCAGCCATGCCAGCACATCGCGCTGCCGGCTGTCGGTGCCCAGCCAATTGGGCCTCGACGGCGGTGTCGGTGCGGGTTCGGGCAGGTCGATGACGGGAGATGTCTGGGAGAACGGGATGAGCGGCCATAGCATCCAGCCGTGCCGTTCGATCTGGAATTGCAGATAGGCGTCGGTGAAGTCGGCTTTGGTTTCGAAATCGCCGCCGAACGTTGTTTCCGGATAATCGTGCAATACCGGAAAATAGAGGTAGCCGACATAGGAAACGGCGAGTGGCCGGTTGTTGGCGATGAATTCCGCGGGCATCGTCGCCACCAGCAAGACGGCTAGCACGACAGCCGGCCAAAAGCCGCGCCATCTACCAGGCGAAGCGGCGCAGCACATGGTCGGGTTTGGCTGCGGCGCCTTCGATCAGAAGGCTGAGCGCCTTGCCGTTCGGCTTGCCGCGCCAGTTGATCTTGAGTTCGGGCTTATGGACGCCGCCGGTGAGTAACGCGCTCTTGATGCCGGCCGCCGCCGCGCCGGCTACGTCTGTGTTCAGTCCGTCGCCGAGGCCCAGCGTGCGCTCCGGGTCGATTGCGCCGCCGCCCAGTTCCGCGAACAGGGTCTTGTAGATCGGCGCGTAAGGCTTGCCGTGCCAGAACACATCGCCGCCGCCCGCTTCATAATATTCGGCGAAGGCACCGGCACAGATCGCCAGATTATCGCCGACCGGCACTATGATGTCCGGATTGGCGCAAACCATCGGCAGCTTCAGCGCCAAACCCCGATCGAGCACATCCCTGTAGTCCTCAACCCGCTCCTCGTTCATCGCCGCGCCGGTGGCGACACAGAAGCCTGCCCCTTCCGGTTCTGCCAGCAGTTCAAGGTCGAGGCCGCGAAAGATATGCCGGTCGCGCTCTGGGCCCAGGTGCCAGCACGCACCGCTCAGTTTCGCGTGCCAGGGGTCGGCGCGGTCGCGCAGGGCGCGGAAAACGGATTCGCCTGAGGTCATCATCACGTCGTAAAGGTCACGCGTGATATCGACCCTCTCCAGGATCGCGGTCGCCTTGTCCAACTGGCGCGGCACGTTCGACAGCAAAGCGATGCGCTTGTCCGCGTCCTTCAACCGTTTCAGCGCGTCGATCGCGCCCGGATAGGCGGTATAGCCGTCATGCAGCGTGCCCCACAGGTCGACGACATAGGTGTCGTAGCTGCCAACCAGCGAACGGATGCCGCGCAGCGATTTCATCGTGCGTCGACGCCGACCGCATCGGACAGCTTTTCGAATCCATCGCTCCGCAGCCGCGCCGCAAGACCGTCCTTGATGCGGGCGACGAGACCGGGCCCCTCATAGACCAGGGCGGTGTAGAGCTGCACCAGCGAGGCGCCTGCGCGGATCTTGGCGTAAGCCTCTTCAGGGCCCGATATGCCGCCGACGCCGATCAAGGGGATGGAATCTTCGGCGATGCGATAAACCCGCCGCAGCATCTCGGTCGATGGAGCGAATAACGGCGCGCCGCTGAGGCCGCCGGTCTGCGCAGCCAGCTTGGGCGGCAGGTCCGCAGGCCGTTCGACGGTGGTGTTCGAGACGATGATGCCGGAAGTCTGGGTGTCGATCACGGCGCGCACGACATCCTCGACATCCGCCTCGGTCAGGTCGGGCGCGATCTTCACCAGCACCGGCACCGGCTTTTGCCGGGCCGCCAGCACGGCGGACAGCAGCTCGGTCAGCGCTGCGCGGCTCTGCAGTGCGCGCAGGCCCGGCGTATTGGGCGACGACACATTGACCGTCAGGTAATCGACCAGCGGAGAAAGCCGCGCCGCGCCGGTCGCGTAGTCGGCCACGGCGTCAGTTTGATCCTTGTTCTTGCCGATATTGCCGCCGATGGGGCCGGGCTGCGTGCCTCGGCTGCGAAGCGTCTCGATCCGCCGGACGGCAGCGTCCAGGCCTTCGTTGTTGAAACCCAGGCGGTTGATCACCGCACGGTGCGACGGCACGCGGAAGATGCGGGGCTTGGGATTACCGGGCTGCGACAGCGGCGTCACGGTGCCGAACTCGGCGAAACCGAAGCCGAGCCGCAGCATGGCGGCGGGCACCTCTGCGTTCTTGTCGAACCCCGCGGCCAAGCCCACGGGGTTGCTGAAATCCAGTCCGAGGCGGCGAATCGCGAGGATCGGATCGTCCGCCTTCGCCGCCACGCCGCCAAGGCCGAGCGTCAGGGCGCGGACGGTCAGCCGGTGCGCCGGCTCGGGCGACAGCAGCTTCAGGAAAGGTTTGGCAAGATCGAAGCGCGAGAGGGTCAAGATGATCCGACGAATAATGGAAAGCGCATGGCGACGATAGACCTACACTGGTGCGTGGAAACCCGCGAGATCGTCAAGGAACTGCTCTGGTAACGGCAAGCGACCAAACCAGCCTTTCTGGGTTCCCGTTAACACGCGCAGCATCTGCCCGCGGCTGATCGGCAGGCGCGCCATCGGGATGAAGGTGAGGTCGCGCAGCCGAGCGGCCAGGTCGCGGTCCGACTGGAACAACGGCGTCAGCCAACGGCTCCAGAATTGATAGATGCGCCAGTGGACCCGACGGGTGCGTTCATAGAGTGCGAGCGCATCGGCAATATCCGGAGTTCCGCGCAACGCCTCGCGCAGCGCAAAGGCATCCATCAGCGCCATGTTCACGCCCTGCCCCAGCTGCGGACTCATCGCGTGGGCGGCGTCGCCGAGCAAGACAACGGGAGCGCGCTGCCAGCGTTTTAGAGAAGCGTCGCGATAGGTGGCTGGCAGCAGGTGTTCCGCGTGAGGGATGCCGGCCAGCAAGCCGGACGCCTGCGGCCAGAGTTCGGTGGCCTCCATCTTCCAATTGTCGAGCCCGCTTTCTCGCCACTGTGCGAAATCGGCGGACGGCAGGCTCCAGAAGAAGCTGAGCTGCGGGGCCGGGTCGCCTGGACGCGTGCCGACCGGCAGCAGTCCCATCATTCGCCGTGCGGCGCGATAGCGTTGGCGCAGCTCGTCGCCATGTTCCCATCCACCCTGCGGCAGCAGGCACCAGAGCGCGCCCCAGGGATAAGGGCGATTGAGATGCACCGGGCCGACCGTATCGCGCAGCAGCGACGCCGAACCGTCGGCGACGACGATCAAGTCGAACGGGCCGTGGCGTTCGCCGGTATCGTCGATCAGCGACTTGGTTTCCGGATCGATCGAAACGACCGCGCGGCCGGTGTGCACCGTTCCCGCGTCTGGCCAGGCTTGGCGGAGAATCTCGAACAGGGCGCCGCGTTGGATGCCCAGACCGATGAGGCGGTTGTCGAGGGCGTCGTAGCGCATATCCATGACGGGACGTCCGGAGTGGCTGTCACCGAAAAGCCGGCGGACTGGGGCGCCGAATTCGAAGGCCCGCGCCAGCAGGCCCATGTTCCACAGCACCCACAGACCGGTCGGTTGGAGAAGCAGCCCTGCCCCGACCGGGCCGAGCGCCGGTGCCCGCTCGAAGACGTCGAGTTGGTGGCCGTCGCGGGCCAGCAGCAGCGCGGCGGACTGGCCGGCGGTGCCGTAGCCGACGATTGCGATCCGCATGGGCGAGAAGCGCCCCTACTCCACGCCCGGCCCTTTGAGTGCCAGATATTGCAGGCGCTTCACTTCCCAGCGGCCGCGGGTGACGGTGTCGAGGATGGCGCCGGAAGTGAGGCTGAGCAGCGCCGCCAGCATGATGCCGGTCGACAGGATGGCCGTGGGAAACCGGCGAACCAGGCCGGTCTGCAGATATTCGATCACCACCGGATAGATCAGGATCAACGCCACCAGCGCAAGGAATGCCGCGATGCCGCCGAAGAAGGCGGCGGGCCGTTCCTGGCGTACCAGGGCAACGATGGTGTTCAGGATCAGCACGCCGTCGTGATAGGTGCGCAGCTTGCTGGCGGAGCCTACCGGGCGGTCTTTGTATTGCGTCGGCATCTCGGCGATCGGCATGCGCATCTGCAGCGCGTGCACCGTCATCTCGGTCTCGATGCCGAACCCAGAGGCGATGGTCGGGAACGACTTCACGAAGCGGCGGGACATGATGCGATAACCCGACAGCATGTCGTGGATCGGGTCGCCGAAAATCTTCCGCACGATCCCGGTCAGCACGACATTGCCCAGCTTATGCCCTGCCCGATAAGCGGCCGCGATGTCGGTGATGCGCTGGCCGTTGATCATGTCCAGCTGCTCGGTCCACAGGCGCTCCACCATCGGGCCGGCTGCCTCGGCCTCATAGGTGTCGTCACCGTCGACCAGCACATACACGTCGGCCTCGATATCGGCATACATGCGGCGCACGACATTACCCTTGCCGCGCATCTTCTCTGTTCGGACGACCGCGCCGGCGGCATTGGCCACGGCGATGGTGTCGTCGGTCGAGTTGTTGTCATAGACATAGACCGTGGCCTGGGGCAGCGCGGCCTTGAAGTCCGTCACCACCTGATGGATGGCTGCGGCTTCGTTATAGCAGGGCACCAGCACGGCGACGCGTGGCGGGGTCATTGCGTTGTTATCCTTATGACGGGGCAAAGCTGAAGCGGCTTGCCTTCGATCAGGGGCGATTGAATGTTGCTTTCCACCGGCTTGCAATTGGCTTCGTCCAACTTCAGCCCATAGGCGGCGAGCGCCGGCACGGTCGAGCGATATTCCACCGGCCAATAGAGGTCGAGGATCGGTCCTTGGTGCTCCGCCACGCGGCGGTGCATCTCTTTGCCCAGCGCATAGGTGTTGTCGTCCGGCTGCACGGTGAAGCCGGCGATGCGCAGGAACGGGATCTGCTTGGGGAAGGACGGGATGACATAGGCGGCGGGCGAGGCAGCGGTCAGCAGGATCAGCGTGTGGTCGGGATCGGCGATCGTCGGCACCTGCACGTCCACATAGGGACCGCTCCAATCGTAGCGCGGTTCGTCGCCCTTCCAGGCCAGTATCTGTGCCATGCCGAGCAGCAGGACGGTAACGACGATACGCCGTCCCATCGGCAGCGGGATCAGCGACACCGAACAGACGATGACCAGCCCGGACAGCATCTCCAGTGGGATCAGATAACGATAGATGCCGAACAGGAAGACCCAGACCAGATAGGTGACGGCCGCCATCACCATCAGCAGCCGGGCCTTGATCGGGTCGACCAGATGCCCGGTCGCGCCCTTGGTACGGAACAGCGCGAACAGGGCGCCGACCGGCACGGCGATATAGGCGAGCAGGATGTGGATGTCGCGGAACTTCCACTCCGCCACCAGCAGCGAATTGCGGCTGAACAGGAACGGATAGATCAGCCGGGTCAGCGCGTCATGCGGCAGGAAGGATTCGTCGCGGTAACTGCCGGGCCCGACCAGCGGCGAGGCGAACAGGTCGTTGAAATAAGGGAAGACCGGGTTGCCGGCGTAATGCCACATGGTCAGGTACCAGGGCCCACCGCATAGCGCGACACCCAGGATCATGCCGAAGCCGAAGATGCCTGTCCTGGCCGCGCGCTGTTTCAGCGAACCGGGCAGCACCAGAACCGCGACGCCCAGGCCGACGGCATAAGGCAGCGCCGTCAGCTTCAGCCCCGGCGACACACCTGCGAAGAATCCGGCCAGCGCGATCAGGGGCAAGTCCCGCCGCTCGGCCCGCAGCACCCGCTCGAAACCGGCGATCAGCACAAAGAGCGAGGCGATGGCGCCCAGCCCGGCCGCGATATCGTCGGACGTCTTGCCGATCTCGCCGCGCGCCCCGCCGCCGGTGAGCGCCGCCAGCGCCAGGAAGGCAGCGACCACCAGCCGGGTCGGCTTATGCTGCAGCGGCACCAGGCGATAGGCGATTCCGCCGATCAGCGCCGCGCCGATCCCGGCCTCGACGCCCAGCCACGCGCCGCCCGCCCAGGACGGGAAATGCGTCGCGATCCAGAACAAGGGCACATCGAGATACGGGTTGTAATAGGTGGCGTGGTGCGCGACCACGACATCGAACCCCAGCCGCCCGTTCAACAGCGAATACGGGTCGTACCAGTGGTAATTCTGGAAATCCCACCCCGCCTCCTTGCCGTAGACGATCGCCCATATGGCAAACAGCGGCAACGCCAGAAAAGCCAGCCCCCAGCCATAGAGCCGGATATGCGCGGATTCAGGCGGATCGAGGCGAGTCGGGTCGGTTATATCGGTCACCCTTCCCTATTACCGCCCGATTGGGGCGCCGCCAAGGCGATGTGATGGTGTTGCATATAGCCTCTCCCTCCGAGGGAGAGGTCGGATTGCGCCCGCGACCAGAGGTCGCTTGCGTATCGATAAAGCCGCCTTTGGCGGCGCCGGGTGAGGGTGGCTCTATCCGCTATCTCCGCAGCTAGGGAGCAATCTGCGAAAACCGCCCTCACCCGGCCGCCGCCAAGGCGGCCGAACGCTTGTTACGACCTTCGGTCGTGGCGCCGCCCCCCCCCCCGAGGGGCGAGGCATTTGCAGGCACGCAAGCGCCGGCGGCCTCCCTCACGAGGAGGGAGGCGATACAGTCAGGGAATCAATAACTTTCGCCTCGTCCGCGTTTGCGTTCTTCGGCATAGTCGTCGAACTCTTCCCAGGCGCCCGGCGGGCCGGGGCCCAGCGCCGGCGGCAGCACGTTTTCGTCGCCGAACAGCAGATAAGTCCATTTCGGTTCAAGCTTTGCGATGCATGCATCCAAAGCGGGGTGAGGAATGCCGTAGATCAGCTTGCGCGCCTGCGTTTCGGGGGATTCACGGCAGGCGTCGGGCCGGCCGGCCGCATGGAAATCCTCCGCCATGGCCGCGGTGACAAGTTCGATGACCTCGATCATCTCGGCGTCACTGACATGGTGGGCAGGAACGTCGTCATAATCGTTGTAGTCGCTGCGCGTGCGGTCATCCGGACGGCGGGGACCGCCCTGCTCCCCCTGCCCGCGCGCATTCTGATTGGCTGCGGCGGGCGCGCGGGTGCCGGGCAAGGTGCGCTGGCCGTCGATCTCAAGCTGCAGCACCGCAATCTGGCGCACGGCACGCGCGGCCTTGGCGACGGCGGCGTTCAGTCGGACGAGTTCTTCCTGGCCCTCCTCCGTGTCCGCCCGCGCGGCGACCTTCCGCGCCAGGCCCATGGTCAGGCCGCGCAACTCCGACAGGTCCGCCTGAAGCGCGGCAGCCAGTGGCGCACCGGACAGCGGGCTGTCGGATTCGGGGGGCGTCCGGCCATTGGCCGCTATGGAGGTCGTCGGGACTCACGGGAGAACAAATAGGAACATAAAAGAACATTACAAGTTCATACGTGGATATTTTTTGCGGCGACATCCCTCGCTTAATGCCTCTCCCTTCGAGGGAGAGGTCGGAACGCGAAGCGTTCCGGGTGAGGGTGGCTTTATCCACCGTCTCCCTGTCACGGAGCAATCTCCTAGAGCCCCCCCTCACCCGCCGCTGCGCGGCGGCCTCTCCCCCGAGGGGCGAGGCAAGTTATCGCGCTTGCAGCGCCCCGCCTCGCCGTGCAGTCTTCCCCCAACGCCATCGGGAGGATCTTCCATGCTCGACGAATTCGCGGATTCGGCTTTGACTTCGGCCCATCGGCATTGGCGGGCGCTGCTGATCGAGGGGATCGTCCTCAGTCTGCTGGGGCTGGCGGCCATCGCCCTGCCCTTGGTCGCCGGGCTGGCGATCGCGATTCTGTTCGGGTGGGTGATCCTGATCGGCGGTGTGATCGGGCTGATCACCACGCTTATGGGGCGGCATGCGCCGGGCTTCGGCTGGGCGTTGGTTTCTGCCGTGCTGTGGATCGCGGCCGGGTTGGCGGCGCTGATGTGGCCCACCGCCGGGCTCGTCTATTTCACCTTCCTGCTGTTCGCCTGGCTGGCGGTGGAGGGCGTGCTGATGATCCTGTACGCCCTGTCCCACCGGCGCGGCGCCACTGCGCGGTGGGGTTGGATGCTGTTCAGCGGCGTGGTGAACCTGGTTCTGGCGGCGATGCTGCTGGCTGGCTTGCCGGGAACGGCGGCCTGGGCTCTGGGCCTCGTGGTCGGCGTCAATTTGATGTTCAACGGGGTTTCGCTGACCTCAATGGCCCTGGTGGCACGGCGGTAATTTTTATTCAACGCCAAGACGCCAAGTTAAATCCAAGGAGGAAGGTTTTCGCCGCGCGAGGCTTTAAAGCGCCGCAGGAAATAATCTTCGGATTTCCTTGGCGCCTTCGCGTTAATTCAGGCGTCAAAAGGATTCTATCTGCGCGAATCTGCGTCCACCTGCGGCCAAAATTCATACATCTCCGCCCCGTGGGAACTTCTGACGGCCAGCCGCTCTTGCCTCAGCAATAACGGACGCATTGCGCCGATAACAAACAAAGTGAACAGCGATGTGCTTCTCGGAAACCGCCAGCTTCACCGCGGCCGGCGTGACCTTTGTGGTCGGCGCGGTGACGCTCAGCCGGGTCGACACGCTGTGCGCCTTGCCCTTGGCATCCATGCCGATGATATTTGCCGGGCAGCAGGCGGTCGAAGGTGCACTGTGGGTCGAGATTCCGATTTCGCCGCACGGCAGCGCGGTCTCGGCCCTCAGCTTCGTGTTCCTATTCGTCGCCTATGTGTTCTGGCCGGTCTATGTCCCGCTGGCGGTGCTGTCGCTGGAAACCACGAAGCGGCTCCGCAGGATGCAGTTGACCTGCGCCGCGATCGGGCTTGCGGTGGGCGCCCATTTCCTATGGTGGATCGTCACGCACCCGCATGGCGCGTCGATCCAATCGGAACATATCGTCTATAACGCCGGCTATCACGCCACTCTGCCGATCGAGGTGGCCTATATGGCCGCGACCGGCTTGCCACTGGTCCTGTCGTCGCATCGCTGGGTGCTGTGGCTTGAGAAACCGCGTGTAACACCGGCGTCCCGATCGCAACATCCTTGGCCAGGGTGCTGGCCAGCTTCAGATCCTTGCGCAGGATTTTCAGCAGCCGGCGGGTGACGTTGGCATCGGTGGAGTTGGCGAGCAGGAGGTCGCGATAGGCCGGGTAATTGCCGGATGAGAAATTCCGGCCGGAACTGACCTCCATCACGCTGGCCAGGAACGGCAAATCGACGCCGAGCGCGGTCGCCAGATGCGCCGCCTCGTTCATCAGCAGCATGTTCGCAACGCCAAGGATGTTGTTGACGATCTTGACCGACGCGGCGTTGCCGACCGGGCCGCAGCGAAAGACCGGGCGGCCCAGCGCGTCGAACACCGCCTGCATTTTGGCGAACACCGCGTCATCGCCCGCAGCCATGATGCTCATCGTCCCCTCCGCCGCGCGCACCGGGCCGCCGCTGACCGGCGCATCGACGACGATCGAACCCTTTGCGCCCAAAGAAGCAGCCGCATCCAGGATCGTGCGCGGCAGGACGGAGCTCATGATCGCGACATGCGGCGCCCGCGCCGGATCGATCGCCCCCAGCAAACCACCCTGCCCGACCGTGACGTCCGCGACGTCGTCGTCGTTGCCGACCATGACGATGACCATGTCGCTATGCGCCAGATCTTGGGCCCGCGTGCATGTGTGAATGTTGCGCTCCCGGAACGGCGCCAGAGCTTCCGGGCGAATGTCGCAGACGCCCACCGTATAGCCGGCCTTGATCAGGTTTTCCGCCATCGGCCGCCCCATGCTGCCGACGCCGACGATGCCGATAGTTTGCATTTTGGTGCATTTCCCCAGGTGATGTTGAGCCGGACTTAGCACCAAACGGCCGCGGCGACACCCACGAAATCGCCTTTTCCCTGCCACGGAATCGCCATGTGCGATGGGTTTTCCCCTACAGAGACAAACAAGCGGAGGCATGCCACATGCCCAAAATCCTACGCGAACATTGCCTCGCAAGGATCGCCGAAATCGAACAGAGAATCGCGGGCGGCCTGGAGTCGGACGTGCTGGCCGACTATTATTTGATGCTGGCTTGCTGGCGTTGGCTCGCCGCGCGGGCGGTGGATCGAGGGGGCGAAGAGGTCGCTCAGCCCCTGTAGCGCTTGACCAGACCGGTGTCGCCTAAAGGTCCGGCTCCTCGTGCAGCCAGCGGAACGCTCCGTCCTACCACCGGTCCCAATGCATGATCTCCCGCGCCGGCACGCGCAGGCCCGGTTTGAAATCGGTGCCCAGCGTATAGGCAACCGGGATCAGGCCGGTCTGGGTGTAGTCGGCGAACGGGATTCCCAGCAGGTCCGCCATTTCCCGCTCCTTCCACAGATGGACGGTGGTCAGCGCCGTGCCCAACCCGCGTGAGCGCGCGGCCAGCATGAAGTTCCAGGTCACCGGCCAGATAGATCCCCACAGGCTGGCCTGATAGAAGATGTTCTGCCCCTCCATCCGCCCCTTCATCATCGGGATCAGCAGCAGCGGCACCTCATGCATATGGTCGTTCAGATGGGCGGTGGAGATGCTCATCTCCTCCCGGCGGCCGCCCCGGCCGATGTCGCGGCTGGAATAGATCGACGGGTCGGCGGCGATCATGTCGATGAAATGCTGCATGCCGGCGCGATAGATATCCGCCACCTTGGCGCGCATCGTCGCGTCCTCCACGAACACGAATTCGAAAGCCTGGTTGTTGGAGCCGTTGGGCGCCTGGAGGGCGAGGTTGACGCATTCCTCGACCACCGCGCGCTGCACCGGCCGGGTAAGGTCGAGGCGCTTGCGCACCGTGCGTGTGGTTGTGAGGACTTCATCGACGGAGAGATTCAGCATGGCGGCGTTCCTTCCCTGGCGTCCGGGTTACAGGCCCGGATCGGCGGCAGTGTCTTCAGGATCGGCCGTGCGCACAAGGATGATTTCCGGGGCCTCGAGAAAAATCGCTTGCACCGGAAACGGCGGCGGCGGCGAAATGGACCGAACATACAAGAGGCGGAATCATGAAGGGGAACGACAAGACAGGCTTCGCCATCTTCCGCGGGGCCGATGCGCCGCTGCTGGGCGAGACCGGGGCCATGCCGGTGCCGCCGATCGCGGCGGAGTCACTGCCGGAGTTCAATCGCGCGGTGGCCGGTGGCCTGGGCGACGGCGAGCGGGTGGAGCTGGTGTTCAGCAGGCCGGGCTTCAGCCTGACCCGCGTGTGGTTCAAGAAGAACTTCCCGCTGCCGCGCCACAGCCACGATGCCGACTGCCTCTATTATATCACCGGCGGCAGCCTGCGGCTCGGCGACCAGACCCTCAGGCGCGGCGACGGCTTCTTCCTGCCGAAGGACATGCCGTATACTTATCGCGCCGGACCAGAGGGCGTGGAGCTGATGGAGTTCCGCACCGCCCAGCAGTTCGACTTCCGCTTCCATTCCGACAATCCCGCCTTCTGGCATAAGGCGGCGGATATCTGCGAAGCCAATCAAGCGGACTGGAAAGCCGCCTCCCCGCCCCGCGACTGACATGGACGACGCATGATGAATGACCCTGCAGCCATACCGGAACGCTTCGCGGCGGCATGGAACGCCCATGACATGGAGGCGTTCGCCGCCCTGTTTCACCCGGACGCATCGTTCGTGAACCGGTTCGGCACCTATTGGCGCGGGGTCGAACAGATTGTCGCCGGCCACCGGCCGATCCACGAGACGATCTATAAGGATTCGACGCTCGCCAACGACGCGCCCAATGTGGACGCGATCTCCGCCGATGCCGCGATACTGCATTTCTGGTCGCGCTTGGCCGCTGGCGCCGCACATCCGGCCGGACCGCACAGAGTCGATACGATGATAATGGCGGTCGTGACCCGCCGCGACGGCGCTTGGCGCATCCAGGCGCTGGAGAATGTGACCAAAGTCGACCCCAGGACCGGCGCGGTGGTTTTGCGCGACGTTTGAAGGAGAAATGCGATGGCCGATTACGCGATGGACCGCGATCCGGAATATTGGCAGGCCCCCGAGCGGTTTCGGGCGCTGTTCGACAAGATGCATTCGCTGGGCGTCAGGGTGTCGTATTTCCCGCTCGGTGATGCCGATGACGACAGCACGCCGGTTGCTGTGGTGGTGGAGATGAGGCCCGGCTTCGTCATCATGCGCCATGCCCACCCCTGCGCCCGCTTCGAAACCATCGTGCGCGGCACGCTGGAGACGGATGACGGCCGGATACTGCATGTCGGCGACGTGATGGTGTCGGCGGCGCATGAGATGTACGGCCCCAAGACCGCCGGCAAGGACGGCTGTACCACCATCGAGGTGTTCGGCGCGGCGTCCGGCGTCACCAAGCGGATCGAGGAACGCGCCGACGGGACCGTCGAGACGGTCGACCTCAACCAATTCGCCGTTGCGTTCGCACATCTCGAGCCGCGCTGAATCCCCGATTCCGATGTTGGGGCACGCCGTCATGTGCTAACGTGCCGGACGGTCCAATCGGCATGGAGGCTCGCCATGGTGTGCATTTCCGCGGTCCGTTCACTGAAGAGCAGAATCTTACCGGCACTTGCGGTCGCCGCTGTGTTAAGCGCGGTTCTGGGCGGCGGGTTGTCCCGCGCGGCACAAGACAAATACAGCGTGAAAGTGCCTGACGGTCTCGGCTTCTCCGATTTCAAAGGATACGAGGATTGGCAGACCGTCGCCGTCAGCCAGGCCAGAGTACAGAACACCGATCTCATCGAAGTGATTCTGGGCAATCCTGCGATGATCGAGGCATACCGGAACGGCTTTCCCGGCGACGGCAAGCCGGTTCCCGACGGCGCCAAGATGGCAAAGATCCACTGGAACGCGAAGAAGAGCACGGAAGCCCCGTCGCCGACGACGGTGCCGGATACCTTGCATGACATCGATTTCATGATGCGCGACAGCACGCGGTTCGCGAACACCGGGAACTGGGGGTACGCGCAGTTCAACTATGACGCCGCGTCGGACACGTTCAAACCCCTTGGAACCGGCACCGCCTGCGGTTACGCGTGCCACACGATCGTGAAGGCTAAGGACTATGTCTTCACGGCCTACGGGAAAAGGTGACCGTGGCTCGGTTTTCGCGCACCGAGGAACACTGACGATTACTGCGGGTTTGGGCTGTATTCCACAAGGGAGAACAGTCATGAGCGTCACAACAGCAATACAAAGCGCTACCCGGGCAATCGGTTCGATGTTGTCGAGCGGCCCGTCCGAAACCGAAATCCTCGACACCTTGAAAAAGGAGCATGAGGAAGTCGGCGAAATGCTGAAGAAGCTGGTCGACAGCGAGAGCGGCGCGGCGCGGAAAAAGCTAGTGGCCAAGATCAAGGCCGCGCTGCTGCCGCATGTCGAGGCGGAGCAGACGGTGCTGTACGACGCGCTGATCAAGGTCGGCGACAAGAAGATTCAGCAGGACGGCAAGGAAGGTTATATCGAGCACGAGCTGGCGGCGGCGACCCTGGCGAAGCTCGAGAAAATCCCGAACGCCATGTCCGCGGATTTCGGCGCCACGGCCAAGGTGCTGAAAGAACTGATCGAGCATCACGTTCAGGAAGAAGAACGCAACGTCTGGGCCGACGCCAAGGAGAAGTTCTCCGCCGACGAGCGCGTGTCGATGAACCGCAAATACTTGGCCGCGAAAAAATTCGTGGCAGGCCTTGAGAAGAAGGCCATCGCAGCGCCGAAGAAGCCGGCTGCCCAGGCGATGGAAAAGACCTTTGTGACAGCCGCACCGAAGAAAGCCGCAGTTCAGGCTCCGAAGGCGGTCGCGCAATCCAAGACGGCGAGCGCGCCGAAGATGCCGGCTGCGGTTGCCAAGGCGAAGAAGCCGGCGACTATTGCCAAAAAGACGACTGTTGCCGCGAAGCCGCGCCCGGCGCCTGCACCCGCCGTCTGATGGCTGCATCCGCCGCCCGTTGGCTCGGCGTCAAAGATTTAGAGACACGGCGCGCGATTTCCCCTACTCACCTGCGCGGAAAACATGCTCACGCGCTGCATGGGGAGAAATGTTCATGGTCAAAGTGTTCGGAGCCGAGTCCACGACGGATCAGGTAATGGAGGGCATCGACCTGACGGGCAAGCGGGTGTTGGTCACCGGCGTTTCGGCGGGATTGGGCGTCGAGACGGCGCGCGTTCTGGTTGCGCATGGCGCACATGTTGTCGGTGCGGCTCGCAACCTGGACAAAGCGCGCACGGCCACCCAGGGAATTCCCCCCGCGTCCGGCGATGGACCTGGTCTGGAATTGGTTGCGTTGGATCTGGCGTCGCTGAAGAGCGTCCGCGCCTGCGCCGACGCGTTGAATGCCGCCGGCAAGCGCTTCGATGTCATTATCGCCAATGCCGGGATCATGGCATGCCCGCAGGGCAAGACCGCCGACGGATTCGAAACTCAATTCGGCACCAACCATCTGGGCCATTTCGTGCTGGTCAACCGGATCGCCGGACTGCTGAACCCGGGCGGGCGGCTGGTCAACCTGTCATCGGGCGGCCATCTTTATTCCGACGTCAACCTGGACGATCCCGGTTTCGAGCGCACGAACTATAGCGAGTTCGGCGCCTATGGCCGCTCCAAGACCGCCAATATCCTGTTCGCCGTCGAGTTCGACCGGCGCCACAAAACCAAAGGCATTCGCGCCACGGCGGTGCATCCGGGCGCAATCCTGACCGAACTCGGCCGCTATATGACGCCGGAGGTGATCAAAGGGCTGATGGCGGCGATCGAATCGCGGCAGACCGCCGATACCCCCGGCCTTACCTATAAGACGGTGCCGCAAGGCGCGGCCACATCCGTTTGGGCCGGATTCGTTGCCCCGGCCGATACGGTGGGTGCTCGCTATTGCGAGGATTGTCATGTCGCCGAGGCGGTCGCACAGGCCGGCTTCGGCGGCGGCGTGATGAGCTATGCCGTCGACCCGGCTAACGCCAAGGCGCTGTGGGCCAAAAGCGAGGAAATGGTCGCCGAGCGCTTCTGAGAGGCGCGACGATCCTTTCGGCGGCCGGTCCTCGGTAGGCGAACGAAAGCCCTTCTTGCCTGCCGCCAACCGGCGTTGATAGACGAGGATATTTCGAGTTTCTTCAAAATATCATTGACGGGCGAGGCGCAATCTCATATTTCGAGTTCTATCGAAATATGAGATTGGCAACATGGACGCGGAAAAGATTGTCGCGGCGCTCGGCGCCCTGGCGCATGAAACCCGCCTTGCGGTTTTCCGTATGCTGGTGGAGCGCGGACCAGACGGATTACCCGCCGGCGCAATGTCGGAAAGCCTGAGCCTGCCGCCGTCGTCTCTCACTTTTCATCTTCAACAACTCACCGCTGCCGGCCTTATCACGCAACGCCGGGTCAGCCGGCAGATCATTTATGCGACCGACTTTGGCGCCATGAACCGGGTTGTGAATTACCTCACCGAGAATTGCTGTGGCAGCGCCGAGTTGTGCGTTCCGGTCTGTCTGCCGGCCAAGACCGGCACGACCAAAACCAGCCGGAGAAAATCAGCATGAAGCGTTTGCATGTGCATGTCGCCGTCGATGACCTGGCGCAGTCGACCGATTTCTACAGCGCCCTCTTCGCCGTGGAGCCGACGGTCAGGAAGCCCGATTACGTGAAGTGGATGCTAGACGATCCGCACGTGAATTTCGCGATCTCGACACGTGGAGCCCGCTCCGGCATCGATCATCTGGGGATTCAGGTCGAGACGCCGGCCGAACTGCAAGAGGTTTACGGGCGTTTGCAGCAAGCAGGCCGGCCGATCCTAGAAGAAGGCGAAACGACCTGCTGTTACGCGCAGTCGAAAAAATCATGGATCAGCGATCCGCAGAGCCTTTCCTGGGAAACTTTCCTCACCTCCGGCGAAAGCGCCGTCTACGGCCACGGCAGCGATCGCACCGATCTGCAGGCAATGCCGACACAGGCCTGTTGCCCTCCTGAAGGGGCCGCGGCGTGAGCGTCACCATCTATCATAACCCCGCGTGCGGCACGTCGCGCAATACGCTCGGCCTGATCCGCAACAGCGGCGATGAACCAACCGTCGTCGAATATCTGAAGACACCGCCCAGCCGTGCCGAGCTGGTTAGCCTGATCGCGCGCATGGGGATTTCCCCTCGGGATCTGCTGCGTCGCAAAGGAACACCCTATGACGAGTTGGGGCTTGATGATGCCAGCCTGTCGGACGATGCGTTGATTGACGCCATGATGGCGCACCCGATCCTGATCAATCGGCCGATCGTCGTCACGCCGGCAGGTGTAAAGCTTTGCCGGCCGTCCGAGGTCGTGCTCGATATTCTACCGCAGCCACAGCGCGGCGCTTTCACCAAGGAGGACGGCGAGCCGGTCATCGACGCGGCCGGCAAACGGATCGCGCCGTGATGGCCGCGCTGGCGGCACAGCCGAAAGGGCTCACGCGCGCAATCGCTCGCGTCGCGCTGGCCGAGCTGATCGCGACAGCCTTCCTGCTGATAGCTGTGGTTGGCTCAGGCATTATGGCGGAGCGTCTATGCGGCGGTAACGTCGGCCTGGCATTGCTGGTGAACGCTATCGCCACGGGCGGCGCTTTGGTTGCGCTGATCCTCGCCTTCGGACCGCAGTCTGGCGCTCATATGAATCCGGTGGTCACGATCGCGGCGGCGGCAACGGGCGGCCTGGAGTGGCATGCCGTTCCGACCTATATCGTGGCCCAGCTCGTCGGCGCTGTCGCCGGCGTCTGGCTGACGCACGGCATGTTCGATCTGCCGATCTGGCAGCTATCGCAGCATGTTCGTTTTGGTATGGGCCAGTCGATGCGCCAGCGTTTGTTGCCGCTCAGGTCGCTGCGCTGGCTATCGCCTTTCCGGTTTTGAAAGCTTTCGGAGCACACGGCTGATCGATGCGGGCGGCGACGTTCTCAAAGGAAATGTTACGGCCAGAAACCTTTTGCGTGGTGCGCCCGGCATCGCCACGGGCTCTTAGCTCGCTGCCCGGGCAGTAACGATCCATGTCGCAGCGCGGAGAGTTGGGCCGTTCGGCCCGTCCAGTGGCCGGAGAGCCTGCTCCAGCGCCGGAACCGCTTCGCTTCGAAGTTCCGGATGATCCCGCAAGATTTTGCCGAGGGCCCCGACACGGGAACACACATCCACCGTCGCCTGAAAATCCCCGCAACCGACCTGTTCGTCGTGCGATGCGATTTTCACGTCGGCGAAACGGGCCCGAGCCAGGATTTCACGAATGCTCTCCTGGTCCGAGAAGGAGAACCAACCGGCCGAGGCGGAGTCGGCGACGAGCGTGGCTGGGAGACAGGACGCGGCCGCACGAAGGGGCAGTTCGTCCAATTCGTTTTCGTTAAGCCCTCGCCAGCAGACGAACCCAAGCCTGCCCCCTGGACGCAGCGCCCGCCGGATATTGCTGAACGCTGCCACGGGATCGGTGAAAAACATCACGCCGAAGCGCGAAAATACGGCGTCGAACGAACCGGTTTGGAACGGATACGACTGCACATCGCCACAGAGGAAGTGGACGTTCTTTGGCAGACCCGGATCACCCCGCGCCACGTCGATGGCGGCCTGATGCAAATCCGCCCCGACAACCTGACCGCTCGACCCGACGGCGCGTGCGAGAGCGAGCGGCGTTCCTCCGATCCCGCAGCCGATGTCGAGCACCCGCTCGCCGGGCAACGGCTGGATCGCCGCCATAACGGCTTGACCGAGCGGCTCCAGTTGGCGCTCCAGCGGCTCCCGAATCTCCAGCCAGACGCGAACCCGCAATTTGTCGCGATAGGCTTGGGGCAATGTCATCTGCCATCAACGACAGGATGCCGTGAGTATACGAAAGAGTTGCCGCCATCCCGCTGCGGCGTGGGTAACGATCGCTCAGCCGCTGACTGCACCCAATTACCCTTATGCTTCCAGGAAACCTGCCCCTCGGTTCTAGACCGCCGATTGGGTGATATTCATATGCGTTTCCATGCGGCGGTTCGATCACTTTAATGATCTCCATCGTCAAACCCTTGCATTTCCCATTCATTCCCCTCAAACGAAACGTCATCGACGCATATGTATGAACCGCGGCTCATTCGGGCCACGTGCAGGGGGAATTGACCATGGCTTCCAAGTTCCGGCCGCAGCTGTCGCTGCATATTCTGAATTTTGCACCGGAGAATCACACCGCCGGCTGGGGCCACCTGCTGGGCCTGGCACGGGCCTGCGATGCGGCGGGGATCGACCGCGTGAACGTGTCGGACCATGTCGTCTACGGCGAGGCGCTGGACGAATACGGCAAGCCAGAGGTCGGCGGCCGCGAAGGCGGCACGCAGCCGACAGGGCCGGACGGCCACTGGCTGGAGCCGATGACCACCTTGTCGGTCATTGCCGGCCAGACCACGCGGGTTCGCCTGGGCACGCAGATTCTGCTGGCGGCGTTGCGCCGGCCGGTTATCCTGGCCAAGAGCGCCGCGACGCTGGACGTACTGTCGGGTGGGCGGTTGGACCTGGGCATCGGCGTCGGCTGGCAGAAGGCCGAATACGACGCGGCAGGCCTGCCCTTCGAAAAGCGCGGCAAGCTGCTGGATCATACGATCGAGGTGGTCCAGACGTTGTGGCGCGAAACACGTGCGTCGTTTTCCTCGCCCGAATTGACCTTCGACGGCATTCACCAGGCGCCGAAGCCCCTGCAGGACGGCGGCGTGCCGATCTGGGTCAGCGGCACGGTGCGCGATACGACGGTGCGACGCTTGGTCAATTTCGGCACACGCTGGATTCCGTGGGGCAAGGACGATGCCGACATGACGGTGTCGATCCCCCTCATGAAGGAAGCCATCGCCAAGGCCGGCGGCAATCCGGACAATCTGCAGGCGAGCGGCCCCCTGCCCGCCGTCTGGGGCGCGGACCGTCAGTTGGACCTGCCGCGGACGATGGAAAAAGTCGGCGCTCGCATCGCCGCCGGCCAGACCGATTTTATCGTGCCCTACTACAACCCCGACGTCAGCCAAGCTGAAGGAAATCTGCGCAAGATCGTGGAGGCGTTCGACAGCGCGACCGGGCGGACTCCGGCTTAGGCTTCGCCCCTCCGGGTAATCATTGTTCGGAACAGGTCCGGCGGTTTGGGGCTTGTCTCTCCACAATCGGCAACGAATGGAGAGAGACAATGATGAAATCTATGTTAACCGGCGCCGTGGCCCTTGGATTAATGGCCGGGGCCGCCTATGCGCAGGATTCCGAAAGCGTTGTTCGCGACAGGACCGTCGTGCGGGCGCCGGACGGTGACCGCGCGGTGGACACACGCACAACGGTCCGGAAAAACGACGACGGCGACCGCAGCGCGGTTACGAAGAACGTCATTCGCAGAACCGACGGTGACGGCGACGTCTCGGTCACCAAGCGTACGACCGACGTCAATCGCGATGACGGCGATGTGTCGAAGTCGACGACGGTTCAGCACACCACCGTCGACCGGTAAACTCAGGCCGGCTTTATAAGAATGAACGGCGGGCCTCGGTCCGCCGTTTTTTTTGCGTTGAGGGCGGCAACACGGCAACACTATGATTGCGCCGCGTTTTCGACTAATTACGCGTAATCATGCTGATGCGCTCAAATTCCGGGTACCGCGTAAAGTGGCGCTGATCCCTTTAACTGTCGCTTGCATGACGTGGGCGGCGCAAAGCTATGAGCTGCCGCAGCCTTATCTCTATGCCATCCTCAAGACCGAGGCTGGCCATGTCGGCCAGGCCGTGCATAACAAGAACGGCACCGACGATCTGGGGCCGTTCCAGGTCAATTCCGCCTGGGGCCCGGAAATCGGCCGGTACTGGCACATCCCGGTCAAACAGGCGCTTGCGCGGGTCCGCGACAACGGGTGCGCGAACGCCATTATCGCCACCGCGATTCTGAAGAAGATGCTGATCGAAACGGGGGACGACTATCCCAAGGCGATCGGCTTCTATCATTCGCATACAGAAACCTTGGCCGCGCCTTATCGTAGCATCGTGCTTAAAACCGCGGCCGACCTGATCCGGCGTGCGCCGAAGGCCAAACAGCCGCGCCGCTGAAGTTTTCGGCGGGATTGCCCGATCTTTCGAATCTTACGACAATTTAATGTACCGGAAAGGTACAAAACCGCCCCGTCATACGTTGCATTCTCACGTTTCGAATAAATGCGCGCCTTGGCGTGCTTAACCAGACGGGGAATCCAATGCGTTTATCGCCTTATTATATTCCGGTAGTCCTCGGCCTTGCCGTGTGCCTGCCGACGCTCGACGCCTCGGCGCAGGTTTCGGTTTCGATCTCGGTGCCGATCGCGCCACCGCCTTTGCCGGTCTATGTCCAGCCGCCGATTCCGGAAGAAGGTTATCTCTGGACGCCCGGCTACTGGGCCTATGAACAGGACGGCGGGTATTACTGGGTGCCCGGCACCTGGGTGCGCCCGCCGTCGGTCGGCCTGCTTTGGACGCCGCCATATTGGGGCTTCGAGGGCGGTGTCTATGGCTTCCATACCGGCTATTGGGGACCCCATGTCGGATTCTATGGCGGCATCGATTACGGCTTCGGCTATGGCGGTATCGGTTTCGAGGGCGGCCGCTGGGACGGCGGGCATTTCGCCTATAACCGGGCCGTCAACAATTTCGGCGGCACGCACATCACCAACGTCTACAACAAGACGGTGGTCAACAATAGGACGGTAAACCGCACCGCCTTCAACGGCCAGGGCGGCGTTCAGGCGAAACCCACGGCGGAGGAAGAAGCGGCCGCCAGGGACAAGCACGAGGAACGGACCGCCGAGCAGACAGCGCATCTCGATGCCGCCAAGGGCAATCCTGAACTGCGTGCGTCGGCCAATCACGGCAAGCCGGCAATCGCCGCGACCGCCAAACCTGGCGATCTCAAGGGGCCGGGCGCCACACCGGCCAAGGCTGCCGGACCGCGCGCCGAACACCCCGGGACGGCCCATCCTGGTCAGCCGAATGCTGAAGCCGAACATCCGGGAATGCCCCGCCCTGGACAGCCGAACGCTGAGGGCAGACACCCGGGAACTACGGGGCCGGAACGGCCGAACGGCGAGGTCGGAAGGCCCACGGCACCGAATGGTGAGGCGCCGCGTCCGCCGCAGGCAAACAGGCGTGCACCCGGTCCGAACGCAGAAGGCGCGCCCGAGCGGCCGGCAGTCCGTCGCCCGCCCGCCCCCCCTGCCCAGGGCCCTCGCCCACCGCAAGGCGGTCCGCCGCAGGCGCACCCGGAGCCTCATCCGGCGCAGCCGCCGCATCCTGCGGCTCCGCCGCCAAATCGCCCTGCTCCGCCTGAGAAGGATAAAAATCAGTAACTAACAGCGCCCACCGGGCCGACGATCATTCGTCGGCCCGGTTTGCTGTTTGGTGGAACCAATTTAAGGGCAGGCCGCGCCCGAATCCGCCCAGGCTTCGACGAGTGCGCCGGCTTGCGCCTGCGTTCCGGGGGCAGGCTTTCTGCCGAAACCCGGGTTCCATGCCCAGCCGACCAGCGTGTCCTTGCCGATATGCTCGACTAGGTCATGCGGCGTCCGATTGCCGTTTCGCTTAGGATCTTTGATCTGCCGGCAAATCTCGGAAACGGTCCTCCCCTCCCAGGCCATTTCGCGCGGCGCCAGATGCCATATCGCATGGCCCGGCATACGGGCTGGCGCGAAATTGGCGGTCTGATGGCAGGTCGGGCAGCGCATGGCGGCAAGCCCATAGCCATCCTCGCCACGGAAGACCGGTGGCTGGTGCAGATGGCTATCGTCGCCCTGCCGCGGGCGGTCGCCGGCCGGATGGCAATTGGTGCAGCGTGGATTGGTAAGCACCTTGCCCAATTCAGTGAAATAGGCCGCGGACCGCTTTTGCGGATCGGTAATTCCTGCGAAGCTTTCCGGCGACGCCAACATCTGAGGCCCAACCGTCGACGCCGTCGGATCGGCCGCGCGGACCGTCGCGATTCCCGCCAGCAGGAATCCCAGGACAAGGGCCGCGACGCTCCATTTGGGGTTCATCGTCAACCCGCCTTCAGATAGCGGTGGGGATCGGCGAGGATCACGTCCCGCACAGCCTCGTGATATTTGACGTAGCCCGTACAGCGGCACAGGTGACCGTCCAACGCCTCGGCGATTGTCGTCTCAAGTTCGGCACGGGTGACCGGGGTTCGGGCCAGACGCTCCAGCAGAACCTGCCCCTCGTTCAGAAAGCCGGGGGTGCAATAGCCGCATTGGAAGGCAAAATGTTCGATGAAGGCCGTTTGCAGCGCGGTCAGTTCGCCGTTCCTGGAGTGTCCCTCGACGGTGCGGATCGCCTTGCCATCGAAGCTGACGGCGGGCGCAACGCAGGTCGGGTTGGTGTAGCTGGTGCCGTCCGACCGATCGACGATCACCGCGCAGCTGAGGCACTGAGCTGCGCCGCAGCCGAACTTGGTGCCCGTCATGCCCAGATATTCGCGCAGGAAATCGTTCATCGTCAGGTCGTCGCGCACGTCCATCGGGCCGTGTGGCCGACCGTTGATCGTCACAGCGAGCTTTGTCATGCGAGTACCCGCTTCAGCATATCCTGGGTGACCGGCAGCGATTGGAAACGATGACCGGTCGCGTCGAAGATGGCGTTGAGCAGCGCGGGGACCACCGGGATCATGACAACCTCCGCCATGCCTTTCGGCGGCTCGTTGCCGGTCAGCGGCGGCAGGACATCGATCTCCAGGTCGTGCAGCGGCAGATCGGAAGCCCGCGCGACGACATATTTGCCGAGATTCCACTGCCCGTTGCCGGGTCCGGCCTCGAATGGCGGCATCGTTTCAAGCAGCGCATAGCCGACGCCCATCGCAAAACCGCCCTGCGATTGGCCGAGCACCACCTCCGGCACCAGAACCTTGCCGCATTCCAGGACGCTATAGGCCTTGGCGATGCGCAGCGCGCCGGTCGCGCGCTCGATCTCGATGCGCACCAGCGTGCCGCAGAGCGACGAGAACGCGGTGCCGATCCGGTTATAGTCGGCCGGCGGAAAGGCGACGGCCAGCCGGTCGAGACGCGTGAACTTGTCCGCGCCGAAACGGACCGCCAATGCATCTATGTCGGCCGCCCATTCCTCCGCTCCGATACGGAATGTCCCCTGCGACCAGGCCCAGCGCGAGAATGCGTGGCCCATGGCGCCCGTCACCAGCTTCAGGGCGTGCGCCTTGGCGGCAATCGCCTTCAAAGACAAGGGTGACAGCCCTGTCATGATCAGGGTCTCGCCCTGCCAATAAGACTGATCCGACTGCCGGGCGCGGGGGTCGGACCGGGAGATGTTCCACAAGGCCAACGCCGCTGGCCACAGTCCGAAGCGGAAGATGATATGCGCGGCCTCAGCCGCCGCCTGCGTTCCGACATGGGCGCCGATCGAAGCGCTGGTGGCCGTGCTGATGGCCGGTACCCATCGCGGGTTCTTCGCGGCTTTGTCCTGGGCGTCCTGGGTAGTCGTGTATGGGTCGCCGGACGTCTCCAGGCCCAGCGCGCCGAACACATCGACCTGCGCCACGGTCACCTTATCGGCAGTGCCGCCGATATAGGATGCGACGCGGTTGGCGATGGCGGTTCCGATCCCGTTTCCCATCTCGACCGCGTCGGTATGGATCGAGATGCGTCCTTCAGGATCGATTTCCACCGATCCCAGCGAACAGTCGGCGCCGGTGCCGTAATCCTTTGCCGAACACGCGACGCCCGTACCGACAAGAAAGCCGGCCTTCGCCCGCGCCTTTTCCGCCGCCCGGTCATGCCAGATCGGATGTTTGTCCAATTTGTCCAGGATTTCCTGCGTACGAACCGAAACGGAATACGGGTTGCCCGTCATCATCCGCCCACCCGGCCGAAGCGCGTTGCGGCGGCGAAACTCGATCTGATCGATCGGGAGCGTGGTCGCCACCTCGTCGATCAGCACTTCCAGCGCGGTCATGGTCTGCAACGTGCCGTAGCCGCGCATCGAACCGGCGGTAACGCCACGCGTATGCTCGGCGACGGTCGTCACGTCGACCTTGGGGATGTCGTAGATGCCGATGGCCCCGGTGGCGGCGACCCCCGCGACACTGACAGAATAGTTCTTGAGGCCGCCGCCATCCAGTACGTGATCCCCGGCGAAGGCGGTTATCTTGCCGGTCGCCCGATCGACACCGATTTGCGACCGTATCTTGAAGGGATGGCGCTTGATGCCGCCCTGGAACTGCTGAAAGCGGTCATGCGCCAAACGCACTGCATGTCCGGGATAGAACATCGCGGCCAGCGTCACATAGAGCGGGAATGGCGTGTGATCGCGCCCGCCGAACCCGCCGCCGACATAGGCGAACTGGGCGTCGATTTTGTTCGGCTTGAATGCCGCCTCCGCCTCGCCGAGCAGGTACGCGACCGCCTCCGCGGCCTCCAGCGGAGACTGCACGCCCAGGATGAGTTCGAGTGTTTTTGAAGACCCATCGTACCAGCCCATGCCGCATTCGGGCTCAAGGAACATCGGGTCCACCGACTGCGTCTCGAATTCACGATCGAGAACCAGGACGCCGGGATCCTTATTGCCGAGCTGCGCCCGAATCTGTTCGCCGTAGGTGGCGCCTTTGACATACGCCCCGCCCACGGCGATGGGGAGCGGCTTCCACACCGGACGGCCGGACCCTTCGAGGAAGGCGGGACTTATCCAGCCTGCCTGGATCGGCGAATAGATGTCGGGGGCGTCGGGCGTCGATCCAGCCACGCGGGTGAAGCGGAACGCACAGTAATTCGGCGCCTTGATCGGCCCGGTCTCGGCACCGAATTTCAGGAAGTCGCCGTCGCGCAGCGCGACCCGCGCTCTATCGTAGACGTCGAATGTTTCGAAGATCAGCAATGCCACCGGCTGGCCGAGATAGAGCGGGGTCTTACCGACCGGGCAGAACAGGTCGCCGGTATAGAAATCCGGGACGCGTGTGTTGATCCGCTCCAAATCCTGGGCCGTGACCACGACCGACGGCCGGGCGATCTTGCCGAGCGCCTCCAGGTCGAATCCGGAATAGACATGTGTGGCGTCCGGGGTGCGCACCAGCACGGCGTGCGACGTGGCGGATGGCCAGCCTGGGAGATCGGCGGCCCGAAAGTCCGATGCGTACAGTTTGGCCCCGGTCACCTTGGCAACGCCGTCGATGCGGCCGACCGCCGGTTTTACAACACCTCTACCCGAGAGCGTCTCGCGGTCCAGAAATGTTGGCGTATCGCCCCAGGCCAGACGTGAGACGCCGAGCGTAATCCCGCTGACTGCCGACCATTTAATAAATTCGCGTCGCGACGCCTCTATCATCCTGGGGTCAATCTCCGCCCAAGGCGGCAACCGCCGCGCCCTTTAGCCCGGCGACCTCGCCTAGAGGCGTGGGTGTGAGGGTCGTTACCTTCGGGTCGGCCCGCGTGAAGTCGTACTTCAGGATACGCGTCGCCTGGCCGGCCGTGCCCGTCACCAGCAGATTCGCCCCCATCGTCGTGCTGGTCGTGGCGACCTGGGCGCCGTCCGCGCCGGAAAAAGGCTCGAAGCTGGAAATCTCACGAAACGGTCCGCCATGTTCCTGCTGGGACGGGCTCCCGACATATATGCCGGGGCCGCCGTCCAGCCGGGATTCGGTCGCGAACACCTTCACCGTGCCCTTGCCGGCGAGTTGACCGACGACGATGCGCTTGGCGCCGCCCAACTGCCCGGCCAGCCAACCGGTGGTGAGCGAGACGCCGCTTTGATAATTGCCGCCGAACGGGATGAAGGAAGCGGTGTTGAGCGGCTTGTCCACGGTGGCCTTCGGCGCGCTGTCGCCTGATTTGGCGATCGGGGTCATCAGAGAGAAAACGAAGACCTTGACCATCGAGACACTGCCCGGACCGGAGGCGGTGACGATGCTGTTGCGACCGGTGGCGAAATCGACAAAGCCTGAGGCGACCGAAACGCCGGTGGTGTCGTCGGCATAGGGCTTAAAGTTGGAGAACAAGGCCGGTGCCGTGCCGAGCGCGGCCAGCTTGGTGCTGAATACCCTGACCTCGCTGGGCGCGCCTGGGCCGGAACCCACAATGATGTTGTCAGCGGGCGTGCCGTCGATCTGCGCCACAGTTACGCTGACGCCACCCTGGTTTTCCGGGGCGAAAGGCTGGAAGCGGGCGAGCTCTTTCTTGAACACGTTATCGTGGCCGGAAAACACGGCGATCTCAGGCGCGTGCCCTTTGCCGGCGCCCACCACCAGGTCGAGTATGCCGTCGCCGTCGACATCGCCCATTGAGACGCTGACCGCGCCGGAATAACCGGGGAACGGAACCACGGTCGCCAACAGCCTGTCATCCTTGCCGTCGAGCACGCGAACCTCGGTCGGCTTGCCGTCCGTTCCGGCGACTACCACGGCGTAACTGGAAATGGTCGGGATGACGTTGACCGCCATCATCAGCCCGTTGTCCTCATGGTTCAGGCGATGGCAGTGCATGACATAGAGGCCGGTATACTCGTCGAACCGGGTGCGCATCGCCAGCGTACCCGCCTGAACGACGCCTTCCCCGGCGCCCATGGTCGGGGCCGGAACGTTGATATTGTCCGCGCCCCAGTGCTGGACACCGGTATGCAGCCCGACCGTCGGATCGAACGTGTCGACGACTTCGAAATCGTTGACGTGAACGTGGATCGGATGCTCGTCATTATTGTGATTGATGAACTGCCACTCCTCGACGGAGTTGAGCCGCGCCTGGACGATCGGCGTGTTGGGGAATGCGACGCTGTCGAAAGCGTAGGTGAAGGCCTTGGGATCGGCAACCGTCGCCTTGTCGTTCAGGAAGCCGCCGTTGATCAGAATCTTCCGCGTTACGTCGGGTTTGACGTCGGCCAGCTCGACGAAGGAGGTGTAGGCGTTCAGCTTCTGACCTTCGACGAAGGGTGTGGTCTCCCCCTTGCCCCCCGACGGCACGGCACGCGCCAGAACCTGCGACGGGAAGATGAAGAATCCGTCGACATAGCTGACCGCCGAGGGCGAAATGCTGAGGCTACCGAGTTCGGCGGGATAATTCTCGGTGCCGTTCGACGTGTAAAGCGCACCCAGCGTATTGATCGTCTTCGCGCCATAGCCCAGCGGCGGCATTTCAAGCACCAAGTCGCCCTTCTCCGGGATCGTCACCGCGATTGCGAAGCGGCTGGCCGGCGAAATCACCAACCGCGTGCCGTTTTCCTCGACCGGGTAATGGACCGCGGGATAGGGGTTGCCGTCCTGGCCGACGATAGCGATCTGTGGGTGCTTGCCGGTCGCGGTCTCAGTCAGCTGGATGGGCGTATAGGCGAAATCGCTGATATTCTCGATTACCCATATCTCGGTCTGGCCGGCCTTGCTCTTGAGGGTCGGCTGGAACTGGCCGTTGACCGTGAACTGGACGTCGCGTTTCCAGTCCGGCAGCGTCGGGTCGGCCGGGACGGTGCGGCCGTCCTCCCCGGTAAAGCTTATGAGATTGCTGGGGATGGTTTCCGTCAGGCCGCGCCGGTTTTCGATCGCGAGCGGGCCGGACCACCAGACCGTGGGGAAGGTCGTGCCCGCCTTCGATTGGGCGAAGTTCACCGGTGCCAGCGACGGGCGGTAGGTGCCCTTGGCCAACTGGTCGCCGGCAGGCGGAATCGCCGTGCTGACATATTGCGGCCAGGTGGCGTTGTTGAGCTGCGCCTGTCCGCCCGCACGGTTGAAGACGAAATTGTATTGCAGCGCGAAGCTCCGGATCGGAATTTTCTTTTCTGTAACGACTGGAAGATTGCCGTCGACGCGGCCGATCGCGAGGATGCCGGCCAGCCCGCTATAGGTCTGCGCGCTGGTCAGCGTATGCAGGTGGCTGTGATACCAATAGGCCCCCTGCGGCATGTTCTTGGGGATGTCGTACTCATAGGTGTTCGACATGCCCGCGGGGATATGAAGCATGACATTGTCGGAGTTGCCCTTGGGGCTCACGTGGAGACCGTGCACGTGCAGATTGATCGGCGCCGACGTCAACCGGATAGGGTAGGTCGGCACCGTGCCGCCGGTCGGCGTGTATTGCGGGCTGAAAAAATCCGCGATGGTGAGGTCGGTCAGCGCGTTATCCATATGGACGATCAGCGTTTCGCCGGGGAAAACCTGCAGCGTCGGCGCCGGATAAAGATTGGCGCCCGACATTTTCCCGTCGGAGGCGGTGCCGCGGATGACCTCGTAGCTGAACAGCAGGAAATCCTGGACTGGCTTGGCGACCGTATCCAGCGTGGCCGCGCCCTGCCGCGCGATCAGCCTGACCTCAAGGACGCCGTCCTTGCTGGCCAGCGTTACCGGTTCATGAAAGTTGGAGTTGACGCCCGGCCCAGGACCGTATTCGGCAGCCTTCGCTCGCAGCGGCGGGGCTAGTGCATACAGCATCGACAGCACCGCAATACCAGCCAACGCGATATAAAACCGGCGGGGAGTTGCGTGAAGGCATGGACGGTCGCGCATAGTTCCCTCACGGAGTTTTTATTATAGGGCCTGGTCTGGGCAGAGATTAGTCCTGCAAATATACAGGTGCTAGTGGGAATAGTTTTACGACAAAGCGGAGATGAATTACCTAAAGTTCTGTAGTCTTTGGCGCTCGGAACACGAAATATTTCGACCCTGTGAAATTGAACACCAGTCCAACCGCAGTCCCGGCCACAATCCCCAAGATGGGGAGACGGTGGAATAGCCCCAGGTTTTCTACCAGCAGCGAGTGGATCGTGAAGTTCAGCAGATTGCCGACGATGTTGGCCATCGCGAAACGCAGATATTCGCGCATTATCGTTGTGCTGCTCTGGGCACGGAATGTCAGATACCGGTTCAGCAGATAAGTCGATGTCATTCCGAAGACGAACATCGAGAAAATACGTCCCGTAACCAGATCCAACCCGGCCAGCTTCGTCAGAATGGTGAAGCTTCCGGCATCAACGACGAACCCGACGCCGCCGACGAAGCAGAATTTCAAGAACTGCTGCTGCCCCTCAGGCAGCCCGTCATAGAGCGTCCTAAACGCCATCGACGAATTTGCCGGCCAGCGCGTCGTCGATCAGCGCCTTGGTTTCGGCGATACCGTAGAGCTGGGTGAACGATCCCATGCGCGGTCCCTCCCCTTGCCCGAACAGCACGGCATAGATGCCCTTGAACCAGTCCTTCAGTTCCGGGAACGGATGGCGCTTGCCGATCTCATAAATCTCGGTCTGGATCGCCTCGGCGGTGCTGTCGGATGGCAGGGTCGCTAGCAGAGTCGACAGTTCGCGGAGCGCGCCGCGCTCCGTTTCGTCGGCGGCGCGGAACTTCTTCGCCGGCTTCACGAAGTCCTGGTAGTACTTCACCGCATATTCGACCAGCCGGCCCATGAAGGGTGAGGTCGTCGGGTTGGCGCCCGGCACGTAGCGGCTGATGAACCCCCACAGCACGGCGGGGTCGTCCGCATTGGCGACGCCTGCCAGGTTCAGCAACACGTTAAATGTCAGCGGGCAATCCATTGCCGGCGGATTGCCCGAATGGATATGCCAGACCGGGTTCTCGATCTGCGCAGCCGGGGTCTCGTTCGGGTACTTCGTGGCGAAGGCGATGTATTCGTCGACCGCGCGCGGGATGACGTCGAAATAGAGCCGCTTGGCTCGGCGCGGCTGCTGGTACATGTACAGCGACAGGCTTTCGGGCGGCGCATAAAGCAGCCATTCCTCCATCGTCAGGCCATTGCCCTTAGACTTGGAGATCTTTTGGCCTTTTTCGTCGAGGAACAGCTCATAGCTGAACCCTTCCGGCGGATTGCCGCCCAGGATGCGCGCGATCTTTTGGCCAAGCTGGACCGAGGGGATCAGATCCTTGCCCGACATCTCGTAGTCGACGCCCAGCGCAACCCAGCGCATTGCCCAGTCCGGTTTCCATTGCAGCTTGCAATGACCGCCGGTTACTGGAACCTCCAGTCGGGTCCCGTCCTCGTCATCGAAGACGATGGTGCCAGCATCGGCGTCGCGGGAAATCAACGGCACCTGCAGCACGCGCCCGGTCGTGGGCGAAATCGGCAGGAACGGGCTGTATGTGCCCTGCCGCTCCTCCCCCAAGGTCGGCAGCATCAGCGCCATGATCTCGTCGTAGTGCTGCAGTACCCTGAGCAAGGTCGCATCGAACCGGCCGGACTTGTACCAGTCTGTCGCCGACTGGAACTCGTATTCGAAGCCGAAGCTGTCGAGAAAACCGCGCAGCCGGGCGTTGTTGTGGTGGCCGAAGCTTTCATGCGTCCCGAACGGATCGGGGATCGTGGTCAGCGACTTGCCCAGATGCTGGGTCACCATCTCCTTGTTCGGGATATTGTCCGGAACCTTGCGCAACCCGTCCATGTCGTCGGAAAAGCAGAACAGGCGAGTCGGGATATCGGAGATGCTCTGGAACGCGTGCCGCACCATGGAGGTGCGCGCCACCTCACCGAACGTGCCGATATGCGGCAGGCCCGACGGGCCATAGCCGGTCTCGAACAGCACATAGCCCTTCTCCGGCGGTTTCTTGGCAAACCGCTCCACCAGCTTGCGCGCCTCTTCAAAAGGCCAGGCGCGCGCGGTCGGTAGAGCTTGCTGAATTTCGGCGGAAAGGGCGGACATCGGAATACTCGTTGCAAAGACGCCGGGACCCTATTCACAGGCGGGCGGCAGGTCAACGCGAGCAGGCGAATAACAGCACGCATCCAGCCGTCGTGGCCGGGCTTAGCCGGCTATCCAGGCGCTTCCACTCGCGCCTGATATGACGTGGATGCCCCGATCAAGTCCGGGCATGACGGTCCGCAAGCGGTTAGAGGATGCGAGATTGCGAAGTTGGCCGTTTAATGCGCGAACACCTAAACTCTCCCGAATCGTGATGCCCATACTCTCCTACCCTTTCCCACAATGACGCTACCGGCGGTTTCCGACGGCGCACCGAGGATCATATTGCCCAATGCCGGCGCACTGGCGGTGTCGGCCAATCATGCTGCATGGCTGACGCCGGACGGTGAGATCGAAGAGTTGGGTCTGGAAGACGCGGCGATGCGGGCGTCGGCGAGCGGCGCGATCGTCTGCCATGCCCGGGCGACCGCGCGGCGGCTGGGCACGGACCGGTTTGCCGCCTTCGACCTGCTGGACCTCTTCGCATTCGTCCATCCGGCGCAGTTTTGCCTGCCGACCGTACGCGGGCTGGCTACCCGGCTGGGCCTGCCGGTGCCCAAGGGGCTGTCGTCGGAATGCGTGTCGATGACGCAGATCGCTGAGCGGCTGCTGGGCGATCTGGCGGAGGGCCGCGCTGACATCCAGTCCGATGTCGGCGCGCTGGCCGATGCGATGATCAAGGGCGGCTGGAACTGGGGACCAGCGGTCGCCGCCGCGCTGACCGCCACGTTGCGCTTGCAAACCACGGCCAGGGCGTTCGAGGTCTGGCGCAAACTGCCGGAGTGGGAGGATGAGGCGCCGGAAGGGCCGCCCGGCCAGCTTCCGGTACTGCCGAACGAAACCCGCAAGCGCCTGGCCGACATGATTGCAGTCGAACGCGGTTACGCCGCCGAGCCCCGGCCGCAGCAGGCGGATTTCGCCAGCGCAGTGACCGCCGCCTTTACGCCGCGCGAGGCGGTCGATGCGCCGAACAGCGTCGTCGCCGAAGCCGGAACCGGGGTCGGCAAGACGCTGGGTTATCTCGCGCCGGCGACACTGTGGGCAGAGCGCAACCGTGCCCCTGTCTGGGTCTCGACCTATACCCGCAACCTGCAGCACCAGATCGACGACGAGCTGGGCCGGCGCTATCCCGATCCTGCGGAGAAGGCCGAGCGGGTGGTGATCCGCAAGGGACGCGAGAACTACCTCTGCCTGCTGAATTATGCCGACGCGGCGCGAGCCTCCGGCCAGGGCGGCAATGCCGTGGCGACGGGCCTGATGGCGCGCTGGGCCGCCGCGACGCGCGATGGCGATATGACCGGCGGCGATTTTCCCGGCTGGCTGGCCGAATTGCACGGGCGGCCGCGCACCTTCGGCCTGGCCGACCGGCGCGGCGAATGCGTCTACAGCGCGTGCGAGCATTATCGCCGCTGCTTCATCGAACGGAATGTCCGCCGCGCGCGCCACGCCGACATCGTCGTCGCCAATCATGCGCTGGTGATGATCCAGGCGGCGCTCGGCGGGGTCGAGGATGCGCATTTGCCGACGCGATATGTCTTCGATGAGGGCCACCATATCTTCGATGCGGCCGACAGTGCGTTCTCCGCGCATCTGACGGCGCTGGAGACGGCGGAACTGCGACGCTGGCTGGTCGGCGCCGAAACATCGGCGCGCAGCCGGGCGCGCGGGCTGAAGCGCCGGATCGAGGATCTGGTCGCGGGCGACGAGGCGATGCTGGATTTGCTCGACCAAATCAACGAGGCAGCGCGCGCCCTACCGGGCGATGGCTGGAACCAGCGCGTGACCGGCGATCAGCCGCACGGGCCGACCGAGCGGTTCCTGTTTGCGCTGCGCAAGCTGGTCTACACCCGGGCCGAGGGTCAGCATTCGCCCTATAGCCTGGAAACCGAACCCCGCCCTTCCCCGCCCGATCTGCTGGACGCCGCCGAGGCGCTCGACAAGGCCCTGACCGCTTTGGATAAGCCGATTGCCGCATTGGCCAAGAAATTCGCCGAGAAATTGATCGACGAGGCGGATAAGCTGCCGACCGAGGATAAACGCCGGATCGATGCGATGGCGCGCGGGCTGGTGCGGCGCGGCACGCTGACCCTTGCCTCGTGGCGTGGGATGCTGAAGGCGCTCTCCGCTGGACCATCGGACGATTTCATCGATTGGTTCGGCGTTGAGCGGATTGAGGGCCGCGACGTCGATTTCGGCTATTACCGCCATCATGTCGATCCGACTGTGCCGTTCGCCGCCACTGTCGGCGCCCAGGCGCACGGAATGCTGGTGACATCGGCGACGCTGACCGATTCCACCGGCGATATCGAGGACGACTGGGCGGCCGCGGGAGAGTTGACCGGTTCGCGCCATCTGTTGCGGCCTTCCTTGCGGGCGCAGGTGCCCTCGCCGTTCGATTATGTCGGTCGCACGAAAGTGTTCGTGGTTACCGACGTGCGCAAGGACGATCTCGACCAGGTCGCGGCCGCCTATCGCAGCCTGTTCATGGCCTCGGGTGGGGGCGCGCTGGGCCTGTTCACGGCGGTGCAGCGGCTACGGGCCGTGCATGAGCGGATCGTCGAGCCGCTGGATGCGGCGGGGTTGCCGCTTTATGCGCAGCATCTGGATGGGCTGGATGTCGGCACCTTGGTCGAGATTTTCCGGGCAGAGGAAGACGCGTGCCTGCTGGGCACCGATGCGATCCGCGACGGCGTCGACGTGCCGGGCCGGGCTCTGAGGCTGATCGTGTTCGACCGTGTGCCGTGGCCGCGCCCGGATATTCTGCACAAAGCCAGACGGTTAGCGTTCGGCGGTAAGAAATGGGATGAACGGCTGACCCGCCGGCGGCTCCGCCAGGCCTATGGCCGGCTGATCCGCCGTGCCGACGATACCGGCGTGTTCGTCCTGCTGGACCCGATGATGCCGTCGCGCCTCTCGGTCGCCTTCCCGCCGGGCGTGGAGGTCGTGCGCGCGGGACTGGCCCAGGTTGTGGCCGAGACCCGGTTGTTCCTTAATCCCTAAACCTTACGGGCTGGTGTATGGCCCGGTCGTGCATTTGTGCGTGTTGTTCAGGAAGATCCGCGCAACCTTGTAGCTTTGCGCCCCGTGCGTCAGCTTCACCGGCGACTTCGCTTCGCACAGATCGGCGATCTCATAGCCGTCGAACGTGTTCCAGGCCTGCGGATAGGCTGGGTGCGATCCGGGCGTGGGTATGGCGTCGCTGACCGCCTCGGCAACCTCATGCGATGCCGAGAAGGTAAGCTCGGCGAAACCGGCGCCGCAGTCCGGGATGATGGCGTAGAAGAGATTACTCGGCGTGACTTTCGCCGAACTTGCCGAATGATAGGCGCCGAACGCGACGCAGGACTTGCCGTAGCTTGAGATCGTTATGTCTTGCGGGAAGAATGTCACAAACAGCGTATTGACGTTGTTCTTCGGCAGTTTTCCGGCCGCGATCTGCGCGCGCAGTTCCGCTTGGACCGCGGCGTCGGACAATTTACGGGATGTATTGATCGGTTTGATCTGGAACTGCCCGCGATAGGTTCCTCGCCCTATCGTCTGGTTGGTTCCGGCGTGGTCGTTCGTTCCCGTGCGGTCTGTCCGGTATTCGGCGAGTTGGGTCAGGAACGTGCTGTTCGCGACCGCGCCGAGGAACGGCCCGGCTTGTTTGATTGTGGTCGGGTTCACGCTGGGGCCCCAAATCACCGAAACGATCCTGACATGCGAGATGACCGGACCGCCAAAATAGAGCATCGACTGCGCCGCCGCCGAAGCGTTGGGCCGCTTGGCTTTGGCCGCCCGCATCTCGGCCGTCGGGAGGACGTGGTAGGCCCGACTATCCCCGTCGCCGGCCGCCATCGACGATCCAGAGATGGCGATCCCGGCAACGAAGGCCGGCGCCAGCACGGCAAAGGCACGAAACATCCGCATATGCTTCCCCAAAAAAGACATGAAGTGGCTATAGCCCACCGGTGAGCAGACTGACACACTTACCCTTGCCGCCGCAGGTTGTGCCGATGCGCCAAAGCCTATAGGCGAAGGTCGAAGAGCCGGTCGACGCCGATGCGGACTGTGTACCCGGTCTAGGCTTATTTTAAATCTCGCTGTAGAATCCGATTTGAGATGATGACTGAGACAAAAGCCTCCACCGTTTCGCCCGAAGCCGCCTGGTTTGGCGACCGTCCGGTCGACCCGATCGAAAAGACCAGCCTTGTCCGCGAGGTGTTCGATCGGGTTGCCAGCCGATACGATCTGATGAACGACCTGATGTCGGCGGGTGTGCATCGTGCCTGGAAAGCGCAGTTCATCCGCGCCATCAGCCCGCGACCGCACGAAGCGCTGCTGGATGTCGCCGCGGGAACCGGCGACATCGCGACGGGCTGGCGGCGTGCCGGCGGCGGACCGGCACTGCTGTGCGACATCAACGAATCCATGCTGAGCGCGGGGCGCGACCGCGCGCTGGACCGCGGGCGGCTCTCCGGCCTGTCATGGGCGGTCGGCAACGCGGAGGCCCTGCCCTTTCCCGACCGCAGCTTCGATGCCTACACGATCGCGTTCGGCCTGCGCAACGTGACAGAGATCGACAAGGCTCTGGCTGAAGCGCACCGAGTCTTGAAGCCGGGCGGCCGTTTCTTCTGCCTGGAATTCAGCCGGGTCGCTATTGCGCCGTTGCGCCGGGCTTACGAATTTTACTCCGACGCCGTCATTCCACGTCTGGGCGCGGTCGTGGCCAAAGATCGCGAGAGTTATGTCTATCTGGTCGAAAGCATCCGGCGGTTTCCGCCTCAGGAGGTGCTGGTCGAAAGGATGGAGCGCGCTGGGTTTTCATTCGCGCGCTATCACAACCTGTCGGCGGGTATCGCCGCCATCCATCGCGCGGTTCGCGTGTGATGAGGAGGACCGGCGATGCAGGCCCGGTACGAAGGAATGGTCTTTCCGCGACGTATAAACGTAGAATGACCATGGATTCACATTCGTCGAATGGACGGTTTCTTGGTTGAAGCGGTGCAACTGCCCGATCTTCTCGGCAAACGCATCCTGCTGGTCATCACCGGCGGTATCGCTGCCTATAAGGCGCTGGAACTGATCCGCCTGCTGCGCAAATCGGGCGCGTCGGTACGCGCGGTGCTGACCAAGGCGGGCGCGGAATTCGTCGCGCCGCTCAGCGTCGGTGCGCTGACCGAGGACAAAGTCTATACCGATCTGTGGTCGCTGACCGACGAGGCCGAGATGGGCCATATCCGCCTGTCGCGCGAGGCCGACCTGATCGTCGTCGCGCCGGCCACTGCCGACCTCCTGGCCAAAATGGCGCTTGGCATTGCCGACGATCTTGCCTCGACCACCTTGCTGGCGGGCGACAAGACCGTCCTGGTCGCGCCGGCAATGAATTTCCGCATGTGGGAACACCCCGCGACCGTCACGAATCTGGCGACGCTGGAAAGCCGCGGTGTTCTGCGCGTCGGGCCGGCGCCGGGACCGATGGCCTGCGGCGAGTTCGGCATGGGCCGGATGGCTGAGCCGGTCGAGATACTCCAGGCCGTGGCCGATTATTTCGCGGTGCCCGGAGGCGGCCGGCTGAAGGGCCGGCGGGTGCTGGTGACCAGCGGCCCGACGCGCGAGGCCATAGATCCGGTCCGTTTCATCAGCAACCATTCGTCCGGCAAGCAGGGCCACGCCATTGCCGCAGCCTTCGCGCGGCTTGGCGCGGAGGTTGTCCTGGTGACGGGGCCGACGGCCGAAACGCCGCCCACCGGGGTGACGGTCACGCGGGTCGAGAGCGCCGAGGATATGCTGAATGCCTGCCAGGCAGCCCTGCCGGTGGATGTCGCGATCTGCGCCGCTGCCGTCAGCGACTGGCGGGTGGCCAAGCCGGCTGGCAAGAAGCTGAAAAAGCATGGCGACAATGCGCTCGAACTGCACCTGACGCAGACGCCCGATATCCTGAAGACATTGTCGAAGAAGGGGCCGAAACGCCCGCGTCTGGTTGTCGGCTTCGCGCTGGAGACCGACAACCTGTTGAAGAACGCGGCCGCGAAACTGAAGAGCAAAGGCTGCGACTGGATCGTCGGCAATGAAGCCGCCCAGGAAGGCAGCGTGTTCGGCAGTGATTATAACAGCGTCGTTCTGGTCAGTGCCGACGGAACGGACAGCTGGCCGCGTGTCACCAAGAGCGATGTCGGGCAAAGGCTGGCAGCGGCGGCGGCGGATGTGCTATCCGCGCCCTCTCCTTCCCGACAAATCGGAGCGGCGTGAATTCAGATGTTGGCGATTCCCGTTATCCAGTTGCCGCACGGCGTCGATCTCGATCTACCGAGCTATGCCACCGAACATGCGGCCGGTCTCGACCTGATGGCGGCGTCGGCCGAGCCGGTTACGATCGCGCCCGGCGCGCGGGCGATGGTGCCTACCGGTATCGCCATTGCGCTGCCCGTGGGTTTCGAGGCGCAAGTCCGCCCGCGCTCCGGCCTGGCCGCCAAACACGGGGTAACGGTGTTAAACAGCCCTGGAACGATCGACGCGGATTACCGTGGGGAAATTAAGGTTATCCTGATTAATTTAGGGGAATCCCCATTTGTGGTGGAACCAAAGAGCCGCATCGCACAATTAGTCATCGCGCCCATAACGCAAATAAGCTGGAAAATTGCCGACTCTCTTTCGGAAACGGCGCGTGGCGAAGGGGGCTTCGGGTCGACCGGAACTGGACAAACTGGTGTGTAATTAAATGCTACGTCTATCGAAAAAACTCATGTTCGCCATCGAGGCCGTTCTCGATATCGCCTACAATTCCGGCGCGCAGCCTGTGCAAAGCCGCGAGATCAATAGTCGGCAGGGAATTCCCCGCCGCTATCTCGAACCGGTGCTGCAGCAATTGGTCCGCGCGGGAATTCTGGATGGCGTGCGGGGCCCGCGCGGCGGTTATCGCCTGGCGCGGGAACGACGGAAGATCACGCTGGCTGAAATTGCCGAAGCCGTCCGCAGCACGGAAGCGACAGCCGACCCATTCGAGATTCCGCCCGGCTCGCCTCTTGGCCAGGAAATCGTGCGTCCGCTCTGTGTCGACCTAGTCGCCACCTGGACCAAGGAATTGGAAAAGATCACGATCGAGGATCTGTGTATGCGGGCCCGCGAAACCGGCATCGACAGCGTGGCAGCCAGCACGGCAGATTTCTCGATATAGCGTCCGGCTTTTTCGCCTTGGGGCTGGCTGAAGGCAGTCCTTAGCGCTATATCCTCCGCACGTTCGTATTATAAAACATTCTACAGCGTGGGGACGAATTATGGCCACCAGCAAACATGACGCCGGGCAGAACAACAATATTCGCGGACGCGTCTATGACAGCGTGCTCGACATCATCGGCGGCACACCGTTGGTGCGTCTGCACAAGCTGGAGGCACGCAACGGCGTAAAGGCCGAACTGCTTGCCAAGCTGGAGTTCTTCAACCCACTGTCGAGCGTCAAGGACCGTATCGGCCTGGCGATGATCGAGGCGGGCGAAGCCGCCGGCAAGATCGGCCCCAACACCACGATCGTCGAGCCGACTTCCGGCAACACAGGCATCGCGCTGGCCTTCGTCTGCGCCGCCAAGGGCTATCGCCTGATCCTGACCATGCCGGAAAGCATGTCGCTGGAACGACGCAAGATGTTGCTGATCCTTGGCGCCAAGACTGAACTGACCCCGGCGGCGGCCGGCATGCGCGGCGCCATCGCCCGCGCCGAGCAGCTGCTAAAGGAAATTCCCGACAGCTTCATGCCCCAACAATTCGCCAATGCCGCGAACCCCGCGGTCCACAAGCGCACGACCGCCGAGGAAATCTGGCACGACACCGACGGACGCGCGGATGTCCTGATCTCGGGCGTGGGTACAGGTGGAACGCTGACCGGCGTGGCCGAGGTGCTGAAGGCGCGCAAACCCTCTTTCAAGGCGATCGCGGTTGAGCCCGAGGATAGTGCGGTGCTGTCGGGCGGCGTTCCCGGACCGCATAAGATTCAAGGCATCGGCGCAGGGTTCATCCCGCCGATTCTCAACACCGCCCTGATCGACGAGGTGGTCCGCGTTTCCAACACCTCGGCGCTGGATACGGCACGGCTCTGCGCACGGGTCGAAGGTTTGCCCGTCGGCATATCGTCCGGCGCGGCCCTGGCAGCGGGAATCGAAGTCGGCTGCCGGCCGGAAATGGCCGGCAAGGTGATCGTCGTAATCATCCCAAGCTTCGCTGAGCGCTATCTGAGCACGCCGTTGTTCGAGGGGCTTAGCTAAAGAGGCTGGGCTTTCAGCGCCATCCGGGCAGCCCGGAAGCCCGAAAGCAGGCTGCCTTCGATCGTCGCGGGCAGTCCGGTGCGGGTCCAGTCGCCGGCAAGCCACAGGTTTTTGTGCGCCGTTTCCGCGCCGGGCCGGATCGCCTCCTCGGTCGGCGATTGGCGGATTGTGGCACGCTTTTCCTTGACGATCCGATAAGGCGGCATTGCCGGGCCCAACACCGGGAAGGCACGTACGACGTCGGCCCATAGCAGCGGCGCCAGTTTCTCGGCCGGCTCATCGACCATTGAGCGGGCCGCGCTGACCGTGACGCTGGCAAGGCCCGGCCGGCGGAAGACCCATTGCGCGGAACCGCCGACAATGGCCACTACCTCCAATGGTGTTTCCACTGGATCGTCGGTCGCGAAATGCGCATTTACGATCGGCTCGTCAGCGCCAGGAGCTTCCAGCCGCGGCACCAGCCGCTCGGCCACGGCCGGCGGTGTTGCCACGATCACCTGATCGCCATCTTCCCAAGCCTTGTCGCCGCCGTCGGTCGACAGGCCGGACACCAGGTCGCCACCGAATGTGAAGGCTTTGATCCGCGTACTGAGTTCGACAACCCCGCCCCTGGCCGCGATGAAGTTAACGCCGGGCGTGACGAATGTTTCACCGAGCGTCTCCCGCGCGATCAGCGGCCGTGAAAAATGGCCGCCGCGCGCCAAAGTTTTGACCAGCACGCGCCAGAAACCTTGGGCGGAAGCCTGGTCGATCGGCGTGTTGAGGGCCGACACCGCCAGCGGTTCCCACAGCACGCGATAGAGCTCGTCATGCGGCAGGATTTCGGCGACGCTGGCATTGGCGGGTGCGAAGGCGAGTTTGGCCGCCGCCATATACTGGCTGAGTTTCGTGCCCGGCACGCGCCGTCCCGGTATGGCGACCCACCAGGGGAGCGGTCCGTTGTTGGGGCGCAGGTTAAACGATCGATTGTGGAGGAGGTCGAGAAACTGAAATCCCTCGCCCGCCGGACCGACCAGTTCGCCCTCCGCGCCGACGATCCGCAGATAATCACGGACATTGTTGTTGCCCGACAGAACCATATGGTTGCCGTTGTCGATGACCCGGCCGAGTTCGCGGTCCCGATAGGATCGGCAACGACCCCCGGCCTGCGCCGCGGCCTCATAGACCGCCACTCGGCGTCCGTGCTTGCTGAGTAAGACTGCGGCGGCCAGACCCGACAGGCCGGCCCCGATGATATGGATCGTCATTGGGCGAAGGTGGACAGTACCGTGGCCAAGCCTTCGCGCTTGGTGAGGCGCGGGCGATGCCCCCGCTCCCGCCAGCCGCGCGTCAAAAGCTTGTCGAAGATCAGCCCATAGGCTTTCTGCATGATCAGGGCCGAACGCATCTCTTTCCGGTACCTGACGGGAAATAGGCCCGGCAGGGCGCGATAGCGTTCGACGACCTCCGCCGCCAGTGTTTCGCACACCTGAACGATGCGCGGATCGGCAGCAATGGCCAGCGGGTTCTGGTCGGTTGGAATACCCACGCCGGCCAGCATGTCCACAGGTAGATACAGTCGGTCGATGGCCGCGTCCTCGTCGACATCGCGCAGAATGTTGGTGAGTTGCAGCGTCTCGCCGAGATAGACGGCGAAATCCTTCGTGCCGTCCGGCGCGCCGAAGATGCGGCAGGACAGAACACCGACAGCGCCAGCCACCCGGCGCGCATAGGCTGACAGCGCGGCACGGTCGGCGATCCGCACGGCGGGCGCGGCATCGACCGTCATGCCCTCAAGCACCAGATCGAATTCGTTGCGCGGCAGGTCGAAGCGGCGCACCGCGTCAATCAATTCGCGGCCGAGGGCGGTATCCGCCTCTCCCGCATAAATCCGGTCCAGCTCGGTGGCCCACGCCGCAAGCTCGGCGCGCTTCTCGTCGATCGGCGCCGGTGCGTCGGCGATATCGTCGACCGCGCGGCAGAAGCCGTAGAGCGCATACATGCCCCGTTTGCGTTCCGCCGGCAGGATGCGCATGCCGTTGGTGAAGGACGAACCGGCACGGGCCACCGCTTCCGACACCAGCGTTTCGTCGGACGGCTGCTTCGGTATGCCGCCGGCCAACACCGTCAAGCCGGGCAACAAAGCCTTGGCGAAGTCGCCCCGTGTCAGTTTGACCCGCGCCTGTAGCGGATCGCCGCCCCGCAGCCGCGCCGCGAGCGCCCGGCAGAGCGACAGCATGACCGCGACTTCGGCCCGCAGACCTTTGGATTTCAAGCGGCCGGGCAGCAGCGAGGCAATCTCGATCAGCCTGTCGGTACCGTCCAGGCAGCGGTCCAGCACCGGACGCCTGAGTTCCGCCTCGGCAGAATTGAAGAAGCGCGCCTCTCCACCCGCCGCCGCGATCCAGCGCCGGGGCACGTAGATGCGTTGCAGGTTGCGCCAGTCGTCGCCGCAGTCCTGTAAATGGTTCAGGACCTGGAACGCGGCGCACAACGCATCGCCGGGAATCAGCGTGTCCGGGTTCTCGCCATGGAGTAGCAGCAGATAGCGCCCGACCGGGTGGGCAGAGTGACGGCAATAATCCAGCAGATCTTCCCAGGTGTCGCAGCTTTGATTGCGCGCATCGCGGGTGAAGGCGACCAGCAGGTCGCGGCATTCCGCAATGCCGACGCCGGTTTCGGCCGCCGAGGCGCGGATCGGATCGACCCGGTCGTCCCCGCCTTGGTCCAAAGCCAGTTCCATCGCCGCCAACCCGGCGAGCTTTTCAGCCTCGGTCAGGGTCGGCGAATCGGCGATGTCGTCGGATGTCCGGGCGAAGCGATAGAACGCGGCGACATGGCGGCGTAGATGTTTGGGCAGCAGCCACGAACCGACCGGAAAGTTCTCTTCGGTCGCGCCCTTGCTTGCCTCGGCGACGATCGGCCGGCGATCGGCCGCCATCTCTGTGCCTGGATGGGAAACGGTCATGACGATACGGGTAGCCGCCCGCGCGCCGGAGGACAAGTCGCTTTGCCGCCGCGGCCACCCGGCCAGTTATAGCCGCCCCCGAAAAACAGACCGTGTATACTATGCTTTACGTAACGCTGCCGTCTCCGAAATGTCACGAATCCTCGTTAACGACATCCGCCTCGCTTGATCTCGCCGCATGTAGGATATCGTTGGATGAAAGGCGTTATGTGCTTGCACGTGTTTGGCCTGCTGGCGCCGTTCTCTGGCTGCCCCAGCATCGCAGGCGGCATCGGCGCCGCCCGCTGACGATATGTCGCGCGTTATCCTCATCACGCTCGATGGCATGCGCTGGCTGGATGTTTTCCGCGGGCCCGACCCGATCCTGGTCAAGGACAACCACCACGCCCGAAGACATGTGGTTTTCCTATCCCGGCTATAACGAAATCCTGACCGGTCGGCCGGACCACTCGATCACCTTTAACGAACGAGTCCCAACAAGAACGTCACGTTCCTGGAGTGGTTCAACCATCGTCCGGATTTTGCCGACAAGGTCGAGGCGGTCGGCACCTGGGATGTATTTCCCTATATCCTGAACGACAAGCGCAGCGGCCTGCCGGTGAATGTCGGCCTGCATGGCCGTTACCCGACCGATACGCTGACGGCCCGCCTGGATCTTGAAATGCTGCGGCAGGACAAGCCGCGCGCGATCTTCATCGGCTTCGGCGATACCGACGAACTGGCGTATGCTGGCGAGTATGACCAATAGCTGGCTACAGCCAATCGCGCCGACGACTTCATTCGCCAGGTTTGGGAATTGGTTCAGGCCGATCCGGCCTGTCGCGGCCACACCACGCTGATCGTCACGACCGATCACGCAGTGCTGGCTGCAAAGCGAAATCGCCGCCAGCGCGCTGACTGCTTTTGGGCTCGACTGACGGCAATTCGATGCGAAGGCGGGCAAGCCCCTTCCTCCCTTCGACGCCGCCAAATATGTGTTTAGACCGACTTAACTTCGCCGCCATCCATGCGAAGAGTCGAGCCTGTCATCCACCGCGCGCCGGGCGACACCAGGAACGCCATCAGGTCGGCGATTTCTTCCGGTTCGCCGTAGCGCGCGATACCGGCCTCCTTTGGGAAGCGCGCCGTCGCCTCGTCAGCCGACATGTTGTGCAGCGGCGCCCAGCGTTCGAGATACGACCGGCGGCGGTCGGTCATCACCGGACCGGGCAGGACGCTATTGACCTGCACGCCGTCGGTAATGCCGCGATCGGAGAACGCCTTGGCCAGCGCAACGATCGCGGCGTTGATCGTGCCTACCGCCGCATACGGCGCCTTGGGGAACAAGGCGGAATTGCCCGAGATCAAGACGACGGACCCCTTGGCTATCTTCAATGCCGGCCACGCTGCAATCGTCAGCCGCCGCGCGCCGTGCAGCTTCAGCGCCAACCCAGCTTCCCATTGCTCGTCAGTCATCTCGAAGAGGTCGATCTGCGGCACGGCGCCCGCGATGTTCAGCAGCGCATCGATACGGCCGAAGGCTGCCAGCGTTTGATCGACCACCGCCTGTGCCGCTGCCGGCTGGGCGAGATCGTTATCGATGATTAGCGTTTGAGCGCCGGCATCCCTTACCGCCTCCGCCGTTTGCTCAAGATTTGTGCGGTTCCGTGCAACCAGGACCACCGCGGAAAAGTCTCGGGCGAGGCGGATCGCCGTCGACTTGCCAATGCCCTGGCTGGCCCCTGTGACGATAGCAACGGATTTAACCATTTGATCTCTCCGTGATTGAGCGGGAGTGTCGGTCTTTAGGCCCTACGGTCTTTGCGTCCGTCTCGTTGGCTTCGATAAGAGCGTGTCTCACGGTCTCGTCGAAGTCGAAGATCCCGGCCTGTTTCGCGTCGAGCCCACCGCTTGCGGTGCCCTGGGCGATCCGTTCAAGAAGTCTGTCGATTTTCCCTTCGGATCAGGCCGACCGTGCCGGTACGTTTTCGAACAAGGGGCCCAAGCCCTCAGCGACGGTGAGGTGCGTGAGGACAGCGTCGCGCAGCTTCGTATAGGGCAACCCGGCCAGCATCGCCGTCTGGATTGCCGCCATCACCTCACCAGCTTCGGAGCCGATCATCGTGAATCCGAGTATGCGGTCGTCCCCCGTCCCGATCACGACGTTCATAAAGCCTTCCGTTTCGTCGGTCGCCTCCGTGCGCAGGACGTTGCGCATCGGCAACTTCCCCACGCGGACCGGGATGCCCTGGCGCCGCGCCTCGCCTTCGGACAGGCCGACACGGGCCAGCGGCGGATCGGTGAACATCACATGGGGAATGAGCCGAGCGTCAGACCTACGGTTGCCGCCGGCCATATTATCCCGGACGATCCTGAAATCGTCGACCGAGACGTGCGTGAACTGCGGACTGCCCGCGCATTCGCCGATCGCCCAGACTCCGGGTGCGATTGTTTCCAATCGTTCATTGACCCTGACGAAGCCGTGCGCATCCAGCGCGATCCCAGCCTTTTCGAGGCCAATATCCGCCGTGTTCGCGATCCGGCCGACCGCGACGAGCAGATGGGTGCCTTCGATTCTCCGTTCTCCATCCGGGGTTCGGACCGTCAACGCTATGGCCTCGCCGGACAAGCCATGGACGCTCAAGGTTTGGGTGTTGAGCAGAATGTCTAGACCTTCACCGCCCAGGATGCGCTGGATCTCTTCAGCAACATCCGGGTCCTCGCGGCCCACGAGTTGGCGACCGGGTTCGATGATCGTGACGCGGCTGCCGAAGCGGCGGAAGGCCTGCGCCAATTCCACGCCCGTATAGCCGCCGCCAAGCACGATCAGATGCGGCGGCGTCTTATCGAGTTCGAGCGCCTCGATATGGGTGATGGCCTGCGCCTCTCGCAGGCCCGGAATGTCCGGAATGGCCGCGTGCGAACCGACATTGACGACAATCTCTCCGCCTGAAAGCAGGCGCGTGCCGCCGTCATTCAGCGCAACCTCGATGGTTTTCGGGCCAACAAACCGGCCTCTGCCCATGATAAGTTTAGCGCCGCTTTCCTTATAGGCCTGAAGGTGGAACGCGATCTCGCGATCGACCATGTCCTGTTTGCGGCGGCGCACCTCGTGCATATCGGTCGTGACCTCGCCCGTGAGCGTGCCGAACTGAGCGGCGTTTCGCACAAGGTGGGCAACCCGGGCGCTCCACAATTCGTTTTTGGACGGCAGACACGCCACCGCCGGACACGATCCGCCGACCCAGCGGCGCTCAACGACGGCGACCTTTTTGCCGGACCTGCCGAGATGCCAGGCGAGTAGTTTTCCGCCTTGACCGCTGCCAAGGATAACAACGTCGAAATATTCGGTCTGAGGCATCGTTGCTTCCTTTTTGATGGCAATGAAATTCAGATGGAACGGTGCGACGTCAGCGGGCGAGGAAGTCTCGGATGGCCGCTGCAATCTCGGCAGCGTGGGTCTCCAGCGCGAAATGTCCGGTCTCGAAGAAGCGCACGATGGCGTTCGGGATATCCCGCTTGAACGCCTCAGCCCCCGGCGGCAGAAAGAATGGATCATTCTTGCCCCAGACCGCCAGGAAAGGTGGCTTGTGGGTCCGGAAATAGTCCTGGAAAACTGGGTAGAGCGCGACATTGCTCTTGTAGTCGCCGAACAGGTCGAGCTGGATTTCGTCCGCGCCGGCACGAGTCATGTAGAAACTGTCGAGGGAATAGCCGTCCGGTGAGACCGCGGCCGTGTCGGAGACGCCGTGTGTATATTGCCAGAGCGTCGTCTCGGGCGTCAGCATCGCGCGGAGCGCCTGGCGGTTGGCCTCGGAAGCATCCTCCCAATAGGCCCGGATGGGATTCCAACCGTCGCTTAGCCCTTCCTCATAGGCATTGCCGTTCTGCGAAATAATGGCGGTGATCCGATCCGGATGCTTCACCGCAAGCCGAAAACCTGTCGGCGCACCGTAGTCGAAGACATAGACGGCATAACGGTCGAACCCGACTAGCTCCGTGAAACGGTCGATCTTCTCCGCAACATCGTGGAAGGTAACGCCGCGTTGGGGCATGTCCGATTTGCCGAAGCCCGGCAGGTCGGGCGCGATAATGTGAAAGTGGTCGGCCAGCAGCGGGATTAAGTCGCGGAACATATGACTGGAGCTTGGAAAGCCGTGCAGCAACAAAAGCTTCGGCGCGCCCCGCTTCCCCGCCTCGCGATAGAAGATGTTGAAGCCGTCGACATCGGCGGTGAGGTAGCTAATTGCGGTCATGGTGGTTCTCCTGCGTGGGAAGCGTGTGTTCAATCCGGATCGGTTTCCGCACCGCCGATGGCCTCGCGGATGATGTTCACGACTACGTCGGGCGCGGTAACGATCGGGGTGTGGTCAACAGTATGGAGTCGGATCTGAGCCCCCATTCGCGCGGCCATGAAACGCTGGTTCTCGGCGACGATCATGCGGTCCTGCTCCGCCACCAGGAACCAACTCGGGCGGTTCTTCCAAAGCGGGCGGCCAACCGGAGCGGTGATGCAGGCCGGCGAAATTGGGCGTTGGACCGCTTCCAGCACGATCTGCTCGGCCACGGGAGCGTTCTGGGCAAAGGCCGCGGCGAAGGCTTCATGGGGCAGATAGATCAGGCCGTGATTGTCGGGAGCGAGTTTGGGTGCCTGCGCGTGGGGCTCACCACGATAAAAGACGTCGGCGACAGTTTCGCCCTCATCGGGAGCCAGGGCGGCCACATAGACGAGCACCCTCACCTTGTCGCTGCGCGTCGCGGCGATGACGGCGCCGGCATAGGCATGGGCCACAAGCACGATCGGCTCCGCGACTCTTTCCAGCGTGCGGTCGAGCGCCGTCACATCGTCGTCGAACGACGTCAGCGGTAACGGCGCCGCCACCACAGCGAGGCCATCGGCGGCCAGTGGCCGGATAACTTTCGCCCAACTTGATCCGTCCGCCCAGGCGCCATGGACCAGCACGACACTCACACCATTCGACGACATTTCCGCCTCCTCCCGTATGGACTGATGCTGTAACCACTTTAATCCCTATGAAGAGGTTACTTTGTGCAGGAGTAACTGGTCAAGGTGGCTTTATATGGTTATTCTAAAAGGGTGCCTTCCGCGGTCGAGCCAAATGGCCATGAGAATCGAGTAAGGAATTGTGATGGACCACCGCCCATCTGCCCTTTTTGTCGCCGAGGCGCTTGGGTTGGATTTCTTGAATTCGATCGCAACGCCGGCCGATACGCCAGTCGACTGGATCGGCGACGGTGATGGCCTGCTGGCATGGTTGGAACAGGCGGAGCTTGTGCCCGCGGATGCGCGTGAGACCATCCGGGCGAATGCGTCTCCCGGTGAGCTCGACAGAGTCGCAGATCAAGCACGAAATCTGCGCGAATGGTTTAGGGGCTTCGTTCGCAAGCATGCCGGACACCCTCTTGCGGTAGAGGATCTAACCGAGCTGGCGCCACTCAATCATTTACTGGAGCAGGACGAGGCTTTCACTCGGATAGCACTGCAACCTGATAACGGTCAGGGCCCACTCGCGTTCCAGTTCGTACGCCGGTGGCGTTCGCCGGAAGCGCTGCTGTTGCCGATCGCCGAAGCGATGGCGCGGTTCGTGTGCGCGGAAGATTTCTCGAACATCAAGGCCTGCGAGGGACCAGCCTGCACCCTGATGTTCACCGACCGTACACGCGGCCGTGCGCGGAGATGGTGCAGCATGGCGATCTGCGGAAACCGAGCGAAACAAGCCGCACACCGAGACCGGCTGAAGGCGCACAAGCACTAGGTCGGATCGACATTCAGCGTAGCCAGATCATTGCGGCGGCGAGATGGGCGAAGCCTGTGAAGTGAATGGTTCGCCGGTCGTAACGGGTAGCGAAGCGGCGAAAGTGCTTGAGCCTGCCGAAGCATCGCTCGATGCGGTTGCGATGCTTGTAAGCGGTGGCGTCATGCGGGATAGCGATCTTGCGGCAGCGGTTGGAGGGGATCACCGCTTCGGCACCCATGTCGGCGATTGTCGCCCGTAAGGCATTGCTGTCATAGGCTTTGTCGGCGAGTACGGCATCGCCAACCTGGCCGTCGAGCAGCGCAGGCGCTTGCGTGATGTCACCGACTTGGCCTGCGGTGACCACGAGCTTGAGCGGCCGGCCGAGCGCGTCGGCGAGCATGTGGACCTTGGTCGTCAGTCCGCCTCGGGAACGCCCCAGCGCCTGATCCTTGGCCCCCCTTTTCCGCTCGCCGCCTGCTGGTGCGCGCGAACGATGGTGCTGTCGAGCATGAGGTACTGATTGTCGCGGTCAGCCGTGAGTGCCGCGAACACCCGCTCCCACACGCCGGCATGACACCAGCGGCTGAAGCGGCGGTGCACCGTCTTCCACTTGCCGTAACGCTCCGGCATGTGCTGCCAGTGTGCGCCCGAGCGCAGCACCCACAAACATCCGTTTACGAACAAGCGGTTGTCCTGCCCGGTCCGTCCAGGATCCGATGCCTTGCCCGGCAGAAGTGGTGCGATCTTTACCCACTGCGCCTCGTTCAACTCGTACCGCTTGATCCCCATCGTCCGCTCCGCCTCTCAACACGGAGCCTTATGAATCACCAATTACCCTACTTGGGAATCCTGAATGTCGATCCGTCCTAGGGCCTGTGGACATTTAGGATTCCCTTGACTGGGAATTGTGATTCAAGACTGTTTTTTTGGAGGCAGTCTTGGGTGTGCTGGATCGGTTGGTTTTGAGCGACGAACACTGGAATCGGATTGCGCCGCAGATTGTTGGTCGACCGGATCAGAAGGGGGTGACGGGCCGGGACAACCGAATGTTCGTCGAAGGTGTTTTATGGGTGGTGCGGACGGGCTCGCCGTGGCGCGATCTGCCGGAGGTTTTTGGCGACTGGAACAGTGTCTTCCGCCGGTTCAGCCGCTGGAGTGCCAAGGGGGTCTGGTGGCACATCTTCGAGGCGATGTCGGACGACCCGGACTTTGAGTATCTGATCATCGACTCCACCATCATTCGCGCCCACCAGCACGCGGCGGGGGCGAAAAAAGGGGGTCTGAAGATCAAGCCATTGGCCGGTCCCGCGGCGGCCTGAGCACCAAGATACATCTTATCGTTCGCGGGCTGGGCCTGCCCGTGCGCTTCGTGCTTACCGCCGGCCAGAAGGGCGATGCGCCCCAGGCCGAGCCTCTGATCGAGGGCCTTTGCGCCGAGGCGGTGCTGGCCGATACCGCCTATGACTCAGACCGCCTACGCCAAGCTATCGACAATAAGGGCGCTCAAGCCGTGATCCCCAGTAATCCCTCGCGCGCCAAGAAGCACCCGCTCGACACACACCTCTACGCCCAGCGCCACCTGATCGAGTGTTGCTTCTCAAAACTTAAGCAGTTCCGGCGGGTCGCAACGCGATACGAGAAGACCGCCCAAAACTATTTCGCCGTTGTCACTTTAGCCGCAATCGTCCTATGGCTACGATAAATGTCCACAAGACCTAGCCGGCACCGGACTCCACGGCAGCCCCTGGGTTCATAGAATGTTCATTTTTCCGCAGCACGGAATTGTTATAGTGCCGCGTAATCTCTGAGGCGATCTGCTTTTCAGGAGAGCATCATGGACAACATCACCGTCACCAATGCGAAGTCGAAGCAGATGCCGCTGCATGACTTCGGCACCGTTCCTTTTTTGGGGGAAGCCGACGCGCTATTTGAGCGCCATCTGCTGTCCGATGCGATGGTCGAGCCGTCAGCTGCCTACAACAGGCAGCAGTTTGAGGCGGTTGCCCGATCGGTGCGCGACATCCTCGCGCATCGATGGATCGCCACCCAGCAGCACTACGACCGGGAGAACCCCAAACGCATCTATTACATGTCGATGGAGTTCCTGATCGGGCGATCGTTGACCAACAACATCACGAACCTACTGCTGCACCCGTTCATCGAGGATGCCGCGCGCGCGGGTGGCCTCGACTGGATCGACCTGGTGGAACGGGAACCCGATGCTGGGCTAGGGAATGGCGGTCTGGGGCGGCTGGCGGCGTGCTTCCTCGATTCCATGGCGACCATGCAGCTTCCGGCGCTGGGATACGGGCTGCGTTATGAATACGGCATGTTCCGGCAAACGATCGAGGACGGCTGGCAGCGCGAGCATCCCGATAATTGGTTGCGCCGACAGGATCCGTGGGAAGTCTCGCGCCGCGGTGAGTCCGTCGAGGTCAGGCTGGGCTGCACGTTCGAGATGCATCAGGGTAGCCTGCAAATCATTCCGGGCCGCCCTTCGACCTTGATCGGCGTCCCTTATGATCGACCGGTCATCGGTTTCGGCGGCAATACAATCAACAGCCTGCGGCTTTGGAGCGCGACGGCGCCGGATTATTTCAACTTTCAGGAGTTCAGCTCGGGCGATTTCGTGGGCGCCATGGCGGGAAACCTTGCGGCCCACACTGTGATTCGGGTGCTCTATCCGGACGATTCAACCGACAGGGGACAGGAACTGCGCTTTGCGCAGGAATATTTCCTGGTCGCCTGCTCGCTGGCCGATCTGGTGCGCCGGTTCCGCCGCGACAATCTCGACTGGAAGCAGCTCCCCGACAAAGCCGCGATCCAGCTCAATGACACGCATCCGTCACTCACCGTGCCGGAACTGATGCGCATCCTCCTCGACGAGGCCGGGCTCGACTGGGACACGGCCTGGGACCTGACGCGCCGGACCCTGGCCTATACAAACCACACGCTGTTGCCCGAGGCGCTGGAGAAATGGCCGCTGCATTATTTCCAGCACATCCTGCCGCGCCAGCTTGAAATCATCTTCGAGATCAACCGCCGCTTCCTAGATGACGTGCGCGTCGGCTTTCCCGGCGACGAGGGCCGTATCCAGCGCGTCAGCCTGATCGAGGAAGGGCCGGAGGACAAAATCCGTATGGCCAACCTGGCGATCGTCGGGTCGCACAGCACCAATGGTGTCGCGGCGATCCATTCCAGGCTGCTGCGGACCACGACGGTACGCGACCTGGCGGAAATTTTCCCGGAGCGCTTCAATAACAAGACCAACGGTGTTACGCCGCGTCGCTGGCTGCTGATGGCCAACCCAACTTTGTCGAGTGCGATCACCGATGCGATCGGCGATGGCTGGGCGACTGATTTCGCCGGGATCGCCGAATTGAAACCGTTCGCCGATACCCCGGCGTTCCGTGGCAGCTTCCTGAAAGCCAAGCGCGATTCAAAAATCGAGTTCGCCAACTGGCTGAACGTCACATCCGGACAGATGGTCGACCCCGACAGCATCTTCGACTGCCAGATCAAGCGCATCCACGAATATAAGCGCCAGTTGCTCAATGCGCTGCGGATCATCGTTCTCTATAATCGGTTGCGGGCGAACCCGGCCCTGGAGATGGCTCCCCGCACCTTTTTCTTCGCGGGCAAGGCGGCACCCGCCTATCTTCTTGCCAAGCTTATCATCAAGTTCCTGAACAACCTGGCGGGCAGGATCGACGGCGATCCTGCCGTCCGCGGGCGGATCAAGGTCGTTTTTCTTCCGGAATATTGCGTCTCGCTGGCGGAACGGCTGATCCCGGCGTCCGACGTCTCGAATCAGATTTCGACCGCCGGCTTCGAGGCCAGCGGCACGAGCAACATGAAATTCATGATGAACGGCGCGCTGACCATCGGCACGCGCGACGGCGCGACGATCGAGATGGCGGAACAGGCCGGGGAAGAGAATTTCTTTCTGTTCGGCCTGACCGCGCAGCAGGTCGCGGACAGCCGCGGCTGGTACAACCCATATTGGCATTATGAGAACGACCCAGAGACGCGTGCCGCGCTCGATCTGATCGCCAGCGACTATTTCAGCCAGAACGAGAAAGGCGCCTTCGGGCCGATCCACGACGCGCTGTTGGAAGCCGGCGACCGCTATATGCATCTGGCGGACCTGAAGGCCTATCTGGAGGCGGACCGCACTCTCTCCGCGTTGTATGGGGACTCGGATGCCTGGGCGCGCAAGGCGATTCTCAATGTCGCGGGATCGGGCATGTTCTCCAGCGACCGGACCATCGCGCAATATGCGTCGGAAATCTGGCATGTGAAGCCCTGCCCCATCCCATAGCGCGTTCGCCAAGGTGACAGGATCCCATTCTCGACGCCTTGCCTTCGCGGCGATACAGTCGGGGTATGGCGGCTGGTTCGCATTTCGACTGGATAGAAATCATCGTGCGCCCGGGTATCGTGACCTTGGTGCTCATGCTGGTGACGCTTGTCTGCATGCGATGGCTTGGACGACGGCGTCGTGCTGATCCCGCTTTATTGCAGGCGAAACTGGACATGCTGGCCGCCGCCGTCGACCCGGAATACCGGAAGCGGGATTAGCCCATCTGGCCGCAAGGGCGCCGAAACTGTAAACGGACGCGCATGGCTCGCATCCTTCCCCGATTCTCCTTCCGCATAGGCACGCTCGGCTTCGGGATCATTACCGCCGCCGTCTTTGCGATCGCCCTGTTCTTCGGTATTGCCGATATCGGTTTCGGCCGGATTCGGGATGAAGTTCTCACAGTCGGCTTCGGTCTTGTCGGGATCACCGCCATCCACCTGGGCCAACTGGCCTTCTGTGCTCTGGCCTGGCAGTGCCTGTTCGTCACACCCGGCGCCAATCGCGGCCTAGCATTCGGTCCGATGTTGGTTTTGCGCTGGATCCGCGAATCTATCGACAGCCTACTGCCGGTCGCTCAAGTCGGCGGAATGTTCATTGCCGCGCGGCTGCTGGCGCAACGCAGTGTCAGTGCGCCGGTTGCCGGCGCCTCGGTCATCGCCGATATCACCATCGAAACGCTGACACAAGCTGTCTTTACCCTCGTCGGGCTGGCCCTGCTGCTGGTTCTTGCCGAACCGGGCGATGTCCTGCGCTGGGCGGCGATTGGTTTGGGCGCGGCAGCAATCTTTGCCGGGTTGGCCGTCTCGGCGCAGCGTCTGGGCGGCGTCAAGCTGTTCGAGAAGGTCATGCTTGCCCTTGCCGACCGGATGGGTTGGCGTACGTTGGAGGGTGTGGCGGGCCTGGATCAGACTTTGAGCCAGGTTTACACGCTGCGCGGCAAGCTGGTGGTCGCTGGCGTCTATCACCTGGCGGCTTGGTCGCTGGGCGCGGGCGAGGTCATGATCGCGGCCTGGGCGCTGGGCCACCATATCGGATTTGGCCAATCCTATGTCATCGAAAGCCTGGCGCAGGCAGTACGGACGGCCGCCTTTTTCGTGCCGGGCGCGGTCGGCGTGCAGGAAGGCGGCTTCGTGCTGGTTTCAGCCCTTTTTGGCATTCCCGCCGATATCGCCATTTCCATCTCGCTGACCAAACGGGTCCGCGAACTGGTGCTTGGCATTCCCGGTCTTGCCGCCTGGCAGTGGCGGGAGTTCCGTCAGCGGCGGCAACGCGAGACATTGGAAATAGCGCCCGGAACCGTGTAGGTCATTGTCACGCGACCGCCCGGTTCGCACCGATTCTTAGGTTATTTCCCGTGGCTCTCCTCTTCGATCTGTTCGGTTTTCTCGACGTCGTCCTGCGGCTGGTCGCGTTGGCTTCTCAGGCGCTTGTCATCGGCGGAATCACTTTCATCCTGCTGGTTGTCTTGCCCTTCTATGACCGCCTCGGCGCGGAAGCCGCTGAAATCTTGCGGCGGTGCCGGCGGTTGCTGCGCTGGGGCGCGGCACTCGCGATCCTTGGCGGTCTTGCGATGATTACGATCAACGTTCTGCTGTTGAAAGGCACGGCGGACGTCCCGATTTCCGAGGGCCTTATGGCGGATTTCGCGGTTGCCGAAATGGTACGCATCGCGGCCGCCATCGCCGTATTCGTCGTCGCCGGCGGGGTAGAGATCACAACCGGCCGCAAGGTGGCTCTGACGACGTTTGGGGCGATATTGCTGATCGCCGCGGTGGCGACCAGCCATTCGGTGTCGCGCATGACCGATCAGGTGCCGATGGCGCTGGCCGATGCGATTCACCAGCTTGGCGCCTCAGTCTGGATCGGCGGCATCCCTTATTTCATCATCGCCTTGGGCCGCACCCATGACGGCACCGTATGGCGGCTGGTCGGTAAACGCTTTTCGCAGATGTCGATGGCAAGCGTCGCTGGCCTGATCGTCGCCGGGTTAGTGCTGGCTTACGTCTTCGTCGGGTCGTGGCAGGGCCTTTACGGCACATCCTATGGCGTGATGGTGATCGGCAAGGTCGCCATGCTGGGCATCCTGCTGGGGCTCGGCGGGATGAATTTCCTGCTGGTCGAGCGGCTGCGCGCCGATCCGACGACACCCATTTTGCGCATGCGCCGCTTCGCCGAGGCGGAGATCGGCATCGGCCTGTCCGTCTTCGCGCTGGCCGCGTCGATCACCTCGTCCCCGCCTTCGATCGATCAGCCTTACGACCAGGTGCCGTTCCACGTCACCGCCGAGCGCATGATGCCGGTGCTGCATCCCCGCCTGACCAGCCCCAGCCTGGACGACACGGCGATCCAGGTCCTGCAACGGAAGCTCGATGCCGAGGCTGCGGCGGGCAAGATCGCCGATCCGCATCCGCGCGCCTTCGTTCCCGGCATGGGGTTAGCGGTCGAGCGCGTGCCGGCCGATATCGCCTGGTCGGAATACAACCACCATTGGGCCGGTATCATGGTGGGTATCATCGGCATCCTGGCGCTGCTGGAGCGTACGCGGATCAAATGGTTGGGTTGGACGCGGCACTGGCCGTTGATGTTCATGGTACTGGCGGGATTCCTGTTCCTGCGGTCTGACCCCGAGGATTGGCCCAGCGGCACGATCAGCTTCTGGGAAAGCCTGAAAGATGCCGAACCGCTGCAGCATAAATTCATCGTCCTGCTGGTCGTCGTGTTCGGCCTGTTCGAATGGAGCGTGCGTATCGGGGTTCTGAAGCGGCCCTGGGCGGCTTTGGTCTATCCGGTGTTGACGGCGGTCGGCGGCGGTATGCTGTTGATGCACTCGCACAACATCACCGATGTGAAAGAACAGTTCCTGATCGAGATGACGCATATCCCGCTGGCGTTGCTGGCCGTCATCTCAGCGTGGTCGCGCTGGCTTGAGCTACGGCTCGACCCGCCGCTCAACCGTACGTTCGGGTGGGTGTGGCCCATTACCTATGTTCTGATCGGGCTTTTACTGCTTGAATATCGCGAAGCCTGAAGACTCGTTGGGATCATGGCCGAAACTGCATTGGTAACTGGCGCGACGGGATTCCTGGGCTCGGCCGTCGCCCGCGCGCTGGTCGCCGCCGGCCATACCGTCCGTGTGCTAAGCCGCCCATCCAGCGACACCCGCAACCTGCAGGGACTGGATGCCGAGATCGTCCATGGCGACCTGTCCCAGCCGGAAACCCTGCCCACTGCCCTCAAGGGCTGCACGGCTTTGTTCCATGTCGCCGCCGATTACCGATTGTGGGTCCGCGATCCGGAAGCCATGTACCGCGCCAACGTCGCCGGCAGCGCCGCCCTGATGCGCGCCGCCGCCGGTGCCGGAATAGGCCGCGCGGTCTATACCAGCAGCGTCGCGGTGCTGGGCATCGACAAGACGGGCAAGCCGGCTGACGAGAACACGCCGGTCACGCTCGCCGACATGGTCGGGCACTACAAGCGCTCGAAATTCCTGGCTGAGGAAGCCGTCGGCAAGGTTGCGCGCGAGACCGGCTTGGCCGTCGTTACGGTCAACCCGTCCACCCCCATCGGCCCGCGCGATATCAAGCCGACGCCGACCGGTCGCACAATCGTGATGGCGGCGACCGGAAAGATGCCGGCCTATGTCGATACCGGCCTGAACCTCGTGCATGTCGACGATTGCGCGGCAGGGCACCTGCTGGCCTTCGCCAAGGGCCAGCCGGGCGAACGCTACATATTGGGCGGCGAGGATTATTCGCTGGAGAAAATGCAACGCGAGATCGCACTGATGAGCGGGCAGAAGCCGGCGACGATCAGCCTGCCGGTCGCGCCGCTTTATCCATTGGCGATCGTCATGGAGCTGATGGCGCGTTTCACCGGCAAGGAGCCGATGCTGATCCGCGATACGCTGCGCATGGCGCGCAAGCTGATGTATTTCTCGTCGGCCAAGGCTCAGCGTGATTTGGGTTACAATACGCGGCCGGCGATCGAAGGGCTGCGGGACGCAGTCGCGTGGTTCCGCGAGGCAGGGTACCTAACGTGAGTATCGGGTCATGAGCGCGCTGCTGGCCTTTATTTCGTTGATCATCTGGCTGGTGCTGTGGTTGCGCCACGGCGACTTCTGGAAGACCGACGTGTCGCCCCTGCCCGATCTGCCGAACGACTGGCCGAACATTGTCGCGGTCATTCCAGCGCGCAATGAAGCCGAGGGCATCGGCCGCGCCGTGGGCTCGCTGCTGACCCAGGATTATAAAGGCACGATCCGTGTCGTCGTGGTCGACGATGAAAGCACCGACGATACCGCCATTGTCGCGGAGCGCACCGCCAGCGCGGCAAAGGCATCGGACCGGCTGACCATAATCGGCGGCAGCCCGACCCCGTCCGGCTGGACCGGCAAGATGTGGGCGGTGTCGCAAGGGCTAGCGAAGGCGGCCGAGATCGACCCCAGCGCGCGCTATGTGCTGCTGACCGACGGCGATATCAGCCATGGATCGCGCAATGTCGCGCATCTGGTCGCCCGGGCTGAGGGCGGCGCGCTGGACCTGACATCGCTGATGGTTCGGCTGCGCTGCGAATCCTTCGCCGAGCGCTTCCTGATTCCAGCCTTCGTGTTCTTTTTCGAAATGCTTTATCCCTTCGCCTGGGTGAACGATCCGGCGAAGAAGACGGCGGGTGCCGCCGGCGGGTGCATGCTGGTGCGGCGAACGGCGCTGGACAAGATCGGCGGCATCGCCGCGATCAAGGGCGCACTGATCGACGACTGCGCGCTGGCGATCGCATTAAAGCGCAACGGGCCGATCTGGCTGGGCCTGACCAACGATGCCCACAGCCTGCGTGTCTATGGCGACATGAGCGAGGTCTGGAACATGGTCGCGCGCACGGCCTACACCCAACTCAATTACTCGCCGCTGCTGTTGGCCGGTACAGTACTTGGCCTCGCTATCACCTTCCTGGCCCCGCCGCTGTTTTTCCTGTTCGGCCATGGCGCGACCGGCGATTTCGGGCTCCTGGCCTGGGCAATTCAGGTCTGGTGCTATATCCCCATTCTCAGATTCTACGGCATGCCCCTCTGGTGGGCGCCTGCGTTGCCGGCGGTTGCAACGGTCTATCTGGCGGCAACCCTTGATTCCGCCCTGCGTCATATGCGAGGCAAGGGCGGTGCCTGGAAGGGCCGATTCCAGGCGTCGCGTTGAAAATCAGAGCCATCGCAGGTAAAAGCGGCGGCTTTCGAGGGATAAGGTGATCTGACGCGATGATGCGGGCGGTTTTGTCAGAAGACTCTAACGGTAGCGGTTTGACCACTTCGAAGCTTGAGGCTTCGATTTCCAAGGGCGTGCGCGCGCTTTTGGACCGTCAGCAGGATGACGGTCATTGGGTATTCGTGCTTGAGGCGGATGCGACCATTCCCGCCGAATATATCATGCTGAAGCATTTCCTGGACGAGGTGGAGGTCGAGAAGCAGGAACGGCTCGCTGTCTATATCCGCGACACGCAGTCTGCCGAGCATGACGGCTGGCCGCTGTGGCATGACGGGCCGCTCGATATCTCGGCGACGGTCAAAGCCTATTGGGCCTTGAAGACCGTCGGCGATTCGATCGATGCGCCGCATATGGTCCGGGCACGCAACGCCATCCTGAAGGCCGGCGGCGCCGAGCGGACCAATGTCTTCACCCGCATCATGCTGGCATTATTCGAGCAGGTGCCGTGGCGTGCCGTGCCGGTGATGCCGGTCGAGATCATGATCCTGCCGAAATGGTTTCCGTTCCACCTGGAGAAGATTTCCTATTGGAGCCGGACGGTGATCGTCCCCCTGCTGGTGCTGCAGGCGATCAAACCGAAACCGATCCTGAAGACCGATATTCCGGAGCTGTTCCTGGAGCATCCCGAGAAGGTCAAGAACTGGCACCCCAGCAAGGATCGCAGCGCCTGGGCGCTGTTTTTCCGTGGCCTGGACAAGGTGTTGCGGGTGGTCGAGCCCTACTTCCCGAAGAGCACGCACAAAAAATCGATCAACCTGGCGGTGAATTGGGTCACGGAACGGCTGAACGGCGAGGACGGGCTGGGCGCGATCTATCCCGCCATGGCCAATTCCGTGATGATGTATGAGTGCCTGGGTTATCCCAAGGACGATCCCAACCTGGTGATCGCAAAGGTGTCGGTCGAAAAACTGCTGGCCGAGGACAAGAAAGACGGAAAATTCTACGCGCAGCCCTGCGTTTCCCCGGTATGGGACACGGGCCTGGCTGCCCATGCGCTGCTGGAGAGCGGTGAGCCCGAGGCCATCGAGAGGGCCAAGCGCGGGCTGGATTGGCTACGCGACAAGCAAATTCTCGACGTCAAGGGCGACTGGGTCGCGCGGCGGCCGAATCTGCGTCCGGGTGGCTGGGCCTTCCAGTATGAGAACGCGCATTATCCTGACCTGGACGACACCGCCGTCGTGGCACTGGCACTGGACCGCAGCCAGGATCCCGCCCACGAAGAGTCGATCAAACGCGCAACTGAATGGGTCGAGGGGATGCAGAGCTCGAACGGCGGCTGGGCGGCGTTCGAGGTCGATAACGAGCATTACTACCTGAACCACATACCCTTCGCCGATCACGGCGCCCTACTCGACCCGCCGACGGTCGACGTGACCGCGCGCTGCGTATCGATGCTGGCGCAGTTGGGGCGCACCAAGGACGATCCGGTGATCGTACGAGCGCTCGACTATCTTCGGCGCGAGCAGGAGCCCGACGGGTCATGGTACGGCCGCTGGGGCACCAATTACATTTACGGCACCTGGTCGGCGCTGTGCGCACTGCACGCCATCGGCGTGGACAACAATGCGCCGGAAATCCGCAAGGCCGTAGCTTGGCTGCTCTCCCAACAGAATGCAGACGGCGGCTGGGGCGAAGGCGGCGAGTCTTACTACGCAGACACACCGAAAAGCCCGAAGGTGGTCTCCACCGCGTCGCAGACGGCCTGGGCCGTCCTGGGTTTGATGGCGGTCGGCGAGGTTGAAAACCCGGCGGTCAAACGCGGCGTCGAGTTCCTGGCCAGCACCCAGAACGAAGAAGGCCTGTGGGATGAGGCCAGCTATACGGCTGTCGGTTTCCCGCGCGTCTTCTATCTGCGTTATCACGGCTATCGCGCATTCTTCCCGGTGTGGGCGGTGTCGCGCTATCGCAACCTGATGCGCAGCAACAACAAACAAGTCGCCTGGGGCATGTGAGCCGCGAACCCTCCTCCGTCGCCAACAGCATCTGCATCATTACCGGCCTCGAAAGCGAGGCCAAGCTGGCGCGCAAGCTGAGCCGGCATGTCGCCTGCTCCGGCGGCCGGCCCGAAGTTGCCGCCCGTCTTGCCCAAGCGTTTGTCGATGCCGGCGCCGAAACACTGATGAGCTTCGGCATTGCCGGTGGACTCTCCCGCAAATACCCGGTCGGCACTTTGATCGTCGCCACCGAGGTCGTGACCGAAACCGGTACCTATCCGGCGCTCTCGACCGCGGCGGGCCCCGCCAAAGCGAAGAAAGGCCGCATCTTCGGCGCGGCGACCATCGCGGCGACACCTGAGGAAAAGCGGGCGCTACGCACGCAGTACGATGCCATCGCCGTCGATACCGAAAGCGGTGCGGTGGCGCGTGTCGCGTTCGAGGCCGGGATCCCGTTTGTCGCGCTGCGCGCCATATCGGACGGCGCCCGGGACGGATTGCCGCCGGCTGCTTTGCTGCCGCTGTCGCTAAGGGGGCGTCCGCAGCTTGGCGCGGTGCTGCTCTCGGTTGTGAAGAACCCGTTGCAGATATCCGGATTGATCAAGATCGGCCTCAACACCCGGACCGCCATGCGGATGCTGCGCCGCGCGTGCAGGCGGCTGTCTTACGGCCGGGGCGACGGTTAGGTAGCGAGCCCCAAAAGGGCGGCGGCGTTCCCGCCGAGAACACGCTCAGCATCTATTGAACTGAGTTGGGTGCGCAATTCGGCGATCAATGCGCGTGTCCGCCCGCGCGTCCCTTCGGGATGTGGATAGTCGGACGACCACAACACCTTGTCCGCGCCGATATGGTCGATCTGTTCGATCCCGCGTGGATCCTCCATGAACGTCGCGTAACACTGGCGGTGCCAATATTCGCTGGGCGGACGCGGCAGCTTTGGGCTCAGGTGATCGGCAAAATCGCGCTGGATACGGTCGAAATGATCGAGCGCCGAGGGAATCCAGCTGATGCCGCCTTCGGCGAACAGCACCTTCACGCCGGGATGACGTTCCAGAATCCCGGAAAAGATGAAATGCCCCAGCAGCTTGCGGAAAGGCTGCGATGTGTGAGCCAGGAATGTGCCAAGGCCGCCCGGCCCGTTATTCTCCGGCGTCTCGCTGGTATGGATAGCGGCAACCAGCCCGCTGTCCTCGATCGCCGCCCATAACGGCTCCATCGCCGGGTCGCCATAGGCGATCCCGCGCAGTGCTCCCGGCATCATGAAAACACGGAAGCCCAACGATTTCAGGTGTGCCAGATAGCCGGCGGTCGCTTCCGGCTCGTAGACGGTCGGAAGAACGGCGACGCCCTGCAACCGGCCGTTGGACCGGCGGCAAAAATCGGCCAGCCATTCGTTGTAAAGCGTGAAGCAGCGCGTGCGGAACGCGGGATCTTTCGTGGCGAACATACCCATCGCGCGCTGCGGGAACAGCAACGAAACGTCGATACCCTCGTCGTCCATGACCGCGAGGCGTCCGGCAACATCGCCGACGCCGGGTTGCGCGTCGGAATAGGCGATCAAATTGGGAAACAGCAGAAAGACCGGCATCGCCTGGCCGTCCACCACGAGCGCGCCGCCCTCGATGCGCGGCGCGAGATCGCGTTCCGCAGCGGGCAGCCCGTCGCGCAGCCACCCGTCCCAGAACTCCGCCGGTTCGACCAGATGCTCATCGGCCGAAACGATCATCCCCGCGCCTCCTCTTATGCGTGCGCGTTCACAGGGAACATCCGCAAGGTGTCGGAGTCAAAGAAGATTTCGTACCCGACTCCATGGCGACGGCATTGTGCAGAAGGGCGATCATATCTAACGGCATCGAAAGTTGGCGGCGATCGTTACGGACTTACCGGATATTTCAAGGCACTCTGGATCCTCGCGCAGAAAAAGTGATACCAGCCGTAATTTCCTTATATTTTACAGTATGTTAATTGGTCTAACGGCGAGCTGTCGGAGATCATAAACTATTCGGAACCGGCTTGGAACCCGGGCATTCATGAGACAAGAATCATCCGCGAATAGCATGAGTTTTCGTCGATTTCCCGCGATCCTCGCCCTGTGTTCGGCAGGGTCGTTGATGCACTTCACGCACCGGTTTCAACACATTGCTGTTCCGTTTTCACACGCTGCAATGGCGATTTGCACGTCCACGGGGAACATCCGCGTATAGAAGCCGACAGTGGGAAAGCCATATCCGTAAAGGAAGGGGCGAGCCGCAGCTCGCCCCCGTTGCGGTTGGAGAAGAGCCATCCAAGGTTTCGGCCGAAGCCGGGTTTATCTTCCGCTTGGGAGCACGCGCTGAGAACTCCCTCACCCGCATTGCCGCGCAATCCGGCCTCTCCCCGAAGGGAGAGGCTCTTTAAAGAACAGCGCTTACTCAGCGCTCTCGGCGAACGCGCCGTCTTCGCTGCCGGCGGTCGCGACGTGGGTCGTGACCTTGGGTGCGTGGCGCAATTTCTCCATTGCGACCTTAACGTGGTCTGAGAAGACATACTCGGCAGGGCGTTGATTTTCCAACGAGATGTCCGGCGCCATCGGGCCTTCGGTGCGCGGGCCGCGAATGGCCGCCATCGCCACTTTCAGCGGATGTTTCACCGAATCGATAACGGCAGTTGCCTCGAAGCCGGAATGGACCATGCAATCGGCGCATTTCTCGTAATTGCCGACGCCGTAAGCATCCCAATCGGTCGTCTCCATCAGCTCCTTGAAGGTGCTGACATAGCCCTCGCCGATCAGATAGCAGGGCTTCTGCCAGCCGAAATAATTGCGCGTCGGGTTGCCCCAGGGCGTGCATTTATAGGTCTGGTTGCCGGCCAGGAAGTCCATGAACAAAGGCGAATGGCCCAGCATCCACTTCTTGCCCTTGCCCCGGCGCAGAACGTCGCGGAACAGGTTCTTAGTGGTGACGCGGTTCAGGAAATGAGCCTGGTCCGGCGCGCGCTCATAGGCATAGCCCGGCGAGGTCATGATGCCGTCGATGCCCATCGCGGTGACGTCGTCGAAGAACTTCGCGACGCGTTCCGGGTCTGCGTTGTTGAACAGGGTGGTGTTGATGCAGACGCGGAAACCGCGTTCCTTCGCCTTTTTCAGCACCTTGACCGCACGCTCATAGACGCCTTTCTGGTCGACGGCCGCGTCGTGCATCTCCTTGTCGCCATCCAGATGGATGTCCCAGGTGAAGTACGGGTTGGGCTCGTACTCGTCCATGCGCTTGTCCAGCAGCAGGGCGTTGGTGCACAGGATGACGAACTTCTTGCGCTTGATGATGCCGCGCACGATCTCGGCCATTTCCTTGTGCAGCAGCGGCTCGCCGCCGGCGATGGAAACGACCGGTGCGCCGCATTCGTCGACCGCCTCGAGGCATTGCTCGACGGTCAGGCGCTGATCCAGTATCTCATCCGGATAGTCGATCTTGCCGCAGCCTGAGCAGGCCAGGTTGCACTTGAACAACGGCTCCAGCATCAGCACGAGCGGATAGCGCTTTACGCCCATCAGTTGCTGCTTGACGACATAGGCGCCGACTTTAACGATCTGGTTGAGCGCTAGGCCCATGAAAAACCTCCTGATCCGCGTTCAGCGGAATCGCAATATTACGCTACTTGGGCCCGGTCTGTCAGCTCTGGGGGCAAACGGAACCTTACATTCTCATCGACGCCCGGCAGCGTGGACAGTTCGATCTCGCCGTATTGATGCAACGCCTCAATCAATTCGGTCACCAAACTGTCGGGGGCGGACGCCCCGGCGGTGATGCCGATCGAGTCCTTGCCGGCGATCCAATCCGGGTTGAGCGCGTTGGCATCCTCGATCAGATAACTGGGGACGCCGAGTTCTTTTCCAATCTCCGCCAGCCGGTTGGAGTTCGAGCTGTTGGGCGACCCTACCACCAACAGAACGTCCACGACGCGGGCGAGTTCACGTACGGCGCGCTGACGGTTCTGCGTGGCGTAACAGATATCCTTGGTGTCCGGCCCGGCGATCGACGGAAAACGGGCACGCAGCGCCTCGATGATCGTCCGCGTGTCGTCGACGCTGAGCGTCGTCTGGGTGACATAGGCCAGCTTGTCCGGATCCGGAACCTCCAGCTTGGCGACATCCTCGACGGTCGATACCAGGCGGACGCCACCGGGGATCTGGCCCATCGTGCCCTCGACCTCAGGATGGCCGGCATGGCCGATCAGGATCACGGTCCGGTTCTGCGCCGCATAGCGGCGGCCTTCGATATGCACCTTGGAGACCAGCGGGCACGTGGCGTCGATCACCGGCAGGCCGCGCTCGGCCGCCGCCTTCTCGATCGATTGCGCGACGCCGTGGGCGCTGAAAATGGTGATGCCGCCGGCAGGCACTTCGTCCAGCTCATCGACGAAATTTGCGCCTTTTGCCCGAAGGCTTTCGACGACGTGGCGGTTGTGAACGATCTCATGCCGGACATAGACCGGCGCGCCGAACTTATCGATGGCGCGCTCGACAATCTCGATCGCGCGCTCGACGCCGGCGCAAAAACCACGGGGCTGTGCGAGGATAACCTGCATGGATCCAAACTCTTCGGGCCGTTGACGGGGTTGCCCAATTGGCAAGAATTTACCGATTCCGCAATGCAAAAGCCATAGTGGCCGGGCGAAGCCGATTCTAGCAATGGGCCGGATGCAAGGCAGGATTGAACCAACGAGGTTCTACGTTCACCACCGTGCCCGACAGTCGTCGAAGGAATTTGGGCGTTCGCCGAAAAGGCGGCGCGGTTAAGCGGTGACCTGTTAGCGTTCCGCGATAAAAATTGAGCATCGTGCGCCCGGGTAATCCGGCATATGATTCGCCGCAAATCCGCTAATCGGAAATATCCGCCGGAGAAAATCATGAAACTTGCCGTTCTCGCCTGTGCCAGCCTGCTGGTCATGAGCGTGTCACTCCAAGTTCAGGCCGCAGGCGATGCCCTGGCGCCTGTCGGTCTGGCGAAGCAGCCGGCGCCCCCTGCCCCGCAGCCGGTCACCGAAACGCTCTATGGCACGACGGTTACCGACAATTACCGCTTCATGGAGGCGCAGGATCCGGTGGCCGTGGACTGGATGAAAGCGCAGGGCGACTATACGCGCGTGGTGTTCGACGCGATCAAGCCGCTGCCGGCACTGCAGGCCCGGGTAGCGGCTTTCACCGGCAGTATCGGCATCTTCCAGAACTATGCCGCATTCGGCGGCGTCAGCTTCTATGAAGAGCGCGCGCCCGGATCGGATAATTTCGACCTGCTGGTGAAAGGCGCCAAGGGATCGCGCAAGATCGTCGATGTGGCGGCATTGCGGGCGCAGCATGGCGGCAAGCCTTATGCGATCAATTACATCCTGCCCTCGCCTGACGGAACGAAAGCCGTCGCCGGATTGTCCGAGGGCGGTTCAGAGGCGGCGTCGCTCTATGTCTACGATGCAAAGAGCGGCGCGCAGATCGCCGGGCCGGTCGATCGCGCGGATTTCGGCGCGTCGTCCTGGAGCGCGGACTCCAAGACACTCTATATCGATCGCTTGAAAAAGCTGGGACCCAGCGACCCGGGAACCGAGAAATATCGCGACATCGCCTTGCAGGCCTGGCCGCTGAAAGGCGAGCCGGTCTCCTTGTTCGGCGCAACGGTCGGGCACGGCCCGGAATTCGGCCATGACGAGACGCCGGTGCTGTCCATCGTTCCAGGTGCGCCGGTGGCATTCCTGGCATCGCAGAACGGCGTTCAGAACGAGCTCAAGCTGTGGACCGCACCTGTCGCAACGGCTACGGACTCCAAGGCGAAATGGACATTGTTGCTGGATCGCGACGATGGGGTCACCAACCTGGATGTGCGCGGCGACGAGATATTCCTGCTGTCGCACAAGGATGCGCCAACCTTCAAGGTGCTGCGGGTCAAGGCCGGTGCGCCGTTAGCGTCGGCTGAAACCTTGATTCCCGCCGACGCGAAGCGGGTGGTTGAAGCGATTCACGCTGCGTCCGACGCGCTCTATGTCGTCATGCGCGACGGCGTCTACTCGCACCTGCTGCGTATTCCGAAAGGCAAGACCGAGCCGGAAGAGGTCACGCTGCCGATCAAAGGCCACATCTCGGAGGCCTTCACCGACCCACGCCAGCCGGGCGCCAACATTGCAATGGAGAGCTGGCTGATGCCGCCGACCGAGTTGCATTACGACCCGGCGGCGAAAAGCTTCACCGACCTGAAGCTGACGGTGGCGCCGGACATCAAGGCTGCCGATTTCAAAGTCACCGATCTGGAGGCCAAGGCGAAGGACGGGGTGATGGTGCCGCTGTCGCTGCTGCAGCCCGCCGCGGCGAACGGGCCGGGCATCACACTGATCGAGGCCTATGGCTCATACGGCATTTCCTATCTCGCCGATTTCAGCCCGCGCCGGAACATGCTGGTGCGCGAAGGCATCAACGAAGCAGTCTGCCATGTGCGCGGCGGTGGTGAGCTGGGGGACGCATGGCGGTTGGCAGGCAAGGACGCCAACAAGCACAACACCTGGGAAGACATTATTGCCTGCGGCGAAGACCTGATCGCGCGCGGTGTGACGACGAAGGACAAACTGTTCATTTGGGGCGGGTCGGCCGGGGGCATCACGATGGGCCGGGCAATGACCGCACGGCCCGACCTGTTCGCCGGCGTGTTGGATGCCGTGCCCGCGGCCAACACGCTGCGCTTCGAATTCTCGCCGAACGGGCCCGACAACATCCCCGAATTCGGCAGCATCAAGAACGAGCAGGGGTTCAAAAACCTCTATGAGATGGATTCGATCGTGCATGTGAAGCCCGGCACGACCTATCCCGCTATCATGATCTCCACCGGCCTCAACGACCCGCGCGTATCGCCGTGGGAACCGGGCAAGTTCGCCGCTGCCCTGCTGGCGTCCGGTACGCCCAATCCGGTCCTGCTGCGCGTCGATGAGCAGGCGGGCCACGGCATCGGATCGACCAAGAGCCAGACCGATCAACTCCTCGGGGATTGGATCGCCTTTATGTTCTGGCGGTCGGGCACGCCGGGCTGGCGGCCGGAGGCGCACTGAGGCCAGGCCGCCTCACGCCGGGTACAGCGCGTTTTCCTGGAGTTGCGCGATTTCCGATGCGCTGGCATGGACCGGCGGATGGACGTGAACGTGCCATCCGTTCGGCCGGTCATGTTTAAGAGACAAAGCGTGTTCGAACGCCGGCGCGAAACTCGCGAACCGATCATTGCTTGCCGGCCGCGTTTCCGCCGGCGCGTAGAGATGGACTTCCCACATGGTGGAGCTTGTCATCTTTACCCTCCGCATTGAGGTATCGGGATTCGAAGGCGCGGGTTGGCCTCGGTGTTCCCTCGGCGGGAGATTATCAGGTGATCGTGACGGAACGCTTACGCATCCTCGAACGGTCGGCCGGCCCATGGACCCGTCAGGTTCCCAGATTGATCGCTAATTTGGAGCCGCGCCCGGCAATGTCGTGAGCCAGCGCAGCACGGCGATCTCGAGCGCGATGCGGTGATCGTTAAAGGGGTGGTCGGTGTCCATGACGGCCTTCGTCATCGACGCGTTCGGCTGCCTTTTCAGCGCAGCGAGCAGGCCAATCGCCTGATCGTCGGGATCGTCATGGGTTGCGGTCGCCAGAAATAACGGCTTTGCGGCAAGCGCTGCGGAAAATGCGGACAGATCGAACTGACTGCCGTCGCGCAGAATATCCTTCGTAAGGGACGCGGCATCGGCCCCAGTCAGTCTTCCATCGATATCGTCGAACGCCGCCTTACCCGCCTCAATCCCTTGCGCCGGTGGCAGCTTTCCCCAAGCTTCATGGTCATAGCTTATGTCCCAGGGCGCGATCAGGGCCGTGCCCAGGATTCCCGGTGTCTTGGCCAACGCGCAGGCCGCGACATAGCCGCCATAAGAATGGCCCATCAGGACGATTCGCTTTGGGTCGGCACCCCAGCCGGCGGTCGCCTTCCCCGGTGTCGCGATTAAGGCAAGCAAGGCCTCGGCATCCTCGCAGCCCGCCTTCAGCGTGAACACACCGCCCGATCCCCAGGACCCGCGATAGTGGAATGTCAGCACCACCCAGCCGGCGCGTTGCATCGCGCGCGCAAGATCCAGGCTTTGCTCGTTACCCGGTAGACCGTGGAGCAGGATGACTGTCGGAAAAGGCCCCGCGCCCGCGGGGCGGTAAAGGTTGCCGTTGACAGCTTGGCCGTGGCTTAGGAATTGGAACGGCAGATTGCTGGCGGGATGCGCCGAATCGACGGGCGGATCTTGGTAGATCGCCGATGGGATATCGGGCGGCGACCCCGCGAACGCGACGCCGGAAATCGCTGCCGCGGCCAAGCCAATTGTCACTGTTCGGCCGCGCATCGTCTGGCTCAACCGAACCGGTTATTCCTGGGGAACCCGTTCGGGACCATACGACCGGCCGAGGCGCGGGCGCCGAGCCAAGGACGCAGATCGGATTCGGTGCGGGTGCGCTCGCCCTGTTTCCAGGACAGGCCCTCGGCCATGCGGATGACCTTCACGTCGGTCACGCCGCCATCCTTGTGCTTCTGCAGGATGACGCCACGGCCGCGGGCCATCTCCGGCACTTCCGACAATGGGAAAACCAGCAGCTTGCGGTTATCGCCGATCACCGCGACATGGTCGCCATCGACCGGAACGCATGCAACCGCTTCGACAGCGGCCGGCATGTTCAGAACCTGTTTACCGGACCGCGTGCGGGCGATGATCTCGTCCTGCGCCACGACGAAGCCACGCGAATCGCCCGCCGCGACCAGCAACTTCGCTCCCGGCTGGTGGCGGATGACGATCAGCGGTTCGGCATCGTTGCCCAGATCGATCATCAGGCGAAGAGGCTCACCGAAGCCACGCCCACGGGGCAGCTTGTCGGCCTCGATGGTGAAGGCCTTGCCGTCGGTCGAGAAGATCAGCAGCAGATCGGTCGTTTCGGCCTTGACCGCGAAGAGATGCTTGTCGCCTTCCTTGAACTTGACGGCTTCCAGGTCGACGTCATGCCCGCCGACCGCACGCGCCCAGCCTTTTTCCGACACCAGCACGGTCACCGGCTCGCGCTCGATAGCGGCGTGGCGCGGCAGTTCGGCGACGATGGGCGCAGTTTCGATCGTAGTCCGGCGGGCGCCCAATTTGGTGTCCTGGCCGAACTTCTTCTTCATCTCCTCGATTTCACGGGCCACGGCCTTCCAGCGCTTGGCCTCGCTCGCCAGCAACGCCGCCAGCGTCGCGCGTTCGGCCGACAGCTTGTCGTGCTCGCCCTTGATCTGGAATTCCTCGAGACGGCGCAACGCGCGCAGCCGCATATTGAGGATCGCCTCGCTCTGCACGTCGGTCAGGCCAAAGCGCGCCATCATCACCGGCTTGGGTTCATCCTCCTCGCGGATGATCTTGATGACTTCGTCGATATTCAGATAGGCGATTAGGTAACCGGCCAGCACTTCCAGCCGGTGGTCGATTTCGGCCAACCGGTGGCGCGAACGCCGCTCCAGAACCTCCAGCCGATGATTGAGGAAGGCCTGAAGCGCCTGCTTCAGCCCCATCACGACCGGCACCAATCCGCCGTCCAGCACGTTCATGTTGAACGGAATGCGGTTTTCCAGGTCGGTCTGGCGGAACAGATGCTCCATCAGCACCGGCGCCTCGACATTGCGGCTCTTCGGTACCAGCACCAGCCGGACGGTATCCGAGGATTCGTCGCGCACGTCATCCAGCAGCGGCAGCTTCTTGTCGTTCAGCAGTTCAGCGATGCGCTCGATCAGCCGCGACTTCTGCACCTGATAGGGGATTTCGGTGACGACGATGTTGTAGGCGCCCTGGGCGCCCTTCTCGATCTCCCACCGGGCGCGGACACGGAAGCCGCCCCTGCCCGTCTTATAGGCCTCCAGGATCGCCTCGGCCGGTTCGACCATCACGCCGCCGGTCGGGAAATCCGGTCCCGGCACCAGCTTGACGATCTCCTCGATCTCGACCGCGGGATTTTCAATCATCGCCAGCAGGGCATCCGCCAGCTCGCCCGCGTTATGCGGCGGGATTGCCGTCGCCATGCCGACGGCAATGCCGGTCGATCCGTTGGCGAGCAGGTTCGGAAAGGCTGCCGGCAGAACGATCGGCTCGTTTTCCTGCCCGTCATAGGTGGCGCGGAAATCGACGGCGTCGTCCTCGAGACCGGCCAGCATCGCCTCGGCAACCGCTGTCAGCCGCGCCTCGGTGTATCGCATGGCGGCCGCGCCATCGCCGTCGATATTGCCGAAATTGCCCTGGCCGTCGACCAGCGGATAACGGCTGGAGAAATCCTGCGCCAGGCGGACCAGCGCGTCATAGACGGCGGTGTCGCCATGCGGGTGATATTTGCCGATGACGCTGCCCACCACCTGCGCCGATTTGCGCGGCGGCGTGGTGGAGGCAAGGTTCAGTTCCCTCATCGCGTAGAGTACACGGCGATGCACAGGCTTCAGCCCGTCGCGAACGTCGGGCAGCGAACGGGACATAATGGTGGAGAGGGCATAGGCGAGGTATTTCTCACCCAGAATCGCGGCCAGCTGCTGGTCGACGATATCGCCCCGAGTCGGATCGGTCATGGTTCCGCCATAGCAGAATCCGCCGCGAACCTGCGATAGCTTTCAGCGAAACGAAGCCGTGCGGCAGGCAATGGGCTGTGGGTGGCCGCAAAGGCGACGCGCTCCAGGAAATGGCCGGTCAGGGTCAAACCATCCAGGATTTCCGCCGGCTCCGCGGTGCCCTGCCCAACCAGGAATCCGGGCAGTTTCAACAGCCGGTCGCGCCAGGGTTCAGCCGCCGAATCAGAAATCGCCCGCCCAGTGCGCGGGCTGACATAACGCAGCCTGTCGTTGGTGCCGGTTGCGGCGCAACGATCAAGATCGAGCCCGAAGCCCAGCAGGCGCAACAACCCGACCTCCCACGCGACATAGGAGACATCCCAGGCATCGCCCGGCAGCGCGTCGATCAGCGCCGAGGTTGCTTCGTAAAGCCCAGGATGCGGCTGACGCTCCGGCGCCGATACGGCGACCAGGCTGCAGGCCGATTGCAGCGCGGATAGCCTGAGCGGCTGATCCATCAATGCCGCCGCGCCGTTCGCCTCAGCCTCGATCGTGAAACTGCCCAGGTGTTCGGCGAGCCGCGCCCGCCACCGCGCCGTGACACGATTTCCGGGCTGTATCCCGCCACCTTTCTTCCCGCGCGCCGCCTGTACCAGGCCGGCATGCGCGCCGTAGGACGCGGTCAGCAGCGTCGCGACGACACTGGATTCCCCATGCGGCCGCGCCGCCAACACAATCGCCGATTCGCACCATTCAACGGACATGATGAGAGTTTAGCGCGGTTGGGATTTTCGGCGAAATCGCCATACAATGCGCCCATTGCTATCCCCGTATCAGCCGAAGGAATCCCGCTTTACGAGTGATAGAATGTTAATTGTCGAGACCTTCGGTGGCGGGTCTTGTCGGTCATCTGCGACCATCTCTTCGGGCAGATTCATCAGTATCTTCGCGGCCCGACTCATTCCCGTCTCTTCGTGATAACCCCTTCGTCCAAGCTCCATTCGGCAAACTTCAGCAAGCTGGGGCAGACCCACCTGAATGGTTTCCCAAATGAGTCCGCTTTCACGGATGAAATACTCATGGGCGAGTAGATTTCGCATGCCCAGAATCTGACGCCACGGCACTTGGGGATAGCGAGTTTTCATATCCTCCCCGAAGTCCTTCGACGCCTCGCCGATGGCCAAGATTCGATAGGCCGTCGCGTCCTGCATGTCTGCATCGAGCAAAAACACTTCCCGAGAAACATTGCGCGTCTGGCGCTCTATTTTGTCGATCAATTCAAGGACGTCCAAGATGCTTTCGACGGACGTCTCCTCAGCCATCAGAATACTCGGATGGCGGAGGCCTCAATGCGCGCGCGCCGCCGTGGATGGATTCCGTTCCGGGTCATAACATCGACCTTGGTCCCGAGAATATCCTGCAAGCGCTCTTGTACGGTCACGAGGTCGAAAAGGGTAAAGCCATCTGGACATTCCAAGTCAAAAAATACATCAACGTCGGATTCCGACTGAGCCTGATTGCGCGCGACCGAGCCAAAAAGATACAGCGCTCCGATACCGGCGTTGTGAAACTCCGGCTCATGTGCCCGCAGTAAATTGATCGCTCGATCACGGTTCATTTGTGAAACATGGCGCGGGAAGCCCCCGCTGTCCAGCATTCAGGTTTATGATCTATTTCCCTTACAATGGGCTGAATTCGGAATGCGGTAGGAGCCGGATCGATGTCTTTGCACACCGTCAACGAAACCCTGGATCAACCCGAACGCAGCGCCCCTGCCCCGGATCGGCTGATCTCCGGTTCGCCCAAGTTCGAAACCTGGTCGACCTACGAATCCGCTGACGGCAAGTATTTCACCGGCCTGTGGCGCGCGACGCCGGGCAGTTGGCGGATCGTTTATATCGAGTGGGAATATTGCGAGATGCTGGAGGGCATCAGCATTGTCACCTCAGCGGACGGAACGGCGCGGACGTTCGCGGCAGGCGACAAATTCGTGCTGGAGCCCGGTTTCGAGGGCGTCTGGCAGGTCGTGGAGACGACGCTGAAGCGTTACGTCATTCACTTGCCGTAAAGCTCAGGCCTTCCAATCCAGGCCGATATCGCGGAAGTGACCTGAATCATTGGCCCAGTCCTCGCGCACCTTGACGTGCAGTAACAGATGCACGGGCTGGTCCAGCACCTTGCGGAGCTCCCGCCGGGCGGCCTCGCCGATCGATTTGATCTGGGCGCCGCCCTTGCCGATGACGATGGCCTTCTGGTTTGGGCGTTCGACCAGGATGACCTGGTGGATCAGCACGCTGCCGTCCTCTTTCTCCTCCCACTTCTCATGCTCGACCGTGGTCGCATAGGGCAGTTCCTGCTCCAACTGGAGATAGAGCTGCTCGCGGGTGATCTCGGTCGCCAGCAGGCGGGTCGGCAGGTCCGAGAGTTGGTCGTCGGGATAGTGCCAGGGCCCAGCGGGTACGCGTTCGGCAAAGATGCCGCGCAAATGTTCCAGGCCGTCACCAGTCCGGGCCGAAACCATGAAGGTGTCGGTGAAAGGGAAAAGCGCATTGAGTTCGGCCGCGAGGCTGAGCAGCCGGGGGCGCTCGGTGGCGTCGATCTTGTTCAGGATCAGGATGGCGGGACGTTTGCTGCCGTTGAGGTTGGCGATGATCGCCTTCGTGTCGCGGCTGATCCGGTCCAGGCTGGCATCGACCAGCAGGGCGACGATGTCTGCATCCCCAGCTCCGCTCCACGCCGCCTTGACCATCGCGCGGTCCAGCCGGCGGCGCGGCGAGAAGATGCCCGGCGTGTCGACATAGATCAGCTGGCTTGGCCCCTCCATCGCGATTCCAAGCACGCGCATGCGCGTTGTCTGCGGCTTGGGGCTGACGATGGCGACCTTGCTGCCGACCAGAGCGTTCAGCAGCGTCGACTTGCCGGCATTCGGCGCGCCGATCAGGGCAACGAAGCCGCAGCGCATGTCTTGTGTTTCAGTCATTCCGCATCCGCCGGGACGACGCCCAGTTTTTTCAACATTGAGAGGGCCGCGGCTTTTTCCGCGCTGCGCTTAGATGAGCCGGTCGCCGATGCCGGCTCCAGCCCTTCGACCGACACCTCGATCACGAAGACCGGATCGTGCGCCTTTCCGCCGGTGCCGACCACCTTATATGACGGCAGCGGCCTGCCATGCCCCTGTGCCCATTCCTGCAACGCCGTCTTGGGTTCGACCGGCATGATGCCGACGGCGCCCAGTTGGCGCGACCAGCGGTCGGCAATGAAGCGCCCGGCCGCCTGTAACCCGCCATCGAGGTACAGCGCGGCGATCACCGCTTCGCAGGCATCCGCCAACAGCTTGGGGTGCATCCTGGCGCCTGTCGCGGCATCGGCGGCGGACAGAGTCAGATAGCTTCCGAGATTGATCGCCAGCGCCACCTCGGCCAATGCTTCACGCCGCACCAGCGCGGTCAGGCGAGGCCCGAGTTCCCCCTCTGGGGCCTTGGGAAAGCGATCCATCAGCATCTGGGCGACGACGAGCCCGAGGACACGATCGCCCAGGAATTCCAAGCGTTCGTTATCCATCGGTTCGCCCCGGCCGTGCCCGGCGCCGGAATGCGTGGTTGCCTGGATCAGGAGGTGGGGATCGCGAAACCGGTGTCCCAGCGCCTGCTCAAGACCGGCGAGCGCAGCTGGCTCGCTTGCCTTCAATTGATCGGGCCGAAGAACCGGCTGAACCGCAACGTCCACGGCCAGCGCCAGACTTCCCACAGATGCGCGCCGGCGGTCAGCGAGATGAAGCGGCGGTCAGCGCGGCCGACCAGATTCTCGACCGGCACATAACCCAGATTGAGCCGGCTATCGCTGGAATTGTCCCGGTTGTCGCCCATGGCGAAAAAGTCACCTTCCGGAACTTCGAACACGGGGGTGTTGTCCTGCGGAAGAGAGTCTTCGGGCTGGCTTGTCGGGTTGCCGAGGATATCGTGCTTCACACCGTTCGGCATGGTTTCGATATAATGATAGCGCACCTCGCCGGTGGGACGCTGGTATTCATCGTCGTATTCGCGCTCCAGGTAATCCTCGACCCGTTCGCGCTTCGACGGCTCGCCGTTGATGATCAGGACGCCCTTGGTCACCTGGATCTTGTCGCCGGGCAGCCCGACGATCCGTTTAATATAATCCTCGCCCGTGTGCGGGTTGATGAACACGGCCACATCGCCCCGCTTGGGCAGGCTGCCGAAGATACGGCCATGCAGGAATGACGGCGCATAGGGCAACGAATGCGCGCTGTAGCCATAGGAGAACTTGGAAACGAAGACATAGTCGCCGGTCAGCAGGGTGGGCGTCATCGAGCCGGACGGGATGTTGAACGGCTCGAAGGCGAGCGTCCGGATAACCACCGCGATCAGCAGCGCATAGATGACCGTGCGAACGACCTCGCCGATGCTTTCTTCACTTTTCGGTTTTGTGGCCACGGTGTTACTCATCGAATATCCGTTCAAATCGTCGTTGTGCCGAGACCGGCCGCAAAATCCAGCGGAATTGCCGAGATAATAACCATGGCCTGGGCCAGTGGCGGTTCATCCGTCATTGTCAGATCGATCCTGGCGGCCATGCCGGGCGGCGTCATCGCCTGGAGCCGCGCCAATGCGCCGCCGGTGAGCACCAGCGTCGGACGGCCGCTCTTCAGATTGACCACGCCCATGTCGCGCCAGAACACGCCGGCCCGCAAGCCGGTGCCGAGCGCTTTAGCACAGGCCTCCTTCGCCGCAAATCGTTTGGCATAGGTTGCAGCAAGCTCCAATGGGCGGCGAGCGGCCTTTGCGCGCTCGATATCGGTGAAGCAGCGGTCCAAAAAACGCTCACCGAACCTCTCCATCGTCTTGGCGATCCGGTTGATATCGGTCAGGTCGCTGCCCAGCCCGAGTATCATTGAAATCCCCGCGCCAGCCGGATGCGCGCGCGCATTTCGTCGATCGCGGCAACCAAACCAATGAAGATCGCTTCGCCGACCAGAAAATGCCCGATATTGAGTTCGGCCACCTCAGGCAGCGCAGCGACAGCGCCGACATTGTCGTATGTCAGACCGTGGCCGGCATGAACTTCCAGCCCGATCTCCGCAGCGAGTTTCGCACCCTGTGTCAGCCGCGTCAGTTCAGCGTTGCTGGCACCGGTTTCGGCATAGGCACCGGTATGCAATTCGACAACATGGGCGCCGACCTGTTTGGCGGCACGTATCTGATCCAGATCCGGGCCAATGAACAACGATACGCGGATACCGGCATCGGTCAGTTTCGGCACGATCCGCGACAGCCGGCCGATATCGCCCAGAGCATCAAGCCCACCCTCGGTCGTTCGTTCGGCGCGTCGTTCGGGCACGAGGCAGGCGGCGTGCGGAGCCAGGCCACACGCGATTGCCGTCATTTCGTCGGTCGCCGCGATCTCCAGGTTGAGCGGCAGATGGGTCGCAGCCTTGATGCGGGGAAGGTCGTCGTCGACGATATGGCGGCGGTCCTCGCGCAAATGCACCGTGATGCCGTCGGCGCCGGCCTCTGTCGCGGCCAGCGCAGCCCGCACCGGGTCGGGATGCATACCGCCCCGCGCATTCCGCAGCGTCGCAACGTGATCGAGATTGACTCCCAGGCGGGGAATTTGGATTGACGACATAGCTATCTCTGCTTCGTCATTGCGGGCGCGGCGAAGCAATCTAAAGCCAAATAACCGAAAATTGGGCGAGAGGCCCTGGATTGCTTCGTCACTTTGTTCCTCGCAATGACGGGGTGCGGCGGAGCGCTTCTAGTGGCTCCGCGCGCGGTCGACCTGGTTGATGACCGGCGTTGCGCGCAGCGCCGCGATGATGTTGGTCAGGTGCTTCACGTCATCGACCTGGATATCGATCAGCAACTCCCAGAAATCGATCGATCGGCTGGTAATGCGCAGATTGATGATGTTTCCGCCATGCCGTCCGATGACGGTGGACAGCGTACCGAGGCTTCCCGGCTCGTTGGCAATGGTCACGAACAGGCGGCCGACATGATCGCCCCCGGTATCGGCATCGTCACCCCACGAGATGTCCAGCCAGCGTTCCGGCGTTTCGGAAAAGCTTTCCAGCGTTTCGCAGTCGATCGTGTGGACGGTAACGCCCTTGCCGGTGGTGACGATGCCGACGATGCGGTCTCCGGGCAGCGGATGGCAGCAACGCGCGAAATGGACCGCCAGACCGGGAATGAGGCCCCGGATCGGCAACGGCCGCTCCTTGCCCTTGGCGCGCGCCTTGGGCGGGAACGGCAGGACCTTGGTTTCGACGTCTTCGTTCTGCGGAAGCACCACCGGTTCGGGGAACAACGTGACCAGAACCTCGCGGGTCGTGCGATTGCCTGCCCCGATCTCGGCATAGACGTCGTCAGCCGATTCGACCTTGAAGCTCTTCAGGATCGGCAACAGGGCCTTTTCCGTGAATTCATGGCCCTCCTGCCGGAAGGTCTTCTGCAGCATCGCCTTGCCCAGCGTGACATATTCCTGGCGTTGCTGATTACGGACATAGCGGCGGATACGCGCCCGCGCCTTTCCGGTAACGACGAACCGTTCCCAGGCCGGCGAGGGCGTCTGGTTTTTCGAGCGGATGATATCGACCTGGTCGCCGTTTCCCAGCTTGCTGTTCAGCGGCACGATGCGGCCGTTGACCTTCGCACCGACGCAATGGTCGCCGACCTGCGAGTGCACGGCATAGGCGAAATCCACCGGCGTGGCGCCGCGCGGCAGTGCGATCAGGTCGCCCTTGGGCGTGAAGCAGAACACTTGGTCCTGGAACAACTCCAGCTTGGTGTGTTCAAGGAATTCTTCCGGCCGCTGCGCCTGGTCGACGATTTCCAGCAGCTCGCGCAGCCAGCGATATTGCTTTCCGTCCGACCGCTCATGCGACTTGTAGGCCCAATGCGCGGCGACGCCGAGCTCGGCTTCCTCATGCATCTCGCGCGTGCGGATCTGAATTTCGATACGGTGCCTCTCCGGCCCGATCGCCGCCGTGTGCAGGCTGCGATAACCGTTGGGTTTGGGCGTTGAGATATAATCTTTAAAACGGCCCGGAACCGTCGGATAACGGCCGTGAATTACCCCCAGCGCCTGATAGCATTCGGGCACGGCCTCGACGACGATGCGAAACGCGACAATATCGGACAGCTGCTCGAACGCGACATTCTTGATCTGCATCTTGCGCCAGATCGAATAGGGCGTCTTCTCGCGCCCGGAGACGACGGCGGCGATTCTTTCCGATTTCAGGTCTTTGTTCAGCGCGGTTACGATGCGCTGCGCCAGCTCTTCGCCTTCCTTCCGCAAGAACGACAGGCGGGTCAGAATGCCGTTGCGGGCGTCCGGATAGAGCTCGGCGAACGCCATATCCTCCAGCTCGTCCTTGATACCATGCATACCGATGCGTTCGGCCAACGGAGCATAAATCTCGAGCGTTTCCCGGGCGATGCGCCGGCGTTTCATCTTGTCGCCGATGAAATGCAGCGTCCGCATATTGTGCAGCCGGTCGGCCAGCTTCACCAGCAGGACGCGGATATCCTCCGACATCGCGAGCAATAACTTGCGGAAATTCTCCGCCTGCTTGGTCTGGTCGCTGGATTCGCCGGTTTCGAAATTCTGCAGCTCGATCCGCGACAGCTTGGTCACACCGTCGACCAGCCGTGCGATTTCCTTGCCGAACAGCCGTTCGATCTCAGGTAAAGTCGCTGCCGTATCCTCGATCGTGTCGTGCAGCAGGGCCGTGACGATCGAGGCGCTGTCCAGCTTCATGCCGGTGAGAATGCCGGCAACCTCAAGCGGGTGGGAAAAATAGGTGTCGCCGGATGCGCGCAACTGGCTGCCATGCATCTTCAGCGAATAGACGTAAGCGCGATTAAGTGCGTCTTCGTCTGCGTTCGCATCGTACGCCTTGACGCGTTCCACCAGCTCATACTGGCGGATCATAGGGCGTTTCGATGGTTCGGCAGCCGCGCTCATTCGGCGGACGGATCCTGATTGAAAGCGGTCGCGGCCAAGTTAAGCCGCGCCGTTTGGAGATTACTCGTCTTCGGTAGCGAAATCGTCGGTTGGTTCTTCACCATGGCCGGGAATCGCTTCCTCGTCGTCGTCCATCGCCGCATCCAGATTGGCGTCGTCGCCCATCGCCAAGTCGCCTTCGTCGCCCTGGTCGATCATCCCTTCGTCGGCCAAGGTCTGCAATTCGCCTTCCGGACGGATCCAGCCCTGCTCGCCTTCCATCAGATCGATGATCTCATCTTCATGCTCGTCGGACGCGATGACCTTCTGATGGCCACGCACCAGCGATTCTTTCAACTCGTCCAGAATGACCGTTTCTTCGGCGATCTCACGCAAGGCAACGACGGGGTTCTTGTCGTTGTCCCGATCGATGGTCAGCGTCATGCCGCCGCCGATCTCACGCGCGCGCTGAGAGGCCATCATGACCAATTCAAAGCGGTTCGGAACTTTAAGGACGCAATCTTCGGCAGTAACGCGCGCCATATTCACAGGCCTTCGGCAAAGTTAGCTTGATCGCTAGATGTAAATCGGCGTAGTACGCAGCGCAAGGGTTGGCGGCCCAATAGCGCAATTTACATTAGAATAAACACTATTTTTCGGTGCCGGCGGATTTGCCGGAACCATCATTTTATCAGGGGTGTTCACCCCACATATTGAGAGATGCCATGTTTAATGAACATTCACCACGTTCGCACGATTCCGATTCCGATACGTCCCACCGGGGCGACGACGACAGCATATTTTACGGTGAAGAACGCTCCGCGATCTTCATTGACGGCGCCAATCTTTATGGCGCCGCCCGCGCCCTGGGTTTCGAGATCGACTACAAGAAGCTCTTGCGCTGGGGCGCGTCCAAGGGGCGCCTGATCCGCGCCTTCTATTATACCGCGCTGATCGAAGATCAGGAATATTCGCCGATCCGCCCGCTGGTCGATTGGCTGGATTATAATGGCTACACGATGGTCACCAAGCCGACCAAGGAGTTCACCGATCCATCCGGCCGCCGCAAGATCAAGGGCAACATGGATATCGAACTGGCTGTCGATGTCATGGAGATGGCGGAGCATGTCGGCCACATCCTGCTATTTTCCGGCGATGGCGATTTTCGCCGACTGGTCGAAGCAGTTCAGCGCAAGGGCGTTCGCGTGACCGTTGTCTCGACCGTCAAGTCGCAGCCGCCGATGGTCGCGGATGAACTGCGCCGGCAGGCCGACCATTTCCTGGAACTGCAGTCGCTGGCGCCTTTTATCGCGCGCAAGCACCAGCCGCGGCCCTATTCCGAAACGGACGACGAAGGCGAGGACGATGTGAACGCCCTGCCCGCCCACCTGACCCGGCCGCGCGGCGAACCCTGATACTTGTCGGCCGGAAGCGCTGCGCGTATTTCCACCGGCTATGAACAACGCGGCAATCGAAGCGGCCTTTGCAGCGACCCGGCGGCGGGTCGAAACGCCCGGATGGGCTGACACGGACGGTTTACCGGCGGCGATCGGTACAGACCTGGACGGTTTGGCTGACGACATCCCCCCACATGAATGGAGCGAAGGCCGGCGCGCCACCTTTGAGGCGTTGCGCGCGATAAAGCCGCGGCAGGCGTTGGCAATACTGACCATGGCGCGGGACGAGGCGCCGTTTCTGGCCGAATGGATTGCCCATCATCTTGCAATCGGCGCCGACCGCATTTTTGTCTACACGAATGACAATAGCGACGGCACAGACAGGCTGCTGCACTGGTTTGCCCGGAACGCGCCTGTGGTTCCGATCCAGACGACCGCCGCGCCCGGTGTAAATATCCAGTGGAAAAACTACGAACACGCAGTGTTCCTGCTGCCCGAACTCAGGCTCTATGAGTGGGTCGCGGTGGTTGATGTCGATGAATTCCTGGTGCCCGAAGCACGGTTCAAGCACCATTTGCCGACGATGCTGGCGGCGGCGCCGCGCGAAACGGATTCCATTCTGTTCCCCTGGCGATCGCGACTGTGGGACCGCGCCTTCGCGCGGCAACCCGGCCTGCTCGCCGAACGATACCCGCATGCCTTCGACAATGCCCTGTTCAAACATGTGACGCGCACCGGTAGGATAACGTCGCTTCACCATGTGCATGCGCCGAGCCTGGATTGGGACGGCGTGGTGCGCGACACGGCGTTTGCCCCGGTCGAGGATGTTTGGGACGGGAAGCATCGAAGCGCCGACGGCGGCTGGGTCGATCACTATTGGGCGAAGTCCTTCGAAGAATTCATCGTCAAAAAACGCCGTGGCGAGAGCCTGGAACTCGCGGACGGCAACTTCAAACGATCTTTCGAAGAGTTTTTCACCTGGACTTTCCCCGCTGGCGCCGAGAACTTTTCCCCCCTCCCCGAGCCTTTGCTGGCGTCCATCAAATACGAGCTGGAGCGGTTCGAGGCGATGCCGGGCTATGGGCCGCTCAAGGCGATACTCGATGACAGTTACGCGGCTTTCGCGGCGCAAATCCGCGAGGATGCGGAGTTGCGCCGGGTTTATGCGGAATTCCTTGCGCGCTACCCCTGGTAACGCTCACGCCTTGGTGGTCGCGATATAATTGTCGATCACCTGCTCCAGCACCGCGAGCGGGAGCGCGCCGGAAAGCAGTCCGGCGTCGTGGAAGGCCTTGAGGTCGAATTTCGTACCCAGCGCCTGCTTCGCCTTCTCTCGCGTTTTCAGCCAGGTCAACTTACCCAGCATGTAACTGCAGGCCTGCCCCGGCCACACGCAGTAACGCTCGATCTCGGTAATCGCCGAGCTTTCCTTCTCGCCCAACGTGTCGACATAAAACGCGATCGCTTTTTCCCGGCTCCAGCCCTGAGCGTGCATACCTGAATCGACGACAAGGCGGACCGCGCGGAACAAGGCGGCCTGCAATTGCCCGATCCGGCCCGTCGGATCGGCGTCGTACATACCCATCTCGATCGCCAGGTTTTCGGCGTAAAGCGCCCAGCCTTCGCCATAGCCCGAGAAGAACTGCATCTTGCGGATCAGCGGCAAGCCCTTGGTTTCCTGTGCCAGGCTGAGCTGAAGATGATGGCCCGGGATCGCCTCGTGATAAGTCAGTGTCGGCAAGGCCCATGTCGGCAGCTCGGCCGTATCGCGCAGGTTGATGTAATAGGCGCCGGGGCGTGAACCATCGAGCGATCCGGCTTCATAATAGCCGCCAGGCGCCCCCGCCTCGGTGTTTTTCGGTACACGCCGAATCTCGACGGTGGTCTTCGGCAGGGTCCGGAAATAGCCGGGCAGCTTGGCTTGAACCACCGCCACCTTGGCATTCAGGTCGGCCAGCAGTTTTTCCTTCGCGGCGTCTGTGTTGTCGTAGAGATAGCGTTTGTCGGCGAACATGGCGGCGAGGCGTTTGCCGACGGTGCCGTCAGACAGGCCCTGTGCCTTTAACAGCGGATCCAGTTCAGCGGAGAGGCTGGCAACCATCTCCACCCCGGTCTTATGAATCTCGTCCGGCGCCATCGCCGAGGTGGTGTATCCCTTTAACGACACGCGATAATATTCCGGCCCGTCCGGCAGGCGCGCGATGCCCGCGTCGTGGACCGCGCCCGGCCGCAACTCTTTAAGAAAGGCCGCTTGCCGCGCCAGAGCCGGGAGGACCTTCCCGGTATAGATCGCCGCTGCCTTGGCCTGGTAATCCCCTACGATCCCTTTGTTTTTTGTCCGGCGTACGATCGACGTTACGACGGTCGCCTTATCGGCCGGCGTGTCGAGAAATGCCTGCATCTGGACCAACGTCTTGTCGATCACGAAATCCGGTGGGGTAACCCCGGCCTTCACATCGTGGCGCGCCTGTTCCAGTTCCTGATCCATGACGCGGGCGAACGCATTGAGGCGCGACAGATAGGCGTCGGCGTCATTCTTGGTTTCGATGGAATGCTGGGTATCCAGGAAATCGGGAATGCTTTGATAGGCGCCGTTCAGCTGGCTGAGGATATACGGCGCGCCGGAACCGCCGCCGCCGTAATTGAAGGCGTCGTCTCCTTCCTTTTGGGTCTGCAGCGTGAACAGCACTGTGTCGTAATTGGCGGCGTCGATCCCGCTGAGTGCGGACCTGTCGATCGCCTTTAATTTTGCGATCCGCTTGGCATTGGCGATTTTCTCCCTTGCGGTTGCCGCCAGAGAGGCATCCGTGAGGCGCGATTTCAGGCCTGCCAGCGTGCCGCTGTCGAGACCGAGGCTGGTGGCGGCTTCGGGACTCCGCTCGAACGTCTCCTGGACGAATTCATCGAACAGTGCGTTCATCTTTTTTGTGACGTTCGCGCCGGATGCCGGCTTGGTCGGGTCGGCTTTAACCGCATAGGAAGACAGGATCGCGGCGGCAGCGCCGCCGAGCATCAGGTCACGGCGATTGAGCATGAAATACCTTGTCCGGATTCGCTTATTCACGGAAGAAGCTCTGAAGCCTACACCCAAAGTCGGCAAGACATCCCTTTTTTCGATAAACCTCGCGGTGTTGTCGACGAACGCCGTGGCAGCCTTGGACCTACGGATTGTTCGGTTCGCTTGATCCTGTCCGCCCAACGGGTAGAGTCCGGGGCAGGATGATTACAGCGCTTCTGATTCTGCACGGGCTGTTGGCGGTCGCGCTCTTGGGTGCGATTACGCATCAGGCATTCGCAACCGGCCGTCCCGCCAAGAGGCCCAGCTTCGTCGCGCGGTATCGCGCTGTGGCCGCGTCAGGCTACGCCAGCGCAGTGGTTGTGCTGTTCATTGTCACCAGCGTCGGCGGCGCCTTGCTTTATCCGCAATACCGGCTGGATATCCGGCCGACATTGGAGGATCTGGATCTGCGGGCCGCCAACGGTGTGTTCGAAATCAAGGAGCATCTCGCGGCGATCGGGCTGGGACTGCTGCCCGCTTATTGGTTTTTCTGGCGGCAGCCGCTCGGCGCCGACGGAGTGATCGCCCGCCGTTACTTGACATGGCTGCTGACCTTCATCGTGTGGTGGAATTTCCTGGTTGGTCATGTTCTGAACAATATCAGGGGGTTCTTCCAATGACCGGTCACGGAAGATACGCGATATTTTCCATCGTTTTCGGTGTGGCGTACACCCTCGCCTTCTACTTCAATCTGGCGGCGTTCAAGTACTACCCGCTAGTCGGCGCGTTCCATTTCGCCGACCAGGATAAGCACGCCGGGCCACCGATTTCCTGGTACGGATGGATCGTATCCGCCGCGCTTGTCAGTCTTCCGATCGCATTTCTGGTTCCGCGCCGCTTGGCCGACAGGTTGTCGCCGACGTGGGCGGGCCTGATCCCGGTAGCCCTGGTCGTGCTCGTGCTGATCTATGAGAAGCGGTGGTTTCTGTGATCTTGAATGCGCGTTCGAGCACGCCAATTCTTTGACTGAATCGATGGTGCGATGCTATATTGCATCCATAAATTGGAGGGTCGCATGAAACGCCCGCGTTATCTTCTGCCCCTGGGAGGGGGCATCCTTGGGGTCGGACTGCTGGTATCGGGTATAGCGCTCGCCAATGGCGGCGAGTTCTTCCTGCCGGCGCCGGAGCACGGCAAGGTCGATCTTGTGTATTTCGGCCACATCAAGGACACCGACGGCAATTACCTCGACGGCGTCGAAATGACGATCAAGGTCGATGGCATCGGCATGACCTTCCCGTTCGACAATGACAGCGTCGGCCATTACCGCAGCCCCGATGTGGGTGCCTCGATCAAGGATAACGGCGAGACAGTCGATCCCAGCAAGATCACCATCACTGCCACCAAGAAGGGCTATAAGGTGGTCACGCCGAAGACAGACGCCGTGCCGCAGAAGGCCGACGGCACGTACGAAATCGACTTTGTGCTGACCAAGGAAATGGCTTCGAATTAAAGCAATGGCGGCGCATACATAAGCCCGCCGTCGGTCCAGAGCCGGTTAAGGCCGCGATCGAGCTTGATCGCGCTGTCGGGGCCGAGATTTCGCGCGAACATCTCGCCGTAGTTTCCGACAGCCTTCACGATATTCCTCGCCCAGCGTTCATCGAGACCAAGCGCCTTGCCGTTACCTGGGATGACCCCAAGGAAATGCCGCGAATTAGGGTTTTGGGATAACACAAAAACATCGACATTCGATGAGGTTATGTGGAGTTCCTCAGCCTCGATCAGAGCGAAGACACTCCATCTCACCACTTCAAAAAACCGGTCGTCGCCCTGGCGAACCAGCGGCGCCAGCGGCTCCTTGGAAAACTCGTCCTTCAGGATCGTGTAATCGGCCGGCCGCGGCAGCCCGGCCCGTATCGCCGCCAACATCGTCTTGTCGCCGCTGTAAGCTGCGCATTCGCCGGCCAGGAACCGTTTAACGGCATCGGCACGGTCGGCGATCACGACCGGCTTCAAATCCAAATCCCGCATTTGCGAATAGCGCACGAGGTTGCCGGCCCAGCCCTCCCCCTGCTCCACGCACACCGGCTTACCGGCAAGCACCCCGGCATCCGCCACGCCGGCAGGCGCCATCAGCCCCTGCCCGTCATAATAGGTAATCGGGCCGAACATCAGCCCCAGCGGGGTTTCGCGGGTCAACGCCCAGGTCAGGCGACGGATGACGACGTCGACTTCCGGCGCACGCTTGAAGATGCCTACGTCGTCGGCCTGAACGAACCTGACCTTATCCGGCGTTCCGAAGATCGCCGCGGCCACCGCGCGGCAAGTATCGATATCGAAGCCGCCATAACTGCCGTCAGGGTTCAGGACCGCAAATCCGGTGACACCGGGAAGCACGCCACAGGTCAGATGACCACGCGCCCTGATCGCTGCCAGTCTGTCCCCTTTTGCCTCAGCCGCCTTCGCCCCCGTCACCGACAGGCAGGCAATCGCGAGTAGAACAGCGAGGCGAAGCGCACTCACCCCCGGTTCCGCAACAGGCGTGCCTTGTCGCGCTGCCAGTCGCGCGCCTTGTCGGACTCGCGCTTGTCTTCCTTGCGCTTGCCCTTGGCCAAGCCGAGCTGAACCTTGGCAATGCCGCGCGGATTGAAATAGACCGATAGCGGGACGATCGTGACGCCTTCGCGTTTGATCGACCCCATCAGCTTGGTCATCTCCTTCCGGTGCAGCAGCAGCTTTCGCGGGCGCTTGACCTCGTGCTGCAGCAGCCGGTGGGCCTGCTTATATTCCGGGATGTGGGCGTTCATCAGGTACAAGTCGCCGTCCTGCTCGCGCGCGAACGCCTCGGCGATACTGGCTTGCCCGGTCCGCAGCGACTTCACCTCGGTGCCGAGCAGCACGATGCCGGCATCGACCGTATCTTCGATGAAGTAATCGTGCCGGGCGCGGCGGTTCTGCGCCGCGATCTTGCCCGGCGGGTCGGCAGCCGCCATTAGCTCAAAATACCCGCATAACGCATAGCGCTTTCAACAGCTTTGCGCGCATCCGGAGTCGCCTCCGTCAGCGGCAGGCGCACGCTGCCGTCACAGAAGCCGAGCAGGCTGGCGGCATATTTTATCGGAATCGGATTCACCTCGAAGAACAAGGCGGTATTCAGCGGCGTCAGCAGGTCGCGGATGCGCGCCACCTCCTTGATGTCGCCCTTGCGCCATGCCGCCTGCAGCCCCGAGGAGAGCGCCGGCGCGACGTTGGCCGTGACGGAAATCAAACCATGCCCGCCCTGCGCCAGGAACGCGGCTGCCGTTGGGTCTTCGCCGGACAGTTGGCAGAAATCGGGGCCGATCGCATGCAGGATACGGCTGGGACGCGACAGATCGGCGGTCGCGTCCTTCACCCCGACGATGCGCGGCAATTTGGCCATGCGCGCCATCGTTTCGACGGAAACGTCGATAACGCTGCGTCCGGGGATATTATAAACGATAATCGGAATGTCGACGGAGTCGTGGATCGCCTTATAGTGCTGGTACAACCCCTCCTGGGTTGGCTTGTTATAATATGGCGTGACGATCAGGGCGGCATCGGCGCCGCTCTTCTGGGCAGCCTGGGTGAGGCTAACCGCTTCGCTGGTGGAGTTTGAGCCGGTCCCGGCAATGACGGGAACGCGGCCCGCGGCCGCCTCGACGCACAGCCGGATCACCCGCTCATGCTCCGCATGGGACATGGTGGCCGACTCACCGGTCGACCCGCTGGGCACCAAACCGTTGGAGCCTTGCGCGATTTGCCATTCGACGAACCGCTGGAACGCGGCATCGTCGATCTGGCCGTTCGTGAAAGGCGTGATGAGAGCAGGAATGGATCCGAAAAACATGCATAACCTCCGCGGGGCTTTCGCCCACATGGCTGCGAACTTAGTCGGCAGCGTCCGGCCCGGCAAGGCGAGCTTGTGCATAATCGTCGTGGCGAGCTGCGCATTTTTCGCGGCGCCGGCCAAGGCGTTTACCGCAGGCGAAACCTCGGCCGCCCGTACGGCGTTGGCTGATGCCGACCGCGGGCGCTGGGACGACGCCTATCAAACCGCCGACCACGCGCATTTCCCACTTCTGAGCAAATTGATCACATGGCTCGACTACACCAACCAGGGGACGACGGCGGATTTTGCCCATGTCAGCGCCTTCATCATGGCGAATCCGGATTGGCCATCGCAGAATACGCTTAGAAAGCGAGCCGAGGACATGATCGGCGACGCCGATTCCGCATCGACGCTGGTCCCATGGTTCCAGCGTTACGCCCCCCTTACCCCCGGCGGCGCGGGTCACTTTATCGACTCGCTGAACGCAACCAACCAGCATGCGACCGCTGAGGCCACTGCGCGGCAATTCCTGGTCGACGGTACGATGACGGCAGGACAGGTCGCGGAATTCACCGGCCGCTTTCAGCCGATGCTGCGTGAGGTCGATTACGAGCTGCGGGTCGACCGGCTGATCTGGGCCCGAAATATCCAGGAGGCGTCGGCTGAGCTTGCCTATCTGAACCCCGTGGCGCGGGCGGTGGCACAGACCCGCATTGCCTTTGCCAACGGATCCGCCGACGCGATGGGCATGTTCTCGCAGTTGTCGCGCGATCAGCAGAACGACCTGGGTCTACTGTATGACCGCATGCGCTGGATGCGGAAGCAGAACCGTGACAGCGAGGCGATATCCTTGTTGCAGGTCGCGCCGCCGACCCTGCCCCATGCCGACCTGTGGTGGGCCGAACGCGCGGCGCTGGCGCGGCGGGCGCTGGAGAGCGGCGAAGTAAAGACGGCCTATGAACTGGCGCGGGATCACCGCCAGGCGAGCGGCGCGGCCCTGGCTGACGGCGAGTGGTTCTCCGGCTGGCTGGCGCTGCGCTTTCTGCACGATCCGAAAGCGGCGGCGACGCACTTCAAGACGATGCAGGACACTGTCAAATTCGCCAGCAGCATCTCGCGTGCCGACTATTGGATGGGGCGCACGCAGGAAGAGCTGGGCAATCAGGCGGCAGCGGACAAGCAGTATCGGGCGGCATCCGCCTATATCGGCACCTATTACGGACAGCTTGCGCTTGCCAAGATCAACCCATCCGCCCGCCTGACTCTGCCGCCGCAACCGCAGGTGGGAGGACTCGAGGCGCGAAGCTATAGCAATCGCGAACTGGTCCAGGTCGCAGATCTATTCACCGCGGTCGGCGAATCCGATCTGGGCGACCCGTTCATCCGCCGGCTGATCGAGCTGGCGCGGACTCCAGAAGATTCGCTGCTGGCGATGCATCTGGCGAAGGCCAACAACACCGTGGCCGCTCAGGTGCGGGTGGCTAAAAAGCTGATGTCCGAGGACGGGATGCCGCTCCTGGCGGACGGCTTCCCGCTAGTCCAGGCAACGCCCAAAGCGCCGGAACCGGCACTCGTCCATGCGATCATCCGGCAAGAGAGCGAATTCAATCAGAAGGCTCTGAGCCCGTCGGGTGCGCTGGGCCTGATGCAGTTGATGCCGGGGACCGCGCGCGAGACCGCCGGCAAGATGAAGATGCGGAAGTTCAACGTCAAAACCCTAACCACGGACCCGCGGACGAACATCACGATCGGATCGAATTATCTGAACGGTCTGGTCGACAAATTCGACGGGTCATACGTCATGGCGATCGCCGGCTACAATTCCGGCCCAGGGCATGTTCTGACCTGGCGTGAGGAGAATGGCAGTCCCACCGGAGATTTGGATAAGTCGATCGATTGGGTCGAGAAAATCACGCTGAACGAGACGCGAAACTATGTGCAGCGCGTCATGGAAAACCTGCAGATCTATCGAGCACGGCTGGCCGGCGGATCGGCCCCGAACAACATCGCCAAGGATCTGGTGCGATAGGTAAGCCTCAGCCGACCCAGCCGCGCACCGCGCCGGTGTCGATATGCACGAAATCGTCGTCCGGGTAATAACCGACGCCGCCCATCTTCATCGCGACGGCCGACTTGCGCAGGGAACCCAGGCGGGTTCCCGGTAGGCGCAGGTCGATGGCCTTGCCTTCGATATGCATGCTGTGCACGGCAACGCCTGACGATTCTTCGTGCATCATCGCGTTGGTTTCGGGCGAACGGTAACCGCAAACGACATGGAACTGCTGGCTGCTGCTTACACGGCGGTGAAGCGCGACCGCCAGGTCCAGCAGGCGCGGGTCGATCTGGTGGGTCTTGTTGTTGTAGTGGTCACGCAACAGCACGGAGATGGCGTGCATCGCACTTTTTACGTACTGCCCGTTCTGCATGTACTCGGCATTGAGCTTTTCGCCGGTATGCAGGTTGAAAAGAGAAATTTGGCGGCTCGCCCTCGAGGCGAGCAGTCTTGGGCTTTTGGCGATAACCTTCGGATTTTTGACGAGGATCTTCGGATCCTTGATCAGCACTTTCGCAAACGCCGGCGCCGGGCCCGCGAGGGCTGCAACACCTAAACCGAGAGCCGCCCGGAGCATTGCCCGTCGAGCCAGTCTTTCAGTCGTCGAACCGTCCTCAAGGGGCGTTTGCTCCAAACTCATCCATCGGTCCCGGGAAAATTGAATTTCGCGGGAACTTTTTCACGGCGGGGAAAGCAGATCAAGATTTTTTTTGCGGCGCAACCGAATTGATCACACCGATTTATATAATTATTACAAGATGTTAGCGGGCTATATCTTACGGATTTAGGCGGTGACTAGCCGGAAAAAGCATTGCGTTCCGCGACCTTACGGCCTGTTGCTCGCGCCTTTTGCAAAGCCTTCCACATGCGCGCATCCCGCCCGTAACTGTCCTGCCCCATCACCAGCCGTCCGTCGCGATCCAACCACACCGTGCGATAAACCAACGCAACCGGGACAGGTTTCGACAAGGCGATATGCCGAGTCTCGCCCGTATGGACCAGCGCATCGAGTCCATCCGGCAGCGATGCGACACGATCGTCAAGCAGCAAGGCAGCCAGGGCGGCGGGGTCGCCCAGGCGGATGCAGCCGTGGCTGTAGGCCCTGAGGGCATAGTGGAACTTTGCCACATCGGGCGAATCGTGCAGGTAAATGTCCTGGTCGTTCGGCATGATGAACTTATATCGGCCGAGCGGATTGGTCGGGCCGGGCGGCTGCACCAGCCGCACGCGCCCATCCACCATCAATTCGCGGGCGATGCCCTTGCTCGCCAGATAGTCCGCATCCTCATGGATCCGCGGCAGCATCTCCTTGATCACCTTGGGCGGCAGCGTCCAGTTCGGGTTCAACACCACGGTTGTGATGTTGCTGGCGATCATCGGCGTCTGGTTTTCAGCACTGCCGACGACGACAGGCATCGTCAGCACCGGATTGCCGTCCTGATAGACGTTCAGGGAATAGGAGGCGAGATTGACCACCACGCTCCGCCCCGCCAGCGGGATATCGGGTGCCCAGCGCGCCCGCTCCATATTCACGACGATCTGATGAACGCGGGCTTCGACCGGCAGATCGAGCGCGGCGCGTGTATCTTTACCGACGACGCCGTCCGGCTTGATACCGTGCTGGCCCTGGAACGAGGCGACCGCGGCGCTGAGCAGCGTATCGTACAGATCTTCGCGCCCCTTGCGCACCACCGTGGTGGCTGGAATGCGCCATTCCTCGATCAGGCGTTGACGTAGTGCCGGGACTGCGGGGTCGTGCATCCCTGGGCGTATCGTCTGGCCGTCGGGCAAGGCCTCCCAGCCGCCGGAGGCGTTCAACAGGCGCAGTTGCCCGAGCATCCGCTTCAGCGCGACATATTCCGGCGTGGCCGGCGGGAGACTGTCCAGAAAGCCCTTGAGTTCGCCTGCGTCCAGCCAGGAGGCGGAGGCAATATATTCCGGCAATCCCTGGCTTTGCCGATCGACGAAACGCTCGTCCGTCTGGTGCGACGTCAGCTTGCCGCCGGCGACGTCGATCGCGTATCGGATCAGCCCGTCGGTAAGCAGCAGGTCGCGATCGACCCGCTCGGTATCGTTGACGGCGTTCGCCAACTCGGCAATTTCACGGACGTGGTAATCGGCGGGCTCAAGGCCTTCGGTGTCCGCATTCGACAAGATCGTGAAGACGACGCTGGCGTGATCGTCGAGGCCCTGCCCGCCCCCATCCCAGGCCAACGCATAATTACGGCGGCTATAGAACGTGCGGAGCGCCTGCTTGTCCAACACCTGGCCGGCAACCAGAACCTCGCTGGGCGATTCCAGACGCAACACCGTCAGGCTGGATTCCACCCCTTGATCGGCGCTGGCGCCGGTCAGCGTCAGCATCGCCAGCGCAACCGCACATAAAGCGGCTTTCAAAGCGCGGTTGACACCGATGCGGAACATGATGAGGTCCAGGCTGGAGTGATGTGCGAACACCTTATTTAATCTAGCGCGTCTCCAGCCAATTCGTTCATGTGATTAAGTAAAATTCTGTCGCTGTGGCACTTCCGCCACAGATGTTACCGACCGCGGAAGTCCGGTGCCTTCTTCTCGATAAAACCGCTAACACCGGCGGCAAAATCGTCAGTGATCGCGCTGCTGGCGAAAGATTCGGTTTCCGCGGCAAGTTGCTCGCCCAGACTGTTGGTGTCGGTCGCGTTCAGCAGCGCCTTGGTGCGCGCATAGGCGAGCCCCGGCCCCTTCGCCATACGTCCGGCAAGCTTAGCCGTTGCGGCTTCCAGTTCCGCGATCGGCACCACACGATTGACCAGGCCCCAACGCTCTGCCTCGGCCGCACCGAACCGGTCGCCCAGCAGCGCAATCTCCGCCGCGCGCTTCTGCCCGACGATGCGTGGCAGATGGAAACTGGCACCGCCATCCGGTGTCGTGCCCAGATGGATATAGGCCAGCGTGAATTTCGACGTGTCGGCCGCGATCGCCAGGTCGCAGGCCAGGACCAGGCTGAGCCCAAAACCGGCACAGCCGCCTTTGATCTCGGCGATCACCGGCTTCGGCAGCGCGCGGATGACCTTGGTCAATTGCTGCGCCTTCTCCACCATCGCCACGACGATGGGCCGGAAAGCCGTCTTGTCGGGATGTTCCTGCAGGTTGCGGTAGAAATAGCCGACATCGCCGCCCGCCATGAAATTGTCACCCGCGCCCCGGATCACGATCACCCGCACCGCCTCGTCAGCCCCGCAGCTTTCGAGCGCCGCCAGCAGGCGCGCCGACAGGTCGTTGTTGAGCGCGTTCATGACCGCGGGGCGGTTCAGCGTGATCGTGCCCACGCCATCGGCAATATTCAGCAGGACGGAGGGTTCTTCGGCCATGGTTCAGCTCCTGTAATTCGAGGACTGAGCGGTACCAGCAGGATCGCCAAATCGCAACTATTGCCCCGGCAGATGGCGGCCGCGCCCAGTGTCGCCGGACAGCGACCACGCGAATGACGAAGCACGACAGGCCACCCAGAACAACGGCGGCGGCGTCCGCCCGATGAACACCGGCCGCAGGATGGACGATGTCAGACCGTAAGCCAGAAACGTGACGATACCACCCGCGAAGGCGGTCGCCGGTTAGCGCCAGTCCTTAATCGCCTGTGGCGGGACCGCGCCGATCAATATGTCGCGCATCACCCCGCCGATCAGCGCGGTGGAAAAGGACAGGACCAGCACACCGAAGACGTCGAAGCCCGCCTGCCCCGCCACCATCGCCCCCTCGATTGCGAACAGGAAGGTTCCGGCCAGATCGAGTGCGAAGATGATGGGGAAAGGCTTGCAGGTCAGTGCACCGGATAGCGGATGCGTCGGCTTACCGTTTGTCGAGCAGAATTTTCGCGGCTTGCTTGACGCAAGCCTCGAACGCCGTGAGGTCTTTGTAACGTTGGGCGCGGCGAGTCTTTCCGACCGCGATCTCCGCGCCGCTTTCATGGATCGCGCCGTCGAGCATCAGGTTTTCCACGAAACCATGATCTTCGACGCCCATTTTCATGTCGTCTTCCAGTAGGAAAGCAGGATCTTTGCCGCCACGCGCCGCCAATTTCCCACCGTCAAACTTCATCACGCGGTCGAAATGCAACAGACGGCTATTGGTGTAGCCGAACACCGGCTTTCCATGACCGCGCATGAAGCCGATTTCGTAGGCCGTGCCGACATCCATGCCGACGCCGCGAAACGGCGTCAGATTGGCGATGGCGGCGTCGCAGCGCAGCATTGTCGCCTCGCAGGCACGCGCGATCGCGTATCCCTGCTCTGCCAGGGGTAGGCCAGCGAGATCGATCTCCTGATCGAGCGGGAATTTGCCGTCCAGGCCGTATCGCGCGCAAATTTCGACCTTGAGCGCGCCGATGGCCTTGGCCTTGCGCAGAAAGACGTCCGGCCCGGCGAGATAAACCATTGGGCGCGGGAACGTCTTTTTCATGATTTACAGGCGCGCTACGACCTCATCCTGAACGCGTTTGACGAAACGTTCGATGTCGGCAGGTTCCGTACCGCCCGCTTCGAAGGCGCCGACGAGGATGCGGGAGACGCCGAGGTCCGCATAGGCGCGGACGATGCCTAGATCGAGCGAGGCGCCGAACTTCCAGGCCGTCGGCGAAACCGACAACTCGATCTTCGACGGATCGCGGCCATGTTCTTTCGCCGACGCCTTCATCACCTCGATCAGTTTGCCGAAATCGTCCGGCGAGATCGCGTGCGGGAAGAAGCCGTCGCCGGTACGGCCTGCGCGGCGCGCGGCGACTTCGGTCGAGCCGCCAATGATCAATGGCACCAAGTTCGGATTGGCTGGTTTCGGGTCGGAATGGACGCGGTTGAACTGATAATACTTGCCGTTATAGGTCGCCGGGCTGTCGCGCCACAGCGCGCGGCAGGCATCGATACCTTCGTCGAAGCGGCGGCCACGTTCGTTATAGGGTACGTCAGCCGCGGCAAACTCTTCTTTCTGCCAGCCGATGCCGACGCCGAGCAGCACACGGCCGCCCGACACGGCGTCCAAGGTCGCAACGCGCTTGGCCAGAATGATCGGCGTATGCAGCGGCATCAGCAGGACGCCGGTGCCCAGTTTAACGTTTTCGGTGCAACCGGCCGCCATGCCCAGCCATTCCAGCGGATCCGGCATGACGGTATCCGGCGTGAACGGCGCCCTGCCATCTTCCGAATAAGAATAGAGATGTTCATAGTTCTCGGCGACGATCGGGTGTTCGACCGTCCAGACGGATTCGACGCCGATCGTGTCGATCTTGCGCAGGAACGCCTTGCACCAGGCGCCATTGTCGATGAAGCCCTTGTTGAACAAAGGCAGGATTCCAATCTTCATCGTCCCTCGCTTTTTCTGAACGATTACAAAAAGAAAGGCGGGATTTCTCCCGCCTTGTCTAAAGTCAATTACCGGTTACGGAGACGAAACGCGCCAGTAAAGGCCCATCCCGTGGCGGGCGTCGACGATCTTGTCGCCATCGGAAACGGCTAACGTATAGCTGTCCTGCCCGATCATGTCGCCCGGCTTCTTGTCACCCGAATAGGTATAAAGGGCGTAACCCTGATAGGCCCATTGCATGGCGCCGTCGTCGCGCTTCATCAACATCCAATAGCCCGAAGGCTTGGCGTCTGCGGCGGCAATCAGGGGGTGCCACTCTTTGGTACATTCGGCGTCGCAGCCGGATGTACCAATGGTTAAGCCAAGCATCGGAACGCCTCGGTCGGCGCCGCGCGCGGCATGGCCGCCGGTGCCGTCGAAGCGAACGCGGTCGCGGGCATAAAGCGTTTTGCCGGAATTGTCGGTCAGAAGACCGCCCTTGCGCTCGTTCGGGATGACCTTCACCTCGGACGGCAGGTAATAGTCTTCGATTTGCGCGATTTGGAAATGCTTGTCGACATTCATGCCGTTGGCATCGCCCAGGTCCATGTCACCGGCATAAGAGAACAGCGGGTGCCCTTTATAGGCCCACTGCTGAATCCCGTCCGCGCGGTTCACAACCGAGAAATCGCCCATCGTATTGGCCAATTGGCCAGCCAACAGCGGCTTCCAGTCGGTGCCGCAGACCTTGTCGCCGCATTTCCCGTCGGCTACATCGCCGTCATAAGCGTAGAGCGGCATCTTGTTCGGACCGATCAGCGTCTGGCCGTTCGCCTCATTGACCTCAGCGATGTTGATGCCATAGGGCAACACCACGCCATCCGCCGGCTGCAACAGGGCCATGTGCCAGATTTGCGCAACATTATTACCCGTATTGTCGCCGATCTTGGCGTCTTTCACGAAGGTATAAAGCGGCTTGCCCTTAAGCGCCCATTGCTTGGAGCCGTCATCGCGCGTGATGACGGTCCATTGTCCGAACGGCTTCGCGTCGGCGGCGGCCGTCATCGCCGGCCACGCTTTAACGCACTCATCGGTCGTGCATGCCGACTTGCCGGGCGTCGTGTCCTTATCGAAGGTGTAAAGCGTCTTACCGTTGCCGTCGGCATAGACCGTCACCTGCTCCTGCTGATCCGAGCTCGAACCCGGAATCGCCGTCACCGTGCCGATTTTCACCTTCTGGAAAGTTACGCCGGGCGGCGTGGATTGCCGCGCGACGATCGGGGCGGATGTCGCCCCGCCCTTCTGATGCTGGACTATAAAGAGGCCACCGGCGACGACGGCCACGCCGACGACACCGACCAGCAGAGCCGTTTTCAGCCCCATTTTCCGAACTCCCCCAAAACAACAACGTCAAATTGCGTCAAACCAACCTGGCTCAGGCCATCACTTCGGTGAATGTCTTCGAGGTCTGCATCGAATCCGTACCCCAGCTGTTGATCGGCACACCGACCGCCTGCTGCACCGTTAGGCCCAGACGGGTCGACGGGTCACCCTTGGCGACGACATGGATGCCGGTCTTTATCCGCCCGCCAGCGCGGCCGGCGGTGATCAGCGGCATGTCGTCGAGGCTGTGGACCTTGGCATAGCCGGTGTCGGTCGAGGCCATCAGCAGCATACGGTCCAGCAGCGTGCCATCGCCTTCCTTCATATTGTCCAGTGCGCCGACCATATCGGCCAAGCCACCGGAAATATTCATAATGAACGACGTCACGTTCGGCTGGTAACCCAGCACGGGATCGATCGACTCCTCATGGCTGTAGACGTGGTGCGTCATCGACGACCCTTGTTTGCGCAGCGACGATGTCGCGTCGTTGAAGGTTACGTTGATGACCCGCGTCTGACCGCAGGCCAGCGCGTGGGCCAGCAGGCCCGCGAACAGCTTGTGGTTGCCCTTGACGGATTCAATCTCGGAACCCAGCACCAGATCCTCAGGTTTGCTCGGGGTCGTGCAGGCCGCGAGCGGCGCCGGCTTCTGCAATTCCAGGTCCAGCTGTTGTTCGATCTGCCGCAGCGAAGCAAAATATTCTTCCAGCCGCGCCTTATCGGACGTACCCAGTGTCTTAGCCAACTCGTCGCGCTGATCCTTGACCGCCGACAGCACGCTCTTGCGCGCCATCACCTGGGGGTCGGGCTTGAAGTCCGCTGCGTTCGGATCCTTGAACTCAGGCCCGAAGATGCGGGTATAAAGCGCTGCCGGCGACACTTCCGCCGGGTTGATCGCGGCGCCTTCACGGCGGCTATAGGAATGCACCGCATTGCCGGTCGAGCTGACCTCAAGCGAGCGGAAGCGCGTCTTGGTCCCGATCACGTCGGCGATCAGCATATCGACCGAGGGAATGATGACGCGTTCTTCGCGCGGGGTTGTGCCGGTCAGTACAGCCCAGTCGCCGGTAAAGTGCGTGATCATCGGGCGACCGTCGAGAATGACCTTGGTGCCCGAATAGACGTTGACCTTATCCTTATAGGGGGTCAGGCCGGCCAGTTCGGGGCCGAACGCCGTGATCTTGCCGGCTGTCGGCGGTTCCCAGCGGCCGGGATTGAGGCCCAATCCCCAGAACCAGCTGCCGAAACACACCGGCAAGGCTTGGCCGTCCGCGAACGCGGTGCCGTTTGTGTCGAGGAAGCAATCCAGGAAAGGCAGTCCGACCGTAACGGCCGAGCCGGCAAGCATACCGCGCAGGACGCGGCGACGATTGATCGTTTTGAGCGGAATCATTTCTGAACCTCCTGGTTCCCGTTCACATCTGAAGCGAGCTTGGTGTGCATTTCGAGTGCCCCGGTCTGCGGCGGCATTGCCCGGAAGAAAACATCGCTCGTCGCGATATCTCGCAGCAAGGCCGGGAATTTGTAACCGCTGGCGCTGAAATTGGCGGCCAGCGTCTTGGTCATCCACTCCGCCTCTGACTTGTTCGGCTTGTGGCCCGCGCCGAACTCATAGACGCGGTTGACGATGCAGGCGGTTGTGGCGGGGTTGTTGTGAACCGCCTTGCCCAACCCGACGACGTCGGTGAACTTCACGCCGTCCAGCTCACCGCTGGCATCGATCGGTGCGCCATTCTCGGTTGTCCGGAAGCCGCCGATCGTGTCGAAATTCTCCATAGCCAGCCCTACCGGATCCATAATCTTATGGCAGCCCGCGCATGTCGGCGCGGTGCGATGGGCCTCAAGCCGCTGACGGGCCGTCTTGAAGTTCGGGTTGTTGGTGTCCTGCACCAGGTTGAAATTCACGTTGCCTGGCGGATCCGGAACCTTCTGGCAGAGCAGAACCTCTCGTAATGCCTTGCCGCGAACTGTCGCGGAACTGCGGCCGGGCTGCGAGTGCAGACCGACGAAGCTCGCCTCGGTCAGGATGCCGGCCTGGGGCGCGCCATCGGGATATTCGTACGCCACCCAAGGGTTGAGAACGCCCTCCGGGAACGCGACCTGAACCTTATAGATCGAAGCCAGGAGCGGTGTCATGAAAGTGTTGCGGGTGGTGAATAGGTCGCGATAGTCGCCCTGCCGCACCAGCAGTTGGTCGATGATGGTGCGCATCGTCTGTTCCTGCGCGTCGCGCAGCACCTGCGAGGTGAATTTCGGATAGAGCGTCGTGTCCTTCGCCAGCGTGCTGAATCCGTCGAAGGACAGCATGTCGATGAAGAATGCGCGAACGCCGGTTTGCAAACGCGGCGATGCCATCAGCCGGTCGACCTGCTTCTTGAGGCCGCTTTCGGTGTTCAACTCGCCGCTTTCGGCCGACGCCAGCAATTCCGGGTCGGGTGCGGCATTCCACAGGAAGAAGCTGAGGCGCGAGGCTTTGGAATAGGCATCCAGCCGATATTCGCCGGCATGGTTCGGATCGGGTTCGACCGTTTCCTGACGGAACAGGAACTGCGGCGCCTCCAACAGGCCGGCGAGGCTCAACCCCAAGCCGTTATAGAAGTCGCCGGTCTTTGCCGTTGCGGTATTGGCCGCCGCGACCTCGTCGTTCAACTCGTGCTCCGACAACGGCCGGCGGAACAGCAATCGGCCGACCTTGCCAAGGAAGGCCTTGGCGCAGGCGTCGTCCGGCGCGGTGTCCGAAGCGGGCTTGCAGGGGATCAACAGCGCGCGGTGCTGCGGATCGACCACCTGTGACGCGATTGAGCGTGCCATCAGGTCATATTGCTCAAGGCCGGCGGCGGTAACGCTGACCTGCGCGGCACCAACAGCCAGCAGGCCCGCGTCGCGCATATCGGGTTCGAACCGGCCGCCCAGCGTCACTGTCGGCCCGAAGATGTCGGTGACGATCTGCTTGTATTGCTCCTGCGTCAGGCGGCGCATCGCCACTTGACCGGCAGGATCGCCGTCCGCGCGCGCTCCACCGGCAATGCCGACGAAACCCAGCGCCGCAACGGCACCGCAAAGCGCCAATCGGCGCAGGTAACTGCCTTTATTCGTACGCGTCATTCCCCTGCCCTTACCTGACATATAGGTGCTGTCTTTCATTGCGTTCAGTGCGCCTGGGCCAGCTTCACCGGGCCTACAACCATCGATGTCTTGTCGGCATTCGGATGGGTGATGAAGGCCGGCACCGCCTCGATGATATACGACGAGGAGATGTACTGGTTTTGACCGCTGGCATCCGGATAGGCGTCCGCCAGCTTTTTCAGTGCGTAATAAATGCCGGGTGCGTCGATCGACAGATTCAGCTCATTGACCGAACCGCCAAGGGCAAAGCCCTCATAGATCGGCAGCCACGGCTGATAACCGCCCAGCACGCCCTTGGCCGTGCCGTCGTCATTCAGCGTCAGCCGGATCTGCGTCTTTTTGAAATGATATTCGGTGATCGCGAACGGATCCTGAATCATGTGGAATTCAAAGGGATCACTGATCAGCGTGCCGTTATGCATCGTGGCATGCACGGTATTCTGGGTCCGCGGGTTGGTATCCGCCGTAAACGACATATCGGCCTGCGGATCGCCTGCGGCGTTGCGCGTTACCGGCCCGGTCGCGCGAAAGATGTTGACCTTGACGTCACCGTCCTTGACCTTGCCGGCGGCGTCGCGCTCGATGCCCGAAACTTCGATAATCCAGGCCGGCATCTGGTCGCGCGTAGTATCCCACTGAATCGCGGGATAGGTCGGGCGCTGACCGCCGCTGGCACGCTGGGTGATGAAGCAGCCGACCGCCCGGTACAGCATATCGTCGACGCCGGCCTGCTTGGTCTGCGGATCGACAAAATCGTTGGGGCCGTTTTTACCGTCGAGGTCGAAGCCATAGGCAACATGGCCTTGGGCGGTCTTGATGTTCGGGTCCGGAACCGAGGTCGGGTTGATATAGACGTTGGCCGGCTTGCCGTTGATCTTCCCGCGCATATACATCACGCCGTACATGTTGGCCGGGTAATCCTTGAAAAACGGCTTAATCTCTTCGTCGGTTTTGCCCATACCCTTCAGGATTTTGGTCGCCATCTCTTCCGACAAGGGATTGGTGCCCTGCGGACAATCGTCATTCTGGGATTCGGCGGCCATGTAGAACCAACTGACCGCATAGCCCCGAGTCTCGGCCTTCGCGCCAGGCGCGGCAAAACCGGCAGCCAGCATCCCGGCGGCGCCAAGCGCCAGTCCGCGAGCAACCGCCCCCTTACGCCGTGCCGCGCCCGGTAAATCCGAATGACCCATAATCCGATAACTCCCAGCCCGATAACCGCGCCCGTTCCCCGAGCGCACCTCAACTCACGCGACCGGCTTATCGCCGATCTTATAGATGATGAGTATGACACAACAGTCTGTCGCGTCAAAGGCTATCGTATGAAGATCGGGCACGGGCGATCGCGGTCGCCCCACCCCGATTCCCTGTTATTCGTGCGCCTGGGCCAGCTTCACCGGTCCAACGACCATCGATGTCTTGTCGGCATTCGGATGGGTGATGAAGGCCGGTACCGCCTCGATCATGTAGGACGAGGAGATGTACTGATTCTGGCCGGAAGCATCAGGATAGGCGTCCGCCATCCGCTTCATGGCGTAATAGATGCCCGGCGTGTTGACGGACAGGTTCAGCTCATTGGTCGAGCCGCCGAGCGCAAAGCTCTCATAAATCGGCAACCAGGGCTGATAACCGCCCAGAACCCCCTTGGCGGTGCCGTCGTCGTTCAGCGACAGCCGGATTTGCGTCTTCTTGAAATGATATTCGGACACCGCGAACGGGTCCTGGATCATGTTGAACTCAAAAGGATCGGTCGTCAGGGTGCCGTTATGCATCGTGGCGTGGACCATATTCATCGTCCGCGGATTGGTATCGACGGTGAATGACATGTCGGACTGCGGATCGCCGGCAGCGTTGCGGGTCACGGGCGCGGTGGCGCGGTAGAAACCGAGCTTGACGTCGCCATCCTTGATCTTGCCGCTGGCGTCGCGCTCGATGCCCGAAACCTCGATGATCCAGGCCGGCATCTGGTCGCGGGTCATATCCCATTCGATATCGGGCCACGTCGCACGCTTCCCGCCGCTGGCGCGCTGGGTGATGAAACAGCCGAGTACGCGATACAGCATGTTGTCGACGCCGGTCTGTTTCGTCTGCGGATCGACGAAATCGTTCGGCCCGTCCTTGCCGTCCAGGTCGAACCCATAGGCGACATGGCCCTTGGCGGTCTTGATATTGGGATCGGGCACCGAGGTGGGGTTCGCGTAGACATTCACCCACTTGCCGTTCTGCTTCCCGCGCATATAGAGCGGGCCGTAGAGGTTGTTGGGATAGTCTTTGAACAGATCGGTGATCTCAGCCGGGGTTTTCCCCATATCGACCAGGAACTGCTTCACCATGACGTCGGACAGCGGATTGGTCCCGTCTGGACAATCGTCGTTCTGCGATTCGGCCGACATGTAGAACCAGCTGACCGCGTAACCGCGAGTCTCGGCCTGCGCCGCATGGCTGGAGAAACCGGCAGCGAGAATGCCGGCGGTACCCAGTGCGAGACCACGGGCGAACTTCGAATTGAATCGCGCTTTCATTCTATCCTCCCCAGAGCCGGCGGCGCCCGCGCTCGAACTGTGAACGCATATGGGCGCGCACGACCGGCTTGTTGCCGAACTTATGGCAGGGAGTATGGCACAACGGTCTGTCGCGGCCAAAGCTATTAATGCGCGAACAGCATGTCCGCAGCGGGTCAGGTTTTTGAGTTCCGCAACGATGCGGTGACCGCGGTATCGAGCGCCACCAGAAAGCGCGAGCGGTCCGATTTCGAAAACGATGCGCCGCCGCCCGTCATCACGCCCATTTCGCGCAAATGACGACCGATCTCGCGGCCGGCGAGCGCGCTGCCGATATTATCCTGGGTCCAGTGCTTGCCGTTCGGTGCGACGGCGCGGGCCCCATTGGAGAGGCAGCGCGAGGCCAGCGGTATGTCGGCGGTGATGCAGACATCGGCCGCCGTGATCCGCTCGGCGATCCAATCATCCGCCGCATCGGCGCCCTCGGGAACGATAATCATGCGGATGGTGGGGTCAGTCACCGGGCGAATCGGCCGCGAACCGTTCGAGACCACGAAGACGCCGATCTTGAAACGCGCGGCGACGCGGTAGGTCTCTTCCCGCACCGGGCAGGCATCCGCATCGATATAGATTTCCGTCACTGCCGGACGCGTACTGGGTTACCGAACGGGTGACCGCTTGACCGACTTGATCGGGCCGCGCGACTTGCCGGACATTTCCTCGATCTTGCGGTCTTGTTCCTCGATCAGCGCAAGCACGGACTTGTCGCCGTCGATCGGGTCGATATCCGCCGAGGCGACGCGCCGGTTCGACCTTTGGCTGCCATCCTCATAGATAACGTCGAAGGCAATGAACTCGCTGTCGGCCGGTTTCTTGCGCGCCATGGTCTCGCCTCTTGGTGCTGGTGAAGGCGGGTTCTTATAGAGACGGACCCGCGTTGTCACGTTCCGCCCCGCTCCTGCGCTCCCGCATATGCGAACAGCGCATGGCAGGCTTCGTACTTTGGCGGGCATGAATCTGCCATTTCCCAGCGTCGTCATGTTGCGGCGCGGCATAGCGCGGGCTATTTAGAAACGAGACGTTTCGTTTTGTCTTGTATCGAGTTTCCGCCCATGTCCGAAGCCTTGAACCAAGTCCGCGCCGGGCGACCGCGCAGCGAAGATTGCCGGCACAAGGTACTGACCGCCGCGGATGCCTTGTTCGTACGTGACGGGCTGGCGCGCATGTCCGTCGATGCGGTCGCGCAAATGGCGGGTGTCAGCAAGGCCACGATCTATCGCTGGTGGCCGAACAAAGCGGCCATCGTCATGGAGGCGCTGCTCGCCTCGACCGAAGCCGAGGTCTATGTCCCGGTCAGCCCCTATCCCGAGGAAGATCTGATCTCCCGCATCCGCCGCACGGTGGCTTTGTTCCGCGGCCCGCGCGGGCGGATCATCTCGTCGCTGATCGGCCAAGCGCAATCGGACCCCGAAATCGCCGAGGCCTATCGCCAGCATCTGCTCGCTCCCCGCCGGGTCGCGATGCGGGCGGCGATCCAGCGCGCGATCGATGCCAAATTTTATCGCGCCGATATCGATATCGACCTCGCGATCGACATTCTTTACGGCCCGCTCTATCAGCGCCTGCTGCTGAGCCACGCCCCCCTCGACGAAGCCTTCGAGCGCGATTACCCGCCCGCCGCGGTCTCCGCGCTGCGCGGCTATGCCGGGAGGCGATAAGCCGTGGGTATCGTCAAATTCGCACTGCGTTTCCCGCACACCTTCTATGTCGTTGCGATCCTGATCCTGTTCTTGGGCGTCAGCGCCATTGTGAAGACGCCAACCGATATCTTCCCGCAGATCCGTATCCCGGTGGTCAGCGTCATCTGGCAGTATACGGGCCTGTCGCCCGACGAGATGGAAACCCGGGTTGCGACCTATAGCGAATATTCGATCAGTTCGACGGTCAGCGGCATCAAGAACATGGAATCCCAGACTTTGTCCGGGATCGTCGTCCAGAAAATCTATTTCCAGCCGAACGCCAATATCGAACTGGCGATCCCGCAGATCGTGGCGGCGACGAACTCGATCCGTTCGCTGATGCCGCCGGGTATCCAGCCGCCGACGATCATCCAATATAATGCGTCCAGCGTGCCGATCCTGCAGCTCAGCCTCACATCGGACCACCTGAACGAACAGCAGCTTTACGATTACGGCATCTATCAGGTGCGGCAGCAGCTGGCGCCAATTCCGGGCATTACCCTTCCGACACCCTATGGCGGCAAGTATCGACAGATCATGGTCGATCTCGACCCGGCCGCCTTGCTGGCCCAGGGTCTGACGCCGACCGATGTCGCTAACGCGGTCAACGCGCAGAATCTGACAGTGCCTTCCGGCGACGCCAAGATCGGGTCCAAACAATATATCGTGCGCCTGAACGCGCAGCCGCCGACCGTGGTCGCTCTGAACGACATTCCGATCCGCCAGGTCAACGGCACCACCGTCTATCTGCGCGACGTCGCCCATGTGCGCGATGCCTGGGCGGTTCAGCAGAACATCGTGCGGACCGCCGGCCAGCGCTCTGTCTTACTCACCATCATAAAGAACGGCGAGGCCTCGACTCTGGATGTGGTGCATCGGGTCAAGGAAGCCCTGCCCGGTGTCCGCGCCGCGGCCCCGCCCGGCATGCAGATCAAGGAATTGTTCGACCAGTCCGTCTTCGTCCAGGATTCGATCAACTCCGTGTTGCGCGAAGGCGCCATCGCCGCCGGACTGACCGCGCTGATGATCCTGCTGTTTCTAGGCTCCTGGCGCTCGACCATCATCGTGATGGTGTCGATCCCGTTGTCGATCCTGACCTCTATCGCCATCCTGTCGGCGCTGGGCGAGACCATCAACACGATGACTTTGGGCGGCCTCGCCCTGGCCGTCGGCATTCTGGTCGACGATTCCACAGTCACCATCGAGAACACCCACCGCCTGCTGGACGATGGCCATCCCTTCGACAGGGGCGTGCTGGAGGGTGCGGCCGGAATTGCCATACCGACGCTGGTGTCGACGCTCGCCATTTCCTGCGTGTTCGTCTCGGTCGTCTTTTTGGACGGTGCGCCGCGTTACCTGTTCACGCCGCAGGGCATGGCGGTGGTGTTCGCGATGCTGGCCTCCTACGGTCTGTCGCGGACGTTGACGCCGATCATCATCCGCGCCCTCCTGCGCAAGGAGCATGAGGAAAAGCATCATCCTGTTGGGGTTAGGGGGCGTTTCGCCCGGTTCCACGACAGCTTCAACCGCTATTTCGAGCGCTTCCGGACCTTCTATGTCTGGCTGCTGGAACGGTTGCTGACCCACCGGGTCATCGTCCCGGTCGCCGCCGTCGGCGTGATCGTCGCGGCGGCTTGCGTGGCGCCGTTCGTCGGCCGGGACTTCTTCCCGCAGGTCGATGCCGGCGTCATCCAGCTTCACGTCCGCGCCCCCGCCCGCACCCGGATCGAAGAGACCGAGAAAATCTTCCAGGCGGTCGAGAACCAGATCCGCGACACGATCCCGGAAAAGGACCGGGACCTGATTATCGACAATATCGGCCTGCCGCAGCGCCCGATCAACATGGCCTTCACCGACGGTTCGACCATCGGCGTCAATGACGGGATCATCCAGGTTTCGCTGAAGCCCGGCCATGCGCCCACCACCGGTTACGTGAAGAAGCTGCGCGAGGACCTGCCGTCGGAGTTTCCCGACGTGCGCTTCTATTTCCAGCCGGCGGACATGGTCACCCAGATCCTGAATTTCGGCATTCCGACCCAGGTCGACGTGCAGGTCGTGGGCAAGAACCGCGCCAAAAACCTGGAAATCGCGCAGGATATGCAGCGACGCATGCAGAACGTTCCGGGCGCGGTCGACGTGCACCTGCAGCAGGAGATCGACGCGCCGGAGCTCTATTACACGATCGACCGAAGCCGCGCGCAGGAGCTGGGCCAGACGGTCAGCGCGATTTCCAGCAACCTGATGATCAGCCTCAGCTCGTCGGAGCAAGTTCTGCCGAATTTCTGGACCGACGCGAAGCTGGGCATCCCCTATTATCTCGCGGTGCAGACACCGGAATATCGCATCTCGTCGCTGAACGATCTTAACAACATCGCCTTGACCTCGACCGCCGGGACCGGCGCGCCGGTCCCCAACACGCTGGGCAACGTGGCGGATTTCGAGCGCAAGGACATCCAGTCGGTGATCAACCACGAGAACGTGCAGCCGACCTATGACATCTATGCCAGCGTGCAGGATCGCGACCTGGGCGGCGTCGCTTCGGACGTGAACAAGATCGTTGCGCTGGAGCAGCCGAAACTCGGCCCCGGCAACCACATCGTGGTCCGCGGCCAGATCGAAAGCATGAATTCGGCATTCTCGCGCCTGACCTTGGGCCTGATCTTCGCGGCAGTGTTCGTCTATCTGCTGATGGTCGTGAACTTCCAGGATTTCCTGGACCCGTTCGTCGTCATCCTGGCTCTGCCTGGCGCGGCCTGCGGCATCGTCGTCGCGCTGTTCGTCACCGGGACCACACTGTCGGTGCCGTCGCTGATGGGCGCGATCATGGCGATCGGCGTCGCCTCCGCCAACTCGATCCTGCTGGTCACTTTCGCCCGTGAGCAGAGCCTGGAGGGTAAAGGCCCGATCGAGGCAGCCATCGCGGCCGGCAGCACGCGTTTGCGTCCGGTGCTGATGACCGCGGCGGCGATGATCGTCGGCATGCTGCCGATGGCGATCGGCGGCCCCGGCGAGGAACAGAATGCCGTGCTGGCACGCGCCGTCATCGGCGGCTTGCTGTTCGGCACGGTCACGACCCTTCTTGTCGTCCCGTATCTCTACGCCCAACTGCGCCGCTATGTCGGTGAGCATAAAAGAAACGAAATCGATTTCGGGGATTCTTCCAGCATACAAGGCACACCGGCATGACACCGCCCTTAGATTCCCACTCCGCCTTCGACGCTTACGACATCGTTCCGGGTACCGACTACCTTCCGGCGAATGACGACACCGCAGAGCGCAATCGCGCCAAGCTCGCACGCAAGATCGGCTATGGCACCGGCGCGGCGCTGCTGATCCTGCTCGGCGTCGGCGTAACCGGGCATTATGCGCAGCATCGTGAGGCGGTCACGGTCATGGAAACCCGGCAGCATGCGGTGCCGAAAGTCCGGGTAGAGCCGGTCAAGGTCACGACGGCGCCGCGCGATCTGTCCCTGCCGGGCACGACAAGCGCCTTCGAAGCGGCGACCATCTATGCGCGACAGAGCGGCTATATCGCCGAGCGTCGCGTGGATATCGGCACCAAGGTCAAAGCCGGCGACGTCCTGGCCGTAATCGCCGCGCCGGAGGTCAAGGACCAGTTGGCTCAGGCCAAGGCACAGCTCACGCAGATGCAGGCCGCGTTGAAGCAGGCGCAGGCGGCGCGCACGCTGGCGGAGGCGACCTATAAGCGAACCGGAGAGCTTGTCACCCAGGGCTGGGCCTCGAAACAGCAAGGCGACCAGGACCGCGCCAACCAAGACACCCAAGCCGCCGCGGTGAACGTCGCCCAGGCCAATATCGTTGCCCAACAGGCCCAGGTCGCCCGGTTGGAAGAGGCGAATGGCTATAGTCAGGTCGTCGCGCCGTTCGATGGCGTCATCACCCAGCGCTCGATCGATACCGGCAATCTGGTGACAGCGGACAGCACGAGCGGCACGGCTTTGTTCTCGATCGCCCATACCGATGTGCTGCGGGTTCAGATCTTCGTGCCGCAGGACGCGGCGCTGGGTCTGAAGGAAGGCGTCGTCGCCGACGTTACCGTGCCGGAAATTCCCGGCCGCGTCTTCCATGGCCGCGTCGCCCGTATGGCGGACTCGTTGCAAGCCGGCACACGCACGATGCTGGTCGAAGTCGATATCGACAATGCCGACAACGCACTGAACCCCGGCATTTATTGCACGGTGAAGTTCGAGGTGCCGCGCGCCAATCCCGTCCTGGAAATCCCTGCCGAGGCCCTGATCTTCAATAAGGACGGCACCCAGGTCGCGGTGTTTGAAAACGGCAGGGCGCAGATCCGCAAGGTATCGCTTGCCGAGGACGACGGCGATCATGTCGATATCGCCACCGGCCTGAAGCCCGACGACAGGGTAATCGTCAGCCTGCCGGTCGACCTGACCGACGGCGCCCCGGTTGCCGTGCGCGATATGACGGTCGCGAAGAAATCCTAAGCAGCTTTGTTCGCCGCGTATTTGCGACAATGGTCGAGATACGCCGCCTCATGCCCCGCGACCAGCTGGACGACGCTCGACCATAGCCAGGACGGCGCATCGAGCGTCGTCGAGTGGTTGCGGCGGAGCTCCGCCTGCCACGTCTTTCGGGTCGCATCGTCCATCTGCCGCGCATGAGCTTTTCCGACGACCATCGCCAGAAAACGGGCCACATTCATGGCCTCCGATTGCGGCAGATGTTCGATTTCGATCTTCATGTCCTGCGGCATTAATTCCCGCAGGAAGACAGAGCGGTCCATTAGCCGCGCCGACAACATCCGCTCGCCCAAAAACGGCGCCACGTGCAGTGCGCCTTGCACCACCCGTTCGCCGTTGGCGCGCGGCATCTGGGCGTCAGGATAACGCGGTGCGAGGGCTTGAACCGCTTCCTTCACGTCCATCAGGCAGAATTGGCCGTCGACGCCGAGAAGCACTGCGTAGCGGAGCCGGCCCAATGAACTGCAGCCCTTCATCCAATAGGCGGCGTCCAACACCTTTACCTTGGCATCGTCGTTGCGGGACCGCAGCATGGTCGCCAGCCGGCGAACCTCGGGCGTTTCGAAGAGCTCGCCGATCGCGCGTTTTTCTTCCTTTGAGAGAGGCCAAAAGCGCTTACCGAGTGGAATGACCGGACTGACGCCCTCAAGCCGCTCGTCGGCGAGATTGCGCCACGACCGTTCCGCTGCGCGCTTCATCACGACACGTACCGCCCGCGGCTTTTCCGCGGCGTCCAGCGGATATCGCTTGCCAACGGCCTGCTCGTAGCCCTCGATCATCTGCTCGATCATGCGCGCTGTCGTAACGCCGGGAAGGTTCGAACCGCGCGCGGCGGTTGCCAGGGATAGGCCCAACCGGATCAGATCGTGCGCCGGATTACCGATCACGGTCTGGTCGAGATCGCGTATCTGGATGGCAATGCGCCCTTTCGCATTCGCGACCGGCCCCAGATTGCCGACATGGCAATCACCGCAAATCCAGATGGGCGGTCCGTCCGGCAACGCAACCCGACCCACTGAATCCAGCCACTCGTAAAATTTGAGTGTATTGCCTCTGACATAGGCATGCGCCGAGCGCGCCATTTTGAGGTTGCGCCTTCCGTTCAGGAGGATTTGCCGTTCGTCGCTGTTGAGAAGACGCAAAGAGAATTCTCCCGGGCCGTGGCGTTACATTCCTGCGGAACGGATGCCGTGGCCGAATATTGTTTTCGTTGATGTGCACCGTTTCACCACCACGCAATGTTCCCGCATCGGGTCTGGACAATCTCCGGATCGGAACGGCCGGCTGGTCGATTCCGCAGGATTTGCGGGCTGCCTCCCCGTTTTTCGGGACATTGCTCGAACGCTATTCGAAGGTCTTCAACGCGGTCGAAATCAACTCCAGTTTCTACCGTCCCCATCGCCGCGCCACCTATGAGCGCTGGGCGGCTTCGGTGGCGGACGATTTCCGATTTTCGGTGAAAATGCCGAAGCAGATCACGCATGGACTCAGACTGCGCGAGATCGACGCCCCACTCGATCGCTTTCTCGACGAAGTCGGCGGGCTGGGACGGAAATTGGGCGCGATCCTGATTCAGATGCCGCCAAGCCTTGCCTTCGACAGTCAGGTTGCAGCCGATTTCCTGTCCTATGTACGCAGTCTTTCTAACGTGTTGCTCGCCATTGAACCGCGCGACCCAACCTGGTTCACGGCACAGGTTGGCGAAACGTTGTCGCAGTCGAAGATCGAGCTTGTCGTGGCGGACCCACCGCCCTGCCCAGGCGCTCCGCGCTGGGACGAAACGCTGCATGCCAGATATTTCCGCCTGCACGGCGCGCCTAGGATTTACTACTCGGACTACCCCGAAGAAACGCTGACGGCGCTGGCGCAAATACTGGCGGTTTCATCAGCCAATCGACCGAGCTGGTGCATTTTCGACAATACCGCCGCCGGCAGAGCGACGATCAATGCGCTGAGTTTGCAGCGCCGTTTGGCCATTTAGAAAAGCTGCTCCTGACGTCAAGCAGCGCCTGCCGATCGACGGTGATCAACCCATGCTTGGGGCGATCCAGGTCGGCGATCAGCATGGTCACTACGGCGATCGACACAGCGATAATCGCGTTGGGGACGGTCTGCCGCGTTCCTAACAAACCTGCCGCATAACCCGTAAATCCGACGGCAACGGCCGACATTGCGAACAGCAGCAGGAAGGTCACTTGCGGTACGCGGTTGTGATCGGCGATCCTGCGCTTCTCATTGTAGTCGGTGACATCGTTCACCGACTGCGCGAACAGGCTGACCGGGATCGATTCCGGCTTCTGGTGGCTGATCCCTACCGCTTCCGCCCACAAGGCTTTAAGCAGTTCGTCGCTATGCGCCGCCGCGGGGCTCTCTTGAGAATCGGTATCCTCCAACATGCCGGCCAGCCGTGTGTCGGTATAATCCCGCAACAGCGCGGCAACTTTTTCCGCCGGCCCTTCCGGCAGAAATTGCGCGCGCAGCGCCGCTGTACCGATGGCGTTGGCCTCATCCACAATCAGCGTGCGATGAAGTTCGTAACGCGACAACGCGATCGAAAACGTGAAACCGATCAGCAGCGCCAGCAACCCCAGCAGTGCGCTTTGGATCGTCGTGATGTGAGAATGAGCCAGCTCCCGGCCGCGATCTTTGCCGTGCAAACCCAGGCTGCAGCCAATTTCAGCCGCAGCGAAGATGAGCACCGCCGCGATGGGATAGGTCACCCAAAGGCTGATCCGGTACAGCCATTCAGCATGCATGATAAACTCGAATCATCGTCCGCCGGGCAAACGGCGTGTCCCCCCTGCCCGGCGCTTCCAGCTTGCGGCTTATTCCTTGATCTTCGCGGAGACGATCTTGTCCGGATCCTTCACCGGCTCGCCACGTTTGATCTGGTCGACATTCTCCATGCCCGAGGTCACTTGCCCCCAAACGGTATATTGGCCGTCGAGGAAGCCGGCATCGCCGAAACAGATGAAGAACTGGCTGTCGCCGGAATCCGGATGGCCGGCGCGGGCCATGGAAACCGTACCGCGCTTGTGCGGTGTCTTGTTGAACTCGGCCTTCAGCTTCTCGCCCGAGCCGCCCATGCCGGTGCCGGTCGGGTCGCCGGTCTGGGCCATGAAGCCGTCGATCACGCGATGGAAGACAACGCCGTCATAGAAACCGTCTTTCACCAGTTTGGTGATGCGGGCGACATGGCCGGGAGCGACATCGGGGAGGGTCTGGATTTCAACCGGCCCCTTGGTGGTTTCGAGAACGATCGTGTCGGCCATGGCAACTTCCTTGGATTGCGGTTTGAATGATGTCTTGAACAAGATGGCGCAAAAAGCGGAATGCTCAATGGCGCGCGGACGAGAATCGGTGCGCTAGATAACACCGCCGCTTGGGTAAGGCATAGGGAGGATCGATAATGGATACGCTCGACACTGCGCTGGAAGAATATCGCCGGAAGCGGGAGACCTTCGTTTGGGATGTCCCGCCTCGTTTTAATTTCGCCCGCGACGTCGTCGACCGGTTCGCCGCCGACCCCGCGCGCCCAGCGACGCTCTATCGCGACGTCGCCGGCAATGAGACAAGCATCAGCTTCGGGCAGATGAGCGAATGGATTCACCGTTTTGCCGGGTTGCTGGACCAATTGGGCGTCCAGCGCGGCGAGCGGGTGATCGTGCTTCTGCCGCGAATCCCCGAATGGCAAATCACGACAGTGGGTACTTTACTGACCGGCGCCGTCGCGGTGCCGACCTCGATGGCGGTCCTGTCCGCCCGCGATATCCAGCACCGGGTCAATCACAGCGAGGCGTCGGTCGTCGTGGCGACGCCGGATGCCGTCGCCATGCTGGACAGCCTCCGCCCGGAAATGCAGTCGCTGAAACATTATCTGGTGGTCACGGAAAACGGCGAAGCCGCACCCCCCGGCTGGATCGACTTCAACGCTGCACTGATGGCCGCCCCGCTGTCGCCCGGACGCGAAACCATGACCACGGACCCGGCCCTCGTCTTCTACACGTCCGGCACGACCGGCAAGCCGAAGGCGGTGCTGCACAACCACTGTTATACCTATACCGGCACGCGACAAGCTTCGATCTGGCACGGTATCCTGCCGACCGACCGGTTCTGGCCGACGACTGGTTGGGCCAAGGCGGCGTTCGGCCCGTGGTCAGTCGGTGCGGAGATCGTGATCGTCAACGGCCCATTCGACCCCAAAGAAGAACTCGCCCTGCTGGAATCGCTGGCGCCCGACGTGTTCTGCGCTCCACCGACGCAATATCGCCTGATGGCGAAGCACGGCATGGACGGATACCATTTCCCAAAACTGCGCCAATGCGTGGCGGCGGGTGAACCGCTCAACCCCGAGATCATCCGGTCCTGGAAAGCCGCGACCGGCATCACTATCCGCGACGGCTACGGCCAGAGCGAGGCCGGCTTGCTGATCGCCAATCTGGCTGGCCTGCCCGAACGCACGGGCTCAATGGGTTTGCCCGTGCCCGGTTATCACGTGGCGGTGATCGATGAGGCCGGCAACGAGCTCGGCCCCGATACGGTGGGCGACCTGGCGGTCAAATACCCGACACCCGGCCTGTTCATGGAATATTGGAAAAATCCGGAAGCGACAGCGAAGACAAAGCGCGGCGACTGGTACCTGACCGGCGACCGGGGGCGTTACGACAAGGAGGGATATTACTGGTTCGTCGGGCGCGCCGATGATGTAATCATCTCCGGCCCATTACGCATCGGCCCGTTCGAGGTCGAAAGCCTGCTGGTTGAGCACCCGTCGGTCGTCGAGGCTGCCGCTGTGGCCTATCCCGACGCCGATTTGGGTCATGTGATCAAGGCCTTCGTCGTCCTGAAACCTGGGGTTGAGCCGTCCAACGACGTGCTGGCATCATTGCGCGCGCTGTTCGACAAAGCCGGCGAGGAACATCGCCTTCCTACATATTTTGAGTTTGTACCGTCCCTGCCGAAAACGCCGACCGGCAAGGTCAAGCGGGCGGAGTTGCGGGCGTTGTCGTCATGAGCGTTTGGACGCCGCCCCCAAGGCTGGATACGCCGCCGGTTTCGAAATCCCGGGCGCCGATATTCATCGAGATGCGCAACGAGCCGTCGAAAGGCCAGCAATGCGGCTAAGTCTGACACGACGCTTCTTTAGCTCTCAAGCGACCGCAGTTACCGTCCGCGGTCTGCTTCGCGTTCACCGACATCCCTTAACTGACAAGGTTAAGCAGGTGAAATTGGTGCGTTCCGAGCGTTTGAATGTCGCAGACAGTAGTATAAGATGTTATAGTATATAAGATATCGGCTATCGTCGCCGTTTGATCCTATCGAACACATGATGCCAGCGAGGACGGAACATTGCTCGGCAACCTTCGGCATCCACATTTCATGGAAACTGCGCGCCAAGTCGATTGCGACGAAGGTGAAGTTCCGTCCCGTTATCATCGGGCCGTGATCGCGAGGGCGAAAACGGTGCTCGATCAGGTCGATCCGCTCCCCATGGTATATTCAGCGATAGACAAAGCCTGTTTGATGGCAAGCCTGGTGCTGATTCTGGGCAGCATCGGCATCGTAGGCTTTCAGATTCTGACCTGGTTTCGATACGGTGAATGGGTTCCGGTATCGAACACGTTGGTTTGGCAACGGCTTGGAGGCGCCCTTCCCGACGTAACTTGGCGCGGGATCGAGAACATTCTGTTATGGCTGTTTGATTGCCCTGCCAGCGTAACCGGCCTGATTCTTGGCGTTGGTACGGGATACTTGAAAAACCACTGCGCGTTCAGAGCTCTGGACACGGGCGCGTGGCAGGCAGTATCCACCGGCGCGGCCGGTTCCAAACCGTAATTTCTGCGTTCGCGAAGAGGCTCACGCTGGCAGTCAGCCGGCATCGGCCAGGATCGAAAACCGCTTACGATATTCCGCGAAGACCGCGCTGAGGGAGCTTTCGTCAAGACCGTAATCGGTCAGCCAATAGTCATGCCTGCCCCGCCGACCCTTTGGATTATCGCGTGTCCAATCGGCCAGTTGTTTTCGAACCGAGTTGGGCATCGCCATGTCGACACGCCCATAGATATCCGCCACCGACCGAACAGGATCGGCAACCAGCCGGTCGTAATCAACGTCGATCACGTTGTCGTTGCCGCCGGGGCTCGCCCGAAATGCCAGGAAGCGATCGAGGTGGCGGTCGACGAAATGCAGCATCTCGCGGCCGATCCCGCGGCGATCTTGATTACCATAACGCGCCGCCCGGTATTGCCCGGTCAGCGCGCAAAGCGATGCCAGGGTCTGTGCGGGATCGCGGTGGGTGACGACGAAGATCGCGTCGGGATAGACCGCCCGGATATCCGCCATCGCCAGCATATGATTGGGATATTTCAGCACCCACCGCCGGCGCGGGGCTCGCCACTGCAGAAGCTGAAGCACGCTGCGGTGGAACCGATAAGCGGCGGTGAAATCGGCTGAGATGAGCAGCCAGTCGAAATAGCTTGGCACCTGGAGATAGTTCTGAAACCCGGCCTGCGTGAAGGCCGCACTCATCAGATGAGCGCATTCGTCCGGTCCGGTCACATCCATCAAGTGCGTTGCGTCAAAATTGGCGACATCCCGCCGCCAGCCGTTCAGGAATTCGTCGGCCGCCGCGATGCGCGCTGCGATCGACGCGGGATCGGCGGCGGGCGGCGGACAGGGGTGCAGCGTTTCCCAGGTTCTGAGCAGCCGCAGGCGGTCGTCCTGGTCGAACAGATTTTGCAGGAAGGTGGTGCCGGAACGCGGCAGGCCCATCAGGAAGATCGGCTTTTCGATCGCTTCATCCAGGATTTCCGGATGGTCGGCCAACCACTGTGCGATTTCCAACCGATTGCGCAGCAGCCGGTGGATTTCGGCCTCCGACAGCGCGACGCCCTCGGCCGATAACACGCCGTCGGAATTCAGCGCGCCGACCAACCGCGTGAAGTTCTCGGCGAACGGATCGTTGCCGAACGCCGCGAGGCCGAAATCGGTGGCGGCTTTTTGCTTCAGCGATACCGGATCCATCGGAGGGTTCGTGCTTCCAAGCAGTCTGTTCCCGCCCGAACTATAGCCGCCGGCAACCGCCCGCGCCTACTATCCCCAACGTGTCCCGCTCGGACGCGTCGAGAAAGGCGCAGCATGGAACTTGCCATTACCGACATCATCGGCCTGCTGGTCATCGCGATCATCGTGGCGCTGGCGGCCCGGCGTCTTCGGTTGCCATACACGGTCGGGCTGGTGGTAACGGGAATTGGTCTGGCGCTCGCGCGACTGGGAACCCACCCCGCTTTGACGCATGATTTCATCTTCGACGTCATTCTGCCGCCGCTGCTGTTCGAGGCCGCGATCAATATTCACTGGAAGGAACTGCGCCAGGACGCGCGTCCGGTTCTGCTGTTAGCCATAGCCGGCACTCTGCTCGCGGCCGCGGTCGTGACAGCCGGAATGGTTTACGCGCTTCACTGGCCCCTGCCCTCGGCGGCGATGTTCGGCGTGCTGATTGCCGCCACCGATCCGGTCGCGGTCATCGCAATGTTCAAGGACAGTGGCGTCAAGGGCCGGCTGCGACTCCTGGTCGAAAGCGAAAGCCTGTTCAATGATGGTGTCGCCGCTGTCCTGTTCACGCTGACGCTCGGGTTCACCCACGGCGGCGAGGGTACCGACGTCACGGCGCTGCACATCGCACAGACTCTCGCACTAACGGTCGGCGGCGGGGTCGTTGTCGGGCTGGCCACTGGCCTGGCTGCCGTTGCCGTCGCCGGCCGCACGTCGGATCACCTGATCGAGGGGACATTGACCACGATCGCCGCCTACGGATCCTTCCGGCTCGCCGAGCGATTCGGCTGTTCGGGCGTTCTCGCGACAGTGATCGCGGGGCTGGTGATCGGTAATCTCGGCATTTGGTCCGGCCATCCGCGGACCCGCGTCAGCGAGCATGGACGTGATTTCGTCCTCGGTCTTTGGGATTTCGCGGCATTCGCCGCCAATTCGATTGTCTTCCTATTGATCGGGCTGACGGTTGCGGAAATTTCGTTCAGCCGCCTTGGACTGCCCGCCCTGACGATCGTGATCACGCTGACGCTCGTTGCGCGCGCGGCGACGGTCTATCCACTTTCCATGGTATTCGGGCGGAGTCGGCAATCCATACCGATTGCCATGCAGCACATCCTGTGGTGGGGCGGGTTGCGTGGCGCGCTCGGTCTGGCGCTGGCCCTGTCCCTGCCGCCATCCCTGCCCATGCGCGACGAAATCCTGATCGCGACTTTCAGCGTTGTGGCGTTTTCCGTCGTAATCCAAGGAATTTCGATGCCTTGGCTGCTGCGGATGCTGGGATTCAGCCGGGGAGCGTGACCGCTAGCCCGCTTGCTCGGATCGATTGCGATTGCAAAAACCTATGAACTCGACCGCCGAAAGCGGCTGCGAATATAGGAAACCCTGGGCGTATTCGACGTCACGTTCTCTGAGGTAGTCCGCCTGAAGTTGAGTCTCCACACCTTCCGCGATGATCGTGAGCTTCAGCGTCTTCGCCATGTCGATGATATGGGGGCAGACATTACTGGTCGCGGAATCCGTGCCGATGGTGTCGATGAAAGTCTTGTCGATCTTCAAGACATCCAGCGGCAACTCCTGCAAATAGGACAGGCTGGAATATCCGGTTCCAAAATCGTCGATCGCGACCAAGTGGCCGGACTGGCGGGCCCTGACGATCATGGCCCGGGCGGAGTCCTTCTTCAAAACGCCACGCTCGGTGATTTCCAGCCAGATTTGCGGCGGCTCTATTTTTGCCGCCGCGGCCGCACGGTCGATGATGTCGAGAACCCGTCCGGTTTCAAAATCCTGTGCGCTGATATTTACCGAGATATGCATCGAACGATCGGAGGCCAGCAGTGCAGTCAAGTCGGACACAACGCTTGCAATCACCTGATCGGTGATTGGCCGGATAAGACCGCTATGTTCGGCGAGCGGGATAAACTGATCGGGCTTAACGATAAGACCGTCGGGCCGTTTCCAGCGCACGAGCGCTTCGGCACCGACGCATCTGCCGGTTCCGAGTTCGACGGTCGGCTGGTAGACAACCGTGAATTCGCGATTTTTGACGGCGATCGTCAGTTCGCCGAGCGGCGAAAGACGCCGGCGTGATTCCCATACTACGGCGCCGACCAAGCAGGCGGCAAAAAAGGCGCCCAGCGGCAGCAGCAACAACTGCTCGCGGCGCAGCTCTTTGCCGAGCAGGCTGCGACGTTCGTCGGCGATCACCGCCCAGCCGGAATGCCGCACGCTTGCATAAATCTCGTCGTTTGCGATCCCGCGCCGCGGCATGGTCGCGATTGCATGAGTGATTTCGGGGCCCGGATCGTTTTGGGTACCGATAATCGCGCCGCTCGATGTCGCAACGGTAAGCTGAACATCGGGATCGTCGGCGACGTCGACGAACCGCTCCGGATCGACGAGGGCATTATAGGGTCCTTGCTGCAGCGCCATCATCGGCTTGCCGCGGCTGACCTTTGGCTCAAGCGACAGCGTCATCTCCAGCCCGTCCGGCATGATCACCTCGGCGGGCGCCTGCTTGACCGTTTCCTCGGTCACGCCCCAGGAGGTGCATTTCAGCAGTCCTTTTTCGAAGTAACCGATTTCGCGGATCGTGCGATTGTTGATCGTGATCTGCCGCATGCGGGCGATGTGATCGGGCGAACACGGCGCGGCGCCGAAAGCGGCAATCCCCCGCAACGCATCTTCCGTGTCGTGTAAAGCCATGTCGGCACGCGCGACGGCGCCTTCCGCCCGCTGTGTCAGCCTGTCCTGCTCATCGCGAACCGCAAGCACGCGTGAAGCATACAAAGTCGCCGCGGTCGTGAGCGCAATGGCTGCGGCCGCAACAAGAACCGCGATCGCAATGAATCGGCTTCGGTTCAAATCGCCTCCCCCAGGGAAGCAACATGCCACATCGTCATTTCGCGCCAAGTGTCGCGTTATGTGCCACTATGCCGCCGCCTGCCTAATCGGCATGCCCGCCGCCCGATAGATCCCGTCGATCACCCGCATGTTCTTCACCCCGTCGCTGGCCGGGGTCAACATCGGTGCGCCTTGTTCGCAGGCCGCAACGAAGGCGTCCAGCTGGTAGGCGTAGCTCGGCCGCTTGCTGAAACGCTCGACGCGTTTCCCGGCCGCCGTCTTCACTACCATCTTGTGGAAGGCCTGCGGGGCGATGGGGTTGCTGACCCGCATTTCGCCTTTGCTGCCGACAACGCGCAGCGACAGTTCTAAGAGTTTCCACGACCACATCGACACATGAACATGCCCGATCGCGCCGGACGGAAAGCGCAGATCGGCCTTCATCGCGCGGTCGACCTCCGGATTGCGCAGCAGCGGCTTGGCCGAGAGGACTTCCGGCTCGCCGCCGCCGACCAGGCGGGCCATGTGGACGGCATAGCAGCCGGCATCCATCATCGCGCCGCCGCCAAGGCTGAAATTGTACCGGATGTCACCGAATAGCGGCAGCGGGAAGCACATGGTCGAGAATGTCTCGCGGGTTTCGCCCAACTCGCCGCTGTCGACGATATCCTTTATGCGCTGCGCCAGCGGGTGATAGCGGTAGTGGAACGCCTCCATCATCACCCTGCCGGCCCGGTCGGCGGCATCGGTCATCGCCTGGGCCTCGGCCTCGTTGGCGGCCAGCGGCTTTTCGCATAGCACATGCTTGCCCGCCTGCACCGCCTTGATCGCCCATTTGCCATGCAGGCCGTTGGGCAGCGGGATATAGACCGCGTCGATGTCAGGGTCGGCCAATAAGGCGTCGTAGTTGTCGTGGATGCGGGCGATGCCGTGCTTGGCCGCGAAGGTTTCCGCCCGGGCGCGGTCACGGGCGCCGATTGCCGTAACCTTGGCGGTCGAGGATGCCTTGCACGGTGCAATAATCGCCGATGGCGCAATCTTGGCCGCGCCCATCAAACCTATTCTCAGCATCGTTTCTCTCGCCCAGGCGATTCTTGTTTTACGCGGTCGGAGTTTACGTCGCTTTGTCCTTGCTGCCGAGGGACTGTGCGAGCGCCGCGCTGACCGGGACCGGGAAATCGAGGATTTCCTGCGCCACGCTCTTGCCCAGCGGGTCGAAACGCAGGCTGGAGGTGCAACCGCCGTCCAGTGCACCGTGCAGCAGGAAGTTGAAGGCGTTGACGCCCGGCACGGGAAAACGCTCGACCAGCCCGTCAGCGGCGTCCTTCAGGTGATGAACATACCAGTCGCGCACCGCCGCCGGGGTCAGCGCGGCGGCGATATAAGGGAGGTATTCCGGGCGGCGTGCGATCACCGCGACATTGGCGATATCGCCCTTGTCTCCGTTGCGGACCCAGGCGAGCGACAGCAAAGGCACGGCCGTGCCCGATCCGACATCAATCGGCGTGGCTGGTGACGATAGCGCGACAACCTTCCGCGTATCGAAGCCGCCATCGGTCGGCACCTCTATGGTTTCGGTTTTGCCGTCGACCGTCAGCGTCGCCTGCACGGTGTTCTTGGACACCAGGAATGAATAAACCCGCGCGACCTCGGTCAATGTGACGCCCAAAGTCATGCCGACATGGCCGGGCGCCATCGAGATCGACCCCGTCCCCTGCTCCCGCACCAGCAGTTCGATCGCAGACTTGTCCTCATGCTCGACCGCGATCCGGCAGATCACTTCCCGGGAGTCCGCATGGCGAGCGCGGGCGCCGTACGAGGCCTCCGCCCCCATGATCTCGACATTGGTACGGCTGAAATTGGCGATGTTGCGGCCGCGCAGCATGTTGCCGACGCGCTTCAACACCTCGTCAGCGACACGCTCCGATTTTTCCTTGGCGTCAGGTCCACGGATCGGGAATGCGATAACCCCGCGCCAGCCATCATCATAGGTGGCGCAAATCTTATAGAGATCGGTCGGCGGATAACCGCGTGCGCCCGTCACCAGCACCCGGTTCGGCCCTTCCTGGGTCAGTTTGATGCCGCTCATATCGGCGATCACATCCGGCAGCATGTAACGCTGCGGGTCGCCCACCTCATAGAGCAGTTGCTCCGCGACCGTGCCGACCGACACCAGCCCGCCGGTATCGGGGGCCTTGGTGATGATCGCGCTGCCGTCGGAGTGGCATTCGGCGATGGGATATCCGATATTCGCCCAGTCCGGCACGTCTCGCCAATCGGTGAACAAGCCGCCGGTCACCTGCGCGCCGCATTCCAGTAGATGGCCGAGGATGCTGCCCGCCGCCAGCCGGTCGTAATCGTCCGCCTTCCACCCGAACTCGTGCATCAACGGCCCGAGGACCAGCGCGCTGTCGACAATGCGGCCGGTGATGACGACGTCCGCGCCCTTCGCCAACGCCGCCGCGATGGGAATGGCGCCCAGATAGGCGTTGATCGCGGTGAAGGGGGCGTTCGGCCATCCCTCGCCGCTGAACATCTCCTTGATCTCTGCGAACTCCTCCGCGCGCGGGAGCAGGTCGTCGCCGGCAACATAGGCGACCTTGAGTTTCACGCCGGTGTCGGTCACCAGTTTTTCGAACGCGGCGGCGCAGGCTGCCGGGTTCACGCCGCCGGCATTGGCGACCAGCTTGATCTCCTGACGAGCGATTTCGGCAAGGTGGGGCGCAATCAGACCGCCGGGGAAGTCGATGGCATAGCCCAGCGCCGGGTTCATCGCCCGCATCCGGCCATAGACCGGCATGAAGAACTCCGCCAGGAAGTCGAAGATCATGTAGTCGAGCTTGCCGCCGCCCACGAGTTGAGGCACCGCGATCTGTCCGTCACCCCATCCCGCGCACGCGCCGCCGATACGGACGATTTTGTCAGCCATGATTCCTCCCTGAACTCGTTTACCGGCCAGTTTCGCAGGTTTTGGACGGCGCCGGAATATGCCTGAATTGCGGTTAACGGTATGCCCGGATTTTCCGATAAATTATTGTTTTAAATCATTTTTATTTCTTTTTAGAACATTTCACATTGTTTCATGCGGTTAATCGAAAACCGTATGCTTCTAGTTCCGGGCCAAGGCGGAACCCGGGGCGCATCAGCGTATGCCCGCCCGTCTTCATTTCATCAGGGGACGTATCATGAATACCGTAAGCCTTTATGAAGACTCGCTCAGTCGCTTAGCCGCGCAGTCGGACGCCATCGGCCGATTGGCCCAGGATGACGGCGGTTTCGCCACCGTTGTCGCCGCCTTTGAATCGAAAGACCCCGGCGCGTTCCGCTGGGTGCTGGAACGCCTCAACATCCTGCCGCACTGCGAACTGATCTGTGAATGGGTGCGGATCAAACTGTGCGTCCTGCGCTGCATCGAACTCTGCGGCCCGCTACAGGCCGACGGCGATCTGCTGACCCTTCCGGGTTTCGCGCGCGCCATCGTCCGTCTTGCCTCCAATGAAAAACTGTTGGCCCACATCGTCGATGCGGTGTCCTGCGGCAACGCGCGGGAATATCGCGAGGCGCTGATAGAGGCCAAACTGGAGCCTTTCTGCCACCTGATCGGCCGCTGGGTCTGCTCGATCGTTTATCGCCGCGTGTGCGAAATCCTGTGCACCCCGATCTTCGTGCCGCATCCCGACCCGATCGGCGACATTCGCGCCGCCGCCAAGGTGATGGCGCGCCTGACCGCGAACGAAAGGGCGCTCGATGCAGTCGCCAAGGGCGCGGAAACGCTGAACAGCGAGGCTGTCGCCGCGGCACTTAAGGCCGCCGGCTTGTTCAATGACTGCGAGGTCATCTGCCATGTGATCTGCAGCTGGCGGTGTGTCTTGGTCACGCGGACCTTCTGCCGCCTGCCCTCCCCCATTCTCACCGGCACCTACGCCGTCGAGGAGGCACGGGCCTTTGCCCTGGCATCCCGCCAGTTGGCGATACAGCCGCGTGCGCTGGGCAGCCTGATCACGGCGGTCGAAAAACTGGACGCCAAGACCTATGAGGATGTCGCCGGACGCTTCGGCCTGTGGCCTTATTGCGAACAACTGGCGGTCTGGGTGTGCTCGGTCGTCTGCTCCGAATTCTGCTTCCGCGTCTGCCCGCCGCCTGCGTTGCAGCCGGATTTCTTCAAAATCGGCGGGTTGGCCTATCAGTCGCAGATCGACAGCCAGTTGCCTGCGACCGGTCTGACAGTCGGTGGGACGCAGGCCTTCTTCGGTTCGCTGCGCCTCAACGGCATCCTGACCCAGACCTTGGGCGGGCAGCCGCTGGAATATGCGTTCGAGTATATGCCGGTCACGATGGCGTCCACGACGCTGACTGCGGCCGTCGGCCTCGCCGACACCACATTGAAGGTCGCTTCCAGCGCCGGGTTTCCGACGGCACCGTTCAATGTCTCGCTGGGTGGCGCGAACGGCGGCTTCGAGATTGTCACCGTGATCGGCGTGGCGGGAACGACATGGACCGTGCATCGCGGCCAGCAGGCTACGACCGCCCTGCCGGCGGCAGCGGGCGCCACGCTCGTTACCGGAGCCATCCCAACGGGCACCTGGACCCAGGTTCCGCAGGCCTGGATCGCGCGAACGGTAATCGCCTATGAGGAGATTTTCGTCCCCACCCCAACACCGCATATCGAGATCGTCAACTATGCCGTCAACGGAAACCCGTCGGCGACGGAAACAGTGGTCGGCTTCACCGCCGATGGCTGGATCCCGGTGCCGCAGGGCACGGACATTGCGATGACCAACGATATGATCGTGCTGGATTCGTCCAAACTGGCCGCCTTCGCCGCCAGCGATGAAACCGGTGTGTCGGCATCCAACCCGGCAAACCCGCTTGCCCCGCAGGATCTGTATTTCAGCGTCAGAATGCGGGTGCGGCAGCATGGATCGACCGTCGTCAGCGATGGTGGCACCTGCGGTGTCATCGCGGTCGATAACTCGCTCTACAACAATATCGATCGCCATCCGGAATGGGGCGGCGGCATCATCGGCGGACAGTACGGCGTTGCGATGCTGGATATCGCCGAACTGCAGGGTCCGGGGAACGGATGCAAGGGGATAACGGACTCGCTGAGCGTCCTGTTCACCGCCTCACACCCCAATCTGGGCGGCGTCAGCCTCAGCATGATCGGGGGCACGTCTGGCCCGTACGGGTTCATCCTGCCGGCGGTTCCGCGCACCGGGAACTGGTACGGCACAGCCGTCAACGACTTCTCGTTGGCAGACCTTGAGCCCTGCGCCTACCTGGTCACGCTCAACGCCTCCCTGCTGCTGACGACCGGAGATTCGGACTTCCCGAACCCGCTGGTCGACCAGTTCGCCTTCTGCCTGTCGTAACAACCGGCCAGCGCCGGCCACGGCCGGCGCTGGCCCAACGAGGGAGTAACAACAATGAATGATTGGATACTGATCGTCATGACCGTCCTGGCGACCTGGCGGGTGACCCACCTGCTGGCGAACGAGGACGGTCCCGGCGATATCATCTTCCGGCTGCGAACCAAGCTGGGATACGGGCTATTGGGCAGCCTGATGGATTGCTTCAACTGCCTGAGCTTCTGGGTGGCGGCCCCCGCCGCGTTCCTTTTGACCTCGGATATTCCGAGCTGGGTGGTGTCATGGCTCGCGCTGTCCGGCGCGGCCTGCCTGCTCGACCGGCTGACGGCACGCCCTGCCGCGACCGATCACAACGCAACCTCAATGGAAGGAGACAATCATGTGCTGCGGTAACAGACGGTCCGCGTGGCGGACCACAACGGGCGCATCGTCACAGGCAACGGCCGCGCGCCGCGCCGCCGGCGTCGCCACGATCCCAGACATAGCCCCCGCGCCGGCCAAGGGACTCAGCTGGGGACAGCTCACCCCGGTCGCGCTCCACTGCACAGCGCAACTGCCGCTGCGCATATGGGGCGCGGTCACGGGACGAGCCTATGAGTTCTCCGACGCGGAAGCGGTTCTGCCGGTGGACCCCAGAGACGCGGCAATCCTGACGCGCGGCTGCTTCTTCCGCCGCGCCGTTCAGTAAAGCTGTTCGCCAGTCAGCGGTGGTCTTGGACGAGCTTAGTAACCTCGGCCAAGGCCGCCGCTTGCAGCTGAGCGATATCATGCGCGTATTTCAGGCGGATTTTGGCGACCGCCAGTTGCAGTTCAGGCGTCAACGCCGCCTCAAGTGACGGCGGAACCTGCAAGTCACAATTGCAGGGTGAGGATGAAGCCACCACGTTCGCGAGTGGGCCGGAATGAATGGACATATTATGAATACTCCCAATGCCAGGTCGATTATCGCTAACTATTGGTACAGGATCAGGGGTCGCGAAGATCTTCGGATTTCAAACCCATCGCGGCCCACGACTCTTCGCCGCCGCGATACCACCATACGTTCGTGAAACCTACTGAAACAAGAATTAAGGCCGCGTTATATCCGTTCCAATCATTAGGGCTGGTACCCATGATGACAATGGGTTTGCTCGTGATTCCACCTGTGGCCTCAAGCGCCACCCGCCGCAAATCCGCGTTCGCAGCGTCGGACGGAAAATTCTGCGGGCCAATGAAATGCGCGTCCGGAATAACTGTTGCACCACGGCCGATGCCGAAAATCGTTGGGGCGGGCTTTTTCTCCATCAGATCCTTGAGAGCGGCGGTCGTCAGCACATTCGCGCCCGGAATGGACATCGGCGTCGGTTCGAAATCGCCGGCGCTTTTGGGTTCGCTGGGCGCAGCGACGTGAAAGTCGACTTTTTCGTCGGCAAATTCGGGCATCCCCGCCCGCTTTAAGCTATCCATTGCCGCGCGAAAACCTGGAAGGTTCGCTTCCGCCTTCGAGAAATAGCTTTGAATTCGCCATACCGTGCGACGCGGCAGCCGGCGGCTGTAGTCTGCGTAGAGCGACTGCGCTTGCTGAAGCCGGCCGGTCAAACCGTAGGCGGCGATTAACCCGATCTCATTATATTCCGTCCGACTAAGGCTGTCGCTTGACTCACCAGCATTTGGGTCCCCGGCCATCGACTTCTGAAACCAGTCGATTGCCTCTTCATTGCGGCCGAGAATCAAATTCACCAGACCGAGTTGGTTGTAGCGGATTCGATTGTTCGGATCCTGGGGATCGATCGTCAGCAGTTCCTTGAGACGGCGATCGGCGTCTTCCGGATGACCCAGATTGGCCGTGCATAGGGCTATGCCTGTCAGCGCATCGATGTTGCTGGGCTCGTAAGTAAGCGCCAACTGGTCGCTCGCGATCGCCTCCTTACATTTCCCATCCAGCTTGAGCAGAAAGCCGCGTGCCGCCAAAACCCGTGCGTTTTGCGGTGCAAGCGCCAGAGCGCGTTGCACCAGTTTTCTGGCGCTTTCCATATCCTGCAAATCGGTCGGATCGTCGAAATTCCTGACCTTCTTCAGGAGAAGCCAAGCCAGTTCGTTCATCGCCTCCACGAAGTCGGGCTGCAGCTGTAGAGATTTCTCGAGCAGCGTCTGAGCGCCGGCGAACGCTTCCAGGCTGTCCTCCCTTTCAAGCTGCGACCGGGCCCGGAAGAACAGATCGACGGCGTCCGGATCGTTAGGACGCTCCTGCAGCGACCGTTGGCCTTCGATCTGAACTAGTGTGAAATTGAGCGCGCTGCCTATATGGCGAACGATCGCAGTCTGTGCGTCGACTAGATTCTGGCGTGAGGCATCGAACCGTTCGGCCCACAAATGCGCGCCGGTTTGCGTGTCGATCAGCTGCGCGTTGATGACGATCTGGTCGCCGGTGCGGCGCAGGCTTCCTTCCAGCAGATAGCGGACCCCCAGCTCCTGCCCGACCTGTGCGGCACTGACCGAACGGGTCTTGTATGTGTCGGCAGACGTACGAGCGATGACCACGCTTTCAGGAAGATGCGAAAGGTCCGTAGTCAGGTCGTCGCTGACAGCATCGGCGAGATATCCGTCCGCCGGGTCGGCGCCGAGATTGCGAAACGGCATGACCACGATCGACAGGCGCGGCGGGGCCTTGGTCGCACGGTCGGCGACGTTGATGCCGAGCCAAGGGAGTGCACGATAAGAAAGATAACCGGCGGCGAGGACGGTGAGCAGCGCGAGGCCGAGCAGCCATATGCGCGACCGCGTGCGCCCCGTCGCTGTTGTCGCGATTGGTGGGATCGCGTCTTTCGAAGTCTCATTCGCGATCTTCCCGACGAATCGATAACCGCGCCCGGGAATAGTCAGGATCAATGGCGCATTTTCGTCATGATCCGACAGCGCGCGGCGCAACGACGAGATTTGAACCGCAAGATTGTTGTCGTCGACAATCATGCCCTGCCAGACGCGGGCGATGATCTCATCCTTCGTGACGGTTCTGTCGCGATGGACGACTATAAAGTGCAGAATATCGAAGGCGCGCGAACTGAGCGCCACAGGGACGCCCCCATCCGACAGAATACGGGTTGCCCCGTCGAGGCGAAACCGGCCGAATTCAAAAATGCCTTCGCCAGCGCCCATCTCTCAATCCCGTATGTGATCGCGAGTAAAGACAACGCCAAAATTATCCGTATTTTTTATAAGCTTCGCGTGCATCATGAACGCCTCGGATGTTCCGAAGGGTCATAACACACAGCAAGTTGTAGGTCATGATAGCGTCGGAACGCGTTTTAGGGCGGATGGTGCCCGGGGGCGGATTTGAACCACCGACACGGCGATTTTCAGTCGCCTGCTCTACCAACTGAGCTACCCGGGCCCGCGCGTTGCGAGGGGCCGGGTATAGGCAAAAGCTGAGCGCATGTCCAGCCACCCAAAGGCGGATCAGTGAACTGTTTCGTCGCCGTCGTCGTCGCCGATATCCATCGAGTCTTCGCCCAGCGGTTCGGGCACGACATAGGTCTCGTTGAACCAGCGGCCAAGGTCCACGTCGGCGCAGCGTTTCGAGCAGAAAGGCCTGAAATCCGCCTCACGCGGCCGCCCGCAGACAGGGCAGGATGGTTTCTTCGGTATCACTGTCTCAAAGCTCCAAACCGGGCCCAAGCTCCAAACCAGGACCGCGCCGTTCCCGCGTCATCTCGACCAGGCCGAGCGCCGACATCGGCAATACATAAGTCTGCGACGGATCGTCCGCCAGGGCCGCGATCAGCGCCTCCCCGATTCGCGCCTGATCCTGCCGGCGCGGCATCGAGATGAAATCGATCACCACGATTCCGCCGATATGACGCAAACGCAACTGCCGCGCGATTTCCGCCGCAGCATCCAGATTGACCTTGACGGCGTTCGTCTGCGAGCCGGCATTCACGTCGATGGCGGTCAGCGCCTCGGTCAGATCGATGACCAGCGAAGCGCCGCCCGGCAGCGCAATCTGCCGCTCGGCTAACGCGGCGACAGCGTCATCGAGATCGTAACGATCGAATAACCCCGCGGGCTGGATTTCGACTTCTGCCGACAGGCTCGGGGCGAACGCCGCGCGCCAGCGTTCGACAACTGCCTTCGCGGCCAGTCCAGCGACCTGGATGGCAAGTGTTTCCGAGGCTCCGTAATCGCCAATCAATCGGCGGAAAGCATCGGGCGCTTTCGATTTGCCCACTGTCGCCTGTTTCCCTTCAAGCGCGAGGGCGTTCGCTTCGATCTGAATATCTTCAAGGGACAGCGCGGCGGCAGTTCGCCGGACGATCCAGCCGCCGGGAAAACCTGTGAGCGCGGTTTCGAGCGCAACACGCTTGTCGGCGCCGATATCCAGCCGCCGTGAGACCTTGATCCCGGTCTCCAGCGGCAGGTGGACCAACCCCCGCCCGGTCAGCGTGATCGAACGGCTGGCAATGCCCGCCTTGTCGCCGCGTGGGGGTTTTATAATCTGCACGATGAGGTCCGCGCCGGATGCAAGCGGGCTTTTATCGCCGCCCCTGTCCAGCAACATTTCAGTGCCGTCGGTCAATTTGACGGTCGTGCCCAGCCCGGTGACGGTGCGGATAACCTTTGCCGGCATCGTCCCGCCCACCTGGGACGGTTTGTTCGAGCGATCGATCTCGATCGCCTGCATTCGGCGGTCCACCACCAGGGCCGCGCGTAGCCCATTTGCGTCGGATTCAACGAGGATAAGACTCTGCGCCATCAGGCCGCCGTATCGGCTCCCGGCCAGCCAATGCCGGTCAGCAATTGCTGCACGTCATGCAGCGACAATCCGACGATGTTGCTGTAGGAGCCGGAGATATAGCGGATCAAGGCGGCCGCCCTGCCCTGGATCGCATATCCCCCTGCCTTCCCATCCCATTCGCCGGACGCGATATAGGCATCGATCTCAGATTTGCTGAGCCGCTTGAAGATCACCGTGCTTTCGGCAAGGCGCGAAACCGCACGGCCATCGGGCGCGATCAGCGCGATGCCGCCGAACACGCGATGCCGTCGGCCTGAAATCAGGTCCAGGCAATGGCGCGCGGATGCCTCATCCTCGGTCTTGGGTAATATTCGTGTGCCGCAGGCAACCACTGTGTCGGCCGCCAGGATCAATGCGGCGGGATGCCGACCGGCGACAGCCTGAGCCTTTTCCAACGCCAAACGCAAAGCATGCTTGCCTGGAGGCTCGGCCTTCCGCGGGGTTTCGTCGATTTCGGCTGGGTCTACGAGATCAGGCTCGATGCCGATCTGGCGCAGCAGATCGAGCCGCCGCGGTGAGGCGGAGGCAAGAATGAGCTTTGTTGGCACGGTTCCGGCCTACTCTTCGACAGACAGCACGGAACACGGACCGCTTATTTGAAGCGGAAAGTAATCCGACCCTTGGTCAGATCGTAAGGCGTCATTTCAACATTGACCTTGTCGCCTGCCAGCACGCGGATGCGATTCTTCCGCATTTTGCCGGACGTGTGCGCCAGTATCTCATGGTCGTTATCAAGTTTGACGCGAAACATCGCGTTTGGCAGCAATTCAGCGACTGTTCCGCTGAATTCGATTAGATCTTCTTTAGCCATAAAACCGTATTACCATAGTTGAACATCTCAGGTTAGTTGCGCTGCGTTACCCGCCCGGTCAAGGCATTTTCCCAGCTTCTGCGGAAAAACGCGTGGCAATTTGTTTTTCCAGCGCGATACGCACCTGCCGGTAGGCTTCCAACTTGGCGTCACGGTTCCCTTCCGTTTCGGTCGGGTCGTCGATTTCCCAATGCTCGACACTGAGTCCGGTGGGCGGCGGGTCGAAAGCGGCAGCCGCTTCGCTGGACAGCGAAATCACCACATCGATATCGTTCAGCGATACATCGCCCAGCGCCTGGGTGTTGTGCTCATTAAGATCGATGCCGACCTCAGCCATCACGACAGCCGCCATGGGGTCCACCGGGTCGACCATCAGACCTGCTGAATCAACGCGCGCTGCGTCGCCCCGGCGCAACGCCAGCAGCGCCTCCGCCATAGGCGAACGCACCGAATTGCGGTTGCAGACGAACAGCACACGCGGCGATGGCGCCGACGGCATGGTGCTGAAGCCGGCGGTGTGCAGGACGTGGATCAAGGTGAATAGACGGCGCGCGGTGTCCTGGTCGATATCGACCTTTCCTTTCAGCCGTTCAACCAGAAGTTCCGCGCCCTCGTTATGAACGGCGCGCCGGCCCATATCGATCGCCTCGACTTGCGTCAGGCTCTGGCTTTGGGTCGCTGCGTAATAACTTTCGCACACGATCGCGTAATCGCGGATCACGCGCCGGAACGGGCTGAGGGACAGGCCGAAGATGATGACGGGCTTGCCATCCGCTGCGCGGATGTCGAGCATCAGCCGGCCGTCGATCACACCGAGATGCAAATCGTACGGCCCGGAATCGTGACCGACCGGCGCGAAGCTGTTGGCCTCCAGCAGATCATAGACTGCAATCGCCCGCTCATGTTCGATCTCGCTGCTGCGCTTCTCCACGCTGCGCTTGTCGAAATGGATGTCGGCGATGTGCTGCGTCATCTCAGTTGCGCTCCAGCCGCACGGCGACGGAACGCGCGTGAGCGCCGAGTCCCTCGGCCTCCGCCAGAGTCAGTGCACCCGGACCGATGGCGGCGATGCCGGCCGGGGAGCAGTCGATCAAGGTCGTCCGCTTCATGAAGTCGAACACACCCAGGCCGGACGCGTAACGCGCCGCACCGGAGGTCGGCAGAACATGGTTCGGTCCGGCAATGTAGTCGCCGATGGCTTCGGGCGAATGCCGGCCCAGGAAGATCGCCCCGGCATTGCGCACCTTGGCTGACAAAGCCTCCGGATCGGCAACCGCCAACTCTAGGTGCTCCGGCGCGATGCGGTCGATGATCGCCGGCGCGGCAGCCATGTTCGGCACGACGATGACCGCGCCGTGATCCCGCCAGCTTGCACCGGCAATGGCAGCACGCGGCAGCCCGGCCAGCGCCTCATCGACCGCGGCGGAGACACGGTCGGCATAAGATGCATCGTCGGTAAGCAGAACGCTGCGTGCCGAGGCATCGTGCTCCGCCTGGCTCAGCAGATCGATGGCAATCCAGGCCGGATTCGAACCGGCGTCGGACACCACCAGGATTTCCGAAGGGCCGGCGATCGTATCGATCCCGACTTTGCCGAACACCATGCGTTTGGCGGTCGCGACATAAGCGTTCCCGGGACCGACGATGACATCGACGGGCTTGATGGTTTCGGTGCCGTAGGCGAGCGCTGCAACGGCCTGAGCCCCGCCAACGCGGTAAATCTCATCCACCCCTGCCCTGCGCGCCGCCGCCAGCACAGCCGGGGCCAATTTACCGTCCGGTGTCGGCACAACCATGACAAGACGCGGCACGCCCGCAACCTTGCCTGGAATGGCGTTCATGAGGACCGAGCTGGGATAGGCCGCTAGGCCGCCCGGCACATAAAGGCCGGCAGCCGATACCGAAGTCCAGCGCAAGCCGAGCCGATTGCCGACGCCGTCGTCATAGGAATAACCCTGCGGCATTTGCCGGCGATGGAAATTTTCGATCCGCGTGGCAGCCAGGTCGATAGCCGCAATCAGGTCGGGGGCACAGGCGGCAACCGCCGCATCGATCTCGGCAGTGGTAATACGCAAGCCGGCAGCCGAAACCTTTAGCCGGTCGAAACGAAGGGTGTAGTCGACCAGGGCCCTGTCGCCTTCGGCCACCACGCGCGCGATAACATCGGCGACGATGGCGTCGACCTTCTCGGCATCGTCGCGGCCGATATCAAGATAGGCCTGGAACTTCGTTTCGAAATCCGGCGCTGCGGCGTCCAGCCTAACGGGCACGGCAGGCATCCCGGAAACGGTCGACCCAGCCGCCGATCTCTTCGGATCGCGTTTTCAGCGCCGTGCGATTCACGATCAGGCGCGAGGTGACGTCGGCGATATGCTCGATCTCGACCAAGCCGTTGGCCTTCAAGGTCGCGCCGCTGGACACCAGGTCGACGATGCGGTCGCACAGGCCCAGCGACGGCGCCAGTTCCATCGCACCGTTCAGCTTGATGCATTCCGCCTGCACGCCGCGGGCGGCGAAGTGGCGGCGTGTCACTTCAGGGTATTTGGTCGCGACGCGGACATGGCTCCAGCGCGATGGATCGTCGGTCTTGCTGAGTTCCGCCAGTTCGGCGACCGAGATCCGACAGTGTCCGATGCCGAGATCGAGAGGCGAGTAGACTTCCGGGTAATCGAACTCCATCAGCACGTCGCTGCCGGCGACACCCAGATGCGCCGCGCCGAAGGCGACGAAGGTCGGGACGTCGAAGGACCGCACGCGGATGATGTGGACGTTCGGTACGTTGGTGGCGAAACGCAAGTCGCGCGAGTTCTCATCGTCGAACGCCGCCGACGGGACGATGCCGACGCGGTCGAGCACCGGGCGAAGTTCTTTCAGAATTCGTCCCTTCGGGACGGCTAAGATAATGGACTCGTCGAAGGCGGCGGCGGAGTGGGTGGTCACAACGGGTTTCCGTGCTCGGGCTTCTGTCTGGTCGGCCAGCATTCCCCGAAATCCTCGATCCTGAGGTCCAGGCCCGACACCGGCAATTTCAGGGCGGCATCGCCACCGAAGGTCAATAATACAGCCACCCCGTCATAGGTCACGGTCAAGAGCGGCATGGTACGGTTGCGTTCCTTGAGGCCGAACCCGCGATATTTCGGATCGTCGACCCCCTCGATCGTCACCGCGCAGGATACGCGCTCGAATATCTCTTCCGGCGTATCGCTCAGCGCGCGCTCCCAGCGGAAACGGCAGACCGCCAGGACGAACTTCCGATCATCCGGCAGATAGGCCATTTCCGATACATTCGCGATCGCGTCCTGCAGGAACGCGGCCAGCACCGCCAGATCCTCCGTGTCGATCGCGCGAAGTTTCAGCGGGCCGGCCTCGGAGCCTTGGTCGGGTGGTGGTACACCGTCTTCCATCAATCGGCTTCCCGTACCCGCTGGACATCGGCGCCGCACGCCGCAAGTTTTTCCTCAAGCCGCTCATAGCCGCGGTCCAGGTGATAAACGCGGCTGATCGTGGTTTCGCCCTCAGCCGCCAGGGCAGCGACGACAAGCGATACCGAAGCACGCAGATCGGTCGCCATGACGGGCGCGCCGCGCAATTTGTCGACACCCCGCACCAGCGCGGAGCCATGATGCACGGTGATATTGGCCCCCATTCGGGCCAGTTCCGGCACATGCATGAAGCGGTTTTCGAAAATCGTTTCGGTTATCATCGCCGCGCCCTCGGCCACAGTCATCAGCGACATGGCCTGGGCCTGCAGATCGGTCGGAAAACCTGGGAAAGGCTCGGTCATGATGTCGACACCCTTGATGTGGCCGTTGAGGCGGGAGACCGACAGCCCGTCCTCGGTCTCGCTGACATCGACGCCGGCGCGTCCGAGTGTTTCGGCCAGCGATGAAATATGCGCCATCCGTGCGCCGAGCAGTTCCACCCTGCCGCCGGTGACGGCGACGGCGATGGCATAGGTGCCGGTCTCAATGCGGTCGGGAATGATTCGATAATGGGCGCCATGCAGGGACTGAACACCGCGAATGGTGATGATGTTCGTTCCCGCGCCCTCGACATGCGCACCCATGGCGTTAAGGCAGTTGGCAAGGTCGATCACCTCGGGCTCCGCCGCGGCGTTGATCAACTGCGTTTCGCCCTTGGCCAAGGTCGCCGCCATCATCAGGTTCTCGGTCGCGCCGACCGAAACTTTGGGGAAGACAACTTTTGCCCCGGTCAGGCCATGCGGAGCGCTTGCGTTGATATAGCCGCCATCCAGCGTGATGACCGCGCCCATCTGTTCAAGTCCCTGGCAATGCAGGTCAACCGGGCGCGCGCCGATGGCGCAGCCGCCCGGCAACGACACCTTGGCCTCGCCAGCGCGCGCCAGCAACGGCCCGAGAACGAACACGCTGGCCCGCATCTTGCGCACGAAGTCATAAGGCGCGGTGGTATCGACGATCTGCCGCGCCGACAGCTCCAGCACGTGGCCGCCATGCGGATCGTTCACACGGTCGCCGATGCCGATCTCCACACCCATCGGGCGCAGCAGGTTGGCCATTGTCGTGATGTCCGCCAGGTGCGGCACGTTGGAGAGCGACAGCGTCTGATCGGTCAGGATGCTGGCTGCCATGATCGGAAGGGCCGCGTTTTTCGCGCCGCTGATCGGAATGACGCCTGAAAGCGGCTTGCCGCCTCTGATAACGATCTTGTCCAACGCTCTATCCTTGAAATACGCGACTCAAAAATTTGGCCGGGCGGGACATGATCGGGTTAGAAACGTGTCGCCAAAATGGCGCTGTAGAACCAAGTCCGAAACGCCCTGCGCTTGTAGACCAGCGGACCCTCTCTCTCAAGCTTCGTCCGGTTTTTTAGCAGCCTCGTCCCTATCGTCCACCCGCCCGCGCGCCTGCGTCTTGCGGCGCATCAGGTTGGCCCGCAACGCCTCCGCACGCTGTGCGTTGCGGCCAGCCTGCGCAGCCTTCGCTGCATCCGTCACCTTGGTTTTCGTCCGATCCAGATCGTCCATAGGGCACGCTACACTGTATCCGCTGAGTCGGGCTACCGCTCCGGATTCATTCATTTTCGGTGTTCGGCGAACTTAAGGGGGCGGATAGGGTTTTGTTATGCCGCTTTCCGATGCCCGGATAGCCAATGAGATGCTGGAAAATATTCAGCCGACACCAGGTGGGAAGACGCGCTGAAGACTGGTGCTGCCGGACAGGATTGAACTGTCGACCTCTCCCTTACCAAGGGAGTGCTCTACCACTGAGCTACGGCAGCGACGGGAGCGAATCCTGGCATTCGCGTTCGCCAGCATTCGAGTGGCGGGGATATACCGAAGCTGAACGGCCATGACAATGGCCCCACCTCGCACATCGGGCGCGATCATGCAGGATCAATCGGCGCGGGTGGCCCTCTTGCGGCGACGCGCTCGCCATATGCCCGCCAGTCCAACGCCGAAGAGCGTCATGGCTGAAGGCTCCGGCACCGGCGTCGTAACCGGGGTCGTCGGCGGCGTTCCCAGATAGATCTGGTTCTGCGTGCCGGAAGGATCGGAAGTCAGATACATCGCCACGTGAGTTCCGTCGGTGTCCCAGTTAGCGTCCACCCAGGTGGTGTGACCGTGACTGGTCGTGCTGTAGCCGGTGACATCGTTCAGGTAGGCCTGCGCCTGCGTCAGCGCCGCCTGACTATGCGAATCGCTGGTGGTGCTGAAATAGAATCCATCGTGCGATGTGAGGCTGTAAGTGCCGTTCGAGGCAGCCGTGTCATACTCCACCTCCCAGATCGCAATCTGCAGCGCAGCTGAATTGACGCTGTTGGAAGACTGCAGGGCGCCATTCGTAAGCAGCGCCGTGAGCAGGTTGACTTGGTTCGCCGTCCAAGTGCCGGCGGCGTTACCGTTGCGGAACGATTGGCCGGCCGCCAGCTGATTATTATCGAATGTGTAACCGTTGCTGCCCGTGTCGATATAATCGAACAGGTCGACGCAATAGGTATTCAGCGAACCGACCGACGTCTGCATCGTGAACATGCCGGCGCCCGTACCGCTACCGCCGCCGTTGATGTTCTGGCTGCTGTCGTGAATATTCACAGATATGCTGCCATTGGGCATCGAAACGCTTGTCGTCGTTATCGTTCCCGCATGCACGACGCCGAAAGAGGCAAGGCAGGCAATCCCAAGCGCTGCCGTCGCAACGTTCGTCTTCATCGGTCTACCTGTCTCTTATCGGTTGTTAAGGTTCCGTTAAGAGGCGTAGCAAATATCATACCAATTTTTAGCTTGTTGAATTTGCTATGTTATACCGTGACAGCACGTTTGAAGTGTAAAAAATTCCGACAGCGGATGGCGAAGGGGAAGAAGCGATCGATGCCTAAATCCTGCAGGTACCCATCGTTTCCTATTTGCCGTCTGCAATAATCGCCTTGATGCGCGACGCGAGCTTCTCAAGGGCGAAGGGCTTGGTCAGGATATGCATTCCGGGTTCGAGCTGGCCGCCACCCACGGCCGCGTTCTCTGCATAGCCGGTGATGAACAGCACTTTCAGCCCGGGACGCGCGACGCGGGCCGCGTCGGCCATCTGGCGACCGTTCATACCCCCCGGCAATCCGACATCGCTGATCAGCAAGTCGACCCGCACATTGGATTGCAATATCTGCAGTCCGGCTTTTGCATCCGCCGCTTCGATTGCGGCATACCCCAAATCCTCCAGCGTTTCGACCACCAACATGCGAATGCTCGGTTCGTCATCGACGATCAGCACCGTTTCACCCGATCCGGCGCGCGGGAGAGTCGCCGATGCCGGTTCAGCGCCATCTTCCGCCAATACACCAAGATATCTCGGCAGAAAGAGCTGTACCGCCGTCCCCGAACCGACTTTCGACTCAATCCGCACCTGGCCCCCTGATTGCCGGGCGAAACCATAAATCATCGAAAGCCCCAGGCCGGTGCCTTGCCCCATTGGCTTTGTTGTGAAGAAAGGATCGAAAGCCCTTGCCACCACCTCGGGCGACATCCCAGTCCCGGTATCGGTGACGCAAACCGAAACATACTCGCCCGGCGGCACATCGCGTTGCCGGGCTCGGAGTTCATCGATTACGGTATTTGCCGTCTCGATCGTCAGCTGCCCACCGTCCGGCATGGCGTCGCGGGCGTTGATGCAAAGATTGAGCGTCGCGTTCTCTAACTGATTTGTATCGCAAAACACTGGCCAGAGGCCTTGAGCAAGAACCGTCTTCAGCGCGATCTCCGGGCCGATTGTCCGGCGAACCAGATCCTCCATGTCTGCGAGCAGCTTATTCGCGTCCCCCGCCGTCGGGTCGAGCGTTTGCCGCCGGGCGAAGGCGAGTAGCCGGTGTGTCAGGTTGGCCGCTCGTGAGGAAGCACCCAAGGCAGCGTTGATATACCGTTCCAACTCGCCGATCCGCCCCTGCGCCAAACGCGTGCGCATCAGTTCGAGGCTACCCGCGATGCCGGCCAGGAGGTTGTTGAAGTCGTGCGCAAGGCCGCCGGTCAGCTGACCGACAGCTTCCATCTTCTGCGACTGGAAAAGTTGCTCCCGAGATTGCTCCAACTGAATTTGCGCTTCGCGTCGCTCGGTCAGGTCCCGCGTGATCTTGGCGAAGCCGATCAGCGCGCCGTCGTCGTCGCGGATCGCATCGATAACGACGCCGGCCCAGAAACGTGTGCTATCATTTCGAACCCGCCAACCCTCCGCCTCGAACCGCCCTACGCGTTCCGCGGTTTCCAGCGCCATACGCGGAGCGCCCTTGGCTGCATCCTCCTCGGTGTAGAACTTGGAAAAATGCTGCCCGACAATTTCATCTGCCGAGTAGCCCTTGATGCGTTCGGCGCCGGCATTCCAGTTGGTGACCAAGCCTTCGGGACTCAACATATAGATTGCGTAATCCGTGACGCCTTGCACCAGGGAACGAAAGCCTCGCTCGCGTTCCAAGGCCGAAAGCTGGGCAGCGCGCTGCTCCGTCAGGTCGCGGGTGATTTTGGCAAAACCAACCAGCTTTCCCTCGAGATAGATCGCGTCGATAACCGCCAGCGCCCAGAAACGGCTGCCATCTTTTCGAACTCGCCACCCTTCCATGCTGAAACGGCCGCTTTTCGAGGCCGTTGCCAGCGCTTTCTCCGGAAGGCCGGCGTCGCGGTCTTCTTCTGTATAGAAAAGGGAAAAATGCTCGCCGATAATTTCGGCTGGCGTATAGCCCTTGATCCCCTCCGCACCCGGATTCCAGCTGGCCACAATGCCGGTTGGATCGAGCATATAGATGGCATAGTCCACCACGCTCTGGACCAGCAATTCGTGTGTAACGGACATGATCGGCTCACGAGCCGTATCCGAAATCGCCGCTGCCTCCTGGCCAGTTGCTGCTTTGCCCATCAATATCCGCACTGTCCTTGGTCTGTCTGCAACGGAGCTGGGAAAGACGAGGCACGCTCGCGATACCTCAGAGTCCGCACTAGAAAGTTGTACAAGTTAAACTCAAAACAGTTCCGACCGGAGTTGTTCCACTAACCGTCATTCCGCGACGCAGGCTCCGTGGCCTGACGCAAGGCAGTATCCGCCTTGGCCCGGACTGCATCGAAGCTGGTCTGTCGAAGCAATTTGCCGTCGCCATAGACTAGGGTCATCCGGTTTTGACCGTTCGCCGCCGCCGAAACGGTCCGCCAGCCGGCTGCGTCGTGGATCAGCGATTGCCTACCGCGTTTGGAAACTTTATCCGGATCGGTGACCGGGTCTTTGTAAACATCGCGCCAGAAACCTTTAATCTTGATGGCAGAAGCCTTCATCGCCCATTGCATCGTGTCGCGGTTCACCTTCTGAAGCAGGCCGCCACCCATGCCGAAGGCAACGTTCTCCGCCGAGAATTTCACCTGCTTGACGGCCTCCAGCACGGCGCCGATCTGATCCAGGCCCATCCCATCGCCCTGGATAACCCGCACCGAGGGATTCAGCACGGCATAGCCCTTGGCATTCGTTGTCGCGCCGAATGCATCGGCGAGCCTGCGCAGCACCTCAACGACCACGGGCGCCGGATCGCCGCTGTCCGGGCGTATGACGACGGTTGCACCGGATTGAAGCACTTTGTCTTTTAGCGCCTTGCCCCAGATTTCGCTGGCGGCGTTGAAGATGTCGTAGCTGTCGGACACCACGGCGACCAGTTTCCCAGGGCGGCCGAACTGCGCGATCATGTTGGCATAGGCATCCTGTTCGCGCTCGCGGCCCCAGCCGGTGATCGTCGAATGTTCGGCCGCCGGGATCGAAAATCCGGCCATGGAGGCTGAATAATAGCGCCGTGCGCCCAAGACTGCCGCCAGCGTATCCGTGCCTTGGAAATTCACCAGATGCGCCATGCCGCCCAGCATCGCGCTTTCCTGGCTGGAAACCCCGCGCGCGCCGAAGTCGTGCAGCTTGAAACCGATTTCCGCGTCAGGTTTTTCGCAGCTTTCATCCAGATAACGCTTGATCAGGCGCTTGGCCTCGAACGACAGCGTCGCCACCGTCGTCGGGTACCAGACAGCCCGAAGCAGCGCTGTTTCGATGTAGGATGTCAGCCACGGCAGCTCGCGATCAGTGTTGCGAACCTGCACCAGCGCGTTGTGGGTTGGAATAAGCTCCCCCTCCTCCGCCGCGGCAATCTCGATCGGCAAGCGACCGCCATGGACATTCACGACACGCAGCCAGCCGTCCAGGTTGAACGGCAGGCCGTGCGCGGTGACGATCTCCTGCGCCTCATCGACGTCCGCGTTGGAAATCGGGCGTAGCAGATATTCCTTGATGAAAGCCTGAAGCCCGAAAAACAAAGTATGCGGAAATCGCCCGCCTCGACTTTCGATATAGGCCGAGATTTCCTCGGTATCGGGCGGATATTGCAGGAAGTGGCTGGTCTTGTAGCTGTCGGTGTTGAGGATCAGATTATTCAGGAAGCCAGTCATTTTCGAACCCTTGAAGATCAGATCCGCACCCTAAACAGATATGCAGCGGTGTTGTGCCGGTTTGCAGCGGCCCAGCGGTTTTGCTAGAGGTCGCGAGCATTTGGTGCAAGCGGCGGCAGAGCCTTAAAGAAGAGAGTGCGGGCTTGAAGAACGCCGCTGTACGGATCGGGATCATCGGCTTTGGCGTGCTTGTCGCCGGACTTGCCTATGAATCCGCGCATCGCCCCGCCGACCCGCCCGAGTTGACCGCCCTTCAGAGATCGGTTGCCCATGATATCGCGGAAAAGGCAGTCGCATCGGTCGGCGCCGCGGAACGTTGGTCCGGCATCACAATCGACAATGCCGATCTTTCGGCCTATCGCCTGACAATTCATTTTGCGCGAGAGCCCACGCCGGCGGAGGCCGAGGGTGACACGCGTGCACTGGCGAGTGCTATCCTGCTGCAACTGACGTTCTCAGGGCATCACGCCAGCGACGAGGACACCGTCATTGTCGTCCAGGCGCGGCAAGGAGATGAACCCGCAGTGCTCGGCACCGCCAGCTTCATTGCCGCGGCGGATAAGGTCGTCTTCACCGCCCATTAACCTGAAAAGAAAAACGGCGCTCCCTTTTGGGGAGCGCCGCAGGTTCAGCCACCCTTACGTTGGCTTATGAGGTCGGGGACTTACGAAGTCGGGCCGCCCGAATAAACGATTTGTACGCGCCGGTTTTGCGGCTCGCGAACCCCGTCGCCGGTCGGGACGAGCAGGTCGCGCTTGCCTTTGGCCACGATCTCGATCTCCGACGACGCGATGCCGTCCTTCTCAAGCTGTGCCGCAACCGATTCCGCGCGGCGGCGGCTGAGGCGCATGTTGTAGGCGTCTGAACCCACCGTGTCGGTGTGACCGGTGACGGTCAGCTGCGTGACCTTGGCCGGACCGGCGTTCTTCGCCGCCGTATCGACGATCTCAACTGCCTGGGGCGTCAGGTCCGACTTGTTGAAGTCGAAGAACACCAGATAGCTGCGCGGTGCCGGAGCAGGCGCCTGGACCGGCGGAGGAACGTAAGCCGCCGGAGCTGTTTCGGGCGCGGACTCGCCGCCGAAGCGATACTTCACGTGAAAGCCCCACATCCGCGGCTCGTTGTAGATCACATCGACATAGCCCTGCGAGTTATAGATGCCGACATTGCCGACTTTGACCACGTTATCGGTCACGTTGCTCATAAAGAACGAGACGTCGACCGGCTGGCTCATGACATTGGTCCAGTCGACATTGAGATCGACCAGCCCATAGCCCGGCTCATTGCCGAACGGCTCGATATCGCCCGTCGCATAGGTGATGCGGCCGGTATGGACATAGCTGCCCTGGACGGACAGATCGCCATCTTCAACCGGCACGAACGGCAGATGATACCGGGCGGAGACGCCGAACTTGTTCTTCGGTGTGAACGGGTACGGAATGTCGCTTCCGTCAAACGGAGGCAGCGGATTGCCGTGCGCGTCGATGCCCGTCGGGATGAGGAACTTGTCGTACCGTGCGTGGGTGTAGCTCCAGGACGCGGTCAATTCGAGGTCTTTGACCGGAATGATCGTGCTTTCGAACTCCACGCCCTCGATCGTCGCATCGCCATTCGCGATCACGGTCGTTGCCGATTTGGGTGCGGGCGCCGGAACTGTCTGGGCCAACTCGCCGACCGACCGCTGGGCATTTCTATAGTCGTCGTGGAAACCGTCGAGATTCGTCCGCAGCTTGATCCCGCCGATATCCCAATCGGCCTTCAGGCCAATTTCGACGTCCGTCACATATTCGGATTCGTACTTGGTGGGGAATTCCGCGTTGCCCGCGCCGTTGAATCCGCCGCTCTTGAAGCCTCGGCTGCCTTTTGCGTAGACAAGCATGTTCGGATCGATCTGGTAATCGAGGCCCACGGTCCAAGTTGGCGCCTGGAATTGATGGCTTTGATAGACGCAGGGCGAGGGTGTGGCCTCGCAGCCAGTATGTATTGTCCCGCCGCCGAAGGCGGCCGGCAGGGCGACACTGACGTTTTCAAAATTGCTGTTCGATGTGTAATCCCACGTGTAGCGCACACCCGCCGTGAACTTCAGACCTTCCAACATATCGGACAGAGCACCCAAATTATAATTGCCCTGCAGGAATACGGCTTGTGTGCGCTCGGTGATTCCTTCTGGCCCCAGCGCATTTTGTCCCATGGAATTGGTGGTAACCGTCACTGGCACTACGAACCCCGCTATAGGGGTGGAAGTGCCGAGCTGCGCCACGGTATATCCGCTGGGATGCAGGAATTCGCCGAAGGCGCCAGCGATCCAGTTTAAATTCCCGCCGAGCGACGTCCCCTGGAACTGGATTTCGTCGGTGTATTGCGAGTTGCTGAGCTGCCAATTGTTCGGTGTCTGGAAATCGATAAGCGCCACCGGCATGGCGTCGAGGTCATAGCGCAGCAGGTTCTTCAGCACGCGATATCCGAAGATATTCTTGACCTTGACGTCATCGCTCAAATCGTATGTCGCAATATCGGTGATGCCATAGCTGTAGGTCTTGTCGAGGCCGCCGAGCCCCGGAGTGGAGAACGTGCCGCGCGGCCCCACTGCCGCCTGCTCGTTGAGAAATTTCCGCGCCAGGGCGCATGGCCCGGTGGCGGGACAGAATGTCTGGGAGAATGCCGTTGTCTGGCTTGGGTTAATCGCCTGGAGTTCGATTCCGGTGCCGTTCGTGTGGGAATAGAGCGAGTCATAGACGAGGTAGTTTTCGAAATCGTCCGTCGGCCGCCAGGTCACGCCAAGCCGGAAAGACCAGAAATCGCGATTATCCAGATCCTGCCCGTTCGTATAATCATGAGTAAAGCCATCGCGCTGATCGATGCTGAAGGCGGCGCGGACCAGCAACTTGTCATCGATAATCGGGATATTGATGGCGCCTTCTTCAGCATGCAGGTTGTAGTCGCCGAACGAGGCCTGGACGTACCCTTCGAAGTTATTGGTCGGGCGCTTCGGCTCGAACAAAACCGCGCCACCCGTGGTGTTGCGGCCAAACAGCGTGCCCTGGGGGCCGCGCAGGACCTGCAGATTGTCGAGGTCAAAATAGATGCCCGGCCCCGACGCGTAGAACGGGACTTCGGCGAAGTAGGTGACAACACCCGGCGCCCCGCCCTGCCCGCCGTTCGGACCTTGGCCGCGCAGGTAAAAGACCTGCTCATCACGGGTTTCCTGCGACGAGACCAACCCCGGAACGTGGTGTGCGAGGTCCGATGCGCTTTCGATGTGCTTTTCTTCCAGCGATGCCGGCGTGAAGGCTGTAATCGCGACCGGAACGGTCTGCAGCTTTTCCTCTTTGCGGCGTGCGGTGACGACGATCTCTTCGAGTGTCCCTGAATTGGTGGCGCCCGGCTGATCCGCCTGAGCGAAAGCGACGGTGGGCTGCAGCATGGAAAAAAGGCTGGCCGAGCAGGCGAGCGCGAGCGGAATCCGCACGTTCATTAGTTCCTCCCTTGTGGCGGCGACGCCGCCTTATGACTTATCAGACGCATCCGTATGATTTCGGCGAAGCTATATCGCCGATTACGGGTCGTCAATTTTTCTCTAAGTGAAAAGAACGCTCAGAATAAAAAGAGCAAAAATCGATGCAAAAACGCCACACCCCGGAATCGCCGTTACGATCCGGGGTGCGCGGATGACAAAAATGCGGGGACTATCAGCGGGTGGCGTGTCGCTCCCGCTCGATATCCTCTTCGGTTAGAATCGGACTGTCAGGGTCATAGGCAGACCACCCCGACGCGGCGTATTGCGCGCGCCGCACGGCCGGATCCACCGCGTGCCTGTCCAAGATCGTCTCGGTAATGGCGAATTTCTCTTCAGGTACACGAACGGTGACCAAGGTGCCGCCACGCCGGACGCCCTCGGTATAGACTTCGGCGTGATCGTCGCTGATTCCGGCCCCGACGAGCCCGCCGAGCAATCCGCCAGCTGCGGCGCCGCCGACCGCACCGACGGCCAGGGCGGCTAGCCAACCCGCGGCAACCACCGGTCCGACGCCGGGGATCGCCAGCAACCCAAGGCCGGTCAATACGCCCGCTGCGCCGCCGCCGAGCGCGCCCAAACCTGCGCCGATTTCCGCACCGGGCGCCGCTTCGTTGCCGTGCTTCATTTCCGTCGCCGTACGGTTGCCGGTGTTGTTCGCGACGACCGAGATGTCGTCATAGGCAATCCCGGCGCGCTCCAATTCCCGCACCGTCCCGGCGGCGGTGTCATAGGAATCGTAAAGTCGGGCAATGGTGCGATTGGACATGAAGCTCTCCTGAAATGCTGGCTGCCTGGGCGGATCGTTATCCAGACAACCGAAGGCAACGAGGTTCGTTCCCGGGGGGCGATGGAACGTGCGGCTGTCCATCGCGGTTAGGCCGACATGGAAACGCATGCATTTTGGGGAAAGCCATGAACGTGAAGATGATATTGGCGACAGCGATGGCACTCTCTGCCGCCCTGCCCGTCCTGGCGCAAAACGACGGCACACTTGCGCCCGGCCCGAAGCCCGCGGTCAAGACCGACAAGGGTGCCGAACCCACAATGCCGGTTCCCGGCAAGACCAGCTTTACGTCCGACCAGGCGCGCGATCGGATGGTGAAGCGCGGCTACAACGTGACCAGCAACCCGCTGAAAGGTGACAACGGGATTTGGTATGCCCAGGGTCAGAAAGACGGCGGGGCGACCGTGATGGTGATGATGGATTACCAGGGCAATATCTACGAGGGGAGCGCTTACGGCGGCCATCCAAGCTCCGCACCGGGCGTAGAGCCCACCAACGCCACGCCGGTAACGCCAGAGCCGCCTAAGAAGAACTAGCCGGTCGAGGCCGACCGGGTGGCTTTCATGATTGGTGGTTATCCTGGGCGTACCCAGGATAACCACACGGTCGTGTTCTATCGAGCCCCTTAAGCGCCCAGGAAATCGCGCTTGCCGATTTCCACGCCGCAGTGGCGCAACAGCGCGTAGGCCGTGGTGATGTGGAAATAGAAATTCGGGATCGCGAAACCCAGCAGATATTGCTGTCCTTTGAACGGCACCGAGTTGCCGCCGAGCTTGAGCGTCACTTCGCGCTCTTCGGAACCGTCGATCTGCTCCGGCTTGAAGCTTGCCAGGTATTTTTCAGTCTTGGCGCATCGCTCCACCAGCTGCTGCAATGTGGTTTCATTATCTTCCCATGACGGCACTTCAATGCCGGCCAGTCGCGCCGCGGCACCCTTGGCGGCGTCGGATGCGATCTGGATTTGAGACGGCAGCGGCAGCATGTCTGGGAAAAGCCGGGCCTGAATCAGCGCCTTCTGGTCGAATTTGCGCGCCTCGGCATGTGCGTCGGCCTTCGCCAGTATCTTACCCACCGCCGCCAACTGGTGGCTGAAAACCGGAATCGAGGCCTGATACATTCCTAGAGACATTCGGAGGTCCTTAAAATTAAGCGTGCGGATTTAGCACGCAGCATAAGTGGATACGAACCTCCAAAGAAAAACCCCCTCCGGATAGGAGGGGGTTCAACAGTCGCCTTAGCGGAAATTGAACAGAAGATTGATGCCCGGTGAGGGCGGCGGCGGCCCATATACGATCGGCGGCCTGTAGTAGGTTCGACGCCCGTAATAATAGGGCGTGCCCCATCGATGTGCCCGCCATTGGTTGTAGCGGTGATCGCGCGCACGCCACGCATTCGCGCGCCAGCCGTCATTGCGCCAATAGGCTTGGGCGGAAGGCACAAAGCTGCTCATCGCGCCAGCGAAGACGACGGCCGCCAAGCCGCCGGCGAAGGTTAACTTCAGGATGCTCATGATTTCTTGCTCGCATGTTTGCCCCTGCCCTTGCGCGGAACGAACAGGGAGTCAGCTTCCTTCTTTTGATCGTCGTTCAAAACCGTATACAGCGATTCGAACGCGGGGATCAGTTCCTTGACGTTGTCGGCATGGGCCTGGACGGTAGCCTGATAGGCCTTCAGATCGTCTAGAGCCGTCGCCGTCTTTTCGGCGGCCTCTGCCTTCGCCACCGTCTCGTCCATGTTTTTGGCATTGTTGCGCATCACATCGGCCAGCTTGCCGAATGCCTTTTCCTGGTCGGCTGTAATGCCGAGCTTGTCGTGAATTTCCTTGATGCGATCGTCGGCTTTTTCTTCATGGGACATCGAAGCCTTGCCGGTGGCTGCCGGCGCATCGGCTGCAACCGGTGCATCGGCGGCGAATGACGGCACGGCGATTGTGACCGTCCCCGCCATGGCGAGCAGGGCCAGAGAAGGTAGAAAATACCTGAGATTCCGGATTGTCATGTTTATGGCCTCATTCCTTTTGGCGTCCGATGCAGCGTTTGAAAAATGCAACCGGCAACGACTGTAATAAGTTCCGCTCCACAGGCAAAGCTCTTTGAAGCGACGCGGGGATTCGTGATCTCACCCGCGCCATCCGCATTGCAGGCCTACCAGCGACGATAACCGCCATAATAACCGTAAGCAGGCGCAGGCGCGTAGACAGGCCCATAAGCGTAGGCCGGGCGATAATAACGCGGACCATAGGCCGGGCCGACATAGCAGCCGCCCAAAAAGACCGTCGCCGCCAGCAATGCCACACCGACCGTGGTTTTCTTGAAGATCGACATAATTCGACACCTTCTCCCAAATCGGGCCGTTCGTTGGCCCAGGCTGAGATATGGGAAGCAAATCGGGCAGGTTCGTGGCCATGCGAAGGTCGTTCAGGGGCAATTCGCCGCTTCAGTAGCCCCTCGTCAGCGCTCGCAATCCCAATCTGGCGACCGTCATCGGGTGCGGCTTTCGGCGCTCCAGAACGAACGGATCCCAACCGGCATGCTTGATATCCGCAAGATAATAACGGGCCAGCGACGCGATGAGCGCGGGCGACCGGGCGGCTTTCGGCACGATCTCGATCGCAAGCGGGACGGCATCCAGCAAGTCGCGCGCATAGTCTCCGATTTCCCGGCAAACCTCAGGCAATCCCGGTGATGGCTTAAGGTCGAACACACCTTGTACACGGACCGTGTGCTCCATAAGCAGGGTCTCCGGCAGGTAGAGTCGCCGTTGCCGCGCATGGAACGGAACCGCGCGCAGCAATCCGGTCAACGCCCAGGCCGTCCCCGCTAAAGCCGCAACCTCCTCGGCCGCCTCCTGCCCGGCACCGGCAATTCGCAGGGCAAGCGCCAACAAAGGGGCGCCGGTACCTTCCGCATAGGCATTGAGCGCCGCGAAATCCGCGGGCGGGGTGCGATCGATATCGAATTCACGGGCGTCGATCATACGGTCGAACAGACCACGATCCAGTTTTGCTTCTGCGATCGCGACGCCCAGCGGCCGGGCAACCTCGTGCGCGACGGTTTCGCCGGCATAAAGCCGGTCCAGCGTGTCGCGCCACCATTGCAGACGCATCCGCCCGATCAAAGGTTCGGTGACGACCTCGGCAACCTTTGCGATCTCGATGTTGAACGCATAAAGCGCGAACAGGCTTTCCCGTGCCGTGGCGGGCGCGAAGATTGCTGTCACAAAGCGATCGTGGTCGTACCGCCGCACCTGTTCCGCGGGATATGACGGCGTTACCGAACGATCTCTTTTTACAACCGAGTTCAAACTGTTGATCTCCGAGCAGGCATGTCCGACAATCCATCAACAGTCGGCGGGAGTCGCCGGAGTCTAAAGGGAGCGGCGAGATGGGTAAATTTTTGGAAAGTTTGAACCGGGCGCTTCTGCTCGGCGTGTTTCTCATGCTTGTGCTGGTTGTCGCACTTCATCGCAGTTCGGTCGGGGCCGGTCCGCTCTGGGCGGACTATTTCGTAATGTATCTGCATGTCTTCTTCGGCATCCTGTGGATCGGCCTGCTGTACTATTTCAACTTCGTGCAGACACCGGTCATGCCAAAGATTCCGGCTGAGCTCAAACCGGGTGTTTCCAAATATATCGCGCCGACGGCCTTGTTCTGGTTCCGCTGGGCCGCGGCATTCACGGTCCTGATGGGTTTGGGAACGGCGCAGATGAAGGAAAAGGACATGGGCGGCGTCATCGGAACGCTCACCTTCGCGCCGAACCTCGTCACCATCGGTATCGGCATGTGGCTCGCAATCATCATGGCCGCCAACGTCTGGTTCGTGATTTGGCCGAACCAGAAGAAGGTGTTGGGCATTGTCCCGGCCGACGACGCAGCCAAAGCCAAGGCCGGTCGGATCGGCATGATCGCGTCGCGTCTCAACACGGTGCTGTCGATCCCGATGCTCTATTGCATGGTCATGCAGGGCGCCGGCTTCTCGATCGGCTGATCGTCGTACACATCGTGTCGGGGAAAAGGGCTGGAGACAGCCCTTTTTTCTTGCCCGGGATTGGAGGCAACCATGAGTCAAACCGTCAAACGCTGTGTGTGGTCAGGCGCTGACGCGATGATGATCGCCTATCACGATACAGAATGGGGCGTGCCCGAACGGGACAGCCGCGCTTTGTGGGAAAAACTGATCCTGGACGGTTTCCAGGCCGGGCTTTCGTGGTCGACCATCCTGAAAAAACGCGACGCGTTCCGCCAGGCGTTCGATGGCTTCGATCCGGAGATCATCGCGAGATATAACGACACTAAAGTCGAGAGCCTGCTGCAAAATGCCGGCATCATCCGTTCGCGCTCCAAGATCGAGGCGACGATCGGCAACGCACGCGCCTATTTGAAGATGCAGGCGGCGGGCGAGGATTTCAGCGCCTTCGTCTGGTCGTTTACTGGCGGGAAGCCGATTCGCAACACCGGTCCGGTTCCGGCCAAGACGCCTTTATCGCAATCCCTGTCCGTCGCGCTGAAAAAGCGTGGCTTCAAGTTCGTCGGACCTGTAATCGTCTATGCATGGATGCAGGCCGTCGGTTTGATCAACGACCACGCGTCGGACTGCTTCCGCCGAGACGCCGTATAAATCAAAGGGGAATTACGTGGCTGCCTATATCGTATTCACGCGCGACAAGACCACCAACCAGGCCGAAATGGACACCTATTCGAAGATGGCCGGCGCGGCATCGGCGGGACATAATATGACTCCGCATGTGGTCTATGGCCGGCACGAAGTGCTGGAAGGCCCGCCCGTCGAGGGTGTCGTGGTCCTGTCGTTCCCGACTTTTGCCGAGGCCAAGGCCTGGTATGAAAGCCCAGCTTATACCGAGGCCAAGAAGCACCGTTTCGCCGGTGCGGAATATCGTGCGGTGTTGGTCGAAGGACTCTAGCCGAACCGGCGCTGCGCCTCCAGCGTCAAGCCGGCGGCAACCGACAGGAAGTCCGCGCCCGTTGCGACCTGCGCACCGGGCGCGGCGCCCGCAACCGCGGCACGAACCGCTGGGATCCGGCTAGAGCCGCCGGTAAAGAATATCGTCTGGATATCGCGCGGTGTCAGACCGGCGTTCGCCACACAACTGGCCGCACAGTCGCGCAGCCGGACCGATTGATCGCGCACGGTCCACTCGAAATCCGGGCGCGTCACTGGCACATGCAGGCGCGGGTCGATGAAATTCAGCGGGATGTCCGACTGGGGCGCTGCACTTAACGCGATCTTGGCCTGTTCCACCGCGATCGCGATGCGGTGACCGAGTCGCTTCTGGACGACCGCCTGCAGCCGCGCCAGCTTCCGGGGCTCCGCCGCGCCGGCAAGCAGTTCGGCGATCATTCGCTCGTTGCGCGGGGTATAGCTGAAATTGATCTTTGCCCAGGTCGACAGCAGGTCGTAGGGCGCCCGGGGCATCGGCAGGTTTTTCTCGACCAGGAAACTGCCCAGCCCAAGGATCGGCATGACAGCGGTCAGGCTGAACAGCGAATCGAAATCGGTTCCGCCGATATGGACACCGGCGTTGGCCAGAATGTCGTCCGCGCGATCCGGCCGCTTGTGCCGGTCAGGCCCGATGCGGATGACAGTGAAATCCGACGTTCCGCCGCCGACATCCGCGATCAGCACTACCTCTTCCCGCGATGTGCGCAGCTCATAGTCATAGGCCGCGGCGATCGGTTCGTAGACGAACGATACATCCTTGAACCCGACCCGGCGGGCGATGTCGTCCAGCGTCTTCTGCGCCTTGGCGTCGGCTGTGTCGTCATCGTCGATGAATCGCACGGGGCGGCCGTGGACCACCGCCTCGATCTCCTGCCCCAGGAATGCTTCGGCCTTCTTCTTTAAATGCCGGACGAAGATTTCGATGATCTCGGTGAACCGCAAATTCCGGCGGCCAGCCGTGGTGGTTTCCTCGATCAGGGAGGTTCCCAGGATCGATTTAAGCGCCCGCATCAATCGGCCTTCGGTCTGGCCGACATAGGCTTCGATCGCCGCATCGCCGAACAGGATGCTGCCCCGAGTCTCATCATCGAAGAACAGGGCGCTGGGGATCAGCGTGCGGTCGTCTTCGACTTCCGCCATGGTGACCGAGCCATCGCGGATCACGCCCACGGCCGAGTTCGACGTCCCGAAATCCAGCCCGCAGGCATTCATGCATAACCCCTGATAACGCGAGGCCGCATGATCTAGTACATGTGCGGTTCCGTCGCTAGGGCTGGGGTATTGTTACGAAAAATCAGGTGGTTAAATACAGACGGACGGTTCGGCAAAAGGAACCTGATTCCCAATACCACCGTTAGGTCTATATCCGGCCTTTTCAGGCCGGCCATCCAATCCCAGGAGCCCGACTATGGCGTTCGAACTTCCCGCGCTGCCGTTTGCCTATGACGCACTTGCGCCGCACATGTCCAAGGAAACCTTGGAATACCACCACGATAAGCACCACAAGACTTATGTCGAGACGGCCAACAAGCTGTTGAAGGACAGCGGGCTGGAGGGCAAGTCGCTGGAGGACGTGATCATCGCCAGCCATCGCGATGAGAAACTGAAGAAGCTCTATAACAATGCCGCGCAACACTGGAACCATTCTCAGTTTTGGCTGAGCCTGAAAAAGGACAGCGACACCCCAAAAGGCGAATTGGCCAAAGCCATCGATTCGACCTTCGGCGGGCTGGAAGCGTTCAAGAAGAATTTCGTCGCCGAGGGCGTGGCGCAATTCGGCTCGGGCTGGGTCTGGCTGGCGGCCGACAACGGCAAGCTGGAGATCCTAAAGACCGGCAATGCCGACAATCCATTGATCGTGGGCAAGACCGCTCTGCTGGTCTGCGATGTATGGGAACACGCTTATTACATCGATTATCGCAACGCGCGGGAGAAATACCTGCAGACCTTCGCCGACCATCTGACCAATTGGGCGCACGCGACCGAGATGTTCGATCAGGCCGCGTCCCATAGGGCGGCGGCGTAAGCTCTAGTTTTCCGTCCACCGGGATCTCTTCGGAGAACTCCCGGGGGACGGACCTGGAGTGCCTGGTACTGTAATCGGCTCTGACCTTTAGTACTCAGGTCGATACTGTCAGAACGACAACCCTGACTGCCGCGCCGGTGCTCCATCGCCTTGGTTACAATTATATACAATTAAAGAGAAATCTCGTTACAAAATTTTTTGCGATTCATTTTATTCTTTATTCTTGACACACTAACGTGCGACAATCTGGCCGTCGTCAAAACGAGTCCGGATTTACTGCGGAATGCCCGAATCCAGCAGATCACAAGAATTCGACTTCGACTATAATCGCAATGCGATCATTTACCGAGGTAAAGTAATCAAGTTGTCGCCGCACGAGGCTGACATCTTGCGCGTGCTGCTGAACAACCGCGCCCGCCCCACCCCCATCGGCACATTGATCCAACGGGTCTATGGCGCCAACGAACCCGATGCTGCGGCGGTGTCGATCCGTGTTGCGATCCATTCCTTACGCAAAAAGGTCCAGGAAACCGGGATGCGCATCCGGGCGGAAGCCAAGGTCGGATATGAGATCGAGGCCGACAGCATTCCCGAGCTCAATCGCCGATTACACGACAAGATATTGATGGCTCTCAACGTCGCCTGCGCAAATGAGGAGCATGAGATTGCCGAGTATCTGCGGTCGGCGCTCAAGTTGGCCGTGGTAAAGCGCGAAAAATGGTTGGGCATGGACCGGCCGCCGTCCAAACCGACTGTAAGCCGGCCACCGGCGAAGCCGATCGCGACCAGGATAGCCGCAGGCTAATCCATCGGCAGCAAGGCCGCCGCCACGCGCCGCTCCTCGCCGATCAGGACATTGTAGGTCCGGCAGGCGGCACCGGTATCCATCACCTCGATAGCGAAGCCCATCGCGCGAATTTCCTGCCGCAGTTTCGAAGGCAGCAGCGCGATTTTCTGACCGGTACCGATCAGCAGCAATTCGATCGGCGGGTCGGTCGCGTCACGCACCGGCTCGAACGCACGCGGCACCAGATCGGCGACCGTCAAGACCGGCCAAAGAACCGTGCGCGTCGGAAAGACCAGTATCGCGCCCCACCATTCCATATCGGAGACGCGGAATCCGCCCTTGGCATAGCCCTGCACAACCTGGCGGTCGTGCGAGGGAAGCGGGTTGATCTCCACGCGGCCAGGCCGCCCTTAACGGGCCGGCGCGGGCTGGTCGATGACTGGTCCGCGGCCGGCGACAGTGGTAGCGTTCCGGCGCAATTTTTTCTCACCCAGGAACAGCAGGATCGGCGCCGCGATCATGATCGACGAGATCGTGCTGAGCACAATGCCCCACAGCATAACGGCGGCGAACGGCAGCAGTGCCGCCCCACCAATCAGCGCCAACGGAATCGTCGCCAGGAACACCGAGGTCGAGGTGCCGATGGTTCGCGACAGGGTTTCGTTGATCGACAGGTCGATCAACTCCCGCAGCGGCATGGTGCGGTACTTGCGCAGGTTTTCCCGCACCCGGTCATAGACAACAACCTTGTCGTTGATCGAATAGCCCATGATCGCCAGGATCGCCGCGATGCTCTCGAGGTCGAACTGCCAGCCAAGCAGCCATCCGGTCAGCACGAAAAAGCCGATGGTCTTAGTGACGTCGAGAATAAGGGTCAGCACGGCGCCGACACCGAACTGCCATTCGAACCGGAACCAGATATAGGCAAGCATCGCCAGCAGCGCCAAACCCAGTGCGGTCATGCCGTCCTGGAACAATTCGCCGGACACTGTGGCGCCCACCGCGGTGGTCGACTGAACCTCGCTGTTCTTGAAGTTCTGCGTCAGATCCGTCTTCACCTTCGCGACCGCCGCGTTCTGCGCATCGTCCCCGCCCGGCTGCCGGTCAAGGCGGATCAGTACCTGATCGGGCGAGCCGAATTGCTGAAGCTTCACAGGCCCAAGATGCAATTTATCGAGATCTGAACGCAGCGCGCTGAAATCGGCGGGGCCATCCGTCTTAAGCTCGATCTGAATACCGCCGATAAAGTCGATGCCGTAATTCAGCCCCGGCGTAAAGAATAGAACAACCGAGGCCACGGACAGCGCGATCGACATGCCTATGCCCCAGAAGCGCCCATTCATGAAGTGGAAATTCGTCTTGTCCGGCACGAACCGGATCAGCGAAATCTTCAGCTGCTTCGGCCGATAACGGCGCATCCAGGCGGTCATCATCAGACGCACCAGCAGGGTCGATGTGAACATCGAAATCATGATGCCAAGGAAGATCGTGACCGCGAAGCCGCGCACCACGCCGGCACCGAACGCATAGAGAATCGCCATCTTGATCAGAGTGGTCAGGTTCGAATCGATGATCGTCGACCAGGCCTTGCTGAACCCAGCCTCCATCGCCGAGAACGGCGGCTTGCCGTTCTTGATTTCCTCACGGATACGCTCATTGATCAGGATGTTGGCGTCGACCGACATGCCGACCGACAGCAACAGGCCGGCGATACCCGGCAGGGTCAGCGTGGCCTGAAGCAGCGACAAGGCCGCGATCGTCATCAAAAGATTGACCACCACCGCGATGTCGGCGAACAGCCCGAACAGGCCGTAGCTGACCAGCATATAGACCAGCACCAGCGTCAGGCCGATCGCGGTCGCATAGACGCCGGCCTTGATCGAATCGGCGCCGAGATCCGGGCCCACGGAGCGTTCCTCGATGAATTTGATCGGGGCCGGCAGCGCGCCCGCATTCAACAGCATCGCGGTGTCCGTCGCATCTTGGGCGGTGAAATTGCCGGAAATCTGGCCCGAGCCGCCGGTGATCGGTTCCCGGATAACTGGAGCGGTGACAACCTTGCCGTCAAGCACGACCGCGAAACGATGGCCGACATTCTGCTCGGTCACCTGCGCGAACTTGCGCGCACCGACCGAATCGAATTTGAAATTGATGACCCAGCCGCCGGTCTGCGAATCGGATTGGGGCGAGGCGTTGGTCAGGTTCTCGCCCGATACCTCGATCTTGCGCTTGACCAGGATCGGCACGGTCTGGCCGGCGCGGCTGTCATCCTGCAACAACATGTCGCCGGGCGGCACATGCGCCGGATCGGGCACACCGGTCTCATCCACCAGATGGAAATCCATCTTCGCGGTCGTGCCGATGATCTTCTTGATCGCTTCCGGGTCTTTCACACCCGGCAGTTCCAGCAGGATACGGTCGGGATCCTGCCGCGAAATCTGCGGCTGGGCGACGCCGGTGCCATCGACGCGGCGGCGCACGATGCTGACCGACTGATCGAGCGCGTGGCCGGCGCGTTCGCGCATCGCGACCGGCGTCATGGCCACCTTGATCTGGCCTGCGCCCGTCGTGGCGATGTCATAGGCACTGACACTGCCGGCGGGACCGGCATCCAGCTTGTTCAGCGCCGTGATCGCATCCTGAGTCTGCCCCGGGTCGCGCAGCGTGATCTGAACGGCATCGCCTTGAAGTTCGGCGCTGGTAAACGGAATCTTGGCGGTACGTAACGCAGTGCGCGCGGAATCGAGCGTTCCGTCGAGCCGCTCCTTGTTCATCGTGGCGAGATCGATCTGCATAAGCAGATAGGAGCCGCCGCGCAGGTCGAGCCCGAGATTGACCTGGCGGGTCGGAACCCAACCCGGCAGCTTGTCCAGGGTTTCCCGGCTGAAGACGTTGGGAACTGCGAGCAGAACCCCGATAAGGCAGATCGCGATGACCGCGATGATCCTGGAACGACTGAAATACACGATACTACCTAACCCCGCCCTGGCTGACCTTACAGTCCCATCCTAACCGCGCCCGCCTAAGCGTCGGTCGGCTTGCTCTCATTGGCGACCGCGATCTTGGCGGCCGGCTGCGTCTTCCCGCGACGCACCGGTTTCGCCGCCCCTGCATCGTCGTCGGCGCGCGGCGTGCCTTTTCCGGTGACGGCGGTGATCGTCGAACGCACGATGCGGACGCGGACGCCCTCGGCAATCTCAAGCGAAATCTCGTCGTCGCTTGTCACGCGAGCAACCGTACCGATGATCCCGCTGGACGTAACCACGTTGTCGCCACGCTTCAACTGCGACAGCAGCTTTTTGTGCTCCTTCGCGCGGGTCTGCTGCGGCCGGTACACCAGAAAATAGAAGATCAGCCCCATCCCGACGAGCAGCGGCAACGGCCCCTGGAGATATTGCGCCAAGCCGTCTGGAGCGGGCGCGCCTGTCGTCTGGGCTTGGGCGGAAGGAATGATATCGAACAGCGACATTCGTTTAACCTTGAGGCCGGAGAGTGGTTACGAACCGCCAAAATTGCGGGCATCTTCCGAGCGGGCGGGACTATAACCGCTGGAGGCATTCTTGCAAATCGGCGCTTCGCACGGTGTTATGCGCCCTTCTCCTAGCACAGAATGCGCCATGACCGAGCCCGATTTCTCATCCATCATCGACAGTCTCAAGCGGATCGCGGCGGCGCTGGATCGCCATATTCCCCCGCCCCCGCCACCACTGGACTATAACGCAGCCGAGGCGTTCCTCTGGCACGCCGAAACCGCGCGATTGACGCCGGTGCCGGTTGTCTCCCGCGTCGAGCTGGGCTTGCTCAAGGGCATCGACCGCCAAGCCGACACCCTGCTGGAAAACACCCGCCGGTTTGCCGGCGGCTTGCCGGCCAACAACGCCCTGCTTTGGGGCGCACGCGGCATGGGCAAAAGCTCGCTGGTCAAGGCGGTTCACGCCGCGGTCAACGCCGAAACCAAGGGCGGGCTGGCGCTGGTCGAAATTCAGCGCGATGACATCGTCTCCCTGCCCAAACTGCTGGAGTTGCTGCGCGGCCAGCCCCGGCGAACGCTCGTCTTGGTCGACGATCTGTCGTTCGACAGCGAGGACACAAGCTATAAATCGCTGAAGGCCATCCTGGAGGGCGGGATCGAGGGTCGGCCGTCGAACACTTTGTTCTACGCGACATCCAACCGCCGCCACCTGCTGTCGCGTGACATGATCGACAACGAGCGCGCCACCGCGATCAATCCTGGCGAGGCGGTCGAGGAAAAGGTGTCGCTGTCAGACCGCTTTGGTCTGTGGCTCGGCTTCCACAGCTGCAACCAGGAGACATTTTTCGCGATGGCCGAGGCCTATGCCGCCCATTTCAAGCTCAAGATCGACACCGAGCAGCTTCATGCCGAAGCCGTCGAGTGGTCGATGATCCGCGGCGCCCGGTCCGGCCGCGTCGCCTGGCAGTTTATCCAGGATTTGGCGGGACGGCTAGGCGCGCAGCTTTAGCCCCGCCCGCCCAGGAACGGCGCCGGGTCGACCGGCTTGGCGCCCTGGCGGATTTCGAAATGCAGTTGCGGCGTCGGGGCTGAGCCAGTCTGGCCGACTGTGCCGATCGGCTGTCCCTGAACGACGGTCGATCCCTTCTTCACATCGATGGTCGCCAGATGGCCGTAGGCGGTGACCCAGCCGCCGGCGTGGCGAATGAGAACCAGGTTACCGAACGCGGACAGCTCGTTGCCGGTGTAGATCACGGTACCGGCCTCGGCAGCCTTGACCGGCGTGCCGGCGGCGGCGGCGATATTGATACCGTCATTCGTCTGCCCGCCGCTGGTGGCGCCAAACGCTTCGATTGTCGCCCCGCCGACCGGGCGCAGGAAATGCGGCCCGCCGGTTGGCGGGGGAACCATGGCCGTCTGTTGCGGCGGTGCGACCGGTAGCGCTGCTGGAGGCGCAACCGGACGTGGCGGCGGCGCTATCGGCGTTGGACCGGATGATGGCGGCGCCAGCGCCGTTTGTGACGATGATGGAGGCGGCATCATGCGCGATTGCGGCGGCGGGGGCGGCGGAAGCGGTTGCGCCATGCCGCCCGGACGGGACGGGCCACCCGCGGACGGCGGACCCAGCGGCTGCGCGGAAATCGAGGAACGCGGTGCAACCGAAGGCGCGACGGTTACCGGCGCATCGGCGGTATAATCCGCGCCGTTTATGCCGCCACCCGGGCCATACCCCCCGGGCACGTGAAGCACCTGCCCGACATGCATGTGATAGGGCTCGGACAATCCGTTGGCCTGCGCCAGCGACACCTCGTCGACACCGAGATTGGTCGCAATCCCTTCGACCGAATCGCCGTCGCGCACGACATAAGTCGCCGGCGGCGGAACGATCAGCGTCTGGTTGGGGGCCAGCGTGTAAGGCGGACGCAAATGGTTCGCCGCGATCAGCGCAGAGCTGGGTACGTTGAACCGTGCCGCCACTCTTTCCAGCGTTTCGCCGGGCATCGGCGCGATCATATAGCCGGCCTGATAGTGGCCACGTCCGTCCGACATATCGTCGACGGCGGTACAGCCACCGAGAATTGCCATGGTGGTTAACAGAACGGCGACCCGCATCATGTTCCTACCTTCTTATCCTGTTGCGGCGTGCTCGTACCCCTGACCAGGGGTACGAATCGGACAGGCCACAAATCCTCGCTGATAATTTGGTCTTTTTCACGGCGAATCCGAACCATCATCTGGTCGTCGGTCGCACGCCTGACCGGGCAGACCATAATTCCGCCATCGCCCAGTTGATCGACGAGGGCCTTCGGCGGGTCGCCACCGCTGGCCGCGGTAACGATAATCCGGTCGAACGGAGCTTGGCTGGGCCAGCCCAGGCTGCCATCGCCATGATGCAGCGTGACGTTGTGAATACGCAGGGTTTCCAGCAACTTGGCCGCATGGTCCTGCAAAGGTTTGATCGTCTCGATGCTGTAAACCCGACGCGACAACTGCGCCAACACGGCGGTCTGGTAGCCGGAGCCGGTGCCGACCTCCAGCACCTTGCGCCTATCGGTCAGGTTCAGCGCCGCCGTCATCATGGCGACAACCAGCGGCTGACTGATCGTCTGGCCGTGGCCGATCGGCAGCGCGGTGTCTTCCCAGGCGCGATCCTGGAAGGTTTCAGGAACGAACAATTCGCGGGGAATGCGTTCGATCGCGCCCAAAACCGCGGCATCGGTCACGCCAGATCGGCGGAGCGACATCAGCAACCGTAACTTGCGCGCGTCCGTACTCACCGCGTCAGCCTATCATCGCAAGGCTTCGCTGAAACCGGTCAATGACGGGTAGTGGGTCAGATCGAGGAAAATCGGCGTTACCGCGATACCCCCGCCTTCGACCACAGCGATATCAGTATCCTCCGGCACCGCCTCGGTCGAACGTTGCGGTCCGATCCAGAAATAAGCCCGGCCGCGCGGATCGAACCGCTCGTGCAAGTCGTCACCCAGCTTGCGCCGGCCGTGGCGGACGGCCTTCACGCCCGTAACCTGGTCGGGCGCGACGGCGGGAAAATTCAGGTTCAGCATGACATTCTCCGGCCATGGAGCCGCCGCCAGCTTGCGGATAACGTCGGGTCCAAGCTGAGCCGGGCAGGCAAAAGACAGCGGCTGGCCTTCCAGCACCATCTGGCTGACGGCGATCGCGCGAACCCCCAGCAAGGCCGCCTCCATCGCGGCGGCCACCGTGCCGGAATAGGTCACGTCATCGCCCATATTGGCGCCGTGATTGATGCCCGACAGCACCAGGTCGGGCCGGCGATCGCCAACCAGGTTGTTCATCGCCAGCATGACGCAATCGGTAGGCGTGCCGTCCACCGAAAAATGCCGGTCGTCATACTTCCGGGCACGCAGCGGCCGATGAATGGTCAGAGAATGGCTGGCGCCCGATTGCTCCGTCTCTGGGGCGCAGACCCACACATCGTCGGTCAGCGCCCTGGCGATCTTCTCCAGAACCTTGATGCCCTCGGAGTGGATGCTGTCGTCATTGGAAATCAGAATGCGTGCGCGTGCCAGGTCGAGGGGCGGCCTATCCATGAGATTTGATGACCTCAACCCCGCCCATATACGGCCGCAGCACATCGGGAATCGCGATCGATCCATCCGGCCGCTGGTAGTTCTCGATAACCGCGACCAGCGCTCGGCCGACCGCAAGCGCCGAGCCGTTCAGCGTGTGCACGAAATCGGGCGAGCCCTCACCGCCCCGAGGCCGAGTTCTGGCTTTCATCCGCCGCGCCTGGAAATCGCCACAATTGGAACAACTGGAAATCTCACGATAGGCACCCTGCCCCGGCAACCAGACCTCGATGTCGTAGGTTTTGCGTGCGGCAAAGCCCATATCGCCCGCGCACAGCAGCATGGTTCGGAACGGCAGCCCCAGACGGGTCAGCACCGTCTCGGCGGCGGCGGTCATGCGTTCGTGCTCCGCTTCCGAATGATCCGGAGTCGTGATCGATACCAGTTCGACCTTCAGGAACTGATGCTGGCGGATCATGCCGCGCGTGTCACGGCCGGCCGCACCGGCCTCCGCCCGGAAGCAAGGGGTTAACGCTGTCATACGAAGCGGCAGTGTCTCGCTGTCGATGATCCGGTCAGCCGCCAAGTTGGTCAGCGACACCTCGGCGGTCGGGATCAGCCAGTAACCGTTGGTCGTCTGGAATAGGTCCTCAGCAAATTTAGGCAACTGGCTGGTACCGAACATCGCCTTGTCGCGCACCATCAACGGCACCGACATTTCGCGATAGCCGAACTCGCTTGTGTGCAGGTCGAGCATGAACTGGCCCAGCGCCCGTTCAAGCCGCGACAGCGCGCCGCCCAGAACGGTGAACCGCGCACCCGACAAAGCGGACGCAGCGCCGAAATCCATCAGGCCGAGCGCCTCGCCCAGCGCTACATGATCCTTCGGGTCTTCGATCGCGGGCGGCGTACCGAACCGGCGGATTTCCACGTTGCCCGTTTCGTCGATACCCTCGGGAACCTCAGCGGCAGGCAGGTTCGGCAGGCTGGCGAGGATCGCGTCGAGCTGTTCGCCAAGCGCCCTCTCCTGCTCTTCCAGAGCGGGCAAGTCCGCCTTGACCTGCGCAACCTCGTTCATCAGCGCGGCTGCGGAGGTTTCATCCTTGCGGCGCTTGGCTTCGCCGACCTCTTTCGACGCCTCGTTACGTCGCGCCAAGGACACCTGGATTTTGGTTTGCAATTGCCGCCGTTCGGCATCGAGCGCCAGAATCCCTGCGCTCTTGGGCTCCAGGCCGCGCCGCGCCCAGCCATGGTCAAAACTTGCCGGATCGTCGCGAATTGCGCGTAGGTCAAACATCGGAACCGCCGAGAAAGGGGAGCAAACTTATAGCCTTCGAATCAAACGGATTCCAAGCCGCGAACTTGCCTCCCCCGACGAGGCGAGGGTCTTTTACGGAACCGGAGCCTTATCCTGTGCGGCCTTTTCGGCGGCTTCCTCCGCCGCGCGGCGGCGGCGGCGGCGGCGTTCGATGATTTTGCCGATGACGATCGAGATCTCGAAAAGCCCGACCAAAGGCACGGCCATCATCATCATGCTGAGCGCGTCGGGCGGCGTCAGGATCGCAGAGATAATGAAACCGAGAACCACGGCATAGCGCCGGTTCTTAGCCAACGTCTTGGTTTCCAGCAATTCGGCGCTGACCAGCAGGGTCAGCAGCACCGGTAGTTCGAAGACGATGCCGAACCCCAGGATCAGCTGAATGATCAGGTCGAGATATTCGCTGACCTTCGGCTCGGCGGTGATCGCGAGCGCACCGTTCTTGGCCACCTCCTCGAAGCTGGCAAAGAAACGGAAGGCGTTCGGAATGAAGATATAATAGACGAAAGACGCGCCCATGATGAACATGATCGGCGTTGCGATCAGGAACGGCAGGAACGCAACCTTCTCGTTCTTGTAGAGACCGGGCGCAACGAAGCCCCAGACCTGCGCGGCGATGATCGGGAACGCGAGCACCAGCCCGCCGAACATCGCCACTTTCACATTGGCGAAGAATTTTTCCTGCAGCGCCGTATAGATCAAGTGCCGCCCTTCCTGCCCTTCCCAAATGGTGGCGAGCGGCCGGGTCAAGAAATCGAAGATCGGATTGGCAAAGACGAACGCGATCACGAAACAGATTGCAAACGCAACCAAGGACCAGACAAGCCTGCGACGGAGTTCGACCAGATGCTCCATCAGAGGCATCTTCTTGTCGTCTGGATTGTCGTCGACCGTATCGCTGGTCATTCGGCCGGCGCCTGTTTGGGTTTGGCTGCGGGTTTGCGGGCAGCTTTCGGCTTCGGCGCGGGTTCGCTCTCGGCCCTCTTCGGCATGGGCTTGCGCTTACGGGGGGCAGCCGGATCGGGGACCGGCGCCTCAGCCGCGATCGGTTCGTTGGCAATCACCAACGGTGGCAAGGCCGGGGGCTCCTCCGCGACCGGCGTGACAGCTGACTCGCCGGTCAGCAGTTCGTGCAGATTGTCCGGCGCGGCGATGCCCTTGGCGATTTCCTTGTCGGGATCGACCAGGGATTCCAGATGGGCCAGGGGCTGGGCCGCAAGTTTGCGCGCTTGGTCGCGCAATTCGTCCAGTTCGGCCTCGCGAACCAAATCGTCGACATGCCCTTGGAATTCGCGCGCGAGTTTCCGTGCCGCCGACATCCAGCGCGCGGCCGTTTTCATCGCCTTCGGCAGGTCGTTGGGGCCAATAAAAACCAGCGCCACAACCCCGATGATGAGTATTTCGCTCCAGGAAAATCCGAACATGGGCCTTCAGCGCGCGGTCCTAGGCGTCGATGCGATCGCGCCCACGCTTAAAAAACGAAGAGAATCAGCGACGAACGGTTTCGTCTTGGCGAACGTTGTTTTCGACTGTCCGCGCCGGAATCGGCCGGGCATGGTCGATAACGCCGTTCGCCTCGTCTTCCTCGCGCTTGCGTTCTTCATCGGACTTAAGGCCAGACTTGAACGAATTGATGCCCTTGCCGAAGTCACCCATGATCCGCGACAGCTTTCCGCCGCCGCCGAACAAGACGACAACGACCGCCAGGACGATCAGAAGATGCCAAATGCTTAAGCCACCCATGGCGACACACTTTCAAAAACGATGATCTGTCGGACTTCAGGGGTCCGCGCTGACGCGTTCAGTATCGCAAAGCCGCATTCGCGGTGCAATTGCGCAGCCGTCCCCGCCACCCTCACTGCCTGTATGTGGCCCCGCAGGCCGCCGAAAGCAACAAAGATCACGTTTGGGCTAAAGCAGAACCTTCAGCCGGGGCAGGAATCGGCCGGAAATAGAACCGGACGGGACCGCGCCGTCATCAACCGCCCCTACTTTGCGATAGAAATCCGACGCGCCTAGGTCCGAGCTGATCGTCAGGATAGTCGCGCCCGCGTCGCGTGCTGCGTTCTTGGCCCATTCGAAAAGCGCACGGCCAGCGCCAAGGCGCATTTGGCCGGGCTCAATGAACAACTTGTCGAGTTCGGCGAGGTCACCTGTCACGCTTACTTGAACCAAACCGACCAGCCGCCCATCGACCTCCGCCAATTTGACGCGCGACGACATGATTGCCGATGGCGTAAGCGACAGTTCGCTGCGGCACGCTTGCATAAAGGCGCTGTCATAGCCCCACACAGCTTTGGATCGGATGCACAATTCGGTCAGGATTGGCGCTTCTTCAGGCCGAGGCGTTCGCAGGGTTAGCATCGGGCGTTTGCGGCCCATATCAAGCCCGCCAGCCACTGACTGCCGATCGATGTGCTGCAGAAGATCGCCAAACTTGGCGAACGTCGCCATGCGGGGAATCTCGGCGATCGGAACGCGGTGATAGCCATAGGCCATCAGCGCAAACGGCACCCCGGCAGCCTTGGCGGTGGCGGCATCGACTTCGCTGTCACCGATAAACAGCACATCCGACGGCTTCACGTCGAATTCCCTCAGGATCGCACCGATCACCCTTGGATCGGGTTTGCGCCACGGCAATGTGTCGCCACCGAAGACACGGACGAACAGTCCGGACATCCCCAGAACCCTTAGCAAGGCCCCGCTCACGCGCTCCGGCTTATTCGTGCAGACGACCAGCGGATAACCCAGATCCGCCAGCGCTGCGAGCGTTTCGACGACGCCGGGATAGATCACCGTGTGAGCGGCAGGAGACGCCTCATACAGCGCCACATAACGCTCCACGGCCGTGTCTAGGTCGATTGCCGGACCCGGCCGGGCCTCGAGAGCGCGTTGAACCAGAATGCCGACGCCGTCGCCGATCATCGGGCGAACTTCGTCGCCTGTGAGCGGTGTGCGGCCGTGCTCGGTCAGCAGGCCGTTGATCGCGGCCGTCAGGTCGCCGACGCTATCGACCAGTGTCCCGTCCAGGTCGAACAGCAAAAGTTCGGGTTTCATGATGCGCGGCTCAGAACAGCGAGCCGGTCAGGTCGTCCGTCTCCGGTTCGTCGCCGGGCTCATCCAGCTCGGTCAGGGTCTGGATGGCCGGGCGCTTGTCCAACAAGCCGGTGGCTTTCAGCTCATCGATGCCCGGCAGATCGGCGAGCCCGCCGAGCCCGAAATGATCCAGGAAAGATTCAGACGTAACCCAGGTGCCCGGGCGGCCTGGCGTTTCGCGCCGGCGGCCCGGCTTGATCCAGTCGGCTTCGATCAGCACGTCCAGCGTGCCGCGCGCGGTGGCGACGCCGCGGATGGTTTCGATCTCGGCCCGGCTGACCGGCTGGTGATAGGCGATGACCGCCAGCGTTTCGACGGCGGCGCGCGACAGCTTGCGAACCTGGGTCTTTTCGATCCGCAGCCGGTCGGTCAGATCGGCGGCCGTGCGGAATGCCCAGGAATTGCCGCGTTCGACCAAATTCACGCCCCTGCCCGCGTAGTCCGACTGCAAACGCGCCAACGCCGCCTTGATGTCGGTGCCCTCAGCGCAATAGCGCGCCAGGTCTTTCTCCAGCAGTGGCTCGGCCGAGGCGAACAAAAGCGCCTCGATCAGGCGAATGGTATCAAAATCGTCAGCGGTCACGCGGAGCCAGTCCTGTCAGCCGGAGATGAGCGAATATAGATTGGCTGGAAATTGCCGTCCTGCCGGATGTTGACCACGCCGCGCTTCGCCAATTCCAGGCTTGCGCCGAACATTGCCGCAACCGCCGAGCGGCCGATAAGCCGCCGCTGCTCGCCGCCCGCAACCCGGTCAGGGTCGTAAGACGGCAGGAATTGCGACAGCAGTGTCCAGCCCGGCAGCCGCCCGATCATCTGCGACAGCCGCTCCAAAGCGGTTTCGACCGAGTGCAGCATGAAGGGTTCGATGGTGTAGAGTTTTTGGTCCTGGCGGCTGAGATGCTGGCCATAGGCGGCCAGCAGGTCGAACAGGCCGAGATTGAAGACGCTCTTGCGGTCGATCTGAATCGGCTCGGGCGCGCCGCGCTTGAAGACATCGCGGTCGAGCTGCGGCTGGGCTTGCAACCGTGCGCCGGCCTGACGGATCGATTCCAGGCGCCGGATCTGAAACGCCAGGGCGTCGGCCATCTCTGCCGCCGAAGGTTCGTCCTCACTGTCCGGCTGCGGCAACAGCAGCCGGGACTTCAGGTAAGCCAACCACGAGGCCATCACCAGATAATCGGCGGCCAACTCCAGCTTCAGCTTCCGAGCGCGTTCGATAAAGGCCAGATACTGCTCGGCCAGCGCCAGGATCGAGATCTTGGTCAGGTCGACCTTCTGATCGCGCGCCAGGCTGAGCAGCACGTCGATTGGCCCGCCATAGCCGTCCAGGTCCAGTAGCAACTGACCGTCGTCGTCGACTTCGGTGTCGAGGGGATCTTCGAAAGCCGCGATTTCGGTTTCCGTGATCATGCGGTCAGCAACCGATCCAGCAGCGCCTGTTCGGCCGCCAGGTTGAACGGCAGGCGATCCTGGGCGAGCCATGCCCTGCCTTGCTCCAACCGCGCCAGTGCCGCGTCGGTCAGCGGTGAGACCGCCGGCATGATCTCCCGCATCTCGGCCATGTTGCCCGAACAATGCAGCGTCAGGTCACAACCGGCGCCCAAGGTCGCGGCGGCATTCTCGGACAGCGAGCCTTGCAGCGCCTTCATGCCGATATCGTCGGCGATCAGGACGCCTTCGTAACCGATATGATCGCGGATCACCTCGATGCATCCGGGTGAGATCGAGGCCGGCCGTTCGCGATCGACCGCCGTATAGACGCAATGCGCAACCATGGCCCAAGGTATGTTGGAAGTGGTCTTGAACGCCTGGAAATCTGTTGCGTCGAGCGTGTTGAAATCCGCGTAAATCTGGGGCAAGGCCAGATGGCTGTCGGCCGTCGCGCGGCCGTGTCCCGGGATATGCTTAACAATCGAGGTCACGCCGGCATCGCGCAAACCGGCGGCCATCTCATTCGCCAGGCGTCCAACCAGCTCAGGGTCTTGCGCATAGGCCCTGTCACCGATCACGTCGTGCGTTTCCGGCAGCAGAAGGTCGGCGACGGGAGCACAGGCGACATCGAGCCCCAACGCCGCCAGCATCGACCCGATCACGCGGCCCGCAGCCCGCGCTGCCGCCGATCCGGCGTGGTAATCCTGCTCCGCCAGGTAACCGATCTGCCGCGCCGGCGGCAGCTTCGGCCAATTCGGCGGCCCCAGCCGGGCAACGCGTCCTCCCTCCTGATCGATCAGGATCGGGGCATGGGCGCGACCGATCGCATGGCGCAATTCGTCCGCCAGCGCAGCAACCTGCGCCGGATTATCGATATTGCGGCGAAACAGGATGAAGCCGAGCGGATCGGTCTCGGCGAAGAAATCGCGCTCTTGGCCTGTCAGGCTCGTGCCCGCGCACCCCAAAATAATCGCCCGCGGCCGCGCCGCTTTTCCTGCATCAGCCAAGATACACTCAGGGCTTGACGACAATGCAGCCGAGGCCCTGCGCACGGAGACGGGCACAGGTCGACTTCGCCTCGGCTTCGCCGAGCGGTCCGGCCTCGACCCGGTAGAAGGTGCCCTTGCCGGCCACGTCGATCTTGCTTGTGGTGTTCTTCAGCGGTGCAAGCTCAGGGAAGCGGTGCTTCAAACGGTTCCATTCCTCCTGCACGGCATCCGGCGACCGCACTGCGCTGAGCTGGAGCCTGTAGCCCCCTCCTGCCGAGGCGCGCGGCGATGCAACGGGCTTCGCCTCCGAAGCGCCGATCAGCGCCGCGATGCTGTCAGGCGCGGGCTTGGCCGCAGGCGCCGGCTTGGTGGCGGGCGGCGGCTTTACCGCAACTGGCGGCGGCGGAGATGCCTTCGCCGGCGGTGGCGCTTGTACAACTTGCGCGGGTGGCGGCGGCAATACTGTAGCGGGCGGCGCCAGTGCAGTGGCCGGTGACTCGGCGGGCGGGGGCGCCACCACGATGCCGCTGCCCTGAGGCAATGCGGCCGGCGGGGGACCGCCGAGAGGGGGCGCCAATACCGTCGCATCGGACGCGGCAGGCGGGGGTGCTGGCGGCGGCCGGGTGACCGGCGCTTCGTTTTCGGGCAGCAGTTTCTCAACCACGGGCTTCTGCCCGTTGGCATCGAGCCGGTCATAGACCGTGGAGTCCTGGAACGGGATTTCCGCGCCGCCCGGATTGTCGGGCTTTACCTTCACCGGACTGGTATCGGCCTTGACCAGGGGCGGGATGCCGCCATTACCGGTTTTGCCGCTTTGATAGGCGAACCAAATCACGCCGCCGAACGCCACCGCGGCGGCGGCAACCGCGATCGACGGCCAAATCGACCTGCGCCTAGGCGGGTCGATATTCCTGCTTCCGGGTGCGATACCGGGGTCGGCTCTAAGCTCCCCCCGATCCTGCCACGTCATGAACGCAACTCCTCCGCCGGTTCGACGCCGATAACCCTGAGACCGCCCGCGATGACCGTTGCGACGGCCTGAACCAAGGCCAATCGCGCGATTGTCAGCGAACGGTCATTCTCGAGCAAGAACCGAAGCGTGGCGTTATCTTTCCCGCGCGTCCACAACTGATGAAAGCAGGCCGCTAAGTCATAGAGATAGAACGCAATTCTATGCGGCTCATGGGCCAACGCGGCACCCGAAAGAACCGCCGGCCATGATGTCATGCGCCGGATCAGCTCCATTTCCTCAGGCGAATCCATGCGGTTAAGGTCCGCACTCAGCAGCGACTCGGGATCGAGAATCGACGCCGAATACTGCTCCACGGCGGCCCGCAGCACCGACCGGCAGCGCGCATGGGCGTATTGGACATAGAAAATCGGGTTGTCCTTGGACTGCTCGGTCACCTTGGCGAAGTCGAAATCCAGCGTCTGGTCGTTGCGCCGGGTCAGCATGATAAAGCGCACGACGCCACCGCCGACTTCATCGATGATGTCGCGCAAGGTCACGAACGTGCCGGAACGTTTCGACATTTTCACCGGCTGCCCGTCCTGCAGCAGGTTGACCAGTTGGCACAGTTTGACGTCGATCTCGGCCTTGCCGTCGGTGACGGCGGTCACCGCCGCCATGATCCGCTTGACCCAGCCGCCATGATCCGCGCCGACAACATCGATCAGCGTGGGATAGCCGCGGCTGTACTTGTCAAAGTGATAGGCGATGTCGTTGGCGAAATAGGTGAAGCTGCCGTCCGCCTTCTTGATCGGCCGGTCGACATCGTCGCCGAACTGGGTGGCGCGGAACAGAAGCTGCTCGCGCGGCTCCCAATCGTCCAGCTGCTTGCCCTTCGGCGGCTCCAGGATGCCGGTATAGAGCAGGCCGCGCCGCTCCAGCGTCTCCAGCGCGCGCGTCACCGCGCCCGCCTCGACCAGCTCACGCTCGGACGAGAAGCGGTTCATCTCGATCCCCAGCGCACCCAGGTCGCTGCGGATCGCCTCCATCATGCGGGCGACGGCGAAGCCGCGCAGTTCCGGCAGCCATTCGCTCTCCGGCAGGTCGCGCCATTTCGGCCCGTCGCGTTCGGCCAAAGCCTGGCCAACGGCTTTCAGATATTCGCCCGGATAGAAGCCCGGCGGAATCCCGGCGATCTCCTCGCCCAACGCCTCGCGGTAACGCAGGAAAGTGGAACGGGCCAACACATCGACCTGTGCCCCAGCGTCGTTGATGTAATATTCGCGGCAGACATCGTGCCCGGTCTTCACCAGCAGGTTGGCTATCGCATCGCCGACAACGGCGCCGCGTGCGTGGCCGGCGGTCAGCGGGCCGGTCGGGTTGGCCGAGACATATTCGACATTGACGCTTTTGCCTTTTCCCTCGTCGCTCTCCCCATAGGACGGGCCGGCGCGCAGCACGTCCTTTAGCCGCTCCCGCCAGAAGCTGTCGGTCAGGCGCATATTGATGAAGCCCGGTCCGGCAATCTCCGCCGACGCGATATCGATATGCGTTCTGAGGCTAGGCATGAGCAAGTCTTCGGCGATGACGCGCGGGTTCATGCCAGCAGCCTTGGAGAGCACCATCGCTGCGTTGGTGGCTAGGTCGCCGTGACCAAAGTCGCGCGGTGCCTCGACGATCACTCTTCCAAGATCCAATCCGGAGGGCAAAATTCCGTCATTGATATGATCTTGCAGGATCGACCGGACGACTGTGGTGAAGTGTTTATAAATATTCATGGGATCAAGGTTCGTGAAAATCGAAAAAGCGTTGATGTTCGGCGATGGCGAAACGGTCGGTCATGCCGGCGATATAGTCCGCGATCACGCGCGGTTTGGTACTGTTCGCGTCCTGGTCCGTAATCCGCACCTGCCACTCGGTCGGCAGGGTGTCGGGCTCCGACATAAACTGCCCGAACAAATCGGCCAAAATACGGCGCGCCTTACTGGTCATGCGATTGACGCGATAGTCACGGTACAGTCGGGTATACAGGAAACCGCGCAGCGCCCGCTCGGCGACGGCAACATCCTTCGACAGCCCCACCATCGGCCGTTTCGCAAGCCGTATATCCTGCGCAGATTTAGGTTTCAGCACCGCCAGACGGCTCTCGGTCTCGGCTACCAGGTCGCGCACAAGCCGGTCGATCAGCCGGCGCGTCACCTCATGAATCGCCCTGCCCGCCTCCAGCCCCGGATAGCGCGTCGAGACCTCCGCGATGATATCGCCCACCAACGGCAGGTCTTTGAGCTCGTCCAGGGTAAAGAAGCCGGCGCGGACGCCGTCCTCGATATCGTGCGTGTTGTAGGCGATGTCGTCGGACAGTGCCGCGATCTGCGCCTCGAGCCCGGCGAAGGTCGACAGCTCCAAATCGACCTCATGGCGGAATTGATCGATGGTGATCGGCAGCACTCGGTCACCGGTCAGCGGCAGCAGCGGCCCGTTATGCTTGGCCAGCCCGTCAAGCGCCTCCCAGGACAGGTTCAGCCCGTCGAACTCGGCATAGCGCGCCTCCAGCCGGGTCACGATCCGCAGCGCCTGGTCGTTATGGTCGAACCCGCCATAGCCTTCCATGCAGGCGCTCAGCGCATCCTCCCCGGCATGGCCGAACGGCGTATGGCCCAGGTCGTGCGCCAGCGACACTGCCTCCGCCAAATCCTCGTCCACACGCAGGACCCGGGCAATCGACCGGGCGATCTGTCCAACCTCGATCGAGTGGGTCAGGCGCGTCCGGTAATAATCGCCCTCGTGATAGACGAAGACCTGTGTCTTGTACTGCAGCTTGCGGAAGGCGCCGGAATGGATGATCCGGTCCCGGTCGCGCTGGAACACCGTGCGGGTCGTGGCTTCGGGCTCGGCATGAAGCCGCCCGCGCGACCGCGCCGGATCGGACGCGTATAGCGCCCGTCCCGCAGGCATTCCCATACTTTCCGGCTGGTGATTCATGGCGCGGACACTAGCGATGTAGGTGTTTCATCGCAAATGTATAGGCGTCGGTGCACCTATTCCCATGCATGAGGGTGCACTGGGCTTTCTGCGATCGATTTTCGCTCTTCGCACATTTATTTGGATCGCCTATATATGCATAGGTGTATAAACACCCACCAGGAGACCTCTCAATGGACACTGTCCGTTGGAACATCGCAGTGTCGCAAGATACCGACCAATCGCTCCGAATGTTTCTTGCCGGCCAAGGCGGCGGAAGGAAGGGCGATTTGTCGAAGTTTATCGAAGAGGCTGTGCGGGCTCACATCTTCGAACTGACTGTCGCAAGGACAAAAGCCGCGAACGCCGGCATAGGTGAAGAAGAGTTGGCCGCCATCGTAGAAGAGGCCGTCGAATGGGCTCGTAGTCCCTCCTGATGCGGGTCGTGTTGGACACCAACATCCTGATCAGCGCATTGATATCGCCTTCCGGTCCGCCGGATATCATCTACCGGGCCTGGCGCTCCGGGCAGTTTGAACTGGTTACCTCGGTAACGCAGCTTGAAGAAATGCGCCGTGCCAGCCGATACCCAAAAATGAAGTCGCGTTTTCAATCGTCCGTGGCCGGTGCCATGGTCAATCACCTAAGGCGAGCCGTCGTGCTGGACCAGTTGAAGCTCGATAAGGATATCGCCGATCCGAACGATGCCTACCTACTGGCAATGGCCGCAACGGCGGAAGCGGACTATCTGGTAACAGGCGATCGCAGAGCCGGCTTGCTGCAGTCAGGGAGTTTCAATCGCACTCGGATAGTTACCCCTTCTAGGTTTTGCGATGAAGTTCTGTGACTGGCTCTGATCCCACCGCCTCATTGCAGCAGCCCTGCCTACGCACTAAGTTCTGTGCAGGAGAATTTGCATGACCACGCTGTCCACCGAGTCTACCCAGGCCACCGTGCCGCCGCAGCCCCGCCAGTTGATCCTGTCGGCGTCGGCTGCCAAGCGCATCCGCACGCTGAATACGCAGGCCGGGACGGACGAGATGTTTCGCATCACCGTCAATGGCGGCGGCTGCTCCGGCTTCCAGTATGAATTCAAGATGGACGGTCAGTTGAACGACGACGACCTGACATTCGCGCGGGATGGGTCGATCCTGGTGACCGACGAAACCTCACTGGACCTGATCGCCGGGTCGGAGATCGATTTCGTCGATGATCTGATGGGCGCCTATTTCCAGGTGAAGAACCCCAACGCAACCTCGTCCTGCGGGTGCGGCACGTCCTTCGCGATCGCCTGAGCCAGCACCGCACGTGGTGAGGCTCGCGACCTGGAACGTCAATTCCATCAAAGCCCGGCTGCCGATCGTTCAGGATTGGCTGGCCGCCGATGGGCCCGAGATCCTGTGCCTACAGGAAATCAAGACGCTCGACTTCCCGTCATTCGAGTTCGAGGCTCTGGGATACCAGTGCCTGTTCGTCGGGCAGAAGTCCTATAACGGTGTTGCGATCCTGTCGAAGCTGCCGATCGCCGAGGTGGAGACCGCCCTGCCCGAGGGTGACGGCGACGACCATGCGCGGTTTATCTCAGCTGACATTGCCGGGCTGCACGTCATCAATATCTACCTGCCGAACGGCAACCCGATCGGCACGGACAAGTTCACCTACAAGCTCGCCTGGATGGACCGGCTGCAGCGGCATCTGCAGAAGCTGATGGATGAAGAAAAGCCGTTCGTCATCGGCGGCGACTTCAACGTCATCCCAGAAGACGCCGACTGTTACGATCCCCGTGCCTGGATAACCGATGCGCTGTTTCAGCCGGAAAGCCGGGGCCGTTATCGCGCTCTGTTGAACATGGGGCTGACCGACGCGCTGCGGACGCTGCATCCCGAGCCGCATCTCTATACCTTCTGGGACTATCAGGCGGGCCGCTGGCAGCGCGACCAAGGCATCCGCATCGACCATTGGCTGCTGTCGCCAGAGGCGGCGGACCGGCTGGAGACTTGCATCGTCGATCGCGGGCCCCGCGCCTTGGAGCGCGCATCTGACCACACGCCGGTGATCCTGACCCTCAGGGACTAGCCAGACCGGCCAGCATTCCCTTCATCGCGGTCAACACCGCCGCATCGTCCGGCGTGATGCCATAGCGCGCCGCGATCCAGACCGGATCGCTATAGGACGCCCAGGTCTTTCCGGCACTATCGGTCCAGACCAGGATCCTGAGCGGCAGATCGATCCCGATCCGCTGGTCGATCTGCATCAGCCTGGTGCCGGCCTGGGCATTGCCGAAGATCAGGACGGTCGTCGGTCCAAGCTTCAGATCGACCCCGGCCGCATTGGCGGCATGGTCGATCTTGGCGAACAGGGTCACACCCTTGGCCGCCAATGCAGCCTCAAGCCTGTGAACCGTGTGTGCGGCGTCCAGTGAACTTTCGACTGTTATCAGACCGTCTGGATTCATGATGTCCCCATCGGTTGGCGGGCGGCGAACCACAGCAGGATGCTGAAGACCAGGATCGAGGCCAGCAACAGGCCGCTGAGCACAACCTCCCGCCGGACGCTGCTGGCGCTATACATCTCCGATGCCTCGATCTCCCGGGTCGCGGCGACAAAGCGCACGGTCGACAGGATCAGCACGATGCCGGCTATCGCCACCAGCGCGAAGCCCGAAATCAGGCCGAACAGGCCGGGAGCCAGGTCGAGCCGGGGAATGGCGATACCGAACGCTGCGATGCCGAGCGCGGTGCGGATCCAGGACAGATAAGTGCGTTCGTTGGCGGCGTGATCGTTGAAGTTCTTAATCATGCCACCGCTCCCCGCTATTTCAGATTTTTCGGATTGCCCGGCAGCAACTCCGCGATCCGGGTGATTTTCTTCTCGCCGTCAGGGCTCCAGAAAACGCCTTTGGCGTCGCGGCCGACCTCGGAGCAGACCCGGATTTCGTTGTCGAGCAGCGTACAGAACAGATTGTCCTTGATGCCCCACGCCCCCTGGTAAGGCTGCCCATCGGAAGACCCGTACAGCTTGCCATCCGCGGCGTAGTATTCGAACGAACCGTCGGGCATGACTGCCGTATGGTCGGATATCACCGCGGCGATTTCGGCCGCCGTCATCGGGTGGGGTGTCAGGCCGGTGATCTCAAGCTCGTTCGCGTTGTGGGCGCAGGCCGCCAGCAAGGCCAGACCGATAACCGCGGCGCACTTGAAGACATTGGATGAACTGATCGGCATGAGGACTCGGTTTTCAGATCGGGCCTTAAGACCTTGCACCATATTGCGGGATGCCAGCCAATGAGAAGCTTTCGCGTAGACTATTGCCAGTCAAACCCTGGAAAGGCCAGACGACGCCCATGAGCACCACGCCATCCTTCGTTTGCGCCTCCTGCGGTACGGCGCATGACGGATATCCGACGGACCAGGCTTACGAGCTGCCGGACGTGGTTTGGGCGATTCCCGAAAGCGAGCGTGAGGCGCGAGCGCGCTTCGATACCGATCTGTGCGAATGCGACGGGCATTTCTTCATCCGCACCGTTCTGAAGGTGCCGCTCGCCGGATCGGAGGCGTTTTTCGGCTGGGGGTTGTGGGTTGAAGTCCATGTCGACGACTTTTGGCGTTATGTCGATGTGTATGAGACCGACGCTACCGGCGAACCGCCCTACCCGGCCAAGATCGCCAACGCCCCGAAATTCTATCCGGACGTTCTGGGCGCGGATGTCATGATGCAGTTCGGCACGGCGAAGGACCGTCCGAGCCTCTGTTTCCCACCCGGCGCCACGTCCGAACTGGCAACGGATCAGCGCGACGGCATGAGCGCCGAGCGCCACCACGGCCTGCTGGAGGCTCTGGGATACGGAGTCCCCGCCGATTAGACGGCCAGCATCTCCAGCGCGTTGCGCACCTTCTCGGCCGACGCGAGATAGTCGGCGCGCTTCTCGCGTTGCTCGGCGATGACTTCCTCTGGCGCGCGCTCGACGAACTGCGCGTTGCCGAGTTTCTTATCGATCCGTTCGACCTCGCCTTCGATGCGCTTTGCTTCCTTCTCCAGCCGGGCACGCTCGACAGCGAAGTCGATGGTGCCGGCCAACGGCAGCACCACCGTCATTTCGTCGAGCGCGATCCGCGCGGCGCCGCCGGCCGGGGCTTCGCCGAAGGCGCCCGAGCTGTCCACCCGCGCCATGCGTTCGACCAGCCCGCGATAATCACCCAGGCGGCGCTTGCTGGCCTCACCCGCGTCTTTCAGGATCAGCGGGATGATCGCCGAGGCCGGGACGTTGATGTCCGACCGTGTGCTACGGATGGCGGAGATCAGGCGGACCAGCCAGTCGATCTCATCCTTCGCGGCGGCGTCGACCAAGCTGTCGCCGAATGCGGGCCATTCGGAGGTCGCCAACAAGTGACCGCCCCGGTCGCCGAGCTTCTCGTACAGCTCCTCGGTCAGGAACGGCATGGTCGGGTGAAGCAGAGTCAATATCTGGTCCAGCAGCCAGGCGGTCGTCGCGCGCGTCTCTGCGGCATCGTCGCCGCCCGCCGCGATCAGCGGCTTGGTGAATTCCAGGTACCAGTCGCAGAAGCTGCCCCAGGCGAACTGATAGACGCCGAGCGCGGCCTCGCTGAAGCGCAGCGCGTCGAGCGATTCCGCCACCTTGGCCGCCGTCAGCGCCAGTTCGCCGACCGCCCAGCGATTGACCGCCAGCTTGACCGAGGCGGGATCGAAGCCCGGCACCGGATGGCATTCGTTCATCTGGCAGAAGCGCGCGGCATTCCACAGCTTGGTGGCGAAGTTGCGATAGCCCTCCACCCGCTGTTCCGACAGGCGGATGTCCCTGCCCTGCGCGGTCAATGCGGTGAGCGTAAACCGTAGCGCGTCGGCGCCGTATTTGTCGATCAGCACCAGGGGGTCGATGACGTTGCCCTTGGTCTTGGACATTTTCTGCCCGTGCTCGTCGCGCACCAAAGCGTGGATATAGACCCGGCGAAACGGCACATCGCCCATGAAATGCAGGCCCATCATCATCATCCGGGCAACCCAGAAGAAGATGATGTCGAACGACGTGACCAAGAGGTCGGTCGGGTAATACTGGTCCAGTTCCGGCGTCTTCTCCGGCCAGCCCAAGGTCGAGAACGGCCATAAAGCGGACGAGAACCAGGTGTCCAGAACGTCGTTGTCGCGCACCAGTTCGACGTCACGGCCGTAATGCGCCTTGGCGGCGATCAGCGCCTCGCTCTCCGTCTCCTCGACGAAGATCTTATGGTCGGGGCCGTACCAGGCCGGGATGCGATGACCCCACCATAGCTGGCGGCTGATGCACCAGGGCTGGATGTTGCGCAGCCATTCGAAATAGGTCTTTTCCCACTGCGCCGGCACGAACTGCGTGCGCCCGTCCTCGACCGCGGCAAGCGCCGGCTTGGCCAGGGTCGCGGCGTCGACATACCACTGGTCGGTCAACCACGGCTCGATGGTGACGCCGGACCGGTCGCCGGTCGGCAAGGTATGGTCGTGCGGCTCGACCTTCTCGATGACGCCGAGCTCCTCCAGCTCAGCCAGGATCGCCTTGCGCGCCGCGTAGCGTTCCATGCCCTGGAAACGTTCGGGCACGCTGTCGTTCAGGTGGGCGTTCTTGTCGAAGATATTGATCAGCTCCAGCCCATGACGGCGGGCGACCTCGAAATCGTTGAAGTCGTGCGCCGGGGTGATCTTGACAGCGCCGCTGCCGGTTTCAGGATCGGCATGATCGTCGGCGACGATGGGCAGCAGCCGGCCCACCAGCGGCAGGATGGCGTGCCGGCCGATTAGGTCTTTATAGCGCTCATCCTCCGGATTCACGGCGATGGCGGTGTCGCCCAGCATCGTTTCGGGGCGCGTGGTGGCGACGATCAACATCCGGTCCGCCTCACCTTCGATCGGATACCGCAGATGCCACAGCGAGCCCTTATGCGGCTTGGCCTCGACCTCCAGGTCGGAGATCGCGGTGTGCAGTTTGGGATCCCAATTGACCAGCCGCTTGTCGCGATAGATCAGCTTTTGCTTGTACAGATCGACGAACACCTTGCGGACGGCGTCGGACAGCCCCTCGTCCATCGTGAAGCGTTCGCGCGACCAGTCGGGCGAGGTGCCCAGCCGGTGCAGCTGGTTGACGATGGCGCCGCCGGATTCGGCCTTCCACTTCCAGATGCGTTCGATGAAGGCGTCGCGGGTGAAATCCGCCTTTGACTTGCCCTCGGCCGCCAGTTGCCGCTCGACGATCATCTGGGTGGCGATACCGGCATGGTCGGTGCCCGGCTGCCACAACACGCGGTCCTTCTTCATCCGGCGATAGCGGATGACGACGTCCTGCAAAGTGTGGTTCAGCGCGTGGCCGACATGCAGGCTGCCCGTCACGTTGGGCGGCGGCATCATGACGGTGAAGGGCGTGCCGTTGCCGGCCGGCTTTCCGATTTCGGCGGAATCCCAGCGTTCGGACTGGCGGCTTTCCACCGCCTTCGGATCGAAGGTCTTATCGAGCATGGGCGAGAACTACCGGCGAAACGGGTAAGGACGTCTGCATTTGTAAACTCAGATCGTCATTCCCGCGAAGGTGTAGAGCGGTCCAATTCAAACTTTTGTGCAATTCGGATGATAAGCCGCTGCTCAAAACACCGTGAAGTTCGTCATGGCCGGGCTTGACCCGGCCATCCACGCGGCCCCGCTTGTACGAAAACCGGGCATTTGCACCTTCGGCACCACGTGGATACCCGGGTTAAGCCCGGGACGCGTTGAGGCTGTTCGGCGCGCCGGGTAAATCAGTCGATACCGGTGCCGTACAATTTATCGCCGACGCGGTCCTGATTGACCTGCGGGTCGTAAATCTTGACGTCGAGCCTGAGATCCCGCGCGGTCAGGCCGCCGGTGGCCGACAACAGGGTGAAGGAATTGACCAGCACGTCATGCTGGGCGCCGACCAGATTGACCTGCGCCTGCAGCAGATTCTGCTCGGCGGTCAGGGAGTCGAGAACCGTGCTGGTGCCGACCAAAGCCTGCTGACGGGTACCCTCGGCGCCGATCTGGGCTGCCTTCACCTGCGCGGTCAGCGCCTCGACGCTGGCACGCGCGGCGGTCAGCTGCTCCCAGGCGGAAATCGCGGACTGACGCGCGACGCGCTTGGCTTCTTCGATGGCGATCAGGTTCTGGTTCGCCGTGTGCTTGGCCTCACGGACCTGCGACGAGGCAAGGCCGCCGGTATAGATCGGCCATGTCATCTGCGCCGCGACGCTGGCATCGTCGATGTGATCGAGGCGGGATCCGATGCCGCTCGCAGCATTGGATGCACTCGAACTGCTGAGATCGGAGTTCCTGCCGGGATAGATGCGTGACACGGTGCCAACCAGGTCAATCTGCGGCAGGCGTGCCCCTTGCACGACATCGACGCTGTCTCGCGCAGCGCGCTCAGCAAAAACAGCGGCAACCACGTTCGGGTTGGCTTCCTCCGCCTGAGCTACAGCTTCTTCCAGCGTTGCCGGCAACGGGTATTTGAACTCGCCCTGGACGAGTTTCTGCGGTGCCTGTCCGACAATGTGTTGAAAGGTGGCACGATCGGTCGCCAACTGGCCGATGGCCGTGGTGTGCTGCGAACGTGCCTGCTCGTACGATGCCTCAGAGAGCGCAACGTCCGTGCGGGTTACTTCGCCGACACGAAATCGGTCGCTTTCCGCGTCCAACTGCCGCTTCAGCACCGCCTCGTTATTGGCCGTCAGATCGACCGTAGCCTGATCGCGATATACATCCAGATAAGCTTGCGCCGCCGCCAGCAGGACAGTCTGTTCCGTGTTCTTCAACTGCGATTGGCCGGCTTTGACCGTGTTGGTCGCCTGGCTGGTCTGCGCGACCGTGCGACCACCGCGATAAAGATGCTCGACGACCTGAACGCCAACACTGCTGTCAGTATTGTAGCTGTTGTAGCCGATACCCCCGGGATTGCCCGAGGTTTGACGAGCCAGTCCAGCGGCAACCGTCGGTGGACCATAACCCGCATGTGTCCGTTCGATCGTGCCATTCAACGTCACCGTCGGCCGCCAGTTGGACAAAGCCTGCGGCACCTGCTCATCGGTCGCCCGCTGCTGGGCGCGCTGGCCGCTCAGCTGCGTGCTCTGGGTGTAGGCAAGGCCCATCGTGTCGGTCAGCGACTGGGCGAAGGCTGGGGCCGCGGCGCCTAAGCCCAGTGTCAGGGCAATCGAAGGACTGAGCCAAAGAGAATTGCGCATCGAAATTTCCTAATATCGTGACAGGCTGGTGTCGACCAGCCGGGCCCAGGCGTCGATGCCGCCCGCGACGTTGGTCGCGTTGTCGTATCCCTGGTTACGAAGCCATGCCGTCGCTTGCGCGCTGCGGCCGCCGTGATGGCACATGACCGCCAGCGGGCGGTCCTTCGGCAGTTCGCCGAAACGCCGGGAAATCTCACCCAGCGGAATCGCGATCACGCCGTCAACCTTGGCGATGTCCAGCTCCCACGGCTCCCGCACGTCCAGGATCGCGGGCGGGTTGTCTCCGTCCAGCCGGTCCTTCAGGGTGGTCGCGTCGATCTCGAAGGGTTCGGACATGCTCAAAAAGCGAATTCGGGCCGGGGCGCGAAGCCGGGAAGGAAGGGAACGACCGCGTCGAACAGAGGCCGTCCGGAAACCGCGCCGCCCAGTTTCCGATAGAGCGTACCGGCGCCGCTGCGGCCTTCCTGCGAACGAATCGTCACGAGCCGCCCATGGTCGGCCAATTGCGCGGTCAGCGCGGCCGGCAGATCGGCCACCATGCCGTCGACCAGGATCACGTCGTACGGGCCGGATTCGGCCCATCCCTGCTCCAACGGTCCCTCATGCACCACGGCATTGGTCACGGCCAGGGCGGCGAGATTTTCCTTCGCCGCGGCGGCCAGCGCAGGGTCGCTCTCGACCGCGGTCACCGTGGCGCACAGGCCGCCCAGGATCGCGGCGGAATATCCGGTGCCGGCGCCGACAACCAGAACCTTGTCATCCGCACCGACCATGGCTTCCTGCAGAAGCCGGGCCAGGACGAGCGGTTCGACCAGATAACGGTCGGCGGCGATGCGGATGCTTTTGTCGACATAGGCGACCGAGGCCAGTGCGTCGGACACGAATATCTGCCGGGGAACGGTAGACAGCGCGGCCAGCAGCCCGTCATCCGTCACCTTGTTCGTCCGAATTTGGCTCTCGACCATGTTGAAGCGCGCTGTAGCGTAAAGATCGCCCGCTGCCATAGGATTCGCCACCGTAAAAGTCATAAAGAATCGCGCCGCCACCACCGGCGGAAGCAGTGCGCTATGTAACATCGGGACATGCCGAAAACAACGCCGAGGTGGTTGGGGGTATCGACACTTATCTAACCGCACTTAGTGTATCCAAGGGTTCATGTGCTTTCACCCCGCATCCATCACCTGGATGCAGGTCGAAGCGAAATGGCGAGATCGAAACAGAAAAACGTACAAACCACACGGTCACCGCAGCCTTATTTCGGCGGTCCGCGATTGCGCCGGCGCTTGCGGGCGGCGGGGGTGTTCGGATTGTGCGCGCTGGTCGGCGGAACGCGGAAGCCTTTGCGGATACCGGCCTTCGCGACCAGAACGGCGGCCTTGACGGCAGGCTTGACCTGCATCCCGGGCTTGCGCGGTTTCGTCGGTGAGCGATCAGGCACTGTTGCCCGCATCCGGTCGAGAAGAAGGCTCTGCCCCGGCCTGCGGTCGGCCGGCGGGGCGAAGGGATCGTTCTCGGGAGGGTCGACGCCCAGCGTGTGGCGGATATCGGCGATCAGCGCATCGAGCGGACCGTTGCTGTAATCCAGCCGGACCCGCAAATCGTTGAGGTCGCCCAGGCCACGGCGGGCTTTGTCGAAATCGAACAGGTCGTCATAGTCGTAGAGATCGCCGAGCAGGTTTTCCTTGACCAGCCGCGGCGTGAAGAAATCGTCGCGGTCGGGCGCCTTGAACAGCCCGCGCAGTTCGAATTCCAGCACCACCACCTGGCGCACGGCCTTGGCGACCTTGTCATATTGCGCGATCGTGCCATTCGGCCCGACCATCCGGCGATATTCGTCGGCCGGCGACAGGCCCTCGGCCGCCGCGGTCAGCCGCTCGGCCTGGGCCATCCCGGCCTCACGCAGCCGGTCGAGCTCGGCGAGCCGCAGCAATGTCAGCCGGGCGATCTCGGCCGGCTGGCTGCCGTCGGTTGGGGTGGAGTGGGTCGCTTGAGAGAACATGAGGAACTAAATAAGAACAAAGAAGCATTACGTCAAGGGGTTTTTACCTGACGTAGGATGGGCGGAGCGCGGCGATACCCATCGAACAGGACTAAGAAATTTCACTACTAAGGACACCAAGGTAAATCCAAAGGATTTTCTTTTCTTACTTTGGTGTCTTTAGTCTTTGAATTTCAAAGAGTTGCTGCGAGTCCGACCGATGGGTATCGCTGCGCTCCACCCATCCTAAGCTATGTCTGCGGCCGTTCCCCCTCCGGGGTATGCGCTTGCAGCCCGTGCCCCAGCAACGCGGCCCAGGCTTCCTCTGCCGTGTCGGCGAAGGTGAAGAGATTCAGGTCGGCGCGGTCGATCATGCCTTCGTCGATCAGGGCTTCGAAATTGACGACGCGCTGCCAGTAGTCGCGGCCCATCAGGACGATCGGCACCGGTGGGGCCTTGCGGGTTTGTTCCAGCGTCAGGATTTCGAACAACTCGTCCAGCGTGCCGAAGCCGCCGGGGAAGGCGACCAAGGCGTTGGCGCGCATGGCGAAATGCATCTTGCGCATGGCGAAATAGTGAAATTGGAAAGTCAGTTCCGGCGTCGAAAAAACGTTGGGCATCTGCTCGTGCGGCAGGGCGATGTTATAGCCGATATTCGGGGCGCCGACGTCCGCCGCGCCGCGATTGGCGGCCTCCATGATGCCCGGGCCGCCGCCGGTGGCGATCACGTTGTCGCGCAGCTTGCCGCCCGCGCACAGCGCGCCGCCACGCAGGGACACGATCCGGCCGAATTCACGGGCGACTGCATAATAGCGCGAATGGGCGAGGTGTTTCTCCGCCAGCGCACGGCTTTCTGCCTCGGTCGCGGCGGCCAGTCCGGCCTCAGCCTCCTCCGGCGACTTCACCCGGGCGCTGCCGAACACGATGACGGTGGAGCGCACGCCCCAATCGCGCAGCAGCAGTTCCGCCTTCTCATACTCCAGCGCGAACCGCACGCCGCGCATCTCATCGCGGAGCAGAAAATCCGTGTCCTCCACGGGCAGGATGTAGCTGTGCGAACGGGATTGCGGAGTTGAATCGGTCATCTGGGCCGCCTTTCGATGGCGATCCTATCTCGCTGCGGGCGTTAAACCAGCAGGCGAGAAAAATTTAGCCACCTGTGGCTAGATCTTACCTCTTACCGATACCGCTCGATCAGCTGGGCAACCAGGAAGCGTTTGCCCTGCTCGGCCAACATCTCCAGCCGGGACAGGTTGCTATAAAGCGTCATGTGGGACGTGTCTTCGCACACGAATAACTGCTTCTTGGGCGTTGATATCGCGTTGAATATCTCGATCTCACGTTCCCACAAGGTGATGTCGTCGCCCTCCGCCACCGACATGAAGACCGGCACGTTGGTGATGCGCTTGGCGAACGGCGTGACGTCGTAATTCATCAGCAGTTCGGTCGAGGCGATGGTGTTGTAATGTTCGTGGTTAGGCGCGACGCCGGCCTTGAATTTCAGGAAGGCGCTGGTGACCTCCGGGAACGGCCAAGTGGTCAGTTCCTTGGCCGGGTTCTCCGTCGACATCGGCATGTTGCCGTATTCGCCGGTGCGCTGCCGCTTGCGGCGGTCGTCGATCAGCAGATCCTGCAGGTCGCGGAAGGCGAGTGCGCTGTGGACCGACTTCATCGTCGTATAGCCGTCGACCACCGGGATGTTCGACACGATGCATTTGACGCGCGGGTCGATGGCGCCGACCACGAGGACGTGACCGCCGCTGTAGGAAATGCCCCAGATGCCGATACGCTTGCTGTCAATTTCCGGCAGGGTTTCAGCAAAAGACAGCGCGTTGCGGTAATCCTCGATCTGCTCCCAGGGGTCCAGATGCTGGCGCGGCGTGCCGTCGCTGTCGCCGAAATTGCGGTAATCGAAAACCAGAGCGGCAACCCCTGCCCCGGCGAAGACCTTGGCATATTCCGGCTGCACCAGCTCCTTCACGTAACACCAGCCGCCGGCCATCACGACCAGCGGATGCGGGCCCGCGCCGTCCGGCAGGTACAAGTGCCCGCGCAGCGTGATGCCATCGCTCTTGAATTCGACGTCGCGTCTCATTGTGCTTTCCTCGATCTAACGGCGAAGTTCCGCGCAGCCCGGCCGACTGGTCAGCGTGTCCAGCGCCTTGCCGATCAAGACCAATTCGGCCTCGGTGACGGGGGCATAGGGTCCACGCAGATAGCTGCCCGGACGGCCGAGCAGCCGCTGCACGCCCTTCAGCCGGCGGACCGAGGCGCCCGGGACGGAATTCAGCGCCACCATGATCGCCATCACGTCGCCATAGGCAGTGAAGGCATCCTGCAGCCGGCCAGCCTCCCAATGGGCGATCACGCTTTGGCACAGCTTGGGTGCGATGGCGGATTCCGACGACAGGAAGCCGTTGGCGCCCAATGCCAGCGCGGTCAGCGTGTTCATCGGACCGCCGACATGGATTTCCAGGCGGGGCCGCAGCCGTGCGATGGCTTCGGTCAGGTGGAGGTAATCGGGCGTGGTGAGGTTGACGCCGATCAGGTTGTCATATTCGCCGGCCAGCCGCTCAAGCATGTCGATGGGCGAGTTGTAGCCCATGAAGGCGTGGCTGGAGATGATCGCCGGCAGCGGGCAGGCATCCAAAGCGGCGCGGAAATAAGTCTCCAGCTCCGCCGGTCCCGGTTTCCAGCCATGACCCACATCCAGCGAATAGATCTGGCAGGCGTCGACGCCGGTGTCGGCGGCGAGCTTCAGGAATTTCACCATCTGCTCGGCATGGCGCGGCTCGACGCCCATGGCGCGGACCGAAACCTTGCCGCCGGCCGCTTTCACGGCGACCTTGAGCAGGTCTTTCATCTCCTGCTCGCTGAAGGAATAGCCCTCGCCAGGCGACGAACCGCCGACATAGAGATTGACCCCGGCATCGGCGACGCGGGCGAAATGCGCCTCCGCCGCCTCAAGGTCCATCCGGCCCTTCTCGTCGAACGGCGTGACGGAGCAGCAGAACGTGCTGAGTTTGGCGGTCATCAGATGGCCTGCCAGAGTGAATTGCTCATTCCCAAATCCCCTTCCTCTCGTCATGCCCGGGCTTGACCCGGGCATCCACGTCTTCAGGCCGTGCTGTTCTTACCGACAGCTCCGCGACGGCATCACGTGGATGGCCGGGTCAAGCCCGGCCATAACTGTGATTGTTTACGAGTTGCGCTTCCCAGCCTACACCGACAGCCCATAGAGCCGGGCCGCATTACCCTTCAGCATCAGCGCAAGCTCGTCCGCGGGCACGCCCTTGAAGTCGTGCGCGATGCCGCCGGCATAGTCAGGATAATCGCAGGTCGCGTGCGGGAAATCGCTGGACCACATGATCCGCTCGACCCCGACCGCGTCCCGGTTACGGATGCCATAGGGATCCTTGACCACGGTGTAATAGAAATTCTCACGGAAATAGTCGCTCGGCTTTTTCTTGAGCTGCACCCGGTTGGCCGGGTTCTGGCGGATGATCCGGTCGTCCAGCTGGTCCATCAAATAGGGAACCCAGCCGACATCGACCTCGGCCCACACGACCTGCAAGGTCGGGAGGCGATCCAGCAGGCCGGTATAGATCATCTCCGCCATACGGATCGGCGGGTCGTAGAAGCGGAAGCAGCCGGTGAAGGCGCCGACGAACTCATGCGCCTGTTTCGGCGTGCTGGATTCCGACTGCGCCAGCCCGACATGCAGATGCGCGGCGGCGCCGGTATCGACGCAGGCCTGGAACAGGACATCGTCTTCCCTGACCAGCCGCTGGCCGGTTGTCGGGTATTTGTTGATCTGCACGCCCTTCATGCAGGGCAGCTTCATCGCGCGATAAACCTCGTCGGCCGCGGCTTTTGCATCGCCGCCCGATGGCGCCAGCGCCAGCCCGACGAAGAAATCGGGGTTGGCGGAGCAATATTCCGACAACCAGTCGTTATAGGCGCGGACCAGCGCCAGATGATACTCCGGATCCTTATCTTCGTTATGCATCGCGATCGCGATGCGCGGCGACGGGTACATAACCTCCGCCTCGACGCCCGCACCGCCCTGCCCTGCCGTGCGCTCGGCCATTTTGTGGGCCTCGGGACGCACGTCCTCCCACTTGATCACAGTGCTGTATTTCTCTGGCGGCAGGCCGCCGCACTGGTTCAAGCCATAGGCCCAGGGCGGCGAGCTTGGGAATTGCCATGTGTCGCCCTGCTCACCGCGCACCTGGCGCGGCGCACGGTCCTGGAATTTGGCCGGCAAGCGGCTGGTCCACAAATCTGGCGGCTCCAGAACATGGGAATCGGCCGATATCAAAGGCAATATAGTCACGCGTTTCCTCCCCAAACCCCGTCCGGGCGCAAGCAGTGTCGCCCGTAGTGATCACAAACTCCGCCATTGAAGGGCTGTTGGCACCAACAAATTTGCGTCTGAGCCGATTTCCCCGAAAAGACCTCATGGCGGTCCTTTTTAGGTCCATAAGGTGGCACCTGCTGGACTTGGTACGCGCAATCGTATCTCAATGTGCATCGAGGATTTTCAAATCGGGCTTGGAGGGACGCGGGACGATGGCGCAAAAGCGGCAAGACGATCAGACCGCCCGCCTGCTCCAGATCCTGAAGCGGCTCTTCAAGTCCCGGGGCCTACGCTACGCCGACATCGCATCGGCGCTAAGCGTAAGCCACACCACCTTGAAGCGCCGGCTAACGGGTGCCGGTCTCACCATTCCGTTCCTCGAAGCCCTGGCCGACCTGGTCGATGCGACCCTCCCCGAACTGTTCGAACTCGCGAATATCAACGCTGATACGCGCGACCGCAGGCTGACACTCGAACAGGAGAACGCGCTTCACGCTGACTTTCGGCTCGGCTTTATCTTCAGCCGGCTCCAGCTGGGCTGGTCGGCGAAGGAAATTCAGGACGAATGCAGCATCCCGGAAATCCGGCTGATCCCGTACCTGGTCCAGCTGGAGAGGCTGGGACTGATCGACCTGTTTCCCGGCAACCGAATCCGCCTCAAGACCGCCCGCGAGATCGAATGGCGCAAACACGGTCCGATGTGGCGCTCGGTCGATCGGTACCTCAAAGACGTATTCACCATGACGGATTCCGGCGACCAGGAGCTGTCCCGCCGCATCGCGGTCGTCAGGCTTTCCGCGCCGTCCGTCGCGCAAATCGACCGGCTTTTCCATGACGTGCAAACCGAAATCCGCCGGCTTGCCCAGGACGACCGCCGCGTGCCGACCGATGAGAAGACCTGGTACGCGATCCTTCTGGGCGCCCGCCCGTTCGACATCGATCTCGGCAGCCCGGAAGAAACGCCCTGGCGCCTGCGCTACACCGACCGGCAGGCCGAAGGGGGCTAAGTCAACTCAAGCAAGCGAGGGGACCGCCACTTATCCGCACGCGACGCCGCGAGACCGTCATAGTGGCGTGAGACTTCGGGACACCAGTCGCGCACTGGGCAGTTCGGGTCCGCGAGGTCAGTCAGGTTGGCATATTCGGCGTCGATCGGACCATGGCGCAAACCGCCCATCCCATATTTCAGCCGGATCGGCAGCAATCCGTACCGCGCTTCGTTGGTCCTCATGATATCGAGGCCTGTTCGGCGCAGCGTCCAAAAATCGGGCTCGCATCGCCATCCCAGCGCCGTCACGGGATCCAGGGCGGCGATCGGATCGAATATCAAATCTTCATAATAAATGACCGCGCCGAACATGGAGCGCCGTGAAAAAACGTCGTCCAGCAACGCGAACTTTTCTTCGATAAAACCGCAATGATTTTGGTAGTCTTTTGTCGAGAGGGAACGATAATTCGACACCGGATGCCGCAAGCACAGAATGGTGCAGTCCGGGCGAAAGCGTTCCTGGTGCAGCTCTATTGGAAACGCCGTCGTCACCACGACCTTGGCAACAACATCGCGCAAACCGGGCAAAGCCGGCGCGGCATAAGTCGCCCAGATGTCCACGAAAGCATCACAGTCCGGCTTTTGGGCAAGAAGGAACGCGAGTGTCGATGCCCCGCTCGATTGCATGCCGTAAATGAGGAGTCGCATCGACTTTGCCCAACGCAGCCTGTTCCGGCGGCTCCCATCATGCCCGCCACCGCTACGTTATAACAATCAAATCGATCCGGTAAGGTCTTAGTTCAGCGATTATTCTGTCGGGGCTCGTCGTGATTTATGCGGCCTCTCGCGGCGAGACCTCTTTGCGCACCCGGTCGCCGGTGGATCGTTCGGCGATCTCCAACTCGTAAGCTGCTTGCAATTGGAGCCAAAACGCGGCGCTGGTCCCAAAATGTCGTGCAAGCCGAAGCGCCGTTTCCGCGGAAACGGCACGCTGGCCGGCGATAATCGTCGTGATCCGATTGGCCGGCACGCGAAGCGCCAGCGCCAGCGCATTAGCGCTGAGCCCGAGTGGCTCCAGGAATTCGTATTTCAACACGTCCCCAGGATGGGTCGGCGGCACGCGCTCGCCACTATCCAACTCGGAGAAATCGACCCGGCCGGCGTCGAGATCTTCGCGGGAGATCAAATCTTTCGTCGCCATGATACCTCCTGCGTACTCCCCTGTAGACTAATGATAATCGACAATTTCAACCGCGTAGGCGCCGTCATGCTGCCAAATAAAAGCGATGCGCCACTGCCCGTTGATCCGGATCGAGTGTTGGCCCGCACGCTCGCCTTTGAGTGCTTCCAGGCGATTGCCAGGTGGAATCCGCATATCCTCCAGGCTCTTGACCGTATCGAGCATCGCAAGCTTTCGGCGCGCAGCAACGGCAAGTTCGCGCGCCATCCCGCGTGGCAGACTGCCTTCAAAAACCATGGCGGTCTTCCTATCGCGAAAGCTTCGGATCACGATTATACGTAATGCGTACGATGCAATGCGTCAAGCGATCAGATCGACTCAACTTAGTCGCGCCACATCGATCCCGTACAAAGCCGCCGCATTGCCGCAGACGATCTTGCGGCGCTGATCCTCGGTCACGAAGCCGGTTTGCGTCGCCAGCAGCTCCCTGCTGTTCGGCCAGCTTGCGTCCGGATGGGGAAAGTCGTTGGCCCACATCAAGCGGTTGGCGTTCATCGAATCGATATATTGGAAGGCGATCACATCGTCCTGGAACGTCATGTAGATGTTCTCGAAGATGTATTCCGACGGCGTCTTCTTCAGCGCGCCGGTCGAGTTGAAATATTTATGCTCGCGATAGAACCGGTCCATGCGCTGCGCGTAATGCGGCAGCCAGCCGGCGTCGCCTTCGACGCAGACCACGCGCAGGTCCGGGTGCCGCTCGAAAACGCCGGTCAGCACGAACATGCCGAGCAGTTCCTGCACCGCCTGGATGGTGGTGTAGATCTTGTTGAGGTTCGACCCGCGCACCTTCTTGTCCAGCCCGCCTGCCGCCAGCGTATGGAAGGCGAGCGGCATGCCGAGATTGACGGCCTCCTCCCAGAACGGGTCGTAGATCGGGCTGTCGTAATCCGCTTCCCCCGGCATGTTGGGCAGCATGACCGAGCGCAGGCCCAGCGCCTTGGCCGCGCGCAGCTCGGCGACGCCGTCCCGGGGCGACTTCAGCGCGATCGGCCCTGCGGCGAAGTAACGATCCGGCGCAACCGAGCAGAATTCCGAGATCCAACGATTATAGCCGGCGAAGCACGCAGCCTTCAGATCGACGTCGGGATGGGCGTAGAGGAACATGCCGATGGTCGGGTAGATCACCTCCGCGGCGATGCCGTCCTGCGCCTGCTGCGCCAGCCGCGCCACCGGATCCCAGGCGCCGCGATGAACCTGGTCATAGGGCCGCTTCTCACCCCGTTTCGCCGGGTCGACACCGGCGGATGCCGCGACATCGACCCGAACCGGGTCGAGCCCCTCAAGAATATAGCGAACGCCGTTCTCGTCATCGGTCATGAACGGCGCACGGTCGCGCCATTTGCTGCCGACATAATCGACATAGGCGTTGCCCGGCTCGACCACATGAGAGTCGGCGGAAATGACCAGGTTGCTCATCGAATCCTCCCAGAACGCATCATCGTCCATCGACCGTAATCGCCAGAACCGCATCGCCCCTGCGCGGCGAGGTCGCGGAGGCGTTGCCCGAATTCACGAACAAGGTCCCGTTCGCAACCACCTGAGGCGCACCATCCAGATTGCCGCCATAGGCCTTGGCGCTGTTGACCGCGTCATAAGCCTGCGCCGTGTCCATATCCCACAGCAGCTTGCCGTCGCCGGTCGAAAAGGCGCGCAAGTGGCCGTCGAGGGAACCCGACAGAACGGCGCCCGGGATCGTTGTGACCGCGCCGGGCGCACGGTGCTCGCAACCAGTCGCGCCCCAGGCGCAGGGCGGCGTCAAAGCCGGCACGCGCCACGCCGTCTTTCCGGCGGTCAGCGTCAGTGCAACCAGGCCGCCGGGACCGTTGGACGCAGGCGCTCCAGCGCCGGGGTTCGCTGCGAAAATGATGTCTCGTTCGGCGGTCAGGCCCCACATTGCGTCGCCCGGTCCGCCCTTGCCGATGCGCGTCTGCCACAGCAGCTTGCCCTTGCTGTCCGGGTCGAAGGCCCAGACGATGCCGGCCTTGGAGCCGGCGACGATTACTTGCCGTCCGTCCGATCCGGTCTGCAGCATTGGGGGAGCGGTGAAGTCGAAATCCACCCCCATCGGGTCCGGGCAGTTTCCCGCCGCCTTGCCATCGCAGCGATATAGCCAGATGTCGTTCGGCGTGCCTTGCGTGGCCCAGACCCGGCGCCCGGTGCCGATATCGAACGCGACGACCGCGTCGGTGCCGTCGGCCGCCGGGGCAGAATAGGCGTTGCCGGTGGCCGCATAGACCAGCCGCCGCTTCGGATCGATTGTCGGCGCCGACCAGACGCCGCCGCCCGACGGGCCGAACATCTGCGTGCCGGCCGAATTCACGCGGGTGGGTTTGGGCTCCTCGGCGATCGCATAGCCGCGCCAGACGATCCTGCCGTCCTTGGCATCCAGCGCCACGACGCCGCCACGGAACTTGCAGCAGGGAAATGCCGGATCGAGCGCATCGGACTCATCGTTGGCGGTGATGGGGACATAAACGCGACCGTCGTAATAGGTGACCGGACCGACGATCTGCGCGCTTGGGTAAGGATCGGCGCGAACCTGCCACAATAACTTCCCGGTCGCGGCGTCCACTGCGCGCACCTGGGCCGTCTGGTCGCCGAAGAATGCCGCATCGGTCTTGCCCGCGACACCAACGGCAACGGCGCTGCGCACCGGGGCGTCGGTTTCATAGGACCAGCGTGTGCAGCCGGTTGCGCTGTCGAGCGCTGTGACCTGGCCCAGGCGGCTGACCACGAACAGCGTGTTGCCGGCGACCACCGGCCCGCCCGTCAGACCGGGCAGCGCGAACGCCCACTTCACCTTCATGCGCGGCAGATCCGCCGCCTGAAAGCCGGGCGCGGGCTGGAACCGCGTGTTCGCCGCGTCGCCGCCCCAGTCCGGCCACTGTCCAGAAGCCGCGACCGCCCCGCCTGCCGTGCGGCACAGATTGGCGTTCGGGTCCGGCAGGGAATCGCGCGGGCGGCCGGTCAGATAGGTTGCGAGCGCGCCGATCTGATCCGCCGACAGACTGGCTGCCTGCTGGCGCATCGGGCCGCGGGTCAGCGCGAAGATGATCTCGCTGGGCAGACGGGGCACCAGATAGGCGCGGCTGGGCGTGCGGCCCGTCGCATTCTCATGGCATGCGGCGCAATGCGCGGTGTAGAGCGCCGCACCCTCCTGTGCCTGTGCAGTGTGGGACATGGCGCACAGCAGAACCGTGAGCGCCAACGCGGCCGATCTGGCAAACATGAGTCTCACGGCGCGGCTTGCGGGCCCCGCACCAGCCGGCCCGGCAGGGCATCGGTTGCAATACCTTCGCGGGCGGTGACTTGACCGTGGACGACGGTGGCGTCGTAGCCGCTGGCCGTCTGGATGATGCGGCGGCCGCCGGCCGGCAGGTCTGTGCGGATTTCGGGGGCGCCGAGCCGCAACCGGTCGAAATCGATGACATTGATATCGGCGCGATAGCCGGGGCGCAGAAGACCGCGGTCTTTCAGCCCGATGACCTTCGCGGTATCGCTGGTCAGCGACTTCACAACGAACGGCAGGCCGAGCTTTTCGCCGCGCGAGCGGTCACGGGCCCAATGGGTCAGCATGAAGGTCGAATAAGTCGCGTCGCACATGACGCCGAGATGCGCGCCGCCGTCGCCCAGGCCCGGCACCGTGTCGCGATGGACTAGCATCTCCCGCGTCGCGTCGAGCGACTTGTCGACATAATTCACGGTGGCGACGAACAGCATTGCCCGCCCGTCTTTCTCCAGCAGCAGGTCATAGGCCAGCTCCGCCGGCTGAATGCCACGGCGGCGGGCCTCGGCGGCGATGCTGGCCTCCGGCAATGGTTCGTAATTCGGTGGATCGTTCAGCGGATAGATGCGGTCGAAATCGCGCGCGAAGGTGGCCAGCAGGTTCTCCGGATTGGGATCGGTCGCCTCGCCGATGATCTGCGCCCGGATTTCGGGTTTGCGCAGTTCGGTCAGCCGCTCGGCAAACGGCAGATGCGCCAGCTTCTTGTAAGTCTCGGTCGTGACGAACGGATTCAGGGTCAGGCTGTGGCTGAGCAGCATGCCGATGGCGCGCGGCATGACCTGGACCGAGATCGGCAAGCCGTCATCGTTGGCCTGCCTGGTCAGGTCCAAGACCTTCCGCCAATTGTCCGGCACGCCGTTGGCCTGGACCAGCGAGAATGCGACCGGGCAGCCGGAGCGTTCCGCCACGCGGCGGATCAGCGCAAAGGTCGTCTCCACATCCTCCCAATCCACGGCATATTGCAGGACGCCCTGGCCGCCGCTGTGCGCGGCAATGGCCAGCATGGTCAGTTCTTCCTCGCCGGCCCTCAAGGTCGGCACCGATTGCCCATCGCTGGAGCGGTGGAAGATGGTGCGCGAGGTCCCAATGCCGAATGCGCCAGCGGCCATCGCCTCGCAAACCAAGGGCGCCATGCGGGCCAGATCGTCGGCGGTCGCCGCCTCATGCTTCGATGCGCGCTCGCCCATCGCGAAGACGCGCAGCGCCGCGTGCGGGATATAGCCGCCGATATCGATGTCGAACCGCCGCGCGGCCAGGGCATCGAAATATTCCGGGAAACTTTCCCAGTTCCACGGGATACCCTCGGTCAGCACGACATTGGGAATGTCCTCGATCCCCTCCATCAGCCGGATCAGCAACTCGCGCTGTTCCGGCCGGCAGGGCGCGAAGCCGACGCCGCAATTGCCCATAATCGCCGTGGTGACGCCATGCAGCGATGAGGGCGCCAGCCGGTTGTCCCAGGTCGCCTGACCGTCATAATGGGTGTGCAAGTCGACGAAGCCGGGCGTGACGATCCTGCCCTTGGCGTCGATCTCCTCCGTGCCTTGCTGCGCCGTGTGGCGCTCGATCGCGGCGATCTTGCCGCCCGTAATAACGATATCGGATTCGAACGGCTCGCCGCCGTTGCCGTCGACAATCGTGCCGCCGCGTATGACCAGGTCAGCCATCTTTACCCCCTCGCCCGGCTGCGGATCAGCTTGCCGGGGCGCAATCCGGTATCCTCACCGTCACGCTGGATGATCTGCCCGGCGACCATCGTGGCGACATACCCTGTCGCCTTCTGCATCAGGCGCGGTCCGCCGGCCGGCAGGTCGCGGATCATGCGCGGCGGGTCGAAGCCCAGCCGCGCGAAATCGATGATATTGATGTCGGCACGCAGCCCCGGATTCAACATGCCCCGGTCGCGCATGCCATAGAGCGCGGCCGTGTCGGCGGTCTGTTTCTTGACGATATATTCCAGCGGGAAACGCTGCCCGGCCGTCCGATCACGGACCCAGTGGGTCAACATGAAGGTCGGGATGCCTCCGTCGCAGATGGTGGAGACATGCGCCCCGCCATCGGCCGCGCCGGGAATCGAATATGGGTTGGCCAGCATGTCATAGACCGGCCCCAGATCGCCGTTGGCGAAACCCATGAAGGGATATTGAATGAAGCTCTCGCCGCCGTCTTCGAGCATGATATCGAGCACGACCTCGCGCGGATCGCGTGCCTGAGTGGCCGCAATGGCGGCGATGCTGCGATCCGGCGTCGGCTCATATTCCGGCGGGTTGCCCAGTGCGTAAACCTTGCTCCAGTCCAGGTTCATCTGGCCGGCAAACGGATCGGAAGGATCGTCGGCGCCATAGACATTGGCGACACCCTCCAACGCCATGCGGCGGCGCAGTTCGGGGTCGGCCTTCAGCCGCCGCACCATCTCCTCGAACGGCAGGTCCTTCAGCGACTTGAAGGTTACCCCCCGGATGAAGGGATGAAACTTGCTGCGCAGGCCGAGCATCACGCTGATCGCGCGGCAGAACACCTGCGGCACCACGACCGCGCCGCGTGTCCGCGCCTCGTCGCAATATTGCAATTGATGCGCCCACCAGTTCGGCCGCTGATTGTGCTGCAGGCACAGGAACGTGATCGGGCAGCCGGTCTTGGCCGAGACATCCGCCATCCAGGCGAGTTCCGTCGCCGGCGCGTCCGAACTTTCGTCCGGTGTGGTCGGCGCGACTTCCAGCACGCCGTGCCCGCTGCGCGCGAGCGTTTCGGCGATGGCATAGACCTCATCCGCCTCGGCATAGGTGCCGGGCACGGGCACGCCGTCCACCGCCTTATGAAACACGGTGCGCGACGTGGAAAACCCGAACGACCCCGCGTTCTGTGCCTCGGCTGTCAGACGCACCATTTCGGCGATGTTGGCGGCTGTCGCTGGTTCCTTGCGGCCTGCCCTGTCGCCCATGACATAAGCGCGCAACGCCCCGTGCGGCATCTGGGCGGCGATATCCAGCGCCCAGCTCTTGCTGCTCAGCGCATCGAGATATTCCGGGAAAGTCTCCCATTCCCAGTTGATGCCCTCGGCGAGTGCGGTGCCGGGAATATCCTCGACGCCCTCCATCAGGCCGATCAGCCAGTCGCGCTTATCGGGCCGCGCAGGGGCAAAGCCGACGCCGCAATTGCCCATCAGAACGGTGGTGACGCCGTGCCAGAATGAGGGTGCGAGCTGCGAATCCCAGGTGACCTGCCCGTCATAATGCGAATGGATATCGACCCAACCCGGCGTGACCAGCAGGCCCTCGGCGTCGATCGTTTCCCGCGCGTCAGCGCTAACGCGGCCGACCTCGGCGATCAGCCCGTCTTGTATCGCCACATCGGCGGTAAACGGCGCCGCACCGGTGCCGTCCACGACTGTGCCGCCCTTAATGATCCGATCGTACATGCCTTCCCCCGAAGACCGCTTAATCCGCATCTAACCTTTAAATGATGATGAGCATGATCGCGAGGGATATCCAAGGGCTTATCATAGGCTCTAACCTTGTTCGCCACGCTGAGATGCCTGCATCCGCGCCGCCACAGCATCCCCGGTTTCGGTGGCCAGCAGCCACATCAGCTTGGTCAGCGCCGCCTCTTGCGTCAGGTCCTGGCCGCTGATGACACCTGCCGCCTGAAGCGCCGAACTGGCGGCGTAGCGGCCCATTTTGACACTGCCTTCGAGGCATTGGGTCGCGTTGACGACGATCTTTCCCTCGGCCACGGCATCGCGGATGACAGCCACGAATTCCGGGTTTTCCGGCACGTTGCCGGTTCCGAAGCTGCGCAGGATGAAACCCTGCGCGTCGGCGCTCAGCATGTTCGCCAGCACGGCCGCGCTCATCCCCGGATAGAGCGTTACGGTGGTCACGCTTTCCTTCAGGGCCGTATGCGCGATGAAGGGAGCGGCCGGCGGGTCAAGCAGTACGGTTCCGTCGATCTCGATCGATTCGCCGATACGGCCCAGATGCGGATAGTTCGGCGTATCGAAGCCCTGCCAGCGCGACGTGCTGACCTTGGTCGTCCGGTTGCCGCGCAGCAGCAGGTCGGCGAAGCAGATCGCAACCTCCGGCACGCAGGGCAAGCCGGTTGCCTTGTAGCCGGCGATATAAAGGGCGTTGACCAGGTTGAGCGCGCCGTCGGTCCGAGCGTCGGCGATCGGCAGTTGCGAGCCGGTCATGATGACGGGTTTCGACAGGTTCTCCAGAAGGAACGACAGGGCCGACGCGGTGTAGGCCATGGTGTCGGTGCCGTGCAGGATGACGAAGCCGTCATAGTCCTGATAATTTCGGGCGATCTGCGCCGCCATATAGCGCCATTCGAGCGGACCGACGCTGGAGGAATCGAGCGCACCGACGGAATTCCGGTCGAAGTCGCTCAGCGGTTTCATATCCCAGGCGACGTGGGTCAGCGGATTGCCGATCCTGGCCGCCGCGAGCAATTCGGCCTGCGTACCCGGACGCAAGGGACTGGACGTGTCGACCGGGTCGGCGTGGACCATCCCGATGGTTCCACCCGTGTATATCACCAGAACATTAGTTTTTCTGTTGGTTTTCAATAGTTCTGCCCTCCTAAACTGTTCATCAAGCTTATCCGGTGACATATCTTACCAAGTCGTCCACAGAGGGCGCCCGGCAACTGTGGCCCCCTTACAGCTTCGCTGTTATTGTCCGCGCGGTCCTAACTGAAAGCACCGCCTCCATGTCGTTGAAGGTCCGCTTGATTGCGCTGGTTGCAGGCGCTCTCCTGATCAGCCTCGCGGCGACATTGCTGCTGATCGGCCTGTCCGCATCCAGATGGGTGCAGGCCGAGATCGATACCGATGCGCGGATGGCAGGGCAGCTGGTTCAGGCGCGAATCGCGGAAGAGGCCGAGGAATCGGAGTCCCCCAACCGCATAGCAGACCTGTTGCGCGCGCTGGAAACCACCCATCATTTGCATGCGCGTTTTATATCCGATGACGCGGCGCCGGACGAGGATGCGCTTCCCCAAACCGCAATTTCAGCGCCCTCCTGGCTTGGACCGCTTTTGGGCGTCCGCCCGACGGTTCAAAAGCTCCCCGTGATCCGCGACGGCGAAACCCAAGGCTGGATCGTTATCACGACGGACCCGGGCACCGGCATAGCCAAAGTTTGGCGGATGGTCGAAATCGGCCTTGCGGCCATCGCGCTGTTCTCGATCTTGGCGCTGGCGCTCGTCGCCTTCGGCCTGACCCAAGGCCTGCGTCCGTTGGGCCGGCTCGCATCCGGCTTGGCCAGGATCGGTTCCGGCGACTACACGCTGCGCGTGGGAAGCGAGGGCCCGGCGGAGATCGCCCTGCTGGGCCGGCATTTCGACCTGATGGCGGACCGGTTGCAATCGATGCAAACACGCACGCGAGCTCTGACCGCGCAGCTTCTGGCGGTTCAGGAACGGGAGCGCCGCGATATCGCGCGGGACCTTCACGACGATTTGGGACCCTGCCTGCTGGCCGCCAACCTGGACGTGCTGGCGCTCGCCCGCCTCAACCAGGCGCAAGCCGAAACTTCGGCGCGCGACGGGGTCGAGGAATGCGCTCGCGGTCTAAGGGATGCGCTCGGCCGAATGCAGGGCCAGGTCCGCGGCATGATCAGCCGGCTTCACCTCGAATCCGGCGATACGTTCGACCTGGGCGCCGCGACAGCCGACCTGGCGGGATTTTGGCGCGAACGATGCCCGGAAATCACGTGGCATGTGGCGCCTTGGGACCGTTGGCCGGAACTGCCGCCGGCCCAGGCCGTGCCGCTTCAGCGGATATTGCAGGAAGCCGTCAGCAACGCCGTCCGCCATGGCGGCGCGAGAAATATCTATATCGACTGTTCCCGCGAGGCGGGCGCGACCGTCGTGCAGGTGCGTGACGACGGCGTCGGAATCCCGGAGCAGGTACCGGCCGGGTTCGGCATCCCCGGAATGCGGGAGCGGATCGAGGCGCTCGGCGGTTCGTTGACGATCGACAGCCGTCGAGGGCAAGGAACAACTGTTGCGGCGCGGCTGCCTGCCGTCGAAGCGGACACGAACACAAGCAAGGACGATATCGTCCCGGATCGAGCAGTTGCATGAACATCCTGATTATCGACGACCATCCCCTGCTCCGATCCGGATTAGGACGATTGTTCGCGATCGAATTCGGCGCCACGATCGTCGAAGCATCCAATGCGGCCGAGGGTCTGGAACAATTCCACAAGGTCAGACCGGATGTGGTCGTTCTTGACCTGAACCTTCCCGACCAAAGCGGATTGTCGGTACTTCGCCGGCTGAAGAGCGACGATCCGGCGGCACGCATCGTTATCCTGAGCATGCACGGCGATACTCTTTCGGCCGCATCCTGTCTGCGCAGCGGGGCGATTGCCTATCTCAGCAAAAGCGCCGAGCCCGAGCTGATCCTGGAGGCGGTTCGCAAGGCGCTTCAGGGGCAACCCTACCTGCAGCCGACGATCGCGCAGGATTTGGCTATCCAGCAGATGACGAAACCCGAGACGCCGATTCACAGTCTGCGCGCCCTCGATCTGGAAATATTGCAGTTGATCTTGGCCGGTAAGCGGTTGGATCAAATCGCCCAGACACTCGGTCTGGCGGAAAAGACCGTGGCCAACCGCAAGACCTGGCTTCGCGCCAAGCTGAACGTGGCCAACGATGTCGAGTTGGTGAAGGCAGCGCTTGCCGCCGGCATGACGGTCGGCTGATCGGTTATTTTAAGCGCATGAAAAAACCCTCCCCCCGTTTCCGGGGAGAGGGCTCTCTTAGTCTATCCGCCGATGGCGTTTAGTCGTTGTCGCCGTCTTCGTCTTTCGGGGTGCTGAGCAGCCCCTTGAACTCGCTCGGCGCGCGGACGGCGGTTTCACCGGGATAAGCCCGCGTGAAGCCGGTCGCCTCGTACCAGTTCAGATGGGCAAGCGCTTCCGGGTCTTCCGCATCGGGTTTGGTCGACTTACCGGCGAACATTTGCGTCTTCGCGTCCCGCCATGCCGCTTCCAGGTCGTTGGCCGGCTTCGCCGCGTCCGTTACGCCCTGAGTCAGCGGCACCCTGTTCTTAACATGGTCGACCGGCGCGAAGTTTGCCTTCGGCGGCGTCCCAGTGACGAAAGCCGTCGTCATCGGCGAGGCCACCAGATCGAACTGGTTCATCGGCGGTAAACCGAGGATTTGTTCGATCGTCCGGGTCATGTTCACCTGGGTGTAGTAAGTGTGGTCGGTCTTCCCGTTCTGCACCGCGTACGGGCTGACGATGTAGCCAGGGCTGCGGTGACCGTCGATATGGTCGTTGCCGTCCTGCGCGTCGTCCTCTTCGATGAAGATCGCCGAGGAGTCCCACACCTTGCTGTGGCTGACATATTCGATGATGCGGCCAACCGCGAGGTCGTTGTCGGCCTGTTCCGCGTCCGCAGTCGGCGGGCCGCCGGTGTGGTCATCCATGATCCAGAGGATGCTCAACGAAGGCACGGCGTTGGCCTTGAGGTCCTTGTCGAAATCTTCCTTCCACAAATCGACGCGGTACTGGTCGGGAATGTTGAGATCGAACTGCGGAAAATTCTTGACCAGGTACTTCTCGACGGCCGGAACCGAGGACGAGACGTGGATAGCGTTTTCATATTTAAGCGTTTTCTCCTTGCCCGCCTCGTAGTCCAGGGCGTCCTTGTAGAGGAGCGACCACCCCCCGTCCTTCTGACTGGTCAGGCCTTTCACCTTGGTCTGGTTTTCGACGTATTCGCCGTAGATCTTGAGCGAAAGGCCCGCCGCAACGGCTTCGGAGAACAGGAAGCCCTTTTGGGTATAGGCCAACGCATCGCCGGCGTTGCCGCCCGGATAACTGCGGACCCAGTCCGGCGACTGAATGTCGTCGGCATAGGGCGCCATTGCCTCGACGATCCACTGGTGGCCATCAGCCGATTGCCGGCTGGGGTCGTAGAAATTGTCGAAGAGCGGGAAGCGCTTGACCAGCGTGTGCGCGTTGGGCGTGTCCTTGCCGCCGAACACCGCCAGCGAAGCATCGCCGTTGCCGGCTTTGATGTCGCCGAGGATTTGATCGTAGGTACGATTTTCACGAATGATCAGGAAGACATGCTTGATCTTCGAGGGATCGCCGATCTTGGCCGGGATCGCGGCCGGAGCGGCCGATTTGCTGCCGCCACCGGCGGACGCGATGTTCTGCGTCAAATCCCAGTGGTTGTTCTGATAGACCTGCGCCGTCATCGCCGGCAGCGCGCTGCTGGCCGGCACCGGGACGATGCTGACGGTGCCGTTGTCCTGGTGGGTGTTATAAGCGGTGACGCCGTGGTCGGTCTCGAACGAGTACCGGGTGCCAACCCCCTTGTCGTTGGCGACGATCAGCTTTCCGTCGGCCGCATCTAGGACGACGGAAGCCGGCGCATAGGCCACCGGGATAAGCCCCAGAACCGCCTTCGCGTTGCCGCCGTTCAGGTCGACGACCGCGACCGCGTTCGCGTTGTAAAGCGCGACATAGGCGATGCCATGCTTGCTGTCGACCGCGATCGAGTTCGGGGCGGCGCCGTAGGCGGCTTTGCCTTGGCCCGGCACCTTGATCGGGAGTGCCAGGTTGATCGTACGCATGACCTTGTTGGTGGCCGTGTCGATCACCGAGATGCTGTCGCTATAGGTGTTGGCGACCAGCAAGGCGTTTCCGAAAAACGCCATCCCCGTCGGGTGCAGGCCGGTGTCGATGGTGTCGGTGACCTTCATCGTGTCCAGATTGACCACCGAGACCGTGCCTGTCGTGGCGAAACCGACGGGTCGGTCAGCGACGATCGGCGTTCCGGCGGAATAAATCTGGAAGTCCGCCTTGGTCGCCTCACGGCCGCCTTCGTTGCTGATATAGGCCTTGTTGCCGTCGATCACGATGCTGTGCGGCGCATTGCCGACGCGGATTTGCGTGCCCTGCTTCTTCGTGGTCACGTCGATCTTGGTCAACGTGTTGTTCTGGTTCAGCAGAGCGTAGGCGCTCTTGCCGTCCTTGGAGAACGCCAGACCGCCGGGATAGGAAGTTCCGGTGGTATAGAACGTGCCGCAGGGCCGTCCATAGTCGCCCAGCGGGCTGTTCGGGAAGCATTTGATGAACTTGCTGTCGGGCGGCACGGCGATATGCGCGAAGTCGGCCAATAGGCCTTTCGGATTGACGCGCGCAATGGCGACATTGCTGCTGTCCTGGCTGAACATCAGGTGCTTGCCATCGGCGGAATAGGCAATGCCGTTGAAGCTGCCGCTCGAATCCTGATTTTTCGTGTTGTTGAACGCCACATAGTTCTGCAGCACTTCGCCGCTCAGCGTGTCGAACACCTCAACCGCCTGGGTTGCGCCCATGGTGAGGACCGCCGCAGTGTGACTGGCGGCATCGGGATTGAGCGCGATCGCCTTGGCGCGAACGCGGATGCCGAGATTGACCTGTGTACCGGCGGGGGTGATCACCTGGCCGTTGCCGACGACGAAAGAACCATTTGCCTGCGGTCCGGTAACGTAAGTCGGAAAGGGAACGGATGGATCGGCGAATGCCGGAGCGGTAAGCCCCATCGCGACCAGGCCGGCCAGCGGACGAAGGCGTTTAGTTCGAGACATATACGGCTCTCCCAATAGGTTTTGACCGCCCAGCCGGAATAGGCTGTGCGGCAATGCGGTCGAGGCGCGGCACGCACTACCCGATCCGCCGAACACGACAGCCTCTTCGCTGTCTGGCCCTATTGTCGCCGACGACGTGCTACAGATTTGTGAAAGGTCAGGGATAAATTAATGAACTATTCGGGAGAAACTCCCGATTATCTCATAAATATTTCTTATAGTTTTCGTGAGTTTGTCGCAGTCGCGGTAAAGTCTATTCTTCGTCGTCAAGCAGACCACGCAACGCACCGAGCCACGGCTCGTAGCGGCGCCACCGCGCGACGGAGTTCCGGTAAATCGGCTGCCGGGTTTGCCACTTACTCGGTGTTCGTACGGCACGCGGGTTGCGCTCCGGCTGAAGACAGACGTCGTTCCAGACCAGGCCGCAGCCGGCGATAATACGCCGGATCGCAGGCGCCGGCGCACGCGTCAGATCCTCGTAATCGACTTCGATGAACCGGTCGGCGGGCAACACGCGGCGCCAATGGTCGGTCAATCGCCGATAACTCCGGAAATACGCAACCAGCTCAGGCCCGCCGGTCGGGAACGCCAAGCCGGGATGGAAATGGGTTTGATGGATCGACAAAGCCGTATCGATCGCGGAGCGGCGGCAATGAATGATGACGGCGTTCGGGAAAGCGAGGTGAATCAACCCCGCCCACAGGAAATTGAACGGCATCTTGTCGGTCACCCGTGCCGCCTTCGGCCCGATTCCGCGCAGCACGGCAAGATAGTCGGCGGCCGCGGCGGCGATGAACGGCCCTTCGGTCCCTGCCGGGCCGGCCTGATGCCATGCCGCCCCACGTTCATTCCAGAAATTCAGTTCGCCGCCGCCGATGGCTGCCGGGTGGCTGGAGACGATGTGTTCGGCGAGAGTGGTACCGGACCGGGGCATGCCGACGATCAAGACCGGCGTGATGTCGGCGCTTCCCAATTCGGGCGCCCGCGCGATCAGCTCGGGCGTGCAACGGGCGACCATGCGGTCGATCTCGGCGTCGAACGCGGCCGAGTGGAACGGCGCCGCCCCGCGCCGCTGGCTGTCTGCCGCATCCAGGTGCCGCATCGCCAGGGCGTACTCGCCAAGGTCGTCCGCAGCCTTGCCCAGCGCGAGGTGAAGACGAAGGCGCTGCGCCGCTTCCAGCCCCGGCGTTTCGAGAGCGGCCTCCATCCGCGCAAGCAGACCGTTGTCCGCGACCGTAACCGGACGGCAGCGAACCAAATCGTAATAGGATCCCGCCAGCAACGGGGCGAGCGCAACCGCGCGGGTGAAGCTGTCGTGTGCTTCGTCGAAGCGGCCTGCCTCGGACAGCAGATTGCCCAGCAGGTCGAGGGCCATGGCGTTGCCCGGCTCGAGAGCGAGCATCCGCCGCAACGCGCGTTCGGCGTCCGCGTCGCGGTCCTCCATCAACAGCACCCGCGCCGCGCCAAGACGGCCGAAGCTGGTTTTCCGTCCTGTCGCCGCCGCGCGGCGGAAACAGCCGATCGCTTCTTCGCGATGACCCAGTGTGTAGACCAGTGCGCCGGCGCGAAACCATGCCTCGGTCAGCGAAGGCAGCAACTCGGTCGCGCGGTCATAGGCCAGAATTGCGCCGCCAATATCGCCTTGCTTCTCCAACGCGATCCCGAGGCGGAAATATGCATCCGTATAGCGCGGGTTGCCGGCGACCGCGCGTTGGAACGCCGCGATCGCCTCCGGCACGCGGCCAATCTCCAGGCAGGCCAGGCCGAGGTCGTGCAGGATCGTGGGGTTGGATGGCTGGAGCTCTGCCGCTTCGTATAACGGCACGGTAGCATCTGCCGGCCGCCCGGCTCTCAACAGTTCGGTGGCCAGGGCAAGATGTCTTGCGACTTGCTGGGAATGGGGTTGGCTCGAAAGCTGCGGCATGGTTGAAGCTCAAGTCGTCACGGTTGCGCGAAAACCTGATCGGCCGGCGCAACGCCGACCTGACCTCAAAACTGTTACAGTTTCGTGACGAGAGGTTCTCCATCGGAGGGGAAACCTGCAAAGTCATAAACCAGGAAATCAGAGCGAATATCGGGATATTTTCCTGATTATAAAATGACTAATTCCTTGATTTAATTTTGTCTTCGATACGATTCAGAACCGTAATAATTATTTATTTTTCGCTCACTAACGACACCTCAATTTCGTCCTTTCCCCTGCCCGAAGGTCGGAACGAAGCGCTCCACGCTATTTGAGGATTCCTTAAATGAGACATCTTATTCCGACGACCGTCGCCCTGCTTTTGGCATCCGGCGCCGCTTTCGCGCAGACCGACGCCGCGCAGGACGCGCCCGCCGATATCGTAGTCTACGGTCATTCCGTAACCATGCCGAAATTGGGGCAGTCGGTGCTGGATACACCACAGACGATCACGGTGGTGCCAAGCGAGGAATTGAACGAACAAGGCGTGACCGACATCCGCCAGGCGCTGACCGATGTGCCGGGCGCGTCGCAGCATGCCGACGAAGACAGCAACATGGGCGACAATTTCTTCATTCGCGGCTTCTCGGCGCTGAACGACATCTATGTCGACGGGATGCGCGATCCGGGCCATTACCGACGCGATACCTTCGACATGCAGGCGCTTGAAGTTCTGGAAGGGCCGTCCGGCGTGCTTTTCGGCCGCGGATCGACCGGTGGCGCCATCAACTATGTCACCAAGGCGCCGCAGCTCGACCCCATCATTGCCGGCACATTCATGCTGGGCACCGACGACACCAAACGCCTGACGGCGGATATTGACGAGCCGATCGGCCCCGATGCCGCATTTCGTGTCACCATGATGGGTCATGACGCAGGATTTACCGGCCGCGACTTCATTGAATACAGCCGGTTCGGCATCGCGCCGTCGATCGCCTTCGGAATCGGAACGGACACCCGCGTGTCGATCGCGCTGATGCATCAAAGCGAGTACGACAACCCGGATTACGGCGTGCCCTGGATTTACGTCCCGGGACAGGCGCGGCCGTTCTACACCTCGACCTTCTATGGCCGGAAAAACAGCGATTTCGCCCGCACCAACGCCGACATGGCAACGGTGAACGCGGAGCACGACCTGAACGATTGGCTGACGCTGCGGGACCGATTCCGCTATGGTTCCTATGAACGTTCGATGCAGGTAACCGAGCCCGCGGTGGACGACCTCATCGCCGGCCCGCTCACCCATGTACTGGTCGATCCGGTGGTGCGCGGCATACGCAGCCGTGAAACGACGATCCAGGATCAGGCGGATGCGGTTGCGCGCTTCGACATAGGTCCAGTCGGCGAGCATTTGATCGCGGGCTATGAAGTCGCCCGCGACACGACAACGCCGACAACCTTCAGCTATTCGGGGGTACCGGAAGTCCCTCTGTTCAACCCGAACCCGTCCCGCCCCTTTATCGGCGCGCGCAACCTCAAATCGGAGGTGAACTCCTCGGCTCTCGACAATGCCATCTATGCAATCAGCGACACGACCTGGGACAATTGGGAATTGAGTCTGTCAGCGCGCTTCGACTGGTTCGACGCGACGTACAGCCAGACCACCCCGGCGTCCAGCAAGGGCCCTGCTACGGCAACCAACCTGAATCACCTTGACCAGATACCGAGTTACCGCGGCGCGCTGACCTATCACCCGACGGAAGACAGCAGTCTTTATTTCGCCTATGGCACCTCGTTCGACCCGTCGGCCGAAGCTTTGTCGCTCAGCACCGCGACCGCCGCACTGGCGCCGCAGAAGACCAGGGCTATCGAGCTGGGCGCCAAATACAGCCCCTGGAAGGGATTGCTGCTCGACGCCGCGGTCTTCCGCACGCTGCAGTTCAATCTCCGCGAGACCGACCCGACCGATCCTACGACCGATATCCTGATCGGCGGCGCGCGTGCCGAGGGGGTGGATATCGGCGTCAGCGGCGAGATTGCCGATCATTGGAAGATGTGGGGCGGTTACGAATATCTGATGGCCACCGTCACCTCATCGCCTAATGGCGACGTCGGAAACAGGCTGCAGGACACGCCACGCCATTCGGTCAGGCTTTGGACCAGCTATGAGTTTATGGATAACAAGCTCGAAATCGGCGGCGGCTTGGACTATCTCGGCACGCGCACGCCGACCACGATCTTCGAGGCGAACGAAACGATGCAGTACATCCCAAGTTATTGGACGATCGGGATGATGGTCGGATATCGGGTGACCGACAATCTGCGCCTGCAGGTGAATATCGACAATCTGAACGGCGCCAAATATTTCGACGGTATCGACGATAACCACGTCAATCCGGGCGAAGGTCGGACGGCTTATTTCACCGCGCGGTTTAAGATGTAGGCCGAAACGGTGCGGAGGGCTGGAAGGGCGAACGCCGTTCAGCCTTCCGAGCGCCTTACACGTTCGTGCCCGCCGCCATCGAAAGCGTCCGGCGCGCCTGTACCAGATGGAGCCGCTCGACCATTTTACCGTCGATCCGGATGGCGCCCTTGTTCGTATTCTCGGGCGAATCGAACGCGGCGATTATGCGCTCGGCCCAGGCAATCGCCTCGGCATCAGGGCTGAAGGCGGCATTGCAGATTTCGATCTGACCCGGATGGATGAGGGTCTTACCGTCGAAACCGAATTCGACCGCTTGCCGGCATTGTTCCTCAAGGCCGGCGGCATCGTCCAGCGCGTTATAGACGCCGTCGAGGATGACGAGCCCGTAGGCTCGGGCGGCGGCGACCGCCATGCCCAGCATGCCCAAGAACGGCAAGCGCGCGGTGCCGGGCGACGCGCCCAATTCCTTCGCCAGATCGTTGGTCCCCATCACGAAACCCGACAGACGTCCGTTTTCCGATGACGCGGCAATATCCTCGAGGCGGAACAACGATCGCGCGGTTTCGATCATCGCCCAAATCGCCACACCTGCCCCTTGGGGGATCAGTTTCTGATAGGCTTCAATGTGACCGCCGGAGCTGATTTTCGGCAGGAGGATGGCGTCTGGGCTGACCATGGACAAAGCGGCGATATCGCCCTCACCCCATTCGGTATCGAGCCCATTGACCCTGACGACCAACTCGCGCGGCCCGAATCCGCCGGCGTTAACCGCCGCGACCGCCTGCTGACGGGCGACAAGCTTCGCGTCGGGCGCCACCGCATCCTCCAGGTCGAGGATCACGACATCGCACGGTAACGTCCGCGCCTTCTCGATCGCTTTCTGGTTGGAAGCCGGAAGATAAAGCGCGCTGCGGCGAGGGCGTGTCGACATGCTAGGGCCTCATCAACTTTGCGAAGGAGGAGCGCAACTTGCGTCAACCGCCGCTCTTCGCGTAATCGCTTGTTCTTATCGCCTGCGGCGTGCGCGTGTCGACAACGCGGCGTATATTGCGAATATCGCCCGACGGAATTTTAGGGAACTGATCAGATATGAGCGATAGTGACGTAACATTCGCAGCGGCCTTCCCGCCGGCAACGGCGGAACAGTGGCGCGCCATCGTCGATAAGGCCCTAAAAGGCGCGCCGTTCGAGAAGCGGCTGGTGACCCGCCTGTATGAGGGCATTGCGGTGCAGCCACTCTATACGGCCGACGACTGGCAGGCATCTGGCGACCCATCAGGCTTTCCCGGTTCCGCACCGTTCACGCGCGGTGGCCATGCCGCCGGCACGGGTACCGACGGCTGGGAGGTGCTGACCGAGCACACCCTCCCCGACCCCAGCCTGACCAACAAGGCGATTTTGGCGGACCTGCTGCGCGGCGCAACCGCCGTCGATCTGCATTTCGACCGTGCCGATGAACCCGGCGTCGTTATCGGCACGCTTGATGATCTCGACGCGGTTTTGGCCGATGTCCTGCCGGAATTGGTTCCATTGTACCTAGACGCCGGCCAAGATGCCGTTGGCGCGGCGGCGATGCTGGCGGCCCTGTGGCGCCGCCGGTCCGTTCCGCCCGCCGAGGCGCAGGGTGCATTCGATGCCGACCCGATCGGCACCTTCGCCGCGTCCGGCAACCTGCCGGAGAGCCTTGAGCACGCTCTGGGACGGTTGGCCGAGCTGGCCGTCTGGACCAGCGAAAATTACCCGAACGTCACCAGCGTCGGGATCGACAGTTCGCCCTATTATGAGGCCGGCGCGACGGAAACCCAGGATCTGGCGGCAGCAATGTCCACGGGCGTCGCTTATCTGCGCGCGCTGACCGCCGGTGGCATGGAGGTCGATGCCGCCCTTCGCCAGATGACGTTCACCATGGCCGTGGGCTGCGATCAGTTCTTATCCATCGCCAAACTCCGCGCCGCACGGCGGCTGTGGGCGCGGATCGCCGAGGCTTGCGGGGCATCGGAAGCCGCGCGGACGATGACGCTGCGCGCGCGCACGGCGCGCCGGATCATGTCCCAGCGCGACCCATGGGTGAACATGCTGCGCACGACGGTTGCCGGCTTCGCCGCCGGCGCAGGCGGGGCCGACAGCGTCACCATATTGCCGTTCGACGCGGCGCTGGGCGTCTCGGACGATTTCGCCCGCCGCATCGCCCGCAATACGCAGATCCTGCTGAAGGAAGAAGCGTATGTTTCACGCGTGACCGACCCGGCCGGCGGTTCCTGGTACGTCGAAACCCTGACGGAGCAACTGGCCGAGACCGCCTGGGAGGCATTCCGGTCGATCGAGGGGCGCGGCGGCATCGCCACTGTACTGGCCGACGGAAGCTTTGCCGCCGAGATCGAAGCATCCTGGGCCGAACGGCAAAAGAATGTCGCGCGCCGCAAGGATGCCCTGACCGGCGTCAGCGAATTCCCGAATATCCTGGAAGAGCCGGTCGTGCGCAGCCAAGCCGCATCCCGGTCCCCGACTGCGGCGGCGCAGAAGATAGCGCCGGTCGCCTCCATCGACGATGCGGTCGCCGCTCTGGCAGGCGGAATGTCGCTCCGGGCGCTAACGGCCAAGCTGGCGTCCGGTTCGCCGGTTCGGATCGCCCCGCTGCCGCACCATCGCATCCACGAAAATTTCGAGATACTGCGCGATGCCGCGGACCGGCATAAAGAGACGGCCGGCGCCTGGCCCAGCATCTTCCTCGTGAACATGGGCACTGTCGCCCAGCACACGGCACGCTCGACCTTCTCGAAGAATTTTTTCGAAGCCGGCGGCATCCAGGCCATCGGCAATGACGGCTTTCTCGAGCCCGGCGCGGCGGCCGATGCGTTTCGCAAAAGCGGGGCGAAAATAGCCATCCTGTGTGGCGTCGATGCCCTCTATGAGACGGATGCCGCTCAGTTCGCTGCGGCTCTCAAGGCCGCCGGCGTCCTGCATCTTTTCCTGGCCGGCAATCCGGGGGATCGAAGAGAGGAATATGAGAAAGCGGGCGTCGACGAGTTCATTTCGATCGGCGCCGACGTTCTCGCTGTTCTAAAGTCCACCCTGGTGCGTTTGGGAGTGACGTTGTGAAGACCGTAATCCCCGATTTCACGCAAGTTCCCCTCGGCAGCGCCAAGTCGCAGGCCTCGAAAGAATCCTGGCGCGACCATTTCGTTACCGAAACCGGCAGCGCGCCGGAAACGCATCTTTGGCACGCGCCCGAAGGGATCGACGTCAATCCCCTCTACAGCGCGCAAGACCTCGACGGGCTCGATCACCTGCGGACGATGCCGGGAATCGCGCCGTTCCTGCGTGGCCCCTACCCCACCATGTATGTCGACAAGCCGTGGACCGTTCGCCAATACGCCGGATTTTCAACCGCGCAGGCATCGAATGCCTTCTATCGGCGCAACCTCGCGGCCGGCCAGAAGGGCCTGTCGGTCGCTTTCGATCTGGCGACCCATCGCGGATATGACAGCGACCATCCGCGCGTCGCGGGCGATGTCGGCATGGCCGGCGTCGCGATCGATTCCATCCTGGACATGAAGACGCTGTTCGACGGCATCCCATTGGACCAGATGTCGGTCTCCATGACGATGAACGGCGCGGTTCTGCCGGTCTTGGCCGGCTATATCGTAGCCGCCGAGGAACAGGGCGTGTCGCCGGATAAGTTGAGCGGGACCATTCAGAACGACATTCTGAAGGAGTTCATGGTCCGCAATACCTATATCTACCCGCCCGCGCCCTCGATGCGGATCATCTCGGATATCTTCGCATATACCTCGCAGCATATGCCGAAGTTCAATTCGATCTCGATCTCCGGTTATCACCTTCAGGAAGCCGGTGCGACGGCGGATCTTGAACTCGCCTATACGCTGGCCGACGGCGTCGAATATGCCCGCGCCGGGTTGGCCACCGGCCTGACTATCGATCAATTTGCCCCGCGCCTGTCGTTCTTCTGGGCGATCGGCATGAATTTCTTCATGGAAATCGCCAAGATGCGCGCCGGCCGCATGCTGTGGGCGAAGCTGATCAAGGAAGAGTTCAATCCGAAGAGCGAGAAGTCGCTGTCGCTGCGAACCCATTCGCAGACATCGGGCTGGAGCCTGACGGCGCAGGACGTGTTCAACAACGTTCCCCGAACCTGCATCGAGGCCATGGCCTCGACCCAGGGCCACACCCAGTCGCTGCACACCAACGCGCTGGACGAGGCGCTGGCTTTGCCGACAGATTTTTCCGCGCGCATCGCCCGCAACACGCAACTGTTCCTGCAGCAGGAAAGCGGCACCACCCGGGTGATCGACCCGTGGGCCGGCAGCTATTATGTCGAGCGCCTGACCCGCGATCTGGCGGCGCGCGCCTGGACGCATATCCAGGAAGTCGAGAGCATCGGCGGCATGGCAAAGGCCATCGAGACCGGCATGCCGAAAATGCGCGTCGAAGAAGCCGCCGCCCGCACCCAGGCGCGTATCGATTCCGGGCGCCAGACCGTGGTCGGCGTCAACAAATACCGGTTGGATGAGGTCGAATCGATCGACGTCCTGAAAATCGACAATTCGGCTGTCCGCGCCCAACAGATCGCCCAGTTGGAGCGCCTGCGCGCCGAGCGCGATTCCGTGCGTTGCAACCAGACGCTGGAGGCGCTGACCAACGCGGCAGCCAGCAACAGCGGCAACCTGCTGGCCCTCTCCGTGGAGGCCATGCGGGCGCGCGCCACCGTCGGCGAAATATCCGACGCGCTGGAGAAGGTGTTCGGCCGGCACAAGGCCGAAATCCGCACCATTGCCGGCGTGTATCTGGGTGAGGTCGGGCGCAAGAACGACAAGGTCGACGAGGTCCGCTCCATGGCCGACAAGTTCGCCCAGGACGACGGCCGCCGGCCGCGCATCATGGTCGCCAAGATGGGCCAGGATGGGCACGATCGTGGCCAAAAGGTGATCGCGACCGCGTTTGCCGATCTGGGCTTCGATGTCGATGTCGGACCGCTGTTCCAGACGCCGGAGGAAGCCGCCCGGCAGGCGGTCGAGAACGACTGCCATATCATCGGTGTCAGTTCATTGGCTGCCGGCCACCTCACGCTCGTCCCGCAGCTGAAGGGCGCATTGGAGGATTTGGGTGCCGGTGACACGTTGATCGTGGTCGGCGGTGTCGTGCCGCCCCAGGATTACGACGCCCTGTATAAAGCCGGGGCGACGGCGATTTTCCCGCCCGGGACCGTCATCAGCGAAGCGGCGATCGACCTGTTGCGCATCATGAATGAGAAATACGGCTACACGCCCATGGCGGCGTAGGACTGGCCGAGATCCTTGAAGAAGATACTGATCATCGGGATCGGCGCTGGAAACCCCGACTACATCACAATCCAGGCGGTCAATGCGCTTAACCAGGTCGATGTCTTCTTCGTCATGGACAAAGGGGCGGAGAAGTCGAAGCTGATCGACCTTCGCAAGGAAATCTGCGAGCGATTTATTCAGGGTGACGATTACCGCTTCGTCGAAGCGGCCAGCCCTGAGTGGGACCGGAAATCCGAGAATTACCTCTCGACGGTCGACGACCTCAACCGCGACAAGCAAGCGATCTTCGAGCGCCTGATCGGGGCGGCGATGCAGGACGGGGAATGCGGTGCATTTCTCGTCTGGGGCGATCCCGCGCTCTATGACAGCACCGTTCGGATCGTCGAGACCATTGCCGCAAGCGGCCGGCACGAGCTGGATTATGACGTAATCCCCGGCATCACCAGCGTCCAGGCGCTCGCTGCCCGACATAAGATCCCGCTTAACCGAATCGGGCAATCGGTCGAAATCACGACAGGCCGCCGGCTGGCCGAGGGTTTTCCGGACAACATCGACAGCGTCGTCGTCATGCTCGACGGCGACAACACTTACAAACGCTTCGCCGACCAGGATTTCGACATCTATTGGGGCGCCTATCTCGGCACGCCCGACGAAATCCTGGTATCGGGAAAACTGAAAGACGTCGCCGGCGACATCGAACGCATAAGGGCCGAAGCCCGCCGCCAGAACGGCTGGATTATGGACACCTATCTCATGCGCCGTGGTGGCACCAGCTGACGGTCAGTCCCCGGGCCGGGCGCCACTCATTCCGTTTTCGATAAGGATTCGCTGCCCTTCACTAACTCCGGCGGAGCCTGTCTGGCGTATACCGGAAATTATTGACCCATAAAACTTTGGTTGTTATACCAACCAAGACATTGAAAGTCTCGGAACATGGTCCCGACAGACATTCGCGAGCGATTGCTGATGGCAGCTGTCAAACTGGTGCGTGAACACGGTCTTCCCAAGCTTACTCAGCCGCGGGTAGCCAAGGCGGCCGGCGTTTCGCAAAGCCACCTCACCTATTACTTCCCGACACGCGCCGATTTGGTGCATGCGGTGCTTGAACGGGCGGACGAACGCCAGCGCGCCGGGGTCGAGGCTGCCGTCGCGGCAGCGGACCAAGGTGCGGAGGCGCTTGCCCAGCAGCTTGCCCAGACGCTGTCGCAGCCCGAAAATACACGCGTCCTCGTCTCCTTCGTGCTTGCCGCCGATGCCGACCCGGCCGCCCGCGACCTGTTTGAAAAGCTCGCCGTTGGCATGCGCGCAACCATCACCCAGATTCTCGAAAAAGTCGGCATCGCGCCGCGGCCGGATGCGGTGACAATGGTGCACGCACTTGGTACCGGCCTCGCGATCCTTGAACTTGCCCTTGGCGGGTCGGCTGCCCAGCCGAACACGGCGGAAACGATGAGGCAGCTGTTCCATCTGCTTGCCGAAGACACGTCACCGTCAACAGAACCTCCGAAGACTCGTCGTGACCGCGTGGCTCGATAACCTGATCCCGTTGAAGGCTCCGCGTCTCGCAGAGCATCAACTCGCCGGCTGGCAGCCCAGAGGGGTCGCCGTGCAGGGCCTCGGCTGCCGACTGCTGGCCGACCAGCGCGTGCCGGTCGATGAAGGCATCTCGCTGTCGGCCGATGTCTACACACCGCGGCAGCCGGGAAGTTATCCGGCGATCGTCATGTTCGCCGCCTATAGCCGTGAACTGCACACCGCCGGCATTCCCACCGGCAGCAACGAGATCGGCTCACCGCCCATCTTCACCGACCGGGGCTATGCAGTCGTGGTGCTGTCGCGGCGCGGCATGGGCCGTTCCGAAGGCGAGGCCGGCATCGTCCTCAATCCCCAAGATGTCGACGACCACGAGCGCAGCATCGCCTGGGTTGCGGACCAGCCGTGGTGTGACGGGAACGTCGTGCTGTTCGGCACCTCCTATTATGCGGTGACGCAACTCCAGGTGGCAGTGCGCAGGCCGCAGGCGCTCCGGGCGTTCTTCAGCAACGAAGTCACAACCGACTATTTCCGCCATATCTGGCAGTTCGGCGGCGTCTTCAGTCTCTTCTTCTGCAACCTGTGGATGGGCGCCAACTTCACGCCGGCGATGTACCGCCTGCGCATGCCGCCGATCGTGCGGGCGGTGCTGAGCCATATCACCAACTCCCGGTTGCGGCCGATGCTGCAGCGCATGGTCATGAAGCGGGTGGACAGGATCTACCGCCATATGATGAGCAATACCCCGATCAAGCCGGCGCGCTCGTGGTACGCGAACTGGATGTTCGACGGAAAGACGCGTGAAACCAGCGCGATGCCCGAAGGGCCATATGCCGAGCTGAACAAGATCGAGATTCCCTTCGTCGTCGCGCAGAACCTGGGCTACCTCAATCTACACCAGTTCGGCTGCTATGACCTGTTCGAGAACGCGGCGACGCCGGCCGGCCGCAAGTGGATGATCCTCGCACCGCCGCATTATGAACTGCCGGTCTATGACTGGCAGCTCGAGGCGCTCGCCTTCTTCGATCACATCCTGCGTCAATCCGACAACGGCTACGCAGAGCTGCCGTCCGTGCGCTATTGGGTCGACGGCGAAGACCGCTATGCGGGGGCGGACGGCTTTCCGATCCCCGGCGGCGAACCGGTGCGCTTCCATCTCGCCTCCGGCGGCGCCGACGCGCAGATGCATGTGCTGACCCGCGACATTCCGGCGGAAGGCGGCAGGAACGGCTGGGCCGCGATCCCACTCGGCCTGCCGGTGCTGGGCGGGCTTGACGAAGTGGCCAACCAGTTGCTGACCTACGAGCTTAGTGTCGGCGAGGAGGTCAGGTTCGCCGGGGCGGTTACGGCACATCTGGACTTCAGCTGTAACGAGATCGACAGCCACGTCGTGGCGCGCCTCAGTAGGGTTGCGGCCGACGGGACCGTGCACATCCTGTCGATGGGCACGATCAGCCCGGCGCGCCGCCGTCGCGATTCCGGGCGCAGCAACACTTGTGAGATCGCCATCGATACAAGCGATCCAGAACCGTTGAAACCGGGTGAAACGGTGCCACTCATCTTCAGCCTGACACCCGGCCCAGTGCGGCTGCGGCCCGGCGACCGCCTTCGCTTCGACGTCGCCAGCCGCGCCGATCTGCTGAAGAGCGACGTCAGCCATGGTTACGTCCATTTCGACATTCCCGCACCGCCTTACCTGTCGCGCAACAGCCTGCATTACGGCCCGGGGAGCAATGTCGAGCTGTGGCGGATCGACGGATGATCGCGGTCACGAGGTAGACGGAGGAAGGATGATGACGAACGCTTGGACAGCAAGGGCCGCGGCTGCGGTTCGATTGGCAAGCCGGCGGCTGCGAACGATCGTTCATCCCAATGTGATCGTCGGCACAATGCCGCCGAACGTTCACGCGGACTGGGACGTGCCGGTCCAGGTCCGAGACGGCGCGACCCTGCGCGTCAACGTCTTCCGTCCGGCCGAACCCGGCGTCTATCCGGTCATCATGTCGGCACACCCTTACGGCAAGGATCGCATCCCCGCGCGCAGCCGAAGCGGCCGTGCCGCAAACCTTCAATATCGCTTATTCCCGCAACCCGAACCGGTGTCGCTCAGCGAATGGACAAGCTGGGAAGCGCCCGACCCGGCCGTTTGGGTCCCACGCGGTTTTGTCGTGGTCAATGCCGACCTGCGCGGCGGCGGGACGTCCGAAGGCACCGGCGACCTGTTCTCGGATGAAGAGGCCGGGGATTATTACGACCTCATCGAATGGGCGGGCGTGCAGCCTTGGTCCAATGGCCGGGTCGGGCTCGACGGCGTCTCTTATCTTTGCATGAGCCAATACAAGGTCGCGGCTCTCCATCCCCCGCATCTGGCGGCAATCTGTCCGTGGGAGGGCTTCAGCGACCTCTACCGCGACTTCGTTCGGCCCGGCGGTGCGCGGGAAGATGGGTTCAGCGCCATCTGGAGCAAGGGGACCAGCAAGGCCGCCCGCCTGCGCGGGAACCTTCGCCAGGAGATCGGTTCACGCCCCGAACGCGACGAATGGTATCGCTCGAAAACGCCGGATATCGAACGTATCGAGGTGCCGATGCTGGTCTGCGCCAGCTTCTCGGATCACTCGCTTCATTCGCGCGGCTCTTTCGAGCTCTTCCGCCGCGCCGCGTCGACGCAAAAATGGCTCTATACGCACCGGGGCGGCAAATGGTCGACCTATTACAGCCGGCAGGCGACCGAAGCTCGTATCGCATTTTTCGACCGCTTCCTTAAAGGCGTGGAAAACGGATGGGACAGCAGCGCCCGTGTCCACCTGGAGATTCACGACGATGGCCCCTACCCCGCCGCCGTCGTTGAGGAGAATGCCTGGCCGCCCGGCAATCTCGACTGGCGTCCGCTTTGGCTCGACGCAAACGACATGGCGCTTGCCGAGGCGTCTCCGGCCGCTCAGTCCCAGGCCGTGTTTTCATCGCGCGGCATTCTCCGTTTCCGATGGTCCGTTCCGCGGGATATGGACATCATCGGTCCGATGGCTTTGCGGTTATGGATCAAAGCCCAGGACGCGAGCGACCCGGTCATTTTTGCCGGCATTCGAAAGTTCAGGGCCGGCGCCGAAGTAACGTTCGAGGGGTCGTACGGCTTTTCCGGGGACATGGTGTCCAAGGGCTGGCAGCGCGCCGCGCATCGCGAGATCGACGACCGCCTGTCCACCGCGGCGCAGCCGGTTCACACGCATGCCCGCGCCGAACCTTTGGCCGCCGGTGAGACTCTGCGGGTCGACGTCGCGCTGCGGCAGCATGCGACGCGCTTTCGCAAGGGCGATATTCTGCAGTTGGACCTGCGCGGCAACTGGCACTTCCCACGCGATCCGTTCTTCGGCCAGTTCCCGGCCTTCTATGCCCCGAGTCCGGAAGCCGGCTGGGTTCTGCTCAGCGGCGGCGAATACGACACCCATCTGCTCTTCGGCAGCCGCGCAATATCGGCGACCGCCGCATAGGCGGCCAATCAGGCCCAGGTATCAGACCGCAGGCCGCTTTACCACAAGTCGGACGGAAGGGGACTCAGCCCTGGGAGTCGTCCATGACTCCGGCGATGAACTCGCCGATCAAAAGCTTGACGGACGCCAGTGAGGGCACGTCCATCAGCATCGCGATATAGCCGCGGATATCGCGGTTGTGAACGGAAAAATTGATATACAGAAAGACGACAAGGCTGTCTTCGCTGGGCGAACTGATCTCGAACAGCTTGGAGCCGTTGCCGTGCAACACTTCCGGCAGCGACAGGGTGAAGGATTGCTTCAGCATATTCGCCATCATCGACAGGCAGCAGGAAAGCAAGATGTTGCCGATCTCGCTGAGCGCCTCGTGCTCGATCTCCTCAAGTTCCTTTTTCTTCACAGCTTCGCCGGCAACGGCGCGGACGAGGTCGAGGCTCTTCGTGCGTGGAAAGATCAGCAGCGCGCGACCTGAAAACGGACCCTCGAAATCCTGGCGGACCGCGACCAGATCGTCGCTCTCGCGTTCTCCGATCAGGGTGATGGCCGATCTGTGACTGACCACCTCGACCGAAGGAACCGACAGCAGCACTTCTTCGCCGACCATTTTGCGCAGGCCGGCCGCTGCGCGGCTGACACCGATATTGACCAGTTCCGTCAGCGCGTCGCGCTCGAGCTCGGTCAAGGGAACATAGTCGCCAATCATTGAATCATCGCCGCGAGGGAGAATATGGCGGCAGAGTCAGCATTGCCTTAGATCCTGTTCGGCCGCCGCCCGGCAGCCTTTAGCGTTCGATCATTTCGCTGATCTTAGCGCTTAATGCATCGAGTGCGAATGGCTTGTCGATCATCTCCATGCCCGGCGCCAGAAAGCCACCGCGCAACATGGCGTTCTGCGCATAACCGGTCACGAACAACACCTTGAGGTCGGGACGATGCTTGCGGGCAATCTCCGCCAACTGACGCCCGTTCATGTTCGGCAGGCCGACGTCGGTGATCAGCAGGTCGATCTGCGCCTCGGATGCCAGGATCGGGATCGCCGCGTGGGCGTCGCTGGCCTCAAGATAGCGATAGCTCAAGGTTTTCAGGACCTCGACCACCAGCAGGCGAACGGTCGCGTCGTCCTCGACCACCAGGATCGTTTCACCCTGGCCTTGCTGCGGCGGTACAGCCGCGATGAATTCGGCGATTTCTTCGGTGGCCAGCGCGCGGCGCAGATAGAGCTTTACCGTCGTTCCCCGGCCCTCTTCGCTTTCGATCCGGACATGCCCGCCGGATTGCTTGACGAAACCATAGATCATCGAGAGGCCAAGTCCCGTGCCCTGGCCGATCGGCTTGGTCGTGAAGAACGGATCGAAGGCCTTCGCGCTCACTTCCGGGCTCATTCCCGTACCGGTGTCGGAAACACAGATAAGGACGTAGTCACCAGGCTCGATGCCATCGTTCGCTTCAGTGGCGGAAATCAGGCTGACATTCGCCGTCTCCACCGTCAGGCGGCCACCACCTGGCATGGCGTCGCGTGCATTGATCGACAGGTTGAGCAGCGCGTTCTCAAGCTGGTTGGCGTCTGTCAAGGCAAGCCAGAGGTCGGGCTGCAAAACCATCTCGAATGCGATGCTCTCCATCAGCGTCCGCCGCAGCATGTCCTCCAGTCCAGTGACGATCCCATTGACGTTGGACGGTTTGGTATCGAGCGACTGGCGTCTGGCGAAGGCGAGCAGACGATGCGTGAGCGCGGCTGCCCGTTGCGCCGAGGCCTGCGCCGCATCCATGAAGCGGGCGATATCGTCGGTCCTGCCGGTGCTCATCCTACGCTTGATGATGTCGAGCGAGCCCGTGATGCCGGTCAGCAGATTGTTGAAATCATGAGCAATCCCGCCGGTGAGCTGTCCCACAGCCTCCATCTTCTGGCTTTGGCGCAGTTGTTCTTCCGCCAGCGCCAACGCCGTGGCCTGCGCTTTCAGTTCGGTCACGTCGCGCGCCACGCAATATAGCAGCCCCTCGAACGGCACGACTGTCCAGGTCAGGTGACGGTAATCCCCACCGCGCGTGCGGTATCGTGCCTCGAAGCCGATCATTTCGCCCCGTGCGGCGCCCGCAACGGCCGCTATCGCCTGCGCCTCATCCTCGGGATGCCGCAGCCAGGCAGAGGTCCGGCCGATAAGGTCGTCAGGGCTCCAGCCCAGGATTCGTGCCCATGCCGGGTTGACCGAAAGCCACGTACCTCCGCCATCCGCGACACCCAGTATATCCCGGCTGACCTGCCAAATCCGGTCCCGCTCCCGCGTGCGCTCCTCGACCCGCATCTCAAGCGTGTCGTTGAGTGTCCGCAGCTTTTCTTCGATCCGCTTCGCGTCAGTGACATCGTAGATCACGCCACTGAATCGGAGCCCGGAGGCATCGACGTCGCGCAGATATTCGCCGCGGCGGGTCAGCCATCGCACCTGGCCGTTATCCGGCCTGGTGATTCGGAACACGGCCTGGCTGGCGGTCCCTTCCGACGGTTGAACCGAGAAATCGATGATAGGATCGTCGCCTGGATGGACCAGCCCGTTGATCGTTCGCACCGGAAGGTCGCGCGCGGGGTGGAGGCCCAGCAATGAGCAGAACTGCGGTGAGACCGACACCGTGCCGTAGCCGTCGACATATTCGAACGTCCCGATGCCGCCGGCCTCCTGCGCGATCCGCAACTGTTCTTCGACGCGTTTTTGATCGGTGATGTCGACCAGGGCGCCGGAGAAGAACGATGGGCGCCCCTCATCGTCGGCATAGCTGCGGCCCCGCGCCTGGACCCAGCGGACCGAACCGTCGCCGAGCACCAGCCGGTATTCCTTGGAGAACACCTCCGCCCCACGCAACATACCGCCGACGGCCAGCCTGATCCGGGTCTGATCCAGCGGATGGATGATCGAAAAAAACAGGTTCGGGCTGAAGCCTTGCGCGGCCTCGTCGGCACTCATCCCATAAAGCGCGGCAAAGCGGGCGTCCGCGAAGATGCGGCCGTCGCCGATATTCCATTCCCAGGCGCCGGCCGCCCCGGCGAGCGACAGCGTCGCGCGCATACGCTCGTCTCGCGCGACCAGCTCCCGGTGGGCGGCGGATGTGGTATCGCCGGTCATTTGCAACGAAGATCGCGTCCAGGCCAAGGGTCAAACGGCAACAGGAATATCCTCGCTCATGACCCGATCGATGAAAGCGCCGATCAGCACGCGCAACGACGCCAGCGACGGCAGGTCCATCAACATGGCGATATAGCCCCGAATATCCCGGTCCTTCATGGAAAAGTTGATGTAGAGAAACAGGACCTGGCGATCATCGCCAGACTGGTCGCCGAACTCAAACAGCTGCGCGCCGTCGCCACGGAGCACTTGCGGCAACGACATGCTCAGCGACTGTTGGAGCATGTTCGCCATCGCCGCCAGGCACCCGTTAAGGATGATGTTGCCCGTTTCGGCCAGCGCTTCCTGCTCCATCGCGGCCACTTCGTCGGGCGCCATGTCATCGCCGATGACAGCGCGGACCAACTCCAGGCTGTTCGCCTGCGGAAAGATCAGCAAGGCCCGCCCGGCGAAAGCGCCGGTAAAATCCTGCCGGACGGCCACCAGTTCGTCACCCTCCCGTTCGCCGATCAGGGCGATGGCGGTGTTGTGGCTGACGACATCGATCGACGGTACGGAGAGCAATATCTCCTCCCCGACCATCTGCCTGAGACCGGCCGCGGCGCGGCTGACGCCGATATTAACCAGCTCGGTCAGAGCGTCATGCTCGATTTCGGTAAGGGCCAAGAACGGTGCCGCCATTACCCGGCCGTCCGAAAACGCAAGGCGGCGCCGGAAATGAAACCGCGCAGCGTGTCCTCCGTAATCGGCTTCGCGACAAAGGTCGCGTTGATGGCGCGGGCGCGATTAATGATCTCATCCTGCACATTGGCGGTAATGATCGCGAGCGGCATGCTCGGGTAAAGCGCGCGAAGCTCACCCGCCAGGTCGAGTCCGTTCTTACCCGGCATGTTGTAATCGATCAGCGCCAAGTCGACCTTGCGGCTGCCGACGATGGACAGCGCCTCGTCGGCATTGCTCGCCTCGACCCTATCCCACTCCGGCTGCAGCGCGTTTAGGTTCTTCGCAGTCACGATCCTGGCCAGCTTGCTGTCATCGATGATTAAGACGGTAACCGTCATGGAATGTACTCCAATATCAAAATGTCGGACGCGCGGGAGTTGCCACGCATCGCAATAATATTTTGAGGCATGTCGCCGGTTCGGCCGTCGTCAGTCAAATCAGGCCCTCAGCACATTCGGCAGGCACGGGACGACCCATTCCCGAAGGAATGAATCGCGTGAATCGCCGATCATGTCTCGTTTAAACACGATAAGAACTTGCAACACGGCGGCATGCAGATTGGTTGCGTCGCCGATATCGACAGGACACTCGGCATGGTTCTGCAGAAGTGCCAGCAAGGGCTCGGTATCCGCCACCGGACAGTTGCCGCGAAGACTGATTTTACCCGCTTCGAACGCGACGCTCATCCGATCAACTCCGGCAGATCCAACACCATCAATACCTGCCCGTCACCCAGCAGCGCCGTCCCCAATACGCCCGGCATGCCGGACAGCAAGCCCTGCATCGGCCGCAAAACCACGTCGAACCGTTCGGCAAATCCATCCACCTCAATCGCAACGCGTTCGTCGCCCGACGTTGCGATCAGCACCCTGATATCGTCCGACCGGGTAACCCCGGGCAAACCCAAAAGGTCGGCCAGGCACAAAAGCGGTACAGTCCGGTTGCGTACGACAAAGGCCTCGCCCTCGCGGATCCGCACAATGCGATTGGCCGCGACGCGCATCGTTTCCTGCACCGTTTCGATCGGCACGCCGAAACGTTCGTCGCCGACACGAACCGTCATGATCGTATGGATGACAAAGGCCCGCGGCAACAACAGCTGAATTGTCGCCCCAGCACCGCGCGTGCTGGTAACCAGGACGCGCCCTCCCATCGCCTCGACCGCACTGCGCACGACGTCCATACCCACACCGCGCCCAGACACATCGGTTACTTCTGAAGCGGTGGAAAAGCCAGGTGCGAAAATGAGGTCCAGCGCGGCCGCGTCGTCCAGCGCGTCGATCGCGCCGGCGTCCATCAGCTTCCGGTCTTTCGCCACCCGCCGCACCCTGTCCAGGTCGATACCGGCGCCGTCGTCGATGACCGAGATCACAATCTGATCCCCGGCGCGCCGCGCCTCCAGACGGATACGGCCTTCGGCGGGTTTTTGCGCCGCGCCGCGGGTTCCGGCGTCCTCGATGCCATGATCGACGGCATTGCGCAGCACATGGAGCAGCGGTTCGAAGATGCCGTCGACGATCGACTTGTCCGCCTCGACCTCATCGCCGGAGACACTGAAAGTCACACTCTTGCCCAGCCTGCCGGCGATGTCGCGAACCAGGCGCGGAAAGCGCTGGAACGTGCGGGCCAGCGGTATCATGCGCATGCGCGTGACGGCGCGATGCAGATCGCCGACCAACCGATCGATACCGGCTTGGTTGGCGGTCAATTCCCTTGCCAGCTTGGCGTCGATATCCGCGGCTCGCCGTGCCAGATGGCTGAGTCCGTTCTTCGCCACCACCAGTTCGCCGATGATGTCCGCCAGCGCGTCGATCCGGGCGGCATCGACACGCAGCGTTCGCACCGCGCCCTCCCTGCCGCCTTCCGCAACCGCGAGGCTGCCCGGTTCGGCGAGGTCGGGCTGGGTTTCCGCGACGACCGCCTGGTCCGGGACAAAACGGAAGACAAGCCGGACGTCGTCGACGGACGCCGACGTCAGCGCCAGGAAGACCAGGTTGCAGACGAACGGGTCGAAATTCTCGGTCGCCCAGGCTTCGCGTCCGCCGATTTCAAGTGCGATCAGGTCGGGAATGGAGCGCACCAGCGCCAATGGATCGTCGCCGAGAAAGAAGCAGTCTGGCGACGGCATGTAGCGGAACGCGGTGATGGCTTGGCCGGGTGCTAAGTTGGGGAGCGCATCGCGGTTGCGTTCGACCAGCTGCGCCACCCAGGCGCCGTCTTCCACCTCAGCCAGAACCGCGACGGGCCGCGCCCCACCCCCCAGATACGGGGCAATCGCCGCCTGCAGCGCACGCCCGGATAGTTCGGCGTCGGACGGAAGAGCGCCGGTGCGCCCGATCGAATCGATCCAGGCGTCGCTTGCCCCAATGCAGTCGAGCAGCACACCGACGATCGCCTTGGTTGCCGCCAGCCGGCCGTCCCTGACGGCGCCCAGCAGATCCTCCGCGTTATGCAGCATTTCGCCCATCGGCGCGAAGTCGAAAAGGCCAACCGAACCTTTCAGCGTGTGAACCGCGCGAAATGCGCTGTCGATCCGGCCCGCGTCCGCAGGGTTCCGTTCTAGCGCCAGCAGATCGTCCGACGCCTGCTGGACCAGTTCGCAGCCCTCGATCAGAAATTGGTCGATCAGCTCGTCCATCAGGCAGCAGGTCGCTGATAGACGATGGCATCCTCAAACCGGCGCACCTTGAACCGTTTGGATATGCGCGTCATGGATTCGCTGTGGCCAAGGCAGATGAAACCGCCGGGGCTGAGTGCGTTGTAAAGATTGACCGAGGCCTCCGCGCGCGACGCATCGTCGAAATAGATCAGCACGTTGCGGCACAGAATAACATCGAAATGGCCCTGCGCCGCCATATTGCCGGCATTCAGCAGGTTGACCTGGTTGAACTTGACCGATTCCCGAATGTCCTTGATCAGCTGTCGCTGTCCCAGATACGGCGGCTCGAAATACTGCTCCAGGACCTCGGCCGGAAGACGCGACAGGGCGCGTTCGCCGTAATTGCCCCGCAATGCGGCGGCCAGGACCCGCGTATCGATGTCCGATCCGACGATCTCGATGTTATAGGCATCGACCAGCCGCCAATTCTCCAGCAGCCAGATGGCCACCGAATAGGGTTCCTCACCGGTGGAGCACGGGACGCACCAGATCCTGACCAGGTCGCCGGGCCGACGCTTGGCGACCTGTTCCGGCAACAGATCGCGGCTGAGGCAGCGAAGCTGGTGCTCCTCGCGGTAGAAATAGGTTTCGTTGACGGTGAAGCTGTTGATGACCTGCTCGGCCTCCGGCCCGCCGGCGCGGATCAGATTCATATAGGCCGCGAAGGACTGGGTGCCGACCTGATCCATGCGATCGATCAACCGGCGCTCGATATAGAAGCGCTTGGTCTCGGTATAGGAAATGCCGGTGCGCAGATATAGAAACTCGCAAAAGCGAAGCAGATCGCCATCGCTCAACGCCGGCATGTCCGGCTTGCGGCCGCCTTGGGCGGCGATGCCGTTCATGGCGTCCAGCCCAGCAGATGCTCGGCGATCTTGCCCAGCGGCGCGACCACCTGTGCGCCGCCGGCTTTCACCAGTTCGCCGGGCATCCCCCAAACGACCGCGGTCTCCTCGGCTTCCGCGATCGTGCGACCACCCTCAACGCTCAAACGTGTCATTGCGGTCGCGCCATCGTTGCCCATCCCGGTCATCAGTACCCCTATCAAACGTCGCGGGCCCAAATGTTCAATGGCGGTCAAGACCAACCGATCGACGCTGGGGTGCCACCGATAATCGGCCGATGACGGCGCCGCCGTAACGATCGCGCCTTTTGGCCGTGTGCTGACAATAATGTCGGCGTCGCCGCGGCCGATATAGACATGGCCGGGCAGCAGCGGGGTCGGCCGGGTAACCTCCAGCACGGTCAAGGCGCACAGCCTGTCCAGCCTGCGCGCCAGCGGGCCGGTGAACGATGCGGGCATATGCTGGGCGATCAGTATTGGCCACGGAAAATCCGCCGGCAGCGGCGACAGCAATGCATCCAGCGCCGGCGGCCCACCGGTCGAGGATCCCACCAGGACAACGCTGTCGGCCGGCGTGGCGGATCCAGCCGGGCCGCCGGCGCCCTTCCGCGCATCGGCATATCGCCGGGCTGGTTTGGACGCCGCGCCACGGTCGGCGCGCAACCGCACCCGTTCCGCCAGCCGGCTGGCGCGGCGCAGGCGAGCCTTGGATGCGGCCCTGACGGTACCGATCAGGATGGGTCCGAATTCGTCCATCGCCAGCGAGATCGCCCCGCTGGGCTTGGCGACGAAGTCGACCGCGCCCAGCTGTAGCGCGTCGAGCGTGACTTCCACCCCCTGTTCGGTCAACGACGACACCATGACCACGGGGCATGGGTGCATCACCATGATACGATCGAGACACGCAAGCCCATCCATTTGCGGCATCTGCACGTCGAGCGTGATCACCTCGGGGCGGAAGGTCTCAAGGCAGGCCAGCGCTTCGACACCATTGCGCGCGAATGCCAGTTCGAAATCGCCTTCCGCCTTGAACACGTCACCCAACAGACGGCGCATGAGTGCCGAATCGTCGACGATCAGCAGTTTGATCACGAGGCGGACGTGGCCCTGGCTGCCATCGCAGCCAGAACATCGCGTTCCGCGCGATCCAGCAGCGCCTTTGGGTCGATCAACAGAATCATACGCCCTTCATTCTCGATATTCGCCACCCGGTCGAACAGCTGCGCGCCCTCCGCGGCCAATTCCGGCGTCGGTTTCAGGTCGCGCGCCGGAATGCCGATGACTTCGGACACGGCATCGACGACGAAACCCGCCTGAAGACCGTCGATGGTAACGATGACGATCCGCAAGCTGTGGCCGGCTGTTTCCCCAGCAATCGAAAATCTGCGGCGTTGACTGATCACCGGCACGATCTTGCCGCGCAGATTCATCACGCCCTCGACGAAGGCCGGCGCGCGCGGCACGCGGGTCAGCTGGTCCGGGCGGCGGACAATCTCATCGACCGACAGGATGGGCAGGCCGTAATGCTCGTCGCCCAGACGGAAGATGACGAACTGTTCGAGCTCGTCGTCAGCGATTTCGGTATTCGCCATCTGCGCCGCCCCTCCCTCGGCGTCGGCCAGGATGCGGGCCGCGGTTTCACTGTCGAACAGCCGTGCGGGCGCCAACACGGACACCAGCCGCGCGCCGCCGTCCAGCCGGCAGATCGCCTCGATGCGCGCCTCGCCCTTGCCACGCGTCAAAACCGGCGGCACCGGATCGATGGCGTCGCGCGGCACGCGCAAGATCGCCTTCATCTCATCGACCACCAGCCCCACCAGCGCGCGGCCGATGGGGGTGACGACAACCCGCCGCCTATCCTGGTCCACCGCACCGGCGGGAAGTCCGAGGAGGAAATTGAGCGAGACCAGCGGGAGAAGGCCGCCGCGTAAATCGGTGACCCCGACCATGGCCTGGTCGGTGCCCGGAACGCTTGAAACACCGGCCGACAGCGCCCTGACCTCGATCACCTTGTCCAGCGGCAAGGCATATTCCTGCCCCGCCAGTTCAAAGCCGATCAGCACCAGCGCGTCCCGCGCCGCTGCCTCGGCTTCGGCTTCGGCGGTCGGGACATGATCGCGCTTCGCGGCAACGCTCTTTTGGCGCAGCGCGCCGAAATCCCGCGCCAACAAGGCGGTGAGATCGACACCGCGCTCGCCCTGCGGCCGGGTCAGCGCCGACACTTCATCGACCAGAAGACCGATCGACCGGCCATTGCCGGTGACGACGATCCTGGACGACGGCGCCGGCGCCGCGACCGGACGCCCCATCAGCCCGGCCAGCGACACGACGGGTAACACGGCGCCCCGCAAATTGGTCACGCCCAAAAGCGCCGCAGGCCCATGCGGCACCCGCGTCACCGTGCGAAGCCGGATGATTTCCGCGACGTCGCCGGCGGGCAGCGACAGGGCCTCCCCACCCACCTTGAAGGTGAGAACGTCGTCGTTTCCGCCTGTAGCCGGCGCGGTCACCATGTCAGGCGCCGGGTGTCTGCAGCACGTCGGCCAGGCTGGCGATCTCTTCGACGGCGGCGGCGAGGTCTTCTGCGCCGCGCGCCTGCTCCCGGGCCGCTGTCGCCGCCTGCGCCGCGGCGCTGCCCGCCTCCTCCGCCGCCGCGGCGATCTGTTGGGTGCCGAGAAACACCTGGCCGACGGATTGGAGGATAAAATCCGCGCCGCCGAGTATCTGCTGGGCCCCTTCGACAACCGTGGCGATTTCGGTTTCGACAGCGCCAAATCGTTCGATGATGGTTCGGTTTTTGCCGATCTCGGCCTGGGATACGGTCGCGACTTGATCGAGATCGCGGCGAACCGCCTGGACCTGCTCCTGGATCGACCGCACCACGTCCTTCACCCGGTCGGCATTCTCGGAAGAATCGCGCGCCAGATTGCGGATATCGGTCGACACGATGGCGAAACCGCGCCCGAACTCGCCGGCGCGCGCGGCCTCGACTGAACCGCTGACCGCCAGCATGTTGGTCTGGATTGCAACCAAAGCGATATTGTCGACGATCTTGTCGATCCGACGACTGGATCCCTCCAATCCGCCGATCAGTCCGGCAATCGATCTGGTTTCCTCCAAAGCCTTCTCGATCGCCGCGGCGAGCTTGGAGATGGCTTGCCTGCTCTCGTTCAGTTTCGGCCTCACCCCTTCGGCGCGATCGAGCGCCTGCTGCGCCGCGGAACGGGTCGATGTCGCCGCCTTTTCGATTTCCTCCATCGCCGCGGTGGATTGCTGGGTCGCCGCCGCCTGTGCGTGCGCACCGCGATTGATCTGGTCGATGGCAATCAGGATTTCGCCCGCGGCGCCCGACAGCTCTTGCACGGTGGACGACAACTCTTCAGCCGCCGACCCTACCTGCTCGGCCACAGCCGCGGCGGCGCTTCCCGCCTGGAGCCTTTCGGCAAGCCCGGCGAGCGCCTGGGCCGCCTGCTGGCTTTGATCCAGGGCCGAGCTTTGCTGTTGGACGCCGCGCTGCGCTTCGGCCGCCGCGGAAGATTGTTCTTCGGCTGCGCTGGCCACCTGTTCCGCGCCACGCTGCGCCTCGCGTGCGCCGGTCTCGGCCTCGACGGCGGCAAGCAGGACCTCCTGCGATCCTTCGGCTATCGCGCCCATGTCCGCGCGAATAACACCCAGCGTGGCAATAACCGTACGGCCTGCCTCGGCTTCGGTCTGGGCCGATTCGGCGGCGGCTTTGATCCGGCCGGCGACGACACGAACCTGATCGGCTATCGCCTCTGCAAGAGACTGAACGTCCCGTGCGCTCTTTTCCGACGCCTCGGCGAACGCCCGCACCTCCTCCGCGACAACCGCGAAGCCACGCCCATGCTCGCCCGCGCGGGCGGCCTCAATCGCGGCGTTCAGCGCCAACAGGTTCGTCTGATCGGAGATGTCGCCGACGATCTGCGTGATTTCGCCGATGCTGGCCGCCTGGGTTTCCAGGGCGGCGACCACCTCCACGGACTGCAATTGCCGCGCCGCGCTTTCCTGGACCGACGCCACTGAGAGCTCGATCTGCGCGCCGACATCCAGCAAAAGGGTCTGCAGGCCGTCCACCTTGCGTCGCGAAATATCGGCCTGATTGCGCGCCTGGGCAAAGACCGACCCCAGGCTGCTGATCGCGTCTTGCGATTCCTGCGCGGCGCCGGCGGCTTCCTCGGCGGCGGTCGAAATCTGCTCCATTGAGCGGCGGAGTTCCTCGGCCGCGGCGGATGCCTGGGCAACGCCGGCAGCCAGTTGCTCGGTCGCCGCACCAATCCGCTCAGCTGCCTTTTCGGGATGCGCCTGAACCCTCGCCGCCGGCCGATGAATGGCGGGTGCGTTCGCCGGGGCAACGGCCTTCGGTGCGGAACGTGCAGGCTTTTTCCCAGTCAATTCCGAAGTTTTGACCAATGCCATAGGACTCTCCGCAAGCCGATACCCACATGGCACTACCGCCCACGCGAACGGTTTCGCGCCGGCGAGCCGGGACGTTAGAAATTATCCTAGGTTTTCAAAGGTCCGATCACAAGCAATGTGCAAGCGGGGCGGCGAGGGCGAACAACGTTCATCGCGGTTCGCCGTACGGTTTCAGCGCCTTGCGTCAGCCCGGAGATTGAAAGCGGCGCTGCCTTCCCGCAAACACGGCGCCTTACACAGCTCTAGAGATACCGAATAGGGCTGCCGTTCATTGGAGCGGGTGAAGGGAATCGAACCCTCGTCGTAAGCTTGGGAATCTGATTTTAAGTCAATAACATCAATATGTTACGAGACATCCCTTTGATGGAACATAAACTTTTGTTACCACGAATTCCCACGATTTCCGCATGTTTACCGAATTCCGTGTCACAATTTGTCACATGGTTTCAAGCTTCCGGAGAATCCCGATTTGGGTCCCGGACGATCGAGATTGCCACGCCGGTGGCCAACAAGGAATGGGTTTTAAATCCTCCGATCGTCAATAAGCGCTTCAGCAGCATCCGCGCTTAGATCCGAAATATTCCGACTGACCCCGCCCGATCGACGAGCTTGGCACCCCTGCCCCGCGTGTGCTCAGCGCCCAAGTCGGCCGATGGACCGAAGTCGCTCCCTTCTCGAAAGCGGACATTGTTTCCGCAAGCTGCTAAGGCCAGCATCGAGGTTCTGATGGTGGTATCGTGAATCTCCGCGAGAGGATTTTCCATGCATTTCGTTGTTGGCGACATGATCGGCCTGCTTGTGGCTGCAATCATTGTTGCCCTAGCCGCACGACGACTGAAGCTGCCTTACACGGTCGGGCTTGTCGTTGCGGGCGTCGGACTTGCACTGCTGCACGTCGAGGAAGGAATCGGGCTGACGCACGATTTCATCTACGACATCATCCTCCCGCCGCTGCTGTTCGAGGCAGCAATCAATATCCATTGGCGGGAACTTCGCCGCGACACGGTTCCGGTCCTGGCGCTCGCTATATTAGGGACGCTCGTGGCGGCGGCAGTCATCGCGGGCGGAGCCATTGTCGCCCTAGGCTGGCCGATATCGTCGGCTTTTCTGTTCGGTTCTCTGATCGCCGCTACCGATCCCGTTGCCGTCATAGCCATGTTCAAAGACAACGGCGTCGGCGGCCGGCTCCGGCTACTGGTCGAGAGTGAGAGCCTGTTCAACGACGGAGTTGCGGCTGTTCTTTTCGGCCTCGTACTTGTCTGGTTCAACGCTGACGCCGGCCACCCCATTTCGTTCGTGGACGGCCTAGAAACTTTAGCCGTCACCGTCGGCGGCGGCACAGCAATTGGGTTGCTGACCGGCTTCCTCGCTATTGCGGCGGCCGGACGTACGTCGGATCGGCTCGTGGAGAGCGCGTTGACCGCTGTTTCCGCCTACGGCTCATTCTTACTCGCGGAGCGCTTCCATGCATCTGGCGTTTTGGCGACGGTTTTTGCCGGTCTCGTGATCGGCAACATGGGCCTTTTGGCGGAGGACGGACGAAATCAGATTTCAGATGCCGGCCGGGAGGTCACTTTGTCTCTCTGGGATTTTGTCGCGTTTATCGCCAATTCGATTGTCTTCCTTCTCATCGGCCTTACGGTCGCGGGAATACCCTTCAGGCAGCTAGGAATCATTACACTTGCTGCCATTATTGCATTGACGCTGATCGCCCGTGCTCTGGCCGTCTATCCAATTTGCTTGCTGTTCATGCGGTCCACGACCGCCATCCCAATAAAGATGCAGCATATTCTGTGGTGGGGCGGCCTGCGTGGCGCGCTCGGCCTGGCTCTCGCTCTGGCTCTGCCGCCTTCGCTTCCCTTGCGAAGCGAGATTCAGATCGCGACATTCGCAGTCGTCGGCTTTTCTGTCGTTCTACAGGGTCTATCGATGCCGTGGCTCCTGCGACGCTTGGGGTTCGTCCCAACGTCGCTAGGAAATCAGCCTTAAACACCCCAATAAGCCGCTTTCGCGCCGAATCTTGCCAGACGCCCTATCCTTCAGGTCGTCAAGATGACGGTTGGCGCATGGACGCAGCGCACCCCGGGACATTGCCCTTGGGGAATTATTGACCCATCAGATGGCATCCGGCACACGGTGTATCGATCGAACCAACGCCAAGCTGTTCACTAGTTGGTCTTAAGAAAGGCGCCACGACACATTGGACTCATCGCAACTGAAAACTGTCGCTGCGGGGCGATCACATCGCTTTTGGACCTGGTCGCGCACTTGGCGGCGGCGCGGGGTCTTCGTATTGGGCGCGATCGTTACCGGCTATATAGCGGTGGGCTTCGCGGTGGCCTCCAATGGTGCTCAGGCAGCCTTCCAGAAAGCCGTGTCTTTCTCCCCGTATCTCGCGCTGGTGATCACGCCGAGCGTATTGGCCGCCTCGGCTTTCCTGGCGCGGAAGTTTTTCCCCGGCTCGCAGGGCAGCGGCATTCCCCAGGCGATCGCCGCGCGCGATCCGCTGCATCCGGAACGCCGGGACCGGCTGCTGTCGCTGCGGGTGGCGGCAGGCAAGATCGGGCTGTGCCTGCTGGGGCTTCTGGGCGGGGCGTCGATTGGGCGCGAGGGGCCGACGGTGCAAGTCGGCGCCGCGATCATGATCGCCGCCGGCAAAATCTCCGGCATGGGCCGCGAGCCCGGGCTGATCCTGGCGGGCAGCGCCGCCGGCATCGCGGCGGCCTTCAACGCGCCGCTGGCCGGCATCGTGTTCGCGATCGAGGAGATGAGCCGGTCGTTCGAGCAGCGGGTCAGCAGCCTGGTGCTGATCGCCGTCATTCTGGCGGGCATTGCGGCGCAGACCGTGCTGGGCAACGGCACCTATTTTGGCGGGACGAGCGCCGCCCTGCCCGGCCCGGAAAGCTGGGCAGTGGTGGTGACGGCGGGCGTGATCGGCGGGATTCTGGGCGGAACCTTCAGCCGGCTCGTGATCGCCATAACGCGCCTGGCGCCAACCGCATTTGGGGGCACCATCCGCCGGCGACCCGTCGCCTTCGCCGCCGGGTGCGGTCTGCTGCTCGCGATCATCGGGATCGCTGGCGGCGGCACCACCTATGGCACCGGCTATGAACAGGCGCGCGACGCGCTGCAGGGTGCCCGCCATCTGGGCTGGGCCTTCGCGCCGCTGAAGCTGCTGGCGACGCTAATTTCGAGCGTCTGCGGCATTCCGGGCGGCCTATTCTCACCGTCGATCTCGGTCGGGGCGGGCATCGGCTCCGCGCTCTCCACGGTCTTCACCTCCACGCCGGCCGGGGCTGTCGTGCTGCTCGGCATGGTCGGCTATTTCGCGGGCGTCGTTCAGGCGCCGATCACGGCGTTCGTGATCGTGATGGAGATGACGAACGACCAGGCGATGCTGATCCCACTCATGGCCTCGGCCGTTATCGCCTATGGTGTGTCCCGGCTGCTGTGCCCCGAGGCGCTCTATCACGCGCTCGCGGACCAGTATCGCGAGCCGCCGCCACCCGTAGCGGAGCCTGCGGATCCCTGAGACTCAATCCCGGAATTTGCCGAAGGTTTCCTTGACCGCGAAGATGACATGGTCCGCCAGGGCGTTTTGCCGCTCGATATTGGCGGCCGCATAGTCTGCCGAACCCAACATTTCCAGGAAGACCGCACGGCTGGGATATCGGACCAGCACGGCATAGTCCCAACGATGGGCATCTGGCACGCCCAGCGCGACCCCTTCGACATCACCGGCCCACAGGATCGTCGCGCCCCGCGGCTTCAGCAGCTTGACCACCGCAGCGCTGTAACGCTGATAGGCGTCCCAGCCAGAGCCGTCGCCATTTAAGGCGTGTGTGCGCAACCGAACCAGATTGACCATGACGACAGGCCCATTGTCCGGAAGGGAACGGATCAGGTCTGTATTCAAATGGGCGATGACTTCTGCCGACATAAGATCTCCGGGATCAATCGCCTAGTGATGAGATGTTGACTGGACGGAAAGTCTCTTCCTCACTTGAAGCACCGATCGCAAGAGACGCTGACCGGGCGTAGCGAAGATGTATCAAGGGGTAAGGCCGTCCCTGCCCATCGACCGCTGAATGACCATTTCGTTCGAACCCAAGCCGCTCATAGAAGCCCATCGCTTGATGGTTCTGCTCGTTGACGTCCGTCGAAAGGCCCGGGTGACGCCTGATAGCATCCTCGACGAGGGCGCGGCCGACGCCCAATCCGTGGAAGGCCGGATCGACAAACAAAGCCTCCATGTGGCTGCCATCAAGCAACATGAAACCGATCGCCTTGTCGGTTTTGTCGATGGCGAGATCGAGGCGGGCGCCCGGGAGGAGCGTCGCCACTTCGGCTTCGATATCGCGGCGATCAATGAGCGTGAGAAAGTCATGTGTTGCATCGACTGCGCGCCGCCAAATCTCTACAACGCGCGAGCCGTCCGCTGGAGTTGATCTTCGTATTCTTGCCACGACCGGCGAAGGGCAGGCTGCCAAGGTTTTGCACAGAACGACATTGGAGTGTCCCTCTGGCCATCCGGCAAATTCGGCGACGCGCACGAAGCCAGCCTTCTCATACATTTCTGGCGCCTGAAAATCATAGCTTGCGACCCAGATCCGCCGAGTGCCTCGCCTAGCGGCCTCGGCGACAAAAGCGTTCAACAACGCGCCTGCATGGCCTCGCCCTCGATATGCGCCATCGACCCACATCTGTTTGAGTTCCGATATGCCCGCCCACGAATATCCAGCCGCGACGCCGACGATGCGTCCCATCTTGTCTCGGATCACGAAGCTAAGTCCCCGGCCGTCATCGCACTCGACCGCGCGTCGGTTGTGGTCGTAGATACGGTCTTCGATGGTATCAATCTCGACCGGCGAAAGATCATGTTCGGCTCGCATAATGACGGTCATGGCGTGCGCTCGATCGCTAGGCGCATGGCACAACGTCTGTCCTCCGGCATGCCGCGCGAGATCTCGGCCCGCAGTACATCCTCGAGACGACGCCCTGCTTCGCTCTTTCTCACAGTCACAAACCCCATCCGCGCATAGAACAACTCATTCCAGGTCACGTGACGAAACGTCGTCAGTGTAACAGCCGCGAGGCGCCGCGATTGCGCGTCGTCGATCGCATGTTGGACCAGCCGGCGCCCGAGACCGGCCCGCTGCCATTCGCGGAGCACGGCTAATTCCCAGATATGCATCTCATCGTGCAGTATCTCGGCGCTCAGGAAGCCGACCGGGCCGGCCTGACAATCGACGGCGACCCAGCTTGCACCTTTGGCGATCATGCGGCGATGCCACTCGGCCGGCAGATCATCGTCGTCTGCGATCCAAGCAAGCCCGGGGATCTGGCGAAATGCTTGCCCCGCCGAACGTTCGATGCGGGGGAGCGTCTCGGCATCGTCGATGATCGCTCCGCGGATATCGATTTTTCGCGGCGATGCCATCCTTCAGCGGCCCCAGCTGTCTCGCTGAAGGACCACCCGATAGCCGTCCGGATCCTCGAAAGTGACGCCGGCGCGGTCCCAATACGGATTGAAAGCCGGCACCGCGGCAAACCCCGCATCGCGCATGCGCCCGACCGCCTCCTCCCATGCCGCCAACTCCGGAACATAGAATATGAGCAGGTTATCCTGCGTTGGCGCCCTGCCGGCCGAATGACCATGCGCCCGCGTGAATTCGAAATGGTAGGGTGCGCGCTCTCCGCCGAGCATGATGCCGTCGAAACCGTCATGGTTTTCGAAGCGGTCCAGCAGGACAAGTCCCAGGCCATCCCGATAGAAGCGCAGCAGCCCGTCGAGATCATCACTGGGGCGGGCCACGCGAAGGGTGGGAGCGGCGCGCGCCATCATCTGTGTAGGTCAGCGTGGTTCTGTCTGCGACGAGCGAGAGGACCTAGGCACCAGCGCGTTTTCCGCAATGTCTTCAAGAGCAAGCCATCAATGGCCCATGGTCCGGAACCGCCTATGACAAGCGTCGCCAGGCACGCCAGATATAGGAGGTCGGTTTCGTAACCCGGCGGTCCGAACTCAGGCCCTTTTGCCGTCACTGCCATCAGCTTGATGGAGGTGAACCCATAGGGAAGGTGGACGGTTAAGACCGCCACGATCAAAACCGCCGCCATTGGAACGCTGACAAGCGGCACGAATGCGCCAAGAAGCACGGCGAGGCCGCCGAACAGCTCGACCAAAATGGTGGCCCACGCCATGAAATGCGGTACGGGTACGCCGATGGCATGCACGATGTCGATGAACCTGTCCGGCCCCTTAGCGAGCTTGGCGACCCCGTGCGCCATGAAACCATAGCCGACGATCAGGCGAAGCGGCAGCGCACTCCAGTTTGTTGTGCGTGGGCATTTAGTCCGCGAAGGAATGGTATAAGAGCTCATCATGTCCCGTTCGCCCAAAGGGTTGAGACGGTTACACTGCCAGCCTTGACTGATCGTTCAGGCTTTAGACGAACGATTTCATAGATCAGTCAGATGGTCACCTGCCCAGCAAGACGACCGATCCCATGATCATTTGCATTGGCAAACAGGCACAGGCGACGAACGCCTCAGATCTCGAATCCGGTCTCCTTTTCAATGTCTGTAATCGCTATCCTGCACTCGAAAGCGGACAGGCGGCTAACCGCCAGACATGATCCGCCAAAAGCGCCTGATATGATCTTTGGACTTGTAAACGGGATCAATCTTAGTCGGCCACTTCTCAAGATCGACCGTGTCGCCCTCGATCACGTGAAAGTCTTTCACATTGATATTCATTTCCGTCCTTCCCCGCCCCTACTGCCGCGATCCAAGCAGCGCCTCAAACCCAGAGACGACATCGAAAAGTTCCTCGTCGATCCCGTCCTGACGCAACCGATGAAAGGTGCCGTGAAGCTGTTCGAGTAGATCGCTGATGTTTTTGTCCGCGCGCTCCATCGCCGCCAATCGGCTGGCATTCTCACTTGCCAGAGACTCAGCGCAGGCCCTGAAGAGCGAGATGAAAAGATATTCACGGATAAGTGCGTGCAGGGTCGCTGAGTTCGACCCAATGATTTCCGGCAAGTTCGCGGTGGGCCAAACACGTTTGACCAGACTTTGCTGCCATGTCGCATCGAGCGGCAGAAGCCGTTGCAGAACCGGTTCGTAGAGCGCCCCCGAGAGCGGCCGGTTATGAAATACCCAGACGCCGGCATTCTCGGCTTTCGCCCGATGCGCTTCACTTTCAATTTGAATTTGTCCCACGAGCGGAGTGATCGTCTGGACGGAGTTCGGGACAGGGAAAAGCCCCAGCAGATTCACGCCCGCATCCGCCAGACGCGCGTGAACACGCTCGCCGACCGCCCAGACCTGAGCTTGGCCCGGGAGCATTGAAAGAGATTTGATCGCATAGTCAGCCACGACGTCGTTAAACTGTCCTACCAATCCCTGATCGGAGCCGAAAACGATGGCGCTAACCGGGCTGCGGATCGGTGTTTTCGGTTCCACGATGGCGCCGGCGCGCTCGCTTCCGCGAAAGCAGACGCCTAACCCCAATTCTACGGTTCGGTAATAGTCCGCCAAGGCGCGAACCGATTTGTCATATTGCCCGATGCTTGACGCCGCCAAGGCCTTCATGGTTCGGACAACGGACTGGAGATCGCTGGCGCTGTCGATCTTTCTGCTCAAGCTCTCGATGGTGTCGCTCATGATGACGCATCAATCCCAGGCTTAACGCCGACCGGCGTCGCGGGCTTGGCTTTTGCGTCGACATCAGCCGCGGGCGCAAGCTTATCGTCGGGAGTGGCGTGCGCTTTGGGCTGGAAAGGATTCAGCGCCTGTCGGGCGATCCCGATGATCGTTTTGCGATCCTCGTCGCTCAGCTTGTCGGGGCTTTCGAAGCGCGCCAAGACCTCCGCCGGAATACCGTCTGCCGCCTCCTCGACGGCCTTCTGAGCGTCCGTCATCCGCTCCAGCGCAACCCCGTCAAAGAGTTCCGCAGTCAGCGCCAGCAGAACGGTGATTTGCGCGGGTACGGATACCGGGGAAAGTTCCGGTTGTTTCAAGCAAGCGCGGATTCGCCGGCCATGTTCGATGATCTTACGCGTGTCATCGTCCAGCCGGGCGCCAAACCGTGCAAAAGTTTCAAGTTCTTCGAACTGCGCGTAAGCGAGCTTCAGGTCCCCCGCGACCGCCCGGTAGGCAGCGCGTTGCGCCTTGCCGCCAACCCGCGAGACGGACATGCCGACATCAACCGCCGGTAAGACGCCCAATTCGAATAGCGACGGCGAGAGGTAGATTTGTCCGTCGGTGATGGAAATCAGGTTGGTCGGAATATAGGCGGAGATATTCTGCGCCTCGGTCTCGATAATGGGCAAAGCTGTGAGCGAGCCGCCGCCAAGCTCTTTACGCAGACGGGTTGCCCGTTCGAGCATGCGCGAGTGGATATAAAAGATGTCGCCAGGAAATGCTTCACGGCCCGGCGGTCGGCGAAGCAGCAGCGACAACTCGCGATAGGCCCGGGCGTGATGGGTGAGGTCGTCGTAGACGATCAGCACGTCGCGGCCGGCGGCCATGAAATACTCGGCGATGCTGGTCGCGGCATAAGGCGCGATATAAGCAAGGCCGGGCGCGTCATTGCCCTCGGCCACCACCACGACCGTGTATTCCATTGCGCCGGCATCGCGAAGATTTGCGATGGCCTTCGCTACGGCGGAAGCCCGTTGACCGATGGCGCAATAGACGCAAAGGACGTTCTGGCCCCGCTGGTTTAGGATCGTGTCGATCGCAATGGCGGTCTTGCCGGTCTGCCGATCGCCCAGGATCAGTTCGCGCTGCCCTCGTCCGATTGGAATAAGCGCATCGATCGCGATAAGTCCGGTCTGAAGCGGTACTGCGACAGGCGCGCGATCCATGATCGCCGCAGCGGGGCGTTCGATCGGCAGGCGCGCGCTTGATGCAACCGGGCCGTCGTCGTCGAGAGCTCTGCCCAGCGGATCGACCACGCGCCCCAGCAATCCATCGCCCACGGCAACGTCCATCACCCTGCCGGTTCGCTTGACTTCATCGCCCGCGTGCAGATGCCAGTAATCCCCCAGAAGCACGACGCCGATTTCGTCCTCGTCCACGTTGAACGCGATGCCGAACACGCCGCCGGGAAACTCAAGCAACTCCTCCGAGCCCACGCCGCGGAGACCGGACACCCGGGCAATGCCCGTGGAGACATTCGTGATCGTGCCGACCTCATGCGGCGTCAATTGCGCCGTGAAGGCATCTCGCGCGGCGCCGATGGTGGCGAACGTACCGTCGAAGATGCCAGCCAGATCTTCGGACACTGTCGTCATTGTGTCTTCGGTTCCGGCATGCTCTTGGCGCTCAAGAGTTGCGCGACATCATCCTCCAGCGACGTTAGATAATCCGCGATGCTCCAAGCCAGTTTCTGGCCGTTGGCGATGAGTTCGATCCCGCCGACCAGGTCAGGTACCGTCTCGAACCGGAGGCGGACATCCATCGAGAAGGTCACATTCAGCGCATTCTGCATCGCAGCGCGTTGCTCAACCGGCAGGTCGAACGCGCTTCGCACCAGCGCAGGTTCTGACGCTGTCTTGAGCGCTTGGCCGAGAGCGGCCTTCGCCTTGGCATCCATCGTATCGAGACGATGCATGAATATTTCGGCGATGCGCTCCTCCAGGCCCGCTCCGGCAAGATCGGTCAGCACCTTGCGGGCGACGGCGAAGACTTCCTCCTGCGTCCGGCGGCGGATGGCTTGGTTGAGACTATCGAAATCGCTCCGCAGAGCTTCCCGTCGCTTCGCGCCCAAAGCATCGGCGGCCTTTCGCGCTTCGTCGAGGAGGCGCTGGCGCTCGGCTTTCGCCTCATCGGTCGCCTTGCTTAAGAGTGCAGCGCGCTGCTGGTCGAAAACCTCGTTCTTGTGCTGGAAATCGTCGCGCTCCTTTTGCGCTTCGGTCATTTTCGCGCGTGCGTCCGATAGCTCCGCGGCGATCAGCTTTTCCCGCGCATCCACGGCGTTAAGGATCGGCTTGTAAAGAAAACGCTTCAGCAACCAGACCAGGATCAGGAAGTTGAGTGCTTGCGCGCCGACGGTGAACCAGTCGATGAGCATGGGTCACTTGCCCGCGGTTTGGGCGATGACATGGTTCCAGAACGGATTGGCGAAAATGAGGATCATCGAGACCACGAAGCAGTAGATCGCAATAGATTCGATCATCGCCAGTCCGACAAACAGAGTGCGTGTGATCGTCGATGCCGCGTCAGGCTGCTGGGCCAGGGAGCTCAAGGCGGTGGCGACCGCTCGCCCTTCTCCAAGCGCCGGTCCGATGCTTCCCAGTGCGATCGTCAGGCCGGCGGTCACGATCGAGGCGATCGCGATAAGCGTCATGCTATCCATAGTGTCGCCTCCTAGTTGCGGTGTTCATGCCGTGATGTCCGGTGTCGGAGCGGGCTTGGCCTTGGCCTTGGCCTTGGGGCCTCGCGTGGCCGCCGCGATATAGACCGCGGCCAGGATGGTGAAGATGTAGGCCTGGACCATTCCGGTCAGCAGACCGAGCGCGCTCATGGCGATCGGGAAGATGAACGGCGTAATGGTCAGCAGAATCGCCAGAATCATCGCGCCGCTCATCATGTTGCCGAACAGACGAACCGCTAGAGCCAGCGTGCGGGACAGCTCGCTGATGATGTTGAACGGCAACATGATGACCGTCGGCTCCGTATAGGATTTGAGGTAACCGCCAAGCCCCTGTTCCGAGATTCCGAAAAACGGCACGGCCACGAACACGCAGAGCGCAAGCGCGGCGGTGGTCGAGAGCGACCCCGTCGGCGGATCGTAGCCGGGGATGACGGTGCAAAGACTGGCAAACGCGACGAACAAAAAGAGCGTGCCCAGAAATCCGATATATTTTTTCGGGTGACGCAGGCCGACATCCTCAATTTGCTTTTCGATGCCGGTGACGACGATCTCGAGAAGATTCTGCCAGCGAGACCGTTTCAGATCGGTCGAAAGCTTGCGCGTGATGAGCGTCGAGCCGACGGCCAACGCGAACATGAGTCCCCAGGTGAAGACGATCGTGCCGTTGAGCTTGAAGAACCCATGCTGCCAGAAGATCGTCTCGTCGGAACTAAGGTGCATAGCTCGTCTCCGGTGCCAGAGATTTTTGCTTCTCAGCCGGTGTCCGGGTCAGCCGGTTCACGGCCTGGCGCGCCAGGCCAAAACCAATCAGGCATGACAGCCACCGCCGCCAATCATCACCGCCGATATAATAGAACCCCACCAAGGTGATGCTCATTCGCAGCATCATTCCGCCCAGGAACCAGAGCGCAGGCGATTGGGACGCAAGGCCCCTGCGAACAGTCCACCAAAGACCGCCGAAGAAAAATCCGCCGAGCAGGCCGCCCGCCACCAAAGCCGGCGCCAGGGATAGAAACTCAGTCATCATTATCCCCCTGCTCGTCCCGCATCTCCTTGTCTTCCTTCGCCACCCAGTGCCAGGCGTTGAAGCAGCCGATCGCGAGCCCCGCCACCAAAAGCGCCAGGGTCCAGCCGTGCTTGCCCGGATAATGCGCGTCCAGCCAAATTCCGAGCGCGGCCCCAAGCAGCGTTGGAACCGTTACCGACCAACCGACGAGGCCCATCATCCCCAGTCCGAACCACACGCCCTGGCCAGAATTGCGCCGCGCTTTAAGCTTGCGTGCAGCTTTATCGCCGACCTGCTGGCTGAGCGAAGGTTTCGGCCTGGTGGCTTGTGGTTCATCAACCATTGTGAAGACTCGCCATGCGGCGGATGAGCTCGCCTTCCATTTTCGCGACGGCCGAGCGCACGCTTTGCTCATGCGCATCCAGGGTCAAGAATTCGCGCTCCACCGCGACGCGCAACTGGTCAAGGTCGGTGCCTCCGAACGCCCGCCTTACCGACACAAGGACATCCGGACCTGTCTTGACGATGATTCCCTCATCGACGGCTACGAACACCTCCCCGTCCGCCGATGTCTCATAGGTCAGGATTCCCGGCGTCAGCGCAGCGACGCAATCCAGCCGGTGCGGCAGGACGCCCAGCGAACCGCCACGCGTCTCGGCGACGATGCGCGACACGCCGGTCTTCTCGGCGAAAACCTGAAACGGCAGGAGAATTTTAAGATCCATGGCTGCCGCCGACATGTTCGAGCGGCTTTGCAACGGCCTGCGGTTGGGCCGTAGCCGCCGGCACGGTCTTATCTGCCCTGGCTTTCGAGGCGGGCTTCGCGGCGGCCTTGGCTTCGCCGATCGCTCCGATCATGTAAAGCGCGCTTTCGGGATAGTCCTTGAACTCGTCGCGCAATATGCGCTCGCAGCCGTCCAGAGAATCGTCAAGGCTAACGAGCTTCCCCGTTTTGCCCGTGAATTGCTCCGTCGTGAAAAAAGGCTGGGTCAGGAAACGCTCGAGCCGCCGGGCACGGCCGACCACGTTGCGATCTTCCGGCGAAAGCTGCTCCAAACCGAGCATGGCGATGATGTCCTTGAGTTCGGCATATTGAGCGAGCGTGTGCCGAATCTCCTGCGCCAAGGCGTAGTGCCGTTCGCCGACGATTCCAGGCGTGGCCATCTTGGAGCTGGACTGCAACGGGTCGATGGCCGGGAAAAGCCCTTCGCTTGCCCTTTTGCGGGACAACACGATCGATGCGGAAAGGTGCGAAAACGTGTGAACGGCCGCCGGATCGGTAAAGTCGTCCGCAGGCACATACACCGCCTGAATCGAAGTGATGGCGCCGGTGTCCGTGTTCGCGATCCGCTCCTCCAGGCTCGACAGTTCGGTACCCATCGTCGGCTGATAGCCCAACCGGGACGGCATCTGGCCCATGAGGCCGGAAATCTCCATTCCCGCCTGGATGAAGCGAAAGATATTGTCGACGAGCAGCAGCACGTCGCGGTGCTCATCGTCGCGGAAATACTCGGCCATAGTTAGCGCGGCATGGCCGACGCGGAAACGGGCGCCCGGCGGCTCGTTCATCTGGCCGAAGAGCATCACCATTTTCGGCAACACACCGGCTTCCTTCATGTCCTGATACAGTTCCTGGCCTTCTCGGCATCGCTCGCCGATGCCGCAGAAAATGCTCACGCCGTCATGATGACCGATCATGTTGTGGATCATCTCCGTCAGCAGCACGGTCTTGCCGACGCCCGCCCCGCCGAAAAGTCCCGCCTTTCCGCCGCGTTCGAGCGGCACGAGGACATCAATGACCTTGATGCCGGTCTCAAAGACCTCAGATTTGGTGGACCGTTCCACCAGCGGCGGAGGAACCCGATGAACCGAACGCCATTCGATCTCGGACAATGCCGCTTCGCGGTCGATGGTATTGCCGAATACGTCGAACATACGCGAGAGAACGGCCTTGCCTACCGGCGCTTTTAACGGTCCGCCAGTGTCCTCGACCACCATACCGCGCGCGAGGCCCTGTGTGGGCGTCAGCGCAATTCCTCGCACATGCCGCGCATCCTGCTGCGCCAGGACTTCGACGACGATCTGCTTATCCGCGCCCGCCCGCAGCAATGAGTAGATCGGCGGCAAATGTTCATCGAATCTTATGTCCACAACGCTACCGCGCACGGAAACGACCACGCCGAGATTCGCTAATCCGGCGTTTTTCGCATTAGCTTTCATCGATACGCCTACCGACGGGTTCATGCTCACGTCCAACAGTCTCTTGATTGACTCATTCCGCTGGCGCCTCGCATCAATTCGTCTCGCCCGGTCTACCGGTGAAGACCCGGACCACCCGATCGCTGCGGAGCTCGTGCGGCTTGCCGCTTACGACAAGTGTCATTGGCTCTCCTGCTTCCAGAGTTGCCTCAACCAGTTGATTGGCCTGATCGATCCTGATCTTGAGGTGGCGGCCTCGCCACTGAACGCTGAAGCCAAGGCTTCGCCAACTCGCTGGCAAGTGTGGATCGACTGCTATGCCCTCGTCGTGCAAGGACAAGTCCCGCAAAACCGAACACCGCGGTCAGCCAGATTCCGCCCTGGGCCGCTATGTGCACGCCTCCGTCAATCGCCGCATGGGTATCCGCGAGATCGGTCGCAGCGGTCTCCCGAAAGTAGCGCAGCGCCATTTCCGTGTAACCCAGCCGGGCAGCGACCAGCCCATGCATGGCACGGCTCAGTGAGCTGCCGTGGCTGCAGCGAGGCTCATAATAGCGAAAATTCTTCACCCCCGTCTCGGATGCGAACTCGTCCGGGAGCAGCGCCAAGAGGGCGACAACGTCAGCCTGCTTTATCACCTGGGATCGGCTTGTCCGCTCCCGCCCCAACACAACGTCCATCGGCACGGAACGGCCCGCGTAATCCGCCAGATTGATCTGGTTAAGAGCGAGAAAGCCTTCGAACTGCTCAAACAGTCCCGTTGCGGGATCAAGGCCGGTCGCCATCGTCACCGCGACGTTCGACCACTGCTTCAGTTCGGTGTCGTCCAGGCGGAGTTTGGATGACAGATGTGCCCACCGCTCGGGCCAGCGCTCGCGCAGCAACAACGCCACATCGAGTGCACGACGGATGTTCCAGCGCGCCATGACGTTGGTGAAGGCGTTGTCGTCGATATATTCGTGATACTCGTCGGGTCCGATGACACCGCGGATATGGTGATAGCCGTCGGCATCCAGCCCAGCGCGGCTGGACCAGAACCGACCGGTTTCAAGAAGGATTTCTGCACCGGCGTCGAGCAGGAATCCTTCATCTCCGGTCGCCTGCCAATACTGCCAAACGGCGTATGCGACGTCGGCGCTGATGTGCTGTTCCTGCTTGCCGCACAGGATATCGAGCACCTGACGGTCCGGACCGACGGCATGCTCCGGTGTCGTCTCCGCACCGGTATCGGCGGACTCCCAGGCATAGAGCGCTCCACGCCATCCCATCCCGGTGGCCTTCGCCCGCGCGGCATCGAGCGTGCGGAAGCGATACATCAGCAGCGCTCGGGCCGCTTCTGGCCAGGTCAGGGCGTAAAATGGGAGCAGGAAAATTTCGGTGTCCCAGAACACGTGCCCACGATAGTCGTCGCCGGTCAGTGCGCGGGCGGCAATTGAGACGCGCTCGTCGGCTGGGTTGGCCGCGCTGTTCAGGTGGTAGACAGCGAACCGCAATGCCTGTTGTGCTTTCGCGTCGCCATCGACTTCGACGTCGCTGCATTGCCAGCGGCCTACCCAGGCTGCCTCGTGCTGCGCGACGACACCGCGCCAGCCGAGGTGTCGCGCCGTCTCGAGCCGGTCGCGCGCGCGGCTTCCAGGATTCAGACCCTCGGTGTCGCTCCGTGTCACAGCGACCGTGCGCTCGAAACACGCGACTTGGCCGGGGTGAGATTTCCAGCTCCAGGACCATTTGAATGGGCCGAGCGCGGTGGGCGGAAGATCGTGGCCGTCAATCCGCAGCGACGATGCGGCAGACATAGCCAAGCCCTTGCCGGAATGCACAGAGCGCCACACGCCGAGATCCTGGTCGAGGCGCTCGGATATAAGCCCGAGCGCCAGCCCTTCGAACGACGCTTCGAGCGTAACCTCGACCTCCCCGTCCTCAATCTCCAATAAGATCAGCTGTTGCCCGACCGCACGTTCGCTGAGAGACACAAGACGCAAACAACGCAGGCGGACCGCCAGATGGGATGCATCCGAGAGGCGGCATTCGGTGAGCAACGCGCCCCGCCTCAGGTCGAGCGTCCGTCGGTGCGATGATCCGTTGCCAGGAGAATGCATCAAGGGTTCGCCACCCAGCGAGATGCGCACTTCCAGCCAGTCAGCGGCTGTGACTAGCCCCGGTATGGGTTGCTCGGGGCCAAGCGTATCGAACAGGCCAGCGACGTAGGTGCGTGGTGGGACGACATGACATGCTCCTCGATTGATTGAGTGCCCGCCCCTTACGCCGAGAAAGCCGTTGCTGATCGCGAAGCGCGACTCGCGGCTGCTCTCGCGCAGCGGATCGTAGGCATCGTCGTGGAGCACCCAGGCCGGATCGGCGGTCGGCTGTAGCGTGTGTTCCATCGTCTATGGCTTCTTCAAAGTCGGCCGCAGGCTGAGGCGCCCACCGGCCAACGCGTCGATTGCGATTTCGTCCAGGCTGGTCACAACCAAATCCGCTTTTGCCGCCCGCAATAGGGGCGCGTCCTCAAGCCGTGCGACGCCGAGTGCCACCATTCCGCCCGCGTGGGCGGCCTCGATGCCGGCGGGCGCATCCTCGACCACGACGCAGTGCGCGGGTTCGATCCGAAGTTCCGCAGCAGCTAGGAGGAAGATTTCCGGGTTCGGCTTACCCTCAAGCAAATCGCGGCCACAGACATTGGCGCTAAAGACATCGAGCAGGCTTTGGCCAGAATCGAGGCGGATCGGTTGCATCATTTGGTTCGCATTCTTCGAGGACGATGCGACGGCCATGGGCCAGCCCAGGGCCCTAACCGCTTGAACGAAACGGAGCGCGTCGGGGAAGGCCGAGATACTCCCGGCATGAATCAGCTCCTCAAGCAGCTTCTGCTTGTGCTCGGCATAGACAAGAGCCTGCCGCTCGGCGTCAGGGACGCCTAATGCGTCGAGGGCAGCACGGGCTCCACTGAGGCGGGGCTTGCCCGCGACATAGGTTTCGTACATCGCAGTGGTGAAGCGAGCAGGGTCGGCAAAGCCGGCGAGAGCTTCGCGCCAGGCACGCTCATGAGGAGACGCGAGAAGAACGCCGTCGACGTCGAAAATCACAGCGGTCAACGACGAGTGTTGTTCCGATCGGCGGCCCGCTGGTTCGCGGACGGTCATGACTCTTGCAGCTCGCTGCGCCGTCGGGTTTTCCTAGAAAAGGGGCAAGGGAAAGCCTGCTGGAGGGGGTATAGCGGTTACGCACTCACCCGATGGGATAACCCTCCCGTAAGGTTATTGATCCATTGCTTCGACCGATTGCTGCTTGCACACCCAGAATTGATCCAACACTGGAGACCGAATTGTCCGGCGGTGGGCGTGACTCTCAGGCATCTCGTGCAGGCGTGCGTCAGTCACGGCCCCGTATAATTCTCTCCTCCGGCCCTAGCGGGTTGACCATTGCGAACGGCCGCTTTTTGCGTCGTCATTACCAAAAGCGGACAGACTGTTTTCGGCCAATCCCGGCCGTTTAGCCGCTCCGCTCAGACATCAGCATTTGTCCAGTTTACTGCGCCATCACCCGCAGCTAATTGAATCTGACGTTGCACCCTAATGGCCCGTCTCGTCGTAAGCTTTGCCAGCTTTTGAAGCTCGATTTTCGTCCGCACCAAGCCAGCAATTTCAAATGGTTAGCTGATCAGGTTTCTGTCGGGCCCGTGGGAATTTGTCACAAAAAATATTTCCCAGTTTTCCAGTGTATGAGCTAAGTAATTGAAATCATTGGAGCGGGTGAAGAGAATCGAACTCTCGTCTAAAGCTTGGGAATCTTATTTTTATCAAATATAATCAATAACTTATGATCCATCTCTTTGATTAAAAATGAACTTTTATTACCGCCGATTCCCACTGTTTCCGCCTATTTACCAAACTCCGTGTCACAATTTGTCACAGCGTTTCTCCGCTTAGAAAGCGCGTCTACGTGAGCCCGAGCTGCTCCTAGAAGCGCAACCGCAGAGTAACCACAGCTCCCCTCTATAGCACGGTTTTCCCCGAACGGACCGTGGCGACCAATTCAGTCTTTGGCCATTTTGTCATCAAGCCAACCCCGTACAGCCTTGCGGAAGCGTATATGACCGAGGTCGTCGAGCGCAGTCCTCGGCAACCGCTCGCCATCGCCGAGGTCAAGCAGTCGCCGTGCGGGGTGATCGGACCCGAGCAAGTCCAGCAACCGGCGAGCTGCCGGGCGATCACGCTCGGCTAGCCCCAAAACACCTACCAACAGCAGCGCGCGGCGTTTTGCCGAGTAAGCAATTTGCTCCATGGCAGTGATCACGTCTCCGACGTTGCCGTGGATCGCAAACAGAAAGCAGGCAGAAGCAGCCAGGGGCGGCGCTAGCTTTTGTAGGAGCTTGGTGGTGATCGCATCGAGTATGTCGCTGTCGATGAAATCTGCCCGGCTCAAGGCGTCGATAGCGTCGACCCGAACCCAACGGAGATGGTCGGCGAACGATAGGTCCCAGATTTTTTTGCGGATCGCGGGGCCACAGCACTGTGCAGCGGTGTTGAGCGCAACGATCCCCAGAGAGCGGTCGTCAGTACGCTCGGCCAGGAGCAACAGGCATTCACCGATCTCGCCCGAGAGACTGCCGTAAGCGGCGAGCGCAATAACCGCCTCGCGCGCGATGGGATGGGATGGTGGTTCATTGTGAGACGATTGAGCGTCGGACCAATTATCGCCGATCAATCGAATAAGCACACTCTGATGTTCAGGATGCTGCCTAGACGCAAGGACGCGAACTAGCGCGCGACGGACCCGGCTACTCGGATCTGACGACAGTTGCAGAAGCCTCGGCGGCAAGGGGTCTGGTAGTGAGTCCGCAAGATAGGCGATCGCAACCTCGCGGGCGTCCGCTCGGGGATGGTCAAGAGCGAGCCATACAAGCATGTCGTCTCGAATGCTGATCGCGGCTTCAGCAGCGGACACGGCAAGTCGCTTGTCCTCGGTCTCAAGCAGCCAGCGACGGATAGCGCCCGCAGGTGCGCCGCCGCTGACGACCATCACGGGAACGATCTTGCCGAGCAAGAACGGTGCTGCTTTTTCTGCGGCTTCTTCCAGAAACGACAACGCCGCCTGGCTCACGGCCGTTGGAGGTTTGTCCTTATGGGGAAGAGCCCGGAATATTTCGACCGCACCGCTTGGAAGCAACGCCAGGACCTGCCGAATTCGACGGGCGCGTGTTTTGCTCGAAATCCGACGCTGCGCCGCGTGCACGTCGGCTAGCAGATGCACGAAAGACGTGGGTTCGGTGGATAATCGCCTGAAGCATTCGTCGAGAGTGGTTAGTGGCGAGATCAAGGCGCAGTGCGCGAGCGCAGCGCGTAGGTTCTCTTCGTTCGGGTTCGAAACAATCCGATTTTCAAGGTCTGTAGAAAGCGACGCATGCCAATGCTCTCGCGCTGCGTCCCAGGCGTGGTCTTCGTCTCCGGTAGACCGGGTGACGGCTATGATGGCTCTAATCTCCTCCCTCGACACCGATCCGCTCGTGCGCGCGATGTCATCGGCCCAGGCGCGACCTAACTCGGAGACCCGGGGATGTTCTGCCAGACTTTGCCAGCGGCCAAGTGATCGCACTCGGTTCACATAGGCATCAACGAAAACGCCTGCAGCGTAGCCATCCTCCTCGTGGCTAAATTGATAGCCTTCTTCAACGGCTTCGTCGCACTCACCGTCCGCGATAGCGCGCCACTGTACCTTCCCCTCGCGTTCATATGACCGCTCAATATCCGCAAGTTCATCAAGCGCGGCGCCAAGCACCTCCTCATAGCGATCGAGGTCCCGCACCGCGCCGGTCGCCACTGCGGCGACGTTCCTGTCATAACCGGAGGCAACCAACTTGAGCGCTGCAGCGATGAAGGCAGGCGTGAGGCCAGCCGCGATCCGGTCGAGTTTTCTTGGAAAATCATTGCCGAAACCGTCCCGGTCCCGCGGCAACTGCTCACGAACAAAGCGATCGGCTATAATGAATGAGCGCGGATCGGCCGACACTCGGGCATACCAGGCCTCATCGAAGTCTGGCGGCTTCCACTGCTCTAGGAAGACGTGGCCACCCCGCGGCACGCCCTGGATGAACCAGCGGGCGACCTCTGAGGGCGTCGATTTCGGCGTACCAACGTCGGAAGCCAGTTGCAACACAGGGCGGAAATCGGCCCGCGGATCGACCAAGCTTTCATCGAACCATTGGTCGATAGCAGCGTAACTGGCAATGTCGGCCTCGAATTCCGGAAGTGGACTTTCCGCTCCAGCGATGAGATCGACGATCGCTTTAAGCGAAAGCGCTGCGGTCTCGAGCCCCCAATCCCTTTGCGAACCGCCGAGTTGGGTCAAGGCGGAAATAAATGACATCAAAGCTGATTCGCTACGTTCCCAATTCTCTTTGATGAAAATCTCAAAACCGGCTCGGACGCTTGGGTGTGAGAAACTGACGGTCTGGCCGGGCTGGCGCAGATGGCGCGTGGCGACCAGCCGGTTCACCAGCTTCTCCAGTCCATCGACATAAGCCGGGTCGACGATCCGCAATTGCCGGCTAACAGTGATCAGCTGGGCGCGGTCGAACTGCGATCTCGCCGCAAGCAACGCCCATATGATCACCGACCTGCCAGACTGATCGCTAGCGTTCAGATACGCAACGACCACGCCCTCCACAGCCTCACGATGCGCCAGCGCGAGAATTCGACGCAAAAACGCGGGATCGACTTCCTCCGGCTCCGGTCCGTCGGCAATGTGGGTGAAAAACAAATCGATTTCGAACGGTGTTTCAAGCGCGTCCAAGGCCCCTCCCCGGAACTCAAGCGCCTTGGCCTGCACGTCCGTCGCCAGGAGTTCGAGGCGTTTGTCGTAGATGTCCGCGAGCTCGCCATCTCGGTATTGGTCCGCGTCAAGCACGACTGTCCAGCGTTTGAGACCCTCATCAGCCTTTGCCTGACCCAACATATCCGTGCGCGACGTGATGACATACTGGTGCCCCGCGTGGGCCTCCCGAAGCAGCCGCGGCAGTTGCTCGGTCCAAGCATCCGTGCCGCCTCGCAAGCTGTACTGCCCCCAGGGATCCTCGACGTAGAAGAGCTTTGGTCCGGTGTCGGTGAGCGTCCGCGTGCTCGAGGGGCCGTTGTTGACGTTCACATGAATGATTTCCGGAGCGGAAGGTCCTTGCCGCGCTCGATCAACCAGCGCCAGCGCAGCCCAGGGCCTGCCCGTTCCTGAAGGTCCAGTGATGACGACGGCGTTGCGCCGATCGAGCAGATCCTGCAGCTCGGGGTAATTGGCGGGCGGCACGAAGGCCTCGAGCTGCGGCGCGCTGGCCAGGTAGCCACCGCAGCCGCGGATGATGCTCATCAGATCCTCGCGCGTCCACACGCCTGCGCTCGTTCCGCGCATTCGCAGCAGAGCTTCGCTCCGCAATCTCGCGCGGCAGTCGGATCGCCGGCTCTGGGGCACTCGCAGAAGAACGCCTAGAATATCGTTAATTTCCAACTCTAGCAGACGCTCGGTGAGCACTCCCCAAACGGCGACCCTCCCCTCCGGCGCATGCGGAAGTGTGTCTGACAAGCTGGCGGGGAACGCATGCCTTTCTGGCCATTCCTCTAAGCCGTGAACCAGCAGGTTCCGCGCCACGCCGCTCGCGTCCGCGTTGGTGATCAGGAGATAGCGCGTGCCGGGATCGTCAAGATGGTGCTTGGCCGGCTGACGGGTCGTACCGTGTTTGAGCAACGCGTCAAAGTCGGTGACCGACCAAGGACCGCTGTTGCGAAGCTTCACCTGAACGACGAGTTTGTAACCATCCGCCATGTTCGCGCTAGGTCGGACGCGGCCGGGTGTAGAGGGCTCGAGATCCGATTCCAGATCTTCGTCGTTGCCGGGTTCGAGCGTGATCCGCGTCGCAGACTTGGTGATCAGCATCAACCGCAGAGCGGCCAGGACGGAGACCGCGAGTTGGTACTCATAGCCCGCGAGCGCTGCTTCGGCCCCGCCCACTGACGACGGTAAGGTTGGCGTTATCATGTCTCGCCGATCATCGAGGCGGCCGGCCGAGGACGTACGGCGCCGGCCACTCCCCGATCAAGCCCGCACGCCAGTCGGCTTTGGGCGATGATGAAATTTTCCGCGTCGAACCAACACGCGCCTTTGCCCATGGGCATTTATGCAAGCGCCGTTTCGAGGGATGCACGCTGTAAGGAAGCCTACCACGAGGGCATTTTAAACAATCGTCCGCTTTGACCCTCGTCATGGAGCAACAGGACCGTTTCTTCGGATTCGAAGACGGGCTGATCGGGAGCGCGCTTCGGAAGGTCCGAATCGATCAGCGTGATAATGGATTGAATACCCAAATCTACATAGCGGCGGATCACCGTAAGCAGGCTCTCCTTTTTGCGGTCATCAAGAGACTCGAACACCCCGTCATGAAAAGCGAAGCGTGGAAAGGATTCCCCGAGATGCGCTCGCAGCAAGGCGAAATCGAAGGCTACGCAGAGCAGCTTCTTATAGCTGTGCCCACGGTCGGCGCTGGTCGCATTTCCGGCGTCATCAAGCAGTTCTGCACGAAATTCGAGATGACCCGATTGATTCACGCTTACGCTGAGCAGCGCCTTGGTATCGATCACCTCCTCGACGATTTCGTTGAAATAGAGCCGGATCGAGGAGAAAAGACTTTCCGCGTTGGCGCTTTGCGCCTCTACATTCGCCTCGATGGCGCTTTGCAGATGGATTTTCTCTTCTGCCAGCGTGCGGATGTCGGTCCGTAATTGCTGCAGCCGGTGGACGAAATCGCGTTGCCTTTCGAGTGACTGGATGTCAGCGCGCAGTGTGACGAGCTCGCTCGTGATCCGCTTATATTTTGCGAAAGAATCGGTTGAGCTCAAGAATGCCAGCATCTCGGAACGACGCTTACCCAATGCGGTGAGCTCGGAGTTTACTGCTTTCAGCTCCACCTCGATTTCAGCCCTCTCCTCCACGAGATAGCCATGGCGCTCATCTGTGATCGCCTTGTTAAAAGCAATCAGCTGTTGGAAGTCCTTCTTGATCTGTCCTCCGAAGAGGACGCCCGCCTCCGCGAATAATGTCTGTGCATCCTCGGGGTTGAAGAGGATCTGATCGTCCTCCAGCGAGGCGAGCACCTTTTTGCGGTTAAGCATCAGCGAGTACCGGCGCGCGTTCAGCGCCGCGATCCTCTCATCCACTTTATCGACGAGGATTTTCGTTTCCGTCTTGTCCTCAGTCCGAAAATCGAAGGCGTCGAGTAACCGCTGCTTCTTATCGACCTCCTGGTTCTTCAGCAGCAAGATGCCATCGATCTTGCCGGAATCGTCGACCTCCCCACCGAGTTCCTGGCGTACTGTAGCGGCAGTTGCCTGCTTGTCCTTGAGCTCGTCTTCCTTGGCATAATGACGACCTATCAAGGCAGCGTCGAAACCGAGGACATGCGCGAGGAAGGGTTTCCAGTCGGCGTGCGAGTTGGCAAAGCGGCGAAGATGAAAGACGTCGCCAAAATCTTCCTGGGAGCGCAGAAAATAGCCCAGCCCTTTGCGATAGTGCCATGGCTTCAACGCGCGCCAGTCGAGGTAGCTGTCTAGCAGTTCCCTCGCCCGCTCGAACGGCACGTCGAAATGGTCCCATTCCCGTTCGGCAAGCGTCGAAAAATCCTGGTGGCGTGCAGAATGCTTTTTGAACGCGATCCGGCTGGCATCCTCAACACCCCTGCGTACTGTCACGTAGTCGCCGTCGGCAAGCTCGATCTCAAGAAAAAATATGAAATCGCCGAAACGGTCGCTATGTCGAAACAGGAAGAAATTTGGATCTCGGCCGGCCAGAAAACCGAAGTCGATCAGACGGCCAAGCGTCGTCTTTCCAAGATTGTGGGTATCCCGGTCGCGGTTCTCAGGAAGGCGTATCTCCGCCATGACGACGTTCAGTTCTGGATTGAACTCAACGGCAGTCAAGCGGTCGGGTTGGTTTGAATAAAGCCTAGAGGGCTTCATTTTCGCCAACATATTCTAGAGCATCCGTCTTGGGGTGGTACTCGACCAAGCCCATCAGAAATAAGAAATTGAGCGACGGCAGGAAAAGCACATCGCCTCCTATCGCCGCCTTGCGGGCATAAGCGAGCAGAGAGCTGTAGTCGCAGAGCCGCCTCGCCTTCAGCCGCTTCAGAAGCAGCAGCGCGACGCTGATCACAGTGCGGTCTGGGTGCGCGTGCTTACTGGGCCGCAGCATCGTCCGCTCCAAGGCCTATGTCGCAGTTCCAGTACATGTAAAAAACCATTGCCCGCGTTAGGCGTTTGTGTTGCCGCAGGACCGGATCGCGGGCGAAAAGCAGATCGATAAGATAGTTCATGACCGCGTCAAAATTTTGATAGTCCTGTCGCTTGGCTATGATCTTGGCTTGGAATTCCTCGACCGCAGTTTCGTAGGCCTTCAGAATGTCGAGGTTCTCGGGCGCCGCGAGAAAGGTACGTATTTGCGCCGTGTCCTTCAGATAGAATTTCCGCTGTAGTTTCGCGTATTCGGGGGTCATCTGATTGAGCGCGTTTTTCTGCTCATACGAGGTGCGCTCAGAGGGTGGTGTATCGATCACTGTCGAGACCAAAGCCTGCTGACTTGCAAACGCCTGAACCACATCGGAAAGCTCGTCCGGAGACACGATGAGCGGTGAATCGACGGGATCGAGCTTCGCAAGCTTTACGACCTCCGGAAATTGTTTCAGCCAAGATTCCAACTGCTCGATGCCACACAGGTAGACCGAGCCGGCATTTAGCCCTGTTTCCTTCGCGATATGCGCAGTGATTATCGCGTCTGCGTTCCCCGCCAAACGCCGGTTCGAGAACAGCATATAGTGATCGACCTGATTCGCATCTCTCAATTTTTTGATACGAGGTACCTCCTCACCGACGACCGTCTTCTGCGAAGTTGGGCTGTAAAAGTCCGACTCGGAGAAGCTCTTGTTGTACCCATTGGTGTGTTTGGCTTGGGCAACAATCGTGCCGACCCAGGGGGCGCTCCGGCTCGGATGGAGCTCCGCGGTCCCAACGAATTTCGCGTCCCGGCCGCCGTCAGGGCCCTTGGCGAAACCCTTGACGCCCGCTCCTAAGAGATGGCGGCACAGCAGAACGATCAGTCCCTCAAACTGGTCTTCGCCAAGGTCCTCATAACGATACATCATCGCGCAAAAGCCCACGAACTGGTTCGCCGATGGGACACGGCCTCGTCGCTATGGTGCACGGCGTACTGCAAAATCGTCCTTTTATCGTTACAGCGCTGAACGCCAAGGGAGCAGCGCACCGCGTCCGCGCATACTGCCAGCCGATGGCCGTCAACGTACAGCTTCTCTCACTAAAAGGGTTCGTATATCCGCAGTCCCATCGGGTGCGCGTGCGGATTTAGGTGGCGCTATTCGTTGGCTGCCGCGATCGGCGGGCTACCGTTTCTGCCTTTGTGGGACGGCCGCGTCGACGTGGCGTCTCGACCAGTTCCGGTGGATCATACTTTGCCTGCCAATCCCGTACCAGACGAGGTGACCAGCGAGGCCCCCTGAATCCAGGAATGCGCGTGGCCGGTGGCAACGTCTCCGGACAATTGCTCAAACGATTATAGATGGTTTGTGGCCGCAGTTGCAGGATCACGGCAAGATCCGCGACCGTCAGCCAACGCATTTCTTCCGGAAGGTCAGAGCCCATCTATCGCACGCCCAGCGGATTAGTTATCCGCGCTTGTGACCGATGAGCCGCCGCGAGCGTCGCGTCGCTGCGGGCCCGGCGACTGACCTGCTGCCCTGGCATCGATTTCAGGGAAGCAGCCCTTACGAGCCTTGGCAAACCCGCGATCGCTTTCAAGGAAGTAGCCGAGCATGTAGGGAATTAGCTCGGTAACGGACTCTGCTTCTCCATAGGTCGCTCGATAGATTTCGGCATATTGGAGAAGGGCTTGGTTCAGCTCTGCCGACACGGTGATCGTGATCTTTGCAGGCGTACGGTCGGGCAATTTGGCTAGTTTCAATTCAGGCATTCGATCCCCCTTCAGCCGGAATACGGCCGCAAAATCAGGTCTTTGTGAATTTCTGAACAGCAGTAGTCATTGTAGGTCTCCGCGCCGGGCGCCGGGAGACTCTCTCTCGGCTACGAACCCGTCACGAAGTCCCGGCCGATCTCTCACTCTATCGCTTTGCACCGCCATCGCTCACGGTCGCGATGCGCGTTAGCGGGCGTCACCTTGGGCCGAGACCATCAGGGCTCGGCGAGCCGCCTACGGCGAGTAGCACGCGGGCCCGGAGGGCAACGCCGCCCCACTCCCGAGCGCCTTTCAATCCGGCATCCGACCGAAAGCCCCAAACCCGCCGGCCTTGCACAAGGCCGGTTCGGCGTGAGGACCGTTGCGATGGAGGTTGCCTGTCATCCGCGTTTGCGCTCAGGGTGTCGCCATCCCAACCCATCGCATCGGAGGCGCTATGGACGATCCCACCACGTTATTGAAGGCTGTTCCCGAGAAGGTCGTTGAGCAGGTTTATAGCGACGGCGTCAAAGCCACTCTCCATGAGGCGAGCAAGATCGGCGTCGATGCCCTAAAGACCGTGCGCCTGGCGCTGTTTCCATTGCAGTTCACGAGCGCCTTCCAGGATCGGCTGGCCGGCTATATCGACCGGGCCATCCGGCAAGTTCCGCCGGGGCGGAGGGTTGCGCCCGTGGACTCGCTCGCCCTGCCGATCGCCGAGAAGCTCCGCTTCCAGGAAGAGACGAGCCGCATCACCGAGATGTATGTCAATCTGCTGGCGCGCGCGATGGATCGGGACAGAGCCCATGAAGCGCATCCTGCCTTCCTGCAGATCGTCAGCCAGCTGGCACCCGACGAAGCCTTGCTTATCGAGCAGTTGGCGCCGTTGGAGGTTGCCGCCTACATGCGCCTGCCGGACTCCGAGACGGCGATCCGGCAGGCCGAACGCGAGGCTGCCCTGGCCGCGTCCCGGCTGTCTGAGACGCAGCGCACTCAGTTGTCTCAGATGATGGTTCGACCGGAAGCGCTGCGTCAGCCCGAACTAGTCTATACCTATATCGAGCATCTCGTGTCCCTCGGGATCGCCGTCTACGACAATCAGCCTACAAATAACGGCGTTTATCCGCGCGATTCCCTGAAGCCTTTCAACTACTGGTTCATCCGCTTGAACGGCCTTGGCAGGCTGTTCCAGTCTGCCTGCTTGTCCGAACCCGGCCACGGCAGCTGACGCACTGCGCCGGCTCCCCGCGATGACAACCTACCCGCGCGTCGATCAGCTTCCAGCGGTCGTCGACACCCGCAGCTGGCACTGGGAACCTTTCATCCTGCCATCCGGCGATGAAAGGGGGTTTTTCGTGGGCAGAGATGAAGCTGGGACTCTGTGGCTCACGAAGATGGGCGGCAGCTTCCGGGCTTATCGAGAGCTGGTTTTCGAACGCATTGTGCAACGCGCTGGATGGCTTTGCCAGTCATCGGCGTTTGCCGTATTGGGACGTTCCTCGCTGCCCATGCGCATGACACGGCACCCTGAGCGCGTCCAACTCGTCACCCGTCTGTTGCCCGAGCATGGGCCGGAGGATTGCGGTCCCGACTGCCCGATCGGTCCGTTAAGAGGCGACCTTTCCAAGATCGATGGTGATCTCGTTACGATACTCGCCGCGGCGCCACTTCAGGACGGACTCAACATCGCCCGACAAGAGTTACTCGCCCCACTTTTCGGTGGATATGAGCCGGCCGGCTGTCTGACGACAACCGACCACCAAGTCTTTCTGATCGACGGCGAGCTGATGTTTGCGTCAAGCCCGTGCGACATGCGCAAGACCACATGGTGGACCCGCCCTGACGGCTCACCCTGGCTTACCGGGCAGCAGCTTACGCGGCAAATTTGCGCCGCGATCGGGTCATTTCGGGATGACGAACTCGAGACTTTCCTCGATAGACCGAGAAAGCTTCCGGTCCAGTTTGGTTGGCAGATTCGGGAGTTACTGTATCAGGCGCGCGACTATGGACGAGTCTTCGCGCGTCAGGCTTGATCTGATCGGCCGGTAGGCCGGCGATCCCGCAGAAACTCGAAATACCGAAGCGACAGGAGCGTGCCGATCATTTCGTGGCAAACCTCCGACATGGCCTTATTAAGAAGCATCGAGCCGTCGACCGCGAACGGCATTCCGACCGGCGTTTCCGCCATTTTCGCAACGAGCGCAGCTCCCCCTCGTTTGCTGGCATGCGGGAGCTGAGCAAGCATCTCCAAAAGCATCTTTTCAGGCCCAACCAACGGCCGGATATCTGCCAGTTTCGCCATTCGGCCGATTAGCTGCGCGTAGGCATGGTTGAACAAAAATCGAAATTGGACCTTGCTGCATGACTGAGAACGGTACGCCAGACGTCGTATGCGATCCGACGCTGCGTCGTTTCCGCAAAGGACGTATCCAGCGCAGCGCCGGCCTTGGTGAGATCGTCGATATATTCACCTGCCATCTCCTCGAAGTCGGCTTGTGTGAATGCCTGTTTAACCAGGAACTCCCGATGCATTGTGCGCAGCCATGCCAGAATTTTCGACCTGTTGAACATGGCTTGCGCCGCGTCCGGACCGCGTTCGTAGATCGGGTTCGTTGCGATCATGTCCCGAAGAACGTCCAGAAAGAATTTCAGCCGTTGGTCGCGGGAAATCTTGTCGCTCTGCGCCACCTGATTGACGTGGAGCGACGCGACCCGAAGCTCACATTCCACGTGATAGGCCTTGTCCGCTGCATAATGGGATAGATAGTGGATGATCTCGTCACCACCCCCCCGCTCCGTCTTAAAGACAGGCTCACGGCAACTGGGGCAAACGATCTGAAACGGCTCGCAGTCCTTGTGGTGCAGATGACCCGCGCTCAGGTGTTCGCCTAAAAGGTTGCTGTAACCGAGTTTCACCGACCTGCCGTCCTATGATTGTTGATCCAACCATATCGTGCATTAACGACTCTGAGTGGTTAAATATGGCCGAGTAGGGTTCTAGCCGGTAAAATTTAATAACCCTTAGGATACCCGGTCAGCTTCATGCGAATAGAGAGCCTTGCCGCTCGTTGTTTGACGATAGTAGACCGCACTCTACGCGCGTCTTTTCCCGGGGATTACGAGAAGCGATGCCTCTATGCCGCATTCGGATTGCGCGCTCTGCTAAAAACACGAGGAGCTGATCCGACTGTCGTCGGCGGTGATGTGCTTGCTTTCGTAGTCTCTGCGGATACCCAGCGCGCCGGTTTGCAGGGCTTTGGCTTCGGGAGTGACGGCCCCGCACATTATTGGGTAGAGGCGGACGGTCTCCTAATCGATATCGGGCCGCACTATCTCCCGCGTGGGTCGAGCTATTCGGCTGCAAAAGTGCCGATGGTCGCGTGGCGGAAAAATACGCCATTGCCGCCGTACCTGCGTTATCGAGAGAGCGTTCGATATGCCCAGGATGTCGAACTTGTCGCGGACTCAGCAATAATGGAGCGCATGAAACGGTTCATAGAGGACTGTTGCAAAAGGAACGCTGCGCAGACCGGCCAGCCAAAACCGCCAACTTGGCTGTTAACCGACGACGATACGCTTCGCGCTGCCGCGAAGGCGAAAGACGTTTGGGCACTTAGCGCTCTGCGGTTCGTGCAGGTGGCGCATTTACAGGATTATCCTTTCTAACGATCGGATGGTGATGCATCCAGCGGCTTCCGCCATCGCACTTAACCGCGACGGAGCGACGCCGCAAATCAGGCCTGCGAGGTCGATGCTTCGAGCGTCTTGATCGCTGCGACCGCAAATCGGCCGAGGCCGTCGAGCCGGGACAGGTCGCGCAATGTGGCGATATCCATGCGTGATCCCCAGACGCCAAGCCCGTAGACGGCGAACTCCAGCACGCTTGGCAGATCCTTGAAGGTGAAGTAGCCCTCTTGGATCTCCGGCCGGGCCAAGCACTGGCGGCAGGTCTCGGCAAGTTCCGCAGGAAAGGCGTTGCCGATCCAGATCTCAACCGGTTCGGATCCGGGCAATCGATCGACGCCCTCGAACACATAGATGCGGTGGAACTCGCGGATGACGCCGACGGCAACGCCACGCTCATGGCGCGACAGGATCGCGAGCGCCGGGCCGCAGTTGACGCGCCGCGTCTCCAGCGGCAGGTCGTGTCGATTGAGCCAATAGAGTATCTGCCCGCAGGCCATCAGCGCGTCGTCGGCCGGCCGAAAGGGTCCGATCCCCACGGGTGGAAGCGGACAACGCAATCGCCCGAGCGCAATATGGGCGATGGCGAACGCGCCGATCGCATCCTGGGCCATGAAGCTCTTTGTTGGCGGTAGGGCCGTCCACCTTCCGATAACGGTGCCGGCTTCCGGATCATCGTATTCCGCAAGCTCCTTGATCAGGACGGACACGAACGGTGAGTCCAGATCGGCACCGGCCGCTGCTATGAGGAGGAGTTGCTTCTTTGCATCGGGCGACAACTCCGCGACGACCTCGCAATATGCACCGACGAAGGGATGGTCGAACTGCCCGAACCAGACCCCAAAGGCCCACGCCTCCATGTTCGGATCAGCCGGCGCCGCGAATATGCGCTGAAGCTGCGATCGAACAGAGCCTAGATGTTCGGCTTCGGCATCCTCGAAAGCGCCAAGTGCCTGCAGCGCCTCCCCCATTGCAGAGGACAAAAACGGATGCTCAGGTGGCGTCAGTTCCTCGAGAGCTTCGCGGATCGCTTGGCGATCGGAATCAGTCGCCCGCGCACTGAATTGCGCGGTGTACAGCAGGTCGAGGCGAAGATGGTAAGGCCCGGACGGCCAATGACGCCGGATGATGTCGGGCAGCAACGGTGCGATGGGCTTTCTGTCGGATGGTCCCCAGCGATCGAGGGCGAGGAGCAAATAAACCTCTCCGTTCGTGCAAGGCCGGGACAGTTCCGCGAGGACGCGCTCGGCAAAATCGGCACCGGGTCCGCGCCCCGACCCGCCATTATGCAGCGCGGTGAATATCCTGCTGATCGCCGCCCCGCCGGCATGGGCATAGGTGTTCCCGAAGATGCCGCTGCGCAGCGCGACCTCCTCCTTGCGCGCCTGATCGCGCAATCGCTCAATGTCCGCGGACCGTGCTCGATCGGCCGTCCTGGCCGCATCAAGGATCCAATCGAAATAGTCGCCCGCGATGACGCGCTCTGCGATCGCCGGCAGAAACGCGCTGTCTTGCTCCGACCAGGCGAGAAGCGTCCCGGGTTTTGGCCGAAGCCTGAACCAGCCCTCTTCATGAATCTCGAATTCGGTCTGCTCGATTTCGGCTAAGACTCGTTTCATGATCCCGGTGCACCGCCGGTCCGCCCAGACCTTGGCCACCGCGCCGCAAAGCCCCGCCAAGCAGGACGCGATCAGATCGGAATCGACGATGCCGTTCAACACCGCCAGTTGTAGTGTCTCGTCGTCGATCGCACCGACAATCATGGCGCGCCGATCGGCATCGTTGCGGGGTGACCGCAGCGCACGCAGCACATCCGGAGCTTGGCCGCGCGCATCGCGGAGTAGCGACTCAGCGACGAAGGCGTTGAGAAAGAGCTCGTGCGCGAACGCGACGCGCTCGCCGCGATGCACGAGAAGGCCGCTCTCCTGCAGGCGCTTCAGCAGTGCCGATGCGATCTGCCGTCGATCCGCGAGCCTATCGAGATCACGGACCGTCAGGCTGAACGAGACCCGTTCTGCGAGAACCCCCGCGACGTCGGACAAGGCGCGAATGCCGGCGGCAGCCTCGTGCGCCAGACGGCGGCGGGCATAGCGATCGAAGATTGCGTAGCGACTGGCGCCTTGGGGTATGTCATCACCGATTTCACCGATCAGCCGCGCTTCGAGCCCGGTGTCGATCGTCTCCAGCAGGAACGCCAGGGATTCGGGCAAGCCGCGCCCAAGAGCTTGCAGCGCGATCGCCGTTTTGGTCGCCAGGTCGGGCGGCACGACGTCGATCGTCTGCAGCTCAAGCAGATCAGGGCGTTCCAGATCGTAGCGTCCGGTGACAACCAACCGAGCGCCGTAGCGCCTTACCGCTGCCGCGATCGCCCGGGTCAGCAGCGACCGGTCGCTCTCCAGTGTTTCGTTGTAGCCATCGATAATGAGCAGAGGCGCGTAGCCCAAGCACCGGGCGGCTGAGAGAAGCGACGCCGCTGACGGTGCATCGAGCAACGCGGTTTCAATGGCAACGGCGCTTCCCAGCCTGCCGGCAAAATTCTTGCCCGGTATCAGGATGGGGACATGCCGATGATTGATGGAGTCGACGCCGATGCACGCGGCCAACAGGCTCTTTCCGCACCCCGACGGCCCGCGCAAAAAAAGATCGGCACCGGCCGCGCCGCGCCGGACAATCTCCTCCGACAAAAGCTGGCCGTCCTTATCGCGGCAGGCGAACGGCACGATATCGCCGGACGCCGGACCATAGGTTCGGCGAAAGGCCGCGCAATAGGCCATGACGAGCGCTTCAGAGGCGGCCACCTGGGGATCGAAGGCCGCTTCGAGCCGATCGACGCGCTCAAAATTGCATTGATGCGCAAAGGCCCGCCACCGGTCTAGATTCCAATGCCGCGCGTCGCGGGGGCGCAGAAGAAGAGCATCCAAACGGTCGAGGCCGACTACCGCGGCCTTGAAATTTCCGGAGAAACAAGAGGAGCCGTCCGGTATGGCAGGGCAGAACACGACGGCGGCTTCCGGATACGCGACGTCCGCGCCGAGGAAGGCTGACATCGCATCTCGGACGGCATGCTTTGCGTCGATTGCCTGCACATAGGGGTTGTCGATCCGCTTCCAGCCCCCGGACGCCACGCGCATCTGCCAATGTCCATTCTCCCCACCCTTCATTGCTCGCCGGTAAGCCTTGGCTTCGATGACCAGGACCAAGCCTTCAAGAGCGACGACGAGGTCCACCTGGCGGCCGCGCAGCTGTACATTCGCGAGAATCACGGCTGCTTCGTTGCGGGCAGCCAATAGCGCGCCGACGTGCTCGAGGACGGCACGGTCGGAATAGTGCTCGATGAGCGCGCCTATATAGATTTCCGGAGTTGGCATTGTCGTATTCTAGCGGCTTGCCGCCGCTCTATGGCCAATTTTCCGAAACACCAGAGTGTTAGCTTCCGGAGCGAGCCCCCTACCGGCGGTTTCCCTCCCATCTGGGGTTCATGGTGCTGCTTTCGCCGGAGGCGGTGCAGCCAGGAGGGCGGTGACGTAATCGTACATTCCGGTGATGCCGCGCACCTCGAGTGCGTTTGCGAGTTCGACGGCGCCTTGCACCGTTGCCGACGAACCCCGCGTAACGGCTGCTTTGAGCACTGCCCGAAGCTGGCCGGCTGACCCGTACATCGCGTGACCGTCGGCATCATGATCGCGGACGACGCGTGACGCGGTTTCCAAAGCGGCGTCGGGATGCGCCTCGCAGATCGTCTCAAGCCAACGGAGTGTGGCGAAGATACCCACGCCGATCAGTCCAAGATCCGCGATGCGCCCGACGATACCGAGCAGCCAAGCGGTGTCGAGCCTTGGTGCTTCCAGCCAAGTGCTGAAACGGCTGAGTTCTAATTTGAACGGATCGCGCTGGTTTGCAGCCTCGGCGATCGCCAGCCGTGCTTCGGCGAAACGAATCCCGCGTTCAACGATCTCGGGGCCGTTCTCGGGGGACCCGACCCAGCGCCATATGAACCAGACGAGGCGCGCACGAAGTTCGTCACTTGCGCGCCGGAAAAAGCTGGCGAGCAACCCGTTCTCGTCCAGATCGATATAGCCGAGCATGAAATCCCGAACGATGCGATGTCCTAACACCGATGACGGTTTGAGATCGCCCCAAGAGTCCGGTTCCTCGTCGCCGACCCGTTCGATAGCGGCGCGATAAAATGGTTCGAGGGTGGCGACCGCAGCCCCGGAACTGCGCGCGCGGTGGACGTAGCCATGCCAGGCGGGACGGATGTCCGCGGGATTGCCGGCCCCGAAGAGGGTTGGGATCTGCGGTACGATAAAGTCCGGCGCTCGGTCCAGGAGGTCGGAAAACCACATACCGATCTGGCCCCGACAGAGATTTGCCGCCGGATCGGGATCCTGAATGAGCGCCGCCATGCGCTGGTAAACCAAGCTACCCAGTTCGCGACGATCGACACCGGCCGCGGCCAGCGCGGCCTCGGGCTCGAGAAACGCCATCCGGAAGCCGATGAGCAGGCTCAAACCCGAGACAGTCCGAAAACTCGCTCCGGCGGGGTCGATATCGGCCCAGGGAAACTCGCTCGCAGGAGGATCGTGCGAAAAAGCCCACAATCGCAGCACCAAGTCAGCGAGCCGCCGATAGGGCGGCGGCGTCCTCGGCTTGTCCCCGAGCTCGAGATTAGCGGCGATCAGGAGCAATGCCGCCACGAGCGCGGAGCGCAGCTCTCGGCCGTCCTCCTCGTCCGGCCACCGGTTATGGGCCGGCATGACGCAGTCGATCCAGGCAAAGATTGCGTCCCAGTCTATGGACGCGCCGCGGCTCTGCGCGTCCTTGAGGCCGTCAAAGACGACCCAGAGATTGGCGTTCGGAATTCCCGCCAACCGGCCCGGCACAAAAAAAGCCTCCGGCTTCGCCTTCGCTTCCTCCATCAGCGCACCGGTCGAGCCCGCCGGGAACGGAATGAATTTCCCTTCCGACGCCGCGCCGTCGGCAGCCGGTGCTACCGCCGCGATATGCGGTTCGACGCCATATTGCTTAGCGGATTTATCGAGATCGTCACGAATGTCCGGCGGCAGGACATCCCGGAACTGGAACAGGATCTCGAGCACGGTTGCCGCCCGGTAGTGCGCCACGTCGGTCGCGGTCGGTTCCGGCTGACCCATGGCGCGGCGATTTTCGCGCCAGTTGTCGGCGTAGCGGTCGGGAATTGCATAAGCGAGCTCGAGAACAGCGTCGCTCAATTCCGGCGCCGCTGCGGGTAATCGCACCCGTGCCAACGCGGCATACTGCGACCGGCACCAATATCCGTCCATCAGTCGCGGATCGAGGAGCATATTGTCTGCGACCTCGGGTATCTCGGCCAAGTGACGGGCCGCCAAGTCGAGCGCGATCAGGTCGAACAACCGGATGCCAAGAGCGCGCAGGCGCGCGATGACGGCGCGCGTCTCCGCCGGGCCCGAACATGCGGCAATTGCGGCATCCCGGGTCACCTGAAAGAGCGCATCGGGTTCCTCATAGGCTGTTGGACCCTGGATCATCAGGTTCCCGTAGCCGGCGACGGAATGATCATGGTCACCGTCCTCCCCGAGCAATCGACGAAATTTGAGCGCGTCAATCAGCAGCGTGACGAAGAGTTCGAATGCGGCGGCCGGTTCGAGCCGTGTCAGTTCCGCGCCGGAGAGCTTGACGTGATGGCCGTACATGTTCGCGTCGAAGCGCGCGACTTTCGAGCCGCTTTGGTCCTTGTCGAATGCGAACAGCGTCTTGGCCACTCGGAAGGCGGGCTCGGCCAAATTCGCGCTAGCCATAACCTTGACGAATTCGACCGCTTGGCTGCTGACAGGCCATGTCACGCGCCCGTTCAGCCAGGCGACGAAGTCTTCGGTGAACTGCGCCGCCTCCGTAGCTGGCAATGCCGTCACAGCGTGAACGCAGCAATCGAGGACGGCCAAATCCTGGGTCGAGGCCAGTTTCCGGACAATCTCGATAACCTTCGCGCGCACAGCGGCATCGGGTGATCCAGCGGCCTTGATCAGATAGATCCGTTGCAGCCATGGCAGATAGATCGGCTCGGAATCCTCAGACTCCGCATTGATCGGTGGTACTCGGTCGGAGAAGAGATTGCGCCGGCGCAGGGCTTCGATCCACGGTTCCGTTACCGGCGCGCGGGTATAGAACCGATGCTGCAAGATCGGTGACAAAGGAATGGATTTGGCGAAGACCTTGGCGGCTTCGTCCGGCTTGGCGTCGTCGCACAGGCGGTCGATCTGCTGAAAGAACGCATCGTACCGGCGTTCGAGAGCAGTCAGAACCTCGCGCATAACCAGCTCGAAGCGATCGATTACCGCGGTATGGGAGTCTACGGAACGTCTCCCCATACGACCTCCAATGCGCCCGTTCCGGAAGTTCCTTCAGATCCTTCCAGGCCTGATTGACATCTCCGTCAACCGGCAAACCGATCCGCTCACAGATCGTGTCGATCTCGGTCTTGTGCGTATCCGGCCTCAGCTTGGCAACGGCGTTGCGAACGTGATCCGCGTCATGGCCGAGGCGCTCGAGAGCGGCCTTGGCGGCATCGAGGCCGTTTTGGACCTCCGGCGATAGACGTATCCCGACCTCGAAAGGCGTCTTTAGCGCCGACCGCAACATCGACTCGAATTCCCGTGCCATATGGCCGACGACGGGCCCCGGGACGCGGAGCCGGACGGCTCCGCCGACCAAGTCGCACCAATCCTCATAGCGCTGGGCCATCGCATCCCCGAGAGTGCGTTTTATGAGACCCTGCGTGTCTCGCTGCCGGAGCGTGAGCATGGCGTTTCAGTCCAATCCGTTGGCTACAGCCAATATAGCGCATATTTTATGCGTCCGGACGGCTGCGACCCACCCGTAGCGCCCATCTAGCGTTCAGATGTGGATTCGTGACGGGAATCGCATCACACTCAAAGCACGATGTTGACACCTTTCGACTGCCAAGATGCGCGTGCCCGTTTACAATGGACGCGAGAAAGGCTCGCCAAAGAGGCGGGCGTGGAGGTGGCGTCGGTCGTAGCATTCGAGCTTGAACAGTGCCCAGGCTCGCCGTCTCTGATTGCAGCGCTCACAGGAGCGCTTGAGGCAGCACAGATGCTGCCGTGGCCGTCTCAGACGCAGAGGCCGTCCTCTGCATATTCGTGAGGCAGCTGGTCTCCATGTTCTATCAGTGCCCTAAATGCGATGCCTTCATTATGGGAGAGGTTGTCGGAGGCGAGGTGATCGATCACGACACGCCGTGCCCTGGCTGCGGTGGCGAGAAGGTCCCGCTTTTCGAAAAGCCGGACGATACGGGTTTCGTGTGGGTTATGCAGTTGAAAGTGCCCCGAAATGGTCGCCGTAAAGCACCGATTGAATCCCGAGCATCCGTCGTGAGGAACCGCGACGGCCGGTGGGTTCAGACCAGCCGCACAATCAATCGCCTTGATGATAGCTACACTGAAACCGTGCTGGATCAGCTAACCGGCCAAGAGATTCATCGCTGCGACGAGCCCTTGAGCGCACACCAGGGACATGGCTCAGCCAAGCATCGGGCGCAAAACCCCAAATAGGATCGAACGATGGAAGTGGGATCAACGCCCCTGCGGAATAGCTGGGAGTGGGAGGATTTTGACCAGCAGTTCACGGCGAACCGGTTTCGCATAACGGATGCCGACAGTCTCCTGCTTCCCATCGCTTCATTCGCAATAATACGAGACGACAAGCGGCAGCTCGTCATGAGCACGGTGGCTCTGGGCGAGGTCACCAGCCAGACACTCGAGGCCCCGGCCGGCACCGTTTTGCCGGCCACCGATACGATTACGTTTGCCGGGCACCCGCCCTTTCCCGGCCTGAGTGCGGTCGGACGGGGCGTCATCCCTCGGAATCATTCGGAAACCTATAACCAAAATGGTGTCAAAGAGACCCATCAAGAAGCTCTGATTTCCTCCCTCGATATTCAGCTTAAGCCGGAGCTCGAACCAGCTTTCACGATCGATTGGCTGGAGAATCTCGACACTAAACATATGATCTGGTTCGGTTCTACATACTCGTATGAGAGCGAGAACAACCAACGGTTCACGGTAGGCTCCGGTGATGCGGCGATCACACTGACCGGCAAGCTGACAGACGCACATATTTCGAGTCACAGCGTGCTGGGTCTGACCGTCGGCGGCATCCAGCTTTATATTTATGGCGCGGTGGCTGGCGATGGCGACGGCGCCAAGCGAGGATGCATCCTTTATCGCGGAGCACCTGAAGAAAAGATTCGGTGGCGCATCCGGGAGGTTCTTGCCTTCTGTCTTGGCAACTACCTGATCTATCTCGGCTGTAGCCGGTTCGCTGACAATTCCGATCTCGTCTCACTCACTGTCGAGTCTGCGCACGGGGTCGGTGTCCGCGCATTCGATACCTTTGCCTTGCCGCCGGCGCCGCTTGGGCGGCGGCATGACCGCGAGGTCGACGCCCGCAATCTGGAGGTGATGTCAAACGCGATTTTCGATCATTACGACGAATTTGATTTTACTGAACTCAGTTGGTCGTATTGGCACGCGGCCATAGCGCCGTCCGATATGGCGGCGGCCTACTACGGCGGCGCGCTCGAAGCGCTACGACGTAGCCTCAAAGCGGCGCGGCCGTCCCAGTTCCGCACGATGGTGGTGGAAGAGGGCGAGGTCTGGGCTTCCGTTCAGCAAGACTTGCTTAAAGTCATCGCGGAGGCCAGCCTCACCGACGAGCAAAAGACAATGCTTGGCAACAAGATCAGGTCGAATTTGAATCAGCTGCCCCAAAGCCAAGTGACCTTGGCATTTGCCGAGGGCCTGGGCCTTCGGATCAGTTCTTTAGAGGAGCGAGCCTGGTCGAACCGGAACCGGTCGGCTCATGGCTCCGCGCTGAAGGCCGATCACGGCGACACGATCAGAGAAACCAAAATTTTGAAAATGCTGCTCCACCGGATTGTGTTTAAGGCGGCAAACGCAAGCGACCGGTACCGCGACTATTATACGCTACATTTCCCGGTTAGAAGCGTCGAAGATCCGATATCTGAAAGCGGTGACTGAACACACAGTCCGACGCGATATGTTCACAGACCCAATTGCATTTGCTGGAGCGCAACTGATGCTTCATTGCCAAAGGACGAAATCGATACCCCCAGCAGACGGATGCCCTTTACAGCCGGGAAGAACGGCAAGAGAAGACTGAAGCTGGCTTCCTCGAGCTCTGAGCGGGAAGTCACCGGGGTGGTTCCTGTCCGGCTCCGCGTAAGAATTTGGAAGTCAGAGTACTTCACCTTGAGCGTGATGGTTCTACCGCGCGTCCCATGAGCGTCGTAATGGCGCCAGACCTTGTCGATGATCGGCGCGAGGGCGGTGCGGGCCTCGTCCAACGAGGTCAAATCCGTGAAGAACGTGTTCTCGCCGCCGACAGATTTGCGAACGCGGTCCGGCCGAACCGGGCGATTATCGATCCCGCGCGCGACCCAGTAATAGTACCCGCCCGATTTACCAAAATGCTGCTGCATGAAGGCGAGATCCTTCGCCTTCATGTCGGCGCCAGTCTGAATGCCCAGGCGCTGCATCTTCGCGGCGGTGGCGGGACCGATACCGTGGAACTTCCCCACCGGTAGCGTCTCGACGAAAGCCGGACCAGTCCTGGGCGTGATCACAAACTGCCCGTTCGGCTTCCGGTGGTCGGACGCAAGTTTGGCCAGGAACTTGTTATACGAGATGCCAGCCGACGCATTGAGACCGGTAACTTCCCTGATCTTTGCCCGGATCAGCGTCGCGATTTCGGTCGCCGTCGCGATGCCCTGAAGGTTCTCGGTGACGTCGAGATAGGCCTCGTCCAGGGATAAGGGTTCGATCAACGGCGTGTGTTCAGCGAAGATTGCCCGGATCTGTTGCGAGATCGCCGAATAGACGTCGAAACGCGGTTTTACGAAGATCAGGTCGGGACATTTGCGCTTGGCTGTAATGGACGGCATGGCGGAATGGACGCCGAATTTCCGCGCCTCGTAACTTGCCGCGGCAACAACACCGCGCTCCCGGGACCCGCCGACCGCAACGGGCTTGCCGCGCAGATCGGGATCGTCGCGTTGTTCGACGGACGCGTAGAAGGCATCCATATCGACATGGATGATCTTTCGGACCGGCGGCACCGCTTCGCCGGATTCTGCGCGCTCTTCCGTCGTTTCCATTCCGGGGCCCAACCGGTTGCTATTTCCACATGCCGCGCATCCGGGCACCGACATCGACCCGAACCTGCTTGACGGCGACCTGCGACGCCGTCGCGGCGACCACCGGCCATGTCCTGCATTCGAACAGCGGCAGCAGCGCCGGCGGAATGAAACGCGTCCGCGCCGCGTAGACATGGCGGTCGCCATAAGCCGCCTGGCCGTGGGTATAGAAACGCTGCGGGGTCACAAGATGCAGATTGTCCTTCGCTCGCGTCATGCCAACATAGAGCAGCCGCCGTTCCTCCTCGATCTCCACAGTGTCGCCCGTCGCCAAGTCTGACGGAATGCAGCCATCGATGACGTTCAGAATGAAGACGGACTTGTATTCCTGGCCTTTGATCGAATGGATGGTCGACAGGATCAGATAGTCCTCATCGAGCAGCGGCACGCCGGATTGGTCACTCGTCGCGTCCGGCGGGTCGAGCGTGAGTTCGGTGAGGAAGCGTTCACGGGACGGGTAGCCGGCCGCGATCTGCTCGAGCTGAATGAGGTCGGCCTGCCGCGTCGTCGCGTCTTCGTGAACGCGCTCGAGGTGCGGCTCGTACCAGCGCCGGATCTGCTCGACCTCGGCCGGCCAGCCGGAACGACCGGGCCGCAGCGTCTGCAACAGATCGACGAAGGGCTGCCAATGATCGCCCACCCGCCCCGGCGCCGGAATATGAGCCAGCGCCGCCAGTGGATCGGGCTGATCAAGCATGGCGTCGAGCACGCGCTGAGCCGAGGTCGGGCCCAGACCCGGCAAGAGCTGCATGATTCGGAAGCCAGCAACGCGGTCGCGGGGATTCTGCACGAAGCGCAATACCGACATCACGTCCTTCACGTGGGCGCTGTCGAGGAACTTGAGGCCGCCGAATTTGACGAAGGGGATATTGCGCCGGGTCAGTTCGACCTCGAGCGCACCGCTATGGCTTGAGGTCCGGAAGAGCACGGCCTGCTGCTTGAGCAGCGTGCCGACCTCGCGATTTTCCAGCACCTGCTCGACGATGTAATGCGCCTGGCCTGTCTCGTCGCGGACCGTGACCAGCTGCGGCTTCTCCGCCGAAACCCGGTCGGTCCAGAGATTCTTGGTGAAGCGTTCCGTCGCTAGTTCGATGACGGCGTTCGCCGCCGCCAGGATCGGTTGGGTCGAACGGTAATTGCGGTCGAGCGTGATGATGTCGGCTGCCGGCGTGAAGGCGTAGGGAAAATCCAGGATGTTGCGAACTGTTGCCGCCCGAAAGCTGTAGATCGACTGCGCGTCGTCGCCGACCACAGTCAGTCCGCGGCCGCCGGGCTTGAGCGCCAGCAGGATCGACGACTGGAGCTGGTTGGTGTCCTGGTACTCGTCGACCAGGACGTGGTCCCACTTTCCTCCCATATCAGCGGCGAGCAGCGGGTCGCCGGCAGCGTTGGCCCAATAGAGCAGGAGATCGTCGTAATCGAGCACGTTCTGCGCCTGCTTGATCTCGACATAGCCGCTGAACAGTTCTCGGAGCTGAACTTCCCAGGACGCGCACCAAGGAAAGAACCTGCGCAGCACGTCGCCGAGCGGCTCTTCCGAGTTCACGACCCTGGAATAGATGGCAAGACACGTTCCCTTGGTCGGAAAACGGCTTTCCATCTTCGAGAAGCCGAGATTGTGCCTGACCAGGTTCATGAGGTCGGCGCTGTCCTCGCGGTCATGGATGGTGAAACCGGGATCGATCCCAATTTGCTCAGCGTACTCACGCAGCAACCGGGCACCGATGCCATGGAAGGTGCCGGCCCAGGTCAGTGCGTCAGCCATGATGCCGGACCCGCCGCCAAGCACCTGCGCACACAGGCGCTCCACCCGGCGGGACATCTCGGAGGCCGCGCGCCGCGAGAAGGTCATCAGGAGAACCCGGCGTGGGTCGGCGCCTTTGACGATCAGATGAGCCACCTTATGGGCCAGCGTGTTGGTTTTGCCTGAGCCCGCTCCGGCGATCACGAGGAGCGGCGGTCCAATCACGATGCCATTCTGTTCTATGCCATGCTCGACCGCCTGACGCTGCTCGCGATTTAATTTTTCAAGATAGGTCGCGGTCATGGCTTTCGATACCTCCCTGTTTTTCTTATCTGATTCGCGAATCGGGAGCATCGGCAACAGTTCAACCTCATCGGGCGGCGGCAAAAAACGGCAAAGCAGCGGATTGACTCAAACGGGCGACAGTGAACAGATTGGGAACTTAGCACCCGCGCAGACCGTTGGAAAGCGTCACCGAAAGCCCAGTTTCGTATGATTCCTGCCGCCTCACGTCCTATCCTCGACGAGCTCCGCGACCGCATCCGGCGGATCGAAGGCGGTACTGCGGAACGCCGCCCACCACTGCCGTTCGGGATCCAGCAGATCGACGATCGGCTGCCCACCGGCGGCCTGGCGCGTGGCGCTCTCCACGAAATCGCCGGCGGTGGCAACGGCGCCGTCGACGGCGCGGCAGCCGCCTTATTCGCCGCCGGCATCGCGGCGCGCACCAAGGGAAAGATTCTGTGGTGCGTCACGCGGCGTGACCTGTTTGCCCCGGCGATGGACCAGGTCGGCCTGTCTCACAACCGGGTGATCTTTGTCGAGGCCGGCGACGAGAAGGACCTGCTCGCCTGCTTTGAGGAAGGCCTGCGCCATACGGGTCTCGGCGCCGCGATCGCCGAGGTCGCCAAGCTCTCGATGACGACGTCCCGGCGGCTGCAGCTGGCGGCCGAGGCATCCGGCGGTATCGGCATCGCCATCCGCCGCTGGCGGCGCCAGACCGAAGCCGCGGATTTCGGGCAGCCGACAGCCGCGGTAAGCCGCTGGCGCGTCAGCGCCGTTCCGTCGGCGCCCTTGCCGGTGCCAGGGATCGGCCGCGCCCGCTGGCTGGTCGAACTCATCCGTTGCCGCGCCGGAGAAAGCGCGGATTTCATTGTGGAGGCGTGCGATGCAAAGGGTCGTCTCGCTCTTCCTGCCGACTTGGTCCACGGATCGGTATCGGCGGAAGCTGGCGAATTTCGCGCCTCCGCCTGAGGCGCCGATCGTCATGGTCGGGCGCGTCGGAAGCCGGCGCGTGGTGCTGGGCGCCGACCGCGCCGCCAGGATGGCCGGCCTGTCCATTGGCATGGCCGCGAGCCAGGCCCAGGCGATGATTCCGGGGCTGGTTATGCAGGAAGCCGATCCGGCTGGCGACAGCGACGCTCTCGAGCGTCTGGCCCTATGGGCTCTGAAACGCTACTCGCCGATCGTCGCGGTCGATGGGTCGGACGGTATCGTGATGGACACCACCGGGGGCGATCACCTTCATGGCGGCGAAGACAGGATGCTAGCCCAGCTGGCCGAGCGATTTTCCGCTTCCGGCACGAGCGCCCGGGTGGCCGTCGCCGATAGCTGGGGCGCGGCGCATGCAGTCGCCCGTTTCGGCCGGACGCCGACCACAGTGATCCCAAAGGGCGAGACCGGGCGTCAGCTCGCGCATTTCCCAATCGCGTCGCTGCGCCTGCCAACGGATATGGCGGAGCGCCTCAAGGTCCTGGGATTCGACACGATCGGTGAGCTCGCCGCACAACCGCGGGCGCCGCTTGCCCTGCGCTTTGGTCCGGAACTGGGACGTCGGCTGGATCAGATGTTCGGCCGGCAACGCGAACCGATCGACCCGGTGCGGTCGCCCGCCATCATCGAGGTTCGCCGGGTGTTCGCCGAGCCGATCAGCGCCGCGGAGACGATCGCGCGCTATATCACTCAACTGGCCATGGATCTCTGCACCCGGCTGGAGGAAAAGAGTTTAGGCGCCAAACGCCTGGACCTGCTCTGCCATCGGGTCGACAGCGAGCTGCAGGCAATTCGCGTCGGAACCGCCCTGCCCGTCCGCGATCCGAAACGCATCGCCCGGCTGCTCAGCGACAAGATCGAGACCATCGACCCCGGCTTCGGCATCGAGCTAATGGTGCTGACCGCGGTGATGGCAGAACCTTTTGCGACTACGCAGATGGCTTCGATACTCGTCGAGGATAGCGAATCCGACGTGTCCGATCTGGTCGACACGATCGGCAACCGGATCGGTGCTGAGCATCTGTATCGGATCGCACCGGTTGCCAGCGACGTGCCGGAGCGATCAGTTCGGCGCATCGCGGCATTGGCACCCGACGATCCTGGTGCTTGGCCGCTGCACTGGCCACGGCCGTCGCGGCTCCTGCCGAGCCCGGAGCCGGTCGAAACCGTGGCGCTCCTGCCGGATCATCCGCCGGTCTCGTTCACCTGGCGTGGCATTCGCCGGCGTGTGAAGCGCGCCGATGGGCCCGAACGGGTGTTCGGAGAGTGGTGGAAGCGTGATGCAGCACTCACCACAGCCCGGGATTACTTCCAGGTCGAAGACGACGCCGGCAGCCGCTACTGGCTGTTCCGCGCCGGCGACGGCCAGGACATGGCGACCGGCTCGCAGCGCTGGTTCATGCACGGGGTCTTCGGTTGAGCGGTCCCAACTATGCAGAGCTCCAGGTCACGTCGCATTTCAGCTTTCTCCGCGGCGCCAGCTCCTGCGAGGACCTGTTCGTCCAAGCCTACCAGCTCGGCATCCAGGCGCTGGCGATCGTGGATCGCAACAGTCTGGCCGGCATCGTCCGCGCCCATCAAGCGGCGAAGGAGACGGGCGTCCAGCTTATCGTCGGCTGTCGCCTGGATCTGGACGACGGCATGTCCGTCCTGGTCTATCCGATGGACCGGCCGGCCTATTCCCGCCTTTGCAGGCTTCTGTCGCTGGGTAAGAAGCGCGGCGGCAAGGCCAAGTGCATTCTCGGCTGGGACGATCTGGTCACCTACGGCGAGGGCCAGATCGCAACGCTTGTGCCTGACCAGCCCGACGATACCTGCGCTCATCAACTCCGCCGCCTCAAAACTGCCTTCGGGGATCGTGCCTATCTGGCGCTGACCCTAAGGCGGCGGCCGAACGACCAGTTGCGGCTGCACGAGCTGTCGAACCTGGCAACCCAAACGGGGGTGCGCACGGTTGTGACCAACGATGTGCTGTTCCATGAGCCGGGTCGGCGCATGCTGCAGGACGTCGTCACCTGCGTCCGCCACGGCGTCACCATCGATGAGGCAGGTTACCTGCGCGAACGCCATGCCGACCGCTACCTGAAGCCGCCGGCGGAGATGCATCGCCTGTTCGGGCGCTATCCGGAAGCTCTCGCGCGCACCGGCGAAATCGCTGCGCGCTGCAGCTTCTCGATGGACGAACTCGCCTATCAATATCCGGAGGAGCGCGCCGACCCATCGCTTACGCCGCAGCAGACCCTAGAAAAGCTCACCTGGGAGGGCGCGGCAGAGCGTTACCCCGAAGGGCTTCCCGACAGCGTTCGCACCACCCTGCTCCATGAACTCGAGCTCATCGGCAAGCTCAATTACGCGCCTTACTTTCTCACGGTGAACAGCATCGTGAAATTCGCGCGCTCGAAAGAAATCCTGTGCCAGGGGCGCGGCTCGGCCGCCAACTCGGCCGTCTGTTTCGTGCTCGGCATTACGTCCATAGATCCCGATCGCAACGACCTGCTTTTCGAGCGCTTCGTGTCCGAAGAGCGGCATGAGCCGCCGGACATCGATGTCGATTTCGAGCACGAGCGGCGCGAGATCGTCATGCAATGGATCTTCGAGACCTATGGGCGCGATCACGCCGCCCTGTGTTCGGTCGTGACCCGCTATCGCACCAAAGCGGCGATACGCGATGTCGGCAAGGCGCTCGGTCTCACCGAGGACCTGATCAAGATGCTGTCGTCACAAGTCTGGGGCTGGTCCGAAGAAGGCGTCGAGGACAAGCATGTCGAGGCGCTCAATCTCAACCTGGCCGACCGGCGCCTGCGCCTGACGCTCGACCTTGCCCGCCAGCTCATCGGTGCGCCGCGCCATCTCAGCCAGCATCCTGGCGGGTTCGTACTGACCCATGACCGGCTCGACGATCTGGCGCCGATCGAACCGGCGGCGATGAAGGATCGGCAGGTCATCGAGTGGGATAAGGACGATATCGACATCCTCAAATTCATGAAGGTGGATGTCTTGGCCTTGGGGATGCTGACCTGCATGAAGCGCGCCTTCGATTTCCTCGACAGCCACAAGGGAATCAAGCTCGACCTGGCGACGATCCCGGCGGAAGACCCGCGCACCTACGCGATGATCCGCAAAGCGGACACGCTCGGGACCTTCCAGATCGAAAGCCGGGCCCAGATGTCCATGCTGCCGCGGATCAAGCCACGGACCTTCTATGACCTGGTCGTCGAGGTCGCGATCGTCCGGCCAGGCCCGATCCAGGGCGATATGGTCCATCCTTATCTCCGCCGGCGCGAAGGATTGGAGCCGGTCGAATATCCGACGCCTGAGCTCGAGAAGGTGCTGGGCAAGACGCTGGGCGTGCCGCTGTTCCAGGAACAGGCGATGCGGGTCGCCATTGAATGCGCCGGCTTCACGCCGGGCGAAGCCGACCAGCTTCGCAAGAGCATGGCGACGTTCAAGTTCACCGGCGGGGTCAGCAAGTTCCGTGACAAGCTGATCGACGGCATGGTGGCCAAGGGCTACGAACAGGAATTCGCGGAAAAGACCTTCAGCCAGCTCGAAGGGTTCGGCAGCTACGGTTTCCCGGAAAGCCATGCCGCGTCCTTTGCCCTCATCGCTTATGCCAGCGCCTGGGTGAAGTGCTGGCACCCGGACATCTTCTGCGCTTCGCTGCTCAATGCCCAGCCGATGGGCTTCTATCAAACCGCCCAAATCGTCCGCGATGCGGAGGAACACGGCGTCGAAATCCGGCCGGTCTGTATCAACGCGTCGCGCTGGGACTGCACCTTGGAGCCGACCGACGACGATGGGCAATTCGCCGTGCGGCTCGGCTTCCGCATGATCCGGCACCTCGCCAATGCCCATGTCGCGACCATCGTCGCCTGCCGGGGCGAGCAGCCTTTCACGTCAGTCGACGATCTCTGGCGCCGCGCCGGCATCCCGGCGGCGTCGCTGGTCCAGATAGCGGCCGCCGACGGATTCCGCGCCTCCCTTGGCCTCGCCCGCCGGGAAGCACTCTGGGCGATCAAGGCGCTGCGCGACGAACCCCTTCCCCTCTTCTCGGCCGCCATCGAACGCGAGCAGCGCTCGATCCCGGAAATGCAGGAACCGGTCGTTGAGCTCCGGCCGATGACGGCCGGCAACGAGGTCGTCCAGGACTATCGCCATGTCGGGCTGACACTACGGGCCCATCCGCTCACCTTCCTGCGTGAGGATCTAACGGCGCAGAAGGTGGTCACCTGCATACAGGCGATGGCAACCAAGGATGGTCGGTGGTGCGAGACAGCCGGGCTGGTGCTCGTGCGCCAGCGTCCAGGCTCGGCCAAGGGCGTCATGTTCATCACCCTGGAAGACGAAACAGGCATAGCCAACCTGGTGGTCTGGCCACATGTGTTCGAGAAATTTCGCCGCGCGGTCATGGGAGCCAACCTGATGGCGGTCAAAGGGCGCGTACAGCGGGAGGGCGAGGTGGTCCACCTGATCGCCCACCAGATCGCCGACCTGTCGGCGGATCTTGCGACCGTCGGTGGCCGCGACAATTTCACGATGCCGGCCAGCCGCGCCGATCATGCCCGTCATGGCGGACCCGATCCGCGCGAACTGCCACCAAAGGGACTGAGAACCCGGAATATCTATATCCCCGACCTTCATATCGACACGCTCAAAGTGAAAAGTCGGAACTTCCAGTGATGCGAAGCCGGAACCAAAATCCACCTGCGGCGGTCGCAATCCCATGAAGATCGCGACCTTTAATGTGAACGGCATCAATGGCCGGCTCGCCGTGCTGCTGCGCTGGCTGGAAGAGGCGCAGCCAGACGTTGCCTGCCTCCAGGAGCTCAAGGCGCCGGATGAGAAATTCCCGATTGCGGCGATCCGGAAACTTGGCTACGGCGCCGTCTGGCACGGGCAGAAATCCTGGAACGGTGTCGCCATTCTCGCCCGCGACTGCGATCCGATCGAGACACGGCGCGGCCTGCCCGGCGATGCGGACGACAGCCACAGCCGCTATATCGAGGCAGCGGTGAACGGTATCCTGATCGGCTGCCTCTATCTGCCCAACGGCAACCCGGCGCCGGGACCCAAGTTCAACTACAAGCTGAAATGGTTCGAGCGGGTCACCGCGCATGCCGCGAGCCTGCTGGCAACCGGCGCACCGGTCGTCCTGGCCGGCGACTACAATGTCATGCCGACCGATCTCGATGTTTATGCTCCGGAGCGATGGCGCGACGACGCACTGTTCCGGCCGGAAGTGCGCGAAGCCTACGCGGCACTCGTTGCCCAAGGCTGGACCGATGCGCTACGCGCCTTGCACCCCGGCCAGCGCATCTACACCTTCTGGAAATATTTCCGGAATGCCTTCGCCCGCGACGCCGGGCTGAGGCTCGACCATTTCCTGCTGAGCCCGTCGATCGCTGACCGGCTCACGACGGCCGAAGTCGACCGCCTGGTTCGCGGATGGGAGCATTCCAGCGATCACGCGCCGGTCTGGATCGAACTCGCAGACAAGACGCAAAAACGCCGGCGGGCAACGCCCAAGCCGCGCGAGGACGAGTAGGAGAAACGGAGATGTGCAACCTCTATACGGTTCGGAAAAGCGCCGAGGACGTCGCGGCCCACTTCGGGGCGGAGGTCCCCAAGTCGATCGAGATGAAACCGGACACCGCCAAAGGCGGGCGCGGCATCGTCGTCCGTGCACATAACAACCGGCGCCTGGTTCAAGAAGTCGGCTGGGGATTCCCGCGGCTCACCCGCGAGATGCGGGAGAAGAAACAGCCGGCAACAGCCGTGAACTTGGTGGCCGACCTGACCAGCACGATGTGGGAAGCGATGGTCGTCGATCCACGCTACCGCTGCCTGATCCCGGTCACGCAATTCGCCGAGCCCGATGGTCTTCCCGGCAAAAAGACCCGAACTTGGTTCAACGTGAAAAACGAGCCTCTTTTTGCCTGGGCGGGTTTCTGTCGGAACACCGAACTCTGGGGGCCCTGCTACGCCGGCATGACCACGGCCAGTAACGACGCGGTCATGCATTATAACGAGCGGATGCCGGTCCTGCTCCACGCCAACGAATGGGAGCACTGGCTCACCTGCAGCATCCAGGACGTCATTGCCTTGCAGTTCCGGACCTATCCCGCGGATAATTTGGGTATTACCCCGACAGACGAGGCCTGGATCCCGAGAAACGCGGCGCCGATGCGAATGCCCGAACCGCAACTTATCTAACCTCACCCCCTCAGTTCGCGCTCGCCAAAGTCTGCAGGATCTCCCGGATCAGCGGCGCTTGAGACGGCAGGATGCGCGTCAGGGCTTCCGCATCGTCAAAATAAGCAATCCTGTCGATCTCCGGGAACGCCGCGCGCTTTCCCGACCGAGGCGGCCACTCCATCTCGAACGTCCCAGGACGGAAGGCGCCGAGGTCGAGGTCGCCTTCTGCGGCCCAGCACAAGACTGTCTTGCCGCCAGCCTGGCGAAGGGGTGTCAGAGGGTGCGAGATGTGCGGAGGCTTTAGCCCGGTTTCCTCCTCGAACTCGCGTAGCGCCGCCGCAAGCGGCTCCTCGCCTGTCTCGATTAAACCTTTCGGAATCATCCAGGAGCCCAGGTCCTTCCGGGCCCAAAGCGGGCCGCCAGGGTGGCCAAGCAAAAACTCTATCCGCGCACGATGTCGGCGATAGACTAGGACGCCGGCGCTGGTCAGGCGCATCGGACGCGCATCAAACCTTGCCCAGCCGCTTGATGGCGTTTGCCAGTGGCCGCTCGCCATCGCAATAATCTTCCCAGGCCTTCAGTTTCTTGACCAGGGGCGGCACGGTGCGCACCGTGTAGACGGTAGGATCGAGCCCCTTCTTCACCTGGCTCCAACTCACGGGCATCGACACGGGGGCCCCGGGCCGCCCGCGGGGCGACAGCGGAGCCACCGCCGTCGCCATGCGGTCGTTCCGCAGATAATCCAGGAAGATACGGCCGGTGCGCTCTTTCTTGGCCATGTTGATCAGATAGCGATCGGGCGCGTCAGCCGCCATCACCTTGCAGACGTCGCGGGCGAACGCTTTCGCGATCGCCCAGTCGATGCCCTCCGCCTCCAATGGCGTGACTACATGCAGGCCCTTGCCGCCCGTGGTCTTGCAGAAGCTGACGAGGCCCAGCTCCTCAAGCCGGTCGCGGATTTCCCGTGCGCTCTCGATCACAACCTCGAAGGCGACGTCGGGTGCGGGGTCCAGATCGAATACCAGGCGGCCAGGCTGTTCCGGCGAGAACGGCTCGGAGTTCCAGGGGTGAAGCTCGAGGGCGCCCGTCTGAGCCGCGGCGACCAATGCCTCGACGCTGTCGAACTCGATATAAGGTTTGCGATCGCCCCACACCTCCACTTCGGTGATCAATGCGGACTGGCCCTTGGCGGCGTGCCGCTGGAAGAAGTTCTGAGCGCCGTTGATGCCATCGGGCATCCGGATCATCGAGCAGGGTCGGCCCTTCACATGGGGCAGCATCCACGCGCCCACCGCCTCGTAATATTGGGCCAACTCCAGCTTGGTCACCGGCTTGCCGTCGTGCGCATCTGGCCACAGTGGTTTGTCGGCGTGAGAGATTGTCACGCCCAGGACCGGGACGGATCCTCGGGGCGATATGGTTTTGGTCTGGATGATCGCCGGCGTCGGTTCGCTGAGCTCTATCGTGTTCGCCGGCGCGGGCTCCTCAGCCTCGACCTCCGCGGCCGGCTTGTCATCGCGCAAGCCCTTGAAGGAGGCTTGGCGCAACGTGCCGTCGCCGGTGAAACCGGCATATTGGATTTCGGCAACTAGTTCCGGGCGCACCCAATGTACGCCCACCGCCTTCTTCGGCGCGGTCTTCCCCTTGAAGGGACTGACGTCGGTCTCAAGCGCCTTGAGACGGGGGAGGATGCGGCTCACCGTGTCGCGCCCGAAACCCGTGCCGATCCGGCCGACATGGACCAGCTCGCCGTCGCGGTTCACGCCTGCGATCAGCGAACGGAAAGCGTCTCCCGTAGTGGTCCATCCGCCGATCACGACCTCGTGACCGGCGCGGCATTTGGATTTGCCCCAGTTCTCGCTGCGGCCGGACTGGTAGGGCGCGTCGAGGCGTTTGGAGATGATACCCTCGAGGTCCATGCGACACGCCGACAGGAGGACTGCATCCCCAGCGGTAATGAAATGGTCGACGTAGCGGATGTTCGCCGCAGCGCCTTCTATGCTGCTTTCCAGACGGGCCTTCCTCTCCGTCAGCGGCAACGGACGCAGGTCCTCCTTGCCGGCGAACATCTGGTCGAAAACGAAGAACACCAAATCCTTTGTCTTGGCCTCGGAGATCGCTGCCTGCAACGCCGAGAAGCTGGGCGCGCCGGTGTGATCCAGCGCGATCACCTCGCCGTCGATGATGCCATCGGACAAGCTGGCGCCGCTGGCGACGATCTCCGGGAACTTCGCAGACCAATCGAGGCCCTTGCGCGAGCGCAGCGTAGCCTTGCCGCCGACGGTGCGCAGCTGCATGCGGTAACCGTCGAATTTGATCTCATGGGCCCAGCCCGCTCCAGCCGGCGGCTTCTCGAGCGATTTGGCCAGCTGCGGCTCGATAAAGGCCGGCAGGGTAGCCACGGTCTTGACCTTGGACGACGTTGCCTTGACCGGGACGATCAGCCCAGCTGGCGCGCTATCGTCTCGATTGCTTTGCCACACTGAACCAGCGGCCGCACCCTTGGCGGTCATGAATGGCGATGCCGCCTTTCCCTTGCCGTTGGCGATCTCGGTCATGGTGCGGCCCGAAGCCACCGACCGGTCGGCGTCCGTCGGTCCGGATGTGTTCCCCTCAATGGCGCCCTCGTCACGATGCTTGATCAGAAGCCAGCTCGCTTTACCCCGACTGTCACGCTTGGTACGCACTAACACCCAGGAGCCGTGGATCCGCTCGCCTTCCATGACGAACTTCAACTCTCCCTTGTTCAGGGCTTGGCCGATCTTCTCAAAACCTTTTTCGGGCGCCCAATAGCCGCGATCCCAAAGCATTACGGTCCCGCCACCGTATTGTCCCTTCGGGATCGCGCCCTCGAAGTCGCCATAGTCGAGCGGGTGATCCTCGACCTCCATGGCCATGCGGCGATCCTTCGGATCGAGAGAGGGCCCCTTGGGCACGGCCCATGACCGGAATGTGCCCTCATATTCGAGGCGCAGATCGAAGTGCAGGTGGCTGGCGGCATGCTTCTGGATGACGAAACGCAGCGCCTGCGACGGTACGACTTTGGCGTCCTTACCGGATGGCTCCGCAGTTTGCGAAAAGTCTCGCATCCCTTGGTATTTGGCGAGCTTTGTAGCGACCACGTTTTGCTCCGAGGAAAGTCAGGTCTTCGAGCGGACATTGACTATATGATCCAGGTGCAAGTTGGGTTCCGAGAACCCATGGAACCGACAGGGCGATTCTGGATTCCACTTACCAACAGAGGAGGTACATATGTCTAAACGGGAAGAGATCGCGCCGAACGGCGATAAGCGCTATGTGCGCCGCGATGACAAAGGCCAATTCAAGACTGAGGTCGACGAAGGCAAGTCGCTGTCGGCGGACGCCCATCATAAAGCGAAGCACGACGCGAAGCCGGGCCAGGGCGACAAAGGCGATCATCATCGCGCGAAATAGCTGCGATGGCCCCAGTTAAGGCGCGCAAGCTCAAAGTCTACCAGGCGCCCTTCGGTTTCCATGAATCTGTCGTCGCGGCGCCCAGCCAGACCGCGGCCTTGCGCGCCTGGGGCTCGCACCAGAATCTGTTTGCTGAGGGGCTTGCAATAGTCACGACGGAGGCGGCTGCTGTCGAAGCTGCGCTCAAGCATCCCGAAACACCGCTCAGGCGCGCGATCGGATCGAACGACCCATTCGAGCTCGAGGCGGCAAGCCTACCCAAAGTTCCTCGCGCCGAGACAACGCCAGCGGATAAGAAAGCCGGCCGCCCCGCTCGCACGTCAAAGCCCGCCCCACCACCACCTGATCGATCGGCGCTCGATACGGCCGAGAAAGAGTTGAAGCGCTTAGAGGAACAGCGGCGCCGTGAGGAAGACCGCTTTAGCCGGCGTTGGGATGAATTACATCGTGAACAGGAAGAGGCGCGGCAAAAATACGCCCATGCAAAAGATGCTGCCGATCAAACGGTCAAAGCGGCCCGGAAGGACTATCGCCGCGCCGGCGGGACGGACTGATTCAGCCGGCCTTGCGCCGTGGCGCGGGCTTTGACTTCTCGGACTCTTTAGCTTTCGTCCCCTTCCCGGCTGCGGCACCCTTCGCAGCCTTGCCGGCAAGGCTTGCCTTCAGCGCAGCCATCAAATCCACCACATTCGTATCGTCGGGCTCCTCGGCGGCGACAGGCTTGTGGCCCTTCTGTTTCTCGGCAATGAGCGCCTTCAATGCCTCCTCGTACCGATCGACGAACTTGCTAGGGTCGAACGGTCCTTCCTTCTGCTCGATAATCTTCTCGGCGATATCGATCATGCCGGGATCGGGCTTCGTCTTGGCGATCGACCCGAAGATCTCGCTCTCCTTGCGCACCTCGGCGTCCGTTCGCAGCGAGTAGGCTAGGATTCCCTCGCCGCGCGGCTCGAGCGCTAGGATCCGCTCGCGCGTCGACAGGACGACGCGGCCAAGAGCGATCTGCTCAGACCTCACCATGGCTTCGCGAATGACGGCAAATGCCTCCTGGGCCATCTTGCCGTCGGGCGCCAGATAATAGGGATGATCCCAATAGATCCGGTCAATCTCATCGGCCGGGACGAAGCGCTCGATGTCTATCGTCTTGGTGCTCTCAAGCTTTACCGACTTGATCTCGTCGTCGGTGACGAGGATGTATTTACCCTTCTCGACCTCATAGCCCTTGACCAGATCCGACCTGTTGATCGGTCCGGTATCCGGATCGGTCGTGATCATCTTGATCCGGTTGTTGGTCTTCGGATTGATCAGGTTGAAATGCACATCTCCGGCCGCATTGGTCGCGGTATAGAGTGCGACCGGACAGGTCACGAGCGAGAGCCTCAGATGCCCTTGCCAGGTCGGACGATAAGCCATGAGTCGTCTCCGCGTTGGCCGAATGCTGTCGATGAAGACTCAATCAACAAGCGGCGTCGCGAATCGTTCGTTCACCCGCAGGACGAGGTTTCTCCGGTCGACAGATCGACCATGAAGCAGTGCTCATGGCCGCTCGCGACATCGTGCACGATGACACGCATCTCGTCGCCTGTTTCGGCAGCGGCCGGATGATCTTCGACAAACGCGATGACGGCGCTTTCGAAGCTCGTCTCCTCCACCAAAACGGCATGATGCCGGTCGACGTGGCCAGCGTGAATACGAAAGCTTCGGAGCATAGGTGTAGTGGTCATGTGCCCTCCTGACCACTAAACACGCGAGATCGAAAAAGGATTCAATCGAAATCTCGATACGGGGAGCCTTGATCCGACAGCCGGTGTTTGCTGTCACGAATGAGGTGACATCATGATGCCGGACGAACAAATGAATGAGTGGCTCGCGACGCGCGAACGCATTGCCGACCACATCAGGGCGCTCAACCCTGCCAGCCGCAGCCATTTCGTCGGGGATGCGAGCGCGAAAGCCGCGGCTGCGTCGCTTGCCAAGCTTAACGCATGGCAGCAAGAGATCGACGAGTTTATGATCGACTTGCTGATGCCAGAGTGACCCGTTGAGGCGGGCGCGCCGATCGCCACAATAAATTCATCCCCCTTGGGCCTCGCACGTTTTACAATCGGGCAACGCAAAAATCGGAGGGATGAAATGCGCACATGGAACTCGAAGGTCGGCTATTTCGTGGCCTTTTGTTTCGGTCTCAGCCTTGTCACCTGCGCGAGCAATGAAGCGCGGGCATGGGGTTCTCCCGGTCACCAATATGTCGGCAACCTGGCGTGGCAGCTCTTGAACCCGAATGCCCAGTCTCATGTGGCCGAACTTCTGGGATCAAAGGTCGATCTCGCCCATGCAGCGGTGTGGCCCGACTGCATTCGCAGTGTAAGCGGCGCGCCGGGGAAGACCTTCGCATACGCCAGGAATCAGGAAACCCCGGACGCTTGCGACGTTTTCGGCGACGACGGTGCCGAGAAAATGCGTATGGAAGACTACGCCTCGAGGAATTGGACCAATTGCGAATACTCGGGCAAGAACCTCAAATGCAATCTCGCCTTTCATTTCGCCGATGTGAACGTGATTGAACACGATACCTACAGCATCGATGATTTTGGAGCCGGCAAATCCGACGTTGTCCAGGCTATCAAGGCGGCGCTGGCGAAGCTAAAGTGCGCGACAGCCGAATGCTCGGTCCCAGCCCCATTTAATATCCGGGATCAACGCGAGGCTTTATTTCTGCTGGCTCACTTCGTGGGCGACGTGCATCAGCCGTTGCATGTCGGAGCCGTCTATCTCGACGCAGACGATCGGGAAGGCAACGACAGCGGTGCCGCCACAACGGGCGGGAACTCGCTTTTGCTAAAACCAGGCAATAAGAACAATAACCTGCACCACGAATGGGACACGATCAAACTTGGCGCTGTGCCTGATGCCAATGCCATCGCGGCCGGCTGCGAGCTTATCACCAAGCAGCTTGCAACACCTGAAGACTGGGCCACAGAAAGTGTCGTGGCCGCAAAAGCCGCCTACAGTGAAATGACTTTCAGCCCTGATAGTGTCCTCCCCAATCACTGGGACATTACCTTCACGAAACGCAGGGACTACACTCGAAACGTCGCTACCGCCCAAGGCGAGAGGCTTGAATTGGCGGGCGTACGCCTTGCCGCCGAGCTCAATGCAATCTGGCCGTCGGCCGAGAAACCCGGCGCCTGCACCTAACACCGGGTCTGACAGGGTCAAATACCAACGGCCTCAACTTTTGGCTGAATGAAAGTTGAGGCTCAGGTCAACGACGACCCGCAGGCGGCTCCGCTCCCACAGCATAAGCAAGAGGAAAATGTCGCCCAGCCGGCCGGCAACTATGCTGGCACCGGTCGCCGTTCTTGGGCAGGGTACGGCTCCTGCCGCAGCATGCGCAGAGCAAGCACTGCGGGAAAGATCAACCACGGCAGGTTGAAGGGCAGATAGATCGCAGGATGCTGCGGCGGGTTCGGCCCGACGAAGGTGACCACGAAATAAATGAACATGTCCGTGACCCCGGCGCCGGCATAGACCATCGACAAGGTACGTAGCCACGGCCGCTGGCGAATCAGTCCGTAGACGATGAACAGCAGGAGCGGCGTCTGGAGGAAGCCGTCGAACGCTGCGGTCGCGATGAGACTTGGGGAAGGATCCAGATGCCCCGGCTCCTGTGCCACCGACCAGTTGTAGAGAAGTCGGAGAGGCGGCCATGGGCTGTCGGGTGAGGCTTGATAGCCCAGAGACTCCGGCAGGCTAACCAGGGCGCCGTAGATGATCGAGTGAGCGAAAAATAGGAGGAGCACGATATCGAATGGGCGGCGAAAGATACTGATCGGCTGGTTCATGATTTTCCTTCCCTTTTGGCGGAGTTTCCCGTGCTTTGTCGACATCGTGCTGGAGATTGCGGCCACGACGGTCAGCCAACCTTCCGGCTGGGACGCTGGGGCGCCGGCGTACCGGCGCCCAACCGTTCACGATCCAGGCGCACCGTCGAAGATGATCTGGACACGGCGATTTTGTGGCTCGCGAACGCCATCGGCAGTCGGAACCAGAAGATCGCGTTTACCCTTCGCCACGATCTCGATTTCGGAGGCCGCAATCCCGTCCTTCTCGAGTTTAGCGCCGACGGACTCCGCCCGCCGGCGGCTGAGACGCATGTTGTAGGCGTCCGAGCCGACCGTGTCGGTATGGCCGGTTATCGTCAGTTGCGTGACCTTGCCGGCTGCGGCGTTTTTCGCCGCTGTATCCACGATCTGCGTCGCTTGCGGCGTCAGATCCGACTTGTTGAAGTCGAAGAAGACGAGGTAGCTGCGCGGGGATTGCGCCACCGCCTGGACAGGCGGCGGAACGTAAGCCGCCGGAGCCGCCTCGGGCTCTTGCTCGGGACCACCGAACGAGTATTTCAGACGGAAGCCGAACATGCGTGGCTCGCCGTAATAGGCTGATGCGAAGCCCAGGCTGTCCAGCGGAAAGTTTCCGATGACGTACTTCTCGTCCAGGGCGTTGCTCATGAAGAACGAGGCATCGATCGGCTGCCCGTAAATACCTGTCCAGTCGACGCTAAGATTGAGTACCCCATATCCCGGAAACGTTCCGTACACCGGGTCACCCGGCTCCGAGGTGGTGGTGTGCTCCTGATACGTGTAGTTTGCAGTGAGGCTCACCTCGCCCAACGCGGCATCGAACGGCAGTCGATACTGCGCAGTGACACCCTCCTTGTTTTTCGGCAGGAAGAAGAACTGAGTACCGCTTAGGTTGCCGGATTGACCGGATATAAAGGTCCCAAACGTGGCCTGGGTAAACGAGTAGAAGGCTGACAATTTCAGATCCTTGGTCAGGACCGCAGTCGTCTCCAATTCGAAGCCATCGATCTGGGCCGATTCCGCGTTTTCGATACCGACCGTGATGCCGGTCGGCCCAAGAATGGCGGCCTCCTCCTGAATGTTGGTGAACCAATTGTGGTAATAGTCGGCGTTGGTGCGCAGCTTGACGCCGTAGACATTCCAATCGGCTTTCACGCCGACTTCGACGTCGGTCACGTGTTCAGGCTTGTAGATCTCGGAGGCCGGTGTTGGTGCCGGCAGGTTGAAGCCGCCGCTCTGGTAACCCCGCCGCGACGTAACGTAGATGAGACTGTCGGGCGTGACCTGGTAATTCAGCCCAAGCGTCCAGGATGGAGCATTAAACTGGGTATGGCCAGCGACAGTACAGCTTGGCGCCGTTCCTTGGGTACAGGTATGCGGGAGATCGTAGGTTACGCTGCTCTCCGAGCGCATGTCCCAGGTATAGCGGTAGCCTAAGGTCAGCTTGAGGCCGGAAAGTACATCGGCAACGCCACCGAAATCATAGTCCGCTTGGCCGAAAACCGCGCGGCTCAGATCGGTCTGATGATTCAAGCGATTGCCAACGACGCCAAACTGATTGTTCAATAGCTGCCAAGTGCCTGCCGGGTGTACGAATTCACCGTAGAGGCCGGCGATCCAAGTGAGGTTGCCACCGAGCGACTTGCCCTGGATTTGAACTTCATCGGTGTATTGCTCGGTGCTCTGGGTCCACCCATCCGCGTCGGTGTTAATGATTCGCAGGAATGGAAGGATCGTGCCGGCGTAGTCGTAGGCCAGCAGCGTCTTATAGATGCGGTAACCGAAAATATTCTTGAGCTTAACATCATCGTTAAGATCCCAAGTTGCAATATCGGTTACGCCCCAATTGTATTCCTTGTCTTCACCACGCTGGTCGGTGAACTCCGTCCTGATGCCCCCAGCCTGCTGCCGCGCAAAAATTGATCCATAGGCATTGCTGGGATAGAGCGAGAGTTGTTTTCCGGCCGCGAGGGCTTGGAAGAAGACCGTCGCAGCATTCGGACCCGACAGACCGGAGACCGCGGGACCGTTGCCCAGCGTGACGTTAAAGTTGCCGAAGCCAGGCACGGAAAACGTGGAAACCACCGCGCCGGGGTTTAGGTAATAGGGAACGTGGCTGGAGCCGTTCTCATTCTTGTAGAGCCCGTTATAGACGACCGTGTTCTCGAAGTCGTCTGTCGGCCGCCAAGTTAGCGAGACACGCCATGCCTCATAGTCGCGATTGTCCATGTCCTGATTGGTGATCGGATTCTGGGTATAGCCGTCACGCCGTGCCAAGCTCCCCGAAACGCGCAGCAACAGCTTGTCGTCGACGATCGGCACATTGACCGCGCCCTCGAATTCCTTATCGCCGTAATTGCCGAACTGCGCCTGAATGTAGCCCTCGAAATCGTTCGCCGGCTTCCGCGGCTCGAACAGGATCGCGCCACCGGTGGAGTTCCGACCGAAAAGCGTCCCCTGTGGCCCCTTAAGCACCTGGACATTTTCCAGGTCGAAGAAGACGCCCGGGCCGGCCGTAGTGGTCGGCACTTCGTCAAAGTAGGTCGCGACGCTCTGGATGATCCGATCGCCGGTCGAAATCGGGCCGGCGCCAATCCCTCGGAGTGCGAACGTCGCGTCGTCTCGGTTCTGTCCGAGAATTTGAAGCGATGGCACCGAGTATTGCAGGTCCTGAACAGCGGTTACCGATTTCTTCTGCAGCGCGTCTTGGCTGAACGCGGTAATGGCGATGGGGACGGATTGTAGCTTTTCCTCACGACGTCGTGCGGTTACGACGATCTCCTCCAAGCCTGAGGTGTCGCGCTCCGCCTGGACCGCTGCGGTTTGGCCGAAAACCACGGGACTCGGCAGAATCCAAAACATGCTGGCTGAAGCAGCAAGCGCCGATTTCCGAAAAACTGACATGTTTCCCCCTCCCTTTGCCGGCGGCTTTGCGCCGTCATTCAATTGCCTCGGCCGAATTAATCGCGAGGAAATTCAACAGTATCAGCCGTGGCAAATATCCGAATCGCGTTTTGAGACCATTATTGGTAGCAATTGGGGACAATTCCGGCGGTTCGAGCTTTAGTCTGCAGAAGATGTGCAACCTCTACACAGTCCGAAAAACCGCAGCTGAAGTGGCGGCTCACTTTGGCGTGAACACGCAGGCACAATTCAACTCGCCGGATGAGACCTATCCCGGCTATCCGGGTATGGTCGTCCGCGAGGCCGACGGGCAACGGGTGCTCCAAACGATGGTCTGGGGCTTTCCGCTACGCTTGAAGGGCATGAAGCCAGACGCGAAGCCGAAGCCCGTCAACAACATCGCCGATCTCAATAAATCGATGTGGATCGGTTTGGCGAAGAAACCGCGATGGCGGTGTCTCATCCCGGTCACCGAGTTTGCCGAGGCTGAGGGCGCGAAAGGATCTAAAACCCGTACCTGGTTCCGGGTGAAGGATCAGCCGATTTTTGCCTGGGGCGGCCTCTGGCGGGAAAGTGCGGACTGGGGCGCCGTTTATTCGGGGGCGATGACTGATTGCAATGAGGCGATTCGGCCGGTTCACGACCGCATGCCGGTCTTACTTCACCGCGATGAATATGACCGTTGGCTCAACGGATCCTTCGAGGAACTCCTCGCCTTTCAGAATCGCTGCTTTCCCGACGAGCTCATCGAGATGGAGCGCACGAGCGAATTGTGGGTCCGCAAGAGAACCGCGTTACCGGAGGCGGCGGCTCTTATCTGAGCCTGATCTCTCCCGCGCCGGCCAATCCAGGAGATCGAAACCGGCACCATCCGCCGGCATCGACCGTCCTCTTGATCACACTGCCTGAGCCGGGGTTGCGACTTTGGGTTTTGCGGAAATCTTCAAGCCGGATTCGTGCGTGCGAAACATCATGTCCCAGAACGGGAAGATCGAGGAATAGTTATTGCGGCAGTAGTAGTGATGCACATCGTGGCTACGGGTCCAAAAATTCAGCAGCCCGGCCCAACGTCCTTCGAATACGAAGTTGCTATGCACCCAGATATTGATGGTGGTGAACAAGAAGTTGGCGATCAAGAAGCCCGCCGCGCTGACCGGCCCGACGATGACGACTGATCCCAGGAAGAGAGCCGTGCCGGCAAATGTCTCCAGCGGGTGCAGATAGGATCCGGATTCGGCCGTGACATACCGAACCTTATGGTGCACGCCGTGGATAATGCGCATCCCTGGCCGGGTGTGCATGGCGCGGTGCAGGAAATAATAAAGGAAGTCGTAAAGCGCGACGGAGCCCAGAGATTCGATCAGCAGGCGCGGCAATGGCGGGATGCCGGCATAGATCACATGGTTTCCCAAGAAGTAGAAGAAACCGCCATACATGATCCACGGCAAGGCGTAGTTCATAGTGATCGTCGGGCCCTTCAGCTTGTCGGCGATCGGGTTCTTACCCCTGTGAATTCGGTAACCGCTGTATTTCTCAGACCGCGCAGCCCAGCCCAGACCGCCGCCCATGATGGTCGCGATCGCGAAGATTCCAAGGAATAATAAAAAGAACGTTGTGGTCATGATCCGGAAATCTCCGTGCGGCGGGCGCTTGGCAGGTCGCACGGCCTGCCTAGGCTCCACGAATATACTCGGCCCCGTACCGCTCCTGGAGAGCGAAATCTCCCAGCAGACGGACATAAATAGGACAAGCGGACACTATCGGAGACGCAAACTATCCATCGTCAGCGATTATTGGCGCGTGCCGCATAGAGGTTCTCGGCATATCCCTGGCGCGAGGTTGTCCTGTTGGGGCGGATTTCCAGGAAGTCGTAGGCGGTTCCGGGCGGCAGCTCGAAACAGGCTGCGATCGCCTCCCCCACCGGCTCGGCCGCCATGGTTCCGTCGAAATTCGGCGCTCGGCGCAGCCATTCACCGAAGGCCACCGCGGCCACCTCCGGCGCCCAGCCCGAGCCGAACGACGTTTCGGTCGCCCCCGGACTCAAGACAGTCACCCCGATATTGTCGCCTTTCACCTCGTCGCGCAGGTCGACACTGAAGCGCTCCAGCGCCGCCTTGGTCGCCGAGTAGATCGATATATAAGCGAACTCGTCCAAGTGGCGGACCGACGCCGAACCGATATTGACGATCCGCCCGCCGCCCCGCTTGCGGAAGATCGGGATCACCGCCTGGCAGGCATAGATCGCGGCCAGGATGTTGGTGTTGAATTGCACCGCCACGTCTTCCGGCCTTAGCCCTTCGATACTGCTGGCCAAGGACAGGCCGGCATTGTTAACGATGCCGTCGAGCCCACCCAGCGTTGAGACAGCGCCATGGATTGCGTCGAGCAGGGCGTCGCGATCCTGAATGTCGACGCTCAATCCGATTGCGCCGTTCCCGATTTCGTCGGCGGCCAAATCGAGCGCTGCCAGGTCGCGGCCGAACAATGCAACACGCCCGCCCCTTCTACCGATGGACTTAGCTGCCGCCAGCCCGATGCCGCGCGAGGCGCCGGTGACGATGAATGTCTTACCTTCTAAAGAATTTGTCATGCCGGCACCGCCACGGACTTAGTCTCGAGATATTCTTCAAAGCCTTCGCGGCCCATTTCGCGGCCTATACCGCTTTGCTTGTAGCCGCCGAACGGCGTGTCGGCGGCGAAGTAGTTCCCGCCGTTAACCGAGTAGGTCCCTGTGCGGATGCGCCGGGCGATCCTGAGACCGCGCTCGGTCGATGACGTGGCGACGCCTCCCGACAGGCCAAATGGCGAATCGTTGGCGATGCGGATCGCGTCCTCCTCGTCCTCATACGGGACCACAACCAGCACAGGCCCGAATATCTCTTCCTGGGCAATGCGCATCTTATTATTTACATCCGCGAAGACCGTGGGCTGCACGTAAAAACCGCTTTTCCCCGCAGGAACGCTCCCGCCGGTGACCAGGCGAGCGCCCTCCTCCTTGCCGATGCGGACATAATCCAGCACCCGTTCCCGCTGGCGGGCAGAAATCAGTGGGCCCATGATTTGGCTGGGATCGGTCGGATCGGTAAAATGCATCGCCTCGAATGCGGTCTTCAGCATGCCGACCGCCTCCTCATAGCGGTTGCGTGGAACGAGCAGACGGGTCAAGGACGCGCATCCCTGGCCGGCGTGATAGAGCACGAAGAATGCGCAAGTCGGGACCACCTTGGCGAAATCCGCATCGTCTAGAATGATGAATGCCGACTTGCCGCCCAATTCCAGGAACACCTTTTTGATCTGTTCCGAGGCGACCGCCATGATCCGCTTGCCAACACCGGTGGAGCCGGTGAAGGAGATCATGTCGACGCGCGGATCGATCACCAGCTGCTCGCCGACCGAGGCCGGATTGGCACTGGTGACAACATTGAAGACGCCCGGCGGCATGTCCGTCTTGTCGGCTATTTCTGCCAGAATGGTTGCGAGCCACGGGGTCTCGGGCGCCGGTTTCAGGATAACGGTGCAGCCGGCGGCCAAGGCGGGGAAGCATTTCGCCAGATTGATCTGGAAAGGCACGTTCCAAGGCGTGATCGCGCCGACGACGCCGGCCGCCTCTTTCCAGACATAGCGCTTGCTGGGGACGCCCATAGTGTTGGCGACCGGCAGTTCGCGGTCGAACTCGAAACTCTCCAGCGTTTCCAGCACGAAATCGGTGAAGCTGATCGGCGCGTCGCATTGCGGTCCCGGTAGACAGCCCAGCGGCGACCCCACCTCGGCGACCGCGAGCGCTTTGATCCGGTCCCGGTTTGCATGAAGTCCGTCGCGAAACTGCTTCAACACACGCAGGCGAAATTCACGATCCGTCGGCCAGACCGACAGGTCGAAAGCACGGCGGGCGGCGGCAATCGCCTCCTCCATATCATCCTTCGAGGCGTCGGCCGCGGTGCCGATCACCTCGCCGGTCGCTGGAGCAATGTTGTCGAAGGTCTTGCCGCTGATCGCAGGGCGGAACTTGCCGTCGATATAGAGCTGCGACCGTTCGGGATCCATCATGTTCAGCGGCTCCTCAGACCTTCGCGAATGATCTGGCGGATCGTTTCAGTCCCCTTGAGCTCGATGCCGACGTCCTTTGCGAAGGCGAGCGCGAAATCGAGATCCTTCTCGGCTAGACCGGCCGTCGAATCCTTATGACGAAGATAGGCCTCCGACCCCATCCGCGCCGCGCCGGTGGCGCAGAAATCAAGATACCCCCCCATCGCGGTCGTGAGGTTGCCATTATTGGCCATCACCTCGCGCAACACCTTCTCGTCCAACCCGCCGGCGATGGCGAGCCCGACGCCCTCAATCGCCGCCTGCAGCTGCATATAGGTGACGAGGTTGTTGCAGAGCTTGAGCGCCATTCCCATGCCGGTCCCCCCAGCGTGGATAATGGTGCCGGAAAAGGCTTCGACCATGACCTTGAGCCGCGCCACCTGATCGGCTTCGCCGCCGATCATAGTCACCAGCTTCTTCGCCGCCGCCCCCATCGCGCCGCCCGAGACTCCAGCATCCAACACATGGACACCCTTGGCCTTCGCGATTTCAGCCAAGGTCCTTACAGTCGCGGGACGCACCGTACTGTGAACAGCGATGATCGTGTCCGGCCGCATAGTCTGTAGCAGCCCGTCCGGCCCAGTCACAACCGCCGTTACGTCTGCATCGTGCCGCACGCAAATCCCGACTTGCTCGACGTCGCGGCCGAGCTCCGCCGGCGTCGTAGCGATCTTTGCTTTGTCGGCAAAGGGCTCGGTCGCCGCGGGCGACACGTCGAAGACGGTCAGCTCGAAGGGCGGCTTGGCCAGCTGTTCCGCCATGGGCTTGCCGATATTGCCCACGCCAATAAATCCAACCTTCATGGATGCCTCCAATCAATCCCTCACAAGCCGGAAAGGGCGATCCGTTCAACGATAATCGGATGATGAGGGGACGCCGATTCAGCGGACGGACAGCACAGCGCCCGGAGATGGACTCTAGGTCGGGGGCAACGAAAATTTGCTCTCTTTTAGAGACGGAAAGACTGGGCTTTTTGGGTCACAAACCTACGCCTCGGTGGACCCGCGACCGCCATTGGCGACTTCGACACACAGGCCGACGGCAGTGGCTCAGCCGCTGCTTACCGCGCGGGAGTCGCAAGCGATGCAAGGGCCGTCAGAGCGCGCGCACGATAACGGTCAGCCAGCTCCGTCCTATGCGAGTGGTAGAACCCAAGCGCCGTCGGCATATCTCCAGCTGCATCGATCGCACTTTGCTTGAGGATCGCTGCGGCGACGACGGCATTCGCGCAACCATCGTCCCTGAGCCGGACAAGCGCTTCCGTCGTCGCAATCCCCCAAAAGCGACCGGCCGCGCTCCCCCACGTCGTGTTGATTTGAAAGGGCCCAAGATCGCGTGTCCCGTTACGGTCTTGGACTACCTGACCGACCTGACCGCCTTCGACGGCCAGGATCGCGTAGAGATATTCGGTCGGAAGCTGATAGGCGTGCGCGGCCGCCGCCAGACAGACCGCCGTCAAGGGTAGCAGCACTCTCTCAGTGCCCGTTCTGAATGCATTCGTAGAAGAACGCGTTGTTCGTCGAGTCTACGTTCAGGTCATAAAAAACCAGGTGGTATCCGCCGTCACAGTAAAAGCTCGAACCATCCCCGGACGAACCGCGCTGGTGCAAAATACCCACGTCCGTGCTCGCGGCATAGTTTGTCGAGGCAGCAGTCGTCGAGGACGCGGCGTTTCCGTTAAAGGTCGCATTGGCACCTCCCCATCGGCCGTCATAAGTGTTCGCGTAGACTGCGGTGTCGGTAAACAAACCTCCCACCCCATAGACATAGCCGCTGCTCGAGACGATGTTGCCGTTAATATTGATACTCGATGCGTTGTCGATGCTCCCGACAATCTGCGATCCGTCGAGATTTCCGGTAATCGACCTGACCGAGCTCACACAACCCAGAACGCCTCTCGTCACGCTAAGGGCGGTGCCCGCCGGGCAATTATTTCCGGCAGTGAGTCCGGCAGCCTGCGCGGCGGTACCCGCGCTCGTCGCATAGTCTGCTGAACCCGCGCTTGTCGCGGTTGTGGCACTCGTGGCCGTCTTTGCCGACCCAGCCGAGACGGCATAGGTCGCGTTGGTCGCCGACGTCGCCGAGCCCGCGCTCGTCGCATACCCGGTCGATCCCGCTGTCGTCGCATAATTGGCGGTCTGCGCCGACGCTGCGGAAACCGCCTGCTGGGCGTTCGGCAGAGTGAAGCCCGTGGCGTGCGGCTTGTAGTTCGTGGCATCGCCGAGAGCGGTGCCGGCAAGTAGCGCAAGACCGAGTGCCGAAAGACGGAAAGTGCGGATCATTGAGTTGCTCCTTCTGCTCAAGTGCATTTTGCGAGTGCGAGAATCTGGCCGTAGGTCGCGTTTGGGTTGACCTGTGTGATTCCGGTGCCGGCTGCGTTCTGCGTGGTCACGACAAGATGGACCGTCCAAGTCGTCCCATTGTCGACCGCATAGGTCTGGACACCGATGAGCGGCAGGCCGGCGCCGTTGTCCGAAAACGCGGCCGGCGACGTGAATATCTGCGGGCTTCCGTTTGGGCAGGTGGGTTTGGTGACGACCATGCCATCTGCGCCCTGGAAGGCATCCTGAATCGCCTGCCCCATCCAGCGTTTCTTCGTCGACGAATAGACATCGTCGGTATTCTGAATGTCGTTGCCGCCCATATAGAGCGTCGTGCTCATCGTGTTGGGGCCGGTACCGGCCCCGGGAACCGGATTGGTAAACAGGTAAGGCGGGACAATCTGACTACCATCCAGAAACAGAGCCGCACCGATATGACCCGGCGCCGGCGGGCACGCTGTTCCTGAGAAGCTCGCCAGCGTGACTTTCAGTCCGCCGTTCGCGCCGATCGCCATCGTTCTGCTGGTCGAGAGCACTCCAACCGCAGGTATGCCGCCGCCTTTGATGGGGCCTCCAGCAAGTTCGATGAGATGGCGTGTTGGCTGATCGGAGATCGCGATCCCGCCGCAGGTCATGACCAAGGCCTGGAGCTGCGTGGCGCTGGCCTGATGGACGATCAGCACATGGCTTTGGCCGTAGCCGTTGGAATCGACGAAACTCGGGTCAAGCGCGCCTGCCGCTTTGAGCGTTGCTGCGGAGATCTGCACATTCCCAGAAGCTGTCGCCGCCAGGACCGCGGTGAAGGTCGCCGGGACTGAGAGATACGCGTTTGCCGCTTGAGCGAAGTTCTGCACCTGGTAGGCGTTGGGCGCATCCAGCAGCTGGCGGGAATTCCGTTGAATCTGCGGCGCCGCGAAAAGCACACCGAGAAGACTGAGGAAGATGGCAAGGCCGGCGCCGACGAGATCGCGCATGGTCCCTACCCTCCCGCCTGGCTTGCGATCGCCGGGCTCCGGTCGGGGATCGTGCAAGGGAGCGGCAGGGATGCGCCCGTGAACGCGTTGATCAAAGCACTGCCGACGCTCTGTCCAGTGAGTGGGTAGCCACCCCAGAGCCGAGCCATTGCTGCTGCAACCGACGGCTTCGAAACGGTCGGTTGGACTGTGACGTAAGTCGCCACCACCCGGCCGTGGGCGCAGGCAGCGATTCCGGATGTCGACCATCCTGCCGGCAGCGTCAGTCCGGTCAGGATGCCACTCGCACCCGGATTCGCCAGGACGTAGGCGATAGCAGCCTGATGATAGATCAGGGCGTCTTCGGCCAAGCCATCGGCGGCATTTTCAGCCGCCACCCGGTTGCCTGGATCGGACGGTCCGGTCCAGGGCATTAGCATTGCCAGGATGAGCAGCAGGGGACCGATCTGGTACATCATCCGGCCACCACGAAGCGGACAACCATCGTGCCCGTGCAGACGGCGGCGGCCGTCGCGGCGCTGACCGGCAGCGCATTGACGGTAGCCGCCGACAATCCGGCCGGCGATGAGGCGACGGCTATACCGGTGACGCCCGAACTCACCGGTGTTTTGACAACCAACCTGGCACATGATGTCGGATCGACATTGGTGTAATCGGCAAAGAAGTTGGCGTTATTGCCGGTCAGCGCAATCGTGCCCTTCCATTGATTGGCGGTCGCAGTCCCCGTCAGCGCTTGGAGCGGCAGGAGCGCCAGTGCCTTGATCTGGGCGAAGGAAAAGGCGGCCGAGCCGTAGCCGCCGTTCTGCAGGGCGTAGCTCTGCAATTCCGTCCGGGCCTGTTGTAGTTCGAGAAAGGTCTCCTGAATTTGGCTACTCGAATTGGACGAGCCGAAGATCCCGAAAGCGAAGAAGATTCCGATGACACCGAGGAAAAGGGCGAGGCCGACGCCGATGAGTTCGCGCATAAATCAAACTCGAGGTTGGTTGAGGGGAAAGCCGCCGTCCGAGCCGATCGCCCGGACGGCGGTCAAGCCGATCTTGCCGCCTATCCTTGGATGACGAAGCGAACGGCGTTGGTGGCACCGGCGCATGCGGTCGTGCCGGTCGCGGCAGAGATCGGCAGCGCGTTGACGGTCGCCGCGGCCAATCCGGCGACCGTGGCTGCCACCGCGATGCCGGTGATCCCGGCATTGGCAGGGGTCTTGGTGATCAGTTTCGTGCAGGAAGACGGATCGATATTGGCGTAGTCGGCAAAGAAATTGGCGGTATTGCCGGTCAGCGCGATCGGGCCTTTCCACTGATCCGTTGCCGTCCCGCCGGCCAGCGCCGTCGAAGGGAGCAGTTGCAGGGCGACGATCTGGGGATTGGTGAAAGCGGCGCTCCCGTAACCGCCATTCTGATTGGCGTAGGCGGACAGTTCGGTGCGCGCCTGTTGTATCTCGAGGAAAGTCTCCTGGATCTGACTGTTACTATTGGCCGAGCCGAAATATCCGAAAGCATAGAAGATCCCGATCACGCCCAAAAACAGGGCGAGGCCGACACCGATGAGGTCGCGCATGTTGAAGGTTCCCTAGGAGGCAGTGGTGGATTGGACGAGGTCCGACATCTGGTTGGTCGCCTCCAGGAACCAGAAGATGACGGCAAATACGGCGATCTGCACGGCATAGGAGATGGCGGTTGAAAGCTGCTTGAGGCTCGCATCCAGCCGCTGGGTCGACGTCTCGGCCAGTTGCGCAAGCGCGTCGCCTGGCCGGTCAGAAAGAATAAAATGGCGGATGAGCTTAATGGTGCGTGGATCCGGCCAGTCGAAGCCGCTTGCGGCCAGCGCTTCGCCCAGATAGGCATCGTCGCGGACCAGGACCGCGCGCAGGCGCTCCGCCACGTAAGGCGGGGATCGGCGCTCCAGCATCTCGAGCGCGTCGCGCAAGGAAACGCCGGCTTTCAGCAGCGCGGATAACGACAGGAGAAATCCGAGGCCGGTCCAACTTTTATAGACGTCAAACAGCGGCAGCGTGTCGGCCAGTTTGCGAGACGTGCCGGTCCAGATCGGCAGAAGCCGCGCGATCACGACCGGCAGGATCGTGATCGCGACGAGAAGATAAGGGCCGAATGCGCCGAAGAAATCAGAGGCGCCTTTGAGGTCGGCCGCCGCGCCCTCAAGCACGACGCCCTGCGGAAGTGCCGCGAACAATGTCGGAAAGAGGCTCTCCGACAGATACCAGAAGCCGGCGACGAACAGCGCCGCTGCGCCGAACAAAGGCAGCAACGCTCGCCGCAGCGATTTCTTCCATGCGGTCTGGCGTGCCGACAGCGCAGCCAGGTCGCGCAGGCCTTGGCCGGTCAGTCCCGACTCCGCCAGAGCGGCGAAGATCATGGCTTCGTCATGCGGCAGCCAATCGGCCATCACCGTGCCGAAACGTTCGCCCCGGTCGAGGATCCGATGAAGCCAGCTCGGCACGGCTGTCGCGAGGGGGCGCGACCAATGCATCAGGGGGATGCGACCCTCAATCTCGATCGCCCGGATCTCGGCAAGCGCCTCGGGCTGCCGCACCGCGCGGTCGAGATAGGTGGCCAAGATGTCATAGAAATCGAGCCGCTCAGGGCCGGAAAACAGCAGTCTTGCCATAGCGATGCGCCAGGCCGGCAAATGGCCGCCGAACCGGGCCAGCCCGTCGATATTGGCGACTTCGAGCCGATCCTCGCGCGCTGTCACGACGACACCCGCGCTGCGGCGTGGAAAGCGAGATCTGTTTCCAGCTCCTCGGCGCTGCCGATATAGGACACCCATTCCTGAACGCCGATCTCGCCAGCAAGGAGATAGGGATGTCCGACAAGCGCCATCGACTGGCCGGCGCGCTCGGTGAGCCAGACACGACGGGCCTCGTCGAGCTGACGATTGCGCAGCAGATCGCAGAGCGTCTGATCGGGCATTAGGATCTCGCCGATCAGCCGACGCCCGCTGATGCCTGGAATTCCGATCTTGCCTGACTTCGGCATGCAGTGCTGGCAGCCGGCGCCGCGGGCGAAGAGCCCGCCGGCATGCTGCCCGACTGGCTTTTCGAACCGCTCCATGAGGACGTCGAGCGCGGGCTCCGCGCGTGCTGCGTCGGCCAGCAAACGCCGGCAGCCCCGGCAGAGCTTCGGCACCAGGCGTTGCGAGTACCAGCATGCGTGCCGCTCCGCGCTGAAAGCCAGCAAACTCGGCACGCCGAGCTCCTCATATCGGCTGGGAATATTGAGGACCCCGGCGCAGTGGATCGTCGTCGAGACCAGTTTTCCGGTATTGGCGGCGTCGAACGCCATGCGCGCCGGCGGACCTTCACGGCACTCACCGACGCGGACGACATGCGGCGCGATCCTGAGCGACGCCTTGAGCGCCTCGGTGAAACTGTCGGATTCGTCGCCGGCGCCGTCCTGGACCGGAAAATAGATGATTCGCGGGTCGAGCCCTTCCGGAGGATCGTCGACCGATGCGACGGTGAGCCTGCCGTCACGGCTGTCGAGCATGTCCGCGAGCCACAGAGTCAGTGTCGTCGATTTGCCGTGTTCGGTCGGCGCGCCGATCGTGAGCAGGCCTTTCCCGAGCGTCTGGACATAGAGCAGCGTGCGCTCCACCTCGCGCGGCAAACCGAGAGCGGCGAGGCCCTTCCCTGCTACGGGCAGCCTCTCGTAGATAACACGGATATTGAGGTGGCGTCCGCTCGCCAGTTTGGCGAAATGCAGACGCAACGAGAACACACCAAGCGGAAGCTTGTACCGCTTGTTGACGGTTACCTTCTGATTCTTGCTCGGGTTCGGCGTCGCATCGCCATTGTCGCCAAAATAGAAGGCAGTGGTAATCAGGGCCTCAAGCTCGTCGTGATGAAATTCCTCGACGACGCCTGATAGGAATCCGTCGATCTGGAATCGGACCTCGGCCGAACGCTGTTCTTCGTTGAACTTGACCTGAATGTCGGAGGTTCGGTGGGCGGCAGCCATTTCCACCATCGCAACGAAGCGCGCCTTGATCCCTTCGGCATTGTCGAGGCTCCTGATCGCCTCGGTGCCATACAATTCGCGGATCACAGCGAGCTCGACAGGCTCCGGGTCGCTGAGCGCGATGCCAAGACGGCGCGCGCGATCCTGGAGGGAACGGGCCTGGGGATCGCTGATCGCCGCACTATGGATATAGAACTTACCGTCCGACAGGACCGCGACATTGCGCCGAAGCATTTCGTCGATGTCGCCGAGCGGACCGCCGGGCGCGGTCAGGACGCTCCGCCCTGTCGCTGATGGCTCCGCGCCGCGCGTCGCCGGATGCGTTGCATCGCTGAAGCGCGCTGCATCCTCGTTCCGAGTGCGCCACAAACCAACCCGGCTCAATCTGCGCCCGGCGCGCGCGACGATTCCATTCGGCCCGCTCATTTGTCCTGACCACGATCGCCAAAGGCCAGCGAGCTTTCGTCCCCGCGCGACATTTTGATACGAACGTCGTCAAATGTAATCGCGGTAACCGTCAGGCCATCGGGAAGGACAGACCCCGCGTGCACGGTCATGTGATGACCGTCGGCGAGAACCAGGACCGCGCTTAGCGCGCCGCCGGCGCCATTGATCTGCGCGACGGTCGGCAACACGGCGATGCCGGCCGGCACCGTCCCCTCGCCGATTGCGGCATTCCCCTTTGGGCATATATCGGCAGGCCCGAACCCGGTATCGCAAAGCTTCTTGAGCGCCTGCGCCTGCTCGGTCAGCTGGCTGTAGCGGTAGGTCTGCAATTGGCTGTTGGCCATCGCCGCCTGGAAGTCCTGACTCAAAGGCGCGAGCTCTGGCGGTGCCGGCGGATGCGCCGCGGCGACGGGCGCACTGTTGGCAGCAGCCGGGACCGGCGGCTCGGCCAGCGCGCAATTCGAGGCGAGGGCCACGCACACGGCCAATCTGCTAATTGCTTGCATAGAGGGTCCCCGAAAGTTGCCAGAGGTTGTCGCTGGGGGTGAACGTCAGCGTTTCGAGGCTGATCGAACCGAGCCGGGCGATTGCTGCGGCCCAGACGATCGCCGGCGCTTGAGTTTGGTAACTCCAGGTGAAGGCCACCCAGGGCTGGCTGGCCTCGGCGGCCGGGGCCTCGCCCGGCAGTGGCCGTCTGGCCGACTGCAGCATGAGAGTGCCGTTCAGACGCTGCGCGAGATCGATGCCGATTAGCTGGTAGCGCTGCCTTGGCGGAAATTGGGCGGCCGCGGACATCCGCGGCAAACCGGCAAGCGGCAGTGCGAGGATGGCGGTGCGGCCGTCATCGGATAGTTGCGCTGCCGGCACGATGCTTCTCAGCGCGCTGATCTGACCGGCGAGGTCTCGCACAAAACTCAGCGTGATGCCTTCGCCGCCCTGACAGCTATATTTGCTGAGCATCCAGCCGGGTACGGCGATATAGCGTTGGGCGTCGCGGAACGCGGAGAGGCAGCGGTCGATTGCAAGACCGGCCGGGGTCCACACTGCCGCAATTGGTTTCGGCGCCTGGAACGGGACCGGCCCAACGGGGTCCGGCGCTGTCAGGCCTCGGATGAGCAGACCCGCCAGCGCGCAGACCGCTACACCGGCCGAGATCAGCGCGATCTGGATTCGTCGGCGACGCGTCAGCAGCCAGAGCGACACCAGATGCAGTGCCTGGGAACGCACCAGGAGATCCTGCGGACTGACGGACCGGGAGTCCGGGATGTCCCACTCCGCCGGCACGAATTTGCGGCGCCAGCTGGTCGGGCTCTGCCGGATCAGTGCTTCGACCCGTGCCCTCGCCTCGGCGGCTTCGGCGACGATCGCGTCGCCATCGGGCAGAAAACCTTTGCGATCGATCGCCAGGACGATCCAGCGCCCGTCCTCGAGCGGGAAAGCGGCAAGGGTCGCGGCGCCGGCCGCGTCGGCAATCGCCGCTGCGCCGATCAGAGGCCGGTAGAATGCCCCTCGGATTCCGGTTGGTGCATTGCGAATCGTCGCGAGGCCGAACTGATTGAAGCTCCGGTGGAGCGCGACAAAGTTCGCGCCTTCGGCTATGGCGGCCGCCTCGGCATCGCCGGCGAGCGACAACTGCCCCGCAGCCGATGTCCAACGCAGACCAAAGGCGTAGGACTTGCCGCCGACCGCAAGGATCTCGGCCTCCGAGCCCGAGTCATGGCGTATCCCGCGCATCTCGATCACTCGCCCCGAAAATCGTGCGTGGCGAAGAGGTCGGCCGTTGCCGCAGGACCGTTCGCCGCGTCGGGGACCGGACCTTTGAGAATGACGGCCCTTAAGATGAGAAGCAGGCGCGTGCGAACGAGCGAAGCCTTCTGCTCGCCATCGAGCCAGTTGGTGAACCAGCCGAGGCCGCTCTGGTTGCGGCTTGCAGTGTATTGGTCGTAGCCGAGCGATGCGACCTGCTCGCCGGATCCGATCACGACATTGATCGAGAAGTTTCGTTCGGTGGTGGTCAACAGATCGAGCGAAGCGCCCTGCCCGACCGATTGCTGAGTCTCGCTCGAGATCGCCGAATTCTCGACGCTGGCGATCAGCGATATGTCCGACGTGCCGACGACGCGCGGCAGGATCTGCAACGAGAATCCGGTCGGGATGGTCGAGGCCTGGGCTGCTGTCGTGGCGGCACCCGCCTGGGCGACGGTGCTGAACTGAACCGACCGGATAATGTCGGTGTTGGTAACCAGCTTGAGCGACGACGGGACGCCATTCTGAGTAATGATCGACCCGGTCTGGACGTCGGCCAGCCTGTTGTTGCTAGCTAGAGCCTTAATGACTGCGGACGTCCCGTTCCATTCGCTGGTCGGGCGTGACACGGCAAAGCTCGCGGTGCCGATCGTCCCGCTAAAGGACGGCACGACATCGGCCAGGCCATAGGTGAGCCCGGTCTTGGCGTCGGTGTAGAGCGCGTTCAGCGACATGCCGAAGTCGTCGCTGCGGTCGGTATTGATGTAGATCGCCGTGATCTCGACCGCGATGCGGGCGGACAGTGATCGGTTCAAACTCTCGAAGTAGGATGCGACGCGCCGCATCGTTGCCGGCGACGCAACCACCGCGACGGAACCGGCCGCGCGCTGTGTCACGAAGTGGCCAGGTGCGGGCACGAGCGCGGCTAGGGTGGTGTCGATCTCCTTCCAGACATCGAGATCGATCTTCGTGCTGGTCTGCTGGCTGGAGCTGTCGCCCCCGTCGCTGCTTCCCGCCGAACTTCCGCTTGAACCGCTACTTCCGTTGGAGCCGCCGGCGGAACTCGCCTGGGCAGGGCTCGGTGTTGCGCCGGATACTTCGGAGGTTATCTGCTTGACCGACGGATCGGCACGGACCTCGAAGACCCGCGTCACCAGCCGGTCGATCGTTATCTTACCGTTCTTATAGGACCAATCGCAGTCGAAGCGCTGCGCGATTTCATCGAGAATCGTCTCCAGCGGCATGTCGCGGAAGTCGGGCACGAATTCGCCGTCATCTCCGGACAGGAGAGGCGCGACGCCGCTGGAGCTCGTCGGTCCCGGAGCCGGCAGGCCCGGAACGGCATTGGCATGGGCTAGAAGCGCTGTCGCTGGATCGCCAAGTGCCGCGCCAGCCGCAAGTGCAACACCGCCGATCTGCCCTTCGACCCGGATCGGTAGGTGCCCCGCTGCCTGGCTGAGCGCTCCGGCAAATTCCGATAGGCTTATCGGCACCGACCGGCGGATCGTCAGCCGCAGGGCGGCGGTCTTGGGCGGGAGCGGCTCGCCATGACCTGACCGGGTGACGCGGCTGCCAAAATACGGGGCCGCGCCTAATGCCACCTGGCTGCGATCGTCCGCTGCTGGACGGACATCCTTGTAGGCATCGGCCTTGCCGGCGATATCGCGCTCCTCGCGCGCAGTGGACATCAATGTGCAGCCCGAAAGTGTGGGCGTCAGGGCCAAGATCGAGACGGCGGCGAGAAGCGGAGATGCGCGCATCATTCCGCCCCGATCTCGGTGACAACAATGACGTGATTGACGGTGAGCTCGATGCGTGGGCGCGCAGCGGCCCGGCCAAACCCCTCCGCCAGCAGCTTGAGTGCTTCCTCGATCGACCCGGGAAGGGAACCAGGGACATCGACCGGCCAATCGGCGTCGGTGAGGAACTGCGGCGCCGGCCAGCCGGCCCGCTGCGCCCAATTCCCGAGAGTGGTCTTCAGTGAGGCCGAGACCGGCCAGGGCGCCTGACTCGTCGAGGCGGCCGGCACAGGGCGACCTGCCCGGGCCACCGGCGAACCGGCGCCCGCCTGGAGCGCCAAGCCTGTGGCAAAGATGAAGACCAAACTCTGTCGGACCATTGCTGGAGCCTCCGGGGAGAACCGTTCAAGGCCCGCACCCTGAAACCCCCGGAGGCATGAGTCAATGATTTTTCTTGAGCTATTTCAATAACTTAGATCATACTGAGGGAGGTTGCAAACGGTGTAGAGACGGGCTCGGGCATACAAGAAGCAGCCTAGATCCCAGCAAAAAAATTGACGATTGTGCACCTTCTTCCCTTCCGGCCTCCTCTCGCGCCAGGGGGCGATGCCACCGGGCCGAGACCGCGAGGCGGGCTCGGTTCACGAGTACCCGGCGCGCGGCAGGCCGCGCGGGCGCCTTCATATTGGAGTCGCACGTCTCAGGAACTAGCCGGCTGATGAAAATCCGCCCCGGGCTTCACACCGAACGCTTGGGCGGATTGAAGTTGTCCAAAGACCGCCGGAGTGCCAAACAAGGCGCCGGCATTCAGCCAGGAGAGCCGACCAAGGAAGATCGAAATGATCGGTGGCTTTGCTTTGAACCCACGCGACGCACTCACGCGCCGGACAATTGGTGGAAAGCCGGTGGTTTGCTTCGACAGCCACCACTATGCGCTGCTGCCCTGGCAGGAGTGGCGACAGAAGCTAGGCCAGCCGTTGCATCTCCTCACCATTGACTACCACACCGATACCCATTTGGCGTTCCTGAGGTATGCCCACAACGTTCGCGGCGGTAATCCGGCAGCAACGAAGCCTCACGCGAAACAAGATCGGGCCGCGCGGCTTGCTAAGCTGTCATGGGATGACGATGCCTCAGTCGAGGCCGCGGTACGCGATCTCCATCACGACGAGCATATCGATGCAGCGATCCAATGTGGGATCGTGGAAACAGTTTTTGTGCTGGGTCACGAGCGCAACGATGCACTGGAGTCGTTAGAAATGGAGGCATGGTGGGAGCGAAACCCAAACATTCTGGCACAGCCCGGCGACCCTAGACCCGAGCCTCCGTTCACCTACGCGATTCCTTCAAACCGGGTAGTCCTTCTCGCAGACGACAAGCCACATCAAGGAGAGAAGGCCCTCCACAAGTGGCGAAGCGAGATCATCGACACTGATTATCTGCGGGCCCGGCTTGCCAACGCGGCTGACGTCTGCCGCTCAGCCAAGGAAGCCGATCCGTTCTCGGCACCGTTCATCCTCGACATAGACCTGGATGCATTCAATACGCGCCAGGCGATCGAGCCGAAGGATCCAAGTGCGTTTTACGATCTGATTCGCAGAGCGCACGGCATCACCATCGCGCTGGAGCCAGATTGCGTGAAGAACTGCCAACGTAAGGGCCAGAAACTCACGGCTGCCTGGCTGGAAGAGCGGCTTCTCGCCCACATTGAGAAGGCGTTGTCACCGCCGCTTCCGCAAGCGGAAGACGTTAATTCCAGTGATCTCGTCGACCCCAAAGCGGATGATGCTTCGACGATAGAAGCGACATGACGTCCCGATTAGCGGCCTCGCAACGGCACGAACAACCCGCCCAGATTTGACGAAGGGACGAGCTCGGATTGCCGCCCAAGCTCGAAGAACAAGCGCGCCTCCGCTGGCGGTGCGCGTTCAGCCGGCCCTACGGCGTTTAGCCCAGCCAAACGGCCAAGATAGGTACGCGTCTCGTCCGGTAAAGCCGCCGCCCCTTCCAGATAGGAATTCACACGGGAAGGTCCGGCGTTATAGGCAGCGAACATATTTGGGTAGCCGTATTGCCGGTAGAGTTCGCTGAGGAATGCGGCGCCTGCGAAGATATTGTCGCGCGGGTCATAAGGGTCCGCGCCAAACCCGTAGCGGTCGCGCAGATAGTTCCAGGTGCCCGGCATGATCTGCATCAGCCCCATCGCGCCTGCGGGCGACGTGATCGGCCGCCCTTGCAGCATCGTGTTTCCACCGCTTTCAACACGCATCACAGAGCGTATCCAGGCCTCGGGTAGTTCGAACGTCCGGGCGGCTTCGGCAATCAGCCCATTCCAGCGATCCATGGGCGCGGCTTGCGCACGGGCCGCTTCGGCGAAGCACGCCGTGACCAACAGCGACGCAAGCAAGCGCGCTAACGCTGCCATAAAAGTGTCAGCCGACCGATCACGGCGTTCAGCGAAACCGGGCCAAAATAGCGGCTGTCGAAAGAATCGGGCGCACCGGTCATGAGCAAGAAGATTTCGTCCTTGGCGAGTACCCTACAGCCCGTCCAGGCGGGAAGCGGCCTTCCCTGCCCGTCAGTCGATTTCCGTGTGGCAACCGGCACACCATCTACCGTGATGATTCCGTCGGTCGCGCAAACACGGTTCCCAGCTCGGGCTTCGACGCGCTTCACGAGGGGCACGCTCGCGGGAATGTAATTGCGGCGTGCAGCGAGCTCGCGAATGCTGCCCGGCGTGCGGACCAGCACCAGGTCGCCGACATGAACGGGTGGCGCCGGCACGACCCGATAGAATCCGATCGGAGCACTGGCCGTCGCGTTGTAGATAACCAAGGGTCGATGCTGCCGGGAAAGCATGAACCCGGCGGCGAGCGCCCCTAAGAACAGGGCAAACGCTCTTCTTCGTCGCTTGTCCGGCACGCCTCCACTCACCGGGATAAGTCTCCGGACGGCTTCTCAGCTTGGCGGTTTGCGCAGCCGTTCGCCTCCGACCAGCCATCTAGATCGGCGATGTGGTAGCGCACGTAGCGCCCGTGTTTTCGGTAAGGCGGCCCCCTACGCTCCCGGCGCATTTTCTCAAGCGTCTGCTTCGCCAAGCCGATGTAATGCGCCGCCTGGTCCGTCGTCAGAAACGGACTGCCCTTCTTGGCTTCGGCAGCGCGATCGATGGTGTCGCTCATCGCAATGGGCCCGCTGAATAAGGCCAGTAAAACGGCCCGCGAATCCCCGTCTCCAAAAGCCACTCAAATCGCCGGATTGAACAGATGGAGTTGCGGTAGCGGCCCTTCTCTGCGATTCTGAACATCTGAGCGCAAATTCGCTCAGGGGGCGTTGGAACCCCACGCGTGTCTGGCCTTCGGCCGGACGACAGCACTATGTCCAGGGTCTTCGGGCCTAAAGGTGCTGTGCGCCCGCACGCGTGCGTTCCAAACGTCCGGCTTTGGGCAGGCCGGACGGCAAGAAGTGCCACGCTGCGGCCAAAAATGACCGCTTGCTGTAGGTGGTTCGTGCGTTCCACGCTCGGATGGAGCAGAGGCGCCGATGGGGAAATATACATCTGACCGGTCAGCATGTGACGATGCCTTGCCGGACAAGCCGAGTCAGGATTCCGACTGTCTTTCTCAGGCGGGGAGCGAACCAGGTTCCGCCACCTATCCGGCTGTTGCCGAACGGGCGGAATGGTCGGAAGCGATCACCTATTACGACCGGCAGCATATCGTGACCTATGCGCGCCTGCTCTCCGCCGAACGAGATGGAGTCGATTGGCGAGAGGCCGTACGCGAAATCCTGCTCCAAGACCCGGACCAGCACCCGAAGGAAGCCCGAATCTGCTGGGAATCGCATATCGAGCGTGCGCGGTGGATTTCTACGGAGGGATTCCGGCTGGCGGTTGAGCGCGCGAACGCGCACTGAGCCGACGCGCAAGCGGGCGCTGCTCGTCGCGCTTCGCCATGGAGTGACCGCAGTCATTCGTTTGCCTCCCCCGTGCCCGCCATGAAGGCAGCGAGCTGCTCCTCTTGGTCCGGGCGCAAAGCGTCGGTTGCGGGAAGGAAGTCAGGAACAGAACTGTTCAGCAGGATCGCCGGCGACTGCCCTTCATAGTTGCCGAGATTGGGGCGATGCTGGCTATAGCCGATGAGCGCGGCCAACTCCGGCGAAAAGTTGCGCGCTATGGCAGGCGGATAGCACAGCCACTGGTTCTCGAAAGGCTTCAGCCATCCCAGGCAATAACTCACGATCAAACCGCGGCGCGCCGAGCGGGCGTAATTGGCGCCGGCACCGTGCAGCGTCGATCCCAGAAAAATCAGGGCGGACCCCGGCGCCATTTCCGCGACGATCGGTTTTTCGACCGGCGGCAGATCCTGGGCCCCTGGATGGTGGCTACACGGCCAGATCCGCGTGGCGCCGTTTTCCGCCGTGAACTCGGTCAGGGGCCAAATGACATTGATCAGATATTCGACCCGCCCTTTGTCGCCCTGCCACATATCCTGATCGCGGTGGGGAAATTGGGCCGGCGCGCCCGGATGAATCTCGATAGCCTGACTCAGGTTGAGGTTGAACCGGTCGCACCATGGCCCGAGCAGTTTCTGTGTAATCCCTAGGATCAGCGGGTTCTGGACGAGCTCCGGGACCGCCGCCGAACGCTTTAGCAGGCTCCCGAATCGCTTTGTTCGCGGACCGTAGAAGCCACCCTCGCAAAACGGGGTGGAAGCAAAGCGCGCGTCGAGATCGTCATTGATCCGAGCAATAGAGTCCATCGACGCCAAGTCGGGAATGACACAATAGCCGGCCTTTTTGAGGCAATCCGACCACCCGTCGATGGCGATATTCATGCCGTCAGAGCGCGGCACCGAGCCGGCTTCGGCTGAAGACCGCCGGTAGTCCTGGAGCCTCGCTTCGAAGGCGGAACTCGTTTCGCCGACATAGACCCCCATGTTGGCCAGTCCGGAAGGCGTGTCGCTGTCGAGATCGATGCGGAAGGCCCCGATAAGCGTGCCGTCAATGGACTTCGGGGATCCCAGCGTTTCACAGCGCCATCCCATCCGGAGGATCTGTGACAGCCAACTCAGCCGGGCCACGCCGGTAAGCGTGTTGATCCTGTTGGTCAGGGCGTAGTCGGTCATGGCCGAAATCAGCCGGTTACGGACGTGGCGTCTTTCAGCTGCGCGCAGCCGCGGTGAAAGACAGAGTCGGGTCACCTCCAGCGTATCGGCCCCGACCGGCACCGGCTGGTCGGCGAGATACGGGAAGAGCGTGCCCAGGATATGTTCGCGATCGGTGCGGAGCAGGCGCATTGAGCCGAGGTGGCTGCCGTCCGTGTGGCTCGCGAGCAGATAGATGGCATCATCGTCGTCAAACTGATCGATCTCGTACCGGCCCTCGGTTAGCGGCAGGTCCCATTTGAGCAGATCGACGAATACAAGTTTGCGCTCCTCGAACATTGCCTGAAGCTGTGCGCGGAACTGCTCGCGGTTGGCTGCGGTGACGATCTGAATCATTGGTATCCCTCCGTTTGAAACTCGGAGGCAGACAATCAAACCAATGCTTTACTGCCTATTCCCATAACTTGGGGAATTGACCTTCCAGCGCTTCGATGAAGCTGATCTGGCCGTCATAGATCGCCCGGATCGCCAAGGGGAGCCGCCTTTGCACGCCGAACTTGTGCCTGGCCATTTCGAGATGCTGCATGACCGTGTCATGACTGAGCTCGAGGATTCGGCTGATCTCCCAATCGGATTTTCCCTGAATTGCGAGGAGAAGGCACTCATGCTGACGCGGCGTCAGGCGCGGCAGTGGAAAGGCGGGCCCTCCCGGAAACGGCCGAAGCTTACGGGCGGCCTCGAAGGCGAAACCGCCTACAAGTTCAGCGAGCAACGGGCTTTCGTGTGGAATCTGAGCGTCGCCATCCATCGCAAATGAGCAGGAGCCGCTGCACTCACCCGGGATGTTCACGGGCACGGTGTAGCCGTTGCGCAGACCATGGCTCGCCGCCGTTTCGAGGATCGACCATTGTCGGCGCGTCATCGGGATTTTTTGCGGCACTTCCGTCCAGCGAAATCCGACGCTCGAAACAAGGCAGGCCCGGTGAATCGGGTCGTCGGCGAAAAGACGCTGTTCGACGAAATAGCTGGCCCAGGCGACCGGATAATTTTCAATCCGCATTATCGCCGGCGACGCCCGCTTAAGATCGACGTGGTGGACGAGAGCGAAATAGGCGAATCCCATCGCAAGGGTCACCTCCTCAAGCAATAACGCGAGCTCCTCGCGGGAGCGCAGCGCTTTGGCCCGCTCCACGAAGCTCAGCGCGAGTTCGAAACTCGGCATGTCAGGATCTCGACTGGGTAGATGTGTGAAACCTCAACTGACTGCGGCACACCGGCGCGCACTCATCGCGTCAAAAGCGTGGTGATGGAGCAGTTACGACAGCGACCGTCCCTTCGCGTGAAAAAGGGGGAGTCATTGCTCACCCTTACCGGTTTGCCGGACCGCATCGATATTCTCGAGTTCGCTCATACACCCTCGCCGCCACGAATCGCACGCCATCGGGTAATCGTGGGCCAATTGCGACAAAGGTTGGAATATCGGTTTATCCCAAAATGAAGCGCAAAAATCGGACGTAGATCGATAAAATTAGAGTAATTTATAACGCTCGACCGCCTGAACTATTTGTTCGCGCGTAGAGTAACTGTCTTTCCAGCTAAACTCTCCGAGAGTATCGAAGGTTACTCTACGATATTCTCAGCTTATGACTATATCACGTCATATCTTGGGGGAGCTGAATTCGGGAAAGCCAACGTTGCGTTCCGGCGGATGTCAGTAGGTTGATGGCTCGGGGTGTTCGACTGCTCCCGTTGGTTGGGCCGGCCAGTTCCCGATCATGAGATCGCGGTATTCTTTCGGACTGAACCCGACCCATGAACGAACGGCCCGGACAAGTCCGTTGCGCTCTGCAAAACCGGCCCTTAGCGAAATCTCGCCGATCGGAATATCCGGTTCGGCCAACCATTTGAGGACCGTTTCCCTCCGGATTTCCTCTTTTAGCTGCCGGAAACTGACACCCTCTGCGTCGAGCCGGCGCCTCAGCGTCTTGCTGCTCATATGAAACTCGTCGGCAAGCTCCTCGATCGACAGCATCCGCTCGGAGCGTGCCAGAAATTCGCTGAGCTTCATCTTGATGAGCATGCGCCAGGAGGGCCGCAGTCCGGGCGTCGGCGAAAGGTCAAAAGGCCCCTCGAGATCTTTTTTGTCGAAGTCCCTGACGCTCCGGACAATACGGCGCCCGAGAAACCGCGAAGGAAAGCGCAGTCGTGTAACGTCCTGGTCGAATCTACAGGGTCCCAGAAAAGCCTCGGAATACTCTTCGATCGAATCCCACGGTTCGTACGGAAAATCGACGCCAAGAACCGGTATCTCTTCGCCAATCATCCAGCTCGCCGTTCGCGGCCAGAGTCGAAGCCACCACTCGTGGAGATAGTGAAACGAATCCAGCTCCGGCTTCGAGAGGATCACCGAAATCGTCGCTTCATCGCCGGACTCGGTCAGCTCGAACCGCATGTCTTCGGTGATGTAGCTGTAGATCGAAAATGCATGTCTGAAGGCGTCGCCCAGCGACTGGCTGCGAAGCATCGAGCGAATGATCAGAACGAAACTGCCGGCTTTGCAGGGGTGTTCGGTGAATCCACAAAAATCATCATTAAGCGCGGTCTTCACCGCCACATTGAGGTGGCCGAATAGTTCGGGTGTCATGTTCGGCTCGTTCGGATTCAGAGCCGTGGCGTCGATGTCCGCGTAGCTGGAAAGCTCCGAAAGATCGAATCCCCTACCGAGCGCAGATGCAAGCATCGCCCGCGCGTAGCGGTTCAGCATTTTCTCCGTCCCCACACTCAACTCCTTCCCTCTCGACGGCTGAATCTCACTCCCTTCGTGTGCCCAGCCCAGCTACCTTCTCAGAGAACGGACGATATTCAATGCAATATCCGCAGGTCGCAGTCTGCCCCCCGGTGAATACCATACCCCAACCGCGTTCATCCCGCCGAGATAGTGTTTTCGGAACACCAACCGATCGACGTCCTCTGCGAGCGGCAGCGCCTCGATAACCTCGGCCATCATGAGTTCGAACTGGTCTCGTCGCGCGGCGAGACGTTTGCGGACCTCGTCCGAGAGGCAGGGTGGGAATAGCAATGTCATGAGGACGCGAAACCCCGACCGGTCCACCAGTGCCTCGCAATGGGCGATCGCCGCTGCCTCAAGCCGCTCCCACGGGTCCTGGCGAGGAACGGCGAGCGCTGCGGCCACTCGGTCGTGAATCTTATCGACGCTGGCATTCTCGACGGCGATGAACATCTCCTCTTTGGAAGGGAAATGATAATAGAGCGAGGCCGAGTTCATACCCGCTGCCGCTGCAACGTCGCGGATCGACGTGGCGTCATATCCTTTGGTCGCGAAGAGATCGGACGCAATCGTCAGCAGCTTGCGGCGGCGGATCTCGGCGCGCGTTTCCTTCTTGGGCTCCGAACGCTCGCGTTCCAAGACATCACTGCCTCCGGCTTCCTCCACGACTCACCCTAATTTTCTATCAATCGATTGGTAAAAACAGACATACATCGGAAGCCTCTGACCGGCAAGCAACCGCGCTAGGCGGGGCCGTGCACGGTTGAAGCGGCTGTAAAAAGCCAGTCGAGATCGAGGCGTGAGGGTTCCGCAACGCATGGTCAGCGTCCCCTATCGATACTTCTTTCTGTCTCGATATCGGATTCGAATTTTCCCAGCGTTTGCTAGGTTCTCTTCAGCAGCGCTCGATCCAAATCTGGTCGGCGTTAGGCCTCCGTTTCCGCGATCGGTTCAGAGATTTGGACCGCGGATGGGCCCGCAGGCGAGATAGAATTTGAGGGGTGCATGCCCCCAGCCGAGGTCCGCGTACATCGCCGGACACACCGCCCTTCGGCGGTTCCTCCCCAACTTCCCCCGGTCAGGCTCTTTTGGAGCCGACCGGGGGGACTCTTCAATGCCTGTCCCGCCCAAGGCCGCCTATATCAGACCTGCCTGCCCCGGCTAGCCTGGTGTCGGCTTCAGGAATCAAACCCTTTGAGGCGAAATATTTCTGCCGAAAAGGCCTCGCATAAGACTTAGACCCCACAAGGCCAACGCCACTGCTATCGAGGCAATTACAAAGCGCCTGCCAGCCATTACCACGGCGGGCGCGATTATGACCGAGTTGAGGATTGGACCAGTGAACTGTGCGGCGAACATGAAACCAACTGCCCTGCCCCTGACCGCGGGCGGGGCATTATCGAGAATGTGATGACTGAAGAGCGGCGTCAGAAGGCCGCCGCCGACACTCAGAAACGCGATCGCCACGATCGTCGGAACCATTCCGTGCAGAATCGATAGCCCCGCGAGGCCTATGGCCAACAGCGTGAGAGCGATCGAAAGCGTCCCTTTGACACTGAACCGGCGGCGCACACGGCTGTAGGAAAACCCGCCAAGTGCCATAGCAAGCGACCCTGCTCCCATCACAATCGCTATTTTCGATGCATTCCCGACGCCGTCTTCAGCAAGCAGCAAGGGCACCTGGTTCGTTGGAATGAAGGTGACCATCATCGTGGCCGCGACCATAAGATAGGTCGGAATTAGCTTCGCCAATGCCTTCAGGTTTCCCGTGTGGGCAATAGCCGCTCCCTCCCTCGGTGACCTGAGGAGCATGAGACTGGCAATCAAAACAGGAATAGCGGCGGTATAGAGAATCGATGGTGTGCGCCAGTCGCCGACCTCGGCCAAGCGTCCCGTCGACATTACAATGATGATACTACCTGCAATAGCGAACGCGCTTTGTAAGCCCACGATCCGACCACGCATCTCGCTAGGGTAACGCTCCGCAATCAGGCTCAGGATCGCGGTCAGCTGGCCAACGGCGGTCAAGCCGACCAAGAAACGGCAAGCGAACAGCAGAGCGACGCTATCGATGGCGAGGACACTGGTCCCGGCGAGGGCAAAAACGACCAGACATGTCGTGAGCACCGCCCGGGCGCCCAACCGCTCGATGAACCAACCGGAAACCGGTCCGCCCACCACCACTCCAATAGCTGGTGCCGTCAGAAACCACTGGGCGACGAATGCGCCATGGTCCCCCCCGCCATAATATTTGACGACCGCAGGGAGAACCGGCGCGACTGTGCTGAAGATCATGCCGATGAACATGGCGCTGAGCGTCACAACGGCGACAATCAGCCAATCGGCGGGACGGAATTCCGTCATTGATTTCTCATTCACGAAGCGGGCACCCCATAGAAGACGATCTGGAGACGACTGTACTGCGGCTCGCGCACGCCATCGGAGGTACGCACTGACAGGTCTCGTTTACCTTTTGGCGACGACTTCGAATTCTCGCTGAACGCCGCGATCGAGATCGGAACTGACTGCCGCTTTTTCTCGCGCCAGCGTGCGGTCACAACGAACTCTTCAAAGCGTAAAAATCGTTCGCAACGTCGGGCGCGGAATCTTGAGCGAAAACCGTGGGCCTGGGGGAGAGCCAGCGCAGGCTTGCCGACGCTATAGACGCCGTCTTCCGAACAACTGGCATGGTGTCCCACTTTACCCGTTTATTGCGCCGTCGCAGTCTCCAAAACCGAGCTGCGCCGCGCTTGTCACGCCGCACACTATCAGGCGTGGGGTGCAACCGAATCGCGAGCGGGGACAAAAACGGGTAGCAATTACGGACATAACTGGCCTTCGTGCCAAGCGACAGTAAGAGCAGTAAATATGGAGGAGGCTCTGCTTTCCCGGGGCTTTTCGCATGTAAGTTCTTGCGATCGAGACGTCAGGCAAGACCTCGACCAATAGACAAAATCATTTCCGATAATTGCTCTATATCCTGTGTGCGTTCTGATAAGCACTATGGGGACCAGCGGTCGGGTCGCACGAGTCCGACAGCCAATGGGCCGCACTGGGCGTTAGGCAGACAGCCTCCACGCGTCAGATCACGCTTTACCGAGGATCACAGCAGACCGGCTCGCCGAGACCAGGACGTGCTCCGTACCCGCGACCTGGTTGGCGGCGTCTCCCCGAATCTGCCGGACACCTTCCAGCAGATTATTCACCCCATGAATGTAGCCTTCGCCGAGAAGGCCGCCATGTGTATTGACCGGCAGGGAGCCCGTCAGGGCGATGTGCCCGTCCTGGATAAATCCCTTCGCCTCCCCCGGCCCGCAGAACCCATGACCCTCGAGCGCCATGAACACGATCGGCGAGAAGTTCTCGTATAGAAGTGCCACATCGATGTCTTGCGGCCCCAGCCCGCTCTGGCGCCACAACTCCGCGCTGAGCTCAGGTAGTTCACCGAACACCGTGAGGTCAGAGCGGTAATAGTTGAACAAAATATCAGTGTCATTGAGACTGGATTGGGCAGCTGCCAATACGCGAACTGGAGCCTGGCGCAGGTCCTTCGCCCGTTCGAGCGAGGTTACGATTAGGGCGACCCCGCCATCGCTTTCCTGACAGCAATCCAGCAAGCGCAATACCGGCTCGACGATCCAACGCGAGTTCTGATGATCCGCGACCGTAATTGGCTTCTCATAGAACCAGGCACGAGGATTAGTCGCCGCGTTGTGGCGCGCGGTCACTACATAGGAGGCCAAGTCCTCGTTCGACACGCCGTATCTCGCCATGTAAGGCTGATACCAGAGGGAATAGATCTTAGCCGGCGTATCCAGACCGAACGAGTAGTGTATGTCCGGCATCATCGGACCACCGCCATATCCTCCGGACGGCTGTCCGAAGCGCGTTCCGGAGCGCTCGTTGAAAGCACGATAGATGAGTACGGCGTTAGCGGCGCCCGAAGCGACAGCCGCGGCGGCAAGCTGAACGGTTGCACTCGCCCCTCCGCCCCCGCCAGGGGTTCGCGCCGTCCAGCGCAATTGCCGTACGCCGAGATTGCGGATCAATGCCGACTCATCGTTGCTATCCAGCGTAAAGGTAACGGCGCCGTCGATATCGGAAGGCGTCAAGCCGGCATCGTCGAGCGCTGCCTTGCTGGCTTCCAGGGCCAATTGCAGCTCGCTGCGCCCCGAGAATTTTGAGAATTCGGTTTGTCCAATGCCGACGATGGCGGTGCGGTTGAGGATCGTATCCATTTATCGCTCCATTGACGGCCGAAATTGCGGCAGTTTGCTTCCAGAAACCTCGGCAAAAAACAATTCAACCGGCATTCTCAGCGCGACCGCGCTGCTTTCGGTATCGAGCAAATTCGAAATCACCCGGACGCCATCCTCAAGATCGATCAGAGCGACGACCCGCGGGTTCTCGTCTGGCTTCGTCGGATGTTTCGAGACAATCCAAGCCGACACCGTTCCGCGCCCACGCGATTCATGGGCGATCCAGCGCAACGACTGACAGTGCGGGCACATCGGACCAGGCGGCTGTCGGATCGCGCCGCAATCCTGGCACTTCTGGAAGAGCAATTTGTCCTGCTTCACGCCTTCCCAGAAAAAATCCTGATCACGCATCGACCGCCCCCTTCGCCTAGCCTGAAATATATTTAGGCGTCGGAGCGACCTAACGCAGGATGATTTCGTCTCAGAAGACCTGTCTAAATGGGACAGACCGAGCGTGCGACCTCTCTTTTCGGATTCACGACTACGCCCAATCGACCCAAGATGATTTCCGAGCCGTGACTTGAACAGACATCGTCGAAAGTCGATCAATATTCCTTCAATAGTCCGTTCCAAGGCACGTTACCGGTGTCCCCAATCGCTACTTAAGTCTGTCTGATTTTGGGATTCGCCTCTTTTTCCTAGCTGTTACGTTCGGCATTGCGTTCCTGATTGCGTCGGTGCGGCCCCAAGCCATCGCTGCGTTTCGTCCGAACAATCATGCAATCGATTGCTAAGAATTTAACGCCATTGCCGGGGAAGGCTTTGTAACCATGGACCGGACGGACAAGCGCCGCTCAAACGAGAGCGGAAAAGCCAAACGCACCACTGCGTCCCGCTGCACAATCGCCGGCGAGTCCTGAATGGCTGACCACCAATGGGACGTGATCATTGTGGGCTCGGGCGCTGGCGGCGGCATCGGTGCTTACGTCCTGACCAAGGCCGGCCTTCGGGTTCTGCTGCTCGAAGCGGGCCGAGCTTACGATCCGGTCAAAGAGACACCGATGTTCCAAACAGCTGAAAATGCGCCGTTGCGCAATGCGAAAACGCCGGACAAGCCGTTCGGCTTCTTCGATGCAACAGTGGGAGGCGGATGGGACGTCCCAGGCGAACCTTACACGGTTGCCGAGGGATCAAAATTCAAATGGTACCGGACGCGCATGGTTGGCGGACGAACCAACCATTGGGCACGGATGTCTCTGCGCCTCGGGCCGTATGACTTCAAGGGACGGTCGCGCGACGGTCTCGGTGTCGACTGGCCCATCACCTACAACGATCTTGAGCCCTGGTACGCCAAGACCGAGGAACTCATCGGCGTCTGCGGCGGCCAAGAGCAGCTTGAGAACGAGCCGTGCTCTACCGGAGCGCAGCCGCCGCCGACGCGGCGCGCAAGCGAGCGGCTCATCGAACGTGTCTTCGGCAGCATGGACATTCCAGTTGCGTCTCTGCGCGCCGCCATCCTCTCGCAACCTCTGGGCGATCGACCCGCGTGTCTCTATGCGACCCCCTGCATGCGCGGCTGCGCGGTCAAGGCAAATTTCCAGAGCCCGACAATCCTGCTTGAGCCGGCTGTGGCAACCGGAAAGCTTGAGATCCGTCCCGATTCCTTCGTCCATCAGGTCGAGCTTGGTGCGGACGGACGCGCCTCTGGCGTCGCCTATTTCGACCGGGAAACGGGGGAACGGCGTGTCGTGCGCGCAAAAGCAGTCGTTCTGGCGGCAAGCGCCTGCGAGAGCGCCCGCATTCTGCTTAATTCGAAGAACACACGCTTCCCAAACGGACTTTCGAACGATTCGGGCCAGGTTGGGCGTAATCTGACTGACACGGTGGGAACAGTTGCGCTGGGGACCGTTCCAGTACTCGAGGGGCAGCCTCCTCGCAACGATGATGGGATGTCCCTCTCTCATATTTACGTGCCCTGGTGGGGGCATAGTCAGCAGGCTAACAAACAACTCGACTTTCCCCGTGGCTACCACGTTGAGTTGTTCGCCAATCGGACGATGCCGGACATGTTCATGAGCAACATGACGGATTTCTGCGAGACCCCGTTTGGGCTCGGTCTCCGTGAGGAAATGCGGCGCAAATACGGGTCGCTGGTCGTCCTGTCCGGACGCGGGGAGATGATCCCCAACGACGGCACCTTTTGCGAACTCGATCCCTCCGTAAAGGATCGCTTCGGCATCCCCGTCCTCCGCTTCCATTGGAAATGGGGAGAACACGAGCTTCGGCAGGCCGCCCACGCGGGAGCAACCTTCCGAGAGTTCTTTAAGCGCGCCGGCGGGAAGATCCTCTATGGCGGCGAAACCGACGGCGAGAAAGGCATCAGCACCGGCGGCGAAATCATTCACGAAGTCGGGACGACGCGCATGGGAAGCGACGCCAAGAATTCCGTTGTGAATCAGCATGGCCAAAGCTGGGCGGTACGCAACCTCTTCGTCATGGACGGCGGCGTCTTCGCTTCGAACCCCCACAAAAGCCCTACCCTAACGATCCTCGCGCTCGCTTGGCGAAGCAGCGCCCACCTCGCCGATCAGTTCAGAAAGGGAGGTCTATGAGCGCGTCCCAAAACTACTCCGTTACGCGGCGCACCACGCTTGGCTGGCTGTCATCCGCCATGTCGATCTCGGCATTCGGCATACCCATGTCGCTTGCAAACTGGGCGCATGGTGCATCAGCTCCCGACGCTATGTCTGTCGCCGCTTCAGGCTACGGTAAAGACCCCAACCTGTTCGATCCGCATGCGCCTTGGCCGCGCACCATGACCCAAGGTCAACTCAAGCAGGCCGGCGCCCTCGCAGATCTTTTCCTACCAAAGACCACTTCCTTCCCCGCCCCGAGCGAAGTCGGGATCGCCGATTTCGTGGACGAATGGGTAAGCGCCCCATACCCGGAGCAGCAGCGAGATCGGGCCTTAATCCTCGACGGACTTGAATGGCTGGATCATCAGGCGAACCAGCTCGGCAAACCCGATTTCTGCTCGCTCAGCCAAAGTCAGCAGCTTCAGTTGCTCGGCCAGACGGCCCAGTTGCCGGCCTCGAAAGATCCGCAGGCAATGAAGCTTTACGGCTTCTTCCGCCGTTTCCGCAGCGTGACCGTCGGAGCCTATTACTGCCTCGAACGCAACTTCGCCGAGATCGGCTACATGGGCAACGTCGCTCTTGAGAGTTTTCCCGCGCCGACCGCGGAAGAGAACGCATTCATCGACCGCGCTCTCGCGAAGCTGAACCTCTGACCCCCCAAATGGCGAGCGACAACAATCACCTTACGGAGATGCCGCATGACTTATCGGATTCGTAGTCACTTGGCCGAAGGGGCAGTCCCAATGGCGGGGGTCTCCAGGCGAGCTTTCACCAGCGGCGCGCTGGCAATGGCGGGACTTGGCTTATGGAGGAACGGCGCTATGGCTAACCCTAACAGTCTACCTATCGGTATCCAGCTTTTCATGGTCCGGGAGGATATGAAAAAGGATTTCGAAGGCACATTGCGCAAGATCGCCGAAATCGGATTTCGGGAAATCGAGAGTGCCGGCCGGTCCGGTGGGGGGCAAAGCGTCAAACAGATTGCCGATTTCGGCAAAAGTGTGGGCCTGAGCTTGCGCAGCACGCATGTCAGCGTTCCCGAACTGCAAAGTGGCGCCGACAAAGTTTTTCAGGACGCGCACGATGCCGGCGTCGAATATGTCGTCTGTGCCGCGCCCTGGGCCAGGGATCCGTCGCGGTTCAAACCGCTCGACCCTTCAGACCCGCTGATCAAAAAATACGGCCCCGCAGCACCGTTTATCAACATGCTCCACAATCTGAACCTGGATGACTGGAAGTGGATGGTCGATTTCTTCAATGAAATCGGAGCGAACGCCAAGGCGGCCGGACTCACTTTCGCGTACCACAATCACAATTTCGAATTCAAAAAGCTCGACGGCGTCGTGCCCTATGATCTGCTGATCGAGAAAACCGACCCGCAATCCCTGTCGTTCGAGCTCGATTGCGGTTGGATGGTGAACGCAGGCCTCGACCCGGTCGACTATCTGACCAGGCACGGCGATCGGTATCGCCTGCTGCATATCAAGGACCTTGCGAAAGGCCAGGCTCCGGGCGGCGAGAAGACCACCGAAGTCGGTAGCGGCACCATCGATTGGAAGCGAATCTTCGAAACCGCCAAAAAGACCAAAGTCGGCGGCTACTATATCGAGCAGGAGCCGCCGTTCGACCGTCCCCCGCTCGAATCGGCACAGATCAGCTACGACTATCTTCACAAGCTGACGACGTGACTGGTATTGATGCCCGCAGAAACGGGTGGTTGTTCGCAACCTGCTTCGCGGCGATTGTCGCAACCTCGTTCTGCTTTATCCTGCGCGGTGTGGTCGTCGACGATTGGGGCCGCGAGTTCGCCCTTTCGGAAACTCAGAAGGGAGAGCTGCTGGGCGTTGGCCTCTGGCCCTTCGCGATCTCGATCGTGTTCCTCGGTCTGCTGATCGATCGGATAGGCTTCCGCACCGCGCTATGGTTCGCCGCCGCCTGCCACGTCGTCGGGCTCACCGTTCTGCTGACAGCGAGCGGCTATTGGGGCCTCTATATCGGCACTTTTATCATGGCGTTGGGCAATGGTGCCGTCGAGGCTGCAGCCAACCCGATGGTCGCCACGCTGTATAGCGGCGATAAGCCGAAATGGCTCAACCGGCTCCATGCTGCCTGGCCGGTCGGGCTGATCATGGGCGGGCTGCTGGCGTTGGCGGCAGGCGCGACAACCGACTGGCGGATCAAATGCGCACTTCTCGCAATCCCTGTTGCGATCTATGCGCTTATGCTGATGGGGCGCACCTTCCCCGTTAGCGAGCGCGTTGCCTTCGGCGTGCCGTATCGCGCCATGCTGTCTGAGGCCGGTTTCGTCAGCGCCGGGATCATCATCCTCTTGATGATGCTCGAGATCGGGCGGCTCACCGACCTCTCAAGCTCGGCGTTGGTTGGCATCGTAGCCGTCCTGACGGCGGCCTATGCGGTTTTCGCAAAGGGAGCGGTCGGGCGGCCACTCTTTATCGTGCTGGTGCTGATTATGATTCCGCTGGCGACGACGGAACTCAGCACAGACAGCTGGATTTCCTCGCTGATGGAACCGGAGATGCGGCGTGTCGGGCTGCAGGCCGGCTGGGTGCTGGTCTATACCTCGGCCATCGTCTTCATCATTCGCGTCTTCGCAGGCTCGCTTATCCATTGGCTGAAGCCGCTGCCTGTGCTGGCGGCCGCTTCAGCGCTGGCTTTCGTCGGCCTCTATGCTCTTTCCGCGACAACCGGGGTCTGGCTGATCGCAGCGGCGACGCTCTACGGCATCGGCAAGAGCTTCTTCTGGGGTACCAGTTTGGGTGTCTGCTCCGAGCAGCTCCCAAAGGGCGGAGCCGTCACCATGAACGTGATGGTGGGCGCCGGCATGCTGGCGGCAGGTATCATCGGCTCAGTGCTGCTTGGCGCGGCGCAGGACCGTGCAACCGCCGATGCGCTAGCCGACCGCGACGCTCGACAAGGCACGCACCTGGCAGAAACCTATCTTACCGGCAGCAAGGTCAGCGTCTTTGGTCCCTATCGCTCGCTAGACACTTCCAAGATCGCGGGAGCCGACCCAGCCGATCGGGCGCTGCTGAGCCAAATCCAGGGCGACGCCAAGAAGACAGCTCTCAAGGATGTCGCGAAACTGCCGCTAAGCACGTTCGTCGCCTATTTGGTCTTGATCGCCATTTTCCGCCGCCGAGGCGGATATCGCCCGGTCGTTCTGGTTCAGGTCGGCGAATGACTGCTGCTCCTCTTCGCTTAGCGATGGTCGGCGGCGGTCCAGGTTCCTTTATCGGTCCTATCCACAAAATGGCGGCCGAGCTCGATGGCGCATTCACGCTGGTGGCGGGTGCCTTCAGCCGTGATCCGGTGAAATCCCGGGCGGCGGCCGAACGATACGGACGGCCGATCGATCGCGGCTATGACGACTACCGCATTATGCTGGACATGGAAAAAACCCGGCCCGATGGGGCGGAGGTCATCGCGATCGTGACCCCAAACCATATGCATCTTCCTGTGGCCGAGGCCGCGATCGCGCTTGGCTTCCACGTCATCAGCGACAAACCGGCGACCGCCACGCTTGCCGAGGCGCTCGCGCTCAAAACGGCATTAGACCAAACCTCGGTGCGGTACGGCCTGACCTACACCTATACCGGCTATCCCATGCTCCGCGAAGCACGCGAGATCTGTCTCGCCGGCGATCTCGGCGCGATCCGCAAAGTAACGGTCGAATATTCTCAGGGCTGGCTCTCCAACGCCGTCGAGCAGACCGGCAACCGTCAGGCCGCATGGCGGGTGGATCCGCGGCGGGCCGGCGCGGGTGGCGCGATCGGAGATATCGGAGTTCACGCCTTCAATATCGCGGAGTTCGTAACCGGCCACCGGGTCGTGAAGCTTTGTGCCGATCTCTCGAGCCTGGTAGCGGGCCGTGTGCTCGACGACGACTGCAATATGCTGCTTCGGTTCGACAACGGTGCCGCGGGTGTACTCATCGCATCGCAGATCGCGGCAGGCGACCGCAATGGTCTCAGGCTCAAAGTCTATGGTGAAAAAGGCGGGTTGGACTGGTCGCACGAAGCGTCGCAAATGCTGACCGTGAACTGGGCCGAAAAGCCCGTAGAAACGCTTCATGCCGGCTCTCCCTATCTGCGGCGGGGTATCCAGGATTCGCGCCTGCCCACCGGACATCCCGAGGGTTTTATCGAGGCCTTCGGCAATCTTTATCGCGACTTTGCTGAGCATATCCGAAACGGCGAGAAGACGTTGGTTCCCGGCATCTCGGAAGGCGTCCGCAGCATGGCGTTCGTCGACCGTGCGGTCTTGTCCAGCGTGACCCGTGCCTGGGTCAAACTGGATAATTGAGGAGCAGCAAGCGTGAAAACGATTAAAGGGCCTGGAATCTTCCTTGCCCAATTCGCCGGCGATACTCCGCCATTCAATCGTCTTGAGACGATTGCCGACTGGGCGGCGGACCTCGGTTACGACGGCATCCAAATGCCGACGAACACGCCCTTGTTCGACCTCGCCCGTGCGGCACAGAGCAAGGACTACTGTCAGGAGGTCCAAGGCATACTGGCCAAGCGCTCGCTGGTCATCACCGAGCTCTCAACGCACCTGCAAGGCCAACTCGTCGCGGTCGACCCGGCATCCAATGCGTTGTTCGACCGTTTCGCGCCGCCGGAACTTCATGGCAGACCCGAAGCGCGGCAAGCCTGGGCAACCGACCAACTGAAGCTGGCGGCGAAAGCCAGCGCTAATCTCGGGCTATCCGCCCATGCCACCTTCTCCGGTGCGCTGCTCTGGAGTCATTTTTACCCCTGGCCGCAGCGCGCAGCCGGCCAGGTCGCGGACGGGTTCGCCCGACTTGCCGCCCTGTGGCGTCCGGTCCTCGACGCGTTCGAGGCAGCAGGCGTTGACCTCTGCTTCGAAATTCATCCAGGCGAAGACCTCCACGACGGCGCAACCTTCGAGCGGTTCCTAGCCGCCGTCGATGGGCACCCCCGCGCGAACATCCTCTACGATCCCAGCCATCTGCTGCTCCAGCAGATGGACTATCTTCAGTTCATTGATTTCTACCATGACCGGATTCGAGCGTTCCATGTGAAGGACGCGGAGTTCCGGCCGAATGGTCGCTCCGGCGTCTATGGCGGATATCAATCATGGATCGACCGGCCAGGACGATTTCGATCGCTAGGCGACGGGCAAATCGACTTCCGCACGATATTCTCCAAGCTTGCGCAATACGATTATCCCGGCTGGGCGGTGCTTGAGTGGGAATGCTGCTTGAAGCATCCCGAGGACGGAGCCCGCGAAGGCGCTCCGTTTATTCGGGACCGCATTATCCGTGTGACCGACCGGGCTTTCGATGATTTCGCGGGCGATGCAACGGATGAGACCACCCCTTAAAGGGCATGCGATATGATTAGAAATTCCCAGAGCTTTTGGATCTCGACACTCGTTCTATGCGTCGGTCTCTCGCTTGGCAGATTTGCCAGCGCCGAGGAAACGACCGTCCAACCTTCGTCATCGCAAACCAATGTCGAGCCACCAGTCGGGATGGTGGACGCGGCGTGCTTGCCGCATGTGGCTTCAACCGCCGAACATGACATGGTGGTTGATCTCGTCACGCCCGATCATCCTTTTGCCAACTTTCTCAAGGGCGCCAGTCGCGACACGATTGCGGGATTGATGGAGCTGAAGAAGGATCGAGACGCTGAAAAGGCGCGCGATTGGCCGGGCGTCTGTCGGTACAAGGCGGACAATGCGGCACTCCAGGGTCGCAGCCCTAGGGTCGTATTCATGGGAGATTCCATCACCGAGTATTGGACTTTGGCCGATCCCACATTCTTTGGGCGAGACCTCGTGGCGCGAGGCATTAGCGGACAGACCACCGAGCAGATGCTGACGCGCTTTATGCAGGACGTCGTCGATCTCAAACCTCGAGCCGTCCATATCCTGGGCGGGACGAACGATGTGGCCGGCAACACCGGTCCCAACAGTCCGGAGGACTTCAAGAACACGATGCGCGCCATGGTTTGGCTAGCACGCGCCAATCACATCGCGGTGGTGATCGGCAGTATTCCACCGACCAACAAATTCTCGTGGCAGCCCAAGCTCAAGCCTGGACCTCGGATTGCTGAGTTGAATGCGTGGTTAAAGACGTTCTCCGCCGAGGTGAACGCCGAGTTCGTCGACTATCACACAGCGCTCGCCGGACCCGACGGCGAGTTGCCCGCCAAGTTCAGCAATGACGGTGTTCATCCCAATACTGCCGGATACGCGATCATGCGTTCCTTAGCGGAAGCTGCCGTCGACAGGGCACTGCGCGCGCATCATAGCTGAACGCGGACTTAACTGACGCTAAGGACGACGAGCGCGCCATCGCCCGCAGTCCCTGCGGTCGCTAGAGCCTCCCTCGATCGCCCGCGAGGCCGCCGCCATCCATCTTCACGATCCATGCGGCTGTTACTGAACGGACGCCAAGCGCGGGCGCAATCAATTTCCCGGAATATAGATAAGGGACAGCCTGACCCATGACGACGCGCCATCTGATCGACCCGGAATTATTGTCTGGCCTCGACTCCATTCCACCGACAACCTACACGGCCGAAACCCTGCCCATCCTCAGAAAGAATTCCGAAGGGGTCTTCCGTGCTAAGCTCCCCGCGTCGAGCCTCGAAGTGTCGGTCGAGGAGTTACATATCCTGGGGCCTATTGGCGCGCCGGCCGTCCGCGTTTTGCTCTACCAGCCGCGAACACCCACGAAGCATAAAGCGGGGTATCTGCATATTCACGGCGGCGGGTATATCACCGGCTGTCCGGAGAGCTCCGATCCGCTGAACCGGGCCATCGCTGCAGAGATCGATTGCACGGTCGTGTCGGTCGACTATCGGCTGGCTCCAGAAACACCACATCCCGGACCGGTTGAGGACTGCTATGCAGCGCTCAAATGGTTTCATGACAGCGCCGGCTATCTCGGCGTCGATCCCGATCGTATTGCCGTTGGCGGCGAAAGCGCCGGAGGCGGGCTTGCCGCTGCACTTTCGTTGCTGGCCCGCGATCGCGGCGAGCTTCCGATCATTTTTCAACGACTGATATATCCGATGATCGATGACCGCACTGCCTTGCGCGACCCGCCTCACGCCTATACAGGCGAGTTCGGCTGGGGCCATGCGAGCAATTCCTTTGCTTGGAAAAGCTTCCTTGGCCGAGATCCGGGAGGCGCGGACGTATCCTGCTACGCAGCTGCCGCGCGGGCCGAGAGTCTTCAAGGGCTGCCACCGGCGTTCATCAGCGTCGGAGCGCTTGATCTCTTCCTCGACGAAAACATCGACTATGCCAAGCGATTGCTATCCGCCGGCGTTCCGACAGAACTCCATATCTATCCAGGTGCCTATCACGGGTTTCAATGGGCGTTCCAAGCGGACGTCACACAGCGTTCAATGCGGGACGCCTCCGAGGCCCTGAAGAGGGCGCTTCGCCGTTAGCCAGGTCATCTGGGGGTCGGCGCAGTTCCGGCCCACCATAATCGCCCGCCTTAGTCATTCCAATTCCGGCCTAGTAGGCTGATCAAGAGCGCAGCCTCAGGAGGACCCCAGCTGCCCGCCGGATAAGGCAGAGGGCTAGCCCCGCTTACGTTCCAACTACCTATTATACCGTCAACCCAACGCCACGCCGCCTCGACTTCGTCGCGACGCACGAAGAGTGTGGAATTGCCGCGAATGGCGTCGAGCAAGAGCCGTTCGTAGGCGATTCGGCGCCTCGGCGCCTTGCCCTCCGCGTCCGGGACCTTCAGGCTCAGCGGCAGGGACTGGAGAAACATTCCTTCGAGCCCGGGCTCCTTATTCATAAGCAGGAGTCGAATGTCTTCATCCGGCTGCAAATCTATGACCAGGCGATTTGCCGAAAGCGATTCGCGTGCAACTCCAGGGAAAATGGAGTGTCTCACTGGCTTGAACTGGATAGCGATCTGCGTCCGTCGCGATGACAATCGCTTGCCTGTCCGTATGAAAAACGGAACGCCCGCCCATCGCCAGTTGTCGATGTCGACGCGAAGTGCCACGAAAGTCTCGGTGTCGCTTGGAGCGCCTTTCTCATCGACATAGGCCGCGCAGGTGTGACCTGCGACCGATCCAGCAACGTATTGGCCGCGGATAGCATCCTGCGACAGTGATTCGCCGGCGATGGGGCGGAGCGCCCGCAAGACTTTCACCTTCTCGTCGCGAACCGCATCTGGAGTCAGATCTGACGGAGGCTCCATCGCGATGAGGCAGAGCAGCTGCAGAATATGGTTCTGCAGCATGTCTCGGATTGCGCCGTAGTCGTCATAGTAGTGCCAGCGATCACCGACGCCGTCGGTCTCGGCCACGGTGATTTGCACATGGTCGATGGCTTGGTTATTCCAGACCGGTTCGAATAGCGTGTTAGCGAAACGCAGCGCCAACAGATTCTGGACGGTCTCCTTCCCAAGATAGTGGTCGATGCGGAAGATGCTTCGCTCCGAGAACGTCGCGCCGATGGCGTCATTTATGGCGCGTGAACTCGCCAGATCGAGACCGATCGGCTTCTCTAATACGACCCGGGCATTTTCGCCTGCCAGACACACCGATTTGAGCGCTGCCCCTATCGCCCCGAAAAGACTGGGAGAGGTCGACATATAAAAAAGAGGAGCTTCAGCATTGGCCCCCTTAAGACGTTCGGCAAGTTCAGCCGCTCCGGCGGGTGATGTGGCATCAGACGAGCAGTAATCGAGCCGCAACGCAAAGCGGCCCCAGGCGGCCTCATCGATGGACCGTCCGGCCTCACTGCGGATGATCGCAATCCGGACACTCTGCACGAATGCGTCGCGCGTTCTCGGCGTCCGACCGCAGGCGACAATGGCAAAGCGCGTGGGCAGAAGATTTTCGATCTCTAAATGATAGAGCGACGGAAAAAGCATCCGCATTGCTAAGTCTCCGCTCCCACCAAAAATGACGAGGGCATCTGAGACTGCTATTTCCGATCCGAGCGGAGAGCCATTCAGGCACCCGAGTTGATCTGCATTCATTTACAATCACCACAATACATCCGCCCAATGGGACCGAATTGCGTCAGGAGGAGATGGATCGCCGCCGCGACGACATGGCCTCGAATGATGGGCCCGTCAGAACCTGCTTCGATTTCAAATCGGCGCGCGTGCGTCAGCCAAAATGAAGTCCGCCGCCCTCAGGCCGATCACCATCGCCGGGCCATTGGTGTTTCCTGAAACCAGCGTGGGCATGATCGAGGTGTCGGCCACGCGAAGGCCCGCGACACCGCGAACGCGCAATTGCGGATCAAGCACGGCGTCGGGGTCGGTCCCCATCCGGGCGGTGCCCGCCATGTGGAAGGCGCCGCCGCCCAGCGACATGGCGTTAGCGAGGATTTCGTCGTCGGTTTTCAGGGTCGCTCCAAGACCCTCCTCCGCCACGATCCAGTCCCTTAGCGCGGGCTGATGTGCCAGGCGCCGGTTCCAGTGGAAGGCGGCGACGAACTTGCGGCGATCGATCTCGGCGGACAACTGGTTGGCGTTTATTGTAGGCGGCACATCGGGGTCAGCCGAGCGGATACGCACCTCGCCCCGGCTTTCGGGGCGGGTGAAATAAGTCAGAAACGTAATTCCTGGGTAGGGTGCGAGTTGAACATCGCCGTCCTTGCCGATGCCGGCCATTGCGGTGGACAACAGGCCGAACTGGAGATCGGCATGGTCCAGCCCCGGCTCGGACTTCACAAAGCCGCCGATTTCGTGGGCGGCGTGTGTCATCGGACCCGAGCGCGAAGCCAAATATTGCGCCATTGCGAGCAACAGGCGGCCGCCGCTCAGCTTCGTGTTGTGGCTGTGGCTCTTCACCCTGAGCTGCAAGTCTGTGTGCCGATGCTCGCGCAGGTTCCGGCCGACATCGGGCGAATGGACGATCGGCTCGATACCAAGAAATTTCAGGAGGTGCGCCGGGCCGATGCCCGAGAGCTGTAGAAGCTTTGGCGTCTCGAAGGCGCCAGCCGAGATGATTATCTCGCGTGCTGCCCCGACCGAGCGTTCGCCGTCCTTATCGCGCAGGCGCACGCCAGTGGCACGATTGCCAGTGAACTCGATCTTCAGCGCGTTTGTCTCGGTCGCAACATGAAGATTCTTACGTCCGCGCACCGGATCGAGAAACGCCAGCGCTGCGCTGAAGCGCTCGCCGGAGAAACGGGTAGATGGTTGATATCCGACGCTCCCATCGCGGACTGCGTCGACATCGTTTACGTCATCGACGCGCGCGATACCCATCTGTCCCGCCGCTTCGAGGATCGCCTCGAACAGCCGATCGCCCTTCATATGCGTCGTGATCCTGAGCGGGCCGCCGACGCCGCGCCACTGCGCGGGGCCGAGATCGTGATTTTCAAGCGCCACGAATTTTCGGCCGATATCCGACCAACCCCATCCGGTGCAACCCGCCGCTTCCCAACCATCGTAGTCGAGTGGAGCCCCGCGCATGTAGATCATTCCGTTGACCGAACTCGAACCGCCGAGCGCGCGGCCACGGTACCACCGCTCAGCCGGCTGATTGCCTCCCGCCTCGACCTGATACTCCCAAAGGACCTTGCTCCCCGGATTCAGAATCTTGCCGACTCCTCGCGGCATCTGCATCAGCATCCCGCCGTGTTCGGGGCCGCTTTCGATCAGCAATACTGACCGGTTCGGGTCCGCCGAAAGCCTGTTCGCCAACGGACAGCCGGCCGAGCCTGCGCCTATCACGATATAGTCGTAGCGATTGTCCACCCTGCCCTCCCGAAGCCGCCGACTATGAGTTCGCTCTTGCAACGCTTCGGCCGACCCTTCGCCCGGAAAACACGCAATCGGAATAGGACAGTCCGCTTACATAAGTGTTCGACGCGACCCCGATGGCCGTGCGACCCGCCGCGAAGAGGCCGGGAATCGCCTTTCCAGCGCCATCGAGGACGTGCCCCGAGTCCTCGTCTACGCGCAGGCCGCCGAATGTAATCACGGGCAAGGGCAGTAGCCGGCTCGCCACCGAAATATCCATCGCGTAGAACGGCCCTGTTGCAATCGGCTGGATGTCCGACCGGTCTTTCCCGAATTGGTCCGGCTCCAGTCCGCGAGCAGCGCGGTTATAGGCGGCAATAGCGGCGGTCAAACCGAACTTGTCGATACCGGTCTTCGCCGCAAGCTTCTCGATGGTCGGCGCTTTCTTGTAGTTGAACAGAAGATTGAGCAAGGTGACGTCGCGCTGGAACGGCACGATGATGGGATCCAGAGCCTGTTTGAAGGCCGCCTTACGCGCATCAGCATCATAGATAATGTAAGCGACGCCGCCTTGCCGGTCGCCGATATGCTCTCCCAAGGTTGCGCCGTAGACCGTTTCGTCGACGAAACGCTGGCCCGCCATATTGACGATGATCGCATCCGACCAGGCTTTTGGAGGATTGATGAAACGCCAAGCACTGATCTTGTCCATCATCGCGGCCACGCCACCCGCCGTCATACCGAGATAGATTCCTGAACCTTGATCGCCCAAGGCGCCATTCGGCATCGCCGCCCTATAGGCCGGCGCGTAATGATCGACCATCTTCGGGTTCATGATGAAGCCGCCGGTCGACAGAAGCACACCTTCCCGCGCCCTGATCCACTTTTCATGCCGGCAGCGCGCTTCGATCGCCATCGCCTTGCGCAGATAGTAGTTGCCGATTCCGATCGTAAGTCCGGCGAACGGCAAAGCCGGCGGAAGCATCGCCAGAAATTTATCAGCGCGCTTCGTATATTGCTCGAATTTGAGCGCATCGGGAGAGCCGGCTGGGGTCGAAAGCACCTTGATGCCGATCACACGCCCGTTCGAATCCATCAAAAGCTGCCGGGCTTCGGTAAACCGTTGGAAATCCAAGCCGAGCGTGAGCGCGGAATCGCGCAACGGGTCGTATATCCCGACGCCCAATCCCCACGCCTTCTTTCCGTTTTTCGTGTAGCATCGATGGCCCCGCGCGGCCGGCTTCGCGAGTTTCTTGTAGCTCGCCACAAGCGAGTTGTCGGAATGGTAGAGAAAGTAGTCGAGCGGCGGGTAGGACGCTTTCTTACGCCACGCCTTGCCTTTCAGTTTGCCTCCATGTTTGAGGATCCAATCAATGGTCGGTACGCTCTCCGCGACAAATTTCCGAAGGGTGGCATCGGTGACGACGTGGCCAACCTCGATCTTCAAGTATTTGTACATCTCCTCGGGCGTATCCTCTTCGCCCGCTTCCTTTTGAATCGTCGTCCCGCCTCCAGCATAATAAATACCGCCGTTAGCCGCGGTGGACCCGCCCCCGCCGTAACGATCGACGGCTATAACGTTGAGCCCGCGCTCGAGCGCCTCCAGCGCAGCTGCTACACCCGCTCCACCAAGGCCGACGACGACAAGATCCGTTTCCTCGGTCCACGGAAAAGCTTCGGGATCTGAGACGATCAGTGGTGCTTCGATCTGAAGGCCTAAACGGCGTCCCTCTTCCGCTGCGTCCGCCATGCTTGCACTCCTCACGACGCAGATCCTCGCCGGCACTTGGTGGGTCGCAGCAGTGGAAGTCCACCGCGCAATGGCGTTTTCTTTCGGACCAACGTCGAAACTCCAATCTCAAGCAAATAGGGATGGTGATTAGTCGGGTGACTTCTCTGCGAGCGCGGTATCTCGGCGCAGAGACAGCCCGAGAGTCGTCAGCAATAGAGCGATCGCAACCACGATCATCGTCTGATGATGACCGAGCGCCGACATCGCGGGCGCGATAAGGAGCGAATTGAGTATCGGTCCGGCGAACTGGGCGGAAAACAGAAGGCCCAGAGCACGACCTCGGACTGCTTCAGGCGCTTGATCGAGGATGTAGTGGCTAAAATACGGTGTCAGGACGCCGCCGCCCAAGCCGAGGACGAACGAACTGGCAGCAATCGATTCCAGACTGTGGGAGATCGATAGGCCGAACAGACCCGCAGCGAGTAGCCCCAATGCGACCACCAGGGTCCAGCGCCGACCGACCAGAGATCGCAATCGGCTATAGGCGATCGAACCCACTGCGAGCGCAAAGGTGCTGAGGCCCAGAACGAGCGATAAAGTTTGGGCATCGGTGGTGCCGACGTCTCCCAAAAGCAGCGGCACCTGGCTCGTTGCAATGAACGTGATCATCATCGTTGCCGCAACCAGCAGATAGGCCGGTAAGAGTGGGCTCAGCCCGCCGCGAGGTCTCTTTTGTTCGAAGCGTTCCCTCGGCAGATCGCGCGGGAACAACATCAACCCCATAATGAAGACTGGAATTGATAACGCGTACAGCGCGGATGGCGCTCTCCATCCTCCGTCTTCAGCCAGACGGCCCGCCGCCAAAACCAGTAAAACGCTTCCGCCGGTTGCAAAGGCGCTCTGTAGGCCGACGATCCGGCCGCGCAGCTTGCCAGTATATCGAATGCCCACGATCGTCACTGCGGCGGTGAGCTGGCCCACCGCCGCGAGCCCCAGTGGCAAGCGGCTGATCAGTAGCCCCGTGCTGTTCTCCAGGAACAGAACGGCCGCCCCCGACAGTCCGAAGACAATAAGACAGGCGAGCAACACCCGCCGAGCGCCGAAGTGCTCGATAAACCAGCCGGAAAGCGGCCCACCGATGATGATTCCGATGCTCGGGGTTGTGAGCAACCATTGTGCAACAGATGCCCCGTGCGTCCCGCCGCCATAATATTCGGCGACCTTCGGAAGCACGGGGGCGACCGTCGTGAAGACCATCGCGAGAAACATCGCTGAGAATGTCACCACGACGACGATGACCCAATCGACGGCCTTCATCGCAACTACCCCGCGGTCCTCGGCCCCCTTAAGACGCGGCACCGCCGTCATAAACGATCTGAACACGACGATTCTGGGGTTCCTTAACTCCATCCGCCGTCGGGACGAGCAGGTCCCGCTTGCCCTTAGCCACGATCAGGATCTCGGAGGCAGCGATGCCGTCCTTTTCCAACTGCGCGGCGACGGACTCGGCCCGACGGCGGCTGAGACGCATGTTGTAGGCGTCGGAGCCGACGGTGTCGGTGTGCCCGGTCACGGTTAATTGAGTCACCTTTGCCGGAGCCGCGTTTTTCGCAGCCGCGTCCACGATCGAAATGGCCTGCGGCGTAAGGTCGGACTTGTTGAAGTCGAAGAACACCAAGTAGCTGCGGGGGGCGCTCGGAGCGGCTGCCACGGCGGGTGGCGGCACGTAGGAGGCCGGCGCGGCTTCGGGCTGCGAGCCGCCACCGAAACGGTATTTGACTCGGAATCCGAACATGCGCGGTTCGCCATAAAGCGCACTTCCGACACCCGCACCGCTATAGATCGGAAAACCACCTTGGTAATACGTCTTGTCGAGAGCGTTGCTCATGAAAAAGGAGGCGTCGATCGGCTGTTGATAGACGTCACGCCAGTCGACGCTAAAGTCGAGCAGACCGTAACCCGGTATCGTTGCGAACACGGGATCGCCCCGATCGGGACCGTTCGAATGCGCCTGATACGTATAGGTCGCCGTGACGCTGATCTTGCCGATTGCCTCGTCCAACGGGAGTAGGTACCGAGCAGTGATACCCCACTTGTTTTTGGGCACCTGATTGAACTGGCGCCCTGTCAGACTGCCGGAAAGATTGTTTGCGAAATTGTCGTAGATCGCCTGGGTGAATGAGTAGAACGGCGAAAGTTCCAGGCCGGTCACTGGAAGCACCGTGCCTTCAAATTCGAAGCCATCGATCGATGCGGTCGCGGCGTTCTGCACCGCCGTGACGATATTGCCGCTCGGCGTTACCGCAGGGGCGGAGATTTGAATATTTGTGAACCAGTCGTGGAAGTAGTCGGCGTTGGTGCGAACCTTGATGCCGGCGACGTCCCAGTCCGATTTGATACCCACCTCGACGTCGGTGACATATTCGGGCTGGTATTCTTGCGTAGCTGGCGTCGGAGATGGGAGATTGAACCCCCCGCTCTCGTAGCCACGGCGAGAAGTGACATAGAGAAGCGTGTCCGGCGTCACCTGATAGTCCAGGCCAAGTGTCCAGGACGGCGCATGGAAGTCAGCTGAGGCCGCAACCGAACAGTTAACTGGATCGCCCTGTGTGCAAGTGTGCGGCAGGTTGTAGGTCGAGCTGGCAACGGAGCGATGATCCCACGTATACCGATATCCGCCGGTCAGTTTTAGCCCATCGAGGGCATCGACCAAGCCGCCAAAATCATAGGTCGCCTGGCCGAACACCGCCTTGCTCGAATCCTGTTCGTAGGTCAAACGGTTACCGAGTGTGCTGAATTCGTTACTCAAGACCTGTGAGAAGCCGCCGGGGTGATAATATTCGTAGTAGGCGCCGACGATCCACGAGAGCTTCCCCCCAAAGGATTTTCCCTGAATCTGCGATTCGTTGCTCCATGTCTCGCTGTTCTGAGTCCAACCGTCCGCGTCTGAGTTTGTGATCCGCAACAGATCGAGCGATGAGTCGGCGAAGTCCTGAGACTGCAGGATTTTGTCAGACCTGAACCCAAAAATATTCTTGAGCGTGATGTCATCCGACACGTCGTAGGTCGCGATGTCCGTCAGGCCCCAATGATACTCCAGATCCTCCATTCTCTGCGTCGAGTAGACTTGGCGGTTCCCGATCGAGTTTTGCAGCGCCATAGCGGCAGCAGCATTGGGGAACAGAGAGAACTTGTAGCCGGCGGCGATCCCGGCGAAGAATACCGTTGCCGCGTTGGGACCACTGAGGCCGGCGACCCCCGGCCCCTGGCCGAGCGTGATTGAAAACGGCTTGAAACCCGGTATCGTGAGCGTTGAGAACACGACGCCGGTATTCAAGGCGTAAAGGACATTCGAGGTGCCGTTCTCGTCCTTATAAAGACCGCTATAGACAAGCTCGTTCTGGAAATCGTCCGTTGGACGCCAAGTCACCGAAACGCGCCAGCTTTCATAATTCCGGTCGTCGAGATCCTGCCCGTTGTAGAGATTGACCGTATAGCCGTCCCGCCGCGCGAGAGTTCCCGCGACCCGGACGAGCAACTTGTCATCGATGGGAATGTTGATCGCCCCCTCGAACTCCTTATCGTTATAGTTCCCAAGCTGTGCCTGAATATAACCTTCGAATTCATTGCTCGGCTTTTTCGGCTCGAACAATATCGCGCCGCCAACGGTGTTGCGACCGAAGAGAGTTCCCTGCGGACCCTTCAGGACTTGGACGTTCTCGAGGTCGTAGAAAATGCCAGGTCCGGCAATGTCACTTGGAACCTGGTCGAAATAGGTTGCCACGCTCTGAATTGTTCGCACGCCGGTCGAAATCGGACCTGCGCCTAAGCCGCGTAATGTAAACTGAGCATCGTCACGGCTTTGCCCGCCGATCAGGAGCGAGGGCGTATCGTTCTGCAGATTCTGGACGGCTGTAATCGACTTTTCCTGGAGCGCCGCCTGACTGAACGCGGTGACCGCGATCGGCACCGATTGCAGCTTCTCTTCGCGACGCCGAGCCGTAACGACGATCTCCTCCAAGCCCGACGCATCGGCTTGCGCCTGCGCTTGATCGCTGACTTGCCCCCGGCTTGCGTGAAACGGGAACAGCGCGAATGCGCTTACAGAGACGGCGAGAGCGAAAACCGGACGAACTGACATATGTTACTTCCCACTTGTGAGGCTAGGCCGATTGGACGTCAGACGCGGCAACCTTGAGAACGCGAGCCGGGCAGATCGCCGTTCGGTTCGTGTCGCCGCGCTTCGTAAATCGTCACTATCCTCCCGGTCAGAGGACCGACCGCGCCGGTCCCCATCCAAACTCCGAGCGCCGGACTTCAGATTTTGGCGGAAGCTATCAGCGACACCGGCGATCGGAGGTCGCCGAAGCAGCCAGGAACCCCTATCATTCGTGGACATCAGGCAAAATCGCTCGGCGGTCCTTTCGCTGACTGCCCGACGCCGATTCGCGCGGAAAACGGAGCCCTGGACGCTCATTCGAGAGTGAGGATCTGCCTCTCATAGCCGGGCGTTGCGAGAACAGCGGCCGGACATGTGTCTGCAAATGATATTTAGGTCGTCGCCGATCGATAGACCGATGCGCGGTTACTCACGCTACCAGTCAACCCGCTACGGGCAGCAACCCCGGCGTCCTAGGCTCTGTCCGCATAGACGCCGCTCATTTCGGGAGGAACAGATGACAGGTCCGCTTGAGGGCAAAAACGCACTCGTGACAGGCGCCAGCGGCGGAATTGGCGCAGCAACCGCATTGAGACTGGCAGGAATGGGGGCCAGCGTCGTCGTTCACGGTCGAAACGTCGATCGAACCGAAGCCGCTGCGGCAGCCGTCCGCGAGGCCGGGGGAACGGCACATGTCGCCATCGGCAATCTCGCGACGGACGATGCCGCGAACGCTGTGATCGAAACCGTGCGCACGGCGGTGGGAAATATCGACGTGCTGGTCAACAACGCGGGGGGCGACAACGCTGGAAACGGCACCGCTCCCTGGTTCGACATCTCAGCCGCAGACTGGATCTCGACCTATGATTCCAATGTCGGGTCGATGATCCGTATGACGCGCGCATTCGCCCCCGAGATGAAGGAGCGCGGGTGGGGTCGGATAGTCCTGCTTTCCAGCGGGGTGGTGGAAGTGCCGATGGCCATTATACCCGACTACCAAGCCGCCAAAGCGGCGATTCGCAATCTTGCCCGGACATTGATGAAAGCGCTCACGCGAACGGGCGTCACAGTCAATAGCGTCAGTCCCGGCTTCATTCTGACCGACAGCAATAGGGGCTGGGTCAAGACAATGGCGGAGCGGGCGAACGTGGATACTTCGGACTGGAGTGCCGTCGAATCCTGGGCAAACCGCAAGCTCGTACCGGTCGCGAGCAATCGACTTGGACGGCCCGACGATATCGCGAGCATCATCGCTTTTCTAGCGCACCCCGACCAGAGCTTCGTCAACGGCGTCGACATCCAAGTCGACGGCGGCCACTGACACAAACCGCCGCTGCTAAGACGGGTCGGCCGGCAATCCGCGGCCGACCCGCCCGCAGATGCGCGGGTGCACAGCGGCCGATTTAGTTGATTGTCTGCAATAGGCCCGCTCGGCCGCAGTAGCGGAGACCCAGATCCGCCGTGTCTCAATTTGATATTTCCGGTGTCGCTTTCCGATCTTTACCCAGGAACGCCTGCATCCATACGTTCCAGCCACCAATTTCGGTCGCGTTACGACGATGGGGAACTCTTATGTCATCAGCATCTCAAACAGCCTCGTCCGCAAAAGCGGGCCCACATTTCGATCCGAACGAGAAGCTCGTCTCGGTCGATTCTCACGTTCAATATACCGATGCCTGGGTGACTGAGCGGCTCCCGGAGCGGCTCCGCGAAAAGTGGATCGCCGGCAACCGGAAGCATCAGCAGCTCGAGGTTGAACGCCGTGGCGGTTTCACACCTGTCATCGAAGATATCATGGATCCATACGCCTGGAACGATCCGGGCCATACCGAGCCCCATGCCAAACTGAAGGCGATGGATCGCGACGGCGTCTATGCCGAGGTCATTTTCCCGGAAGTGGGCGGCGCCAAGATGTGCGGCCCATCGATCATGGGCGACGACTGGAAGGACATGCTGTCCGGCTTCAACGATGCGATCGGCGATTTTGGCGCGGTCGACCCCAACCGCCTGCTGGTCGCCTACCAGCTGATTCCGTTCGACATCGACGCGACCTTGAAGGAGGTCGATCGTATCGCGAAGAAGGGGGGACGCTGCGTCCAGTTGCCGTCCTTCCCGACCGAAATCGGCCTCGCCGATTACTATCATCGTGATTACGACCGGCTGTGGGGCGCACTTCAGGAAACCGGCCTCACCATCCTGAACCATCTCGACAGCACGCAGAAAAGCTTCGAGCACATGAAGCGCGATCCCACCCCGATGAAGGGAATTGCGCTTGGCCTCCCGAGCCTGCAACTGGCGGAAACGATTTGCTTCTGGATTCTTCCCGGCACGATGGAGCGGTTTCCCAAGCTCAAGGTCATGTTCGTCGAACCCGGCCTGGGATGGCTGCCCTTCCTGTTCGACACCGTCCTGGACGGCCGCATTCTCCAGGGACACTACAAGTTCGATAACCTGAAGATGCTCCCGAGCGAGTACTTCAAGCGGCAGATGGGCGCTACGTTCATGTACGAGCCGGTCGGCCTGAAATACTGCTACGAGTATTTCGGTCCCGAGGTCCTCTTCTGGTCGACGGACTTCCCCCACCCCGCGACGTCCTGGCCGAACTCCCGCTCGCTCATGGAAAAGCAATTCACGGCTGCCGGCGTGAGCGACGAAGATCGTCGGAAAATCGTCTGCGAGAACGGCTTAAAGATGTTCGGCCTCAAGCAGTAGGCCGCGACCTCTTCATGCCTGGAAGATGTTTGGCACGCGGCAATAGCCCAAACGTCTTCGCGACTTGCCGGCACTTCGCTCCCCTGAGGTGCCGGCCTTTTGCTCCCGACAAATTGAGTCCTGGACTCATTCATCGGTCGGTCGGCCGTAAAGCGGCGCGAGCGGTTACGCCGACGCGGCGGCTATCCATCGCGAGGGACCTGTTTGAGAACCGGCGCAGGCCGCGCCCTTGAAGCACTCAGGACACAGCTGGGGCTATTCACATATCAGCATGCCGGGAAGGATCGACGCGTGAGCGACCAAGTCAATATAAATCCCAATAGGCCTGACCCTATCATGACCGTCGATGGCGCCCCTTTTTGGCGCGCCGCCGATGAAGGCCGTTTCATCGCACAGAAATGCGGCGGATGTGGGCACTTATGGCATCCGCCAAGAGCCATATGTCCTGACTGCCACAGCAAGGATCGCCAGGAGCAAGAACTCTCCGGCCGCGGCACCGTGATCAGCTGGGTAATGCCCGTCCATCCGCCTGCGTTCGGATTCGACGTTCCGCCTATCGTCGTTCTTGTGGAGACGGAGGAAGGCTTGCGTTTTGTATCGAATGTCGAAGGGATTTCACCGGAGGCAATGCGTATCGGGCTGAAAGTCGCGGTTGCGTTCGCCGATACGCGTGGCGGCCACAAAGTCCCGGTATTCCGTCCTGCCGAGGAGAACTGAAAATGGTCGACAGGAACAGCCAGGCTGCAATAGTTGGTATCGGCCAGACGGAATTCTCCCGGAAATCAGGTCGTTCGGAGCAGCAGCTCATGGCCGAGGCGGTCCTCGCCGCGCTCGATGACGCAGGTCTGCGCCCGGAGGATATTGACGGCTGTCTGACCTATTCGATCGACCACTCGGACGAAGTCGATCTGATGCGCAATGTCGGCGTAAGGGAGCTTAAATACACGCTCCGCACACCTCAGGGTGGTGCCGGCTCGGTCACCACGCTCGTGCACGCGAAGAAGGTCGTCGAATCAGGCTTCTGCGACGTTATGGTGATCTGGCGAGCGATGAACGAACGCTCCGCCTATCGATTCGGCCAACCGAACATGGGTATGGCTGCTAGCGGCATCAGCAGCACCTTCACGGAATGGTGCGTTGCCTACGGAGCACAAACGCCGGCGACCTGGGAAGCTCTCTCGTGCGGCCCCTATATGCATCGATACGGTGTGACGTCCGAGGACCTCGGCCGCATCGCTGTGCTGCTGCGCGCAAACGCTGCCACCAATCCCAATGCCTGGTTTTACGGCAAGCCAATTACGCTCGAGGATCACCAAAATTCGAAATGGATCGTCGCGCCGTGGCTGCACCTCCTCGATTGCTGCCAGGAATCCGATGGTGGCGTCGCCTTGGTGGTCGCCCGAATGGACCGCGCGAGGGACCTGAAGAGCAAGCCTGCCCGCATTCTCGGCGCCGAATACGCGATGCTCCGGAATCACGAAATCATCTCCGACTATTATGAAGGCGATCTCACAGATCTCGAGATTTCACGTCGGGTCACCGATTGCCTCACCGAAGCCGCAGGAATTTCGCCTAGAGAAACGAATGTCGCGATGATCTACGATAATTTCACGCCACAAATCCTGCGCCAGACTGAAGGGTTCGGTTTCTGCGGTCGAGGAGAAGCGAAGGACTATATCCGCGACGGCAATATGGATCTGACCGGCCGCACGCCGCTCAGTCCCAATGGCGGGTTGTTGGGCGAGGGCTACATTCACGGCATGAACAATATCACCGAAGGGGTTCGACAACTCCGCGGTAGCGCTGCGAACCAAGTGAAAAACGTCGAGACCGTCTTCTGCGCCTCCGGTGTCGCCGGAGCCATTCTCGGGCTCTAAGCTCGTCCCCTCCCCACGCACTTGCCTGGCCGCTGATCGAAGCGGGCAGCGCGGATAAATGGAGTCTCCATGTCCGATAATGAGCGCCGCCGCCTCGGCATCAAGATGTTCGACGAAGTCTATGGCGGCATCGTGCCCCTCCCGCCGAAAGAGGTGCATGATGATTTTCTGTTCAACACGATCGATCAGTTGTTCTCCGAGGTCTGGTCACGGCCACAGATGTCGATCCGCGACCGTCGACTTTTTGTGATGGGCATTATCGCCGCTCAGGCAGAGGCAGACACATTTGAAATTCAGGTGCGGGCAGCGCTTCATAAGGGTGAGCTCTCGGCTGAAGACATTCAGGAGTTAGCCGTCATTCTTCCATTTTACGTCGGCTACCCGCGTGGCAGCAGGATGCGGGCCGTAACACAGAAGGTGTTCGGCGAGGTCAAAGAGAAACACCGGACTGATTAGTCGGGCGGAGTGGCGCCGGCCCCGCAGATCGGCATTGAGGGCGGGGAATATGCCGGTTGATCACTCGTGCGCGCCCGCCGCAACGTTCAATGCCTCGCCACGGTCGGCCTGCCCGGCTAGTAGCTAGCCGCCAGTGCCTTGCTTAGGCCCTTGAGCCACGATGAAATCAAGGCGCCCACTCTCAGGTTTCTTGCCGAAACACGACATCATTGGAATTCGACGCACTCGAATTCATGGCCGTCGGGATCGTGAATCGTTGCAGTGCGCACTGGATCACCGGGGGCGCCGTGTTGCTTTACGATTTTGCCGCCAGCACTCGGAATGCGGGCACACAACGCGTCGAGCTGTGGGATTTCCAAAATCACGCGCCCGAACCGCGGCTCACCGGAGATCACCGCCGTGGAGGTCGCGTTCATGGCGAGCATCAGTTCAGGAACGGCGTTGTCCTCGGAATATCCGACCATGCACTCCGTCGTCGCACCCACCTGTTGGCGCCGCTTCTCGCGCATCCCTAGCCCCGCCAAGTAGAATTTCAGTGATCGTTCGAGGTCCGTGACGTTGAGGACGGTTGCGACGAGACGATCCTTGCCCGTGTATCCTGGAACGTGACGGGGGGCATCCACCGCGGAGGCCGCACTTCTTGCTAGCCCGGATGCCGCGAAAATCCCGCTACCGACGGCCAAGCACCTCAATAGGGTCCGGCGCCCCGACAGCCATTGCATGTTATCCCGCATTTTCTCGCGGTCCCTCACTCAACTTTTAGCGCCGCGTAGGCTGCGGCTTAGATTCAACCAGCTATACGAGGATCTCGCTGATGGACTTCGAGGTCTGCATCGCACCCGTCCCCCATTTGTCGACCGGCAGTCCCATGACTTGCTGGATGGTTAGACCGATCCGCGAGATCGGATCTCCGCTCCCCTTGACGTGGAGACCTGTCTTTAAGCGGCCACCGGCTTTGCCGGCGAGCATCACGGGTATTCCGACAACCTCATGCGATTTGGCAACAGAGGTGTCGGAATGGGCCATTACGAGACTATGATCCAGGAGCGTCCCGTCGCCTTCCTTGATTGAGCTCAGCATGGCAACGAGCTCGGCCCAGGCATTCATTGCCTGCATTTCGAACCATGTCGCTCCAACTTGATATCCAAGTTGCTTGTCAGGCAGCTCTTCGTGGGTGAGGGTGTGATGCGTTGTCGCGCTGCCGGCCTGCCGCAGCGAGGAGGACGAGTCTGAGAAGACAATGTTGAATACTTTGGTCTGATTGCATGTCAGAGCCATGGCCAGAAGCTGGCCGAACAGTCGGTGGTTCGTCAGCACCTCGCCAATTTCGACCCCCATCGGCCCGTCGGTTGGGCGCAACGCACGCTTGCAGGCCTCCGCGGCGGGTGGCTTCTGCAGCTGCAGCTCAAGCTGCTGCTCCAATTGCCGGACCGAAGTGAAGTATTGGTCGAGCCTGGCGCGATCGGCTGTTCCTAAATGCTTCATGAGCGTTGCCCGATCATCAGAGACCGCCGATAGCACGCTGGCTCGCATCATCGTATTGGGATCCGGCTTGAACTCGGCGGCGTTCGGGTCCTGGAAGTCCGGGCCGAATATTCGCGTATAGAATGCAACTGGTGAGGGCTCGGCGGGGTTGCGCGATACAGTGTTCCGGCGGCTGTAGCTATGTGCAGGATCACCCGTCGCCGTCACTTCCAGGGAACGAAAGCGGCTGCCGCCACCGATCCCATCGGCGACAAGCACATCCATGGTCGGGAGGTCGGTCTCATCGGCAGCTTTCGGAGCTTCGCCCGTGAGCATTCCCAGGTTTCCGCTCGAGTGAACGAAATTCGACCGGCCGTCGAGTTTGACATCGAACCCGCTCAAGACGGTGATCTCGTTTCGCACCGGCGTAATCGGCTCAAGCTCCGGGGTGATTTGATAATCCGGACCTGCCGCAGCGGGATTCCATCGCTCGGGATTGATGCCGCAGCCCCAATGCCACGTACCGAAGCGGACGGGCATCGCTGCCCCATTGGCCAACGCTGTGCCGTTGGTATTCAGAAAGCAGTCGAGAAGCGGAAGCGAGACAGAAATTACGCCTCCGCGAAGCAGGCCCCGAAGTACCGTTCTGCGGTTCATCGCCATATTCATTACTCCTGCTGCGTGAATGTAGCGGGTCGGCCGCTATCGGCTTGTTCGTTGGGCGTCTGCGGCGCAGTGGATGAAAGAAAGGCTTTGCTCGTCGCGATCCGCCGCAAGAGCTCCGGAATGCGGTATCCATCTGCCGCGAACGCAGATTGGAGCCAACCGATCCAGGCCCGATCACTGCCGGGTGCATCTCGTCCGAAGGCATAGCGATAGTAGTCGCTAACCAAGCAGGCGGTCGTGGCCAGATCGTCATGCATGGCCTTGCCGAGGCCGGCCGCGTCCGAAAACCTCATGCCGTCCAATTCGCCGCTTGCATCGATCGCTACACCATTTTCCGTGGTCCTGTATTGGCCGGCCCCATCGAAGGTTTCGAGCGACAGCCCGATCGGGTCCATGATCTTGTGACAGCCGGCACAGGCGGGCGCGGTCCTGTGAGCTGTTAGGCGGCTGCGTGCGGTTTTGTAGTCGGGGTTGTCCGTATTCTGGACGATGGTAAAGTTCACGTTGGCCGGCGGCGCGGGTACTTTCTGGCAGAGAAAGACCTCTCGGATCGCCTTCCCACGCAGAGTCGCGGAGCTGCGCCCTGGATGCGCGTAGAGCGACGAAAAACTTACCTCTGTCAGCAGTCCCTCACGGGGATCGTCAGCCGGAAACTCATAGGGTTCCCACCCGTCCTTTTTGCGCACCGGCACGTAATAAATCGGCCCAAGCGCGCGGTTCATGAACGTCCGCCGGGTGGTGAAGAGGTCGCGGTAGTCCTCGTGGCGGGTGATCAGGTGGTCGACGACGGTCAGCAGCGTCTGCTCCTTTGCAGCGTCAGCGACTCCCCCGGCAAAGGCCGGATAGATCGAACCATCCTTCTCCAAAGATTCGAACGCCTGGAAGCCCAGCATGTCCGAAAAGAAAGCCCGGATCCCGCTGACGATGCGTGGCGACGAAATCATCCGGGCCACCTGGCGTTGGACACCGCTGGTACGATACAGGTCGCCCCCTTCAGCCGCCTTCAGAAGCTCGTCATCGGGGCCTGCATTCCAAAGGAAAAAACTGAGCCGGGAGGCTCGCGAAAAGGCGTCAAGGCGTTGCTGGCCGGGATGATCGGGATCGGCCTCCGTGCGGTCGATGCGGAACAGAAATTCGGGTGTCTCCAGCATTTTGGCTATTGCGAGATTGAGGCCCGCGTAGAAATTGCCGGACGCCGCTGCGATCTTCCGGGCGATCATTTTCTCGCTATCCAGCTCTTCTTTTGAAAGCGGACGCCTAAACAGTCTCAGGCCGATTTCGCTTAGAACTTTTCCCGCGCACTCATCGTCGGGCTTGTCCGCCGACTGCGGATGGCACCCGACTAGCCGGTCCCGATGCTTATCATCCACCACCTGCGCAGTGATCATCCGCGCCATCGAATCGAACTGCTCAAATCCTGTCGGCCCCACGGTTGCGGTGGAAGCCCCCACTTCAATCAGTCCATTTCGCCGAATTACCGCCTCAAATCGTCCTGCGACCTTGATGTCGCCTCCAAACACATCAGCAATGATCTGTCGATACTGATCTTCCGTTAGACGACGCACCTCCGGTGGGCCGGGGGGCACGGAAGGCTCGCGTGGACCGCAGCCCGCCAAACCGGCAGCAACCAGCGCTCCAATCGCGATGGAGGATAAGTAACGCCTCATTTCCGCTCACAGCCCCATTTTGTGAAGGACGGTCGTCATCACACCGGGATCGACCGAACCAGGCGTGATGGCGCTCGCGTCTCGTTGCGTTTCGCCTGAATGGATCACGAAGGCTGGAATTCCTTCGAGAAAGAACGCGCCGGACAGGGCCGAACATTCCCCCGTCTTCGGGTCACGGTATCCGTCCGCAAGCTGATGCAGGGCCGCATACAAACCTGGGCAATTGGTGCCCGTGCGGATATCGCCGCCAAATGTCATCGAGAGAATTCGGTCCGCATAGAACCTCTCGGCATCGAAGTAGCCGCCCATTATGCCCTTGATGCTGCCATCCGGCTGAAATTGGACGCGAACTCGCGCAGCTTTGATCTGCGGGTCGCTATGCATGACCTGTGCATCGAGCCGGTAAGTGAAATCGACCGGATCGGTCGTCAGAATGCCATCAACGATCGCGCCGTGGGTCGAGGCGTGGTATTTCGGATCTCTTTTGACCCCGATGCTCTGGCCGGGCAGGAATTCTCCGTCGGCTCCACGGTCTACGGTGTCCTCGCCGGCATAGAAGTCCACATCCACGTCGCCGTTGCCGGTATTGCGATCGGTGATCTCCATCAAAACGCTCCAACCAGACTGCGTCCCGCCCGACTGCTCTACCGGACCATTGGGGCGCCAGCCGACGATGCAACCAAGGGCACGCCAAAGCTGATTGTCGACTTGGCCGCCGCCGGCGACGGAGCTGAATTTCTTGTGCGAGCAGGTGTTGGCCGTCGAGCCACCGTCCGTGGTGCCGTCCAGATTCATTCCGACGCCAGGACCGTCGTGCTCGATCGTGCGGAAGCCGGTATACTCATACTCGGTCGGCGCCGAGCAGATATTGTGGCCGTAATACTCGTCACCCGGCCGCATCAGTATCTTGGCCAGCGCCTTTGTTTCTATGTCAGCCACGAGCGGGCGTTTGTCAGGCGGCAGAAGCGCGAGATGGGACTCAATCAGACTCATGGCCATGCCATCAGGACAGTCGGCCGTCCCGCCGTCGTAGCTCGCAGTCATGAACTTCGTGAACAGATATCCCCGTGAGTTTCCGTTCTTGGCCGGGGCCATTGGCCGTGAATTGCCGGCCGCATGGCTCGAACTCTGGATCGCAACAACCAATGTCACGGCAACGCTGATCCGCGCGACGATCGACCAGACCTTTCTGGCTCTCTGTGAACTGAGATCCCACATTGCTTCGCTCCTCCGGGAGGCGACCCTTAATTGGGTCCTATCCGTTCTGACCGCGCAGAATCGCAACCGCGATCCCGTCACGCCTGCCGACTGTGGCCGTGCAGCCCGGGCCGTTCCAGCGCGATTATCTGAGTAGACATAATTTGTCCCATGCCTCGACACCGAGCGTCGTCTAACGCTAGGCTTCTTCCGCGACCGAAAAGCGCATAAAGTCTCCACTTCAGCTCATAAAGCGCTTTCAGACCACTCGCTCACCGGACCCAATCTGTCATGCAAGACGACACGACATTTCCTCAAGTTGAAGCACTCACGCGCACGCTCAAGGAACTCCTCAGAGCGCGTGACCTTTACCAATCGGTGATCGCGAAAAATCTCAACGTGACGCAGAGAACGGTTACGCGGTGGCTGTCAGGTCAGGGGTTGACCGTCCAAGTCCTGGAGAGCCTCTGTGGACTGCTCGGCATAACTTTCTTTGAATTATGCGAAGCCGTTCTGGACGATCCACAGGTTCGTCCGAGATTCCTGGGAGCCGAGCGCGAGCGCGCCTTATTGCAGGATCCTCAGCTCACTCTCGTTTTCAACCTCATCACGAGAGGCTGGACGCCGCAGGAAATTCAACGGGCCTGCAATCTTTCGGAGCCGGTCCTAGTCGAAAATCTCGTTCGCCTGGATAAGCTCCGACTGATCGACCTATTGCCGGGAAACAAAGTCCGGCTTCTTGTCTCAAAGAAGATCAGCTGGACTCAGACCAGCGAACTTGGGCGCGCGTTCATCCGCGGCATGAACGACACATTTCTCAAGATCGATTTCACCGCGTCCGAAACGATCTGGGGATTTGCACTGTGCAACCTATCTCCTGATGAGTTGGAGAACATGCGGAAGAAGACGAACGATTTTACCCGGGATATCCAGGCAAGTGCCGACGACAACAGGAACCTGCATAAGGAAGAGCGTTCATGGTACGCGACCCTGGTTGCGATCCGACCGTTCGATCCGACGGGTGGGGTGAAGGCGCAAGCTGGCACCGTAGAAAGCCCTTAGTCTGTAAGTTCGACTCTCACTCTCACAAACAACTCTTTGCCAATGCAACGCTGCGGCCTGGCGCTTCGTCCTTCGTTCGAAGTGCCAGGCGTTGGACGTCCAGTTAGAAATTATATCGGGCTGTGAATCCAATTTCGCGTGGTGGATTCTGTACGATCGCTCTGTAACCCGAATCGTAGAGATTGTTGCCGGCGGTTATATTCGTGGAGTTGGTGTAGTCGGTGACCACCGTGTCAAACAGGTTCTTCACCCACAATTGAATGTCCCAGCGATCATCAGGGTCGCGTGCACCAATGTAGATATTCGTCAAGAACAAGGGATCATGGCCGACAGTCGGACCTCCGTAGTAGGTGTATGCAGCCTTGTACGTCGAAAGCAGCCGGGCGTAAGGCATCACCCCGAATACCACCTCGGGATAGTCATATTCCGTGTTGATGCTCAGCTCCCAGGGAGGAGCGGTGCCGATCGAGCTGTTCAACGCGCAGAAGCTCGTCTGGCCTGCGCCGGTAATCTTCGGCACGGCTCCGGGCGGCGGCTCATTCGGGCTGCCAGTGCCGCGGTAGTCGTTGCACGGAAACAGCGCACCATTGTAATGCGAATCGGCGTAAGAGGCGCTGAATTGAAGGCGCCAATCTGGCGTCAGTAAGGCCTCCGTCTCAAGTTCGACCCCTTCAGTAGACGCGTTTCCATTATGCGTGCCATCTGGGATGGTTGTGATGGCGGGTCCCGTACTGCCCGGCCGGAAGTAGACGCTGTTGGACGTGCCGCCCCCTTGGAAATCGTGGAAGACCTGAAAATAAACGTCCGCATTGACGCTCAAGCGATGGCCGAAGAAGAATGCCTTTGAGCCGAGTTCGTATTCATCAGACCACTCCGGCTTGAAGATCACGTACTGGGCCTGGGCCCCGGGAGCCGTTACGCCTACGTTCACGCCGCCTACACGAAACCCATGCGACCAAGCCGCGTACGCCATCACAGCTTCGTCGAAGTGATGCGTGAAGCTCGCACTGCCGGTGGGATAATGAAAACCAGTCCGTTGATATTGCGGCGATATAAGCGGCGCTTGGGCCAAATTGACGTTGAACGCCGGTATCAGGACATTCAGACGGGCTTGCGAAAAATCGTTTTCTTGTGACCACCGGGCGGAGATCTGGATGTCGTCCTGATCCGTAATTTGAAACTTCTGATTCGTGAAGAAAGCGAAGTTTTGCTTGATTTCCGGGATGCCAATGTAGGTGAACGCGTCGATTGTCGGCGGCCGAGGCGGACCAGGCAGGAAGGCAATCGCTGGGGGCGAAACCAGAGGTGAGAGATCGCTGGTAGCGTTTCTGCTTTTCTGAAAGTAGACTCCAAAAATATAATTCCAAAAATCGAGCGGCTTAGACTGCACCCTCAATTCTTCAGTGAATATCTCCACGTTGCTTTTGAGGGCTTGATAATTCTGGGTATAGGCAGGGATCGTATTTGTCTGATCGAGCCAGACATACGAAGGATTGTTATCAAACTGCGCTCCGCTGACAAAGTTGATCTGAGTGACATCCGAGACATCGTACTTGATCAAGGCCGTCGTAGTGTCTTCCCGGGTCATGTAATCCACGGGCTGCGGAGACAATGTCGCGCGCTGTGACGGCGCAAGCGCCGGCTCGCCACCGTCGCCAGGTCCGACAAGTTGTTGATAGTTGTTGGACCGGCTGGTCAGGTCCAGATGTATGACCGTAACCTGAAGGTCGTCGGTCGGTCTCCACAGGATCGATTCCCGCAGTCCGCGCGTGTGATTGAGCTCCTCTTTCCCCGTGAGAAGATCCTTTGTGAGAAACCCGTGGTCGTCCTCATTCACGCCAGCAATACGGATGGCGAGCCGGTCATCGACCAGGGGGATGTTGACGGCGCCTTGTGTGTTTTCGAAATCCCGATCCGAATAGGACTGGCTGATATAGCCGCCGAAGCTATTCATCTCGGGGCGATGGGTGGTGAGTGTGATGGCGCCGGCGGGAGACGTGCGACCGAACAGCGTCCCTGTCGGCCCCCGCAGAATCTCAATTTCCGAAACGTCGAATAAGGCGCGGAATGCTTCTGAAGGTGAGTTGGTGACCACCTCGTCGATATATATATCGGTGGTCGGCAAGGACCCACTGAAGAAGTTGTAAGAGATGCCCCGGATCGTCGCCGTCTGGTTGTAGCCGTTCTGCTGATCCAGATCGACACCCGCAGTGAGGTTCGCAAAATCCTGAAAATTGAAAAGGCTAAATTTCTTCAGTGTGTTTCCCGATATCGCTGTCACCGATACGGGTACATCCTTGAGCTTTTCCTCGACTTTCTGTGCGGTGACGATAACCTCGTCGAGCTGAGGCTGCGAAGAGGTCGTCGTGTCCTGACCTGTGGGCGGCGGCGCCGTGGTCTGAGCCAATGCCGCGCCTCCCCATTGAAGTGCGGCCAAGCTGCCCCCAACCCACAGCGACATTCTCACGGCGTGCCACATGGTGCTTCCCATCCCTTTTTAAGTAATCTTGTCGTTACTGACTGCTCTTCGGCAGCTACCGTAAGGCAGCATTTCCACGGCCGTTTTGAGTCGGCCTGAGCGTCAAAAGAAGCTGCCTTGATACTTCGTCCCATTCCACAACGATGAGCTGGGTAGACGAAATATGTCGTACCCTCCGACATCAAGCGTCCCTTATTTTCGTCATCGGAGCCGCCGATGAATCGGGCGCGAGGTCGGCATTTAAAAAGCCAAAGACCGCTTCCTAATCGCGCGAAGCAAATCCCCTCGCCCGAGCGTTTCTCTCGGCTAGTCGGCTACCCAAAATGACGGGGATGGCTCGCGGGAGTCGATACTCGGCAAGACCAAATGAGGCTACATTGTTTCAGAAGACCGGCTGCGCTTGAAGGGCCCGAAACACTTCCAAGGCGAGATTCACGTCCCCGCCGAGTCCCAGTGAAATCCGGTTGAACATGCCGTCGAAACGGGCTCTTATCTCTTTTGCGACATCCGATGGTGAACCAAAAACGGCAAAAGCATCAAAGACTTCATCGTCTATAAGATCGCCCATCTGGTCCCACCGTCCCTGTTTCGAAAGACTGTGCAGGTCGTCGTGGAGAGCGCCCCATCCGTGGAGCCCGAGAACGCCCTCATACGCGGGAGTGGACCCGTAGAAGGCAATTTGCTTGCGGATTTCTACGCGTGCTTTTTGCTGTGCTTCTTCGTCCAGGCCTGTCGCAATAAGCGGGATACCGGAAATCTCGAAGTCCGCCGGCGTCCTGCCAAAACGCGCCAAACTTTCCGAGATCGCGGGCAACGTCACTTCGCGGATGTACCGCCCCGTCGTGAAGGAATGACAGATAATTCCGTCTGCGACTTCAGCGGCGACATCGGTCATATAAGGTCCAACGGCAGCCAAGTGGATCGGCGGGCGCCCGAACTCGGTGTCGGTCGGAATGAACATCGGTGTCATCAGCGTGTGAGTGTAGAACTGCCCCTCAAATTTGAGCGGCCGGCCGTCGTACCAACTATCCCAGATCGCATGGGTCGCTCGGATCATTTCCCGCATCCGGTCGGCGGGATGTGACCATGGCATCGAGAAACGTCGCGTAATGTGGGGCTTGGTCTGCGAACCAAGGCCGAGGATGAAGCGCCCTCCCGAGAGCGCATTCAAATCGTGAGCGGCAGCGGCCAGGAGAAACGGTGTGCGGCCGAATGCGACCGCGACGGTCGTCATTATTTCAACCCGGCTCGTCCTGTCAGCGACAATGCCGGCTTGAATGAACGGATCGTGACGGGTCTCGATCACAGATACAGTATCGACGCCGGCAGCTTCGAGGAGAGCCGGATCCGACCGTAGCTTGGCCGCTCCGTCGAAACCGCCGCAACTAAACTTCATAATGCCCTTCGGGGTTGATTTTAACTGGCTCCGGCGCTCGAATCTCGATGACCGAAGACCTGGGATCGCCGGTCGTTCGGATCAGCTCAGGCGCTCAATGATGGTGACGTTGGCTTGACCGCCACCTTCGCACATCGTCTGCAGGCCGTAGCGCCCACCCGTCCGCTCGAGCTCGTTCAAAAGCGTGGTCATCAAGCGCGCGCCAGTGGCGCCGAGCGGATGCCCCAAGGCGATAGCGCCCCCATTGACATTGACCTTGGCGGGATCGGCACCGGTTTCCTTGAGCCATGCTATTGCTACGGAGGCGAACGCCTCATTGATCTCAACGAGGTCAATTTCGTCGAGCTTCATCCCCGCCTTGGCGAGGGCATATTCCGTCGCCGGAATAGGCGCCGTGAGCATCCAGATAGGGCTAGCGCCACGGACGCTTAAATGATGGATGCGCGCACGTGGCGTAAGATTGTGCTCTCGCAGCGCCTTCTCGGAAACGATCAGAAGTGCAGCCGCGCCGTCAGAGATCTGGCTGGCGACGCCCGCAGTGATCCGGCCGTCGGGACGGACCGTTTTCAGAGTAGCCATCTTCTCAAGTGTAGTGTCGCGCCGCGGACCTTCGTCGTGAGCAAGATCGCCAAACGGAACGATCTCCTTATCGAACCGCCCCCCATCCTGCGCCTGAATTGCCCGACGATGGCTCTCGTAGCCAAACCGTTCCATATCCTCGCGGCTGATGTCCCATTTCTCGGCGATCATCTCAGCAGCACGATATTGGGTCACCTCTTGGTCTCCGTAGCGTGCCCGCCACCCTTCCGAGCCGGAGAACGGATCGGTGAAACCAAGCGATGACGCGGCCGACATGCTGTAGGCGATCGGAATCTGGCTCATATTTTGAACACCGCCGGCAACTATGACGTCCGACGTGCCGCTCATGACTGCCTGCGCGGCAAAATGAATTGCCTGCTGCGACGAGCCGCATTGGCGATCCACGGTTGTGCCAGGGATCTCTTCGGGGAGCCCCGCCGCCAACCAGCAGGTCCGCGCGATATCGCCTGACTGCGGGCCCACAGCATCGAGGCAGCCGAAGACAACATCGTCGACGGCAAGAGGGTCAACACCCGTGCGCGCAATCAGGGCCTTGATCGCATGAGCGCCCAAGTCCGCCGGATGGATTTTGCTGAGAGCACCGTTCCTTTTGCCGACCGGTAAACGAACTGCATCGACGATATATGCTTCGGACATGCTTGCCTCTAGTAAATTAATCAGCGGACGCAGGCCGCGATGCCGGCGTTCGGGATTGATTGCGTACTTCCTTAAGGATTTGCTCTGCAGGCGATTATTGGCCAATGGCCAATTCGACCATATTTCAGATCAAATTCGGACGTCGGGTCCCCGATCCTGGAGCCGTAGGGTTCAGTGGGCCAACCAGATGCCGCGGTGGCCCAAGCTGTCATACCGACCAAGCAGATGGCTTGTGGCCTTGCCGTCGCGATAGCGCGTGAGAACTGCTTCGTGCTCAAGCGGCATCTCGTCCTCGGCGGTATCATTCTTAGGCAAAACGCGAGCCGGATTTAGTGCAGAGGGATGGTCGATCGTGATCTGGTAGATGGTCCGGCTTGCGCTTGCCCCCCGAAGCTCGGCGTCTAAAGCAACACGGGCCGCTTCCGGCCATTGGTACAGGCAATGCGTCGCCACCACACAAATCGGATTTCGCAAGGTCGCAAGAATCGGCGGCATGCGCTTCAAGGCGTCGCCCCTTACGACCGGTATATTTGATCGTGCACGCAATTCCATTGCGGCTCTGAGACTGCGACGCTCCTCAACCATATCCGGCGGACAGAGCGCGTCGACCCATCGATACTCGTCAGGATCATTCGGATCGACCGGATTGAGATCAATTCCGACCCTGGAGCCGACTAGGGGTATTTTCTTTATGAACGCGTGAGGCGGTTCCCCAACCCAGCGGAATCCTGACAGAACGAGTTTCGATCGATCTCCAATACGTTCTCCGAAACCGTAGTCGTAAGCATATTCGGTGAAATTTGTGAGGAGGCCGGCGCCGCACCCGATATCAATGAGCGAAAGCGGTTCGCCGGCGAGATTTGCCACGTAAGACACGGCGGGCAACAGGAATGCCGCCCGACCCGGCATCGTGAACTGAACGGTCCGCCGCTTCATCAGCGATACGATCTCGGATCGTTGATCGACACAAAGCCGGCGGAATTCTGCAAATACAGCGACGGGATCGGTTCCAACTTCCCCACCGACCGAGGGAAAGTAGTCACTTAGTCCTCCGCCGCTTCCATCCAGCACGATTGAATGCACCACGGCGAAAAGAAGATGTGTGAATGGCTGTCCCTGAGGTGCTTCCCCCGCTAGTTGAAGCAGCTCGGCGTCCTCCACGATGCTTCGGCACAACTCGGCGTAGAGAGGGGATCCAAACCAGCGGAAACGCGTGATTCCGTCTTCAAACTGCCGCTGGATTTTCGTGTTTTCGACCGAATTCCGCATAGCATTCTCCCCGACCCTATCCGCGAATCCCAATCGCGATCATTGCTGCGGCTCGCAGACTGCGCGAACGCAAGAAATCGGATGCCTCGATTGAAGATCAGTCGCGTTGCGCATGAATTGAGCGTAAAACTATATTGGAAGCACGACTTGCGTAGCACACGGCTTGCTGCATCTATCGAATGATTATCTCCCAGAGTATTGATCAAAAAGGGACAAGGCCTGGAATGCTGCGAGACCTCGATAAACTGCGCAGTGTGTTGCTTATGCCCCGGGCGGCTGAACGCTATTCGCCGCTCGGCCCTGAGAATGCGATCGTGATCAGCAAGGCGCTGCTCGATGCCATGGACGATGCCGCCGACGGGACCCGCCTATGCCAGGCACTCAGACGCCTCCCCTGCCCGATCATCGGTGTCGCCGACGAGTTTGATCGGACGAGCGGTCATGCTGTTTGTGACCTGTTCGCCTCGCCCGGGCGCGACCTGGGTCGCATCCTTGCAAATATCGACCGATCGCCAATCGCAGCGACCGTCCTAATTCAGACGCTGCGGGCGACATCGGAGATGCCGATGCTTGACGCCCTGGCGATTGAATCCATGGCATTTGCAACGTTGCAGTTCGGGACGGAGCATCGGGGCTGGTTATCCCGCCGCAATGCCGACCAGCCGGTGCCGGACAAGGCGTCCGACCCCGCCGTGACGCTTTCAAGAATGGGAGACCAGCTCGAAATCAAACTCAATCGCCCGGATAGTTTAAATGCGATCAACGTCGAGATGCGAGATGCCCTCTATGAAGCCCTCCAACTTCTTGAAACAGACGCGTCCATTGGGGGCGCTACCGTTTCAGGTGTGGGGCGCTGCTTTAGTATCGGTGGGGATCTCGCAGAGTTCGGTATCGCGGCGGATCCCGGGTCCGCTCACGCGATCCGTAGCATCAGGCTTCCAGCTTTAATTCTGGGCCGCTGCGGCGATCGAATTAATTTCAAACTGCACGGAGCCTGCATCGGAGCTGGGATCGAAATCCCCGCATTCGGGCGACGGGTCGTTGCCGCACGAAGCACTTTCTTCCAGCTTCCGGAGATAACATTCGGGCTGATCCCAGGCGCTGGCGGCTGCGTAAGTATTCCGCGTCGTATCGGTCGCCAGAAAACAGCCTATTTTGCCCTCTCCGCACTCAGAATTTCAGCGAAAACCGCCCTCGAATGGGGATTGGTGGACGCTCTATCTGACTAGCGCAAATCTGACCATTGCACCGGGACCGGCGCCGCGTTCCAGACGGGTGTCATTTTTTTCCCGCTCTTTAGTCCGCTTTCGACATTGAGCAGATCCGTTCGCCCATCCATCACCTTGCCACTGCGAGCTTTCGAAGACGCCGCAGTAAAGCCAAGAGGGGTAGATTAAGATGGATGCCGATCCGCTCTACGACGAATTGGCCGCATTGGCCGGAACCGCGTCTATTAGCGTCCGCGTGTCGCCGGATCCGGTAAGTGGTGCGCAGATCCGTCGATGGATTGAAGCGTTCGGTGACTACAATCCGATTTATGTTGATGAGCGAGCGGCGCTCGCAAGTGGCCGGTCTGGCATAGTTGCACCGCCGGCGATGCTCGCCGCATTTACCGCGCGCGGCTTGCGCGAACTGCGCAACGACGGCGAACCCAAAGGGCTGAGCCTTGTTTTCAAAAACAATGGGATGGTGTCCCCAGCGGTCTCAGTCGCGCAGTCATATGAATCAGAAATTCACCCAGGCGATTTGATCAAAGAGACGATGCAACTCGAGCATGTCGGCCACCGAAAAACGACGAAACTGGGTGGTGGGTATTTCCTGACACTCCGCTCAGACTTCACCAATCAGGCAGGCTTGAGACTCGGCACCCATAGGTTCACGATATTTGCTTTTCAGCCGAACCCTGCGGCGACTCCCCAACTTCGGGATCAGAAACCCGTTGCCGCCCAGGCCGGCGCGCCCCAACACCCAAAGTCCTCATTGCCACCCCTCGCGGTCCAGATCGACCGGCTTGGGATCATCGCCTGCGCGAGCGCGTGTGGAGACTTCATGGCAGGGCATTATGACCCGGACACCGCACGCGGCTTTGGGTTTGCCGATATCTTCACGGACTCATACACGGCGCTCGGAATTGCTCAGCGATTTGTGACCGATTGGGCGGGCCCCAATGCACGGATTGAAACGATTGAGCTTCGACTTGGAGCTTCGCTTTTCGCGGGCGACACTCTGCAAATGAATGGGGAAGCGAGCACGCGAACAGAGGGATCGACCCGCGTGGATCTGCGCGGCCTCTGTAAAACGGGTATCCACATCGAAGGCCAGGTTATGCTTCGCGAAGCGGTTTAGCCTCCGGGCAGTGGTTAGCGCGACAAATCGGTCGGCTGGGTCAGTAGTCCCCTCGCCAGACCACCTCCCCCGCCTTGAATGTCGCGGCAGCCGCGACCTTCGAGAGGTCCGATCGTGCCTGGGCCCATGGGCGGTCGAGCAGGCATAGGTCGGCCGCTGCACCTACCGCGATCCGGCGGCGGGTGCGTCCCGGATTCAAGGGATCGCTACAGAAGAGCGAGAGTGCTTCTTCCGGAGACAAGGCTTCCTCAATCCCGATTACCGCGTCGCCGCGTGTCCGCCTGGTCACGGCGGCCTGCATTGCAGACCATGGATCGGCGTCTCCAAAGGGCGCATCCGTGCCACCAGCCAATGGAATTCCCGATTTGATAAAAGCGCGCTGACGATAGAGCGAAAGCTGATCTAGCGGATCGACATCCTTGAGATATTGATCGCCCCGCTCTGAAATGAAATTGGGCTGGGTAACAACCGTTAGGCCTAGATGTGCGATCAGTGGCATCAATGCCAAAGGCGTCACCGACGCATGCTCAATTCTGTCGCCTGGATGTGAACCTGCCTCTTCGAAGGCGCCGAGTGTGAATATGAGCTCGGCCAAGGTTACACAATGAACAGCCATTGCGCGGCCCGCGCGATGGCACTGCAGGATGTCACTGCACATGTCTTCAAACGAGGGCAGGTCCGCCTCGTGCAAGTGTAGTTTTCGGGCGCCGATCTGGAGCCTCGCGCTTCCGGCAAACGACTCAAGTTCGGCGGTACCCATCATCAGGACATCCTGAATAAGATTGCCGCGATCGTGCGCGCCCGCAAATGACGCATATTCGTCCTCGCCATTCCCTGGCGTGGTATCGGTGATGCCGGTAACGCCCCGGCTCAGCAGCAACCGGCTCGCATCGCGAAGAGGCGGCGCTACGCGTCCGATACGCCTTCGGAGCCAATGGTCCCCGTCGAGCAAACGACCCGTAAACCGCCCTCCGAGCCGCTCCAACGGACAATCGTCTGCTTCCGAAGCCAGCAGCTCCAATGCTGGAGAATTCAGTATCCATTGACGCCCAGTGCGATGCTGAATTCGCACGGGGTGATCGGCTATAACGCGATCAAGCCAAGTCCGATCGATGTCGCCAGCGACTGACTCGTGATAGCCGATGCCTCTGATCCAGGTTGAAGCGGTGGTGCCGACCGCCGCTTGTAGAGCCGTGATCAGTTGATGCTGGTTCTGCACCGCCGGTGGGCCGCATTTGACCGACCCGAACGCGGCCGCAAAGGCATGCAGATGTAAATGATGGTCGTGTAGTCCAGGGACCAGGGCGCAGCCGCCCGCATCTATCGTGGCTTCGGTTCTATCCGATGCGCTCAGAGAGCCGACTGCCACGACCTTCCCGGCCGCGATCCTGACATCTGTAGGCACGCCAGCTTCAACTTCGGTGTTCCGGATCAGCATGTCTTTTCGAGGCCTCGCAGGACATCGCATGTATCCGCGCCAAGCGGTCTGGCACTACCCCTCCTGCGACGCGCGATGGGAGATGCAACAGGAACTCGAAGTTGCTCCAACAAAAGCTCCCAAGTGCGTTGACGGGTGCGCGTCGGTGCGCCCCAGCGTCTGGCGTCGTATGAAATGCAGTGGGCGACGACATCTCGGAGCGCGATCGACATTATGCCGCCGTGCCCCTTCCGCCATCTTGACCAGGCCAGTAGCGCTGCATGCAGTCCTGTGAGCGGGTCTCCGATCGCATCTCCGCAAAAAATCGGACGACGCCGGTTTTGGGAAACGATGGCACTCAAACCTGCCGCTACTCCCGCATCGTCACCGAACGCCACCCACTGTGATTCCTCCCCTTTCCGGCCATAACCCGTAATGCTGAGCCATACCAATCCCGGATTCTGCTCGGTGAATGTCTCGGCGGATATGCCCAGTTGGCGAAGCGCACGGGGCCGGCTCGCTTCAATGACAATGTCGGCGCTCGCAATAAGGCGACCCAGATCTTCGCGCCCAGCGGCGGTCGAAAAGTCAAGGGCGACGCTTTCTTTTCCCGAGTTTAACAAGTCGAAGAACTTGATCGGCCCAAACCTGGCGCCATCCGGTCGTCGGACCGACTCTACCTTGATCACACGAGCCCCCATGAGCGTAAGCAGGCTGCCGCACAGCGGCCCGGCCCAGAGCGACGAGAGATCGATGACGATTGGATGCGAACGCCGTTTTGCGACGGCCCGAGCCGGCTGGCTCACGATCTCGAACCAGCACTCGGAACTTGCGGGCACGCCGAGCTGGGCAATCGGCAGGCCCAACTCGCGACCGACCTCTACCAGATCGTCAGCATTCCTATCGCGAATTGCCGACGCGAGATGCGACCAATCCGGATTTATCCTTTCGCCACATAGCGCAGACAGCATCGCCCAATCGTCGGAACGCGCCAGATTGATCGCAATCCATCCATCACTGGCCTCGACGAACTGACAGGTACCCCCGGCGGAAATCGAGCCGTTCCGGCGATACCCCGCAATCGCAGCGCGCTCCCCGAGCAGACGCGCACCATCGAGACTTGCCGGTAACGGAGCTTCAGCGAGGCTCGACAGTCCCATGACGACGCCTTGTGCGTAGGAGGCCAGCGCAACCGGACACATCCTGGGCGGCCCGCCGCTATTGCCAGTCAACGCCATCGCACCACTCATAGCCCAGGTGACGGCGGGATGATGAGAGTTCGCCTCAGGCACCGAAGCGCCGACCACACCGAGAGTGCTAAGAAGGTGAGCCGCGTAGTCCCGCGCGTCTGTCCATCTGACGTCGCTGTCCGCAACCATCAGCAACCCCCACCAGACAGCGGATGCTTAAGTGCTTTAGCCAGCCGCACGATGCTTAAGATCGTCACGGACGAGGCGCCTCAATATCTTCCCCAGTTCGTTGTAGGGCAGCTCACTGCGGAACTCGACCAACGCGGGGACGCGGGAGGAGCGAAGCCGTTCCTTGACCCACAGCTGCAACTGTTCGATCGAAACTGCCGGCGCGCCTTCACGCAGCACAATCGCCGCCCCGATACCCTCGCCCCACTCTTGATCGGGTACCGCAACGACCGCGACGTCGGCGACGCAAGGATGCGCCAAGAGTACTTCCTCGATCTCGCCGGGCGAGATGTTTTCTCCGCCCCGAACGATCACGTCATCGGCGCGTCCGTCCAAGAACAAGAAACCGTCAGCATCGAGAAACCCCCGGTCTCGGGTAGGAAACCAGCCCTCCGCGTCCAGGGCGCTGCCAATGCCGAGATATTCGCCCGCCACTTGCCCACCGCGGACGAAAATATCGCCCGCCACCTCCGGCGGAAGCGTATTGGCTTCGGGATCGCGGATTTGGATCTCGACGGCACTGATCGGACGCCCAACCGAGGCAAGGCGCCGCCGTATTGCGGGGTCCGGGCTCGACATGGCAGTTCGATGGTCCTCCGGATCAAGCAGGCAGATTGTTGAGCTGGTTTCCGTCAGGCCGTACGCATTCGTGAAATCGACGTTGGGGAATAGCTCCATCGCCTTGGTAATCACCGCCAGAGGCATTTTCCCGCCACCGAATGCGATAGCCTTCAAACGTGGTAGGTGCCAAGCCTCAGGTGCCCTCGCGAGCTCATCGACGATCCGCGCAAGCATCGTCGGCACGAGAAATGCGTTGCTGACATTCTCGCGCTGGCAGGTCGAAAGCCAGGTGACCGGGTCGAAATTCTCAAGGAACACCGCACGCCGGCAAGCATAGGTAGCGCTCAAAACCGCGGATATGCCGGCGATGTGATAAGGCGGCACGGTGATCAGCGTGGCGTCGTCCTCCCCGGCCGATGCAAACTCCACGGTCCCCAGAATATATGACATCAGGTTCTCGTGACGCAGGATTGCCGCCTTCGGCTTGCCGGTCGTGCCGCTCGTAAATAGCTGGACGGCAACCGCGCGCTCATCATCGGCAAGCACGGGCTCGCGTCCACCGCGAGCGGCGGTTGCAAGAAATTCCGCGCGGACGACCAGAGCGACGCCGCCATCTGACTGGAGCCGCTGTCTGTTCACCTCATTCGTCACCAGCACTGCCGCCTTGATACGCTTGACGAGGTCGTTCAGTTCTCCGTCCGTCAAACGATAGTTGAGCGGAACGTACGGCACACCGCCGAACGCCGCTCCGAAGATCGCCACAGGTGTGGCGACACTGCTGACGTCAAGCACGGCCAGATATCGCGCAGCAGAAGCCTTGACGAACCCGCCTGCGCTTCTGCTCTGATACAGCAGTTGCGCGTAGGTCAGCCGCGTATCTCCCGCGACCATGGCCACGCGGTCGGGAAATGCATCCGCCGCCATTTCAAGGATTGTGGTGATGTTCATGATCAGTCGGACGACGGCAGCGCTTTCGCCTGTTTGATCTCGAGGCGAGTCTCACCCAGCGATAAGGAGCCCACCCCTCCCTTTGTGCAGAGGAGTTCGATCCGGTCGCCCGCATCGATATAGCGCTTTCCGATCAAGGTTCCGTCGGAAAATGCTCCGTCAAGGACCGCATCACCAGGCGCGGTGGCTGCGCCTTCGATCATTGGAACGCCGCCGCATCGCAGGTCGAGCTGATCCGCGACCGTGCGAATGGCCATGATCTGCGTTTCGCAGACAGCACTCTTGTATTTCGCACCTAATTTCAAAACAGGCATTTGCTCACACCGTTGGTAGGGATCATGAATTCGCGGGGGGCGCTGCCGCCTTGGACGATGGTCACCCATTGCGCGATCCTCACGAAAAGTTCGCCGCGCGAGGGGAAGATAAAATGGCAATGCCCGGTGTCTGGAAGGACAAACAGGGATACGTCCTTGCTTCCACTGAAGGAGGCAGGGATCGCATGGGGCGACCCGGCGATATCCAAATCGCCAAGCCCCAGAAATACGGGCACCGAAATTCTCTCTAAGAGGTGCGTCATGTTCCCCGGGATCATCGACTGGAGCCCCGGGACGACCAGAAGCCTATCGGCGGCTGCTTTTAGGGCCTTGATACCGGCCGGATCCGCCTTGGATCCGTAGAAGATTGAATTCGCTTCCTCGGAGCGCGACACCTCGGGCCAGCCAGACGCGTAGATTTCGCGCGCCAGCTCCTCGATGGCGTCGGGGACCAACTCGGATTTATCGCTCAAGCGATGCGCTTGTGGCGGCAAATGCTGGATGAGGCCATTATTGCTGTAACCCAAGAGCGCGATGGCCGAATGCTGATTGTAGGTCGCCTGTTGAAGCGCGGTGAGCAGGCCCCCCATCGAATGGCCAACACCAATCGTCGCAAGATCTGGCAAAGCAGGCAGATCCGGAGCGAGCTGGCCGGTCCTGATCCGCTCCGTAATCTGTCGCGTGGCATTGCCATTCGCTGCTGCAATCAGATCAGGGGACAGCGCCAGAATATCGAGCGGTCGCGTGCTGGCGCCAATGCCCAGATGATCGATCGCCACAGTGATCAATCCGTACTTGGCCATTTGCCGCGCAAAGCTGAAACTTGGTTCCTCGTCAGCACCCAAATCGTAATAGCCAGCGTTGATACTGCCTCCGGGCAGGCAAAACAGCGCGATCGACGGTGTCGCGTAGCGCCTGCCGTCGGGCCAATAGATGCGCGCCGCCACCTTCGGCGCCGGCTCGCCAACGAGCGGCACGCCAGCGTCGACAAAGACCTCAATCGTTTGGACCTGAGCCGTCACGGCGTACCCCCGCCGGCAGGCGCGCGGCTGTACTTCATTTGACGGCTGCGGCTTCCCCGGCCTCGGCCGGTGCCGCTTTTGGCGCCCAGGGACTGAACGGTATTCCCGCCTTGTCCGCATCCGGCGTCCACCGCATCACCGCCTTGTCTTTCTCCAGCGCCACGATTTCGTCGTCGCTGTAGCCCAGTTCCCGCAAGATGGCGTCCGTCTGTTCGCCCACAATCAGCGGCGGACCCTGAATACGCCCCGGTGTCTCCGAAAAATTGAAAAGAAGGCCTATCTGATCGAGCTTACCGACATATTGGTGGCGGCAGGTCGTCACTAATTGGCGCGCGATCATCTCGGGGTCGTCATGCAGGGCAAGTGCAAAATTCGGGTCGCTGACCTCACAGGGCACGCCCGCCCTATCCATAGCGGCTGACCATTCGGTGGCCGTGCGCGTTTTGAATACGCCTTCAAGCAGGGTGCATAGCTCGCTATCGTGCAATTTACGCGCGTGCGAGGAGTTGAAACGTGGATCGGCCAAGAGTGGCTCCTGGCAAATGGCAATGCAAAGCCTGTCCCAATGCTCTTCCGTTGCGGCAACCACGCAAATCCAACCGGCCGCCGTTTCGTAGAGGCGTGTCAGCGCATCGAAACCGCTTTGGTCGCCGTCGAGCTTAGGCCTTTCCACGCCACGGCCATCGGGAAAGGCGATCGCATAGGAGCAGTTTAGAAGATGGGCGTTCACGATCGCCGTATCGACGAACTGTCCTTCCCCTGTGCGAGACCGGTGATAGAGAGCTTGGATCATGCCGATCGCCGATAAATAACCGTTGCCGGTATCGCCGAACGATGTCAGCGCCCACATCGGCTTTCCGCCGCGCGACATACCTCCATCTTCCCATTGTACGCCGGCCAAGCACGCGCCCGTTTGATCGTTGCCGGGCATGGATTGCCGGGGCCCGGATTCATGACCTCTCGTGTGGCAGTAGATGAGGTCCGGCTTGATTTGCTTCAGACTCTCGTAATCGACCCCTAATCTTTCGGCAGCGTCATAGCGCATATTGTGCTGAACGATATCGGCGGTTTTGACCAACTCGAGCAAGATCGCTTTTGCCTTCGGATCCTTGAGGTTCAAGGCGATGCTTCGTTTGCCGCGGTTCGCGACATAAGCGATGTGATTGCGATGCCAGTAGGTATCGTAAGGCGCGTTGATTTTTATAACTTCAGCGCCCAGGTCGGACAGCAACTGGGTGCCGTAGGGTCCAGCAATTGCGAGGCCCAGATCGAGGACACGAATACCCTCCAGCGGGGCGCGTAGTGTTTTGCCAATATCGCCCGCACCAAGCCTCGGCAGGGGCAGAGCTTCCGCCTCAGCCTTCACCGCATCGGTGTGCTCGCCTGCCCGCGGAGCGTGGCCACGGACCTGGCCGGGACTTTTCGTCATCCGATATGAGATCCCCACCTGCCGAATAGGTCCAAGGTCGGCGTCATCGATCTCCGCGACGCATCCGTCCTTCAACATCAACGGATCGGTCAACGCTTCCTCAGGAGGCCTGACCTCCTGGACCGTTGCGTCTGCGAGGGCCGCCGCGTCCACCCATGCTTTCGACGGGAATTTCCTCGCCCGTTCCGCCATGATCGGCTGGTAGTGCGACATGACGAGCAGTTCTTCGGGTCCCATCCCGAACCTGTCAGGGTCGTTTTGCGCTTTCAGGTCGGGGCTAGAGTTTAACCGGTCGCCTTCGGACGCGGTCAGTATGAACCGGGGGTTTGGCGACCAATTGTGTATCCATCGACCGTTGGAACATTCGAAGTGGCCTTTTGGAGACCGGGAGCCGAGAACCCAAGAATTGAAGAGCGTCGCATCGGGATCCTCCGCGCGCTGCCAAACGCCAGATCCACCTCCGAGCGCACCTTGGAGTAACGATGTCTCGACCCACTGCCCTCGCCCCGTGGTCTGGCGAGCAAAAAGCGCCGCAGACACAGCGGTCGAGGCGAGATAGAACGCGCCAAGGCTTGGCCACGGCGATGCAGAGAACATCGGCCCAGACCGATCCGGCCCCTGAACCCAATCCATCGGTATGTCGATCTCAGCAAAGGGGTCTTCACGTTGGAGCATCCGCAAAAGAGCCCCCTCCGGCCAGCCGCGCTGTTCCCATTGAAGTCCCGTGCGGGCCGCGACAAGTGCATCGTAGCCAGGTCTGTCCGCGTGCTTACTGTCACGCCCGTACGCCGTGATCGAGCAATAGATCAGGCGTGGATTCAGCTTATGCAGGGTCTCGAAGTCTATACCCAGCCGTTTGGTAACACCCGGTGAAAAGCTTTCGATTAGGATGTCGGCGTTGCTGGCAAGTTTCAAAAACGTGTCGCGGTCGGCAGTATCCTTAAGATCAAGGATCGCGCTTCGCTTGCCACGATTCCAAGCGAGATAGCCGGTTTGGCTGCGGAACGGATCGCCGCCGGGCGGCTCAATCTTGATGACATCCGCGCCATGATCGACCATCAGCATTGTGGTCATCGGGCCTGCAATGCCCCACGATAAATCCAGAACGCGAAGGTCTTTGAGAACACCGGACATTCGATTGCCTTTCGGTTAGCCGTCAGTCCGAACTGCGCCGGCAACTCGAAGGGCATTTCACGTAGCTACCTTCGTCAGATCCGGCACTCATTCACGATGGGCAAACCGTGCTTCCCCGATATTCCCAACTGACTTGATAACGAGCTACCAGCCTTTCGCTCAGGACCCTCTATTGTGACAGGACAAGCTAGCTATCATTAAGGGACTCACCGGATTCTAGTGGCGAAGGCCGCTTTCCACCGGTCCCCGGTCGAAGGCCGGATTTTCAGTTACAATCCCTCGATACTCCTTGGGACTTATGCCAACCCAAGATCGAACAGCGCGCACCAGCCCATTCCGTTCAGCAAATCCGGCGCGCAACGAGACTTCGCCGATGGGAATATCAGTCTCCGACAACCAACGCAGGACCACCTCCCGTCGGATTTCCTCTTTCAGCTGACGAAAACTGATCCCGTCATCGTCCAGTCGGCGGCGTAGCGTTTTGCTGCTCATATTGAACTCATCCGCCAAGTCCTCGATGGACAAAAGCCGCTCGTTCCGCGTGAGCGATTCCTTAAGCTTTGTTTTGATGAGATTCTTCCAGGAACGCTGCACGCCGGAGACGGTCACGAAGTTCATCTGCGGCGCTGTGTAGGGACCGGAAAAATCGCCCGGCCGCCGGACAATCCGTCGCTTCAGGAATCTTGAGGGAAAATTCACCGCCAACGCTGTATGACCGAATTGGCATGGCGCCCAAAATAACTCCGAGTATTCGTCGACCGGAGCGCCCGGCGCATGCGGAAACGAAACGCTCTGAACCTGGATTTCCTCGCCGATAAGCCAGCTCGAAATGTGGGGCCAGACCATCAACCACCATTCGGCGAGGTAGTGAAATTTGTCGAGTTCCGGATCTCGTAAGGTCACGGTTATCGACGAGCACTCTTCGCCGGCGTGGAGTTCAAAAGTGAGGTCGCTCGTGATGTAGGAATAGGTCTCGAAGGCGCGATCCAGGGCTTCACCGAGCGTGTCGTCCCGGATCATGGATTCGATCATGAGGAGCAAACTGCCAGCCTTGCACCGGGTACGCGTAAACCCGCAAAAGTCATCGTCCAGCGCGAGTTTTATACCGCGATTCAAGCGCGTGAACGTATCCGGCCCAACGCTTTTGACCTCAGGTTTGACCGCCGAAGGATCGATCTTCATCGACCTACAGATCTCGTCCAGATCGAGCTCAAGACTCTGAGCCGCGTAGATCATGGCACGCCCGTAGTGCGTAATCAGCGTGGGTATCCCCGTCATATTTCCTCCTCCCAAGCGAGGCGCCTTGACCGTTAATCGGCTCTTATGGTCGCTCTCGTCATCTAGCATTCCGCACCGGCCGTGCCTTCGACGAGGTGCCTCGGGTGCAACTCGTCCGAAGGTCCCACCCTAACGCGACAAACCCGACTCAAAGTTTTCTAACAACTGATTGATAGATTTCTCTATAAGACGGCGCAAAGCCGACCGCAACCTTTATCAAGACATTCGGCGGCGCTCACACGCGGGGTTTGCCATCGAGATTGCGCGGCCCAGCGCGGCTGGAGGCAAACTCGATTCGAAGCGATTGTCCGAAGATACCTCCTCAATTGTCCCAAAAGCGCACCTGAAGTTTTCGGGCCACTGCTAGACAGTTGTTTTGCTCGCCGCCGAATGGCGGCCAACATTGACGGGAATAAGTGATGATCGATGCAGATGCAGCGGAAGAGCTCGCGATGTTTCGCGATGCCACGCGCAGGTTTGTAGCGGCGGAGATCTCGCCCAACGCAACGCGGTGGCGTCACGAAGGGATGGTCGACCGAAAACTCTGGAATCGCGCGGGAGAAGCCGGCCTCCTGCTGACCTCCACGCCAGCGGAGTATGGCGGCGCGGGCGGCAATTTCCGTCACGAAGCCGTCATCATCGACGAGCTTGCCCGTGCGAATTTCCTCGACTTCGGGGCACCGCTGCATAGCGCAATCGTAGCGCCTTACATCCTGCACTACGGGACAGAGGAGCAACGCAGGCGCTGGCTGCCGAAGCTGGCGACAGGTGAACTTGTCGGTGCGATCGCAATGACCGAGCCTGGCGCGGGCTCCGATCTGCAAGGCATCCGGACAACCGCCACGCTGGATGGGAATTCCTACGTGATCAACGGTCAAAAGGTCTTCATCACCAATGGACAACAATCGAACTTGATCATCGTCGTGGCCAAGACCGATCCCTCCCTCGGCGGTAAAGGGATTTCGCTTCTGGTCGTTGAGACCGCCGAAGTCGAAGGGTTTCGGCGGGGACGAAATCTCGAAAAGATTGGCTGGAAGGCACAAGACACCTCGGAGCTTTTCTTTGACGAGGTTCGCATTCCTACCGCGAATCTACTTGGTACTGCCTCAAATCGCGGGTTCGTCCAGCTTATGGAGCAGTTGCCGCAAGAGCGCCTCATAGTCGCGCTTCAAGCCGTCGGCGCCATGGAGGCAGCGATTGCCGAAACCACGAGCTATGTGAAGGAACGCAAGGCGTTCGGCAAAACCGTTTGGGATTTTCAGAACACGCGATTCAAACTGGCAGAGGCCGCGACCGAAGCAAAGATTGGCCGCGTGTTCGTCGATTTCTGCGTCGAAGAGTTAGTCGAGGGCCGGCTGGACGCCATCACAGCGGCCATGTCCAAGTGGTGGACCACCCAAAGGCAATGCGAAGTTGTGGACGAATGCCTGCAGCTCTTCGGCGGCTACGGCTACATGTCAGAATATCCGATTGCGTCGATGTGGACCGACGCCCGCGTTCAAAAAATCTACGGCGGCACGAACGAGATCATGAAAGAGCTGATCTCGCGCAGCCTCTAACAAAGCAAAGCAGGACGTCATGTCTAAAATGGTCACGCTCGAACAACATGGCGATATCGCGGTTGTCCGACTCAGCAACCCTCCCGTCAACGCGCTCGGCCAAGTGGTACGCGCTGATCTCCTGGAAGCCCTGGAGGTTGCGTTTACCTCAGATGCCACGGCCGTCGTTCTAGTCGGAGACGGCCGCGGCTTCTCCGGCGGCGCCGACATCGGGGAATTCGGTGGAGCGGTTGGAGACCCAGATCTCAATCTTATTATCGAGCGGTGTGAAGCGAGTCTAAAACCCACTGTCGCCGCGATCCACGGAATTGCGCTCGGAGGTGGTCTGGAACTGGCACTCGGTTGCTCCTATCGCATTGCAACCAGCAATGCCCAACTAGGTCTGCCGGAAACAAAACTCGGAATAATCCCGGGCGCTGGTGGGACGCAGCGCCTCCCACGGTTGATCGGCGTAAGCGCCGCGATCGCCGTCATGGTGTCGGGAACACCGCTTAAGGCGACCAAGGCGCTTGAACTCGGTATGATAGACGCCGTCATTGACGGAGATGTCGTCGAAGCGGGAGTAGCCTACGCCAGATCGGTGATCGGCAGCCCTATCACGCCGATCTGCGATCGCACCGACAAAATTAACGATATCGATCCGAAGTTATTTACAGAACTGCGAACCGCGCTAACGCAAAAAAGCCGAAACCCTATGGCGCCCCTGAATGTGGTTGCCGCTGTGGAAGCTGCCTGTCGGCTACCGCTTGTCGAAGGATTGAAGGAAGAGCGCCGGTTGTTCAAGGAATGCCGCGTTTCCGCTCAATCGCGGTCGCTGGTTCATATCTTCTTCGCCGAGCGGGGCGTCTGGAAAATCACCGACGTACCGGCAAACACGCCCAATCGGCCAATAAAGAGTGCGGCTATCGTGGGTGCGGGCACGATGGGAACCGGCATCGCCATGGCATTCGCCAATGCCGGGATTCCGGTCACGCTGATCGATGTCGATGAGGCCTCACTGACGCGCGGCCTTGACCGTATTCGTCAGAACTATGCCAGCGCTGTGTTGAAGGGCCGCCTTTCCCAGGAAGCCATGGACGATCATATGCGCCACTTCGCCCCAAGCAGCGATATCGGACACGTGGCGAGCGCGGATATCATCATTGAAGCGGTGTTCGAGCGCTTGGATTTAAAGCTCGACATCTTCCGGAAACTCGACACGCTCGCCAAACCTGGCGCGATACTCGCGACCAACACCTCGATGTTGGACATCAACCGAATCGCGGCTGGAACCGGTCGGCCGCAGGATGTGGTTGGCCTCCATTTCTTCAGCCCTGCTAACGTTATGCGTTTGCTTGAAGTCGTTCGGGGCAAGTTGACCGCTGACGATGTCCTGGCGACCGTGATGACGATGAGCGCGACGATCAAGAAAATTCCGGTTGTCGTGGGCGTGTGCGACGGCTTCGTCGGAAACCGCATGATTGAGCCCTACTTTCGAGAGGCCGAGTTTCTCGTCGCTGAAGGTGCGACACCTGCGGAGGTTGATCGCGCCCTTGTCGACTATGGTTTCGCGATGGGACCGTTCGCCATGGCGGACATGGCCGGAGTTGATGTTCGGTGGGACGTTGTCAAACGCAAAGCCGAACTGCGTCCAGCCGGCGAGCGTTATTCCGATCTCGTCGATCGACTGGGCAAACTCGGTCGCTTCGGCCAGAAAACCGGTGCCGGCTTCTACCTCTACGAACCTGGAAATCGCACGCCGGTGCCAGATCCGACACTGGAGGTCCTATTTAAAGAAGAGGCCGCACGCCAGGGTGTTGTGCGTCGCGTGATCGCACCGAATGAAATTGTCACGCGCTGCCTCTATGCGCTTGTAAATGAAGGCGCCGACATCTTAGGCGAAGGCATTGCAGCCCGATCGAGCGACATCGACGTCATCTACGTGAACGGCTACGGGTTTCCGCCACACTGCGGCGGACCGATGTTCGCGGCCGAACTTGTCGGTCTTGGCAAAGTCTTTGCCGAAATCTCAGACTTTCGTGAACGGTTCGGAGATCATTGGCGCCCCTCCCCTCTTCTCGCAAAATTAGCTGCGGCCAACTCGGAAACTTGGGAAGCTAAGGACGCACGGTAACAAGGACCAGGGTCATCGATGGCTAGAGTTAGCGTCGATTGGGATTGGGCGCGAGAGCGCATCGATGCACCCTCCCATCTCAGTGCCATGCTCGAGGCTTCGATCACAAGAACCCGGCGCGCGCAGCACGCGAGAGGAGTTTGAAGTACCCGGCGGCGCGGCAACGGCGCCCTACCGTCAGCCCCACGCTGTGCGCTCCTCGTCACTGAGCCCGAGTGGCATAGAGCGTCCCTTAGCGGATGCGAGCAGGCCTGCCTCGATCACAGCCATTACAGCCAAGGACTGATGTCCTGGTACGGGGTTCGGTGATTCATCCCGGATCGCAGCTCCCACTGCGCGATAAAAACCGCGCTGATCGCCCGGGATCGCTGCGATTCGGTGGTGGTGGCCTTCCGGGCTCCAGACGTAGAGGTCATCGGGATCATGGCCCCATTCAGCACTGTCCGGCATGATGCCGGCAAGGAGCTGCGCCTCTTGCTGGTCCGGCAGTCGTTTGACCAAACTACCTTTGTCACCGTGGACGATAAACCGGGGTGAGCCGCCCGCGACAAGCATGGAGGCATGAATCAATACGCGGTGTCCGGGATAATGGAGAAGGGCGTGCGCCCAGTCATCTACCGAGGCGCCGTGCCGCAGCATTGCAAGATTTACCTCCACGGCATCGGGAAGGCCGAAGAGCTGGAGTACCTGGTCGACCAGGTGTGGGGCAAGATCGTACCATATGCCCGCTCCTGCTCCGGCTTGCTCGCGCCACCGCTGACGTACCTGGGGCCGGAAGCGATCGATATGCGTCTCGAAGTGCGCCACCCGGCCGATGCGGCCGGCCTCGATCGCAGCGCGCACCGACAGAAAATCGCTGTCCCAACGCCGATTGTGAAAGACGGCCAACAGTCGGTTCGCGCGGTCCGCTCGTTCCGTCAACATCCGCGCCTCGGCGAGGCTCAGCGCGAAAGGCTTCTCCACCACGACATGTTTGCCGGCATCCAACGCGGCGATAACCCAGTGCGCATGACTGTCGTTCGGCGAAGCCACGACAACGAGATCGACCGTGTCGCTCCTCACTAGGTCGCTCGGATCGGTAACGACTGAAATACCCGGGTAATTTCTCCTCAACTCATCGCCTCGCGAGGACGCAACCGTTGTAACTAAGAAACCGGAAGTGGCCCGGATTAACGGGAGATGGAAAACGCGTCCGGCGTAGCCAAAGCCGATTAGCCCGACGTGGATCACCGTTTGTCTCCTCGAATTGGTCCAAGAGTCCCAAATAGCGATAAACTGGATAGCGATCTACCTCCGAGATCATCGGAAGCAGCGACCTCGTCTCTTGAATGATCCAGACAGATCGAGGCGGGATCGTCAGACACTGGACCGAGAAACACGCCCTGAACGCGAGTAAATCAAAGATATCGGCGCAAAGGAAACTAAGAGCCTCTCCGGCTCTCATTTCCGCTAAGCGCCCATTCTGGTCGCTTACACATTGATCGGAGCTGCTTGAAAGCGGCCGTTCGGCCAGCGGCAGGTTTCGCTCGAATAGGCGTACATCGTCGCAGCAGAAGATGGTTGCAGGGGGCCCCAACCAACAATTCTTGCGATTGACAGAAGCAGCAATCCCAAAGCTAGCTGCTCACTGACCGGCCGAAACCGCCAATGATCGATTGGAAGAAGAGGATTTACGAGCAGCAAGCAGTACCTCGCGCGTCGCGCAAACAAACTCTATTAGGCGGCAGCCACCTCGGCTGCAGAGGATTTTCGGGCACGCATCGCAAAGCGCTTCGCAAGCACGGCACATACCATCAGCTGTATCTGGTGGAACAGCATGAGCGGCACGATCATTCCGCCGACAGCAGCGACTGGAAAGAGAACGCCAGCCATCGGCACGCCTGAGGCCAAGCTCTTCTTGGAGCCGCAGAAGACAATGGCGATCTCGTCTTCGCGCGAGAAACCTAACAGCCGTGCGGACCAAGTCGTTGCGGCAAGAGCCACCGTCAGGATGGTCCCAGTGGCAATCATCACGATCGCCAAATCTTCCACTGAGAGCTTGCGCCAAATGCCTTCGACGACGGCGGCACTGAAGGCCGTATAGATCACAAGCAGGATCGAGCTGCGGTCGACCCCGCCCATCAGCCTTTTATGCCGATCGAGGAATGGCCCTATCCAGGGCCGCGCCAGATGACCCAGCACAAATGGGAGGAGTAGCTGAAGGGCGATCGCCTCGATGGAATGGGCGGACCCGCCGCCAGCCTTGACACGAACACCCATCAAAGCACTCACCAGAAGCGGCGTTAGGACGATGCCGCCGATATTGGAGAGCGATGCGCTGCACACGGCGGCCGGCACATTGCCGCGCGCGATCGATGTGAACGCGATGGAAGACTGCACGGTCGACGGCAGGAGACACAAGAACAGGATGCCCGCGGCCGTGCTCGGATTCATCCACCCGGCGCCCAAAGCCCGGACTGTCAGTCCCAGGAGCGGGAACAGAATGAACGTCGAGGTGGCCACGATCAGGTGCAGCCGCCAGTGTCCGACGCCAGACAGGATTGCGTCGCGCGACAGCTTGGCGCCGTGAAGAAAGAACAACGACGTGATCGCGGCATCGGTGATCCAGCCGAAGATTGCCGCCCCTTGTCCGCGGCAAGGCAGGATACTGGCAGCGGCAAGATCGCAAATCAGAACGAGCAGGAAGGGATCAAAGCTCGCGGGCATCTTCAGGCGCATGATATTTCGCTATTGGGAGTTGTTTCAGTCGAACAGCACGTCACAAAGTCGGAGCGCGACCGGACTGTGGCGTTTGGGTCACCTGCTCGCTGTAAGCCCTGCCATGAGATTCCCAGGGCCCGCGTGGCCACGGCTACGTGCCAGTCTCGCCCGGAAGTCGAAACAGCATCAGCCCTAGACCTTCATTGCCGAAAGCTTTGCGATGAGATGTGCGCCGGATGTCACCGCAGGATATTTCGCCGGGTGATCTCGGTCCAAGCTATCGACGATGACGTCGTAATTCGGCTGGTGAAAAAAGATCAGCGAATATCGAGGTTTTCTCCAGTCCTCATCGGAAGGATTTGCCACCCGATGGAGCGTCGAAACCCAGAGGTCGTTGGTCCATTGCGCCATCAGATCACCCAGATTGACGACGAAGCTGTCGGGCGCCGTGGGTACGTCCTCCCATTCATCGCCGGTCCAAACCTGGAGGCCTTTGGCCGAGGGATGACCGTAGACCAGCGTTAAGCTGCCGAAATCGGTATGGGCCCCCCCCCTGAGCTGGCCGGGCTTGGGTGGCTCGGCGATCGGTGGGTAGTGGTAAGCGGCCATATTGGAGAAATGCCTGTCTACCTTGTCGTCGAAGAAATGCTCCGGCAAATCCAACGCCAGCGCGAAAATCCGCATCAGCGATGTCGCGAGGCTTTCCTGGGCAAGATAATAGGCGGTCCAGGCTGCACGAAAACCGGGAACATCGTCCTCGCCGGGCCAGACATTATCGGCGAAGAACCTACTCGCGAGCGGGTTCCGAAAATAAGCGTCGTCCTTGGCCTGAACGCGGTTGATGGTGAAGCCTTCGCGTAGGTCGGGGGCGGCCTCAGTTCCCATCGACTGCGCAAGTGACATGTTGGCGAGGGGAGAATAACCGCGAAAAACGGCGAGGTCGGCAGGCCGCGCATTCATCTTCACCTGGTTGCTCAAGGCAAAGAACCGTTCAGACGCACCCAGCATATTATGGATGACGTCCTTCGGCACGCCATGCCCGCTTACGACAAGAAAGCCGATCGTCCTGCACGCCTCGGCGACCTGGCGCACGACCCGCCCCTTGTCTGTGCCGGTGAGATAAGGCTGCAGGTCGATGATCGGAACCTCGGTCTTCATAGTTCGGCTCCCTTTCTTAACGCAGATTGTTGCTTACGCAGAAAAACCAAAGCCTCCGCCTCACGGAAGGACGCATGCCTGCGCCTCCACGAGACTCCGGGACCGAGCAGAGCGCTGATAGCGCGGTTTGCTAGAAGCTGTAGCTTGCCCTCGCGATAAATTGACGGGGCGGCGCAAACTCTTGACTGGTGCTTTCCACGCCGAACGAGTTCGTGAAACGGGAGTCAACGTTCAGCCGGTCAAACAGATTGAGTATCTGGAAATTGAAATCCCATGGGGACTCAACCGGTTTGTAATTGAGGTTCAAGTTCCAGGTAATGGAAGAAGGAACCCGATCCAGAGCCGGATTATTGAAGACGCGATATTCGAAACTGCTGCGATAAACCAGTTCAAGACGGGAATTGACCTCTCCGCGGTCTCCGAGATCGAGCTTATGCGACAGATCGACAGTTGCCGCATATTGTGGAAGCTTTGGCGGCGATTTTCCGTAAAGGTCCTGGGCTGCCGCCAGGCGAGCGGCGATGGACCTCGGATCGAAGTAACCGATACCCTGCGCCGCCAACGTATTTGAGATATTGGCCGCCGTTACATCGTCCAGAGCGATAGTATGGCTATTGATCTTGCCGTGCTCCCAGGCCAGGCTTGTATCCAACCTGAAGTTCTCCGGCAGAATGGCTGAGAACTCGCCTTCAAGGCCATACATCCGGACGTTGCCGAGATTATCGACGCCGCCGTGGAAAGGGATGGGGTCTTCAGAAGCAAACTGGAAGTTATCGTAATTATAATAATACGCTGCCAGATTGGCGCGAAGCATCCCGTCCAGAAATTCATTCTTGGACCCAATCTCATAGGCCGTGATATTTTCAGGCTTCGCCGCTTCGGGGATTAAGATCGGCATGCCGTTTTCCAGATTGGTCGCCCCCGGCTTGTAGCCGGTGCTGTAGCTAATATAAGCGGTGTTGTCCGGTGTTATCTTGAAGGTTAACTCTGCCTTTCCCGTCAAGGCATGACTATCGGCGATAATGGTCGAAACCGGCGCGTAGTAATTGCTGACCAGGCCGGTCAAATTATCTTTAGTGTAACGAGCGCCACCGGTGAAATCTAGAAAATCAAGTATATGATAGGTGCCTTGACCGAAGAACGAATAAGATTCGCGATTGCTTGTGGAAACGGACTCAAAGCCGCCAGCGCCCAAGGTTCCCACGAGAAGCGGGTTATAAGCGTTGATCAGATTGGTCGCAGGCGTGACTGGTTGATATTCCAGAAACCCTGAAGATCCTTTGATGTTCAAGTAAAACGCTCCGACGATCCACTCAAAGGGGCTATCAGATTTAGGTGAGCTGATATCGACTTCCTGGGTTATCGTTCGATTAGCCTGATGTGCGTCCGGGACAATATCGTGCGCATTCGGATTCAGCGCATAGGTAAGACGATCATTATCGAGCGCCTGATCGAATTTCAGATATTGCCAACTGGTGATCGATTTGAGTTCGGCCCAAGGGGTTTCGTACTGCACCGTCGCGTCATAGATCTCGCTGCGCATCCCGAAACGGCCCGGATAATCCTGCGAAATGGTCCGAGGGTCGGCGATCGGGTCGAGTATGTTCTTTTGGGCGCGGTCGTGATCGTCGGCGTCATAGTAATTTGCGCCGAGTGTCACGGAAAGATCGTCGGTCGGCGCCCAAAGCGCGAGCAGGCGCGCGGTGACGCTGTCATCGTTATCCAGTTCGTAATTGGGTTGGCCGGGAATATCGACGGCTTTTGCGAAGCCGTCATGGCGATTTTGCAGAATCGACGCCCGAATCGCAAAAGTATCGGTGACCGGAAGATTGGCCACTCCGTTAAACCTGACCAGATTATAGCTGCCATAACTCAGGCTGGCACTCCCTTCCGTTTCATTCAGAATCGGTTGATTGGAGACCACATTGATCGCCCCGCCCGTCGAATTTTGGCCGAACACGGTACCTTGCGGGCCACGTAGAACCTCAACCCGGGACACGTCGAGGAAATCGGCGTTCAGCGCAGCTGGGGTGGGTATGAATACGCCGTCGAGATGAAAGGAGACGGAAGGTGCGGCGGTTGCGTTCTGCGGCGTTTCATACCCGACGCCGCGGATGGCAACAACGCGATTATACCCCTCATTCTTGGCGATCGTCAGGCCGGGAACGAAGCCGGTGAGATCCGCTGGCTCTACGATATTCGAATCCTGAAGCTTGCTGCCCTCTATCGCAGTCACCGCGATCGGGGCCGCCTGAAGTTTGGCTGATCTCTTTTCCGACGTGACGACGATTTCTTCCAACGCCGGCGCGGCGGCGACGGGCGCATCTGCCGTTTGGGCATGCACATGCGGCGCAAAGGCCAGGCAACCGAGGGAAGCGCTGGCGAGTAAACGCCTTAGATTAGCATTTTCGAACTTCATTGCATTCTCCCTCTCAGGTTAAGAATTGTCACGTTGGCTTTTCCCCGCATGCCGCTTTGCCCTTGCCCGGGCTTGCCAACGGTTCTGCAAGGCGCATGCCAAATTGAATCGAATTGAATGCTTGCCGTCGCGCGATCATCGCCGACGCCTACGGTGCGTCACGGCACCCCTTAAATGGGGGAACTGCGCCGCTTTTTGATCATTAAGTAAGCAGATTATGCCTATTTAGGCGGATGCCGCAGCACCGACACGTTTGGTACCGAACAGACGACTCGAAACGGCATCAAGCGCCGCCGAACACCGCGCGCACCAATTGGACGAAGTCGAGCATGACATCGTCTAATAAGTAAGCAGATACTGCCTACATTTGTTGCAATCTGCTTCTAGAGAGATACCCGGAGTGCTGGACCGGAAACGCGCTGGAACGCGGTCATCTGGCACGGGGCTTGCTTTGTACGCGTTGAAAGCGCCCACGCAGTTCAGCTCTTGGAGGAATAATGAATAGCCAAATGGTTCGCCTGATGGTTGCGCTTGTTGGACTGATCGCCAGCAGCGCGTCCGGCCCAGCCAAGGCCGACGAGAAGCTGCGCTTCCTGCTGGATTGGAAGGCACAGGCTGAGCACGGCGGCTATTATCAGGCGCTGGCGACCGGCCTCTATAAGAAGCATGGGTTGGACGTCACCTTGGTGGAGGGCGGGCCCAGCGTGAATAACCAGCAGCTGATCGCCGCCGGCGCCGTCGAACTCGCCCAGGTGTCAAGCGATCTTGCCGCCTTCAACCTCGTGCGCGCCGGTGCGCCGGTGCGCGCCATCATGGCGTCGTTTCAGAAAGACCCGCAAATCCTGATGTCGCACCCACGTGACGACATCAAGTCGCTTGCCGATATGAAAGGTAAGCCGATCATGATCTCGGACACGGCGGTCAATACCTACTGGGTTTGGATGAAAGCGGCCTTCGGCTTCACGGACTCGCAAATTCGCAAATACAGCAATAATTACGGACCCTTCCTGGCCGACAAGACCGCGATCGTGCAGGGGTATATTACCATCTCGCCGCTGCTCGCAGAGCGCGCGGGGGTGAAGCCGCAGATCTACCTATTCTCGGAAAACGGCTATCCCAGCTACAGCGCCATCGTGATGGCGCCACAAAAGCTGATCGACGCCAAGCCCGAGGTAGTGCAGGCATTCGTCGATGCGACGATCGAGGGCTGGTACAGCTATCTGAACGGCGACCCGACGCCGGCGCTGGACCTGATCAAGAAGGCAAATCCGGATATGTCCGATGAGATCAACACCTATGTTTTGAAGGCGCTGAAGGATTATGAGCTGCCGTCCGGCGGCGACGCCAAGACAATGGGGATCGGCGCGATGACCGACGCGCGCTGGAAAGAGATATTCGACGAAATGGTCGCGGCCAAGATCTATCCGGCGTCGATGGATTATACCAAGGCCTTCACGCTTCAATTCGTCGATAAGCGCCACGGCCTGGACGCGGCGCAGCCGTGAACGGACGGATCGTTTGGTAACTCGCGGCACTCGCGGAATCGGCCGAAGGTAGCCCGACCGGCCGCGTCACGAATCCTTCCGAGGTCACAGGCAGGTCGCATGGTTCGCCGACGTTGAATGTGACAGGCCAAGCCCGTGGTGATGCATGGCGGCTGGATGGGCTGCTTACAGCCTCGACAATCGCCGCTCGACCCGCGTCATGAACCGAGCGCGGCTGGCCGCGGTGGTCACATTCATGTGATAATAGGGCAGATACAAGCTGCGCGTGTCCCGACCGCAGAACCAAGTGAAAAAGCGGGTGATCTGGGCACGAGGCAGGTCACCGAGCCATTTCACCGCCCACCAGGACTGGCCGTAGGTGCAGACGGCGCCGACCCAGCGAATATTGGTCAGCTTCGGCGTGACTTGGCCGTCTCCATGCAAGGTGAAGGCGACGCCCGGACCCATTGTCCGGTCGAAGAAGCCCTTCAAGATCGCTGGCACACCATAGGACCAGACCGGGAAGCAGAAGATCACGGCCTGCGCCCAGCGCAATTCGGCCACATAGGGATTGAGCTCGCCGCGATCTTCACCCCCGTCGTGATAGGCAAGACGCTCCTCCCGCGACATGCGCGGATCGAAACAATCGGCGTTGAGGTCGATGACGTGGACATCATGCTTGCGGCTCAACGTCTCGACAGTCAGGCGGAACAGGCCACCGTTGAAACTCTCGGCCACCGGATGGGCGAAGACGACGAGCACGCGCACGTTCAGCCGCTCCCCATCAGGGCATCCAGCTTCCGGAAATCGGGAAGCGGCTCGGTCAGCCGCCGACCATTTCTCAGGACGATCCGATCGGCTTGCGGCCGCGCCATCAGCTCACCATGGTCACGCGCTGAGAACAAGACCAGATTGGCCGGTTGGCCCACCGCAATCGGCTCAACGTTCAGCCCCATGATGCCGGACGGCGTGGTCGTGATCGATTTCGGCCAGTCCGCCGCCGGATAGTCGAGTTGGCCGATCAGGGTGGCGGCGCGATAGAGTTCCAGCATGTCGTAATCGCCGTAGGCATAGAACGGGTCGCGCACATTGTCGTTCGCCAACGCGACAGGAATGCCCCGCGCCGCGCATTCATGTAGCAGTGTGACGCCGCGCCAGCGCGGCGTGCGTCCGGGATGACGGTCCTGGATATGGAGGTTTGTCAGCGGCAGGCTGACAAGCGCGATGCGCGCGCTCGTCACGAGGTCAAGCGTCCGCGCGACTTGATCCTCGTCATGCAGCGCCAGGCTGCAGCAATGGCCGGCCACGATCCGCCCTGGATACCCACGCCCCAAAGCGGTCGCGGCCAGCGCATGCAGCCCCTTGGCGGCGACATTGTCGGTCTCATCGACGTGCACATCGAGATCGAGGCCGTGCCGTTCCGCCAGATCGAACAGCCTGTCGAGCACGGCATCGAGGTCGGGCAGCGGATAGATGAACGCCCCCAATATGCCGCCCGACGCCGCGACTAGCTTCGCTAGTTTCTCGGCAAACGCGGCATCGCGCAGATCGTCGATCGGAACCAGCGCGACGCCCTGCAATGCGATCCGGTCGCGCCATTCAGCCCTCATCTCCCGGAACACACCCCAGCTGATATCGGCCTGGGTGCTGTTGGAATCGATATGCGTTCGAACCGCGTGCGTGCCGTGCGCATAGGCACAGCGCAGGCCGAAATCCATCCGGGCTTTAATGTCGGCGGCGTTCCAGCGGGCGTCGCGGTCGCGGGCGACGGCGGCCAGATTATTGAAAAAGGTCCCGTCGGTGTCGTTGGCGCGCGGCCAGATATAGCCCTTGTCCAGGTGGGTATGCAGATCGGCGAAGCAGGGCCAGATCATGCCGCGATCCAGGTCAATCGCCGGCTCCGCCCCATTGCCGGTGCTTGGCTCTATTGCCGAGATCAGGCCGTCATCGATGACGAAATCGACCAGCTGCGTTTCAACGTCCCGCTTGCCCATGAATGTGGCCGGGACCGTGCAGTTGCGCAGCCGGAACCGACTGCTGTGCGGAATGGCTATACCGGTCAGGATTCCGCCGCCACGTTGGGGCGCAGATAGGACATCAAGATGTCCGTGGCATGCCGCCGCCGCTCGACCTTCCATTTCTTGCTGTGCAAGTTCGAGCGGAAAATCGCCGACAGTGTATAGGCGTTCGACAGGTGGAAGTAACTCAGGGCCACCATCGATACGTAAAGTTGCAGCGGGTCGATATCTGGGCGGAAAAGCTTCTCCTCCTCGCCGCGCTTCAGTGTTGCCGCAATCGCCGTTAGCAGGGGAGACGACAGCTCGGCCGCGCGGTTCGATTTCGAAAGGAAACGCCCGCGCAGCATATTCTCGCCACTCCACAGGCTGACGACCTCGGGGTGATCGCCGAAATAGCTGTAGGTGAAATCGAACAGTTTCAGCATGGCCTGTTCAGGTGCCAGCTTCTCCAGATTCAGCATACTCTCCTGGCGGCGGATATCCGCGTAAACCTGTTCCAGCACAACCAGATAGAGATCTTCTTTGCTGCCGTAGTAATGATAGAGCATGCGCATGTTGGATTCGGAACGCTGGGCGATGGCGTCCATCCGGGCGCCGCTGAAGCCATGCTCCGCGAACTCCGCCACCGCTGCCTTCAAAATCCGCTCGCGCGTCGCCGCGGCATTGCGCGGCCGCTTCTCAACTTCGGGCAAAGGCAACAGCTTGGCGTTAGGCACGGGGGCGTTGGGCACGGGAGACTCTCTGTTCATTATTCTTATCTTTACATTTTACCGCAATCGAAGAGCCTCATAATCGCGCGCCGACCTGCGATGCAAGCGATTTCAGCCGGCTAATTCAGCAGCAACTGCATAACTCATCCAGACATCGAGCAAATCATGCGATGCCATAGGTCAGGCGGAACATCTCATCCGTATGTTCGCCCACCGTGCAGGGGGCATATTTCGGTTCCCCCTCGGTTGGCCGGCAGGTCGGTACACATTCGACGCGATAGAAATAATTCGGGTTGAAAAAGGTCGCAATCGAATAGCGGTCCGTGCCGCTGCCGTTATTCAACACGCGATGGCTGTTGGAGTGGTAAAGGTCGTTAGTCCAGCGCCGGATCATGTCTCCCAGGTTGATCACGAAGGTCCCCGGGATCGGTTCAGCGCGGATCCATTCGCCCTTGGCGTTCTGGACCTCTAGCCCGCCGACTTGGTCCTGCAACAACATCGTGATCGCGCCCCAATCCGTATGCGCGCCCGCCCCCAGCTGGTTGAATTCGGCATCCGCCGGATGGGGCGGATAATGCAGCAGCCGCAGTGTATGGCGGGGATATTTCAGTCCGGAGGCGAAGAAGCTTTCTTCGAGATCGAGGGATAAGGCCAAGCAGGCCATCAGATGTTTACCGAGTCCGATCACATGATCGGTATAGAGCAGCATCTGCTCCTTGAAGCCGGGTAAGCCCTGGGGCCAGGGGTTTTCGCCGTGATGCTGCGTCAACTGCTCGACCGACGCCTCGCCCTCTTCCGGGTCCGAACTCATCATATAGGACTCTTTCAGGTCGGGCGGCGATCCCAGATCCAGCGTCTGGCGCTTCATCGCCTCATAGCCGCGCAGCCAGGCCGATTCGGTCATCGCGACCGACTCTTTCGCCGCCATCGGCAGGCCGAAGAAGCGCCTAGTGTAGGAGAGCTGCGATTCGAGCACCGCATCCGGAACACCGTGATTCTTGACATAGAAGAAGCCGATATCCCGGCAGGCCTTGTGGATTTCCCAGGCCACCGCCTTGCGCTTCTCCAGGTCCGGCGAGAAGCTGTCGGCCATATCGATTAGGGGAATGGATTCCGCCGGCTTCGGCGGCGTGTAGATGATCATAGCCCGTCTCCTGTTTCGACAGTGTGGATTGCAAGACAAGACCGACTTTGGCCGCCATAGGCGATCGCAAGCGTGATGATCCGCGCATCGATCTGCCGCACCCGGGTCGGGTCCTGGCCGGTACCGGGATTGGCCGGATAGGCGGGAAAGGACGCGCCAGCGATCGACAGGCGTAGGCACTCACCCTTTTTCAGGGTGACGCAAGTCGCGCGCATAGGAACTTCCACCGGGCTGAGCGGCGCATCGGGCACGTGGCGATAGCCGTCCGCCAGCGTGAAGGCCTGGCCCGCTGGCGTGATGCGCGCCAGGGTGCAGGCGACGTCGAAACTGGCCATGTCACCCGTAACGAACAGGGTTGCGGCGATGGAGCCGGCCAGGGTCAGTTCTTGCTGCAGAGGAGCGCTGGTGAAGGTCAGAACGTCCGGCCGCGCATCGATGGCGGCGCGATCCGCCGGGCCCGGGGGCGAACCGAAAGCCCCACCGATTGTCGGGACCGGCCGCCAGGGATCGTGGACGATCCGGTCCGTTCCGGCGGAGCCCGGCTCCTCTGTCAGCGTTCCGGCGCGGCTGTCCATCGCGACATGACCGCTACCGTTGAGAAACAGCAAGCTCCGTTCCTCCGGCCATCGGTCGAACTTACGCCACGTGCAGCTGCCCATGTCGAATAAGGTGACAGGCTCTTCGCGCTCGATGCCGTTTTCGATGCCTTTCAGCCAACGATCGAACCAGCGGACCTGTAGGTCGTCGATGGGGGTGATCGCCCGCGGTCCGAAATCGACGGCGCCCAATTTCTGCCCCCATGGGAAATGCGCCCAAGGGCCGACGATCAATTTAGCCGGCACCTTTCCGGCTGCCGCGATATGGCGATAGGCGGCCAAGGTTCCCGGCAGGTGGGAATCGTACCAGCCGCCGATGAACAGCATCGGCGGACCGGCGCTTTCGAGAATGTCGCTCGATGCGCTCGGAGAGATCGCCCGCCAATAATCGCCGTCCTCGGGTTGATCGACCCAGTCGAAATAATGCGAGTAATGCCGATTGTGCTCCATGAAGACAGGCCGCGCTGGAACGGGGTCGCAAAGCGGCATGGCGCGCGAGGCGGCGAACAGTTCCTGAAAGGCCGGCTCGTCTCCCGCCAGCCGGGCATTCTCCGCCGCGATCTGCGTCGCCCAGCCCAGCCCGGCCGCAAGGCAGAAGGCATCGTTCTCATAGGCCCAATCAGTACGCAGGTCCCAGCCGATCATCGCCGGCGCCAGCGCCTTCAGCGCCGGGGAACCACCGGCCGCCGCGAGCAACTGGTTGGAGCCCTGATAGGAAAAGCCATACATGCCGACCGCGCCGTTCGATCCCGGCAATCCCGCCACCCAGGCAACCGTGTCGGCTCCGTCGGCAATATCGTCGGCGAACAGCCGGAACCGACCAGCGGATGTCCCCCGGCCCCGCACATCCTGGACGACCACGATATAGCCACGCGCGGCATACCAAGTCGGATGGGCATAGCAGATCGTCGAGGCGATGCGCCGCCCATAGGGTTGCCGCATCAGCAGCACCGGGAACTCGCCGGGTGCGTCGGGCCGGTAAAGGTCGGCATCCAGCCGCACGCCGTCGCGCGTCTCCATCGACGCGGTCTGCACGGGCGCGACGGGCAGCAGCCCGCTCATCGGACCGGCGCGTCCCAGCCGCGCATCTTGCCGGGGTTGAGCAGGCCCTTCGGATCGGCCAGGCGTTTGAAGGCCAGCTGTTCCGGGTCGGTCTGCTTCATCCCGCCATCCTCCAGCACATAGGTATGAGGATTGAAGATGGTGAAGCCGCGATCCTCATGGATGCGGATGATCTCGGCCAGCCGTTCGGGGGTAGTGTAGCGCACGATCTGGAGCGCGAAGCAGCAGACTTGACCGCCCAATGTTACGAATTCGAGATGCATCGGCAATTCGTCGCCGAATAGCGCGATCATCGCCGCGATATTGTCCAGATGGTGTGGCGCTTCGAACAGGGTTTGCAGATAGGTGACCGTCCGGTCGACCTTTAGCGCCTGCAGGGTCGTGTGGTTCCAGCTGTACTCATAGATCGGCGCCTGCCCTTTCTCCGCCAGTTCGGCCTGGGTCGCACGATAAACCTGGCGCCCGCCATGGTCGGCCAGCCGCGCGGCGAAGATCGGCAGATCCGACGCCGCGATCATGAACAGGCCCACGGCGGCGCCTTCGGTGGATTTCGCCGCCAATGTGCGGAAATAGAGCGGGATCGGCCAAGCAACGGCCGTCACCAGCTTCTTCGCGATGGAGGCGTCCTCGCCGATCGCCTGGCAGAAGCGGGCGAGTTCCATGAACTCGGAAAATTCGACGGCGATATCGACCCAATCCCGCGCCGGCTCCAACGGAATGCGGACTTCGGTGATGATGCCGTTGGTGCCATAGGCATGATGGACCCGGTTCACATCCGGCCCAGCCAGCTCCAGAACCCGGGGCTCCGCCTCGACCGTGACGACACGCAGCGCCGTAATGCCGCCATCGACCAGCAGCCCATGATTGATCGCCCCGATCCCGGTCGAACCCCCGGCGACGAATCCGCCCAAGGTCGCAGTGCGGCGGGTGGAGGGATACATCCGCAGCTCCCAACCCTGGAGCTTGGTCTTGGCTTCGATATCCTTCAGCTTTGCGCCCGGCCCGGTAGCGACAGTCCCTTCGGCGACATCGCCGACGGCGTCCATCTCCGACATGTCCAGCACCACACCGCCGGACAGCGGCACAGCCTGGCCGTAATTGCCGGTGCCGGCACCCCTGACGGTCAGCGGCAGGCCGTGGGCCGCGCATAAGCGTGCGACAGCCAGCACCTCGTCTTCCGATTGCGGCGTGACGAGTATGTCGCCGCGGCAATCCTCGAGCTGCGCCTTCAGGATCGGGCTGTACCAGAAGAAATCGCGCGATTTCTGGCGGACGATATTGCGTTCCGTCGACCAGGCGATGCCGCCCAAAGCTTCGATGAAAATGTCGAGCTCGGCCATGGATCAGCTCTCCCGTCGCATGGCGCTATCGTGCCAACGCCGCAGCAGCAAATGTTCCAAAGTCACCATCAAGAAGAAGATAAACAGGCCCAGCGCCGAGAGCAGAGCCAGCGCGGCGAACATGCGTGGAATGTCGAGCTCGTTGGCCGATTCGACCACACGCCAGGCGAGGCCCGTGCCGTTACCCGAGCCAGCGACGAATTCCGCGACGACCGCCCCGATCAGCGCCAGCCCGCCGGAGATTTTCATGCCGGCCAGCAGATAGGGCAGCGCGTTGGGCAGATCGAGCAGGCCCAGCCGCTGCCAGGGCGACGCGCCATACAATTTGAACAGGGCGTTCAACTCGGGATTGACGCTCTTCAACCCTAAAGTCGTATTCGACAGGATGGGGAAAAAGGCGACGATCGTCGCCAGAATCAGCAACGCCCGCTCCAGATGGTCGATGCCGACCCAGATCAATATCAGGGGGGCGATCGCCACGACCGGCGTCACCTGCAGGATCACCGCATAGGGAAACAGGCAGAGTTCGAACAGGCGCGAGCGCGCGCTGAGTATCGCCAGCAGCAAACCGCCGGCCAGCGCGATGAAGAAAGCCTCGATGGTGATGCGCAGCGTCACCCATAAGGAGGCAAGCAGCGAGGGAAAATCATCGGCCAGGGCCTGGCCGATCAGCGATGGCGGCGGCAGCACGAATTTCGGAACGTCCATCGCCCGCACCAGGATTTCCCAAAGCCCCAGCAGGGCGATGCCGAGAGCGACCGGAACGGCGACACGAACGGCAAGCGGAATATCGCGCATGTCAGTGCCTCTCGCCGGTATCGCCCATGGCGCGATGCAGCTCGGCCGAGGCGATGCGGCAGAGTTCGCTATAGGGCTGAGACGTACGGAAATCGTCGCCGCGGGGATAGGGTGCGGCAATCGGCAGGTCCGCGATCACTTGGCCCGGCCGGGCGCTCATCACCAGGACGCGGTTGGAAAGGTAGACGGATTCGAACACGCTGTGGGTGACGAAGATCACGGTCAGCCCATGCGCCTGGAATACGCGCAACAGATCGTCGTTGAGGCGGAAGCGCGTGATCTCGTCCAAGGCGGCGAAGGGCTCGTCCATCAGCAGGAGCGCGGGTTCGGTCACCAAGGCGCGGGCGATCGAGGCACGCATCTTCATGCCGCCGGACAGCTGGCGTGGATAGGCATCCGCGAAACCCTCCAGCCCGACGCTAGACAGTGCGGCGCGGACGCGGTCGGTCGCGGCGGCGCGACGGACCCGGGCCAGGCGCAGCGGCAGATAGACATTGTCGAAGACGGTGGCCCAGGGCATCAGCGTGGGCTCCTGGAAGACGAAGCCCAGCTTGGGCATCGGCCGCCCTTTCGCGTCGTAATGCGATGTCGGCCAATCGATCGTCCCGCCCGTGGGCTCGGCGAGGCCGGCGACCAGCCGTAGCAACGTGGACTTACCGCAGCCCGATGGCCCCAGAAGGCTGATGAATTCCCCTTGGCGAATATCCAGGTCGGTCTCGGCGACCGCCAGCGTGCCGGTCGAATAGGTCTTGGTCACGCCCGCTATCCGGATCAGCGGCTTGACGCTCGCCGCCACCGCGACGTTGCCACCGGACATCGTCCCACTATTCGACACAAGACCGAACGCCATCAGACGGCGCCCCGTATGACCGCGAGGTCTTCGGCATCCAGTTCGGCCGGGATGCCGCCGCGGATCAGGGCTGCGAATGAATCGTCGGGCGCCATGAAGGTGAGGCAGTAGAGCCGGTCCGGTCCGATATTCTCGATCTCGTGCGGTGTGCCGGGCGGCAGGAACAGGCTGTCGCCGGGGCCGAGCAATCTGCGCTCGCCATTAGAATAGGCAGCGCCCTGACCTCGCAGGACAAAGAACATCTCATGGCCGGCCTGATGCTCGTTGGGCGGGGTGCGGCCGCCGACATCGAAGATTTCGATGGCGAAGACGAAGCTGGCCTGATCGCCGATCGGGTCGAACACCAGAACCAGCCGGTTCGTGTCGGTCGGCGAAATGCGGAACGCCTGGTACTGGCGCGGCTGCTTGGCGATCATCATGGCCGCGCCGCCACGTGTATCCCGTCGATGATATCCGCTGCCTTCGCGACGAAGCCGAAGCATTGCTTGACGTTATAGAGTGTCGCATCGGTACAGAATTGCGGGGAGGTGGTGGCGGAGCAATCCTCGACAAGAATGCAGTCGTAACCCAGGCAATTGCCGTCCTGCAGCGTGCACATCACGCATTGGTCCAGGTTCACCCCCGCGAAAAGCAGGGTAGAGACGCCGAGATTGCGCAGGATGCTGTCGAGCGGCCCATCCCAAAAACCGCTCATCCTAAACTTGTCGACATGAATATCCTCTGGCGCCGGTTCCAGTTCATCGATGATGGCCGCGCCCCAGCTATCCTTTTCGAGCACTGGCGCCCCTGTCATCGGGGCTGGATCGCCCAGCCCCACGCCGACGCCGGTCGGCTTGTAGACATGCAACACCGACGGGCTGAGATTCAGCCGGTCCGGGCGATTGCCCCAATTCACCCAGATCACCCGCGATCCCGACGCGCGCAATTCCGGCATCAGCCGATTCAGCGGCGCCACCGGCGCACGGGTCGGCGAGACATCGACGCCGATATGGTGCAGCCACCCGCCGGCCGTGCAGAAGTCGTTCTGCATATCGATGACGATCAGCGCCGTACGCTTGAGGTCGATCCTGAGTGCCTGCGGCAGTGCCGGAAAGGCGATCGGGATTTCCGTCACGCGCGCCCGGACCAGGTCGGCCGCCGTATCGGATACGCGCCATTGGTTGAGTTCGCCGGAGCCGAGGCGAATATCGGGCGGGGTGAATGTCATCGCCTTCCTTTCAAGAAAATTCCCTCTGCAGCGAGACGTGAGCGGCGGTGATGCGCCAGCCTTCGGGCAGCCGGACCCAGCATTGGCTCTGCCGGCCTATCGGGCCGCCGCCTTCCCGCATGAATTCGATATTGGCGGTCGCGAAATCGGTCCCGAAGGTCGTGATGGATCTCCGCAGGATCCGCCGTGGGGGTGAACCGCCCGGCCTCGCTTTACGGAACGCCTGGATTTCCGCGGTGCCGTACAGCGTCTCTCCGACGCCATAGCGCAAGGCCTTGGACGATTCCCAGAATAACGCGTCCAGGACAGCGATGTCGTTCGCCATCAACGCGGCTTCGTAGGCTTCGAACGCCGCCGTAACCTCGGCCATGGTGGTTGGATCGTCGACGATCATGCCGGCCGCTCCACCATCGGCGCATAGGCGATTCCGGCGGCCTCGAGCGCGGCAGCAACCTTCAGGGTCACGACTTCGGCCCAGGGGGCGCCTATGATCTGTACGCCCAGCGGCATTTCACCGGGCCGGCAAACCGGGGCGGACAGGGCCGGCAGGCCGATGAAGCTGATCGGCTGGGTATAGATGCCGATATTCGCCCGCGCATTCACCCGCTGATCGCCGATCATTACGGTTTCCTGACCGATAGCCGGAGCGGAAAACGGCGTCGCGGGGGCGATCAGAACGTCGTAGCGGGTGAATATCTCGGCGACGCGCTCGCGGAACCAGCTACGGAACCGCTGCGCCTGCAGGATCATCGCAGCCGGGATCAGTGCGCCAGCAAGCAGCCGGTCGCGCGTCGCCGGATCGAAATCCCGCGGACGCGTCCTCAAGTCGTTCATATGCTGGTTGGCACCCTCGGCGGCCGAGATACAAAAGGCCGCGGCGCGGGCTATATCGGTCCCCTTAACCGTAACCGGCGTTGCGCCAAGAAAGTCGCTGACGCGATCAACCGCCTCGAGCGCGTCGGGCGTCGCACCGGTGCGGAACCAGCCTTCGAGCACACCGATACGCAAACCCTCGGCGCCATCACAGAGCGCCGGCAGCGTCGGTTCAACTGGCCGGGCGGCTTGTGCCCGATCGTCGGCGTCGATGCCCTGCAATATATCGTACGTTGCGGCCAGATCGGCGGCGCTACGCGCGAAAAGACCCGTATGGTCCAGGCTGTTGACGAAGGGAAAAACGCCGGACCGCGACAGCCGGCCAAACGTCGGCTTCAGTCCGAAGATACCGCAGAAGGCCGCAGGAACGCGGATAGATCCGTTGGTATCGGAACCCAACGATAGCGGCACCAGCCCGCCCGCAACGGCCGCCGCCGAGCCGCCGGAGGAACCGCCGGCCACGCGGCTGATATCGTGCGGATTGCTGGTGGCGCCGGAGTGCGCGTTTTCGGTCGTGAAACCATAGGCATATTCATCCATATTGAGCGCGCCAACCAGAACAGCGCCCGCGCGGTTCATGCGGCGAACGAGGCCGGCATCGATTGCGGCCGGTGCGGCGGTCTGGTGGATCTTGGAGCCGGCCCAGGTCGCGTAGCCGGCAATATCGAACAGGTTTTTCACGGCGTAAGGCACGCCGGCCAAGGGCCCCGGATCCAAACCCGCCGCGACCGCCGCGTCGATGCCCTCAGCCGTCGCGAGCGCACGATCCTTGGTCACGGTTGTGAAGCAGTTCAGCACGGCGTCCCGCTCGGCGATCCTGTCCAGGATCGCGACGGCGACGTCGCGGGCGGCAAACTCCCGCGCGCGGACACCGGCCGCGATCGCCCCGGCACTCAGGTCGGCAAGGCTGCTCATGGCTGAAAGACCGGCGCCAGTTCGGTGTTCTCCGGCAATGGGAAGCTCATGATCTCGGCACCCATCAGCAGCAGCCGCTCCAAATTGGACACGACGCCTGGGCGATATTCGGCCGCCAACGCGATATCTAACACAACGGCGGTGGCGTCCGCGTAGGCCGCGACCTGATCGGGGGTAATGGACGGAAGTCCTTTAATATTCATCTATCGGTACTCGTAGTTTAGGCAAAGGTTTGACTTGTCACCCTTGCGGGTCGTTGCCGGCTAAACGATGCAAGCGCCATGCCAGACGATGTCGCGCTGCCTTATTCCGAAGATCTCTCGTGAGAGAGCCGCCGACCCACGTAAGTAAGCAGAATATGCCTAAAAAATGAACGTCGATCGAGTTCGAATTGCCTGATCTGCGAGCATTAAGTAAGCAAAATATGACTACTAAAAACGGTCACCATGCTGCAACCGAACCATCGCTCCTGGGATCGGTCGCACCCTCCAGCACGCCATTCGGATGACGGACGATTGCCCCAGCATGTCCCATCGTGCTGGTGAACGCCGGCAGCATCTCAACATCGTGGCCGGCCTGGCGCAGCGAAGCTACAACCTGCGGATCGATCCGATTTTCTAGCTTTAGCGTCGTGCTGGCTTCGCCCCAGGTGCGGCCTAGCAGCCATCGGGGTGCCGTCACTGCTTCCTGTAAGTTCGCCCTGAAGCCGGCATAGCGGGAGAAAATCGCAGCCTGGGTCTGCGGCTGGCCTTCGCCGCCCATCGTGCCATAGACCATCCGGCGCCCGTCGGCGAACAAGGCCATAGCGGGGTTCAGCGTATGGAAAGGCTTGGCGCGTGGCCGCAGTCGGTTATGCGCCCCTTCGTCCAGCGGGAAGGAGCAGCCGCGATTCTGCCAAGTGATTCCGGTCTCCGGCAGGACGAGGCCGGACCCAAATTCGAAGAAGATGCTCTGAATCATGCTGACGGCGCGGCCCTCACGGTCGATGACGCCGAGCCAGACCGTATCCCCACCCGCCGGCGCCGTCGGCCACGGCATGGCGGCCCGCATCTCGATCCGCCCCGCGAGCTCGTCGAGCATTTCGTCGGTCAGGAATTCAGATGGATCGCAGCGCATGTCGGCGGGATCGCATATCTCAAGGTCCCGAACGATGAAGGCCTGCTTAGTCGCCTCGACCAGCCCGTGGATATGGTCGAACCCATCCGGCACCGTGACGGCCAGCCGGTCGAACAACGCTAGGATCATCAGCGATGCCAGCCCTTGTGTCGGCGGGGTCATATTGAAAAGTCGCGCCCCCATCGCCGTGACCGTCAGCGGCGCCTTCACGGAAGCCCGATGATGCGCGAGATCATCGGCGAAAAGCGGTGCGCCGAGCCGTTGCAGATCGGCCGCGATTTCCCGCCCCAACGCGCCGCGATAGAATCCGTCCAGCCCCTCCTCGGCCAACCGGCTCAGCGTGCGCCCCAACACGGGCAGCCGCATCAGATCGCCCTCGCCCGGCGCACGGCCATTGACGAGGAAGGTTTCGGCGAAACCCGGGACCGATGCCAGGTCGCCGCTTTTAGCGGCGGTGAGTTCGCTCTGGCTTCCCGTTACTACGAAGCCTTCCTCGGCATAGGCGATGGCATCGCGCAGCACCCGGTGCAACGGCAGCGGCGTCTGCCAGCCGGCGCTGATTTCGAGCGCCGCCTCCCATCCCGAAACGGTGCCGGCGATGGTGTTGGCGGCCCGCGGACCGCGCTGTGGAATCGCCGCCAGTTCCCGATAGAGCGTCAAATCCACCTCCGCGCCAGTGGCACCGCAGGCGTCGATCGCGACAGGCTCCGCGTCGGTTGACGCGATCAGCCAGAATCCATCGCCGCCGATACCGGTCATATGCGGATATACGACCGCCAGCGCGGCCGCCGTGGCGACGGCTGCTTCGATCGCCGTGCCGCCGTCGCGCAGGATCTGCAGGCCCGCCTGGCTGGCGAGATGATGCGGAGAGGTGACCATCCCATTAAGGGATCGGGGCGTATTCAGCATCGGACGATCATGCTTGGGACGGCGAACGTGTGATCAACGCCGACAGCGGATAGCGATCGACCTCCCGCAACAGATCGATGAAGCCGGCCGCCACGTGGTTCAATATCGCCTCGCCGCGTTCCGCGTCGGCATCCAGCGCATTACCGCAGGCGCCCGCCGGATTGAGGTCCTGTGTCTGCCAGCCAAAACCGATCGCCGCGCCCTCCGGCTTCAAATAGCGATACTCCTCCTCCATCGCGATCGACGCCGGAACGAAATTCCGCCGCTCCCCATCGCGCACCAGGTCGGGGCGCAGATGCAGCATAAGCGACGTCTCGCCCGAACCGCCATGGATGCCGTGGCGATTTTCCTGATCCGGGAACAGTCCCGCGGGTTTGCCGACGCCCCAATAGCTGGCGGCGACGACGAACATATTGAGCCGGACCCGCAGGTCGCGGGCAACGACATCCATGATCTGGATCTGCCCGCCATGGCTGTTATAGAGCACCAGCTTGCGGATGCCAGCGCGCGCCACGCTCTCCCCGATCTCGGTCCACAGACGGATCAGCGTCTCGGCCGACAAGGTCAGCGTACCGGGAAAGCCCATATGCTCGTTCGATTTTCCGATCGGCATCTGCGGCAGGAACGTGACCGGCAGATCGTCGGGCAGACGCGCCAACACCGCTTCGGTCACGCCTTGCATGACGCAGCTATCGACAAACACGGGCAGATGCGGCCCATGCTGTTCGATAGCGGCGACCGGCAGCACGGCGATCGTGCGCGCAGCATCCAACTCCTGGAAGTCGCAGGTCGTCATGTCGACCCATAACTTTCGGGGCCAGCCTTTACCGTTGGTGGAATCGCCGCGTGAAGCCGAAGGCATGGGATTGCTCATTTCCTGTTGGACCGCATGGAAAATACTCTGCAAAGCGCATGCCATTCCACATCGGCTTGATCGGCGGGCAACCGGACGGAATTCACCACCTCATGCTGAAATATTATGCATAATATGCTTACTTAATGGGCGGTCGACGTGCAACGGGAATCGGCATCGCCACTTTTCCACCTGTCCGAAGCGGCATGCGCCTTGCATCGTTTGTAGCATCGTAATTGCCGACAGGACGTTTTGGAATGAGCCGGAAAACAGCGTTCGACAGTTTCATCGCCGCCTTCGGCGATATCCCGATCGACACAGCCCTGAATATCGTGAAGCAAAAATCCCGGGATTTCTTTTGGTACAGCCCGATCCTTAAGGCTGAGTTGGAGGATCGCCGGGGCGACGCTGTGGCAACTCCGCGAAACGAGGCCGATGTCGTCGCTATCGCGCGCCTATGCGCCCGCCACGGCGTACCCTTGACCGTCCGCGGCGCGGGCACCGGCAATTACGGACAGGCGGTACCGCTGCAAGGCGGGCTGATCTTGGACATGATCGGGCTGAACGCCCTCGGCGACGTGACCGACGGCATCATCAGGGTCGGCGCGGGGGCGAAACTGCGTGACATAGACGATCATGCGCGTGCCCAGGGCTGGGAACTGCGCATGTTCCCCTCGACCGTGCGAACCGCGACGATAGGCGGCTTCGTCGCTGGCGGGTCTGGCGGCGTCGGCTCGATCAATTATGGCATGCTTAGCCAGCGTGGCACGATCCTGGCCTTGCGCGTCGTTACGCTCGAGGCGGAGCCACGCATCATCGAGTTACGCGGCGAAGCAGTGAACCAAGTCCACCATGCCTACGGCACGAATGGCATCATCACCGAAATCGAGATGGCGCTGGCGCCGGCGCAAAGCTGGGTGGAAGCCGGCATCGCCTTCGGCGATTTTATGCAGCTTGCGCATTTTTCTCAGATTTTGGGCGAGGCCGACGGCATTACCAAGAAACTAATTACGGCGATCGCCGCACCAATCCCAGGCAAGATGCGCACTCTGCCATTCACCGTTCCGACCGATGCTTCCCTCGGCCTGGCGATGATCGCCGCAGCATCGCTCGAGCCGTTTCGCGATCTCGTCGCGGCCTATGGCGGTGAGTTGATCTATTGCGCGACGCCCTCGGACGTGACGGCCGCGCGGGTGACGCCGATCTATGAATTCACTTGGAACCACACCACGCTGCAAATGCTGAAGGTGGATCGCGATATCACCTATCTGCAAGCCTCCTATCCAGGGGGGCTTGACCTCGTCGAAGCGCTTTGCCGCGAACTGGCGGGGGAAATATATATGCATCTCGAGTTTATTCGCGTGAACGGACGGATCGCCTGCAGCAGCCTGCCGCTGGTGCGCTATACGACCGCCGAACGGCTCGCCGAGATAATCACGATTTTCGAGGCGCGGGGCAGCATGGTGGCCAATCCCCACACCTTCGTACTCGAGGATGGCGGACGGAAGCACACCGATGAAAAACAACGCGACTTCAAGCGCGCCGCAGATCCGTTCGGACTTCTCAACCCCGGCAAGATGCGCGGCGCACCGGCACCGCTGCCGCCCTATCGAATGGGCTAGATGGCGGAGCGGTCGCTGTAGGTTTGGGCCATTTTGACCAAGCTGTGCGCGCTTGCCGATATCGGTAAATATTTTGCCGGATTAGCGGTCGTAACGCGGGGCGGCAGGCAAACGATCTCCGTGTCGTCGCTCGGTGCAGTGAGGAAGATCGATAAACGCCGCGGCCGGCCCCGATCGTCGCTGAACTAATGGCTGCTTTCAACTATCTCTACATCCAAAGCCGCCGTTCCGCTTTCGGCCCATCTGAGACGTAGGATCGTGCGCTGTATCGGAGTCACGGAACGTTAGGACTGAGGGCGACCATCCCTACCCGATCAATCCCTCACCTGCCCTGGCCGTCTCTAGGGCAGACCGCAATTCGCCCGTCGGCACCCTGCACAAAGTTCGATATGCGTCCACGAAGGGGAGCCAATTTGAGGCATTCGGCCGTTGGACGTACGCTTAGCCTAAACGGCTCGCCAATCGGTGGGATCTCAGATGGCTGTACCGCTTTAGCATTTCTGCCGAAAGATGGCCGCTGATTGCCATTATCTCGTGGTCCCGAAGGTCGGTATTCTCGAACAGTCGGCTTATGGCCTCATGGCGCAGATCGTGCCATCGAAGATCCGGAAACTGGTCCTCCTTAACGACAGCGCGAAATGCATGACCAATGGCCCTTGGGGTTTCGATTGAAAGAACCTTTCGCTTTCCAAGCACGACAACTCCATCGGGCAATAAGGATTGGAACGCCCTCACTGCCCTGGTGCTCAGAGGCACACGGCGTGGTCGATCATTCTTGGTCTTCGGCAGGTCCACGTAAGGATGTGCGCCTTTCAGCTGGACCCTATCCCAATTCAGTCCGGCAAGCTCTGCTTGACGCATACAGGTTTCAATTGCGATGCGCGCTGCGGCGCCGAGCCAAGTCGAGTTCGATCCGTCACAGGCTTTATAGAGCCGGTCCTCTTCGGTTTCTTCGTGTTCGTCGAAGTTAAAATCGAGGCGTCGCTCACGCGCGTTGTCCACTGAAGGACGCACTCCGCGTACAACTGGGTTGGCGACGGCCACACGGTGGGCCAGCGACCATTGCCCATAAAGATGCGAAATCAAATTTAATCGGTGCACGCACGTCTGCGTACCGAACTCTGCCTCAGGTCCGAATTGGTGCCCGTCGTCGGCGTTGTCCTCGTCCAGCGCTTCGCGCCGCCAATCGATCAAGTCCCAGGGGTGCAACGCGGTCATTGCCCAATTGGCGAACTTGCTTTTCTTCCAGTATGCGATCTGCGTCAGTTTGCCGGCTGCTGAGCGCGGCGTTTTTGGAACGATCGCCTTTTCGTACCACGTCAGGGCGCTCGACAAGGAGGTGTTCCGGACCTCAGTCAGGTCGACGAATTCATCGCCGACGACCTTGCCTTCGAGAACACGAGCCCAGTCCTCGGCTTCGCGTCGCGTTTCGAAAGTTTCAGTCTCAGAGACGCCCTTACGACGGACACGAGCGCAAAATTGGTAAGGTCCGCGCTTCCAAACTGTAGCCATGCGACACCCCTGCGTCAGGATTAGTGTCACATATTGTCACAAAAACAGCAGCGTCAAGCTTTGTTCAAGGGCTAAGAGTTTGAAATCATTGGAGCGGGTGAAGGGAATCGAACCCTCGTCGTAAGCTTGGGAAGCTTCTGCTCTACCATTGAGCTACACCCGCATCGCTCCGACTTATAGGGCCGGGCGGCATTGCCTTCAAGCCGGGCTTTTTATGCGCTCCGGGCCGAAATCCACCGTGCGCGCGCACCCCATCTGCCGACCTGTGGTTTCCAGTTCGGTACGCAGGATCGCGACGGCTTTCCGAATGCCGGGCAGGCCGCCAGCCGACAGGCCGTAGAGCATCGCCCGGCCGGTAAAGACGAATTTCGCCCCCAGGCACAGCGCGGTCACGATATCGGAACCACGCCTGATTCCGCTGTCGAGCATCACCGTGGCGCGGTCGCCCACGGCGCTTGCGATCAGCGGCAGCATGTCGATCGACGCCGGGGCCCGATCCAACTGCCGGGCGCCATGATTCGAGACGATGATGCCGTCGGCCCCCAGCGCGACAGACTGGGCTGCATCGTCGGGATGCAAGATACCCTTAACCACCAGCGGGCCGTTCCACAGCCGGCGATAACGTTCCAGGTCGGCCCAGACCGGATTTCCCGGCAGGTGACTGGTCATATATTTCCAGACGTTGCGGGCATCGTCCTTGCCGGCATAGCGGGCGAAATTGCGGAAGGCCGGCATGCGGCCGTTACGCAGATAGCCGGCGATCCAGGCTGGGTGCGTCAGCGCCTCGAGCAGGATCGCGGTCTTGAGCCCTTCCCCGCTGAAGCGATTGCGGATATCGCGCTCGCGCTTTGTGCGGACTTCGGAATCCACCGTCAGCACCAGCGTCCTCATACCGGCATCGGCAGCGCGGCGGACAATGTCTTCGTCGATGGATTTGTCGTGCCCCGTATAGAGCTGGAACCAGCCATTGGCGGCGCATGAGGCCGGCAGATCTTCAATCGCGGCGCTGCTGGTTCCCGACATGATATAGGGGATGCCCTCGGTCCGCGCGGCCTCGGCCAACAACAAGTCACCCTTCGGATGGAACAGTCCGCCGAAGCCTGTCGGGGCGATACCGAACGGCAAGGCGTAATCCTTGCCGAACAAAGTGGTCTTCAGGTCGATCGCGCCGCAGTCGGTCAGATAGCGCGGAACGAGCTTGTGGCGTTCGAAGGCGGCGCGGTTTTCCGCCAAGCCGATCTCGTCCTCGGCCGCGCCATCGATATAGTCGAAGACGAGTTTGGGCAGCCGCCTTTGCGCCAGCCCGCGCAGGTCGGCGATATTAACCGCGTCGGCGACTTTCAATTCATGAAGCTCGGGTCGAGCTCTTCCATCCAGCGCCGCATCGCCGCCCACTGCATCGCGTTGCGCGCCGCCATCGCGTTATCCATGGAAGCATCCCCCTGGCGGCGGGTCTTGGCGGCAATGGACGCGTCGGGGAAGTTAAGTTTGGCGCCACTGGACTGGGCTGCAAGTTGAATCTTACAGGCTTGTTCAAGCTGGTACATGTCCTGGAAAGCATCGGCGATGGTCGGCCCCGCCGTCAGCAACCCGTGATTGCGCAGGATCAGTACCCGCTTGTCGCCCAGGTCGCGGGCGATGCGCTCGCACTCGTCACGATCGGTGGTGATGCCTTCGAAATCGTGATAGGCGGTCCGGCCGGTGAACAGCATCGAGGTCAGGTCGAGCGGCAACAACCCCTCGGCCTGGCAGGAGACCGCGACGCCCGCTGTGGTGTGGGTGTGCATCACACAATGCAGATCCTCTCGAGTGCGGTGCACGGCGCTATGCACGACGAACCCAGCCTCCCAAACCTGCCATGGCGACTGGGTCAGCTTGTTGCCCTCAAGATCGATCTTCAGCAGGTTGGAGGCTGTTACCTCGCGATAGAGCAGGCCGAACGGGTTGATCAGGAAGTGGCGATCCAGCCCGGGGATACGCAGGGTGATGTGATTATAGATCAGGCTGTGCCAGCCGAAATGGTCGAACAGCCGATAGGCGCAGGCGAGATCGACGCGCGCCGCCCACTCCTCGGCCGAACAGTCGATCTTGGGCTGCCCCCCTACCGCTTTCAGCATATCTTCCCCCTGGCTGGCGATCCGGATTCAGAAGGAAAATAGCGCGTGAGACATCCGATTGGACAGAAAAATCCTAGGCTGCGGAATTGCAGGCCGATGGGTGCATCGGTTGGGCTTCGCCCGGTTCGGCGCGCTGCAGCATCCCCGAAACGCCTGACAGGGCGCGGGGCTGGAGTTCCAGCCCCAGGAAACGGTTGAGATCGACCGGCCCGGGCAACGACAACGCCATGGTGAAGGCTCGCGTGAAGCCGAACCTCAAATAATACGGCTCGTCGCCGACCAGCAGCACGATGCGATAGCCAAGCCGGCGGGCGCGATCCAGACCGTCCCAGATCAGTTCACGCGCATAGCCCTTGCCGCGATCAGCCGGCGCGACCGCGACCGGTCCCAACAACAGCGCGGGCACCCGTGAGTCGCCGATCACAACCGGCCAAAAACGGAGGCTGCCCTTTAGCGTTCTGTCCTCACGAATGACCGTGCAAAGCTGGGGAATCGGTTCAACGCCGTCGCGTAGCCGATAGACCGTCTTACCGGAACGCGCGGCGCCAAAAGCAACATCCAGCAACGCCTCGATGTCCTGCGAATCTTCCGGGGTTTCGGGCGTAATCTGCATCCGCGCTGGTTAACACGGGCGGCGGCGGCTGAGCAATTTGGGAATGCGGGTTCCCCGCGATTTCCACAGCGGCAAATTTCACGCCGGGACCAGGTCTATTCACTTTGTCCGCATGAGGCGTATGTTCTGAGGGTTGCTGGCCCCGCCAGCCTATTTCGTTTGGCCCCCATGTACACCGCCTCGACACGTTCCATCACTGTGACCGTCAACCCGTTATACCTCGAAGAGGAATCGACGCCGACAGACAATGAATTCCGCTGGTCCTATCACGTGCGGATCGAAAATCATGGCGAGGGCACGGTAAAGCTGGTGTCGCGTTATTGGCGGATCACCGACGCGATAGGCCGCGTGAAGGAAGTGCGCGGCCCCGGTGTGGTCGGCGAGCAGCCGGTGCTGCAGCCGGGCCACGCTTTCGAATATCAGAGCTGGACGCCGCTCGAGACACCCTCGGGCATCATGAACGGCACATATCAGATGCAGGAAAAGACCAGCGGGGAATTGTTTGACGTGACAATTCCCGCTTTTTCGCTGGACAGCCCTTATCAGCCGATCCGGCTGAACTAAATCAGTTCCAATCTGGTTACGATTACACACCTCATTGCGGCCATATGCGCGCCGCAATCTCAACGGACCGACACATGGCCAAGAAACCCAATCTCGCAGCCGTCTCCTCCAAGAGCGACCCCGCTCAGATTGCCCGCCCCAGCCGCAAAGAGGCAGAGGCCGCTGTGCGTACACTGTTGCGGTGGGCCGGCGACGATCCGACTCGCGAAGGGTTACTTGCCACACCGGACCGTGTGGTTCGCTCCTATGAAGAGTTCTTCTCCGGCTACAGCCTGGACCCGGAAGAGATTCTGGCGCGGACATTCGAGGAAATCGCCGGCTATGACGACATGGTCGTGCTGCGCGGCATCCGCTTCGAATCCTATTGCGAACATCACATGGTGCCGATCATCGGCGTAGCCCATATCGGCTATCTGCCAAACAACCGCGTGGTCGGCATCAGCAAGCTCGCCCGTGTGTTAGAAATCTTTTCCAAACGCCTGCAAATCCAGGAAAAAATGACGGCGCAGATTGCAACGACGATCGACCGCGTGCTCAAGCCGCAGGGCGTCGCCGTGGTGATCGAAGGCGAACACCAATGCATGACCACCCGCGGCGTCCATCGCCCCGGCGTCAACATGGTCACCAGCCAGATGATCGGCGTCTTCCGTGAGAACGAAGCCACCCGCAAGGAATTCCTGTCGATCATCGGCCAGGGGAATAACTAGCCGCTATCCGACCGTCTTCGTCCCATACAGCCTGTCGAGCGCGGCTTCGTCGTAACGATAGGCTGTTGAGCAAAACTCACAGGTTACAACGACTTGACCGTCGATCTTCATATCGGCGAGTTCTTCGCGCGCAATTGAACGCAGCACATTCTCGACCCGCTCGGCCGAGCAGCGGCAGCCGCGTTGGATGGCGTGGGGCGGGAAGGCCCTGACCTGTTCTTCGTGGAACAGGCGGAAAAGCAGGCTGTTCAAATGGAGCGTGCGGTCAAGTAGCTCGACCTCGGCGACCGTGTTCATCAGAATTGTCGTGCGTCGCCAGTCTTCTTCGTCCTCGCCGGGGGTCTTGACCACGCGCCCGGCGTCTTCTTCCGGCAAATGCTGGATCAGAACACCCCCTGCCCGCCACCCCTCGGGATAATGGCGCGCCGCCACCTTGGCGTCGGTCAGCAATTGTTCGGATTGCACGAAATAATGCGACAGGCAGGCCGCCAGCGACGTCCCTTCCAGAGCCACAATACCCTGGTAACCCTCTGATTTATCGCCTTGATCGACGGTGAAGGCGAGAAAACCAGCACCGAACAACGCCGGGATATCGGCCGCGCCGGCTTCTGGAAGGCCGTCCGTGTCGAACCGGGCATAGGCGCGAACATCGCCGGAGGTGGTGACATCGACAACCATCAGCGACAGCGGGCCGTCGCCTTTCGCCTGCAGCGTAAACACGCCCTCGTATTTCAGCAGGCTGGCCAGCAGAACGGTTGCCGCGATCGCCTCGGCGACGATCTGTTCGACGACACGCGGATAATCGTGCCGGCCCAACACATCGTCCAGCACCGTGCCCAACCGCACGGCGCGGCCGCGAACATTGGAAACTTCCAGTTGGAACGGCTGGATAAGGTCGCTGGTCAGATCGGTATCGGCGTCCAGCGCGGAACCGATCATCGCTGCCCCGCTTGCGGCATCACGTCAGACACCATTCCAGGATAGCTTTCTGGACGTGCAGCCGGTTTTCCGCCTCATCCCAGACCGCCGACTGCGAGCCGTCGATCACATCATCGGTGACCTCTTCGCCTCGGTGCGCGGGGAGGCAGTGCATGAAGATCGCGCCCTGCCCCGCGTCCGCCATCATGGCGGCATTGACCTGGTAGGGGTGCAGTATCTCCAGCCGGCGCTTGGATTCCTCCTCGTCGCCCATCGACACCCAAGTATCGGTCAGGACGCAGTCGGCGCCGCTCACCGCTTCATGGGGATCAATGCCGAATTCGATGCGCGCGCCCGATTTCTGTGCCCAGGCGAGCAATCCTGCGCGCGGTGCGAATTCCGTCGGCGTCGCAATGCGAAAGGTGAAGTCGAACTTTGCCGCCGCGTGCATCCAGGACGTCATGACATTGTTGGCGTCGCCGACCCAGGCGACAGTCTTGCCCTTGATCGGTCCATTGCGTTCTTCGAACGTCATCACGTCGGCCATCACCTGGCACGGATGGCTGAGCTTGGTCATGCCGTTGATCACCGGGATCGAGCCGTAGGCCGCCATATCGTAGATGACCGACTGGTCCAGCGTGCGGATCATGATCGCGTCGATATAACGGGACAGCACCCGGGCCGTGTCCCCGATGGTTTCGCCGCGGCCGAGCTGCATTTCGGCCCCCGTCAGCATCAGGGTAAATCCACCCAGTTCCTGCATGCCGACATCGAACGACACACGGGTGCGCGTCGACGGCTTGTCGAAGATCAAGGCCAGCGTTTTCCCGGTCAGCGGCCGGTGAACGGGTTTGCCGGCCTTGCGCGCGGCCTTGAGTTCATCGGCGCGCTTGAGCAGCGCGCGCAACGTCTCCAACGGGAGCTTATCGATATCGAGGAAGTGCCGAACCTCTGTCATCGTCAGGCCTGCGCGGTTTTGAAAGACGCGGCCGTCTTACCGAGGATATCAACCGCCTCGGCGATTTCGGTCTCGCCGATGATGAGCGGCGGCAGCAGCCGGATGACATTCTCCGCCGCGCCGACCGATAGCAGGCCGTTCGCCCGCAGGGCGGTCACGACATCGAGGTTTGAAACACCGCCGGCACAACGTAGGCCCAGCATCAATCCAACCCCGCGCACCTCTACGAAAACGTTCGGATGCGCCGCAACGACCTGTTCCAGCCGGGCGTGGAGCGCGGCGGCCTGCGTTCGTACATTGGCCAGGAAATCAGGCTGTGCGATGAGCCTTACCGACGCCTCGCCGACGGCCATGGCAAGCGGATTGCCGCCATAGGTCGAACCGTGGGTACCGGCGACCATGCCGCTGGCGGCATCTTCGGTCGCCAGACAGGCGCCGAGCGGGAACCCACCGCCGATCGCCTTTGCGACGCACATCACGTCCGGCGTGATGCCGGCCCATTCATGGGCGAACATCTTGCCGGTCCGGCCCATGCCGCATTGGATCTCGTCAAAATACAGCAGCAACCCGAACTCGTCCGCGATCTGGCGGAGCGATTTCAGATAATCGACGGAGCCGACCCTGATGCCGCCCTCGCCGATGATCGGCTCGATATTGATCGCGGCGGTCTGCGGCGTGATCGCGGCCCGCAGCTCGTTCAGATTACCGAACGCGACCTGGTCGAAACCGTCCAGCAGCGGGCCGAAGCCCTTGACCATTTTCTCGGCCTTGGAGGCTGAGATTGCGCCCAGTGTCCGGCCGTGGAATGCACCTTCGACTACGATGATGCGGTTCTTCTCCGGCTGGCCCTTGGAGTAGAAATGCTTACGGATCAGCTTGACCCCGCACTCCCAGGCTTCGACGCCGGAGTTGGTGAAGAACACCGTGTCGGCAAAGCTGACGTCGGTCAGCAGCTTGGCCAGTTTTTCCTGGCCCGGGACGCGAAACAGGTTGGAGGTGTGCCATAGCTTGTTGCCCTGCTCGGTCAGAGCCCGAACGAGCACGGGGTGGCAATGGCCAAGCGAGGTCACGGCGATGCCACTGGCGAAATCCAGGTAGCGGCGCCCCTCGGAATCGAAAAGATAGGCGCCCTGCCCCCGCTCGAACTCTATATCGGCCCGGGCATATACGGGCATGACTGCCGGGATCATGATACCCCCCAAAAAGCCAGCGTGTTTACAGTGGGATCGGTGCCGCCACAAGAGAGGCGCGCGTTGCCTAAGCCTGCGGCAGCGGAAGCCCGTGCGCCCTCAGGAAGGACAGCTTGTCCCAATAGCCGCGCTGAAAAACGATCAGCCCACCGATGACATGAAAGAAACCGCACCCGCGCAGACCCAGCGGGTCCCGCCATTCCAAAATCGCCCATTCGCCGTCCTCAAAGATGTTCTCGGGGGTGCAGACCATGTCCACCGCCGCGAAATCCGCCACAAACATCGCATGAATTGCCGAACGGCCTTCGATGGGGCGTTCGGCGACCTGATGATTAACGGCGTCGTCGGCGTAGAAGGCGGCGAGCGCATCGCTGTCCGCCTTGTTGAACGCATCCACCCAGGCAAGGATGACGTCTTTGGGGCGCATCGCTGTGCCTCATGACTTGAGCTTGTAGCCGGTGACGAGCATGCGCAGCGTCACAGCCCACAGAATCACGTTGATCCCGATCAGAACCGCCGCTCCCTGAAACAGCGGGGCGTCCGCGTGGCCGATGAAGCCGTAACGGAATCCGTCGATCATGTAGAAGAACGGATTGAAGTGCGCGACCGACCGAAGCACGGGCGGGAAGCGGTCAACGGAATAGAACGTACCGGACAAAAATGTCAGCGGCGTGACGATGAAGTTGGTCACCGCCGCGATATGGTCGAACTTGTCGGCCCAGATCGCCCCGATGACGCCCAGCAAAGCCAGCATCATATTGGCCAAGACCGCGAACAGCAGCACCGCGCCAAAGTCGTAGATGCGAACGGGCAGCAGCAGGTCGATCGCCAATGCGGTCACGACGCCCACTACCAAACCGCGCACCACGCCACCCAGAACATAGGCCAGGGCCAGTTCGAGCGGGGAGATCGGCGTCATCAGTACATCGACGATGTTGCCCTGCACCTTGGAGATCATGACCGACGACGAGGTGTTCGCGAACGCGTTCTGCGACATACCCATCATGATCAGGCCGGGCGCCAGGAAGGTGAAGAACGGCACGCCGTCGACCGGTTGCGCCCGTCCGCTCGCGCTGCTCATCGCCAGCGAAAAGACAACGTAATAGAGCAGCGTGGTCACGACCGGGGCAGCGATGGTCTGCATATAGACCTTCACGAACCGCCGGACCTCCTTCATCAGAAGAGTCCAGAAGCCGATCCAGTTGACGCGCCCCATGATCCGCGCCGCAGGCGGCGGGGAGGATTGAGCAAGCAACGATTCGGTAGACGGCAGCGAGTCCATTCGATCTGTATAGGTTTGGCCGGACAGTCGAGCAATCCGCTCTTGGCAAGCCTGCATTGCACGCGCACGGTGCGCCGATGCCCTACAAGCCGCCTCGCGCGCCCAAACGCATGACCCCAGCCGCCTTGTCCGAGGCGGCTTTGTTCTATCTCAGCCGCTATGCCACCTCCTCTGGCAATCTGCGCAGGGTGCTGGCACGCAAGGTCGCTAAATCCGCAGCGCATTATGGCGATGACGCCTCCGCATTCGCGCCGATCATCGACGATCTGGTCGCGCAGCATATCAAAGCCGGGAGCGTGAACGACGCGCTGTATGCCGAGAGCCAGGTCCGCAAGCAGCGGCACCGTGGCCGATCCGCCCGGCTGATCGTACAAAGCCTCAGTGCGAAAGGTCTGCCGGCCGATATCGTCACTGAAACCGCGGCCACGTTACGCGACGAGGATGGCGACCCCGCGGCGGCGATTCAGCTTGCCAGACGCCGCAGGTTGGGGCCGTTCCGCCAGGCCGACCGGGCGAACCATCGGCAGCGCGACCTCGCCACGCTGGGACGGGCCGGCTTCGGCTATCATTTGGCGGCGAAGGTGATCGACGCGGCCGATGCGGATGCGCTGGCGGAAATGCTCGACGCCGACCTTTGACCATAAGCGCGAACCGCCCCTCCTTTTTTGAAGGGGCGGTCCGTTTGAAGCCTAGCGGTTAGTGGCGTTTGTCGTTGCCACCCTGGGCATGACCGCCGCCTTCAGCGTGGCCTCCGCCTTGAGCATGCGCGCCACCCTGGGCATGTTCACCGCCCTGGGCATGCGCCGGTGCGGCGCGCTGGGCATGTGACCCGGCCGAAGGATGCGCCGGATGTTCAGGGTGTACCGGATGCGACGGATGTCCTTCGTGCGCAGCGCCGGCCCCTCGCGAGCCGGAATGGCCCGGAGCGGATCGGGCCGTCGCACGGCCCGGCGCCTCACGGATGGCTCCCCTCGCCTTGACAACCCCATGCCCCTCGAACTCACCCGACCTTGCTGTTGCGGCGATGGCCGGACGGCCATGGTTCTCTGAGGCGCGGAACGCCGGATTGCCTCGCGCGGCATCCATATGGCCCGTTTGCTCGGCGGTGCGCGCTACATGCTGTTCGCGTACGGCAGCCTCCTCGGCGGCGTTGGGACGGGCCTGAATACCGCCGTTTCCACCGTTGAAGCTCGCCCGGCTGACATTATTGTTTACGATGCGGCGGTTATAGACGTTCGTGATGCGGTTTCCGCCGAAATTGTTGGCCGCTCGATTATAGGCAAACGCCCCACCGCGCCATTCGCCGCCGCCATAGCCGATGCCGCCATAGCCGAAGCCGTAATTGATGCCGCCATAGAAGCCGACGTGGGGACCCCAGTAACCGGCGTTAAAGCCATAGGCGCCGTTGGCGAAGCCCCAGTAAGGCGGGGTCCATAAGAAGCCGATCCGCGGCGGACGAACCCAGGTGCCGGGCACCCAGTAATAGCCGCCGACCTCATGATAGTGCCAAAATCCGGGAGTCCACAGATACCCCTCTTCCGGCATCGGCGGCTGGGCATAGATCGGCAACGGCGGCGGTGCGATCGGTGCGTTGATGACGATACCGACCCCGACCTGAGCCGATGCGCTGACGGACGGAATGACGAATGCCAGACCAAGAATCAACGGCAGGTAATAAGGAGATAATTTCATTTTACGCCTCAATTGTCTGGCGCCCAAAGATATCGCCTTGTGAAGATACAGAGGCGTAAAACCCGACATGCACAATTTGTTACGGTAATAATTATTAATTATTTGTAATCTGCAAATCCATCAGATGGATCCGATAAAATATATCTTTATAATATTGAATAATAAGGCATTTTCCGGATAAAATCCGGTCGCTAATATTTTACAAAGCTGATACAAGCGGGCGTTTTATTGCGGGGCGCTATCGACCGTTGGCTCCGGCTGGGGTGCCTGACTTGCAGCAGCTTGCGGTCCGGCAGTCGCGGGCAAAACGACCATACTTTGCGGGAACATCAGCGGAATCTTCAATTCGTCGAAGCGCTTCTTCATCCGCCGGTTGAACTCCCGCCCGACCACCCATTGCTTGATCGGCTTGGTCTTAAAGCGGGCCTGCAGCACGACGGCATCGCCGCCGAAGGAATCGACGCCGATGATCTCGATCGGCGCCAGGATCAGGTCACAGAAATTCATGTCGTTCTGCAGATCCTGCCCCAGCGCTTTAACGACATCGACCACGCGGTCTGTGTCCTGGGCATAGTCGACTTTTATATTGAAGACGTAATAGGCGAACTCCTTGGTCATGTTGTTGACCGAGGTAACCGCGCTGAACGGTACCGTGTGAACCCCGCCGGCGCTGTCGCGCAGCTTGATCGTGCGGATCGAGAAATGCTCGACCAAGCCTGAATGGCCGCCGCCCAGATCGACGACGTCGCCCACCGCGATGGTATTTTCAAACAGGATGAAGATGCCGGTGATCACATCCTTGACCAGCGTCTGCGCACCGAAGCCGATCGCCAGGCCGACAACACCAGCGCCGGCCAGCAGCGGGGCGATGTTCAATCCGATCTCCGACAGCACGATCAACAGCACCACGACGAACAGGAAGATCAGGAAGGCGTTGTGCAACAGCGGCAACAAGGTGCGCACACGTTGGCTGCGCTCCACCGGCGTACCGTCGCGCACCGCCCCAACCAGGTAATTCTCAATGATCGCCGAGACGAACTCCCATGCGACGATCGCGCTGACGGTGACGAACAGGATGGAGATCGTCTTACCGCTCACCGCGCGGCCGTCCGCCGTGTCGAACCAGGCGAAAGTGTCGCCACCCCAAACGTCGACGATGCCGATCAAGGCAATCAGCCAGACAACGATCGACGCGGTCACATGAATGATCGGCAAATACCGGTCGGCGCGATCCTGCAGGCGCTGATGCTGCCCTTTGGCGTTATGTGTGAAGGCGACGCCCCGTTCCACGCCATGTTCGATCGCCAGGACCGCCAACCGAGCGACCCCAACTGCCGCGATGGAGATAATCGTTGCGCGCAGGACGAATTCGAAGCCGCCTTCGACGGCGAATATCCAAACGCCGAAGAGGATGAGAAGATATCCCACCGCCAGCAGGTGCCAGACATTGGCCAACCGTCGCCGGGTCGACCAGAAGGCGGCTGACGGGATGCTGCCGGTTTTCTTCTTTTTCTGGTCGCCACGGATCCAGCGGGCCACCGGCTTGCGTTTGCCGACGATCAGCGACACCAAAATGATGAGGACGACAAGTCCGACAACCTTGAACCCGGCATGAGCGGCGCCCCTGGGCAACCCAAGCAACCGCGCCGCAGCAATCCCAAATCCGCCATAGCTGAGGATGGCGGCAACCCAGCAAATCCACCGGTGGAGAAACGTCGCCGGCTTGTCGCCTATCTTGATCAGACGCAAATTGGCAAAACGCGGCGCCAGAATAAACTGCGACAGCGCTATCACCGCCAAAACGATCAAGGTGGCATTAATAATGGCCAGCGTCGCCAAACTGACCACCGACGGCGGGTCGATCACCGACAGAATCGCGTACCCGGCTATCCCAAAGGCGCCCACCGGAATCAGCCAGACCGCCAGGCGGATAAGGCCGAAGGCGACACGCCCGAAAATACTGGACCTGCGCTGCTGTTCGATCGCGTGGCGTGGCGCGCGAACAAGGAAATAGGCTACGCCCAAGGCAACCGCCCCAGCCGCCAAAACCATTGCCAGCGACGTTCCCAGGGCGATCCAATGGGCGCGGGTTACCGGATTGGTCAGCTGATGTTCGAACCAACGGCCGGCTACGGGAAGACCGCGAAAGGCGTGCCCCAATTCGTCGAACTCATCTGTGACCTCATGCACTTGCGCGGACAGGAACTTCAGAATCCGCGAGCCGACCGGATCTTCCGCCGCCGGCTTCTGCGCGGCTTGCTGCTTCAGCAGGAGGTTGAGCTGGCCGACCAGCTTATCGCGCGCCACGGGATCGTCGAGCGTCTGAATCAGATCTTTAACCTGGGCGGGGTCGGGGGCTGGAGGCGGCTTTTGCACAGCCACAGGCGCCTGCGGCGCGGCGGCTAGAGGTGCGGCAGGTTGTGCTCCGGCCGGGACTGGAAAAACGCCGCCAAGGCAAACCAGGAACGCCGCCAGGGTGAGAAAACGAATCATAAAACCAACTTAACTGTAATTCATGAACGTCACGAGCCGCTTGGCGCTCGCATAGCGTGAGGAACCCACCCAGGCGCGATCCGTTTCAGTGTGACCATACGCAAGCCAGAGGAACGACCTATGAGCGCCAACCTAAAAGGCAAGCATGTCGCTATTGTGGCGACGGACGGCTTCGAGCAGAGCGAATTGACCAAGCCATTGGATGCGTTACGAGAAGCGGGCGCCGAGGTTGACGTCATTTCACTCAGGGATGGCCCTATCCAGGGCATGCAGCATCATGAAAAGGGCGATAAGGTCGCTGTCGACCGGACGTTGGGGACGGTTGATCCGGCAGCCTACGATGCCTTGATCCTGCCGGGCGGCGTCGCCAATCCCGACGCGCTTCGCATCGAGGAAAAGGCGCTGAGCTTCATCAAACATTTCGTCGAGACGGACAAACCGATTGGCGCAATCTGCCATGGGCCCTGGACGCTGATCGAGAGCGGGGCGGTGAAAGGCAAGCGCGTGACATCCTGGCCGTCTCTTAAGACCGATCTGCGCAATGCCGGGGCAAATTGGGTCGATGAAACCGTCGTGCGCGACGGACATCTTGTCACCAGCCGCAAGCCGGACGACCTGACCGCCTTCTGCCGCGAGGTCATCGCAATGATCGGTGAAGCGGCGTAGGGCGGCTTGCCGTTGCCGAAGGCAAAGGGCTGACGGAGGCCTCCCGAAATTGTCGCCAATGTGCTAGCTTCCAGCTGAATCGAGCGTGGGAGGCGGAAAGTGCAATCGGGATCTGCACGCACACCATTGATCATCGCAGGCGTCGCCGCTCTGGCGACATATGTCATTGCCGGGCACCATGGGCCGGTCGGTTTCCTGCAAACCATCGGCCTGCTGCATCATCATACGGCCAACGCGAAAGTCACCATCGACGCGGATGACGACGCCGACGAAGCCTTGGAGAAGGCCGACCGGGCGCAAGCCAAGGCAGAAAAGGCGATGGCGGCGATCCCGCCCATCCCACCTGTTCCGGCCGTCCCCGCCATACCGCCTGTGCCGGGCGCGGCGGCGAGTGAGATGCGTGAGGTCGCACCGTTCGACAAGATCGAGTTCACCGAAAATGCCGATGCCACGGTCGAAATCGGCGATACCCAGTCCGTCAAGGTGAGCGGGGCGAACATCAATACGGACGTGAATGACGGCAAACTGGTGGTATCCGGCCATGGCGGCGCCCGTATCGTCGTCACGATACCGCACCTGCGCTCGCTGGAAGCCAATGGCGCCAGCAAGGTCAAGCTGGTCGGGCTGAAAGATCCGATCACCATCGCGGCGCATGGACCGGTTCAGATCAGCGCGACGGGAACAGTCGATTCCGCCGACCTGACGATGGATGGCCCCAGTAAACTGGCGATGACCAAGCTTGAAACCAAGAACATGACGATCAAGCTGAACGGTTTCGGTGATGCCGAAGTCTTCGCGACCAATACGCTTAACGCCGAGGTCCACGGCGTGGGGCACATCCGCTATCTGGGCGATCCGCACACGGTGTCGCAAATTCACGGCCTGGGCTCGGTCGAAAAGCTGCAAAGCTGATCCGAACCTGATATTCCGCATGTTCGCGATTGGGTGGGGCTTAACGGCCCCACCCGTTTTCATTTCTAAAAACGACAGAGACCCGCATGATTCCCCGTTATAGCCGCCCCGAGATGACCAAGATTTGGGAACCGCGGAACCGTTTTCAGATCTGGTTTGAGATCGAAGCGCATGCCTGCGACGCAATGGCCGAGTTGGGCACGATTCCGAAGGAGGCCGCCAAGGCGATCTGGGCACGCGGCGCGTTCGAACCGGATCGGATCGACGAGATCGAGAAGGAAACCCATCATGACGTCATCGCCTTCCTGACCAATGTCAGCGAACATGTCGGGCCGGAAGCACGGTTCCTGCACCAGGGTATGACGTCGTCGGATGTTCTAGACACCGCTTTCGCCGTACAGCTGACCCAGGCGGCGGACATTCTTCTCAAGGATTTGGACGCAGTCATCGCGGCCATCCGTAAACGGACGCTGGAGCATGCCCACACCCTGACCATCGGTCGCAGCCACGGCATCCATGCCGAACCGACGACCTTTGGCCTGAAGCTTGCCGGCCATTGGGCCGCATTCAAGCGTAATCGCGAGCGGCTGGTCGCGGCGCGCGCCGATATCGCGACTTGCGCGATTTCAGGCCCCGTCGGCACCTATGCCACGGTGGACCCGCGCGTCGAAGCCTATGTCGCCGAAAAACTTGGCCTGACGCCGGAAACCGTCTCCACCCAAGTCATTCCGCGCGATCGACATGCCCAGTTCTTCTCCGTGCTGGGCGTGATCGCGGCATCGATGGAAAACCTGGCGACCGAGGTCCGGCACCTGCAGCGCTCGGAAGTGCTGGAAGCCGAGGAGTATTTCGCACCGGGCCAGAAGGGTTCGTCGGCAATGCCGCATAAGCGCAACCCCGTTCTCTCCGAAAACCTGTGCGGCCTGGCACGCCTGGTCCGTTCCGCCGTCGTGCCGGCGCTGGAGAATGTGACTTTGTGGCATGAGCGCGACATTTCGCACTCTTCGGTCGAACGCAATATCGGTCCGGACGCGACGGTGACGCTGGATTTCGGCCTGATGCGGCTGGCCGGCCTGATCGAGAAACTGGTTATTCATCCGGAGAATATGCGCAAGAACCTGGACTCGCTGCAGGGCCTCGTCTTCTCCCAGCGCGTGCTGCTGGCGCTGACCCAGGCCGGCATGAGCCGAGAGGATTCCTATCGCACCGTGCAGAGCAGCGCGATGCGGGTGTGGGATGAGCGCAAGGACGATTTCCGCACGCTGCTGAGCCAGAACACACAGGTCACCGCGCTGCTGACTTCGGAGCAGCTCGACGACCTGTTCGACTATGGTTTCTATACCCGCCATGTCGATACGATCCTGGGCCGCCTCGACAGCTAAAGCCTCCATTTGCAACAAAGATCGGCGACCGGGGTTGGGAGGAGATAACTTCTTTCATTCCGGTCGAAGCCGATGTTCCTGCAAGCCGCCGACGCATCTGAACCCAGTGCAGTCATCGATGTCGTTGCGACCGCGCGTGAAGCCGGACTGCGCTATGTCAGCGATCATATGGCGGGCATCCGGCGCAAGCGCGCAGGCCGTTCGTTCTCTTATATCGACAAGACAGGCGAAAAACTTACCGATCCCAAGACGCTCGAACGCATCCGTGCGCTGGCGATTCCGCCGGCGTGGAAGGATGTGTGGATTTGCGCGTCGGCCAACGGGCATTTGCAGGCCACCGGCCTCGACGCCCGCGACCGCAAGCAATACCGCTATCACACGGAATGGCGGGCGATCCGTGACGAGACCAAGTATAACCGCATGATCGCTTTCGGCCGCGCCCTGCCCGCGATCCGCGACCAGGTCCGGCACGACCTGGCGCGCGACGGCCTGCCGCGTGAGAAGATCCTGGCGACGATCGTGCGTCTGCTGGAAACCACCCTGATCCGCATCGGCAACCGGGAATATGCCCGCGAGAATGCGTCGTTTGGCCTAACCACGCTGCGCAACAAGCATATCGCAGTCGAAGGCAGCACCGTGCATTTCGAATTCCGCGCCAAGAGCGGCAAGATGCGGACCTTGGAGCTGATGGACCGCAAGCTGGCCGGGATCGTTAAACGCTGCCGCGAACTGCCGGGCTACGAGCTGTTCCAATATGTCGACCGCGACGGCGAGCGGCACAGCATCACTTCGGACGATGTGAACGATTACCTGAAAGAGACCACCGGCGCCGATTTCACCGCGAAGGATTTCCGCACCTGGGCCGGCACGGTGCTGGCCGCCTTGGCCCTGCAGGAGTTCGAGGCCTTCGATTCCGAAGCCGCGGCCAAGCGCAACATCACCCGCGCGATCGAACAGGTGGCGGGGCGGCTGGGCAACACCGTGTCGATCTGCCGGAAATGCTATGTCCATCCGGAAATATTCGACGCCTATCTCGACGGCACGCTTGCCGCGGGACTGAAGGACGATATCGACGCCACGCTGATCGACAAGATTTCAGACCTGACACCGGAAGAGGTGGCGGTCCTGGCCTTCCTGCAGCGCCGCCTGGACGGACCCGCGAAAGGCGCGTCCAAGTGAAGTGGTGGTGGCCGCTCAAGCTCGGCTGGAAGGCATTCGACGGCCTGATCTCGCGCAACGGCATCGAAATCAGCGGATACATCGCCTTCACGGTTATGCTGTCGCTGTTTCCGTTCATGATCTTCCTGGTGTCGGTAACCGGTTTCTTCGGGGACACGCGCACCGGGGAAAACTTCCTGGGCACCATGGCCGTGTTCGCGCCACCGGAGATGATGAAGACGCTGCTGCCGGCAATCCAGCAGGTGACGCAAAATCGCAGCGGCAGCCTGCTGACTATTGGCTTGGCGCTTGCGCTCTATTCCGCTGCCTCGTCGGTGTCGGCATTCCGGCTGGCGCTGAACCTGTCTTATGGGGTCGAGGAGACGCGCTCCTTCTGGTGGCGCAAGTTGCAGGACTTTGCGATCGTCATCGTCGGCTCGGTGCTGGTGATGCTGCTGTCGGTTGCGATCATCCTGGGACCGTGGGTTTGGCGCGTGGTGGCATGGTTCGCGTTCGTGAACCCCGCCGATATGGAGCTTTGGCATATTGCGCGGTACAGCGCCGCCTTGGTTGTTTTGGCTGCCGGCGTGATCGCGCTCCACCGGATTCTTCCAAATGCCACCTTGTCGCTTCGGCAAATTCTGCCCGGCGCATTGACGACAACAATCATCTGGATTGTGACCGCCAGCCTGCTCACCCTCTATTTCGGCGAATTCGCTGACTACGATGCCACTTACGGCAGCCTCGGCGGCGTCATCGTTACGCTGATGTTCTTCTATATCAGCGCCATCATCTTTATATTCGGTGGAGAGCTGAACGCGGCCTTGCTGGCGCACGCCGAAAAGCACGCACCGCCGCCAAACCCGGAGCTGCAATCATCTTTACCCTTAAAAACCTGACTCTGCTGTCCGCGCTCTGCCTGGCGCTTCCCGCCGGAGCGGAGGATATCGGCAGCGTCAACACCACCTTCAAATTCCTCGGCCCCGACAACAAGATCGCCGTCCAGGTCTTCGACGACCCGGTTGTCGACGGCGTCTCTTGCTATCTGTCCGCTGCCCGCACGGGCGGGATCAAAGGCGGCCTTGGCTTGGCCGAAGACACTTCGGATGCCTCGATCGCCTGCCGGCAGGTCGGCCCGATCACCATCAAGGGCAAGTTCGACCCGGGGGACGAAGTGTTTACGGAGCGTCGCTCCCTGATTTTCAAGAAGCTGCGCGTCGTGCGGTTTCTGGACCAGAAGCGCAATACGCTGGTCTATATGGCCTATAGCGACAAGCTGATCGATGGATCGCCCAAGAACAGCATCAGCGCGGTGCCGATCATGCCGTGGCCGGCAGGAAATGCGCCCGCCAAGTAGGCGACCCCGTCTGCTGCCAAAGGAACGAACACCCTTGCGCCCGGTTTCAAGCAACAGTGTAGGTTTGAAATCGCATTGGAAATTCGGGGATGAACACGGTCGCGCGCTGGCTGCTCGGCTTGCTGGGTGTTTTGGTTCTTGCAGTCGTTCTGGTGGTGGTTTTCTTCCAATGGAGCTGGCTGCGTGGGCCACTGCAATCGCGCCTATCCGCGATTACCGGCAAGACCGTTCACATCGACGGGCCGATTACCGGCACCAAAGGCTGGGTTCCGCATATCGAGTTTGACACCGTCCGCATCGAAGAGCCCGATTTCGCCGCCGCCCCAAAGGTGGCGACGATAGACAAGATCGCGGTCGAACTCGACCTGAAGCAGTTGCTGCACGGCAGACTGGATTTCCCGCTGATCGCCATATCGCATCCCGTTCTGGACCTGTTGCGCAATCCGGACGGCAAGGCGAATTGGGACATCGTGCAGGAGTCGAGCGGCCCCGCCAACCGTAACAGCGTGCCTCTGATCGGCTTGCTGAAACTTGAGGACGGTAAGATCACCTACCGAGACCCTGCCAAGCACATCACACTGGACGGCACGATTAAGTCCATATCGGCCAAAGGCGGCAGCGGCGAGGGTTCATTCACGCTGGACGGCAGGGGCACCTATCGGAACGCGCCCTTCACGATCAAGCTGAAAGGCGGATCGCTGAACGATCTGCGCGAAACGACAAAGCCCTACGACCTCGACGCGACCGCATCCGTCGGCAAGACCAAGGTGACCGTGAAGGGTACCGTCACCGACCCGTTAAAGCTGACCGACATGAACCTGAAGATGACGGCTGACGGCGACAACGCGCAGGACCTCTATCCGATCTTCGGGATCCCTGCCCCGCCGACCCCGCCCTATCATCTGGTCGGCACACTGGATCGTGACGGCAAGGCGTGGCTGTTCAAGAATTTCAACGGCACGGTCGGCAAAAGCGACTTGGAAGGCTCACTGCGCTTCGAGGCCGAGGGCCGCAAGCGCATCTTTGTCGGCGGCGACCTGCAGTCGAAAAATCTGAACTTCGCCGATCTCGGCCTGCTGGTCGGCGCACCCGGCGCCACGACCGGCGACCATCCGGTGTCGGATACCCAGAAGCAATTGGCGAAGAAACAGGAGGCCAGCGGCCGGGTCCTTCCGGATACGCCGCTGAATCTCGACGAAGTGCGCAACGTCGACGCCGACGTCACGTTCAAGGGCGTGCATATCGACGCACAGTCGCTGCCGCTCGACAATCTCGACCTGCATCTGAAACTGGACGACGCGCTGTTGATGCTAACCCCGCTGAAAGTCGGCGTCGCGGGCGGCCAGATCAATTCGAATATCGTCATCGAAGCGCGCACCGACACGGTCGCGACCGACTACGACATTCGCTTCGCGAAGTTCAAGATTGCCGAGTTTTTCAAGTCCGCCGGTTTTCCCGAGGGTGGAACCGGCAATCTTGACGGACGTGTGCGACTGCACGGGACCGGGAATTCGGTGCGCGCGTCTCTTGCGAGCGCGAACGGGCAGGCAAGCGCGGTGGTCGATAACGGCCAGATCAGTGATCTTGCCGCCAATATTCTGGGTTTGGACGTGGCCAAGGCGCTGGGCGTTCTCATCGCCGGCGACAAGAAGGTGCCGTTGAACTGCCTGATCGCCGATTTTGAGGTCAAAGACGGCCAGATGACACCCCGCACCTTCGTGCTGGATACCGATGCGGCGGTGACTACTGGAAAAGGCGCGATCAACTTAAAGGACGAGCATCTTGACCTTAGCCTTCACGGCGACCCGAAGAGCGCGACGCCGGTTGCGTTGGGCGGCCCGATCCTGATCGGCGGGACCTTCAAGAAACCGGATGTCGGATTAGGCGCCGAAGCTTATGTGCGCGGCGGCGCGGCCGTGGCGCTAGGCGTGCTGCTGACCCCGCTGGCATCGGTCCTCGGCTTCATCGATACCGGCGATACGCCGGGCACGGATTGCACGAAGTTGGTCCGGCAGACCAAAAGCAATGCCGCGAGCGTCCCACCGGGGACCAAGCACATCACGGCGAGCGGAACGACGAAAAAGACGGCCCCACGACAGCAATAATTTGTGCTGGACAAGGGAATTTCCCGATCGGATGCTTGCTAATCATTAGCTAGCTATCTATCCTATTTGCATGAATCACGCGCCCGATATGTCGTCGATCGGTTGGCTGCTGGCCGACGCATCGCGCCTGATCCGCAAGCTTGCGGATCGGCGGCTGGGGCCGCTCGGGCTGACACGAACGCAATGGCAGGCGCTAGGCGCACTGAAGCGCATGGGGCCGTTGACCCAGGCCGCGCTGGCCGAGTATCTCGAGGTCGAAACCGCCACGATCGCCCGGCTGACGGATCGCCTGGAGGCGTCGGGCTGGATCGAGCGCAAACCGGATTCGAACGACCGTCGCGTCAAGCTGGTCTCGATGACGTCCAAGGCCAATGCCATCATGGACGAGGTCAGCGTCGTCGGCCAAAAGCTGCGCGACGACATGCTCGTCGACCTATCCCAGAAAGAGCGCGAACAGCTGGTCGCTGCTCTCTCCACGATGAAATCCCGGCTGATCCGCCTGTTGGAAACACCATGACCCAAGTGCAAACCGAACGCTCAATTCCGACGGCCCCGGCGCCCGTCACCAATCTCGTGCATGGCAGCGCCAGACGCCGCATGACCTGGCGCCGCATTCTGCTGACCCTTGGGCCGGTGGTGCTGGTTGTCGTCGGCGGATTCTATTACCTGCTGTCCGGCCGATATGTATCGACCGACGATGCCTATGTGAAATCCCGCATGCTGTCGGTGACGTCGACCGTCGCGGGACAGGTCGTCGCCGTCCCGGTCAACGACAACCAGACGGTCAAGAAGGGCGACGTGCTCGTTCAGATCGACCCGGTGCCGTACAAGCTTCGCCTCGCCTCTGCCGAGGCCGACTTGGCGCGGGCCACCCAGGATGCCGATGCCCTGCGCGCCACCATCCGCAGCCAACAGCAGGATCTGGTTCAAGCCAACGCCGACGTCGACTATTACCAGCGCGAATTCGCCCGTCAGGCGCCGTTGCTGGCCAGCGGCGCAGTGGCGCGCAACAGTAACGACAAGTCCACCCGAGACGTTATTTCCGCCAAGGCGAAGGCGGCCAGCCTGCAACACCAGATCGATTCCAACCTGGCCCAGCTGGGCGGCAATATCGATACGCCCGATCAGCAGCTGCCGGCCTATCTGTCGGCGCTCGCGGCCCGCGACACCGCCGCCTATAATCTGGACCACGCCACTATCCGCGCGGCCGCTGACGGCCGTGTCGGCACGGTGACGGTGCGCACCGGCGAATATGTCGCGCCCGGCCAAAACCTGTTTCCCCAGGTCGTTCCCGACGACACCTGGGTCGAGGCGAATGTTCGCGAAACCGACCTGACCTATGTCCGCGAAGGGCAGCCGGCCTCGCTGACCGTCGATGCCTATCCCGGCCATACCTTCAAGGCGCATGTGCAAAGCTTCAGCCCGGCAACCGGCTCGGAGCTGTCGGTCCTGCCGGCGGAAAACGCCACCGGTAACTGGGTCAAGATCGTGCAGCGCGAGCCGCTGAAACTGGTCGTCGAACACCAGGACGGCGACCCGCCGCTGCGCGCCGGCTTGTCGGTCAATGTCGATATCGACACCGGTACCTATCATCACCTGCCCGGCTTCCTGCAAGGTATTTTCGGATCTGGACCGGCTGACAGGAAGTGACCGTCGTCGACTTCGTTCGGCCCGCCGCAGGCGAGCCGAACCGGCTGATGGTTACCCTGATCGCCATGGCGGCTGTCACCATGCAGTTGCTGGATACGACAATCGCCAATGTCGCCCTGCCCCACATGCAGGGCGGGCTGGCGGCGACCCAGGATGAAGTCGCCTGGGTTCTGACATCTTATATCGTCGCCGCCGCGATCAGCACGCCGATCACCGGATGGCTGGCAACCCGATTCGGCCGAACGCGGCTGTTCGTGACTGCGCTGGGCGGTTTCACCATCGCCTCCGCCTTGTGCGGCTTGGCCACCACCCTGCCCCAAATCGTATTTTTCCGCATCCTGCAGGGCCTATCCGGCGCGGCTTTGGTACCGCTGTCGCAAGCCATCCTGTTGGACGCCTATCCGCGCAGCGAGATGACACGCGCCATGGGTATTTTTTCCATGGGCGTCATGATAGCGCCGATCCTGGGGCCCGTGCTGGGCGGATATCTGACCGACCAATATAGCTGGCGCTGGTGCTTCTATATCAACGTACCGCTGGGCATCGTCGCGATCATGGGGGCGCTGGCCTTCGTGCCGGAGACGGTCAGCAAGTCAGACCACAAGCTCGACTGGTTCGGATTTGGGTTCCTGAGCCTTGCCATCACCTGCCTGCAATTGGTGCTGGATCGGGGCGAGCAGCGCGGCTGGTTCCAGTCGCCGGAAATTCAGCTCGAGGGCGCGCTGACGGTCTTCTCGCTCTATATGTTCGTGGTTCACAGCACTACCACCAAGCGCGCTTTCTTCGACGTCCGTCTGTTCAAGGACCAGACCTACGTCGTGTCGACGATCATCATGATGCTGATCTTCATCGTCTATTATGGATCGATGGTCCTGACGCCGCAGATGCTGCAACAGGAATTCGGCTATCCCGTGCTGACCGCCGGCCTGATCATGGCGCCGCGCGGCGCCGGCACCATCATGGCCATCCTGATCAGCAGCCGGATCAATAAATGGGTCGGCCCGCGCCCGTTGATCGCCTTCGGCCTGCTGATCAGCGGCATTACGCTTTACATCATGTCGGGCTGGAACATCATGACCAACCCGCGCACCATCATCATGATCGGCCTGATCCAGGGCGCCGGCAGCGGCTGCATCAATGTGCCGATCACCACGATCGCATTCGCCACCTTGCCCGGAGAGCTCAGGACCGAGGCGGCCGGATTCTACAATCTGATGCGCAATATCGGCAGCGCGATCGGCGTCTCGATCGCCGCGTCGCGGCTGGTCGAATCAACCCAGATCAATCACGGCTATCTGTCGGAATTCATGACGCCGTTCCGGCATATGGCGATGCCGCACGGTCCGCTCGGCTTGCATATGCTCAACCTTGGCATCACCCAGCAGGCGGCGATGATCGCTTTCATCAACATCTTCTGGCTGCTGGGGATACTCTGCGTCGCGATCATCCCGCTGGTGCTGTTCCTGCGGGTGCCGAAAATGCCGATGGCCGTCAACCACGCAGCGACGGGAGAATAACCCTAGCCCTGTCCTTCCATGAAGGCGGGATAGCGCGCCACAAGCTCGCTGACCTCGTTATCCGATACCGCGAATTCGAAGCGCTGTCCCTTCTCGTCCTGGCGGAGACCATAGACATTGGTAAAGCGGAACGACGCCTTGCCGTCGGTCGGGCGGATTTCGAAGGTCAGGTAGCATAGGCAGAAGTTGTCCGACACCGCCACAAGCTTCGAATCCGCAAGGTGCATCGCGCCCAGGCCGTATTCCTGAAACCGCTTCATCCAGGGAACCATCCGCGCGCGCGCTTCGGCCTGATTGGCGAAACCGCCGATATGGCCGAGCGTGAAGGACGTAAACGGTTCCGCGTAATGGCCGGGAATCGCCACCGGATCGTTTGCCGTCGATGCACGGCCATAACTGTCGACGAAAGCCTGAGCCTTGGCGAGATCGAGCATGACGTCCCCTTCCGATTATCCGTTCAGCCAATTATCGGTTCAGCGCTCCGCGCCCGGCTTCCACAGCACGTCGCCAACCCCAGTCTTGGCGTTGATCCAGCGAGCCATGACGAACAGATGGTCGCTCAAGCGGTTCAGATATTGCATCACCGCCGGGTTGACCTGCTCTTCACCGGCCAGGGCCCAGGCTTCCCGCTCCGCGCGGCGGACAACGCTGCGCCCGAGATGGAGATAGGCGGCGGCCGGCGCACCGCCCGGCAGGATGAAGGACATCAGCGGCGCGAGTTCCTTGTTCATCGTGTCGATTTCTTTTTCCAGGCGCTTCACCTGGCCGGCGGTAACGCGCAACCGGCTGCCCGGCTCCGCATCTTCACCGGGAACACATAAGTCCGCACCAAGATCGAACAGGTCGTTTTGGATGCGCATCAGCGCCGCGCTCGGCTCACCATCGGACAGCTGTGCTGTGTCCAGGCGGGCGATACCGATGATGCCGTTGGCCTCGTCCACCGTTCCCATGACATTGACGCGCAGCGAGTCCTTAGCGACCCGCTGCCCGTCGCCGAGACCGGTCTGCCCCTTGTCACCGGTGCGGGTATAGATCTTGTTGAGCTTGACCATCGCCGGGCCTTACTTGGCCGCGACCGGCTGCACCGCGGGGTTCGGCGCAGGCGCCGGAACATCCCAGCCGCCGCCGATCGCTTTGTAGACCGCGATCAGGTTGGTGGAGATCATCACGTTGCTGCGCACAACCTCGGTCTGCGAGGCATAGAGCCGGCGTTCGGAATCCAGCACCTCAAGAAAGCTGGACAGGCCGGCCTGATAACGCTGCCGCGCGAGTGAAAGGGAATTCGCATTCGCCTTTGCGGCGCGCTGCAGCGATTGCAGGCGTATCTGCTCTGCCTCGTATGACGACACCGCATTCTCGACATCGTGCAGAGCCTGAAGGACCGTCGTCTTGTAGTTAAGCGCAGCCTCCTTCTGGCGGACTTCCTGCACCGTGATGTTGGCGTAGGTCACGCCGTTGAACACCGGAATCGAGAGGGCGGGGCCGATGCCATAGAACTTGCTTGCCCAATCCCCCAGGTTTCCGAATTTCAACGCCTGTACCCCGAAGGAGGCAGTCATGCTGAGCTTCGGATAGAGATCGGCGGTCGCAACGCCGATATTGGCCGTCGCGGCGTGCAGATTGGCTTCGGCGGCACGAATGTCCGGTCGCCGGTGGGCCAGTTCGGACGGCATACCGATCGGAACCTTCGGCGGATTCGGCGGCAACGGCTTGGCCTGTCCAAGCTCCTTCTCGAGGGCGCCCGGCTCCAGATCCAGCAGATAGCTGAGCGCGTTAATGGCGTGACTCAGTTGGTCGGACAGCGTCGGCAACTGTGCCTCGGTCGTCGCAACTTCAGCGGCGGCGCTTTCGACGTCCAAATTGCTGGTTTCGCCGCCGGCTGCCTGGGCTTTGGTCAGCTTATAGGCGTCCTGCTGCGCGCGCAGGTTGTCGTTGGTGATCGCGATCAGCCGCTGGATGCCGCGGAGTTGCATATAGCTGCGCGCCACTTCGGCATAGACCGAAACCAGCGCGTCATGCCGCGACTCCTCGATCGCCTGCGCCTGTGCCTCGGTCGATTCCACGGCACGACGGACGCGGCCGAACACATCGATTTCCCAGGATGCGTCGAACCCTGTCTGGAACAGATCGAAGGGCGGTATGCTGAATGGTATGGCTTGCGTTGGAAAACCCGCCGCCGCGGACTGGGCAGCGGTTTGCGCTTGGCCACCGCCGCCAAAGAGATCCAGGGCGCCCTTTTGCGACAGCCCGGTTCGCGCGTAGGAACTGTCCAGATTGACCGCAGGCAGATTGCGTGCGCCGACAGCCTCAAGCTGGGCGCGGGCCTCTTCGATTCTCAGCGCCGCCTGCTGCAGGTCGGGATTGGAATCCCGCGCGCGCTCGACCAGCGAGGTCAGTTCCGGATCGTTGAAACTGGCCCACCATGTCGCTGTGTCAGGCGGCGCGGCTACGATCGTGCTGGGCGCGCCTTTCTGCGTATGGTCCTGCCAGTTTGCCGGCGTTTCGGCCGTCGGCCGCGTGAAATCCGGACCGACGGTGCAGCCGGAAACCATCGCCACGACGATGAGGGACGAGCCGAAAAGGAAACGCATGGGATTTTCCCGAAAGAGACGAATGCGGCGTAAGATAGATAGCTAGCTAATGATTAGCAAGCGACCGATCACTGCTTAGGCAGCATTATCCGTTGTCCGCAGAACCCGCCATGCGGGCAGCACAACCCTGACCGTCGTGCCGGCGCCGACAGCGCTCTCGACCGTCATTTCACCCCCGTGAAGTTCGACCAGGGACTTGCTCAAAGGGAGGCCGAGCCCCGTTCCTTGATAGCGTCGCGACAGTGAACTGTCGATCTGCCGGAACGGCTGCATCGCCTGTTCCGCCTCCGACGCCGTCATGCCGATTCCCGTATCGCCGACGGTCAGGACGAATGCCGTCTCGACCATCTCGCCCGATACCGTCACCCCACCGTTGGGCGTGAACTTTATCGCGTTCGACAGAAGGTTCAGCAGTATTTGCCGAAGACGGGTCGGGTCGGCCAGAAGAACGACCGGATGCGCCGGCAGGCGAACGTCGAGCGCGATCCCGGCGCTGTTCGCCGTCTCCGTCACCAGCCTGCCGCAAACTTGCATGATCTCGACAATGGCGACTTCCCGTTCGTCGAGTTCAAGCTTGCCCGCATCGACTTTCGTCAGGTCGAGAATGTTGCCGACGACATCCAGCAAATGCTTTCCGCTGTTATAGATATCGGCCGCGAATTCACGATAACGCGGGTCGCCGAGTGGGCCGAACAGTTCCTTTTCGAGAATCTCGGAAAAACCCAACACGGCATTAAGCGGCGTCCGAAGCTCGTGGCTCATGTTAGCCAGGAATTCGCCGCGTACGCGGCTTGCTATTTCAGCCGTGTCACGCGCCGCGGCCAGGTCGATCGCCTGGTTGGACAGCCGCGTCTCGCGCTCAACCAACGCATCGCGCCATATTTCCTCTTGGCGAACCGCGCGATAAACAAACCAGGCAAGCAGGCCCAGCACCGCCAGACTGATTGCGGCAAAGACCGCGACCCAGACAGCCGCGCTCCGCCAGGGCGCGAGCATCGCGTGCTCGGTCTCGCTAATAACCAGATACAAGGTCATGTCCTGCACGCGGAGCCGCGTGAGGGCGGCGCGGCGGGTTTTTCTTCCGGCGTCGGCAGGGCCATAGACCGTCAAAAGCGACGTATCGCCGATCGCCGGCAACTGCCCGATGCTGGTTCGGGGCAAAGGCTTGCCGGCCAGTTGCTCCACGTGCGGCCAATGAGCGACCATGACCAGACGGTCGTTGACCAGCGAGACAGCGGTGCTTGGGCCGCTGTCGATGGTCGAGAAATATCCCTCGAAATAGTCGACCAGATTTTCAACAAGCGCGATACCTGCGAAACGCCCCTGCGCATCGGTCAACGAGCGACCGAGATAAATCGCCCAGCGACGATCCCCGCTGTCATAAAACGGGTCGGACATCGCAAAACCTCCGCCGGTCCCCGCTTTTAGCGCCTTGAAGAACGGCACATTCGCGATATTGAGCTTAAGCGCCGGATATTGATCGCTGCTTGCCAGCACGTCCCCATTGGCGTCGATGACGGCGGCGATACTGATCTGGGGCAGCAATTTTCGTAAGCCCACGACGGAATTGTAAAAGGCTTCAGTGCCTGCCCGGGCCCGCAAAGCGTTTGCGTCGGCCAGCGGCTCCTTGGTGGCCAGGTCCTGGAGGGACCGCACAAGAACATCGGACGCGGAGAAGGTTTGCGCCGTGCGCTCGGCGGTCACGTGACTGACCGCGGCAAGACTGCGCGTGGCGCCGTTGATCGTTTGCGCGCGCAGCGTGAACAGAACGACGGCCGCAATAACCAGGATGATGACGACCATTCCGGCGCCGGCCACGGCGATTTCACGCCGCAATGACGACAGCCCAGGCCCAATGCCGCCCGGTCCGTCACCGGTCATGGGACGTTCCTCTTCAAGGACCGGACGGGCTGGCGTGCCATCACTGCGTCCGGTTCAGCCCGGCGCCGGATGCCGGCCAAAGAAGACATGCTCCAGAATACCGTAAGACGGGTCGGAAGGCCCGGGCCTTCCGACCAGAACGCCGTCTATTGCGGGTCGGTTATTCTCCCACGAGGTCGGTCCGATCCGCTGCCAGTCGAGCGACACGCTGCGCCGGGCGAAGAGCCACCGCCCTTCGACTTTGGCGTAATGGTCGAGATAGCGCATGCCATGTATCTGATCGAACCAGCCGCCACCCTCTTTCGGGATACGGTGGTAGGCAATGCAATAAACCTCACCCTGGGCGCGGTCCGCCTCTTCCAGGACGATCAGGTGATTTAGTACGCCATGCGTGGTGATCGCCAGCCTGGGCAGTGATGTTTCAAGCCAGTCGATATAGCCCGATGCCGAACCGCTATAATGGCCGCCATGGTTATCCTCGACCGCGTCTGCCGTATAGAGCGATCGCAGCAGCGCAAAATCCTGTCGATCCACGCCACGCGAATAGCGCAAGACAAGATCCCGTATGGCGTCTTTATCGACCAACGCCTGCATGATTTCCCCTCAAAGTCTTATCGGATATGTCGCGTCAGACGTAGTCGCTCCATTCCTTTATCTTGCCGTCCTTCACATAGAACACGCCGACAACCGGCGTGGGATTTTTATTGCCAGATTCCCTGATCTTGCTGTCCATCCGCGAGTTTACGACGATAGGGCCATGGGCGAAGGTTTCGAGAATCTTAAGATCGTAGCGTTCGCCGTTGCCCAGGAAGGTGTCGAACAGGGCCGCCGCCGCGGTCTGGCCGGTGACTGGGGTGATGGTGTCACCGAAGCGGATCACGCAATCATCCGCGAGATATTTGGTCGCCATATTTTCGGAATCGGGCGGATCGTCCGCCCACGACTTGCAGAAGTCCTTGACCAACTGGACATTCGCCTTTTCGATTGCGCTGACATCGACGGCGCCCGCCGACCCTGCGGCGGCAACGGCGATCGCTCCAAGCCCGCCCGCCAGAAACAGCTTGCGCCGCGTGACGACCAAATCCGTTGTTTCCATACCGCCCTCCGATCCCGTAGTGACTGAACCGCCAGCGTTACCAGGGATTAGCCGAACAAGGCTATAAAAACCGTCGCCATATTGCTCCAGCCAGATGTCTTTGACACTGCGAAACCGCAGCTAGAATCACCGACCATAACCCAATCGCCGATTCGCCCGTTATTCTATTCAAAGAATTGAAATCACGCCGATGAAACTCAGCCAACTGACAGGCTATATCAGCGCGTCGAACGTACCGGCCCCGGTGCGCGCGGAGATCACCGCGCTCCTGTATCCGCGATCGTTCCGGATCGGCACGTCGATCTTCAACTCGATCCTCTATGGGGTCGTGCTGACCTATCTGATGCGCAACTGGCTACCCGCGATCTGGACGGTGGTGGCGCTCGCGATCTGCGCCAACCGCACCTACGACTGGTGGCTGTTTCAGCAAAAGCCGACGCGTTTCACGAATAGCGAATGGATTCGGCGCTTTACGCTCCGCTTTCTGCCGTTCGGCCTGTGGTGGGGCGTATCGGCGGTGGTCATGTTCCTGTCGGACGACCCACTGCTGCTGGCGATCACCGTGCTGTCCACGGACGCCATGTCGGCCGGCGCGGTCTGCTCCTATCCGGCGCACCCGCCGGCGTCGCTGGTCTTCGTCATTCCAGCGATGGTGTCATTCGGCGTGGCGGGCCTGATTCACGGCCATCTGATCGGCAATTTCATCGCGCTGGTCGAACTGGTGCTGATCGCCAATTATCTGATTATCTGTGCCGAATTCTATCGCTCAGCCGTGAGCGGCATGATCTTGCACGACGAGAAATCGGTGCTGGCCGACAATCTGGCGGAGGCTCACGCCGCGTTGCAGCGGGAAGGAACCGCGAAGTCGGAGTTCCTGGCCCATATGAGCCACGAACTGCGCACGCCGCTGAACGCCATCATCGGCTTTTCGGACGTGATCAACACCGAGACGTTCGGACCGATCGGGAACGAGCGGTATCGGGACTATCTGAAGGATATCCAGTCGTCCGCCGACCATCTACTGCATATCGTCAACGAAATTCTGGACCTTGCGCGGATCGAGGCCGGCGAACTGACGCTCGATCCCACCGAAGTCGATCCACGCTATATCGCTCAGTTCACGATGCGGCTCGTCGAACAGCAGGCGCTCGGCAGGCAACTGACGGCAAGTTTCAGTGTTGCGACCGAGTTGACCGACAAATATCTGCAGACCGATGAAATCCGCCTCAAACAGATACTCATCAATCTGATGTCGAACGCCGTGAAATTCACCGAACCCGGCGGGTCGATCCGACTCGATGTCGGCGTTCGCGGCCCGGACGTCTATTTCGCGGTCGAGGATACCGGCGTCGGGATGACCGAGGATGAGATCACCAAGGCGCTGCAGCCATTCATGCAGGTCGGCAACCCGATGCACCGGCGGGAAGGTACAGGCCTCGGCCTGCCGCTCAGCCGCCAGCTGATCCAGCGGTTGGGCGGCACATTCGAGATCGTCAGCAGCCCCGCCGTCGGCACCACGGTAACGATCGCGCTGCCGTTCCGGACGACCGCCCCCTAGACGCTGAAATACTTCGCCTTGGGGTGATGAACGATCAACGCCGAGGTCGACTGCTCCGGATGGATCTGGAACTCGTCCGACAGCGATGCGCCGATACGCCCGGCATCCAGCAGCTTGAAGATCGGTTCCTGATCCTCAAGGCGTGGGCAAGCCGGATAACCGAACGAATAGCGGCTGCCATGATAACCCTGGCCCAGCATCGCCTCGATCTCACGCGCGTCCTCATTGGCAAAGCCAAGCTCGGACCGGACGCGCTTATGGACGAATTCCGCCATCGCCTCAGCCATCTCCACGCCCAGGCCATGCAAATAGAGATAATCCTGGTAGCGGTTCTCCGCGAACCACTCATGCGCGATGTCGCTCACCTTTGGGCCCATCGTCACGACTTGGAATGCCACCACGTCGCGCTCACCTGAATCGATGTCGCGGAAAAAGTCTGCGATGCACTCGCCGTCCGCCCGCGCCTGGCGCGGCAGGGTGAAGCGTGCGAGCTCCGTCTGGCCGTCCTCTTCGAAAACGACGAGATCGTCGCCCTCCCCGGCTGCCTTCCAGTAACCATAGACCGCCTGCGGCTGAAGAATCTGCTGCTGGTCGCAGATATCCAGCATGCGGCGCATTACCGGCCGCAATTCCTGGCGTGCCCAACTCAGGAATTCCTCCAGGCTCCGGCCAGCCTTGCGGAAACCCCACTGGAATTGGAACAGCGAGCGTTCGTTGATGTAGGGCACCAGCGCCCGCGGATCGACATGGTCGATCACCCGTGCCCCCCAAAACGGCGGCGGGGGCACATCGACACCGACAGCCAACGTGTTGCGGCGGACCTTCGCATATTCCTTATCGACAGGCGGCGCGGCATCGGTCGCGACGCCCAATTTGCGTTTCTGATTCGATGGCTTGCCGACCCGCTTCTTCTGGATCGCCGCGAGATAGTCGTCGAACCCGTTGGTCTTGACCTTGTCCATCAGGCCCAACCCGTCGAACGCATCGCGGGCATAGGCGACACGGCCGCTCCCGTAGGATTCGACGCAGTCGTCCTCGACATAATTGCGGGTCAGCGCGGCACCGCCGAGGAAGATCGGGATGTCGATACCCTCACGGGTCATCTCGACCAGATTCTCCCGCATCACGACGGTCGATTTGACCAGCAGGCCGGACATGCCGATGGCGTCGGCCTTATGCTCGCGCGCGGCTGCCATGATATTGGCCAACGGCTGCTTGATGCCCAGGTTGATTACCCGATAGCCGTTATTGGTCAGGATGATGTCGACCAGGTTCTTGCCGATATCGTGAACGTCACCCTTCACCGTGGCCAACACGATCGTGCCCTTTTCCTGGCCTTCCACTTTTTCCATGAAGGGTTCCAGATAGGCGACCGATGCCTTCATCGTCTCGGCGGATTGCAGAACGAACGGCAACTGCATCTTCCCCGCGCCAAACAGTTCCCCGACCACTTTCATGCCGTCCAGCAGGATCGTGTTGATGATATCCAGCGGCGCGTGCGTCTTCATCGCATCGGCAAGTTCCTCTTCCAGCCCCTTGCGGTCGCCATCGACGATCCGAAGCTTCAGCCGTTCCTCGACCGTTTCCGGCCGGACGCGCGCGGTCGTTTCCGTCGCCTTGCGATCAGCGAAATGCGCCAGCAAGGCGTGCAGCGGGTCGTAACTTTCTTCACGCCGATCATAGATCAGGTCTTCCATGATCTTGACCTCATCCTCGGGGATCAGATGCAGCGGCGCGATCTTCGACACGTGGACGATGGCGCCGGTCATGCCGGCTTTGACCGCGTGATCGAGGAAGACGGAGTTCAGCACATGCCGCGCGGCCGGGTTGAGACCGAAGGAGATGTTCGACAGACCCAATATGATCTGGACGTCCGGAAACTCCTCGCGGATCAGCCGGATGCCCTCGATGGTTTCAAGGCCGAGCTTGCGGTCGTCCTCGTTGCCGGTGGCGATGGTGAACGTCAGCGGATCGATCAGCAGGTCGCTTTGCGGCAGGCCATGCTTGCTGCAGGCGAAATCGATCAGGCGGCGCGCGATCCGCAGCTTATCCTCGGCGGTCTTGGCCATGCCGACTTCGTCGATGGTCAGCGCGATCACGGCGCAGCCGAATTTCTTGGCCAGGATCAGTCGGTCCTCGGCATGCTTCTCCCCATCCTCGAAATTGATCGAGTTGATGATCGCCTTGCCGCCATAGAGCTTCAGCGCGGCCTCGATCACCGGCGTCTCGGTGGAATCGATGACCAGCGGCGCCGTCACGGCGCCGGTCAGCCTTGTGACGACGGCATCCATTTCGCCGGTCTCGTCGCGGCCGACAAAGGCGGTGCAAACATCGAGAGCGTTCGACCCTTCCTTGACCTGATCCTTCGCCATCTCGACGCAGCCATCCCAATCATGGGCTTCCTGTAGCTGGCGCCATTTCTTGCTGCCGTTGGCGTTGCAGCGTTCACCGATGGAGAAGTAGGCGTTCTCCTGACGCAATGCGGTCTGCCCGTAGAGCGAGGCAACCGACGGCACCCAAAGCGGCGAACGCTTCTTCGGTTCGGGGCGAATCTTGTTGCCGCCCAGGCGGCGCAGAAGCTGATCCAGGGCATTGATATGGGCCGGGGTCGTACCGCAGCAGCCGCCCACCAGATTGACACCGTCCTCATGGATGAAGCGTTCCAGCCAGATCGCCATTTCATTGGGCGACAGCGGATATTTGGTTTGGCCGTCGACCAGTTCGGGCAAGCCGGCATTGGGTTGGACCGAAATCAGCCCCTCCCAGCTTTCCGACAGGAACTTCACATGCTCCGCCATCTCCTGCGGGCCAGTGGCGCAGTTCAATCCCATCAGCGGAACGTCCAGCGCATCGATGACCGTCGCGGCGGCGGCGATATCCGGGCCGACCAGCAGCGTTCCTGTCGTTTCGACGGTAACCTGGACGAAGATCGGTGTATCGGTCCCGGCCTCTTTACGCGCCACTTTCGCCGCATTGACGGCTGCTTTTATTTGTAGGGTGTCTTGGCAGGTTTCGATCAGGACGCCATCGACCGCACCGGCGATCAGGCCGCGCGCCTGAACGATCAGCCCGGCCTCCAGTCTGTCATAGGCGATATGGCCGAGGCTGGGCAGTTTGGTGCCCGGCCCGATCGAGCCCAGCACGAAATGTTCCTTGCCTTGCCCGAATTTCTCGATCGCCTCGCGCGCCAGTTCGCCGGCGCGTTGGTTGATCTCGTGCGCACGATCTTCCAGCCCGTCGAACTCTGCCAGCGTGATCGGCGAGCCGCCGAAGCTATTGGTCTGGACGATATCCGACCCGGCCTCGAGATAGCCGCGATGAATTTCGTGCACGATGTCGGGCCGCGACAGGTTCAAGACTTCGGTGCAGTTTTCCTGCCCCCAATAGTCGCGCTCGACATCCAGGTCCATCGCCTGGACCCGGCTGCCGGTGCCGCCGTCGCACAGCAGAACGCGTTCATTCAGGGCATCGATCAGTTTAGCCAATGACTTCATCCTGCGCGTGAACACCGAGCCCCAGCGACCGGCAAATGCCGAGCACCAACTCGGCACGGTTCAACGTGTAAAAGTGGAAATTCCGGATGCCGAGCGCATAGAGCGTCTTGCACTGGTCGAGCGCAATTTCGGTGGCAACCGTGTGACGCGCGGCCGGATCGTCTTCCAGCCCGGCGAAGCGTGCGCCGACGGCCGCCGGAATCGAGACATTGCCCGATTTCGCCATCTTGGCGGCGTGAGAAAAATTGGTGAGCGGCAGGATGCCCGGCACGATCGGCACGATAATGCCGGCTTTCCGTGCCTGCTCCAAGAAACGCGCGTAACAATCCGAATCGAAGAAGAAATTGGTAATCGCCCGTGTTGCCCCCGCGTCGATCTTGCGCTTCAGCGCATCGAGATCGAAGGCCGCGCTCGGTGCCTGCGGGTGGCATTCCGGATAGGCAGCCACGCTGATTTCGAACGGGTGAAGGCGCAACAGGCCCGCGACCAACTCATTGGCATAGGCATAGCCGCCCGGCGTCGGCACGAAGACGCCGTCGATCCCGCCCGGCGGGTCGCCGCGCAGCGCCACGATATGGCGAATACCCGCCTGCCAATAGGCATCGGCGATGGCGTCAATCTCATCGCGCGTCGCGTTCACGCAGGTGAGGTGTGCCGCCGCCGGCACGCGCAGGTCGTTCTGGATCCGGCTGACCACCGCATGGGTCCGCTCGCGCGTCGACCCGCCGGCGCCATAGGTCACGGACATGAAGGCCGGCGCGACCGGAGCGAGCGTCTCCACGGCATCCCACAGCTGCCGCTCCATCGCCTCGGTCTTCGGCGGGAAGAACTCGAAGCTGACGGCGATTTCGTTCACCTTGCTTTCAGCGGGCTGCATCATTGGAACAACTCGAAATTACTCTCGGCCTGCGCGACGGCTTGATGGGATTCGATTGGGGCGGATCGCTCGGCGCGCCACAATTTGACCGTCAACTGACCGCCCGGCAAGGCTACGGGGCGCCCCACCAGCAGGCCGGCGTCCTCCATCCATTCGCCGATTTGCGCGTCGGTGAAACCGGGCCAGCGGTGCGCATGGTCCGCGCCTAGCAGCGTCGAATCGTGCGGCGCGAAATCCACCAATATCAACCGGCCGCGCGGTCGCAGCACCCGCGCCGCCTCGGCAATCACGAGATCGGGGTCGGGCAGGAAATGCAGCACCATATGCGACAGCACGATGTCGAAACTGTTGTCGGCGAACGGAAGCTGCTCCGCCGACGCACGCCGCAGCGAACAGTTCCGGTATTCCGGCGAATCAAGATTGGCACGGGCAACGGCGAGCATTTCGCGCGAAAGATCGACGCCGACTGCGTTCTCGGCGTTGCCGGCGCAAAGTTGCAGCATGCGGCCGGTTCCCGTGCCGAGATCGAGCAAATCGCCGACTTTCTTGCGCGGCAGCAGCTTGCGGATCGCCTGTTCGACATCCGCTTCCGGAATATGCAGCGAGCGGATCGCGTCCCAATCGGCGGCATGACGCTGGAAATAGCTCTCCGCGCTAACCGCCCGGCTGCGCCGGATCGTGGAAAGACGGCGGCGATCCAGCACGCGGACGGCGTCATCGTTATCGAGATTGTTAAGGCATCCGCGTACCGCCTCGCCCGCGAGGCCGGCGGAGAGCCTGAAATAGACGTTTACGCCCTCGGGCGAGCGCTCCAGCACGCCCGCGTCGCAGAGCAGCTTCAGATGGCGGGATAGGCGCGGCTGGCTCTGCCCCAGGATCGTCACGAGATCGCTGACCGTCAGCTCGCTCTCAGCCAACAGCGCGGCAAGACGCAGCCGCGTGGGCTCAGCGACGGCACGGAGCGCCTCAACGAGAGCGCCACTATCCATGATGATATCCAGACATAAGGATATCTTTATGTCTCGGAGAGAAAGAGTCAAGTCCTGAGCCGCGCACCGCGCGGCTCACCTGGAAGCCGGCTGGCGGGTTACGCGTTGCTAAAACTCGCCCTACGCCCTGAGCAATTACTTCCTTTCAACCTCCGCCGCGTGCTTTGCGAACGCGGCCTGGGTCGCCGCCGAGAACACCTTGACGAAGCCTTCGCGGCCTTCACGAGCCCAATCAAAGGATTTTTGGCGATTGGCGTTGCTCTGGTTGATCGCCGGCAGCACATAGCGGGCCAGCATTTCGTGCGATCGCTTGGTGTTCTCGAAGCTGGCCCAATTCTTTTCCAGCATCAGCAAGCAACCGAAATCTGGCACCTTCTGCTCAAGCCGGCGAATCTGCTCGATAGCGTCGTCCGGCGTGCCGACGACGATCTCGCCCTTTTCAAGCTGAACTTCGAGCGGCACATGTCCCGGCGAGTCCGGCAGATGGGCCGACTGGTTCAGGATATAGCGGTTGAACCGCTCATAGCCTTCGCGAACATCGGCCAGCGCCTTTTCCCGGGTTTCGGCAATATAGACATCGGTGGCGCAACGGATCGTGTTGGGGTCCTTGCGATAGCCGAGCTTCTCCGAAGTCTCCTGAGCGATACGCCAGTTGGTCGACAGCGCATCGAAACCGCCCCGCATGGTCGAGGCCAGGCACAGCATGCCGGCGCGGTGCTGGGCAGCCAAGGTGCCGCCATTCGGCGAGAAGGTGCTGGCGACGCAAACTTCCATATCCGGATTGTAGGGCAACACCTGCACATGCGCGTCGTGCAGTTCGTACCAATCGGTGGTTTCGGTCACCCAATCGCCTTTCAGCAGACGGCGGATGACACCCAGCCCCTGGTCCAGCTTATTGCGGGAGTCGCTGACATTGAGGCCCAGCATATGGGCGTCGCTGACCAATAGGCCCGGCCCGGCTCCGAAGATCACGCGGCCCATCGTCATCTGATCGAGTTGCGCGATGCGGTTCGCGACCATCAGCGGGTTGTGATAGGGCAGCGAGACGACACCGGTACCGAATTTGATCCGCCGCGTGCGTTGCGCCGCTGCCGCGATCATCAGTTCCGGCGAGGCGCTCATCTCATAGCCGCCGGTGTGGTGCTCGCCATACCAGCATTCGTCGAAGCCGATCTTATCGGCCCACTCGGCAAGCTCCAGATCGCGCTGGAAACACAGGGCCGGGTTTTCGTCCAACGGATGGAACGGCGCCAGGAAAACCCCAAGCCGGAACGGAGCAGTACGCACTATAACCTCGTCTAATCATGGTTCAGTCGAAAGCGACTGCCTGGTTAGACGATGGGCGCGCCGATCCCCTCATACGACGAGACACGCTGTCGCATCATATCAGACCAGCGTTTTCAACCGTTAAGCAGCTTATCCATCTGGTCGAGCAGCATATTCATCCGGGCCACGATCGCCTGATAGGGCGCGGGGCTCGCCATATCCAGACCGGCCTTCTTCAGGATGTCATAGGGATAATCCGACCCGCCGGCTTTCAGCACGCCCAGATAGGTGTCGCGCAGCCTGGTGTCACCACCCTCTATGCCGTGGCTGAAATAGGCCGCGGCCGACAGGCAGGTGGCGTACTGATAGACATAGAAGTCGCGATAGAAGTGCGGGATATATTCCCACTCCGCGCCATAGATATCGTCGATCTTGACCACGCCCTGGGCGTCGCCGTGATAGCGCTTCAATAGGTCGAGATAGATCTTGGTCAGCGAATCCCCGGTCAACGCCTCACCCCGCTCCGCCGCCTCGTGCGCCTTCAGCTCGAACTCGGCGAACATCGTCTGGCGGAAGAAGGTGGTGCGAATCAGCTCAGCCGCCTGGTTCAGGAAAAACAGTTTTTCTTCCTTGGTCTTGGCTTTCGCGATCAGGTCGTCCTGCAGCAGCATTTCGTTATTGGTCGAGGCGATCTCCGCCAGGAAAATCGGATAGTTCGAGGTTTCAAACGGCTGCGCGCGGTCATCCAGCACCGAATGCATGGCATGTCCCCACTCATGGGCGATGGTCGAAACGCTTTCGTAACTGCCGGTGAAATTCGTCAACACGAACGGGTGCACGTCATAGGCGCCGGGATTCATATACGCGCCCGGCTTTTTGCCCGGCTGCGGCATGGCATGCATCCAGTGCGCGGCAAACCCGGCGGCCAGGGTCTTCACATAGTCGGTACCCAGGGGCGCGACAGCGGCCAGCGTCATCCTCTCGGCATCGGCGACTGTATAATGCCGGTCGCTTTTCACAAGCGGCACGTACATGTCGTAATAATGCAGCTCAGGCAGGCCGAGCATCTTCTTGCGCAGCGCGAAATAGCGGTAGAGCGTCGGCAGACCCTTATTCGCCTCATCGACCAGCGTTCTGTAGACTTGATCCGGAATATTATGCTCGGCGATCGCATAAGCGACCGAACTGGGGTAATGCCGGACCTTGGCGTTGAACACGGTGCCTTCGATGTCGCCGGCCAGCGTCGCGCCGATGCTGCTCTTATACTCGGCCCACTTGCCGAAGAACGCCTCGAACACCTTCTTGCGGTCGTCGCGGTTCGGCAGGTCGCGCGTGGCGGTATAGCCCTGGCTGTCGATGCGAACCTGCCTTCCATCCGACAAAGTCACCGTCGGCCATGGCAGATCGGCGTTCGCCAGCAGCGTATAGATCGTCTGCGGTGCACCGGTGGCTGTCCGGCTGGCCGCCAGCACACCTTCCGCCTCCGCGCCCAAAGTATGCGGTGCTTGCCGAAAGATGTCGTGCAGGCGGAACGTGAAGACTTTGAGGTCCGGGTCGGCGGCGATGAACCGGTCGACCTTCGGCCGGCCGGCCGCGATAATCTCAGGGTCGACGAACGACGTCGCGCTGGCGAAGTCGGTTTGCAGCAGCTGGGCCCGCTCCTGCCGATCTTCATTGGCAGCCACTCTGGCGTCTTCATCGCGCTTCAGGCTGGCATAAGTATTGAGCCGTGAGAGGCGCTTGCGAAGGTCCGACATCGTGCGCAACGCCTTGGCTAGGCTGGCCGCGTCCTTGCCCAATGTGCCCTTGAACGTCGCAAGACCCGGGAGTGCGGCGGCGATCGCTTTATGCTCTGCCTCCCACGCAGCGTCGGTCTGATAAAGCTGGGTCAGGTCCCAGACCACCGGCACGGTTTCCGCCGACGGCGCCTGCGCATACGCAGCGCCCGCCAACGAAGACGTCGTGGCGACGGCGGCAATGGCGGCGATCCAAGTTTTCCGCATGGCGATCCCCTCAAGATCGAAGTGAGCCGGATTATTACCCGAATGATGGAAACCCTATTCCCGACTCTCGAACCTCTCAAAGCCCCAAATAGCGTTGCCACCGGCCATTGAACGGATCGTTCGCGCAAATACTCGTTGAGCCTCGCCCGGATGTCTGGCAGCATCCCCCGATAACTGACGGCACATCGGAGGCAAACAACGACCTCCGCAATGGCTGTCCAAAGCATGACGCCGAACGCTCATTCCTGGGGAGGAAACAATGACGAATCGCCTTATTACCGCTCTTCTTACGTCCGCGTGCCTCGGCACCGCGGCACTGGCACTTTCACCGATAAGCTTCGCCGCCGACAGCGATATCCAGATCGTCGCCGACGACATCGGCGGCACGGTCACCAGCGCCAAAGGCCCTGAGGCCGGTGTCTGGGTGATCGCCGAGACCAAGGATCTGCCGACCCGCTATATCAAGATCGTCGTCACCGACGACAAGGGCCGTTACGTGCTGCCACAACTGCCGAAGGCCAAATACCAAGTCTGGGTTCGCGGCTATGGCCTGACCGATTCCAAGCCGGTCGACATCACACCCGGCAATCGCGCCGACCTGAAGGCGGATGTCGCGCCCGATGCCAAGGCCGCCGCCGAGTATTATCCGGCCGCCTATTGGTACGCGATGTTGCAGCCACCGGCGGAAAGCGAGTTTCCCGGGACCGGCGCAAACGGTAACGGCATCGCGCCGACCATGCTGACCCAACAGCACTGGCTGGAGAACATGAAAGAGAACTGCATGTTCTGCCATCAGCTGGGCGACAAGGTGACCCGCACCGTCCTGCAGCCCGGTAACAGCGTCGAGGCTTGGGCAAGCCGCATTCAGATGGTCCGTGCGCCCGACGACCCTGTCATCCACAATGAAGGCAAGTCGATGTCCGACACGATGCAGAACAAACATGGCGCATTTCGGCCGCGACCGCGCGCTGAAGATGTATGCCAGTTGGACCGACGCGATCGCAGGCGGTGCAACGCCGAAGGTCGTACCGGCGCGGCCGGAAGGTAAGGAACGCAACGTCGTCCTGACGATCATGGATTGGGGCGGCGGACGCTTCATCCACGACCAGATCACCAGCGACCACCGCGATCCGAACGTCAACGCCGGCGGCCCGATCTACGGCATGGGCATGCTGCACAGCCAGTTGGAGATCCTGGATCCCAAGACGCTGCAGACTTCGACCGTTCCGGTTCCTGGCCTCGATGGTGCGCAGCATGACGACACCGTACGCATCCATGCCGACGAGATGGACGGCAAGGGCCGAGTCTGGATGCCGACGGTATCGACCGCCGGCGAGGAGCCGGCCTGGTGCAGCGACGGTTCCGTCCCGTCGTCCAAATACTATCCGCTGGCCGACCACAAGCATTCGGCGCAGATCGTGCTCTACGACCCGGCGACCAAGAAGATCGAGAATATCCCGATGTGCTCGGGCGGCAACCACTCGAACTTCACCTTCAGCGGCCCGAACATCCTCTATCTGTCCGGCGACACATCGGTCATTTCCTGGATCAACACGGATATCTGGGACAAGACCCACGATTCCAAACAGGCAACCGGCTGGTGTCCGATGGTCGTGGACACGACCGGCGACGGCAAGATCGACCCCGACCGCTCCAAGTGGGTGAAGCCGGGCGACGCGCTGAAGAACGTGTCGGGCGAAGAAGGCGTCGGCCCATTGCAGGCCGAAGCCGCAAAAAAGGCAGCCGAGCAGGCCAACACCGGCAAGGACACACAGATCAGCCGCTATCTTTACGGCATGTCCGTCGCCAAGGACGGCAGCGTCTGGGAAGCAGCCTACGTGCCCTACGTACCGTCGGGCCTCGTCCATTTGATTCCCGGCAAGAACCCGCCCGAAACCTGCAAGACCGAATATTACGAGCCGCCACTCAAAGACGGGAAATATTCGGCTGTCGGCATCCGTGGCGTCGGCATCGATTCTGAGGGCATCGCCTGGGCGGCGTTCTCATCGGGTCAGGTCGGCGCGTTCGACCGGCGCAAATGCAAGGTGATCAACGGCCCGACAGCCGCAGGCGGTCAGCAATGCCCCGAGGGCTGGACGTTCTACGACCTGCCGAGCCCGAAGCTGGGCAACACCTTCGCGACGACCGACTTCGTCTATTCCGAATGGGACGACATGCATGACGTCGTCGGCCTGGGCAAGGAAACCCACTTTTTCCCCGCCACCAACTCGGACTCGATCGTGGCCCTGCAAGAAGGCCAGACCAAGTTCGTGACCTTCCGCGTTCCTTATCCGATGGGCTTTTATACCCGCGGGTTGGACTTCCGGGTGGACGATCCGAAGGCCGGGTGGAAGGGCAAGGCGATGCACGCGACCTATGCCAGCGGCGTGCAATGGCACCAGGAAGGCGGCGAAGGCGAATTCAGCAAGGAGGTCGCGTTCCAACTGCGGCCCGATCCGCTGGCGCATTGAACCGCTAAACACACAAAAACCCGCGAGCCCGGCAGGGCTCGCGGGTTTTCTTTTGTCCGGATCAATCGTCCTTATGCGTCACGCACTGCCCCTCGGTCAGAATCGAGCGGTACAGCCGGTTGTGAACGCGCCAGCCGGCAGGCGTGCGGATCAGGTCGTCCACATATTCGCCCCACATCGAATAGATGACGCCAGGATATTTCCGGACGCCCAGATGCACCGCGTAATAATGCACCTTGGCCTTTGCGGTATCGCCGCTGACCTCGATGCGAAAATTGACGACATTGTGATGCGTGGTGCCGCAGTTCGAGCCCTCCCCCATATGGATGTGGGCGCCGGCGATCAGCGGCGCGGTACCCTTCATGATGCCGTCGGGGCCGAGGTTCGAGCGGTAATCCTGCACCGCGTCATCGGTGAATATCTCGATCAGCCGGTCGAAATCCTTGGCGTCGATGATGTCGCAATAATTGCAATAGACAAGCTTGATATCCCGCTCGTCGTTCAGCTCCTGCAGGCTCAACATTATATTCCCCTCTGCGTGTCGATTGGCCCGGACGTTAGCCGCCGATGACGAAACCAGCAACGCCTTCAGATGGCTGGGACGAGTTGTTCTTTGAAGAAAGATAGGACGCGATCGAGAGCGGCGCGGGTCGGTTCGCCTTCAGCGTCGATAAGGTGATTGGTCACGACACTGTGCGCGGGCTTGCGGCCTGCCGGGTTGGCGTGTTTCGGATCGATTTCGATCCCTTCGAAGGCCGAACCGAATTCAGAGCGCAGCCGGGCGAACCGCTCCGGTGGACAGGCCGGGTCCTGGTGAAACCGCAAGCCGAGAATCCGCGCACCCTGATTGTCGATCTTATCATGAGCCGCCTTCAGTTCCGCGTCCGAGGCATGAAGGCTGGATTTCTTGGCCTTGCCGATGGGAAACGGCAGTGACGGCTGGGAAAGAACGGGTGCCAGCATCGGCGAATCCAGCATCATCGCCAGTGCAAAATTTCCTGTCAGGCACATACCGATGGCGCCCACGCCCGGGCCACCCTGCTTCGCGTGCGCGTGACGCGCCAGGGCGCGCAGCCAATCGACGATCGGGCTCGACTTGTTGGCCGAGAGCAAGTGAAATTCCCGGCTGATGCAGGCGCGTAACAGAGAGCCGGCAATATATCCGCCGCTGACCGGCCGCATCGGCGTGCCCAGCAACAGCGGCATGTATACCGAGAAACCCGCGTCAGCGACGCGGGTGGCAAAGGCGGCGACCTGTGGTGTGATCCCTGGAATCTCGTGCATGATGACAACGGCGGGCCCGGTTCCGCGACGAAACACCTGCCGGCCGTTGCCGTCGTGCGAAAACATCTCGCTGGTGAATCCCGGAACATCCGTCATGACGTTACTCCCAGATCGACCGCCCGATGGTCAGGCAACGCCGAGTGTCTGAAAGACCGCCGCCAGCCGCGATGCGTAAGTGTCGAAAATTCCGCGCATCTCCTGCAGATTCTCTTCGTCGGTCTCCAGCGTGGCATCGTTTTTCTGCAACTTGACGCCCGTGCTCTTCAGCAATTCCCAGGCATAAAGGGGCGGATCGTCGTGCCCCTCCCGGATAGCCAAAAGGAACAGCCGCGTAAATCGATCCAGCATCGCCGATCCGCCGGTCACGGGCGATGCAAGCCAGCGCAAGTTGTCCGATGAACGCGCCGCGTTTAGAACTGCCGTATTGAAGGAATGTACCGGTGCCGCGCGGTCTTCCTCCCCTGCCTGGCTGAGCGCAGTCTCGAGATGCCCGGACCCCACCAGAACAGCGAGCGCCTGCAGCACGCGGTCCCACCCCACCTCCGCGATCTTGGGATCGGACAGCAATTGCTCGACAGTACGGGGCCCCTCGGCCAAACCGTCGAGAACTGGATCATAAACGTCCGCCTGCAGCGTTGCTTCGCCCAAGGCACAATTGACGGTCAAAGGCACATGTTCCCGGCTCGTGCTCAACGCAAAACGCGTGCGCAACCAACGTTCCCGTGCTTCGTCCGGCTGTAACGGAACGGCTCCTTTTATGAGGACGTCCCTGCGGAATTGCTGATTGCGGATGAAATCGCGCAGCATTTCACGCTCGGTCCGGTCACTCACGGATTCAAGGAGGGTTTGCTGCTCGGCCGTGAAATTCACGGCGTCGAGATTTTCCAAAAGCGCTGCCGAACCGATATAGGTCAGTTTCGCGTCGCTCAACTCCTCCACGACATCGGCGTGGTAAAACGGCGTCAGGTTCCGGTTGAAATATTCATGCGCCAGATAGTTTCGATCTTGGTCTTTTAACGCCTTGACGGCATCGGTCAGCCCCGCGACGGCCAAAAAATAACGTGCGTCAACATCCACGAGGCGCTGGACATAGGACAGCGCTTGATCGACGCGGGCATTCGTCGGCCCCGAAAGCTTCGCGGCGTAATCAGCCATCAGCCGCCGCATCGGCATTTTAAGGTCCCATCCCGGCAGAGCATTATAAGAGATATAAACCAGACCACCTGGTTTGAGCTTGGAACGGATGAACTCGACGATATGGCGGCGGTTTTCCGGGCTGATCCAGCTATAGATGCCGTGGACGCTGATAACGTCGAACTGTGGAAGTTCCGGCCTCGCGCCGAAGTCGGCAAACCCATCTTCGAAGAAATGAACGTTACGCGTGCCGGCGGCCTCTGCCAGCCGGCGGGCGCCAAAGATGTGGCTGGGGTTGAAATCATTGGCATAGATCTGAATGTGCGGGTTGGCCGCCGCGAACAGGTTGGCCGAATAGCCCTGGCCGCAACCCAGCTCGCAATAGTTCAGCGGCGTATCCGGATCTGGCGCGACTACACCGGCGATAAGCGCCACGAAAGCAAGAAGCGATGGCGTCAGCTCCCGATACACACCATAGGTATAAACGACATCGGTAACGTAACCGGAACTCCAGGCATCCATCGCAATCACTTTTGAAAATTTTGCGCCATTGACGTTGGAAAGCGCCTTTTAAGTCAATCGTTATTTCCTCTCGAAGGCCGCCGAAATGGCGCAACGAAGTGCTTACGCACCGGCCGCTGGCGGGTATGATCGCAAAAAATTATAGAGGGAATTCCCATGGCCGATTTCGAATGGTTTACCAAGGCGCACCGGTTCGTCTACCACCACAGCAAGGGCTGGATCGGCGCCAATCTGGGCGCCCCGATGGTGCTGATGTACACGATCGGGGCAAAGTCGGGATTGAGCCGTGTCGTGCCCCTGCAATATTATCCGGCCGAGCCTGACGGCATTCTCGTCCTCGCCTCAAACAACGGGCAGCCGAAAGCGCCGGGCTGGTACTACAACCTGAAAGCGCACCCGGAGATCGACATCCGCGTCGGCCGGCAAAAACGGCGGGTCCGCGCGGAAGAGCTGACAGCGGAAAAACGCGCTGAGGTTTGGCCGGCGATGCGGAAACAAAACCAGGCGGTCGAAACCTACGCCGCCAAGGCCGGCCGCGTTCTGCCGATCATGCTGTTGCGAACGCTGAAGATCTCTTGAGCCTCAGCGGCTGAGATACTTCATCGCCGCATCAAGCCCGCCCAAGGTCAGCGGGTGCATGCGGTCGCCGATCAGGCGGCGGATGATGCCGGTCGACTGTGTATAGGACCAGGACCGCTCCGGCGCCGGGTTGAGCCAGACGACACGTTCGAAGGTTTCGGTCAGCCGCGTCAGCCAGACCTCACCTGACTCGGCGTTCCAATGTTCGACGCTGCCACCCGGCTGGATGATCTCATACGGACTCATCGAGGCGTCGCCGACCACCACCACGCGGTAGTCCGCGCCATAGGTGCGCAGCAGTTCCGCCGTGGACAGGCGATTGGCGTCGCGCCGGCGATTGTCCTTCCAGACGGATTCGTAAAGGCAGTTATGGAAGTAGAACTGCTCCAGATGCTTGAATTCGGTCTTCGCGGCGGAGAACAGCTCCGAGCAGATGCGGATATAGTCGTCCATCGATCCGCCGATATCGAGAAGCAGCAGAACCTTCACTGCATTATGCCGCTCGGCCTGAAGCTGCAGATCAAGCCAGCCGCCATTATGCGCGGTCGAGCGCACGGTGCCGGGCAGGTCGAGCTCGTCGCGTGCGCCGGTGCGGGCGAACTTGCGTAGCCGCCGCAGCACGACTTTGATGTTGCGGGTGCCAAGCTCGACGTCGTCGTCCAGGTTGCGGAACTCGCGCTTGTCCCAGACCTTCACTGCCTTGCGATTACGGCCTTCGTCCTGGCCGATCCTGACCCCCTCCGGGTTATAGCCATACGCGCCGAATGGCGAGGTGCCGGCGGTACCGATCCATTTCGATCCGCCCTGGTGCCGCCCCTGCTGTTCTTCCAGCCGCTGGCGCAGAGTCTCCATGATCTTGTCCCAGCCGCCCAATGCCTCGATCGCCTGCTTTTCCTCTTCGGTCAGCAGTTTTTCGGCCATCTTGCGCAACCACTCTTCGGGCAGGGCTCGCGCCAGGATTTCCTCCGGCGTCGCGCCTTCGACCGGCAAGGCGCCCCGGAACACCTCACCGAACACACGGTCGAACCGATCGAGATAGCGCTCGTCCTTAACCAGCGAGGCGCGGGCGATGTAATAAAAATCATCGACACTCCAGCCCGCGATGCGCGCGTCCAACGCCTCCATCAGCAGCAGATATTCCTTGAGGCTGACCGGCACCTTGGCGTCGCGCAGGCCGAAAAACAGGCTGGGAAACATGATGGAGCGGTCCTTTCGCCTGCTTCATAGCACGCGCTTCACGCGCCCCGAAATGCCGCACAGCCAGAATAATTATTGAAATTCCTATAGAAGGGTGTAACTATTTTATATAGTTACACAGGAGTGGGTAATGGGTAAGTATGAACCGTTAAAACACTTTTTGGTCGAACAAAAAACTGCCGAAGTTCCGATGACATTCACGGAAATCGAGCGGCTCGTCGGCACGCCGCTTCCACCTAAAGCTGCTAATCATCGCGCATGGTGGAGCAACAGTCCGACAAATAACGTCATGACCCAAGCTTGGCTCGATGCGGGTTACAAAACCGAACGCGTCGACATGACCTCCAGAAAGCTCGTTTTTGTTCGATCGAGCGACAACCGGCCACGCAAACCAGCCCCTCCTCCGAATCAAGGCGTTATTTCCCGCTTGCGTGAACGACTGGGAGGAACGGTCAAAATCCCAGCGGGCGTGGATTTGACGCAGCCTGTCGGCGAGCTCTGGGACGCGGATCGGTGACATGAAACAACCAATTCTGCTGGACACCTGTGCCGCCATCTTCCTGTTGACCGATCAGTTAAAACCCGAGGCGTTGACCAATCTTGAGCAGGCGGAACGAGATCAGGTCGCCATTTTCGTCTCACCGATAACAGCCTGGGAAATCGGCATCTTGGTGGCACGCGGCAGGCTGGTACTCAGCACAAACCCAGATATTTGGTTCAAGACGATGATCGAGAGCGGCATCGCCCTGGCGAGCATGGAGCCGGACATCCTGATCGCTTCATCTTTTCTTCCAGCGGCAACCTTGCGCGATCCGGCAGACCGAATTTTGGCGGCAACCGCGAGAGCCAAGGGGTATCGGCTGATGACGCGTGACAGGCCGCTATTAGACTATGCCGCCGATGGGCATTTGAAAGCGATCGCCTGTTGAACACACAGGACGTTAGTCAATTTTCTTCGCCCTGAGCCATGCGGCAGTGTCAGCCATTGCTGTTCTTGCAGTCACTGGAGGATTCCACCCAACGATCTTGCGAAATGCGGCGTCGCTGACATTCAGCGAACCAAGCAAACTGTCTGAAGCCTCATTTCGGCCAAATGCAGATGCCACCCCCCTGATTAGGGACGACGGAAACGGTAACAAATACCCGCCCCTGCTAAGGGCGCGCGCCATTTCCCGGATCAGCTCAGGCGTGGAAAACGGATCGCCGTCGGTTACGTAGAACGTTCCACCGGCGACGCCCGAAGCATCCGCCGCTGTCAGGATCGCGTCGATCAGATTGTCTCGCGCGATCAGGCTTCTGAGATTTCGCACCGAGCCAAGGGGCAGCGGAATCCCGCGATCGACCAGTTTGAGTAACGCAAGGAAATTGGCGCGGACCCCTGGCCCGTAAACCAGCGGCGGTCGCAAGATGACGCTTTCCATCTTGTGCGCGGCCGCCTGCAACGCCTGCTCTCCTTCAAGCTTGGAAATGCCATATGGGGTGCGCGGCACAGGCGGCTCGGTTTCCGTCACCGGCGCCAATCCGCTGTTGTCGAGCGCCGCCTTGACCGAGCTCAACAGGACAAATCGTCGAACACCGGCGGCTTCGGCCTGCTCCGCCAAGCGCTCCGTCCCCTGCGCGTTCACCTTGCGGAACGCCACAAGCGGGTCTCGTTCAGCCTTCAGGATGTGTGCCCGGCCCGCCAGATGAAGCACAATGTCGATACCATCCAGCGCCGGCAACCAATCGGTATCGGGACCGATATCGCCGATGATTATCGTGTCGCCCGGCAAATCGGAAACGCCGCGTACCGCCGACCGGAACGGGCGCGCATCGGCGATCAGACGCTGGATCAATCTCCGGCCGACGAAACCGGTTGCGCCGGTGACCAGAATTCGGCTCATGCCGCCCTCGGCGGACGCGACATCCAGCGCAGAAGCAGCCCCACCAGAATGACCGCCGGTACCAGCATCACCCAGCCCCAGAAGACGGCGAGCCAGGCAAAAATAGCGAGCGCCAATTGTACGAGCGTCGCGGTTTTGGCCGTTCGCCCGTGGCTTCGTCCCAACTGCGTCGAGCGCTGATAAAAATGCTCGCGATGGGCTCGCCAGACGCGTTCGCCACGCCGGGCGCGCTTCAGAAGCGTGATCGTCGCATCGGCGAGATAGTAGAGGGCAACGATCAGGGCAAAGAGCTGCCCGCCGTTCATTGCCAGGCGGATCAGCTCGAACCCCAGCAGATAACCGATCGGCACGCTGCCAACGTCACCCAGGAATATCTTGGCTGGATGCCAGTTCCACACCAGGAAGCCGACCATGACGGCGGCGATCATCACAGAGCGGAAAGCCTCAAGCGGATCCGGGCCATAGCGCAGCAGGATCAATGTGAGGCCGAAACCCATCGCCGCCGCGCTGCCGCCCGCGATCCCGTCGATCCCGTCCATGAAGTTGAAAAGATTGACGAACCACAACCAGACGAGCGTTGCGATCAGCCGATCGAGCATCACCGGCAGTAGGCCGCCACTGAGCGACAATGTCTGCGGCAGTGCCGCCATCACCGCGCCGGCCGCCAAGAATTGCGCGGCAAAACGAACCGCGGCACTGAGCCCACGGCGGTCGTCGATCCAGGAAACCGCCATCAGCAGGACGACACCGCCGATCAGCATCCATTCGGTCGGGTCATGCAAACGGTTGGTCCGCCATGTCGCCCATACCCAGAACGGCAAAAGCGCCAGCATGACGCCCCACCCGCCACCGCGCGGGGTCGGCACCGTGTGACTGCTGCGCGCGTTGGGCAGATCGAGGATTGCCCGCCGCCGCAACACAGCCAAGGCCACCCGGGTCAGGACGACACTGGACAACAGAGCCGCGACGAAGAATAGGAAGGTGTCGAGCAGGAAATAGTCTTTCACGGGGCGATCCCGTTCGCCGAGTAGCCATCCAATAATTCGCGGTAAACGGCAACCGTCTTCTGCCCCACGGTGTGCGAGTCCAAGCCGTTGGCAACGCGCTTACGCGCGGCATCACCGCAACCTTGGCGAAACGCAGCGTCCTGGACCATGCGCGCGAATGCATCGGCCAGCGCGGGAATGTCGCCTGAGGACACCAATATCCCGGTTTCTCCGGATATGACGACCTCGCGGCACCCCGGGACGTCGGTCGCAATCAGCGGACGACCGCAAGCCGCGGCTTCCAGCAGGGTCATCGGAATGCCCTCCCCGCCCCGGCTTGCCAGCACGCCGACATGAGCTTTGCTCCAAACATCACGCACGTCGTCGACCTGCCCCAGACAGGTCACGCCCGGCTCGGCGGCCCAGCCATCGAGTTCAGTCTGCGAAATCGCCGCCGGATTTTCCGCATCCGGTGCGCCCGCCAGCAAAAGCCGCGCATCCGATCCACGTTGCCTGAGCAACCGAAACGCCGCCACAACATCTTCGACGCCTTTGATCCGAAGCATCCGGGTCGCGCAACCGATGACCACGGGTCCGTCCGGTTCAGGCAGCACGTCGTATCGGCTGAGATCGACACCTGAACCGCGGATCAGCGTCAGCTTCGCCTGCGGCACGATGCCAAGCCGGGTCAACGTCGTCGCGTCTTCGGGATTTTCCACCAGGAAGCGCACCCCCGGCCGTGCCGCGATCCCACGCAGGATGCGACCGATCACGGCCCGGATGGTCCGCGTCTTGCGCGTATCGACGGTGAACAGAAAGCCTAGGCCTGTGAAGGCGTTTACAACGCGCCTTATCCCAGTCAGGCGCACAGCGATCGAACCGATCAGAATCGATTTCTGCGATACATGATGAACGATATCCGGCTTGGTCCTGCGATAGAGCCGTGCGATCTCGAAGATCGCCGTCAGGCCCGCCAAAGGATTGGTGCTGCCGCGCCGCCACCTCAGAGGGTAAAGAGTAAACCCCTCCTCCCGAATCAGATCGCCATGCGCATCGACACGGGTTGCCACCGCTACCCGAAAGCCGGCCTCACGGGCTGCGCGCGCCTGCGGAAGGCGGTGCGCCCAAAAATACCAATCCTCGGTTACCAGGAAGATCAGCGTGGGCGGACGCAGCCCGGGCGGATCAGCCGCCTGCGCCATAATATTCTTTGTACCAGTCCACAAACTTCGGCAGACCGTCGTCGATCGCGATACTGGGGTCGAAGCCCAGGTCGCGGCGGCTTTCACCAATCTCGGCGGCCGTGATCTCCACGTCGCCGGGCTGCATTGGTTCGTAGCGAATGACCGCCTTTTGCCCCAGCGCCTTCTCCAGTACCTTGATAAAGCGCAGTACCGGCTCGGACTTGTTGTTACCCAGATTATAGATGCGATGCCGCCGTGTCGGATCGGCCGGTTGGTCCAACGCCGCGACAACCCCGGCGACGATGTCGTCGATATAAGTGAAATCGCGCTTCAGCTTACCTTCGTTGAAGACCGGGATTGCCTCGCCGGCCAGGATCGCCTTGGTGAAGCTGAAATACGCCATGTCGGGCCGGCCCCACGGACCATAGACGGTGAAGAACCGAAGAGCGGTCGAGGACAGCCCGTACATCGACGCATAGCTTTCCGCCAGCAACTCCCCGCCCCGCTTGGTTGCCGCATAGAGAGAAACAGGATGATCAACCCTATCGGCGACCGAGAACGGAAAGGTATGGTTGCCGCCGTAAACCGACGACGAGCTTGCATAAACCAGCGCCGGAACCGGGTCGATACGCCGAACGGCTTCGAGCATCGCCACCTGTCCCAGCACATTCGAATGCACATAGGCATAGGGATTTTGCAGCGAGTAACGAACGCCGGCCTGTGCCGCGAGATGGATCACGCCGGACAGCGGACCGGCCTTGGATAGAATGTCGTAAACCCGCTCGTGATCGGCGATGTCCGCACGATGAAAGCTGAAGTTCTTGTTACCGGCCAGCAATGCCAGCCGACCTTCTTTCAGGCGGACGTCATAGTAGTCATTGACAATATCAATCCCGACCACCCGTTCGCCGCGGGCAAGCAGGGCCGTTGCCACGTGAAAGCCGATAAAGCCGGCGGCTCCGGTCACGATGACGGTCATTTCACTGGCACCGAGCAGGTCATCCCGGTCTAATAGGTGCTGCGCCACCAAGCCGCAAGGCTGGACGGCGCTGTCCCATGTTTAGAATTTGTAGGAAAGACCGGCCGTCAGAATGTCGATCGAAACGGTTGATTCCGCCTTGATATTGCTGAACGTCTGGACAGCCGGCACCGTGTCGTAGAACGACCGGTTGATATTAATATTGCTGTCGGTAACGAATATATGGGCATAGCTGAAGTCGAAGCCGATATGTTCGTCCCACTGATAGTGGAATCCGGTCGACAGCCAATATCGGTCGCCATCGGGCACGCGTGTGTCGCGGAACTGATCGACCGTCGGCGTCTGGTCGTATTTCACGCCGGCTCGCAGTTTCCATTGCGGGTCCAGCTGGTATTCGCCCCCCAGAGCGAACGAGTAGGTATCCCGATAGTTTTCCTGAGTAACCAGATTGCCGAGCGTCGGGCTTGTCGTATGGATGTTGATCGCCTGGAAATTGCTCCAGGTATAAAAATCGAACTCAGCGAGCAAAGTCAGGTCTGGCGTTACTTTGCGCGCGATGCCGGCTTGGACAATATCCGGCAAATCCAACGCGGCGGTTCCGGTCACCTGCTGATTTGCGACTGAGACGAGCCCTTGCAGGTTGGCGACGGTCAGCGACCCGCGAATGTTATGCTGAATGCCGTAGCGGTAGCTGAGGCCGATATTCGTGTTGGCGTCGGGCTGGATCAGCAGGCCACCGTTGAAGCCCGTGCTCCATGTATGGCCGCTCAACGTCAGACGACCGTCGCTAGCAATAACACCGGGTGTAATCGGATCGGGCACCGCGGAACGCAGTTTGACATAGGTATACTGCTCGTCGAGCCCCAGCCCGATCGACAGCCAGTCGTTCAACTTGACGCCGATCGTTGGCTGGAAGTCGATGGTTTCGACGAAGCTGTCGATTGAATCGTATCGTGCGAAGCTGTTCTGCTCGAACTTTGACGCAAACCCGAATGGCGCGGTCACGCCGAACCCCAAGGTCACCGGAGAATCCGGAATCTGTGCACTGAGAAAGAAGTCGGGGATCGGGGTGGCCGATCCGGGGTTGCCGCCGTTGCCGCCCTGGGGCCTGGAAATCGGCGCCAGGGCCGAATGATCTGTCGTCCCCAGATCATGTAGTTGAGCATCCGGCACAATCAGATCGACGCCCTGATCGATTTGCACACCGGGAAGCTGGGTCAACCCAGCGGGATTGAAGTAGATCGTACTGGCGTCATCGGCGATCGCAACATTGCCGGCCTGCGCGCGGCCAACCCCTGCCGCCGACTGTTCCTGGATATAAAATCCACCAGCCGACGCCGCACCCGCCACCAGAAAAGCCGGCAGGGCAAGGAATGCGGCCAGATCGGGCTTCATGCGCAAATTCATTTTCAGTGTCCTAATGAACAGGAATTCGTAAGGAATCATCCCTAGCAAAGTTCCATTAGGCGTGACAGTTCAATTCTATATTGCACCGCACAATACAGGTAGGATTTCTTTTCAGTGTTGCTTAAAGGGCGCGAAATCAACCTTAAGGATACAGTACGGAAAATCGATAAAATGCCCTCTTCTTTTCATATTTAATCTCCAGACGGAGTGCCGCACGCTCATCGAATTCGACCTTGGCCAACACACGGCGCGTTACTCCAGATTTTAGAGCCGTTCTAAACAATCTTGCTTTTCGCCCTCGGTCGGCGGTAAGATCGACGGGATCATACCATTGGCGGCCGGCAAGGCTGCCTGCCTTATCAGGAGGATAGAATGACGGCGCTTAAAGACTCCAAGACGCTCGAAAATCTGAAAGAAGCCTTTGCCGGCGAAAGCCAGGCGAACCGGCGTTACCTCTATTTCGCACAAAAGGCCGACGTCGAAGGCTACAACGATGTCGCCGCCGTGTTCCGCTCCACCGCCGAGGGCGAGACCGGTCATGCCCATGGCCATCTGGAATTCATGGAAGAAGTTGGCGATCCGGCGACCGGCAAGCCGATCGGCGCGACTGACCTGAACCTGGTGGCCTCGGTCGCAGGCGAAACCCATGAATATACGGACATGTATCCGGGCATGGCGCGCACCGCTCGCGAAGAAGGTTTCGACGAAATCGCCGACTGGTTCGAAACGCTGGCCAAGGCCGAGCGGTCGCATGCCGGCCGTTTCCAGAAGGCGCTCGACGGCCTGAACGGCTAAGCGATCGACCGATCGTCTGCGTACTTAAATCGGCGGCCCCTCGTGGCCGCCGATTTTCTTCCCGCCTGTAACCGCGAGGATTTTCATGGCCGAGCCCAACAGCGGTGCGCCTTTTCGCCATGTGATCGACTGGCAGAATCCCGATTTCGTCGACTACGCGAAGCTCGAAAAAGAGATGGAGCGGGTCTTCGACATCTGTCACGGGTGCCGGCGCTGTTTTAACCTGTGCGACAGCTTCCCCGTCCTGTTCGACATGATCGACGAGACGCCCTCCGGCGAACTCGAAGGCGTGCTGAAAGAGAAATATAAAGACGTCGTCGACGCCTGTACGCTCTGCGACATGTGCTTCATGACGAAGTGCCCCTATGTCCCGCCGCACGAATTCAATCTCGATTTCCCGCATCTGATGCTGCGCTACCGCGCCTACGAGTACGGTAAAGGCGTTCCCTCGCTGGCCGACAAGGAACTGGTTGCGACAGACCGCAACGGCGCGATCGGATCGGCTCTGAACCCGCTGATGAACTGGGCTGTCGGTCTGGACAACAAGTTGACGCGCCCGATCATGGAGGCCGTTGCCGGTATCGACCGCAATGCGGCGCTGCCGACCTTTGACCGTCCCACCTTTGTGAATGCCGCCAGGAACGCGCCGCAGCCGGATACGACCGCACCCGCGGCGGGACGCAAGGCCGCGCTCTATGCGACCTGCTTCATCAATTACAACAATACCTCGATCGGCATCGCCGCCCAGGCCGTGCTGGCCAAGAATGGCGTCGAGACCAAAGTCGTGCATCCCGAATGTTGCGGCATGCCGCAACTGGAACTGGGCGATATCAAGGACGTCGCCGACCGCGCGGCCAGGGTCGCGGCTTATATGAGGCCGATCATCGAGGACGGTTACCGGATCGTGGCACTCGTGCCGTCCTGCGCATTGATGCTGAAATTCGAATGGCCGCTGATCCTGCCGGATAATGCGGACGTGGCGTTCCTGTCGAAGAACACGTCGGACCTCAGCGAGTACGTCGTCGATATCGCCAAGAAAGAGGGACTGGCGCTTGGAATGAAGCCGCTTGATGGCGGCGTCACGATACACCTTGCCTGCCATGCGCGGGCGCAGAACATGGGCGCCAAGGGCGCAGAGATGCTACGCCTAATTCCAGAGCCGGACGTTGCAGTGGTCGAGCGCTGTTCGGGCCATGGCGGCTCGTGGGGCGTCAAGAAGGGCAATTTCAACACTGCGTTGAAGGTCGGCAAGCCGGTCGCACGGCAAGTGGCGAAGAACGATAAAGCTTTTGTCGCTTCGGAATGCCCTCTGGCCGGAATGCACGTGCTGCAGGGTGTCGAGGCGATCGAGGGCGCGAGATTGCCGACGAAAATTCACCCGATCGAACTGGTAGCGCAGGCTTATGGACTAACGGCATCCAAATGACCGACACACAGCACAGCAAGCGTGGTCCGATCACCCGGGCCGATATCATGACGATGCCGGATTATGCCGCGATCCGCGCGGAACAACGACGGCGCATGGCTGGCGTAAAGCGCCTCCGCCGGCTGGATGTCGGCCCCTACTCCACGTTCTATTTCGAGAATTACGACACGATGTGGCATCAAATCCACGAGATGTTGTTCGTCGAAAAAGGCGGAGAGGCCCAGATTCAAGATGAGCTTGAGGCGTTCAATCCGCTGATCCCCAACGGCGACGAATTTGTCGCCACGGTCATGATAGAAGTACCCGACGCGAAGCGCCGTGCCGCGGTGCTGCACATGATCGGCGGCATCGAAAATCACGTAATCCTGTCGATCGGCGCGGACATGATTCGGGGCATTCCCGACGCGGACCGCGAAAATACCAGCTCAGAAGGCAAGGCCTCGTCGGTCCAGTTTATCCGTTTCCCTTTGACTGCCGATCAGAAGAAAGGATTCATCGCCGGCGACGAACCGGCGATGCTCGGCTTCGACCATCCGCGATACGGTCATCTGGCCATTATGCCGGTCACAATGCGTGAGACATTGTCAAACGACCTAAATCCGTAAAATCTCAGGTCGCACCCCAAGAAATTACCTGCGCCAAATTGTCCTTGCACCGGTAGTGCGTTTGGAGTATCTGAATAAAAAAACGGGCCGCCAGAAGGCAGCCCGAGTTTAGGGAGGAAACGCCTCATAAGCAGGCGTCGGATATGGCGGGGAAGGTGCCATATCGATTCCTGTTCTACCGCACCTGCGAAGAAGCGTCAAGAACGAAAAGCCAATTTTCGTGTGCGGTGCGGTAGCCTTTTGTTTCACTTAATAGATTTTATGTTGCGCCGCACACGCGATCAGCCGATATCCGGTGATATGGCAGCATATTTTGCGGCCGTTTCGCGCGATTCGCGCGCAACGCCGTATCCAAAACAGGACAATGACGTTGGTTGACGAAGCCAGACCGATGGAGCCGTGGTTCTATGACCTGGAGCCGCCCTTCCCGCTCGATGACGATTCCCAGGATAAAATCGACGCCTTGAATTCGGCCGGCCGGGCGATCGTGACGCGCATGGTCGAGCATATCGCCGTCGACGAAAACGTGCCGGCGGAAGCCATTACGCCGCAATTCGCCGATCTGGCGATCGACCGGGCCCGCGACGCCATCAATGCCGCGCGCGATGCCGGCCCAACCGGCCGCCCGACCACCGATATCGAGGAACTGGCATTCCGCTATATGGACGCCATGCGGCTTTGGCTGCGCATTTATCGCGCAGCGCGGGATGCTCAGAAAAACTGATGCCGCAACCGGCCGCGTCGAAAGACCGTGACGGGGTGCGCGATAGAACAAGAGTCCGGCATAATCCAAGGCTATGCTGCCTTCAGAGTGAGGGGGCGACTATGATATCGAGGAGTAGGCTGCTGTCGGTCGCAATGACCATCGCGCTGTTTTCCACGGCGTCCGGCGCCCTTGCCGGGCCGGTCGTTCACACCGACAAGGGCGATGTCGAAGGCGCGGCCAAGACCCCGGGTGTAGAATCGTTCCTCGGAATCCCGTTTGCCGCTCCGCCCGTCGGTGACCTGCGTTGGCGCGCGCCGCAGCCCGCCACAGCCTGGTCGTCGGTTCGAACCGCCACAGCCTTTTCAAAGGACTGTATCCAGGAACCCCAGGCTTATGCGCCGGGGCCCGGCTTCAACAACCCGACAAGCGAGGATTGCCTCTATCTCAATATCTGGCGGCCGGTAGCGGCGGCCAACAAACCACTCCCCGTCATGGTCTGGATCTATGGCGGCGCCTGGATCATGGGCGCAGGCTCGTTCCCAAGCTATGACGGGACCGAATTCGCCCGCGATGGCGTGATCCTGGTCAATTTCAACTACCGGCTGGGCCGTTTCGGCGTTTTCGCCCATCCGGCACTGTCGCGCGAACAAGCGGGCCAGCCGCTGGCGAATTATGGCCTGATGGACCAGATTGCGGCGCTTAAATGGGTGAAGGCGAATATCGCTGCCTTCGGTGGCGACCCTGCGAATGTCACCATCTTCGGCGAATCGGCCGGAGCCTCATCGGTGAACATCTTGATGGCTTCCCCCTTGGCGCGCGGTCTTTTCGCCAAGGCGATCTCCGAATCCGGGGGTGCCCATTCCGGCATGCAATCGGTGCCGAATGCCGAGGCGGCTGGAAAAGCCTGGGCCGATAAGATGCACGCGCCTGATCTCGCCAACTTGCGCGCCCTGCCTGCGGATAAGGTCTGGGACGGGCCGGCGACAGTTCCCGCCTCCCCCATTGTCGACGGCAAGCTGGTGTTGGCCCCGACCGATGTGGCTTTCGCAACAAGCCTGGCGGCCACTGTGCCGTATCTGGCGGGGTCGAACGGCCGGGAGGAAAGCCTGATCCGCTGGCTGCCCGGGACTGACGAGCGCTGGTTCGCCGGGTTAAAAACAAAAGGGCCCCAGTTGCTGGCGTTCTACACAGCCGATGGCACATCGCCGAAGGATGCCTTGGGCAGGTTATGGGGCGAGGCCGCAATGACTGCGCCCACCCGCGCCCGCGCCCGCGCGCTCGCCGGGAAGACCGATAAGGTCTGGCTTTATCGCTATGCCTATGTGCCGGATGCAGCGATGGGCTCGGTTCCAGGCGCCGGGCACGACGCCGAAATGGAGATGGTATTCAAGAATCCCGACATGCGCTGGAAGGGCAAATGGTCGGCCGCCGATCTTTCCATGGCGAAATCCGTGAACGGCTATTGGGTGAATTTCGCCAAAACCGGTAATCCCAACGGACCTGGTTTGCCCACATGGCCTGCCTACACGACCAAGAGCGATATCCTGATGAATTTCGACCGCGCGGGCGTGGCGCCGATCGCAGGCTTCGGTAAGGCGCGGCTGGACGCGATCGACGCAGTGAAGGCGTCCCCGCTATGAGACGCCATCCTTGACGGTGAGCGCCCGAGCGCCATGATCCGGCCGGCGGATACATGGCTGATAGGTTCAGGAAATGGCAGTTACGGGGTTGGACGGAAAGACGGCCATCGTATCGGGTGTGGGGGCCGGCCTGGGCATTGAGATAGTGCGCGGCCTGGCGGTAGCCGGCGTGAACCTGGTGCTGGGCGATCTTGATCCCGACAGTCTGGCGGAAGCACTGCATATGTTGGCGTCGATGAGCGCGCCGAATGTCGGTCGGCGAACGGACATCCGTGATCGCGCCGACTGTGAAAAGCTGACCGATCTGGCGGTCCGAACGTTCGGCGGCATCGACATCCTGGTCAACGACGCGTTCCGCGCCGAAGCACCGTCCTCCTTCGAGGATGCCGATATGGACGAATGGCGGGCCGTGGCGGACGTCAATCTGTGGGGCACGCTGACGATGATCCGCGCCGCCCTGCCCGCCTTGAAACGCTCGTCCGGCGCGATCGTCAATATCAACACCCACGGATCCGAGGCCCTGGATCCCGATTTCGGCGGCTATACGTCTTCCAAGGCCGCGCTCGCGCACCTGACCCGCCATCTGGCGCGCGAGTTCGGCCCATATGGCATCAGGGTCAACGGCGTTCACCCCGGGCCGATGGACGCTCTGCCACGACAAAGATTCCTGGCTGAACAGGCGAAGGCGTTAGGCGTCACCACCGAGAGCCTGGAGGCGCCCGCCCGTGACAGGACGAGCCTTGGCCGTCTGGCGACGGCAGAGGATGTGGCCCAGGCGGTGACCTTCCTGGCGTCGCCACTGGCAAGGTCGATCACGGGCCAGGCACTGTTCGTCGACGGCGGTGCGTGGCTACACTGACGCATAACAGGTTCGGATTCGTACGAACCCGCAAGACTTGGGAGGAAACAGCCACATGGCTGAGAGCGCGTCGATCCGGATCGAACCGGACAGACTTATCGAAACGGCTTGCGAAAAAACCGGTCTCCGCGATTTCGGCGGCGACAGCTTCCGCGAAGGGCTGCGGATCTTTTGCGAATCCACATCGTCCGAGGCCCAACTCAACGACTTCGGTGCAATGGCGTTGCCGGGCGCCATCGTCGGCGCGCTCAGCAACCGTCTCAAAATCGTCGATTGGGTAAAACGTCATCCTGAAGTGTCGGAAGAGCGCATCGAGGCGCCGCTGATCGTCGTCGGCATGTTCCGGGCCGGCACTACTTTCCTGTCCTATCTGCTGGAGAAAGATAAGCGGCACCGGCCGCTGTTCCGCTGGGAGGCCGGCGACATCGTACCGCCACCGACTCCCGATGGCATCGCCAACGACCCACGCATCGCAGCGACGCGCGCCAGCATGGCGATGATGGAAGAGATCAATCCGCGGATGCGCGTCGTGCAAAGCGAGGAGCCAGACGGCCCGACGGAATGCATCTCGGTGATGAACCAGGACTTCAAGAGCCTGACATGGGAGGCGATGGTCAATGTCCCGACCTATGCCGACTGGTTGAAACGGGTCGACCACCGCTCGGCCTACGATTATCACAAACAGGCATTGCAGGTGTTACAGAGCGGCGGGGTGCGTGGACGCTGGTCATTGAAGGCGCCCTATCACATCATCCATCTGGATGCGTTGACGGCGGTCTATCCCGACGCAAGGCTGCTGATAACGCACCGCGATCCACTTGTTTTATGCACCTCGGTCTGCAGCCTGATCACCGCCCTGACCGGCCTGTTCTCCGATGCCGATCACCGCCGTTTCATCACCGATCACTGGACCGAGATGCTGGCGCGGTCGATCGATGGCATGAACAGTTTCCGCGACGCCAACCCGCACATTAAGATCGTCGATGTGCACTATGCCGACCTTGCCCGCGATCCGCTCGGCGCGATGCGGCGCGTCTATGCCGGATTCGGTGACGACATTGAGGGCCAGCCGATCCAGGCCATGACGGCCCATGTCGAATCCCATCCGAAGCACCGGTTCGGGCGGCACGGCTATGATCCGAAGGAATACGGGTTGGATGCGGGCGCGATCGCCGAGCGGTTCCGCCCCTATGTCGAGCGTTACGGTATCGAGCTGGAGACGGGCCCTTCCGTCACCTAAACGAAGCTTGGTGCAGCAATTCCCGGCTGTGACGGGCAATTTGCGCGTCCTCCTCGGACGGCAGGATGCGTATGAGGCACCGCGAGACGGGACCGTTGAGCGGATTGCTCGCGGCCAGATTTTGCGCCTGATTGAGATCGATGCCGATCCAGGACAATCCATCGCAGATCTCGGCACGGGCGGCGGCATCGTTTTCTCCGATGCCGCCGGTAAAAACGATCATGTCGACGCCGTCGAGAGCGGCGATCATCGCGGCGATCTGTTTGCGCACCGAATAGCAAAACATGTCGATCGCGAGGCGCGCGTCGGTATTGGTCGAAGCGCGCTCGCGCAGAATCCGCATATCGCTGCCGATACCCGAAACACCCCTCAAACCGGCTTGGCGATCGACCAAGTCCTCCACCATTGCGGCATCGAGTTTTTTCTCCCGCATTAGGTAAATCAAAAGCCCGGGATCGAGATCCCCGCTACGCGTGCCCATGATGACGCCGCCGGTCGGCGTCAGCCCCATGCTGGTATCGATCGAATGCCCTCCCTCGATCGCGGTGATACTCGCGCCATTGCCGAGATGGGCGACAATCAGTCGTTTCGGTAAACGGTCTCTTAACTGATGAACGATGGATTCGCAGGAAAGACCGTGAAAACCGTAGCGCCGGATACCCTCGGACCGTAGCGCTTTTGGAAGTGGAAACGTCCGCGCGCGCTCGGGCAGGTCAGCGTGAAAAGCCGTGTCGAAGCACGCGATCTGCGGAATGTCGCGGAAATGCTCCTGCGCGGTGCGGATCACCGATAACGCCGGGGGCACGTGAAGCGGCGCAAAAACAGCGGCGGCTTCGAGTGCTTCCAGAACCGCTTCGTCGATGACGCAGTGCTGTGTGAGTGCAGGCCCGCCGTGCACAATGCGATGCCCAACGGCGACAGGCGGCGGCATTTTGAATTGGGTCAGCAAGCTGGCGATGCGCGTAATCGCCTCGGCATAGCCGGCGAGCGGAGATTTCTCAGCCAACAGGGTATTGCCCGCCGCATCCCGCGCCCGGAAATCGCCGGTTTCGCCGCCGATCGATTCCGCTTCGCCGGAAAACAGCATCTCGGTCTGGGTCGAACCTACGCGATACAGCCCGAATTTGAGCGAGGACGATCCGCTATTCAGGGCGAGGATGACGGCATCGTCGGCGTTGGTCACGCCCACGGGCTCCACTTCCAGTCGCGAACTTCCGGCATGTCGTCGCCATGTTCGCTGATATAAAGCTTATGGCGTTCCATCGACGTCCAGTAACGCGCGGTTGCCGTCCCCACCTGGTCGGCGAACCTCGGGATGCGCTTGATCGCATCCAGGGCCAGTTGGAAGCGATCCAGATTGTTCAGCACGACCATGTCGAACGGGGTGGTGGTGGTGCCCTCCTCCTTATAGCCGCGCACATGGATATTATCGTGATTGTGCCGGCGATAGGTCAGCTTGTGGATCATTGTCGGATAGGCGTGAAACGCGAAGATTACCGGCTTGTTCTTGGTGAACAGCGCGTCGAAATCCTCGTCCCCCAGACCGTGCGGATGTTCCGACTGCGGCTGCAGCACCATCAAATCCACAACATTAACGAAGCGGATGCGGATATCGGGTACGTATTCCCGCAAGAGCGTGACGGCCGCCAGCGCCTCCAACGTCGGCACGTCGCCGGCGCTGGCCATCACGACATCGGGATCGCCCTCGTCATTGCTGGCCCACTGCCAAATACCGGCGCCAGCCGTGCAGTGCCGCACGGCGGATTCCGTATCCAGCCACTGCCATTCCGGCTGTTTCCCCGCCACGATCACATTGATGTAGTCGCGGCTGCGCAGGCAATGGTCTGCAACTGACAGCAGGCAATTGGCATCCGGGGGCAGATAGATGCGGACAGTGTCGGCCTTCTTATTGGCGACATGGTCGATGAACCCCGGATCCTGGTGCGAGAACCCATTATGATCCTGCCGCCAGACATGCGATGTCAGCAGATAATTCAGCGATGCGATGGGCTTGCGCCAAGGGATATCCTTGGTGACCTTCAACCACTTGGCGTGCTGGTTAAACATCGAATCGATAATGTGGATGAAGGCCTCGTAACAGGAAAACAGGCCATGTCGGCCGGTCAGCAGGTATCCCTCGAGCCAGCCCTCGCACATATGCTCGCTGAGCACCTCCATGACGCGGCCATCGGCGCTGAGGTCGATATCGACGTCCTCGACACCGGCCATCCATTCCTTACCGGTGACAGCAATCACCGCCTCCAGCCTGTTAGAGGCCGTTTCGTCCGGTCCGAAAAGGCGGAAATTCTGGTTGATCAGGTTGAGTTTCATGACGTCGGCAAGAAATTTGCCGAGCACCCGCGTCGACTCCGCCCGGACGCCACCGGGTTCCGGCACGGCAACGGTGTAATCCTGGAAGTGCGGCATCGATAACGGCCTCAGCAGCTCGCCGCCATTGGCGTGGGGATTAGAGCCCATGCGGCGATGACCAGTTGGGGCGAGCTCAGCCAGTTCCTCGCGGAATTTACCATGCTCGTCGAACAATTCGCGCGGCCGATAGCTCTGCATCCAGTCTTCAAGCTGCTTCAGATGTTCGGGGTTCTTGAAGCTGTCGATCGGCACTTGATGCGCGCGCCATGTACCCTCGACCGGCTTGCCGTCGACGAATTTCGGCCCTGTCCAACCTTTCGGCGTGCGGAACACGATCATCGGCCAGAACGGACGCTCCGGTTTGGCGCCGGGGGACCGTGCGGCCTCCTGTATCTCGCGAATGCGCGCCAAGACGGTATCGAGTGTCCCGGCCAGACTCTGATGGACGAGCGCCGGATCGTCGCCCTCGACAAAATGCGGCTCATAGCCGTAGCCCTGCAACAACTTCGTCAATTCATCGCGGCTGATACGCGCCAACACCGTCGGGTTGGCGATCTTGAAACCGTTCAGATGCAAAATCGGCAAGACCGCACCGTCCCGTGCGGGGTTCAGGAATTTGTTGGAATGCCAACTGGTGGCCAACGCGCCGGTTTCCGCCTCGCCGTCGCCAATGATGCAGGAGACAATCAGGCTCGGGTTGTCGAACGCGGCGCCATAAGCGTGCGCGAGCGAGTACCCCAACTCTCCGCCCTCGTGGATCGAGCCCGGCGTTTCCGATGACACATGGCTGGGTACGCCGTAAGGCCATGAAAACTGGCGGAACAACCGCTGCAGCCCGTTCCGATTACGCTCGATCGCCGGATAACGCTCAGTGTACGAGCCCTCGAGATAAGTATGCGCCACCAAGCCGGGCCCGCCATGCCCCGGCCCGATGATGTAGATCATGTTCAGGTCGTTATCTCTGATCAGGCGATTCAGATGAACATAAAGAAAGTTCAGCCCGGTCGTGGTGCCCCAATGCCCCAGAAGCCGAGGCTTGATGTGGTCCAGTGTCAACGGCTCTTCGAGCAGCGGATTGTCCCGCAGATAGATCTGGCCGACTGACAGGTAATTCGCCGCCCGCCAATAAGCGTGCATCTTTTCTAGGAGATCGGGTGACAGGGGCTTGGTCATCTGCATCTCCAACGGGTTCAAGTCTGTTGTTACACCACGATTATGACGTTAAGCGCCTTGGTGCGGCGGTGGGTGCTAATGCCATGCGTGGTCAGCACCGGACTACCGCGGTGACGAAACGCAATATTGTACGAATGCTTCGGCATTTGGCGGTGGTGTGCAGAATGAGAGACGGCCGCCAAGTCCGCCCGTGTTCTCACGCGCGTATCCACATGTGAACTGATTGATGCGGGATTGGTTCCCAAACAGGCGTGGAGTTGGCGACCCCAGCAGGACTCGAACCTGCAACCCTCAGCTTAGAAGGCTGATGCTCTATCCGGTTGAGCTATGGGGTCGTCGACGTTTCTATAGCTGACTCGTGCAAAACAGCACAGAGCTACCGCTATCGCAGTTCATCCACGTATTTGTCGGTGCCCGGCAGGGTTGGGATGAACGGCGCCATCAGTTCTACCCGGCCGAGGCCCGACTTCGCGACCGTATCACCTGACTTGGCGAAGACCTTCTCCCAGGACTTGGTCGGCTCGCCCTCGGTGAACCACAGCAAGGTCAGCCGGTCGTCGACGCCTTCGACGTCCTTCACATAGGGCATCTTGTCAGCGGGCAGCGGCGTTGGCTGGAAGAGCAGGCACATGGCGATATCCGAGCCGGCCATCGCGCCGGGGACGTATTCGCTCTTCAGCCACTCGACCAGCTTATCGCGGCCGTTCTTCGACGGTGCATCGATCACTTCCACCACCAGACCCTGATAGGGGTATTCCAGCGAATGGATATCGCGTGGCCCCTTGGCGTCGCGGTAGACAGCGCCGCGATAGCTTTGGAACGAGGTGTAAATGTGGTCGCGCTGCATATAGACGCGCTCGTCGGCGCGCAGGCGGGTATTGGTTGCCACCGTCCAGGCCATGTGTTCGTCATAGCGCCCGTCGGTCAGCCAGTAGATCGAGATATACTTGCCCAGTTCGACCGGTTTCGCGATTTTGGAATCAGCCGGATAGCGGAATTTCTGCAGCGACTTAGGCGCGACCCAGCGACGGCCGGAAAACATCCAGGGCATCGCCATGGCGCCCGAGTTGAAATGGTCGTCCTCGTACCAACGGTTATAGCTGTGGTCGTGTCCGACATGCGGCTCGACCATTGTAATCAGCGACGACCCGATCCGCGCCGGATAGGGACCGTTGGCGGCGAGTTCGCCGTGCATCTTGACGTAATCGACAGACATAAAGCTTCCCCGTTTTTGGTTGAAATCAGAACGTCAGAACGCCGCGCGCCAGCTTGCCGGCATCCAGGTCGGCGAACGCCGTTTCGAATTGTTCGATCGGATATTGCCGCGTGATCAACTCATCCAACTTCAGCCGGCCCTGCTTGTAGAGCGCGATATACATCGGAATATCGTGGTGCGGGCGCGACGAGCCGTAGCGCGAACCGATGATGCCGCGATCGACATACGCGATTGGGTTGATCGGCAGCTCGATCGTCGCGCCCTGCGGCGGCACGCCGACGACGACCGCGTTGCCGCCCCAGGTCAGCGCCTCGACCGCGCTCTTCAGCGCGACCGGGCTACCGGTGCATTCGAACGACCAATCCACACCGCCCGAACCGAACGTGCCTGAATTGGCCGTCTTGCTGTGCGGCAGCAACGCGCGGATTTGTTCCGAAACGTCGCCTGTCCTGGCATCGATGAAATCGGTGGCGCCGAACAATTCGGCCAGTTGCCTCTTTTCCGGCACCGTGTCGACCGCAATGATGCGGGATGCACCGGACAGCACCAAGCCTTGGATCACATTGAGGCCGACACCGCCGCCACCACCGAACACGGCGGCCGTCTCGCCGGTCTGAACCCGGGCGCGGTTGAGAACGGAGCCCACGCCGGTCAGCACCGCGCAGCCGATCAGGCAGGCAGTGGTCAGCGGTACGTCGGAATCGATCACCACAGCTTGGTCCTGCTTCACCACCGTATATTCTGCGAACGCCGAAACGGCGGCGAAATTGGTGACCGGCTGGCCGTCGGCGAGTGAGAACGGCGTGCTGCGGTTGCCCAGCGTTTCGCGGCAATGCGTCGGCTTGCCGGAATCGCAATGCTCGCAATGGCCGCAGTTCGCCAGGGTGTGGAGTACAACGTGGTCGCCGGGTTTTATCTTTGTGACGCCGGGGCCGACCTCCTCAACGATGCCGGCGCCTTCGTGACCCAGGATCGCCGGCGCGGGCCAGGGAATCTTGCCGTGCACGACGGACAGGTCACTGCGGCAGAGGCCGCAAGCGATGATACGCACAATGATTTCACCCGCCGCCGGCGCACGCACCGATACCTCGTGGTTAAGCTCTATCAGTCCCTCGCCTCTAAAGAGCAGCGCCTTCATCCTGTTCCTCCCATTGCATTTCTGAGTAATCCAACCGCGGGCGTACGCCCGTTGCTTCTGCGTGTCACAGTCAGGCAACAGGCCATCAGCCCGTCGGCATAGACCTGGATTTCCGCAGCGGTAAGACCGTCGCGAAAGCCCAGCAGAGACAGCGTGAAGGCCGCGTGGCCGTGAACATTGAAAATAGGCGCAGACAGCATGCCGACCTCGTACGCGCGGCTCGGATCGGCTGTGCCAAGGTGATAGACGTCGATCCCCAGTTCCCTGAGCAGGTTCGTCATCCGACGTTTGAGACCTGTCTCATGCGGTGAGTCGGAAAGGCCGGCGATCACCTCACCCAATTGCGACTGCACGGGATTGCGCAGCGTAACCGCATAGCCGCGTTCGCGCACGATCTGGAGCAGGTCGAGATAGGGCGCGATGACCGCGTCCCCTGTCGCATCGGCCAGCCAACGGCGCACCTGGGCGTCGGGCGCCCACGCCATGAAGGGCGCGCCGAATGGCGGAATCATCGGCACACGCTGCCCGACCCTCAGCGCCGCGTTAGGAGCAGCATAACGGCCGGCGCGCGCAAGGCCGATCAGGTCGTCGCCCGTGCGGGCCGTCAAAAGAACTTCCAGGTCGAGTTGCTGCGCCAGATCGCGCGCCTCATCGCGGGCGATGTCGATTGCTGGATGACTTTCCAGGGCGGCATGACCGATCGCGACCAAAGCCGGCCCCAGGCTATAGGTCCGGTGCTTGGGATGACGTTCGAGCAGACCGTCCTGCGTCATCACGTTCAAGATCGCGTGGCAGGAGGCGAAGTTAACCTGCAAATGCTCGACCAGCTCGGACAGCGAAAACGCCTCGGTCGGGCGCGCTGCCATGAAGCTCAGGATGTCGATGGCGCGCGATGCCGCCAATGCCGGTCTGGCCATGTTCCCCGATGCGCAAACTTGTTGACCGTTAAGGTCGCGTCGTGATTATGCGCTGACAGCATTACGAAAACAATTTCGATATTGCAATAAAATAGGGGAAATGACCGATGAAGCTCGATCTGTTTTATGAGTTCGACGCTGCCCGCCCCTGGAAGGGTCCGCACCCCTATGGCCAGCGGGCGCGCGAACAAAAAACCTATAAGGAGGCGTTCGAGCAGATCACCCTGGCCGACACGCTCGGCTATCACACTGTCTGGTGCGTCGAGCATCATTTCCGCGTCGGCCGCTCGCACATGCCGTGTTCCGAGGCGGTGCTCGGTGCGCTGTCCCAGGTGACCAAGAACATCCGGCTCGGCTTCGGCGTCACGCTGACGCCGTTCGGGTTTATTCATCCGGCGCGCGTCGCGGAAAAGGTCGCGACCGTCGACCTGTTATCGGGCGGCCGGGTCGAGTGGGGTATCGGGCGTTCCACCCCGATGGAGCAGACCGCGTTCGGCGTCGACCGTGCGACGGTTCTCGAACAAAGCTTCGAGGCGACCGAGATCATCACCGGCATGTGGCGGGAGGAGCGGTTCTCGTGGGACTCGCCGGCCTTCAAATTCCCGGCGCGCGTGGTCACGCCCAAGCCTTATCAGGATCCGCACCCGCCCGCCTGGATGGCGACCGCAACGAAATCCTCCGCGGTTCTGGCGGGTGAGCGCGGGCTGGGTCTGCTGTCCTTTGCGATCATGCAACCGATCTCCGCGCTGGCCGAACTCTACGCCGCCTACCGCGAGGCCTCGGCGCGCGCCAAGCCGATCACCGATGTGACGAACAAGAGGATCGGCGCCTATACGCTGGTCCATTGCGCCGATACCGCCGATCAGGCGGAAGCGAACGGTGTCTGGGAGAATGTCGACTGGTGGTACCAGAACTTGGCGGAATTCACCCTGGAATGGGAAATGCCGAATCTGAGCAAGGAAGAGCAGGACAGGATTTTCCCGTTCCTGCAATCGGTCAAAAGCGGTTCGACGCCGATCGAACAGTACAAGGCGTCGGACACGCTGATCATCGGCAGCCCCGAGGATTGCTATAAGAAGATGATCAAATATGTCGATCTCGGCGTCGATAACCTGCTCTGCTATATGCAGTTCGGCAATCTGACCAATGAGAGCGTCAAGCGCAGCCTGGAACTGATCTCGCGCGAGGTCATGCCCGAGGTCGAGAAGTACAAGGCGAAAAAAGCCGCAACCCTGGAGACGGCATGAAATTACCGCCGCTGAGGCCGGGATATCCGGCAGCCGCCGACCTAGTCGGACGGCGGGCACGCATCGCAGCCGACTGGACCAAGGCGCCGCTGGAGCGAGGAGTCACGATCCGAGAAGCGACGTTCGGCGGGGTCGCAAGCCTGATGACTGAGCCGGGGCAACCGGCTGGCACCCTGCTCTATTTCCACGGCGGCGGTTACAGGATGGGATCGCCGGCAGGTTGGGCGAACTTCGCGTCACGGATTTCCGGGGCGAGCGGACTGAGGGTCGTCGTCGCCGATTACCGGCTGGCGCCCGAGCATCCTTTTCCAGCTGCCGTGCATGACGCTGTCGTATCGTTCGATGCAGTGAGCGCGGCATTTCGCGGACCGGTGTTTGTCGGCGGCGATTCCGCGGGCGGCGGGCTGGCGAGCGCGCTGGCCCTGGCGGCAGATGCAAAACCTGCCGGCCTGATCCTGATCTCGCCCTGGCTGGACCTGGCAGTGACCAACCCGACCTATGACAGTCGCCCGGCCGACCTGTTTTTCCCGAAGGCGTCGGCGCAAAGCGCGGCGGAGCTCTATCTGCAAGGCCATCCAGCCGATCACCCCCTCGCCTCTCCCCTGCGCGGCGATCTCGCGGGTTTTCCGCCGACATTGATCTTCGCCAGCAGCGATGAGGCCGTCGTTGGGGACGCGCTCGATCTTCAAACCAGGCTGGCAGACGCCCGTGTCGCGGTGGAAAGCCATATCGTACCCGGCATGACCCATGTCTGGCCGGTGATCGCACCGGCCCTGCCCGAATCGCATGCAGCGTTGGCGGCGATCGGCGCCTTTACGCGACGTCTGATATCGAATTCCTGATCGCCGCCATATTGAGCGGCCGGGCGAAGAACAGGACCCCGTACCAGGTGCGTTCCAGTTCGGAATCATGCCGGTCGACCTGGGCGATGCGGTGTATCTCTCGCCGCAATTCCTCGGTCAGGCGCCGCACCTGAACGATACCCGCGTCGGTCAGGCGCACGAAGTCCGACATTGTCAGCGTGTCCTCGGCGTTTTCAACGTCGACGAAGCTTCGGCGCGCCTCGAAATGCTTGGCGACGGGACCGTCCTTGCGCCACGACACCATGCGGGTGGTCAGCACGCGAATGCGCCCGCCGCTGAGCAAGTCGATCAGCCCCAGCCGCACCAGGGCCTGCAACTCGTGCTTCATGGTCTGGGGCGATATCCGCAGTTCGCGCTCGCATTCCTCGACCGGCCAGCCGTTGAGTAGCGAGAAGTAGATAAAGAACAAGCGCGCATCCTTGCCGAGGGCCCGTTCCTGCGAAGGCGTGAAACGGTCGCTCTTGCCGGAGTGATTGCGCGCCGTCATCTCGACCAGTTCGAATAATTCGATCTTTGCCAGATCGCAGAGGTCTTCAAGCCGCCGCGTGGTCAGACCCTCGCCCGACAACCAGCGTTTGACCGTAGCCAACCCGACGCCGAGACGGTCGGCAATGTCGCGCTGGCGCAGGCCCTGGGCCTTCAAATGCAATTTCAAATTGTCGATCAGCAGAGGAAACTGGCGGTCATGAGAAAATGGCATGCTGGGTGTCCTGAATACAGAGGCTTACAAAATGAGTTTATTGCCTCAACGAAGTGAGCCATAGGAAAAAAGCCGTCTTGGCATCGCAGGAGCGGTCCTGCACAAATTCCGCGAAACACGGAGGAAACCATGGCAGCGATCAAAAACCCGATTGCGACAGCCGAGCAGGCTGACATCGAGAGGAAAGCGTTCGAGGTGCTGGCGCATCCGGTCATGCAGGCAACCATCGCCGAAGTGCGCAAGAGCTGGCCGGAATCGGTAAAGCCGAGCGCGGAAATGATGAGCACGTTCGACACGGCATTCGGCGAGGTGGTCTATGCCTCGGCCATCTGGTCGCTGAACACCGATAAGCAACGGCCGAAGGTCATCACCATCACCCGCCTGCCGCACACACTGGAAGGCAAGGACATTCCGGGCTCGCGCTGGGGCCTGGACAATCCGGACACCGTTTATCGCGTGATCCCGATCTCGGGTGAAGAACGCTATGTCATTCGCGGCAAGGTCGGCGAGACGCGGCTGGTCGAGAATTATTTCAGCCTGTGGGACCCCAAGATGAATTCCGTCGCGGTGTTCAATGGCAAGGATATCGTGACCGGCCCGGACGGCGCCTTTGAAATTACTGTCGACAGCGATCCGGCGAACGGACGCAAGAACCACATCCAATCCGCGCCGGCGGCGCATGAATTCTATATCCGCGATGTGGTGCAGGACTGGACTAAGGAACGGATCAACGAGCTGTCGGTCGAACGTCTGGGCGCGCCGCCGAAAAACCCACCGAAGACGGCGGATGAGCAGGCGGAACTGACGGCGGCGTTCCTGCGCCGGTATTCCACCGACACGGCGCGCTGGAACAACCAGACGCTGCAGAAGCCGGTCAACGCGTTCGAATTCACCATCGACCGCGACACCGACGGGGCGCAGCGCAGCCAGATCTACATCATGGGCCATTTCAAGGTGGCCGACGACGAGGCGCTGGTGGTCAATCTGCGCACCGGCGGCGCGGAATATTTCATCGTGCCGATCACCAATTGGTGGGGCACGACCAATGACGTCAACAGCCGTACCGCCAGCATGAACAAGGCGCAGTCGGTGCCCGACAAAGACGGGACCTATACCTTCGTGATCTCCGCCAAGGACCCCGGCGTCCATAACTGGGTCGATCCCTGCGATATCCACGAGGGCATCCTGACCCTGCGCTGGGCGGAATTCCCCGGCGGAGTCCCTGGCGACGACCTTGGCGCCACCAGCAAAGTGGTGAAGCTGAGCGAGCTGAAAGCCGAACTGCCGCCGGAAACCAAGTTCGTCACGCCGGAGGAACGCAAGACGCAACAGGCGGATCGCGCCGCCTCCTATGCCTGGCGGTTGCAGGAACAATAATCAGTCGTCATTGCGAGGAGCACAGCGACGCGGCAATCAAGAACCACCCGCACACATTGGGGCGAGAAGAGGCCCTGGATTGCTTCGCTGTGTTTGCAATGACGATAATATCGTGAACTCAGCTTAATCGATTAGGACCGTCATGACCTTCCCCGCCTCCCCCGTTTGGCTCATCACGGGTTGTTCGACCGGCATCGGCCGCGAGATCGCAATCGCCGCGCTGAAGAAGGGACACAGGGTCGTGCTGACGGCGCGTAAGCCGGCGACGGTGGAAGGATTGCAGGCGGAATATCCCGATGCGTCCATCGCCGTGGCGCTGGACGTGACCAAGGCCGATCAGATTGCCGCCGCGATTGCCGCCGCGAACGACAAATTCGGCGGCGTCGACGTGCTCTGCAACAACGCCGCCTATGGCTATATGGCGGCGATCGAGGAAGGCGACGACGCCGAAGTCCGCGCCATGTTCGAGACCAATTTCTTCGGCGCGGTTGCCACCATCAAAGCCGTGCTGCCGCAGATGCGGGCGCGGCGCAGCGGCTATATCATCAACATCTCGTCGCAGGCCGGGCTGATGTCCAACCCTGGCACGGCCTATTACAGCGCGACGAAGCACGCGCTGGAGGGGTTGACCGAGGGTCTCGTCCGCGAGGTCAAGCCGTTCGGCATCCGCGTCACCGCCGTCGAGCCCGGCCCGTTCCGCACCGAATGGTCGGGCGGTTCGTTGAAGCAGGTCACGAATACGATCCCGGATTACGAAGCGACTGTCGGCGCGCGCCGCGCGATGATCGCCAACATGCACGGCAAGCTGCCCGGCGACCCCAAGCTGGCGGGCGAGGCGATCGTCAACCTGTACGATGTCGAAGAGCCGCCGACGCAACTGCTCCTAGGCAAGGTGTTGTACGACACCTATACAGCCAAGCTGGCGACGGTCGGAAAATCCTTGAAAGACTGGGAAGCGGTGACGCTGGCGACGGACTTCCCGCCGGGTACTTAGATGGCACGCAGGGCCGGCTTCGCATCGGCCTGCGTTTGAACGATCGACACCGCCGTTCCGGGATGGGCATCGTCGATCATGACATGGGCGCGCAGCTTACTGGCCAGCGCCTCGACGATGCTTGTGCCCAAACCCGGTTCGATGCTCTCACCCTTGGCGGGCATCCCGACGCCGTTATCGGTGACCGATAAGATCCAACCGCCTTCATACGACCGGTAGTCGATCACGATCTTTCCGATACGATCGGCCGGAAAAGCGTGCTTCAACGCGTTGATCACCAGTTCGGTCACGATCAGCCCCAGGCTTACCGAGCTATCGGCGCTGACGATGCTGTCGTCGGCGGTCACCTGCATCGTAATTTGCCGGCGGTCGTGGATCATCGAGGCGCCCAGGCTCTCGCAAAGCTGAGAGAAATAGGCGCGCAGCACGACGGTGTCGGCGCTGGATACGGCGAGTTGCCGCTGAACCGCGGCGATCGACATTACCCGGCTGTGTGCGTCATGCAAATGATACCGCGTTTCGGTGGATTGCACCTTGCGTGCGCTTAACATCAGCACACTGGCGATGATCTGCAGACTGTTGGCGACCCGGTGCTGAATCTCCTGCAGCAGGATCGCCTTCTCCCGGATCAGGTCGTCCTTCTGCCGTTCGTTGGCGCGAGCCTGAGTTACGTCGGTGACAGCAAGGAGGATGCGGGGTGAAGCGCCATCCCCATAGTCCAGCCTCTGCGCGTTGAGCACAAGTTTGCGGACATCCATGTTTTTGAGGGCAAGATCCATCTCGTAGGCGTCGATAACGACATCGCTTGCAAGTGAGGCTGTCAGAAGCGAACGAAGCTGGGGAACATCCCACTCGCCGTCCCCAAGCGCGAACATCGTCTTGCCGGTCGCGGACGGCTGGTCGATATGAAAGGCGTGGCAAAAGGTGGTGCTGGAGGCAAGAACGGTCAGATCGCCGTCGAGCAGAACGAGCGGCGAAATCGAGGAGACAATAACCGCCAGGGCCAGATTGGCCGCCGATTCGGTCGGTTGGGGTAGATCGGGGGACATAGTTTAGCCTTCGTCTGTACCGGAGGCTCGCGGAGCGAGCGCTATCGCCGGCCGTACTATCGGCTAGGTCAAATTGGCCTTGAGACTAAGGCTTTGGCTTCGTCGTTGTGCCACACTAACACAGGTCGCGTACCAAACACAGGTCGCTTAACTTTGTGCCATTTTACCGGTGGAGCACTATGAATGATGGCATCATGACTTAACTGGCGACAGCGGCGGCCGGCATTTTTGCCGTCCTGGGCGTGCTTCATCTCGTCTACACGCTGCATGACTTCGACGCGAAGCCGCGATATTTCCGGCCACGCGACGCCGCGTTGCTTCCCGCGATGCGCGTAACACAGGTGGGAATTGCGCCCGGCAGCAGGGATTACCGGTCCGGCATACTGGGCCTCAACCTCAGCCGCAGCATCGGCGTTCTGATGCTCGCCCTTCTGCTCGCCGCGGCGACGCTGTACTAAAAAAACCGGTGCTGGTTCCACGTGCCGACGTGGGGCTCCCTGATAGCGACCGCGCTGATGATCTGATCGCGGGATGGGCCGGCTAAACCGAAATCAGGCTTCGGCCGGTTTCGGCGGGATGTAGCGGAAATTGTCGGCGTAGCTGCGCGGCTTCACCCGGTGCGGCTTGGGCAGTTCGACGGAATAGTCGAAGCCCTGCCGCGCGGCGAAGGCGACAGCATCGTCCTTGCTGTCGAACTTCAGCTTCACTTGGTTCAGCGTGTCGCCCGAGGCGGTCCAGCCCATCAGCGGTTCGGGCCGGCGCGCCGTTTCGACCTCATATTCCAGCAGCCAGTAATGCGTCTTGGCGCGGCCCGACTGCATCGAGCTTTTCGGCGGCTGGTAGATCCGGCAATGGGTCGCCATTACTGATGATCCTCTTGGAGAGCTGACGTCGCGTGGGTGGTCGGGGAGCCCGGATTCGAACCGGGGGCCTCCTGCTCCCAAAGCAGGCGCGCTACCAGACTGCGCCACACCCCGAAACCACCCGGCTGGAATACACGAAGGCCGTGGGAGCGACAAGGCGACCGCCAGCCGGATGCGCAGGCTTTTGTATGATTGAACCAATCTCTTCGGTAGATGCGCCATCCATAGAGTTACGGCACCAGCTTCACCTCATACAGATGCGGCCAGTCCTTCCCGGTCAGGAACAGGCGGTCGTGGGCAGCGTCGTAGGCGATGCCGTTGGGAATGTCGTCCATCACTACCTTGTGCGCCGCCTCGGGCAGATTGCCGACATCGATCCAGCCCTTCACCGCGCCGGTGTTCGGATCGATCCGTGCGATGCGGTTGGTCAGCCAGATATTGGCGAGAATCTCACCCTTTACCCATTCCAGCTCGTTCAGGTTGGCGACCGCTTCACCCTCGGCCGTCACTGTGATCCGGCGGGTTTCCTCCAGGCTGACAGGGTCAAGAAACTTCAGCACCGGCGTGCCGTCACTCATGATCAGGCTGTCGCCATTGCGGGTCAGCGCCCAGCCTTCTCCTGTGTAGTGAAACTCCCGCACCTCGGAGAGGTCGGCAATGTTCCAGCGATAGCCGATCTCGTTGCGCCAGGTCAGGCTGATGATCTGCTCGCCCCAATCGACGATCCCCTCACCGAATAAAGACGGCAATTCGGCGCGCGATTGCAGCACCATACCGTCCTCAAGACGGACCTTGCGGATCGAGGAATGCCCCTCCTGCCCCGTGCTCTCGTAGAGAAACCCATCGCGATAAAACAAACCCTCGGTATAGGCGTGGCGATCGTGCGGGTAGGTATGGACGATCTGCACCTTGGCGACCGGAAGCACGGCGAGGGCGGCGGGTGCCACGGACAGCGCGGCAAGCAAGGCGAGGATATGTCTCATATCGATGGTCTTTACCCCAAAGGCCTGGTCCGAGAAATCCAAACCGCCTTGCCCTTCACGTCATACGCTCTAGATTCCTTCAATCGGAACAACGGGACTCGGGCATAATCGGGAATGGAGTTCGTTGGGGATTATCGCTTCAAGGCGTCGGCGGCGGAGGTTTGGCAGGCGCTGAACGATCCGGCCGTGCTGAAGGCCACGATTCCCGGCTGCGAAACGATGACCCGCGTCACGCCGACCCATTATGCCGGGCATGTCGCCTATAAGGTCTCGGTCATCACCCTGGCCTTCGACGGCAAGATCACGCTGTCGGAACTGGAACCGCCGACCAGCTATCGCATCAGCGTCGAGGCGCACGGCAAATTTGCCGGCAGTGCGGCCGGCACCGCCAAGGTGCGGCTGGTGGATCTGCCGGAAGGATCGCACATCCATTACGAGGCCTCGACCGAGATCGGCGGTCGGCTGGCGACGCTCGGCGCCAAGCTGATGCAGGGCACCGCGACCCGCTATGCCGACAAATTTTTCGTGCGTTTCGCCGAGGCGATGGCGGAGCGAACGAAAGAGGTCGACAGCCCGCCCCCGGCCTGAAATAACCGCCCTGAACAATTCATTCTGGGAGGATCGCACCATGGATGTCGGAATCTGCCTGCCCTATTCCGAGCCGGGAATCACGCGCAAGACGTTGGTCGACTGGTGCGCCGCGATCGAGGACAGCCCGCTGACCGCGCTGTCTTGCGGGGAGCGTATCTCCGGTGCCGACGCCATGGAAATGCGTGCCATGATGGCCGGCGCCGCGATGCTGACCGAGCGGGTCCGCATCATCAACACGCTCTATATCCTGCCGATGCACAACGCCGTCTGGGCGGCCAAGGAGATCGCAACCTTGGACGTGCTGTCCGAGGGCCGCGTCGATGTCGTGGTCGGCACCGGCGGACGGCCGAACGATTACAAGGCGGTGGGCGCGGATTTCGAAACGCGCAACAAGCGCCTGCCCGGCCAGGTGCAGACGATGCGCGACACCTGGGCCGGCAAGCCGCCGTTCGAGGGATCGGATGTCATCGGCCCCAAGCCTTATCAGGATGGTGGCCCGCGTGTGCTGGGCGGGTTCGCCGGGCCGAAAGCGATCCACAACTCCGCCGCCTGGGCCGACGGCCTCTATGGCTTCTCGATCCCCGGCCACGCGCCCGAGATCAAGGAAAAGATGGACTGGTTCCGGGAAGGGTGGGACAAGGCCGGGCGCAAGGGCAAGCCCTACAAAATCGGCGGTTTCTGGTATTCGCTGGCCGACAACGCGCAGCGGGGCCTGCACCATTACGTCTATGAATATCTGCGTATCGCCGGCCACGACTTCGCCACATCGGTCGCCGACACCATGACCCAGCATTCGCCGGACGCGATCCTGCAGACAATGCGGGCGATGAAGGAAACCGGCATCGACCTGCTGTTCATGGTCCCGGCCTCGCCTGACGTGACCGAGGTCACGCGCCTGGCGGAGCTTGTCGCCAAGATCTGAATGCTGACCAAGTTCCTGATGAGCCCGGCCGGCTGGGCGATGGACCGGTTCTGCGTCCGCTGGTTCGGCGTCTCGCCGGTCAGCCGCGCCTTCGCCAAGGCGCATGGGCTGGAGGACAAGGGCCGGTATCTGCTGCTGGTCGTCAAAGGCCGCAAGACCGGCAAGAAACGGTCGGCGGCGCTGAGCTATTTCGAGGTCGACGGACTTATGCTGGTCGTCGGATCGAAGGGCGGCGCGCCGGACGATCCGGCCTGGGTTACCAACCTGCGCGCCGATCCGAACGTCACGATCTATGTCGACCGCAGACCGCGCCGCGTGACCGCCCGGATCGCTGCCGGCCAGGAACGCAAAAGGCTGTGGGACAAGCTGTCCACGGATGTCCCGACCTATGCCGGGTTTCAGAACGGCGTAGCACGGGAAATCCCGTTGGTGATCCTAGAATAGAGGGAGGGTCCGATGCTGTTGAAACTGATGATGAGCCCGCTGGGCCTGTGGTGGGACCGGGTGATGGTGCGCTTCACCGGCAACTCGCCGTTGTGCAAGGTGTTCGCCAGGATGGGCGGGTTTCCGCCGCGCCCTGCCCTGCTGCTGATCGTCAAGGGCCGCAAGAGCGGCAAGCCCCGTGCCTCTGCCCTGCCTTATTTCGACGCCCACGGCAAACGCTTCGTCGTCGGCTCGCGTGGCGGCGGACCGATCGATCCGCAATGGGTCACAAACCTGCGCGCCGACCCGAACGCCACGATCTATGTCGACCGCAAGGAAAAGAAGGTGAGGGCCCGCATCGCCGCCGGCGAGGAACGTGCCGCCTTATGGGAAGAACTGGGCCGAATGCTGCCCACCTATGTGCATTACCAGACGCTGACCACGCGGGAGATTCCGCTGGTGATCTTGGAGTAGCGGTACGGCGCCCTCTTAAACCTCGCCGAAATACGCCCGGTACGCATAGAGCGTATCCATATATTCCTTGACCGCGCTGATGCGCCCGTCCCGCACGATGAACAGCGAGTGATAGGTGTTGCTGTACGCCCGCCCATCCTTGAACGTCGACCGGCTCGACATCTCCACCGCGACGCGGTCATCCGAGGCTGTAATGCCGTGGATGGCCAGTTCCAGCGGGGTAACGAATACGTCGGTTCCGGCCGTCACCATGCCGGCGACGTCATGCTTGCCCCAGGTTCCGCCATTCTCCCACTCACCGGGCATCCAGTAGGTTGCATCATCGGCCATCAGCGCAACAGCCTGCGCCATTTGGGCGGGATCGCGTGAATTCATGAGCCGGATATACGAGAGCACGATCCGGATATTGGATTCTGTGTCGGGCGACAAATGACGCTCACTCTGGCAAGGGCCGAATCCCGCGACGGACGTCCTGCGAAACCGCGATAATCTATAACATAAATCTAGTGCGGCTTTACCTACTCCGCGGATGGCGTTTTACGCAATGCGACGGGAACATCTGTGGAATTCGGAAGTTACTGTATTACGCCACCGGATAGGGCTCGCTGAAACGGGCGCGTTGGTACCTCAAAAGAAAGCAAACATCATGAGAACGCGCATTAAAGCAGCATTCCTGGCGCTCGCCCTGGCCGGTGGTTCGCTCCTCGCGATCCAACCCGCGCAGGCGCAAAATGTCGCCGTCACCGTCGGCCCGGCCGGCGGCGTCGCATTCGGTTATCGTGACGGCTATTGGGATCGCGGGCATGCGTGGCACGCATGGGAAAATCGGCGCGCAGCCGCCGCTTGGCGCCGCGAGAACCGCGCGCATTATTACAACTATGCCCACACACACCGCGGCGACGGCTGGCGTAACGAGCGCTGGTGGTAATCAGTTAGGCGCGTCCGCGCTTTAACCGCCAAATGGCTGCGGAGGCGAGTTTCTAACTCGCCTCCCATGCCGATTTCAGTAACGTCGCGATCCGTGCGTCGATATCGCCCGGCGCCTTCAGCACCATCGCCGCCTTCAATCGCTCCGACCAGCCCTCATTGTTTTTCGCCGGCTCCAGCGATGCATCGGCATCGGGCGCCACTGTCAGCCCAAGCCGCGCCTTGCCGCCCTTTAACGGGCGGACGGCAACGAACTGGTAATTGCGCGACCAGGCCGAATAACCTTTGCGCTGCCCCGTCACGACACTGGGCAACGCCAGAACCAGTTTCTCCACCGCCGCGAAGATCGCGCGCGACGCCGGGTCGGTCCACAGCGCGTTTTTCAGCGCCTCCGGCGTATCCCACCCGGCCTCGGGCGGAAACGCCTCCCCCAACACATAGCTGGCGCGGTTCTGCAGCAGGCCGTGGTTTTCCTTGAACCATGCCAGCCGGGCGCGATGCCTGGTTTCGGGACAAGTCTTGGCGATCGCCACCCATTCGGCCAGCGACTTCCCCGTCTCTTTCTCCAGGCTGCCCCGCACCGAGGCGAACCATTTCTTTTGCTGTTCGGTCAGAGTTTCGCTGTCGACCTTGGGCATTTCTCCCTCCGCAAATTGGCGGGAGAAGAACATAGAAAGAACCTTTTGTCAAGGAAATCGTGCGATATTCATACCGGAAAAAGCAATGGCTGATTGACTATTTCCCACTATATCAATCTATTAGGTCAACTGTCCCGAAAGCAAAACGCTCTCGCAGGGTGGTTTGAAACGCGGATAAAACGGGCATTCCGGGGGCCCAAAATCAGGCTGTTCGAGCCAATAACATCTGCATTTCAATACAGTTCACGCATCGCTTTTCCCCATTTGGTGGCGCGTTTACCGTGCACTTCGACAGCGAATTCGATAGCGCCCGCGCGCAATCCGTGGCTGAAAGAACGACAGCGAAAACAGGGGAAGACAGATGGACTCCATGCGGGCGATCCGGGTGACGGAAATCGGTGAGGCCGATGTTCTCAAAATGGCCGCCGTGTCCGTTCCGAAACCGGGGCCGGGCGAGGCGTTGGTGCGGGTCGCCTATGCCGGGGTCAATTTCGCCGATGTATGGATGCGGCGTGGCGCCGTGGGTGCGGCCATGCCGGTGCCGTTCACCCCTGGGCTGGAGGCGGCCGGCGCGGTGACGGCGGTGGGTGACGGCGTCAGCGATATCAAAATCGGCGACCGGGTGGCCTGGTGCCCGATCCCCGGCGCCTATGCCGACTATCAAGCGGTCCACGCATCCCAGCTGGTGCCCCTGCCCGCCGATATCCCGTTCGACAAAGCCGCGGCCGCCATCCTGCAAGGGCTGACCGCGCATTACCTGGTGCATGAGGAATACAAGATCGTGCCCGGCACCGACGTGCTGGTCCACGCGGCGGCCGGCGGCATGGGGCTGCTGCTGATCCAGTGGCTGAAACACCTGGGCGCCCGCGTCATCGGCACGGTGTCGAGCGACGAGAAGGCCGCCATCGCCCGCAAGACCGGCGCCGACGAGGTCATTGTCTACACGCGGCAGGATTTCGCCGAGGCGGCGCAGAAACTGACCGGAGGACGCGGCGTCGATTACATCATCGATGGGGTCGGCCAGACAACATTCCTGAAGAACCTGGACGCCGTGCGCGTGCGCGGCACCATCTGCGTCTTCGGCCATTCCAGCGGGCCGGCCGAACCTTTCGCGCCGTTCCTGCTGATGCCCAAATCGATCACCCTGGCCGGCGGCATGATGCATAACTTCCTGCAAACCCGCGAAGACCTGCTGCGCCGGTCCGCGGACCTGTTCCAAGGCCTCCGCGAAGGCTGGCTGGACGTGCATATTGACCGCGTCTTCCCGCTGAAACAGGCAGTCGAGGCCCATCTGAGGCTTGAGAACAGGGGGTCGGTGGGGAAATTACTGCTGGAGGTCGGCGGTGCCGGATAGCCGGAACAAGCGCGGAGCGGGTAAGCGGAGCGCATTCCATCGCAATCTCCCCGCCCGGCCGATGGAACAGACCCCGGATTTCAAAGTTACCTTTCCACGCCATCGGATAGAGCCCGCTGAAACGGGTGCGCTGGTAACTTCAAGGAAGCAAATCATGAAAACGCGCATAAAAGCAGCATTGCTGACTCTCGCGCTCGCCGGAGGTTCGCTGCTGGTTGGCCAATCGGCGCTGGCCGACAATGTCACGGTCCGTGTCGCCCCGGCCGGCGGCATCGCCTTCGGCTATAGCGACGGATATTGGGACCGCGGGCACGCCTGGCACCCATGGGCGAATGCCCAGGAATCCACCACCTGGCGCACGACGAACAAAGAGCATTATTACGACCAGCGCCACGACAAAGAAGGCGACGGCTGGCGTAACGAGCGCTGGTGGGACCACAAGTAACACCACTCTAGCTTGAGCGAAATTCCTCTCCCGCCCGCGCATATCAGGCGGGAGAGGATCGCCCTAATTTCCAATTCACCACCCCGGCTTTCGATCGTCTCGTCTGCCCTCTCCACCTTTCCTATGATGCCGACCGCCTGACATGGAGACATGAAGGCCTGTTGCAGGTTCATATTTTCCGCGCCACGGGACGCATCTTCGGCTGCACGCCGGACAGCAAGGGCGCCAATCTGCCCACACGTTACGGCGCATGGACCGCATTCAAGACGGTGGAGTTGCGCCGGGGCGAAACGACGCCCGGCGTGAACGCGGACGAGTGTCTGGATGACATCGAAACCTTCGGATATCACGTGGCCGACGCACACGTGCGGATTGTGGGCGGCGAGCAGGCGCGGGCGAAGCAGTTGGAGCTGGACGAGGCCGCGATGGCGGGGTTGGTCGGACAACTGGTCTAGTCGGTTCCGACCCTGCTCTTCCCTTGAGAACGAGACGACAATTCAGCCCGTTTCCCTGTCGTAATCGGCCTCGCACCGGCGGATGGCCTCTCCGTGCGCTTGCGCCCAGTCGAACCACATCGACAGCGGTTCTCGCAGGGTTTGGCCAAGCGGCGTGACGGCATATTCGACGGCCAGAACGCCGCCGGTTTGCACCTTTCGCTCCAGCAGCCCGCTGCGGACCAGCCCGCGAAGGCGTTGGCTGAGGACCTTCTGCGTAATTCCGCCGACTTGCCGTCTTAATTCGTTGAAGCGAATGGGGCCTTGATGATCGTGGAAAGCGCAGAAAATGCGGATGGTCCACTTGTCAGCGATCTCGTCCAAAGTGCGCTGCGTCAGGTCGAGTTCATCCTCCATACGGGATCCTCAAGTTTCCAGGCGGACACCTGGTATGGTCGTGGTATCTAATTGACACCAGGTTTCCAGAAGATAACTGATACCGCTTCATAGGTCGGGCTGCACCATCAAAGATGCGCCGAAATGGAGAAAACCATGGCTGAGCGGTCGATAGACGAACTAGAGCTGAGACTGGCGTTGATCGAGGCGAAGGCCGAGATCGAGCATGCGGTGAAAAGCTACGCTCACAGCGCCGATCGCAGGGATGTCGATGCGTTTCTCGACAATTTTCATCCCGACAGCACGCACAATCATATCCCGTACTTCAAAGGAACCTCGCGGGAATTTGCCGGAGGGCTCGCGGCGCATCTGGACGCCCTGTTCACCTCGCACTTTCTCACGAATATCGAAATCGCGGTCGACCTGCATGCGGGTACCGCGGTGACCGAATGCTATTTCATGGCGGCGCATTTCGTCCCTGCCGATGGGCGCAAGGAGGCGTTCAGTGGGCATAAGGTCGGAATCGACGAGATCTGGTGGGTTGGCGGGCGGTATTTCGACCGCTTCGAAAAGCGCGCTGGACGCTGGAAGATTGCGCACCGAACCGGGGTTCACGATTGGGAACACTGGCAGGAGGTCGATGCACGGGGCTTCAAGCGCGACGTCGCGGAAGTCCCCGATGAAGGGCCGTTCTCGCCGCAATGGATGGCCAGGAAGATGCCGTTTCGAAAGGCGGTTTAAGCGACCCAGACCTTAAGGTGGGTTTGACGGGTCACCGATCGGGGCGTCGGATTATACGAACGCGCTTTGTCGACAGCCCCATCCTCCGTCCGCCATTGACGAACGCCTCCATCTGGTATATTTAAGTAATCACTTAACTATCTTATGAGCCGTAAACGTGCAGTCCTTTCAAGCGCATAGCGACACCTTCGCCGCACTCGGCGACGCGACGCGGCTGGCGATCATCAGCCGGCTGGCCAGCGAAGGCGACATGACCGTGCAGGAGATTGCCAGGCCGTTCGCCATGAGCCTGCCGGCGGTGTCCCAGCACCTGAAGGTACTGGAGCGCGCCGGGCTGATCGACCGCGGGCGCGACGGCCAGAAGCGCCCCTGCCGCCTGAATGCCGAACGCCTGGCCGAGGCGGCCCGCTGGTTCGACCACACGCGCGCCGCCTGGGAAGCGCGGCTCGACCGGCTGGAGCTCTTTCTCGCGGAACCGCAATCCCCACAACCGCCACTCCCACAACCGAACGTCTCGAAAGGTGAAGACAATGAGCCATGACCCCCGCACAACCTGGGCAATGGAGCGCGAGATCGTGCTGTCCCGCGTGATCGCCGCGCCGCGCGCCCGCGTGTTCCAGGCCTTCACCGATCCGAACCAGATCTCGCGCTGGTTCGGGCCGGAGGGCTTCAAGACCGAAACCCTGGAGATCGACATACGCGAAGGCGGCCGCTGGCGGTTCGTCTATACCGGCCCGGACGGCACCGTCTATACGAACCGCATGGTGTATCTGCGCCTGGACGCGCCAAAACTACTGGAGATGGAGCACGGTTCGGACGTGGACGACGATCCCGCGCGGTTTCACGTAACGATCACCCTCGATGAACAGAGCGACGGCAAATGCGTGCTGACCATGCGCCAGCTGCACCCGACAAAAGAGCAGCGCGCCGCCGTCATCGGTTTCGGCGCGGTGGAATTCGGCTACCAGACCCTCGACAAGCTCGCGCGGCATTTGGCCGGGGGATGATCGAACGATTGGAGATTGGGCCAGTTGCGGGCATCGCCACGCAAACCTAAATTTCCTGGATGGAAGAGGTGATCTTTCGCACACTGGGCGGCATCGTCCAATTCATATGGATGCTGCCTGCCTCGTGGGTGCATTGGACAGTCGAGAAGTGCTTCCCTCGCCGTCCGGGGCCGTGGGGTTAACCGCACGGCTACCAAAGCGGCGAAACTCGGAACTAATTTTTCGTTTCGTGGACTGCCAGGCCGAAGCCATGCTCCTGAGCATCGGCAACGGCCTCTCCCAAATGATCACTGTCCGTTAGCGTCACTCCGCCGCCACGTCCCGCTCGGCCGCCTGCATGCCGTAGAGGCGGCTGTAGACGCCGCCCTTGCGCATCAGTTCGGCGTGGGTGCCACACTCAGTGACGCGGCCTCTATCCATCACATAGATCAGGTCGGCGTTGACGACCGTGGACAGGCGGTGGGCGATGACTAGGACCGTGCGCCCCTGCCCCAGCACGCTCAGCGCCTCCTGCACGATGCGTTCGGATTCGGCGTCGAGTGCCGAGGTGGCCTCGTCCAGCAACAAGATGGGGGCGCCACGCAGCAAGGCGCGGGCGATGGCGATGCGTTGGCGCTGGCCGCCGGAGAGCTTCACACCGTTTTCGCCGACGCGGGTTTGATAGCCTTCGGCCAGGTTCCGGATGAATTCGTCGGCAGCCGCGCCCTGTGCCGCCGCGATGATTTCAGCCTCGGTCGCACCGGGGCGGCCATAGGCGATGTTGGACAGGATGGTGTCGTCGAACAGGGCCACCTCCTGGCTGACCAGCGCCATCTGGCTGCGCAGGCTGGCGAGCGTGACGCCGCGCACGTCCTGGCCGTCGATCAGGACCGCGCCGCCTTCCGGGTTCACGTCATAGAAGCGTGGGATGAGGGACAAGACCGTCGACTTGCCGGCGCCCGATGCGCCGACCAAGGCGACGGTCTTGCCGGCGGGCACGTCGATGGTCACGCCCTCCAGCGCAGGCTTGCCGGTGCGATAGGAGAATTTGACGTTGTCCAGCCGGATGGACGGGATGGCGATGGTAAGCGTCGCGGCGTTCGGTGCATCGCGGATGGCGGGCGGTTCGTCCAGCAGGGCGAACAGGCGTTCCGCCGCCGACAGGCCGCGCTGCATCACCGCGCTGGTCTTGGCCAGGCGCTTGATCGGCTCATAGGCCGACAGGAAGGCGAAGATGAAGGCCATCAGCGCGCCCGTCGTGGTGCGCCCGCCGATTACCTCATGCCCGCCATAGATAATCAGGCCGCAGACCGGGATGGCGCCCAGCAGCTCGTTCACCGGCTCCGAGATCGCGGAGATGCGGAAGCCCTTATGGGCCAGCATGAACAGGCGCTGAATGGTGTCGCCGACCCGCTTTTTCTCATACGCCTCCATGCCGTAGGCCTTGATGTGGCGCACGTTCTGGAAGGTCTGGTTCAGCAGATGGGCGAACTGCCCGCGTTCGACCTGGGTGGAGTTGGAAACCCGGCGCATGCGCTTGCCCCGGCGGCCGACCCAGATTCCGGCCAGCGGGAAAACGATGACGCTGAACACGGACAGCCGCCAGTCCATCCAGAACATCACCGCGATGAGCCCGATGAGGCGCAGCGTGTTAGTGCCGGAATTGGTCATCGATTCGACGATGGCGTAGCGCATCTCCTCCACGTCGTTGGTCAGGCGGGAGATGAGCTCACCCGCCGGATGTTCGTGGAAAAACGAGATATCGGTGTCGATCAGGTGGGAAAGGCTGTCGCGCTGAATATCGGTGACAACGCCCTGCCCGATGCGGTTCAGGATGATGCTGGAGCCATAGGCCGCCAGGCCGCCGAGCAGGAAGACCAGGAAGACCACGGCGGCGAGCGGCCAGATCCAGGTTTCCTGCTTGCTGGCGAAGATCTCGTCGAAAATATACTTGATCAGCAGCGCCTTGCTGGACGTCGCGACCGAGGCGGCGACCATCAGCAGCACCGCGACCGACAATTGCCCGCGATGCGGCGCAAGATAGGTGCGCAACAGACGTTTTAGGAGGACGAGCGAGTGGCTCTGGCGGTCGGGTTGGGTCACGGCTTCATCGATTTATCGGCGCCCGGCCGGCCACGACTGGCGCTGGCATCGGCGGAAACTGTCTAGCATAGTGCCGCCCGGCGCACAAAAAGGATGAGTTGACAGAGGATGTCACCGGACACTGAAACACCTTGGCGTCCGCGCCTAGCACTGGCCCTTGGCGGCGGCGTGGCGCGTGGATTTGCCCATATCGGCGTCCTCCGCGCGCTGGAGAAGAACGGCATCGTGCCGGATATCGTGGTCGGCACATCCATCGGCGCGGTGGTCGGCGCGGCCTACCTGGCGGGCAAGCTGGATGTGATCGAGGAGTGGGCACGCGGGCTGAACCGGCTGCGCATCCTGTCTTATCTCGATTTCCGGATAAACACCGGCGGGATGATCAACGGCAAGCACCTGATGAAAACGTTGGAGCAGCATCTGGGTGGGCTGACCCTGGAAGGGTTCGACCGGCGTTTTATGGCGATCGCCACCGACCTGGCCACCGGGCATGAGGTGTGGCTTCGGCGCGGGCCGCTGGTGCCCGCCTTGCGCGCCTCCTTCTCCCTGCCCGGCGTCTTTCCGCCGGTGCTGCTCGACCATCGCTGGCTGATCGACGGGGCGCTGGTCAACCCGGTGCCGGTTTCGGCCTGCCTGGCGCTGGACGCGCAGATGACGATCGCGGTGAACCTGAACGCCGACATCATTGGGGCGGCGCGCAAGCCAGGGACCAATTTCCAGACGGTTGCCGGGTTCGACCTGCTGGATGAGGACCACAAGGTTGCGGAAAAGGCGCGCAAAACGCCGTTCCTGCGCAGCTTTTTCCACCGCAAGCCGCATCACCCCAGCCTGTTTGGCGTAATGTTCTCGTCGCTGAACATTTTGCAGCATCGGATCGCGCGGTCGCGACTGGCGGGCGACCCGCCGGATGTCGCGATCGACCCGCATATCGGCCATATCGGACTGGCCGAATTCGACCGCGCGGCGGAGCTCATCGACGCCGGCGCGGCGGCGGTGGAGGCCAAGCTGGAGCAGATTTACGATGCGCTGGCGGTGCTGGGCCGGCCCGTGCCGCGGGCGAAGGCCGAATAGAGTTTCTCAGCAACCCCGAACCGTCATGCCCGGACTTGATCCGGGCATCCACGTGGTGCCGTCAGCGCGAACGCCGGGCATGAGCGAAGGCGGAGCCGCGTGGATGCCCGGATCAAGTCCGGGCATGACGGATTGGCGATGGATTTCTAAACCGCCATAGCGAACCGCTACCAAACCAAACGGGGAATCCGGAAGTCCGGCGTCACGCCGTAGCGGGCGATCAGCTTGGCAAGCCCGTCCGGTTCCTTCAGAGCCGCGTTGTGGATGCCGGCTTCGACGAAGACGGTCAGGCAGCCGGCGCCGTGGCCGCCGGCGATGTCGTGTTCCAGGGAATCGCCGACCGCGACGATGCGGTTCATGCGCGTGCCGCCCAGCAGGGCCGCGGCGCGCTCGTAAACCTCCGCGTGGGGCTTGCCGACATAGCGCACCACCCCGCCCTGATCCTCATAGAACTGCGCCAGCGCGCCCGGCCCCTCGATGAAGCCGATCCCGGCGACGCCGACCCGGTCCGGATTGGCGCAGACCATCGGCAATCCGCGCGCGGCGGCGTCGGTCAGCATCTCGGCATAATGCGTGGCGAGCAGCATCTCCGGCGCGGTCGAGCTGCCCAGCAGCACGAAATCCGCATCGTCGATATCCTCCGCCACGCGGTAATCCGCGCCCTGCAGAAGGGTGTCGTCGCGCGCGATCAGCAGGACCGACCGGCCCAGCGCCGCGAAGAACGGGTCGGTGCGGTCGCGCAGCATGTCGCGCACCGTCTCGCCCGAGGTCACAACCCCAACGAACCAGTCGAGGTCATAGCCCAGCTTGACCAGCCGGCCATAAGCATCGGAACCCAAACGCGCGGAGTTGGACAGGATGGCAAGTTTCTTTCCCGCCGCCGCCATGGCACGCACGGCGTCGATCGCACCGTCGGGCGCCTTGTTGCCGTCATGCAGTACGCCCCACTGGTCCAGGATCGCGGCGTCGAACCGGTCGGCGATCTGGGCAAGGCTGTCGAGCGCGACGGTCGTGGGGGCTGCCATGGGCGATCCTGCTGGACGCCACCGGTCTACGTTAAGACAGGGGCGCCGGAAATTACTCGCAGGCGAGCAGATGAACGCTGAACAGATTGTCCGGGTCCGTCCACATCTTGCGATGGGCCCACCCGGCGCTGGCCGCCAGCCCGCGAAACTGTTCCAGGTCATACTTGTAAGAGTTTTCCGTGTGAATGGTCTCACCCTCGGAAAATGCGAAAATCCGTTCGCCCACCGCCACCCGCTGCGCCCGCAGGCTGACCAGGTGCATCTCGATCCGCCCCTGCTCCGACGCATAGAAGGCGCGGTGGGCGAAGCCGGCCAGGTCGAACGTGCCGTCCAGTTCGCGGTTGATGCGGGCGAGCAGGTTCAGGTTGAAGGCGCCGGTGACGCCGGCCGCGTCGTTATAGGCGGCGTTGAGCACGGCCGCGTCCTTGCGCAGGTCCGCGCCAACGACGAAACACGCGCCGCGCCCGAGCATGCGCCGTGCCTGGGACAGGAACTGCGTCGCCTGCAGCAGGGTGAAGTTGCCGATGGTCGAGCCCGGGAAGAAGCCGAGCCAGGACGGCTCCGCGCTCGTCCGCGGCAAGGCGAACGGCTTGGTGTAGTCGGCGCAGACCGGGGCAATCTGGATGTCGGGATAGGCTGCCGCCAGTTCGCCGACCACCTCGATCAGGCGCGCGCGGCTGATCTCGACCGGCACATAGCCGGCCGCACCGGACAGATTGTCGAACAGCATGCGGATTTTTTCGCCCGCACCGCTGCCATATTCCACAACAGTACGGCCGGAACCGACCAATGCGCCGATCTCAGGCGCGATGCGGGCCAGCAAAGCCTTCTCGGTCCGCGTCGGGTAATATTCCGGCGTCTCGCAGATAGCCTCGAACAGCCGCGAGCCCTCACGATCATAAAAGAACTTGGCCGGGATCGATTTCTGCGGCTGCGACAGGCCGCTCCAGACGGCGTCGCGGAATTCGGCTGCGCTGGGCGAGAGATCGACCAGGGCCGCCAGATGCGCTTGGGTCACGTCACATATCCTCCGCAAGTCTGATGCCTGTCGCCTGCCAGCGGGCGGACGGCGGGAAGAAATTCCGATAAGTCGGGCGGCTGTGCCCCACCGGTGTCGCCCAGGAGCCGCCGCGCAGCACCATCTGGCCGGACATGAACTTGCCGTTATATTCGCCGACCGCGCCAGGCGGCGGCTGGAAGCCCGGATAGGGCAGATAGGCACTGCCCGTCCATTCCCAAACATGGCCGACGCCGGTGCGCCGGGTTCCCTCCATCGCCGCGAACGCCTCCCACTCGAACTCGGTCGGCAGCCGCCGGCCGCGCCATGCCGCATAGGCGGAGGCCTCGTAAAAGCTCACATGCTGCACCGGATGGTCCGGATTCACCGGCTTCTCGCCGTCGAGCCCGAACATCGTCCAGCCGTCGTCGCAACCGGTCCAATAGAACGGCGCTTGCCAGCCCCAGGCCTGCACCGCGGCCCAGCCGTCCGACAGCCAGTATTCGGGCTTCGCGTATCCGCCCGCCGCCATGAATTCGAGATACTCGCCATTTGTGACAGGACGGGTGGCGACCCGCGTGCTGTGCAGATAATGCCGGTGGCGCGGGCGCTCATTATCGAACGCGAAGCGCGCGGCCCCTTCCCCGGCTTCATAGATGCCGGGCGGAATCTCAGTCCAACTGTTATGCGCCGGCAAAGGCTCGGCGAATTCGGGCCGTCCATATGCCGGGCGCGTCGGATTCAGCGAAAAGGCGTGCTTGATGTCGGTCAGCAGCAATTCCTGGTGCTGCTCTTCATGGTTGAAGCCAAGTTCGAGCAGGTCCGCCTGTTCGGGCGATAGACCGCCGGCGATCATCGCCGCCATCGCCGCATCGACATGGGCGCGGTAACGGCCAACTTCCTCGGCGCCGGGACGTGTCAGCATCCCGCGCGCCGGGCGCGGGTGGCGCGGGCCGACGGCCTCATAATAGGAATTGAACAGATAGGCGAAGGCCGGATCGAACGGCGTGTAGCCGGGTTGATCGGCCAGCAGGAAGGTCTCGAAGAACCAGGTGGTGTGCGCCCGGTGCCATTTTGCGGGGCTGCAGTCCGGCATCGACTGGACCTGCTGATCCTCCGGCGACAGAGGCTCGGCGCGCGCCTCCGTCTCCGCGCGGACAGAATGATAGCGCGTGGACAAGTCGTCGCGCAGTGTGCGAGGCGAAGGTCTGGATTGGCTCATCTGGCGATCAGGCCCGTTTGATTGACGGAGTTATACATGCCCGGCCGGATGCCCAGACCTTGATCTTAACGATCCGGCATCCTTCAAGTTCCGAAAGATAAGCATGAACATAACGGAAACAAGGGCTGCCGCCAACGAATTTCACAGTTGGCGGGCTGGAATCGTTGTTCACAATGCCTCTGGAGGTCACGGCGCAGGAACCCGCGCGCGGATCGACGCCAGCACGTCGCCGATCGTGACGAGGGCCAACTGGCGATCCATCGCGCGAACGGCATCTTCGTAGATATCGACCAGTATGTCTTGGATATTTCCGCCCACCGGACAGGCCGCGTTGGGCTCGCTATTGTGCAAGGGGAATACGGCGCGATTTTCCTCGATCGCGAGCCGGACGTCTGAAAGCCTGATTTCGCCGGGCGCGCATTTCAGCCGCCAACCGCCGCCGGGGCCGCTGGCGGATTGAACAAAACCGGCGCGGCGCAGCAAGGCCAACAACCGGCGGATGACGACCGGGTTGGTGTTGACGCTGCGCGCGATCGTGTCCGACCGCAAGGCTGTCGCCCCAGCCAGGGCAAGCAATGTCAGCATATGAATCCCGACGGTCAGCTTTGCGTTGACCATCAGCTTTTGCTCACCCCATTCAGCAGCGTGGGATGGCGCGTGTAGTAATCCTCCAGCCCAACGGGCGGGCGCCCCAGAATGCCGGCGACCGCGCGTTCTTGTTGAACCGCGCCAATCGCTTCAATAGGGTTAACGCCGGATAAGGCGGTCTTCCCGATCTAATCGCCAAGCCAACGGGGTTCGAATGGTCAGCGACGGCGTACAAATTCATGCACCCAAGCGCGACCTTCTGTTCCTGACCCAGCGCATCCCCTATCCACCGATCAAGGGCGAAAAAATCCGGCCGCTGCAGATTCTGAAGCATCTCGGCAAAAGCTTTAACGTCCATCTGGGCTGCCTGATCGACGATCCGCGCGACTGGGAGCATGTCGAGACCGTGCGGGCCTTGTGCGCCGACGCCTATTTCGGCGGGCTGGACCGGCGGCGGGACAATCTCTCCCACCTGAAGGCGCTGCTGACCGGCCAGGCGCTGAGCGTGTCGCTCTATGATCATCAAGGGCTCGCCAACTGGACGACCCACACGCTGGATGCCGTCCGCCCGGACGCGATCTTCATCTGCTCGTCCAACATGGCGCATTACGTGCTGGGCCACCCGCATAAGAGCCGCACCCGCATCTGCGATCTGGCGGACGTGGATTCCGAGAAATGGCGCGCCTATGCCGCCAAGGCGTCGTTGCCGATGAGCTGGGTCTATGCCCGTGAGGCGCGGATGGTGTTCGACCTGGAAAGACGCATTGCCCACGAAACCGACTACAGCACCTTCGTGTCCGAGCCCGAGGCCAAACTGTTCCGCGAGCTGATGCCTGACCGGGCCGACGCCATTCTCGGCGTGCCGAGCGGCGTCGAGCATGCCTATTTCGACCCGGCGGGCGATTATCCGGCAGTCTATGACACGTCTCTCCCCGCCTATGTGTTCACCGGCACGATGGACTACATCCCCAATGTCGATGCGGTGACGTGGTTCGCCAAAGACATCCTGCCGCTGATTCGTCAAACCCTGCCCACCGCTCAATTCTACATTGTCGGCTCCAGCCCTTCTGCCGCCGTGCAGGCACTGGCGGCCATCGACGGCGTATATGTAACCGGCCGGGTGCCCGACGTGCGCCCCTATCTGATGCACTGCACCGCCGGTGTCGCGCCGATGCGGATCGCGCGCGGCATTCAGAACAAGGTGATGGAGGCGATGTCGATGGCGAAGCCGGTGATTGTCACATCCGACGCGCTGGAGGGCATCGACGCGGTTGCCGGCACCGACGTGATCCTGGCGAACGACCCAGCCACCTTCGCCGAAGCCGCCATCCGCCTCGCCCAGAACCCGGCGGAGGCTCAGGCTATCGGCGCCGCAGCCCGCAAGCGGGTGGTCGAGAATTTCAGTTGGGAAGGCCGCCTGGCTGGCTTCGACCCGCTGTTCGCCGCATGAGAATCCTGTTCCATCACCGTATCGCGTCGCGTGACGGCCAGGCCGTTCATCTGGAGGAGATGATCGAGGCGCTGAACGAGCAGGGCCACGAGACCTTGCTGGTCGGACCGGCAGGTTTCGCCAACGCCAGCTTCGGCGACAGCCCCTCCTCCATCGACTTCATCAAGCGGATGATCCCGGCCGCGCTCTATGAGCTGCTGGAGGTCGGGTACAATTTCGTGGCCTATCGCCGGCTGTCAAAGGCAGTGAAGGATTTCAAGCCGGATTTCATCTATGAGCGGTTCAGCCTGTTCCTGCTGGCGGGCGCGTGGCTGCGGCGGCGGCGCAAAATCCCCCTGCTGCTGGAGGTCAACGGCCCGTTATATGAGGAGCGGTTGAAGCATGACGGCCTCAAGATCAAATGGCTGGCCCGCGCCTGCCAGCGCTATATCTGGAACAATGTCGACTACGTGCTGCCGGTGACCGAGGTGCTGGCCGGCGACGTGCGGGCCTATGGCGTGCCGACGGAGCGGATCGCGGTTATCCCCAACGGCATCAACCCCAAGCGGTTCGGCAACGCGCCGTCGACCGAAGAGGCCAAGGCGGCGATGGGCCTGGACGACAGGCTGGTGCTCGGCTTCACCGGCTTCGTGCGCAAATGGCACGCAATGGACAAGGTTATCGACTTCCTGCGTGAGCATGGCCGGGCGCTGGACCTGCACCTGCTGATCATCGGCGACGGGCCGGTGCGCGCCGAACTGGAGGCCAAGGCGGCAGCCCTGAACCTTGCATACCGCCTGACCATCACCGGCGTCATCGGCCGCGACGAGCTGGTCCGCAAATCGGCGGCATTCGATATCGCCCTCCTGCCCGGCATCAACGACTACGCCTCGCCCTTGAAGCTGTTCGAGTATCTGTGGCTGGGCCAGGCCGTGGTGGCGCCGGACCAGCAGAATATCCGCGAGATCCTGACCGACGGGAAAGATGCCCTGCTGGTCGACCCGGCCAGCCCGACAGCGATGACCGACGCCATCCTGAAGCTGTGCCAGGACACCGCGCTCCGCGTTCGCATCGGCGCACAGGCGCGGGCGACGCTGTCGGAAAAAGGGCTCTATTGGTCGACCAATGCGACACGGGTGGTACAGTTGGCGCGGAAGGCTGGGGCTTAAAACTACGAAGCCTACCTTTGTAGTTTTCCTTCCTATCTGCTAACCTTCCTACATGACCGAAGACTCGAACATCGATGCCGACGCCCGCACGGCGGCGTTGGCGACGGAGCTGCGGGCGCTTGTCGGGAAGCTGAAGCGCCGGCTGCAGGCGCAGGCCTCGATCGGCGATCTGACGCCGTCGCAATTCGCGGTGCTGCGATCCCTGGACAGCGGTGGGCCTGCGACCGTGACGACGCTGGCCCAGGCCGAGGGCATCCGCCCGCAATCGATGGGCGCCACCGTGGCGCTGCTCGAGGCCGCCGGGCTGGTCGCGGGCTCGCCGCATCCGACGGATGGGCGGCAGACCATCTTCTCCCTGACGCCGGCCTGCCGCGAGCGGATCGACGCCAACCGCGCCGCCCGTCAGGACTGGATCGTCCGCACGGTGCGCAGCCGGCTGTCCCCGTCTGAGGAGGCCGAACTGGCGCGCGGCATCGAACTGCTCAGGCGGCTTACGGATTCCTGATTAGACCGAGGACACGACATGCCTGTAACGACACTTGACCCGAAGACCGCCCTGATCGCCGTCGACCTGCAAAACGGCATCGTCGCCGCCCCCATGGTGCATCCCACTGAGTCGGTGGTGAAAAACGCAGTCGCGCTGGTCGACGCATTCCGAGAACGCGGCTTGCCTGTCGTCCTCGTCAATGTCGACAAGGCCGCACCGGGACGAACGGAACAGGCGCGCAGGCCCCAAGCATTTTCCGCAGGCTGGACCGATCTGATCCCAGACCTGAAGCCGCAACCGCGGGATCATCGCGTCACCAAGCGCACCTGGGGCGCATTCACGCACACCGATCTTGACGCCTACCTGAAGAACGCCGGCGTCACGCAGGTAGTGGTTGTCGGCATCTCGACCAGCGCCGGTGTCGAATCGACCGCGCGACAGGCTTACGAGCACGGGTACAACGTCACGCTTGCCGTGGATGCGATGACCGACCGCGACCGCGATGTGCACGCCAACAGCGTCACGCGCATCTTCCCAAAACTGGGCGAAACCGGAACCACAGCTGAGATCCTTGCCCTGCTCGCCGCCACGTGAGGGGCGTGTTCAAGGGCACCTTCCGCGCGCTGCGCAACTATAATTATCGTGTCTGGTCCATCGGCGCGCTGATCTCCAATATCGGCACCTGGATGCAGCGCACGGCGCAGGACTGGCTGGTTCTGACACAGCTGACCCACAACAACGCGACCGCCGTCGGCATCGTGATGGCGCTGCAGTTCGGGCCGCATCTGCTGATGCTGCCGTGGACGGGCTTCGCCGCCGACCACTACGACCGGCGCAAACTGCTGATCGTGACACAACTGGTCATGGGCAGCTTGGCTCTGGCCTTGGGCATCCTGACCGTCACCGGTCTGGTCCAGCTTTGGCATGTCTATGTGTTCGCCTTCCTGCTGGGCTGTGCCTCCGCGTTCGACACGCCGGCGCGGCAGGTCTTCGTATCTGACTTGGTCGGCGACACCGACCTGCTGAACGCGGTGGCGCTGAATTCCACCTCGTTCAACGCGGCGCGTATGATCGGTCCCGCCGTGGCGGGCGCGGTGATCGCCGCGGTCGGCACCGGATGGTCGTTCCTCGCCAATGCCGCGACGTTCGTGGCCGTGCTGGGGTCGTTGTTCGCGCTGCGTGTCGAACAGCTTCATCACCAACCGCGGGCCGCCCGCACCAAAGGAAGCCTGGCGGAAGGTTTCGGCTATGTGCGCAAACGGCCGGACCTGATGGCAATGATGCTGATGCTGTTTTCGATCGGCACGTTCGGCCTCAATTTCCCGATCTTCATTTCGACCATGTCGGTCACCGTCTTCCATGCCGGCGCAAGCCGGTACGGCCTTCTGTCGTCGATGATGGCCATCGGCACGATCGCCGGCGCACTGCTCGCCACCGGGCGCGAGAAGCCGGATATGAGCCTGCTGCTCACCAGCGCCGGGGTTTTCGGGCTGGGCTGCGCGGCAGGTGCGGTGATGCCGAATTATTGGCTGTTCGGCGTCGCGCTGATGGTGATCGGGGTGGCGGCGCTGACCTTCACCAACGTCACGAACAGCCTGGTGCAACTCACGACCGAACGCACCATGCGCGGCCGGGTCATGGCGATCCGCCTTGCGATCGCACTGGGGGCCACCCCCATCGGCGCACCGATCGTGGGCTGGGTCGCCGACCGTTTCGGCCCGCGCTGGGCGCTGGGCGTCGGGGCGGCGTCAGGTTTCGCAGCCGCGATCGTCGCGCTTCGGTATCTAATGAAATATCGCCCTACGACAGCGACGCCAGTTCCGTCTGCGCCCGGGCATAGTCCTCCGGAACGCCGATATCGATGAAATAACCGTCGGCGACGAAAGCCAGCGGTTTCAATTCGCCGATGTTCGGTTCCAGGAAGTCGCGCTCGAAGGAGAAGGCAGGCGGCAGTCCTTTTTTCAGGATGTCCTCACCGAACAGATAGACGCCGGCATTGATCAAGCCGGGCAGGCCCGGCTGCTCGGCAGCGGCGAAACTGACGATCCTGCCGTCTTCGACCGTTGCGCTGCCGTAACGGGCGGTGTCGTCGACGGCGCGCAGGGCGATCGACAGCTTGCCGCCCGCCTGCTCGTGCTGGCGCAGCATTCCGCGGTAATCGACATGGACCAGCGTGTCGGCATTGAGCGCAAAAACCGGGAAAGACGACACCCGCTGCAGCGCCTTGCGCAACCCGCCGCCGGTGCCCAGCGGCTCGTCCTCGATCGCATAACGGATCGAGATCCCGCCGTGACGGTTGCCGATGGTATCGACAATGACCTGGCGCAGATAACCGACCGACAGGACGACTTCGTCGATCCCCTGCCCCTCGAGATAATCCAGCAGGTGCGACAGGAACGGCCGGCCGGCAACGGGCGCCATCGGCTTGGGCACATCCTGCACGACCGAGCGCAACCGGGTGCCCATGCCACCGGCAAGGAGAATGGCACGCATTATCGGCCTCGAAATGGCGTCAGGGCGGACGGCGGCCGGATCAGTATATCTTCCACCCTTCGCTCCCTTGCCGTGTCAGATGACAGGTCATGACGCGCCCGCTTTGCTTTTCCAATGCACGGATAACGTCGACGCGACGGCTGGGATCCACCAGGAACGTGACGAACCCGCCGCCGCCCGCACCCGAAACCTTACCCGAGGTCGCCCCTGCGCCCATCGCGGCGTGGTAGATTTCTTCGATGTGTTTAGTGCTGATGCTGGCGGCCAGCTTCTTTTTGGCGGTCCAGGATTTGGACATGAATTCGCCGTATGTCTGGAAGTCGCCTTTCAACAACGCCTCCTTCATCTTGTAGGCGTCAGCCTTAAGCTCGTGCATCGCATCAAGGGGGCTGGTTTCGTGCGAGGTGATATTTTCCGTCTGCTCCGCAATGATCGCCGCCGATGACCGCGATACGCCGCTGTTGAACAAAACCAGCGACGTCTCCAACTCAGTCATGATCCAGTCTTTGACGCGCAGCGGATTCACGATCACGCGGTTGTCTTCGTAGAATTCCATGAAGTTCACCCCGCCGAACGCGGCCGCATACTGATCCTGCCGGCCGCCCATCAGGTTGGCGTCCTCGCGTTCAATTTCGAATGCCAGATGCGCAACCTCGTACTCGCCCAAGGGGAGATTAAGCCATTCGGTGAATGCCTGGACGAGGGAAACGACAACGGTTGACGATGTTCCGAGGCCTGATCCCGGTGGGGCATCGCAGAACGTGGTTACCCGGCACGACAACGGCCGGCCGTCGTTGAACTGTTCGACGATACGGCAATAGACGGCCTTGTGCAGAATAAGAGGATTGGCGATCTCGAAATCCTCGCCTGCCGCGAGATCGACTTCCTGATTGACATCCGATGCGCGAAATGTGACGCGGCCGTCTGTCGTCGGTTCGATAATCGTATAGGCGTACATATCGATCGTCGCATTCAGCACTGCACCGCCGAATTGATCGCAATAAGGCGATACATCGGTACCACCGCCAGCAAGCCCAAGACGCAAGGGTGCCCGCGAACGAATAATACGAGGACGACGCCCCGGGATGACGTATTTTCGTCTATCGACGAAAGGCGAATTTTCCTCAGTCATCGGCGCTGCTCCATCGCGGTCGGCGTCAATTTACTCGCCTTCGTTTATGCGGTTCGATTTTGCGTAAAATGCTTTAGCGTACTCGTGCGGCGGCGGATAGCCGGTTGGACCGCGACCAAGCGACGTCGATCCGTCAGCGCATGGAATTCGTTAAAGATTTATAGTATTGTCGCCAATCTCCGGCGGCTGCGGAGAGGGTAGCGCGCCCATCGGGTTCGATTTCGATGATCACTGAAGCACTGTTTCTCATCAGCTATCTGATCCTTCTCCCGATCGCGGTGATGTTCCCGTTCGCCGGGGCACTGGCCTATGAGTGGCTGCAGTACATGCCGCCGGGCGCGGTCTATAACGCCTACGAATTCAGTAATTTATCTCTCATTATGGGCGGCCTTGCCATCGGGCTGTGGGCCGCCCGCGACCGCAAGGAAATGCCAAAACCGGCTTGGCTGCTCGGTATTTTCATAACCTATGCATTGTGGCTCCAGATCACCCAGTTGACCTCGATCGTCGGCCCCGGCGGCGTGGAATTCTGGAACCGTTCGTGGAAGATGCTGGCCTTTACCATCACGCTCAGCATGATGTGCCGCACCCGCCAGCGGGTCGAGGCGTTTATCTGGGTCGTCTGCCTGTCGATCGGCAATTTCGTCGTCATCGGCATGATCAAGACCGTGCTGTCCGGCGGCGGCGGCAACACGGTTATCGGCGCCGACGGCAACATCCTGGGCGAGCGCGTGTCATTCGCCATCGCCATCACCACGATCATCCCGCTGATCCGGTTTCTGCGTGACCACCAGACGATTTTCCCGAACCCCAAATGGACCAAACGCGGTCTGGACTTCCTGACGATCGCCTGCGTTCTGGCGACCGTCGGCACGCAGGCGCGCACCGGCTTCGTCTCGCTGGGCATCCTCGGCGTGTTCTATTTCATCAAAGCCAAACGCAAGATGATGTTCCTGCTGATGATTCCGATATTGATCGGTACGGTCATCGCGGTTGCGCCCGCCGGTTACTTCGAACGCATGAACACGATCGGCGATTCCACCGAATCATCGTCGGCCGGGCGTATCGACTCCTGGATTTGGGGTTGGAATTTCGCACTGAGCCATCCGGTGACGGGCGGCGGCTATCACAGCTTCCTGCTGCACCAGACCGGTACGATCGATAATCCGCAATATCTGGAAGCCCACAACATCTTCTTCGAAACGCTGGGCGACCACGGATTTCCCGGCCTGTTCCTGATGATCTTCATGTATATGGGCATGATCGTCAGCAGCGGCGCGATGTCGAAACGCGCACGACGCGTACCCGAGCTGGAATGGGCGGTGAATCTTGGCACGATGTTGCAACTGGCGATGTGGACCTTCGTTGCCGGATCCCAGTTCATTTCGGATGCGACACAGTCGATGTCTTACGAACTGGTCGCGCTCAGCCTCGCGGCGCGCGGCGTGGTCGAACGCAGGCTCGCGCTGGAACCGAACAATCTGCTCACGCCCTATGCTAAAGTGCCGGCGGCAAAATCCGCGCCGGCGATAGGACGGCCTGTCTTGACGCCAATTCAGGGCGGCCCGGCACGTCCCGTTGTTGCGACCGCCGGCCGGCGGACCTAAATATCGGCAGGTATAGAGATCGCTTGGGCGAGGATCGGAGTTAGTCGATGGCAAATCTAATCTGGACAGGGATTCTCTATTTCTCGACGCTGTCGATCGTCTTCGTCGCCTACAGGACATTCATCAACGACCGGAAGTTCGAGAACGAACTGAAGATCACCCGGCAGGTGATGATCGCCCAGGGGCTGGGACGCAAAGGGATGGGTCAGGCTGCTGCTGCGGCCGCAAGCGTTGCACCGGCAGCCCCCGGGGAACAGGCGCCTGCCGCACCGCGCCGCTTCGTGGCTCCACCGCGCGCTGCCCGCGGCAACACCATCCCCGGCAATATCCGCCGCGCCTGATCCGTCCCCTGCCGAATAGACAGACGAAACCGGCCGCTTCGCCGCCCTGATCGCGTTTCCTGCTGAAAGCTTGTCCTGGATGTCACGTCAGCCGGCGCCCTGGACCCGAAAAGAAATTCTGCTGCTTGCCGGCATTCTGGCCATCGCGGCTGTGCTCAGGATCGCCTGCGCCATCGCGATCCCGTCGGTTATCGAAAGCGACTACCAAGCCTATTGGACGATCGCTCAGAACATCGCGGCCGGGCGCGGCCTGACCGACGGCACAGGCGCCCAGACCGCATTTTTCAACCTTGGCTACCCAATGTTCCTGGCGGGGCCGCTGAAATTTCTCGGCGCGAATATCGCTGTGGTCAAAACCTTGAATGTGCTGTTGGGAATAGGTTCGACGGCGTTGGTTTATATTTCCGCGCGGCAATTGTTCGGCCGGCGCAGGATTGCCGCCATTTCGGCAATCCTGTTCGCCACCTATCTCGAAGCCATCATCTATACGACCTATGTCGCCAAGGAAAATCTGATGATGTTCCTGATGCTGGCGCAGATCGCACTGGTGACGACCAAAGGCACCGGAATCTGGCGTTATGCCAACCCGATCCTGTTCGGCATCGCCACCGGCACCGTCGCCATGGTCGGCAATGCCGCCGTGATCTTGCTGCCGGCGCTGGCGGTGCAGGTGTATTTCATCAGCGGCGGCTTACGCGAAGCCGCGCGCTACCTTGCAATTGCGGCGGCGGCGACGATCATCGTGATTGCGCCGCTGACAATCCGCAATCATCAGGTTTTCGGCGCCTATGTGCTGAACAATGGCGGCGGTGTGAACCTCTACCTGGGCAACAACGAACTCTCGACGCCGTTCTATCAGCACGCCCAGGAATCGCCGCTTGCCGATGAGTGGCAGCAACTTCACGCCACGCTGGGCGAGGCCGGCATGGACGGGTATTTGGGCAAGCTGGCCGTTCACTATATCGAAACCCATCCAGGCCGAACGCTGACGCTCGCGCTGGAGAAGGGCATCCTCTTCTGGAACCCGCCGACGCATGCCGGCAAATACCAGGAGGGGTTGGTCACGCGGCTGGTGCGCGCCGGCTGGCTCGCCGAATATCTGGCGATCGGCGTGCTGTTCCTAGCCGCGACGCCCAAGGGACTGCGCGAATATCGGCGCGCATTCGTCTTCTTATGGCTGCTGGTCGGGTTCTATACCGCGGAGCATATGGTCTTCTATGTGATCTATCGTTACCGGCTGCCGATCATGCCGGTGCTGTGCATGGCGGCCGGCGTCAGCGGTTCCATGCTGCTTGCCCGGCTTGACCGCGCGGGCGGGTTCCGCGCGCGGCTTGGAATGAAAGCCTAGTTCGCGGGCCTTATTTCTTGCCCGCGCGCGCCCGGGCCGCGGCACGCGCCTTCTTGGTGCCGAACCCGACCTTCTTCGCAAAGGCTGAGCGTCCAGCCGTATAGTTCGGTGCCGTCATCGGATAATCGACCGGCAGTCCCCACTTGGCGCGATACTGTTCCGGCGTCAGACCGAAGCTGACGCGCAGGTGGCGGCGCAGCATCTTCAATTTCTTGCCGTCTTCCAGACAGACCAAATAATCCGGATGGATCGACTTCTTGATCGGCACGGCGGGTGGCTGAGCCACGGGCGCAGCAACCGCGCCTTGCCCCAAACGTCCCAGAGACTGATGCACCAAGGCAATGACGCTCTGTACTTCGGATGGCGGCGCGCTGTTCTTCGACAGATAGGCCGCGACAATGTTGGCGGTCAGCACGATAAGCTTTCCGGCTCCCTCTGAATCAACCAACTCTTATCCCTCTTTGTTTAGCATCTAATCCCGAAGTCCAATACGACGATCTGTCAAGAAAATTCAACAAATATTTAGGTAATCATCCTTTTGCCCCCAATTTGACTCAGGCAACATCCAGATAATCATTCACCCAAAGAGTAGAATTACGTTCCCATTCTGAATAGCTTTTTTAAAGTGTAATTAGGTAACTTATATCGGAGCGCGAAGGATTGGTGCGTATGTTGTAACGCGAGTAGACTAACTTCTCAGGAGTTAGTTTTTTAAGGGAACCTTTTCGGCTCAAGGGCTTATCCCCTATAGATACAGTCTATATCTTACGATTCCCGATACAGATCGGGGCGAATTCCATTCACTTTGCTTGAGGATATATTTCGATGAAACTTTACTTCGCGCCCGGTGCCTGCTCGCTGTCTCCGCATATAGCGCTGGTGGAATCCGGCCTGCCCTTCGACATCGAAAAAGTCGATCTCCAGGCGAAGACCACGAAGTCGGGCAAGGATTACCGCGCCATCAACCCGAAAGGCTCGGTCCCCGCGCTACAACTGGATAACGGCGAGATTCTGACCGAGGGACCGGCGATCGTGCAGTACATCGCCGACCAGAAGCCGGAAACCAAACTGGCGCCGCCGGCCGGCACGCTGGAGCGTTATCGCCTGCAGGAATGGCTGAATTTCATCTCATCCGAATTGCATAAGGCGTTCTCTCCCCTGTTCAAGACGGATACGCCGGAAGCAACCAAAACGTCGTCAATTGCAGCGATCCGCGCGAAGCTCGACCACGTCGCGGAAGCGCTAGGGAACAGGCCCTACTTGCTGGGCGATGCGTTCAGCGTCGCTGACGGTTATCTCTTTACCATCTTGGGATGGAGCAAGGTCGGCGGAATCGATCTCGGCGACTGGGCAGCGATCAAGGCTTATTACGACCGCGTCGCCGCGCGACCGGCCGTTCAGGCGGCACGGGCTGCAGAAAAAGCCGCCTGATCACGCGCGGTTGAGGACCGTTTCGGTATCTTGCCCCAAAACCGGCGTCTCTTCGTTCCGGCCAGGACGCAGACCGTCGAAGCTGAGCGGCAGGCCGATATAGCCAAGGCCATCCGCACCCTGGCGCAGAATATCCAGCGCCAGGGTCTGCGGGTGGGCAACCACCTGTCGAACTGTCTGAATCGGCGCGCACGGCACACCGGCCGCCTCAATGGTCGCGATCCAATGGGCGCTGCCGTGCGTTTCCATCGCCCCGTTTATCGCATCCTCCATCGCCGCGCGATTGCCGACGCGATCGGCATTGGTGTGGAAACGCGGATCGTCGATCCAGTCCGGATGACCCAGCGCAACAGCCAGCCTGGCGAAAAGATTATTGTTGCCCGCGGTGACGATCAGCATGCCGTCGGCAGTACGGAACGCCCCGTACGGCACGATGAAGGGCGAACCGGTGCCCTGCGGCTTCGGTTCGTCGCCGGTCGCCGTGAAAGCGGTAATGTGGTAGAACATCCAGCCGAGCGCGGTCTCGTAGAGTGACGTCCCGACCACCCCGCCCTTGCCTGTTTGCGCACGCCTGAACAGCGCGGACAGAACGCCGATCACCACCCACATGCCGGCGCCCATATCGATGGGCGAGGTGCCGATCCTGACCGGTGGCCGGCCCTCCTCACCCGTCACGCCCATCAGCCCGCCAAAGGCCTGCATCAACGGATCGTAACCCGGGCGCTGCGACAACGGACCGGTTTCACCGAAAGCAGCGATGGAGGCGTGGACCAGGCGCGGATTGTCGGCCATCAGGCTGTCCGCGCCGAATCCGAGTTTCTCGGCCTGGCCTGCGCGCATATTCTGGATCAATACGTCCGCCTCCTCGACGATATGCCGTCGAAGGCGACCCCGTGCCTCAGCGTCGGCAAGATCGACGGTCACGGACTGCTTGTTGCGGTTCAGCGATTTGAACAGCGTGCCGACGCCCTCATGGAAGGGCGGGCCCCAATGGCGGCAATCGTCGCCCTTCTCCGGCTTCTCGACCTTAACGACCTCCGCGCCCAACTCCGCCAGGATCAGACCGGCATATGGGGCGGCGACGCTGCTGCCCAGCTCGACGACGCGGATACCGGCAAGCGGCAGAACGGCGTCAGCCACCGGCGGCGCCGATCGCGTCGCGCAGGTCGGCCCGGAATTCCGGCATCGTCGGCCCATGGTTGGAACGGCGGCGATAGATGCCCAGGCAATCGTCGATCTTGGTGTTCATCTCGTCTTCCGTCGCCGGGCGGCGCGGCGAACCGGGATAGGGGTCGATCTCGGCGAAGGCGATCTGTTTGCCGCCGGACTCGATTGTGAGTTTCACCGTGCCGTGATCGAGCCCGACCAGGACTTCCTGTTCGCGCGCATCCTCCGACAAATCGATCCGGTCCATCAGTTCCCGGATGTTCGAACGCGAGACGGCGTTATCCTCAAAATCGCGCAGCGTAACCGCGCCCTGGGACAAAGCAGCGGCGATGTTGTACGGGCCGCAGAATTTCGCCTCCAGCCCGTCCTTCGGGTCGTCGACGCGCAGCGGCACCGTCGAGCCGAACGGCGCCACGACCTTGATTTTCGCGTCGGCCGGGATTGCGCCGCCGGGCAACTGATCGCGCGCGGCGAACCCCGCCGAAATCAGGCGATGGTTCATGTAGCAGCACGGGTAAAGCTTGCGCGACAGCGTCTTCAGGTCGATCTCGATCGGCACCGTCATCGGATCGTCGCCCGGCTCCTTGCCGGCATAGAGCGCCAGATAACCGCGCGGGCCGAAGATATCCAGATCGCCGGTCAGCCCGGCCTCGGCAAGGAAAGCGGAGCGGACACCCGCGCACGATGCCAGCCCGGCCTGCAGCGGTTTGGTCATCGAGCCGAAATTGCGCTGCATCCCGCCGGCCTGCGCCGCGGCGATCGCCAGGGCATGACGGGTCTTGGTGCGGTCGAGCGACAAAAGATGCGCGACGGCCGCGGCGGTCGCCAGCGGGCCCAGCGTGCTGGTCGCGTGCCAGCCGGCATCGTAATGGGCGAAGCCGAGCACCCGGCCGAGCGCGATATTGGTCGCGATGCCGACGGCGAAGGCCTGCGCCATGCGATCCGACAGGCCGGGGCGCGCGTTGGATACCGCCAGCAAGGCGGGCACGACGGGCACGCTGGGGTGACTCACCGTCTCCAGCTGCACATCGTCATAATCCAGCGCGTGGCCGGCGGTGGCGTGGATCAGGGCGGCATGTTCGACCGAGGATGCGAACGTGCCGTCCAGCAACGGCGCGACAGTGCCGCGATAGACCTTGAGCGTCGCCTGCACAACCGGGTCGTGCCAGCCGGCATAGGCAACCGCCATCGTGTCCTCGAACGCGGTCAGAACCTCACTCTTTTCCCACGCGGTCAGTTCGCGCGGCGTGAGGATCAGGTCGCACAACCGATCCATGAAGCTTTGAGTCGTTTCCGGCTGAGTCATTTCCGCCCTGTCGTCATTCGTTTAATGTACGAACAATATGGCGAAGCCGTCGGCGTAACGTCAAGCGTTTCGCGCTTGTTTTCGATTGTCCGGTCAATTACGCTGCGACTCGCCATGACCCGCTATAAAGAGCTTCACCAAATACTGGCGGACGAGATTGCGACCGGCAAGCACGCCGTGGGCGGACGGTTTCCGACGGAATTCGAGTTGTGCGACCGCTTCGCCGTCAGCCGCCATACGATCCGTGAGGCGTTGCGCATGCTGCAGGACCAGGGCCTGTTGTCGCGCCAGGCCGGTTCAGGCACAACCGTTCTGGCGAAAAGCCGGGCCACGCTTTACGCGCAGACGCTGGATTCACTGGACAATCTGTCGGACTACGCCGCCGAGACCCGGTTCGATTGTAAGCACGAAGGCTTTGTTACGTTGCGCGGCGCGCTGGCCGAGACACTGGGTTGCGACGCGGGCGAACGCTGGCTGCGCTTCGCCGGCCTGCGCCGCGCCCTGGCCGACGAGACCGCCATCTGCTGGACCGAGATTTTCGTTGCCGAGCCCTATGCGTCGATCCGCGAGCGGGCGGCCAAGGAAACCGGCTCGATCTACAAGCTGATCGTCGCGGCATTCGGCACCGAGATCTCCGAAGTCGAACAGCGCGTGTCCGCACTGGCGTTGCCGGGCGAGATTGCGGCGGCGCTAGGGATCGACGCGGCGGTTCCTGCCCTGCTGACCCGCCGCCGCTATTTTGCCGGCGATCCCGCCCCTTTTGAGATCACGCTCAGCATTCATCCGGGCGACCGCTACGCCCATACACAGCGTCTGAAGAGAGGAAACGGCGTTGGACATTCCTGATTATGCAACGGTGGCGACGGCGCAGGACGATCACATCCTGACGGTGACGTTGAACCGGCCGCAGGCGCTCAACGCTTTGAATTCGCAGATGGGCCTGGACCTGATCGACCTGTGGGACCGGCTGGCCGGCGCGACCGATATTCGCGTCGTGATCTTGACCGGCGCCGGCGATCGCGCCTTTTGCGCCGGAGGCGATTTCAAGGAACGCGACGGCATGACCGACGAGGCGTGGCGCCATCAGCACGAGATATTCGAGCGCGCCTTCCTGGCGATCATCGACAGTCCCCTGCCCGTCATCGCCGCGGCCAACGGCCATGCCTTCGGCGGCGGCCTCGAATTCATCCTGGCGGCGGATTTCGCCTATGGCGTCTCGACCGCGCGCTTCGCGCTGACCGAGGTCACGATCGGCATCATGCCGGGCGGCGGCGGCACCCAGACCCTGCCGCGCGCGGCCGGCGGCCGGCGAGCCAAGGAATTGATCCTCACCGGCCGCCCATTCGGCGCGGTCGAAGCGCTGGATTGGGGCGTCTTGAACAGGGTATGCGAACCGGGTGAACTGATGCCGGCCGTAACGGACACGGCGCGGGCGATTGCACGAAACGCGCCCTTGTCTGTGCGGCAGGCTAAGAAATCGATTCAGGCCGGGCTGCAGGTTGACTTGCATAGAGGGCTCGGAATCGAAATCGAGGCCTATAATCACTTGGTCCCGACCGAGGATAGACGCGAGGGAATCCGCGCTTTTCTGGAGAAACGCAGGCCGGTTTTCACCGGACACTGATTCGTCCGCCATAAAATCAACACAGACTTCCAGCGATATTGCAGGATTCGATCATCCGATGTAATATTCGGAATTGTTCGCCTTGTTTCGAAAGTTCTGCCATGACCACTTCTGGTTTCCGTATTGCGAAGTATGACAACGATCTTCGTATATTGAACAATCAAGTTGTCGAGTTGTTGCGCGCGACACGCGATGCAATGAGCAATGCCTGCGAAGCATTGAGCGAAAGAAACATCGAAAAGGCAGAGTCGGTCGTTCACAACGACGATGTTATCGATCATCTTGAGCTGATGATCCACAAGACTGCATCTGATCTTATCATGCGGTACCAGCCTATTTCGCAAGATCTTCGCCAAATCTTGGCTTCCATGCGCGTTGCTTCGGATCTGGAAAGAATTGGCGACACCGCGGAAAGTATTGCCCGTCGTGTCGTGACGCTGGGCGACAAGCCCCTGTTGGCGGTCAGGCGGATCGGCGCACTGGCCAGCCTGGTGATGGAACGCTTCAATATGCTGGTCGACGCCTATGAGACCCGCAGCGTGATCAATGCCGACGATATCCGCGAGCATGACGAGGATGTGGACGCCGCCTATATGGCCGCGTCCAGCGACATCCTGTCGATGATGGAAAGCGATCCGACCTTCGTGCGCACCGGCGCGCAGTTGCTGTCGGTCGCCAAGTCGTTCGAACGGGTCGGCGACCGGCTGACCAACGTCGCCGAGCAGATCCTCTATGAAATCGCCGGCCAGACCGAATTCGCCCACCGGCCGAAGGTCAGCTCCAGCGGGTGAGGCAATACTGCTCGGGCAACCGAATAGCCAACTAATGCGTCATGCCCGGGCTTGACTCGGGTATCCACGTCATACACTGCGCTACTCGAAACACGTGAATGGCCGGGTCAAGCCCGGCCATGACGCGATTTTAAAGAGCGAAGCGCATACAGCGCACCCCTCAAGCCTTCCGCAAAATCTTCCCGAATGCCAGCACGTTATCGCTGAACAGCTTCGGCTGCTCCATCGCCGCGAAATGGCCGCCATGCGGCATGTCGGTCCAGTGCACCAGGTTGAACTGCCGTTCGGCATAGCTTTTCGGCCAGAACACCAGCTCGCCCGGGAAGTGGGCGATGGCGGTCGGCTTGGTGATCTTGCCGGGCGGCACCGGCGGGGTGGGCGTGGCGCCGCCTGTATACATCCATGACGCGGTGCCGAAGGTGTTGGTCACCAGATAAACCATGATGTTGTCCAGCACCTCGTCGCGCGTATAGACGGTCCACGGATCTTCGTTCCTGGTGTCGGACCAGGTCTTCATCTTCTCGAAGATCCAGGCCGTCACGCCGAGCGGGCTGTCGGTCATGGCATAGGACAGGGTCAGAGGCTTGGTCGACTGGATGTGGATATAGCCACCTTCCTTCATATAGACCTCTCCCCAACGCGCCATCGCCGCCTTGTCTTCGTCGGTCACCACCGGCCCGCCGACGCCAAGCAGGAAGTTGAGATGCACGGCCTTGCAGCCCTTGCCCTCGGCGCCCAGCCAAACGGAAATCGTGCTGCCGTAATCGCCGCCCTGGGTGACATAGGATTCGTGGCCGAGATTCTCGGTCATCATCTTGTCCCACAGTACCGCGACGTCGCGGGAACTGATCGGTTTCTTGGGCTTGGACGAGAAACCGAAACCGGGGATCGACGGGCAGATGACGGTGAAGGCATCCTCGGCATTGCCGCCGAATTTCTCCGGATGGGCAATCATGTCGATCGCCTTCAGGAATTCGACGAACGAGCCCGGCCAGCCGTGGGTCATCAGCAGCGGCGGCGGGTTGGAGCCCGACCCCTTCTCATACATGAAATGGATGTCGTAGCCATCGACCTTGGCGTGGAAGTGCTGATGCTTGTTCATCGCAGCTTCACGGGCGCGCCAGTCATATTTGGTGACGGCGTAGTCGACGAGGTCTCTCAGCGCCGCATTGCTGGTGCCGTAGCGCCAGGGGCTCTCCGCCTCCGGCACGTCCGGCCATTCGGCGTCCTTCAGGCGGCTGCGGATATAGTCGAGCCGCGCCTGCGGCACGTCGATCTTGAAGGGCGTGACGTTCTTCATCGCAGGTTCTCCTTTGGCGGCTGCAGTCGCGGCGAGGCCCAGGCTGCCGACAGCGACAACGCCCGCGCCCGCCACCATTACGTCGCGGCGCGACAATCCCTTATCGTCCATGGTTCCGACTTCCCCAATTGATTTATTTAGTGAACGAATGTGGCGGTTCGGCGCCGCTCCGTCCAGCGATTTTTGTCAAACCGTAGGGTGGGTTAGCGAAGCATAGCCCGCCATCCTTTTGCGCCGGAGTTGGTGGGTTACGCTTCGCTAACCCACCCTACGAATTCTTTACCGCGGGGCGATCTTGTCGATCTCGGCCAGGTCTTCGGCGGTCAGCACCCAGTCGGCGGCTTTCACATTGGCCGCGACCTGCTCCACCTTCGTGGCGCCGGCGATGACGCTGGGCACCACCGGATGGGCGAGCAGCCAGGAGAAGGCCAGTTCCAGCAAGCTGCGGCCGCGCGATTCCGCGAATGCGGAGAGTTTGCCGACAACGTCGAACTTCTCGTCGGTCATGAAATGGTCGAAATAGCCCGCGCCCTTGGCTGAGCCGAGGCGGGTGTCCTTCGACATCTCCTCGCCCTTCTTGAACTTGCCGGTCAGCATGCCGCTGGCGAGCGGGAAATACGGCAGGATACCCAGGCCGAAATGCTCGGTCGCGGGCAGCAATTCCGCCTCCAGCTTGCGGACGATCAAACTCCATTCGTCCTGGGCGGAGATGAAAGGGCTGAAACCGCGCGTCTTGGAGATCCAGGCGGCGTCGGCGACGCCCCAGGCCGGCACGTTGGAGCAGCCGATATAGCGCACCTTGCCCGAGCTCACGAGGTCGTCGAGCGCGCGCAATGTCTCCTCCATCGGGGTCATCGGATCGGGCGCGTGCAGTTGGTAAAGGTCGATCCAATCGGTCTGCAGCCGCTTCAGGCTGTCCTCGACCGCGTTCAGGATATAGCGGCGCGATCCGCCCTTGTTGACGCCTTCCTTGTCCATCTGCATGCCGAACTTGGTCGCCAGCACGATGTCCTTGCGGCGCGCGCCCAGGCATTGCCCCATCATGGTTTCGGACGCCCCTGCCCCGCCATAGATGTCGGCGGTGTCGAACAGCGTGATGCCGGCGTCGATCGCGGCGTCGATCACTTTGCGCGAGCCTTCCAGATCCAGCCGCATGCCGAAATTGTTGCAGCCCAGCCCGACGACCGAGACGCGCAAGCCCGACTTTCCAATGCCACGATATTGCATCGACGAATTCCCCTGTATCCCACCAGTTTCGCGTAAGCTATTGAGATGATGCGGCGCTGTCGACTCTTACCGACAGCGCCGCATTAAGAATATCGATAATGGGACGGGGTTGATGGAGCGCAGACTTGGCCGGTTGATTGTCGTGGCGCTGGCGACCCTCGTTCCGGTTTGCGCTCGTGCCGACAAGATCACGCTGCGCCTCGCCGACGGGATGCCGTCAGGCCATATCATCGACCGGATGATCATCGAGCCGTTCATCAAGCAGGTGGCGGTGGAAACTCAGGGCCAGGTCGAGATCCAGCATTTCCCGGCGGAGCAGTTGGGCAAGTCGCGCGACATGCTGATGCTGACGCAATCGGGTGTCGACGATATCGGCTTTATCGTGCCGTCCTATCAGTCCGACCGGATGCCGCTGGCGACGGTCAGCGAGCTTCCCGGCATCTTCCAGAGCACCTGCCAGGGCAACGCGGCGGTGCGAGCCCTGACCGAGGATGGCGGAATCCTTGAGGAACGGGAGTTCAGGCCGAACGGCGTCAAACCGCTGATCATCTTTCTATTGCCGGCCTATCAACTGCTGCTGTCGTCGTCGCGGCCGCTTGGCGCGCTGAAAGACGCGGCGGGGCTGAAAATCCGCACGCCGGGCGGCGCGATGGATCTGACCGTGATGAGCCTCGGCGCCGTGCCGATCCGCATGGGCCCGGCTGAGCTTTATGAATCGATGTCGCGCGGCACGTTGGACGGCGCCCTGCTCGCCTATCAAAGCGCCATGGCCTATCACCTCGCGCCGCTGCTGAAATCCGGCACCTTAGGGCAGGACTTCGGGACCGTAACCGTCACCTTCTCCATCGGCCTCGCCAAGTGGAACGCGCTGCCCGAAAATATCCGGGACACGTTGGCGCGGGTCGGACGGCAAATCAGCCTCGATGCCTGCCAAAAGTTCGACAAGGCGGAGGAAGATTCGATTGCCAAGGCGCGCGCCGCGGGTATTCGCCTGACCAGCCCGCAGAATGCAGACCGCGCCGATTTGGATGCCGCGTTCGCCGGCGTGCGGGCGGAATGGGCCAGACGGCTGGATGCGCGCGGGAAACCCGGCAGCGCGGTGCTGAGCGCCTTCCAGGAGGCGGCTGAGGCCGCCAAGCCGCAATGAAGATGCTGATCGCCCTGGTGGCCAAGGTCGAGGCGTTTCTGTCCCTGGTTGCCGCCATTATCCTGTTCATTGTCATGGCGATCGTCGCGACCGATGTGGCGATGCGCTATGTCTTCAACCATCCGTTCGGTTGGTCGTATGACCTGGTGTCGCTCTATTTCACCCTCGCGCTGTTCTATTTTTGCTTGTCGCGCACCTATGCGACCCATGCGCATGTCGGGGTCGATATCCTGCATTATTACGTTTCGCCCCGGACGCGGCGGGTCTTTGCGCTGATAAGCTGCCTGGTGTCGGCGCCGTTGTTCGCGACCATCGCAATCCTGACGCTGCGCCGCGCATTGGCGGCCCTTTCCGCGCAGGATGTGATCGAAGGCGCCATCGAGTGGCCGACCTGGGCCTATATCGCCCTGGCGCCGCTCGGCACGGCTTTGCTGACACTGCGCCTGCTGACCGATGCCGGCGCCCACGCGCTGACGCTGGCCGGCGGCCCCGAACTGATCCCGCTGCCGCCCCTCGCCCGTTCCGCCGAAGCCATCGACGAGGTTGGTTTCGAATGATGGTGGCATTGGTCACTCTCGCGCTGTTCGCGCTGCTGGCGATCGGCGTGCCGGTCGGTTTCGCCATGGGCATATCGGGTGCGTTCGGGCTGTTGGCCGGTTTCGGCCCCGGCGTGCTGTTCGGCGTGCTGGAAACCGCTCCGGTCTCCGCGCTTAATTCCTATGAGCTGATCACCATTCCGATGTTCCTGCTGATGGCGGAGATGGTTCTGCTGTCCGGCATCGCCGACGATCTGTTCAAGACGGCGGCGGCCTGGCTGGGACGCATTCCCGGCGGGTTGGGCATCGCCACCACATTGGCGGGCGCCGGCTTCGGCGCGATCTGCGGCACCTCAACCGCCTCGGCCGCGACCCTGTCGGCCACCAGCTTGCCCTCGATGATCAAGCAGGGTTACGAGCCGAAGATGGCGGCGGGCATCGTCGCGATTTCCGGCACCTTGGCGATGCTGCTGCCGACCAGCGTGGCGCTGATCATCTTCGCGCTGCTGGCGGAGGTGAATGTCGCCAAGCTGCTGATGAGCGGCATCATCCCGGCCTTCGTGGTGACGCTGACCATCATCGGCACCATTCTGTTCCTGGTCTGGCGCGACCCGTCCCGCGCGCCGATGGCACCGGCAGTGCCGTTCCGCGACAAGCTGATTCTGCTGCGCGGCGTCGGACCGATGGTGTTGCTGTTCGCCATCGTCACGGTCAGCATCTTTACCGGCCTCGCCACGCCGACAGAGGCGTCGGCGGTGGGTGCGCTGGGCGGGTTCCTGCTCGCCTTGCTGCGGGCGCGGCCGTCGCTCGGTCAGTTACGCCACAGTTTCGAGCGTGCCGCGATCGGCAGTTGCATGATCGCGATGATCCTGATGGGCGCCTCGATCTTCGGTTATTTCTTCACCCTGTCGCATGTGACGCAAGATCTTGTGGCCTGGGTTGGGGCGCTGGACGTCTCGCGCTGGGTGATCATCGTGATCATCCTGGCGATGTATATCGTGCTGGGATCGTTCATGGATCAGGTGGCGATACTGGTCCTGACCGTGCCCATCGTGCTGCCGCTGGTGAAGTCTTTGGGGTTCGACCCGATCTGGTTCGGTGTCGTGAAGATCGTAACGGCGGAAGTCGGCATGATTACGCCGCCGATCGGCCTCAACTGCTTCATCGTCGCCCGCTATGCCGGGCGGCCGGTGACGGAAGTCTTTCAGGGAACCATGCCGCATTTCCTGGCGCATCTGATCGCCATCGCGATCATGGTCGCCTTCCCGGCCATCGTGCTGTGGCTGCCGGAACACATGATGCACTAATTCAAATTGTATCCGAAGACCTGGCCTTCGGCCGGCATCTTATTGTGTTGAACGGTCGGCCCCAACGCATCGACCGTAAGGCTTAAACCCGACTCATATTGATGGTCGGCGTCTACGGGCGTGTTCTTGACCTGCCCCTCGAGCGTCTGGTTCTCGAACACGAACGGCAGACCGACGGCGTTGAGCGTGGACGGGCGGTCCATCACCTGAAAATGCAGATGCGGCGCCGTGGACGAACCGGTATTGCCGATCCCGCCAATCCGCTGACCCGGCTTCAAGACGACGCCAAGCTGGATATCCGCCGGAATGCTGCCGCGGCGCAGATGCGCATAGAGAATGTAGCGGCCATTCCCGATATCCTGGATGAGGTGATTGCCGGCCGCGTTTCCGACATTGACGCCGACCAGCGGCTTGCCGGGCGTCTGTTCCGGCTCGTCTTCCACCAGCTCCACGATTTTGCCGGCGGCGGCGGCCAGAACCGGCGCGCCGAAGAACGGCCAGGAGGTGAGCCGATCCACCGGACCGGTGCAACAACCGCCTTTTTTGTCGATCTGCACATAGTCGATGGCAAACTGTTCGGGAGGCTTGATATTGCCGTTGGCGGGCAGGGTCGCGGCGCGATGCGCATTGACTGTCAGGCAACAGCCGTTGCCATCCCACCAGCCGTGACCGACCAGCGGCGGCTGCAGGACCACCGGCCCGTCGCAATCGACCGCGATGGGGTCGGTAAGCTCTGAAGACTGCGCCTTGGTTTCCACATTGGTCACAGTAACCCGGTGCGACAACGACGCCGGGGTCGGATCGCCGTCTGCATAAGTGACATCGAAGAACATGATCCCCGATCCACCGCCCGGAATCCGCGTGAAGTACCGCGCAGGCTTTGCGTCTCCATCACTGCGCGGCGGCGCGAACAGCTTGGCCTTACCCGTGATCTCCGTACCGTCGATATCGAGCTGCCGATTGGTTCCAGTGGGCGCGAAGTTCTTGGCGGGATCGACCGGAACAACCGCATTCACCTCAACCGGCGCAGTCTGGAGATTGGTCACCTGGGCCGCGTAGGCGAGATGACGCTTTCCGTCGGTTGCCGGCGTCAGGACCACCGTGTCCTGCAGGATGCGCACGGTCAGCGGCGTAAGCGCGATCGCGGGCGTGACCGTCGGCGGCGCGGAGCAGCTGGTCCCCGCCGACGCCGACAAGGCTAGACTGCACGCGCCGAGGATGAAGGTGACAATAAAACACGATCGCCGGCCAATATGCATCATCGCCCCCTCAACCGAACGACACCCCTCATTTCGGAGGCCGCCACAGAGCTGGGGTTATCATGTCGCCTGCAACATTGCGAGCACCCCGCACCGGTCGTCCGAAGACAGAAAATCCCCACCGCCGGTGGGCGATGGGGATTTCGATAAGCGGCATAGCGCTATAGCGAAGCCAACGGCTATGACGGTTTAGCGGTAGTAATAGCCGTGATAATACGGGTGATAAGGACGGCCATAGACGACGCATCCGCCCAATTGCGTGGCGATGAGGGCGACCCCAAGTAGAATCATAATATTCTTACGCATGATCGAGTTTCCTTTCCCGGTTCCTAACCATGGAACGTACTTGATCAACACCGCCCTGCGCGTTTCGTTTCATCATCCGGTGAACGAACGATTACAAATTTTTAATATTCAACTTCGCTTGACTTGGACATTGTGTCTGAATTTTGGCAGCATTACGTCACGGCGGCCACCTTTCGCCAGACAAGCTCGGCGACGCCGGTCACGCCGCCCCGGGTCTGGGGCGGGGTCGTCAGGATCAGCCTGTCGCCCTCGAACCGGTAATAGCGGATCTGCTCGGACCCGATCATGTTCGGGAACAGCGCCATTTCCACCGTGTGGACCACCTGCCCCTCCTCAAGCCTATATCGGCCGCTATAGGTGTGGAAGCCGCGCATCGCATTCATGGTTTCATAGGCGGTCCCGCCCAGGGGATCCTCACCGGCGAAGCGCGGGCGCACGGGCGCCATCAGGGCGGCGAACATATAACCGTCGGGCGCGTAGACGATCAGGCCTTTGGCTTTTTTGCCCAGCGGGTAGTACGGCGTGCCGCCCTCACCCGGAATCTGCCAGGACACGAGACGCCAAGTGCCCAGAAATTGAGAAACGGACATCACCCAATCCTTCAGCCCGCGAGTTTCAGCAGCAGATCGGTCAGCGGTCCGGGCGCGCTGACCATCGCATCGTGGCCGGTAGGCAGATCGACAACGGTCCAGTCCGGCTGCTGGACGATGGCGTCATAGGTCGGAACCACCGCCGGATAAACAGGATCGACGCACCTTATATAACTGCGCGACACCCCATTGCCGACCGGCGCGGTCAGCCGGACGATATCGGTATAGGCGGCAAGCGGATGCGGTGTGATCCGGCGCGCCACCCAATCCCGGCCGGGACCTGGCGGCAGATCGAATATATCGCCCTTCGGCACCGGAATGCTGAGCCCGTTGGAGCTTGCTTCGGCCGTGCGGATTCGCATCGCCGCGGTCTCCGCCGGCAGCTGGCTGATCGCGGAACGGCCGTTCTGCGGCACGACCGCGTCGAGATAGACCAGATGCCTCAATCGCTCCGGCATCCGGTCGGCAACACCGCTGATCACGACCCCGCCGAAGCTATGGCCGACGAGAACGACGTCGTTCAGCTCCTCCGCAACGATCAAACCTGTCACGTCATCGAAAAAGGTTTCGATACCCACCGCGCGCGTCAGCAAGTGCGCCCGCTCGCCGAGACCGGTCATCGTCGGGGTAAAGACGGCGGCGCCGGCGGCGCGCAGCCGGTCGGCGACGTCGCGCCAACACCAGCCGCCATGGAAGGCGCCATGTACCAGGACAAAGGTCAGCGGTCGGTTGACGGCGCTCACGATTCCCTCCTCATTCTTCCGATCTTATGATCTACTCCGGCCGGGGAAGATTGGCATGACCAGTTATAAGAGCCGGCCCCCCAACCTCGGCTGCTCGTTTTTTGGTTTGACGCAGGTCCATGACGCAGATCGAATACTATCATGGATGATAAAACCTGGCTGCTGCCGTTGACCTTCGCGGTTGTTATCGCGATCCCGATACTCGCTATTGTCGGTTACATGATCCGTGAATCGATGGTTATGCGGAAAAACCGGACCTATAAAACACTGGCGGAGCATACTATTCTGAATGCGTCCGATCGTGAGACCTGGATGAGCGGGGTCGTACCCCAGGAGGAAACTGAGCAGGTGGTGGATCGCTTCAGCAGCCGGATCGTCCCGACCGCCCAACTGGTCACGTTGGCGGTCTTGGCGGTCGCCGTCTATGTTTGGAATAACACGCTGACAACCAGCAACAACCGCCAGGAAGAGCGGCTGACCCAGTTGGAAATGCAGGTTCATGCGCTGGCGGTGACGCCGACAGTCGTTGTCGGCAAGGAACCGGAAGGCGGCGCCCAGGTGCAGGGCATTCAGGGCGCGGCGCAAACCGCGAGCGGCACCCCGATGCAGCAGGCCTGCGCGAACCTGATCGGCCGGGTGGCCGACGCCTATGAGAAGGGTGAATCTTCGAAGATCGGCGCGTCGCTTGAAGAGCTTGTCAAGAAATTAGGATGCCAGAACAACACCCCCGTCCCATAAGCTCGTCGCCCCTTCTGAGACATGCGCGCGAACGCATGGCCAAGCAGCGCGAAGCGGAACGCATGCGCTGGGAAAGCCAGCCCGCCGCCCTGCAAAAGACAATGGTGCGCTGGATACTGCGCATTCTCGGATTCATGATACTGATAGGCTTGATCGCCTACCGCGTTAGCGGTGGAAGGCTATTTTAGAAAAAACGATAATCCGGTAGGAGTGCGCGCCGAATCCCCGTCCGGCCGCCGCGGTGCAATCTGGTGACGTCATAGTCGACAATATCCCACCTTCCCTGCCGCCCGCGATGTCGCAGGATGAGCTGTTCGAGAAGGCCGATCTTGTCTGCGAGGGCCAGATATCAAAAATTACCTGGTCCAAGGACAAGGAGGTTCCGCACACGGCGTTCTTCCGGTTCGACAAAATTCTGAAAGGCGAACCGCGCCACCGCAATGCGCTGCTGGCGAAACTGCGATTGAGCCGGTCGATCGTCATCAAGATGCGGCGCATCCAGCGCGATGCCAACGGCAAGCCGCTGGCCGGGCAATGGTCCGACGGTTATCGGATCGTCGATCACATCCGGACGCACCTGGTATGGGACGACCAGATGGGCGGCTATCGCACGCTGTGGTGGAACGCAGTGTGGCAGACGCCGCGCACGCGCTAATCCGCCGGCGCCAGCACCTTCCCGCCGTGTTCCGCATGATCAGCATAATGACCGCCGCCCCCGCGATGATCGCGGCATGCAACCCCCAGAATGCCGGGGCCGGCATTTTTTCCTGTAGCCCGCCCAGCCAGCCCACCGTCAAATTGCCCACGAACAGATGCAGGTAATAAACGCCGATCATCATGCCGCCCAATGACTTGGGCGCCGCGCGTGAGAACAGCGCAAGGCCGACCGGGAAGACATTGGAGAAGCCGAGGTCGTTCAAAAGCTCGAAGGCGAGCGCCCAGCCCAGCCCGGCCTTTTGACCCGTCGCGGCGATAACCGCGGCGGCGGCGGCCAGCGTCAATGGCGCCAGCGCCGAAATCGCCGTTCCGATCGTCAACTTTGTGATTTCGTTCGGCTCGGTCCAGCGCGTGGCCCACCAGCGCCAGAAGACGACCGACCCCGCGATCATCGCCGCGCTGATCACGGCGTCGAACGATAAAAGCCAGGTGATCGGCATGGTCTTGCCAAAGAATTGCAGCTGATAGTTTGCCTCGCCCCAGACAAGATAAGCATTGAATATCTGTTGGTTGCCGACCGAACCGATGGCCAGGACCGGGATCAGCGCCGCCAGCACCAGGATCGTGCGCCATTCGGCCGCCGTCAGTTTCGGCCCCTTCACACGTTCGGTCCGGGTCACGCGCGCACGTTCTCGCGGTAGCCATGGACGGCCGAACACATAGACCGCCAGACCGATTAGCATGCCGACCCCGGCCGCGCCGAAGCCGTAGTGCCAACCGTAAACCTCTCCCAATGTGCCGCAGACGAAGGGCGAGATGATGACGGCCAGCTGAATCCCAAAGAAATAGATCTGAAATCCATCCGCGCGGCGCGGATCGTCTGCCGCATAGAGCTCACCCACCTGGGTCGCGATATTGCCTTTGAAGAAACCGACACCAGCGAGCAGGCAGGAAATCGCGAGCAGAAAGCTCTGTTCGAACGCCATCAGAAAGTGCCCGGCCGCCATCAGGGCGGCTCCGGTGATAACGGCCGGCGTTCGCCCGATCCAACGATCGGCGATGATGCCGCCGGCAATCGGCGTCACATAGACGAACCCGGCATAGAGGCCGAAGATCATCGAGCCCAGCGCCAGCGGCGAAAGTGGTCCCGAAAAATACTCGATCGCCGCGCGGAACGGACCGAAGCCCACCACATGTTCGACATGACCCGGCAGCAGAAGCTGCTTGGTCATATACAGCACCAGCAGGGCCTGCATGCCGTAATATGAGAACCGCTCCCACAGCTCCGACCCGCTCAGCCAGGCAAGTCCCCAGGGGTGACCGATGAAGCCGGTGTCTTTCTGCAAGGTCGTGCCGGCGGCCATCGAGGTTGTCTTTGGGGCGGTCATAGGTCGTTCCGTTCGGATATCCTGATCGCGGACTGCATCACAATTCGATGGGATGGCAAAGGACAGTCTTCATTGCACGGATATGACAAGGCGCTCCGCCTCAGCCAAATCCTCGGGCGTGTTGATGTTGAGGAACGGATCGAAGGCGTCCGCTGCGAACGGCACGCGCACGACCGCGTAGCGATCCAGAAAATCCCACACACGGCGCAGGCCGTCGCCGAGCGCGGTATGAAGAGGTACGGCCAGATCGACCGGCCACAGCGCGACGACCGGATGGGCAATGCCGCCGCTCTCTGCAACGGCAACGTCGGCGGCCGATTGCCTGCACGCCGCATCCAAACGCGCAACCAGGTCGGTGGGAATGAAGGGCGTGTCGCCGGGCACGGTCAGCACGTGCGTCGCACCGGGGACGGCGCGTTCCGCCCAGAGCATCCCGGCGAGGATGCCCGCCAGCGGTCCCGGATTATCGGCGACGGGATCGGCGATCACCGGCACGCCGAATTCCGCGAAGCGCGATGGATCGCCGTTGGCATTGAGCGCCAGGGCGGCAACCTGCGGCCGAAGACGCTCCGTGACATGCCAAAGGATCGGCCGGCCGGCGAGGAGCCGCAGCGGTTTATCGCCCCCGCCCATGCGCCGGGCCAATCCGCCCGCGAGGATCATGCCGGCAATGCTCACAGCCCTAATTCGGACAGCGGTATGAACGGCAAGGTCATGCCGGCGGTGACCGTGGAGATAGACTCTTCGAGTTCGATCAGGCCGTCGCATTCCACCAGCGACGACAAGATGCCGGAACCACCTTTGGCGCAGGGCGTGACGACCGCCGCCCCGTCCGCCACAGCCAGCTTGGCGCGCAAAAACTCGCGACGTCCCGGCTTGCTGGCGGCGGCAAAACCCGCCTGAACCGGCATTCGGCGCGGCCCCTCGACGAGCGCGCCGGCGAGCGATAGCAGGCCCGGACGAACCAGCATCAGGAAATTCACCATCATCGCAACCGGATTGCCCGACAGTCCGAAGAACGGTGCGCCGCCAAAATGACCGGCTGTCATCGGGCTGCCCGGTTTGAGCGCAACGCCTTGAAAATCCAGACCGCCAACGGATTCGACGGCGGCACGAATATGATCTTCGTCGCCGACCGAAACGCCGGCAGATGTCACGATTGCGTCGTGGCTGGCGGACGCGCCCGCCAGCGCGGCAAGGACAGCCTCTTTGCCATCGGTCAGGACCCCCATATCGGACACGGCCATGCCGAGCCTCGCCAGCATCGCCAGCAGCATCGGCCGGTTGGCGTCATAGACCGCCCCCCTGCACAGAGTTTCACCCGGTTCCGCCAGCTCATCGCCCGAGGAAAACACCGCGACGCGCAAAGGCGCGCGGACCTTGACGCCGGAAAGTCCGACCGACGCAAGCAGGCCGATCTCCGGCGGGCCGAGCAAGCGGCCCTTCTGTAAAATGATCGCACCGGCGGTGGTGTCTTCGCCGGCCCTGCGGATATTGGCGTTCAGCGGGATGCCGGCAGGTATCGATACCTTCATGCCGGCGACGGCCACATCCTCCTGCATTGCAATCGTATCGCAGCCGATGGGCGGCAAGGCGCCTGTGAAGATACGCACCGCCTGCCCCGGGCCGACCTGACCGGCAAAGGGCCGACCGGCGGCTGCGATACCGATAATCGCCAGTGCGCCTTTTCCGGCATCCGCGTGCCGGAAAGCATAGCCGTCGACCGCCGAATTGTCGGCGGGTGGAACCGACATAGGCGCGATGACACCGTCAGCCAGAATGCGCCGATCCGCGCCGGTCACAGCGACCGTTTCGACCCCCGTCACCGGCCGGCAACGCGCCACGATCAGGTCCAACGCTTCGGCGAATGAGACGGTCATGACGGCGGCAGCGCCATGATGAAGTCCGCGACGGCGTCGATATCGTCGAGCGGCAGCCACGGAACCGCCATCGATATCCGCGTCGGACTGGCGACGGCGGCGATCCAGGGATCGTCGGGCTGCAGCAGCGGCTTTCCGCCTTCCGGCCGATGGATCTCGATCTTCGGATGGGGATCGCGCTTGAAACCCTCGATCAATACGATATCGACCGGTGCAAGCCGCGCCAGCAGGTCGGGCAAGGTGGGTTCGGCTTCGTCGCGCAGTTCGTGCATCAACGCGAAACGGCGAGCCGATGCGACCAGCACTTCCGTAGCCCCGGCCTGGCGATGGACCCAACTGTCCTTGCCCGGCTGGTCGATATCGAATTCGTGATGGGCATGCTTGATGGTCGACACACGTTGGCCCTTGGCGACAAGCGCGGGGATCAGTTTCGCCAGCAGGGTCGTCTTGCCGCTGCCGCTCCAACCTGCCAACCCGATCAGGCGCATGGATCGTCTTTCACCATGCCGCACATCGTGGCGCGTTTTTCCGCTGCGCGCTAGCGATAGGCCGGGTCCAATGTCGCAAGCAACGCCCGCGCCTTGGCCAAGGCCTCGTGATACTCGCCTGTCGGATCGCTGTCGGCGACGATGCCTCCGCCCGCCTGCGCAACGACGCTGTCGGCCGTCATGGTCAGCGTGCGGATCGCGATCGACAGTTCCATGGCTCCGTCCAGGCCGATCCAGCCGATCGCGCCGCAATAAGCGCCACGGCGGGCAACCTCCAGCTCGTCGATGATTTCCATCGCCCGGATTTTCGGGGCTCCGGTCACCGACCCGCCGGGAAAGCAGGCACGAATAAGGTCGATGGCATCGCACTCCAGCCGCAACCGCCCGGTCACCGTCGACACCAGGTGATGCACGCTGGCGAAACTGTACGGGATGTTAAGCTCCGGCACCGCGACGCTGCCGGTTTCCGCTACCCGGCCGATATCGTTGCGCAACAGATCGACGATCATCAGGTTTTCCGCCTGATCTTTCGCACTGTCCTCCAATGCCGTCCTGTTCGCCGCATCTTCCAGGGGCGTAGCCCCGCGTGGCCGCGTGCCCTTGATCGGCCGTGTATCGATCCGCCCATAAGGCGACAGGGTCAGGAAGCGTTCTGGCGACGCCGAGATCACGGCATTTCCCGCATCGTCTTCGATCAGCGCGGCATAGGGCGCGGGCGACAGTTGCCGCAGGCGGCGATAAAGCTCCAGCGGGCTCAGGTCTTCCGGCCGGGCTGCCGTCCAGCGCTGGGTGAAATTGGCCTGATAGATATCGCCGGCGCGGATATAGTCGAGCACGGTCTCGACTTGGCGCGCATAGGCAGCCTCGCTGTGATCGGCCGACCATCGCGCCTGCTCCACCCAATCGACCGGCGGAAGGGTTGATTCCTTGGCCAGCCGCCCAAGAAACGCGGCAATCCGCTCATCCGGATCCGGCCGGTCGATCCTGAGATCGCAGGCAATGATCGCCGCCCGGCGGGCGATCACATCGAAAACCACGATCGTGTCGTACAAGCCCATCAGCAGGTCGTCAGGGACACCCTCGGCGGGGTGCCGCGAAGGAACCTGTTCGATCGCGCGGCGCAGCTCGTAGCCCAGGCTGCCGAACAGGCCCGGGCTGAAAGGCCAGCCGTTGGGCGCCACTGCCTGAGGCAGCGCGTCCCAGAATGCCTCAAGCTTCGCAAATGCGCCGCTCCAATCGGATCGGAGAACCTCAACCGGATCGACGGCGATGATCGAATAGCGCCCGGTAGCGGGCCCCTCGCCCGCGCTTTCCAGCAGGACCGACAAGGCGCCGCCGCGCGACGCCGCATAGGCGGTAAGCGGATCGATATAGCGGATCGGACGCACAACAAGGATCGCGCTGGACTTGGACATTAGGAACTCGCGCTGTTCGCATCATCCATGCGCGATTTCGGCGGTATGTGTCTAGCCCGGCTGGAAAATACCTGCCTCGGTAACGATCGTATCGAATGGAATATCGTGAGGCTGCGGGTCGATTGTCGGCAACCGGCCAAGCTCGAAGCCGACGCCGATGGTGCGCGGGCGGGGTTCAAGCGCGGCCAGTGTCCGGTCGAAGTAACCACCACCGTAACCCAGGCGATATCCCTTTTCATCGAAACCAACGAGCGGGATCAGCGCGATGTCGGGAATGACCGGATCGCCACCGACAGGGTGCGGGATGCCATAGCTAAGCTTACCCGGCATCATGTCGACCTGCGGATGCCATTCGCGGAATTCCAGCGGCGCACGCCGTTCGACGACGACCGGCAGGGCACATTTTCCGCCCGCCGCGATAACCGCACGCGCGACCTCGAGCGGATCGTACTCACCGCGGTGCGGCCAATAGATACCGAGGATGCGGCCGGTGAACGGAACCAGCAGCGTCAGCAGCGACGCCGTGATGGATGCCGACCATTCGGCCCGCGCCGCCGGATCGGCGGCATCGCGCGCCGCGAGCAGCCGCACGCGCTCCGCCTGTTTCAATTCGGCGCCTGGGGCGGGATCACAAACTGCACCAGGTTTTGATCGAGTGGCTGGTGGTTGGCGCTTTCCAGCTGGATCAAGATCTTGTGCGGTCCAGGCGGAAGCCCGTTGACGATAACCGGTTCGCCGCTGGCATCGGCCCACCGCCAGGGCGCATCATCGACCGTTACATGGATATGGCCGACGCGCGGCGATACCGCCAGCGCGGCCGGCCCGAACACCGGTACGATGTGCAAGTTCTCGGCACGATATTGGATGACGACGCGCCCGTGCGACAGCGGCTCGGCAAGTGGCGGATCGACGATCAGCTTAGCCGGCGGCTCGTTGGACAATGGCACGACGGGCGCCGCGCCACGAACATCGCGCGCGCTTTGCCCTTGGGCGGTGGCCGTCAGCATCAACGACGCGATGACGACGACAATCGTGGTTTTCATCGTACGCCTCGCATCAGGCCTTGCCGCCCTGCTTGAATACCTTGGCGACCAAGGCCTGTGCCTCATCCTGGACGGCGTGCAGATGCTTCTCGCTGCGAAAGCTTTCGGCATAGATCTTGTAGACATTCTCTGTGCCGGACGGGCGGGCGGCGAACCAGCCGTTTTCCGTCACCACCTTGATGCCGCCGATGGCGGCGTTGTTGCCCGGCGCCTTGTCGAATTTTGCGGTGATCGGCTCGCCCGCCAGCTCTTTGGCGTCGATCTCGTCAGGCGACAGCTTTTTCAAGATCGCCTTTTGCTCCGGCGTCGCCGGGGCGTCGATGCGCTCGTAGAACGGGGTGCCCAGCTCCTTGGTCAGTTTGTTGAACAGCTTGGACGGATCCTTGCCGGTCCTGGCGGTGATTTCGGCCGACAGCAGCCCGGGAACCAGCCCGTCCTTGTCCGTCGTCCAGACTTTGCCGTTCATGCGCAGGAACGAGGCGCCCGCGCTCTCCTCTCCGCCAAAACCGAAACTGCCGTCGACCAGCCCGTCGACGAACCATTTAAAGCCGACCGGCACCTCGACCAGCTTGCGGCCGATCTTGCCGGCGACACGGTCGATGATCGAACTGGAGACGCAGGTCTTGCCGATGGCGCTGGATTTCTTCCAGTCCGGACGGTTGCCGAACAGGTAGTAAATCATGACTGCCAGATAATGGTTCGGGTTCATCAGTCCGCCCGACGCGGTAACCACGCCGTGGCGGTCTGAATCGGTGTCGTTGGCGAAGGCGACGTCGAAATCCTTGCGCATGCCGACCAGCTTTTTCATCGCATAGGGCGACGAGCAATCCATACGGATTTTGCCGTCCCAGTCGGCGGTCATGAAGCGGAAGGTCGGATCGACCAGCTTGTTCACCACGGTCGCGTCGATTTTGTACTTCTCGATGATCGGCGCCCAAAAATGCACCGCCGCACCACCCAGCGGATCGATGCCGATCTTCACGCCGGAACGGGCGATCAGGTCCATGTCGACGACATTCCTCAGGTCGTCGACATAGGGCGTCACATAGTCGTAGCGCCTGATGAACTCGGATTTCAGCGCTTGCGAATAGGGTATGCGCTTCACGCCCTTCAGCTTCGCCTTGATCAGGTCGTTTGCTGTCCTTTCGATCCAGCCGGTGGCATCCGTGTCGGCGGGACCGCCGTTCGGCGGATTGTATTTGAAGCCGCCGTCGGACGGGGGGTTGTGCGACGGGGTGATGACGATGCCGTCCGACAGACCGGAGGTGCGCTTGCGGTTATAAGTCAGGATGGCGTGGGAGATGACCGGCGTCGGCGTATAACCGGTATGGTCATCAATCATCGTCACCACTTCGTTCGCCGCCAGCACCTCGATCGCACTGACCAATGCCGGCTCCGACAAGGCGTGCGTATCCATGCCGATGAACAACGGTCCATCGGTTCCCTGCTGTTTACGGTACAGGCAGATCGCCTGGGTGATCGCCAGGATGTGGGTTTCGTTGAAGGCATTGTCGAAGGCCGAGCCGCGATGGCCGGACGTGCCGAACGCAACGCGCTGGGTCGAGACGGCCGGATCGGGCTTGCCGGCGAAATAGGCTGTGATCAGCCGGGGCACGTTGACCAGGGTGGCGAGGTCGACCGGTTTTCCGGCCAACTTGCTGATCGTTTCGCTCATCAGGTTCTCCAGATCACATGATTTCGCGGGCTTTCGCAAAAGAGTCGTCATCCTATGCCAAACTGGCCCCTAAACAACGGCGGCGCGATAACCCATCTAACCAGTTTCCGTTCCTATGCGCGACGCCTATTGTGCGTTGCACAACAGGAACAAATCCGCCACCGCCAACCTAAACCTTATGGGTTCGCCGCTAACATTTCCTCTCTTCAATTCCCAACATCACGGAGCGTGACATGCAGATCGGCGTTATCGGCTTGGGACGTATGGGTGGCAACATTTCGCGCAGATTGATGCGCGCCGGTCATCAATGCGTCGTGTTCGACCAGCAGTCCGACCCGGTTAAGGCGCTGGCGGAGGATGGGGCCAAACCTGCGACGGATCTGGCCGACATGGTCAGGCAGCTGGCCAAGCCGCGCGCTGTCTGGGTGATGCTGCCCGCGGGTGAAATCACCGAAAAGACGATCGTGAAGCTGTCGGAGATCATGGAGGCCGGCGACATCATCATCGATGGCGGCAACACGATGTATAAGGACGATGTCCGCCGCGCCCATATGCTGCGCGAAAAGGGCCTGTTCCATGTCGATGCCGGCACCAGCGGCGGCGTCTGGGGCCTGGAACGCGGATATTGCCTGATGATCGGCGGCGACAACGACGTCGTCCGCCACCTGGACCCGATCTTCAAGACGCTGGCGCCCGGGCGCGGCGACATTCCTCGAACCCCCGGCCGCAAGGACGGCGACGGCAGCACGGCCGAGGACGGCTATATCCATTGCGGCCCGAACGGCGCGGGTCATTTCGTGAAGATGGTTCATAACGGCATCGAATACGGCCTGATGCAGGCCTATGCCGAGGGCTTTCACATCTTCCAGAAGGCCAATTCCGAGGACTTGCCGGCCGATCAGCGTTACGACCTGAACATGACGGATATCGCCGAGGTGTGGCGGCGCGGCAGCGTGGTCAGTTCCTGGCTGCTGGACCTGACGGCCAGCGCGCTCGTCGGCGATGCCACGTTGAAGGAATATAGCGGTTTTGTGGAGGATTCCGGCGAAGGCCGCTGGACGATCGAGGCGGCGATCGCCGAAGCCGTGCCGGCGCCGGTCCTGACCGAGGCGCTCTATTCCCGCTTTCGCTCCCGTGAGACGCCGAATTATGCCGACAAGATTCTGTCCGCGATGCGCCACGGCTTTGGCGGCCACGTAGAACCGAAGAAGAGCTGATCTTGAGCAACGGTACACCAGCCCCATCCTGCACCCTCGTCATCTTCGGCGGCGCGGGCGACCTGACCAAACGCCTGCTGATGCCGGCGCTCTATAACCTTCGGCGCGTCGGCCTCTTGCCGGAAAAATTCGCGCTGATCGGCGTCGCGCGCACCGACATGACGAGCGAAAGCTTCCAGGGCGAACTCGGCAAGGCGCTCGACCAGTTCGGCGTGGATATCAAGGTGAAGGAGAAGGAGTGGTTCCTGAGCCGCATCTCCTATGTCAAAGGCTCGTTCGACGAGGAATCGACCTTCACGAAACTGAAGGCCGTGCTCAAGAAGACCGAAGCCGAGTACGAGACCGGCGGGAACGTCTTGTTCTATCTGGCCACGCCGCCCGAAGCATTCGCGCCGATCATCGACAGCCTGGGAAAGAACGGGCTCGCACGTCAGACCGGGCAGTTCTGGCGCCGTGTCATCGTCGAGAAGCCGTTCGGCCACGATCTGCCCTCGGCCGAGGCCCTCAATCGCAACATATTGAGCGTGCTGACCGAGGATCAGGTTTACCGAATCGATCATTACCTGGGCAAAGAGACGGTCCAGAACATCATGATCTTCCGGTTCGCCAACGGTTTGTTCGAGCCCGTGTGGAACCGCGACCACATCGACCATGTGCAGATCACCGTGGCCGAAACGGTGGGTGTGGGAACGCGCGGTAAGTTCTATGACGAGACCGGCGCGTTGCGGGACATGGTGCCTAACCATTTGTGCCAATTGCTGACCATGATCGGCATGGAGCCGCCCGCGCGCTTCGACGCGGACGCGGTACGGAGCGAAAAGGCGAAAGTGCTGCAGAGCGTCCAGCATTACAGCCCCGACGATGTCCTGCAGAATGCCGTGCGTGCCCAATATACGACGGGCAAGGCCGGCGATCAGGAGATTGTGCGCTATCGCTCCACCCCCAACGTATCGCCTGACTCGACCACCGAAACCTATGTCGCGTTGAAGCTGAAAATCGACAATTGGCGCTGGGCCGGGGTTCCGTTCTATCTGCGCACCGGCAAGGCGATGTCGCGGCGCCAGACCGAAGTGGCCATCCAGTTCAAGCAGGCGCCCTACTCGCTGTTCCGCGACACTCCGGTCGACCGCCTGCCGCCGAACGACCTGATCCTGCATATCCAGCCCGATGAGGGCATGACCTTGCGCTTCAGCGCCAAGCAGCCGGGAACCAAGGTGACGATCAGCCCGGTGGAAATGAAGTTCCAATACGAGGACTACTTCAAGGCCGCGCCCAGCACCGGCTACGAAACCCTGATCTATGACTGCCTCAAGGGCGATGCGTCCCTGTTCCAGCGGGCGGACGCGATCGAGGCCGGCTGGCAGGTGGTGCAGCCGGTTCTGGATGCGTGGAAGAAACTAGGCCAGGTGCGGCTGCCGACCTATGAGGCAGGCAGCAGCGGCCCCAGCGAATCCGCGGCGATGCTGGAGCGCGACGGGCGCAAATGGCGGCCGATCGGTAACGCCAACGAGCCGTCGCGGTGACACGCGACATCAAACTGCTGCTGTCCGATGTGGACGGCACGTTGGTCACGCACGACAAGGTTGTGACGCCCCGCGCCCAAGAGGCGGTTCGCCGTTTGGGTGAGGCCGGGATCGGCTTTACCGTCACCTCCAGCCGCCCTCCGCGGGGGCTGACCAAACTGATTGCGCCGCTGCACCTGACATTGCCTATCGGCGGTTTCAATGGCGGCGGTCTGGTCAATCCCGCCGACCTGTCTCCGGTGCACGATCTGCTGTTGACCTCGGACGTGGCCAGGCGAGCGCTCGACATCATCTTCGCGCACAAGATGGACGCCTGGGTTTACGACCGGAACGACTGGTATGTCCGCGACCTCGACGCACCGCATGTCGCCCGGGAAGAGTTCACCATTTCCTTTCCGCCGGTCGTGGTGAAGAATTTCGACGACAGGCTCGGCTTGGTCGGAAAGATCGTTGCCGTGGGCGACGATCCGGCGGTCGTGGCGGCGTGCAATGACGCGCTCGATTCAACGCTCGGCAGCCAGGCGTCGGCCACGCGTTCCCAGAGTTTCTTTATCGACATCACCCACCCGGACGCCAACAAAGGCGTGATGGTGGAGACGATGGCCCGCTACCTGTCGATTTCGACCGACCAGATCGCGACCATCGGCGACATGCAGAACGATGTGCTGATGTTCCGCAAAAGCGGACTTTCGATTGCCATGGGCAATGCGACGGACGCGGTCAAGGAACAGGCGGTGCTGGTTACGGATTCCAACGAGGAAGACGGGTTCGCCAAGGCGGTGGAGCGTTACCTTCTGGGCGGAGAGTAAGCATGACCGACCGCGAACTGATCGTGCAGGCGAACCCGGCGGCGCTGGCCAAATATGTGGCCGACTGGATCCTGAAAGAGGCAAGCGAAACGCCCGACGTGTTCGCGATTGCACTGTCGGGCGGGTCGACGCCCAAACTGCTGTACGAACTGCTGGCGGAACCGCCTTATCTCACGCGGATGCCCTGGTCGCGCATCCACTGGTTTTGGGGTGACGAACGCTTCGTGCCGCAAGACGACCCGCTGAGCAATTACCGGATGGTCTGGCAGGCGATGCTGGGCCATGTGCCGGTCCCGCCGGCGAATATCCACGGCGTGCCGGTGGGAGGCCTGACGCCTGAAGCGGCCGCTGAAGCCTATGATGCCACATTGAAGATTTTCCACGGCGCGAACCGCCTGGATCCGGCCCATCCGCTGTTCGACATCAACCTGTTGGGCTTGGGCGAAGACGGCCACACCGCCTCACTGTTTCCCGGCACCGAGGTTCTGAAGGAACGGTCGCGCTGGGTCGCGCCGGTGATCGGGGCGAAGGCAGAGGCGCGGATCACGCTGACCTATCCAGCGCTCGAGAGCAGCCGCTTCGTCGCCTTCCTGGTGAACGGCGCAGGCAAGCGGGAAATCCTCGGGCGTCTGATGGCGGGCGATGAGGCTTTGCCGTCGGCCCACGTTGACCCGATCGGCCAACTGCTGGTGTTCGCGGATCAGGCGGCGGCGGGTTAATATTGAAAAGCTAAATCCCCCTCACCCTCCCACTTCGTGGGTCACTCCCTCTCCCGCAAGCGGTAGAGGGCTTCATGAAACCCCCGCCCATGAAATGGGAGAGGGAGTGACCCGCCGCTTTGGACGGGAGGATGAGGGGGGATTTATTCAGAACGTCGCAAGACGAAGATCAGCCCTACCACCGGCTTGCCGCCCTCATGCCGCAATACGTCCTCAACCAATTCCACAATCGCCAGCCCAGCCGCCGATGCCGCCGCGCGAACGTGATCCTCGCCGTGGCGATGGCGGCGTTTCTCGGTCAGCGTCACGCCGCCCTCCTCATGCTTTTCGACTGTACCGGCAAACAAACCGCCGGGCGTAAGACGAGACGAAACAGCGGCGAAGACAGGTTTCAGGTCGCCGATATAATTCAGCACATCGACTGCCGCGATCAGACCCCAGTCTTGCGCGCCAGCCTCTAGAAAGGCCTGTGCCTCTCCTACCGACAGATCGCGGTAGATACCGCGCGCCTTCGCCTTGGCGATCATCTGGGGCGACAGGTCGATGCCGTCGAGCGTCTTGGCGAACGGCAACAGCGCGGCCCCGGAAAGCCCCGTCCCGCAACCGAGGTCGAGCGTATCGGCGCCGGCCACGCCACACCGCGTCAACAACGCCGCGACAGCCTGCGGCGCCCGATATTTCAGCGTGCCGGTCAGATCGTTGTCGAAACGGGCGGCATATTGGTCGAACAGGGTGCGGATATAATCGGATGTCAAGGTATCCGGCCGATCCAGCACGGCCAGTCCGGCAACCGCCGCATCGCTATCGGGATCGATGGACAGCACCCGCTCGAACCACGACTTCGCGCGCGTGATATCCCCAAGCTGCGCCCAAAGGCGCGCGAGATCGAGCAAGGCCGGCACCAGATAGGGATCGACGCGCAGGGCCCGTTGATTCAGATCGATTGCGCCCGGCAAATCGCCGGAAGTCTCCAACAAGGCGGCCAGCGACCTCATGGCATCGCTGTCCTGGGGCGATATCAGGAGCCGTTCGCGCAGGCTTTCGACCGTCTCGGGCCGCTCCGGCATTGCGAAGAAGTCATTTTCCACTGTAAGCCGCGTCTCGTTTCGATCATGAAATCACAATGAACTATCGCCACGCATACCACGCCGGCAATCATGGCGACGTGCTAAAGCACGCCATCCTGACCGCCATCATTGCGCACTTGCATGAAAAACCGGCGCCGGTCTTCATCCTGGACACCCATGCCGGGATCGGGACGTACGACCTGACCGGCATCGAGGCGGGAAAAACCGGCGAGTGGCAAGGCGGCATCGGTGCGGTGCTCTCCGCCGATCCGCCTGCCCTGCAAGACTATCTCGCGCTGGTGCGCGGTCTGAACCCTTCCGATACGCTGGCGGCGTATCCCGGCTCCCCGGGGATCGTGACGGCGCTTATGCGGCCGGACGACCGGCTGGTGCTGTCCGAACTTCATCCGGAAGACGCCAACATGCTGCGCCGCTGGGCGCGTGGCAAGCCGGCGGTCACCGTTCATCAGCGCGATGCCTATGAGGCTATGAAGGCCTTCCTGCCGCCACGCGAAGCGCGCGGCCTGGTGCTGGTCGATCCGCCTTATGAAGTGACCGACGAATTCGCGCGGCTGGCCAAGGCGGTGGCCACCGCGACCAAACGCTGGCCGGGCGGACGCTGGATGATCTGGCATCCCGTCAAGGAACGCGCGCCGGTCTGGCGATTGGAAGAGGCGCTACTGGCCGATGCGGCGGGCGGCATCATGTCGGTGGAGTTGATGATCCGCCCGGTCGACGGCGTTTCCTTGGCCGGCAGCGGCGTGATCCTGATCAATCCGCCGTTCGGGCTGGAAGACTGGCTCGCTGAAGCCTTGCCCCAGATCCAGATGGCGGTCGCCCCCGAACATGGGAGCCATGCAGTTCGGTGGCTGCGCCAATCCTAAGGCGGGTATGTTACGCTCAATCCCATGAGCCACTCGTCCCCCGCTGCCGAACTCGATTACCCGTTCGCAGAACCGCCCGCGCACGATAGCTATATCGAGGTCGCGCCCGGCGTCCGATGGTTGCGCTTTCCCCTGCCCTTCGCGCTGAACCACATCAATATCTATCTGATCGACGACGGCGACAGCTGGGTGCAGGTAGACACCGGCATCAGGTCCGACATCTCCTATGATTTGTGGCGCCGCCATTTCGAGACGACGCTGGAAGGCAAGCCGATCAGCCGGGTCATCGGCACGCATTTCCATCCCGATCACATCGGCTGCGCGGAATTCCTGGTCGACCATTTCCAAGCGGAGTTCCTGACCAGCCGGTCCGAGTGGCTGACCGCCACAATGCTGCAGTCCGAGACGTCGCGCGACGCCACCAAATTCTGGGCGGACTATTACCGTTCCGCCGGACTGGACGAGGAAACGCTGCGCGCCGTCGCCACGCGCGGCGAGAATTATGCCGAGCGCGTCGGCCATGTGCCGCGCCCGTTCACGCGGCTGACCGATGGCGATATCGTTCCGATCGGCGGCCGGAACTGGCATGTCATCATGGGCACTGGCCATTCGCCGGAACTGATCACGCTCTATTCGCCCGACGATCGCCTGTTCATCTCATCCGACCAGGTTCTGCCCGGCATCAGCCCCAATATCAGCGTCCATGCGCCCGAACCGTTCGGCGACCCGCTGACGGAATTCCTGGATAGCTGCGCCAAGCTGACGGCGCTGGACGCCAAAAGCTATGTGCTGCCGATGCACGGCCGGCCGTTCTATCACCTGCACGCGCGGCTGGAGGAGCTGGTGCGCCATCATGCCGAGCGGCTGGCCCTGACGGTCGATGCCTGCCGCACGCCGATCACCGTGGTCGAGCTGCTGCCCATCATGTTCAAGCGCAAGCTGGACTTCCAGCAGACCCAATTCGCCATCGGCGAGGCGATGGCGCATGTGAACCATCTGGTGGTGCTGGGCGACCTGGACCGGATCGTCGAACCCGGCCAACCGCACCGCTACGTCTCGTCCTCGATCTGAAAATTGCGCGTGTCGGCCAGCGCGCCGATGGCGAAAGTACGGAAGCTTTTGGGTTCTTCGATCGATTGCAGATGCGCGTGCACCGCCCCGGATGCGTCGGTTCGCACCGCCACAACCTCCCATAGCCCGCCGCCTGGCCCAACCTTCCTGTAGCGTTGCCCTACGGCTATTTCGCGTGACCGTCGCCGTTGCATTAAGATCAGCTAAACACTTTTATTTGAATATCGCCAGAAACAATGGAAATTGCCATCCATTTACAGACGACGGCCTGAACACATGACCAACCCAAGAGACTTTGATTTCCGCAGCGACAATGTTGCCGGCGTCGCCCCGGAGGTTCTGGTGGCGTTGGCCCAGGCAGCCCAGGGATCGGACAGTGCCTATGGCGCCGACGAGACCACGCAGCGGCTCGAGGCGCGGTTCGCTGCGCTTTTTGAACATGACGTGACGGCTTTCCCGGTCGCCACCGGAACAGCGGCCAATTCGCTGGCGCTGGCCCATGCTGTGCCCGGCTGGGGCGCAGTGTTGTGCCATCGCGAAGCGCATATCGCGACGGACGAATGCGGCGCACCGGAATTCTTCAGCAGCGGCGCGAAGCTGGTCACGCTGGACGGTCAACACGGCAAACTGTCTGCCGAGACCGTCGCGGGCCAACTGGCGAAGGAACTGCGCGGCGTCCACCATGTGCAGCCGCGCGCGGTCAGCATCTCGCAATCGACGGAAACCGGCGCCTGTTATCGCCCTGATGAAATCGCCGCGATTAGCGCGGCCTGCAGGCCGAAAGGCGTGGCGCTCCATATGGACGGCGCGCGTCTGGCCAATGCGTTGGCGTCGCTCGGTTGCGCACCGGCCGACATCACTTGGAAAGCGGGCGTCGACATCCTGTCGTTCGGCCTGACCAAGAACGGCGCGATGGCGGCCGAGGCGGTGATCTTCTTCGACGCCGGCCAGGCAAAGGATTTCGCGTTTCGCCGCAAACGCGGCGGCCATCTGTTCTCCAAGATGCGCTTCGTCTCGGCCCAATTCGAAGCGCAACTGGCCGACGGTCTGTGGCTGCGGCTGGCAGGTCATGCCAACGCCATGGCGCGGCGGATCGCCGATGGCATCGCGGGTATACCCGGTATCGGCCTGTTACATCCAGTCGAGGCCAACGAGCTGTTCGTGCTGCTGTCCGAAAACGCCATCGCCCGGCTGGAACAGGATGGCTACCGGTTTTATCGCTGGGAAAGCGGCCAAGGGCCCTGTATCCGGCTGGTCACAGCGTTCGATACGCAGCAGGAAGCAATGGACGCTCTTGTGCGCGCCTTCGCGCGCGCCGGAGCCTAACCGTACCCAGTAACAACCACGTGCCGGTGATTGCCGGAGAGCCAAGGGGCGATTAGACTCAGCCGGAAGGGTATTGCGGCAAATAGCCCGTTATTACCGACTTTTGGGGGAAACGATGAATTTCAAATCTGTCAGCGCCGCCGTTCTGGCTATCGGCGTCTCGTCCCTCGCGCTTGTCGGCCACGCACGGGCTCAAAGCCTCTATTCCAGCATCACGATCTTCGGCGACAGCCTGTCCGACCCCGGCAACATTCCCAAGCTGATCGGCCTCGATTACCCACCCCCGCCTTATTTCGAGAATCAGTTCAGCAACGGCCCGGTCTACGCCAAATATCTGAACACACTGTTCGGCATCAACGCGCCGTTGAACGACTACGCCATCGGCGGAGCCAAGACCGGCGCCGGCAATGTCGGCGGATTGCCGGGCAACCCGTCGATCGGCCTGCCCAACGCCGGCATGGACGGCGAACTCGACTATTATCTGCAAGGCCATCCGACCCCATCGAAAAGCGACCTGTTCATCGTCTGGGGCGGCGCGAACGATTATCTGAACACCGTCCCGACTTTCCAGACGCTGGGCCTACGCGGCAAGGCGCTGTCGCAATATCTGCTCAGCCCGGCAGGGCCGGTCACGGCGGCGGTGAACGATCTTTCGACCGACGTCCGCCGGCTGGCGGCGATCGGGGTTAAGAACTTTGTCGTGCCCAACCTGCCGGACCTCGGTGACACGCCGGATCTGAACGGCAAGAAAATCACAATGGTCCAGGGCGGGCAGCTGGCCGAAGTGCACAACAAAGCGCTGGCCGCCGCGATGGGCTCGCTGCAGCAGCAGCTGAAGGTCAATATTACGATCGTCGACGTCGGCGCGATCTTTAAGGACATCATCGCCGATCCGGCCAAATACGGCCTGGATCCCCGCAACATCAACGATGAATGCATCCTGAACAGTGCCTGTGTCGCACAGCACAAGAACTATCTGTTCTGGGACGATGTACATCCCACCGGCCTGGTCCAGCAGGAACTGTCCGAAGCATTCTTCGCCTCGCTGACCGGTCCGACAACCGTCGGTCCCGAACTTGGCCTGGAAAAGATCGTGCAGCAGGATTTGTTCGACCATATCTCGGCGCGCACCAACGCGCTGCGGCTTGGCGCGGCCGGCCTGTCGGTCGGCAGTTTCGGAACGGCCGGCGGTGGCAACCCGGACCAACCCCTCTCAGCCTTCTTCACCAACAGCTATGGCTGGGGCTCGCGCGACGCAAAGTCCAGCACGGTGAGCTTCGACTATAACCAGAACACCACCACAGCCGGCGTCGACTATCGCCTGAACGACTGGTCGGCGGCCGGTGCGATGATCGGCTACAGCGCCGGCAACAACGACTTCCGGAACGACATGGGCAACCAATCCGTCGATTCCTATGAGGCGGCAGCCTATGCGACTGCATTCACAGGCAACTGGTATGGCTCGGCGGCCGGCACCTATGTCTATAACGATTGGGGCAAGTTGAACCGCAATGTCTTCGTCGGCAACCAGACAGCCCAGGCCACGACAAGCGGACGCATATTGGGCGGCAAGCTGGAAGGCGGCTATGTCGCGCAGTTGGGTAACGTGTCAGTCGGCCCGGCGGTCGAATTGCGGCTCGCGAATTATCGGATCGGCAGTTACACCGAACGCGGCGCGGTCGGATTGAATCAGGAAGTCGACGGCCAGGACACGACGTCGCTGATCGGGCAGTTCGGAATCCAGGCGGCGATCGCCACCTCAATCGGCGACTACGCGGTAACCCCGCAATTCCGCCTCGACTGGGATCATGATTTCCAGCATGGAACGCGCGCGATCGTCACCCGCATCGCGAGCCAGCTTTCAACGTCGGTAACCACCGATATCGAGCCGGATGCCCAGGACTGGGTCCGCCTTGGCGTCGGTGGCGATGTGCGGTTGAACGACATGCTGTCGGCCCTGGTCGATTTCGACACCACGGTCGCCGGCAGCGGCCAGGAAGATTACAACGCTTTGGTGCGGCTCAAAGCACGGTTCTAGTCGGCGTGGCGTTCTGAATCAGGGCGCGATCTCGACCGCCGGCAGGCTGTTCATCCATGCTGTCAGCACGCCGCCGGCAGCTTCGGTCGCCACCGTCAGCCTTTCCAGCAGGTCAGAGACATCCGCCGCCTGGCCACTCTTGCAGGCGAGCTCGATAGTTCGGGCAAGCTGGCTGACCCGGATCGCCCCGACATTGCCCGATGTGCTGACCAACGCATGCGCATCGCCGGCGAGCATCGCATGGTCCTGCGCGGCTAGCATCCGGGCGATCCGTTCCTCCGTTTCGCTGAGATACATCTCTACGAAACCGCGGGCCTCAATCGGTTCCATGACCAAACTCAGCGTGTCCAGGCAGCTCTTGTCGATTCCCGCGGCCGACAGCGCATCGTCAAGCGCCGCGGAGTTCGGCGTCTCCCGACTATCGGCGGCGGCGGGAGGCGGCGCGGCCGCACCGCCGAGACGCGCCGCGACCTCAGCCAGCTTGGCATTCAAAATCCCGGCATCGACCGGCTTGGAGATATAATCGTCCATTCCGGCTGCGATATATTCCTCACGCGCACCTGACAGCGCATGCGCGGTCAACGCGATGATCGGTATAACGCATTTCGGATGGGGCAGCGTCCTGATTTGCTTCGTTGCCTGCAACCCATCGAGTTCCGGCATCTGGATGTCCATCAGCACGAGATCGAAATCGTCGCGGCGCAGTGCGTCGACCGCCTGATGGCCGTTCTCCGCGATCTGTACCGAATGCCCACCCTTGGCCAGCAGGGCCAGCGCGAACTTCTGATTGATCTTGTTGTCCTCGGCCATAAGGATGCGTAGCGCACGGCCCCTGACCGGTGCTGGCGCCTTTGCCGCCGTCTTCTGGCCACTCGGCAGGGACGCCGCACGGCCAGCGGGCGAGGCATAGAGCGCCATCAGACAAGCTTGCAAATCGCGCTGGCGGATCGGCTTGTCCAGCACAGCGTCCAAGACTTGCTTAGCGCGTTCGCCGCGACCGTGATGGCCGGCGGATGAGATCAGCACCAATTTGGTTTCCGCAAGCTGCGGGATCGCGCGAATACGCTCCGCCAAGGTTTCGCCGGCGAGGCCGGGCATCATCTGATCGATCAGCACGATGTCGTGCGGCGCCCCGCGATGCCAGGCGCGCTCGACTTCCGCCAGCGCATCGAAGCCGTCACGGCAGCAGACGACCTCCATGCCGAAGCCCTTCAACTGGCGTGTGATGATCTCAAGATTCATCTCGATATCGTCGACCGCCAAGGCGCGGACGCCCTTGAGCTGCGCCGGAACGCTATCCTGCGCGACCAGCGGCTCCAAGGCTGGTTCCAGGGGCAGTTCGAACCAGAAGCGGGAGCCGAATCCGGGCCGGCTTTCGACGTCGATCGTTCCATCCATCAGCCCGACCAATTGCTTGCAGATGGCAAGGCCCAGACCGGTTCCGCCATAGCGTCGGGTAATCGAATTATCCGCCTGGGTGAACTTCTCGAACAGCCTGCTGCGCACATCTTCCGGCATGCCGATACCGCTGTCCTTGATCTCGAAGCGGACGCGGGAAATGCCGGACGGTTTCTGGCGGACAACCGAAACCTCGACCGCGACACCACCCTTGTCGGTAAACTTGATGCCGTTGCCGATCAGGTTGAACAGGATCTGGCGCAGGCGCCCGGGGTCGCCACGGAACGCGCCGGCGGCCAGCGGGTCGATAAACAGGCCGAGATCGATGTCCTTGGAATGGGCCTTCGATGCCAGCAAGGTCACCGAGCTTTCAACCACTTCGGCAAGGTCGAAGTCGATATTCTCAATCTCGACTTTGCCGACCTCCAGTTTTGAGATGTCCAGAATGTCGTTGATGACGGTCAGCAGCGATTCGCCGGACTCCTGGACCGCTTCGGCGTATTTGCGCTGTTCCTCATCCAGTTCGGTATCCAGCAAAAGCCCGTTCATCCCCAGGATGCCGTTCATCGGCGTGCGGATTTCATGGCTCATATTGGCCAGGAATTCCCCCTTGGCGACGCTGGCCGATTCCGCCGCTTCCTTCGCCTTGACCAGCTCGATCTCGGCCAGTTTACGGTCGCGGATATCGCGCATCATGAAGGCGACCCGATAGGCGCCGCGATCGAATTTCTGCACGATGGCAAAGCGAGCCTCGATCCAGATCGCGTCGCCGTTCGGCCGATAGATCTGGTATTCCAACGTCTCCAGATTGTCGCGCGCGACGATCGCCCTGATGTTGGCATTGACCTCCCGCGACGGCTGGAAATTGCGCAAGACCGCAACCGGATGGGATACGACCCCAGCCACGGTCATACCGGACAGCGCTTCGAAAGCTGGATTGGCATAGACGATAACGCCGCGCCGCGCCTCCGGCCCTTCGTTCTCGATGATCAGAATCGCATCGCTCGAGCGCACGACGATCGAGCGGAACAGTTCGACCTGATCCTCGGTGATCCGGCGGCGGGTGACGTCGCGAATGACGCCGGGCCACACGATCGTGCCGTCTTCCTCTCTCGTGGGCAGCGCCAGGAACCGCATCCAACGCACATTGTCCTGACCGTCCCGCATCCGGGCCTCGAAGGACAGCGCCTGCATCTCGCGCGCCGATTTTTCGATCGCGGCGCGGCGGCTGGCCATTTCCTCGGGCGTCTGGTCGAACCGCGCGAACACCGCCGCCATATCCGTCTCGTTGTCCCGCAGGTGAAAGAAGCGGCGCGCCTCTTCGCTCAACGTGTCGTAAATGAAATTGCCCGACGCGCCACGGCGCATCTTGAATGAGACGCTCGACCCTTCGCTGCCGCTGGCTCGTAGCCGCCGCTCGGCCTCAGCCAGTTTTTCGCTCGCCTGACGCTCGGCCGTGACTTCACGGGCAAGCCGATGGACCCCGCCGTTTTCGGTCAGCGTCTCGTGGACCTGATAGATATGGTCCGCATAACGATAGTCGTAGGCGCGTTCCGTGCCGAAGCCATGAAACAGGGCGTCGCGATGTTTTTCCAGCTCCAGCGGATCGATCGCCGAGGCGCGCAGATCGTCGTTCGTCGCTTGGGAATACATATAGCCGAAGATTTCCCGATAGGACGCGCCACGGCAAATGACCTGCGCGGCGCACGACAATTCCTCCGAGAAACCGGCGTTCCACGCGATCAGCCGCCCATCCGGGTCGAATAGCCCAAAGCTATGTTCAAAACGCGGCGCGTTCATCCCCACACAATCTTGTTATGTTTCGCCCCCTCAAGGATCAGGTCTTCACCAGTCAGTCAATCAATGGATTGTCTGATTTTGCGTCCGGCCGGTTGATTTTAACACCGCCGCCGATACATCCGTCGCTCCGACGACCCGGTTCGCCGGTAATATGAGTGTCGCCACGGTCCCCTCACCCACGACGCTGTCGAGGTCGATCGACCCGCCATGGAGAACGGCAAGGCCCTGGGCGATGGACAGGCCGAGGCCGGTTCCCTCGACATCAGCCGCGCCGGTTTGATGCGCCCGCTCGAATGGCCGGAAAACGCGGTCCAATGCCTCAGTGGGAATCCCGACTCCGGTATCCTTGACCGACAGACGAAGTTCACCGGAGGCGCTCACAGTCGCCGCCATTTCCACCTGTCCGCCGGCGCGTGTGAATTTCATCGCATTGGACAACAGGTTCAACAATATCTGCCGCAGCGCCTTACGGTCGGCTCGGACAGAGATATCGGCCGGCCCGCCGCCGGCGGAGACCAGGAGGATACTTTTCGCATTGGCCTGGAACCGGACAAGGTCGAACAGGTCGTCGATCATCTCCGAAATCGCGATGGTCTCTTCACGCATATCGAAACGGCCGGCTTCGATCCTGGACATGTCCAACAGGTCGTTGATCAGCGCCAGCAGATGCTCCCCGCTGCTGGTGATCGTCTCGGCATATTCGATCACCTCCTGCACCGCCGCGCCTTTTCCGGCACGGATGGCGATCAGGGAGGAGAATCCGATAATCGCGTTCAGCGGCGTGCGCAGCTCGTGGCTGGTGTTGGCCAGGAACATCGACTTGACCCGGCTGGCGTTCTGCGCGTCCGCCCGCTCGCTGACCAGTGCCACGATGGTCAGCACGTTCATCGCCAGCAGGACGACCAGAACGCCGACCAATTGCAATGGATTGGCCATCCCATGATTCTGGAAAGGGCCGAAACCCGCAACCGTGCCGGCTGTCGCCGCAATCGAGACCAGCGTCACCAGCGAGTAGGCGAACCGCAACGACATCCTCAGTGCGATCCAGGACAGCGGCACCACGAGCAGGAACGGAAACGCAGTCCGAATATAGCTTCCGCGCAGCGGCGGCGTCAGGAAAAGAATGACGCTGAACGTGGCGACCCAGGCCCAGACCATCAGGTCTCGGCGGTCGAAATGAAGCCTCAGTTTTTCCTTGGGCTCGTTCTGCTCGTGCTCCAACCCCATCCACAGGATCAGCGCGGGCGCGAGGTAGAGCGTTCCACCGCTGTCCGTCAGCCACCAATTGACCCAGCGCGAATAGACGTCGGCCCAGTCGAGCGGCTGGCCGAGTGCCATGCTGAGCGTCCCGCCGGCTGCGCTGATCGCGGGGCTGAGGATTGTCGTGCAGACGATGAAGGCGATGACGCCCGGAAAGGAGGTAAAGAGGCCCCGCTCCGGCCTTAACCGCAGCAGCAGCATCGCACCGGTGATCGGCCCTAACGCGTTGGTCAGGGAAATGATCGTCGTAATCTGCAAGGCCGGGTGGAACAGCAAGCCGTTCGCCAGCGCGGAGCCGAGGAAAATGCCCGGCAGCATCCGCAAGCCGCCGACCATGCCGGCGACGGTCGCTATCGCGGTGGGCAGCCAGATCGGTGCGGGAAACAACCCATAGCTGGCAAAGAACGTACTGACCACGAAACCAAGAGCGAAATAGGCCAGCGCAACGATCAGGTTAGCCGCGACCCAGGTGGCCGTGCCGGCGTCGACCAGCCGTGCCGGCGTCCAGGGATTGGCCCGGCCCAAATCGCCGATCATCCCTTTTCGGTCCAGATTCGGCCGGAAAGTCTCGCTTTGTGATCCCAGCGACATAATCGGCTATGCGGCCTCGAAAATCTCGTCGAAGAAGGCTCGCATCGCTGCCCAGGAGCGCTGGTCCGCCTGCTTGTTATAGGCGACGCCGTCCAGCTTCACCGTCTTGCCGGCGTCCGGATTGGTAAAGCTGTGGACCGTACCGCCGTAAGAAATGACCTGCCAGTCGGCGGAGGCTTTGCGCATCTCTTCTTCAAATTCCATCACCTGTGCCGGCGGGATCATCGGATCGTCGGCGCCGGTGCAGACCAGCACCTTGGGCGTCACAGCGCCCGGCTGGGCCGGCGCCGCGGTTTGCAGGCCGCCATGGAAGCTGACGACGCCCTTGATATCCGCCCCGCCGCGCGCCAGCGTCAGCACGGTGGTGCCGCCGAAGCAGAAGCCGATCGCGGCCAGTCTCGCGGGGTCGACATTCGGATGCCCGCGCAGCACATCGATTGCCGCATTGGCGCGGGCAAACAGTTTTTTCGGGTCGGCCCGCATTTCGCCGATCAATTCCATCGCGGCGGGCAGGTCGCTCGCCATGCGGCGGTCGCCGTACATATCGGCGGCAAGCGCGACATAGCCCAGCTTGGCCAGCATCTTCGCGCGTTCGATAGCGTGGGCGCCGAGGCCCCATGCTTCATGCACCACGACAATACCCGGGCGCTTTCCCGAAGCCGCCGGATCGTATGCCAGAACGCCGCTGCAATTCAGCGAACCGTCGCGGTAATTCACATCTTCGGTTCTCAACGGTGACTCCCCCAATCCATTGCTTGGCAAGCTAGCCCAACTACCCCGCATGTGACCACAAATTTGCTCATAACCTGTCGCATTCCAATTTGCCGACGTGAAATCTCAGATGGTTGGCGGCGTTTCGATATCTTCCAACCGGTCGATGGCGCGCAATTGGGGAAAACGCCAAAGCCAGATTGCCATGATCGCCAGCGTTCCAATGCCGCCGGCGACAACCGCCTCCACCGTTCCAAGCCAGGCGGCGGTCAACCCCGATTCCATCTCGCCCAGCTCGTTCGATGCGCCGATGAACAGGAAATTGACCGCGTTGACCCGGCCGCGCATCGCATCGGGCGTCGCCCGCTGCACCAGGTTCTGGCGGACATAGACGCTGACCATGTCGGCGGCGCCCAGCGCGATGAGAGCCCCCAGTGAAATCAGGAAACTTGTCGACAGGCCGAACACGATCGTCGCGATGCCGAACACGCCGACCCCGACGAACATCGTGCGGCCGGTCCGCCGCCCCAGCGAATGGCGGCCGAGATACACCCCGACGACGACAGCCCCCACCGCCGGCGCGCTGCGCAACAGGCCAAGCCCAAGCGGACCGGTATGCAGGATGTCGCGCGCATAGACCGGCAGAAGCGCCGTGGCGCCGCCGAACAGCACCGCGAACAGGTCCAGCGAGATGGCGCCGCCGATCGCTGGGCGGTTCCAGATGAATTTGATTCCGGCCAGCAACGACGACCAGGTCATGCCTTTATGTTCGACCACGCGGGCCTGCGGCGGCCGGATCGCCAGGGCCGCGACCATCGAGACGGCGAAGGCAATCCCCGCGGTGCCATAGACGGCAGCGGGCCCGCCGGCATAGATCAGCCCACCCAAGGCCGGCCCGGCGATGGTCATCGCCTGCAGGCTGGACGAACTCCACGCGAAGGCGTTGCCGAGCAGCGGCAGGGGTATGAGGCTGGGCAGCAGGGCCTGCATCGCCGGCGCGGCAAACGCCCGCCCGATGCCGAACAGAACCAGCAGCAGATAGATCGGCCACAACGCATCGATGCGGAAGACGACGACGGACAGCAGCAGGAACGAGGTCAGCGCCTGCAATGTCAGGCAAAGCGCCAGGACGATCCGGCGATCGTAACGATCCGCGACGTGGCCGGCGATCAGCGCCAGGCCGAAAATCGGCAGGAACTGGGCCAGACCGACGAAGCCGAGTGCAATCGGCTGATGGGATATGTCATAGACATGCCAGCCGACGGCGACCCCCTGGACCTGTGTCGCCAGGGTTGCCGGGATGCGCATGCCGAGAAAAAATCTGAAATCGCGGAAAGAAAATACACTCGGCTGCGTTTCCTCAACCGTCATTACGTCCGATCCCGTATAGTCAGCGCGAGTCGCGCAGGTGGGGTTCAATATGCGTGAAAATCCGGGCGCCAGCCCTTTCAAGATCACCATTTGCGGAATCGACGAATTGATCGATCATTCCGCCGCGCGGGTGACTCATGTCTTGTCCATACTCGATCCCGGCACGCCGGAACCGACCGCATTCGGGGATTACGGCGAACATGCCCGGCTGGAACTCAGGTTCCATGACGTCATCGAAGAAAATGTCGCCGGATATGACTCGCCGCAGCCGCATCACATCCGAGAACTGCTCGCCTTTGGCCAGGACCTGATGAAGGAGCCCGAAGGCACGGCGCATCTGCTGGTTCATTGCCATATGGGGATCAGCCGGTCGTCGGCGGCCGCCGCCTTGCTGTTGGCGGAAGCGCGGCCGGACTGGTCGGGAGAGCAGGTCATGGCTGAAATCGCCGGTGTTCGCGCCAAGGCGTGGCCCAATCTCAGGATGGTCGAGATCGGGGATGATATGCTGGACCGGGGCGGCGACCTGGTTCGCGCCGTACGCGCCCGCCATCGCGCACTGGCCATGGCCCAGCCGCAGGTCGCCGACTTTATGCGCGACAACGGCCGCGAGCGCGAGCTCGATTAGGCTGCGCCATGGCAGTTACTTTCGAGATGGTCCGCGACGTTGCGCTCGAACTGCCCTCGGTCGTCGAAAGCACCTCTTACGGTACCCCGGCACTGAAAGCCGGCAAGACGCTGATCGCCCGGCTGAAGGAAGACGGCGAAACGCTGGTTCTGAAAATCGACCTGATGGAACGCGACATCCTGCTGGAAACCGCGCCGGAGGTATTTTTCCTGACCGACCATTACCGCGGATACCCGCTGGTCCTGGTGCGGATGAAGCTGGCCGACATCAACCAGATCGAAATGCTGCTGAAACGCGCCTGGTTTGCCGCCGCGCCGAAACGCCTGACGAAGCCCTATCCGCCGCCGCGCTGACGCGAAGGCTTTTTATTCGTATCTCAGCGCCCTCACCGGCCGCGCCGTCGCGACCCTGAAAGCGTGGATGGACACGGTAAATAATGCGATCGCCAGCGCAATTCCCGTGGCTGCGGCGAAAATCCACAATCGCAGTTCCACATGCGCAGCGAATCCATGCAGCCAGCGGTTCATGCAATACCAGGCGACCGGCCACGCGATCAGGTTTGCCCACAGCACCGGCTTGGCGAACTGCCATAGCAGCAATTTCATAATGTCGAACCGGTTCGCCCCCATGGCTTTGCGGATGCCGATCTCCTTGGTCCGCCGTTCCGCCGTAAATGCCGACAGGCCAAACAGCCCCAACCCGGCGATAAACAGGGCGACGCCGGCGAAGGCGGTGAATAGCTGCGACTGCCGAATGACGTCGACGTAATAACGCTGCAGCCATTCATCCATAAACGCCAGATGGAGCGGAGTTCGCGGTCCGAGCTTCACCCACAAACGCTGGATCGCGTCCAACGTTTCCGGAATGTCGCGGCCGTTCAACTTCACATGAAGAACAGCGTGATCCTTAAGGTTCACGCAGTAGATCTGCGGTGCGATCACCGTATGAATTGCATCCAGTGCGATGTCGGGCACAACACCGATGATCGTGGACGGTCCCTTCTGTGGCCGCCCCCAATCGAACGTCACGCTCTTGCCGATCGCCTCGGCAGCAGACGGAAAGCCGAAAGCCTTGACCGCAGTTTCGTTGATGACGATGGGTGCCTGGAACACCACTTGCGTGCGGTCATCGATAAAGACGGTATCACCCGGATGCTCGTGCGAGAAAAGGCGCCCGGCTACCGCCTTGACTCCGTACAGTTCAAAAAAACGGAAATCTACCGAAAAATATGAGGCTTCGACTGTGGCGCCCTTCTCCGTGATCGCGCTGAAATTCCCGTCCTGGAAACCGTCCGTCCATCCGTCCGAACAAGCGGTATCCTGCACACCGGGCAACCGGGTCACCGCATCCCGAAATGCTGCGCCACAGGTCGTCTTGTCGGGCATATCGGCGTAACTGACCGTCGCGTCCAACATCAGCACCTGATCGGTATTCAGGCGCATACCATCCTTCCGCGCATAGTCGGTCTGCAGGGCGACGACGAATGTTGCGACAGTCAGCGCGATCAATATTGCGAACTGCAAAACCACCAGTGCCTGACGCAGCGGGATAGCACCTGACACGGGCAAGCCGCCGTCCTTCAACACGGATGCCGGCCTGAAGGACGACATCACGAAAGCGGGATAAAACCCTGCCGACAGGCCAACCGATATAATCAGTCCGAGAATCATCAACATCAGGGCCGGCTGGCGCCACCAGTCAAATGCGATTTGGGCATTCATGAAGGCTTCGAGACTGGGCAATGCCAACTCGACCAGCGCTATCGCCAGAATCGCGCTGAACGTCACATAGAGAACGGACTCGCCGACGAACTGGGTCATCAAGTCCCGCCGGCCCGCACCCGCCACCTTGCGAATGCCGACTTCAGTTGCGCGTCGCCCCGCCCGCGCTGTCATCAGGTTGATGAAGTTGATGCTGGCTGCCAGGACGATGAGAAGACCGATTCCTGATATCGCATAAAGGATTGCAGGATCGGCTATGGGCTTCAGATAAGCGGCAAGATCGGGCCGCGTATGCAGCTGGCGCAGCGGCACGAGTTCGAATCCGAAGTGAGTGCCCTCGGCCTCGCTGAAGACCACTTCGGCATGCCGATGCGCGTCCAAAAACGCGGGCATCGAATTCGTCAGGCTGTCGATCGTCGCGCCCGGCTTGAGCCGCAGATAGACTTCGGTATTGGTCGTAAAGCAGGTGGGGCACGGAGGATGCGTGTCGATGTAAGTCAAACCCGATACCGTGGACCGCCCCGACGCGATAATTTCCGCATCCAGATTTGTATTGGACGGAAAGTCTTTCAGCACTGCCGTTACTTTCAGCACATACTTGCGGTTCAGCTCCAACGTCTCGCCGATCGGATTGTCCTTGCCGAAATATTTCCGCGCCATCTTGCGCGTGATAACGACGCTGTCCGGCTGGTCCAGCGCGCTCGACAGATCGCCATATAATGCGGGCAGTTGAAGCAACGCGAAGACGTTGGGATCCGCCCAGAAGAAGCTGCGTTCGACCGCCTCTACCTCGCCGTGCCGGATCGGCATCTTGATGCGCATCAAGCGCGCGAGCGACTGGATCGCAGGCTGCTCCGCCGACATTGCACGCGCCAAATCGCCCGGCGCCTCCCGATATTTTCGCACCTCCCCGCCAGGATGCGTAGAGGTCATAATCAGCATATAGGTGCGGTCCGAATTGGGCAGCCAAGCGTCATAGCTGGTCTCGTACCGCACATAGAGCGCAATCAGCATCGCCGCCGCGAAGCCGACCGCCAGCCCGATAATATTGATACCTGCGTAGAGTTTGTTGCGAGTCAGGTTTCGCAATGCCGCGATAAGGCAGCTACGAAGCATCCGCCCCCCCTACTCGTACCGCAGAGAAGTCACCGGCCGCGCGGTTGCAACCCTGAAGGCATGAATAGAGACAGTGCCCAGCGCGATCATCAGCGCAATTACGGTTGCCGCGATGAATATCCATAACCGCAGCTCCACATGCGCTGCGAAACCGTGCAGCCAGCGGTTCATGAAATACCAGGCGACGGGCCACGCGATCAGGTTCGCCCACAGGACCGGCTTGGCGAACTGCCATAGCAGCAATTTCATGATGTCGAAGCGGTTCGCCCCCATCGCCTTGCGGATGCCGATCTCCTTAGTCCGGCGCTCAGCGGTGAATGCCGACAGACCAAACAGGCCGAGACCGGCGATGAATAGGGCGACGGCGGCGAAGGCGGTGAATAGCTCCGACTGCCGTATGACGTCCTGATAGTAGCGTTGGACCCACTGGTTCACGAACATACGACTGAGAGGACGCGGGACGCCTAACTTCGCCCAAAGCCTGTCGATTTCCCCCAGAGTCTCGGGGATATCGTGACCTCTCAGCTTCAGATGAAGCAGGTTGAGAGAGCTGGGATTCACGAAATAGATTTCAGGCGAGATTATTGTATGAATCGTATCGATCGTTACATCCGGCACAACGCCGATGATCTCCGACGGATGATTGCGGGCGCGGCCGCCGTCGACCGTTACAGCCTTACCGACTGCATCAATAGGAGACGAGAAACCGAATGCCCGAACGGCGGCTTGATTGACGACAATTGGCGATTGGAACGCCGCATCGTCATTGTCGGTATCCGGAACTGCATCGCCGGGATGCTCCCGTGAAAAGAACCGGCCGGCGACCGGCTTCAGCCCATAGAGTTCGAAAAAGCCAAAGTCGAGCGGCAGATAAGACGTACGCACTTCGGTGCCGTTTGGCGTGATCACGTTCAGCTTATAGTCGACAAATCCATTCCCACTCATCCATCCCCGCGAACAGGCGCTTGCTTTGACGCCAGGCAAAGCATCGACCGCATCCCGGAAGGATTTGTCGCATGACGTTCCGCCGGAATAGTTTGAGTCGGATGTATCGACGATCAGAGCCTGATCGAGATCGAGACGCATGGCCTCATGCTGCGCATAATATGTCTGCCGTGAAACAACGAACAGCGCGACCACCAGGCTGATCAATATCGCGAATTGAAAGACCACGAGGATCTGACGGATCTGGAACGCACCCGCCGCCGGAAGACCACCATCCTTCAGCACCACGGAGGGGCTGAAAGACGACATCACAAACGCGGGATAGGCACCGGCAGACAGCGCGACGACAAACACCAACCCCACGATCACGGCAATCATCGCCGGCTGCCGCCACCAATCGAAGATGATTTCAGCGCCGATGAATGCGTTAAGGCCGGGCAGCAGCAACTCGACCAAAGCCGCAGCCACTATTGTACCTAGCAGCACATAGATGAAGGCCTCACCGATAAACTGCGCAATCAAGTCACGGCGCGCGGCGCCTGCGGCCTTGCGAACCCCAACTTCGACCGCGCGCCGCGTCGCGCGGGCGGTCATCAGGTTGATGAAATTGATGCCCGCTACCAGCACAATCAGGACACCGATGCTGGAAACAGCGAACAAGATCGCGGGATCGGCCGCCGGCTTCAGATAGGCGGCAAGTTCGGGCCGGGTATGCAGGTCTCGCAGCGAAACGAACGATGTCGTGACCCGGAGGCCCTGGGCCGCGGCCAACGCGATGGCCGCATACTTATGGCGTTCAAGAAAGGCCGGCATCGCCGCCTCTAATGAAACGACCGTGGCGCCAGGTTTAAGGCGGATATAGGTTTCGACCTCTTCAAAAAAGCATGTTTCGCAGTCACGCCGCACATCGATGTCGTGCAATTCAGCGTAGCTCGATTGGCCTGCCGAAAAGAACTCTGTGTCGAGATTCGTATTTGAGGGAAAGTCTTTCAGAACTGCCGTGACGGTCAGGGTATGTTTGCGATCGAACTCCAGCGTTTCTCCGATCGGGTTGTCCTTGCCGAAATATTTCCGCGCCATTCTCCGCGTAATGACGATACTGTCCGGACGGGAGAGAGCGGTCGACAGGTCGCCATACAACGCCGGCAACTGCAGCACGGAAAATATATCGGGATCGGCCCAGAAATTCGTGCGCTCCACCGCTTCGATTTCGCCATGCCTGATCGCGAGCTTGTCCCGTTGCAGCCGTGCGATGGACGCGATCATCGGCAAGTCCAACTTCATCATTGCAGGCAGATCGCCCGGCGTCTCCCACGAATTATGGATTCCACCGCCCGGTTGCGTCGTGCTGCTGATGAACAGATAGGTGCGGTCCGAATTGGGCAGCCAAGCGTCATAGCTCGTCTCATGCCGCACATAGAGCGCAATCAGCATCGCCGCCGCGAAGCCGACCGCCAGCCCGACAATATTGATACCTGCGTAGAGTTTGTTGCGCGAAAGGTTGCGCAGCGCCACGATCAAATAGCTGTGCAGCATCTGCTTACGCTGCCAGCAGGGTTTCGCTGACCACCCGGCCATCCAACAACTTGATCGTGCGCTTGGCTGCCGCCGCATGGACCAGCGAGTGGGTCACCATCACCACCGTCGTGCCGCCACCGGCCAATCCAGTCAAAAGCTCCATCACCGCCTCGCCGTTGGCGGTGTCCAGGTTGCCGGTCGGTTCGTCGGCCAGGATCAGCTTCGGTTCAGACACCAAGGCGCGGGCGACGGCGACGCGTTGCTGCTGGCCGCCGGACAGTTGCTGCGGCAGGTGCCGGGTGCGATGCGACAGCCCAACCATTTCCAGTGCCTCGGCGACGCGGCGGCGGCGTTCCTTGGCCGATACGCCGCGATAGATCAGCGCCACTTCGACATTCTCGGCAACGGTCAGATCATCGATCAGATTGAAGCTTTGGAAGACGAAGCCGATGGCGGCCCGGCGCAGCGCCGTCAGCCGGTCCTCGGAATATCGGGCAACATCCTCGCCGAAGAACCACAATGCCCCGCTGGTCGGGTTATCCAAGAGCCCGAGCAGGTTCAGCATCGTGGATTTTCCGCAACCCGACGGCCCCATTACGGCGACGAACTCGCCGGCGCCGATCTCCAGCGAGACATTATCCAGCGCCCGCGTTTCGACCTCGGTCGTGCGATAGGTCTTGCAGACCGCATCAAGTTTCAGCATGTGCGATTTCCCCCAAAAGTCATGATCAATTGGCGATGTCCACGCGGTCGACCCGCTCCAGCCCGGCATAGTCGGAAACGATAACGCGCTCTCCGGCGGACAGCCCGCCTAGAACTTCCGCCTGGTCGGCATTGCGGCGGCCGATTTTGATTCGCCGGCGGCTAGCTGACCGCCCGTCCGGCGTGACGACGAAAACCCAATCGCCGCCGGTGCGCTCAAGAAAGGCACCGGCCGGCACGATGATGGCCTTCGCGTCCTCGCCAAACGACAGCTTGCCTTGCACCGCCTGCCCGGGCAGCAGCCCGCCGGGCGTCACGCCATCGAAGGCAAGGTCTATAGTAAAGGTGCCGTTCTTCACTTGCGGCCTCACCCGAAACACGTTCAGCTTCAACGGCTTGCCGGCCAAGTCCAATTCGGCGGTCTGCCCATTGCGGACCCTGCCGAGATAATATTCATCGACATCCGCTGAGACTTTAAACCCGGTATCCGGCGTGATCGTGGCGATACGCTGCCCCGGATTGACGTTGTCACCGATATTGAGCGCGATATCGGTCACGCGGCCAGCGACATGGGCTTTCTCGACCAGATCGTCGAGCTTGCCGCGCACGACGTCCAGATTTGTCTGCGCCTGCTCCAATTGCCGATGGATTTGCGGCAGCAGGCGGGCGCGCAACTCTTCCTGTCGGGCGTTACTCTCAGCCTGCATCGGGCGTAGCTTCCGGTCGTAATCCAATTCGTCCTGGACCGTGTCTTTTTCCTCCTGCGAGGCAAATCCCTTGGCCGCCAGGGCGTCGCGCCGTTGCAGCGAGCGGGTCAGCCGCACGATATTATAATCGATCTGCGCCAAGGCACGGTCGTTAGCGATCTTGTTCTCCTCCAACGCAATCTCGTTCTGCTGAAGCTGCGCGATCGACTGGTTGGTGCCACCCTCCTGCTGGATGACGGTCAGCTGGAGGCCGGTATTGGCGAATTCGACCAGCGGCTGACCGGCGGCGACCGTGTCTCCGGGCTCGACCAGCACGCGTTTCACCTGACCGCCCGATACAGCATCGATATCGATGGTGTCGTGGGGCACGATGGCGCCGCGAAGGGGAACGAAATCATGAAAGCTGCCGCTTTGCACCTGCGCGATCACGATCCCGGCGGCCGGCATCCGTACGCTGCGCTCGGCGGTACCCAGAAAGGTAACGCCCAGCAGGATCACGGTCAGCACAGCGATCCCGGGCAGCAGAAACGGTTGCGCTTTTTGCCAGCGGGAACGCCGGATTGGTCGGTCCATCACAACAGTCACATTTGCCTCCTCCCCTATTGGAGCAAACGGCGTGCCAGCCGGTGCGATATGAAAGACAAACATAACCCTTTGAATTTGCTTATTTCATGGTTTCGTCCAACGCTCAGGCGATTTAGTCTGTTCGGTAATGGACAATATGCTGTACGATATCGGACATCATGAATGCCAACGCCTATATTCTCGTGGTCGATGACGATGCGGACATATTGACCGCCGCGCGCCTTGCCTTGGCCCCGATGTTCCGCCGCGTGGAAACGGCGCGCACCGCCGCCGGACTGACGGAAGCCATTGCGGCGTCGCCGCCGGATGTCCTGTTGCTCGATATGAATTTCTCGCCCGGCGCGCATAGCGGAGAGGAAGGGCTTGGCTGGCTCGACCGCGTGCGCGTGCTGGATTCCACTCTGTCGGTCGTCCTGATGACCGCCTTTGGTGGCGTCACCTTGGCGGTCGAGTCTCTGAAGCGCGGGGCCGTAGATTTCGTGCTGAAGCCTTGGCAGAACGAAAAACTGACGGCCACCATATCCGCCGCGGTCGCCCTAACCCGCGCTCGACGCGAGACGGCTGATTTGAAAGCCCGCAATTCCGTGCTGGCGATCGAAAGCGGCGCCAAACCGGGCGCGATCGTCGGCAGCGCACCCGCGCTGGCCCATATTCTGGACATCGCCGGCCGGGCCGCACGATCGGACGCCAATATTCTGATCTTGGGCGAGAGCGGTACGGGCAAGGAATTGATGGCGCGCGAGATTCACCGTCTTTCGACGCGCGGCTCCCAGCCATTCGTTTCGGTCGATCTGGGGGCGATCTCGGAAAACCTGTTCGAAAGCGAACTGTTCGGCCATCGCCGGGGCGCGTTCACGGGCGCCGACAGCGATCGCAGCGGCCGCATCACGGCGTCGGACGGCGGCACGTTGTTCCTGGATGAGATCGGTAACCTGCCACTGCATCTTCAGCGAAAGCTGCTGACCGTGCTGGAACGGCGCGAGGTTGTACCAGTCGGCGCCAGTCGGCCGGTCCCGGTCGACATCAGACTGATTACCGCGACCAACCGCACTGCCGCCGCGCTGACACGCGAAGAGATATTCCGCCAGGATCTGCTGTTTCGCATCAAGACCGTCGAACTGACCATGCCGCCGCTGCGCGAACGGCGGGAGGATATCGCGGTCCTGCTCGAACACTACCTCGCCTTTTATGCCCGGAAAACCAACGCGCCACGGCGACGCCTGTCGCCCGACGCGCTGGAACGGCTGGAAACTTATGACTGGCCCGGCAATATCCGAGAGTTACGCCATGCGGTTGAGCGTGCGACGATATTGGCGGGCGGCGAACGGCTCGAGGCCGGAGATTTTCCATTCCTCATGGGCGAGCGGTACAGCCAAGCGTCCGAAACCCTCGAGGGCATCGAACGGCAGGCGATCAAAAAGGCGTTGACGCTCCACCAGGGCAACATCTCCCACGCGGCGTCAGCCCTCGGCCTGACTCGGCCTGCGCTCTATCGCAGGATGGCGAAGCATGGGCTTTAGCCTCTTCGCGCTCGGACTCGGGTTTCGGGCCGCCGTTGTCGGCGTCCTCGCTTTCATCGTCATCCGGCTATTGTCGCTGGGGCATTATTACGCCACCGCCTTTGTCCTGACAGCCGTCGCGCTCCTGGTTTTGGCCGACATCGCGCGCAGCGTTCTGACTGCGGACCGCATGTTGGAGCGCTTTCTCAATGACATCGCCGCCGGCAGTATCGACCGGCCACCGACCGCCGGCCGCTATTCCGGTTTTCGCCTGATGACCGATGCGATTGCGCGAAAGGTCACGGCCTTGGCTTCGGATCGCGCGGCAGACGCCGGACAGATCGATTATTTCCAGGCGCTGACAGACACCGTCCCAATCATCCTGTTCGTCGTCGACTCCGATGGATCGATCGTTCTGGCGAACCGCGCGGCGCGCCGGTTTGCCGGCCATGCGGTGCGCCAGCTGAGCGATATCGCTGCCGTGGGCCGAGCCGAAACCGACACCCTCTTGTCGCTTGCAGCGGGAGAACGCACGATCCTGCGGTTGGCGAACGGCCAGCGCGTCCTAGCGTCGGCGACACGTTTCTCCACCGCCGATTCCAGTCGGCAACTCATCTCGCTTCAGGACATCGAGACCGAACTCGACGCTGTCGAGCTCAAAGCCTGGCAGGATCTGGTCCGGATTCTGTCGCACGAGATCATGAACTCGCTGACGCCAATCTCGTCGCTCGCCGAAAGTATCGCCCCGCTGGCGCGGGAACTGGGAGCAGCAAGCGGCCCGAGCCACGCCCGGACGGCAAACGATATCGCGGTTGCCGCCGACACGATCTCCCGCCGCAGCGCCGGGTTGGTCGGCTTCGTCGAACGCTATCGCAAAATAGCCGCATTGCCCCGCCCGGAATTGCAAACGATCCGCCTCGGCGATTTTGCCGCCCGCTTGGATGCACTGATCGACCCATTTCTGACAGCCAAATCCATTACCTGGCACCGCACGGTCGAACCGGACAATCTGACGGTGAGCTGCGATCCGGACCTGCTCGAACAGGCGCTGATCAATCTTCTCCACAATGCCGCCGAAGCGGTCGCCGGTGTTCACGCCCCCGCGTCACGCTCTGCTGCACACGGCGGGAAGACGGGCGGGTCGCGATCGCGGTGATCGACAACGGGACCGGTATCGATCCTGCGTCGCACGACAAGATTTTCCTGCCGTTCTTCACGACCAAGGCCGACGGATCAGGCATCGGCCTCAGCCTCAGCCGCAATATCGCCATCGCTCATGCCGGCCAGATCGAAGTTTTGTCGCAAACACCGAGGGGAACAGCGTTTGTCTTGCTGTTGCCCGGCGACAGCTGATCTTCACGCCACCCGAGACTTGACCGGCTCGCCGTTGAAGTACGCGCGCATGTTGAAGCCGACCAGATCCACGGCCGCCGCCACGCCCTCGTGAGTCGCGCCGCCCTGATGCGGTTGCAGAACGACATTGTCCAAGTCGAACAATGCTTCCGGCACGTTGGGTTCGTCCTCGAACACATCAAGGCCCGCCCCGCCGAGCCGCCCGTCGAGCAGCATTGCGACCATCGCGGGTTCGTCGACCACGGTGCCGCGCGCGATATTGATCAGCGCGCCCTCCGGCCCCAGCGCCTCCAGCACCGCCGCGTCGACCAGATGCTCGGTCTCTGCCCCGCCCGGTGTCGCGACAACCAGGAAATCGGCGGCGCGGGCCAGGTCCAGCACGGTCTCGCAATGGCTATAGGGGACGTCGGTCCGCTTATGTCGGTTGTGATAGAACACTGTCATGTCGGACGCCGCGGCGCGCTTGGCGACCTCCATCCCGATATGGCCCAGGCCCAGGATTCCGACAGTCCGGCCGGTGACGCGGCTGGTCATCTTGCGCCGGCCTTCCTTGGCCCAGCGCCCTGCCCGCACATAACGGTCGCCCGCCACGACGCCCCGGGCCAGCGCCAGGATCATGGCGAAGGCATTTTCGCCGACATCGATCGCATTCACCCCGCCGGCATTGGTGACGACGATGCCGCGCGCCTTGGTGACGGCAAGATCGATGCTCTCATAACCGACGCCCATATTGGCGATGATCCGCACATCGGGCAGCGTCGCCAGCAGGGCCGCATCGACCAAGGCAGCACCGCTATAGCTGACGATCCCCCGAATGCGCGGGCCGGTTTCGGTGAGGAACGCGGCTCGGTCCGCGTGCTCCCAAAATTTGTGGATCGTGAAGTCCGCCTCCATTGCCCGCTCGATCGGCGGCATCGGCCCCATCATCAAAATTTCCGCCAACATATTTGCCCGCTAGGTGTTTGAAGACTTGTATGAAACTAACCGGAATCCCGGCGTGGGACGACAGGGTTTCATCGAACTGACGTTGTAATCATGTATCGTTTTATCGTCGGCTTATAAATCGTTGATATATCGCACAATAATGTTACCCTCATTTTGAATTTATGGGAGTAGCGCCCATGCAAGGAAGACTGTTAATCGCAGAAGACGACATATTCATCCGCGCGATGATTTCCGAATTCCTGCGTGACGCCGGCTTTGACGTCACCGAGGCGGGGAACGCCGACGAGGCCGTGGCGATCTTCGAATCCGGCGCCCTCATCGACGTGCTGTTCAGCGATGTGAAGATGCCGGGCTCGATGGACGGCAGCGATTTGGCGCGCCGTGTCGCGCTGGACTGGCCGGCTACGGAAGTCATTCTAACCTCTGGATATTCCAGCGCTTTATTGGATTTGGAAGACCGCCCGAAGAACCGCGTTCTGGCGAAACCCTATCGCCCGCTGTCGGTGCTGGCGGCGATCCTGGCTGTCGTCGATCCCTGAAGACCGCGCACCGCTTCCGCCAGTTCGAACCACGGCGCCTCGCTCCAGAATCCCCGCGCCGCGCCTGACGTCGACGGTGCAACGAACAGGCGCGTTGCCCCGATATCCCGCCCCGGCTGCCAGCCATAGGGCACAGCACCGCCGAGAAACCGCGACGCGGCGTTCTTGCCGTTGAACGCCAGGATGCGCGGCCGAAAGGTCTCGATGCGCGAACGCAGGCCGTCACGATCGAAATCGCCGGGCCGCAAAGCGCTGTCGGCTCCGAACGCTCGCTTGGCGATATCGGTCAGTCCAATGCCGTAAGACAGAACCGACCGAAAATCTTGCGGGGCGAGCTGGATCGGCGTCAGCCCGATATGGTGAAGCGTCGGCCAGAAGCGGTTGCCCGGCCCGGCGTAATACGCCCCGACCTGCGCCGATACGGTCCCCGCCGCCGAGCCGCAGACGACCAGATCGAGGCCGGGCGCCAGCACATCGGGAAGAATATCCATCAGACCCGGCGAACGGCGGCCCGCTTCAGGAAGAACGAAACGGCGAGCAATGCCGCCAGCCCGAGCGAACCATAGATCCACACGCCGCCGCCCTGCATGATCGAGCCGCCCGTCGCGCCGATATCGACCTGGACCAAGGTCATCGGCAGCATTCCGATCGCCGAGCCGACGAGATAATCCCCCCAGCCGATCTTGGTCAGCGCCAGCGCCGTGTTGACCAGGCTGTGCGGCGGGCCGACAAGTCGCGCGATGGCAACAGTGCGCCACCCCCCCTGCTGGGCCCGCTGGATCAGCGGGCCCAGCCTGGGCGTGGCGTCGACATCGACCTGCCCCTTGCCCATCCAGCGCCACAGGCCGAATCCGGCGGCCGCGCCGGCCTCGGCGCCCAGCATCGCCCACAGCGAACCCCAGCCGAACCCGAACAGCAGCCCCGCGGCGATACCCAGAAAGGTACGCGGCACGAACAGCAGGCTGGCCAGTATCTGCAGCGCGATGAAGATCAGCGGCGCAAAGGCGTTGCCGGCCACCATGTTGCGGACGGCGGAGGGGTCGATCGTCCCGCGATGGACGAGCGTAATCGCGAAGATCGCACCCAGGACGATCAGCGCCAAGACGGCAATGCGAGGTCCAATTCTTGCGAATCGCCCCAATTCAACACCTCGTACGCTACGCGGAAACCGGCGCCATGTGGCTTACAACGGGACGCTCATTCTAATCCTGCCCGTCATGGGCGGCAAACCGGCCTCAAGCCCGCTCGCGGATATCACCGCGGCCGTCATCGAAATCCTGCCGTCCGGCCAGAGAAGCCTTTGATTCCTGAAGGCCGGCCGCCGCGATCACCTCTTCGACCGGGCCTGCCGCCTTCAACTGCCCATGCTCCAGCCAGATCGCCGATGTGCAGTAATGACGGATCAGCGCCATGTTGTGCGACGCCAGCACCAGGATGCCGGCGCGGCCGATCAGCGTGCGCAACCGTTCCTCCGCGCGGTGGAAGAAATCGGCGTCGCCGGTTTCGATCCATTCGTCCATCAGCAGCAGATCCGGGTCGCTGGACGTCGCCACGGCAAAGGCCAGCCGCGTCAGCATGCCGGCCGAATAGGTGCGGATCGGCATGTTGAGATAGCCGCCCAGGTCGGTGAAGGCGGCGATCTCATCGGTCAATCGCGCGATGCCGCGGCGGCTGAGGCCGAGCAGCATGCCCTGCAGCGTAATGTTCTCGAACCCCGTGGCGTCGAAATCCAACCCCAACTCGAAGTCGAAGATGGTCGCCACCCGGCCCGATACGCGAACCTTGCCGATGGTCGGCTCATAGACCCCGGCCATGGTGCGCAGCATGGTCGTCTTGCCCGCGCCGTTATGGCCGATCAGGCCCAGCCGGTCGCCGTGGCCCAGTTTCAACGAGACCTCTTTCAGCGCCTGGATCGACACCCGGCCGCTGCCATGCAGGATGCGGCCGCCGGTGCCGATCGACACCAGCGTCTTCTTCAGCGACCGGCTGCCCCCCGAATAGATCGGGAAGTCGACAGTCACGTTGTCGAGTTCGAGCGACGGATCGGTCACGATTATACCCAATACGCCACCCGGCCGCGAAAACGCCGGAACAGGGGGAACACGATCGCAGTGATGACCACCGTGATCAGGACGGTCAGCTTCCAGAAGCCGACCGGCGGCAGATGCCCCATCAGCGGTTCACGCACGATTTCGATGAAATAATAGACCGGGTTGAAGTCCACGATCAGGAAGCGCTTCACGCCTAACTGCGCCGGCTGCCACAGGATCGGCGTCACATAGAACACGACCTGGATCAGGCTGTTGATGATCTGCGGGAAATCGCGGAACCGGGCGGACAGCATGGCGAACAGCAGGGCGATCCAGAACAGGCAGATCATGGTGATGATCATGCCCGGGATCGCCAGCAGCGCCGTCCAGCCGGGGTGAAGGCCGACGACCAGGGCGACCACGATATAAACGACGAAATTATGCGCCAGCACGATCAGGTTACGGGCCAGCAGCCGGAACACGAAGACCGTCACCGGCAGGCGCGTCTGCTTGATATACCGCCCGGCAAGCACGAACAGCATGTTGCTTTCGGCAACCGTGTTGGACATCCACAGCCACGACAGGAAGCCCAATGTGAGGAACGGCACATATTCGCTGGTCGGCGTGTGGAACAGCCGGCCATAGATCGCCGACATCAGGCCGACCATGATGCCCATGTTGATGGTGACCCAGAACGGTCCCAGCATCGAGCCGCGATAACGCTGGCGGATATCCTGCCACGCCATCGCCAGCCACAGCTCCCACCGACCCAGGGCGTTGCGGATGTCGCCGACAGCCTCCGCCGTGGTCGGTTTGCCGCCGGTTTCATACCCGACAGCCGTGGCGGCGATCAGGTCGGAAGCACTGGCGCCCGCTATGGTCGGGATTGCGTTCATGGCACACATGGTTGAGGGCCGCTTGTGCGGTTACACTGTTCTTCTTACAAGGCGACGAAGCGTGCGCCTAGAGTACGGGTTCCCTTTAAGATCATCGGGCGAGCTGAAACGGTAAAAATGACGGAACGTTCATTTGCCTAAACTCGGCTCTCTGTTGCACGGCGCCTGGCGCATGCTGCCGCGCGAACTGCGCCGCAAGGCGCTGTATGGTGCGCTGGACCTCACCGCGCCCCGCGCCACGCCAGCGGATCGATTACGCCCCGGCCCGGTGATCGTCGGCGGGCAGTTGACCACCGCCAGCGGCCTGGGCGAAAGCGCGCGGCTGTGCCTGGATGCGCTGCGGAACCTCGGCTGGGACGCAGGCCATGCCGATATCAGCCACCTGTTCCTGCGCACCGATCTGCCGGGCGACCTGCCGGGGCCGGAAGCCCAGCCGGGCGAAGGCGGCACGCTGATCCTGCATGTGAACGGCCCCTATATGCGCTATGTCGCGGCAAGACTGGGCCGCCGATTCCTGAGCGGCCGGCGCATCGTCGGCTATTGGAACTGGGAACTGCCGATCATGGGGCCGGACTGGCATCGCGGCTTCAGCCAGCTGCACGAGATCTGGGTGCCGACCAAATTCAACCGCGACGCCCTGCCCGCCGGCCTGAAACTGCCAGTCCGCGTCGTCCCGCACCCGGCCAGGCGCTATGGTGCCGAGCGCGCCCGCGACCGCTACGGCCTGCCCGAAGACGCGTTCGTCGTGCTGACCGCGTTCGACATGGGCTCGGCCTATACCCGCAAGAACCCGCGCGCCGCCATCGCCGCCTTCCGCCGGGCCTTCGGCGACAACCCGAAAGCCCTCATGGTGCTGAAGGTCGGCCACGCCGCCGACGCTGGCTGGGCGATGCAGGATCTGGAACAGGCCATCGCCGGGGCCAACAATATCCGCCTGCTGCGCGAAACTCTCTCCAGCGCCGACATGGCCGGTCTGGTGGCCAGCGCCGACGTGGTGCTGTCGCTGCACCGCGCCGAAGGCTTCGGCCTGCTGCTGGCCGAGGCGATGCTGCATGAGGTGCCGGTGGTGGCGACCAATTGGTCCGGCAATGTCGATTTCATGAGCGCCGAGGACAGCGGCCTGGTGGGATTTCGCCTGGTGCCGCCCAACGACCCGCAAGGCACCTATAACCTGCCCGGCGCCGAATGGGCCGACCCATTGGTGGACGAAGCCGCCGCCTGGCTGAAACGCTTGCGCGACCAGCCGGAGCTGCGCCGGCAGATGGGGCTGCGGGCGCGGGAGAACGCGAGCCGCAAGCTGTCGCTCGACGCCTACCGCGCCGCTATCGGCGACAGCCTGCCACCGCCGTAGCGGGTCTCTGGCAAGGCGCCGGTCTTTGCTCTAGGAAGAGTCCGGTCGTTGACACTGACCCAAGCCCCCTTGGCGGAACAGGTAGACGCACACGACTTAAAATCGTGAGCCTTCGGGCGTGCCGGTTCGAGTCCGGCAGGGGGCACCAGAACTCGGCAATAGACCAGGTCGCGCATAGCGGCCTGTTCCGCGAAACAATATCGCGCCGGCGGACATTAAACTTCCTATGCCGGATGCGTTCGACACCGAGACAACAGCTTTGCCGGTGGGTGCCGCAACAGCGCCCGTGCCGCCGGGTGGCCTGGACCATGCGCTGCGTCTGATCCTGTGGGACAGCCTGGCCAGCGAGGCGATGGGTACGCTGACATCCGGTGTCTTCCTGGCCGGCTTGGCGGTCGCGCTGGACGCCAGCAATTTCATGATCGGCGTTCTCGCCGCCATCCCCTTCTTCGTACAATTGCTTCAGCTTCCCGCCGTGCTGCTGGTCGAGAAATTCGGCCACCGCCGCTTCATCAGTGTCGCCGCCTCCGGTACGGGGCGCGGTTTCCTGCTCGCCGTCGCGGCAGTGCCGCTGCTGCCGCCGCACATGGCGATCCTCGCGATCGCCGGATGTCTCGCTATCCATCAGGGGTTCGGGGCGATCAGCGGCTGTGCGTGGAACAGCTGGATGCGCGACCTGGTGCCGGAAAACCGGTTTGGCAGTTTCTTCGGGCTGCGCAATTTCGCCACCACCAGCCTCAGCCTGATGCTTAGCGTCGGCGCCGGCTGGTTCGTGGACTACTGGAAACATCACGGCCCGGGCGGCCCCGCTTTCGGCTATTCGGCACTGTTCGCGGTCGGCGGCGCGTTCGGCTTGCTCGGCGTCTATCTGCTGGCCGAAACGCCGGAACCGCCGATGGTCCGGCACGCGGCAGAGTTTAGTCTGTTCAAGGTGCTGGTCGAGCCGTTCCGTGACCCGATCTTCCGCCGGCTGATGAGTTTTCTGGCGGCCTGGAACTTTGCGGTCAACCTCGCCTCGCCGTTCCTGGCCGTTTATATGCTGCGCACGCTGGGCTTCCCGATGTCGACCATCGTCATTCTGAACATCGTCAGCCAAATGTCCAACCTCGCCTTCCTGCAGCTGTGGGGCCGGCTGGGCGATCAGTACGGCAACCGGCCTGTGCTGCGCTTCACAGCCCCACTTTACCTGTTCTGCCTCCTGGCCTGGAGTGCAACCGGCCTGCACTGGCTGAGCGGGATGCTCGTTCCGATGATCGTTGTGCTGCACATCCTGATGGGACTGTCGACCGCCGGCGTTGGCTTGGCCTCCGGCAACATCGCCATGAAGCTGTCTCCCGTAGGGCGCGCCACCTCCTATCTTGCGGCGAACGGCGTCGCGACCTCGGTCTCGGCCAGTCTCGCGTCACTGATCGGCGGCGCGACGGCGGACTTTTTCGCCCGCCGCCAGCTGACCCTGGCCCTCACCTGGAAAGCGCCGCGCAGCTCCACCGAATTCGACGCGCTGACGCTGCATTCCTGGACGTTCTTCTTCGCCCTCGCCTTCATCCTGGGCCTCGTCTCGCTGCGCCTGCTGGCGCGGGTGGAAGAACGCGGCGAGCTGACCGACGGCATCGCGATGAAGCACGTGCTGGCGGAGACACGCCGGTCGCTGCGCAGTCTGTCCAGCGTCGCCGGCCTGCAAAAGCTCGGCCGCATGCCCTTCGCCACCCTGCGAGCCCAAAAGGGTGGCGCAGGGCCTTAGGATCGCCCGGCGGGGAACAGCCGGTTTCGAGCCACGTTTCCTGATCGAACGAGATGGAGGCGAACGTGAAAAAAGCACCGAAGGCAGGAGATTCCGTCACCTGGAAAAGCCATGGCGGTGAGGCGCGCGGCAGGGTTGTCCGCAAGACCACCAGCCCGACCACCATCAAGGGGCACAAGGTTGCCGCGTCCAAGGACAATCCCGAATATATCGTCGAGACGAATGACGGTAAGCGCGCGGCGCACAAAGCCGCCGCTCTGACCAATTCCGGCCGTTGAAATTGACACAGGCCGCCTTGGTGGAACAGGTGAGCTTTATGAGAAATGGGAGAAATGGGGTCGGAGTGGATTTTCCGTAAAGGTATCTCACCCCGGCAAAGTCCACTCTGACCCCAATTTCCACAATTTCCCCAATGCGGCCGTATCTGCCAGAGCGGCGCAAGATGATGGACTGGTACAGCGAGTGGTTTAGAGGCCCGGCGCCTGGACCGCACGACCGTTGACCTGTTCGACGAGCTGGTGGCGTGGCCAGGCGCGCCGCGTGATGGCGCGTGATGCATCAAGGCTCCACTTCTCGACCGTCCGCGTCAGGATCTCGGCGACGGCAAACGCCAGCGGGATCGAGGCCCACAGTGGCAGTCCCGAGAATGTGATGATCGGAACGTGGCAGAGGTATAGCGGGTAGGAAATCCGACCGAGCCATTGCGGCGCTCTGCGATCCAGCAGCGGCAGGCGGATATCAAAACGGGCAAGCCAAGCGCCGATCAGGAAGAACGCGCCGAAGAACGCGTACGGTGTGATGAACAGTGTAAGGAAAATCAGCAGCAGCGCGATAACCAGCTTGGGCCATTCCGCGCGGCCGACAGCGACATACAGCGGCATCCCGAGCATCGCGGCAGCTTCTACCGTAAGCGACCAGGCGGCCGAGTTTGCCGGCGGTGGCATCCCCTGCAGCGGTATCCATAGGAACTGCCAAGGATCTGGCGGGATGCCGGATAGCGCATAGGCGCCGCTCATGCAGACGGCGTAGACCGGCCAGAGCCGGATAAATCTGCGGATCAGGAACCAGCCGAAATGACCGTCCCAGGATCGGGTTAAGACGAGCCCCGACAGCACGAAGAACGTCCAGACGGCCGCACGAGCCGGCACGACCAGGAACGAATGGCCGAGTAGCAATGCGACGTGATCGGCGAGGACTACAACGGCCAGGCAGCCGCGCAGACCGTCAAGGGAATGGTTGCGCATCCAGCATTGGTAGCGGGCGCCTGTAAGCGAAGCGTTACCGCCGGCCGCAGCTCATGCGACCTTGAGGTATCTGAGCCCCCTCAACTTCGAAAACTCGACGCAAGTGGCTCAAATAAACCGTCCGGAAAACCCGGGTTAGCTCACCCTGACCCAATTTCGCGAAGTTCGAACAGTTCGAGGCGGCGCTTCGAACGCTCGGCCGACCGGTTGAAGTGGAATTTAAAATCGAGATGGCGAATCTGTGGGATATCTTTGCCCCGAAATATATCGCAAACCGTGCATTGGGTCCCCCGCCGCCGGTTGGCTGGCCGGCCGACGACCCGTGACGGCTGCGGCGCGGGCGTTTTCACTCCGGTTTTCCCCGTACCCTCTCCCCCAACCCAGCGGGAGAGGGCCGCACGGCCATGCCTGCCGCCGTCCCAGCCGGGCCTTACGCCCTTAGCTTCGCCTCCGCGCTTTCCGGCGTCGGGTGAATATCCAAGATCGAGGCAAAGCCGCTGATGCTGAAAACCTCCGCGACCTGAGCGTTCAGGGAGCAGAGGGACAGCTTTCCACCCTCCGCGTTCATGCGCTTGGCCGCCACCAGAACGGTGCGCAGGCCGATGGAGCTGACATAGGTCAGTTCGGAGAAATCGAGCAGGATCCGGCGTTCTCCGCCGGCGATATGGTTCGATATCGCTTGTTCGACCCCCGAGCTGGTGGTGGTGTCCAGCCGCCCTTTGAGGCGGACGATGCAGATGTCGTCAGGCATGTAAGGCCCCTTCTTGTTCGGCGCTGCGCGCGCCGGCACCCTCGTTTTTCGTTACAGTTTTATTACAGTAAACAGAAATCCTTTTTGTCATACCCATAAAAGCCGCTATCAAGGATTTCTAAACCAATGTGACCCCACCGGCCCGCCGGGCCGGCAATAGCGAGGGTCACGCTTGAGGGACCGGCCATGAGCGAAGTCAGCCTGATCGAGGAACTGCTGCTCCTGACCTTGGAGGATTCCGGCGGCGAATTCGACGAGGTTCCCGAGGTCTATCTGACCTGCGGCATCGCGGGCGGCGCGTTGATGGAATTGTCGCTGAAGGGACGGATCGATTCCGACCTGACCGAGCTTTGGGCGGCCGACACGACGCCGACCGGCGACGCCATACTGGACCAGGTTCTGGCCGAGATCGCCGCCGAGCCGGCCCGGCTGGACCCCAGGGCCTGGATCGTGCGGCTGGCGCCCAAGGCCACCGCGATGCGCGAGGCGGCGCTGACCCGCCTGTGCGACCGGGGCATCCTGGTTCGCCGGGACGAGCGGTTCCTGTGGGTTTTGCATGACCGGCGCTATCCGGTTGTCGCCGGCCAGGAACGGCCGGAGGCCAAGCGGCGCATCCTGGAACTGCTGTTCAACGACGACATTCCCGACCCGGAAGACGCCGCGCTCATCGGGCTGGCCAATGCCTGTTTCGTGTTCGACCGCATCTTCACGCCGGCGCAACTGAAGGAAGTCAAACCGCGCATCGAGATGCTGAGCCGGCTGGATCTGATCGGCGGGGCATTGGTCGAAACCGCGCGTAAACTGAACCTGGAGATCAAGAGTTCGGAGCGCCGCACGGTGATCGCCGGCCTCGCCGGCAATGTCATGGAATGGTACGATTTCGGCGTCTACGGCTTCTTCGCCGCCGCGATCGGCCGCCAGTTTTTCCCGGCGGACGACCCCAACGTCTCCCTGATCGCATCGTTCGGGGTCTTCGCCGCGGGTTTCCTCGCCCGCCCGCTGGGCGGCCTGGTGTTCGGCCATATCGGCGACCGCCAGGGGCGCCGCGCCGCGGTCATCAGCTCCGTGTTGATGATGGTCGTGCCGACCTTGTTCATGGGCTTCCTGCCGACCTATGCCCAAATCGGCATCGCCGCGCCTTTGCTGCTGATCGTATTGCGCCTGCTGCAGGGTTTGGCGGTGGGTGGCGAATATACCACGTCGATGGTTCTGTTGGTCGAGGAGGCCCTGCCCTCACGGCGCGGGCGGGTCGGCAGCTATGCCCCGATCGGGTCGACCGGCGGCCTGTTGCTGGGCTCGCTCGTCGGATCCCTCCTCACCGGGCTGATGCCACCGGAGATCGCGGCGTCATGGGGTTGGCGGGCGGCATTCCTGGTCGGCGTCGTCATCGGCGGGCTCGTCTTCCTCGCCCGCAGGCGGTTGCCCAAGGAGCCGGAGATCGCGGCCGTCAGGCAGCCGATATCGCCGATCCGCGACGCCTTCCGCACCCAATGGGACACCATCCTGAAGGTGATCGGATTCAACCTGATCAACGGCGTCGGGTTCTATCTGTGCTTCGTCTATATGACGACGTGGCTGATCCAGACTCACCATTTTTCGCCGTCGAAGGCACTGGCGCTCAACAGCTTCGGCCTTCTCGTTCTGCTGGCCGCGACGCCTCTGGCGGGCATTCTGTCGGACCGCATCGGGCGCAAACCCCTGCTGCTGATCGGTTCAGGGCTGGTCACGCTGCTCGCCTGGCCGTTGTTCTGGGTGATCAGCCACCCGAGCACACCGCTGATCATGGCAGGCCTCGGCACCTTCGGCCTGATCAAGGCCTGCTTCATCGGCGGCGCCCCCGCCTTCATGGTCGAGGCCTTCCCGAAGCACGTGCGCTGCTCCGGGCTGTCAGTCGGCTATAACCTGTCGCTCTCGATCTTCGGTGGCACAGTCCCCATGGTCGCGGTCGCCCTGATCGCGGAAACCGACGACAGGCTGGCCCCGGCCTTCTACCTGTCGCTGGCGGCCGTGATTACGTTCGCGATGGCCACGCTGATCAAGGCGCACCCGGATGAGGCGGGATCATTTTCCAGTGACGCCAACAGCGCCGGGATTGGTCACACCGGCGCCCAAACCGCGATGGCTCGGCAGACTGATTTCGCGCGCCACCCAGTCCTGCCCGAATAGGCGGGCAAGCGGGGGATAAAGCGGCCCCAACTTGACGATGAAATCAACGGACATCAGCAAGGCGCCGGCTGCAAACGCGATATCGCCGGGCATCCGCATCCATTGCCAGAATAGTGTGGTTTTATAGAAGTCGTTGCTGCGCGCGTAGGCCAACCCATGCTCATAGACGGCCATGAGCTGCGGCCAGCCGATCGGGAAGAAATTGAGGGCGATCCACAACACCAAACCGGCATTGTAGAGCCAGAAGGCAATGAGCCCGAAGCGTGGATTGAACCGCGCATGCCCGGCGGTGATGTAACGAAGGCAGAAATAGATGAGCCCGATCGCAAGCTCTCCGAAGGCGCCGAACAATGCGGTATGCGCGTGATTGAGCGTCAGGAAGGTTCCATGCTCGTAATAGTTGACGAGCGGCGCGTTCAGCGTGCCGCCGCCGAAGACGCCGGCCCCGACGAAGTTCCAGAACGATGCGCCGATCACATAGGTATAAGCGAGACCGTATTTGAATTCCTTGTCCTTCCTGATCAGGCGGTATTGTTGGATAGCCTCCAGCACCAGCAAAACCAGCGGCAACACCTCGATAAACGAGAACATGCTGCCGAGCGGAACCCACAGGCTGGTCGCGCCGACCCAATAAAGGTGATGGCCGGTGCCCAGCACGCCGCCGAGGAAAATCAGGATCAATTCCAGATAGACGGAACGCTCGGCGAGCTTTCGCGACACCAGCCCGACCGCCATTAACAAATAGGCGGTCATCGCGGCGGCGAAGAACTCGAACGACTGCTCCACCCACAAATGGACCACCCACCAGCGCCAGTAATCGGTGATCGCAAAGGATTTCTCGATCCCGGTCAGCGGGATCATGCCGAAAACATAGAGAACCGCGATATTCGCCGTCGAAGCCCAGAGCAGGTTCTCCAACCTGATCCGGCCAGACCAGAACTGGCGGGTCGCCTGCCACATGATGGTCCGGGTGGGCCAGAGCCCCCGAAAGACCATGAAGCACCAGAAAGCCAGCCCCACCGAAAACAAAATCTGCCAGAATCGCCCGATCTCGAGGTAGGCCAGACCCTGGTTGCCGAACCAAAACCACAGATGGTCGATCCAGCCCACGATTCCCGAATAGTCGCCGATCAACCCGCCGGCAACGATCAGCAGCGTGACCCAGAACAGCAGATCGACGAAAAGCCCCTGCCCCTTCGCCTCGCGCCCGCCGGCGATGGCCGGGGCGAGGAACACGGCCGATGCGATCCATCCCAGACAAATCCAGATGATCGCGGCCTGGGTATGCACATCCCGCAAAAAGCTGAAGGGCAAGATGGCGTTGATATCGATGCCGTAAAAGCTGGTCCGGTCATAATAGGAGTGCGCCATGACCGCGCCCGCGCCGATCTGGATCAGCAACAGGGCCGCGACGACCAGGAAATATTTGCCGACCTTCCGCTGGCTTGACGTCAGCGGCAGGAAATCCACCAGCACCGGATCCATCGGCGCATCGTCGGGATGGTTCAGGAATAGTTCATAAATAAAGAGCACCAACCCAAAACAGAGAAAGGTGAAGCAGAAGCTGGCCCAGGTCCAAATGAATGTCGAAGGTGTCGGCGCGTTGCCGACAATCGGCTCATAGGGCCAATTTTGCGTCCAGGAGGACATTTGACCCGGTTGATGCGCCACGGTGGTTAAAGCCGAAAAAACGAGAAAATCCGCGGTCTGAAGCGCGAGCTTCCCATGCAGGCTGTTTGCCGCCGTCCATCCGGCATTCCGATCCGTACTGGTGAGCCGGGCAGCTTCCTCGCTCCGCACGGTTTGGATCGCGGTGACCACGGCATCGGGTAGCACGACCTCCGCCTTGGTCAGGTCAATCCCTTTCAGTTCGCGCTGCATCTCGGCCTGCGTTGCGGCGGCCTCGTCCGGCGACAGGGCGGAAAAACCTTTTTGATATCGAGTAGCCGCGACAGCGTTTTCCGTCGCCTTGGCCAAGCTGACCAGCGTTGAGGCCGTGTAATCCTCGCCGAAATAGGACCCCATTCCATAGAGGCTGCCATAATCCATGAGGTCGGCTTTTTGGAATCCGCCCTTACCGGCCAGAATATCGTCGCCCGACATGACCATGGCGCCGCTGCCGGAGACGAAACGGTCCGGCTGCGGCGGCACAGTTCGATAGGTGACAAACGTCGCCCAGGCCATCACGGAGAACGTAGCAATTCCGACCGCAAGCAATATCCATTTCAGGACGTTGCTGACCGGATCATCCAGCGTCGCACCGGCGGCAGTTGGCAGAATAGGCAATTGATACCTCAGCACGCTTCTCGCAGAGGTTCGTGCTTACTGTCGAACCCTGCCTAGTTGCAGCGAAGCGGCGCGACGAATCTTGGGTTGCTGATATCCCCAATGCGCTTTGGCATCACGACCGACGTCATCTCGATTAATTCCGGCCGAACCAAGAATCCTCTGCCGAATTAAAGTAAATAGTGAACTGCGTTGTTCAGGAAGTGGGGGCCGGAGACCTACTAGGGGTTTATCACCATTCTTCGTCTTCGTCCCCCTTGTTTCTACTCCCAGGTCGGCTTCACAATCACCTGCACATGATCGACCGCGCCGCCGTAGCGGACGTCGACGGTGGCCTCTCCCGCCCTCAGAGCCTGGATCATTCCACCTTTCATCTGAATGACCGGTGCGCCGGATTGCTGGACGCTGGTCGTCAGCAGGCGCGGGTCCACCGGGATCGTGCCGATCCCCGGATACGTCGCCTCGGGATGGAGCATCGCGACAGGCTCGGCGCTGTCGAGGACGATCACCACCGGGCTGTTGTCGGCCGCAAAGGCGGTCGGCGAGGCTGTCGGCGGGCGGACATCGACCGCAATCCTCTTCACGGCAACGCCGCCGTCCGCGAAGGACGCGGCGACGGTGAAGGTCATCGGGCCGATGCGCTGAGGCGTTACGCGGACATAGCTGGTGCCGGCGGCCTGACGGGCGACGGTGGCCTTGCCGCTGGCTGACTCGATCTCGCCATGCCCATCGGATTGGGACACGACGATGGTGTGAGCAATGCCGGAAGCGAAATGCAGCGGCAGTTCGAGCGGGACGCCGAGCTGGGGCGTCTGCGCCGGGGCCGCCAGCGAAAGCCGGTCGAAGGCGCCGAACTTGGCGAGCTGGGGCGCTGTGTTCGCCGCCGCAAGGGTTGCGGGTCTTTCCAAATTCGCCGGCTTGCAGGTCGCCGCGCCGTCATTGGCAAGCCAGCAACCGACCAGGTTGTTCACCGATTCATTTTGTTCGACATTCTGGGTCACGCCGTCGAAAAACGTGCTGAACACCGACGCGTCCGGCGTCCGGGTATGGGCAAGGTCGGTGAAATTGTACGAGACCGGTGCCCCGCCCAACTGGCTGGCGGTGCGCACGATCACATCATTATTTTGGGTTTCCAGGATCGAGGAGGTGCTGGGCGCGGTTTGGTTGTCGTTGTAGATCGCCCGGATCAGCGTGTTCAGCACGCTGCGCAGCAACGATGAGGTTTTGTCCCTCTGCGGCCAGGTCGATGTGACCGCCCGCCAGATCGTGCCGGGAATACGCGGACCCGGCGCCGCCTTCAGGTTGCGGCCGTTGGGGATCAGCGAATAGACCGAGCCGGTCGAGAGCGGCTGCGAATCGCCTGCAAGCGGCAGGCCGAGCTTGCTGAAACAGCTTCTCACCGTGTCGCCGTCGTCGCATTCCGCCTCCCACAAATTCCAGGCGCTGGACCCGGTCGAGGCATGGCGCGTCGCGTCGGCATGGTTGATCAGGTAGGTCGCCAGCGTGGAGCCAAGCTCCGGCGTGTCGAGGGTCACAACCTGATGAAACACGCCCTGGTTGCGGTTGCGCGGCAGGCGATACTCGCTCAACCCCGAATAATGCCGAATGGTCAGACCGCCCATACTGTGCGCGACCACGTCCACACGGCCGCCGACGACATGGCGCTTGTCCAGCGTGGCCATCAAAAACTCGATTTGCCGATCCAGGGCGGTTTGCGACGTGACCTCGCAGGGATCGCTGCCGTTGGTCAGCGGGTCCTTTGCCGCATCGAAGGCGAGAAAGGGCGAATAGCAGATCGCATCGACCAGCTTTTCTCGCCGCCATTGCGGGGAGGTCAGTAGATATTTCCGCAAATCCTGCAGGCTGCTCTTGTCGCCCCACAGCCCATGCACCAGAATCACGGGCGGAACATCGAGCGCCATCTTGACCGGCGGCGCAGCTTCGTTCTGCCGCGCGGTCACCGTGATCGGATTGGCCACGTCGTAAGCCGCACCAACTGCCGGTGCCTGAACCAACGCCGCCGCATAATATTTTGAACCGACCTTAACCAGTTGCGCGGCCGGGATCGTGAGCGTCGTCGTCCCGGCACCGCTTGGCGCTTTGGTCAGGAACTTCGGATCATAGGGCAGCAAGGTTGTGCCGTTATTGGTTGACAGCGTCACATCTGCGGCCGGATTGCCGGATTGCACGACGGCGATCGCAGCTGAGGTATTATCGGCGTCAAGCGCAGCCGCGCGCACCGCGGGCATGTTGTGCTTTTGATACAAGACGGTGAGATCGAGGTTCTTCTGGTTACCGCCGTTATCCAGCTTTGCGAAGAGAAACGGGTCGACGAGATAGAGAATGGGTCCGGCTTTGGACGGGGCGGTCAACGTGACCGCATCGGCAGCCCCAGCGGACGTGGCGTGCAACGTCAAAGTTGCGAACATCGTGGCGATGCACCCGAGAGAGGTGCCGGATAAAAATTTCATGTACTGGATCCTCGCGTTAGGCTCCGCGAGCCCGAATGCCGTTTCAACGGCTAACGGCAGGGTAACCCCGTACTAGGGCACAATGTTCATTAGGGTAGAATTTACGCCCCCTCTGTCGCGATCTTCCGCAGGCTTTCCTCGAACACCGCCGCCGGCTGCCCGCCGGAGATCAGGTATTTGCGATTGATGACGATGGCCGGGACCGAGCTGATGCCGGCGCGTTGCCAAGTTTGTTCGGCAGTCCGCACCTCGTCGGCATAGCGGCCGGATTCCAGGATCTCACGCGCCTGGACCGGGTCCAGGCCGGCGCCTTCGGCCAACCCTACCAGGATGTCGGCGCTGGCGATATTGGCGCTGTCGGTGAAATAGGCGGTGAACAGGGCGTGCTTAAGCGCCACCGATTTGCCCTCCAAGCCGGCCCAGTGCAGCAGGCGGTGGGCGTCAAAGCTGTTATAGATACGGCTGTCCTCGCGCATCGCCATGGTGACGCCCACCTCGGCCGCGCGGACGCGGATCATGTCGCGCATGCCACCGGCATCGTCCAGCTTGCGGCCGAATTTCTGTTCGATATGCTCGGCCATCCCTTGCCCCTCGGGCGGCATGGTCGGATTAAGCTCGAACGGCTGGAGCTCGATATGCGGTTCGACGACATCGGTTAGATTGGCCAGCGCCTTTTCCAGCTCGCCCAGCCCGATGGCGCACCATGGGCAAACAATGTCGGACACGAAATCGATCTGAACGGGTTTTGTCATGAGCCGGCGATCCTTGCCTATCTTCCCAGTGGCGTATCCGCTCTGGTTGGCAGCGGATTTGCCGGATTATAGTGGCGAAACTCAAAGGGCTGGAAAAAATATAATGTCGACTACCCAAAAAACCATCGCCGCGGTCGTGGCCGTTCTGGTTGTCATAGTGATCGCCGTGTTGTTGATGCGCCACCACGACCCGGCGGAAACCGCCCAGGTCGGCACTTCCGACATCGTGATGCCAGACAAGATTTCCGCCGCCGACCACGATGCCTATATCGCCTCCGCGATTCCGTCCTGCAAAACCGAGGCCGCGAAGCAGCCGAACGTCATCCAGCAGCATGTCACCGACAGCGCGATCACGGATTACTGCAAATGCTTCGCGGAGAAGAGCGCGGACGCCATGACACAAGGCGAACTGGACGCGATTGCCAGTAAGACGATGCCGCCATCCTTCCTGGCCAAGGTTCAGGATATCGCCAAAGTCTGCATCGCCCAATATCTGACTCCATCGCCTGCCCCGGCGCAATGAGCGCAGCCAAGGCCGCCTTCGTGCTGGCCCTGGCCGCCGCCGGCCCGGCAGTCGCGGCGGGCGGCGGCCCGCTTCTGTACGATGACTTCAACGGATCGTCGGTCGATCCAAAGCTATGGCACATCCCCACCTTCACCGCATCGGGCGACGGCACGTTCGTCGGCAGAACCCAATTCAGGGTGACGCAGGATTCCGGGCTTCCGGCGATATCCGGGGGAAAGCTGGTCATCTCGATCGAAAGCTTCAATCCGAAGGAACCATCGTTCCTGGCCGGCGAACTGATTTCCAACCAGTCATTCTCCGCCGGCAAGGGCATCGACATAACTATCCGAGCCCGCATGAGCGCGCCGCTCCGCCCAGGCATCGTCGGCGGCCTGTTTCTCTATGCCCTGGCGCCGGGCAGCAACACGCTGCATGACGAGGTCGACTTCGAACTGCTGAGCAATGTCCACGACAAAGTCCAAACCAATATCTATGGCAACGAACCGCTCGGCGTCGGCCATGTGGAATTCATTCCATACCGCAGCGGGTCGCTGACAGACTTCCATGACTATGAGATCAAATGGACGCAGAAGTCGGTCTCCTGGCTGATCGACGGACAGTTGGTCCGCACCGCTACGAGCAACATCCCGGCCGGGCCGATGCGGCTCTACCTGAACCTGTGGGCGCCCGACCCGGCATGGCCTGGCGGTTACAGCGCTGCAATCCAGCCCGTGCGGGCGGCGGAGGAGAATGAAATCGTCGGCAGCCTGCTGGTGGATGAGATCACCGTACGGCGGGATTAGGGCGGGTGCGCCGGTAAAATACCCACCGATAATTTCATCGGAAAACAGACGGAATCGACGCTAAGATCCGCGGAAATTCCGCAACTCCGCCGATGCTACCTTCGAGCACACCAAAACACCTTAACTGAATGAATTATTTTTATTTATATACAAATAGTTACGGCGTAACTCCTAAACCGATAATTGCAATTATGTTACAGTTTGCCGGTTTTTGAGCGTTTTTGGGAGAATGAAGTTCGCATTAGCGCAATTTGGAGGTGTATAAATTAGATAGATATATCAAATACTTCCCAGCACTGCTTAAAAACTAGGCAAAAACGTAAAGGTGGCGGGATTCCGCGATTCAGACCTAGCCCTACCCGACAAACCCACAAACTTATCCACAGACTCGGTGGGAGAAGCCAACAATTTTCGGGAATAGATGATCCGGCTGGTCAGCGATCCGGCGACGAATTGCCTTGCCCCGCCCGCGGGTCCTGGGCCAAACATGTCGGTTCGCGCCAGGCGCGACCAAATCCAGCGCGCCGAAGCCGCCATTAACCAAGGCCGCCGCTGACAACGGGAGGAAGAACCATGCCGCGGGTCCCCTATCTTACACCCGACCAGATGCCGGAAAGCGTGCGCAATGCGGTGGCACGCGCACCGATCAACGTCGTGCGGATGATGGCGGGCACATCCGAGGCCGTGTTCAACGGCTTCAACGCGTTTTCCGGCGCGTTCTACGGCCCCGCCTCCAGCCTACCGGCGGAGGACCGCGAGGTCGCAATCCTGCGTGTCGGCTATTTGTCGAATTCCAAATACGAAACCTTCCAGCATGAGGCCGCAGCCAAGCTGGCGGGCCTGTCCGACAGTCAGATCGAAGCGATCCGCCATGGCGGCGAGCATCAGGGCGTTCTGAACGAAACCCAGCAGGCGATCCTGAACTTCACCGATGACGTGCTGAAGAACGTGAAGGCAAGCGATCCTACCCTGGCGGCCGTGCGCAAGTTGCTGTCCGATAAGCAGGTCTTGGACCTGACCTTGCTGATCGGCCTCTACATGATGGTCAGCCGGTTCCTGGAGACGTCGGGGGTCGAATTGGACACCAGCGCGCTGGATTGGAAGCACATCGTTCCGCAAAAGTAAGGACCGGGTTTTGGCGACAGATGAGATCACGGCGGCGCCGTTTGCCGATGCGCACGCTTACGGCTCGATGCGCGATGCCTTCGCGGTGGCGCTGATGCTGTCATCGGCACCGTGCCTGGCGTTGATCTTCACCGCGACCGGACCGGTCCTGCCACTGATCGCGGCGCATTATGCAAGTGCCGGCAGCGCGGTCTTTTCCGTCGGCGGGCTGCGTATCGACGGCCCATTCTTCGCGCAGTTGATCGCCACGATGCCCAGCTTTGGCCTCATCGTGGGTGGCGCGCCGACCGGCTGGTTGATCGACCGGCTGGGCATCCGCGACGTGCTGATCGGCGCACTATTGGTGTTCGCGCTGTTCGGATCGGCAGGACTCTACATTGAAGATCCCGCCCTGCTTCTGTTCTCTCGCTTCGGCCTCGGATTCGCGGCAGTGGCGGTCGGCGCTGCCACGATCTCTTTGCTCGGTGCGCGGTTTGCAGGAGCAGCCCGAGCGCGGATTCTCAGCTGGCGCAACATAATGGGCGGAATCGTCGGCGTCGGATCGATCTGGATCGTCGGCGACCTGGCCGAGGCGTTCGGCTTCCACGCTGTATTCTCGCTGTTCCTGATTCCGCTGCTGCTCGTGCCGGTCACCCTGTTCGCGGTTCCGCCTATGATCGCCGGCAGGCGGGCCGCGAAGGCGGACGGCCCGCGCGTCTCGCTGGTTTTTCTCTGGCCGATCTATGCGCTGGCGGTTGTCCTGGCGATCGTGATGATGATCACAGCGACCCAGCTGTCATTCCTGCTCGTCGATATCGGCATCCGCAGCCCACGCGCGATTTCCCACGTAGTGGTGATGGGTTCGCTGATGTCGATGGTGGGGTCGGTCCTTTACGCCTATGGCGGGCCGCGACTGGGGATCCGCGGCAACTACACCGTCGGCGCGGCCTTACTGGGCATCGGAGTCACGGTCGTGGGGCTCTCCTACAGCGCAACGGTGGCCTCGATCGGCGCCGGCATCACCGGTCTGGGCGCCGGGTGGGTAGCACCGCATCTCAGCCGGCTGGTGCTGGACCGGGCGCCCGAAGCGGCACGCGGCCGCGCGGTGGGGCTGAATTTCTCGGCGATCTATTTCGGCGACTTCGTCAACCCCTATGTCGTCAGGCCGCTTACCATCCTCCTCGGCATCCACCAGGCGTTCATGCTGATCGGGGGCATGGTGGCGCTGACCGGCCTGCAGATCTTCGTGCCGTGGCGGCGGCGGCGGGTGGAGCGGGAGTAACCCCTCGAATTCTCGGCCCGTCGGTGACACATTGAATGGGAGAGGAACGGTTCATGCGCACTCAGCAGCAATTCCTGAACGAATACGGCAAGACCCACCGCAACCCGACTAATGTGTGGGTCCACACGATCTGCGTGCCGGTGATCTTCTTTGCCAGCTTCGGGTTGCTCTGGAGTATGCCGGCCGGCTTCTGGCTTGGGCTCACAGGACCGGGAGCGGTATGGGTTAACGGCGCGACGATTGCGATGCTGCCGATCCTGGCGTTCTATTTCCGCCTGTCGATCACGACCGGGCTGGAGATGCTGACGATTTCCGGCGTCTGCGCCCTCACCTGCCTGGCTGCGCAAACGGCGGGGCCGACGCCGCTAGTGTGGGCCTGTGCGGGCGCCTGGATCGCGGCATGGATCGCGCAGTTCTACGGGCACTATGTCGAGGGCGCGAAGCCGTCATTTCTGGATGACCTGCTGTTCCTGCTGATCGGCCCCATCTTCGTTCTGAACAAGCATGGCCTGCTGGCCGGCGCTCAGGCGGGCACCGCCTAAAAGTCTTGGTCCGTGTGCGGGCCGAAACGATAGCGCAGTTGAAAGCCCCACATCCGCGGCTCGCCCAAGACCACGGAATTCAGACCGAGAGCGTCGTAAACTACCGTTCCGCCGGCGATATAGACTTGGTTTGTGGCATTGGTCATATAGAAGGACAGGTCAACCGGCCGCCCCACGACATCGTTCCAGTCAGCGCGCACATCCAGCAGCCCATGCGGTGGGATGATGCCGCCGACCTCCCGGTCGGAAAACTGGATGTGTCCTTGCCAGCTATAGGTCGCCGAGAGCGACATCTTTCCCAAACGATCCGCCACGGGCAGACGATACGTCCCGGTCGCGCTGTATTGGTTGCGCGGGCCGCCGGTGAATGGCAGGCCGCTGAGGTCGCCTGCCGTCGGTGACAGGTATTTGTCGTAACGCGAATTCGCGTAGGCATAGCTGGCTTTGAGCTCGACCGACTGAATTGGCACCAGGGTTCCTTCGAACTCCAGCCCCTCGAGCGTCGCCTCGGCGGCGTTCTCGGTAATTGTGTTGATGCCCGGATTGCCGCTGTTCGGCCCGCCGACGATGGCGACGTTACGCTGGATGTTGGTGAAATGATCGTAGAAGCCGTTGGCGGTCGCCCGCCAGGGCATACCCCACAGCGTCCATTTCGATTTAGCCCCGACCTCGAAATCCGTCAGATGCTCCGGCTGGTAGCTCCTGAGGTTCGGTGACGGCGCATAGGTGTTGAAGCCGCCCGGGTCGTAGCCGCGCCGGGCGCTGACATAGACCAGGCTGCTGGTGTTCAGATGATAGTCGAGGCCGAGCGTCCAGGTGCCTTGCCTGAAGGACCCTGCCACCTCGCTGGAACAATGGGGCACCGAGGTCTTGGTGTCCGCCTCGCACTGGTTCAGCCCATTGTAATCGTTCTGGACGTTGGATGCGTAATCCCAGGTGTAGCGATAGCCACCGGTGAATTTGAGCCCCGATATGGCGGGGAAAAGGTCGCCCAGATCGTAGGTCAGCTGGCCGTAGACCGCCTGCTCGCGCGTCGTATTGCTTCCAGCGGCAGTCAGCGGATTCTTGATCACTGTGTTGACCGGCGTCTCGAACTCGGTCGACTGTACATAAGAATAGCCGACCGGGTGGACGAACTGCAGGAACATGCCCGCCGTCCATTGAATCGCGCCGTTGAGCGGGCTGCCCTGGACCTGCAATTCCTCACTGTAGGCGCCCAGATTGCTCGACCAACCATTCGGGTTGTTCGAGCCGACGATCGGCAGCGCGCTGCCGTCCAAATCCCAGCGGAACAAATATTTCGACTCAGTATAGGCGGCGATGTTCCGGATGGTCAGTTCGTCCGTCGCGAAATATTGCGCGATGTCGTTGAAGCCGAATGTATATTCCTTGCCGATCTCGGACACGTCGAGCGCCGTCTTCCAGGGCCCCAGCGCGGTTTCTCGCGCGAACTGTTGGGCCAACGCGGGAAATGCAAGCGAGGCGAAAGCGCCGGGGTTGACCGCGTTCAGATGCTCGCCGGTGCCGTTGGTGTCGCTGTAATAACTTGAATAAACGAAATAATTGTCGAAGTCGTCTGACGGCCGGAACGTCACGCCGATGCGGCCAGCGTAATAGTTCTTGTTGTCCAAATCCTTGTGGTTCACGACGTCATAGGTGAACCCGTCGCGCATTTGCATCTGGCCGGCGAACCGGACCATCAGCTTGTCTTCGACAATCGGCACGTTCACCGCGCCTTCGACTATGTGATTGTTGTAATCGCCGAGCGTTAGTTGGCCATAGCCCTCGAAGTCCTTGGTCGGCCGGCGCGGCTCGAACAGGATCGCGCCGCCGGTGGTTGTGCCGCCGAACAAAGTGCTCTGCGGTCCCTTCAGAACCTCAACACCCTGGAGGTCGTAATACAGGCTGGCGCCCGATCCGCTGCCAGTGCCGCTTTCCGCGGCGGCAAGCGCCGAAACGACCGGCGCCTCGGCGAAATAGGCGACGACGCCGGGAAGTCCGCGAATTGAAAGCTGGTCCGAGTCACGGTTGGTGACGTTAAGCGCAACCATAGTCGGCACCAGCCGCTGCAGATCGGCGATGGTTTCGATCGAATGACCGCGCAGATCCTCCGCAGTAAAGAGCGTGACCGCGATCGGAACCGACTCGATCTTTTCGCTGCGCCGGCGGGCCGTGACCACGATTTCTTCAAGGCCGCTGCCGCCCGCGGCTGCCGCCGTGTCGGACTCCTGCGCCAGCACCGGCGCGGGAAACATCAGATAGCCGGCAAGCGATGCCCCCGCCGCGAGGCAGGTAGTAAGGCGCGGCATCCGGCAGACAGTCCGAATCGCTAGCCTAGACCGAATGAAAACAGGCGTGTTGCGCGTCAATTTATGGAACTCGTGCGCGGCTTCCCCCAAGGCGGCCGTTGGCATGACCGCTCGCCGCAGCATATGCGCGCCCCAGCCCGCACGGCAAGTTTGGAGCAAATTCAGGCCTGGACGGTTATCCCTCACGCTATTGCTTGATGGGGGAAGAATGAACATCGTCACGCTGATCGGCGCCGTTGCGGCAATCCTGTCGACAACCAGCTTCATGCCGCAGGCAGTGAAGATCATCCGCACGCGCGATACCAGCGCCATATCGACCGGCATGTATGTCGTCACGGTTCTGGGATTTGTCTTCTGGACGACGTATGGCGTGCTGCTAAAAGCTTGGCCGGTCGCCGCTTCCAACAGCATCTGCCTGCTGCTGTCGGTCTTCATCCTGACAATGAAATTGCTGCCGCGGCATGAGAAGGAAAAGGTGGCGGACGCAGTCCATCCGAGTGGCGACTAACCATCGCCCTTGTCGCTTCGCCAACACGGGCGCTATGGTCTGCGCCCTGCGAATAAGGGGCGTAAAATGGACGAAATAACAAACTTCATCACGCCGCTCTATGCGGGCCTTATCGGACTGCTGTATATCGCGCTCGCTTACAACGTCTCCCGCCTGCGGGTCGGCCTCAAGATTATCATGGGCGACGGCGGCAACGATCATCTCAACCGAGCGATCCGCGCACACGCCAACCTGACCGAGAACGCACCGATCGCACTGATCCTTCTGGCGTGTATCGAGGCACAGGATTTCAGTATCATTGTCCTGCATGTGCTGGGCGCGACATTGGTGGTTGGACGCCTGCTGCACGCCTATGGGCTCAGCCGCAGCGCCGGTCCTTCCTTCGGCCGCGCGGGCGGTATCCTGCTGACGTGGCTGATGATCCTGGCTTCGTCGCTGCTCGCCATCGTCTCCGTGGTTTCGTCAATTCGCTTCTAACCGCCGGTTATCGCCAGAATGGGATTGACGCTGAACAGCCGCAGAGCGGTTCTCGGTGGTTTTCTGCTGCTGGCCTTCATGGCGGCGATCCCCGTCCTCACAGTCAGGCTTCCGCCGATCCTGGATTATCCAAACCATCTCGCGCGCATGCATATTCTGGCGGCGTTGCCCGACACGCCCGAGCTTGCGCGCTACTATCGGATAACTTGGTCGCCGGTGCCCAATCTCGCGCTGGACGCGACAGTGCCCTGGCTTGGCCGCCTTGTCGGCCTGGAAACCGCGATGCGCCTGTTCCTCGGCGCGACGCTGCTGGGCTTGGCGAGCGGATGCCTGGCGTTGCACCGGGTCATCTTCAAGCGCTGGTCGATGTGGCCGTTGACCGCATTCCTGGTGCTGTACAACCGTATGCTGCTGTGGGGGTTCTTGAACTACCTGGCGGCGCTGGCCTTGATGCTATGGGGGTTTGCCGCCTGGATCGCGATGGAACGCAGACCGGTCGTCCAGCGCATCGCCGTGGGTACGCTCTCTGCGACCGCGATCTATCTGGCGCATTTCGCGGCATTCGGCTGCTACGCGCTGGCCGTCGTGGCACTGGCGTTCGCACCTGCCGACGGTGACACGTTTTCATTTTCGCGCGGCCTGCGCCGTGCAGTCCCGGGCATTGTGACCCTGCTTCCCGCCACAGTCTTGTTCCTCCTTGCCCCGACATCCGGCGGCTCGACCGCCATCGCCTACGGCAACATTTTCCGCAAGCTCGACATGCCGGTGTCGCTGTTCGACAATTACAACCGGATCTTCGACGGCGCGACGTTCGGCGTCGTGGCGATCGCCGTCGCCGTCGGGCTCATTCGGGGCCGGATCGCCGTCGACAGCCGGCTGCGCTGGCCGGTCATCGCCGTGCTCGCGGCCTTCGTGATCCTGCCCAGCCGTCTGTTTTCGGCGTCCGGCATCGACCATCGCCTGCCAATTGCAATCGCACTGCTGTTCGTTGCCGCCACCGACTGGGGGGAAATCAAACATCTGCGGATCGTTTGCGCCGCCCTGCTTGCGCTGTTTTTCGTTCGGATGGCGGTAATCGACACCCAATGGGCGAAAGCCGACCTTGAATATGACAGCCTGCGCCCGGCGCTGGCGTTGATCGAGCCGGGCGCCAGCGTCGCGGTCGCCTCCCCTGCGTCATCTGTGCAGGCGGGCGGTGTCCCCCTGCTGCATTTTCCAACCCTGTCGATCATCACCCGAAACAGCTTCGTGCCGACCTTGTTTGCCGACCCTTTGCAGCAGCCTGTGGTTTTGAACGGCGGGTTCGCGAGACGGGTCGCGGAAGCCGAACCGGGTGTATTGTGGGCGAAGGTTGTCTCCGGCAGCTTTGCCGGTCTCGCCGATTATGACGACTTAGTTATTCTTGATCCGCCAATGTCACTGGACGCGGCAAAGCTTCCCGGGACAGTTTTGTTCGCGGCGCCGCGTCTCATTCTGCTGCGGCTGGCCAAACCCAAAATGGATGCTGCGCGATGATGCTCGCCTGGCCTTGGACCTCGATGGCCGCAATCGCCGCGACATTCGTGCCGACCGCACTTCAGATCGAGGGGTTGGGGGCGATGCTCGCCTCAGGCCTGGTTATGCTGTTGCTGGGCCGCGCGGTGCTGGGCTCGCGCGCTTTGCCGGAAATCGCGGTCATCGCCGGCTGGGGCGTAGTTGCGCTGGTGCTGACGGCTTGGGGGGTCACGGCGCAGGATTCGATGCGTATCCCGGCGGCGGTTTTGGTGGTCGCCGCGGCAATCGCCGCGTTCCTGCCGCGCGGACGGCTGACGGGGCCGGAGCTGATTGGTGTCGGCCGTCTACTGCTGCTTGGACTGCCGCTTCTCGCCGTGTTCGCGGCAGCCTGGCCAAGTGAGCCCGATACCTTCACAAACCAATTGCCCAACGCCGCCTATCTCTATGACTACGGACAATTTCCAGGTGTCGGCCGGCCACCGATGCTCGCCGTCTGGCCGGCCTTTCCTTATAACCTGCAACTGGCGGCCTTCCTGCCGGCGTTGCTGGTCCATGCCTATCCGCCCAACATCCTGACCCACGCCAATCTGCTGCTGCAGCTGACCTTTGCGCTGTTGCTGTCGCGGTCGTTGCGCGGGGCGCAAGCGGCGGGTGTGGCCGCGCCGTCATGGCCGGCAATCGGCGGCGCGCTGCTGCTCACTACCTTTCTCAATCCAGGTTTTTCGCCGAGCATTCAGTTCACCGGTTACGGCGACCCGGCCATCGCGGTCGCGGTTGCCTTCGCCGCGTGGGCAGCGGAGCGGTTACTGGCGGCGCTCGCACAGGACCGTTCGGCGGCAGAGGAAAGGCTGGCCCTGGTGTTTGTCCTGCTGGCGGGGGCGGCGATTAAGCAGGTCAGCATCTTCCTGATGACCAGCGTCGTTGCGGTCGCCTTCCTGATGGGCGTATTCGACCGGCGGATCGGGCCGAGGCGCGCCTTCCCGTCCTTCGCCGCCGCGCTCCTGCCCTCGCTGCTGCTGGTCGGCATCTGGCGATTCTATGTCGGCACGCATTTTTCAGCCGACGACGAGCTGCATTTCGTACCTGTGGCGGAATGGAATTTCCGCGTCATTCCCACGATCCTGGCCAGCGCCGCGTTTCAGGTGGAGCAGCGCCTGCCCTTCTTCGTCCTGCTCTACGGCATCTCGCTGAGCGCGATCCCCTTGGCGCTGCGGCGCGGACTGACCCCGGCGGTCAGGCTGTTCCTCCTGACGCTGGGTGTGACACTGCTCTACACACTGTTCCTGATCTTCACCTATATCGCCCATTTCGCGGGTGAGATCGGTGCATCGGCCCATTCCTTCTTCCGCTACGACACTCATCTGGAATTGCTGGCGATGCTCGCAATCGTCGCCTTGGCGCGCGAGACCTGGGTCCGGCGCGGCTCTCCGCCACTTGGGGTCGGCTGGAGCGTGCTCGGCGCCACCGGGATCGTGCTGGCGCTGGCCGCGCCGATCGTCACAGCCGGCTGGGTCCGTGAGGATCGCCGGATGCCACAGCCGCTGGTCTGGGATCTAAGCCACTTCGCCGCCCCTTACCTCGACGATGGCGCGCGTGTCGCCTTACTGCTGCCCGGCGACAACCGCAGCGTCGCCTTCATGTTGCGCATAGCCATCGCACTGGGGCCGCCACATCATGCCCTGGCAAATTTCGACGATTTCCCCAAGGCGGACGCGGCAACGCTGAAAGCGGCATCCGACAAGCAGGACAGCGTCGCCCTGATTTCCTGTGTACCAACGGCATTGGCTCAGTCAGCGGAAGGGCGGACACTGAAGTTGGTCGCCGACGAGGCAGCCCTTTTGACGAAGGATGGCGATGGCTGGCGGTTGGTCGCCAGCCATGCTTATCCGACGATACCGGCGCCGGAGGGATGGACGGCGCAACTCTCACCGGGACCGTTCTGCCGATGAAACATGCACTCTGCCTCGACTTCCTGACCGCCATCGAAGCCGCGCCGCCGGAACTGGCGACACTGGCCGCCGCGAACGGTTGTGAATCGATCTCCATCATGATCCATCCCGCACCTGGTGTGCCGGATCACGGCATGAACGCCAACACACCGACGCGGCGCGAGACGCTGAGGCGATGCCGCGACCTCGGCATCGCCATCGACATGGTCGAGGGGTTTTTCCTGACGCCGGAAACCGACTTGGCAACTTACCGGTCCGCCCTGGATTCCGGTGGCCGGCTCGGCGCGCGAAGTGCAAACGTGCTGCTACGCGATACGGACCGGTCGCGCCTGCGTGACCGCTTCACGGCGTTCTGCGACATGGCGGCGGAATTCGGCATGGCGGTCGTCACCGAATGGTCGATCCGTTCACCCTTCCCAACGCCAGCCCAGGCAGCGGCGTTCCTGGTCGAGGCTGGCCGGCCGTCAGCCAAACTGGCCTTCGACTCGTTGCACCTGTTCCGTGCCGGCCTCACCGCCGCCGATATTGCTGCACTGGACCCGCGCCTTGTCGGCCGCGGCCAGCTTGCCGACGGCCCGGCCGAAATGCCCGCCGACCGCGTGCTTGCGGAAGCCTTCGGCGAGCGATTGCCACCAGGCGAAGGCGTGATTCCGCTACGGGAATTTGTGGATGCGCTGCCCGATGGAACGGTGGTCGGGCTTGAAGTGCCGATGGAGTCGGAGCGGCTGAAAGGTAGCGGAGCCGCTGACCGCGTTCAGCGGGTTGTGAAGGCAGCCTACGCGATCGTCAAAGAATAAACCGCAAACGACAACGCTCTAAGAGGATCGCGTCTTCAGTGCCCGGCCTTCGCGCCAGATACCAAGCAAGCGCTTGTCAAGGATGCGCCCTGTGTCGGATACTCCTGATCACCACACAGGCCAGCAAGAAACGAGGGTCAGGGGAATTGCATCTGCGATTTTCGATGAAGACGCAGCACGACGCCGCGCGGCGCTGTAACGCCCCGGAGCGGAACCGCGCATGACCGAGTACTATCCGACGGCTGAAGCGCTCATGGCCGAGGCGTGCGCGCGGACCGGCCTCTCCGATTTCGGGACGCCGTCTTTCCACGAAGGATTGAAGCATCTGTTGGCCAGCCTCGCCGCGGATGCTCCTTATGAAGCGGAGGACAAAGCGAGGGCTATCGAGCTCATCACCCATCGCTTGGTCAACCGTCTCAGGATCGAAGCATGGTTCAAGGAAAACCCGGCGGCCGAGAACGCAGCCATCGAAAATCCGATTTCGATCGTCGGATTACCCCGAACCGGCACCACAGCGCTTGGCAATATGATGTCGCACGATCCCCGTTTCAGGCCTCTTCGGCCATGGGAACAGTCCGACCCGTGCCCGCCGCCGCAAATCGAAAATGAGGCTACCGACCCGCGCCGCGCCGCCTATATCGAATGGCTGGGGCGGATGTTCGAGGCGCAACCCGAGCAGGCGGCGATGCATCTGTGGGATGCCGACGCCACCCTGGAAGATACCGAGATATTGGGTTTGGAATTCAGTGCCCAGCAGATGACCTGGCCGGTCTATGGCTATCACGCCTGGTGGCGCCCGAACGACATGCGCGCGACCTTCGCCTATCACGCCCGCGTCGCCCGGCTGCTACAGTCGCATCGCCCGCCAAACCGGTGGCTGTTCAAGGCGCCGCACCACAAATTCCACCTCGATGCAGTCGTCGAGGCTTACCCGGACATACGCTTCATCTTCACCCATCGCGATCCCGGCGAGTCGGTCCCATCCTATGCCAGCTTCGTCGCCGCGCTCTACCCACCCTATGTCCGCGACCGGATCGGCAAGAAGAAAATCGGGCGGGAAATCCATGGCCACCTGCTGACCGGCATGCGGCAGGCGGTTGCGGCACGCGAACGGCTCGGGCGCGACCGCTTCCTCGATGTGCACCACACCGCTTTCATTAAGCGGCCGATGGCTGAACTGGAGCGCATATACGACTGGCTAGGCCTGCAGATCGGCACCGAGTTGAGGGTGACGTTCGAAAACTGGCTCGAAAAGAACCACAACGGCGCACATGGCACGCATCTTTACACCGCAGAAGAGTACGGTCTCTCGGCCGAGGCGATCCGCGCCGATTATGATTTCTATATCAACGCCTTCGGCATCGAATGCGGGAGCAAAGGTTAAGATGCTCGAGGGGAAGAAGATCCTGATAACCGGGCCGGCGGGGCAGATCGCATTTCCGCTAGCCAAGAAACTGGCGGGCCGTAACGAGGTGTGGGGTATCGCCCGCTTCAGCGAGGCCGAGAAGCGCCGCGAGGTTGAGGCCGCCGGAATCAAGACATTGGTCGTCGATCTGGAAAAGCCGGATTTCAGCGAACTACCGCGCGATTTTACCCATCTGCTTCATCTCGCCGTCAGCTTCGATCCGAGCTACAGCCGCGCCATCCGCGTCAATGCGGAGGGCACCGGTCTGCTGCTCTCGCATTGCCGGAACGTCGAGGCCGCACTCGTGATGTCGACCACGTCCGTCTACAAACCGCACGAGGATCCGTGGCATCCCTTCCATGAGGACGACCCGCTGGGCGACATCATGCTGCCGGGCATGCCGACCTACAGCGTTGCGAAGATTTCGGAAGAGGCCGTCGCCCGCTTTTGTGCGCGGGAGTTCGGCATCAAAACGACGATCGCGCGGATGGGCGCCTCATACGGGCCGGGCGGCGGCCTTCCGATCTTCTCATTGCAGGCTTTGATGGCGAACGGCGTGGTCAAGACGCGCTGGGATCCATGCGTCTACAGCCCAATCCACGACGACGACATCTTCGCCCAAGTGCAGCCGTTACTAGAGGCGGCGACGACCCCGGCCACGGTCGTCAACTGGGCGGGCGACGAGCATGTCGCATTGCAGGAGTGGGTCGCCTATGGGGCGGGGCTGCTCGGGATCGAAGCGAAGATCGACGTTGTCGTCACGCCCGGCGCCTCGCGGGGTTCGGCGGCGGACCACAATCGCCGCCTCGCCATAACCGGGCCCTGCCGCGTACCTTGGCGTGACGGCATCCGCGCCGCTCTGGCCGAACTCTGTCCTGACCGCGTTAAACCCGCCTGAGGAGCGACTACATGAACGACACCGCACCGACCCTGCCGGAATGGCGCACCATGCTCGAGAGCCTCGTCCCCGTCGGCGACATGTTGATGGCGCGCTGGCGCCGGCCCGATCCATCAGCGGACGACCGGCGCGACATGCTGCGCCTCGCTCTATCGGCAGTGGCGAATGGCTATCTTTCGCACATCGCGCTGGATCCGCGCCGGCCGCAATGGACGCCGTGCTGGAACCTGTCGATGAATATGGGCGGACCGTGTCCCGACTATACCTATCGCACCACCGACGTGGATCCGAAGGGCGTGTACCGCATCTCCGGTTATCGCGGTTCGACCCGCTTTGCCGAGATCGCTCAGCAAAGCTATGAAATCCTTGGCCAGGAAGGCGCGACCTCGGTTAAGCCGACCGTCAACGACCTCGACGACGCGAAGCACGGCCCGAACGGATGGTTCAGCGCGATCCTCAGCGCGGAGCGACCGGCGGGCTATGACGGTGACTGGTGGCCGCTGGCGCCGACTACGGTGCGACTGCTGCTCCGTCAGTGCGCGGTCGACTGGATCGCGGAGACCGATGCGCGCGTCGCCATCGAACGGCTCGACGATGGGCCGGAGACAACGGTTGCGGAAATCGAGCGCCGTATCGGCAATCTCTCCGCCTGGGCCGAGGGAATGGTGCGTTTCGATATCGACCTCGCCCGCTGGTATCGTGAAAACCATGGCGTCAACGTGCTAACCCGGTCGAAGAAGGTCGAAAGCATCGGCGGCCTGCCGAACCAAGTCTATTACGACGGCGCCTATGAGATTGACGACGACGAGGCGCTGGTTGTCGAGACCGCACTGCCCAGGAAACGCCGTTACTGGCAGATTCTGGTGGCTGACGATCGCTTCAGCACGGTCGACTGGCACAACCGCCAGTCCAGCCTGAACGAGGCACAGGCCCGCCTCGACTCTGACGGGCTGTTCCGCTGCGTGGTCTCCGCCCGCGACCCCGGTGTGCAGAACTGGCTCGACAAGGCAGCCAATCCCTGGGGCATCCTCCAGATGCGCTGGAATCAGCCCAGCGACGCACCCGATCCGGTGGTCACCAAGGTCAAGGTCGCTGACGTTCGCAAGCACCTTCCCGCCGACACGCCCGCCTACGCGGCGGCAGAACGCGCCGAGGCCATCCACAAGCGCCGCGTCGGGGCGCAGCTTCGTCTCAACTGGTAGGGAGCAAGCGGTCAGCTCTAGCCCATCTGCTTATTAACGAAAGCAGCATCGTAATAATCGCGCCATTTCTTGATCTTGCCATTCTCGATCTCTGCGGTGTTCATCACCGGGCAATCGATCCATTTTCCGCCTTTAACCCGAAAACGGTCCACCCGTTCATTCAACACGTGTCCTGACGTCGTCTCGGCAAACGCTAGAACCTTGATCTCGCTCTCCTCGGTCGTCGTGACATAAGAGGTGAGGAGTGCTCGGATCCCCGCGCGGCCAACGATCGGCTCGGCGTCCGGCATGTTATGGTAGCTGCTATCCTCGTCGATGAAGGTCATCTGCTTTTCGACATCGCGGTCCTGACCGGCTTTGCAGAACGCTAGGAACAGCTCGATATTTTTCGACTGCGGCGCGGCGCCTGCCGCTTGAACTACGCCGGTCAACCCGGCAGCTGAAACCAGCGCGCCGCGCGTCAACAACGCCCGCCGTGACGATATCCAATTCAGCATTCGCCAATCCTCCCCTTGCGCCGTGTTCCGGCGAATTGTTTTGCCTGTCGGCAGCATAAAGGTTTATCGCCCTCGGTCGAGGACTGAGTGTTGCTTTCTCGACACGGTTTTCAGCTATCGCAAGGCGTTATGGACCCGCTGCGACAGTTGCGGGGTTATCGCCCGTGCGTCGCCCGTCGATTGATGCGATTGCATGTTCGGCGGCGCCAAGGGAGCATTGTTATGAAATTCTATTCCGGTCTTCTCGTCGGTGTCGCGACAGCCGCGGCAACCATTACATTTTCGCCGAAGGCCCACGCCGGCGACAACGGGACGCTGAGCATCGATGTCGAAAACGATTATTTCAGCCCAGACAATCGTGACCGCCACTACACCAACGGTCTGAAGTTCGGCTGGCTGCCGAACCCCAGCCCGGACGGCCAAGCCGATTGGCTGGAGCAGCAGGCGAAAGATTTGCCTGTCGGATCTGATGACAGTACCGGACGGATCGGCTGGTCGCTTGGGCAAAACATTTACACGCCGCAGAACAAGAAGGCTTACGAGCCATTGCCGCATGACCGCCCCTATGCCGGCTGGCTCTATGCCGGTCTGTCGCTGATCAAGGCGCCGATCGTCGATCCGCAGGCGCCTCTGGCCGTCAACCAGTTGGACACGTTGGAAATCGATATGGGCGTTGTCGGTCGCGCCGCGCTCGGCCAACTCGTGCAAAACAGTTTTCATTCGTTCGCCTTCGGCAACGAGCATGTGAATGGCTGGCGCAACCAGTTGAAGAGCGAGCCGGGCCTTCTGATTTCCTATGACCACAAATGGCAGGCGCTGGCCCAGACCAATATCTGGGGACTTGGCGCCGATCTGACGCCAACCGTGGGTTTCGACCTGGGTAACGTGATGATCGATGCGGCGGCCGGCGGCATGATCCGCATCGGCCGCGATCTGCCGGCGGATTACGGTCCGCCCCGTATTCGGCCGGGCTTGTCAGGCTCGGATTTCTTCCTGTCAGGCCCGGACAGCCAGCGCGATTTGGGCTGGTACGTCTTCGCCGGTGCAGAGGGTCGCGCGGTCATCCACAATATCTTCCTGGACGGCAACAGCTTCGCGACCAGTCAGAGCGTACCGAAAAAGACGCTGGTCGCCGACTTCCAGGCCGGCGCCGCCTTTATCGTCTATGGCGTGCGGCTGACGGCCCAGGAAGTTATCCGCACACAGGAATTCGTCCACCAGCATGGCCTCGATGAATTCGGCAGCATCTCGGTATCGTTTAACTTCTGACTACTGGGCGGATTCCGACGCCGGCTCTGTCGGCGGATCGATTTTATCGGCACACCAATCCGTCGGCTCCGCCAAAGTATGACCGATCGCAGGCAGTATCTTGAGCGCGGCGGACCCGACCCGACATGGTGCCGCCGCCGCGCCACAACCGGCCAGGGCCAGGGTCGCGAACATCAGTGCGATTGCGCGCGCGGATAACAATGCCGTTTGCTTGGCCATTCTACTCTCCTGCCGAGTCGGGCAGATCATACACCCGGCAGCCGGGGCTTGACCGCCCCGTACAGTATTCCAGCGAGACCCAACCTCTCGCGTTCGGCGGGGAGAGACGTTATGCGGCCAGCCACTCCCCAAGATCGGCAAGAGCCCGCGCTGTATAGGCAAGCTTGCGATCACGGCCCTTCTGCAGCGGTCCGGTCGGCGGCGGGAATAGGCCGAAATTGACGTTCATCGGCTGAAAGCTCTCGGCCTCAGCGCCGCCGGTGATGTGCGACAGCAGTGCACCAAACGCGGTCGTGACCGGCGGCAGTACCGGTTCCAGCCCGACCTGGTCCGCCAGCGTGAAGCGCCCGGCAAGCAGGCCGACGGCGGCGCTTTCGACATATCCCTCGCAACCGGTGACTTGGCCCGCGAAACGAACCATGGGCCTGGACTTCAACGCCAGTGTCCGGTCGAGAACGCGGGGCGAGTTGATGAAAGTGTTGCGATGCAATCCGCCCAGCCGGGCGAACTCGGCATTCTCCAGCCCGGGGATCGTACGGAAAATCTCGACCTGCGCCCGATGCTTAAGTTTGGTCTGAAAGCCAACCATATTATAGAGCGTTCCCAAGGCGTTATCCTGACGAAGCTGAACCACCGCGAAAGGCCAACGGCCGGTCCGCGGATCGTCCAGCCCGACGCCTTTCATCGGACCGAAGCGCAAGGTCAGCGGTCCGCGCGACGCCATCACCTCGATCGGCAGGCAGCCCTCGAAATGGGGCGTGTCCTTTTCCCAATCCTTAAACTCGGTCTTCTCGCCGGCCAGCAACGCCTCGATGAAAGCGAAGTACTGATCGCGGTCGAGCGGGCAGTTGATATAATCCTTGCCGTTGCCCCCAGGCCCCTCTTTGTCATACCGCGACTGCATCCAGGCGACTGAGAAGTCGATGCTGTCGCGGTAGACAATGGGCGCGATGGCGTCAAAGAACGCCAGCGCATCCTCGCCCGTTTCGGCGCGGATCGCCTCTGCCAATGATGGCGCGGTCAGGGGACCGGTGGCGATAATCGTATGGCCCCATTCGGCTGGCGGCAGACCGGTGATCTCTTCCCGGCGGATCTCGACCAAGGGGTGGCTGCTGAGAATACTGGTGACTTCATCGGAAAACGCATCCCGGTCCACCGCCAGTGCGCTGCCGGCGGGCACCTTACACTTGTCGGCAGCCGCCAGGATCAACGACCCTGACCTGCGCATCTCCTCATGCAGCAGCCCGACCGCGTTGTAGTCGGCATCGTCCGACCGGAATGAGTTGGAACAGACCAGTTCGGCAAAACCGTACGTTTTATGCGCCTCGGTCGACCGCACGCCGCGCATTTCGTGCAGGACGACCGGCACGCCGGCGGACACGAGCTGCCACGCGGCCTCGCTGCCGGCCAGCCCGCCGCCGACAACATGAACTGGCGTGTCGGTCATGCGGTCTTCGCGTGTTTCGCCGGGCTGAGATAGGGCGCCAGATACTGCCCGGTATAACTGCCGGGCGTCTTGGCGATGTCTTCCGGCGTGCCGGTGCCCACGACGGTGCCGCCCTTGTCGCCGCCTTCGGGGCCCAGATCGATAATCCAGTCGGCGGTCTTGATGACTTCCAGGTTATGCTCGATCACCAGGATCGTGTTGCCCTGATCGACCAGGGCTTGCAGCACTTCCAGCAGCTTGGCGATGTCGGCGAAATGCAGGCCGGTGGTCGGTTCGTCCAGGATATAGAGCGTCTGGCCGGTCGCCCGGCGCGACAGCTCCTTCGCCAGCTTAACGCGCTGCGCCTCGCCGCCTGAGAGTGTGGTTGCCGCCTGGCCGATCTCGACATAATCGAGCCCGACCCGGCCCAGCGTCTCCAGCTTGTCGCGGATCGACGGCACGGCCTGGAAGAAGCTGCGCCCCTCCTCCACCGTCATCTTCAGGACGTCGGCGATCGACTTGTCCTTGAAGCGCACTTCCAGCGTCTCACGATTGTACCGCGCGCCCTTGCAGGTATCGCAGGTGACATAGACGTCGGGCAGGAAGTGCATCTCGATCTTGAGGACGCCGTCGCCCTCGCATTTCTCGCAACGCCCGCCCTTCACGTTGAATGAGAAGCGCCCCGGGCCGTATCCACGCGCCTTCGCTTCAGGAAGCCCGGCGAACCAGTCGCGAATTGGGGTAAACGCGCCCGTGTAGGTCGCGGGGTTGGATCGTGGCGTGCGACCGATCGGCGACTGGTCGATATCGATCACCTTATCCAGAAACTCGATTCCCTTGATCGCACGATGCGGCGCCGGATGCTCATGCGACTTCATAAGTTTCTTCGCCAAGGTCTTGTAAAGTGTATCGATAATCAAAGTCGACTTTCCACCACCCGACACGCCCGTAACACAGGTCATGGTGCCCAGCGGAATCTTGACGTTGACATCCTTGAGGTTGTTACCGGTAGCACCGACGATCTCAAGGAACTGCCCCTTGCGCCCCGACCGCCGTTTCTTGGGAACCGCGATCTCCTTGCGGCCCGTCAGATACTGGCCGGTGATGCTGTCGGGATGCTGCATGACGGCCAGCGGCTCGCCGGCGGCGATCACGCTGCCGCCATGGACGCCTGCGCCCGGCCCCATATCGACCAGATAATCGGCGGCGCGGATCGCGTCCTCGTCATGCTCGACCACGATCACGCAGTTACCGAGGTCGCGCAGCCGCCGCAGCGTGGTCAACAGCCGCTCGTTGTCGCGCTGATGCAGTCCGATGGATGGCTCATCCAGCACATACAGCACGCCAGTCAAGCCGGAGCCGATCTGCGACGCCAGCCGGATGCGCTGGCTTTCGCCGCCCGAAAGCGTGCCGGAATTGCGGCTCATCGACAGATATTCCAGGCCGACTGCGTTTAGGAACCCGAGGCGTTCGTTGATTTCCTTCAGAATTCTGGCCGCGATCTCACGGTTCTGCGGCGTCAGCTGATCGTTCAGTGCCGAAAACCAGGCCCCGGCTTCGGCGATGGAAAACTGCGACACTTGGCCGACATGCAGCCCTGCGATCTTCACCGCAAGTGCTTCCGGCTTCAGGCGATAACCGTTGCACGCCTCGCACGGCAGGTTCGATTGATAACGCGACAGTTCCTCGCGGATCCACGCACTTTCGGTTTCGCGGAACCGGCGCTCCAGGTTGGGGACCACGCCTTCGAACGGCTTCTCCGTCTCATAGGTCCGCAGGCCGTCGTCGTACCGCATTTTGATCGGCATTTGACCCGAGCCGTTCAGGATCGTGTCGCGCACGAGTTCCGGCAGTTCGCTCCACGGCTTGTTCATGCTGACTTTGAAATGCCGGCAGATCGAATCCAGTGTCTGCGCGTAATATTGGGACGACGAGGTCGCCCACGGCGCGATGGCACCCTCGCGCAGGCTTTTGTCGTCGTCCGGCGCAACCAGTTCGCCGTCGAAGATCACCTTGACGCCCAGACCGTCGCACACCGGGCAGGCGCCGAACGGGCTGTTGAATGAAAACAGGCGCGGTTCGATCTCGGCGATGGTGAAGCCGGACACCGGGCAAGCAAATTTCTCGGAGAAGACGATCCGCTCGCCACTGTCCGCCAGTTCGGCGAACACCAGACCGTCGGCCAAGCCCAGCGCTGTCTCCAACGAATCCGCCAAGCGGTTGCCCAACCCTTCGCGCACGACGATGCGGTCGACCACGACCTCCAGATCGTGCTTCAGCTTTTTGTTGAGTGCCGGCGCCTCGTCGATCTCGTACGGCACGCCGTCGATCTTCACACGCTGGAACCCGCGCTTTCGCAGATCCAGCAGCTCTTTCCTGTATTCGCCCTTGCGGCCGCGAACGATGGGCGCGAGCAGCAACAGGCGGGTGCCCTCGGGCAGGCTCATGATCCGGTCGACCATTTGGGTGACCGTCTGGCTTTCGATCGGCAAGCCGGTGGCCGGCGAATAGGGCACGCCCACCCGCGCAAACAGCAGGCGCATATAGTCGTAAATCTCGGTGACCGTGCCGACGGTCGAGCGCGGATTGCGCGACGTCGTCTTCTGCTCGATCGAGATTGCCGGCGACAGACCCTCGATCGAATCGACGTCCGGCTTTTGCATCAGCTCCAGGAATTGCCGCGCGTAGGCCGACAGGCTTTCAACATAGCGCCGCTGCCCCTCGGCATAGATCGTATCGAACGCCAGGGACGACTTGCCAGAGCCTGACAGGCCGGTGATCACCACCAGCGAATCGCGCGGAAGATCGACATCGATGTTCTTCAGATTGTGCTCGCGCGCGCCGCGCACGCTGATGAATTTGTGCATGAAGCTGAAAGTTCGCCCGCCTGAATTTTTCGTGAACGGGTAATATGGGGTATCGCCGCCCGGTTGGCGACACCCCACGCAGCGATACGGCGCGGATTAGTTTATCGCAGCCCTTCTCGCACCAACATCGGGTGCACCTCATCGCGAAATCGCATCATCCCGCCGATAAAGGCGGGCCAGGTCAGCAGAATGCCGTCGACGCCGTTTTCGGCCAGCATCCGCAGGTCGTCGACGATCTTTTCCTTCGTGCCGATCAGCGGAAAACCGCCATAGCCGGCGACCATGTCGTTGCCGATCTGTTTCATGATCTCCGGCGGGATGCTCTGCGAGGAAATGCCCATCCCGGTCAGGAAGTTGTCGCAGGCGACCCAATCCCCCTTCTCGTGCACGCAATGGTCGAACTGGCGCCGGGCATCCGCCTCGGTATCACCGATGATCATATAGGCCGTCATCCAGACCTTCAGGCCGCGCCCGAATTCCTGATGGGCGAAATTGCGATAGGCATCGGTCTGTTCGCGGACGGAACCCGGATTCGCCTTGCTAGGGCCGGCGAAGACGATGTCGAAATGCTCGGCGGCGAAGCGTTTGCCGACCGGTGAGCCGCTGGCGCTCATCAAAGCCGGATAGGGTTGGATCGGGCGCGGCTTCAGCAGTGCCTGCTTGACGGTGTAGTAGCGGCCTTCGAAATCGACCGGTTCTTCCGACGTCCACAGGCGCTTCATCAGCGTGATCCACTCGTCGGCCATCTCATAACGTTCGGCATGTTCGAGAAGCGGCGAGCCGAAAAGCTCGATTTCGCCCTTGTTCCAGCCGGTGACGACATTCAGCGTGAACCGCCCCCCGCCGACATGGTCGATGGTCGTCGCCTGCTTGGCGGCAAGAACCGGATGTAGTGTCGGCACATGGATCGTCGCAAAAACCGAGGGATTGCGCGTCGAGGCGGTGACGGCGGCGGAAAAAGTCATCGCCTCGAAGACCTGTTCGTTGAAATGCGTCACTCCGCCAAAGCCCTGCCAGCGGCCGAGCGGGACGATTGCTTCGAAGGCCATCTCGTCGGCCATGCGCGACACGGTCATGACGTTCGGCCAGGTCGCCTCGTACACGCCGTCCATCGTCGACATGCAGGCGGCGCCGCTGACATTCGTGCAGAACGTGCCGAGCTTCAGCTTGCGCGGGCCGAACAGCGGATTGGTCCGCGCCAGCGCCTCTTGGCGTTCGTCGATGGCTCGTATTTCGCTCACGGTCATAGCCGACTTCCCCGATTGCCTTTTGTTTCCGGACCTTATCGCCAGTCACGCTGCACTGGGCAAGAATCGTTGCGCACAAGGGCGGCACCGCCTAGTCTTTCGGACGATTCACCTTTTCAGACAGGTTTCCCATGGCTGGCAGCGTCAACAAAGTCATCCTTATCGGCAATTTGGGCAAAGACCCCGAAGTGCGCTCGCTGCAGAACGGCGGCAAGGTGTGCAACCTGTCGATCGCGACATCGGAAAGCTGGAAGGACAAGGGTTCGGGCGAGCGTAAGGAGCGCACTGAGTGGCACCGCGTGGTGATCTTTAATGAAAACCTGACGATGGTGGCCGAGCGCTATCTGAAGAAAGGCTCGAAGGTCTATATCGAGGGCCAGATCGAGACCCGCAAATGGACCGACCAGTCCGGCGTTGAGAAGTACTCGACCGAGATCGTGCTGCGCCAGTTCCGCGGCGAACTGACCCTGCTGGACAGCCGTGAGGGTTCGGGCGGCGGCGCTTACGGCGGCGGCGGCGGCCGAGACGATTACGGCGACGCGCCGGCGCGCGAACCGGCACGCGCGCCTTCCGGCGGCGGTGGCTTTGGTGGCGGTGGCGGCGGCGGCGGCGGTTTCGCGCCGGGGCCGGACCTGGACGACGAAATTCCGTTCTAATTCCAGTTGCCGGGTTGTTCGTGGTTCGTTATCTTGCGGTGATTGAATAACAAGAATCGCAAGAGTTCCCGTTGCCATGCCCCTCTATCTGCTGATCGGCGCGGCCCAGATTTTCTTCGTCATCCATGCGGCACGGACCGGCCGCCCTTATTACTGGATGATGATTATCTTCTTCGTGCCGATGTTAGGCATCCTGGCCTATATCGTGTTCGAACTGCTGCCCGGCGTGCCGCATTCCCGCACGGCGCAACGGACGGTCAATAACGCCAAGCGCATCGTCAATCCGGAGGGTATCTATCGTACCCTGACGCAAAACCTGGAAATGACCCCGACCGCCGGAAACAAACGCGCGCTGGCAGACGAATGCGTTCGCCTCAGCAGGTTCGACGAGGCGGAAACGCTCTATCGCAGCGCCCTCAGCGGCGTGCATGAGAACGATCCCTATATCATGCTGGGCCTTGCTCGCTCCCGGTTCGCACAGAACGACACAGCAGACTGCCTGCGGATGTTGGACGAACTGCGCAACGCCAATCCCGGTTTCCAAAACGCCGACGCGCATATGCTCTATGCACGCTCGCTTGAGGCCCTGTCGCGCACCGATGAGGCGTTGCGCGAATATGAGGTGCTGGGACATTATTTCGGCGGAGAGGAACCGCGTGTGCGCCATGCGTTGTTGCTGAAGCAATCCGGCAACGCCGAGGCAGCGCGCGCGGCCTTTTCCGAGATCAAACGCTCGGTCGAACGCGCCCCTGCTTTCTATCGCCGCAACCAGCGCGAGTGGTATAGGATGGCAGCTGAAAATTTGAAAAACTAAACGCAAAACGGGGAAAATTTCATGGCCGAAGATGCGCATTCGATTCCGCAGAAACTGATAGCCGCGGCGCGGAAGCACTCCAGCGCGGAAGCGGACGGCGATATGGCCGGAACGATGCAGACGCTGGAGCCGGACTGCGTCTACGACCTGTTCCCAGTCGCATTGCGCTTCACCGGCATCGACATGGCCCGACGCTACTATGAAAATTATTTCGCCAATGTCGCCCCGAATATCGCCGGCTACAAGATGGTCGCCGAATGGGTGGGAGCGGACGGCATCAACCAAGAATACGATGTGGTCTATCGCCATGGCGACGGCGTGACCCGCACTCATCGCATCCTGGGTATCCTGACATTCGGCAGGGACCGCATGTCAGGCGAACGCATTTATACCGATGAGACCATGTTACGTGCCATGTTCGGCCCGTTGTGGGATGAACTAGAGCCGATATTCCCTTAGAAAACAGGCATTTAAGGAAAATTTTTGCAACCCTCCGAGAATGTGGGGAACCCAAACCTGTTCCGTTCGTTCTAACTCCAGAAAAATACTGCAAATCGGCTGTCACAGGTTTTTATTTTGCTGCTTACCGTTCTGGTCGTCGAAGACGAAGTCATTGTCAGGATGACGATCGCGGAATATCTGCGCGATGAAGGCTATGATGTGGTCGAGGCCGGCACGGCTGACGAAGCGCTGACAATCCTGCAAAATGGAACCAAAATCGACCTGGTATTCACCGACGTCCGGATGCCCGGCTCGATCGACGGTTGCGAGCTGGCGCGGCGCGTGCGGGCACATTGGCCGAAGCTGCCGGTCATTCTGACATCCGGTTATTCCGACGAACTTCTGACGGCACGCAGCATCAGCGAAGATATCGTCGTGCCCAAGCCCTATCGGCCGCAGGCGATCGTCACCACGATCAAGGCCGTTCTACCGTCGGAATTCCGTTAACGGCCTCGATTTCGGCCCTTCAGGTCGCTTTTGTTGTTCATGAGCGCACCGGGTGGTAAACCATTTCGGTGTATCCCTCCGATTCCCAAGACGTGATTCTTGACTGATCAAAGCAGCGCCGGTCCGACCGCGCCTCACAGCGATATTACGCCGGTCTCAATCGAAGAGGAGATGAAGCGCTCGTATCTCGATTACGCCATGAGCGTGATCGTGTCCCGCGCTCTTCCCGACGTTCGCGATGGCCTGAAACCGGTTCACCGGCGCATCCTGTACGCGATGAACGAGGCCGGGTTCAATTCAAACAAAGCCTATAAGAAATCCGCCGCCATCGTCGGTGACGTGATGGGTAAATACCACCCGCACGGCGACAGCTCGATCTATGACGCCATGGTCCGCATGGTGCAGGATTTCTCGATGCGCCTGCCGCTGGTCGACGGTCAGGGCAATTTCGGATCGATGGACGGCGATTCGCCGGCCGCCATGCGTTACACCGAGGCGCGTTTCGCCAAGGCCGGTGAGGCGCTGCTGGAAGATATCGACAAGGAAACCGTCGATTACCAGCCGAACTATGACGAATCGCTGAAAGAGCCGCTGGTTTTGCCGGCGCGTTTCCCCAATCTGCTGGTCAACGGCGCCGGCGGCATCGCGGTCGGCATGGCGACCAATATCCCGCCGCACAACTTGGGCGAAGTCATCGACGCCTGCTTGGCTTATCTCGCCGACAACGACATTTCGATCGATCGCCTGATGGAACTGGTGCCGGGGCCGGACTTCCCGACCGGCGCCATCATCCTGGGGCGGTCGGGCATCCGCTCCGCCTATCACACCGGTCACGGCTCGATCGTCGTCCGCGCCAAGACCGTGATCGAGGAGCGCGGTAAGGATCGCCAGTCGATCATCGTCAATGAAATCCCGTTCCAGCTGAATAAATCCCGCCTGGTCGAGCGCATCGCCGAGGTCGTGAACGACAAAAGCGTCGAAGGCATTTCCGACCTGCGCGACGAGTCCGACCGCGACGGCGTGCGGATCGTCATGGAGTTGAAGCGCGACGCGATGGCTGAGGTCGTGCTGGCGCAGCTTTATCGCTTCACGCCGCTGCAAACTTCGTTCGGCGCCAACATGCTGGCGCTGACCGGTGGTCGGCCACGGATGATGAACCTCAAGGAGATCATCTCCGCTTTCGTCGATTTCCGCGAAGTCGTCATCCGTCGGCGTACGATCTTCGAATTGAAAGAGGCGCGCGCCCGCGCCCATATCTTGGTCGGCTTGGCGCTGGCCGTCGCCAATATCGATGAGATCATCGAGGCGATCCGCGCAGCACCGGACCCGGCTGCAGCGCGTCAGGCGCTCACCGAACGCGGTTGGCCGGTGCACGACCTGGCACCGTTGATCGCATTGATCGACGAGCCCGGTCGCGGCGTGCGCGAAGACGAAACCTATATCTTGTCGGACGAGCAGGCACGCGCCATCCTGGAATTACGTCTGCAGCGCCTGACCGGGTTGGAACGCGACAAGATCGCCGGCGAATTGAAAGAGGTCACGGACAAAATCAGCGACCTGCTGGAGACGCTCGCCGACCGCGAGAAGCTGCTGGGCATCCTAAGCGACGAACTGATCGAAATCCGCGAGCGCTTTGCAACGCCGCGTCGTACCCACATCGAAGACAACGAATTCGAATCCGACATCGAAGACCTGATCCAGCGCGAGGAGATGGTCGTTACCGTGTCGATGACCGGCTACGTCAAGCGCGTGCCGCTATCGACCTATCGGGCGCAGCGCCGCGGCGGCAAGGGCCGCACCGGCATGACAACCAAGGACGAGGATGTCGTCTCCGATCTGTTCGTTGCCTGGACGCATGCGCCGGTGCTGTTCTTCACCACGCGCGGCATCGTCCACAAGATGAAGGTCTATCGCCTGCCGATCGGTTCGCCGACCTCACGCGGCAAGGCGTTCGTTAATTTGCTGCCGCTCGAAGCGGGCGAAACAATTTCCGCCGTCCTGCCCCTGCCCGAGGACGAGACCACCTGGGATCAGTATCACCTGATGTTCGCCACATCGCACGGCACGGTGCGGCGCAACCTGCTGTCGGACTTCGCCAATATCCGCTCCAACGGCCTCATTGCCATGAAGCTGGAAGATGACGAGCGGCTGATTTCGGTGCGCACCTGCACGGACGAACAAGACGTGTTGCTGGCAACACGCGACGGCAAATGCATTCGCTTCCAGATTCCCGAAGTGCGCGTCTTCGCCGGCCGCACCTCGACCGGCGTGCGCGGCATCAAGCTGTTGAGCGCCGATGACGAAATCATTTCGATGTCGATCCTAACGCGCGTGACCGCAACGCCGGATGAGCGCGCGGCCTATCTGAAGCTTTCGCGACAGAAGCGTGGCGCGGACGAGACCGCGCTGGCAGAGGAACCAGACGACGAGGGCGCCGAGAACGCGGTGGTCTCCGCGGAGCGCGCTGCGGAACTGGAATCGCTGGAACAATTCATTCTGACAGTCAGCGAACGCGGCTTCGGCAAGCGCACCTCGGCCTATGAATATCGCACAACCGGACGCGGCGGCCAGGGCATCCAGAACATGGAGGTCAATGACCGCAACGGCCGCATCATCGCCACCTTCCCGATCGGCGCCAATGACGGGTTGATGCTGGTCAGCGACGGCGGTCAGGTGATCCGAACCGGCGTGCAGGATGTCCGCATTGCGGGCCGCCGTACGCAGGGCGTGACGCTGTTCAAGGTCGCGGCGGAGGAAAAAGTCGTTTCTGTCGCACGGATCGACGAAGAATCCAGTAACGATGATGACGCCGGTGATATAGAAGAAAATGGTGGTCTGGATGAAGGAACCGACCCCTCCACGCTGCCTTTGGAATAGAGCGGCGTCGGATAACGAACGTAAGTGAAAGCCAGCGGCAATGACGAAGAGGATCGGCGTTTACCCGGGCACATTTGACCCGATTACCAACGGTCATATGGATATTATCGAACGCGCATTGACCATCGTCGATCACCTGGTGATCGCGGTCGCGCGTAATGCCGGCAAAGGGCCGTTGTTCTCGACCGACGAACGCGTCCAGACCGTCGAGGATGAGATCAGCGGGCTGGTTGGAGCCGGCAATATGGTCGAAGTCCGACCGTTCGACACGCTGCTGATGGATTTCGCGCAGTCTGTTGGCGCCAGCGTACTGATCCGCGGCCTGCGCGCGGTTTCGGATTTCGAGTATGAATTCCAGATGGCCGGCATGAACCACCGCCTGAACCCGAAGATCGAGACGGTATTCCTGATGGCGTCCGAGGGCGTGCAGTTCATCTCGTCACGCTTCGTGAAGGAAATCGGGAGCCTGGGCGGAGACATCTCCAGCTTCGTGTCGCCAGCCGTCGCGAATCGGCTGGCAACGCGTTTTGCGCGCCCCAGCGCCGCCAAACTCGAACTCGGCGGCAGCACAGCGGTCTAACTCTTTCCTGGGGACGTTGACCCTGGGAGCCACCTTCCATATTGTCCGCCGCGTCGGCGCCCTGGTTTTGACGAATCATGGGCGACTCCCGGCGATCCCGTAGCTCAGCTGGTAGAGCACCCGACTTTTAATCGAGTGGTCGTGGGTTCGAATCCCACCGGGATCACCAAACTTTCTAATCGCGCTTGATATCCCGGATCATTTTCTCCGCTCACGCATTTCCGAAAGGCAATGCTGCGGAGGATGATCTATGGTTCGGTTCGGGTACAAGCTGATGTCGGAGGAACATGGGCCGCGCGCGCTTATCGAAAACGCGGTGCGTGCCGAGGCGGCCGGGTTCGATTTCGTGTCGATTTCCGATCACTTCCATCCATGGGTCGACGCTCAGGGCCACTCACCGTTCGCCTGGAGCGTTCTGGGCGCCATTGCGCACGCCACCGAGATCATCGGCATCACGACAGGCCTCACCTGCCCAATCATCCGCTATCACCCGGCTGTCATTGCCCAGGCGGCGGCAACGGTTTCGCTGATCAGCGGCAATCGCTTTACGCTCGCCATCGGCGCCGGCGAGCGGCTGAACGAACATGTCACCGGCGCGGTCTGGCCCTCTGCGCCCGAACGGCATGCGATGCTGAGCGAGGCGATCGATATTTTCCGCCTGCTGTGGAAAGGCGAGGTCTCGACATATAAGGGCGAGCACTTCCAGATCGATCATGCGCGCCTCTATGATGTGCCGGATCGCCCGATCCCGCTGGTGGTCGGCATCAGCGGGCCTGCATCCATCGAACTGGCTACCGAGAAAAAGGTCGACGGGATCATGGCGACCGAGCCGAAGAAGGAACTGACGCGGCCGTTCAAAAAGCGCGGCGCCCCCTGCTACAGCGAAGCTGCCCTCGCCTATGCATCCAGCGAAGGAAAAGCGAAGGCCATCGCGAAGGAACGCTTCGCCTTCAGCGCCCTTGGCTGGCATGTCAATTCTGAACTGCCGACACCGGCGAGCTTCGAAGCCGCAGTGAAATATATCCGCGCCGACGACCTGACCGAAACCATTGGGATGGGACCGGACGTGGATCGTCACATCGCGGCGGTCAAACCTTATATCGACGCCGGGTTCGATCACATCGCACTGGTTGGAATCGGCCCGGATCAGGCAGCCTTCATCCAGTTCTTCGAGAAAGAATTGGGACCCAGGCTGCGAGCACTCGTTTAGCTGTCGAGTACCTTCCGGACCCGGACGGCAAGCTGTTCAAAGGTGAACGGTTTGCTGATCAGCTGTACGCCGGCATCCAGCCGACCCTGGTGAACGATCGCGTTGCGGGAGTAGCCGGTCGTGAACAGCACCCTAAGCTCAGGGCGAATTGCGAAAGCCCGGTCGGCCAGCACACGGCCTGTCTTGCCCGGCAGGACAACGTCCGTGAACAAAAGGTCGATCCGGCCGGTGCGTTCCAAAATCTTCATCGCGGCGTCCGCGTCCGCCGCTTCCAGCACGGTGTAGCCAAGCTCTCCTAGAACCATCCTGCTGTAGCTGCGGACGTCTTCATTATCCTCAACGACCAGGATGGTTTCCCCATCGACCGCCCCGGGGATTCCTAGCTCGGACGGCGCCTCGGCTTCCTCAGATTTTCCGCGATAGCGCGGGAAATAGAGCTTCACCGTCGTACCCTGACCTTCTTCGCTATAAATCGTGACATGACCGCCCGATTGTTTGACGAAGCCATAGACCATGCTGAGGCCGAGCCCCGTTCCACGGCCGACATCCTTGGTCGTATAGAACGGCTCGAAAGCGCGATCCAAAACCTCACGCGGCATGCCGAAGCCGTTATCGCTGATCGACACCACGACATATTGGCCGGGAACGACCTCCGCGTCAGTCGCAGCATAAGATTCGTCCAGCATCGTGTTGGCGGTTTCGATCGTCAGCTTGCCGCCGTCCGGCATGGCGTCGCGCGCATTGACCGCCAGGTTCAAGACGGCGCTTTCCAGCTGGTTCTGATCGACCTCCACGGTCCAAAGACGCGGGGCCAGCACGCCTTCCAACTCGATCGTCTCACCAAGCGTCCGGTGCAGCAGTTCCGTGCTGTCACGGACGATGAGATTAAGATCGAGCGGCTTTGGCTCCAACGGCTGGCGGCGCGAAAACGCGAGCAGCCGTGCGGTCAGGGTTGCCGCGCGCCGCGCTCCTTGCGTCGCCATATCGACGGCCATGCGTAACCTGGCGTTGTCGGGCGGGCCGCTACGGCGGATGGTATCCAGCCCGCCGATAATGATCGTCAGCAGATTGTTGAAATCGTGCGCGATGCCGCCGGTCAATTGGCCGACCGCTTCCATCTTTTGCGCCTGGCGCAAAGCTTCCTCGGCTTGGAGCCGCTGGCCGACCTCGCTCGCTACCCGTTCCTCTAGGCCGACATTCAATGTTTGGAGTTGCAGTTCCGCGGTTTTGCGTTGTTCAATTTCGCGCTGCGCTGACTGATAGAGACGCGCATTATCGATCGCGATTGCAGCCTGCGCCGCAAGCCCGACCATTATCTGTTCGGCACCCTCGTCAAATCGACCGGTTTCGGAATGACCGAAGAAGAGACCGCCGAGCACTTCGCCGCCGCGCGATTTGACCGGTATCGCCAGATAACTCCGCACCGGCAGGTGGCCCTCCGGCATTCCGGAGCGCGGAGCATTTTTTCCATAGCGAGGATCCTTCGTAATGTCATCCGATCTTACGATGGCTTCGCCGGCAAAGGTGGGGCCGAATACCGCTGTGTTACGGGGCATCGGGAACTTCGAGAATGCCTCGCGCGGCACCCCCGACAGCGAGTAGAGCATGTAGCCCTCCCCTGCCTCGTTGATGACATTGTAGAAAAACGCCCCGAATTCCGCCTTGGTCAGGGAGACCCCGGCGTCGGTTACCGTTTGCACGACGTGATCGAGATCAAGCTCGGCCGCGACCGCGGCACCTGCCTCGTTCAATATCTCAAGCGCCTTTGTCTGTTCGCGGAGGGCGTCTTCGGTTTCCTTTTCATAGGAAATATCGATTATTGCCCCAAGCAGACGTTTGGGACCGCCCGCTGCTTTCTCGATACCGCCGCGGGCAAGCACCCGCCGCGGTTTTGGGCCGCCGATCACCCTATATTCGGCATCGTACGGCTGCCCGGTATCGACCGATTGCTGAATTGTTCGGGTGACGCGTTCGCGATCTTCCGGATGGATTCCAGCCATAAATTTCTCGAGCGGCAATCCCTGCGCAGCCTCACCTGGCGGTACGCCGAAAAATTGCGTCAACGGACCAACAACCGTCGCCACCCTGGCCTCGACATCGAAATCGAACACGGCGATGCGGCCTGTCGATAGCGCAACCTGCAACTTTTCATTGGTCATGATGAAGCGTTGTTCGCTGCGCATGACCTCACGTGCGGCATCGCGCCGAACGCGCGCCATCTGAATATTGCCGGAGACGCGGGCCAGCAATTCGCGCGCGGCGAACGGTTTGATCAGATAATCGTCGGCGCCTGCATCCAGGCCCTCAACCTTCGCCTCTTCGCCGGCACGCGCCGAGAGGAGAATGACCGGTATGCCCGCAAGATTGGCATCGGCCCGTAACGCGCGCAGCAATCCAAACCCATCCAGCCGGGGCATCATGACATCGGACAGGATAAGGTCTGGCGCATGGTCCCGCGCCGAAGCCAAGGCGGCCTCTCCGTCGTCCACCGCCTCGACACGATACCCTTGGGCTGCCAGCAGGCGCCGGACATATTCGCGCATGTCGGCGTTGTCGTCCGCCAAGAGAACATGCTTTCCGACGCCGGACTCGCCGGGCGGTGTGTTGGTTGCGCTGCCTGCAAGAACGCTGGCCTCACGCGCCGCGCCGACGACTTCGTCCATCTGTGGCAGCCACCGTAGAGCTTCCTCCACATAGGCCCCACCTTGCCTGGGCAGGTTCGCAACGCCGTCGGTTTGAACGAAATCCGAAGACAGATGACCGGCGCCGAACGCCAGGCGAATGGTGAAAATGGTACCGCTGCCGAGCGTGCTGTCGGCCGATATGGTGCCACCGTGAAGTTTAACGAGCTCCTGCACAAGCGCGAGGCCGATGCCGCTGCCTTCGATCGTGCGGCCCTGCGCCCCTGCCACTCGATGAAAACGCTCGAAAAGCCGGGCGACCTCGTCGGGCGCGACACCGATACCGGTATCGGCAACACTGACCTCGGCTGCCTTGCCGTCCGCCGAACGCCGAACGCGCAGCGACACGCTGCCTTCGAACGTAAACTTGAATGCGTTCGACAACAGGTTGAGGAGAATCTTCTCCCACATCTCGCGATCGATATAGACAGGTGCGGGAAGCGGACTGATTTCAACCGTCAGCTCAAGTCCCGCCTTCTCCATCGCGGAGCGGAAAGTGGAGGCGACCTCGGCACTGAAGACGCCAAGATCCGTCGGTGCAAACCTCGCCTGGACCCGGCCGGCCTCGATCCGCGAAAAATCCAGGAGGCTGTTGACAAGCCGCAACAAGCGGACGCCGTTACGATGCGCCAAGTCGACCTGCACGGCGACCTCTTCCAAGGTCAATGTTTCAGCCTGCGCCAACACATCCTCGAGCGGCCCCAGCATCAAGGTCAACGGCGTGCGGAATTCGTGGCTCACATTGGAGAAAAACGCGGTCTTCGCCCGGTCGATTTCGGCCAATGCCTCGGCGCGCTTGCGCTCGGCATCGTAGGCGCGAGCCGTCGCCAGTGCGGCGCCGACCTGCCCGGCCAGAAGATCGATAAAGCCCGTATAGACCTGGTCCACGGGCCGGTATGGATTGAGGCCCACCACCATGAATCCCGCCTGAGCGCTCTCCTGTCCGAACGGAACAAGCAAGAGTTTTTCCGGCGGCCTGTCCCAAGCACCGGCTGGAAGTGTTCCCAATTTCAACGGAAGCACGTCGACGACAACCGAAGTTGAGCCACTCACAATCGGCCCGATCGACCAGGGCGTATCATCTATGGGGATTGTGCGCGGAGAAACGGGCAGATCCGCAGCGATACCGGAATGCGCCGCCAGGCGCGCGCTTCCTGTTTCGGTTTCAAATACATATGTCAACGTAAATGGGAGATCTGTTTGATTTCCCGAAAGCTGATCCCCGACGACGTCGAACATCTCCCGCTCGCTACGCGTCGCCGCAACCGCGGACGCCAATTCCCGTAAGGTGCCAAGCCGCCGCTCATTGAGAACACGGTCGGTCTCTTCCACCACGACGCAGAACATCCCCGCGATCGCTCCGGCATCGTCGAACAGCGGGCTGTAGGAAAAGGTGTGGTAGGTTTCTTCCTTGAAACCGCTTCTCTCGAGAAACAGCAGCATCCCTTCGGAGTAGGTCGCTTCGCCGGTTTCCAGAACCTGGTCGATCAGCGGCCCGATCTCCGGCCAGATTTCCTCCCAGACGGCGCGCGCAGTCTGGCCGATCGCCCGTGGGTATTTGACGCCGAGAGTTGGCCGGTACGCGTCATTGCAGAAGAAGGTCAGGTCGCCCCCCCACGCCATCCACATCTGATAGCGGGACGTGAGCATCATCCTGAGGATGGACTGGAGGCTCCGAGGCCAAGTCTCAGGGGGCCCAAGCGGCGTGCTAGACCAGTCCAGAGACCGCATCACCGTCCCGACATCTCCGCCGCCTTGAAAGACGTCCTGCGGTCCTTTTATGCCATCCACTGACACTGCCCTCGTTCCGCGTGCAGCCCTGATGCACGTCTTTTTGGGTTATCGCGAATTATCCGGGAATGCAGCATAAAAGTTCCCTCGTTCGCCGAGTTTTTTCGGCGAAAGCCATTGCCGCGCGGGACGCTCGATCAGGTGATACGTGGCGGCGGAGATTGTTAGGGTAAGCACGACCGCGATCGCAAAATAGAATCCGCTCGAACCAATCGGCAGAAGGTTCAACCCGCCGAGCACGGCGAAATGAACCAGATAAATCGAGTAGGAAATCCGGCCGAGATAATGCAACGGCTCAAGGTTGAGCAAACGGGCCGCGATACCCCGCTCGTAAGCCAATGACAGGATTAGAAAGGGGCAGATCAGAATAGCCGGCAGGTCGGCCGAGAAGGCGATCAGTGCGGCCCAGAATGCCATTACGAAAGCCAGATCGAGCAACCCCGCGCGGCCCGGTAATCCACCACTTTTAAACACCCGGCAACACAACAATCCGAAGGTGAAGCCAGCAAAACCGCGAATGAAATCGCCGATGATCAGCCCCTGGCTGACGCTTCCCTGGCCGACCAGGGCCAGCCAAAGAAGCGCCGCCACCCCTGCGAGAAGGCCAAGCCACCACCAGCGACGGCTCCACGCGAGAGCCAGCAGTGCGGGATAGGCCAGATAGACCGCCATCTCGACACTGACCGACCAAGCTGGTTTGTCGATCGAGCTGAAAAGTCCCCAATCCTGGACGAGAAACAGATTGGCCAGGACGGCCCAAGGATTCTGCGCCGTGACGAACGTATCCCCTGCCCGGCCGCCGAGCCAGACAGCCAAGGTCAGTATGATCACGATGACAAAGTTCAGCGGCATGATCCGCGCGACACGGCGTTTCAGGAACGCGGGATAGGCCGCCGCAAACGGTCGAGTCAGGAAACTGTCGCGATAGCTCAGCGCCATCACGAAGCCGCTGAGCACGAAGAACAGGTCGACCGCGATATAGCCCCGCCCTATCGGCACCCAGGCCAGCAGGCTTGGCGAGAACATCGGGTGTTTCAGGTCGAGGTGGAACAGGAACACCCACATCGCCGCGACGCCGCGCAGCGATGTCAGCGCCCGAATCTCTTTCATGCGGCTGTCAGTTATTGGCTGGCATCAGCCGCCGCAGGTCGTAGCTGCCGCCCTTTTTCAAGGCGCGCTTATAGGCAGGCCGCGCCTGCATCAGTTCCAAATACCGCGCCAATGCCGGGTACGGCCCCAGCATGTCGCTGAGCGCCGAGCCCTCAAGCAGGAAGGTTAGCTGGAAATCCGCCCCGGTGAGGTCGCTGCCGACAACGAAGTCGCGGCCCTTCATTTCCGTTTCAAGGAACTGGAAATGCTTATCGACTTCGCCGTGGACGCGGCCGTGAAGCGGAACTCCGGCGTCACCCAACATGCCGACATAAATGTTCAGGATATAGGGCAGCATCACCGAGCCCTCGATCAGGTGCATCCACTGCACATAGCGCACCCAATCGTCGGTTCCGACCGCTGGCCGCATCCGGCCGTTACCGTGGATCTCAATAATATATTCAATGATCGCGCCGGATTCGGCGATCACGCGGTCGCCATCGGTGATGACCGGCGATTTCCCGAGGCCGTGCAGCGCCTGATATTCCGGCGGCGAGAACTGGCCGAGATGCCGCGGATAATGCTTCAACTCGTAAGGGATACCCAATTCCTCGACGAGCCACAGGATCCTCTGCGACCGGGAGTCGGCGAGATGGTGAACGGTGATCATCGAAATTCCCCCTGCGATTTGCATGCCGGGTTCGCACGCATTCGCCTCGGAATCAACGGATGATTTACGCTATGATTCGCCGATGAACTCGATTCTCAGCATTCTCAAAGAACGCGCGCTCTACGTCTCGTTCGCCGACGACGCATTCCATTTCGATATTTCCTGGCTGGGGATCATCCTGGTCGCCATCGTTCTGGTCATCTGGCGCCGGATAAAACGCTAGAAGCCATAAAGCCGGACTGGATTGTCGAACAGGATTTTCCGGCGTAGCCCCGAATCTGGCACCCAGTGCGGCAACTGGTTCAGCACTAGCCCGTCGTCGATCGGATAGAACGGCGCAATATCGGTTGCCGCGCGGCCGGGCACCTTGCTGGCGTCGGTATGGGGCCAATCGCTGCCCCACAATACCCGGTCAGGATTGGCGGCCACCAGGGCCTGAGCAAACGGCGTCACATCGGCATAAGGCGCCGGCTTGGTCGTCGCGCGATATGGCGCGGAGATTTTCACATACGCGTTTCCGCGGCGGACAAGCGACAACACCGCATCGAATCCGGGCTGATCCAGCCCCTGGCCTGCCTGGGCGCCGCCGAAATGATCGAACACCAACGGCACCGGCGACGCGGCCAGGTCGTTCGCCATCGCGGCGATCACAGCGGGGCGCGTATAAAGTTGGATATGCCACCCACGCGGTCGGCATATCGTGATCGCCGCATGCAATTTCTTACGCCCTGCGTCCGGGTCGGTCTGCCCCGCCGTTTCCAGGTTGATCCTGAGGCCTGCCACACCGGCCGCGCGTAGCAGGTCCAACGCGCCTGAGCCCAAAGTTTCATCGGCGACCGCAACACCGCGCGCTCGGTGGCCAATGCGCGTCAGACCACTCAGCATCGCGGAATTATCCGTACCGTAGAAGCTAGGCTGAACCAGGACGACACGCTGAAGATGGAGCGCCGCCTGCAACGTAAGCAGATCGTCGGGGCTTGCCGGGGGCGGCGTGTAGACGCGCCCATTTGCCATGGAGAAAAGGGTCGGATCGCCGATAATATGGACATGGCAGTCGCATGCGCCCTGCGGCATGTCGAAATCGACCGGCGAGCGCGGCATCGGCGGGGCTGCGCGCGCACCGGACATCCGCAAAGACAATGCCGCCGCACCGGACAGAAGCAGCGCCTGCCGGCGGGTCAGCTGTTTACCGACCGTTTCCATCATACCAATCGGCCACCGGCAATGCGGCCTGTCAATCGAACTGTCCGAGGTGCGCCGCAGCAGGGATAAGAAGCTCCGGGCGTATCATAGGAACAGGCAGCCGGATCCAACATCATCTTGCCCAAGAAAACAGCAGGCAAAGCAGCGAGATAGGCAGGTTGCAAAGTTGCGGCAAGCGGAAGCTACGCAGACCGGCATTCCGACCTTGGCACGAATCTTGCTGGTTTCCAGCGAATCGCGGAACGATGCTAAAGTGGCTTGAGGATCGAGCATGACGGACATGAACGGACCCGACACGACCAACAGTTTAAGCGCAATTCTGGCCAACTCCTGGGCCAGAGGCCGAAGCTTTCGACGCCATGGCCTTGTGGGCGCGGTAGCGTTGGTGATACTGACCGGCGCCGTCGCCTTCAATCCCTCGCGTCCCCGCATCATTGTCGCGTTCGGCGACAGCTATTTCTCAGGCTATCGCCTCGGGCCGACGGAAAGTTTTCCAGTGCAATTCGAAAAGGCGCTGCGCAAACGCGGTCATGACGCGCGGGTAGTCAATGAGGGCGTACCCGGTGAAACAATTGCTGACGGTTTAGCGCGGCTGGACCGCACATTGGCCAAGAAACCTGACCTGATCATCCTTGAGCTGGGCGCAAACGACGCCGAGCAAGGGCTGGACCCGGCCATATCGCGCGAGAATCTCGATACCATGCTGGCCAAGATCCGCGCCGCTCACGTCAAGGTCCTGTTGTGCGGCGCGCTGGCGCCGGAGGAGGCCGGTGAAGAGTATCAGGCATCGTTCAACCCGATCTATCGTGACTTGGCGGAAAAGCACCGTGTCCCGCTGTATCGCTTCATTCTGGATGGGGTGGCGAAAGACGCTGCCTTGAAGCTGGACGATGGCGAACACCCGAACCCGCAGGGCGTACAGGTCATGGTCGACCGCATCCTGCCGGTCGTCGAACGCGCGCTGGATAAAAAGCATCACTGAATCTTCGCGGCTTCGCTGCCCGGCGGCTTGACCCGGCGCGCCCGCTGGTGTTTGTATCGCCGCCCTGACTTTGGGTTCGGCGCGGTGGCGGAATGGTTACGCAGAGGACTGCAAATCCTTGTATGCCGGTTCGATTCCGGCCCGTGCCTCCAAATTTCGGGATCGTCGCCTCCCAGGGTGGCGTGCACTGATTCTGTTTGCTATATGCAGCGGCGCATCGGTCTGACACCTGTTCGACCTGACCGCTTTTCCGGGGTAGCTCAGCGGTAGAGCAATCGGCTGTTAACCGATCGGCCGCCGGTTCGAATCCGGCCCCCGGAGCCAGATTTCATTTTGGACGAAAATAGGGTCATGTTCCCTAGATGCTGCCAGTGCGCGGCTGTTTGTTTCGACCAGCAGATCAAATGGTTGGCGGAATTCCGCAGTAAGCTTGCCGTGCTGCCAAACGCAGTTCGAAAGTAGCAAATTGACGACTGTCCGTTTCTCTACGGAGGTCTGCAACTCGAACAGATTCTGAGCTTTTTGAGCGAATCCGAGAAGTGCTACGCCCTCCTCCATGTACGAATCGCTTGCGTGCATATGGCGATCAATATCTCGCTGGCAGCGATCCTGTTCGTCCCGCCATTGGAATCTCATGCGGCGGTAAAAATTTTCGTCGACCACCAGGATGGTGAACGATGACGAGCTGCGATCGCCCATGATCGCGGCGCCCGGCTGCATCACGATCTGTCTTGGCATGTCCGCCGAGGAGCTGATGCGCCCATCGCAGAAGGAAAAAGGGGCGTGACCGCCGGCTAGACCCAGGCTCTACGTCTTCTTGATATCGACGGGTGGCGGGGATAGCATTCGTTAAGTCGGGTGACCCAGTCTCGGCAATCGTATCGATCGGCCGGGGAGCCGATCATCTCCCAGCCGACCATGTCGCGGTTTCCTCAATAGACAGGATTGGCAAAGATTTCCCCGGGGGTCACGGATCAAAGATCGCGCTCATGCGCTCCCGGCCTTGCCGGCTTTTTGAGGAAGAAACAGGATGCAGGCAACGATGAAGACGGCAAGAATTGCCGAAGCATAGACGCGGCTTAGTGCGAGGCCGCCGCTGGCAACCGGCTTGTCGAGCAGATCGCCCACCGTGGCGCCAAGCGGCCTCGTAAGGATGAACGCGCTCCAGAACAGCAAAGTCCGCGAGACGTTCGTAAAGAAATACCCCCCAGCGACAAGCGCCAACCCAGCAGCGAACACCAGCGCCCCGCCTTCGTAGCCGAACCCGGTTGAGTCGGCCATCCAGTCCCCGAGGGCCGTGCCCAAGGTTTGCGAGAATAGAATCGCGCCCCAATAGAACATCTCGATCTTGGGTGAGGTGACTGTATCAACCGAAATCGAACCCGCTGACCAGTACCACACACCGAGAGCGGACATGAGCAGCACGAACAGGATTGACGCTCCCCCGGGATAGCCAATGCCAAGAGAGCGATCCGCGAAATCCGCCATGGTCGTGCCTGCTGTCGTGGTTGCGACGATTACGGCCCAGTACAGGAACGGGTGGAATGACTTGGCGGCGATCTGCGTGGCGACCGCGACGGCGAAGATGCCGATGAAGATAATGCTGCTGATCGCGTAGCCCAAATTCATTGTCATGGACACGGCATCGCCGCCGGTTTCGCCCAAGGTCGTCGCGGCGATCTTGATGATCCAGAAAACGAGGGTGACCTCGGGCACTTTGCTCAATTTAACCGCGGGCGCTCCATCCATACGACATGCTCTGCTTTCGCGTTCGGAACTGGATCAGATTGCAATACCGGACAGCCAGATTCGCCTTCGTCTAGGATGGTTAGCGATGATGTCCGCCACCCCGTCCACCGCCGCCGTGCCCCCCGCCACCGCGCGCTCCCGAAGGAATTGACGGCATCCCGTGCGAAGCCGGCGCCGATCTGAACGCATGGGATCCCATGCGGCCTCGACCGAAACCTCCATGGCGATCTCTGTCAAACCGGCCACGGTCATCCCTGTCAAAGCCTCGATGACGGTCGCCGTCGCGATACGGTCCCACGAAATAACCGTCGCCCCAACCGCCATAATCGCCGCCGTAGGCGTCATAGTAGTCCGCGCCGTAGCCGTAGCCACCGCCATATCCGTAGCCACCTCCGGTTGTAGCGCAGCCGGTCGGCACGATCATCAGCAGTCCTGCAATAGTGGCGACCGACGGCCAGCGTAGGCGCGGGATATTCACTTGGTCACCTCTTTGCTGTCGGTGTCCGGCCATTCGAGAAGTCCGAACGGCGCTCCCGATGGGTCGGCGACGACCGCGACCTTGCCGCCGTGGCGATCGACCCGCGGCGCGACGAGCACGCGACCGCCGAGCGCCACGAGTTTCTGCGTTGCCGCGACCGCGTCGTCGACGCGGACATAATTCAGCCAGTGGGGATGAACATCAGGTTTGTTCGCCGGCAGCGGATTAGCGCTCGCACGGGCGTAATTTTCAGTCGCGAGCGTAAGATGCTCGGCGCCGTCCGGGGCGGCCTGGTCGAAGACTTCATAGTCGAACAGGTTCTGATAAAATGCCGCGTCGGTGTCCGGATCGCTCGTGATCAGCGAACTCCAGATCCATTCTCCGGGGGCGGCCAGTACGTCCGCAGTATCGCCGCTGCTGGAAGCGAGGACCGCGAACACCGCCCCTTGCGGATCGGCGAAAACAGCTTGGCGGCCACGCTTAAGTACATCATGTGGCTCGCGGAGCACCTTCGCACCGTTCTGTACGGCGGTTTTCTCAACGGCATCGACGTCGCGCGCGGCGATGAAGCTTAGCCATGACGGCTGTCGATGTTCGCCAGCCGGTATCTCCTTTTGCACCAAGCCCGCGACTATGCGGCCGTCGAGAGACGCCTCGGCATACTGCGATGGACCGACCTGAAAATCACGGAACGTCCAACCGAACAAAGCTCCGTAGAAACGCTTGGCCCCGGCGAGGTCGGGCGTGACCAATTCGACGAAGATTACTTTACCGACGTGATGCTCCTGAGTAGCAGGCTCGACAATCTGAGACACCTGAGCCGGGGCGGCGATGGCCGGCGATGTCCCCGTCAAACCGAAAAACATGACGAACACAACTCGACAAATAAAGTGTCGGGCTCGACCCGGCGTCGTTCCTCGGGATCCAGTCACCTCTAGGAAATCGGTGCGCGTCTGTGGGTTTACCATGATGGCCCCTTTACACCTTAATACACCGCTATAGTCGGCTGCCGGCCCGGCCAACTCGTTTGGTTGGAACCCGAGGTGGTGAAACATGTTCCACAACAACGAGTCGGATTGTCGTCGTAGAAGCGTCCGGGTTTTCAAGGCTTCAAACAGCCTTGCGTTTCAGTTGCGAGGCGATTGACGTTTGCGAAGATGCAGGGGGTGCGCGCCGCAGGTGTCGGACCGCGAAAGAGTTGAGGCGATCCATATAGAGGTAGGTCACAGGCGTCGTGAATAAGGTCAGTGCCTGCGACACGATCAGACCTCCGACGACCGCGACACCTAGGGGCTGACGCAGGTCCGAGCCCGCGCCGATGCCGATGGCAATCGGCAGGGTACCGAGCAGCGCCGACATCGTCGTCATCATGATCGGGCGGAAACGCAGCACCGCGGCTTCGAAGATCGAGTCCTCCGGCGACTTTCCTTCGCCGCGTTCTCGCTGCAGCGCGAAGTCGATCATCATGATGGCGTTCTTTTTGACGATGCCGATCAGCATGATGAGGCCGATGATCGCCATCATGGTCAAATCGAAATTGAAGAGCCGTAGTGCCAACAAAGCCCCGACGGTCGCCGAAGGCAGGCTCAGGAGGATGGTGAAGGGATGAATGAAGCTTTCGTAGAGGACCCCGAGCACGATGTAGACCGCGAACAATGCCGCCGCGACGAGCAGCGGCTGCGTCGACAGGGATTTTTGAAATTCCGATGCGGTCCCCTGAAACGATGTTTGCAGCGTTGGCGGCACACCTAACGTCGTCTCGGCCTGCTGGATCGCCTGCACAGCCGTCCCGAGCGATTCGTTCGGCGACAGGTTGAACGAAAGGGTCACCGCCGGAAACTGTCCTTGATGGTTGACCGAAATCGCTGTCGACACGTGCTTGAATGTCGCAAACTGGCTGATCGGGATCATTTTGCCGGCGGCGCCATGCACATAGAGGCGCGACAAGGCCGACACATCCTGTTGATATTCCGGCGCAACCTCCAGGAGGACATGATAGGTGTTGAGAGGGGCATAGAGTTGCGTCACGAAGGGCTGGCCGAAGGCGTCATAGAGGGTCTGCTCGATCGTGGTGACGTTGACGCCGAGCCGTGCCGCCGCGTCGCGGTTGATGTCGATCGCCAACTGCAGGCTGCCGGTCTGTTGATCGCTCGCGACGTCCTGCAGGCCCTTCAGCGACTGCAGCTTGGTGAGCAATTTCGGCGCCCATTGGTTGAGTTCGTCGATGTTGGTGTCTTGCAGCGTATATTGATATTGCGTCTGGGTGAGGCGGCCACCCACCTGAATATTCTGGATCGATTGCAGGAAGGTCGAGATCCCGGGCACTGCGGCAAGCTTCGGGCGCAGCCGCGCGATGATCTGGTCTGCGCTGGCGCTGCGTTGATCGAAGGGCTTCAACTCGATGAACATGCGGCCGGTATTAATGCCGGAGCCGCCGCCGCCGCCGGTGAAAGAGCCGAACCCGGCGACGTCGGGGTCGGCGAGGACGACTTTGGCCGCCGCCTGCTGCCGTTCGGCCATGCCGCCGAAGGAAATGTCCTGGTCGGCTTGCGTAAAGCCGAATATGAGGCCGGTGTCTTCTTGCGGGAAGAAGCCCTTTGGCATGGCGATAAACAGCCAGGCCGCGACACCGATCAACGCGACGTTGAATAGCATGACAATGCGCTGGTGGCGCAGCGACAGCTTGAGGATGCGCTCATAGCCGCGGATTACCGCTTCGAAGGCCCGTTCGCTTGCCTCGTAGAGCCGGCTGTGACGCGTCTCGCGAGGATTTTTGAGGAGGAGCGACGCCATCATCGGCGATAAAGTCAGCGCGATCAGCGCGGACAGCACAACCGCCACGGTGACGGTGACGCCGAACTCCCTGAAGAGTCGGCCGACGATACCGCCCATGAACAACAGCGGGATGAAGACGGCGACGAGCGAGACGGTGATGGACACGATGGTAAAGCTGATTTCCTTCGAGCCAAGGAGAGCAGCCGTTTTTCGATCCTTACCCTCCTCCATATGCCGAAAGATATTTTCCAGCATGACGATCGCGTCGTCGACGACCAGTCCAACGGCAAGCGTCAGCGCCATGAGCGACAGGTTGTCCAGGCTGTAGCCGAAGAGATACATCACGCCGAAGGTGCCAACCAGCGACAGCGGCACCGTGATGGCGGGGATGACGGTCGCCCAGACGTTGCGGAGGAAGATGAAAATCACGACGATGACGAGGGTGATAGTCCCCGCCAGCGTTAGTTTGACGTCGGTAAAGCTCTGCTGGATCGGTATCGAGGCGTCGCTGATGATCGATACGTCTATCGACGGAGGAATCCCCGCCTTCAAGCCCGGCAGCGCCGCGCGGATTTGAGCGACAAGATCAATCGTGTTGGCGCCCGGCGCACGCCAGATTCCGATCATTTCTCCGCGCTGGGTGCCGACCCAGCTCGCCTGCAACGGGCTCTCCACACCGGAGACGACTTTGGCTATGTCGCCGACGCGGACCGGCGCGCCGTTGCGATAGACCACCACCGATCTGGCGATCTTCTTCGGCGAGAGGAGCTGACCGTTGGCGCCAATCTGGTAGGATTGCTGCGGCCCCTGCAAGGTGCCGACCGGCAAGTCCGCGGTGTTGCTCGTCACCGCATTGGCAACGTCGTCCAGGCCGACGCCGCGAGAGGCGAGAGCCAACGGATTGATCATGATGGTCGGCGCAAATTTCTGCTCGCCGAAAATCGTGACTTGACCGACGCCGGTGAATGACGAAATGCGCTGGGCAAGGTTCAGATCCGCATACTGGTCGAGCTGGGACAGCGACATGGCCTTCGACGTTAGTCCCAGGATCAGAACCGGACGATCGGCGGGATTCACTTTTTTATAGCTGGGTGGGTTCGGAAGATTCTTCGGCAGATAGCCTTGCGCCGCATTGATCGCCTGCTGTACGTCGCCCGCGGCGCCATCGATATTGCGCGACAGGTCGAATTGCAGCGTGATGCTGGTCGATCCTAGAACGCTGCTCGAGGTTATCTGATTGACCCCGGCGAGGTCGGCGAATTGTCGTTCGAGCGGCTGGGCGACCGCCGAGGCCATCGTTTCCGGGTCAGCGCCGGGAAGGCTCGCCGACACCGAGATCGTTGGAAAATCGACGGTGGGCAAGGCCGCGACCGGCAGCAAGTTATAGCCGACGGCGCCGCCGACGAGCAGCGCAGCCATGAGGAGCACAGTGGCGATCGGCCGCTCGATGAAGATCTCGGAAATATTCATTGCGAACCGCCGACGCCCACCGGCGTGTCGGAGTCTCCGCTCGGTGCTACTGTTGCAAGCGCGTCGGAGACATGGACCTTTGCTCCTTGTTGGAGCTTGAATTGGCCAGCGGTCACCACCCGTTCGCCGATTTTCAGTCCGGTGCCCACCAGCGCCAGGTTGTTCTCGGTCTGAATAACCTTGATCGGACGCATGTCGACGGTCGAATCGTCCTTGACGACATAGGTGAACGATCCCTTGGGCCCCGTTTGAATTGCCGCGGACGGCACGTTGGCGCCATTTTGGACAACGCGAAGTACAAGGTGCGCGTTGACGAATTCGCCGGGCCAAAGCGCCTCGTCGGCGTTAGAAAACTCCGCTTTGAGCTTGAAGGTGCCCGTCGTCTGGTCGACGGCGTTGTCGACGAGGTTGAGAATGCCCTTGGCTATCTGTTTCTCATCATCGGCGGCAAAAGCCAGGACGCTCAACTTGGCCTTGGCCATCGCGTCACGGATAGGACCGATGTCGGCTTCCGGCAGCGCGAAAGTGACATAAATCGGCTTGATCTGGGTGACGACCACAAGGGGCTGCGAGTTAGCCTGTATCAGATTGCCGAGATCGATCTGCCTGATGCCGGTCACGCCGTCGATCGGCGACTTGATCGACGCATATTCGACATTGAGCTGCGCGGCGTCGATCGCAGCCCGGCTGTCCTTCAGCGTCGCCTCGTCCTGAGCGACCGTTGACTGCTGCGTCGCATATTGCTGCTCCGGCGCGAAATCCTTCGTCAGCAGTTTCGCGTAGCGCTGCAAATCCACTTTTGCGTTGGCAAGCAAGGCCTGATTCCGAGCCAGCACCGCGTTGGCTTGTTCGAGCGCGGCTTGATACGGGCGCGCGTCGAGTTCGACGAGAACGTCGCCGGTGTGAACCTCTTGTCCTTCCTTGAAGTTTATCTTCGTGATCGCGCCTTCGATGCGGCTCTTGACGGAAACGGAGTTGAAAGCCTGCACGGTTCCCAAGCCCCGCAAGATGATGGGAACATCCTTGGCTTCGGCGGTGGCGACGAGGACCGGTATTGAGGCGGCGGTCGCCTGCTCTTGACCTTTGGCCGTCGTTGTTCTGGCGCGCATTTGCAAAATAACGACGACAGCCGCCGCGAAAACCAGGACAACCAACGCCACTATGAATGATTTGCGCATACGGATCAGCTTTCCGATCAATGTCTTGTGGCTGGATTCATGCCCCCTGTCAGGCAAAAGACGCCCCCAACCGATACCTTAGAATTTCAAATGCGGAGGCGAAGATCGGGCGCGCGATCAAAAAGTTGACCATTGATTCTCGACCTCAATATCAGGCATACTTCGCGGAAACTCCACCGTAGAGTTTCCTTATAAACAATGATTGGCAATCGGTGTTCCCGGTCGAAGCGGATTGTCGAATGGAGAATTGATTTGGTGGAGATGATCATGGCGTTTCGTCGTGACGCCAAGGCAGGGGGCCGGCCTTCTCAGCAGGAAGCTGAGCGCCGCCTCAAGCGCCTGCTCGATATCGCCCGGCAGCACTTCCTGGCTGCCGGCTACCGCGAAACCAGCCTTGACAATATCGCGCGAGAGGCTGCCATCGCTAAGAAGACGCTTTACCGTCACTTCGGCAGCAAGGCCGGTCTGTTCACCGCCATTCACGAAGCGCTTCGCGAGACCTGGATCGCGGAGCTTCGCAAGGTCGTCCTCGAATCGGAGCAGCCTCAAGTTGTTCTCCAGGCGGTCGCTCTCCATACGCTCGATGTCGGCACGCGTGCTGAGATGATCTCCTTTCATCGCTTGGTGGTGGCCGAAGCGCTTCGGTTTCCAGAGATCGTTCGCGGGAATTTCGAGAATGGTGCGCCGCGTGGCATGGAGCCGCTTGCCGATTATCTGCGCAAAGCGGTTGCAAGGAACGTATTGGTGTTGGACGACATTCCGCTCGCCACGGAGCAATTCACGCATCTCGTGCTCGGCGGAATCCGCACGCGCCTGCTGCTCGGCGCGGCCCGGCGACCCAACCTACCCGAACGTCGACGGATCGCCGAACAGGCGGTCCGTATCTTTCTGGCAGGTTGTATGAAACGCAGCATCTCCATTCCTTGATATAAAGAGCGGTCGAGTTTTAAGCGCAGTCCTCTGCCGTTTCCCGGCCTAGCTTCGTATGGCTGCATCGTGCACCTGTGGATTCCCCCCATGTGTCAGCGCGGAAGACAGCCGACGGATGCCGACCATGACGAACAACCGCGCCGTTTCCGATAATTGATACCGGGCGATGCCGGCGGGTGCAGTCAGACACACGTCTGAGGATCGATATAATCTATGTTTTGTGCCGACCATTGCCGTCAATAACTAAGTGGCTGCAATGCTATGCGGCGCCGGATGCCCACAATCGAAGGTTGTGCTCATTGCGCTCGTACAACGTCGGCAACGGGTCTGATCAGGGACGATCCACAGCGCTGTCAGGGCAGAAATCCTTCTCCTCTTCGCCGCTGGTCGCGGTGGGGGCTCGTTGCCCTTTGGAGAGGGTTTCAACGCGCAGATCCAATTCTGCGGCGATTTCGTGTAAAGCGTCGACTGCGCGTGCATCGGTAATGGTCGTGGCAAGCCTACGAAACCGCTGAGCCCGTTGCATCAATATGTCTATCTCGTTGCTCATCCGCCGAGGCCAATTCTTCCGGTGCATCAGAAGAACGCGGTTCTAAGGTTTTGGTTCGCGGCCTTAGCTCGCCAGTCGCCAACCGGCGCCACAACGTCGCGGCTTCGAGCAATGCTTCACTGCCATTGTCGAAGCTTAGCCTTGCGCTCAGTTCTTCGCACTCCCGTGCCTTTGCAAGGCACTCCTCCCGCGTCATCATCTGAACCATTCGATCCTCAAATTTGCCAGCGTCAAAAAATATGCTCGTCAATTCGCACGTCAATATTTCCGGCGATCTTTAATTGAAATCGGCACCATGTTTGTTTTGAAAGTTGTGCTGCACTCTTGAAATGGGTTTCCGCTGGCAACCAACCGATCCTCTAGAGCGCTAGCTCTGGTCCCTCCACGGGCGATGAGCTCTTTTCCGTCGACCTCTCCTTTCACATGCCAATCGCACGGCGATTCCTGATACACGTCCACCCAGCACGGTCTGCCGATAACCTTCAGGCGGGTCTGCATGGTTTCTCGACATCAAACTTGCCGCATCTGTGGAGCTAAGATTTGGGCACTTCGAGAGGAATATGGGCGGTCGGTTTTGCTAAGCCAGCTCGTTCAGCGCAGACATAATGCCAAAATTCATCCGGCTCTCGACCCGCCCAGCGCGGCTCGCCAAGGTCGTCATTGCGCCGCAACATGAGCTCAATCTCTATCGAGACTTGTTGTGATCGAAGTGTTGACTATTGGGTTCGTCGTATCGGCTGTCCATAGCCGTGACCACGTCCACTTTGGAGATCGAAAGAACAAGCTCCCGCGGATGGTCAACGCAAACATTTTCGATGAAGTCGTGCAGGGTCCTCTCCTTACGTCGCTCAAATATCCGAAAACAAACACCTGCCAGCCTATGAAACTCTTTTCGCAGATGTTCGTTGAAGTTCGCGACGAGATGGTGAAGGAAAGTCAAGTGCGCGATCTGTCGGCGGAGGAATGTCATGCAAGGGCATTGGAAACTAGGGAACTGGCTGATTGGTCGCCCGATCAGCAGCGCTACGCACTGTTGGTCTACGTGGCCGACGAGTGGGAGCGACTGGCATTAGAAAAGGCATCGACCGCAACATGCTCTCAGTCGCAGATGCCTGTAAGGTTCAGTTAAGGACGAAGTCATCTTAGCTAATTTCTGATAATGAAAATCGTAACCATGTGGTGAAGACCGCAGGGCTGCTTGGTCGAACAGTCCGCCGAGAGCCGCCGTGCGCACGATCGTTCAAGCCCGCAGGGCGGTGACGACGGGCTGATAGAATCTAGTCTCCTCCGGAGCGCGAATCCGAACGTTGGTGAAGCCAACCGAAACGGCCAACGAGACCACCTCATCGGGTAAGACCGCGCGATAATGACCAATGAAATGTCGATCTTCCCAACCTTTTTCGGTCTGGCTTGAGACGTAGAGGCCCTTCGATCGATTTTGGTCGTCATGCTCGAAGACGCCGGCTACACAGCCATGCCGGTAGAAAACGGGGAAGAGGCGGGCTCTAAGCTTGTGGCGCATATCTCGGAATATCGCGCATTGATAACCGACATAAGACTTGCGCGGGGGAAACTTAGACTTACAGGCTGGGACGTGGCTCAACGGGCTCGCGAATTGAATCCGAGTTGCTAAGCGGTTATTTACATGAGCGGAGATAGCGGCGCCGATTGGGCTTCCCACGGCGAGCCGACAAGCGTGATGGTGACAAAGCCTTTTGCGCCATCGCAAATCATAACTGCGGTGTCGCAGCTCCTCAACGAGACGAGCTGACCGATCTTGCCGGTTACTTCAGTAGGCGTTCAACCACTTCCAGGACCCGCTGCGGTTGATTGGAAGCGGTAGAAATTCGCCCAAAGGCCTTGCCTGTTCTTCATATTCAGGCGAGGCGGTAAAAAGCAGCTTGATCCTAGGGCGCTTAATTTTCGCCATCAGCGCCAAGCTGATGCCGTGCGGCTTGCGTGGGCCGAACCGCACCCGAGTGATCAACAGGTCGATTCTGTCGGCGTCGTCGAACGCTTGAATAGCAGCCATGGGATCTGAAAATCCTGCTGCTTCCCACCCGGCAGCGGTGAGAGTTTCCACCATTTGTTCAACAAAGTCAGGTTCGTCGTGCACCACGACAATATGGGATGGCATCTCACAGTCCTTATCGCCACACATAGGACGTTGGATGTGCGCAGCAGTGTCTCCTAGGATACATCTGATCCGCCGCCTTTTCGTTCCGGCAACCTTAGAAATTCTTCAATGCTTAAGCCGGTGTGACCAACCGAAAAGATTCTGCCAAATTCAAAACTAGCTTCGCCTGCCGCGCCAAAGCAGCGTCGCTAAAAATGATGGCCCAAATCGCCGTCAAGCGGCGTCAAAAGCCAACCTTCTCACAAGATGGCGGACGAGTAGGAGGCGCGGGCCGCTGAGTATGAGAATGCGGCCCAAACTCGGACGGCGATGCCCGGGTAGTTGAGGCGCGATGCCAGGCAGTTGCTCTCTTTAAAGTTTGCGCGTGCGCTCCACGGCCTCAATAACTTCGCTCAAGTCAAGTTCTTTGACCGTCGCCGTCTCGGTGCCAAGCTAAACTCGGTGATATAAACGAGGCATTGAGGATGGCAATATTTCAAAATATGCTCAAATTCGCTCGACTTAATAAGTATGCGATGAGACTGAATCAGCCGAGGGCTTGCCGGATTTTTCGAGCCAGCTGATCGATTGTAAAGGGCTTCGGCAGAAACATCGTCCCAGGATCGACGATACCGTTTTAAACGACGGCGTCGCAGATGTAGCCGGTCGTATAAACGACCTTGAGCTTCGGCTTGTCGGCCTTCATCCGGTCAATCATTTCGCGACCTGTCATTTCCGGCAGCACAATGTCCGTAAACACCAGCGTAATACTCGGCTGAAGCGCTAGTTGCTGAAGACCCTCACTCGGCGAGCCAGCCTGAACGACCGTATATCCCAATGCGCGCAAAGCATCGACAGCCATATGCCGGACTTTTGTTTCGTCTTCGACCACCAGGATGACTTCATCCAGATTGCCAGTGGGCGCCGGTGACACGCTGCTTTCGTTAAACTCACCTGCTGGCCATGGAACGAGCGCGGAAGGTAAATCCTTGCCGTCGTTCCACGTCCGATCTCAGAATAAATTTTAACGTGACCGCCCGATTGCTTGACGAAGCCAAATACCTGACTGAGACCGAGACCCGTACCGGTCCCTATACGAATCATGGTAGGTGCACCATTGCGATCGGCAAGCGGGAACGCCCCGTTTATATGCGCTATAGAGTTGCTGTTTTATTAGGTAGAATGCCGTCAAGCAGAAATAAACTCATCGTGTGTGTGAAAAACTGAGAGAAATTGGAATAACAATTTTGCTAAAGAAACTTCACATCTTAAAAATAAGTGGTTTCATATACATATATTTTTTCGTCTTATTGTCTGTTCTGCTGATCTTTCTGAACTGGAACGATATTTCTACATCGACAAATGAGGTAGGAGATTTTGCTGCCAACTCCATTCTGATTCAGAAGGCCAAGCATCTGCGGCTTCTTGCCGGAAATTACTCGAGAGTCGGGTTCAACCATCCCGGCCCGGCCATCCTTTACGTTCTTGCTTTCGGCGAACTCGTATTTCACGATTGGCTGCACTGGGTTTCGCCGGTCGGCGGCCAAATGATCACGGCAGCTTTTTACGCTGCGCTCTGGATCCTACTCTGCGCCGCCATGTTCATGCGGCTCAGTCATAGCCGTTGGGAAACGTTGGCTTTCTCGGTTGTGGTGTGCATGACGCTGGCGCATGGGAGTCCATATTCGTTTGGCGGTTTGTGGTTCCCGACCCTTTACGTGCTGCCGTTCACGGCCTTCGTGATAGCCCTGGCGTTGTTCGTGCTCGGCGATGCCTGGTCCTTGATTCCGCTTGCGCTCGCCTGCGGCTTTCTGATCAACGGCCATGCTTCATTCGTTGCGATAACAGCGATAATGCTGCTGGGCGGTCTTTGCATAAATCTTTTTCTGGCGCGGCGTCACATCTCCGCCGCGCGGTCATGGGCGATGCTGGCAAAAGGAGAGGCGCCCAGTTATGTGCGGCGCCGCGCGATTGTCGCCTTACTGGTCTTGGCGGGTTTTTTCGTACCTTTGATCATTTTGACGGTTACCAGATTTCCCGGCCCGGTGGGTGACTATGTGCACTACGGAAAAACCCACATCCGGAATTCCTGGCCGGACTCGCTGTATTCCTTGGCCTGGTATTGGTCTCCATCGATTTTCGTGTCGGTCTCGTTGATCGTCGGATCGATAGCGGCGATTTTATTCCTGCCGTTCCGGTATAAGGCACCCTTCCTGGCAAGCCTCGGTTTGGCCTGGGTGGCCTCGCTTCTTTACACGCGATACGGCATCGACAACCTGGTCGCTCCCGAAATGCGATATATTGGCCTGTTCACCATTGCCTGCCCGGCCGTTGCCGGTGGTTTGGTCTCCGTCGTTTTCATTCGATTGCTGGCCGGGCGCTGGCGGCCGCTTGCCGTTCTGGTGATCGCTGTGGCCGGCGTGGCTTATTGCGGTTTGCAGATCGCCCGGGCGCCGAGCTTGTTGGCACGATATGACGATCCGGAGATTCCGGTGCTTTTCGCGCAGCTTCAGGGGCTGGGCACCCAAAAACTGGCGTTCTCACTCGACACCGGTGGAAATTGGGAGCAGGTCTGGTCCACCGTCGCGGGTTTGCAGCTCTATGGCGCGCGGCAGCATGTCCCTCCTTTCGTCTGCATTGCGCGCAACTGGCATATCCTGTTCACCCCCGCCGCGCGTTGCGCGCCCGACGATCTGGAGCGTCGGCGGCGGCTGGTCGTCAGCTCCGTCGATAATCCCGGGACAATCGGTCGCCCGTTGGTCTCGCTTGATGGTCTAAACATCAGTGACCTGCCGATGAAGACATGCCTAGCGCCCGGCGAAGCGTTGACTGTTACCAAAAATGCCGATGAATTCCAAAACCGTATTCTGGATTCCGGCTGGACGGATACGGAAGGCACATTCGCCTGGAGCTACGGCACTCTATCGAAACTCCGCATATGCGTACGATCAGGTGCGAAAGCGGTGAATATCGATCTGGGCGCTTTCTTGCCCAAGCCGGATTCGATCCAGACCATCGACGTCGCGCTCGGCGGGAAAGCGGTAACAACAGCCAGTTTTTCCCGCGCGCTGCCCCGCACCAAGATTCGACTTGCGTTACCGGCAACCGACGCCGATCAGGATATCGAAGTCACGCTCCACATCGACCATCCTATATCGCCTAAAGAGGCGCTCGGTACCCAAGATACCAGGCAGCTTGCTGTTTCGGTTTACGGAATCGACGCGGAATAGCACCTATTGACACGAATCTCGTTGTCCTTGAACAACCCATAATGGTTTGATGGGGCGTCGGTTTTTGGTATTCCGTAGATATTCGGTTTCGCGTGCGGAGCGCTGTTCCTATCAGGCCGATTTTGTCATCAAATCAACGGAAACATCAGCGGTCAGGGGGGGGTAAGTGGCTTATGCAAACAGGGCTATGGAATTGTTGTTAATTCGGGCAGTTCCAACGATTATATAATCGCTAACAATCGTTGTCTCTCGAACGCGACGAGCACAATCTCCGATGCGGGAACTGGATTCAATAAGTTTGTTGGCAACAATTTCTTGTGATGGTGTCACCCGACTGAAGCGGCGAACCTTAGATTCCTTCCGGCGCAAGCCCGGCGCTTCGCGGTTTGGATTCCGATGCCAATAGCGGTCATTAAGAGTGATCGTGGCTGGTCGGAATATGGCCGTCATAGGTTGTGCGGAATGGTCATCGTACTACGGAAAGAGTCAGTCATTGCATTGGCTGGGAAGACTGAGTGAAATCGCGCGATCAGCCGAATATGGCTGAACTTTTGCTACCGAGTTCGGAATGACCTTGTCTGCGCGCCGAATCACCAGCGCCGTCCTGTGCGTAGATTTTGATGGAGTGTTGACCCGCACGAATTCCTTCCACGAATGCTTCGTCCTAGCCGCCAGACTCCAGCCGGCGATGTTCTTGCGATTGCCGTTCTGGATGTTTCGGGGACGCGCCTATGTCAAGGAACGGATGATCGCGATCACCGCGCGGGAGTTGCGCGCCGATCTTTTCCCGCGCCGGCCGGAGGTTCTCGAACTTATCGATCGCGCGCGCGCGCAAGGGCGCAAAATTGAGCTTGTGTCAGCTGGGCATCAAGAACTTCTCAGTGGGTCCGGCGATCGCCCCCGGTTCGACGCGGTTTTCGGCAGCCACGACGGCATCAAACTGAAGGGGCCGGCCAAGGCGCAATTCCTGGTAAATCGACATCCGGACGGCTTCGCCTATGTCGGCGACAGCACGGCCGATCTGCCCGTTTGGCAGGCGGCACGCGAACGGTTCGGCGTGGCGCTCTCCCCCAGGGTCCGCAGGCGACTTAAATCCGCCGGGTTGTCGGTCGAGGAAATAGCACCATATCGCCATTGGCTTCCGGCGCTGCTGCGCGCCATGCGGCCGCATCAATGGGTCAAGAACCTGTTGGTCTTCGCGTCGTTCGGCTTGGCGGTGCGCAATATCGACAATCACGTGGTCGCTAAGTTTCTTGCGACCTTTGCTGCGTTCTGCCTGCTGACGAGCGGCACCTATCTGATCAACGACCTGACGGACCTCGCGCTCGACCGGCAGCATCCCAGCAAACGTCGCCGGCCGCTTGCCAGCGGCAGATTGCCGATTGCCGTAGCGATCCCCGCTTCGCTGCTTTTAATCGGGGTGGGTCTAGCCGGCGGATTCATGGCCAACGTCATGATCGGTGCGACTCTTGCCGTCTATCTCGGATTGACGCTTGCCTATTCCTTTGCCCTCAAGCGGCGAGCGATCGTCGATGTAATTGCGATCGCTGCCTTGTTCACCGCGCGGATCGTCGCCGGCGCGTTCGCCTATGACACCCCGGTATCGCACTGGATTATTATTTTTTCCCTGCTTCTCTTCACCAGCCTAGCGCTGATGAAGCGCACGGTGGAAACAGCCTCGCTGGATGCCACGGGTGCGGACAGCATTGTGGGTCGGGGCTATTTCGCCAAGGATTACCCATTCCTGGTGTCGATGGGCATCGCCTTCGGCGTCGGTGCGCTCATCGTCTTTTCGCTCTATGTCTCGGACATGATCGCCACCCTGGCGCAATATCGCAGCCCGGACGCGTTGTGGCTGGCGGTCGCAGGGCTGGGCGTCTGGATGATGCGGATGTGGCTCAAGACGACGCGCGGCGAGATGAATGACGACCCGATTCTCTATGCGGTCCGCGACCGGGTTAGCCTCGGGCTCGGCCTGTTCGTCTTCTTGGTCGCGCTGCTGGCACAGATACTTTAGGCACGACCAACCTTCATGACACACCCCATCGGCAAGCTTTTCATCACCGGCGCCGCCGGCCTTATCGGCCAGAACCTGATCATCAGGCTGAAGGCGCGCGGCTGCGGCGAAATCGTCGCGGTCGACAAGCATCCGTCCAACACGGCCATTCTGCGCCGTCTTCACCCCGACATCACCGTGATCGAGGCCGACTTGGCCGATGACGACGGCTGGCAACAACATCTCGCCGGAACAGACAGCCTGATCGTCGCGCACGCACAGATCGGCGGCCCCGACCCGGCGGCATTCGAACGCAACAACGTCGCCGCGACCGAACGGCTTCTGGCCGCCGCCAAGGCGGCGGGCATAGGGCACGCGGTCCATCTGTCGTCGTCGGTCGTCAATTCTGCCGCGGTCGATTGGTACACCGAAAGCAAGAAGACGCAGGAGCGGTTGGTGTTGGAGGCGGGCATACCGACGGTCGTTCTGCGGCCGACGCTGATGTTCGGCTGGTTCGACCGCAAGCATCTGGGCTGGCTGGCCCGATTCATGAAGCGGGCGCCGGTCTTTCCCGTGCCCGGCGCGGGGCGGTTCCGGCGCCAGCCCCTCTATGCTGGCAGCTTCTGCGACATCATCATTGCATGTGTCGAGCGGCGGCTGGTCGACGGCATCTATAATATCTCCGGCCTGGAGACGCTCGACTATGTCGACCTGATCCGCATGGTCCGCGACGCAGCGGGCGCCCGCACGCCGATCGTCCATATCCCCTATCGCCTGTTCTGGCTGCTGCTGTGGGTTTACGGCCTGTTCGACCGCGACCCGCCCTTTACGACCCACCAGCTGGAGGCACTGATAACCCCCGACATCTTCGAGGTCATCGATTGGCCGGGGATTTTTGGCGTTCAGCCGATGCCGCTCAAACGCGCATTGGAAGAGACATACGGACCGTCTCAATATTTAGACATCGTATTGGACTTTTAGGATGGCAAAAGTTGCGATCATCGGCGGCGGAGTCATGGGGCTGGCCGCCGCCTATCACGCGCTGAGGCGCGGCCACGAGGTCGATTTGTACGAAGCCGGCACCGAAGCCGGCGGCATGGCCGCGCATTTTATGCTGGGCGGCCTCTCGATCGAGCGCTTCTATCATTTCGTGTGCAAAACCGATTTCGCGACCTTCGCGTTGCTGGACGAGCTTGGGATCGGCGACCGGATGCGATGGGTCCCGACCTCGATGGGCTATTGCGTCGATGGACGGCTTCACCGCTGGGGCGACCCGATCTCGCTTCTGCGCTTTCCGCGCCTTGGGCTGATATCCAAGATCCGTTACGGCCTGCTCGTCTTCATCTCGGCGCGCCGCAACCGGTGGGAGGCGCTGGAAACCCAAAGCGCCAAGGACTGGATCACGCGCTGGTGCGGAAAAGCGGTCTATGACCGGCTCTGGCGCCCGCTTTTCGCCTACAAATTCTATGAATACGCGGACAACGTCTCGGCGGCGTGGATCTGGACCCGCATCAAGCGGACCGGTCGGTCGCGGCGATCATTGATGCAGGAGGAGCTTGGTTATATCGAGGGCGGCTCGGAGACGCTGGTGAATGCCCTCGTCAGCGCAATCGAGAGTGCCGGCGGCCGAATCCATCTAAAGTCGCCTGTGGGCCAAGTTCTGGTGCAGGACGGTGCGGTCACGGGACTGCGCGTGGGCGGCCAGGACATTACCGCCGATGCCGTCATCTCGACGATCCCAACGCCGCTCGTGCCGAACATGGCGCCCAACCTGCCGGCCGCGTGGCTGGATAAATACCGGGCGATTCAGAATATCGGCGTGATCTGCGTCGTGCTGCGGCTCAAGCGGTCGGTCAGCCCGCATTTCTGGGTGAATGTCGTCGGCGGCGGACACGAGGTGCCCGGGATCATCGAATTCTCCAACCTGCGGCGGGCCACGAAAGAGGCCGTCGTCTACGTGCCGTATTATATGCCGGCGACCAACGCGAAATGGGGTTGGACCGACGCGGAATTCCTGGCCGATGCGCTGGACTGCTTATCGGAGATCAATCCGGCCGTGAGCCGGGCCGATCTGGTGGCCCACCATGTCGGCCGGCTACGCCATGCCCAGCCGATCTGCCCGCCTGGTTTCGCGACAATGCTTCCGCCGGTCGAAACGCCGATCAAAGGGCTGCAGGTCGCCGATACCTGTTTCTATTACCCGGAGGATCGCGGCGTCTCCGAAAGCGTCCGGTTCGGCAAGATGATGGCCGAACGGATTTGAGCGCCTGCGGGCCTTACTCCGCGTCGATCCCGTAAAGCGAGAACGCGAGTGGCCGGGTGTCTTCGACGGGCCTACCGACTGGGGCGATATCCGATGGTCGATATGGAGCGTGACTTCGATATCCTGATCGGCGTCGGTTGCCGGTAACGCAAGTCGAATCTTGGTGCGGGCAGCGCGCGGGAAAAACTGGCTGTTGTTACCACTTTCCCGCCGAGCGCGACGTCGATGGTCTGGATCGAATCCGGCTTGGGCAAGAAAGCGCCCAGATCGATATTTACCGAGCACGAACAGCGCCAAGACAATCACGAACGCGGTGAAGGGCAGCACGTACAGGGTGGGAAACCAGATCCAGCCGAACGCAGAAGGATTCGCATGCGCCAGGGTCGCGCACATCACGATTGAGAAAACCAGGTCCCAACTGCTCTGAGTGAGACGCATGAACGTGCCGCCACTGAACGAAATCCAGAACGCATCATAAAGGCGCCCAGGATCATTTGGCCGCCGATCGGCGCAACCCAATGCAGCCCATCGTGAAATACGAGTTCGCCCAGGGCGAGGACATAGAGGATCGCCGGGCCGGGATGGTTGAATCCGACTCTGGAGTAGTTTCCAACAAGAAGCCGCAGATGCTTGGCCTTCTGAATCAGAATGGAGTTGGCAGCAAAAATCTCCCACCTCATTTGTCGGCGTAAAAATAGCATCTCGGTTCAGCACGATCAGCAGAGCGGACAACAAAACGAAAAAAATACGTATCTGAAATCCTTTCGCCTCAAAGAAAATCACTCTTTGAAAGTCGGCACTAATTCAGTTTTATAAAGTTCTTAACTTGCGCGATATTTATACTTCTTAATGGTTGCAATTTCGTCTAATCCAAACAACACATCGACGATCTACACAAGTAGACGTGCCCACTCGCCAATCCGCAATGGTGCGCCCATCCTGATTCGTGTAATGGCTGTGCAATCGAGACAGGATAAAGAGGCTAGTGACGGTGTCGAGGTTCCATCGGAATCAACCGCCTATGACGCGTGATCGGCGATGAGCCGCCAATTCGCGGCCTTCGTCGCGGTGGGTGGAATTGCAGCCCTGGTGAATATCATCTCACGGCTGATGATCAGCCGGGTGATGCCCTATGAGGCCGCCATCGTTGTCGCCTATCTATGCGGAATGATCACGGCGTTTTTCCTGAACCGCGTGTTCGTTTTCCGCGCGGCGCCCCGGCATGAGACCTCACGCCAGTTTGCCCGTTTCGCGCTCGTCAACATCGTCGCGCTGGCGCAGGTCTGGATCGTCGGCGTCGGGCTGGCCCGCTTCGTTCTACCGGCCGTGGGCTTCAATTGGCATGCTGAAACGGTGGCGCACGTCATCGCGGTGGCGTCGCCCATCCTGACGAGCTACGTCGCGCATAAATATTTCTCGTTCGCGCAGACGGCTGTGCCCGATCATTTGCCCGAACCGAAGGGATTTTGACGCAATGATCCTTTCCGGCTGGGGTCGATTTCCCCGGATCGAGTGCGAGCGCATCGGGGTGCGTTCGCCCGCCGATGCGATCGGCGCGGTCGCCGGACTGGACAGCACGATTGCACGCGGCAATGGGCGTTCATACGGCGATCCCGCGTTGAATCCAGCGGCGGTCCTCGACATGCGGCACTGCGACCGGGTTCTCGCGTTCGACCGGCAAACCGGCCGGATCACGTGCGAGGCCGGGCTGATGCTGAGCGACCTCCTGAGCTTCGCCATGCCGCGCGGTTTCTTCCCGCCGGTCACGCCCGGCACGAAATTCGTGACGATCGGCGGAATGATCGCCGCCGATGTGCATGGCAAGAACCATCACCACACAGGAACCTTTGGGCGCCACGTCGAGACGATGTCGCTGCTCTGTGCCGACGGCGTGGTCCGGCAATGTTCGTCTTCGGAGAATACCGACCTATTTCATGCGACCTGCGGCGGCATGGGACTGACCGGCATTATCCTGGATGCGTCGTTTCGAATGCTGGCAATCGAAACGCCGCTGATTCGTCAGGAAACGCTGAAGGCCGCAAACCTCGAAGAGGCGATGGCTCATTGCGAAGCGTCGGCGGACTGGACCTATACGGTCGCCTGGATCGATTGCATGGCGCGCGGGAAAGAGCTCGGCCGCGCCCTGATCTATCGTGGCGAGCACGCAACCGCTGCCGAGACAGGGTCCGGCAGTTTGGCCGTCCCACGACGGCGGGCGAAACGCGTCCCTTTCGATTTCCCTGCCTGGGCGCTTAACCGGTGGAGCGTTGCCGGATTCAACGCGCTGTATTTTCGCCACGGGACGCCCGGAACGCAGATGATCGATTACGATCGTTATTTCTATCCGCTCGATGCGCTTCACGACTGGAATCGCATCTATGGCCGTCAGGGCTTCGTGCAATATCAGTGCGTTCTGCCCAAGGACGGAAGTCACGCTGGTCTGGAAAAACTGCTTGAGCGGATCAGCATTGCAAGACGCGGCTCGTTTCTTGCGGTCCTGAAGCTCTTCGGCCCCACAGGCGACGGCTTCCTGTCATTCCCGATGGAGGGGTACACGTTGGCGCTCGATTTCCCGGCCGAGCATGAAACATTCAGTCTCTTCCGCGAACTCGACCGAATCGTTGCCGCGCATGGCGGACGCCTCTATCTTGCCAAGGACGCCTGCAGCAGCCCCGAAATGCTCCGCCAAGGCTACCCGCAGCTGGACCGGTTCCAGTCGGTGCGCGCGCGCACCGACCCTTCGGGCAAATTCGCGTCGCTTCAATCGCAAAGGTTAGGCCTGTGAGCCCCTCCCCCGTTCTCATCTTGGGCGCCCATTCCGACATCGGCCGGGCGCTCGCCCGCGCCTATGCCGCATCCGGCCGCCCCGTCCTCTTGGCCGCCCGCAACGCCGCGCGTCTGGAAAGCGATGCGAACGACATCCGCATTCGTCATGAGGTCGAGGTTCAGGTCGTCGAGGCTGATGTACTCGATGTCCCCAGCCATAGCGGGATTCTGGACCGGCTGGTTCCATTTCCCGACACGGTCGTAACCGTTGTCGGCCTGCTCGGAGACCAAATCGCCGCCCGCCATGATCCTCAGGCCGCCGAACGGATAATGCGCACCAACTATTCGGACCTCGCCTTGCTCGTCGGCGAGATCGCCAACCGCATGGAGCCGCGCGGCACTGGCACGATCATCGGAATCAGTTCCGTCGCGGGCGAGCGCGGGCGCGCCTCCAATTACGTGTATGGCTCGGCGAAGGCCGGCTATACGGCATTTTTGTCGGGCCTGAGGAACCGCTTCAACGGAACGGCAATCCGCGTGATTACGGTGAAGCCCGGTTTCGTTGACACCAGCATGACCGAGGGCATGAAGCTACCCCCCGCCCTGACCGCCCAACCCGAGGAAGTCGCCCAGGCCATCCTGCGAGCGGATGCCGGAAAGCGGGACGTCGTCTACGTCGAGCCGATTTGGCAGATCATCATGCTGATCATCAAGCTGCTCCCCGAACGCATCTTCAAGCGCCTGAAACTATAGTTAGTTTAGCTTTAAGCAGCTAACTCCAATCCCGTCCCGAGAGAGCGATTCGGAGAGGCCTCAGAGTCGGTGCGTCTCTTGGAATTGAATGCTCGGAATTTAAGAATAGGTGTAGATGGTCTACAGTAGAGGGCCGTTGTTATGAGGAAAAGGAAAAACTGCAAGATAAAGCGAACTGACGTTCGCCCGGACCGATGGCCTAAGTGTTTGTCTGCACATCGTTTTTAGGGAGATATGGAAACTCCCTTTTCGAAAATAAGGAGACTATTCGGTCCCCTTGTCGGATTTTCCCTAAGGATTACAGAGCCATTTAGGTAGATACTTGCCAGATTATTTCCGGCCGCCCAGTTTTACCGATTATTGCAGGCACGTGTCACAAATCTGATGGGGATCGAAATCAAAATCGCGCTGATCGTCGAACTCGGCTCAACCGGCCCAGACGATTCGGAATTTCCATGGCCGCAGCTTCACTCCACCCTGCCCGACGTGAAGAGCCTTTGCCGCACATCCGGTTCCGTCCGGTGCTGAACAGCCATTGGTGCTTGCGGCCGAGCGTGCCGGGCCGCGTCGGACCGTCAAGGGCTTGCCAGCACCAATGGTAGATTAGGGCTCGCGAGAGCCCCAATCATGACTGAGCTACAGCCCCAGCTTTTCGAATGTTTCGAGGGGAAGGAAAAGCCGGCGCGGCTCAGTTGTGAAGGGACGAAAGCCATAGCGTTCGTAGAACGCTTGCGCCCCCTCATTCTTGGCATCGACGATGATCGCATGCACGGCGAGCGTCGTGCTCGCCCAGATGACGCGGCGGATCGCATCGAGCAGCAGCAGTTCCCCGAGGCCCTGCCCCTGCCGCGTGCGATCGATGGCAAGACGGCCGAGCACAGCGGCGGGTACAGGATAATGCGGCAGCCGTTTCGCCTGGGCTGGCGGCAACTCGTCCTTTTCGAAGCTTGCCGCGCTCAGGGAATAATAGCCGACGATCTTCCCAGACACATCGCAGAGCGCGACGAACACCTGCGCTACACGCCGCCGGATATCCTGAGAAGCTTGCCGTTGAAGATAGCCGTCCAGGGCCTGTTCCCCGCATGAGAAGCCCACCCGGTCATGTTGCGAGCCCAACAGCTCGATGACTAAGCGCGGCTCACCCACTAGCGCGCTCGCGATAGCGGCGCGCGGCTTCCCTCAGCTTCTCATTGGGCTCAGGCGGGTTGGCCAGCGCCTCATAAAAGGCGTCCCAATCCCGCGCCGAAAGCGTGATTTTTTCATGCGAGTCGATGACGCGCTCGGCCGCTGCCACCGCATTCGCCAGCACAAAATCACTCACGCTCGTTTCCTCATAGGCCGCCGCCCGCTCAAGTGTGCGCTTGGCCTTGGCGTCCAAGCGCAGGTGCATGCGGTCCCGTTTCACTTCAGTTATCTGATTCATCTGATGCTCCCGTCGCTAAACCGCTGGACATGTACGCCATATTGGCGTACCCATCAAGAGATGACGCATGATTTTTTGGCCTCGTCCGTCGTATCCCTGAATACGTCGGATACCGCCTGTAGCCGTCCCTAGCGCGCCAGAGTACGCTCTAACTGACTGATATTATTGATATACTGACATTGACCATGTTCGACCTCAAGCGGATCTCTGCTCTCACTGCAGGGTTGTCAAGCAGTCACGGTGGGGACGCCGCGTCATAGCATAGCGGGAAGTGGCCGTCACAGCCCGCACAGGTGTTTGAAAACGTTGCACAGGCCACTACCCTCTGACGGCACGGTCGGCGTTTGGATTTGTTGACAGACGTTTTGAGTTGGTAACGTAGCGCCCAACCCGGTGTTTCGAAGGGCAGTTGCCGGCCCCGAAAGAAGACATCGTCCAGATGTGATGACCGGGCGATGTCGGCTTTCCGTTGTCGTGCTCGTCAACCCTTTAGTAACGGTACGAGTCGGGTTTGGGCGGTCCTTCGGGCGGGCCGTACCCGTCGAACTTGGATATCACCTAGAAAACTAGAGTTGAATGTTCTGACACTTGCCAGAAACTTGAGCTATTTCCATCCGTCACGGCATGAACCCAGCGCCTCTAAGTTTTTGCAAGCTCAGTAAGATCACTCAGCATTTCACGCGCTTCCGCGTGAGAAACCGGACGTTCGTACCGTTCGCTAAAGACGTTTCGAGCCCGCTCCACGAGGTCGTCCGGAAGACTGGGGCGAAGCTGGAGACCCAATTGATCATCGGCTCCGCGATGGCTTCGTTTAGGCAGAATTGTTTCCCGTCATTAACATATGATCCGCATCTAAAAATGAGCTAGAGCTACCCACCAGGTGCCAGATAGATCGATGCGGAACATCGGCGCGGGAAAAAGCGTAGCTATCACATCTTAGCAGAATCCGGCGGGGCGAAGGCCACGCTTCACTCAGTGAGACTTCAGATGGCCGACACAGCATTCCTTACCGACGTGAAAACCCTTCGTGAGCGGGCGCGGAAGTCCCTCGACGATGGAGCGGTAACCCCGAATTACGAGGGCGACGTCGATAAGGCGATCGAACTTTTGCAGGTCGTCGTGGCGACGGAACTCGTCTGTGTCCTACGCTACACGATGCATTCGATCGCGGTGGCTGGAATCACCAGCGAGAGTGTCGGCGCCGAATTCGCCGAACATGCCGAGTCCGAGCGCGGCCACATGCTGGCCGCGGCCGAGCGGATCGACCAGTTGGGTGGCGTTCCCAACTTCAGCCCGGAAGGTCTCGCCTCGCGGTCCGCGACCGAATACGGCACGGGCGGCAATCTGGTGCAGATGGTGAAGGATAATCTGATCGCCGAGCGCCTCGTCATTGAGCATTACCGGGAACTGATCCGCTATTTCGGCGACAAGGATCCGACGACGCGCGTTATGATCGAAGGCATCCTCGCCGACGAAGAAGAACACGCCAGCGACATGCACGATCTGCTTGTCGCCCACGAAGGTAAGCCGTTCCTGCCCGCCTGATCCGCCGGTAAGTCGTGACAAGGCGTGTTGCGGTTGCCATTCCGGCAATGAATGAGCGCGCAAGTATCGTGCAGTGCGTTGCCGCGCTGTTTCGTCAGGTCGATCGAATTCCAGCCGGCACATCGTTTTCGGTGCACGTCCTGGCCAATAATTGCAATGACGGCACAGCCGAGGTTCTCCGCGAATACTTTGGCGGCTGCGCTTGGCTGCACATTCGCGAAGTCCAATCGGCGGCTGGCAAAGCCAATGCTGGATGGGCGCGTCGCTTGGCGATGGATTTCGCCGCGGCCGACCTTTCAGCTCCAGGTGACCTGATCTTGTCGAGCGATGCGGATACCGTCGTCGCGCCGGACTGGTGCGAAAAGACGCTTAAACATTTCGAGCATGGTTTCGACGCGGTTGCCGGGATTGCGCGGATCCGTGGCGTCGATTGGGGAGACCTTACGCACGAGCAACGGGCACGATTGCGCCAGCTGACGAAGTATCATGCATTGCTATCCTATCTGCGGAGGGACAGAGCGACGCCGGACGATCCATGGCCCAACCATGGGTATGAGGGCGGCGCCAGTATTTCTCTCACGCTGGGTATGCATCGTCGGATCGGCGGCTGCCCCGCCCTGCCTTGTGGTGAGGACCGCGCGCTGTTCGAGGCGGTGCGGCAAGCTGGCGGCAAAATCCGCCATGCCCTGGACGTGCGAGTCTTCACTTCGGGTCGCCGTGTCGGAAGAGCCAAAGGCGGCACCGCCGATACGATCGGCCTATGGTTTTGCCAAGGTTCAGCCGATGCGATCCACGAGACTTGGCGTCTCAGTGCCGAGATTGGACATGTCGCAAAGACGACCGAGAACCTTCTGACATTCGACACCCTGCCAAATGAGATCGAGCGCGCGCAGGCGCTGGTCTACGCTTCTCGCGGGGCTGAAGCCCTGGCAATGAGCGCTTAGGCTTTTTGCCTCTGCCAGAGATCGAGCCGGTAGTTTGAATGCCGTTCCGACATGGTCTCCTTGAACGCCTCTCCGGTCGCCCGTTTCAGCTCCTCTACCGCTTCGTCGGCCGATTTTGGATAGTCGGTGTCGCCGGTCCAGTGGACAAGCAATAGTGAGGCCCCGTCTTCGATGACGTCGGAAAAATATGAACCGGCCCGTCCGATGTCGGTGGTGTCCCAATAATAGGCGACTTCCGACAGTAGGATGAGATCGAACGGACCGTCGATCCTGTCAGCGGGAATCGAAGCTTTCATGATTGTGACGTTCGGTAGAACCGCGCAACGCTCCCTCGCCCGCTCCAATACGCGATCAACGATATCGACCGCGACAAGCTGATCGCAATATTCGGCCAAACGCTCAGTCAGTGCCCCGTTCGCGCAGCCGATTTCGAGCACGCGATTGAAACGATCCCGTGGCAAGGCCGCCAGTGTCCGGTCGTATTTGGCGCGCTCGTAATCGCTGGCTTCAAACTGCCAAGGATCGGCGTCGCCGGAATAAATCTTCTCGAAGTATCCAGCGTCGAGCGATTTTTTATGCCGCATGACTTTCCCCTTCGCTCAAGAGGACTAACGGACTACGGGTCGCGAGAGCTAACATTTCACGGGATAAGCGGAACGCCTGGTCTGCGCCGCGTATCAGCGGAGACACTTGCGTGCGATGACATGCGATGGCGCTCCGGCATCGCTCGGCATAGTCCGCCGTTTCTACGGTTTCGATGCGGAAGCCACGAACCTTCTGGGTCAACTCAAGATCGGTCCAACCCCACACCAGATACTCGAAGAGCCGCAACTCGCCGCCGCCGCGGCTAATTAGAGCTTTGCCGAGCTCGTAGGCTGCGCGATGATCGCAATGTGTCTCGTCCCGCCACGTCGTGGCGACATTTCGTATCTGATGTTTGCGGCACAAACCCAAAAGATCGGCGACGGAGCGCCTGAACGCGGCGCTGCCAGCGAGCAGCGGACGGCCGTCCTGCCAACCGAGGAAAAGCGGCACGCGCCCGTTTTGGTCCAGCTTGCGTAAAGCGCGCCGGGCCTCGCCGCGACGAGCCCGTCCGATATGGCCGGCTGACCACTGCGGTGCGCCCCGGTGCGAGGCTTCTCCCGAGGTGAGATAAGCAATCCAGGCCTGACTGCCCGTATCGGGAATGGCGGCCAGCAGTCCGCCCGCACCAAGCGTTTCGTCATCCGGATGCGGCGCCAGGACAAGCCAGTTGCCGGAGCGCGCCAGGGGAAACGGGTTCGCGCGGGCGCATAGTGACCGCCAGGCGTCATCACCGGCGGCTACCACCATCGATCGTCGCCCCACAGATCGGCGTCGAGCCAGGCAATCGCGGCCCGGTCGCGCGCCTGATCCGGCACCGGCTGCCGAAGGTAAAGCTGCAGGTCGCGGATCATGCGGTCGACTGCATTGCCCGAGAAGAAGGCACGCGTGCCGACACTTCTCTGAACCGCATCGATGACATCGAGAGCCGCGTCCTCGACAATCCCCCTGGTCATCAGTACGAACGGCCCCGCCAACGGTCCTGGGTTCAATTCAGTCCGTCTTGCAGCCTCGCGGACCCACTGGAATGCCGTACGGGCGCTCGCGACGGCGCCGGCGAACCGGGCGCGATGGATCGGATCCTTTGCCCCGGGTCCCTCCACGAGATGGTCTCGCAGCTTCTGCATCAGCGCCTCGATACCGCCCAACTGGACTGCCGTGAACCGCCACGCGCCCGCCGTGAACATCGGCTCGCGCTCGTAGTCGCCCGGGTGACCAAGAAGCATCTGCGACTCTACCTCAAGTCCGGAAAAATCGTGGGTGCCGCTGACGGTTGCCCGCATGCCACTAACCTTCCAGCTTTCAGGATGCGCGCGTTCCCTTTGTTCACCGACCGGCATGACAAGCATCTGTTTGGCGCCGTCGGGAAGCCGCGCGGTGATAATGGCAAAGTCCAGGTGACCCGCGCCGGTCGCGTAACTTTTCGATCCGGTCAGACGCCATCCAGGCCCGGCCGGCTCGAGTGTCATTCCCGGCGGCGGCTCAGTATTCCAGACGCCAAATAACTTGCCGCTTGCCAGAGATGCATCAAGTTTCTCCCGAGCAGCGTCGCCGCCATAACGGTCGATGAGGAGAAGAGCGTTGATATGCCCCTCGAATATCCGGCCCAGGCTAAGATTGGCGCGGCCGACCAGCCGAAGACAGTCGAAAAGTCCGTCCGCATAATCCTGCCGGTCCTGAAATTCATATCCGCCGAGGGAAACCGGCGCGAAAGCCGGCAGCAGCCCAATCTGGCAGAGGAGCGCGACGTCCTGCGAGGGAAATTCCCCGTCCGCATCACATCGGTCGGCGTGGCTGGCGATCTCCGCCAGGACCTCGCGCAGCGACGCAACGGGTCCGAAAGGCGCGTCTAACGAGAGTCTTGCTGTATCGTCCATTACTTCTGTCTCCATCGACGCCGGCTGAAACTAATCTCGCCTAAGTATCGAGGTTCCCCGAAGCTTCCCATTCCGCTTCTATCTTAAGAGCGGCTTTGTCCTGATTGCAGGCGACAACGGCCCGGTCATCGCTCTTCCCTGCATAACGGGCGACGAAGTCCTGATCGTCTATCGATCCTTCTACGCTTGGCGTCTTCGGCTTCTCAGCATGCCCTAAGTAAAGAAGGCCGGTGTCGAAGTGCGCGCTCCAAAAGAAGGGCAGGTCAGCATAGGCAGCCGCCTGCCCCATCAGCACGCGCGCGACGTGCTGGCCCTGCCGTTGCGCATGAACCCAATGTTCGACGCGGATGGACCGGCTGGCATAACGATCCGGATAGTTTGCGATATCGCCGGCCGCATAGACGCCCGGGGCCGACGTCTCGAGCCTTTCGTTGACGACCACACCGCCGCCCTCCTCCAGCGCCGCAATCTTCAGTCCCGCATCGCCGGCCAAATCGGTGCGCGGCGTAACGCCCAACCCGGCGACAACGAAATCCACCGCCAATGTCGAACCGTCATCGAGTGTAAGAGTTCCGCCGTCGAAGCTCGAAGGGCGGCGACCAAGATGGAAACGTACCCCTTTGGCCTCATCCACGCCGCGAATCATCTCGCCCACTGCCGGCCCTAATATCTTCTCAAGCGGTATCTTGCCGGGCGCAACGACGTCCACCTCGACCCCCCGCTGCCGCAGCGAAGCGGCGACCTCAAGCCCGATGAAACTTGCGCCGAGGATGGCCGCTTTTTTCCCCTTTGAAGCTTCGGCGATGATCGCGTCGGCGTCGCGCAATGTGCGCAGGAGATGCACGTTCGGCCGGTCGAATCCTGGCGTGTCCCCACGTTTCGGCTCGGCACCCGTCGCTAGCACAAGCGCCTCGTAGGCGATCCGTTCGCCGTTTTCGAGCTCGACCTGCTTTGTCTCGAGATGAAGCGTTTTCACGCGCTGCGCAATCCTTAGAACTGCCCCGTCCGCCGATGGGAACTTGGCGCCTTTCAGAAAACACTCGTCGCGCGACGACAGGCCGATCAGGTATTGCTTAGAACATGAGGTCCGATCGTAGGGAGGATCGGGATCGTCGCTAATGACCGTCACGCGATGCCCGAAGCCGGACCGGCTGAGAAGCTCGGCACAGGCGAAGCCCGCCGCACCGCCGCCGACAATTACAGTGGCGGGAATCTGTTCTGCTCGGCCCTTCGGCGAAATGGCGCGGCCGGCGTCTTTCGTCACAAAAAGCCGATCGTCGCGCCGCTCGACTTTATAGGTATCCAACGGCTGAAATGCTGGGGCGGCAGCCGCCTCGCCGCTTTTCAGGCAAAAGCGGGCATGATGCCAGGGGCAGCGCACCTGCCCATCGACAATGATGCCATCCTTCAGTGGCGCGCCAAGATGGGTGCACTTGCCGGCGAATGCGCAGATTCTACCGCCATCATTTGCGAGCACGACTGGCTGACCGCCTATCGTTCCGCCGAAAAGCGAGCCTTCCGCCAAATCCGAAACTTTTACCCCGGCGCTTAGGTCCGGGCCGAATTCATCTTCGTCGCTCATAGGTGCTGCGCGCCCCGCGGATTGCTCCTTGACCGAATTCGCGATGCAATGAATGCGTTCCGGACCAGCCGGACCTTCAAATCGTCCGCGAGCGGCGACAAGGAGTTCATTTTTGTAGAACGCTGTCGGCTTTTTTATCGATCTTGGTTTCTTCCGACTTCGACATCCGCCCAGCCTTGACAGCCTGCGCCGCCCGGGCCTTCGCGTTACGCGCATGACTTTTGTCCTCGATGGGGTAAGCCCGCTTATCCGGCTCAGCGAACTTCTTTGCCGGGAGCTTCTTGCGATCGTCGGCGTCTAGTTTCGTCATTTCAGAACTCCTCCGTTTGGAGAGATAACGGGTGAGGAGGAATTCCGTTGCCGACGACAACAGAGTGATGATCCTAAGCCCGCTTTTCGACTTGATTGGGCAGTATCGCTTCTATCAGCTTCCCAGGGCGCGCCGGCCTTTCCAACTGCTCGCGCGTGCATTGCCGAGGCGCCTTGTCAGGGCGCCAGCGCATCAGGCCGGTACCATGGCGGAAGCGATTGCCCGTGACGTGGTCATAGCGGACCTCCACCACCAACTCGTTACGGAGCGGTTGCCACACACTGCTTCGCTCGGTGCTCCATCGACTCGGACCGCCCGGCGCGTCGCCGCTGAAACCGGGCGCCTCGATCAGTTTCTCCAATTGCTGGGTCAATGCTGGCCGATCGGCATCGGCAATTGCCGACGTAAAGCCGACGTGATCCAGCTTGCCGTCGCTGTCATAAAGCCCCAGCAAAAGCGAGCCGACCAATTTGGAGTCGGCCTCGTACCGGAAACCGCCCACTACGCAGTCGGCGGTGCGTAGCCGTTTGACCTTCAACATGGCGCGTTTGCCGGCCTGGTACCGCCCGTCCAGTTTTTTGGCGACCACGCCGTCCAGGGCTCCGCCGACGCGATCCAGCCATCGCTGCGCTTCCTCAACGGATCGCGTGTAAGGGGTGAGGCGCAATACGCTCGATTTTCCGGCGGCGACGACCAAATCCTCAAGCGCAGTGCGGCGGCGACTTAAAGGTGCAGCCATCAGGCTGTTTCCATCGCTGTCGGCTAGGCAATCAAAGAGGATCAGTATTGCCGGGCTTTCCGCCGCCAGCTTTCGCACGCGGCTTTCTGCTGGATGCAGACGCATTTGCAGAGCGTCGAAGGACAGCGTCTCGCCGATCGGAATTGCGAGTTCGCCGTCGACGAGGAACCGATCGACAGCGATTTCCTGCATGGCGGCTACCACATCGGGAAAATAGCGCGAGAGCGATTTTCCCGACTTAGCGCGAAGCTCTACGTTACCGCCCGACTTGAAGGCAAGGCACCTAAAACCATCCCACTTCGGCTCGTATTGCCACCCGGGCCCGTCCGGCAGACTGTCGACAGATTTGGCTTCCATCGGCGCCGTGTCGAACGGCAACGGAAATGCATCGTGGTCGCTCACCATCTTACTGTCGCACCTTAAACACGCTCATAGGTGCCGATCAAAATACCTTTAGAGATCACACGACCATTCATCGCCTCGAGCAAAGCCGTTCGCCCTGGCGCGTCGTCGATTGCAAGTGCTTGATCCAATGCGAACAGCTGAAAGACGTATCGATGTTCACCATGGCCGGGTGGCGGATCGGGCGGCAGATACTCCGTGCACAAGTAGGAATTTTTGCCGAGTGCGATATTCCGCCCATCCGACCCGGGGCTCTTTAACGCACCCTCGGCTAAAGAGCGGGCTTGCGCCGGCAAATTCCAAGCGATCGCGTGCACAAGCGGCTGCGGGGTCGGACTGTCGGCGTCCTCAATGATCAGCACGAGCGCTGCGGTATCGGAAGGCTGGTTTGCCCAAGCCAAGGGCGGCGAAAGCCTCTCGCCATCTTCGGTATAACGAGAGGGTATTGGCGCGCCTTTACCAAAGGCAGAACTTGCTACCGACATCCCCTCCGGCACGTGTGAAAAACGTTCGTTGAATGAGGCAGTATTATTCATTCCGGCCCGGATGCCGTCGAACGTCCGGCCGAGCGCAGCAGGCACTTTTTCAAGCATGGCTGTCCTCACAGAGATAAGTCTGACAACGCGCGCCCGGTGGCAGTGTTCCAAGCATGCGGACGCCATTGGCGGAGGAGCAGGATCGACGCCCAATTCTAAGCGAAGGATAGTGTGAGACGCTTGCGGCGGCCCGTACCCGATCACTCCCTCACCTGCCCTCACCGCCTCCAAAGCTAGCCGCACTTCACCATTCGGCGCGCGGCACAAAGTTCGATATACGTCCACGAAGCGGAGCCAGCAAGCGCTCCACCCCCTCTATAAAAGGAACGTCTCATGGCGCATTCCTGGACGCTCGTCGCGCGGCCCAACGGTGCCCCAAAGCTTTCGGACTTCGCACTCAACGAAACGCCGCTGCCGCCGATTCAGGACGGCATGATCCATGTGCGTAACACCTGGCTGTCGGTCGACCCCTATATGCGCGGGCGGATGAACGATACCAAAAGCTATGCGCAACCCTATCTGCTTGGGGAGCCGATGATTGGGGGTGCCGTCGGCACCGTGGTCGCCTCACAGTCGTCCGACTACTCCCCTGGCGATCAGGTTCTGCACAGTTGGGGCTGGCGCGATGAGGTTGTCGCGCCAGCAAAAAGCTTCGCCAGACTGCCGCCGATCGATGTGCCGGAGCAGCGGTTTCTGGGTCATCTCGGCATGCCGGGCATGACCGCCTATTTCGGTTTGCTGGACGTGGCATCGGCCAAGGCGGGCGACACGCTGTTCGTCTCCGCGGCGGCCGGCGCCGTGGGTTCGGCAGTAGTCCAAATCGCCAAGATCAAGGGGCTGACTGTGATCGGCTCAGCCGGCGGCGCGGAAAAGTGTGCGTTGGTCCACGAACTGGGCGCAGATGCGGTCATTGACTATAAAACACCGGGATCGTTACGGGACAAGCTGGCGGTGGCCGCACCGAACGGCATCGATATCTATTTCGACAATGTCGGCGGCGATCACCTGGACGCGGCACTGGGTGTTGCGAAAGACAATGCCCGCTTCGCCATGTGCGGCATGATCGAGAGCTATAATTCGCTGGAGCCGACCGACTTCCGCAATATGATGCGGATCGTGCGGGCCCGCATCCGAATGCAAGGCTTTATCATCTTCGATTACAATCACCGCATCGACGCGTTCTATGCCGCGATGGGCCAATGGGTGGGCGAAGGCAGAATCCGAAGCAACGAGACGGTCCGTGAAGGGTTGGCCGTCGCGCCCCAGGCATTCCTTGACCTATTTGCCGGCGGCAACACAGGCAAGATGCTGGTTCGGCTCTAAGCTGCAAGCCCGCGTTTTGCTCTCTTCCGGTCGGCATAGGCCATGCGGCGGCAGACGCCCTCGTCGGCGGCCGGGCCGGCGGCGAACTTGAAATCGTCCTCGGTCAACGGGCGTAGACTCGCCTTATCGACCAAGATCGACTTGACCACTTGCCCGGTGCGGGCGTCGACAAGCTGGGTCGCCACGCCCTCGGGCGCGAAATGGCGGTTGGCCCAATCCATCAATGAAATCATAACCGGAAGGAAGTCCCTGCCCCGCGCCGTCAGCACATACTCGTGGCGCGGTGGGCGTTCTTCATACCGGCGGCGCTCCAGCATCCCGCTTTCGACCAGCGTGTTCAGGCGCCGCGTCAGCATGTTGGGCGCGATGCCCAGACTCTTCTGGAATTGGTCGAACCGCGTCAGCCCGTGGAACGCATCCCGCAGGATCATGATGCTCCACCATTCACCCACGCGTTCAAGTCCGCGGGCGATCGGACAGGCTATTTCGGAAAAATTCGTTCGGCGCATTGTAAAGAGATAAGTCGGCAACTATCATTATGCAAGTTACCACTTAAAACCCAATCGAATATTCAGGAGTCGTCAATGTCCAGCAGCAAGGGTACCGCCCTCGTCACCGGCGCATCAGTGGGCATCGGCGCGGTTTATGCCGACCGTCTTGCCAAACGCGGCTATGACTTGATCCTGGTCGCCCGCGACAAGGCAAAGCTGGAAGCACTGGCGACACGCCTGACCGCCGAAACCGGCGTCAGAGTCGACGTGATCAAGGCCGACCTGGGCGTGAAGTCAGACCTTGCCGTCGTCGAAAAGCGGCTGCGCGACGACGAAGCCATCACCATGTTGATCAACAATGCCGGGATCAGCGTGAACGGACCGCTGAACGGGTCCGATCCGGATGCGCTCGACGCGCTGATCGCGCTGAACATCACCGCGTTGACCCGACTGTCCGTCGCGGCAGTGCCCGGCTTTGTGAAGCGCGACCACGGCGCCATCATCAATTTGGCGTCGGTTTTGGCTGTGGCGCCTGAAATCAGCGGCGGCGCCTATAGCGGTTCGAAGGCTTATGTCCTGAATTTCACGCTGTCGCTGAAGCAGGAGCTGACGGGCACGAATGTGAAGCTGCAAGTCGTCATGCCGGGCGCCACCCGCACTGAGATTTGGGAGCGCGCCAAGATGGATATCACCAAGATCCCAGCCTCGATGATCATGGAGGTGGATGAGATGGTCGACGCGGCACTGGCCGGCTTCGACCAGGGCGAGTTCGCGACGATGCCGTCCCTGCCCGACGCCACCGATTGGGATGCCTTCAACAAGGCCCGCCTCAATCTCCACCCCAACATGTCGCACGACAGAGCCGCCGCGCGTTACAAGGCAGCTTAAGACCGATGGAAAAGCTTTATCTCGAAGACCTGACGGTCGGTCGAACCTTCGTCAGCTCGTCGCTGACGATCACGGAAGAGGAAATCAAGGCGTTCGCGGGCCAATACGACCCGCAACCCTTCCATTTGGACGATGAGGCCGCCAAGCGCACGCTGTTCGGCGGCTTGGCCGCCAGCGGCTGGCACACGGCGGCTCTGACCATGCGCCTGCTGGTCGAAGGTGGTGGCTCGCCACTGGCGGGAGGTATCATCGGCGGCGGCGGCGAAATCGCCTGGCCCCGCCCGACCCGCCCCGGTGATACACTGCATGTCGAGGCGGAGGTGCTGGAGATCATCCCCTCACGTTCCAAACCTGACCGGGGGATGGTTCTCATGCGCAATCGCACGCTGAATCAGAAGAGCGAGGAGGTTCAGGTTTTTACGGCGAAGCTGGTGGTGCCGCGCAGGCCGGTATAGGCTGCGCCCATGGCATTCGCATTTCTCGCCTGCCCCGCCGCATTCCTGTTCTGCCTGCTGCGCTCGCAGTCAGGTCATGAAGCCATGGAGTGGTTGCGAAGTAACCGCCTAACAGCCTTCTGGCCTCGGACAACTCCTAAATCGTCATACCTGGACTTGATCCGGGCACGCACGTCATATGGTGCGCCCACGGTGCCACGTGGATGACCGGATCAGGCCAGGTCATGACGTAAGTAGTTGTTCAGGTGTGTAACTGATGAACTCCAGCAGGCTCCCGTCAGGATCCAGGAAATAGACACTGGTCCCCAGTCCCCTGGCGCCAAATCCACGCCTGGGCCCGAGATAGACGGGAACGCCGCAGTGTTCCAGATGGGCCAAGGCGCCTTCGATCGGGCCGTCCCATTCCCAGCACAGATCGCTGTTGCCGGGCGCCACCGGCACAGTTGCGACAGGTTTGGCGTCCAGGCCGGGACCATGCACGTTCAGCTGCGCATCGCCGAAACGGTACATATGGATGCCGGCTACGTCCACGAGTTCGGCCCCCAGCACTTTCTGATAGAAGGCGTCCGACCGCGCGCGGTCGGAGACGTGGACGACGCTGTGGTCGAGCTTCACCTTGATTCCGGACATTGCTTCCTCCTACCGCGTGATCCGCGCCACGGCGCGCTGCCAGCCCGCATACAGGCGGTCACGGTCGCTGGACGACATTGCCGGCACGAAGGCGCGATCCTGCCGCCAAAGATACTTGGTCTCGGCGATCGAACCGATGAATCCCGCGCCCAACCCTGCCAGATAAGCCGCGCCCAAGGCCGTGGTTTCCGTCGATGCCGGCCGCTCGACCGTCGCGCCCAGCAAGTCGGCCAGGAACTGCATCAGCCAGCCGTTGGCCGCCATCCCGCCGTCGACCCTCATCCGATCCGGCATCAGCCCGTCCAGCGCCATCGCCTGTTGCAAATCACGTGTCTGGTAACAGACCGACTGTAGGCCGGCGCTGACGATCTCGGCGATGCCGGTGTCTCGGGTCAGACCGAGGATCGCGCCGCGTGCTTCAGGGTCCCAATAGGGAGCGCCCAGCCCGGTAAAAGCCGGCACGAAATACACGCCATGATCCAGCCCGATCGAGGCGGCCAGCGCCTCACTGCTGCCGGCATCCCGAATCAGTTTCAGCCCGTCGCGCATCCACTGCACGACCGCACCGGCGACGAATATGCTGCCCTCCAGCGCATAGGTCGTTTTGCCGTCAATCCGATAGGCGACCGTGGTCAGCAGCTTGTGGTTAGACGTCAGTGGCGTATCGCCGGTGTTCAGCACCAGAAAACAGCCCGTGCCGTACGTACTCTTGGCCATGCCGCGCTCGACGCAGCCTTGTCCGATAAGCGCACCCTGCTGATCGCCGACCATGCCCAGGATCGGGATGGGCGCCTCCAGTGCATTGGCCGATCCGAAGTTGCCGCTGGTGTCGCAGACTTCCGGCAGCAGTTCACGGGGTACGCCGAACAGCCGAAGCAACTCCTCGTCCCAGACCTGCCGGTGAATATCGAACAGCATGGTGCGTGCGGCATTGGTGGCGTCTGTGCGATGAACCTTGCCGCCTGTCAGGTGCCACAGCAGAAAGCTGTCGACCGTGCCGAACGCCAGTTCACCCCTGCCCGCCCGTTGGCGCGCGCCGGGTACATGATCGAGAATCCAGCCTATCTTCGTGGCAGAGAAATACGGGTCTATCAGCAGGCCGGTTTTCGCTGCGATCAGAGGGCCGGCGCCATTGGCAAGCATCCGGGCGCAGAGATCGCTGGTGCGGCGATCTTGCCAGACGACGGCGCGATAGATCGGTTCGCCGTCCGACCGGTCCCAAACGATGGTGGTTTCGCGTTGATTAGTAATGCCGATGCCAGCAATGTCACTCGGAGATACGCCGGAAATCGCCTGACGCATCGTCGCCAGGACCGCGTCCAAGATATCCCGCGATTCATGCTCAACCCAGCCGTCACACGGAAAATGCTGCGGCAGTTCCCGCTGCGCCGTGACAACGGGCCGAAACTCGCGATCGAACAGGATTGACCTTGTGGAGGTCGTACCCTGGTCGATCGCGAGCAGGTAGTCGCCCAAGCGACCAGCCCGGCGTCAGCCGTTGACGGGCTTGATCACGTTTTCGGCGTAATCGTGCATCTGGCCCAACATCTCATCCATCGTCCGATGATCCGGCCCGCCCTCATAGGCGTTGCGGAAGGCAGCGTGCACTTCCTCGACGCCCAGATCGGCCAAGCGCTTCACCGAATCCGGGTGATAGACTTCCGGGCCCATGACCTGCAGGTCGAACGGCTTGTCGTCGGTGCCGAACTGCTTTCGGTAATCCCCCAGCCGGCCGATCATATGACCGATCTCGTTCATGTGGCCGCCGGCACTGATCCAGCCGTCGGCGATCTTGGCGGCGCGGCGCAGGCCGGGCTCCGAATGGCTGCCGTAGAGGATTTTGACCGGCACAGTCGGCACCGGACACATCTTGATCGGCGGAAAATTATAGAACTCACTCTCGTAACCGAAATACTCGCCAGTCTCGAGGCCGCGAATGATGTTGACCATATGCTCCATGCGCGCGCCGCGAGTGGCATAATTGGTTTCGGTCGCCAGGAAGTCTTCCTTCCAGGGGCTGAGGCCAATGCCAAGCTCGAAGCGGTTGCCGGTCAGCACCTGCACGCTGGTCACCTGCTTCGCCACGATCACCGGGTTGCGGATCGGCAGCTTCAGGACCGAGGTCGAGAATTTCAGCTTGGTCGTCAGCGCCGCCATATAGGGAATCAGCGAGAACGGCTCGATGAAGGGCACGCCCTCCAGGAAATCGCGCGTGCCGTCCTCGTTATAGGGATAGGTCGCGTCGCCATCCTTCGGATAACAGATGCTGTCCGGCAGGGTGAAGGTGGCGTAGCCGGCGGCCTCGGCCGCCTTGGCCAGATCGCCGTAATAGGCCGGATTGCACATTGTCGCATGATAGCCGAAGCGCATGAATTTCCCCCGTTAGAATGTTATGGACCATTTACCACCGGTCGCACCGGAGCGATACAAGATCGTCGCGCTAGGCCGACTTCCGCTTCTGCAGATCCGCCATGATCCGGCGGCGCTCGTCGTCAGAATAGCCGCCCCAGGCGACGATCTCATCGATCGTGCGCAGGCAGCCGGTGCAAACATTGCGGGAATGATCCAGCGTGCAGATGTCGACACAGGGGGACAGGGCGTTTCGGTTACGCGGCATGACCGTCAATATTGGTGCGATGTCGGGTTCCGTCGAGCCAGGATGTCGTCGACCCGCTTTTTGAAGCCCTCGTCGAAGGCGAAGGGCTGCGGGATGATCCAGAACTTCCCGTCTTCGATGCCGCCGAAGACCAGTTCAGCGAACTCGTCTGGCGACAAGCCGTTCTCGGTCAGCAGCTTGCGTAGATAATCGACGAACTGCTGCACCTCCGGCCGGATGGTCGCGCCGAACGGATCGTTGAAGATGCCGGAATCGACGGGTCCCGGCGCCAGCAGCGAGACGCCGACCGGCGCGTTCAGCATTTCCAGCTCACCGCGCAACGCCTCGGTCAGCGCCACCACGGCATATTTCGTCACGGAGTACGGTGCCATCATCGGGCTGGCCAGGAAGCCGCCCACCGACGAGGTGTTGACGATATGGGCGGGCCGCCCCGCCTTGATCAGACGGGGAACGAAGCTGCGCAGCCCGTGCAGCACACCGTAGAAATTGACACCGATGCTGCGATCCCAGCGTTCCGGTTCGATTTCCCAGCTTAAACCGGTCGCCATGACGCCGGCATTGTTAAACAGCAGATCGACTTCGCCAAACGCCGCATAGGCGCGATCCGCCAGCGTCTCGACCGACTTAGGATCGGACACGTCTGTCGGCACGGCTAAAACTTCGCCTTTCAGTGTCGCGGCGAAGGCATTCAGCGCATCGGCCTTCACGTCCGCCAATACGACCTTCATGCCGAGTGACAGGGCCTTATGCGCTAGGCCTGTGCCGATGCCGCTCGCCGCGCCGGTGATCACGGCGACGCCGCCGTTCAAACGCACTGACATTTTGAAAAATCCTTCCCCGAGAAGCACTGTTGGACAGGTACCTTAAAGGAAGTTTACGCGGCCAATAACCTCCGAATGTGGTAGATCGCCCGCCATGACAGGATAAGGAGATTTTCGATGGCTGAAATTGTTGCTTATGGTGTTGTCGGCAGCCCGTATCTGAGGGCCGCGTTGCTGGGTTTTGAGGAAAAGGGCGCCGCCTATCAGGTTGTGCCGGTGGCGCCGCCCGAAACAAAGCAGCCGGTACATCTCGCACGGCATCCCTTCGGCCGCGTGCCGGCCGTTAAATTTGGCGATTTCGAGCTATACGAAACACAAGCAATCCTGCGCTACACGGATGCGGCTTTCCCCGGGACAACGCTACGCCCTGCCGACCCGCGCGCAGCGGCGCGAATGGACCAGGTTATCGGAATCGTCGACTGGTATTTCTTTCGGGAGGTCGGCACGACCATCGTCTTCAATCGGCTCGTCGCGCCTATGTTCGGGATGTCGTGTAACGAAGCCGCCGTACAGGCCGCGATTCCCAAGGCGAAAATCTGCCTCGCGGAACTGGATCGGCTGATCGGCAATGGGCCTTATATCGTCGGCGATCAGTTGACCATCGCGGACCTGATGCTGGCGCCGCAGATGGACATGTTCAGCATGACGCCGGAGGCCGCCGATCTGCTGGCGCCTCATCCCCATCTCAAGGCATGGCTCGACCGTATGCAGTCACGGCCGAGCATGCAAAATACGACGTTGGAAAGGCTGCGAGCCGCCGTTTAATACCAGCGCGAGCGCGGGCGAGATTCGTAGCCGACCAGATATCCAATCACGCCACCCAGCAGGACCGCGCCGGCGACCGTCGCCCAGGCGTTGTCCTTTACTACGCGGTCAACACGCGTTGCCGCCTCGTCCAGCGCATCCGCCGCCGCGTGATAGGCGTCGCGCGCATGGCCGTAGCCGGTCTGCGCCGCGTCCTTCGCCTGATCGTAAGTGTCGGACGCAATCTCACCGACATTTTCCATGAACTCTTGCGCTTCTTTCTTCGCTTCTTCGGCGGTAAAGCCGTAACGAGCCTGAAGACGGGTCGCGAGTTCGATCACGTTGGTCTTGATCGAATCGAAATCCTCGTCGGTCAGCTTGTCCCATTTGCTGCGGGCCTGGGCTTTTACGCGGTCAACATTCTTTGCGGCGGTCGCCATAACTCTCTCCGTCGATAATTCGATACGAAGTGAATGCGGCGACCGCGTGGTTGGTTCCGGCCTGCGGCGGGTTGCCCCGCCGGAGATCATTTTTTCGCCAAAGCGCCTTCGATCGCAGACGTGATCTTCGGATCGTCCGGCGTGATATCCGGCGCGAAACGGCCGACGACCTTTCCGTCGCGGCCGACCAGGAACTTCTCGAAGTTCCACATCACGTCGGTCTCGTTCGTCGGACCCAGCCCATGCTTCGCCAGCGTCGTGCGCAAGCCGCTGTCCTTGTCGCCGTCGGCCGTCGGCTTTTCCGCGATCAGTTGGTGATACAGCGGATGCTGCCCTGCACCCTTGACCGAAATCTTGGCGAACATCGGGAACTTCACGTCGAACTTGGTTTCGCAAAACGACTTGATCTCTTCGTTGGTGCCGGGCTCCTGCGCGCCGAAGTCGTTTGCCGGGAAGCCGAGAACTTTGAAACCCTGGTCCTGGTATTTCTCGTAGACCTGCTCCAACGCGGTATATTGCGGGGTCAGCCCGCAAGCCGACGCGACATTGACGACCAGCAGGACGGAGCCCTTGTAGTGGCCCAGCGACGTATCCTTGCCGTCGATGCTTTTCACCGGAATATCGTAAAGCGCGGCTGCCATGATTTCCTCTCCAGAATTGGGCTTCGTTCGGCCCGGATGCATCTTGATCGTAAGCGGCAGTAGAAGCGGCGACAAGGCGTTGCTATTCATCAGGCGTATCATGACACCGCCAAATCCCTCCAAAACTCCTATCGCCCTGGTCTATTGGGGACGGCTGGGTGCGGGCGCAGCCTTGATGCAGCAGATCTCTGCCGCCTTCGCCAAGGACGAACGCTTCGAAACCTGGGCGTCGCCGTCATTGCAGAGCGAAGTTCCAGTCGATGCGCCGGGCATAACCCCAGTCCCTGTCCAAACTTTTTCCGGCCCGTTATCGTTCGCGATCGGAACGCTGCTGCTACCGTTCACGGTGCAGCAGCTGGTTCGGCGCCTATCGTCCGGCGGCGTCAAGGCGATCGTCACCATCATGCCGCATGTCTGGGGCGGGGCCCTGCAGCGAGCCGCCGCGCGCGCCGGTATCGAGACGCTTCTCATCGTGCATGATGCCGACCCGCATCCCGGCGAAACAAGGCCGATCTTCGACTGGCTGGTGCGGCGGGAAATCCGCGCCAGCACGCGCATCGTCACGCTCTCGGAGTATGTCGGCGATCGTTTGCTGGCGCGCATGGACGTCACCGAGGAAAGACTGGTGCGGCTTTACCACCCGATCTTCAGATTCGCGCACGAGCCCGCCACGCTTGCGCATCCGGCCAAACCGTTCCGCCTGCTCTTCTTCGGCCGCATCCTACCCTACAAGGGCGTACCGATGTTGCTGGAGGCGTTTGCCAAGTTACGAGCGCGTGGCGTGGACTGCACTTTGCGCGTAGTCGGGCGCGGCGACGTTGCTGCGTCGCCCAGCCTTCTCAACCAACCGGGCTTGTCGATCGAAACCGGATGGGTCCCGCCGGCCGCCGTTGGCGGTATCCTGGCCGAGGCGGATGCAATCGCACTGCCCTACCTGGAAGCCAGCCAGTCCGGCGTGGTCGCCGCGGCCTATGGTGCGGGATTGCCGGTCGTCGCCACGCCAATTGGCGGTTTGCGTGAACAGATCGTCGATGGCGGCACCGGTACATTGGCAACCGACGCTACCGCGGACGCGATGGCCGAGGCCGTTAGCCGGCTGATTGAAACCCCAAGCCTCTACGAAACCTGCCGGCAGGGCGTCGCAGTGTATGCCGACACACATTCGCAGCAGTCATTCGCGCGCGAACTGGGGAACAGCATACTCAAGACCGTCGCCGATTGACCGTATGCGGTGCATTCACTAGCCGCTATCGTGATGGCCCATCTGTTCGCGAGGAGATAGGCATGAAACGTCTTGGCGTGGTCGGTATTGCCCTGCTTGCACTGGCAGCCGGGTCAGCGCTCGGCGATCCCGAAGAAGCACAGGCGAAGCTGTTGCGCCTGCCGCATGCCGACATCGCCAAGTTGGTCGGGTTCTGGCAGGTGAAGGAGATGGAGCCGGTTAAGATGATCTATGAATTCCAGACAGCGACGATGGCGATGCACGGTTCCAACGAACAGGGTGGCACGTCGTTCGAGCTAACGCTCGATGCGGATTACCGCGTGGCGGGCGAAAACGCGGTCTGGGTCATCGGCACACACCCGCGACCGGTCGAAACTGGCACTGACGCTGACGCCCCCTCGATCATGGGCATCGAGTTCACGAAGGCTGACGAAGTGGTCATGACCGTCTCGGCCGGCGAGAAATTCACGCTGGTGAAGGTGCCGGCGAAAGCCGATTAAGCTTCCCCAGGCAACCCCTCCATCGCTTCCTTCTCTTCCGCCAGCGCGCGTGCTTTCGAGTGGTCCGCAGCCAGCAACACATAGGCGGCGGGCACGACGAACAGGGTAAACAGCGTGCCGATCGCCATGCCGCTGGCGATCACCAGTCCCAGATTGAAACGCGAGACAGCACCGGCGCCGGTGGCGACAAGAAGCGGCGCCACGCCGAACACCATGGCCGCGGTGGTCATCAGGATCGGGCGCAGGCGGATGCCGGCGGCGATTTCGATCGCCTCACGCTTCGATTTCCCCTTCATCTGCTGGTCGTTCGCGAATTCCACAATCAGAATGCCATGCTTGCTGATCAGTCCCATCAGCGTCACCAGGCCGACCTCGGTGTAGATATTCATCGTCGCGCCGCCGACGCCCAGCGCGATGAAGATCAGCGCCCCGGCCAGCGACATCGGCACCGAAATCAGGATGATCAGGGGGTCGCGAAAACTTTCGAACAAAGCAGAGAGTGACAGGAAGATAACGATCAGCGCGAAGGCGAAGGTCGCTAGGAACCCGCTCGATTCCTGAATATATTGCCGGGACTGGCCGCCGTAATCGATCAGATAGCCTTGCGGTAGCGTGTCCTTCGCGATTTCCTGCAACTTCTTGATCGCGTCGCCAAGCGCCACGCCGGGCATTGCCACGCCGCTGATCGTCGCTTCGTTCAACTGCTGGAAATGGTTAAGCGATTCCGGGATCGTCTTGGTTTCGATCTTCGCGACCGTCGACAGCGGCACCGGTGTGCCCGAGGCGGTTGGAATGTAATAATTCAGAAGCTGGTTCGTGTTCAGGCGGTCGACCTGTTGAACCTGCGGGATGACCTTATAAGACCGGCCATCCAAGCTGAAATAATTGATATAGCCGCCGCCCAGCAGCGACCCCATCGCAGCGCCCACGTCGCTCAGCTTCAGGCCCAGTTCGGCGGTCTTGTCGCGGTCGATCCTGATGATCGATTGCGGCTGGTCGATCTTCAGGTCGTTGTCCAGGAAGATGAACATCCCGGTGGCCTGCGCGGCCTGCATGAATTTCTGCGCAACCGCGTCCAGCTTGTCGAACGGCTGTGCGGTGTCGATCACGAACTGCAGTGGCAACGCGCCGTTGGAACCCGGAAGAGAAGGCGGCAAGAACGAGACCACGCGCGCGCCGGCGACCTTGCTGACATCGGCCTGGATAAGCGGCTTCATCTCGATCGTCGTGCGTTTCCGCTGGTCCCAGGGTTTCATCACCATGCCGGTGATGAACGGCCCGGGCGTGATGATCTGGAAGACGATATAATCCTCCGGATAGACGTGCAGCAGGTCGTAAAGCTGTTTTGCGTAAAGCTGCTTCTGGTCCAGCGTCGCGTTCGGCGCCGGGGTCGCCAAATTGCCGACGACACCCTCGTCCTCATCCGGCGCCAGTTCGGTCTTCGCGCTGACGAACAGGAAGCCCAGGCTGACGATAATGATCGCCGCGAAGACTGCCGACACCGACAGCGTATTCAGGCTGGAATGCAGCAGCCGTTCATAGATATTGCGCGCCCGGTCGAAGTTCCGGTCGATCTGATCCATTAGCCGGTCCTGCCAACCGCGCCTGTCATGCGAACGCGGCGTCATCAGGCGTGAGCACATCATTGGCGACAGAGTCAGCGCGATGATGGCGGATGCCGTTACCGCACCGACCAGCGTAAAGGCGAATTCCGTGAACAGGGCGCCCGTCAGGCCGCCCTGGAAACCGATCGGCACATAGACGGCAGCCAGCACCACCGTCATTGCGATAATCGGGCCGCCCAGTTCCCGCGCCGCCATGATCGCGGCCGGTATCGGCTTCATCCCCTCGTCGATATGGCGATTGACGTTCTCGACCACGATAATCGCGTCGTCGACCACCAGCCCGATCGCCAGAACCAGCGCCAGCAGGGTCAACAGGTTCAGCGAGAAGCCAAACATCAACATCATGATCAGGGTGCCGACCAGCGACAGTGGAATCGTAACCGCCGGGATGAGGACCGAACGCAGCGATCCAAGGAAGGCGAAGACGACGACGGTAACGATCAGGGCCGCCTCGATGAGCGTGCTTTTCACCTCGCCGATCGCGCTGTTTACGAAATCCGATGCGTCATAGCCGATCGTCCCGTTCAGGCCGGTGGGAAATTCGGGCTCAAGCGAGAGATAGGCATCGCGGCAACCTTTCAGAACCTGCAGCAGATTCGCATCCGGCGCAGCCTGAATACCAATGAACACAGCCTTGCGGCCATAGAGATTGTTCTGCGTCTCATAGCTGTCGTCGCCGAGTTCGACCTTGCCTACATCCTTGAGCCGCACCACCGCGCCCCCAGACTGTTTCAGCACAAGATTCTCGAACTCCTTGACCGAGTGCAGATTGGTCGATGCGGTCAGGTTGACCTGGACCATCTGGCCCTTGGTGTTGCCCAGTCCGGCGATATAGTCGTTCTGTTGCAAGGCCGTGCTGACGTCGGTCGCGGTCATGCCGTAAGCGGCCAGTTTGGCCGGGTCGAGCCAGGCGCGAAGCGCATAGTTGCGTGGGCCGATGATCTCCGCCAACTGCACCCCATGCACCGACTGCAGTTTGGGCTGCACGACGCGGGTTAAATAGTCGGTAATCTGATTCATCGACAGCACGTCGCTGCGGAATCCGAAATACATCGAATCCAGCGTATCGCCGATGCGGATGCTGAGCGCCGGTTGCTGGGTCCCTGGCGGCAGTTGGTTCAGGACCGAACTGACCTTGGTGTTGATCTCGGTCAGCGCCTTGTCGGCGTCGTAGTTCAGGATCAGATTGATCGAAATCGTGCTGGTGCCGCTGGTCGAGGTCGAGGTCATGTAGTCGATGCCGCTGGTCTGGGCGATCGCGTTTTCAAGAGGCGTGGTGATGAAGCCGGCGACGACATCGGGGTCAGCGCCGTAATAGAGCGTCGAAACGGTGACGATGGCGTTTTCGGTTTTCGGATACTGGCGGACCGAAAGCGAAAATCCCGCCTTCAGCCCCACCACCAACAGCATCAGGCTGACCACCGTGGCCAGCACCGGCCGCCTGATAAAAATATCGGTGAAATGCATGGCGGCGCCTACTGGTTCGAGGCCGGCGTGGGATTGGCGTCGAACTTGGGTGCGATCGCGTTGTCGACGACCACGGGGACGCCGGTCCGCAGTTTGATCTGGCCCGCCGTCACAACGGTCTCGCCCTCTTTGATGCCGCTCAGCACCGCGACCTGGTCGCCACGCGTCATACCCGTCGTCACAACAACCTGGCGCGCCGTCAGCTTCGGCTTGCCGTTTTCATCCTTCCCCTTGTCATCGACCAGGAAAGCCGTACTGCCATAGGAATTGTAGGCGATCGTCGTCGAGGGCACCGTCACAAAGCGTTGGGGGGCGCCGGTCAGGATATCGACCGTGGCATACATACCCGGCAGCAGCGTGTGGTCAGGATTTTTTAGAGTCGCGCGAATCTGTACGTTGCGCGTGCTGGAGTCGATCTTCGGATTGATCGCCGTTATCTCTCCCTCGAACGTCTTGCCAGGGAAAGTGTCGACCAGGGCCGACACTTTCTGTCCGACCTGAAGTTGAGCTATCGCCTGTTGCGGCAGATAGAAATCGACATAGATTGGGTCGAGCGACTGTAGCGTCACCATTGTGGTGCCGGCGGCGAGATACTGCCCCAGGTCGACTTGCCGGATGCCCAGCTTGCCATCGAACGGCGCCTTTATGTTCTTGTAATCGACCGTAGCCTGCTGCTCAGTCACCTGAGCCTGCGCACTCTTCAGATTCTGGGTATCCGCGTCGATTGTTTGCTGCGACACGCCCTGCACCTTCAGCTGCCGCTGGTCGCGGTCGAGAGTGATCTGCGCCAATGCGGCAGCGGCCTGCAGCGATTTCAGTTTGCCGACATCGTCCGCCGATGCGAGCTCGACTAGCAAGGTGCCCGCCTTCACCTCGGCGCCGGATTCGAAATGCAGCGCGGACACGGTGCCGGCCACCTGCGAGCTGAGATCGGCGCCATTGACGGCGCGCAACGACCCGACAGCCTCAAGCTTGGCTTGCCATTCCTGCACGCCTGCCACTGTCGTCGACACCGTCTGCACCGGGATGCCCATCGAGTGCATGAATTTGTCGCGGAAGTAGTGTCCAACCGCGATCCAGCCGAACACGCCGCCGAAAACCACGGCGACCGCGACCAGCATGATGATCATACGTCTTGCCAGCATGCTTATTTCCTCACTGATCCGGCTTGTCGGGCTTGGCCGCGTCGAACGTCCCGCTCGCCGCATTCCACCAGCCGCCGCCAAGCGCCTGGAACAGCGCCGCGGTATCAGAGAACCGGGCAGCCTGGGATTGCACAAGCGCAATCCGCGACTGCTGAGCCGTCTGTTCGGCATTCAAAAGCGTCGTATAGGTAATTGCACCCAGCCGATACTGCTCCTGCGACAAGGCCAAACTCTTCTGCGCCGCCTGATCGGCAGCGAGATTGGCAGCCAACGCGTCGGCGTCTGTTTGCAGCGCACGGAGCGCGTCGGCCACATTCTGGAACGCCGAAAGAACCGTGCCGCGATATTGCGCCGCCGCCTCGTCATAGGCCGCAACCGCCGCTCGCCGCTGATGCAGCAAAGTTCCGCCATCGAACAATTTTTGCGCCAGGCTGCCGCCGATGCTCCAGATTCCGACACCGGGATTGAGCAGGTTGCCGGCCGGAGACCCTGTGTTGCCGATGCTGCCGGTCAGGCTGATCTGCGGCAGTTCGTTCGCCGTCGCGACGCCGATCTGCGCGCTCGCCTCATGCATCTGCGCCTCTGCCGATTTGATATCGGGCCGCTGCGCGACCAGTTTTGCCGGCAGACTGACCGGTAGATCGGTCGGCAGGGACAGCTGCTCGAGTTCGAATGTCGCGCCGACATCTTCGCTGGGGAACCGGCCGACGAGCACCGCCAGGCTGTTGCGCGACTGCGCCAGTTGTTTTTCCAGCGGCGGCAACGTCGCCTTAGCCTGCCCCAGGATCGCTTCCTGCGCCAGCACCGCGCCGCCGGCGACACCGCCCAACGACAATTGTTGGCGCAGCACGTCGACCTCATGCTGCTCGATATCGATGATCTCGCGTTGCGCCTTGATTTGGGCCCTGAACGATGCCTCGGTGACCGCAGTCGTGACGATATTCGATGTCAGCGTCAGATAGGCGGCGACCAGCTGGAAACGCTGATAGTCCTCCGTCGCCTCGGACGCCTCGACCTGCCGCCGGACGCCGCCAAAGACATCCAGCGGATAGGACACGTCAACCGAGGCGGTGCTGACGCTGAAGATCGACACGCCACCCGGAAAGCCGAAGGTGGCGTCGGATATCTTCTCCCGCGTCGCGCTGACATTGCCGGTGATGCTTGGATAAAACGCGCCGCGGGATGCCGAGGCGTTTTCCTGTGCCTGACGCAGCGCAGCCTTGGCCGCATCCAGCGTCGGACTGGCCCGCAAGGCAGCGTCGATCAAAGCATTCAGCGGCGCCGAATGATAAAGCGACCACCACTGCCCCGGAATATCCTGATCGTCGGCAAAGTGTTGGACCGCGCCGCCGGCGAGCTTGCCGGGCGTGCCGTTGGTTTGCGGCGTCAACTTCTCAGGCGTGTAGCCGGCCTCCTTCGGAGTCGTCGGGGCGACGAAATCGGGGCCGACCGCGCATCCTGCCGCAAGCGTGACCGCAAGCACGAAGCAAAGCCGTGTGGGGGCCGAACCAGCGCGGGGAAAACGCCTGGGTCTGAAGAAAATCGCCGAAGCAGGCATTAAATGACTTTTAGGTAAACTTGACCGTACCGTACGGTTCATTTACAGTAATTCAACAGCCGACGTCAACCCGACAAATCGGCACGCCAGAGCATCGATGGATCGAAAGCGATTGAACTACCCTCGAGGAGGACGCCGGGAAGCGATCTTAAATGTCGCTCGCGAAATATTTTCGGCCGAAGGCTATGCCGCGACCTCGATGTCGCATATCGCCTCACGCCTCGGCGGTTCCAAGGGGACGCTGTATAATTATTTCAAAAGCAAAGAAGAGCTGTTCCAGGCCCATGTTCAGGACCAATGCGACTGCCACGTCGCCGAGGCCTTTGCGCCCCCACTTGTCGGGGACGATCCGGTCGAGGTTCTAGCCGGGCTGGCGGATCGGGTTTTGACCGCCCTGCTGTCGGATGAATCCACCGCCTTTTACAGCCTGATCGTGTCGGAAGCACAACGCAATCCGTCAGTCGGTCAGGTCTTCTATGAAAGCGGCCCGCGCAAGGCTATTCGCCGAGTCGCCGACTATCTGGAGCAACTTCAGGGCGAAGGACGGATTACGGTCGACGATTCCGCCGAGGCTGCAGAGGAATTCCTCAGTCTCGTGCATGGCGGTCTGCACTTCAAACGTATCCTCAAAGTCATTCCGCAGCCGCCGGCGCGCGAAATCCGCGCTCAAGCCCGCCGGGCGGCGCAAACCTTTATCCGCGCCTATGGCGCACGGGCCGCGGAAAACCCATAAAAAAGGGCGGCACAGAGGCCGCCCTTTTCAATCAACATATCGAAAGATTATTGCAGCACGTATGTGCCGTCGTTGCTGAATGTGCAGAACGTCGTCCCACCGACGATAACTTTGCTGGTGACGGTAACCTGCTTGACGGCGGGGCTGTGCGACGTGCCGACATTAAAGGTCGCTTTCAACTGCGCCTGCGCGGAGCTGGCTGGGCCTTTCACGGTATCGTCATAGCAGTTGAACGTCAGGGCGGCCCCATCCAGCCCCCTCGCCGGCACCTTGGTGGTGGCAACGCAGACATTCGTGGCGGCACTGCCCTTAGCGCCGGTCGACTTGGTGAATGGGCTGGCCAGAACCATGCCCGCCTTGCCGGCGCCGGGGTAAATGACCGACGAATCCGAAGCCGCGCCCTTCGTTAGGTCGCCTGATTTGCATCCGATGCCCGAAGCCGAGGTCGTGAAGCCGGTGACAGCGTAGGTCCCGGTGGGGATATCCGCCGCCGAAGCAACGGCGGAGACCGCCAGAAACGCCGCGGACAGAGTCAGACCGAGTTTGGATGAAGTGTTCACGTAGAAATCCTCCCAAATAATTGGTTGCGAGCGGGTCGCCAGGCCCTCCTCAAAAAGAGCGCATGGTTTCCGTCAAACCCGGGAAGTGGAATGAAGTTCCCATACTAAATGGAACAAAAATGAGATCGTCCCCGCCGTCGAGTGAGGAATCAAACCGATATCAAAAGATGAATGGTTGCCGATGCGTGGGCTAAACGGGGATTTCCCGAACCGACAGATTGTCCACCTTCAAATTGGCATCGAAGGCGCCCTGCCGAAATAAAGCACCGAGAATCTTCATGTTTTCGCCGGTCCCCGCACATAGCGGAAGCAGCAGCACTGTGTTCGTTGCGGTGGGTTGCGTGCCGAGGCTGGAGAACAGCAGGCGCGGCATCCTGTGGTCCCTGACGAAGTCGAGCGCGGCCAGCCATTCCGATTTGATGGAAGAAAATTTCGCGCCTGACCCGGCGCGGCCATTGGTCAGGTCAAGGCCTGACAACGAGACGATCTCGCTGCCGACAAGACGATAATCGTAACCGCCGGAAACCACCTCGAGAATCATCAAATTGGCGACCATCCGCGGAATTTCGGTAACCGGGTCGAGGTCGCCCCGCGTCGGCGGCTGACCGGCAGTGTGCTTGGACAGCCAGTAACGGTACAATTCCTGCCAGGGCTCAGCCACGGACGGATCCCCTGTTCCGAATTTGACCGTCCATTCGCTCATATGGGCTCACCCGCCTTCCCAGAAAGACCGCAACAAGGCCATGGCGAGGACGCGCTGGGTGTCATGGGTTCCCTTGCGGATACGTAGCGATCATATGCAACGCATTCCACCACCGCCCGCACCGATTTGCCAGCGCTTTTCCGTGCTTTATTCTCATATTAACGGGATTATTCACATTATTTCACAAATAATTTCGGTATATGTTTCCACCCGACACCTCAGCATGAGAACTCATATTTACGCTAAATCGAAAGCAACATCGTGACCGAGCGGGGAACGGTGCTTGCGTTGATCGATTGAGAACCTGAACTTCGATGGCGATTACTGAAGGCGCGCCCCCCTGGCGGGAACTTTACGACTACTGGTTATCCAGGCACACGGACGGACAGCCGCCCAGCTGCGATACGCTCGATCCCCCGTCGACCTGCCGCATCTGGCGCCAGATCTGATGCTGTGGATGTCCAGCCGCATGGCTTCGCCTATCGGCTGGCGGGCAGCAACGTCGTTAAGGGAGCCGGACCGGAGCCATCCGGACAATCCATGAAGACCGCAAACCGCGTGTGCTTACCGCCCGTTTCGCTCCCCACGTGACGGCTAAGACTACTTGGCTGCTGTTGCCCCTGTCCGCGTCGGCGGACAGGCACATCCCCAAGATTTTGGGCCACCTGTTCCTGGAAGGCGTCTTCGCGCCCGGTACGGACATCCAAGCCTTCGCGATCGACCTCGTCGAACCCTGAAAGTTGCCTCCGCGCGCTCGTGTAGGGAAAGCTGGCGGAAGCCGGTCAATTCTGAAAGGTAAGTTGCAGCGTGCAGTCGCTGCCCTGGCTATGGACGCGGACGCGGTCGGCAAGCTGGCCCAACATATAGCCCGTCAGCCGTGCCTCGGCGTCATCTTCCGCGATCAGTTCCTCTGCCGTTGGCCGCTCGGCGCCGACCGGCGGCAACGTCCCGCGATAGAGAAATACGATCGTCAGGCTATATTCGTCGACACGTGTCGACAGCTTGATTGCCGGGTAGCCTGGGTCGATAAAACCGTTCAGCAGCATCTCGAAGGCCTGCCAGCTCGCATGCTCGGCTCGGCGCATCGCATCGTGGCGCGCACCCCACAACTTGCCTTGTTGCTCCATGAATGTCGTGAACTCGTCGAGCGTCACTTCAGAGACGGCAAAACGCCGCTGTGCCCGCCGGTGAACGCCGATGCGGAACAGGGCAGACAGGAACGCCGCCGCCAGTAGACCCATCGACATCCCCGAGAATGCGACTTCACGAACACCCGGCCAAACGCTCTCCAGCGCCTGATGTATCTGGTCGAAGGTCATGCCAATGACGAGGCCGGTGCCAATCGCGAGGATACGTCGGTTGTCGAGCATGCGGGAGCCGATAAGCTGCAACCCGCTCAGCGCCGTGAAGGTCGAAAGGTAGAGCAGCAGCCCGCCGGACGTGGCGTTGGGCAACAGCAGCCAGATGACCACGAGCTTGGGCAGTAGCGCGACGGCGAGCAGAAGGCCGGCGGTCCAATAAGCCAAGTATCGGCTCGTGACGCCGGATGTTGCGGCCAAGCTCACCGCGCCGCCGCTCGCTACCATCGGCAGGCCATTGATGAGGGCCGCCAGCAGGTGCGTGATGCCTTCGGCGCGAAGACCGCGCGCCATCGCCTTCAGGTCCGGCCCATTCCAATCGGCATCATTGAAGCGCTGAGCGACCGTCTGGGTTCCGAGCGATGTTACCGACAGCATGAGCCCGGTCACCGCATAGGGCAGCACGGCAACCCAATCGAACGACCAGCCGAAGACGGGGAGCGACGGCAGCCGAAAATATGGCATCTCCCACAGCAAAGCCATATCGGTCGGCGCGATCAGTCCTAACGCCCAACCAGCGACCGCCCCGACCAACAGGCCCGCCAATGGCGCGAACAGACGGAGCCGCGACGTGTTCCACACATTGAGGGCAACCATGGTGCCGAACGTCAGTCCAGCAACGTAAGGGGCAGCCGGCGTGAGGCCGGAACCGGCCGTCGGCGTGACGATGAGCTTCAGCGCCGCCTGTCCCAGCCCCACTCCGATGAGCAGCACCGCGAGACCGGCGATCTCGACCGTGAAGATGCTGCGCAGCCTGCCGATAAGCCCGCTGAACAGAATTTGGGCGAGCGCCAATACGAAGATCATGCCATAGGCAGCCTTCATCCCGCCGTCATGCGCGGCCAGAAGCAGAGCCGGCAGGACCGCGGTCGTCGCCTGCAAGGGGTAGAAGTAGCCTGAGCCGATGCCGAACCGGTTCCAAGCCTGAAGCATGAGCGCCACCGCCGACACAATCAGCGTCGCAGCCGCAATGTCGAGGAATTGCAGATGCCCGACATTGGCGCTGTGAGCGAACAGACTGGGGATGACGAGCAACTCACCCAGGAAAACCGCCTGCTGCAGCGCCAGGCCAAACGCAAAGCGAGTTGGCAGCTTGTCATCGCGCCAATAGGCAATTGTGTCCGGCTTGCGCATGAAAGCTCTAATCAGAGGGACAGATCAGCTTGTTACGTTTAAGCTGAAACGCGACGCGGCAACAATCGCAATCGCGGCATGTGAAAAAGACTAGACCGGTCGACCGGGTCGAACCGTAAAAATTCGGCTGGAGTTCGCCCGCGCCTTGCCAAGGCTGGCGCCGTTGTTTAATCGGATAACCGCGTCGTACGCACCCTAAAACGGGCGCACGACGGCGCTGGAGAGATGGCCGAGTGGCTGAAGGCAGCGGTTTGCTAAACCGCGCGATGCTCTGAAAAACGCAATAAAATCAACGATATCTTCCAACTGTATAGCCCCTAAAACCCCTACATTATTCAGGGTAGTTGGAAGGTTTGCCCTCTGTATGTTCTACCCATATTTCCCGCTATCCGCGATGCCTTGATGCTCCACTTTTCGACCGTCCGCGCCAGCCCCTCGGCAACGACAAACGCCAGTGGGATTGAAGCCCAGAGGGGAAGCCCTAGCGCTGCCAATATGGGCCAGTGGCACAGGTAGAGCGGGTAGGACACGCGGCCAAGCCATTGCGGGATGGCCCCTTCCAGCGGTGCCCATCTGACAGGGCATCGGGTGAGCCACGCGCCCGCGAAAAAGAAACAGAGCAATATCATCGGTGCCCAAAGCTGCGAAAGCAGCGCGCAAGCGGCCAAAGCCCCAGCAAGCCACACTAAACGTCGTCGGCTTATCCAGACGTAGGCAGGCATCGCGAGCATGGCCCATGCCTCGACTGTCAAGGACCAGGCTGGTGGGTCGGCGGCGGGTGCGGTGTTGGGATTGGATATCGGTAGCCAGGCATATTGGAGTACCGGCAAGTGTGTCCCGATCAGCGCCGCGCCCACCGCGAGGCACAGCGCGTATATCGGCCAAAGCCGAACCGCGCGGCGCACAAGGAAGGCCGTATAGCGGCCATCCCAGGCAGCCGTGAGAACGTAGCCGGATATCGTAAAGAAGGCCCAGACACACGCTCCTGCCACCAGGAACATAAAGGTATATCCGTGCGTCTGGCACGCGTGATTTATGAGGACTACGAGGGCGAGACAGCCCCGAAGTCCGTCAAGGGTGCGGTTGCGTGCCAGCATCTATCGAAGATGGCGTAGCTCATATGCTCTGTCTATGAAAAAAGGGGTGCCGAAGCACCCTACTCCAGCAGCGGACCCGCGCCCTCGCGACGGGGCGAACCATGTCCTCCAGCTTACAGGCATACAGAGCCACCCGGTCGGCCATGGAAATCTCCGCTTCACCCAATAAGAACGAATGCAGTACTGCCGAGCGCGGCTACTGCTGCTGCTCCCACGGGCAAGCGGTTGCGCCTGCGCGCGGAACGTGCCAAAAACGCGCCGGTAGCGCGAGACGCAGTTGGAAAATGATTTGGAATTAGTTGGAATGCCAACAGCTAAGTCATTGATTTCATTGCTGGAGAGATGGCCGAGTGGCTGAAGGCAGCGGTTTGCTAAACCGCCGTAGGTTTGTAAAGACTTACCGAGGGTTCGAATCCCTCTCTCTCCGCGCGCTGCGCTTTGATGTTAATATCGTCGCATCGGCATGCTGGACGATCGCCACCAATAACAAAATTCGGCACCTACTGGCGCTCGGATCAGCTTGCCTTCCCAATGACTGACGGGCTTTTCAGCGGCTTATGGCCGGCACCGTGGCTCTTGGTCCGCTTGCCCCCAGCTCCAACCTCGGCGACAGTGCGCAAACTGGAATTCAATTTCAGATCGAGGGCGACATGAGCCAACTTAACGAACAGATCGACCTGCTGAGTCCGGGGTTTCGTGCGGACCCTTACCCCACCTATGCGCGCATGCGGCATGAGATGCCGATGTGCCGGTTGAAGATACCGGGTTTTGGGGGTGAGGGCTGGATTGTTACGCGATATGACGATGTCGTCGCGGCGCTGAAGGACCAACGGCTGTCCAGCGACATGATGGCCATGCGCGCAGGCGGGCAGCCGATGCGCTGGATTCCCAGATCCTTCCGTATCCTGGCCAAAACCATGGTGACGATGGACGATCCCGGGCACGCACGCCTGCGAACGCTGGTCCATAAGGCATTCACCCCCTCCATGATCGAAAACATGGCCGGCCGCGTGCAGGAAATTGCCGACGAATTGTTGGCGAAGCTCGAAGGGCGGCAGGTCGTCGACCTGCTGCACGAGTTCGCGCTCGCTTTGCCGATGATCGTCATTTCCGAGATGCTCGGCGTTCCGGAAAAACAGCGCGCCAAGTTTCGCCGCTTCATGCTGCATCTGCTGGACGGGCCGCCACCCGGCATCGTGCGACTGATCACAGGCATGGCCAACAATATCCGGATGATCCGCTATCTCGACGGCCTGATCGACCTGAGGCGGGAGGAGCCTGACAAAGGCCTGATCACCGCGTTGGTGGCGGCCGAACAGGCTGGCGACCGGCTGAGCCAGGACGAGTTGATCGGAATGGTGTTCTTGCTGCTGCTCGCCGGCCACGAGACAACCGTCAATCTGCTGGGCAACGGTGTACTGGCGCTGCTAGACGACCGCGATCAACTGGAAAAGCTCCAGGCCAGTCCGAACCTGATCAAGCAGGCGATCGAAGAACTACTGCGTTACACTAACCCTGTTCAACACAGCATCATGCGCCACGCGAAAGAGGATATTGAGATCGGCGAGGTGAAGATCGCCAAGGGGGAGCGGGTCATTCTCATGCTGGCCGCGGCCAATCGCGACGAGGAGGTATTCCCGGATGCCGAGACCCTGGACATCGCACGGGAACCGAACCGGCATCTGGGCTTCGGGCTGGGTATACATTTCTGCCTGGGCGCGCCGCTTGCCCGCATGGAGGGCGCAATCGCGCTGAATGCGCTGCTTCAGAAGTTTCCGGATATCAGCTTGGCGATTCCGCGTAATGAGGTGAAATGGCGTCGAAACTCACTGTTGCGCGGACTGGCCGCGCTGCCCGTCCGGCTTGGCCCGGCGAAGAAAGCACGAGCCCTGGCGGCGTGATCCCCACGGGCAGGAAAACAATCCGTGCCAATCGCGCCAAATGCCGTCATTATTGGCGCAATGAAACTCGGCTATTCGGCCTGAGGAAGCCGTCATGGCCCTGCGCGGATACTTGAGAGTTACACTATTACTGTCGCTGCCATCGGCTGTGCTGCTACTGGCGGCTGCACCAGCGCAGGCGACAAGGTTCACAGTTCTTGCCAGCGGGCTCAGCTACGCGCCCTATATCAGCGCGGCCCGGGGCTCGACGGCCTATGGAACCACGCAATATGGCGGCGCCAACAGCGGCGGCACGCTGTTCACAGTGACGTCGAGCAAACAGGTCACGACGATTTACAATTTCAACCCGGCGACTGACGGCAACATACCGAACGATATGCTGGCCATCGACGCCGGAGGGAATGTTTACGGCACGACCCAACAAGGCGGCCAATTCAGCGGCGGCACGATCTTCAAGTTGAGTCCTGCCCATAGGCTGACCGTATTGCACGCCTTCGACCCGGCCGCCGGCGATGGGTCCGGACCGCTCCAAGGCTTGGTGCGCGGCGGTGACGGAACGCTCTATGGAGCGGCCGCGGGCGGAGCGATCAGCGTAAACGGCAGCGTGTTCCAGGTGAAGGTGGCCCCGCCTGGCGGCTATACCACGCGCTATGAATTCAAGAGCCAGGGCGATGGGCATTGCCCGTTTTCCGGCGTTGCGGTCGATGGGGAAAATAATATCTACGGCACCGTTGTCGGCGGCGGTTTCGGCGGAGATCCCAACGGGGCAGTCTGGAAACTGGCGCCGCATAACAGGCTGACACCGCTCTACAAGTTCAAGGACGGCGCCGACGGCGAATACCCCGATCAGGCACCGATCGTAGACACTGCCGGAAATATTTACGGCACGATTCTCAAGATGAATGGCGGCAACTATGCCGGCGCTATCTGGAAGATCGATACGACTGGGCAGTTCTCCATCTTCTACCAATTCACTGGCAAGACCGATGGGTATGGGCCCAACGGTCCGCTTTTGCTCAACACGGATGGCAGTTTTTACGGCACCACCGGGTCAGGCGGTGGCACAAAGAAAAAACCGGGCTATGGCACGCTGTTTCGTATAACCCCCGCCGGCGCCTTCACGGTCTCGCGCACATTCTATTATGGCCCTGAAGGCGGCGGCCCGACCGGCACTTTGGCGCACGACAGCAGAGGCGCAATTTACGGTGGCACGTCGGCCGGTACGGTCTACAAATACACGCCCTGACGTTGCCGGTTTACTGCTGACCAAGGCCCAAGCCGGCCGCAACATCGTGCATCGATTGCATATCGACGGTGATCAGGCCGGAATCCGGATGGTCCAGATCGTGGATCAGCACAAGAACGCTGACGATCAGCACACCCACGATATAGGCCGGCAACCGGGGCCGCTTCACCGCAACGCCGACGCTGTAGCCAGTAAAACCTGCGGTGGCGATGCCCAGCAGATAGAGTCCCCAGATCGCGACACTTGGCACGCGGTTGCGATTGGCGGCGAGCCGTGCGTCATGCTCGTCGAAGGTTTGCGCCAGCGAGAAGATGTAAAGGCCGGTCGGCACAACATTGTTGTCGGCTTTCTCCAGACCCTGGGCCTCATGCCACAGCGCTACCTGGATTTCTCCCGATTTGGCGGTCGTCTCGGCTGCTTCCCGTGCGGTCTGATGCCCGCCGACCTCCAGCCGAACCTTGACGTAATCACGCAGCAGATTGACCGAATTCGCCGCATATGGCTCGGGCAACAGGCGAGCAAACGCCACCGTCGTCCCAATCGCGTTCGCCTCCTTCACCACCGCCTCGCGCCGCGCCTCGTAACGCATCAGCGCCATGGAGAAGGTAAAGCCGACCATCAGTGCCAATAAACCCAGCACGGCGCCTTCCAACGTCGCGACGTCGTCCCCGCCCCTGCGTTCCGTGCTCCGCCCCAACAGGCGACCGCCCTCGAACGCCAAGACGGTTGCCGTCAGAACGATTAGGAAAACCCAAAAGATCGACAGATTGAGAAAAGATTCGATCATCACGAACCGGCGGCCGAATCGGCCTGTTCACTTGGCGATAACGTGATCACTCAGAACCAATCCTCGGTGTACGCCACGATTTAAGACATTGTTTCCGAGATATCGGCAAACGGCAGACGGCGCAACCTTATAGCAATTCCCAGTGGCCTATTACCCGGCCAGCTTCGCCTTCAGCGCCTGGTTGACCATCGCCGGGTTGGCTTTGCCGCCGCTTTCCTTCATCACCTGACCGACGAAGAAGCCGAACAGCTTGTCCTTGCCGGACCGGTATTCTGCCAGCTTGTCTTGGTTCTTGGCGATCACGGCGTCGATCACGGCGTCGATAGCGCCGGTGTCGGTCACTTGGCGTAGCCCCTTTTCCTCGACGATTGCGCCCGGGCGCTTGCCGGTGGCGAACATCTCGGCGAACACATCCTTGGCGATCCGGCCGGAGATCGTGTTATCGGCCAGCAGGTCGAGCAACTCACCAAGCGCCTCAGCCGAAACCGGCGATGCGTCAATATCTTGCCCGCCCTTGTTCAGGCCGCCCAGCAGCTCTGTGATCAGCCAGTTGGCGGCAGCTTTCGGGTCGCGCCTGCCGTCCACAACACGCTCATAGAAAGCGGCGCGCGTCTGCTCGGCGACCAGCACGCCTGCGTCGTAGGGTGACAGGCCATGCACATCGATGAAACGGCGCTTCTTGGCGTCCGGCAGTTCCGGTAGCGATGCACGCATCCGGTCGATCATCTGCTCGTCAAGCTCGAGCGGCAGCAGGTCGGGATCGGGGAAGTAGCGATAGTCGAACGCCTCTTCCTTACTGCGCATAGGCCGCGTAATGCCCTGGCGCGGATCCCACAGGCGGGTTTCCTGGACGACCTTGCCGCCCTCCTCGATCAGCTCGACCTGTCGGCGCGATTCATATTCGATCGCCGCCTGCACGTAGCGAATAGAGTTGACGTTCTTGATCTCGCAGCGCGTGCCGAACGCTTCGCCCGGCTTGCGCACCGAAATATTGACGTCGCAGCGCATGCTGCCTTCGTCCATGTTGCCGTCGCAGGTGCCGAGATAGCGCAGAATGGTGCGCAACTTGCGGACATAGGCTGCTGCCTCGTCCGCATTGCGCATGTCGGGCTCCGATACGATTTCCATCAGCGCAGAGCCGGAACGGTTCAGGTCGACGAAGGTCTTGGTCGCGTGCTGGTCGTGCAGCGACTTGCCGGCATCCTGTTCCAGATGCAGGCGGGTAACGCCGATTTCCCTGGTCTCGCCGCCGGGCAAATCGATCTCGATCACACCCTTGCCGACGATGGGGTGAGCGTACTGCGAAATCTGATAGCCCTGCGGCAGGTCGGCGTAGAAATAATTCTTGCGCTCGAACACCGACAGCCGGTTGATCTCGGCGCCTAGGCCAAGGCCGGTCTTCACTGCCTGTTCGACGCAATATTCGTTCAGCACCGGCAGCATGCCGGGCATCGCCGCGTCGACCAGGCTGACATTGGTGTTGGGCTCGCCGCCAAAACTGGTCGGTGCGCCGGAGAACAATTTCGTGTTGGCCGTGACCTGGGCGTGAACCTCAAGCCCGATCACCATTTCCCACGAACCGGTTTCGCCTTCGATAATTCCGCTCATCCTACGCCGCCATGATCTGCGGCAAGGCCGTGAAGGCCGCCGCCTTTTCCAATGCCCCCGCGCCCGCCAGCACCGTCTCTTCGTCGAACGGACGGCCGATCAGCTGCAAGCCCAGCGGCAGGCCGCCGGAATCCAACCCCGCCGGAACCGAGATGCCCGGCAGGCCCGCCAGCGACGCCGGTACGGTGAACACGTCATTCAGATACATGGCGATCGGATCGTCCGATTTCTCCCCCAGCGCGAACGCCGCGGAAGGTGCGGTCGGCGTCAAGATCAGGTCGCACGACTTGAACGCATTGCTGAAGTCGCGCGCAATCAGCGCCCGCACTTTCTGCGCCTTGATGTAATAGGCGTCGAAATAGCCGGCAGACAGCACATAGGTGCCGATCAGGATGCGGCGCTTCACCTCCGCGCCGAAACCCTCGGCACGGGTGTTTTCATACTGTTCTGTCAGGTCTTTGCCGGCCGAGCGCAGGCCGTAACGCACGCCGTCATAGCGCGCGAGGTTGGACGAGCACTCGGCGGGCGCCACAATGTAATAGGTCGCCAGCGCATATCGGGTGTGCGGCAGGCTGACAGGCACGATCTCAGCGCCAGCATCCTTGAACCACTGCTCGCCCTGGCGCCACAGCGCGTCGATTTCGCCCGACATTCCGTCGACGCGATATTCCTTAGGGATGCCAATTTTGAGGCCCTTCACAGATCGGCCGACCGCGGCGCGGTAATCCGGCACCGGCAGATCGACGCTGGTCGAATCCTTAGGGTCGTACCCGGCCATGGATCCCAGCATGATCGCCGTATCCTCGACCGTCCGGGCGAACGGACCAGCTTGGTCCAGTGACGAGGCAAAAGCGATGGTGCCCCAGCGCGAGCAACGGCCATAGGTCGGCTTCATGCCGACGATGCCGCAGAAGGCGGCGGGCTGGCGGATCGAGCCGCCGGTGTCTGTACCGGTTGCACCGGGGGCCAGACGTGCCGCGACCGCCGCAGCTGAACCGCCGGACGAACCACCCGGCACCAACGGGCGATTGTCGCCCTGCCGCCGCCACGGGCTTTCGACCGGACCAAAAGCGCTGGTCATGTTGGACGATCCCATCGCGAACTCATCGAGATTGGCCTTGCCCAGCATGACCGATCCATCGCGCAGCAGATTGCCGCTGACCGTCGATTCATAGGTCGGGATGAAGCCTTTAAGAATCTTGCTGCCGGCCGTGGTCTGCACGCCCTTGGTACAAAACAGATCCTTGATCGCCAGCGGTATGCCTTCCAGGACGCCCGCCTCGCCTTTTGCACGGCGTGCATCGGCGGCCTTTGCCTGTTCCAGCGCCAGTTCCGGCGTCTCGACGATGAAGGCATTGAGGTCGCGCGCCCCCTCGATGGCACTGACATGCGCCTCGGTAAGCTCGACAGACGAAATCTCTTTGGACGCGAGCCGCTTCAGCGATTCCGCAATGGTCAGGTGGGTCAGGCTCATATTGTCACTCGACCACTTTGGGCACGGTGAAGAAGCCGGCCATGGGCTCAGGCGCGTTGGCCAGCACGTCGTCGCGATTGGTTGTGTGATCGACCACATCCGCGCGGGTCTTCAGCTTGGCACCGACCACACTGGTCATCGGCTCGATGCCGTCGGTGTTCACCGATTGCAACTCATCGACCCAGCTCATCACCTGGCTAAGTTCATGCGCGAGATTGGTTTTTTCGTCTTCAGTGACCCGAATTCGCGCCAGGCGCGCGATCCGGGCGACCGCTGCAGCATCGAGCGACATCAGGGCACGCCTAGTTCTTTGATCGAGAACGGGTTAGGTATCACCCGCTATGGCGATCCGCAACCCGCACGCGCTCAAGGCGCTCCTCCCTCCCGGCCAACGGCTAATCGGCCTGGATTTGGGCGAAAAAACCATTGGTGTCGCGATTTCCGATCCCGCCCTGATGGTCGCCTCTCCCATCGACACGATCCGGCGCACGAAATTCACCGAAGACGTGAAACAGCTGGTCAAACTGATGGCCGGCCGGGAAGTCGGCGGCATCATTGTCGGGCTGCCGATCAACATGGACGGGACGCAAGGCCCGCGCTGCCAGTCAGTCCGCCATTTCGCGGAGAATCTGTTGACCCGTACCGACCTATTGGCCGGCGAGCCGGAGATCGCCTTTTGGGACGAAAGGCTGTCGACCGTGGCGATCCAGCGGCTGCTGATCGCCGAGGCGGATATGCGGCGCGATAAGCGCGCGCTAGCGGTGGACAAGATGGCCGCCGCCTATATTCTCCAGGGCGCGCTCGACGCGCTCGGCAAGGAGCCCGAAGCGGCCCGGTAGTTACCACATCGGAGGAAGCGGAATGGATACCTATACGGATCATCTCAAAAGCCTGACCGACTCTGTGCACCTCACCCGCCGGGGTTTTGCCGTCACCAGCCTCGCCGCAGGCTTCGCCGCCGCGGTCAGCCCGGTTGCCAAGGCAACCATCATCACGGATGCTAACGGGCTGGATGCCGGCGAAGTCAAGATTCCAGTCAAGGACGGCGCCGTTCCCGGCTATCGCGCCCGCCCGGCCAAGGGCACGCATTTCCCGACCGTCCTGGTGATCCAGGAAGTATTCGGCGTACACGAACATATCCGCGACCTATGCCGCCGGCTGGCGAAGCTCGGCTATTACGCTGTCGCGACCGAGCTGTATGCCCGCCAGGGCGACGTCTCGAAGCTGACCGACATCAGCGACATCATCAAGATCGTCGCCCAGGTGCCGAACGAACAAGTCATGAGCGATCTGGACGCGAGCATCACTTTCGCCAAATCCGAAGGGGCGAATACGGAAAAACTCGGCGTTACCGGCTTCTGCTGGGGAGGCGGCAAAACCTGGATCTATACCGCGCACAACCAACAGGTGAAGGCTGGCGTCGCCTGGTACGGTCCGCTGGTCGCCCGCCCGCAGATGGGCGGTGGTGTGGCGCCCCTTGATGTCGCGGGCGACATCAAGGGGCGCGTGCTGGGCCTCTATGGCGGCAAGGATACCGGCATCACCGAAGAGAATCGCAACCAGATGCTGGCGGCGCTAAAGGCCGACGGCGACACCAAGAGCAAAATCGTCGTCTTCCCAGACGCCCAACACGGTTTCAACGCCGATTACCGCCCAAGCTATAACGAAGCCGCCGCCAAGGACGGCTGGGCGCAGATGCTGGCCTGGTTCAAGGCGCATGGGGTGGCTTGACGCAACCCTGCAATAACGTCATTTCCAGGATAGCGCGCACAACGAGACGAATTTGAACGCACCCGACGCCCAGCCCGCCAACCCGTCCGCCTTGCCCAAGGGCATTACGTGGACCAGACGGCATATGCTGGGCATCGAGGGTTTGACCGCGGCGGAAATCACAGCGGTGCTCGACCTGGCCGATGGCTATGTCGAGCAGAACCGCCGCCCTGACAAGCGCAGCACCGAGCTGCGCGGCCGCACCATCATGAATCTTTTCTTTGAGGACTCGACGCGCACGCGCACCTCGTTTGAACTCGCGGGCAAGCGGTTGGGTGGCGACGTGCTGAACATGTCGGTCGCCAACAGCTCAGTGAAGAAGGGCGAGACACTGCTGGATACGGCGATGACGCTAAACGCCATGCGGCCGGACTTCCTGATCGTACGCCATTCGCAATCGGGCGCGCCTAAGTTGCTGGCAGACAAGGTAAACTGTTCGGTCATCAACGCGGGCGACGGCACGCATGAACACCCGACCCAGGCCTTACTTGACGCGCTGTCGATCCGCCGGCGCCGAGGCAGCCTAAAGGGGCTCACTGTCGCCATCTGCGGCGACATTCTGCACAGCAGGGTCGCGCGATCGAATATCTATCTTCTGACAACCATGGGCGCCCAGGTGCGCGTCGTCGGCCCGCCCACACTGGTGCCAACCTCCATCGACGGAATGGGCGCGGAAGTTTTCACCGATATGGATCGTGGCCTGAAGGATGCAGACATCGTAATGATGCTGCGCCTGCAGAGCGAGCGCATGGACGGCAAGTTCGTTCCCTCCCCGCGGGAATATTTCCGCTTCCACGGCTTGACTTTCGACCGGCTGAAGGTTGCCAGGCCGGATGCGTTGATTATGCATCCGGGGCCGATGAACCGCGGCGTGGAGATCGACTCCGAAGTCGCCGACGATATCGGCCGCAGCCTGATTCTGGATCAGGTCGAATTCGGTGTTGCCGTCCGCATGGCCTGCCTCCGCCTGTTGGCCTCCACGCGGGGTGCAGCATGACGGTCACAGCCTTCAAGAACGCCCGCCTGCTCGACCCGGCGACCGGACGAGATGAGACCGGCATTCTGGTGGTCGAAAACAGTAAGATTCAAGCGCTGGGTGCCGACGCTGCGGTGCCGAAAGGCGCGACGGTGACCGACTGCCACGGCCTTTGCCTGGCGCCCGGCCTGGTCGACATGCGCGTCGCCGTCGGCGAACCCGGGTACGAGCAGCGCGAAACCATTCAGTCGGCCAGCCGCGCTGCGGCCGCCGGCGGCATCACCGCCTTCGCCATGCTGCCCAACACGCATCCGGTGATCGACGACATCGCCGGTCTGGAGTTCATTGCCCGGCGTGCCCGCGAAGCCAAGGGCGTAAAGATCTTCGCCTATGGCGCGGCGACCGCCGGCGCGAACGGCACCAACCTGGCTGAAATGGGACTGCTGGCAGAGGCCGGGGCGGTCGGCTTCACCGACGGGACGCGAGCGATCGGCGATGCGCTGACTATGCGCCGCGCCCTGTCCTATGCTCGCGCCTTCGGCAAGGTCCTGGTTCAGCATCCGGAAGAGGCGAGCCTGTCGGCCAACGGCCAGATGAACGAGGGCGAGATCGCGACGCGGCTGGGGCTTAGCGGCATTCCGCGCGCCGCCGAGATCATCATGCTGGAACGCGACCTGCGCTTGGTCGAGCTGACACACGGGCGGTATCATGCCGCGCACCTGTCGACAGCCGAGGGCATCGAGCTGGTCCGCCGGGCCAAGGCATCCGGTCTTAACGTCACTTGCGATGTCGCGCCACCGTATTTCGCGCTGACCGAAGTCGACGTCGGCGATTACCGCACCTTCGCCAAGCTGTCGCCACCGCTGCGCCATGATAACGACAGGCGGGCGATCATCGCCGGCATAGCCGACGGCACGGTCGACGCGATTGCCAGCGACCATGCCCCGCAGGACCAGGACGCTAAGCGGGTGCCATTCGCCGCCGCCGCGCCGGGCGCAATCGGGCTGGAGACCTTGCTGCCCGTTGCGCTGGAGCTATATCACAAGAACATGGTGGGGTTGCTCGATCTGCTGGCGTGTTTGACGATAAACCCAGCCACCATACTGGGCCTGCCGCTGGGCCGGCTTGCGGTAGGCGGAGCGGCCGATCTCGTACTCTTCGATCTCGACCGGCCCTGGGTTGTCGATGCGGGCGCCTTGCTGTCCAAATCGAAGAACTCGCCATTCGACAAAAGACCGGTATCCGGTGCCGTCGTGACGACCGTCGTTGACGGGCGCGTTGTGCATCAAACCAACGAGGCTTAGATGGCCGCACCGCTCGATTTCTACTTCGACTTCTCTTCGCCGTACGGCTATATCGCCGGCCGCTTAATCGACGACTTAGCAACCAAACATGGCCGCATCGTGGTTTGGCACCCAATCCTGCTGGGCGCGGTCTTCAAGACCACCGGCATGGCTCCACTGACCACAATCCCGTTAAAGGGCGACTATATGCGGACGGACTTCCCCCGGACCGCCAAGTTCTACAACGTCAAGAACTTCACCCTGCCCGACCCTTTTCCATTTTCCAGCATCCACGCAGTGCGCGCATTCATGTGGCTGCAGCCCGACCGGCCCGCCAAGGCGCATGAGCTGGCGAAGGCGCTTTACGATCATGCCTTCAGCGGGCATGCGATCAATTCGGCCGAGGGCGTGGCCTCAGTTGCCGCGTCCATCGGAATCGACCGCGACGCGCTGCTGAAGGCTATTGAAGACCCCGTTGTAAAGGACAGGGTACGCGTTGAAACCGACGCGGCAATTACATTGGGAGTCTTCGGCTCGCCCCATGTGATCGCCGACGGCGAACCATTCTGGGGCGTGGACCGGTTCGTCCAACTGGACAAGTGGCTGGAGACCGGCGGTTGGTAGCTTCAGCGGCTATTGTCCTGCCGGTCGCCTTCGTCGGCGGCTATCTCCTGGGGTCGATTCCGTTCGGCCTGGTACTGACGAAATTGGCAGGCCTGGGCGATATCCGCAGCATCGGCTCCGGCAATATCGGCGCAACCAATGTTTTAAGAACCGGCAATAAGCTGCTGGCATTGTCCGTTCTTTTACTCGATTCTGGGAAGGGGGCGGTTGCTGTCTTGTTGGCGCTGGCCCTGCTCGGGCCTGCCGCAACGCCTGCCGCTGCTCTAGGGGCGGTAATCGGCCATCTTTTCCCAGTGTGGCTTCGCTTTAAAGGCGGCAAGGGCGTCGCCACCACCCTGGGCACCCTGCTGGCGTTGGCCTGGCCGGTCGGCTTGATCGCCTGCGCCATCTGGCTCGGCATTGCGCTCATCTTTCGCATCTCATCCGCCGCCGCTCTTACCGCCGTCGCGGCCGCCCCGGTTGCTGCCCTCCTGTTGCGCGGCTCGTCGCTGGCTCTCTTCGTCCTGGTTGTCGCGGCATTGGTCTGGTTTAAGCATGCCGAGAATATCCGCCGCTTGCTGGCGGGCACGGAGCCAAGGCTGGGTCAATCGCGAAAATCCGCATGATGCCGATGCCTCGCCGCATTCTATCGGACGAGGAGCGGATCGACTGGCTGCGCCTCAGCCACACGGTCAATATTGGGCCGATCACATTTTTCAACTTACTGGAACGATATGGCAGCGCCGGCGCGGCGATTGCCGAATTGCCCCGGCTCGCCGAAAAAGCCGGCCGTACACGCGCGCTTTCAGTCCCGCCTGCCACAAACATGAAGCGCGAAATCGACCGCACCGCCCGCCTTGGCGCACGCCACATCGCGGCCTGCGAACCGGATTATCCCGAGGCGCTCTTGGCGATCGAAGACGCGCCACCGGTCATTTCGGCCGGTCAGAACATTGCCTTGTTCGAAAGACCATCGATTGCCATCGTCGGGGCCCGAAACGCCTCGCTGAATGGTCGTCGGATTGCGGCGAAGCTGGCGAAGGAGTTGGGCGAAGCCGGACTAGTCGTCGTCTCCGGCTTGGCGCGGGGCATCGACACCGAGGCACATAAGGCTTCGATCGAGTCCGGCACGATCGCTGTGATCGCGGGCGGTCTCGATATCGTCTATCCGCCGGAGAACACGGCCCTGCAGGCCGCAATCTTCAAGAACGGCTGCGTCGTGAGCGAGACTAAGCTTGGGATGGAACCGATGGCGCGGCATTTTCCGCGTCGCAATCGCATCATCTCAGGCATCGCGCCAGGCGTGATCGTCGTGGAGGCCGCCAAGCATTCGGGCTCGCTAATCACCGCACGCATGGCGCTGGAGCAGGGGCGCGAGGTGTTCGCCGTCCCCGGATCGCCGCTCGACCCACGATCGGCGGGCGCCAATGCCCTGATCCGCGACGGTGCGACGCTGACCGAAAACGCCGATGACGTTCTGCGTGCCCTGAGTAGCGAATTAACCCGCAGCAGAATTGCGAAGGCGCCAACCGCGGATCTCCTCACGCCTAGGCCAAGCGACGATGCGGAAGTCGAAGAGGCGCGAAGATTGGTGATGGACGCGCTGAGCCCGACGCCCGTCGCGGTTGACGAATTGGTAAGGGACTGCCAAGTGTCACTGCCGGTCGTCATGACAATTCTGCTGGAACTCGAACTGTCCGGACGGCTAGAACGTCAGCCGGGACAGCGTGTCAGCTTGATTGCCTGATGCAAAGAACTGTCCATAAGCTGTTGAATAGATAGGACCGTCCCATTTCGCACAGCCTCGTCATCGTCGAATCGCCCGCGAAGGCCAAGACGATCAACAAATATCTGGGAGACGATTATTCGGTCGTAGCCAGCTATGGCCACGTGCGCGATTTGCCGTCCAAGGACGGATCGGTGAAACCCGATCAAGACTTTGCGATGGAGTGGGAAATCGGCGACCGGTCGGCCAAACCGCTGGACGCCATCGCCAAGGCGCTGAAGGGTGCTGACAATATCATCCTCGCCACCGACCCGGACCGCGAGGGCGAAGCGATTTCTTGGCACGTTCTGGACCTGTTGAAACAACGCAAGCTGATCGGCGATCGCCAGGTCAGCCGCGTGACTTTCAACGAGATCACGAAGAACGCTATCCAAGAGGCGTTCTCCCACCCGCGCGCCATCAATCAGGAACTGGTCGACGCTTATCTGGCGCGTCGCGCCCTGGACTATCTGGTAGGCTTCACCCTTTCGCCGGTGCTGTGGCGCAAGCTGCCGGGTTCTCGCTCAGCCGGCCGTGTGCAGTCGGTCGCCCTTCGCCTGATTTGCGAACGGGAAGACGAAATCCAGGTCTTTAAGCCTGAGGAATACTGGACCATCGCCGCCATCATGGCGACCGCCGGCGGCCAGACCTTTCCAGCCCGCCTGCATGCGCTGGACGGCAAGACGCTCGGCAAGTTTGCCCTACCGAACGAGGCCGCCGCTAAGGCCGCCGTTGCGCGGATCGAAAGTGCGGCTTTCTCTGTCGCCAGCGTCGAGCGCAAGCAAGTCCGCCGTAACCCGGCGCCGCCGTTCATCACCTCGACTTTACAACAGGAAGCGTCACGCAAGCTGGGCTTCAGCGCGACCAAGACGATGCGGACCGCGCAGCAGCTTTACGAAGGCATCGATATCGGCGGCGAAACCGTTGGTTTGATTACCTATATGCGAACCGACGGTGTGCAGCTCGGCCAAGAGGCGACGCAGCAAATTCGCGCGCTGGTCGGATCGAACTATGGCGACAATTATCTCCCGTCTAGCCCGCGCCTGTATCGCAGCACCGCGAAAAATGCGCAGGAAGCGCATGAAGCGATTCGCCCGACCGATCTGTTCCGCAAGCCGGAAGACGTGACCGGCCGCCTCGACCGTGACCAGGCGCGGCTCTATGAACTGATCTGGAAGCGCACGGTTGCCTGCCAGATGGAAAGCGCCGTGTTCGATCAGGTAACGGTCGACATCATGTCGCCGGATCGGGCGATAACCCTCAGATCGACAGGACAAATCCAGGTTTTCGACGGCTTCCTGCGCGTCTATCAGGAAGATCGCGACGACGCGCCGGAAGGCGAGGATTCTGAAACCCGCCGCTTGCCGTCATTGGCCGAGCGCGACGCTCTCGAGCGCCGTTCGGTGAGCCCCGACCAGCATTTCACGCAACCGCCGCCCCGCTATACCGAGGCCAGTCTGGTGAAGAAGCTGGAAGAGCTCGGCATCGGGCGCCCGTCGACCTACGCGTCGATCATGCAGGTTTTACAAGATCGCGATTATGTGAAGCTGGAGCAGCGCCGCTTTATCCCGGAAGACCGCGGGCGACTGGTCACGGCGTTCCTGACCAACTTCTTCCGCCGCTATGTCGAATATAATTTCACGGCAGAGCTGGAGCAGAAGCTCGACCTGGTGTCGGACGGGAAGCTGAACTGGAAAGTCCTGATGCGGGACTTCTGGAATCCGTTCCTGGAAACCGTCGACGGCACCAAGAACCTCAAATTCGCCGAGGTAATCTCCGCGCTGGACCAGGATCTGTCTCCGCATTTGTTTCCAGCGAACGACGGTGGCACCGATCCGCGTGTCTGTCCGGCCTGCGCCGATGGCCGACTGTCGCTGAAGCTTGGCAAATTCGGGGCCTTCGTCGGCTGTTCGAATTATCCAGCCTGCCAATATACCCGTCCGCTAGTCAGCGCGACCGGCGAGCAAAACGGCCAGGACGGCGACGCAACCGGCCCCCAACTGCTAGGCCCGGATCCTGAAACCGGCCTGCCGATCACGCTGCGCAAAGGGCCGTACGGCACGTATCTGCAGTTAGGACCGGCGCCAAAACCGGCCGCCCCCATGCCGGAAGCAACGGACGATAAACCCAAGAAGAAAAAGGCTAAGGCGGTCATCGAGAAACCGAAACGCGTGTCGCTACCGAAGGGCATGCAGCCGGCCGACGTGACGCTGGAGACGGCGATCCGCCTGCTGTCCCTGCCCCGCGATATCGGCCTGCATCCCGACAAGGGGGATATGATTACAGCCGGTATCGGTCGATTCGGCCCGTATCTGAAACTTGGCGCCCAATATAAGAACCTGGGACCGGAAGAGGATGTGCTGTCCATCGGCCTCAACCGCGCGGTCGACCTGTTCGCGGATGCCGGTGGTGAAGCCGGAGGCGGGACACGCGGCGTATTGCGGACGCTCGGCGAGCATCCGGCAGATAAGAAACCTGTCACGCTCAATAAAGGCCGCTTCGGCCCCTATGTGCGCCACGGCTCGGTCATGGCCTCACTGTCCAAGAAGCAATCGCCGGATGACCTGACCCTCGACGAAGCGGTGGTGTTGCTGGCTGCGAAAGCAGCGGCCGGCCCAGCGAAGGGCGGGCGTTTTAAAGCGCGGACAGCCAAACCGGCCGCGAAGCGCAAGTCGGCGGCGGGTTGACAAGGGCCTTTTGGCGTTCATTTCGCGGAGCGGCGTTGAGCAAGGATGGGACAGACGCCAGGAGCAAGGCGCCGCGGATGCCCATCCATGCTCAACCCGAAGGGACGTGAAATGAATGCCAAAAGACCCTAGACCCAAAAAACCGCCGCCGTTCCCGACGCGCGAACAGGTTCTCGAATTCATTCGCGAAAGCCCGGCGCCGGTCGGCAAGCGGGAAATTGCGCGCGCCTTCCACATCACCGGCGATGACCGCCCTGCCCTCAAGAAACTCCTGCTCGAATTGTCCTCGACCGGCACAGTCGACAAGGGACGCGGCCGCAAGGTTGCGCCGCCCAAGGCGTTGGCTGCGGTCGCGGTCGTTGAGATCAGCGGTGTCGATGCGGATGGCGATCTGCTGTGCCGTCCGATCGATTGGCGTGAGAAAACAGAACCACCGCGTATTCTCTTGAAACCAGGGCGCAGCGGCAGCGGGGAGTTCGGCGTCGGCAACCGCGCCTTGGTGCAGCTCAAGCGCTTGTCGCCCTATGACTATGAGGCGCGGCCGATCCGCAAGCTGGAGGGCGGTTCGGCGCGTGTAATGGGCCTGTTCGAGCGTGTCGGCGGCAACGGCAGGCTGCGCCCCAGCGACAAGCGCAATCGTACGGAACTGACAGTCCTGCCGCAGAATGAAGGCGGCGCGGAGCCAGGCGAGCTGGTGGTGGCCGAAGTACTGCCCGCCACACGGCTGGGGTTGCGGCAGGCCCGCATCGTCGCGCGGTTGGGCGACGGCAGCGCGCCCGGCGCGATCAGTCTGATCGCGATCCACAGCCGCGACCTGCCGACCGAATTCAGCGACGTCGCCATCGCCGAGGCCGAAAGCGCGACGGTGCCCGGTCTGGAAGATCGTGAAGACCTCCGCGATATCCCGCTGGTCACTATAGATGGCGAAGACGCGCGCGACTTCGACGACGCGGTTTGGGCGGAACCGGATAAAGACGGCTGGCATCTGATCGTGGCCATCGCCGACGTCGCGCATTACGTGCGACCCAGCTCGGCTCTGGACCGCGAGGCGTTCAACCGGGGCAACTCTGTCTACTTCCCCGACCGGGTCGTGCCGATGCTGCCGGAGGCGCTGTCCAACGGTCTGTGCTCGCTGAAGCCGCACGAGCCGCGCGCCTGCCTGGCCTATCATTTGTGGATCGACGCCAAGGGTCGGCTGATCAGGCACCGCCTGGTACGCGGCCTGATGCGCTCGGCGGCACGCCTGACTTATGAGCAAGTCCAGGCAGCCGTGGACGGCGCGCCGAGCGATCTGACAGGCCCACTGATCGAACCGATCCTGAAACCGCTCTACGGTGCCTTCGCCGCCCTGCTGAAAGCCCGAACGGAGCGTGGGACGCTGGAACTGGATATCCCCGAGCGCAAAGTCGTCATCGACAAAGATGGCAAGGTCGCCGCCATCATCCCGCGCGCCCGGCTGGACAGCCACCGCCTGATTGAAGAATTTATGATCGCGGCGAACGTCGCCGCGGCGGAAGACCTTGAAGAACGTAACCAGCCGGGCCTGTTTCGCATTCATGACCGCCCCGATCCGGTGAAACTGGAGGCTGTGCGCGGCTTTATCGAGGGGCTTGGCCATGGCATTGCCCTGGCCAAGGGGCAGGTCGTAATGCCAGCGCATCTGACCCGGCTGCTGATCCAGGCCAAAGAGCTGCCGGAGGCGCAACTGATTTCCGACATCGTGCTGCGGTCACAGGCGCAGGCGATCTATAGCGACAAGAATATCGGCCATTTCGGTTTGGCGCTGCGCCGCTACGCGCACTTCACCTCGCCTATTCGGCGCTATGCCGACCTGATTGCGCACCGGGCCCTGATCCGAACCTTCAAGCTGGGGACCGACGGGTTGGACGATGCATCATTGTCCCGTCTTGCCGAAATCGGAGAGCACATTTCGGTGACCGAACGGCGCGCATCGGAAGCTGAGCGCGAATCGGTTGACCGCTACACCGCCTCCTTCTTGGCGGAGCGGGTCGGCGCGACCTTCAGCGGGCGGATCAGCGGAGTCGCCAAGTTCGGGCTGTTCGTCCGATTGGATGAAACCGGCGCCGACGGGATCGTGCCGATTTCATCTCTACCAGACGACTATTACGTTCACGAAGAAGCCAAGCACCGCCTGATCGGCCGGAACCATAGTCGCGTTTACCGGCTGGCGGACCGGGTCACAGTGAAGCTGATCGAGGCCGACGGCATGACCGGCAGCACGGTGTTCCAGATCCTGACCGACTCCGGCAAGGAAGTTCCGCGCCGGCGCTCTCCGCAACGCAGCTTCAAGCGCGGCCGCCGACATTGACTTCGCGGGAGAAATGCGTATTTTCGGCGGCCTTCGCGAGCCGCTAGCCGGCAGCTAAAAGGATTCCTGGATTATGGCCAAGCCGTCGACCGTCCTGATTAAAATGGTGAGCACCGCCGATACCGGTTTCTTCTATGTGAAGAAGAAAAACCCGCGTAAGGCGACCGACAAGCTCGAGATGAACAAATACGATCCGATCGTGCGCAAGCACGTGGCGTTCAAGGAAAGCAAGATAAAATAAGCTGCACTACAGTGCGCTTTAAAAAGCCGCCCTCGAGCGGCTTTTTTTATGCCTATTCACGATCTGCACGGTAGGCTGGAACCGTCGCTAAGATTTCATCGTTGACTTCGCCGCAAAGCACGCCAGCGCTGGCGGCGCACCCTGCGGCCTTCGGTCCGACCACCCGGGGCAATTTCAAGCGCAGTAACTCAACACCTTAGAGCGTAGAGCCAAGGAACCCCGGGGCGCCGATGGAAGCCGCTGTGCATCCATAGCGGCACCGAAGGTCCTGGGCGTATACGACGAGGCTGCAAAATGGCGCGTTATAGTTGGGTGGCTGTCGCGGCCGTCTTCGTTATCGGCGGTGGGGCGTACGCGGCCCATCATTTCCTGAGCAAGAAGGCGCCGCCACCCCAAGTCACGATCCCGGTTACGCAGGGCAAAGTCGTCGTCAAGGACATGCCGATTTATGTGCGCGGCATCGGCACGGTGCAGGCCTTCAATACTGTCACGATCAAGAGCCGGGTTGACGGCCAGATCACCCAGGTCAATTTCAACGAAGGCCAGGAAGTAAAGGCGGGCGACCGACTCTTCCAGATCGACCCCCGCCCTTATCAGGCGACGCTCGAACAGGCGCAGGCCAATCTTCAGAAGGATCAGTCCCAGCTTAAAGGCGCCGAACTCGATCTCGATCGCTATGCAAAGCTGGTTGTTCCAGGCTTTCAGACACGGCAGAGCTACGATGATCAGAAGGCCACCGTCGGCCAGCTGGAGGGAGCGACCAAGGCCGACCAGGCGCTGATCGACAGCAGCCAGCTCAACCTGGATTACGCGGATATCCGATCGCCGATTTCGGGCCGTACCGGTGCACGGCAAGTGGACATCGGCAACTTTGTTCAGGCTGCCGCGGCGACGAACCTGGTTACGGTGACTCAGATGAAGCCGATCTTCGTCACCTTTACGGTGCCCCAGGACGTGCTGGATCAGCTTCGCCTCAATGAGGCGCAAGGACCGCTGACGGTCGTCGCCTATGCCAGTGACGACAAGACGGTACTTGCGCAAGGCAAGCTGACGCTGATCAACAATCAGATCGACACCACCACCGGCACGGTGCAATTGAAGGCCACGTTCGACAACGACGACGAGCGCCTGTGGCCGGGTGAATTCGTCAGCGCCAGAGTGATTATATCGACGCGCAAAGACGCGCTGACCGTGCCGGCAACGACGATCATGCAAGGGCCGAACGGCCCATACGCCTATACGATCAAGCCTGACGACACAGTTCAGCGGCAGGCCGTGCAGATCGCGGCAACCCAGGACGGCGTCGCAGTCGTCGAAAAGGGACTTTCCAGCGATGATACGATCGTGGTCGCGGGGCAATACCGGTTGACCCAGGGCACCAAGGTCAAGACCGACCAGCAGCCGCCAAAACAAGCAGCCAACTGAAGGTATCCAGGATGAACATCTCGGAGACTTTCGTCCGGCGCCCAATCGCAACGTCATTGCTGATGATGGGCATCCTGATTTTCGGCATCGCGTCCTATCCGCTGCTGCCGGTCTCGTCGCTGCCGACCGTGGATTTTCCGACGATCCAGGTTTCCGCGCAGCTGCCGGGCGCCAGCCCCGATACGATGGCGTCCTCGGTTGCGACGCCGTTGGAACAGCAATTCGCCGCCATCCCAGGCTTGGCGCAGATGACATCGACCAGCGGCCTGGGTTCCACAAGCATCACCCTGCAGTTCGACCTCAATCGCGCGATCGACGGCGCGGCGCAGGACGTGCAGACAGCGATCAACGCCGCCGGCGGCCTGCTGCCCAAGGATCTGCCCAACCCGCCAACCTACAAAAAGACCAATCCGGCTGACCGCTCCATTCTGGTTTACGCGATCTATTCGGACGCGATGCCGATCTACAAGGTGGATGACTACGCCTACACAATCATCGCGCAGAAGATTTCCACCGTCGATGGCGTGGGCGAAGTCGACATCGCCGGCCAACAGCAATACGCCGCCCATATTCAGGTCAATCCCGGCGCGCTCGCTTCGCGCGGAATCGGATTGGAGGATGTGCGGACCGCGCTGACCGCCGCCACTCTGGATGAGCCCAAGGGCAATCTCGAGGGTCCCAACCTGCAGCTATCGATCGATACCAACGATCAATTGTTCAATGCGCAGGCCTATCAGAACGTCATTATCGCCTACCGCAACGGCTCGCCGGTCAGGGTGAAGGATGTCGGCGATGTGATCGATTCCTCGCAATCGCCGAGAACAGGCGCCTGGTATCGCGGCGAGCGGGCAGAGGTTCTGCTCGTGCGCCGGCAAGCCGGCGCCAATACCGTTAAGGTCATCGAAGACATCAAAAAATTGATGCCGACCCTGCGTGCCTCGATTCCACCATCTGTGAAGATCGATCTGATATCGGACCGCTCTCAGACGGTGGCTGCTTCGATCGGCGATGTTGAATTTACCCTGGCGCTGACAATCGCACTGGTCGTGATGGTCATCTTCCTGTTCCTCAGGAATGTCTGGGCCACCGTGATCCCCAGCGTCACCGTCCCGCTGTCGTTGGTTGCAACGTTCGCCGTCATGTATGTGATGGGCTACAGCCTGGACAACCTCTCGCTGATGGGCCTGACGGTGGCTGTCGGTTTCGTCGTCGACGACGCCATCGTGATGATCGAGAACATAGTCCGCTATATCGAAGAGGGCGACAAACCGTTCGATGCGGCCATCAAAGGTGCCGGACAGATCGGCTTCACGATCATATCGATCACCATCTCGCTGTGCGCCGTATTCATCCCGCTGCTGTTCATGTCGGGGATTGTCGGCCGGCTGTTCAGGGAGTTCGCGGTCGTCGTGACCGCCGCCGTGATGATCTCCGGCTTCATCTCGCTGACGCTGACACCAATGATGTGTTCGCTGTTCCTGAAGCACGAAGAGAAGAAAGACCGAGGGAAATTCTACGACACGCTGGAACGATTTTTCGACTGGATGGTCAATGGGTATGACCGCGGCCTCAAATGGGTCTTCAGGCATCAGTTTATAACGATGCTGTCGACCTTGGGCCTGATTGTATTGACCGTCGTGCTCTACATCGTCGTGCCAAAGGGCTTCTTTCCCGATCAGGATACCGGCTTCATTTTCGGCCAGGCCGAAGCCCGGCAGGATATTTCGTTCGAAGCGATGTCCAAGATCACCAATCAGTTCGCGGATGTGATCAACCAGGACCCTGCGGTTCATGCCGTGGTCGCCTTTGCCGGCGCGACCGGTGGCAACGCCAGCGAGAACACGGCTCGTATGATGATCCAGCTTAAGGATTTCGGCGACCGGGATGTCTCCGCGCAGGAGGTGATTCAGCGGCTAAGGCCCAGGGTCGCGCAGGTCGAAGGCGCCAAGTTCTATCTGCAGGCCGCGCAAGATGTGACCGTCGGCGGGCGCATGACCCAAACGCAATACCAGTACACGTTAAGCGATACCGACACCGACGAACTCAACGAATGGGCGCCGAAGCTGCAGCAGGGAATGCAGAAGCTGAAGGAACTGCAGGACGTCGCGACCGATCAGCAGATCGCTTCACCGCATGCCACCGTCGAAATCGATCGCGACGCGGCCTATCGGTTGGGCCTGTCGCTCTCGCTGATCGATGAGACGCTCTACGATGCCTTCGGCCAGAGGCAGGTAACAACAATCTATACGCCGACCAGTCAATACAAAGTCATTCTGGAGGTCCAGCCCGGCTTTCAAGAAGACACATCCGCCCTATCGCGCATTTATTTGCCCGGCCCCAACGGCGCGCAGGTGCCGCTCAGCGCCGTGGCCCACTTCGCCAGCAAGATCGAACCGCTAACGGTGAACCACCAAGGACAATTCCCCTCAGTGACGCTGTCGTTCAACGTTGCCCCCGGCGTCTCGTTGGGCGAAGCGGTCGCGAAGATCCAGGCTTTGCAAGAGGAGTTGAAGGTTCCCCAGACCCTCCAGGGTGCTTTCCAAGGCAACGCCCAGGCCTTTCAGTCATCACTGTCGACCACGCCGATCCTGATCGCGGCCGCCGTCCTGGTCATGTATATCGTGCTGGGCATGCTCTATGAGAGCTATATCCATCCGATCACGATCTTGTCCGCCCTGCCCTCCGCCGGCGTCGGCGCGCTGATCATGCTGATGATTTTCGGCTATGACCTCAGCGTCATCGCGCTGATCGGCATTATCTTGCTGATCGGCATCGTGAAGAAAAATGCCATTATGATGATCGACTTCGCGCTGGACGCGGAGCGCAACCACGGCAAGAGTCCGCTGGATGCGATCCACGAAGCCTGCCTCCTCCGCTTCCGGCCGATCATGATGACGACGATGGCGGCCCTTTTGGGCGGATTGCCGCTGGCGCTGGAATCGGGTGCCGGTTCGGAACTGCGCAGGCCGCTCGGCATCGCGATCGTCGGCGGGCTGATCGTGTCGCAGTTTCTGACCCTTTATACGACGCCGGTGATCTATCTTTATTTGGACCGGGCCAATGAGTGGCTGGGCGAACGCGGTTTCCATCGCGGAGAGCGGAAACGGCGGGCGAAAGCGCATCTCCCATCCAAGCCTGCTATGGCGGCCGAATAGCACATCCGCACGGCACTACACGATTTCGGTTTCGACCCGGTTGCGGCCCGCGTTCTTGGCCCGATAAAGCGCGGTATCCGCGCGTCTAAGCACGGCGTCCACAAGCTCGGCCCCACCACTGGCCAGCGTGATACCGATGCTGGTGGTGATGGTAAGCGCCGTTCCATCTGGCGTGCAGACCATCGGCTCGTCGCTGATCACGGCGCAGAGGCGCTCGGCGACCATGTTCGCCATGGCGAGGTCGATATCCGGCAGGATCGCAAGGAATTCCTCACCGCCGATGCGTGCCACAAGGTCGAAGTTCCGCATATGGCGTGACAGGCGATGGGCGAACTCCTTTAAAACCGCATCACCAGCGGCATGGCCATAAGTATCGTTCACATGCTTGAAGTGATCGATATCGAGCATCAGGACCGCAAAGGTCTTTTTCTGCTCACCCGACCTGGCAAGCAAGCGTTCAAGATGCCCCATGACATAGCGGCGGTTGAACAGACCGGTCAGCGCGTCGGTCAATGCCATCGACAGGCTTGCCGAATAGTTCGCGATCAGGCGGTCCTGGTATCGTTTCTGGCGAACTTGGCTACGCGCCCGCGCCAGTAGCTCGTTGCGGTCGATCGGCCGCAAGATGTAGTCGTTGGCGCCAAGCTCCAATCCCTTGGCAACTCGCGCCATTTCCTGCTCGTCCGCCAGCAGTAGAATCGGAATCTGCCGCGTGCTTTCGCGCGAACGCAGATGGGAACAGAGCCTCAGCCCGTCCTCCTCCGCCAGCAGCAGACTGACAATAATCAGGTCATAGCCCGGTAGGTCGTCGATCCCGACCATGGCATCGGTCGTGTTCGACTTGACAATCACATCGTCGTGATCCGTCCCAAGAGTCGAGACCACTCGTTCGACCACCGAGCGGCCATCCTCGACCAGCATGACGCGCGCGTGATCCGCAGGTTCGTCGATAATCGGCCGGTCGTCCTCCAGCATCGCGAATTGATGCGAGGTCCGCTCCCGCAGCCGCCATTGGTCGGATGTCAGTTTCAGGCGCACCAGCGAGCGCACGCGGGCGAAAAGCGCCAGATCGTTGACCGGCTTGGTCAGGAAGTCGTCGGCGCCCGCCTCCAACCCACGAACCCGGTTTTCCGAATCCGAAAGCGCGGTGATCATCACGATTGGAATATGCGTCGTCTTGGGGTCCGATTTCAGGCGCCGTGACACCTCAAACCCGTCCATGCCGGGCATCATCACATCGAGGAGAATCAGATCGGGTGGCGATTCGGCAACCTTTTGCAGCGCCTCAGGCCCCGACGATGCGGTGATCACATCGAAATACTCAGCCTGCAGCTTAGCCGAAAGCAGCTTAACGTTGGGTACCAGATCATCAACGACAAGCACGCGCGCCGGCATGATGGAGTTACCGGACCGGGCGCGTCAGTGCAGATGCTTTGCGACCGTTTCCAGAAACTTCACCACTGAAATCGGCTTGGCAATATAGTCCTGACATCCGCCCTCTCGAATCTTTTCTTCGTCACCCTTCATGGCGAACGCCGTAACGGCGATCACCGGGATGTGACGTAATTTTTCATCTTCCTTCAGCCACTTCGTTACGTCTAGCCCCGAAACCTCCGGAAGCTGAATATCCATTATAATCAGGTCAGGGTGATGTTCCCGCGCCATCTTCAGCGCGTCGATTCCGTCGCGCGTTTTCAATGTGGCGTAACCGTGAGCCTCCAACAGATCGTTGAACAGCTTCATGTTGAGCTCGTTATCTTCAACGATCAAAATTGTCTTCATAGGATGACCTGTTCCGAGGCGGAACTCGACTGGCAACTGCCCGACGAAGCGCGACCCCGCCAAATTGACGCCGCATATCGCATACCGATCTATGCGATTTATCAAGATTGGCGGTTAAGGCAACAGATTTGACTGTTTTCGCCCAAACTGCGCCTCAATCGGTCAGCAATGCGGTTTCGGCAGAGCTTGAATCGACACTAGCTGCCCGTGCACGCTGAAATCTTCGTAGTCATAATCATAGTCGCTGACCACACCGTTATCGTGGACGGTCATCGTCATTTCATACTCCGGCTGATCGCTGCTGCTGTTCGAACCTTGCCCGTCGTCATCGTCCGTCCCCGCCGGCGTGTAAAACGCCACGCGAATACGATGCCGGGGGCTGTCGAGCAGCGGACTGGCCGGTACGGTGCCCTGAGCCTTGTCCAATGACGGTTTCAGGATCACCGCGTTGAAACGCGCCGAACCGCCGCCCTCGCTGCCATCGAACATATCGCCGCTTAAGAAAAGTCCGCCTTTTTGGGCATATTGAATCAGTTTGACCTGCTGCGCGGTCTGAAACAGGAAGTGCGGCGGCAGTTTGTAGGTCTTACGCTCCGGTTTGGTGTAGGTCGCGGTTCCGGCATCACCCGCGCCTTTGCGCGTGCCGCTGCCGACATATTCGGTTGTCTGGCCATTGTCCGTTTGGCTGGATGAAAACTGATAGCTGTTGCCGGCCTTGTTTTCCCAGGCCGAAAACACGCTGCGGCTCAGCTCTTCGTTGCCTTCGTCAGTAACGATGCGCAGCAACGATTTCTGATTGGTGGTCCAGGCGTCGCACGAGTCCGTGAACTCAAGGAACATCTTGCCGGTCACGTCCTGGTAGTCGGTCCCGGGGCGAGTCGATGTCAGCGTGACCTTATAGAGCGCCTTGTGCGATGCCAGGATCGGCTGAGTCTCCGCGGACGGGATAACGGGCGGGGCCGCTGCCGTTGCGACACACAAAACCGACCACGCAACACCGGCCGACGCGATAACGCCCAGGATATGCCGGCGAACGACTAAACCGTTACCTGAAATACTCATCGACCAACAATACTCATAACAGGGCCGCAGTGGCACCATTGCCACAGTATTGTGCAGAAATCACGGCGTTCAAGGCCATAGTCCGGATTTCGGCGAGGAGAGACAAATTCAAGGGCGGTGTGGCACTATTGCAACCAGTTACCGCGCGCGGAAAGGGACGCTCCCTAACTGTAGAAAGCGCGGCCAAGCGGAAAGGTTTCATGCTCCATGTCAGTTATAATTTACCACAATCCCGGCTGCGGGACGTCACGCAACGCGTTGCAATATCTGCGCGACAACGGCGCCGCACCGACGGTCATCGAGTATTTGAAGACACCGCCCGATAAGGCGACGTTAAAATCCCTGTTGAAGCAGATGAACATGAAGGCGAGCGCACTGATTCGCCGGAAAGGCGAGATTTACGAAACGGTGATCGCGCCGCAGCCGGAATTGACCGAAGACCAGCTTGTCGACGCGATGGTCGCCAACCCCATCTTGATCGAACGGCCTATCGTGGTGACGCCGAAAGGCACGAAACTGTGCCGCCCGTGGGAGATCATCAAATCCATCGCATAGGTTTGTGAAACGATAAGTTTCATAAGTTTCTATTTCTGAACTTCGAGTTCGGCATTATCTCTCCTCCATACGAAGCGCCGACCGGTAGTAACGCCGGCCGGCCAGGAGGACAGAGCAATGATCGACCGGAGACCTTTCGAGAGCCTTGGCGGCGCGAACCATGGGTGGCTGAACGCCAAGCACCATTTTTCCTTTGCCGACTATTACGACCCCAAACGGATGAATGTCGGCGCGCTGCGCGTCTGGAACGACGACGAGATCGCGCCCGATACCGGCTTTCCAGCGCATCCGCATGCCGACATGGAAATCATCACCTATGTCCGGACGGGCGCCATCACCCACAAGGACAGCCTGGGTAACGAAGGCCGTACCGAGGCCGGCGACGTTCAGGTGATGAGCGCGGGTACCGGTATTCGGCACGCCGAATATAATCTGGAGCCGGTCCCCACCACCTTGTTCCAAATCTGGATCCAGCCGACCCGCCGCGGCGGAGCGCCGTCCTGGGGCGCCAAGCCGTTCCCCAAAGGCGACCGGTCGGGGAAGTTCGTGACCCTAGCCAGCGGCATCGAAGGCGACGCCGACGCTCTGCCGATCCGCACCGACGCTCGGGTTGCCGGCGCAACGCTGAAGGCCGGGGAAAACGTCGAATACATGCTGGGCGCCGACCGGAACGCCTATCTGGTTCCGGCGACCGGGGCCATCGAAGTCAACGGCGTCCGGCTCAACGCCCGCGATGGCGCGGCCGTGCAAAACGAAGAGGTTCTGTCGATCAGGGCGCTCGAAGATTCCGAGATCGTGCTCGTCGACACGTTCTAACCGGATTTGCATTCACCGACGCGATTTTCATTCAAGGAGCATAATCGTGGCCAAAGTTCTGGTTCTTTACTATTCGGCTTACGGGCATATCGAGACGATGGCGAACGCCATCGCCGAAGGCGCCCGCAGCGCCGGCGCGGCGGTCGACATCAAACGTGTTCCCGAAACTGTTCCGGAGGAGATCGCGAAGAAGTCCTACTTCAAGCTGGACCAGGCCGCCCCGATCGCGAAGGTCGACGACCTGGCGAATTACGACGCCATCATCGTCGGCACCGGCACGCGCTTCGGCCGCATGTCGTCGCAGATGGCGAGCTTTCTGGACCAGGCGGGCGGTCTATGGGCGCGCGGCGCACTGAACGGCAAGGTCGGCGGCGCGTTCGCGTCTACCGGAACGCAGCATGGTGGGCAGGAAACGACACTGTTCTCGATCATTACCAACCTGCTGCATTTCGGTATGACCATCGTCGGCCTGCCCTACAGCCATCAGGGCCAGATGACGTTGGACGAAATCACCGGCGGCGCACCCTATGGCGCAACGACCATCGCCGGCACCGACGGGTCACGCCAGCCGACGGAAAACGAGCTGGCCGGCGCGCGCCACCAGGGCGAATTGATCGCCAAGACCGCGGCGAAACTGTTCGGGTGACTGGGTTTTACGTCTCGTCTTTTTTGAGGTGCGACCCCACCGAATAAGAACATAAAAAGAACAGAAAGTCAAGAAAATTCACCGTGCGGGTCTAGTGCGGTGAATTTCCTTGCAAATTTTAGTGTCGAAGCAGCAGAAATCGTAGGGAATCCAACACTTTCCGCGTTCGGATCGTGGGCGTTTCCCCCAATCCCCAACACAGTTCACGCACCGGTTTAATCCAATTGCCGTCGCGTTTGCGATCACTTCAATAGCAAAATCGTTAGGTACGGATGTTACTCCGCCGGCTTTGCCAGCTTCGCTTTCGGTAGATCCGGCTTGATGTGGATTTCGCGGAGCCGTGCCGCATCGACCGGCGCCGGGGCGCCCATCAAAAGATCTTCCGCTTTCTGGTTCAGCGGGAAGGCGATGACTTCGCGGATGTTGGGCTCGTCCGCCAGCAGCATGACGATGCGGTCGACACCCGGAGCGGAGCCGCCGTGCGGAGGGGCGCCCAGGCGGAAGGCGGACATCATGCCGCCGAACCGGGCCTCCAGCACCTCTTCGCTGTAGCCGGCGATGGTGAAGGCCTTGACCATGATCTCCGGCAGATGGTTCCGGATGGCGCCCGACGACAGTTCCACGCCGTTGCAGACGATGTCGTACTGATAGGCATTGATCGTCAGCGGATCCTGCGTGTTTAGCGCCTCGAGCCCGCCCTGGGGCATCGAGAACGGGTTGTGGCTGAAATCGACCTGTCCGGTTTCTTCGTTCAGCTCGAACATCGGGAAATCAACGATCCAGCAGAACTCGAACCGGCTCTTGTCGATCAGCTCCAGCTCTTCGCCGATCTTTGTGCGCGCCAGCCCGGCCAGCTTGGCCGCTGGGCCTTTCTGGTCGCAGACGAAGAAGATGGCGTCGCCGGATGCCAGCCCAGCCACCCGCGCCAACTCGGCCAGCGCCGCGGCCGGCACAAACTTGGCGATCGGGCCCTTCCCCGCTTCGCCCTCGACGATGATATAGCCGAGGCCCGGCGCGCCCTGCTCGCGTGCCCAATCGTTCAGCTTGTCGAAGAAGCTGCGCGGCTTGGCCGAGACGCCGGGAACACGGATAGCGCGGACCACACCGCCTTTTTCGATCACGCCCTTGAAGGCGCGGAATTCCACATCCTCGCGAGCGAACACGTCGGTCACGTCGGTGATAATCAGCGGGTTGCGCAAATCCGGCTTGTCGTTGCCGTATTTCAGCATCGACTGTTCGAACGGTATGCGCGGGAACGGCAACGCCGACACCGTGCGTCCGTCGCCGGTCCACGCGGCGAATTCCTCGAACACGCCGTGCAGCACCGGCTCGATCGCCTGAAACACGTCTTCCTGGGTGACGTAAGACATCTCGAAATCGAGCTGGTAGAACTCGCCCGGGCTGCGGTCGGCGCGACTGTCCTCGTCGCGGAAGCACGGCGCGATCTGGAAATACTTGTCGAAGCCGGCGACCATCAGCAGTTGCTTGAACTGCTGCGGCGCCTGCGGCAACGCGTAGAACGTGCCTGGATGCAGGCGGCTGGGCACCAGGAAGTCGCGCGCGCCCTCGGGGCTGGAGGCCGTCAGGATCGGCGTCTGGAACTCGGTGAACCCTTGATCGATCATCCGGCGACGTAAGGACGCGATAACCTGGGACCGCAGCAGGATGTTGCGGTGAATGCGCTCGCGGCGCAGGTCGAGGAAGCGATAGCGCAGGCGGATTTCTTCCGACGCGTCGGTATCGCTGTTGACCTGCAACGGCACCTGATCGGCGCGCGACTGAACGGTCACATCGTCGACCCGAACCTCGATCTCACCCGTGCCAAGCTTCGGGTTGATCGTCTCGGCACTGCGGGCGACGACGCGGCCGGTGATGGTGACGACGGATTCGACGCGTAAACCTTCAAGCGTGGCGAAATGCGCGCTCTCTGTGTCGACGACGCATTGCGTGATGCCGTAATGGTCACGCAGATCGACGAACAGCAGGTTGCCGTGGTCGCGCTTGCGATGCACCCAGCCGGATATCCGCGTCGTCCCGCCAACGTCGGATGCGCGCAGCGCGCCGCAAGTGTGGGTGCGATAGGGATGCATAGTCGTCGCCTCAAGAAGGATTCGGCGGGAAGAAGGTCAGTTTGGGCCTTGATGTCAAGGACCGCCCCTGTTCATACGCTCTATGATGCCTATAAATGAGAACATGAATTTAATCACCGACAGCGAAGCGCTCGCTGCTTTTTGCGCCGAACAGACCTCCGCCGACTTCATCGCCGTCGATACCGAGTTTCTGCGCGACCAGACCTATTGGCCCAAACTGTGCCTCGTGCAGCTCGCGGGCCCCGACGGCTCGGTCGCGGCAATCGATCCGCTGGCGCCCGGCATCGACCTGACGCCGCTCTATGACCTGATGCAGGCCCCAGATCTGCTGAAGGTCTTTCATGCCGGCCGGCAGGATCTGGAAATCTTCTTCCACGCTACGGCCAAGGTTCCCACTCCGATCTTCGACACCCAGGTCGCCGCGATGGTGTGCGGCTTCGGGGAGAGCGCCAGCTATGAGTCGCTGGTCAACAAGTTGGCCAAGGCCTCGGTCGATAAATCCAGCCGTTTCACCGACTGGTCATACCGCCCGCTGACCGAGCGCCAGCTGATCTATGCGCTGGACGATGTGATCCATCTGCGGACCGTCTATGCCCGGCTACGCGAGCAGCTCGAGAAGACCGGGCGCGAAGGCTGGCTTGAGGCCGATATGGCCGTGCTGAGCGATCCCGGCACCTATCGCCTGGAGCCGAGTGATTCCTGGCGGCGATTGAAGCTGCGTAATCCCAAGCCGCGCACGCTGGCGGCGCTGAAATCCCTGGCGGCGTGGCGCGAAACCGAGGCGCAGAGGCGCGACCTGCCGCGCGGCCGCATCTTAAAGGACGAGGCGCTGATCGAATTGGCGTCGCATCTGCCGACCACCGCGGCGCAACTGTCGCGCACGCGCGGATTGCCCGGCGGATTCGCCGACGGCAAATGGGGCATCGCGGTGATCGAAGCGATCGAAACCGTGATGGCCATTCCGCAAGATGAATTGCCAAAACCCGATCCCATCGCCGACACGCCCGGCAATCTGGGGTCGACAGTCGAATTGCTGAAGGTGCTGCTGAAGCACAAGGCCGAAAAAAATGGCGTTGCGGCTAAGTTGCTGTCCACCACCGACGACCTGGAAAAGATCGCCGCCGGGCAGGACCTTACCGGGTGGCGTTACGACATGTTCGGCGCGGATGCCGCGGCCTTGCGCGACGGCAAGCTGACGCTGGGTCTGGAGCGCGGCCGGGTGAAGCTCTATCCGATCGACTAATTACCGCCGGATGCCGCCTTTCAGCGGGGCAACGACAATCTCGAAGGCAAGGCCAAGAATCTTGGCCAAAGAGTCGAGCCTCCGCCCGACCAGATCGACCTCCAAATCGGCGAATTCCGGTGAAATTCTGAGAACGACACGGTCGCCGTCGCGTTGCAGGCTGGTCACGTCCAGCAGCGACAGCGCCCCACCGCACAGCGCATAGGCAAGGCGTAGCGCCAATCCAAGCGTGACAGCATCGCCGGCCTCTTCCTCGGTCAGCAGGCCATGCGCGGCATAGACGAACGGATCGTCCTGACGCCCGCCATAGCGCAGATATAGTGCCAGTGCGATGAAGGCTCGCTCCATATGGTCGATCCCGCCCAGCTGCATCTTCAATGCGCGGGAATAAGCCTGCTCGGCGCGGTAATCGGGGTGCTCCAGCCAGCCGATATCGCTGAGCAGGCACACCGCCGTGGCGAGGCGCGGATTTGCGGTAAAGGGCGTACCGAAAGCCGTTATCCATTTCAGCAACGGCTGCACATCGCCGAAACGGCCGACGCGGCCGACCAGGTCGTCGCACGCCGCCAGCAGCGGATCGAGCGCGCGAACCTCCGGCGGCAGCAGGTCGTGCAGGATGCCCTCACGCAATCCGTTCGCGGAGAAGACCAGCTTGCGCGGACGCGTCCGCTTCAGCAGGGCTTCCATGAACATCGCGGCATAGGGCAACGCCTCGACCCGGCGGCGGGAGATGCCGGCACCCTCCAGCGACAGCTTGCTTTGGTGCGACAGAAGTTGTGCGAATTCCTGGGCGACGATCGCGTCGATCGAATAATGGTGGATGATGTGAAGCGGATGGCCCGCATGCTCCATATGCACCTTGGCGAAGGCGCGCCAGATGCCGCCGACCGCATAGACCGAGGCACCCCTTACATCGGAGAGCCACGGCAATTTGTCGAGGCGCGCTTCGATCAACTCGATCTGTGAGGCGCGCGTACCGCCCATCGCAATCAAGCGGAAGGGGCCGAACGGCATCGTCGTGCGCTTGCCGACCGCGCCTTTCTGCAGCCGGACCAGCTCGACAGAGCCGCCGCCCATGTCGCCCATCACACCGTCCGCGTCGGGGATACCGGAGAGCACGCCCTCAGCCGAAAGCCGCCCCTCCTCCTCGCCGCTGATAATTCTGACGTCGAGTGCGGCACGTGCCTTCACTTCCTCAAGAAAAGCCTCGCCGTCGGCCGCGTCACGCACGGCGGCCGTCGCAACGATGTGGCAGCTTTCAACTTTCATCGCCTTCAAAAGAAGGCTGAAACGCGTCAACGTGGAGAATGCCTGATCGACGCCTTCCGGGTTCAGGCGGCCAGTATCGCCGACGGTTTTACCCAGCGCGGCGAACACTTTTTCGTTGAACAACGGCACCGGCGCCCGCGACGGGCTGTCGAAGACAACGAGACGAACCGAATTGGAGCCGACGTCGATAACGCCGACGCGCCCCGTGGGCATGGCACTGGACTTTTCGCCTGCTGCTTTTGTCGCACGGGGCAGTCGGCCCGGTTCGATCATGTAGCCGACTTAAGCAGCAAACGGGGCGGATTGCGCGACTCCTGGGTCGCGCTGCCGCGGCCCGAGAGGCTGGGATTCGTCATGAAATAATTATGCGCGGAGAACGGGTTGCGCCCAGCTTTGATGCGCGTGAAAGAGCCGTCCGGCTGCATCTGCCAACTTTGCGTGTCGTCTTTCAGGTTCGCCACCATAATCTGCTCGAACACCTGCTGGCGCACCGTCGGATTCTCCAACGGCACCAAGGTCTCGATTCGATGGTCGAGGTTACGTTGCATCCAATCCGCTGACGAGATGAATAGTTTCATATGTTTTGAAGGTAGTGCATGTCCGGCCCCAAAACAGAGGATACGCGCATGCTCCAGGAAACGGCCGACAAGGCTGCGCACGCGAATGCGTTCCGACAGGCCCGGAACGCCGGGCCGCAGGCAGCAGATGCCCCGGACGATCAGATCGATTTCCACGCCGGCAGCGGACGCGCGATAGAGCAACTCGATCATCTCCGGATCGACCAGGCTGTTCACCTTGGCCCAGATATGCGCCGGGCGTCCCTTCTCGGCATGCCCGATCTCGTCCTCGATCAGGTCGACGATCGTCTTGCGCAGGTTGATCGGCGAAATCGCCAGCTTTTCCATCGCGTCCGGATGCGCGTAACCGGTCATGAAATTGAACATGCGCTGCGCGTCGCGGGTCAGTATCGGGTCACATGTGAAGAACGACAGGTCGGTATAAATCTTGGCCGTGATCGGGTGATAATTGCCGGTCCCATAATGCACATAGGACCTGAGCGTCCCACCCTCACGCCGCACGACCAATGACGTCTTCGCATGTATCTTCAGGTCGACGAAACCGAACACGACCTGCGCGCCGGCCCGTTCCAGATCGCGCGCCCAGCGTAGATTGGCTTCCTCATCGAACCGGGCCTTAAGCTCGACCGACGCGGTGACAGACTTGCCGGCCTCCGCCGCCTCGATCAGCGCCTGGATGATCGGCGAATCCTTCGACGTGCGGTACAGCGTCTGCTTGATCGCCACCACGTCCGGATCGTGCGCTGCCTGCCGCAGGAACTGGACGACGACGTCGAAGCTCTCATACGGGTGATGGACGACGATGTCCTTGGCCTGGATCGCCGCGAAGCAGTCCCCGCCGAAGTCGCGGATGCGTTCGGGAAAACGCGCTGTGTACGGGGTGAACAACAGGTCCGGCCGCGTGTCGAGGATCAATTGCTTGATATCGACCAGGCCGATCACCCCTTCCAGGACCGTGACATCCTCGACCTGCACGCCCAGCGCCTCGGTCAGGAACTCCAGCAGGTCGGGCGACATGTCGTCGCTTGCGTTCAGCCGGATGACGTTGCCGCGGCGCCGCCGCTTCAGCGCACTTTCGATATTCTGCATCAGGTGATGCGCATCTTCGCCGACATCGATGTCGTCGATTTCAAGATCGCTGTCGCGCAGCACCCGGAAGACGCCCGACGCCCTGAGTTCGAAAGCCGGGAACAGCGACTTCAGGAACAGCAGGATGACCTGCTCCAGCGGAATGAAACGGGCCTCCTGCCCCGGCAGCGAAACAAACCGGTCGAGCTGCGGCGGGATCGGCACCAGCGCGTCCAGGTCGCGGCCGGTCGACGCATCGAACATCTGCACCGCGAGCGCGATGCCGCGATTGAGGATGAACGGGAACGAATGGGTCGGGCCCATCGCCAACGGCGTCAATACCGGGAAGATGTCGGCGACGAATTTCGCCCGTAGCCACTCCGTCTCCACGTCGGTCAGTTCCGGCGCATCGATAACGGCGATGTCGTTATCGCGTAACTCCTGGCGCAATCCGTGCCAGGTGTTGCGGGCCGTCACCATCATCTCGTGAACGCGCTCGCGGACCGCGCTCAATTGCTGCAACGGCGTAAGGCCGTCCGGGCTGGGGGTCACGACACCTGCCAGCACCTGCTGTTTCAAGCCGGCAACGCGGACCATGAAGAACTCGTCGAGGTTCGACGCCATGATCGACAGGAAGCGCACCCGCTCGAGCAACGGATGGTGGGGATTTTGTGCCTCTTCCAGAACGCGCTGGTCGAACGCGAGCCAGGACAGTTCCCGATTCAAAAGACGCTCCGATCCGCGTATCGTCGAGGCCGTGTCGGCTTCGATGTCTTTCACGGGCAAGGTCGACTCCATAAAATCCTCGCAGAACAGAGATTTCCAAGGTCAGTCGCATCGAAGGTCTGGCGCGCGCCGTACATAACAAAATCATTCGACCAGCGCCATCTAAGAGCTATAGTTGACGCATAAAATTCACCTAGAATACGGGAAGTGCCGGCATGCCGTTTCTCACTTTGCTGCGCCACGCGAAGGCAGCGGTCCAACTTCCCGGGCAAGAAGATTTCGACCGGCCGCTCACCGAGCGTGGACGTACCGACGCGGCCCGCATGGGCAAATTTCTCGCCGAACTCAGCCTCGACCTCGCCCTGGTCTCATCCGCCGCCAGAACGACCGAAACCTGGAACATCGCGTCCGCCGGCTTCACAACACCGCTGCAGTCGACCGTCGAGCAATCGCTCTATTTATGTCGGCCCGCGCATCTGATCGAACGTCTGCGCGCGATTACCCCAGATAGGCAAAGCATCGTCGTCGTCGGTCACAACCCCTGCATGCAGGAAGTTGCACTTTGGCTCGCCGGAAAAACAAAAGCGTCCGGCGCCGGCCAGATGCACGAAAAATTCCCGACATGCGCCTTGGCGACTTTTGAACTCACGGCGGGCGGCTGGAGCGATCTTACGCCCAAAGCCGTTACTTTTGTGCGTTTCGTTACGCCGCGAATGCTCGACTAATCGAGTTCGCCAAGTGTCGAAAGAACATCCCGCGCCAAGGCGATGGTGATCGGCCGTTTGGCTGCCCAAGCCGCCTTGTCCAAAGCGTCGACCGTATGGCTCAGGCTGGTGAAGCTGCGCGCGCTGCGGCTCAGCACATAAGCGACAACAGCTTCATCCACGGCGATTTGGCGATCGGAAAACAATTTTCGCGTAATCGCCCATAGCAGCTGGTCATCGGGCGGCTCTATGCCGACAACCATGGCGGTGTTGAGACGGGACGAAAGATCCGCGAGGGTGACGCCCCACGCAGCCGGCGGCTTCCGCGCGGTCAGCAACAGTTGGCGCCCCGCAGCGCGCGCCAGATTGTAGATTCTCAGCAACGCACGTTGCCCATCGCTTTCACGCACAGCCACATCGCAATTGTCGATGAAGATCGGGTGGCTTTCCACCGCCGCCACGGCGGCCTCGATATCGCTGTCACCCAAGTTGACTGTTTCGGCGCCGGCCCGCGCCTTCCACACATTCGCCAGATGCGTCTTGCCGCTGGCGGCCGGTCCGACGACGACCAGCGCCGTGAACGGCCAATCCGGCCACTGGTCGATCCAGGCGACCGCGCGGCGATTCCCCTCGTTAACGAAGAAGTCCTCGACACCCTGTGCAACGCGATGCTCGATCGGGAGCGTCAGTTGCTCAGGCGAACCGGATGTCGGCACGATCAGAGCTCGCTCGGGTCGACCAGCGGGAGCGGCTTAATCCGGTTGTCGTAAAAATCACTGCCCAGATAATGGCTGAGCGCAAAGCGGACCAGAACGCCGACGACCGCGGCGGTCGGTACGGCGAGCAAGATGCCGGTGAACCCGAACAACACGCCTCCCGCCGACAAGGCAAAGATGATCCATACCGGATGGAGCTTTACCCGGCCGCCGACCAGCATCGGCGTCACCAGATTGGCCTCGATCAGATGGCCCAGGATATAAACCCCCGCGACGATCGCGATGCGGCTGTGATCCTCGAATTGGAATGAAGCGACGATCACGCTGGCAAGCAATCCGGTGATCGCACCCAGATAGGGGATGAAGGTCAGGACGCCCGCGGCCGTGCCGATGATGATACCGAAATCCAGCCCGGCGAGACTGAGGGCGACCGAATAATAGATGGCGAAGATCAGGCACACCGTCGCCTGGCCGCGGATAAAGCCGGCCAGAATGTCGTCGATCTCATGCGCCAGCCCCCGCATCGCGCCGGCATGGCGGCGCGGCATCCAGCTGTCGATCCGGGCGACCATCTTGTCCCAGTCGCGCAGGAAATAGAACGCGACCAGCGGCGTCAGCAGCAGCACATAAACAGTGTTGGCTATAACCAGGCCGCTGCTCCAGATCTGCGCCAGAATCCCAACGATCCAGGAACTGAGGCTGCCGACATAGGCGGACGCCTGCTTCTGGAGGTCGGCGGCGTCATGCGGCCCGCCGACGCGCGCGACAAAACTGGTGACTTGCGGCAACACCCGGTGACGCAGGACTTCGATGTAATGCGGTGCCTGAGCGGCAAGCTGCATGATCTGATTGACGATCAGCGGCGCAACCAGAACCAGCGCCAGAATACCGCCGCCGACGATGACGCCGAGAACGATCAGCGTCGCCAGCCAGCGCGGCACCCGGCGCGCCTCCAGCCTGTCGGCCAGCGGGTCGGCGACGTAGGCCAGCGCCATGCCGAGCAGGAACGGCAACAGCATGCTGCGCAGCAGCCAGATAAGCAGGATAGTCGCGAGCGCGACGCCGCCCCAGAACAGAGCCTGCCGCCGGACGGGATGCTCCGCTTGGACGCTCATTGCGGCGGCGACGGCGCCATCGGTGCGGGCCTGGGCGGTTCGGCTCCGGCAGGCTGTAGCTGGAAGCCTCCCTGCCCCATCGTGCCGGCTGGACCGGTCTGGACCAGCACATATCCGCTGCTCGACAAGGCAGCCTGCAATGCGACCGGATCGCCAGCGAAATCAAGTGTTACCGCCGCGCCGTCGTGGGTCAACGCATCGAGCGAAACACGCGCGACCCCCGGGGTCGCCGCCAACTGGCTATGCAATCGCACCCAGTCGGTGATGCCGCTCAGCGCCATCGCGATCGGGTAGGCCGTTACCGGCCCTGTTACCTGCCGCGCGGTGGCAGTCTCGGGGGCGCCGGACGCGCCGGTGTCCGGCTGCAACGCCTGCTCATTGGCGGGGGTCACGCCCGAATCGGAGAGATACTTGTTGATCAGGCTGGCCTTAAAGCGAACCGAATAGAGCCCGATATAGCGGACGGTCGATACGCGCTCGTTGTCGACGCCGAAATCCTTCACAAAGCTTTCGATCTGTTGCTGGCTGGGATGCAGCCGCGCCTGATCGGCCGGGTTGGCGACGATCTGCTTGATCAACTGTTCGAAAGCCTTGGATTGCGCCACCGAGATGGCCGAATCGCGTGCGGCGGCCGCGTTTTTGGCGGTCACGTCGACCGGCACGTTGTCGATCGTCAGATAGGTTTCGGCCAACACCGCGGGCGCGGCCAGGATCGCAGCCGCGGCAATCAGGATTCCGACGGTCCGGGGGCCTCTAAATATTGCAAAGCAGTCCATGTTCGCTCATCTATGCCGACCGGTATGCGCCGTTTCACGGCTGCGCGACCATATCCCAGCGACGGCGAGGACGCCATAACCACTCCAACCAACGAGCATATCGGAGCCTATAAAGCCGCCGGCGTGGATATCGATGCGGGCAACGCGCTGGTCAAAGCGATCGCGCCCTTGGCAAAGGCTACTGCGCGTGCGGGAACCACGGCTTCGCTCGGCGGCTTCGGTGCACTGTTCGACCTGAAGGCTGCCGGTTACAACGACCCAATCCTGGTCGCCAGCACCGACGGCGTCGGCACCAAGCTGAAGATCGCCATCGATACCGGCCTGCACGACACCATCGGCATCGACCTGGTCGCCATGAGCGTCAACGACTTAATCGTCCAGGGCGCCGAGCCTTTGTTCTTCCTGGATTATTTTGCTACCGGCAAGCTGGACGTCGAAACCGGCCGCCGTGTGATCGCGGGCGTTGCCAAAGGCTGCGAGATCGCCGGCTGTTCGCTGATCGGCGGCGAAACGGCGGAAATGCCGGGCATGTATGCCGACGGCGATTACGACCTGGCGGGCTTTGCCGTCGGCGCGGTCGAACGCGGACAGGCAATCGACGGAACCACCATCGTCGAGGGCGACGCGGTTATCGGCTTGCCGTCGAGCGGCGTGCATTCGAACGGCTATTCCCTGGTCCGCAAGCTGGTCGAGACCTCTGGCGTTGCCTGGACCGATCCCGCCCCGTTCGATTCGTCGAAGACATTGGGCGAGGCGCTGCTGGCGCCAACCGTCATTTATGTTCAGCCGACTTTGAAGCTGGTGAAGGCCGGGATCGCCAAAGGCTTCGCGCACATCACCGGCGGCGGATTGACCGAGAATATTCCGCGCGTCCTGCCGGACGGGCTCGGTGTTGCTCTGGACGCCGATGAGTGGATCCTGTCGCCGGTATTCCGCTGGATGGCCGGCGTCGGCGGGTTGCCCACATCTGAACTCGCCCGCACCTTCAATTGCGGAATCGGCATGATCGCGGTCGTGTCCGCCGACAAGGTCGACGAGGCGCTGGCATTGTTGGACGGCACAGATGCCCGCGTGATCGGCACCGTGGTCAAAGAGCCGGGCGAGCATCGCGTCAGCATCGCGCACGCCGAAACCGCATGGGCGCCGTGAAGCTCAAACTCGGCGTTCTGATTTCCGGGCGCGGCAGCAATCTGCAGGCCCTGATCGACGCCACCGCCGACCCGTCCTTCCCCGCCGAAATCGCCCTGGTGATCTCCAACCGCGCCGATGCAGGCGGGTTGGCGCGCGCGGAGGCCGCCGGCATCGCGACGAAGATCATCCCGCACAAGGATTTCGCAAGCCGCGAAGCCTTCGATTCGGCATTGACCGACGCGTTGCGCGGTGCGGGCGTCGGGCTTGTCTGCCTCGCTGGCTTCATGCGCCTGCTGACGGCGGGTTTTGCCGAAGACTGGCATGACCGCCTGATCAACATCCATCCGTCACTGCTGCCGTCGTTCAAGGGGTTAAATTCGCACGCCCAGGCGCTGGAAGCAGGCGTCCGTTTCTCGGGCTGCACGGTCCATTATGTCAGGCCTGAGATGGACGCCGGCCCGATCATCCTGCAGGCCGCCGTGCCGGTGCATGACGGCGACGACGAAGACGCTTTGGCGGCGCGGATCCTGACGGCGGAGCATCGCAGCTATCCGCTGGCGGTTAAATTGATCGCCGAGGGACGAATTCGGGTGGTCGATGAGGTCGTGCGCGTCGATGACGGGCGCTTTTTGGATATGCCGGTTCTAAATCCGACCGGCTAGGATGCTTCGGGCTTGATGACACAAGGTCATCGTGCCTAATAAGTCTGGTTATCGTTTGCGAGGAATAGTTATGAGCAGTCCCATCGGCACTGAAGAATTCAGCGACCTGGAATCACACAAGCGGATGTGGTCCGGCTTCACACACCTGCTGGTGCGCAGCATCATCGGTGTTCTGATCGTGGTCCTGTTTATCGGCTTCGTGACCGGGACGCTTTAGCGCCCCGGTACACTAAAAGCGCGGTCGTCTTAGCTGACGATTTCGGACTGGGCGAAGAAGAAGGCGATTTCGTTGGCGGCATTCTCGAGGCTGTCCGACCCGTGAACCGAATTGGCCTCGATCGATTCCGCGAATTCCTTACGAATGGTGCCGGGCTCGGCGTTGGCCGGGTTGGTGGCGCCCATGATCTCGCGATTGCGGGCAACGGCGTTTTCGCCCTCCAGAACCTGAAGAACGACCGGGCCGGAAATCATGAAGGCCACCAGTTCGCCATAGAACGGGCGCGCGGCGTGGACGGCGTAAAACGCCTTGGCCTGCGCCTCGCTCAACTGGACCCGCTTCTGCCCGACGATGCGAAGGCCGGCCGATTCCAGCTTCTGGTTGATGGCCCCGGTCAGGTTGCGACGCGTCGCATCGGGCTTAATGATCGAGAAAGTGCGTTCGACGGACATGCGTATCTCTTGCGTTAGCGGGAGGGGGGTGGATGAGTCGCGGCCTTATAGCGACCGGGCCCGCAACCGTCCACCCTAGGGTCTATAAATGGGTCTCTCGCGGAGCGGCCATTTGCAGCCCCCTACCATCTTTACAACGGCGCAACGGACGGGTAACAGCAGCTTTATGTCCGCTTTCGCCACGAAAAAAACGACGACGACCAAGACCACCGCCGGTGGGGCTTGCTTGGAGTTGTTTGGCTGAAACCGGTCTGAAACAAGTTCTTCAAAGCCCCGCCGGAAACGGACGGGGCTTTTTCATGTCCGCCCCGCCCGCCGGCACTATAGGAGTGGATTATGGGTATCGGACAACAATCTCTGCATATGCCGCGTGTCGCCATCATCGGCGCGACTGGAGCCGTCGGCATCGAGCTTATTCGCTGCCTTGAGCAGCGCGATTTTCCGCTGACGTCGCTGCGTCTGTTCGGCTCAGCCCGCTCCGCCGGCCGCGCCCTGCCCTTCCGCGGGTCTGATATCCGCGTCGAGGAACTGACCGAGGACAATTTCCGCGATATCGACCTGGCGTTGTTTTCCGCCGGCAGCGATATCTCCAAACACTTCGGTCCGCTCGCCGTGTCGCGCGGCGCGGTCGTGGTGGACAACTCCTCGGCGTTCCGAATGGACCCGTCCATTCCGCTGGTCGTTCCCGAGATCAACGCGTCGGCGCTTAAAGGCCATCCGGGCATCATCGCGAACCCGAACTGCGCGGCGATCATCTCGATCACGCCGCTGTGGCCCATTCACCGCGTGAACCCGCTCCGCCGCCTGATCGTCGCCACCTACCAGGCCGCCTCGGGCGCGGGCGCGGCGGCGATGGAGGAATTACGGCTGTCGACGCAGGCTTTTCTGAACGGCGAGTCTTATACGCCCACCGTTCTGCCCCACCCCTATGCATTCAACCTGTTCAGCCACAACACCGCCATCGACCCGGAAACCGGCTATAACGGCGAGGAGTCGAAGGTCATTGCCGAAACGCGGAAAATCTTCGGCGAACCCGATCTGCCGGTCTCGGCAACCTGCGTCCGTGTCCCGGTTCTGCGGGCGCACAGCGTTGCGATCACCGCGGAATTCAGCCATCCGATCACGCCGGGCGATGTCCGGCGAATTCTAGCCGATGCGCCCGGTGTACGCCTGGTCGACGATGCCGCCGGAAATCACTTTCCGATGCCCAACGAGGCCGAAGGGCAGGACGACATCCTGGTCGGCCGGATAAGGCAGGACATGAGCGACCCGAGCGGCCGTTCCATCGCCTTGTTCGTCGCTGGCGATCAACTCTTAAAGGGCGCGGCGTTGAACGCGGTGCAGATCGCCGAATTGCTGTTGAACTAAGACAAGGTGACCGGCGGGCCGGCGGTTACGCCCCGGTCCGCCGGAAAAACCCGTCTCCGCCGTTTTCTTCCGAGAGAATCCTGCCTAGACTCCAGTCATGACAAACGCACCCCAGGTCGATATCAGCCTGCTGAACCACGCCTCGTTGCTGATCGAGGCAGGAAATATCAGGCTCCTGACGGATCCATGGTATTCCGGGACCGCCTTCGAGGATGGCTGGGGGCTGCGTTACGACAATCCGGCGGCCCTGGATGCGGCCGCAACCGCCACACATCTGTGGGTTTCCCATTTCCACGAAGATCACCTGCACGCGCCGAGCCTGCGCGCGTTGGCGGAACGCAACCCCGACATCATCTTCCTGGCGAACCAATCTTATAATTTCGATATGACCGGCGCCGCGCGGCGCCTGGGCTTCAGGACCGTCGTCACCTTTCCCGAACGCAGCGCATTGACTCTGGATACTGGGATATCAGTGACGCGATACCCCACCACAGGCATCGACAATATGCTGCTGATGCGGGGGCCGGGCTGGTCGCTGTTGAATTTCAACGACTGCGTCATTTCGGATCTGGCGGCACGGCGGCTGGCGAAGATCATCGGACCGGTCGACCTGTTCGCCACCAACTTCAACCATGCCGGCAAGCTGCTGCGGCGAAACCCAATCGAGGACGATGCGGTCAAGCGCATCCTCATCGATAATTTCCACCGCACCTATGAGCCGTTTGCGCCCAAATTCGTCATCCCCTTCGCCTCCCATCACTATTACCGGGCACCCGAGAGCATTCATCAGAACGGTTCGATGCTGACGGTCGAGGAACTCACGGACGGCCAGAGCACGGTCATTCCGCTGCCGGTCGGCGGACATATTACATATGTGGTCCATGACAGCCTCGTTCACATGGGACTGCCGGAACCGGTCACGCGCGCACGGCGAACCATAATCGAGCGGCCGGAAAGCGTTCCATACGAGGAGCTTGAAGCCGCGGTCGCCGCGTATCAAAAAAAGATCCGGCATGGCTTCGGGCTGTTGGCATGGCTGTTACCGACCCTGCGTATTCGCATTCGCGACCTCGATCGCAATGCGACGCTGCATCTCGGGCGTGGCCTGGTGCCGGACAATTCCGGGAAGATTCCCGATATCGCGTGCCATAGCAGCGTCTTTTACAACTGGATGACAAAGACCTACGGCACCGACGCCTTCGCGGTCGGCGCACATTTCACGATCCAATCCAAGCGTAAGAGAAGACTGATCCTTTATATCGCCACGGGCCTGCTGACCGAGAACAAGCTGGATCCACGGTCGCTGCTGTCGATGCTGGCGTCGAAGGGCGGGCTGAAATTCCTGTCGAACCGCCGCGAGGAAATCCTAGGGATTCTCGTGTCCCGCAAGGTCTATCCCGACTACCATAAGGATTAGGGTTGAAACCCTTCGCTGCTCCCCGTGCGTTGCCGCTATGCTGGCCGCTTCACACCGATCCTCTCGCCGTTGCGCTTCAAGTCTCTTCAGCCAAGGGTTCGTAGAAAGCGGCGTCGAAGCCGGCTTCCAGACGAGCCGCATGGTTGAACGGTCGCTTCAACGGAGCGCGATAATGGCAGCGCACCAGATCGTGCCATTCCGTGATTGGCGTATGGCCGCGCTGGCGGCAGACCTGTTCGAACCAGCGTCGGCCAACTTCCACATGGCCGATCTCGTCGCGATAGACGATGCGCAAGACATCGGCGCTTGCGCGGTCGCCTGCCCGGGAAAGGCTCTCGATCATCGGCAGGGTAACATCCAGCCCCCTTGCTTCCATCACCATCGGCACGACCGCGAGGCGTGCCAACAAATCGTGCGCAGTCGCCTCCGCCTTCTGCCACAGCCCGTCATGAGCCGGAAGGTCGCCGTAGGCGCCGCCATATTCAGCGAGCCGCGCCGAAAGCAGGTGATGATGCAGAGTTTCTTCATCGGCGACGCGCACCCAATCATCGTAAAAACCGGGTCCAGGCGATGGGAAACGGGCAATCAGGTCCCACGCAAGGTCAATGGCATTGAGCTCGATATGAGCAAGTGCGTGGAGCAATGCGACCCGGCTTGCTTGGGCGCCGGCCTTCCGCCGCCGCGGCATCTCACGTGGCGGCAACAACACAGGACGATCAAGCCGGGCCGGCCGGTCCGGCGGCATTATCCGGTCACCGACCGGTAGGGTGCCGGATCGCCAAGCCGCGGCAACGGCGTGGCTGAGCGCGATTTTCCCGGCAGGATCAGCACAGTGAAGGATGCGGACAGCGCCCTCGATCAGGCTTCCAGGCGCCATCATTCGGTTCCGTTGAGTACATAGTCGCCCGAACGGCTGTAGGCGCGCGTTAAGCTCAATTTCCAAGATACCCCGCATACGGGTTCATTTGATCGCAATCTGCTCTAGCAACGATCGGCTGGCCCGTTAGCCGGCGCGCTTTTCCCAGCCGCCGCGTTCGGTCTGCTGCCAATAGGTCAACGCATGTCCTGCCGCTTTGTAGGCTGCCCAACGTTGCCGCGCGGCGTCCACGGCGCCATCGTCCAGCCCGTCGAACATCTCGCAGCACAACACATAGGGCGCGGGGTCGGCGGCCGCGCCATCCACCAGGATCAATAGATCCGCGCCGTTAGGGCATTCCTCCGCCGCCGTCAGCCAGATCGGCTGGTCCGGCGCGGACGAGGCCGGGCCGGCGGCGTGCGCCATGAAAGTTTCAGGGCGGTAAGTCCACAGGAGTGCGTCCAGCATCTTCACCCGCTCGGCCGAGCCGGCCTGAACGACGATGCGGTGTCCACGTTCCCGCGCCTTCTCAAGCAACCCCGGAAGCGCATCTTCCAGGCGTTGCTTCTGTAGGTGATAGAAGCGGATTTCGGTCATCCGCGCCGGTCCACTCAGCGTTCGAAGTTGTCGGCGACGAAGCGATCCAACAGGCGAACGCCGAACGCCGTCGCGCCCTTGGGCACCGTGGCCTTGTCCTTCTTCGACCAGGCAACGCCGGCGATGTCGAGATGAGCCCAGCGCGCATCCTTGACAAAGCGCTTGAGGAACGTCGCGCCAATCGTGCTGCCCGCGCCGCGGCCGTCAGAGATGTTCTTCATATCGGCGGCGTCGGTATCGATCTGCTTGTCATAGGCATCGTCGAGCGGCAGACGCCAGAGTTTCTCCCCGGAGTCGACCCCGGCCGCCAGCAACTGCGTCGCCAGCGTTTCGTCATTGGAGAACAAGCCGGCAAATTCATTGCCCAGCGCGATAATCACCGCCCCGGTCAAGGTCGCCAGGTCGATGACGGCCTGCGGCTTGAACCGCTCGATCGTGTACCAAAGCGCGTCGGCCAGCGCCAGGCGCCCCTCCGCGTCGGTGTTCAGAACCTCGATCGTCTGGCCTGACATCGACTTCACGATATCGCCCGGGCGCTGCGCCTTGCCGTCGGGCATGTTTTCGACGAGCGCGACGACACCGACCGCGTTCACCTTGGCTTTGCGCCCCGCCAGGCTGGCAATCAGTCCGGTAACCGCGCCGGCGCCGGCCATGTCCCACTTCATGTCTTCCATGCCGGGACCGGGTTTCAGCGAGATGCCGCCGGTGTCGAACGTGACGCCCTTGCCGACGAACGCCACCGGCTTTTTGTTCTTGGCCTTGGGCGCGCCCTGATAGCTCATGACGACGAGTTGCGTTTCGCGTTCACTGCCCTGCCCCACGCCGAGCAATGCGCCCATGCCCAGCTTCGCCAGCTTCGATTCGCCCAGAATCTCAACCGTGACGCCCAGCGCGGTCAGCTTTTCGCGCGCGCGTTCGGCAAAGCTTTCCGGATACAGGATATTCGCCGGCTCCGAGACCAGATCGCGCGTGAAGAACACGGCGTCGGCCACTGCTTTCGCGCGGCCGAAGCCGGTGCGCGCGGCATTGGGATGCGGTGTCGCGACCGAGACCTCGGTCAGCGTCGGTTTGTGGCCCGGCTTCTCAACGGTCCGGTACTTGTCGAACCGGTAGGAGCGAAGCTGCAGCCCCAGCGCAAGGTCGGCGCCGAAATTGAGACCGGCGGGCATGTCTTCGAAGACATCCACAATCACCGTCGCCGACACCGCCTTCAGTGCGGTCAATTGCGCATAGATCGTTCCGCCGGCATTTTCGATGGTCGCCGGCTTGATCTTGTCGGCCTTGCCGAAGCCGACCAGCACGACGCGATCGAACCATGCGGGCGCATGGATCGTCAGCGTTTCGTCGGCTTTTCCGGCGAAGGCCGCCGAGGCGATTGCGCGCGTGAGTTGCCCCCCCGCGGCCTTGTCCGCCGTTTGGCCGAGCGGCCCAAGCCCCCGTTCCTCGAAGACCGCCAGAACGATCGTGCCGCTGCCCGGCAACGCGGGTTTGACGAAGTTGATCTCCATCACACTACCTCTCCCCTTAAAGCTGAAAATCGGCGGGACGGAAATTGCCGCAAAATGCCTGTATGCGACAGAACGCTATAGAGGAAAATTTGTCAAAGCCGCTGTTTAAACGCTAAACTGGCGGCAACCCCAACATTCGCCGATCGCATGAATCCCAGCCTGGTCTCTCGCTATCTGTTTCGTAACCTGGCGGTTTCGACGATCATCGCGACAGTGATGGTCAGCCTTGTCGTGTGGTTGATCGAGTCGTTGAAATTCTTTGAGATGGCGGTCAATGGCGGCGCGCCCCTTGGCCTGTTCCTTTATCTTGTATTGCTGGCGATGCCACCGATCGTTGCGGTCGTCCTGCCGATCATCTGCGTCGTGGTTATCATCTTCGTCTACAACAAGCTGACGATCGAGAGCGAGCTGATCGTGTTGCGCGCGCTCGGCCTCAGCCAATGGCGTCTGGCAACGCCGGCCCTTGCGTTGGGGGGTATCGTCGCCGCATCGGTTTTCCTTTTGAACGCCTTCATCGCACCGATGGCGAACGAGCGTTTGAAAACCCTGCAGGACGTGACGCGGACACAGTTCGCCGGCGCACCGCTGAATGCCGGTGTCTTCAACCCCATCGGCGACAAGATGACGATCTATGTGCATCACCGCGAAGCCAACGGCGACCTGTCGGGCATCATGATCTATCAGGAACAGTCGAACGGCCGGCCGACGACGACCGTGGCCAAGCGCGGTGTCGTCGTCGACGGCGACCATGGGCCGGAGATTGTCGTCTACGGGATCAGCCGCCAGGAGGTCGACCCCGTGACCGGCAGAACGCGAACGACCGAGGCGGAGCGCAGCACGGTCGATCTGCAGCAGGTTCAGGAAGCGTTGACCGCGCGATGGAAGGAACCGAGCGAACGCACGCTTCCCGAACTGTTCGCAGGTGCGCGCGGCCCTGACGATATCGGCTTCGAGAATGCTTTCCGCGCCGAACTGCACAGCCGGATCGGCAGCCCGTTCTTTTCGATCGCACTGACCATGGTCGCGCTCTATACGCTGCTGGGCGGCCACTTCGATCGCCGCGGGCAATCGCGCCGCATCATTCTCAGCGCCGTTGCCGTGCTGCTGATTCAGGGCACATCGATCGGCCTGGCGAACCTGGCGCGGAATTTCTGGGGCGCCATTCCCCTGCTCTATTTGGCGGCCATCGTTCCCAGCGCGATGATTCTGGTGCTGTTCGCCCGCGCCAATGACGGCTTTCTGCCCTGGCGTCCGTGGCTCGGCCGGGTTTTGCCGCCCTGGGCCGTGTTCTGGCAAACGACATGAACGCTTCCCTGACGCTTCTGAAATATTTGGGCAAACAGTATTTCGCCAGTTTCCTGATCTTCATCGGTGTCCTGCTGATGGTGATCTATCTTGTCGATACGTTGGAATTGATCAGGCGGGCGGCCAGCCACCCGGAGGTTACCTTCGGGCAGATCGCCAAGATGTCGTTCTTCCAGCTGCCGGATGTCGGGCAACAATTGTTTCAGTTCGCCGTCCTGTTCGGCGCGTTGTTCACCTTCTGGCGCCTGACCCGTAGCAGCGAACTGGTTGTTTTGCGCGCCGTGGGGATATCGGCCTGGGAATTCCTGCTGCCGGCGGTGCTGGTGGCGGCGACGATCGGCGTGGTCAAGGTGACGGTCATCAACCCGATCGGCTCCGTCTTCAGCGCCCGCTTCGAGCAAATGGACAACACGCTGCTGCGCGGCAAATCCAGCACGATCGACCTGTCGGCCGGCGGCCTGTGGCTGCGGCAGAGCGCGGCAGATTCCTATACGATCATTCACGCGCGGAACGTCGATTCCACGACCTGGAAGCTTAAAGACGTCTCTATTTATTTCCTGAACAATGCCGATGACCTGACCGGGCGGCTCGATGCCAGCGACGCGTCGCTTGTCGGCGATAACTGGGTGGTGAACGACGGCAAGTTCAACCGGCCCGACCATCCTGACGAACCGGCGAGCCCGGTGCCGACGATGTCGATCCCGACAGACATGACGCCATCCAAGATCCAAGAAATCTTTGAATCCCCGAAGAGCCACTCGTTCTGGACCATCCTGCATTACATCCGGACCATGGAAGCGACCGGCATTTCCGCTGTTCGGTTGCGGCTTCAATATATGGGGCTGTTGGCCGATCCGTTCCTCTATAGCGGGCTGGTCCTGATCGCCGCAGCCGCCGGGTTGCGGCAAACCCGCCGCGGTGGAACGCTTTATGTGATTGCGACGGGCATCATTGCCGCATTTGCGCTATTTTTCCTCGGTAATGTGGTTCGGGCGCTGGGGGAATCGGAAACGATCCCCGTGGCGCTCGCCGCCTGGACGCCCGCAGGCCTTAGTCTTCTTGGCGGCGTCGGCGCATTGCTGTACCTGGAAGATGGCTGACGCGCGTTCACGCGCATTTTTAGAACAGAGTGACATGACCGACCTTCGCCCGATGCTGTTCCGTACTGCGATTTGCGCAGTCTTAGCCTCCTTCGCCCTGGCCTTGCCGTCGGCGCGCACCCACGCGGCGGAGCCGGAAGAGTCCATCGTCGCCGTCGTTAACGACGAAGCGATTTCCGAAGGCGACCTCAACGCCCGGGTCAAGTTGGCGATGTTGGCCGGTAACTATCCGGACAATCCCGAAGTCAAGGAAAAGGTCCAGGCGCAGGTCCTGCGCTCGCTGATCGACGACCAGCTGCGTATCCAGGAAGCCAGGCGGCTGAAGCTGAATGTCGATCATGAAGAGGTCGTAAACGAACTCAAGGCGACGGCGGAGCAAAACCACCAGACGCTCGATCAACTGAAGGCCCTGCTTGCCAAGCAGAACATCCCTTTCTCCGCACTCGAAAAACAGACCTTGGCGCAGGTGTCCTGGCGGAAGGTCATCCAGAAAGAGATTCGCAAGCGCGTGGAAGTGACGGATGCGGAGATCGATTCCGCCTATTCGAAACTGATATCGAGCGTCGGCAAGAAACAATATCTGGTTGCCGAGATATTCCTGCCGGTCGATGCCCCGAGCGACGATGCGCGGGTCAAGGCGTTCGCGGAAAATCTGGAGGACCAGATTCACCAAGGCTCCAATTTCGCGAAACTGGCGCAGCAGTTCAGTCAGGCCGCCGGCGCGGCCCAGGGTGGCGATCTTGGCGCGGTGCAGGACGGCGAGCTGCCGGACGAATTGGACCAGAAGCTGAAAACCATGGCCCCGGGCACCATCAGCGATCCGGTGCGGACCCAGGCCGGCTATCACATCCTGTTCCTGCGTGCGAAGGGCGACTCCCTGCAAGGCGACCCGAACGAAGCGGAAGTCCATCTGAAGAACGTGCTGATCCCGTTCACCCACGCGCCCAAGAAAGAAGACCTGCCGCAACTGATCGCCGATGCCACGAAGGTTGGGGAATCGCTGCCGAACTGCGCCGCGGTTGACGCCAAAGGCAAGCGCGACGGCTTGGGCGGAGACCTTGGACCGCCCGGTCAGATGGTCAAGGTTGCCTCGTTGCCGCGTGGCATCGCGGCCGTCGTCGGTCCCCTGCAGGTCAATCAGATGAGCCAGCCGATACCGACAAATGACGGCATGATGCTGTTCATGGTGTGCGCACGGAAGGATGCGCCCAAGCGTCAGCCGCCCACCAGGGAGCAGGTCGGCAACCAGCTTTATCTCGAACGCCTGGATATGCAGCAGCAGCGATATTTGAGCGACCTTCGGTCGTCTGGCTTTGTCGACGTCAGAGTCTGATACGGGTCGTTTTCGCCGGATAACATGACCGACACACCACTGCTGTGCCTGACGATGGGCGAGCCTGCCGGTATCGGCGGGGAAATCGCGCTAAAGGCGTGGGGCGCGCAGCGGGCGCAAGCTGTCGCCCCGTTTTTCATCGTCGACCGGCCGGAGCGGCTGCGGGCGCTGGCGGCACGGATCGGTGTCGATATCCCTATCCAGGCAATTACCTCCCCGCGTGAGGCACGTTTCGCCGAAGCACTGCCGGTATTGCCGCTGGAGGCGGCTGTCGAAAGCGAGCCCGGACAGCTCGATACGGCGAATGCCGCGGCGGTGATCGAAAGCATCACCCGCGGTCATGGGCTGGTAAAGGCCGGCGAAGCGGCTGCGCTCGTCACCAATCCAATCCAGAAAAGCACGCTTTATGCTGCCGGGTTTTCTTATCCCGGTCATACCGAGTTCCTGGCGGCCCTGGCCCACAGCAAGACGCCGCCGGTCATGATGCTGGCTGTCCCGGGACTGCGGGTTGTGCCGGTGACGGTTCACGAATCCCTGAAAAGCGCGCTGGCCACGCTGACCGTCGAAGCCATCGTCGTTAAGGCCAGGATCGCGGCGCAAGAATTACGATCGCGCTTCGGCATCGCCCAGCCACGCCTCGCCGTTGCCGGCGTCAACCCGCATGCCGGTGAGGCTGGAACCATCGGTCGCGAGGAAATCGACATCGTGATCCCGGCTATCGAAATCCTGCGGGCGGAAGGCTGGCAGGTTTCGGGCCCGCTGTCGCCGGACGCGATGTTCCATCCGAAGGCGCGCGCCGGATACGACGTCGCGATCTGCCACTATCACGACCAGGCGCTGATCCCGTTGAAAACCATCGACTACGACCACGGCGTCAACGTGACCCTGGGGCTCGACTTCATCCGGACATCGCCCGACCACGGCACCGCGCTGGACATCGCGGGAACGGGGACTGCCAGTCCGGAAAGCCTGATCGCCGCGCTTAATCTCGCCGCCTGGCTGGCAAAAGGTGGCTGAACATATCGACGGCCTGCCGCCACTCCGTGAGGTCATAAAGGCCTGGAATCTCGGGGCCGATAAAAGGCTGGGGCAACATTTCCTCCTGGATCTCAACCTGACGGCGAAGATTGTCCGCGCCGCCGGCGATCTGACCGGTGCGACGGCCATCGAAATCGGCCCGGGACCGGGTGGATTGACCCGGGCATTGCTGAACAGCAACGCCGGAAAGGTCATTGCGATCGAGCGTGATCCGCGCTGTGTGGCGGCGTTGCAAAGCGTGGTCGAGGCGTCCGAGGGCAGGCTGACCCTGATCCATGGCGATGCACTGGCGATCGATCCCACCACCCTGTGCCCTGCCCCGCGCACCATCATCGCCAACCTGCCTTACAACGTGGCAACGCCCTTGCTGATCGGCTGGCTGAAACAGGCCTCGGCATTCACCAGCATGACCTTGATGTTCCAGCGCGAGGTCGCCCTTCGGCTCGTTGCCGCTCCCCGCACCGGTGCTTATGGCCGTCTGTCCATCATGACGCAGTGGCTGACCGAACCCTCGCTGGTCTTCGACCTACCCGCCGCCGCGTTTACGCCGCCGCCGAAGGTTGTGTCCTCGATCGTCCAGTTGACGCCCCGCAAGATGGGACCGGACGAACCCAGTTTCGCCGCGATGGAGCAAGTGGTCGCGGCATGTTTCGCGCAGCGCCGCAAAATGTTGCGCGCCGGACTTCGCAGTTTCGTGCCAGACCCGGTGCCATGGCTTGAATCCGCCGGAATCGATCCCACCGCACGGGCCGAAGAGCTTGATATCGATGCCTTTCGGCGCCTTGCCGTGGTATGGGAAAACCTGTCCCGCTAAGAGGACCTGGCCCACTAAGAAAGACCCGGGGAAGTTGACAGTATCGGACGACCTGCTCGCTGCATTGATGCGCGAGCCATTGATCTCGCTTCGCGCTGAACGGAAATCGGCAAGGCAGGCCGCGCTGCTTGCAGAAGCGCGAGCGGCTGACCACGAGGATCCCGATCTTTATTGGGCCTGGATCGCCGAACGATTCCGCTGGTCTCGGCAATGGGATCGTGTGCGCGACGGTGGTTTCGGCGACCTTCGCTACTTCCCGGGCGGCACGATCAATGTCGCCGACAATTGCGTCGACCGCCATGCCGAGAACCCCGCCACCGCGAACCGCCTCGCGGTCATCTGGGAGGGGGAGGACGGCAATGTTCGCCAGCTGACCTACAACCAACTGCGCGACGCGGTCGCCAGACTGGCAAACGGGTTCAAGGCGCTGGGCATCGGCAAGGGCGATGTCGTGGCGATCTATCTGCCGAACCTGCCCGAAGCCTTCGTCGCCATTCACGCCTGCAATCGCATTGGCGCCGTTTATACGGTGCTGTTTGCCGGATTTTCTTCAGACGCCGTGGCGCTGCGCCTCAACACCGCCCACGCCAAGCTGGTCGTCACCGCCGACGGCAGTTATCGGCGCGGACGGGTGGTTCCGCTGCTGGACAATCTGCGCCGCGCCCGCGCCGATGCGCCGGACGTTCGGCATGTCGTCGTGGTCGACCGTACCGGCGCGCACCCCGCCCTTGGGCACGGTGAGATTGGCTATGATGCGCTGACTGCGGATCAATCGTCCAACTGCCCTTGCCTGCCGCTGGAGGCTAACGAGCCGTCCTTCCTGATTTTCACCAGCGGCACCGAAGCCAGACCCAAGGGATTGGTCCACAGCGTCGCCGGCTTTCTGCTCGGCACATGGGCGAACGTCCAATGGCAGATCAATCCCGAGCCGAGCGACGTTTATTGGTGTGCCGCCGATGTCGGCTGGCTAACATTCCCGATCCATGCCGTGGTTGGCGGGCTGGCGCACGGAATGACCATGTTGTGCTACGAGGGCGCACTCGACACGCCCAGCTATGCCCGCTTTTACGACATCATGGAGCGGCACAGCGTGACCAAACTGCTGGCCGCCCCGACGCTGATGCGGATGCTGCGCAGCGCGGGCGACGCATTGGCGGCGTCTCACCCCCTGCCCGCGCTGAAACTGACAAGCCTGCAAGGCGAGCCACTGGACGGCGAAACCTTCCGCTGGGCGGCGAAGCATATCGGGAAAGACGTGCCGGTGATCAACGCCTACGGGCAAAGCGAAACCGGATCGACCTGGACCTATGCCATTGCCGGCGTGGACGACACCAAAGCCGGCTCCTGCGGGGGCACCGTGCCGGGCCATCGCTATGGCATCGTCGATGACCAAGGCGTCACGGTCCCGCCCGGCACGGCCGGCAATCTGGTGCTGACGGTGCCGTTCCCGACCCTGGCGCGAACCATCTGGGACGACCACGCGCGCTATACGACCGGCTATTTTGGGCGTTTCCCGGGGCGATACCAGACATCCGACCGCGCAATCGTCGATGCGGACGGTCATCTTTGGGTGGTTGGCCGCACGGACGACGTGATCAATGTCGCCGCCCATCGGATCAGCACGATGGAGATCGAATCGACGGTCGCGGCGCAGGCCGGCGTCGCCGAGGCCGCGGTCATCGGCGTGGACGACCCGGTCAAAGGCACCGTGCCTGTCGCGTTCGTGTCCCTGATCGCGGGGGCCGATCGCGCGCAGGTTGTCGCGAAAGTGACCGCCGCGGTGGACGCGGCGATCGGCGGGATCGCCCGGCTGCACCGTGTTTACGTCACCCGCGCCATTCCCAAAACCCGCGCCGGCAAGATCATGCGCCGGCTGCTGCGAGAGGCGGTTCAGGACGGGCGGATCGGCAGCGACACGACCGGTTTGGAAGATCCCGATTCGCTGGCGGCAATCCTGGAAGCTGTCGCGGAGTAAGGCTTTATGCTTCGTCCTGCAAACTGCGGACGAAATCGACCAAGCCGGTAATTCGGTCGCGGCGCTGGCGCTCGGTCGCCAAGATCGTTCGGACCCGCTCGACGCTCTTACCTAGGTCGCGATTGACAATGACGTAGTCATATTCGCGATAATGGCTCATCTCCGCCGCCGCCTTTGCCATGCGGCCGGCGATGACTTCAGGTGGGTCCGCGGCGCGTTGCGTCAGCCGACGGGTCAGTTCTGCGCGCGACGGCGGCAGGATGAAGACCGTCACCAGATCCTCTCGCATCTTGTCGGCGAGTTCTTGCGTCCCCTGCCAGTCGATATCGAAGAGAACGTCGTGCCCAGACGCCAGAGCCTGCTCGACCGGCTCAAGCGGTGTGCCGTATGAGTTTCCGAACACCGTCGCGTGCTCAAGCAACTCGCCGTCTTCGACCAGCTTGGCGAAAGTGGCGCTGTCGATGAAATGATAATCCTTGCCGTCGACCTCACCCGGCCGCTTGGGGCGGGTCGTCACCGAAACCGACATTTCCAGTTCCGGCTCCGCATCCAGAAGACCCCGCGCGATACTGGTCTTGCCGGCGCCCGAAGGCGACGACAGCACAAGCGCCAACCCACGGCGGCCGAGAGCCGGTTCAGTAATCATTTCGTGTTCGCCTGAGGCGCGGCCTGCTCCAGCCGGCGCAGTTTCGCAACGTTGCGGTTATGGTCGTCCAGCGATTCGGCGAACGCGTGATGTCCGGTGCCGTCGGCAACGAAATAGAGGGCGTCGGTCGAATCGGGGTGCAATACGGCATTCAGCGAGGCGCGGCCGGGGCAGGCGATCGGCGTCGGCGGCAACCCTTCGTAGCGATAGGAGTTGTAAGGCGAGTCGATCGACAGATCGGCATGATCCAACGGCCGGCCGAGCGGTGCTTTTCCGCCGGTCAGGGCATAGATCACGGTCGGGTCGGCCTGGAGCTTCATCCCCTTGTCGAGCCGGTTGAGAAACACCGCGGCCACTTTCGGGCGCTCGTCGGGCAATCCGCTTTCCTTTTCAACGATCGATGCCAACGTCAACGCCGCTTCCGGCGAGGTAATCTCCGCCCGAGGAGTCCGTTTCGCCCACAGATCGGCCAACAATCTATCCATCGCGCGGTGCATCCGCGCAACCATATCGGCGCGCGAATCGCCCAATGAGAAATTATAGGTATCGGGCATCAGACTGCCTTCCGCCGGCACAGGCGGCATAGCGCCGGACAGCGCAGGATCGGCCGCCACAATGGCGAAAATTTCCGCGACGCTGAGTCCTTCCGGCGCGGTCAGCCGATGAACGACGGTCCTGCCTTCGCGGATCTGGCGCAGCACGTCGTGGAGGGTCTGGCGCGGACCGAACGCATATTCGCCGGCATGAAGCGGGCCGCCGGTATCGAGCGCCAGAGCGGCAAGCTCGAAGAGCCACCAATGGTCGACGACCCCGGCCGTCTGCAGTTGCCGTCCGATTGTCCCGGTGCGGCTGCCTTTGGCGATCACGACCGTGGTCGGCATTTGCGCGGGCCCAGGCCCCCACAGCGCGCTCGACGCATAGTGACGCGCGCCGACTCCAATGCCGCCGATCAGGATTGCGAAAATCAGAAGAAGAATAAGAACCGCGCGAAGCCGCCTCATCTGAGACGATCGGACGTCAGTGGAATTCGCTGAAAATCAGCGACGCATTCGTGCCGCCGAACCCAAAGGAATTCGACAAGGCAGCCTTGATCGGCCGTTCCCGTGCCTTTAGCGGCACCAGATCTATACCCAGGCAGCTTTCCGACGGGTTGTTCAGGTTCAGTGTCGGCGGGGCAACATTGTCGCGCATCGCCAGGATCGAGAAGATCGCCTCGACCGCGCCGGCCGCGCCGAGCAGGTGCCCGATCGCCGACTTGGTCGATGACATCGATACCCTTTCGGCAGCCGAGCCGAACAGGCGCTTTACCGCCGCAACCTCGATCTCGTCGCCCAGCGGCGTCGAGGTGCCGTGCGCGTTGATATAGTCGATATCGGCGGGAGACAGGTTCGCCCGCTTCAGTGCGGCCCGCATCGCGCGAAACGCACCGTCGCCCGTCTCCGAGGGGGCCGTCATGTGATAAGCGTCGCCCGAAAGACCGTACCCGATGATCTCGCCATAAATCTTGGCGCCGCGCGCCTTGGCGTGTTCGAGCTCTTCAAGCACGACAATGCCGGCGCCTTCGCCCATCACAAAGCCGTCACGCCCCTGATCGAACGGGCGTGACGCGGTTTCGGGCGCATCGTTGAAATTGGTCGACAGTGCACGGCAGGCCGCGAAGCCGGCCATGCCCAGCCGCCCGATCGCGGCCTCTGCGCCGCCCGCGACCATCACGTCGGCATCGTCCAGCATGATCAGCCGCGAGGCGTCGCCGATGGCGTGCGCCCCGGTCGAACATGCGGTCACAACCGCGTGGTTCGGTCCGCGAAAGCCGTAATTAATGGAAATATGGCCCGACGCCTCATTGATCAGGGCGGCCGGGATAAAGAACGGCGAAACTCGGCGCGGGCCGCGTTCATGCAGCGTAACGGACGTGTCGTAGATACTGTTCAGACCGCCGATGCCCGATCCGACCATCACCCCGGTGCGCTCACGCTCCTCGTCGGTTGGAGGCACCCAACCGCTATCGGCCACCGCCTCATGGGCGGCGGCGATTGCGTAGGTGATGAACGCATCCATCTTCTTCTGTTCCTTGGGAGGAACATAATCGTCGGGATTGAACAGGCCAGAGGCCGTGTCGCCCTGTGGTACCTGGCCGGCGATCTTCGCCGGCAGGTCGCTGACGTCGAAGGACTGTATCCCGGCGATGCCGGATCGGCCCGCCAAAATCTGACGCCAGACATTTTCGACACCGACGCCCAAAGGGCTGACGATGCCAAGACCGGTAACGACGACACGTCTCATGCTCATTCCACCTTAAGCGAAGCGCAAACGCTCGAACTTAGGCGCTGTGGTCCGTAAGATAGGTGATCGCGTCTTTCACGGTCAGAATCTTTTCGGCGGCATCGTCCGGAATCTCGACGCCGAATTCTTCTTCGAACGCCATGACCAGCTCGACGGTGTCGAGGCTGTCCGCGCCCAGGTCGTCAATGAAGCTGGCGCTCTCGGACACTTTCGCCTCGTCGACGCCCAGATGCTCGACGACGATCTTCTTCACGCGCTCGGCAATGTTATCGCTCATTCCTAAAACTCTCCTGTCTACTATTCATGACGCCCCGGCACCGGGAATCGTCACACCGTCAAAATGATTCTCAGGCGCTCCAGCTATCACGTTCGTCAGCAACTCGCCAGCACGCAGACCCCGAATTCAGGGATGCGTGGACGAACCGCTAGATCATCGCGAGACCGCCATTTACATGCAACGTCGCACCGGTCGTGTACGCCGCTTCCTCGCTTGCAAAATAGACCACGGCAGCGGCGATTTCGGCTGAAACGCCCAGCCGGCCGGCTGGAACGTTGCCCGCGATACGCTGGTTCTGCTCCTCCGTCAACACGGCGGTCATGGCTGTATCGATGAATCCCGGCGCAACACAATTGACCGTGATGCCGCGCGACGCGACCTCGGCCGCCAACGCCTTGGTCATGCCGATCATGCCCGCCTTGGACGCCGCATAATTCGCCTGCCCGGGATTTCCGGTTGCGCCCACCACCGACGTGATCCCGATAATCCGTCCCCAGCGCCGTTTCATCATCCCGCGCAGCGCCGCGCGCGACAGCCGGAAGCCCGCGGTCAGGTTAACCTCCAGCACCCGGTCCCAGTCCTCGTCCTTCATCCGCATGGCCAACTGGTCACGGGTGATCCCGGCATTGTTGACCAGAATATCGATTTTTCCGCCCAATGCGGTCTCGGCCTTGCCGAACGCGTCGTCCGCCGCCGTGCGATCGCCAATATCCGCGACGATCACATGGCCGTTGCCCGCCATCTCCGCCGCCAGCGCCTCTAACGGATCGACGCGTGTGCCGCCCAGCGCAACAGACGCGCCCTGGGCCGCCAGGGCGCGTGCGATCGCGGCCCCGATCCCGCCGGACGCGCCGGTAACGAAGGCCGTACGGCCTGTCAGGTCGAACATGGTCATACCGTCTTCAAGAAGGTTTCAATGTCGGCTGGCGTTCCCACCGACGAGCCCGCGATCTCCGAATCGATTCGTTTGATCGTTCCGGTCAGCACTTTGCCGGCACCCAACTCGACGATCCGGTCGACGCCCGCGGCTTTCATCGCCAGCACGCTTTCGCGCCATCGCACCATGCCGGTCACCTGCTCGACCAGCAGGCGCCGTATCTCGGCGGGGGTCGTGGTCGGCGCAGCGGTGATGTTTGAAACGACCGGCAGCTCCGGCGGGGCGATCGTTATGGCGGCAAGCGCCTCGGCCATTTCATCGGCTGCCGGCTGCATCAAACGACAATGGAACGGGGCGCTGACCTGCAGTTTGATCGCCTTGCGGAAACCGCGCTCCGCCGCAAGCACAATGGCGCGGTCGACTGCCGCCGAATGGCCGGACACCACCACTTGGCCCGGCGCGTTGTCGTTGGCGGTCTGACAAACTTCTTCAAGGCCCTCCGGATCGACCTGCGCGGCCTCGGCGATGGCGATTACCGACTCCAGATCCGCGCCGAGGATGGCGGCCATCGCCCCGGTGCCGACCGGAACCGCCCGCTGCATCGCTTGCCCGCGCCGTTTCAGCAGCCGTGCCGTATCGGCCGCTCCGAACGCACCAACCGCAGCCAACGCCGAATATTCGCCCAGGGAATGGCCGGCGACGAGTTGCGCCACCTGCGCCAGCGGTTTCATGCCAAGATCGAGCAGGACGCGATAGACCGCCAGGCTGACCGCCATCAAGGCGGGCTGGGTATTCTCGGTCAGATTCAAATCTTCAGCCGGTCCTTCGAACATGAGTTTCGACAGGCGCTGCGACAGCGCGTCGTCGACTTCTTCAAAGGTCTGACGGGCGATGGGAAAGGCGTCGGCCAGTTCGCGGCCCATGCCGACCGATTGGCTGCCTTGCCCAGGGAAAACGAAAGCGAGCGACATGGTTCTTCTGGGTTATTGCGCCGGACGAGTAGAGATAAAGGCTGATCCCCCCCTGTCAAGCACATCGGCTTCAACAGTGGCCATGGGCGGCTTGCCCTTCGCCGGGAAATATGGTTTATGCGCCGCTCACTCTCTACCAGCGCACGCCAGGTGCTGGTTAGGCGCGGGCGGCTGATCCATCGGGACACAGCGCCGGGCCATTGAATAGCCGAGGGGAGTTTACATGGCGCTTTATGAAACCGTGTTCATAGCACGGCAGGATATCTCGTCTGCGCAAGCGGAAACGCTGGCCCAGACCTTTTCGCAGATGATCGTCGACAATGGCGGCCAGATCACGAAAACCGAACATTGGGGTCTGAAGACCCTCGCCTTCCGGATGAACAAGAACCGCAAGGGACATTACGTCCTTCTCAACATCGACGCGCCTTCGGCCGCGGTGCTGGAGATGGAGCGCAACATGCGCATCAACGAAGATGTCCTGCGCTATATGAGCATTCGCGTCGACGAGCATGAAGAAGGCCCGTCCGCGATGATGCAGAGCCGCGGCAGTGACCGTGGCGAGCGCGGTGACCGTGGCGACCGCGGTGATCGTGGCGATCGCGGCGGCATGGGCCGTAGCCCCCGTCCGCGCCGCGAGGACGAAACGACCGAACAGGGAGCCCCCGAATGAGCATGGATATGGATGGCGCCCCGCGCCAGCAACAGACGCGCCGGCCGTTCTTCCGCCGCCGCAAGACCTGCCCGTTCTCCAGCCCGCATGCGCCGAAGATCGACTATAAAGACGTCAAGCTGCTGCAGCGTTTCATTTCAGAGCGCGGCAAGATCGTCCCCAGCCGGATCACCGCCGTGTCCGCAAAGAAGCAGCGCGAGCTGGCGCAGGCGATCAAGCGCGCGCGCTTCCTGGGTCTGCTGCCGTACGTCTTGAACTAAACCGACCGCGTAGGCGGGTTTCCGCCGATGCCCAGGGCCGATAAATGGGCGAATGCGCGGCAAGGTCTTGTCGCCATCGCCTGCGGTCTCTTAAGCGCCGGCTTCGTCATGTCGGCGGAAACCAGTTCGCTGTTTCGGCTGCTGCTGGTCGGCTTCTCTCCGCTGCCGCTGTTCGCAGCAGGTTTCTGGGCGGGGCCGTTGACCTGTTTTACCGCTGGCCTTACCGCCACGGTGGTTGTGACGATCGCGATGGGGTCTGTCGCCGGTGCCCCTTATCTGGGTGGCGCGGCAATCCCGGTGGTGCTGCTGGTGTGGCAGGCTTGTCGCGGGACTGCGATGGATAAGGGCCGCCTGCTTTTGCTCTGGCTGACCGGCCTTGCAGTCGCGGGCGTTCTGGCGCTGATCGCCTATTTCGCCGTATCGGACGGCGGGCTGGCGAAAGTAATCGCCCATCGTTCCGATCTGGCGTTGCCGGCGGCCGAGATGGCGGCGCGGATTGCGCCGGGGCTGGCGATGGCGGTGTGGATGGGCGTGATCGCGCTTTCGGGCGTGGTCGGCGGATGGTTGATGGGACAGGTCGGATTGGCCAATCGGCCGTCGATCGATATCGGGCGGTTAAGCCTGCCGATATGGATCGGTCCGATCCTGATGGTGGCGGGTTTGGCGGGCGCGATCCTGCGCGAGGGTACGGTCGGTATGATCTGCCTCAGCTCGGCGATCACGTTGACCGTGTCGTTTGCATTTCTGGGCCTGGCGCTGATTCACGCGCTGCTTGGAAAACGAATGGGCGGGCCGGCATGGATCGCCGCCGTCTATGTGGTTTTGCTGGGCTCCCCCGCCCTTCTGGGGTGGCGGGCCCTGCTGATTTTTACGTTGATGCTGGCCGGTTTGGGGTCGGCGGATCAGTTAATGGATTTCCGCGACCTGCGCGGGTTGCGGTCTGGAATGAGAAGGAAGTGAGGGCGTCATGGAAGTGATTCTTTTGGAGCGCGTGCCCAATCTCGGTCAGTTGGGCCAGGTTGTGAATGTGAAGCCGGGTTACGCCCGGAATTTTCTGCTGCCGACCAAGAAGGCGCTGCGCGCCACCAAGGAAAACCTGGCCTATTTCGAACGCCAGAAATCGGTGATCATCCAGACCAACGATGAGCGCCGCAAGGGCGCCACCACCCTGGGCAGCAAGATCGACGGCGCCGCGGTCGTGATCGTGCGTCAGGCCGCCGAGTCGGGCCAGCTTTACGGTTCGGTGACCGCCCGCGACATCGCCGACGCGGTTTCGGCACTGGGCACCGCGGTCGAGCGCAGCCATGTCATTCTGAACCAGGCGATCAAGACGCTGGGCCTGTTCCCGATCACCATTGCGCTGCACCCGGAAGTTTCGGTGAAAGTCACCGTCAACATCGCCCGCTCGGAAGAAGAGGCGAAAACCCAGGCATTGCGCGGCGAAGCGCTGATCGGCCGGGCTGATGACGACGACGAAGACGCGCCGGAAGCAAAAGCCGAAGAGGCCCCTGCCGAAGAAACCGACGCCGCCTGATCCTTATCCAAACGGGGCGCCGTCCCCGTTATTCACAGCCTGTGGATAAATTTCATCCACGGAATCTACCGCCCGCCCTGCGAACTTCGATATCGCACGGCGGGCGTTTTTGTTAGGGTGTTCGGATGCGCGAACGCGACATCGCCTCCAATATCACGCCCCTGCCCTCGCCAGCCCGCGCGCGCGCCGAACCGCGGCAGATGCCGCATAACCTGGAGGCTGAACAAGGGCTGCTGGGCGCGCTCTTGATCGATGCCAAGGCTTTCGAGCGCGTGTCCGAATTCTTGAAGACCGAGCATTTCTACGCACCGGTCCATGGCCGCATCTTCGAGGTGATCGGCAAGGTCATCGAGCGGAACCAAATTCCGTCGCCGGTCACGCTGAAAGCGTTCTTCAGCGAGGACGAGGACCTGAGCCACCTAGGCGGCGCGACCTATCTGGTGGACCTGACGACCAGCGTGGTGACTGTCCTCAATGTCGAGGACTATGGCCGGACCATTTTCGAACTGCATCTACGCCGTCAGTTGATCACGCTGGGCGAGGAAACGGTCGTCGACGCGCATAAACACGACCTGGACCAGCCGCCGACCGAGCAGATCGAGGCGCTGGAGCGTAAACTCTATGAGCTTGCGACCGTCGGCGACACCGGGTCGGGCTTCAAGCCGTTCTCTGCCTCGCTGACCGGCGCGATCGGAATGGCGGAGGCGGCTTATCGCCGGTCCAGCCACATTTCCGGCGTTACCACCGGCCTGCGCGACCTCAACCGTAAACTCGGCGGGCTGCAGCCATCCGACCTTCTGATCCTCGCCGGTCGCCCGTCGATGGGAAAGACCGCGCTGGCAACCAATATCGCGTTCAACGCCGCGCAGGCCTATACCGATAGCCACGGCAAGGAAGGTGCAGCAGTTGCCTTCTTCTCGCTGGAAATGTCCGCCGAGCAGCTGGCCACCCGTATATTGGCCGAGGTCTCGGAGGTTCCGTCCGAGAAAATCCGCAAGGGCGAAGTTCGCGACGTCGAATTTCGGCGGTTCGTCGAAGCGAGCCAGCGGCTGGCCAGCATCCCGTTCTATATCGACGACACCCCGGCGCTTTCGATCGCCCAGGTCCGCACGCGCGCACGCCGCCTGAAGCGGCAATTCGGTCTTGGCCTGATCGTCATCGACTATCTTCAGCTGCTACGCGGGTCGGGCGGTCGCGCCAGCGAAAATCGCGTGCTGGAAATTTCCGAAATCACGCGTGGCCTTAAGGCCCTGGCGAAGGAGCTGGCCGTACCTGTCTTGGCGCTGTCGCAGCTGAGTCGCGCCGTCGAACAGCGCGACGACAAACGCCCGCAGCTGTCCGACCTGCGTGAATCCGGCACCATCGAACAGGATTCGGACGTCGTCATGTTCGTGTTCCGCGAGGAATATTACATTGAGCGCAAGCAGCCGACCGAAGGCACGCCGGAACACCTGACCTGGCAGGCGGACATGGAAAAAGCCCACAACATCGCCGAAGTCATCATCGGCAAGCAGCGCCACGGTCCCGTGGGCACCGTCAAACTGCACTTCGAGGGACAGTTCACCCGGTTCGGCGACCTTGCCATCGGGGCATACGAGGACCATTGATTTTCCATCCCACCGTGCCGCCCGGCACAGGATAAGATCGCCACTGCCGTTTTGAGTTCAGCCGACCGGTCCGGCGATCGTCCATGTCACCCCCTGTGAAATCCCAGGCAAGCTCTGTAGACATAGCCGCACAATGATCGATTTTCTTTCGGTAATCGGCGAACGGGTCCTTGGCCTGTTCTCTATCGCGGGGCGTTTGACGCTTTTCGTCGCCAGTGCGCTGTCCCACTGCGTCAGGCCGCCCATCTATTTCCGCAACATATTCCAGCAGTTCCTGATCATCGGCTATAACTCGCTGCCGGTGGTTGGACTGACGGCGTTTTTTACCGGCGCGGTTCTGGCGTTGCAGGCCTCGATCGGGTTTTCGTCACTGACGGCGCCGACAGCGATCCCGATGCTGGTGGTCGTGTCGGTCACGCGAGAACTGGGGCCGGTCCTGGCCAGCCTGATGGTTGCGGGCCGCGCCGGCGCCGCGATTGCCGCCGAACTTGGCACCATGCGGGTCACCGAGCAGATCGATGCGCTGGAAACCCTGGCGACCAGTCCCGTCAAATATCTGGTCGTGCCGCGGGTGCTCGCCGGCATTTTGATGATGCCGCTTCTGGTGCTGGTCGCCGACGTGATCGGCGTGATGGGCGGCTTCATCGTCAGCTCGTTCATTCTTGACCTGAACGAACACGCCTATCTGAACAACACGATCAACAATCTGCACCCGTTCGACATCGTGTCCGGCCTGATCAAGGCAGCGGTCTTCGGCCTGATCATCGCGATCCTGGGCTGTTTCAACGGCTATAATTCGAAGGGCGGCGCGCAGGGTGTCGGCGCGGCAACCACGAACGCGGTGGTCTATGCGTCCGTGCTGATTCTATTCTCCGACTACTTCATGACCGAGCTGTTCCTGACGCGATGAGCCCACGCAAATCAACCGCCGCGCCCGCCACCAAGATTTCGGTCAGGGGCCTCAAGAAATCCTTCGGCCGCAAGGTCGTGCTCGATGGCTTCGACGTCGATGTCGCCCAAGGTGAATCTCTGGTCATCATCGGGGGATCGGGCTCCGGCAAGTCGGTCTTCCTCAAATGCCTGCTCGGTCTGGTCAGGCCGGACTCCGGTTCGATCACCGTCGATGGGCAGGACATGATCGGCGGCGACAAGAGCGCTCGCGAAAAGATGCGGCGCAATATGGGGATGCTTTTTCAAGGCGGCGCGCTGTTCGACAGCCTCACGGTCTGGGAAAATGTCGCCTTCGCGCTGAACGAAGGCATCGGCCGCCGCCGCGTGACGCGCGCCCGGTCTCGGCAGATCGCGATCGAGAAACTGCAGTCGGTCGGCCTCTCGCCCGATATCGCCGATCTTGCGCCGTCGGAGCTGTCGGGCGGCATGCAAAAGCGTGTCGGCCTTGCCCGCGCGATCGCGCCGGACCCGGGTATCCTGCTGTTCGACGAGCCGACGACTGGGCTTGACCCCATCATGGCCGACACGATCAACGACCTGATCGTATCGAGTGTCCACACATTGGGCGCGACCGCCGTTTCGATCACTCATGACATGGCCAGCGCGCGCAAGATCGCAACGCGCATCGCCATGCTGTATCAAGGGAAGCTGATCTGGGAAGGATCGGCGTCCGAAGTCGACAATTCGGGCAACCCTTATGTCGATCAGTTCGTTCACGGCCGGTCCGAAGGTCCGATACAATTGCAAGTTCGCGCGCGGTAACGCCGCCGATACGATACTGCCCCCAAAAGGGGACCAATCGGGCTCAAAGGCCCGACCTAAGGGAGGATTTAATGCAGGTGAAAAACCGCGTGGCGCTGCTTGCCGTCGCTCTAAGCCTATCCGCACCGGCCTTTGCACTGGAACAGCCGGCGGCAAGCGATCCGGTTGTCGATGTCTCCGCCCCGATGACGATCGCCCAAGTGCGCCGCGGCGCCGAGCTTTACGACGGCAAATGCGCGAACTGCCATGGCGCCAAGCTCGAAGGAAAAACCGCCACCGCTCTCACCGGCCCGGTCTTCTCCGGTAAATGGGCGACACAGACCGGCAAGGATCTGTTCGACCGGGTGCGGACGATGCCCTATGGCGCCCCCAATTCGCTGAACACCGGGCAGTATCTCGACCTGACGGCCTTCATCCTGTCGCGTAACGGCAGCGAGACGGGCGCGGGCGACCTGTCCGCCAACCCGGCTGCACTGACAAAGGTCAAGGTCGTCCAAATGGCCGGCGGCAAAGCCCAGGCTCCGGCTGGCCCGGTCAGCACGACCACAACCATCCGTGCCATCGGGGATATCATCGGCGCCGGCCCGACCCAGGACGAACTGAGCAGCGTGACCCCGAAGACCACGGATTGGCTGTTCGCCAATCACGACTACCAGGGCCAGCGTTTCGTCGATGTCGGGCAGATCACACCCGCCAATGTCGGCAATTTGAAGCCGGTCTGCATGTATCAGGTCGGCGATCTGAACCCATTCCCGAACAACCCTTTGATCTATAAAGGGCAGATGTTCATCACCAGCCGCGATGCGACGGTCTCGATCGACGCGGCGACCTGCAAGGTGAACTGGCGGTACGATCGCAAGTCGCGCGTTCCGGTCAGTTTCGGTCTGAAAATGAACCGGGGCGCGGCGCTGAAAGACGGCAAGCTGGTCTACGGCACGCATGATGGGTTCCTCATTGCCCTAGACGCGGCAACCGGCAAGGAATTGTGGGTCCGCGATGTCTCAGGCGATCCGCAGAACGGCGGCGGCGGCTTCAACCAGGCCCCGGTTATTTATGACGACCTGGTGCTGATCGCCCCGGCGGGCAGCGAACTCGACGTCAAAGGCTGGATCGGCGCATTCAAGTTGTCGACCGGTGAGCCGGTCTGGCGTTTCAACACGATACCCGACGACGGCGAACCCGGCGCCGATACATGGCCCAGCCACGAAGCGCGCGCGCACGGCGGTGGAGCGGTCTGGGGTTCGCTGGGGCTGGATGTCGCCAAAGGACAGCTGTTCGTGCCGGTCTCCAATCCGACGCCGGATTTCGACGGCGACGCGCGCAAGGGCGACAATCTTTATACCTGCTCGATGGTGGTCCTCGATGTGCGGACCGGCAAGCTGATCTGGTACTATCAGGTCACACCGCACGACACGCACGACTATGACCTGACGGAAACGATCCCGCTGTTCAGCGCCAAGGTGAACGGCAAGATGCGCAATCTGGTGGTTGCGGCCGGCAAAGAGGGCACGGTCCATGTGCTGGACCGTGACACGCATGAGCATCTCTATGTCGTGCCCGTCACTACACGGCAGAACACGGACAAACCCTGGATCGCCATCGACACCACGGCGGGCGGCGACCGCGTCTGCCCAGGCGCGATCGGCGGCGTGCAGTGGAATGGACCGGCATTCAATCCCTTGACCAACATGCTGTATGTCGATGCTGCGGATTTCTGCGCCATCACCAAGGATCCGACCGACAAGTCGCGCGGCTGGCTGACGGCGATCGATGCCACCAGCGGCAAGATTGCCTGGCAGTATTCGGCGACGCGGCCGATGCTGGCGGCGGTGACGACGACCTCGTCCGGCCTGGTCTTCGGCGGCCAGTTGGACGGCGACGTCGTGGCGTTCGGCGCCAAGGACGGCAAGCAGCTGTTCCACTTCAATGTAGGCGGCCCGATCACCGGGGGCATCGCCACCTATATGGTCGGCCAGAAGCAATATCTGGTCGCCATGTCCGGCGCGGCCAACAGCTTCTGGCGCGCGGCCCCCGGTTCGTCGACGGTGATTATCTTCGCGTTACCATAACGGCGCTTCGCGCAACGCAGGCATCTTTTTCCACGCGCAGTCCCGAGCCACTCCATGTCATATTAAGGTCATGGAGTGGCGCGGCCGGAGTCGCGCCCTGAGCGCGAGGATTCGGGTGGCGCGACCCCTTCATCACTATGTTTGCCAGTCATGCGGCGCATCCGCCCCGAAATGGAGCGGCAAGTGCGAGTCGTGCGGTGAATGGAACACGATGGTCGAAGAGACGACCGCCGCGGCCACCCCGGTATCGGCCGGGGGGCTAGGTCGCGCCAAAGGCCGCACTATCGAGTTCGTCCCCCTATCGGGCTCTTCTGAAGGCCTGCCGCGCCGCCTGTCCGGCATTGGCGAGTTCGACCGCGCCGTCGGCGGAGGCTTGGTGCCCGGCGGCTGCACACTGATCGGCGGCGACCCCGGCATCGGCAAGTCGACCCTGGTCCTGCAACTGGTCGGCCGGCTGTCCGCCACATTTCGCACGGCCTATGTCTCCGGCGAAGAATCGGTCGACCAGGTGCGCCTGCGCGCGCAGCGCCTGGGCCTTGCCGCCGCGCCGGTCGAGCTGGCGGCGGCGACCGAGGTTCGCGATATCGTCGCGGCGATGGATTTGCCGAACGGGCCGCAGGTCGTGGTGATCGATTCGATCCAGACCATGTTCGTCGACACGCTGGACAGTGCGCCGGGCACGGTTGCCCAGGTTCGCGCCTCGGCCCAGATTTTGATCAAGACTGCCAAACGCCGCGGTATCAGCCTGCTGCTGATCGGCCACGTCACCAAGGAAGGCATGATCGCCGGGCCGCGTGTGCTGGAGCATATGGTCGACACCGTCCTCTATTTCGAAGGCGAGCGCGGGCACCAGTTCCGTATCCTGCGGTCGGTCAAGAACCGCTTTGGCCCAACCGACGAGATCGGCGTGTTCGATATGACCGGCGAAGGCCTGGCGGAGGTGTCAAACCCGTCGGAGCTGTTCCTTGCGGAACGGCGCGGCGACGTATCGGGCACCGCGGTTTTCGCCGGCATCGAAGGCACCCGCCCGGTGCTGGTGGAGATTCAGGCGCTGGTCGGTCCCGCGGCGCTGGGTACCGCACGGCGCGCCGTTGTCGGCTGGGATTCCGCACGGCTGGCGATGGTGCTGGCGGTGCTGGAAGCGCGCTGCGGCGTGTCGATCGGCAGCCACGACGTCTATCTGAACATTGCCGGCGGCCTTCGCATCAACGAGCCGGCGGCCGATCTGGCGGTCGCGGCGGCACTGATCAGCGCGTTGTCGGGTGAAGCCGTGCCGCCCGAGGCGGTGATCTTCGGCGAGATCGGCCTGGCGGGCGAGGTCCGCGGCGTCGGGCAGATGGAATTGCGCCTTAAGGAGGCCGCAAAATTGGGCTTCAGCCGCGCCATTATCCCCAGCCGCCGTCAGGGCGCCACCGGACGGACCAGCCAGGGCGTTGCCGTGACGGAGATCGACCATTTAAGCAAGCTGATTCCGCTTTTCGGCAGCGCTAAAAGCGCGCAGCCGCTGCGGGCGGCTAAACGTTAGCCATGAAAACGGCCTATAGGGTGGCGGCCCACGCCCAGTATCGGTGTTTTGGATGAATACAGTCGACGCCATCGTCATAGCCGTTATCGCGATCTCCACCGTGATCGCCTTCCTGCGCGGGTTCGTGCGCGAGGTTCTGACGATCGGTTCCTGGATCGGCGCGGCGCTGGCGGTGCTCTATGGCTTCTCATACCTGAAGCCGACCTTCGAACATTACATCAAGATGAAGCTGGCGGCCGATCTCGCTTGCGGTTTCACCCTCTTCCTGGTCACGCTGGTTCTGTTGTCGATTCTAAGCCACGTTCTGGCCCGGTTCATTCGCGGATCCGCGCTGACGGCGGTGGATCGCTCCCTCGGCCTTCTGTTCGGGTTGCTGAGAGGTGCGATTTTGGTGTCGCTTGCCTATATGTTGATTGGGTCGCTGGATCCTGGCCTGGTCAAAGGTGCGCGCACTCAGCCGATGATGGCGCGCGGCGCGGAGATATTGCGCAGTATGACCCCGAAGGAATTCGCCAACGGGCTGCCGCAGGAAATTCCGATCAGCGCCCCCGGAGGCGAAGCGCCGGCGGGTGACGCAAAGCCCGATAAAACCGAAGCCGATCAAACTCCGGCCTACAATAAACGCCAGAACGAAGCGATGCAGCGTATGATCGAATCGCAGCTTAAGAAATGAAGGTTGACGCCATGCTGACCACGATGCCGTTCGACCAGGACGATGACCATTTAAAGGAAGAATGCGCCGTCTTCGGCATATTCGGCCACCCCGACGCCGCCGCGATGACCGCGCTTGGCCTGCACGCCCTGCAGCATCGCGGACAGGAAGCCAGCGGCATCGTTACCTGCAACGGTACCCAGTTCCACGCACACCGGGCGTTGGGCCATGTCGGCGACACTTTCGCCGAACCGGCCCTGATGGCCACGCTGAAGGGTACGGCGGCAATCGGCCATAACCGCTATTCCACGACCGGCGATACGGTTCTGCGCAACGTCCAGCCGCTCTATTTCGAATTCGATTTCGGCGGCTTTGCACTTGGCCATAACGGCAACCTGACCAACGCCTTGCAACTGCGCAAACAGCTGATCCGCCGCGGCTCGCTGTTTCAGTCGACAACCGATACCGAGACCGTGTTCCACCTGATGGCGGTCGCCCGGGGCGGCAGCGTGCTGGACCGCATCGTCGAGGCGTTGCGCCAGGTCGAGGGCGCGTATTCGTTCGTCTGCCTGGCAGAGGGTATGCTGATCGGCGTGCGCGATCCCAACGGCGTGCGCCCCCTGGTGCTGGGCAAGTTGGGCGACAGCTTCGTGCTGGCGTCGGAAACCTGCGGCCTGGACATCATCGGCGCCGCCTATATGCGCGACATCGAACCCGGTGAGCTGGTCGTGATCGACAGCTCCGGCGTGCATTCCATCCGCCCGTTTCCAGCCGGGGAACGGCGCTTCTGCATTTTCGAATATATCTATTTCGCCCGTCCCGACAGCCGTATCGAGAATCGCTCGGTCTATCAGGCGCGGGAGAAGATCGGCGCCGAGCTGGCGCGCGAGGCCGGGGTGCCGGCCGATATCGTTGTGCCGGTGCCGGACTCCGGCGTGCCCGCCGCCATTGGCTATTCGGCGGAATCGGGCATCCCGTTCGGGCTCGGCATCATTCGCAACCATTATGTCGGCCGCACCTTCATCGAGCCGACCGACCATATCCGCAATCTGGGCGTGAAGCTGAAGCACAATGCCAACGCGTCGATCCTGGCGGGAAAACGCGTCATCCTGGTCGACGATTCGATCGTGCGCGGCACGACCTCGACCAAGATCGTCGAGATGGTGCGCCAAGCCGGCGCGAAAGAGGTGCATATGCGCATCTCCAGCCCGCCGACCAGCCACAGCTGCTTTTACGGCATCGACACGCCCGAGCAGGAAAAGCTGCTGGCCCACCGCTATTCGGTCGAGGAAATGGCAAAATTCATCGGCGCCGACAGCCTGGCCTTCATCTCGATCGATGGCCTGTACCGCGCCATGGGCGAGGCCGCGCGCGATCCGGAGCATCCGCAATTCTGCGACGCCTGCTTCACGGGAGATTACCCGATCCCTTTAGCCGATCGCGACCAGCGCGCGCATCAGCCTGAATTGATGTTCGAAAGCCGCGCATGACCAAGCAACTTTCGGGGCAAGTGGCCCTCGTTACCGGCGCCTCGCGCGGGCTGGGTGCCGCCACGGCCGTGGCGCTGGCCGAAGCCGGCGCGCATGTCGTCCTTTTGGCCAAGACCGTCGGCGGCCTGGAAGAGACCGACGACAAGGTGCGCGCGGTCGGCGGCGAGGCCACACTGATGCCGATCGACCTGGCGGAGCCGGAAAAGCTCGTCTCGCTGGGCCCGGTCCTGTTCGAACGCTTCGGCCGGCTGGACATCTGGGTGGCGAACGCCGCCGATTTGGGCCAACTCTGCGCCCTGCACTCCGCCGATCCCAAGGTCTGGAACCGGGTTATGGCGGTCAACCTGACATCGAACCAACGCCTCGCGGCGACGCTTTACCCCCTGCTGCGTGCCGCGCCTGCCGGCCGCGCCGTGTTCGTGACAGACCGGACCGCGATCACCGCCAAGGCCTATTGGGCGTCGTACGCCGCATCGAAAGCGGCGCTGGAGCAGATGGCCGAAGCCTGGGCGATCGAGGTCTCGGTGACGCCGCTGAAGGTGACGCTGTTCGACCCGGGCCCCATGGCGACGCGCATGCGCATCAAGGCGTTTCCCGGGGAAGCTGCCGGAACTCAGCCAAGTCCGGAGGACGCGGCGAAGCGATTGGTCGATTCGATTTTAAGTTAGGAATATAGACGATAGTCTTACCGCGCGCGCATTGCGTGGAGGGAACTCATGAATTCGAGCTTCACGGGTAACGGAGAAACGAAAACGGTCTAGCCGTTCGGCAAATTCGGCCACGCCTACGATCTGAACAAAAGCCAATACCGATCCTATAGGATCGCCTGGGGGTCTTTGCGGATATCTCTGGTAATTCTTTTTATTTCTGATCTTCTCGGCCGGATCGGCCTTCTTGATACGGCAATACAGGCGGCGCAAAAGCAATCGCCGTTCTATCGCCTAAAACAACGACGGCTGCGCCTCGATCCGCGTGCGCCGGTCGGCGTTGGCGGCTTGCCCGCGGGTAATCACGCCTTCATGCGCCAATAGCGCGGCCTTGATCGGAATGCCGCCGCCGAAACCGGTCAAAGTTCTGTCGCTGCCGACCACACGGTGACAGGGAATGATCAGCGCGATTGGGTTAGCACCGTTCGCTGCCCCCACCGCGCGAAAGGCCCCTGCCCGGCCGACCCGCTCGGCAAGTTGTCCGTAACTTAAAGTTTTGCCGAACGGGATCCTCAGCAACCCATCCCACACCGCGCATTGAAATGGGGTGCCATCCGGTGCCAGCGGTAGATCGAACACCTTACGGTCGCCCGCGAAATATTCCTCGACCTGGTCGCGCACCGGCCTGATCGCCGTATCGTCGGGATAGAGATCGGTTTCGTCCAGCCGCCCAAAATGCAGCTGTTTCACCGCCCCCTGGCCGTCAACGACGATGCTGAGCAGTCCGACGGGTGTCGTGAAGGAACCGGTATAGTACTTCATCGTTGCACCCCTGGTGCTTTGTTAAGCTCAGACCGGGCGAAAACAATTATCTCTGTCAGGCTTTCATTGGCGGTTCGCCAGACAAGATTTTCCGTAACACCGTCATATTCATGACAATAGACGTTGCCGGCTCCAACAATCGCTCGCCATGGCAAATGTGGATGACGTTCTCGTAGGCTTTCGTCGAGGCGCTTGCTGGCCTCAGAAATGATCTCAAGGCATCGGGTGACCGCGTAAAATGTCCGTCGATCGGCCCCAAACGCCGCGTAGTCCATTCCGGAAACGAAGCTCTGGGCCAGCACCGCATTGTCGAGAATATCCAGAAGTGCCTGATGGTCGCGCTCAAAACGCGAAGATGGCATCGCGCTCAGCCTGAATACGGACGTAAGGCTTTAATCCCTCACGGTCCGCGACATCGACGGCGACTGTAAACAGATCGCCAATAAATTGCTTGATTCCGACATATTCAAAAACGCCGATCGGCGCATCGGGATCGAGCTCGACGAAAATATCGATATCGCTCTTCCCGGTCGCTTCGCCTCGGGCCACGGAACCGAACAAGGCAGCATGGCAAATGCCACGCCGACGAAGCTCCGCCTCGTGGGTGCGCAATCTTGCGATGACGTGTTCCCGTTCCATTCCCATAAGATAGGACCGCCGGGAAGATATTTCCAGAGTCTTCTCAGTCGTCGTCCGCATACGGGTTTTTGCTGCTGCTTTCGCGCATGAGCAAACGGATCGGCACACCTTCGAGCCCGAACGGGCCGCGCAGGCCGTTGACCAGATAGCGCTGGTAACTGTCCGGCAACTCACCGGGCTGTGAGGCGAACAGGGCGAAGGTCGGTGGGCGGGCCTTGACCTGGGTCATATAGCGCAGCTTGTTGGTCCGCCCTTTGGCTAACGGTGGCGAGTGGGCGTCGCGCATTGCCTCAAGCCAGCGGTTGAGCTGTCCAGTCGATACGCGGCGGTTCCAGACGCCGTAAATCTTGAATACGCATTCCATCAACGCGTCGAGCTTCTGCCCGCGCAAGGCGGAGATGGTGACGGTCGGAACGCCCTGAATCTGCGGCAGCGATGTTTGGAGCTTATCCGACAGGCGCTGCAGCGAGGCCTTACGGTCCGTCACCGCGTCCCACTTGTTGATCGCGATGACCAGGGCGCGGCCTTCCTCGACCACCCAGCGGGCGATGGTCAAATCCTGCTTGTCCAGCACGGCCTCTGCGTCCAGCAGCAGAACCACGACATGCGCCAGACGGATGGCGCGCAGCGCATCGTCGACCGCCATCTGCTCGATCCGTTCGGACACGCGGGCGCGTCTGCGCATGCCGGCCGTGTCGATCAGACGGTAGGCATGGCCGTCATGTTCGAAATCGACCGAGATCGAATCCCGCGTCGTGCCAGCCTCAGGCGCGGTCAGGACCCGTTCCTCACCCAGCAACGCATTCATCAGGGTGGACTTGCCGGCGTTCGGACGGCCGACGATGGCAACATGGATGCGGCCCGAGCCGCCCTCGTCATCTTCGGCGTCTTCGTCGAAGCTGCTGTTCTGGATATAAGGCTGCAGCGCGTCGAACAGGTCGCCCAACCCTTCGCCGTGCTCCGCGGACAGCGCGATCGGCGCACCGAAGCCCAGGCCATAGGCCTCGCCGATGCCGGGGATGCCGGCACGGCCCTCCGCCTTGTTGGCGACGACGATGACCGGGGTCTTTATCTTACGCAGATCCTGCGCCACCAACGTATCCAACGCCGACACGCCTTCCCGCGAATCGATCACGAACAGCGCGACATCCGCATCGCGGATCGCCTGCTGGGTCTGGGCGCGCATCCGCGCCTCCATGCTGCTGTCGTGCACGTCTTCCAAGCCCGCCGTGTCGATCACCCGGAACGGCACGCCACCCAATGACGCCTCCGCCTCGCGCCGGTCGCGCGTCACGCCCGGCTGGTTGTCGACGATCGCCAGATGCTTGCCGCTCAGGCGGTTGAACAGCGTCGATTTGCCGACATTGGGGCGGCCGATGATGGCGACAGTCGCAAGGTCGCGAAGAGGTGCGGCCTGGCCTTCGTCCGCGTCTGGCCTATCCTGATCGGTCACTTATAGGCGGACAGGGTGCCGTCATTGGCCAGAATATACATCGTATCGTCGGCAATCACCGGCGGCACGTCGAGCGTATCGGACGCGGCCGTGACGGACAGCACGCGACCATCGTCGGGCGAGGCCTCGATGATCTGCCCCATCGAATTGGTGAGCAGCAGGCGGCCCCCGGCGAGCACCGGCCCCTGCCAGTAAACGGGGTGCTTGCGCTTTTCCATGTCCTCGTGGGTCTGAAGCTGTGCGATCCACAGGATGCCACCCTTCTCACGGCTCATGCAGACCAGCTCGTTATAGTTGTCGAGCAGGAAGATGAAGTCGCCGGCAACCCATGGCATGTTGCTGGAACCGACCTCGTGCTGCCACAGGCGGGAGCCGCTGCGTTCGTCGATGGCGACGAACCGGCCACCTTGCGACACCGAGTAGACGACACCCTTGTCGATCACCGGCGGCGTCGAGATATCGGTCAGGCTCCACAACGCGTTGGTGTGACGGATCGAAACCAGATTGTCCTGCCAGGCGGTTCGTCCGGTTTCCAGCCGCAGCGCGAAGATTTCGCCCGAGGAATAGGGAATGACGGTAATCGTCGAATCGACGGCCGGAGCGGCCTGGCCGAGCACACCCTCGGACTGCGGCAGACCGGCGTGGCTCCACTGCGTCGTGCCGTCGGCCGCGCTGAGCACCTGGGTCTGGTTATCCAGCGTCGTGACATAGAGTCGATCGAACGCATAGGTAACTGCGGAACGTGGCGGCGCAGTCAATTGCCGGCGCCAGATCATCCCGCCATTGGCGGCGTCGAGCGCCTGGATTTCCGGATAGCCGGCGGTTGCATAGACACGACCGGCGCCGTAGGCGATGCCGCCGCCCAGCGTGTCGGTGCGGGCATCCTGCGGCGAGATACGCACTCGCCACAACTGCTTGCCGGTTTGTTCATCCAGCGCCGTGACCTCGGCCTGGGTATCGAGCACGAAGATCTTGCCATCGGCGACAATCGGCGTGCCGGTATAGAGCAGGTGGCTTTGCGGCCCCTCACCGGCCTCGACCGACCAGACCTTGTGAAGATCGCTTCCCAGCGCCAGGTGGCCTGGATTGTGGGTGGCGACTCCGCCGATCTGGCTCCACTCGCGGTTCGGCACCGGCGCCGGCAAAACGACCTGCGTCGCTGCCTGCGTCTTGTCGGTTTTCAGTTTCTGATCGACGACGAGGACGGAAACACGCTTGCCGGGAAGCTTCGGCTTGTCGGAGTCGCCGAATATGCCGGAGATCGTGTCGCAACCAGCGACGGCCAGCAGGGCGCACCCCAGAAAAGCAAAGCTGGCAAGGCGAGATCTCTGCATATGGATCACTTCCCGCGGTAAAGTTCAGCCAGCGCACGAGCGCGCCCGGCCATATCAGGGGGCGCACCCACGTCCTGCGCCAAGTCGGAAAACATCTTAGCAGCCGATTCACGCTGTCCTGCGCGCGCGGTCAAGAGGGCGATGGCCTCCTTGGCGCTGAACCGCCACGGGCTGTCCTTGGCCGCAATGGCTTGAAGACGCGGAATGAGCGGTTCGGGATTGGCCTCGTCGGCAGCGATATAGCCAAGCCGGACCACTGCGAGGTCGCGCAGTTCCTCGCTCGCCTGGCCGCCATCGGCGATCTGGTGATAGACCTGCGCAGCAGCCACGTTGTTGCCGTTGCGCTGCCGCATCGAAGCTTCGGCGAACAGGGCCAGCGTCGCCTTTGTCGGATCGGCCTTGGCCGCATAGGCGGAGATGGCGGCAATCGCCTCGGCATCGGCGCCCGGCTTGATGGACGACAGCAACGCCTCGAACTCGGCCGTTTCGGCTTCTTTTTTCGCGTGGTTGCGCTGGGTCCAGTAATTGGCGCCCACAGCCACCAGCAGCACGGCCATGACCGCCGCGAACACCAGCCCGCCATAGCGCCGCCAGAAGGCGATCATCCGGTCGCGGCGGTAGTCCTCATCAACTTCGCGAAAGACTTCTAAATCCGACATCGAAAATTTTGCACGACCGCGACGGCGGCAGCCCTTTGCGGGTTAAGAGACAGATTGAGCGCCGATATCAGAGCCCCTCAGGTGGGTCAAGCAAAGCCTGCCCGGCAGGGACGTCGCCCGGGGTCACTTTACACAACAGTTCTGCCATGCGCGAGCTTATCCCAGCGCAACCGGATACCATCTTGGCAGCATGTGTACATTCGTCATTCTGAACCGCCCGGATCATCCCTGGCCGATCCTGATCGCGGCCAATCGCGACGAGCGGCTGGACCGGCCGTGGCTTCCCCCCGCCGCGCATTGGCCGGACCGGCCCGACATCGTCGCCGGTATGGACGAACTGGCCGGCGGCAGCTGGCTTGGCATGAACGCCAGCGGCGTGGTCGCGGGCGTTCTGAACCGCGAAGGTACGCTGGGGCCACAAGCGGGCAAGCGCAGCCGGGGCGAATTGGTTTTGGATGCGCTCGATTACGCCGATGCGCTGGACGCTGCCGAAGCGCTGGGCAGCTTGGACTCGCGCGCCTATCGCCCATTCAACCTGGTGATCGCCGATAACCGCGACGCCTTCCTGTTGACCCATCGCGGCGAATCGCAAGCCAGGATCGACGTGGAGCCCCTGGCCGAAGGGCTGAGCATGATTACCGCGATGGAGCGCAACGATGAGCGCTCGCCGCGAATCAGGCTGTACCGTCCTCGGTTCCTAGCCGCCCCGCCGCCCGACCCGGACGGCGGGCAGTGGGGCACCTGGGAGGAATTGCTGGCCTCGCGTGACCGAGAACCGGAGACCAGAACAGGCGGTGCGTTATTCATCGACCCCGACCCGGCTATCGAGGCCTCGGGATTCGGCACGGTCTCGTCCAGCCTGATCGCGCTGCCGGCCATTGAAGATACCCAAAAACGGCCGATATGGCGTTTTGCCAGCGGCCCGCCGGAGCATTGGGCCTGGCACGACGTCGCGAAATTCTAGCGCAAAAGACAGCACGCATAGAATTGAACAGGCCCGCGCGAGGGTCTACGATACAGGGGTAACGCATGCGGAATCGGGCCGCTTGACGGTGGATTTCGATGCAGCGCCTCGTTCTCCCGCCGCGGCCCACGGCCGCCGCTGAAAAGGATATTTAGAGATGTCGAGACGCCGACGGATTTATGACGGCAAGGCCAAGACGATGTTCGAGGGGCCCGAGCCGGGCACCTTGATTCAGTATTTCAAGGACGACGCGACGGCGTTCAACGCCCAAAAACGCGAAATCCTGTCCGGCAAGGGCGTGCTGAACAACCGCATTTCGGCCTATTTAATGACCAAGCTGGCCGATATCGGCATCCCAACAGCCTTCATTCGCCGACTTAATATGCGCGAGCAACTCGTTCGTGAAGTTGAGATTATTCCGCTGGAAGTTGTCATCCGCAACGTCGCGGCCGGCTCGTTTACCAAGCGCTTCGCAGTGCCCGAAGGCACCGCGTTGGAACGCTCTGTCATCGAGTATTTCTATAAGAAGGACGAGCTCAACGACCCGATGGTGTCGGAAGAGCACATCACCGCCTTCAAATGGGCGACGCCGCATGAGCTGGACGAGATGGTGGCGCTCACCGTGCGGGTGAACGACTTCCTGACCGGCCTGTTCCTCGGCATCGGCATCAAGCTGATCGACTTCAAGCTGGAATTCGGCCGCATCTGGATCGACGACGACATGCATATCGTGCTGGCCGACGAGATCAGCCCGGACAATTGCCGCCTGTGGGACGCGAAGACCAACGAGAAGCTGGACAAGGACCGGTTCCGCCAGGATTTGGGCAACGTGGTCGAATCCTATTCGGAGGTCGCGCGCCGCCTGGGCATCATGCCCGAGGAAGGCCTTGGCGATGGCCCCACCCTGGTTTCCTCATCGGAAGGCTGATCCCAAGTGAAGGCACGCGTTGAAATCCGTTTGAAGGCCGGCATCCTCGATCCGCAGGGCAAGGCCATTGGCGGCGCCCTGTCGGGGCTGGGCTATGGCGGGCTGGGCGAAGTGCGCCAGGGCAAGCTGATCGAGATCGACCTGCCGGGTGTCACCGACCGCGCGACGGCCGAGAAGGAAGTGACGGCCATGTGCAAGATGCTGCTGGCCAACCCGGTCACTGAAGACTTCCGGGTCGAATTGACTGACTAGGGCCTAGCCATGGCTGCGGCCATGTTCCTGCATGAAATCCCCGGGATCGCGGCCGGATTGGACGCTTTGACGGCGGCGCACCCGCTGTTCGGCAATCCCGACCGCTCGCACTTTCCGTGGAAACGGCGGGATGCCGATTTCGGCGGGCTGACGCGGATGATATTGGGGCAACAGGTGTCGACCTACGCCGCCGCGGCGATGGAGGCGAAGCTTGAGCTTTTGATGCCAGAGGCCGACCCGGCTTTCTTCCTGACCCTGACCGACGAGCAACTGCGTGGCGCGGGGTTTAGCCGGCAGAAGATGCGGTATGGCCGGGCACTGGCCGAGACACTGGTCGCCGATCCCCGATTCCTGGCGCGTTTGCCCGAGATGGACGACGAGGCGGTCATCGCCAGCTTGGTCACGCTGCCCGGCATCGGGCGCTGGTCCGCCGAAGTCTATTTGATGTTCTGCCTGGGCCGGCCCGATGTTTGGCCGGCGGGCGATCTGGGCATTGTGCTGGGCGCGCAATATCTGCTGGGGCTGCCGGAAAAACCGAAGCCCGACGCTGCGACGGCGCTGGCCGAAATCTGGCGGCCGTACCGTAGCGCGGCTGCGCTTCTGGTCTGGGATCACTATATGCAAGTCGCCCAGCAACGCAGGCGGGAACAGAGGCAGGCGGCGAAGGGTTCGGAGCGGTAAGCACCCAGGAGACAGCAATGCCCGACGACCGGTTAGTTCCTGCCCAGCAGACGACAGCTGAAACCTTGAAAGAAATCGTCCCACCGGTCCTGATGGCGTTCGGCGCGATCAGCCTGTTGCGGACGTCGAAATTGTTGAGCCTCGTTGCGCTGGGCGCTTATCTCTACAACGTCGCCGCCAGTTCCGAGGCCAGCCGCAAGGTTCGCGGCCGCGATGTCGCCGCCCGTCGCGCCGTCGGACGCAGTATCGACGCGGAAATGGAAGATTCCTTCCCGGCAAGCGACCCACCCTCATTCTCTGGCTCGACCGCAGGCGCGCCCTAGGGCAGGAACTGCTCCTTGAGCACGCGTTCTTCCAGAGCGTGTTCGGGATCGAACAGCAATGTCAGCGCGATCGACCGGTCTTCGAAAATTTCGACCTCGCTGACATTGCGCACCTCGGTGGAATCCGCGACGGCGGAAACAGGCCGCTTTTCCGGTTCCAGTACCTCTATCCTGACCTTTGCGGTATGGCGCAGCAGCGCTCCACGCCAGCGCCTGGGCCGAAATGCGGCGATCGGCGTGACTGCCAGCAAGTTGGCGTCCAACGGAATGATCGGGCCGCCGACAGAAAGGTTATAAGCGGTACTGCCAGCCGGCGTCGCAACCAGCGCGCCATCGCAGATCAATTCTTCAAGGCGCACAATCCCGTCGATCGAAATTCTGAGCTTCGCGGTCTGGCGCGTCTGGCGCAGCATCGACACGTCGTTGACCGCCAGAGCCTGGACGACCCGGCCATCGACCGACCGCGCGGTCATGCTGAGCGGGTAAAGGACCACACCACGGCTTTGGTTGATGCGCGCCGGCAGGTCGTCGTCGCGAAAATCGTTCATCATGAAGCCGACGCTGCCCCGGTTCATGCCATAGATCGGCAGGTTCCGGTCCATGTGGCCGTGCAACGTTTCGAGCATGAAACCGTCGCCACCCAGCGCGATGATGACATCCGCCATATCGGGCGGGCAGCCGCCATAGCGTGCTGTCAGCTTGACCAACGCATCCTGGGCGTCCGGCGTGTCCGCCGCCACGAAAGCGATTTTTGGCAGGGCGCCATGCTGGATCACGCTGTTCATGGTGGCGTTGTATCGGCGCAGCCGACGGCAAGCAATGCGGGTGCGCGCGTAACCTTACCTCACACCCAAGCGAACTCGTGTTATGAAAGACGGGTCACCGGCAACCGGCGTCCGCCAGACGGCGTAGATAGTTCGGCCCCGGTTCTGATGGAGGAGAATGATGTTTTCACGACGAAACCTGCTGCGCACCGGCGCGGTCGCGGCTATCGCACTCACCGCGTTCCCAATGCGCGGCGTTTTTGCCGACACACCGGCGGCAAAGGTTAAGATCGTGCCGTTTTCGCCCAAGGGCGATGCTCTGCCGGCGGTCGAGGTCGATAAGGTGGTGATGAGCGATGACGCCTGGAAGGCGAAATTGCCTTACGCGTCCTATCGCGTTGCCCGTCACGCCGACACGGAGCGGGCAGGCAGCGGGCCACTGCTCAATGAGCACGGCACGGGCATCTTCGGATGCATCTGCTGCAACACCGCTTTGTTCAGTTCGGCCACCAAATTCGAATCCGGCACCGGTTGGCCCAGTTTCTGGCAACCGATCGCCAAGGAGAATGTCCGCGAGAAAACCGACTCTACGCTGGGCATGGAGCGCACCGAGGTGCTGTGCACGCGTTGCGACGCCCATCTGGGTCACGTCTTCGACGACGGGCCGCGGCCGACCGGCCTGCGTTACTGCATGAATTCCGTATCGATGAATTTCACTGCCACAGTCGCTTGAGGGAGAACGAAACCATGTTTCCGAAACTCGCCCGTCAGACCCTCTTGGCCGGGATTGCCGTTCTGGCCGCGCCGTTCGTGGCGACGACGACGCTGCGCTATGCCTTGACCGGCGCCATGGTGGCCCTGCCGCTGAGCGCGGCCATCGCTGCGCCCCTGCCCGATCCCGTCAATGACACGCCGCTAGCGGCAACGCACGGCAGTTCAAAGGCTGTGCTGTCCGGTGGCTGCTTCTGGGGGGTGCAAGCGGTATTTCAGCACGTCAAAGGGGTGACGCATGTCACATCCGGTTACTCCGGCGGATCGGCCGACACCGCGCAGTACGAAACCGTCAGTACGGGAAGGACGGGGCATGCGGAATCGGTCGAGATTACCTATGACCCCGCGCAGGTCACCTATGGCCAGTTACTGAAGGTGTATTTTGCCGTGGCGCACGACCCAACCGAACTTAACTATCAGGGCCCGGATGAGGGCACACAGTATCGCTCTTCGATCTTTTACAGCAGCCCGGAGCAGCAGAAGGTCGCCGCCGACTATATCGCCCAGTTGACGGCGTCGAAGGCTTTCCCGAAGCCGATCGTGACCCAGCTTGTACCGATCAAAGCGTTCTATCCGGCCGAAGGTTATCACCAGAACTATGCCACGCTGCACCCCGACAGCCCCTACATTGCGCATTTCGACCTGCCCAAGGTCGCGAACCTGCAGAAGGAATTCCCGCAGCTTTATGTGACACCGGTCACGAACTGACTCTGATGCATATGCAGGGTGGGCTAGCGGAAGCGTAGCCCACCCTGCAATTCACCGATCCAGCTTTGCCATCACCGCTTCCTGGTAGCGCGCTCCGGCAGTGCCGCCGATTGGGGCGGCTTGGTTCAGGCGGTCGAGATCGGCGGCTGTCAGTGCGATGTTCGCCGAAGCGACGTTTTCCTCGAGATACTTACGGCGCTTGGTGCCGGGGATCGGCGCGACGTCCGGTCCTTGCGCCAGCACCCAGGCTAGCGCGATCTGACCTGGGGTCGCGCCTTTGACCTCCGCAACCGCCCTGGCGACGTCGACGATCTGCATGTTCGCATCGAAATTGTCGCCCTGGAAGCGCGGCTGGGTACGGCGGAAGTCATTTTCCGGTATCTCCTCCGCGCGCTGCGCCACACCGGTCAGAAAACCGCGGCCGAGCGGGCTGAAGGGTACCAGACCGATGCCGAGTTCACGGATGGTCGGCAGGATTTCGGTTTCCAGTGTCCGCTCCCACAGCGAATATTCGCTTTGCAGCACGCTGATTGGATGGACTTCGTGCGCCTTGCGGATGTTATGCGCTCCGGCCTCCGACAGGCCGAGGAACCGTACCTTTCCCGCTTTCACCAGGTCGGCCATGGCGCCCACCGTGTCCTCGATCGGCACGGCGGGATCGACCCGATGCTGATAGAGTATGTCGATCACATCGAGGCCCAGCCGCTTCAACGACGCCTCGGCCACCGCCTTCACGTTCTCCGGCGTACTGTTAGTGCCGGCGATGGTTCCGTTCGCAATCTTGAAGCCGAACTTGGTTGCGACGATCACGCCGTCGCGCCGCCCTTTCAATGCCCGGCCGACCAGCTTTTCATTTTCATAGGGGCCATAAACCTCTGCCGTGTCGAAGAAATCGACCCCAAGATCCAGCGCGCGGTGGATGGTGGCGACGGCTTCGGTTTCGTCGGTCGCGCCATAGGCCCAGCTCATGCCCATGCAGCCGAGCCCTAATTCCGACACCGCCAACCCTTGTTTGCCCAGCGTTCGTTTCTGCATGCGATCCTCATTTGGTAGGGAAGTGAATGGACGGCCGGCTGGCCTTGGAGGGAAGTTTCGTCTACCAGATGGTGCTCGCAACGCGACGCGGCTAGCGTCCGTATGGTATTAAGCGCCGGCGGGCGCGGTACATTGCCGGTGACGGCCGACTATTCAAGGACAATTCGATGACTGACGACAATCGCGGCGGCCCACCCTCACGTGGCGGCCGGCCCGGCGGCGGCCCTGGCGGCAACCGCGACAATCGCGGCGGCGGTGGCGGGCGCGACGGCCAGCGCGGCGGTCCGCGTAAAGGCGGCGGCGGGTTTGGCAAGGGTCCGGCGCGACAGGAACGCGCCGAAACCTACGAGACGCTTAAGGAACTGGAGCGCGGTGAAGGCTTCCGCATCGACAAATACGTCGTGGCGGAAAAGAAAAGCCACAAGCCGGTCAAGACTGAATATCGCCTGACGCGCGAAGGCCTGAAGCAGACGATGGTATTCCAGCGTCTGATCGAGGCGAAGGAAGCCGCAACCGCGGAGCTGCCGGAGCCGGAGCCCGAAGTGGAAGAAATCGTCGAGACTGTCGCGGAAGGCGTCGAGGGCGAAACCGCGGCCGAGGAAACAACGGTGGAAGTAACCCCGTCAGAAGACACTGCCGCCGAGAACGAGCCGGTCGAAAGCGTCCCGGAGGCTGAGCCTGCCGATTCCGTCGAGCACATCGCGGAAGAAACGCCGGCAGCCGAAGACAGCGCGAACTAGGCATGCCACCCCGGTTTCCGCCCGGCTCGTCCGTCTATACCAAGGACGGCCGGCGTTATGTGGTGGATGAGGTCGCGGACGGCCTTGTCTATTGCACGGCGCCCGGCGGGGCGGAAACCGAATTTCCCGAAGCCCAGCTGATGAACGAGGCCGAGTGGGCAAGCCGCACGGACGGCCGGCGCGACGCGCTCTATACTCGGCTGAAGCAATCCCGCGCCTATGCACCTGCCAAGGGGCTGGACAGCGCGGCGGCGGAACGGACGCTGGCCAAGGTTGGGCAACTGTTCCCCGGCATACTGGATTTCGTCGCCTTCACCGTCGCCAGCCGCGCGCTGACCGATAGCGGCGATCAGGCCTTCATTCCCGAACTGTCGATCGTCAAATGCCGCGCCCTGTTCGACGCGGCCACGCCGGAAACCCGCGTCACCCTGCTGGCCGCCCAGGTCGGCACGCCGCCCGGCACGCTGATCGGCGCGGTCGGCCTGGGTGAGAACATGGCCCGGGCGATGATCGACAAAGGGCTGGATGCAACCGCCTTCGACGCCTTCGGCTCCCGCCGGCGGCAATAGCAGCGCCGGGCAATAATCGGGCGTGACACCCGTATATATTTACGCGATCATCGCCGAAAGATTTTGGACCTAAATTGAACTAAGGATGTCGCGGTGAAGTATTTTCAACCGTGGTTGATCGGCGCGCTGGTTTTCCTGCCGCTGACATCGGGTGTCGCCGCCGACTGCACGCTGAAGAAGGCCGCATCGTTCGACGCAAAAATCGAGCATGGCGAGTTGATGATTCAGGCGAAGATCGACGACAGGGATGTGTCGGTCGCGCTCGATACCGGCGCCCCTTTCAACATGATCGACAACAAGTTGGCAGGGGAGCTCAAGCTTCCGCTCAACCGCATGACCATTGCAGGGATCGATGCGGCCGGTCGGGAGTCCAACGTCTCCGCTATGGCGCATAAGGTTACCCTCGGCGACTTTACCGCGACGAACGTGTCCTTCCTGGTCGGGGGACGTCAATCGGCCGATGGGGCATGGGCCATCCAGGCGCTATTCGGAGCGAATTTTCTGGAAGCCGACGACCTTGAGCTCGACCTGGCGCATGGAAAGGTCAATATCTTTTTGCCTGACCATTGCCCGGGCCAAGGCGTTTATTGGGCGCATGAGTGGGTGCCGATTCCGATCCGGATTCAGAACTACAGCCACATCTATCTGCCCGTCACCCTGGACGGCCTGGAAACATCGGCAATGCTCGACACCGGCTCGTCGCTAACCCTGGTCGACAAGCACGTCGCTGAAGGAAAGCTCGATGTCCCGGTCGATGGCGGCAAGGATAAGCCTGACGGCTATCTTACGGCGGGGAGCGGCGCCCGAATACCTTACTATAAACACACGTTCGGCGTATTGGATATCGGCGGCTTGGCGTTCCACAACACCCAACTTGGGGTGGCGCAAAACCGCATGAATTATCTGGACATGAACCGCAGCAACAACCCGCATGTGACTGAGCGAGCGGAAGAGCCGATCAACGCGCCGATCATCCTAGGCCTCGCCCAGATGTCAAAGCTGCGGATGTATTTCTCGTTCAAGGAGCACATGCTCTACGTCACGCCGGCCAACGCGCAATAGGCAGGGACGGCTACCGCTTTGGGTGGTGGTCGATGATCGTGCGCATCATCTTGGCCAGGCGCGCGCCCGGGCCGTTGACGCCGACGCTTTGGATGCTGACGCGGGCGCCCTCCAGCAGCAGGAACAGTTCGTCCGCTAGTTCGTCCGGCTCGGCATAGCCCGCGTCGCGGCACCAGACGACCAGCTGTTCGCGTTGTTCTGTTTTGAATTCCTCGATCACGCGCCGCGCCGGATGGTCCTTGTCAGGCAGTTCGACGGCGGCGTTGGCCAGCGCGCAGCCACGGTCCGCCTCCTTGATCATCAGGTTGCTGACATAGTCGACCCAGGCGCGTAGCTGGCCCTCGGCATCGCCTTCATGTTCGGCGCTGATCGCCTCCCACTCCGCCCGGCATTCCAGGGCAAAGGCGCGCAGGCAATCGGCGATCAGCACGTCCTTCGACGCGAAGTGCCGATAGAGCGTCATCTTGTTGGTGCCCGCCGTGGCGGCAATGGCGTCGACGCCGATCGCCCTGATGCCCAGGCGATAGAACAGGTCGCGGGCGACCGCGAGGATGCGGTCGCGCGGTGCGATCTTCCGGGCGCTGTCCACCCCAAGCGTATCCAGGCTTATTGACACGAAACTTACCGGTCAGTAACGTCAATCGTTACCGACCAGTAACATATTAAACTTACCGGGTCACTATTCAGTCGTCAGGCCCGTCGCGGGCATACGCAGAAGGATCGTCCATGCAGTCCGCGCCGCGTCCCGCCCAATTGACCCCAGTCGGGGATCGGCCGGCAGAGGCAGACAGAAAGCAGATCTGGCGCCGGCGGCTACTGATCGGCGCGGCGACCGCGGTCGTGATCGCAGGGGCCGCCTACGGCGCGCGCTGGCTGACGGTCGGGCGGTTTATGGAAACGACGGACAATGCCTATTTCCAGGCGGATAGCGCAGTCGTGGCGCCCAAGATCACAGGCTATATCGCGTCGGTCGAGGTGGGTGACAATCAGGTCGTGACTGCGGGCCAGGCCGTGGCGCGCATCGACGACCGTGATTACCGCATCGAACAAGCCCAGGCCGAAGCAGATGTCGCCCAAGCCAAGGCCGAGTTGGACAACATCGCCGCGCAGATCGATCAGCAGAAAGCGCGGCTGGCCCAAACCGCGGCTGCCCTCGCTTCCTCCGGCGCCTCGGCGGAATTCGCGGCGCAGGAGGCCGCGCGGTTCGACACACTGGTCGGCAGCGGCGCGGTCAGCCTCAAGCAGGCGCAACAGGCGCAATCGGAACGTAAGCGCGCCAACGCCGCGGTCGCCGAATCCCAGGCGATGGTTCAGGAAACGCAGAAACAGGTCGCCGTTCTTGAAAGCGGTCGGCTGAAGGCCGACGCGGCGTTGCAGCACGCCCAGGCCGGGCTCGAGCAGGCGAAACTGCGCTTGTCTTACACCATCCTGGCCGCACCGCTCGCCGGGGCGATCGGCGACCGATCCGTGCGCATCGGCCAGTATGTCCAGCCCGGTACCCGCCTTCTGACCGTGGTGCCGGTGCGCGATACCTATCTCGTCGCCAATTTCAAGGAGACGCAACTGCGCAACATGGTGCGCGGTGAGCGCGTGGCGATCTCCATCGACACCTATCCCGGCCTCGACGTCACCGGTACGGTCGATAGCCTGGCGCCCGGAACCGGCGCGCAGTTCGCCCTGCTGCCGGCGGAGAACGCGACCGGCAACTTCACCAAGATCGTACAGCGCGTGCCGGTTAAAATCGTGATCGACCGCGACAGCCTGAAGGGCATCGAGTTGCGCCCCGGCCTGTCGGCGACGGTAACGGTCGATACCCGCGCCGCGCCGTCAGGTTCGCGCACGACGCAGGTGGCTCCCTCCCAGCCGCAGTCATGAACCCGGGCGCGCCTGTCGCGAAGGCCAGCTTACGCGATTGGCTGGCGGTCGCCGGCGGCATGGTCGGCTGTTTTATGGCGATTCTGGACATCCAGATCACCAATTCGTCCCTTGCCCCGATCGAGGGCGGGCTGGGCGCCTCGAGCGACGAAGGCAGCTGGATCTCAACCGCCTATCTGATGGCGGAAATCATCGTCATTCCTTTGACGGGATGGCTGAGTACGGTCTTCGGCGTGCGCCGGTATCTGGCGGTGAACACGGCCTTGTTCGTGCTGTTCTCAATCGGCTGCGCACAATCGACCACGATGATGGAACTGATCCTCAATCGCGTCGGCCAGGGTTTCACCGGAGGGGTACTGATCCCGACCGGGATGACGATCATCCGCCGCCATCTGCCGCCCCATCAGCAGACGATCGGCATGTCGCTGTTCGGCATTTCGGCAACCTTCGCACCGGCCATCGGCCCGTCGCTGGGCGGCTGGCTGACCGAGCATTTCTCTTGGCACTATCTGTTTTATCTCAACATCATACCGGGCATGGTGGCCATCGCATTGCAGCTGACGATGATGGACAAGGTGTCGATGCGGCTGCGCGAATTGATCGAAGGCGACTGGTGGGGCATCGGCACGATGGCGGTCGGGCTGGGTGCGATGACGGTCGTTCTGGAGGAAGGGCAACGTTACGATTGGTACGGCTCGGCGCTGATCAGCGGCCTGACCGTCGTCGGCGTGGTCTCTCTGATTTTCTTCCTGATCCTGGAACTGACGGGCGACAAGCCATTCATCAATCTGCGCCTGTTCGCGGTGCCGTCGGTCGGGTGGTCGAACCTGCTATCCACCGTCGTCGGCGCCGTCAGCTATGGCTCGCTGTTCCTGATCCCGGTCTATCTGGCCGAGGTGCCGCGTTACAGTACGATGCAGATCGGCAGCGTGGTGATGTGGAGCGGGCTGCCGCAGTTGGCGCTTTTCCCGTTCATTCCGTTCCTGCTGAAGGTCGTGCCGCCGCGCATCATGGTCGGTACGGGGATCAGCCTGTTCGCCCTCTCCTGCTTCGTCAACGCCGACCTGACCTTCAACGTGGGCCGTGACGAGCTGATTTTGCCGCAGGTCATCCGTTCCATCGGCTTTCCGCTGTTCGCCGTACCACTGTTCGAACTGGCGATCACCGGTCTGTCGATGCGCGACACGGCGGATGCCGCCAGCCTCTCCAATATCTGCCGGAACCTGGGCGGATCGATCGGCATCGCCTTGCTGTCGACCATCACCCAAACGCGCGAGCGGGTGCATTTCGCGGCGATCAGCGACCGGGTGACCGGCAACGCCGATACGACCTGGGCGCATATCGACCGGCTGGCCGCTATCTTTATCGACCGCGCCGGAGACGCCGCTGGCGCGCCGATCCAGGCCATCGCAACAGTCGCCGGCCAGATGCATCGCGAAGCGCTGGTCATGGCCTATTCCGATGCCTTCATGACCCTGGCCATCCTGCTGGTGGTCAGCATCCCGGCCGTGCTGTTGCTGCCGAACATTAAATCGGGGCAAGGCACAGGTGCCGTGCACTGATTCAATAAACCGATTGACCAATCCCCAAGCATCTGGGAATAGCCGACGAAAGTCTAAGGTCGTTTAAAATGGATGGGGGAGTCGCTTGCGGAAATTCGCATCGCTGGTCGTTCTGTGTCTTACGGTCGGCGCCGGTCTTGCCGCGCACGCCGACAACGATCCCAAGAAATGTTCGCTGCAGCGGATCGCTTCGCTGGATGCCGACATCAGTCACGGCGATCTTTTGATCAAAATCCAGATCGAAGGCCGCGACAGCTGGGTCGCGGTGGATACCGGATCGCCGGTCGGTCTGATCAGCAAAGCGGTCGTCGACGAACTGAAGATGCCGTTGCGGAAGGCGCGCGATGGCGCGATCGTCGATGCGGCCGGAAAATCCGCGCGGCACTTCGTCGTCGTGCACAAGCTGAACCTGAACGGGATGGTCGCCGATGACACGCCCTTTATCGTCATGGGCGAGAACGGCCCCGGCAGCATGGGGGTGGACGGCATATTCGGCGCCAACTTCCTGGCGTCTTATGATGTCGAACTGGATCTGGCGCACGGCAAGATGAACCTGTTCACGCAGGATCATTGCCGAGGGCAGGTCGTCTATTGGACGCAGGATTATGACGTCGTGCCGTTTCGGCTGGACGCGTCTTTGCACGCATCGTTCGAGGCCGATATCGACGGCCAGCCCATGCGTGCGCTGATCGATACCGGCGCATCTTCGACAGTGCTCAGCGCCCAGGTTGCCCGCCATAAATTGAATTTCGATCCAGTGGCGGCGGGAACCGCCCCGGACGGCAACCTGATCGCCGGCGGCGGCGAGGAGATGCCGTTCTATCTGCATCGATTTCAGTCGCTGACGCTGGGCGGCGTGCAATTCCGCAATACCGAAATCAAGGTCATGACCGACCGGATGACGCGCGCAATGCGAGACAGGGCGCCTCGGGAGTCCAATCCGATGGACGAGACAGCCGAGACTCCGCTGGTTATCGGATTGTCGCATCTGGCAAAGTTGCGGGTCTACATCGCCTATGGCGAGCAGATGATCTATTTTTCAGCGGCCAACGCGAATTAGCGCGCAACAACCGAGGTTCGGCCATGAAGATCGTTTTGACCCTTGCCGCAAGCCTTCTGGCCTTCCCCGCGATCGCGGGCGATCTGCGGACAATGATGCAGCAGCCGGGTGAGTGGGAGGCGACGATCAGCGGCAACCTGATGCCCACGAAAACGCAGAAAGGCTGTTATGCCGGCGATAAGTCGGTCGCCGATCTGACAACCAAGAGCTTCAAGAATTGCAGCCAGAAGTCGGTCAATATCGGCGCCGGGACGGCGACCGTGGATGCAGTGTGCCAGCTGCAAGGTCTCCAGGTGACGGTCCATGGAACGATAACGCCGGTTGGAGACGACGCCATCCATAGTGAGTCTCAGGTCCGCATCGAGGGGATGCCGGCCATCAAGGGAATTCCCGGCGCGATGACGGTCACCATGGACGCCAAGCGCGTCGGCCCCTGCCTGCCTGGCGAAAAGCCGATGTGATTTAGCCGAAGAGGCTGTCTTGGGCTATCCGATGACCTGGCTGGCCGCCGACAGCATATCCGGCGGCAAGGTCAAACCCAGCGCCCGCGCAGCCGCTGCATTTACCACCAGCTCGGCGGCGTGCGGATCGAGTATTGGCAGACTGCGCGGCTGGGCGCCGTTTAAAATGCGCCCGGCATAGATGCCCGCCTGCCGGTAGACCTCCGCGAATGCCGCGCCATAACTCATGAGCCCGCCGGCATCGACGAACGACCGGTCGAAATAGATGGCGGGAAGTTTGCGACGGGCGGCCAGCGCCGCGACCTTCTCTGGATGTCCGCGCAGACCGTGCACCGAACTGACGATCAGCCCGCCCAAATCGACGCTTGATAGTTTGTGATAGGCCATTGCCAGTTCGGTATCGTTACCAACGCTGAACGCCGCCAAAGGTCTCTGCAGGCGCGCCGCCACCGCCTGGGTTTCGGCCAGATCGCGCGCATAGTTGCCGAGGGTCGGATCGCTGACATAGGCGATCTTGGCGCCGGGCCGCAGCAGTTCGCTCAGCAGGCGCAACCGTTTCGGATCCAGGTTTCCGACATTCGCGATGCCGGTCACGGTGGGACCGACATCGCCGGCCTGCTCCGACGCGTCGGTTGCCTGCGCGAAGACGATCGGTGTCGTGCCGGTTATAGCCTGCGCCCTGCGCGCGCCTTCGCGGGTGGCGACCACGATTGCCGCCACATCCAGCGCGACAAGCTGCTGCGCCAACGCCGGCACGAGGTCGAGCTGTCCGTCGGCGTAACGGCATTCGATCGCGACGCTGTCGCCTTCGACGAAGCCTTGTTCCGCCAAGCCACGGCGCAGCGCTTCCAGATTGTCCACTGCGGCAGCGGATTCCGCCGAACGCAGGCTGATGAATCCAACGACCGGCGGCGGATCGCCGAAGATGAAGCAACCGGACAACGGGGCGAACAGCAGGGCTCCCGCGCCGGCAAGCGCCCTTCGGCGAGACAACTGCCCGAAACCGCTCACACCCTGCGTCCACCCTCATCGATTCGGCCCCGCCAGAGCCGCCCTATGGTGGTCAGGGTTTTAGCCGGTTATTGCAAGCGGTTACTTCGGTTATCTGCGATCTGCTTCCAGGAAATATCGCGCGCCTCCCGCCGGTCCACGAAGCCGACGATCGCACCGTCCGCCGAACGTTGGAAAATCCGCCTTGTGCGCGGCTGCCGGGGTTCGAAGAAGACATCCGGTGTTTCCGCTACGAAAGTGCGCTCTGGCTTGCCCGGGCGCGTCACCGCCAGATGCCCATTCTTGCTGGTGGCGCCCGACGGACGCACCGCCAGAACCGCCGCCAGCCCCAGGGCGCACACAATCCATTTGCGCAACACTGCCTCCTTCAAACGCATCCGGCGTTGTCGTGTAACGCGCTCAGATTTCGGCTTATTCCCCAATACGATGAAAGGGGGCATTCTTTCGACAAATCACCTGTTGGAGATCGCCATGGCTCGCCTGCCCGCCCTCCTGATCGCGGCATCGCCGTGACCGTTATCGCGGTCACCCGGATATTGAACGAAGACGATATCGTCGAGGCATTCGTCCGCCATCACGCAACGATGGTCGACCACCATCTTTTTCTCGACAACGGGAGTGTCGATCGAACGCTTGAGATACTGCATGCCCTTCGCACCGAGGGGTTCAACCTCACCGTCCTGCAGAACCGGACGCCCTTTTTTAACGAACTTAACTACAACACCGCCCTGTTCCGCCATGTGCGCGCCGAGTTCTCCGCCGATTGGGCTTTGTTTCTGGATACCGATGAGTTCATCGACGATCGCAATCTTTCGGTGGATCTCCGTCGGCACCTTGAATCGCTGAGCGACGAAATCCTGTGTGTCGGGCTACCCAGCCTGGTCTATTTAGACTTGCCGGACGACGACCCGTCTGAATTGGCCGCGCCGCTGCGTATGCGCAACCGAGAAGGCGCCGCCTCCAATATGGACTTGAAGGTGATCGTGCGCGGCAGATTGGCGGAGGTCGATATCGCCATCGACGCTGGGCAACACCAAGTATTGTTCCGGGATGGGTATATCTTTCGGTACACCGATCACCCGATAACTTTGGGACATTATTACCGGCGATCCGCCTGGCAGCAGATCAGCAAATCGGTCCTGGGATATCTGAAGGTCACGGCCGCCGGACAGCGGGAGAAGGGCCGGGGCAGAGCCGCCCACTATAACAGCCTGTTCGAGACCCTGCGTGATGCGCCGGAGGGTTTCTTCACGCCGGACTTCCTGAAGCCGAGCTACGCCGATCGCGGCCTGGTCGAGGACCCGCTGTCCTATCGGGGCGGCCCGCTTCGCTACACCCAACCGGCGGACCCGAAATTCAAGGCGTTGCGTGTCCTGATCGCGTATGCGGAGCAACTGGCGGAAAGCCACGGCGCGTTCATCGACGCGAGTGAAGATATCCGGCTGAAGATCGAACGTGACGCCCTGCAATGGACGTTCCTGTTCTAGAGGATCGCGCTAACTGACACTGACGCCGATCAGCCGTCCCACGCCAAACGTGATCGCGGCCGCGATATAGCCGATCAGCAGTTGCCGGAACACGGACGACAGAAAACCGCGCCCGGTGAAGACCGCCGTCACCGCGCCGATCGCCATCAAGGTTAGGCCGCTGAGGCCGATGCTTACGACAACCGCGATGGTTCCGTGCAGCACCATGAAAGGCGCGACCGGGAAGAGCGCGCCGAAGGCGAATAGGCCGAAGGACGAGATCGCGGCCGCCCAGGCAGAGCCGCCCAGTTCCTGTGGGTCGATTCCCAATTCCTCGCGGACCAGGGTGTCGAGCGCGGCGCCTTTATTGCTGAATATCTTATCGGCCAGCGACTTGGCCTGCCGCTCCTCCAGGCCCTTGGCCTGATAGATCAACACCAATTCTTCCTTCTCCAGTTCCGGCGCCTGGGCCAACTCCGAAGATTCCTGGTCGATCTGTTTCTGCGACATTTCCCGCGCGCTGTTGACCGACAACCACTCGCCCATCGCCATCGAGCAAGAACCGGCAACGAGGCCGGCCAGCCCGGTCAGGAGGATTACCTTGCCGTCGGCGGCCGCCCCGGCCATGCCCATGACAAGGCTCAGGTTGGAGACCAACCCGTCATTCGCACCCAGCACTGCGGCCCGCAGCGCATTGCCCCCGCCATGCCGCCCCTCAAGCTGCGCCAGGGTGTGGCCCGGCAGACCGCCGGCACGTGAGGCGGCCGCCTGGACAATCCGGGCGTGGCCGCGCTCATCCTTGGGAAGGCCCGCGGCAACGGCGTCCGGCTGATTATCGTAATGGCCGCTGTCATGCGTTTCGTTCTGCGCCAGTACCGGCAGCACGAAGTCCGGACCGAACCGGCGCGCTGCCCAGGCGGTTATGCGCGTGCGAATACCGGGCGTCGCGGCGGCGGCGGCATGCCCGTGACGTTCAAGCTGTTTCGACCAGAACTCGGCATGGGCGCGCTCGACGGCGGCCAGCCGGCGATAGACATCGGCGATCTTCGGATCCTGCTCAGCGTCCGCCAGCGCGTCGTAAAGGACCGCGCCGTCGACCTCTCCCTGGAAATTGTTTTTCAGCCGAACGATGTCGTCTTTGGGCATCTTGGTTTTCCGCCGGTGTTATTGCGCGCTTTGCGCCTCCTGCGCCTCGAACAGCCGCTCGATGCCGTCCGGCTCGATCACGCTGATGCGGGTCAGATCGGCCATCGTGCGACCCTCGCTGTTCACGGTCACCGCATCGGCATAGCGCATGCCGAACTGAACGTTGTGGGCTCGATAATCCTTAAGGTCGTGGACGGTCGAATTGATTGCCGTATCGCGCGCCTCGACCGACAGAAAGAACCTGATGTCGCCGTCCACCAGGCTTTGCGCGGTATGTCCGTATAGCGGGCTGGTTTCGTCGATCCTGTGCATCAGCGTCAGCGTTAGCGCAAACATCGGCACGTTCGAGCGCACCAGCGGCAGGTCGTTGACACGTCTTATGCTGTGTCCCTCTGTGCTGTGTTCGCGGATCAGCGCGCTGAGCCTGACCGTGAGGTCGGTCAGCATGCTGGTACGGCCATTGCCGATCCTGACCATCAAGGTCGGCAGGCCGTTATAGGGTGTCACGACAATGTTATCGGCATAGAGGATTTTCGCGCGCGGTTTTGAGAACCGCACGAAGATGAGGCCGGTGGTAATTGTCGTGAAGGCTATGCCGGACATGATCTCAGCCACCGAGATCAGATGACCATAGGTCGTGGCCGGGTACATCTGGCCGTAGCCGACGGTTGCCAGCGTTTCCATGCTGAAAAAGAAGCCGTCCAACAGCGAGCCGGGCCGCGCGTTGCCGATCGCCCCGGGCATCGCCGCATACAGGATGGCGAACACGATATTGATGGCCGCGTAAAGCGCCAACACCGAGGCCGCAAACATCGGCCAGGTGGCGGTCAGCGCCAGATGGTAGGGGTCGCGGAAATCGAAACGCGCGACGCCGACCTTGGCGACATCCAGCGGGCCCGTCCGCTTCGCCTTGCGGCGCAGCGCCCGCTCGAGCCGGTCCTTGCCGCTCATACACCGGCCTTGTGGATCGGATCGACCCAGGCCACAGCCTCCGGCTTTTCGGCCGGTTCGATATCCAGATTGACGACAACCGCCTCATTGTCGCTGCGCACCAGGACGCATTGCAGCGCCTCATCGGGTGAGGCGTTGATTTCCTGATGCGGCACATAAGGCGGCACGAAGATGAAATCGCCCGGCCCGGCCTCGGCCACATATTCCAGATGCTCGCCCCAGCGCATGCGGGCCCGGCCGCTGATCACATAGATCACGCTCTCCAGCGCCCCGTGATGATGCGCGCCGGTCTTGGCGTTGGCGTGGATATTAACGGTGCCGGCCCACAATTTCTGCGCCCCGGCGCGGGCAAAATTGATCGCCGCCGCCCGCTCCATCCCCGGCGTCTGCGGCGTGTTCGAATCCAGCTGACTGCCCGGTATCACCTTGACGCCGTTGGTCTTCCAGTCGGTCGGATGGTGGTGATCTGACATTGTATACCCCTCGTCAGCATCCATGATGCATCGGATTAACGTGGGGTGTCACCCGCCGATTTCAGCGCATCCCGGTGACGGATGCCGAAGAACGAGATCACGGCGGCCGTCAGCAACAGCCCGGCACAGACCGATACCGAACTGTGCAGACCGGGCACGATGGTTTCGTGATGCTGGCCGACCAGCGCGCCGAAGGCGGCGACGCCGACCGTGCCGCCGGCCTGCCGCGACGTGTTGAGTACGCCCGACGCGGTGCCCGACCATTTCTTCTCGACACTGGCGAGCAGCGCCGCCGTCATTGCCGGCACCGCCGTTCCCATGCCTGCCGGGATCAGGACAAAGCCCGGCACCATGCGCCAATAGGATGTATCGGCGTCCAATCCCGCCAACAGCCAGAACCCCAAACCGCAGACCAGGAATCCCGCGACCATCGGAATGCGCGATCCGACCTTTCCGACAATTTTCCCCGCCGCGATATTGACCAGGATGAAGGTGGCCGTCAGCGGCAGGAAGGCCAAGCCGGAAGGGATCACGCCGTACCCCTTCACCTGCTGCAGATAGAGGCTGAGCACGAAGATCACGCCGTAATAGGACAAGTTGGCGAGCGTCCCGACGGCCGTCGCCGCGCTGAATGTGCGGTTGCGGAAGAAATGCAGCGGCAGCATCGGGCTGGAACTGCGCGCCTCAACCGTCAGGAAGGCTGCGGCGCCCACAATGCCGAGGCTGAAAAGCCCGATGACGATGCCGCTGGTCAGGCCGGACGGCCCGATCTCGATGATCGCGGCGGTAAGGGACGACAAAGTCAGCACGGCCAACGCCTGTCCCTTCAGGTCCAAATGCCGCCCCCGGTCACCGTGCGGCGTTTCCGGCACGAAGCGCCAGGTCAACGCCACGCCGAGCGCGACAAGCGGCAGGTTGACCAGGAAAATGCTGCGCCAGCCCAGCGCCTGGATCAGGAAACCGCCGACCACCGGACCGGCTGCGATCGAAACCCCGCCCGCCGCGGTCCACAGGCCGATCGCGCTTGCCCGTTTCTTCTGGTCGTCGCCGCAGGCATGGGTCAGCAGCGCCAGCGACGGTGGAACCAGCGCCGCCGCGCCGATTCCCTGCACCGCCCGCGCCGCGATCAGCGTGCCGACGCTGGGCGCCAGTCCGCACGCCAGCGAAGCCACCGCGAACAGGACAAACCCGGCGGTAAACACGCGCTTCGCCCCCAGCCGGTCGCCGACCGCGCCCGCCGAAAGCAGCAATGAGGCAAACAGCAGCGTATAGGCGTCGACCACCCATTGAAGGCCGGAAACCTCGGTATGCAGGTCCTTGCCGATATGCGGCAGGCCGAGATTGACGATGGTGACGTCCAACTGAACCACGACAAAGCCGAAGCTCGTGGCCGCGATGATCCAGTTGAGGCTGGGCGAGGAATGATGGGATTTGGTCATGCGTCCCAATTTAGGAACGATAGGGAATCGAATGGTTCACGCTCGCATGAACCATTCGGCCTTGGACTGCCTTATTGTGCACGGCAGTCATGAATTGAGAGAGGTGCGTCATGGACGCCAACGTCGCCACCCCCGCCGCCCTGATCGCCGACCCGGCGCGCGCCGCCATGCTGATGGCGCTGTTCGACGGGCGGGCGCAGCCGGCCAGCACGCTGGCCTATATTGCCGGCATCTCGCCGCAGGCAGCCAGCAATCATCTGGCCAAACTGCTGGACGGCGGCATGGTGGCGGTCGAAAGCGAAGGACGCCACCGCTATTACCGCCTCGCCAAGCCGGAGATCGCAGCGGCGCTGGAAGCCTTGGCCTGCGTCGCGGCGCCAATCCGGACGTTGGAGCCACCTTTGTCCCGTGAAGCCAAGAGGCTGCGCGATGCCAGAAGTTGTTACGACCATCTGGCCGGACGGCTGGGCGTCGCGATCACAGAGGCGCTGTTGGAGCGTGGTTTCCTGTCCGCCGACGATAACAGCAAGCGCTTTAACGTCAGCCCCACCGGGGATGCCTGGTTCGCCGAATTCGGTCTGGATGTCGACGGCATAAAACCCGGCAAGCATGGCATTGGCCGCCGCTGCCTCGATTGGACGGAACGCCGTCACCATCTGGCCGGCCCGCTCGGCGCGCGGTTGCTGGAGAGACTGTTGGAATTGGGTTGGGTGCGCCGGAAGGGCGTCGGCCGCAACCTGGAGATTACCGAAAGCGGCCGGTACGCGCTGAAGGACCGACTTGGCATCGATCTTAGTACCGAGACGACGAGTAAGGCGGCCTAACCTCTGCCCTCGTGCGCTTTTCTGGCGACAAGCACGTCCAAAAAAGCAAATACTCCCCAACGATAAAATTGGGAAGCGTGAGATCGATCTTGAGAAGACACTCGGTTGCGATGATCTCGATGCTGCTCACTATCGTGGTGGCTTCGATTGTGCCTGCGGCTGCGGCTCGAGCAGATATCGCTCATTTATATATGATGCATGCGTGCAATCCGTCCCAAAAGACAGCTCGAGTTTGGATGATCAATGTTTTCGAGGGAGAGGAAACGCCTCCTGACGAGGCTATCTCTCTGGATAAACTTCCTCAGAACAATGAGAAGGGGCCGCCGTTTCCGATCTGTAATTTTGAGGGGAAAATCGAAATTTCAGTGAAGGCGACTTTTAATAACGACCATCCAAGAAACGATGGGTTTTTCTTGTATATAAACGACAAACCAACTCAATATACGTTTCAATATTCTGCTGAATTCTCTTACGATGAGGAGAATTATGTCTCAGCAAAATTTTGCCAGCCAAATCCAGGCCCTGACACGCTCTTTTGTGATCTCAAGCGATTTGCTGTTCTGGCTCGATAGACGTGCGTCTAAACTGAGAATTAAGGTTGAGAATTAGGTGACAGTTTACTTTTATCGCCGGTGCGCTTCAGCTCTCTGAGCACTTCTACAGGGCCATGTTCATTTGGCATCGTGGCGCCAGCCAGCCGCAGCGTACTTTGCATCGAAGCGGGCCGCTACGTCATCGAGATCATGAACGCGGGCAGCATCGGCGTCGGCGATACCACGCGCGATGGCTGCGTCGAGCGCAGCCAAGCGCACTCCGTGTTCATGGATCAACTGGACGCCTTCGCGGAGAATCTCGCTCCGCGAATTGTCGCGGCCGCCTTTCACAAGCTTTGAGGCCACGGTTCACACTGGGTGCTGAGATCGACGCTGTCGATCATGGGATACCTCTCTAGATCTGAAAATATCATTTTCACGATGCCAAGTCTTGTCTCACCCGATCCGCATCGACAGCTCGACGTCTTCAGCGAACGGAACCGACAGGTAGCCCTGGGCCGGAGAGCGGACCTTCGCCAGATACTCCTGGCTCCAATCGGCATTGTCGGCAAGGATCAGCGCGCCCGGCCGCAGATGCGGCTCCAATAGCGCCAGTATCTCAGGATAAAGGCCCTTGGCCCCGTCCAGCAGCACCAGATCGACCTGCTCCGGCAGGTCGCGCGCCAGCGTTTCCAGCGCGTCGCCCTCGCGGAATTCGACCAGGTCGGCGAGACCGGCCTCGGCGATGTGGCCTCTGGCGCGTTCGGCCTTCGAAGGCTCGAACTCGCTGGTGATGATGCGCCCGCCGCCATTGTCGCGGAGCGCGGCAGCCAGGTGCAGTGTGGAGATGCCGAACGACGTGCCGAACTCGACGATGCTGCGCGCATCCATTGTGCGCGCCAGCATGTACAGCAAGGCGCCGGTCTGGCGCGACACGGCCAAGGGCGCGTCCTTCATGTTCATATACATCGTCCGATAGTCGGTCTTGCTCGACATCATGGCGGTGCGCTGCTCCACGGGGATCTGGGCCATACGTTCGTGAAGCGCCGCCCGCGATTCCTCATCGGCGGCGAACAACCGGTCGAGCAGGCGGGAGACCGGTGCGGTGGCGAGTGTGTTCATCGGAAAATTCCGTTGCTTGAGAGCGCGATCTTGCGCCTCTTAAAAATACGAATAATTATTCGCGTTTCCTAATCGCATTCTGGAGGGCACCTGATGGCTGGCCACTCAACCCCGCGGATTTCCTCACGAAAACAGCCGAAACAGGCCCGCTCCACACAGCTGGTTTCGGACATTCTGACGGCTGCCGCTCAGGTTTTGGCGCGCGACGGGGCGCACCGTTTCACCACGGCGCGAGTGGCTGAGAAAGCGGGCGTTAGTGTCGGTTCGCTCTACCAGTATTTCCCGAACAAGGAGGCGATCCTCTTCCGCCTGCAGTTCGATGAGTGGCAGCAGACCACCGGCCTGATCCAAGGCATCCTGACCGACACATCGCTGGCGCCCATGGACCGGGTGCGCAAGGTGATCCGCGAGTTCTTCCGCACCGAATGCGAGGAGGCCGAGGTGCGCACCGCGCTGGGCGACGCCCAGCCTTTCTACCGCGATGCCCCGGAATCGACCGAGCATCGGCGGGCCGGCCGGATGACGATGATGACCTTCCTGGAAGAGGCGATCCCGGCAGCGTCGGAGAGTGAGCGCGCGATGGCAGCCGACATCATCGCCATGACGATGAGCGCTGTGGGCGAGAATATCTCGGCCGAGGGAAGGCCGATGGCGGAGGTTGATGGCTATGCGTCCGCCGTCAGCGACATGCTGTGCGCCTATCTGGAGGGCCTGGGATAGGACGCGTCAACGGCTTCCGTAGGCGCCGTGGCGGTGAAACCTCTGCGCCTATCTGAAAAGCATGGCTTAGGGCGGAAAGGCTCAAAGTCCTTTGGAACGATTGACGAATCGCCCTTCGCGGGGAGACCAGGGCCAGCCGCCACCGGCCTTTGTGCCGCCATCGACCGGCACGTTGTGGCCTGTCACATAAGCCGACATATCCGATGCCAGGAACAGGGCAACACGGGCCTGGTCCTCGGGCCAGCCGAGCCGGCCAACCGGCGCCCAGGACTCCCACAAATGCTCATGATCCTCCGAGCCCGTCAGATAGTCGACTTGCGGGGTCTGCGTTAGATCCGGCCCGATGCCATTTACGCGAATTCCTTGCCGCCCGAGATTCACAGCGAGGTCGGTGGTGAATTTGGCGGCAGCGGCTTTCATGGCGCCGTAGATCGGATCGCCCGGGTAACCGCGCATGCCCTCAACGGAATGAACATTGACGATCGCGCCGCCCCCGCCCGTGATCATGTTGTCGATGAAGGCATGTGTAACGGCCACGATATGCAAGAAGTTCTTGCGATACATCGTGTCCCACGACTGCGCGTTTGATTCGACGAAGCGAACCAGGGGCCGGTAATCGCCGAAGTTGTTCACCAGGATGTCGAGGTGGGCGTGTCGGCTCAGCACCGCATCTTTCAAGCTTGCAACGCCGTCATCGGCGGTCACGTCCACCACGTGAGCGAACGCCGATCCGCCTTCTGCCTCGATATCCGCTACAGCCTGCTTCGCACGATCGGGATCGAGTTCGGCGATTTCCACATGCGCGCCATGGCGCGCGAACAGACGAGAGATTGCCCCACCGATTCCCGCGCCCCCGCCGGTCACGAGCGCAACTTTATTCGAGAGCAGGCGGTTCCAGTCCTGAATCGGCGGAACACGGTCTGGGCTCTGGGTCATTGTCTGCAAGCCTTTCGTAAATCTCTTGCAGTTTCATCGCGTAATGTCCGATGCCGCAAGGGTGGAATCGTGGCGGTAGGTCAAACCTGTTCACGGTTTCTAGCATGCCACCGGCGAAATTCCTCCGCCACATCTGTTCTAAACAAAGGCACGATCAGATTTTTCTTGACATTTTGTTCTTTTTATGTTCTCTTCCGCGCATGTCTCTGAACCGCCCCTTCCCACCCCATCCGACTGCGGCCAACGCGCCGCATGGGGAAACTGCGCCCGCGCGCGACCGGCAAGACCGGTGGGATGAAAGCGAGGAAGAGGACGAGACCGTCCCGGACATGCGCGACGCCGATGTCGCGCAGCTTGAGGACTTGCAGGCCATGGCGATGACCTTCGCCAAATGGCTGCACGGTCAAGGCGCGCAGCAGATGGAGAACGGCGGCGACAAGGCCGCAGGCGAAATCCGCCAGCTCTCCCACAGTTTCAACCGTGCTGCCCGCGCCGTGCGCCAGATCGTCGTCCTGAAACACGAAGTCGCCGAACTGCGCCCGCTGCCCGGTTCCCGTCCGGCCCCCCCGGCCAACCAGAACGTCAGACCAGGCAACGGCAACCCACGGCACGACCGTTATTTTCAGCGTCAGCGGGACCGGTCGGACCTCAACGATTATACCGATGAAGAGCGCCACGCGGCGGAGATCGAAGCGAACGCGTGGCTGGAGAAAATTCTGGCCGCGCTGCAGGTCGATATCGAAGCCGCCGGTCCGGAAGTGGTGGCCCATGCGGCCCGGGAATCGATTGCTGTCAGACTGTCGACTATCGCCGCCCGCATTCCGCACCCCAAGCTCGATGCCTGCCTGGCCGAAATCGAAATGCGGAAATTGTGGAACATTTTCGCCCCGAAATATGCCCGGAACCGCGCTCACGGTCCGCCGCCAATCGGCGGCTGGCCGGATGACGCGAAAGCCCCCACCCAATAGCCTCGCCTCCCCGTCGGGGAGGTCGCTGGCGCTTGCGCTGGACGCACGCCAGACTTTCACGCCTGTCCTGGACTCTGAGGTCCCCCGTCACTAGCTTCCATGGCAGCGGAAAACCGCGAAACCCCGAGTCCCGTAAGCCCGGAACAACCGCCGATGCAATCCGCGATTATCGTCTTTCCCGGATCGAACCGCGAGCGCGACGCGGCAGCCGCGCTGAAGCGCGCGACCGGCCAGGAACCGCTGCATATCTGGCACCGTGAGAGCGACTTTCCTAAGGTCGATTTCATCCTGCTGCCCGGCGGATTTTCCTATGGCGACTATCTGCGCTGCGGCGCGATGGCGGCGCAGTCGCCGATCATGCGCGAGGTCAAGGCGCGGGCCGCCAAGGGCGTGCCGATTCTGGGCATCTGCAACGGCTTCCAGATTTTGGTCGAAACCGGCCTGCTGCCCGGTGCGCTTCTGCGCAATGCCAGCCTGAAATTCATCTGCAAGCGGGTGCGGCTGACTGTCGAGAAGACCGACACGATCTTCACCAACAAATACGCCAAGGGCGACATCATCACCGTGCCGGTGGCGCATGGCGACGGCAATTATGTTGCCGATGCCGAGACGCTGAAGCGGGTCGAGGGCGAGGGCCAGGTTGCTTTCCGCTATACCGACCCGGTCAACGGCTCGATGAACGACATCGCCGGCATCACCGACCCAACTGGCAAGATATTGGGGCTGATGCCGCATCCGGAGGATGCGACCGACGCCGCCCATGGCGGGTTGGACGGGGTGAACATGTTCGCGGGCATCGCGGAGGCTTTGGCGGCATGAGCACGGCAACCGCACAGCAGGTCGATAAGGACAAGGGCGTCGCGTTGGCCAAGGAACACGGCCTCTCGCCCAGCGAATACGAACGCCTGCTCGCCATTGTCGGCCGCGCGCCGACGCTGACCGAAATCGGCATCTTCGGCGCGATGTGGTCTGAGCATTGCTCCTATAAATCGTCGAAGAACTGGCTGCGCAAGCTGCCGGTAACCGGACCCCAGGTCATCTGCGGGCCGGGCGAAAACGCCGGCGTGGTCGATATCGGCCAAGGCCAGGCGCTGGTCTTCAAGATGGAGAGCCATAACCACCCGTCGTATATCGAGCCCTATCAGGGCGCGGCGACGGGCGTCGGCGGCATCATGCGCGACGTGTTCACCATGGGCGCGCGGCCGATCGCCAACATGAACGCGCTGCGCTTCGGCGATCCAAGCCACCCCAAGACCCGTCATCTGGTGGCGGGCGTGGTGGCCGGCATCGGCGATTACGGCAACTGCATGGGCGTGCCGACCGTGGGCGGGGAAACCAATTTCCACCGCGCCTATAACGGCAACATCCTGGTCAATGCGATGACCGTCGGACTGGCCGATTCCAGCAAGATTTTCTATTCGGCCGCCGCCGGCATCGGCAATTCGGTGGTCTATGTCGGCTCCAAGACCGGCCGCGACGGCATCAAGGGCGCGGTCATGGCGTCCGACGTGTTCACCGAGGACAGCCAGGCGAAGCGCCCGACCGTGCAGGTCGGCGACCCCTTCGCCGAAAAGCTGCTGCTCGAAGCCTGCCTCGAGTTGATGGCGACCGACGCCATCGTCGCGATCCAGGATATGGGCGCCGCCGGCATGACCTCGTCCTCCATCGAAATGGCGGCCAAGGGCAAGCTGGGCATCGAGATCGACCTTGATAAGGTGCCGCAGCGCGAAGAAGGCATGTCCGCCTATGAGATCATGCTGTCCGAAAGCCAGGAGCGGATGGTCATCATCCTGAAGCCGGGCCGAGAAGGCGACGCGGCGGCGATCTTCAAGAAATGGGAACTGGATTTCGCGGTCATCGGCCGCCTGACCGACAGCGGCCGGCTGGTGCTGACCCGCCACGGGTTGGTCGAAGCTGACCTGCCGGTGCTGCCGCTGGTCGATGAGGCGCCGCGTTATGACCGGCCGACCGAACCGACACCGGCGCCGGACAAGGTGGTCGCGGCGAACTATCCCCTGCCGGGCCCGGTTCTGCCGGTCCTGAAGACTTTGGTGTCCTGTCCCGATCTGGCCTCGCGCCGCTGGATCGCCGAGCAATATGACAGCCTGGTACGCGGCGACACGCTGGCCGGCCCGGGCCAAGCGGATGCGGCGATCGTGCGCCTGCCCGATAATAACGGCGAGATCACCAACCGCGCCATCGCCATCACCACCGACTGCACCCCGCGCTATGTGCTGGCCGACCCGAAGATGGGCGGACGGCAGGCGGTGGCCGAGGCTTGGCGCAACCTGACCGCGACCGGCGCGCTGCCCATCGCCGTCACCGACAATATGAATTTCGGCAGCCCGGAAATCCCGCGCATCATGGGCCAGTTCGCCTATGCCATCGAAGGCATGGCCGAGGCTTGCCTGGCACTCGACTTCCCGGTCGTGTCCGGCAATGTCAGCCTCTATAATGCTACCGGCAACGAGCCGATCCTGCCGACCCCGGCGATCGGCGCGGTTGGATTGATCGACGATGTGTCCAAGACCGCGAAGCTTGCCTTCCCGGCCGACGGCCTGACGATTCTGCTGGTCGGCGAGACCAAGGGCGAGGTTGGCCAATCGCTGTATCTACGTGAGATTCACAATGCGGAAACCGGCGCACCACCCGACGTTGACCTGAAGGTCGAGCGCCGCAACGGCGACTTCGTGCGCGGCCTGATCGGCGATGGCGCGGTTGCCGCTTGCCATGACCTGTCGGACGGCGGGTTGCTGGTCGCGCTGGCCGAGATGGCGATGGCCGGCGGCATCGGCGCAACGCTGGACCTGCCGCTGGATGCCGGCCTCCTGTTCGGTGAGGACCAGGCGCGCTATATTATCGTGACCGCGTCGCCCGAAACCGTCGAAACGCGTGCCGGCACAGCGAACGTGCCCGTGCAGCGGGTTGGCACCACCGGCGGCGGCGAGCTGTCGATCGCCGGCGAGACCATCGCGGTCAAGGCGCTGAAGACGGCGCACGAGGATTGGCTGCCGGCCTATATGGCCGGCAAAGACTGAAAGACACCGTCATGGCAATGGACCAGCAAGCGATCGAACAGATGATCAAAGAGGCGTTGCCCGATGCGACCGTTCGCATCGACGACCTGAGGGGTGACGGCGACCACTATGCTGCCTATGTAGTGTCTTCGGCATTCAAGGGCCTGTCCCGCATTCAGCAGCACCAGCTTGTCTACAAGGCGCTGCAGGGGCGGATGGGCAACGAGTTACACGCGCTGGCGCTGCAGACCGCCGCGGAATAGGAGAGAGACGATGAGTGATAATCCGGTTTTCGAACAGATTCAGGGCGAGATCGCGGCGAACGACGTTGTGCTGTTCATGAAGGGCACGCCGGTCTTCCCGCAATGCGGCTTTTCCGCCGCCGTGGTGCAGATTCTGAATCACATGGACGTGACCTTCAAAGGCATCGACATCCTGGTCGACCCGGCACTGCGCAACGGGATCAAGGAATTCTCCCAGTGGCCGACCATTCCCCAGCTTTACGTGAAGGGCGAGTTCGTCGGCGGCTGCGACATCATCCGCGAGATGTTCTCGACCGGCGAACTGACCGAGATGTTCCAGTCCAAGGGCGTTCCGGTCGCCGTCGAGGCTTAAAGGCTCGAAAGTACGCATCCTACAGAAACGTCGTCATGGCCGGGCTTGACCCGGCCATCCACGTGGCTCAGCTAGCGCAATGTATGACGTGGATGCCCGGATCAAGTCCGGGGATGACGGCAATGAGCGGGCCACGCTCGCAATGACGCGTAACAAAACTACTTCCGGCACTTAGCCCGAAACTGCCATACTGCACCCCAACGAAAATGGGGAAGCGGCATGGGCGATCCAGCAATTGAGTCGAAATATGTCCTGGCGGCGCAAGGCCGTGAGGTGGCGGAACATGCGCGGCTGGATTTGCTGCAGCAGATTTTCGACCCAACGACCCAAAAGCGGTTGGACCTCGTGCAGCCCGGCTGGCGTTGCCTGGAAGCCGGCGCCGGCCGTGGGTCGATTGCCAAGTTCCTTTCGCAGAAGGTCGGTCCATCGGGAGAGGTGATCGCCGCCGATATCGATCTGGCTCCCTCGGTCGGCGTCGATCTGCCCAACGGCAAATTCATCAAGCACAACATCCTGGTCGACAGCCTGGCCCCTTTGGGTGGACCAGGATCGTTTGACCTGATCCATGCGCGGTTCCTGCTTCAGCATATCTATGATCATGAAGACTTGGCGATCCAGCGGATGGTCGAGTTGTTGAAGCCCGGCGGGTGGCTGGTGATCGAAGACCTTGAGGCGGCGACGATGGGATCGGCAGATCCCCACCATAATCTGAGCGAGGGATACGACCGGGTGATCGCCGGTTCGGTTGCCGCTATGCGGGCGTCGCGCGCGGTCGATCCGACGCCGGGTCGCGCCCTTCCACCGCGCTTTCATCATGCCGGGCTGACCGAAAGCCGCCACGAAGCGTTCCTGTATATCGACCGTGGCGGCAGCCCCCTGGCGCGCTGGTATGTGCAATCGACCGAGGGGTCGCGGCGCGGTTACGACGATGCCGGATACCAGAAGGCCATCGACCTGACGCTGACGGCGCTGAAGGACCCGGATTTCTGGTTCCAGAGCGGCGCGTTCCACTGCGCCTGGGGACGTAAGCCGTCATGAGGCCACTCACGCTTGTTATCGCCGCCACGCTGCTGGCGGCGCCGGCGCTGGCCGGCACATGCGAAAGCCTGACCGGCCTGAAGCTGGCAAGTAACAAGGTTTCCAGCGCGACGGAGAGCGCGCCGATCTCCGCGACGGATCCGATGTTCGGCCGATTCTTCGTCAAAGATAGCTTCTGCCGCGTCTCCGGCACCATCGCACCGGCGATCAGGTTCGAGGTCTGGCTGCCCGCCCCGCAGAGCTGGAACGGCAAGTTGCAGGGTGTCGGCAACGGTGGCGTTGCCGGCAGCATCGCCGAGGGCAGCTTGGCGACCGCGATGGCACGCGGCTATGCGGCCGTCTCGTCGAACCTGGGGCACGACGGCGGCCCGATCGATTTCAGCTTTGCCATCGGCCATCCCGCCCTGGTCAAGGATTGGGGATATCGCGCCACGCATGAAATGACAGTGACGGCCAAGGCGATTATCACCGCCTATTACGGCAAACCCCCTGCCCGGTCCTATTTCACCGGCTGTTCCGGCGGTGGACGCCAGGGGTTGATGGAGGCGCAGCGTTATCCGGCCGATTATGACGGCATCATCGCCGGCGACCCGACGGCCGATTTCGTCCGTCTGACTCTGGGCGGCCGGCTGTGGGAGGCCATCCAGACACTGAAAGACCCATCGCGCTACATTCCACAGTCGAAGATTCCGGTGATCGCGGCTGCCACGACCACCGCGTGCGATGAGGCCGACGGGTTGAAGGACGGCATCATTGCCGACCCGCGCCAGTGCCATTTCGATCCGGCGACCATCCAGTGCAAAGCAGACGACGGATCCGATTGCCTGACCGAGGGCCAGGTCGCGGCATTGAAGGCAATCTATGCCGGTTCCACCGACAGCAAAGGCCGGCAGATATTCCCCGGCTATATGCCCGGTGGCGAGCTCGGCCCCATGGGCTGGGCGACCTATGTAGCCGGTACGGCTCCGGGAAAGGCCAGCCAACGTCTTTATGGCGGCAATTTCGCCCGCGACATGGTCAAGGGCGATCCGACCTTCGACCCGCTGAATTTCGATTTCGACAAAGATATGCCCGTGGCCATCGCGAAACTGTCCAAGGATATCGATGCGACCGACCCGAACCTAATGGCCTTCAAGCTGCGCGGCGGCAGGCTGATTCAATATCACGGCTGGTCCGACCCCGGCGTCTCACCGCTGTCGAGCGTGAATTACTATGAAGCAGTGACGAAGAAGCTAGGCGATCCTGCGAGCTTCTATCGCCTGTTCATGGTCCCGGGGATGCAGCACTGCGTCGGCGGACCCGGCCCCGACCATTTCGACGCGCTGGCCGCGCTGGAGGCGTGGGTCGAACACGGAAAGGCGCCGACTGAGATCGTGGCGACCCACCTGACCAACAGCGGCGCCCCCGACAGGACGCGGCCGCTTTGTCCTTACCCGCAGGTCGCGAAGTGGAGCGGCAAAGGGAGTACGGACGATGCCGCGAATTTCAGCTGCGCCACCCCGTAACTGCCTCTGAAAGTTTCAGGCTTGTAGTACTTGAATGAAGTACAGGGTCGAATTGCCTTGAGATCGGAGGGTTGCAATGTCCATGCCGATATCGATCAGGTTGGATGACGACGTGCGGGCGACGCTTGAAGCGGAAGCCAAGACGCGCAGTATCGGCCTTTCCGCGTATCTTCGCGAACTCGCCACCTCGGAGGCGAAGCGCGTGCGCCGGGACCGGATCCGTCAGCAGAGCCAAGTAGTTGGCGAATATCTGGCGAATTCGCCGGAGGTGCAGACGTTCTATGAGGATTGGGGAACCCCTCGATCCAACCTGCCCTGATGGCGGCGGAATAGCGGTCGGATTGGACCCATAAACAAAAAAGGCCGGGTTTCCCCGGCCTTTTCGGTAACTGATATCCGCGCCGATCAGCGCGAGTAGAATTCGACGACGAGATGCGGTTCCATCTGAACCGGGTACGGCACGTCCGGCAGCTTGGGGCCGCGAACGAAAGTGCCCTTCATGCCTTTGTGGTCGACATCGATATAGTCCGGCACGTCGCGCTCGCCCGATTCGACGGCGCCCAGAACGACGGCCAATTCCTTGGCCTTGTCCTTCAGCTCGATCGTGTCGGTATCGCGCACGGAGTAGGAGGGGATGGTAACGCGCTTGCCGTTGACCTTCACGTGGCCGTGGCTGACGAACTGGCGGGCGGCGAACACGGTCGGCACGAATTTCATGCGGTACACGACCATGTCGAGGCGGCGCTCCAGCAGCTCGATCATGTTCTCGGAGGTATCGCCCTTGCGGCGCGAGGCTTCGTCGTAATAGCGGCGGAACTGGCGTTCGCCGATATTGCCGTAATAGCCCTTCAGCTTCTGCTTCGCCATCAGCTGCGTGCCGTAGTCGGACGGCTTCTTGCGGCGCTGCCCGTGCTGTCCGGGACCATATTCGCGACGATTGATCGGGCTCTTTGCACGGCCCCACAGATTGACGCCAAGACGGCGGTCGATCTTATGCTTGGAAGCTAGACGTTTGCTCACGTAATGCACCTTCAGGTGGTTTTCGAATTGTCCCGATAGGTCGTCGGCACTCCAGGACCGAAGTCCGTGAGTCCGGGACGGGATAAGACCCTTGAGTCCATCCGCATTCTCGGGAGTTGGCGCGCTTTTATCCCCGGCACGCCGCGAAGTCAAATGATGGCCGGAATCCGCGCTGCCCTTCGGCGACATCTGCGTCACCTTAGGCTTTAGACAAACGCGGTAAAACTATAGTCTTCGCCACATGAATACGCCTTCTCGCAACGTCTGCCCGTGCGGCAGCGGTCTCCGCCCCCTGCGCTGCTGCCAATTGGACTTGCGGACACTGGGACCATCGGAGGCCAATCGCCATCTGTTGCCATTGGTCGACCAGGCAATCGCGTTGCATGGAAAGGGCGCGTTCGCCGAGGCCGAGCGGCTGTGCCTGGACGTGCTGGAGTTGGCTCCCGGCCAGGGCGGCGCACTGGCGATCCTCTATCAGATCCGGCGCGCGCACGGTCCCCTGACCGCCGCCGAGGCCCTGATCCGCCGCATGGTGGCGATCGATCCGAACAATGTCTGGGCGACGCACGAGCTGACCTTGCTGCTGTTCAGCAAGGGCGATTTTATCGAGGCGGAAATCCATGCGCGCAACGGGGTGCGGATCGCGCCGGCGGAGTTCCAGTCGCATAATCTGATGGGCATGATCCTGACCGAGGCCAACCGGCCCCAGGTCGGCGAATATCACTATCGCCGCGCGGCGGAACTGTTGGGGCGGCGCGACCCGATCCTGCTCGCCAACCTGGCCTGGAACCTGAAAAATCAGGGCAAGATGGCCGAGGCACGCAAGCTGTATGAGGAGTCGCTGGCGCTGGGTCCGAACATCCTGCAGACCGTGCTCGGCTGGGTGCGGATGGAGGAGACCGACCGCAATTTCGCCCGCGCCGACGAATTGCTGGACCTGGCGGCCAAGATGGCGCCGGACAATCCCAGCGTCGTGCTGTTCCGGGCCATCGTGCGCGGCCGCACCAAAGCCTATGACGCCGCGCTGACGCTGCTCGACACGCTGGAGCGGCAAACCCAGGGCGGCAGCCTGGGTCCCAGCGAGTTATTGGAAAAGGGCCGGTTGCTGGACAAGATCGGCCGCTATGACGAAGCCTTCGCCGCGTTCGACGAGGGCAAACGCAAACTGCGGGAACTGAGCGGCACCGTGTACCTCGCGGACCACGCGGCGCAGCTCACAAATCGGCTGAAAGCCTATTTCACCGGCCAGCGGCTAAAGATCGTGCCGCGCGCGAAATCCATCGAGACCGGTCCGAAGCCGATTTTCATCGTCGGCTTCCCGCGTTCCGGCACCACCATGGTTGAACAGACCTTGTCGGCCCATCCGCGCATTTCTGCGGGCGACGAGCTGCCCTTCGTCAACGACATCACCGGGCTGATGCCGCGCATGCTGAACAGCCCGCTCGCCTATCCCGAGGCGCTGGCCGATTTGTGGATGGGCGACCAGCGCGAGGGATTGGACAATCTGCGCGATTATTATCTGCAGCGTGTCCGCCAGCTGGGTATCGTCGAGCCGGGGTCCGCCTGGTTCACCGACAAGATGCCGCTCAACGAGACGCATCTCGGGCTGATCGCACTGATGTTCCCGGACGCGCCGATCGTGCATGTGCTGCGCCACCCGTACGACGTTGTGCTGTCGGTGTTCTCCAACTTGCTAACGCACGGTTTCAATTGCGCTAACGCGCTGGAGACGATCGCACAGCATTATGTGCTGGTGATGGATCTGGTCGAGCATTACCGGCGGGAAATGACGCTGAAATATCTGACGATCCGCTATGAGGATATCGTCGCCGACCAGGAGACGCATATCCGCCGAATTTTGGCGTTCGTCGGCGTGCCGTTCGACAAAAAGTGCCTGAATTTCCACGAAAACACGCGCTATGCGCGTACCGCCAGTTACGCCCAGGTGACCGAGCAGCTTTATGACAGCTCCCGCTATCGCTACCGGAAATATCTGAAGCATCTGGAGCCGGTGATCCCGATCCTGGCGCCGGCGATCGAGCGGCTTGGCTATTCGATCGAGCAATGAGCGACACCGTGCGTCCGCCCCAAGCTTGGCTGGCCGGAGTTGGCTGACGAAAACGGCCTGACACGCCCTGGTATCCGAGCGTCACTCTGTTCCAGCAAACCGCACCGAGCCCGTGGAGCGGGCCGGTGGCCGCAATCGCCGCAAACCTCGACCGCAAAGGGTGATCGAAAATCGTTAGGCGTTTTGCGATCTCACCTTATATTCAAGTTGCTGGACCGTGTTCTTCCGATTCGTCCGGCTCTTGTTGCAACAGCGAAAGGAGGTGGTCTGATGTCTAACTGTTTTGGTGAACGCGTCTCGCCGCGGAAATTTACCAACGACTCGATCACTTTCGGGATTTGCGTCTGAGGTAATTCCCTTTCGGTGACGCGACCGCAAAGCGGCTTAAAAGCCGTAGCGGCACCGAACATTTCTTAAAACGCCGCGCTCTAACGGGTGCGGCGTTTTTCTATGCCCCTCTTTTCCTTGGACTTCCCTGCGGTGCCGTTCAGCGCAACGATGAAGCCGTGGAAAGTCCGCACTTCTTGTTCGGTCATCTGGGCGCGCTGCAACAGGTTACGCATATTGCGGACCATCGTCGGACGCTGCTGCGCGGTGGCGTAAAAACCACCCTCCTCCAGCGCGATTTCCAGGCGGTTGAACAGGTTTTCCAGTTCGTCCTTCGTGGCCGGGCGATTGCCGCCGATTTCAAGTCGCCGTTCCTCGACCTCAACCGCCATGCGCCACCAGCAATAGCCGATCAGCAGCACGCTTTGCGCGAGGTTGATGGAGGAGAATGCCGGGTTGACCGGGATCGTCACCACCGCATCGGCCAGCGGGATATCGTCGTTCATCAGGCCGGTGCGTTCCGGCCCGAATAATATGCCGACCGCCTGCCCGCCGGCCGTACGTTCATGCAATTCCTTGGCAGCGGTTTCCGGCGTCAGAATGGTCTTCACCATGTCCCGCAGCCGCGCGGTGGTGGCGAGAACGAAATTCAGGTCGGCGACAGCCGCGACCGTGCTGTCGAATATCTCCGCGCCCGCCAGTACGGCGTCGGCGCCCGAGGCCGCGGCGACGGCACGCTCATTGGGCCATCCGTCGCGCGGCCGCACGATCCGCATCCGGGTCAGGCCGCAATTCAGCATCGCCCGCGCCGCCGCGCCGATATTCTCGCCCAGCTGCGGCTCGACCAGGATGATGACGGGGTCGGTCCGGCTCAAGCCCTGCGCCATGTTGTGCCACCGGGGCCGTCTTCTAGCACAATGCCCTGCGCCAGCAGCTCGTCGCGAATGCGATCGGCTTCGGTGAAGTTCTTTGCCTTGCGCGCTTCGATGCGCGCCGCGATCGAAGCCGCGACCGCCGCGTCGTCCGCGCTGATCATATCAGCTGCCGGCGGGCTCCATTTGAACCATGCATCGGGCGAGGCCGAGTTGAACAGGCCGAGCAGGCGTGCGCTCCAGTAGAGATAGTTGACGTTTTCGAACCGGGCGAATTCGCCCAGATGTGTCACCGCCCGGGTGGTGTTCAGATCCTCGCCCAGGATTTCCTGCACCTTTGCGATGAAAGCCGGCGCCTTCGCGGTGACGCTTGCTTCGCTTTTCTGCCAAGCGCGGTGCCAACTATCGAGCAGCGACTTGGCTTCCTTCAGCCGGTCTTCGGTCAGGTCTATCGGCGCGGCGTAATGGGTCATCATCAACGCCAGACGGATGACCTCGCCATGCCATTTCTGGCGCAGCTTGCGCACCGTGGTGAAGTTGCCCAGCGACTTGGACATCTTGGCGCCGGCGACGGTCAGGAAGCCGTTGTGCATCCAGTATTTCGCCATCCGGAAATCCGGATTGCCTGGCGCGAAGGTGCAGCAGGTCTGGGCAACCTCGTTCTCATGGTGTGGGAAGATCAGATCCAACCCGCCGCCATGAATATCGAAGCTTTCGCCCAGATGCTCCGCCGACATGGCGGAGCATTCCAGATGCCAGCCCGGGCGGCCACGGCCCCAAGGGCTGTCCCACCCGGGCTGGTCCGGTGTGGACGGCTTCCACAGCACGAAATCCGCCGGGTCGCGCTTATAGGGGGCAACCTCGACCCGGGCGCCGGCAATCTGCTCGTCCACCGAGCGGCCGGACAGTTCGCCATAACCGGCGAAGCTGCGCACCGCGAACAGCGCATGCCCTTCGGCAGCATAAGCGTGGCCGTTGGCGATCAGCCGTTCGATCATCGCGACCATCTGCGGGATATGTTCGGTAGCGCGGGGTCGGATCGTCGGCTCCAGGCAACCCAGCGCCGCCATGTCGTCTTCATATTGTTCGGTAACGCGCGCGGTCAGGTCGCCGATCGGCTCCCCCTTCTCCGCCGCGCGCTGGATGATCTTGTCGTCGATGTCAGTAATGTTGCGGGCATAGGTGACGTGGCCGGCGCCATAGACCGAGCGTAGCAGCCGGAACAGTACGTCGAACACAACGACCGGGCGGGCGTTGCCGATATGCGGTTCGTCGTAAACCGTCGGACCACAGACATACATGCGGACATTGGCGGGATCGATCGGCTCGAACGGCACCACCTCGCGCCGCGACGTGTCGAAGAAGGAGAGCGCAACCATTACGCCACCTTCCCGGCCAGACGTTTCGCTGCGCGGTCGCGGCCGATCAGGGGCAGTAATGTCTTCATATCGGGTCCATGATCGCGGCCGGTCAGCGCCTTGCGCAACGGCATAAAGAGAGGTTTGCCTTTCAGTCCGCTGGCGGCGGCCAAGGCGCCGGTCCAGGTCGACCAGACCGAATCGTCCCACGGGCCTTCCGGCAGTAGCGCGCCGGCCTGCGCCAGCAAAACTCTATTCTCGACGGCAGGTTCGATCGGCCCGTTGACCACGTCCCACCACACGACCGCGTCGCGCATGCAGTCCAGATTGGCGCGCACGGCCTCCCAGAATTTCGCCGTCGCGCCAGTAAGACCCAACGCCGCCAACCGAGCCTCGACCTGCTCGAACGCGATGTTGTGCAGCATTCGCGCGTTGAGGCGCTTTAGCTCCTCAAGATCGAAACGCGGCGAAGATACCGAGAAGCGTTTGAATTCGAATTCGTGGATCAAGGTCACGAGGTCGTCCAGCGGCTCGATCGGGTCGGACGTGCCCATACGCGAGAGATAAACCGCAAGCGTCAGCGGCTCGATGCCCTCCTGATCGCGCAGCGTTGCGATCGACAAGGTGCCCAGCCGCTTGGACAGCTTGGTCCCTTCGGCATCGATCAGCAGCGGCAGATGGGCGAACACCGGCAGAGCGCCGCTCAGCGCCTGGAACAGCTGTATCTGGCCGGCGGTGTTGGTGATGTGATCGTCGCCACGCACGATATGCGTGACGCCGAACTCTATGTCATCGACCACGGAGGAAAAACTATAGAGCGGCCGGCCGTCCTCCCGGATCAGGACCGGGTCGCTCAGCTGGGCCGCCTCGAACGAGATCGGCCCATGGATCAGGTCGTCCCATTCGATGGTCGCTGCCGTGTCGATCTTGAAACGCCAATGCGGCTTTCGGCCCGCAGCCTCCAACGCGGCGCGCTGTTCGTTGGTCAGCGACAGGGCCGCGCGGTCATAGAGCGGCGGCACGCCGCGTGCGAGTTGCGCCTTTCGCTTGGCGCCGAGTTCTTCCGGCGTCTCATAGGCAGGATAGAGCCGGCCCGACGCCTTCAGCCGCTCCGCGGCGGCCTCATAGGCCCACAGCCGGTCAGACTGGCGCTCATACTGGTCCCATTCCAAGTCCATCCAACGCAGATCCGCCTGAATGGCGTCGCGATAGACCTGCTCGGACCGTTCGGGATCGGTGTCGTCCATGCGCAGCATGAATCGCCCGCTCTCCCGGCGGGCAAACAACCAATTGATGATAGCCAACCGAAGGTTTCCGACATGCAGATAGCCGGTTGGGCTTGGAGCGAAACGGACGGTAACAGTCATGGCATTCGATCAGGGGCGCCGAAAATGCGCCGGGAAAACATTCTGTAACACGCGGTATGACCTATCTGTGAACGGGATGGAATACGGCCCGTCCCGCAACGCGCGACAAACGATCAAAAATGTACCAAGACGCGCCGGGATTCCATTTCTAAACCGGGCCCGAATAACCACCTTTTATTGCCGCCTTTTATGTTCCAATTTACCCGATGTCGCGCGTAGACTCGGTACAAACTCATCTTGCCGAGGCGAAAGAGTCCTGTAAGGTTCGGCGGCCCCGAGTACCCGGAGTTACGATGCGCGCCTTCGCCCCTGTTGTTTTGGCTGTGATAACCCTGGCTGGGACGCCGGCCTTGGCGGACAAGCTGCCACTTCCGAAAGCATCTTACAGCGCCGATGTCACCTTCGAATCCAAGGGCCGGCAGACCGCGGGCCACATCAATGTCGATGGTCCGAAGGAACGACGCGAGATCAAGAACACCGCGGGCCAGAGTGTTGTCGCCATCATTCGCCGCGATAAAGGCCGGGTGTATAACCTGAAACCGCAACGCCGTCTGGCGATCGCACTCAGAGTCGCGGCGGCCGAGGCCGCAGGCGATATCGGCGTACCGGGCGTGGATATCGATGCCCTCTACGGCGCCGACGCAACACCGCAGGGTACCGAAACGGTCGCCGGCCTGCAGACGACCAAATACGGGATCGAGATCAAGGAACCCGCCGGCGACCTGACGGTGGACGCCACCGTGTGGTGCACCGATGACGGGATTATCGTCCGCGTGGTTGGGAAGACGTCACTCGACGCCGAGTACCCGCCGGCCCGCATGGAATTGAAGAACATCAACAAAGGGCCGCAGGACGCCGCCCTGTTTGAGGTTCCGTCCGGCATGTCCATCCTGTCGACCGACGGCGACAGCGATACTCCGGAGGCCCCGGTCCCCACGGTGCCGGCGCCTGCTGCAACAGCCCCACCGGGACCAACGCCCGCCGCCCCGGCAGCGGCTGCACCGCCACCGGGCGACAAAAAACCCTAAAGACTCAAGCGACGGCGGAGTGCCCGGTGTCTGACGCCGCGCGCAATCGTTGCAATTCCTCTGCGATCAGGAAAGCCAGCTCAAGCGATTGCTCGCCGTTCAGGCGAGGGTCGCAATGGGTATGATAGCGCAAGGACAGGCCTGAATCGGTGATCGCCTGGGCGCCGCCGGTGCATTCGGTGACGTCCTGGCCGGTCATTTCGAAATGCACGCCGCCCGGATGGGTGCCCTCGGCCGCGTGGGCCGCGAAAAAGGCGCGAACCTCCGTCGTGATCCGGTCGAACGGCCGCGTCTTGTAACCGTTTGCCGCCTTGATCGTGTTGCCATGCATCGGATCGGACACCCACCCGACGACACGCCCCTCGCGCTGCACCGCGCGCAACAGCGGCGGCAGTTTCTCCGCCACCTTATCGGCGCCCATGCGGGTGATCAGCGTTAGACGGCCGGACTCGTTGGCAGGATTCAAGGCGTCGATCAGACGCAACAGGTCGTCCGGCGCCATGCTGGGTCCGCATTTCAACCCGATCGGATTCTTGATCCCGCGCATGAATTCGACATGCGCGCCGTCGACCTTGCGCGTGCGATCGCCGATCCACAGGAAGTGGGCCGACACGTCGTACGGGTCGCCGGTCGTCGAATCGATGCGGGTCAGTGCCTCTTCATAGGGCAGTAGCAACGCCTCATGCGACGTGAACAGATCGGTCTCGCGAATCTGCGGCGTGGTCTCGCCGGTAATGCCGCAGGCCGCCATGAAGGCGAGCGCCCGATCGATTTCCTGCGCCAGGGCCTCATAACGCTTGCCCTGGGCGCTTTTGGCGACAAAACCCAGCGTCCAGCGATGAACCTGATGCAGGTCGGCATAGCCGCCCTGCGCGAAGGCGCGCAGCAGGTTCAGCGTGGCCGCCGATTGGTTATAGGCGCGGACCATCCGGTCCGGGTCGGGTCGGCGCTGTTCGGCGTCGAAGGCCAGACCGTTCACCATGTCCCCGCGATAGCTGGGCAATTCCACATCGCCCTGCCGTTCGGTGGGCTCCGAGCGGGGCTTGGTGAACTGGCCGGCCAAGCGCGACATCTTCACGACCGGCATGCCGCCCGCGAAGGTCAGCGCGACCGCCATCTGCAGCAGGACACGAAACGTGTCGCGGATCGTGTTGGCGCTGAATTCGGCGAAGCTTTCGGCGCAGTCCCCGCCCTGCAGCAGGAACGCCTTGCCGGCGGCGACATTGGCCAAGTGCGACTTCAAACGGCGCGCCTCACCGGCGAACACCAGTGGCGGCATCGCGGCAAGGGTCGCCTCTGCCTGGGCGAGCGCAGCCTTGTCCGGATAGTCCGGCTGCTGCTCGACAGGCTTCGTTCTCCAGCTTTCGGGCGTCCAGCGTTCGCCCATGATCGTCTCCATCGGTCGCCAACACAGTCAAAATAAAGGCGCGGAGTATTGCTCCATTCGCCTGTCCAGGACAAGGGTGCCTGCCTTCGAACGAACACAACTTGCCATCGCAATACCTTGAAATGCACCCGCCTCCGTCATTTTCCAGGGTCAGATTGGAATAATCGAGAAACGGCGGATTGTCCGCCTACCCTCTTCGATACTGGAGAGCCTTATGTCTTTCGTATTTCGCCCCCTGATGGCCGCCGCCGCGATTGCCTTGGCGACCCCAGCTTTCGCGCAGACAGGCACCGTCGCCGCACCCGTTGCGCCGGCGACATCCACCGTGGCCGCGCAGCCGACGGACAAGACAACCGCCGAAGTGAAGACGCCGGATGTCAAGGCGATCGATAAGACCGCCGTCGACAGCAAGAAAGATGCGATGATCAAATCCAACGCGAAGACCGACGGCAAGGATACGATGAAGAAGTCCGAAAGCACGGACAAAGCCTCGGTCAAGGGCAAGGTTAGCGCGCTGCCTCACCACAAGACCGGCAAGTCCGAAAAAACCGAAAAGACGGCCGGCTAATCGGTGCGTCCGTTGACAAGGGTCCGACTTCGGCCGGGCCCTTTTTGGCGGTTGATCGAAGATGGAATATTGCGACCTGCACTTTCACGGCGATCTCGCTGTGCCAGATGCGGCGGACTCGCTAAAGTCGCTTCATCGCGACAGCTGGTTCGTACGCATTCCGCGTGCTCATTCAAAGGAGCTGCTGCGCCATCGCCTGATCGAAAACACCGTTCTGGGCTGGCGCCTGACGCCACGCGGCGTCGCCTATGGACTTGAAATCGGGCTATTCAAACGCGCCAGAAACGGCATCAGCGTTAGAAAAAACGCAAGGCCCGCGGATTATTACCGCGACAAGCTTCCGCAAACTCGATGGCGAGGAACAGACCTCCTGCCACGTAGACCGGTCGCCCTTCCGCTTCCGCCGCGCGTAACGCCGCCGTTGCCGCCGCTTCCATTGTTTGACAGCAGGTTACGGTCGCCTGCGGATTGATCTCAGCGACAAATCCTGCCACGGCCCGGGCATCCATCCCGTTATGATAGGCGGCGGTGCAGAAGACCGTGTCGAAATGGGGCGCGAGCAGTTCCAGCATTTCCCGCACATGCTTGTTCTTCGAACCTCCGGTGACCAGGATCGCCGGCCGATTGGCAGTCAGCGCGCGAAAACCCGCGAGCGCGGTTTCGATGCCTGCCGGCGTGTGACCGACATCGACATAGACAGCCGGAGTGTCGCGAACACGCTCAAGCCGACCTGGCCAGAAAACCTGTTCGACCGCATTGTGCCAAGGCATGTCGAGCGCGTAGCCCAGCCGTTGTCGGCAGAGCACGAACGCGACTGCGTGATTGTTGATTTGGTGACGGCCGATAAGACGGGATTTAAGGGAACCGTCACCACCGACGCTGAAATGCTGCCAGCCGCCTTGGCACCCGTCATCGCGCCAGCGATCCGGTTGTACGAATTCGAGCACGATTCCTGCCTGTTCGGCATGGGCACGAAGCCCAGCCTCCAGGGGCAAACAGGACTCGCCGAGGATCGTCGTCCCGCCCGGCGGCGTGGCGTCCAACTTGTCGCAGGCGATCTCCAACAGCGTCTCGCCCAGAAGTTCGGTGTGTTCCAGGTCCAGCGATACCAGCGCGGTTATGGGAGCTTTAGCGAGCCGCACAGGATCGAAGCGCCCGCCGATCCCCGCCTCCATCACCATCCAATCGACCACCGAACGCTGAAAATGCAGCAGCGCAACGACAAACTGCGCCTCAAACGCGCCGACCGCATCGTCGTGCGCTACGCGATAGCCCTCGACCGCGCGGTTAACGGCATCCAACGCCGATATCAGCGCTGGGTCATCGATCGGCGCGCCGTCGACCTGGAATCGCTCGTTGTATCGATAGAGATGCGGTGAAGTGAACAGGCCGACTTTGCCGCCGGCAGCGCGCAGCAACTCGCTGGAAATCTTCGCCGTGCTGCCCTTCCCGTTCGACCCGGCTACGACAACCGCGCGGGCGGATAAGGCGGCGCGGTCGATGCCGACCGCATCCATCAGGAAGTCGACACGGTGCAGGCCGGTGCCCGCGCCGTATTTCGGCAGTTTCAGCAGCGGGTGATCGTAAATGTCCATCATCGGCATTCCGCAAACCAGGTCTCGATCACCGTGCGCCAGATATGGTCGACCAGATCGTCGCGCCCGATCCGCGACAGACTGGCGATCGATGGATTGCCATTGACCTCGATTACCGTCAGGTCCGACAGATCGCGCGCCGGCGAGACATCGAAGATATCCAAGCCGCTGACCCGCAACCCCACGGCAACGGCCGCCTTGCAAGCGATATCTGCCAGAGGGGCCGGCACATCGGTCGAGAAATTGGCGATACCGCCGCCCGCGCTCAAATTACGCCGCCCGGGCAAAATGACGGTCTCGCCATCCGACGGCACCCAATCCATATCGCCCGGCAATATGCTCTCGTCGAATACCGAAATCCCAGCCGCAACCAGCGCGTCGTTTTGTTCTCCGAGCAACGCACCAAGCGTGCGCACGCCGTCACCGGTCAATGTGAAGCCAGCCTTCGCCGTAACGAAAATCGCTTGGCTGTCGATGCAGAATACCCGGTATTCGTCGCCATCGACGATCGGCTGCAGCAGGATCGCATCGTATCGGGCGCGAACGCGCTCTATATAGTCGCGTAACGCATCGACGCTGACGACGATTTCCGCGAAGTCACCGCGCGCGCCCATATTCGGCTTGCAGAACATCGGCTTGCCGTGCACCGCGAATGCCGCAATCGCGTCGCTTACCTCATGCCCCGTTGGACGCAAGGCGGCGAAGTGATCGGTCACAAAATAGAGTTCGCCGCGGATCGCAGGCACCCCGGACGCCTTGAGTGCCGCCGCCGTATGCGCCTTGTCGCGTGAAATCGCATAGGCGGCCGCGGAATTCAGCGGATAGGAACAGATCGCGCCGGCGCCCGATACGAACCGGTGAACGCCATCCGATACCGAGAACAGATAACCGTTGCCGTCATTGAGATCTGTGAAAGTCAGGCCAAGCTGGGCACAGACCCGTGAAACATAAAGCGCCTGTTCCGGATAAGCAGGCACGCTCAGCGCCCTGCCGCCTCGACCAGGCTGGATTTCGACGGCGTGCGTATCGTCAGGAACTCCTCGGCGGAGGTCGGGTGGATGCCGATTGTCCGGTCGAACATCGCCTTGGTCGCACCTGCGGTGATGGCAACCGCAAAACCCTGCAGCATCTCCGCTGCGTCGTCGCCGATGACATGGCAACCGATGACCTTGTCCGTCGCTCGTTCGACGATCAGCTTCATGAAAGTCTGCTGGTTACGCATCGACAGGCGATGCTTCAACGGGCGAAAAGCCGACTTATAGAGGTCGAACGCGATCCCGCGTTCGACGGCGTCTTCCTCCGAAATGCCGACTGTCCCGATCGGGGGCGAGGAAAAGATCGCGGTCGGCACGTTTTCCAGGCTGACATGCCGGTCGCTGCCGGCAAACAGCCGGTCGGCCAGCGCGTGGCCCTTTGCAGTCGCGACCGGCGTCAGGTTCAACTGGTTGGTCACGTCACCGATGGCATAAATGTTCGGCACACTGGTTTGGTCGTCCGCATTGACGATAACCGCGCCGTCGCTGTCACGATCGATGCCGACTGCTTCCAGGCCGATATTGTCCGTCAACGGCGCGCGCCCCGTCGCGTACAGCACGCAGTCGACCTCGAAGGGTTCGCCCTCATTGCAGGACACGCGGATTCCGCCGTCGGTCTTTTCCAGCTTGGTCACGACGCAATGCAGGTGCGCCTTGATACCGTGCGCCTTCATTTCCTCGAGAAGATGCAGCCCCAGGTCATGGTCAAAGGCGGTCAGGATCGCCATTCCGCGATGAACCAGGCTCACCTCCGCGCCAAGGCCCGAGAAGATACCGGCGAATTCCACAGCGATGTAACCGCCGCCAACGACAAGTACCCGCCGGGGCATATCAGGCAGGTGGAACGCCTCGTTCGAGGTGATCGCCAGTTCCCTGCCGGGAATATCGGGCACAAACGGCCAGCCGCCGGTGGCGATCAGAATACGCTCGGCCGTCACCTGCTCGCCGGTCGACAGCGAAACGGTGTGCGCATCAATCAACGAGGCGCGGGCGTCGTAAATCTTGACCCCGACCTTCTCCATCAACTGACGATAGATCACGTTCAGACGGGAAATCTCCGCGTCCTTGTTTCGGATCAGGTCAGCCCAGGTGAAAGACGCCTCATCGACCCGCCAGCCATACCCGGCGGCATCCTCGAAGCCGTGGCCGAAGCCGGCCGAGTAGGCGAGCAGCTTTTTCGGGATGCAACCGACATTGACGCAGGTCCCACCCATCGGTCCGCACTCCGCGACACCGACGCGCGCGCCATGAGCCGCCGATATCCGGCTGGCCCGCACGCCGCCAGAACCGGCTCCGATCACGAAGAGGTCGAAATCATATTGAGTCATTGGGAAGGTCCGGCATCGATCATCGCGATGATCGACGCTTTATCATTGGTTGACACGAATTAGTACCTACCGCACCACCTCAACCCCGCGCCAGAAGGCGATGTGGTCTTTGATGTTTGCCGCGGCCGGCTTGGGGTCGCGGTATATCCAGGCGGCATTCGGATTGTCCTTACCGTCGACCGACAGATTGAAATACTCGGCGGTACCCTTCCACGGGCAGATGCTGGTGTGATCGCTATCGGTGAAGTATTCGCGTCTCGGCGCGGAGGGCGGGAAATAGACGTTGCCTTCAACCTCCTCGAACGTATCGCTTTCGGCGACAACCTTGCCGTTCCAGATCGCTTTCACCATCACGCATCTCCAAATATCACAGTGCTTGGATGTCGTAGCATCCCGTGCTTTTTTCTACGTCAGCCGGCGAATGGCTGCTTCAATTGAAACGCAGGCGGCTGGTTAGGACAGCCTTCAGCTCGTCATAGCCTACCTCCCCGGTCGCGGTGTTGCCGCTGCACAGTTTCGTCCAATAGATCCCGGCGGGGTCGACCTGCGCGAACACGATCGCCGGCACGTCGATCTGGAAATCAGGCGTGCATTCCCCGCGTTCGTGGCGGACCTTGATGCGGTGAACCGGCAGCCCCTTCCATACGCTCTCGACATCGAACATGATGACGACATCGTTGTCGCCGCGCCCCATTTTTTCCATCGATTGTTCTGAGTGAAACGGCGAACCGCCAGAAGGGATCTGCGCGAACATCAGGGGCTTGCCGGCGAAGATGACCGTTGCGCCGGCGATATGATCGTCCAGCGAAGCCGGTGGACAGGTGCACGCTGCCCGCGCTGGCACTGCGCAGATCAAACTGGTGGCAACCAGCCCGGGAAACGTGACCCAACTCAGACTTCTCCGCATCGCTATGGCCCTCCGCTCACGGGCATTTGGCCACGATTTCCGCGAAAGGCGCAACTGACCTCAGTCGAAGGCCGAGGGCGGCAAAACCGCTGCAAAATCGGTGGCACCGGTGTCCTCACCCGCAGCGGTCAGCAGTGCATGAGCCTGCCCGCGATGATGGGTTTGGTGGTTGAACATGTGGACAACCGCGACAACCCGCGGCGCGGTTGTTTCCCGTTGGGCGATACCGCTGAACCAGGTCAAATTACCGCCCAACCATTCGCCGGTGAGGCCCGCCGCCCAGGCTTGGATCATGGAATCCATTTCAACGCGACGCGCACGCATCTCGGCAAAACCGTCGAACATCGTGTCCGTTCGACCGTCGCTTCTTCTTTCGGGCGCGACCCAATCGGAGAAGCGCGACATCCACATCGTGTCGGCCCAGATCAGGTGATTGAACGTCCGATGGATCGAGCCGAAGAACGCGCCGCGGTCCCGCTTGCGCTCTTCGTCCGACAGCCGCCCGGCGGCGGCGTACAATCGCCGGTTCATCTCTGAATTATAGGCGGCGAACGCCCGGACATATTGCGGTGTGATCATGTTTCGGCCCCACGTTTCAGTGGGCCATCAGCCCACCGTCGACCACCATGGTGTCGCCCGAAACATACGCCGCGTCGTCGGAGCAAAGCCAGACCACGGCCTTGGCAATATCCTCGGGCGAGCCCATCCGCTTACCGGGCAGCATCTGCACCAGTGCATCGATCGAGGCCGCGTCCTGCCCCAGATGCGCCTGCATCATCGGCGTGTCGATCACGCCCGGGCAGATCGTGTTCACCCGGATATTCCGGTCGGCATATTCCCGCGCCGCGACCTTCGCCAAGCCAAGTATCCCGTGCTTCGCGGCTGTGTAGTGCGGCAGCCCAAGCGCCGGGATCAGGCTTGCTCCGGACCCGTTATTGACGATCACCCCTCCGCCAGCACCCAGCATGTGGCGAATCTGATGCTGCATGCAGAGGAACACCGAAGTCAGGTTCACTTGCACTACCCGCTGGAATTCCTCCAGCGTCTGCTCATGGAATGGCGCGGAAGTGCCGTTCACGCCGGCATTGTTGAACGCGCAGTGAAGCCCGCCGAATATCCCCACAGTATTCGCCACCATCGCAGCAATATCGCCCGGATTGCGCATGTCGGCGGCAATGAAGGCCGCCCGGCTACCATAGGATTTGATTTCGTCGACCACCTCGACCGCCGCGACCGGATCGCGCGCGACGACGGCCACCGACGCCCCGCGCTTGCCGAACAGCAACGCGCTCGCCTTGCCGATTCCCGATGCCGCCCCGGTGACGAGGACGACCTTGCCGTCGAAATCGCGCATCACTCCACCGTGACGCTCTTCGCCAAATTGCGCGGTTGATCGACATCCGTGCCCTTGGCTACGGCGACATGATAGGCCAGCAGCTGCACCGGGATGGCATAGAGGATCGGCGCGACGAACGGGTCGACGTCGGGCATTTCGATGGTGCCGACGGACAGGTGGCTCAACCGCTCGATGCCGGCCGCGTCGGAGATCGTCAGGATACGGCCACCGCGCGCCTGGGCTTCCTGGACGTTTGAGGCGGTCTTTTCGAACAGCGCGTCGCGCGGGCACAGCACGATCACCGGCACGTCTTCGTCGATCAGCGCGATCGGCCCGTGCTTCATCTCGCCGGCTGCATAGCCCTCGGCGTGGATATAGGAGATTTCCTTCAGCTTCAGCGCGCCCTCCAACGCCAGCGGATAGGCGGTGCCGCGGCCGAAATAGAGCACGTCGCGCGCCTGAGCGATCTGATGGGCCAGTGCCTCGATCACATGATCGTTGTTCAGCACGTCGGCGACCCGTGCCGGGGCCTCGCGGAGCACAGCCGCCATCTCCGCCGCGCGCTTGGGCGTGATCGCGCCGCGCGCGTCTGCGATAGCGACGGTGAGGCAGGCCAGCACGACAAGCTGTGTGGTGAAGGCCTTGGTCGAGGCAACCCCGATCTCCGGCCCCGCCTTGGTGTAGAACACCGCGTCGCTCTCACGCGCGATGGTCGATTCCACGACATTGATGATCGACAGGATCGTCTGCCCTTGAGCGCGGCAATAGCGCAGCGCCTCCAGCGTGTCGGCGGTTTCGCCCGACTGCGAAACGAATAAAGCTACGCCGCCTGGCGGCATCGGCGCGGCGCGATAGCGGAATTCCGACGCGACATCGATTTCGACCGGGAGCCGGGCGATCTGTTCGATCCAATATTTGCCGACCAAGCCGGCATAATAGGCGGTGCCGCAGGCGACGATGGTGATGCGCGGGACTTTGGTGAAATCGACCGGCAGCGGGCCCAGTTCGACATTACCGGTCGCCTCATTGGTGAAGGAGCCCAGCGTGTCGCCGATCACGGCGGGCTGCTCGTGGATTTCCTTCAGCATGTAATGGCGATACTCGCCCTTGCCGGTCAGGATGCCGGACACCGAGCTTTGCAGGATCGGACGGTCGATGATCGCGCCGTCTTGGCCATAGATCGTCGCGTGGTCGATCGAGACCACCGCCCAGTCGCCGTCATGCAGATAGGCAACGCGATTGGTCAGGCTAGCCAGCGCCACCGCGTCGGAGGCAACGAACATTTCACCGTTGCCGTACCCAATGGCGAGCGGCGGCCCTTGCCGCGCGGCGATCAGGACCGGATGCGGCCCACCGAACAGCATCAGCAGCGCGAAGGCGCCCTGCAGCCGCTTCAACGCCGCCGCGGCAGCCTCGGTCGGCGACAGACCCTGGTCCAGCAGGTCGGTTACCAGATGGGCGATCACCTCGGTGTCGGTCTGGCTTTCGAACCGGCGCTGCTTGGCCATCAACTCGGCCTTCAGCTCCTGGAAGTTTTCGATAATACCGTTATGGACAACCGCGACCTTTTCGGTGGCGTGCGGGTGAGCATTCTTCTCGGTCGGCCCGCCATGGGTGGCCCAGCGCGTATGGCCGATGCCGATATTGCCCGCCAGTGGTTCAACTAATAGCCGCTGATCAAGATTGCGCAGTTTGCCCTCGGCCCGGCGGCGCTCGATCTGCCCGTCAACCAGCGTGGCGACGCCGGCGCTGTCATAGCCGCGATATTCCAGGCGCCGCAGCCCATCCATTATGAGGGGAACGGCGTCCTGCCGCCCGACGACTCCGATGATGCCGCACATACCGGGTTATCCTTTGCTCTTAAGCGCGTCTTTCTTGGCGCGCTGTTTGGCGCGGAATTCCGCCGCCCAGCCCGACTTCATGATCTGGCGGCCACGCCCGACCGCCAGCGCATCGTCCGGCACGTCCTTGGTTATCGTGCTGCCGGCGCCCGTGAAGGCCCCTGCCCCGATCTTGACCGGCGCGACCAGCGTGGCGTTCGAACCGATGAACGCACCCGCGCCGATCACCGTACGCGTTTTGTTGAAGCCGTCATAATTGCAGGTGATCGTACCCGCGCCGATATTCGCCGCCGCACCGACATCGGCATCGCCGATGTAACTTAGATGGTTGGCTTTGGCGCCTGCATCGATCCGCGAATTCTTGACCTCGACGAAATTGCCGACATGCGCGCCCTCGCCGATGCTGGCGCCGGGACGCAACCGGGAATAAGGACCGATGATCGCCCCGGTCTCGACCACAGCCTTTTCGATATGGCTGAAAGCACGGATTTCGACCCCATCGCCGATGATGACGCCAGGACCGAACACAACATTGGGTTCGACCGTCACGTCCCGGCCCAACTTGGTATCGTAGGCAAACCAGACCGACTTCGGATCGATCAATGTCGTCCCGTTTTCCATTGCCTTTGCGCGTAGCCGGGTCTGCATCACTTCTTCTGCGACGGCCAATTCGGAGCGAGAGTTCACGCCCAGTGCCTCATCGGCCGGCGCCTCCACGACGCGGCATGTGCCGCCGGCGTTGCGCGCGGCCTGGACGATATCGGTCAGATAATATTCGCTCTTGGCGTTGTCGTTGCCGATGCTGTCCAGCAACGGGAAAACCTGTTTGCCGTCGATCAGCATGATGCCGCTGTTGCAAAGGTCGATGGTACGTTGCGCCTCGTTTGCATCCAGCGCCTCGACAATCCGATCAAGCGTCCCGTCCTTGCCCGCGACCAGCCGGCCATAGGCCGACGGCGCGGGCACACGAATGCCCAGCACCGTAACAGCTTCGTCCCGCCGTTCCGCCCGCATACGCGCCAGTGTTTCCGCCTGGATCAAGGGGCAGTCGCCATACAGGATCAACACGTCGCCGTCGAAGCCCCTCAACGCCATGCGCGCGGCCTTCACCGCGTCGGCGGTCCCGTTCTGGTCCTGCTGTATAGCAATTTGGTGGGGTTTGACGGCCTCAACGACGCTGTCCATGCCGGGCGCGAGGACCACAACAACCTGCGCGGCGCCCAGCGCCTCCGCAGCGGCTATGACATGCCCGACCATGGACCGGCCGGCTACCTTGTGCAGCACCTTAGGCGACGCCGACCGCATACGCGTGCCCTTCCCGGCGGCAAGCACGACGACGGCGAGCGGACGATCAGTCATGGACGGTGACCTAACCCTGCGAAAAGACGGATTCCTGCTCTAACGCGGCACTGCGCCGGATGCAATGACGGCAGAATGAGCTCAGCTCAGAATGCCTCAAACCGGTCGGCTATCTTTGGATCGATCCTCCGAGCGTTGAGAAAATCATCTTCGGCGCCCGACTGATCACCCTTTTGCTGCTTAACAAGACCGCGGCCATATAACGAACGCACCTCTCTGGGTTCGATCTGCAAAGCCGCGTTATAATCGGACATCGCTTGCTCCAGTTGTCCAGCCTTGAAATGCGCAAAAGCGCGTGTGTCCAAGGCCGCCGCACTTTTCGGCTCCATCGCGATTGCCGCATCACAGTCGGCAAAGGCCTGATTGAATCGCTTGGCGAGCGCGGCATAACAACAGCGGCGATTTAAGGCTTCCCCTATTTTAGGTTGCAGTTGCACAAGTCGATCTGCATCCTTAAACGCGAGGTCATATTCGGCGATCAAAAAATAGAATTTGATCCGTGAGAGATAAATCCCTGGGTCGTCCGGTGTGCTTTGATTCGCCTTCGCGGCATCTTCCAGCGCCTGGCCGCGATTTCCTTTGAAGTGATCTGCTTCCCCCCGCACTAAATAGGCAAACCCTAAACCTGGATCGAGCCGAAGCGCCGCGTCCGTTTCTTTTAGAGCCACGTCGTAGTCCTTTACGGCAAGCGCAGACGACGCCATGTCGAGGTAATTCTTAGCGTTTATCTGCTCCAATGGATTGGGATGCTGCGGTATTTGGGATGGAGAGGCGGCTAAATCTCCCCTGGCGGTCGTAACATACAGTTTATGCTGCCCATAAGAGAAATAAAGATGCAGCCCATGCAGCTCATGCATCCCAAGAACCATCTGAGGACCATTACTCATCATTGGAATAATAGTAATTAAGGGATTACTAAAGGAAATATCCCCAATAGATAAGTTTTTAAATTGATATCGGTAGGCCTGTTTTTCAGCATCATATTTGGGGTTAAGTTCTTCAAGAGCACGCACACCGGGACTTTTCGGATCTAAATCAAATAAATGCCCTGCTAAATGCCAACTGATAAACGTCTCGGATGACCCGGTATCGATGATTGCCGGTATCTCATTGCCATCCAATACCAAGGTCACTTGGATATGTTTATCGCGATTTTTGTTATCGAGCGGAATTTCTACCAGCTCGTTGTGCGGCCAGTGGACAACACGATCGCCGCATGTATTTGGCAGGAAAAAATCTACTTCATTTTTTACCGTATCAATTTCCACATCCAGGCTTCCCAAAAAATCGACCCCTAAAGTACCATCGGCACCTCCGAACATGCCGGGACTGCCGACAAAGAAATCAACGCCCTTAAAATCCACTGAACCGATTTTGACCGAGTCCATACGCGCATAAGAATGGATCGTCTGCGCCCCACCACCAACATAAAGAAACGGGATTATCCCCTTGACGCACGTACTGACTTGAGGTAGTCTTTGGGCATAGGAGATACCCGATGCCCTCGACCAAGAAACCCAGCGCCGTTCAAGACTTCTCAGTCCGCCAGTTCTTCGCCCGCTTCTCGTCGGATGAAGCCTGCCTAGAACACATCATGAGCGTGCGTTACGGCCTTCGGCATACCTGCGAGAAATGCGGCGTTGTGGACTCCACCTTCCATAAGCTCGCCAGCCGTCCCGCCTATTCCTGCGCGTCCTGCGGCGCTCACGTCTACCCGTGTGCCGGTACGATCTTCCAAGACAGCAAGACGCCGCTGCAAGTCTGGTTCTATGCGATCTATCTGTTCGTCACGACCCGCCACGGTGTGAGCGGCAAGGAACTGCAACGGACGCTCGGCGTGACCTACAAAACCGCCTATCGGATCGGAATGCAGGTTCGCAAGCTGATCGCCGCCACGGATGGTTTCGAGATGCTGCAAGGGCATGTGGAACTGGACGAGGCATATGTCGGCGGCAAGCGTTCGGGCGGCAAGCGTGGTCGCGGTGCGCCGGGAAAGACCATCGTTATGGGTCTGGCGGAACGCGGCGGCCGGATCGAGACGCAGGTCATCCCGAACGTGAAGACCGAAACTCTCAAGGGCGTCGTGAACAGCACTGTTGAAAAGGGCTCTACCGTCTCGACAGACGAACTGGTTTCCTACGGTTTACTAAACGCCGATGGTTATAAGCACGGCCAAGTGAACCACGGCCAGAAAGACTACGCGCACTACGATTATCGGGTTAACGCGGTGGTCCATACGAACACCGTCGAAAGCTTCTGGCGGCTGTTCAAGCAGTCCATCGCTTCAACCCACATCCACGTGAGCAAGAAGCATATGCAGGCTTATTTGGATGAGTTCACTTTCCGCTCGAACCATCGCGAGATGGTGAACGGGATGTTTGATCTGCTGATCGGGGCGGTTTAACCGCCGTCTCGATTAAGCGGTCAAAGGCACGCGGGTCGCCAATGCGGTCCGCCGCCTCTTCCTGCGAGATAAACTCAGGTAGTCGACCCTGAGCGATGGCGGCGCTCAAGCTAAGCTTGGATACCATCTTCATTTCCCGATCCAACCATTCTCATCAGTCGGTCCGACGAGATGTCTCTGTCTACTACATCGGCGGCTTGACTCAGAATTCCAAGCCACGTGCCGAACCCGGCCTTATTGCGGACGACGGCCACTCTTTTTGGCGGCCTTGCCAGCCTAGCAACATCATGAAATTTCATTGCAGCGTGAGCGATCGAAGAGTGATGCAGATTGACGGGCTCAAAGACGGTGAGCTTACGGCTTCCGCTTGCCTGAACGGCAGCCGCAAAATTCCAAGGGGTATGGGATGCGCCAAGCACCTCAGTGTCACGGATCACACTTTCTGGCGAAAACAGATCCACTAGCCGCACGTAGATGCGCTCTGCATCATCCGCTTCCTTGCGTTCCGAGCGTTTTTGAAAGGCATGCGCAACTCCCTCTTGGGAGCAATTAGCTACCGTTGCCACTGCGCTCGGCAGTTGATCGCGGGATACATTGATTACCGAAAAAGCATGCTCTTCATAACGAATTCCAGAGCGCTCCGCCGCATCGATAGCCGAGCGGGAATACAGGAGCGCGATGCCCATTTGCTCCGCTTCCTCGTATCCAAGGGCCATATCCGAAACGATGTATTGTCCGGATCGCTCCTGAATGCGAACCACTACGGTCGCGCCACTCGGATACAGGATGGGCGTGCGAATAAATGACGCCCCAGTCCGATGGATTGTCTCCACCAGTTGGCGAGCAACATCATCCACCACCGCTCGGAATGCCAGCGTTTCGCGGGTCTGAAGGTTTGTAACTGCTACCATATCGGTGGCTGCCACGGCGGCTCTTTCACCCAATCTATGTTATTGATTCTAAACTCTTTCCCGGCAAATGCAAGCAAACTCTTGAAGTCTGCCGGCTCATCAGTCAGCGGCAACGCAATAGGAAGGTTTCCGCGCCGTACCTGGCTGGCCGCATACGTCCAGTTAAGATCAAAAGAGTGATGATGGGAACCCGTCATCTTAACATGTCTGACGCCGCTCGGACCGTTACCCTTGTTGTCATGCCCTTTCAGCGGGCGCCATTCGATCCTGGCCATTTGGCCCCCCATGCCCCTTGGGGCAAAGTGTTCGATCAGGAAGGTAACGTTCTCATCAGGGTATAGTTTCGATGCCGTGACCCTCAGTCGAAAGCCTTCGACTGTTATGCCATCGACATCAAGAGGTGCCACCAGTTCGAGATTGTCGGCCCCCGGCTCTCTCCACCGTGGTTTGGTGACAATCGACTTGTTGGCAAGAAACAGGCCCTGATGATCTATCGCCATCATTTCTCAGGAATGCGCAAACAACGGCCTGACTCAACGTGAAATTTTCCAGGATAGCAATGCATTAATCGTCAGGAGTACGCTCTCCCGATAACAAGGGAGCAGGATCATGGACTGGAACAGCGGACGGGTCGCGGGAGCGCATGGGGACGCGAAGCATTTCGCCGGTGGTTTGAAATTCTTGCTTTGGATTTACCAGATTGCTTGGGGCATCGCGCTGCTAGCCTTGGCCTACCTAAGCGTTCCAACGCAGTGGATCGTCGCTGTCGGGTTCATTGCGACATGCACGACGCTCGCCTCGATCATGATTCCTGCTATCCAGCGTTTCGATGCTGGGCGGGCATATCTCGAAAATACATGCGCGTCGATTGAGACGCTGATTTACGACAAAAATTGACTACGTGCGTCAAGGGGATAATCCCGTACATAAAAACATGACCGCTGCCGCTAAACCCACGCGCAAGAGAACGAAACCATGGTTTCTCAGATAAACCATCTCTTTTCTAAGTGCTAACTTCACATTTAGCCTCGTACGTCGAGAATTTTGCGCCATGCCGTCATAGGCAACGAATGCTTTATTTTCTAAATCTACTTGCCGAAATCCTTCTCGATGTCGGGATCGATCTTGCGGGCTGTCGCGATATCGTCGTCGGCGTCGGATTTCTCGCCCTTCAGCTGTTCCGCCATGGCGCGGCCGTAATAGGCCGATGCGAAATTCCGGTTGGCTTTGATCGCTTTGTTATATTCGGCGATTGCGAGATCGGCGCGCGCCATCTTCAGATAGACATAGCCGCGGCTGTCGAGCGTGCTGGGCGAGCGCGGGTCAAGCGCAAGCGCGGCATCGCAATCCGCCAGCGCGGCCTCATACTTGCCGATATGCGCCCCGATCCAGCAGCGGCCATTTAAAGTCTTTAACGACTTCGGATTGATATGGAGGGCCTTGTCCACATCGGCATAGGCAAGCTCATACTCGCCGACCCTGCCGTAAACTTGGGAGCGACTATCCAGAACATCCGGGTCGTCCGGCGCCCGCGTCACGGCTTCGGCCATGTCCGCCATTGCCTTGGTGCGGTCGCCTTGCGCAAACCGCAGCATGGCTCGGACGAGATAGATATCCGGAAAACTGGGATCCGCTTGCACAGCTTTGTCGATGGCCGCCGCGGCAGCGGCCTTATCGTCTTTCTTGAGAGCGATCCTGGCTTCGGCGACATAGTCTTTCGCGTTGATGCGGGCCATCGGGTCCAGACCGCGCGCCGCCGCGCTGGCTTGACCGCCGGCGGCCTGCTGCGCCGCCAAGTCGCCGCGTCCGGTGGTGACGTAAAGTTTCCGTTGTCCATAAGCAAAATAGAGATGCAGCCCGTGAAGATGGTGCATGCCGATGATCATATCCGGTCCCAGGGTCGTCATCGGCGCCACAAGAATCCATGGGTTGGCAATTCCGACATCGCCCATCGTCAGCGATTTGAACTGAAAGCGGTACGATGCCTCGGTCGTACCGCTTCGATTGGTGTGCGACGCCACCTCCTGCATCCCGGAACTTTGTGGCGTGAGGTCGAACAGCCTGCTTGCGGCATGCAGGCTCAGGACAGTTTCGGACGCGCCGGTGTCGATCAGGGCCTGAAGTTCGTGGCCGTTGAGTTCGACCGGAATCGTAATTCGTTTGGTGCGACTCTCGAACTCGATCGGTAGCTCCGCCGAGTCCTGATGTGGCCAATAGATGATGCTGCCGTCGCAATGGTTCCTCACGAACATCGATACCGTGTTTTTAACAGGATCGATTTCCACGTCGAAAGCCTGAAGCCAATTAGCCCCCAAGGTTCCGTCAACACCGACATATTCAGACGGAGCAAGGTAGAATTCGCTGCTATGAAACTTCGCGATCCCGATCTGGAGCGATGGCACGTGGACAATCTTGTCCAAGAGAATGCCTTTCAATCCCAGATAACCGGTGACTGGCGCCTTCTCGGCCCTGTATGCGCCGGCGACCGCGGGATCGAGGAGGCTCCAGAATCCGCCTGTATCGAGAAGCATCCGGCGCGGTTGGTCGTCCACTAGGATTTTGACCACCGGGCTGCCAATTTCGTTGCCTTCAAGCGGAAGTTCGGTGAGGCGCGACAGCTCGCACACCTCCGCATGAGCCACGCCAGCCAAGAACAAAGCTCCGATCAACGGGATCGCGAAGCCACGCACAACGCGAGGTGCTGACAGGCTGAACATTATTTCTCCCAAAAAGGTCCTTATGTTTATGTTACAGAATACAGATGCGGCAGGCGCTTCTCAATGAGAGATCGCGCTTCTACTTGCCGAAATGCTTCGCGATATCCGGATCAGCCGCGACGGCGGCGGCGATATCGGCATCCGCTACAGCCACCTCGCCGTTTTGCCGACGCGCAAGGCCCCGGCCATAGAGCGAGGACGCGAGACGCGGGTTGATCGCCAGGGCGGCGGTGAAATCGGCAATCGCCATATCGGCGCGGCCGGCTTTCAAATGGACAAAACCGCGACTGTCCAGGATTTCGGAATTATACGGCAGCAGCGCGACGGCCTGGTCGCAATCGCGCAGCGCCCCATCCAGCCGCCCAAGCAAAGCGCCGCTCCAGCATCGTGCATTCAACGCCAATGCCGATTTCGGGTTTACGGCAACCGCCTTATCGGCGAAATCGAACGCGCGGGAATAATCGCCGCCCAGCTCATGAATATGGGACCGGCTGAGATAACCGGTGACCGCACCGGGATCGAGCCGAATGGCGACGATTGAGTCCATCAGCGCCCGGTCCATTAGCCCTTGGGCGGCATAGGCTTCGGCGCGCACAGCATAGGACAGGCCGTCGCGCGGTGCGAGTTGAATGCCCCTGTTGGCCTCGTCCATCGCCCGCGCCGGATCGCCGCCGGTGAGATAGAGTTCGCTGAGACTGAGTATTCCCATCGAATTCATCGGATCCAGCGTGATGGCGTGCTGCATATCGTCGATTGCCCTGTCACGCACGCCCTGCCGCCGGTAAAGATCGCCGCGTTCCACATAGGCCTGCGCGTAGGCGGGATCGCTCTGCACCGCACGATCGGCGGCGGCCAAGGCCCCGGATAAATCCTTCCGCTTCATCGCTTTCTCGGCCGTCCTTAGATAATCGCGCGCGCTGATCGCGGCGGTCGGATCGTGCAATCCCGCGGCCGAGGCATCGGCCGGAGCGGCGGCCTGACGCGCGGCAATATCTCCGCGTGCGGTGGTGGCGTACAGAGTCCGCCGGCTATAGGCGAAGAAGAGATGCAGGCCGCGCAATTGATGCATGCCCAAGATCATCTGCGGGCCCCGGACGGAGATCTGGGTCACGACCAGCCAGGGATCTGCGAAATTCAACGTACCGAGACGAAGCGAATGGAACTGCCTGCGATAGGAGTTATCGTCTTCACTAGAATTATCGGTGTCGACACCGAACAGCCGATCGGCAACGTCACGGCTGATATAGGTTTCCACCGCACCGGTATCAATCAACGCGTCGATGGTTTCGCCATCGAGAACAACCGGTACAGTCATCAGATTGACGCCGGGATCGATCTTGACCGCCAACTGCGCCACGTCGCTATGCGGCCAATCGACCAAGCCGTCGCCGCAGCGGCTGGGCGTGTAAAATAAAGCCTGGTCCTTCACCGGGTCGATTTCGACATCGAATCGGCTGAGCCAATTGGCGCCCAATGTCGCAGGATAATCCGAAAAACCTGGCGGCTCCTCGAAGAAATCGACGTGCGGGACTGTGGTCGGACCAATCTGGACGGACGGCACATCGACGGCCGTATCGACGTGAATCCCTTGCAGACCAAGCCACGCATCGACCTTCGATCGCCGATGTTTGTACCGCTTGGCGATCGACGGTTGGATCATGCTCCAGAATCCGCCGGTGTCGAGCAGGACGTCGCGCGGCTGGCCGTCGATTTTGATCGGCACCACCGGACTGCCCAGTTCGTTCGCCGCCATCGGCAGTTCGAACAACAGGCGATGATCGCAGCTTTCCGCCCAAGCACCGCCCGACGCCGCAAGCGCCATGAAAATAGCAACGCCCGTGTTCGCTATTTTGTGTTTCATCGCACATGCCGCCCGACTGAAGGCCGACTGTAAAACGCGTTTACGGATTCCGGTAGAGTATACTCCTGCGGCACCTCCCCGGCGTGCCACCCTAGGACGGGTCGCGCACCGCCTGCAGGTTCATGACCAGCGGTCCGAACGGACTGGTGCTTTCGACGCGCACTGGCGCCTCGACCTTGGCCGCGCCGACACGGGCGATATAGACCTCGATCGGCACCACCTCATCCTGTCCGTTCACATGGCGGGAAAAGAATTTCTTCTGATTCTTACGCCAAAATCCGGCCACCGGCTCAACCTTTACCGCGCATTTAAGCGCGTCGCCGGCATAGAACGCGACGCTGCTGGATTCCAGCGTCTCATGCCCATCGTCGCTATAGATCAAATCGAACCGGCGGCGGCCGTCGAAAACCGGGGCCTTGCCGTTACAGCTGCCGGTGCGGTCGACCAGGCGCAGGCCCTCCAGAACGCCGCTGACGATGTCCAGCGTGTTCTTCGTCATCTCGGGCGGCACCGGGTCACGCTGGTCTTCATTCGCGTCAGGCATCACCGCGCGGTTCAGGAAGCCGCCCTGCCCGTCATAGGTCAGCGTGACGGAGCGATCCTTGCCTTGAAAGTTGTTGTTTTGTGAATGGGAAATGGGGCGCAGCGTACCGTCAACGACGTTGCCCTTGGACCCGACATTGACCGTCCAGGGCATCACCTTGCCGATGGCGCCCGCCGTAACAGCCTGGATCTCTACATCGTAATGCGCGCTGTCGGCGGTGATGGTGACCGTCGCCTTCAACGCCTCCAACCCGCCGATATAGATTTTATAGTCCAGCGTAACCGCAGGCTTTACCGGCGCATCGGCGGCATAGGCCGAGCCGGCGAAAACCAGGAAAGCAGGAAGTATCGTGGATAGGCGCATGATCATGCCCTGATATAGGATAGATGAAGGCCGCCGCTATTACGACCGGCGAATTTAGTCAGAGATGCAACCATGACATATGCATTCGACCTCGGCGAACGACCGTCACTTCCGATTAACGGATCGCGCCACCGTTTCCCGGTACGGCGCATTTATTGCGTCGGCCGCAACTATGCCGATCACGCACGCGAAATGGGCGGAAGCCCTGACCGCGAGCCGCCATTCTTTTTCGACAAACCGGCGGATGCCGTCGTGGAAAGCGGCACGGCGGTTCCTTACCCGCCGCGCACCGCCAACCTGCATCACGAGATCGAGCTGGTGGTCGCTATCGGCCGCGAAGGCGCGGCCATCCCGCTGGAAGATGCCAATGCCTTCATCTTCGGCTACGCCGTCGGCAACGATCTGACGCGGCGCGACCTGCAATTCGCGGCGCGTGACGTTGGCCGGCCGTGGGACACCGCCAAGGGTTTCGACCATTCCGCCCCCATCACCGCCATCCACCGGGTCGAGGACACCGGCCTGATTGAAAAAGGCGAGATCTGGTTGACCGTTAACGATGCCATGAAGCAGCGCGGCGACATCGCCGACATGATCTGGTCGGTGCCGGAGATCATCGTCGAACTGTCAAAGCTTTACCGCCTGATGCCCGGGGACCTCATCTTCACCGGCACTCCGGCCGGCGTCGGCCCGCTGGTGGTGGGCGACAACGTGCAGGGCGGGATCGAGTTGCTGGGAACCCTGACCTTCGAGGTCGTGGCCGCTTAGGGCCACTCCCCCGACGCGTTGATCAGCGCATGCGCCCAGTCCGGCGGCTCCATACGAGGCATGTCGGATTTTCCATCCAAGGTCTTCACCTGGATTCCGAGGTAGTTCGGATAATGCATTGAATATGTGACAAGACCGCTGCGCTCCGCCGCAGGCAAGTAGCACAGCGCCAATGCCGCCTCGGCAAGATATTCGACATCCTCGGTCGGGTATTGCTCGGGGATCAGGTCCGACGCGCCGGGCGTGCGCACGGCGGTCGAGGGGCCGATGACATTGACCGCGATGTTGTAATCCAGCAACTCCGCCGCCAGCCCTTGGGTGAAGCGGTTTAGCGCTGCCTTGCAGGCGGCATAGATCAACTCCCCGCCTGCTTTCTGCTGCGGGCGATAGGGCTTGCGCGGCGCCAACGCGGTGGTCGAACCGACATTGACGATCCAGCCGGCGCCCTTGGCTTTCATGTAAGGGATCGCCGCCTTGGATAGGACGAAGGGCGCGCGGAAATAATGGTCGACCGTGCGGTCGAACGTCTCCAGCGACATATATTCCATGCGGCCGTAATCGGCGTAGCCGGCGTTGTTTACCAGAATATCGATGCCGCCCGCTGCCTTCACCGTCCGCTCGATCAGGCTGTCGCGGTCGGCCGGGTTTTCCAGGTCGGCGGCGATGGCAATCGCCTTGCCGCCGGCAGCCTCGATCAGCGCAACCGTCTCCGACAGGGTGCCGGGAATGGTCTTTTGCTCGTTGGCGCGGATGCTGGTCGATGCACTGTCCAGCGACCGCGCGGTCACGACGACGGTCGCCCCAGCCCCGGCCAGACGCTGCGCAATCGCGCGGCCGATGCCCCGGCTGGCGCCGGTGACGAGCGCAACTTTCCCGATGAGCGACGGAGCAGATGACACCATTGTATTGTTCCCCATAGAATTGCGTTAAAGCTATTTCAGACAATTAATGCGCTGGCGGCGTTTCGTTATTGGTACAATGATCGATAAGGCCATGCCAGTGTGTTTGCAGTTATCGGGGGGAGCGGCCACGGCATGAAGCTGGCGGTCAAAAGCAAAGGGGGGCGGCCGAGCCTGGAAGATATTCCGCGCCGGAACGAACACCTGCTTGAGGTTGCGACAGAGAATTTCATCCGGCTGGGGTTCAATGCCGCAACCTTGGACCGCATCGCCGCAGAGGCCGGCGTGGCAAAGCGCACGATCTACGCCCGTTATCCCGACAAACAGGCGCTGTTCTTTGTCGTGATGCGGCGGTTGAGCGAAGATCGAGTCTTCGAGAATGAACCCCGCGACGATGAACTGCCCTTACGCGAAGGCTTGCGAAAGCGCGCCAAGGTCATGATGGAGCGGTCGTTGACAGACCGGCACCTGGCGATCGCCCGCCTGTTCATGGTCGAGCTTGCCCATTTTCCCGAGCTGGGCAAATCCCTCTGGAAAGCGGTCGAGAACGAACAGGGCGACAGCATGACCGAGTATTTCCGCTCGCATCAGCGCAAGCAGAACATCCGCCCGAGCAATCTGGCACTGCTGTCGGAATTGTTCCTGTTCAACATCTACGCCTTCACCAACCGCGTGGCCCTGCACCAGCGCGACAAGCCGACCGACGAAGAGGTCGACGCCTATGTCGACAACATGGTCGATGTGATGCTGAAGGGCATCGAGGCTTAAGCATTCACGCCTTTCCTTCGCCCCCCGCCCATCCTATAAATGCTCCGACGTCGTTCCGTTTTTTGAAATGGGCGCGCGGCAGGAAATGGGAGAGACCGGTGGGGAACGCGCTTCAGGGCAAAATCGCATTCGTAACCGGCGCCAGCCGGGGGATCGGCGAGGCTATTGCACGGCGTTTCGCGGCGGAGGGCGCGACGGTGGTGATCACCGCGCGCAGCATGGAGCCAGGCACCGGCACGTTCACCGAAAACGCCGCCGCCGAGGCGAAACCGATCCCGATCGCTGGATCGTTGAAGGAGGTCGCGGCGGAGATCGAAAAGGCCGGTGGCAAGGCCGTTCCGATCCAGTGCGACGTCGCCGATCCGGCCTCACGCACCAGGGCCGTCAAGGAGGCGCTGGCCGCCGTCGGCCATATCGACATCCTGGTCAACAACGCGGCGGGTGGCGGTTACGGCCAAAGCTGGGATCAGATCAGCAGCGAGCATTTCGACCGGCTGATCGAAACCAATATAAAGGGCCCGCTACAGTTCATGCAGATGCTGGCGCCGGAGATGATCAAGCGCGGCCAGGGCTGGATCGTGAATATCGGTTCCAAGACAGCCGAGCTGCCGACCAAACCGTTCAACCCGTTCGAAAAGGGTTCGGGCGTCATGCTGTACGGCTCGACCAAGGCGATGCTCAATCGCATGACCGCCGGCATCGCCGCGGAACTGGACGGCACCGGCGTGTGCTGCAACGAGTTCGGACCGTTCTCGATCGTCTGGACACCCGGCACGGCAATGGTCGGCGTCGAGAAATATCGCGGGCTGCCCGGTTGGGTCGAAGAACCGGTCGAGGGCATGGCGGAAACCGCGCTGGCACTGGCCAGTTGCGATCCAAATGAGGTGAACGGGTTGACCGTCTACAGCACCACCTATCTGCAAGAGATCGGGCGGGAGATCCACACGCTGGACGGGAAAGACGTCTTAAGAAACTGGAAACCGGCTGTAGACTGAGGCCAATATATATTCCCGGCAAAAGCCGGTTCCTGGGGAGGAAACAATGAAGCGCACACTGATCGCCGCTCTCTTCGCATCGTCATGTCTGTTCGCCGCCGCCGCCGCGGCACCGCAGGCCAGGGCCGCCGATGCCGCCATCAAGATCGTGCCTGACACTATCGGCGGCACGGTCACAAGCCCGAAGGGGCCGGAAGCCGGGGTCTGGGTCATCGCCAAGACCAGCGACCCGCCCAATCAATTCGTGAAGATCGTCGTCACCGACGACAAAGGGCGCTATGTGCTGCCTCAGATGCCCAAGGCCAAATATCAGGTCTGGGTGCGTGGCTATGGGCTGATCGATTCCGACCCGGTCGATGCGACGCCGGGCAACAGCGTCAATCTGACAGCGAAGATCGCACCCAGCGCCAAGGAAGCGGCGGAATACTACCCGCCGAATTATTGGTACGCCCTGCTGGAGCCGCCTGCGGCCAGCGAGTTCCCCGGTACTGGGCCGGAAGGCAACGGCATCGGCAAGACGATGAAGATCCAGCAGGACTGGCTGGCGCATATGAAGGAGAATTGCCTGTTCTGCCACCAGTTCGGCGACAAGGCGACGCGCACATTGGTCTCGACCGGCGGCAATAGCATGGAAGGCTGGGCGCAGCGCATCCAGATGGCGCGTGCCGACGGCGACATCGTGGTCGGCAATCACGCCCGCGAGTTCTCGGCGCAGATGCAGAACAACATGGCGCGTTATGGACGCGAACGCGGCCTGAAGATGTTCGCCAACTGGTCGGATAAGATCGCCGCCGGCGAGTTGCCGCCCGTGAGCCCGCCCCGGCCGCAGGGCCAAGAGCGCAACGTGGTCGTCACCTTGTGGGATTGGGCAGACGGCCATTTCATCCATGACGAGGCGACGACCGACAAGCGTAACCCGACGGTCAACGCCAACGGCCCGATCTACGGCACCGACACGCTGAACGGCCATCTGGCGCTGCTGGACCCGAATACCGGCAAATCGACCCTGGTCGATGTCCCCGGCTCGACCCCGCCGTCGGAGCACAATCAGAACGGCCAAGTCCACAATCCGATGCTGGACGGCAAAGGCCGGGTCTGGATGTCGATGCGCGATGGCGAAGGCACCGACCACGACTGGTGCACCGATGGAAATCTGAGCCCCTACGCCAAGTACTTCCCGATGACGACCGACAAAGGCAAACAAATCTCGGTCTACGATCCGCAGACAAAAAAGATCACGCTGATCCCGGTTTGCTTTGACACGCACCACGTCAATATCGGGCACACGCCCGAGAACATCATGTACTTCTCCGGCGACTTCAACGCGCTGGGCTGGATAAACACCAAAGTATGGGACGAGACGCACGACGCCAAGAAGGCGGTCGGTTGGTGCCCGTTCGTGCTCGACACGTCGGGCGACGGCAAGATCGACGCCAACCGCGCGAATTGGAACCAGCCGGGCGACGCCATCGCCGCAGCCGGCGGCGCGGAAGGCACTGTCGGCAAGGCCGCGCCGGGCGGTGCAGCGGCTGCTCATGCGTTCGACCCGAAGGCCGACACGCGCATCAACGGCTTTCCCTACAGCATGAATGTCAGCCCGGTAGACGACAGCATCTGGGTTGCCAAATATACCCCGGCCGTCCCCAGCGGCCTGATCCGCCTGACCTTGGGCAAGAACCCGCCGGAAACCTGCAAGACCGAATATTATGAGCCACCGAAACAGCCGGATGGTAGCTTCGCCGCTTTCAATATGCGCGGCGTCGATCTCGACTCGAAGGGCATCGCCTGGGTTGCCTTCGGCTCAGGCGAACTCGGCCGGTTCGATCGGTCGAAATGCACCGTGACCAGCGGCCCCACCGCCAACGGACAGCAATGCCCGGCCGGCTGGACCTTCTTCGACACCCCCGGCCCGAAAGTGACCGGCGTGAAGATCGGCAGCGCCGATTGGCATTACCTGACTTGGGTCGATTTGCATAACGTGTTCGGCCTGGGCAAGGACGTGCCGATCATCCCAGGCTCCAACTCGGACTCGCTGATCGCCTTCCTGCCCGACGCAAAGAAGTTCGTGGTGATGCGCGTGCCCTACCCGATGGGATTTTACCCCCGCGGCCTGGATGCCCGGATCGACGATCCGAACACCGGCTGGAAGGGCAAAGCGATCTGGTCAGACAACAGCGAGACCGCCTTGTGGCACCAGGAGACCGGCGAAGGCTCCTATGGCAAGGTCGTCAAGTTCCAGCTGCGGCCCGACCCGCTGGCGGACTAACGCAAAGAAATCCGCGCGTCGCCGCAATCAGGCGGCGCGCAGCCCTACACTCCGTTTCAGCCGGTTGAGAATTTTCTCGACCGCCTCGCCGTCTTCCAGGCGCGGCGCGCAATATTGTGCCCGACCCTGTGGACCGTTTGGATACAAAGCACGGAACTCGGCCGCATTGTGGAACATGCCCCGATTATCCTCGTCCAGGAATGTCTCAGCCGGCACGCCTTCCGCCAGGATCACGTCATGCGTGTCCAATTCGATATGTAGATACTCCACACGCTCGGCAAACCCCATCCGTTCGATCGTCTTGCCATTCACCAGCACCCAGGCCGGCACCAGAATTCCATCCAAATAGAGCGCATGTAATGGGGAAACATAAAGATCGCGGTGCGGAATCCCCGGTTCCAAAGCCCCAGCTTCGATCCGGATCGGCAGGATCTCCGTATTCGCCTGGGCGAATCGTCCTGAATAACAACGATGGCCGATCCATTTGATGGGACGCGCGGCCCCGGACAGAACCGTTACCAGATCGCCGATGCGCAGCGCCTCGACCACCACCTCGCCACCTGGCGTCAGGATCATAGTTCCGGGGCAATAGCAGGGCGTACCATCCTCGGTGATGACCATGCCACCGGTGCCGTCGTCGGCCAGATGGAAGAACTCCGCGCTGAAGTTACCTGAGAGCTGTAGGGTGTCGAGCGTAGCGCCACCCGAATCCTTGATGGTCAGCACATCCGTCGTGCCGTCGACCGTCGCCGTATCCCCAGCTGTGAAGGCGATGTCGGTCAGGTCGAACGCGTCATGGGTGTTGAACCCCGCGATAGTTACGCCGGCAAACCCGGTCCCGGTTCCCGCGATCGTCCACGTCGCCCCGGCGTCGATCGTGACAGTCTGGAAATTCTCATATTTTACACCCAGGCCGCTGATCGTCCCCGCCGAGGCGCCTGAGGTCAGTTCAATGGTGTTGGAAGCCGGTTCAAGCGCGACCACGTCGCCGCCGAACTTGGCGCCTGCATCGACGATCAGACGGTTTGTGCCGAAGGCTCCGAGATACACCGCAGGACCGTCCATTGCGGTGATCGTGCCGGCGTTTTCCAGTGTGGCATATTTGGCGTCGAAAATAGCAACGCCGATGTCCGCGCCGGTGATCGCGCCGGTATTAACTAGGGTGTTGTCATAGCTGGCCAGTTTGACGCCGCTGCCGCCGTTGCCGCCAATAAGAATGGTGCCGGCGTTGTTGAGCGTAGCGGCTGCCGAGCCGCCGATATAGGCGCCCACATTGTAGCCAGAGATCGTTCCAGTCGCCTCGTTGATGACCGATCCGCCGCCATCGAGACGCACACCCGCGTCACTAGAGCCCGAAATCAACCCCGCATTGTCGATCGCGGCCGGACCGAACGGCTGTGCGTAAACACCCCCATAAGTGCCCGCGATGGTACCGCCGACTTCATTGCCGATGATACCGCCGTTATACAAACTGACACCGACGCCGTAGGAACCGGTCCCTTCGATCACGCCGCCATTCGTGATCGTGCCCGGCTCGGCGATATAGACGCCGGCAGACCCGCCGCCGATTGCACCACCGATCTCATTTGCGATAGCGCCGCCGGCCCGAAGATCTACGCCGAGAACCGATCCAGTGACGGCGCCATAATTGTCAACGATCCAGTCGCTGGCTGCGGAAATACCCCCGTCGCCGACCACGCCCGTCGCGGTCACAGTGACTGGGCTCGTATAGCTTGCGCTGGTCAGGGCGACCGTGCCCACTGTGCCGGTGATCTGAGAAGTCGTCACGATTTACCTTCCTGTTTCATGTCGCCGAACAGCGGCCGAATTCCGGCGCGGACAGCCTCGATGTCAATCCAAACTGTTGTTTCAGAATCCGTTTCATGCGCAGTATTTCTTCGACGTTCTGAAAATCCGCGCTTCATCCACCGGGTCTGCCGCGATGACAAAATGGTCACCGTCGCCCTGATGCCTCTCTCGTATGCCGCCCGTCCGTGGCCACCGGGTTTGCCGTATCCGGACGGGAACGGGAATGTCACTTTTTGGTTGTATCTTGTTGGCGCCGGTGCACGCCCCATGGCGCGGACCTAGGTATGTCGCCGGAGCGTTCGGGAACCCTCTCGCCGGCTACGGAAGGCCGCGCCCAGCCGGATCTGAGCGAGTCCGCCGTGGCGGCGCTGGTCAGCCACCCACAGTTCGACGTCGCGATGCTGACAACCGCTACTACGATGGTCGAGCTCTATCGCGGTCAGTGGGCGCTCAATCGGCTAGTCAACGACCGAGGCCGTTTCGTACCGGGGCTGATGATCCTCGATCTTCATTTTACCGCTGGCTGCGGCACGGGGTTCACTGCCGCACAGTTGCGGAAAGACGCGGCAGAAAATGGAGCCTGCAGTCCCGGCCGGGTCACCGCCCTGCTGGCGTCGCTACGGCTTCTGGGGTTTTTGAAACCGGTGGAAGACGCGGATCGCCGCGTGCGGCGGCTGGCGCCGACCGATCGCTTCCTCGCCTTGCATCGCGATCGTTGGGGACAACTATTCGAAGCCCTCGCGCTCATTCGCGACGAGGCCGGCACCGCCCGCGCGGCGCTTGCCAATCCCGCTTTTTTGGGCGCTTTCGCCCATACGCTCATCGCTGCCTACAAGGCAGGTTCGCGCGTGGTCGACTTGGTGCCGGTCTTACGGTGGGCCGCCGAGCGGGACGCCGGGCTGGTCATACTGTTCTCGCTCCAGACCGCCGCAGCAGCGGGGCAAACAGTCTCGATATCCGCCCTGGCACGCCGTTTCCTTGTATCCCGGGCGCATGTCGCAACCGTGTTACGTGAAGCCGAGGATTCCGGGCTCGCAGCGCCGCCGACTCCGGGGGGCGGATACAGCGCCGGCCCTGCGCTACTGGAGACACTCCGCCGTTTCTTCGCGCTTATGTACCTATATCAACTGCACGGTATCCAAGCCGCACAGACGGCGGTCGCCGCATCGCGGCTGAACCGCAGATGCGGCCCTTTCCCTCGCGGATAACAAAAAGGCCTCCCGTTCAGGAGGCCTTTTTTCCATCCGATTGAGGATCTACCGCCCCAGGAACCCCAAGACCAGCTCTTCGAACTCGGCCTTGCGTTCGATCATCGCCCAGTGGCCGCATTTCGGGAACACGTGCAGTTCGCAGTTGGGGACCATGCGCATCGCGACGAAGGCGCGGTCCATCGAACTGACCCGGTCGTCGCGGCCCCACACCAGCAATGTCGGCGCCTGAACGGCCGCCAGGTGGGCGAAGGTGGCTGCGGCATGCGGCCCCTCGGTCATCGCCGCGATCGCATTCATCGCCGCGCGCGAATACAGCTTTTTGCTGGTCGCCATCGTGACCGGGTCCAAAGCCTGCTTCAGGCGCTTGTCGATCAGTTCTTCGGTGACGATCGACCTGTCATAGACCATCGAATGCAGCCATTGCGTGATCCGCTCGCGGGTCGGATTCTCGATGAATTCGACCAGCAGGTTTATGCCTTCATTGGGGAAGGCCGTGAACAGATTGTAACCAATGCCGCCGATCGTCACGAACTTGTCGACCCGCGCCGGATTCTGCGCCGCGACCATCGAGCCGACCATGCCGCCCAGCGAATTGCCCAGGATATGCGCCTTGTCGATCTTCAGGCCGTCGAGGAAGCGGATGATGGCATCGGCGCAAACCTGCATCGGTATGCCCTCGACCGGCGCGCTTTTGCCATAACCGGGGAGGTCCAGGATGAAGGTCCGGTAATGCTTGGCGAAGACCGGCAGGTTGTTCTCGAAATTAGCCCAACCGGTGACGCCCGGTCCCGACCCGTGCAGCAGCAACAGCGCCGGCCCCTCGCCTGCCTCATGGTAATGGATATTCCCCACCGGGTCGGCGAGCATCTTGCTGGTCGCGTCGAAGCTGAAATCGGACATGCGTATTCCCCGTCGAAATTGGGCCATTGAATTTGCGGCGGAAGATGAGCCGTTCGGCGACGGGGCGTCAATATCAAAAGGTTTTCAATAACCCTCTCCCCGTTCGACCCGCCGTGCGAGCTGGAGCGTTTCAATTTGTTGATCGTCATCCCAAGACGCTAAGCGGCCGGTTGAGATTCCACTTGACTTTTTGTTCTTTTTATGTTCTGTCTTCGGACATGAACTCGGACCCAACCCTGACCCGCCCAGCGGACGAGACGGCCGGCCGGCAGCCCTACGAGGCGCGCCGGCCCGGCGAAACTGCGTCCGCGGCGGAGGTTGGATCAGTCCCGACGCGGCGGGCGCTCCGGCGCTATGAGCTGGAACGGTCGCGGCGGACGGCGATGGTCATGCTGAACCATCTGGGGATGGGTATCGACGGCAAGCTGTTCTCCACCGCCCAGGACTCCGTGGACAAGCTCAAGGACCCGTTCCTGGCGATGAACAGGATGCAGCGTGAGCTGCGCCGGATCATCGCGCAGGAGGCGCGGCTGGACGATGAGGACGAGAAGCGCGCCAGGGGTGCTGTCACGACCGACGGCGAAGACGATGAGGATTATGAGGTCGCGGAGATCGATCTTGCGCTGATGGCGGCGCGGTGGGCCGCCCGGCTCGACGACCTGGACCTGTCGCAGCACTTTACGATGGCGATGATCGACCGTCTGTCCAAGGGCGTTGCCGGCCTGTTGGCCGGGGCTGCGCATGACTCGATCGAAAAGCTGAAAGATCCGTTCCTGGCGATGAACCGGATGCAGCGCGAGCTGCGCCGCATCATCGCGCTGGCGGAGCAGCTGGATGAGGATGACGCCGAACGCGCCAAGCGGCTGGTCGCCGAGGCAGAGGCGGAGGCGGATGCCGCGCGCCATGCCGAGATATGGCGGGAGGGGCGTGCCGAGCGCGAGGCGGAAGAGGCCAAGAAAGCCGCGATCCGCCAGGCCGTGACCAATGCCGCGCGCGATGCCTGGGGTGACGATACCGACATCGACGACGAAGACGACGATGACGACGACGATCGCGAGAGCGTGCGGCACCTGCTGGCCGATCTGTTCGACGATTACGAGACGTATGAAGACTATGACCGCGACCCGGCCGAGATCGTCGCCAAGATGTGCGTGGAACTGGGGCTGAAGCCCGAGGCGGATTTGTTGGTCGAAGCCAAGGCAGACGAAAACCCGGAGGCTGCGGAGCAGGCCATCGTCCTGGAACTGGCCCGAGGCTATCTGGAGCGGGCCGGGTGGGCCGTCGAACCCGCGCTCGGTCAGGACGGACACGGGCCGCCGGACGGGTGAGATTTGCCCGTCCTAGTTTCGAATGAAATCCGAAATCCCCCTCACCCTCCCGCTTCGCGGATCCCTCCCTCTCCCGTCGAACGGGCGAGGGTCATGAAGCCGTGTCCGGTCCTAAAGCCCCTCGCCCGCCCGCGACCGGAGGTCGCTTTGTGCGTCTCGCAGCCCGCCGCCTTTGGCGGCGGGGAGAGGGAGGGACCCATTGCGGTGAGCAATGGGAGGGTGAGAGGGCTTTCCGCTTTCAGCCGCTAAATCCGCTCCCGCGTTGCGGGCTAGGGGTTCATGGGGCACCATGTCGCCAACGGTACTGGGGAGGCGAAAATGGCCACGCATGAGAAACTGTCCTTCTGCCGCATCTGCATGGGCCATTGCGGAGTCGTGCTGACGGTCGATGACGATGAGCAGCTGGTCGGCATCCGCGCCGACCGCGACGACGAGCAGACGCTGGGCTTTGCCTGCTTCAAGGGATTGCAGGCGGTCGAGTTGCATAATGGCCCTGCCCGCCTGCTCCACCCGCTGAAACGCCAGCCCGACGGTTCGTTTGAACGCATCCTCCTGGAGCAGGCGCTGGACGAGATCGCCGGCAAGCTGCGCGAAGTCATTCAAACCGACGGCCCCGAAGCCGTTGCCGGCTATCGCGGCGGCGGCGCGTTCTTCAATGCCTCGGCCAGCACGGCTTTGGCCGATTTCCTGGGCGCAGTCGGCACGCCGAAGCTTTTCTCCTCCGTCACCATCGACCAGTCGGCAAAGATGGTGACGCCCGGGCGCCTGGGCATGTGGCTGCCCGGCATCCAGTCGTTCCAATCCAGCGACGTGACCATGGTGATCGGCGGAAACCCGCTCGTCTCGATCACCAATCTGGACCTGCGCAACCCGATGAAGCGTCTGAAAGACGCCAAAGCGCGCGGATTCAAGATGATTGTTATCGACCCCAGGCTTACCGAAACCGCCAAGTTCGCCGACATTTTCCTGCAGCCGCTGCCCGGCGAAGACTGTACCATCCTGGCCGGGATGATCCGCATCATCCTGGAGCGCGGGTGGGAGGATACGGAATTCCTTGCCCAGAACGCGGCCGACTTGGAATTACTGAGGGCGGCGGTGCAGCCCTTCACCCCCGACTATGTCGCCAGGCGCGCCGATATTCCGGTCGAGAAGCTGTTCGAAGCGACCGAAGCCTTCGCCCACGCCAAGCGCGGCCCGGCAATCAGCGCGACCGGCGCCAATATGAGCCCGCATTCTAACCTGACGGAGCATCTTATCGGATGCCTGAACATCATCTGCGGCAGGTTCGTGCGCGAGGGGGAGCGGATCGAGAATCCCGGCGTCCTCTATCCGCGCTATCCCCGCCCCGCCCAGGTCGTGCCGGCGGCCCGGCCATGGGAGAACGGCCCGAAAAGTCGCATCGGCGGCTATGGCATGTTGGGCGGCGAGATGATGACCGGCGTGATGGCTGCCGAAATTCTGGAGCCTGGCCCGGGGCGGATTCGCGCCATGATTGTCCATGGCGGCAATCCGGTCTCCGCCGTGCCCGACCAACGCAAAGTGGTGGAGGCGTTACGCAGCCTTGAGCTGCTGGTTTCGATCGAGCCCAACATGACGCCGACGGCAAAGCTGTCGCACTACATCATTCCGCCAAAGCTGATGTACGAACGCGATGACCTGCCTTTGTGGATATGGGAGATGCTGCTCTATCCCATCCCCTTCACCCGCTATACCGAGGCCGCCGCCAAGCCACCGGCAGGCGCAGAGGTGATCGACGAGGTGACGTTCTTCTGGTCCTTGGCCAAACGGCTGGGCCTTCAGATGACAGTCACGAGCCTTCCCATCGCCATGGACACCGAACCCACGGTCGAGGATTCGCTGAAGATAGCCGCCCGCCATGCCCCCGTGTCGTGGGACGAGATCAAAGCCCATCCGCGCGGCGCTGTCTTCGAGGGTGAGCCGCAATATGCCGGCCCGCCCGACCCCGCAACCGCCGGCAAGTTCACCATGGCGCCGAACGACGTCGTCGCCGAGATCGCCGAACTGGCCGCCGAATATGTCGCACCCGGGCAAATCCGCAGCAACGGCAAAATCTTCACCCACCGCCTCGCCAGCCGCAGACATCGCGACCGGTTCAACTCGCTGGGCAAAGCGCTCAGCGGCGTTCATAAGCGCGTGCCCTACAATTTCGCCTATCTGAACCCGGCGGACATGGCGGCGAAATCCATCGCCGACGGCGACTGGGTGGAACTGACATCGGACAACGGCACCGTACGCGCCATCGCTGAGGGCGACGAGACGCTGCGCCCTGGTGTCGTCTCGTTAACCCACGGCTTTGGCGACTTGCCCGACAGCACCGACTATTTGACCGAGGGCGTGTCGACCAACCTGCTGATCAGCACCGAACGCGACCTGCAAACGATCAACGCGATGCCGCGCATGTCTGGAATACCGGTGAATGTGGCGCGGGCGTCGGGGCCGGGGAATGGGTAAGCCCTCAGACGTTCAGTTCCGCGTTTCATCTTCGGCATAATGCGTGGTTTCGGTCGTCGCGCCACCACCGGCCGGCGCGGTGTTGCCGGGATGGAAATAGTGCCGGACGGCATGGTGATGGTCGGCCTCGTGTCCGCCCGCGGTTTCGCGATCCCGAATCTGGCGTACCTCTTCGGCGGTCAGGGGCGGAGCGTCGATATCGAAGCTTACCCAGCCTTCGGCGATCCAATTTTCACCGCGCTTACCGATATCGACCGCACCGTGGGTCTTGGCGATCCGCGTGATCTGGTCGACGGCATCGTCGTCCACGACCACCGTAACCAGCGTGCCGCCGCGCCGCACGCCCTCGGCGTAGAGATGCGCATCCTGGCTCGAGACCCCGTGGCCCGCCAACGCGCCGATGATGCCGCCGACGATGCCACCGCCGGCCGCTCCGGCCGCCGCGACCGCCCAGGTGCCGAACGCCGCCAATGGACCGATGCCGGGAATAATGATCGACGTTGCCGCCAACGCTATGCCGGCCGCTCCGCCAATTCCGATGCCGAATTCGGCTCCGGTCACGGCGCCAGGCTGCTTCTCGCTGTCGGCCGTGTATTCCTCCTTGGCGTAGGACGGATTGGTCGCGACCGGCGGGTGGTCGCCTGCGATGCTATTGGCAAAAAGCGCGATTCGATCGACCGTCACGCCGCCGTCCAAGGCGGCGATTGCCGTCGCTCTGGCATTGGCGAAATTATCGAAAAGCGCGACTACGGTTTTATCACTCACGGCACTGCTCCTTGAATTGCATGATGTGGTAAAACCGGACCTTGCAACGTAGTTCCCTCACGCATCCGCATTAAGCCGAGGAGCAAATTCCAGACTTTGGGTGTTGTTCACCCGATGGAAATTCCAATAATGAGCCGACGACCTGCCACGCCGCAACCGCCCGCGCCATTCGCACTCAAGCGCGGCCATTTTGCCGCCTTGGCGGCCGTGTATGGGCTGGCGATCCTCTATTGCAGCCTGATGCTGGGGCCGGACGGGTTGCATTATGTGCCGCTCAGCGCCGCCGAAGCGTGGCAGCGATTCCGCGAAATTCACTTTGTCGCCAACGCATCCGATCAACGGGCCGACTGGATCGCGAACGCGATCATGACGATCCCGCTCGCCTATTTCTTGAACGGTGCGATGAGGCCGGGTTTACGGTCAGGGCTGAAAAGCGGGCGCGCTGGGATTACTCTTCTTATCTGCGTCGTTTTCATCCTGGCGGCGAAATACGCGCAGCTCTTCTTTCCGCCGCGCACAGTTACCCTCAATTATATCGCTGCCCAATCGCTAGGCGCGATCTTGGGCGTCGCGCTGTTCCACTTTGCTCACCGTCGGCTCTATCCGGTAGCCCGCGCGATGTATCAAGATGGAGACGGCCTGACTATTGTGCTTGGCGCTTATACGCTGCTGCTGGCGGCCTTCACCCTGATGCCGTTCGATATTGCGCTGAGCCCTGACGATCTCGGCGCGCGCTTTACGCAACTGCCGCTTTCAGTCGTGCCGGGTCCGGGGCATCACCTTATTTACCGCGCGGCACTGGTCGTGGCCGATGCGGTGGCGATGATCCCCGTCGGCATGTTCCTGGCGGTATCGGAGCGCGAGCTGTCTTTCCGGCCTTTGTTATGGCGCGGTGTCGGTTTCGTCACCGTCGTTACCGCCCTCAGCCTCTTCGTACTCAGCGCCACGCCTTTCGTCCTGTCGCTGGTCAGCCGGCCGGTCGGGGTAGCGCTCGGGATCGAATTCATCCTGTGGCTGAAGGGCAAGGATTTGTGGAAGCGGCATTACCGCTACGCACGATACGTGCCGATTGCGCTTCCGGCCTATATCGCCGTGCTGATCTGGGGCAACGGCTTGTTGACCGGAGGTTGGCTCAGCGTGGATCAAGCCGAGGCAACCCTCGACCCGCGAAGGCTGTTGCCGCTCTGGAGCCTTTACATCGTAGCCAAGGTTCAGGCGGCGCAGACGGTCGTTACGACGCTCGCCCTGTACGCGCCGATCGGCGCCATGATCTGGCTAAAGCGCGGATTCTGGGCGAAGGGCGCGGGCTTCTGCGCTGGCTTGGCGTTTGTGCTGTCATTGGCGATCGAGATCGGCCGCGCGATGAAGCCGGGCCTCACCCCTGAATTCACGGAACCCTTCATCGCGGCAGTCGGGGCAGCTATCACCTTCCGGGCCATGCCGGCATTGTGGCGGTTGTTCGAGCAGGAGGCGAAAACCTCGATCCTGCGCGATACCTACGCGTCGAAGATCGCCCGTGTGGCGCAGGTCTTCGGAATCATCGAATTGATGCCGAAGACGCAGGCGCTGCGCCCGGAAACGGTGGAATACACCGATCAGCTATCCGCGGCCCATGAACGCATCGCCGAGCTTGAACGCACGATGCAGGAGCAGGAGCGCGAACTCGAGATTTTCCGGCAGCCCAACCGCAGGCCGAAGAGCTCGGCCGGTTAGCAACCAAAATCAGGCAGCCGCCCCGACATCTGTTCGGCTGAAATCGTTGCCTTTGAACAAGAGAGGTTCACCCGTCGCACGTGCGAGAGCGTATGCGAAGCAATCCCCGAAATTCAGGCCCGCTTTGTGCCGGCCCTTTCCGAAATCCAGGAACGCCTGGCGCGCCAGATACCCGTGTTCGACCGTTACCGGCTCGATAACGATGCCGGCTCGGCGAAACAGCATGTCAACTTGCCGGGCAGCCTCAGGATTGAGCTGACTTTCGACGACCATGGACAGTTCGACAAAGCTGAGCACGCTGACGCGGCAAATTTCAGCGTAATGAATCAATTGGACGAAACGCTCGCGCTCCGGCTCATCGTAAAGAACCGCAATCAGGGCCGACGTATCGAGGATCACTTCGGAAGGCCGTTTTCGTCATAGAGAAACTCACCATGATCGACATACGGTCCCTTGAGATGTGCGGACACGCGGTTTGCGATCGACAGGATTTCGTGCACGCTTGCCTTCGCCTTGCGACGCTCAAGCTTGGCATATCGTTCTCGAAGCGCTTCCGTAACGGCGTGCGTCAAGGTCTCGCCCGTTGCATCAGCGATCGCCTGCGCCAGCCGATAGGCTTCAGGGTTTTTTATGTTGAGGCTCAATGACTTCTCCTTTTCTAGAAATATCTCCTTATTTCTACCATTCTACCAAATCGACAGATGGAATGACAGGCGCGGCATAAGGCTATTTTACGCTCGATCCGGTGAGCTGTAACGGCCCGCTTTTTGAGAAGAAAAGAGGATTGCCGGGCCGCGCGCCGCGTGCATGACTGCGGGCCAGAGCAAATTACTGGGAGGACATTGATGGCCGAGACGCGGGATCGCCGTAAAACCTATGTGCCGCCGGAGCGACCTGCCTGGCTGGCCAAGCTGAACGAGCTGGGCGCGCTGATGGACGGCAAGAGCATTATTCCGCTGGACGAGGAATCGCTCTGCCGCCAAGCGATGCTGAACACCGGCCTTAGCGATTTCGGCGAGGACGGCTGGCGCGACCGGTTCCGGGTGATCCTCGAATCCATCGAGCGCGAAGCCAAGCTCACCTTCTTCGGCCGCATCCTGACCCGCTCCGATTTCGTGATCTATCTGGAGTCACGGCTGAAGATCGCGGAAATCTACAAGCAGCATCCTGAAATCGAGGATGAGGTCATCAAGGAGCCGGTCTTCATCATCGGTTTCGGCCGGTCCGGCACCACCATCTTGCAGGAGCTGCTGGCCAAGGATCCGCAATTTCGCTCGGTCGAGCGTTGGGAGGCGTTGTGGCCCGTGCCGCCACCCGAAACCGCGACCTATAAAACCGACCCGCGTATCGAAAAGGCAGCCGGCCTGGTCGAGGTGGTGCATTCCGCCTCCCCCGAATGGCGTCAGATGCATGCCTGGGGCGCGCAGATCCCAGTCGAGGATATTGAATTCACCTATTCCGGGTTCCAGTCGGAGGTGTTCCCCCTCGCCTTCCGCATCCCGACTTATGAGCGGTACTTCGAGACGCTGGACCCGGCCTATCACTTCAACTGGCACAAGCGCCTGCTGAAGGTGCTGCAGTGGAAGCACAAGGGCACGCACTGGATGCTGAAGAACCCGACGCATCTGGCGCGCATTCCTTTCCTGCTGAAATGCTATCCCGACGCGAAGTTCTTTTTCACCCACCGCGACCCCGTCACCTCCAACGATTCCGTCATCACCGTGCAGGCTAATGTCTGGTACTGGCGGACGGACGACCCGCTAGGTGGCGAGAGCCTGGACGAATGGGTGATGCCGGAGGCGCGGGCCGCCTTGTGGGATCCGGTCATCGGCTGGATCAAGGACGGCACGATAAAGCCGGGATCCTATACCAACTTCATCTATGCCCGCTTTATGGAGGACCCGCTGGGGCAGTTGGAGAAATCCTATCGGGAACTCGGCCTCAACGTCGATCCGCAAACCTTTGCCAACATGAAGGAATGGCTCGGCAAGAAGGCCGCCAGCGGCCACGGCAACAGCCAGAAATATCAGCGCACGGCCCCTGACGATCCGGCATTGGCGGCTGAGCGGCGGCTCTATAAGCGTTATCAGGAGTTCTTCGACGTTCCGAACGAAGACCGGTCTGCCTCCTGATGACCACGCTGCCTGAACGGGTGACTCCGCCGCTCGCGACGGCGGACCAGGACTATTTGGAACTGGCCGCCGTCCGTCTGCTGGCGCATCCGAAGGTTCAGGCTGCCGCCAAGCAGACGGCGGCCGGCTGGATTCAGCGGGCAAAGCCGAGCGACGAAGCCCTGTCGAAATTCGAAAGCGAATGGGAACAAGCAGTTTTCAGCGGCGCGATCAACACGCTGAACCAGGACCCGAACTATCCCCGGATTCAGGCCTTCGCCAGGTTCGCCCACCGGACCCAGGGCATCGAAATTCCGGGCACGAAGTGCAGCAATCCGAATCCGGATTATATCTATCGGCTGATTCCGATCGACGGCCATGCGCATTTCGTCGTGCATGGGTTGGCGCCGGATCACAAGCCCGCGGCGTTTGAATTCTCGGTTTTGGATGCCAACCAGGTCTATCTCGGCAACATCTCGCAGCCGGACCTTGCCATCGGGCCGGACGGCCGATTCACCATAACGATCGACCCGTCCCCTGCCGGCGGACGGCCAAACCACATCCAGACAGCGCCGGCGGCATGGCAAATCCTGATACGCGACGTACTGAACGACGTCGCCACCGACCGCCCATATGATCTGACGGTCGACCGTTTGGATCCACCTACGGCGGCGCCGCTGACCGACGACCAAGTGGCCGAACGGGCGGGCGCGGTCATCCAGAAATTCGTCGACGACATCGCCGTCATCAACAGCGGAGTGATGCAGCAACGGCCGGCCAACCAATGGGACAAGCCGGCGATCCACTCTGGCGCAGCCTTTATCTCGACCCAGGCTTATTCAGGCTGCCGCTACCGCTTAAATAACGATGAGGCGTTGGTCTTCAGCCTGACGCTGGGCAGCGCCGCCTATGCCGTCTGCCCGGTCAACAATCTGTGGGGTGGCGTCAATGACTACCTGAACCACCTTTGCACATTGGGGACCGGCCGCGCCAAACCCAACCCTGACGGCAGTTATAGTTTCGTGCTGTCGCTGTCCGATCCGGGCATCCATAACTGGGTCGATCCCGACGGCCAGCGTGAGGGCTTGTCTATTGTCCGCTGGATCGGCTTCAAACGCAGCGAGACCATCGCCCCCACCTTGGACGTGAAACTGGTCAAGCTATCGGAATTGAAATCGGCCCTGCCGGAAGGCGTCCCCCGGATCGATCCGGCCGGACGTCGCGCACAACTGGCAAAGCATAAGGCCGATTATCTGGCGGCCATGGGCTGAAAACCTCGCAACGCTAAGGCAACGTCTTCTGCCTCAATCGTCATCCGACGGGTCCGGCTTTTCCACGGCGATCTGGGTTTTGTAAAAAGTCAGCGCCCCACTTTTGGTCAAGGTTTCGAACTCAAGATAGTCGAACCCTTCGTAGGTTTTCATCGGTGTGTATTCCAGCGCAACGCCGGCTATTTTCTTGTCCGCGCAGATGGGCGACGCGCCGGTCGCAGTGACATTCGGGAAATCCGTACGCGGCACGATATGCGCGGTTCCATGTTCCGGCTGCCTATCCATCTTCATTGTCGGCACACCGTCGGTGGTGCAATCGTCGTTGAGCGAGAACGCGAAATGGACTGTCGCCGTCACGTCAGGCCGGACCGTCACTTCCAGAATCTGGCGCGCCCCACCGGCGCGCGGCGGCGGTGCCGGCGGCCCGTTCGTTGGTGGCGTCAGGACGGGATCCGGCGCCTCCGGCGCCCCGCTCGCCGTCCTTTCTTCCGCCCGTTTTAACGCGCAATCGACGTTGCCGTCCGTGCCTGAGGGGAAGCCCTGCTTGTCGCAAAAGAACGAGTCTTGGGCGCTGACAATCTTGGCGTTGTTACAGCCGGTCAGCAAAAGCGGTGCGGCAAGAGCTATCGGAACGCTCAGTCGAATTAAAAGTGCATGGGTTCGCATCGCGCAGTTATATCCCTTTGCTCTCGCCTCTTGAACCACGGTTTCCCGATAGGTCCGGCCCGGCAGACGATATCGGATTTCCACGGATTGGCCGCGGAAACCCAGCACGGCCGCAAAATGCGCGGCCGACCTGGGGTGGGCTGGACTTGAGCCGGAAAACCGGGCAATCGACTCCTTATGAGTTTGTTTCGGCTTGAAATCATCCACACTAGAATCCGCCCGGCATGACCACGGTCGAAGCGGCGGCCGGCCTGAAGGGCAAACCGAACCAGATGATGATCACGTTGATCGCCATGTCGGCGACCGTGATGCAGGTGCTGGATACAACCATCGCCAATGTCGCACTGCCTCATATGCAGGGCAGCCTGGGCGCGACTCAGGATCAGATCGCCTGGATTCTGACTTCCTACATCGTTGTTTCGGCGATCGCCACGCCGCTGACCGGCTGGATCGCCGCGAAACTGGGCCGCACGCGGGCCTTCGTCATTTCGGTTGGTCTTTTCACCCTGACCTCAATCCTCTGCGGCATGGCGACAACCCTGCCGCAGATCGTGATATTCCGCGTTCTGCAGGGCGCGGCGGGCGCTATTTTGACCCCGCTGTCGCAATCGATACTTCTAAGCGCCTACCCTCGCAGCGAAACCGCGCGCGCCATGGGCATCTTCTCGATCGGGGTGATGGTCGGCCCTATTCTAGGACCGATCCTCGGCGGCTGGCTGACCGAGGAATATAGCTGGCGCTGGTGCTTCTATATTAACGTTCCCATCGGCGTGGCGTCGGCGATCGGCGCGATCATCTTCGTCCCCGAGGATGGGCGGGTTGAAGGACGCCGGCTGGATTGGCTGGGCTTTGCTTTCTTATCGCTCGCCATCGGCGCGTTTCAGCTTGTGCTGGATCGCGGCGAGCAGAAAGGCTGGTTCCAATCGCCCGAGATTCTCGTCGAAACCGCGCTGGCAATCTTCGGCCTCTATATGTTCGTCGTCCACAGCATGACGACCCGAAACCCGTTCATCGATGTGCGCCTGTTCCGTGATCGAACCTATGTAATCGGTGTCGGTATCATTTCGATCATCTTTTCCGTGTATCTGGGTGCGTTGGTCCTGGTGCCCCAGTTGCTGCAGGTCGAAATGAACTATCCGGTCTTTACCGCGGGCCTGGCCACCTCGCCGCGTGGGCTGGGCATGATCGCAGCCTTTATTTTCATCGGCCGCTGGGGCAAGGGTATCAACCCACGCCTGTTGATCGGGCTCGGCATGGTCCTGAACGGACTGTCGCTCTACCTGATGTCGGGCTGGTCTCTGCAGGTCAGCATGCAGCAGATTGTCTGGACCGGTGTGCTGCAAGGCGTCGGCATGGGGGCGATCACGCTGCCGGTCGCCACCGTTGCCTTCTCAACCCTGACCGAAGATCTCCGCACCGACGGTTCGGCGTTCTTCAGCCTGATGCGCAATCTGGGCGGCGCGATCGGCGTTGCGGTCGTTTCGTCCCGCATCGTCGAGCTGACGCAGATCCATCACGGTTATCTCAGCGAATTCATGACCCCGTTCCGCCATTTGAACAAGGGCATGGCTGGCATGAACGGAGCCGCCGCTATGAAGATGATGAACTTCAACATCACCCATCAGGCCGGCATGATCGCCTATATCAATGGCTTCCTGCTACTGGCCATTCTCAGCATCGCCATGCTGCCGCTGGTGTTCTTCCTGCGCACCCCGCGCCTGCCGCCCAAACCGGGACAGATCGCGGTCATCGCCGATTGAGATATCGGCAGCGGCTGTCCGAGTGCGGCGCAAGCGGCACCCGTAAATGCCCTCAACGGCCGGTTGGATTCGCGAGAAACCATTTTCCCTAACGCATTTCGGCAAATTGCTGTTTAATCGCGCGACTTGCTGATGGGGACGAGCATCGCATCGCCCCACGTAAAGGGGGGAAGATCATGCGTCTGCGCCATGAAGCGGCCGGCATCGCCGCGTCGTTCGTCTTGTCGGCCGCAATGACATCCGCGGCGCTTGCCCAAAATAGCGACGCGCCGGCGCCCTCCCCGACCGCGGCAACTCAGGCGAATACGCCGCACACTGTCGATGAAATCGTTGTCACCGCACAAAAGCGTACGCAAAGCCTGCAGAACGTGCCGATCGTGGTCACCACGCTGAACCGCGCGCTGCTACAGGATATCGGCGTCAAAGACATCAAGGACCTGACCTTGCTGACGCCGGGATTGATCGTCACGACAACCAGCAACGAGACATCAACTTCCGCGCGCATCCGGGGCATCGGAACGGTCGGCGACAATATCGGCCTTGAACCGTCAGTCGGCGTAGTGATCGACGATGTCTATCGGCCGCGCAACGGCGTCGGGTTCGGCGATCTTGGCGATGTCGATCGCATCGAAGTGCTGAAGGGTCCGCAAGGCACATTGTTCGGCAAGAGCACCTCTGCGGGTGTGATCAACGTCCTGACGTCCAAACCCTCTTTCGAGTTCGGTGGCGACGCGGAGTTTACTGTCGGTAACTATAACGACGTCGGCGGGTCCCTCGCGGTAACCGGGCCTATTGTCGGCGACACGGTGGCTGGAAGCCTGTATTTTGCCGATCGTCATCGCGACGGTTTCTACGATGTCGTCACCGGTCAGGGGCCGCGGGCGGCAAATGCCGATCAGAATCGCAATTACTTCACCTTGCGCGGTCAAATACTGGCCGAACCGGACGACCAGACCACATTCCGCCTGATCGCCGATTATAGTCATCGCGACGAACATTGCTGCGTCGCTGTGGTCAAGGATCAGAGCATCGCCGGCCCGATCATTGCCGCCCTCGGTGGCACAGGCGGTGGCGAACCACAAACGCCGAACCCGTATAACCGTGTTGCCTACGCCAACCAGCCCACAACTCAGAATGTGATCGACTGGGGCGTGTCGGGCGAACTCACGTATAAGTTGTCTGACATCGATGCCTCGATCACATCAATAACCGCCTACCGCCAATGGAAAACCGTCTACGGCCAGGACTCCGACTTCACCAACGCTGATGTGCTTGTCAGGCAAGGTACGAACGCCAACAGCGACAGTTTCGATGATTTCAGCCAGGAACTGCGCTTTGCCGGCACATACGACAGGTTGGATTACCTAGTTGGCGGATTCTATTCGAACGAGGATCTGCATTCGAACTACAGCTTGTTATATGGCCAACAGTTCGACGAATTCCTGAATCTTCTCGTCAGCAACCTCGGCGGCTTTGGAAATAACCCTAACATCCTGAGGGGGCTATTCGGGCCGAACGCGACTTTCACACCCGGCGCCGGTTCGATCGATCAGTATCACCAGAGCGACAACACCTATGCGTTATTCACCAACGAGACGCTGCACATTACTGATGCGCTCGATCTCACCGGTGGCCTGCGTTTCACCGACGACCAAAAGGATTTGAACGCTATCAGCCGCAACGCAAAGAACCCCGGCAAGGCCTGCAACGCGATCAATTCCAATCCGCTATCAAAGAGCCCAAGTTTGCAGCAGGTTGTGGATATCGCCTGCCTGCCGTTCGAAAGCCCGTCATACAATAGTTTCAGCAACCAGCAGGGTTCGGTCGAACGTGATCTGTCGGGCACGGTTAAGCTCGCTTATCGCCTGAGCCCGGAGTTCCTGACTTATGTATCTTATGCGCGCGGCTACAAAGCGGGCGGCTTCAACCTCGATCGCGTCTCCTGCCCCAACGCGCCGGGCTGCGCGCCAGGCTCACTGGATGCGGTGCGCAATACCGGCTTCGCGCCCGAATATGCCGATTCCTATGAGATTGGCGTCAAATCGACTCTGTTGACCGCACGCTGCTTTTGAACGCCTCGCTCTTCTTCCAGCATTTCAGAAACTTCCAGCTCAACACGTTCAACGGGCTGGTCTTCGTCGTCGACAGCGTGCCGGACGTCTATAGCCGTGGCGTCGATGCGGATTTCGTCTGGCTGCCTACGGCGAACCTGTCCTTCCAGGGCGGCATCACAATCGCCGACACACGCTTCACCGACGGCGATCAGTCGAGCCTGACAGCTAACGGGCAGCAGTTCCTGGGCGCACCCGGCTCGCGTCTGCCGCTGGCGCCGCTCTATTCCTGGTCGCTGTCGGGTACGTATTCGCACCCGGTCGTGGCGGATCTGGTCGGGCGGATGACGGTCGGAATCAAATATTCATCGTCCTACAACACCGGCTCGGATCTCGACCCCCGCAAAGAGCAGGATGCCTTCGCGCTGGTAAATGCACGGCTGGCGGTCGGACCCGAGGATGAACGCTATAGCGTTGAATTGTGGGCGGAGAATTTATTCGACACCAACTATCAGCAGGTCGCCTTCGACGCGCCGTTCCAGAACGTGCCGACCAACGGGACCGGCGTCATCGACGCCTTCCTTGGGCAGCCCCGCACATTCGGCGCGACGTTTCGGGTAAAGTTTTAAGAGACGCTGACGCCGGAGCCTGTGGACCGGCGGCACTTGGCGTGGCGCACTGGACGAGGCGAAACCGGCGCACTATAAGCTCCCTTCGCCTTCGGGCGGGCGCGTAGCTCAGCGGGAGAGCACACCCTTCACACGGGTGGGGTCGTAGGTTCAATCCCTACCGCGCCCACCAGGCCCTGCGTCGTGTCGGCGCCTGGAAATCACCGTAAATCCTTGAAGAACCGACCATTCTCGCGGACATGCGCGGGAACCAGCTTAGCTTTTGTGCGTTCGTGGTTGATACATTGAGGATCAATCGACAAATGCGCATCCGTTACGGTTTCAACATCGAAATCGAAGTTTCGCAACAGACAACGATTCTGACCGCGTTCGACGTCGAAACGCGCCGTCGTGGCGACATTCTTTGGGAGCGCCCTCTTTCAGCCGGTTCGGTGAATCGGATCGAGCTTTACACCGACGCGTTCGGTAATCGCTGCCGACGGCTGCAAGCGGCACCGGGAGCCGTCTCCCTGTCGCTTGAAGGCGTGATTGAAGACAGCGGGAAACCAGACCGTACCCAGTCAAACGCCGAAATCGTTCCAGTTTCCGACCTACCGGTCGAAACCCTGCCGTTCCTGCTGGCTAGCCGTTATTGCGAGACCGAACATCTTGCGCCGATCGCGTGGGAAAATTTCGGCCATATCGCCGGGGGCTGGGCACGCGTCCAGTCGATTTGCGACTATGTTCACGACCGGCTGACCTTCGGATATGCCAGCGCGCGCGCCACGCGGACCGCGCTGGAGGCGTATCACGAGCGTGTCGGCGTTTGCCGCGACTTCACCCATCTGGCGGTCGCGCTCTGCCGCTGCATGAATATACCGGCGCGCTATTGCAACGGATATCTGGGCGATATCGGCATTCCCACCGATCCGGCGCCGATGGATTTCAATGCCTGGTTCGAGGCCTATATTGGCAACCGGTGGTACACCTTCGATGCGCGCCACAACGTGCCGCGCATCGGCCGCGTGCTGGTCGCGCGCGGACGCGATGCCATGGATATTCCGATGCTGCAGACATTCGGCCCGCATGCGCTGAAGCGCTTCGAGGTCATTACCGAGGAAGTACGCGACGACAACTACGCGATCGCCGCAGAATGAACCGGGCTATTCCGCTGCCGTCTCGTAAGCGGCGCGTAGCTGGGCCTGTTCCGGATCGTCGACCGGACTTGGAATGACAAGATGGTCTGAGAGCGATGCGGACTTGGCGCTCTTGAACCCACCAACTTCACCTGTGCTGACGATCCAGCCCGAAGCCATTGCCAGAAGCGCGTCCGTAACCTCCGCCGACCGGTTCGGCAGGAATATCTCTACCCCGCTGGTTGCGAGCAACCCAACGGCGACAAGGAGTGAAGCTATTCGCGTCGCCATCCCCGCCTGAACCAGCAGCCAGATCAGGCCGCCATAGAGGAAGAATTTCTCGAAGAACGCCTGGACGTCCGTGTCGATCGACCCGCGCATCAGGCTGAGGAATGGCATCCAACTGAAGCGTTCGCCTTCCGGCATGAACTGGAACGGTTCCAGCCGATAAGCGATGATATAGCCGCCCAGCAACAACGCCGCCGCCGCCGCAACTTGCGCGCGCGGAATCCCGCGCAATAGGCGCCAGATTACAAATGCCAGGGCAATTCCCGCGACTTGCGCCACGCTGATCCGGGTGGAGATCACCAATATTCCGGCCGACACCGTGAAAGCAGCGAAGAGCCAGTAAAGCCGGCCAGATCGCAGCCCGGCAATTTTCTCCGTCAATATGCAGATGCACAACCAGATGGCGGTTTGGCGCACCAGCCCCAACGGTGTCAGTTGTGGATACAGCACCACCGGTTTCAGCGCGTCCCAGTATTTGTGAAGATTGATTGTCGGGACGAACGGGTACAGGCGATAGCCAAGCCAGGCAGCAAGCAGCAGCACCGGCACGCGGTTGTCCGACAATTCGCGAAGAAACGGCCAGCGGAATTCCCGCCCGAACAACCATCCGCCGGACGCGCCGAGCAGCGTACCCAATGCGTTCGCGTAGAAGTCGGTCGCCTCCGTATCGCGGCCGCCATCATAATATTGCAACAACTCGACCGAGACGCTGAGAAGAACGCCTATCGAGACGCAGAGCGCCAGCCTGCGAAGGCTCGCCCGTCTGCCGGACGCCATCGCCCCGACAAAGCCGAGCGGCAGGTATAGCAAAATGTTCGAAATGAAATCGCCGCGCCCCGGTGGCTTATTCCAACTTGCCAACAGTGTGCCCCAAGGCCCGATGCCGCCTATGTCGGTGTGGAAGTCGAATGGGAAAAGCGATCCATAGGCGATCATGGTTACAATCGCCGCCATCGCCATCGTCAGATGCCTATCGGACGGATTCACGCCGATATCGCCCAGTAAGTACTAGTGATCCCCCGATCGGGGCGAAGGTGCATTGGGAGAAAATTTCGTTGAACTCTGCCGCTCAGATGTCAAATCTACTTTATCTGTGTTTATTTTGTACTGTAACCATCGGATTTATAACAATAATAATATTTTGAATAAAATTATCGCCACCTTGCACGGGCCGTTGCAACCCGCCTCGCATCGCCGTCCAGCGGCAACGATCTGATCATTTTCGCATTCGACAAAAGGCCTGTGGCATCCGACGAATAGACTTTCCTTTCCAGGGCGAGGGGCCAATAACTGCGTCTACCGGGCCGTCCGCGGCCAATTGAAACTGGGAGGAACGCGATGTTGCGCCATTTGACGATTGTATCCGGCATGGCTTTGGCCATCGGACTTTTGCCCCTGTACGCGAACGCAGCGACAATGCCGTCCAATATTTCGGCGGCTGTGGCCGATCCTGCGCGCCCGGCGGATGACAGGGCGCGCGATGCGGATCGCAAACCGGCGGAATGCCTGGCTTTCGCAGGCGTGAAGGAAAGCGACCAAGTGGTCGATTTCCTGCCCGGCAGCGGATATTTCACCCGCATCTTCAGTAAGGCCGTTGGTCCCAAAGGTCATGTTCTGGCGTTGCTGCCGGCCGGCGCTCCAGAGAAATACTCGGCGGGCGCCAAAGCCATCGCCGCCGACAAGACCAACTACGGCAATGTCAACGAGGCCGAAGAGAAGGTCAGTGAACTGCCGGCCGGTTCGGTCGATCTCTTCTGGACCGCCCAGAATTATCATGACCTGAAGAATCAGCCGAACGCCGACACAGTCGCCTTCGACAGGGCTGTTTTTGCCGCGCTGAAACCAGGCGGCGTGTATGTCGTTATCGATCATTCCGCTCCCATAGGGTCGGGCGCCAGCGATACCAACACCTTGCACCGGATCGACCAAAAAACAGTGGAAACCGAGGTCGTGAGCGCCGGCTTCAAACTGGAGGGAGCCAGCGACCTGCTGAAGAACCCGAACGACCCCCGCACGGCCAAGGTCTTCGACCCGTCGATCAAGGGCAAGACTGACCAGTTCGTCCTGAAGTTCCGCAAACCGAAGTAACACCTGGCCCGAACTTGCGAGTGGATTCGCAGAGTCGATCCGGGATATCAAATCGGATCGACGCAGCGGGCTCACGCGCGCAAACGGGGTCAGGGGAATCATGAAATCCATCCGCAGGTTCGAGGATGTCGCCAAGTTCGACATCACGACCGATATCGTCATCGCCGGTTTCGGCGGCGCGGGCGCCTGCGCGGCCATCGAGGCGCGGCGCGCGGGGTCGGAGATGCTGATCCTGGAATGGTCCAGCGGCCCGGGCGGATCGACCGCGATGTCGGCTTGCGAGATGTATCTCGGCGGCGGCACCCAGCTGCAAAAGGATCTGGGCTTCGACGACACGCCCGAAAACTTCCTGACCTATCTACAGGAATCGTTCGGCGATGCGGGCGATCCGGCCCGGATGCAGGCCTATGCCGAGGGCGCGGCCGAACATTTCAGCTGGGTCGAGGCACTCGGCATCAACTATAAGCGGTCCGCCTTCATGGGGCGCGACGTGATCGCGATGACCGACGACTCCCTGATGTTCATCGGCAATGAGCGCGTCTATCCGTTCAACACGGTCGCCAAACCGGCCCCGCGCGGCCATCTGGCGAGCGGTGGCGGCCATGACGGCGGCAAGATCGTATTCGGGGCGCTGCGCAAAGCCGTCGAGGCGCTGGACCCCGATATTCGCTATGACTCGCGGGTGATCGCGCTGGTGCAGGACAAAACCGGCCATGTGCGAGGCGCGGTCGCGCGCATCGACAATGGCGAGGTGCTGATCCGCGCGCGCCAGGGCGTCATCCTGACCTGCGGCGGCTTCATCATGAATGAGGCGATGACGCAGCAGCACATTCCGCGCCTGGCGGCCTTGGGCACCCGCCACGGCAATCCCGGCGACCAGGGCGATGGTATCCAGCTCGGCGTCGCGGCCGGCGGTCAGGCGATCAATATGGGCGAGGCGTTCTATGGCATCGCCATCTACCCGCCAGCGGAGATGACCTATGGCATCCTGCTGAACGACAAAGCGCAGCGCTTCGTCAACGAGGATTCCTATCTGGCGCGCATCGGCGCCAACGCGGCGGGGCAGTTGAACGACCAGATCTATATGTTCATGGACAACAAACGCTTCGGCCGGCCCGACTATGTGCAGAATACCGAGATCGTGGCCGTCGGCGAAACCGTCAAGGAGGTCGAACGCGAGGCGGGCCTTCCCGAGGGCGCGCTGCAAATGACCATCGACTACTACAACAAGCACGCCGCCAAGGGCGAAGACCCGTTGTTCCACAAGGCCACGAACTGGCTGGAGCCGTTCGACACGCCGCCCTTCGCGCTGGTTGATTACAAGCTGTCGAACATCCTGCCGCATGTCTTCACGCTGGGCGGCCTCGACACCCTACCGACCGGCCAGGTTCTGACGCCGAAGCGCGAGGTCATCCCCGGCCTCTACGCCGCCGGACGCACGGCAGCGGGAATTCCGCGCACCGGCCGGGGTTACAACAGCGGCATGTCGGTGGGCGATTCGACCTTCTTTGGCCGCCGTGCGGGGAAGAGCGCCGCGGCGGCTCGGCGGTCCTAGCGGGGCGCAGCCAAAGGCTTCTGCCTTAATCCATCACGCTGTTTCGGACGCAAATCCGAACATATAAAGAACATTTTGTCAAGAAAAATCGCACGAGCCAGCTCGTCAGTGGCTCATATCGGCCAAATTCAGCCGCAGATGCGCGGAAAAAACCTAGGAAATCCGCGATTCGGAAGGCGACATACTTCTTTGAACTCCCTTGCGTTCTGCCAGGTAATTCAGAGGGTTAACGCTGCGGCGGTGCATCCCGCGAGAACGTTCTCAGCACAGTTCACGCACCGGTTTTACCCAATTGCGGGCACGTTTACCGGTGCTGCAATGCGGATTTCGGTGAAACACCCCGCTCAAAGTTTCATGTGCCCGGCGTGCCAATTGCGCAGAAGGCGATGCTCCAACCAGCCAATGCCGCCATTGAGCGCCAAGCCGGTCAGCGACAGCAGCACCAGTGCCGCGAACATGCGGGGGATTTCCAGTCGGTTGGCGCTTTCGACGATGCGCCAGGCAAGCCCTGTGGCCTCCCCTGAACCCGCGACGAATTCAGCCACGACGCTGCCGATCAGCGCCAGGCCCGCGCTGATCCGTGCCCCCGCCAGCAGCGCGGGCAAGGCGCTGGGCAGTTGCAGCAGCCACAGGCGCTGACCGCGCGAGGCGCGATAAAGGCGGAACAGATCGGCCAACCCGGGATCGACCGACCGCAGGCCGAAGCTGGCATTCGACAGGATCGGAAAGAAGGCGACAATCGTCGCCAGGATGAATACGGCGCGTTCGACATGATCGACGCCGACCCAGATGACGATCAGCGGTGCGATGGCGACGATGGGCGTGACCTGCAGCACCACGGCATAGGGCAAAAAACTCCGTTCGACCAGGCGGCTTTGCACGAACAGGATCGCCAGCGCCAAACCGCCGACCAGGCTGGCCGCGAATGCCGCCATCGTCATCTTAAGGGTCTCCCACAGCGCGCCCATCAGCTGCGGGAATGCGTTCACGAACGCCTCCGCGATCGATGACGGCGACGGCAGAACGAAGATCGGCACGTCCAAGGCACGCACCGACGCCTCCCAAACAGCCAGCAGGATGACGCCGACCAGCAGCGGCAGGAACCGCGTCATGCCGCCCTCCCGATGGCGCGTTCCAAATCGGCCGAAACAGTGCGGCAGGCATCGAGATAAATCGGATCGGCGCGGAAGGCCGGGCCTCGCACCTTGGGACCTCCGATCTTGTGCTGAGACAAGATATGTCCCGGCCGCGCCGTCATCACTGCGATATCGGTCGAGAGATAGACGGATTCGAAGACGCTGTGAGTAATGAAGATCGTGGTGAAGCCCTGCTCCCGCCACAGGCGCAGCAGGTCGTCGTTCAGCTTGTTGCGGGTGATCTCGTCCAACGCCGCGAAGGGCTCGTCCATCAGCAACAGGCGGGGTCGGGTGACGAGGGCGCGGGCAATCGACACGCGCATCCGCATCCCACCCGACAATGCGCGCGGGTACGATTTGCCGAAGTCACTGAGCCCGACCAACGCCAGAGCCTCATCGATTCGAGCCTGCGCATCCTTGCGGGCGACAGCGGCCAGCCGCAACGGCAGATAGACATTGGTTTCGACATCGGCCCAGGGCATCAGGGTCGCGTCCTGAAACACGAGCCCGATGGAATCGGGTCTTCCGGCGATACGCCCGGCGGTCGGCGTATCCAACTCGGCGATCAGCCGCAACAGCGTGCTTTTCCCGCAGCCGGACGGCCCGACGATGCTCGTGAACGAACCTTCTGCGATGGTAAGATCGACCTTGTCGAGCGCCTGGAGGCCGTTCGCGTAATATTTGTCGATGCCTTCGATTGTCAGCATCGGTTATTTCGCACCCGCACCCAGCCCCTTGTTCACGAACTGCAGCGTATAGGCCTTCTTGTACTCCAGATCGGCCGGGTAAAGTCCTTGCCCCGATACCGTCTTGAAGAACTCGGCCCAGCGCGCATCGGTCATCGCCCCAATACCCAGCGTCTTCGTATCGCCGGAATCGATGATGCCATACTGCTTCATCTTCGCTCGCGCGTCGGCCAGGATTTCATCGGTCATGTCCGGATTGCCCTTTTTAATCAGGGCGTCGGCCGGCTTGGCGTCGCCGTCCAGATAGGCTTTCCAGCCCTCGATCGAGGCCTCGACGAAGGCCTTCACCACTTCGGGCTTGTTCGCCACCCAATCGGTCCTCGCCAGCACCAGCGAGCCGTAGGTCGAGTAACCGCTATCGGCTAGCAGGAACAGCTTCGGCTTGGCCTTGAGGGCATGCTCGATGCTGAGCGGGTCGGATGTGACATATCCCTGCTGGATCGCTGTCTTGTCTACCAGGAAGGGTGCGGCGTTCCCTGTATATTTGCGGATCTGCTTATCGCTGAAACCAAACTTGGACCGCATCCATGTCCACATCGTGTCGATTGACGCGTCGGAGATCATGATCGGCCGCCCCTTAAGGTCGGCCAAGCTGTTCGCCGGGTCTTCAGGGTGCAGGATCAATACCTGCGGGTCTTTCTGATAGCTGGCCATAACCGCCACAACCGGTGCGCCGGCCTTGACCAAGTTGAAGGCGAAGAAATCATTGGAACCGATTGCCATGTCGACCGCCCCGGCCGCCATCAGCTGTTGCGGATTGGCCCCTGCCCCGCCGGAGCGGATTTGCACGTCCAGCCCGTGCTTGGCGTAAAGCCCCAGCGCTTGCGCCTCATAGAATCCGCCCTGTTCCGCCTCCGGCTTCCAATCGGTCAGGAAGACGACCTTCTCGGCGGCGCGCGCCGCCGGCATTAGAAAAACGAGCGACGCCGCGGCGAGCAATGCGGCGCGTGTGACGAGGCGGACCATTCGTGACTCCCTTAGGTACCTGCCAGCAGACTGATGCATGGCAAAATTTCCCCAACCCATGCCATAAGTTCGGCCATGCTTACAGAAAAACAGAGAGTCGACCTACTCCCCGCCGTCGAAAAACTGGCACGTCAGGCGGGCGCGGCCATCCTGAAGCTTTACCAGTCGGGCACGCCGACGATCATCAAGACGGACGGCAGCCCGGTGACCGCCGCCGATCTGGCGTCGGATGCGATCCTGCGGCCCGGCCTTGCCGCGCTGACGCCGGCAATCCCCGTCGTTTCGGAAGAGGGCGTCGAGGCCGGTGAGATACCCGATATCTCCGGCGGATCGTTCTGGCTGGTCGACCCTCTGGACGGTACAAAAGAGTTCATCGGCGGCACCGGCGAATTCACCGTGCTGATCGGCCTCGTTGAGAACGGTGTACCCACATTGGGCGTCATGTACGGTCCGGTGGTGGATGAGCTTTATGCCGCCGCCGTTCCAAGCGATGCCTGGGGCGTAACCCAGGCCGGCCGAACGGCGCTGAGAGTTCGCAAACCGGCGGCTGACGGCAAACTGATCATCACCAGTTCCTTTCGCCGCGTGAATTCCGCGCTGGAAAACTATCTGCAGACGATCCCGGTCGGCGAACGCCTTCGCCGGCGCAGCGCCTTCAAATGGGCCGATGTGGCACGCGGCGCGGCCGATCTCTATCCCGGGTTCGGCACCAGCTATGAATGGGACACGGCTGCCGGCCACGCACTGGTCCTGGCAGCGGGCGGATCTGTGACGGTGGTCGACGGTTCGCCGCTGGCCTATGGCAAGCCGAAGTTCCTTAATCCGGATATTCTGGTGCTGGGCGGCCGGTGAACTGCCCTTGACGGCATTCCGAAGTTATCTGCTGTACTATTTCGCCATTGTTCGCCACACTCTCGCTTGGGATGAGGGATAAGAACATGGGAAGCCATGGCTCGGTCGGTCGATAAGCCGAATGCGTCAGCGATCTCCGAACTGTCTACGCCGGGCATGGGCGAGACAGATCGCATCATTGAGCGCGAAGACGAGCGTCTCGTGCAATCCATCGGGATTTCAGTTCGCGTCACCCGCCGCGCCCTGCTGGGCCGTGTCGCGGCACTCGCGGCGGCCTGGACTATCTCTCCGTGGGGGATAGGCGCGCGGTCTGCTTCCGGCCGGGCGATGGACGACGCGGGAATGACTCTGACGCTCGAGGCTTTCGCCGATACGCTGATCCCAGGTCAGAAGCGCTTCCCAGCGGACCGCGCGATCGCCGGCGTAGTAAAGGGGCCGGGCGCGGTGCAGGGCGGCGCGCTCAGGATGATGAATTTCCCGCCGCTCGGTGTTCAGGCGGCGTTGCCCGGCCTCGCCTTCACACTCAATCTGTATGCCTTTGCCTATGCGGTGAGCCACAAGATCACGCTCAGTCTCGCCGTACCGCCGTTCGTCGAACTCGATTTCGAATCGCGGACCGCGCTCCTGCTCAAGATATTCGAGGGCACAGGGCAGGATCGTGCCGCATTCTCCGCGCTCGCGGCCCTGACTTTCGCCGCGTTCAACACGGCTGGTTACCTCCCGACAGCGGTCGCAATCCAGAACGGACATCCCGGTTTGGCAACCATCGGCTTTCCGGCTCCCAATAAAAACGGCGTGTGGCGCTTTCCGAAATTCTCGTACCGGCGCGTCCTCGCGCGGCCGCATCCGAATTCGCGCCGCGGCAATCCGGCATGATCCCCACCGCCGTGAATCTGGCTGCCGTGACCCTGGAGCAACACGATGGCCACTGAAACCACCGACGTCCTGATTATCGGCACAGGCTTCGGAGGCTCAATCCCCGGATACTATCTGGCCGCCGGCGGCGCGCGCGTGATCATGCTTGAGCGCGGGCCGAGGCTCGAGGGTAAGGACTTCACGCAGAGCCTGCAGATCGGCACCTACAACCGGATCGTCGACAGCATCCAGGGCAACGGCATCGACGTCACCGCGGGCAACTGCGTCGGCGGCTCGAGCGTCGTCTACTACGCGGCCTCGCTGCGGGCACCGAGCTTCGTGTTTGAGCGCCAGGGCACGCTCGGCCGCCGTATCTGGCCGGCTTCGATCACTCGCCGCGTGCTCGACAAGTGGTATCGCCGCGCCGAAGAGGCCTTGCCGGTGAGCCCGCTGAGTTGGAATGACGTGCCGTATTCCGGCGGCGTGTTCGCGGCGGCGTGCAAGCGCGCGGGACACACCTGCCAGCCGGTGCCGGTTGCCGTAGACCTCGCGCGTTGCACCAACTGCAATTGGATGCACAGCGGCTGCATGTTCGACGCGAAGCGCTCGATGTTGCTCAACTACATCCCGGGCGCGGAGGCGTCAGGCGCCAAAATCCGCCCGTTGCACGAGGTGCAGGCCATTCAGCGGGCCGAGACCCCCGGCTACCGCTATGCGGTCTCCTATCTGCAACTCGATGACGACCGCAAGCCCATCGGCAGCGGCTTCATCGAGGCAAAGATGGTCATCCTTGCCGCCGGCGCGATGGGAACGCCGGTGATCCTGCAGCGGTCGGCGAAGTTTCTCGGCGACATGCCGAAGGCGGTCGGGCGCCACATGTCGGCGAACGGCGATCGGGTCACGATCGCGGCTCTGAACGAGGACAAGGTTCGCGACCTGCTCAAGCTTCAACGCGCACCCGGCATCGCGTACGATGCCTTTCCGATCGGCAAGCCGATCAGCGCCATGACCTTTGACTATCTCGACCCGGATGCGCCCGAGTTCTCGCGCTTCGGTCTGCAGCAGATTTACTTTCCGCCGATCACCAACATGCTCCCCGGCGTGAGTGGCGACCCGTCCTGGTTCGGGGTCGACAAGCGCGACGACCTCCTTTCGCGCTGGCGCTCTTGGCTGACGGTTCTCGCGATGACCGAGGACGCCAACGAAGGCGTCTTCGGTCCACCGCCCGAGACCGGCAACTACACGCGCCTCGGCCAAGGGACAGCGATCGGCCAGCTTAAGTACGATATCGCGCCGCAGACCGAGCACGGCTTCAAACTATCCGATGCGGCGAGCCGGTCGATCATGACGCATGATGGCCTCGCCTCGATCCATGAGGTGGCGTCGACGGACAAGATCCAGTGTGCGCATCCCCTGGCGTCGTGCCGCATGGGCGACGATCCCGCAACGTCGGCGCTCGACGATCGCCACGAGCTGCGCGGCCATCCCGGTATTTTCGTCACCGACGGGGCAAGCGTGCCGACGTCGCTATGCGTGAACCCGTCGCTGACGATCGCGGCGCTTGCCGAGCGCGCATCGTCGATATTGCTAAGACGCGCTGCCAACTACGGCGTCACGGTCAAACCAGTGGCGCAACTCTGATCACGCCGGCGGTTCGGCGACACTTGTCGACAGGTCGCCACTAATCCCGCTGTGACTAAAGTAAGATACCGTTTCTTACTTTTGGACGTCCTCGCCTTGGTGTGAGATAACACCACAATCTACAGTGAATTGCGCTGGTAATCGGCGCGAGCAAGGGGAGACGGGAATGTTCAAGCGTCTTACTGCGGAATTCATCGGTACGCTATGGCTTGTTCTGGGCGGATGCGGCAGCGCCGTTCTCGCCGCGGCCTTTCCCAATGTCGGCATCGGTTTTCTGGGCGTGGCCTTCGCATTCGGCCTGACTGTCCTGACGATGGCCTATGCAATCGGCCATATTTCCGGCTGTCATCTCAATCCGGCGGTTTCCGTCGGCTTGTTCGCGGGTGGACGTTTCCCTGCCTCAGACCTCGTTCCATACATCGTCGCACAAGTCCTCGGCGGCATCGCCGGCGCTGGCATCCTCTATGTCATCGCCAGCGGCAATCCGGCCTTCGACGTCCATGCCGGGTTCGCGGCGAACGGCTATGGCGACCATTCTCCAGGGCACTACTCGCTGCTTGCGGGCCTTGTGTCGGAAATCGTCATGACGTTCGGATTCGTGTTCGTCATCATGGGATCCACGCATGGCAACGCGCCGAAAGGCTTTGCACCGATCGCCATCGGCCTCTGCCTGACGCTGATCCATCTGGTCAGCATCCCGGTCACCAACACGTCGGTCAATCCGGCGCGCAGCACCGGCCCGGCCTTGTTCGTCGGCGATTGGGCGCTCAGTCAGCTTTGGCTGTTTTGGGTGGCGCCGCTCGTCGGTGCCGTTCTGGCTGGCCTGGTCTATCGCTGGGTAAGCGGTACGAACCCAGTTCCGGTCGATGTCGTCGGCGAGCCATAACTGTCAGTCGGCAAAAAATCGACAACTGTCAGTCGGCAAAAAATCGACCAAGAAAAGTTCGATCGAGCCGGTGGCCGCCACTTCATAGCGGCCGCCGGCCTCACGCTGACGCGCCAATCGAATGTGCTCAGATTGGACCCGGGCGGCGATACGGCAATCTCGATGGTGGTGCCGCCGCCTTTTTTCCACGGCATGTCACGATAATCGGCAGGACCGATCAGCCTCATCCCTCGACGTCGTTGCCTTTAACGCGCGCAGCGAGAGAAGCGGCCAGGAAGTCGTCGATGTCGCCATCCAGCACACCCTGGGCATTGCCCTTTTCGACGCCAGTCCGCAGGTCCTTCACCATCTGGTAAGGCTGCATGACATAGGACCGGATCTGGTGGCCCCAGCCAATCTCGCTCTTTTCGCCCTGGAAGGCCGCGACCTCTTCCTCGCGCTTGCGCAACTCCAGCTCATAGAGTCGCGCTTTCAGCATGGTCATGGTCTTAGCGCGGTTCTGGTGCTGCGACCGTTCCTGCTGCGACGCGACAACGATGCCCGTCGGAATATGGGTGATGCGGACCGCGCTATCGGTCTTGTTGATGTGCTGGCCGCCGGACCCCGACGCGCGATAGGTATCGACGCGCAGATCCTTGTCGTTGATTTCGACCTCGATATCATCGTCGATCACCGGCCACACCGTAACCGAGGAAAAGCTGGTATGGCGCCGTGCCGCGCTGTCGAACGGCGAAATGCGCACCAAGCGATGCACGCCCGATTCGGTCTTTAGCCAGCCATAGGCATTGGGGCCGGAGACCTGAATGGTGGTGGATTTGATACCGGCTTCTTCACCCGGCGATTCGTCAATGAGGGTCAGCTTATAACTGCGCCGCTCGGCCCAGCGCGTGTACATGCGGAGCAGTATCTCCGCCCAATCTTGAGCCTCGGTCCCGCCGGCGCCGGCATTCACTTCAAGGAAACAGTCATTGGCGTCGGCTTCGCCGGAAAGCAGGCTTTCCAGCTCCATTTTCGCGGACAGCTCGCGCGTGACGGACAAAGCGGCCTGGGCTTCGTCAACGATCGAAGCCTCGCCTTCAGCTTCACCCATCTCGATCAGGCCCAGATTATCGGCCAGATCCCGCTCGATTTCGCGCACAGCCCCGATCTTCTGATCGAGGCCGGTGCGTTCGCGCATCAACGTCTGCGCTTTGGTGGAATCGTTCCAGAGAGCCGGATCTTCGGCAAGGGCGTTCAACTCGGAGAGGCGAGTTAGCGCATTCTCCCAGTCAAAGATGCCTCCTCAGCAACGTCAACGACTTTTGAATGTCGTCGATGATCGCTTGAACTTCTGCCCTCATGCCCCTGATCCTTTTGGCGGATGACCTTTATTATTGGCCAACGCTTAAGCGGCGTCTTTTACGTCTTCCTGCGCCAGGAACAAAGTCGTCATCTCGGCGATGAAGGCCGGAATGTCTTCGCCCGTGCCCATCAGCACGTTGCCTGCCAGATGAATGCCGTCTTCGGTCCAATTCGCCTTGGCCGCCTCGAGCGCCGCACGGCTGCCCGCCGCGCCGGCTACCGTCACGCCTTCGGCGCGATCAGCGATGACCAGAGCTTCAACGCCCTCGCCGATCAGCGCGACCGGCTTCTGATCGTCGACGAAGCCGGAAACGATCCTCTTGGTGTGCGGCGTCTGCGCCAGCTTCACCAGGCTGCGCGTGCCGCCCGGAACCAGCAACATGTCGAAGTCCGCGGACAGCGTGGCGGAGATCTGCGCATCAACCGGAAAATAATGGCCCCAGGAATCGCCGTGCCAGCCATTGGCGAGGCTCTCCGGACCGATCAGCTTAACCGTCGCGCCGAGCGCGAGCAGCGCCTTCTGCGCGTCCGTCATCTGGATTTCTTCAAAACCGCTGGCGACAAGCACAGCGACATTCTTTCCGGCGAGCGGTTTGTGCATATTTCATTCCTATGTAGTGCGGTCGGCTGCAATCGCCGAAATATCCGCGACAATGGCGTCGCCCGAAGTAATAAGAAATGTTGGCCGCCGTAAGGCAGTCTAACAGTCCATTGAGATCGAGGACGAAAAGGCAGGCGCAACAAACCGGCTACCTGCTGACGACAACATAAGGAGCGGGATTTTGAAGTCAACGATTCGCGCCCCGAATTGCCGCGTTGAGACGGCATGTCACATATGCATGCGCGGAAATACTTTAAACCGGCATTCCAGGCTCGTGGAAAAGTTGAGACACGAACGCCCTAGCGTGGGCTGAAAGGGCCTTGTATGAAACTAACAGGAAAAGCAGGCCGCATTGCGGTCGGCTGTACAGTATTCGACCTTGACGGCCATTCGGACGCTCAACCCCAGCCACTTGGCCAAGCGGATAGATCTCATTGCGCTACGAAGTTCCTCCCCTCAAAGGAATAGCACTTTCTCTCGTGCTGGTTTGTTCGGCGAGCAGCCTTGCGGTCGCCGCGACGAAGCCGGTGGTTACAGCCGTCGCGCAATCGCCGGATCATCCACAAACCTATCGCATCCCGGGCGGCGACCGGCGCTCCTTCAACTACGACGCGCACGCGGAAATCCAGGGCTACGCCCAACTTGTCGCCGACAGTTACGCCGCGGCATTAGGCGATGCGCAGTATATGGTGACCGCGATTGGCGCGTTCCTGGCCAGCCCCGGCGACGACACGCTGAACCGTGCACGCGATGCGTGGATCCATGCCCGCCGGACCTGGGAGATGACCGAGGCGTTTCGCTTTTACGATGGCCCCGTGGATGTGGCCGACAATGAACCCGGTCCGATCGAACGCATGGATGGCTGGCCTATCGACCCCGCCGCCATCGATTACGTAGACGGCAACCCGACGGCCGGCATCGTCAACGATATGAAACTGGCGCTCACGCGCGCCACGCTGACGGGGCATCCGGGCAAGGGCCCGGTGCAACCCCATCCGGTCGCGACCGGATGGCACGCGATTGAATTCCTGCTGTGGGGCCAGGACCCGAGCGGCGCGGCCGGTGAACCCGGCGACCGTCCGGTGACCGACTATCTCGCCGGCCAACCCAACAATGACCGCCGCCGCGCCTATCTGAAGCTGACGTCGGACATGCTGGTCGAGGACCTGAAATATCTGGTCGAATCCTGGGATCCGAAGAGCCATAACAGCTATGCTGCGGCCTTTCGTCTGCTCAATCAACGCGAGGCGGTTGGACGGATTCTGAACGGCGTCGGCCAACTGACGGGACAGGAACTTGCCAATAACCGGCTGGCCGCTCCACTCGACGCCAAAGACAGGCGCCTATTGACGTCGCGATTCAGCGCCACGTCATATCAGGATCTCGTCTTCGCCCTGCGCGGGGTGCGCAATGTGTGGAGCGGCGATCTGGGCGGCACTTCACGGCCAAGCATCGGTGTTCTGGTCGGCCGGGTCGACGCGCCTTTGAGCCAGAAGATTCTGCACGCGCTCAATCATGCGGAAGAGTCGGTTGCGCTGCTGAGGACACCGCTGGAACGCGAAACCTTACCGGCGCCTGCGGGATCGCCGGCGCGCGAAGGCGCGGAACGCGCCATTGCCGATCTGAAGCAGCTCGCCAACCTGCTGCGCGATGCCGGAGCCAAGCTGGGCGTTACGGTCTATCTGCCGAACTAAGCCGGTAGAGCACATGCCGGCACAGCCTATGTTCCTCCGGCACATTCGGATGGTCGAAATCGTCCTCGGCCCGGCGTTTCATGCCGAGCCGCGTCATCACCGCGCGTGAACGGCGATTGCCCGGCACGGTCATCGACACGATCTCATCGCAACCCACGGTTTCGAATCCGAAGGCGAGTGAAACCCGCGCCGCCTCGGTCGCGTAACCGCGGCCCCAATATTCCCGCGCCAGACGCCAGCCGACTTCGACACACGGCGTAAAGTGCGCTTCGAAGGTCGGCACCATCAGTCCAACAAAGCCAGCATACTTATGGGTGTCTTTGATTTCGACGCTCCACGGTCCGAATCCATGCAGTTCGAAATGCGCTTTGATCCGTCCAGCTAGCCGTTCGCTGGCAGCACGGTCGAGCATTTGCGGGAAATGGTGCATGACGACGGGATCGGCGCAAAGTGCGGCCAAGCCACCCAGATCATCGTCGCGAAACGGGCGAAGCAGCAGGCGCTCGGTTTCCAAGACCAGCGTCACGCTCATCAGTCGAAATCGAGCGCGATATCCAGTGCCGGTGCGCTGTGCGTCAGCCGTCCAACGGAGATGACATCGACGCCGGATGCCGCGATCGCCGCCACGGTTTCTAACGACACGCCGCCCGAGGCCTCGGCAATCGCCCGACCGGCGATCAGTCTGACAGCGTCGCCAAGCTCCGCCTGCGTCATGTTGTCCAGCAGCAGGATATCGACCCCGGCATCCAGCGCCTCGCCGATCTGGTCAATGCGATCGACCTCGCAGCAGATTTTGATCATATGCCCGGTCGCGGCGCGCACTTGGCGGATGGCCGGGCCGATGCCACCGGCGGCGACAACGTGGTTGTCCTTGATCATCGCCGCGTCATCGAGCGCGAAGCGATGGTTGGCGCCGCCGCCCGCCCTGACCGCATATTTCTGGAACACGCGCAGGCCGGGCAAGGTCTTGCGGGTATCGACGATCCGGGCCTTGGTTCCCGCCGTGGCGGCGACATAGTGCCCGGTCAGCGTGGCAATGCCGGACAGGTGGGTCAGGAAATTGAGCGCCACGCGCTCGGCGGACAACAGAGCGCGGACCTTGCCCGAAACCCGCGCGATGACCGCGCCCTTGGCCACGGCGTCGCCGTCCTGAAGTAGCCGCTCGAAGCTTATGTCGCTGTCCATGATGCGAAACGCCGCCTCGGCGAGGTCAATGCCGGCGACAATGCCGTCCTGTCGCGCCATCAGCCGGGCAGAACCTGGAGTATTGGCCGTGATCAGCGCGTCGGTGGTGATGTCGCCGCGGCCGACATCCTCCTCCAGCGCACGCTGGGCCGCCTGGCGCACCAGATAGTCGGGGAGCACGGTGCGGCTGGCTTAGCGGCCGACGGCGAGCATGCGGTCGACAGAACGGCGGGCGCGGGCGGCGACGTCGTCGGCCACCAGCACTTCGGTCGTCATGGTTTCCAGGGCGTGCAAGATTTTCGGCAAGGTGATCCGCTTCATATGCGGGCACAAATTACAGGGCCGCACGAATTCTACACCCGGATTATCGACGGCGACATTGTCGCTCATTGAGCATTCGGTGATCAGCACCACCCGCTTGGGGCTGTGCGTACTGACATAGTTCGACATACCGGCGGTCGAGCCGACGAAATCCGCCTCAGCCAACACATCCTGCGGACATTCCGGATGCGCCAGCACCACCAGCCCCGCTTGGCCCTCGCGCATCCGGCGGATTTCTTCGCCAGTGAAACGCTCATGGACCTCGCAATGGCCCTTCCACGTGATGATTTTGACCTTGGTCTTGCTGGCGACATATTGCGCCAGATATTCGTCCGGCAGGCAGATCACCTCCGGCACGCCCAGCGATTCCACGATTTGCACGGCGTTGGCGGAGGTGCAGCAGATATCGACCTCGGCCTTCACGTCCGCCGATGTGTTCACATAAGCGACGATCGGCACGCCGGGATAGCGCTGGCGCAGCAGCCTGATGTCGGCGGCAGTGATCGATTCAGCGAGCGAACAGCCGGCGCGCCCATCGGGGATCAGCACTGTCTTTTCGGGGCTGAGAATCTTTGCTGTTTCGGCCATGAAATGGACGCCGGCCATGACGATGACATCGGCATCGGTCTTGGCCCCTTCCCGCGCCAGCGCCAGGCTGTCGCCGACGACATCCGCGACGCAGTGGAAAATTTCCGGCGTCTGATAGTTATGCGCCAGGATTACGGCATTCCGCTCACGCTTCAGCTTGTTGATCGCCGCGATATAGGGCGCGTGGACCGGCCACTCGATCTCCGGAATCACCCGCGACACCCGCGCATAAAGCGGCGCCAAATCGGCGGCTATTTGCGGAGAATAATCGAGGCTTACCGGCCGAGGCCGGTCGAGAGTTGTCAGCATTGAAAGAAATCCGACCCGTTGGAGCGTCGGCCTTAAGGCCTTGTTGGTCACTTATGCTAACAGTGAGCATTACTCGGGCGACTGTCAATGCTCCCCGCCGACAAAAAATCCGCGGACAATCAGAGGAGGGCGGCCCGCTTTCCTTTACGCTCGTTAAGAACTTCGCCAAGCGGCTCGGGTCGGCCGATGACATAGCCTTGCGCCTGATCGACGCCGATCGCGCGCAATATCTCAAGCGTTTCCGTATCTTCGACGAACTCGGCGATCGTGCGCGCGCCCAGCTTGTGCGCGATGTCATTGATGGATTCGACGATCGAGCGGTCGACCGCGCTGTCCTTCATCTGGCGGATAAAGCTGCCATCGATCTTCAGCCCGTCGACCGGAAATTGCTTCAGATAATTGAACGAGCTGAGACCGGTACCGAAATCGTCGAGGACCAGGCCGTAGCCGTTGTCGCGTATCTTCGCCATGAAGTGCCGGGCGGATTCCAGGTTGTTGATCATCGCCGTTTCGGTGATTTCGAACTGGATACGGTTGGGCGGGAGAGGCGTCTCCTTCAGCGTCTTGTTGAAGAACGACCAGAAAAGCGGGTCGTTCAGAGAGTTCGCCGACAGGTTAATCGAGATTGAAAAGCCCGGCACGGCCGCCAAAGCGGGTCCATGCGTGATCAGCGCATCGGTCACGACCCAACGGTCCAGGCTGCCCATCAGATCATAACGTTCCGCCGCCGGAATGAAGCTACCGGGCCGCAGGATACGGCCATTGGTGTCGCGCATTCGCAGCAGCAGCTCGACATCGACCACATCCGGCTGAAACGCACCGAGCGACAAAATCTCCTGCGCGAACAGTTCCAGCCGGTTGTCTTCGATCGCCGCGCTGATGCCGGAGGCTACGAGGATCTCCTGATGGTGTCGCTGGGCGATTCCGCTGCGACTGCCATAGACGATCGACTGGTTGCGGCCCGCCGCCTTCGCGGCATAACAGGCGACGTCGGCCTGGCTCATCAGGTCAGCCGGTCCCGGCGAACGCGTGTTGATCGGCGTGATGCCGATGCTGGCGCCGATATCGTAGATTTTGCCTTCCCAGGGCAGGCGAATAGCTTTGATGGCGTCGATCAGCGAACGGGCGGTATGCTGCGCCCGCGTGACCGAACAATCATAGAGCAGCAATGCAAACTCATCTCCACCCAGCCGCGCCGCGAAATCCGTGACCTCGCGTTCGGGCCCGTCCTCGCATTCGGCGCGGATCAGGTTGCCGACCAGTCGCAGAAAAGCGTCGCCGGCGGCGTGGCCGGCACTGTCATTGACAACCTTGAAACGATCGAGATCCATGAAACACAGCACATGTTCCCGGTCGTCCGCACTGGCATGCTCGCTCGCCTGCGCCAGCCTGTCTTCGAACGTCAGACGATTGGGCAGCCCAGTCAGGGCATCGTGCGAGGCCATATGTTCCAGTCGTGCGTTGAGCGCGACCAAACGCTGCTCCTTGCATTTCTGTTCGGTCACATCCACGCAGGTGCCGACAAACCGCAACGGCGTGCCATCCGGCCGGCGGACAATCTGCATTATCGAGCTCATATAGCGCTCTTCGCCCGTCGGCCAGCGCACCCGGAATTCGTAATCGACGATGGTCGATCCATCGCCCAGCGCCTGAGCGCGATTTTTCAGGAGCCGCCGCAGATCGTCCGGATTGACCAACGCTGCCCAATCCTCAGGAGAAATTTTGAAGCTGCCTGGGGCGCCGCCGCAGCCGATTTCCACTTCATCGACATGCAGAAGCTGGCGCATGCGGTCGTCCAGTCGATATTCTTGCGCGTCGAAATCGAATTCCCAAATGCCGATTCCCGCCAAGCTCGTGGCTAAAGCCAACCGCTCCCGTCCCTGGCGATATTGCTCTGCGGCGTGTTTGGTTTCGGTGATGTCCGTCGCGACGCCGCGCCACAGAATCCAACCGTCGCCTGCAGGTTCGGGGTCGGCAATGATGTCCAGCCAACGTTCCTGCTTGTCGGGAATTACCAGCCGGAATTGACGATGAAAACGGTGAGTTCCGTCTTCCGGCGTACAAGATTCTACATCGCCGGTTGCCGGATGCAGTAGCGCATCGAAATGGCTGCGGGAAAAATGAGCGGGATCGAAAAGCTGCGGATCGAACCCCAAAAGCCCGATCATATTCTTATTTACATAATTTAGGACAAATTGATTACTTGCAGGATGCGTTTTTGCTTCAAAGACTATCGCCGGTAAGGCCGAAAGCAATTTCTCCGAGTTTTCTATCGAATTCTCCGACGAGAGCATAACCTCTCTGCCATTTTTCACGCATCTTCATGGAATCATATCACCGCATTTTAGAATTAGAATAGGATTTCCTTTAAGAGAATGTTCGATATTTAAGGAATTATCCGGCGTACAATCTCAAACGTCGGCGGCGCGTTCGCTCGCGACGCCGGCCCTCGGCTGTGGGCTTTTCTTCTCGGCAACCTCAAGATGGAAGGTCTTGTCCACCCAGGAACCGAACTGGCGATATATCGTTGCTGCCTAGCGATTGTCCGCACAGCCAGATCCACTAATAAAATTAGTGGTTTAGTCAACGTATTTGAAATCGCGCCGTACGGCTAGGCATGGCGCGCAAAAAGAGCCTATCGGGAGCGTAACAATGCCATTCAAAACGTCAGCCGCAATCCTCGCTCTCGTCGCGGCCGGATCGTCAGTGAAGCTTGCGCGAGCGGACAGTTTTTGGGTCGAACAAGGACCGGGACCGATCTATAACGGCTCCAACGTCGCCGTCCCGCCCAACAGTCCTGAAGCTGGGGCGGTAAGCGGGATCGTGCCGGTGAGTACGAACAACGGCGTCATATATGTGGCCACGGTCAATGGCGGCATCTGGCGTACGTTTGACGCCGATATCGCGATGCCGCATTGGACACCGCTGACCGATAACGCTCTTCCAGCGCTATCTATTGCCTCTTTGGCGGCAAGTCCCCTGGGCAATGAGGTCATGTTTGCCGGCACTGGCAGCCGAAGTTCTCTGGCCAACGCCGGCAGCACCGGTTTCGGAATTGCTCGCACGTTCGATGGCGGCGCAAAATGGTCCATTATCGGTCAATCGACCTTTACGGGGCGACGGGTAACGAGCGTCCTGCCGACAAAACTGAAGCGAGGCGCTGTCCTTCTCGCGGCCACGCGCCCGAATTATGGCGACGACATCAAAGACCCAGACATAGCAGTGGTGGACGTTAAGCAGAATGCCGCCGTCCCCGCTGCCGCGAAGTTTTACGGCCTATTCCGCAGCGGAAATTCGCTCGACCGCGACCCGGCCAGCGTCGTCTTCACCCAGATTTCGAATGCGGCTGGTTCTGGCCTACCGGCCGGCGGCGTGGGCGCGATCGCCGCCGACCCCATTCACCCCAATCGCTTCTATGCCAGCATCTCGGCAAAGGAAGGCGGGGCTGCACAAGCCGGGGTTTATTTCAGCAACGATGGCGGCTTGACCTGGAAGCGGGTCATCGGCAGCGGCACAACCGGCATCTCGGGCCTCGAAACCTCAGAGCGGGTCATGCTTGCGGTGCATGGCGACACGAACGTCGTCGCCGTCTATGCGGCGGTCATCGACAAGAGCGGAGGATTGTCCGGCACATTCCGATCTATCAACCAGGGTGCAACCTGGAAGGCGATGGGGGTTCCCTCGCCTGCGATCTTTCCGGGTGGGCAAGGTCGTCTCCACGGTGCCCTGCTTGCCGATCCGAAAAACCCTAACATTGTGTACATTTCCGGCGACCGTCAGGACTTCCCGTTTCCGAACGCAAACGGGTGCCAAACGTATGGGGGCGCCATCTTCCGCGGCAACGCGTCCGCAACTCGTGCCCAGCAGTGGCACAACCTGACCTGCGACGATGCACAGGGCACAGTCCCCCATGCGGATTCGCGCGCGCTGGCAATAGGCGCCGACGGCAGCCTGCTGGAGGGCGATGATGGCGGACTCTATAAGCTGACGGGCCCGGCGGGCAGTTCGCCCAAATGGACCGCGCTTGTCGGCGATCTTCGGCCGACTGAATTTCACTCGATCGCATACGATCCGTTCAGCCGCGTGATCTTCGGAGGCGCACAAGACAACGGCACCGCCGTTCAAACGCGCCCAGGCAGCTTCAGTTGGAATGAGTTTGTCGGCGGCGACGGAGGCGTGGTTGCCGTCGATGCCGACCAGCGGGCTCATCCGGGGAAAAGCCTGCGTTACACCGCCTATACTGGTTTGCAGATATTCACCCGCTCTAGCTGGGACGCTAACAATAATTTCTTAGGCGTGGAACCCGTCCGTCTTCGCATTGTCGCCGGCTCGACATGCAAGGGTACCCTCGCTCAATGCGACGCTACGGCTCCGTTCTATACGCCGATGACGCTCAACACGATCAACCCAAGGCGGATGCTGATCGGCACCACCTCACTTTATGAATCCACAACCGGTGGGGATAGCCTCACCAAACTCGCAGATCTTGGCGACGCAGTGGGCGGCTCTTCACTATTTGGCCAACCGATGGTCTACGGCGGCAAACTCAATGGGAAAAGCAATGTCGGCATGTTCTATGCCGGGTCCGGAGCCAGGGTATTCCATCGCGCGAACGCGGGCAGCCCCGTCGTCCGGCTGGCCGGCTATCAGGGGGACGACGTCCAGACGATCGCCGTCAATCCCTATAACTATCAGCAGGTTTTCGCCCTGGACGTACACAGCCACCTATGGGGCTCCCTCGACGAGGGCGCCCATTGGGTTTCTATCGTCAGCAACCTTCACCAATTGACCGCGAAGGTTGGGACCATCGCCGTTTATGCGCCAGACAGCATCGCCTCCCACGTGGTCGTGATCGCCGGTGGGTTCGGGGCCTTCCAAATTCATATCGGCAGCATCGGAGCCAAATGGACAGCGCTTGGCGCCGGCTTCCCGCACGCGCTGGTCAGCGACCTGAAATACGATCAAGCGAGCGACAAGTTGATCGCAGGAACGCTAGGGCGCGGCGCATGGACGATGACCGGGTTCTTCTCTGGCACCAGCCCGGCAACGGCCGATGTTTCAGCGGCACGGGAAAATCAAGCGCCGCCGAAACCGTTCGGCTATAGGCCACCGCCGATGCCGTCAGTTACCGCGCCGACGCCGGCGCACTGGTGACGGAGTCTTATTCTTCCTCGGGATCTTCCAGGCGGAAGGTCTCGGTGTCGTAGTCATAGGCGAACAACTCGGCGTAACGGCCCCAGTTGATGATTCGCTCCAGCGTATCGTTCGACCACTCCTCGCTCATGTGATCTTCCAGTTCGCCCAGGAAGCGCGCGGCCGGCGCGCGGTGGTTCGGGCGTTCCTGGAGAACCTTCTGGATGTGCGCGGCGAGCGGCACATTCATCAGCAGGTTATTGGCGAAAATCCGCTTCCGCTCGTCCATCTCGGCATCCGAGAACGCCTTGCCTGACGGGGTTAGTTCGACGTCGCCGCCGCCGACATGAGCAAAACCCAACAATTGCATGCCGTCCAGCAGGACGAACAGGTCGTCGACTGACAGATTCTGATATTCCGCCAAATCCGGCAGGTCGGCGCGGCCGCGATATCGGTCTTCCATCAGCGTATCGATCAGCGCAGAAAGTTGCTGAGTCGGCGCATCGGGGATACGGATCGCGAATTCCGCTCCATCCGGCTGCGCCACGCCAGGTTCGCCGCGCGCCCGCTTGCCGGCCGCACCGCCGCCGGGAGTTGTGGTCAGCAGCGTATAGACCTGATCGACGATGTGGCGGAAACCCGGGCTGTTCCAGTCACGCGGACGCGGCAAGGGAACACGGATTTCCGCGCGGATACGACCTGGGTCGGACGAGAAGACAAGGATGCGATCCGCCATCTCCACCGACTCTTCGATGTTGTGTGACACCATGAGAATGCTCTGGGTCGGGATCTTGCGGTCCTGCCACAAATCCACCAGGTCGCCGCGCAGCGTTTCGGCGGTCAGCACGTCCAACGCGGAGAAAGGCTCGTCCAGTAGCAGAATGTCAGGGTTGATCACCAACGCCCGGGCAAAGCCGACGCGCTGGCGCATGCCGCCCGACAGCTCCTTCGGATAGGCGGATTCGAACCCGTCCAGGCCGATCAAGTCGATCGCCGCCTCGGCGCGCTTGCGTCGCTCTTCTTTCGGCACGTTCAGCGCCTCAAGTCCGAGCTCCACATTGCCCAGCACGGTCAGCCAGGGGAACAGGGCGAAGCTTTGAAACACCATGCCGGCGCCGCGCACCGGTCCTTTCACCGTATTCCCGCGATAACGCACCTCTCCCTGGCTTGGCTCCGACAGGCCGGCGACCAGGCGCAGGAACGTCGACTTGCCGGAACCCGACTTGCCCAGCACGGCGACGATCTCACCCGGGATCAGTTTGAAGTTCAGGTCATCGAGCACAAGCCGTTCGCCGCGATCGGCGACGGGATAGGTCTTGAAGACGTGATCGACTTCGATCAGCGAAGTGGCATCAGCCATTTTTACGTTCCTCAGACATCGTCGAGACGCATGCGTTCGGCCGCGAAATCATAGAGACGCCGCCATAAGAGTCGGTTCAACAGGATCACGTAGACACACAGCACGGCGGTTCCGAGTATGAGGCGGGGAATGTCGCCGTCGATGCTCGCCTTTTCGATATACGCGCCGACACCGGTGGCGGTCAGGGTCGTCGAGCCCCAATGCACCCATTCGGCAGCAATCGCCGCATTCCATGAACCGCCGGCAGCGGTCAGCGCACCCGTGATATATGCTGGAAAGATTGCCGGAATGATAAGACGCCGCCACCAAATCAGACGCGACAGGCCGAGGTTTCGCGCGACATAGCGAAAGTCCTGAGGCAAGGAAGAGGCCCCAGCGATGACGTTGAACAGGATGTACCATTGAGTGCCCAAAATCATCAGTGGTGACAGCCAAATCTCCCTGTTCGCGTGAAAACGTAAAATCAAAACAACAGCTACGGGAAACAGCAGGTTTGCCGGAAAGGCCGCCAGGAATTGAACGATAGGTTGCGCCCGACGCGTCATTTTGGGGCGCAATCCAATCCAAACGCCGATTGGCACCCACACGACCGTCGCGATGGCGATTAACACCATCACGCGAATGGCCGTCAGCAAGCCGAGATAGAAAACATGGACGACTTCGCGCAAGTCCAGCTGCGTTCGCACAATAGCGGCCATGCGATAGATCACGTAGCCAACAATCAGAATCAGCAGTACGTCGTAAACACGCTCGACCCAGCGCGGGATCGCCGACGCGCGATCCATTGGGCGGCTCCGGCCAAAGCCGACCATGGTCAATGCACGCTGGACAATCGACCCGACCGATCGATTCCAGGTTTGACCGCTGGCCGCGAAACCGAGGCGGAAGACGTGCACCAAGCCGGCCTTTTGCAGCATCGTCAGAAACCAAGGGCGTTCGGGTTCGATGCTTCCGTCAGACTCAGCTTTAAACTTGCTGGACCAAGACAGTAGCGGCCGGAAAAAAAGCTGATCGTAGAGAAGAATAACGACCAGCATCGCGCCCACCGCGTAACCGACGGCGACTAGATTTTTCTGGTCGATCGCAGCCGCAATATATGAGCCGACCCCCGGCAGGACGATATTCTGGCCGTACGCGGAGAACGCCTCGGAGGCGACGACGAAGAACCAGCCGCCCGATACGGACATCATCATGTTCCAGATCAGGTTCGGCATCGCGTGCGGCAATTCCAGCCGCCAGAACCGCGCCCATGGCCCAAGCCGGTACATGCGCGCCGCTTCCTGTAGATCGAGCGGGACTGTGCGTAGCGACTGATAGAGACTGAATGTCATGTTCCAAGCCTGACTCGTGAAAATCAGGAAGATGGCGGCGCATTCCGGCCCCAGCGTGCTGCCGGGAAATAACGATATCCAGGCCGTGATCGTGATCGTGAGAAACGTCAGGATCGGAATCGACTGCAATATGTCGAGTACCGGAATCAAAATCTTCTCAGCCATTCGGCTCTTGGCCGCAGCCGCCGCGTAGATCAGTGTGAAGAGAAACGAAATACCCAGCGCAATGAACATGCGCAGAACGGTGCGCAGCGCGTAATAAGGTAGGTTGGAGGGATCAAGTGAAACCGTCAGCGGCTTGCCGAGGTCGAACGGCTTCGTCATCCCGCCAGCGCCGACGACGATAAGCGTCAGCAACCCGAACAACAGCGGAAACGCCACCAGGTCCCAAAAATTCGGTCGCAGATGGTCCTGCCACCTGCGGACGGGTTGTCCCCAGAGCATCGAGCGCATCGCGCGCCTTTCCTAAAGAAAGCGTTAAGTTCTTCGTTCAGGCAGACCGACCCCGGGGGCCGGCCGTTCGGACAATACTTTTCTGCGAAAACGGTAGTGCTCGGCCGGACGACCGCCGGTTCGCGTCTCACGCTTGCCGGTCGGCTCCACGAGCCCGCCGCGGTCGACCAAACGCCGAAAATTCTGTTTGTGCAAGCGGATTCCGGCCAATGTCTCGACCATCCTTTGCAACTGCAACAACGTGAAGCTTTCCGAGATCAGTTCGAACACGACAGGGCGGTAGGTGAGCTTTCCGCGCAGCCTCGAAATCGCCGTCGCCAACACCCGGCGATGGTCGCGCGCCATGGGCTGACCGAAGACCGGATCCTGCCCCAGTTTACCGGCGCACTGCACATTGGTGGGAACGCGGCGGCTTTCGTCCACCATGTTCGCTTCATACAGCAATTCGTACCGGTCCAGCGTCCGCGCCGGATCCCAGCTGATCCGGCCGCCGCCGAACGCCATCGCCACGCGATCACGCCTGAAGTCGCGGACCACGGCGTCCTCGGCGCCGCCTGCCCAGGCTTCCAGTGCGGGCAGGATATCCGCCTTGATGATATTGGGCCGGCCGGCCCGCCAGTCTTCCCAGGGAAAGAATGCGTACCAATCCCGCCAGCCGGCATCGACCGGCCCGGCAAGCGCCGATGCCGACGTTAAAGCGAGATAGCTGATCGAGATCAGACGGCGATCCGGCGTCTCGGCCGTCGGGTCACGCCCGCGGTCGCCAAATGTGTAAAGCTGCTCGACATAGCCGAGCTTGAGCCCGGTCAGTTCGGCCACCCAGCCGCGCAGGCCGCGTTCCAGCGTCGGATGCGCCAGCGGATCCAAATTACCGAGCGGCAAGGCGCGCAAATCGGAATTTGGCGAAGCTACCGTCAGGACAAGGGGAGCATCGTCGATCACAGCCACAATGACGGTGCTGAGCTCAATGCCGATCGCCGGCATCGCCGCCATGTTGTGACGATCTGCACCCATGCGGATTTGGCCTCAACGGTAAGACTGACGCGGGATCGCGACGGGATTACGTCTCCCGCCTGCGCCGGTATCTGTCAACCGCCAAGCTGTGAATTTCGGCCGTTCAGGCCGTTCAGGTTCAGAACCGGAAGCGCGCGACCACTTTGCCGTCGAACGCCTTATAGGGGCCCCGGTCTTCGCCGCCGGCTTCAAGGCCGAAATCCGAATATTTGTTGCCGCCATGAACGCCGAAATTCGCGATCGGGCCGCCCTTCTGCGAAGCCGGCGACAAGGCGAAGGCAGAACCGCCGGCAAACGCCGCGGTAATGTCGCCAGGACCGCCGAAGACCTGTTTGTAGCCGACCATCGCTTCGGGCTTCCACGTGAAGAACTTGTCGCCCCACCGTGTGCCGACGGCAACGCCACCGGTGACCGATCCCTGCTTGCCGGTGCTCGACGCCACGTTGAGATTGAAACCCGGACCGCCGTTACGTTCGGAATATTTGTCCGAATAGAGGACGAAATAATCGCCCTGCACCAAAGGCCTTACATAATAGCCGTCGCCAAGCGGTTGCTCGTAACTGACGCCCAGATGAGCCTGTGCCACGCCGCCGCTCCAAGCGGCACTGGCCGAACGCGTCACCATCGTGCCGTTCAGATCGGTGCCTGAGAAATTGCGCGTGCTGTTCATTTCGGCAACGCCGGCGTTGAGGCTGGCCTCTGTCTTGAACGCGCCGTCATTCTCCCGCCAATAGGCGCCGACGCCGTAGGTCGTGCCGACCTCTTGATCGTTCGGGCCGGTGTTGAAATCATCGACGGACGCGCGAAGATAAGAAACCGTTACGCCCCAGCTGCTGATATTGCTGATCGGCGTTTCCCAACCGAAGGCGAAGCCTAGTCCGCCGCCGTGATAACCCGGTGTCGACCGGGTGCCCTGCTCCGCGCCAAACCCGACCTGCTGTGCCCAGCCACCACCATGGACGCCGCTCTCCTCGAGCGGATTGGTGGCTTCAGCGTTCGCGATAGCGCTGGTGCCCTGTTGCAGGATTTCAAACAGGCCGCCCGAATAGGAGGGCAACATCTGCTGGTAGAGCTGCTTGAACGCCGGCTGCGATCCAGCTGCATTGAACGCGTCGCGAATGCCCGTGTCGGCATAATTGGCGGCGAAAACCGCATTATAGGCAGACGCGCTGCCCAGAACGCCGGCCTCACCGAAGGTTCGGTCGCGGACTTTTACCGTGATCGTTCCGGCGGCATCGTTCTGACCGATATTCGCGAAATAGAAATACGGCAAGCTGCCGAGCGATGCCGACGAGCCGATCAAACCGCCACTGGCTTGGACGACAGTGAATGTTTCAGGCGCCGTCAATTGGGCATCCAACGTCAGGCCGATTTTGGCGCCTTTTAAGATTTGGGCTTGGCCCGAGACGTCCAGCGTTCCGCTCTGCGTTGTCTTCGGATCGACCGCGAAGTCGATTTCGCCTTTCGATCCGATCTTAAGCTTGCTGATATTTAGATCGGCTGTGCTGGTTGAAGCCAACTTGCCGTTTACGATGCTGAGCGCGAGCGCGCCGCCTTTCGCTTGCGTTACAGCGCCGTCCACCACCCCACCGCCGGTGATGGTCAACTTATTCTTCTTGTTGTCGCCATACGACACGTCGCCGGTAATGATGCCGTTGGCGACATTCAGCGCCGCGCCATTGTTGCCGAAGGCAATATTGCCGGTGATCGTTGACGCCTTCGCTCCCGCGGCGGCCGCATTCTGGTCGACGGTGACATAGACCGTGTCCCCCCCTAGAGCGAGCGCGTAGGCGTTACCGCCAGCTGTCGTTGCGGAGATTGTGCCGGTATTGACGATCTTGGAAACCGCGCCGCCGTAAACCGTAATCGCCCTGGCGGTCCCGCCGACCGTGGTTTGGCTGCCGAAGCCGTCATTGACCGTCGCGGAAATCGTCCCACTGTTGGCGATCTCGGTCATTTTGGCGCCGCTGGAAACGACAATCGCATTGGCGTCGGCGGCATATGCTGTGGCGGTTACGCTGTTGGCAACGTTGATCCCGGTGGCGACATTTACTATGCCACCTTTGCCGCCGATCTGAATTCCGGTGGCCGACATGCCGTCATAGATGCCATTACCCGCGACCTGGCCGTCGAGCTGCACGCCAAAAAAATTACCGAGTGTCGGTCTAATCTGCATGGTTCCGCTTGCGGGCGCGATCAGCAGCGCCGGCGCCGTTCCGTATGTCAGAAGCTGCCCGTTTGTGTCGATGAGCAGACCATGACCCAGGCTACTGTTAATCGAAACCGCCGAACCGCCGATCAGAAAATTACCAGCGCTCAACCCGTCGAAATTTATCGGCCGGGCGGTTGTCGCGCCATTGTTGTAAAGTCCGGTCACACTAATGGCGGAGTCGATATCGATCTGTCCGAAGACCCGGTTATTGACCGATACGCCCGTAGCCCCGATGCCCAGCGCGACAATCGAGTCCGAGACTGAAATTCGGCCGTGCACAGGCGCGTTGACCAAAATACCGGAACTGTTATTGCCCGTGACGTTGATCGTTCCTTCAGAGGTGATGTTCCCCTTCAGGCCGCCCGTATCGACAAAGATGCCGGCGGAATCGTTGCCCAGAATCGTGATGGACGCGTTGGCTGCATTGTCGATGGAGCCGGTGAAGAGCTTATTGTCGTCAGCCGCGACCTGTATGCCGTAGCGGTTTTCTCCGTTCGTCAGAACGAAAATGTTGGCGTAAACGCCCTGCCCGCCCTGCTCCGCCGCCAGAGGGGCCGAATCGGTGTTGGTGATGCTGCCGCTGTTGGAGATCGTGCCTTTAAAACCGCCGACCACCAGAATGCCGGCGCTGTCGGTGGCCGTGGCTGGGTTACTGGTCGAGGGCGCATCGTTGATGGTGATCGCGCCCTGGTTATAGGCAGAATTATTACTGTTGACGCTGATTGCATTGCCGCCGGTCAGCGTGATGCTGCCCGTGGAACTGACGGTCACGTCCCCGCCCTTCTTCGTCGTCACAGGGTTGGTCGCCGCACCGGTGATCGTGGTCGTGGTCGCCGTAGTAGTCGTGGTCTGCGCCGAGGCGTAAAAGCCAGGAATTGCAAGCAGAACGCCGAACGCCAATGACGTGGACGCGCGGCAGATCAAAAATTTACGCCTGCTCATGCGCGACTTTCCCCCGAAAGGAAGTTCATTGCGCTCTCCCGATCAATACTACCGTACACTATAACGCAGCCATGGGCCGTCGCCGGTTTCCCGTGCGCCTCGTCATTATGCGTCACACGCTTCAATTCGCAAAATCTTACGTTTCGGCGCAAGGCTTTTTTCCGGCGCTGCCCAGGAATTGGCTTCAACGGAAATTCAGTTCGAGCGTGATACCGTTCGGATCATTCACGAAAAGCTGCCGCAGACTGATGCTGGGCACGTCATTCTTGGTGAATCTCATACCCAACCCGTTGAGTTTTGCTTCCATCGCGTCGTAGTCGTCGCACTCGAAAGCGATGTGATCGATCGCCCCGCCGCCGGACAGCGAGGACAGTTCCAGCGACCCGGCAAGGCTCCCGAGTCGGTCGCGTACCCGGCCAAGAGCGGCCTCCGGATTCTTCGGATCGATGGCGATGATGTGCAGGACGGGCCGGTCGCTGACATCGTAGAGCCAAGCTCCCATGGAACGGGTACCGGGAAAGTCGCCGTCCTTCAGCCCGACCACATCGGAATAAAACCGGATCGTCCCATCCAGGTCGAAGGTTCTGATGTTGCAGTGATCAAGTCTGGTTGTCATCGTCATTCCCCTTTTACCGTGCCGGCGTCTTGGCCGGCGAAGGCCGCGCCTTTCCGCTCTGGTCCCAACCAGGCGACAAGCGCCAACAGCAGCGCCGCGGCCGCCGTAACGGCAGTGATGGCCAATCCGTAATTATTGCCATGACTGGTCGCAAAACGCGCCTGTAAAGTTTGGTTTTGCGATGCGAGCAGGTTGCCCAGTTGATATGTGAATCCCGGGAACGTTCCACGCGTCCCTTCGGGAGACAGTTCGTTCAAGTGGACCGGCACCATGGCGAACGCGCCCTGCACCATGAATTGGACGATGAACGCACCGGCCGCCAGCAATACCGGCTGGCCCACCACCGAGTAGATCCACACGACCGGCAACACCAGCAGCGCCGACATGATGATCGTGCGTTTGCGGCCCATTTTTTCCGATAGGGCGCCAAACGTAACGCCACCCGCAATGGCCCCCAGATTGGCAAAGACGCTGATGGCGCCGACTGCTTGCGGCCCGAGGTGATGTTGAACTTTCAGAAAGGTCGGGAACAGATCCTGCGAACCATGGCTCAGCGAATTGAAGCAAGCCATCAGGATGACGACGAATAAAAACAGCGGCCACCGCCCACGCATCGATTCGCGCAGCGAGGCCAGGAAATTCCCCCGCGTTTTCTGAACCGTCTCCCAAACGGGCGATTCCCTGACGCTGAGGCGCAGGTAAAGAACGAGCAGCGCCGGCACAACACCGACAACGAACATGCCGCGCCATCCCAGCCTGTCATATAGAGTCCAGTACAGCACGGCCGCCAGCAGGTAGCCCACCGCATAGCCTTGCTGAAGAATGCCCGACACCAGTCCGCGCGCCTTGGGCGGCACCGTTTCCAACGCCAGCGACGCGCCCAGGCCCCACTCTCCCCCCATGCCGATACCGAACATGGCGCGCAGGACCAACAGCATCTCGATCGATGTCGAAAAGGCGGTCGCAAGGCCCATCGCCGAATAGAACACGATGTCCAGTATCAGGATCGGCTTGCGGCCGAAGCGCTCCGCCAGCAGGCCGAAGATAAAGGCGCCGACCGGCCGCATTGCCAGGGTAAGGGCGATCGCCTCGGCCACCGCCGGAACCCCGGTCGAAAATTCCTTGGCGATATCGGTGAGGACGAACGTCAGCAGAAAGAAGTCGAACGCGTCCAGTGTCCAGCCCAGAAAGCTGGCGACAACAGCGGAGCGCTGCTCACGATTGAGCTCGCGGAGAACCGAAAACATTGATGGAGCCTGTTATTTCGCAATCAGTGGGCAGTCGCTTTGGTCGAGCGGCAGGAACGCCTTGGTACCCGGTATTCTCTGGATAATCGAAAGATAATCCCAGGCTTGTTTACTTTCGCCAGGGGATTTGACCACGGCCAGATACATGTCGTGTTGCATCAACCCGTCCGGGCGGACGATTCCACCCTTGAAGAAAGCGTCGTTCACCGGAATTTCGCGCATCTTTTTAGCGACTGCCGCGCCGTCGGTCGTCCCAGCCGCCTGGACGGCCTTGAGATAGTGCAGAACAGCGGAGTAACTGCCCGCCTGCACCATATTCGGCATGGCTTTCATAATGGCATAATATTTTTTCGACCAGGCGCGCGTGTCGCCGTCCTGATCCCAATAGGTGGCGGTGGTGATCACCATGCCCTGTGCCAGGTCGAGCCCGAGCGCATTCACATCGGACGTCGTCATCAAAAGTCCCGCGATGCGCTGGCCGCCACGACCGATCCCATATTGCGCCGCTTGGCGGATCAGCCCGACCGCATCGGCGCCGGCATCCGCCAGCGCGATTACTTGCGCACCGGAATCCTGTGCCTCCTGCAGATAGGGTCTGAAATCCGAAATTCCCGCCGGATGCCGAACGCTGCCCAGAACCTTGCCGCCGGCCTGCTTCACGAAGCCGCCGGCGAGATCCTCAAGCGGGGCTCCGAAAGCCGATTCCGTGGTGATGAAGAACCAGGTCTTGTCACCCTGGTCGACAGCCGCCTCCGCCCCCTTTCCAAGGGCATAGCTGTTATAAACCCAGTGAAACCCCGTCGGCGAACACTGCGCGCCGGTCAACAGCGGGCTGGCGGCGCCGGTGACGATGTCGATCTTGTTACTGTCCCTGGCGATGGCCTGGACCGCCAGCGCCACGGGCGTGTCGGTAAGGTCGGTGATCATGTCGACACCGTCGCGATCGAACCATTCGTGCGCGACCTTGGACGCGAAGTCGGGATCGCTCCTATGATCGGCGATCACGATCTCGATCGGCTTACCCAAAACCTTACCGCCGAATTCCTCGACCGCCATTCGAACGGCGGTTTCGGTCCCCTTGCCGCTGACGCTGGCATAGATTCCGCTTTCATCCGTCAAGATGCCGATCTTGACGTTGTCGCCGGCGGCATGTGCCGGTGGGCCGCCTGTCACTGCGGGCATGGCAGCCAGCAGGATCGCGAAAAGAATCTTATTCAAACAGGCAATGCGTCGCATAGTAAGCCACTCCGCGGCGACGTGGCCGATCAAGGCTGCGTCCCTGAATACGCACGCAGATAGATTACGGGTAAAAAACATATCCGCGCCATAGATTATTGACCGGCATTTTCGCGATGTCGAAAAAACCGCCCCGACGACACCATTTCGGGTATGATCTTTTCGCGGCTCAAGAATGGCTGTGGCCGTGGGCGAACAGCGGAGGCGCCTGGCAATGCCGGAGACACCAGCGACATTCAAAGCGTTCTGGCCGTATTATCTGCGCGCGCACCGCGCGCCGGTTTGCCGTCGGTTCCATTATGTCGGCTCCAGCGGTGCGCTGATCGGCATCGTCGCCGCTCTAGTCACACTCAATCCACTTTGGTTTATTGCCGGAACAGTCTTTGCATACGCGATGGCCTGGACCGGGCATTTTGCTGTCGAGCGCAATCGACCGGCCACCTTCGGCAACCCCCTTTGGTCTCTGGTCGGCGATATCAGAATGTACCTGCTGTGGCTCAGCGGCAGGCTAGAACCTCAACTCGAGGCAGCGGAACGGGCCGAGCGCACCGCGCACGGGTGACCGCGCGCGGCCACACAGAAATCACGCGGCTACGCGTTGATTTCGCTTGCCTGCAAGCGTCGGACGTGGTCAAAAATGAAAACTATTTTAGATAATTTTGTGAGGTTTGCGGCGCGATGAAACATTCATCCATTCAAATAAAATCCGCTGTTCATAAGCAAAATCACGGCCCGATATCGAACATATTCTATTTTTTAATAACATATGCTAAAAGTTAACTGAGCTCGATAAGAAAACCCGTATATTTTAGGAAATATTCGGCAATACCTATAAAGATAAACCCAAATCTGGCGTCCCAAACCGTCCATGGCCTCTCACCTCCCTACCCCGCGCGTGCTTGTCGTCGAAGACAACGATCTGACCCGCATATTCGTGGCCGATCTGATAGCGTCGTTCGGAATCGGTGTAACAAGTGCGACCGACGCAATAGCGGCTATGCGCATGATCAGCGAAATCTCGACGATCGAGCTGGTTTTTACGGATATAGCGATGCCCGGCGTCGATGGCATCGTCCTGGCCGACATGGTCAAGCAGCACCGGCCTAATCTCAAGATTCTCTACACGACCGGCGGACAGGGGATCAGCCGCCTGAAAGAGGAAGCCGGCATTCTGCACGGCAACGTCCTGCAGAAACCCTACCGGCCGGAACAGCTTCGCACCGAAATCGGCCGGCTACTCGGTGACGATAGTCTGGATTGAACTTGGCCGTGCGCTTTGCGGTCGGGTGCAAGCTGGTTTAATATTCCAGCCTTGGTATTTCGGAAATAATGGTCGGGTCATGTCGTCAATTGCTCGATTTGCTGCGCTTGCGCTGCTATCCACAGCTATCGCCCTGTTCGCAGGTGGGGTATTTGCCGCCCCCGCCGCGCCGAAGGTCGACGCAGCGCTGACGTCGGCGCCCACCGCGCCTTATAATGTCAATGCAGACGCCCATACGGAGGTTGCCGCTGCTATCGTCCGCGCGGCGCAGGCCCACAAGTTCGTGCTGATCGATTTCGGCGGCAACTGGTGCCCCGACTGCCGGGTCACCGCCGGCGTCTTGGCGATGGACCAGGTCAAACCCTGGATTTCGGCGATGTTCGAGGTCGTGATGGTTGATGTCGGCCGCATGAACAAGAACATGGATATCGGGGACGCCTATGGCGTGCGTATCAAGGCGGTGCCGACGATGATCGTCCTCGACCCGACCGGCAAGATGATCAACGGCGGCGGCAACCCCGCTGCGCTTCAGGATGCGCGGGGCATGAGCCCGCAGGCCATCGTCGATACGCTGAATGGCTGGATTCAGAAGCCCGGCTGACCCGCCGGTGTGGATCCTTCGTGTTTGCCTGATCGTTGCCTTGCTGGCCATTTCGGTTGGTCGGGCGAAGGCTGACGCCGACCTGCCGGGTGCATCATCGGGCGAACGTGCGGCGATCGTCGCCTATTGCGCCGGTGTGGGCGACAGCTCGATGGCGCAAACAATGTGCCGCTCCAACCAGCTGACGACAGTTTTGCGCCTTGGGCGCAAACCTGACTTGTCCCTGGTCTCGCCCGAAGAACGGTCCGCGATCCGGCAGGCCTGCGCAGGGAAAAAGGTGCCGGGCGAGCGGTTCGCCTGCGAACGCTCAGAAATGTCCAGGGCCGGGTTTACGGTTCGCGACGAGACCGGCAGCGGCCAGTTACACGCCAGTGTCGCGGCAGCTCCAGGAGCGGCGCAGCAGCTGTTCAAGAGCGTGCCGTCCGACAGCCTGCCGTATTTCAGCCTCGTGAAGTGGCGCACCGAGCGGCCGGTAATGCCGCCGGCTCGGAATACGCCGGTGCTGTCGGCAGAGGACCTGTACGTCAAGCTTGCCCCTTCGGTTTATGTCGTGATGGCCAGCGACCATGCGATCGAGCTGGCGGAGCGCACCGGCTATAACCAGGGAAGCGGCGTCGCCATTACCGATCATATCCTGATCACAAACTGCCACGTCGTAGCCGGACGTCCGCAGATCAGCGTTTCGCAGGATGGCAGCACGCATCGCGCCGCGCTGGTTTATGCCGATGCCGGCGGCGACAGATGTTTTCTGCGCGTGGACGGCGTGCCGCTGCATCCGGTCCAGGGCGTGCGCAGGCTCGACAATGTGCGCATCGGCGAAACGGTCTACAGCTTGGGTGCGCCGATCGGGTTGGAGCGCAGCTTCGGCGATGGAATCGTCTCGGGTCTGCGGCAGTGGGAGGGCGTGCGAATCGTCCAGAATTCGGCGCCGACTTGGCATGGCTCGTCGGGCGGTGGACTGTTCGATACGCGGGGCAACCTGGTCGGCATCACGACAGCGATTAGTTCGATCACGGCCAACCTGAATTTTTCGATCGCGGCCGAGGATTTCTGGCCGTAAAGAAAAGCCCCTGGAGGTTGAACCGTCCAGGAGCTTGTCTTTCGAACAGCCGGTCGCTTACGGGTTGTTGGTCGTCGTCTTTTCGACCGTTGTCGTTTGTTGCGCCGGCGGCATCACAGGCGCGGTGGTGTCGGTCGTAACCGAACGGGTCGTGGTTGTAGTGGGCGGCGGACCGCTGTCGCAGGCGGCCAAGCTTCCCATCGTGATCAAGACAGCAAATCCGGTGCTGAGTGCGCGAATTTTTCGCGACTTCGTATCTTGGGTGGGCATTTCAAAACCTTCCGTCATTGATTAATTCCATAACGCCAAACCGGATCGGGGAACCAGATGTTCCCGATCGATGAAGCAGAGGAGCAACGGATGAGCAGCGGCAAACGCCAAATTCGGCGCACGACAGCAGCGCTGGGCCTGATCGGGCTGGTCGCCGCCTGCCCCGCCCCAGCCATCGCCGGAATCCCCATTTTCGGGGACGTGCCCACATTGGCGCCGGTCGTCGATAAGGTCGTCCAGGGCGTCGTCAACATCGCGGTATCGGGCAGCCGGCAAGTAAACCCGTTCATGAACGATCCGCTTTTCCGTCAGTTTTTTCGCGTCCCGGAGGGCGGTTTCCGGCAACAGGTCCAGGCGGCGGGTTCAGGCGTGATCGTCGACGCCGACAAGGGATATATCCTGACGAACAATCATGTCGTCACCGTCGGCACGGGCGATCAGGTGATAGAGGTGACCCTAAAAGACAAGCGTCATTTCAAGGCCAAGCTTGTCGGGCGTGACCCGGAAACCGACATCGCCGTTCTGAAGATCGATGCCGATCACCTGACGGCCGTGTCGTTCGCCGACAGCGACAAAATCCGCGTTGGCGACTATGCGCTGGCCGTCGGCAATCCTTTCGGCCTGGGCCAGACCGTGACGTCGGGCATCATAAGCGCCTTGGGCCGCACCGGCCTGGGCATCGAAGGCTATGAAGACTTCATCCAGACCGACGCGCCGATCAATCCGGGCAATTCCGGCGGCGCGCTGGTTGATCTGCACGGCGAACTGATCGGTATCAACACGGCGATCCTGGGGCCCAGCGGCGGCAATGTCGGCATCGGCTTCGCAGTACCGGCCAATATCGCCAAGAAAATCATGGTTGACCTGATCAAGAACGGCGATGTGAAACGCGGCCAGATCGGCATACAGACACAGGATTTGACCCCAGATGTCGCCTCCGGCCTGGGCCTGGAGCGCAGCGACGGCGCCCTTATCACCACCGTCGCGAACAATTCACCCGCGGCCGATGCGGGGGTTCAGCCGGGGGACCTTATCGTCAGCGTGGACGACGAGCCGATCCATACGATCGCCGACCTGCGGCGCAAGCTGGATTTCGCGCATGACGGCGACTTCCTTAACCTCGGCCTGATCCGCGAGGGAAAGGCGACCACAGTCAAAGTCCGGATTCAGGCGGGGGTCATAAACGGCCGGCAAGCGCGCCAATGGAACTGACGCCGGTGCGTCAGTTCCAGACGTCTTCTATTTGCAGCTGAGCGTGGCGTTCTTGCCTTCGGCGAACTGCTCCTTGTGATCGGTTGCGCCGCATTTCCAGCCGATCATGACTGCCTTGTCGTCGCCAGGCGACGGGTCGCCACCGAAGGTATCGTTCTTCACCATCAGCGTGCAGGACGCTTTCCCGTCGCATAATTTCTTGACGTCGTCAGTCACGGTCTTGCGGTTCATGGCATAGCCGTAGCTGCCGAACTGGACTTGTATCATGTCGGCGGCGAACGCCGGGACAGCGGTCGACACTATTGCCGCGGAAAACCCGGCATAGAAAAATGATTTCAGCAACATTGTCTTCCCCATCGCGAAGGCGCCGATTGGCGTTTGGCGCGTTGGCGACAAGTTTAGGACGAGTCGCGAAGCAGTGAAATACCGGATCGGTTATAGCGGTGTGAATTAACCCGGGATTGCCGTTGCCGGAACGGTAAGACGTTTCGACATGTGGGGTAATCCCGCAGCCGGAGTTCAATCACGCATGTGAAATAACGGCATCATCACAAAAAATTTTAACTATCCAATGTGCGAGCGATTTAACAGGGCCGATTTTCTACAACTGCACTAAGAGTTTGCACCCTTCCTTCAAGTTTACACCGGTTCTGCCGATTCAGAATGCACAATGGTGAAATATCGACTTTGTTGAAGATATTTGGTTTTTGTTAACCAACTGGTCCTTGACAGCAATTAACGACGGTAGAATAAGGACTGACGGTTTATTAAAAGCGTCTTTTTGACCTACCGGCTTTGAATCGCGGCTTAACAAAAGCGCGACACATAAATGGAATGAAATGATGAGCGAGACCTCCAGTCAGAATATCGAGTCAACGACGCTTCTGGATTTGACCGCGCGGATCGTCAGCGCATATGCGGGCAATGCTACACTGTCGCCGACTGAATTGACGGACCTGATCGGCTCCGTTTCCCGCGCCCTGACGCAGCTCAGCACCACCAACGTCGAGCCGGAAGTCAAGGAATTGTCCCCGGCAGTTCCGATCAAGAAATCGGTTACGGCCGATTTCATCGTCTGCCTGGAAGACGGCAAGAAGCTGAAAATGCTGAAGCGCCACCTGATGAGCACCTATGGCATGACCCCAGCGGAATACCGCACCAAGTGGAATCTGCCGCGCGATTATCCGATGGTTGCCCCCAACTATGCCGCGACCCGCTCTCAGCTGGCCAAGAAAATCGGCCTCGGCAAGTCGCCGGCCAAGGCCGCCGCCCCGGCCAAGGCTCCAGCTCGCCGCGGTCGTCCGCGCAAGGCCGCCTAACTGGTCGTCCGAGATTGGATCGGAAAGGGAGGAAGCGCCGGCTTCCTCCCTTTTTTATTGCGCCGCGCGTTATGAGTTACCCGTAATACCCAGCGAACTGTTTGCGCAATTCTACCTTCTGCACCTTGCCGGTCGCCGTCTTCGGGAATTCCTCGACCACAATCAGCGCCTTCGGGCATTTGAACGGGCTCAATCGCTCCCGCACGTTCGCCAAGGTTTCGGCTTCGTCGATGGTTTCGCCGGGCCGCAGGATGACAAAGGCGGTGATCGCCTCCCCCCAGCGTTCATGGGGCAGACCGACCGCCGCCGCCTCCAGTATGCGCGGCTCGGTCGCGTAAAGCGCGGTTTCGACCTCAAGCGAGGCGACATTCTCGCCGCCGCTCTTGATCACATCCTTGAACCGGTCCTCGAACCATAGGATTCCGTCCTCATCGAAATGGCCGACATCGCCGGAATGGAACCAGCCATGACGGAACGCCTCGTCTGTCGCCTCACCGTTGCGTAAGTAGCCGACGAGCACTTGCGGGCTGCGATAGACGATCTCGCCCGGCTCACCCTGTGGCACGAACTCCCCAGCGTCGTTCATGATCGCGATCTGAACGTTGATCGACGGCGTCCCGGCGGCGCCGGGATGGCTCAACTGGTGCTCCGGCCGGAAGAAAGCCGAGACCGGGCTCATTTCTGTCTGGCCGAACATCAGCGAGAAATCGCAACCGAAGGTTTCGATCGCCCGCTTCAACTCATCCTTGGCCATCGGCGCCATGGCATAGACCGCGAGACGCAGGCTGGAAACGTCGCGTGGCTCCCGCGTCTGCAGATCCAGCAGAGTCCGATACATCACCGGCAAGCCGAAGATCACGGTGACCTTCTCGTTTTCGATCAGGCCCGACAGCCGGGCGGCATCGAATCCGCGCTGAACATAGATCGTCGCACCGATTGCAATCGCTGGTGTGCAAAAGGCGTTGAGCTGTGCGGTGTGGAAGAACGGCAGCATCGCAACCACCCGGTCGGCGGCCATCATCCGCGTATCGATCACGACCCCGAGCGCCTCGACATAGATCGCGACATGGCTGCCGACCACGCCCTTGGGCGCGGAGGTTGTGCCGCTGGTATAGAGATAGGACATTGCATCGCGGTCTCCGGCGATGACAGCCGGTTCGTCGGCGGGCTGGCCGGCAGCCAGGCCCTCGAACGACACCATGCGTGCGCCCGATCCCGGCGTCGGGTCTGCGCCGCCGCCGAATGCGATGATCGTCTCGATTCCCGGCTGGTCGTCCATGCCCGTCGCCAACTGCTCCATCAGCGCCGCTTCGATCATCACGCCGCGCGCCTGCGAATGGCGCAGCACATAGGCCAGTTCGCCATAGCGCCAGAACAGGTTGATCGGCACGCAGACAACGCCCAGCTTGGCGCACGCAAAATAGGTGGCAAGGAATTCCGCGCTATTGCCGGCCATCAAAGCCAACGCATCGCCGCGGACGAATCCCAAAGAGGCGAAGGCGTGAGCGGTCCGGTTTACCAGCGCGTTGAAGTCGGCATAGGAAAACCGGCGCGCGCCATCGACGATCGCAGTATGACGCGGGGCCCTGGCTGCCGACCGTGTCAGCAAATCGCCGACATTGATGCGATGAATCAGGTTATCGTTAAGTGCACGCTCGTTTAACATCCTGCTCGTTCCCCTCGCCACCCGTCTCCGTGGCCGATTGAGTATTGCCAGAAGCCGCCCACCGCGACTATGACTTCATGACATTTAGGGTATGGCTAATCGATTAGCCGAGCGGTCAGTCGGGGAAGGTTACTTAAGATGCGGGCAATGGTGATCGACCGTTTCGGTGGTCCGGACGTCTTTCGGATGGGGGAAATCCCGATGCCGATCCCCCGCCCCGATGAGATTGTCATTCGTGTCGCCTATGCCGGAGTGAATCCCGCGGACTGGAAGTGCCGCGAAGGCTGGCTGTCGCAGTTCTTCGACTACAAATTCCCCTTCGTTGTCGGGTTTGACGCCGCCGGCATCGTCTCGGCGGTCGGGCCGGGTGTCACCGATTACAAAGTCGGTGACCGCGTCACGACCCACTCCAATCAGGGCGACGGCGAAAACGGCTCCTATGCCGAATATGTGAAATCGATCACCGACCGCTGCGCCCATATCGCCGACACCCTGAGCTTTGAGATCGCCGCCGCGATCCCGACCGCCGCGGTCACGTCATGGGAGGCCTGTTTCGATACCGGCGGGCTGAAGGCTGGACAGACCGTGCTGATCAATGGCGGCGCCGGGGGCATGGGCAGCTTTGCCATCCAGTTCGCCAAGCATATCGGGGCAAAGGTCGCGGTGACTTGCGGCCCGAAGAATATCGAATATGTGAAAAGCCTGGGCGCCGATCTGGCGATCGATTATCGATCGCAGGATGTCGAGAAAGCCGTTCTCGCCTGGGCGCCCGACGGCGTGGACCTAATCGTCGACACAGTCGGCCAGGGCACGCTGCTGAACGCCGTCAACATGACGAAACGCGGCGGCAAGATCACGCCGATCGGCACGCTGATCGTCGACGAGCCGATGGTCGACAAGGACGAGGCCGCCCGGCACGGCGTCCAGTTCATCCCGACGATGAGCAATCGCACGCGGGCCGGCAAACAACTGCGCGAGATTGTCGGTCTTTATAACAGCGGCACGTTGAAGCCGCCGCATATCGAGGTGCTGGAGCTGGAAGAAGCCGCCGAAGCGCAGACGCGAGTCAAGGATGGCCATGTGCGAGGCAAAATCGTGCTGCACGCCGCCGATCTCTAACATCAAAATATAGACATATCTTTATGCGAGGAATTGGATGAAAGAACTTCAGGGAAAAGTGGCGATCGTCACCGGCTCGAGCCGTGGCATCGGTCGCGCGATCGCGGAACGTTTGGGTAGCGCCGGCGCCACCGTGGTGCTGTCAGCCCGCAGCCTGAACGCAAGCGTGGACGGCTTGTCGGGCACGTTGTCGGAAACGGCGGCGGCGATCGAAAAGGCAGGCGGCAAGGCGATCCAGATCGCCTGCGATGTAGAGAATGCCGCCAGCCGCCAGAACCTGATCGACCAGACCATCGCCAAAACCGGTCGGATCGACATCCTGGTCAACAACGCCGGCCGCGCCCTGCACGAGAAGATCGATACTTTCACCACCGAAAAGGTGGTCAGCCAAGTCGAGCAGTATTTGATTTCCCCCTACGAGCTTTGCCGCCTGGCGGTGCCGCATATGCGCAAACAGGGCGCTGGCTGGATCGTCAATCTCGGTTCCTCGACCGCCATCCCACCGAACGGGCCGCCGTATGACGAGTATTCGACCCATGGTGGCGCGGCGCTCTATGCGGCCTTGAAAGGATCGATCCACCGCCTGTCGATCAGCCTCGCGGCGGAACTGCTGGCCGACAATATTTCGGTCAACGTCGTGGCCCCTGTCGGCGCGATTCTGACCCCTGGCGTCGAGGCGCTGGGCGTGATCACCGAGGAGACCAAGGCTTATGTCGAGGCAGCCGATCATATCGCCGAAGCGACGCTGGCACTGGTCAGCGCCCCACCCAAGACGATGACCGGCAAGATCGCCTTCTCCTATATGTTCCTGGATGAGATCGGCCGTGACACGCATACGCTGGACGGCAAAAGCGTCTTGCAGTCACGGTCGAAATAGGAGCGCCGGATGACCGATCACAAAGAGACGATCTTCATCGTCGATCAGGTGACGCCAAAGCCGGGACAGGCCAAGGCGTTCCTCGACACCTATATGGGGAAATACGCCCCGGCGGCGCGCGAACGCGGCATGACATTGGTCCACCAATGGGTGTCGCCGCCGATGTGGCTGGACGAGCAGTCCAACACCCTGACCATCATCTGGACGGTCCAAGGCGCCTCTGCCTGGTGGAACATGAGCCATCACGGCCGGCGCAATCCGGAGGTCGCAGGATTTTGGGAATCCATCCAGCCGATGATCGTCAGCCGCCACCGCAGCTTCTCTGCCGAAGTCGCCGATCTGGAGAGCCTCGCCGATGTTTAAACTGACCAAGCTGGTAACCCTGAACCCGGACGCCGGCGAAGCCGGCAAGGCCAAGGTCGAGGCCGCGCTGAACGAGGCCCGCAAGCCCGGCAAGACCGTTGTCCGGTCAATGTCGAATCCGACCTATCCCAACGTCTATAACGGCGGCAATTATATCTGGCATCTTCAGTTCGCCGACGAAGCCGGCTACCGGGCCTGGAAAGCCGACGCCGGCAAGACGCTGGACGCCGTTCTGACCGACAAGTCATTGGTTACGCTGGTGGAAAGCGCCGCCTATCAAGGCGGGCCCAGCGGATCGAAGCCCGGCGCGCTCGACAAGGGTGCCTATCGCACCCTGTTCCTCAGCGCCAACACGGCGCCGAACGAGAATGCGGTGAAGCTGTTCGATCACGAAACCTATGAGATGGGCAAATACATCCACACGATCAAAAACTGGCAGGTGAGCCGGGTTAAGGAGGCGACTGGATCGCGCCCCTGGACCCATATCTGGGAACAGGAATACGAGGATATTTCCGGCCTGCACGGCGCCTATATGCTGCACCCGCATCATTGGGGCCATATCGACCGCTGGTACGACCCGGAATGCACCGACTATATGATCGATACGTTCCTGTGCCACACCTTCTGCGACTTCGACGGCAGCATGATCGCACCAAAGGGCAGGCCAGAATAAATCCCAAAATGGTCATGGATGTATAAAATTCTCGTGGTACGCTGCGAGATACAAAAGACCTATTGGCGAACCAAAATGAGGGATACGCAGAATGTACCGGAATCTTTTTGCCTCGGCCGGAGTGGCCGCTTTGTTCGTTTCTGGCATCGCGGTCGCAAAGACCGCACCGGTTCCCCTGACCAGCTATAGCTTGGAAGGAAACAGCAGCGCCGCCGCCCTTAATTTCACGCTAACCGGCGCAGGGTCGCCGATCAAGTTGATCAACCAAGTCTATGCGTCGGGAACCGCCGCGCCGAATAAGTACAGCAAAACCACCACGGTTCCGTCCTACGCGATCAACAAGACCTATGGCAGCGATATTTCCAGCATCACGATCAAAGGCTCGGCGAAAACTGTCACCAGCACCGCGTCCTCGGCTGGCGTCACTAAAACCGGGGCGCTTAGCGTCAGTTCCAAGTCTTCAATCAGTTCCTTCACGGCAACCCTGACCAATCCGGTACTCGGCACGGCTCTGAGCGCCACTGGGAGCAATATCACATCCAGTGCGAAAAATTCCGGAACTAAGGCAGGGAAAACTACCGCAACCGGTACCGTGAAAATCGGCAAGGTCACGCTCAATTCACCGCTTTTCGGCATCAAGAACGCGTCTTATACGGGCACGCCCAAGCCGAATACGGTGCTCTATGTGAGCAAGGACAAGTCGGTGAAACTGATCGCCAACTACCAGAAGACGACGACGACATCGTCGAGCGAAACATTGCTGGTGGATGCGGTCGCGCTGATCGTTAAGAACTACCACAATAGCGGCTTCACATTTTCGGGGGAGATGACGCTGGGCACCAGCAGCACGACAATCCAGTTGGCTCCGATTGTCACCACCGCGACCCATCCGTCTGCGACTCTGCAATAAACGCGCGCGATTGCCTGCGAGGAAGCCCGGGCCGCCGTCAACGGCACCCGGGCTTCTCTTTTGGCCGGACGCTTCGCCCGGCAGATAAAACCTTTCCACTGCAATGTTTCCCCTGCTACCGTTAGGGCTGGAGGAAACATGCTGCGAACAGCGCCGGTCGTCGTCGATCTGTCAAACCCTGATTACTGGATCGATCCCTACCCGACTCTTCAAGCCGCGCGAGCCGCCGGACGAACTGCGGTCACCGTCAACGGTGAGATCGTACTACTCAGCGCCGAGGATGCCGATCTGGTCCACATGGATCCGCGCTTCACCGTGCCGGGCCTGAAGGATCTGGAGCGCATCGGCATATTCGACGGGCCGTTCTACGAGTGGCGAAGCCATACACTCGCGGTTATGGACGGACCGCAGCATGCACGGCTGCGCAGCTTTGTTGGAACCGCCTTCGCTCCGACTCAAATGAAGCGGCTGAGGGCACTCGCGGTCGAACGCGCCAATGCTCTGATCGACCGCCATGCCGAGGTCGGCGAAATGGACGTGCTGAAGGATTTTGCATCCAACCTGCCGCTTTGGACCATGTGCCGCTTCATCGGCATAGACGACGAGGACCGCGAACGGTTGGGCGCCTTTCTGGTCGGCACCGAGGAAGGCTTCACCAGCCCGATGACGCCGGAGCGCCGCAGACGTTGCGAGACCTCGATCCTGGCGCTCAACGACTATGTCACCGGTTTGATCGAGCGCAGGCGCGAGAGCCCAACCGACGATGTCGTGGGCATTCTGGTTTCCGAACAGCCGCAGTCCGGCGGCCCCAGCGACGTCGAGCTGCATTCCTTGATCGTCAACATTGTCGGCGGCTCGGTCGGCTCGACCCGAGCCGCGTTCGCCAACGCGATCCTGGAATTCGCACGACATCCCGACCAGGCCGACATCGTCCGCCACGACCCGATGATGGTGAAACGGGCGGTCGAGGAATGCTTGCGCTTCCACCCGCCCTTCCGCTTCGGCCGCCGCGTGGCGAAAGAACCGGTCAGCCTGTTCGGCCTGGACCTGAAGCCTGGACAGTCGCTGTTCATCCCGCGCCAGGCCTATAACCGCGACCCCGCCCGCTTTGACGCGCCGGACCTGTTCGACGTGAATCGGCCCGAGCGGCGGCATCTCAGCTTTTCCTATGGCGCGCATTTCTGCCTGGGCCAGGCAGTGGCGCGCACCAACCTGCAGGAGGGCCTGCGCGTGTTCCTGGACCGCTGCCACGACATCGAACTGGTAGAGGAACCGCGGCGGGTTCCGTTCACGCCGGACGAGCAGTTGGAAAGTTTGCGGATTCGCTTTCAAACCAAGGGTTAGAAATGACCAAACTCAAAATCGTTCTCTGGACTGTCGGCGTTGTCGGCAAATCCGCCGTACCGACATTGATCGGGCACCCGCGCATGGAACTGGTGGGCTGTTACACCTACTCCGCCGAGAAAGACGGGGTCGATGTCGGCATGCTGTGCGGGATCGCGCCAATCGGCCTGAAGGCCACACGGGATATCGACGCGCTGATCGCGCTGAAGCCCGATTGTGTGCTGTACGTCCCGCAATTCGGCGATGTCGATCACATGGTCCGCATCCTGGAATCCGGGATCAATATCGTCTCGACCTGTTACTTCATGAACGGCCGTGCGTTCGGCGAAACCGCCCATGCCCGGTTCAGGCAGGCCTGCGCCACGGGTAAGACCTCGATCTACGGCACCGGCATCAATCCCGGTTTCGCCAACGTCCTCGGACTTCTGGCGACCGGCGCCTGCGCTCGGGTGGACAAGATCTCCGTGCTGGAATCGGTCGACTGCACCAACTACGCTTCCCCCGGCACCTGGGAGGCGATGGGTATCGACCGACCGTTGAACGATCCCGACGTGCCGACCTTCATCAAGAAAGGCACGCCGTCTTTCCGCGAGGCGGTGGATGTGATGGCCGATGCGTTGAATGTCCAGCTGGACGACGTCCGATTCGACGTCGAGTTCGGCGCGGCGACTGAGGATGTCGATCTTGGCTATATGAAGATTCGCAAAGGCCACATCGCCGCCATCCGCGGCGCCTGGTCGGGTTGGGTCAAGGACAAGCCGTTCATCGAGCTGAAGATCGCGTGGAAGCTGGGTTACAGGCTGAACCCCGACTGGCCGATGCGCCACGGCTATCACGTGGAGATCGCTGGCAACCCCAACTGCTCTGCCCATTTCGAGCCGGTCGGCGCCACCATGTTCGATCCGGGCTTGGTGACCGCGATGCCGGCGGTCCACGCCATTCCCCATGTCTGCGCGGCTACGCCCGGGATTGTCACGGCCGCCGACCTGCCGCTTATCGTGGCGCGGGATTGCGGACAGGCTAGGCTCTAAGGCCAGCCATCAGGATATCGATCAGCCGCCGAGCGCTGGCCTCCCAGTCTGGATTGGTATTGCCGTAGCTGAAGCCGATCAGGGCGCGCAGCAGGTCGGTAGGATCGGCATCCCCGCGAACGTCGCCGCTGGCCTGCCCCCGCGCCACAAGCAGGGAAATCGCGTCTTGGATCATCGCGCTGGACGATGCCAGGAGGTCCGGCGCGCCAGCCTTGATCGACCCCAATGCCGGCGCGATCACCTTCTTGGTCGCGATATAGTCAACGAATAGCCGCATCCATTCGTGCAGCGCCTCGCCGGGCGGCAGCGACGACAGCAGCCGCGTCGCCGCGTCGGCCAACTGCACCACCGCGCGGTAATAGACCGCCCCCACAATCGCGTCGCGGTTCGGGAAGTGCCGATACAGCGTTCCAATGCCGACACCGGCGCGGGACGCAATCTCTTCCAGGCTGGCGTCGGTTCCAAGATCTGCGAAGACCGCCCGCGCAACCTCCAGCAAACGCTCACGATTGCGCTGCGCATCGGCGCGCGGTTTCCGCTCTATCGATACACGCTCCCCTTCGGTCTTCACGACCACGCCAGTCACCCCTTGTAAACGGAGGAACCCTCCGCATATTAATCGGAGACATCCTCCGTTTATATAGCGATGGCGTCGTTACTATGCCAGGGCCGAACGCAACCGGATGTCTGAACGCATCTCAATTCATCGAAAACTGGAGACCATCTTGGTTGAAAAAATTGGCTTGGTTGAAAAATTCGGAGCGACCTCGACGACCGACGAAGTGCTGGCGGGTATCGACCTCAGCGGCAAGCGCGTGCTCGTCACGGGTGTATCCGCCGGACTAGGCATCGAAACCGCCCGCACCCTGGCCGCACACGGTACGCAGGTCGTCGGCACCGCTCGCGACCTGATCAAAGCCGGAGGCGCGACCGAGCAGGTCCGCGCCGACGCTGCGAACGGCGGGGACTTGAAATTGATTGAACTTGATCTGGCATCGCTGGCCAGCGTTCGCCGCTGCGCCGACGCACTGATCGCCGACGGCAGGAAGTTCGACCTCGTTATCGCCAATGCCGGCGTCATGGCCTGCCCGTTCGGTAAGACCGACGACGGGTTCGAAACCCAGTTCGGCACCAATCATCTGGGCCATTTCCTGCTGGTCAACCGGATCGCATCTTTGTTCAATCCGGGGGCACGCCTGGTAAACCTGTCATCCGCCGGCCATCGCTATTCCGATGTCGATCTGACAGATCCGAATTTCGACAACACGCCTTATGATCCGTTCGTGTCCTATGGCCGGTCGAAGACCGCCAACATCCTGTTCGCGGTGGAATTCGACCGCCGTCACAAGGCCGACGGCATTCGCGCCACGGCCGTCCATCCCGGCGTCATCCAGACCGAACTTGGCCGCCATATGAGTGAGGACGCATTCAACACGTTGATCAACGGTATCAATGCCGACAACGCCAAAGCCGGACTGCCGCCCTTCGCCTGGAAAAGCGTTCCACAGGGCGCGGCAACGTCAGTCTGGGCTGGTGTGGTTGCGCCCGCTGAAGAGGTCGGCGGCCTCTACTGCGAGGATTGCCATGTCGCCGAACGCGTCGAAGGCGGCAACGGCCGAGGCGGCGTCCGCACCTATGCCCTCAACCCCGAAACCGCCAAGGCGCTGTGGGCCAGAAGCGAAGCAATGGTGGCTGAGCTTTTCTGACGAAAGGTAACCGGCAATCTCCACAGGGTGAGTCACGCGGCGCCAACCCACCCTGCGCAAACCGGTTTGCCTAATGCGCCAGCGGGTCCGGCCTGATCTGGAACTTCACAGCCTTGCCGACGGTCCCCTCGCCGCCCTCGATGTGCCAGAGCGGGACTTCGGCATAGTCCGACCAGAGGCCCTTGCCCTTCCAGCCGGTTTTGGGATCGTCGATGCGCTCATCCATGCCGCGGCTATAGAAGCCCATCGGATAGGGCACACGCATCGTCACCCATTGGCCGGTGTCGGGCAATAGAGCCAGCAGTGAATCAGACATTGTGCCGGGCGTGATCGGAATATCGCGGCCTAGGCCCAGCACGTTGAACTGGTCCATATACATCAGGTAATGCCAGTCGGCCCCGGCATTGGTGCCGGCGATCTTCGGGCCGGGTGACAGGTAGATGGTCCAGCCTTCCGGGCAATGCTGGCCGGTGGCTGTCGGGCCGTTCAGCACCTTGCATTTGGACCTGTCGAATTTGCCCAGATGGCCGCTACCGAAATCGACCCAGGCGACGCCATGGGAATCGACATCGACCGCCCGCGCGTTGAAGGCGGCATATTCGCCGTTCGGCAGCTTTGGCGGTTCATAATATTCGGTGTTGCAGGTTTCCGGCGGGTTGGCTCCGGGATCCAGCCGCACCAGGCCGCTCGGCACATAGGGCGTGAATTTGGCATACCAGCTGATGCGGCTGTTCGGCTGTGTGCTCATGCCATAGAGGAAGCCGCTGATCCGCGTGTCCTTCTTCGGGTCGAACAGAACCTTGCCCGTCTCGTCCTTGCGCTCCAGGTCTTTCTGCACACCACCCTGCTCGCCGGCGGCGGCCACTTTCATCCAGTCTTCCGGCTGGTTCCAATTCTTGCTGTTCGGATCGATCTTCCCGTCGCCGCTGGTATCCAGCACCATCGGGCACCAGCCCTGAGCCTTGTTTGCGTCGTGCGTCTCATCCCACACCTTAGTGTCGATCCAGCCCATCACGTTGGCGTCGCCTGAGAAATAAAGCGTGTTGTCCTTATACGAGGTGAATTTCAGGTGAAGGTTGCCCCAGCAGACCGGGATTGTGGTCGTGATCTTGGTTTTGGGGTCGTACATCATCACGTGCCGGCCCAGCTTGCGCGGGTTCGGGAAATAGGCGGCATATTTGCTTAAGGCGCCGTCGCCGCAGAACGCCGGGTCCTCGCCTTCGCCGAATTCCGTGATCGCGATCCACACCCGGCCCTGCGCGTCCTCGGTAGGGGTATGCACGGCGAACGGTACGCCTTGGGCGTCATCGGGCACGTGGGTTTCCGATATCTTGGCGGTCTTGGGGTCGAGGAAGACCATATTGTGGTTGATATTGTCCTCGCCATAGACCAGCCCGCCGGCATCGACATGCGGGTCGCGTTTGTCGCTGACCGTCACATCGTGGACGAAATGGCCGTTCGCCCAATCCCATTCCGAGATCACCAGGTTGCGCTCAATGCCTTGCGGGCGTGGCGGCGCCTCGGGCGGGATTTCGCCGCCGGCAATCCGCCGGCTCCAATCGGCGAACATGTTGAGGCCTCGGTCGCGGCCTAGTTTCGCCATCGCGTTCTGCATATTGGCGGAGAATTCCTTGCCGCGACCGCCCAGTGTCACGTCGCCCGGTTCGCGCGCCAGCATTATGCGCTGTGCCCAGCCTTCGACATTGTTATTGACCAGCTCGCGCGTGGATTTGTCGCCCAGCTGATGGCAGGGCGTGCAATCCTCCTTCATCGTCGCAAGATAATCCTGTTGGGTCTTCATGATCTTGGAGATACCGTTGCCGTCATGGCCTGTGCCGGGAAATTCGCTCGCTGCCGGCGGATGGATCAGCGCGTACCAGTAATTGGCGGGGTAAATCTCAGCCGCCGCCTTTGCGTCGGGCGCAACGGTTGCGGTCAAATCCTGACGGACGCCCGGCATCACCCTGACCGGCTGTGAATCGACCAAGCCGTAGCCGCGCACCCAAACCTTGTATTTCGCCTTGGGCAGTTCGGGCACGACGTAATTGCCCTGGTCGTCGGTAACGACGATCTTGACGAATTTAGTCGGCAAGTCGGTCGTTTCGGCGATCACCCACACCCCGGCTTCCGGGCCCTTGGCGCTGGTGACGGTACCGGCGATATCGTCGGGAACGATCGGCACGTCACCGGCCCAGGCCGCGCCGGAAGCAAGACAAACCGCCAGAATCCCAGTAAGCCTGCGCAATCTTCCCATGACGTCCTCCCCCGGCAGCCGTTTCGGCCTGGGCGAGGACCCGTTGCATTGACGGACCTCGCTCATGCGGAGTGTGTCCGAAATTGTAGGGGATTCCCAGGGTTGTTATGTTAGGCTCAATAGCGGACGCGGAAAACGCGCGGGGGATATTCGGCTGACCGATCACCAATCTGGGAGGATAATCGCCATGACGGCGCACACCGACACCACCAAGCCTTTTGTCGCCTTCGGGAAGACCTTTCCGTCGGAACGCGAGGCGATTATCGGCCTGATGGACAGCATCCAGGTGGCCGAAGCCTGCGCCGGCCGTGCATTGGCTGCGTGGTCCGAAACCTGCAAGATTCCGACACTGCGCGGCGGGCTGAAAATGATCGCCGAGCGCGAGGCCTATCATGGCCGCGTCCTGCAGCAGCGCATCCGTGACCTGGGGGGCGAATGCAAGGCGGATCTCGACCCGTTCAGTCAGGAGAGCGAGGTCTGTATCTTCAATCCTGGCCTGACCGACCTGGAAAAGCTGACCGACCTGGTGGAGCGCAACGGCGACCCTACAACCTTGATCGCCCCGGTTCTGGCTTTCGCCGAACTGCTTACCGAGGATCCGGAAAGCAAAGAAATGCTGAAGCTGTATTACGCAGACGAAATCTCATCCGGCAACTGGCTGCGCGATGCCTGCCAGACGCTGGCTGCGGCCACCCAGGTTTCCCAGGCGGCGTAAAGCCTAAGCCTTCATGCGGACGAGCCCATCCTTGGGCGTCCGCCTGATGGCGAATGAGAAAAGCTGCATTAGAAAGCCCAGCGTGCCGACCAAAATGCCGGCTGCGCCCAGGTCGAAATAACCGGACATGAACGGATCGGTTGAAATTGGTATCGGGTGGGCATTGAAGTCCAGCCAAAACCCACCCACGCCGACTGCCAAACCGAATAGGCCAACCAGAAACCCCACCGCACCCTCCACCGCATGAAGCAGGGTGCTGGGGCCGGACCTCCGGGACAGTGAACCTACTTCCGGAGAGGATAAGCAGCCAGCGAAACGAAAGTTCCGTTCGCCCGATTACTGCGGCCGGCTACAGACCTGATGCGGGCCTTCGGTGAGGAAAACCGAGTAGAAGCGCTTGTTGACACGCCAGCCTTGCGGGGTACGCAGCCAGAAATCATGGTACTCCCCCCACATCGAATAAATCTCGCCGTTATAGGCATTCAGGCCCTTATGCACGGCGTAATAATGCGCCCGGCTTTCGGCTGTATCGCCGTCGACCGATACGCGAAAATTCACCACATTATGGTGGGTCGGACCGCAATTGGACCCTTCGCCCAGATTGGCGTGCATTTGCGCAATAAGCGGCTCGACGCCGCGGACGACGTTGTTGTAGGCCGCGCTGTAATCCTGAACTGCGTCATGGGTGAAAACACCGGTCATACCATCGAACTGCTTATGGTCGACCAGATCGCAATACAGGATATAGACCTGCTCGATCTCGTGCTTGTCCTTGGCATAGCTCAGAAAATCCATGTCGCCCCCTAGGTAGCGCGTGTTTCGGCGTCACTGATAGCCCGACGCCGCGACAGGCGCCAGCACGGCAATGGGAACAACCACCGCAAGAAGTGGTTTAATGGGCAGCATCCCGGCGAAACGGGATCGCTGAAAATCGACGGAGATTTCGATGAACAAGAGCCTATTTGCGGGCGCGGCTGCGCTCGCGCTGATCGCAGGCGCTGCCATCGCGCAACAATCCTACGACAGCACGACCACGCGGCGCACGACCGTGACCGCGCCGGTGGCCGTGGTGCCCGTTGCGCCTCCTGCCCAGACCACCACGACGGTCCAGCAGACCGTCAGCCCGCGCGTGTTCGACCCGACTTCGTCCTATCGCGAGGAACATGTGACAACCCAGGATGGACAAGTTGTGGAGCACACTACCCGCAGTGACACCACCTCGCCGCAGGGCCGCACGACGACCTACTCGCAAACGACGACCGGGAACGGCGACCAATAAGCACGGTCCCGAAGAAATCCCGCTGGGTTTACGCCCGGCGGGATTTTTTATACCCGGCTGCCAATCCCCATCGTTTCAGATAGCGATTTCCCGCTATAAGCCTTTCAGGCGTCGCTGCGCCGTCATGGCTGCAAGAGGGAAGAATGAGTGCATGGTCCAGAATGATGCTGCGTCTTGGCGGCGTCGCCCGAGCGATCGTCAGATCGGAGGGACATCTCTCCGCCCTGCCCTCTGCCGAAAAGCGGTTGGATAACCTTACCATCGCGCTGGAACGCACCGAACGGCATCTCGACTTCATGGCTGCCCTGATGTCACGCGATCACATCGTCAAGGTTATGAACGATCCTAAGTTCGACGATCCGCTGCGGCTGGAACGGAGCGGCTTCAAGGTCCACTCCCAATACGACGAAGACGGGATCATCGACGAAATCTTCAAGCGGATCGGCACGACGAATCGCACCTTTATCGAGTTCGGCGCCGGCAACGGTACCGAGAACTGTACAGGTTTCCTGCTAATGCAAGGTTGGCGGGGCCTATGGATGGACGGCAGCGACGCTTTTCTACCGACGGTCAATATCGGCTGGCCCCGTGAACTGGCGCGCGAACAGTTAATCGCCAAGCAGGCCTTCATCACCGCCGCCAACATCGATGAGTTGATCGAAGACGCCGGTCTCAGGGGCGAGATCGACCTGTTGGTCGTCGACCTCGACGCCAACGACTATCACGTACTGGATAAGATCCGCGTGGTGTCGCCACGCGTGATCTGCGCCGAATACAACGCCAACATCCCGGCGGGGGTCGATTGGAAGATGGAGCGCGACGACAGCTATGTTTGGGAAGGGATCGACGATCGGACAGGCGCGTCGCTGAAGGCGCTGGAAATGTTGCTCGGCAATAAGGGCTATGCGCTTGTCGGCTCCAGCGCGGCCGGCGTAAACGCTTTTTTTGTCAAACGCGAGCTGGTCGAGGGCAAGTTCGCCGAGCCCTTCACGGCTGAAAACCACTACAACAACTGGCGTTTCTTCTACCGGCAATATCACCCAACATCGAACTGGCGCGAGTGGCGGGGCCTCCACTGACTTTCTGCCGTCATCAGGGCCCGAACATGCGCCGCCGCGGATGATGCTAATGCGGTCAGGTCGTAGCCGCCTTCCAAGATCGAGACAATGCGGCCCTTTGCATGCCGGTGCGCAACGCCAGCCAGCAGCTCAGTTGCCCAGGCGAAGTCGTCTTCGTCGAGATTGATGGATGCCAGAGGATCGCGCCGATGGGCATCGAATCCGGCTGAAATCATCATCAATTCCGGCTTGAACGCGTCCAGCGCCGGAACGATTCGCTCCTCGAAAGCGAGCCGGAATTCGGTAGCACCATCGCCGGCATGAAGCGGCGCGTTGACGATGTTGCGATAAGGACCGTGCTCCAGCGCCGATCCTGTACCGGGATAGAATGGATATTGATGGGTCGAGGCATAGAGCCAACCGGGCCGGTCGGCGGTCATCGCCTCGGTGCCGTTGCCATGATGAACGTCGAAATCGACGATGGCGACCCGTTCGACGCCGTGGATCGCCTGTGCGTAGCCCGCGCCGACCGCGACGGAGTTGAACAAACAGAAGCCCATCGCCTGCTCCGGTTCGGCATGATGGCCAGGCGGCCGCACCGCGCAGAATGCGGTCAGTGCTTCCCCGCCCAGCACTGCGTCGACGGCGGAAACGACGGCCCCAACCGCTCGCAGCGCTGCATTGCCCGAACCCGGCGACATGACGGTGTCGGCATCGACCCTGATCGTTCCGCTTTCAGGCACTGCCGCAAGCAACGCCGAGACGAATGCAGCCCCGTGAACCCGTGCAACATCCTCAACCGCCCCCAAAGGTGCTTCACGGCGATCCAACGCGACAAAGTCAGGATGCTCAAGCGCGGCCAGCACTGCCTTCAACCGCTCGGGACGCTCTGGATGCCCCTGCCCGGGATTGTGTTCCAAGCAATCGGCATGGGTATAAAGGATCGTCATCGTGCCTCTCCGGGGTCCGGCGGCCACAGCCAAGCCGCGCCGCGTACACCGCTGGCATCGCCATGCAGCGCCGGCCGAACCGGTGTGGACACGCCGTCGGAAAAGCACCAGGCCGACAGAAGTTCCGGCAATGGTTCATAAAGGCCAACCACCCGCGAGAGGCCACCGCCCAGCACCACCGCGTCCGGATCCAGCAGATTGATCACGACAGCCAGCGACCGCGCCAGCCGCTCGCGCCAACGGGCAAGAGTTGCTTGGGCGGCGGCATCTCCGCCGGCCGCAGCCGCTACGATTTCAGGACCATCCAGCCGCTGCCCGTAAACGCATCGATGCTCGGCAGCCAATCCCGGGCCGGACAACCAGGTCTCGATGCAGCCGTGCCTGCCGCAATAACAGGCGGGTCCGGGCAGCTCGCCCATCCTTGGCCACGGTAAAGGGTTGTGTCCCCATTCGCCGGCAATAGCGTTGCCCCCCGTCAGCGGCACACCGTCTACTGCGATACCGCCGCCCACGCCGGTGCCAAGGATGACCGCAAAGACGACATGCGCGCCTTGGCCCGCACCGTCAGTCCCCTCCGATGCCGCCAGGCAGTTTGCGTCGTTCGCCAATCGCACCGGCCGCCCGAGTTCCGCTGTCAGGTCGCGGTCGAACGGCCGGCCGTTTAGCCAGGTGGAATTGGCGTTCTTGACCAACCCGGTCTTCGGCGACAAAGCCCCGGGCATTCCTACGCCAACCGACGCCGAACCGTCTGCAACACCTGCCTGCCGCTCGAGGTCGGCGACCAATCCGGCGATCGCTGCGAGCGTGCCGGGATAATCCTCGCGCGGTGTAGCAATGCGCTTTTCAGCTACAGCCACACCGAACGGATCGAGAGCGATGCCAGCGATTTTCGTTCCGCCCAAATCTATGCCGATGCGATGCAAAATCTGTCCCCGTTGCTTTCGCGCTTGCAGACCAAACGTTAGCCCTCGATAAACTCAGCGAAACCATCGGGGAAGATATGGCCGACAAACCGATCTGGAAACAGCGTTATGCAGCGCATCTGGGGTTGCGCGCGCCAAACGAGCCGCTGTTCCTGCGCAGCGCGGGATCGGGCGATCCCTTGGCGCAGATCGATTATATGGCGTCGATCGGCTTCGCCGGCATCGAAGACAACATGTTGCGAACGCGCTCGCCTGAACTGCAGGCGAAGATGGGTGACGCGCTGGCCCGGCACGGCATGCAGATGGGCTGTTTCGTCAACAACCCGAACCACTGGAATCTGCCGCTGTGGGGCCGATCGGGTGCCGACGCGCGCGAACAACTGGCGCACGATTTGGATCAATCCATCGAAGCGGCGAACCGGACGGGCGGCAAATATACGACGGTCGTCAGCGGCAGCGAGCCGGGAATTTCACTCGGTTTTCAACGCGCCAACATGGTCGAGAACCTGAAGCGGCTGGCCGGCAAGGCGGAAAAGGCCGGGCTGGTCTTCGTGATCGAGACAGTCAGCGCGCGCAACTGGCCGAACATGATCCTGAATAATATCGGCGACGCCTATCAGGTGGTCAAAGCGGTGGACAGCCCCGCCGTCAAGCTGGTGTTCGATACCGGTCATGTTGCCCCGATGGATGGCGATATACTGGGCAATCTAAGTCGCACGTGGGATGAGATCGCAATCCTTCAGGTTGCCGACAATCCGGACCGCACCGAACTTGGCCAGGGCGAGCTCAACTGGATCAACATCTTCCGCACGATCAGGGGACTGGGCTATACCGGCCTGATCGAACTGGAGTTTCTGATCGCAACCGAGGATTTGGCGGGCGAACAGAGACTGCTGAACAATTTGCGCGCGATCGACGACGCGCTCTGAGGGGAACCGAATGACCGAGATCACCCACCGGATGGTGCAGACCAACGGGATCAACATGCACATCGCGGAAGCTGGAACCGGCCCGCTGGTGGTAATGGTCCATGGCTTTCCCGGGCTTTGGTATAGCTGGCGCTATCAGTTGAAGGCTCTGGCGGAGGCCGGCTGGCATGCGGTGGCGGTCGACCAGCGCGGCTATGGCCGCACCGACCGGCCGTCCGATCCGAAGGTCTATGACGCCGATTACGTCGCGAACGACATGCTGGGCCTGCTGGATGCCCTGGGCGAGAAGAAGGCGGTTTTCATCGGCCATGATTTCGGGGCGCAGTTGGTGTTCAACTTGGCGGTCCGCCACCCCGACCGCCTGAATGCGGTCATCGGCATGGCATGCCCTTATGATTTCGACCTGGCCGGACGCGGCGGCGCGGGATCGAAACCGAAGAAGGACGACAGCGGTTTCGAGGCTGAGTTCGCGTCGACCGAAATGCGCCCCAGCGAAGTGTTCGCGAAGGCGGCCAAGCAGCATTTCCTGCACCTGCATTATTTCCAGGAGATCGGACCGGGCGAGGCGGAGCTGGGCGCCAATCCGCGCGAATTCCTGACCCGCCTGTTCTGGGCCCTGTCGCCGCGCGGCAAGCTGCTCGATTGGACCAAATTCCCGACCGAGGGCACGAAATATCTCGACGTGCTGGCGCCGCCGGAGATGCCCCTGCCCTGGCCGTGGATGACCAAGGAGGACATGGATACCTATGTCGCCGAATTCACTCGTGTCGGCGGTGACAAGACCTTCATCGGCGGCCTGAACTCCTATCGCGTCGCCGATCGCAACTGGGAACTGGGCGCCAAATGGGCCGACAGCGACATCACCGTCCCCGCCGCCTTCATCGCCGGTTCGCATGACCCAGTGTTGAAGATGATCCGTCCCGACGCCATCGACGTCATGCGCAGCCACACACCGGATTTACGAATGGTCGAAATCATCCCCGACGCCGCCCACTTCGTGCAGCAGGAGCAGCCCGAGGCGACGAACAAGGCCATCCTGCAATTCCTGGACAGTGTCCGCCCCGAAATCACCGCCTGATTTAAGGATATCGAACATGATCATCGCCATCACCCCGTCCGGCAGCCTCGACCTTCGCGAAAAGGACGACTTCAAGGGTTTCAAGATCACCGTCGAGAAGCCCGGCGCGACCGATGTTGAGATCGCCGCCGCACTGAAGGGCGTTGCCACGATAGACGGCAGCGACCACGCCTGGGTGTCGCAGGCCGCCCTGAAGAACTGGGGTGGCAATCCCCAGCCCGCCGACTGGATCGCTTCGTTCGATGCGATGATCGAGAAGGTCAAGAAATACGGCTACGTCAACGAAGCTGACGCCACCGTCCGCGCTCATTTCGAGCGGGCATAGAGCGACTCATACGTAGGGTGGGTTAGCGCCGCGTAACCCACCACTTCCCGCTTCAAAGACCGGTGGGCTACGCTGCGCTAACCCACCCTACGAAACGAAAAGGGACGACAGGCATCAGTGGACGATCTTCAGGTATCTATCGACGCCGATGGCAATCTGCATATCGGCCCCCGCATTATCCCGCTGCCGACGTCGATCAGCGAGAACGCCCGCAAGTTCCTGGCTTCCCCTTTCCCGTCCGTGCCGCAGCCGCCGGCAAGCGACAAGGCCGCCTGGAAAGAGGTTATCGCCATGTCGAACGGGTTCTTCGAGCCCGTCGTCGACCAATGGCTGAAAGCGGTGCCGGCGTCGGTTGAAACGCGCATCATCGCCGGCGTGACAGTTCACGTAGCGACGCCGCATACAGTCAGATATCCCGACCGCGCGCATCTGCGAATCCATGGCGGCGCCTGGGCGCTGATGGGCGGCAGGTTCTCGATGGGCGAAGCGGCGATGGCGGCGGCGGAATTCGGCTGTGTCACCTATGGGCTGGATTATCGCATGCCGCCCGACCATCCCTTCCCCGCGGCGGTCGATGACGGGCTGGCCGTGTGGCGGGACATTATCAAACAGCACGATCCAAAGAAGATCGCCGTCTCGGGCGCGTCGGCCGGCGGCAACCTATCGGCGACCATCACGCTGCGCGTACGCGATGAGGGCCTGCCGATGCCCGGGGCGGTCGGTCTTTTAACTCCGGCGACCGACCTGACCGGCGTAGGCGACACGCGCCACACCAATGCGGGCATCGACACGGTACTGCGACCGGTACCGACGATGGTCGAACTTTATGCAGCGGGGCACGATCTGACCGACCCGTACCTGTCGCCAATCTATGGTGATTTTACCAAGGGCTTCCCGCCCACCTTCCTGCAGTCGGGCACGCGCGACCTGCTGCTGTCCGATACGGTCCGCCTCCACCGCAAGCTGCTGCAGGCCGGCGTTCCGGCGGATCTGCATGTCTGGGAGGCGATGCCCCATGGCGGCTTCGGCGGGATCATGGGCAACCCGACGCCGGAGGATGCGGAACTGTCGGCCGCGCTGGTGGCGTTCGTGGATCGATGGTTGGGGTAAATCGACCAATCTCACGCCTCACCTGTTATAAGGCAGCCTCAATCGGCACAACGGAGTATCCGGCTATGAAATCGATCATCATTCTCACGAGCTTTCTGGCAGTCGCAGCAACGGCCGCATATGCCGATGATTTGCCACAGCCGATCGCCCAGGCCGGAAGCGGTAAGCTGCAGTGTTATTCGCCCAACCCGGCGAAGAAAACCTGTGCGTCGCTGGACGGGTACCACATCGATTCAAAGGGGATGATCGTCAATACCTCGACCGTCCTGATCTCGCCGAATCCCCCGCTGACGATGCAGACGGCCTCGATCGTCACGATCCGGAACAGCCAGGTCTGCGGCCTGCTGAAACGCGAAGACCTGGACCAGGCCGTGTTCATGGCTGCCGGCAAACCGGTCGACTCTAAGCAGGCCGATCAGATACGCCAGCAAATGGCGCAGGATGCCAAGGATGAGATCGGCCATGAAATCTGCACGGCCTATGTCCCGAAGGGCAATGGGTTCGTCGCAAAGGAAAGCGACAACGGGGCCCCGCCCAAGGGTGAAGAGCCGGTGATCTGGGTCTCACCCGATGAAGGGTATCGCGTGGCGCCGTAGCGCACCGCCCTTCGGGGAGACACTCGCCCCTCAAAGTCCATCTGTTAAGCAGGGCGTTGGCTGCTTGCGAGAGGCTCGCCAAACACTACTCGACGGCACAAGTGCGCGGGTTTCCCCAGGAAAAGGCTCAAAATCAGCCTGCGCCGCAACTTTTTTCATGAATCGCAAAAAAATCTGCGATAACAACATAATCGTCTAACTTATTGGATTCTCGTGATCCTTCGGGAACCCACTGTCATATAAATGTATTATACAGTCGTATAATGCATTGAACCGCTATTGACGCGTTCCTTCTTGTATTATTGAGTGAACACATTGAAGCATCGAGGCAGGATGAGAGACATGGAGTCGGCACAGCGCCAGCGCGCAGATCACCCCGCCGTTTTCGGGGTCGCCGGACGAATGATGGGGTCATGTTGCATGGCCGTTATGGCGCAAAGCGCCGTATCGGCCGTTGCACACCATCCCTGATCATCCTGCCCAGAACGGAGCTTTTCACGTGACCGCAATTTTGACCATCGCCGCCGCCGCCTTCGCTGCTTTCGTCGCCCATATGATATATGGCGCTATCCTGGCCGGCCGCGAATATAATCAGTCGGAACAGGCCTGGAACAAGGCTGCTGACCGGCTGATCCCGAAGCGTCTGCCCGCGCAACGCCCCGGCCGCATCGCCAAGCCGCAGCTACAGCAGGCTTGAGCCGCAATCACGCGAAAGGTGGCTCGCATCGGCGAATCCACCTTTCAGTTATCGCGTTTTAAGAGGCGTTACGGTCCGACGGCGTTGGCATCCAAGGTAACTGCGGTTTGCGCCAGAGCCTTGCCATGCAAGGCTGCTCCGGTCTTCAACACAATCCCCGTCTTGTCCAGCACGGTGCCGTGAAGCAGCGCAGTCGTACCCAATGTGGTCGCGCCCGCTACCTGCCAGACGATGTTTTTGTCTAACGCACCGCCCTTCAGAACAACCTTCTTTCCCGACGCCACGTTAAGCGTCCCGGCAATCTGAAAGATCCAGATGCCATATTGGCTACCCGACAGCGTCACGTCCGACGGAATCCTGACGTTGGAACTCCACTTATAGAGGCCGGGCTTCAGTGTCAGGCCGCCGATATTGCCAGCGCCGAGTTCGATATGGTTGGGGTTTTTGCGGCCTGCCGCGTTGTTGTAGGCGCGCTGCATGTCGCCGATGGCGACCGTCAAATGGCTCGGCGTCGGCGCCGCATAGTTGGCGGCGAAGACCTTGCCTGTCACCAGACTGGACGTGGAATAGGTTGGCGCGGTGCGTTTCAACCCAAAGCCGGTGATCGCGGTGCCGGCGATCGGGCTGACGCCGATACTGCCATTAACGTGCGTTGTCCCTGTCGTCGAGACCCCGGACTTCGTCAGAATAGTGTAATTGCCCGCCGTCCCGAGATCGACCGATGTAGCGGCACTGGCGGCGGCATTCCCAACCAGCACTAATAAGGCGGCTGCGGTTACAGTACGGATATGTTGATTCTGGATCTTCATGACCTGGCGCTCCTCGTCCCGAACCGAAGGTTCCGGGGGACGCGCCGGATATCGCAATAACCGGTTAACGGAGATTAGGTTCCTTCAGCGCCTTATCCGAACGTTACGTCGACTTCCGGAAAGTTTGCGAACCGCGCGGCCACTTGCCCGCCTGGCCCGAGGAAGTCGATCCCGGTCCAGGAGCCCGTCGTCGCTACATGCCCTGCTTTGACCCCGCCGGCGGCGCGAACGACGTCGGCGTTGGCAAGCCCCACCAGTAAGCGAAGCAGGTCGGTACCGCCGGGATTGCTGCCCACGGCGCGTTTATGCTCGGCCCCGTCCATTACCATGATGACGCCCAGCGTGGCGAACATCTCCGGCGTCCAGGCATCGACCGGTTCGCCGACCACCAATCCGTCATGCGCCCCCAGATCGGCGGCGACCGACAGTGGATCCAGGACCATATGATCAACGAAGCGTGAGCTGACGATCTCGACCGCAGCCTGGCAGGAGCCGATGGCGGCCTGAACCTCTTGGCCTGTATAAGGCTCTGCCCTCGGCGGTAGTGACTTGGCGAAACGGAAACTGATCTCGCATTCCACACCCCGGGCGCGAGATACGACGGTCGCCGGCGCATCCACGATACCTGCGGCAGGCAAGGGGCTGACGACCGGCGCGCCGGTCGGGTCAGGCGCCCCCACCTTCCAGCCGCCGATCGGCCCGATGCACGACAGCGTCGCCAGTTGGATGGCCACGACGTCCTTAGTGGAAACGGGCATAATATCATTGGGGAAAGCAGCCGCCAGCGTTGCATCGGCAGTGCGCGCCGCAACCAGGAAATCGGCGGCGCGTTCGGTTTTGTCGTCGGTCATACCGGACCTAACGCTTGATCGGAACCGGATGATCCTTGGTTTTCATCAGCACGGTCATTGTGCCGACCTGGATCAGTTCATCCTTCTGGTTGATCACTTCGAACGCGAACTTCACCACACCGGCACCCGGCTTTGACGTCTTACGCGCCTCGGCCGGCGTCACGCGGGCATAGATCGTGTCGCCGATCATGACGACGCCCTTGAAGTCGAAATTGAGGTTCAGCAAGGCAATCACGCCCTCGCCCAGCAGATTCAACTGAGTCAAAAGGCCGATGGCTGTCGACATGGTTAGCGTGCCGTGAGCAATGCGGCCGCCGAACTGGGTCTTGCTGGCATAGTGCGCGTCGGTATGGATCGGCGTGAAGTCGCCCACCAAGCCGGCGAAGACATTAATGTCGCACTCGCCGATCGTCCGCCCTGGGGACAGCGGAAATGGCTTGCCGACCTCGAACTCCTCAACGTAACTGCTCATCGCGTATCCTCTTTAGATCAGTCTTGCGTGGGTTTTCTTGCGCCAAACCAGTCGGTAATATCCAGCCTGCAACGTGAACATCACCACATAAGCGATCGGATACGCGATCCACACACCGGTAAGCCCCATCGTGTGGCTGAAGTGCCAGGAAATCGGCACCTGCACGCCCCAGATCGCGAAGATCGATAAAGCAGTCGGCCAGAAGACCGCACCGGACGAACGCATCACCCCCGTTAACACCGACACCAAGCCATAGATCAAGAAGCTCCATAGCGTGATCATGACTAGGCTTTGCGCTTCGTCGGCGACTGCCGTGTCGGTGATCGACCAACCCAGGATTGTGCGAGAGAAAGCGTAAACTACCACCACCAAAAAGCCGGTGATGATGAATTGAAGTTCGATTCCTGTGCGGGTGATCTTGGCCATCTGATCGTTATCGCCTCGGCCGATCGCCTGCGCCCCAAATACCGACGCGGCGATGCCTATCGATACCGCCGGAAGCTGAACGAAGCTCCACACCTGCAGAACAGCACCATACGCCGCCGTAGCGCCCGACCCGAAGCCGTTGACAAAGGTCATAACCGCCATTTCGGACAGCGCGATCAGCATCACCTGGATACCGGTTGGCACCCCGATCTTGATCAGCAGGCCCGCGATCTTCCAGTCGATCTTCATCTGCCTGAGCAACACCCAGTCGGGCGCCAGCGGATGGCGCTTCCACAGCAAATAGCCTGCCATCCACAGCACGGTGAACAGAAACGAGAAGATGGTGGCGTAGGCGGCGCTGACCACCCCCATTTTTGGCAGACCGGCCCATCCCTTAATCAATGCGATCATCATTGCGATGCCGACCACGTTCTGCACCAGCAGTGCCAGAAACGGTGTGCGGGTATCGCCGACGCCACGAGTGATCGTCGTATAGATGATAAAGACAAAGAGGATCGGCACAGAATAGAGGAAGATGCTGGCATACTGCGTCTCGTCTGCCAGCACGTCCGCCGGCGTGCCGAGCAGCACCAGCATGCTGCGCACGAACGGTCCGCCGAAGATCGCGATCAGAAAGCCCATGACGATCGAGACAGTCAGCGTTGTGCCGGCCACCGCCTTGACGCGAACCAGCTCATTCGCGCCATAGGCTTGGCCGATCAGCACACTGGCGCCGGATCCCAGGCCGATGACAAAGGAGATCAGCAGAAACAGGATAGGAAAGAACCCAGCCATCGCCGACAGGGCGTGCACGCCTAGCATCCTGCCGATCACGACACTGTTTAGCGCGCCGGACATAAGCTGCAGCACGTTGGTCGCCATCATCGGCATCAGGAAGACGATGAACGTCCGCCAGAGTGGCTTCGACGGATCCAAACGCACTTTGGCGCTGGGGCTGGCAACTGCAGAGGACATGAGCGCTTTCCGAACGGCGATCGAATCGAGAGGGCCGTACGGTGGTCAGAACCGAATCAAATCGCCCGGCAATCCTCTAAAGGATTTTCTTCATAAAGCGAAGCATGAACCAGCCGTTCGCGCGCCAAACTAGCGGGTAACAGCTATTCCCAGATGTCCGGCGTCACGACTGCGCGGCCGCGCAACTGGCCATCGTGCAGGTGATGATAGGCCTCTTCGACCTTGCTGAATGGGAAACGTTCCGTATCATTGTGGACTTGGCCGGCCTCGACCAGCGCAATCACCTCGCGAAGATCGCGGATGCTGCCCCCCTGGAACGAGAACAGCTCGCCGTCCTTGGGCAGGAACGACCACAGATTCCGGTTGAGCGTGCCGCCGCCGGCGCCGACCAGCGCGAAAGAACCAACGTTGCGCACTGCAGGCATCCCTTGCTCCAGGCTCATATCGTTGCCGACGAAATCGAGCACCGCCTCGGCGCCCATTCCATCCGTCTTCTCCTTGATCGCCGTTGCGGTGAACGCATCGACTCCGGTAATGGTGTCATGCGCGCCAGAAGCGAGCGCCAGGGCAAGGCGATTCGGGTTCTGGTCCACCGCGATGATATTGGCCGGGCTCATCACGCGTAGGAACTGAATCGCAAACATGCCGAGCCCGCCGGCGCCGATCACCACCGCGGTCGAGCCCGGATTAAGCTTTGGTAAAACCCGCTTCACCGCATGATAGGCGGTGGCGCCCGCGTCGCTCAGCGGGCCGGCGTCGCGCGGGTCCAACGTCGTCAGCTTGATCACGACGCGCGGGCTGTCGACCAACACATATTCCGCCAGCCCGCCATCGCGACCGTAACCGCGGCCGGCATGGGTTTCGACGCAGGAATTATCGTGGCCGGTCAGACAATATTGGCAATGGCCGCAGGAATGGGCAGAGACCAACACCACAGGATCGCCCGGCGAGAGGCCCTGAACCCCTTCGCCCAGTTCGGCAACCCAGCCACCGACTTCATGTCCCAGCGTGAACGGCATGTTCCAGCCGGCCATACGTCCAGCAGACTCGGGCATCGCCATCATGCCGATATCGGAATGGCAAAGGCCCGCACCGCCGACTTTGACCAGGATTTGGCCGCGCCCGGGTACCGGCACCGGCGTCTCGACCAACCGCGGCGGCGTGGCCCATTCGGTCAGCCGGTATGCCTTCATTGTCGCGGCCATGGCCCCTCGCCTATTTTGTAACGGATAAAGCGGCTTGGCTCCGCTCCTGCTTGACAGCCTGCTCGGCAAGTTCGGCCTGCTGCTGGTCGCCGTGGCGTATGTCCAGCCACGTATCGTGGCGTGACATGCCAGTTTCGGCCGCCGCTTCGAATTCCTCAAATTGGGCATAGCACATCGGCGCGATCACGCCGGCGACATTGGCCGATGACTTCAAATGGTCGTCCGCATAATGCGCGGCACGGTTCAGGCACGAGACATAGGCCTGATGCGCATGATCGGTGATCCGTTGCTCGTCCGCCGACTGCTCCGGCGGCTGGGGCAGCGGGTTTGCGGCTTCGGCGGCCGTCAGCGAGATATTGGCATGTTCCGCCGGTCCCGAACACGCCAAGAGAATGGTCGATATACTCACAGAGGCGCCTCCCCGCGCCACTATGCGTAAAACCTGCTGAACACGTCCCACTATTGCCTCAACTCGTTTGCAGTACCTTCCATATATCATCGACTTCGGCCGCCGCACGGTTCCCTGTCGCCAATGTGCCGCGACGAACTGCGTGTTGAATTGAACGGTAGCGCAAAGCCGATGATCGACCGAGTCCAAAACGAGCTGGCCGAACGCCTGGTCCGCGAAATGAAAAACGGCCGCATACCAGGAGGTAGCGGCCGTTTCCAGATAGAGACGATCGACGATCAGTCAGTCGATGCCTTACGGCAAGACCTCGCGCCAATACAGGGCCGCGACCGCGTCGATCGGGTTCTGCGGGATGGCCGGCAAAGTCTTGCCGAGTGAGATGTCGAAATCGTCATGCGCGGTTTCATCACCCGGCTTAAGGTCACCGGTATAGGTGTAAAGCGCGTAGCCCATATAGGCCCACTGGCTGCCGCCTTCCTTCCGCTTCATCACGCTCCAATATCCGGAAGGCTTGGCATCTTCCGGTGCGGCGACCGGAATATATGTTTTCAGGCAGTCATCCTTGCAGGTATTCGTCCCCAGGAACTGACCGAGCTGAGGAACGCCGGCCTGGCCGCCGCGAAGGCTGAAACCGCCGACCTGAAAGTGGAAGCGGTCACGGGCATAAACGGTCATGCCCTTGGCATCCGTCAGATAATCCATTCCACGAACATTGATGCCGAATTTCAAATTGTCCGGCTTGAAATATTTTTCAGCCAGGGCAACATGGAATCGGGGATCGACGAGACGACCTTTGGAATCGCCATGCTCGGCATCGCCGTCATAGGTGTAGAGCGGCTCGCCCTCATAGGCCCACTGCTTGGTCCCATCCGGCCGCGAAATCGCCGTGAAATCGCCGAGAACGCTTGCCAATTGCGGCGCGAGCAACGGAGAGAACGCGCTGTTACAGGTGGCGCCCGGCGCACAATTGACCTTGTCGGCGCGAATATCTCCATTGAACGCATAAATCGTGCGCCCCTTGGGATCGACAAAAGTCTGCCCGCCGGCCGCAACCATTTCCTCGGTCACGATGCCTTCAGGCAAGGTGATGCCGTACATCGCGTTGTTGAGAACCCAGTGCCAGGATTCGACCGACGCACCCTTGATATCCCCGGCGTTCTTGTCCAGCGCATAGGTGTAAAGCGGCTTACCGTGACGGGTCCACTGCTTGGAGCCGTCAGCAAGCGTCAGCACGCCCCAGAAACCCGACGGTTTGGCATCAGCGGGAGCCGGCAATGGCACGAAATCCTTTGCGCAGTCACCGCTGCACGACGCCACGCCCGGCTGCGTGTCTTTGTCGGAGCTATAGATCGTGTGGTGTTTGGCGTCGGCGATCACCGCATAGCCTTTGAAGGCGCCCATCGCGCTCATCGCACTCTGCGCCGCGACGACCTGGAAGGTAACTCCGGCCGGCATATTGGTTACTTCGGCCGCCTGCGGTGCGGTGGACGCGGCAGGATGCATCGCTTTGGTGGCAATCAAGCCCACCATCGCCAATATAGCGACACTCAGAAGCGCTGTTACGAACTTCATTTTTTGCTCCTCCCCCGCCCACATCCGGCCGGCACAATCGACGACATGAAAAGCGGGGGCATGAAGCCCCCGCAATTCCTAAACTTAGACCATAAGCTCGCTGATCGGCTTCGACGTGTTCAGCGACATTGTACCCCAGCTGTCGACAGGCACGCCGAGCGACTGTTGGACGGTGAGACCGACGCGGGTAACCGGCTCGCCATCCATCTTAATATGCAGGCCGGTCTTCATCTTTCCACCTGCGCCGCCCGCCAAGAACATCGGAATGTTCTCCAGCGAATGGATTTTGGCAAAACCGGTCTCGCTGTGCGCCAAGATCAGGCTGCGGTCGAGCAACGTGCCATCGCCTTCCTTGATGCCGTCAAGCGTCTGGAGATAGAAGGCCAGGGTCTCGACGATGCGTCCCATGAAGTATGTCGCATGCGGCTGATAGCCCAACTGGGGGTCCATCGGTTCTTCATGAGTATAGATGTGGTGCGTCATCGCCGTACCGGCGCGGCGCAGCGGCGACGTCGCCTCGCCGAACACGACATTGGTCACGTGGGTCTGATCGCAGGCCACGGCATGGGCCAGAATCTGCGCGAACAGCTTGTGGTTGGCGACGACATTGTCGATCTCGGTGCCGATTTCAGCATCCACCGGCTGCGCCCCTGGGCTGGTGCAGGCTGCCAGCGGAGCCGGCTTCTGCAGCTGCAAGTCGAGCTGCTGTTCGAGCTGGCGAACCGCAGTGAAGTACTCGTCCAAACGCTGGCGATCGTTGGCGCCAACCTGCTTCAACAGCGCCTCACGCTGGTCGGTGACCCCCGAGAGCACGCTGCGGCGAACCATGACGCGCGGATCGGGCTTGAAGTCAGCCGAATTGGGGTCGGTGAAGTCCGGCCCGAAGACGCGGGTGTACAACGCCGCCGGAGAAATTTCCGCCGGGTTGGAAACGCTCGCGCTGCGGCGGCTTAGGCTGTCGGTCGGCTTACCGGTGCCGGTCACCTCCAGCGAACGGAAACGGGTCCGCGTGCCGATCGAATCCGCGACGATGCTGTCGAGGCTGGCATAGTTCGGCTGCTCGCGCGGCACGTCGCCGGTCAGGATCGCCATTTCGCCGGTGAAGTGCGGACGGGCGCCCTTGCCGTCAAGAAACACCTTCATGCCGCTGATGACATTGATACGGTCCTTGAACGGCTGCAAAGAAGCCGTTTCAATGTTCATGTCATAGCCTTTGCCGAGCGTCTTCGGCTCCCAGCGACCGGGATTAAGCCCGCAGCCCCAAAAGAACGTGCCGAAGGCAATCGGGAGCGGCGCCCCAGTGGCGGCAAGCGCCGTACCATTGGTATTCAGGAAACAATCGAGAAAGGGCAATCCGACGCTTACCGCCGCGCCGCCCATCATGCCGCGCAGAACATTTCTGCGGGTCGCGTTCATTGTTGCGCTCATTTCAAAGCCTCCGTTTGGGTCGTCGTTCCCGCCATCGATAAACTAGCGTTGTTCGCTTCGGTCCCTGGCGTAGAGACCCGATAAAATGCCTTGCTGCTGGCGATCCGGCTCATCAGTTCCGGAACCTTGTATCCCGAAGCCGCGAACTGCTTGATCTGGTAACCTAACCATTCGGCTTCGTCCTTGGTTGCCGGACGTCCGGTACCGAACGAATACATACGGCTGACCAGGCAACTCGGGACTGACGGATTGTTGTGCACGGCCTTGATGAAGCCGATCGCATCATTGAACTTCGCGCCATCGAGATCACCCGAAGTGTCGATCGGCGATCCATTCTCGGTCGAGCGGAAACCGCCCGCGGAATCGAAGTTTTCCATCGCCAACCCGGCCGGGTCCATAATCTTATGGCAGCCCTGACAGGTCGCCTGCGTCCGGTGCGCTTCGAGACGGGCACGTGCGGTATGGAAAGCGGGATTCTTGGTGTCCTGCACCAACGCGAAATTCACATTGCCCGGCGGATCTGGAACCTTTTGGCACAGGAAGACCTCGCGCAGCGCCTTCCCGCGAATGGTCGGCGATGACCGGCCCGGATGCGAGTGCAGCGCCACGAAGCTGATTTCCATCAGGATACCCGCACGCGGGTCGCCTTCGGCGTACTCATGCGGCTCCCATCCGGTCGAGGCATCGACCGGCACCTGGTAGACTGAGCCGAGCAAACGCGTCAGGAAAGTTTTGCGTGTCGTGAAGATGTCACGATAGTCGCCATTATTGGTGACCAGCAGGTCGGTCAGCGTCCGCAAGGTCTGCTCCTTGGCGTCGGCCGCGACCTGCGAACTGTATTTCGGATAGATCGCCGGATCCTTCGCCAAGGCGGCGAACCCGTCGAATCCCAGCATATCCGAGAAATAAGCACGCACGCCTGAGGCCAGACGCGGCGATTTAACCATGCGATCGACCTGACGGGCGATGCCCTTGTCGGTGTTCAGCTCGCCCTTCGCAGCCGCGTCAAGCAATTCCGTATCGGGGGTCGAATCCCACAGGAAGAAGCTGAGCCGTGACGCCGTCGAATAGGGGTCGAGGCGGCGCTGGCCCGGATTCTCGGGATCGGGCTCGGACACTTCCTGACGGAAGAGGAACTGCGGCGAAACCAGCATGGCGGCCACGCTGAGTTCCAGCCCGCCGTAAAAGCTGTTGAGCTTCACAGCGGCGTCGCCGGCGTCCTTGACGTTGGTCTGCAACTCCTGGCTCGTCAGCGGCCGCCTGAACAGAAGCCGCCCGGTGCTGGCAAGAAATTGCGTCGCGCACTTATCGTCCCGCTCGGTTGGCTTGGCCGGCGTGCAGGGGATAAGGGTCGCACGATGCGCATCGTCAACAACCTGGGCGGCGATGCCGCGCGCGGTCAGGTCATATTCCTCAAGCCCGGTTCCGGCGACGCTTTCACGCGACGTCCCCACGGCGATCAGACCGCTGTCACGCACATCCGGTTCGAATCGGCCAGGCACCTTGATGGTCGTGCCAAAGACATCGGCGATGATCTGCCGATATTCCGGTTCGGTCAGGCGGCGCAGCGAGATGGGGCCGCCTTTGGTCGCCGGCGCGTCGTCTTTCTGGCCGCACCCAACGAGTGCGAGCGCCGTGACCATGCCGAGCACGCCAAATGTGCGACGCGCCGAGAAAGTGGAGATTAGCATTCTATCCTCAATTACCGGTCGACATTGGCAGCAAGTTTGGCTGCCGTCTTTGCGCCGCCAGCGTCGGAAATCTTCTTGTCGTTCTTGTCATCGGTGTGGATGACAAAAGCCGGCACGGCCTCGACCTCATAGGCTGTCGAAATCGCGGTGTTCTCGCCGGTCTTGGGATCGGGATAGGCATCGGCGTTGCGCTTCAGCGAATAATACAGGGCCGGCATATCGACCGAGGCGCTGTGTTCTTCCACCCAGCCTGACTCGGCATAGCTCCAATACAGCGCGTACCAGTCATGATACCCGCCAATGAGCCCCTTCAACGATCCGTCGGCGCCCATCTTCAGTTTCAGCCGGGCTTGTTTCCAGTGAAACTCAGGGATCAGGAACGGATCGGCCACAATCCGGATCTCGGATGGGTCCGTCGTCAACACGCCGTCCTTGATGCGGCCATGCAGAACATTGTGCGACCGCGGGTCCGGATCGACTTTGAACGACATATCCGCACGAATATTGTTGTCGCTGTCGCGTGAAACGTGATCGACGGCGCGGGAAATGGTGACCGTCACGTTATCGGAATTCATCGGGTCGGTGATGCCGCTGATCTCAATCAACCAAGCTGGCATCTCGTCGCGCAGAACGTCCCATTGCGCCTGGGCCAAAGTCGGATGGGCCGGCGGGGGTGCGCGGAAGCTGCGAATGCAGCCAAGCGACCGATAATACTGGTTCTTAATCCCCTTCTCGCCGGTGTCGGGATCGGTGAAGGAAATGGGCGAGTCGGTCTTGCCATCGAGATTGAAGCCGTAGGCGTATTTGCCTTTGACCTCCTTCAAGCCCGGATCGGCCGCCGATTCGGGATGAGCGTAGACGTTGGTCTTCTTGTCGCCGCGCGTGGACATGATCTTGATATATTCGCCGTCGGGCCTTCCCGGATTGCCAGGGAAATCCTTCAGCAGCTTCACTGCATCGGCCTCGGGATAACCCAGGCGCAGCAGCTCGCGCTTATAGAATTCGGTCGACATCGGATTGAGGCCGTCCGGGCAATCGCTGTCGCCGCCGTAATAGGTCGAGACACCGAACCACGAGACGACATAGCCGCGCGTTTCGCTGGCAGAAGCCTGCCCGGCCGCAAACGCGGCGACAGCCAAACCGGCCGTTAAGGCCAGTGGCCGCACATATAAACCAAACCGAGTCATTACCGACCTCCCCGTCCCATTTGGGAATATCATTCCACTATTCTACTAAACCTGCAATTCCATCAACCCTTGGGCGACCAGGAATCGCAATGACCCTTCACATTCGCCGGGCCGTTGAAAATCATGCAGGTTCCGCAAGTCTTGTCGCCATCCGGCGTAAACAACCCGCAGGCCGAGCATGTCTTGTCTTTTTCGGGGCCCGCCTCAGTGTAATGGAGCGAGGCGCGCAGACTGTCCGTCGGATCGGCGCAAGCGTCAGCCGCACGCGCAATCGTGGGAAATAGCGCCAGTGCCGGCGCAACGATAAGACCGCACTCGATAACCTGACGTCGCGAGAGATTGCCGGAACGCATCGAAACAACTCCTGTGGTCAACAAAAACTACTCATGCCGACCATCCCACAAACGACAAAAGTCAGAAACATCTTATTGAAGCGTAATATGGAGATATGCTTTACAAATGTCGAGTCATTTTACGCCTGTTTAGAAACGGGGCGACGCTGTAGAATGAACGCAGATCGAAAAATCAGGCGCAGGCTTGGACGCTTCGTTCAATCGTTTATGATACCGGCTTTGGCGAACAACCCGCAGAATCGATGACGCAAGCCAAACCCATACCGCTTCGGCGGCAACAACGTGATTTTACACGCCAGCGGCTGGTCGATGCCGCGCGCGAACTTTTCGTCCAAAACGGCACGCGCGGTACGTCGATCGACGATATCGCGAAGGCGGCGGGAACCTCTCGCGCCACTTTCTATGCCCACTTTGTCGACAAGCAGGACGTCATCCGCGAATTCGCCCGCAGCATGTGGGAGACCGCTTTCACCGTCTACAAGCAGTTCTCGTCGCTGGAGAAATGGACGCCGCAGACGATCGGCGGATGGATGGAAACCCTGTTCGACGCATGGGATCGGAATGCCGACACGACCTATATCGTACTGCAGGAGATGCCGTCGGAATTGCGGACCGATTTCCTGGCCCAGATGGAACACCGCGTCGATATACTGATCAGCGACAATCCGCTCTGGAAACGATTCTCGCCTGAGGAAGCCCGCCGGCGCGCGGCCCTGCTGATCTTCCAGCTGGAACGCTGCATGGACGCCTTTCACTATGGCGGCTGGAAGACAGATCGCGGCGATTTGCTTGCCACCCTGACCAGCATCTGGGTAGCGACTCTGAACGCCTAAGCTGTCGTCATTCGACGATCAGCTGCCCGTAACTCCAGGGATGGTCCTTGCAAACATACGTGTAGGTTCCGGGCTTATCGAACTTTACCGTCGCGGACTTGCCGGGTGCGACTTCGCCCGTCGACCAGGAACCGTCCTGGGCGGTGGCGTCGTGCGGCATCTTCCCGTCATTGGTCCAGGTTACGCTGCCGCCGGCCTTCACCTTGATGCGCAGGGGCTGGAAAACATACTCGTCGGTGAATTTCGCCGCCTTGATGACGCCGATGCTTTCGATCGTTGCGGACATCGCAACGTGGTCGGTCGAGACGATACGGCCGGCAAAGGCACTTTCGGCTTCGGGTTTAGGCGGCGCCGGCAGCGCGGCGACGGTTCCACCCAGGGCAAAGCTCCAGACGTGATTGGTGGCCGCGATCGCCACATATTCCTTGCCGTCGATCTGATAGGCGATTGCCGGGGCAGTCGCCTCCGCTCCCGTCTGGAATTCCCATAATTTGTCGCCGGTCCTGGCGTCGTATGCCTGGAATTCCCCATCCGGTTCGCCGTGGAACAGCAGATCGCCGGCGGTGGCCGTCGTGCCGCTACCGAACGCGATCGGATAGGGCGTCTTCTTTTGCCACGCGATCTTGCCGGTTCGGCTGTCGAGCGCCGCCAGAATGCCATAGCTCTTCATGCCGGGCACGCTGGGGAGTGTGAAGAAATACGGATCTTCTCCGCGCCGGATCCAATGCCCGCCGGACATGCCGCTGATATAGATCAGGTTCGTGCGCGGACTGTACGACATGGGCGCGAACCGCGTCGAAGTCGGATAGACCATATTGGGCTGATCGTAGTCGACCGGTTCCCAATAGCAGCCAGCCTTGAAGCCAGCTGGGATCAGATCGGTTTCGACACAATTGGGGCCGACCTTGTCGACCCCAACCGGATAAGGCTGCGTCGGCGCCGTTTTCAGCCGCGCGTTCTGCGGCACCGGACGTTCTTCCACGGGAATGATCGGCTTACCGGTGGCGCGGTCGAGGACGAACAGATAGCCGTCTGTACGAAGAACGCCGATCGCCTTGCGCGGCTTGCCGTCGAATACCTGGTCATAGAGTACCAGCGGCGTGCCGAGATCGCCTTCCCAGATGTCGTGATGCAGTGCCTGGAAGTGCCATTTTTCCTTCCCGGTCTTGATATCGAGCGCGACTGCCGTAACCGTATAGAGATTGTCGCCGGCCCGGACTTCGCCACCATACTGGGGCGACGCGTTGCTAGTGCCGAAATAGACGAGTCCCAGCGCCGGATCGACTGATGGGTTCATCCATACCCCGGCGCCGCCGTTCTTCCAGGCATCGCTGTCCTGGGGCCACGTGTCATGCCCCGCTTCACCCGGCAACGGAATCGTGTTGAATTGCCACAGTAACTTGCCCGTCTTGGCGTCCAACGCCACGAACCGCCCCTTGATCCCGGCGTCGCCGCTCGCCAAACCGGCCATCACCTTGCCGTCGGCATAGGTCGGCGCCGCCGAGACGAACATGCCGAAACGCGCCGGGCCGTCGCCGATATAGGTCGTCCAGGCGAATTCGCCCGTCTTTTCGTCGATCGCCGAAACGCTGCCGTCGGTCAGACCGAAATAGACCTTGCCGCCGCCGACCGCTAAACCGCGATTGCGCGCATCCAGCCCCGGCCCTTTCGGCAGGTAACTCCACTTCACCGCGCCGGTCTTCGCGTCCAGCGCAGTCACATGCCCGCCGGCCGCGGCAACGAACATCATGCCGTCGGCGACCACCGGCGGACCTTTGGACGTCTCGTCCTTCAGATCGAAATTCCAGGCGGCGCCGAGCGTCTTGACGTTATCGGTGTTGACCTGGTCGAGCGTCGAATAACGCGTATTGCCGGTCGAACCGCCATGAAACGGCCAGTTCTTCGAAGCAGACTCGAACGGTTCGGGCTTGGCCCCCGCAGTGCCGGGAATCGCCTGAACAGTAGACAAAGACGCCAGCGCCACGCCTGCAAGAAGCGCTTTCCGATAATGCATGACTTCCCCCGGATCCCGATCGTTCTTAAGTGAACGGTGATTCATATATCGATTTTGACGCAAGAATACACAGAATTCGCAGCGCCGCCGGGATTTCTTTCCGGTCGGCAAACCTGCCATGACGAATTGCGACCATCAGTATCAACAATACAATTTGAGTTGAACTGCCATCCGGGCAGATTTGGTCGATTTGCGATTGTTTCTCACGGTTTCTCCAAGGTTTTTGTGAACGATAGTTCACAAAATAAATCAATATTATCTGTGGTCTCCCCCCTAGATTCCAGGATTTTTCCCGCTCGGACATAATTGCCGTTGACGGATTAAGTACAACTCAATAGATAGGCAACGAACCGCCACAGTTTCATTAAAATGTGAAGCAAGGCGGTATCCTGAACAAATTTTGGTACCCGGAATTTTGGGTGCCCGTCTGTCAGCGTTCGACGAAGTCGCCGTTCGCACGAATCTCTAGGGGAGGAATTTTATGCTCGCGCGCCATTTATCTGTTCTTGCCGTCACCGCCAGCGTCTTCGCGATTGCGGCGACCCAGCCGGCGGCCGCCCAGCAGCCGGTTCAAGCCAGCGCGGCCAACCCGGCCAGCGGCAGCGGACTTGAGGAAGTCATCGTCACGGCGCGCCGCAAGGAAGAAAAAGCGCAGACGGTTCCGATCGCGCTGACCAATGTCTCATCCGCACTGATCGCAAAGCAGGACATCCGCACCGTCAGCGACCTCGCCCGCGACATCCCCGGCCTGAATGTCTCAGTCTCCGCAAACAACTTGGTCACTAATTCGTCGACCTGGCTGCGCGGCGCGACCGGTATCGTCGCCTATTTCGACGAGATTCCGACCAGCTATCTCAGCAGCCCGTCGCTGTTTTTCGACGTGGAATCGGTCCAGGTCGTCAAAGGTCCCCAGGGCACGCTATTCGGCCTCAGTAATGATGCCGGCGCCATTATCTACAGCCCCAAAAAGCCGACGAACAATTTCGAAGGCTATATCCAGACGACTTTGGGCGACTATAACCGCCACACGTTTGAAGGCGTGGTTAACCTGCCGATCAGCGACAAGTTGACCGTCCGCGTCGGCGCACAACTACATGACCAGGATGGATTTCTTCACGTCCTCAATACCAACACCGACGAATACGACCAGCATTACTGGGTCGCGCGCGGCACGGTCGACTTTCGTCCTACCGACGATTTCGAAAATGAGCTGATGGTCAACTTCCTGCATTCGCAGGACAATGGCGGAGCATACGTTCCGTTTGCGATCAATCCGAACGCACCGCTCGCCTTTCCGCTGTCGATCGCGAATCTCCTGCACATAGTCGATCCGAAAGGACCGCCGATCGCTTCGCTGATCGCGCAACAACGGCGTCTCGGGCTGTATTCGATCACGGGCTCGGACCGGGCTAACGGCGAGCGCACCGAGCAATTGGATATCGTCGACATCGCAACCTACAACATCAATGACGATCTGAAGATCAAGAACATCCTTGGCTATGAAGAAACCAGCAATCTTGCCTACAACACGGCCCACGTCGATATCGACGGCCTGCCGCTGCCTGTCCTGAACGGCCCGACGCCGCTGGCCAGTCAGCGGCCCGGTCCGAACGCCCAGTATAACGAAGAACTGCAATTGCAGGGCAGCGCCCTGGATGACAAGCTGAGCTTCACGGTCGGCACCTTCAACCAGATGCTGGACTCGCGCGGTCCTTATCCCGTCGTTTATACAAATTCCTTCAACTCGGTCACCGGCACCAGCGGAACGACCGATTCGCGCACCAACGCGATCTATGCCCAAGGCACGTATAAGCTGGACGATTATGTCGAAGGGCTCAGTTTCACTGGCGGCTACCGCTACAGCTGGGACAAGTTTTATGAATCGACCCGCGCTTACGACGGCACCGGCAGATTGGTGAAAAGCACAAACGCAACTTCTCAGGAAGCGAACTATCATTCACCCAGCTACACGCTGAGCCTAGACTATCAGTACACGCCGACCACCATGTTCTACGTCACGAACAGCAAAGGCTATAAGACCGGCGGCTTCAATAACACCGGCATTACCGGGATCTTCCAGCTTTACGGGCCCGAACACCTGGATAACGTCGAAGCCGGCGTTAAGTCCGACTTCACCATCGGAGACATGAAGGCCCGCGTCAATTTCAGCGGCTATTACGGTTTCTATGACAATATCCAGGTGCAGGTCACCGGAGCCTACGCGCAACAAAATCCTAATTCGCCCAAGCAACTTGGCATCCCGTTCCTGAATGTCGGCGACGGTAAGATTTACGGCTATGACGGCGAAGTTACCGTCGTTCCGATCGACGGTGTCGAGATCGGCTCGGGCTTCGAATATAACCGCGGCGCGTATGACGCCTTCCAGGGTCCGAACGCTGCCGGTAACGGCCTGACCACGTTGGGCGGCATCGAGTTCGCCTATACCCCGAAATGGAAGTTCAACCTGTATGGCAGCTACAAGCTGCCGATCCCGGCGGACTATGGCGACATGACGCTACAGGCGAACTATTCCTATACCGGCCCGCGCGTGAACGGCGCGATCTCGCCGCTGACCCAGTACAACGTCGATTCGGCCTATGACAATCTGGATATGAGCCTCGACTGGAAAAACATCTGGGGCAGCGAGGGCGTCAGCGGACGAGTGTTCGTCACCAACCTGCTGCAGAATACCGTCGCTTCGGGTTCGTTGGCCGCCTATCAGGTCATCGGCCTGATTGGCTACGCCCCGGCGGTGCCGCGGATGTGGGGCGTCACGCTGCGCTACGATTTCGGCGGTCCGTCTGAACCGGAAGCCGCCCCGGCGGCTTACGTTCCGCCTGCGGTAACAGCTCCGGCGCCTGCGCCGCGCAGCTATCTCGTGTTCTTCGACTTCAACAAGTCTGACCTGACCCCGCAGGCCACCGAGATCGTCGATACGGCGGCGAAGAATGCAGGTCCGGCGAAGGTTACCCAACTGACCGTTACCGGTCACACGGACACGGTGGGTTCGGACGCCTACAACATGCGTCTGTCCCGCCGCCGTGCGGAATCGGTTGCCGCGCAGCTCGAGAAGGACGGCATCGCGTCGTCTGAGATCGAGATCGTTGCCAAGGGTAAGCGCGACCTGCTGGTCCCGACCGGCGATGGGGTCCGTGAGCCGCAGAACCGGCGCGTTCAGATCGTCTATTCGGGCGGTCCGACTTCGTAACGATCGGTTAGATAGCAAACTTCAAGAGCGCCGGCCAAAAACCGGCGCTCTTTTTGTATCTGCCGTCAGGTGAGCGGTTTGCCGGCGATATGCTCCGCCGCCAGAAAGCCGAATGTCATCGCCGGCCCCAATGTTGCCCCTGCCCCTGGATAATACCGGCCGGTGACCGATGCCGAGCAATTCCCGATGGCGTAAAGGCCGGGAATGGGCCGTCCGTCCGTATCCACGACCTGGGCGTTTTCGTTGGTCAGCAAACCGCCCTTCGTGCCGATATCGCCCGGATAGATTTCGACGCCATAGAAAGGCGGCTCGGACAGCGGTGCCAAGCACGGGTTCGGCTTGATGCGGATGTCGCCATAGATCAGGTCGTAGGCGTTTTCGCCCCGATTGAAATCCTCATCCTTGCCGGTGGCGGCAAAACCGTTGAACCGGGTGACCGTTTCCGACAATCCGGCGGGATCGACACCCAGCTGCGTCGCCAGATTCTCGACCGTGGTGGCCGATTTCAGCAGGTTCTTGCGGATATGGCGGGGCTGCAGCCAATTCAGGTGCATCTCCGCCGGCAGTAGCGGGCCAAACGGATAGTTGCGCTTGTAGCGGTCATCGAAAACCAGGATCGAGGGCAGATTCCCCGACTGATACATCGCCTGAACTGCGGTGGTGTAGGCAACGGATTCGTTAAAAAAGCGTTTGCCTTGCTTGTTCACGACGATCGCGCCCGGCATCGACCGCTCGGTGAACAGCGCCCGGGCGCGGTCTTCCTCGTTGATGCGGATCGTCGGCCCCCACCATGCCTCGTCCAGCAAGGCAGTTGCCGCGCCGACTTTTTGCGCCGCCACCAGCATGTCGCCGGTATTGGTCGGGCTGGCGGCGGACCAGCGCGTGCTGGTCGGGTTCGGCAGGTACTTCTCACGCAGGGCCTGGCTGTGTTCGAAGCCGCCCGAGGCCAAGATGACCCCTTTGCGGGCACGGATCGTGACGTCCTTGCCGTCGTGCTGCGCCTTGATCCCGACGACCGCGCCGTCTTCGATCAGCAATTCCCTTGCCGGGCAGCTGAGCCAGATCGGCACATTCAGGTCCAGCAGACTCTTGCGCAGGCGGCCGATCAGCGCGTTGCCCATGGTCAACCGGCGCGACCGGCGCGACCGCAGGCGCCAGGACACATCCGAGAAATACTGCCAGCTGAGTTTCAGGATCAGCTTGAACCAGCCGGGCGCTTTGCTGAGCAAAACGGCGCCTTCAATATTGCTGTAGCCCATCAAGCCAAGCACGCGGACCTGGCGGTGCTGGATCTGCATGTTCAGGAAGTCGTCGCCCAATTCCCGCGCATCGTAGGGCAACGGGTCGATCGAGCGGCCGCCGGGCCGCGCGCCGGGGATATGCTGATAATAATCGGCATATTCCGCCATCGAGATGAACTGCGCGTGGCTGGTCTCCATGATCCAGCGCAGCATCCGCGCACCGTTTTTCGCGAACGAGGCGACGTTCGCGGCCGGAACATCGTTACCCGTCAATGCAGTCAGATAGGCGGCTGCATCGTCCGGATTGTCCTCGATCCCAACGCCGGGCATCAGGTGATTGCAGGTGATCCATAACCCGCCGCCCGATGTGGCGGACGTGCCGCCATAGACGGCAGCTTTTTCGATGATCAGTGCGTCCAGCCCCGCTTGCGCGGCTGCCAGCGCGGCGGTCATCGCGCCCGCGCCCGATCCCACGACCAGAACGTCGACCTCGTGCGTCCCCTGCCCAACCGGCATTATCCAAGTCCCTGCTTCGTTATTATGTTGGCGTTTGTAACCATGTATGATTTGGACGAACAGGGCTGACAGCCGTTAATGTCCGCCCGAGCGAAGAATGACCGGCCGGCATGCCGTGGAGGAACGATGAGCACCGTCGCATTGATTTCGATCTTGTCCCTCGACCGGGTGGGCTTGGTTTCGTCCGTGGCCGACTGTTTGTTTTCGGCGGGCGTCAACCTGCGCGACACGACATTCGCGGTCTATGGCACCGGCGCGGAGTTCAGCTCGGTCTGCGAATTGCCCGAGGGGCTAAGCGTCGCCGACATCGAAACCAACCTAACTCGGCTGCCCGAATTGTCCGGCGCGGACATCAAGGTTTCGCCCTTCACCTTCGACCCCCTGCCCGGCCCGCAGGTTCGCGTCACGCACCGGATCGAAGTCGGCGGCGGCGACCAGCTGGGCCTGATCGCCCGCTTGTCTGAAATCTTCGCGCAATTCGACGCCAACATCGTGCGTATGGACGCACAGAAGTTGCCGGACGTCGACGACGGACGTTATGTGACCCGTTTCGCCGTCTCCATCCCACCCGACCGCGCCGAAACCTGCTTGTCCGCCATCGCCAACACCGCCGGCAGCCTCGGGCTGGACAGTAGTGCGGTGGAGAGCACGAATTAGGGCTTGTAAGCCGGGTTGGTGATTTCGCCGGTCTCGTAATAAAGCTTGAAGTTGTCCGCCACCTGCTGCGTGCTCTTACGCGCGAACGGGCCGACCATGACCAGGTTCAGGATCGTACCCAGCGGTCCCCACGGCATGTCATAGATCAGCGACGGCACGAAATAGGTTTTGCCCTCCGGCGCGTCGGCGATACGGTAGTCGAACCAGGCCTTCTTGAACGGGGCGGGCGACTTCTCGCCGTCATGCAGTTTCAACAAAAAACCATAGCCCTCGTCCCAGCTCTCCACGGTTTCGTCGAGCGGCTTGCCTTTCGCCTGGAATACCCGCCGGCTGGTGCCGACGCCGGTATGTTCAGCCGTGGTGAATTCGGTACCAGTCAGGTTCGGGACATAAAACGGGGCGCGGGACAGGTCACGCAATCCCTCCCACACCTTTTCGCGCGGCAAGTTCACCAGGACTTTGCAACTGACTGTGCTTGACATGAAGCTTCCCTCTTATTCGGTTTGGATTTGCTGACAGGCTGCCGGAAAAACGCGCGGCGCGACAGGCTTATTCGGCGCCTTGGGCGGCGTCTGGTGAAGCGCCCAGTCCTCGAGTGCGGCATCGCACCCATCGCCGTCCGGTATAGGCGTTTGGGTTTCGCAGAAAGCCGAGCCGACGGGGCAGCGCAACCGTACATGGAAATGGTCGTCATGGCCGAACCACGGGCGAAGCGTGTGCAGCCAGTCATGGCCGTCCTTGGCCGCACCACCGAAACCGCGGCACAGCGCCAACTTGATCGACGGATTAACGAATATCCGGTCCACCCGCGGATCGGCCACGGCCAATTTCAGCAAGGCCACCTGCTTTGGGCCGAACCGTTTGGTATCCACTCCCCGGCCACCAGGCAATATCATTGACGGCAGATCGGGTTCTTCTCGATCGTCGGCCGATAGCGCCGGGTGGGTGTCGGCGGTGAACCAGATATCGACATCCAAGCCGGTCTGGTGGCTGGCATGGCCAAAAGGCAGCGGGCCGCCGCGCGGCTGCGCCATATCGCCGACATAGAACAGCGGCAGGCCGGCAGCATGCGCGCGCCGGCCCAGCCCCTCGAGGAAATCGACCGTGTCGGCATGGCCGAAGAAGCGATGGCGGCTAAGGCGGATGACCTCGTAGCCGGTGCCGTCGATCGGAAGCTGGTGTGCGCCTGCCAGACAGCCACGGGACGTGCTGCCGATTGCCAGACTCGGACCATCCGTCGGCTTCGCGATCACACTCCATTCGTTTTGCGGCTTCGGCGCAGCGGGGGCCTGCCCCGCTATGACGATTGCAGCCGCAACAAGAGCAAGACGGTTCATCGACGATCGGGCGCCGTGCCATCTTCCAGCAGCACATGCGCCGCCGCCTCGAAGCCCGCCCAGGCCGCGTGGGCCAGCCCACCACCCGTGCTGACTCGTCGGACACCAAGCCCCGCAAGGTCGGCGACCCGCATGTTTGGATTCATCAGCAAGACATTGACCGGTTTGGGCGCAACGGCGGCCACAATCGCCTTGATCGCCTCGGGGTCGGTCACCCCCGGCGCATAGAGACAATCGGCGCCTGCCTCAGCGTAGGCCACGAGTCGCGCGATGCTGGCCGACAAATCTTTGTTCCCGATCAGGAAACCCTCGCTGCGGCCGACCAGCATGACGTCTTCGCCGGACCGCACAATGGCAGCCTTGGATGCGCGGATGCGGGCGACCGCCAGGTCCAGCGGATAAAGTTCTCTTCCGGTCCGATCCTCGATCGACAAGCCCGCAACACCGGCGTTAACGGCCAAGGCGACATTGGCCGCCACCTCGTCCGGCGCGTCGGCGAAGCCCGCCTCGTAATCCGCATTGATCGGCAAGTCCGTGGCTTCGTTCAGCACACGCAGATGGGCGAGCAGTTCGTCCCGCGTCATCTCGCCGTCGTCGCGGCCCAGCGTCCAGGCGAAACCAGCGCTGGTCGAGGCGAGCGCCTTGAAGCCCATGCGGGCGAGTCTCACCGCGCTGCCGGCATCCCATGGATTGGGAAGAACGAAACAACCGCTTTCGTGCAGGGCGCGGAATGCCGCGCGTTTGGCCTTCGTGTTCACCGCCATGATCCCGAATCCTGTGGTTGCGATGCCGGCAACTTACAGGAATCGAGGCCGGGTTACACGAAGGCGCTGAACCCCGTGATCGCACGGCCGACGATCAGCGTGTTGATTTCGCGCGTGCCCTCGTACGAATAGATCGCCTCGGCGTCGGCTACAAAGCGCGCAACTTTGTGCTCCAACAGAATGCCGTTACCGCCCAGAAGCTCGCGCGCCATCCCAACCGTTTCCCGCATGCGGACGGTGCAGAATGCCTTGGCCAGCGAGGCGTGTTCGTCACCGATACCGTCCGTATCCTGGATCTGCGATAGGCGGAAGACCATCGCCAGCGACGCGGTGATGTTGCCCAGCATCTTGACCAGCAGGTCCTGCACCAGCTGAAAGCTGGCGATCGGCTTGCCGAACTGCTGCCGCTCCTGCGCATAGGCTAGCGCCGCCTCATAGGCACCGATGGAGCAACCGACCGCCTCCCAAGCGACGCCGGCGCGGGTGGCGCGCAGCACCTTGGCCGTATCGCGGAACGAGCGGTCGCGCTGCAGGCGGTTCGCCTCCGGCACCCGACAATCTTTCAGAGTGATGAGCGCGTTCTGCGTGACCCGCAGCGCCATCTTGTTTTCGATCTTCTCGGCGAAGAATCCCGCCCGCTTGTTCTCGACGATGTAACCTTTGACCTGGTTGTCGTCGATGTCGCGCGCCCAAATTATGGTGAGGTCGCTGAAAGTGGCGTTGCCGATCCACTTCTTCTGACCATTCAATATCCAGGTGTCGCCGTCACGCCGGGCGGTGGTCATCAGGCCCTCGGCCGTGCCGGAACCGACCAACGGTTCGGTCAGCCCGAACGCGCCGATTTTCTCGAACCGCGCCATCTGGGGCAGCCAGTATTCCTTCTGCTCATCCGATCCGCACAGATAGATCGAGCCCATCGCCAACCCGCTATGCACGCCGAAGAACGTCGCCATCGACGCATCGACCCGCGCCAATTCCAGGGCGATGAAACCAGACAGCAACGTACTGCCGCCGGCGCAGCCGAAGCCCTTATAGCCGACCCCGGCAATATCGAGATCACGCATTTTCGGCACGACATCGAAGGGAAATGTGGCGTCGATCCAGTGCTTGTCGATGATCGGCGCGACCTCGCGCTCGGCGAAGTCGCGAACCCGCTTCAGGATCGCCTGTTCATCATCGGACAGCAGAGATCGAAAGCCGTAGAAATCCCCGTTCGGCGGGGGAAGCTTCGGTCGGTCCTGGCTATGGTCGGCACGGTTTTGCATGGATGTCTCCTTGCAATTCCGAACCGGGGCGATCCACACAAGGTTCCGGTGGAGGCCTATCGATATAGGTTGAGGCGGCGGTGTCGACCGACCATCTGTCTGCCGCTTTAACCACCGCGTCGAGATCGCCATAACCGTATGGTCCGATGGAGATTTCGACTTCGCAATGGTTGCCGTCACGGCATTTGGTCGACCAGACCGTGACTAAGGTGCCGCTCTTGCCGGTCGCGGGATCGACGGGCACGCCATGTCGTGGCATCGGGCATTGCCCAAGCGGTTTGATCGCCGGCCGCACGTCCGCCAATTTTGAGACAAGTTCGACCGGCGGCTCGACCGAGGACACCAGGAAACTGCCGTCGCCAGCGGCGAGACAAAGCAACGGCTGGTCTTTCAGCCGTTGCTTGACGGCATCGAGTTCATATCGAACCGCAGCCTCGGCCGCGGCTGCATTGAAGGGCGGCGAACGAAGATCGTCACCGTACGCCACCTGCGACAACAGGGCGGCAATCGCGAAGAGAACTGTAGGGCAGCGCATTGCTAGGCAAACCAGTTAGTCGTTCGCACCGACCATGTGACGCGCCGCCAGATAGCCGAACGTCATCGCCGGCCCCAACGTCGCGCCGGCTGCGGGATAGGAATAGCCCATGACGCTGGCGGTCGTGTTCCCGGCTGCATACAGGCCCGGAATCGGCTTGTCGTCTTGGCCCAGCACTTGGCCATTCTCGTTGATCACCAGCCCGCCATTGGTGCCGATGTCGCCCGGGTAGCACGGGAAGGCATAGAACGGGCCCTTGTCGAGCGCGCGCAATGTTGGGTTGGGCTTCACCTTCGGGTCGCCGTAATAGCAATCATAAGGGTCGTCGCCGCGCAGGAATTCTGGGTCTTTACCCTCACGCGCATGCTTGTTGAAATTCTCGATCGTCTCTTTCAGGGTCGCCCAGGGCAGGCCGGCCTGCTTGGCAACGTCTTCCCAGCTATTGCCCTTGATCAACACGCTCTTGATCGCCGACGACAGCATCCAGTCGGGCAGCAGCGGCAGCACCGGTCCCATTGGATAATCGTGGCGATATTGAGAATCGAACAGGATGTAGGATGGCACGGTGCCGGCCCCGCTCTTGTTGTTGTCGATCATCGCGTGACCGGCGATGTGATAGGACGCGGCCTCGTTGAAGTAACGCTTGCCCGCTTGATTGACGACGATGCAGCCCGGCAGCGCACGTTCGAATGTCATCAACCGCGTCTTGTCCTCACCCGGAATGGCGAGCGAGACACCCCACCAGGCTGAATCCATGCGCGCGGTCTTCGCGCCAAGCGCCATCGCGCCGCGAATGGCGTCGCCGGTATTGGGTGGCTGCGCGCCGGTATAGATCGTCGGGACCGGCAGATATTTCGACCGCATCTCCGGACTGCGCTCGAATCCGCCGGCGGCCAGCAGCACGCCCTGGCGGGCGCCGATGCGCATCCGCTTGCCCTCGCGTTCGACCACTGCGCCGACGACCCGCCCGTCCTCGACCACCAGTTCCAGGAATTTGGTTTTCAGCCACAACTTGGCGCCGACCTTGTCCATCGACAGCTTCAGCCGCGCGGCAAGCGCGCTGCCCAGTGTCAGGAACCGGTCGCGGGCCGAACGGAAACGCCACGGCAGGTCCAGGTAATATCGCAGAAACAGCCTGGCCACGATCTTCTTCCAGCCGGGCAGGCGAAACAGCAGCGGCGTAGTTTCGTCGACCGTCCAGTTGATCTTGCCGAAGAATTGCGCCGCCGGATGCTGCGCCCGCTGCTTCAGGAAATCGTCGCCCAGCGCCTTGGCGTGGATCGGCATCGCATCGTGCGAGCGATAGGCGGTTTTACCGCCCGGCAGGTTGGGGTGGTAATCGCAATAATGCGTGGTCGCATATTTGACCTCGCTGTTCTGCTCCATCCATTCCAGCATCTTCGGGCCGTTATTGACGAACGACCAGATCAGCTCGTCGGTGACGTCAGGGGCGGTCAGCGCGCGGATATAGTTAAACCCGTCCTGGGGCGTGTCATCGCTGCCGGCCTCTTTCGCTTGGCGCGTTGCGGGTATCCACACCACGCCGCCTGAGGTCGCGGATGAACCGCCATATAGCTCACTCTTCTCGATGACCAGCGCTTCGGCGTGGTTCTTCTGGGCAACGACAGCCGCGGTCATCGCAGCCGCGCCGGAACCGACGATCAGGATATCGACCTCGACATCCCACACATTCGCGCTCGCCATTCTATCCCCTTGGTCCCGACCCTGTGTCGCTGAAGCGACCAAGTGTCTTAACGTGAAAACGACACGGGGAAAATCCCCTTGAATTTTACGGGAAGGATGAGTTGGACGTTTTGACGACACGGCGCCGACGAAGACCGGAACGCAATGGGCTTCACGCGCAACGGCACAATATCAGGGGGCTAGCGCACGACAAGGACCTGACGGGCAATCGACGGTACACCACCTTGGTTAAAAACAAATATGAGATAATAGCCCGGCAATAACACATTCGGATTTGACGGCAGAGTAACCGAAATCTGCTGACCGTTTTGTACCAGCGAAGGCGTCGCATCGAGGAATCGTTGCTCGGCGTTGTTGGCATGCGTTGCAGCACCGGCCCGCACCAACGTTACGCGACCGATCGGGGTAGCGTCGCCCATAGTCATTCCCAGTTTCGCCCCCGGGCGGACGCCACCCTGAACCGGCATATTCATAATCACCGGCCGTTCGGCCGGTCGTCCGGACCCATCGCTCTTATAAAAATATCCTGGATAATAGATTTCAGCGTTCAGATTGATCACCGGTCCGGGGGAGCCGCCCCCCGCTGTCAAAACGGATCCATCGGGCAACAACAGCGCATTCGAATGATAAAGGCGGGGCTTCGTCGCGCTCGCCCCGGTCGTCCAGGTTCCTGTCGCGGGATTCCATATCTCTGTCGAATAAGCGACACCGGTCAGCTGGTTGTGCACAGTAGAACCGCCGCTGACGAGTACTTGCCCGTCGGCCAGCACCGTCGCGCTCGCATCGTCGCGGAGTTGATCGAGATTACCCGTGGGCGTGACGATCGGTTGCGGCCCGCTGACGTCGATTACGACCACTGATGCCGAGCGGACCGAAAGCAGTTTCCCCGGCGCGAACATAACCGTCGGAATGAAGCTGTTGCCCGCGGGAGCAACACCGTTATAGAGCTGAATACTCCCGACCCCGGCGGTTGTTATGCCGGACATTGTGCCCAACGGGTCTACATGGAAAACGATGCCCGCCGGGGTAACAAAGGCGTGGGGATAATACCAGTCGGTTACGCTTACGCCGGTCAGGCTACGCCAGCCGGTTGCGGGATGATAAACCTCCGGCGTGGCCGCCGGCTGCACGGGTTCTGACCCGTTTTCTCTGGTAATCCACCCTCCCAAAACCAGCTTATCGCCGCTGGGAAGCGGAACGATTGTGGGGTACCAACGCGGATAATGCATCGCCACACCGTTCACGACAGTGTCGGTCGCGGGATTGAAGATAGTTGTCTTGTTGTTTGCGTAGTTGCGAACCCCATTCACGGTGAGGTCCCCGCCGGTCATCAATACTTTCCCAGTGTTCCACTGCACCGAAGAATTGCCGCAAAAGATGTCGGTCGATGTGGTGTTTGGAAGAACGAGATGGGCGTCCATCCCTGTTCCAAGAGCGGGATCCCAAATGTCATAGAGAAGGGCGCCCGTCTGCTGCCCGTGTTCGTCGCTGCCGTAGTTGAGTATTCGGCCGTCGGGCAAAAGCGCCATGTGGATGGCGTTGATAGGCCATGAAACAGGGGCGCCGAAGACACCCTGCACCGCAGCGGTCGGTCCACCGCCAGGGACCGTCGGTGCAATCGTAGTGTGTGTGGTAATCGTCGCTGTTCCCAGCGCCGTTTCGAACGGCGTTGCCGTCCGAAACGTCACAGGAGGCGCGGCCGTATATCCAGTGCCGCCTGAAACCTTTGCAAATTCGATAGACCAGCGAATGCCACCCTTACCGGCGGGCATGGAATAGCCGGCACCCGAGCCGCCTGAAAAACTGTAAATCCCGGCAGCCGGGAAGGCTAGACACATGCCCGCGTTTAAGACTGCAAGTCCGGTGATTACACCGTTCGCATCGACTCCGGTTATTGAAAGGGCGGGATAGATCGGGCAGTTGAGCCCAACCATGGGATTCATTGTCAGATTTTCGCTGGTTTTATAACCGGGGCCTGAGACAGACAACGGAAAAGCCGACAATCCGAAAGCATAAGGGCGGCACGTCGCCTGCTGGCCCAAAGCGATATCCGGTAAACCGAGCTTGCAGTTCGGCCTGAAAAAATAAGAACCTGAATCGGCTACCCAGACGTCGGCAACCGTACCGGAGATAAGAAGCCCCGAGCCGGCTGGGGCACTTTGCACCCGCTGGCGAACTGCCTTAGGTCGTCCTCGACCGGGTCCGGGACCGTAATCGACCGGGGCATGCCGATAGTCCGTGCCTGTGGTTGAAAGCAACTCATCGACCATCGGTGCAAAGGTTTGCGTCGACCCGGCCAGCGCCACGATACCCAACAAGCTTCCCGACGCGATTATCACCCACGCCACGCCGGACGACCCGACACGCATCAAGATCTCCCTCAATTGCCGCTTCGCGCCCAGTCGTTTTGTTCAGTGCAGGCTGAACGAATATTTTTACAGGATTGGTCAGCGAACCGACGAGAGTTCAATTTTGCGCGTGTTGCAGGGCATCCGTGCGTGGCCTTTCGGTGGCAACGGGCGGTTTCTTCAAGTTGGTTCGATAGGCGAGCTTCTCGTAGAGGGGACCAGCTAATCCCTACGCATTCGCTCCAGTTAGGTGCCGGGCAGCGCGATAGGCGAAGGTCATCGCCGGCCCGAGGGTCGAACCCGGCCCTGGATAGGTCGGCAGGATCGCAGCGGCGCAGTTGCCGGTGGCGTAGAGGCCGGGGATCGGCGTTCCCGCCTCGTCGCGGACTTGACCGTTGGTATCGGTCACCAAACCGCCTTGTGTTCCGAAGTCGCCCAGTTCCATGCGCACGGCATAGAAAGGTGGCTTCACGATCGGCCCCAGGCAAGGGTTGGGCTTCACCCTGGGGTCGCCGTAATAGCGATCATAGGCGCTGTCGCCGCGGCCGAACTCGGTGTCCTTGCCGGTCTTGGACGCGGTGTTCATCAGATCGACCGAACGCTTCAGCCCGGAGGGATCGATGCCCGCCTGCTTGGCGAGATCCTCGATCGTGTCGGCCTTCGCCAGGAAGCCCTGTTCGTAATAGATTTTCGGCAGGGTGAAATCAGGTTTGAACGACGCCTTCATCAATGGGCCGATGAGATAGTTGGCCCGGAAGTTCGCATCGAACACCATGAATAGTGGCGAGGACGGATGCGCGTCGGAATGCACCGAAAAGGCCTGTTTCACATAGGCCATGTAGTTCATGGATTCGTTGGCGACGCGCTTACCCTCTCGGTTCACGCAGACATTGCCGGGATAGGATTTCTCCATGATCGCCAGATGCGGAATCTCCTCACCCGGCACGACGAGTACTGGGAACCACCAGCCACCGTCGACAAGTTTGAATGCCGCACCGATCGCGCGCCCTGCCGTGATCGCATCGCCCGTGTTGGTATAGACGCCGGCGCTCCATTTCGTGTTGGTCGGCTTTGGCAAATATTCGTCGCGCATCGCCTGGTTCTTCTCGAACCCCCCCGCGGCCAGGACGACAGCCCTCTCCGCCTTCACGTTCATGCGCTTGCCCTCGCGGTCGATCACCGCGCCGACAACACGGTCGCCTTCTTTGATCAGCTCGACCAGCTTGGTCTTGCGCCACAGCGGGATGTTGCGATCCATCATCGAAAGCCTGAGCCGCGCCACGCCCGCGCTGCCGCAGGTCAAGCGGCGGGCGAGCTTGCTCTTGAACCGCCAAGGAATGTCGAAGGCATAGCTGAGCAGCATCTTGCCGATCATGCTCTTCCAGCCGGGCGCCTGGACATAGAGCAACGCTGCCTCGACCTGGGTGATGCCGATACGGCCCAGGAAGCGCATCATTGGGTGGACCGGCATCAGATGTTGGGCCTCGTCACCCAGCAGGCTCATATCCACCGGCTTCGGCTCATGGCTGCGGTGGCCGACCTTGGCACCCGGAAGTTCGGAATAATAATCTGGGTAATGCGCAAGGGATTCATACCGCACGCGGGTGCGGTCATGCATGAAGCGCAACATCTCCGGCCCGGATTCGATATAGGCATCCAGCATCACCGGATCGACGGAACCTTCGGGGATCGCGTGTTTCACATATTCGCGCGCCTCCTCCAGGCTGTCCTCGGCGCCCGCTTCCTTCGTATAATGGCTGCACGGCACCCAGATGCCACCGCCGGAGTAGGAGCTGGTGCCACCGTATTTCTCGCCCTTTTCGATGACCAGGACGTTCTTCGCCCCCATCTCATGGCAGCACACCGCCGCCGTCATCCCGCCATTGCCTGAGCCGACGACAAGCACGTCGACTGTTTGGTCCCAATTCATGACTTCCCCTGACTACTCAGATCGTTTTTCGACTTTACTCACTCCGACCGCTCTGAAACAGCGGCAGCGATTTCAGCACAGCCGAAGCGGCGGTATGGGCAGCCTGTTTGGCAAATACCTGGAAGTCCAACTGGCTGTCCTCGCCTGCGAGGTCGGACAAAGCGCGGATGATAAGCCAGGGCACGCCGAAGGCATCGGCCACCTGAGCTACCGCTCCGCCCTCCATCTCCACGGCCTTGCCATTGAAGCTGGTGAACAACCGCTCCCGCGTGACGCCGCAACCGAGATAATTGTCGCCGCTCAGGACCGTACCGAACTTTGCCCCCGGCACAGCGCTCCGCGCACCGGCGATGAGCCGTTCGTCTGCGACGAAGCCGAGCGGGCCGCGGAAGGCTGGGAATGGCAAAGCGCCGGCCTTGTAAACCTCCAGCACGCCCTGCATCATCGCGCCGTAATCGTGCTGGATGATCTCGGTCGCAATCACCAGGTCGCCAACGTTAAGTTCCGGGTCCAGTCCGCCGGCGACGCCGGAAAAGATGATGCCCCGGCAAGCGAAGCGGTCCAGCATCAGTGTCGCGGCCAGCGCGCCATTGACTTTACCCACCCCGGATTCCGCCAAGACGACCGGATGTCCATCCAACGTGCCCCGGCGGAATTCGAGACCGGCAACCGTTTCCCGGTCGGCTTCGACCAGATGTGCGCCAAAAGCAGCGATCTCCTCGGGGATCGCGGTCAGCACGGCGAGTGGGCATAGGTCGGTCATCGATCGGGTCCGTCAGATTGTTTCGTTTGCACTGTCACGGGACAAAGCTGGCTTCAAGTCTTTTCAGTCCGCACCATGAAGCACGCCGCAGCGTCATAGCTCCGCAGCTTCGGCTCCAGAGCGGGGTCAACCACAACTTCGAAACCATAGCGCATCCATAAATCCGTCGACCCGTTGACGGCAATCAGCGACATGTTGGGAAAGCCGCTGTTCCGCGCATGGGCGATCAGGCGGGTGATGACTGGTGTCATGCTGCCGGTCCCCCGCATCGCGGGCAGCAGGGCGATATCGTGGATGTAATAGGTGCTGGGTTTCTCCGGCAGCGCGCCCAACAGGGAATTCAGCGCCGGCGGCTGCGCATAGAACCACGGGTGACTGACGATATAGCCGGCGGGACTGTCGCGGTCCGTCAACACCAGGCACCCCGTGGGATACAGGCGCAGGCGTTCGGCGAAGACACCGGCATCTTCCGGATAGCTCGGATGAACGATGTCGGCGATTGCCAGCAGCGTTGGTAGGTCGCTCGCGGTCATCTGACGCCATCGCGGGGCCCAATGGTCGGCATTTGCCGTCTGACGCCCCATATCAAATTACCTTCCACATGACGAACACGATTTGTTCTTGCATAGTACGCCCGAAATGTCCCTGCCCCTCGCCCAGCCTTCGTCGCCACTGGATGACCTGCTGCCGCCCAATATAGCGGCATGGTTCGTCCATCGCGGCTGGACGCCCCATGCTCACCAGTTGGCGATGGTGAAGGCGGCGGCCGACAACCGGAACGTTCTTCTGGTCGCCCCGACCGGCGCGGGCAAGACCCTGTCCGGATTCCTGCCGACCTTGGCCGACCTGGCGGAGCGGCCGAGGCCGGGCCTGCATACGCTCTATATCTCGCCGCTGAAAGCACTGGCGGTCGACATCCAGCGCAACCTGGAAACGCCGATCGCCGAACTGCGCCTGCCCATCCGCGCCGAAACTCGCACCGGCGACACGCCGCAGGCCAAGCGGGAGCGGCAGCGCAAGCACCCGCCGCAGATCCTGATGACCACGCCGGAAAGCCTGGCGTTGATGCTGTCCTACCCCGAAGCCGAGGAGATTTTCGGCGGCCTGAAGACCATCGTCATCGACGAACTGCATGCCGTCGCCGGGACCAAGCGCGGCGATCTGCTATCGCTGGGCATCGCCCGCCTGCGGCGGCTGGCGCCCTGGGCACGCGCTGTTGGCCTGTCGGCAACGGTCGCCGATCCGCCACGCTTAGCGGCCTATCTGTCGCCGACCGCCCGGTCTTCGGACGTAACCATCATCCGTGGACGAGACGGCGCCAGACCGGTTGTCGACACGCTGATCACCCGCGAGCGTATGCCGTGGGCCGGCCACATGGCCGTCCACGCGATGGCGGAGGTTTATGAGCGCATCGCCCAGGTCAAAACCGCCATCGTCTTCGTTAACACCCGCGCCCAGGCGGAATTGTGTTTCCAGGGCCTGTGGCGCTTCAACACCGGGAATCTGCCCATCGGCATCCACCACGGATCGCTGGAGATCGGGCAGCGCCGTAAAGTCGAGGCGGCAATGGCGCGCGGCGAGCTGCGTGCGGTGGTCGCCACCTCGTCGCTAGACCTGGGTATCGACTGGGGCTCGGTCGATCTGGTGGTTCAGGTCGGCGCGCCGAAGGGCGCCTCGCGCCTGATTCAGCGCATCGGCCGCGCCAACCACCGGCTGGACGAACCCAGCGTCGCCCTGCTCGTCCCCGGTAACCGCTTCGAATATCTGGAGTGCCGCGCCGCCGCGGACGCGGTGGCGGAGAAAAGCTTCGACGGCGACCCCGTCGTTGCCGGCGGCCTAGATGTGCTGGCCCAGCACATCCTCGGCATGGGCTGCTCAGCGCCGTTTACCGCCGATGCGCTCTATGCTGAGATCGTGACCGCCGCGCCCTATGCCGACCTTGCCCGCAAGGATTTCGACGACACGCTGAATTTCGTCGCCACCGGCGGCTACGCGCTGGGCGCCTATGAACGTTATCGCCGTTTGAAGTTCATCGAAGAGACCGGCGAGTACAGCCTGGCCAACAAATATGTCCGCCAGCAATACCGGATGAATATCGGCACGATAGTCGAGGCGACGACGCTGAAGGTGCGTCTGGGAATGCGCAATCTGGGCGAGGTCGAGGAGTATTTCGCCAACGGGCTGGTGCCGGGGGACACCTTCATCTTCGCCGGCCGGCTGCTGAAATTCGTCGGGATGCGCGACAACGACGTGATCGCCGCAGACGGCGGCAAGGGCGACCCCAAGGTGCCGGCCTATGCCGGCGGGCGCATGCCGTTGACCACGCATCTGGCCGACCGGGTGCGCGATATGCTGGCCAACCCCGCCACCTGGACCGACATGCCGCCGGACGTGAAGGAGTGGCTGGAACTGCAGCGTTGGGCGTCCGTCCTGCCTGATCCGCACGGACTGCTGGTCGAAAGCTTCCCGCGCAACGAACGGCACTACGCGGTCGCTTATTGCTTCGAAGGCCGGAACGCGCACCAGACGATGGGCATGCTGCTGACCCGGCGGATGGAGCGGCTGGGGTTGAAGCCACTCGGCTTCGTCGCCACCGACTATGTGCTGGGTATCTGGTCGCTGAAACCGGTGACGACCGAAACCATCGGCGCCCTGTTCGACGAGGACATGCTGGGCGACGATCTGGAGGCCTGGATGGAGGATTCCAGCCTGCTGAAACGCACCTTTCGCAATGTCGCTGTGATCGCCGGCCTGATCGAGCGCAACCATCCCGGCGAGAAACGCAAGAGCAGCCGGCAGGTGACCTTCAGTTCAGATCTGATCTATGAGGTTCTGAAGCGGCACGAACCCGACCACATCCTGCTGCGTGCCACCCGCGCCGACGCCGCCCGGGGCCTGACCGACATCCGCCGAGTCGCCGACCTGCTGAAGCGCGCCAAAGGCCGGATCACGCTGAAGGAACTGGACCGCGTGTCGCCGCTGGCCGTGCCGGTTCTGCTGGAGATTGGCCGCGAGAGCGTGTGGGGCGAGGCGCGCGATTCCCTGCTCGCCGAAGCCGAGGAGGAACTGATCAACGAAGTTATGGGCGGGAAAGCCGGGAAGCCTCAGGGCCAGCTGGGGGTCTGAGCGCGGAAGGCGCTCGCCACGAAGGTGACAACCGCCCGCCAAATCTACTGACTGACATTGCCCGCCATTTGCCGGGCTTGCGCCTTCACATTGTTCACCCGCGCGGTCCAGCCGTGGCCGAAATGGTCGAAGGTCGGCAGACCCCGATAGAATTGCAGCCGCGCATCGGCCAGTGCGCTCACCAGATCGGCGGCAGTCTTGGCGGCAACCGCGGCAAGGGTCTTCGGGCCAATCGAACCATCGGCGGTGACGCCAGCGGCGGTTTGCAAGAATTTAGCGGAGCGGCCGATCCCCAAATTGACCCCGGCATCGAACATCATCAGGTCCACGCCCGCCGGCAGGTCGGAGCAGCGTTCGGCGTTCCAGTAATTGGCGCGGTAGATTGCACCCGCCTCGTCACGGCCGAGATTCTTGACGTCGTCTTTAGTGACCGCCGTATGGCGCCAGGTCGAAAGCACCTGGAGCGTGATGCCTAGATTGGTCGCACCGCCCGGATCCATGGGATCGTCCACATAGCCCCCCTCGGCTGCAAGAACGAAGGCGAGACATGCATCCCAATTCGTTTCGGCCACGATCGAATCCTCCCCGTACGAAGTCCACTATTTTACACCCGATTGCTGTCAGGCTTTACAGGGTTTCTCACCGGCGTTAGGCACCGTCTCCAATACATGATCTGCGATCAGCAGATAGACCGGGGCGTCGGTTTCGAACTGTGTGGCGCCACCCGGTTCGTCGAACCATTTAGCGGCCGTACCGGTCCAAACCAGCAGCGGCGCGGCCACACGATAGACGTTATACGTCAGTTGTTCACACACGGTGGGCAGTGCACGCTTGGAGAAAGGTGCCCCTTTGGGGCTGAGGAAATTGCCGCCGTCGCTGCCGAACCGGTCGAGCAACATGCCCGCCGGCAGGATCATCGGGGCTGGGCTCGCAGCGAAGCCCTCGTTCGGCGGCCAGTCATAGCTGCCGTCCTGCTTTATCCAATGCTTATCGAGATCGGAACGCGCGCCAGCCGGTAGCAACACCTGGACAGATGCCGCCGACCGTGTGGTCGCGTGGGTCGTGCACCCGCCGGCTCCAAGCGTAAGTAGCAGAACGACGGTGAGGCCCAAGCGCATCCGATCCTCCCAGATTGGACGCAAACCCTATGTGGATAAGCCGCCTACTTCAAGCAGCATCGTCCATGTGGTGGCGGATGATTTCATCGAACGAAGCATCGGCGCGAAAGCCCAACGCCAGCGCCCGCGCGGGGTCGAAGGCGCGCGGCCAGCTGTCGACCATCCGCATAATCGCTGGGTCGGGCTCGCGCCGGATCAAGCGAACCGCCGCATCGCCCGCGACACGGCGCAGCGCGGCGATCTGCTCGCCCACCGTCGCCGACAGTCCGGGCATGTTGACGTTGCGCCGAACGCCGAGAAGTGCGCTGTCCAATGTGGCGGCGTGCAGCAGGAAACCGATCGCGGCGCGCGGACTGGCATGCCAGGCGCGCACGTCTTCCGACACCGGTAGTACGGCCTCCTGACCGGCCAGTGGCTCCCGCAGAATACTGGAAAAGAAACCCGACGCCGCTTTGTTCGGCTTACCAGGGCGAATGCAGATCGTCGGCAAGCGGATGCCGACGCCGTCGATGAAGCCGCGCCGCGTGTAATCGGACAGCATCTGTTCGACCATCGCCTTTTGCGCGCCGTAGCTGGTCAGCGGTGCGAGCAGAAAGTCATCGCCGATTCGGTCGGGGAATGGCGGCCCGAACACTGCGATGGACGACGTAAAGATGAGGCGTGGGCGATAGTCGGCCTGTCGGCGAATGGCATCGAGCAGCAGCCGCGAACCGTCGAGATTGACACGGTAGCCCTTTTCCAAGTCGCTTTCAGCCTCCCCCGAGACGACCCCGGCGGTGTGGAAGACGAGGTCCGGACGGTCGGCGATCAGGCGCGTGGACTGGCCGGGTTCGGCAAGGTCGGATGTGTCTGTGCGGGCGTTGCCGATTATCGGGGGGGTGATGATATCGGTCAGCGTTAATGCTGTGATGGCCTCGCCGCCGACATGGCCGTCTGCAATCAGCCGCTCGGTTAGTTTGCGGCCGATCATGCCCGCCGCGCCGGTTACGAGTATTCGCACGGATCGCCCTCCCCTCAAGGTGAAACCTATTGGGGAGGGCTATCCATGGCAATCTCCAGCTTCGTCATTCCGAGCGAAGCGAAACAATCGCTGCGTTCATTGCAATGACGAGGGGCAACTATGCCAGTGTGCGCACCTTCGGCTCGCGGTCGAAAAAACGCTTGCTGGCGGCCGGGATGAACCCGGCGCCAAGGTCCGTAACCCCGGCGTCAGGTTCGACGCCGGCCTTGTCCAGCAGCGGCTTGGCTTCTGGCGAATGGCCGATGGCCTTCAGGTGGCCGAAGGCATCCATCACGAACTGAACCGCCGCGCCCTCTTTCAGCAGCGCCTTGCAGCCATCGGCCGACAGTACCACCGCGATGGCATCGACCGTCTGCGAAGGCGTGCCGGCTAACTGACCATCGGCCTTCAATAACGAACCGTCGGCCAGTTTGGCGCCGCCGATTTTCGGCGCGATCAGTTTCGGCACGCCGCCCGCTTTCTCCACCGCGTCGGCAATCTTCCTGATCGCCGCGCCGTCGGAGCCGTCGGTGTAGAGTATGCCTACCGAACGGCCCTCTAGCGTTTCCTTCATATTCTTCTGGATGCTGAGCGCCGGGCTCGGCTGCATGTCGATCGGCTCACGCGCCGCCTTGTTCTTGGGCGGCAGCGGGATGCCCAGGCCATCGGCAACGCGCTTGGCGAAGCCCTCATCGACATTGCGCAGATTGCCCACCATGCGTGGCGGCACATGATCCAGCGCAACCTTCGACAACTCGAAGGTGAACGACGATGCGACATGCGCCTTCTCGTTTTCGGTCAGCGAGTTCAGCAACAGCCGCGCCTGACTGTAGTGGTCGGCGAACAGTTCGGCGCGCACGCGCAGCTTGTCGCCTTGCTCGTCACGATCCGGACGTCCCTCGGACGTGGTGAAACCGGTGACCGGGCATTCACGCGGCCCGGTGATCTCGCCCGCATCGCCCAGGCTGTTGGGCTCATAATTCGCCCGACCCTTCGGCACCTGCATCTGCATCTGTCCGTCGCGCTGAAAATTAGCGAACGGGCATTTCGGCGCGTTGATCGGGATTTGGTGGAAATTGGCCGTACCCAGGCGGCTTTTCTGCGTGTCGAGATAGCTGAACAGTCGTCCCTGCAGCAGCGGGTCGTTGGTGAAATCCACGCCCGGCACGATGTTGGCCGGGCAATAGGCCACCTGCTCCGTCTCGGCAAAGAAATTGTCCGGGTTGCGGTCCAGAACCATGCGCCCGATCAGGCGGACGGGCAGAACCTCCTCCGGGATCAGTTTGGTGGGATCGAGCACGTCGTATGGCTGGGCGTCGGCGAATTTCTGGTCGAAAGCCTGGATGCCAAGCTCCCATTCCGGGAACGCGCCCATGGCGATCGATTCGTGCAGGTCGCGGCGGTGATAGTCGTTGTCGGCAGCCTGCAGCTTCAACGCTTCGTCCCACAACGTGGACTGCACGCCGAGCTTCGGCTTCCAGTGGAATTTGACGAATGTGACCTTCCCATCTGCGTTTACAAGCTGGAAGGTGTGAATGCCAAAGCCCTCCATCATGCGCAGCGAGCGCGGGATGGCCCGGTCGGACATCGCCCAGAACAGCATGTGGGTGGATTCCGGCATCAACGACGCCCAATCCCAGAACGTGTCGTGAGCGCTGCCGGCCTGGGGATAGGCGCGGTCGGCCTCCATCTTCACCGAATGGACCAGGTCGGGGAACTTGATCGCGTCCTGGATGAAGAACACGGGGATGTTGTTGCCGACCAGGTCCCAATTACCCTCTTGGGTGTAGAACTTGACCGCGAAGCCGCGCACGTCGCGCGGCGTATCGACCGAACCCGCGCCGCCGGCGACGGTGGAGAACCGGGTGAATAGCGGCGTTCTCTGCCCGGGCTTCTGAAACAAGTCGGCCTTGGTGATGTCGGCCAGCGATTCATAATTCTCGAAATAGCCGTGCGCCGCCGAGCCGCGAGCATGGACGATACGCTCAGGGATCCGTTCATGATCGAAATGGAAGATCTTCTCGCGGAGGACGAAATCCTCGAGCAAGGTCGGTCCGCGCGCGCCGGATTTCAGTGAGTTTTGGTTGTCGGAAACCCGGATGCCCTGATTGGTCGTCAGATGATCGGCGGCGGTATGCGGCCCTTTTTCGGGAATACGCTGGTGCGTCTCGCCACCCTTGCCGCGTACGGTTTCGTAACTGATCTGGTCGGCCATAATCGTCTTCCCTCGCATGTTGAATGAAGGGTTAACGGTCTCAAGCTAGAATTGTTCTAAGAAACGCCTTTTAGAAATCAAATAGCCAGCCAAGTGTCTCGACGGTCGGACGGCTTGGAAAATATTCTGCGCCGAATGGGCCGGAATATCCTGCCTTTTCCAGCGCCGCGAACGCCGCCGGAAAGTCGATCGCGCCGGTTCCCGGCTCATGCCGGCCCGGAGCATCGGAAAACTGCACATGGCGGATCAGGTCGCGATGCCGCGCGGCGGCGGCGGCCGGATCGGTGTTGGCCATCGTCAGGTGATAGAGATCGAACAGCAGCCCCATGCGCGAGCCCAACGCGCCGCGCAGAATATCCGCAGCTTGATCCACATCAGTGAACAAGGCGGTCGGCGTGTCGACCGGGTTCATCGGCTCCAGCAGCAATTGAAACGGCGCATCCTTTGCCATCCGCAATGCCGCTTCGGCGTTGGCGATATAGGTCTCAAGGCAGCGTTCCCGCGGCACGCCATCGGGAATACGCGAGGGGCCAAGATGAACGAAAGTCGCGTCCAGGCGCAGCGCAGCGGCGAGCGCCTGGTTAGCCGCAGCGCGGAACGTCGCCTCCCGCCCCGGCACGCCGGAGAGGCCCGGCCCGCCCTGCAGATAATCGTCAAGATCGACATTCACCAGGACTACCGGAATGCCCGCTTCCCGTGCCGCCCACGCCATTTCCGCAGTATTGCCCTCGCCCAGCACCTGAATTTCCACGCCATCGAACCCGGCTATCTTAGCGGCTGCGAAGCGATCGAGCAGCGGCAGTTCGCGGAACATGAAGCTGATGCTGGTGGAAAATTTGCGGGTCATGCAGCTTGCACGGGTTTTCGCTTGAGTGTGAACGGGCGCATACTGTACCCCAGTCCAAGAATTCTGGAGGACATGATGGACGACATTCCATACCTGCTGCGCGGCATCACGCAAATGACGACGGCGTCGAGCACGCTGATCAGCTCTTCACGCTACCTGAACAATCCACGCATGCGCGAGTGGGTGGCACAGGAATTGCTGCGCAAGAACGGGCCGGACCTACCAACGCCGTCGGGCGCGTTCATCCTGTCCGGCATCATCAAGGAGATGCAGGACTATGCCCAGATCGACGCGATGATGGAGGAAGAGCGCAAGCACAATAAGGTGCTGGACCGTTTCCTGTCGGAGCGCTTCAAGTCCAGCTACACGCTGGACGATCTGTCGAAATATGCGCCCGATACTGTCGCGGGGAAGTTCTACAAGCAGCTGCATGACGGCAATTACCAGGTGAACATCGTCCCGCCTTATGAGGCGAAGGGCAATTACGACTATTTCCTGCTGCGCTCGGGCCAGACACACGACCTGGAACATATCATCACCAGCGGCGGCTTCGACAGCCTGGGTGAGGTCGTGGTCGGGCTGGCGAAGTTGGAAAACATCTACAAACATTTCTCGCCAGAGCTGGCGAACGAGCTAGCGGTGATGCAGTTCTTTGCCTCGTTCCGCTTTATCTCCCGCATGGCCTGCCATTACCCGACCGTCTGGCATCATATGTGGGCAGCGGTCGATCGGGGCCGAAAGATCGGCATGTCATCCGATTGCTATGTGCTGGCGAAATACGAGGACGTCTTTCACTTGACGCCCGAAGAAGCGCGCAAGGTCATGGGCGTGCGAGACGTTGAAGAGGTGGACACGGCGGCGGCTTCCGCGATTTGGGACGGGCGGGCGTAAAGCCTTAAGGCAAACTTTATGAAATTACAGCGCCTCGCCGTCCTGATCTTGCCGGCGTTTCTCGCCACCGCCTGCATACCGATCCAGGTCTCCTGGACCGATTGGCCGGCTGAAGACGGGATGATCTTCGACGTCACGACCGGTAAGCCGATCGCCGGTGCGACGGTGACGATCCACGCCACCGGATCAGACCTCAGTGCGAGCACGACGACCGGTAAAGACGGAACGTTCCATTTCGAGCAGCATAAGCATGCGCAATGGACGCCGTATTATTCCGACGGCCAGGCCCCGCCCGCATCGATCTCCATTACCGCCGCCGGTTATGAGCATTTCGAACATAAGCTCGACGGATCTATGGCTGTGGAATCGATTCCGCTGGCGCCCAGCCGTTGAGGCGGCTGGCCTGAATCCTTCACCCGGATCCTGCAAAGACGCATGCCGGTCTCGTACATTTCAGCGGACTGACGCCGTAGTATTTCCCCGCCCGTCGCGTAGACACAGCGATAAGGAGGAAAACATGCAGCATGTCAGCATTTCCGCGGCTTCAGCATTGGTTCTAGCTGCTCTAATGGCGCCCTCGGCCGCATTTGCCGCAGACGTTCAGAAGGGGCGTTTCACCGTCGATCCGAAGATCGAAATCGCAATGCCTCTGGGCATCACAGAGGCATTGCGATTTCGACGGGAAACCGGGACAGGTGGTCAGCGCCCATAACGGAATCAAATTTCTGTTCGCCACGGCTGACTGGACGACCGTCATGTTTGAAGCCTACGGGACGAATCAACGGCCGAAAAATGTCGAACGCCAATTTTGCGCTGTTCGGCGAGTTGGGCTTGAAGCTGCCAGATCAGGACCAGGAGGGAGCGGTTAAGCCTGATATGTCGGATGCGTGCGAGAAGCCGTAGACGACACCAACTTCTTTCACTTCGCAAACCAGTTTGCTAGACTGCAGTCCACAAATTTCTGGCGGACGTAAGCCTGCGATGATTCGGGAGGATTGGCGATGCGGTTTCGCTCTGGATTGTGTTCGGTCGCGGTTGTGGCGGGGAGCCTCGCGCTGGCGAGTCAAGCCGGCGCGGAGACGCGCGGCTATGCCGTTACCTGGTTCCAGCCGGCGATGTATACCGGCGACGACGATTGCCCGGACGGCCTCAACAAATCCCCTGACTTCAAGGCGGTATTCACCGCCGAAGGCAAAACGGCCGAACAGATCAAGGACCTGATCGACCATCCCAATTCCAAGGCGTTCGGCGATGCGGTGGAAAAACGCGGTCCGCATGGCGAGGATGTCTGCGCCGATCCGGCTTCGGTTCCCGACCCGGGGCAAAAGACAGTGCAGGGCAAAATCGCCTTCGGCTTCAACTTGGACGGCAAGACCGATTCGAGCAGCGCGCCCGCCCCCAACACCTGCGCCCATGCCAAATTCACCAGTCCGGATGGCACGCCGGGCATCGACAACCAACATTACCGGGCGCTGGGCTGCATGATCGCGCTGCGCGGCAAGCGCGGCCATGATGGGTTCGTCATGTCCTACATCATGGAGCGCATGCGCGCTGAGGGCCTGCGCACTTATCTGGTCGAGATCAAGGGCATCGACGATCCGAAGAACAACAAGGATGTCGAGGTCGGCGTCTATCTGGGCAGCGGCCCGCTGGTGCTGGACGCCAAGGGCGAGGTTCGCCGCGACACCACCCAACGCATCAGCAAGGATCCGCGCTGGCACAATGTCGTTCACGGCACGATGAAGGATGGGGTGATCACCACCGATGTGTTCGATCTGAACCTGCTGGGCGACCCGATCTGGGTGCCGGAATTCCACTTCAAGCAGGCGCGCATGCAGCTCACCCTGCAGAACGACGGCACGATCAAGGGCACGGTCGGCGGATATCAGGACGTCATGACGATGTACTACAACACCGTGAAGTCCGGCATCTTGTTCGAAACCACCAATGCCGCCACCTGCCCCGGCGTCTATTACGCGCTGAAGCGCATGGCCGACGGTTACCCCGATCCCAAGACCGGCCAGTGCACGCAGATTTCGACGGCCTTCACAATCGAAGCGCTGCCCGCGTTCGTGCTGCATCAGCCGGGCGACAACGGGGCGAAGAAGACAGCGCAGGCCGGTTCGGCGGGGCATCAGGAATAAGCATGTTGCGTATGAATAAAATTGGCGCCGCGCTGGCGCTGACCGTTGCAACCCTGACCCTGGCCTCTTGCAATAAGAGCGACGAGCCGCAGTCGGCGGGCGGGCCGGTGGTCGACCGGCGGCTGACGCAGGAACAATATCAAACGATCATCGCCGATATCTTCGGCGCGGACATCAAGATCGGCGGCCGGTTCGAACCCGATCTGCGCAAGTCCGGCCTGCTGGCCGTGGGCGCGGGCGAGGTGTCGATCACGCCGGCCGGGTTCGAACAGTACGACTCGATGGCGCGGAGTGCAGCGGGGCAGATCGTCGACGAGGCGCACCGCGCGACGTTGGTCGGCTGCGCCCCGGCATCGGTCAAGGCGCCCGACCCGGCCTGCACCAAGCCGTTCTATGCCCGCGTCGGCCGGCTGCTGTTCCGGCGGCCCCTGACCAACCCGGAGCTGAACGCCGCGACCGATGTCGCCGCGGCGGCGACCAACAAGCTGGGTAATTACTATACCGGCCTAGCGATGGGTCTGACCGAGTTACTGGAGGCGCCGCAGTTCCTGTTCCGGCGCGAGGTTGCCGAGAAAGACCCCGACCATTCCGGGCAGTACCGGCTCGATGCGTTCTCTAAGGCATCGCGCATCAGCTTCTTTCTGTGGAACACGACGCCGGACGACGAATTGCTGACCGCCGCCGAACACGGCGATCTCAACACCGAACGTGGCCTCGCCAAACAGGTCGATCGGATGATGGCAAGCCCACGCATGGTCGTCGGCGCGCGCGCCTTCTTCAACGACATGATGGGATTCGATTCCTTCGGCGACCTGACCAAGGACACAACGATCTATCCCAAATTCACCAACGCCGTGTTGAACGAGGCGCGGGAGCAGACGCTACGCACCATTACCGACCACCTGCTGGTGCAGAAAGGCGACTATCGGGACCTGTTCACCACCCGTAAAACCTTCATGACGCCGCTGCTCGGCACGATTTACCGCGTGCCGGTCAATGTACGCGATGGGTGGGAGGCCTATACCTTCCCCACAGACGATCCGCGTGCCGGCCTGCTGACCCAGATCAGTTTCCTAACCTTGCATTCCACACCGGGCCGGTCGTCCCCCACCATCAGGGGCAAGGCGCTGCGGGAGGTTCTGCTGTGCCAGAAGGTGCCGGACCCGCCGGGCAATGTGAATTTCAACCTGGTGCAGGACACCAAGAACCCGCAATTCCGCACCGCCCGCGCCCGCGTCGCGGCGCATGCCACACAGGCGACCTGCCTGGGCTGCCACAAGATGATCGACCCGATGGGTCTGGGATTGGAGAATTTCGACTCGCTGGGCGAATACCGGGCGACCGAGAACGGCGCCCCGATCGACGCCTCGGGCGAACTGGACGGGGTGAAATTCAGCGATGCGGCCAGCTTGGGGCGCGTGCTGCACGACAATCCGAACACGCCGTCCTGCCTGGTTGGCCGAATCTATACTTACGCCACCGGCCGCGCCGCCACCAAGGGCGAAGCCGAGTGGATCAAATATCTGAACACCGATTTCGCGGCTGACGGCTATCGCCTGCCCGATCTGATGCGCCGTATTCTGGTCAGCGACGCGTTCTATCGGGTGACGCCGCCTGAACAAACCACCGCCCTAAACTCAGCCGCGCCAAATTCCTCTGGAGGAGCCGCACAATGAGACTTTCCGACATAAACCGCCGCACGATCCTTCGCGGCATGATGGGCGGCGGCGCGGTCGGAATCGGCATGCCGCTGCTGGATTGCTTCCTGAACACCAACGGCACGGCGCTGGCCTCCGGCGCGCCACTGCCGGTACGGTTCGGCACCTGGTTCTGGGGCTGCGGCCTCAATCCCGGCCGCTGGATCCCGGAAAAGACCGGCACCAATTACGACATGCCGGCTGAAATTAAGGTCCTGGCCCCCTTCCAGGACCGCCTGTCGGTGTTCAGCGGCTTCAAGGCGCTGGTCGATGGCAAGCCGGCGGTCGTCCATTACACCGGTTCGATGAGCATCCTGACCGGCATCGCGCCGAAGGACATGCAGTCGGTCGAGGGCCCGACCTTCGACACCGCCGTGGCTGACACGATCGGCACCACCACCCGCTTCCGTTCCCTGGAATTGGCCGCCACCGGCAATCCGCGCGATAGCAACAGCCGCCGCGGCTCGAGCGTCATCAATCCGGCGGAAGGCTCGCCGCTGGCCTTCTACACCCGCGTCTTCGGGCCGGACTTCAAGGACCCGAACGCCGCCGACTTCACGCCCGACCCGGCGGTGATGGTGCGGCAGAGCGTTCTGTCCGCCGTCACGGACCAGCGCCAGGCGATCTTGAGCGGCCTGGGCACGGCGGACAAGCAGCGGATGGACCAATATTTCACGTCCGTCCGGCAGTTGGAGCAGCAGCTGGCGCTGCAATTGCAGAAGCCGGCACCGCTGGAGGCCTGCGCCAAGTCTGACGAACCCTCCTGGAAGGAAACCAAGGAAAACACCCAGATCGACGTCGTGGTCGCCAATCACAAGCTGATGGCAGGTCTCGTGGCCCATGCCCTGGCTTGCGACCAGACGCGGGTGGTCAACATGGTGTTCGGCGATGCGACCTCGTCACTGCGCAAGGCGGGTTCGACTGTGACCCACCACCAGTTGACCCATGAGGAGCCGATCGACGAGAAGCTGGGCTATCAGCCCGAGGCGACGTTCTTCGTCGAGCAGATCATGAACGGGTTTCTGACCATGCTGCAGGCGCTGGATTCAGTGAGGGAGGGCGATGGTACCTTGCTGGACCACATGCTGCTGCTGGCGCACAGCGAATGCTCCTATGCCAAGATCCACTCGCTTGAGACACTGCCGATGTTCATCGCCGGCAAGGCGGGCGGCAAGATCAAATCCGGTATTCATATCGCTGGCAACGGCGACCCGGTCACCCGCGTCGGCCTGACCGTGCAGCAAGCGCTGGGCCTGCCGCTCAACAATTGGGGCGGTGGCTCGATGCAGACCAACAAGACCATCGGCGAGGTCATGGCGTGATGAAAGGGGGCCTGATGCGCAGCCTGCTTCTAACCGGCGTGCTGGCGTTAACGGCCGGCGTGGCTTTGGCCGACGCGCCGCAGGGGGCACAGCCGGCGATGCCGACCGTGGTCGCCACCCGCGCGATCCCCGCCGGTACGGTATTAGCCGATGTCACCGGCAAGACGCTTTATACATCGGACCGCGACAGCACCGGCAAGTCCGCCTGTGACGGCGACTGCCTGCAGAACTGGCAGCCGCTTGCCGCCGCCTGGCTGGCGAAGCCCACCGGCGACTGGACCGTGATCGGCCGCGCCGACGGCAGCAAGCAATGGGCCTTCCAGGGCAAGCCGCTCTACACCTTCGACGGGGATAACAAGCCGGGCGACACCAACGGCGACGGCGTGGACAAGTCGTGGCACGCGGTGGTGACAGTGCGTAAATTCACACCAGCCAATGTCGCGCTGTGGCGCAGCGATTTCGGCCCGGCCTTCCGCACGACCGACGGGAAGACGCTCTATGTGCTGGCCGAATTGCGCTTCAATCCGCTGGGCACCAAGCGCCATACCGGTCCCAATATCGGGCTGGACGCCTGCAAGGACGACTGCCTGAAGACCTGGGCGCCGCTGACCGCCCCAGCCGACGCCGCGGCCGCCGAGGACTGGTCCATCGTCACCCGTCCGGATGGCACGAAACAGTGGGCCTATAAAGCCTGGCCGGTCTTCACCAACGTCGCCGATAGCAAGGCCGGCGACACGATGGGTGAAGGCGTCACCGAACTGCGCGACGGGATTTCCGGGCTGTCCTGGCAGGTGGCGACGCTGCCGCAGAGTTAAGGCGTCGGCGCGCAATCTGCGGAATAGGCAGCGGTTGCCGGCTCGTATAGAGTTCTCTGGAATAAGCACGGGTGGAGCGCATGCTTCGACTGCCGGCTATTTCCGCAATCGTCTTCGCGACAGCCCTGCCCGCCGCAGCGGCGGACGATTCGACGCTTTCCGCCCGGTTCGCACCGTCCTTCAAGATCGTCCCTCTGCCGCAAACCGAAGAACAGGCGCCCGTATGCTCGCCGCCCCCATGTGCCCTCCAATTGCCGGACGACCTCTGGAAGCATGACGCGGCACGGCGCGGCACAGCGGATTACCTGAACGAGAACGCGGTGGTGACCGACCGAAGCCGGCGGGATGCGCTGGCCGCCCGCTTCACCGAGACACCGCTCCTGGAGACCAAGATCGGCGATACGTCGTGCCTGTCCACGCTCAACCTCATTCCCGGACTCGAGGGCGGAGTAATGACCAAAGTCCTGCATTGCGGCTTTTGACGCTTTGCGCGATTCTCCCTCCGGAGACTCTCCTAGTGGATTGTGATCACCTGATGCGCTTTCTCGACTGGCGCGCCATTTTCGATCAACGGATCGAATTTCGTTTTTTTCAGCTGCTCGATCGCCTTTGACACCGGTAAGCCCGGCTCAGACTGCCCCACGACCACAATGTCGCGCGTGCGGCCGTCGGCCTGAAGCGTGTAGTCGAGTTTGATCCACTGTCCCTTGTCGAGATAATGCGTTGCCCCCTCCGGAACATTGCCCATCTCGAAGGTGAACGCATAGTAGGCGCGCGTGGCGACTGGCCCATCCATTGTCCATGCCGGCTCGAATTTCCATTTCTGGATCGCAGTGAGCACTGATTTCTCGAACACGCCGCTCGGAAAAGACATCGTGATTTTGGGGTCAGCGGTTGATCCGTCTGGGGTAACGGTGAAGTCGACTGCGCAATATCCCTGACTGCCGTGTTGCTCCGCATCAGCCGGATATTTGGGATTCACGATATGCACGACCTTCCGCGCGATTTTGGCGTTCGCTAGCTTGAAATCGATGGTTGTCGTCAAGCCGGTATCCGGAACCGGTTTACCGTCCACCATCATGGGCTGGAACACGCGGTTCCTGACATTATCCGCCGCCTCTTTGTCGAACATCTCTGACGTGCTGCTAAGGACGTGGACATTGCTGACCATACCGCGCTCGTCGATGTCGTACCCCACGATCGCCGAGCCTTCGATCTTCGCATCAAAGGCTTCGCGCGGATAAAAGGTCGGGCGCGGGTTCAGCCATACCGGCGGACGGGTGGGACTGGGCTTGAAGCGCAACATGATCGAATTTCCGGGCTGTTCGGCAGGCTTCCCGTCCACCGTTCGCGGATGATAGCTCCAGTGCGACAACGCTTCGATCGCCGCCGCGTCGAACACACCTTGCGGACTGCTTTCGAACGGCTGGACATCCGTTACGTGGCCGGTTTTATCGACAGTGAAGTGCAGTTTGACGTAACCCTCAAAATCGCCCACGGCATCGGGATAGTCGGGCGCCGGCCGGTCCACCGGCGTAGCAGGCTGCACCGTTTGCGCGTTCACGAACAACGGAGCCAAGACCACAAAGGCCGCAACAGCCAAGCCAAGACGCATCGCTTCCCTCAATCGTTTCTAGAGCCCTGACTTGGCCGCCCGGCGGACACAGCGGATTTTATACTGCCAGATTGGATCACGGCGGCCGACGGCTGACAACGACCTTTTCACAAGTCCTGCCTGCCGCGCCGCGAGCCGATATCGGTCACGCTGGCCGATGGGCCACGCGGCTGCCAGGGGCGGCGCATCTGGGTGAGGTATTCGCGCGATGTTCCCTGTTCCAGCATCAATAAGCCGATGAAGCAGACTAAATAATAAATCGCCGCCACGCGCGGGGCATGCAGCAGGGATTCCGACAGGCCGAGGAACAGGAAGGTGCCCAAAGAGGCGACGACGGCGGTGCCCATTCTGTCGCCCATTCGCATCCGGCGGCGTGCGCCGACCAGCGCGCCGCCGATCAGGGCCAGAAATGCAGCAAGACCGAGCAATCCGCGCTCGAAAAAGACCATCGCGTACTGGTTCATGATCTGCCAGTAATCGTGGATCTCGTCGGTGAAATACCAACGCTCAATGCCATGGGCGAAATCGCCGTTGATGATGAGCTGCTTGCCGTCGGGCGCAACCAGGCGCACCGCCTTGATATCGATGGCGCTGTTCGGAACGGTCGAAAGCAGCGCGATCTCAACGGGCCGGTGGAACGGGCCGAACACCGCCTTGGGGTTCATTTTGTCGGTCGGCAATTCAGCCGAGAAGCTTTCCCAGTCGCCGTTTTGAGCGATGGCGAAGGTATGTCCGCTGCAATGCTCCGAAAACAGCAGGTATTTCTCGCACAGCGAAACCTGGACGCCGCCCGGGCCGTTCTGCGATCGCGCCATCAAGGTCACTGTGTATGGCGGGCCGGGACGCACCGGCACCTTTTGGCCGAAGAAGAATTGCGGGCCGCTGATCAGCGACAGATAGGGCTGGTCCTCGGTGTGATAGACGCCGAAATTGCTGCGCGCGTCCGCCGCGCGGGAGTAGATGGCGCGTGGGAAACTGCCCAGCCCCATCCCGAACAGATCGGCCATGACGGTGTCGTCGCGGACGCTGAGCCGCCGCTCCAGGCTCTGCCCACGGTGGTAGATCGTGGCGCCGACGCGGTGGACGCCGCTCATCACCAGGCCGGCACCCAAAAGCGCGAAGAGAACGGCAACCAGCAGGATGCCGACATAGGCGCCGCGAATGAACAGCTTGATCAGCCATTTGTCGCCCGGCTTTCGGCGTATTCCGCCTTCACCCCTGGGGGTCGTGCGGCCGGAAAAGGTCAGCGCAGCTGAAACCGCCGCGGCGGCATAGATGATGGGCGAAAAGGTGATGATCACCGCATAGGTGGCGGCCACGGTCAGCGCGCGCAGCGCCATCCGCTCCAGCCGGTGCCGCCGGTCGCGCCGCAGGAAGGCGAAGGGCATCGCGAGCGCAATGAAAACGCCAAGATGGCCGCCGCCGACATGCATGCTGGCGAACGGCCCGGCCGCCGGATAACTGGTGAGTATGTCGAAGGCGCCTGGAAAGACCGCCCGTTCGACGAAGGTCTCGACCGCCACCAGCGCCATGGCAGCAACCATGCCGGCGGCGAAGAAGAACATCGCGTCTCCGTGCGCCCTGTGCCGGTCGCGCAGGAACGGCAGCAGCAACAGCGCCGCGCCGAAACCCTTGGCGATGCGTATCGCATTGGCCGGCCGCATATAGACCAGGTCAGAATGTGCCGGCCCCAGATGGGCGGTCAACGCAGTAACGGCCGAAACGGCATAGCTGACCGCGGCCAGAACGATCAGCGTGCGCGCCGGCCCGTGGGGCAGGATTTCACGAAACGTGACCGGCGCCCGGACCGCAAGCACCCCGACCGTCGACAACACAAACAGGTCGGACTCCGTAATGAAGCTCCATCCTGTCCACGGAGTCAGGTCGAGGCCAGCCAGCGCAACCGGGACGACGATCAGGAATAAGAACGGATACCGCCACAGCGCAACGCCATAGAGAACAAGCGCTAATGCCAACAGGTACGGAACGATCGGATAGTAAAAAACTGTCGCGGTAACGGTGACCAGGCAGACGAGAGCGACCGGCGCGCCCAGAAGCGTCAGCCGGAACGGCTTTTTGGATACCGCCGCCGCCGTCACGCCACCGGAGCCGACGGCTCAGATTCTGCCGATGCCCCCTGGCTGCGCAGTGCGGCGATATAGGTGTCCAGCGATCCACTCATCGCCGCCTCGCGTTCGAACATCTTCCACAGATGCGGCATAGCCTTGAACATCACCCCGGCGGCGATGGCGGCTACGACCGGGTCGCTGAAATCGGGCCGCAGGCCGGGCTTCAGCCAGCGCCCAACCTCCATGAACATCGACAGGCCGAAGGCCAACGTCGCGGAGAAGGTGCCACCCCGGGTCCAGAAGCCACGGCGCAGCCAGACCATCACCCCGATGGGCGCGTACATCACGATATGCGCCACCACGCTCTCCGAGGCGCGGGCCTTGCTGACGATATAGAAGTTCCAGAATGGCAAAAGCTGGCGCGGCTCCAGCGTACTCCAGGCAATGTCCAGCGACTGCCATTCGTTGGTGAACAGCCCGCTGACCCAGGCAACGAAAACGACATAGATCGCGATGGCCATCGGCACATAGCGCGAGAAGTAATAATGCCGCTTGCGCAGGTCCTTGCCGTGGATCTTGGCGATGAAGCGGATGCCGAGATAGACGCCCAGCGTGCGATAGGCGATGGCAAGCAAATAGGTGGTCGCGGTGAGCACGAACATCGACACAACGGTCACCAGCACCATCAGCCAGAAGCCGCGCCACAGCAGCCGCCCCGTCGAGCGTTTACGCCCCAGAACCGCCAGGAACATTCCGATGGGAACCGCCGCCATAATACCCGCGAGCAGCAGCAGGAGCCGCATCAACGGTCCCCTCCCCTCGCCCGGAAAGGCGAACAGCGTGTTGGATAGCATGAACGCCCTAATCCCCAGGTCGCCCAAGCTCAGCGTGAAATCGAACGGCATCAAGTACCAGCCGATGACCCAAAGCGTGTAGGCACCCAGCAGGATGGTCAGCCCATCGCCGTTTTCGAACCGCCGTACCAGACGGGGATAAAACGAAATGGTCTTGGACACCCGGAACGCCACAAGACCCAGCACCGCGCCGATGGCCTGCGCGGTGATGTAATTCAGCGTCACGGTGCGTGGCGGAAAGAACAGTTGGGTGTATTTGACCGCCAGGATGAAGACGAGGCAGATCGCGAGGGCCGGGATCGCAACGATCCGCAGGCGCCCCCCCACGCCCCCGCCATACAAGGCTGCGTTGATCAGAAAGGCGAGCGGGATCGCCATCATCATATTGGCGATCCAGTCCGCCCGCTGGTCGGACCCGGTATTCATGAAATGGATGGCGGTAAAGCGGTCCCACGCCTCGGCCGGGGAGATGGGCACGTAATGCAGGCCGGCCGGTCCCAGCACCAGGCTGGCATAGATCATGCCCAGCGCGTAAAGCAGCGCGAGCAGGGCATAATGAGACCGGCGCATCGCAATCATCGCGCCTTTTCCATCCTCATCTGTCCGCCGAATCTCATCATTGGAATATTATTCCGATTCATTATCAGAAGGGATAGCGCAGAGTTTCGCCGATAACCAGAAAAACTCCAGAGAGTCGGCAGGTTGACGTGCCGTCACCAGATGCCGGGCAGCAGCCTGAAGCGCACCCGACGGGTATATTCCATGTACCCGTCGAGTTCCTGCCGCAGCATCGCCTCCTCATCACCGATACGCAGGACCAGAATTGGCACAAAAAGCAGCAGAGACAACACCCCCCACCACGAACCGAGCGCCGGCGGCACGCCAACGAGCATGACCAGGACGCCGCTATACATCGGATGGCGCATCAGCCCGTACGGACCGCTGGAAATGACCGTCTGCCCTTCCATCTTTTCAATCGTTGCGGCGCCATAGCTGTTCTCGCGGACTACCAGGAGATTGATCATCAGTCCGAGCGCCACAAGGAAGTCGCCGAACACCGATACCCAGGCCGGCACGAAGGACCAGCCGAAGCGATAATCGAACGCGGACACGACAACCACCCCAACTGTTCCGGCCAGAGCGATAGCAATGAGAACCTTCTGAACAGGCCGCGATTCCGCGCCGGGTCCAACCTTCAGACGCCGCGCCAGCAGCGCTGGATCCTTGAGTAGGAGATAGAGGCCGATGGCGTTCGCCGAGATCGTGAAGACAATTATGAAGACCCAGCCCTGCCAATAAGCCAGCGTTCCGGCCGGCAGAAAAACGATGAGACCAAGGACGATCAGGCCCAAGACTGCGCTCCGCGCGGTCTGCATGTTGAGCGTCATTCGCTTTCTCCGTTCGACTTGAGTGCGTATCCCATCCTACTCTCTCAAAGCCTCTCTTGCCGCCCTCTCACGTGAGGCGAGCTATTGGCGTATGCCCGCTCGTAAGTTCCATTCCGTAAACGTTACTTGCCTGCATTGCCAAAGCGCGCTTAGTTCAGCCGTCCCATGACTCATGTCCATTCGATTCCGCTGGCGGGTGCCGCGCTGCATGCAGACCTTCAGGGCGCGCTCGTCTGGCCGGCCGAAGAGACGCTGGTTTTCGCCGACCTGCATCTGGAAAAGGGGTCGTTCTATGCCGCACGCGGACGCCCGCAATTTGTGCCGCCCTATGACACCCGCGCGACCGTCGAGCGGATGGAAAGACTGCTGGCACTTTATGCGCCCAAGCGCGTGATCTGCCTGGGGGATTCAGTGCATGACCGGAATGCCGCCGGCCGGGCGGCGAAGGCCGACACCGACCGGATCGCCGTCATGACCGCAAGCTGCGACTGGATCTGGGTCGCCGGCAACCATGATCCGGAACCACCCGGCGAATGGGGTGGCAGCGTGCTGTCCGAAGTGGCGATCGGCAATGTCGTCTTTCGCCATCAGGCGCACGATGCGAAGCCGGATGCGGGCATGGCCGAAATCTCCGGCCATTTCCACCCGACCGCCTCGGTCTCCACCCGCGCGGCCCGCGTGTCCGGCCGCTGTTTCGTCAGCGACGCACGGCGCCTGGTGATGCCTGCCTTCGGCGCCTATGCCGGCGGTCTGAACGTGCTGGACCCGGCCATCGCCCGGCTGTTCGGCGATGCCTTCGACGTGGCGATGCTGGGGCGTAGCCGCGTCTATGCGCTGAACAGTGCACGGCTGCGGGCTTGAACGATGGCCGGCTTCGCACTCACGCGTCACCAGGCCGGGTCGACACCGAACAAACTGATGATTACCGTCATCTCGATGATGGCGACCATTGTGCAGGCGCTGGACGCGACCATCGTCAATGTCGCGCTGCCCCATATGGAGGGCAGCCTGGGCGCGACCCAGGGCCAGATTTCCTGGGTCCTGACATCCTACATCATCGCCGGGGCGATCATGACGCCGGCCACCGGATGGCTGGCTGGCCGGATGGGGCGCACGCGCCTGCTGGTCTGGTCGCTGATCGGCTTCACCATCATCTCACTGTTGTGCGGGGTGGCGACGTCGATCAGCCAGATCGTTTTCTTCCGCATCCTGCAAGGCTTGTTCGGCGCGGCACTGATGCCGCTGTCACAGGCCATCCTGCTGGATTCTCACACCAGGTCCGAGGTTCCCCGAGCGATGGCGATCTGGAGCATGGGCGTGATGGTGGCGCCGATCCTGGGCCCGACCGTCGGCGGCTGGTTGACCGAGGAGGCGAGCTGGCGTTGGTGTTTCTATATCAACCTACCGATCGGCATCCTTGCCGTTCTGGGCGCCATAGCCTTTGTCCCAGAGACCGTCCCGACCCGCGAGCGCAAGTTCGACTGGTTGGGTTTTGCCTTCCTGTCGATGGCCATCGCCGCACTGCAGCTGGCGCTCGACCGGGGCGAGACGCTGAACTGGTTCACCTCCAATGAAATCAAGATCGAGGCAGCTATCACCGTCTTTGGCCTTTATATGTTCATCGTACATAGCCTGACGGCGCCCGACCCATTCATCGACCTGGCGATGTTCAAGGACCGGAATTTCCTGATGTGCGTGCTGCTGGCGGGGGCCACCAGCGTCGTTTTCAACGGCACCTTCGTGCTGGCGCCGCAGCTGTTGCAGACCGAACTGAATTACCCCGTCGTGACCGCCGGGCTAGTGATGGGGCCGCGCGGATTCGGCACGATTTTCGCGATGGTCCTGTACAGCCGCGTCGCCAGCAAGGTGGACGGGCGACTGATGATCGGAGCGGGCCTAGCCGCCATCGGCTGGACGATGTACCAGATGTCGGGTTGGTCGCTGTCGATGGGCCCGAAAGATTTCATCCTGCTCAGCCTCGTACAAGGCGCCGGCATGGGGATGGCGTTCGCGCCAATGACGACGGTCGCCTTTGGCAATCTGCCGGCGTCGCTCAGGACCGAGGCGTCAGGCTTCTATGCGCTGACCCGCAGTGTCGGCGGGGCGATCGGCATCTCGATCGTGATTTCCCGCCTGTCGGAACTGACCCAGACCAACCATGCACGCCTTGGCGAATTCATGACGCCATTTCGGCATCCCGGCCATATGTCGACCCGGGCGATGGAGTTGTTGAACTTGGACCTGACCCACCAAGCCGGCATGGTGGCTTATGTGAACGTGTTCCGGCTGCTGGCAGTTCTCAGCGTGATCTTCCTGCCGCTGCTGTTGCTGATCAGCAACCACCACGCCAAGGCGCCGGCCCCAGGATCTGACGCAGCGGCAGCGCATTAGGAAGCAATCCGCGACCTAACAGATCAGCCGGTCCGGGGACTTCCGCTCGCTCTTCAGCGCGGCGGCCCTCGCCTCCAGCTCATCGGCCATCTGGAGCACCTGTGATATGGCCGGATCGTTTGGATTGGTAATCACTCCCGCCAAACGCCGGCATTGGGAGGCTCTTTGCAGAAGGTGGGCTTGGTCTTCCATCGGTGCTCCGCGTGGCGGGAGCGCTTAGCATCTCTCAGTCGGACATGCCGTTGAGGTTGCCCGATACGCAGTCCTAAGCGAATTGTGTTCTACAATACAATTCGCTAGCAGGCGATGGTCAGGCGCCGAGAGAAGGCGATCGGCCCAGGGGGCCGATCAGCCGGCGATATTCGGCTTCGGGTTGGCCGTAGCTTTCGCCGGCAACGTCCTCAAGGCGTTCACGGTCGACGACGATGACGCGCCCGCGCTTGGACTGAATCATCCCGCCGCCCTCCAGCACATGCAGCGTCAGCGTCACCCGTGTCCGCTCGGCCGCAATCATCATCCCCATGAATTCGTGGGTCAGCACGATCTCGTCGCCATCGACCCGGTCGTGACACATCAGCAGCCAGCGCGCGAGGCGAGCCTCGACACGGCTTTGCGCGTTCGCGACCGCACTGGACGCGGTTTGGATCAGAAAGGTCTGGACATAGCGCAGCAACACGGCGCGCAGCGTGTCGCTTTTCTCCGCCACCATGCGCAAACGCTCGGCCGCGATGCGCAATGCGGCTGTTCCGTCGACCTGCATGAAGGTCCTGTGCGGCGACCGGTCGGTACCCAGTAATATCGCGGTACCGGAAAAACCTTCTCGCCCGAAAATACCGACCTCCGTCGGTCTCGTATCGGTCGGGACAGTCACCACCGACGCAATACCGTCTTCCAAAAAATAGATCTGTTCGATCGTCTGGTTCGCCTCGGCAAGGAGATGCCGGTGCTCCAACTCAACACGGGTCAGATGCGGGGCAAGCAAAATGAAGTCAGACGCCGTCAGCGCATGCAGCAGACGGTTGGCGCACGAGGCCTTATCGATCATCAAAAATCACGCCCATCGAATAGGGCGAAAGGAAATTCTTTCAGCCGCGTGCGCCCAGAGCAACAGCAAGCGGTTCCCGGACACTAGGCGTCGGCGCGACGCGTGGCCAATACTATGTGTTGTAGAAGACAGTTTCTGTTTTGTGCCCGCGGTGAGCGACATTTTGTGATCCGCAATTCGAGCTACCGCACAACCACGTGGTTTTATTGGGAAACTTGACTGACCTGCGGAAAAGATCGATCCATGCGGCGTCTGGACAATGGCGGCCGACGAGATTCAAGCCTACCAGGATGAGGTTCTTAACCGGCTCGCGGTGGCGCTCACCAAGGTTCACGGCATCGCGTTTTTCATCGCCGACATGCAGCAAGGCGACGCCGCCTCTTTCGTTACGGAATTGTTAGAGACGGCATCGATCCCGCCAGGCCGAGACGGGCACGAGATCGCGTTTCTGATCGGCGCCTGGATCGAACTGGACATATTTCGCGATCCTTGAACTGATCTGCTCGCCAATCGGTTCGCGATCTTATTCCGCCCATGGATGCTTGGTCGAAATGGAGGGTTCGGTCTTCAGGTAGGTGATTGGCGCTACGCGTCGATTGACCGTTGACTAACTCAGAGGGCGCCGGGCTGGATGTCTATTATATCGCCGTCATGCGATGCCGAGATCGCCGCAGCGATCGTCTTGTACCTGTCCCCGGGCCCGACCTTCAGCGTGGCTGCGTGCGTCATGCCGCAGCAGACCAACCCGAGGAGTAAAATCGCCAGGGTCGATCACAATGGCATGATCCCATTCCGCATGGCTACCGTATCCACTTCACCGCGATCATAGCACAGATGGCCAATGCCCGATTCCGATTCCCTTTCCTTGATCTGGTTCCGCCAGGATCTGCGCCTGACAGACAATGCCGCGCTGGTTGCCGCTGCCCGACGCGCCTCACCTGTCATTGCGCTCTATATCCTGGACGACGTCACGCCCGGCGCCTGGCCGATCGGCGGGGCTGCGCGCTGGTGGCTGCATCACAGCCTGACCGCACTTCAGGCACGGTTAAAGGATTACGGCGTGCAACTTGTTCTGCGCCGTGGCAGGGCGGAGACACTGCTGTCCCGGATCGCGAAAGAGATCGACGTCGGCGCCGTGTTCTGGAACCGTTGTTACGAGCCCTTTGCCCTTGCACGCGATAAGGCGATCGAGGCGAAACTGAATAAGGCCGATATATCGGTTGAAAGCTTCGGCAGCAGTCTATTGACCGAGCCCTGGACGGTAAGGACGAAGTCGGACACGCCGTTCAAGGTGTTCACGCCGTTCTGGACTGCGCTGAAAACCCAGATGCCGCCGCCGCGTCCACACAAGGCACCGACGTTCAGGCAGCATCTCACGCGCATCGCCAGCGACGATTTGAAAGACTGGAATCTGCTGCCGACCAAACCCGATTGGGCAAAGGGTTTCAGCGCGGATTGGACTCCCGGCGAGGCCGGCGCGCAGACGCATCTCGACCTGTTTCTGAACGACGGTCTGGACGATTACGGCGCCGGCCGCAACCTTCCCGGGATCGAAGGTGTCTCGCGCCTGTCGCCGCATCTGCATTGGGGCGAAATCTCAGTACGCCAGCTTTGGCACGCGGCGGATGCCCGTGGCGGGCATAAAGCCGAAGCCTATCTGCGCGAACTGGGCTGGCGCGATTTCGCGCACCATCTGCTGTGGCAGTTTCCAGATCTTCCGGAAAAACCGTTCGCAGCGCGGTTCGCAAAATTCTCGTGGAATAAGGACGCCAAGGCGTTGAAGGCTTGGCAGCGTGGCATGACCGGTTATCCTTATATCGACGCCGGCATGCGCCAACTGTGGATAACGGGTTGGATGCATAATCGGGTGCGGATGGCGGTCGCGTCTTTCCTGATCAAGCACCTCCTAATTCACTGGCGCGACGGAGAGGATTGGTTCTGGGACACGCTGGTCGACGCCGACCTGCCGGCCAACGCGATGAACTGGCAATGGGTCGCCGGGTCGGGTGCGGACGCCGCGCCGTATTTCCGCATCTTTAACCCGGTGACCCAGGGGGAGAAGTTCGATGCAGACGGCGATTATGTCCGGCGCTGGGTGCCGGAGGTGGCGAAACTGCCCGACAAGTATCTGCACAGCCCGTGGACCGCGCCGGCAGAAATAGCGGCAAAGGCGGGCGTCGTATTGGGCGAGACCTATCCGCACCCGATCGTCGACCACGCCAAGGCAAGGGCGCGTGCGCTGGCGGCCCTTGCGGAAATCCGCGACTGACCCTATCGCATTGACAAGCGGCGCGTTAAGCCGCACTCAATGCGAGTCAGCCTACCCCGTGTCAGCCGTCACCTCCATCGATCGCTTAAAGGCAGCGCAAGCCGATGACGCCAAGCGCGGCATCTTGCTGATCCTGCTATCCAGCCTGACCTTTGCCGTGATGAACGCGTTCGTGAAGCACGTGTCGCATCATTTAAGCCCGCTGGAGATCGGGTTCTTCCGACAAATCTTCTCTTTGATCCTCGTGGTAACGGTACTGCTCCGCAGCGGCGGCATCACGATGATCCGCACCAAACGGCCGATCGGGCATCTGTTCCGCGGACTGATCGGCAATTCGGCGATGATTATCTTCTTCCTGTCGGTGGCCAAGCTGCCGCTGGCCGATGCGAACGCCCTGTCGTTCGCGTCACCGCTGTTCGTGACTGCTTTGTCGCTGCCGCTGCTGGGCGAGGCGGTGGGCAAGCATCGCTGGAGCGCGGTCGGGATCGGCTTTCTGGGCGTGCTGGTGATCACCAACCCAACGGGCCATCTGATCGGACCGCAGGCCGGGGTCGGCGCGGGCCTCGGTGTGCTCGCCGCCCTCATGAGCGCGCTGATGACGATCACCATCCGCCAGCTGAACAAGACCGAGGCGCCGGTCACCATCGTGTTCTATTTCGCCACCATAGGCTGCGTCTTCTTCGGTGCGGCGCTGCCTTTCGTCTGGGTGATGCCGACGCTCGACGAGTGGTTGGCGTTGCTGGCGGTCGGGCTGATCGGCGGGGTATCGCAACTGCTGATGACCACCGCTTATCGCCATGCCCCGGCATCGACGCTGGCGCCGTTCGGTTATGCCTCGATCATCTGGAGCACAACGCTGGGCTTTCTGATCTGGAGCGAAGTTCCTGGTTGGCATGTGTTGGCGGGATCGGCTGTGGTGATCGCGTCCGGCCTTTACATCATCTATCGGGAAACACGGAAGCGCGCGCCGGTAATCGCGCACCCGCTGTCAGACGCCAGCTGAACTGCGCCCTAGAGTCGCAATAGGGGCGGAAACTCGCCATCCGAATGGTGCTTTAACCCCTTAAAGTACAGCCGGTATTGTTTATATCCGGCGCCTACGCTAGACCCGCGCGTTGCTGACATGCACCCTGATTCCGGCTCGGGGGCTGGCATTGTCGCGCTGCCTGTCGCATATGATCCCCGATTCCCCGAATCGTTAGGTGTGGGGAATCGATTACTGGATCGCTGGAGTTCTCGATGCCTTATATCGTCACCGAAGCCTGCATTAAGTGCAAATACACCGATTGCGTCGAAGTATGTCCCGTGGACTGCTTCTATGAAGGCGAGAACATGCTGGTGATCCATCCGGACGAATGCATCGATTGCGGTGTGTGCGAACCGGAATGCCCGATCGAGGCGATCGTGCCCGACAGCGACCCGCGCGCCGAAGCGCTGGCTGAGATGAACAAGGACTTCTCCGAAATCTGGCCGAATATTACGCGTAAGAAGGCGGCTCCGGCTGACGCGGACGCCTGGAAAGACGTGCCGAACAAGTACGCCGAACATTTCAGCGACAAGCCGGGCTCGTAAGCGCCCGGGTTCCGTAGTCCTGTAAGCGACTGCAACGGGTTAGAAAATTTCGCTGAGCGTTGCTTTCTTGTAACACCCGCAATTTTCTGATATATTTGTGGTTTAAGGCAGATCGCCTGTTCTTGCCCCGCCAAACGCGCGGCGAACGGCCTTCGCACATCGTAGCGAAGCGTTTGGGGCTGGTTTCGTCAAGCCAGCCCACGGGGAAGAGTTGTGCGAAGCCGTTTCGCTTGGCCGAGGATATGCTTGTCTATGTCACAAAAATTAGAGTTCGTCGCCGGTGACCTCGTCGTCTATCCGGCACACGGCGTCGGTAAGGTCGATGGGGTCGAAACCCTGACCGTGGCGGGCCAGTCGGTCAGCCTTTATGCGATCACCTTCGAAAAAGAACGCATGAAGCTGAAGATCCCGGTTGGCAAGGCCAAGACGTCGGGCCTGCGCCGTCTCAGCTCCAAGGATCGGCTAAAAGCCGCGTTGGATACGCTCCAGGGCCGCGCCCGCGTGCGCCGCACGATGTGGAGCCGCCGCGCCCAGGAATACGAGGCAAAGATCAACTCCGGCGATCCGGTATCGATCGCCGAAGTGCTACGCGACCTGCGCCGCAACACCGAACAGGCTGAACAATCCTATAGCGAACGCCAAATCTATCAGGCGGCGCTAGAGCGTCTGGCGCGCGAACTGGCCGCTGTCGAAAAAATCGACGAAGCCCGTGCAGCGGAGCGGCTGGAAGCGGTTCTGGGCAAAGCCGCCTAAGAATCTCTATCGCGGCATTGTTTGTCACGATCGCGCCGGCTGGGAGTAAGCTCCCAGCCATTGTGAGTCGCATTTTCGGTAAAGAATCGTGAACAAGGGCGACAAGTTCGCCCATTTGGGATTTCCGCGCCGCATCTGGGCGGTCGCGGCGTGCCATGGCGAGATCGATCGCCTTGACCGCCTGCATCAGGAGTTGGCGGATCGCTTCGTGCTGGGCGACCGGTTGCTCTATCTCGGCAATTATCTGGGCGGTGGTGACCCGATCGCAACGATCGACCGCCTGCTCGCCTTCCGCACCTATCTGCTGGGCGCACCTGGCATGTTCACCAGCGATATCGTTTATCTGCGCGGCATGCAGGAAGAGATATGGGCCAAGCTGCTGCAGATCCAGTTCGCGCCCAACCCGCGTGAAGTTCTGACGTGGATACTGGCCCGTGGCGCCGGCGTGACACTCGAAGCCTATGGCGGCGAAGCCAAGCTTGGCCTCCTCGCTGCGCGCGAGGGCGCTGTCTCTATTAACCGCTGGACTGGCAAGCTGCGCGAGACGGTGCGCAGCTATCCCGGCCACGACAAGTTCATGAGCGTGCTGCAGCGCGCCGCCGTGACCGACGACAAGAGCGGATCGGGCCGGCTGCTGTTCGTCCACGCCGGCCTGAATCCCAAACGCACATTGATCGAGCAGGGCGACAATTTCTGGTGGGATGGCGCGGGATTCGACCGTATCGAATCGTTATTCGAAGACTTTAACCGGATTTTCCGCGGCGCGGACCCTGCCGGCAACGGGGCACGGTTCGACGGTTACACCGTGACATTGGACGGCGGCTGCGGAACCGGCGGCCCGCTGGTCGCCGCCGCCATACTGCCCGATGGCCGGATCGTCGATACTATCCAGGCCTAACGCGTCAAGATTAACGGGCCGGGCCTAATGGGATCATTGGAGTTTATGATGTGCTCTGTCTTTCACTTTGCCCTACTGACTCTCCTGACAGGCGCGCCCCCTGCGCTTGCCCAAACCGTTCCGCCCTGCCCCGACACCGGCGGCATCGAAACCGCGCCTTGGCCGGATGGCGTTCCCGCCCCTGTGCTGAAGGATTTCAGCAGCCGGTATATGCCCTTCGCCGCGCCGACCGAGGCATTCGACGCGACTGACATGGTCTCAACCCGGATCAACCGGCGCATACTCTGGGCTAAGCATCGCAAGGACAAATGGGTTGTCGGCTTCGAGCAAGGCGGCTCCGTCTATAGCGATCATCTTCTTCTCTATAACTTCGCCAAGGGCGACTTGACGGCACGGCCGGCGGAAGAGCACGCCGCGACCCCCAGCACGGTCTGTGGGAAAGCCGACGGCATGCTGGAAGACACCGAATACTGAGCCCTCGGCAACGATCTATCGATTGCCAGCCAATCCTGGACGGTTGTTTGCCCAATCTGCGACACGGTTTGAAAATTCCGCGTTTGACAGGGCCGCAATCAACGCGCTTTTCCCGGAGGCCGAGCCGCCTGTAATACTGTCATCGATCGCTATCGACGCGATTGTGATCCCGAAATTCAGCGGATGGAAACGGGGGGACGGTGGGTAATGGGCAAAAAGCACGAATACCGGGTGACCGTCACCTGGACCGGCAATCGCGGCGAAGGGACTCTGACATACCGGTCCTACGGACGCGATCACAGGATCGAGACGGATGGAAAGCCAACGATCCTGGGTTCAGCCGACCCGCATTTCCATGGCGACAAAACGCGCTGGAACCCCGAGGAACTACTGCTCGGCGCGCTGTCGGCCTGCCACAAAATGTCTTACCTGCATTTCTGTGCCGTGTTCGGCATCGTCGTCACGAACTATGTCGACCACGCCGAAGGCACGATGGAAGAAGACGGCAAGGACGGCGGCCGCTTCACCGAAGTGACGCTCCGCCCCTGCATCACCGTTCGCGCCGGCGACGACCTGTCCCTCGCCCACCGCCTGCATCACACCGCGCACGAGAAATGCTTCATCGCGGCGTCGGTCAATTTCCCGGTGTTGTGCATGCCGGAGATTGTAGAGGCGTAATCTTGCCGGCGGAATTACCTCCCAGCCGTCAGCCAACCGCGAATTTCGCCATCCGGATAGTTCTGGCTGTGGACGTTCACATAGAGCTGACCCGACTTCAGTAGCTCGACTTGGTGATCGGTCAGGGTCACCGTGCCGGTCGTCGGGCTTGTCGGATGGTTGGAATGCTCGTCGAGCACTGCCGGCGCCTTCATTCCTTCCTCTTTCGGCCCATGGAGATGCACTTTGATCGGCGGGCTGCTCAGCCCGCTATAGATCACGGTGTAACGCGCGACCTTGGTCACAGTATCGAGATCCAAAGTCGCCGTGCCAGTGGCCAGCACGTTGTTGGGAATCTTCTCCTTCGAGCCTTCCAGTTTTGTATGAAACGACAGTGTTTCCGCGTGTGCGGCAACCGAAAACAGCAGACCGGCGGCAAGAACCGCAAGGTGAGAACGACGCATGAAAAACCCCCGATCGAATGGCATCAGAAACGATGCCGTAGAGTGAAAGTGAAACTCCGCCCAGGTTCCAGCAACGGGTTGGTCATGCTTTCGGCATAGGCGACGTTGGCGTAGGTCGCGGCACTGCGATAGGCGGCGTCGAACACGTTATCGACCGACACAATCAGCCGTGTATCGCCAAGCTGGGGCTCAACAAGGTCGCCCAACATCAGTTGGGCCGACAGGTTGAACACGGCGTAACCGTCGGTCGGATATTCCTGGGTCGGGTCGATACGGGTTTTCGATGTCGCCCAATCCATCGACGCCATCAGCGAATAGCCGATCGCCTCAGGCACGTACTGCACGCCGATCCGGCCATGCAGCGGCGCGATATAGGCTAGCGGGATGTTTTTGATCAGGTCCGTCGCCCGTGTGTAGGTGATATTTCCGAACAGGTTGAAGGCCGGGTCGATCTGCCATTTTCCTTCGGCCTCCACCCCCTCGGTTTCGGCGCGGGCGACGTTCTGCGGCTGGGTCGAGGAGGTTCCGTCGAAGATCACTGGTACCGTCTGCACGAAATCGCGATAGCGATCGTAATAGCCGGTGAAGCTGAGATTGGAGCCGTCGTCGAAATGCAGGCGGAAACCGCCTTCGAACCAAGTGCCGCGCTCGGGCCTTAATGCTGGATTGGGCAGGGAGTAGCCGGCCCCCTGGACACTGGCGCTGAACAATTCCGTGTCCGACGGCATACGGAACAAGTTGCCGAATGTACCGACCAGGTCGACGACCCGCGTCAGATGATAGATCACGCCGATGCTACCGGTCGCAGCCTCGGTATCGGTGCTGGCATTCTGGCGATAGAGGGGCGCCAGCGCGGGCGCGATGACAGGGGAGGTTCCGGTGTCGGTGCCGAACCAGTCCAAACGCCCGCTGGCGGTGATCGTCCATTGTGGTGAAGGATTCCAGACATTGTCGACGAAGAGGCCGACATTTGCCTGGGTCGAGCCCGGCGTGGTTTGTTGCCTGGGCGTGGTCGAGATGGTGTCGACTTGGCCGTTGGGGAAATAGGTAACGGTCTGCTTAAATCCCTGGCTGCCATTCGGCCGCATTTCATAGAAGAAATCCGTGCCGACGGTCATCGAACCGCCGGCCCACGGAATGGTCCCCAACGCGTTGCCGCCGGCTGTGGTCGGACCGACCACATAGGACGTCGAATAGCTGGCCTTGTTTGGTGTGCCGAAGTTGGCGGACGGAATTTTCCCATAGAAATCGTCGATGAACACGTCCGCGTCGATATGGCTGAATATGCTGTCGGAATAATCGCCGGAATAAGCTAAGCGCCCCATCCGGGCTTGGAGCGTATCGTCGCGCTGAATCACGATCGGATAGCCCGGCGCACCGCCGATGCCGCCAGCCCGGCCCGCGGTCACACCCTCGACACGGCCCGACAATTCCAATTTCTCGGCGTCGCTCAAGGCATAAGCAAGGTTCATGCTGCCGCCGATGTCCTTGTAATCACTGTTATGTGCGACACCCTCCGGCGTGTCGTAGCTGCCAGCATGTCGTGCATTGAGTGCGCCCCGGAAGCCGAAGCCACCGCCGCCGCCTTCCGCGTCACCATGCGCCATGAAGGCGTTATTAACGGTGGCATAGCTGAACGCCGTGCCGCCCCCGGTCAGCCGGAACGGCCCGTCAAGTGGCGCGGGATGGAAGGTTGTAAGATTGACCACGCCGCCTACCGCCTCACTGCCATAGGCTTCGGCGGCGGGGCCCCGGATCACCTCGATCTTCTCAATATCCTCCGGCTCCAGCAGCAGATATTCCAAGGTATTGCGGCCTTTAAAACGATCGCCGTCGATGAACAGCGGCGAATGATAGTTGTTGGAGTTAAAGCCGCGCAGGCTGATCTGCCCCTCGATACCGCCCGACCGCGCGATCGACAGGCCGGGAACGGTCTGCAGCACGTCGAAAATCGTTGCAGGATTCAGTGCCTCTATCTGCTGTCGGTCGATGAAGGATATCGGCTTTGCCGTGTCGTTGACCCGCTGCGACCGTCGAACCGCCGTAACGGTGATCTCTTCGACAGACTGTACGTCGGCGGCTGGGGTTGGGGCTAGCGATTGCGGGCTTTCCGCCAACGCGGTGGCCGGAAGAACCGCAAGCACCGCGAGACAATGTGAGAATATAACCAAAGAGTTATTGACTGACACTGAGACCGCGCGGCGTTAATTGATGGTTCACTCAACTAGACGGCGCAGCTAGCCTCTACCCCATGAGGAAAGCCGTATTAATTACGAAGTGGCCAGCTTTTACCGTCTTCGCAGCCAATTCCGCAGAAAGCTTGGCTCAAATCGTCACGCGCTCTAAGGTGGCCGGCTATTCGGTTACGGGCACCTCATGACGCGCATTCCGTTTTACCCCTCCATCGAACCCTATCGTTCCGGCCGCCTGAAAGTAGACGCCGTCCACGAGCTGTATTGGGAAGAATGCGGGGCGCCCGACGGATTGCCGGTTGTGTTCCTGCATGGCGGGCCGGGCGCCGGCGCGTCGCCCGCCCATCGCCGGTTTTTCGACCCCCGGCGATACCGCATCGTTGTGTTCGACCAGCGCGGCGCAGGTCGGTCCACGCCGCTGGGCGAAGTGGTCGACAATACGACGCCCGACCTTGTTTCCGACATCGAGAAACTACGCCAGCATCTGGCGATCGACCGCTGGTTCGTGTTCGGCGGTTCGTGGGGATCGACGCTCGCCTTGTCGTACGCGAAGACGCATCCCGACAAGGTGCGCGGGCTGTTCCTGCGCGGCATCTTCCTGATGCGGTCCAGCGAGATCGACTGGTTCCTGTACGGTATGAAAACCGTGTTCCCCGAGGCATGGGACCGGTTCGCGCGGTTCCTGCCGGAAGAAGAACGCGGCGACCTGTTGAAAGCTTATAGCCGCCGTCTGAACGATCCCGATCCAGCGGTGCGCATTCCCGCCGCGCGGTCGTGGAGCGTATATGAAGGCTCCTGCTCAACCCTACTGCCCAACCCGGAAGTTCTGTCCACCTCGGGCGAAGAACGCCACGCCGTCGGGCTGGCGCGGATCGAGGCGCATTACTTCACCAACAATATCTTCGAGCCGGAGGACGCGCTGCTGCGCGACCTGGATGAGCTGCGCAAGATTCCGGCCGTCATCGTGCAGGGGCGGTATGACATGGTGTGCCCGATCGTCAGCGCCGACGCGCTGCATAAGGCCTGGCCGGAGGCCGAATATATCGTTGTGCCCGATGCCGGCCATTCGGCGCTTGAACCGGGCATCCGCTCCGCGCTAATCGACGCCACCAACCGCTTCGCCGAACGGGCGGATTTGGAACAGCGGCGCGTCCAGGCGCGCTAACAAAAACAGGTAATCAAGGGTTTTCAGGTCATGAGTGCGATCAGGTCTTTGGATGGGTTGGATGTAGCCGGCAAGCGCGTTCTGGTGCGCGCCGATTTGAATGTGCCGGTGCAGGACGGAAAGGTGACCGACACCACCCGTATCGACCGTCTGGCCCCGACCGTGCATGAGCTGGTGAAGAAAAAAGCCCGCGTCGTCCTACTGTCCCATTTCGGGCGTCCGAAGGGCCATCGCGTACCCAAGGACTCTCTGGAACAGATCGCCCCGACCCTCATCAAGCAATTGGGCTTGAAGGTCGTCTTCTGCCACGAATGCATTGGCTCGGAGGCGCAGAAGGCGGTCGACGGCCTGAAAGATGGCGAGGTCGTGCTGCTGGAGAATCTGCGCTTCCATGCGGGCGAGGAGCAGAACGACCCGGAATTCACCGCCGAACTCGCGAAACTCGGCGATCTTTATGTCGACGATGCGTTTTCCGCCGCGCACCGCGCCCATGCTTCAATCGAGGGGATCACCGGCATGCTGCCTGCCTATGCCGGACGCGGCATGGAGGCGGAACTGACCGCACTGGACAAGGCGCTGGGCAACCCGGCCCATCCGGTGGCGGCTCTGGTCGGCGGCGCCAAGATTTCGACCAAGCTGGATCTACTGAGCAACCTGGTTGCCAAGGTGGATATCCTGGTACTGGGCGGAGGCATGGCCAACACGTTCCTGGCGGCGCGCGGCGTTTCGATGGGCAAGTCGCTGGTCGAGGGCAATATGCTGGACAAGGCGCGCGAGATCGAGAAGACCGCCAAGGACAATAATTGCACCATCGTCCTGCCAGTCGATGCGCTGGTCGCGGAGAAATTCGGCGCAGGACAGAAAGCCGAGACAGTCGCGACCGATGCCGTTCCCGATGACCGCATGATGCTGGATATCGGCCCGGCCAGCGTCGACAACATCAAGACCAAGCTGAAGACCTGCCGCACCATCGTGTGGAATGGCCCGATGGGCGCGTTCGAAATCCCGCCCTTTGACAGCGGCACCGTCGCCGTGGCCAAGGCTGTGGCGGCCCTGACCAAGGACGGCACCTTGGTCTCCATCGGCGGCGGCGGCGACACGGTCGCCGCGTTGTCGGCTGCGGGCGTGGAGAACGACTTCACCTATATCTCGACCGCGGGCGGCGCCTTTCTGGAATGGATGGAGGGTAAGGTTCTGCCCGGCGTCGTGCCTCTGATGAAATGACGACGTTCGTCCGAACGATACCGGACGGGGACGACCGTGAGCGGCTGACCTGCCAGGATTGCGGGTTCATTGCCTATGAGAACCCAAAGATGGTCGCCGGCTCGGTCGTGTCGGTCGGCAATAAGATCATGCTGTGCCGCCGCGCTATCGAACCGCGCACCGGCTTCTGGACCCTGCCCGCCGGCTTTCTGGAACTGCACGAGACACCGGAAGAAGGCGCAGCGCGCGAAGCCTGGGAAGAAGCCCGCGCCCGCATCGCTATCGACGCCCTGCTCGCCGTCTATTCCGTGCCGCGCATCAGCCAGGTGCAGCTGATCTATCGCGCCACGCTGGCCGAGCCAGGCTTTTCCCCCGGCCCGGAAAGCCTGGAAGTCGCGCTGTTCGCCTGGGACGACATCCCGTGGGGCGAGTTGGCGTTTCCTTCGGTCAAATGGGCGTTGGACGAGTATCGCGCTCGACTCGGCCAGGCGGTGTTCGCGCCGGGGGTCAACCCGCCGGGAATGGTGGGGGACCGCTTTTAACCCGCGACCGAGAACGGATTAGCGATGCGCAGCCGGTCATCCAGCATCATTCCGTTCTGCATATCCTCCGACCAGAGCGTGTCGCAATCCCCAGCCAAGGCCGCCGCGGCGATCATCGCGTCATAGACCGACAGACCGTAGCGTTCAGCCAGTGTAAGGCCTGTTTCGTGTGTTTCGACATCGACCGGTTTCACAACGAGCAGGCCGCGCAACAGCGAAAGAAATCCACGTGTTTCAGCCCAGGTCATCGCCATCTTGCGGCGGGCGACGTTGGTGACCTCGTTCAAGACCTGAACGCTGATCGTGCCGCCATTCCCGATCAGCGCTTCGGCGCGTTCGGCCTTGGCAGGGTCGCCGGATGCGACATAGATCAGGACGTTCGCATCGAAAAAGTTACCGGGCATTCGCCTCGTCCCGATCGAACTTAAAGTCAGCCGGAAGCCTGCCACGGAATGCACGCAGACGCATTAGAAGCGCGTCACGCCCGGGTTTGCGCGCCACATCGAACGCGCGCGCACCTGCGACATGAATTTCGATGTCATCGCCCTCCCGAAGGGCCAAAGCCTCAACTACGGCCGCGGGCAGACGGATGGCGAGACTGTTACCCCATTTAGCCACTTGCATAGCGAACCTCTGGATATACGTTTTCAAGATTGTATATCTACGGTCGCAGTCCAGAATCAAGTCCGAACGCCAAAGTTGATCGGGCCGCCGTCCGATTCTATCGTTCGGTCATGGCGTTCGCATCTCCGCATTTCGGGTTCGAGCGGCGGCCGGCGTGGGACGCGCTGCCGCGCCACCGGCATCGTACCGGCTATCTGGCGCTGGTGCTGGACGGGTCTTACGAGGAGGCCGGAGACCGTGGGCGCCTACGCGTGCAACCGGGCGACATGCTGGTCCATGGCGCCTTCGATGCGCATCTGAACCGTTTTCCGGCGAGCGGCGCGCGGATCCTGAATTTGGTGCTGCCGGACGGTGTGACGCCGCCTGCCGGCATCATGCGCCCGACCGACGCCGATACGGCCATCCGCATAGCCAAGCATGACGCGGTGACAGCGGCGGAACTGCTGATCGCCGGTGGGGTGCCTGTAGGCGTAACGCCTCTCGACTGGCCGGACAAACTCGCCGCCGATCTAACCGAGGATCCCTGCCTAAGGATCAGCGAATGGGCCGAGGCGCATGGGTTGGCCGACGCAACTGTGTCGCGTGGATTTCGCCAAGTATATGGCGCATCGCCCGTCGCCTTCCGCGCGCAACAGCGGGGCCGGCTGGCCTGGAGCCGGATCATTAGCGCCGATCCGCCGCTGGCCGATCTCGCCTTTGCCCTTGGTTTCGCCGACCAAGCGCATATGACCCGAACGGTGCGGTCGATCACCGGCGCGCCGCCGACATTGTGGCGAGCGGAGATCAAATAGATTCAAGACCGCGTAGTCTAAGGGCCGCATCCTCGCCCCATGAAAAACACGATCCTCATCGCCGTCCTGCTGTTCCCGCTCGCCGCCCAAGCCCAGCCGCCGGGCTTGGCAGATGCGGTGCTGAAAGCAGCCCGTACCGCAGCCGGCGGCCCGGCATGGGACGGGATCGTCACGGTGTCCGCCCAGGGTGACGAAACCAATTCGGGCATGAAAGGACATCGGAGCGACACCGACGACGTGAAAACCGGCCGGATGCATCGCGTCTCCGATTTCGGGATCGTCCGCACCGAGGAAATCTGGAGCTCGACCGGCCATTGGCAGCGCGACATTTCCGGCGGGGTCCACCCGATCGATTCCGATTTCGCCAAACAGCTTGCCGCCACCGACGCCTGGATGGCCGAACGCGGATATCTCAAACCCGGCCATGGCGGCATAAGCCTGGGGCCGGTAGATATGCGGGATCATCGCGGGCGGCACTATGCAGTCGTCAGCGCGACTCCACCCGGCGGGGTGGCGATCGAATTATGGTTCGACGCCCAATCGCATCTCCTGGCCAGCATGCGCCGCGCGCTACCGACCCACGAGGAGACGGTGACTTACGAAGACTACCGTACCGTCGATGGAGTGCAGCTACCCTTCAAGGTCACGACGGACGAAGACGACCCGAATGCCCTCGATATCGTGCAGGTGACGCATTACAAGCTGTCGCCCAAGACCAACGACTCAGCTTTTGCACGACCGATCCCGGCTGACGATACGACCGTCACCGGCGGCAAGGTGACCATACCGATCGATTTCGACGGCGAGATCACATTCGATGCGATGATAGACGGCAAAGGACCGTTCGCCTTCATCCTCGACACGGGCGGCCACAACATCCTGACGCCCGAGGCGGCAAAGCTGCTGGGCGTCAAACTCGAAGGCTCGGGTGTAACCGGCGGAGCCGGCGAAGGCACCCTGCCCGAGCAGTATGCCAAAATCGACACGCTCCAGATCGGCGGCGTGACCATGAAGGACCAACGATTTTTCATCATCCCAATGGGCAATCATTTCGCCGATCGCGGGGCAAAACCGGCGTTAGCGGGTCTTTTGGGTGTCGAGATTTTCGAGCGGCTGGCGACGCGGATCGATTATGTCGGCCGCACTATGACCTTCGAGCCGGTCGGCGCCTATCGCCATACGGGGCCGGGCACGACTGTGCCGATCAGCTTTCAGGAGGATATCCCCCTCGTCCCGGCGACGCTGGACGGCCATCCGGGCGTTTTCGCGATCGACACGGGCAATGCCGGTTCGCTGGTAGTTCAGCATGTCTGGGCAGACAAAATCGGGATCGGCGAGAAGATGCGGGCCGGCGTCAGTCTGAGCTCATTCGGCGCCGGCGGTGAATCGAAGAACTTTGCCAGTCGCGTCGATACGCTGACCCTGGGGGACACCACGCTGCGGGGCCTCATCGGCCGTATCGCGAACGACCGCAAAGGCGCCTTCGCCTCGACGGTGGAGGCCGGGAATATCGGCAACGAAGTGCTGCCGAGCTTCATCGTCACCTTCGACTATGGCCGCGAGCAGATGTGGCTGGAGCCACGCCCGGGCTTCACGCCCAACCCATTCAGCCGTTCCGGCATGGGGCTGATGAAGGCGACGCCCGAGGCGTTCACCGTGGTCAACATCGTCGCCGGCAGCCCTGCTGAAAAGGCGGGACTTAAGAAAGGCGACACCGTCACCGCGCTCGATGGAACACCCGCCAAGGTGATTAGTCCCCATGACGCCGTCATGAAATCGGTGCAGCCGGAGGGGACGAAAATTACGATGAGTTATGTACGAGATGGCAAGCCGGCACAGGCCGAGGTGACGTTGCGAACGCTGCTGCCATAACCAGGCGTAGGGTGGAAAAAGCTAAGCGCATTTCACCAAGTCGGCGCACTTCACAAAGGCAGGCACCACGCATCATCGTGCTAACCCTCGATCCCCATCAACGACCGGGCGAATTCGCCGGAGTCGAAGGCCTGTAGATCCTGCGCGGTTTCGCCGACGCCGATGGCGTGGACCGGCAGTTTGAATTTCTCGGCCAGTGCGACCAGCACGCCGCCTTTGGCGGAACCGTCCAGCTTGGTCACGACCAAGCCGTTGATCTGGACCAGGCTCTGGAACACCTCGACCTGTTGGACCGCGTTCTGGCCGGTGGTTGCGTCCAGCACCAGAACCGTGGCGTGCGGCGCCGCCGGATCGACCTTTTTCAGCACGCGGATGACCTTGGCCAGTTCTTCCATCAGCCCGGCCTTGTTGTGCAGCCGGCCGGCAGTATCGATCAGCAACACATCGGTGCCGTCGCGCCGCGCCTGGTCGAGCGCTTCATAGGCCAAGGCCGCCGGATCGGCCCCTTGGTCCTTCTTGACCACGGTCGCGCCGGTGCGTTCGCCCCAGATGGCAAGCTGCGCCACGGCGGCGGCGCGGAAGGTATCGCCGGCGGCCATCATGACGCGCTTACCTTCGGCACGGTAGCGTTCAGCCAACTTTCCGATCGTCGTGGTCTTACCCACACCATTGACGCCGACCACCAGGATGACGAACGGCTTAGCCGCGCCCGGATCGAGCGGGACGGCGACCCCCGACAGCATTTCGGCTATCCGCTCCGCCAGAAACGTGCGGACTTCATCGTCGGTCACTTCCTTGCCGAAGCGCGACTTGCCCAGATCGGCGGTCAGCCGAGCGGCGGTCGCGGGCCCAAGATCGGCGGCGATCAGCAGTTCTTCGATTTCATCCAGCGTGTCCTGGTCCAGCTTCCGCTTCACAAGGATCGCGGCCAGCCCTTCAGTAAGGCGCGATGAGGATTTGGTCAGCCCCTGCTTCAGGCGCTGAAACCAGCCGAGTTTTTCAGTCATGAGGTGTAAAGGAAGTTGCTGTCTGCGCCCGTGATGCGCGCCTTAACCACGCTGCCGACGGGCGCGGCCGCATCCAGCTTTACCGGGGCGTAATGCTCGCAGCGGCCCTCGCCAGGTTTCTCGACCAGGGCCGACACCTCCGCCCCCACCTGGCTTTCGAGGAAGGCGGCGAAACGCCGGTCACCGGCCGCACGCAGCGCAGCGGCACGGGCCTTACGCTGTTCGACCGGCACTTGCGGCATGCGCGCGGCAGGCGTGCCCTTGCGCGCCGAATAAGGGAACACATGTAAATAAGTCAATCCACATTCATCGAGTAGATTCAGTGTATTGGTTGCCATTTCTTCAGTTTCTGTGGGAAACCCGGCAATCAAGTCCGCGCCGAAGACGACACCGGGGCGGAGTGATCGCGCACGCTCACATGTCGACTTAACATCGTCCCGAAGATGCCTGCGCTTCATGCGCTTCAGCACCATGTCGTCACCGGCCTGGATCGACAGATGGAGATGGGGCATCAGGCGCGGCTCTTCGGCGATCAGGCGCCACAGATCCTCGTCGATCTCGACCGGATCGAGCGACGACAGGCGCAGGCGTTCCAGCTCCGGCACGGCCTGTAGCAAGCGGCGGGTCATCTGGCCGAGCGTCGGCTGGCCCGGCAGGTCGGGCCCATATGAAGTGAGGTCCACGCCCGTCATGACAATCTCGCGGAAGCCGGCTTCGACCAGCGCGCGGGTCTCGGCGACAATCGCGCCCATCGGCACAGATCGGGCAGGGCCACGGCCATAGGGAATGATGCAGAAGGTGCAGCGATGGTCGCAACCGTTCTGCACCTGGATAAAGGCGCGCGCCTTGCCGTCGAACCCGGCCGTGAGGTGGCTGGCGGTTTCGCGCACTGACATGATGTCGTTGACCGCAACGCGCGGCGCAGCCTGCATGCCCCAGCTTTCGGCGTTCAATTTTTCCGCATTGCCGATGATGCGGCTAACCTCGGGCATCGCAGCAAAGGCAGCCGGGTCGATCTGCGCGGCACATCCGGTGACGATGATCTGAGCATCCGGCCGGTCTCGGCGCGCGCGGCGGATTGCCTGACGTGCCTGGCGTTCGGCCTCGGCGGTGACGGCGCAAGTATTGACGATGATCGCACCAGTCATGCCGGCGGACTGCGCGTGACCGCGCATGACCTCGGACTCATAGGCGTTGAGACGGCAGCCGAAGGTAAGGATTTCGACCGGTTGCGTCACCGTGCTCATGCCGCAGCGGCGCGACGCGCCTTCGCTGAAAGCAGGCTTTCATCGACAACACCGCTGAAGGCCAGCACTGCCGGCCCCGTCATGATAACGTGGTCGTCATCGCGCCATTCGATGGTGAGCTCGCCGCCATCCATCGCCAGAGCGGCCTTACGGCCGGTCAGCCCGCGCCGCGCCGCCGCGACCAACGTCGCGCATGCGCCACTGCCGCAGGCTTGGGTAATACCGGTCCCGCGTTCCCAGACGCGCATGCGAATGCGATCAGGAGACTGGATAGTTGCGAACTCGACATTGGTACGTTCGGGAAATAGGGGGTCGATCTCGATCACGGGGCCAAGCCCCGCGACATCCACCGCCTCCGCATCGGGCACGAAGAACACCGCATGCGGGTTGCCCATATTGACGCCCACCGCCCCGGTCAGCGAGCCGGCGGCGGGTAGGCTCAACGTATCCGTCTCGGCGGCCACGGGAATCTCATCCCACGCCAAACGCGGACGCCCCATATCGACGGCAATCAGGTTGCCATCGGCCCAGGCGTCAAGCACGCCGGCGTTCGTTTCGATGCGAACGGCATCACGCCCGGTCTCGGCAAACAGCAGCATGGCGACGCAGCGCGAGGCATTGCCGCAGGTGGAAATCTCACCGCCATCGGCATTGATGAACCGCACGGAGGCATCGTTATCGGGATGTCGCGGCTTGCCGATCAAGGCGATCGTATCGGCCCCGATTCCGGTATGCCGGTCCGCCAGCCTGATGGCGTCGGCATCGGTCAAGCCGAGCGCGCCCGACCGTTCATCGAATACGATGAAATCGTTGCCCAGGCCATGCATCTTGCGAAAAGGGATCGTCATAGGCGCGTTATATGGTCAACCGCCAATATAAGTCCACTTTTGCCCCATTTCGATTGAACATTATTACATGTCCCGTGTTGTTCACTTTATGAAGCGCGGTCCACAACCGAAACGAGTGTTCGACGCCACCCAATCCAGGGCGCGCGCCGCGAAGATTCGCGAACTGATGACCGTCATGCCGAACAGCAAGATGCGGGCTGGCATGGAGCTTCTCGCACGCAAATTTGAACAGCGCGCCGAAAAGCTGGAAGCCGGGGGACAGATGCCGGAACTTGGCTCAGGGACGGCGCCGCAGGCGCACTGATTATCCCGCCATGCGCTTACCCAAAGCTTCCAGCTTCGACTGAAGAACCATCGCCAGGCCCATATCGGACATTTTCAACTTGCCGGTCATCACCGCGGACATCGGCGACAGGCTGCCGGCATAAAGCTCTTTCAGGTTATCCAGCGAAATGGTCAGCGTCAGGTCCGCCGGTTTGTCTTCGTTGGTGACGGAGCCGCCGTCGATATAGATGAAGCCGTCGCCCTTCAGGTCATATTTCAGCGTCTTGCCGAGGCCGGCATCGGCCCCAACGGCGGTGCGCATCTTGGCGGTAATATCGTCGAGCGCGGACATGCGTGTTTCCTTAGATGTAGAAATGATTGCCCATCGGGTCTACTGCCAGAATGGAGCAGCATTCCAGGTAAAACCATCCACCGCTCAGTTTGGTCCTTGCGGCCTAGCGAAGCAGGCGCTGTTGCGCAGCCCATCGGCGCATGGCATGTCCAGCTTTATGGCGATTCGCCCAAGTCTCAGATTCTTTCTCATCGCGACGACGGTCGTGCTGGCCGGTGGCGTCGCGATATTCGAGTTCGTATCGCACCGCATCTCGCCGGCCGAACGCGGCGCGCAGGTCTATGCCGCGAATTGCGCCGGCTGCCACGGCGACACGATGCAGGGCCAACCGGACTGGCGACATCTGAACGCCCAGGGGCGCCTGCCCGCACCGCCGCTGAACGGGACGGGCCACGCTTGGCGGCACAGTAACGCCGAGCTGATGCATATCGTGAAGTTTAGTGTGCTGGATCAGGCCGGTCCCGACTATAAGACCGACATGCCCGCCTTCGACGGCAAGCTGCCGGATGCCGATATTCTGGCCATTCTGGCATATGTCCATGACAGTTGGCCGTCCGGCGTCCAGGCGGCTCAGTCGTTCCTGAACCCGGACCACGCGGGAATGCCGGCGAGGGTCGACGGCGACTGGCGCCTGCCCGCCGACTGCGACGAACCTGTCAGGGGTAAACCGTCGGTATTGCCGACGCAGTAGGTCCTACACCACCGCCAACACGCCGTTGATCTGATCCAACGCCCAGTCGACCTGGTCGGGCGTAATAATCAGCGGCGGCGCGAAGCGGATGGTGTGAGTGTGGGTTTCCTTCGACAGCAGGCCGCGCTGCATCAAAGCCTCGGTCATCTGGCGCGCCCCGCCAGCGGCATGGTCCAGTTCCAGCGCGATCAGAAGGCCCCTGCCCCGCACCTCTTTGATCACCGGATGATTGAGCCCGCTGAGGCCCGCCAGAAACCGGTCGCCCATCGCCTGGGCGTTCTCGATCATCCCTTCATCGACCAGGACCTTCATCGCCGTGCGCGCGACGGCACAGGCCAGCGGGTTGCCGCCGAAAGTGGAGCCATGTTCGCCCGGCCTGAGCACACCCAGCACCTCGGCGTTCGAGAGCACCGCTGAGATCGGATAGAAGCCGCCGGCCAGCGCCTTGCCGATCAAGGTTAGATCGGCCTCGATGCCCTCATGCTGTTCGGCAAGCAAGGCGCCGGTACGACCCAGGCCGGTCTGGATTTCGTCCAGGATCAGCATGACCCGATTGGCGGTGCACAGGTCCCGCGCTTTTTGCAGATAGCCGGCAGGTGGGATGATGACCCCGGCCTCGCCCTGGATCGGCTCAACCAGGAAACCCACGGTATTGGGCGTGATCGCCGCCTCGAGCGCTTTGGCGTCGCCGAAAGGCACCATCTTGAACCCGGGGGCGAACGGGCCGAAGCCCTTGCGCGCCACCGGGTCTGTGCTGAAGCCGACGATGCCGATGGTGCGACCGTGGAAATTGTTCTCACAGACGATGATCTCGGCCTGCCCGTCGGGCACGCCTTTGACCTCATAGCCCCATTTGCGCACGGCCTTGATCGCGCTCTCCACTGCCTCCGCCCCGCTGTTCATCGGCAGGACTTTGCTGGAGCCGGTCAGAGCGCAGATTTCCTCATAGAACAAGGCCAGTTGATCGTTGCGGAACGCACGGGAGGTCAACGTCAGCCGGCCCGCCTGCTCCACCATGGTTTCCAGGATGCGCGGATGGCAATGTCCCTGGTTCACTGCCGAATAGGCCGACAGGCAATCGAGATAACGCTTGCCGTCGGTATCCCACACATAAACGCCCTGTCCGCGCGACAGCACGACGTCCAGCGGCTTGTAGTTGTGCGCACCCAGGGCGTGTTCGATCGCCAGATAGTCGGAAACGTCCAATGTACGGTCAGGGGTCATGATCAGTTGTGCATAGCACAATTCGCCGTGTTAACGGCAGTCCGCTTGACGCAGACCAGGATTTCTCATTATATTCACCCTTATGGATGAATATAATGTTGGACGGCCCGCCCTCGATCTAACGCTCGCCGCATTGGCAGATCCGACCCGGCGCGCAATCCTGCGGCGACTTTCGCACGGCGAGGCTCGCGTGACGGAAATTGCGGAACCCTTCGCCATCTCTTTGAATTCGATTTCCAAACATATTCGCATTTTGGAGCGCGCCCATCTCATTCGCAGGCGGCGCGCCGGACGGGATCACTTCCTGTCATTCGATCCGACTCCGCTGAACGCGGCGGCCGATTGGATAGAAGGGCAACGCGCCCTTTGGAATATGCGCCTGGATTTGCTGGATGAAGTGCTATCGGCAACCGACGAGACAGCCACCTAAATCGCAGAAGGAGGAGGCAGATCATGAACGCAGCGCCCCGCAGCACAGTCCGCGTCACTCGCAAATATGCCGCCACCCCTGACCGGGTGTTCGATGCCTGGCTAGACCCCGCCAAGGCCGGCAAATTTCTATTTGCAACACCCACCGGCACGATGGTGAAAGCTGAGATCGACCCTCGCGTCGGCGGCAAATTCCTCTTCGTTGACCGTCGCGACGGTGTGGATGTTCGGCACGAGGGCGAATATCTGGAGATCGACCGCCCGCACCGCCTGGTCTTCAGTTTTTTGGTGCCGCAATATTCCATGGAAACAACGACAATCCAGATTCAGGTCTGCCCGTTGGATCTGGGATCGGTCGTGACGCTCACCCATGAAGGCGTGTTCGAGGATTATATCGCCCGCACCGAACAGGGCTGGACGATGATCCTGAACGGCTTGGCGGAAACACTGATGCCTTAGATCGGGAACGAATATTTAATGATCAGATCGTCTAGTTCGACGATCCAGATTTTCAGTTTCTCGCGCAGCGGCCCATGCTCATCCAAGGCCGCGTCTTCCAGGGTTGTCAGCTGTTTTTCCAGCTTGGCCTTCATCTCGCGCCAATCGTTCGCCAATTCGTGAATCGTAGTCATCGAAGCCCTCGGGAAACAGTTGCAACCACGAACATATGGGGTGTCCCTGGCCATAGCACATTGTGATAACGCAACGCTCGCCCTAGTCGGCGCTTTTCCGGAACATTCCCCAACTTTGCGGGGTAGATCAGGCGATCCTTCCGCACGAGTTTCCAATGCGCCCTTCCCGGCTGCCGCTTACTTCCCTGCTCTTCTGCGTGTCATTGGCCGGCTGCGCTACCGTTCCCAATGCGAAACAGCTGTCCACCAATCCGGGGCATGGGCCCGCGCCGATTGAGGGAGCCAATCATCCGCTAAGCATCGCGCAAGACGAAAAGGCCATGGCCAGTGTCGCGCGCTATCCGGGTGATGATGAGGCATTGCAGAAGCAAGTTGCGTTGGAAGGCCAAGTCGCCGGATCGCCGCTGGTGGCCGGCAATACGATCACGTTGGTCCAGAACGGGCGGCCGACCTATGACGCGATGGAGCGGGCCATCCTGTGGGCCCAGACCAACATCTCCATGGAATCCTACACGATCGAGGGCGATGCTATCGGCACCGCGATTACCAATGCGCTGATCGAGAAACGGCGTCAGGGCGTGCCGGTCCAGGTGATCTACGACAGCTTTGGGTCTCAGGACGCCCCGGCCGCGTTTTGGGACCGAATGCGCGCAGCAGGCATCCAGGTTTTGGAATATAACCCGCTGGACCCCGGCAAGACGCGCGTGGGTTATGATCCGAACGACCGCGACCACCGGAAATGCCTGATCGTCGACGGCAATATCGCTGTAATGGGCGGCGTCAATGTCAGCGAGATCTATCTCTATGGCGGCACCGAACCCAACAGTACGGACCGCTGGTGGGTTCCGTGGCACGACACGGATGTCATCGTCGAAGGACCGGTCGTCGCCAAATATCAACAATATTTCCTGGATGTGTGGAAGGCTCAGAAGGGCGACCCTCTGCCCGACATTCAGTTCTTTCCGCCCCTGGCACCAACTGGCGGCGCCTATGTCCGCGCAGTTCCCGGCACACCGCAGGAAGGAGATCCGCAAATCTATATTGCGCTGCTGTCGGCCATCCGCCGGGCGCAAAAGAACGTCTGGCTCACCATTGCCTATTTCGACCCACCGGAGGAGGCGCGCCAAGTTCTGGAAGCCGCCGCACGTCGCGGCGTAGACGTTGAGCTGTCTGTTGGCGGGGAAAGCGACTCACAACTGACGCTGGCCGCTGGCCGATCGCGCTACAGTGAGTTGCTCAGCGCCGGCGTGAAAATCAGCGAGCGGCGCGACGCCTTTCTCCATGGCAAAACTGGGACGATCGATGGCGTGTGGTCGATCGTGGGATCGGCCAACCTGGACACCCGCAGCGTCGCCTTGAACAACGAACTCAGCAGCATCGTATTGGGCCGCGGCTTCGCCCGGCAGATGGAGGCACAATTCAAACGCGATTGGGCCACCGGAACCACGATCGAGCCTAATGCCTGGGCCAACCGTCCATTTTTCAATCGGGTTGGTGACTGGGGCGCCCGCGCACTGGATGGCTTCTTGTGAACGCAACATTGTATCGGTGACGTTACGACGCACGGCACGGTCTGGGCAAAGGGACGATTGGAAAAAGCCGCGCAGCGTATTAGATTTCCCGGAAGTTCAGCAGCGTGGTCGCTGCACGGGACACTTCGGCGTAATGGAATAGCACCATCGACACCAAACCCGGCCTTCGGATCCTGCTTGCCGAGGACGTCAAGCTTAACCAGATGCTGACGCAAAGATTGCTGGCGAAATCGGGCTTCCAAATCGATGTCGTCGACAATGGGGTGCAGGCTGTCGAAGCCGTGCGCGGCAATGACTATGACGTCGTGCTGATGGACGTCGAAATGCCGGAATTGGACGGTATTGCCGCGACCGCGCAAATCCGCGCCATGCCGGTGCCCAAGCGGAACGTGACGATCATCGCCTTGACCGCGCATGCGATGAACGATGCGGAAGAGCATTTCAAGGCGGCCGGCATGGATGATTACGTGTCCAAGCCGATCAATTTCGACATACTGTTCACCAAACTGTCGGCGCTCGCCGGGTCGTAACGCGACCTATTTGGGCTGGATCAGGGCCAGCCGCGCGCCGATAGGATCGGCGCAGAACATGATCCCGAATTTTTCGCTTACCGCGCGGGTACCCTCGAATGCTCGACCGCCCAACGCGCGCACCTGCGCCACTGTGGCATCGATATTATCCGTCCGAAAGGCGAGATAGTTGAAACCATACTGGTTGACCGGCAGGGGCTCGCGCGGGCCGAATGCCACAGGCGATTTCATATGCAGCAGTTCGATTGTATCGCTCCGGCCGTTACGGATCATCTGAGCGCGCAGTTTCACACCATCCAGTTCGTTGATCACGTTCATGAAATAACCATGGTCGTAGAGTTCGTAGTTGTCCGAACGTTCGAACCCAGCCAGCCCTCGATAAAAGGCGAGCGAGTGCTCAACATCCGCTATACACACGCCTGAATGGGAGAAACGCTGCCGCTCGCCCGGCGCCTGCATCAGCTCAACCCTGATGCCGTCGGGATCGGTGCAGTAGTACATCGTCGTGCCGTTATCGCGGAACGTGGCCCGGGTATGCGGAAAGGTCTTGCCGCCCGCTGCCGCGACCCGCTCCACCCATTCGTCGACATTGTCGACATAGAAGGCCAGGTGAGTCAGCCCATACATATTGTTCTTACGCCGCTCTCGCGGCCCCACCGGCGCCGGCCGTTCGAAGGCATAAAGCTCCAGCGTGATGCCTTCGCCGTTGCGCAGTCTCTGCCGCAAGCGCCGCGCGCCGGCCAGGCCTGTGGCGGTTTCCAGCCATGGCCCCTCCTCAACCGACGGTTCGTCTACCGGGTGGAAGCCCAGCCCGTCGCGATAGAATGGCAAGGACGTCTTAAGGTCACCGACGGACAGGGCGCGGTACAAAAAATCGGCGGGCATGAAGCATCTCGGTTACGGTGTCTTGACGAACTGGTCGGTAAGGCTTTGCTGGAAAAGAGCGGCGATCGGATCTGCCGGGCTAGACTGCGCGACCGGGCCGACGTCGGTGACTGCCAGGAAAAACCCACCTGGCTTATGCGCCGGCCAATCGGGGCGGCCGGCGCCGTTCGGATTTCCGATCTTGGCGAACGACGTCCAGTAATCGATTACGGTGCGCGACAGTTCATGGTCGGCTGCAGGGACTTGCGGGCCGACATTGCGCAGCTTGGACAGCACATCGAAGACGTAGGGGATTTCCGCCCCATGGGTCGCGCCGAAAGTTACTGCCCGCAACGGCGTTGGTGATGTCTCGAAGCGATAGAGCCAAGTCGGCTGACCCGAACCGGCGGCTTGGTCGGCAATAAAGCGAGTCCCCGCACCGACCAACATGTCGGTCGCGACAGCTGGTACGATTTTCGCCATGTCGCCGCCGAACCGCGCGGAGTAGGTCGCCGTCACACGATCCTTGTCCGGCCCCAGCCGGTCGAGCACGGCGGCCGGACTGACCGGCAGGATCGGCACGGTCGCCAATTTGCCGTCTGGCAAGAACAGCCAGACGAAAGCCTCCAGACTGTTGCTGCCGATGAGCAGCGGAACCTTGGCTTGAGCGTGACCTGCGAAGGTCGTGAAGATGTTTTCCGCGAACATGTTGCCGTCGATCATCGGCGCGGACGATGCCTGGATGGCGCCAAGCTCGGCCATGCCGACCGGCATCGTCGGCGCGATCTTCTCAACCGGCAGTGCACGCAAGGCCTGGGCTGCGTTGGCTGCGGCAATACCGAGCCCATCCGCGAATGCCTTCCCCAGTGATTCCGCCGAAGGCCGGTTCGTTTGGTCGGTGGCAATCTCCCGCATCGGATAAGGGAACGCGCCCGATTCGACGATCGCCTTCTGAAACAAGCCCTGCCCCAGGGGCGAAGCCATCAGCGCCAGGATGCTGATCCCGCCTGCGGATTCGCCAAAAACCGTGACATTGCCGGAATCGCCGCCAAAGGCCGTAATATTGGACCGGACCCATTTCAGCGCCGCAATCTGGTCCATCAGCCCGTAATTGCCGTGCAACTCGGACGGGTTTTCGGCATCCAGCGCCGGATGCGCGAAGAAGCCGAGCCGGCCCAGCCGATAGTTGATGGTTACGAGCAGAACGCCGCGCGCCACGTAAGGCGTGCCGTCGAACTGCCGTTCGCTGCCCGATCCAGTGAAGAAACCGCCACCGTGGATCCAAACCATGACCGGCAGCTTGGCGCCGGCGGCCGCATCCGCAGGTTTCCAGACATTGAGCGTCAGGCAATCTTCGCTGCTGGCGCCGACCGGTCCGACCATCATCACGGGGGAATTCGGCGATTGCGGGCAGGCTGGACCGAACTTGGTCGTATCCCGTTCGCCGGCCCATCTGGACGGCGGCTGGGGTGGACGCCACCGTAGCTTGCCAACTGGCGGCACGGCATAGGGAATCCCACGAAAGATCGCCGCGCCGCTCTCAATACTGCCGCGAAGCGAACCGTCAGCGATCGTAACGACAGAGGTATCAGCAAGGGCGGCGGTCGCGCACGACAGCCCCAGCAGCAAAAGCGCGGTTCGCAGCATTTCCGTACCCCCCTTTATGAGGTCGGGCCGCCGGAATAGACGATCTGCACGCGCCGGTTTTGCGGTTCGCGAACGCCGTCGCCGGTGGGCACCAGCAGGTCGCGCTTGCCCTTGGCCACGATTTCGATCTCCGACGACGCGATGCCGTCCTTCTCAAGCTGTGCCGCAACCGATTCCGCACGGCGGCGGCTGAGGCGCATGTTGTAGGCGTCCGAGCCGACCGTATCGGTGTGACCCGTGACGGTCAGTTGGGTGACCTTCGCCGGACCGGCGTTCTTCGCCGCTGTATCGACGATCTCAGTTGCCTGAGGCGTTAGATCCGACTTGTTGAAGTCGAAGAACACCAGATAGCTGCGCGGTGCCGGGGCCACGGCCAGAACCGGCGGCGGAACATAAGCCGTTGCCGGCTCGGGCGCCTCTGCGAAGCCGCCGAAATCGACCGAGATATCCGCGCCGAAGGTGCGGGGGACCTCGAACTGGCCGACCGTGTAAAAAATCTCACGGCTGAACGCGACGCTTTGGTTGTTCAGCAGGTTGGTGGTCCACAGCGACACCCTGCCTTTCAGCGCGCCCATCGGGATGTCGACCAAAGAAGCCCGCAGGTTCAGCTGCCATTCCGCCGGCATCGCGGTCGCCTGGATCAGGGCGTTGTCGGACGGCGTGTTGGGCAAGTTCGACAGGCCGGCATAGCCGGATGTCCAGTTCGCATCGACGCGGAACGAGGCATAGGTGTCGCCAAACAAAGGCGGGGTGTCGTACTGCGTGCCCAATGCCAGGTTTTGCGACGGGTACAGCGCCCCGACTTCCAGGCCGGAAACCGGGTTCACGTTGCTGGGCGTGCGCGAATAGCCGTAATTCGCGGTCAGCTGCAGGCCCGGCGCGACGATTGCACGGGTTTCCAGCTCCACGCCGTTAATGTTTTCGCCCCCACCATTGATGATGTAGCTGCCGTGAACCTGATCGAATTCGGTGATCTGCACATTGCGCACATGCTCATAGAACCCGACCAAGTTGGCGCGGACCTGATGATCGAACCATTCCGACTTCAGGCCTATTTCATAGGACGCATTGGTCTCCGGTTTGAAGTTGAAGCCGGCAAGCGAGCCGCCGGCCAGATAACCGGTCGATGCCTTGGCATAGGCGTTGACGTTCGGCGTGATCTTGTAGGTGACCGAGGCATCCCAGTCGGTGTGATAGAAATCGGCGTTCTGGCTAAAGACGTTGCCAGGCGTCAGATGATCATAGGTCCGCTGGTCGTTGGTGAAGCGCAAGCCGCCCGAAAGATCGATGCTGTCGCCCAGGTGGTAGGTTCCATGAGCATATCCAGCCAGCGACGTGTTGTCCGCCGCGTCGATGGTACCCAGAACATAGGCGCCCGGGCTTTTAAGTGACGCCGCGATACCCGCCGGGGTCAGTAGGCCGCTGCCGAAAAAGCCGGTCAGCACCGGATCGTTCTGGAACCCGACTTCGTTGAAATAATAAAAGCCGGCGATCCAGTCGAAATCGCCTTCATTGCCGATCAATTGGGCCTCTTCGGACCATTGATGCTGGGTTCGCCGAGCGATCGAGCTGATCAAGGTCCAGGGCGCGCCGACGGGAATGCCCAGGGTCCCGGCGGTCAGCGGCGTGCCGATCCAGGTGCCGCCGTCGATTGCGTTGCCGCCGGTATCTTCCCGCATCGAGCGATAGGCGGTGATGCTCTTGAACCGTAGGTCGTCAGCCAGTTCATATTGCGCGGTCAGGCTGTGGCCCATCACGGTCAGATTGCCGGGTGTGTTGAAGCCGAGCGGCAGCGTGCCCTGACGGGTCAGACTGACCGGGACGCGGCCCGGGCCCTGGTCGGCAACAAGCGTCTTCTGGAACGCATCGGTGCTGGCGAAGCCCAGCCCCTGCGTTGCCAACTGGCTTTGCACCTGGTTGGTGAAGTCGAACTTGTAATCGAGGGTCAACTTGTCGATCGCGTTGTAGCTGACAGCCAGCGCGACGCCAGTCTGGTTATTCGACCCGAAGCTGTCGGACGCACGGATGGTGCCGAACGGATCGGGCAGGACCGTAACTTTGCCGGCTTGGGAATTCTTCACGTAACCATCATTCTCGCTGTGCAACACCGTCAGGCGCGCTGCGAAACCGGCGAATTCGGGCGTATCGACCGTCGCCTTCACCCGCTTCAGCCCATAGTCGCCAAACGACGTATCGAGATGAGCGTCGAACTGGCCCGTCGGCTTCTTGGTGTGAAAGCTTAATGCACCCCCTGTGGCGTTGCGGCCGAACAGCGTGCCCTGCGGACCGCGCAGGACCTCCAGCTGCTCCAGATCCGCCAGATCGAACGCGGCGCCGACCGCGCGGCCGATATAGACATCGTCGATATAGAGACCGACCGGTGAATCGACCGACGGGTTCAGCGTGCCATTGGAGAAACCGCGAATAGTGATGAAGGGCGTCGCCGGCTCGCCGAACTGGGTCTGCAGGTTCAGATTGGGCACGTTGTTGGCGATATCGCCAAAACTCAGGATCTGCTGTTCCTTCAGATCCTGGGCAGTGAAGGCGGTGATCGCCGTCGGCACATTCTGCAGGTTTTCCTGAACGCGCCGTGCTGTAACCACAATCTCCTCAAGCCCTGCGGACCCGGCCGCAGGCGCGGCGTCCTGTGCAAAAGCCGGCATGGGTGCACATGCGCATGGCGCGACACAGGCCAGCAGCAGCGATCGGATGTTAAGGCGCATGGACGTTCCCTCCCCGGGGATTTGCGATTTTGCGGCTGCGCAACGCACGGGCCATGCGCATCACTTGTTGTTACGTTATGTGCGCACACTATGTAACGTCAAGTTGCATTTTCGCAACGCCGGACGGGCGCGCACTTATGGTGGGAGACTTCAGGAAGCGTGAGCGCGAATAAAATCGCGGATGCGGCCGGCCAGGATCAGCGTGGCCTTGTCGGTATCGAGCACCCAAGGGCGGGTTGCGACCTCGACCGCGAAATAGTTGATCTGCTGCAGTAGGAAAAACCCCTCGATCTTGGCGGTCATCGCATCTTCGTCGTCGGACAGAAGACGGCGAAAAGCCGGCAATCGATCGGCCAGACGTTGAAAGATCGTCTCGATCATGACTTCGGCGATCGGGTAGAAATCCGGCTCGATCGCGTAGATGTGAGCATAGGCCAGCACCAGGGTTTTCTGCGACCGATAGTAACCCAGGAACGCATTCACCCAGTCGCACATCTGGCCAACCGTCGGGTCGGGATAGCGGCCGAGCTCGTCATAAATCCGATGCAGCGCGTCGCTGAAGGGCTTATGCAGTTCGCGGAAGATCGCGAACTTGCTGTCGAAATGGCGATAGAACGTGGTCCGGCTGACCTGCGCCTCGGCAATGACGTCTTCGACCGCCAAAAGCGGATAAGGCTGCGTCTCGAGCACCTTTTTCGCCGCATCGAGAATCCGGACGCGGCTGTCCTGTTTTTGCTGCTCCTGACGCGTGCGCCGGCCAACGACGCGCCCACGCACGTTCGGGCGCGGTCGCTTGATCGCCGCCGTCTTACCCAGCTCAGCTGTCGTCATATTCGCCTGGAAATTGGTTCATTCCCTTAAAGTCTGCACTGAAACGCGGCAAAGACAATGGCTTATCGCAGAACGGCCGGACACCACGTTTCTTCGTTGATTCCCAGGTGTTCAGGCGACTAGTGTAAGACGATGCTTGGACTGCGGTCCAAAAAACTGAAGCGGCCTCCCGTTCGAGAAGACGGCCGCCGAGGATACCGCGCCCGGCTAGGGATTTTGGGGAGGAAGATCATGGGTAAAACCACGCTCGCCGGCGGGCTGCTCTGCACCGCGGCTCTGTTTGCCGGCGCGCACGCGTACGCCGGCACAGCCAATGCGGCACCAACCGACAGCGTGGCGGTCAAGCCGCATGCGGTCGGGTTTGCCGTCACCTCCTTCCCTTATGCGCTGTTCAAGGGCACCAACGATTGCCCGGACGGCATGGCGATGGCCGCGAAGGAGATTTACTTGGCGGCCTCGACTCCCGCCGAGAAGGCGCGGCTGACCAAGCCGGAGAACCTGAAGGAATTCGAGCAGAAGGCCTATCACACGACCGACGGCCGCGATCTGTGCCAAGCACCGGATTATCCCCGCGCGCCGCAGCGTACGACCCAGAGCAAGGTGTCGTTCGGTGAGAACCTGGACGGCACGAAAGACGGCGCGGCGACCGCGAATACCTGCGCGCATGAGAAATTCACCAGCCCGGACGGCACGGCGACCGTCGACAACCAGTCCTATCGCGTACTGGGCTGCTCCTCCAATTTCCGCGGCTTCCCGGGTGAAGAGGGTTATCTGGAATCTCTGCGCAACGCCTCGTTCAAGGATGGCGGCACGACCCTGCTGATCGAAGTGACGGGCATCACCGACGGCAAGAACGACGACGTCCAGGTCGGTTTCTATAACGGTGCGACGCCGATGATGATCGATGCCAACGGCCATATGCTGCCCTATGCCAGCCTGACTGTGACGCCTGACAAGAAATTCCAGACTGTCATGCACGGCAAGGTGGTGGACGGCGTTCTGACAACCGACAATGCCGATATCGCGACCCAATATGATTTCGGCGGCTATCCGTCCTATTTCCACTTCAAGGCGGCACATGTGCGGCTAGAACTGAAGCCGGACGGAACGGCGCACGGCATGTTGGTCGGCTATTTGGATGCAAAGGATATCGACCTGACGCCCCATGCGAGCCAGGCAAGCGCCGAGATGATCGGTTATGACTGCCCGACCTTCAGCCAGGCCGTCCGCCGCTATGCCGACGGCTTCAAGGACCCGAAGACCGGCCAGTGCACGGCCCTGTCGACCGCGTTCGACATCGAGGCGATCCCGGCCTTCGTCATCCACCCCGAGGACGCCCACAAGACGGCAAATGCAACTCCCGCGCAGGCGCATTGAAAATATGAGATTTACGAGCATGCATAAGGCCGCGTTAGCCTTCCTGGGCGCGGCTGTTTTGTCGGGTTGCGGCCCGTCCGAACCGGCGACGCCGGGCGTTCCAGTCGGGGCGGAGCGCCTGAGCGAGGCGCAATATCGCGCCGCCATCGCCGACATCTTCGCCCCCGATATCAAACTGGGTGGGCATTTCGAGCCGGGCATCCGCAAGAGCGGTCTGCTGGCGGTTGGCGAGTCCGTCGCTGCCATGTCACCCGCCGGCTTTGAGCAGTACGACATTATGGCCCGCACGGTCGCCGGCCAGGTGGTGGACGCCAAGCATCGTGAAGCACTGGTCCCGTGCAAGCCGGAAGACGTGAAGAAAAGCGACCCGGCCTGCGCCAAACAGACCCTGGCAAAATACGCCCGCCTGCTCTATCGCCACCCAGTGACCGACAAGGAGCTGGAAACGGCGGAAACGCTGGCGAACTCCGCGGCCGACACGAAGACCGATTTCTATGCCGGGCTGGCCTTCGGCTTGGCGCAGCTGCTCGATTCACCGAACTTCATCTTCCGCAAGGACGTGGCGGAGAAAGACCCGTCCGACCAGAATAAGCCGCGGCTCACCGCCTATTCCAGGGCGTCGCGCCTGAGCTTTTTTCTGTGGAACACAACCCCGGACGAAACGCTGCTAAAGGCGGCAGAAAATGGCGAACTGAACAGCAAGTCGGGCATCGACAAACAGGTCGACCGCATGCTCGCCTCGCCGCGTGTTCAAGAGGGCGTGCGCGCCTTCTTCGTCGACTTCCTGAATTTCGACCAGTTCGGTTCGCTGGCCAAGGACGCCGCGATCTATCCCGTGTTCGGGGAAAAGATCGCGCACGATGCGCAGGAACAGACCTTACGCACGCTCGTCGATCTGCTGGTCGTGCAGAAAAACGATTATCGCGACGTGTTCACCACCCGCAAAACCTTCCTGACTCGTAATCTTGGCGTTGTCTATCAAGTACCTGTGGCAGCAGAGAAAGATTGGGAACCGCACGTGTTCGCCGCCGGCGATCCGCATGCTGGGATATTGACGCAGCTGAGCTTTACCGAACTGCACGCTCACCCCGGGCGCAGTTCGTCGACGCTACGCGGCAAGGCGGTGCGGGAGATCATGCTGTGCGAGCCTGTGCCCTCGCCGCCCGCCAATGTGAATTTCACTGTGGTACAGGACACCAGCAACCCGAAATTCAAGACGGCGCGCGAGCGGTTGACGGCACACCGAACCGAGGCGACCTGCGCGGGCTGTCATAAGATCATGGACCCGATCGGGCTGGGGCTGGAGAATTTCGACGGCGCCGGCCAGTACAGATCCACCGAAAACGGCGCCCCGATCGACCCGTCGGGGGAAATCGACGGCATCAAATTCACCGACAGCGCCAGCCTGGGCAAAGCGTTACATGATAATCCGGCAGCGACCGCCTGCGTGGCCGACAGTCTGTTCCGCTATGCGGTAGGCCGCGACTTCGACCCGGGCGAGCGCGAATGGCGCAAATGGCTGGGCGACCGGTTCAAGGACAGCGGATACAAGGTTCCCGATCTTATGAAGACGATCGCGACCAGCAACGATTTCTTCGCCGTGCGTGGCGCCAAGGACGATATCAAGGAGGCACAACGATGAACGCCGATTTCACCCGCCGGCGCGTCCTGCGCGGCATGATGGGCGGCGGCGCCGTCGTGGTCGCCCTGCCGTTCCTGGATTGCGCGCTGAACACCAACGGAACCGCGCTGGCCGCCGGACGCCCACTTCCGGTGCGGTTTGGCACCTGGAACTGGGGCTGCGGCATGAATCCCCAACGCTTCGTACCGACCAAGACGGGCGCGGATTACGACTTGTTGCCGGAACTGAAATATATCGAGGCGCACAAAAGCCAGATCAATGTCTTCACCGGCTTCAAGGCCTTATTGGACGGAAAGCCCAACCTGCCCCACATCTCCGGCATGCAGGCGCTGCTGTCAGGCGGCGTGGCCGCCCAGATGGGGCCGATGGATGCGCCGACGATCGACGTGCTGGTCGGCGACACGATCGGCACCGACACGCGCTTCCGCTCGCTGGAGATCACCGCCACCGGCGATCCGAAGCATAGCTATTCCTATCGCAGCGCCAACGGTTTCAACCCGGCTGAAGGATCGCCGGTCGCGCTCTATACCCGCATCTTCGGGCCCGATTTCCAGGACCCGAACGCCGCCGACTTCAAGCCTGATCCCAATGTCATGCTGCGCAAGAGCGTGCTGACCGGGGTGACCGAGCAACGGCAGGATTTCATGCGCCAACTGGGCGCAGCCGACCGAACACGGATGGATGAATATTTCACCTCTGTCAGGCAGTTAGAACAACAGCTTGATCTTCAACTTCAAAAGCCGCCGCCAGCCGAAGCTTGCCATCCGACCGCCAAGCCGGCCGATGGACCGATCGGCACCGAGATCGGCATTGTCATGAACAATCACAAGATCATGGCGGAAACGCTGGCCATGGCGCTGGCGTGCAACCAGACCAAGATCTTCAACATGGTGTTCTCGGACTCCGCCTCGACCTTGCGGATGCCGGGCGAACAGATGATCCATCATCTGATGACACATGAGGAACCAGTCGATAAGACATTGGGATATCAGCCGAAAGCTGCCTACTTTGTCGAGCGCAGCATGGAGGCATGGGCTTTGTTCGTGGCCACTTTGGCCAATATCAAGGAAGGCGACGGCACCTTATTGGACCACTGCTTGGTGATGGGCCATTCCGACACCGAATATGCCCGCGTCCATTCGATCAGCGGCATTCCGGTCATGACCGCCGGCAGCGCCAGCGGTCGGATCAAGACCGGCATCCATGTGAATGCCGTGGGCGAACCCATCACCCGCATTGGCTTTACGCTGCAGCAGGTGATGGGCGTCCCGACCGAGAAATGGGGCCAGGGCTCGATGCAGACAAACAAGCCGGTCAGTGAAATCCTGATCTGACCCCAGCCCGACCGGTTACGGCTTAGACTTCACAGCAAGCTCCCCTGTCTCCAGCAACGATTTGAGGTTGGAGAGGATGACTGGCCAGCCGCCGGAAACGGCCTGGATGAGCTTGGCCTCCGGAACGTCGATTCCGTGCGTGAGCGTCAGCTTCACCGCGCCGTCGACCGGTTCCAGTTCGAAGGTGCAAAGCGAATAGCCTTCGGCCTTCAGTTCTGGCCGGAATTCATTGCGCCATTTGATGACCAATCGCTCCGGCGCCTCGGCCTCGATAATCTCGCCAATATCCGCGATGCGGCCGTCGGCAAAAGACAGCTGCCAAGCAGAACCCGCTTTAAAATCGCTTTCGCACTGAATGCCGAACCAATATTGGGTAATGAAATCAGGGCTGGTCAGCGCTTCCCACAGCCGCTCGGGCGTCGTGCGAATAAACGTGACGTAGACGAACTTGCTGGCAGTTGCTTCAGTCATGGTCTTCTCCTTCTAAACGGTCTTTCAAATCTGACAGCGCGCGCAGACGCGGGCGCTCGAATTTGCCGATCCAGCGTTCGGCGATCGCGTTGATCGGCACCGGATTGAGAAAGTGCAGCTTCTCCCGACCCTGACGCTGGGTCGCCACCAGATTGGCCGCCTCCAGAATCGACAGATGCTTCATCACCGCCTGGCGGCTCATATCCAGCCCCAGGCAGAGTTGCCCCAACGTCTGCCCGTTCCTGGTATACAGTCGGTCCAGCAATTGGCGGCGGCTGGCATCTGCCAAGGCGCGGAAAACAGCGTCATCGCTCATGCCACTTAATATGCAACCATATGGTTACATGTCAAGAGGCAGTTCGCTCGTGCATTTTGTATGATATCCGGCTTTCTCTCTGGATTTTCTTCGGGCTATGTTCCGCGAGTGACGCCATTTGGACGAAGGTGGATGCTGTCAGCCAAAAGCCCGGGTTGTCGCAATTTCCGCAGGAACAGCATCGCTTTTGCCTGGGGCTTGGCACTCGGCGAAATGTTCGCGGTGGTTTCAGTACCGGCGCGGGCCGAAAACATCATCCAATTGCCCGAGACCAGCTCAAGTGTTTGGGTGAACTCCCAGCAAGGATGGGTTGTCGAGGCGCATCTGTGCGGGATGGAGCTTTGCAGTCATCTTATCGCCTTCCGCATGGTCCATCCCCACCCGCCCGGTTTCATCCCGCTGGACGAGAACAACACCGACCCCAAACTGCGCAACCGGCCCCTCTGCGGTATGCAACTGATGGGTGGTTTCGATCCGACTAAGCGGCGCGACAACAAGCTGGATGGAGGCTGGGTCTACGACCCGCAGACCGGGAAGAAATATTCGGCGTCCCTGACGCTGGTCGATGCCGACCACGTGAAGCTGCGCGGCTATGTCGGCATCCCGCTATTCGGCAAGACAGTGAATCTGCACCGCGAAGACGAACCGGCGCAACGCTGCACAATGCCGCCGAACTGATCTTATCCAGCAGGGTGCAGGAACTGGTGAATGGCCTGGACCACCACCGACCCCTCGCCGACCGCCGATGCCACCCGCTTGACCGATCCGGCCCGCACGTCGCCGACAGCGAAGATTCCCGGTTTGCTGGTGGCATAGGGCGAGGCAAGCGCCACGCCGTCCGCCCCCTTCCCAGTTTCGACGAAGCCTTTGGCGTCCAACGCCAGGCACCCGCCCAACCAATCTGTATTGGGGTCGGCGCCGATCATGACGAAGACATTGCCGATCGAATGGGTCTCGACCTCAGCCGTATCCGCCTTGGTCCAGCTGACTTGTCGCAGCCGGTGATCCCCCTCCAGCGCTGAGATCTTCGTGCGGGTGTGCAGTGTGATGTGCGACGACTGGTGGATGCGCTGGACGAGATAGTCGGACATCGTCGCGGCGAGGCCGTCGGCACGAACCACGACATGCACATGGGTCGCGTGGCGTGACAGAAACATCGCCGCCTGCCCCGCAGAATTGCCACCGCCCACCACCACGACATGCTCGCCGCTGCAGAGCCCGGCCTCCATCGCGGTGGCGGCATAGTGGATGCCCTGCCCCTCAAACCGGTCGCAATCGGCCAGATCCAGCTTGCGGTATCGCGCACCGGCGGCGACCACGATGGCGCGCGCCTCGATCGCCCTGTCGTCGTCTAACGTCAGGCGGAAATTCTCACCACCGCAATCCAGACCGACCGCGGCACGCGCAATCTCCAGCCGGGCGCCGAATTTCTGCGCCTGGATTTGCGCCCGTGCGGCCAACGCTTGTCCGGAAATGCCGGTCGGGAAACCCAGATAGTTCTCGATCTTCGAGCTGGTGCCGGCCTGCCCGCCCGGCGCCATCGCCTCGAACACGATCGTATCGAGCCCCTCGGAGGCGGCATAGACCGCAGCGGCCAGCCCGGCCGGCCCAGCGCCGACGATGGCGACGTCGAACTGCCGCCTGGGGTCAATCGGTTCGATCAGCCCCAGCGTCTCGGCCAGCATCGCCGTCGCCGGATTGCGCAGCACGCGACTGCCGGCGGCGACAACGACCGGCAGATCCGCCGACGTCAGCGTCAGGCATTTCATGAAATCTTCGGCGCCGGGATCGCCTTCGACGTCCAGCGTTCGGTGCGGATAGCCGTTGCGTGTCAGGAAACGCTCCAGACGCAGCGTATCGGCGGCATGGACCGCGCCGATCAGCACCACGCCACCATGCACCTGGCGGATCAGGGCGACGCGCCGCAGGATGAAGGCACGCATAACGATCTCACCGATATCCGGCTCGCCCGTCATCAGCCGGCGGAACTCTCCGTGCCGGATGCGAATGACGGCGCATTCGCCCCGCGTCCGCCCCGAGACGAGCACCTCGCGATCGTTGAACATATGCAGCTCGCCGGCGAATTGCCCGGCGCCCACAGTCGCGAAAACCTGTGGGACTCCGTGCGAGTCGCGGTCGAAAATTTCGATCACGCCATCCAGCACCAGGAAGAAATCGACGCTGCGCTGTCCGTTCTGGAATAGCGCCGCGCCGTCGGGCAGAACTTCGCGCAGGCCATAACCGGATACCCGCTCTATCATCTCGCCGGTCAGGCGAGGGAAAGTCTGCGCCTCACGCAATGCGGGGTCGGACGGATCGAGATCGGACAGCGGGCGGTCGTTCGACATAGGCGGAAGACTATGCGCTCACATCCGGTGCGGCAACGCGTTGACCGCCACACTATCGCGCGCATAGCGTGACAATCGCGCAACAATTCCGCGGAGCCGCCCAATGAGTCAAAGCTGTTCGCATCTCGGTACGATCCGTAAGGTCATCCCAAGCGCCCGCGGATGCGAGGAGTGCCTCAAAATCGGCAGCCCCTGGGTCCATCTGCGCATCTGCCGGACCTGCGGGCATGTCGGTTGCTGCGACGATAGCCCGAACCGGCACGCGACCGCGCATTTCCATGCCACCGCGCACCCGATCATCGAAGGTTACGATCCACCCGAGGGTTGGGGTTGGTGCTATGTGGACGAAGCGGTTTTCGATTTGGGTGACGACACTACCCCGCAGGTCGGTCCGATTCCGCGATATATCTAGCTATAAGCGCTCAGTCGCAAGTTGGAACTGGTCCGCCAGTCCCAGCTCGCGCCCGATTTCCCGCACCGCTGGCAACACCGCCTCGCCCATCAGGCGAATAGCCTCGAGCGATCGTTCATGGTCGATGCGGCCATCGTTGGGCCACAGCATGAGCAGGCCAGGGCGGGTTTCCTCCATCCACCAGCGCAGTTTGGCGATCACCTGCTCGGGCGTCCCGACAACAAGCGTGCCGCGTTCGATCTGGCCTTCAAAGGATTTGCCGGCTTGGTCGATCGCGGCACGTCCGTTACGCGCCTCAAAGCTGGAATAGCCGGTCGGCGCGATCCAGGACGGGCGTCCGAATCCGGCGAACTCGCCCTGCATCCACATATGCTCGCGCGCATTCGCAAGCGCCTTTTCCTCCGTGTCGGCAACGACACAGCGGACCAGATAGCCGCGATGCTGCGGCCCGGCCTGGAACCCGGTTTCGGCGGCGATCTGATCGTAATAGGCCCAGATACGCTTGGTATCCTCGACCGTCGTGTTAAGACAGACATAGGGATATTGGCGGCGGGCGGCGAACGCGATCGTCTCCTTCGAGGTGATACCCGGCACCCAGACCGGCGGATGCGGCTTCTGCAGCGGCACGGCCCATGGATTGACCAGCCGTTGCTGGTAATGCTCACCCTCCCAGCGCCAGGGGCCCGGAACGGTCCAGGCTTTGATCAACAGGTCGTGCGCCTCGTGAAAGCGCTCGCGGTTGAAGGCGGGGTTGACGTTGTTGGCGATCTGCTCCGCCCCGCCGGCGCGGACGATCCCCGCGACCAGGCGGCCGCCGGAGATCATGTCGATCATCGCCGTTTCTTCAGCCAACTGGACAGGGTTGTCCCAGGTAGGCAGCGGGTTGCCGAGCTGGATGATCTTCACCCGCTTGGTGCGGGCGGCGACGACCGAAGACATAACCGTGATTCGCGACTGCATGCAGTACGGCGCGTTGTGGTGTTCGTTCACCATGACGCCGTCGAAACCGACCTCCTCCGCCACCTCGTATTCACGGATTCGCTCGGCGAACAAGCGGCTGGCGACCACCGGATCGAAGAACCGGTTGGAATGGATCAGCGTGTTGTCGCCCGGCCGCCGCCCCGGATGATCGAACGGATGGAGGTTCCAGGCATCTTCCTGCTTAAGCGCTGAATAAGGCTGTTCGGTGAAATAGGAGATCAGCATCGCGTCGTTTTCAGGAAATCGAGAACAATGTCCGGCAGCGCTCGGGCAGCCTCCCACTCCGCCGCGTGGCCACCAGGAATTTCCGCGTACCGGGCTTCCGCAATCGCATCGCGGTAGGCCAGTGCGCAGGAGCGCGGAACGATCGCGTCGTGCTGGCTCCAGATTACCTGGCTCGGAATCGAGAGTCCTTCGAGCAGATGCGGAAGCCCGAGATCGAACATCGCCGGCTTCCACGCGATGCGCGTGGTCATTTCCCGGTTACGGTCGAGACGCGCCGCGCGGTCGCCCGTCTCGGCCGCCACGGAAGCGTGATATCCCAGCTCCGTTGCGAAGCCCCGCCGCGCATAGTCTTCAGCCTCGACAAGAAATTGATCGAATATTTCGCCTTCGGGCGGCTTAATGCCCATGGGTGAGTGCAGGATCAGTTGCGTTACGCGCTCAGGACTGCGCGCCGCCAGTTCGGCCGCGACCCAGCCGCCGAAACCGAGTCCAAGATAAGCCCCGCGTGCACCGCCCAGCGCATCGTCGAACAGCCCCATCAGCGCGGCCATGTCCGGCACATTGCGCAGCCAGTCCGGACGTTCCGAAGCATCGTACCCAGGCATGGAGGGTACCACGACATGGAATTGCGCGGCGAGCACCTCGTGTAGGCGGGTCCAAGGTGACCGGCCAGTGTCGCGATGCAAGATCGTAAGGCGCGGGCCTGTACCGGCCGACAGGATATCGATCTTCAGACCGGCGACGATAAGCGAGGAAGACCGCACCTTATCGTGGATTACGCGCCGCGAACACGTCGCGATGCGCCCAATATGGATAAGGCGGCGCCTTGTCGCTGGCCGCGTTGAGTGCCGCCAGCTCTTCGTCCGACATCGTCCAGGACGCGGCGGCGACATTGTCTTTCAATTGCTTTTCATCGCGCGCGCCGAACAGCACGGTTGAGATCGCCGGCTTACGCAGCAGGTAATTCATCGCCACCTGCGCCATCGTCACGCCGCGCGCCTCGGCGATTCCCGCCATGGCATCGGTGATCGTGTCCAGCCGCTCGCGGTCGATGCCGCCGGGAACGCCGGCCAATGTGCCGCGCGCGCCCTCCGGATCGGACTTGCCCCGCCGGAACTTGCCGGTCAGAACGCCGAAGGCCAGCGGTCCCCACACGATGGTGCCAACGCCCTGGTCGACGCCCAACGGCAGCAGCTCGTTCTCCGCGTCACGCCCGGCGAGCGAATAGTATATCTGGTGTGAAACGTAGCGCTCGAAGCCGTTGGCCTCGGAAATCGCGAGAGCCTTCATCAGCTGCCAGCCGGCATAATTGGAGCACCCGATATAACGGATCTTGCCCGCACTCACTAGATCGTCCAGCGCGCGCAACGTTTCTTCCAGCGGCGTAAACGCATCGGGCGCGTGGATCTGATAGAGGTCGATATAGTCAGTCTTGAGTCGCTTGAGGCTGGCCTCGCAGGCCTCGACCACGTGCTTGCGCGACGAACCCATGTCGTTAGGCCCTGACCCCATTGGGCCCCAGCATTTGGTCAAAATCTCGACGTCGTGGCGCTTATTGCGCAGCGCGTAACCCAGGATTTCCTCGGACCGGCCGTTGGAATAGGCGTCGGCAGTGTCGAAGGTGGTGATGCCGGCGTCGAGGCAGATGCCGCACAGGTGTTCCGCTTCCTCTTCCTGGGTCTTGCCCATGAAGCCGAACATGCCTTCGCCACCGAAGGTCATCGCGCCGAAACTGAGGGTCGAAACCTGCAGCCCGCTTTTCCCCAACAGCCGTTTTTCCATCGATCCGCCCCGGATGTGTAAGTCGCGTTTTCGTTGGCCGCACCATGCCGCCTCATGCGGAGGCGGGCAAGCGGCAAACTTTCATTCCACAGCAATTTTTACCAAATGCAACAAAACCTTAGGTGACGAGGTTGATCACTCACCTGACCCCTAAAGGTTCCATCCAAGGAGAAATGATATGAATCGCAAATTCCTAAGCATCGCGACCAGCGTTGCGCTGATCGCAGGCTTGGCTGCTCCAAGCTTCGCCGCCGACCTGACTCCGCAAACCATTCACAAGGTCGATGTCACGACGCTGGCCGACGGATACCGCTCGTCGAAGATGATCGGCTCCGGCGTCACCAATGACGCGCAGGAAACTATCGGCAAACTCGACGACTTGCTGGTCGGCCGCAGCGACAAGGTTCTCTATGCCGTGATCTCGGTCGGCGGCTTCCTGGGCGTCGGCAGCAAGCTGGTCGCCGTCCCGTACGATTCGCTGTCGATCGGCAAGTCCAGTCTGGTGCTGCCGGGCGGTACCAAGGAGCAGTTGAAAGCGCTGCCGGAATTCAAATACGCCTCCAGCTAAGCTAAGGCGCTTCCATGAAAACGGCCCAACTCCGATTGGGCCGTTTTTTCGTTCGTTCCACGGCGTATGTCCTATGGGTAACATTCGAAAACGCTCCAGCGCCGCGTTGGGAATTTTCAGGGCGGGATGCCGCAGATGGGGCAATAGTCTTGACATATATGGGGTAAGCCGGGCATTTGGCCTGAGTGCTTTTGCGCGAGGCCGACGACACTTAAAACCGCTGGAAACCAGCTTTTCGACGTGACACGAGGCCGGAGCATGAACAGGGCGGGCAGCCCCGCTCAGCATAGCGCTTAAGTCACCGACCGCACGCGTATTTCCGCGTGACACTCGGAACCAGGGTACGTGTCATGATGCCAGCCAGAGGTCTCTACGACCCGCGTAACGAACACGACGCCTGCGGCGTCGGTTTTGTCGCGAACATCAAAAACAAGAAAAGCCATGCGATCGTCGCTAATGGCCTGAGCATCCTGTGCAATCTGGAGCATCGCGGCGCCGTCGGCGCCGATCCCCTGGCCGGTGACGGCGCCGGGATTCTGATTCAGATTCCCGATCGGCTGTTCCGTGCCGAGTCCGAACGCCTGGCCTTCACCCTGCCCGCCGCCGGCGAATATGCAGTCGGCATGATTTTCATGCCGCGTGACGTCGACGCACGCGCCGCCTGCGAGAAGACACTTGAGGATTATGCGCGCGCCGAGGGGCAGATCGTGCTCGGCTGGCGCGACGTACCGGTGCAAATCTCCGCGCTGGGCGAGAGCATCAAACCGAACGTCCCGGTAATCCGCCAAATCTTCCTGGCGCGCGGCGCCGGCACGCCCGATGCCGATGCGTTCGAGCGCAAGCTGTTTGTCGTTCGCAAGCAGACACACAAGGATGTGAAGGCGATCGACCTGGGCCAAGGCGGCATGTTCTATATCGCCAGCCTGTCGACCCGCACGATCATCTATAAGGGCATGGTCATCGCCGCCCGGCTGGCTGCGTTCTATGACGATCTGCGCGACGAGCGGCTGGAATCTGCCATCGCCCTGGTTCACCAGCGTTTTTCGACCAACACATTCCCGTCCTGGGAACTTGCCCATCCATTCCGTTTCCTGGCGCATAATGGCGAGATCAACACACTGCGCGGTAACATCAATTGGATGATGGCCCGCCGGCATTCCATGACATCGACCGTGCTGGGCGACGACCTGGCCAAGTTGTGGCCGCTGATCGGCGACGGCAATTCGGATTCGGCCACACTGGATAACTGCCTGGAACTGCTCCTGGCCGGCGGATACTCGCTGCCGCATGCACTGATGATGATGATTCCGGAAGCGTGGTCCGGCAATTCGCTGATGCACGCCGACCGGCGCGCATTCTACGAATATCACGCCGCGCTGATGGAGCCCTGGGATGGACCGGCGGCCATCGCCTTCACCGACGGCCGCCATATCGGCGCGACTCTGGATCGCAACGGCCTGCGCCCCGCCCGCTTCATCGTTACCAGCGACGACATGATCGTGATGTCGTCCGAGGCCGGCGTACTGGAATTCCCCGAGGAACAGATCGTCCAGAAATGGCGCCTGGAACCGGGCAAGATGCTGCTGGTCGATCTTGAAGCAGGCCAGATCATCGGCGACGGCACGCTGAAAAAGACCATCGCCAACGCCCGCCCCTATCAGGCATGGCTGGACAAGACGCAAATCCGGCTGGAGAGCCTGCCAGAGGAAGTGTCGCCGATGCCGCCACCCAGGGACGTGCTGCTCGATGCACAGCAGGCATTCGGTTACACCCAGGAAGACATCAAGATATTCCTGAAGCCAATGGGCCTGTCCGGCGAAGATGCGCTGGGCTCGATGGGCCGCGACACGCCGCTGGCCGTGCTATCGCGCCGGCCCAAGCTGCTGTTCGACTATTTCCAGCAGCGTTTCGCCCAGGTCACCAACCCGCCGATCGATTCGATCCGCGAAGAACTGGTCATGTCGCTGGTCTCGCTGGTCGGGCCGCGCCCGAACCTGTTCGACCTGGAAACCGGCGGCAAGCATATCCGCCTGGAACTGAAGCAACCGATCCTCAGCAACACGGATCTGGAGAAGATCCGCCGCATCGAGGACAATTCGGGCGGCGCCTTCCGGGCGTACTCCCTGCCGATCGTCTATCCCGTCGCCAAAGGCGCCGCCGGCATGGCCAAGGCCATAGACCGGATCTGCAAGCTGGCGGAAGCCGCGGTCAACGCCAAGCACAACATCGTCATCCTGTCCGACCGGGCGATGGACCAGGACCATATCGCCGTGCCGTCGCTGCTGGCGGTCGCGGCCGTGCATCATCACCTGATCCGCACCGGCCTGCGCACCGAGGTCGGCCTCGTGGTCGAGACCGGCGAGGCGCGGCAGCTGCATGATTTCTGCCTGCTGGCCGGCTTCGGCGCGGAGGCGATCAACCCCTATGTCGCGCTCGACACGCTATCGACGCTCCGCCGCGACATGGCGGAGCAGATTTCCGAATACGAGATCCACAAGCGCTATATCAAGGCTGTGTCCAAGGGCATCATGAAAGTGATGTCCAAGATGGGTATCTGCACCTTCCAGTCCTATTGCGGGGCGCAGATTTTCGACGCCGTCGGCCTGTCGACCGCGTTCCTGGACCGGTATTTCACCGGCACCGCCTCCCCTATCGAGGGCGCGGGCATCGACGACATCGCCGAAGAAACCATGCGCCGTCACACGCTGGCCTATGGCGACGCGCCGAACTATCGCGATGCGCTGGATGTCGGCGGCGAGCTGGCCTATCGCGTCAACGGCGAAACCCATGTCTGGACGTCCGAAGTCGTGGCGCTACTGCAGCACGCGGTGCGCGCCGGCGACTACAGGCAATTCAAGCAATACACCAAGAAGGTCGGCGAACAGGAAGACGGGCTGATCTCGCTGCGCGGCCTGCTCGACTTCAATTACGCCGACACGGCGATCCCGATGGATGAGGTGGAATCCGCCGAATCGATCGCCAAGCGGTTTGCCTCCGGCGCGATGTCGTTCGGCTCAATCTCGTGGGAGGCGCACACAACACTGGCGATCGCGCTGAACCGTTTGGGCGGCAAGTCCAACACCGGCGAGGGCGGCGAGGATCCGCAGCGTTACAAGCCGCTGGAAAACGGCGACACGATGCGCTCGGCGATCAAGCAGGTCGCATCAGGCCGATTCGGCGTCAATGCCGAATATCTGGTCAATTCCGACGATATCCAGATCAAGATGGCGCAGGGCGCGAAGCCCGGCGAAGGCGGCCAGTTGCCCGGCCACAAGGTGGACGAGTGGATCGCCCGCACCCGCCATTCCGTGGCCGGCGTCGGCCTGATCTCGCCGCCGCCGCATCACGACATCTATTCGATCGAGGATCTGAAGCAACTGATCCACGACCTGAAATGCGTGAACCCAAAAGCGCGGGTCAGCGTCAAGCTGGTGTCCGAAATGGGCGTCGGCACGATCGCCGCCGGAGTCGCCAAGGCCAAGGCGGACCATGTGACGATCGCGGGCTGGGAAGGCGGCACGGGCGCCAGCCCGATCAGCTCCATCCAGCATGCCGGCGAACCTTGGGAGATCGGCTTGGCCGAAACCCATCAGACGTTGGTGATCAATGGCTTACGCAGCCGCATCGCCGTGCAGGTCGATGGCGGCGTGCGGTCAGGCCGTGACGTGGTGATCGGTGCTCTGCTGGGCGCGGACGAGTTCGGTTTCGCCACTTCCGCGCTGATCGCGGCGGGTTGCATCATGATGCGCAAGTGCCATCTGAACACCTGTCCGGTGGGCGTGGCGACGCAGAACCCTGAACTACGCCACCGCTTCGTCGGCAAGCCGGAAGACGTGACCAACTTCTTCCTGTTCATCGCCGAGGAAGTGCGCGAACTGATGGCGAAGCTGGGCTATCGCAAATTCGAGGACATGATCGGCCAGAGCGACCGCCTGCGGCAGCGCCTGGTCAACGAACCGAAGGTCAGGGACATCGACCTGTCGAAGGTGCTGTACAAGCCGGAAGCGCTTCCCGGTGAGACGCTCTATTGGAGTGAGACGCAGGATCACAATCTGGAAGAGGCACTGGACAACCAGCTGATCGCCCTGTCGCAGCCGGCCATCGAGCATCTGCAGCCGGTGACGATCGACCTGCCGATCAACAATGTGAACCGTACGGTCGGCGCCATGCTATCGGGCGATATTGCCCGGCGCTATGGCGACGAGGGCCTGCCCGACGATTCGATCCACGTGAACTTCACCGGCACCGCCGGCCAGAGCTTCGGCGCGTTCCTGGCGCGTGGCGTGACGATGGAGCTTGAGGGCCAGGGCAACGACTATGTCGGCAAAGGACTGTCCGGAGGCCGGCTGATCATCTATCCGAAGCGCCAGAGCAAGCTGGACCGGACGAAGAGCGTCATCGTCGGCAACACTGTCCTGTATGGCGGCGTCGACGGCGAATGCTATTTCAGCGGTGTCGGCGGCGAGCGCTTTGCCGTGCGCAATTCCGGCGTTATCGCCGTCGTCGAAGGCGTCGGCAGCCACGGCTGCGAATACATGACCGGTGGCGTTGTCGTCGTGCTGGGCATGACCGGCAGCAATTTCGGCGCCGGCATGAGCGGCGGCGTCGCCTATGTTCTGGACGAGGATGGCACCTTCGCCGATCGCTGCAACCAGGCGATGGTCGAGCTGGAGCCGATCCTGGAAGAGGATGAAGCGCTTCAGGCAAGCGAAGATCGCGGCGGCGACCTGGAGGCGCATGGCCTGGTCGAGCTGATGCACAACATGACGGAGGGCGACGCGCGCCGGTTGCGCACGCTGATCGAACGCCACGTGCAGTATACGGGCAGTCCGCGCGGCCAGTCGATCCTGGCTGATTGGGCCAATTATCGCGGCAAGTTCGTCAAAGTGATGCCGATCGAATATCGCCGTGCGCTGCAGCAGGCGCAGCCCCGTTCGCTCGTTTCGGTGGGAGCATAACCCGTGGGCAAGCTGACAGGTTTTCTCGAATTCGCACGACACGACCGGTCCTATGCGCCGGTCACCGAGCGGCTGACGAACTATAAGGAGTTCGTGAAACCGCTGCCGGAGGACGAACTGCGCCAGCAGGGCGGACGTTGCATGGATTGCGGCATTCCGCATTGCCATAACGGCTGCCCGGTCAACAACATCATCCCGGAATGGAACGACTTGGTTCACAATGGCAGCCACCGCACGGCGCTGCAGATATTGCACCAGACCAACAACTTCCCGGATTTCACGGGCCGCATCTGCCCCGCCCCGTGCGAGGCGGCCTGCACGCTGAACCTGGTCGATGCCCCGGTCACCATCAAGACGATCGAGCATGCCATCGTCGAGAACGGCTGGGAGCAAGGCTGGATCGAGCCACAGATTGCCCATCACCGGACCGGCAAGCGGGTTGCGGTCATCGGCTCAGGCCCCGCCGGTTTGGCATGCGCGCAGCAACTGGCGCGCGCCGGCCATGTCGTTTCCATCTATGAAAAGGCGGCGCGGATCGGCGGCCTGCTGCGTTACGGCATCCCGGACTTCAAGCTCGAAAAGACCGTCATCGACCGGCGCATCGCCCAGATGCGGGCCGAGGGTGTGGAGTTCCACCCGAACAGCCATATCGGCGTGAATATCGACATCGAGAAGATCCTCAACAAGCACGATGCGGTTGTGCTGGCGATCGGATCGGAAGCGCCGCGCGGCCTGCCGGTTCCGGGTAGCGATCTGAAGGGCGTTCATTTCGCGATGGAGTTCCTGCCGCAGCAGAACCGCCGCGTGTCGGGCGAGCCAGTCGGTGTCGAGGACATTCTGGCGACGGACAAGGATGTGCTGGTCATCGGCGGCGGCGATACCGGGTCGGATTGCATCGGCACGTCCAACCGACACAAGGCAAAATCGGTCACGCAGCTGGAAATCCTGGCCCAGCCGCCTGAGCGGGAAGACAAGTTGTCAACCTGGCCGAACTGGCCGTTGAAGCTCAGAACCTCAAGCTCCCAAGAAGAAGGTTGCGAGCGCGACTTCTCCGTTGCGACCAAGAGCTTCACCGGTGAGAACGGCAATGTGACGGGCCTGAATGCCATCCGCGTCGCCTGGGCCCCCGGACCCGACGGCCGCATGGGCATGCAGGAAATCGCCGGCAGCGAATTCCACATCAAGGCCGATCTGGTTCTGCTGGCAATGGGCTTTGTCCATCCGGTCCATACCGGCGTTGTCGAGCAGTTGGGCGTCGAGCTGGACCCGCGCGGTAATGTGAAGGCCAACGACCTGAAATACTCGACGTCGAAGGATAAGGTCTTCGTCGCCGGCGACGCCCGCCGCGGCCAGTCGCTGGTGGTATGGGCGATCCGCGAGGGCCGCCAATGCGCCCGTGCGGTCGACGAATTCCTGATGGGCAGCTCGGAGCTGCCGCGCTAAACGGAAAAGGGCGAGCCTGAAGGCTCGTCCTGCTCCGGCTTACTGCGCCTTGTTGAAAATTTCGTCGAAGGCGACTTCCTTACCGCCGGGTGCGTGTTGCGCCCAAGCGTGGCAGACCAAGGTCTTACCGTTGTTCGTCAGCTCGAACACGCTGTTCTCGCGCACGAAGCTGTTGCTGTCATGCCGCACGGCGCGCGCCTTGTCGGTGCCAATATGGGTGAATGCCATCGATTCTCCCTGACCCATGTCATAGTATTTGCCGTCGTAGGCGCCGTCGAACTTTTGCACGTCGGTCTTGCCGTCACTTACCACCGTCTCGGTATAGACCAGCTTGTCACCGTCGTCTTTCGTGACGACTAGATCGTTATCCGTGACATGCACGTAGGACGGATAGACGGTCGCTTTCTTGTCGAGATGCCAGGTCCCTTCCCAGGACATGTATTTCGGCGCTGCATTGGCCGACACCGCGAAAGCGACTGCGGTCAGCGATAAGGCGGCAAGGGTAAGTGCGCGCATGAAAATTCCTCCCGATACTGCGTTTTTCTATGCCGGAAGCAGGACACAGCGCCCCTAATCATCCGACTGCGTATGAATTTGTAGCACCAGGTTTCGGGATGGGCCATCGGAAAGTGCCGAGGATCGAACACAAAAAATTCCCCCGCCTTCTCAGGCGAGGGAATTTTATCGGTCTTCATCCACCTCACCGCCCGTCATGCCCAGACTTAATCCGGGCATCCACGTTATACGTCACATCGGCACGACCACGTGGATGGCCGGGTTACGCCCGGCCATGACGGTTGAGGTGTGGAGCACTATTTAGACCAGCGGCGGATAGCCCAAGCCGCCATAATAGGTCGAAACCCGATCGTTCTCAGCCCGATCGCCGAAGGTGTGCAGTTCGTCGCTAGAATAGGACGGCGCACCGCGAAGCTGTTCGGGCGACAGGTCGATATTGTAACCGCCCTTGTCTTCGTCATAGGTCAGCACGTTCCATGGCAACGGATGATACTTCTCGCCGATGCCCAGGAAACCGCCGAACGACATCACCGCATAGGCGACGCGGCCGCTACGCTTGTCGATCATCAAGTCGTGGATCGAGCCCAGATCGTCGTCGGCAGAATTGTAGACCGACGTTCCCTTAACCTTGCTGGCCGAGATCAGCGTACCGGTTTCCTCGACATGTTCGTCCTGAATGCCACTTGTGCCGCGCGCCTTGGGGTCGATGCCTGAATCGTAAGTCATGGATGCCTCCGTATGCCCTTGATTGGGATAGTGAGGCAACGCCCGGCGGATGATCCCGTTCCGATTTACAGCGATGCGCGGTGGACAGTCTGCGCGGACAAAATCCTGCGGAGTTTACGGCCTAGCCCTGGTCGAACGCGGCGTTATAGTGGCCACAACAACAAGGGCGCGCCTACGAGGGAATGTCCAACACCCTGGCCTCGATCTTCGATATCCCGCCGACGGATGAAAAAGCCGTGCGCTGGCAGACCGCCGCCTTCTGGATCGCGATCGTTCTGGGCGCCGCGCTGCGTTTTGTCGCCCTGGGGAAAGTGCCGGCTGGCGTCTTGCCGGACGAGGCGTCAACCGGTGTCGACGCGCTGTCGATCTGGCAGACCGGCATGGACCGCTGGGGCAACCACTGGCCGATCTGGTTCCCGGCCTGGGGCTCGGGCATGAATATGCTGTTCACCTATATCGCCGCCCCGGTGGTCGGGATTTTCGGCCTGTCCACCCTGTCGTTACGCGCGGTCGAGGCGGGTTTCGGCGTACTGACCCTGCCGGTCGCCTACCACGCCGCGCGGCTTTATTTCGGGCGCAATGCAGCGCTGATCACGCTGTGGTTGCTGGCGTTCCTCCCCTGGCATGTCATGACCAGCCGCTTCACACTGGATTCCAACCTGGTGCCGCTGCTGTTCACCGGAGGGTTGATCACGCTGTACCAGGCGTTGGAAAAAGGCGGGCGCTGGCCGCTGTTGGCGTTCGTGCCCTGGGCGCTGTGCGCCTATGCCTATCCGGTTTCCTTGCTGCCGGTTCTGCTGTCGTCGCTCGCGATCGTTTTCGTGCGGCGTAACACCGTCCTGCCGAGGGTCAGCCTATGGGCTGCCGGGGTCACCGTCGCGGCCGTGATCGACATCCCGTTCCTGCTGTTCACGGTGAAAAACCAATTCCACCTGACGCATCTGCCGCTGGAGGAACATCTTCCGTTTTCGGTGCCGATCCTGGCGGCAACGCGGCTCAGCCAAATTCAGGGGGCCGCCTACAACATTCTGTTCGACAATCTGACCTTTATCCTGGGCGGGTTTCGTGACGGCAACGTCCAGCACCAGAGCACCTATTTTCCCACTCTGTCGGCGCCGATGCCCTATCTGATGCTGATCGGCGTCCTGCTGCTGGCGTGGGATGCGCGGCGAACCGGCCGGGTACATCCGATCCTGCTGGTCGTGCTGACCGTGATCGCGCCGGTGTTGCTGCTGTCGCTGAGCCTCACCCGGCTGAACTGGTTTTACATCCCGGCATTGATGGTGGTGGCCAACCTGATCAATTTGAAATTCAATCGCCGCTCGGCCTCGACCGTTAGCCTCAGGCGGCTGTGGCTGATCGGCACGGCGGTCTATATCGCCGTTTTTCTGGCGATGTTCTATCCCTATTATTTCATTCGCTATAACGACGAGATTCAGATCGAAGATGTGAATCTGCGTAACGGATTCCGGGTCGGGCTGGAACAGGCGATGCGGCGCGAGGTGGCGCTGGCCACGCCGGATGAACCGATGCTGGCCGAAATCGGCACCGTCCATCCTTATCTCTATCCGCTGTTCTATGGTTTGTCGGACATTCGCCGCTTTCAGGCGACGCGCCAGATGCGGATCGAAAAAGGCATCTATCGCGTGTCGATGTTCGACCGGTTCTATTTCGAAACCGAGGCGCTGCCGGCGGACCGAAGCTTCGTCTTCGTCACGCGGTCCAACCACCTGCCCTGCGCCGCGCCGCAGATCGACGATATCGGACCGCTATGGACCGTGGGGCGCTGCAAACCGGCCGGCTGAGCGGCCGTTGCCGGCAATTAAGCGCAATGCCGATTGCCGGCGGGCGTTATAAGCGCCCTATTGGGTCGCCGGAACTGTAGAGGGATGATTTCAGCGATGATGCAAAGCGACCGGCAGGATTCTCGAAGCTCAACTCTTTTCTATGCTGCCTGTGCGCTTCTTACTGCTTCGGCCATCCTGCTCCGGTGGTTCAGCCTGCCCGTCCTGACGCACGACATGACGGACGATCTTCTATCCTGGTTCGACTATGTCGTGCGGCACGGCCATGCCGGCGCGGTGTCCGACAAATTCTACAATTACACGCCACCCTACATCTATCTGATGGTGGCGGTGTCCTATCTCGACGGGATCGTCAGCCGGGTGACGCTCATCAAGTCGATCCCGATCGTTTTCGACGTCATTTCAGCCTATGTCGTGTTCCGGCTCGCAGCGGTCGCGCACCCCAGCAGACGACGAGCGGTTCTGGCCGCCCTGATCTATTTGAACTTGCCGACACTCATTCTCGACGGCGCGGCCTGGGGCCAGTTCGACGTCGTTTATACGACCTTCATGCTGGCGTTCACGTATTTCATGGTCGTAGAGCGGCCGTACTGGGCCATGGCGACGTACGCCGTGGCCTTTTCGATCAAGCTCCAGGCGATTTTCCTGGCCCCGATCCTCGGGTATTTCCTGCTGGCCGGGTATATGCCGGTCGCCGCAATACTCCTGATACCGGCCATCTACACGCTGCTGATGCTACCGGCCGCCTTGGCGGGCCGAAGTTGGGTAGACCTGTTCGTCACGCTCTACACAGACCAGGTGAACATTCCGAACCGCCTGTCGGCGCGTGCGCCCAATATCTATGTGACGATCCAGCATTTTCTGTCACCGCAATATTACCCTCAGGCAGTTCTCGTCGGGACAGCCGCCGCGATCCTGATCACGGCGATCGTACTGGCAACCCATTTTCGCGTTCGCAGGCCGCCGCCCGCGGTGTTCATCATCGCGGCCTCGACATTGTGGGTCGCGCTGGAACCGTCGATTCTGCCGAAGATGCACGAACGGTATTTCATCAGCGCCGATCTTTTTGCGTTCGTTCTGGCAATCTACATGCCCCGCGCCTGGTGGACCGTTGTGCTTCTCCAGATCGGCTCGCTGTTTTCCTATTCCTATTTCATGATGATCGGCCATGACTTCCCCGTCGACCTTCATCCGGCGGCGCAGATCGGATCGTTCGCGGAAATACCCGCAGTCCTGGGGATCGCCTTTTATTATTGGCGCTCGATGGGCGGGTCCCAAACGCCATGGCCGGCGTTATCGACTTGGGCAAGACCCAGGCTGATATAGCCGCCAGCAGTTTCACTGAACCATATACGGTATTCGGCGGTTGAGTCTGTGTAACCGGTTGGCGTAGATCCACCGGCCGTCACACAATGAGACTGGCGAATGCCCGAACGACAATGGCGGCAACTCTATCAATATTGGCAATCGAAGCAGGTCGATGGCCGACCGCCGTCGCGCGGCGATATCGATCCCGTCGTCGATATTCCGCAGCTGGCGAAAAACCTGATCCTGATCGACGTCCGGAACGATTTCACCTATAGGCTGGTCGGATCGGAGATCGTCGAGCGCCATGGCCTGGACATGACCGGACGCCGGGCCGGCACCAGCGGCCGGGACCCCAATGCAGTGGCCGAGTGGAGCCAGGAGATCGCTTATGTCAGCCGCGAGTTGGAACCGCGGCTCCTCGTATCGCGCATCGGATCGGACTCGATTGCCAGGAATATTATGCTGGTGCTTCCCCTGGTCGGTGCCGACGGAACAATCGAGATGATCCTGGTCGGATCCTTCTATAACGAACACTTCAAGGCGGGCACCCATGTTGCCGGCATGTCCGTCACGGAGATCAGCCTGTAACAGGCGTCAGCGGCCGCTTCAGCGTCTTGCGCCATCGTGCGCGCAGGTTGGCAAGCCGATCCGGATAGCGCTCCTCCAACGCCAGAGCCTGATCGATCCGGTCGGTACGGAAATGCCGGAAGTCCTGGCGCATCTCGCACCAGGCGACGAGCAGGCGCGTTGTCTGAAAATAGGCAACGGCAATCGGCCACACCGTCCTATCGCTGATCCGGCCCTGTTCGTCGCGATAGGCGATCCTGATCTTGCGGCAGGCGCGAATCTGACTGCGCACCTCAACCATGTCCAGTTTATCCGGCACGACGTTATAGCCCGGCGGCATCGCCGTCGCCGGCTCCAGCACGAAGGGCCGCAGCCGTTCCGGTACGGCGGCGCCGATCTTGGCGACCAGGTCCTGCGCGGCCTTGGCGAGCGCCGGATCGCCGTGGCCGATTACCCACTGCGCGCCCAGCACCGCCGCCTCGATCTCCTCGATTGTCAGCATCAGCGGCGGCAGGTCGAAATCCCGATCCAGCACATAGCCGATCCCCGCCTCCCCCCGGATCGGCACCCGTTGCCCCATCAGGGCGGAGATGTCGCGATATACGCTGCGCTTTGAGGTTTCCAGTTCGGCGGCAATCGCATCTGCGGTGATCGGGTTCCGCGCCCGCCGCAGGATTTGAATGATCTGAAATAGTCGGTCCGCTTTTCTCATGCCGTCACTATAAACGAACGCTGCTGACAGCACGATGGCAGCAGGGTAAGCGTATTCATGCCTTCGTCGAGCACGCAGAAAAGGACGACGCAGATGATTACGCTTTATGGATTCGGCCCCGGCTGGGGACTGCCCGAAACAAGCCCCTATGTCACCAAGACCGAGGTGCAGTTGAAGATGGCGGGCCTCGCCTACATCAAGGACACGACCGGCTTCCAACAGGCGCCCAAGGGCAAACTGCCTTACATCGACGACGACGGAACGGTCGTTGCGGACTCAACCTTCATCCGCGGCCATCTGGAGCGTGTGCACGGGATCGATTTCGACGCCGGTATGGATGCACGGCAGCGCGGCGAGGCATGGGCGATCGAGCGGATGATCGAGGATCACCTCACTTGGGCCAACGGCTATGCGCGCTGGTTGATCCCGTCGAATTTCGATAAGGGGCCGTCCCATATTTTCGACAACGTGCCGGAAACGGCGCGAGAACAGGCGCGCGAGGCGGCACGGGGGCGTGTTAAAGGGGCGGTGTACGGTCAGGGCCTGGGCCGCCACAGCGAGGCGGAAATCTGGCAGTTGGCCAATCGGTCACTCACGGCACTGTCGGCCTTGCTCGGCGACAACGCCTATCTGTTCGGCAATACGCCCAGCGGCACCGACGCGACGGCGTTTGGCGCGATTGCCGGCATCATGACGCCGTTCTTTCTGTCGGAGTTGCGGAATTTGGCCTTGGGCTATGACAACCTGGTCGCCTATCACGACCGGATGATGACCCGGTATTATCCGGACTTCGCCCGGGCGTTGGCGGCTTAAGCCGTCCCCGTCATTGCGACGACCGGTTTTAGCGGCTGACCGCCTCTGCGACGATCTGATCGGCATCGACCTTCAGCAGAACGCCGGTCTCGACCGCCGCCATGGCTGCGTCTTCGAATTTGCGGCGCCAGTCGGCGGGGCTGGCATAGAGCCGGTGCAGCACGTCGTTCGAGAACGGCACCGAGGTTCCGAACATCTCGAGCACCCCATCATCGTCGACGCCGGTGTGGCGCGCTGTCGGCACCAGGACCTGCGGTAGACGGATGCCGCCGACCGCGATCCCATTTTCGTCACGCAGCGGACGCGCAGGGTTACCGGCGAATTCGATCCGCGGCTGAATCGGCGGAGGCACGCCTTCGGTCAGCCAGCGCTGCAGATGGGAAAGCGCCGCCGAATTCACCGGTTCGTGCGTCAGCACATTATGCGGCGCACCGCCGGGCGCCATTTCGTGGCGATGAATGTTGAGATCGCGTGGCTCATTGGACGGAATCTTGCTCGCGCCGGTCGCGCTACCGTGCCCCACTCCCGTTACCTCCCAAAAGCGGTAGGTGTCGCTGTCCGGTCGGCGGACCGGATAGTGCAGGACCGATTCGGTTTCCGAATTCATGATGAAGACCGGGATGCCCAGATCGTCGCGCACCAAGTGGGAACCGGGTGGCATCATTTTGGCGAGCGGCATGATGTCTTCGACACGCTTGACCACCGGATCGTCGGCGCGGGGGTCTTCCAGCAGCGACCCATTGCCGAAGAACAGATGGATGAAGAAGGCGTCGAATGTTTTCTCCGTCTGGTGGATCGCATTCAGATAGGTCACCAGCTTGACCGCCGATTGCGATACGCCGGCGGCGACGATCTTGCGAACCTTCATCCCGCCCATCGGGTCGACCGGTGCGCGCGGCCGATTCGGACCGATCAGCCGGGCCGCCTGGGTGAAAATGTCATAGGCATAGTCGTCGTTCGGGATCGACAGCGAGCCGTAACGTGCCTTGTCCCACTCAATCAGGCCACGATCTGTGCGCAGCGGAAAGCCATGCACACCGACGCGCTGGACGCTGACAAAGGCAATGGCATAACCGCCGCGATAGATTTCCGGGCTTTCGCCGACGAAAATGTCAAAGCCGCGCGAGACGTTGTTCCACAGCGAGACGACCGTGCCGTTGAATTTTGCTGGATCGGCCGGTCGGCGAATCAGCATCCGGGTCTTGAACGGCGCGGTGCCGGCAACCTCGGCCGACCATTTGCCGTCATGGCTACGCGTCGTTCCGGCTGCGTGCCGATAACGGACGGCATCGCCTTCGAAGAAGTATTCCTCCTCGACATAGCCGAGCGCCGCAAGATCGAATGCCGCCGCACCGAACGGCCAGCCGCGATCCCCGCCTGTAACAGGGCCGGTCAAAGTCGCCATCTTTTGCCTTTATGTGAAAAGCGCCGCCCGGCTTCTCAGCGGGGCGGCGCTTCCGTCGACTAAGCCGCGGCGAGCGTCGCGCTTTGTTTCGGCCGGTAGACCAGCGAAAAATAGAACATCATAATAATGGTCAGGATCATACCCTCCGGCACCTGGATAAACAGCATGAACGAAGTGTATTCCCGTTCAGCAACGAAGATTTGCATGTTCGGGATCAGCACCCAGAAGCCGAGCCAGGTTCCGAACCACAGCGCATTGCCCATCGTCCGTTGCGGATAGATCCGCAGATACAGATAGCAGAAGCAGGTCAGCTGATAGAGATAGGTGAACGCCAGCTCGATCAGCATCGAGGTGTCAGGCTGCCGCGACGGGAATGCGGGGTTAGGGTACTGGTCACCGAACAGCATCGGGGCCAGCATCTGATGGAACGGCAAATCGAGTACGAAGACCAATACAGCGCCGCCGATGCCCCACGGCAGGAACTTGCCGAAATTGATCTCCGGCGCCGTCCAGCTTTCGTTGGCCGGCTTATAGATCAGCTGGAACAGGACCATCGTGAAGATCAGAGTCACGACGCCCTGAACGATCTGCATGATGAGGAAATCCCAGCCGACGCCCGGGGTACCAACCCAGAACTGGCCGTTCGGCATCACGGTGAAGAACCCCGCCCACAACCCGAACTTTGCCGCGTTGCTCACGCTGCGCTGCGGATAGACGCGCAGATACATATAGCAAAAGATGGGAATCTGAATCAGGAACGTCAGAACAAGGAACGGCGTCAGGGTCTGAACCTGGTCAGCCGGCCGTGCCGGAAAGTTGGTGTACATGGACGCGGCAATATGCCCGTGCCACGCGACGGCGATGACGATCACAAAGAGCGCCGCGACAATCGAGGCCAGTAGGAAACGTGGCCAATTGACAGTAATGCCCATTACATCCTCCCATTTTGTTTACTTATTGAACTGTCACTATAACCCACGTCCTGAGTCGGACAATAAGGAAGACGCAACTCACTCTGATTGTTATGTTTTTTCCAGTATTTCCGCAAACATATCGGGTATTTCATACACCGCGCGGTTACTCAGTCGCTTGGCGTTTTCGCGAAAAACCTCCAGCCGCCCATCGGTCAGCAGGTGCCGCACGGCCTCGGCGATTTCCTTGAAGTCGCGAAGTACGAGCCCAAGCGCGTGCTCCTCAAGCCAAGTGGCATTGTAACGTTCCTGCGGCATCGTCCTGCGATTACATTCGATGATGGCGGGCAGGCCCATCTGTAGCGCCTCGCTGATGCTGCCCGGACCTGGCTTGCCGATGAAGAAATCGGCCAGATGCATGTAATTCGCGACCCGATCCGTGAAGCCGACGGCATGACAGTTGGGCCGCCCTTCCAGTTTTACCTTCAGCTTCTCGTTATGACCGCAGATGACGACGTACTGAACGCCGAGGCCGGATTTTTCCAGTTTCTCGACGATCCGGGCGGCTGTGGTCGAGCCATAGCCGCCGAACATGATGAGCGCGGTAGGCAGGTCGGGATTGAGGCCGAGCCTTTCCCGTTCCACCCTGCGATCGCCGACCGGTGCCCGATAGAAGACCGGTTTCAAGATCATGCCCGAGGCCCGGAATATCTTGTCGGGCGTATATCCTATCTCCCGGGCCTGGCGAACCGCCATGTCCGTGCCGCAGACCATGAACTGGTCCTGCTTTTCCTGCCAGAAATGCGGCGGGCAGTCGGCCAGGTCGGTCATCACGGTGACGTAGGGCACCGTCGAGTGCGCCCGGCGGAAAGACCGGTACATGACGCCGTTGAAGTTGGGGATTAACGAGACGAGCAGATCCGGCTGTGTCACCCGCCACCGATCCTCCAGCACCGCCTCGATATGATCCGAATAAAGGCTGATGCCGCGCTGCAGGCCGCGCAGCATCGTTAGCGAGCCATAGGTCCAACCGCGCTTCAAGATTCCGTTATAGAAAGTCTGCGACTGATGGCCGGTTACCTTGTGGAACAGGTCCACGGGTTCGAGCACTTCCTGGAGATTGACGAGGTCGATCCGCCATTCGGGATAACGCTCGGCGATCACCGCCGACAGCGCGGTGGCGGCGCTGCGATGGCCGCCGCCGGCGTCAAAGAAGACCATTTCCAGCGTTTTGGGCGCAGAAGCCACTATGCCGTTTCCATGCTCGCGCGACAGGACAGAGCAGCTTCTACCCGAAAGCCCCGAGTCTCTCCACAGGCCCTACGCCTCCACCGGAGCTGGCGGGGGCGCATGATGAAGCAGCATCCGCGCCTTTTTCCAGCCGCCGAAACGGTAATAGGCGATCAGCAACACCGCGGACGTCGTCGAACCCATCGGGAAGCTCCACCAGATAGCATCCTCGCCCAGCCTCGGGATCAGCAAATAGGCGAACGGCAGGCGAACGACCCACATCGCGATGAACAGGAAGATCAGCGGCGGGAAAACCGCCCCGGTCGAACGCACGACGCTGGACAACACGAAGGCGATGCCGAACAAGATGAACGACCAGGAGGCAATGGTGTGGATGTGCCGGGCGATATCCACCGCCGGACTGTCGGAGCCGAGGAAAATCCCGAAGGCGTCGCGGTCAATCAGCGTCACCAGCATGACCAGCCCACCGGTCAGCACGATATTGTAAAAGACGCCGATCAGCGTGACCCGCGAAACGCGGTCCCATCGGCCAGCGCCGACATTCTGCGCCGCCATTGACGACACGGCGTTGCCCACCGCCATCGCGGGCATCTGAATATAACTCCATAACTGGAAACATGCGCCGTAGGCCGCGACCGTCAACGCACCATAGCGGTTGACCAGCGTGATCATCATCAGCATCGACGACGACATGACGATCAGTTGGAGGCTCATCGGCAGGCCCTTGACGATCAGCGACCGCAAGATGTCGCCGTCAAGCTTCAGGTAGCCGAACTCGCCGCGTCTCAGCGTCAGGAAATGATTGCTGCGATAGAGCCAGACGATCAGCGCCGTCAGCCCGATCCATTGCGAAATCAAGGTCGCCAGCGCCGAGCCGGCAATACCCATCGCCGGGATCGGACCGAATCCCAAGATCAGGACAGGATTTAGCCCGACATCCAGCGCCGCCGATATTCCAAGGAAAATGAACGGCGTGCGGGCGTCACCGGCACCGCGTAGCGCCATCATGGCGAAGGTGTAGATATAGATGGCTGGCAGAGCGAGGAAGATGACCTTGAGATAGGCCGAGGCGAGGCGCAACGCTTCGTCCGGCGTCCCCATCGTCGCCAGCATATGCGGCGCCAGGAAGAAACCCACAATGCCGATGATCAGCGAAACCATGCTGAAGAAAACGAACGTCGTGCCAATTGTCTTCTTCGCCTGATCCATGTCGCGGGCCCCCAGCGCCTGGCCGACCAGGATGGTCGCCGCCATGCCCATGCCGAACCCTGCGCTCATCAGGAAGAACATGATGCTGTTGGCATTGGCGCTGGCGCTGAGCGCGTTGGCGCCGATCAGCCGGCCAATCCACGCCGCATTGATCGAACCGTTGAGCGATTGCAGGACGGAGCTGCCCAGGATCGGCAACGAAAACATCAGCAGCGTGCGGGCGATCGGGCCCTCGACCAGAACGGGCGAGGCACGTCTGGCCGCGGGCATCGGCGGCTTCTGTTCGCGGGATTCAGTCTGATTGCGCAGCATGATGGGCCCTGGGATAGCAGCGATCCCGGGTTGGCGACAGCCGCGGCTTAAAGAATCTTTGTTCGCCGCCGCCGACGAAACACCGCCCACGCGGCCAGCCCGCTGCCGTAGAGAGCCAGCGATGACGGCTCAGGCGCCCGCCCGCCGCCGCCCTCGTCCACCTGCGGCTTGTAGGCATAGTCGGTGATGTTGAATCCGGAACTGGCCGCAGCCAGCGAATAGCCGCTTCCTGCGCTCTTGACCCCGGCGATCAGCGCGCCGGTCAGCGTGCCGTTGCCGCCGACGGATACGTTGCGCGACGGCGCCAGAATCGTGCCGATCATCGAGGTACTGTTCGCGCCGGTGAGAGAAACGGTCGATCCCGTCCCCTCGATATTAAAGATGATGTCGGCGGCAGTGGCACCGTTTATGCCCTGGATCACCGACTTGAGGGAACCCGAAGTACCGACCGTGAAATTGCCGGTGACGTTGATAATGAATTTTGCACCGGTATAACCATTGTCGTCGAAGGTCAGCGTACCGCTGGTCAGGCTCAGCGAACTGATATTGAGCACGTTTTCGCTGAGATTGCTCAGTGCCTTGATCGTGACGGATTTACCGCTGCTGATGCTGATCGACCCGCCTTGATCGACCAGACCGGCCGTCGCCGTCAGCGCAGCGGCATTGGTCGAGGCTGTGTTGGCATCCGCGATCGCCTGGGACATGCTTTGCGTGATCGTGCTGCCGGTGACCGTGGCGCTGCCGGTGGTCGTGACGCCGCTGTCCTTGTATTCGTTTCCAGTGATCTTGTTAGTCCCGGAAAACTTCAGCTTCGAGCTCGATCCGAAGCCCGCGTTGCCGGTCAGCTTAAGGCCGCCCGAGAAGGTCGCGGTCTCCTTCGTGCCGGTCAGCAGCCCATAGTCCGCGGCATCGCCAAGATCGATCGTCGTGGCCGACGCCGCCTCGCTGGCCAGCAGAATCGCCAGACACACAACGGCGGAGAGGATTGAAAAGAATGAGCGCGCCATTCCCAACCAAGCAGTATCAACATATTTAAGTGCCAGTTATATACTACGTCGGAATTAAACGTACAATATAAAATACATTCTCCATAAATTGTCATACTTGGCTGGATTTTGTCGCCGAGATATTGTTCCGGTCATGAATAAGCTTGGGCACTTCCGTCGCCGCATGGCCTGGATCGGCGCCATTCTGGCGCTATGCTTTTCCGCTTCGGCAGTGGCGGGCGTGTCGATCCTGGACGATGGGTCCCGCGGCGGCACGGCGAAAATTTTGATCCGATCTGCGATCCGTCGCGGCGACCGGATTGCGCTGGAAAACGCCCTGGACTTGGCGGCGTTGTCCGCCAAGGGTCGGATCAATGGCGCGCCTTTCGTCACGGTCGAACTCGACTCTCCCGGCGGGGACGTGGTCGAGGCCCTCGGCATGGGGCGTGCGATCAATCGGCATCTAGCAATGACCCTGGTCCGCCCCGGCCGCCAATGCGTCAGCGCTTGCGTCTTTATCCTCATGGCGGGCGCGGTCCACACCCCAGTGAATGGCGCGGAGATCGGGGTGCACCGCCCAATGCTCGTGTCGTGGACGCATATGGATGCGCGCGAGGCCCATGCCCGTTTCAACGGCCTGATGGTCTATTTGCGCGATTATTTCCGTGCGCTGGGGGTCTCCGACAGCGCCTACGAGACGATGATGGGTACCGATCCCTTCGGCATGCACGATTTCACGTCGGCGGAACTGGACGCCATGCGTCTGCGCGGTGACGGACCGGCCTGGCAAGACTATTTCGCGTCGAAACAGTCGTTCAACTCCACTCCGGTCGCGGTCCTCCAAACAAGCCAGCCGATACTGCGCGAAACCGTGCCGATACCGCCGGTACCCGAAGCCTATCGCACTGTCGTCTTCATGCCCGGTGACTTTCCTGCACGCGATTATTTTGCCGGCACCGACATCGAGCCCGCGCGGTTCATTTGGGACAATCTGGATAGCGGCCGCGAAGGCCTCGGTTGGTCAAGAGTTGATATCGACGCGCTGCTGACGCTGCTCACCTATGCGATTCGTGAGACATTTCGGCCGATCTGGTGGCTGGTCCCCGTTCTGTTGTTCGAACTGGTCAGGGGCGCATATCTGCCCTGGCCCGGTCTCGATCGCGACGGACGCTGGACCGACCGGTGGCGCTTGAAACCGTTCCGTTAGGCCGGCAATCCCGCGACGATCTTCTCCGAAACCTCCCACAGCTTCGCAGCCAGCGCCGGATCCGTCGCGTCGGCGCGAGGCGCCTTGACGTTGCTGTCGGCGAAATATTCGCCCGTGACGCCGGCTACCTTGGGGTTGACCGCGACATAGCATTCGGTCGCCGCGCCCTGGCCGACATTCTTCATGAACAGCGCGCCGCCGACGCCGCCGAATATCATCGATTCGACCCAGGGGGGCATACCCATGCTGCGTGTGAGTTTCGTCGGGATAACGCCCGGATGCAGGGCATTCGCGGTTTTGCCCGTGCCGGCGAAGCGTTTCGCGAGTTCCTTGGCGAACAGGATATTGGCGAATTTCGACTGACCGTAGGCGGTCCAGGGCTTGTAGCCGCGTTCCCCGGAAAGATTGTCGAACTCGATACCGGCCTTGGACGCCCCCAGATGAGCGGCGCTTGACAGGATGACCACCCGTGCGTCGTCCGACAATGTGTCGAGCAGGCCGGTCACCAGCATGAAATGGCCGATATGGTTGGTGAAGAACTGCAACTCGTAACCGAACACCTGCTTCAATTTGGGCAGCGCCATGATGCCGGCATTGGCGATGATGACGTCCAGCTTGACACCCATTCCCTTTACAGTCTCGACGCAGGCCCGGACCGATTTCGGATCCGACAACTCGCAGGCGACGCCGGTCACCTTGCCGGTCACGGAATTGCCGGCGGCGGTCGCCTTTTCCACGGTCCGCGCCGCCCCGATGACATGGGCGCCGCGCGACGCCAGGACCCGCATCGCCTCGAACCCGAGGCCGGAATTGCAGCCGGTGATCAGGATGGTCTTGCCGGTGAGCGACAGCCCGGCTGTCACATCTTCCGCGCTGGAGGCGTAGCCGAAACCGCTGGATCCCTTGCCCTTGAACATTGCGTAGAGCGACATCCTGAACTCCCTGATTTTCTTGTTCTTCTAGCTTAGCCGAATTTCCCCCCTTAGTGGAATTTCATCCGCGGGGCAGGCCCATGATTTCTGCCGCCTGGGCGGATGTCGCGATCGGCCGGCCGGTCTCGCGGGCAATCGCGACGACCTCTTCGATCAGTTCCCGGTTGCTTGGCTTGTTGTCGCCGGCATGGTCCTCCAGACCGATGCGAACATGACCGCCCTGCTCGATCGCCAGGCGCGTCATGCCGGTTGCGGTCACGTCCCCGCCCGGAACGGCAATGCACCAGGCAAGGCCGCTTCCCTCCAGCATTTCGACATAGGCGTCGAAGGCCTTGCGCGTTGGATTCATGCTGAAGAACTTGAAACCGCCTTTCTTGAAGTCGGCGAAGTTGTGATCGCCGGCGAAATAGATCTTCACCATCGCACCTGCCGGCAGGCGGCCGGCCTTATGATAGGCCAGCGTAGTCTGTAGGTAGGATGGATCGTAGATGGCAATCGACGGGCCCAGCCGATGGCGGCCCATCAGGTCGAGCAGATATTCGATCTCCTCGAATGGCACCGCATAGACGCCACGGAAGCTGCCGGGCAGACCGTTCTCACCGGAATTGCACATATTGATGCAGCCGGGGTCGAGCACGGACATCTTGATCAAGCCCGATGCAGCGATCAGCTCGGTGTGCGCCCAGCGTTCGTTGAGCGTGCCGCCGGCCCCTGCCGTCGGGCACAGGATGGCGTCCGGCCGCGCGGCAACAACCGCACGATAGGCAGCCATGTACTCATCTGCCGCAGGCTGTCCAAGCACGGAGAGTTTTTCGATGTGCGAGTGGATCACCGTCGCGCCCGCGTCGAGGCATGCGATCGCGTCTGCCGCCACCTCATCCGGCGTCTTCGGGACATGCGGATTGTGCGTGCGCGGCGTCATGCCGTTGATCGCGGCTTCAATGATAAGCGGCGTCATTCCAGTCTCCCCAAACCATCTCGTTGGCCGCGATCATGGAGCCAAAGGCCGCGGTTGGGAAGGTTATGTTGAGTCGGCCGGTGCCTTTTGGCTTCGCAGGCAGACCGCCTGGAACAAATTTTGATAACCGCGCCGTACAGGAGTAACATCCGGCTGATTTGCGCCGCTTTCGGGCGGTTCGGTTTCGGCCTGGTCCGGATTTTCAAAAAGGCTGACGTCGTCGTTGGCAGACATGACCGTTCCGATCGTGGCGATGATAGAAGAGCAACGATGCGCCGTCCGATCGGTTCCGGCGCATCCGCGTGGGGAGGACATAAAGTGATTCCACGCAATCCGAAAATCAATTTTACGGCCGCCTTGCCGCACTGGGCGCCCAATCCTACCTTTGCGCAGATCATCAATGCCGGGTCGACCAGCCTGCCCTATGTCGAACCGTATCTGAACAAGGTGATGGCGGCGGCATCGAAGCAAATCGCCGATGCGACCGTGCAGCGGGATATCGCGCTGTTCATGGCCCAGGAGGGAAACCATTACCGCCAGCACAAACTGTTCAACAGGCAGTTGCACGCCCGCTATCCCGGGCTGGCGGCGCTTGAGGCTAGACTCGGCAACGACCTTGAAACCATGTTCCGGGAAAAGTCGTTAAGGTTCAACGCCAGCTATTGCGAAGGCTTCGAGTCGCTCGGAATCATTCACGCGGAATTCTTCTTCGAGCAGATTCCGGACCTGTTGGAAGGTGCAGACGGGCGAGTCGTCGATCTGTGGAAATGGCATTTGGCGGAGGAATTCGAGCACCGCACCGTATGTTACGATGTACATTTCGCGCTGGGTAGCGGCTATTTCGCACGGGTCGGTGGCTTTCTCTATGCGCTGCGCCATCTCGGCGCCTACGGAAAAAGGGTTTCCGAATATCTGATGTCGGTGGATCGCGAAACGATGACGCCTGAAGATTCCGCCCGGTCGCGACGGTCGGCGAAACGATATAACCGCCGTTTTCTGCGGTTTGCGTGGCCCAAGCTGCTCGAAATCCTGTCACCGTTTTACAATCCGCGGTACAAACGGCCGCCACGCGGCGCAGCCGCTTTTCTGGACGAGATTGGAGCGGCGGTTTGACACGTAATGCGCCCTGGCTCTGGCGCAGAGTTTGCTGCGACGCAACAATCGAGCGTATTTGTGAGTTGAGGAGAGACGCAAGGACTCGACAAAAGTCCATCAGTTTGTGATTTCTAGGGCCTAATTTTCGGTGCGGAATGTACGAAGACCAGATCGCAATCATCGGCGCAGCTTGCCGTCTTCCTGGTGCGGAAAACTTAAACGAGTTTTGGAATCTGCTGTCTTCAGGTCGCGATGCCGTGACCGAGATTCCGGAAAACCGCTGGAGCAAGGATTTCTATTTCCACCCTAACCCGGCGGAACGTGGGAAAAGCTATACCTGGGCAGCGGGCGTTATCGACAAGGTCGGCGAATTCGACGCCGGCTATTTCGGCATCTCGCCGCGCGAGGCGGACCAGATCGACCCGCAGCAGCGCCTGCTGCTGGAGCTGACGGCCGAGACGCTGGAAGACGCGGGCATTCCTGCTTCGCGCATCGCCGGCAGCAAGTGCGGCGTTTATATAGGCGCCTCCAGCGGCGACTATGGCGACATCCGCATGGGCGACCCGGCCAGCGGCGACGCCTATTTCATGACTGGCGTGACCGCGAGCATCATCGCCAACCGCCTTTCCTATGTCTTCGACGTGCACGGCCCGAGCTTCGCCGTCGATACGGCTTGCTCTTCATCGCTTGTCGCGCTGGATCTCGCCTGCAAGGCGATCCGCGAAGGCCGCGTGCCGACGGCGTTGGTCGGCGGCGTCAGTCTGCTGCTGTCGCCATATCCCTTTATCGGGTTCTGCCGCGCCTCGATGCTATCGCCCGCCGGGCGCTGCTTTGCGTTCGACGCACGGGCCAGCGGCTATGTCCGCGCCGAGGGCGGAGGCATGGTTCTACTGAAGCCGCTCGCCCAGGCATTAGCCGATGGCGACAATATCCGCGGCGTGATCCTGGGAACCGGCGTCAATTCGGACGGCCGCACGGTTGGTCTCTCCTTGCCCAACGGCGCGGCCCAGGCCGAACTGCTGAACGCCGTCTATCTGGAAAACAATATCGATCCGGACCGCCTGAGCTTCATCGAAGCGCACGGCACCGGCACGCAGGCCGGCGATCCCATCGAACTGGGCGCGTTGGGCGAGGCGGTGGCCCAGCGGCGGCGCAAGCCGTTGCCGATCGGGTCTGTGAAAACCAATATCGGGCATCTGGAAGCTGGGTCGGGCATGGCCGGGCTGCTCAAAGCCATGCTGGCGCTGGAAAAGCGGGTGATCCCGCCGTCGCTGAATTTCGAAACGCCCAACCCGGCGATCGCGTTCGATACCCTGAACCTTTCGGTCGTCACCAAGCCGATGGTGTTGCCGGAAGACGAACAGCTGGTGGCCGGCGTGAACTCGTTCGGCTTCGGCGGCACCAACGGTCACGCCATCCTCGCCTCGCCGCCGCATGTCGCAAAGACCCTGGCGGCCCAGGCCCCGGCTTCGCTGCCGCCGCTGTTGATTTCGGCGCGGTCCGACGGGGCGCTGAAGACCCTGGCCAGCGAATGGTCAATCCTGCTGGCGGACGGAACGGACGTGAGCAACGCCCAGGCTGTGCGCGGTGCCGCTCGGCGCCGCGACCAACATAAGCACCGGCTGGTCGTGCCCGGCGGCGCGGCCTTCGACATGGCGGAAACGCTGGATGGCTTTGCCGCAACCGGGCATTCCCCCGGCGCGGTCGCGGGTGTGGCATTGCCAAGCGGCCAGTTGGCCTTCGTATTCTCGGGCAACGGCGTGCAGCGCCCGGGCATGGCGCGCGACGGCATGAAATATAGCGCGTCGTTCCGCGCCACCATCGCCGAATTGGACCGCCATCTGGAGCCCCTGCTCGGCTGGTCGATCGCGACCCGCCTGGTCGAAGACGAGGATCCAGCCGTGCTGGCGCGCACAGATGTGGCGCAGCCGCTGCTGTTCGCGATCCAGGTCGGCATCGTCATAGCTTTGCGAGAATTCGGCGTCGCGCCGATGGCCTATACCGGGCATAGCGTCGGTGAGATTGCCGCAGCCTGGGCTGCCGGGGCACTGACCCTGGAAGACGCCTGCCGGATCATCGTCGTCCGTAGCCAGCAACAGCAACGCACCCAGGGCGCCGGTGGCATGGCCGCGTGGGGCCTGCCCGTCGCGAAAGCCGCCGAAATCCTGGCCAAGCTCGATAGCGGGCTTGAGATCGCGGCGATCAACAGCAGCAACGCGGTTACGATCGCCGGTCCCAAGCCTGCGCTGGCCGAGCTCGAGGCGATGGCGGCGGCCAAGGAATGGCGTTTCAAGCGCCTCGACCTGGATTACGCCTTTCACAGCGCCGCCCTCGACCCGATCCGGGACGACCTGATCGAGGCCCTGGACGGGATCGCGCCGCGGCCCTGTGGCGACCGTTTCATCTCGACCGTGACCGGCGCCCCGATCGACGGGCGTGAATTGGACGGCGATTACTGGTGGCGGAATATCCGCGACCCGGTCCAGTTCAAGCCGGCGGTCGATCACCTGATCGCCGAAGGTGCGCGAATCTTCATCGAGATCGGCCCCAACCCGGCACTGATGTCCTATCTGCGCGACGGGCTGAAGGTTGCGGAGGCGACCGGCCGCACTTTCGGCAGCCTGTCGCATGCCGGCGGCACGCGCGATCCGTTCCCGCTGATCGCCGGCGAGTGCCATGTCGCCGGCTACGACATCTCCGGCGCGGCGATGTTCGACGGGCCGGCCGAATTCCGTACCTTGCCCGCCTATCCCTGGCAGCGCGAACTGCACTGGTTCACACCGACCAACGACAGCATCCTGCTGGAAACACCGCGGCGCGACCACGCGCTGCTCGGCTTCCAGCGGAATCCGCCCAACGCCATCTGGTCGAATCTGTTGTCGACCGAGAAGCAGCCCTGGCTACTGGATCACGTCGTCGAAGGTGTGCCCGTTGTGCCCGGCGCAGCCCTTGTCGAAATTGCACTTGCAGCCGCCAAGGTCACCCACCCGACCGCGCAATGCCTTGAGGTTACCGGCGTCGAAATTCCGCGCGCCCTGGTCGTTGAGCCGGGTCAATCGCGCGAATTGCGCGTGACGCTCGAGGCCGAGGGGCAATTGCGTATCGCCAGCCGCGTACGCCTTAGCGACGAGCCTTGGAGCGTGCACGCCGTGGCGCGCGTTGCGCAGGGCAGCGCCCACGTTCCCACGCCTGTCAGCGTTCGACCTGTCGCCAACAGCGTCAGCGCCGAAGCGCTTTATGCCACCGCCAGCCGGCTCGGCCTTGATTATGGCCCGCATTTCCAGACTGTCCGCCGCGTCGATGTGATCGACGCCCATGAGGCGACGGTCACGCTCGGCCAGGACGACACCACCGCCACCGGCGACTATCTCATTGACCCGGCATTGCTGGACGGCGCGCTACAGGGCCTGTTCGCGCTTCTCGTCAATCGCGTGAAGATCGAGCCGGGCGAAAGCTTTATGCCGGCCCGGTTTGGCCGCATTCGCCTGTTTGCGCCCTATTACCGCCCTGTCGCGAGCGCGAAGATCGCGATTCAAAGGGCCGGCATCCGGTCGGTATCCGCGGCTCTGACCTTGCTGGATGCCGAAGGTGGGCGGATCGCCGATATCGACGATTGCTGGTTCCAGCGCGTCCGGCTGAATCGCCACGCCGACCTGGCCGCGCAGATCTTTCGCTTCGACCCGATCGCGGTGCCGAGCTCGGCCGACAATGCCAGCCCGGCGATCGATATGGCGTCCGCTTTGGCCGCTCTGGCGCCGCTCGAGAAGGCGCGGGACTATAGCGACATCGCCCTGCTGTTCGACGCCTTCCTGGCCTCATCCGCCTATACGGCGGCACAGCAGGTCACGTCATGGGCGCATCCGGTCAAGATCGACGATCTGGTGCTGACCGGCGCGGTGGCGCGCGAGGCCGCGCCGCTTTTTGGCTGGCTGATGCTGATGATGCAGCGTTATGGCCTTGCAACCGAAAGCGCTGATGGTTGGACTTTGGCCAGCGAATCCGAGCTGCCGGAACCTGGGGTTCTGTGGCGCACCTTGATTACCGATGCCCCCGAATTGACTGCGGAGCTGGCCCTGGCCGGCGCGGCTGACCTGCCGCACCTGCTGCGCGCCGGGTTCGAGGGCGCAAAGCTGTCGGCGCCATTAGTCGACCAGATGCTCTATGGCTCGCCTTCCGGCGAACAGACGCTGGCAGCGCTGGCCGACGCCGTGCTGAACGTCGCGGCCGACTGGCCGGCCGGGCGGCCGCTGCGGATTCTTGAAGTCGGCGCCGGATCGGGCGCGCTGACCCGACGATTGCTAAGCCGCCTGGCGCATTGGGACGGCACGCTCAAATATGTCGCGAGCGACCGCGACGCGCACATGGTGCAGCGCCTTTCGCTGGTGACCGCCGGCCATGTCGGCGCATCGGCGCGGCACTGGAGTCCCAATGAAGGCACGTTGAGCGGCGAAGGTTATACCGGGCCGTTCGACCTGGTCGTCTCAATGTATGGGCTGACCCGAAACGAGACGCATGCCGGTACGATTCAACGATTGAACATGGTTCTGGCGCCAGGCGGCTATCTGCTCGCGGCGGAGCCGGAACAGAACGAGGTTTGGAACGCCATCTTCGGCCAAAGCGCCGAATGGTGGGCGGGCAGCCTGGACTCCGATTTCCCGATTTCGCCGATCGCTGGCAGCGCAACGCTGCGCGATATGCTGGTTCAGGCCGGGCTCACCCCGTTGACGACTGCACCTGTCGGCACAGGCTTGTGGCCGGTAACGCTGATCGCCGCCGGGCGGGACGCCAAGTCGGCGAGCAGCTTCGCGGTGGAGATGCCGGCCGGGCGGCGTGCCGTCCTGATCGCCACCGGCGACAACGCCGCCGCGCCGATGTTGGCGGAGCGGCTGACGGCAATGGGGATCGCCACGACAACGATCGACCCGCCTGAGGTGGCCGACGGGGCCGAACTGCTGGCCGCGCTGACGGCGGTCGGCGAACAGCCGCCGCAGGTCATCTGCCTGGCGCCGGCCACGACCCTTGCCGTGTCGGCCGCGAACGACGCCGGTCGCATGGTCGATGTGCTGACGGTTGCGCGGCTGACCGCCGAAGCGGGCGAACATGCCGCCTTATGGGTGGTCACCGCCGATGCGCAGCGGCCGATGACCGACGATTTGCCGCCCGCCGCCGGCGAGGCCGGGCTTTGGGGGTTGGGCCGCACGATTCGCAACGAGTTGTCACAGCTCGATTGCCGCCTAATCGACCTTCCGTCGTCTTGGAGCGCGCGCGAAGTCGCCGACACGCTGGCGATGGAAATCGCCATGCCGGACGCGGAGCGCGAGATCGTTTGGACCGATACCGGCCGCCACGCGCTGCGTCTGCGGCGCGGCTTCCAACGGTCCGAAGCCAATGCCGAAGCGACCGCACTGACGATCGACCATCCGGGACTGATCGATACACTGCGCTGGAATGCCGTCGAGCGGCGGCTGCCGGGGCCGGGCCAGGTGACGATCGAGGTCAAGGCTGCAGGTCTCAATTTCCGCGATGTCATGTGGGCCATGGCGCTATTGCCCGAAGAGGCCCTGATGGACGGCTTCTCAGGTCCGACGCTGGGCCTGGAATGCACCGGCATCGTCAGCGCGCTGGGCGAAGGCGTCACCGGTCTGGCCATCGGCGACCGCGTCATGGCGCTGGCCCCGGCGGCGTTGCAGTCGCATGTCGTGACGGAGGCGCATGCGGTGGCATCCCTGCCCGACACGTTCAGCTTCGCGGCCGGCGCGTCGATCCCGGTCACTTATCTGACCGTCCTGTATTCGCTGTCGACTCAGGCGCGGCTTCAAGCCGGCGAATGGATTCTGATCCATGGGGGCGCCGGCGGCGTCGGGCTAGCAGCGATCCAATATGCCAAGCATGTCGGCGCAACCATCGTCGCGACCGCCGGATCGGCGACGAAGCGCGCCTTCCTGAAAAACCTCGGCGTCGATCATGTGTTCGATTCCCGCGACATGGCGTTCGCCGATTCCGTGCGCGAGCTGACCGGCGGACGTGGCGTCGATGTCGTACTGAACTCGCTGGGCGGCGACGCCATGGAGCGGAGCCTCGGCCTGCTGAAGCCGTTCGGCCGTTTCGTCGAACTGGGAAAACGCGATTTCATGATGGATACGCGCATAGGCCTGCGTGCGCTGCGCCAGAACGTTTCCTATTTCGCGGTCGATGTCGACCGGCTGCCGGTCGAACGCCCGGAATTGGCGGCGCGGCTGTTGAAAGAGGTCAGCGACCTAATGGCGGCGGGTTCGCTGCATCCGCTGCCGTATCGCACCTTCCCGTTCGCCGAGGTGTCCGATGCCTTCCGCCTGATGCAGGGCGCGGGTCATCTGGGCAAGATCGTGCTGGTTCCGGACCATAGCCCAACGCCCCTGCCCTTATCGCCGATGGAGTTCGTCGGCGCCGAAGGCGTTTATCTGATCACCGGCGGCCTCTCCGGTTTTGGACTGGAGACCGCGCGGTGGCTCGCCGCCCGGGGCGCGCGGCAATTGGCGCTGATCGGCCGGCGCAAGGCGGCGGACGCTCCCGAGGCCGGCGGCGCGCTGGCCGCATTCGCCGCGCAAGGAGTCGATGTTCGTACATTCCAGTGTGACGTCGCAGATACGGCTGCCGTCGATGCGATGCTGGCGGAGATTCGCCGGGACTTCGGTCAGGTCCGTGGCGTGATCCACGCGGCGATGGTGGTCGACGACGGGCTGGTCGGCAATCTGACCGCCGAGCGTATCGTCAGCGTATTGGCGCCGAAGGTTGACGGCGCGCGTAATCTTGACCGGCTGACGCGGAACGATCCCATCGACCTGTTTCTGCTTTACTCGTCCGCCACGACGATCATGGGTGCTCCCGGCCAAGGCAGTTATGTTGCGGCGAATATGGGTCTGGAAGCCATCGCCCGGCAGCGCAAAGCCGAAGGGCTGCCCGCCCTGGCAATCGCCTGGGGGCCGATCGGCGATGTCGGCTATCTGGCGCGCCACGATGCCGCCAACGACGCCCTGATGCGCCGGTTGGGCACGACACCGATCCCGGCCACCGAGGCGCTGGATGCCCTGCCGCTGCTGATGGCGTCGGGCCAGGCCGTGGTCGCCTTCGCTCCGGTGCGCTGGGACGCGGCGCACCAATACCTGCCGATCCTTAAGACACCGACCTTCGAGGATGTCGCATCGGGCGGCAACGAAGGCGGCGGCGTCGATCTGCGCGATCGCATCCATGAAATGTCTCCCGCCGAGGCCAAGGAATTCATCACCGGCCTGCTGATCGAGGAGGCGGCGCGCGTCATGTCCTTCGCACCGGACCGGATCGACGCGCAGCGGCCCTTGTCCGAATTCGGCATGGACTCGCTGATGGCCGTCGAACTGCGGCTGGCGCTGGAAACCCGGTTGGGAATCGACGTGCCGCTGGTCTCGCTGTCGGACACGACGACGCTCTCAACCATCGCGGGGCGCATTGTAAAGAACCTGTCCAAGACCGAATCCACCGATGGCGGTCTGATCGAAACCATAATCCGGCACGAATCCGGTGCGAGCCATGACGCGCTCGACTCCGCGCCCGCATCTTACAGCGATGCCGAGCACGCGGCGGCGGCGGAGTGAGCGTCGCCCCTAAAAGCCTCGGCCTGTCGGCCCTCGACAAGGCCCGTCTGCTGCAACGACTGACGGGGCAAGCCAAGGCGGAAGAACGCCCGGCGCCAGCGCCTAAGATCAAACATGCGCCGGACGACCTGTCTGACCTGGAATCCTACGACCAATTCCGGACGGTGCGCTCCGCAGCCGGTATATTGGGCATCGACGATCCGTATTTCCGCGTCCATGACGGCATCGCCGGGGCGGAGACCTCGATCGGCGGCCAGACCTTCATCAATTTCTCGTCCTATAACTATCTTGGACTGAACGGGCACCCTGCGGTATCTGCGGCCGCCAAGGCGTCGATCGACAAATACGGCACGTCCGTCTCCGCAAGCCGGCTGGTTTCGGGCGAACGCTCGATCCATAGCGAGCTGGAAGAACGGTTGGCCGCCTTGCATGGCGCCGAGGACTGCATCGCCTTCGTCAGCGGGCACGCGACCAACGTCACGACCATCGGCCATCTGATGGGCAAGAACGACCTGATCGTCCACGACGCCTTCGTACATAACAGCGCTGTCCAGGGCGCCCAGCTGTCGGGCGCACGGCGCCTGACCTTTCCGCATAACGACACCGCCGCCGCCGAACGGCTGCTGACCGAAAACCGCGCCCGCCACAAGCGAGTGATGATCGTCATCGAAGGCCATTACAGCATGGACGGCGATATCCCCGACCTGCCGGCCTTCAGCGCGCTGGCCCGCCGGATGGGCGCGTGGCTGTTGGTGGACGAGGCACATTCGGTGGGTGTCGTCGGCGCGAAGGGCCACGGCATCGCCGAACATTTCGGTTTGCCCGCGGATTCGGCCGATTTCTGGATGGGTACGCTCAGCAAGACGCTGTCAGGATGCGGCGGCTATATTGCCGGCCGGGCCAATCTGATCGAGTACCTGAAAATCTCAGCGCCCGGATTTGTCTATTCCGTCGGGATGCCGCCACCGGCCGCTGCCGCCGCCATTGCCTCGCTGGACGTCATGGCCGCCGAACCGGAACGGGTCGCCCAACTGAACGCCAATGCCCGCCTGCTGACGGAAGAAATCCGGAAGATCGGGCTGGATACAGGTCTTACGGCCGGGTTCAGCATCGTGCCGGTCATCACCGGCAGTTCGATCTCGGCGGCCCGGCTGTCCGACGCGTTATTCAAGCGCGGCGTTAACGTGCAGCCCATCATCTATCCGGCCGTTCCCGAGAAATCGGCGCGGCTGCGGTTCTTTGTGTCGTCCGAGCACACACGGGACCATATCGCACGGACGGTCGATATTCTGGCCGAGGAAAGCCGGCGCGTGTTCTCCGAGAAAGTCGACCTGGCGTCGCTCGCAATCAAGCTGGCGGGTTTGAAGCGGTAGAGCCCGGCTCGCCGTCGAAGGCTGAAGTGTTTTTTCGCGCGCGCCAGACATTGTGCCCAAGTCCAAAACGCTCAAGCAGATCCTCGCTCCACCAGAACAAGGCGGCGCGCCTGCGTGCCAGCCAGCGCATCCGCCAGAGCGGCGAAAACGTCCAAGGCACGAACGGCGACTGCCGCCCGAAGGCCCAGATTTCGACACGGAAAGACGGACCGCTGCTGGGGCCGCGCGCGTGAAAACCGAACGTGTCGGCGACCACCAACGTGTTGGCAGGCACATCCAATATTCTCGGCTGTGGCAGTCCAAGATCGGATAAATCGGCGGCCTTGAGCCGAAACGAACCCCTGCGGGTCAGGTGCGCTCCCTTCTGCGACGCCGCGATGCTCATCTCCCGCTCCCAGGCCAGACGCGGCGCGTCGGGCCGGTGCGACCTCGGTACGAATGTCAGCGGCGCGGCATCGGCTTTGACATCGTTCAGGAACAGCCAGGCCTTGACGCTCGGCTGAAACGCGTCGCTGTGAAGCTCCAATTGCGGGTCCGGCGGACCATCCATCGCGTGACCGAGGATGGTCTGCAGATAGAGCATCGGTTCCCCGTCGAAACTGCAGACATAGCGCAAAAGCCCTTGATATTCCGGCGAATCGAGCATCCGGCGAACGGTCGGCATATGCGGCAGACTTGTTTCGTCGAGCGCGATGCGGCGCGTGATGGTGTCGCCCTGCACCGTTTCGCGTGCCGGCCCGCGATAGGCGCGAATTTCCGCGATCAATGACTGAAACGCGTCGGGGGGCAAAAAGTCCCGCTTGACCACCATGCCGTCACGTTCGAATTCCGCCCGGTCACGCTCCGTCACTCGGCTGGAGAGCCGCCGCCGCCGCATCGCAGCCAGGGAATGGGCTACCCGCAGACGAGTCACATGCAAGCCTCGACGGTTCAATCGCTCACTACCGATGATCGGATTGTCGAGAAAGGACTTTGCCCCGGTGGCCAGCTGCAAAAGCCAGAGCGGGAAAAGAAACAGGCGGAAAAAGCGTTTAATGAACATTCAGCACGCGATTTGACACTCAACGCAGGCGGGCCCCGATGTGGCCGCACTGTATAACCTAGGGCCATCGGCCAAGCTTTAGCGCAAACAGAAGCGCACAAACAGCCACCTGCAAGATCACAAAATTCGTGACTTCATCGGCGGCGCTTTCCTGCCGTTTGCCTAGGGGTTCGTTGGGACGTATTGCTTGCAGTTGCAGAATCGACATCGCTGGGCAAATGCAGTGACCATGCCGCATCTTCTTCTCGACCTCTCACGCTTGATTTCCAGCGCCGGCAGAGCCGCACCGACGGGAATCGATCGCGTTGAGCTGGCCTATGCCCGCGAGTTGCTGTCCCGCCCCGAAGGTGACGTGTCGTTCGCGGCGATGAGCAACTGGCGCGCCTTCGGGCTTGTCACGCGCCAACAGGCGCACAACTTCGTTTCGGCGTTGTCCGCCCAATGGTTTGGCAACAAAGGTCCGGCGAGAGCGGCGCGCATTGCCGACAGAATCAACGGCTCGCTCGCGGTCCGGGGGGAGCGCGCCCTTTACGGCAGGTTAAAACGCCAGCGCCAACAGGTCATCTATCTTAACGTCTCGCATCACCATCTGGACCGCCCAGCCTCGATCGAACGGCTTAAGAAACGGGTGAATGCGCGCTTCGTGCCGTTGGTCCACGACCTGATCCCGATTGCCTTTCCGGAATATCAGCGGCCAAATCAAGCCGAAATCCATGGCAGACGGATCGCGACCGTGACCCGCCTCTCGGACGCGGTCATCGTCAATTCGCAAGCGACAGCCGATATTCTTTCACCGGAAATGACCCGGGTCGGGCGCGAAGTCCCGATACTGGCATCCCATCTGGGATTCGATCTCCCAGAGGAACTGACCCCCGCGCCTTTCAACGTCCCGCGTCCCTATTTCATCTGCATCGGAACAATCGAACCGCGCAAGAACCACCTGCTGCTGCTGAAATTATGGCGCAAGCTGGAAACGGAGATGGGCGAGGAGGCTCCGCATCTGGTGATCGTCGGCCGGCGCGGCTGGGAGATCGAGAATGTCGTCGACATGCTGGAGCGCTGCCCCGGCCTGCACGGCAAAGTGCATGAATTCAGCAAGATCACCGATTCGGAGGTCTGCGGCATGATCCAGGGCGCGCAAGCCCTTCTGTTCCCATCGTTCTCGGAAGGATTCGGCCTGCCGTTGATAGAAGCGCTTGCACTGGGAACACCGGTGCTGTGCAGCGACATCCCGCCATTTGTCGAACTTGGCGCAGGCGTCGCGGAATTCTTCGATCCGCTTGATGGGCCCACCTGGTACCGGGCTATTCGCGATTACACATCCCCAATCTCGACCCGGCGCGACGCACAACTGGCGCGGATCGGGCAATGGACCCCGCCGAACTGGCAACGTCACTTTCAGAATGTCGATCTATTGCTGGACAGCCTCACCGGACGCCGGGAGGGCTGATCCTGGACGCAGGGGATCCAGCGCAGCAGCTCAATTGGCTGCAGTGGACCGGCGTCGTTCTGACGCCGGTGGCATGGGCGACACACATCGTCATCGCCCTTGCGATGCAATCGGTGATTGCCCTCGCCGTCAGCCGAACCCGCCTTGGAAATCCATGGTGGATCGGCGCGGCGTTCGCCGCCGGCTATGCCTATTCGCGTGAGAAGACCGAATTCGAGTTTCACCTAAAGGCGGTCGACCATGCCCGTTCGGTCGGGCCGTATTGGTATCGCGGTTTCATGTCCCTCGAATGGGATCTGTCCAGCCAGTTTCAGTTCTACGCACCGGCCATCGCGGTGATCCTGCTGGCCTGGGTAATCGGCCGCCGGCGCCTCCGCCGATAACGGCGATCAACCATGACCGAACGGGCATTCGCCAGCACCGGCGGTTTGCAATTCAGCCACCGGGGCGGTGGGATTCCTTAAGGCAACCGTCCGCGGATAGACCCGCATCGGCACCGATTCACCAGGCCGCAGCGACAGCCGGGACACCGGTTCCACCTTCGCGCCGGGCGCCAGTTCCAGACGAAAAGACTGCGCGATCGTCGCCAAACACAGCACCGCTTCGGTCAGGCCGAACTGCAGACCGGCGCAGACGCGCGGCCCGATGCTGAACGGAACATAGGTATATTTGTCGATCGGCGGTGCGCCTGGCAGGAACCGCTCGGGCATGAAATTGTCGGGGTCTTTCCAATACAGCCGGTGCCGGTGGAGCAGCCATGGGATGACAGCGACGATTGCCCCCTTTTCCACCTTGCGGCTGCGGATCTTCTCAGCACGGCTCGCCTGCCGGGTCAGAAGCGGGATCGGCGGATAAAGGCGCAGCGTCTCATCGATCACGGCGCGTGTGTAGACCAGCTTGGGTACGTCCTTAAGGCTGGGAAGGCGACCGCCCAGAACGTCGTCGAGTTCCGCGTGCAGCTTGTCCGCCGCCCAGCCGGCCTGGGACAGGAGAAACCAGACCCAGGCCAGGCAATTCGCGGTGGTTTCATGGCCTGCCATGAAGATTACGCCCGCTTCGTTTCGCACCGCTTCATGGCTTAGCGGCTTTCCATCAGCGTCCCGTGCGTTCAGCAGCATACCGACCACCGAGCTTTCGTCGCGATCGTGGCGTTCGCGCGCGCTGGCAATGACCACATCCAGTTCGTCGATGATTTTCTTGACCGATCCACGAACCGAGCGAGGCGCGAGGAACTTCGGCCGCCAGTCCGGCACGCCGGCGAACGACAGCAAGTTCACCACGTCGATTTGGCGCTGATACTGGCTGAAGCCCTCGATAATGGCGCGCGCGCTGTCATGCCCGAGCGAAGGCCCAAAAATCGTCCGGCAGATAACGCCGGCGGTCAATTCCGCCATTTCGCCCAGGGCATCGATCTCGGACCCCGGCGGCAGAGCGCCCCAGCGGCCGCAGAGTTCGGCGGCCAGTTCAACCATCACCGGCGCAAAATTGGGGAGATGCTGGCCATGAACGATCGGCGCGACGATACGGCGGCGCGTCTTCCAGGTCTCGCCGTCGCTGATGAACAGCCCGTCGCCCAGAAGTGGGCGCAGGATCTGGCGCATCTGCGGACTTTTCCGCTCGAAGGATGCGTTGTTATTGACGAATGCCTGCTGGACCGTGTCCGGGCTGTTGCAGATCACAACCTGCCGGGCCAGAATCCGTGTCGCCATCGTCTGGTATTCGAAGGCTTTGTCTTCCCAGATGCTGATGAAATTGTGCTTGCTTCGGCGCAAAATCTCGCGAACCGGCAGCGCTTTCTTCGGGCGCGGTGGGAACGGCGGGATGTAGGAATCAACCAGGATAGACAGCTCCCGCAAACAGGTCCAAGGCACTAAAGCCGCTTGGGTCTTTCGTCCACTGGCAACAAACTACTGTTGTTTCGCCCTAGGGCCAACCCTAGCCACGCATCAAAGTCCAAATTCGCTCAAACCCGGATGGTCGTCGGGGCGCCGCCCCTGCGGCCACCGAAACTTGCGATCGGCTTCCACGACCGGCGCATCGTTGATGCTGGCGATGCGCAAGCGCATCAGCCCGTTTGCATCGAATTCCCAATTTTCGTTACCGTACGACCGAAACCACTGACCGCTATCGTCGCGCCATTCATAGGCGAAGCGCACCGCGATGCGATTATCGTGAAACGCCCACAGCTCCTTGATCAGGCGATAATCCAGTTCGCGCGTCCATTTGCGGGCGAGAAACGCCTCGATCTCCGTCCGTCCCGCGATGAATTCCGCGCGGTTGCGCCAGCGGCAGTCGGGCGTATAAGCCAGCGCCACCTTTGCCGGATCGCGGCTGTTCCAGGCGTCCTCCGCCAGGCGCGCCTTCTGTGCGGCGGTTCCGGCGGTGAAAGGCGGCAATGGCGGCCGGCTTGCGTCGCTCATGGGATTTTACCTTCCAGTTTGATGAGCTTCGCCCGAAGCTCCACATTCTCCGCCTGCAGTTTTTCCAGCCGCAGGCGCACCGGCGCCAGGGCGGGTTCCAGTTCCGCCTGGGTATAGCGCGGCGTGATGTGCTGCGGACAGTTCCAGTCGAATGCGTCGAGGTGCAACAGGTAAGCACGTTCCGGCTTCGCCTTATAGGCGGGGTCGATCAGCAGTTTTGCCAGCGCCGGATCGGCAGCCAGGTCTTTGACCTCGGCATGCGCCAAGATCTTCATGCGGCGGCGGTTTGGATAATCCACCATGATCAGCGCCACCCGATCGTCGGCGTTCAGGTTACCCAGGCTGATATATTGCCGGTTGCCGCGATAATCGGCGAAGGCCAGTGTCTTCTCGTCGACCACATGCAGGAAGCCGGGCGGCCCGCCCCGATGCTGAACATAGGGCCAGCCGGTTTCGGACACCGTCGCCATATAGAAACTGTCGCGCGCGGCGATGAACTGTTCCTCCACCTCGGTGAAGCGGTCGAAGGTGCGGTCGCCATGAAAGCGGCCCCAGTAATCGTCGGCGCCGTTCGCGGCCTGGGCAGCCAGCACGCTGGGCGTGTTGGCGATATCGAGAAATCCGTAGGACATTATCACCCCGGGACGGTGATAATATCTTTCGTGGCTTAAGATAATTCAGTATTTATCAGATAGATTATCTCAATAATGAGAAGATTGATGGATCGCCTCGAAGCCATGACCCTTCTTGTCGCCGCAGTCGAAGCCGGCAGCCTGTCGGCCGCCGGACGCAAGCTGGGCGCGCCGCTGCCGACAGTCAGCCGCAAGATCTCAGAGTTGGAAGCACATCTCGGCACACGGCTGCTGACCCGTTCGACCCGCAGCCTCAGCCTGACCGACGCGGGCGAAGCCTATATAGCCGCGTGCCGACGCATATTGGAGCAGGTTGGCGACGCCGAGCGCGCAGCAGCGGGCGAATATCGGACTCCCAAGGGCGACCTCGTGGTTACGGCACCCCTCGTGTTTGGCCGGCTGCATGTCCTGCCGGTCGTCACTGACTTCCTGGCCGCCTTTCCCGATATCGACGTGCGGCTGTCCCTATCCGACCGCAACGTTCATCTGATCGATGACCATATCGACCTGGCGGTCCGCATCGGGCCACTGGCCGACAGCGCGCTGATTGCGACCAATGTCGGATCGGAACGCCGAATCACCTGCGGCAGCCCCGCTTTCTTCGCACGCCACGGAACTCCGAAAAGCCCACAGGATCTGTCGGGCCTGCCGGTGATTTCGTTCGACACCTTCGCACCGGCCACGTCATGGTCATTCGCAGTCTCCGGCGCGAAGGGCGAGCGCGATATCCCGGTCCATGCCCGCCTGTCGGTCAATACTGCAGAGGCGGCAGTCGACGCGGCAGTCGCCGGCATCGGCGTTACACGGATTCTGTTCTATCAGGCCGCAAGCGCCATCGCGGCCGGCACGCTGCGCCCGGTACTGACGGAGTTCGAATCGGCGCCGACGCCGGTCAATCTGGTGCATGCCGGCCAGGGCTTGCTGCCACAAAAAACCCGCGCCTTCCTGGATTTCGCAGCGCCGAGAATCCGCGCACGGCATGCGCCACAGGGCGCCTGATCGCCGATACTGTTCTACTGCCGGCGTCTAAAACGACAATATAACGGCACCCCGAATCCTGTGACGTGAGCGGGCGCAGGAGCGTGCCGATGCCGTTGGGTTACCGGGTGCGACATTGACGACGGGCGCCATTACATCCCGGCGATACAAGCCCTTGCGAGAGACTGAGCGACCCCTTCAGGTCAAAAAGCGCACGCAGTCACGGGTTCCAACTAGCGTTAACGATGTTCGTCATATTAGATTTACATCTGCTATAACGTCTGATACATCTGGATCAGCGGATGATACCGGCAGATTCTATCGGTTTCATCGCCACGCTACGGAGCGACAGATGACGTCGATCAGTACAACACCGGGAACCCCAGATGATCCCCCGACATCGAAAACACCGCTTGCGCACGCTTCGGAGATCGCAACCTTCGACATCCAAACTCTGTCCACGCTGTACGACCTTCCTGCTTCCAGCCCCGCAGTGATCCTGTGTCGCGCATGGACCAGCCAGCGGCAAAAATCCGAACTTTGAGCTACCGAGCGGCCGTCGCCGCCTCCACAAATCCACTATAGCAGACATGAGAAGGAAACAGTCATGACGATTCAATTCAGCAAGGTTGAGACGGAACACGCGCATATCACGATCCGGCCGCTCCAGCCGTCGATCGGGGCGGAGGTTGAAGGCGTGGATTTTCGCCAGCCGATCACCGACGAGGCGCGCGACACGCTGAAGGCATTCCTCAGCCACCATAAGGTGCTGTTCTTCCGCGACCAGGACCTGACGCAGGAACAGCACATCGCGCTGGGCCGAGCATTCGGCGACCTGGAAGTCCACCCGCTGCTGAGCCTCAGCGACCATCCGGAAATTCTTCGGATCGACTCGTCCGAACATCGCGACAAGCGCTCCTACTACGCCAAGGCAAACGCCAATTGGCATGCCGACACGACGTTCCGCGAAAAACCCTCGGCCGCCTCCATCCTGCGTGGCCTGGAGATTCCGGAGATCGGCGGCGACACCGTCTGGGCCAACGCCGCCGCGGCCTATGAAGGTCTGGGCGACGACGTGAAAGAACGGATCGAAGGCCTGACGGCAATCCATAGCGCCGCCCATGGTTTCGGCAGCTTCGTAAAACGCGATCCGCAGAAGACAGCTGAACTTTTGAACCGCTTCCCACCGGTCGAGCACCCGATCGTCCGCACGCACCCTGAAACAGGCGAGAAAATCCTGTTCGTCAATTCGGTCTTCACCTCGCACATCGTCGGCCTGGAAACCTGGGAGTCCGACAGCCTGCTGAAGCACTTGTGGAACCAGTTCAACCGACCCGAATACCAGGTGCGGTTCAAGTGGCGGAAGAATTCGATCGCCTTTTGGGACAACCGGGCGACCCAGCATTACGCCGTCGCGGACTACGGCGACGCCGATCGGGTGGTCGAGCGCGTGACGGTAATCGGCGACCGCCCGCACTGACCGAACCCGCAAGAGCCACTCAAGCCAGGGGCCGCCAGATGACATCCACCAACCCGCAGCCCGCGCGTTTGGCGGCCCCACGCCTGATTGCATTCTCATTCGTCAGCCTGGCTTTAGGGGGCGCGGGCATGCCACTGGCCGTCTACCTGCCCGCCTTCTATGCCCAAAATCTGGGATTGAGCCTCAGCCTTGTCGGCACGATCTTCATGGTCAGCCGGCTGTGGAACGCTCTGAGCGACCCGGCTATCGGCATGCTGTCTGACCGCACCGGCCGGCGCAAACCATGGATCGTTGCCGGCGGCGCCTTATTCCTGCTGTCGACGGTGATGGTTTTCATGCCCGCGTCCGGCGTGTCGGGCTTGTATCTCGCCGGATGGCTGTTCGCCCTCTATCTCGGCTTTTCAATGGTTTCGACGCCGCTTTATGCCTGGAGCGGCGACCTGTCGAACCGCTATCACGAACGCACCCGGATACAGACCTATCTACAGACCACCCTGGCGCTCGGGCTGGTGCTGGTCTTGCTGATCCCCGCTTTGCTCGATTGGTTCAGCGACGGCGACTCTGCGCGCAAGGTCGCGCTGATGGGATGGTTCGTGATTGCCACCCTGTCGATCGGGCTGCCGATCCTAACCCTGTCGTTTCACGAACGGCCGGCGGCGGCCTATGTCCAGCCGGCTGGCATCAAATCGGCGCTGAAATTACTGACCGGCGATCCCCTAGTGCTGCGGGTCATGGGCTCGGACTTTTTCGTGGCGCTGGGCCAGGGCTTCCGCACGGCGACATTTGTCTTCTTCGTCTCGATCTATATGGGTCTGCCGCAATGGGCGGCGCTCCTCTATTTGATCCAGTTTGTGTTCGGCGTCTTCGCCGCGCCAATCTGGGCCCGCATCGGCTATCGGCTGGGGAAACATCGCACGGTCATGGCCGGCGAACTGACGCAGGTCGCGATCAATCTCGCCCTGTTGCTGATCACGCCCGGCCAATTGGCGCCGCTGATCGCGCTGACGGTGGCCCAAGGTCTGGCGCAGGGATCGGGCAATTTGATGCTGCGCGCGATCGTGGCGGATGTCGCCGACCTGCACCGGCTGAACACCGGCGAGGAACGGTCCGGCCTGCTGTTCTCGATCTTCAATGTCACAAGCAACGCCGCGATGGCGATCGCGCTGGGGATCGCTTTCCCGGTGCTGGCTTGGCTGGGTTTCACGCCCGGCGCTCATAACAGCGCGAGCGCGCTTCAGGGCCTGCATCTCTTCTTCGGGCTGGGACCGGCGCTCGGCCACACGATATCGGCACTGCTGATCTGGCGTTTCCCGCTGAACGAACGGCGCCATGCCGAAATCGCCGAGGCGCTCAGCGCGCGGCAGCCGCGCCGCCCTGCCACCCCGTCACCCGTTCCCGCCAATGCCGGCTCTCCGGCCCTGGCATTCGCCCGCTCGCGGTAGGGCATCAACAGGAGAGTACGATGAACAATTCACTGGACATCAAACGGGTTACCGGACGGATCGGCGCCGAGATCGGTGGTGTCAAGCTGTCACCCGATCTCGACCGCGACACGGTTGCCGCGATCCGCGCAGCATTGTTGAAGCACAAGGTGATCTTCTTCCGCGAACAGACCCATCTGGACCATGCCGGGCAGGAAGGCTTCGCCGAACTGCTGGGTGAACCTGTGCCGCATCCGACGGTACCGACCTATCCCGGCACCAAGTACAGCCTGAGTATCAGCTCGATCCATGGCGGCCGGACCAATTCCTGGCACACCGACGTTACCTTCGTGCAGGCCTATCCGCAGGCATCGATCCTGCGCGCCGAGACCATTCCCAGCGCCGGGGGCGACACGATGTGGGCCAATACGGTGACGGCGCTGGACGACCTGTCGCCCGAATTGCACGAACTGGCGACCAAGCTTTGGGCGCTGCACACCAACGACTATGACTATGCGGCGACGCGCACTGACGTCAGCGTCGAAAGCGCGGCGCGGTTCAAAAGCGTCTTCGCCGCGACCGTCTACGAAACCGAGCATCCGCTGGTCCGCGTCCACCCGGAAACCGGCGAGCACGCTTTGATACTGGGGCATTTCATCAAAAAGATCGTCGGCCTGTCGTCGAGCGATTCCGCCAGGCTGTTCGACATCCTGCAGGGGCATGTCATCACGCCGGAAAACACCGTCCGCTGGCGCTGGACCCCCGGCGACGTCGCGATCTGGGACAACCGCGCGACGCAGCATTACGGCGTCAACGATTATGGTGACGAGCTTCGCAGTCTGCAGCGCGTAACCATCGCCGGCGATGTTCCCGTGAGCGTGGACGGACGGCCCAGCATTGCCCGCAAAGGCCCCGGTATAGGGCCGGCTGCCGTCGAAAAAGCTGCCTGACCCGCAGTCCACACTTCAAATCCGCCGGACGCGAAATCGTTCGGCGGATTCTTTTTGTCCGGCTCTCGATATATACCCCTCAGGGGTATATATGCGTTTCGCGTCGGCCGTGGCGCGTTCCATGCCGGCGACCCGTGCAACCATCCGATGGGATCAGATGAACCCGCGATCTAGCAACACCCCCACCGAGGACCATAGTCGCAGCGCGACCATGATTCTGGCTGGGTCCATTGCCTGGGAGCATCGAGAGAGCCCGGAGACAAGCTCGCCTTAGAGCGTCTCCCTTCCCCTAGCGCCTCCCAGGTCGGCAAAACCGATTTGACATAAGGAGGCGTGGGCATGAACGCCACGATTCTGAAATTCCGTGCGCCCGCGCGACCGTGTTCCATCGTCCGCAACGCGGCCGATCTCTTGGAGCTTTTCGCGCTCGACCGTCTGCCCGCGCGGCGGCCCCGGCTGGTCGCCCATTGGCAGCGCCAGCCGGATGGGCGGCTGGCCTGTGTTTGGGAGCCGGACCTGTAACCAAACCTGGCATTGGCTTGAGCAACGGCACCCGGTGCCGCCAAAAAATAATTTCCTGCGGTGTCGGTTGCCGACATATCCGCGCGTCCTTGGAACAGAACCGACCGAGGAGGATGACATGACCGCTGCAACACAAGCCCGCAAGCCAACCCGCGCTGTCTGGATCGGCCGTGCCATGAGCGGGCTGGTCGTCCTGTTCCTGATTATAGACAGCGTAATGAAGCTGACCGACCCGACGAGCGCCCAGCACGCGCAGAAGCAACTCGGCTTTTCACCGGCACTCGACCGCCCGCTGGGGCTTCTGGCCGTGGCAATCGTAATCCTCTCCACGCTGCCCGGCACAGCTTTCTCCGGCGCCGTTCTGCTGGCCGGTGCGGTGGTCGGTCATCTGAGGGTCGGCAGCCCGGTGTTTAGCGACCTGTTGCTTGGCGCCTATATCGGAATTCTAGCTTGGGGCAGCCTTTGGCTGCGCGACAGCCGTCTGCGCCGGATGTTCCCGTTCGGCCGTGGCTGAGAAGGTTCAGGCGCCCGTGACCCGCCGCCGGTACCAGCCCGGCGCCGGTGCACGGTCCATGCGACTTTCGGGAATAAGGTTTCGCATGCGATGGCCGAAACTGCGTAAACCGACCTCGGTCGTCGCCAGCGGCCCCACGGTATAGGAGCGGGAGTTCATGCCGTCCTGCACCCGCTCGATCAGCGCTTTGTCTTCCGCGCTGACATCGCGGTTGACCCGCCAGTTGAGATAGCGTGCCGCCCGCATTTCCCGCCGCGCATCGGGCAGCACATAGGCGATCTCACGGATCAGGGTCTCGTTCGGCGAGACCGGGAAGAATTGCATGAAATCGATCTGGTCGGGATAGATGTCGAATGCCATGTTCGGCCACAGTTTGTAGTACGACCATGCTCGCTTCTGCTTCGCCGGCAGATGCGGCACGTCCGGCAGGAACTTCTGATAGAGCCGCTCCGACAGGCGGGCCGAGGGTTCGTCGCGCAGGTCGCCCCACATCTTGTCGACCCAATCCATCGCCTCCGCGCCATAGGATCGGCCGAACAGGCGGGTCAGCCCCGGGTGCGCCACGGTGATATGCAGCGCGTCGGAATAATTGTCCCCGACATTCTTCCAATTGACCGCACGCGGGCGCAGCGTCACCCGGCCCTGCGGCACCAGTTCGGGCAGGCGGAATTGCTCCAACTCCGCTCGGTAGGGCTGCATCATATCCGCGACGGTCGGACCGCCCGGTTTTTGCCGCACGAAAATGAAGCCGAGAAACACCTCGAGTTCCAGCGGCACCAGGCTGGTACGGTCGATATCCAGATCGGGAAAGGTTTCACGAAACGGCACGCCCGACAGGCGCCCGTCATAATTATAGGTCCAGGCGTGGTACGGGCAGACGATGGCGCCCCGGCATTTGCCCTTAGGCCCGTCCAGCAGCCGCGCCGCGCGGTGACGGCAGACATTGTGAAAGGCGTGCAGGCGCAGTTCGCGGTCGCGCACGACGACGAAATTGTCGCCCATGAAAGCCAGGGTGTGATAATCGCCGGCCTCGGGAATATCGTTCTCGTGACAGACGATCTGCCATGAACCGGCGAAGATCGAATCCCGCTCGGCCTCCAGGAAATCGGCGTCGTTATAGATCCACGCGGGCAGGCTGAAGCCATCGTCCGCGGACTGCGGCGCGGGCATGTTCGGATCGTCAAAACGAAGTGGTTCGGCCATGGGAGCTTCCGGCGTTGCCGCAAAAAAATACGCTACAGTATCCTTCGGCGTATCCCTGCCCCGCAAGAGCGTGCGGCGCCCGCGTGAAAAACACCGCATTTCCGCTTGACCGGCAGGGCCGGACAGCCGAACGAAGTGCAATGACCGTTTCCGATCCCAAAGACCGCGTCCTCGTCACCGGAGCGGGCGGCTTCCTTGGAAGCCATGTCGTCCAGGCTCTTCTCGCCGATGGCCGCGCAGTGCGCGCCATGGTCCGTCGGTCGAGCAATATAGAGGGCATCGCCGATCTTCCCGTCGAATGGGCGTATGGCGATATCTGCGATCCGCAAGCCGTATCGGCCGCGATGGCAGGATGCGGCAGCGTCATCCATTACGCCGTCAATACCCAGGCATGGCTGCGCGATCCGACGCCCATGTACAGGGTCAACATCGACGGGTTGACCGTCGTGATGGACGCCGCCGTCGCGCACGACGTGAAACGCTTTGTCATGACCAGCACGATTGGGACCATCGGTCTCAACCCATCCGGCGTGTCGACCGAAAAAGACAGCTTCAACTTCGGCAAACAGGCCGGAGCATATCTGCGATCCCGCGCCGCCGGCGAAGACCGTTTCTTCGAATATGTCCGTGAACGCGGATTGCCGGGCATCGCGATGAATGTTGCCAACACCTATGGCCCCGGCGACTACGCCATGACCCCGCATGGCCGCCTGCTGGCCGCGGCGGCATTCGGCAATCTGCCTTTCGCCATCGATTCCGGCCTCGCCTGCGTGGGCATTGCCGACGCCGCTCAGGCGATGGCGCTGGCGGAACGGAACGGCCGCATCGGAGAGCGCTATATCGTCTCCGACCGCTGGCTGACCTATCGCGAGCTCTACACGGTCGCAGCGGCCCAAGCCGGGCAGGCGACAACGTTCCGCCAAATGCCGATCTGGATGCTCTATGCGCTAGGCTTCATCGGCGGTAGCGTCGCCAAGATTCGCAACCGCGACAGCCAGCTTTCGGTCGAAAGCGCACGGCTGAGCCACTTGATGAACGATATGGATTCGAGCAAGGCACGACAGGAACTCGGCTGGTCGCCACGGCCGGTCGAAGAGTCGATCCGCGCGGCCATCGACTTCTACAAAACACGCGGAGGCTAATATAGCCGCCTATATCCTGATCCGCGTCACCGTCACCGACTGGGAGCGGTATCGCGAATATATGGCGCTGACCCCGGCCGCCCTGGCGAAATACCAGGGCCGCTTCATCGCCCGCGGCGGCGAGAGCGTCACGCTGGAAGGGCCGGAGGAAACGCGCCGATTGGCTGTCTGCGAGTTTCCGACCTTGGAACTGGCGAAGGCGTTCTATCGCTCACCCGAATACCAGGCCGCGAAAACGCTGCGCGATGGCGCCTCCGAGGCGGAATTCGTGGCGCTGGACGGGCTGACGCTGCCCGCGAAGCCCTAGTCCGCGGAAGGATCGGCGACCGGATCGCCCGGCGGGTAATCTCCGCAGCCCAGCGCTTTGTATTCGCCCGCGTCCCAATAGGATTGGCCCTCGAAGCCGGCGCGAAAGAGTCTCGTGTAAAGTTTGCAGCGCGCCTCCGGTGTCGGGAAGGCGTTGTCGGCCCGCAACCGCGCCTTGATATCGGCGACGCGCTGAGATTCGTCGCTCATGCGCAGGCCGCCATGGGCCGGCGTATTCAGGATCATCAGGGATGGCCCGGTTTCATGCCAGGGGTGCCAGGCTGGATTTGCTTCATTGCCGCCGTTACCGGGCGCCCCGTCTCTTGCAAAAGCCGTCCAATATCCCATTATCGCATCGGACAGCGCATCGCGAGATGGACCGTTCGCCTTTGACCTGACGAACGGCAGACCGATGGTCGAATCGTCGCCGAACACGAAATTGATTTCGGTGCTGTGCGATGCGCCGAGCAGATCGTGCAGATTGACCAGGCCGTAGTCGGGTTCGTCGTCCCAGTCGAAACGATAGATATAAACCGTATCGCCCTGGCTTTTACTGAGGACGGCCGCCACCTCCCCACCTGCCTCGGCCCGCCATTTGGCGGAGTAATATCCGGTGATCCGGTTATAGGTGGCCAGATCCTTGATTTTCGGCAGGAAACCGAAGCGGGTCTCGGCCAGATCCGGATCGCCCAGCATGAACAGTTTGTTTTCGTCGCGATTGCCGCCTAGAATCACCGGTACTGCATTATATTGCGCGGGGTCGCTGAAGACCTCCATTAGCGGCTTATCGGGCACGGCATAGCCGTCGCGTACCATCACCGGCCAGTCATACATGCCGAGGCCCGCAGGCCTCACCGCCGCCAGCAACTGCTTCGGCGACTTGCCCCGCAGATAAGCGAGAAGCGCGGAATCGCCCATTGTTTGCTGCCTGGCTTTCGCAGCCGTCCAGTCCGGTACGCCGTCTGCAATCAACAACGCATTGATAAATTCGCGCGTGCTGTAGGGCAGCCCGCGATCCGCATCGTCGGAATAGTTCTCGGCCTGGGACCGCAGGGTGGAATGCACGCTGCCGCTCTCGGAAATGGCCCGCTGAAACAAGCCTTTCGCTGGTCCCGCCGCCATCAGGGCCATGACATCGTGCCCGCCTGAGCTTTCGCCGAAGATCGTGACGTTGGCCGGGTTGCCGCCGAAGGCCGCGATATTGTCATGCACCCATTGCAGCCCGGCGATCAGGTCCAGCAGACCGAAATTGCTCGACGCATCGGCCAGCGTTCCGGCAGCCTGGCGCAGTGCCGGGTGGCTGAACCAGCCGAAGACCCCCAGACGATACTGCAAGGTCACAACGACGACCTGCTGCGCACCGGCAAGATGATCGCCACGCGTCGCCTCGGACAGGCCGGACGTGTCGCCGCCGCCGTGGATCCAGACCATGACCGGCAGGCGCTTGCCGGACACCGCATCCGCCGTCATCCGCGGCGTCCAGATATTGAGATAGAGACAATCCTCGGCGCCCGACATCGCGTGCTTGTCGATGATCGCCAGCACATTCAATTGCGCGCAAGGCTGGCTGAACGCCAACGTCTCGCGCGCGCGTTGCCAGGGCGGCAGAGGCTGCGGCGCCCGCCAGCGCAGGTCACCGACCGGGGGTTTCGCGAACGGTACGCCGAGCCACGCGAAGGTGTCATATTTATCGGCAAAACCGACGATGTCGCCCGCCGGCGGATGCCGCAGAGCCATGTTATCGGGAACGACCTTGGGAGCCCACGGCCGAAAGACCGCGAGAAGGCCAACCACGACGATGGTCGCGACAACAAAAACGCGCTTCTTCATGCGAAGTTCTCCGCAAGGTTCGAAGACTTCGCCGGGCAGTTCTGGCGCGCCCGGAGAGACTCGAACTCCCAGCCCTCTGATTCGAAGTCAGATGCTCTATCCGTTGAGCTACGGGCGCGACGGTATCGCTATAGCAGCCCTACCGCGCCCGCGCATCCTTCACATATCCATGATCATCAGGCGGATGACGCCCACGAACCCGCCAAGCACCAATATCAGGATCGGGATAATGCTGAGCCCGAACCCCAGACTCCGCTTGGCCGGGTCGGCCGGATAGCTGATGGCGTAAATGATGCGGCCGATAATGAAGATCAGGCCCAGCGCGGCGCCGACCAGCACCTGGATGGTCAGCGAGAATATCCACAGCGACGGGATGAACATGATCAGGAGCTCAAGCGTGTTCTGCTGAACCCTGAGTTTGCGTTCGAATTCCGGATGGCCGGTGATCGCCGGCGCCTTGATGTCATGCTTGGACCGCGCGGAACCGGCTCGCAGCAAAATCCAGAAGTAAACCAGCAGCGCCAGCAGCGTGACGAGCGCTGGATAAAGATCGCGATGTTCCATGAAGACTCCCCTTAAGAAATGCGGCCGTTCGAACAGCGGCCGTCTTATCGCGTCATAGAAGACCGGGTTTTCCGGCGCTGTCCAGGCGTTCGAGCAGCGCAAAGAAATCGGGAACGCGTCGGACGGCGTTTGCGTTCGTATGCTATAAGTTAACTAATGCGATGAATAACAATGGGTTTATGGGACATGGGCCGCCGCGCCTGCCAATGGATCAATTCCAGCATGTTCGCCGCCGCCGCGGTTTTGGCGTCTTCAACAGCCGCCCACGCAATGACCGCCAAGACATCCGGGACGACGAGTTCCGCCGCATCCGGGCCAAGCCGCCTCGTCCCTTTTCCCGACTTCGTTGCCGACTTGAAGAAGCCGGATTCCATCTCGCGCTATGCTCCGTCGCTTGCACCGGATGCCGCGCAGGAGATGCGTTCTTATCTTCTGCAACGCTATGACGGCGTCGGCATCAGCCACAGCTTCATGCGCGGCGACCAGGTCTTCGATTGCTTCGCGATGGCCGATCAGCCTTCGCTTCGCGCAGCCGGCCCACACAACATAGCCGCGCCACCGCCCTTTCTGCCGTCCCAGGCAACCGGCACGTCCAAAGCCGATCAGGACGTGGCGCCCGTACCCGAAGATGGGACCGACGCATTCGGCAACCATGAATCCTGCGACTACGGCACGGTGCCGATCCGGCGCATAACACCGGACGAGGTCGCCCGCTTCAGCTCGCTGAAGCGGTTCTTCGCGAAAGATCTGTCGTCGGCGGATGACGCCACCCCACACAGCACTTCCGAGAAGCCGGATCTATCTGGGATGTGGGTGGGCACGGAATCCCAACCGGGCTCGCCGACGCCGCACCAGGGTATCGCCCTCTATCTCAACGAAAACATGGCGTCCGGTGCGATTTCGGGCACCAGCACGCAGGCCGAAACCGGCAGACCGGAGCAAACGGCCTCGGCCTTGCTGGGCGGAACGGTCAACGGCAAGGCCGTAACCTTCGATCAGAAAAGCTTTTATCTTCAAAATACCGATCCTGGCGTCACTTGGTGCCTGGCGCATGCGGCGTTGGTCTATTCAACGGCCGGGGCGGTACCGACCTTGATCGGCAACCTGCGATCTGCGGGCTGTAAGCCTGCCGAGGTCAGGATGGCCAGAGCCGTGGCGGCACATAAATACGCCACCCGCGCGCAACCGATCGTCAGCTATGGCGGCCTTTCGACGATCAGCCTGTGGAAGCCGGCCATCCTTCAGGGTCTTGGAGAGAGCTTTTCGCTGGCGCAGGAATGGTACTCGGCGGGCAGCGGGGCCGCGACCCAAACGGCGGAGGTCGGCTGGCAGGTTTACCCGCAAAAATATGGAACGACGAAGCCCGTATTCTTCAGCTATTGGACCGCAGACGATTATGTCAGCACGGGCTGCTACAACACGGATTGCCCAGGCTATGTGCAGACCGGCAAGACAGTCGCGCCCGGCGCCTCCTTCAGCCATTGGGGCATGAGTGGGACGCAGGTCTATGCGGTCACCACCGGTTACTTTCTCTATAAGAACCGCTGGTGGCTCTCTTATGGGGATGCCTGGATCGGGTATTACCCTGCGTCGCTCTACCGGGGTGGAGGGATGGCGCGAGCGTCCCAACTGATCCAGTACGGCGGCGAAACCGTCGGCGCGGGCGCCTGGCCGGCCATGGGCAGCGGCAAACGCCCGATCCAGCCGGACGCTGCCTTCCAAAAAGACATCTATTATCGCGGCGCCGCCGGCAGAGCGATCAACACCCATCTGTCGGAGCAGGCTATCTCCAACACGCGCTGCTACAACGTAAGTGGAAATAAGCACAATCCGGCCAGTTACTTCTATTTCGGCGGCCCCGGCGGCAGGGACTGCTGACAGCCGGGCTAGATAACGCCCAGTTCCTTGGCCCATTTCAGGTTCTTGCGGGCAGAACCGACATGGGCGCCGTGAACGACATGCGCCTCACCCTGGCCGACCTCGCCGTCGATAATACGGTCGGCGCCGGTCTTCTCGGCCTCGATTTGCAGCCTGTCCAGGCGCTGCCAATAGACCAACTCTTCCTTGGTGGGGGAGAAGATTTCATGCACGGTCGGGATCAGCACCGGGTTGCCGATCATCATGCCGAAATAACCGATATTACGTAGCTCTGTCGCCCAGTTGCGCAGGCCCTGGTCGTCGTCCAGCCGACCCGTCCACATGCCGCTGATCGGATAGCGAATGCCGGCGGCCTTGGCGTCGATCAGCACCTTTGAGCGAAGGTACAGCGTCTCGCGCGCATCCGGCGTCACGCGGAAGCCGACCGCCTGGTGAATGTCGCCGAAGCGGGAGATTGCGCCGCCCATATAGGTGATGCGCGGCGACGACACGCCGATCTCATAGGCGAGCCGCAGCGCCTGCGCGGTCTCCAGGATTGGATAAATCACGGTCTTGCCGATCGGCATGCCCAGTTCCGCTTCCATGCAGTTCAGCAAGCCCTCGACCATGTGAACGTCGGCCGGGTTGTCGATCTTGGGAATCAAGATGCCGTCGAGGCGCGGGTGCATCGCGGCGCGCAGGTCTTTCAGGGTCTGTCCGGTGTGCGGGTTCTGCACGCGCACGAAGACGGTCGGTCCCGTCGGCGGCAGCGAGGCGATGAAGCCGCTGACCAGCTTGCGCGCGTCTTCCCGCTGCGCTTCGCTGAAGGGCGTGCGCGGCTCCTCCAGGTCGATAACAATCGAATCCGCGCCGGAGGCGAAGCCTTCGCGGATATCCTTTTCTTCACTGCCGGCACAGAACAACACCGTGCGCAGCGGCTTTGCATCATGTTTAGCCATAAATATTCCCCTGAATTTTGTCTGAATTTTTTATCCACAGATTGACGCAGGTTTACGCAGATTAAAAACCGAAGAAATGTCTATTCTTCATCTGCGCTAATCTGCGTTCATCTGCGGATAAATTCTTTCCTTAGCCCTTCGCCATCACGGCGGCGGCTTGTTTCTCTACAACGGTGCCCTTGAAGAAGTCCGCGTTCATGCCGGCATGGAGGGTCACCGGGTTGGTGAAGGTGAAGTCGCGGAAATTGTCTTCCGTGATGCGGCCGTGCTCGACCATCTCATAGGCTTCTTCGACCGGTTCGGTCATGTCGACCACGTCCCAATGCGAGATGTCGGAGCCGATCATTGCCTTCATCTTGGCGCCCATCGGATTGACCTTGTCGGCAAAGGCCCAGGCGACCATCGGATCGTCCGCCTCGCAACCGAAATAGAAGTTCGGCACGAACAGATCGCGGATATCCTCGGCCGTCTCGATCACAGCGCGGGAGAATTCGTCGATCTGGGCCGGGCGGGCGGCAGGTTTGGAGAAATGCTGCTGAATCTTGTCGAGGCTGGAAAGGACCTTCCCCTCGCCATATTTCTCGACGAAGCCCATCAGCTTGTCGACATCCAGCTTATCCGGATCCAAATCGTAGATCGCCTTGCCGTTACGCTTCGACCAGTGACCGATCAAGTCGGCATACAGGCTGCACCCCCAGGCGACGCCGCCTTCGAGAAAGCCGACCTTCAGCTCCGGGAAGCGGCGGGTGACGCCGCCCAGGAACAGCGACTTGGCGAGGGACTCATGCGCCGTCGCCAACCCTCCGATATGGTTATAGACATAGGACGAAACCGACCGGGTCACGCGTTCGCGCTGATGCGAACCGTGAACCAACGGCGCGATCCCGCAATCGATGAACTTGGCCCATAACGGGTCATAATCGAATTCGCTGTCGATGCCGTATGTGTCCAGCCGATGCGCCTGCGGACCGCTCGCCGGCTTCTCGCCAAGATAGCGGCGAACATAGGAGGCCATGATCGTGGTCTTCATGCCGATCGAGGCGGCATGCTCGACAGCGGCGCTGGCGACCTGCGGCGTGTTCATCGGGATAATCCCACCCACCGCCATACGGTGCTTATAGGGCTCGAAGATCGAGACCAACCAGCGGTTGGCGGCATGGGCGACGGCGCCCGCGACCTCGCCATCCTCGATATCGAGAAGGCCAAGCACCGCCGATGGATAGCAGAGCATGAAATCGATGCCCATCTCGTCCATCCGCTCGTGCATCAGCTTGGGCAGATGGGCGGTGGCGCGGTCATAGACGTTCTTGGTCTGCCAGCCCCACCAGGACGGCATCGAGCGCCAATGTTCCTTGACGGCGGGGCTGCCACGGTCCGCCAGCGCGGTCGAGGTGTCAAAAGGTTTGGCCCAGCTGGCGACATAGCGGTCGCGCATCTGGCGTCCGCCGGCCTCCTCCAGATAGGTCAGAAGCTCGTCCTCGAGGACCGGTCCGATCTCAACGAAATGCCCGTCGGCATCGATGATCGGATGATCGACTTTCTCGCGTACCTGCGCAGCGCTGGTCACAGTTTATTCCCTTCCCAGTGATCGTGATTTCGGCCCAGCGGCATGCGCTGAGGCGGGCTCAATAGACGATGGAGGACAGGCGGAGTCAACCCGGATTGGCAACGGCGCAAACCGGGATTTTCATGCTTTACCTTTCAATTGCACGGCTATGCGTCCATAGTGTGCAATCAGTCCGGGATACCGCTCTTTCCCGGTTAACTGCGCATTCCCTCTCAGCGGCACGGATTTAGATCCGGCCCGGAAAGACAAACAATGACCCCCGAGCGGCAAACCGGTCCTCGCTACCGGATCGACGAAAGCGTGTTCTATTCGAATCAGGCGGCCCGGCCGCAAACGCAAACACCCAGCGAGCGCTTCATCGTGGTGTCCGTCCTGCCGATCGACCGGTCGGGCGTCTTCCAATACCGCATCCGCCCCACCGGCACCGGCCCGCAACGCGTCGCCTCGGAACTGGAGTTGCGCCGCTAAATCAGCGATTGCCGCGCCGCGTCGCCTAGGTGGCCGGACTCTTTCGCGGCAAGTAGAAGGCCGGCAAAAAGGGCTCTAGACACGTCCACGCCCAAGACGCATATCGGCAGATGCGAACGGTAGCGCACGCCGAGACCTTTTAGCGAAGGCGAACCCGCGTTACTCCGCAGTGAGTTTGCGAGGTATTCGCGTACAGGGGTCGCTTGACGGAAGCGCTGAAAGCGGTCTTGAACAAGGTGCCGTGGATAACGCTGGCCTTTTGGATCATCAAGATTTGCGCCACGACGTTGGGCGAAACGGGCGGCGACCAATTGTCGATCACGATGAAGCGGGGCTACGCGGCCAGCACCGGCATCTTTTTCGGCCTGTTCCTCATCGCCGTCGGCAGCCAGATCAAAGTCAGGCGGTATTATCCCTGGGTCTATTGGACCGCGATCCTGACCACGACAATGGTCGGTACGACGATGTCGGACTTCCTCGATCGCACGGCCGGCTTGGCTATATCGGCGGTTCGCTCGTCCCGATCGCCGCCCTGGCAGCGGTGTTGATCGCCTGGCGGCTGACCCTGGGCGCGATTACCTTCGACCATGTCGTCGATCCAAAGGTCGAGGCCTTTTACTGGCTGACGATCCTGTTTTCCAACACGCTGGGAACCGCACTGGGCGATTTCACCGCCGACGATGTCGGGCTTGGCTTCGGTGGCGGGGCGGTGCTGTTCGGCGGTGTTGTCGCGCTGATCGCCGCAGCTTATTTCTTTACGCGGATATCCCGCGCCCTGCTGTTCTGGGCGGCCTTCGTCATGACCCGCCCGCTGGGCGCAACACTGGGCGACGCACTGACCAAGCCGCACGACCATGGCGGGCTGGCGTTGGGCACACTGCCCGCATCTCTCGCGTTGGTGGTCGTAGTGGCGATCCTGGTTCGCTTCGCCGCGCGGAAGCCTGCGCCGCTGGAGCCCAGCACATAAAAAAGGAGCCCGGCCTTGCGAGCCGGGCTCTTCGTTTATCAGTCGCTGAGCCTTACTCCGCCGCTTCGGCGAACTCGCTTCCCTTGTTCAACGCCGCCAGGGCATCGTGGCCGATCAGGCGGTCGTGGTTCTTGTGCATATTGACGATGTTGACCTCGCGGCGCCCCATGATGATCGACGGCACGGCGCCGGCTTCCATCTGGACCTGCGCGCTGGACTGGATGACCATGTCCTCTTCAAGGGACACTTTCAGCAACAGATCGCTCATATACTGGGCCATCTTGTCCGTCTCTTCGGTCCGGCTTTCGCCCGCCGGGCCGTAAGTGCGGAAAATGTAGGTGCAGGTACCGACCGTCTCGCCGGGCTCGCTGCGCTGGAAGAACATGATGTGACGGCTGCCGCCGACGACGGTGTTCGGGAACACCGCGTTGGTGAAGCCGAAGGGCAGGTCTTCCGGCCACTCGGATTCAGGTTTGTCCTTCAGGTCCAGGATCTGCATCTGCGGCGAGACCAGCGTGTGGTGCATGCCGAAATCCATGTGCATAAACTGGCGCAAGGTCATCGGACCGACCGTGTTCGGGTGCAGGAAGGGCACATGGTAGCCCTCCAGCCCGCCATCGACCGCATGCTTCCAGTTGATCCGCGCCGGGGCCTTGTATTCGCCCACGAGGCGGAAATCTTCGAGCTTGTAGTCGGCGATGATGCCGCCCATCTCCGGCCCGAAGAACTCATCGTAATCGACATGGCCGCCCGGCTGCGGGTGGACCAGCACGACGCCGTGCTTTTCGACCAGCGGCAGTTCGATCAGGTTGCGATCCGTCAACTGATCGGCATCGAATGCCGAACGGCTGGGGACGGAGATCAGGTCGCCGTCATTGTTGTAGGTCCAGCCGTGATAGGGGCAGGTAAAGCCCTTGGCGTTGCCGCAACCCTCGGCCAGCTTCACGCCGCGATGGCGGCAGGCATTCAGGAAGGCGTTGGCCTGGCCGTCCTTATTGCGGACGAGGACGATCGGCTTGCCGGCGATTTCAGTGGCGTAATAATCCCCCGGTTCCGGGAAGTCGGCGGTGTAGGCGATCAGCTGCGGGCGCTTCATGAAGAATTCCCGCTTCTCCAACTCGAAGCGCGCCTGATCGGTGAAGCGGCCGATGTCGGTCTCCCACGACTCCTCGCCCATTTCATCGACGTCACGTGCGTGGAAATCCAGAATGCGTTTCGCGATAGCGACGCGTTGAGCGCGATCCATTGCCGTTCCTTCCTAAACTCGGGCCTAAACTCGGGCCTGCCGATTTATCGGTAAAGCGATTATTCCCGACACGCGTCTGGCGACTGGACGTTTGTCCAAGCGTGTACGATGTGTTCACTCAATTGAGTACATACAGTCGAGATGGTGTTTTCGCAAGCGGCAACTTCAAAATTCGACAACGAACAGCGCCGCCAAAGCCAGCAAAAGCGCGGGTGGCATCACCACAGCACCGACCTTCAGAAACCGCCAGAACCCAACATTTTCACCTTCCCGGCGCAGCGCCAGCAGCCACAATATGGTGGCGAGCGATCCGGTGACCGACAGATTCGGGCCAAGATCGACGCCGACCAGTAAGGCGCCGGTCACGGTACCCGGCAAGGCCGCCCGCCCCGCCGCCGCGCCGGCGATCAGCCCGGCCGGCAGGTTGTTGACCAGATTGCAGGCGAGCGAGATCAGGATGCCGCTGCCGAACCCCGCCGCCGGCTCGGACTGCGCGGCCCAACGCGCCAGCCCGGCGGCCAGCGCACCGGTTACGCCGGTCAGGTTCAAGCCCTCAACCAGCACGAACAAGCCGGCCACGAGCGGCAGGACAGACCAGGAAATGCCGCGCAGGAGCTGCACCGCGCCTTGGCGCCGATAGGCCAGGACCGCGAGGGTGGTCAGTCCGCCGGCAACGAAAGTCGGCAAGCCCAGATCCGCTCCGTAGGCCGAGGCCGCCAGCAACACGAGTGCTGTCGCGACAATCCCGGCCAGCGCCAGCCATCCGCCCCGCCGCAGCGGCGGCACCGGAATATCCCGCGCCAAATCCTGCGTCAGCGCCGCACCCTGGGTCAGCCGCAAAGCGAGATAAGTCGTGCCGATTGCCAGCAGCGAGGGCAACGCGAAGCGGGTAAGCCAGACCAGCAGCGGCGGCATATGGCTGCCGAATAGCACCAGATTGGCGGGGTTGGAGATCGGCAGAACGAAGCTGGCGGCATTGGCGACGAAGGCACAGATGAAGAGATAGGGCAGCGGTTCGGCTTTCGCGGCACGGGCGGCGGCATAGACCGCCGGCGTCAGCACGACCGCGGTTGCATCATTCGACAGAAAGACCGTCACCACGACGCCGACCGCGTAAATCAACCCGAACAGTCTTTTGGCCGACCCCCGCGCCCATCCGACCGCCAGCGCGGCCACCGTGTCGAACAACCCCTCGCGCCGCGCCAATTCCGCCAGCAGCATCATGCCGATCAGGAACAGATAGACATCGGTCCCCTTCCCCACCGCGCCCAGCGCGGCGCGCCAGGGGATAAGGCCGGTCACAACCAGAAGCGCAGCGCCCAGTGCCGCCCAGATTGCCTCCGGCAACCGCCACGGGCGTGCGATCACGCCAAGGATCGCCAGCGCGGCGATAGTCCAGATCAACAAAGCGGAATGGGGCGCGGCGATCACGAAACCGCGCGATCCTTCGTTTCCGGCATGAACAGAGCAAAGAAGATCAAGGCTGCCAAGGCGATAACGGCAAGCGACAGAAAGGCCGCCGTATAGCCGAAATCCTGCACGATATAGCCACCGACCACGTTGCTGAGACTGGCCCCGATGCCGACCGCCAGCGCCGTCAGCCCCTGCGCAAGATTGAACCGGCCGGTGCCGGCCATCAGGTCGGAAGCGATGATAATGGAGATCACTCCAAAGATGCCGGCCGCGACGCCGTCGAGAAGCTGTATGCCGACAACCGCATACGGGTCGCTGGTCAGGGTGAACAATACGCCGCGTACCGGCAGAACCGCCAGCGCCACCAGAAAGATACTCTTGCGGCCATAGCCCGCTTTCATCGCTCGCCCCACCGTCCAGGCGACGCCGATCATGACGAGCTGCGCGGCGATGATGCAGGCGCTGAGCGCCATGGCGTCTTCGCCGGGATGGGCGATGGCAACGACCTGCCCGGCAAGCGGCAGCATGGCCGCGTTACCGAAATGGAACAGCACGACCGAGGCCAGAAAGACCTGCAGGTCGCGCCGGCCGAGCAGCGTCCGGATCGGAACGGCTTCGCAGCCGCCATCCGGCCCGGCCTGCTCCCCGCCGCGCGCCATTTCGTGGTCGATTTCCTTCGGATCGATCAACGACACCACCAGACCGCTGGCGATGGCGAAAATACAAACCAGATAGAATATCCAGCGATATCCCACGAATTGCCCCAGCATTCCGGCCAGGCCGGCAGCCAGGAAGTTGCCGCCATGGTTGAACGATTCGTTCCGGCTGATCCGCGCCGGCAAAAGCCTGCGGCCGACAATTCCCAGGCTCAATGCGGCCAGTGTCGGCGGAATGAAAGCCGAGGCCGCACCCAGCGTTATCTGCGCGGCAATAATGGTTGCGAAAGCCGGGAAAAGGGCGATCGCGAGACAACCGAGCGCCACGAAGCCCGCCGCGACGGCAATGAGGCCGCGCTTCATTTTAATGCTGTCGACCATCAATCCGGCGGGGATTTGAAATATCGCCGAGGCGGCGCTGCCGACGGCCATTGCCAAGCCGATGGGACCGGACTGCCAATGCTGGTCCGCCTTCAGGAAGACCGACAAATAGGGCCCGACGCCGTCGCGCACGTCGGCCATGAGAAAATTCAGCCCGTCGAGCCCCCTGAGGCTGCGCGCCGAGGGTGATGGCGCTGCGCGATCGGAACGTATTTTCGTGTCGTCCACCGGGTCCCCACGCGGAGTGCTGAGTTCGTCAAGCAACTCCCCGTCCCCTGGATCGTTCCGGTCTTTGGCGCCCTCCACAGGGAACGATCCATGCCGCCAGGCACTTTCCTTGTCATCGCGGGCATTACCCGCAGACAGATGGAGACGTTTAAATGATCCGGAATTTAGCCTTGGCGACCGCCGGTTTTGCGATGATCGCAGGCTTCGCCATTGCGCAGGAAGTCCAGACCACCACCGATAGCCATGCCCAAACCACCACCACCCCGGTTAGCAAGGGCAAGGAAGCCTACGAGTGGTCAGTCGATACCACCACGACCAAGGTGCCGGTGCACCCGACCGTGGTCGAGAAAACCACGGTGGTAAATACGCCCGCACCGCCCCCGCCGGTGGTACACGAACATACCAACACCACCACAACCACAACGGCGCCTGACGATCAGTGAGCATTGGGCCGGCCGGGGCGGTCAGACTGATTTGACCGCTTCGGCAGCCGACATCAGCAGTGAGGCGTTGCCGCCCGCGGCCGTGGTGTTGATCGTCACGATGCGTTCGACCGCGAAACGCCGCACATAGTTCGGGCCGCCCGCTTTTGGTCCCGTTCCCGACAGCCCCTCCCCGCCGAACGGCTGGGTGCCGACAGTGGCGCCGATCATCGTGCGGTTCACATAGAAATTCCCGACCCTGACGGCCTGCTTCACACGCTCGACAGTCTCGTCGATCCGGGTTTGCAAGCCCAGTGTGAGGCCGTATCCGGTGGCGTCGATTTCGGCCAGCACGCGGTCGATTTCGTCTGACGAAAAACGCACCAGATGCAGGAACGGGCCGAAGACCTCCCGTTTCAGTGTCGCGATGCTGTCGATCCAGACCGCGCGCGGGGCGAAGAATGTGCCGCGCGCCGCGTCGTCGACCGGCACGGCGGCCTTGGCGAACGGCTTGCCGATCTTGCCGGCATGCGCCTCCAGCAACGCCAGCGCATCATGGTCGATCACCGGCCCTATATCGGTCGCGAGGTCCGCCGGATCCCCGACCTTCAGTTCGGCAATCGCCCCGGCCAGCATCTTGGCCAGATCGTCGGCGATCTCCTCCTGAACATAGACGCAGCGCAGCGCCGAGCAGCGCTGCCCGGCGCTGTCGAACGCGCTGACCATGATGTCGGCGACCGCCTGTTCCAGCAGGGCCGAGGAATCGACCAGCATCGCGTTGAGACCGCCGGTCTCCGCGACAAGAGTGGGGATCAACCCGTCGCGGGCCGCCAATATGCGATTGATCGCCTGCGCCGTCGCGGTCGACCCGGTGAACACGACGCCCGCTACACGCGGATCGGCCAGCAACAGGCCGCCGATCTTGGAGCCGTCGCCCGGCAAAAGCGACAACGCGCCCGCCGGCACGCCGGCCCGGTGCAAAGTCTTGACCGCAAGGGCGGCAATCAGCGGCGTCTGCTCGGCAGGCTTGGCGATAACTGAATTGCCCGCGACCAGAGCTGCGGCCACTTGCCCGCTGAAGATCGCCAGCGGGAAATTCCACGGCGAGATGCAGACCATCACCCCGCGCGCGCCGAAGCGCAGTTCGTTGGTCTCGCCGGTCGGGCCGGGCAGCCGCGTCGGTATCAAGCTCTTGCGTGCCGAGGCAGCGTAGTAACGGAGCAGATCCGCCGCCTCCCGTACCTCGGCGATCGAGGCGGCCAGCGTCTTGCCGGCCTCGCGCATTGCCAGCGCGACGAATTCCGCACGCCCCGCTTCGAAGGCATCGGCGGCGCGGTCCAGGCAGGCGGCCCGTTCTCCCAGGGGCGCATCCTCCCAGCGGCATACCGCAGCGGCTCCCGCGGACAAGGCCGCCTCGATATCCGCCGGACCGGCTTCATGCACGGCACCGACAACCTGAGTGCGGTCGGCGGGGTTCAGGATGTCTGCCGCCGCCAAACCTTTCAGCGCCTTTCCCCCAACCAGCGGCTGGGCGACGTGCTTGCCGAGCGGGATCGCAGCCAACGATGCGCCCAACGCCTCCAATGCAGTCGGATCGCCGATATCGAGCCCCGACGAGTTGATCCTTTCCGGCTGGTAAAGGTCCGGCGGCAGCGATAGACGGCTGGGCGGCCTGGCCGCCATGACCGCCACCGGGTCTCGTACCAATGCGGCAACCGGAATATCGGAATTGGCGATTTGGTTGACGAAGGAGCCGCTGGCGCCATTCTCCAGCAACCGCCGCACCAGATAGGCCAGCAGGTCGTGATGCGCGCCGACCGGGGCATAGATACGGCAGGAGACACCGCGCCTTTCGGCCATCAACCGGTCGTGCAGCACTTCGCCCATGCCGTGCAGGCGCTGGAATTCGAAATCGGCGCGGCCCTTGCCGAACTCGCAGATCGCGGCGGCCGTCATCGCGTTATGGCTGGCGAACTGCCCGTAAAGCCGGTCGCCTGCCGCCAGAATGCGGCGCGCGGCGACCAGATAGGACAGGTCTGTCGCTTCCTTGTGGGTAAACACCGGATAGTCGTCGAGCCCGGCTTCCTGGGCGCGCTTGATCTCGCTGTCCCAATAGGCGCCCTTGACCAGCCGCACCATCAGCCGCCGGTCGGCCGCCGTCGCCTCCGTCACCAGCCAATCGATCAGCGGCAGGACGCGCTTGCTGTAGGCCTGGATCGCAAGACCAAGGCCGTTCCACCCCGCCAGTTCCGGCGCATGGATCAGCCGCCCAATGATGTCGAGCGATAGGTCCAGCCGGTCCGCCTCCTCCGCGTCGATGGTGCAGCCGATGTCGTACTGTTTGGCCTTCACCGCCAGCGCCAGGATGCGGGGATAGAGTTCTTCCAGCGCCCGTGCGCGCTTGCGCAGCTCATAACGCGGGTGCAGGGCGGACAGCTTGATCGAGATGCCCGGCCCCTCGATCGGCCCGCGTTTCGCGCTTGCCTTGCCGATGGCATGGATCGCCGTTTCATAGGATTTGAAATAGCGCTCGGAATCCTGATTGGTCAGCGCCGCCTCGCCCAGCATGTCGTAGGAATGACGGAAGCCGTTTTTCTCGTTTTGCCGCGCGCGCGACAGCGCCTCGTCGATCGTGCGGCCCAGCACGAAGTGCCCGCCGACCACCGCCATTGCCTGCAGCATGGCCCGGCGCAGCATTGGCTCGCCCAGCTTGGCGCCCAGGCGCGGCCAAATCCGTTGGTCGTCCTCGGCCGCCTTCAGCGTCCTGCCGGTCAGCGCCAGGGCGCGGGTTGACAGGTTGACGAACACCGACGGCGAATGGCCGATATGCTTCGCGAAATCGGCGGAGATCAGCTTGTCGCGGATCAGCAGATCGCGGGTCGCGCCGTCCGGAATGCGTAGCAGCGCCTCCGCCAGCATCATCAAGACCAGCCCCTCCTCGGTCGACAGGTCGTATTCCCGCATCAGCGCGTCGACCGGCCCGGATTCGCGCTCCGCCGCGCGGATCGCGACGATCAGCGCTGTCGCGTGGCGCTCGATCCCGGCGCGCGTCGCCTGTGGCACGTCGAACTCTTCGAGCAGCCGGGTAATCGCCGTTGGCTCCGGCTCGCGGTGGCGGGCGCGAATCGCCCTCCGCCCCGGTGCGTCGTCATAGGTGCCGAGATCGAAAGCCGCCATCCGCGCAGGTCCTTGAGCCCAGCCTCTAGCGTGGCCGGATAAGAATTTGCAGATTAGATCGTGATGCGCCGAGGATTGGCAAGGGCGGACAGGCCGGCCACTAGTGCCGCCCCGCGTAACGCCGCGCGAGCGTGGCGCACACCATCAGCTGCATCTGGTGGTACAGCATGATCGGCACGATCAGCGGTCCGACCAGGGCCGCGGGAAACAGTACGCTAGCCATCGGTACGCCGGAGGCGAGACTCTTTTTCGATCCGCAGAAGACGATCGCGATCTCATCCGCGCGTTGGAAGCCGAGCCCGCGCGCCACGAAGGTGGTGGACAGCAAGGCAACCGCCAGCACCAGCCCGTCCAGCAGCAGCACGACCGTCAGGTCGGTGACTGACAGCCGGTGCCACAGCCCCTCGACCACGGCGGCGCTGAAAGCGGTGTAGACCACCAGCAGGATCGAACCGCGATCCACGATCTCCGTCGCCCGCTGATGGCGCCCGATCCAGCCAGCCGTCAGCGGGCGCGAGAGATGGCCGGCCACGAACGGCACCAACAGTTGCAGCAGGATGTCGCCGACGGCCGCCAGCGAAACGCCGCTGCCCGCGCCGACCTGCTTGACCAGCACCAACCCGACCAGCAGCGGTGTGACGAAGATGCCGAGCAGGTTGGAGAGCGAGGCACTGCAAACCGCAGCCGGCACGTTGCCGCGCGCAATCGACGTGAAGGCAATCGACGACTGCACCGTCGACGGCAGCAGGCAGAGGAACACGATGCCGTCCAGCATCGACCGGTCGACCCAGCGCCCGAGGCCGGCGCGCAACGCCAGCCCGACAAGCGGGAACAGAACGAAGCTGAACGCCAGTACCGTCAGATGCAGCCGCCAATTTCCGATGCCGTCCAGGATCGCGGCGCGCGACAGCTTGGCGCCATGCAGGAAGAACAGCAGGCCGATCGCGACGTTGGTGGCGACGCCGAAGAGCTCGGCGCCATGCCCCCGGCACGGCAGCACGGTCGCCAGCGCAACCGTAACGAACAGCGCGACGAGAAAAACATCGATATAAGCGGGTAGTTTCACGCGTGGAATGACAGGCAAAACCGCAGCATACCCCTGATTGTTGCCGTCAGCCTGTCCGGCCAGCGAGCCAAGCCGTCAGCGCCACGGTCGCGGCGCCGACGGCGGCGGCGAACGACGGGAGTATGGTCGATGCGGTCTGAAAATCCTCGGCCTTGCAGGCGGCATCGATCGACTTCGCCAGATTGCTCATCCGCATCCCGCCGACATTGCCGGCGATACTGATCATGGCATGGGCATCCGGCGCGATCTCCGCTGTGTCTTTCGCCGCAACCATGCGGGCCAATCGCGCCGCCGCATCGGCACAAAAGGCCTGGACGAACTCGCGTGTCTCGTCTGCCGTCATGACCTGCTCGAGCGTGTTCAGGCTGGCCGCCTCGATACCGGCCTTGGCAAGATCGTCGTCGACCGCCGCGGAGCCTGTGGGCGGGCCGCCGGCCGCCGGAGCCGCCTCGCCATCGGCCTGGATCGGCAATGTTTTCGCCAAATCCGCCAGCTTCGACAGCAGCAAGGTAGGCGAAACCGGCTTGGAGATATAATCGTTCATCCCGGCAGCGAGATACTCCTCGCGCGCGCCCGTCAGGGCATGCGCGGTCAGCGCGATGATCGGGATGTCGCATTTGGGCGGCGGCATGGCGCGAATCTGCCTGGTGGCCTGAACGCCGTCCAATTCCGGCATCTGGATATCCATCAGCACGACATCGAAGGCACCGCCCTCCGCCGGGCCGCGCCGGATGGCCTCAACCGCCTGGATTCCGTTTTCAGCCACGTCCGCGCGATGACCGGCCTTCTTGAGCAAGGCCATGGCAAAAGTCTGGTTCACCTTGTTGTCTTCCGCCAGCAGAACGCGTAGCGGCCGCGGTCCGGCAGCGGCGGCGGCAACCACAGGCGACCGCTTCCTGGGCGCCATTGGCCTTGCCTGTACCGGGCCGGCATAAACCCGCGACAGGCAATTGAGCAGATCGCGCTGGCGCAGCGGCTTCAACAAAACCGCATCCAGGGTGGTCTTAGCGTTTTCACTATGCCCATGAGGTCCCGCCGACGACAGCAGGACCAGTTTCGTGTCCTGGAACGCAGGCCGGCCGCGAATCCGCTCGGCCAGCATCTCGCCGGTCATTCCCGGCATCATCTGGTCGAGAAAAACAACGTCATAGGGATGCCCGCGATGGGCGGCGCGGTCCATCTCCGCCAGTGCATCGAAGCCATCCTTGCAGCACGTCACTTCCATATCGAAGCCCTGAAGCTGGCGCGATGTGATCTCCAGGTTCATTTCGATATCGTCGACGATGAGGGCGCGTACGCCGCGTAGCTGTTGGGGCAAGTCCTCTGCCGGGATCAGCAGCGCATCCGATGGTTCCAGCGGCAATGCGAACCAGAAATGCGATCCCATACCCGGGCGGCTCCTGACGCCGATCGTCCCGCCCATCAGCTCGACCAATTGCTTGCAGATCGCGAGCCCAAGACCCGTGCCGCCATAACGGCGCGTGAAGGAACTGTCGGCCTGGGTGAATTTCCGGAACAGGCTCATTCGAACCTCTTCCGTCATCCCGATGCCGCTGTCCTTGATGTCGAAGCGGACCATTGGGACGGCGGACTGTGACGTGTCGGCCTGCGCCTGCGCGACCTCGACGACGACAGCGCCTTTTTCGGTGAACTTGATCGCGTTACCCACCAGGTTATAGAGAATCTGCCGTATGCGCCCCGGGTCGCCGCGAAAAGCCCGGCGCACGGCCGGGTCGATATAGACGGCCAGATCGATGTTCTTTGCCGTCGCGCGCGACGACAGCAGAGTCGCACTGCTTTCAACCGTTTCGACCAGATCGAAATCGATGGTCTCGATCTCGACCTTGCCGACCTCGAGTTTCGAAACGTCCAGAATATCGTTGATGACGGTCAGCAGCGCCTCGGCCGACTCCTGCACCGCATTGGCGAACTGGCGCTGTTCGGCGGTCAGCGTCGTTTCCAGCATCAGACCGTTCATGCCCAGAACGCCGTTCATCGGCGTGCGGATTTCATGGCTCATATTGGCCAAGAACTCCGACTTCGCGGCGTTTGCTGTCTCCGCGGCCTCAAGCGCCGTCGCCAGATCCTGGGTGGTGTTCTTAAGCTCGCGGCTGGCCGCACGGACATAGCGGACCAAGCCCAGCGCATAGACAATGATCGGCGTGGCAACCAGGACCGTGACCATGGCCGCGACGATCAAATAGTTGCGCCCGACGGGCAGCCCAAGCACCATGCCTATCAGCCGGAAGATCACCACCGCGCCAACCACCGCGATGCCATCCAACAGCAAGGTGGCCTGATAGAGCGGGAGCCGCCCCAGAAGCTGGCTGAACCGGATCAGACGGTTGCGTCTGGGCCGGCTCGGGGGCTTTGCAGCGTGGTTGACAGAAGAAGGCGCTTGGTCCGGCAAAACGTTTCTCTTTCCTCCGGCATGGATTACTTTCAGCTTGCCGTTATTAGCCGCGCAAGACCAGCCCTCGTTACAGCGAGGCCGCAATGGAACCCGCACGCGACTTAGGTCAGTGCGCAATTTTATTAAACTCACCCACATCTATCGCCCATTCACCTGGAAATCGCGTATGTAGGCGTATGCCGCCCGCAAAAGGACCTGACGACCGGCGATGGTGAATCTCGCGCGTCCCTATATCGGCCTTCTTCCGATCGCCCTCCTGATCGTGCTGATGATCGCGTTCGGTGTTCTGACGACGCGGACCGCGCGCGATGCGCAGGGATGGGTCAACCACACCAACCGCGTCATTCAATTGCTTCAGGAAGAAGAAGTCGGCGTTCTGAATGCCGAAACCGGCGCGCGCGGCTATCTCCTGAGTCAGGACGAGGCCTATCTCGTCCCCTACAACGCATCGCGCGCGGACATCGCGGCAACAACCGAACGGCTGAAAGATGAAATCCGCGATAACCCGAAGCAAAGCGACCGTCTGGCCGAACTGACCGGCGTGATCAACGCCAAGCTGGACTTGCTGACGCGCGCGGTGACCTTGGCCAAGGCCGGGCACAGGAACGAAATCGTGTCGGCGCCAACCAATCATGTCGGCCTAGACTACATGAAGGACATCCGTCAGCGCATCGCGACGATGGTGGCCTCCGAGCAAACGCTCTTGACGACCCGGCAAGTCCGCGCCGACGATACCTTGCAACGGGCACAATGGGCGATCTTCGCCGGGGCGCTGGCTGCCGTACTGAGCGCCGTCCTGCTGGTCCGCACACTGTCGCGCGACCAAGGGCGCAGAGCCGCAGCGGCAATGGAATTGGTGCGCCTGAAAGACGAGGCGCAGGCGGCGAACCGCGCGAAATCGGATTTCCTGGCGACGATGAGCCACGAAATCCGCACGCCGATGAACGGCATCATCGGCATGAACGGCCTGTTGCTCGACACGGTGCTGGACGGGGAGCAGGAGCAATACGCAAAAGGCGTTCAGGTTTCGGCCGAGGCGCTGCTGAACGTCGTCAACGATATCCTGGACATCTCGAAGCTGGAGGCCGGGCGGGTCGAGATCGAAGCGATCGACTTCTCTCCGGCCGCCGTCATCGAATCGGCGGTCGACGCGTTCGCGGTCCAGGCGCAGCGCAAAGGGTTGGAAATTGCCGCCTTGATCGATCCCGGCGTCCCGCCCTGGGTCAACGGCGATCCCGCGCGCGTCCGCCAGATCGTCCTCAACCTGATCGGCAACGCGCTGAAATTCACCACGACCGGCTATATAGAAATTGAGATCGCGGCCGAACCTGGGGCCGAAGGCTGCGGATTGTTGCGGGTGTCCGTGGCCGACACCGGCATCGGCATTTCCGAAGCCGCTCAGGCCGAACTGTTCCAGAAGTTCGTCCAAGCCGACACGTCGATTACCCGGCGATATGGCGGCACCGGCCTCGGCCTCGCCATCTCGAGGGAGCTTGCCGTACTGATGGGCGGCGAGATCGGCGTCGGCAGCAAGGTCGGCGAAGGCACGCGCTTCTGGTTCACCGTCCAGTATGATGCGCCTCTGTCAGCCCCGGCCGCGGCGCCGGTATTCGAGCCCGGGCTGCTGAAAGGCCGCCGGGTGGTTGTCGTCGACGATACGATCCTGAACCGCCGAGCCATTGCCGGACAATTGGAGGCATCGGGCATCGTCGCGATGACCCTGGCCGAACCTGCGGATTTGCTGCCGGCCCTGCGAAAAGCCGCCGCGGACGGTGCGCCGTATGACGTCGCGATCCTGGATCAGAACATGCCGGAAAGCAGCGGAATTTCGCTCGCGCGCAGCATCCGGGCGGCGCCGGAATTCCAGGGGTTGAAATTAATCCTGGCGACGTCTGTCGGCCTACCCAATCCCAGCGACGACGCACGGCGGGTCGGTTTCGACGATTTCCTGGCGAAGCCGTTGAAACGCGCCGCGCTCCTCGACTCCCTTTGCCGGGTGTTGGGACTGGAGACCGCCCCGGCCCCCGCCGGTGCGAACGGCGTCTGGGCGGCAAGCGAAGGCCGAGCCAACGAGACCTCGCTGGAGATTCTTGTCGCGGAAGACAATGCCATCAATCAGCAGCTGATCGCCGCGCTGCTGAAGAAATGGGGCCACAAGGTCACCATGGTCGATACCGGGTTCGGCGCAGTGACCGCGGCAACCGCGAACGATTTCGACCTCATCCTGATGGATATCCAGATGCCGGGGATGAGCGGCATCGACGCGGCCGGACGAATCCGCAAACTGCCCCGGCCGCGGGGCGCTGTTCCGATCATCGCACTGACCGCGCATGTCCTTGAGGGCGCGCGCGAGGAAATTCTGGCGGCCGGCATCCAGGCGCATGTCGCCAAGCCGATCGACCCGGTCGAGCTGGCGCTGGCGATCGGCCGGCTCACCTCCACATCTGCAACGCACGCGATACAGGGCAAAGCGGATGTTCCCGATCCGTCGGGCCTGGACGAGGCGGCGCTGGCCCGGCTGGAGACGCAGGTCGGCCGCGAAATGGTGGCCGAACTGGCCGGCATGCTGCTGGAGCAAACCCCGCCCAAGATCGCCGGCATCCATGGCGCGCTTGAAAGCGGCGATACGGCTGCCGCCCGGCAGTTGGCCCACGACATCGGATCGACCGCCGGCAATCTCGGCATGGGCCGGGTGGCGTCGCTCAGTCGCGAATTGGAACGCAAGTTCGCAGAGGGCGCGTTCGACGCCCTGCCGCCGCTGGCCGCGCAGATCGACCAGGCCTATGCCAGCGCCGCCGCCCCGCTTGAGGCGCGCTATTCAAAAGACTAATTTCCACCGCGCGGGCTGATAAGCCGCCGCGCCGCCAGCGCCTGGTCGAGCCGCGGGCCGACGCGTTCGAAGAACGTCCGCCCGAAATTGTTGTCGACATCGGCCTGAGCGCGGGTCAGCGCGGGCTGCTTGTCGGCCATCGTGTGTCCCAGCGGCGTTTGGTAAAAGGCGACAATCTGCTTCAGCTCATCGAGCGAGAAAGTGTCGGCATAGGCCTGCGCGTTTTGCTCGATGAGATCGGGAGTTGCGCGGCGGAATTCGGTCGCCACGACATCGTTCAGCACCGCCTGAACCTCCGCCTGCCGGCCTGGATTGGCTTGGTTCAAGCTGCCGGCCATTCCGTCCATCATCTGTGACAGCATCTGATCAGCCATCGCCGATGAGTGGGTCGCCTCAAGAATCTGATGCGCAAGCTGTAGCGCCTGCGTATCGGCGGCGCGTGACGGCGCAACGGACGTCGCAACGAGGAGCGCGGCTCCCAAAGACATGCATGCGAAAAGTTTCATTGGAGGTCCTAGTGTTACCGTGAAGACCGGTTCGTGAAGACATCCGACCCGAAGGCCTCCAGCCCGTTCTGCCCGGCATAGCCGAGATGATCCAGCCCAAAAATATCCTCGACGGAGCGCAGCAGCGAATAGTGGTTATAGGGCGTCTTGGAGACGGTGCCCGGTTTAATAAAGCGTGAGACCAGAACCGCGCCGATCCGCCCGCCACCCGGGCCCGCGATCCCGGGGCCCTGATCGGGAAGACTGCCGAACACGGTCGACCCGGGCACGATGTTCGGTCCCGGCTGCTCGTTGCAGCAGGCGGACGCGTCGCCGACTTCCAGCTTCATCTTGTTGGTCGCCTTGTCGAACTTGGCCTCGATATCGGCTTCGTCGAAGGTGACGATCAAAAGGCCGTCCTGCAGATAAGCCGGCGATGCCAAGATTTGCGGCACGATCTCAGCCAGGAAGGCATCGGCGGACACCAATCCGCCCGGCTGGCCGTCGACGCATTTGCGCCCGTCCTCGCCGCCGTCATGCCCGTCATGGCAGAGATTCGGCGTGATGAACGCATAATTCGGCGTCGTGTCGATCGACTTCAGATCGTCCTTCAACGCCGGCAGGGATACGACCCGCGCCGCACAGGACGGCGTGTCGAGCACGGCGTGGAAATAGACGAACGGATCGTGCCGCGTGGCGTACTGGTCTCCCACGACCGCCTTATGGGTCATATCCTCGGCCCCGATCGCAGGATGCCCGCAGGTGGCGGCTTCGCGGGCTGGGATGTTTCCCATATCCTCCATATAGCCTTTCCAGCTCAGCCCCTTGGCCTCCAATTGGTTGGCGATTGTCAAAATACCTGCCGGGTAGACACAGCCCTGGCCGATCGCCTGTCCGTCGGCACCGGTACCGGTCTGGACGAACTCGGCGAATTTCGGGCAGTCGCTTTGCGTCACCGGATTGGGCGCCTGGCCGCTGATCATCGCCAGATAGTTGTCCAAGCTGAAATGACCGATGCCGTAATAGTTCGGCAGCACCGCACCCTGCTTCACCAGAGACTTCAAATATTTGGCGGGAGAATTCTCACCGAAGGTGATGTGATAGCCCTCGTTCTCCAGCACGATGATGAAGACATGGCCGGGTTTCGCCGGGGCATCGGCAGCGCGCGCGAACGGCGCTGTCCAGAGCAACAATCCGGCCAACAGCATCAGAACGCGCATCGTCGGAGCCTCCCTCAATTTCGTGGCTCCTGGATACAGGATCGGTCCTACGGCGTCACCACCCGCCAGTAAAGCGCGTGCGAGCCGTCGGTCAGGTCGAACATGTCGCGGCCCAGCATATCACCCGGCTTTTTGTCCTGGGCGTTGGTGTAGACCGGATAGCCCTGATAGGCCCATTGCCTTGTGCCGTCGGACCTGAGCGCGATCGACCAATAGCCCGAGGGCCGCGCGTCTTTCGCGGCAACCAGCGGCTGCCAATTGTGGGTGCAGTCACCATCGCAGCCCGCGGTGCCGACCGCGCGGCCGACCGCCGGAGTAGGCGGTGGCCCGTCATTGACGCTGTAACTGCCGAAGCTGAAGCGGAACTTGTCGCGGGCATACAGCGTCATGCCCTCGGCGGTCGCCAGAACGGCGGTGCCGCCGTTGATCCGCGCGGTCACTTCCGGCGGGGTGAAATAACGGCGGACGGCGGCAGGATGAAAGCGCGCATCCGCAACCATGCCCTTGGCGTCGCCCGGCTTGCCGTCCCCGGCAAAGCTGTAGAGCGGCCGGTTTTTATAGGCCCATTGGCGGCTTCCGTCGTCGCGGCGAACCGCGGTCCAGTCGCCAACCGGCTTGGCCAGTTCCGCCGCCTTCAGAGGTGTCCAGATTTTCGCGCAATCCTTGGCGCAGGCGGATTTGCCGGCATCGTCGCCATCGAACGTATAGAGCGTCATGCCCTTATAATCGACGAACACGTCGCCCAACGCGTTGTTAGTCGGCTTCAGCGCCACCGCCGCGGGGGTCCGCACTTCATCGGGCGCCTGCTGGAGGGCCGCCAACTGCCACTGCCCATTATCCGCGGCGCGGCCGTTGGTGTCCCCCGGCGCCTTGTCCTTGGCCGAGAGATAGAGGGCCTTGCCCTTATAGGCCCACTGCCTGGTTCCATCGGCACTTGCGATCACCGACCAGTCGCCGGCGGGCTTGGCGTCGGCCGGCGCGGCCAAAGCCGGCCAGGCCGATGCGTCCGGCGTGCTATCGCCGGCGAAGACATACAAAGTCATCCCGTTGGCGTCGGCGAAATAGCCGGTTGTGCTGCTGTTCGGAAGGCCGGCCTGCATCGCGGCCGAATGGACCGGCGGTTCGACCGTCACGCCCGGCGGCGTCGCGAGCACGGCGAAATCCGGCACCGAAGCGAAAGCGGGAGCGCCAAGCAAAGAAGCGATAACAGCCAATCTTAAAATCGCCTTCCCCCTTGAGGGGGAGGCGAAAGAACAAGAGCACGCCATCACACGAACAACTCGGTCAGCGGACGCGCGGTGCGCATGGAGCCGACGCCCCAGACATTGACCGACAGGCCCATCGCCTGCTGCACGGTCAAACCGACGCGGCTGCCCGGCTCGCCGTCGCCCTTGATATGGAGGCCGGTCTTGATCTTGCCGCTGCCCTGGCCACCGGCCAGGAAGATCGGAATGCTCTCCAGCGTGTGCTGCTTGGCATAGCCGCACTCGCTGAGCGCCATGACCACCGTGCGGTCCAGCAAGGTGCCATCGCCCTCGCGGACGCCCTTGAGCGTCTCGAGCAAGGTCGCGAAGGACAGCATCACCTGCTCCTCGAACCAGGCCGCGCCCGGCTGGTAGCCAAGCTTGTCGTCGATCGGGTCTTCGTGCGTATGGATATGCTGGGTGGTCGGTTCACCGCCCTTGCGCAGCGACGACGCGCCGTCGGAGAACGAGATGTTCATCACCCGCGTCTGATCGCAGGCGATGGCATGCGCCAGGATCTGGGCGAACAATTTATGGTTGGCCGCCGCCATCGCGACCTCGGTCCCGGTGGGGATTTCCTCCGGCTTCGTGCCCGTCGTGCAGGCGGCCAGCGGCGCGGGTTTTTGCAACTCGATGTCCATCTGCTGCTCGATCTGGCGCAGCGAGGTGAAATATTCGTCCAACCGCGCCTTGTCGGCGGCGCCGAGTTGCCCGGCCAGTCTGTCGCGCGGTTCCTTGATCGCCGACAGAACGCTCTTTTCCGCCATCACACGCGGATCGGGCTTGAAATCGGCGGCGTTGGGGTCGCGGAACTCCGGCCCGAACAGGCGGGCGTATAGGGCGGCAGGCGAACCCTCAGACGCATTGATGACGCTGTTCGAGCGCCGGCTTATCGTATTGTTCGGATTACCCATCGCCGAGACTTCCAGCGAGCGGAAGCGCGTGTTGGCGCCGATACCGTCGGCGATCAGCACATCCACCGAGGGGTCGGGCTCCTTGCCGGTGGTGCCCGTCATGATGCCGCGTTGGCCCGACACGTGCGGCACCAGGCCGTTGCCGTCCAGGAAGGTCTTGAAACCTGAGAAGATCGACAGCTGGTCCTTATAGGGCGCCAGCATCGTCAGTTCCGGCGGCATCTCGTAACCCGCGCCCAGCGTCTTCGGCTCCCACCGGCCCGGCGTCAGGCCGCAGCCCCAGAAGAATGTGCCGAACCGGGTCGGCAGCGGCGCACCGTCGGCCAAAGCTGTGCCGTTGGCATTCAGGAAGCAGTCAAGGAACGGCAGGGCGACATTGATCGCCGTCGCGCCCAGCATGCCGCGCAGGAAATTCCGCCGGGAGGCGAGACGTTGTGCGATGTTCATTGTGCAACTCCTTGAGCCGATGCCTGTCTGACCGGTTTGGTATCGTGCGCCGGTTCGACGACGCGGAAGAAAACATTGCTGGTTGCGATCTCACGCAGCAGCGGGCGCAGCCGGTACTTGTCGGCGGTAAAATCCTTCATCACGTCGTTGCGCAGCCACTCGGACTCGCTCTTGGTCGGCGCACGGCCGACCGCGTAGGCATAGACGCGGTTGACCAGGCAGACCGGCGTCGCCGGATGATCGTGGATCGCCTGGCCGAGCCCCTGTGCCCCGGTGAACTTCACCCCGTCGATGTCACCCGACGCGTCGATCGCCGAGCCGTTCTCGCCGGCGCGATAGGTGCCGATGGAGTCGAAATTCTCCAGCGACAGGCCGATCGGGTCCATCAGCTTGTGGCAGCCGGCACAGGTCGCCTGTGTGCGGTGCGCCTCGAGCCGTTGCCGGACGGTTTTGTAGAGCGGATTCTTGGTATCCTGCACCAGGTTGAAATTCACGTTGCCCGGCGGGTCCGGCACCTTCTGGCACAGCACGGTTTCCCGAAGCGCCTTGCCGCGCAACGTCGGCGAAGTGCGGCCCGGATGTGAATGCAGCGACAGATAGGAAATCTGCGTCAGGATGCCGGCGCGCGGATCGTCCGCCGGAAAGCTGTAAGGCTGCCAGCCGTCGGGCGTCGCGCCGGGCGCATCCTTGGACACGGGAATGTCATAGACCGCACCCAAAGAGCGCGTCATGAACGTATCGCGCGTGGTGAACACGTCGCGATAGTCCCCGTCATGGGTCAGCAGCAGGTTGGTGATCGTACGCAGCGTCTGTTCCTGCGCATCGGTCGCCAGACCGAAGGAGTATTTGGGATAGATCGACGGGTCTTTCGCTAGGTTGTCGAAGCCGTCGAAAGCGAACATGTCGGCGAAATAAGCCCTGACGCCCGCCTCGACCCGAGGTGAGGACAGCAGCCTATCGACTTGTTTCGAAAGGCCTTCCTTGGTGTCGAGATCGCCTTTGGCGGCAGCCGTCAACAGATCGTCGTCCGGCGCAGTGTCCCACAGGAAGAAGCTGAGGCGCGAAGCCTTCGAATAGCCGTCGAGCTTATTGCCTTTCCCGGCGGCTTCCCAGGTGAACAGGAACTGCGGCGCCTGCAGCATGCTGGTGAGCGTGATTTCGAGGCCGGTATAGAAATTGCCGACCGTCTTGGTCGCTGCGTTCGCGGCTTCGACCAACGCCTTCAATTCGTCGTCGGTCAGCGGCCGGCGATAGAGCAGCCGGCCGACCTGTCCGAGGAACCGTCCGGCGCAGGCGTCGTCAGGCGCCGTGGTCGAGGCCGGCTTGCAGTCGACCATGCTGTCGCGGTGGGCCTTGTCGAAGACCTGGGCCGAGATGCTGCGCGCCATCTTGCCGTATTGCTCGAGGCCTGAAGCAGGCACGCTGACCTTGCCGGCGCCGACCTCGATCAGGCCGCCTTCACGCATATCGGGCTCGAACCGGCCGCCGATCTTAATGTCGTTACCGAAGATATCGGTGATAACATGCTGATATTGCGCTTGAGTTAGCCTTCGCAGAACTGTCGGGCCGCCCGCCGTCGCCGCGATGCCCTCGGGCGCTTTGGCCCCGCCGCCCGGCAGACCCGGCACGAAAACCACCGCAACCGCGGCCACCGCGACAACGGCGATGCCGGCCAGAAGTAACTTACCCTTACTTGCCACCTTTGCCGCCTTCTATCGCCGGGCTGAGATTTGCCTGTTGGTCGCGCGTATGCGTGATAAAGGCGGGCACCGCCTCCATCAGCCAGGCCGAGGAAATCATCCCGTTCTGGCCCGTCTTGGGATCGGGATCTGCGTCGGCCGCGTTCTTCAGCGCGTAGTAGAATCCCGGCAGGTCGACATTGTTGGTGGCATCCACGCCCCAGCCTTCGGAACCGTACTGCCAATAAAACGGGAACCAGGCGTGATAGCCGCCGACGAAGCCGCGCAGATTGCCCTTGTCGTCGATCTTGGCGCGAATCCGCGCCTCCTTGAAATGGAATTCCTGGATCCAGAACGGGTCGCCCAACATGTTCATGTCGAACTTGTCTGTCGTCAGAACACCGTCCTTGATCTGCCCGTGGACGACATTGTGCCAGCGCGGATTGGGGTCGGACGTGAAGGTCAGGTTGGTTTCGACATTGCCACCGCTGTCCTTGGTCGGCGCCTCGAACGCGCGGGTGATCGTGACCGTCACGTCGGGGCTGTTCTGCGGATCGGTGATGTTGCCGATCTCAACCAGCCAGGCCGGCATCTGTTCATAGATGACGTTCCAGTAATTGAGCTGAAGCGGCGGCCTGTCGGTCAGCGTATGGGTCTTCAGCTCGTTGATGCAGCCGACAACGCGATAAAGCTGGTTGTCGACGCCCTTCTCCCCCGTTTCGGGGTCGGTGAAATCGGCTTTCTTCACCTGCCCGTCCAGATTGAAGCCATAGCCCATCGGCCCTTCGACCAGCTTGAGGTGCGGATCGGGCATCGAGGTGGGATCGGCATAGACGTCCACGGGTTTGCCGTCCCGCCTGCCGCGCATCTGCGCCACCGGGATCGTAGTCGCGAACTTCGAAAGGTCGAGGAACTCGTTGATATATTTGTCGATCTGCGCCTGCGGTAGGCCAGCCTGCTTCAACTCGCGGCGGTAATAGATTTCCGGCCCGTCATTGACCCCATGCGGGCAGTCGCGGCCCTGCGGATCGGCGTATTCGGCGATGTTGAACCAGGACACGACGAAGCCCTTGGTCTGACCGGCCATCGCCGACGGCGCCTGCAGCGTCAGGGCAGCCAGCAGCGTCAACGCACCCGCCCCCGCCGCTATGTATCTCCGCCCGAAGACGGTCCCCGCCATTCCCATCATGTTGGTTCCTCCCCAGAACCGGACATTTCATTTTGTAAAGAATATCCCCTAAGCAGGTAAACATCCAGTACCTAGACAGTGTCTTGCGATTGAAAGCCAAGGGGATTTTTCTAGATTTCCGGTGCAAGAGCGCACGATTTCAGCCGGAAAACTTCCCACGCAGGACACGCAGCAGATTTGCAGGATACGAACTTAAAATAGTCTGTTATCGCTGGGGAGCTTCATCGCGGGCGTATCATCTGAAGATACGAAATTCGGTCAATCGTCATAAACAAGACCGGGACGGGGGAAACGCAGGTTCATCATGTACGACTATATCATCGTGGGCGCCGGCTCGGCCGGTTGTACGCTGGCCAACCGCCTGTCGGCCGATCCGGGTGCGAAGGTCTTGCTGCTCGAGGCCGGGGGTGCAGACCGAAATCCGCTGATCCATCTGCCCGGCGGCATGTTCCCCATGCTTCAGCGCGGCATGTATGCCTGGGTCTATGAAACCGCGCCGCAGAAATACCTGAACAACCGGGTATTGCGCGATGCCCGGGGTAAGGTGCTGGGCGGGTCAAGCTCGATCAACGGGATGATCTATTGCAGGGGCGCACGGACCGACTATGACGGCTGGGCGCAGCGCGGCAATGTTGGCTGGTCCTATGCCGACGTGCTGCCCTATTTCAAACGCGCCGAGGCGCACGAGTTGGGCGGCGATGCCTATCACGGCGGCGAGGGGCCGTTGCGGGTTTCCCGCTCAAAGGTGCGCAACCCGATCGCCCGCGCCTGGATCGAAGCGGCGACCGAGGCCGGATACCCCTATAACGACGATATTAACGGCGCATTGCGCGAAGGCTTCGGGCCGACCGACATCACGGTCGTCAACGGACGGCGCATGAGTACGGCGGCGACTTATCTGAAGGCGGCGCGCGGCCGGCCTAACCTGACCGTCGTCACCAGGGCGGCCGGGCGGCGCGTGTTGTTCGACGGCACCCGCGCCGTCAGCGTCGAATATGCCCGCGAGGGACGACTGGAAAAAGTCGAGGGCGGCGAGATCATCCTGTCGGGCGGCGTCTTCAACTCGCCGCAACTGCTGATGCTGTCCGGCGTCGGCGACGGCGACCATCTGAAGTCCCACGGGCTGAGCACGGTGATTGACCTGAAAGGCGTCGGCCAGAATTTTCACGATCATCTGGGCTTCTCGATCCAGACCGCCTGCCCTCTGCCGGTGTCCGATTTTCGCTATATCGGCGCAGTCGGATCGGCGCGCGCGGTCGGCGCCTATCTGCTGAACCGGGGCGGCCCGCTGGGGCTGGAACCGGTCGAGGCGGTCGGCGTGTTCAATTCCGGCGTTCCCGGAAGCGATTTCCCCGATATCAAGTGCCAACTGGTCGCGCTGATGGTCGACGGCAATGGCGGCGGCGTGGTGCCGGAGCACGGGGCGATGAACCGGATGGCGCTGGCCCGGCCGGACAGCCGGGGCACCGTCCGCCTGCGCTCGGCCAACCCCGACGACCAGCCGGAGATTGATGCGCGTTACCTGTCGGCCGAAATCGACCGCCTGCGGGTGCGGGCGGCAGTGAAAGTCGCGCGCGAGATATTCGATCAGGCCGCCTACAAGCCGTATCGCGGACGCGAGATATTTCCGGGCGCGGCGATAACGACCGACGACGAGATCGACGCTTATATCCGCGAAACCGCCCAGACCGACATGCACGGCGTCGGCAGCTGCAAGATGGGCAACGATTCGCTGGCGGTGGTCGACGACCAGTTGCGTGTCCATGGGCTCCAGGGCCTGCGCGTCGTCGATGCCTCGGTGATGCCGCAGGTGGTCAGCGGCAACACCAACGCCGGCACGATCATGATCGCGGAAAAGGCGTCCGATATGATCCTGGGCAGGAAGCCGATGCAGACAGACGAGGCTGCGTGAGATGGCGAGCAGGCCGCACAAACCGGACGGTAGGCAACGCCAAAACAACCATGTGAGCCTTCTGATCGACACGCTGAAGCGCCTGTTTCGCGCCAGGGGCCTGACCTATCGCGCTGTCGCCGCGTCGATGAAGGTCAGCGAGGTGACCGTGAAGCGCTGGTTCTCAAACCAGAACATGACACTGAAGACGGTCGAGGCCTTATGCGAACTGGCCGACATCACCCTGCCCGACCTGATGGAGCTGGCGACACGCGATACCGACCCGCGCCAGCGTCGACTGACAGCGGAACAGGAGCATGCGCTGACGCAGGGGCAATCGGCCTTTATCTTTTCACTGCTGCTCGGCGGCTGGTCGGCGGAAGAATTGATGCGGGAATGCGGAATCGACGAGGCTGTTCTCATCGGATATCTGGTTCGCCTGGACCGGCTGCGGCTCATCGATCTTCTGCCCGGCAATATCGTGCGGCTGTTGACCAAGCGCGAGATCGAATGGCGCCGCGACGGTCCGGTACGCAGGATGTTCAATCTGTACGTCAAGAAATTCTTCGACGGCATGGATTTCAACGATCCTGAATCGCTTTGGGAATCCGAACATGTGCGGCTGTCGAAGAATTCGTTCGCCCAACTGCAGAACATGTTCGTCGAGTTCCGCCGGAACGTTCGCGCCCTGGGCGAGGCGGACCGCCTGCAACAAAGCGGGGACAAGGCGTGGTACACGACACTGGTCGCCGCCTCGGCATTGAGCTTCCAATTCGAGCCGTTACCGGAGCACGAGCCATGGCGATAGGCGATCTTTGCGACAAGTAATGTAATTCGACCAGTCTCAGTATCGAAATATGATACGCGGCCGGTATCACGGCGCCGGCCTGCCTCTTAAATTATCGACGATACCCGCGAAGGGTACGAAGCCGGATCACCGGCTGGTTAATGAAAGGGAGGAAACAAGATGTCGCTGCGCATTGCATTGGCGCTCGCCTGTTCGGTCAGTGTGATCTCCATCGTTCCGACCGCGCGCGTACTGGCCCAGGACACACCGTCCGCGGGGACCGGGCTGGAAGAAATCATCGTCACGGCCCGCCGCAAGGAAGAGAGACTGCAGACGGTTCCGGTCGCGGTGACCGCATTCACACCGAAAGACCTTCAGGAAAAAGCGATCCAGAGCGCATCGGATCTTGCCCATGTCGTCCCATCGCTGCTCAGCAGCCAGCAAAGCCGCGACGAACAGATATTCTATCTGCGCGGCCAGGGCCCGAACGGCGGCCAGGGTGGTTCGCCCGGCGTCGTGACCTATTTCGCCGACGTGCCGTTCTATGGCGCCGGACCCGGCATCTATTTCGACCTCGACAATCTGCAGGTTCTGCGCGGACCGCAGGGAACGCTGTTCGGCCGCAACACGACAGGCGGCGCGGTCTTGTTCGACCCCAAACGTCCGACCAACAACTATGAGGGCTACGCACAGATCACCCTCGGCAGCTATAACTGGCACGAGTTCGAAGGCGCGCTGAACATTCCGATCGTCAACGACAAGCTGATGCTGCGCGTCGCGACCGACATCGACGAGCGCGACGGCTTCACGCATAACGTGACCACCGGCCAGGATTTGGACAATCGCAGCTATTGGTCGTTCCGGGTCGGCCTGACATGGCGCCCGACCGACGATTTCGAGAACTACCTGGTCTATGATTCGCTGTACTCGCACACCAACGGCACCGGCATCATCCTGCAGGATGTGAACACGCTGCCGAATTCGCCGCTGACGGACAATTTCGGCCCCGGCGTGGGATCGGCGGCGCTGGCCCTGCAAAAGAAGCTCGGCGACCGGGCGGTCGCCACCACCCCCGGCGAACCCGGCGGATTGGATAAAACCTATAGCTACGGCCTGACCGACATCGCGACCTACAACCTGTCCGACGACATTACGATCAAGAACACGTTCGGCTATCGGCAGCTTCGGAATCTGCTGCGCTATGACATCGATGGATCTGTCTTAAGAAGTCTCGACTTCATCACGCCGAACGGCTGGAATCTCAGCAACGAGCAGTTCAGCGACGAATTGCAGTTCCAGGGCAAATCGCTCAACGACAATTTGACGTGGATCGCCGGCGCGTTTTGGGAATTCCTGCATCCCGCCGGATTTACCCAGGCCGAAATCGGCAGCTCGACCAATGTCGCGCCGCCCGGCTCCACCGACAATGTCCCGCTGAATGTCATCGCCAATGCGGACGGGCAAAACGCGCTCGGCCCGGAAGGCATCACCGAGCGGACCGAGGCGTTGTTCCTGCAAGGGACCTATAATCTCGGCGGGATCGCCGACATGCTCGACGGGCTGAAATTCACCGCTGGTGTCCGCTATACCTGGGACTACACGTCGAACTCAAACTTTCAGACGGTGGTACTGCCAAGCTTCGGCCTGACTATTCCCTGCGACCCGTGTATCGACCAGAGCCATATGTTCCAGGCGCCGACCTGGACTGTCGGGCTGGATTATCAGATCGATCCGACGACCCTGATCTATGCCAAAGGCAGCCGCGGTTTCAAATCGGGCGGTTTCAACGGCGCGGGCAGCCCGCCCTTCCCGATCAAATATGAATCCGAGTACGTCACCGACGTGGAAATCGGCATCAAGGCCGACTGGAACATCGACGGTGTGAAACTGCGCACCAACCTCGATGCCTTCCATGACGATTACCGCAACGCGCAGCGCGCGGTCGGCGTTCTGGTCCAGCTGGCGGCGCCCCCGGCCCGTCCGCAGAACACTACGCTGATCGCCAACGGCACCGCGGAAATTCAAGGCATCGAATTCGAAGGGACCGTCGTGCCCGTGGAGGGTCTGGAGCTGACCGCCGACTGGACCTACACCGACGCGAAGTACCTGACCTTCGTGGTGCCGACATTGGGCGATCTCAGCGACCTGCCCTACCCGTTCGTGCCGCGAAACAAGTTCAGCGTCTCGGGACGCTATCGGCTGCCGTTCGTTCCCGAAACCGTCGGCAAGGCCAGTCTGATCGCGAACTACACCCATACCGGGCGCATCCAATACACAACCTCCGGCTACGAGCCTTACGGCAACGAACCAGGCTATGGCTTGCTGGATCTTAGCCTCGAACTCGACAACGTCGCCGGCCAGCCTATCGACGCGACGTTCTTCATGACCAATGTCACGGACAATCTGGTGAAACTGGGCAATTATGGCATCTTCGACGCCTCCGGCTATGTGTCGGCGGTCTTCAACGAGCCGCGGATGTGGGGCTTTCGACTGCGCTATACCTTCGGCGGCCCGTCCGATGAGCCGGAAACGCCGGCAGCCTATGTGCCGCCGCCGGTTCAGGCGCCGGCGCCCGCACCGCGCAGCTATCTGGTGTTCTTCGACTTCAACAAGTCTGACCTGACGCCTCAGGCTGTTTCGATCGTCGATACGGCCGCGAAGAATGCCGGTCCGGCAAAGGTCACGCAGCTGACGGTCACCGGTCACACCGACACCGTCGGCTCGGACGCCTACAATATGCGCCTGTCCCGCCGCCGTGCGGAATCGGTTGCCGCGCAACTCGAGAAGGACGGCATCGCGTCGTCGGAGATCGAGATCGTGGCCAAGGGCAAGCGCGACCTGCTGGTTCCGACCGGCGACGGCGTGCGCGAACCCCAGAACCGGCGCGTCCAGATCGTTTATTCGGGCGGTGCGACTTCGTAAGCCGCGCGCATAGTCAAAAGAGAGCGGCGCTCCTTCGGGGGCGCCGCTTTTTCTTTGGCCTGCATACCGTCGATCAAGAAAATGATTTTGCGCGATTTGCCGTCGCCTTTATAGCTTGCGGTAAGGCGCGAACCAGAATCAACGCGACGCGCCGGGGATGGAAATTTCATGGATTCGATCGCGCTTATCGATATGCCCTCCGAGGCGGAGGCGGTGCCGCCGCGCAAGCTGACGACGCGCGATTACCTGGCCATGGCGGTCATGGTCAGCGGCGGCTGGTGGATGGCGCTGATCTTCACCGCCATCGCCCCGATCCTGTCGAACATGGCCGACGATCTGGGCGGCGAGAAGAACGGCTATTGGATCGGCCAGTTGACCATGACGATCCCAGATATCGGCATCATCCTGGGCGGGCCGCTGGCGGGCTTGATCGTCGAACGATTCAGCGCGCGCATGCTGCTGTTCGCCTCATTCGGCCTGTACGCCGCCGCCGGTGCATCCGGCATGATTGTCCATGATAGTTTCAGTATGCTCTCGACCCGGCTGCTGGTCGGTTTTTCGGGCGCCGGCATCGCCACCTCGACCACCGCGCTGATCGGCAACCGTTTCGAGGGGAAAACCCGCATCACCGCGCTGGGCCTGTGGAGCGCGTTCGGGGCGCTGGGCGGATTCCTGTCCGCCCTGATGGCCGGCTGGATCGCCAAGGTCGGCGGCGGCTGGCACGCGCCGTTTATCCTTTACGCACTGGCCGTCGTACCGCTGGTCATGGCGCTGTTCGTGCTGCCGGCGCGTCAGGGCCCCGTCGCCAAAGCGGAGAAGACGCAGGCTCCGTCGATCTGGAAGCTGTGGCCGCTTTACGCCGGGATGATCCCGATCTATGTCGCCGTGTTCATGACCGGCGTGCAGCTGTCGTTCCTGCTGGGCGCCAACCGGATCGACGATCCGGTGACCCAATCCTGGGTCATCGCCACCGCCTCGTTCGGCAGCATCCTGGGCGCCGGTTGCTTCGCTTTCCTGCGGCCGCACCTGGGCGGACGGGGATCGATGCTGTTCTTCATCGGACTGATGGCGGCGGGGAATTTCATCATGCCGATGACCGTGAACCCGGTGCTGATGGCCATCGGCGCGGCCTTCAACGGCGCGGGCGGCGGCATGGCCAACCCGTTCTTCGCCGCCGTGTTGATCGAACGTGCCCCGGTCGCTGCGCGCGGCCGCGCCATCGGCCTGCTCTACACGACCCAGTTCTTCGGCGAATTCATGAACCCGTTCGTCGTCACCCCGCTGGCCGGCCCGCTCGGCATCCACGGGGCCTTCTTCGCCGTGTCGGCGCTGCTGGCGGCGGGGGCGGTCGCGGTCGCGGTGCATCGAACCCGGAAACCGCAGGCCGCGTGACGGTCTAAGCCGGGTCGAACCAAAGCTTCATCTGGTAGTCGATGGTAATCTCATCGCCCGCCGCGATGTCGCGGTCGGCCTTCAATTCAAGCTCCATGTCATCGATCCGGCGAATGAATGTCGCGTTCGGCGTGTAGGAATGGTTGAGCAGGCTGCTAAGCCCCAGCGCGACGGCGGCACGGCCCGTACCGTTATAAAGATCCTGTTCGGTCGTCCCGTGCTCCCACATATAAACGTAAGTAAACACGACGGTCCGGTCAGTCAGGGCGCGATCTTTGCCGGGTATGATCAATACGGGGCAACGCTCGATCAGGGTCCCCATCGGAATATCGCAGAGCGCGACGACACCGCGCCCCTTGTCGCCGAAATCATGCAAGCCAATCCAGTGATTTGCATATTTAACCGCGTATTCCTGCTGATCTCTCTCAATATCGGAGAAAGTGTCAGCGCTCAGAACTTGGTCGTCCATCAATACACCGGAAGTTGAACTGCGTTTCGTGTTTATCGACAACACGATTTTGACTGTCCTGTTCCAGCCGACGCACGGCATCTAGGGCGACAGCAAGCCCAGCGCTTCGACACGGGCGAAATCACGCGCCGCCAGCATGTCGCCAATGTCGCGCCGGTACCGCAGATTGGGCACAAAAACCTTGGCCGACCGCGCATAGGCGCTCGTTTGGGCAGCCTCGATCGTATCGCCAATGCCGGTTACCACCATCGTCCAGCCATACTTGCCGCTTGTGACCAACTGGCCGTTTGAAAGGCCGACTTCGCCGTAATGCAGATTGACGGCGTCATCCTCGGCGCTCTTGCCGGTCAGGATGACCGGCAACCCGACCGCTTCGTCGACATCCTCGCGGGTATAAGGAAAAGGCGGCGTGGTCAGCACGATGCCGACGGAAAAGCCCGGGCGAACCGCGAAGTCCGTCAATGTTCGCTTGACCATCCCGCCGAACAGATCGGCCCAACCGGTAGCCTGCAGCGGTTCCAACACGGCAAAGCCCGGATATCCGAACCGGCAAGTGAACTCCAAAGGCCAGATGCCGCCTTCGTTCACTATGGTGTTGAGGTTGATATAGCCAAGATAACCGTTCGCCTTCAGCAACGGCGCCATGCGGCCCAGTGTCATGTCGAAGAACCTTTCGGTCCGTTTATAGGTCGCGACCGTCCCCATCTCACCGGTCAGTTCGCCCATGCCGCCGGGGAAGAAATTCTTATGCTCCCAGTCGAGGCAGGCCGGCGTCAGGAAGCGCTCCCCGTTGAAATAGGCTCCGACGCCCATTTCGACGCCGCTGATGTGATCCATCAGGATAAAACTCGATCCCGGCGTCAGGCGGTCGCGCTTGCCGATAAGCACCGCCGCGACATCTCCCGCGTCGTCCAGACGGCCGACATAATTGTCGGACGAGGCAAAGCCCGGGCCGTTGAATTTAAGGACATAACGCGCGGGATTTGTTTTCAGGAACGCCAGCGCCGCTTGCGGATCCGCGAACTCGTGTATCCGAGCGATGTTCAGCCCGAGGCCGGCCAGAACCTGCTGCGCATAGGCCCGGTCATTTTCCAAGCGGTCGCCATAGGCGCTGCCGCCGACGACGTTGAAACCTTTGCGCCGCAGTTCGTCCTGCAGCACGCCCCGCCCGCCGGCGACATTCTCGAACAATACGATGCCGTCATCCCCGGCAGTGGAGATCCAATCCAGCTCATCAGCCCACTCCTCGGTTTTGGGGACGATTCCAGCGAGCGTGCCCTGGCAGAGCGGGCTGCCGACATGCACCTTGACCTCGTGTCCGTCGTCGATCAGGCGGCGATAGAGAGATCCCAAATCACACGAATCGCCAATTCCCAGAAACCGCATCTGCCTCACCCCCGCACCAGCCGTATAAGTTCAAGCGGCGCCTGCCGGAACAACCCCAAGGTCGCAGGCTTGTTCAGGCCATGGGCGATCAAACGAAAGAGCAGGCTCTTCGCGAACTTCTGCGGATGGTGGCCGAAACCGGATACGCATTCGTTCCGCCTACGCCGGAGACGCACCGACGCGTCAATGCGCGCGCCGAAGGCAAGCCTGCCACGGACCTGCGCGATGTATTCGGATGGAACCGCCCGTTCGATGCGACCGTCACCGGCGAAGCGATTTTCGATCTGCTGCAACAGGCCGATGCCCTGGAACAGGCGGGCGGTTTGTGGAAAAGCCGGTTACGCATCGCCACCGCCGATCGCGGGCATTACCTGCACTCTGCTTTTCCGACCGTCGCGCCGGATGCGGTTTTTTTTGGCCCCGACACCTATCGATTCATCCGCGCCGCGGCAGCGTCGCTGCCCACCGCATCTTATCGCCGCGCCGTCGATCTCGGTTGCGGCAGCGGCGCAGGTGGATTGGAGCTGGCCGGCCGCTTCGATATCGCGGAGCTCTGGCTAACGGACATAAATCCGGCCGCGCTTGAACTCGCCACCGCCAACGCAGCCTATCTTGGGCAGAGGGCATCGTTCGCCCAGAGCGACCTGTTCGCTGCGCTGGATGGAAATTTCGATCTCATTTTAGCCAATCCACCCTACATCGCTGACGCCCGCCATCGCGCCTATCGCGACGGCGGCGGTGCCTTGGGCATGGAGTTGAGCTTGCGCATCGTTCGTGAAGGCATCCGGCGCCTGACCCCGGGCGGCGTAATGTTTCTTTACACCGGGGTGGCGATTGTGGACGGAGCAGACCTATTTCGCGCTGCCGCAGAACAAATAGTCTCACCTAGCCGTTGCAGTCTTCACTACGACGAAATCGATCCGGATGTGTTCGGAGAAGAACTCGATCAACCAGCCTATCGAAATGTTGAACGTATAGCTGCCGTGAAAATTGTGATTACCCGATCGAGGATTTGATGCTCTCCATCGCTTATCGAAAACCGCCGGCCGATCGCGATCACGTACTTCATACGCAGCTTTCGGACTTCAACCGAACCCGCCTGTCCCCGGCAGTTGCAAACGCCAACTGGCGGGCTGACCTGCACGAAAAGGCGCGAATGGAGATGGTCGAAGGAGACTTCATCGAACGCGAGCGCAGCGCAATCGAACGGCAACTGACGGGAATCCCAACCGACGCGAAACGGTTTGTCAGCTGGTTCATGAATTTGATCGAGACCGGTCCCGGCCAAGGCGACCCACTGTTCCCTTGGTTGGCGGAACACGCGACCTATGACCAGATGCGATGGTTCCTGAGCCAGGAAGTGGCCGGCGAGGCCGGGTTCGAAGACCTGACCGCGCTGACCCAACTCAAGATGCCGGATCGTGTAAAGCTGGAGATGGCCAGCAACTATTGGGATGAGATGGGCCGTGGCAACGCGGCGGGCATGCACGGCCCCATGCTGCGGCGGCTGGCAGACGCCTTGTCGGTCGCGCCCGTTCCCGAAAGCACGGTATGGGAGGCCTTGGCCTTGGGCAACCTGATGGCCGGCTTGGCTGCCAACCGTCGCTATGCCTATCAGTCGATTGGCGCGCTGGGGGTTATCGAGCAGACGGCGCCGGGGCGGGCCGTCTATGTCGCGCATGGCCTTCGGCGTCTGGGCGTCAACGGCAAAGCGCGGCTCTATTTCGAACTTCATGCCACCTTGGACATACGCCACTCGGCGGCATGGAACCGGGAAGTGATCCAGCCGCTTGTCGCCGCCGATCCTGCTCTTGCGGCTGCGATCGCCGAGGGCGCTCTGCTGCGGCTGCGTGCGGGCGCGCGCTGCTTCGACCGGTATCGCGCCGAATTCGCAATCGAAGCGCGCAACGCCGCCTAGACGGCTGAACTTTTCGGTTATTCCGTGGTTAAGGCACCATGGCGGAATCGAACAAGACAGCCGGCATCGGCGTCCCTGAGCATATCCAGCAGACAATCGACGCGATCGAGGATGTCCACGCACGTCATTCGCGTCAGGCGACGCCGGCTGAGCATTTCATCGAACGTTCGGTTCGATGGGTAGCGCGTCCGAGCTTTATTGTCGGGCTTACGGCGGCCATTGCCGCCTGGGTCGCCGCCAATCTTTATTTGAACTCGGATAACCGGGCCTTCGACCCGCCGCCATTTCCCATCCTGCAAGACATCGGCACCGGGCTGGCCCTCTATATCACCGTGCTGATCCTGATCACCGCCCAGCGGGAAAAGGAAATCGGCGAGCATCGGGAACAATTGACGTTGCAGTTGGCGATCCTGGCCGACCAGAAAAACGCGAAGATCATTCAATTGATCGAGGAGGCACGCCACGACAATCCGATGATCGGCGACCGGGAGGACGTGGAGGCAACCAAGTTGTCGGTCCCAGCCGATCCTGCCGCCGTCCTGGATGCAATCAAGGACACCCACGGGCGAATCGATGTCGAGGCGGCAGGCGACGACCGGAAACCCGCGAGCAACTGATCCGCGATCAGACTGCCTTCACCACCCGGCGTTTGATCTGGGCGGCTTCCCGCCGAACAGTCTTTTCGCAGTCCTCCCGCATCCGCTCGACCTTCCCCTCGTCGAGTTTTTCGATACCCATATAGACGTCGCGTGCATCCTGATGGGCGCGGATCAATTCGTCGAGCTTCGCTTGTAGGGCGGCCCCGTCCCGGTTTTGCGTGTTCTGGATCAGAAACACCATCAGGAAGGTCACGATCGTCGTGCCGGTATTGATGATCAACTGCCAGGTATCGGAATAGTGAAAGATCGGTCCGGTGATGGCCCACACCAGGATCACCAATGTTGCGACCGCGAAGGTAACCGGCTTTCCGGTCGCGTGAGCGACCTTGTTGGAAAACTTGGAGAAGCCGGCGGAAAACGTGGGGCGATTCTCTTTGTCCGCTGCCTGCCGCGCGGCCTGGTTGGCGTTGCGGACCCTATCTTGGGCCGCCTCGGAGTCCTTAATCTTCACGCTCACTGTTGCTGAAGTCATCTGCCACCCGGATTTCTGAAATGTCGGCGGCGCCGAAATAAGCGCGCTGCAATGCAGGAAATCAGTGGCGGGCCGGTTTCGTTCCGTCAGCCGTCAGCCTTTGGCTTGCCGAAATCGTCCGGCGGGAAAAGCGATGCCGGGATTCCAGCGCCGATATCGATGAAGCGGAAATTGGGCGACGGATCGAGTTGCGGCAGGACCGCGGTGTTTTCCCATTCCACCGCACGGATCGGGGCCGCGCCGATCAGAAGCGGCGTCGATCCCTCCGGCTGTTCCGGCTCCAGGGGCAACAGCATGATCTCATGCGGGTTTTCCGCACCGCTGGCGAACCGCAAAACCAGATCGAACATGACGGCGCAGGGCTGCATCGCCATCATATGGAAGCGGTAACCGGCGGTACGGAACAGCGTCGGTCCATAGAGTTCGGCGACATTCCGGCCGGTCAATTCGAATCCGAGGCTGCGCTGAAACGCCGTTCCCGCCAACCGGCAAAGCGTGACGTCGGGCGACATGACCTCGAATATTCCGATATTCGGCAGGAAGTGGACCAGCGCCGCGGGGTCGATCTCAGACCGGCGTGGGCGCAGGCGGTCGCCGCGCAACGCCTGCCAGTGATCGAGAATAGCAGCGCACGGCTTGCTGGCTGGGCGCGGGGCGAAATTCACGTTTTGCATGGGCATCGTTCAGGTGTTGCGGCCGGTACCATTACCCGCCTCACAGCGGATCGCCCAGCACGGTTCTGCCGAACAGGCTGGCGGCCAGTTCGGCCAGCACGAAGGCGCTGCGGCCGCGATCGTCGAGGAAGGGGTTCAGTTCCACCAGATCGGCCGACCCGACCAGACCGGAGCGGTGGAGCAATTCCATGATCAGATGGGTCTCGCGATAGGTAAGGCCGCCCGGCACAGGGGTTCCGGTCCCGGGAATCACGGAAGGATCGATCGCGTCGGCATCCAGGCTGACATGCAGGTGGACGTTACGATCGGCCAGCCGCTCCAGGAACGGGCGGATCAGGGCGGAGATGCCCACATCGTCGATCTGCCCCATGTCCGAACAGGCGATGCCGCCATCGCGGAGCGCCTTGCGTTCCACCGGGTCGATCGAGCGCAGGCCGAACAGGAAGAGGTTTTTCGGATCGAGCGGCACGAACGGCCGGTCGCCCAGGATGCCGCTCAAGGATTCGTCGCCGCACAAAAACGCCGCCGGCATGCCATGCATGTTGCCGGTCGGCGATGTCAGCGGCGTGTTGAAGTCGCCATGGGCGTCGATCCACAGCACCGCGAGTTCCTTGCCGACGTCGGCGCAATGCCGCGCGACGGCGCTGAGCGTACCCATCGCGATCGTATGGTCGCCGCCAAGGAAAATCGGCCTGGTTTGGGCGCGCAGCAGCCCATAGGCGGCATCGTGAATGGCGCGCATCCAGGCGGCGACCTCGGCCGGGCTGTTGCACTTGCCGAGCGGGTTGGCAAAATCCCGCGCCGCCTGCGCGGGCGCGAACAAATCGCCATGATCGGTCACGTTATAACCCAGGTCGCGCAGGCCCTCGGCGATGCCGGCCAGCCTAAGCGCGGTCGGTCCCATGACCGACCCCCGTTGCCCGGCCCCCAGATCGAATGGAATGCCCAGAAGAGCGATCGATTTACTATGCGTGTCCTGATCCGACACTTAACAACTCCCTACCCGGGCCGAATCCTATCACAGCCCGGGTCATTCCCCCATGTCGTTCGGATCGCGCCAGGCGCGTTCGAACGGCAGCCGCCATGCGTGCGGCGCGACAAGCTGGTGAATGGACTTAGGCCCCCAGGAGCCCGGTGGATAGAGGCGAACCGGCGGCGGGTTCTCCAAAAGCGGGATCGACACCTCCCACAGCCGCTCGATGCCCTCCGCCGTCGTGAACAGCGTGTGGTCGCCGCGCATTGCGTCGAGGATCAGGCGCTCGTACGCCTCCAGCACCTCGCCGACCAGACCGGTGTCGCGCATGGCGAACTGCAGACTCGCCTTGTCCAGCCGCATGCCGGGCCCCGGCCGCTTGCCGTAAAATGACAGCGACATCTTCGACGCATCCGCCAGGTCGAAGGTCAGGTGATCTGGACCCTGGGCGCCGACGCCGGAGCCGACGGGGAACATGCTTTTCGGCGGCTCGCGGAAGGCGATCGAGATGATGCGCTGCCCCTCGGCCAGCCGCTTTCCGGTGCGCAAAAAGAACGGAACGCCGGCCCAGCGCCAGTTGTCGATCTGGCATTTGAGCGCGATGAAGGTTTCGGTGTCCGACTCGGGGTCCACCCCCTCCTCCGACCGGTACCCGTTATATTGCCCGCGCACGACATCCTTGGGGTCGATCACCCGCATGCTGCGAAAGACCTTGTTCTTCTCTTCGCTGATCGGCTTCGGCTCCAGCGAGGTCGGCGGCTCCATCGCCATGAAACCCAGTATCTGGAACAGGTGCGTCACCACCATGTCGCGATAGGCGCCGGTCGCTTCATAGAAAGCGGCCCGCTTGCCGAGCCCCAGCGTCTCCGGCACATCGATCTGCACATGGTCGATGAAATTGCGGTTCCAGATCGGTTCGAACAGCCCGTTGGCGAAGCGGAAGGCCAGGATGTTCTGCGCCGGCTCCTTGCCCAGGAAATGGTCGATCCGGAAAATCTGCTCTTCCGGAAACACCTCGTGCAGTTTGGCGTTCAGCGAGACCGCACTGGTTAAATCGGTGCCGAACGGTTTTTCCATGATGATGCGTGACCGCTCGACCAGCCCCGCCTCGCCCAGCATACGCACCGCCGACAAGGCCGCGGCGGGTGGGACGCTGAGATAATGAATGCGTTGGCTTTCGCCGCCGAGGCTCCGTTCAGCCTTGTCCACCGCAGCCTTGAGCGCCTTGGCGCCGGCCGTGATCGGCACGTAATCGAGAGTCTCCGCGAAGGCCGACCACGCGGCCTCGTCGACCTTACGCGTCGAGAATTCGTCGAGCGCCGAGCGGGCCAGGGCGCGGAATGCGGCGGTGTCGATATCGTCGAGCGACACACCGATGATCCGGCAGCCCGGGATGAAACCGGCCTCCGTCAGATGAAACAGTCCGGGCAGCAGCTTGCGCCGAGCCAGATCGCCGGTGGCGCCCACCAGCACGACGACCTGCGGATATTTTGGACCGACGCCCGGGGGAATTTTCTTCACCATATCCACCTCGCCATCTTCACGCAGCCGGCTGACAGTCGCGACCATAGACTAACCCATTGCCGCCGAAGGCTCGACGGACGTTACGACGCATGCCGTCGAGTTTTGTGGGGCAGGCGCAAAAAGATAGGCCCGGAATATTCCAGGTCTTTCAAAAACAATCCCAAACTAGCGGCGTTCCCACCAGCGCTGCTGGCGCCAGCCTTGATCCGGTTCCCGGTCGTGGCGCCGCTCGAAAATAATGCTCGCGGTTTTCCGCCCGCCAGGCAGCCATTTCGGCGCGGTCGCGCCAGGCATATCAGGCATGAGCCCGATCCCAATAACCGTCGCTATAGCCGAAGGCGATGCCGCCTGCCGGCCCGCCGTCACGGCGACTGAAGCGCTGTCTGGATCAATTTTCGCCGTTATCCGTTCCGATAGAGACGGATAATGGAGGCGAGCATGATGTCGAACTCAATCACGGCGCGGCGCAAGGGCATAATTCTTGGCGCGGCTGCAATTGCGGCGCTGAGCGTATGCGCGGCAAAGCCGGCCGATGCCTATGGCTGGCACCGCGGATGGGGTTGGCATGGCGGCGTGGGCTGGCATGGCGGCTGGGGCTGGGCGGGCCCCAGGATCGGGATCGGTTTCGGGTACTATCCAGGTGCCTATGCCTATGCGCCGCCGGTCTATTACGCGCCGCCGCCCGTGTATTATGGGCCCCCGGCCTATTACCGGCCGACCGCCCTGGCCGTCGCCCCATCGGTGACGCACAAGACCGTCCACCATCACGTCCATAAGACAGCGGCGCGACAAGTCTGCCCGATACCGCAATCGGCCCCCGCGCAACAATCGCCACCGGCGCCGCAATCAGGTGGGCCCTCGCCGTCGTCCGATCCGACCACGCGGTCGGACTATTGATGGCGGCCCGGCGACCGGCGGCGGCTTGTTTGGACCCGGCGCCCGGCAATCATTCTGCGCGCCGCAAACCGCCAGGAAAGGCAAGGCGCGGAACTATCACGAACTTAAATGAAACCTTTCCGCGGGTTCGCGGATTCTATTCGGCATGAACAACATTTCGCGGGACAGGAATATGGCCACTTACCTTGAACCTGCCACAACACGGCGGACACAGGTCGATCCCGATCCGCCGCACGCAAAGGCGCGGTCACCGCATCCAGCGGACCGCTGGGACGCCAAATCACGGCCCCAAGAGAGCGGCAAGATGGCGGGCGGTTTCCGCGCGGCAAAAAAAGCCGAACAGTCCGGGTCCAAGCCGGCGCTCATGATCTTTACGCGACTGTTCATTGCAACGGTCGATGCCATGCTCCAGTTGCCGGCGCCGGGTGAAGACGGCGTTGTCCGGCGCGCCAACGCATTTGCCCGCGAAGGCGACCTCAGGCGGTTGCTGGAGCCGACATTGCAAAAACTGGTCAAGCGAGGCGTGCTGCGCAGCGTCCGCGGCCCGCGCGGCGGCTACGCGCTGGGGAAACCGCGATCGTCCATTACGCTGGCCAATCTGTTGGATGCGACCATTACGGAGAAGCGCCTTGAGCGCGGCAAGATCATTCCGATCTCGCCGCTGGGCCGGCTGGTCGATTCTCAGCTCTCCGACCTGGAGACCAGATGGAGCCGGAATCTGGCCGAGATCACGCTCGAAGACCTGTACAAGAAAGCGCAGCGAGCGACGCCCGAATAGCGAGCGTCAGCCGTGGCTGCCGGCAATCTCGACATGCGAGGTTGCCGGTCCGCATAGGTCACGGCAGTTAAAAAAACCGGGGCAAACCTCACGCTACCGGTATCTCCGTCCCTTTCAATTCCGTCCGCTGCAGCACGCGGCGGTATTTCGGATCGTAAGACATGACCCGGTGCAGGGTGGGCCTGTTGTCCCACATCACCACGTCGCCGACCGTCCATTTATGAACATAGACGAATCGCGGCTGCGTTACCCAGTCGATCAGGTACTTGTGCAGGTCCTTGCCCTCTTCGAGCGGCATGCCGCCGACATAATAGGCGACGTTGCCGCTGATATAGAGCGACTTACGGCCATCGTCGTGCGTGCGGACAAGGGGATGGGTAGCCGGCGGGAAATCGGCGCGCTCCTTCGCGGAAAGCGGCGGCAGGCGTTCCTCGTAATGCCGGGTGAATTCATAGGAATGCACCATCCATTTGCCGGCGATGCGTTGCTTGATGTCGCCGGGCAACGCTTCATAGGCGGCAATGGCGTTGGCGAAGCACGTCTCCCCACCCTCCGGCACGACCTCCAGCGCATGCAGCATCGAGGCGAAGCTCGGCACCGCGCGATATGAGCCATCCGTATGCCACGGCTTTGTCAGCGCGTTGTAATACATGACGACCGGATGGTCGGGATCGAGTTTTTCACCGCCCTCCCCGACATTGCCGATCCGCAATATCTCAGGATTTCTCGAGGACTTCTTGTCGTCTTCGACGGTCACATCCATCTCGCCGAAATTCGCCGTGAAGGCCATCTGCTGGGTTTCGGTCAGCGACTGATTCGGGAACAGCAAGACCAGATATTGCCGCCACAAATCCTGGATTTCTTCGATCTGCGCCGGGTTCAACGGCTTCGACAGATCGATGCCGGAAATCTCAAGTCCGATATTCGGATGCAGCTTTCGCGTTCGCAGTCCGCTGCCTGAAGCCGTGTTCATTTGGTTCCTCCCGGCTTGACGATAGCACTCGAATCAGCCGGGGCTCCAGATAGGATAAAGTCAGGGGTTGAACCGGAAGATCAACCCGGCGCCGCCCGATCCACCCTGAAGGGCAGTCCCGTACAACAAATTCGCGGAGTCGATCGCCAGGCCGTTGTTCGGCAACCCGCCGCTTGGGCAATTGGAGGGGCTGGGGCAGAAATCATAAATCTTGCCGTAGGTAAAACCGCCCGCCCCGTTCCTGACCAATTTGAACAAGGTTCCAAAATTTCCCGCACCGCCGAAATGCGTTGCGCCGTACAGGTTGCCGTTGGCTCCCCGTACGATATTGCGCGGAAATTGGCCGTCGAACCCGATGCCCGCGGCATAGCCCTGAAAGCGATAGAGGATCCTCTCCCTCCAGTTTAGTCCACCTAGCGAGGGGCTGACTTCAAATACCGTGCCGCAACCGTTCAAAAACGGGTCGCCGCTGGCCGCGCACAGGGCAGCCGTCGAACCGCCATAGAGAGTCGTGCCGAACAGATTGCCCGCATTGTCCATGACAAGAGGTTCGTTCGGCTGGGAACCGTCGGCACGGCTGCCAAAGGCATAAAGGACCTTCTCCTTCCATTTTCCACCGGGTCCTTGCGGCGGAGTCAGGGCGAAGACCGTGCCGCAACCGCCATTGGGATTGTACCTGCTGTTGGCCGGGCAGGCACCGAGATTCCCGCCCTCGCTTGTGGTGCCGTAGAGATTGCCGTTGACGTCCTCGATCAGCGCGGCATTCGGCACGCCGCCGTCGTGCCCGCCTTTGAACGTGTAGATCGTCTGGAATCGCCAGTCGTTGTTTTTGTTGACGAGTTGGAAAACCGTCCCCGCGCCCGTGCCGCCTGCGGAGGTTGTGCCGAATATGGTCCTCGCGGTCCGCGATAGCGCCAGATCGTTTGGAAGACCGCCGTCGGCGCCGCCGCTGAACTTGTGAACGATGCGATAGCCTCGGTCGTTCGCCAAGTGCGATACGAAGATCACACCGCAACGCGGCTGGGTTTTCTGCATGCAGACCGGACTGCCGCCGTATTTGGTTGTTCCGACGAGAGAATTGCCCAGCGCCACCACGTTCGACGTCGGAAAATATCCATCCTGGACGTTATTGCGGTTGCCCTTGAAGGAATGGATGACGTGGACCTGCGACCCCGGCGCAGGCGCGGTCCAATAAAGCGTGCCGCAATTGTACCCGCCGCAGGACACCGTCCCGCCGGAATAGGTCGTGCCGAAGAGATTGCCGCCGGGACCGACATAAACACCGGATTCCGGCCCCGACCCATTTGCGAATCCCGGGTCGCCGGCCGCCGCGAACGAATAGATGACCTGCATCCCCGGTTGCCCGGCCAGGGATTGACCGGCGCCAAACGCCGCCATGGCGCCGAACGCAGCCGCCAGCCGCCAGCCGAACCGAGCACCACGCCGTGTCGAAGTTATCCGCGCGCAACTCACCTGTGTCTCATTTCCCCGTCGGATGCCGCACAGTAGTATATATTGTAACGTGACGTCACCCGTTTTAAATACGCTTCGCCGAGGTGCACTTCCATGGCGAAGGACCGTGCCTGAACCGCGTCCGGAAGAACGCAGTGGCTGTAAAACAGAGAAGGCCCCGCGATATGGATCACGAAGGCCTTCAAAGAAATACAATAAACGAACGTTAATCAAAAAGACATTCGGCCTTGCCGAACTTCAGACCGGCGCAGCCTTGCCGCACCTGACGGATTACGCCTTTGGCGCCCACCGGCCCTTACGTTCCAGCATGTCGACCAGATTCTTTTTCATTGGGATCACCCAGTCGCGCTTCAGGTCCGGATGCAGCAGGCCGGCATCCTCCAGTTCGTCGCACAGCCGCATCTGGTGGGCGAAATCGAACAGGTCGTATTGCGAGCTGAACTTACCGCCGCCGGCATAGGTGATGTAGGACACGCCGTGCTGTTCGTAAAACGTGCCGTCCGGGCGCTTCCCCGGGCCGCGATTGACCCAATGGGTGATCACGAAATCGCCGTTGATCGCATAGTTCAGGATCGGGAACGACCAGCCGCCCCAGCCGGCGCCGACGTCCATGTCGCGGCCGTAATGGGTGCGGCGGATTTCCTCGCGGCCATTGGCGACCACCGCGATCGTCCCGCCATAAGGGCAGGTATAGACGCAGTCCGGCGCATAGAATTCGTCGGCGATCCACGACCAGGTGTTACGTCGTTCCGCCTCAACGAACGACTCCCGAAGTCCGATAATAGCCTTTTCGACTTCCGCGTATGGATGCGCCATGACCGTTCCCCGATGAATTTGTCGTTGCCCGAAGACTACCTTCAGGTCCAAAACTTTAAGCACAGGAAACGCCGAAGGGGAATTGCCGAATGACCGATATCGCGACTGCCGCCGCCGACCGCGTGCTGACCGGCAAAGCGTGGGACGATTTCTGCGAGAACCTGCGCCGCGCCGGCCATATGGTCGACAAGTTCGGCGACGAGGCCGGGCCGCTGGACAAGGCGGAGTGGTACCGCTTCATGACGCGCCTCGCCCGCAACGCCTTTGAACGCTACATGGAAAACGCCGAGCCCGACCGGCCGCGCCTGCGCGACGCGCCGTGGCGCCAGGGCATCAATTTCCAGTCGCCGGACCAGGACCACCTGCTGGCCGAATTTATCGACGGCTCGCGCGAATACCGAATCGTCGGCAATCGCGGTACCGTGCCCTATTTCATCATCGCCTCGTGGAACGCCAAGCAGCCGCGCGACATCGGCGCCCGCGACTGGGCGGAGGCCGGTGTCGAGGGGTTGAAGGAATTCGACCCGGCGACCCTGCAGACCACCGGTTTCATCCAGAGCGACAACATCGATTTCGACGGCGACGGCAATTTCGAGGTGATCGTCAGCCAGAAGCCGCAGCGGCTGAACTGGCTGCGCATAACCGAAGATTGCGTCGGCCTGCTGGTGCGCAACGTCTATCACGAGCGGTCGAAGGAAATTCCGCCGACCATGCGGATCGAGCTGATCGACGACGCCAAACCGCGCCCGATCCGTGCCGACGAGGTGGCGGAGAACCTGGCAAAGAGCGCGCAGATGGTTCTGGGCTATTCCGAGCTGGTGCGGTCCTGGTGGCAGGACAATCTGGGCAAGCGCCCGAACCGCATCCGCTTCTCCCGCGCCACCTATCTGTCGAACGGCGGCGTCGCCGACCGGCATTTCGGCTTCGGCACCTGGGACGTGCCGGCCGACAAGGCGCTGGTGCTGGAATTCACGCCGCCCGAATGCGAGTACTGGATCCTCCAGCTATGCAATATGTGGCAGGAAAACCTGGACAATTATGAAGACGGCCAGGGTTATCTCACCAAATTCACCGCGAAATACGAGGCGGACGGGCTCGTGCGCGTCGTGATCGCGGCGACCGATCCCGGTGTCGGCAACTGGATCGAAACCTTCGGCCATGTGAAGGGCGGCATGGGGCTGCGCCTGATCAAATGCGCGGAGCCGCCGCCGGTCACCTGCTATCTCGTGCGGCTGGATTCGCTCAACAAGTCGGGCCTCCGCGCACTCACCGAGGAGACGAAATTCACGACGGGCGAGTTAACGGATTAACGGCGCGACGCTTCAGTTCGCATCAGCCAGATGATCGTCCGATAGTCGGAGCGAATTTGTTTGAGAGCGTCCGCCGCCGCGACCGAACTTTACCGGTGCAAAGCGGCTCGTCGATGGCGCTGGTGAATTCCCGCCGTGAGGTCACGCGCGATCCGTCGAATGTCCAGTGCGAGGTGAAGTGCAGGTTGCCGGTCTTCACGTCGGCGCCGGGCGGCAAGCCCATCGGGTGTTTTCCGGGCGGCAGGTCGAGCGTCAGAATCTCAAGCTGGTGACCGCTGATGCAGGGTGTCGGTTCCGTGTCCTTGAGGTCTAGCAGCGAGGGCGGCCCCATCAGGTTCCCCCCGGGCCGATCGAGAAGTTTCATGCCGATCGGCGGGGCGAAGCGTTCGCCGGTCAGGATCGACTGATCGGGCTCGATCTCGAAATGCGCCGTCAGGCCATAGGTCGGCGTCATCTCGGTCGGCGGCAAAAGAAAGCGCTGTTGGGAACAGCAGCGCTGCAATCGTTCCGGCGACGGTCCTGACCAACCAATATTTCATTATTTATCCGCGATCCCGAACCGGCATGCTGCGGCATCGGAGGTCCGTGATCAATCGGAATAAATACGCGAGGAACCTAACTTGCGACGCGCCGCGACATCACGCCGTAGATCGCGATCCACACATAGCCGAGCGCCGGCAGCAACAGCGCAGTGGCCAGGCCCAGATGGTCCGCCAGCAGGCCGGTGGTCGGCGGGATCACTGCGCCGCCGACGATGGCGGTGCACAACAGGGCGGAGGCCTGAGGCGTGTCCTTGCCCAGGCCGGCAATGCCGAGCGAGAAGATCGTCGGGAACATGATCGAGTTGAACAGCCCGACCGCGATGATCGCATAGCCCGAGACATGGCCGCCGGTCAGGCTGGAGGTGACGACCAGCAGTGACGCGATGACGGCACAGCCGGCGAGAACCAGGCCGGGCGTCACCCGGCTCAGCACATACGATCCGATGAATCGCCCGACCATCGCACCGCCCCAATAAAAGCTGACCAGCTTGCCGGCCTGCGCCGCGGCGAGCGCCAGCCTGTCGGGCTGCATCAGATAGTTGGTCATGAAGCTGCCGATCGTGACCTCGCAGCCGACATAGACGAAGATCGACACGCAGCCCAAAGCCAGGCCGGGATAGGCCTTCAGCAGGCCAAGTGTCGAATAATGCGTGCGCGCCGGCTCGACGCCGGGGGCGCCCGGCCAGTTGCGCACCGTCCAGAAGATCGCCGCCAGCACCAGCAGAACCACGGCAATCCCGACGAAGGGCAGCTGAACAGCGTGCGCTTCCTGCGTACGGAAGGCGGCCATGACGTCGGGCGCGGTCGTCTTGGGATCGGGCGCGATCAGCGAGCCGCTGAGGATGATCGTGGCGCCGACATAGGGGCCGACGAACGTGCCGAATGAGTTGAACGCCTGCGCCAGGGTCAGCCGCCAGGAGGAGCTTCCCGCGCCGCCGATATTGGCCATCAACGGATTGGCCGCGACTTGCAGCATGGTTATGCCGCTGGCCAGCACGAACAGGGCGACCAGGAACAACGGGAAGAATCCGAGCGAAGCCGCCGGCGAGAACATCAACCCGCCGACTGCCATCACCGCGAGGCCGGCGACAATGCCGCGCATATAGCCGAGCCGTTCGAGCACGCGTCCCGCCGGGATCGAGAAGATCAGATAGGCCAGGAAGAAGGCGAACTGCGACAGCATCACCTCGGCATAGCTCAGCGTGAACATCGCCTTCAGCCGTGGGATCAGACTGTCGACCATGACCGTGGAAAAGCCCCAGATAAAGAACAAGGCAACGACAAGCGCCACCATGTGCAGGGATGCGGATTGCGCTTTCGGTTCGGTTGCCGTGCTGGTCATGGCTTGATCCGCTCCTCGTTAAGCTGCGCACTGCCCCGCATACGAAGGTCCGCCGCCGACGCCCCCAAGGCGATTTGGTACTTGCCAGGCAAGACATGCCAGCCGTGCGCGGCCTCGTCGAAATCGGCCAGTAATCGGGGATCGGCCTTCAGTGTCACATGGGTCGTGGCTCCGGGCTGGAGCGCGACTGACGACCAGCCGATCAGCCGCTGATGCGCCTTGCCGGCGGCATCGGTCAGATAGACCTGCGGCACGTCGCGCCCGGCTGTCCTTCCGCTGTTGCGGACGTCGAACGAGACCGTAAGGCCCTCGCCGCCTTCGACCTTCAGATTAGCGTAATCGAACTTGGTGTAGGACAGGCCGAAGCCGAACGGGAACAGCGGTTTCAGCTTTTGCCGGGCGTACCAGCGATAGCCGACATCCGCGCCCTCGATCATGTAGTCGACATCGAACTGGGTGCCGTCAGCCTCACCGAATCCGGGGATCTGCGGACGCGGCAGTTGGGCCGGCGAAACCGGGAAAGTAACCGGCAGGCGGCCTGACGGATTGGCATCCCCGAACAGGACGTCCGCGATGGCGTCGCCACCCTTGGCGCCGGGATACCAGGCCTCGACCACGCCGGCGACCTTGCTCAACCACGGCATCAGCACCGGATCGCCGGTTTCCAGTACCACCACGGTCTTGGGGTTGGCTGCCGCGACTGCTTCGATCAAGGCGTCCTGGCCGTTAGGCAGGGTCATGTCGGGCACATCCTCGCCCTCGATGGTCCATTGCGTAGCGAAGATCACGACGGCGTCGGCGCCCTTGGCCATCGCCGCTGCGGCGGAAGGATAGGTGCCGTCAATGAACCGCACCTCAGCCCCCGGCAGCTTGGCCTTGATCGCCTTCAGCGGCGATGACGGATCGAACACCACCGTGCGGAAGGCGGCCAACGGCCCCTCACCGCCCATCGCAAGCGTCACCGCCGGCCCGCCAATCGGCACGACCTGTGAGGAACCGCCACCCGACAGCACCCCGGCATCGGCATGACCGCCGATCACGACGATGCGCTTGGCCTGGTGGCTGAGCGGCAGCAGGCCGGATGGATTGGCAAGCAGCACAATCCCCTCCTCCGCCACCTGCTGGGCGACCTTGCCATCGGCCTCCGCGTCCAGCGGCGTCTTCACCGGCGGCTGGTCGAACAGCCCAACGGCGAACATCGACCGCAGGATGCGCTCAGCCATGTCGTGCGTCCGGTCCGCCGGCACCGTTCCGGCCGCGACCGCATCGGCCAGCGGTTTGCCGAAGAAGACCTGTTTATCCAGTTCCTGGCCCGATTGTTGGTCCAGCCCCTTCAGCGCATCGTCGACGCCATGCACCGCCCCCCAATCGGACATCACCCAGCCGGGGAAACCCCAATCGCCCTTGAGGATCTTGTTCAGCAGCGTGTCGTTCGAGCAGGCATAGACGGTGTTGACCCGATTATAGGCGCACATCACCGACCCCGGATGGCCGCCTTCGAGCGCCAGTTCGAACGCCAGCAGATCGCTCTCGCGCAAGGCCGCCTCGCCGATCTTGGCGGACAGGCCGTGGCGGCTGGTTTCCTGGTCGTTGATCGCGAAATGCTTCATCGTCGAGATGACATGCTGATCCTGGATGCCGCGGATCGATGCGCCGTCCAGCGTACCGGCCAGCAGCGGATCCTCGCCGAGATATTCGAAGTTGCGGCCGTTGCGCGGATCCCGCGCCAGATTGGCGCCGCCGGCGAGCAGCACGTTGAAACCGCTGCGCCAAGCCTCCTGCCCGATCATCGCCCCGCCGCGATAGGCAAGGTCGGTATCCCAGGTCGCGGCCAGCGCCAGACCGGACGGCATCGGCGTCGCCCCGGCGCCCGGCCGCACGTTGAACGGATTGGCAACGCCCAGGCTGGCATCCGATTCCTGCAAAGCCGGCACCCCGATGCGCGCCACCCCGGCCACGTATCCGGCCGACCCCACCGCACCCTCGGGCAACTTATGGAATACGGGAACAGCAAAGATGCCGTGCAGCAGTCCCTGCCGCTCATCCGGCGTCAGCGCCTGGTCAACCAGCTTGGCCCGTGCGTCGGGCGCGAGCTTCGTATCGGTCCAAGGCGCCGCCGACTGAGCATGAAGCGTGCCCGCAATCACCACAGCAATCGCAGACACACCGTAAAAGCTGATCCGCAAAATCGTCTCCCCGCGCCCGCCCGCCTTTATTCAGACGGTTTCGACTTTCAGGCCTCTGTTTTCGCAGAGGTGACACGGGAAGTCACGGAGAGCGAAATCGACTACAATCGTTCCAGCCACCTCAGAAGAATCTACCAGCGCCGCGACGACCCGCGCCAGTTGCGGATTATGCCGTACCTCGCCGGTATCGCGAATCGTGAAATCGGCACGGTCAAACACATTCTCCGCGACAAACCCTAATATCTGCCGATGAACCAACGGTCTCAAAGGCTCCATCAAGTCGTAAACGAGCGGCAGCTTCTCTTCGTAATGACCGTGGATAACCCCGATCGTCGGGTCTAAGCCCGCTACGATGATTTGCGTCCGAACGTCGTTTTCCAGCACGCCATACGCATAATTCGATATCGCCTGGACGGGATGAGTAGCGTTCCAATTCGGTCGTGAGACGGTCGCCAGTTTTGATTTGCGCCATCCCACCGTGTGCCAATCGTCAGGGATTGGGCGTTTATCAAGCCCGCGCCATTGGACCGGCAACGCACCAATCGCTCGGAAATAATGGTAAGCGATGCCAACCTGGATCAGTTTCGCCGCGTTGCTAAAGCGAGCGACATAGGTGCCGGTAATATTTTCTGCGCTGGCGGTCGAACCGATCGCAGCTAGGCTCACAAACAGACCGCATACGACTCGGATATGCATTCCACTTCCCCACCCACACAATCAAGCCATGAACCAGGGGTGTATTTTACATCTTACTAAACACACAATACACCTGTTTGTGGCGCTATTTCTCGGGATGTTGAAGGTGATCGAAATGATCACCTCCCGACAGATTCGGGCCGCCCGAGCGCTTCTAGGGTGGTCTCAGCAACAACTCGCCGATAAGGCGATTATCTCGTTAAACGCGCTCAACCGCCTTGAGCGCGGGGAAGTTGATCCGCGTGTGAGTACGCTAATGGCGGTGCATAAAGCTCTCACGGGTGCAGGTGTCGAATTTCTGGCGGCAGGGGAAAAGGGAGAGGATGTGAGACTGGCTGATCCGAAGGGCTGAGCGCGGCATAATTGCAATTATAAAAATACGCCGTTGCGTCTAGTCAATGGGCTCTTAATGGCAGTCGAAAAGTCGATCGCCGGTGACAATCAACGAGCAGAACAATCTTTCTGAAATGCAGTTGAGAGAATATTATCCAAAAACACCTTGAGGAGGACGTTAATCCTACAGAAGAGGCCGAGTAGATATTTTACTCTATTTATCTTGAACTAGAAAACGATCTCGTCAAAGGTAGTTCTGTAAGACATCCTAGCCAGCAGTTTCCGACGGCTCCTTAATCGGATCGATAGCCGACTCTGCGTTAGCAAGTTTGCGTAGGCTCGAGGCGATCTCTCGCTGGACTTCATAATTGTCGCGTTGCTGCTTCGCTCCAGGTGTAATTCCTAACCAGAAATCGACGGCCTGCAATATCGGCCCTAGAAAACCGCCGAAGACAGCGCCAGCCAGCACCAGCAGAATTTCGTGTGTGATGCTCGCTGGCGGGGCGGGACCCGGTGAGCTGGCTTGAGCCAACGCAGGTTCGGTGAGCGTAAAAGCGACAAGATTAGCCGCAGAAATTGTCAGGACTAGGGGTGATTTTTTCATCGCGTTGTCCAAAGGATTGCGTAAAAGGCTTATCACAAGAGTAGGTTGGTCGCCGCGTATATCGTCCTATCAGGCTAAGAAAAGGGGGGGCGACAGAAAATGCCGACCCTGATTTATCGAGCTAAGGTCGTAGAGCCATGATCAAGCGTCTGATCTTCTCCCCAGCCGTGCTCTTCGCAGTCTCAGCGAGCGCCGGGCCACCCGCTCCCCCGAATGATTGCTGGTTCGGCGTCATGGGAGCCGACAGCCCGGCTCACGGTCGGCTTGTTGCCACAGGCCCAGTTGCACAATGGCGCGTTGGTGCGCCGGTCGTTTTCTATGCAACCATCGAGGACGAAGCGCAGATTAATGCTCTTGCGGAGCAAGGCAAGACAGGCACTTTCGACACCACGCACCCGATCACTGTAATTCCTATAGAGATTTTCGCGCCGGAGCCGGGCGACAAAGACAATCAAGACGAAGCTAAAAGCATCGAGATAACGCTTAAATATCGTACAACCCAAGGCGAAACCGGAAGTATTTTCGCGACCTACTGGACTCCGGCCGCTGGCAACTACACCTCATTACCGCCTGAGCAACAGGCGACGATGATCCAGGTCGATTGGATGCAGCACGACACGCTTTGCCGAGGCATTCCCTAAGGGCATGAGGTGTAGCAGTCAGCGCATTCTATCTATACCCCCTCCCGCAAGCGGTAGAGGGCTTCAGAAGCCTTCTCCTGTTCGACGGGAGAAGGTGGCCCGAAGGGCCGGATGAGGGTTCGGGGATTTATCCCGTCAAGCACCCCGCAACAGGCCCAGATATTCCTGCTGCATCTCGGGCGTCAGGACCTCGACCATCCGCCAGCCTTCGATCCAGACTTCGATAACGCCGAACTGACCGCCGCGCTTGCGATATTTCGCCGGCCAGCCCTCGCGGCGGGCGATTGCAAAGATCTCGTCCTGGGTCCGTTTCGTACCGATCGCCATATGGGTGGCGGAATGCGCCTGCCGAGCGCCGTCCGCGCCGCGCGCGTCCGCATCGCCCGGCACCTCGACCAGTTCCGTGCCGCGCGGATAGACCTCGATCAGGTTGTTGCGCTCGTCACCGGCCAGCGCCATCCAGCTTCCGACAGCGACCGGCGAAAACGGCACGGCGCGGCCGTTCCATATCTCGGCGAAAACCTCCGCCACATGTTTCGGATCGTCGGCATCGATGGACAGATGGAAAAGCATAATGAACCTTTCTCGCTTGCGGGGGTCGGTTGGGTTCCCGGCCGTTACAATATTCCGTGGCGCAGCCGAGGGGTAGATGGATCATTCCCGATTGCCCCCGGCCTGTGGCGCATCTATGTCTGGACCATGCGCCATTCCGGCACGATCCTGACCTTCGCGCTGCGGCGCCTCGTGCTGGCGCTGGTCACGCTCTGGCTGCTCAGCGTCATCGTCTTCCTGGGCGGGCAGCTGTTGCCGGGCGACGTGGGCCGCGCGGTGCTGGGTCCCTTGGCCGATGCCCGCGCCGTCGCACATTTCAATCATGAAATCGGCGCGGACCGACCGCTTCTCGTTCAATATTGGCATTGGATCAGCCACTTCGCGGTCGGCGACATGGGTACATCCTTTGTCTTCCGCTCAGCCGTCGGCCCGTTCGTGGCGCAGGCGACCGCGAACTCGCTGAAGCTCGCGGCGCTGGCGTTCCTGATTACCGTGCCGCTGGGCGTCGCAGCCGGCGTGTTCGCGGCGCTCAGGCAGGATCGCTGGATCGACAAGACCATCGTCATCGTCGGCCAGACTTTGGGTGTGGTGCCGGAATTCATTTCCGCCATCGTCCTGATCCTGGTGTTCGGCATCGGTCTGCATTGGTTGCCGATGTCGGCCGACTGGCCGGACGGGGCCGGGCCGCTGACTCAGGTTAAATATCTGATCCTGCCGTCGCTGCCGCTGACCGTCAGTTTCTTCGGCTATATCGCGCGCGTGACGCGCGCCGGCACGGTCGATGCGCTGAATGCCGATTACACCCGCACCGCCGTCCTGAAAGGCCTGCCCTGGCGGGTCGTGCTGTTCCGCCATGTGCTGCGCAACGCGCTGCCGCCGGTGGTCACGGTCAGCGCCAGCCTGATCGGCTATCTGACCGGCGGGTTGGTGGTGGTGGAGACGCTGTTCCACTATCGCGGCGTCGGCAGCCTGATCTTCACAGCTGCCAAGGCCAAGGACTTCCCGATGCTGGAAGCCGGGGTTCTTGCCGTCGGTCTGCTGTTCGTCCTGGCCTCCATCGTGGCGGACGCCATTGGCCTGATGCTGAACCCACGCCTGCAGATGCGTGCCGCCGAATGAGCGTCGCGCTGCGCTCACCGGGGCTGCTGGCAGGGGCAGTCGTCACCGGTTTCTGGGTCATCTGCGCCCTGTTCGGCGGCTGGCTGACGCCGATGGATCCCTATGCCGACAATCTGCTCGCGACCTTGGCCCCGCCCTCGACGGCGCATTGGTTCGGCACCGACCAGCTGGGCCGCGATATCTTTTCTCGCGTGGTCGTCGGCGCGCGGGACATTCTGGCGATCGCGCCGCTGGCCACCTTGGCCGGTGTCGGGCTGGGTACGATATTGGGGCTGGTTACCGGCTATTTGCGGGGCACCGCCGATGCCGTCATCAGCAGATTGTTCGAGGCGGTTCAGGCGCTGCCGCTGGTCATCGTCGCGCTGCTGGCGCTGGCGGCCGTCGGCACGTCCAACATCACGGTCATCCTGGTGATCGGCTTCGTTTTCACACCGCTGGTGGCGCGCACCGTGCGCACAGCCGTCCTGGCCGAAAGCGGGCGCGATTACGTCGCCGCCGCCCATCTGCGGGGCGACGGTGCGCTGTCGATCATGCTGGCGGAGATATTGCCCAACGTCCTGCCGCTGGTGCTGGTCGAGGGCACCGTGCGGTTCGCCTACGCGATCTTCTTCGTCGCCTCGCTGAGCTTCCTCGGCTTCGGCATTCAGCCGCCCTCGCCCGACTGGGGCATCGCCATCGCGGAGAATTACGGCCTGATCGGCAGCTATTGGTGGACCGTGATTTTCGACGCGGCGGCCGTCACCTCATTGGTCCTGGGGATCAATCTGCTGGCAGACGGCCTGCGCGGCGTGTTCGCCCGATGAGCGAACCGCTGATCGTCGAGGACCTGCAGGTCGCGTTCGGCGGCCGGGCCGTCGTCAAGGGGGTCAGCTTCACCATCGCCGAGGGCGAAGCCTTCGGTCTGGTCGGCGAATCCGGCTCCGGCAAATCCACCATAGCCTTCGCCGCGGTCCGCTATCTGGGGCGCGGCGGGCGGATCGCCGGTGGGCGCATCCTGGTCGACGGGCGGGACGTCATGCGGCTGTCGGCGGCGGACCTTCGGCAATTACGCCGGCAGACCGTCGCCATGGTCTATCAGGACCCGGCAGCCGCGCTGAACCCGTCGCTGCGGATCTCGCGGCAGATGACCGAAGTCTTCGCCACCGAGGCCGACGCGGTCGCGATGCTGGGCCGCGTCCGCATCGCCGATCCGGAGCGGGTGATGCGATCCTATCCGCACGAATTGTCGGGCGGTATGCAGCAGCGCGTCGTCATCGCCATGGCTTTGGCGCACGACCCGGCCCTGCTGATACTCGACGAGCCGACAACCGGCCTGGATGCGACGGTCGAGGCCGACATACTGGATCTGCTGTCGACGCTGCGCCGCGCGGCCGGCCTCGCCATGCTGTTCATAAGCCACAACCTGACCATCGTCCGGCGCCTATGCGACCGGGTCGGCGTGCTGAAGGACGGCGAACTGGTCGAGGACGGCCCGGTCGATCAGGTGTTCGACGCTCCGAAACACGCCTACACCGCCGCCCTGATCGACGCGATGCCACGGCGAGAGGCGGTCAAACCAACCAAGACCGCCGGCAAACCGATCCTGTCGGTTCGCGACCTATCCAAGACCTTCACGGTCGATGGCAAAGCGTTGCGGGCGGTCCGGGACGTGTCGTTCGACCTCAGCGCCGGCGAAACGTTGGGCGTGATCGGCGAATCCGGTAGCGGTAAGAGCACCATCGCCCGGCTGCTGCTGGGGCTGCTGACGCCGGGCCAGGGCGCGGTGACGTTGGATGGGCACAAGCTGCCGCCGCGCGTCGGCCGCCGTTCGCATGAGCAGTTGGCCGCGATGCAGATGGTGTTCCAGAACCCCGGTTCCGCGCTCAATCGGGCGCACAGCGTACGGCGGCTCATCGACCGCGCACTGGGTCATCTCGCGCTATCGCGGCAAGAGCGGGATCAACGTACACGCGCACTGCTGAAGTCCGTTCGCCTGACCGACGAGACCCTACGCCAAAAGCCGTCGCAACTTTCCGGCGGCATGCAGCAACGCGTCGCCATCGCCCGCGCCCTGGCCGGTAACCCGCGCGTCGTCGCGCTGGACGAGCCGACCTCCGCGTTGGACGTCTCGGTCCAGGCCGCGATCCTGAAATTGCTGGCGGAACTCCAGGCCGAAATCGGTGTCAGTTACCTGTTCATCTCGCACGACCTGAACGTCGTCCACGCGATCGCCGACCGCATCGCGGTACTGTATCTTGGCCGAATCATGGAGATCGGCCCGGCGCAGGCGATCTTCGACGGCCCGCGCCATCCTTATACGACGGCGCTGCTGTCCGCCGCCGACACCGGCAAGACCGGCCTGAAAGGCGATCCGCCGAGCCCGACCGACATCCCGCCCGGCTGCCCCTTCCAAACCCGTTGCCCCCGCAAGATCGGGAATATCTGCGAAGAGCAGGAACCGGAGCTTATCGATGCTGGGGACGGGCATTGGATACGGTGCCATATCCCGGCGGAGGAATTGCGTTAAACGAACCCCGCGCCGCTCAAAAACAACTGCCCCGCCGCGGTCGGCTGCACGCCGGCGATGCGCTTCGACGTCACCGACAGCCAGTTATAGAAATAGCCGGTAATGACCGGCGTTTCGTCCAGCAGCAGGCGTTGGATCTGCCCGGCCGCCGTGCGTTGCCCGGCTAGGTCCAAGGCGGCGATAAAGCCGGCGACCAGGCGGTCATACTCGGCGTTCCGGAAATGCGCGGCATTGAACGTGCCGCCGCTGCCCAGGCAAGCCTTCAGCAGCGTATTGGGCACGCCCCGATGGGCGTAATCCTCGATCCCGAGCACTGAATCCAGCCAATCGGATTGGCCGAAGGTCGAGCGCCCGTAATAGGCGGACTGGTCCTCGACATTCAGCGTGATGGCGATGCCGATCTGCTTCGCCGCGTTCTGCACCACCACGGCGTAATCCGGGATTTCGACGAAGCGTTCGGTGGTCAGGGTGACCGGGAAACCGTTCGGCACGCCGGCGGCGGCGAGCAATTCCTTGGCCCGCCGGATATCCTTCACCCGTTGCGGCACGGTGGCGTCGGTCATCGGGAAGGCCGGCGCGAACGGGCTGTCGTTGCCCGGCGCGGCCAGCCCACGGAACAGGCCGGTGACCAACGCGTCGCGGTCGAGGCACAGCGCCAGCGCGCGCCGCACGCGCTTGTCGGCGAACGGTCCGGTGTCGGTGCGCATGTGCATCTGCTCATGCGCACTGGATTTCAGCGTGACGATGCTGAGATTTGGGTCGGCCAGTAGTGCCTGGCTGCCCTGGACCGGCACATGCAGCAGCACGTCGAGCTGCCCGCCTTGCATCGCCAGAACCTGCGCCTGGGTGCTGTCGTAAAAGATGAATTCCGTCCGGTCGGGCAGAACCACGCCGCCCCAATAATCGTCGTTGCGCACGAACACGGCCCGCGCCCTGGGCGTGAAACTGTCGAGTTTGAACGGGCCGGTGCCGGCGAAACTCCGCGCATAATCGCCGGCGTAATCGGCGGGTACGACGATGGCGTTGTAATTGTCGGACGACACCAGATAGGGAAAATTGCCGTTCGGCGCGTCCAGATGGAACGTCACTGTCCACTCGTCCGTCGCCACCGCGCCGCCCTTGGACAATGCCCCAGCGAACACCGACAGCGCGACAGATCCGTTGGCCGGGTCGGCCAGCCGGTTCATCGTCGCGGCCACGTCGGCGGCGGTCATCGGCCGGCCATCGTGGAATTTCACACCGCTGCGGATTTTGAAGGTCCACACGCTGCCGTCTGCGTCCGGCGACCAGCTTTCCGCCAGCATCGGCCTAAGTTGCAGGTCGGAGTCGGACACCGCCAGATACTCGCCCGCCTGCGACAGCAGCGCGATGCTGCCAGTGTCGGCGCAGGTCAGGGGGTCGATGGCCCCAGCCGGCATCGGCATCCCGATGCGGAGCGTCCCGCCCCGCCGCGCAGGCACAGCAGCCGCCCGCGCCGAAAACCCGAGCGCCCCCAGCAGCGACGCGGACAGCCCGATCACACCGGCATAGCGCAGGAAATCGCGCCGCCCGACCCGGCCGGCGATCAGATCGTCGACGGCGGCGTTCTCAAGCGCGGAGGCCTGTTTGCGGATTCGGTCGAGCGTCACGCCGCCCACCATAAACAAAAAGGGCGCGCCGCCGAAGCAGCGCGCCCTTCCTGTTGGATGAGGCAGCCGATCAGTTGCTCGGCGCCAGGCCCATCTTGCGCTTCTGCTCGCGGACCGAGGCCTCGTTGTCGTGGCCGATCGCCGCATCGTAGTGCTTGTGCATGCGCGTCAGGTTGATCTCGCGCTTGCCGAACAGGACGGAGGGAACTGCCCCCTCTTCCATCATGATCTGCGAGCTGCGCTGCACCGGCAGGTCTTCCTCGAGCGACACCTTCATGAAGAAGTCGACGCCGGCCAGATGGCGCGCGCGCTCCTCAGGGCTCACATTCTTGCGGCCATAGAGGCGGAAGATGTAGTCGCACACGCCTGGGTCTTCGGTGTTGGGCTCGGTCCGCTGGAAGAACAGCACCGGGTCGCCGCCGCCGACAACGGTGTTCGGGAACACCGAGTTGGTCGAGGTGAAGTGGCAGGAATGCGGCCATTCCGATTCCGGCATGTCCTTCAGCTTCAATATGTCCGGGCGCGGCGCGATCAGCGCGTGATGGTCGCCGAACTGGCGGTGCAGCAACTGCGCCAGGCCGCCGGTGCCGAACGTGTTCTGGTGCAGGAACGGCACGTGATACGCCTCAAGCCCGCCATCGACCGCATGCTTCCAGTTGATCCGCGCCGGGGCGCGGTATTCCGACAGCAGGTCGAAGTCCCAAATCTCGAAGTCGGCGAGATAATCCTTCATCGGTCCGAAAAACTCGTCGAAATCCAGATGCCCGTCCGGCTGCGGATGGACCAGGATCATGCCCAATTCCTCGGCGATCGGCAGCGAGATCAGGTCGCGCAATTGCGACGGCTCGAAGGCGCCACGGCTGGGGACGGAGATCAGCTCGCCGTCATTGTTGTAGGTCCAGCCATGGTAAGGGCAGGTGAAGCCCTTGCCCTTGCCGCAACCCTCGGCCAGCTTCACGCCGCGATGGCGGCAGGCATTCAGGAAGGCCTTGGCCTCACCGTCCTTGTTGCGGACGATCAGGATCGGCTTGCCGGCGATGTCGGTGGCGTAATAGTCGCCCGGGTTCGGCAGGTCGGCGCTGAGCGCGATCAGCTGCGGCCGCTCCAGAAACAGCTTCTGCTTCTCCAGGTCGAACCGGTCCTTGTCGATGAAGCGGCCGATATCGGCCTCCCAGGACTCTTCGCCGAATTCCGGCTGCCCCTCTTCGACGAGCTTCAGCACGTCCTTTGCGATCGCGATGCGTTGTGCCTTGTCCATGATGATCTCCTTCTGGAAGTCTGAAACCTAAGCTGTTTGTTTGACCTCGGGGCCGAGCGGCGTCTGGCGCAGCAGCGCCTGAAGCAGCACGACAGCGAATAAGGCGACGCCGACATATCCGAATACTTGGTGATTGCCGACCTGCAGCCGCAATGGCGTGATGACGAACGGATTGGCGAAGTCGCCGACATACATCATCGTGTACATCAACCCGATCGCTGTACCGCGCGCGGCCTCCGGGGCGCGGTTCAGGATGATGTTAACGAAAAACGGCGTCATGATACCGCCGCCGAGACCGGCTACCCAGATACCGATCATCGATCCGATCCAGTTATGCGACAGGCCGATGATCATGTCGCTCGTGGCGAAGATGCCGAGCAACAGCACGAATATCCATTTCCGGCTGAGACCGGCGGTGATCCGCCCGTAAAACACCGCCGTGATGATGTTGAACAGGAAACTGGAGGCCAGGATATGGCCCTGCAGCGACCCTTTAACGACGCCGTCGCTCGCCAGCACGAAGAATATATGAACCGAGGTCATATAGGCTGCCAAATTGAACGGGATCAGCACGAGATAAAGCGGCCACATCGGCCACAGAACGCGAAGGCTCGGCTTTTTTTCGGCTTGGCCCGGACGATGCCCAGCCGGTTCGGCGGCAACCAGGGCGATCAGCATCATCGGTGCGCCCAGCAGATACACGGCGAACGGTACGCGCCAGCCCAGATCGGCAATCCAGCCGCCGCCCTCGAGCCCTATGAGCCCGAAGAGCATGACGAGCGCGCTCTGATAACCCAGCATGCGCGACCGCTTAACGCCTTGGAAACGGTCCCCGATCAAGGAATAGCAGCAGATCGAAATCGACGCCGCGGCAAGCCCGATGATCAGCCGCGACAGCAGCAGGCCGCGCGGATCGTCAAGATAGAGCCCGGCGGATCCCGAAATGGCGTAGATGCCGAAGGCAAACGGCAATACCCGCATATAGCCGACGCGGCCCGCCACCAATCCAAGGAGCGGGCCGGCGAACATGATCCCGATATTGAGCAGCGTGATCATCAACTGTGTCGACAATTCGACGCCGAACTTGAAACCCAGCAGCGTCATCACCGTGCCGTCAGGCGCGGCACGCTCCGCGAAATGCCCGGCAATCGCGGTGATCGCCGGCATGATCGCGATCAGAGCCAGCACGTTCAGGATGCCGCCGGTCAACATGATGAAGACCGCCGCGTGGTCGCGGAAGCGGGCAACGCGCCCAATCTCCTGCGGCAGCGCGAGAGTGTCTGTCCCCGCCATATCAGCGTTGCTGATGCTCATACTTCCGTCCCTGACGATCGCGCCCTGGTTCTCCGCAAACTGCCAGGCCGGCAATGCACGTCGAGCGACTGAACGAGTTGTTCGGACGATACAGCGATTTTCGTTACTTGCAAGGAAGAAGGAGGGGGATTTTTCGCTGGTTGCGTGCCTCGGGCCGGCAATCGCATAGCCGCGAGGTCGCCAAGCGCACCAAGAAAACCTTTCATAAAATCTGTGTTTATCTGTGCAATCTGTGGCTGATTCTTTAGCCACAGATGGACACAGATTTTCACAGATTAAATCCTGGTTGTTTCTTGGTGCCCTTGGCAACTTGTTCGGCCAGCCCGTCTAATGGGGTGGGGTTGGGCGGGAATGCCCTCAGGTGCTATTGGTGCGCCCGAACTCCCCGTGACCCCGACTGTATCCGATGGCCCCGCCCCTTCTGCTGTTGCAAGACATCCACCTGACATTCGGCGGAACCCCGCTGTTGGAAGGCGCCGAACTGTCGGTTTCGCCGCGCGAACGGCTATGCCTTGTCGGCCGCAACGGATCGGGCAAATCGACCCTGCTGAAGATTGCCGCCGGCGCCGTCAGACCCGACAGTGGCCGGGTTTTCACGCAGCCGGGCGCGACCGTGCGATACCTGCCGCAGGAGCCGGACATGGCCGGCTTCGCGACCGTCGGCGCCTATGCCGAAAGCGGGCTGGCGCCGGGCGAGGATCCCTATGCCGCCCGTTTACTGCTGGAGGGGCTGGGCCTGACCGGCGATGAAGACCCCAGTCGCCTGTCCGGCGGCGAGGCGCGGCGTGCGGCCTTGGCCTGGGCGCTGGCGCCCGAACCCGACATCTTGCTGCTGGACGAGCCGACCAACCATCTGGACCTGCCGACCATCGAATGGCTGGAAAGCACGCTGGCCGGCACACGCTCCGCCTTCGTCCTGATCAGCCACGATCGCCGGTTCCTTGAGGGGCTGTCGCGCTCCACACTATGGCTCGACCGGGGCGTCACCCGGCAGCTCGACAAGAATTTCGCCGCCTTCGAGAACTGGCGCGACGAGGTTCTGGAGCAAGAGGAAATCGACCGCCACAAGATCGACCGCAAGATCGCCCGCGAGCAGGATTGGGTCGTCCACGGCGTCAGCGGCCGGCGCAAACGCAACCAGAAGCGGCTGGCCGACCTGGGCACCCTGCGCCAGGAACGCCAGGAACAGCGGCAGCAGATCGGCTCGGTCAAGCTGGAGGCCTCGACCGGCAACATGTCCGGCAAGGTGGTGATCGAGGCCGAGCATGTGAACAAGAGCTTCGGCACGCGCCCGATCGTGCGTGACTTCGCGACCCGCATCCTGCGTGGCGACCGTGTGGGCATCATCGGCGCGAACGGCACCGGCAAGACGACGCTGATCAAGATGCTGACCGGCCTGCTGCCGCCCGACAGCGGCAAGATCAAGGTCGGCCTGTCGGTGCAGATGGTGTCGCTGGACCAGAGCCGCACCAGCCTCGACCCGACGATGAGCCTGGCCAACGCACTGACCGGCGGCAACAGCGACAACGTCATCATCGACGGCAAGCCGCGCCATGTCGTGTCCTATATGAAGGACTTCCTGTTCAGCCCCGAACAGGCCAAGACGCAGGTCGGCCGGCTGTCTGGCGGCGAGCGCGGCCGGCTGATGCTCGCCCGCGCGCTGGCAAAGCCGTCCAACCTGCTGGTGTTGGACGAACCGACCAACGATCTGGATCTGGAAACGCTCGACCTGCTGCAAGAGATGTTGACCGACTATGCCGGCACGGTCCTTCTGGTCAGCCACGACCGCGATTTCATCGACCGGACGGTGACCTCGGTGATCGTATCGGAAGGTGACGGCAAATGGGGCGAATATGCCGGCGGCTATTCCGACATGATCGTCCAGCGCGGCCCGGGCATCGCATCGCCCGGATCGACCAAGGCCTTCAAGGCCGCCAACAGCGTCAAGGCCCAGACCGAAGCCGCCGCGCCTAAGATCGGGGCCGGGCTATCGTTCAAAGACCGTGACGCCCTGGCGAAACTGCCCAGCCAGATCGACAAGCTCCACAAGGACATCGCCAAGCTGTCGTCCGAACTGACCGACGCGACGCTCTACACCCGCGACCCGAAGAAATTCGAGAAGACGACAGCCGCTCTGTCGGCCAAGTCCACCGAACTGGCGGCGGCCGAAGAACGCTGGCTGGAACTGGAAATGCTGCGCGAAGGCGCTGAAGATTAGAATCAAACATAGGATGGATGAAGCGCAGCGATACCCGTCAATTCGATCTAAGAATTTCAACGCCAAGGAAAACAACAACATCTGTGTCGATCTGTGTCACCTGTGGCCGGATTTTGATGAGCCACAGATTGCACCGATGACACAGATTGAGGCCGAGACCTCTTGGCGGCCTTGGCGCCTTGGCGTTGAAATTTCTTGTTCATCATCGATGGATGGAGCACGGCGAACCCACCGTTTGATTTGAACCACCCAGGCACCAAGTTAGAGCCGGAAGCCATGGTTCTTCTCGGTACCCTTGGTCAAGGAAAACCTGCTTGGCGATCTCTACGACTATGACGATTACAACGACCTGTTCGATTTCGACAAAGCCCGCCGTGGCCTGGGCGACCTCAACGATTTGCGGGTCCGGCTGGATTACAGCAACGGTCCGCTCGATGCGCTGATCGCCGATATCCGCCATACGCTGGGCGTCGAGCCGCCCGAAGACGATCCCTTCGCCCCGCCGGCCGACCGCAGGCCGGGGCAGAGCCTCCTTCTCGACCGGATGCGGGCGGCAGTGCCCGACCGCTCACCGACAAAACCGCGCAAGCCGGGGATGCAGGTGAAGCCTGCCGTCAAGGCCGCCGTTCTGGTCGCGAAGGCCGGTATCCGCAAAGGCTTCCGCGTACCGCCGACCAGCGCGCACAATCCGAACACCCCCGCCGCCCGCAAGGGCCGGCCGTAACCGGCCCCGCTTCAGCTACATCCTGGCACAACTCCAAGACACAAGAGTTCAGGGGATTTAGTCCTACAGCGAGAAACCTAACCCCTAACGCAGGTCAGGACCTTGAACGCCAGATGCGTCCGCGACTCCATCCGGCGGACATCCGCGAACCAACCATCGACCTGCGGTTGCGAAATTCCGCTCGCCAGCGCGAAACCCCGCATCCGGTCGAAGCCGAGCAGGATGTCGGTATCCCTGGTCTCGATGTCTGCGCCGAACACGCGGCTGTCCGAGATCGAAAAGCCCGCCTGCCCCACCAACGTCTCAAGTTGCCCGCAGACGGTCGGGCTGACCATGCAATCGATGCAGGCGCCCAGAATCCGCGACGTCAGGGCTGTATCGGGATGGTCGACGCGCAGCGTCCGCCAGTCAGTCTCGCAAATCACCAGCCGGCCGTCGTCGGACAAAACGCGCGCAGCTTCGGCGATCACGGCGGACGGGTCGGCGATGTGCATCAACACCCGCTCGATGGTCAGCGCGTCGAAGGTCGCCGGTTCGCAGGGCAGGTTCGCACCGTCGGACACGACGAAGAACAGGTCCGGGTCGGTGTGGCGCCCCCGCGCAATCCTGACGAAGCGTTCGCTGAAGTCGAATCCGACGGAATAATCGCGGTCGGGACAGGCCTGCGCGAACCGGCCCGACATATCGCCGTTGCCGCAGCCGATCTCGGCGATGGCATGTGGATCGCACTCGGCCACCGACGCCACGATCCAGTCCTTGACCTCGGCGACGACCGGGATCCGTTGCAGATTGTCGAGATAATCGACCAGGCCGGAAAAATCGTCCTCCCGGTCGGCATCCTCGAACGGCGCGCGAACTTTCCTCACGACGACATATATTCGCCGCCGTTCACGTCCAGTGTGGCCCCGGTGACCATCGTCGAATAATCGGAGACGAAGAACAGAGCCGTCTTGGCGCATTCCTCGTCCGGCGGAATAACGCCCAGCGGAATACGGGCAATGATCGGCGCGGTGAAGTCCGCTTCGGACACGCCGCTGGTCTGCGTCTGGTGGGCGATGAATCCCTTGACCGGCGCACCCCACAGCCAGCCCATGCGGGTGCAGTTGACGCGGATGTTATGCGGCCCGAATTCCTTGGCCAACTGCCGGGTCGCGCCCTCTAAAGCCGCCTTGGCGGTGGCGTAGTCATACTGCCCGGGAGCAGGCTGAACAGCAGCCAGCGCGGTCACATTGACGATGGCTCCTGATTTTTGAGCCTTCATCACCGGCAGCACCGCCTTGATCATGCGCAACGCGCCAAAGCAGGTAACATCGACGCTGGACATCCAGGCATCCAGGTCATCCGTCTCGAACGAGCCATAGGTCGCGTGCTTGTAGGCGCTGTTGATCAACCCATCGACGCGCCCGAACGCCTTGACCGTGGCATCGACCAGAGCTTGGCATTGTGACGCGTCGGATACGTCGGTCTTCGCGGTGATGCATTCGCCACCCGCTGCACGGATTTCACCCGCAACCTCGTCCAGGAATTCGACCGACCGCGCGGCCAGTGCCACCTTCGCGCCCTCCGCGGCGGCAAGGCTTCCCAGTTTCCGCCCCATCCCCGGCCCGACGCCAGTAACGATCACGACTTTGTTTTTTAAGAGCATCGTATTCTCCCAATCGCCGGTCTCACGGCCACGCTTCAAACTATCAAAACCACTACTCGTCAAGCCCGGCCATGACGGTGTGTGTGTGGCCGCGACCGTTACGGTACCAGCAAGATCTTCCCGCGAACGCCGCCGGCATCCATCAGGGCGTGGGCCTTGGCAACCTCCGACAGCTTGAAGCGATGGGCGACCGGCATCGACCAGCCGTTCTTCACCATGTCGTCGATGAAGCGGCCGAGGCGCGGTCCGTCGAAGCTGACCCAGACCGGGGCGCCCGTGACAGGTGAATCCACCGGCGGCAGCGGCGCAGGCGACACGACGCTGGCCAGCACGCCGCCGGAGCGAACCTGCTTGGTCAGCCGTTCGGCCAGGCGCCCGCCCACAGTATCGGCGACGGCATCGTATGGACCGGCGGCGGCAACTTCATCCGGGTTGCCCAGATCGACGATGCCGGCAAGCGGCAGGCCTTTCAGCGCATCGCGCGCGCCGTCACGCACGCCGGCAACCACCAGCGCGCCGGCGGCCGCAGCGGCATAAACCGCGGCGCGGCCGACACTGCCTGCCGCCCCGGTGACGAGGATTTTCTGCCCTGGCTTCGCATTCGCGCCCAACTCGGCCAGTTGCACGCCGGTCAGCACGCCCATCGGCAGAGCGGCCGCATCGACCAGGTCGAGGGCATCGGGAACGATGGTGAACATCGCGGCAGGTGCGACGATCTTTTCGGCATAGGCGCCGTTGGCCGCAGGATTGATCATGCCGATGACGCGGTCGCCGGCCTTCAAGGCCGTCACGCCCTCGCCTACAGCCTCGACCGTGCCGGAGACGTCGCCGCCCAGTTGGGCCGGGAAATTCAGCGGCATGAACAGGTCGAACGATCCGTTGCGCAGCTTGGTATCCACCGGATTGACCGCGGCCGCCGCAACCTTGATCAGGATTTCACCGGCGCCGAAAATCGGTTCCGGCACCGACCGATACTCGAACACGTCCGGTCCGCCATAGCCTGCAATGACCGCAGCCTTGATCGTGCGATCGGACCGCGTCGCCGGTCCGGGCGGCGCTTCGCCCGCCGGCGGCTTCACGATATCGACCTTCAGCCGGGTCAACTGATAGGTCTTCAGCCGCCACTTGCCGTCGGCCTGTTTCTCATAGCCTTCGATATAGTGGCCCGACCCGATCAGCTTCACCCCACCCTGAAAGCACAGCAAGTCCTGCATTGCCCAGATGCCCTTTGCCGTCGTGGCTGAGGTGATCTCGATCTCCGGCATATGCGCGTGGTGAACGCTGACCGCGGTTTCCAGGTTGCGGCGGATATTGGCGACGATGTCCTCACCCCCGATCCACAGTTCGGTCACGACACTGCCGTCGCGCGCATCGAACACGCAATCGTCGGCGATCGTGTCCTGCATGTCCTTCCACTGCTTGGTGTCCATGGAACGGGCGAACTTGGCGCGGAGCCGCTTGATCTCTTCGATCGCGACCAGTTTCTCGGTATCGTTCACAAGGCTTCCCCAAAAGGCATTTTAGATTGCGTTCAGGCCATATAGCCCGACGGACGCACCCGTGTCAGCCCGCGTCGAAATCCGCCAGCAGCGGCGCGGGGGACGCCGTATAGTTTTTCTCGTCCATCACCCAGCGGCCATGCGAGGCATTTTCCGGCAGATAGGTAAAGCAGCTGCCGAAGCCGCCCGGCACCTGATCGGCGCTGGTGACCTCGGGATATTCCGACATGCGGCCGCGGAAGATGACCAGCGCCCGGCGCAGCATCATCGCCGCCTCCAGTGCGTTGGCGTCTTCGATGCTGCCATCCGGCCACACAGCGCGGCCAGGCAGCCGATGCCCGGCAAATTTCGGCGGGGACATGATCACCCGGTCCTGCACCGTCCAGTGCAGCAGATGGATCCCATCGCGGCTGAGATCGCCCTCGGTGTAACCATCCACAGGATCGGGTATGGCGATGTCGTATTGGCGCCGGCCGCCCCGCGCCGTCTGGGCGATGGCAAACTTGGCGACATCGTAGAGATGGGTGCAGTGCTCGGCGATGTGGGTCTTCGGCCCGGGGTCTTCGGCCGTGGGCCGGATCGGTGAGCCGATCAGCCTGTCCAACACGGCGACCGCTCCCGGGCAGGTCGACCACGGAAAGCGCACCGCCTCGCCATGCAGTTCGGTGACATGGGTTCCGTCATGGCGCAGGCGCACGGTGAAATGATGAAAATCGTCCTCCATCGCCGCCCTGGTTTCGAATTCCCCAGCGACCGCGATGGTCTTGCGGCGATAAAGCCTGCCCTTCATGCGCGTGTCCTGGGCAGACCCAGCGCCTGCTCCGCCACGACGCTGCGATGAACCTCGCTGGTGCCGCCATAGATCGTGGTGCCCAGCGAATGGCGATGCTTGAACTCCAGGATGCCTAACGCATCGCGCCCTTCGAGCAGGGAGTCCGGCGCCGCCAGCTCCAGCAGGTCGGCCGAATCCTTCACATAGGTTTCGCTGGTGAACAGTTTCGACATCGGACCATAGGCGCGCCCCGGCAGGTTTTCGACGCCGGCCCATACGGCACGGCGGCACAGCAGGTCGGCCACCTCGTTATGGATGGCGGCGCGCGCCACACGCGCCTTTACGTCGTCGTCATCCATGCGCGGCCGGCCGTCGGGGCCGGCAGTCTCCAGCGCCCATTCCACCGCCGCCTCGACCAGGCGCGGCTGGGAGATGTGATAGCCCTCACCGCTATGCTCGAACTTCATCGCCGCCGCCATCACCGCGACCGCGCCGTTGACCGGCCCCAGGCGATAGCTGTCCGGCACGCGCACATCGGCATAAAAGGTGATGTTGGTCCGTTCCTCCTGCATCGTGTGCAGCGGCTGCACCGCAACGCCAGGCAAGGACATCGGCACCAGGAACATCGTCAGGCCCTTATGCTTGGGCACATTGGGGTCGGTGCGGGTCAGCAGCAGGACATAATCGGCGACATGGGCGCCGGTGGTGAACACCTTCTGCCCGTTGACGATCCAGCCGCCGCCGTCGCGCACGGCCCGCGTCTTGGCAGCGAACACGTCGGATCCGCAGCTGGGTTCGGTGAAGCCCAGACAGGAAGTCAGTTCACCGGCGGCGAAACGCAGCATGGTTTCCTGCTTCAGCTCGTCCGAGCCGAACAGCATAACCATCCGCGCGCCCATGTTGGTGGTGCCGGGGACGACACGATTGACGTCCCGTGCCTCGAACGCGACGTTCAGCGCCGATTGCTCATAGGCCCCGCGCCCCTGCCCGCCATATTCGACCGGCCAGTCCGGGAACAGCAGTTTGGCCTTGCCTAACTTGCGGTTGAACTCGGGGTCGAAGCCGTCGAGCGACTCCGCGAAATACTCGACCAGATCGGGCGTCAGATTCTCATCGCAGAAACGATGGATCTCAGCGGCGAAAGCCTCAGCCTTCTCGCCATAGCCGAAATCGAGACCGACAACACCGGCATCGGGCAGCGGCGCCCATCCGCCCTTGCCCCACAGCCGCTCTGCCGCGCGGATAAGTTCGTCGCGCGGATCGCCAAGCGCCAGCGGCATCGCCTTGCCGCGGCGAAAATAGAGTTGGATGTCATATTCGACCGACAGGCCGTAACCGCCAAAAGTACGCAATGCCCGAACCAAGGCCGTCGAGGTCGCACGGGTTGCCCACCAGAAAGCCATCGACACCATGGCGGCGGCGTCTTCATGCCCCTCGCCGATAGCCCAGATCGCGCGACGAACAAGAAGCTGCGCACCCTCGATATCTGTGATCGAATCCGCCAGCGGATGGGAGACACCCTGATAGGTGCCGATCGGCCTGCCGAACGCCTCGCGCTCGGTGGCATATTCCGCCGCCATCTCGATTGCCCGGCGGCCGAGTTCCCCAAGCGCGGCGGCTGTCAGGATTTTCCATTCCTCAATCGCGGCCAAATAGGCGTATCGGGCGTCGGGTCCGTGGGCCAGGATATGGCGTGTCCGTCCGTCCGGCTCCGCCAGATCGACCAGTCCCAGGGGCGACTTGCCCAGATTGTCGGGCGCTGATCGCGACGGCGTCGCGACCAGCAGCCCGACTTCATCCTCGTCCAGATACAGGATCGCATCGGCGACAGCCGCACCGGGCACCAGTTGCGATGGCCGCAGATCGGGCTCGTGCAGCGCCAACGTGACGATGACCTCGCCCTGAGACACAGCTTGCAGCCATGCCTCCGCATCGCCGCCCAGTTCAGCCAGCAGATGGGTTGCGACGATGGTTTCGATCACAGGTGCCGAGGCCAGATGACGTCCGGCAACCTCCGCGATCAGTGAGGCGTCGAGCAGACCGACGCCCAGTCCGCCGGCCTCCTCCGGAACCCGCATCATCGGGATGCCAAAAGCGACCAGCCCTTCCCATAACTTGGCGTCATGGCCCAACGGCTCCGCCGCACGCACCCGCGCCGGGGTCGATTCCGCGCGCAAAACCTTGTCGAACGCTTCGCGCAGCTGTTCCTGGTCGGTGTTCAGCGCCAATTGCATGTCAGGACCCGAACAGCTTCTTGACCTCGACGAGGCTGACCTTCATCGACGGCGTGCGCGGCAGGGCGTCGACGGTCACGAAGCGCGTCGGAATGTGCATCGCCGTCAGTTGGCTGCGCAGATGCGCTTTCAGCGCATCGTCGCCGGGATAGGCTTGGCCGGCTCTCAGCTCGATCGCTGCCATCGGGACTTCGCCCAGCCGGTCGTCGGGGAAACCGACCACGGCGGCGTCGGACACTGCGGGGTGGCTGCGCAAGCCGGCGGCAATCGTCTCCGGCATCACCTTGAACCCGCCCCGCGAGATCGCGCCGTCGTTACGGCCGAGGTGGAAGACGAAGCCGTCCTCGTCGAGCGTCACCAGATCGGTGGTGCGGATGAATTCGTCGCTCATCAACGGCACGCGCGCCTCGAGAAGGCCGGGGAGGCCGGGCGGCAGCACCGCACCGGTTTCCGGATCGACGACGCGCAGGTCTGCACCCGGTGTGGCGCGGCCGATGCTGCCGCGTTTGCTTACGCCGAACGGCTCGCGCATGTCCGGCGTCCAGCGCACCAGCGTGCCGCCGAACTCGGTCGCGCCGTACCCCCAATAGATCGGGATGTCGTAAGCCGCCTCGAATGCTTCCTGGATGTCCGGATGCAGCGCGCCGCCGCCGCCGAACACCGCGCCTACGCCGGGAAAGTCTTCCTTGGACAGCTTGGCGTCCAGCAGCATCTTCACAGCCGGCGGCGACAGGCCGAGGATCGGCGGGTGATGCCTGCGCATGGCCGCGACGAATTCCGGCACGGAGAACTTCTCCAGGATGACCATCGGCGTTGTGCCGGCCGCACAGCCGATCAACTGGCACAGCCCGCTGACATTGCCGATCGGACCGGACACGATCTGCGGCGGCCTGCCACCGGGAGGTGCTTCGCCCAGCGTGAAGCTCATCACCGATCGCTCCAGGATCGGAAAGCCGATCAGGATGCGCTTCGGCGCGCCGGTCGTGCCGCTGCTCAGCAGTTCGACGCCGGGTTCAACCGGGGCAGCGCGATGCGGACCCGGTCCCATCGCGGAAATTCCGTCCACCGTGCCGACCGGTTTCTCCAGATCGCCAGTGGCAAGACCCAGCGTCCCGGCGCGTTTGGCTGCGGCAACCTGCAGATCGTCCCAGTCCTGCGGATCGGCGACGACGGCCGCCAGCGTCAGCTTCGCGATATCGCCGGCCATCGCTTCGGCCGATTGGGCGGAATAGATCATGGTGACCGGGCGGCGATGGGTGATGAGGCCCAGAATGGCGGCGCCCAGCAACGGCCGGTTGCGGGCAATGACCCCGACCGGCGCATCGAGCGGCACACCGGCCCGCGCCAGCGCCGCCTCCAGCGCATCGCCGATCGCAACCAAATCGCTCCACGTATATTGAACATCGCGGAATTCGGCGGCGAAACCGTTCGGCTTCGCGGTCAACGCCGCCGCCAGCTGATCGGGAAAATCCATCGCGTCCCTGTCCTCTTTCGTTATTCCGATATCCATCCGACCAGGCGCCGACAGTCAAGCGCCTAAGTTCACAAAACCAAACATTTGCTTGGTTTTTGTTCCGCGAAAATTATTTTCCCGTGCCTGTCGGCAACAGGCATAGTCGTTCGTCCTAGGGTCAGTGGACAGTTATCTCGCGGAGCGGCGTTGAGCATGGATGGGACAGACGCCAGGAGCAAGGCGCCGCGCGCACCCGAAGGTACGCGCAAGCCGCCGCGACGCCGCGGATGCCCATCCATGCTCAACCCGGAGGGACGTGAATATTTTGCGCGTCGGCACCCGCGATATAACTGTCCACTGACCCTAGGGAAACGGAGGCCCGCAGATGCTGTACACGATCCTTTGCTACAACGATGAAGACGTCGTCTGGTCCTGGTCTAAAGAGGAGGACGATGCCGTGATGGCGCGGCTTGGCGTCGTCCATGAGAAGCTGGTCAAGGAAGGCAAGCTGGGCCCGTCTTTGCGCCTGCTGCCCACCACTTCGGCCACGACATTGCACAAGAATCAAGACCCGCCGCTGGTGATCGACGGACCGTTTGCCGAGACCAAGGAAACGCTGCTCGGCTTTTACATCATCGATGTCGAAGACCTCGATGCAGCGCTGGACGTTGCGCGCCAACTGGCGGAGGCCAATCCCGGCGGCGCCTACGAGATTCGTCCGGTCGCGCTTTACCTTCCCGAAGCGCGGACCGGCATTGCCCGATGAGCGACCTGACCTGGATCAACGCGGCGCTGACCGCCGCGCGCCCCCAGGTTCTGGGGGCACTGCTGCGCTATTTCCGCGATATGGATACGGCGGAGGAGGCGTTCCAGGATGCCTGCCTGCGCGCATTGAAGAACTGGCCGCAGAACGGCCCGCCGCGCGATGCGAAGGCCTGGCTGATCATGGTCGGACGGAACGCGGCGCTTGACGGGGTCAGGCGCGGCGCCAAGCAAACCGCGCTTCCGCCTGAGGAATTGCTGTCCGATCTGGAGGACGCCGAGGCCAACTTGGTGGAAAGATTGGACGATTCGCAATATCGCGACGACGTGCTGCGGCTGCTGTTCATGTGCTGCCATCCGGACCTGCCGGCAACGCAACAGATCGCGCTGGCTCTGCGCGTGGTTTCAGGGGTCTCGGTGAAGCGGATCGCCCGGGCTTTCCTGGTCGGCGAGACGGCGATGGAGCAGCGGATCACACGCGCCAAGGCCAAGATCGCCGACGCCCGCCTGTCGTTCGAGGCACCCGGAGCAATAGAGCGCACGGAGCGGTTACAACGCGTTGCCGCGATGATTTACCTTGTTTTCAACGAAGGTTATTCCGCAGCCGACACCGTCGCCCGTGCCGAACTGTGCGGCGAGGCTATACGGCTGGGACGGCTGCTACTGCGCCTGTTCACCACCGAGCCGGAGGTGATGGGTCTTATGGCGCTGATGTTGCTACAGCACGCGCGCACCCCAGCCCGGTTCGATGCAGGAGGCGAAATCGTACTTCTGGACGATCAGAACCGCGCCCTATGGGAAGGCAAGATGATCGCCGAAGGGCTGGCGCTGGTCGACAAGGCACTTCGCATCCGGCAACCGGGGCCTTATCAGGTGCAAGCCGCGATCGCCGCGCTACACGCCCGCGCGCCTAAGGCAGAGGATACCGACTGGCGCGAGATCGCCCTGCTCTATGCCACGTTGGAGCGGATGCAGCCGTCGCCGGTGATCGCGCTGAACAAGGCGGCCGCGATCTCGAAGGTCGAGGGACCGGAGACGGCGCTGGCGATCGTGGAGCCGCTGGCGGACCGCCTGGGCGGCTATTTCTATTTCCACGGGGTCAGGGGCGCGCTGTTGCTGCAACTGGGCCGGAACCGGGAGGCGCATGCCGCGTTCGACCAGGCAATCGCACTGGCCAACACCCCGGCGGAGGCGGCCCATATCCGCCAGCAGCTGGACCGGCTGACGCAAGAAAGTACCCCGAAAACCGCCTGATTAAAAAATCTTTCAGGCGATGTCGGCGCCGTGAAATCCCATTCGTCCTTTGGGGGACAATGACGACACAAGGAGGATACGCAATGCAGAAAATCACACCGTGCCTGTGGTGCAACAACAACGCCGAAGAGATGGTCGATTTCTACAAATCGGTCTTTCCCGAAACCGAAGTGCTGAACATCGCACGCCACGACGGCAAAGTCCTGACCATGAATTTCCGGCTGAACGGCCAGGACTTCATGGCGCTGAACGGCGGCCCGCAATTCCCCTATTCGGAAGCGATCTCGCTCTTCGTCGCATGCGAAACGCAGGCGCAGATTGACCAGTACTGGGACAAGCTGACGGCCGACGGCGGCTCGCCGAACCAATGCGGCTGGCTGAAGGATAAGTTCGGCCTGTCCTGGCAGATCGTGCCGGCCGCCATGGGCGAACTGCTGAAACGCCCCGGCGCAATGCAGGCGATGCTGGGCATGAAGAAACTCGACATCGCGGCGCTCAAGGGCGCCTGAACATCCCCCGAGGAGATTTGAAATGAACGCCATGACTGCACCCCCCACCCTGGACCGCGAACTGGTCCTGACACGCCTGATCGACGCCCCACGCGCGTTGGTCTATCGCGCCTGGACAGATGCCGAATTGCTGAAGAAGTGGTTCGCCCCGCTGCCCTACACCACGCCGCATGCCGTCCTCGACGTGCGGCCCGGCGGATCGAACCTGATCGTCATGAAGAGTCCTGAAGGCGTCGAGATGCCGAACCCGGGCGTCTATCTCGAGGTCGTGCCCAACGAACGCCTGGTCTTCACCGACGCCTATACCGAGGCGTGGCAGCCGTCGAGCAAGCCGTTCATGACGGTGATACTCACCTTCGAGGACGAAGACGGCAAAACCCGCTACACCGCCCGCGTCCGCCACTGGACACCGGAAGACAAGGAGACCCACGAAAAGATGGGTTTTCATCAGGGCTGGGGCATCTGTGCTGACCAGATGACCGAGCTCGTGATGGGGTTGAAGTAGTCGGCAGTTCTTTACCTCGCCCCTCGGGGAGAGGTCGGATTGCGCAGCAATCCGGGTGAAGGGGGCTCTCCAAGATTGCTCCCTGACAGAGGAGATGGCGGATAGAGCCACCCTTCACCCGGAACGCCCGCCGCCTTCGGCGGCTTTTTGCATAACGCAAAGCGACCTCCGGTCGCGGCGTTCCGACCTCTCCCTCGAAGGGAGAGGCAAGTTTTGAGGCGACGCCGCCTAAACCCGCACCACCGTACGGCCGACGGTCTTGCTGGCGGCCATGGCTTCGAACGCATCCGGCACATGGGCGAAATCGACTTCGCTGCCGACGATCGCCTTGATCTTCTTTGCTACATAGAGATCGACAATGCCCTTGGTGATCGCCGCGCCGCGGCTTTGCGGGGTGAAGTTCCAGCCGGTATGGGCTTTCATCATCGGCACCGCCTGATCGGGGGCATAGGACAGCAGCACCCCGCGCATGTCGAAATTGCCCATCGACAGGGTGCGCGGAACGATGAACTTCTCGTCCGCGACCACCTTGTTTGAGGCAAAGCCCATCATCATGTAGCGGCCGCCATAACCAATGGCCTTGAACGATGCCGGCATCACCGCCTCGCCCACATTGTCGAACACCATGTCGACGCCCTTGCCTGCGGTCTGCTCCATCACGATCTTGCCGAAATCCTCGGTGCGGTAGTTGATCGCCACAGCGGCGCCCAAGTCACGGCACAGCTGCAGCTTGTCGTCGGACCCCGCCGTGGCGAATACCTTCGCACCGCGCGCAACCGCCAACTGGATGGCCGCCGACCCAGCCCCGCCGGCGGCGGCATGGATCAGCACCGTCTCGCCGGCCTTCAGATCGCCCCGGTCATAAAGGCCGAGCCACGCGAGGTGGAACGGAAAAAACAAAGCCGCCGCATCGGGAAACGGCACGCTGTCCGGCATCTCGAAGGCCGAGCCCGCGGGGCAGATCGTATATTCGGCGAAGCCGCCATGCGCCCCCTTGGTGATCGCCACCACCCGCTTGCCGGCCCAGGCCTCGGCGCCCGCACCGCAGATATGGACAACGCCCATCACCTCCATGCCGGGGCTGTAGGGTCGCGTCGGTTCAGCCATCATGTTGCCGCCCCGGATACGCTCGAGGTCGTTGAGATTCAACGGGATGCCCACGTTCTTGATCAGAAGCTCGCCGGGGCCGGGCTGCGGGATATCGACCGTGTCCAGCTTCAGCGCCTTCTTCGGCTGGTCGTATTCGTGCGTCCGCCATGCCTTCATCGTTGCCACTATCTTTCCCCTTATCTGAATTTCTAAAAGGCCGGCTTATACGTCGGCGCGCAGGTCGAAGCGTTCGATATAGGCGCGGAATGTATCGTTCACTTCCTCCGGCCGCACGCCGTAATCGGCCGGGTCGTAACTGTGGACCCCGTGCACGCCCGGCGGGTTGTCGGCGATGAACTTGCGCATCGCGGCGGCCCCCGTCTCGCTCATCGGCAGGTCGAACGTGTCGTAGATATTCTCGACCACGCCGAACTGGTTTTGCACGAAATCCGAGAACAGCACGTCCAGAAAGATCGCGTTGGGATATTTCTTCGCCATGCGCACCGACCAGACATGCTCCAGCGCCCGCTTCAGCCGGACCGACCAATCGGCGGCGACCTCGACCTTATCGACATGGTCGCTACCCAATTGGCGGACCAGGGCGGTCAGACTGGCATAGGAGGTGAGCGACTTCACCGGATGGCGTTGGGTGAACACGATCCGCGCATCGGGATAGGTCTCAAGCAGATGCTCCAGCCCCCACATGTGCGCGCCGGTCTTCAGCACCCAGCGGTCCAGCATGTGGCCGGATTGCAGATGCTGCAACTGCTTATGGTGGAAGTTATAGACATGCGACCAGTCGGCCTTGCGGTCGACCCAATCCTGATATCCATTGACCCGGAACTGATTGTGGAACAGGGGCGTGCACATCGCGTCCCCCATCATAGTCACGCACTCCTGAGAAAGCTGCGCGCCCATCGGGTGCATCGCCTTGAACTGCGGAATCGCTGCCATGACATCGGCGAACGAGGCGTCGCACGCGGCGACGCGCGGGTCGGTCGTGTGGGTTGCGGTCCGCGGCGGCGGCGATGGAAACATCACTTCCCAGGTCAGCGGCGCGCGGTTGGCCGGGTCCTGCGCCAGGATGTCGTGCAGGATGGTGGTGCCGGTGCGCGGGAAGCCGATGATGAAGACCGGCTTCACGATCTTCTGCCGCGCGATTTCCGGATACAGCTTGCGATCGTTCACATAGGTCAGGCGGTTGACGATATGAGTCAGCGCCGTTTCCTTGGCGATGTAGTTGCCGGTCTCGTTCAACATGGCGTCGTTGCGCAGGCTGTCGACGAAAATCCCCAGCGGCTCGACGAACGGGCCGCGTCCGAAATCCTCCAGCCCGCCGGTGCGCTGCCGCGCCTCGGCGATCAGGGACTCGGTGTCGAAGATCAACGGAAAGCTGGTCAAAGCGGGTCCTCGTTTCGCATTTCCCGGCAGTTCAAAATCGCCTCCCCCTCAAGGGGGGAGGCGAAGAGTGGAGAATAGCCAAGCCTCATCACTCCGGCTTCAAATCGAACCGCTCGATATACGGCTGGAACTGTGCGCGCACGACCGCCGGGTCGATGCCATATTCGTGCGGCTCATAGCGGTGGATACCGTGCTTGCCCTGGGGATTGTCGGCGATGAACCATTTCATCCGGGCCGCGCCCTCCTCCGACATCGGCAGGTCGAAGGCATCGTAGATCTGCTCCACGACACCGAACTGGTCGCGGACGAATTCCGAGAACTTCATGTCGTAGAACTTGGCGTCGGGGTAATCCTTGGCCGCGCGGACGGCGATGCCGTGTTCCAGCTTTGCTTTCAGCCGGGCGTTCCAATCCTCCGCCACCTCAAGTTTGTCGACATGGTCGCTGCCCATCTCGCGGACCAGCGAGGTCAGGCTGGCATAGGAGGTGAGAGACTTCACCGGGTCGCGGTGGGTGAAGACGATGCGGGCATCGGGATAGGTCGCCAGTAGATGCTCCAACCCCCACATATGCGCGCCGGTTTTCAGGATCCAGCGGTCGAGCTTATGACCCGACTGCATGTGCTGAAGCTGCGCCTTATGGAAATCATAGACATGCGACCGGTCGGCGGTATCGACCCAATCCTGATAGGTCGGCACGCGGAACTGGTTGTGGAACAGCGGTGTGGACATGGTGTCGCCCATCATGACGACGCATTCCTGGGAAAGCTGCGCGCCCATCGGGTGCATTGCCTTGAATTTTTCCCGCCGGAAATCCATCGGCGGGAAACCGGCCTCGGTCTGCGCGATGCGCGGGTCGGTCTCGAATGTCGCGGTCTGCGGCGGTGGCGACGGATAGGTGACCTCCCAGGTCAGCGGCGCGCGGCTGGCCGGGTCCTGCGCCAGGATGTCATGCAGGATGGTTGAGCCGGTGCGCCCCAGCCCGACGATGAAGATCGGCTTCACGATCTTCTGCGCGGCGATCGCCGGATAGGTCTTGCGATCGTTGGTATAATTCAGCCGGTTGACCGTGTGCTGCATCGCCCGATTCTTGGCGATGTACTGCCCGGTCGGATTCAGCCTGGCATCGTCCTCCAGCGACCGGACAAAACGCGCCAGCCCGTCAAGAAATTGCGGTTCGCCGAAATCGGTCAGACCACCGGTCTGCTGGCTCGCCTCGGCGGCCACGGATTCGGCGGTAAAACTCAGCTTGAATTCGCTCACGACGCTTCCCCATCCGATCTTTGGCGGATCGGGCTCTGTCGAGCCTCTGTTCAAACCGCCGCTTACATGAATCATACAAGGCTGTATGATTTGTCAACGAGAAATCATACATTGATGTATGATTTCGTGATCACGTCAGGGAGTGAGGCATTGGAGGCAGCGGCGAGACAGGTCCGGCGGGTTGGACGCCCGACGCAGAACAATGCGTCGCAAAAGAGCGAAAACCTACTGGAGGTTGCGACCGCCTTGTTCGCCGAGCGCGGCTTCCACGGCACGACGATGCTGGAAATCGCCGAGGCGGCGGACCTCGGCCGGCAGGCGGTCTATGGCCGCTTTCCCGACAAGGAAAGCCTGTTCATCGCCGTGATCACCCGCCTGCGCGACGAGAACATTTTTCAGCCGGCGCCGCCTGCGGACGCCCTGCCGGTCGGCGAGGGCCTGCGCAAACGCCTGCGCGCCATCATGAGCAACTGCGCGGAACCGAAACCGACCCTGATCCACAAGCTGGTCATGCGCGACGGCAACCTGTTCCCCGACCTGTTCGCCCTGCTGGGCCAATCCACCCTGAAATCCTACACCCGCCCGCTGGCCGCCTATCTGTCATACGCGTCCGACGCCGGCCTGATCCGCGCCATCGACGCGATGGAAGTCGCCACCATGTGCATGGACCTGATCTTCGCCGAACACGCCCGCGCCGCCTATCGCGGAACGCCGCTGTCAGTGGGACATATCAACCGGCACGCGGATCGGATCGCGGCGTTGGTGTTGGAGGGGATTGGGGGTTAACACCCGCTTCTGATTGCACTGAACAAATTTAAGCTCAGTCAACCATCAACATCATATCCCCACAGGCTCATTCTCCTAGAACTCCCTAAGCTACTATCTCTCTTTTCGACCTCACGACCTGTCTCTCCGAGAATTCTGAATTTATTTATCGACAGGCGATTTGCCATCGGAGTGACTATGGTTGATCTCTTATTCGAAGAGGTTGAAAGCACGCTGCCGTGTAAACCCCTTAGCCGGCACTGGGACCTCGGCACCGACGATCCCGCGACGATGGCGAGCCCGACAACGTGATAACCCGGGAAGATCACTCTAGCGGCGGCGACATGAACGGCACCGGAATCACCACTGGTATGCACGCAATCGCGACCGCAATTGGGTGAAACCGGTGCGTCAACTGTGCTGACACGTCTGCATCTCAGTAGCCGGATACCAAGGTGGCGAGCCCTTGATAGGCCCGGCTAAGCCCGCCATGCGGGCCCTCCGAGGCAGGAATATTTACATGTGGACAGATAAGCCAAGCTGCTGATTTTTATACAAATAATGTCGTTTCAGCACGGCCGGCGAGCAGCGCCTCTCCACCACGGGCCGGCCGATTTTCCTTGACAAATTGTTCCTTTTATGTTCTGATTTGACGACTTGTCGCGCTCAATTGTTTTGCACCGCGCGGCAAACAGCAACCTGATCGAAGCTATTGATACGGATGCCATTTTCTCCGAAACCTGCAGACATCACATCCGATCGGTCCCAAGTCGCCAAAAAACTTAGTCGCGCGTCGCGACGCCGGAGGACACGACGCCCTGATCGGTTTCGATGAATTGGATCGTGTTGCCGGTCGGCGTAGTGAACTCGTCGTAATGGGTCAGCGCGCCGTGCTCATCCTTGTCGATTTCCTTGATCTGACAATTGGCCGTCACCTTGTAGGTGGCAGTAAACGTGCCTGACGCCGTGACGGTTTTGCCTTTTACCTGGGTGAGCGTTGTGGCCTTGCCCTGCGAGGTGCCGTCGGCGTTATAAAATGAATAGCCGGCGCTGGAGAACGGGACGGACACCCCGCCGACAATGTTGAAACCGTTGTAGTGATAGGTGTAGAGGCCGCTGAGCGTGCCGGCGTTGCAGTTTACCGATATGACAGCCATCGCAGGGGCCGAGGCGAACATCGGAATTGTGGCAGCAAGCGCGAGAGCTGATTTCTTAAAGCCGTGCATGACGATGTTTCCCCTGGCTATATGGTTATCGGGCTCTGTTCATTGCGCCGCTTTTCTGTCGGAACCCGACAACACTATAACGACCGTAAGCACGGCGACAGCTTAGTTTTCAGACTCCGCGCGGGGTCCGGCCGTAAAATGTCACGCCTTTGAAACAAACCACCGATTTAGCGTGTTTTTCGCACGCGTGATGCCCGAGAAGCACGGCCGACATGCGTCTATTTTAGAGAGCGATACCGGCGCGAAATGTCGACCACCACGCCAATCTTTGGGAATTTGAACACCGCTTCCGCCCGGCCACGAACATCGGGGCCGCCGGAAAGCCGGCATAAGGCGTGCCGGGCCTGTGGGAAAATCCAGGCGCTTCTTCCACCCAAGGCAGGCTATGACCGCAAGTGTCCGCGTTGTGGCGAGACGATGGGAAGCGGCCGGGTCCATCTGGATATGGCCCTTCCCCTCCTGATGGCGGCATCGATCGGCTTTCTGACGGTGCTGCTCCTTCCCCTGCTTCGGATCGAGCTGGAGGGACGGCACGCCGATGGCGGGCTGACGACAAGCGTATCCGGCTTTCTGCATTACGGCATGTCGCCGATGGCACTGTTCGCCTTTGTCTGTGTCATCTTCGCGCCGTTCGGGCGCATGGCCACCCTGCTTTTCGCGCTCATCTGCGTGCGAATGGATCGCCGCCCGCCCTATCTGGCGCGGGTTTATCGTTTTTCGGAAACGCTGCGGCCCTGGTGCATGCTGGACGTCTTCCTGGTCGGGGCGCTGATCTCCATGACCAAACTGCGCGACCTGGTGCGGGTGGAGATGGCGCCGGGCTTGTGGATCCTGATGGGGCTGGTCTGGTGCCTGGCGCTGTTCGATACATTCTTCGACCGGCACCGGTTCTGGGATTACATCGCGGCACCGGCGGACATTGTGCCGAATAGCGACGGATCGAACGTCGCCAGTTGCGTCCATTGTAATCTGCTGCAGAAGGCGGATGGGCACGCCCAATGCGATCGTTGCGGCGCGACGCTGCATAAACGGAAGCCCGAAAGCGTCCAGATAACATGGGCGCTGGTGCTCAGCGGTGTGATCCTCTACGTGCCGGCCAATCTCTATCCGGTGTTCACCATCGTTTCCTTCGGGAATCGCAACACATCCACGATCCTGGGGGGCGTGCGGCAGTTGCTGACCGGTTCGGACTGGCCGCTGGCGATCATCATTTTCGTGGCGAGCATCGTCGTGCCGTTGGTCAAGCTGATCGGCCTGGGCTGGCTGCTGATCGCAGTGCGCCGTCCGTCGCCGCGTTATCTCAAGGGCAACACGCGGCTGCACCGGGTTATCGAATCGATCGGGCGCTGGTCGGCGACCGATGTGTTCGTCGCGGCGCTGCTGTCCGGTTTGGTGATGCTGGACAATCTGGCGACGGTTGAACCCGGCCCGGGCGTACTCGCCTTCGGGGCGGTGGTGTTTCTGACCATGGTCGCAACCATGACATTCGATCAGCGCCTTTTGTGGGACGCTGCGGGGGCGAAAGATGTCTGACAGCAAAACCCAAGGCGACACGCCGCGCCAGGATCAGCCGACTGCAGCCGCTGTCTACCGCAAGCAACCGCTGCGGATCATTTGGCTTTTGCCGGTCATCGCCCTGTTGACCGCGGGCTGGTTCCTGTGGGGCAGCCTGGCGTCGCGCGGGCCGGAGATCACCATCCGGTTCGAAACCGCCGACGGGCTGGAGATCGGCAAATCCCAGATCAAGCACAAGGATGTTGTGCTGGGCACCATCGTCGGCCTTAAGCCGGTCGATGGATTCAAGCATGTCGATGTCAGCGCACGCATGAACCGCTTAAGCGAAAACTACCTGAAAAAGGACACCAAGTTCTGGATCGTACGGCCCCAGGTCTCCGTTGAGGGGATCACCGGGCTGAACACGCTGTTGTCGGGCGCCTATATCGAGCTGGCGCCCGGTGCGGGCCAGGACGAAGATACCGACACGTTCGTCGGCCTCGAGCAGCCGCTGCTGATCAGCCCGGACGCCAAGGGAAAATCTTTCACCCTGATGACGGAGGATCTGGGCACGCTGGAGCAAGGGTCGCTGGTGATCTATCACGGGGTCAAGGTCGGTGAGATCTTGGGGTATCAGCTGTCGACCGACAATCCGCCGGTAGCGGTGCAGATCTTCATCAACGATCCCTATACCAACCTGATCCATAACGGCACGCGCTTCTGGAACGCGTCGGGCGTGGAAGTGTCAGTCGGTGCTCAGGGGCTGAAGGTGGCCGCGCGGTCGCTGAAGACGATCTTCCTCGGCGGCGTGATGTTCGACGTTCCGACCAAGGCCGTGGCCGGGCCGCCCGCCAACGCCGGCGATAAGTTCCAGCTCTACGCCGATCAACGTCACGCCGAGGATTCGGTCTATACAACCAAGGTTCATTATCTGCTGAAGCCCCCAGGCTCCATCGCCGGCGTGGATCCAGGAGACGACGTGACCATGTTCGGCGAGAAAATTGGCTATATCGAAGAGGCTCATGTCGAGTTCAACAGTGCCTCAGGTAAGGCTGAATCACAGATCCAGATCGCGATTGAGCCCGAAAGACTGACCTTCGGGGATATCGACGTTCATAATCCGAACATCGCGGCCCAGACCACCACTCTGTTCGACAATCTAGCGGCGCAGAAGCTGAGGGCGGAGCTGATCTCCAGCAACCTGCTGACCGGGCAAAAGCAGGTCGATTTCACCTTTGTCGAGGATGCGGCGCCGGCCAAAGTGCTTCAGGGAGCCAAGTATCCGGAATTCCCGGTGGCGCCGCCGGATGATCTGAACGCAGTGGTCCGCAGCGCCAAGAAGGCGCTGAATTCCGCGGACGCGCTGATTTCGTCGCCCGACATGAAGCATTCCATCCATGAGCTGGACAAAAGCCTGACCAACATCGACAGCATCACCCATAAGACGGACGAGCAGATTGGCCCGCTTTTGACCCAACTCAGGTCGTTCGCCAATTCCGCTGACGGCATGCTGAAAAACGCCGGATCGTCCAGCAGTAGCGGCGGCGACCTTCCGGGGACCCTGCGCGAACTTCGTGACGCGGCACGTTCGGTGCGCGTCCTGGCCGACTATCTCGAGAACCACCCCGAAAGCCTGTTGCAGGGGAAACCTAAATGATTTCGATGATGAAAATCGGCTTGGGTGCAGCCGCGATGCTCGCGATGGCGGCCTGCGGCAGCCCCGAGAACAAGTACTACACACTGAACCAGATGCCGCAGGTCAATACGGCACCCAGCTCGGGCCACACCGTGACGCTCGACAACCTATCGATCCCGGGCGAACTGGATCGGCCGCAGATCGTCGTCGGTCTCGACCAGAATCGCGTCGATGTGCGCGAATATGAACGCTGGGTGGAACCGTTCGAAGGCATGGTCCGGCGGACTTTGGCGGGCGATCTGAGGGCACGGCTCGGCCCTGGGCAGCTGTTGGAAAAACCCGACAAGGACAGCCTCCTTCTATCGGTGGCGATCGACGCGTTCGCCCGGCAAGGGGACCGCGTGGTCCTACGCGGGCGTTGGACATTGAGAGACCAGAAGGACGGGCCTGCCGCACCGTCCCACAGCTTCGATCAGTCTTTGCCGCTGGATCCAAACGCGCAAATGCCGGCGACCGTTGCCGACATGAGCCAGCTCCTGGGCCAGGTCAGCGATGAGATAGCGCTTTCTATCGGCGGCCGCTGAACTTCAGGACGCCGAAAAACCCTTCTGATGTCCTCAAGGAGGCGCATCAGAAGGTTAGGTACAGGCAAACGGTCGCAAACCTGAGGAGGAAAGCCGCCCCGAGTGCCACAGGGCATGAACCTGCATGGCTTCAGACGAGCGAAACCGGCATAACCTCACCCGATGTCGAAGGTTTTTATGCGCGCCGCAGCCTGCTTACGAAGCAAACGAGCGCCCGCCAGACCGCGAGCAGCTGGTCGGCAAAGCTGCGTTCGACGGAGGGCTCCGTGTAGATCAAACCAGCCGAATCGAAGCCGAGCAAACTCGCCAGGCGAAAATATTCCGCATCGCTGACCCGGCCGGAGGCGAGCAGCCCAACCATCCTGTCATTGGGCGCCTTTTCGGCTGGGCCGCCCGCTATACCCATCGTGCGCGCGCTCTTGATCTGAGCCCATCGCAGCATGAAGTCGCGCTCGGTATAGAGCGGTTCTCTCGCTTCGTAACTGGCTATGAGGGCTTCCGGGTCCATGTCAGGCAACTGGCTCGATTGATCACGCTGGCGCCCGTTATAACTACTCAGGCTTCAAATCGAAGCGGTCGATATAGCGATGGAAGCTTTCGCGGACCGCATCGGGCCGGATGCCGTATTCCTCGGGCAAACCGCAAGCCCGGCAAAGGCCAGGATTCCCACCGGCGCGTTGACGAAAAAGCACCAACGCCAGCTATATTGATCGGTCAGCCAACCGCCGAGCGCCGGCGCCACTAGACGCCCGAGCGTGACCCCAATGCTCCATTTGGCCATCATGACCGACACGCCGATCCGGCGCGGATGTTTGGTCACCAGCGCCGGACCGAGCACAGGCGTGGGCGCAGGACTGGTCCGTGCGGCTTCCGCGGCCGACGCCACCGCGGTCATGGTTTATCCGCGCTCATGACGGGCGCTAAAACCGCACTGTCGGCGTCGCTTGCCCTGCCACGTCGCAGCGCGCGCGATAGACGCGGCCGGCGCCGTCGCTTAGATTCTGGTAGTCGCAGGCGGACACGGCATAGAGATCCTCCATATCCGGGCCGCCGAAGATCAAGCTGGTGATCCGGCAGCCGTCGAAGCGGGTGGAAAAATCGAATTCACGCTCCAGCGTCCCGTCGGGCAGGAAGCGCAGCACCCGGCCCCGGGCATAGTCTGCGACCCAGATGCCACCGTATGCATCCACTGTCAGGCCGTCGGCGCCACGGAATTGCGTCAAAAACCGCTTGTTCGCGATGCCTCCATCGGGGAGCAGATCGAAGACCGCCACCCCTTCGAAGGTTTCGGAGAAATACATGCGCTTGCGGTCTGGGCTGAAGCCGATGCCGTTCGAAATCTCGAACCCGCCACATAATTTCACTGCCGTGCCCAACGCGTCGATCCGATAGAGCGCGGTAAAGCGTGGCAAGCCGCCCTCGGTGATTTCGGGGTCGTGCGTGCCGCCAACATACAGACCGCCGCGATCGTCAGGCTGGATGTCGTTGATATGAACGATTGGGCGGCCGTCGAACATGACGGTAATCGGCCGGTTCTCGCCGGTCGCGGGATTGAAATATTCCAAGCCCGGTCGGCTGGCGGTGATGAAGCCACCGTCCTCGGTCAGTGCCAGCCCGCCGACGAACTTCCGGTCGGTGACGAATCCGTCCAACCTGCCGTCGGGCGACAGGCGATAGATGCCGCCCTTCATAACCTCGCTGAAATAGAGATTGCCAGCCGCATCGACGCGCGGCGCTTCCAGGAACATGAATCCGCCCAGGATTTCTTCGAACTGCATTGACCTTCCCCGCTCGCCGTATTCGGCATATTGCCGGAAAATATATCAGATTGACTGACAATTTTTCCGCTTTCGCCGGATCGCCCGATTTCGACCGACAGCGCCGCATCCTACACTCTGATCCTGACAGATTCGGAGGGTTTGGCGATGCATGACATTCTGGTGATCGGCGGCGGCAATATCGGCGAAACGATCGCGGACCTGCTGAACAAGACCGGTGAGTACACCGTTACGGTCGCGGACCGTTCCGAGGCTGCCCTGGCCAAGCTGAAGGCGCAGGGCGTCAAGACCTTGCCGCTGGACGTGTCGGATGCCACCGCCCTGGCCAGAGCAATGAAAGGGCGGTTCGCGGTGATGAGCGCAGCGCCCTATCGACTGACTGCCGCCATCGCCGGCGCAGCCCATGCCATCGGTATCCATTATCTGGACCTGACCGAGGATGTCGCCTCGACCCGTATCGTGTCCGAATTGGCTGCGACCGCGGAGGCCGCCTTCGTTCCGCAATGCGGCTTGGCGCCGGGCTTCATCTCCATCGTCGCCAACGATCTGGCCAGCAATTTCGATTCGGTCGAGGCGCTGCAGCTGCGCGTCGGCGCCCTGCCGCTCTATCCGTCCAATAGCCTGACCTACAACCTCACCTGGAGCACGGACGGGGTCATCAACGAATATTGCGAACCCTGCGAGGCGTTGGTCAACAGCAAGCTGGTCAGCGTTCCGGCACTGGAAGACGTCGAGCATTTCGCACTGGACGGCGTGCATTACGAGGCCTTCAACACGTCCGGGGGCCTGGGCTCGCTGTGCCAGTCGCTGGGCGGCAAGGTGCGTAATCTGAATTACCGCACGATCCGGTATCCCGGCCATCGCGACATTATGAAGACTCTGCTGCATGACCTGCGCCTGTCGGAACGCCGCGACTTGTTCCGTGAGGTGCTGGAAAACGCCGTACCGACCACCGACCAGGACGTCGTCGTCATCTTCGTGACAGCAATCGGCCAGCAGGGCGGCCGGTTGATGCAGCATTCCTATGCCAACAAGATCTATGCCCGCCATGACGGCAACCGCAGCTGGGCCGCTATCCAGGTGACCACCGCCTCCGCGATCTGCGCGGTACTGGACATGCTGGCGCACGGGAAACTACCGCAAAAGGGCTTGATCCTGCAGGAGCAGATTCCGCTGGCGGCATTCCTGGAGAACCGCTTCGGCAAAGCCTATGCCGCGACCACAGGCGTCGCGCTCGCGGCCTAAAGGACTTCCATCATGACAACGCTGACACCTGCCGCCGAAGCCGCCGCGATCCTGACCCGCCTGGGTGTCCCGGAAAACCAGTGGCGCAAAGGCACGCTGACCGCTTTTTCGCCGATCACCGGAGAAGCGACCGGCGCAGTCCGCGTCGCAACCGAAACCGACGCCGAAGCCGCGATTGAGACTGCGCATCTGGCGTTCCTGACCTGGCGCAGCGTTCCGGCGCCCAAACGCGGCGAGTTGATTCGCCTGTTCGGTGAGGAGTTGCGTGCCGCGAAAGCCGACCTCGGCCGACTGGTGACGCTGGAGGCAGGCAAGATCGTCAGCGAAGGCCTGGGGGAAGTGCAGGAGATGATCGACATCTGCGACTTCGCCGTCGGTCTATCCCGACAGCTTTACGGCCGCACCATCGCGACCGAGCGCGCCGACCACCGGATGATGGAAACCTGGCAGCCGATGGGCGTGACCGGCATCATTTCCGCTTTCAATTTCCCGGTCGCCGTTTGGGCGTGGAACGCTGCGCTGGCGCTGGTCTGTGGCAATTCCTGCGTGTGGAAACCGTCGGAGAAGACTCCGCTAACCGCGCTCGCGACACAAGCCTTGTTCGACCGCGCCGCCGCCCGCTTCGGCGGTATCCCGACCGGTCTGTCGACCCTGTTGATCGGCGACAAGGCGATCGGCGAGTTGCTGGTCGATCATCGCAATGTCGCGGTTCTGTCGGCCACCGGATCGACCCGCATGGGCCGTGAAGTCGGCCCGCGGCTGGCGAAACGGTTCGCCCGTTCGATCTTAGAGCTGGGCGGCAACAACGCAGCAGTCGTCACGCCGTCAGCCAATCTGGACCTGGCGCTGCGCGCCATCGTCTTTAGTGCCATGGGCACCGCTGGCCAGCGGTGCACAACTTTACGACGCCTGTTCATCCATGACAGCGTCTATGACGCGCTTGTGCCGCGCCTGAAACAGGCGTGCAAGACGCTTTCCATCGGCGATCCGCGCGCCACCGGCACGCTAGTTGGACCGCTGATCGACGAGCACGCCTTTGCCGGTATGCAGTCGGCACTAGCGGCGGCTGAGAAGGTCGGCGCGCGGATTAGCGGCGGCAAGCGTACAACCGACGACAACGCCAAGGCGTTCTATGTGGAGCCGGCAATCGTCGAAATGCCGGAGCAGATCGACATCGTGCGCCAGGAAACCTTCGCGCCGATCCTCTATGTCATGAAGTATACCGACCTGGCCGAGGCGATCCGTCTGCAAAACGATGTACCGCAGGGCCTGTCGTCCTCGATCTTCACAATGGACTTGGCCGAGGCCGAGATTTTTGTGTCGGCGGTTGGCTCCGATTGCGGCATCGCCAACGTCAATATCGGCCCTTCCGGGGCGGAAATCGGCGGGGCGTTCGGTGGTGAAAAAGAAACCGGCGGCGGCCGCGAATCCGGTTCGGACAGCTGGAAAGCCTATATGCGGCGGATGACCACAACCGTGAATTACGGCAAGGACTTGCCTCTGGCACAAGGCGTGGAATTTCCGGTAGGGTGAGGGCGTTAATCGCCGACCGTGTCGGAACCGAGTTAAAAAGCCCTCGTTTCGTTCAGATGGGGACAATTGTCCCCATCTGAACGAAGAAGGAAAAAGCCAATGAAGACTTTCGTGACTGCGCTGGCAGTGACCACGGCAATCGTGATTCCCGCCTTCGCACAAACGCTCAACAGCGCGACCACCAACCCGCCCTCGACCGCAGTCGGTAGCGGCACGGCAAAGGCCTTGCAGTCGCCCGCTACAGCACCGCAGCATGACTCGACAAACACAAAAGCGTCGCATCCGAAACACGCGACTGCGCACCATCCGCGCCGGACTCCAAGGGCGGCAGCGTAAACGCGCCCTAAACGGGCTTCACATGCTCGATTCGATGTTCTGACAAACCTTGCAGCGCGGTTTTCCGCCGGTGCCCTGAATGCGGTGTTCCGGCTTGATCCGCTTTCCGTCCTGACATTGGTCACAGTCGTGATAGACGTGAATGTGCGCGTGCGGGTCGTCAGTCGAGTTAGTGTGATACGGGGCCACGTGCGCCATGGGTTTCCTCCGGTCGTATCGTGCTACGATAAAAATGGCGGTGCTGACGACGCACCGAACGCCTTCCCGCCTTCTGGCCGGTCTGACCGGCCGATTTTGGGTAATCATATCACCTGATGCGGCGCGAGATAACGGCGCAATTGATCGGCAGGTTGCGCTTTGCTACCCAATGATCCACCGCATTCAGGATCGGATCAGCCAAATCGCAAGTGAACCTTTCGTCCTGACGCCCGCGCAACAGGCTTTCTTCGAAACCACCTTCCAAAACGGCTACAATAAATGGGCCGGACTGCGCATGGTCGAGATGGAATTCGGATTCGCGCGGATCGCCTTCACGCCGCGCGCGGAGATGCTGACGCCGTGGGGCACGCTGAACGGTGGCGTGCTGAACAGTCTGGTTGAAGTTTCTGCGTTCTATGCATTGCTGCCCGCGTTGGAACCGAACGAGCTTCCGGTCACCAACGACATCTTTCTGCAGCATGTCCGCCCGCTGCCCGGCGACGGTGAGTACAAGCTGACGGGCAGACTGCTGCGCAAAGGCCGGACGATGGCTTGGCTGGAATCGACGGCTTGGGTCAACGGCAAGGAATGCACCTTCGCGCGCCTGACCAAGACGCTGACCCAGCGCGCACCGTAGGGGGTGTGTGGACGGCCCTCTGACTGCAAGTGGTAAAAGAGAAAGATTTTGCATCGGGTCGCAAGCGGTCGTGTGTCCGGCCTTTGTTGCGGCCGTCGGCCGCTGGCCCAGATGGGTTCCGCGATCCACCCCCAAACGGACAAGCGACCTTTTAAGGCCTCCGCCCTACGCGGGTTTTGTGGATCGTCGGGTCGACCGATCATCATCTTTTCCCTTTTGCCCTTACAGCTGCGGCCTGACGAGCGGGATCAGGGGCTGACCGGCGCGGAGCGCCGATAGCTCTGTCCGCTCGTCAGCATGGCCCAGATGGTCCGGGCCATCTTGTTGGCCAGGGCGACAGCCGCGAGCTTGCGCGGCTTGCGCTCCAGCAAAGCGAGCAGCCAGGGCGATGCTGTCGGATGCCCTGGCCTGGCATGACGGATGACGGCGGTTGCGCCGAGCACGAGCAATTGGCGCAGCCGTTCATCGCCGGCGCGGCTGATATGCCCCAGCCGTGGCTTGCCGCCGGTCGTATGCTGTTTGGGCACGAGCCCGAGCCAGGCCGCGAAGTGGCGGCCGGAGCGGAACTGGCTGGCATCGACCCGCAGTGAGAAGTTGAGCGCGCCGACTGGCCCGACGCCGGGCACTTCCGCCAAGCGCCGGCTTTGCTCGTTCGCCCTGTGCCGCACCATCAGCGTCTTGTCGGTCTGGGCCAGCCGGGCCGCGATCCGGTCGATCTCGCCGCCGAGCAGGCCCAGAGCCTCGATCGCCGCCGGCGGCAACGACGCGTCGGCAGCGATCTCGGCGCGCAGCTCCGCCAGCCCCTTGTCGCCCTGCGCCGCCACCAGGCCGAGTTCGGTTGCATGACCGCGTAGCGCGTTGATCAACTGGGTACGCTGGCGCATCAGCAGGTCGCGCACCGACAGCAGCATCGCCGCCGCCTGCGCCTCGACCGACTTCACCGGAACTTCACGCATCTGTGGCCGGCTCGCCGCTTCGCTGATTGCCGCGGCGTCGTTGCGGTCATTCTTCGACCGCTTGACGAACGGCTTCACATATTGCGGCGGGATCAGCCGCACACGATGCCCCAGAGCCCGCAGCGTCCGACCCCAGTGATGCGAACCTCCGCATGCCTCCAGGGCAACCTCTACCGGTGGCAACTTCTCAAAAAACCGGATCAGGTCCTGGCGCCGAACGTTCCGGCGCAGGACAGCCCGACCACTCTCATCAACCCCATGCAAAGTGAAAACAGACTTGGACGTATCAATCGCTAATCGTGTAATCTGGTTCATGGACGGCTCCTTGTTCAGCTCGACAGCGAACTTTGGCACAAGATGCCGCGGGGCCGTCCACCCCAACGGACCTGGTGTACCCCCCAATCCCTCATCCTGCTGGCGCACCTTCCTGGGCACGATGGCCAGCGCATCGACCGCGGTGGCTGTCGCGACACTATCAGAACCTATACATCTCCTCCGGGTCCATCGGCACATAGGCGAAGGGCGTATTTAGCGTGGTCACCCCGGCGGTCGCGGCCGACTGGTAGAACGGTATCATCCAAGACACGAACCCGCCAAAATCGCGCCCGACGATAGCGGCCCTTTCGTAGCCGGCATCGGCGATCAGACCCGCGACGTCCTTTGTGATTTCCTCCATATTATGGGTAGTCGGCTCATGCGGTCCGCCCGACTGTCCATAGCCGCGCAAATCCGGGGCCATGACGTGAAAGCCCACCGCCGCGATGAGGGCCAACTGATGCCGCCAGGAAAAGCCGAGTTACGGAAAGCCGTGGCATAGCGCGAAAGCGCACCCGAGGGAAATCCGACGCAAGCCGACGCAAAAGATCAGTCAAACGGAAATTGAAGTAAAACCAAAATAAGAGACGGCATCGCCGCGCAGGAAACCACAGCTGTTTTCGGAATTCCGAAAATCGGAACCCGATCAACTGACCATGGTTACCCTTAATATGATGGAGTTTCGCGCCAGCTTATCAGGAGGCGGTCATGAGATTATTAACAGCAACGGCAGCATTGGCGTCGATGCTCGCCGCAGAGCCAGTATTGGCGCAATCGTCGAACGGGAGTACCTCACACGCTACGCCTCCCGCGCCGGCACCGAGTTCGGTCGGTTCAATGGCGAACCGCGCGAGCCCTTACTCAAGCCCAGACCAGACGACGCCGGGGGCAGTTCCGCAGAAGTCCGCGCAAAGCCAGATGTATAAGCCGAACGGAACGACCGGTTCGCCGCCTTACGGCAGTTCGACGCCGCGGACACCGCCGACCGGCGGCGGTTCTTCGTCGGGCGATCGGTAACAGTTCTCCCGGATGGTTTCATCCAGAAGCGGTTAAAAAAGGCGGCTCCGGCCGCCTTTTTCTTGTCCGGCGCCTAACGCTTCATTCCGGCGTAGAAAATCAGGGGAATTTCGGCGTTGGCGAACGACGTCGGCATCGGTGGCTTCACCGAATTGCGGATCGCGTCGGCAAACAGCCGATCGGAAGCCTCGCCGCAACTGTGATAGGGTTCGACATCTTCAACATGCCCATTTCGATAGGTCACATTCATGACGGGTGCGCAGCCTCTGGCGGCGTTCTGCGCCGGATCGTAGATCGCCGAGACATTCTCGACCCATTGATGCAGGAACTCACTATAGGTGCCTGAATCCATGCCATCGGCGACCTCATTGCTGAGCTTGGCTGCCACACTCTGATCGTCGCGCTTCTTCGTCGCCATGAATACGCCCTGTTGCGGCACGGGCTGGGCGAACAGTTTGTTTTCCTGAGCTTTCTTCGCCGTTTGCGGTTTCTCGCTCTGCATTCGCTCCAACTGCTGCTGCTGCTTTTTAGGCGGCGGGGGAGGTGGAGGTGGAGGTGGAGGTGGAGGCGGAGGCGGCGGCGGCGGAGGCGGAGGTGGAGGCGGCGGAGGCGGTGGTGGAGGCGGCGGAGCCATTTTCAATTCCGGCGGCAGGCTGGGCAGTAGCGTGACGTCGTATTGGGGTTCCTTCTCGGCGATTTTCTCCGGATGGCGATCGATATAGTCCTCCAGGAAGACGAACAGCAGCGTCTCCACCAGCAGGATAACCAAGATGAATACCGGCAGACGAAATCGGTCTCGCAAGGTTGGTTTCGGCGGCTCGACGGCGGCGCTCAGCGTGCTCAGTTCCGCCGGCAGATCCGGGGAATTGAACAGCTCGTCTCTCAGATCGTTCGGGTCGTCCGCTGTCATCGGATCAGTATGTATATCGCGGGACGCGCGGCGTCTTGAAAACGTGCGACGTTGCCGCCCCGACACCGCGCCAGAGGTTGATTGAGCCTACAGAGAACGTTGATCCGGCAAACAACCTGCGGTCAGGCCGCGATAGAGTCGGCGAGACGCAGAAGAAATGCCTCGCACCGCGCGATCTGCTCCGCCTCGATATATTCATCCGGCTTATGTGCCTGCGCGATGTCGCCTGGACCGCAGATCACAGTCGGTATGCCGGCGCGCCCAAACAGGCCGGCCTCGGTCATATAGGCAACCTTGCCGACGGCATCGGCGCCAAGTGCGCCTTTTACCAACCCGACGGCCGGATGGTCCTCCGAAATCTCATAATCCGGCAATCCGTGGCTGGACCGGATATCGAAGCCGGCATTGGGGTCGACCGCCCGCATCTCAGGCTCCAGCTGCGTGTGCGCATGATTTTCGATCTCCGCCACCAGCGCGCCCGGATCGTGGCCGGGCAGGTTGCGGATTTCAAAGGTAAAATCGCAGGACGCCGGCACGATGTTCTGCGCGGTGCCTCCCTTGATCGTACCGCAGTGAAACGTGGTGAAAGCCGGGTCATAGGCGTCGTCGAACGGCCCTTGCTCCTGAATACGACGGGCGACCTTTTTGATATGTGCGATCAGTTCAGCGGCGGACTCCAAGGCGTTAACGCCATAGGGTGTCCGCGACGAATGCGCCTCCCGTCCGCGCACGCTGCAGCGGAAGACGTGCAGCCCCTTCTGCCCCACAATCGGCAACATGCGAGTCGGCTCGCCCACCACGCAGGCGATCGGTTTCGCTTCGGCCATGCCGATCTGCTCGATTAGACGCTGTACACCGATACAGCCGACCTCCTCGTCATACGAGAACGCCAGGTGGACCGGCGCTTTTCCCGCGCGTTCCTTGAAATCTGGCACCATTGCCAGGGCCGTGGCGATGAAGCCCTTCATGTCGGATGCACCGCGGCCATAAAACTTGCCTTCGTCCTCCCGCAAGCAGAACGGATCACTGGTCCAATCCTGACCGTCGACCGGCACGACATCGCTGTGGCCAGACAGGATGATACCGGGCCGGTCGGCCGGGCCAATAGTGGCAAACAGATTGGCCTTGCCATGGGCATCGTCGTAGCTCAGCCGTGAGGCGATGCCGTACCCGTCCAGATAGTCGCGGATGAACTCGATGGCCGCGAGGTTCGAGTTGCGGCTGACAGTGTCAAACCCGACCAGCCGGCTCAGCATATCGCTGCTGGAGATACGCTTAGTCATCGCCATAGACCCGAAAGCTCATCGTCGCGTGGCCCCTGCACCGGCGAGCACGGGTTCGCAGCTTGGCGTAACCAACCCACCATCGTCGACCAAATGATCGGTGAAGCGGTGCACCCGATCCCGTAACTCCATCAATTCCAACGGCGGCAGCGCGATCTTGCAGGCGAGCGACGCCGGTACTTCGGCTGCTCTTGCCCGCAACGCACGCCCCGCCTCGGTCAGATCGACGATCACGCGGCGCTCGTCGCTCGCATCGCGGCGGCGGAGGACCATGTTTTGTTTTTCCAATCGTTTCAGCAGCGGTGTCAGCGTACCGGAATCCAGATCCAGCGCGTCACCAAGCGCGCCAACAGTTCGTGGCGAGCGTTCCCAAAGGGCCAACATTGCCAGATATTGTGGATATGTAAGGCCGAGTGCCGCAAGCACGGGGCGATAGGCGCGGGTCACGCGGTTGACTGCCGAATAGAGCGCGAAGCACAGCTGTTGATCCAGGCGCGGAATATCGGGCATGCCGACAGCGTCGATGCCAGTTACCGCTGCCTTTCGATCCGGACTCTTCACGACCATAACCCACTCCGCATCCCGGCCGCCTGCCCGGCGGGCGACGACCGTTGCATCAAGCCGACGATCTTACGCGATCTGAATCAACTTGACAGTTTAAATTGCGTACAATTAAATTGTGCAGCGCTCATAAAGTCAACCACGCAAATCAGGGGATTCCTCATGCGTTTCATCGCTCTCGCTCTGGCCGCGACATTTGTCGCCGGCCTGGCACCTACCGCCATGGCCGCCGAAGCCGGCGACGCCTTCCAGTTCACCTTCACGTCCATCGACGGCAAGCCAATGTCGATGGCCGATTTCAAGGGCAAGACGGTGCTGGTCGTGAACACCGCCTCACAGTGCGGCTTCACCCCGCAATACACCGCGCTTGAGGCGGTCTACACCAAGTATAAGGACAAGGGTCTCGTCGTGGTCGGCGTTCCGTCGAACGATTTCGGCGGCCAGGAACCCGGCAGCAATGCCGAAATCAAGAAGTTCTGCACCGGCAATTATGATGTCGATTTCCCGCTGACCACCAAATACGACGTGAAGGGTGACAACGCCCATCCGTTCTATAAGTGGGCCGAAGCGGTCGGCGGCCAGCCCGCTGTTCCGGCGTGGAACTTCCACAAGCTGATCATCGACCCGAACGGCAAGCTGATCGCCGAATTCCCCAGCAAAGTGAAGCCGGATTCGGATGACGTGACCAAGGTGATTGAGACTTCGCTCGCCAGCAAAGGCTAAACTAGCCGACAGGTAACCTCCGCGCCGCCCGGATCGAACAGATCATATCCGGGTGGTGCGGAGCTATATTTGTACGCCACGGAATGGCGATGGCCGTCCGAACGTCGTAGGATCGCCGAAATCGAATTGGGAAGAACCGTGAGTAGATTTCACCGGATGACGCCTTTCGCCCGCGCCGTGGCGCTGACTCTGATGCTGATCGCCGCGCCGCTCGCGGCGCGGGCGCAGCTTTCCGGCGGGCCCGATCAACCGCATGCGACGGTCAAGCTGATCGCCGACAGCAAGACGGTCGTCCCCGGGCAGAAACTCCATGCCGGACTTCTCCAAACCATTCAGCCGAAATGGCATACCTATTGGGTCAATCCCGGCGATTCGGGCCTGCCGACAACGGTCGATTGGTCCCTGCCCGCCGGTTTCAGGGCGAGCGACCTGTCGTGGCCCGCGCCCAAGCGGCTGCTGTTCGGCCCGCTGGTCAGCTATGGCTACGAAGACCAGGTCATCCTGCCGATCACCATTACGGTTCCCGACACTTTGCCCTCCGGTGGCGATGTCGCCCTGACCGGCCACGCCAGCTGGCTGGTTTGCGCTGAGGTCTGCGTGCCGGAGGAGGCGGATATCAAACTCAGCCTGCCGGTCGGCTCCGGCGCAGCGACGCCCGATCCGATCAACGCCAATCTGCTGTCTGCCGCCCAGGCGTCGGTTCCGACCGAAAATCCCTTTACCGCCAAGGCGACCTACGACAAAGACACAGTGCAGTTGCATGTCGCCACCGGCGATGCTGGCAAGCTGACCGACGTCGCATTCTTCCCGCTGGATCAAGGCATCGTCGATAACGATAAGGCGCCGCAAATCGTCACCGGCAAGGACGGCGTGACTGTCACGGTGAAACGCGGCCAAGCCAAGGACAAGCCATTCAGCGCTCTCAACGGTATTCTGGTGTTTGCCGATTCCTCGACAGGCGATGCCGGCGCCAGCCATGCGATCCAGATCGCCGCGCCGGCCGCCGCCGGAACGATCGGCGTCGAAGCCACCGCGCCGGTTGCACGGGTTACACTCGTGGCGTTCCTTGAGGCCGTGTTGCTCGCCATTGCCGGCGGCATTGTCCTTAACCTGATGCCATGCGTCTTGCCGGTACTGTCGATCAAGGCGCTGTCGCTGGTGCGTCATGCCCAGGACGCGCCGCGCGAAGTACGGATGCAGGGCTTGGCCTATGCTGCCGGTGTGCTGGTTAGCTTCGGCCTTGTCGCTGGTGCACTGATCGCATTGCGTGCAGCAGGGGCGGAAATCGGCTGGGGTTTCCAGCTGCAATCGCCGATTTTCCTGACCGTCATGATCTATGTTCTGTTCGCCGTGGGCCTGAGCCTGTCCGGCGTCTTCACGGTCGGCGAAGGCGTCGCGGGCATCGGCAACGAACTGGCAAGCAAGGACGGTTATACTGGATCGTTCTTCACCGGCGCACTGGCGACGCTGGTTGCGACTCCCTGTACCGCCCCCTTCATGGCCGCGGCCATCGGCTTCGCCATCACCCAGCCCTGGTATGTGTCGTTCGCAGTGTTCGAAGCGATCGGCGTCGGCTTGGCGCTGCCTTATGTGGTCCTCGCCTTCTCGCCCGGCGCGCGGCGGTTCTTGCCCAAGCCAGGGGCGTGGATGGACAAGTTCAAGCAGGTTCTGGCTTTCCCGGTCTATGGCACAGCCGTGTGGCTCGCTTTCGTGCTGGCATCGGAAAGCGGCAGCATCGGCGTGACCGCGGCGCTGGCCGGCCTGGTCCTGATCGCCTTCGCCGCCTGGCTCTATGAGATGGTGCGGTTGGGCGAAGGCAACGGCCGGCGCATCGGGCTGGCCACTGCAGCACTTGCCGTTGTTGGGGCGCTGGTTCTGCTCGAGGTTCCGGATGCGATCGGAACAGACACCACCCCAGCCGGCACGACCGCCGCCGATGGCTGGCAACCGTTCAGCCTGGCCAAGCTTGACAGCCTACGGGCGGAGGGCAAGCCGGTGTTCATCGACTTCACCGCCGACTGGTGCATCACGTGCAAGGTGAATGAGCGCGTGGCCCTGTCCGACCCTTCGGTCAAAACCGCCCTGGCCGACCAGGGCGTGGCGCTGCTGCGCGGCGACTGGACCAAGCGCGACGGCGCGATCACCCGCGTGCTGGAGGCCAACGGCCGCGCAGGCGTTCCGCTCTATCTGTTCTATGCCAAGGGCGCGGGCGACAAGCCGGCGATCCTGCCGCAGATCCTGACCGCCGATAGCGTGCTGAACAGCCTCAAAGGCGGCTGACCGCTCATGCGCGCCCTTTTCGCCACACTCCTGATCCTGCTGAGCCCGCTCGCTTCGGCTCAATATACCGACGCGTCGCGCAGCGACGACGGTATCGGCGTCATCTATATGGGACGCGAGATCGCCCATGTGATGGGCCACGAGGGCGCTGACTGGCTGGAGCGGCCGGAGCGCGTTACCCAGGAACAGCCCGACCGTGTGATCGACGCCATGCAGCTGAAGCCGACCGATGTCGTCGCCGATATCGGTGCCGGCACCGGCTATTTCAGCATCCGTATCGCCAAGAAAGTGCCGCAGGGCTCGGTCATTGGAGAGGATATCCAGCCCGAGATGATCGAGTTGATGAAGACCAATATCGCCCATGCCGACGTCACCAATGTGAAGCCGCTGCTGGGAACGACAGAGGATCCGAACCTACCCACCGGCTCGGTCGACAAGGTTCTGATGGTCGATGCCTATCACGAGTTCGACAAGCCGCTGGAGATGATGCGCGGCATCGTCAAAGGGCTGAAGCCGGACGGCCAGGTCGTGTTCGTCGAATATCGCGGCGAAGATCCGAATGTCCCGATCCTGCCGCACCACAAGATGACCGAGGCGCAGCTTTCCCGGGAAATGGCGGCGGTCGGCCTGCACCTCGTGCGCAAGTACGAAGACCTGCCCTGGCAGCACGTGCTATTTTATGGACGCTAGCCCGCACTAAAGCCCCTTGATAAATCCGATCAGGCCGCTGCTGACAGCATCCGGGTCTTCTTGCTGAACCCAATGGCCGGCATCGACCATGACCGAATCGCGCAAATTCGGCACGACTGAGCGCATGACCTCGGTCCCGCGGGCGAACTGCCCCAGCGTCGGGTCGTCCTTGCCGCCGATGAAGAAGGCGGGCACCCAAATCTTCACATCCGCCCAGGCCGCCGAATGCTGCCAGCTGCGCGCCATGCAGCGATACCAGTTGAGCGAAGTGGTGAAACCGGTGCTGGCATAGGTGCTGGCATAACGGGCAAGGTCTTCCTCGGTCAGAAAGCCGGGCAGTTTGTCCGGCTGCTTCAGTGCGGCAACCAAACCGACCTTGGGATCGACACGCAAATCCCAGCTGTCGCCGCGCTTCGCCGCCTCACCGGATACGCCGTACATCAGGCGCAGGAAGGTTTCGCGCGTGTCACGTTCCATATCCGCCTCGGCTTGGCCGGGCGGCTGGAAATAGAGCCAATAGAGGTCTTCCATCCCGTTCGCCTTGGCGAAGTCCGGCGGCGGCATCGGCATACGGGGGTTGTGCATGACCGATAGCGATGCCACCGCGCGGAAACGGTCTGGCCGAAGGGTCGCCGCGCCCCAGGCGATGGGCGAGCCCCAATCGTGGCCGACGATCACCGCCTGGCCTATGCCCAGCGCGTCGAGCAGCGCCACCATGTCGCCAATGGCATGCAGGTTGGTATAGGCCTCGGGATCGGCCGGCCCCTTGGTGCCGCCATAGCCGCGCATGTCGGGCGCGATTGCCTTGAAACCGGCCTTGGCCAGAGCCGGAATTTGATGCCGCCATGACCAGGACAATTCCGGAAAGCCGTGGCAGAGCAGCACCGCCGGCCCCTCGCCCGCCGTCAGGTAATGGTGCGTAAGGCCGTTCGCCTCAACAGTGCGGCTTTCGATATCCGAACCCATGCGCATCCTCCCAGTACCAACCTTTGCGGCCTCATTGTGGCGGCAGCATGCGACCGGCCCAGGCGAATGGCAATTCGATTTCGCTGGAATGGCGGCTCGTGCCAAGCGACACTCGAACGATGAACAAGGGAGCGCCCAACCACACAGTCATCGTCGCCATCACCGGTGGATCCGGCGCCGGCAAGACGACGGTTGCCGATTCGCTGGCGGCGGCGCTGGCGCCGCATACGGTCGCGATCCTGCGCGAGGACGACTACTATCAGGATAACGCCGCGATCCCCGGTTTCGATGCCGGGACGTTTAATTTCGACCATGTCGATGCGCGAGACCACGCCCTGCTTGCCGAACATCTGGCGGCGCTGAAGGCCGGCCGAGCGATCGATATGCCGCGTTATGATTTCGTCGGCCACGCTCGCTTGGGCGACCGGATTCGGTTGGAGCCGTGCGCGGTCGTGATCGTCGAGGGAACGCATGCACTGCACCCGCCGACATTAAGGGCGCTCTATGACCTGTCGCTGTATCTGGATGTCCCCGACGACGTCCGCCTGACCCGCCGGATGCAGCGCGACGTGGCGGAACGCGGGCGGTCGGTCGAAACTGTGGCGCGGCAATATCTGGGGACCGTGCGCCCGATGCATTACCGCTTTACCGACCCGGCGCGTATGCATGCGCATCGTGTGATCGCATTCGACGACGACCTGTTGGCTGCGGACAACGCGGCGCAGATGGAAAAGCTTCAGGAAATCGTAGCGGCTGTCGCGGAGAAAGTCCTGGAAAGGCTCCAGGACAGGCCCTAAGCCTCCAACGACTTGATGATGTCTTCGCACATCTTCTTGGCGTCACCGAACAGCATCATCGTGTTGTCGTAATAGAACAGCTCGTTCTCGATGCCGGCATATCCGGAGGCCATCGAGCGTTTGATGAATAGAACGGTGCGGGCCTTTTCCACATCCAGAATCGGCATGCCATAGATCGGCGAGGTTGGGTCGTTCTTCGCCGCCGGATTGGTGATGTCGTTGGCGCCGATCACAAAGGCAACATCGGTCTGCGCAAAGTCGCGGTTGATCTCGTCCAGTTCCTGCACGTCGTCATAGGGCACATTGGCCTCAGCTAGCAGCACGTTCATGTGGCCCGGCATGCGGCCCGCCACCGGGTGGATGGCGTAGCGGACCTGGACACCCTCTTTCATCAACGTGTCGCCCATCTCGCGCAACGCATGCTGAGCCTGGGCCACCGCCATGCCGTAGCCGGGGACGATGATGACCGACGAGGCATTCTTCAGGATGAAGGCGGCGTCCTCTGCCGAGCCCGATTTGACGATCTTGTCCCCATGCCCGCTCGCCGCGCCGGCAACGCTTTCGCCGCCGAAGCCGCCCAGAATGACGCTGATGAACGAGCGGTTCATCCCCTTGCACATGATATAGCTGAGGATCGCGCCGGAAGAGCCGACCAGCGAGCCGGTGATGATCAGCAGATTGTTTTCCAGAGTGAAGCCGATGCCGCAGGCCGCCCAGCCGGAATAGGAATTCAACATGGAAACCACGACCGGCATGTCTGCGCCGCCGATCGGGATGATGATCAGTACGCCCAGCACAAGGGACAGCAGCACGACCAGGACGTAAGCCATGGACGCGTTGGTTACGACCAGCATGACGATCAGCGCGACCAAGGTCAGGCCCAGCACGGCGTTCAGCGCATGCTGGCCCTTGAAGGTCACGGGGGAGCCGGAGACCAGCCCCTGCAATTTGGCGAAGGCGATGATCGAACCGGTGAAGGTGATGGCGCCGATGGCGGTGCCCAGGCTCATTTCGATCAGGCTGCCGGGGAGGATCGCGCCCGGGACGCCGATGCCGTAGGCGGCGGGGTTGGTGAAAGCCGCAGCGGCGACAAACACGGCCGCCAAGCCGACCAGGCTGTGGAAGGCGGCGACAAGCTGCGGCAGGGCCGTCATCTTGATGCGGATCGCGATCACCGCACCGATGATGCCGCCCAGCGCGATGGCTGCACCGATCGGGCCATAAGACACGACACCCGGCATCGCGAGAGTCGTCCCCATCGCAATGACCATTCCGACCACGGCGAAGACGAGGCCCGACCGGGCCGAGACGGGGCTGGACAGGCCGCGAAGGGCCATGATGAAACAGATCGCCGCGACGAGATAGGCGAGCGCTGACCAGGTTTCCACCGACGCGTCCCCTATTTCTTCTTACGGAACATCGCCAGCATGCGCTGCGAGACGATGAAGCCGCCGAATATGTTGATCGAGGCCAAGACGATGGCGGCCAGCCCGAATATCTGCGACACGCCGAACATCGCCGGTCCGGCCGCGATCAGCGCGCCGACGACGATCACCGACGAGATAGCGTTGGTGACCGACATCAGCGGCGAATGCAGCGCCGGCGTCACATGCCAAACGACGTAATAGCCGACGAAGATCGCCAGCACGAAGACGGTAATGCCCATGACCAGGAAGGTCTGCTCGGCGGCGGGGTGCTGAACCGCCATCGCCGCGGCCTGACCGTAAAGCTGGTCGACCTGGTGGCCGAGATTATCGACCGACTGCTTCAGCTGCTCGACCGAGGCGGGAAAGTTGGGTTGATCCATGAGGCGTACCTGCGTCAGGACGTTGGGCCGGGCGTGACGCCGGCTGCGGCTTCGAGCGGGGTGGGGTCGGCCGACGTGAATTGCGGATGAACGATCCGTCCGTCGCGGGTCAGCGCCGTGCCGGCGACGATCTGGTCGGCCCAATCGATCTTGAGGCCGTGCGTTTCCGCGTCGATCAGCGGCGTCAAAAAGGCCAGCAGATTGCGGGAATAGAGCGCGCTGGCATCGACCGCGACGCGGCTGGGCACGTTCCAATGGCCGACGATCTTGACCCCGTTATGGTCGACAACCTCACCCGGGCGGGACAGCGGGCAATTGCCGCCCTGCTCCACCGCCAGGTCGACGATGACAGATCCCGGCTTCATCGTCGCCACCATCTCCGCCGTCACCAGAACCGGCGCCTTGCGGCCGGGGATCAGCGCGGTGCAGATCACGATGTCCTGCTTGCGGATGGTCTCGGCGATCAGCTGAGCCTGGGCGCGCTTGTACTCCTCGCTCATTTCCTTGGCATAGCCGCCGGCGGTTTCCGCCTGCTTGGTTTCTTCGCTTTCGACCATCACGAAGCTGGCGCCCAGCGACTGGACCTGCTCCTTGGCGGCCGGCCGCACATCGGTCGCCGAAACCACGCCGCCCAAACGGCGCGCGGTGGCGATGGCCTGAAGGCCGGCAACTCCGGTGCCCATCACGAAGACGCGGGCCGGAGGGACGGTGCCGGCGGCGGTCATCATCATCGGGAATGCGCGGCCGAATTCATAGGCCGCGTCCAGCACGGACCGATAGCCGGCCAGATTGGCCTGGGACGACAGCACGTCCATCGACTGTGCGCGGGTGATACGCGGCACCAGTTCCATGGCGAAGGCATCGATCCTGCGGCGGGCATATTCGCGGATCGCGTCGGGGGTTTGATAGGGCGACAGGATGCCGATCAGCATCGCGCCCGGCTTGATCATCGCATATTCATCGAGCCCTTCGGACGCCGACAGCGGCCGTTGGACCTTCAAAATGATATCGGCATTGCCAAGAGTCTGGGTTTCCTCTGCCGCGACCACTGCGCCGGCGGCCCGATAGTCATCGTCGGTGATGGCCGAGGGCAGGCCCGCGCCCGACTCGACAACGATATCCAGACCCAACGCGATCAGCTTTTTCACCGTGTCGGGCGTGACCGCGACACGCCGCTCATGGGCGCGCCGCTCCTTTGGAATGGCCAGCTTCATGGTTGTTGGAGGGTCCTTCGGGGATGACTCGCACAGCAGAAACTTGAGGCCAGCACCTTGCCGCAAGGTTCAGCCTTTGCAAAGGGAAAGATCATGGGCAAACATCCATCGAGGGAAAAGCCGATGCTGAAGCACAAATCAATCGCCGCCGTCCTGGCAATCATTGCAAGCTTTGCGGCGGCTCGCCCAACCGTCGCCCAATCCGCCGACAGCGCCAAGATCGCGGCGATCTCGGAAACGCTCGACCATTTCCACGCCGCCGCGTCGAAGGCGGACGAAAAAGCTTATTTCGACTTGTTCGCCCCGGAGGGCGTGTTCATCGGCACCGATGCGGCGGAACGCTGGCCGGTCGAGGCGTTTCGCAAATATGTCGCGACGCGCTTTGCCGAGGGACAGGGTTGGACATACAGGCCACGCCAGCGCCACGTGACATTGGCGCCGATTCCTTGCGGCTGCATGGCCTGGTTCGATGAAACCCTGGACAACGCCGTCTATGGTACCGCTCGCGGAAGCGGCGTTCTGTCCTTGACGCCCGGCGGCTGGAAGATTGCGCAGTATGTGCTGAGCTTTCCGATCCCCAACCCGCTCGCCAAGGAGCTTACTGGGAAGATACGAGCATTTGAGAAACACGAATAGATCGTTCTACACCAACAACTTCGCCGTCGTTCCCGCGACGGCGGGAATGACGGTCGAGATAGGCAGTGGGCGTTGCTTCGGTATGGATTCTACGCCGACATGTCGCTCCAGCCGCCGAAGCGGTAGGTGCTGCTGATGAAGGCTGAGACGCTGTCGCCGTCGAGGAAGCGGGCGACGTTGTCCATCTCGCGCTTGAAATGCGCCTGATAGGTCTCCTCGGAGCCGTTGGCTTTCCAATAGACCAGATGGTCGGTCATCGCCTCGATCGGGTAGCATTCGTCGACGATGCCATCCAGCGGCGGCGCGCCGGGGGTCAAAGCGCGCACGACGATGTTCTGGCCGTAATAAAACGTATCCTGGGTTGCCGGCCCGACGATGGTCTGGTCCTTCATCCAGATATGCAGGAAGCCTTCGCGGGTGATGCCGGGCAATTTCTGGAACATGGCGATCTGGGAAAACCCGCGGACACGCTCGCCGTCGGCGTGCGTGTCCGGGATCGGCAAGACCACCGATTCGGAGACGGCATACCCAGCAATACGCGGCGCGGCGTCCTGCAATATCGCCTCATAGGGCGCCTTGGCATGGGCCGCGTTCAGCCAGAACGACACCATCGCCGACGGCATTGGCTTCATCGTCTCGAACCGCATCTTGGCGCCGGCTGCGACCGCGTCGTCGACCACATGCACCTGCAACCGCTGAGCACCCAGCCCGATCAGGCTGCGCTGCACCTTCCCCAACAAAGCCTCATTGAACAGGCTGTCCGCTTTCCCGGTTTCTGTCCAAAGCAGGTAGATGAGCTTTTCCATAGTTCCTTCCCCGGTGGCGCGAGCGTTATGCTGTGCCGATCTCAATGCCCATGCAGACCATGAGAACCGCTTCATGCACAAGACGGAATCGACTGGGCCGAAGGCTCGGGCACCGCGCGAAAAATCGACGGCCTCACCGATGGCGGCGCTGGCCGGCAGCGGCTTCTCCCGCGTCGCCGATGCCAGCCAGTCCGACGGCAATGCCATCGAGTTATTGCGCGACGGGCCGGAAGTGTTTCCGCGCTGGCTGGGTGCGATTGCCGACGCCCAGCGCACCGTCCACCTGGAGAATTATATCCTCCAGGAAGATGCCACCGGTGGTGCGTTCGCCGCGGAGTTGATCCAAGCGGCGGGACGCGGCGTGCGCTGCCGGGTGCTCTACGACTGGCTGGGCTGCAGGTCGCGGACGTCGCCCGCCTTTTGGGAGAAACTGCGCGCCGCCGGCGTTGAGGTGCGCTGTTACAACCGTCCGCGTTTCGGCCACCTGTTAGGCTGGATCAGCCGCGACCATCGCAAAGTGCTGTGCGTCGACGGCGAGATCGCCTTCACCGGCGGGCTGTGCATCGGCCATGATTGGCAGGGCAATCCGTTTCAGAGCATTCCGCCGTGGCGCGATACCGCGATCGCCGTGCGCGGACCTGCCGTCGCCGATATCGGCGCGGCCTTCGCGGACAGTTGGCAAACCGAGGGATCGCCCATACCGCCGGAAGATCTGGTCTATACCGACGCGCCGGCGGGCGAACTGACCGCCTGGGTGGTTGCCGGCCGGCCCGACGAAATGAGTCTTTACCGGCTGGAACAACTGGTGGCGGAGATCGCCGAAGAAAAGCTGTGGCTGACCGACGCCTATTTCGTCGGCACGACCGGCTATGTTCACGCGTTGTCCGCAGCCGCGCGCGACGGGGTGGACGTGCGGCTGCTGGTGCCGGGTTCCAGTAATTGGCCGATCGTCGGCGCATTGTCGCGCGCCGGATATCGCTCGCTGTTGGAAGCCGGCGTCAGGGTCTTCGAATGGGATGGACCGATGCTGCACGCCAAAACCGCGGTCGCCGATGGCTGCTGGTCGCGCGTCGGGTCGAGCAACTCCAATCTCGCCAGCTGGACCTCCAACCGGGAGTTGGACGTCACCATCCAGAATGCCGGCTTCGCCGCGCAGATGGCGGACATGTTCGAGGCCGACCTGCTGAATGCAACCGAGATCGTGCTGGAATCGGGAAGGATGCGCCCGACCCGAAAGAAAGCCGCCGGCCAAGCCGCAGGTAAGCGCAAGCGGACCGCACGGCAGAGCCGCCTGGTCGCGGGCGCGGTCGGGCTGGGCAGCACTGTCGGCGCGGCCCTGACACGGCACAGGTCGCTGGGGACCGCGGAATCCGGCGTGCTGTTTACCGGCGGCATCACGGTTACCGTCCTGGCTCTGGTCACGCTGTTGATACCCCGGCTGCTGGCGTATCCCCTGGGGCTGATCGGGCTTTGGCTGGGCGCCTCGCTATTGGTTCGCGCTTGGCGCACCCGCCGACGGCGGACCTCCACCGAATGAAGATCGTCAGCTGGAATTTGCTGCACAGCGTTGGCGCGACATTGGACCAGATCGTTCAACTGGCGGAGCGGGAAACACCCGATCTGCTGTTGATGCAGGAGGCGACTGAGCAGGTAGACCGCCTGACAGACCGGATCGGCGGCCATTGCACGCGCAACCCCCTGCCCGGCCGCATCCACGGGCTGGCTGCCTGGTGCCCAAACCCTTTCCCCGCCACACCGCATCACATCACTCTGCAACCCGGCATCTTCGTAAAACGCATCAGCCAAATCGTGACGTTGGACCGGTTCGCCGTCGCCAACGTGCATCTGTCGCACGGCCAGTTGATGAACCGACGGCAATTGCGGCTGATCGCCAAACACCTGCCACACAACGCGATGATCATCGGCGACTGCAATATGGTGGGGCCTGGGCTGCTGCCGGGCTTTCTCGATGTCGGCGAGCGCAGCCCCACGCACGACATGGGCCGTCTGGTACCCTTGCGGCTGGACCGCTGCTTCATCCGCGGCCTGCGCTGCTACCGGACGGAGATATTGGCCCCGATGGGATCGGATCACCGGCCGATCGCCTTGTGGGTCGAGGCGAACAGTTAAACGGGCCGGAACGTCCCAACTGTCGTCGCCACTACGCGCCCGTGACGCCCTCGATCTCTGAGCGCCAATCGACATGCGATCCGCCCAGGCGCACCGGCGAAGGCGGTTCCCTCGACAACGAACGGCCCGTCGGTGCCGCGCGCGACGAAGGAAACGTGCCAGTCTTCGACCTGCAACGCATCGGTTCCCGCCGCCTGCGCGGCCATGTCGGTGGCGGCAGCCTCCAGCACGATATGAATCGGGCCGACATGCAGCGAGCCGGAGGTTGAGGAAATACGCGGCGTCAGCTTGGGCAACGTCCAGGTGCCGGCTGCATCGCGCGTCGCACCGAAAGGCTGGTGCAATGGCGGCAGCGAGGGTCCGTCCTCGATCTCGGGGCCGGTGTCGACAGGCGTAAATCCCGGCGGTGCGTCGCCGAGCTTCACCCCCGTCCCGTGGGATATCGCCAGCACGCGAGACGGGTTGGCGGCGTCCACCACCTCCGCCTGGGTGAAGCCCATCGTGCGGCCCATATGGACGAAAGTCCGGCGCACCAGCACCGCCGCCACGTCCCGGCCAGGATCGAGGATATGCAGCGCGGCGGTAACCGGAGCCGGAATCGATTCGATATCGGTGAAGCCCCCCGCCTCGGCCGTTGCGATCGCCAGCGGGGCGGCCATCAAGCCTCCCGATGCGTTCCGCATATCGCGGCGAATGCGCATGCTGTCGTGAGTCACATCATGTAGCGCGACGGTTCGGCGGCCGAGATAACGATAGGTCAACAGACCGTCCGCGCCCATCATCGCGTCGAACCGCGTCCAGAAATCCGCCGAGGTCACCTGCCGAAGATCGCCAGTCATCGAAACGCCTTACCGTGTTTCCTTGACGAGTAGTCTCGCGGATTGCGGGCAGCATGGAAATGGGGAAATCGCGAGGCCGCCACACACCCACATCGTCATTGCGAGCCCACGGGTCTGGCATGCCAGCCCGAGGACAGGCTCTGCGCGGCAATCGAGAGCCGTTAGCCGTGGAATTGGGCGAGAGGCTCTGGATTGCCTCATTGCTGCGCGCCTCGCAATGACGGGTGGCACGCACACGTGCCTTCGCCCCGCATCCATCATTCTGGATGCAGGCCAAGGCGATTCGGGGTGAGATTTGGAGAGGAACGTACAAACAGACGGCAAAAGCACGCCTATTTCGGCGGTCCGCGATTGCGCCGGCGCTTGCGGGCGGCGGGGGTGTTCGGATTGTGCGCGCTGGTCGGCGGAACGCGGAAGCCTTTGCGGATACCGGCCTTCGCGACCAGAACGGCGGCCTTGACGGCAGGCTTGACCTGCATCCCGGGCTTGCGCGGTTTCGTCGGTGAGCGATCAGGCACTGTTGCCCGCATCCGGTCGAGAAGAAGGCTCTGCCCCGGCCTGCGGTCGGCCGGCGGGGCGAAGGGATCGTTCTCGGGAGGGTCGACGCCCAGCGTGTGGCGGATATCGGCGATCAGCGCATCGAGCGGACCGTTGCTGTAATCCAGCCGGACCCGCAAATCGTTGAGGTCGCCCAGGCCACGGCGGGCTTTGTCGAAATCGAACAGGTCGTCATAGTCGTAGAGATCGCCGAGCAGGTTTTCCTTGACCAGCCGCGGCGTGAAGAAATCGTCGCGGTCGGGCGCCTTGAACAGCCCGCGCAGTTCGAATTCCAGCACCACCACCTGGCGCACGGCCTTGGCGACCTTGTCATATTGCGCGATCGTGCCATTCGGCCCGACCATCCGGCGATATTCGTCGGCCGGCGACAGGCCCTCGGCCGCCGCGGTCAGCCGCTCGGCCTGGGCCATCCCGGCTTCGCGCAGACGGTCGAGCTCGACGAGCCGCAGCAATGTCAGCCGGGCGATCTCGGCCGGCTGGCTGCCGTCGGTTGGGGTGGAGTGGGTCGCTTGAGAGAACATGAAGAACTAAGTAAGAACAAACAAGCATTACGTCAAGAGGTTTTTTTCATGCCCTGTTTTGGCGGCGGAGCACCGCGAACCGGCCGATCCTGAATTATGAAGGAACCACCAAGGCACCAAGGGCACCGAGAAGAAACATGGTCCAGGATTTTCTCTTCTTACCTTGGTGTTCTTGGTGTCCTTGGTGTTTAAATTCATAGACTTGCCTGCGGCGTGATCGATGGGTGTCGCTGCGCTCCGCCCATCCTAGGGACTGCAGGGAACGCCGAGGCGCCCCGCCTTCGGTGGGCAGGGCTAGTTGCGGGCGGGAAAGACGCCTTGTGTAGCCATGCAGATCGTCAAAGGCGGTGAGCCCGGGCTGATCGTGAAGATCGGTTTAATGATCGGAACCGCGAAGTTGGACTTTCCATCACCCCCATAGGTCGTTCCCAGCAAGCTGAACAAGGCCGTATTCTGGCTGATCGATATCAGTTGCCCGTTGGGCACAACCCACCCTTGGGGGCAGAAATTGAAGGCGAATATTTCAACCTCGCCGACAAAGGGGGTCGATCCGGCCGAAGCGGGGAATGACGCCAGTACCGATCCGGCGACCGCGAGCACGGCAAGCAACATAGTCTTCATCGCGGGATCCTCATGAGGATGTGTATCTGGCGGCCACCGCCAAGGTGCAATTCGGAAAGACCAGCTTGAAATGCACTGTCAGTGTTTTCGCGGTGGCGTTATAGGTTTGCGAATAATTCTGGAAGGCTACGCTCTGAATATCCGCGGGATAGGAGGGTGCATAATCGAAATCCGCCGACCCCGAAGCGGCGCCGCTGAAAATCAAATTCACCTTGCCGTTTAACTGGAACCCATCGGCCGCCATCTCGGCTATGGTGATGGAGGCCTTATTGGCTCCATCGTTCCTTTGGAATTCGGTGGGTCCACGGACGATATAGCAAAGATTACTGACCACGGTCTGGCTCATCTCGCCGGGTAACGCGGTGACGGCGGGATAGGTCACGGCGCGTGCCGGCGGCAGGCCGAGAGTGACGGCAAACAACAGACCCAAAGCAAATTTACGCACGACATTCCTCCCAAGTTGAAATCTCAGGCAGTCAGACGAGCCATCGTGCGATAAAGCGCGCAATCGCGTTATCGCCCGATTAAAAATGCCTGGGGGAGGGAAATATCGGGAGAATGTCCAGGATTTGTGAGAAGAGGTCGTCCGGGCTCCGCGGGAGCATCAAGGTGAAAACCGCGAAACCCGGACATGTCACAAGTCCCTCATCCTGGGTCTTTGACCCTTCGCACCCTTCGCCGCTTGTGAAACCAGCGCGGTGCATGGTTCCGTCTAGCAAACGTCGTGCCAATCCGGGAAAACGGCAGAAATCCTGGGCTCAGGCAACAGTGTGAGAATGTACGGCTTCTATAAGGTAAAATTTTTTGACACGTAAAGCTGCCATCGTGACCGGTTGGACCACAAACCCGCATATGCCGGCCCCCTGTATCGGCTAGAATGGAAATCCTGGGGGCGTGTCTCCTGCAATTTTCAGAGGCCCAGCATGATTGTTTCCGACTTGCTGCCGAATTCCGTCGCTGTCGTGACCGGCGGTGCATCGGGCATAGGCCTCGCCGCCGCCAAGCGATTTGCACAAATGGGCCTATCTGTCTGCATCGCCGACATCGGGCTGGCCCGTATTGCCGCGGCGGCGTCTGAAATCAGCGCTGTCGCGCCTGGCGGCGCGGCGTCGGTCATGACGTCGGAAACCGACGTCAGCCGTGTCGAAGACCTGCAACGCCTCGAAACCGCCGTGCGCGAGCGGTTCGGCGGCACGGATATCCTGATGAACAACGCCGGCATTCAGCCCGGCAGCGCTGTCTTCGGGCCACGCGAGAATTGGCAACGCGTGATGGACGTCAACCTGTGGGGCATCATCAACGGCGCGCAGGTTTTCACGCCCGGTATGATCGCCCGTGGCCGACCGGGCCTCGTGATCAATACCGGGTCGAAGCAGGGCATCACCACGCGCCCCGGCGATCCGGCCTACAACGTCGCGAAGGCCGGCGTGAAAGCCTTCACCGAGGCGTTGCAGCACGAACTGCGCAACACACCGAACTGCAGACTGACCGCTCACCTGCTGATCCCCGGGTTTGTGTTCACCGGTTTGACGGCCTATGGCCGGACCGAAAAGCCGTCCGGGGCCTGGACACCCGAACAGACCGTGGATTTCATGCTGGAACGTCTCGCTCAAGGCGATTTTTATATTCTGAGCCCCGACAACGATGTTCCGCGCACTTTGGACGAAAAACGCATCGCCTGGGCGGCCGGGGACCTGATCGAAAATCGGCCGCCCCTCTCCCGCTGGCATCCCGATTACAAGGCCGCATTCGAGGATTTTATCCGCGCTATAAAATAACAAATCCGGCTGGAATGGCGGAACTTCCCCAACTTTCCGCGCATTGAATGACCATCGCCCGACGGCAGTTGGGTAACTCAAAGGAGCGGACATTATGAGAATGCCCATCAAGACAGCGTTGCTCGCGCTTGCCCTTGCCGGGGGCTCATTCATTGCCGGCCACTCGGCGTTGGCGGACAATGTGACGGTTTCCGTCGGGCCGGCAGGCGGCGTCGCATTCGGCTATAGCGATGGCTATTGGGATCGCGCTCATGCGTGGCATGCTTGGCGCAATGCCGAGGAAGCCGCCGCCTGGCGTCAGGCGAACCGCGACCATTATTACGAATGGCGCCACGACCGTGACAAAACCATGGGCTGGCGCGAAGAGCGCTGGTGGGAACGCCACTAATCACAGACGGACACCCGAACAGTTGCGCCGCCCGAGGTTCGCCCTCCGGTGGCGCAACCGGTACCTGCCCCTTGCCATTGCATCACGCCGGAGTGTGAGACACCTTTGCCGTTCGACGCAAAATCATCAGGCGGTTTCGCTGGGTTGCCAAAAGTCGGACGTTATAACACTATCGTGTTAGCAAGACGGGGCGTTTCGGCATATAAATGCTAGCAAGCGACACACACCAAAGGGCGTTGGCGGAGTCTCCCCTAACGGACCTGTCCTTCGACGCTGCGCTCGCTGCAACGTCGCATTCCAAAACCGTGATCGGCGAATCGCACTCAGAAGCGATTTATTTCCTGCACATCGAAAAAACCGCGGGGACCTCAGTTCATAAGTTCCTGCTGGATCGGCTTTCCAAAACCGACGTCTGTCCCGCACGCCTCATCGACCACCTGGAAGGCGCAAGCGCCGAATCCTTCCGGCCATATCGCGTGTTTTCCGGACATTTCACGGGCGCGCTTTCCGATTTTCTCGGTATCCCCCTGAAGACGGTGACGCTGCTCAGGGATCCCGTTCAGCGTTCCATATCGCAATACGCCCATATCCGCCGCGATCCCTTGGCGGAGCATCACGAGCTTGCCCAGGAGCTCTCGCTCAGGGAATTTTGCCTTCATCCGGCAACCCAACCGCTCATTCGAGACTACCAAACGCGATGCCTGGCCGGTGAAGCTCAGGATGTGCCGTTCAGGCAGGTCGTCAGGGCGGGTATGCCAGGGTCTGATTTCGAACGGGAACAGTTGATGCGCCGCGCCCGCACGCGGTTGGCGGATTGCGCGGCCGTCGGCGTAACCGAGCATCTTACCGCGACCCTGGAAGTTTTCTGCGCGGTCCTCGGGCTCGAATGGTCCGGAACGGCGCCATACGAAAACCCCTCCTACAACCGGCCCAAGACCATCGACCGCGAAACGCTTTCGATCATCCGCGACCTTACGCAGTGCGATGCGGTTCTTCATAAAGAAGCCACCCGTATGCTTTTCGAGCGGGCCCGAAACCTGGGTTCGCCAATCGAATGCCCGCTCAAGTCGTTCAAGACCGTTCCAGGGAGGGCAGGCCCGTCTGGCGTACAAGGCGTGATCGCGGCCGCCCGCGCCACCTGGCCTGAACGCGGACACCGCATCAAGCTCAGCCTGTCCGCTGCAATTTGCAGACTGCCGCGCATGGTGCGGATTGCGCTCGTTCTGCCCTACACGACCTATCGCTTGCTGGTGGACAGGACGGGGTCAAGCGTCCGCCGCCTGCCGCTGGTTTTCGGCATTCTCTATCTCGCTCTGCCCTTCGACCTTTCATCCATCGGGATTCCCGTTCCTGGACATTGGGATAAAGCAGCGGCGCTTATTCTCGGCTTTCTTCTATCCGTGTCGTTAAGCGGGAAGCGCATGATGCGAGATGTAAAGCTTGGCGCGATTGCGCGTTTCAACCTCTAGAGCATTTTGTGATCATACGGGTTTGTACCCTGCGTGCTTGATATAGTTTTGGCATTCCTCAGTTGAGAAAGCATCGAGAAGAGCGCCGATGCGATTCCAGAGGGCTTCTTTGGATCGCTCTGCTGCTTTTCGCAGCAATGTCTTAAGCTTTGCGAAGGCCATCTCGATTGGATTGAGGTCTGGGCTGTAGGGCGGCAGGAAGAGGAGTTTGGCACCACGCTCGGTGATCAGGCCGGCCGCCTTTTCCCCTTTGTGGCTGGACAGATTGTCGAGAATGACGATGTCGCCGGCTCTGATCTCGGGTAGGAGAACGCGTTCGACATACTGCGTAAAGATGGCGCGGTTCATCGGCTGGTCTATGACGAAGGGAGCGACCCATCCGTCCTTGCAAAGACCCGCGACAAAGGTCGTCACCTTCCAGTGGCCATGCGGCGCATAGCCTTTGACCCGCTGCCCGCGCGGCGCCCGACCATAGGTGCGAACCATGTTCGTGGTGGCGCCGGTCTCATCGAGAAAGATCAGGCGATGGGCGGCAAGGTTAGCCTGATCGACGCGCCAGGCTTGACGGGCAACAGCCACGTCAGGCCGGTTCTGCTCATCGGCGTGAACGCTTTTTTTTAAAACTGATCCCGTGACCGTTGAAGAACCGGCTCAGCATCCCGGCATCGGCCTTGACCGCGTGCGTCGTCATCAGCCGCTCGGCTACGGCCATCAGCGTCAAGTCCGGCTCGGCCGCGATCAGCGCCAGCAGCCATTCGGCATGCGCCGGAAGCCGGGAGCGCCGGTCTCCTCCTTGTGACAGCGCTGTGCGACGGCCAGATCGCGCCGCCTCAACCCAGCGGATCGCCGCCGTCTCACTGATCCGAAAGTTACGGGCCGCTTCACGGCGCGAAAGACCTTCGTCCTCGACCGCGCAAAGCACACGATCACGCAAATCCTGAGAATATGCTCGCGTCATTCATGCTGGCCTCCTTCCAGCCAGCATGTTGAATCAGAACAAGCGCCATTCGGGAATCCTAAACTTCCCAATCCGTCAGATCGCAAAACGCTCTAGCCGCGAGCCCGTCACGGCAGCGGAATATCCAGTTTCTTGAGAACCTTCGCCTGACGCTTGGTCATTGCGTCGACATCGAAATCCGCGATCAGTTCTTCAAACAGCCGATGCCAGTTCAGCTTGGTCTTCAGATGGATGAAGACCGAACCCAGCCCCAAAGTCGCACGGTCCATGAAGACGAATTCGCGCGGAACCTCGACACCGCCGACGCGCACCAGTTCCTTGTGCACCTGATGTGCAATCTCGCGACCATAGATGCCGTTGGTCGCCTGGCCGATGAGGCGCGGCTTGTCCTCGAGCAGCGGTTCATAAATGAACCGCGCCCAGATATTGAGGATGCCGACCACTTCCTTGCTGAGATCGCCGAAGCCCCAGGTGCGATAGGCCTCCGCCGCCATATCGACGTCGTTCGTCTGGACTGAGCGATAGAGATCGATCACCGCCTTGATAAAGGTCGGCTTGAAGATACGGACACAGCCGAAATCCATCAGGTTGATCGAACCGTCCGGACGCGCGCTGTAATTGCCCAGATGCGGGTCGCCATGCAGCACGCCATAACGATAAAGCGGCACATACCAGGCGCGGAACATGTTGACCGCCACCTGCTCGGCCAGCTTGGAATCGCGGTCGGCCACTTCAGTGATCCGATCGCCTTCCAGCCAGCCCATGGTCAGCAGCCGTTTGGTCGACAGATCCGCCACGCGAACCGGCACATGCACGCCGGGTTCATCCCGTAGGATGTCGGCATAGAGCGCCATGTTCTGGCCCTCCCGCTCATAATCCAGCTCCTCACGCAGACGTTCGGAAATTTCCTCATGCACACGCTTGGTCGAAACCGCCTTATCGACCCGTTCGAACAGGCCGAGGATGAGCCGCAACTGCCCCAAGTCGGCCTCCACCGCGGAGGCCATGTCGGGATATTGCAGCTTGCAGGCGAGCTTTTGTCCGTCCGGCCCGACCGCGCGGTGCACCTGCCCCAGCGAGGCGGCGGCGGCGGCCTCGCGCTCGAAGCTTTGAAACTTGTTCTCCCAGCCGTGGCCCAGTTCCGCCTGCATGCGGCGGCGCACGAAAGACCAGCCCATCGACGGCGCGTTCGACTGAAGCTGCGACAGCTCCGCTACATATTCGTCGGGGATCGCCTCTGGAATGGTCGCCAGAAGCTGCGCCACCTTCATCAGCGGGCCTTTCAGCCCACCCAGCGCGGCTCTCAGTTCCTTGGCGTGGGCATCCCGGTCGACCTTGATGCCCAGATAGCGCTCGCCCGCCATTCGGGCCGCAAGACCGCCGACGGCGGTCGACACACGTGCGTACCGCGCGACGCGGCCGCCGAAACTGTTTTGTTCGTCCATGCTGTCACTATGGGTGGAAGTAGGCTGAATTCCAATGCCCGCAACTCTTCTCCGTCATTGCGAGGATTATTGTCAGACCAGTTCCCGGTACACGTCCAGTGTCGCCGCGCACATACGTTCGCGCGTGAAGATGGCCTCAATACTGGCCATCGCTTCCGAAGCCAGGTTGGCACGCTGCCCTTCATCCAGCGCCAGGGCGCCGGCGATTGCCGAGGCAAGCTTGTCGGCGTCACCGGAAGGAAACAGCAGACCGGTTACGCCATCGACGATCGTCTCGCGAAAACCGCCCAGATCGGATGCGATCACCGGACGCCCCATCGCCTGTGCCTCGACGGGCACACGGCCGAACCCCTCGGCCTTGATCGAAGGCGCCACCACAACGTCGGCCAGGCTATAGGCCACCGCCAGATCCTGGGTGTGCGGCAGCAGCCGGACCACGCCGTCGAGCCCGCGCGCGTGGATCAGCGCGATCAGTTCGCGGCGATAGGTCGTTTCCCGCCCATCGTCGCCCACCATCAGGCAGCGTATGTCCGTGCGTCCCAGCTTCGCCAGCGCCTCGACCAGTAGCTTGTGCCCCTTCTTGCGGCTGAGCCGCGCCGGCATCAGCACGATCGGCTGGTCGTCCGGCAGGTTCCAGTCGTGCGCCAGCTTGACCTTACGCTCCGCCGGCACCCGCGCCGGGTCGAATTTCGTCAGCTCGATGCCTCGCGGAATCACGCGCAGAACGTCGTCGCCGACGCCATAGGCGGCACGCACATGGTCGGCCACGAAATGCGAAATCGCGATCACCCGGTCGCCTTGGGCCATCACGGAATTATAGCGCTTTTTCCACACCGACCCGGCCGAATAGGTGTCGTGATAGGTGGTGACGAAGCAAATGCCGGTGCGCCGCGCCGCCCACAAGGCGCTCCAGGCCGGGGCGCGGCTTCGCGCGTGGATGATATCGACGTTATGTTGCTTGATGACCCGCGCCAGCCGCCGGGCATTGCGCCAGATCGTGAGCGGGTTCTTGGAGGCGAGCGGCAGTTTGATGTGCTTGGCCTTCGAACGCTCCAGCTCATACACCATTGGCCCACCCTGCGACGCCACCAACGCAACCCCGCCGGCCGCCTGTATCGCCGCCGCCATATCGACCGTGCCGCGCTCCGCCCCGCCGACGACCAGGCGCGGCAGAACCTGCAGGACCGTCAGCGGGCGCACGTCATGCCGCACCAGAGGTCCCGCGGTGGATTGATTGTCGGTCGGCATAGGCTGGCCGCGTGTCCCATATCTGTCGGTGGCCGCGCCGCGATCAACCGAATCGCCGTCCGCAACCGCATAAGCTATAGCCGTGGCCGGAACACCGAACTAGGGCCAGCATGGGTGAAGCCGATATGACACAGGTGAAAAAACTGGAGCGCCCGGGTCAGCCCGCGCTGGCCTATTGCGCGACGCCGGGCGTGGGTCCGGGGATCGTCTTCTTGGGCGGGTACGGGTCCGACATGACCGGCACCAAGGCGACCACGCTGGAAGACGCCGCCAAGGTAAGCGGGCGGGGGTTTCTGCGGCTGGATTATCGCGGCCACGGCCAATCGGAGGGCAAGTTCATCGACGGCACCATCGGCACCTGGTTTGCCGATGCGCTGGCGGTGTTCGATGCGGTGACCGAGGGGCCGCAGATCGTGGTCGGATCGTCGATGGGGGGCTGGATGGCCTTGCTGCTGGCCCGCGCCCGGCCGGCCCGGGTAAAGGCGCTGGTCGGCATCGCCGCCGCGCCCGATTTCACCACCCGCCTGATGAGCGAGGAACTGTCGCCCGAGCAGCGCGAGACGCTGATGCGCGACGGTGTCCTCTATCGTCCATCCGAATATGGCGACCCGATGCCGATTACACTGAAGATGGTCCAGGACGGCGCCAATCATCTGCTGCTCGACAAGCCGATCGATTTCAACGGCCCGGTTCGGTTGCTTCACGGCCAGCGCGATCCGGACGTGCCCTGGCAACATAGCCTGAAGATCGCCGAGCACATTACCGGCGGCGATGTGCGCACCATCCTGATCAAGGACGGCGACCACCGCCTGTCGCGCCCGCAGGATCTGGCTCTGTTGATTCAAACGATCGATGAGTTGGCGATCGACGAACTGGAGGCCTGAAACCCTGCCGTAGGGTTGCGTGGGAAACCCGTCCCGTGCTTTACCCTGCGGCCTGACTGGAGAGGTGGCCGAGTGGTTGAAGGCGCACGCCTGGAAAGTGTGTAAACGGGAGACCGTTTCGGGGGTTCGAATCCCCCTCTCTCCGCCAGTCAGTATCTGTCCGACCCGGACAGATAGGTGACACCTCGTACCTAAGACATAGGTAACAACCTGGTGCCGAACGGGTTGTCGAGAGGTTGCAGGGTTTTTTGCTCCAAGTCGATAAATCCGAGCCCGTCCAGAGCGGTGACATATATATGGCTTGAGCGCTGCTTCCGTATCCCGTCGATGTTGAACGATCATGTCGGGGACCTGCCCTGGTCGTCGACTGTTCGCCACAGACACATGTGACGCCCGCAGATATTTATGAACATCTCGTCCAGGTGCCACCGACCGCTCGGCCTCGGCCGACGCCGCTTCAAATTGCGGGCGATCGTCGGACCGAACGCCTTTGCCCCGCTATGCCGCGGACAGAACCGCGCAACTCAGGACTGGGACGAAAATTGATCCGCCGGCGACGAAACTCCACACGGCGCCGGCGATCGCGCCGGTCACCCTGCCGACGGCGACGCCCTCGATCGCCGACACCCTGACCGCGCCCCAATTCGCTCGTCCAATTGCCAACCCTGATCAACAATGTGCTTACCGCAGACTTGATTTTATTGAGGAATCCTCGGCGAACGCGATTTCGAGTCTCGTTAGACTGACAGCATCTTTGCTGCTAGCTTGCATTGTTAGCCGCCGGTCATGTCCTCGACCAAGACTAGCCCAGAATCGCCGAGCCGATGACGATCCATTTCAAGACACCCGACCACCGCCCGAAGCAGCTCCGACAGCCGCGGCTTGGAGAAGTTGTCGCCGATTATCTGCGCAAGCATATTCTGAACGGCCGTTACTCGGATGGCGAAATGCTGCCGAAGCAGGAGGATATCGTTGTCCAGCTGCAAGCCAGCCCAGACGCGGTCCGCGAGGGGGTCCGCGTTCTGGAAACCGAGGGCTTGGTCTCCATTCAGCGCGGCAATCGAGGCGGGGCAATAGTCCACCAGCCGCAGCCGACCAAGGCCGCGTATATGCTGAGCTTGGTCCTCGAATCGCGGAACGTACCCATTGATGCCGTCCAGAGGGCGCTTCGCCAGCTTGAGCCCGCCTGCGCCGCATCCTGCGCGGCACGCGCCGACCGGGCCGAGGAGGTTCTGCCCTTTCTACGCAGCGCTCTCGATTCAGCCTTTGCCGCCATCGACGATCCTGGCCTCCACATCTCTTACGGCCGCCAGTTCCATGCCGAGTTGGTGGCACGATGCGGCAACGACGCGATGGCGCTCGTTGTCGGCGCACTCGAAGCGATCTGGTCGGCACATGTCGATTCACTGGCGCGGCGAGCAGATAATTTCGGTTCGTTCGCGCGTCGCGAAGTGCGCGTTTCCACACTGGAGCAGAACGAAAAGATTTACGCCTGCATCGCTTCGGGAGATGTCGAGGGCGCCGAACGTATCACGCGCGAATTCTTTTCCGCCCGTCTCCAGGAAAAACGAGGTTGGCGCCTCACCTTCGACATGAGCCGAATTGTCGACTCCGGACTGCTGCGCTTTCTGCATATGGCTTGATAGCTTCATGAGCCATCCGGTTTGTGCATCGGCCCGGACGGTGGACCGCAGCACCGATGTCTCGGTCGCTATCTTTAATATCCCGGCGCAGGCCGAACACATCCGCCTGGCACCGGCAAACATCTTCTAAAACATTAATCTTGCCATCTTATAAAAGATAGGTATTTTTGCATAAAATGCCTCCCGTCAGGTGTAGGCCGGTTAATGCGGCCATCACCGGCCGCTCCAAAGCGGGGAGCGTAGCGTATGCCGATTGCGAAGCTGAGCGACGTCGATCTCTATTATGAAATTACGGGCGAAAGTGGACCGTGGGTCGTGTTCGCGCATGGCGGGGGCGACAACCATATCCACTGGTGGCAGCAAGTAGGCGCGCTTCGCGACCGCTATCGGTGTGTCGTCTACGACGCGCGCTGGCATGGGCAGAGCACCCAGGGAACGCTGCCCACACCCCCCGACACCCAGTGGAAGGATTTACTCGGGTTGATGGACGCACTGGAGATCGACCGTGCCTTCCTGAATGGCCATTCGATGGGAGGCGCCGCGATCTCAGGGGTGGCAATACATTATCCTGAGCGTGTCCACGGCATCGTCATGACCTGCACTGCCTTAGGCTTCAAAACGGAAGCGCTGCGACACTGGGCGGCGCAGATGGTCGAGGAAGTCGGCAAGGGCATAAACATAGAGGAGCGCCTCTTCGCCCCCGATTTCGCGATCCGCGAACCGGCACTTTTCTACCTATGCGCCGAGCTTCGGCGGCTAAACCCCATCCGGCCGGTGCCCCGCGATCACAAGGATTACGCGAAAGTCTACGAGCAGATGGCCGACGGGCCCATCGACGACTATAGCCGGTTCTCAGTGCCGTCGCTGTTCGCCCTTGCCGAACGAGATGGGCTGCAATGGCCCTGGCTGGTCGAGGGAACCGCCAAGGTCATCAATGGATCGAAGCTCGTCCGGTTCGATTCGGGCCATAACGCTCATGTCGAGCGCACCGCCGAATATAATGCCGCGCTCATTGCCTTCCTTGAAGCGCATCATTCCTGAGCCGCGGCGACCCATCGCAAGGCGACCGCGACGCCGCGATCGTTGTGATGCGTTTTCCTGATCGTCGGCGAAGGAAGGATCAGCATGTCGAAGGATATTCTTGAGGTCGATTTCCTCGTCCTTGGGGGCGGAATGGCGGGGATGACCGCCGCTTCGTTCGCGGCATCATCCGGCTGTCGCGTTCTCGTGGTCGAGAAGAACGAGGAGATCGGCGGATCGGCGGTGCTCTCGGGCGGCAAGTTGTGGACCGGCAAGACCTACGAACTGTTGGACCAGGAGACACCCGGCGGCGATCCCGCGCTCAAGCGCGCCGCCTTCGACCTCCACCCGCGCGCGATCGGCTGGCTGAAGCAGAGCGGGGTCCATGTCGATCCGCCGAGCGAGCATCTTCACTATGGAAGCGGGCATAACTTCGACATCCACGGCTATATCGCGTGGTGCGCGGCGGCGGTGACCGACGCCGGCGGTTTCATTGTCCGCGGCGCGAACTGCGAACGGCTGATCGTCGAGGACGGCCGCGTGGTCGGCGCGCTGGTTCAGGACCGCGACGGCGAGACCGAGGTGCGCGCGCCGCACACACTGCTGGCAACCGGCGGCTTTCCCGCCGCGCCGAAGCTTCTCGAATGTTTCACCAGCTTCCAGGGCGCGCGCGCCCTCGTGCGGTCCAGCCCGGCGAATACTGGCGACGGCATTCGGCTGGGCGTGGGAGCCGGCGGGGCCTTGTCGCCATTCATGAAGGGCTTCTACGGCCACGTCATACAGTACCCGGTCGATAGCTGGGGGCCGCGCGAGTTTCGCGCATATAACCAGGGCAGCAGTACCGTACTCGGCCTGTTGCTCAACGCACGCGGCGAGCGCTTCTGTGACGAATCGCTGGAAGATCATCGCAACGCGCAGCGCATCCTCGACCAACTCGAGGCTCGGGCCCTGATCGTTTTCGACCAGGTCGTGCGCGAGCGGATCGGCCGCACGGTGCTGGCCAACACCGAGATGCCGACTGACAGTGTGCAAAACGCGATCAACGCCGGCGCGCACGTCGCCAGCGCCGCAAGCTGGGAAGAACTGTTCGCCAAGACTGCCGCCTGGGGCTACGACCTTGCTGGCTGCCTCGCGACCGTTGAAGCGTACAATCGCGCGGCGACGAGCGGCGCCGACGGCGCCACCGCTGTCGATCCTTCGCGCCGCCGCGGCTTCCGTGCCCAGGCGGAAGGCCCGTTCTATGCGGTCGAAGGCCAGACCGGGGTTACTGCCACCCACGGAGGACTGCGCGTCGACGCGCAGGGGCGTGTACTCGACAGCTGGTCGCAGCCGATGATGGGGTTGCACGCGGCGGGAGCGGACGCCGGGAACATGCACGGAGAGGGATACGCCGGCGGGCTCAATTTCGCCGCGACCTTCGGGCTGCTCGCCGCCGACCACGCGATCGCCGCCAAGTCAGGCTAGGGCCTGGACACTATATCCGCTGACACCGATGCCGCTGCTGCCGCCCTCGGCCTGGTGGTGCGGATGGTCGGGCCGGCATCGCCACTTATCCATTGCACCGGGCCTCGCTCCGCGGCGCCCAGCGATCGGACGGTATCGCCGGATTAAATCGCTTCTAGGCTAAACGATCACCCTTTCGTCACCCCGATGAACAGGGAAATCCTGCAAACTAAATGACATACCTTGCACTTAGGTGCGACCAGCCGCGCCTAAAACATTTAATCTTGCCATCTTATAAAAGATAGGTATGTTTAATGAAATTATTCCCTATCGGCAAGTGCGCGGCCGTTTAGAGCGGCCGTCGCCGGCCGCTCTAAACGCGGCAGAGATAAATGGGGATGGGAAGATAGAGAAGCGCAAAGCACGCCCTCTGCCTTGCCAAAAATGGGAGGAAATCATGGGTAAACGGACTCTAGTTCTGCTCGCGGTGCTGCGGATGAGGGACCGTTTGACGGCGGGTATTTCGATATGGGCAGTCGCGGCAACTTTGGCGCTGATCGCCCAGCCCTCCGCGGCGCGGGAAAATTCTCAAGCTGTTAACGGCCTCGATGAGATCGTGGTTACCGCGCGGCGTGTCGAGGAACGGCAGCAATCGACGCCGATCTCGGTCACCGCAATCACCGCCCATACGTTGCAGGATCTCGACATCCACCGGATCATCGGCCTGGATGCGGTGACCCCTAACCTGGTCTTCACCGAGGGCGTCGCGAACGGCACCGGCACAATCGTCTATATCCGCGGCATCGGCGCAATTTCCGCCTCTGCCTATTCCGACCCGCCCATCGGCATCTATATCGACGGCGTCGTCCAGGCCCGCCCGGTGGGCAACGCTTTCGACCTGCCGGATGTCGAACATGTCGAGGTTCTGCGCGGACCGCAGGGCACCTTGTTCGGCCGCAACACGACCGGTGGCGCCATCGCCATTTACACCAAGAAGCCGGCGGAAGAGTTCGGCGGTTCGGCCGTGTTCTCCTATGGTAATTACAACGAGATCGAGGGCGCGCTGTCGGTCGATACCGGCGACATCGCAAATTCCGGATGGAAGGCCCGCGTCTCGGTGGATCGCCATGTCTATGACGGTTTCGTCGAGACGCCCGGCCGCGACGCCGCGAATTCATTCGGCTACTCGCGCTCGGTGACAGGCAGCTTCGCCGTTAGCAAGAACGTCACCGACAATTTCACCATCGATAACCGGATGTTCATCGACCAGGTCGCGGGCAAACCCGCCTTCCAGGTGACCGCGGCGACGCCGGCGGCGGCGGCCTTCTTCAACCAGTCAGCCGCCCGGGGCGGGCCGCCCGCGATCATCAGCAAGACACCGCTTGATATCTCCTATACCGATCCCCGCAACCTCTACGATCCCACGGCCTCGGACTGGGGCGACACCCTGACCCTGGCCTATGAAATCAGCGACGCCCTGAACTTGAAGTCCATCACCGGCTATCGCAGCCTGACTCAGTCGCAGACCGGCCAGCTCGGCGGCAGCTATATTGTCGGTCCGGTCGGTACCCCGACCAATATCGTGCCGTTCGAATTCGTGACGCCGACCGATTCGGTGATCGACGATCAGGTCAGTGAGGAATTTCAGGCAACCGGCAAGATTGGCGACTTCAGCTATGTCGGCGGCCTCTATTACTTCCATGAGAAGATCAATGAGAACCAGCGTACAGTTGTCGGCACAATCGGCGCCAACAACCTTGGCACACTGACCGACGCGACCAACACCTATACGCTGCCGTCGACCTCATATGCCGCCTACGGCAATGTCGGCTACAAACCCAGCTATTTTGACGACAAGATGGAGATCACCGCAGGCCTGCGCTACACATATGACGAGAAGGAAGAACAGACGATGCGCCCGGTCAACGGTGTGCCGCAGGGTTTCCAGAACGCCAGCAAGAATTGGGAGAATATCGGCTACAGCGTGTCGCTGGATTATCAGTGGACCGACGATATCATGACCTATTTCCGCGCATCGTCAGCCTATCGCGCGGGCGGTTTCAACCCGTCGCAGATCGGCGCGCCGGCCTTTGATCCAGAGACGGCGACGACCTATGAAGCGGGCTTCAAGGTGGAGTTTTTCGACCGGCGTTACCGGATCAACGCAGCCGGCTTCAAGACCGACTATTCCAATCTCCAGATCAACCAGCGCAACGCGCAGACAGCGACGAGCATCGTGGTCAATGCAGCCCAGGCGACCTATTCGGGCTTCGAGGTGGAAGGCACCGCGATCGTCGCCGACGGGCTGCAATTCAATGCCAGCTTCGGCTATGTCGATCCCGAATATCAGCAGTATGTGTTCAAGGATACGCTGGGCAATCCGGTGAATATCGCCAATGAGGCGCGGTTCCCCGTTGTATCGAAGGTCACTTACAATATCGGCGTGCAATATCGCATGCCGCCTTTGCCGGTCGGCGTACTAACGACGCGGCTCAATTATGAATTCCAGAGCTCCCACTATTTCCAGCCGGTCGACGCGTTGGCACCCAACAACGCGGCCAACCCGTCGGGCGATCTAAAGAACCTGAAAGCCAGCGTCACGCTGTCGGATATTCCCCTGCCCGAGGGCAGGCTGAAGAACGCGAAGATCGAGGCCTATGCCGACAATCTTCTCAATCACCGCTATCTGCTGCTGTTCGTCGATTTCGGCGCTTATGGCGCGGCCTCCTTCAACCGGCCGCGCTCTTACGGGGTTCGCCTCAGCGCCGATTTCTGATCGGCATCATGTCGCAGCGGCAGCCGAGGGCGCCTCTACAGCGGAGACAGCTTCGCGTCGTCAGCCCGGCCCTGTGCGCGAAACGGTACGGCCGATGACGACGGCCAGGATTCCGGCAAGAAAGGCGAAGGCGGCCAGCGTCAGCAACGCGTCGGCATAGCTTTGGGTCGTTTCGCGGACATAGCCGACCAAGGCGGGCCCCGCATACCCGCCGATATTGCCGACGGCGTTGATCAGCGCAATGCCGCCCGCCGCCGCGGTTCCAGCGAGGACCGCTGTGGGCAAAGTCCAGAACACCGGAATGACGACATAAACACCGATCGCCGCCACGGTCAGGGCGATGAAATCGAGAGTGGGATTGCCGCTGAGCAGTGCACTCGCTGTCAGGCCGGCCCCGCCCACCAGGGCCGGTATCGCCACATGCCATGTGCGTTCGCCGGTGGCATCGGAATGCGCGCCCCACAGATACATAGCCAGTGCAGCCAGCGTGTACGGCACCATTGCAAGCAGCCCGGTCTGGAAATTGGTGAGCCCGCCATAGCCTTTCAAAATCTGCGGCAGCCACATCGTGATACCGTACAGGCCGATAACAGCCCCAAAATAGATCAGTGCGAAGGTCCAGACGCGTATGTCCAAGAGCGCAGCGCGAAAGCGCGTGTGCTGCCCTGGACCCGCCGCACGGCGTTCGTCCGCAAGTGCGCCCGAAAGCCAGGATTTCTCGGCATCGGTGAGCCACCCGGCTTGCTCCGGCCTGTCGGTCAATATGCGAACTGTAAACAAGCCGAGCACGACCGCCGGCAAACCCTGCAGGATGAACAGCCATTGCCAGCCGTGCAGGCCCAAGCCGCCGATCGAAAGCAATGCCGTCGAGGCCGGGGCGCCGAGAACGCTGGACAGCGGAATTGCGAGCAGAAACGCGCCGGCGACGCGGCCTCTGGCCGATGCGGGAAACCAGTAGGTCAGATACAGGATCATGCCCGGGAAGAAGCCCGCTTCCGCCGCACCCAACAGGAAGCGCAGGACATAGAAGCTGGTCGGCCCGGTCACGAAGGCCATTGCCATCGATACCGCGCCCCACAGGATCATGATCGGCATGATCACCGCGCGCGTGCCGTATTTGCCGAGCGCCATGTTGCTGGGAACCTGGAACAGGAAATATCCCAGGAACAGGATGCCCGCCCCATTTCCGTAAACGGCAGGAGAAAAACCGAGATCGTGATTCATCGTCAGGGCGGCGAAGCCGACATTGACCCGGTCGAGATAGTTTATGAAATACAGCAATCCCATGAACGGGATCAGGCGCCACGCAACCTTGCGCACCACGCTTACCCCAAAGGCAGATCGATCGATGGTCGCGCCGGGCTGGATTTGCACCGTTTCGATCATCCCCGTTCCTCTCACGTCATCGGCGAGGCGTTCGAGAGCGCCCGCTCGGTTTCCGTGTAAGCCACGGCGAGGATTTTAGATACGACGCTGACGGCCGGTGGCCGCCGCCGGTACTAAGATGTCACCGTGCGCCCGGTCCAAAATCGGTGAAGCGCCGCCGCGTCGCCGGCGAACAGATTGCGGTCGCAATGGTCTACGCCCGCGACTGCCCGCGAGGCGGAGCCGTAGGCGGCATCGTCCGGACCGTCATTGCCGGCATATTGCCACAGACGCCAACCCCGGTCCGACCATGCCACCGGTACCTCGGGCTGCTCGCGATAATCGGCGAGCCACAAATCGCATTGAGCGAGGATCGAACCAGGCCTGACCGGTTCCCGCAGGCTCATGCCCGTGCGGCCGTAAACCTCACCGTCGGCCCACGACGGATGTGTGTAGACAAGCGGCAATCGTCCGGTCGCCTGATAAATCGCGCGGACGAACGCCTCCGCCTGCGGGATATCCATGCTGTTGTCGCTATGCCGCTCATTCGGCTCGAAATCCAAGGCCATGAGCGTCTTCGGACCGGGCTGGGCAGCGGCCAGGAAGGCAGCGGCCTGATCGGCGCCCGAATATTGGTGTGTGCCGAAATGGAAAGCGCCCCACAGCAATCCTGCCTCTTCGGCTTGAGGGCGCCTGGCGGCATAGAGCGGGTCGACCCAATCGCCGCCTTCGCTCGCTTTGTGCAGGACGCCCAGGATATTGCTGTGGCGGTGGACAAGCGTAAAATCCGTGACCTCGACCAGGTGACTGATGTCGATCACGGCATCCAGGCCGGCTACCCGCGGCGCCGCGGCCGCCCTGCGTACTGCCGGTATAGCCGCCACGCGAGCGGGCGAAGTCTCGGACCCGGCACAGCCGGTCAATGCCGGCATCGCCAGCCCCGCCATGCCGGCGAGCAAATTTCTGCGGGAAATCATTCAGCCGACACTCTACGAAGACTCGCCGCTGCACAGGCTATGGTTCTATGAATAGGAAAAGTGTCGGTTAACCGACCATAAAAGGCAATCATCTATTCCCATGGCCGGCTACCGGCCGAGACTTGTCAGAAGGTTGAACCGTGAGCGATCAGACACGTGACTCACCAAGGGCCGGACCGTCGCGGTTGAACATGCCCGACCGGCCACGCAACAGGAACTACGCCTACCTGATGCGGACCTATGATTTCATGCGGCCATATGCACGGCAGCTGATCTATTTCTTCCTCGCCCTGGTGATTACGTCGAGCGCGACGCTCAGCATGGGGCTGGGGATCAAGTTCCTAATCGACAAAGGCCTCAGCGCCCGAGACCCGGCTTTGTTGAATGAAGGGCTGGCGATCGTTCTCGCGATCGTCGTGGTCATCGCCGCCGGCACATTCGTGCGTTTTTACTATATTTCCTGGATCGGCGAGCGCGTCGTTGCCGACATCCGCAAGGCGGTCTTCAGCCAAATTCTGCGGCTCAATCCCGGTTTCTTCGAAACCACGAAGACCGGTGAAATCCTATCGCGCCTGACGACCGACACGGCGCTGCTGCAGACCGTCGTCGGCTCGTCGCTCTCCATCGCCATCCGCAATGCGTTCAGCCTGATCGGCGGCGTGGGCATGCTGCTTTATACGAATGTCAGGCTGGCCGGGCTGGTGGCCCTGGTTGTGCCCAGCGTGATTGTTCCGATCGTGTGGTTCGGGCGTCGCGTGCGCAAGCTGTCCCGCGAAAGCCAGGACCGCGTCGCCGATGTCGGCTCCTACGCCGAGGAAAACCTGAACGCGATCCGCACCGTGCAGGCCTATGTGCACGAGGATATCGACCGGGCTTTCTTCGATCGCAATGTCGAGCGCGCACTGTCCACCGCGATGCGGCGTATTTTCGCCCGTGCGGCGATGGGGGCTATCGTTATCCTGATGGTATTCGGCGCCATCGCGCTGGTGCTGTGGGCCGGCGGGCGTGGCGTCATCGCGGGCGAGATTTCGCCCGGCGATCTGTCGGCCTTCATCTTCTATGCCGTGACGGTCGCGGCCGCTGTTGGTTCGGTCAGTGAGGTCATGGGCGACCTGCAGCGCGCCGCCGGCGCGACCGAGCGGCTGGTGGAGCTGCTTGAGACTCAACCCGAGATCGCGGTGCCCGCCGATCCGAAACCCATGCCGATACCGGCGCGCGGAGCGGTTACGTTCGATAACGTCACCTTCCATTACCCGTCGCGACCGGATACGGCGGCCCTGCATGGCCTCAGCCTGACCGTAACGCCGGGCGAGCACGTCGCCCTCGTCGGCCCCTCGGGCGCGGGCAAAAGCACCGTGTTCCAACTGCTGCTGCGGTTCTATGACCCCCGGTCGGGATCGATCAGCATAGACGGCATGGATCTGCGCGACGTCGACCCGCGCGACGCCCGTTCGCGCATCGCCATCGTGGCGCAGGACCCGGTGATCTTCGCCGCCGATGCGATGGAAAATATCCGATATGGCCGCCCGACAGCGTCCGACGCTGAAGTGCTGGCTGCGGCGAAATCGGCAGCGGCCCTGGAATTCATCACCAAGCTGCCGGAGGGGATGAAGAGCTTCCTCGGCGAGCGCGGCGTGCGCCTGTCGGGCGGGCAGAAACAGCGCATCGCCATCGCCCGCGCCATCCTGCGCGACCCGGCAGTGCTGCTGCTGGACGAAGCGACCAGCGCACTGGATGCCGAAAGCGAGCGGCTGGTTCAGACCGCGCTGGAACGCCTGATGATCGGGCGGACGACGATGGTGATTGCCCATCGCCTGGCGACCGTGGTCAACGCGGATCGTATCGCCGTGATCGACGATGGCCGGCTGGTCGCCACCGGCCGCCACGATCAGTTGCTGGTCAGCAATCCGCTCTATGCCCGCGTCGCCGCCTTGCAGTTTTCGGCGGACCCGGGCAGGCCCGCCGTCGCCGCGGAATAACCGTCTAAAGCTTACGCCCCTCGCGGAAGTGCGGGATCAGGTGGTTACCGATGTTGCGGATGGTTTCCATCGTCGCCTCATGCGGGATGGCGCCCATCTGCAGCATGAACAGAATCTCGTCCGCCCCGGCATCGATCAGCCGCTGGACATAGCGGATGGCCTGCTCGACGGAGCCGTAAGCGTCTTCTTCGATGTGATAATTGCTGACCGTCGCATCGATGATCGGAATCTTTTCCTGGCCCAGATAAGCAACCAACTCTTCCTCCGACTTCTTGATTTGCGCGATCTGCGCGTCGGCATCCAGATCGTCTACACTGGGTTTCTCGCCGCCGGCATACCAATAGCGGATCGATTCACCGAAGAAGCGCTGGCCGCGCACGCCGATGCGGCGCGCCTTTTCGCGGTCTTCGAGAATGACGGCGGGGCACAAAGCCGCCAGATGCTGGTGCGGACGGAAGCCGACCTGATCTTCAGGTTTCCGCTCGGCATAGGCCTTGCGGTAAATCTCGTTCTTGCGAGCGATCTCATCCGGTCCACTGAACCCCAGGACCAGCGCGCCTAAGCCACGCGAACCGGCAGTTACCAGGGAGTCGTCGCGGGTGCAGGCCATGTACATCAGCGGATGCGGATCCTGGAACGGCTTGGGATGTATCGGGCGTTCGGGAATATTGATCAGCCCATGATGCTCGATCGTGTCCTGCATCCACATTTTCGGAATCAGATACATCGACTCATCGACTTGCGGCGTCACGTCCTCAAGCTTCGTGTCGAAGGCGCCGGTCTCCTGAACCGTGCCGCCTTTGCCGACGCCGAAATGCAGGCGGCCGCGCGACAGCAGGTCCAGCGTTGCGACACGCTCGGCGACCTTGATCGGGTGGTTCATCTTGAACGGCAGGCAGACCACACCGTGCCCGACATGGATGCGCTTGGTGCGGCCCGCGATGAACGCCAGGAAGCTTTCAGGCGCCGACAGATGCGCATACTGCGTCAGGCAGTGATGCTCGACCGACCAGATGCAGTCGAACCCCATCTCCTCCGCCAACACGCATTGCTCGACCATGTCGGCGAAGACCTGCGCTTCGTTCTTGCGCGAGGTGTCCACCATCTGCGCTTCATAAATGATCGAAAACTTCATGCTCTTCCCCCGGTTGCCCTGTTGCGCTTGCCGCACCCTGCCCTTGTGAACAGGAGCGAAACGGCGCGCGGATTTCAAGCTTAGATTGAATGAGTGTCTAACATGATGCTTGTGATTTGCAACGAACTGTAGCGGTGCATGGACTCCGGCCATCCAGTCCGCCTACATCCTTCCGGTCCGATACCGTTCCCCCTCCAACCGTCACGGCGGCCGATCACGGCATGAACTTCATCACCGATTTCGGCGATTCCGCTGTTCTGCTCCCGCTTTCGTTTGCGATCCTGATTTGGCTGGCAATCGCGCGCTCGGTGCGCACCGGCATTTGGTGGATGGCGGCGTTGCTCATATGCGGCGCCGGCATCGGCATACTCAAGATGCTCTTCTTCGCCTGCCCGCCGGACGGTGACCTGGAAAGCCCAAGCGGGCATACCGCGCTCAGTGCGCTCATCTATGGCGGGCTGGCGACGATTCTCACCACCGACCTTCAATCGAAATGGCTGCGCCGCGCGCTCGGTGTCGGTGCATTCCTTTTCATCCTGACGATCGCCTGGTCGCGCCTTATTCTTCATATGCATACCCTTCCGGAAGTCGTGACCGGCCTGGCGATCGGCACAGCCGTTCTTGCGCTCTTCGTCCTCCATTATCGCCGGGTACCGCACAAGCATGGGCAGATTCTGCCGCTGCTGCTGGTCACGGCAATCACGGTTACGGTGCTCCACGGCCATCGGCTGATACCGGAAAGTTGGCTGCACACCTTCAGCCTGCTGCTGAACCTGCGGGCATTCTGTCGCTGATCCCTCTTTCCGCTGGAATTATAGGTTCTGATGGACGCGTTCAGGAATAGAGTGAGGACATGAAGGCATTCCTCGGCACCGCGATCTATGCGCCCGCACCTGACCGGCTGGAAGTGCTGGATAACAAAGTGGTCCTTGTCGACGACGACGGACGGATCGCCGGCATCCAGCCCGCGCAAGAGGCTGAGCAATATCGCACCGCCGGAGTGCTGACCGAATTGAAACCCGGTCAATATCTGCTGCCGGGACTGGTCGACCTGCATGTCCATGCGCCGCAATTCCCGCAAATGGGCAAGGCGCTGGACGTGCCCCTGGAGACCTGGCTGCAAAAATACACTTTCCCTTTGGAAGCAAAATATGCCGACCTGGAATTCGCCGGGGTGGCCTACGAAGCGCTGGTCGACACGCTGCTGGCCAACGGCACAACGACGGCCCTCTATTTCGCCACCATCCACCTGCCGGCAACCAAGCTGCTGGCCGACATTTGCCTGAGACGCGGGCAGCGGGCGCTGATCGGTCGGGTGGCGATGGATAATCCCGGCGAATGCCCGAACTACTATCGCGACGCCTCGCCCGAAGCCGCCGAGGCCGATACCCGCGCCTTCATCGAGTACGTCCGCAACCTGTCTGGCAATATCGATGGATTGATCCAGCCGGTGATCACGCCGCGCTATATTCCGTCCTGCACCGATGAGACGTTACAACGGCTGGGCGCGTTGGTTGAAGAGACCGGATGCCATGTGCAGACCCATTGTTCGGAAAGCGATTGGACGCACGCCGCCGTTTTGGAACGCTGCGGCGTGACCGACACCAAGGCGTTGGACGGTTTGGGCTTCCTGACCCGGCGCACTGTGCTGGCGCACGGCAATTTTATCGATGACGACGACCTCGCGCTGATCCGCGAACGAGGATCGGGGATCGCCCACTGCCCGCTGTCCAACATCTATCTGTCCGATGCCGTGCTGCCGCTGCGCAGGGTGCTGGATGCCCAGGTGCATGTCGGATTGGGCACCGATATCGGGGGCGGCGCCAGCCCGTCGATCTTCGAGAATGCACGCCAGGCGGTGAATATGTCGCGCCTGCTGGAACATGGGGTCGATACACACAGGCCCGCGGCGAAACGCGGCAGCGCAGGCGCACGGATCGATCCTGTCGCAGCCTTTTGGCTTGCGACCGCCGGCGGCGGAGAGGCGCTTGATTTGCCGATCGGTCTGTTCAAGGAGGGGTATCAGTTCGACGCCATTCTGGTGGATGCACAGAGGCCCGCCAGCAACCTGCATATCTATGCCGACGACACGCAGGCCGACGTGCTGCAGAAGATTATTTATAACGCCAGCCGCCCGAACGTCGCCAAAGCGTGGGTCGGCGGCAAGCTGGTTCACGAGCTTTAGCCGCAGCCCACGCTTGCTGGCGCGCCCGCCGCACGCGATAACCATCGGATGACACGCATCGCACTGATCGGCAGCGGCTATTGGGGCAAGAACTTCGCCAGGGTGTTGGCGGAGAAAAAGGTTCTCGCGGCAATCTGCGATACGGATGAGAAAGCAGCAGGACCGATCGCCGACAAGGCCGGCGTGCCGTTGATCGCGTCGTTCGATCAGGTTCTGGAAGACGCGTCGATCCCAGCCTTATTCATCGCGACACCTGCCGCGACGCATTATCAGATGGTGCGCAGCGCCCTGCTGGCCGGCAAAGACGTATTCGTCGAAAAGCCGCTGGCGTTGGATGCGGCAGAAGCCCTGGAACTGGCCGATTTCGCCACGCGCGGCGGCCGTATCCTGATGATCGGCCACCTGCTGCATTATCACCCGTGCTTTCAGCGCATCGCGGAAATGGTTGCCGCCGGCGAACTGGGCAAGATGTCCTATGTTCACTCCCACCGGCTGAATTTCGGCAAATTGCGCCGTGAGGAAAACGTGGTGTGGAGCTTCGCGCCGCATGACGTATCGATGATCCTGGCGCTGGCGGGCGAAGCGCCGTCGCAGGTGCGGGCCTTCGCACAAACGACGCTGCAGCCCGGCATCGCGGACACCGCGACCATTCAGATGGCCTTTCCCTCAGGCCTGCGCGCGCATGTGCTGGTTTCGTGGCTGAACCCGTTCAAGGAACAGAAGCTGGTCGTGACCGGCGACAAGGGCATGCTGGTGTTCGACGACACCCTGCCCTGGGCCGACAAGCTGGTGCTCTATCGCCACCGCGTCGGCTGGCAGGACGGCACGCCGGTCGCCGAGAAGGCCGATGGAGAAAGAGTCACGGTCCAGCAAGGCGAACCTTTGTCGGCCGAGGTCGATCATTTCCTGGCCTGTGTCGCCGACCGCAGCCAGCCCAAGACCGATGCAGCCGAGGCGGTGCGCATTCTGACCGTGCTGACCCGCGCGCAGGCCTCGATCGACTGGGACAAGCAATAAGCGAATCCCATTACGTCGTCGGCGCCACGGCGATGGCCGATGCCCTTCCGCAAATCCGCCCTACCGAAGCCCAGCGTTGCACCTGAGAAAAATAGGCACCCTTACCCGGCGGGGAACGCCGCTGGCTGCCGCGCGACGGCACGCATCCCTTTGTCAATTATGGCGCTTCCATCCATGTCGGCGTCGACACACAACAACTGCCGCGTATCGAAACGGGCATCGCACGAAGGATGAAGCATTGCGTCCGCAGGAGGTAAACGGCCCGCGCGACTTTCGGGAAGGGATAAACGTTACGCGGGCGACAGTCGATCTCGCCTTCAACCATTCCATCCTGGGGACCGTTGCCAGCGGAAAAATGTCGGGCGGCGGCCAGGGCGAGGCACGGGTCTTCAGCCCCTATGGCACGCTGTCGACGACCGGCATCGGCTTGTTCGCCGCACCTGCGGGTCAATCTCCCTTCGTGCGGCTGGATTCGACCTGGACCTATGTGGAGCCGAAGATTATGCGCCGCTGGACCATCGGCGGCCCAGGTTCCGACTTGACCGATCTTGAAGATCGGAACAGCTTCAAGGTTATGCGGCCGGGCGACGCGCGTTCGCCCTCCCCTATCACCATGTTCAGGGAGAGCTGCCGATGATCGGCCCGTTGCACTGCCAATGATGAACGACATGCTTCGCGGCCCTGCGCCTCGCTCGGAAGCTATTCCGACACCGTGACGGTTACCGTGACCCACTAATCCTCAAGCTGCGAGGCGGCAATCACGCGTTCTTACCTTTCGCCTATCGAGCGGTTCGCCACCGAATACCAGCGGATGCCGCCCCCCGGCGGCGCGCCGCCGTCACCGATCCCGGCGGATGCCCTGAACCGCGCCCACAAGCTACTGTTCTGCGCGCCGACGCGCGCTTAGCCATGGCGGCGCGGGCTGTTCTTGCCGTCCTTACCGGCGTGGCCCTCACGACCGCATCCGCCGGAGCGGCTGAACGCGTCATTCCGATCGGCGACACTGCGTGGATCGGCGACATCCTGCTGCCGGAAACCACGGCGTGGCCGGCGCTCCGGGACTTTCCGCACCCTGCGCAGCCCGACTTGACCGGCGATCTGCTGACGCGGCTGTCAGCCGAATTGCCGGAAACGCTGACCGGCGGAAGCTGCCCGTTCGCCGCGAAGGTCATCCAGGCACCCGGCTTTCGCGGCAAGTTGCGCATGGGGAGCATCTTCGGGCCCGATGACGACGACATCGTCTATGCCGGACCGACACCCTGCGGCGAAGGCGACATCACGGTGGTGTGGCGGCATGTGCACGATCCGGCCGCACTGTCCTCCTTCGCCTTGTTCGCCACTGTCCTGCGCGTTCAGGACATCGCGGACCCGCCGTTCTCGACGGTCGAGGTGGGGTGTTGCCAGACCGCGTTCGACATCTATCACATCGCCACGGTGACGGACGGGAACGTGCGGTCGGTCTATCTGCACCACCTGCTGAAGATCCCCGCCGCCGCCAAGATCGAGCAGCACCCGATCGCCCTGAAGGCCGCGACCGAACTGGAATGGTCGCCGCTGGAGCGCGACCCGAAAGCCGAGGCCGACGACGCGCCCATCAGTTATCAGGCTGGAACGCCGGGCGAGGTCCTGGCGACCTATCGCGACACCGTCGGCAAGACATGGCGTCTGCTCGCGGTTCCGCGTAAGTCCCCGTCCAGCGTCGGCTGGACCGCCGATCCGTTGGACATCCAGTAAGGCGCCCATGGCCGACACCGTAGACACGCTCCGCGCCGAGATCGCCGCCTGCACGGTGTGCGCCCCGCATCTTGCCGCGGGCCCAAGACCCATCGTGCAGTTCGGCGCGACCGCCCGCATCCTGATTATCGGCCAGGCGCCGGGCTCGAAGGTTCACGCCAGCGGCGTTCCATGGAACGACGACAGCGGCGACCGCCTGCGGGACTGGACCGGCCTGAGCCGCGCGGAATTCTACGATCCGGGTACGGTGGCGCTGATGCCGACGGGTTTCTGCTATCCCGGCAAGGGCAAGAGCGGCGACCTGCCGCCACGGCCGGAATGCGCGCCGTTATGGCATCACCGCATCTTGGCGCTGTTGCCTGCCAACCGCCTGACCTTGCTGGTCGGCGCCTATGCGCAGGCGCATTACCTGCCGCCGAACAAGCGGTCGATGACGGAGAACGTGCTGGCGTTCAATGGCTTCGGACCGGGCCTGTTTCCCCTGCCCCACCCGGCCTGGCGCAGCGTGATCTGGGCGCGGCGAAACCCATGGTTCGAAAACGACGTGCTGCCGGCGCTGCGGACGGCAGTGCGGTCGCATATCGGCTAGGGCCCTATGAGTCTTTCGGCTGCGCCTGATCGATCTGGTCGGCGGCCTCGATCAGCTGCCGGGCAATCTGGCGGCCTTGATCGGCCGACATCGCCCATTGCAGCGCCGTACCGCCGGCGCGGAATTCATCGACGTTGTTGGCGACCCGCAACTGGCAGATCAGCATGATCCCGTCGGCTACGCCCGACTGATATCCCACCAGACGGGGCAGGCGGATATTGCCCTCTTCGTCCGTTTCCCATTTCAAGTCCAACTGACCGCTCCCGTGATGTGACGCCCGGCAAAATAGCCGAGCGGCACGACGGGGCATACTGCCGGAGCGGAATTACCCGATCAGGTCGACCACGATCTTGCGCAACTCCTCGCGGGACAGGCCGATGGGGGCCGGTTTGCGGGGCAGGTTGATGCGCGGCGGAGTGGTGGGTTTGAGGTTGAAGAATCGATGCGCGGGCATCGCGGTCTGTGTCGTTTCTAACGTGTACATAGTCATCCATGACGTCGCGCCGTGTTCGGCGCGCTGCGTCTTAAAAATCGCCGCCCGCAGGATGCGGGTGACGGATAGGCTGCCATCGGGCAGCAGTCGGATTCAATAAGCTGGAAATCGCGGAGGGGTTCCCAAAATCGCGGCGAATAAATCGCCCGGCGTTTCGGGTCTCTGGCGCTTGAAATCGCGCTCTTACTTCAAGTTTTTTAACTGAGGTAATCACTGAATCTGACGCTGATATGATCGCCGGCCGATGATTTGTCAAGATCGGCGGAAATATTCCGGTCGCCGAGACGGCTTTATTGCGACAATCGTGTGACAACCCCCATTCATCTTGTGCGCGCCGATAACTAAGCGAGCAAAGCGCGTAGAGTAGTCGGCAATCGGATGCGTAACAACCGAGGATTTGGGAGTTCATGAAATCGTCAGGCGATCATTCGCTCTTGCGAGCGTCATGGCGCGCAACCTGTTGTCTGCTCCGGCCCGCTGCCGTCGCCATCGCCGTATCGCACCTGGCGCCGCCGGCCTTGGCCGCGGGGGATGAACAGCAGGCACTGCCGCCGCCAATTCCATTATATTCGATGCATACCAGCAACACGGCGATCCTGGGCGCCGGTATCGTCGTCATCGATACGACGGACCCGTTCGACGCGGTGCTGGCTTGGTATCGCGCCAACCTGAAGGACAAGATGGCCGATGTCGTGCTGGGCCCGGAACATCACCATATCCTGACCCACAACGGCGCGGGGGTCGACATTAGCGTTGCCGGTGCGGCTCCTGATCAGCGAACCAAGATATCCCTGTATTGGAATGCCGGCGGCGCCCCGCCACCGCAAGACGCCCCCGGCGCAGAGGCGGCAAACCAACCGCCGCCCACGACCCAAACAGAGCCGGCGAACCAAAAAGAAGGCGTGAACGCCAATGTGGCTGCCGCCGCGCCGACCGACCGCCAGCCACCCCGGGATGAGCCGCCCCAGCCCGACGTCCAGCCGCCTCAGGCCGAGCCGCTCCAGGCTGACGCCCAGCCTGTCACGACCGAGCCGCGCGAGGCCGACCCACAGTCGCCTCCGGCTGAGCCGCTCCAAGCTGAGGTTCAGGCAGTCCCGACCGAGCCGCTTCAGGTAGAGACGCTTACGCTTCGTCCGGTCCGCTCGGACATCGCAATGGAGGCGGCGCCCAGCCCTCCGCCGATTGCGCCCGCGGAGGCGGAGGAACTCGACCGGCCCAACGCCCGGGCGCCGGTTGCCGACGGCCGGGCTCTGTTCAAGGCCGGCCGTTACGCCGAGGCGTTCCTGGCCTGGCAGGATGCTGCCGCCGCAGGCAATTCAAATGCGCCGCTGTTCATCGGCATGATGTACGATGGCGGTCAGGGCGTGCCGAGAAACCCGACCGAGGCCCTGAAGTGGTATCTGATCGCGGCAAAGGCCGGCAGCCCTGCCGGCGCCTTCAATGTCGGCGTCATGTACGACACAGGCGACGGGATGGCCCGGAACGCGGCGGAAGCCGCCGACTGGTATGCGCGCGCCGCAGCGAAGGGGTCGGGCCGCGCCGCCTTCAATCTCGCCTTGCTGTTCGAAAGGGGCGACGGCATACAACCGGACCCAAAGCGTGCGAATGAATATCTCAGGCGGGCAGACCATTTGGGTGTCGCCGTGGCTCGGGTCCACTTGCAATATGCGTCGGCCGACGCGCCCCCGGACGATCAGCGGTTCGGTATGTTCCGCAGCATCGGAAACAACACACCGAAAAGCGGCACCGCCGGCGCCTTGACCGCGTCCAAAAGCATTCGGCAGTTGGCCGAAAAGGGAAGCCCGGCTGCACAATACGACCTTGCCTATTGCCTTGAGACCGGCACCGGCGCCGAGATCGATCTGCACAAAGCCTATACGCAATATCGCCAAGCAGCGGGCGAGGCCCGGGATCCGCGCCTGAAGAAGATCGCCGAGGCCGGCGCCAGCCGCGTGAAGGCCCACCTTATCGCATCGGCGAGCATCGCGTCGGATTGAGGAATTACCTGGGCGCGTCGCGCACCGTCACGCCGCTTAGAATAAACTCCCCTGCGCCGTCGGCGGCGGTTCCAGGTCGATCCCCTCCAGCACCAGCATGCGGGCCTTGGCGTCGGCGCCGCCGGGTGCGGAGAAGCCGCCCAGCCTGTTGCCGGCCGCCAGCACGCGGTGGCAGGGGATGATCAGCGCGACCGGGTTCTTCGCCATCGCCTGGCCGACATCGCGCGCAGCCTCCGGCCCCGCGCCCAGTTCCCGGGCCAAGGTGCCATAGGTGGTGGTCTGACCCCAGCCGACCCGGCGGGCAGCGTCATAAATCCGGCGGAAGAAATCGTCCTGATCGCCGAGGTCCAAGGTGACGCCGGAAAAATCGGTTTCCTCACCGGCGAAATAGCGCTTCACGGCAACGATCGCATCCGCCGCCTCGGGCGTCGGCACGCCAAGCTCCGCGCCTGGAATACGGCGTAGCAGCAGGCGCTCGGTCGCCTCCGCGCTTTTGGTCGGCAACTGGAAACGAGTGATGCCGACATCGTTCCAGGCAATGCCGCAGAAACCGCCGGCGGTTTCGAAAACGAGATAGCGATGGATGGTCTGGCCCATGTCCGGAACTTTCGGTTTCGGTGATTTTGAAGGTCGGGAGGGATGGGGGGATTTCAAGGTGGCATGGCCTCAAGGCTCGTCCGCCGTTCATGACCTCGCCCCCGAGGGGAGAGGTACTTTTATGAAGGGCAAGCGGCAGTCCTGAATCCAAACACACCCCATCGTCACCCCGACGAAAGTCGGGGTCCATTTGGGAGTCTTCGCGAGGGCTGGGCGTTGGATCCCGACGTTCGCCGGGATGACGAAGTGAGAATAGGGCGAGTTACCCGTCGGGCGGCCCATGTCCGTCCTGGACCGGCGCGGGTTCGACCTTCCACCCGGCCCGCTCAAGATAGCCCCGTGCGAGTTCCAGGGTGCGGGCCTGTTCCACGACCGCCGGATCGGCATCGTCGTCTTCCGGTTCGTCGAAAGAATCCGCCGCCGGCTTCAAACCCAGCTCGGCGCACATCTTGGCGACGATCTCAACCGGGTCGCCGTCATAGTCTTCATAGGTCTCGTATTCGTCGAACAGATCGGCCAGCAGGTGTCTCACACTCTCGCGATCGTCGTCGTCGTCGTCGTCATTGTCGTCTTCATCGTCGATGTCCGTATCGTCGCCCCAGGCGTCGCGCGCGGCATCGGTCACCGCCCGGCGGATCGCCGCCTTCTTGGCCTCGTCCGCCTCGCGCGCGGCACGTCCCGCTTCCCACCGTTCGGCATCCGCTTCCGCCTCAGCTTCGGCCGCGAGACGTTCGGCGCGCTCGGCGTCGTCCTCGTCCAGCTTTTCCGCCAGGGCAATGATCCGGCGCAGCTCCAGCTGCATCCGGTTGATCGCCAGGAACGGATCCTTCAGCTTCTCGAAGGCTTCCTGGGCATTGCCGTACAACACGCCGCTGACGCCCCCTGCCAGATGACCGAGCATCGCCATCGTCGTCTGCAGCGACCGGTCCAGGTCATTGCGCCGGGGCGCACGCCGCGCCTCGAGCAGCGCGGGGTCGATCGCGTCGTCATTCTGCAAGTCATCCGCCTCGGCCAGACGTTTGGCGCGCTTGGCGTCCTCATCGTCCAGCCGCTCCTCCTGGGCGATGATCCGGCGCAGCTCGCGCTGCATCCTGTTCATCGCCAGGAACGGGTCCTTCAGCCTATCCACCGACTCCTGGGCATTGGCGAACAGCTTGCCGTCGATGCCCTTGGTCAGATGATCGAGCATGATCATCGCCAGCCGCCGCGACCGTTCCAGCTCATAGCGCCGGACCGCGCGCCGCGTTAGGGCGGACGGGACGCGAGCCGCGGATGCAGCTTCGCCGGGCCGGCTTGCCTCTGTGGGCTGCCGGCCGGCCGTCTCGTCCGCTGTGCGGGCAGGGGTTGGGTCCGGGTTCATGTTCGAAGGAAGAACATAAAAAGAACAAAATGTCAAGTGAAATTTAGCCCTGCCCTTCCGCGACAGGCATATCAAAGGGCGGCCGCATGACTTTATCGCGGAGGCCGCTGAGAATGCGCAGAGGACGCGGAGCGCGATTCAATTTCACAAAATGACACGGTCATATATTTCATAGGAAATATTTGTACTTTCCTATGGCTTTCTTCTAATTGTTGACCGACGCTAAACGTTACCGAATAACATCGTGGTGAATCGACCAAACAGCAACGGGATGTATTTAACAATGCCTATAAAACAACTTGCAATCGCCGCCCTGATCGCAATCGCAACGGCAGGCGTCGCCCCCAAAGCGATGGCCAACGACCAGTATATCGGCGAGATAAGGACGTTCGGCCTCAACTTCTGCCCGCATGGATGGCTGCCGACGGATGGGCGGACGGTGCCGCACAATCGTTATGCGGGGCTGTTTTCCCTGATCGGCCATCGTTATGGGGGAAGCGTTACTGAGTTTGCGCTGCCGAACCTCCCACCCATTGCCACGGTTCACCAGGGCGGACTGCATATGACGCAGTGCATTGCATGGGCCGGCCTGTATCCGCAGAGGGATTGAACCCCGGGCCGCGAGACAGGGACGTGGCGATGCGCCGCCCGGCGCATGAGTCCGCGCGGCGCCGGCGCCACGTCCCCGTTACGATCAGAGCCACTGTCCCCGGCCAAATCCGCCGTCGTATTGAGGGCGAATTTCCGCTAAAAGGACGGAAGTTTGCGCCAAGGGAAACAATAAGATCAGAGCGATGCCGGGATTGAAGCATTTGGCCGCTGTGGTTCCAGCGATTGCCGCCCTCGGTGTGACAATCCAATCGGCGCATGCCATCGCCCTGGTCGAACGCGTGACTGCCGAGGTCGACCCGAGCACCTATGACGGGCCATGCCCGACGACGATCAATCTGAAAGGCGCCGTCACGGTCGGCATGCCGGGCGGCCATTTTCTGAGATACTATTATCGCTGGGAAGCCGAAGGCCGGCCTTTGACCGAGGAAGTCTTCACCATGTCCAAGGAAAAGCGCGATCGTTTCGAAACGCCCTGGCCAGTCCCGTTTGCGCCCAGTACGTCCGGCGTGCTGCCGATCAGGCTGCACGTTTACCTTGCCACCCGCAACGGCAAGACCGAGGGCGACTATTTCTCACCGCCAGTGAACGTGACGGTGAATTGTAAGTAGCTTTGCTGGGGGATTCGTACCTCGCCCCAGGGGAAGAGGCATATGAAGGAGGTAGGAATTAGGGTCAGAGCAAACTATCGCGATCAAAGCCTCGCCTCAGTCGCCTGCTCATTCGTGCGCCTCGGTTGCACCTTGACCGTCACCTCGACCTCTTGCCCCAGGCCGGCCAGGATCGACATCGGACGGGCGATGGTGAAACGTCCCAAATTCGCCCTGCGGATACGTGAAAAGTCCGCCGCTGCAAAACCTGTCATTTCGTGCGCCGCCCGCACGGTCAGCTTTCGATAGTCGAGTACTCCGATTATCTGCGCGGCGAGCAACGCGCGCAGATGTTCGCGGTCGGCGTCGGGAACCCGAGATCGCGAAAGACGTTGCCGCTGCCCCGGATGATGTCCATATCGTCGTCGTTCATTTTAATCTCTCTTTCAGCCGCTTCCGCCGTTCGTGGATCAGGTCGATTTCCTGCTTCGGCGTTTTGATCCCGACTTCGATTTCTTTTGGAACGCGTGGGCTTGAAGCTCCCTCGCCTCTCCCGCACAAACAATCGTCGATTCCTGCAATTTCCCGGTCAGCGAAGACCCTCTCCGGCCGGGCCTGTCGCACGCCGCCTACACCATGCCGGTTACTGGCGTCACCGGCATTGGTCCCACTGCGTTCGTTGCCCACACAACGTCGCAGATGCGACCGCCTCCTTATACGCCGCCCCCTGCCGCCCCTCCAGGAAGGCCAGTATTTCTCCCGCGCGGCCAGCGTGGAACCGGCCTCATCCCTCAAAAAATTTCGCAGCGAGCTTGGTGTTCACATATTCGGTCAGCTCTACCAGCTTGCCGTCGCGGAAGCGCATCAGGAACAGGTATTTGTTGCTGTAGAGCCGGCCCGAGACGTCGGTGGCGAAGGATTCGGCCTCGACCACGACGCGGTCGTTCTCGGCGATCATCGAATGGATGACCATCCGCAGGCCTTCGGGGAAAACCGCGTGGACCTGCGCCGCAACCTGCAACTGTTGGGCCTTGGTGTGCTCCCCCGGGATCGCAATCGCGCTCACCATCACGGTCCGGCAATCCTCGGCCATCGCCAGGTCCATGGATCCGACAGGATCGTCGCCCATGCCGATGATGAAGCGGCGCGCCGTGTCTTTGTTGCGCTCCGTTTCGTCCATGTCGTCCTCCCGGTTCGGCCTTGCTTGCGCTTTATCGCAGTCGCTGTCCGCGCCTGGGGCGATAACAGCGACGATGCCGCACATCAGGTCAATATGTCATATTATACGGCTTAATCCCGCGGATTGTTTGTCGCGGATGTACTTGAGATGTGGCGCCCGTTGCTGGATGGGAATTGAAACGCCAAGACGCCAAGAAAACCAATCATATTCATGCATATGCGTTCATCTGTGGAGAAAGATTCTCATCCGCGGATGGACGCAGATTAACGCAGATTTAAATTCGGGTTTTCTTGGCGTCTTGGCGGTTCATGGTCGGTGACGATGACCACGGCGTCCATGGCGGCGAGTGTTTCGGCGGTCAGTGCGACTGACTCGTTGCCGGCCAGTTCGCCGTGTTCGCGGGTCGGCGGCACGACCGGGATGTGCGGGTCGTGGTAACTCACTCCGCCCCGCGGGCGCAGCATTTCCCCACAACACCGGGGCCGGGCTTTCGCGCATGTCGTCGACATTGGCCTTATAGGCGATGCCGAGAAGCAGAATGCGGGCGCTCTTGAGACCTTTGCCCGTCCGCTGGTTGAGGCAGGCCAACACCGTGTCCACCACATGGCGCGGCATGGCGCGGTTGATCTCGCCCGCCAGCTCGATGAAGCGGGTGGCACCCTACAGGGTCACCGTATAGCCGCCGTCCACCACCAGGACGTGGCCGTTGACATAGGACGCCGCGTCGGAGGCCAGGAAGACGGCAGGCCCGGCGATCTCCGGCGGGTCGCCGCGACGTTTCAGCGGCACGCGCTGCCGCACCCGCTCCAGCCGTTCCTCGCTGATCCCGTCATTGGACTCGGTCGCGAACGGCCCGGGCGCGATGGCGTTGCAGGTGATGCCGTGGCCGCCATATTCGCAAGCGAAGCTCTTCATCAAGCCGGTCAGCCCCGCCTTGGCCGCGTTATAGGCGGCGTCGCCGCGCGAGCCGAACAGGCCGGCGATCGAGGTGACGAAGACAATGCGACCCCACCCTTGCGGCATCATCAGCGCCGCCGCCAGCTTTGTCGTGGTGAAGGCGGCCGTCAGGTCGACCGCCAGCATATGCTGGAAATCCGCCGACCCGATCTTGTCCAGCGGCGCGCGGAAGCGGGCGCCGACATTCTCGACATAGATATCCAGCCGGCCATGCCGCCGCGCGATCTGGGCGAACGCGGACTCGGCGGCAGCCTCATCGGCGATATCGAAGGGGAATGCCTCGGCGGAACCGCCCTCACCCGCAATCTCCGCCGCGACCCTGGCGGTACGCTCGGCGCTGCGGCTGTTGACCAGCACGTGGGCGCCGGCGCGGGCCATGCCCTTCGCGATCTCATAGCCCAGCCCCTGAGAGGCGCCGGTCACCAACGCCACGCGGCCGGCAAGCTGGAAGGGCGACGATGTGCTCACGCGATGATTCCCTTTGGCGATCCTTTTCGCCGACCGTGGCCGCCGCGCCGGCATTTGGCAAGATCGCACAGCCGATTCCCGGCCGCGGCAAGGCGGGCTGAAAGGCCGCCGCGACGCCGATTAATTTTACACAGAATACTGTAACATGCGGTTAACATATTGATTTCCCGACCGTGGCCGAGGTGACGATCAGGCGGGCGCAATAGCCGAAAGGGGACGCGGGCCCGATCGCGGGCACCGAAAGCAAAGACGCCGCCGATACCCGCCAATTATCAAATTTCAACATAATGCCGCGGCCGTCCGGCCGCATAATCAATACAATTTATTTGAAAGACTTTTATTAGGGGTGCCGACGTCCCGCGCCTATAATTGGCCATTCGACCTGCATTATCGCTGGCATCTTGCCGTTGAGTTTATTGAGAATGTCGGTTTCTTGCATCTCTGATCCGGGGAAGATCGCAAAGCCTTTGTCGAAGCCAAGGCGTGGTTGACCCGATGGCCGACAGCCTTCTTCCGCCGCAAACGTCCCTGCAAAGCTTTGCGCTGATCGACGATCACGGGAAACTGGTGGCGTGGGACCGCGGGCTGGAGATCGAGTGGTCCGACGCCGCCCATCTGATCAGCCGAGGGGCATCCTACGCCGAGATCGTGCGCGCCCTTGCGACCAGCCCGGGCGCGGATGCGTTTATGAAAGCGAATTTCCCGTCCATCGATCCCGAGGGCCATCTTACGGCCAGGATCGCGGGTCTTGGAACCAGGCGGAGCCACGAATACCGAACGGTGGCGGGACGGACGATCCTGGTCGAGGAACGCCCGATCGTCTCAGGCGGCACCCAGCGCATCGCGCGCGACATTACCGACGAAAAGCAGCTGGAAGACGATTTGGCCGAGGCCCGAAAGCGGCTGGAGGCGGTCGATTCGAGCGAATACGGGGTACTGACGAAGTCGCGGCGCACGCCCGACGGCCTCTATATTTTCGAGCCGATCAGCGAACCGCTGTGCCGCCTGTTCGACCTGCCGGCCGAGCTCGTCGGGGGCGATCCGATGCTGATCTTCTCGCGCTTCGAGCGGTCGCCGGAGGGCAATGCGAAATCGGCCGCGCAGATGGAGCGTTCGGCGCGGACGCTGGAGAGCTTTTCGGAAGAATATCAGATCCGCGACGGCAAGAATCGCCTGCGCTGGATACGCCAATCGATGATGCCGCAGCGCGAGGCGGACGGGACAGTGGTTTTTTCCGGCGTCCTGCGCGACGTGACCCGCGAAAAGGAGACCGAGGATCAGGTCGAAATGCTGCGGTCGGTGGTGGTCCGCTCATCGGAATCGATCGCGATCTTCGAAACCGATCCGGGCCACGAACGCGACAGCAAAGTCGTCTATATCAATGAAAAATTCACCGAATTGTTCGACTGGACGGCCGACGAACTGATCGGCCAGCGGAGCGACGTTCTGATCGTCAACAGACCGGTTGTCGCCGGCGCGACCCTGTTCGCGGCCCTGGCACGCGACGACGGCGAGCCCATGGAATTCGAGACCAGCAGCAGGAGCGGCCACGTCTTTTGGGTCGAGGCGCGCGTCGCGGTCATCCAGAAATTCGACAGCGGCCGCTACCGCTGGGCAGTGATGAGCCACGATATCAGCGAACGCCGGCGCGCCCAGGACGAGCTGCTCCGCGCCAAGGAGGCGGCGGAGGCCGGGAACCGCACCAAGGGCGAGTTTCTGGCCAATATGAGTCATGAGTTGCGGACCCCGCTCAACGCCATCATCGGTTTCACCGAATTGATCGCGCAGGGCGTGGCGCAAACCGGATGGACGCCGGCCTATTCGGAATATCTGGGCGATGTCAGCGAAAGCGGGCGCCACCTGCTCGATCTCATCAACACGGTGCTGGACCTGTCGAAGATCGAATCCGGGCAGCTCAAGCTCGACCTCGACGCCGTCGACCTGGACGAAATCGTGCGCCGTTCGCTCGCCATGGTGTCAGGCATGGCGCGTGACGCCGGGATCGCGCTGACGGAAGACATCCCGGCGGAACGCCCGGACATCCGGGGCGATTTTCGCGCGTTGAAGCAGGTGGTGCTGAATGTGCTGTCCAACGCGATCAAATTCACCCCACCGGACGGCAAGGTTCACCTCGCCCTGAGCTATACCGACACCGAGGCTGTCGTCACCGTCACCGATACCGGCTGCGGAATCGCGGAGAAAGACCTGCAGCGGGTGATGCTGCCGTTCGTGCAGGTCGCCAGTTCGCTCTCCCGCAACTTCGGCGGCACCGGCCTGGGCCTCTCCATCGCCCGCGAACTCTGCAGCCTGCATGGCGGCCGGCTGGAGATCGCCAGTGTTCAGGGCGTGGGCACGACGGTTCGGGTGGTGCTGCCGCTGTAGGGGACGCGGGCGGGGTGACGGGGTCGATGGTCGTCACCGCACCGAGGTTCCGAGATGTACAAGAAGCAATGTCTGCCTTAAGCGCAGCCAATTCCCCGGATTTCGCCTGGGAGCGGTCGTTTACCACTTGCCTCCCTCAAACGCCGTCCCACGGATTCACGATATCCACGCCCGACTTAGCGAAATCTGTCACATTGCGCGTCAATCATTGTCCCCCGCATCCCCGCCCCTTATCCTCCGCCCAAATCAGAGCCCAGGGGGAACCTCATGACCATCGATATCGCCACTGCCGACGCGCTGCTGTCCACCACCCGCGCGGTGCGCAAGCGGTTGGATTTTACGCGACCGGTTCCGCGCGAGGTGATCATGGAGTGCATTGCCCTGTCGCAGCAGGCGCCGACGGCGTCGAACGGGCAGACATGGCGGTGGGTGGTCGTCGACGACAAGGAGAAGCGGCGGCAGATCGCCGAACTGTACCGCACGGCGGCGGGCAGCATGTTGTCGGATGCGCGCAAGGCGGCCGGCGCGCAGGGCGAGGCGCAGACGGAGCGGGTTTACGGTTCCGCCGAATATCTGGCCGATCACCTGCATGAGGCGCCGGTGCATGTTCTGCCCTATCTGGTGGGCAAGCCCTACCAGGGGTTTGAGGGGGCGTATTTCGCCTCGATCTATCCGGCGGTCTGGAGCTTTCAGTTGGCGCTGCGCCCGCGCGGGCTGGGCACGGCGCTGACCACGCTTACCATGATGAAGGAAAAGGAAATCGCCGCCCTGCTGGGCGTTCCGGACGACATGACCCAGTGCGGCCTTTTGCCCGTCGCCTATACGATCGGGACCGAATTCAAGCCTGCCCAGCGGCCCGCCGCCGACAGTATCGTGCATTGGAACGGGTGGTAGGCGTTCGCGGCAAGGGAACTAATTCTGTCACACTCTATTTGTTTCTGCGCTGTAAGCAGCGGGCCACCTATCGCTCGACGCGCTTAAGTGCCATAGTGTGTCCATGACAGACGCCGCTTCCCAATCGCCCGACGCCCGCAATCTTTGGCTGCAACGCCTGGCGGAACGGGGGGAATGGCCGGTTCCCGCCTTCATGAGCGCGCCCGAGAGCGGAGAACTGATCCGCCTCGGCCTGGTCGAGCTGGTGACGCCCCGCGCACCTTATCCCGGTTACGCCACCCTGACAGACGCCGGCCACGACATGTGGGAAGACGGCGGGTTTAAGTAAACGGCATCAGCCGGCGGGCAAGGATACCGCCCGGCGAGTTTTGTCGACAGACGCCAGCTTCGCGGACGCGGCTTCAAGTGCGAACGCAAGCGCCACCAGAATAGCCAAGCCGGCAAACGTCACCGACACGACCTCAAGCACCCCTGAATTGCGGATACCGAAGAATATCTGCGCAACCAGGGCCATGACCACGCCCGCGCAATAGACCGGCAAGGCATGACGCCCCACTGTCTCGATCATGCGTGAAAGCCGGCGCTTCCAGAAGGTGGAATCCCGTCCCAGGAGGCGTGCCGACAGCAGCACCAGCGCAAAAAAATTGACGATCCGGATAAACGACAGGTTGGTCTTGTCGTTGGCCGGCAGGAACCTGGCCGGCACGATGCGATACTCGGACAATGCGTGAATGTTGATCCAGGGCGCCACCGCGATAATGCTGACGATAACGAACGCCGCCGCCGCACCCAGCAAAAGCCTGGAACGCAGCAGAGCGACCGCCGATCCGCGCATGCGCGCCAAAACCGCCCCTGAAACGAACATGAACTGCCAGGCCAGCGGGTTGAAAAACCAGGTCACGCCTTCCGGATAGTTCGGCAGGCTTTGCCCGGTGATATTGGCGGCCGCCCACAACGCACCGGACGCGGCCAGCGCGGCATAAGGCGAAAACTCCATAAGCAGCCAAAGCAGCGGCAGCATGCCGATGAAGACGACATAGATCGGCAGCACGTCGGTCAGGTTCGGCATATATTGCAGCTTGACGATACGCAGGATCGCCACTTCGGTCTCAACGAAGAACGGCGAGAAATTCATCTGTTCCATGATCGGCTTGGAATCGGTGAACAGGCCGGCCGCGGCAATGACGATCGACAGGGCGAATACCAGCAGCACATGGGCCCTGAACAATTGCCAGGTCCGTTTTGCCACACGCAGGCAGCCGCAGACGAAACCGCCATATCGAAAATACCGGTCGAAGGCCAATATCGCGCTGATACCCGCCAGGAACACGAACACCTCCGCCGCGTCGGCAAAGGCCCAGCTTCTAAGCGTCAGCACCGATACCGGGTTGCCGGGAATGTGATCGACGAAAATCATCATCAGGGAGATGCCGCGCCAGAAATCCACCGATACGATCCGCTCATGTAGCGGACCTGCCGTGATCGCATCGCGCGCCATTTTTCCATCCGAAGCCCAGATAACCCGCCCGAAGACACCGGTCAGGAAAAATCTCCAAGACCGGCGACGAGCAGGACGATGACGCCGAACTCCACCGCGAGCACCATGCAGAAAGAGATATAACGGCGGTGAGGCGACGGCGCATGGCCCACTGCCAGCTCGGACCGATAAGACAGCACGCCCGGCACCATCAGCACAAACGGAAACGTAACGATCGCGGTTATGAACGCGCTGGTTAAAGCATTCATGGGCGAGAACCCGTACGTTTGCTGCGCCATGAAGACGACAAAAGGATACGACGCCAATGCGGTCATGATGGAGAGGTGGGTGGCGGAATGCGGCTGCCCGGGCGTCGTCCCCGTGCAGCGACGCCAGATGAAGAGACCGAACCGGACCGCCAGCGCGACAACCAGGATCGGCAGCACGAAGATATCAGAACAGACCTCATGAACGCCCCGCTCCGCCGTTATTTACAGTAAGTCGCCGTAATTCTGTTCGCCCAGCGTGGGCAGAAAGCGTGGCGAAAAGATGTCCGCGCCCTGGAAAGCTTTATCAAATGAACGGCGAAATCGCCGCATCCTCCTTCGCGTGATCTGCGTCATTCCGCCGCACTCGTAAACTGGAATACAATTTCAGTTGTTCTCCGGAAGCATGCCCAAGGAAAAAGCGGCGTGCTGGATGAAATGCGATCAACTGGGAGGGTTAAGCGATGGAATTCGATAATCGTTCAAAGGGAAATATATCCGAAAATTCTGCCGATTATTGCGACAATCCATCCTCATCGCCGGCAGCGAGGCGGTTCTTGTTCCTCGCCGGCACCGCGATCTTCCTAAGCATCGGCGGCGGCGCCAATGCCGCCGATCTGCCTGGCGTCTTTACCGGCAGCGCCCAGGCGGCCAGCGCCCAGAACGCCAATATCGGCGCACAGTTGGGCACATCGGCGGCGGAAACCTGCCCCTGCGCCGGAACCGGCGGCAAGGTCGTCAGGGACAGCACCGGCGCGATAAAAGCCGGGCCGCTCGCCTCCGCGCTCAATTCCAACGGTACGACCAGCGCCATCTACACGAACAAGACGGCGACCACCGCCCAGGTGCGAAACGAGGCCGGTGTCACCAACCTGAACCTGTTCGGCGGGATGATCACGGCGGACGCGGTGAAAAGCGTCGCCGCCGTGTCCGCGACCAAAAGCAAGATGACCCTGTCGGCCGGAGATTCCGGCTTTACCAACCTGAAGATCGCGGGAAAATCCTATCCCGGAACGGCAAAGCCGAACACGGTCATCACACTGCCGAACGTCGGGACCGTAACGCTGAACGCGCAGACCAAAACCCACGGATTCACGACGTCGTCGATCGATGTGGGTATGCTGGTCGTGAAAATCACCAACCCGGCCGGCCTGGGTCTGCCCATCAGCCTTCCCATACCCACGGTCAAGCTGCCGGTTGGAACCACGATCGAGATCGCGCGCGCGGCCGCCGGCTATGACCGGCAAGTGCCGAAGGCGGCTCTCAGCGGGTCGGCGTATGGAACCCTTGCCACGGACCAGGTCGGCAGCGCGCTGGCGAACCAGATCGGAAAGGTCGCCCTCATCAATCTGGGCTGCGAGGGAACGGACGGGGCGGTCGTGTCGCGCAGCCAAAATACCAACCTGCAGAACGTCGCCACGGTGAATAAGGCGAAATCGACGGTTCAGTCCGGCCCCAAGGGCGCGGGCACCTATGCCGTCACAACCTCGACGATCCAGTCCTTCAACCTGCTGGGCGGCCTGATCAAAGGCACGAATATGACGGCCGTGGCGCGGGAAACGCTGGCCAACGGCAAGCTGACATCATCGACCGCGGGATCGGGCTTCGATCAGTTGACCATCGCGGGCGTGCCGGTGCCGACGAATGCGCCGCCCAACACCGGCCGGACGATTCCCGGCCTGGGCACCGTCATGATCAACGAGCAGGTGCCGGGCAGCAAACCGGGCCAGAGCACTACGGTGAACGGCCTGCACATCCAGATCAACCAGGCCAACGCTCTGAAGATTCCGGTGGGCGTGAATCTGCTGATCGCGCACGCCAATGTGACGGTCGCGCCGCTGACGCGCTGACCGGCGCGGGGACGGCAGGGCGGCAGGCCGGCTAGAACGGCTTGTCGCCCGCGATGGTGACGCGATAGCCGGAGCGTGTGTCGGGGAAGTAATCCCACATCGCCTGATGCCAGGTGCAGCGATTGTCCCAGAACGCCACGGAATTGGGCTGCCAGCGGAAACGCACCTGGAAATTGGCGTTGCTGCAATGCTTGTAGAGATAGCCGAGGATCGCCGCGCTTTCGTCCTTCGACACGCCGACGATATGGGTGGTGTAGGACGAATTGACGAAAATCAGCTTGCGCCCGGTGACCGGGTGCGTGCGGATCACCGGATGGATCGCGTTCGGGTATTTCTTGTCGACATCGGGGAACAGCGGCCGGTAGACATGGTCGGCGTCGTGCACGGCGGTCATGCCCTCGAGATAGGTCTTCATCTTGGGCGACAGGGCGTCATAGGCGGCATACATGCTGGCGAACAACGTGTCGCCCCCTGTCTCCGGCACGATCGGCAGATAGAGGATGCTGCCCATCGGCGGCTCGGTGTCGGCGGTCAGGTCCGAATGCCAGCTTTCGCCGGCGATGAACTTGGAATCCTTGTCGGCATGGATTGCGACGATTTCAGGATGGTCCGGTAATCCCGCGACACCGGAGTGGATCGCCAGCTTGCCGAAGCGGCGGCCGAATTCCTTATGCGCGTCGTGGGTCAAATCCTGGTCGCGGAAGAAGATGACCAGATGCTGCATCAGGGCGTCGTGGATTTCCTGGAACTGCTGCTGGCCGAGCGGCTTTCCCAAATCGACGCCGAAAACCTCCGCGCCGATGCGGCGGGTAAGCGGCTTTACCGCGATGGTTTCATAGGTCATTGGGTTCAGTCCTCACCTGGAGCCTGTCTCACCTTGATAGGATTTGCCGTTCCCGTCTTGCCGCTGGACGCGCCGGCATTTGCCGATCTATTCCGCCGCGACGGCTATCGCCGGCCGGCGATGGGCGGGCCGCTTCAGCGTCGCCGCCCCCAGCGCCACGGCGGCAAGCATGGCCGCGCAGGCGCCCCAGGATATGTCGAAGCGGCCGGTGACGTCCGCGACCCAGCCGACGGTTACCGGACCGACGACCGCGATGGTGGTGAACATCTGATTGGCGCCGAAGATCTGGGCGTAGTTGCGATGGCCGAAATAGGTCTGCAACGAGTAGGTCGTCGCCAGGAAGATCGTGCCGTATCCGCCGCCGACACCGACCGCGAAGACCATCAGCAACGGTACCGATTTCCCCGCCGCCAGCGCCGCCATTCCGATCGCCTGGATCGCCAGCCCGAAGACCAGCAGGTTCCTGGCGCCGAACCGGCCGGCGATGCCGCCCATCATCAACGGGAAAGCCGCATGGCAGGCCGACTGGATGCTGTAGGCGGCGATCGCGACCGACGTCGTGATGCCGACCATGGTCAGGTACGACATAGTGAAGGCGTTGATCGTCGAGGCGATGAAATAGGTCGCGGCGATGCCGCAGCCGATGACATAGAATTGCGGTGTGCGCAGCGCCTCGCCCAAGGTCCAGCCGTCCGCGACCTGCGCGGCATCGTCGGCGGTCTCGCCTTGCCGCTCGCGGATGACGGCGAGACCCGCCAGCCCCGCGACCGCCATCAGCACGACCATGAACCACCAATATTGCCGCCAGCCGCCGAACGCGCCGATCACCGCCTCCACGATGGTCGGCCACAGCGCCCCGCCAAGACCGCCGAACGCCAGATAAACGCCGAACACCAGCGGCCGGTTGCGATCCTCCCAACGCGCCAGGATGTGCAAGGCGGGCGCCGCGCCGATCAGCGCGAAGCCCAGCCCCAGCAAGGTCGCGCCGGCATAATAGACCGCAGGGATATAGGCGACGGCGAGCGTGGCATAGGCCGCGATCATCGTCAGCACGCCGAGCCCTAAGGTGAGGCGCCCGCCCCAGCGCTTGATCGTCAGCCCCGGCAGGATGCTGCACAGGCCCGCCGCCAATGTCAGCATGGTGAAGCCGAACCCGGCCTGCCTGAAATCCATGCCCAACGACCCGATCATATGGGGCAGGACGACGCCCAGCGACGAGAAGGTCGAGCCCATCATGATGAGGTACAGGATGCCGGTGGCCAGCAGCATTTTCAGCGTGGTCCCGCCGATCGGCATCCGCATGGTCAGACGACCGGCCAGCGGCTTTTGACCGGCAGGCCGGCGCGGGCGACGATCGCCTCCCCCGCTGCCTGGGCCTGGAAATAGATCTTGTCCTCGTCGATGGTGGTGCAGCGGTAATTGTCGATTGTCCGCTTGCCGTCGATCCACACGCTGTGCACGCCCCGCCCGTCCGCCGACCAGACGAGTTGATTGACGACGTTGAACAGAGGCCGCCATTCGGGCCGCCAGGTGTCGTGGGCGACAAAGTCCGCCTTCTTGCCCGGCTCCAGCGAGCCGATGCTGCCGGACAGGCCCATCGCCTTGGCGCCGCCCAGCGTCGCCGCGGAATAAGCCTGTTCCGCCGGGAACAGGGTCGGATCGCGGCGGGAGTCCTTGGACATGGCGGCCAGCAGATAGGTCGCCCGCATCAGGTCGTGATAGTTGCTGTTGTTGTTGCCGTCGGTGCCCAGCGTGATGTTGACCCCCTTGGCCTGCATCTCGGGAAACTTGCCGACCGCCGTCACGCCATAGGCGCCCTTCAGCGCGCTGGTGGCGCAGTGCGCGATATTGGCGCCGGTCTCGGCCAGCAGATCGACCTCGCTGTCCGACAGATGCACGGCGTGGGTGAAGGTGACGTTGGGGCCGACGGCGCCGCGATCCGCCAGATATTCGATGGGCCGCTTGCCGTAATGGGCCAGGAACCAGTCGGGGTCGGCCTGCACCGGGCTCATATGGGCGGCGACGCCGGCGCCGTGTTCGTCGGCCAACGACTTGGCGGCGTTCCACAGATCGCCCGAACAGGTCATGTGCCCGATCAGGATCGGCCAGGCGGCGATCCGCTGACCGTCGGCGCCAGGATATTTCGCCAGCTCGTCCCGCAGGTCCCTCACCGCCGCATCGGTCGCAGCCGCCGGGTGGGTCTGGTCCTCGGGCGAGAAGTCCCAGGCCCACTGCCCGATCCGCCCTCGGATGCCGACGTCCTGCAGCGCTTCAGCGACCGGATCCAGGAACCGGATGGTCCCGGCCTCAAGGAAGCAGGTCGTCCCCGACCGCATCATTTCCAGCGCCGCATATTGGGCGGACAGCCGCTCGTCTTCTTCGGTGTAGGCCATATGGATCGGCACCAGCCACTGGAAGACATTCTCCTCGAAGCTGGCGTCGTCGAGCACCAGCCCCTTTGTCAGCGGTTCGCCGGTGATGTGGACATGTGTATTCACCCCGCCCGGCGTGACGACAAAGCGCCGGCCGTCGATGGTTTCGCGGGCCGTGTAGCGCGCCTTCAGGTCATCCGACTTTCCGACGGCGACGATCCGGTCGCCCGACACGGCGATGGCCCCGTCTTTGATGATCCGCCGCTCGGCATCCATCGTGACCAGCAAGGTATCGACGATCATCAGATCTACGGGCGATGGCTGGACGGGGGAAGCTTCGGGCATCGGCGCCTATGGTCGGTTTCGGAGACTGATAGTCAGGCCGTCTTGGCCTTGGCGAAGGACGGCGCCGCTCGCGACTGGCTTTCCGCCTCCGCCGGATTGACCGGCTTCCGCATCGCGAAGATCGGCACCGACAGGATCAGCAGCATCACCGTATAGATCAGGAAGATCGGCGAGAACGTGCCGAAATTGTCCGCGATCGCGCCGGCCGCGACTGGCCCGACCGCGGCGAAGCTGACGAAAAACCAGACGAAGGAGAGGATCTTCGAGCCGGTGACATGGCCGAAATAATCGAGCAGCACGACAGTGCCGGCGACATAGGACAGGCCCCAGCCGGTGCCGAACGCCACCACCGCGAGCGTCTGCATCGTCAGCGTTCCGGCGAAGGCGAAAGCCAGCATGCCGGCCGCCTGCAGAACGATGCCCCAGGCCGTGATGTGGCTGGGCCTGAAACTTTCGCACATGCGGCCGGCAACCGCCTTGACCACCGTGGCGACGAGACCGACCGCGCTTAAGATAAAGGCCGCCGCGTCGGGCGTGACGTCCAGCTTGACCAGATGATTCATGGCGACGCTGGCATTGGTCGTCACGCACAGCATGTTGGCCGTCATCGACGCCGCGATCAGCATGAACTGGGACGTTCGCATCGCCGCGCGCGGGTTCCAGGCCGGCCCCGTGTCCACCGGGTCCGCCTTTTGCCGCGCCACTGCGGCGGGCGAGTTCCGCGCATCCCGCACCAGGAGGAGGCTGACCACGCCGATGGCCGCCGCACTGATCTCCATGACATGCCAGTTGCCCCGCCATCCGCCGGCCAATGCCACGATGGCCCGCACCAGCCGCGGGCCGATGGCGGCGCCCAGCGCGCCGATCATCAGGTAAAAGCCGATGATGCGCGCCGACATGCGGCCGAACCATCCGGTTATCAGATAGACCGAGGGAACGTTGCCGGCGAAGGAATAGCCGGCGCCCATCAGCAGCATCGCGGCATAGAACGACCAGATCGTCGTCGTGATCGAGGCGAGATAGAAACCCGCGGTCAGCAATACAGCGCCGATGACCATGGTCAGCCGGCTGCCGAGCGACTGCATCAGCATGCCGGGCAGCGGGCTGGTCAGACCGCATGCGGCCCCCAGGAACGCAAAGGACCATCCCGCGGCGGTATTCGACCAATGCAGTTCGCCGGCCATCGAAAACAGCACGACCCCCAGCGACTGAAAGGTGGCGAGATTCAGGAAAAAGAACGAGAGACAGGCTGCGAACAGCACAAGCCATTTGCCGGGCGATCTGGCCTGTTGGGATAGGGCACTCATCGGTCACAGACTTTCTGGCAACGGAACGTGCAGTCTGTTGGTGGGGAGCGAACAGCGTCTTGTCTGGACATGCACCGGAACTTGTCACGCGGACGGACACACGCCATCGTCCGAATAGACAATGGTTGCGGCGCGTTAGAGCAAGACTGTATCCCCGATCGTTGCATTGATGATCCCACCCCGATCAAGACCCGAGAGTGAATGATCATATGGGGTTCCGCAAGAAACATGCCGAGGACTGACAGAGAATGACCGAAGCCCGCACGCGCGTCTGGATGATTACCGGTGTCAGTTCCGGCTTCGGCCGGGCGTTGGCCGAAGCTGTGCTGAAGACCGGCGAAACCGTTGTCGGCACCGTGCGGTCGGACGCGGCCAAGGCGAGTTTTGAAAAGCTTGGACCCGGTAAAGCGATCGGCAAGCTGCTGGACGTCACCGACGAGGCGGCGGTGCACGCGACCGTCAAGGCGGCGGAAGAAGAAACCGGCGGCATCGACATCCTGGTCAATAACGCCGGCTACGGGTTCATGGGCGGCGTAGAGGAAGCCTCGATGGCCGAGATCAGGCATCAGTTCGAAGTGAATGTCTTTGGCGCCGTCGCCGTGCTGCAGGCGGTTCTGCCCTTCATGCGGGCGCGCAGGGCCGGCCATCTGATCAACATCACCTCTGTGTCCGGCCTGGTCGGCTGGCCGAGCCTGGGCATCTATACCGGCAGCAAATTCGCGCTGGAGGGCATCTGCGAAACGCTGGCGATGGAAGTTGCGCCGCTGGGCATCAAATCGACGCTGATCGAGCCGGGCGGGTTCAGGACAGAATTCTCGCAGGGCTCGCGGATCAAAAGCGCGCGCGAAATCCCGGACTACGACGCCTCCGTCGGGGAATCGCGTCGCATCACGGCAAGCCACCAGGGGCATGAGCCCGGCGACCCGGCCAAAGCCGCCCAAGCGATCATCCAGATTGCCAATACGGAAAAGCCCCCGCTGCGCCTACTGCTCGGCACCGACGCCTGGGGCTATGTCGAATACAAGACCGCCGCCCACCAGGCTGAGATCGAAGCCTGGAAATCGGTGACGCTCTCGATGAACTACGACTGATCGCAATCCGATCGTTCTCGTGAGGAGCCCGCCATCGCGGGCTCCTTTATTTTGCGCTGCAAAAAAAGCCACTCCCCATCGATCGGGCTGCGGTCCGTCGCCTGCCCAAAATTTAAACTTTTGCTTATTTCCTGGGCCGAAATGAAGCTTGCCAAAGCCAAGCATTTGATATTGCGGGTGATTTGAGAAAACAAAATATCGCGCCCATTACCGGCCGGCGAATACGGAAAACCCGCGTTCCGGTCTGCGGAACACTGTTCCTATCTATAGGAATTATTTACGATAATTCGGCCAAGCCCTTGAAAAGCCTAACATGCGGTGGCGATCCGGCGTCATAAAGTCTTGCAAGAAAGTGCGATTCGATAAACCATATCGTCACCTGGCATGATTTTTGCTGCGCTGCGAACGGTAATTACCGCGTGTCGCAATCGAACCCGGGGTGGTGGGAAATGAAATCTTGGAAATGCTCAGCCGACCTGGTCGGCAACGACGATCGCGAACGAATCTGGCGGGAGGCTTTCGACCAGATATCGCTTCCCCTGCCGTCGCTGCGGGACCAATCCGATTTTCACGGCGACGTGATCAGCGTCACCTCTCCGCTGGGGATCGAATTCTCCCGCGTTGCCTCCTCGGCCCAGACGATCTCCGGCGCATGCGTCAGCCGGCCACCATGTCTATGGCTGGCTCTGCCGATCGAAGGTGATTTCCTTTTGGAGGATGGGGCGGGCAATGCCCATCTGCACACCGGCGATATCCTGTACGGCCCGACCGGACGCGGTTCGACGCTGGTGCTGCCCGACCATTTCGTCATGCTCTATATCCGCATCCCGCAGACCATGCTGTATCCGCGTCTGTTGAACTTGCAGGTTCTGGAGCTGGGCACGCTCAGCAGCGACGTCGCCGGTAACCGCATCTTCGCCAACCTGCTGCATTCTGTCGTCAACGACCTGGACGAACTGACCGACGAATATATTCGCCCGATCGAGATCGCCTTGTCGGAGTTCGTGATCTCAGCCTTGGCGCAAACCGCCGCGACCAGCTGTTTCGACCTGGCCGGCGCCAGCAATTTCCATCGCATCACCCAGGCAATCGAGATGCAGTTGGGCGACGGCGACCTGACCTTGCATGACGTCGCCGACCAGCAGCACGTGTCCGCGCGCTATATCCAGAAACTGTTTCAGCAGGCGGGCCTCAGCTTCAGCCACTATCTGCGGCAGCGCCGGCTGGAACATTGCCACGCCGACCTGGCCAGCATCGTGCACCGGAACTTGTCGATCAGTGACATCTGCTTCCGCTGGGGTTTCAACGACGCGGCCCATTTCAGCCGGTCGTTCCGCGCCGATTATGGAATGACCCCGCGGTCTTTCCGGCAGCAGCATCTGGGCGCGTTGGCGCAGACGCACTGAAACAGGCCGCGCCCGCGCCGCTTGCGCAATTCGCCGTGCATTGCGAAACAAGAATCCCGCGCGCGGCGTAAGCCATAGTGAGCTTTAGAAGTCGGATGCCACGGCAGCCCGCTTTGGAGGGGAACCAATGGCCGTGCTGTCCAGCGTCAATATCTTCACGCAGAACCTCGACGCGCTTGTCGCTTTCTATGCCGAACTCTTCGATCTGAAGGAGAAGACCGAGCTCAGGTCACCGATCTATCGTGCGCTCGACGCCGGCGGCGCGATGATCGGATTTAACGGTTTCGAGGCTTACGAGCTTTTGAAACTGGAAGATTTTTCGCAGACGTCGGGCGTCAAGTCGCTGCTGACCTTCGAGGTTTCCCACGCCGATGACGTGCCGCGCATCGGCCGGGATGCGTTGAAACGGGGGGCCAAGATGGTCAAGGAACCGTACGACACGGCTTACGGCTCGCGACAGTGTGTGCTGTTCGACCCCGAAGGCAATGTCTTCCGCATCAACGCATTCCACGCGGTGACGGGATGATCGTCTACGAACCCCCGAAAACCGCCACACATATCCCGATCGTCGATTTCACCGAGGCGGCGTCTCCCCATCTGCAGGCACGCAAGGCCGTTGCCTGGGAAGTTCACAAGGCGGCGCGCGAAACCGGCTTTTTCTATCTATCGGGCCATGGCGTTCCGCCGGACCTGACCGAGGGCCAGCTTGCCGCCGCACGCCGCTTTTTCGACCAGCCGGCCGAGGCGAAGTTGGACGTGGATATCCGCAAGTCGACCAACATGCGGGGCTATGACGGGATGGGCGGGCAGGCGCTGGATGTCGATTCCCCGCCCGACCTCAAGGAAAGCATGGTGTTCGGGCGCGAATTGGGGCCGGACCATCCGCTGATCAAGCGCGGCATCCCGTTCGAGGGGCCGAACCAGTGGCCGGTTGGGATCGACGGATTTCGCCCGCAGATCGAAGCCTATACCGACGCCATGGCCGTGCTGGGCCGGCGGCTGGCGTCGATCCTGGCGCTGTCGCTCGACCTGCCCGAAGATTATTTCAGCGACGGGCTGGCGGAGCCCAACTGCGCGGTGCGGCTGCTGCATTATCCACCGCATCCCGCGAATGCCGCCTTCAACCAGTTGGGCGCCGGCGCCCATACCGACTGGGGTCTGCTGACCATCCTGCTGCAGGACGATCGCGGCGGGCTGGAGGTGCAGAACCTGGATGGCGGCTGGATCCGCGCCGACCCGATCCCCGGCACCTTCGTCATCAATCTGGGCGACATGGTTCCGCGCTTTACCAACGGCCTCTATCATTCGAATTTTCACCGCGTGCTGAACAATGTCAGCGGCAAGGATCGCTATTCGGTCGCGACCTTCTTAAATCCGCCCTTCGATTACCGCTTCGCCGTCGCGCCGACCTGCCTGAAACCGGATGAGCCGGCGCCGGCGGCCTGCAGTTTCGGCGAGCATATTCAGGATATGATGCAGCGAACCAAGGCGGCATAGTTTCCGCAGACCGACAGATACGGAAAAGATCATGAGGAAAGCGCGGATTGCACTGCTCGGCAGCCTGAATTTGGACCTTGTCCTACACATGCCGCGCATCCCGGCGGCGGGCGAGACCTTGTCCAGCGACAGCAGCGCTATCTTCTGCGGCGGCAAGGGCGCCAACCAGGCTGTCGCCTGCACCCGCATGGGGGGTGACGTGGCGATGATCGGCCGGCTGGGCGACGACCCGTCGGCCACGATGCTGCGCGCGTCCCTGACCGCCGAAGGCATCGACGATCAAGGTGTCGTGACGACCGCGAACACGGCAAGCGGCACGGCGGTCATCCTGCTGACGCCGGACGGGCAGAACCGCATCATGCTGATCGGTGGCGCGAACGCGGCGGTCAGCGCGGCAGACATCGCCGGACAAGCCCAGGCGTTCGATGGCGCGAAGCTGCTGATCTGCCAGTTGGAAACGCCGATGGACGCCGTGGTCGCCGCCATCGATCACGCCCGGGCACAGGGCATACCCGTCCTGCTGAACCCTGCCCCGGCGCGCGAGCTGCCAGCGGAACTGATCGCCAAGATCGATTACATGATCCCCAACGAATCCGAGGCGTCATTGCTGACCGGGGTTACGGTCGACGGGCTGGATACGGCGCTTGCCGCCGCGCAGTTGTTACGCAGCCAAGGCGCCCGCAATGTCATTATCACTCTGGGTGGATCGGGCATCCTGATCCTGGATGCCGATGGCCCGCGCCACCTGCCGGCATTGCCCACCAAGGTGGTCGACACCACGGCCGCCGGGGACAGCTTCATCGGCGGTTTCGCAACCGGAATTGTCGAAGGGTTGTCGCTGGACGACGCCGCCGTCCTTGGTCTTCGGGCGGCGCGCATCTGTGTCGGACGGGCGGGCGCACAGGCGGCCCTGCCCTATCGCGCGGAAGTCTGACGAACCGTCAGAAGATTTTCACCGCCAAGGCGCCAAGAAAACCCGGATTTAATCTGCGTAAATCTGTGCAATCTGCGGCTGGCATTTCTTAGCCACAGATGGACACAGATAAACACAGATGCCTGATTAAGATTGGTTTCTTGGCGCCTTGGCGGTGCAATCTGCTTTAAAGCCGCCTCAGCCGAAGTGATAGGCTGAGACAGCCTTACCCCAGATGGTGCCGCTGTAAACATGATGGCCCGGATCGCCGGCGGCCGCGCCGACGGCCACCATCAGCGGCAGCAGATGCTCTTCTTCCGCATGGCAGATGCGGGCCGCCGGAGCCTGTTCCCAGTTGATGATGTCCCGCTCGCGCTCTTCGGGCGATTCCGCGCACAGCGTGTGGGTGAGCCACTGATCCCAGGCGACGGACGGCGCATTGACGCGCGGGTCGCCGAGCGCGCGCAGATTGTGGAAGCTGAGGCCGCTGCCGATGACCGCGATGTTCTCGTCGCGCAGCGGCGCCAGCGCCTTGCCCAGCTTTACGTGGAAAGCCGGATCCAAATTCTGCTGCAGCGATAGCTGAAGGATCGGTATATCCGCATCGGGGAATGCAACCTTCAACGGCACGAAGATGCCATGGTCGTAATTGCGCGTGGTATCCTCGCCGCTCTCGATCCCGGCCTCGGCCAGCAATTCGCGCACTTTCCTGCCCAGCTCGTGGGCGACGGGCGCGGGATAGGTCAGCTGATAGGTGTGCGGCGGGAACCCGGAATAGTCGAACAGCAGGCCCGGCTTCGGCGTCATCAGCACAGTCGGCTTCGCCATTTCCCAGTGGGCGGAAATGACCAGCAGCGCGTCGGGCTTGCCGGGCAGCAGCGACGGGACGCTCTTCAGATAAGCTTCCATCCCGACCCAGCGGGTCGGCTCATCGGGCGGTGGGGGCATAAAAAAGCAGGGGCCGCCGCCATGGGCAAAGTAGATCGAGGGCTGTTTCATGCTGTCACCGAATCCATGCGAAGCCCGCAGGATATGGGCGATGGCAGAAGGCGCCGCAAGCTATTGCGCGCACCGATCCTTGAGGATTTGCGCAAGATCCGCCTTGATCCGCCGCGTTTGGCCGGCGATGAAGCCCTGGTCGGTGCCGCAGACGAAAACCGTAATGCCCATCGCCAGCAGGTCGGGTATTTCGGCCGTGTCGCCGATATGAATGCCGACGGCGCGGTTATGGCGGTTTCCCGCCTCCGCGGTCGCCTTCACCGCAGCGGCGACATCGGAATGTTTCTGGCTGTCGACGCCCAGCGACAGGGACAGGTCCGCGCGCCCGATAAACAGGCAGTCGACCGCCTCCACGGCGGCAATTTCGTCCAGGTTGCCGATGGCTTGACGATCCTCGATCTGGCACCAGACGATGCTGTCCGCGTCGGCCTGGGCGCGATAGGCGACAGGATCGAGCGTCCCGTAACCGCCGGCGCGGGTCGATGGCGAGAAACCGCGCTGGCCCGCGGCATATTTCGCGGCGTTCACCGAGGCCAGTGCGCGCTCAGCCGTATAGACATGCGGAACGACCACGCCCGCGGCCCCGAGATCTAGCGTCTGGCCGATGGGCACGGCAGCCAGTTCCGGCGTGCGGACGAGGATGGGGATGCCTGCGGCGCGGCCGGCGAGAACCATCGTATCGAGTGTGCCGAGATCGAACGGCGCATGCTCCGCATCGACGACGGCAAAGTCCAAACCGTTGATTCCCAACACCTCGATCACGTGATGCGAGGCGGTTTTGACAAAGGTGCCGAGAACCGGATCGCGGTGCCGGATGCGCTGTCTAAGGCTGGTCATAGGCCGAAGTCTAGACCGCGTTTCCCATCCTTGTCGACGCATCAAAAAGGCAAGTTCCCGTGCATGTTTCCCCAAGTTTCGGCGGCACTTGCGGCTTTACTAAGTACGCTTCAAATGACAGTTTAATCAACCACTGGAACATTGTTCCGTTGATCGGAACACATGGAGAGACTTTGACCGTTCTCGAATCTATCGCCCTTCGGCCTCACAACCACGACGACGGGAGCCTGGCGTCGGTCGACCTGGTGCTGAGCCTGATCGAGTTGCTGGCCCATTCCGGCCGCAGCTGGGGCGTGACCGACCTGGCGCGCGAGATGGGCCTGTCCAAGGCGCGGGCGCATCGGCATCTCCGCGCCCTGGTCCAGCACGGATATGTCGTGCAGGACCGCGATTCGGAGCGTTACGAGATCGGCATCAAGGTTCTGACCCTGGGTGAGGCGGTGCGCCACCGTTTCGACATCCTCAGCGTGGCGCGGCCGGAAATGGCGTGCTTGCGCGACGAGACCGGGCAAACGGTCTCTGTGTCCACGCTGATCGAGAACGCCGTCACCGTGCTGGAATTGCTGCCCGGCCGCACGCTCATCGAGTTCAACACGCGGCCCGGCTCGACCCTGGATTTCCATGCCTCGGCCCACGGGCTGGTGGCGCTCGCCTTCGGACCGGAGGACTTGCTGGAGCGTGTGCTGGCTCAGCCGCTGAAGCCTTATACGCCGCTGACTTTGACCGACCCGGCGGCGGTCCTGGCCGAGGTCGAGAAGGTCCGGCGGCAGCGCTGGGCCACGGCGGCGGACCGGCTGATGGTCGGGGTCAATGCGCTCGCCGCTCCGATCTTCGATTACCGCAACGAATGGCGCGGCACGATCGCCATCGTCGGATCGACCCAATATATCGCCGGGGACCCCTCCCCCCGGCAATTGTCGCAAGTGGTCGGCGCCGCGGCGGAAGCCTCGCGCCGGCTTGGATGGAGAATGAGCCCGACATGACTTACTCGCTTGCCGTCGATATCGGCGGAACCTTTACCGATATCGTCCTGCGCGCCGAAGACGGCACGCTGACCACCGACAAGACGCTGACCACCCATCACGATTTGCTGGAGGGATTCTTCGGCGGCGTGGACCAGGTTCTAGCCAAGGCCGGGCTGACCTCGAAAGATATCGACGGCGTTGTCGTGCACGCCACCACGGTCGTCACCAACGCGCTGATCGAGCGCAAGGGCCCGCCCACCGCCTTGATCACCACCAGGGGCTTCGGCGACGTGCTGTCGATCCGCCATGAGCATCGTTATGAAATGTACGACCCGCAGATCGAATTCGCCGATCCGCTGATCCCGGCCGAACTGACTTTCGAGATCGACGAGCGGTCGCTGGCCGACGGCACGATCCAGAAGGGCATCGACGAGGCCGAGATCGAGGCGCTGGCCAAGGCGATGCGCGACAAGGGCGTTGTATCCGCCGCCATCTGCCTGATCAACGGCTTTCGCAACCCGGCCAACGAGCAGGCGGTGGCCGCCATTCTGCGCCGGGCCGCGCCGAAGCTCTATCTTTCGCTGTCGTCGGCCGTCGCGCCGCAGATCCGCGAATATCCGCGCACATCGACCACCGCGATCAACGCCTTCACCGCGCCGATCACAGAGCCGTACCTACACGCGCTGACCGTCCGGCTGGCCGAGCGCGGGGTGAAGAACAAGCCGCTGATCATGCTGTCGTCCGGCGGCGTCATCGGGGCGGAGATCGCCGGCCGCAACCCGGTCCGCATGATCGAGAGCGGCCCCGCCGCCGGTGCGCTGGCCGCCAGCTTCTACGCGCAGCGCCTGGGCCTGGACCGGCTGATGTCGTTCGACATGGGGGGCACCACCGCCAAGGCCTGCCTGATCGAAGGACGCAAGCCGCTGATCAGCAGCAGTTTCGAGGTCGACCGCATCTATCGCTTCTGCGAGGGCAGCGGCATGCCGCTGACCATCCCCTCCATCGACATGATCGAGATCGGCGCCGGCGGTGGCAGCATCGCCAGCATGGACAATCTGGGCCTGCTGAAAGTCGGCCCGCAGAGCGCCGGATCGCAGCCCGGCCCGGCCTGTTACGGCCAGGGCGGCACGCAGCCGACCGTCACCGACGCCGACCTCGCGCTGGGCCTGCTGGACGGCGACAATTTCCTGGGCGGCGACATGAAGCTGGACAAGGCCGCGTCGGAGAAAGCCATCGCCGCGCTAGGCGAGAAACTCGGCACCGACATGCCGACCACCGCGCGCGGCATCTTCCGCATCGTCGCGGAGACCATGGCCGCCGCCGCCCGCACCCATGCGACGGATCGCGGCGTCGATTATCGCGGCATGCCGCTGCTGGCCTTCGGCGGCGCCGGCCCGGTCCATGCCTCTGCCGTCGGCGCGCTGCTGCAATCCACGGCGGTGATCTTCCCGCCCAATGCATCGGTGCTGTCGGCCTTCGGCACGCTGGTCACCTCTGTCCGCTTCGACTTGGTGCGCAGCGCGCCGGGCAAGCTGGACGAGTTGGACTGGGAGATCGTCGACAAGGTTCTGACCGAGATGACCGACGAAGGCCTGTCGGCGCTGGCCGAGGCCGGATGCCCGGCCGACACCGTGACCATGATCTTCGGCGCGGATTTGCGCTATTTCGGGCAGCAGAACGAGGTGTCGATCGTGCTGGACCACGACCCGCGCATCGGCGACGACGTGGAAATGGTGCGCGGCACGTTCGAGGCCGCCTATTATGCGCAATACGGCATCAACCCCAGCCACGTGCCGATCGAGATCGTGTCCTGGCGCCTGACCGCCAGCGGCCCGGATGTGGGCGCGGAAACGGTGGACAAGCTGCCTGGCGAATGGGGCAAGCCCAAGTCGCACCGGCCTGTGCTGCTGTGGCCCGATGCCGGCCCGGTTCCGGTCTATGACCGCAACACGCTGGCGGCGGGGCAAAAGATCGCCGGACCGGCGATCGTCGAGGAGCGCGAGACGACGATCGTCATCTTGCCGGAATGGGACGCCACGATCGACAAGATCGGCTGCGTCGTGTCGGAACGGAGGGCCTGATCATGGCATTTGACGGTATCGAACTCGAAATCCTCTGGTCGAACCTGATCTCGATCGTCAGCGAGCAGGCCAAGGCGCTGCAGCGCATCGCCTTCAGCCCCATCGTGCGTGAGGCGGGCGACCTGGCGTCCGGCCTGTTCGACGCGCGCGGCCGCATGGTGGCACAGGCCAACACCGGCACGCCGGGCCACATCAACTCCCTGGCCTCCGCCGGGCTGACCCTGGCCGGGCTGTTCAAGGACAAGCTCGTCCCCGGCGACGTGGTGATCACCAACGACCCGTGGATGTCGGCGGGCCATTTCTTCGACATCACCGTGTTCTGCCCGATCCATTGGGGCGAGCGGCTGATCGGCTATGTCGGGTCGACCATCCACCACACCGATATCGGCGGCTACGGCATCGGCGCCGGCGCGCGCGACGTGCACGAGGAAGGCTTATGGATTCCGCCGTCCAAGCTTTATGAGGCGGGCAAGCCGAACGAGCTGCTGCACGACATCATCCGCCACAATGTCCGCACACCCGACCATGTGTTCGGCGACCTGGCGGCGCAGGTTTCCAGCGGCCGTGCCGGCGCGGAACGGCTGATTGCCTTGTGTGAGCGCGAAGGCATCCCGGACATCGAGGAATTGTCCAACGAGATCATCGCCCGGTCGGAAAAGGCGACACGCGACGCGATCCGCAAGCTGCCGGCCGGGACATGGCACGGCGAAAGCCAGTTCGACGTGCCGGGCGGCACGGTCATCACGCTGAAATCCGCCGTAACGGTGGACAATGTGGCCGGCGACATCACCATCGATTTCACCGGCAGTTCGGGCGCCGCGCCGATCGGCATCAACGTGGTGATGAACTACACCCACGCCTATTCCACCTTCGCGATCCGCAGTTGCCTGAATCCGGAGCTGCCGAACAATCACGGCTCCCTGTCGCCGATCAAGGTGACTGCGCCGGAGGGCTGCATCGTCAACGCCGCCTATCCCTCGCCGCTGAACGCGCGGCATGTGGTGGGCATGTTCGTGCCGATGCCGATCCTGAAGGCGCTGCACCAGATCATCCCCGACCGGGTTCTGGCCGAGGGTTCGGGCGCGGTGTGGACGGTGCAGATCCAAGGCAAGCGCGCCAGCGGCGACGCCTTCACCTCATCCATGTTCAATTATTCCGGGGGCATGGGCGCGCGGAAAACCAAATCGGGGCCGAGCGCCACCTGTTACCCCACCGGGGTCGCGGCGGTGCCGGTCGAGGTTCTGGAGGCGGCGATGCCCATCGTCTTTGACAAACGGGCGCTGCGCCGTGGATCGGGCGGCAAGGGCCGCACCCAGGGCGGCGACGGCCAGGTGATCGAATTCCACATGAACACCGACAAGCCGTGGCTGCTGAACGCGGTGCCGAGCCGCCTGGACGCCGGCCCCGAAGGCCTGGACGGCGGCGACCCGGGTGCCGCGGGCAAGTTCACGGTGAATGGCAAGCCGGTGAACGAGGCCAAGAAGATCACCATGGAACCGGGCGATGTGGTCCGGTTAGAAACCCCCGGCGGCGGCGGCTTCGGCGCGCTGGATGGTTTGGTCGCGGCTGAGTGATGAGGAAAAGGAGTTTTCAACGCCAAGGGCGCCAAAAGAACCCGGATTTAAATCTGCGTTAATCTGCGCCCATCTATGGAAAAAGATTCTTATCCACAGATGGACACAGATAAACACAGACGCCTGAATATGATTGGTTTCTTGGCGCCTTTGCGTCTTGGCGTTTAAAAACACGGCCAGCCGAGAGCGCGATTTAGACAATAAGGGAAGACGACATGAACCTGCATTCGATCGACTGGAACGCGGTGCCGTGGGAGCGGGTGCGTGAGGGGGTGGAGCGGAAGGCGTTTTCCGGAGAGGGCGCGACTGTGGCGCTGAACCGGTTGCAGCCGGGGCATGAGCCGCGTCCGCACAGCCATCCGAACGAGCAGATTGCCTATGTGATCAGCGGCACCATCGATTTCCATATCGGCGACGAGGTGGTGCGCGTCAGCGGCGGCGGGCTGCTGGTCATTCCGCCCAACGCCAACCATTGGGGCGTCGTCGTCGGCGACGAACCCGTCCTCAATCTCGACGTGTTCACGCCCAAGCGCAGCGAATACGCGTCCTAGTCGTCATTGCGCGCCCTACCCGTCATTGCGAGCGGAGCGAAGCAATCCAGGGCCACGCGCCCAACACCATCCGGGTGGCCCTGGATTGCCGCGTCGCTACGCTCCTCGCAATGACGGTTAAGGGAGCGGACCTCTAACCAGTCACTCTCACCAACCCCAACGACACGAACCCAAGGAGGAATCATGAGCCAACCCAATACCCTGATTTTCGTCGACCTGGCATCGGACGACCCGGCGGCGGCCGGCAAGTTTTATGAGGAGGTGTTCGGCTGGCGCAATGACGAGCGGCCGTTCGGCATCTATCACCGCATGGTCCCGGGCGGTCAGTTCCCGAACCCGGACGGCAGCGACAGCCAGATCGGCAACCTGCATCTGGGCATCTTCAAGGCCGAAAACGCCCGCCCGCACCCGAACCCCGCCGGCGTCGAGCCGCGCAGCCTGAGCCAAGCCGGCCGCAAGCCCCGCATCTGGATCCTGATCGGCGACGGCGTGGATTATAACGACCTGCTGAAACGCGCCACCGACCGCGGCGCCACGCTGTTGTGGAAAGAGCATTACTGGAAAGAATTCAACGGCTACAACCACGCCTTCGAAGACCCCTGGGGCAACGAGATCATCTTGTGGGGCAAGGCAGGACCGGAGCCGAAGATTCCGGAAGGCTGGACACGGGAATAGTCTTTCCGGTTTGAGTTAAGAGAGCCGGCGCTGCGGGGACGTGGCGCCGGTTTTTTTACAAGTTGGCTTGGAGCAAATCCTCAGCGGAACAATGCGCGCCAAAGCATGACCGCATCGGTTTTATGCCGTGATATACCTCTTATATTCTATTAATGTTCTTAACATACACGCCTTATCGGACTAGAATTGGTCTTGGTATCGGTGATCACGTGCTTACCGGACCGAGCTCACATAAATCAGGCAGCGATACCCGAGCCCGCTTAGGCTTCAGGGGTACGGCCGTCTTCTGTTAGGAGGCGATCTCTGACTCCATACAATTCATCCAATCGCGGCATCGACGGAGATTCCCATAACTGCCTACGCGACTCTGCCCAAGCAATTCATGCTCACGCGGTCGCGCTGGGCGCCCGGTGCAATCAAGGCTTCGGTTCTCCAAGGCCACCCCGTGGAAACGCGCCATTTATCGGCATGATACAACGTCTCGATATCGTCGAAGCCGAGTTGCACGCCCTGTTGGCGCGACAACTATCGAAAGTCGAGCAAGAACGCGCTCGTGCAAAGCTTCGCTATGGATTGTTTGAAAAGGCAGGGTACAGCCCTAACGAACCAAGGGATGCTCGCGGCCGCTGGACTGCCACCGGGGCCGAAGCATCAAACCAAAGTCGTTGGCCTCTCAGCGACCAGACATCCGGCGCCTTCGAATCGGCAGTTTACCGGCCTGAGATAGATAAGCCGATACTAACAGCTGCGGCAGGAGCCGAGGATGACGAGCGGGAAGAAACCGCTGAGGAAGCTTCCGATCCGACTGCGGAACTCCGCACTGAACTCTTTGGCTGGGCCTATCGTGAACTGAAGACTGTCGATCCCGACAATCCAGAATTGGTGATGCTCACCTCTGATTCCTGGGTACCAAGTTGGGAAAATGTCCAGAGTCTCAGTAACACCCTCGAAGCAGCCAAATTAAGGGGGAAAATTCGTGCATATCGGCGCATATCTCCGACGCAATATCGTTTACATCCCAACTCTAAAGCAAATTCCTGGCAGCTATTCTCACGAAACCGAGCCCGTTCAAATCGTGCCGGCATCCGACGCGATTGCGGTTGCCGAGGCGTTTAAGCACGCGATCGATTCCGGCAACCCGCCGATTACGGAAAAAGAGGCCGCAGCGCTTCCAAGTTGGACGATCACCACTCCAACGGGTGTAACGTCACGGCGCGCCTTCGATAAAGACGCGATCACTTGGTCACTAGATATGGATCCGACGACAGGCGAGTACCGGATGTGGGGCTACGAGCCATTCAAGGGAGGCGGTAGAGTTCCAGGTTCGGTCCCGGCATTCACTCTGCCCGCTGATACTCCGCGTCTAGAGGTTGCAGGCCGCGCCGCTGAATTGATTTGCGAAGCCGCCAAGCTCCAGTCCCAACCGTAAAAATCAGGCGCGCATTTGCGGATAGTCCGGCGAAATTACGGTGACAGTTTACTTATTCGGGCGTTCCCACCTCACGGAAACATCGTATCGAAGTCCCGATGCCCCTCGATGATATTAACGATCTCGAACGTGTCGCCCTGATAGCGAAATAGAATCACATAACCCTGGACGGAAAAGCTGCGGAGTTCCGGGCGAAGTTCGGGCCGGGGTGTACCCAGCATGCCTGGCGGGGCGGCAAGTTTCACGCATTGCTGGCGAAGCGTGTTCACAAACCCTCGGCCAATGCTCAGATTTCCGCTTTCGCGCGTGATATAAGCGAAAATCTGCTTCAGGTCGTCGCGTGCACCGTCGAGATACACAAGACGACGCACTCAATAGCCTTCCTTGGCCAGCTCCGCCGCTGTTGCATCGAGGGCCCCCTCGATATCGTCGTCCGTGTTCTGGCCTCCGCGCGCGATCGATGCATTGACAGTTTCGCGGAGCGCCATGAGCTTCTGCTCGCGCTCCTCGACCAGGCGCAATCCTTCGCGCACAACCTCGCTGGCCGAACCGTAACGGCCGCTTTTGACAGCGCCTTCCACGAAACCTTCCCAGCGTTCTCCGATGGATACGTTCATCGCAAACACCTCCCGATCACGAATGCAATGCAATAACATATAATGCATGATTTCTGTTATTGCACCTCTGACTAGAGTGCGGCGAGGTCAGAGCCTTCTGCAAACCAGCGAGCCGAGCAATCGTGCTAGCCCTCACCCTGTAGACGATTTAGCTTCCACGGGCCGGTGCATTCGCGGCGGCCGCGGCCGTGGCGATAACCGTGCCGAATTGAGACCGCGCTACACCGGGGCAATGCCGCCACACGGTCGGCGTGATGATCGTCCGCGTGTATGAACTACCGACAGACCGGACAGCGAGAAACCCGGCCCCCACCAATGCAGCAGCGGCAAACAGGCATGCGAGCAGAAGACTGCGAGTTGAAACCAGTGGCATGGCATTGCTCCGGTTGATGGGCCGACACGCGGCGCAGGCATTGACCGGATCACGCCATTAGGCATGGAAATCGTTTATGGACAGTAAAAACGCCTAAATAATTCTAAATCGGGCATCGGATGTCCCGGTATCGGCGGCAGGCCGGGGTGCCGCGGCTGGGGAATCGAAATTCGTTTTATGGTATCCAGGCGGATCGGCTATTCGAAAGCCGGACGCATCAATCAGGGGAACATCACCACCATGCCGACAGCCACAACACCCTCCGGCGGCCTTTCCGGTCTTTCCGTCATCGTCACCGGCGGCGGCACCGGCATCGGCAAGGCGTGCGCGGCGCGGCTGGCGGCGGATGGGGCTGCCGTCACCATCTGCGGCCGGACGGAGTCCAAGCTGATCGAGGCCGCTGAGGTCATTCGATCAGAGGCCGGACACAGCGGCGGGGTTCGGCACATCGTGGCCGACACCACGCAGGAAGACGACGTGAAGCGTGTGGTCGATTTCGCGCTGGAGGCGACGGGAAGCCTGAACGGCTTTGTCGCCAATGCGGGCGGCGGCGGCATGCCGGGCCCCTATCATGTGCAGTCGATGGATGAGTTCGTGCGCGTGCTGAACGTCAATGTGATCAGCACGTTTCTGTCACTGAAATATGCGGTGCCGCCGATGGTGAAGGCCGGCGGCGGGTCGTTCGTGGCGATATCCTCCATCGCCGGGTGCCAGACCCACCGCTATTTCGGGGCCTACACCGTGGCCAAGGGCGGCATCGACCAGATGATGCGCAACGCGGCCGACGAATACGGTCCGGTGCAGGTGCGCTGCAATTCCGTGCGGCCGGGCTTCATCGCAACCGAGATCATGGAGAACATCCCGCGCGAGAGCGACCTGTTCAAGCAGTGGCTGGGCAACATGCCGTTGGGCCGCGTGGGCGAGCCGGAGGATGTGGCCGGGCTGGTGCGGTTCCTGATGGGCGACGACGCGCGCTGGATCACCGGCACGGCGATCAATGTGGACGGCGGCAACACGCTGCGGTCAGGGCCGGATTTCTCGCCCTTCGTGGAGCCGATGATCGGCCGCGATGCGATGCTGGGGAAGGTTTAGGTTTCACCTCACCCCTCGGGTGAGGCAATTTGAATGCTACCCGTGCCCGCCGGCCGCCAAGTGGTTGGTCGTATCCGCTACCGGCGATTGATAGCTTATCAGCGAGCCGCGGTGGCCGTCGCTGGAAAGTTGGAAGCCTTGGGCGATATATTGGCCGAACAGGTGCAGGGCCAGCCGGTTGTCGCCGTTTTTCAGCACCAGAGTGCCCTCGGTCTTCGCGGCATTCTCGACGAAGGTCAGCGTCTCCCCCTTGCCGAACTTGAACGCCGCGTTGTCGGCGTCGATCTGGTCGCCGACGGCGAAACCTGAGATTCCGGCCTTGAAACCGGCGGTGTCCACGATTTGCAACGCGCCGGTCTTGGCGGCGAAGGCGACCGTCTCGGCCGCGCCCACGGCGCCTTTGGCGATGAACGTCGATCCGGCGCGGATGTCGATTGCGCCCGATCCGGAAACCGCACTGCCGAGCGTCAGGGTCTTGGCCGCCGCGATGGAGATTTCGGTTCCCGCCGCCTCGGTCACTTTGCCGGCATAGGCCAGGTTGCCCCTGACGGTCAGCGCCGCCGTGCCGGTAAGCGCGAGACCCGCCATCTTGAGCTGGCCGGTGGACGAGGCCGACATACCCGCAAACGTCAGCGTACCCGTGCCGGATACCCGTCCGTCCAAGGTCGCCGGGCCGGTGAGCGTCAGGCCGCCCTTCACGGCCAGCGCGGAGCCGGCGATGAGGTCGGTCGTGCCGGTCGCGTTCCAGCGCGCGCCGGTATCGACGACGATCGTTTGGAAATCGGTAAGCGCGGTGCCGATGCCGTCGACCGTGCCGGGCGATCCGCCGCGCTCAAGCTCCAGCACATTGCTGCCGGCGCCGCCATCCGCCCCGCCCGACAACACGCTGCCGTTCGACAGGATAAGCCGGTCGTTCCCGCCGCCGAACTGGACCGCCCGCCCGTCGACCCCGGTGATTGTGCCTGAATTGGTCAGCGTGCTGTCCGCGGACCCTTCGAATAAAACGCCGAAGGACGACGGGGGCGCTGAATATTTGTTGCCGCCGCCCGGGTTGCCGCCGGTGATGATGCCGGCGTTCGACACGCTGCCGCCGGCTGTCAGCACGATGCCCGTGCCCCCGGCGCCGGGGACGCCGAACCCCTGCTGCCTGCCACGGCCGCCGGCGCCGCCCGCAATCGTCGCGCCCGCCCGGTTTGTGATCGTTGCGAAGCCGTCGGCCGACACGCCGTAGCCGCCGTTGCCGCCGTCATAGAGGCCGGAAGTTCCGGCGCCGCCGACGATCGTCGCGCCCACCGCGTTGGTCAGCACACCGCCGGCGCTCATCGAGACGCCGTCTCCACCCGCGCCGCCGATATAATAGCCCGCCCCGCCCGCGCCGCCGGCGATCCTGCCGGAATTGGTCAGCGTGAGGGCCGCGGCCGTGGATACCCCAAGGCCGCCGGCGTTCCCAATGCTGTGCTCGGAATCGGCGCTGCCTTTCGCGCCGCCGACAGTGCCGGCGTTATTTAAGGTCCAAGCCTGGCTGGCGTCGCCATAGATCGCGGTTTGCCCCAGATGGCGGTTGACGATCGACACGCCGCTGCCGATGGAGAACGGGTTGCCCGTGCCGTAAGAGGCGAGATTGACCCGGGATGTGCTGTCGGGGAGTTTGGTGCCGGTCATACTGTCGGATCCTGGCAGATACGGCCCGCCCGGCCGCCACGGACTTATCGCATAATCCAGCCGCCGGTGCTCAGCTCTTCTTCGGCGCGACCGATTGGGCGATCGCTTCGTCGTGATACCAGCTGCCGAACATCACGTCGGGGTGGGGCTGCATTGCGCGGTCAACCGCAGCGTCGGCGCGATGGCCGCTGAGGCCCGAACGGCCGCCCACGGGGAACTGTAGAATGACGGCCGACCGCTGGGCCGGTTCGTGCTCAATATTCGTATTCATGTCGTTCGTCTCTTCCTGCACCCGAACGGGGTGCGATCGTTCGTGTCCTTAAACGTGGGCCGCTGTTCCCGATTGCACACGTGCCTAAATAACGGGCCTGCATTGATTAAATATTAGGCATTCCTGCCCTGCCGATTTCACAAAGCTTAACGGCTGGACTTTTACGTACGCGGCGGAAGCTGCGGCGTGCAGTCGCGCCAGAGGCCCTGATCCCCGTGTATTGAACCCTCCACACGTGCGAAAGGTCCGAAGATTTGTGGCGGAATCGGGGCATTTGACCGCCCTGCCCGCATATCAGGAATGCGACGGAGCCGGTCGCGGTCAGGTGGTGCGGCCCGGCTCCGGCAGATTGCTAAAATTGGCACATTTGCTGCATGACCCTGCGGCGCGGTTCGCACGATTCATCAACCCTCGCTAAGGATCCAAGGGGTCGAAATGACAAAGTACAAGCTGGAATATGTCTGGTTGGACGGCTACACGCCGGTCCCCAACCTTCGGGGTAAGACCCAGATCAAGGAATTCGATGCGTTCCCGACCCTGGAGCAATTGCCGCTGTGGGGCTTCGACGGCAGTTCGACCCAGCAGGCCGAGGGGCACAGTTCAGATTGCGTGCTGAAGCCGGTCCGCGTGTTCCCCGACAGCGAGCGGATCAACGGCGTTCTGGTGATGTGCGAAGTCATGATGCCGGACGCGGTCACGCCGCACCCGTCGAACAAGCGCGCCACAATCCTGGACGACGAAGGCGCCTGGTTCGGCTTCGAGCAGGAATATTTCTTCTACAAAGACGGCCGCCCGCTGGGCTTCCCCGAAGCCGGATATCCGGCGCCGCAGGGGCCGTATTACACCGGCGTCGGCTATAAGAACGTCGGCAGCGTCGCCCGCGAGGTCGTCGAGAAGCATCTGGACATCTGCCTCGCCGCCGGCATCAACCACGAAGGCATCAACGCCGAGGTGGCCAAGGGCCAGTGGGAATTCCAGGTGTTCGGCAAGGGCTCCAAGCGCGCTGCCGACGAGATGTGGATGGCCCGTTACCTGCTGCTCCGCCTGACGGAGAAATACGGCATCGACGTCGAGTGGCATTGCAAGCCGCTGGGCGACACCGACTGGAACGGCTCGGGCATGCACGCCAATTTCTCCACCACGTATCTGCGCGAGACCGGTGGCGAAGGCTATTTCCTGGCATTGATGGCGGCGTTCGAGAAGAACGTTAAGGACCATATTGCGGTCTATGGCCCGGACAATCACATGCGCCTGACCGGCAAGCACGAGACGGCGTCCATCGATCAGTTCAGCTGGGGCCTCAGCGATCGTGGCGCGTCGATCCGTCTGCCGATGAACTTCATTAAGAACGGCTATCGCGGCTATATGGAAGACCGCCGCCCGAACTCCATGGGCGACCCGTACCAGATCGCATCGCAGATCCTGAAGACGATTGCCGAGGTTCCGTTGGACGCGAAGGCCTCGGTCGCCGCGTAATGCATAGCGATGGCCCGGCCTGAGAGGGCTCGACCGTTTGCTCGAATTAAGAGGCGCTCATCCGGGCGCCTCTTTTTTTCGTGCGCGGAACTTGGCCTTGTGTGGGAACCAGGGCCGCGGTTGGCGCGCTACCTAAAGACCATTTGAGACAGGTCGCTCGCCATGAATACCTTCACTGACACCGCCACCCGCGCCATCAACTATTTCCGCATCCGATATCCCGCACCCAGCGGAGAAGCCTCGCTGAACATGGACCTGGCGGGACGTCGTGTCTCCATCCAGGAACTGGCGGCCGGCGGCCACGCGCATCGCAGGTTCTGGGTGAAAGTCGCGCAAGGCGCGCATGTGGAATCGATCCAGATGGAGCTGCAGAACGGCAGGCTGATGCGCAACCTCGCCGCCCCTGACGGGACAATGGCGCATCGCAGCTGACCTTGGCCCTGGATTTGTCACCGGCCCGATAAACGGTGAGGCGTCATTATGGTGCGCAATCGGCAATTGCGCGCCCCCAATAGTCTTAGCCAAAAGCGCCGTGGGTCCTCCTCGGTGAACGGACTAAACTGACGACGGGCTCGAATCTTGGAGGATTTCATGCCGCGTCTCTCATTGCTGCCGCTTGCCGGCGCCATTTTGGCGATCGCGCAGCCTGCTCTCGCCGACCCGCTGGCGTCGGTGCCCGCCTTGAACGCCAGCAGCACGGCGGCCGTGTTGGATTCGGCGTTTGTCGTCAACGGACACAAGACCAACCCCGCCCCGGAATTGCCCGTTTCGGGAAGCGCGCCGCCGACTTATGACAAGAAGGCGCAGCGCTCCACCTATGCGCACACGACGAAGATTGTCGGCGGCCTGACCTTCAAGCGGTCCGCCACCAAGATCGAAAGCGAGGCGAGCGGCCACGCCGCCAAAGCCACCGGGCTGGCGTCCAAGGGCGAGGCGTCGGTCAGCGGGTTCAGCGGGACACTCTCCAGCCCGCTCGGCACGCTGATCACGGTGACCACCGGCCCGGTCACGACCCAGGCGACCTTCATTCGGACGAAGGCCGGGGTGTCCAAGGCCGAAGGCAATGTGAAGATCGGCAATCTGAAAATCAACGCGCCGGTGCTGGGCATCAGCAAGACCTTCAATGGCACGCCGGCCCCGAACAAGGTTCTGTATCAGAACAGCGACAAATCGATCGTCATCTATTTGAACCGCCAGGTCGAAACCAAACTGGCCGGCAAGGTGACCGGGATCACCGTTACCGCTGTGGATGTGCAGGTGACGAACTATAAGCTGGCTGGCAGCACCTTCTCCGCCACCGTCCTGGTGGAACCCACATCTGCCAAATAGTTACCGAGCGACATGCAAAAATCCCGCCGCCGGTTTCCTGACGGCGGGATCGTTGATGCGCCTTAAGCGTCGTTAATATTCGTCGCGATAGCTTCCGCCCAGCGCCCCTGCCGCACTGGCGATGAAGGCGCCGATCAGCATCGACAGCGCGATGACGATCGACAGTTTGGCCGCTGCCTTGCGGGCCGTGTCGGCGGCCTGCCGGGCTTTCATCTGTGCGTCGTTCAGTTGCGCCACGGTGGCATCGACACGCTGCTCCGCGTCGGGTTGGGCGAGGCCAGTGCGAGCCGCGACCAGTTGGCCGAGATAGGTCTTGTCGGCCGGAGCCAACACGATCTGCCCACCCTGGACGCTGTGCGCTAAGATGCGCCCGGCTTCCGCCGTCTGGTCGCCCTTGTCCCCCGGTGTCGTGGCGGAAGATTGGGCCGGGGTGGCTGAGCGGAACAGGCTGTCGGTGAAATAGGCCGACGGATCCATTCTGCCGGCGTGCTGTGCGCCGCCCTGGGCCGCGCCTGCCGCGGCGATGTCCTTCGCTCCACCGACAACGCCGCTGACGCCCGATGCGGTGACCGAGGCGAACAGCAGGGCGCCCACCACGCTGGCCGCCGCCCAGGCCATGAAGCCATGCGCGGTGTCGCGGAAGAACACCTCATGCGTATGCAGCCCGACCCATTTGGTCCGCAGCCGCCCGGCCAGGAAACCGCCCAGCCCGGCCGAGATCCATTGCACGACCACGACGCCGATGACGGCGGAGACGCCCACCGTGGCTGCCGACGCACCGGCATTGTACCAGGGCGAAACCATGGTAAGGCCGATGCCGGAGCCCAGAACCAGCAGAACGATGGTGATGGCGAGGGCCGCCACGGCGCCCGCGACGATCGCCGCCCAGGACACGGCGGTCGATGCAACATCTTCACCCGAAACGACCCCTGGGCCGCGATCGGGAACTTCAGCGATGACTGTCATGTGATGCGCTCAGTGCCAAAAGAGCGCGAGCAGGATGACGATCGGCAACGGTATGCCGAGTAACAACAACAATATTCCACGTCCCATGATTTCCTCCCTGGATTGATGATTTCTCCAATCGCGGGATGAGCGGGATTGTTCCTCAATAATTCCGGCGTGAAGATTATCGGTCGTGCGGATCGTTCAACCGGTAAACCAATCGGTAACGCGCCGTGCCGGTTTTCACCGTCGTGTCCAGCCGATAATCCCGGGCCAGCGCGGCCTCGACCAAGGCGCGGGTTTCGGTGTTGCCGAACTCATAGGCCGGGGCGTCGTCGACGACCACCTCAGGCCGGGTTGCCAGGATCCGCCGCACCTCGGTAACGGGATCGACGCCCAGGGCATTGGCGGAATCCTCGTCGCTGGTGTTCAGATGACCGGGGAACACCCAGCGCGTCGGCAGGCAGGAATGGGTCAGCATATAAAGCGCCGGATAGCCGTCATAAACATAGATACAGCCGCGATGCGGCCGCGCGGCCTCGGCGACCGCAAAGGCCTGCGCGCGCCCGCCGTTGCGCCATTCGTTCCGCGCGAGCGAGGCCTGGCCCGCAATCAGCGCCACCGCCAGCAAAACACCGGCGGCGATACGCGCGTATTTGCTGTTCGTGAAAAAGCTCGCGCCCGCGATGCAGGCCGGGACGAACACGGGTATGGCGTAGTGCGGCGAGAGGAAGCTGCCGAACAGCAGGACACCCAGGATCGCGGAGCCTAGCCAGAGCATGGGGAATACCCTTGCCCGCCCATGCGCCGCCAGGGCGCATAACACCAGCAACGGCAGCAGAATGCCGCCCAGCTTCAAAAGGCCGACCGCTTCCGCCCAATGCGCGTCGTGCACACGCCCGAACATCGACAGAAAATTGGCGAAGAGAAATTGCCGAAGCGCCCCGATCCGCCAATAGGCGAGCGCCGCCAGGGCTGTCGGCAAAAGCGCCCAACCGATCCACAAACCGGCGGCTGCAAGCAGCGCGGGAAGGCTTGAGCCCGATCGGCGATGCGTCCACAGCAAGGCCGCACCGAAGAACAGCCCCTCGACCACCACCGTATATTTGATCTGGATTGCGATCCCGACCAGCAGCATCGCCGCGCAGCCGAGCGGGATATTCCGCTCGCCCGTTCGCACGACGCGCCAGGTCAGCATGGCCGCAATCAGCATCGGCAGGTTGCAGAACACCTCCGCCTGCCCGCCCTCGCCCCCGCTGACGTTGAGCCAAAGGATATAGAGGCACGCGGCGATCGTCGCACCGAAACCGCCGGCAATCGGCCGCGCCGCGCGGAAGATCAGGAATGCCGTCAGCGCGACGCAGACGCAGGCGACCAGCTTGTACTGAAGGAAACCATCCCCGCCCAATTCGCGGATCGCCGCATAGATCAGGAACAGGCCGATGGGCTTGCGGTCGAAGATGTCGACATAGGGCAACGCGCCGTGCAGCATACGGTCGCCGACCAGCAGATAAAACTGCTCGTCAAAGCCGAGAACGGGATTGCCGAAGGTTTGCGCGCGCACCAGCAGCGCGAATGCCAGCAGCCCGAGACAGACCGCCCATGCGGGCGCCCGCACTCCAGTCGCTACGGCAAATTCTGGATACGCGCGAGATTGCATGCGATGCCCACGGACACCGGAAGCGTTCCCTGCGGACCGGCGCGGAGAAAACACCATCGCCGACAATTTGTTTCCCTGGAGGTTTCGCGGCCAGGCGATAAGCTTCGGCAGGTTTCCGAGGCAGGAGTTTCGATGCTGAACGGGTATTCGGTTCTGGTCACCGGCGCATCCGAGGGAATCGGCCGGGGCATCGCGCTGGCCGCGGGCGCGGCGGGGGCCGGCGTGACCGTCACGGCGCTGGACGTCCAGGCGGCGGAACAGGTCGCCGGTGAGATCCGAGCGCGGGGCGGGTTGGCGATTTCGATAGCGTGCGACGTGACACACCGGGCCGATCTTGAAGGCGCAGTCACCTTTGCTCGGAACAGTTTCGGCAAACTCGACGCGGCAATCCACAACGCCAATGTCACCGGCGCGCGCGCCCGTTCGGTGCAGGATATCGCGGACGGGGACTGGGAACCGCCGGTTGCGGTCGGGTTGAGGCCAATCTTCCATTCGGCACGCGCAGTTCTGCCGGCCTTGATCGAAACACGCGGATGCATGTTGGTTCTGACCTCACAGTCCGGCATCGACGGCACGCCGATCCTGCCGGTCTATTCCGCCGTGAAGGGCGCCCAGCGGGCGCTGGTGAAAAGCCTAGCGCGCGAATGGGGGCCGCTGGGCGTGCGGGTCAACGCCATCGCTCCCTCGGCGATGACTCCGGCGCAGGAGGCTTACCTGACCCGCGAGCCGCATATGCGCGCCCACCTGATCGCGCGCTCGCCGCTGCGCAGGATGGGCGATGCGGAGGGCGACATCGGTCGAGCGGTCAATTTCCTGATCGGGCGCCAGTCTCGGTTCGTCACCGGTCAGACGCTGGTCGTCAATGGCGGCGCGCTGATGATGTGACGGTCACTTCCCGTCGACGCTGAACGCCAGCAGCGCGTTCCCGGCCGGCCCGTAATAGCCGCCGCCGGAATTCACATAGAGCATCCCGCCGGAGACGATCTGGCCGAAACCGCTGATCGCGCCGCCATGGGCCTGTCCGCCATTGACCGCATCGAACGCGCGGCCAGTATCGAAATCCCACGCGATATGGCCGTCGGCGACGGCATAGGCGCGGATATGGCCGTCCAGCGAGCCGGAAAAAACCAGGCCGGGGATGATGGCGGGCGCAGCCGGCTGTGCGGCGGAGCAGCTTTGCATCCCCCAGGTGCAGGCCGGCGGCGGGGCCGGCACATGCCACAGCTTGGCGCCGGTCGCCAACGACAGTGCGGTCAGGCCGCCTTCCGGGTGCGGCGGCTTGCCGGGTTCCGGGATCGCGGAGCTGGCCTGGACGTCCGAAATCGGCACGTAGAGCCGTTCGCCATCGGTGGCGATGCCGTGCTCCACGCCGCCGAACGGGCCGCCAAGGCCGAGCCGCGTCTGCCAAACGATCTTGCCGTTATCGTCGGGATCGAAGGCGAAGACCACGCCGCTTTTCTGACCGGCCAGCACAAGTTGCTTGCCGCCCGGCAGGGTTTGCAGAACGGTTGCGCTGCCGAAATCGATATCCTGCCCGGGTGTGTCCGTGCAGTTGCCGGTGCCCGGCTGGGCGCAGACGACGAACACGTCCTTTGTCGTGCCCTGCGTCGCCCACAGCCGCTTGCCCGTGGTGAGGTCGAACGCCATCACCGCGTCGGATGTGCCGGTGTCGGCCCCGCTGTAACCGTTGCCCGTGCCGAGATAGATGCGGTTGCGCTTGGCGTCGATCGTCGGCGCGGACCAAACCGGAGCGCCCGACGGGCCGAACATCTGCGTGCCTGCGGAATTCACCTTCAGCTTCGCCGGTGCGTCCGGGATGGTGTAGGCCTTCCAGGCAACTTGACCCGTGGCGGCGTCGAGCGCGACCAGCACGCCGCGAAAGCTGCAACACGGATAGGCAGGATCGACCGCCGCCGATTCCTCGCCGGACGACACCGGCGCGTAAAGCCTGCCCTGATAAAGCACCGGCGATCCGCGCACCTGGGCCAGCGGATGCGGGTCGGCCCGGACAGTCCAGACGGGCTGGCCGGTCAGGGCATCGACCGCATGGACGAAACCGGCCATGTCGCCGAAAAAGGCGGTCAGTCTCGCCCCCACCGGGCCGACGCTGATCGCGGTCTTGACCGGCGCACCGGCGTCGATCGTCCAGTGGGTGCAGCCGGTCGACGCATCGAGCGCGAAGACCGTCCCCGTCACGCTGGGAACGAACAGAAGATTGCCCACCCGCGTCGGCTGGCCGACGGCCTCGCTGCCGGGATAGGCGAAGGCCCACTTGACCTTGAGCCGCGGCACGTCGGCGGCGGCGATGCCGGGATCGGACTGGAACCGTGTGTTTTCCGGATCGCGCCCCCAGCTGCCCCAGTCCGGCCCCGTTTCGCTTGCGGCGGCGGGCGTCTTGCACATGTTCGCACGCGGATCGGGCGCGGACCAGCCACCGGTATTCTTGTACGTCAGAAAGACGACCAACTGGTTGATGTCGGCTTGGGTCAGGCCCTGGGCCTGCTGCCGCATCGGGCCCGCGGTCAAAGTATGCAAAACCTGGTCGGAGCTGAGATGGCTCAGCACATAGCGCGGCGGAATGCGGCCTTGCGGATGGTCATGACAGACGGCGCAGCGTTGCCCGAAAAGCTCCGCCCCGCGCGCCGCAATGTCGATCGCCGCCTCCGACCCGGCATGCGCCGTTCCGGCCAGCAGGCCGAGCGCCGCCAGCGCCAATCCAACGATACGCCTCATCCCGCTTCTCCCAATCGTTCCGCCGGGCTGTTCCCGGGCGGTTGCTCCAGTGGCTACTCCCGATGCCCGGATTGGATCGTCGCCGTCTCCGTCCAGTCCACGATCTCCTTGCGCATGGCGATCCGCCAGCCGTCCTGTGTTCGCACGAAGACGTCATGATAACGGATGATCATCGTGACAACTTGGTTTTCGGCGTAGCCGCCTTTCTGGAGGTGACGGCCGGCGCAATAGGTTTCGCCGGTTGCCCGGTCGCCATTCAGATCGATCGTCTGCTGGTGCGTGGCATGCCAGGATGACACGAAGCTGTCCTTCATGATCGGGAAAATCGAGCAGATTTGCTCGATCCCCTCGAAGCGCCAACCCGGCCCCTCCAGCACCGCATCGGCGGCGAAGACCCGGCGCAGCAATGGCTCGTCCAACCGGTCCACCGCCTGGGCATAATCGAGCGCCAGCCGGTTAATCGCACGCTCGTCGAGCATGGCCTTGAGCGCGTCATCCATCACATGGCTCTCCGGACAAGATCAAGCTGCTCCAAGCATTCAAATCGATAGCGTACCACCGCATTTTTACAGCTTGATCCAGATCATTCACAGTTAATCCTGCGAACGGCGACACTGCCAGCTATGGACAAGCGTAAACAGAAACTTTTAGCAACCCTGGCGGTGGTATTTGGCGCCTCGTTCGCAGTGGCTCAGGCCCGGGCGGGCATCCTGGTCTACGATGGCATCACCTACACGCTGACGGACTCGACGACCGGCTCCGCGCTGACCAACCAGTTCACGCTGACCATCAGCGGCATCAACGGTCCCTTGGATACTGAAAAGGGCCGTAAGGCCATGGGCCTTTTTTTAAAAGGGTCGTGGGCATCCCTTGAGCTTCTACCCGACTACGCGATCTATAAGTTCCTGGAAGCTAACTCCAGGACAAGCTCATCTTATCACATCCGGTATGATGCTTGGACGCAAAGGCGACTGTTGGAAAAATGACACAAGAAAGAGAACTCGGTATGAACCACGTAAATTGATCTTGAGTGCGGAATCCGACGATGCGCTAATGCGCGAAATCCCCCGCAGGACCAGAAGATCATGTTTGAAGTCGATCCGCAGACGTATTCCTTCGACCAACTTTTAAGCTGGCTAAAAGAGCCTGTCACCGATCCATTATCCAGCAATGTAGCACACGAAAACTATCTGTTGATGCATCCCAGGACATCGTTCGTGAAGAACCTTCCGGCTGGTTCAACCTTGTTCGACATTGGCTCTGGGCGGGGCGGATTAGTTGGGTTCAAGGACTGGCTAGGGTTCAAGCGACAAGACCTTCGCTTCGTTGGAGCATCACTTGCCCATGGAGAACACACCCACAAATACGATGAGTTTTTCGTCGGAAATCTGGACCAAAAAAAGCCAGTCTTCGATATCCCGCCACAATATGCCCTAGCCTCTCAATTGATCGAGCATGTCGGGAAGCCAGATGAGTTGTTTTCTTGGATTGGCGAACTTCTTCCGAGGGCAGGAAGATTCTATCTCGACTGGCCGAGCGCGCATACTGTCGATCTACCAAAGCGCAAACTATTTTTCGACGCTGGATTCAACGTTACCACGCTGAATTTCTTTGACGACGGTACACACCTAACCGCGTATCCCATTCCCGATATTGCCAACCGGCTAGAGGATTGTGGCTTTCGCATTCAGGCAGCGGGCTATATTGAGATGCCGTTTATTGCTGAGTCTCTGAAGCACAACGGTATTCTGGAGAACAACTCGTATTTCATGAGCATGGCGCTTTGGCTGAGAACCCGCTTCACATCTTACGTTGTTGCGGAAAAGATCTAGGATGCACCAAATTTCCTATACGATCTGGCCAGAGCTATTATTTGCTAATATTTTAATTACGGGAACTATCCGGTTACCGTACCATGACACTGCATCTAGTTTTACCCCGCCGTGACAGGCTGGAGACCAGACAGCATTTAGAAGACGCCTTCCATGAGTGGTTGGCGCTGAATCATTATGACTTATACGCTGGACTGTCTGGCGATGTCTTGGATTTTTCGACATACTGCGGTTCCAGCTGGCCGCGAAAAACGGAATCGCGCAGCTTATTGTTGAAATACCGTCGGTCTTCAAACCGGCCAATGCCGGCTTGCCCGACCGGCGCACGCGCGGCGTCATCGTGTCGTCGGTGACTTTCGAGCGAATACTCTGAAACAAAAGCTTGGTGCCTTCTCTTTTTCCAAGGGAGGGCACCAAGAACGATTACGACCTGGTGGCTAAACGTTTAGAGCTGTACCCGCGTCCCTAAATGGGATCGGAAGCTAAAATCGCCTCCCGCGCCACATAGCGGTGGCCTGACGGATCCGATCCCGCCTCGAAGCCGGTATTGGCGTCGAGGTGACGCGGCGGCTGCACGGCTGCCAGACATTCGGCATAGGTTGAAAATATCCAATGGCGGCTCGGCCGCTCCCCGGCTGCCGGCAGGTCGGGCGTGAGCCCTATATCCTTCCCTTCGGCATAGCACACGCGTTCGAACAACTCATAAGCCACGGCTTGCGCACCCCCGATTACCTGCGTCATCGCTTCCTCCCGTTTAAAGGCCGATCGTCGATCGGCCTTTATCTTAGGTGGGAGATAGATCCACGAATTCCATGTCGAGATCATGGGTGCGGGCGGCCGGTTTTCCCGGCCGCCCTTCCCTCATCCGGTGCGGCTCGCCCTCACCCGCAGGTCGACCAGGTTTGCAGCGCTTGGTGTACCTGCTCGCGCAGCAACTCGGCGCCAGCACCGGTTGCGGTGAAGAGGGGGTTCTGGTCGGCGATCGATTTCGTGCTCTCGTGGAAGAAGCCGAACACATATTGCCGGGCGCTTTTGGCGGCGCCGTCGCAGACCGGCAGGCTGACATAGCCGTCGATCCCGACATCGCCATATTCGGTCTGCCCATTCAGGTCAGGCGTGCCGCCCGGCCAGGTGTAGCCGCCTGATTTATAGGTCAGCTTGATGCCGGCGATGAACTTGTTCACCTTCGCGGCGGGCAGGGTTTTAGGCGCCTCGGCCTTCACGATAGGCTGCAGATCGGCCCACATGCCGGCGAAATCGTAATCCCGGCCGGCCATCATGCCGAACAGCGATTTCACAAAGGGTGCGGGCAGGATCGTGTGGGTGGCGAGCCCGGTATAGAGTAGGCCCGCGTCATCCAGGGTCAGCGTGTTATGCGGCCCGGGGCAATCGACATAGCCGTTGAACGCCGTGTTCGACATCCCCAGCCCATGGGCATAGCTGTTGATCTTCGCCATGCCGAAACGCCTCAGCAGCATGTCGGTTCGTGCGTTGTCGGAATTTTGCATCATTTGGGTGATGGCGCTGGCCAGCGTTTCTGTGCCGATCTGGGTGAAGTTGCAGAAATTGTTCGGGTCCAGCTTTGGCACGACGTCGTTCAAATGGGCAGCCCCGGCATGCACCCGGCTCATCGCGTAAGCGGCGATCACTACCTTGATGGCGCTGGCCGGTTCGAACTTCCGCGCATCGTTCGCCGCGCACGGCACCGGCCCGTCGGTCACGATGCTGCCGCCGATCTGACGAACATAGTTGCCGTTCCAACCGGTGCCGTTGGCATGCGCCAGGCCGATCAGTCGCGCGGTGCAGGCATTCGAGTTGTTGATCATGACGCTGTTGAACCGGCGGCTGCCGCCCGGAAAGGTGGAGCGCAGCTGGGTCAGGCGGGCGCCGTTCTCGAACACCAGCTGCGACAGGGTCGAGGCATCGGTGTTGCTGTAGAACCACCAGGGCGCTGTGGGCTTGCCCTGCATCACGGCGGCGAACGTCGACGCGCCGGGTACGTTGTTGAAGGTCAGCAACTGCGCCGTGTTGGTGTTGACGCGACCCAGCAGGGCGGAGGTGCTGTCCCTCAGATACCACCACCAGGAATCGGCATCGGCACCGCTGTTGGAGATGGCGATGGCGGCATAGCTGGTGCTGCCGCTGACGGCATAGGGCTCCAAGTCGACCAGACGCACATTGCTATGCGCAGCCAGGTCCGCCTTGATCTGCGTTTCGTTGCCGACCCACCAGTACCAGCCTTTCGCGTCGGCGCCGGTATTGGGCACCATGACGCTGGCGAAGTAAGTGGTGCCATTCACCACATAGGGCGCGATGCTGATCAACCGGGCATTATTGGCGGTCAACGCGGCGCTGACCTGCGGGATGCTCTGGCCGTAATACCACCACCAGCCCTTGGCATAGGCGCCGGAATTGGCAACCAGCGCCACGGTGAAGACCGGGCCGGACGCGGTGGCCGATTCCACCTGCAGATCGACGATGCGGTAATGGCCGCCGGAGAGGACGGCGTTCAGCTGAGCCGGGGTCTGCCCGTAATAATAGAGCCAGGCGGTCGGCGTGCTCATCACGCGTTCGATTGCGTTGGCATCGGCCAGCGTGGTCGGCAGGCTTGAGCCCGACAAGCCTGCCGCGGTAAGGACGGTGGCCAGCATAAGGCCACGAAGGAATAAGCGGGACATAAGAGTTCCTCCGGAATGCGGCTGTTAGGTCGTGCAAATCGACTAGGGAGGAGGCCCTGTAAAGGACACTAAAATGTTCTAAAAAATTCTAAATCACATAATATCTCAAATACTTATGCAAATATTACCAACACTCGGCCGCATAGCCGTTTAGGCTGTTCGTCGATGCCCGTGGCCTGTTCGCCGAATGACCGTTCGATTTCACAAGGGTTCGGCGCAGTGTTCGCGCCTTATCGTCGAACGAAGGGATGTTTGGAGATGAATAAGCACAAACTGGCGGCCATGACTCTGCTTCTCGTTTCCTGCGCTTTGCCGGCGGTGGCGGTCGAACCGTTGCCGGCCAATATCGCGGCAGCGGCAGCCTCGCCCGCGCACGCCGACCAGGTGGCGGCAGATGCACAGCGGCACGGGCCGGAGATATTGGCCTTCGCCGGGGTGAAGACCGGAGCCAAGGTAATCGACCTGATCCCAGGTGGCGGCTACTGGACCGAGCTGTTCTCAGGCGCCGTCGGCCCGAGCGGCCACGTCTTCGGCGTATGGCCGGCCGAATATGTGAAGGTCGACGATGACGAGCCGGGCCCTTACCGCGCGCTGGCGGCGAAATTGCCGAATGTCAGCGTGCTGGAGCAGCCGGCGGCGGGGTTGGCCGCGCCGGAGAAGGTCGACCTGATCTTCACCGCCCAGAACTATCACGACTATCTGGACCCGTTCATGGGCCCGACCGACCCGATGGTGTTGAACAAGGCGGCGTTGGCCGCGCTGAAGCCGGGCGGCATCTATCTGATCGTCGACCATGTTGCAGAGACCGGCAGCGGCGCACGCGACACCAACACGCTGCACCGCATCGACCCGGCGCTAGTCAAATCGCAGGTGACGGCGGCGGGCTTCCAGTATGTCGGTGAAAGCAAGCTTCTGGCCAACCCGGCGGACGATCACAAATTGAAGGTGTTCGACAAGCAGATCCGGGGAAAGACCGACCAGTTCGTCTTCAAGTTCAAAAAACCCGGGTAAAGCAGGACGCTACCTGCACCCTCACCCGGCGCTACCCGGCCGGTTGAGGGTGCAAGCGATTTTTCCCTCATGTACTGTCCCCAAAACACTGGGGAAGGACATGGTCGAATATTTAAGCGTCGAGGACGCGCGGTCGCTTCCCGGGTTGCGGCTGGCGGTAACCGCGCATGTTCCAGGCATCTGGAGCGAAGCGGCGAAGGGCCTGTTCGACGCCAAGAAGATTCCCTACGTCCTGGTCAAGCAGGTGGTCGGCGGCGAGAACAGGGCGCTAAAGGAATGGACGGCGCAGACCTCCGGCCCGGTCGCGGTGTGGAATGACGAACGCCCGCGCTCGAGCTGGCTTGAACTGATCTATCTGGCCGAACACCTGGCGCCGGAGCCGGCGCTGATCCCGGCAAATCTGGAAGACCGCGTCCTGATGTTCGGCCTTACCAACGAACTGGCGGGCGACAACGGCTTCGGCTGGAACATGCGGCTGATCTCGCTGCATAACGCGATGGGCAAGACCGACGCAACGGATTTCCAGAAATCGGTCGTGCCGACGCTGGCCGGAAAATACCGCTACGACGCGGCCCGCGTCGCCCCGGCACGGCGGCAGATGATCGGCACCGTGACGCGGCTAAGGGAACAGTTGGCCCGGCAGAACGCAGCCGGCCGCGCCTTCCTGGTCGGCGACAGCCTGTCGGCGCTGGATATCTATTGGGCCACCTTCGCCGGGTCGATCGACCCGTTGCCGGAAGATATCTGCGCGAACATGCCGCCGGAGATGCGCGCCGGCTATACCGATCCGGAACTGAGGGCGCTGGCTGGCCCAGCCCTGTTCGCGCTCAGGGACCGTGTCTATCGGGATCATCTCAAGCTGCCGATGGAGTTCTGATCGGCGGCTCTCAATCAAGCAGAAGGCACAGAGGGGAATATGCAGAGTTTCAAAGGTAGGGTTGCGGTCATCACCGGTGGCGCCAGCGGGATTGGGCTGGCGATGGCGCATTGTTTCGGCGCCGAGGGGATGAAGCTGGTCATCGCCGATATCGACGAGGCGGCGATGAAGACCGCGACCGCCGAACTGACCGCCAAGGGCTATGACGTCCTGACCAAACGCACCGATGTCGCGAAGGCGGAGGATATCCAGGCCCTGGCCGATGCCGCGGTCGCCCGTTTCGGCGCCGTCCATATCCTGTGCAACAACGCCGGGGTCGGCGGTTTTCAGCGCTTCGAGACGACCAGCGCCGCCACCTGGGAATGGACCATCAACGTCAATCTATGGGGCGTCATTCACGGTTGCCGGATTTTCCTGCCGATCCTGGAGGCCCAGGACGAGGCGCATATCGTCAACACCGCGTCGGTCGCCGGCGTCTATTCCTATCCGTTCCTGCATCCCTACAACGTCGCCAAGGCCGGCGTTGTCGCGTTGACCGACGGGATGTGGCGCGAGTTCGGGACATCCAAGCCGAATGTCGGCGTCTCGGTACTGCTGCCGGCCTCGGTAGACACGGCGATCACCAACGACGAGCGCAACGCGCCGGCCGGCCACGTCACGCGCGCCGATGCGGATCCGGCGCTGGCGGAATTCCGCAAGATGTACGTCGCCGGGATCGCCGCCGGCATGAGCCCGGCCCAGGTGGCCGAGACGGTGCTGACCGGCATCAGGGAACGCCAGTCGCACATCTTCAGCCATCCGGAAACCCGTGTGCTCGCCGCCATGCGGGGCGAGGACGTGGCCGCCAACCTGCCGCTCAGGGATATGTTCGGGAACCGGCCCTAGGGCGTGTGAGTCTCACCCCGCCTGGAGGTGCCGGCGCGCCGTCAGTTCCTCAAGGTCCAGTTCCTGCTCGATCGCATGCAGGACGGTGTCGTGGATTTCACTGGCGCCGTGCAGGCGCAACAGCTCGTTCCGGCCGGCGGAAACCGCCGCGAGGATGACGGAGAAGTGTGCGGCCTTGTGCCCGGTATGGCCGGTTACGTCGCGGCTGAAATTCTGGGTGGCGCGCATACGATAGCCATATTGCTCGAACAGCCGGGGATGGCGGTGCGTACCGTCCGGCTGCAGGGATTGGCGCTCCACCTCGCGCAATTGCGCGGCGACGACCCGGGCGCGTGCATCCGCCTCCGGCAAGGTCTTTGACGTCTTCGGGATGAAACGGTCGAGCCGGGCGGCGCGGACGAGCGGCGCCAGGGTAACGCCCTGGACCAGGACGGTCACCAGGATGACGGCGAAGGTCACCGCCAGGATGAAATCGCGGCCGGGGAAACCCTCCGGCAAAGCAAGCGCGGCGGCGAGGCTGACCACGCCGCGCATGCCGGCCCAGCTCATTACGACCTGAACGGCGGGGGGCACCCAGCCGCCCGAGCGCCCGGCAACGCGGTAACCCACGACCGATACGATCGACGTCAGGAATATCCAGACAAAGCGTGACAGGATCACGGCGCCAACGATGGCGGCGGTCGCCGGGAGATATTGCGGCAGGTCCGCGAAACCGCCGCCGAGCCGCTGCAATATCCCGCGCAGCGACAGGCCGATCAGGATAAAGATAAAGGATTCCAGGATGAATTCAGCCACCTCCCACACCGCTTTTGCCTGCATGCGCGTGGTCGCCGACAGGACCCTGTGCTGGCCCGTGCCCATAATCAGTCCGCAGGCGACAGTCGACAACACGCCGGACACGCCGACCCGTTCGGCGACGATGTAAGACGCCCAGGCGATGAGGAAGCTGGCAACGGTGGCAAGGTGCGCACTTTGCATCCGCCTAAGCAGCATCTCTGTCGCCACACCGAATGCGATGCCGACGGCGATGCCGCCGACCGCAAGCAAACCGAAGCTGGCAACCGCCGCGCCGCTGCTGAACGCGCCCGTCAGAGCGGCGGCGACCGCGAACCGGTAAAGCACCAGTCCCGACGCATCGTTGACCAGGCTTTCCGCCTCAAGAACCTGCGTCAGGCGGCGCGGCAGGGGCACGCGCTGCAGTACCGCCTTGGCGGCCACGGCATCGGGCGGCGACACGATGGCGCCGAGCGCGAAGCACGCGGCCCAGGGCAGGAACGGCGCGGCCCAATGCGCCACCACCCCGACAACGAAGGTGGTGAAGGCAACCGCCCCCACGGACAGGCCGAGGATCAGCCGCAGATCGGCCCGGAAATCCCGCCAGGAGGTGAAATATGCGCCGGACAACAGCAAAGGCGGCAGGAACAGCACCAGAACCAGATTGGGGTCGAGCTCCAGGCTGGGCACGCCCGGGATCAGCGCCAGGGCGATTCCGCCAAGAATGAAGGCGGCAGCGGGCGGCAGATGGACCCGCCGCGCCAGCACCTCCAGCACCAGCACGACGGCCATCAGGAACAGGATCAGCTCAAACCCGGCGACAGCGGACATCAGGGGGCCTTAGCTTGAAGCTTTCCCCGCCAGGTTATCGTCTATGTCCTTGGCGTCGTGGCGTTCGGCCAGGCCCGGCGGATCGCCGAATGGTCTGTTGACGACACCGCCGCGCTTGACCGCAGGGCGTTCGGCGATGGCATAGGTCCAGCGCAGCAGGTTCTTGTATTCCTTAACCTGCAGGAATTCGGCCCCGTCATTGTAAAGCTTGCCCTGCGCCAGGCCGCCATACCACGGCCAGACGGCCATGTCGGCAATGGTGAAGGCGTCGCCCGCAAGATATTCGCTTTCGGCCAAGCGGCGATCCAGCACGTCCAGCTGGCGCTTGGTTTCCATGGCGAAACGGTCGATGGCATATTCGATCTTGGTCGGCGCATAGGCATAGAAATGGCCGAAGCCACCGCCGAGATAGGGTGCGCTGCCCATCTGCCAGAACAGCCAGGACAGGCACTCGGCCCGCGTGGCGTCGGTCGGCAGGAACGCGCCGAACTTCTCAGCTAAATAGAGCAGGATGGCGCCGGATTCGAACACGCGCACCGGCTTGGGACCACTGCGATCCAGCAAAGCCGGGATCTTCGAGTTCGGGTTGACCGAGACGAAGCCGCTGCCGAACTGGTCGCCATCGCCGATATTGATCAGCCAGGCGTCATATTCCGCGGCGGTATGCCCGGCGGCCAGCAACTCCTCCAACATCACGGTGACCTTGATGCCGTTCGGAGTCGCCAGCGAATAGAGCTGCAGCGAATGCTTGCCGGCCGGCAGGTCCTTGTCGTGCGTCGGCCCGGCGACGGGACGGTTGATCTTGGCGAACCGGCCGCCGCTTTCCTTGTCCCAGGTCCAGACTTTGGGCGGCGTATATTCGGGCGTGTCGGTCATGAGGGCGCGAGCTCCGGATGGGTGGTAAAATCACTGAGTGCAGATATGTGGGGGAATTGGTGCGATTTGGCGAGGGTTGTATGTCATACGATCATATCCGCGGCGCGACTGCGCGGAACATGTGTCCCCCTCGAGGCCTGAATGCCAAATTTCGGCTGTGCTGTTTTGCTTGTCTGTATGTGCGCGGCGACGCCCACCCTGGCGGCGGACCGGGCAATACAGCTCGCGGCGCCAACGTCGCTCCGCAAAGACATTCCGGCGTTGCCGCAGATCGCGGATCCCGCCGACGATGCGGAGCGGCGCATCAACGCCGCGCTCAAGCGGCTGGATCGCAACGTCATGAAAGCGTCCGCGGACTGCAAGGGCGGCGACTGGCAGCGCAGCGTGGACGTACCGATGACCGGGCCGGGCTTTCTCAGCCTGACAATCACAGATAGCTTCAACTGCGATGGGACTGCCCATCCGGACGCCGGCACGATGTCGATCGTTTACGATCTGGCGACAGGGCGGCCGGTGGACTGGACACACCTGCTGCCTGCCAGCCTGTCCGGAGCGGTTGCCCTGGAGGAACAGGCAGACGGCACCAAGGTCGTCACCCTGGCGTCGAAACGGCTGTTCGATCTCTACATGGCCGGATACCGCGCCGGCGAAGCCCCAAGCGCCGATCTGGACGCGTGCAAACAGGCATTCCTGGAAAGCGCGAGCGGCGGACCGCCGGCAATGATGGTCTGGCTGGATGCGAAGGGCGGGGGACTGGCCGTTCAGGTCGACCTCGAACATGCCCAGGCCGCCTGTGTGGAGCCGGTCGTCATATCGGCGGCGGTGCTGCGGACAGAGGGCGCACAACCCGCGCTGCTGAAAGCCTTCGCAGCCACCCCATCTGCAAGCACGGCAGCGTCGGCTGCGAAACTGCCTCTACGCCCCGGATTCTATGTGAATGCGGCCGCGGAGTGCGGTGAGGCTTCTCAGGCGACCGTCATCCAGTTCACCGGGACGGCATTCGAGGCGGGCTCCGAGCTTTGCATGATCGTCGGCGTTACCAACCAGGGTACGGCTTATAGCATTGCGGAACATTGCCAGGAGCAGACGAGCGGGAAAACTCGCTCACCCAACGCCACAATCGTGGTTCCGGATACCGGCAGTTTCAGCACGGGAGGCAAAGGCGGCGCAACGCGATATCGCTACTGCGCGGTCGATGCTTTGCCGGCGTCCTGGAAGAACGCGCGGGAAACCATTCCAGACTTTCCAGCCTTCGCGGGAAATCGCTGAAGGGTTTGAGCATCGCAGGCCGTCGTTAGTCTGCCGGAATATATTCCAGCAGCTGGATCGTCGTGCCGCCCAGGATGTCTCCGGTGTCCAGATAGACCTCGTGGATGATCATATTCTTGCCGTTCTGGACGGTCTTCATCTGGTAGTCGATCACCGGCACGACGCCCTCAGCGGCCAGTTTTTCCAGCGCGGATTTGGTGTCGGTGACCAGGAAGCAAAGATGCTGCATCCCCTCCCCCTTGTTGCGCAGGAAGCGGGTATGGACGGTTTCGCCCTCGGTCACCTCCACGATCTCGATGAAGGTATCGCCGTCATAGAACAGGGCAACCTTGAACTTGGGATAGGACGGCTTGCCGTCGACCAGATAATAGTCGGCCAGTTCCGCCATATCGTATTCCTGGATGTCGAACGGCCCGACGCCGAACATCCGGGTCAGGAAGGCGGCAGTCTTCTCGCAGTCCTTGGCGACCATGCCGACATGCGAAATCCGGCCGACCTGGATGACGGGAGTGCTCATTCGACGAACCTGAATGTTGTGCCGCCGTCGTGGCGGACGATCCGGCCGGCGGTCGGATCGGGGAAATGGGCGGCCAGGAGGATCGTTCCCTTGTCGGCGAAACTTTCGACGAAATGCCGCCGGGTCGCCAGCCCCGCCTCGGCATCCGCATCGACATGCATATACAAGGTCGGGTCCTGGATTTGAGCGGGGTGGTGAAAGACGTCGCCGGTGAAGATGGCGTGCTGATGCGCATGGCCGCCGCATTGGGCGTGGATCACCATGTGACCCGGCGTGTGGCCGGGGAATCCTTCGAACCAGACGCCATTGCCGATCTCGCGTTCGACCAGATGGCCGGTGCGGACCAGCTCCGCCTGACCCGAGTTCAGCACCGGCAGGACGCTGTCGTCATAGGCCTCGCGCGTCAGGGCATATTGCGGATGGTCGGGCGGCAGCCCGCCGTAATAGGCGACGTCGATTTCCGACATCATGTAACGCGCGTTGGGAAAGGTCGGGACCCAGGCGCCGTTTTCCAGCCGGGTGTTCCAGCCGACATGATCGCTGTGCAGATGGGTGCACAGCACGACGTCGATATCCTTTGGCTTGAGGCCGAGCGCCGCGAGATTTCCCAGGTAATCGTGGTTCAGCATGTTCATGCCGGCCATGATGCCGGTGCGGCTCTTGCCGTTGCCGTTGCAGGTGTCGATCAGGATGTTGAGGTCACCGGTCTGCAGCACGAAGCTGTGCATGCTGAGGTAAAAATCGCTGGACCCAGGGTTGCCGCAGCGCGCGTCCATCGTACGGCGCAGATCGGCCAGCCGATCCGCCGTCATGCCCGCGAATATCTCCGCCGGCACCGGCAGATCGCCGATGGATTCAACGAATTTGCGGATGGTGAAACCGCCAAGCGTGATCGGCCGCATGCCTTACCCTTCCCTCTGGTGTTTATTGTAACTTTATGGCGCGGTTCGCGGCGAGCGTTTTGGCGATGGCGGTCTTCAGCAGACCGATGTCGATCGGCTTCATCAGATAGTGGGAGAAGCCCGCCTGAAGCCCGCGCTTGAGGTCTGACGGCATGACGCTGGCGCTGAGTGCGATGAATTGGACGCCGGCGAATTCCGAAGTGCTCTGCAGCGACCGCAGAACGTCGTAGCCGCTGATGTCGGGCAGATCCAAATCCAGCACAATCACATCCGGCCGGTGTCGTTTTGCCATCACGATGGCCGACACACCGTCGACGGCCTCGATCAGACGCACATTGTCGAGAGTCGCCAGGATGTTACGCATCAAATCCATGTTCCCGGGATTGTCCTCGGCATAGAGCAAACTGAAATCGCGCGGCTCCGGCATCGGGTCCGCTTCGCAGAAGCCCGCCGGCTCCAGCCGATCCGGATCGTCGGTGAAGACGGGCAGATCGATCCAGAAACAGCTTCCCGATCCCGGCGCGCTGGTGAAACCGACGACCCCGCCCATGGATTCGACCAGCCGTGCCGTCAGCGCCAGCCCGACGCCGGTGCCCTCGATTTTCATCGCGGCGGCGCCCAGGCGATTGAACGGCTGGAACAGTTCGCCCTGCCGATCGAGCGGTATGCCGATCCCCGTATCGGTAACGCGAATTCGGATAAGGCCGTCGTCCAAATGTTCGTAGCCGAATTCGGCGCGCCCGCCGGCTCGGTTATATTTGATCGCGTTGGAACCGAGATTGATCAGGCACTGGATCAGCCGAACCCGGTCGGCCGAGACCGCCGTAAGGTCCCAGCCCTGTTCGCCCTGGACCAGCGCTATGTCCTGCCCCTCCGCCATGTTCGAGAGCGAGGCGACGACGGATTTCATTACCGGCGCCAGCTCGACCCGCTCCACCGAAACCGACAACCGGCCGGATTCGATCTTGCTGAGTTCCAATATGTCGTTGATCAGGTCCAGCAGATGACGGCCGCTGCGCAGGATGGCATCGACGAATTCCGCCTGCTTCCCGGTCAGCGCGCCGAACACCGGCGCCTCCAGCAACTGGGCGAAGCCCAATATCCCATTCATCGGCGTCCTGAGCTCGTGGCTCATTGTCGTCAGGAATTCCGTCTTCGCGGCATTGGCCTTTTCGGCCGCCAGTTTCGCCTCCAGCAGATTGTCGGCGGTTTCGACCAACCGGTCCTTTTCCGCCGTCAACTGTTCGGAAACCCGCGACAGCTCCAACTCGACCGTTTTGCGGTTGGTGATGTCCTGAACCTGGCCGATGAAATATTGCGGGACGCCGCGTTCGTTGCGAACCATGGACACCGACTGCAGTCCCCAGAACAGCGTGCCGTCCTTACCGACGATCTGCCGCTCTATCTGGAAGCTTTTGATCTTGTCCTGGATCAGATCGCCAATCTGGGCGTAAAGCACCGCCGAGTTCGCTTCGGCCGTAATGTCGTTGATCGACATCGCACGGAACTCGTCTTCGCTATAGCCGAGCATGGCCGACAGCGCGCGATTGGCCGTCAGCCACTTGCCGTCGAGCCCGACCAGGCCAAGGCCGATCGGCGAAAATTCCATCGCATTGCGGAAACGGTGCTCCGCCTCCGCCCGCGCCGTGACATCGCTGGTGATCTCCCCGAAACCCGATAGCGCGCCCGAACGGTCGTAGAGCGCGGTGATGACCACGTCGGCGGCGAAGGCCGTTCCATCCTTGCGCAGCCGCTGCCCGGTGACTTTCACCCGGCTGTTCTGCCGCGCCTCGACCAATTCACGTTCCGGAACCCGGTTTGTGACATCGTCTGGCGTGTAGAAGCAGGAGAAATGCCGCCCGAGAATCTCGTCGCGGTCATATTGCTTGATCCGCTGCGCGCCTGAGTTCCAACTGAGGACAAGACCGTCCGGGTCCAGCATGACGATGGCATAATCCTCGATGCCATCGACGAGCGCCTCGTAAGCCTCGCTGGGCTGCGTCCGCAGCTTGTTGCGATCCACGCCTGTCATCCCGTTATCCTGCTCCCTTGACGTCAGACCTTATCGCCTCGCCGATGGATTGAATATGGGGAGAATTGCTTGGAACTGTACCCACCTATTCCTCCCAGTCGGCCTCGTCTTCTGAAATAAGGCTACCGATCATCGACGGGCCGTCGCGATGGACCCGGCCCGGATCGCCGCAGACCAGATGATGCCATTTGGGCAGCGGCAGGCCGAACGCCGCCAGGCGATAGCCGCAACTGTTGGGCAGCCAGTCCAGTTGCAACACATTGTCCGGCGTCACCTTCACGCAGTCCGGCACCTTGGCCTTGCGGTTGGGGTAATCGGAACAGCGGTTGTTATCCAGGCAGAGAAGCCGGCAGGCAACGTTGGACAGCGCGATTTCCCCAGTGTCGTCATCCTCTACGCGGATTTGGCAGCACAGGCCGCAGCCGTCGCAGAGCGATTCCCATTCCGCCTCGGTCATTTCGGCGAGTGGTTTGGTGAGGAAGGCGGGTTGCGGCATGGGACTATCTTGCCGGTCGCGATTTCGATTGTCACGGCGTGGCCGCCCGGATAGCTATCGGGCAAATCATATTCAGGGGAAATCACATGGTGCGGATCGCGACGATGTTCGGCTCGAACGACATCGAAAAGGCCAAGGCGTTTTACGATCAGGTTCTGGCGACCGTCGGCCTGACCGGCCTGTTCGAACATGGCAGTGGCGGACGCATTTATGGCGCGAACGGTGTGCCGCTGATCTCCATCGTCCGCCCCTTCAACGGCAGCCCGGCCACCGCCGGCAACGGCACGATGGGCAGCCTTATGGTCGATTCCAAAGAACAGGTCGATGCGATCCACGCCAAGGCCCTGGAACTGGGCGGCACCTGCGACGGCCCACCGGGCCCGCGCACCGGCGGCGGAGCGACCGCCTATGCCTGCTACTTCCGCGACCTGGATGGGAATAAGATCTGCGCGATCGCGTTCTGATTTCTGAAAGCCTCTCCCTTCTAGGGAGAGGTAGTCTTTGCCTAAATCCGGTTCGCGACCGCCGCGCCCTCATAGACCGCCTTCACGATCAGGCCGAGGCCGGTGCAATCCCCAACCGCGCGGCAGGACAGGCCGGCGGTGGTCAGCGCATCGAACAGCGACGTATCGGCAACCGGGTTGCCGGCGACGATCACCGTGTTGGCGGTGACGAGGCTGGTCTTGTCCGACGGCAGGGCGATCTCGATGCCGCCGGTCACGATGCGGATGGGTTTGGCGCAGACATTGATCGCGACCATCAGCCGTTCCAGCCGCTTCTCATGTTCCAGCCGGCGTTTCGGCCCAATCTCGGGCGCGATACCGTCCTCTGGTGTCAGGATACAGACGTCACGGCCCCGCTTGGCGAGAAATTCGGCGAGTTCGATGGCGGCCAGGTCGCCGCCGACGATGGCGACGCGGTGGCCGATCGGCAGCCAGCGGTCGGCCGCAGCGCGGATGCCGGCGGGCGTCACCATGCGGTTGATGATGCCGCCGCCGACCGCGCTTGCCAGCTTCAACCAGCCGGGAAGGGCCGGCGCATCGCCAACCGAACCGCCGGCGACCAGCCGCCTTAACTGAGCGCCGGTAATGACATGCGGCAGGTCGATGCCCGGTATCGCAGGCACATCCAGCCGCGCGCCGGTTGCGACGATGACTTCCTCGGCGCCCAGCGACTTCACCTGCGCCGCGTCGGCCGTGACGCCAAGCCGGACATCGACCCTCAGCCGTTTCATCTCGCCGAGCAGGAAATTCAGGAACCGCTCATTGTCGCTGTGAACTGTCGAGGCCAAGGTGAGCGAGCCGCCCAATCGCCGGCTGCGTTCCAGCAATGTCACCTTGTGCCCTCGCAGCGTCGCCACCCGCGCGGCCTCCATGCCGCCGGGCCCGCCGCCGATCACAACCACCCGCCTCGGTGTCGCCGCCGTCTCGTAGCGCAGGTCCAGTTCCCGGCCCGCCGCGGCGTTGACCGCGCAGGCCATCTTGGCGTCGACCGGCCACAGAAACATGGAATCGATGCAGTTCTGGCAGGAGATGCAGCGACGAATTTCATTCAGACGGCCGCTTACGACCTTGTTGGCGAAATCCGGGTCGGCCAGCATCGGGCGGGCCAGGACGATCATGTCCGCCTTGCCCTGTTGCAATATCTCCTCGGCGAATTCCGGGTCGTGGATGCGGCCCACGACCATCACCGGCACATCGACCGCACGCTTGATCGCCTCCGCCTGGGGCACGTTGTAGCCGTTGGGATATTCCGACCCGCAGACAATCTGCGACACGGTCATGTCGCTGACCCCGCCACTGACATGAAACGCATCGACCCCGGCCGCGACCAGCAGCGGCGCGATGCGCGCTGTGTCGGATGCCGGGCGACCGCCGGGCAGCCGCTCGAAACCCGATATCCGCAGCGTAATCGGGAAATCCGCCCCGGCGACCGATTTGATCCGTCGCAGCACCTGGGTGAGCAGGCGGGTGCGGTCCTCGATCGTCTTGGCGCCATATTCGTCGTCGCGGATGTTTTTGGCGGGCGACAGAAAATTGCCCAGCAGCATGTAGCCGTGGGCGGCATGCAGCTCCATCCCGTCATAGCCTGCCTCCCGCGCGCGGCGGGCGGCCTGGGCATACAGCTCGACAATGCCCTCCAGCTCGTGCTTTTCCAGCGCGCGCGACGGTACGCCGGTGCTGGCGCCCAGGCATATGCCGGGGCCGACGGCAGGTTCCCCGCCGAAATAGAGCCAGACCAGCGATTCCGGACCTGGATGGGTGATCTGCGGCTGCACCTTGGCGCCATAGGCATGCATCCGGTCGGTCAGCCGCCGGTGGCCGGCGATATATTCATCGGCGCCGAGCGTCAGCGATTGCGGCTGGTATTTCTGCTTCACCTCGACGGTCGAAACCTCGACCGTGATCAGCCCGACACCGCCCTTGGCCCGCGCCTCATGAAAGGCGATCAGCCGGTCGGAGACGGTCTGGTCCTCGTTGCCGTAATTGGTGGTCATCGGCGACAGCACCATGCGGTTCTTCACCTGCATGGACCCGATCGCTATCGGCGACAAAAGCTTCACCGTCCGCCCCTCCCCTTTGCGCAATCCCGGTCAAAAGATTGAGCCTGAAATGTTTTGCTAGAGGTACGAGGTCGGAAGGCCCGAGACAAGCATTTCAAGGAGCGCGTTATCGCTTAGTATTCCAACGGAATTCTCATCGTATTTGTATCCAATTCTAATCGATAATGCTTGTTGAAAAACTGAAGATCGATGATCAAGGCCTTGAATACAGGGACTAAAATGAGCGATCTCGTTATCACGCCGGCGTCACCAGCAGCGGCCCCGCATCGACGAGGGCGAAGCATTGCAAATCGCCCGCGAGCGGATTGTCATTCGTCTTGACGATGCGGCGCGCTGGAAAACGGCGAGAGCCTAGCGCAAGATCGGCGGCAGGGATGGATCGCACTGAAGCGATCGCCAATCACATGGACCTGAGCCGCCGTTGTTGGAAACCGACGATCGTCACGAGGCGGATCCCGAGCCGGAGATAACGCCATCGGAGCCGCTGCAAGGGTGGGTCGACGAAGTCACGTCGGCCATCCTGTCGGGCTGGGCGTGGGACAGCGCCAAGCCGAACGAACCGGTCGTCCTGCAGGTCTTCGACAATGAAATCCCGATCCTGCGGGTGGTCGCCAACCGCCACCGCGAACATCTGGAAAAAGACGGTGTCGGCGACGGGCGGCATTCGTTCTATGTCTGGTTTCCCGGCGGCCTGTCGCCACTGATCCGCCATGTCATCGCGATCCGGCACGCACGCGACGGACGCGAAGTTCCCAATTCGCCCTTCGTCCTCGAACCATCGACGATCTTCGATCCGGCGCTGGAGGGCGCGATCGAGAAGGCCGTCGAGGCTTTGACGCTCGCCAGCGACCAGACCCACGCTTTGTCGTTCCTGGCAGGCCAGACCGAACGTCTACTGCAGAAGCGGGCCGAGACCGAGGGGCAGCAACTGCAACGCCTGGCCTATCGCGAGCTCAACCGAAGGGGGCAGGCCGATACGATCACCGATCCGGGTTTACGGGCGCTGGTGGTCGACGACGAGGTTCCGGTGACCGGACGGGACGCGGGCTCGAGCGCGATCGTCTCGCACATGTATGCGCTGCAACGGCTGGGCTATGCGGTCACCTTCGTTGCTGCCCGCCAACTGGCCGCCACCGGCCTTGGCGTCGAACAGCTGGAAGCGGCGGGCATCACCTGCTGCCGCTTGCCCTACTACGCATCGGTGGAGGAGGTTCTGGTGCGCCAGCATCATTGCTTCGACCTGGTCTATCTGCACCGGCTGGCCAATGTCGCGAAATATCTGTCGCTGGTCCGGGAATATAGCCCGCGCGCCCGGGTGCTTTATAGCGTGGCCGACCTTCATCATTTGCGGGTCGCCCGGCAGGCCGAGATCGAGGAGCGCCCGGAATTGATGGCCGTAAGCCGCCGGATGCGGCTGGCGGAATGCACCGGCGCGTTCCAGGCGGACGCGGTTTTGACCCATTCGATCGACGAAGCCGAATGGCTGAGGAAGTCGGTTCCGGATGCGGCGGTTTATGTGACGCCATGGTCGATCATGACGCGGCCCGTCTCCGCCCAGTTCTCGGTCCGCGGCGGCGTGGCCTTTATCGGCGGATATCGCCACCCGCCGAATATCGACGCGGCGTGTTTTCTGGTGGAAGAGATCATGCCGCTGGTCTGGCGGCAGGATCCGGCGATAACCTGTCTGCTGGTCGGCAGCGACATGCCCGAGCGGGTCAAGCTGCTTGCGCAGGACGGCGTGGAAATTGTCGGGCAGGTCGATACGCTGGCCGAGATATTCGAGCGCGTGCGGCTGACCGTGGCGCCGCTGCGATATGGCGCTGGGATCAAGGGCAAGGTGCTTGAAAGCTTTGCCGCGGGCATCCCCTGCGTCATGAGCAGGATTGCCGCCGAAGGCATCCCGTTGCATCCGCCGCTGGACCGGCTGGTCGGAACGGACGCCGAGCAGATCGCCGCCCGGATCGTCCATATGCACAGCGACGAACTCGCTGCCTTTCGCGCGAGCGACGCCGGACTGTCGCTTATCGACGGTCAGCACAGCGAAGAGCATGTCGTGGAGACGCTGCGCACCGCGATCGACGGGCGGCCGCCGGTGGACCCGGGCCGCTGAGGCCTGTCCGTTACCAGTTCTTCGCCAGGTTATACGCGTTGACGCTGCCGATGCCGGTGGCCAGATCGTAGCCGACGCCCGCTTTAAAAGCCGAGAAGAAGGACGAATTCGAGGTCGAGAGCACGCCGTACGTGCCCGACGGCCGATAGCAGTTGTGGGTGCCCTTGCAGGGGGCATCGATGTCGCCGAAGACGACGTCGTGGAAGATGCAGCTCGTTCCGATGGTCTTGCCCTTATTCGCGTAGCAACTGGCATTGCCGGACGCGCCGTATTCCGCCGCCGCAAGCTGGTAATATTTCTGCACGACATTGCCCTGCCGGCCGCCGTTGACCTGATCCACCAGCGCCTGGATCGCCGCCATGATCGGCGTCGCATAGGAGGTGCCACCGGCATTCGCGGCCCAGGTCACAGGGTTGCCCGAGCAGGGGCCGCCGCCGTTCGGATCGGTAAAGCAGGTCGCGTAATTGTGGCCCCAGACACTGCCGTCCGAGGCGAACAGCGAAACATCCGGCACGTCGCGCACACCGTCCTTGGGAACGCCGACCACGCCCGCCTGCCAGCTTGGCTTGGGGTTGCCCTTGCAAGTTCCGCTGACGACGCCGCCCACACTGGCCCGGCCGGTAAAACAGCCGCTGGGTCCGCCTTCGCCGCCACCCAGCAACAGGAACGTCGAGCCGTCGCGTGAATTGCAAAAGCCGGTCGTCCCATAGGTCACGGTCGAACCGTCCCAATAAAACGCGACCTGGGCGCTGGCACAGGTGTCGTTCCATGTCATCTCCGGAACGTATGACTTTGCGGTCGACCAGGGCGCGCCGGCACTGGCCTTCCAATAGATCCCATCCTTACCGTCATACGTGTCGCGGAAATCGGTTCCGCCGACAGCGACATTATATTTGGTCGCCGCCCAGCCGTTGATGCCGATGCCGACCGTCGTCCCCGTTGTTTCGGTGGCGCAGTCGGTCGCGCCGTTGTCGCCCGTGGCGACGAATATGGAGACGCCCTCGGCCGCTGCCTGCTGATACAGGGAGGAGAAAGCGGCGTTTTCCGCGGCAAGGTTATAGACCTCGCAAATGCCGTAGCTGATGCTGATGACCGGCGGCGGGTTGGCGCCGTTCACCAGATTCTGCGTCGCCATATAAACGCCGTCGGTCGTCGCGGTGTCGGCACATGATGCCAGCATGATCGTTGCATCCGGGGCGGCGGCGCTGGCCCATTCAACGTCGAGCGTCGCCTCGCCGTCATTGCCCGGGACGTGGCCGGGATTTTTGCACGCGACCTTTCCAGTGGACGCCGGATGAACCACCTGCAATTTGCCGTCTGAATATTTGGTCAGTCCGAACACCGTCCGGAATTTCGACCAATCCGCGTTGTTGTAGAGATTGGTATCTTCGACGGTCGCGATCACCTCGCCCTTGCCGGTGTAACCGGCGGTATAGAGCGCGGTCAGGCCATAGATCGTCTGAAGATCGCCGGGTCCTACGTCCCAACATTTCTGGCCGCCGCAATTGCCGGTGACCTTGGGTGTGTGGCGGATCTTGTTGCGGGCGCGGAAGTCGTGGAGCGAAACGACGCCCTGGACGGCCGGCGCCAGAGCGGCCGGGATCTCAGGATCGCCGACATTGGCGATGTGATCGACGCCATCCACGTTCAGCCGGTGAATCTCGGTCCGGAACGCACGGCGCACCTGCCCGGCCGTGCCGGAGAAATCGATCGCCATCCGGCTGGGATAGACGAAATTCACTGTCATGCCCTTGGCCCGCAGCCAGGCATTGACCCGGTCGATGTCGGCCTGGGCGACGCCGAAGCGCCGGCCGAACTGGGCGGCGGTCAGCCAGTGATGGAAATTGGGCGACGACTTGTCTGTCAGGCTGTCGACGAACGCATCGACAGCCTGCTCCTGCGCCTCCGAGCGGCGCAGCTGGAGCTGCATGTGGTCCAGCGGCAGTGTTTCGGCAACCGCGTGGCGATCCTGTGCGGTCGCAACCTCGGGCCGGGTGTTGCCCTCCAGCCGGATCATCTGCCGCTCGTCGACCTTGGCCGTAATCAGGGATTTCCCCGGCGTCGCTTCTTCAGCGGCTGCGGCGGCGGCCGACAGCAGCAGGGCGGCGCCGAACAGCGTCAGACAAAAACGAGAGACCATCGGTTGCAGCTTTCTAGGACCCGGAATCCCTAACCGGCGGGTTCGACATAGGTCATAACAAGATAGGCGACGGTCTCGCCCTTCGACACATTCTTATAGGTGTGCGGAACGTCGGCCTGAAACAATATCGCGTCTCCAGTTCCAAGTTCGCTGACATCGTTGCCGATTTCGATCTCCAGCGCACCGCGCGAAACGACGATGTTCTCCATGGTTCCGATGGCATGGGCGTCGGCATATTCGATGCAGCCCGGTTTCAGCCGCAGCTCGTAGAATTCGGTGCTGCGTTCCCCGTCGAACGGAAACAACGCGCGCGAGCTAAAGTCGCCGGTCGCGGAGGTCAATATCTTGGTCTCGTTCGCCGGCAGGACACGGATCGTCTTGACGGTGTCGTTGGCGATCAGCGTCGAGAACGGCACATCGAACGCCCGCGCGATCTTCCAGACGACGTTGATCGTCGGCACGCTGCGCCCGAGTTCGATCTGCCCCAGCATGGCGCGGCTGACGCCGGACAGCTTGGCCAGCCCCTCCATCGACAGGTTACGGCGATGCCGCAACCGTTTGATGTTGTGGCCGACGATCAGACCCAGATTTTCGTCGTCGCGCCGACCGGCCCGACTGCCCGCCTCCATCGCAATGGTGGTCGCATCGATAGGCTCTGAGTCAGCCTGTTTCAGCGCACGTGGCGCCATTCCTATCTCCCGTTCTCGATCGTCGGCGACCCTCATCGGGCGATCGCCGGAACAGCCCGTGTTTCAGTATGGTTTCGTATTGCGAGCTTGTCACGACATAGGTGCAACTTGTTGTTTCGGCAACAACTACGAAGCGCTGCTGGAGGATCGCGACCACGCCTCAAAATCTACCGGTAAATACCGTAATGCCACGCGCAAAATCCGTATTAACGGATGCAATTCCAATGTGTTGACCAATACGGAATTGGCCTTATAGTCGTTTGAAACGATCAGCCAGCGACGCGTTTGCCCGTCCGTTGTGGATTCCCAGAGTCGGAGAATGCGGAATGACAAAAATTGCCGTCGTCGGCGCCGGTTTCAGCGGAACTCTGCTGGCGCTTCACCTGTTGCGGCGATGTCCGCCCTCTGTCGATATCACGCTGATCGAGCGCGCCGTGCAGTTCGGACGGGGCGCCGCCTACGCCACCGGCAACCCCAATCACCTATTGAACGTGCCGGCGGGCCGCATGAGCGCCTTTCACGACCGCCCGCGCGATTTCCTGGACTGGCTGCAGCAGCAGACCCAGTTCGATTGCGTACCGGTTACCGAGAATTGCTTCGTGCCCCGGCAGCGCTTCGGCGACTATGTACGCCACTTGCTAAATCAGGAACTGAAAGACACAGGCGACCGGCTTGAACTTGTCCGCGGCGATGTCCGCGCCGTTACCAACAACGGCGATTCGCTGACCCTGGGGCTGGATCGCGGACGCCAGGTCGCAGTCGATATCGGCGTGCTGGCGGTGGGCAATTTCCCGCCGGAACCGCCGCATGTCGCCGACCCGGCTTTTTATGACAGCGACCTCTATCGCGCCGACCCGTGGGGCGCCGAAACCTTCGCGGATCTGGAGCCGGAAAGCCCGGTGATGCTGATCGGCACCGGGCTGACAATGGCGGACGCCCTGATCACGTTGCTGGACCAGGGCCATACTGGCCCGATCTATGCTTTATCGCGCAGGGGCTTGCTGCCGCACCGGCATGTCCCGTCGAAGGCGGCGGCGACACAGCTTGAGGGCGTGCCGACATCGCTGGTCGAGCTGACACGTTTCCTGCGCAGCGAAAGCGCGCAAGCCGCCGCCGAGGGCGCCGGCTGGCGGCCGGTCATCGACCAGTTGCGGCCATTCACGCTGGACGTCTGGGAATCCTTGTCGCAGGCCGACAAAGCCCGATTCCTGCGCCATCTGCGCCCGTGGTGGGAAATCCACCGCCACCGGATGGCCGAAGCGGTTGCCGACCGGATCGACGACGCCAAAGCCCGTGGGCAATTGCAGGTTCATGCAGGCCGAATCCGCGCCTATGACATCGCGGGCGACCGCGTGAAGATTACATATCGCGTCCGCGCCAAGGATGAGATGCGGACATTGAGCGTGGCGCGCGTGGTCAACTGCGCGGGACCGGGGGCCGACTATTCCCGAATCTCCGATCCCCTGGTCAAAAACCTGCTGGCGAAGGGCATGATCCGGCCCGATCCGCTGAATCTGGGGATCGACGTGACGTCGAACTGCGCGGTCAGGAACGATCGCGGCGCGATATCGGGCAGGCTGTTCGCGGTCGGCCCCGCCACCAAAGGCGCGTTCTGGGAGATGACAGCCGTGCCCGACATCCGCCGGCAGTGCGAATTCCTGGCCGTGCATTTGGGTATGCTGAGCGCTCGCCCGAAACCCAAACCCGGCAAAACAGCGACCCAGCCATATCACGCCGCCGGAATTTAACGCCGGTTGCCTGCATAGGTCATCACCAGATAGGCCAGTGCCGAATTCTTTGATGGGTTGCGATAGACATGCGGCCGGTCCGCCTCGAACAGGATGGCGTCGCCGACCGCCAACGCGCGCGTCTCGTGGCCGATCTCAACCTCCAGCGCACCTTCGACGATCACCAGATTCTCTGTGGTGCCCGGCGCATGAGCGTCGGCGGTTTCAATGCCGCCAGCCGCCAGGCGCAATTCATAAAATTCGACCTTGCGATTGGGCTCCAGCGGAAACAGCGCACGAGTGCTGAACGCGCCCGATGCCGATTTCAGCACTTTGGACTCCCCTGCCCGCATCACCTTGGAGCTTTGCGGTTCGGCGACGGTCAGAAAGGCGGAAAACGGCACCTCGAAAGCGCGTGCGATCTTGAAAACCAGATTGATCGTCGGCGCGCTGCGGCCCAGTTCGATCTGGTTCAGCATGGCGCGGCTGACGCCCGACAGTTTCGCCAGCCCGTCCAGCGACAGATTCCGGCGCGTCCGCATCCGCCGCAGGTTCTCGCCGACGGCGATGCCCAGATCGTCGCCCTTCGAAGCCGCGCCGGATCGGAACGGAACTGCGCTTTCGGTCATGCGTTACCCATAAAGGCGGCCGGCAACCCAGTGCGCGCGGCCTTATAATACACTGACAATCTGACTATGATATATTTGACGCACAGTCAATTGTAATATATATTGCAAATACAAATATAGATTGTTATTAAAAATTTGCCTCGGTGCTAGGCTTATGAAACTCCTGCAAACTGTCGGCGGCCTTGGCGCGGAAATCAGCGATATCGACTTGCGCATGCTGGACGACGCGGCGTTCGGCAGGGTTTACCAGGCATGGCTGGACAATCTGGTCCTGCTATTCCGCGGGCAGCATCTGAGCGATGCCGAGCTGATCGCCTTCAGCCGCCGGTTCGGCGATCTGGACCTGGCGCCGGTTCAGGAAACCGGGCGCCGTTTCGTCGACGGCCTGCCGGAACTCTATGTCGTGTCAAATGTGTTGAAGGACGGTGAGCCGATCGGCAGCCTGGGCGCGGGTGAGGCCGTGTGGCACACCGATATGTCCTATCTGCCGCGCCCGCCCAAGGCGAGCATGCTCTACGCGCTGGAGATCCCCCCCGCCGGCGGGGATACCGAATTCATCAATATGTACGCCGTCTACGACGCCCTGCCCGATCGGCTGAAACAGGGCATTGCCGGCTTCAGGATCAAGCATGACGGCACCTATAACAGCGGCGGCTACGTTCGCCAGGGCGTGACGCCCAGCGACGACCCGCGCCTGTCGCCCGGCTCCTACCATCCGCTAGTCTGCACACATCCGGAAACCGGCCGGCACATGCTGTATCTCGGCCGCCGGCGCAATGCCTATATCGAGGGGCTGGAGCTGCACGCCTCCGAGGCGTTGCTCGATGAATTATGGGCCTATACCGACGACCCGGAATTCACCTGGCGCAACGCCTGGCAGGTCGGCGACCTGGTGCTGTGGGACAATCGCTGCACCATGCATCGGCGTGACGCCTTCGACCCGGCTGCGCGCCGCGTCATGCACCGCACCCAGATCAAGAGCAGCCTGGCGCCAAGAGCATGAGTACCGACATCATCCAGAAAGACGTCGAAACACCGGCGCGCGGCCTGATCGGTTATGCCGACCGCGTGCTGATAGCGCTGTGCCTGATGTATCTGGTTTTCTATATCGACCGGGTAAACATCGCGACGGTCGCGCCGAACATGACCGCCGACCTGGGACTGAGCAACACCCAGTTCGGCCTTGCCGTCTCGGCATTCGCCTATCCCTATGCACTGTTTCAGTTGGTCGGTGGCTGGATCGGCGACAGGTTCGGCCCGCGCCGTACGCTGGTCGCCTGCGGCATCCTTGTCGGCGTGGCAACCGCACTGACCGGGTTGGTCGGCGGTTTAGGCTCGCTGATCGCGATCCGCGTGGCACTCGGCTTCGGCGAGGGGTCTGCCTTCCCTGCGGCGACTCGCGCAATGGCTTTGTGGATGCCGGCGTCGCGTTGGGGTTTCGGCCAGGGCATCACGCACGCCGCCTCCAGGCTGGGCAACGCGCTGACCCCGCCACTGGTGGCGATGTCGCTGGGATATTTTTCCTGGCGCGGATCGTTCCTGATGTTCGGGCTGGCAAGCCTGGTTTGGGTGGCGATCTGGCTGTTCGCCATTCGTCGGCAGCCGGCTTCGGTTATCAAAGATACGTCCAGTGCAGCCGCGCCTGTGCCGTGGCTGAGGCTCGCCAGGCGCATGCTGCCGGTGACCGCGGTCGATTTTTGCTATGGCTGGACCCTGTGGGTGTTCCTGACCTGGCTGCCGTCCTTCTTCTTCAAAAGCTTTCACCTGGACCTCAAGCATTCGGCCCTGTTTTCGTCGGGCGTCCTGTTGGCCGGCGTGGTCGGCGATACGGTCGGGGGCTTCATCAGCGACCGCATCTATAAGCGAACCGGCAGACTGCAGGCGGCGCGGCGCAACCTGATCGTCGTCGGCATGCTGGGTGCCTTCGTGTTCCTGGTGCCGGTCGTGCTGACCCATGACCTGACCACCGTTGCTATCTGCCTGTCGCTGGCATGTTTCTTTTCCGAACTGATCGTTGCGCCGATCTGGGCCGTGCCGATGGATATCGCGCCGAACTATGCCGCCTCCGCCAGCGGGCTGATGAATTTCGGCTTCGGCCTGGCCGGCATCGTGTCGCCGCTGGTGTTCGGCGGATTGCTTGATCTGACCGGCAGCTGGGCGATCCCCTTCGTCGGTTCGATCGGCCTGCTGGTGCTGGGCGCCGGCCTGTCCTTCTTCATGCGGCCCGACAAGCCTTTCGTTTAGCCCGGTTATCCGAGAATTGCAGCCGCCAACGGCGCGTGCATACTGCGCGCCGGACTGCCGTTGGGCTGGTCCTCAACAGTTGCGGGACCGAATTGAAGAGCTGGGCCGAACGTCAGACCGAAATCGCGCGCCTGTCGGAGACGCAGCTTTTCTTCATCGGCGGCGCCCCGCGATCCGGCACGACCTGGCTGCAGCAGATATGCGACAGCCACCCCGACATGTGTTGCCGGGGCGAAGGACTATTTCTGAACCATCTGGCCGTGCCGATGCAGAAGATAATGGTCGAACGGGCCAAGGTCATCGATGGCAAGAACAAGCAGATATTCAAGCACACCGGCGGCTATCCCATCCCGCTTGCCGACGATGTCGAGTTTATGGCGGCAACCGGTATCCTGCTGGCCCTGCATCAGCAGACCGGCGGCAAAAGCTTTAAGGCGGTGGGCGAAAAAACCCCGGAAAACGTGTTCCATTTCGCCAAGCTGATCGAACTGTTCCCCAAAGCGAAATTCGTCGGCATCGCCCGCGATCCGCGCGACGTACTGACCTCCGCCTGGCATTTCTTCCGCAAACCGGCCGCGTCCGACGACGGCGTCGCGATCAAGACGGAATTCATCCGCACCGCCCTGCCCTCGCTCAACGACGGCGCGCGGCAGATGTTGGCCTTCGGCGAAAAACACCCGGACAGCTATTTCCAGCTGACCTATGAAAGCCTGAACGCCGACCCGGCGCCGATCGTCAAGAATCTGTTTAAGTTCCTTGGCGTCTCGAACACGGATTGCGTGGTTGAAAACGCACTGGGCAAAACTGCCTTCACCGCGCAAACGGCGGGCCGCCCGAAGGGCGCCGTGCAGAACGGCGAGTTCTTCCGGAACGGCGCCGTCGGCGACTGGCCATCGACTCTGACGCCCGACATGAGTGACATGGTGCTGAAGGAATTAGGCTGGATGTATCCCCGATTCAGCTGGAAGCCCTGACGTCGTACGGTACGCGACCGTTTTCCCGGGATTGACTCCCGGCGCGCGCGAACACAGGGTAGGGGCATAGAGATAAGCCGTTCAGGGGAAGCGCCATGTTGCCGAAAAGTTTGATTTCCGCCGACTCCCACGTTGTCGAACGCCAGAGCGCGTTCCTGGATATCGACCCGAAATTCCGCGACCGTATCCCCTACGAACTGACCACGCCGGAATTGGGCGCGGCCCTGATGATCGATGGGCTCTTCCCGATGGGATACGGCCGGTCTGTCGGCGCCGGCCGGCCGCTGCAGGAACTGGGCAAGAAGGTGGCCTGGGAGGATGTGAACCCCGCAGCCTTCGATTCCGCCACGCGCCTGGACGTGCAGGATCAGGACGGTGTGACCGCCGAAGTCATCTTCCCGACCGTCGGCATGTTCCTGCACGGCCATCCGGACATCGACTACGCCAAGGCCTGCCTGGATGCCTATAACCGCTGGATGGTCGACTATTGCAGCAAGGATCCCGACCGGCTGATCGGCGTGGCGCAGATTTCGATGCGGACGATCGCGGACGGGCTGAAGGAGCTGGAGGAGGCGCACAAGGCCGGCTTCAAGGCTGTGATGCTGCCGGGCGAGCCGATGGTCGAGGATTACGACCACCCGATGTATGACGAATTCTGGGCGGCCTGCGTGCAGTATAATCTGCCGGTCAATTTTCACATCCTGTCCAGCCGCAAGGAAATGATCGAGGCGCGGGCCAAGCCGCGCGGCCCGCATATCTGCGGCCATCACCGCTTCGTGCGCGGCAACCAGGACGTGATCTCGCTCTTCATCTTCGGCGGCGTGTTTCAGCGCAACCCGAAGCTGCAGATCGTGGCGGTGGAAAGCGACGCCAGCTGGGTGCCGCATTTCCTGACGCGGATGGACAACTCCTATCACCGCTATTTCTACATGGAGAACGTGACCCTGCCGGAGGAGCCGAGCGCCTATTTCCGCCGCAATGTCTATGTGACGATGCAGGACGATTACCCGGTCGGCCAGATGACCCACATCCTGCCGATGGACCGGGTTCTGTGGGCCAACGACTTCCCGCACGGCGACGCGATCTGGCCCTATTCGTCGGACGTCCTGCGCCGCCTGACCAAGGATATGTCGGACGAACACATCAAGATGATCGTGCACGACAACACCGCGAAGCTGTACGGGCTGACGGTTTAGATCGATGTAGGGCGGGTTAGCGTAGCGTAACCCGGCATTCGGCGCAGCAGACGATAGCCGCGCGTTGCGCGAGGGCGGAATAGGCCTCGCTATGCCGCCCTATGTTTCAACCGGATCCCGCTATTAAAGCTGGAATAAGAATCCACTTACGCATTTGCGATGCGTACGTTATATCTCACTCACTAAACGGATAAGCGAACCATCCGGAAAACCGTGCTTAGTGACCTGGGATAGAATAAATTATGCAGGGCCTGATTGTTGACGCGCTGACTTCGAAACGAATTCCAGCAGCAAGCGCCGTGAGTTCCCTCCAGCGCATCGTTAGCGGATTTGCACCGGAAGCGACACACGCGAACCCGAACCGGCATGCCGTCTTGGCGAGCGATCCGGCGGCAAAGGGAGTCACGTCGAAGGGCGCCGTCTCGCACGTTGCTTCCTCAAGGGCGTCCGAGGTCACACGGGTTTACACCGGTACAATGACGATGACCGGCACAGCCTCGGGCTCGAACGGCGCCCACGGCACATGGTCGGGAACCATGAGCGATTCACTGACCATGATCGTAAACGGCGCCGGCACCGGAATCGGGTACGAGCATTTCAGCGGCGTTGTTACCCTGACGGTAAAGCAATCCGACGGAACAACAAAACGCTCAAGCGCTCCGCTCGTATTCACGACGCCGGATTTCAACATGCGCAAAGGGAAATTCCAGTTTTCGCAAAATAGCGGGCTGAGTTTCGACGGTCTCTATTTCACTCTGAATTTGAGCGGCGGGTTCAGTAACGGGAAGGCGGCCGTTTCAGAAAAGCTGGGCCTTCCCTTCAGCGATTTTGCTGGTGACGTATTGATTTCCGGAGCGCTTAAAGGCTCGTCCACGCTGACCACGCCGCCTTTGTCGATCACCGGCGGCGCCGCGAATCAGTTGGCTGGCGGGAAAATGACGCCGTTCAAGAACCTGGTGATCACCGACCTCAACAATGCCACGGTAACCGCGACGGTGACGCTCTCGAACGCGCACAACGGCACGCTGACCAACCTGGCGGGCGGCACCTACAAGCCGGCGAAGGGCATTTATACGATCAGCGGGAGCGAGGCCACGGTCAACAGCGCGCTGGACGGTTTGATCTTCAAGCCGCACAAGCTGAGTTCGCCGACAAGTCAGGTGAGGACAGGCTTCAAGGTCACCGTGACCGACAGCCAAGGCGCATCGCTGAGCGACAGCACGACAAGCGTGGTCGCGGTCAACCCCGTGACGGTCACCGGCGTACGGAAAAACCTAACAACAAACGGCACGAACAAGCTGTCGCTGTTTCGCAACGTCAATGTCCATGACTTCGTGCCGGGGGCATCGGACGATACCGTCAAGGTCACCTTGTCCGATCCCAAGAACGGTACCCTCGAGGCCAGCGAGGGCGGCGTCTATAATAAGAGAACCGGGGTTTTCCTGGTCCACGGAAGCGCGGCGACGGTGACCTTCGCCCTGAAAGGGTTGGTGTTCAAACCCACAAGCGCGCCAACGTCGCCCGTCACGACGACTGTCACGCTCTTCGCGAAGGACTCCACCGGGTCATTCACCGGCACCACCACGATCACCAATAATCCGCCCAAGGCAGGGGTGGCCGGGGCCGACGTGGCCCTGTTCAGCCAGTATGTCGCCCTGGGCTTGCATGCGATACGGGATCATGCGGCGGCGATATCCCCGCTTCATGACCAGTCCGCGTCTGCCCATTTAGAGTTCGCAAGCAGCCACAGATAAGGGGTTTTCAGCACTTCGGCGGAATACGCTTCGCCAGTCCGCCCTACTTTTCGTGAGTGCCAAAGCCGTAGGTCGGGTTAGCAAAGCGTGAAATTGGTGAGGGTGAAATTGTGAAATTGGGGTCAGAGTAGACTTTCCTGCGCCGCGTCATCGCGCGTTTTTCGCGGTCGGCCTTTTGGCAGCTGCTCGACGCGCCGGCCGGGCGCCTGGGCTATTCGGCGTTTGAAACCGGCGAATTATGTCTAGAAAATCCACTCTGACCCCATTTCCCCGCAACCCCATTTCCCCGTATATTGACGATCACTCGGCAGGAATCGCATTGAAGTCCGCCGCCAGACGAAATCCGAGGCTGCTTAGACGTCGGGTTAGTGCAAAATGCGTGCGATACGCTGAGCGCACTGCCCAAGAATCGCTAGTCCACCCACCGCCGCGTGCAGTCCGCTGGATGCAGCGATCGCGAAGCCACGCGCTTCCGTCATTCGGCGCCCCACCGTAGTCCGCGCTTTGACAATCCTCGGTCCACTGGGACACGTTGCCGATCATGTCATAAAGTCCGAACGCGTTGGGAGCGAATGAGCCAACTGGAGCGGCCTGCATCTCATCCCAACGGCTTCCACAGCCGGTGCAGACCGCCTTGTTAGAGCCAATCTCGTCGCCCCACCAGCGCGCCGTGATGGTGCGAGCTCGCGCTGCGTATTCCCACTCAGCTTCAGTCGGTAGTCGATACACTGCCCTATTAGGCTTATTCGCTTGAGCTACCTTTTTGTTTAACCAAGTTATGTATGCTTTTGCGTCATTCCAACTTACACAGACTACGGGGGACTGATCTGATTGCACGTATCCCGGGCTGCCCCAGCTAGCATCTGAAGATTGAAAGTAATGATGATTAATAGATACTGTGCACGGCCCATCGGCGACATAGCCGGTTTCATGAATAAACGCCTGAAACTCACCCCAGGTTACCGGATACTTTCCAAGCGCAAATTTTCTGCCGATAGTGACCGTATGCTGCGGATATTCGGCACGAGAAGCACCCTCGGCCGCCCTTTTCGCAAATTCGCGATACAAGCCTGTTACGGCGGCAATATCTCGCGAACTGTCAGATTCCGAAGAACCCATCAGAAAGCTACCAGGGGGTATGACGACCATCTGGGGACAATCGGGGCAACCGCGGAATACTTGACCAGACTGATCGGCACGTGCGTTTTGTAATAAGGTAAAAATAAAACATATCGCCATTGCGATACTTAGGAACATGAACAGAAATCGCAACCTCATTGCAGTCTTATTCATTATTTCTCGAAGCTCCAAGAGCTTAAAACAAAGCTCCGACCGGTTACGCATAGAAGAAATTGGGGTCATAGAAGAAACTGGGGTCAGAGTAGACTTTCCTGCGCGGCGTCATCGCGCGTTTTTCGCGGTCGGCCCTTTGGCAGCTGCTCGACGCGCCGGCCGAGCGCCTGGGCGATTCGGCGTTTGAAACCGGCGTCGCCCAAGGCCCATCCGCCTTGCGTCGCCCGGCGCAAATCTTCGATGAATTCGGTATCGAGCGCGGACGCGAACAGCTCCCGATAGGCGGCCTGCCGGCGCTCGGGATCGGCGCCGAGGCAGTCATAGAGCAGGTGCGGGGTGACCAGCGGGTCGTTCGCTCCGCGCGCCAGGGCATGATGGCTCGACCAGCGATAATCTCCGGGTGCGGCCACCATATGCGCGCGCACGGGATTAAGCTCGATATAGCGGCAACAGGCGATCAGGTAACGGTCGCTGTCAATCGCGGTGGCCCGATAACGGCCCTCCCACAGCGTCCCCGTCCGGCGATAGGTTGTATTGATGTGGCGCACATAGCGCCGCCCCAGCGATTGCAGCGTGCGCGGCACGCTGTCCGGACGCGACGGCGTCGCCAACAGGTGCATATGGTTGGTCATCAGCACATAGGCGTGGACCGCCAATCCGTGTTCCGCCGCCGCGGCGCGAAGCCATTCCCGATATCGCCCGTAATCGTCATCGGCAAAGAAGATCGGCCCCCGATTATTGCCGCGCTGGATGATGTGCAGCGGCTGCCCGCTTCTTGTTCCGCAAATTCAACTTCGAACTTGTCGCCTGGGGATGGTGCCTTTTGAGCGATGAGTTGAAGCAAGTCAGGGGTTGGGCGCGACGCTGGAACGCTTCCGCTCTTTTCTTCCTTGATCGCCTGCATCTGATAAAGAAAGGAATAGCTGTACATTTGAGCCGGATTGTCCAGGCAACCTGGCTTTTCTTCTGGATCGGGCGGCGGAATATGATCGTTGGGGCGCACGAGGTCGATCATTGTGTCTCCGCCAACCGGAACGGCAATGACAGTTCGTCCAAGCGCGATGTATAGGCGATCTTTCGAATCCGTTTTGCACTGCGCGGGATCGTATCGGAATTGGCTCTCGGCAAGAGCAAGCTCGGGATGTACCAAATCGTGAAAAGCTAAAATCGAAATGAGAGCAAGCGCGATGTACTGGGTTCGCCGACGCAATGCACGGCGCTTTAAAGCGCCGCAGGCATGCGACCAATGTTGTTTGGTGATTGTGCTCACCGCTCCCTCAACCCCTCGTGCTTATAGCGCAACAGCGGGGACAGCAGATATTCGATCACGCGGCGCCGGCCGGTCTTGATCTCGGCGGTCACGCTCATGCCGGGTTCGAGCGGCAATAGGCCCTCTTCGGTATCGAAGGCCGTGGCCGACAGGGCGACGCGGGCGACATAGGATGAGCTGCCCTGCGGGTTGTCGGCGTCATCGGAGTCGTCGCCGCTGTCGCCGGCCGGCTTATGCGGATCCTTGCGACCGCCGCTCTGCACCGCGTCGCGGCTGATGGTTTTAACCGTGCCGTGCATCAGGCCATAGCGCGTGTAGTTGAACGCCTCCACCTTCACCTCGGCCGGCTGTCCGGCATGGACGAAGCCGACATCGCGATTGGGCAGCATCGCCTCGATCTCCAGCCCCGTTCCTTCCGGCACGACGACCAGCAGGGTCTGCGCCGGGGTCACGACGCCACCGACGGTGTGGACGGACAACTGTTCCACCGTGCCCGCCACCGGCGCGCGCAGGGACTGCAGGTCGGTCCGCTGCTCGGCCTTGATCTTCTCTTGTGTGTCCTCGGCCGCCTTCTGCTTGGCTTTGGACAGGTCGTCCATCGTCTGTGCCCGGAACTCCGCCTCGGTCCCCTGCTTTTCCTGCTGCAAGGCGGCGATGTTCGCCTCCGCGCCCTCAAGTTCATGCTGGGCGACGGCGCGGTTGTCCTTGGCCTCGACCAGTTGCTGCTCGGCCTCCAGCGCGGCAACTTTCGACGAATATTCGTTGGCCGCCAGCTTTTGGTAGATATCGACGCGTTTCTGCACGATCGGCAGCGAGGCCTCGACCTTTACGATCGTGGCCTTGGCTTGGTCGCGCTCCGCCTGCTTTGCCGCGATCTGGCGATCCAGCCCCGCGATCTTTGCCCGGTGCTGCAAAATCGCGGCCGCCAGCTCGTGCCGCGAGGCCTCGACCATCGCCGGGTCGGCGCCATCCGGCGCCACGAAACTGTCGGCATCACCGGTCAGCGCCGCCGTCAGCCGCGCGGCATCCAGTTCAGCCTGCATCAGGTCGTGCGAAACGCGATCGACATCCGCCGCGTTGGTTGTCGGATCCAGTTCGATCAGCAGATCGTCGGCCTTCACATGGTCGCCATCCTTCACATGGATCGCCTTGACCACGCCGATCTCGAATGGCTGGATCAGTTTGACTTGGCCCGACGGGATGATACGGCCCGGCGCGGTCGCGATGATGTCGACCTTGCCGACGATGGTCCAGATCACCGCCACCACGACCAGCGCGATCAATGTCCACACGGTGATGCGGCCCAAAGGCGATGCCGGCGTTTCAATCAGTTCCAGGGCCGCCGGCAGGAATTCAAGCTCCGCCGCGCTGCGCTTTTCAGCGGCGGTGGGCCGCGGGAACCGCAGCAGCTTGCCCATCTCAGATGACATCGGTGATTCCGGCCTGCAGGCGGTGCAGCTGCGCATAGCGGCCGCTCTGGCGGATCAACTCGTCATGCGTGCCGTCCTCGACAACGCGTCCGCGCTCGATCGTGATGATGCGGTCGGCGCGGCGGATGGTGGACAGGCGGTGGGCGATGATAATCACCGTCCGACCCTGCGCCATCAGCCGCATATTGTCCTGGATGATGCGCTCGCTCTCATAATCCAGCGCGCTGGTCGCCTCGTCGAAGATCAGGATGCGCGGATCGGTCATCAGCGCCCGGGCAATCGCCACGCGCTGCCGCTGCCCGCCCGATAGCGACGAGCCGCGCTCGCCGATCTGCGTGTCGTAACCCTGCGGCAGTTCCAGGATGAACTCGTGCGCACCGGCCATCTGCGCCGCCGTGATCACACGCTCCATCGTCGCGCCCGGATCGGCCAGCGCGATGTTCTCGCGCACCGTGCGGTTGAACAGCACGCTTTCCTGCAGCACCACGCCGATCTGCCTGCGAAGCCAGGCGGTGTCGACCATTGCGAGGTCGACGCCATCGACGAAGACGCGGCCCGCCTCGGGCATGTAGAGGCGCTGGATCAGCTTGGCCAGGGTCGACTTGCCGGAGCCGGACTGGCCGACGACGCCGATCATCTGGCCCGCCGGAAAGTCCAGCGTCACGTCGGACAGGACCGGCTGCGCGTCCAGGCGGTAACGGAAGGTTACATGTTCGAACCGGATCGCGCCATTGATCGCCGGCAGCGAGGTGCCGCTGCGCTGCGCCAGTTCGCGCGGCGTGTTCAGGATGTCGCCCAGCCGGTCGACCGAAATGCGGGTCTGCTGGAAATCCTGCCAGATCTGGGCGATGCGCAGCACCGGCGCGGCGACACGCGCGGCCAGCATGTTGAAGGCGACCAGTTCACCCACCGTCAGGCTGCCGCTGATCACCGCCTTGGCCCCGAAAAACAGCGTGAGCACGATGGTGCCCTTATTAACGAACTGCACGATCTGGCTGGCGATGTTGCCCAGATTCTGGACATTGAAGCTGGCCCGGATATAGGCGGCAAGCTGTTCCTCCCACCGGCGCTGCATCTGCGGTTCGACCGCCATCGCCTTCAGCGTCTCGGCGCCGGAGATCGATTCGACCAGGAAGGATTGGTTTTCCGCGCCCCGCGCGAACTTCTCGTCCAACCGGGTGCGGAAAACCGGCGTCGCGATCAGGCTGACCGCCACATAGAGCGGCAGCGAAGCGATGACGATCCAGGTCAGCATCGCGCTGTACATGAACATCACCGCCAGGAAGACGACGGTGAAGAACAGGTCGATGGTCAGCGTCAGCGACGAGCCGGTGATGAAGGTGCGGATCGTCTCAAGCTCCCGCACCCGCGCCACACTGTCGCCGACGCGGCGGTTGGCGAAATAGCCGATGGGCAGCGCCATCAGATGGTCGAATACCCGGGCGCCCAGCTCGACGTCGATCCGGTTGGTGGTATGGCTGAACAGATAGGTTCGAAGCGCGCCCAGCACGACTTCGAAGATCGAGATGATCGCCAGCCCGACCATCAGCACGTCCAGGGTGGACAGGCCGCGATGAACCAGAACCTTGTCGACCACGACCTGGAAGAACAAAGGCGAGGCCAGGCCGATCAACTGAATGAAGAAGGACGCGACCAGAACTTCGCCCAGCGCCTTGCGATAGCGGTGCATGGCGGCGAGGAACCAGCGAATGTCGAAATTGCGCAACGCGCCGTCCAAGGTGGCGCGGCGGGCCAGCATGATCAGACGGCCGGACCACAGAGCGTCGAACTCGTCGCGCGACAGTTGCTGCGGCCGCGGCATCGCCGGATCCTGGATCAGTATCTTGTCGTCGGACGCCAGCCCGATGACCCAGAAACGGCCATCGTTGAGCAGCGCCAGCGCGGGCATGGTGGTGCGGGGCAGCCGATCGCGCGGCACACTCACCAGCCGCGCCTTCAGGCCGGCGCCGCGCGCCGAGCGCAGAATCTCATTGGCGCCGAACAGGCCCGGCCCCGCCGCGTATTTGCGCAGCAGCTCCTGCCGGTCCAGCGGCATACCCAGCGCCGCCGCCGCGAAGATCAGCGCGCCGATGGCGTTTTCAGTCAGTTCAGTCTCGGCCAAGTGCCACAGGTTCCCAATCGCGGCGTGCCCAGTATTCGCAGCGCCGCTCGATGGAGGATATTATATAGAAATCGCGGCCGAATGGGAAAATTCAGTTGCGGTACCCTATGAGTGGCTTCCCGCCACCACCGTCGGCGTGCTGTGCGCAGAAGTGGAATAAGTGATCGCCGTGCCGGCGCCGTCTTTGGACAGGTGGAAACCGGCCGCGACATACTGCCCGAACAGGGTGATCTTCGCTGTATTCGCCCCGTCCTTGACGGTCAGAACCCCTTGGGTTTTGGCCTTGTTCTCGGCGAACGACAATTTCGCAGACGCCCCGAACTTGAATGCCGCAAGGTCGATCGTATCGGTCGCCTTGAAGCCCAGTACGCTGATCGCGACGTTCGGATTCGCAACCGACAGCGTGCCGTGGGCGGCGAATGTGGTAATGCCCGCGACGATGCCGCCAGACGACACGGTCTCGGTGCCGCCTAGCGTTGTGTCGGTCGCCCTGCCACCCGAGGCGACGACGAGCGAGACCCCGCTATTGACCCGCAGTCCGGAAACACGGGCGCCGCCGGTGACCAGCTCTCTGCCGCCATGGCTGACCGTCAGCGCGGTGGCGCTTCCTCCGGCATAGATGAGCTCGCCGCCGCTGCGCACGATCGCGCGGGCGGCGGTACCGCCGGACGACACGGTCAGAGTAACGCCCTTTGCGGCGACGAGGCCGCTGACTTTTGCGCCGCGCAGAACGGTTTCATGGCCGCCGCTGCTGACCTTCAGGCCCGTTGCAGCGCCTCCGGCAAATGCAATCGTACCGCCCGAAAGGATGGTCGCACCGTCCGCCGTTCCGCCCGATGAAACGACCAAAGTCACGCCGTTTTTGACCGAAAGCGCGCTGAGCGTCACGCCCGCGAGGATCGCCTCACGCGCGCCGCTGGCGATCTTGAGACCGGTCGCCAGCCCGCCGGCAAAATCGATGGTGCCGCCTTTGAAAACTTTCGCATCGATCACCCGGCCGCCCGACGAAACGACAAGGGTTGCGCCGTTGTGCGCCGCGAGCCCGCTGACATTCGCGCCGCGCCTGACCACCGCCTGTCCACCGCTCCCGAGGACCAGGCCGGTTGCCGCGCCGCCGGCGAAATCGACCGTGCCGCCCTGAAAGATTTTCGCATCCGAGGCTATGCCGCCCGCATAAAGAACGAGCCGGCCGCCGCGGTTGACGGTTGTACCCACGGCTGAACCCTGACTGAGCACCTCTTCGCGGCCAAGCCGGTTTATGACTGTGCCGCTGGCGGTTCCACCTTGCGCCACGGTTTCCTGGCCGCCGCTATTGACGATCGAGCTGTTCGTCGTGCCGCCAGAATCGACATTCTCTTCGCCGCCGTCCCCCAGCACCGTGCCGCTGGCTGTACCACCGGACGTCACGCCTTGATAAGAATATGAGCGATAAAACCCGCCGACGAGAAACGAACCGCTGACAATCGTACCGTCGGCGGACCCGCCCTCCACCAGCACATTACCGCCGCTAAGCGCATATGCATTGGCAGCGACGCCGCCGGAGAGCACCTCGATCTCATTGCCGCTCATGACGGTCGCGCTGGTAGTCTGCCCCGACGAAATTGTCGTCGTCGTCATGTTTCACTTCTCCGTGATCGACCGCCGGCCGGATGAAGCGAACAACCTACGCCTAACGCGTTCGGTTCCTAGGCGTGATGCGCCACGATCACTGCGGATGTCGACGCGCCGGACGCCGAATAAGTGATTCCCGTGCCGGCGCCCTCTTTTGAAAGATGGAATCCGGTCGCAACATACTGGCCGAACAAAGTAATCGTCGCCTTCAGCGAACCGTCAGTGACGGTCAGCGTGCCGCTGGTTTTGGAGCTCTGGACATAGGTCAATTTCTCGGACGTGCCGAATTTGAATGTCGTGAGATCCAGCGTGTCCGTCGCCTTGAACCCAGAAACGGTCAGTTTCGTCCCGGTTTTCGCCGCGACCGACAGCCTGGAATTCTTGCCGAACACCGTTATGCCGGCGACCGTCCCGCCGGATGAGACAACCTCGGTGCCGCCGTTGATCTTGGTGCCGCTGGCGGTCGCACCGGACGAGACGGTCAAAGTGGCCCCGGCGCCGATCGCCAGGCCGCTGACCTTGATGCCGCCGGCGATGCCGATGCCGCCGCCGCTGCTGATCTTCAGGGACTTGATCGTCCCGCCGGAATCGACAAGCACGCCGCCTTTAAGGACGGTCACGCCGTTTGCTGTTGCCCCCGACAGGACGGTCAATGTTGCGCCGGCACTGACGGTCAGTTTGGTTGCCGTCGCACCCGAAGCGATAAGTTCCAATCCGCCGCTGCTGACTTTAAGACCGTTTGCCGCGCCGCCGGCAAAGACGATCTCCCCGCCTTTTAGAATCTGGACAGCGGCGGCCGTACCGCCGGAGGAGACGATCAAGGTGCCGCCGCTGGAGACCGATGCCCCATTTTCGGTGCCGCCACGACTCATCGTTTCGATGCCGCCCTTGCTGATCTTGGTTGCAACGGCATGACCGCCGCTGCTGACGGCCATCGTTCCCCCGGGCGTCAAAGTCGTGCTGCTTGCCGTACCGGATGAGACTGTCAGCGTAACTCCCTTGCCGACAGTCAAACCGCTGACCTTGGCGCCCGCGTCGATGGCGAGCTGGGCGTCGACGCTGAGATGGGCGTTTGATACCGTGCCGCCGGCATAGACCAGCTTACCGCCACTCAGAATTACCGCGTCGGTCGCTGTTCCGCCAGACTGAAGGGTTAAAGTCACGCCATTAGCAACTTTAAGCCCCTTCACTGCTCCACCGGCAGCAATGACCTCCTGGGCTCCACTGTTGATAAAATCCGATCCTGATATTGTGCCTCCGGCATACACTATTGTGCCGCCATTATAGACGGCGAGGCCGCTCACCGTAGCGCCGGAACTCACAACTACTGTCACGCCAAATTGCGCGAGGACTCCACTAACCGTAGCTCCGTAAGGAATTATTTCAGTGGCACCGGAGTGGAAAGTCACACCCACGAAGGCGCCGCCTTTATTAACGAGAATCCCACCACTCGCGAAGGTGCCGCCTACCATTCCCCCGTTATCCAAGACCAAGGAAACTCCGTTACCGACCGAAAGGCCGGTGACTGTCACCCCCGATACGATCTGCTCGAAGCCGCCGCTCGCGATGGTGTCGCCAGATACCTTTCCGCCGGCATAGACCAGCTCGCCGCCGGCAAGGACGGTCACGCCGACGGCGGAGCCGCCCTTATAAACATATTCGGTGCCGCCGCTGGATATCCGGGCGCTGGAAACGACGCCACCCTTATACACCGCCTCATAGCCACCGTTCCTGACCATCGTATCGACCGCGTGGCCGCTGGATACCTGGTCGAAGCTGCCGCTGCTGATGATCGTGCCAAGCGCGGAGCCGCCATATGAGATGATCTCTTCGCCGCCGCCGGTCAGCGTCGTGTTGCTGGCAATCGAGGTGTCGTAAACAATCTGCTGCCCGCCGGCGCTGATCTTCGTGTGGTCGGCATCGCCGCCATTCTTTAAAATCTGATAGCCGCTGACGACACGGGTGCCCTCGGCAAAGCCGCCGGGATAGACCTCCTGCCCACCGCCGGATGAAACCTTGGTCGCGGTCGCGCTGCCGCCCGCGCTGACATATTGCCAGGCGCCGTCGAGGACTCGCGTTCCGCTGGCATAGCCGCTGGAACTGACGATAAGCTGAGCGCCGGAACTGACCGTCGTCGCAATCGCGGTTCCGCCCGCGGAGACAGTCTCGGTGGCATCGATTTCGGTTTCGGGCGTGGGCGCAAACCCGACCAGCGTGACGTCGCTGGTGACCGCGCCTGTCGACAGCAGAAAAACCTGGCCGCCGGTCACCGTCGCGCCAAGGATCGAGCCACTGGAATAGACGAGAATCTCGCCGCCCGCCTCGACCGTCGTCTGGCTGGCGACACCGCCTGCACCGTCGGCGCCGGAACCGACCTTCAACGTGCCGCCACTCTCGACAGTCGTGCTGACGACAGTGCCGCCGGAGATGACATACATCTTACCGTCGGCGCCCAGCGACGTGTTGCTGGCGACGCCCTGCGACCCGACGATCATGAAGGCGTCGTGCACGCCCCCGCCAAGACTGAGAATGAACGGTCCGGAGCCGGCAATGAAGGTGTTGGTCGCCAGCGCACCGCGATCGCCGACGATAACGCCGCCGCCGCTGATGATCTGCGTACCGTCGATCGTGCCGCCCGACACCAGCATATAGCCGTTGCTGCCGACGGTCGTGTTGCTGGCAAACCCGCCTGACTCGACGATCGCACTGTTATCGCTGTCGAATGTCTGGCCGCTGATCGGGTTGTCGGACGTTACGATTGTTGACGGTGGCAGTGGCATCGTACCCCCACAGGCAGTTCGCCCTTGATCGTGTTAGGCGGCTTTCTTCGCGTTTCCGAACCCCGGTATCCGCTTGATCGCGGCGGTCACGGCGTCCGAAGTGATAAGACGCGTGCATTCGAATTGGCGCGGTGTGCCGGCGTGGCGCGGGCACCATAGGAAATCCTTATGGTCGAAGCGCACGCGCACGTCGTTCCAGCAGCTGTTACAGGCGTGATAGTTGATCACACGATAGGGCGTGTCGAACTCGTTGGTCGGATGGGTGAAGCCGCTGATCATCACGACCGGCACGCCGGCAGCCCAGGCCAGCCATGACAGGCCACTGGACAGGCCGACGAAGAATTCGGCGTGCTTCATCCAGCGCACCCGTTCGACCAGCGGCCGGTCGCCGGTTTCATCTTCCGCGCCGTACGGGATGTGATTCCAGACGATGCCGGTGCCGTGTTCGGTCCGTTGATCGACGCAGATCACGCGGTATCCGGCCTCCTTCAACATCGCGACCACTTCGCGCCAGCCGGCGGGGTTGTTCCAGTATTTGCACTGGGTGGAGCTTTGCGCCGCGATCACGACATAGGGTTCGGGGATAGGCCGCGTATCGTCCGGGACCACCAGTTTGGGCGCGAACTCGGTCGGATCGACACCCAGGATATAGCCCGCGGTGCGGTGCAGCCCGACCAGGCGGAAATCGCTCGGCTGATGCACGTGGTCGTCGTCGTCGAAGAACAGGCCCATCGAATAGGTGGCGTAATAACTGTCCGCCTTGATCCCTTCATGATCGACGAAGGTGATGTGCGGGTAGGCGTCGGCGAACAGCGGGATCAGCCACGAGGCCATCGCGCACGTCAGCTTGCACTGATGCACTTCCTGAAAGCGCACCGCATAGGGGAACCAGCCGACCGTATCGCCGATGGTGCCGATCGGGAATTGGACCAGTATCTCGCGGTCCTCGGCGGAGTAATTATGCTCGAAAACCAGGGTGTCGTCGGTCCATACCTCGATCTTGCAGCGCAGGAAGTAACGCTTGGCGCTGTTGATGCGACCGCTCTCCAGTTCGGTCTGGAACAGGATGTTGCCGGTGTCCGTATCGCTGAGCCGGATGCGCCATTTGCCCTTGGGCAGCATGACGCGGCAGCCGTCATTATAGTCGAAGGTGATGCCCTTCGGCCCCTTTTGCGTCGGCGTTTCCGCCGGTGGCGGATACGGGCGCTTCACCTCGGCGGATTGGACCTCCGACGTCTCCGGCGAGGCCGATGCGCTCGCTTCGGCTTCCGTCTTCTGCTCTTCCTTGTCCAGAACCGTCTCGCCGGCTGCCATTATGCGCACTACCCTTGGGAAAACCGTCATATATCAGGCGGAGATTAAATACGGCTCAAAGTTTAGCGGTGCAAGGAAAGAGCACCGGATCGTTCAGACACCTGCCGTCAGGGCTGGGGTGATCTTGGAAAATTCGGACTCAGGGTCGCTGAGCACCATGTCCTTGATCCTGTTCCACAGGTGCCCGCGTAAGGCCGCGAATTCCGGCAGGGCGCGGGCGTCATAGGACCATCGCGGATGCGGCAGGTCGACGTCGATGATTTCGGCGACGGCGCCGGGCCTCGGTTTCATCAGGACGACCCGATCGGACAGCAATACCGCCTCATCCACGCTGTGGGTCACCAGCACCACGACGCCCTTCCGCTGTTCCCAGATCTTCGCCAGTTCGATCTGCATGAATTCGCTGGTTTGCGCGTCCAAATTGGCGAAGGGCTCGTCCATAAGCAGAAAGCGCGGCTGGCCAACCAGCGCGCGGGCCAAGGCTGCTCTCTGGTTCATGCCGCCCGACAGCTCCGCCGGATGCGCGTCGGCAAAACGGCGCAAACCGACGAGGTTCAAATATTCGTCCGCGCGTTCGGCGCGCTCCTTGGCGTCGACGCCCTGCACTTCCAGCGTAAAGGCGACATTTTCGCGGATGGTACGCCAGGGCATCAAACGGAAAGACTGAAAGACAAAGCCCATATGCGGCCCAGGCTTGGGTGGCAGACCGTCGACCAGGACCTGGCCGCTATCCGGCTGGATCAAGCCATTCAGCACCCTGAGCAATGTAGTCTTGCCGCAGCCCGAGGGACCGACCAGGCTGACAAAGGAATTGGGCGCGATGTCGAACGAAATGTCGCGCAACGCCTCGACCCCGAGCGGCGCGTTCGGGCGCCGGAAAGTCTTGCGGACATTCCGAATGGCTATCGCGGGTGCGGCGTTAGCCACCGGGCAGGCCTATTTCCCCGCCGCCGGTCCCAGCTTCTTCCGGGCCGCGTCGATGAAGCTGGTATCGATCCAGTCCTTGGGCTCGACCTTGCGGGGTAGATCCTTGAAGTCCGCGCTTTTATAGAGCGCATCCGTGGTCGCGGTCAGTTCAGCGGCGTTGAGCCCGCCATCGACGCTCCAATGGCCGGCATAGGCTTTGGCCAGTTGCTCCAACTCGGCACGCGAGACATCGGGACGCGCCTTGACCATACCGTCGACCCATAATTCCGGGTGGGCCGAAAAATCGCGGGAGGCCGCCAAAGTAGCCTCGACCACGGCGGCAATTTCCTTGTGCTTTTTCTGCACCGTTTCTGCTGTCACGACGCTGAGTTTGGTCACGAACGGCGCGGCTTTGTAATAGGCCGCAGAGTCCAAAATGACATCCAGGCCGTCATGGCCCGGCAGAGTGAGATAGGTGCCGAGCCCCACGGTGGTGGCGTCGATCCGGCCGGCCAGCAGCGACTGCGCCCTGACCGTCGGCTGACCGATGGCGAGATATTTGATCTTGTCGATATCGACGCCGAGATTGCCCAACACTGTCCGCGTCTGGGCATAGTCGGCGCTGCCGACCTGACCGACGCCGAACACCTTGCCTTCCAAATCCTTGGGGTTGGTCAGCCCCTTCTTGCCGATGATCATGAAGGGCAGCGCCTTATCCGGTGAGATCACGCCCTTCAGCTTGATCTGGTCACGCGCCACCAACTGAAGCGCGACGTCCGTGCTGACATTCGCCATGTCGCCCTGGCCGGAACTGAGCGCGGCGATTGCGGCGGGCGTCGCCTTGACGCGCACGATCTCAACCTCGACCCCGGCCTTTTTGTAATAGCCCATACGATCCGCCAGATCGATGACCGAGTTCGGCACCAACGGGGTCTCCGGCTCCGGCACGATGATCTTGAACGGTTCGGCGACGGCAAAGGCGGCGGGCAGAAAAATGGCCGCCAGGGCCAGCCTTACGACAGAACGCAGCATGGAATCGTGCCTCTCAAGTCAGCGTACAGTGGAAATGCGCAGCGCATTCCACCATTTGGGCCGCCTATACGATTTTGGTGGAAGGCGCTTCGCTTTTCCACCCTATGGGAAATGGTCAGATCGCCACAGCCACATCCGCGGCCGAGGCGATGGCGCCCTCGATATAGCCGACACCGTTGCAGTCACCGACCGTATGGACCTTGAAGCCGGCGGCGGTGAGCGCATCCGCCAGCGACAGGTCGCCCTTGGCACCCTTTGCTACGATTACGTTGTCGGCCGCCGCGACCTGCGTTTTGCCGTCGGCATCCTTATAGGTGACGCCCTTGTCGGTGATCGCGATGTCGCTGACGCCGGGCAGCAGGCTGACGCCGAGGTCGCGGGCATCGGCAAGCGCGCGCCAGCGGCGGACGATATAGATACCGGAGCCCAACCGCGGCGCTTCATCGACCACCGTTACCTTGCGCCCGCGTTCGGCCAGGAATTCGGCAAGCTCCAACCCCACCAGCTCGCCGCCGATGATGACGATCTTGTCGCCCAGGGGCATCCAGGCCTTGGTGGCCTCACGGATCATCGCGGGGCTGCCGGTGACACCGGTCAGCGAGCCGGCCTTGGCCGCCATGCGGGTGGTCCAGCTTGTCTTGCCCTTCAGCCGGTCGAGATTCTCACCCAGCACCAGGCTGCGCATATCGTCGCCGCTGAAAACGTTGTCACGGTCGCTGCCGGGGATCGGCGGCATGGTGCGGATCGCCCCGGTCGCGACGACGATTTCGTCGGGCCTCAACGATTTAAGCAGCTCCGGTGTCGCCGCCGTCTTCAGTCGAACGTCGATCTTCAACTCTTCCACCTGGCGTTTCAGCCAGTTGAGGATGCGCTCGTTGGGCGCGTAGGCGATCGACGCGAATTGCACCGTGCCGCCCAACCGGTCGGACTTCTCCAGAAGCGTGACCTTATGGCCCTTCAAGGTCAGACGGCGGGCCGCCTCCATGCCGCCGGGTCCGCCGCCGATCACGACGATCTTCTTCGGCGTAGCGTCTGGCGCAATGGCGCGCTCACGCTCGAACGAGGTCTCCGGATTGACCGCGCATTTGACGGCCTTGCTGAAATAGATCTGGCTGACGCAGGCGTAACAATAGACGCAGGGCCGCACGTCCTCCGGCTTGCCGGCTTTCAGCTTGTTCGGCAGGTCGGGATCGGCCAGCAGCTTGCGGCCCATCGCGATGAAGTCGAACTTGCCCTCGCCGATATATTTGTTCGCCGCCTCCGGCTCGATCCGGCCCGACGTGATGACCGGAATATCCAGCACCGATTTGATTGCGACGGCGCCCGGCACCATCAGTTCCGGCTTATGCGGAATGTTGGAGCCGGAATGGTATATGCCCTGGCTCTGATCGGCGTAGGACGAGGCGGTGATCGCATCGACGCCAGCGTTCTGCAGCAGGACCGCCAGTTTCTTGGCATCCTCGATCCGGATGCCGCCCTCCTTGCCGAATTCTTCCTCGTCGATCTTGCACCAGACCGGATAGTCCTGCCCGACCTGGGCGCGCACGGCCTTGACCGCATCGAGCAGCAGGCGCGCGCGGTTCTCCAGCGGGCCGCCATATTCGTCGGTGCGGCGGTTGCTGGCGGGGGAGATGAAGGACGAGAAGATATAGCCGTGGCCGCCGTGCAGCTCGACGCCGTCGGCCCCGGCTTCCTTGGCGCGCGCCGCGGCATCGGCGAACATCTGGATCAGGTGTTCGGCGTCCTGCGCGGTCATCACCTTGAAGCTGACCTCCTTCACGTTGGCGAAGTCGGCATTTGCGATTTCGTCCAGCAGGAAACCGTCCATGACATCGCCCGGTTTGGGCGGCAGCGGGATGGACGGGCACCAGACTGGCCGCCCCTCTTTCATGTCGGTCATCGCCACCAGGCCGCCGAAATGCAGCTGCAGCGCCAGCTTCGCACCATGTTTGTGCACCACATCGGCGACCCCCCGGATCGACGGGATGTGCCGGTCGCCGGACAACGCAACCTGCCACTGGCAATTGGAGCCGACCGGATAGCCGACCGAGACCGAGCCGACAGTCAGCAGAGCGGCCCCGCCCTTGGCCCGGGCTTCGTAATAGGCACGAGTGCGAGCGCCGCACATGCCGTCTTCTTCCGCCAGATTATCGCCCATCGCGGTCATGAAGATGCGGTTCTTCAGTTCCATTGATCCGATGCGGCCCGGCGCCATTAAATGCGAAAAGCTCGACGACATTCCCCAACTCCCAATTTCGCGCGATCTTTGGTTAGTAATCCAATTATGGACCCAACTCCATATTGAATCGCCGGTCACGTCCCATGGATAAGCCGTCAGCTTTGAGGGCGGGTCAACAGTCTCGTGCCCGTACAACTTTAGACGACAGTTTAATGTTGTATCGGCTCAGATGATCCCGTAAGGCTGGCCCGTATGGATGCCCAGCCCGCTTCGCGCCGCGACCGCAATAAACTCAGAACCCGTGCACGGATATTGGATGCCGCGCGGCGGCTGTTCACCGAACGCGGCGTCGCCGGCACGACGATAGAGGATCTGGCCGATCTGGCCGATGTGGCCCGCGCCACATTCTTCAATTATTTCCCGTCGAAAACGGCAGTGGTCGATACCATCCTGGCCGAATTGGACGGCGCGTTTTACGAACAGTTGGGCGCGACGATGGCGCGGGATATCTCGACGCAGGCATTGCTCCGCGAATTTTTCACGGTATCGGGCCAAAGCATCGTCGATTCCCGCGAATTTCAACTGGTGATGATCGCGGAATCCGAAAAATCGCTGGCTGGGATCGGCACCGACGACGACCGCTATCAGGTGATGATCGGGCATTTCAAGCGCGTTGCCGACCGGGGCGTCGCGCGCGGAGACGTGCGGACCGACTACCCCTCGGACCTGTTGGCCGAAATCCTGGTCGGCGCCTATGCGACGGTTTTGAGATCGTGGCGCGGCCTGCCCGCCTATGACTTGGTCGACCGGTTGGGTAAGACCGCAACTGTGATGGGGCAGTTCCTTTTGCCACCGGCCCGCAACTGAGCCCATGACCATGGACAGCTTTAGTAAAAATGCCGAAGGTGATCGACGCGTTTCAACTCCGAGCCCACGCATGAAATCCCCGGTTCAATTCGACCGAAATCATCCGGCCGCCATCACGGGTGCCGTCGATGGCTGACGCGTTGGGCCAACCTCTGCGGCTATTTCTGTCCGCGCCGATTTTTGCCGAGGAAGAGCGGCGACAGATCGAAAGCGCCGTGACGGCGATCAATGCGCGTTTCCAGGGTGAGCTCGATCTCGCAACGGTAATGCCGGGCAGTGCCGGCGCGGCCGACTGCGACGCCGTGATCGCCATTTTCCGCGCCAACCCACCGCCGGGATACCAGGCCGGCGACCAACCCGCCGGCGGCGGTGCAGCCGGTATGCTGTCGGCCATCGGCGGACGCGCGGCGGACGCGAAGATGCCGGACATCTTCGTTTTCCGCCATGTCGAGCCGGGCGCGGACGACGCGGACTGGCCCAATCGTCAGGACGCGTTTCGCGGCTGGTTCAGTTCTCGGGGCGGCGAGTTCCTGGATTTTGAAGATTACGACGCGGCCGATACCTTCGGCGCGATCTTCAGCGAGCAGCTTTACGCTTGGCTGGCCCGCCAGGATCTGACTCCGCCCCCGGTCGTCGAGTCCGAAGTCGCCGTCGAGGCACCGGCGGACGAGCCGCTCGTTATCGACGATGTCCGGGTCGACGTCGAAACTGAAACAGTTGCCGAACCCAGCGCGACCGCCGAACCGGAAACGCCATCACCGCCGGAAGCACCACCGGCGGAAGACATTCCTGACGCCGTGCCTGAGGCTGCCGAAGTAGAACCCACTGCCGGACGTGAGGCGTCATTCGCAGAAGACCAACCGGCCGGCACGGAACCACCGGCGGAAAATTTCGAGACTGACCGGGCCGAGGTTGTAGAAGAGCCGCCCGTTGCCGACGCAGCCTCGCCCGAATTCAATGAACCGGTCGAAGCCGAGCCGACGGAGAAGGAACCACAGCCCCAACCCGCCATCGATCTTTTCGATGCAGCCGAGCCGGAAGAAAAACCAGCCAAGCGAAAGCGCCGCAACAAACGCGCGAGGGCGATCGACGAGGCCCCTGTCGAAGAGGCAGCCAAGGAGGCTGCGCCGGAACCTGAAACGCCTGCCGGCACCGTCGCCGAACGGACGGAAAAGGCCGAAACGGAGGCGGCGACCGAACCGCCAACCGAACCTGAACCTCTGGAGGCCGCCGAACCGCCGCAGGCAGACGAGGCGGAACCGGTAGAGGCAGACCTCGCCCTATGGCTGAAGGACGCGTTCCCAAAGCCGCCGGCGGCAGAAGAAACCGGGCCTTTCGACGACATCGCCGAAATTCCCGCGCCCGAAATCCCCACAACCGAAACGGTCGAAGCCGAGCCGCCGGCGCCCATCTTCGGCGGCCCGCTATGGTCCAGTTTCGCCTTGGACACGGCAACCGAGGACCCGGAAGCCGAGGAGGGCGAGCCTAAGCCGATCCCGGAAGAAACGCGGTCAGCCGAAATCCTGCCGTTCAACCCGCGTGACGCAGCCGGCCCGACCGAGGCATATGCCTCCCCGCAAGACGAGACGGCCGGAACGGCCAGCGAGGACGGACATCTGTATGCCGGCGAGCAGGATGCTTGGGAAAGGCCCAGGCGCCGCCGAATCCCGCCAATTTTAGCCGGCGTGGCCGCAGTCGCGATCATGGCGGCGGGTATTGCAGGCTGGCAGTACTGGCGCGTAACGCATCAACAGAAGGCGGCTGAGCAGAAGATCAACGTCGCATCCGACGCCGCCAGCAGCCTGGTTTTCGATCTGAGCCAGAAGCTGCGCAACCAATCGGGCGGGCGCACCGACGCCGACAGCGCCGCCCTGTTGGACAAGGCGCAGAAATTGCAGGATGCGATCGTCGCGGCGGATACCTCCAACCCCAAGGAACGCGCGGACCATGCCGCAGCCCTGTCCAGCTCGACCGACACGCTGCTGAAGCAAGGGAACACCGACGACGCCCTCAGGGCGGCGACCCAGGCGCGTGACATCTATCGCGGGTTGGCCAAGGGCGATCCGGGCAACACCGACTGGCAGACCGACCTCGCCACCAACAACGGGAAGATCGGCGACATGCTGATCACCCGGCAGACCCATGTCGAAGAGGCGCTGTCGGCCTATCGCGAGGCACTCGCCGCCAGCAAGGCGCTGGTCGCGCAGCACCCCGACGATCCGCAGCGCCAGGAAGACCTGGCCGAAAACAACAACCGGCTGGGCGACGCGTTGATGGCGCAGGGCCATCTGGACGAGGCCGCCGCGGCCTATCGCGAAGGCCTGACGATTGCGACGGCGCAGGCGCAGAAGAATCCGGCCAACGGCGACTGGCAGCACGCGTTATCCGCTAGCCAGGAACGCAGCGGCAATGTGCTGATGGCGCAGGGTAACGTCGACGAGGCGCTGGCGGCCTATAAGAACGCGCTGGCGACGGCCAAGGCCCTGATCCAAAAGGAGCCGGGCAACGACAAATGGCAGCAGGATTTGTCGGCGCGCAGCGAGAAGATCGGTAACGCGCTGGTGACGCAGGGCCATCCTGCCGAGGCCCTGGCCGCCTATCGCGACGGTCTGGCGATCCGCAAGGCCTTGGCCGCCAAAGACCCAAGCGACATGCGGCGCCGGCAGGCATTGGCGCTGAGCCAACAGGAAATCGGCGACGTCGAGATCGTGCAGGCCGCCCTGGACCCCGGCCTCGCCGCCTATCGCGAGGCTCTGGCGGCGCGCAAGACGCTGGCCGCGAAGGCGCCGAACAATGCCGACCTGCAGAACGATATAATGACGACGCAGAACGCCATCGGCGACGTGCTGGCCGCCCAGAACAAGCTGGACGAGGCGTTGGCGGTCTATAAAGAGGCCTTCACCCTGGCCCAGGCGATGGCCGCGAAATATCCGGGCGACACGCGCTGGCAGCATGCGGCGTCGCGCATCGACGACAAGATCGGCGATGTCCTGGTGGCGCGCGGCCGACCGGACGACGCGCTGGCCGCGTATCGCGAGGGCCTGGTGATCGCCAAGTCCTTGTCTGCGAAGGAACCGGCCAATACCGACTGGCAGCGCCTGGTCGCCACCAACCAGGAGCGGATCGGCGATATTTTCGCCGGGGAAAACCACTTCGACAGCGCGCTGTCCGCCTACCGCGAGGACATGGATATCCTGCGCGACCTGCTGTCCAAGGACGCGTCAAACGTCCTGTGGCAGCACGGTATGGCAGAGGCGTATCTGAGGATCGGATCGGTCCAGTTCGATCAGGGGCAATTGGACATATCGATCGACTCGCACCGACAGGCCCTGACCATCGTGCAGGCCTTGGCCAAGGCCGACGCGGCCAACGTGCGCTGGCAGCGCGACCTGATGCTGGACAACAGCAAGGTCGGCCAGTTGCTGATGGCGAAGGGCAGCCGGGAAGACGCGCTGGTGAATTACCGCGACGCGCTCGCGATCGCCAAGACCATGGGCGACAAGGACCCGGCCACGCCGGACTGGCAAGCGAACCGGGCGATGATCGACAGCAATATCGGCGCCCTGATGATGGGCATGGGCAACAGCGAAGACGCGCTGGTCGCCTATCGCGACGGGCTGACGATCGCCAAGGGGCTGACCGTGCGCGATGCGCATAATGTGGAATGGCAAACCGGGCTGGTGATCGCGCTCTATAATCTGGCCGAAGCGGGTGACGACCGGACCGCAAACTTCACCCAGGCGCTCGACATCCTGAAAAAGCTGGAGGCCGCTGGTACACTGCCGCCCGGCAAGAAGGAATGGATCGCCAAAATCGAGGGTAAACTGGGCAAAATGAAGCGTCCCGGACCGGCCGATCAGGTGGCTCCATCGCAGGCCGCGGCGACGGTAAAAGCCACCGCCGCGCCGCCCCAAAACACCCCGCAGAAGCACCGTTCCAAGCACCATCCGCCTGGGGGTTGATCGTTGACTCGCTATGGGGGTGACTGTAACTTCCTTAGCGAAAATGCCTACAAATTAGGGACCTCAACCAGCCATGAGCACTCCGGACGACGGTCGCATTCGCAGACGGATCGCTGAAATCGATCAGCACATCACCGTTCTCAACAAAGAACGCGACGAGTTGATCTTCGCCGAGCGCGTGATCGAGCGGTTGAGCGGTGGCGGTAGCGACGCGAAACCTGCCAAGGGCGCCAAGGCCGCGGACGCGGGTTCGAGCGAGCCCGACAGCATCGAAGAGGCGCTGTCGAAGCTGGAAAGCGCCCAGTTCAAGAGCTGATCGCGCTTACGTTTTCAGCATAGAACTCCACAACCGCCGAAGCCTCTTCGGCGGTTGTTTGCTATCTAGACCAATGTTCGCACCAAGCGACAAACTCAGGGGAACTTCATCATGCCGGATTCCACAAGTGCGTCGCAGGTTTACGACGACCAGACCCTCCAGGCCTTGCTGGACAAGGAGGCGATCCGCGACCTGGTCCACAATTACTCACGCGGCGTCGATCGCCAGGATTTCCTGCTGCTGCGCAGCCTCTATGCGCCCGACGCGATGGAGGACGACCATGGCGGCGGCTTCAGCGGCACCGCCGAAGGCTATGTTGACTGGCTGGAAAGCGTGATGGGGCGGGTCCAAAACAGCTCCCACATGATCCACAACCATCAGGTCGTGCTGGCGAGCGCCACGACCGCCCAAGGCGAAGTCTATCTTAGTGGCCACACCCGCCTGAAGGTCGAGGGCGGCTGGGAAGACCTGACCCACGGCATGCGCTATCTCGACAATTACGTGAAGATCGACGGCCGCTGGGTGTTCCAGCGCCGCACCATCATCGTCGACTGGCTCGAAGCCGGGCCCACCCAGTGGGATCCGTCACGGCCCGATACGCGCGACGCGGAGTTCGGCCTGCCCGGGGCTAAGGATGCGTCGTACCGGGTGTTGCAGCATCCGTTTTTCAGGAGGCGGCAATAGCCGCCTAGGTTCGCGGCTTCCCCGCCAATGTCCCGCCGTCGACGACGTAGTCGCCACCGGTGCAGAAGGATGACTGGTCCGACGCCAGGAACAGCACCATACGCGCGACCTCGTCGGCATTCGCCATGCGGGCGAGCGGGTATTTGCCGTACATCGCGTCGTAATCCTCATCCTTCCAGCCGGGACGCTCAATCATCTTGGTCTTGGTCGGGCCGGGCACGATTGCGTTGACGCGGATGCCGAACGGCCCGAGCTCGATCGCCGCGCTTTTGGTCAGGCCGCGAATGCCGAATTTCGAGGCGGAATAGGCAGTGAACCCCTCCCGCCCCTCCATCCCCTGGACGGAAGAGAAATTGACGATCGACCCGCCGCCGGCCCGCTTCAAGGACTCCGAACCGTATTTGAGGCCGAGGAACGTGCCGACCAGGTTGGTGTCGACCACCTTGCGGAAGTTCTCGACCGTCATCTGATCGAGAGGCGCGACGCGGATGATGCCGGCATTGTTGACCAGCACGCCGATCGGCCCGAACGTCCGTTCGGTCGTCTCGATTGCCAGCTGCCATTCGGCCTCACTGGCGACGTCCAGCGACACGAACAAAGCCGAGCCCCGCCGCGCGCCGTTCATCACATCGACCGCGATCCCGGCCTCGTCGGCACGGCGGTCGGCGATGACGACCTTGGCGCCCTCTTCGTGCAGCAGCTTGGCCGTCGCCGCCCCGATGCCGCGTGCGCCGCCGGTGACGAAGGCGACCTTTCCCTCCAGCAGCATCTGACGTCAGCCGCGCGTGATGATGCGGGTGCCTTCGACGAAGGCGTTCCGCTGCTTGCTCCCCTCACCCATGATATTCAGCTGATAGGTGTAACCCTGCTCCAGCCGGTAATTGCCGTGCATCTCATACACGTCGATATGGTTCAGTGCCGCCTTGGCGAAGCGCACCGCCGCCGCCGGCTTGGCGGCCAGCATCTTGGCGAGTTCGCGCGCCTTGGGCATCAAATCGTCGGGTTCGGTCAGGTAGGCGATCGAACCCCAGGCGTGCAGTTCCGCCGCCGTCGCCGGCTTGCAGGTCAGGGTCATCTCGCGCAACTTCATCGGCGATACCAGCTTGGCCAGATGCGAGGCGCAGCCCAGCGCGCCATTATCCAGCTCCGGCAGGCCGAAACGCGCCTTGGTCGAGGCGACGATCATATCGCAGCTGCCGACCAGCCCGACGCCCAGCCCCATGCAGAAATCGTTTACCGCGGCGATCACCGGCACCGGCGTTTCATAGATCGCGTGGAAGGCGTGGTAACAGGCCTCCCCCGAGCTGGTCATCAACTTCCACTCGTCGCCGGCCGCCTTGTTGGCCTGCATTTCCTTTATGTCGATGCCCGCGTTGAAGCCCTTGCCCTCGGCGGTCAGGATCACCGCGCGCAGTTCCTTGTTGTCGCTCAGTTCCTTGAAGATTTCGTGGATCTTCCAGGTGTCGCCCACGGTGATGGCGTTCACCGGCGGGTTGCTCATCGTCACTTCGGCGATGCTGTCTTCGATCTTGCAGGTCACGGGCATGGAGAGATCCTTCAGGCTTTCGGTGGTGTGTGCTGGAGCGGCGATTTGTAATAGCGCGCAACGATGGGCTCGATGAAATAGGTGACGCGGCTGGGCCATTTGCGGCGCGGAAACGGGCCGCCGAGATATTTCCGCGACAGGGCGTCGATCATGGCGAGGTCGCTATCCTCCCGTGCTTCGACTATCCGGCCGCGGATCAACAACTGCTCGTAAGGATTGGCGTAGTCGGTGATCGACAACGCCACGCGCGGATCGCGCTCTATGTTGATCGCTTTGATCGACTTGCGGTCGGTGGCGATGACGATGCGGTCACCATCGCGCCCGACCCAGACCGGCTCGGTCTTCGGCCAGCCGTCCTCCATCAGGGTGGTCAACGCGGCGAAGTTCGGGGCATCGATCAGGCGCTTGGCGTCGTCGGAAAGCGGTTTGCTCATCTCACCCTCTTACGCGCGGCGGCAGCTGACGGACAGTGCCTCGCCGGTCATATAGCTCGCATAGTCCGATGCCAGGAAGACGATGGCGTTGCCGACTTCCCATGGCTCGGCGGCGCGGCCGAAGGCCTCGTTGGTGCGGATCAGATTCTGAAGATGAGCAGGATTCGTCACCTTCTCCAAATAGGGATGCAGAGCCAGGCTGGGCACCACCGCGTTGATGCGGATGTTCTGGGGCGCGGCCTCGATCGCGGCGCAGCGGGTCAGCGCCAGGATGCCGGCCTTGGACGCGGCATAGGCGGTCTGCCCCGCCTCCGCCCGCCAGGCGCAGATGCTGCCCATATTGACGATCACGCCGCCGCCCTGAGCCGCCATCACCGGCAGCGCCGCGCGCAGGCAGCGGAAGGTGCCGGTCAGATTGGTGTCGATGATGCGCAGCCACTGGTCGTCCGTGGTGTCGACCAGATCGTAGGTTCCGCCCAGCCCGGCATTGTTCACCAGCACATCCAGCCGACCCATTTCGCGGACCGCCGTGTCGATCATCGCCCGGACTTGGGCATCGTCGGTGACATTGCACAGGGTGCGATGGACCTTGCGTCCGATCTGGCGCTCCAGCCGGTCGGCATATTCCGTCAGCCGCTTTTCGTGAATGTCGGAGAGCATGACCGTCGCGCCCTCCTCCGCACAACGCGTGGCGGTGGCGTTGCCGATGCCGGTTCCGGCGGAGGCGGTGACCAGCACGGTCTTGCCCTTCAGGATGTCTCGGCCCTGCGGATAGTCAGGCGGCAGGGTCATGCGAGTAGCCCGCCATCGACGATCAGCGTCTGGCCGGTCATGTAGGACGATGCCCCGCTAGCCAGGAACCGCGCGGCGCGGGCGATCTCGATCGGGTCGGCCATGCGTCCCATCAGATTATCCTTCGCGATATCCTCGACGAACTTGGCCCGGCGCTCCTCATCCTTGGGCAGGATCATGTCGGTGGCGACGGTGCCGGGAGTCAGCGCGTTGACGCGAATGCCGTCCGCCGCCCATTCCTTGGCCAGCGTGTGCGTGAAATTGATGACCGCCGCCTTGCTGGCGCAATAGGCGCCGATGCCGGCCATCGGCACATGCCCGCCCGCCGCCGTGATGTTGACGATGACGCCTTTGCCGCCGGTCGCCAACATGGGCTTGAGCGCTTGGCAGAGAAACAAGGCTGCCTTCACGTTGATGCCGAAGATCATATCGAACTCCGCTTCGTTGAGGCGGTCGATCCGGTGCGGTTTCAGGATGGCGGCATTGTTGACGAGGATGTCCAGCCGACCGACCTCGCGCGTCAGCCAGTCGGCCAATACCGCTCCCGCGCCCGGCGCGCCTGCATCATAGGCAATGCCTGTGGCGCCCCGGCCGATCCCGTCGGCGACCGCTTTCGCCTGCGCGCCATCACGGCCGGTAAGCAGCACGCGCGCACCGGCGGCGGCGAAATCCTCGGCGATCGCCGCGCCGATGCCGCGCGTGCCGCCGGTCACCAGGCAGACCTTATCGTCCAGTCGGAACGCGCTTTCCGTATCGCCGTGAGTGTTTGTCATATCCGCAGCCTTAACGAAATTACTTGTCTTTCACAACCACTCTACAAACCGTCGTTCTCGCGAAGGCGGGAGTCCGGGAATTTTTTAGCCACAGATGGACACAGATTAACGCAGATAAAATCCCGGTCTTTTCGCCTTCGGCGATCGAAAGCTGCGCAGCGAAAAAACATCTGTGTTCATCTGTGGCTAAACTCTTAATCTTCATCATAGCAAAGAGTTCGACGAGGAGCGTGCAGTGAGCAATAACGGCAAAATCGCCATCGTGACCGGCGCGGGAAGCGGGATCGGCCGGGCGGCAAGCCAAGCCTTGCTCAGCGCAGGCTATTCTGTGGCGCTCGCCGGCCGCCGCGCCGCCGAGCTGGAACAGACCGCCGCAGGCCATGCAGACCGAGCGCTGATCGTCCCCACCGATGTCACCGACCCGGCCTCCGTCAACGCGCTGTTCGCCAAGACCAAGGAGCGGTTCGGACGGTTGGACCTGCTGTTCAACAATGCCGGGACGGGACTGCCGGCGGGCTTGCTGGAGGACCTGTCATTCGAGGCCTGGAACAAGGTGGTTTCGACCAACCTGACCGGCGTGTTCCTGTGCACCCAGGCGGCGTTCCGCATCATGAAGGACCAGACGCCACGCGGCGGGCGGATCATCAATAACGGCTCGATCTCCGCCCACGTGCCGCGCCCGAATTCCATCGCCTATACCGCGACCAAGCACGCCGTCACCGGCCTGACCAAATCGACCGCCCTGGACGGCCGCAAATACGACATCGCCTGCGGCCAGATCGATATCGGCAATGCTGTGACGGAGATGGCGGCGGCGATGGTCACCGGCACGACACAAGCCAACGGCACGGTGGCGGCCGAACCGACCATGGACGTGAAGGCCGTCGCCGACGCCGTCCTCTACATGGCCGGGCTGCCGCCCGAGGCGAACGTGCTGTTCATGACGGTGATGGCGACGAAGATGCCATATGTCGGGCGGGGGTAGAGCGATGAAATTCGAGCAATCCCACCTTGGTATCTGCGTGTCCGACCTGGAAAAGTCACTCAATTTCTACCGCGACGGGCTCGGCTTCGAAGACGGGCCGAGCTTCGAGATCAACTACCCGATTTCTGAAATGACTGGCGACGTCCGCCTGATCTCCAAGTTCCTGCATAGCGGCGACCTCAGGATCGAGCTTCTCGCCTTCAGGACGCCGACGCCGTTCGGCAGGCCGTCGGCCAGCCGCAATCAGCTGGGGCTGACGCATCTGTCATTTTCGGTTGACGATATCGACGAAGCCGCCGATCGGCTGGTGCATTTCGGCGGGACGATTATCGAAGGAACGCGTTCCACGCCGGAAAACGCCATACACATCATCTTCCTAGCCGATCCCGACGGCACGCGGATCGAGCTGATGAAACACGCGCTCGGCGTCGAATGGCCCTGGTATTCGTGAGTAAGTAACCGAGGCTAATTCGACAGCGTCGCCACCGAACTCAAAATCAGCCGTACTAGCTCGCTCTGCCGCTTGGCGTTGGTCTTCGTGAAGATCGACTGAAGCTGGCTGCGCGCCGTGTTGCGACGGATGCCGAGCGTTTCCGCAGCCTCGTCGATATCGAAGCCCTGGGCCAATAGGGTCGCCAGCGCTGCCTCCGCGGGCGTCAGGCCGAAAAGCTGGGCGACTACTTCAGCCGAGACGCTGGCCCGCCGGTCGGGGTCGCGCAGAACGACGATGGCCGAGCGGCGCAGCGGCGCGTCGCCATACTCAACACTTGGGCCGGGATAGATGGTTAGCGTAAGCGGCGACGGGTTATCGCCGCGCTCGATGGCGAGCGGACGGCCCGGCTCGTTCGGCGCGCTGGTCTGCGCCTCGGCGGCAGCGCGCACCTGCTGCGCCAGCGCCGTCGCGGCGGCGGGAGTGCCTTGGCGGTCAGCCTGCCCTGCGCCATCGAGAGGCCGTTGGCCCCGGCGAGAATTTCCCCGGCGATGGCGTTGCTGGTCATCAGGCCGGAATTTGCGTCAACCAGCGCTACGCCGACGCCGATCCGTTCCACCACAGTCTGATAGACCGCGCGCTCGCGATAGGCCTGGGCGTATTGCACGAAGATGCGCATGGCGCGGCCCAAGTGCGGCGCCAGAAGTTCGCAGCCGTCGCGATCCGCTTCCGAAAAGTCCCGCCCCCACAGCCCGAAAGCGAAGGCAATTCCCTGGCGCAGTCTTCCCCGAAACTGACACACAGCGGGGCCATAGGTTAACACCCTCATCACCCGGAAAGATCGTATCGGAGGAAACCCGCTCGATCTCATCCCGCAATTCCAGCGTCGTGCCGGCCGAGAAAAACCGCAGATGTTCGGGGTAGCACAGGCTGCTCGATTCGATCAGAATCGACGACGCTTCGGCATCGAACGCGCGGCACGCCAGCGCCAGGAACGTACGCCAGCCCGGCATCTCGACGATGCCGTCATAGATCGCATCGATCAGTGTTTCAGTGTCCGCCTTCATGCAAATGCATCATGCGCCGGGTTTGCGCCTGTGGAATAGTGGCGGCAGATAACGAAGCTGGGGAAACATTCATGTCCGATTTCGTCGATGCGCTGAAGCGCGATCCGTTGAATTTCGTCGATGCGCATTACGACGATGCCTTCAAACTGACCAACGCGGAAATCGAGGACATTCAGTTGACCGGCCTGCGCAAGCGCTTCGCCGCGCTGCGCCCCGCCCTGCCGGCGTTGGCCAAGCTGGCGGCGGATCAAGGCATCTCGGAAATCAATTCCATCGACGATGCCGCGCCGCTGTTGTTTCCGCACACGGTCTATAAATCCTATCCGTTGTCGTTCCTGGAGCGTGGGCAGTTCGACCGGCTGACCAAGTGGCTGGGCGGGCTGACCACTGTCGACCTGTCGGGTGTCGATCTGAACGGCGTTGACACGATCGACGAATGGATCGCGCGGATCGAAAAAGCGACCGATATCAACCTGATCCACACATTCGGCACGACCGGCAAGCTGTCGTTCCTGCCGCGCACCAAGACGCAGACGCGGATGACGGCCACCATCAACGCGCACTGCATCCGCGACTATGCCGGATACAATTCCGGGCCGGACATCCTGAAAAACCACATGCCGCTGATCACGCCGTCCTATCGCTATGGGGCGAGTGCGATCGTGCGCGGCATGAATTGGATGGCGGTGAATTATGCCGGGGGGTACGATAACGCGCTGTTCCTCTATCCCGACGCCTATTTCAGCGCCGACGTCGTCTCGCTGGCCGGCCGCATCCGCGCCGCCGAGGCGCGGGGCGAGGCGGGCCAGGTGAATATCCCGCCATCCCTGGCGGCACGCCGGGAAGAGTTCGCGGCGCGCGAAAAGGGCCGGGCGCAGGATATGGACCGGTTCTTCGAGGTCGCGCGCGAACGCTTCGAGGGCCAGGACGTGTTCCTGTTCGCGGTCTGGCCGATTCTGTTCGAATGGGCGGAGGAAGGCCTGAAGCGCGGCATGAAGGGCGTGTTCGGCAAGAATTCGATCATGACGACCGGCGGCGGCAGCAAGGGCAAGGTTCTGCCGCCCGATTACAAAAAGACGATCTTCGAATTCCTGGGCTTCGAGCGGCATTTCGAGTTCTTCTCGATGAGCGAGCTGATGGCCGGGGCCGCGCGGTGCAGCGCGGACCATTTCCACTTTCCCCCGGTGATCGTGACCTATGTTCTGGACCCCGCGACCGGCCAGCCGCTGCCGCGCACCGGCACGCAGACCGGCCGTCTGGCGCTGATGGACCTGCTGCCCGACAGCTATTGGGGCGGCCTGGTCTCGGGCGACGAGGTGACGATGGCCGGCTATGACGAGCCCTGTTCCTGCGGCCGGACCGGGCCTTATCTCGAGGCCAATATAAGGCGCTTCAGCGAGGCGCAGGGCGGCGACGATAAGATCAACTGCGCCGGCGCGCCTGAGGCGCACGACAATGCGATGAGCTATCTGTTGGAGCGTACCCAATGACCAGCTTCACCGTTCCATTAATCCTGCGCGGCGAGATCATCGACGAGGCGACAGTCGAATTCGGCGGCCGGCGCGGCGGCGTCAGCTTTCGCGCGCCGGATATGAGCAAATATCTGGACCGGCTGACGCTCGCCAGCCCCTCGCGCATGGCCGATCTCCATACGATCAGCCTGGACGAGATTTTCGACTTCCTGGCCGAGCTGGGCCCCCGGCTCAACCCGGCGCAGAACCGGCATCTGCAGGAGGCGTTCGAGCTGTCGCGCGCCACGTCCGGACTGTCGGACAGCATCCTGAAGCACCACTACGACCACATCCCCGACTATTTCGAACGCGACGTGGTGCGCGACCTGGCGGAGCGGCTGATCGGCATCGACTATCTGGAGGGCTGGGTCGCGCAACCGGCGACCTTGCAGTCCGAGGTCAGCCTCTCGATCCGCGCCTTCGGGGCGCGGGCAGTCCATATCATCGCCGGCAATGTGCCGGTGGTGGGGGTGACGACGGTGATCCGCAACGCCATCACCCGGTCGGACGCGATCATCAAGACGCCGTCGAACGACCCGCTGACCACCGCCGCCGTCGTGCGCACGATGATCGACATGGCGCCGGAACACCCGGTGACCCGCCATGTCTCGGTCGCCTATTGGAAGGGCGGCGATAGCTCGGTGGAATCGTACCTGTACGATCCGCGCCGGATCGAGAAGATTGTCGCCTGGGGCGGATTCGCCGGGATCAAGCACCTGACGCAATATCTGCAGCCGGGCCTGGACCTGATCACGCTGGACCCCAAGCACAGCGCCACTATCATCGGCCCTGAAGCGTTCGCCGACGACACGACATTGGACAGCGTCGCCAAACGGCTGGCGCTCGATGTCGGCGTCCTGAACCAGGAGGGTTGCGTCAACGCCCGCGTGGTCTATGTGCAGTCCGGCACAGATGCCGATGGCGTAGAAAAGGCCAATCGCTTGGGTCAGAAGATGTTCGCGGCTCTGCAATGCCTACCCGATCATCTGAGCACCCCCCACAAGGCGTTCGACCCGGAGTTGAAGGCCGAAATCGACGCACTCGCCTTCGTCGAGGACGAGTTCAAGCTGTATGGCGGGCGCGGCAACGAGGGCGCGGTGATCGTCTCGCAGAGCGACGTGTCGGTCGATTTCGCCCGCATGCTGGCCTGCCGCGTCGCCAATATCGTGCCGATCGACGACATCGAAACGGCGGTGCGGTCGGTGAATTCCTATACCCAGACGATCGGAATCTATCCGGACAGCCTGAAGACTGCGCTGCGCGATCGCTTGGCCTATCAGGGTGCGCAACGGCTGGTGTCGCTGGGCGGCGCCGCCACCCTGATGCGCACGCCACAGCCGCAGGACGGCATCGAACCGCTGCGACGGTCGGTGAAGTGGATCACCGACGAAGGCGCCGACGGGAATTATCTGGCGGCGATGGCGGGGTAGATCGCGCCATACCCGTCATGGCCGAGCTTGACCCGGCGATCCACGCCGTTCCACAAGCACAAATATCGTAAAGGGAGCTTAGTCGTTCCGCGTGGATCGCCGGGTCAAGCCTGGCCATGACGGGAGTAAGGTATGATGCCGAAGATTCTCGCCCTTTCCGGCAGCCTCCGCGCGGCATCATCGAACCTTTCCGCGCTGAACGGTGCGGCAGCGTGCCATCCGGACGTCACCATCTATGACGGCCTCGCCGATATCCCGCCCTTCAACCCGGACATCGATATCGACCCACCACCGCCGGCCGTCGCAAAATTGCGCGTGGCGCTGGCCGCTGCTGATGGGTTCGTCATCTCAACGCCGGAATATGCCCATGGCCTGCCCGGTGCGTTCAAGAACGCGCTGGACTGGATCGTGTCGAGCGGGGAGTTCACCGACAAGCCAGTGCTGCTGATCAACGCCTCGGCGAGCGGCGGGGAGTTTGCGCAGCCGCAACTGATCGAAATCCTGACCGTCATGGGCGCACGGATGCTGACTGACGCCACGGTCACCGCACCGTTCCTGCGGAAAGACCTCGACGCAGATGGCAATCTGCGAGACGGTGACTTATTGCAGACGCTGAAGACGGCGATGGCGGTGCTGGAGCAAGCCTGCGCCCGCTGACACGAAAACAGGGGAAACAGATGCCCGCATCCTGGCTGGGGCCGATCAAGCAGATCAGTTACTGCACCGACGATGTCGATGCGCTGGCGTCGTTCTTCGAAAAACAGGTCGGCATCGGGCCGTTCAACGTGTTTCGCGGCCTGACCTTGGGCATGACCTATGAAGGCAAGGAGATCGGCGTCGCTGTCAATGTCGCCATCTGCCTGCATGGCGGGCAGTTGATAGAACTGATGCAGCCGCTGGGCGACGGCCCCTCCCCGTTCCACGACAATCTGAACCGGCCCCTGATCGGGCTGCAAAGGCTGGCCGCGACCACGACGAACATCGTGGCGGATACTGAAGACGCCGTCGCGCGCGGAATGGATTTGTTCGGCCACGGCCAAGACGCGACCGGGCAGCGCTTCAGCTATTTCCGCTCGCCGGCCGGCCCGGGGATCATCCTCGAACTGCTGGAAGAAACGCCGGGCTTTCGGGATTTCGTCAGCGGGATCGAGGCGCGCGCTGCCTCTTATGCCAAGAACTCCGCACCGTCGCCGGTGGCGGGCAAGCCGACCGACATTTCGTCGCCTGGAACCATGCTGGCGGCTGAAATCCATGGCTTCGGCGGGCCTGAGCAGTTCCGCGTCGAGCGCGTGCCCGAACCCGTTCCCGGCCCCGGCGAGATTCGCGTGAGGGTTGCGGGCGCGGCGGTGAATCCGGTCGATGTGAAGGCGCGGCGCGGATATCTGAACGACTTCATGCCGATGACGTTCCCCGCCCGATTGGGCGGTGACGTGGCCGGCACCGTCGATGCGGTCGGCGCTGGTGTCAGTGGCTTCGCCGTCGGCGACAGAGTGATGGGCATGATCAACCCGATGGCCAACGGCGCCTATGCCGAGAAGGTCGTGTTCCATGCCGCGTCCTTCACCCATGTGCCGGATGGCATCGACCTGATTGAGGCCGCGGCCCTGCCGACCGGCGTTCTGACCGGGGTGCAGCTGATCGAAAAAGCGATCAACCCGGCGCCCGGTTCGGTTGGCCTTATCATCGGCGCGGGCGGATCGACCGGCCGCGCGGCGGTGCTGGCGGCGCTGGATGCCGGCGCCATCGTCTATGCCGGGGTGCGCGGATCGAGCCTGGATGCCGTGAAGGATTTGCCCGTCGCGGGTATCATCGATCTGTCGCAGCCGAACGCGCTGGACCGTATCGGGCCGCTCGACTTCCTGGCCGACACTGTGGGCGGACCGGTCGCGGAGGCGGCCTTCGCCCATGTGAAGCCGGACGGTGTCGTTGCCTCTATCGCCGTGCCAGGGCCCAACCCGCCGGCGAATTCGGCCCAGCGTTTCAGCGCGCTCTATGTCGTGTTCGATGGGCCGCGCCTGCAACGCTTCGCCCGTGACCTGAAGGAGAAAAACCGAACCATGCCCATCGCCCACACAATGAAGCTGTCCGAGGTCGCGACGGCGCACAGCCTGATGGAACAAGGCGGCGTCGGCGGCAAGATCGTGTTGGTGCCGTGATGGACCGCGAAATCCAGATACTGCTCGACGAGCGCGCGCTGAACCGCGTGCTGAACGCCTATTGCCATGCGATGGACACGGGCGACCACGCGGCCTGGCTCGACTGCTTCACTGCCGACGCGATCTATGAGGTGAACCTGCCGAACGGGTCCAATTTCGTGAACCTGAAGGGCACGGGCGACTTCAAGAAGTTCATCGCCGCCTACCCGGTGCGCGCCGGGCACAAGCATGTCTATGCCTCCCCAGTGTTCGACATCGATCCCGACGCCGGCACGGCCGCCATCAAGAGCTATTTCTTCATGCTGGCGGGCGACGCCACTTATTCCGGCATCAGCTCGCTCGGCCGCTGCGAGGACGAATGCGTCAAGACCGGCGGCGCCTGGCGCATCAAGGCGCGGCGGGTGTGGACCGAAGCGATGACGCCCGGCTGATGGCGCGCACGTCCCGCATACTGGTCGACGGCCTGTCGTTCCCGGAGGGGCCACGCTGGCACCGGGGCGCGCTGTGGTTCTCCGACATCCACGCACACCGGGTCTATCGCCTGGAAACCGACGGAACGCAGACGGAGGTCGCCCATGTCGACGACCGGACGTCTGGCATCGGCTTCTTGCCCAATGGCGACCTTTTGGTTGTGTCGATGCTCGACCGGCGGCTGGTTGCGGTGGACGCCACCGGCAAGGCGCGGGTGCATGCCGACATGGCGCATCTCTCCGGCAACTTCATCAACGACATGGTGGTAGATGCGCGGGGCCGCGCCTATGTCGGCAGCCGCAACGGCGGCAAGCCCGACACCGCCAGCGACAGCCTGATCTTCGTTGGCGCGGACGGATCGGTCCGCACTGAAGTCCCCGACATGGCAACACCGAACGGCACGGTGATCACGCCGGACGGCAAGCACCTGATCATCGCCGAAACCGCTTATGGCCGCGTGCGGCGGTTCAAGATTGCCGACGATGGGTCGCTGAGCGGCCGCGAAACAATCTTCGAGGCGCAGGACAAGCACCTGGACGGCATCTGCCGCGACGCCGAAGGCGGCATCTGGGCCGGCGGCGGCGGACACGGCCTGCTGCGGATTTCGCCTGCCGGCGTGCTGGAAGAGGTCATCGAATTCCCCGGCCGCATGGTGCTGGCGACCGCGCTGGGCGGTCCGGACGGCAAGACGCTGTTCCTGGCGACGACGAGCATGAAGCTGATCGACAACCTGGCCTATATCGGTGCCGACCGGACACGCGATGCCGAGGTCAATTCAGACGGGCGGATCGAGGTGATGGAGGTTGAGGTGCCGGGGCAGGAATGCTCCTGATTCCGTCGGAATGGCGATCAACGGCACATCACCCGAAATTCGCCTGCCCGCCATCCACCGGCAGGGTAACGCCCGTCACATAGCGCGCATTCGGCCCCACCAGGAAAACCACCGCGCGGCCGATATCCAGTTCCGGGTCGCCGATGCGGCCGGTGGGCAGGCCGTCGATGAATGACTGCGCGCCAACGGGGTCATCCTTGATCCACCCGACCATCGAGGGGGTCATCGCGACCGGGGCGATGGTGTTTACGCGGATGCCGTCCAGCGCCCATTCGTGCGCTGCCGTGCGGGACAATAGGCGGATCGATTGCTTTGCCGCTGCATAGAGGCCGTAGCCCTTGGCGTCCCAGCGGACCGCGCCCGCCGTCGCCAGATTGACGATCGCGCCGCCGCCGCGCGCTTTCAGGTGCGGATAAACCGCCTTCACGAAGCGGAAGGTTGCGAACGGGCCGGAGTCGAAACTGTCGGTGAAGGCGGCATCGTCGAGCGTCATCAGCGGGCCGAGATGCACCGCCTGGGCGTTGTTCACCAATATGTCGATGCCACCGAATTCGGCCACCATCCGCTCCACCGTCGCCGCGATGTCGGCCGGCACGCACACGTCGCACCGAACACCTATCGCCCGGCCACCGCGCTCCGCGATCTTGCCGGCCGCGCGATGTGCCATATCCTCGAGCTTATCGGCGACCACCACCACCGCGCCCTCGGCGCCCAAGGCCAGCGCGATCCCCTCGCCGACACCCTGGCCGCCGCCGGTGACGATGGCGACTTTTCCGTCCAAAATGCCCAAAATCAATTCATACCGGCGCGGCGCAACGCCTCGATCGGCGCCGTCAGGCCGGCCCCCTCCAGATAGCTCGCCATCGCCCGCGCCTCGGTCTCGGCCACGACTTCCAGCATGTCGCGGTCTTCCTTCTTTTCGGCGGCAAGGTGGCGGTCGTTGGCCTTGGTCAGTTTCGCGAGAATACGCCCAGCCTCATCCGGCATTTTCCGGTCGTCACTTGAGAAGTACCGGCGCACGGCGTTTTCCAGTTCACGCGGCGGCACGCCCGTTGCGCTCTCATCCTGAACCACCCCGCGCACGGAACGGCGGCGTTCGAAGCCGAAGACCTCCATCGGGCTGCGCTGCTCGATGCAGCCCAGCATGCCGCGATGGGCCTTGTAGCCGAGGATTTCCTGGACCTGGAGCGGCATGTCACGCGCCAGGCCCGGCGGAATCAGCAGTTGGTAGTTCTCGTGCGGGCGCAGCCAGCCGCAATTGAAGCCGATCTCGCAACCCAGACGCGGCGTGTCGGTCAGGTTCTGGCCCGCACCGTGCCAGGTCGAACCCAGCCACACGGCGAAGGAGCCGCGCGGCATCGCCATGGTCAGCACCTCGTCCGTGTCCGTGGGCTCCCTGCCCTCGGGCCACAGATGGCTGCCCGGCACCATCTTGGTGGCGCCGTTTTCCGCGGTGAAGTCGGTGACGGCATACATGAAGTTCAGCATGCATTCCGGCCCGCCCGGGATGCGCGGGAAGAATGGTTTGTAGAGTACGTCGTCGTGATGCAGTGGCTGCGGCCGGCGGCCCTTTTCCAGCACGAAGCCGCCGGTGGCGTTGATCAGCGGATCGACGCCCAGATAGGCCTCGGCCAGATCGGTCAGGAACGGATCGTTCATCACGTCGATGACGCCTGCCGATTTGGCGGCCAGGCCTTCGACCTTTTTCAAGGCCCCGCCGCCGAAGAACTCCATCTCCAGCCCAACCACACGCTCCGCATAGCGGCGGATGTCGCGAGCGATGTCGTCAACGACATCCGTATCGAGCCAATTGCGGCAGACCGCGAAGCCCCATTCGTCGACATAAGTCTTCACTTCGGCAGCGCTCGCACCCCGCTCGAAATACCGGATTTCCATGGTTTTTCCCCGCCCGATCAAGCTTGTTACATCGGTGATGCGCCGCGCCCGTATGGCTGTCAATCGAGAATAGGCTTGAATTATTGACTCTAAAGTCATTAATTATGGCTATGATGAAAGACCAGCCGAAATGGCGCCGGCGCAAGACCGACCGGCCCGGTGAGATCATCGAGGCGGCGTTGCAAGTGTTTGCCGAACACGGCTTTGCCGGGGCGAAACTGGATGAGGTTGCCCGGCGGGCGGGCGTCTCCAAGGGCGCGCTCTACGTCTATTTCGAAACCAAGGAAGAGCTGTTCCGCGCCGTGGTCCGCACGGGGATCGCGCCCAATTTCGAGACGATGAAAGCCGCAGCCGACACATTCGACGGGCCGTTCACGCGGCTGGCGCCTATGCTGCTGATGCGCGCTGCCGGCTTGGTTCAGGAGAACAAGCTGCCGGCCGTGGTGAAGATGGTGATCGGTGAATCCCGCAACTTCCCCGACTTGGCGCGCATCTGGCACGACGATGTGGTGTCCCCGCTGATCGCGATAATTACCGGCATCGTCGCTCGCGCCCAGGCCCGCGGCGAAGTTGGCCCCGGCGACCCGCGCCTGCACGCAATGTCCCTGATGGGGCCGATGGTGATGGGTCTGCTGTTCCGCGAGGTCTTCGGCCAGGTCTCGACCGACCTGCCCGACCTGCAATCCCTGGCCGTCCAGCACGCGCAAACCGTGCTGCACGGCCTGCTGCTTCCCCGAGGAGAAGACAAATGACGCGCACAGACGTTTTGATCGCCGGCGCCGGCCCGACCGGGCTGATACTGGCTCTATGGCTGAACAAGCTCGGCGTGCAGGTCCGCATCGTCGATAAGACCGCCGAGCCGGGCACCACTTCGCGCGCTCTGGCGGTGCAGGCGCGGACACTGGAACTCTATTGCCAGCTCGATCTTGCCGATGCGGTCGTGAAGAACGGCCATCATGTGCCGGGCGTCAATCTTTGGGCACGCGGCAAACCGGCCGCTCATCTCGAACTGAGCAAGATCGGCGAAGGCCTGACGCCCTACCCGTTCCTGCATATCTTCCCGCAAGACCGGCATGAGAAGCTGCTGATCGAACGGCTGAAGACTGTCGGCATCGCGGTCGAACGGCCGACGGAACTGCTCGGCTTCACAGACCAAGGCGATCGAGTCACCGCCCGCCTGCGCGGGCCGGACGGACTGGAAGAGCAATGCGAGGCCGCCTATATCGCCGGCTGCGACGGGGCTCATTCCATCGTGCGGCATACCATCGGTGCCGGGTTCGAGGGGGGCACCTATCGACAACTATTCTACGTCGCTGATGTCGAGGGAACCGGCACCGCCTTCAACGGCGAACTGCATGTCGATTTGGACCAGAGCGATTTCCTGGCAGTATTTCCGATCACCGCCAAGGGGCGCGCGCGGCTGATCGGAACGGTCCGTGACGATCGCGCGGACCAAGCCGAGACCCTAAAGTTCGAAGACGTCAGTAACCAGGCGATCGAGAATCTGAACCTCAAGGTCGAGACGGTGAACTGGTTCTCGACCTATCGCGTCCACCATCGCGTCACCGACCGTTTCCGCAAGGGGCGCGCCTTTTTGGCCGGCGATGCGGCGCATGTGCATAGCCCGGTCGGCGGCCAGGGGATGAATACCGGCATCGGCGATGTCATCAATCTGGCCTGGAAATTGGCATGGGTGTTGAAGGGCCGGGCGCCGGACAGCCTGCTGGACAGTTACGAGCCGGAGCGGATGAGTTTCGCCCGCAAGCTGGTCGCCACTACCGACCGTGCGTTTACGATGGTCACGTCCGACAGTCGTATCGCCGAAATCCTGCGCATCCGGATAATGCCTTTGATCATTTCCCAAGCCCTGAAGCTCGACATGATGCGCGACTACATGTTCCGCACCGTCTCGCAGATCACGCTGAATTATCGCGACGATCCGCTGAGCGTTGGAACCGCAGGTCATGTTCATGGCGGCGACCGCCTGCCCTTCGTTGCGGCCGGCGACACGGACAATTACAGGCCGCTGTCGGCCATGACTTGGCAGATCCATGTATATGGCCGTGCCGGCAGCGAACTGACGGCCTGGTGCGTGGCGCAAAACTTGCCGCTCCACGTGTTCGACTGGCGTCGGGAGCATGAGGTGGCCGGGCTGGCAAAAGATGCGCTCTATCTGTTGCGGCCCGACACCTATGTCGCGTTTGCCGACCCGTCGGCCGAACCCGGGCTTGTAGAACGTTACTTCGCCGATCGCGGAATTCGGCCGGCCTGAGGCGGGTTGCCGCTGGGCGTGAAACGCGCCACCAGATCGTAGGCCGTTCCAGGAAAGATCTGCCGGACATGGGTGATATCCTTGCCGGCGCGCCATGTGCGACGGTCAAGCGATAGGCACGCCGCGCCGCCCGGCATCGCCAGCAATTCAGCCGTTTCAGGGTCGGCATTGATCGCCGCGATCCGGTGTTCCGCCTCGGTCCATTGAACATGTTCCAGCAGCCAGGTGCCGGGCGGCGTTGCCGCGAAGTCGCCGAACGCCGCCTCCGGCACCGTCGTCAGACTGATCAGCCGGTCTTCGAGCCGAAGGGCCGGCCTGCGGCAAGGTGGAGGCAACGCACCGCCAGAAGATCGCCATCGCCCGCAAGCGTCTCTTCGGCCGCGACGCCGATCTTCGGTTTCCGGCGGCGGCGCGACAGCAATTTCAAACCATAGGATAACCCTCGTCCGGCGACCGCCGCCTGGATATCCGGAATTTGGAGAATCGCCGCGTGCATGCGCGGTTGCGCGACGAAGGAGCCCGCACGGCGGCGGCGCACCACCAGCCCGGCATCGACCAGGCGGGCGACGGCCTTGCTCACCGTCATGCGGGCGCAGCCAAACTGCGCCATCAACTCATGTTCGAACGGGATTCGGTCTCCGGGACGCCAAACCCCCGACAGGATATTCGCCTCGATCGCAGCGCGGATTTGATCGTGCAGCGTGACCGGTTCGACAGCGCCGGGGCCGGTCATGCCAGCAACCGTTCCAACGTCCGGCGATAACGAGCCATCACGACTGCACGCTGATGGTGGACACCGTCCGACACCATTTTCCGCCCGGCCCGCCACACGCCCGAGACCAACCTGTCGCCACCCGCGAAGATGAAACCGTCCAGCAGATCGTCACCGGCACGAGCGGCCAAGGCCGGGTGATCGGCATCGAGCGACACAATGTCGGCGGATGCGCCGACCTTCAGGCCACCATCGACGCCTAACGCTTGGGCGCCACCGTTCACCGCGCCCTCGAACAGCGCCCTCCCCGTCGATTTTTCGGACGCGCCGGCCATGACGTTGCGCACCTGGCCCTGGAGGCGTTGCCCATATTCCAGCAGCCGCAATTCCTCGGTCAGGCTGATCCGCACATTCGAATCCGAACCAATGCCGAAGACACCGCCGGCGACCTGAAACGCGCCGGCGGGAAAAATGCCGTCGCCAAGATTGGCCTCCGTGATCGGGCAGAGACCGGCGACTGCTCCGCTTTCTGCCAGGCGGTTCGTCTCCGCTTCGTTCATATGGGTGGCATGTACCAGGCACCAGCGCCGGCCGACAGGCATGGCGTCCATAAGCCATTCGACCGGCCGCTTCGCCGACCAGGCCAGGCAGTCCGCGACCTCCTTCACCTGCTCTGCAATATGGATATGGACTGGACAGTCGCCAGCCGACGGTAATATCGCCGTCAACTCGTCCGGGGTTACCGCACGCAGGCTATGGGGCGCTATCCCCACGATCGCGCCCGGCAAGCCGGCGACCGCGGTGCGGCTTTCGGCGATCAACCGTGCATAGCGGTCGGGATCGTTGAGAAACCGCGTCTGAGTCTCACCGGGCGCCGCGCCGAATCCGCCATGGGCGTAGAACACCGGCAGCAAGGTCAGCCCGATGCCGGTTAGGCTGGCGGCGGCGGCAATCCGGTTCGCCATCTCCGCAATATCGTCATAGGGACGACCGCCGGCAGCGTGGTGGATGTAGTGGAACTCACCGGCGCGCGTGAAGCCCGCCTCCAGCATTTCGACATAGGCCTGGGCGGCTATCGCTTCGACATCGTCTGGGGTCATGTCGGCGACGAAGCGGTACATCAACGACCGCCAGGTCCAGAAGCTGTCGTCACCCTGCCCGCGGCGCTCGGTCAAACCGGCCATCGCGCGCTGAAAAGCATGGCTGTGGAGATTGCAAACGCCGGGCAACGCGATCGCGACACGCTCGTCCCCAGCGTCCGGCCTGGCGTCGCGGGCGATCTTCGCGATCCGACCGCCAGCGATTTGTAGACGCACGTCATGCGCCCATCCGTCGGGCAGCAGCGCCGTCTTGCAATGCAGTGTTTGAGCCTTGGTCATTGCCATTCTGCCTAGACTCCATCATCCATTATGTCTAGACATAATCGCCTATCCAGCAAGGGAGTCGCCAATGACGCGATTGGACAACAGCCGGGTCGTCCGCGCGGCTCGGGGTACGGAACTCGCAGCCAAAAGCTGGCTGACCGAAGCGCCGCTGCGCATGCTGATGAACAATCTGGACCCCGATGTGGCGGAGCGGCCCGAGGAGCTGGTCGTCTATGGCGGCATCGGCCGGGCCGCCCGCAACTGGGAATGTTTCGACGCGATCGTCGCCACGCTGAAACGGCTTGAGGCCGACCAGACCCTGCTGGTGCAATCGGGCAAACCGGTGGGCGTGTTCCGCACCCATGCCGATGCACCGCGCGTCCTGATCGCCAATTCCAACCTAGTGCCGCGCTGGGCCACCTGGGACCATTTCAACGAACTGGATAAGAAGGGCCTGGCCATGTACGGCCAGATGACCGCCGGCTCGTGGATCTATATCGGCGCGCAAGGCATCGTTCAGGGCACCTATGAAACCTTCGTCGAGATGGGGCGCCAGCATTATGACGGCGACCTGTCCGGGCGTTGGCTGCTGACCGCCGGCCTCGGCGGCATGGGCGGGGCGCAGCCGCTGGCCGCTGTCATGGCCGCTGCGTCGTGCCTGGCTATCGAATGCCAGCCGTCCCGGATCGAGATGCGCCTGCGCACCGGTTATCTCGACAAGGCCAGCGAGAATATCGACGAGGCGCTGGCGATCATCCACCAGTCCTGCACCGACAAGACCCCGATCTCGATCGGCCTGCTGGGCAATGCCGCCGAAATCCTGCCGGAGCTGCTCAAGCGCGGCATCCGGCCGGACCTGCTGACCGACCAAACCTCGGCGCACGATCCGGTCAATGGCTATCTGCCGGCCGGCTGGACGATCGAACAATGGCTGGCGGGACGCGAGCGCGATCCCAAGTCCGTAGAGAAAGCGGCCCGCGCGTCGATGGCGATTCATGTCCGCGCCATGCTGAATTTCCAGGCGGCCGGGGTGCCGACGGTCGATTACGGGAACAACATCCGCCAGATGGCACTGGAGGAAGGCGTCGACAGCGCCTTCGACTTCCCCGGCTTCGTCCCGGCCTATATCCGGCCGCTGTTCTGCCGGGGCATCGGGCCGTTCCGCTGGGCCGCTTTGTCGGGAGATCCCGAAGACATCTACAAGACCGACGCCAAGGTGAAAGAGCTGATGCCGGACGACGCGCATCTGCATCACTGGTTGGACATGGCACGGGAGAAGATCACGTTCCAAGGCCTGCCGGCGCGTATCTGCTGGGTTGGGCTGGGCGACCGGCATCGTCTGGGTCTCGCCTTCAACAAAATGGTAGCGAGTGGCGAACTGAAAGCGCCGATCGTCATCGGCCGCGACCATCTGGATTCCGGTTCCGTCGCCTCCCCCAACCGGGAAACCGAGGCGATGCGGGACGGGTCCGATGCCGTGTCCGACTGGCCGCTGCTGAACGCGTTGCTGAATACGGCATCGGGCGCCACCTGGGTGTCGCTGCATCATGGCGGCGGGGTCGGCATGGGTTTCTCACAGCACGCCGGAATGGTCGTCGTCGCCGACGGCACGCCCGAGGCGGCGAAACGGCTGGAGCGGGTGCTGTGGAACGATCCCGGCACTGGCGTCATGCGCCATGCCGACGCGGGGTATGAGATCGCGGTCGATTGCGCCCGTGAAAAGGGCCTCGATCTGCCCGGGCTTTCGCTCTGATCTTTATACCGGTGCGATGTGTCGCGCTTTAGGACCGTGACGGGGCCGCCAATATCCGGCACAAGCCGGTATCACGCGTTCAAGAATGAAATGATACCGCCATGGACCAGATCGTACTGACGCTCGCCTGCGACAACCAGCCGGGCATCGTCGCCGCCGTATCGACCTATCTGTTCGCAAGCGGCTACAATATTCTTGAGGCCAACCAGTTCGACGATACCGAAACGCACCGGTTCTTCATGCGTGTCGTGCTGAATTCGACAACCGAAGACCCGAGAATTCCAGACCTTAAAAGCGGCTTTGCGCCGATTGCCGGCAAATTCAAAATGCAGTGGAAGATTCGCGCTCGCACCGAAAAACAGCGTGTGATGATCCTGGTCTCCAAATTCGACCATTGCCTGAGCGACCTGGTCTATCGCTGGCGGATCGGCGAAATCTCGATGGAAATTTCCGCGATCGTCGCCAACCACCCGCGATCGGCCTATTCCCATATCGACCTGGGGGCCATCCCGTTTCACCACCTGCCGGTGACGCGCGAAACCAAGCTGGAGCAGGAAACCGCGATTTGGAATCTGGTCAAGGAAACCCAGACGGACTGCGTCGTCCTTGCGCGTTACATGCAGATCCTGTCGGACGGGCTTGCTGCAAAGCTGGCGGGCCGGTGCATCAATATTCACCACTCTTTTCTGCCGGGCTTCAAGGGCGCCAAGCCGTACAGCCAAGCCTATCAGCGTGGCGTCAAACTGATCGGCGCGACCGCCCATTACGTCACCGCGGACCTGGATGAAGGGCCGATTATCGAGCAGGATGTCGAGCGAATCACCCATTACGCGACGCCGGAGGATTTGGTCCGGAAAGGACGCGATATCGAACGGCGGGTTCTGGCGCGCGCGTTGACCTGGCATTTGGAAGATCGCGTATTTCCGAACGGCCAGCGAACGGTCGTTTTCAGTGAGTAACTGCGAAAAATACGGAAGGAAGCATTGATGTCGGCACGGATAATCGATGGCAAGGCTGAGGCGGTTCGCTTGCGGGCGCGCGTTGCCGAGGATGTGGCGGCGCTGAAGACATCGCACAGCGTGACGCCAGGCCTGGCGGTGGTCCTGGTCGGCGACGACCCGGCCAGTCAGGTCTATGTGCGCAACAAGGCGACCCAAACGCGCGAAGCGGGGATGGAATCCTTCGAATACCGGCTGCCGGCGAGCCTGTCAGAACGCGCCTTGCTGGATGTGATCGAGGAGCTGAACGCCCGCGACGACGTCAACGGTATCCTGGTCCAGTTGCCGCTGCCGCCGCAAATCTCAGCCGACAATGTCATCAACGCGATCCGGCCCGATAAGGATGTGGACGGGCTGCACCCAACCAATGCCGGGTTGTTGGCGGTCGGCAAGCCTGGTCTGGTGCCGTGCACGCCGCTGGGCTGCGTGATTTTGGCCAAAACGGTACACGAGAGCCTGCGCGGGCTGGATGTCGTCGTCGTCGGCCGATCCAGCCTGGTCGGACGGCCGGCGGCGCAATTGCTGATCAGCGAAAGCTGCACGGTGACGGTCGCACACTCACAGACGCGCGACCTGCCGGGCGTTTGCCGGCGCGCCGACCTGGTGCTGGTCGCCGTCGGGCGGCCGCAGATGGTGAAGGGCGATTGGATAAAGCCTGGCGCGACGGTGATCGATGTCGGCATCAACCGGGTTGCCAAGGAAGGCGGCGGCACGCGCCTGGTCGGCGACGTCGATTTCGAGGCGGCGGTTCAGGTCGCCGGGGCCATCACCCCGGTGCCGGGCGGCGTCGGGCCGATGACGATCGCCTGTCTGTTGGCCAACACGGTCACCGCGACGAAACAGAAGCTGGGCATGTCGCAGGCGTGACTACCGCGTTACCGCGGGATGGCAAAACCGTAAACCCGCCCATCGCCCGCGATATATAGATGGTTGTTGGCGGCGATCAGGGTGCTGAAATGTCTGACACCCTGCATCGATATTGCGCTGTTGAATAAAGGTTTTCCGTTTAGGGTGTTGAAAGCGTGGAGCTTATTGTCGCCTTCGGCACCCACAACCCAGACGATCGGATTGGCGACGCCGTTCGTTGTCGTGACGATCGGATTTCCGCGTCCGTTGATCGGCGCGCACCACGCGACGGTCATCGGGCTCGGCGTATTGGCGGTGATCTTGAGCGTCATGATGTTGCCGCCGGAACAGTTGGGAGTCGCACCGTCATCGTTGGTGAATGCGATCAAGGTGTCCGATTTGGCATTATAAATCGCGGGTTCGGTCAGGATCCGCGTGTTCGATAGCTGAAGCACCTGAAGCGGGTGGCCGATACCGCCAAGGTTGGCACCGTTCAGCAGATAGCCGTTCCCGTCCTTACCCAAAGCCAAAACCCGGGCCGCCGTGCCGCCCGTCGCCGTCGGGATTGTGAACGGCAACGCACCCGTTCCGCCGAGATCGGCGTCATTCTGATCGAGCGCCAGCCAATTCGAAGGTGCAAAATAATCCGTGGTGCTGGTCGGGTGCGCCAGACCGGGCAGCAGACGCACAACGGCCTCGCCATCCTGCCAGGTGCTGGGGCTGAAAGTATTGCCTGTCGTGACGATGACGCCTGTTCCATCAACGGTCGCGCCGGCCTGCGCCCAGATGCCGCCACCCGCCGACCGCGTCTGCCAACTGCCGGTCAAGGCCGGTCTAGTGCCGGACGGCGCAACCTCGATCACCGTGCCGTGATACCCGCCGCAATCGCCGAACCGGCCGGCATAATTGACATAGAGCTTACCCTTGAAGAACTGCAGTGCGCTGCGTTCCCCCTGGATCGTGGAGTCGAAAGACATCTTATGAACGGTCATCGCCGCCTGCACGTTGAACGGCCAATTGGGCAATATTGCCCCGGTGGACGCGTTCAGCGCGTAGATCATCTGCCGTGGCTGCTTATTCGTTATCGTCATCGCACCGAGATACAGCGTGCCTGTGGCCTGATCGATGACCGGCGTCCCGGTCACGCCCTCCGGATCGATGTTGCCGCATCCCAGCGCACTCTGCGGCGCCGGACCTGCCAGTTGGGTCTTCCAGACGACCTTGCCGGTGTCGGCGTTGAGGCCGTACACGATGTTCGCTTCGGTCGCGACGATCAGAATTCCGGTTTTTGCACCCGACGCCTGCCAATAGAGCGGCTGCGCATAGACGCTGCCCGATATCGCCGTCGCCTGGAATTTGGGGTCGTTCCGCACGTCCGGCGCCGCAGCCAAGGTCAGGCCGGGAACGGTGTAAAGTCCCGAACGATCCGGGGTGTTGTGGTATGTGAGGACGCTTTGCGCCGAGGCGACGCCCGGCAGGGCGGCGAGCAGGACCAACGCGCTTCGTGTAAACCGCTTCATAACCATTCCTCCGGCAAGTCCAGCCCCATCATCCGGTGCGCAATCCGGCGGTCATCACAAATACTGGCCGAGGTTCGATGGCGTCGAATACCGCTGATCAATGCGATCGGCCAATTCATATAAAGTAATCGCAGCATCCCAAGGTTCCCGCCATCACCATTATCGCGGGCGGGCAATTTTCATCATTTTTCGTCCGCAAGCGCCGGACCGTGGAATAACCTCGCGAACCAAGCGTCATAGCTGTGTTCGGAAGCGGCGCAGTCGCGCCAACTGAAAACCATACCGGAGCACACGCATGTTACGTTCTCGAGTGGCTGTCGTGGCAGCCTTAGCCGCAGTTTCCGCTTTTAGTTCGGTTTTCCCCGTTTCGCATGCTGTCGCGCAGGCCTGGTTGCCGCCGCCGCCGCCTCCCCCACCGCCCCCACCGCCGCCTCCCCCACCGCCTCGGCCGCCCGCAAATATTGCGGCGAGCAGCAGCGCCGCCGCGCTCAACGTCGAGCTGACCGTCAGCGGGAAAACCGGGAGCCTGGTGAACCAGGTTTTTGCCTCGGGCGCCACGAATGCCGCCTATAATAAGACAACGACGAAAGCGGCTTACACCAAGACGATGCCGCTCGCGGGCGGAATGTCTGTTTCCGCCATCGCCGAGACAGTGAAGAGCAGGGCCTGGGCTCCGGCCACCGCCGGCGGTGAGCGAACCGCCCACAGTGCCGCCACGATCGGCAGCCTGACCGAAAAATTGTTGAACGGCAAAGATGTGGTTCTGACAGTCACCGGAACAAACCTTTCATCCGGCGCAACCTTCGCAAAGAATAGTAAGGGCGTGGTCAGACCCGCCGGTACGATGTCGACCGGCACCGTTACGATCAACGCACCGACATGGGGCATCAAAAACGTCAGCCACAAAGGAACGGCCAAAGCGAATACGGTGCTGTTCAAGAACCTTAATGGCTCGCTCATCGTCTATGCCAATTATCAGGTCGAAACCGGCGCCTTTGGCGTGGCGACGAGCATCATGGTCGACGCCGTCGACATTCACATGAACAAGTTCAAATCCGGCAACAAAATCCTGACAGGCGACATACAGGTCGGCACCTCTATCGCTAAATAGAACGCAGCTGATTCCTGTTTTCAGGCAATTATGAAAGTGGGCTGGAGATACCATTTCCAGTCCACTTTCCATGTTTCCTCATTAATTAAATATAACAATTTTCTTAAATCCACTTTATTTCAATGATTTTCCGATTTAATGGAATAATCATTCCGGCACACCGTCTTATATCCACATAACTTGGAGATATACCCAGATTATTCTGGGAATATTACTTCGGAATATTTTTCGCAGGACATCCTCAAAAAATAACGAGATGCCGCTTAGGGCCACCCACAAGTCGGTTCACATTCTCGAGGTGCGTTCATGAACAGCAAGCTGCTTGCAACATCCTTGATCGCCGGCCTGGCGACAGCCGGATCGGGAGAGGCGTTGGCCAAGAATTGGCCGATGTTCGGTGATAATCTAGGTAACACCGCCAACAATGCCGTAGAGACGACAATCTCGAAGCAAAATGTGGCCCGTCTCAAGCCGAAATGGGTCGCGCCAATCGGCGGCGACGTGTCGGCGCGTGCCGCCGTCGTCGACGGTGTTGTTTACTTCCCGGATTGGGGCGGCAATCTGTGGGCCCTGAACGCCAAGACCGGCAAAGTTGTTTGGCGCCATCAGATTTCGGACTATGGGTTGCCGGCGAAGACGGTATCGCGCGGCAGCCCGGCCGTCTTGGAGAACACGCTTTATATCGGGACACAAGGCGGCGCATCGCTGCTGGCAATCAATAGCGTCAACGGCAAGCTGAAGTGGAAGACCAAGTTGGACGACCACCCGCTGGCGGTCATAACCGGCTCAGCCGCGGTGAACGGCGGTGTCGCCTATATCGGCGTATCTTCGACGGAGGAATCGGCGGCCGCCGAAAAAGGCTATAAATGTTGTTCCTTCCGCGGAAGCGTGGTTGCGGTCTCGACCACGACCGGCAAGATTCTCTGGAAAACCCGCACCGCGCCGGAAGATTACAGCGGCGTCGCCGTCTGGGGCAGCAATCCGATCGTCGACCTGAAGCGGAAGGTCATCTTCATCGGCGCGGGTGACAATTACGCGACGCCGACGGCGCCGGCGTACAAAAAATGCATCGCGGACGGCGGAACCGAACCCAAATGCCTGTCCCCCGACGATCACGTCGATTCAATGCTGTCGCTGGATATCGCGACCGGACACGTCAAATGGGCCGCGCGACAACGTCCCGACGACGACTGGAATGTCGCCTGCTTTACAGACGCGCCCGGCACCGGGAACTGCCCCAAAAACGCAGGGCCGGACTACGATTTCGGATCGGGCCCCAATGAATTCACCGTCGACCGCAAAACGATCATCGGCGGCGGACAGAAAAGCGGCATCTATTCGGCGTTCGATGCCGATACCGGCAGCCTTCTTTGGGCGAAACAGGTGGGCCCGGGCTCGACGCTTGGCGGCATGGAATGGGGATCGGCCGTCGATGCCAAGCGCATCTATGTCGCGATCAGCAATTTCTCACGCCTGAAATATTCGGGCGGAGCGGCAGGGTCCTGGTCGGCGCTCGATCCGAAAACCGGGAAGGTGCTGTGGCAGACGCCGGATCCGAACGGATCGGTGGATTTGGCGCCGATGGCCGTCGCCAACGGCGTGGTCTATGCCGGCTCTATGGAAGCCACGGCCGGCCATGGAAATATGTTCGCACTTGACGCCGCGACCGGCAAAGTCCTCTGGAAGTTCGCATCCGAAGGGTCGGTGATCGCCGGCGCCGTCATCGCCGATGGCGTGGTCTATTGGGGATCCGGCTATTCCAATTTCGGCGCGCCATATAAGGGCGCCAAGAAATTCTACGCATTCTCGATCGGCGGGAAATAAACCCGTCGACCGGCCAACCATCATTAACAGGAATTCATCATGGAATGGAACACGCCCAAGGTCGTCGAAATCGCGGTCGGCATGGAAATCAACTGTTATGCCTGCGCCGAGCTGAGCCGCTAACGTCAACCTGTTCGATGCCGTGCGCCTACCGGGCGCGCGGCGTCATTCTGACGATTCCCCACATGAAATCGTTCCGCCGATAGCCCTTGAGCATATCGTCGTCGATTTTTCCCACCGGCGGGTGAAACGTGGTGGGACTGATCAGGCCGAAATTGCCGTTCTTGTCGAAGGACGCATAGGCATGGCAGGTGATGCAGGACGACTTGGCGACCGGAATATTCGCATTCATGCGCTCCACCACCGAATCGCCGAGGAGCGTCGCTTTCTCTTTTGCATCGACGAACGTGGCCTGCGAACCCTTCAAGCAGTAATTCTCCCAGACCGGATCGTCGCCGGCGTTGCGCATGATCGCCAGCAAAGCCGGCGTTTTCTGGCAGGCCCCGTAATTCTGGTTGGCTCTCGCTTTTGCCGACACGTCCTTGTCGGTCGCGCCGAACGAATCATGACAGCCGATCGTGTCGCAACGGCCGGGACTCATCCTGTTTTCGAAATCCGACCACACCCAATTCTTGATCTGCTTGGTCGAAAGATGGATCGACACCAACGCATAGGTATCGACCTTCGTGCCGTCGCTCGCAGTGTTGACATAGTAGGTTTTACGCACGTCGGCCGGCGTCAGCGTGATGCCCTCGGTGCGTTTGATCCAGGTGATCAGATCGCCGACCTTGACCCAATCGCCTTTGAACGCGACCGCGTCGGCCGGCATGTCCACCCTGAGGCCGCTTTTGAAAGCCTGCTCCAGCCCGTCGAAGGAATACAGGCCGTTGGAAACGATATACTGGTAGGACGCCCAATTGCGGCGAACCTCCTCGCCGATACAGGCGCCGGGCGGAAATCCGCCGGCTTTGGCGTTTGCCGGCGGGCCGCATTTGTCGCCGGCGGGAACGGTCAGGCTATGGAAACCCGCCGCGCCCCGGCCATCGTCGCGCAGGCCGCTGGCCTGAAGTTTTTTCGGGCCGCCTACGACCGGCCAGTGCGGCTTCACGGATTCATAGATATCCTGGTCGGACGCCCAGGTTTCGAATTCGACCGTGTGTTGCGCCGGGTTCCCGGCAGGCGCGGCGATCGCGGCCAGCGTCTCCCAGGCAATCGAATCGGTCGACTGGCCCCACCCCAGCACGACGCCTTGGGCAGGTGCCTGGCCGCCAGGCGGCAGAACGCCGGCAAGTATAGCGGCAACGCCGGCAAGTCCGCGTTTCATCACTGTCTCCGTTGAATGCTGCCTGTGGAGACGCGCGTGACCCAAGCCTTATTCCGTCCCAAGAATTGGACACCGCATCATGACGCCGCACGGAATAAAACACATGGCTGCGGCGTCGATTACACCATCGGACCAACAGGCGGGCGCTATCCCCATCATGTCACCTTTTTCAACGCAACCTCACACGCAGGAACCAACGCGTGTACGATGATGCCGTCACATTCCATCGAACGACGATAGGCGAGGATTGCTCTGCGCGGCGTGAGGTCATGGTGGTAAGTGCGAAGGTCGATGAGTTCGCCGCGGCTTTACTGGCGCACCTCCCGCGCCTGCGGCGTTATGCGATCGCGCTCTGCCGGGATGCGAACCTGGCGGACGACCTGGTCCAGGAATCGGTCGAACGCGCCCTGCGCAATCGGGAAGCGCTCAACCAGCAATCGCACGTCTCCGGCTGGTTGCGCTCCATCCTGCATAATCTCTATCTCGACGCGCTGCGCCGCGAACGCCGCCGGGGGATCAGTGTCGACTGGCACGATTCGGCGAACCTGATCGAACTCAGCGTGGCACCGGCCGACCGCAGCGCGGCGCGGGAACTGCAACAGGCGATGGACGAGCTGACTGTCGAACATCGCCAGATATTGCTGCTGATCGGGCTGGAAGGCCGCAGCTATCGCGACGTTGCCGCCGAACTGGACATTCCGATCGGCACGGTTATGTCTCGTCTAGCGCGCGCCCGTGCCCAATTGCGGTTACTGCTCGACTATGCGAACGGCACCAAGGAACGGCCCGCGTCGGCCCAAGACCTCCGTGGAAAGGCGAAGGCGCAATGACGGAGCATGGAATTTCGGATGAAGAACTGCACGCCTTCATCGACGGCGAACTCTCACCGGCCGACATGCGTAGAGTCGAGGCGGTCATCAATGCGTCGCCCGCGTTACAGGAACAGGTCGAGTTGTTCGCAGCTGACAAGGCGCTGATCCATGACATCTATGCCCCGCTGATCGAGCACCCCCTTCCGGCAGCCGTATTGGAGGCGCTTAAAAAGAGCCGGCCCGAACGCCGTCCGTTCCTCCGATTCACGTCATGGCGCTTTCCAGCGGGTGCGGTTGCGGCCGCGGTTCTGCTCGTCGTCGGCTTCCTGGCCTATCCAGGCCTGATCGGCGCTGGGGGCGACCCGCTGATCGCCGAGGCGCTGGCGGCGCAAAATGGCGAACTGCGCACCGAGCGGAGCGTTCCGCCCGCCACGCTGGCGATGGAGAAAGATCGAATCGCCGAAGATACGCTGGCGAAACCTGTCAGGGTGCCGAACCTCCAGAAGGCCGGCTACGTGCTGAAGGGCATCGCGGTGTTCTCCAGGGCCAAGGCCGAACATTCCTTGCAGGCGCGTTACGAAAATGCCGCCGGCCAATCATTCGTGGTCTATATGCGCAGTTCGGCCGGCCCGGACCGGTTCGACATGCATCAGCGCGGCAAGACCCAGATCTGCGTCTGGCAGAACGACGACCTCAGCGTCGTAATGACCGGCGACATCTCGGCCCGCGAAATGCTGAAGGTCGCGAACCTGACTTATAGCGACCTGAACTTCTAAATCAGTGCGATGCCTCGGCGGCGAGCGTCTCGGGCATGAACGCCGTCGGGCTGTGCGGCGGCGTCACGACATATTGTTTGGCTTCTTCGTTGAACGCGAAAGCCAGAACATACCCACCGCCCTGCAGGTCATAGATCGCCTCGCTGCCCAACACGACCGCCGGAAGGTCGGGCACCAGATACATCGTGCCGTGGCTGAACTTCCACAAACGCCCATCCGCATCCCACGCGTCGCAATAGACCGCGAACCACGTATCTTCATCGACATAGAATCGCCGGTGCGGAACCAGATGGTGCTTACCCGCCGCAAGCATGGCATCGACCACCCAGACCCGGTGCAGTTCGTAACGCAGCGCGCCCGGATCGAGATGCTGCGGTCCGATAACCTTTTCGACCGGCAACGCATGAAACCGGTTGTTATTATAGGGAATATACATTTCCCTTTTGCCGATCAGCTTGAAATCATATCGATCCGGACTGCCGCTGAAGACATAATAGTCGTCGAAGCTTTCGATTCCGCCACCATCGGGTGTGGGAGTGTCGTATGACAACAAGGGAGATTTACGGACCCGTCCCTCACGCGGGACATACTGCCATGCGGGGACGGCTTGATGGCTGACGCTGTTCGGCTGCCACAACAGGTAACCGCGCCCGGCAAAACCGGGGGGCCCAAGCGAAACCTCGCGGCGCTTGAAATAAAAATCGCCGAACGTATCGGGGGTGGCGCCAGGGTAATAATAGGGGAAATCCACGATCTCCTTGAACCGGTTGGTCATGACCCACGACCCGTCCGAGGAGATTAGGTAATTTTCGATCTCGTCTTCGCGCGCCGGCCCCCAATAGGCCAGCAGGTGATTCCACATCACCTCGGCGCCGTTTTGCGGCACCGGGAAGGGAACGCCGCCGGCTGCCCCGGTTATGCCGTAGGCGATGCCATCGGGCCCCGCCTTGGCGCGCGTCGCATTCTGCCGGATGGCGTCATAGACGCTTTGCGGCGCTGCCGCCGTGCGGTGGCTGGGATATATGTCCATACGATAGTCCGGAAACTTCGCGAACAACGCCTTCTGTCCCTCAGTCAACTTGTCGCCGTAGGTCCGATAGTTGGCCGCGGTGATGCTGAAGAGCGGTTTTTCCCCAGCGAACGGATCGGCGCGCTGCTGACCCTGAATATAGCCGGCGGGGACGGTCGTATAGCCGCCAGTCCAGGCTGGGATGCTGCCGTCCGCATTGCCCGCCCGTTCTGCCCCCATTGGGGTCAGGACGCTTTTCAACCGCGTAGCCTCTTCGGGCGAAACGGCGGCCATTGCGAAAGATTGGATTGTGAGGATGGCGACGAAGACAACAAAGCCGGTCGTCAAAGTTCTGTTCATGCAATGCATTCCGGTCCGATGCTGTTCGTCATGAAAACCTTAGCACCCCCGGCGCGCAACCTGGAACGGTCACGAAGGTGTGCGGCCCTGGTAACTTTAGCCTCAGGCGTCGGATTGGCGCTGTCGGCTATGAATCCTCGTGCCGATGCCGCGTCGTTCGACACCGGCACCGATCTTGACGTCAACTGGAACAACACGATCAGGCTCGGCGCCGCCTATCAGCTCGGGAAGACAACCCTGGGTTATTCCGGCTACTGCCCGGTCACCGCGCATCAAGTGCCCAACGCGCCGCACGAGCATGAAGAATGCGGTTACGACACAGGCTTTTTATCGGGGCGGATCGACTGGACGTCGGAACTCGACCTTGAATATCGCGGCTATGGCCTGCTGGTTTCCTCCGCGGCCTGGTATGACGAAGCCAACCGCACCGGCGGATACGACCACTCCGATTCATCCGAACTTGGCGGGCGCAACATCGAACTGTTCGATGGCTTCGTGCATGGCGCAACGACGCTCGATAACGACCAGACAGTATCGTTTCGTATCGGACGACAAGACCTGATCTGGGGCGAGAGCCGCTTTTTCACGCAGGATGCCATTGCCGGCGGGCAGGCGCCGATCGACACCTACCGCGGACTGGCGGCCGGCGGATATCAGTCAAAGAACGCGGTCCTTCCGGTGGGTCAGGCTTCGTTCCGCTGGCAGGGGCTCGGTGAGGTTTCGATCGAAGGGTATTACCAGTTCGAATGGCGGCGCAGCCGCATCGATCCACGCGATGCCTATTCCGGCACATCCGACATATTGGGCGCCCAGGGGAACGACCTGATCACCCTGGCGCGGCCATTCTTCTATCTCGATTCCTATGTCCGCCTGCCCGACCGCCAACCCGCCGGTACCGGCCAATTCGGACTGGCGGCGAAATGGCAGCACGGCGATTTCGATTTCGGCCTCTACAGCCTGCGCTTCGATGCGAAAACGCCGCAGATTTATATCTATGCCCGCAACCCGGGGTCGACCGACTTTTCACAGGGCGGTTACCGCCTCGAATATCCTGAGGACATCGAACTTTACGCCCTGAGCGTCAGCGGACCGCTGGGCGACGCGAATTTCGGCGCCGAACTGTCGGCGCGGCGGAATATGCCACTGGTCAACGGCAGCGTCTTCATCCCGTCGGCCTTTGTCGCCACCGCGGACAACAACCGGCATCCTCATTATCCGCTTGGCGATACCCTGCATGCGCAGTTCACATGGAACGACGTCCTGTCACCATCGTCCCTGCTGCCCGACGGCGCGGTGTGGACCGGCGAGATCGCCGCCGACCACCTGCTCCAAACCACCGCCAATGCCGATCAACTCACACCCGGACGGACACGCACAGCGGCAGCTTTCCGCACGGTATTCGAACCGCAGTTCCTGCAGGTTTTCCCGCGCGTCGACCTCTCGGTTCCGATCGGCGTGGGCTATAATTTCCTGGGCCTGTCCGAGATCGACCCGGCGATGAACCGCGGCACCGGTGACATGACTGTAGGCATAACCGCGACATTGGATCAGGTGTGGAAAGGCTCGTTAAGCTTCACCCACTATTTCGGGGAATCGAAATACGCGCCCGCGCCGTTCGGCAGCGATACCAGCCAGCGCGCCCTGGCGGACTGGGACTTCATCGCGGTGACGGTCGAGCGATCGTTTTGAATGTCTATTTCCGTGCCGGCGCCAACCGGTCAAGACGAAGGCGGTGGCGATTGTCGGTCAGGTGGTAAGCACAGCCGAGTACGGCCGCCACGGCGCCAAGGCCGGTCCCCCCAGCGATCAGGAACATGATCAGGATTTGGTATTTGACCGCGTCCCCGGGCGAGACGCCGCCCAGTATCTGACCGGTCATCATGCCGGGCAACGAGACGATGCCGGTGGCCGACATGCTGTTGACGATCGGCATCAGGGCGCTGCGCAGCGCCTGCCGCACGACGGGCCCCAGCGCAGTTCGCCGGTCGGCGCCCAGCATCAATTGCGCCTCGACCGCGGCCTGCCGGGTCTTCAACCCGGTCGTCATGCCATGAATGCCCAGCGATATGCCGGTCATGGCATTGCCGAGGATCATACCCAATAGCGGCACCGCGTAGCGCGGGTCGTACCAGGGATGCGCTTGTAGCGAAACCGTCAGCGCGAAGATGGTGACCAGCATCGAAGCGGTGGTGATACAAACGGCGCCCAGCCCATAGGACCACCAGCCGGCCAGCGGCCGTTCCTGCCGCGCCGCGATCTCCCGCCCCGCGAACAGCGCCATGCCAAGCATCGCCAACCCGGTCAGATAGGGGGAGACCGTTCTGAACAGCACGACAAGGACCAGGCCCATGATCGCAAGCTGCGCGACCATCCGGGCCGCCGCGATCAACATGCGCCGGTGGATATTCAGATCGAGCGCAAGTGACAAAGCGGCGTTGATCAGCACGAACACACTGGCGAACGCGACATCCCAATAGCTGAGATCGATATAACCGTTCATGGAAGAACGGCCTCTTGCACCACGCCGCCGTCGATCGTCAGGGTCCGGCGCGCCACCCGCCCAGCCTGAACATCGTCATGGGTGACCCAAAGCGCCGACATACCCGTGCCGAGCCGCTCACGGACAAGGCCCTCGACCGCCGACACCGATGCCGCGTCGAGGGCGGCCGTCGGTTCGTCGAGTAAGATCACGCGTGGGTTCAGCGCCAGAGCGCGGACCAGAGCCAGGCGAAGACGCTCACCGGTCGAGCAACGGGCGACCGGCCAGCCCCGGGCCTCGTCGGGCAATCCGACCTTGGGAAGAAGCGGCGAAATCCCGGCCCAATCGGCAAAGTGTTCGCCAACCGTATCGGCCCACCAGCCGGGTTCGGCGGGCATGTAGACCACCTTGCGGCGCCACTGGGGAGCCGGAACGGCGTCGCGATCCACGCCGTCGAGTTCAACGCGGCCTTCGGCCGGATCCAGGTCGGCGACTGCCCGCAACAGCAAGGTCTTACCCGCGCCTGACGGCCCGCGAACGGCAACGCACTCGCCGGGCGAGACGACGAAAGATGCGGGCTGGAGACCGGTGCGGCTAAGGTCGGCGACTAAGAGCACGGGCGGACCGGACTGTTGACGGCCGGTTTCTTTATCATGGCCGGTCAGGCTTGTATCCCGTGGGCGTCGTGCCCGGACGTGGCGCGGGGTTCTCGGCCGAGGCGCCGGAAGGCGTGCGCTTCCTGACGCGCAGTCGGGTGTTCACGGATGAGGAAGTCGCTGAACTGAATGCAGCGGGGCCGCCCGCGCGGGCGGGTTAGATAGTGAGATTACCGTCAGTCGGCAACACTTAATTGCTATGCTGCTTATGCGGTTATATTTTTGAATAATGGGGCAGGCAAAGAATCGACGAGGGTTACTTGGAGCTCTTAAAGATGTGCAACCGTATTGCATCTATTGTGGCGGGAACACGATCGCTACCACGATCGATCATATGCCACCCATCACAATTTTCGACTTAAGGGAGCGCCCTAAAGGATTAGAGTTTCCCGCCTGCACAGACTGCAACTCCGGCAGTACCGGCGCGGAACAAATAGCGGGCCTGATAAGCCGGATGATATCCAGCTCAAAAGCCGAAGAGGCTCGACACGAAACTAAGCGCATGATGAATCACATCGCTAACAATCACCCTGGACTACTCACTGAAATGATGCCAAGCCTCAAGGAGCGCATCTACTTCCGAGTACAACAGAAAATTCCATCGGATCGTCACCCTTTGAAAACTGATGGACCGATTATAAATGCGGCACTTAACCGTTTCGCAGCTAAGTTAGCTCTGGCTTTGCACTACCATTTACTTCAAGTCCCTTTGCCTGCAACAGGCCAAATTGCAGTTTGCTGGTATTCAAATTTTGCACTCTCTAGACAGCGAACCGAATTTGATTTTATTCGCGATCTCGGTCCTGCAACGACGCTCCGACAGGGCACAAAGGACGTTGCGGACCAGTTTAGTTACCGCAGTTCGGCTTGGCCTGAAGAAAACACGAGCGTCCATTTCGCACTTTTTCGCCAATCCTTTGGTATTCAAGCGGCTGTTACAGACAACCTCGACCTAATAACCAATGCGCAAGGTATGCAAATCTTTGAGCCCGGTTTCCTAAAATTCTAATCTAAATCGAATCGTTCCCGCGCCGCTTCGACCGCCTCGATATGCTCTGTCGTCCACTCATGGACCGCCATCATCGGGCCCCAAAAGCTGCGGCCCAATTCGGTTAGGCTGTATTCCGCCGTTCCGCTTTCTGCGCGCGCTACCAGCCCATTTCGGCGAAGACCGCGCAGGGTTTCGGCCAGAACTTTATGACTGATCCCCGATCGGCGGAGCCGCGGTCCCATTTCATCCATGCGCAGTTTCATCGCGGAAAAACGAAGCGGGCCGCCATACAGCACGAAGACGGTCAACGCCGACCAGGTATCGCCGACCGTGTGGAGCATTTCGCGCGATAGAAGACCGACGCGGTGAGCACCGAACGCCTGCGGATCATATGTCGACATAACAACCACCGTTGGATGCCAGCCTGCGGGGCCGCCATCTTGCGCCCGCCGTCCATGTGGTCAAGCAGAATGGTTACCAAGAAGTAACTGGATCGACCGCGATGCGAGCCATAGGGTCCATTCATCAATTGCCCGTCCGATAACGGTGGACAAAAAGAACTGAGGGGAGACGATCGTGGGTGGATACTGGTTTTCGAAAAACCCGGACAGAGCCTGGGCGGAAAAGTTCTATCTGATCTTCATCCCGATCTTCTTCGCCTATAACGCGCTAATGCAAAAAATGGGTTGGGTGAGCGCCGGGAATTTCTGGCACATCACCCAGGACTTGCTGATGTGGCTGCCCTATTGCGTGGTGTTGCCGCTGATCCTGCGGCGCAATTCCGGCGTCCGCTTCTATGACGACTACTGGTTCAAATTCCAGATCTGGGTCGGCGTCTTCGTCTTCTTCGCGACCTATTTCCACACTGAATGGTTCTTCTCGGTTCTGGGCATGCGGTACAATTTCCCGAATGTCAGCCTGTATCTCGACAGCCGCCTGTGCGGCCCGGACGAGGCGACCGCGCTTGCGACTCACCAGAAGATTCCACTCGGCATCTATCTCAACACGATGGCGTTCTTCACCATCTATCACACGCTCGCCTGCGTCGTGATGCGCCGGGTGCGCAGCATGACGAACAACTGGAATGCCGGCGCGCGCTGGGGCAGCTGGATCGCCATCGTCGCGGCGGCATCCTTCTTCTTCGCCTTCATGGAAACCTATCTCTATATCCAGCCCGATGTCGCCAACACGGTCTATTACTTGGACAAGGCGCGCATGCTGCGCATCGGCAGCTTCTGCTACATGCTCTATTTCATCGTCAGTTTCCCCAACGTCTATCGGCTGGACGAACCGCCCGGCGAGAAGTGGAAACTGTCGCGCTGCGCGATCGAGGCTGGTTTCGTCAGCATGCTCTCGCTGCTGCTGATCGACCTGTTCGCCTGGGTCTACGGGCCGATCGTTTAGCAACACTGGGAGGAAAGTCATGTCGGAAGAGGATAGCGAACGGCGCCAGCGCGGATTGAAGATGTTCGAGGAAGTTTATGGTGGCGTGGTGCCGGTGCCGCCGCCCGAGCATCGCGGGGCGTTTTTCTGGCAGACCATCGACCAGCTGTTTTCCGAGACCTGGTCGCGTCCCAACATGTCGATCCGCGACCGGCGACTGGTCGCTTTAGGAGCCGTCGCCGCACTGGGCGAGACCGAGATGTTCGAAATCCAGTTGCGCGCCGCGATCCGGAAGGGCGAACTGACCGAGGCGCAGGTGGAGGATTTGGTGCTATTCCTGCCGGCCTATATCTCATATCCGCGCACGTCGAAGATTCTGGCGATCAGCCAGAAGATTTTCGCGGAGATGAAGGCTGCCGCAAAATAGTCCCGAAAATACATTGAGAACCAAATGTTTTCTAGCGTAGTGTCTGCCCGCTGATAAATCCGAGCGCGTAGGCCAGCCATGCTGACATTCGATCCGTACGACCGCGATTATGGGATCGACCCGTATCCGCTTTATGCCAGGCTGCGCGATGAGGCGCCGGTCTATCATAATCCGGATATGAAGTTCTGGGCGTTGACCCGGTTCGACGATGTGCTGAACGCGCATCGCGATGCCAAGACATTCAGCAGCGCGGGCGGCGTGACGATTGAGGGCACCGAGGCGGGAATGCCGTTCCTGATCGTCAAGGACCAGCCGGAACACAGCTGGGCCAAGGCGCTGGTGGTCAAGATGTTCAGCCGCCAGCGAATGACCGCGCTGGATGCGTTCATCCGTGAGAAGGCCGCCGAACTGCTGGAGGCTGCCTATGACAAATACGGCCCGAGCGGCGAGTTTGATTTCGTCAAGGAATTTAGCGTTCCCCTGCCGCTCAGCGTCATCAGCGAACTGCTGGGCATCCCCGAGGAACTGCGTGAAGAAATCCATCACCTGAGCAACCTGACGGTCCTGCGCGGACCCGACATGGATCCGAACGCGGCGGCGATGGCGACGATGCGAACGATGGAAATCTATATCGGATTGGCGGCCGATCGCCGGGCCAATCCGCGCGACGATATCGTCTCAATGCTGATCGCCGAGGAGGTCAAGGGCGAGGACGGCAAGACGCACAGGATGGAGAATCATGAGATCGCCGCCCGCTTCCTGGAAATGGGATTTGCCGGGCACGAGACCGTGGCCAAGGCGATCCCCAACGGCGCGATGGCCTTTCACTATTTCCCCGAAGAGCGCGCCCGCCTGCTGAATGACCGCGGCCTGCTGAAGAACGCGGTCGACGAGATTTTGCGCTACGACCCGCCGTCGCAGTTGCAGGGACGGACCACGACGACCGACGTGACCTTGCACGGCGTGACGATCCCGGTCGGACAGAAGGTTATGCTGATCACTGGGGCGGCGACACGCGATCCGCGCAGCTTCGAAAACCCCGACCGGTTCGACGTGACCCGCCCGGTTAGTGATTACATGTCCGTCTTCTTCGGCTTCGGCGTCCACAAATGCTTGGGCATCCACTTGGCTCGGCAGGAGATCGGGGTGGCGTTCGACGAACTTCTGAACCGGTTTCCGAACTATCAAGTCGTCCCGGAACGGGCAACACGCGCTATCCTCGCCAATGTTCGCGGCGTCGCCAGCTTGCCGATCACGCTGGGCGTTCGCGGGTAGTGCGCTGATTTCGCTTCGCCTTGTCCGTATCTTAAGGCAAAACCGTCCGTAACGTGTCCGGTGACCCACTGGTACGATGCGGGAGGAATATTATGGCGTCATCGGCCGGCATACCGGAGACCGTCCGCGCGCAATTGGAGAGCGCTGAGCCGATGACGGACGCGTGGCGCCGCCACCGCCCCTATGTCCTGTTCATGGTGTTCGTCGCGTTCTTTCTGAACTCGCTCGATCGCAACATCATTAATGTTCTGCAGCAGTCGATTAAGCAGGAATTCGGCCTGATGGACTGGCAACTGGGCATGATGACCGGCCTAGCCTTTGCTCTTCTGTATAACATCGTCGGCATTCCCACCGCCCGTTTCATCGATGGCGGCGCGACTCGCCGGAACATTCTGGCCGGCGGCCTGGCATTGTGGAGCGTGGCGACCGCGATTTGCGACATCACGCAGAATTTTTGGCAGTTGCTGGCCTGCCGGATGGGAGTCGGCGTTGGCGAAGGGTCGTTCGGTCCCGCCACCATGACGATGATTTCGGATTATTACGGCCCGAACGAGCGTGCCAGGGCGATGGGGCTTTATCTGCTGGGATTGCCGCTGGCCGCGTTTGTCGGGATGCCCCTGGGCGGCTGGGTCGCACTGCATTACGGCTGGCGCGCCGCCCTGATGCTCGTCGGCTTGCCGGGGCTGATCATCGCACTGATCGTCAGGCTGACGGTCAGGGAACCGCCCCGCGGCCTATCGGACGGCGTGGTCGTCAAGGTCGCGGCGGCGCTGCCGATCGGGCATGTATTCGCGACCGTGACGAAGAAAAAGACGGTCGTCCACCTATTGATCGCGGCGTCGCTGTCATCCTTTTCCACGGTGGGCGGAATGGTCTGGATTCCCCCGTTTCTTCAACGCAGCTTCGGCCTTAATGTGGCGGAGGTCAGTGCAAGCTGGGGCGTGATGAGCGGCTTGGCCGGCGCCGTTGGCGCTTTCGGCGGCGGCTGGCTGGCCGACCGGTTCGGGGTACGAAGCCCAAAATATTACATGCTTCTCCCGGCGGCGGCGATGGCAGTCTCGCTGCCCTTCTATTTGCTGGCGGTTGTCTCGGGCAGCTTCCCGCTATGCTTCGCCTGTCTGATCGTGCCGGCGACGCTCAGCTTTTCGTGGATTCCGTCGGGTATCGCTGTGACGCAGAGCTTGGCGCCGATGGCGATGCGCGCGCTGCTGGGCATGTTCGTGACACTGGCTGCAAACCTGATCGGGCACGGTATCGCGCCGCCGGTCATCGGCGCGATGAGCGACTTATTCGCCGCACTAACCGGCAGCGAGGTTTCCGGCCTTCGTCTGGCGCTGATCGCGGCTTCGATCTTCTATCCTTGGGCAGCGCTGCACTTCTGGCTGGCATCACGTAGTATCGCGCGGGATTTGGAAACGTAACCTTCGGGTCACGAATGCTGCGGCGATAATGATCTGGCCGATTTCGCAATGTAACATTAAAGATTTCATTGCGCTTTCTTTTAAGGTTACTGGTATACACCCGCATGCTTACCACGGTCGGCCCGACAGCCTCGTCAACTGACGCTTCATCTCCCCAAACGCTGAAATATGCGCGGGTGCTGGTGGCGGACGACATCGAACCCAATCGCGAACTGTTGGTTCGGCGCCTACAGCGCCTCGGCATTACCGACGTGGCTCAGGCGGCGGACGGCAAGGCCGCGCTGGACCTGATCCGGTCGCAACCGTTCGACCTCGTGCTGCTGGACATCATGATGCCGATCATGACCGGCTTCGATGTATTGGAAGCCATGGCGGCGGAAGGCCGCACAGAGCGACTGCCGGTGATCGTTATTTCGGCGATGAACGAAATGGAATCCGTGGTTCGCGGCATCCAACTGGGTGCGGAAGATTTCCTTATGAAGCCGTTCGAGCCGACCTTGCTGAAGGCGCGGATCGTGGCGTCGCTGGAAAAAAAGCGGCTTCGCGACAAGGTCCATGAAGAGCTGGCGCGCAAACAGGCGGAACTTGGTGAAGCGCGCAATCTGCAACTAGCGCTGATGCCGGCGTCTTATGCCAGCGCGCATCTACAGATCGACGTAATTCTGGAACCTGCACGCGAAGTAGGCGGCGACCTCGTCGACCATGTGCCGTTGCCCGACGGGCGGCATCTGCTTGTACTGGGCGACGTGTCGGACAAAGGCGCCGGCGCCGCGCTGGTCATGGCGCGCACCCATGCGCTGGCGCGCGGCTTGGCGATGCGGCCCGATGCGGTGGATCTGTTCGCCGATATGGGACGGGCCGCCTATGCACTGAATACCGAGCTTGCCGCCAACAATCCCAGTTGCATGTTCGTGACCATGGCGCTGGCCGTGTTCAATCCGGCTGACGGAACGCTCGATTATGTCAATTGCGGCCATGTCCCACCTTTCGTACGTCGCGCCGACGGACGGCTGGACCGACTGACGGCAACCGGCGGCTTGCCGCTGGGGGTCATGGACGATGCCGAATATGCGGCAGGCCGGGCACGGCTCGAACCGGGTGACGTATTACTGTTGATCAGCGATGGCTTTACCGAAGCGGCATCGCCGGATGGAACGCTGTTCGACGACGCGGGAATCGAACTTTGGCTCGCCGACCCGCCCGAAAAACTCGACGCCCTGGTCGCCATCGTGCGCGCGCATGAAGCCGGCGGGCCGGCATCGGACGATATGGCCGCCCTGCTCCTTCGCATTCATTGCTACTCAACGTGATCAACCCATGACGATGCTGCGGAATATTCTCAAGGTACGGACCAGCCTGATCGGCCGGAGCATGCTCGTATCCCTCATCGGCGTCGCCCTGCTCGGCGTTTCCGTCGGCATTTTCGTGTCGGTTCTTTTACATAAGGACGCGACGCAGGCAGCCCTGGAAAAAGTGAATTCCGACGAAAGGGTGGCCTGGGCGGTCCTGAAGGAAAAAGGTACCGACATTCATGTCGAAAACGGCCTGATGAAGGCTGGGGACCATGTTCTTAACGACAACTTCGAGGTCGTCGACAAAATAAAGGATCTGGTCGGCGGTACAGCCTCAATGTTCATGGGCGATACGCGCGTCTCGACCAATGTCATGAAGGCGGACGGCAGCCGCGCCGTCGGGACGCACCTGGCGAAGGGACCGGTCTACGACGCGATCTTCAAGGACAAGGTGCCGTTCCGCGGGGAGACACATATCCTGGGCGAACCGTATATGACGGCATACGACCCGATCTTCGATAAGGATGGCGCCGTCATCGGCATCGTCTATGTCGGCGTGAAGAAGGCGGAGTTTCTGCGGGCGGCGCACGCCGCGCAATGGGCCGTGATCGCAGGCACGATCATAGCCGCCGCCCTGTCGCTCGCGCTAAGCTATCTGATGGCGCGGCGGAGCTTCACCGACCAGGCGCGGCAGTTGCTGAACACCAGCCCCACCGCCGTGGTCATTATCGGCGAACGCGGCGATCTGCTTTATGCCAACGCGCGCTATGACGAGTTGCAGGGCACCAAGGAGCATGTCGTCCGGCGGCTGGCCAAGGATGTGTATGTCGAGCCCGAACAGCACCGGCGCCTGCTGGCGAAATTCCAGGCCGACGGCGCGCTGCGCGATGAAGAAGTCCACCTGAAGCGTGCCGACGGATCGACCTTTTGGGCGCTGCTGAGCTGGCAGACCATCGTTTATGACGATCAACAGGCGACGGTGAACTGGCTGCACGACATCACCGAGCGCAAGGCGAACGAACAGATCGTCGCCGATGCGCGCGATATGGCCGAACACGCCAACCAGACCAAATCCGATTTCCTGGCCAATATGAGCCACGAACTGCGTACACCGCTGAATGCCATCATCGGCTATGCCCAGATCCTGCAGGAGGACATGGAGGATGCTGGGCAAGAACAAAGCCTGCCCGACCTCAAGCGCATCGAAACGGCAGGCAAGCATCTGCTGGGCCTGATCAACGACATCCTGGACCTCAGCAAGATCGAAGCCGGGCGGATGGAGGTCTATATCGAGCCGGTCGGATTGGACAGGCTGCTGGACGAGTTGAAATCGATGGCCCGCCCGCTGGCCGCGCCACGCGGCAACACGCTGGAATTCGTGCTGCCGCCCGACGCGCCGACCCTGCAGACCGATTATACCAAACTGAAACAGAGCCTGCTGAACCTGATCAGCAATGCTTGCAAATTCACCGAAAACGGCACCGTCAAGCTTGAGGTGTCACTGCCGGCCGACAAGGTCGTGTTCCGCGTCAGCGACAGCGGTATCGGCATGACCGAAGAACAGCTGAGCCGGCTATTCCAGGCCTTCAGTCAGGCGGACGCCAGCACGACGCGGAAATATGGCGGTACTGGGCTTGGCCTCGCCATCACCCGGCGGCTATGCCACCTGCTGGGTGGCGACGTAACGGTGGAAAGCACGCCGGGTGTCGGCAGCACCTTTATCATCACCTTGCCACTGGTGACCGAAACGGCCGCCGAACAGATTCACGCCGCCCTTCCCGCCACCAGCGGGCCGGAAGATTCCACACTGGTTCTGTTGGTCGATGACGACCCGCAGATTCATCACCTGATCGGCACGATGCTGACCCGCGAAGGATATCGGGTGGAGCACGCGGCCGGCGGGGCGGAAGCGCTTAAGCTCGCGCGGGAACTGAAGCCTGCGGTCATTTTGCTGGATGTGATGATGCCGCAGGTCGACGGCTGGACTGTCCTGGGCACGCTCAAGAACGATCCAGAGCTCGCCGACATTCCGGTGGTTATCGTCAGCCTACTGGACGAACGCCCGCTAGGCCTTTCGCTCGGCGCGGCGGAATTTCTGACAAAACCGATCGATCGCAGCCAGTTGGCCGCGGTCGTTCGCACCTATGCCGGCGCCGCGAACGGGCGCGTCCTGGTCGTCGACGACAATCCTGACGACCGCGACGTGATGACCCGCTCACTGGCTGAAAGCGGGTACGATGTCGTAGCCGTGGCGTCAGGCACAGAGGCGCTGGCTTGGTTGGAGCAGAACCCACCGCCGGGCTTGATGCTTTTGGATCTGATGATGCCCGGAATCGACGGTTTTGCCGTGCTGGACCGCATGCGCAACGACGAGAAGCTACGAGCGACGAAGGTATTGGTGATGACAGCCAAGGATCTGACCGCCGATGAATCCGGTTTCTTGCTGGAACGCGGCGGAACGGTGATTCCGAAAGGGCCTAACGGCCGGGCAAGGTTGATCGAGGCGCTGAAAGGGTTGCGCGCATGACGCTGCGGATTCTTCTGGTCGAGGACAATCCCGAGAACCGGGACATGCTGAGCCGCCGGCTGATCCGCCGCGGCTATGAGATCAGCTTTGCCGAGGACGGCGCCCAGGCGGTATCCAAAACCCAGGCCGAGATGCCGGACCTGATCCTGATGGATCTGAGCCTACCGATAATGGACGGCTGGGAGGCGACCCGCGTGATCAAACCCGACGACGCAACCAAGGCAATCCCGATCATCGTGCTGACCGCCCATGCAATGGCAGGCGATCGCGACCGCGCGATGCAGGCCGGCGCCAACGATTACGATACCAAGCCGGTCGATCTGGAAAGGCTGTTGGGCAAGATCACAGCACTGAAACCTTGATCTGATATCTCGGGCATCGCCGGCCGCTCTCACGGCCAGCCGGCAGCTTACGAATTTCGGAACCCGCATGAGTATCGTCGTAACAATCGCAACGTTGATGAGCGGGCTTGGGCTGTTCTTCCTGGGGGTGCGGGCGCTCTCCGCCAACCTGGTGCCACTGATCGGCCGACGCGCGCGCATCGTCTTCGCCCAGGCTCTGCGCGGCCCGGTCAGCAGCGCTGTCAGCGGCACGATCGCCGGCTTGGCGACGCAAAGCACATCCGCCGTCTCCTGGATCATCGTCAGCTTCGAGCGCGCCGGCATCGTGCCGGCCGGTCCCGCGCTTGCCGCGCCCAGCTGGTCGAATGTCGGCACTGCGATGTTGCCGCTGCTGCTGGCGATCGACACCAACACAGCGGCCAGTTTCGTGATCGGGCTGGTTGGAATCGCGACCTATTTCAAACTCGCCCGCACCGACAGGCTGCGTAACACGCTCGAAGCCACGTTGGGTGCGGCCATGCTGCTGTTCGGCATGCATATCGTGTCGGGCACCGTGGGCATGACGCGCGAAGCGCTGATGGAAAGCGACGCGCTGAAAACCGCATTGCAGTCGCCCTGGCTGATGGCGCTGATCGGAGGCGCGCTTGCCTTCGCCGCGCAATCGTCGTCGGTCGGAACGGCAATCGGGGTCGCTGCCGTCAAGTCAGGACTGCTGACCGTGCCGGCTGCATTACCCCTGATCGCCGGCGCCAATGCGGCGGGCATGGCCTACAACCTGCTGGCGGGCTGGAGCGAAAACGTCGCGGGCCGCACCGTCTTTGGACTACATATCGTGCAAAAAGCAGCCGGCTCGATCCTGCTAGTCGCCATGGTGGTATTTTCGTTCTTCGAACCTGAGGAAACGGCCAAGATTACCGAGCTGGCCGGTCAGACCGCGCAAACCCAGTTAGCGGTCATCTTTATTGTCGTCCAGATCGCGGGCTCACTTGTCGCCAGCATGACCATGAAGCCCGTGGTCGCGCTGATCCAGCGGCTGACCCCGCAAAGCCAGACGGAGGTGTTGTCCAAACCGGTATTCCTGCTGCGTGAAGCCCTGAGCGATCCGTCAGCGGCGCTCGATCTGGTTATCCGGGAACTGGCACGGCTCACGGTTCGGCTACCGTCGCTGCTGGATCACGTTCGCGCTGAACCGGATATGACAACGCCAGTGGCAGCGATCTTGCGCACCGCCAGCGCGACGCTCGCCGGGACCATCAAATCCTATCTGGCCACCTTGCTGGACAACCAGCCGGGACGGACGGAGCTTGCCACCGCATTGTTGCTGGAGGACGCGACGGGGAACATCGCCTCCCTGAACGAGGCGATGGCCGAATTGGTAACGACGATTCCACAGGCCGCCAAGTTGCCCACTACCGGCAGCCTGATCGAAGCGCTACACGCATTGCTGATGATGGTCGCCGACTATGCCGAGGACCTGGACGACCCGGAACTGGTCCTGCATCTGCTGGGCGACCGCGATCAGCTGATGGAGGACCTGCGGAAGCGGGTGTCCGCCAGTTCCTCGGCTGCACCTGCGATGCAGGACGCGGTGTTCCGGATGACCATTTTGTTCGAACGCGTCGTCTGGCTGGCACGGCGGCTGGTGATCGACCTGAGCCAGGCACATCGCACCCTCAGCGCAGGCTGATCCTGGCGTTTACGCGCCGGTAAGAGCCTCGGCGCGGGTGGCGAACGCCGGGATGACTTTGTTGAAGCCGCTGATCTCGAACACCTCCCGCACCGCCGGCTGCCATGCGCAGACGGAGAAGGTGACGCCTGCGCTTTTCGCCGCCTTTGCGGCCTTCAACAACAGGCGCAAACCAGCCGACGACATATAGCGCACGCCACCAAGATCGGCGATCAGCGCGCCCTCCCCCAGAAGTGCCAGCAATGTCTGTTCGGCACCGGCCGCCGTGACCGTGTCGAGCCGACCGTCCAGAGTCGTCTGTGAAGTACGGCATTGATTCTTCGATCAAGCGATTTTGTGGATTTTGACGTGCGCGAGGATCGCCTGGATTAGGGCGCACAAAAGTTTGGCGAACCACCTGATGAGGAGGTGGAAGTTGAAGCCGACTGCGGCGAGGAGGGCGTTGATGCGGTCGCCGTCACGTCCTTTGAGGTAATTTCGGTCCATCCGGTGTTCGGCCTTGACGTGACCGATGACGGGCTCGATCGCGGCGCGTCGTTTCATCTCGCGTTTGAGGGTAGCGGTGGTGCGGCGGACCTGGCCGGTGATCCAGACGCGGTATTTGTTGGGTTCATCGTGTCCGCGATAGCCCTTATCGACATGGGTTCGCCTGACCTCGACGCCGGTATTCTTCTGGATATCGGTGATTGCTCCGGCGAGCGTGTGGCCGTCGAAGGGATTGCCGTGCTGCGCCTTGGCGTGGAGTACGAACTGTCCACCTTTGGGCTGTGTCACCGGCGTCGCCAGCGACACTTTGCAGCCGAACTCGTAGGGCGTGCGGGCCTTGCCCTTGCCGATGCATTCGACCTCCGGAGCATGCAGCGAATAAACCTTCTGGCCGCGCTGGCGCTGATGCTGGAACAGCACCCGCACGGCGAGGGAGCGCAGCGGCGCGAAGCGTTCGGTCAGCGCCTCGTCGCCGGCGGTCTTGCGGCCGACATCGCGGATCAGCCGGCCGAGCCGCTTGCGCAGGAACCGCAGCTCGCGATTGGCGCGCTTGAACTGATGGGCATGGATATAGCGCCCGACCATGATCGCTGCCCGCTTGGCCACCCGCAGATAGCTTTGCCGCAGCGTCACTCCGTTCGCCTTGGCGAAGGCAACGACCTTGCCGATCGCCTTGTGAGTCAGCCTGGCGTCGGTCGGATGCGCGATGGCCTTGGGCTGCACCGTCGTGTCCACTGCGACCCGTTCGAGGTCCTTGGTCGCCAGCGCCCCGGTCGCGTGCGCAACCCGCAGGCTCTCCTGTAACAGTGCCGTTAACCGCTCTTCGCCCAGCCGTTGGCGCCAGCGCGTCAGCGACGACCGGTCGAACGGCGCCTCGTGCCGGAACACCGCCTCGCCGCAAAAATACTGGTAGTACGGGTTCTCGACCCAGCGTGCGCACAATGCCTCGTCCGACAAGGAATGCATGTGCTTCAGAATCAAAAGCCCCGCCACCAGTCGGATCGGCAGCGGCGGATGACCGTCATGCGACCGATAGACTTCGCCCAGCCGGCGGTCGAGGAATGCCCAATCGATCTCATGCGACAGCCGAACCAGCGGATGGCTCATGGCGATAATCTGATCCAGCGCAGGCTGCAACAGATCCTTCTGACGATCGTCCCGAGGCTGTGACATCGACCCCTCCGAGCTGAAACCCTCGGCTGAATCGAATCACAAAACGCAAAAACAGGGAATCAAAAACGCAGGAAAACCGAAACCAAACACCCAGATTCCTGCAAAATCCATTACTTGACGAGAGTAAAAACCTAAAGCCGATCAACGATCTGAGCGTTGTTCACGGACGACTCCAGAACAGCGACGGTGACCGCCCCAGATTTCAAGGTTGTGATCTGCATATCCATCCAACGACTCCCAAAATCCCACAGCGTATTATTTCACCGTATCCAGTACCGCGGTCAGGCGGTTAATCCTTTCCAGCCGGCGATAGGAAATATCCCCGACCAGGCTGCGGACGAAGTGGATGCCCAAGCCGCCGATTTCGCGCTCTTCCACCCCAAGGTCCGTATCGGGTTTCGCCTGGGCGAGCGGGTCGAACGGCCTGCCGTCATCCTCGACCGAAAGGGCCAGCCCGTCGCCAGACCGTTCGACGGAGATCTCGACATAGGTCGCCCCGCCTTCACCGCCGGCGCCATGCATGGCGACATTGGCCGCCAGCTCCTCGCAAACGATCGCCAGGCGATAGGCTATCCGGCGTGACAGCCCGTTCGCCTCGGCATACGCCTCCAGCCGATCGAGCATTCCGGACAACGCTTCGGCGCGGGGTTCGAGGCGAATGACCAGCTTTTGATCGGACAAGGCATGTCTCGTCAGTGTCGCGCACGACCAGTCTCGGCTAACGCCATCCCGGTCGCTATCTATAAACCATTCCGTAAGGGAGAATTGTTAAAGAAATGTGACAGAGGAATTGCGCAGCGAGGCTGGCAGAATGGCATCATTAGGGCTATTTTCGACAAGAATAGCAAATCGCCCCGACACATATAACATGAGCACTATCGGTGCCACGCTCGGGAGAATGCGCCGATGCTCGGTCGTTTCAGATATATCAGTCTGTCGGGCGCCGCCCTATTGGCGGTCGCCGGCGCCCACGCGCAAGCCGGCCAGCCGATCGATCCGGGGACGTTGCCGCCGACCCAGGCGCTGGACGCACCGGTGGCCGAACACTTGTTTGGCAATTGGGGGGGCCTGCAGACCGACCTGATCCGCCAGGGCATCGGCCTGAAGGTCGACGCGGTGACCGAGTTCGCAGGCAATGTCGCGGGTGGCACGCGGCAGGGCGCGACCTTCGCCAACCAAGTCGGATTCAACCTCGACATCAACTGGGAGCGGCTGGCCGATCTCACCGGCCTGTCGACCCACCTGACCATCGTCAATCGGTCGGGCAGCAATGACAGCCGGGTGTTCGGCGACAATCTGCTGCCCGTGCAGGAGATCTACGGCTCCGGCGGCGATGTGTTGCTCCATATGGTCTCGGTCTACGCCCAGGAAACGCTGATGAACGGCAAGCTGGATATCGAGCTTGGCCGCATGAATGTGGAAAACGATTTCGCGAGCTCGCCGCTTTATTGCAACTTCATGAACAACGGCCTGTGCGGCGACCCGAAGGCGTTACCCGGCGGCGATATCGGGCACAGCGCCTATCCCGACGCGGTGTGGGCGACGCGGATACGGGTGCGCCCTGCCCCGGAATTCTATGTGGAGGGCGGCATCTATGAGGTGAATCAGGGCCTTTACAGCAACGCCTATTACCGCAGCGGTTTCCGGTTCGATTCCTCGCAGGACAGCGGCGTTTATCTGCCGGTGGAGGTGGCATGGGAACCGGCGTTCGGCGCCGACAAACTGCCCGGTCATTACAAGCTGGGCTTCGGCTACGACACGTCGGCCGGGCATAAGGACTTTGCGAACGACCTCGCCGCCGCCGGCGTGCCCGGATATGGCGTCGACAGCCGTACCGGCAATACTCAGTTCTGGGTGCTGGCCGACCAGATGCTGATGCGCAACGGGGAAGGCGATGACAACGGGGTGATTGCGCTAGCCGGGTACATCCTGAACGACCCCAACAACACCGCCTATGCCGACCAGTATTTCGTTGGACTGACCGATCGCGGCAGGCGGTGCAGCAATCACTGGGACTGCCGTTCTCAAACGGATCCACGGGCGTACAGGGTCACGAAATGCTGTTGGAAGCGGATTACAAGTTCCGTGTGGCGGACGGCATAACGTTCATGCCCGACTTTCAATATGTCATCCAACCGAACGCGCAAGCCAACATCAAGGACGCGGCGGTGTTCGGCTTCAGGGCGTATGTCGATTTTTAGGGAGGAACGGCGATGACACAGGCGGTCGATGCGGCTGTGAGCGTGAAGCCTTCAAGGAATGAATCCATGACCCGGTGGCTGGTCGTCGTATTGGCCGTCGTCATTTTCGCCGGTGGGTTGTTCGGATACGACCAGGGCGTGATTTCCGCTGCGCTGCCGGGGATCAAGGGCACTTTCTCGCTTAGCCTGTTCATGGTTCAGGTGGTAACGAGCTGGGTCACGCTCGGAGCGCTTGTCGGTTCGCTGATCGCGGGTGCGCTGGGCGACGGACTCGGCCGCAAACGGACCCTGTTGTTCGCAGGCGGCCTGTTCGTATTGGGCGCCATCGCGCAAGGGATGGCGCCGGGCGCCACGGTGCTGGTGGCGGGCCGCTTCGTCGTCGGCGCCGCCGTAGGCGTGGCGGCGGTCGCCGCGCCGCTTTATGCCGCCGAACTTGCCCCGACGCGGTTGCGTGGCCGGTTCATTTCCAGCTATCAGCTTGCGATCACCGTCGGCATCTTTCTAGCCTATCTGGTCAACGGTGCGCTGTCGGCTGGAGGCAACTGGCGGCTGATGCTGGGCGCCGCCGCCGTGCCGGGGTTGGCACTATCCCTGATTGCGCTCCTGGCGCCGGAATCGCCGCGCTGGCTGATGATGAAACATCGCCGGGCCGACGCCTCGGCGGTCTTGCACCAGGTTCAGCCCGGAATCGATTCGGCGCCGCAGCTTGACGAAATCGACGCGGCACTGCTGCAGGACAAGCAGGCGGCACCGTGGGGCGAAATCTTCTACCGCGAATGGCGCAGACCGTTGGTCGTGGCGCTGGGCCTGGCGATCTTCCAGCAGATCACCGGCATCAACGCGATCATCTATTACGCCAACCAGATTTTCGCCTCCGCCGGCTTCGCCACGGAGGAAGCGCGTGCGACGGTGACCACGTGGGCGATCGGCGGTGTGAATGTCGCCGCCACGCTGATCGCCATCGCCTTCATCGACCGCATGGGGCGGCGCCTGCTGTTGCTCGCCGGACTGATCGGCATGGGCATCAGTTTGACGACCGTCGGCATCGCGTTCCGCTATATCGCCCCCGGAGGCGTAACGGGATCAAGCGGCCCGACAACCGCCGGCATCGTGACCGTGGTCGCGCTGGTGGTATTCATCACCAGCTTCGCCTTCTCGCTTGGACCGGTTGTCTGGACGGTGATCAACGAGGTGTTCCCCGCACGGGTCCGTGGCCGGGGTGTCGCGCTGGCGACCGCCGTCAACTGGGGATCTGCCTACCTCGTCAGCCAGTTTTTCCTGTCGCTGGTCGACGCAATCGGCAGTTCGCTGACCTTTTTCCTGTTCGCGTTCTTCTGCCTCGTCGGCTGGATCTGGGTCTACCGGATCGTGCCTGAGACCAAACTGCGGTCGTTGGAGGAAATCCAGCAGATGTGGGCGACCCCGCAATAATTAGGGCAGGTGAATCAGCTCGATCACATTGCCGCTGGCGTCCTGGATTTTTCCGACACTAAAGGCGCCGGCGGTTTCCGGCGGCTGAACCACCGCAAATCCGGCCGCCTTGGCGCGTTCGACCGTCGCCGCGACATCGGGCACGGTCAGCACGGTGGACGGCGTTTTATCCGGCGTGCCGCGCAGCGTCTTACGCCCTGGCACGAAGACCAGGACAATGCCGGCGGTGTCGCCGGCCCGCGCACCGTCAGGCGTACCGCCAACTTCAGCGTCGCCTCGTCGAGCAGCGGCGCCTTGTTGTGAATTCGGCCGATATCCTGCATTTGCAACGCCTTGCAATAGGACGAAGCCGCTGCGTCCAGGTCGTTCACATCGATTTTGACGAACGCGATTCTGGGTTCGGTCAGGCTTTGCGGCGTTGCCGAGCTTTGCGCCATGGCGACCTGCCAGTGCAGCGCCATGATTGCGACCGCGAGATATCTGACCATTCGTTTGCCTTGCGGCATTATTCCCTCCCCTTTGTCTGATTATGCCCCAATCGGTCTGACACCCAAAAGCCGCTCGTATCGGTCGCAGTAGCGCCCCCAGACTGCTGGATTGACCAGGGAGCGCGGCGGCCCGCCGCCGAGAATCGATATCCATTGATCGACCGCCGACCGCGCCATCGATTGTTTCGCCTCGACCGTCAGACCGGCGTTATGAGGCGTGGCGATCACCTTGTCAGAACCCAGCAGCGGATGCAGGTAATGGGGCGGCTCGTCCAGAAATACGTCCAGACCGGCGCCGGCGATCCGACCGCTCTCCAGCGCTTCGAGGAGATCGTCCTCCTTGTGGATGCCGCCGCGCGCCGTGGTGAGAAAATAGGCGGTCGGTTTCATGAGGGCGAATTGCTCGCGCCCCATCATCCCTTCCGTCTCCGCGCTTAGAGGGCAATGCATCGACACGAAATCCGACCGACGCAACAGATCGTCCAGTGAAACCTTCGTGCCGCCCTGCGCCGCGATCCGATCGGCGGAACGATGCGGGTCGTAGGCAAGGATGGTCATATCGAAGGCACGGCACAATTTGGCGAGGCAAGCACCGATATCGCCAAAGCCAACGATGCCGACTGTCTTGCCGTGGATCTCGTTGCCGGTGAACAGGAATCGGTCGAGCCGTCCTGGCTTGCGCAAGGCGCGGTCGGCGGCGACGATCTTTTTGGAGAGAGCCAGCATCAGGCCCAACGCATGTTCGGCCACCGCCGCGCTGTTCGCCCCGGCCTGGTTGACCGCGATGACGCCGGCATCGGTGCAAGCATCCACGTCGATGATGTCATAGCCGACGCCGGGCGTGCAGATCGCAAGCAGGTTCGGGCAGGCGGCCAGCAGTTCCCGTCCCGAACCATGGCTCCTTCAGTTCCGCGCCCGGAGCGATCTGATAACCGTGCGCCTCCGCCATGATCCGCCAATTGGCCTCGGTTGGCGCATCGTAGGTCAGCCGCACGACCTCGATTCCGTCAGCCTGCGCGATCAGCGTCTCGGCAATCGGATCGATCCATTTCTCGAAGAAGACCAATTTCCTGATTGGAAGGGGCATAGTTTCGAAACCTAAAACCGGTACAGCCGCGCCGGATTGTCGACGAGGATTTTCCGGAATATCTCCGGGTCGTCGGCCCAAACCGCCAGCAAGTTCAGCGTCGCGGCATCGCCGATCGGCAGGAGGGGCCGGACGGCCGAAGGATCGCGGCCCGGTACCCGGGCGCCGTCGGGATGGGGCCAGTTGCTGCCCCAGACGATCCGGTCCGGGTTGGCGGCAATCGCGGCTTTTGCGAACGGCACGACGTCCACGAAGTCCGGCGCGGCGCGTGAACAGAGATAGGCGCCGGAAGCCTTCACATAGGCGTTGCCGGCCCCCAGAAGCGCCAGCACGGTGTCGAAACCGGCTTGGTCAAGCCCCGCATCCGCCGCGATCCCGCCGAAATGATCCAGAACGACCGGCACCGGCAACTCTGCCAGGCAGTCCCCCATCGCGGCGAACATCTCGGCCCGGCAAAATATCTGGATGTGCCAGCCAAGCCCCTTGATGCGGCCGGCCAGTTCGCGCAACCGCCGCGCGGCGCGAACCGGATCACCCTCGCCCTCCATCTCAAGATTGACCCGGATGCCACGCACGCCCTGCCGGTCCATGGCGGCAAGCGCGGCATCGGAAACCGCGCCGTCGATCACGACTACGCCGCGCGCACGTTCGGGGCCGATTGCCGCGATCGTATCGAGCAGCGCCGCGTTATCGGTGCCATAGATGCTGGGCTGCACGATGACTACACGCTCCAGACCGAGCGCGGACAGATAGGCGTTCAGGGCAGCGGCCGGCGCCTCCGGCGGCGTGTAGACGCGCTTCGGCACAAAGGCGTAACGCCCGGCGTCGGGAAAGACATGGACGTGACTGTCGCACGCGCCCGCAGGGACCGTGAAATCGAGTCCCCGACCGGTCATTTTCCCGCGTTGGCCAGATAGTCGTCGATCACCGCGTCGAAGCTGGCCTCGGGCGTGATTCCCAACGCGATCGCGCGGGAGGAGGTGATGCGCAGCGGCATCTGGGCCATCAGGGCGGCGATGTTCGGATCGGGCCGCCAATCGATCAGCGCCCGCGCCTGCGGTCCGACCCTGCGCACCACCGCGTCGACCATGTCGTCGATGGTAACGGTCAACGCCGGCAGGTTCATCGTGCGGACCGCGCCCAGCGCCTCGGTCGGCAATTCGAACAAAGTGCAAAAGGCGCGCGCAACCGCGCCGACCGAGATCACCGGCATCGGCGTGGCGGGGTCGAATACGGAAACCGCCGGCCGCCCCAGAAGCGGCTCGCGAATAATTGCCGAGATATGCTCGGACAGGGTCGGCGTGTCATTGCTGCCGCGCAACAGCACTACCGGCAGGCGCAGCGCCCGACCGTCGATGAAGCCGCGCCGCGTATAGTCGTCGAGCAGAAGCTCGTCGATGGCCTTTTGCACGCCATAGCTGTTCTGCGGGCGCTGCGCCAGATCGTCGGTCACGATGTCGGGAAGCGGGCCGCCGAACACCGCCATCGAGCTTGAGAAGATCAGGCGAATGCCGCCCTGCCGCCGGCAGGCCTCCAGCAATTCCATGAAGCCATGGATGTTGGTGTGGACCCCATTGTCGAATTCGCGTTCCGCCCCGGCCGTCAGCATGGCCGCGAAATGGAATATCGCGTCCAGTCGGTCGCGGAACAGATCCGCCCTGACGTCGGCGGCGCCGATGTCGCCGACGATGCGGTGAACGGCAATTGGCCCGGCTTTGAGTTCCGTCGGAAACGCCTGATCGGCAAGGACCAGCTCCGTGATCGGCCGGGAGCCCAGTCTCCCGCGCGCATGAAGCTCGGCGACAAGCCGGCGGCCGATATAGCCACCGGCGCCCGTAACGGCGATACGCATGAATTAGCCCTAAGCGGCTTGAGAGGTGGTCTGTTCGTCCCGTACCTGGAGCGGCACGGCGCGCGACTGGGCCTTGAAGCTTGGCCGCGCATCGTCGGGCACGGTCATCGTGTTGGAGACCGCGTTATAGACGAAGTACAAGTGCCAACGGGAATGGATCGACATGTTGTGGCCGGAGCCGTGCACCAGCCAGGGATGGAACAAGGCGACGGTTCCCGGGCCGCCGGTGACCGGCACCGGCTCGCCGTGTTTGCGGATCAGTGCGGTCATTTCCGGCTTGCCCAGGGCGACGAGCGCGACGGATGTTGTCTCCCCGTCCTTGGTGCCAGCGATGTCGCCGGCCTTGTGGCTGCCGGGAACGAAATACATGCAACCGCCCAGTTCGGTCGCCTCATCCAGCATCAAAAGGACGGTCACCAGATCGGGCCGCTCAAGCCCGTCATGATGCCAGACCCCGAAATCCTGGTGCCACTGCCATATCTCGCCGGTGATCGCTTCCTTCAGGTTGCACTTGGTATGGAAGAGATAGGCATCCTCCCCCAAGATATCCTTGGCGCTTTGCAACAGCCGGGACGAACAGGCGAGATCGGACACCGTCTGCGATCCGGTCGGCCCGTCGCATTCGTTCATGCCATAGATCATGCGGACGGCGTCGCTGCCCTTCTCGCGGACGATGCGGTCGTCCCTGAGGTCGCAGGCGCGCGCCAGATCGCGCTTGATCCGCCCCACCTCTTCCGGTGACACGAGGTTGGGCAGGATGATGAACCCGTCACGGTCGTACCGTTCGCGCTGATCCTGCGTCAAATACATATCTTCCCCGGCATTGTTCTTTTAGCAGGAAAATCTAGACGCCCCGGCCGAACCCAAGTCAAGAAATTGGTATATGACGACCACGGCCGATGGCCCTAGAATTCCAGGACTCTCAGTCAACCGGAGGTCCACGTGATCCCGCCAGTCGTCTATACCAAGGTGCCCGAAACCGACCCCGGCCTGATTGCGGCCGCAGCCGAGTTCGGTGTTGCAGACCTGCATGAGGCGCTCGGTCCCGTGGAGGGCCGCACGATGCTGATGAGCCCCCGGATGCGGCCGTTGGACCCCGCCCTTCGGATCGCCGGCGCGGCGGTGACCGTTCTCAATTATCCCGGCGACAACCTGATGATGCATCAGGCGCTGTACCTGGCGAAAAGCAGCCATGTTCTGGTGATGACCAATGGCGGGAGCGTAACCTCCGCGCAATGGGGCGAATTGGCCGGCCTGGAAGCGCAGGCCAAGGGACTTGCCGGTCTGGTCGTCGACGGGGCGGTGCGGGACACGCAGGCGCTGATCGGCATGCGATTCCCCGTCTGGTCGACCGCAATTCACGCCGCGCATCCCGAGAAGAAAGGCCCCGGTTCGGTCAATATCCCTGTCGTTGTCGACGGCGTGCTTGTGCATCCCGGCGATATCATCATGGCGGACGCAGACGGCGTTCTCGTAATACCGCCGCTCTATCTGCAGGATGCGCTGGCCGGGGCACAGCGGCGCAAAGACAAGGAAGCCGACATGAAACGGCGGATCGCGGCGGGCGAACATCTTCATGACATGCTGGCGCTCGGAAAGTCCCTCGCGGCAAGCGGCGTTGAGATCCGCGAAACGACTTGGGCGGACGATCCGCGGAATCGGCGGCGCTAAGCACGCCTGTGGAGCATCTCGACATACTGGTCGTCGGCGCCGGCCTGTCCGGCATCGATGCCGGCTATCATCTGTTGAAGCGCTGCCCACAGTTAAGATTCGCCATCCTGGAAGCGCGCGATGCCGTCGGCGGCACGTGGGATCTGTTCCGCTATCCGGGCATCCGCTCCGATTCTGACCCGCACACGTTGGGCTTCCCCTTCAAACCCTGGCCGGACGACCGCTCTGTCGCCGATGGGGACCATATTCGCGCCTACATCGAAGACACGGCCCGCGAGTTCGGCATCGACCGTCATATCCGGTTCGGCCATCGCATCGTCGAGGCGTCATGGTCCTCGGCCAAGGCCAACTGGACCGTCGCCTACGAACAAGACCGCGCACAACGGCGTCTTACCTGCGGGTTCCTGTTCATGTGCGCCGGTTATTACGACTACGCCGGCGGATACCAGCCGGTTTTCACAGGCCGCGAAGGCTATCGCGGGCTTTGGATTCATCCACAGGATTGGCCGACCGGTCTTGACCATACGGGCAAGCGTATTGCCGTCATCGGCAGCGGCGCGACCGCTGTCACACTTGTGCCGGCGCTGGCGCGGACGGCTGCGCAGGTCATCATGATCCAACGGTCGCCAAGCTATATCGTCTCGCGGGCCGCGCGCGACCCCGTCGCCGGCAGGATATTCTCGGTTCTTCCGCCGCGCAGCGCGGCAGGGCTGGTGCGCTGGAAGAACATTCTCGTCGGAAGCCTCTCATTCTGGCTGTCGCGCCGGCGGCCCGATCTGGTGCGAAGAAAGATACTGGAAGCGGTAAAGCGCGAACTGCCAGCGTTGTCTGATGCGGATCGTCATTTTACGCCCTGCTATGCGCCTTGGGACCAGAGGGTCTGCTTGGTGCCGGACGGCGACCTGTTCGCCGCGATCCGGGAAGGCAAGGTTGAGATCGTCACCGATGGCATCAGCCAGATAACAGCGGCCGGCCTCCGCCTCGATTCAGGCCGGGAGATCGAGGCCGACATCATCGTCTCGGCGACCGGGTTGTCCGTCAGACTGATGGGCGGCATCGCGCTCACGATCGATGGCCTTCGAGCCGATCCGGCGGACAGCATGGTCTATAAAGGTATGATGATCGGCGGGGTGCCGAATTTCGCGTTCGCGCTGGGCTATACCAATGCCTCATGGACGCTGAAATGCGACCTTGTCTCGCGCTATGTCTGCCGCTTGCTGAATCACATGCATCGGCAGGAGCTGGCAATCTGCCTGCCGATGCCACCGGCTGCGAACATACAGCCGCGGCCTCTGATCGATTTCAGTTCAGGCTATATCAAGCGCGCTGAGGCAAGCCTTCCGCGCCAGGGATCCAGGGCGCCCTGGCGGCTTCGTCAGAATTATGTCCTCGATCTGCTGACGTTGCGGTTCGGGCGTCTGCGCGATGGAGTCATGACATTTCGCAACCCTTCAAAGGACCGACAGCCATGATGCAGTTGAAGGATCAGACCGCCGTCGTCACCGGCGCCGCCGGCGGAATCGGACGCGCCGTCGCGTTGGCGCTCGCCAAACGCGGCACGCACTTGGCGTTGGCCGATCTCAAGGAAGCAGGCCTTGCCGAAACCGCCCAGTTAGCCGAGGCTTTCGGCGTGCGGGTCACGACACATCGTCTTGACGTGGCGGATGCGGAAGCGGTCTCTGCCCTCCCCGCCACCGTGCTGGCCGTCCACTCAGGCGTCGGCATTCTGGTCAACAATGCCGGCGTCGCAGTCAGCGGGTCATTTGAGGAGGTCAGCGCAGCGGATTTCGAATGGCTGTTCGGGATCAATTTCTGGGGTGTGGTGCGGATGACGCGCGCTTTCCTGCCGGCATTGCGACAGGCGAAGGAGGCGCGGCTGGTCAATATCTCGAGCCTGTTCGGACTGATCGCGCCACCCGGACAAACCGCCTATGCGGCCAGCAAATTCGCGGTGCGCGGATTTTCCGAAGCGCTGCGGCATGAGCTTGAGGGCAGCGATGTTGGCGTAACCACGGTCCATCCCGGTGGAGTTGCGACCCGCATCGCGATCGACGCGCGGCAATCCGGCAACCCCGATCCGGCCGAAGTCGCGCGCCGCCTGGAATATTTCGCCCGGATGCTGCGCATGCCGCCCGACCAAGCCGGCGAGATCATCGTCAACGGCATGGAGCAGCGGCGCGCGCGGGTCATCCTGGGTTCCGATGCAAAGCTGGCGGCGCTGATCGCACGCATGTTTCCGGTGTCATACTGGAATAAGATTCAGCGGACCGCACGATAGGACAATGCGAGCCATAGCCTGCCGCGCCCGTCTTACCGGCCCGCGTTCGCGCTCTGGTCCGACCGCGCCTCGGTAAGATCGAGCCTGGCCTTCCACGGGTCGGGTTCGGAGACTGCCTCACCGCCGGCGGTGAACTCGATCAACGCGTCGTGAGCAGCGTCATAGGCCGGCCATCTCGGCCGACCCGGCCCATTGGGATCGCCGCTCTTGGCGAATGCCGCCCAATAGGCATTCGTCAGTTGCGCAATTTTTTCGTCTTGCGGCGTCACCTTATCGTCGAAGCGCGCTTTCAACGTATCGAAAACGAATGGGATCTCGGTGGCATGCATGGCGCCCGGATACTTCTGGCGCATGGCGTCGGCGACGTAGGAAAAACGATATTCGTAAACGCGCCGCCCTTGGCCGGATAAAGTCTTCGCCACGAAGCGCGCCGGCTCAATCATTGTCTGGTCCGTCGACATGCGCGTGCCGATCGCATTCACTTTGCCCGTATTGTCGGGATCGTATGCCTTGAGAATCTGCTGCTCGGGTATCCCGCCGAACGGCGCGACGAGGTCGGCCATGGTTAGCGCCCTGGAAAACCCGATATCGAAGTTGTTGGCGCCGACCATGAGCGCGACATGGGCTGCCTTGCCGGCCCGGTAGAGGGTCTCGGGCTCGTCGACCACAATCTGGCCGTCGACCACCGGGCCCGCATAGGTCGTCGCGCTGAACATGGTGGCCAGGTTGAGACCGCTCACGATCTTTTCGGCGGGAAGTTGCCGTAAGGCAGCAAGGGTGGTGGCATCTTCGCCTTCGATACCCACGCTCTTGGCGAACGCCAGCCCCACAGCCTCAGCGGAAGGCAGTTCGCCGAGCGCCTGGGTTCGTAGATGCCGTCGCCCCATGACTAGGTTGCGCCCGCCGCCCGATTCGACAATCGCCTTTTGAAACAGGCCCTTCGCCGCCGGCGTGGTCATCAGCACATGGACCGATATGCCCCCGGCGGATTCGCCAAAGACCGTGACGTTCCGTGTGTCCCCGCCGAAGGCGGGAATGTTGTGCTTGACCCACCGAAGCGCCGCGATCTGGTCCATGAGGCCGTAGTTGGCAAGAGGACCGGAGGGATTCTCTTGCGAGAGTGCCGGGTGGGCAAAGAAGCCGAAGCGGCCGATCCGATAATTGAAGCTGACGAAGACGATTCCCCGCCGCGCGAACTGGCTGCCGTCATAGACAGGCGGCGAAGAGCCTCCGTTGACGAAGCCGCCGCCATAGATCCACACCATGACCGGCAGCTTGGCGCTGGCAACGTTGGCCGGACGCCAGACATTGAGCACAAGGCAATCCTCATCGGGTTCGACGCCGAGCGGTGCGGAGTCGCCGGGAAACGGCTTCTGCATGCAGTCATGGCCGTAGGTCGTCGCCTGGCGAATGTCGTCCCAATGCGCTGCAGGCTGCGGCGGACGCCAGCGCAAATCGGCAACCGGGGGCGCCGCGAAAGGTATGCCCTTGAAGGAGAGTACATCGCCGGCGGCGGCTCCCTGGACCTTACCCGATTCCGTGCCGACCACATCGGGGAACGGAGCAGCCGGGGCCGCCTGGCAGCCGGTCGCGGCGATCATGGCGAAGCCGGCACCTAAGGCAGCGGCGGCGGCGCGTTTCATGCTTCCACGAGGTGAATGCGGCTTAGACATTTAGGCTGTGCAGATACTCATAGCTGACCTTGGCGGACTCCAGCGGCGGCCGCTTATAAGGCGGTTCCTGCTCGACATAGTATCCGGTGACGGCAGCTTGGCCGGCCGCCTTGAAAATCGCCTTCCAGTCGATCGTCCCGTTGCCGACCTCAGTCGTTTCGGCGCCGCCCTTAGGCTGGTTTGGCGCTAGGTCCTTGATGTGCAGCAGGTGATAGCGTTTGGGATATTTCGTCAGATAGGCAACCGGGTCATAGCCGCCGCTGACCATCCAGCCGCAATCCAGTTCGAACGATACATATTGCGGATCGGTCAGTTTGATGAGGTCGTCGTAAGGCAGCGCGTCGCCGAATTTTTTGAACTCGAAATTATGATTGTGATAGCCGAAAGTCATCCCGGCCTTTTTTACCTTTTCACCCATCGTGTTGAATATTTCGGCGCACCAGTGCCAATCGTCGAGCGTCAGTGCGTTGAGCACGGCCACATAAGGCGCGTACTTGCCATAGGCCTTAACCAGCGGATCGGACGGATCCAGCGGCTTGATCCGCGATGCGTCCTTCACCCAGGGCGCGGCGCAGATGATGTATTCAATCCCGATTGCGTGGGCCTGGTCGATAATCTTATCCACCCCACCTTGCAACTCCGGGATGCTGGTATGGATGCTGCGCCAGCCAAGACCCAGCGATTTGGCGAAATCGGATATCTGTTTGGCATTCCGGCCGCCGGCGCTGAGGTTGCTTTCGATCTGGCGATAACCGATCTGAGCGATCGTTTTCATCGTGCCCTCGAAATCCTTCTGCAGGTCGTCGCCAACTGTATAAAGCTGCAAGCCGACTGGCAGCCCCAGCGGATCGGCGGCGGCACGCCGGGCAAGCGCCACAGCCCCGCCGACGCTCGCGAGCGTCAGAGCCGCGCCGCGGATAAATACCCGCCTTGTCAGGTCTACCATGTCGTCCTCCCCAGACTCGTTTCGGTCAGCCGCCGAGTTTATGCAATCGATTGCATCGTTGTCGAGCATATAGTAGTGCTTTCGCCGAAACGTCAATCTCGGGAAGGGACCGGCGGCAAATGAGGGGATATCGTGTCGGCGTGCTGGCCACACTGCTGGTTCTCGGGCTGGGACCGGGCACGCATGCGCAGATGGCGCGCTGGAAGGTCGATTCGGCTGCGGCCGCGCGCGGCCAGCAGGATTTCGTAGGCACCTGCGGTTTTTGCCACGGCAGCGACGCACGGGGCAGCGAACGGGCGCCGGACCTTCTGCGCTCCGAACTCGTCAACCAGGATGAAAAGGGCGAACTGATCCAGCAGGTCCTGACCAAAGGACGCCCGGACAAGGGCATGCCGGCGTTTCCGCAGTTGGCGGATCATGCCGCCGACATTGCCGCCTTCCTGCACGCGCGGATCAGCGCCGCCGCCAATCGGTTCAGCTATAAGATCGCGGTGGGTTCGAACGGCGACGCGCGCGCCGGCGAGCGTTATTTCAACGGTCCCGGCGGCTGCAACGCCTGCCATTCGCCGACCGGCGACCTGGCGCATGTCGCCGGCAAATACAAACCTGACCAATTGCAGGGCGCGATCGCCTTTCCCGGACCGTCGGTGCTCTATTATGTCGGCGTCAATATGCGACCATTGTCGAAGCCGCCGGTCACGGTGACCGTGACGCCGCCGGGCGGAAAATCCCTTTCGGGACCGCTGGTCTATGCCACCGAGTACGATATCGGGCTGCGCGATGCTGACGGAGTTTTTCATTCCTTTGCCCGCATCCCCGACAACAAGGTCGAGATTCACGATCCGCTCGACGGGCACCGCAAGCTGCTGGCGAAATACACCGACACCGATCTGCACAATCTGCTGGCGTATTTACTGGAGCTGAAATGAAGGCCTCCGCTGCACTTCTCCTTGCCTTACTGGCGGGCACCGCCAGCGCGCAATCCTGGCCGACGTTCCACGGCGACGACAACGGACAGCACCACAGCAAACTGACCAAGGTTACCGCCGGTAATGTCGGCAAGCTGGCGCTGTCATGGGTCTATAAAGCCCAGGTTCCGGGCAGCGGGATGGGGCTCAAACCTGCACTGAAGGCCACACCGATCGAGGTCGACGGCGTGCTCTATTTCAGCATGCCCAACCAGGTCTGGGCGATCGATGCCCGGACCGGCCGGGAAATCTGGACCTATACGACCAAGTCAGGCAACGCAATCGGCAATCGCGGCGTCGCGGTTCATAACGGCACGGTCTATCTCGAGACCCCCGACAGCCATCTGGTCGCGCTGGACGCATCCAGCGGCAAGGAGAAATGGCGGGTCGAATTCGCCGATGCCCGCCTGGGCTATTTCGCGACGATGGCGCCGATCGTCGTCAAGAACCACGTGATCGTCGCATCCGGTGGCGATTCGCTGGACCTGCCCGGCTATCTGCAGTCGCGCGATCCGGAAACCGGTGCATTGCAGTGGGAATGGCGAACGACACCGAAACCGGGAGAGAAAGGGTCGGAAACCTGGCCCAACGCCAACGCCATGGACCATGGCGGCGGCATGCCTTGGATGCCCGGCACCTACGACCCCGAAACGAACCTAATCTATTGGGGCACGGGCAACCCGAACCCGGTTCATGCCGGCCAGGGGCGCGCCGGCGACAATCTGTGGACCTGTTCGATCGTCGCGCTGGATGCCGATACCGGAAAACTGAATTGGTATTATCAAGTATCTCCACACGACACGCATGATTGGGACGCGGTGCAGACGCCAGTGTTGGTCGACGGCAATTTCCAAGGCAAACCTCGCAAACTACTGATCCAGGCCAGCCGCAACGGTTATTTCTTCGTACTGGACCGCAAGACCGGCGAGCATCTGCTGACAGAACCTTACGTCGCGGTGAACTGGGCGAAAGGGCTGGACAAGAACGGGCGGCCGATCGCCGATCCGGCAAAAGAACCGCAGCCCGACGGTACCCTGGTCAATCCCAGTTCCGGCGGCGCCGCCAACTGGCCTCCTCCTGCCTTCGATCCGCAGACCGGGCTGCTTTATGTCCAGGCCAACGACATGTTCAGTATCTACTACCTGACCGACACCGGCCCTGAACCGGTCGGCTTTGGCGGGCTGGATGACATGCTGGAACCCCATCCGGGGATTTCAGCGATCGACTATGCAACTGGCAAGGTACGGTGGAGACATCCGTTCAGCGCCGGGATTAACTTCGCGGGGCTTTTGAGCACCGCCGGCAAGCTGGTTTTCGCTGGCGACACGGACCAGAACCTGGTCGCGTTGGATGCGACAGACGGCCATACGCTGTGGCGCGTCAATCTGGGCGCCATGATGAGCGGCACCCCGATCACCTATCAGATCGGCCAGCAGCAATTCATCGTCGCCGCGGCGGGAACGGATATCTATGGATTTACGCTGCCGCAGGCCAGATGAGGCAGGATGACGGGGCGATAGCCACCCCGTCCGCGGAAGAAAACGATCAGACCGAGATAGGCCAGTAGCATTCCCATCGGCAGCTTGGCGACATCCTTGAGTGCGGCCTTCTTGCTGTCGCTCCGCGCCGTATCGATCAGAGCGCGATCTTCCGGATTTGCCGCCATCACCTTGGATTGATCGAGCGCGCGGTAGCCGCCGAAGATGCTGACCTTGGTGCCGGTCAGGACGCTTTCCGCCAAGTGAGTGCCATAGCGCGCATCGTGGGCGAGCAGCGCGCCCTCGGTTGCGCGATCCTGTGCAGCGCCCAGCATTACCGAACCGATGATGCCGGCAGCCAGCATACCCGCGCCCGCCATTGCGTTGATCGTCACAGCCCCGCCGCCCGGGAACTGTTCCGAACATACCCCCAGGCTGGTACCCCAGAAAAAGCTTTTGCCGACACCATAAAGCGTCGCCGCGGCCAACAGCGCCAAGCCGCCAGCGCCGGACAGCATAAACAGGCCAACCGCCGCGAGCGCCGAAGCGAGCGCCAGGACCGGCAACGGCTTCAGCCAATGGATGATCGAACCGGCAAAAATCCGGATCACGAAGACGATTGCGGAAGTATAAACCAGCACCCATCCGGGCTGGAGACCAAAGCCCCGCATCTCCGGTTCCATCAGGGATGAAATCCAGCTGTCGGTGCTGAGTTCCGTAATCGCCAGAGGGATCATGATCAGCAGCAGAATGACATAAAGCGGCCGTCCCGCAGAGCGTGCGAAAGCGGCGAAAGTTGCGGTCAGCACGGCAATCGCCGCGACCACCGCCCAGCCCGGAAGGCCGGCGATCCGTCCCACCTCGAGCATGACTAGCAACGCGATGATGGCGGCGCTGACATACCCCGCCTCAACCAGCATGGCGCGGTATGAGATACCGGAGGCAACCCGCTCGCTGACCGGAAAGCGGTTGCCGATCAGCAGCGTGGCATAGGCCAAAACAGGCAGTATCAGCAGCGCGCATTTGAACCGCCAATCGGCATGGTCACCCAGTGCCAATCCAACGACGCCGCCCAATATCAGCCCGCCCGGCCAGCCGGCATGCAGCCTATTCAGCCAACGCGGCTTGTCGTGGCGGAAGACGGTCGCGATCAGTGGATTGGCCGCCGCTTCGACCGCGCCGTTGCCCAACGCCATGATGAAGGTACCGGCGTAGAGCGCCCAGTAACCGCGCGCCGTCAATAACACGATCAGCCCCGCCACATGACAGACGGCGGCGAACCGGAACACGGTGCGGAAACCAATCCGGTCGATCAGCAGGCTGAGCAGGACAATCGAGATCGAGAACGGCCACAGCCCGACGCCGAGCAGCTCACCTTTCTGAGTCTCCGACAGTGCGAATTCCCGTCCCCAATCGTCGATCACAAGAGCCCTGAGGATGAAACAGAAGGCTGTGGCGACGATTGCGGTAAAGCTTGCCGCGAAAATCCGTCGGTTTGCCGGCTCCATTAATCCCCCAATTTAAAGTCGACCGTGAAGCCGATCGTGCGCCGCGCCTCCACCGTCGGGCTTTGCGCATAGCCAGCGGGGTCGAAGAAATTCTGGAAGACCGAATTGTAAAAACGCTGGTCGAGCAGGTTGCGCACAAAGACGGCGACCCGCCACGGTCCGTCATCGGGGCTTAAGCCCACATTCACACCCAGTAACCCATAAGAGCTGATGATTGTGTTGGGATCGGGCACGACCGTATAGACTTGACTCTTCCACACCCAATTCGCGTTGGCATCGATCGAATAACCGTCCATGACCGGGTGACGCCAGGTCGCGTTCAACGTATAGCTCCAACGCGGCGCTTGCGACAACGGATAACCCGCGAGGTTGGCGGCATAGGCTCCGCTCGTCGGATCCTTGTAGCAGCCCTGTCCCGGCACGAGTGAAATCGGCTGGCCGACATAGCATTGGCTGGCGAAGTCCGTGTAGGTGCTGAGAGCATAGGTCACGCCGCCCGATACCGTCAGGTTCCGATCGATCCGGCCAGTGAACTCGCCCTCCAATCCCTTTGACTCCAGGCCGCCGGCATTGCCCAGCGTGAATACGGATGGGGTGACGGAAGTGTCGAAAATCTGGGCCTGGAAGTTGTGATATTTCTCATAGAAGCCGGCCAGGTTCAGCACCAGGCGGTGATCGAGCCATTCCGATTTCAGCCCGATCTCATAATCCCGTGAGGTCTCCGGCAGTATCTGCCGGGCCTCGCCCGCAATGTTCGACACCGTCGGCCCCTTATAGCCGGTCGAGAACGTCGCGTAGGCCATGACCTTGTCGGTCAGGTCGTATTGCAGGCCGGTATGGACAGAGGTGTTGCTGTGCGAGATATCGTTCTCGCCAGGCGCCAGAAGGCCGCCGCCGGGAAACGGGTCGATGCCCGCATAGTGTGCCGTGGCGAAGGTGGAATTGACCTCGTCGTGCGTGTAGCGAAGGCCCAGAATGAAGCGGAATTGATCGGTGAAATGGGCTGTCGCCTGGCCGAACGCGGCGTAACTTTCGTCATCGTCGTGGTAAAGGGCTTGGCCGCCGATCTGGGAATAGATGGGCCCCAAAGGAAAGCCGAATTGATGTAGATCAGGGAGGCCAAACGTGCCGGCCTGGATTTGCGTCGCGTTAATGTCGGAGTGAAAATAATAGAGCCCGAGAACATAATCGACGAACTGGTCCTTCGGTGAGGCCAGGCGGAGTTCCTGGCTGAGCTGGTTAGCGTGCTCAGTCTGATAATTCTGGTCGAGATCGTTCGCCGGTATCAGGTCTGAACTGTAGTTCTGGTTACCGACGAAGACCCGGTATCCTGTAGTCGACGTCAACGTGTAGTCGCCCAGCCGATAAGTCGCCTCGACCGAGCCGCCATGAACCCGGTACCGATTCCCGCTCGGCGCCAAATCCGCGGTCTGCTCGTTGCCGTTGCCGAAATTGATCCCATAGGGCGCGTATTGCTGTGCTGGTGACAAAAGCGGCAGGCCGGATGGGTTGTAATAACCTTTGACGTTTGCCCCGCCCGGTCCCGCCGAACGAATGGTCGCGACATTCATGGTGTCACGCGTGTGTTGATAGGAACCGATGAAATAGACGTCGAGATCGTCGGTCGGCTGCCAAAGGACCTTGCCGCGGAAACCCATATCGTTGGTCCCGTCGAAATGGGTGTTGAGTGCCGGATCGTAGACGATACCGTCGCGGTGCTGGATATAGCCCGAGACCCGCGCCGCGATCTTGTCGTTGATCGGGATATTGGCGTTGGCCTGGAAGATGGTCTCGTTGCCGCTGCCATAGGACAGGTGGCCGTCTTCTTCCCACACGCCTATCACCGGCTTCTTAGTCGTGATGGTGATGACGCCGGCGGAGGTGTTCTTGCCGAACAGCGTCCCTTGCGGTCCGCGCAGCACCTCGATCTGGTCGATGTCGGTCAGACTGTTGAGGCCGGGATCGCGCGGGATGCCCTGGACTACGCCGTCAATCATGATGCCGACGGTCTGGTCCGACCCGTAATCGAAACTTTGCGTGCCGACACCGCGGATTTGAAACCCACCGCCATTATAGCTGTTGAACTGCACACTGGGCACCAGATACTGGATGTCGGACAAGGTGCGGAAGCCGGACTCCTTAATCGTTTCACCGGTGATCGCGGTTACCGCGACGGGAACCTCCTGAAGACGCTCCGCCCGACGGGTGGCGGTAACGACGATTTCCTCGATGCCCGCCGGTGGAGCGGCGTCGGTCGCTGCTGCTCGTTGGGCAACGGCCAGCGGTATTGAACCGAATACCAGCGCGCTCGCGCCGGTCGCTAAAACAGCCGCAATCGGTCGATTCATCCCGCTACCCTTCCCCTGTAATCTTCGTATGCAATCGATTGCATTAATTGGACGGATTTGTTGCACGGCGGCGTTCTTTATGACAAGAGGAAATTTCGCAGCGGCACACTTCTGTCAGAGTTGGAAGAATTGGCTGAAAACTTGGGGATTTGCATGATCGGCGCTGGGTTCATGGGACGAGCCCACAGCGCCGCCTATCGAAATATTCAGACAATTTTGCCTTTCGGCCGGCAAATCACAATGCAATCGATTGTATCCCGGGCCGCAGACGAACGGTCGCAGCTGCGTGAGCGCTATGGCTGGCACAGCGATTCGGGCGATTGGTGGGTGGCGATCCGGCAACCCGATATCGCACTTGTCGATATCGCCACGCCGACCGACCTTCACGCCGAAATTGCAATCGCCGCATTGGCGGCCGGAAAGCATGTGCTGTGCGAGAAGCCGCTGGCGATGACGGTCCCACAGGCCGAGGCGATTCAGGCGGCGGCACGAAACAGCGCGGGCCAGTTCGCGGTCGCGTTCAACTATCGTTTCGTGCCGGCAATCCAGCTTGCGCGGCAGATCATTACCGAAGGCCGGCTGGGCCGCATCTATCACCTCCGCGCCCGTTATCTTCAGGATTGGCTGTCCTCACCCGACGCGCCGATGAGCTGGCGGCTGGACAAGCAACGGGCCGGTTCGGGTGTCCTGGGCGACCTAGGCGCCCACGTGATCGATCTGGCACATTTCCTGGTCGGCCCCATGACCGAACTTGTCGGCCAGACGGCGACCTTGGTCGGTGAACGCAAGGTTACGACGGATGAGAGCGTTCCTGTGACCGTCGACGATGCATCGTCCTTTCTGACTCGCTTCGCGAACGGCGCAACCGGCGCCTTCGAGACCAGCCGGATGGCAACGGGATCGAAGAACCGCAACCAGATCGAGATCGAGGGGGATCGCGGCGCAATCAGGTTCGACCTGGAGCGTCTTAACGAGCTTGAATTCTATTCCGTCGACGATCCGCCCCATCTGCATGGTTTCCGCACCATTCTGGCGACCGAGCCGGAACACCGGTTTCTTAACTATTGGTGGCCGCCCGGGCATACTCTGGGCTGGGAGCATGCGCATACTCACCTTATCGCGTCGTTTCTGAGCGATATCGTCAACGAAGAGACGACCGTTCCCACGATCGCCGACGGTGTTGCCTGCCAGCGTGTCTTGCATGCGGTGGAGCAATCCGCCGCGGAGAGACGCTGGGTGGATATTGGGGCAGAGGGGCAATCGTGAGGACACTGAAGGGACCGGGCCTGTTTCTTGCCCAATTCGCCGGCGACACAGCGCCATTCGACACGCTGAGCAGCATTACGGCCTGGGCCGCTGGACTGGGCTTCACCGCCGTCCAGATCCCCTCAGGCGAGGCCCGGCTGTTCGACCTCGCGCGCGCCGCCGACAGCCAGGATTATTGCGATGAGGTAAAAGGCACGCTGGCTGAGCGTGGGCTGGTCGTCAGCGAACTATCCTCACACCTGCAGGGCCAGCTGGTCGCAGTTCATCCCACCTATGACAGGGCGTTCGATGCCTTCGCCCCGAAGGCGTTGCGCGGCGACCCGCGGGCGCGGCAGGCCTGGGCCGTCGACCAGGTAATCCTGACCGCCAAGGCAAGCCGGCGCCTGGGGCTCAACGCCCAGGCCTGTTTTTCCGGCGCGCTGCTATGGCCGTTCCTCTATCCCTGGCCGCAACGAACCCCCGGTTTGGTTGAGGAAGCCTTCGCCGAGCTGGGCCGGCGCTGGCGGCCGATCCTGGACGCCTGCGACGCGCAGGGTGTCGATCTTTGCTTCGAGCTGCATCCAGGTGAAGACCTGCATGACGGGATAAGTTTTGAACGCTTTCTGGATTCCGTCGATCAGCATCCCAGGGCGCATATCCTTTACGATCCCAGCCATATGGTCTTGCAGCACCTCGATTACCTGTCCTTCATCGATCACTATCACGACCGAATTCGCATGTTCCATGTGAAGGACGCGGAGTTTCGCATGAACGGGAAATCCGGCGCCTATGGCGGCTATCAGGATTGGATTGACCGGCCGGGCCGCTTCCGGTCGCTCGGCGACGGGCAGATCGATTTCAAGGCGGTGTTCTCAAAACTGGCGCAATACGACTTCCCCGGTTGGGCGGTGCTGGAATGGGAATGCGTCCTCAAGGACGGGCAGGTCGGCGCGGCGGAAGGGGCCAAGTTTATCCGCGATCACATCATCCCTGTCACCGGGCGCGCGTTCGACGATTTTGCCGGAAGCGCCGGAAGCATGAGCGACGTTCGATGTGACCTGGGGTTGGAACCGGCGTGATCAGACGCGGGGCAGATCCTTCGAAAAAGAGCCCGGCCACGTTGCGCGACGTCGCGAAGCTCGCCGGGGTCTCGACCTCGACGGTCTCGCGCACGTTGGAGCGGCCGGAAGCGGTAGCGGAAGAGACCCAGCGGCGTGTCATGGAGGCGGTCGCCGCCTGCGGCTATACGCCCAACATATCGGCACGCAACCTGCGCAAGATGGAAACCCGGTTGATTACCGTGATGCTGCCGGATGTCACAAACCCATTCTTCAATGAGATCGTGCGCGGCGTCGAGCAAGTAGCGCGCGAACACGGCTATTCGGTCCTGCTGGCCGATACGGAAAACTTGCCGGGGCAGGAAACCGCCTATGGCAACCTGCTGGCGGCGCGGCAGACCGATGGACTGATTCTGCTGAACGGTCGCATTCCCAACGGGCTGCTGCCGAGCGACGCGACATCGGGAAAAACGCCGCCGATCGTCGTCGCCTGCGAATATGTGGCGAATCTCGACCTGCCGACCGTTCAGATCGACAATATCAAGGCGGCGCGGGAGGCCACCGAACACCTGCTCGGCCTGGGGCATAAGCGCATCGGATTTATCACCGGCCCGCTGTGGAGCGTGCTGAGCCGCGACCGGTTGCACGGCTACCGCGATGCGCTCCTGGATGCCGCGTTGGACTATGACGACGCCCTGGTCGTCGCCGGGAATTTCTCGATTGTCTCTGGCCTGTCGGCGGCACGGCAGTTGCTCGCAGTGTCCAATCCGCCGACCGCGATTTTCGCCTCGAACGACGAAATGGCCATCGGGACGATACGCGCCGCGCGCGACCAGGGGTTGCACGTGCCCAATGATCTCTCGGTCATGGGCTTCGACGACATCCGCTTCGCTGCCTTCATGGACCCGCCGCTCACAACCGTATCTCAGCCTGGGGGCGATATCGGCCGCAACGCGATGACCCTTCTACTCAAGATCATCAGTTCCAACCCGATCGAGCGCCGTCGCATTTTTTTGCCGACCCATCTCGAGCTACGCAGTTCTACCGCCCGCCTCAAGACCGCCGGTTGACGACGTGGGGAATATGAGCAGACGAGCTGCTTGCGTTGGCCTAAACTACTGAAAGTGTGGATTTTTGAGCTTCACTGGCGTCCCCAGGGGGATTCGAACCCCCGTTACCGCCGTGAGAGGGCGATGTCCTGGGCCTCTAGACGATGGGGACTAGGGCCGGCAAGGCGGCTGATATAGTCCCCAGCGCCAGGATTTGCAACGCCCCAGCAAGACATCCGGTTTCTGTTCGGGTCCACTGCTTTGGTTCGGAGCCCACGCGTTCAGGGGGCTCGGCCAGACCGACGATGCCGAAAACATCATCGGCGCGATCATCGCCATGAATCTCGAGAAATTGTTTGTCGCGGCGCCGTTTCGCTCCGGCGATGTTATCCGGTCGAAAAATTCGGTCGGAAGGCGAGATCCGTAGCCGCCCGAGATAGCCACTAAGTTTAATCCCGAATGCGAATGCGACGGCGCCGTTCAAGGACTGGCGCGAAAGCGGCGCAGCAGGGCGGCGGGATCGAACCGTTCCAATGCGGCGCGTGCCTTGCCGATCCGGCCGCCGACGGCCAGCACACCCTGTATCCGCCGGTCCAGAAAGGCCGAGGTCGACTGGTTGCCCTCGCTGGAATCCTGCAACCAGTAAAGCGTGGTCGACAGCACCACGCCGGCCAGCAATCCGCGCTTGGTATAGAAATTGAAATCGGTCGAAACGTCGCCGGCCGCGCGCCAGATCGTGTCGCATGTGTTGTAGGCAAGGCGACCGGCGAGTGCTGCCCGGCGCGGACTGGCGAGCCACGCCGTTGCCTTGCGCGCCGCCTCGCGCCAGCGGCCCATCGCCTCCAGCCGCGCCCATACACCCATGGCGACCCGCTCGTGGGTTCTCAGATGCGCGATATCGCCTGCATTCATGGCCTTGACCGCCTTGCGGTCCGCCCAACCCGACCAATGCGCCACCGCATCGACGACACCGTCAGGGAAGGCGTGCAGGAGGTCCTGCTTGCCCAGGCCGGCATCGGCGGCGCCCGCATTCAGCGCCGTCAGCGACCAGCCGTCGAACGCGACATGCGGCAGGGTGGCGAGCAGGATCGTGTCCTTCAGGCGCAAAAGCGATTGATCGCTCATCGAGCGGCATCCGCCTCGCGTACCGCCGCTTCCTCAGCCGCGGCCCGGATTTCCGGGCCATAGCCCAGGCTGGCAAAGCTGCGCATACGGTCGAGATAGAGGATGCCGTCCAAATGGTCGGCCTCATGCTGGAGGATGCGGGCTTGGAAGCCCTCATACTCGCCTTCGGCTTGTGTGCCGTCGGGCAACCAGGCGCGATAACCGATTCGCGCATGACGCGGCACGACACCGCGAAGCTCCGGCACCGACAGGCAGCCTTCCCAACCAAGCTCGGTTTCGCTACCGATCGGCTCCAGCTCCGGATTGATCAGCGCGATCATGCGCGGCGGCTGATCGGCCTCGTTGCGGTCGGCGATCAGGCGCATGACGACCAGACGCAAGGATTGGCCGATTTGCGGGGCCGCCAGCCCGACGCCGTGCTCAGCCAGCATGGTTTCCATCATCGATTCAGCCAGCGCGCCGATGGCCGGATCGGTAGGATCGGCTACAGCGGCAGCAATACGGCGCAGAACGGGATCGCCCATCCGCTTGACCGGTAACAGAGACATTCCGCAGGCCCTTTCAAAATAAGACTTGTAGTGGTAGAAGGCGCATCCAATTTGCAGATGGTCAATTTGCAAATCGTCAACACCGGCTGTGCGTTCAACCCCTCATATCGAGGAGACGCAACCCTAAACGGGAGTAGGATCCATCGTCCACGTTCTGGTCCGCGACAACAATGTCGATCAAGCTTTGCGCGCACTCAAGAAGAAGATGCAGCGTGAAGGTATTTTCCGCGAAATGAAGCTGCGTCGCAGCTATGAGAAGCCGTCGGAAAAGCGCGCCCGCGAGCAGGCCGAAGCCGTTCGCCGCGCCCGTAAGCTTCTGCGCAAGCGGATGGATCGCGAAGGCTTCTGAGTCTTTCGCGGCCCTCTATCGGCCCTTCGATTTCTATTGTTGGAAGCTCCGCCCTTGGCGGAGCTTTTGGCATTTGTGGACGCCAACAACACCGCTTGACCTTCCAATAATGGGAAGGTCTAGACTGCCCTGACCATTGGAGGTCACGGCACCATGCAGACGGCATTGAATATCGGCGGCGCGGCCAGACGGTCCGGCGTTTCCGCCAAGATGATCCGCTATTACGAGTCGATCGGTCTCGTTACGCCGGCGGATCGTACCGCCAACAATTACCGCACTTATGACGACCGCGCGGTTACCCGCCTGCGCTTTATCCAGCGCGCCCGCACGCTCGGCTTTTCGATGGATGACATTCAACGCCTGATGGGGCTGTGGGTGGATCGTGATCGATCGAGCGCCGAGGTGAAGGCCTTGGCGCTCGATCATATCGCAGAGCTTGAAACACGGATCGCCGCGTTGCGCCGGATGCAGGGGGCGCTGGCTCAGCTCGCCGAACGCTGCCACGGCGACGATCACCCGGATTGCCCGATCATCGACGACCTGGCCGGCGAAGGAGACGCGGCATGAACTTCATCCACGAGATCGGCCAAGCGTTGCTGATGGCAGGCGGTATGTTCTGGAAAGTCGGGTGGAGTCTTGTGCTGGGCTTTGCCATCTCCGCTGCGCTTCAGGTCGCCGTGTCGAAAGACAGTATGCAGCGTGTCCTTGGCCGCGCGGGCTTTAAACAAATCGCGCTGGCGACGTTGTTCGGCGCTGCCAGCTCCAGCTGTTCCTATGCGTCGGCATCGGTCAGCCGGACCCTTTTCAAAAAAGGCGCAGCTCTGACCAATGTTCTCGCTTTCTTATTTTCCTCGACCAATCTGGTCATCGAACTCGGCATCGTTATCTATCTGCTGATGGGGTGGCAGTTTACCGCCGCCGAATGGCTGGGCGGTATCGTGCTCGTGGCGATCATGTCGGCTTTGATCTCCCTCACCTACCCCAAACGCCTGGTGGAACAGGCGCGGCATCATACAGAACAGACAGGCGGCGGGCACGATCACGGGGCGATGGCGCCCGCCGGCACCACTGTATTGCAGAGGCTGACCGGCCGTGAAGGACGCATCCAAGTTGCCCAAAACTTCATGATGGATTGGGGCATGTTGTGGAAGGATCTGGCGGCAGGCTTCCTGATCGCGGGCGCACTGTCTGTCTTCGTGCCCAACGGCTTCTGGCAGACGCTGTTCGTCGGCGATGCACCGGCGGCGATCAAGGTGCCGGCGGACGCGCTGATCGGGCCGCTGGTCGCGGTCATCACCTTTGTCTGCTCAATCGGCAACGTGCCGATGGCGGCAATATTGTGGGGATCGGGCGTCGGCTTCGGTGGGGTGCTGGCATTCCTTTATGCCGATCTGCTGGTGCTGCCGCTGCTGGACGTCTATCGCCGCTATTACGGGTGGAAAATGGCCGCCTATATCGCTGCCGTGTTCTACGCGACGATGGTGCTGGCCGCGATTTTGATGGATCTGGTGTTCAACGCCGCCGGCTGGGTGCCGACGCGCAACCGGAATATTCGGGGCGAGATGATGGATTTCAGCCTGGACTACACTTTCTGGCTAAACCTTGGCTTTGGGGCGCTGGCGCTATTCTTGTTCTGGACGGCCCGGCGCAATCCGATGACGCATGGGCATGCATGCGAGCATCATGGACATGCGCATCGGCATGGGCAGTAGGCTAGGCGAGTTCCCGCGCATAGGCTGCATAGATCTCGGCACTGAACGCAACAAACGTGACGCGGGCAATTCCGGTGGAAGGCAGGACCGTCCGCGTTTCACCCGCAGCGATCTCGGTCGCGAGGCCGATGGGATAACCGTAAATCCCACAGCTGATCGCCGGGAAGGCGATTGTCTTCAGACCATATTGCTCGGCCAGTTCCAGGCTGCGGCGGTAACAGCTGCGCAACAGGTCCGGCTCGCCGTTCGCGCCGCCGCGCCAGATCGGACCGACCGTGTGGATGACATGACGAGCCCTCAGCCGATAACCCTTGGTGATCTTCGCATCGCCGGTTTTGCAGCCGCCTAGCAAGCGGCATTCGGACATCAGGTCAGGCCCGGCCGCGCGATGGATCGCGCCGTCGACGCCCCCACCGCCCAGCAGCGAACTGTTCGCCGCGTTGACGATCGCATCGCCGTCGAAGGCGGTGATATCACCCTGGATAAGGGCGAGCCTGGAATCCGCCCGCATCCGACTAACCGCCAAAGGCAGCCGAGATATGGGGGACGAAGATCACCAAGCCGATAATCGCCGCTGTAATCGCCGAGATCAGGACCGCACCGGCCGCCACGTCCTTCGTGTCTTTGGCGAAGGGGTGATACTCAGGTGAAGTCAGATCGACATCGACCTCGATCGCCGTATTGAAGGCCTCGGCGGTCATGACCAGGCCGGCCGCAAGAACCACGAAGAGCCATTCGACCCGCGTTATGCCGAAATAGAAACCGAGGGCGACTGCGCCTAGCAGAACGGCGGCATGAAGCCAAGCATTGTGGGTGGTCCGCATGAACACCCAAATCCCGCGCCCGGCATGGGTGAAGCTTTTCGCACGCTTAACCACCGAAAATGCGCGTTTTTCCAGCGACGGATCACGCGCGACAGGAGCAGCCGGGGTCGTTTCGGATGCGGTCATGCCTTCATGATAGCAGGCGCGGAACCGAGGCGACACCGACACTGAAATTACCCTTGTCGTCGACAGCATTCGGGTCGCGGTGCTTGTGGCGCACCTGCACCACGTTTTTGCCGAAGCCTGGAATGCGCGGCCGGTCGCCGGTGCGGCTGAGCCAGAGACGCAACAGATGGCGCCGGCGTTGCGGCTCGGGATAGTCCCAGAATTGGGTGCGCGAATGCAGGGCAGCCCAATTGGACAGCCACTGGATGTCGCCCGGCCGAAAATCCATCTCAATCGCCATGCCCGGTTCGACCGCGATCTCGTCGAACAGCTTCAACACTTCGACCTGCTCGGGGCGTAATTCCGGCACGCCCGGATATCTTTGAGCGGTGAAGATATAAAGCGCACCAGCATACATGCTGAACACGCCGTTGGTGATGTTCACGATCGGCGAGACATAGGTGTTCGATGGCGAGTTATGGTCCTGACGGCGCCAATCCCAATGGTACGGCTCGAACAACAGCGGCGCGAGGTCGGGCCGGCGGCGCAATATCTCGTTATAGATTTCCGCGCCGGAGACCAAGCACGACGCGCCACCGCGCTTAGCGGGTTTGAGACACATCAGCGCCACGATATCCGAACTGTCGGAGTGATAGACTAGCTGGTCGCGCACCTTGGACGACAAAGCCGTCGGGTCGTCCATCGTCTTGTCCGACGTCGCGTAGACATGGTCCAGCACATCGCCCATTTCGTTCTGGCGGATCGGGTCGCCCATGTGAAGGCCCAATATGTAGTAGATCGCCGCCGACAGCGCGTCGGAATACAGATGCGTACGCAGGCCGCGGACCAAGTTGAAGCCGCGCCCAACATCGACGTCGTGGCCCCACTGCTTGATCGCACCCTTGCATTCGACCAACGGGTAATCCTCAGCCTGCACAAAACGCAGGTCTGGGTCTTCCTCGACAAAACGCGAGCCCAGCGCCTCCAGCTCCTCGATCTGGGCCTTGCTCAGCATATAAACCCAGTCCTGGGTCTTGCTGAGTTCGTCACCCCGCCAGGCGGCGGATGTGGTTACTGGCTTAAGTTGAAGGTCGAGCATCTGTTCCGTCCAGCAGGTCGTGCAAGGAATTTCCTATCATATCAGCAATGGTCGCGCGGATTTCTAGCGCTGCGAGGCACGATCAATTGTCCGAATGCGCCCTGCCCGCCTGAAACAGCGGTTATTGTTTCGTCGCGGTGAAGCTGCCGGTGAAACCCCGCACGGTGATCTTGCCCTTCATGGCGGCATCGGATGTGAGCGTCGCGTCGAAGCTGAGCAGCGCCAGCCCGGGATTCCAGCTCCAGAAGACCTTCGGGCCGTTGATCGTCACCGGCGTGAATTCACCCAGTCCGGAGTCGTTCTCGCAAGTGCCCAGGACGGTGTCGCCGTCCTTCTTGAAATGACAGGTCGTCTTAATGGAGTTGAAAAAGACGCTCCCGTCGATTTTCCACGCACCGGTGATGTCGGCGGCATGAGCCATGCCGGCGACCGCCCACGACAAAACGATCGGCGCAAGCCATTTCATCGAAAAATCAGCCCCTCAAAGCGGCGCCGCCGCCTCGGCCAGCCAGACGCGTTCCGGTTCGTCCAGACGGTCGCACAACTCGTCATACACACGGCTATGATAGTCGTTGACCCATTTCCGTTCGGGCTGGGTCAGCATGGCGACGTCGATCAGGTCGCGGTCGATGGGTGCCAGGGTCAGGGTCTCGAACTCCAGCATCTTGCGCTCGGCATTCGGAATTTCGGCTTCCTTGACCAGCACGAGATTCTCGATCCGGATGCCGTATTCGCCGGTTTTGTAATAGCCGGGCTCGTTCGACACGATCATACCGGGCTCCAGCGGCGCGGCTCCATTCTTGAAGATGCGCTGTGGCCCTTCATGCACCGACAGATAGCTGCCGACGCCGTGGCCGGTGCCGTGGTCATAGTCCAGCCCCGCCTCCCACAACGGTGCGCGCGCCAGCGCGTCGAGCTGCCCGCCGCTGGTGCCGGCCGGGAAGCGCGCGCTGCCCAGCGCGATATGGCCTTTGAGTACCAGGGTGAAGTGATGACGCATTGCCTGGGTCGGCTCGCCAAGGGTCATGGTGCGGGTCACATCGGTGGTGGCGTCGAGATACTGCCCGCCGCTGTCCAGCAGATACATCATGCCGGACGCCAACTGCTTGTCCGTCTCAGGCATCGCACGGTAATGGACTATGGCGCCGTGTTCGGCCGCGCCGGATATCGTGTCGAAGCTGGGACCCTGCGCCAGTTCCTGGCGCGCGCGGAATTCAGCCAGCTTATCCGCTGCGCCGATTTCCGTCGGTGGCGCGGTTTCCATCGCCTGGTCCAGCCAGGTAAAGAACTTAACCAGGGCGGCGCCATCGCGCCGATGCGCCTCCCGCGCGCCTTCCATTTCGACAGGATTCTTGATCGCCTTGGGCAGTTGGCACGGATCGACGCCCGCAGCGATCTTAACCCCGGCCGCCTTCAGCCGGTCCGCCACCCAGAACGGCGTATTTTGCGGGTCGAACCGGACCGATTTACCCATCTTGGAGAGCTTGTCCAAGGTCGAGCCAAACAGCTCCGGCGCGGCGATGGTAACGCTGTTGCCGAGATGCACCCGCGTTTCCTGGCCGATTTTGCGATCGTCGACGAATAGAGCGACATGCCCATCGGCCATCAGGATGGCGAAGCTGAGTGGGAGCGGCGCGTTGGGCACGTCGCCGCCACGGATATTGAGCAGCCAAGCAATCGAATCCGGCTGGGTCAGGACGGTCGCGCCGATGCCGGAGGCGGCAAGATCGCGGCCGATCCGGGTCCGCTTTTCCTCGGAACCCTGGCCCGCGTAGTCCAGCGGATGCGGAACGACCGGCGCCAAGGGCGGCGCGGGACGGTCTTTCCAGATCGCATCGATCGGGTTGGTCTTCAGCGCGGTGAACTCGATGCCTGCGGCGGTGAATTCGGCCTTCAGCGCCTCTATGGCGGCGGCCGAATGCAGCCAGGGATCGAAACCCACCTGGTCGCCCCTCTTCAGGGTCTTGGTCAGAAACGCGCCGTAAGGCTCGCCAATCAGGTGGTGGATTTCATACAGATTTTTCGGCGCCTGCTGGGCGGCCTGGAGCGTGTAGCGGCCGTCGACGAACAAAGCCGCCTTATCGAGCATGACGACTGCCAGCCCGGCCGACCCGGTGAAGCCGGTCAGCCACGACAGGCGTTCCGCCGACGGCGGCACATATTCGCCCAGATGCTCGTCCCCGCGCGGCACGAGCACGGCGTCGAGCGCCCTGGTCGACATCCACTCACGCAACGCCGCGAGGCGATCGAAAAGTGCGGAATTGGTCATGGTTGCCTCAATATCAAAGTGGTCCACTCGCCGATCGGCTTGCGGCCGACCAGCCGCAGACCCACCGCCTTATGCGCCCCGAGTACGGCCCGTTCCTGCCGGCTGAGCAGCCCGGACAGGATCGCCGTGCCACCCGGTTTCAGCCGCCGCGCCAGATGCGGGGCCATGCCGATCAAAGGGCGCGCCAATATGTTGGCAATAATCACATCGAAACGCGGGCCGCGCGCCGCAAGGGGGCTGTGGTAACCGTTGCCCTGCACGGCACGAATATGGTCCGCCACACCGTTCAGCTTGGCATTGATGGCCGCCACGCGTGCCGACTCCGCATCGATGTCGACCGCCGCGATCCGCGCCCGTGGAAACAATTTCGCCATGCCGACCGACAGGATGCCCGACCCAGTGCCCATATCCAGCACGCGCGCGATATTCGGGCCACGCCGGGCAAGGTCCGCCATGGCCAACAGGCAACCCTCGGTCGTGGCGTGCTCGCCCGAGCCAAAGGCAGTGGCGGCGTCGATCAGCAGCGAGAGCGCGCCACCCGGCGCCGGGGGAATATGCGACCCGTGGACGAAGAAACGGCCGATATGGCGCGCCGGAAATCCGGCATAAGCCTCAGCAAGCCAGTCCGAAGGCGGCAAAGGGGCAATATCGAGTTGCGGCTCCTGCACGTTGCCCGACGCCGCGATCAGCGCCAGACCGGTTGCGATGGCGACCTCGTCGGGCGGCGCGCGATAGAGCGCTGTGATTAGCCACCCGATCTCGCCGGTTTCGGCGTCCTTGTCCTCAAAGACCGAAAGACCGACGGCGTCGCGGTCTAAAAAGTCGGCAAACGGTTCCACCGGCACCCTGCCGAGCTTGACCTTCGCCTGCCAAATACCTGATCCGATTTCACGCATGATGATGAGCTTATAGCGTTTCCCGCCGCGCATCATAGAGCGCGGCGATTCCAAGTGATTGTCGCTTTTCCCGCGGGATATGATCTAACACTATACGCTGAAAGCGGGAGGGATTCTTGAGCACGATAGCGAAAATCGGCTGGGTCGTCGTGGCGGCGCTGGGTGCGACCGCCTTCGCCACGCTGGCGCTGGTGCGGGGCGAGCATGTCAACGCCGCCTGGATGGTCACCGCCGCCTTGGCGACCTATGCGTTGGGCTATCGCTTCTATTCCAAATTCATTGCCGACCGGGTGCTGGACCTCGATGCAACACGGATTACGCCGGCGGTGCGTCATGAGGACGGGCTGGATTACGTCCCGACCAACCGGTTCGTGCTGTTCGGCCACCATTTCGCGGCCATCGCCGGTGCGGGACCGTTGGTTGGCCCCGTGCTCGCGGCGCAGATGGGCTATCTGCCGGGTACGCTTTGGATCCTCGTCGGAGTGGTCTTTGCCGGCGCGGTACAGGATTTCATCATCCTGGTTCTATCGTCGCGCCGAGACGGGCGCTCGTTGGGCGACATCATTCGTGCTGAACTTGGGCCGGCGGCGGGCGTGGTGGCATCCGTCGGCATCGCCATGATCATGATCATCCTGCTGGCTGTGCTGGGCCTGGTGGTGATCAAGGCGCTGGCCGGCAGCCCATGGGGTGCGTTTACAGTACTGGCGACGATCCCGATTGCCTTGCTGATGGGCCTTTACGGCCGGTATCTGCGCCCGGGGCGGATCGGCGAGGTGTCATTGATCGGCGTCGCCCTGCTGTTCGCTGGCATTATCTATGGCCGCACCGTTGCCGAGACGCCGTCTCTGGCCGCGGTCTTTACCTTCGACGGAACGACCTTGGCCTGGTTCCTGATCTTCTATGGCTTCATCGCCGCCGTTCTGCCGGTATGGATGATCCTGGCGCCGCGCGATTACCTATCGACCTTCCTGAAGATCGGCACCATCGTCGCGCTCGCCGTCGGCATCCTGGTGATGATGCCGAACCTGCAGATGCCGGCGGTGACCAAATTCGTCGACGGCACGGGCCCAGTCTTTACCGGCAATCTGTTCCCCTTCCTGTTCATCACAATCGCCTGCGGCGCCGTCTCCGGCTTTCACGCGCTGGTAGCGTCCGGCACCACGCCGAAGATGCTGGAGAACGAGACCCAGGCGCGGTTCATCGGCTATGGCGCGATGCTGGCCGAATCCGGTGTCGCCATCATGGCGATGATCGCCGCAAGCATGCTGGACCCCGGCGTCTATTTCGCTATGAACAGCCCGGCCGCCGTTATCGGGACGACCGCTGACCACGCGGCGCAGGTGATCTCAAGCTGGGGCTTCGCCATCGACGGCGCGACGATCACCCGGACGGCACACGATATCGGCGAGAACACCGTCATGTCCCGCTCCGGCGGCGCGCCCACTTTCGCCGTCGGCATGGCGCATATCCTGGCCGGCGCGGTCGGCGGCAAGGCGATGATGGCCTACTGGTATCATTTCGGCATCCTGTTCGAGGCCTTGTTCATCCTGACGACAATCGACGCCGGCACCCGCGTTGCGCGCTTCATGCTGCAGGACTTTATCGGCATGGCGATTCCCGCCTTCCGCGACACCAGATCCTGGATCGCCAACGTGACCGCGACTGGACTGACCGTCGCCGGCTGGGGCGCTATTCTCTATCAGGGCGTGATCGACCCACTGGGCGGCATCAACACGCTGTGGCCGCTATTCGGCATCGCCAACCAAATGCTTGCGGCCTTGGCGCTGACCGCCGCGACTGTCGTTTTGTGCAAGATGAAGCGGGACCGGCTTGCCTGGGTTACCAGCCTCCCGACTGCGTGGCTGCTGGTCTGCACCTTGACTGCGGGCTGGGAGAAATTGTTCCACCCCAGCCCGGCCATCGGCTTTCTGGCACATGCCCAGAAATTCGCCGACGCAACCGCAGCCGGCAATATTCTGGCGCCGGCGATTTCGATGACGGAAATGAACCGGATCGTGATGAACGATCGTATCGACGCCGTGCTGTGTGCATTGTTCATGGCGGTCGTGGTCGCGACCGCCGCTTTCGGTATCGCCGCGATCATGCGGGCGCGCAAGAATCCGGCTGCCACGGCACGCGAGGTTGAACGCGATCCGATCCGGGTCAGCCATGCTTGAGCAATGGCTCCGAATCCTTCGCACTGTGGCGCGCCGTTTTCGCGAAACCGCGCATCTGATGGTCGGCCTACCGGACTATCAGCGCTATCGGCTGCATGTGGAATCCCATCACCCCGACACACCGCCGATGAGCCACACGGAATTCGTCCGCGAGACCATGGCACGCCGTTATGGCGGCAAGGGAGCCGGTCGTTGCTGCTAGGGCCCGGTCACGCAAATTGTTGCCATGCCAGCGGCGGCGAGTAAGTTGACCTGCGATCTCCGCCCAGAATCGGGCCTTAAGGCGTTGCGTAATGGAAAGGCGTAGATGCCCGCGCTGAATATTAACGGCAAAGAGCACACGATCGACGCCGACCAAAACATGCCGTTGCTGTGGGTCATCCGCGACATCGTCGGCCTGACCGGGACCAAATATGGCTGCGGCATCGGCGAATGCGGGTCCTGCACGGTTCATGTCGGCGGCAAGGCGATGCGCGCCTGCAAGGTCACGCTGGCTGAGGCCACGGGCCACGACATCACGACAATCGAGGGAATCGCAGACAGCCACATTATCCTCAAGGCGTTCGCCCAATTGAATGTGCCGGCCTGCGGTTTCTGCACGCCGGGCCAGATCATGCAGGCCGTCGCGTTGCTGAAGCAGAAGGCCGACCCGGAGGACGACGAAATCCTCGACGCGATGTCCGCGGTGCTTTGCCGCTGCGGAGCCTATTCCCGGATTCTTGCCGCTGTACGAGCCGCCATCGGGGCCGCTCGTTGATCCGTGTCGTTAAGCTATCGCGCAGAGAGCTTCTGAAGGCCGCCGGTATCGCCGCTCCCGGGCTGGCGCTTGGTTTCTATGTACCGACCGGCCGAACCGCCACTGCTGCCGGCGATACGATATTCGCGCCCAATGTCTTCCTGTCGATGGACACGGCCGGGGTCGTCACCTTGACCGTGACCCGTGTCGAGCTCGGTCAAGGCATCCGCACGGCTGTTGCCATGCTAATGGCGGACGAGATGGCAGCGGCTTGGCCAAAGGTCATCGTCAAACAGGCGGACGGCGACCCGAAATATGGCGACCAGGACACTGACGGATCCCGCAGCGTCCGCCTGGTTTATAAGCCGCTCCGCATCGCGGCGGCCACGGCGCGACAAATGCTGGAGGCTGCGGCGGCCCAGCAGTGGCGCGCCGCCATCGCCGACTGCCGTGCGGTCGACCATAAGGTGATCCACGTTCCGACCGCCCGTGTTCTCGACTATGAGCAGCTGGTCGGCACAGCGGCGACCCTACCGGTTCCCAATCCCGACAAATTACGCCTCGAGGACGTCAGCTCACGCCGCTATGTCGGCCACGCGGTTCCGAATATCGACCAGAGCGCCATGATCCACGGCAAGGTGCCGTTCGGCGCGGATACGCAGGTTTCCAACCTCAAATATGCCTCGATCGAGCGCTGCCCGGTTTATGGCGGCAAGGTGAAGTCCTTCGATCCGGCAGGTGCGCTGGCCGTACGCGGCGTTGAAAAGGTTGTCGAGATTCCCGCGACACCGCCGCCGACCGGCCATTTGCCGCTGGGCGGCATTGCCGTTATCGCTTCCAACAGCTGGGCAGCGATCCAGGGCCGGAAGAAGCTCAAGATCGAATGGAATCTTGGTCCGAACGCCAATCACGATTCGACGATCCACCGGACGGAGCTTGAGGCTGCGGCGCGCAAGACTGGCAAGGCCGTACGCAACCAGGGCAATTTCGACGTCGCCTATAGCAATGCGGCGGTCAAGGTCACCGGCGAGTATTTCGTGCCATATCAGGCGCACGCGACGATGGAACCGCCAAGCGCCGTGGCAATTTACGAGGGCGGAAAGCTGGCGATCGTCGCCTCTACCCAGAACCCACAAGGCGCCCGTACCGTGCTGGCGCAATATCTGGACATGAAAGAGGCGGACGTCGCTGTCCGCCCGACCTTTGCCGGCAACGGCTTCGGACGCAAAGCGATGCACGATTTCGTCTGCGAGGCCGGGTGGCTGTCCAAGGCGCTGAACGCCAAGGTCAAAGTGATGTGGACGCGCGAGGACGACATCCAGCACGATTATTACTATCCGATCAGCGCCCAACGGCTGGACGGCGGGGTCGACAAGAACGGCCTGCCAATCGCTTGGCGGCATCGGACGGTATTTCCTTCACTCGCGAACACCTTCCACGCCGACCAGATCCTGCCCGACGCAGCGCAGCTTGGGCAGGGCGTTACGGATATGCCTTACGCCATCGCCAATCTGCGCTGCGAGGTGGCCGCGCCAGCCGCGCATGTGCGCCTGGGGCCGCATCGCGGCGGCTTAAGCCTCAGCCACGCCTTCGCCCAATGCTCGTTCATGGATGAACTGGCGGCGGCGGCGGGCAAGGACGCGGCAAATTTTCTGTTCTCGAACTTCGCCGGACCCAGAAAGATCGATCTAAAGGCCCTGAATGTCGACTATCCGAACTACGGCGCGTCGATCGACGACTACCCACTGGACGTCAACCGGCTGCAGAACGTGCTGCAATTCGCCATGGACCGGTCTGGCTGGGGCGAACCGCTGTTGCCTCGCCAGGGCCGCGGTATCGCAATCCATCGCAGTTTCCTGAGCTATGCCGCGGCGGTGATCGTCGTGACCGTCGATCCCGACGGCAAGATTACCGTGCCGCGGGTCGACCTGGTGATCGACTGCGGTGAGGTGATCGACCCCGATCGCGTGAAGGCGCTGATGGAGGATTCGATCCTCTATGGGCTGTCCTTTGCGCTTTATGGCGGCGTCACGATCAAGAACGGCGCGGTCGAACAAGGCAATTTCGATCAGATAAAGCTGGCCCGGGCCGGCATCACCCCCGAGATGCATATCCAGGTGATCCCGAGCACCGTGGCGCCGACCGGTGCCGGCGATCCCGGTGTGCCGATCATCGCGCCAGCTTTGTGCAACGCCATCTTCGCCGCCACCGGAAAACGCATCCGCGCCCTGCCGATCGACACTGAGCTGTTGAAAGACGCGCCCGGGGAGCACAAAAGCGCACCCGCACCCACCGAGCCGCTTCCCGGCACGCCAGTACCTCAGGCGCCGCTGCCGAAGAACGGTTAGACCCCCGGCTGATACCGCGGCAGGTGAATGATCAGCCCGTCCAAATCGGCCGACATCTTGATCTGGCAGGCGAGCCGACTGGCAGGGCGAACATCCGCCCTGGCGTCGAGCGCCTCCAGCACGGCGCCTTCATCGTCCGACGGCGGGCCGGCGCGATCCGTCCAGGCATCGTCGACGACGACATGGCAAGTGCCGCACATCATGCTGCCGCCACAGATCGCGACGATGCCGTCGATATCGTTCGCACGCGCCGTCTGCATAACCGATTGGCCGTCCGTCGCATCCGCCACCGTGACAGTTCCGTCGGGCGCCATATAGTTTATTGTCGGCAAAGACGGTCTCCTCAGTGCGCGACAGGGCAAGTCGAGGGCGCAGACTCGACCGCCGGGCGGTGGTCGCCGCCGACTTGGTCGCGCAGGCGATAGGTGGCGCGGCAGGGCGATTCCGGCCAGGGCGATTGCATGCCTTTCGGCCGGCGGACCGTATCGATCAGCGCCATGTCGTAATGCTGAACCAGCGCGGCGATCAGCATCTTCATCTCAAGCCGGGCGAAGTTGACACCCAGGCAACGATGAAGACCGCCGCCGAAGCCGATCAGGCTGTCCATGTTGGCGGGGCATTCGCCGTTCGGGTCGAACCGGTCAGGCCGGAATGCCTCGGGATCGGGAAATTCGCGAACATCCAGATGCGACAGGCGCGGCACCACAGCCACGCGGTCGCCCTTGGGAATGCGATAACCACCGACATAAATATCCTCAGTCGCCACCCGCTGCAGCATCGTGGCAATCGGATGAAGCCGTTCGGATTCGCGGATCGCCATATCGACCGTCTTCAACTGCCCAAGCTGGACCCAGGTGATCGCCCGCACCGGCGTGCTGCCGATCACCTGATCAACCTCATCGCGAACTTTGGCAAACCAGCCTGGATTCAGCAGCAGGTCGGTCAGCGCCCAGGTGGTCTGCGCGGTGGTCGTCTCATGCCCGGCCCAGGTCATGAACATGATCAGTTGGAAGATCACGGCGTCCGGCACCGGTGTGCCGTCCTCGTATTCGGTTTCCAGCAATTCCTGGAAGAAATCCGGCGGATTGACAGGGTGAGCCCGCCGTTCGGCGATCCAGCCGCCGAGCGCCTTGCGGAAGAACGCTTTACCGCTCCAGCCGCGAAGCCGCTGCGGAGTTGGCAACCAATGCAGCCAGGGCGGCAGCAACCCCTCGATACCGAGCGAGAATTCACGAAACTTGTCGAAATGCTTTTTGGAGAAGCGCTCCCGGTAGGCTTTGCTTAGGAAGGCGTGCGCCGCGATATACATGATCGTCGGCCCCAGTGCCGGCGCGATTTCCATGGTCCCGCCGCTGCCCAATTCTGCGACCAGGCGATCGATCTCTTCCGCCATCAAGCCGGAATAACGCCGCATCTCCGCCACCTTGAATTTCGGGAAGACGATGGCGCGCTGGCGCAGATATTCCTCATGCCCTGCCCAGATCCAGAATTTCCTGGAAAATAGCGGGCGCAGGAACTGCATGCCGCGCGCCATGTCCAGCGACTTGTCGGTCTGATCCCAATAGAGGCGATTGTACTCAGGCCCGACCAGAACGGCGAAGGTGCGAATACCCAGGCGGAACGAGAAGAGCGGCCCGTTCTCGGCATAACCCCGTTCCATCATGCCAACCATGTCGCCGGCGAATTCCGCCGCGTGCCCCAGAACACCGCCGCCGCCGCTCATCATCGGCGGACGCTGCAGCGCCTCACCCCGGACCACGCTGGATGCAGCACTGGCCATTCTCGCCTCCAATCCATAACTGGAATTCAGTTCCAATAACGCAAAGATGGAAGAGCGGTTCCCGAAAAGATGCGCTGTCGACTGCGACCAGCTCGGGCTGCTAGAAAGCCGATCCATTTTGCGAAGGAGAGTCCTCATGTCCGAAATCGTCACCACAGCCACCGGGCTGCAATATATCGACGAAGTCATCGGCGAAGGCGCCGAGGCCAAGGGCGGTGAGCAGGTTACCGTTCACTACACCGGCTGGCTCTACAATAACCGCGAGAAGGGCAAGAAATTCGACAGCTCGGTCGATCGCAACGAACCGTTCAAGTTTCCGTTGGGCGCGGGCCGCGTGATCGCCGGCTGGGACCAGGGGGTGAAAGGCATGAAGATCGGCGGCAAGCGTACGCTGATCCTGAAGCCGGAACTGGGTTACGGCGCACGCGGCGCCGGCGGGGTCATTCCGCCCAACGCCATGCTGATTTTCGACGTCGAACTGCTCGGCCTGAACTAGCCTTCAGCCACGACCTGCCGCAACCGCCATGGCGTTCAGGAGCGGCTTCATATGGAAGTTGCTCTCCGGCATGGCGGCGATGGCGAAACCCATATCCTGCAGCAGCTTCGCCACAATCGGGCCGGCGACAGCGATGCGGGTGCGGCTAAGGCCGGCCTTGAGCTCTGCCTGAAGGCCGCGTTCTTCAGCCACCTTCACCAATCGGTCGATCTGTGGCGTGCTGGTGAAAGCGATGAAATCGGCCCCGCCTGCCGCCAATGTACGGATCGCGGTAGCTACCGCATCGGTCTCTGAATCGGAGGCATATCGATACGGCACAATAGTGTCCGTCGTTGTGCCTGCTGCCCTCAATGCATCCAATAATGGCGCGTTCGGGTTGCCGGGATAGAGCTGAACGCCGACGCGCCGGCCCCTCAGGTCCAACCCTTTCAACGTGGCGATAACGCCAACGGTCGTCGGCGCTTCCGCGCTGATGCCGGGCGCGAGACCGCTCTCGCGCAACGCTTTGGCCGGCTTCGGTCCGCGAATGATTGTTCGCAATTGACCGACCGCGGCGACGGCTTCCGCTTTGATGCCGGCGCGGTCAGCCACTCCCATCAGGCGTCTGAACCCCTCCCCCGTTAGCAAGATCAGGTCGTCGAATGACCCGGCAATCAGGCGATGGAGCCATGCCTCTACCGGCGCTGGCTCGGCTAGGTCGAGGATCGTCACCAGTGGGCACCGCACCGTCCGTGCCCCCTCGCCCTCCAGCATTCCAGCGAAAAGGTCGAGTTCCCGGCTTTCCGGAACCATGACGGTCAGGCCGGTGAGGCGGGCCATCAGCCGGATGCCGCCACAGATATCATGACGCCCCAGAAATCGACCGGCCTGTCGGTGTTGTTGTGCCAGGCGTGGTTGGTGTTGCGTTGGACCACCAGATCGCCCGCACGCACAGTGGTCCGGCCTTCATCCAGAACGAGATCGACCTCGCCATCGACAATCATGATGTAGTCTATCGTCGCGGTCCGGTGGAAACCGTCGGCATCCAGCCCGGCAATCGATTGGGCCTTCATCGTCTCTTTCATGATCTTCCACGGTTGCATCGTGACGCGCACGCATTTGCTGGCGCCCGGCGGCGGCTCGATATTCGGCGCGGTGGTCGGCAGATGCCGGGTCGGCGAACCGTCGACGGCGGCGCCCAACCCATCGCATTCGCGCGTCTCCCACAAATGCATTTCGGGAACGACCGTATCCGACACGAAATAGGATCGGCCTTGAGCATTGTTTCCGGTGACAATACGGCGCGCCATAGTTTCCTCTGCCTCCTGGTACTGATTGCGACCGACGCTATCATGCCACCCGGGCGTTACGCATCCTCGTAGCGAATATCCAACACCTCGATCGTCTCGCGGCCGGACGGCGTGCGGATTTCGACAGTGTCCCCGACGCGGGCTTTCAGCAACGCGCGGGCGATGGGGGAAATCCAGCTGACCTGCGCCTTGTCGACATCGGCTTCGTCAACCCCGACGATGGTGATCGTGTGCTCGCTGTCGTCCTCACGGGCATAGGTGACGGTGGCGCCGAAGAAGACCTGGTCAAAATTGGTACGCGCCTTTGGGTCGACCACCTCTGCGATCTCCAGCCGTTTCGACAGGAAGCGGACGCGCCGGTCGATCTCCCGCAGCTTTTTCTTGCCATAGAGATAATCGCCGTTCTCCGAACGGTCGCCGTTGCCCGCCGCCCAGGACACGACCTCGACGATCTTGGGCCGCTCGACATGCAGCAAATCGCGGAATTCCTGGCGCAGCGCGTCGAACCCGGCAGCGGTCATATAGTTCTTGGTTCCGGCCGGCAGCGCAGGCGCACTGTCTTCGAGGTCTTCATCCTCATCGCCGTCCGTCTCTTTGGTAAAAGCCTTGCTCATCGATCGAATCTCTGTACCACTTTGCCGTCGACTTGGTTGCGGAACGTCGCTGTCAGAAAAGATAATGTCCAGCGAATGAAATTCTTTTCGCAGCCACCTGGGGAAATTTATCCGGCATTCGTCTTATCGTTGGGGTACAACCGTAAACCCGCAAGACTGGGAAACGGACCAACGGCCAGAGATGCAGGCCGATAAGCGGAGGGAGCATGGTCACCACACTTCTTATTTTCCACGCACTGGTGTCGATCGCGCTGATCGGCGCGGTTACGCACCAGGCTGCGGGTACTTTTCGAACGCCGGCGCCGGCGCACTCGTTCCTGGGCCGTTTCGCGGCGACCCAAGGCACGGCCTACACCAATGCCATTATTGTGCTGTTCCTGCTGAATTGCGTTCTTGGCAATCTCGTTTACCCGCAATACCGGCTGGACGTGCGGACGACGCTCGAGGATCTCAATCTGCGCTCCGCCAACGGCATTTTCGAGATCAAGGAGCATTTTGCGGCCATCGGCATGTTCATGTTGCCGGCGTATTGGCTGTATTGGCGAACCCCGCTGGCGCCTGAGACGGCGACAGTCCGCCGCTGGCTGACCACGATCCTGGCATCCATCGTCTGGTGGAATTTGATCGTCGGCCACATCCTCAACAACATCAAGGGGTTCGGACAATGACCATGGGTTCCCGCTGGATCACCTTCGCCCTGGTCGGCGCGATCGGCTACATGGTGGCCGTTACGTTCAACTGGCCGGCCTTCGCCTATTATCCCTTGCTCAACCACTTCAGTCTGGATCTGAAGCTGCCGCCCAAGACCTCCGGCCCGTCGATGCTCTATTACGGGTGGATCGTCACGTCGGCGGTCGCGGCCCTGGTGCTGGCATTCATCGTACCGAAAAGCATTGCCGCCAAGATTCCGTCTGCTCTCGGCTGGATCGTGCCGCTGATCCTGATCGTCTACACGTTCATCTATTGCGGGCACTGGTTCACGGCTTAAGCCGTCGCCAGGTTCCGCTTATAGAGGCCGAGCAGCCGGTCCCAATGCCGTTCCGATGCCTCCCGGTCATAGATCGGGATGCCCGGAACGGTGAAGCCGTGATGGACGCCGGGATAGATTTCGACCGTGGCATCGACCTTGGCGTCGGTCAGTGCCCGGTCGAGGCGCTCGGTTTCGCCTGGTGCCAGATACGGGTCGATTTCGGACACGCCGACATAGACCTCGCCTTTCATCTTGGGCGCCAGCAGATGCGGGCTGTCGGGCGCGTCGGTCGCCAGCCGCGCCCCATGTAAGGAAGCAGCCGCGGCCACGCGGTCGGTATAGGTGCCGGCGGCGGTCAAGGACAGCGCCCCGCCCATGCAATAGCCGGTGCAGCCGACCCGTTCGCCCAGGACGGAATCTTGGGTATCCAGGAAGGCGAGGAACCGTTCGGTATCCCGCATCGTCCCCTCGTTTGTCACCGACTGGACCATCATCATCATGCGGTCGCGGTCGTTCATCAGGTCGGACGACATTAACGAGGGCCCGTGCCGATAATACAGATTGGGCAACAGCACGGCATAACCGTTATCCGCCAGCCGCTGGCCCATTTCGAGCAGGGCAGGTCTGAGGCCCAGCCCGTCCATATAGAAGATCACCGCCGGATAATTGCCCTTGGCGGCCGGCGTGAAGAAATGGCTATCGACCACGCCGTCGGCGGTTCTGATGTCGATCTGCTGCGCGCCCATCTGCTGTCCCCCTTGAAGATCGCGCCGACTATAGCGCGCTCAACCGGATCGTATAGCGGCGAGATTCAGAAATTGATTGGATCGGTGGAACGCGACGACGTAACCTGCCGCGCAGGTAATCAAGAACGCATATGGGAGACGGGAATGAAAATTATCGCCACGGCGACATTAGCGCTTATCCTCGGCATTTCGGCTGGCCATGCGCAGGCTGCCGACAAATATCTCTCGTGGGAGGGTAAGTGGACCCTGAACAAGGATAAGACGCATTACCCTCCGCAAATTCCCGTGACCGCGAACGATGTCGAGGTCACTAAGGACGACGGCGTGGCTCTTCAATATTCAGGCACAGTGGTTGTAGGCGGTAAGTCGATGAGCGCCATGTTCGACGGCGCCTTTGATGGCAAACCGCACGACGCCGGGGACGGCGCCACGCTGACCTATCACCACGTCTCGAAAACGACTTTCGCGTCGGTTCGCAAGACCGCCGATGGGACCGTCGCGGAACGCAGCACCTGCAAATTCTCAGCAGACGGCAAGGCCCTCACCTGCCACATCGAACTGCCGCAGACCGGTGGTAAAGCGATCGTGTTCGACGAGCATTTCGACAAGGTATCTTAAGGCCGCTCGGTCCTTAAGGCGGACAGGATCGCCCGGGCCACACCTGTCTCCAGAAGATCGGGCAGAGGCGTCGCAATCCGGCGGCGCCAGTTGGGGCGTTCGCGGTCGGTGCCGGGCAGGTTGACGGCGATACGCTCACCGCCCAGATCGTCCGCCTGCGCCAGCACCAGCGCGGCCGGGGATCGGGCGGCAAAGGCATGGGCGGCGGCCGTGACTGCCGTCAGCTCCGTTTCGCGCTCCGTCAGCAACCCCTCAGCGACGAGACACTCGACAAGCTTTTGCTTTTCCTTTTCACGCTCGGCCAGCGCGGCATCCTTGGCTTCCGCCGTGACCAGGCCGATTGCGGCACGTTCCGCGATATCCGCGCCCCCCCACCAACCGGCGAAGGTCGGCAGGTCGTGGGTGGTGACGCAGGCCAGCGCATTCGCGGGATAGGCCTCGGGCCTGCGGAAACCAAGGCCCTCCCGTTCCAGCAATACGACCCGATAGCCCAGCATCCCGGCATCGGCCAGCCGGGGGCGCAAACCCTCGGGCACGGTGCCGAGATCTTCGCCGACGACCAAACATTCGGCGCGATGGCTCTCCAGCGTCACCTGAGCAAGCAGGTCTTCCAATGGGTTAGCGACATAGGCGCCGCTGGCCCCGTCGGCCCCTTCGGGCACCCAGAACAGGCGGGTCAGCGCCATGACGTGGTCGATCCGGACGCCGCCGGCATGGCGCATGTTCGCAGCCAGAAGCTGGGCGAAGGCATCGTAACCGGCGCGGCGCATGGCGTTCGGGTTGGGCGGCGGCAGGCCCCAAACCTGGCCGTTCGGCGCCAGTTGGTCGGGTGGCGCACCGACCGACACACCGGTGGTGTAGAGTTGGGGTTGGGACCAGATTTCGGCGCCGTCGGGGGCACCGCCGACGGCAAGATCGCGCATTAAGCCAATGGAAAGATTGGATTTTTTTGCCCGCAGCGCCACATCCGCGAACTGTTTTTCGCAGAGAAACTGGGCATATTGGTGAAACCGCACCCGGTCGGCATACTTCGCTGCGAAGGCCGCCACCTCCGGGCTGCCGGCATCGGCTAAACCCTTCCAATCATGCCAGTTTTGGCCCGGCATGGTTTCGGCGACGGCCTCGAATATCGCGAAATTGCGAAGCGCTTCGCCGCCCTCCCCGATGAAGCGGTCCAATGCGGTTGACGCATCGCTTTGCGCGTATTGGTGTTCCAGAATTGCCCGCTTGCGATGCCAAATTTGCACATAATCGACGTCATTCCCGGACGCCATGCCCTCCAAGCCGGGCAAGTCGAGATAGATCGGATCGAGAAAGCGGCGGTCGGACGGCGAATAGGGGCTGGCGCGGCTGCGGTCACTGGCGAAGAGAGCGTGCAGCGGGTTGATCATCACCGTCGATGCGCCAAGCGGGGCTGCAGCCTCGGCAAGTTCCGCGAGCGTGGTGAAATCGCCGACACCCTGGTCGCCCGGACGGCGCAGGGAATAGAGCTGCGCCGACAGGCCGAACAGGCGGCCGCCGCCGGCCAGAACGTCCGGCATCCAGCAGTGCCTGGGCGCGACTGTCACGTGGCAAGGGGCCTTCGGTGCATCCTGCCGGGTCAGGACATGGCGCCCGACGGGTATGGGCAGCAGTTCGACCTGCCAAAGCCGATAGGGCCGCCAGTCCCAAGCCGTAGCGGCGATGATCCGGCCTTCGGACGTCGAGACACGGAACGATTGCGCGCCACCGTCCTCCAGCTCCAGAACCAGCTCCAGCGGGCGGCGGTCGAAACCGTGTTCGATCGGGATTTCCAGCACAACCGGCTCGCCCGCCCAACCCGTGAGCGCAAAGGGTAGCGGCCGCCGGTTATGATCGTCGGCGAACGCGACAAGGCTGTCCGCCGCCTCGCGTTCGGTGCCGGCCGGCAGGTGCATCGCCGCGAGCAGCGCGCGCCGGGTATCGGCGGTGACGATATGCTGCCCGCCGGCATTGTCCCACCATTCAGCCGATATTCCGGCAACCGCCGACAGGCGGTCCAGCGCCGGGTTGCCGACGCGCCGCATTTGCCCTGGCCCGGCCTCGGCGATTTCCGCCAGCACGACAACGGAACGGCCGGGCAGCATGCAACCGATATCCGCGATCGGCCCAGCCTTCGCTGACGGGTTCGCACTGTCGGCGAGGCAATGCCACACGAATCCGCCGCGCGGATCGGGCAAGGTCGCCGCGATATCCGCCGTGCCGCGATTAATGGCCACCGCCACGCGGTCATCCGCACCGGACAGCAGCATGATCAGCGCGGACGAGGCCCGCCAATCGTTGTCGGCCATGGCCCGCCCATCGGGGTGCAGCCAGGCGACATCGGGCAGGAACACGCCCTCCACCGGCTGACCGGTCAGAAACCGATCCTGGTGCAGAACGGGATGCTCGCGGCGGATTTGAACCAGTCGCCGGGTCCAGCCCAGCAGCATCTCATCCGCAGCCGTCCAGTCGATCCACGCAGCTTCGTTATCCTGGGCATAGGCGTTGTTGTTGCCGCCCTGGCTATGGCCCAGCTCCATGCCCATCGCCAGCATCGGCGTGCCACGCGCCAGCAGCAGGGTCGCGATCAAGGCCCGCTGGTCGCGCCCACGGGCGGCGCGGATTGCCGGGTCGTCGGTCGGCCCCTCCACCCCTTCATTCCAGGAATAATTGGCGTCGGTCCCGTCGCGGTTGTCCTCGCCGTTGGCCTTGTTGTGCTTGGCCTCATAGGAAACCAGGTCGGCCAGGGTAAAACCGTCATGCGCGACAACAAAGTTGACCCCGCGTGCGGGCCGGTCCTTTGCCTTGAACAGATCGTCGGATCCGGCCAGCCGTGTCGCTAGTGCACCCAATTCCGTTGCATCGCCGCGCCAGAATTGCCGGACATCGTCGCGGAACCGGTCGTTCCATTCACCCCAGGCGGCAGGAAACTGCCCGATCCGATAGCCGCCAAGGCCGACATCCCAGGGTTCGGCGATCAGCTTCAATTGCCGCAAAGCCGGGTCCTGCGCGATGGCGGTCAGCAACGGCGCGGTGGGATCGAACCCCATCGCCCGGCGGCCAAGCGTCGTCGCAAGGTCGAAGCGGAACCCGTGCACCCCGCCCAATTCTACCCAGGCGCGCAAGGCGTCCATCGCCAAGCGAACCACAGGTGGCCGGTCGAGCGCCAGGACGTTGCCGCAACCGGCATCGTCGACATAGGCGGCCGGGTTTCCAGGTTGCAGGCGGTAATAGCTGGCATTGTCCAGCCCACGCAGCGAAACGGTGGGGCCCAGCGCATCGCCCTCGCCCGTATGGTTCAGAACGACATCGACGATGGTCTCGATACCGGCCGCCGCCAACGCATCGACGGCAGCGCGAACCTCGTCCCAGCCGCCGGGGGAGAGCCGCGGATCGGGCACCATGAAGGCAACCGGATTGTAGCCCCAGTAATTGGTAAGCCCCAGCGCCGACAGGTGCCGTTCCTCGATCCAGGCCGCCGCCGGCATGATCTCGACCGAGGTCACGCCCAATTTGGTCAAATGGTCGATGGAGGCCGGATGAGCCAGCCCGGCGAAGGTGCCGCGCAACGGTTCCGGGATCGCATCCCGCCGCATGGTGAAGCCGCGCACATGCAGTTCGTAGAGCACCGTCCGGTCCCACGGCACCGGCGACGGACGCGCAGCCTGCGATCGGTCGGAGGCGACGATCCCCTTCGGCATCGCCGCCGCGCTGTCATCGGCGTTGAACCCCGCGCCACCGGGGTCGGAGAACATCGAGGCGTGCAGCTTGAACGGCCGGTCGATGGCCCGCGCATAGGGGTCGATCAGCAGTTTTGACGGGTTGAACCGGTGCCCGTCATTCGGAGCATAGGGCCCGTGTGCCCGCAAGCCATAACGCGCACCCTCCGGTATATCGGGGACGAACGCGTGAAACACGTCCCCCGTGCGTTCGGACAGCCGTATCCGGCGCGTTTCGCTGTCGCCGTCGAACAGGCAGAACTCGATCGCCGTGGCGTTGGCGGAAAAGACCGCGACATTGACCCCGCTGCCGACCGGCGTGACGCCCAACGGTTCGGGCGAGCCGCTGTCGATCCCGGCTTTCGCCATCAGGCGGCGAGGCTGCGGAATAAAGCCGCGTAACGCCGCGCCGGGTCGCGCCAGGACACATCCGCCGCCATGCCGTTGGCCTGCAGTTTCTGCCAGGTCTTGGGCTCACGATAGAGCGCGACCGCACGCTCTATCGCGACGCGCATCATCTCCGGCGTTACCGGCGCGAACTGTACGCCGGTCGCCACGCCGCCGGCCAGCGCGACAGGGTTGGCATCGATCACCGTGTCGGCCAGCCCGCCGACCCGGGCAACGACCGGCACCGCGCCGTAACGCAGTGCGTAAAGCTGGGTCAGGCCGCAGGGCTCGAAGCGCGACGGCACCAGCAACGCGTCGGAACCGGCCATGATTCTGTGTGCCAGCGCCTCGTCATAGCCGACCACGCAGGCAATCCGGCCGGGATTGGCCGCGGCGGCGGCGCGGAAGCGATGTTCCAGGCCGGGATCGCCGGACCCCAGCATCGCCAATTGCCCCCCGGCCGCCAGCAAAGTCGGCAGGCAGTCGAGCAGCATGTCCACGCCCTTCTGCCAGGTCAGCCGCGTAACGATACCGAACAGGGGCGCGTCGCCGCCAAGGTCCAGCCCCAGTTCGGCCTGCAATGCTGTCTTGTTCAGTGAGCGCAGGGGCATCTTGGCGGCGCTGTATTGCGCCGCGATATGCGGGTCGGTTTCGGTATTCCAGGCGTCGGCGTCGATCCCATTCAGGATGCCGCTCATCACGTCGCTGCGCCCCCGGATCAGCCCGTCCATTCCCATCCCTTCCTCCGGCGTGCGGATTTCGGCGGCATAGGACGGCGAGACGGTGGTGATTCGGTCGGCATAGTGCAGCCCGGCCTTCAGGTACCCGACGGTGCCGTAATATTCGATACCGCCCGTGCCGAAGGCCTGCGCCGGCAGGCCCAGCATCGGGAAGATGCCGGGCGGAAACTGGCCCTGGAAGGCCAGATTGTGGATGGTCATCACCCGGCCGGGCCGGTGCGGGCCGGCGGCGAAATTCAGATAGGCGAAGGTCAGCCCGGCTTGCCAATCATGGGCATGAACCATATCGGGACGGTATTTGGGCAACGCCCCCGTCGCCAGATCCGCCCCTGCCCGGCTCAGCGCCGCGAAACGCAGGGCGTTGTCGGGCCAGTCGCGCCCGTCCGGCCCGGAATAAGGATTGCCCGGCCGCGCGAACAGATGCGGCGCGTCCAACACCAGCAAATCCAGGCCAGCGGCGTTCCCGGCCAGCACCCGCGCCGAACCGCCGAAAAGATCGTCATATTTGAAGACGCTCTTGGCGCCCTCGAGCGCCGCCGTCACCGACGGATAGCCGGGGATAAGCGTGCGGACCCTGACGTTTTCCTTGGCCAACGCCGCCGGCAATGCCCCCACCACATCGGCGAGGCCGCCGGTTTTGATCAGAGGGAAGACTTCAGAGGCGACGGCGAGAACCTGCAGCGCTTTCATTCCTTCAATTCATTGATCATACGCTGCGTGATCAGGCTGATGCCTTTGGCGGTTACGCGGAAGCGCTTGGCATCGAGTTCCGCATCGTACCCCACTTCCAGGCCGTCGGGGATATGCACGCCGCGCTCGATAATCACGTTCCGCAATTTCGCACCCCGGCCGATTTCCACCGATGGCAGGATCACCGCGTTTTCGACATGGGCATAAGAATGGGCGCGCACGTCGGTAAACAGAAGAGATTTGCGGATATGGGCGCCGGAGACGATGCAGCCGCCGGAAACCAGCGATGAGATCGCAACGCCACGGCGTTCGTCCAGGTCGTGGACGAATTTCGCCGGCGCACTGGCCTGGTTATAGGTCCAAATCGGCCAATCCCGGTCATAGAGGTCCAATTCCGGAACCACGTCGGTCAGGTCGATATGGGCGGTGTAATAGGCGTCCAGCGTCCCGACATCGCGCCAATAGGAGGATTTCTCTTCGCGGCTGCGGACGCAGGACCGGTCGAACGGATGGGCCACCGCCCTTCCCTGCTCGACCAGACGCGGAATGATGTCACCGCCGAAATCGTGTTTCGAATCCGGGTCGGCCGCGTCGCGGCGCAGTTCCGCGAACAGGAACTTGGTGTCGAAGACATAGATGCCCATACTGGCCAGGGCCAATTCCGGATTGCCCGGCATCGGCGGCGGGTCGGCCGGTTTTTCCAGGAAGGCGATGATCCTGTCGCTGGTATCGACATGCATCACGCCGAAGGCCGTTGCCTCTTCCAGCGGGACGGCGACACAGCCGACGGTCACGTCGGCGCCGCTGTCGACATGCTGCTGCAGCATCTTCTCGTAATCCATCTTATAGATGTGATCGCCGGCAAGAATGACGATGTAGCGCGGGTCGTGGTCTTCGATAATGTCGATGTTCTGGTACACGGCGTCGGCGGTGCCGACATACCATTGCTGCTCGGACACGCGCTGGCTGGCGGGCAGAATATCGAAGCTTTCGTTACGTTCGGGCCTGAAGAAGTTCCAGCCATATTGCAGGTGGCGGATCAGGCTGTGCGCCTTGTATTGCGTCGCCACCGCGATGCGGCGGATACCGGAATTCAGCGCGTTCGACAGGGCGAAATCGATGATACGAAACTTGCCGCCGAAATAGACCGCCGGCTTGGCGCGAATGTCGGTCAGCTCCATCAGCCTGGTGCCGCGACCGCCGGCAAGCACATAAGCCATCGCATGACGGGCGAGCGGTCCTGCGGGGGGTGGGGAAATGGCCATGCTGTCCGCGTCCTTATCGCATCATCGGTGAAAATCGCACGGCGCGCATCGCCGTTTTAAGCCGGTTCAAATTTCAGATAGAGGGTGCTCAGCGGCGGCAGAGTCAGCGCCGCCGAAGCCGGAAATCCATGCGACGGATTACCGACGGCCTGAACCTGCCCCAGATTTCCGACCCCCGAACCGCCATAAGGCTCCGCATCGGTATTCATGACCTCGCGCCACACGCCGGCATGAGGCAGGCCGATGCGATAACCTTCGCGCGGAACGGCGGTGAAATTGCAGACGGCGACGACCGGCGCATCGTCCGGCGCGCCTGAGCGCAACCAGGCGAACACCGATTGCGGCGCATCGTCGACCACGATCCAGCGAAAGCCCTCGGCCTCGCAATCGCGGGCATGCAGCGCCGGCTCTTTCCGATAGAGCGCGTTCAGGTCGCGTACGCAGTCCCGCGCGCCGGCATGACGTCCTTGCGCGCCCTGCGGCCAATCGAGCGCATGGTGAAAATCCCACTCCGCGACCTGTCCGAATTCCTGTCCCATGAACAGCAGCTTCTTTCCCGGATATGCCCACATGAACGCATAGTAAGCGCGCAGTGTTGCAAATCGTTGCCAGTCGTCGCCGGGCATCCGGCCGATCACCGAACCTTTGCCGTGCACCACCTCGTCATGCGACAGCGGCAGGATGAAATTCTCGGAAAAGGCGTAAAGCAGGCCAAAGGTCAGGTCGTTGTGGTGATAGCGGCGATGGACCGGATCGCGCCCGAAATAATCCAGCGTGTCGTGCATCCAGCCCAGGTTCCATTTGAACCCGAAGCCCAACCCACCCTTGTCCACCGGCAGGCAGACGCCGGGCCAGGAGGTCGATTCCTCGGCAATTGTGACCGTGCCGGGATGTTCGCCATAGACCAGCGTGTTGACCCGGCGCAGCAGCGCCACCGCCTCAAGATTGGTGTTGCCGCCTTGGACATTGGGCGCCCACTCGCCGGCTTTGCGCGAATAGTCGAGATAGAGCATCGACGCGACGGCATCGACGCGTAAGCCGTCGATATGAAACCGATCCAGCCAATAAAGCGCGCTGGCCGCCAGGAAATTGGCGACTTCAGCCCGGCCGAAATCATAGATCGCGGTGTTCCAGTCGGGGTGGAAGCCACGCCGTTTGTCGGCATCCTCATACAGCGGCCGGCCGTCGAAATTGGCCAGGCCGTGGGCATCGACCGGGAAATGCGCAGGCACCCAATCGAGGATCACGCCGATGCCGGCGGCATGCGCCGTATCGACGAACCGGGCAAAGGCCGCCGGATTTCCGTGGCGCGACGTCGGCGCGAACAGGCCGATCGGCTGATAGCCCCAACTGTCGTCGAGCGGATGCTCGCTGACCGGCAACAGCTCGACATGGGTAAAACCCAAATCCTTGACGTAGGGGATCAGCTCGGCGGCAATCTCGTCATAGGTCAGGAACCGGTTGTCCGGCCCGCGCCGCCATGACCCCATATGCAGCTCATAAATCGACATCGGCGTGCGGCGGGCATTCCGTTCGGCGCGCGCCACCAGGTAATCGGCGTCGGTCCAGGTGAAATTATCCGTCCGCGCGACGACCGAGGCGGTCGAGGGGCGCAACTCTCCGGCGAAGGCCAGAGGATCGGCCTTCAGCGGCTGCAAGGTGCCGCCCGCGCCGACGATCTCATATTTGTAGACCGCGCCTTCGGTGAGGTCGGGCGCGAAGATTTCCCAGAGGCCGCTTTCGACCCGCTTGCGCATCGGATGGCGCCGGCCATCCCAGGCGTTGAACCCGCCGACCAGCGAGACGCGCCGCGCATTGGGCGCCCACACGGCGAAATGCACACCGGCAATTCCGTCCAGCACCATCGGATGGGCGCCGAGGCGGCCATACAGATTTTTGTGGGTGCCCTCGACCAGCAGGTAGTCGTCCATCGGCCCCAGCACCGGGCCGAACATGTATGGGTCGTGTAGATCCCAGGCGCCGCCGGCATTGGCGGCGGTCAGGCGATAGCGGAAGCGCGCGGCCCTGCCGGCGATCAGCCCCTCGAAAAAGCCGTCGGGATGACGCCGCACCAGATCGAAGGTGGTCAGGCCGTCGATCTCAGTGGCGCGCAACGTCTCCGCGCCCGGTACGAAGGCGCGCAGAACCAGCCCCTTGGGCGTTTCATGCAGGCCCAGCAGCGCGAACGGGTCGGCATGACGGCCGGCAACGATCGCGGCGATGTCCTCTTCGCTCGCCTGCCAGCCAGTCCCCGTCATGATCTGCTATCCACGACCCGGCAACGGGACATTCCAGATATCGTCGCAATATTCGCGGATCGCGCGGTCGGACGAGAAGAACGACACATTGGCGGTGTTGAGTATGCTGCTGCGCCACCAGGCGCGCTTGTCGCGCCATTGCGCGGCGACCCGGCGCTGGGCAGCCGAATAGGAATCGAAATCGGCGCAGATCATGAAATAATCATGATAGGTCAGGTCGTTGACCAGCTGCTTGTACCGGTCCGGCTCATCCGGTGAGAACACGCCGGAGCCCACGGCGTCGAGCACGCCCGCCAGGTCGGTCGACGCCTTGATCGCCGCCTGCGCGTCGATGCTCTCGGCTCGCCTGGCCTCGATCTCGTCGGCGGTCAGGCCGAAGATGAAGATGTTGTCGGCGCCGACATAGTCGCGGATTTCGACATTGGCCCCGTCCAGCGTGCCGATGGTCAGCGCGCCGTTCAGCGCCAGCTTCATATTGCCGGTGCCCGACGCCTCCATCCCGGCGGTCGAAATCTGTTCCGACAGGTCGGCGGCGGGAATGATCCGCTCCGCGCCGCTGACATTGTAATCGGGAATGAACACCACCTTGAGCAAGCCCCTAAGTGTCGGATCGTTGTTCACCACGCGCGCGACGTCGTGGATCAGCTTGATGATCAGTTTCGCGCGCTGATAGCTCGCGGCCGCCTTGCCGGAAAAGATTTTGACCCGAGGGATCCATTCCCGCATCGGCTGCGCGCGCATCGACTCATAAAGCGCCACAGTCTCCAAAATGTTCAGCAGCTGGCGTTTATATTCGTGAATGCGCTTCACATGGACGTCGAACAGCGCATCGGGGTCGATGGTGATGCCAAGCCGGTCGGCAAACCGGTTGGACATGAAAATCTTATTCTCCCGCCGGATCGCCCGAAGCCGGTCATGCAGCGACGGGTCGTCGGCGTGCTTCGCCAACTCCTTGATCGCGTCGACATCGTCCAGAACCTGCGGGCCGACGACCTCGGTCAGAAGCCCCGTCAGGCCCGGATTCGCCTCGAACAGCCAGCGGCGGAAGGTGATGCCGTTGGTCTTGTTGACGATGCGGTCGGGATACAGCGTGTTGAAATCGCGAAACACGGTGGTGCGCATCAGCCCGGTATGCAGCGCGGAGACGCCGTTCACCTTGTGCGAGCCCAGGAACGCCAGATTGCCCATCCGCACCTGACGGCCGCCCTCCTCCCCGATCAGCGAGATCGAGGCCAGCAGCCGCTCGTCGTCATGGCCGCCGGCGCGCAACGCATCCAGGTGCAGGGCGTTGATCAGATAGATGATCTGCATCTGGCGCGGCAGCATCCGCTCCATCAGATGCACCGGCCAGCTCTCCAGCGCCTCCGGCAGCAGCGTGTGGTTTGTATAGGAGATGGTCGCGGTCGTGATCTTCCATGCTTCTTCCCACGGCACCTCATGCACATCGACCAGCAGGCGCATCAGCTCCGCCACGGAGATGGCGGGGTGGGTGTCGTTCAGCTGGATCGACACATGTTCCGCCAGGCTGCGCACGTCGCCATATTGGTGCAGGTGGCGATAGAGCAGGTCGTGCAGCGATGCGGAGGAGAAGAAGAATTCCTGCCGCAGCCTGAGTTCCTGCCCCGCCGGCGTCGCGTCCGATGGATAGAGCACCTGGCTGATGGAGTTGGCGCGCGCCCGGTTGGCGAGCGCGCCGATATGGTCGCCGCGATTGAACGCGTCCAGCCGCAGCGGGTCCGGCGCGCGCGCAGACCACAGGCGCAGCGTGTTCACATGCTTGCCGCGCCAGCCGACGACCGGCGTGTCATAGGCCATCGCCTCGACCATTTCCGCCGGGTGCCAGATATGGGTGACGGTCCCGTCCGGCTTGGTCACCTCCTGCACTGTGCCGCCGAAGCCGATCATATGGCTGACCTCGGGCCGTTCGAATTCCCACGGATTGCCCGACGACAGCCAGTTTTCCGGATATTCGCGCTGCCAGCCGTCGCGGATCACCTGGCGGAACATGCCGTGGGCATAGCGGATGCCGTAGCCGTAATTGGCGACCGACAACGTCGCCATGCTTTCCAGGTAACAGGCCGCCAGACGGCCCAAACCGCCATTGCCCAGCGCCGCGTCGGGTTCGATCATACGCAACATGTCGAGATCGACGCCCAGTTCCGCCAGGGCGGCGCGCATGCTGTCGGTCAGGCCCAGATTGCTCAGCGAATCCATCAGCAATTTGCCGATCAAGAATTCGAGCGACAAATAATACACCCGCTTGCGGTTGTCCGCGTAGGTCTGGCGGGTGGATGGCATCCAGCGGTCGACCATGCGGTCGCGCGCCACCAGGGCGGTGGCGACGAACCAATCCCGGTCGTTGGCCGCCGTCGGATCCTTGCCCACCGCGTAGGTCAGCTTGGCGATCAGCGCACGGCGCAGCGCGACGATATCCTCATCCTGCGCCGGCAGCGCGATGCGCGAGGTGATCTTGCTGCTTTGCGACGGCGCGGAAATGTCACTCATCTGCTGTCATTCCTGGCAACTGAACGAAGGCGGGCTTTGGCTGTAAGGGAGATTACCACAGAAATTCCAAGTCGATGGCCCGCCCAAGGGTTCCCCTGAGCGTCAAGCAGCCGCAGGCGTGTAACAGCCGGTCAGCTTGCCTCGGCCGTTTCATAGCGGTGCCTCTGCGTCACCTCGGCGGCGACCACGCCTGGCCGCCGCCGCAGATTGGCGATGCCGCGGCCTATATCGCCGTCCGACACGCGCGTCAGCCGGATCGATATCGTTCGAACCCCGGCATCATCCGTTTCGCCCATCACAACCTGGCGGATGCGGCTTGCCGGCAGTTTCAGCAGCTTTTTGATATCTTCCGGTGAAACGGCGTTTCTTTCCGCCCTGAGCTCGATCGTGCAGGCCTGGGCACGGGCCCGGTACAGTTCCTCCAGCGGCTTCAATCCGGCCAGGATCACCAGGATGATGACGGTCGAAACCGTGGCGGCATAGAACAGGCCACCGCCTGCCGCCAGGCCGATCGCGGCCACCGCCCAGACACTGGCCGCCGTCGTCAAACCGCGAACGACCTCGCCCTTCAGCAGGATCGCGCCGGCGCCCAAAAACCCGATTCCCGAAACAACCTGTGCGGCGACCCGTGAGGGATCGAGAACGACATGTTGCATTTCCAGCGCATGCTGGAACCCATAGGCCGACACGATCATCAGCAGGCAGGCGCCGACGCTGACCAGCATGTGGGTGCGAATACCGGCGGCCCACAACAGCCGTTCGCGCTCAAAGCCGATCAGGCTGCCCAGGAATGCCGCCAGAGCAAGGCGGATGGTGATGTCGATATCGGTAATCATCGGCGATACCTTCGCTGGCCAAGCCCGTATAAATGGGAATCGAGAATCGCATAGGCAAATCGATGTCCCGCTTCGACCTGATTATTTTCGACTGCGACGGCGTATTGGTGGACAGCGAAGCCGTCGCCAACGATGTGCTGGCGGCGATCGTCACGCGCCACGGGGCAGCTCTGAGTGGGCCGGAATCGCAAGCGATCTTCATCGGCATGTCGCTGGATGCGGTAAGGCTGCACGCCAACGAGCGCTTCGGCATCGCGATGCCGGAGGATTGGGCCATCGCCTATTACGAGACGCTGATCCCGATGCTGGCCGAACGTTGCGAGCCGATCGAAGGCATCCACGAGGTCGTCGACGGGCTGAAGGCAGCGAACATACCCTTCTGCGTCGCATCCCAGGGACCGCCCGACAAGATGCGCGCGACCTTGACGGCCACGGGTCTGTGGGCCGATTTCGGCGCAAACGCCTTCTCGGCGAAAACGATCCGGCGGCCCAAACCGGCGCCCGACCTGTTCCTGCACGCGGCGCGGACGATGGGGTTTCCACCGGATCGGTGCGCGGTGGTCGAAGACTCGACGGTCGGCGTCACCGCCGGCATCGCGGCGGGAATGACGGTATTCGCCTATTGCCCGCCGGAACGCGCGCGGACGATGGCCGGGCTGGGCGCAACGCCGTTCCACGCGATGCGCGACCTGCCCGCCCTTTTGGGAATGGAATAGGCAGTTCACGCCGGAACGCGGACGGCGCGCAGGATTTCCTCGATTTCCGGGATGCAGGAGCCGCAATTCGTGCCGGCTTTGAGCGCCTTGCCGATAGCGGCGGCACTTGTGTGGCCGTCAACGGCGATGGCCTTCTCGATCGTGGCGCGGCTGACCGAGAAACAGGAGCAGACGGTACGTTTGGTCTGCGGCACGCCGACTGCCGCCTCCACGGCGAACAAGGCCTGGCGCGCGGCATCGTCGAACGGCAGGCCGATCCACTCCGCGATATCGGCGCGCGCCGGCAGTTGGAAGCGCTGGCTGGTGCAGAGCGCCAGGAATGCCGTCAGCCGCCCATCGACGACGCGGGCGAAACGCCAGCTGTTGCGTTCCGGATCCGCCATGACGATCCGTTCGGCGCAGTGCGTCTCGCCCAATAGGCCGCGGACCCAATCGCCAAGCGCCAGTTCGCCCGGCAGCGGGCTCCAGCCGCGCAGTTCCCAACTGTCGGCGCCCGCGATCGGGATGCGCGCGGCGTAGAAATCGCCGCGTTCCGCCCGGCCGGCCCCGCCGACCAAAACGCCGCGCCACAAGGTCGCCACCGGCGCAACGTTGGCAGGGGTAGCCTTCAGTTCGGGTTGGCCGGAAATCGGGTCGCGCGCCGGGCCTGTCAGCCGATCGATCGGCCCGGCGGAGCCGAACCGGTCGGTCCAATGCATCGGCGCAAAGACTTCGCCGGGCCGCTGCGTGTCAGTCGGCCTTGCACGCAGGATCGCCGCGCCGTGCTTCGACCGGACGCGCACCAGATCGCCGGCGGCAATACTCAACTTCGCGGCGTCGGACGGATGGATGTCCAGCCAGGGCTCGTCCTGGTGCGCCATCAGGCGCGGCGCCCTGCCGGTGCGGGTCATGGTGTGCCACTGGTCGCGGATGCGACCCGTATTCAGCACGTAAGGCAGGTACCGGCCTGTCGCCTCGGCAGGCGGCTTGAACGGGGTCGGAACGAAGCGCGCCTTGCCGTCGGGCGTGAAGAATTTGCCGTCTCCGAATATCCGGCCGCTGCCGGCCGAGCCGGCTTTGACCGGCCAGCGCGCCGGCGCCAGCGCGTCGTATCCGCCGTCGCTCAACGTCGCCAGCGCACCGATATCGAAGGCGCGGCCACCGTCATTTTCGAAGGCCGACAGGGCCGCATGTTCGCGGAAGATGTCGGCGGGCCGGGCATAGGCGAAGCGGTCGGCCCAGCCCATCCGGGCAGCGACTTCCTTGACGATCCACCAGTCCGGTTTCGCCTCGCCCAGCGGCGGACGGAAGGCGTGCTGACGGGTAATGCGGCGTTCGGAGTTGGTGACCGTGCCGTCCTTTTCCCCCCAGGTCGCGGCCGGAAGAACCACGTCGGCCAGCACCGTCGTGTCGGTGTCCCAACAATCTGTCACCACGACGAACGGGCAGGCCTCCAGCGCGCGGCGGACCAGCCCGGCATTGGGCATGCTGTCGGCCGGGTTGGTCGCCATGATCCAGATCGCCTTGACCCGACTGTCGAGCACCGCGTCGAACAGATCGACCGCCTTGAAGCCTCCCGCCCGCGCCATGCCGGGCGAGCGCCAGAAGCGGCCGACCCGGTCGATATCGTCCGGGTTCTCGAAGCGCATATGCGCGGCCAGTTGGTTGGCGAGCCCGCCGACTTCGCGCCCGCCCATGGCGTTGGGCTGCCCGGTGACCGAGAACGGCCCCATGCCGGGCCGGCCGATCCTGCCCGTCGCCAGATGGCAGTTGACGATGGCGTTGACTTTGTCGGTCCCGGCGGAGGACTGGTTCACCCCTTGGGAAAAGACGGTCATTGCCCGCTCGGTATCGGCGAAGCGCCGGTAGAAGGTCAGGACGTCGGCCTCGGCCAGGCCGGTCAGCACTGCGACCTCGGCCAAGGTCGTCGCGGCGGCGGCCAGAGCATCGTCGAGGCCATTGGCATGCGCGGCGATCCAGCCTGCATCCAGGCGCCCTTCGGCCGCGAGGAATGTCAGAAGGCCGTTGAACAAGGCCACGTCGCCGCCCGGCGCGACGGCCAGATGCAGGTCGGCGATCTCACAGGTCGCGGTGCGGCGGGGATCGATCACGACGATGAAGGCGCCGCGCCGTTCCTTGGCCTTCTTCAGCCGCTGGAACAGGATCGGGTGGCACCAGGCGGTGTTGCCGCCGACCAGGACGGCAAGATCGGTTTCGTCCCAGTCCTCATAGGTGCCGGGCACCACGTCGGCCCCGAACGCACGCGTGTGTCCGGCCACGGTGGAGGCCATGCAGAGGCGGGAATTGGTGTCCATGTTGCCGCTGCCGATGAAACCCTTCATCAGCTTGTTGGCGACGTAATAGTCCTCGGTCAGAAGCTGGCCGGAGCCGTAGAACGCAACCGAATCCGGCCCATGCGCGGCAATGGTCTCGGCGAAGCGTCCGGCGACAGTATCCAGCGCGGTATCCCAATCGACATCCCGGCCGCCGATGCGCGGACGCAGGATGCGGCCGGTGTCGTCCAGCGTTTCCCCCAAGGCCGATCCCTTGGAACACAGCCGGCCGAAATTGGCCGGGTGGTCTGGGTCGCCCCTGACGGTGCCGTCCCTGACGATGACGCCGCAACCGACCCCGCAATAGGGGCAGGTCGTCTTGACCTCGCCCGTCATGGCCGTCCTTACGGCAACTGCAGGAAGATGCGGTCGCCGTCGCGCCGGACGGCGATGGTGCGGACGCAGCCCTCGTCGGGCGACGCCGCCTCCCCGCTGTCCAGGCCGATGACCCAATTGTGCAGCGGGCAGGTGACCGACACGCCGTGGACGATCCCCTGGCTGAGCGGGCCGCCTTTGTGCGGGCATTTGTCGTCAAGCGCGAAGATCTGGTCGCCCGCCGTGCGAAAGACGGCGACGTTGCCGCGCGGCGTGGACACCACCCTGGCCCCCATCCGCGGGATTTCGCCGACGGTGCCGACATCCGTCCAGCCGGCTTCAGTCACGATATCGCCCATTCTCATTCCACCGTCGCCAGCGCGCGGAATTCCACGGCGGCCTCCCTGCCCGGATTGCGCTCTTCCCACGGGTCGGTCTGGAAGAATTGCTGCGCGTAGAGGAAGCGGGCGTGCAGCGCCTTGCGGCCGGCCTCGTCGTCGACGATGCGAGCCTTCACATAGTCGAGCCCGACCCGTTCGACCCACGGCGCCGTGCGATCCAGGTAACGTGCTTCCTCGCGGTAGAGCTGCAGGAAGGCACCGCAATATTCCAGCACCTCTGCGTCGGTCGCGACCTTGCACAGGAAGTCGGTGACGCGGACCTTGATGCCGCCGTTGCCGGCGATGTGAAGTTCCCAGCCGCTGTCGACCGCGATCACGCCGAAATCCTTGATCGTCGATTCGGCGCAGTTGCGCGGGCAGCCCGACACCGCGAGCTTTACCTTGTGCGGGTGCCACGAACCCCAGGTCATCTTCTCCAGCGCGATGCCCATGCCGGTGGAATCCTGCGTGCCGAACCGGCACCATTCCGACCCGACGCAGGTCTTCACCGTGCGCAAAGCCTTGGCATAAGCGTGGCCCGAGACCATCCCGGCTTCGTTGAGGTCCTTCCAGACCGCCGGCAAGTCTTCCTTCTTGACCCCCAGCATGTCGATGCGCTGGCCGCCGGTGACCTTCACCGACGGGATCGCGTGCTTGTCGACCACGTCGGCGATGGCGCGCAGTTCTTTGGCGCTGGTGACGCCCCCCCACATGCGCGGAATCACCGAAAAGGTGCCGTCCTTCTGGATATTGCCGTGTGCACGCTCGTTGATGAATCGCGACTGCGGATCGTCCAGATAACTCTCCGGATAGGCGCAGAGCAGATAGAAATTGAGCGCCGGACGGCAGGAGTGGCAGCCGTCCGGGTTGGTCCAGCCGAGCGAGCCCATGACTTCGCGAATGGTCTTCAGCCCGTCCTCGCGGATGTGCTTGCGCACCTCTTCGTGGCTGAGGGCGGTGCAGCCGCACATGCCCGGCTTTTCCGCCTGAGCGAAGGCCTCACCGGCGGTTGCGGCCAATATCTGTTCGACCAGGCCGGTGCAGGACCCGCACGACGCCGAAGCCTTGGTGTGGCGGCGGACGCCCTCCAGCGTGGTCAGTCCCTTGGCGGCGATCGCGTCGACGATCGTGCCTTTGCACACGCCGTTGCAGCCGCAGACCTGGTAATCGGCCGGCAGCTCGGCGGCGCTGGTCGGCTTGACCTGCCCCATGGCGGCGGCGACAGCCTGCCCCAGGATCGCCGCCTCCTTGAAGGCGGTTATGTCCTCGCGCTTGCGCAGCAGGTCGAGATACCAGGCGCCGTCGGTCACATCGCCATAGAGGACGACACCCTCCAGCCGCCCGTCGCGCGTCACCAGCTTTTTGTAGCTGCCACGCGCGGTGTCGTGGAGCGTCAGGTCGCTATAGTCCTCGCCGCCCTGGAAATCGCCGGCAGAGAACAAATCCACCCCGGTGACCTTGAGCTTGGTCGACAGGACCGACCCGGCATAGGCCGACACGGTCGCCTCGTCGCCCGCCAGATGGTCGGCGCAGACCTTTGCCATCTCATAGAGCGGGGCCACCAGGCCATAGGTCTTGCCGCGATGTTCGACGCATTCGCCGACGCCGAAGATGTCCGGGTCGGAAGTCCGCATGTCGTCATAGACGGCGATGCCGCGATTGATATCGAGCCCGATTTGCCGCGCCAGATCGATATTCGGGCGGATGCCGATCGCCATGACCACCAGGTCGCCCGGCACCTCACGGTCGTCCGCCAGGCGCACCCCTTCGACCCGGCCGTCGCCGAATATCTCCTCGGTCTGGCCGTTCATGAAGAAGTTGAGCCCGCGCTCGTCCAATTCCCGCTGCAACAGCTTGCCCGCGGTTTGATCCAATTGCCGTTCCATCAGCGTGTCGGTCAGGTGGACGACGGCGACCGTCATGCCCCGCTTCATCAGCCCGTTCGCCGCCTCCAGTCCCAGCAGCCCCCCGCCGATGACAATGGCGCGGCGATATTTCTGCGATGCCCCGATCATCTGTTCGATGTCGGCGATATCGCGGAAGGCGCAGACGCCGGGCAGTTCCAGCCCCGGGATCGGCGGGACGATCGGGCGGGAGCCGGTGGCGAGCAGCAGCTTGTCATAGGGCTCGACCCGGCCGCTTTCCGAGGTCACCGTCTTGCCTTCCCGGTCGATCGACACGACCGGGTCGCCGGCCAGCAGGCAGATGCCGTTCTCGCCGTACCAGGCGAGCGGGTTGATGATGATGTCGCCGATTTCCTTCTCGCCCGCCAGGACGGACGAGAGGGCGATGCGGTCGTAATTGACGTGCGGTTCGGCGCCGAAGACCGTGATCTGGTAACGGATCGGGTCGCGCTTCAGCAGTTCCTCGACAGCCCGCATTCCGGCCATGCCGTTGCCGATGACGACCAGCCGTTCCCGGCGATGGATCATGTTCATGAATATTCCCCTTAGATCCGGACGGCGGTGGACAGGCTGCCCCAGCGGGCGCGCCAATGTTTCTTCACACCGGTCAGGCTGAGCAGCGCGAGCAGCGCCAATACGGCGAAGATCAGGAAGCCGGCCTGATAGCTGCCGGTGATGTGCTTGGAAAAGCCGAGGCTGGAGGCGAGATAGAATCCGCCGACGCCGCCCATCATGCCGACCAGGCCGGTCATGACGCCGATTTCCCGCCCGAAGCGTTGCGGCACCAGTTGGAAGACCGCGCCGTTGCCCATGCCCAACGCGCCCATGCCGACAACGAAAACGGCGACCGCCATCCACAGTTGCGGCATGCCGAAGCTGACCAGGGTCAGCGCCGTCGCCGCAACAATGTACATGGCCGACAACGTGCGGATGCCGCCGATCCGGTCAGCTAGCGCGCCGCCCACCGGTCGCAGCATCGAACCTGCGAACACGCAAGCCGCCGTGGCGTAACCGGCATGAACCGGCGCCAGGCCGTATTGGTCGTTGAAGTAAATCGTCAGCGACGAAGACAACCCGACGAAACCGCCGAACGTGACGCTGTAGAATGCCATGAACCACCAGGCGTCGCCGATCTTGAGCACGTTGAAGTAATCGGTCAGCGATTTGCTCGCCGGACGGTTCGGGCTGTCCTTGGCGAAGACGACGAAGAACGCGAGAACGGCGACCAGCGGGATCGCCGCCATGCCCAGCACGTTGTTCCAGCCGAAGGCCACCGCCAGGCCGGGCGCGAACAAGGCCGCAAGCACGGTGCCGGAATTTCCGGCCCCGGCTATGCCCAGCGCCATGCCCTGGTGTTGCGGCGGATACCAGCGCGAGGCCAGAGGCAGGGCGACGGCGAAGGACGCGCCGGCCATTCCCAGCACGATGCCCAGCGTCAATATCTGCGCGTAGCTGTGGATGCCCAGCAGCCAGGCCACGACCAATCCGGCAATAACGACGAGTTGTGCGAAGATACCGGTCTTCTTGGGCCCGAAATGATCGACCAACACGCCGTTCACGATCCGCAGGAACGCGCCGGCCAGCACCGGGATGGCGACCATCAGCCCCTTCTGCGCGGGGTCGAGGCCGAGCGTCTTGGCAATCTGGACGCCAAGCGGCCCCAAGATCACCCACACCATGAAGCTGAGATCGAAATAGAGGAACGCGGAGGCGAGCGTGGGCAGATGCCCGGCCTTGAGGAAACCCCCATTGAGGTTTGTATTCATGATCGCAACAATCCCGCCGGCCGCATCAAGCCGGATGAGCGATCGCCGTTGATCGCCCGAGCGCGGATCGGGACATCGGATTAAATGTCCCGGCTTGGAGACCGCATCCGCCATTGGAGGGGCCTCGCCGGCGGCGCATTGGAGCTTGGCCGGTACAGATTGCACTGCAACAAATATGCCAACCGGAAAGCACCGGAGCATCTCGGTTCAATGGCTTACCCGCCGGACGGGTTTGCCCAAAAATGTTGCAGCGCAATCCAGACTGCTGCCTTTATGGGCAACATAGCGGACGGCGCGCGCAATCGATTAGTCATCGAAAATGCGCCCGTCGCAGAACAGATCCGGCCCCATCGGGATTGCGGCAGGAGTCGCCTCCAAGAGCCAGGACGCGTCGTGAGCACCCTCGATCTTGCCGTCGCCGGTGGGAACCGGCAGTCCGATCCGGGCGGCGGCGGCACGGAACAGGTCGGGGCGATAGACGGATGCCGCCAGCGCCGCGCGGTCGACCTCCTGCCCCAGATAACCCCACTGCGCCATCTTGGACAGGAACCAGGCGGCATGCGAGATCCAGGGGAAATTCGCCGCGTTCGCGAAGAATATCGAGCGACCGTTGCCGTCATCGGGCAGGGAGGCCCGGATCGCGGCGCGTTCGATGGATAGGTAATTATCCCGCGCCAGGATCGTTGCAATACCGTCCGCATTGGCCGGGTCGTCGCAGAACCGCGCGGCCTGAAGCGTCGCGGCCAGCAGCCCGTCCAGCGCGACGGGATTGTCGCCGGCCCAGTCCCGCCGCACGGCCAGGCATTTTTCGGGATGGTTCCGCCAGATCTGGGCTGAGGTCACGAGCGTCCGGCCGATGCCCAGGCGCGTCGCGACATCGGCCCAGGGCGGCCCCAGGCAATAGCCGTCGATATGACCGTCCTGCATCGCCTGCACGGTATCTGCCGGCGGAACGACAGTCAGTTCGACGTCGCGGTCGGGATCGATGCCGGCGGCGGACAGGAAATGGCGCAACAGCAGGTTATGGGTCGAAAAGGCGTGCGCGATGGCGAAGCGCAGCCGCGGCCGGTGCGGCGGCAGAAGACGGGCCAGCCGCGCCCCGATCTCGAGCGGCGTCCCGCCCGCGCCCAATTCATCGGCGATGTCGCCGCGGACGCCCACCGCCAGCCCATTGAGGCTGAACGACATCGGCACGATCATCGGAATGCCGACCCCACGCAGGCCCAGCGTCACGGCGAACGCCAGCGGCGGCAGGATCACCGCCGCGTCGAGCTGCCGATAGGTCAGCTTATCGGCGATATTGGCCCAGGACGGCTCGACCGACAGGCGAACATCCAGCCCCTGCGCGGCAAAGAAGCCATTTTCCTTGGCGACGACGGCGGGCGCGGCATCGCTGAGCCGCAACATGCCGATTCGAACGAGCGGGCGCGTCGGCGCCTTTGGTGCCTGGTTTTGATGATCCATCGTCATGATGCCTTGTCCGCCGCTTCGAGTAACGCGGAGGCGACATCGACCATGCGCTTGCCGCTGTTCATTGCAGTCTGGCGCAGCCATTTATGCGCCTGGGGTTCGGCCATCTTGCGCTGCTGCATCAATAGGGCCTTGGCCTGCTGGATGACGGTCCGCTCGTTCAGCCTGACTTCGGCGTCGTGCAGGTCGGTCGCGACCTTCTGGTAGCGGCGGAAGATGGCAACCGCCGCCTGGGCGATCGGCTTCACGTCGGGCAAGGCGCTGCCGACCAGGTTATAAGAGCTGACGCCCGCCGCGATGGCGTCTTCCATGAACCCTGTGTCGTCATGATCGACGAACATCACGATCGGCAACGGGTCGCTGGCCGTCACCTCGCGAATGCTTTCCAAACTGTCGCGGTCCGGCCGTGACATATCGACGATCACCACGTCGGGTTTCGTCGCCTGGACGATTTCGATCAGCCGCTCTCCGGGCGCCAGCCTGACAATCTCATCGATGCCGGCCGCCGACAGACGACGTGCGACCGCATCCGCGCGTTCCTGATTGTCGTCTGCCAGCAGAACCTTCAACGATGGACATCCTCAAGCTCCGGACTTTATCGCTTCAAACCAGAGCAAGATTTGTGCCAAGGTCCGGCAAACACCGGGGAGGATGACAATGGAATTCGCCGACAGAACCGCGATCGAAAGCCTGATCTTCCGCTACACGCGCTATGTCGATACCTGCCAGTGGGAAAATCTTGGCAATCTGTTCGCCGCGGCGGTCATCACCGCCAACAAGACGGACCAGCGGCTGGAGGGTGCGGAGACGATCGGCAATTACTGGAAGTCGATCAATAAGCAGTATGACAACGGCACGCTGAACACCCAGCATGTCGTGACCAACCTGGAATTCGACGAGCAGGCGGACGGTACGATCAGCGTCCATTCCTGCTTCACCGTCTTGCAGGCGACGCCCAAGCTGCCGCTACAGCCGATCGCCTGCGGGCGTTACACCGATGTCTTCGAGAAGGCCGATGGCGGCTGGCGTTACCGGTCGAAGCAGATCGACGTCAGGCTGGTCGGCAATATGAGCCAGCACCTGAACATCGAACTGGCCTGAAATTCTGCAGCCCGGGCAAGGCGGAATGGCCCTGCCCGGCGCTTTCAGCGATTACGGGTTGCTGGGCGTTTGCGGCACGCCGGCACGCGGAGCCGTCGGCGCGAGGATGAAGTCCCTGCCGCGCAGGGTGCCGTTACCCAGAACGAAATTATATCCCCGCTTGGTATTGTAGCCGTTGAACCCCTTGATATTCTGCCGGAATACCGGACTGCCGCCGCCTGCGCTCTGGGACGCCGCCAGCGCGTAGATTTCGAAGTTCTGGTTGCCGAGGCGCGTTCCCCCCAGACGTTCGATCTTGAGCGCCGTCAGGCCGGCGAACGTAGGCGCGGAGGCGCTGGTGCCGATAAAGCCCAGGAATTGCCCGCCGAGGCCGACCCAAACGAAACTGTCGTCCGCCGCACAGGGCGTGACTGCCCCTTGCGGGCATCCGCCCATATGGAGAGACAGGTCGGGAACCGCCCGCATGGGCGTTCCCGTGTTCACCAGGGCCTGATAGGCCGGCGCCTTGTAAACAACGCTCTTGCCGCCGCCGGAACCCCAGATGACGCCGCTGGAAGGCGTTCCATAGAAAATATCGCCCTGCAGCTTATCGGCGAATGCCGACTCGCTCACATAGGCGGAGTTTAGATCCTTTGGATTTTTGGGATCGGCAGTGGTGGTCAGGTTCGTACCGCCGACCCCCGTCACATGTGGGCTGGATGCCGGGGTTTCGACCGAGAACAGGTTCGATCCACAGCCTGCCTTGGCCTTCGGCTGGAAACAGGCGATCGGCGGAACGTCCTTCGCACCGGCATCGCCGCTACTTGCCACGAAGCTGATGCCCTGCACGTTACCCTGGGCGAAGACGTCGTCGTAGATTTGCAGAAAGCCGGTGAAGTCGCTGCCGCCATTATACGCTTTCGTATAACCCAGCTCCGGCCCGCCGAAAGACATGCTGACAACGTCGGCGACATCGTCATCCAGAATCTCGACCAACGCGCCAAGGATGTTCTCGTCGCCAAGATCGGGAATATTGTAATGGATGATGCTTGCCCCCGGGGCCATGCCGCCCGATTGCTGGATATCCAGTTGGACCTCGGCCGAATTGTCCGGATGCTTCTTATCGTAGGGCGTCGCCCCGTTGAAATTTACCTCGGTGATCTTTGGCGTCGCCAGCTTCTCATGCGCGAAATAGGCATCGGTATCGGACTTGCTGTAACCGGCTGACATCAGGATGCCGATCGTCACGCCCTTGCCGGTATAGGATTTATAGCTGGGAAAGTCGTAGGCTTGCTTCAGATCCGTGAACCAATAGCCGCCGTACTTTCCTTCACGATTCTGCGGCATCGACTTGCCGTTCGCCCGCAGGGTCGTCTGCATATGGGCGATGCCGGCGAAAGCGGGCACGACGGCATGAACCGCGGCCAGTGCCGGCGTCATCTTGAGCGCGGTCGAGGATGCCAAAACTTCTCGCCCGCTGGCGAAACGGGCACGCGAGAGGCTGGTGCTGAATGCCCGCTCGATCGAATGTACGGTTCCGGTCACGCGGATGCTGTGCGTATGGCTCTCGGTAACCTCCAGCCCCTTCGCGTGGAGTTCGCGGGTGATAGCCGCCAGGGTCGCCTTGTCCGGCGCGAAACGGGCATTGAACTCCGCCGGCTTCAGCCATTTGTGATATTGCGCGTTGCCGGGCGTGTGCTGGGCCAGTTCGAGTTTTGCCAACGCGGCCTGGTTGCGCAACGGGATATAGATGTCGAAGGTGGATTTCGCTTCGGGCGCGGCACGTTCGATGACTTGGGCGACTTCGCGCGCCGAGGCGGCGCCGGTCAGGCACATCAATGACGCCGCGCTGAATAGCGAAAGACGGTAAAGATTGGGCTTTATCGCTGACATGGTCGTTCTCCGGCGAGCTTAAGGGGATGGAAAGCCGATGGGATTCGGGCATGCCCGCGAGAGCGCCCCCGAAGTCCGCTTTGTATTGATTACGTTCGGCAAATGGGGACACATCTTCGCCCGCGCCGCAAGAGAAAACGAGTTTAGCCGCCGCGAATTCAGCAGACCGTTAATGAAATAACTTCCACTGAGAAATCTGACTAAGAATATTTGCGAAATTTCATAGTATTACATCATTTATTACTGGATCATGCCGGCGGCTGAGCGCTGAGTATTTACCTAAATTTCAAACATTCGCCTCTCACGGCGGGCGGCCGGCCCGGGGCGAAGCCCACCGACCCTTCGCCGACGGCATAGCTGCCATCTCAGGGGCGGCGTGCATTATATCGCATAGCGATATAAATCGGCGCTCGCGATCTCCAACGCTAACCCAGGCCGATAATGACGACGACCCAGGCGCACGCGCCCGACACCGCAGGCGAAGACAATCTGCGCGATTTCACCACCGACAGACGCCTGTTGATCCTTATGGCGATGGCGCTGGTGGTCGGCACCGGCGGCGCCGCGGCGGCCTGGGCGCTTCTGCATTTGATCAGCCTGGCCACCAACATTGCCTATTACGGCCGTTTCAGCACCGACAGCGTATCCATCGCCGGCAACACACTGGGATGGTATTCGATGTTCGTACCGGTCGCCGGGTGCCTGATCATCGGGCTGATGGCGCGTTACGGGTCGGAGAAAATCCGCGGCCACGGCATTCCCGAGGCAATGGAGGCGATCCTGATCGGCCGCAGCCGCATTCAGCCCAAGGTCGCGATCCTGAAACCGGTTTCGTCCGCGATCTCGATCGGCAGCGGCGGGCCGTTCGGCGCCGAAGGACCGATCATCATGACCGGCGGCGCGATCGGCTCGCTGTTCGCGCAGCTTTTCCACCTGACCAACGCCGAACGCAAGACGTTGCTGGTCGCCGGCGCCGCGGCAGGCATGGCCGCCACGTTCGGAACCCCGGTCGCGGCGATGCTGCTGGCGGTCGAATTGCTGCTGTTCGAATGGAAGCCGCGCAGCTTTATCCCTGTCGCCATCGCCTGCTCGGTCGCCGCGGCCTGGCGGCCGATATTGCTGGACGGCGGCACCCTGTTCCCGATGGCGACGAGCGCCGCCCTGCCGCCGGTCGGCTTGGTGCTTGCCGGGGTTCTCGGCATCGTCGCCGGATTGGCGTCGGGCGTGCTGACCGCGATGGTCTATAAAAGCGAAGACCTGTTCCAGCGGCTGCCCATCCATTGGATGTGGTGGCCGATGGCCGGCGGTCTGGCGGTCGGGGTCGGCGGGTTGATCGAGCCGCACGCGCTTGGCGTCGGTTACGACAATATTGCGGCGCTGCTGGCGGGTACGCTGGTTGCCAAAGGGGCGATCCGCCTGCTTGTGGTGAAATCGGTCATCTGGTCGGTTGCGCTGGGATCGGGCACGTCCGGCGGTGTTCTGGCCCCGTTGCTGATCATGGGCGGTGCGCTGGGTGCGCTGTTCGGGATGGTGATGCCGGTCGGCGATCCGGGTCTGTGGGCATTGATCGGGATGGCTTCGATGATGGGCGGCACGATGCGCTCGCCGCTGACGTCGATCGTGTTCGCAATCGAATTGACCCATAATATGGGCGCGGTCCTGCCGCTGGCGATCGGCTGCGCCATGGCGCACGGAACGACGGTGCTGTTGCTGAAGCGGTCGATCCTGACCGAAAAGGTGGCGCGTCGCGGACACCATGTAATGCGCGAATATATCGTCGACCCGTTCGAGACGATGCGCGTCACCGAGATCATGGCGCAGCCGGTGGATTGCCTGGCGGCGGACATGACCGTCGGCGAGGCTGTTGCCTTCTTCACAGCCCCGGGCCCGCAGGCCCGGCACAAAAGCTATCCGGTCACCGGACCGGACAAGCGCCTGGTCGGGATCGTATCGCGCGCCGATGCCTTGCGTTGGGACAGGACCGAGGGGCAGGACACCCGGCCGCTTGCGGAATTGCTGGCCGACCGTGAGCCGGTCATCGGCTATGAGGACGAAATGGTCGCACAGCTTGCGGACCGCATGGCGGCGACCGACATCGGACGCGTGCCGATATTGCGGCGCGCCGACGGCGTGGTGGTCGGGCTGGCCGCCAGGCGCGATCTGCTCAGGGTCCGGGCCAAGGCGGTTCGGCAGGAGCAGGAGCGCGAGGTGCTGATCAGGCTGCGCCCGGAGAAAGCGGCTGCGGCGGTGGTTGTGAGCTGACGCCGGCTGACGCCGTCAGTCTTCTTGCGGAACCGACGGCCCGTGGAGCACGGGCCGCATCGCATTGCCGCCGAACAGGACGGTTCGGCGTCTGGATATGCGTGATTGGCCGAAAGACGCGGCGACGAACAGCAGGATTGTCGGCAGCGCCACGGAATCGATCAGCATGCCCTTGACTGCCTCGATCCCCCGCGAGCGCATTATAAACGGTACGTTTGCCGTAAAGGCGGCCGGAACGACGACCAGCATGCAACGTGTCAGCATGGGCCGAGGCGCCTTCCTTGGATATCGGGCAAAACTGGCTGACGCTCGGCTTACCGCTTCTGGCGATCAGCGGCTGCCTGTTGGGCCGAACGGGAACGCTGATGATCGGCGCCCTGTCCCGAGAAAGGGGAGTGGTGGGTGCAGTAGGATTCGAACCTACGGCCCGCTGATTAAGAGTCAGCTGCTCTACCAACTGAGCTATGCACCCGCGCGAGGGGGTCCATATAGGGGAGAGGATCGCCGCTGTCGAGAGCCCCAGGCCATCGGCGTGCCGAAATATCTGCTGCAATCGGCCGCGCATGCTTTAGTATCCTCTATCAACCGGCCGCACGGAAAGCGCGGTCCATTCGCCAGCGGCCTGAATCCCTCAATCCACGATGCGTCCAGCACACCTGATCGTCTTCTGCATGCTGGCGCTGGCCGTCGCCGTCCCGGCATGGGCGGCGAACAGCGATCCGGTGCAGGACGCGGTCGCCGAAACCATCCGCAAACTGGATTTGCAGCTGACGCTGCCACATCAGGCCAGCGACGCCGACCAGGGGGAGAGCTGGCATCTGCACGTGCCGGAGGGCGTGCTTTGGATCGCGGCCGTCGGGTTCGCCGTGATACTGGGCTATATCCTGTTGGACATGCTGCCCAACTGGCGGGCGCGCGACGAGGAAGGCTGGGGGCTGACCGGCGCCGGCGCGATGCTGGGCGGGCAGAGCGCATCGGCCAGCCTGGCCATGGCCGACGGCCTGGCGGCGGAGGCGCGCTTCGTCGAGGCCATGCATATCCTGCTGCTGCATTGCCTGGATGAGATGAAACGGCGGTTGCGGCTCGACATCGCCGACAGCCTGACCAGCCGCGAAATCCTGCGGCGCGCGCGCCTGCCCGAACAGGCGACGAGCGCGCTGCGCGGAATCGTGTCGCGCGTGGAATCGAGCTATTTCGGCGATCACCCGGCGACCCGGCCCGATTACGACGCCTGTCGCGGCCGGTATGAAGAGCTGATCTCGATCCTGTCCGAGAAGCCGGCCGGGACATCCCTGTGAGCGACAGCACACCGATCTTCGCGCGCCGGCAGCTGATCCCCTGGGTGCTGGCCGCCGTCACGGTCTTCGCCATCGCGCTGTATCTGATGGCCCATGGCGACATCGACAGCCAAAGCGCGGTCGGTCCGACGGTCCATTCGCAATCGGCGCTCGGCTATGCCGGCATTGCCGACGTCATGAAGCAGATCGGCACACCGGTAATCCACACCCGGGCCCACGGGCGCGACAAGGCGGGCGACGGCGGGGTCCTGGTGATCGCCGAACCGCACCTGGAGAACGGCGGCACGCAGGCGGCGCAGAGGCTGATGCAGGCCAAAGCCGTGTTGTTGATCCTGCCCAAGTGGGAGGGCACGACCAGCAAGGGACATTCCGGCTGGATTCAGAATGCCGAATTACCCTCCATTATTTTCGGGCAGCTGGCGGTCGATCTTGTCGATCCGGATGCGAAGATCGTGCGCGGCCTGCCGATCGCGAAGTGGGACCGCAATTCGATCGGCATCACACCTGTCGTCGCGGCGCCATTGCAGATCATCCGGTCGCGCCGCCTGAAGCCGATCGTCGCCAACGGCAAGGACATTCTGGTTGGGGAGTTGGACACAAACGGCCGGCGGCTTTTCGTGTTGACCGATCCGGACGTCATGTCCAACCACGCCCTGGCGAACCCGATCAACGCATCGTTTTCCATCGCCCTGATCGGCATGCTGCGCACCGGCGACGGGGCGGTGGTGTTCGACGAATCGCTGAACGGTGCGGTCGCCAGCGGCCCCAATATTTTGAATTACCTGTTCAAGCCGCCCTTGCTGCCGGGAACGATCCTGGCCTTGACTGCGGCGGCCCTTCTGCTGTGGGCGACGATGCCGCGCTTCGGCGTGCCGGATGCCCCGGCGCCGGCGCTCCAATCCGGCAAGGGCGGGCTGATCGACAATATCGCCGCGCTGATCGGATTCGCGGGGCGGCGCGGCGCCATCGTCGGGCGCTTCGTCGATGCGACGGTCCAAGACGTGGCGCGCCGTCTGCACGCGCCGCGCGGCCTGGCGGGCGAGGCGCTGTCGGCGTGGTTGGACCGGGTCGGCGGCGCGCGCAATGTCGATGTCGCATGCGCGGCACTGGTCGACCGCGCAAACACCCTGTCGTCGGGCCGCCCCGGCCCGGCGCTGTTGATTTCACTGGCGCGGGACACGAACCGCTGGAAACGGGAAATGATCGATGGATCTGGACGAAATCAGAGCAATCGCTGAGGCGCTGCGAACCGAAGTCCGCAAGGCGATCGTCGGGCAGGACGAGGTCGTCGAGCTGATGCTGACCAGCCTGCTGGTCGGCGGCCATATCCTGCTGGAAGGGGTGCCGGGGACGGCCAAGACCCTGATCGCCAACGCCTTCGCCGCCGGTGTCTCGCTGAAATTCGGGCGTATTCAGTTCACCCCTGATCTGATGCCTGGCGATATGCTGGGCACCAACCTGTTCAACTTCCAGACCAACAGCTTCGTCCTGACCAAGGGGCCGATCTTCACGCAATTACTGCTGGCCGACGAAATCAACCGCGCCCCGCCAAAGACCCAGGCGGCCCTGCTGCAATCGATGAGCGAGCGGCGCATCACCATCGACGGGATCGACCACCCGTTGGGCGACGAATTCATGGTGGTCGCGACGCAGAACCCGATCGAGCAGCAAGGCACCTATCCCCTGCCCGAGGCGCAGCTGGACCGGTTCCTGTTCAAGATCATCCTGGATTATCCCAGCCGCGACGAGGAGCGGCAGATTCTGGCCCGGCATGGCCACACCACGGCGATGCCCCGGCTGGAGGCGTTCGGCCTGGAAAAGGTCGTGCCGTCCGGCGTGCTGCCGGCGATCCGTGAGACGGTCGCCGCCATACGCCTGTCGGACACGCTGATCGACTATATCGTCGATGTGATCCGCGCGACCCGCGACCACGCGCTGTTCGATGTCGGCGCATCGACGCGCGCCGGCAACATGCTGGCCGCCTCCGTCCGCGCCTATGCCGCGATCCAAGGGCGCGACTTCGTGATCCCCGACGACATCAAGACGCTGGCCCTGCCGGTTCTGCGCCACCGCGTTCTGCTGTCGCCAAGTGCCGAGATCGAGGGGTTAAGTACCGACAAGATCATCGGCGAGATTCTCGACCAGACGGCGGCGCCCAGATGATCAAGCCGACCCGGCGGGCGGTGACGATCTTTGCCGCGGGCCTGCCGCCCGCGCTGATCTTCGCCATCGTGGCGCCGCGACTGTGGCCGGTGTCGTTCGCCTACGGCGCGGCGGTCCTGATCGCCGTTGCGCTGGATGCGCTTGCCGCCTTGTCGGCCGACGACGTGACCCTGGAATGGACACTGCCCGACCGGTTGTATATCGGCGACCGCGGCGCACTCGACGGCACGCTTGCGGCAAAAACCCTGCGCCGGCCGACGCGATTCCAGATCCTGGCCGAGCAGACCGGATATCTGGACCCGCCGGAACCTTTCGACCTGCTGCTGGAGCCCGGACAGCCCGCGCGGTTCACCCTGCCGCTGGTGCCGCGCCGCCGGGGCAAGATTCGGGTCGAGCGACTGTGGGTCCGGTGGTGGAGCCCGCTGAAGCTGGTCGAGATCACCCGCCGCCGCCTGGTAGACAGGACGGTCGATGTCCTAGCCAATGTGCGCAGTGTGCAAAGCGCGGCGCTGCAGTTCTTCTCGCAAGAGGCGATCCTGGGCGTGAAGGTTCAGCGCGAGCGCGGCCAGGGCACGGAATTCGAGGCGCTGAGGGATTACCTGCCCGGCATGGACAGCCGCTTCATCGACTGGAAGCATTCCGCGCGCCACCGCAAGCTGGTCTGCAAGGAATTCGAGACCGAGCGCAACCATCAGATCGTGATGGCGTTCGACACCGGATATCTGATGCGCGAGCCGGTGGATGGGCTGGCCCGGCTGGACCATGCGATCAATGCCGGCCTGCTGCTGGCCTGGATATCGCTGCGTGGCGGCGACCTGGTCGGCATCTATGGCTTCGATGCGGTGGTGCGCCATTATCTGCAGCCAATCCGCACCCTGCACAGCTTTGGCCGTATTCAGCAGGCGATCGCGCATCTGGATTACCGGTCCGAGGAAACCAACTTCACCCTGGCGCTGGCCGAACTCAACATCCGCCTGCGCCGGCGCGCGCTGGTCGTGCTGTTCACCGATTTCGTCGATACGACGACGGCGGAATTGCTGCTGGAAAGCCTACAGCGGATTTCCAACCGCCATGTCGTGCTGTTCGTCACGCTGCGCGATTCGGTGCTGCAGAACATCGTCGACGCCCCACCCGACCGGTTCGAGGATGTGACCAAGTCCGTCGTCGCCCACGATATGCTGCGCGACCGGGAGATCGTGTTCGAACGGCTGGAGCGGCTGGGCATCCACTGCCTTGACGTATCGCCGACCGGCCTATCATCCGCACTGATCAATCGTTACCTGCAAATCAAACAGCGCGGCCTAATATGACCGACGTCGCCGAAGACATTCCCGGCCTGGACGTCGCGCAACCCACGCACGCGCCGATCCTGAAAAGCAGCCAGTTCCGCGCGGCCCGTGAGGAGACCTGGCGGGAGCTTGAGGCGCTGGTCGCGCGCGTCGAAAAACGGGGCGTGCTGTCTTTGCCGGCGGAGGACCTGGAGCGGTTGCCCCTGCTTTATCGCTCCACCCTGTCGGCTCTGTCGGTGGCGCGCAGCATCGCGCTCGACCGCAACCTGCTGACCTATCTGGAGGCGCTGTCGCTGCGCGCCTATCTGGTGGTCTATGGCCCGCGTGTGCGCCAGATGCGCGGGTTGCTGCGGTTCCTGACAACCGACCTGCCGCGCGCCGTGCGCCAGGCGCGTTGGCATTTTCTGATCGCCTTCATCGCACTCGCCAGCGGCTGCATCGCCGGATACGTGCTGACCATGCATGACGAGGAGTGGTTCAACACCCTGGTTCCCGCCGGCCTTGCCGGTGGCCGCGGGCCGGACAGCACTGCTGCCGACCTGCGCAACGACGAACTGTTTGCGCCCTGGCCCGGGCCGGTGCAGTCCTTCGCGCTGATGGCGAATTTCCTGTTCGATCATAATACGCTGGTCGGGCTGCTGATCTTCAGCCTGGGGATCGTAGCCGGCGTTCCGGCGCTGTTGCTGCTGGTCTATCAGGGACTGACGGTCGGCGCCTTCGTCGCGCTGCACGCCAATCGTGGCCTGACGGTCGACTGCCTGGGTTGGCTTTCGGTTCATGGCGTGACCGAACTCAGCGCGATCATGCTGTTCGGCGCCGCCGGCCTGGTACTCGCGGAAAAGATCCTGTTTCCCAACCGCATGCCGCGCCTGGAAAGCCTGGCCACCAGCGGGAAGCTGGCGACGCGGATCGCGGTCGGGGCGGTGATGATGCTGTTCGTCGCCGGCATATTGGAGGGCGGATTCCGCCAACTGGTCCAATCGACCGACTGGCGGTTTGCCATCGGCGGCGCCACCGGCGTGCTGTGGCTCGCCTATTTCACCCTGGCCGGGAGGCGCGCATGAGCGCGGAGGTGTCGCGGCATGAGAAGGCGTCGGTCTTTCTCGAGAACCGGACCGCCAGCCGGCGTCCGCTGAATATCACCACGCCGGAGGGCGTAACCCTGTCCTTCGGCCTGGCGGACCCGGGCGAGCGCGCCGCCGCCTTGGCAATCGACCTGATGATCTGGCTGGCGGCGACCATTCTGGTTTACGTGATCCTGGTGGTCGTGGTCCTGGGCGCGATCCGGCTGGGCGGGCAAGTCGGCCTGGCGGTCGGCCTGTCGATCATGCTGTTTCTCGGCTTCGTCATCCGCAACCTGTATTTCATTCATTTCGAACTGGCGTGGCAGGGGTCGACGCCGGGCAAACGCGCCATCGGCATCCGTGTCGTCGACCGCAAGGGCGGCCCGCTGCAACCGCTGGCCGTCATCGCCCGCAACCTGACGCGGGAGATCGAGGTCTTCATGCCGCTTGGCATCATGATGTCCCTCGGAAGCAGCGTCGGCTTTTGGGGAAAATTGGCGCTGGGCGCCTGGATGCTGCTGTTTTCGGCCCTGCCCTTGTTCAACCGGGACCGGCTACGCGGCGGGGATATGATCGCGGGAACCGCCGTCGTCGCATTGCCGCGCCGGCTTCTGCTGGGCGATCTGGTCGACAGCGGCGTGAAGCATGTTTTCCTGGAAAAACACTTGGCGGCCTATGGCGCGTTCGAGCTGCAGATTCTCGAAGACATGCTGCGCCGTCCGGATGCACCGGATGCCAAACAATTGCGCCGCGACGTCACCGACAGAATCTGCAAGAAAATCGGCTGGCCGACCAAGGTGCCCGATGCGGACACCGACCGTTTCCTGACCGATTTCTACGCCGCGCAGCGCGGCCATCTGGAACGCGAACAGCTTTACGGCAAGTTCCGGGCCGACAAGAACGCTGTGGTGGGATCGGCCAAGGCAGGGGATTACTAGTCGAAGACTGCGGATATTCGTTCGATGCCGAGGCCTTCCTTGGCGGCGCGCAGGTCGTGATAGATGACGACTGCGGTGATCGCCGAAAACGTGGTGTAGATGCCAAACAGCAGATATGCGGCGGCAAAGTAAGCTGCCACGCCGTAGCGGCTATAGAGGCCCGTCAGTCCGTGTTGTGTGATCAGGTAAAAGCCTGTCAACAAGACAAAAATCCCGAAAAGCTTCCAGCGGTGCCCGCGCGTCAGTTCGGCGCTTCGCTTCCAACTTCCCAACACACTGAGATTTTCGATGATGTTGATCGACGGCGCGACGAACCAGATCATCCCCACGAAGACGCTTGGCACGACGAGCAGAAAAAAGCCCAACGCGACCCATGGCCAGGGGGCCGTTTCCATCAGCATGCCGCCAACGGTGAGACCGACCGACGGCCCGACTCTGATCAGGGTTACCGGCAAAACACAGCGCAACGCTCGCCCGGCGGCAAAACGAGCGCGAATGCTCTGTCCTTTCAACCGTTGCGACGCCGCCCAGACGATAATGATGTCGACGAAGCTGTGAATCAGGACGGCGGAAAACGCGGATAGTCTGAAATAACTTGCCCCGCGATAACTCATCCAAGGAAGCAGGCGGCGTATCGGAAACGCATAGTCCAACGCGGTCGCATACGAGAACGCATAACAAAGAAGGCTGATGCCCCCGATCAGCACCACGAACGGCAAGTACCAGCCAAAAACCGCGATGCTTTGCTGAAATATGCCGCCGACCGAGAAACCGGGCACTTCGGCCGATCCCCCCGATTGCGCAACCGCTGTCATCGCGACGCCGAAATTGCCGCGGGATCAATCGAAGACAGCGGCGATCCTGTCGGTGTCGATGCCTTCCTTGGCGACGCGCAGGTCGTGATACAGCACCAGGGCGATAATCGAGCCCACCGCGAAAACCACTGTCTGGGTCAGATACTCGCCCACCGTAAACGCGACCCGATTATGCGCCGCAAGAAACACCCCGTTCGCGACGGCACTGATAATTCCACCGACCAGTGCGACCAGGAAAGCCATTCCGAAAATCTTCCAGCGGTTGCCTTTGGTCAGTTGCGCGCTCCGGCGAAGGCTGGCTAACGGTCCCTGTCTTTCAACCACGCAAGCGGGGAGCGCGACGTACCACATCGTATAAAGGATGATTCCAGGCACGATCAGCAGCAACGACGCCGCGAAAATGCCCAAGCCCAACACGATAGACATGCCCAAGACTGGGAAAAAGCGCGCCAATCCCCGCCGCAGCGATCCCAGAACTTCGACCGGTTGGCCGCGCATAGCTTGAAACACGGCGGAGATCAGCGCCGCACGGCCTAGGGTGGCGACAAAAAAGCCCAGTCCAACCGATATGGCCGCGGACCTTCCGAATCCCTTCATCGCATTGATCGCCGCGGTTGGATCGCCTGGCCGAGCGAGCGTCATCTGCGCCTGCCCCCAGTAGAGGAAAATATAAGGGCTGGTGCAAATCGCGCCGAGGACGAGAAACGGAACCAAATTCCGGCCGAACACAGCAAAACTGCGTTCGATGATATTGCCGATCGAAAAGCCGGAACTGGTGTCGAAGGCCGCGCCGTTCGGAATGTCGGTCATCGGCGTACTTCTCCCTTTACAAGCAGGTCCTTCGATTACGGACGTTCGCCGACCGTAACAGTTAGCGAAATCGTACGGGGGGTTTGACGAATTGCCAATCGAAATCAGCCGGGTCAGTCGCCCAGGGGATAACGCCGGCTGATCTTTACGTCGCGGTGGATCAGCGTGCTGATCAGCAAACCGAACCCCATCATCACCGCCAGCATCGAGGTGCCGCCATATGAGATCAGCGGCAACGGCACGCCGACGACCGGGATCAGGCCCATCACCATCGCCATGTTGATGAAGACATACAGGAACAGGTTGACGCTGAGGCCGATCGCCAGCATCCGCCCGAACTGGTTGCGGCTGCGCAAGCCAACGATAAAGCCGTAATAGGACACGATCGCAAACAGGGCGAGCAGCACCACCCCACCCCATAGGCCCCATTCCTCCGCCAGCAGCGGAAAGATGAAATCTGTCTGCTTTTCCGGCAGGAAATTCAGATGGCTTTGCGTGCCGTTCAGGAAGCCCTTGCCGAACAGGCCACCCGAACCCAGCGCTATGCGCGACTGGGTGATGTGATAGCCGGCGCCCAGCGGGTCGACCGACGGGTCCAGAAAGGTCATGACCCGGCGCTTTTGGTAGCCGTGCATCGACCGCCACAGGATCGGCGCCGCCGCCGCGCCCACCGCTGCCACCACGCCGTAGAGCCAGGTCCGGATGCCGCCGACATAAAGCAACGCCGCCCCTGCCATCATCAGCATGATCGCGGTGCCGAGATTGGGCTGCAGCAACACGAAGGCCGTCGGCGCCAGGATCATCGTCACGGGCACGATCAGCGTGCGGAACCGCTGGACGTTCTCCGTCATCTGCCCATGGAAATAGCGCGCCAGCGCCATCACCAGGGCGATCTTCATCAGCTCCGAAGGCTGAATCTGGACGAAACCCAGATTGATCCAGCGCTGGGCGCCGAACGCGCCGACCTTGCCGGCGACCTCAACACCCGCCAGCAGCGCCAGCATCACCGCATAGGTCGGATAGGCCAGCCGGAACCACACCCTGATATCGACCAGCGCGAACGCCAGCATGACCACGACCGACAGGGCAAAGCGGATCAGATGCGGCTTGGTCCAGGGCATGAAGCTGCCGTTCGCGGCCGAATAGAGCGCGCCGCCACCGATCAGGCCCAGGGCGATCACCATCAGGATGAAGATCCAGGGCAGCATCCTGATCTTGCCACCGAGTTTCGGCTCCGGCTGATCGAAAGTGACGTTTGCCATCAGATGGGTGCCATCAGACGCGCTTTGTCGGGAGTTCGGCGGACATGTTGAGCCGGGCCGGGTCGCGCTGCTGGGTCAGCAGCAGCAGGTCATGCGCCACCGGCCCGGCCGCTTGTGCGCCGAACTTGCCGGAATGTTCGACCAGGACCGAACAAACATAACGCGGGTTGTCGAGCGGCGCGTAGCCGACGAACCAGGCATGGTTCTTCAACTTCCAGGGCAGCGCATCGTCGACCTTGGCGATCTGCCCGCTGTCGCGTTCCGCGATGGTATAAGCGTGGACCTGGGCGGTGCCGGTCTTGCCCGCCATCTGCATGCCGGGCTCCTTGATCTGGATGGCCTTGCCGGTGCCGTGGTCGGTCGCCGCCCGCATGCCGGCCAGCACCGCCTCCAGATGTTCGGGATTGATATTCAGCTTGGGCCACTCGCCCCGCACCGTTTCTTCCGTGCCGATGGTTTTGGCGACATGAGGCACGACCACCCGGCCTGTCGCCAGACGCGCCACCATGGTCGCGATCTGCAGCGGCGTGGCCGCGACCTGGCCTTGGCCGATGGCGCAGGAAATCGTCTCGCCGGCATACCAAGGCTCGCCGGTATGCGCCTTTTTCCACGCCGTGGACGGCACGGTGCCGGCGTGCTCGCCCGGGATATCCAGCCCGGTCTTGAGTCCCAAACCAAGTTCGTTGGCGACCTTGGCGATCGTATCGATGCCGGTGCGGTTGCCGACGTCATAGAAATAGACGTCGCAGGATTGGGCGATACCCTCGGTCAGGTTCAACGTGCCGTGGCCGCCGTTCTTATAGGCGTCGCAATAGAAGGTGTGGTCGCCCAGCTGAAAGGTGCCGTTACAGGTGACCGAATGGTCGGGCGTGATCGTGCCGCTGGAGAGCCCCGCCAACGCCACCGCCAGCTTGAAGGTCGAGCCCGGCGGATATTGCCCGGCGATCGCCTTGTCGATCAGCGGCGTGGTTTCGTCGTCGAGCAATGCCTTCCACACATCGGTTGGAATGCCCTTGGAAAAAACATTCGGGTCGTAGCCGGGCGCCGATGCCAGGGCGTAGATGGCGCCGGTTTGCGCGTCCATGATCACCGCGGCGGCGCTGCGTTCCTGCAGCAGGCGCTTATGCGCGGCGAGCTGCAGTTCGGAATCGATTGTCAGCGTAACCTTCTGGCCGCGTTCGCCGGCGTCGCGCGACAGCTCGCGGATGGTGCGGCCATAGGCGTTGACCTCCATCTCGCTGGTGCCGGCGGTACCGCGCAAATCCTCGTCGCGGGATTTTTCCACGCCGCTTTTTCCGATCTTGAAGCCCGGCAGCGCCAGAACCGGATTGTCGTCGTCCAGCTCGCTTTCGCTGACCGCGCCGACATAGCCGATCAGATGCGAAGCCTCGTCCGACAAGGGGTAGGAACGCACCTCTCCCACGTCGATGATCACGCCTGGAAGATCGGGCGCGTTGACCTCGATCATCGACACCTGATCCCAGGTCAGGTTCTCGCGGATGGTCGCCGGCACAAACCGGCGATGCCGCGCGATATCCCGCCGGATGCGCTCGATCTCGCTGGGCGCCAGCTGAATGATGCCGGACAGTACACCCAGCGTGCGGTCGATATCCTTTGTCTGCTCCGACACGATCAGGGCGCGGAAATTCTGGTCGTTATTGGCGACGACCACGCCCGTGCGATCGACGATCAGCCCGCGCGATGGGGCCAGCAGCCGCATGGAGATACGATTGTCGTCTGCCAGCATGCGGTAACGGGAGGATTCGACGACCTGCAGGTAATACATGCGGCCGACCAAGGTCGCGATCATGCCGGCCTGCAATCCGCCGACCACCAGCGAACGCCGCGTCAGCGTCCGGTACCGCTCCATGTCGCCGCGCTCGATCGCCATCCGGGCCCGCCGCCTACTGTGTGACGGGAAGGGTGCGGTGGGTCGGAATCAGCACGACCCAGGCCACCACGGGGAAGAGGACAAAACCCAGCACCATGCGCGCCAGCGCGCCCAGCGGCGGCACGAAGTGGAATGTGAAGAGCGCATAGAGCAGCCAATCGATGACCGCCGCCCCCGCAACGACGGGGGCGAAGGCCGCCCACATCAGGAAGAACGGCCGCTTTGCCAGAAATCGCTGTTGCCCGCGCATGATCCATTGGACCAACACCATGGTCAGCGCCCCGGTGCCGATCGGTGCGCCGGTCAGCAGATCCTGGAAAAGCCCCAACAGGAAAGCGACGACCGGCGGCATCAAGTCGGGCCGCACCAGCGACCAGTAAAAGACCGAGATCAACAACAGCGGCGGCGCGAGAATGCCCCATTGCGGCAGACCGACCGGCAAAACCGCCACGATGCACAGCACAAAGGAAACCAGCACCGGCAATAGTTTGCGCGCGTTTTGCTCCAGCCGGTGAAACGCCGTGAGACGATGGGCTGCGACCATAGCTTACGGCGTCCCGAAGAAGCCGCGGCTTTCGGCCGGCGCGATCTCAGGGGTCAGGGTCGATTGGGCAACATTGTCGACCAACTCGACATATTCCAGCCGGTCCAGATCCGCGATCGGCTCGACGCGGATTTCGCCGTTATCCACGCTGGCGACCCGGCCAACCGCAAGACCGGTCGGAAACACGCCGTCATGCCCGGCGGTGACCAGCCGGTCGCCGACATTCACCGTCGCCGCCTTGGGCAGATACATCAGATAGGGCTGCGCGGTGTTGTCGCCCGCCAGGATCGCATGGGCGCGCGTCGTCTCCAGGATCACCGGTATGCGGGAATTGAGATCCGTGATCAGCAGCACGCGCGCCGACCAGGCGCCGACTTCGGTAATCCGCCCGACGAGGCCCGCGCCGGCCATCGCTGCCTGGCCCTTGCCCAGCCCGTCATGCGCGCCGCCGGCGACCAGCACGCTGCGCACATAGATGCCGCCCGGCTCCGCGATAATCGGTTCGGTGCGCAGGATCGGGGGCGCCGAGGCGGGCAGTTTCAACATTTCGCGCAGCACGCTGCTCTGCGCCTCAAGCTTCAACGCGGCCGCCTGCCATTGTTTCAGATTGGCGTTTTCCTCACGCAGGCGGGCATTGTCCTCGGCCAGATTGAGAAGGCCTTGGGAGACAGCGGCGTAATTTCTGATTTTCGCGACCGGTTGCTGGATCACCGCCAGCAGCGGAGCGATCCCATCGGCCGTCTGCGTGCGGAACCGGTCCATCATCGCCGGATCGATGCGCCCCATCACCAGCAGCGCGACAGCGGCGAACGTCAGAACGACCGAGGTGAATCGGTCGCCAAGCGTTCGCAGCGGAGTCGCTGCCGGTGTGAATGCGGTTCGTTGCGCCACGCGGGGCATCCCCTCGTTTCTAGGGGCCCGATCTCGACCGGGCCGCGCACATCATAGCGAAAAGCCGCCCTTGGCCCTAGTAGGCGTTGATGACGACATTGCGAAGGGTCTTCATCTCTTCCAGCGCCCGGCCGGAACCCAGCGCGACACAGGACAGCGGGTCGTCGGCGATCGACACCGGCAGGCCGGTGGCATAGCGCAGGACATGATCCAGGTTCGACAATAGCGCGCCGCCACCGGTCAGCACGATGCCCTTGTCGACGATGTCCGCGGCCAGTTCGGGCGCGGTATGCTCCAGCGCGACCTTCACCGCTTCGACAATCGCGGCGACCGGTTCGGCCAGGCTTTCGGCGATCTGGCGTTCGCTGATGATCAGTTCCTTAGGCACGCCGTTCATCAGGTCGCGACCCTTGATCTCCATCATGCGGCCGTCGCCCTCTTCGGGTGGGGCGGCCGATCCGATCGATTTCTTGATCCGCTCTGCCGAGCTTTCGCCGACCAGCAGATTATGGTGACGGCGGATATAGGCGATGATCGCCTCGTCCAGCTTGTCGCCGCCGACGCGGACGGAGCGGGAATAGACGATGCCGCCCAACGAGATGACCGCGACCTCTGTCGTGCCGCCACCGATATCGACGACCATAGAGCCGGTCGGTTCGGTCACCGGAAGGCCGGCCCCGATAGCCGCCGCCATCGGCTCCTCGATCAGGAACACCCGGCGCGCGCCGGCGCTTTCGGCCGCTTCCTTGATGGCGCGGCGCTCGACCGCCGTGGATCCCGACGGCACGCAGATAATGACCTGCGGGCTGGCGAAGCTGCGCCGGTTATGCACCTTGCGGATGAAATGCTTGATCATCTCCTCGGCGACTTCGAAGTCGGCGATGACGCCGTCGCGCAAGGGGCGGATGGCCTGGATATTGCCCGGCGTGCGGCCCAGCATCAGCTTGGCCTCGTCGCCGACGGCCAGGACCTGCGCCTTGCCGCGCACGGTGCTGATTGCAACGACCGAGGGCTCATTCAGGATGATGCCCCTGCCCTTCACATAGACAAGAGTGTTGGCGGTGCCGAGGTCTATGGCGATGTCGCTGGAGAGAAAGCCGAACAAATTTCCAAACATCTTGGGCGCTGCAGTCCATTGGGCGCCGTGCGGCGCGATCGATCAAAAAATCACGAATATGGCCTGAAAGCCAAGGGCGCTTGGATAGAGCAGAACGCCCTTCGCCTCAACCCCGGCGGCACTGTAGGCCTGTGATCATGGCGAAGCGAGGGCAACCCGCGCGGCCCGGAAAATTCAGTCGTCGATGGCCCGGTAGCCGGCCTCCTGGAAACGGCGAACCGGGCTGCGCGGGTCGGCCGCCGGTTGCTGGATCATGAAGATCTGGACCATGTCCTCCTTGGGGTCGGCCTGCCACCAGGTGCCGTATGCACCGGGCCAGCCGAACGAACCGTTGGATGCATAGCCGAAGGGCGACAGTGCCTGTTTGGCCCCGTCGTCGACGACAGCCACGCCCAGACCGAACCCCTGCCCCGCCCAGAAGTCGAAGCCGGAGAACGGCACCTTCCGCTGTTCCGGAGGCAGTCGGTTGGCGGTCATCAGCGCGACCGACTCATGCGACAGCAAGCGAACATCGCCGGCACGGCCCCGGTCCAGCAGCATCCGCGCGAATTGCAGATAATCGTCGGCGGTCGACACCAGGCCGCCCGCACCGGATGGAAAGCCCGGCATCTTAGCCCAGCGGCTGTTTTCGCCCGGCTGGTCGGCGACAGTCCGCTGCTTGGTTGCCGGGTCCAGGCCGTAATTGGTGGCGAAACGCGCCATCTTGTTCGCCGGGACGACGAAGCCTGTATCCTTCATGCCAAGCGGCTTGAAGATGCGCGCCTCAAGAAATTCGGGCAGCGTCATGCCCGAGACGCGGGCGACCAGGATGCCCAGCACATCGAACGAATTGCCGTAATTGAACCGCGTGCCCGGCTCATAGGCCAAGGGCAGTGCCCCAACCCGCTTTATCCACGTGTCGTACCCCATCGCGCGATCCGCATCCGCCTGCTTGATCGCATCGACCAGCGGGCCGGGGGCGGTATCCGGCGTGACGATGCCCGACCGGTGGGTCAGCAGATCCAGCACGGTGATGCCCCGCGGCGAGGGCCCGGCGCTGTCCAGCGGATCGCCGGGACTCTTGAGCAGCTTCGGATTGGCCAGGTCCGGCAGAAACTTATCCACGGGCGTGGTCAGGGTCAGCTTGCCGTCTTCGATCAGCATCTGGATCGCGACGCTGACGATGGGCTTGGTCATCGAGGCGATGCGGAAAATCGTGTCGCGCCGCATTGGCGTTTTGGCGGCTTGGTCTTGGAACCCCACGGCATTCACCTGCGCCACCGCGCCATGGCGGTAGAGCAGCGTGACGACCCCAACGGCGTCGCCCTTATCGACCGCATCCTGCATCGCGGCCGTTACCGCCTTAAGACCGTCCGGCGAAAACCCGCCCGGCCCCGGCTTTGCGCGTGCCGCGCCCGGGGTCATCGTGCCGATCAAAATCGCGCCTCCCGCCTTCACGCCCCGGTCAAGCAACCGCCGGCGGCTAAGCCCGCGTGTTTGCAACACCATCGTCCCCTCCCCGTTTATCTTCGGGGTATTTGATATTGTGCCGCTCCGGGTGTCACGCGCTTTCCGGACGGTCTTGCAAACCGCATTGACTGTCGGAAAATTATGACCAAATATCTAGTCATAATGGAGGAACGGATGACAACGGTTAGCGTGGCGGAAGCGAAGGCGCGATTGAGTGCGCTGTTGGACCAAGTCGAAGCCGGCGAAGATCTGGTGATCACCCGGCATGGGCGGCCGGTTGCGCAAGTTTCAGCAATTACTCAACCAAAAAAGCCTCTTGCCTCACTGAAGGCGTTCCGCGCGAAAATGCCGAAATGGGATGGTTCGAGCGCCGATCTTCTGCGCCAGATGCGTGATGAAGAGCTTTGACGATCTATTTCGATACGAGTTTTCTTGTACCGCTCTTTCATTATGAAACGACAAGCGAAGAGATTGAGGCGTTCGTCGAGACCCTCCCGGTAGGCTCATGGGGGACCAGCCAGTGGACTCGGCTGGAATTCTCGTCTCTCACAGCGCGTAAAGTCCGCATGGGCGTACTTACCAGTTCCGACGCTAAGCACGCGGATACGCAATTCGAACTGACGATCAGAGATTCATTCAGACTGTACCCGCCCGCCATAGCCGATTTCGATTTGGCGAAACGCTATATCGGGGAATTCGGCAGCGGTCTCAGGGCAGGCGATGCCTTCCACTTGGCAGTCGCCAAAAACAACCGTGCCAGCGCGATTTACACGCTGGATAAAACGATGGTGAAGGCAGGCATGGACATAGGGCTGCCCGTTAGCCTCGGAATTCGGGCGCACTGACGCCCAAACCTACTTCCCCGCTTCGAAATCTTCCTGGAGCAGGGCGAAGGTCAGGTGGTCGCGCCAGTCGCCGGCGATCTTGAGATAGAGCCGGGCATAGCCTTCGCGCACGAAGCCTGCCTTTTCCAGCACGCGGCGGCTGGCGATGTTTTCCGGCAGGCAGGCCGCCTCGACGCGGTGCAGGCTCAACTGGGTGAAGGCGAAGCGGCTGATCAGCTTCACCGCCTCGGTGATATAGCCGCGGCCCTGGAACGGCTCGCCCACCCAATAGCCCAGCGTGCCGATCTGGGCGACGCCGCGCTTTACCTGGGTCAGGCCGATTCCGCCGACCAGGCAGCCGCGCTCTTTCTGGAAGACGTGGAAGCTATAGCCCTCGTCGGTCTTCCATTCGGTGGCCAGGCGGCGGACGCGGCGCAGATAGGCGCTTTCGTTCAGCGCGTCCGGCGGCCAGGTCGGCTCCCACGGGGTCAGGAAATAGCGGCTTTCGGCGCGAAGCTCCGCCCAGGCGGCCCACTCGTCCGTCTGCGGCGGGCGCAGGAACACGCCCGATCCGTCCAGGCGGCTGGCGGCGGGTGGGTTGCTGCTGGTGCGGGTGAGCCTGATCATTCAGCCGGCATCGATGGTTCAGGTAAATCGCCGCGCGGTCTGGTCGAACGATTCCAGGGCGCCCAGGGCGCCCATCGCCGCGATCGTCGGCTTCGAATTGAACAGCTTGCCCGCCGCCCGGCGTAGCGCGCCAACATCGATCTCGTCGATTTTCGCAATGATCTCCTGCGTCGGGATCGGGCGGCCGAACAGCAGCATATGCTGGCCCAACTGTTCCGCCCGCGACATGGTGCTTTCCAACGACATCAGCATGCCGGCCTTGATCTGCGCCTTGGCCCTGCCGATTTCGCCCTCGTCGATCTTGTCTATCGCGCCCAGCAACTGGTCGCAGACGACGGGCACAAGCTCGACAATCTCGGACGGGCCGGTGCCGGCATAAACGCCGAACAGGCCGCCGTCGCGGTAGGCCGAGGCAAAGGTATAGATCGAATAGACCAGCCCGCGCTTTTCCCGCACTTCCTGGAACAGGCGTGACGACATGCCGCCGCCCAGCACGGTCGAGAGGACCGATTGCGCGTAATAATCCGCGTCGGTGATCGCGGCGCCTTTGAAGCCGAGCAAGAAATGGAGCTGCTCGAGGTCCTGCTCCTCGCGGAAATCGCCGCCCCGATAATCGGTCGGAGACGCCACCGGCGGCGTGCCTGCCGGCAGCATGTCGAACACCTCCAGCGCCTGGGCCACCAGCCGATCGTGATCGACCGCACCCGCCGCCGTCAGCACCAGCTCGCCCGGCGTGTAATGGGTGCCCAGATATCCGGTCAGCGCGCTGCGCGACATCAACGACACCGTGTCCGGCGTGCCCAGAACCGGCCGGCCCATCGGCTGACCGGGGAAGGCAGCGCCCTGGAAATGATCGAAGATGATGTCGTCGGGCGTATCGTTCGCCTGCCCGATTTCCTGCAGCACGACCGAGCGTTCGCGGCCCAGTTCGGTTTCGTCGAAGGTCGAATGCTGCAGCAGGTCGGCGACGACATCGACCGCGAGCGCGACATCCTCTTTCAGAACCCGAGCATAATAGGCGGTGTTCTCGCGCGCCGTGTAGGCGTTCATCTGGCCGCCGACCGCCTCGATCTCCTCGGCGATCGTCTGCGCGGTCCGCCGCTCGGTGCCCTTGAACAGCATATGTTCCAGCAGATGCGCAACGCCGTTTTCAGATTCGGTTTCGTTGCGCGCGCCGCAATTCGTCCAGATGCCGACCGTGGCGCTTTCGACCGACGGCATCGTGTCGGTCGCGACACGAAGTCCGTTCGGCAGGGTAGTGATGCGAATGCTGTTAGAAGGAGCGGCGCCGGGGGCGATATCGTTATGAAGTTTCATAGGACGAACTATAAACCGGCCCCGCGCGATTTGACCATGACTTGCGGCGTTATCAGCCACCCGGTTTTGGCTGGCTGTCGCGACTGAAGAGCATCGAACCGCCAAGGTTCAAAAATCCCTCCCGGAGCGCGGACACCGAAGTCACACGCGCCAAGCCTCCAGCCGGCGGATCGCCTCGACGATCTCCTCGGTCGCACCGGCATAGCCGATGCGGATATAGCGGTGGCCGTCGACCGTGTCGAAATCGATGCCGGGCGTTACCGCAACGCCGGTTTCGCGCAGCATCTTGTGCGCCAGCGCCACACTGTCGGGCCAGGCGTCAGGCAGGCGGGCATAGATATAGAAAGCACCGTCCGGCGAGGCTGGAACGTCGATGCCCAGGCGCGGCAAAGCATCCAGCAACAAGGCGCGGTTGGCAGCATAGCGCGCAACATTGACCTCAAGCTCGTCGGTCGCGTCGAACGCGGCCTGAGCGGCGTGCTGAGACAGGGAAGGCGGCGAGATATACAGATTCTGCGCCAGGCATTCGACCTGCCGGATCATCCTTTCCGGTACGATCATCCAGCCCAATCGCCACCCGGTCATCGAATAGTATTTCGAGAAACCATTCAGCACGATCGCCTCGTCCGAGACGCTGAGCGCGGTCGTCGCATCGCTGGTATAGGTCAGGCCGTGATAGATCTCGTCGGCGACCAGCGGCACATCCGCCGTCTTGCACCAGCCCGCGATCTCGGCCAGCCGGTCCTTCGGCAGGACCACGCCGGTCGGGTTGGCCGGACTGGCGACCAGCAGCAGGTCGAGCGGCCGGTTGAGACTGTTCAGGGTGGTAAGCGTCGGCTGGAAGCCGTCCTCAGCCGGGCAGGAAATCTCCACCGGCTCCATGCCCAGCGCCAGTGCGATGTTGCGGTAACAGGGGTAGCTCGGCCGCGCCATGCCGATGCGGCCGCCGGGCGCGGTCAGCGCCAGGAAGGCCAGCATCAGCCCCGCCGAACTGCCCGTTGTGGCGATGACCCGGGCAGGGTCGATCTTGAGCCCGTGTTTCCGCCCGTAATGATCCGCGATCCGCGCACGCAGCGCGGGCAACCCCAGCGCCTCGGTATAGCCCAGCGTATCCGCGCCAAGCGCCCTGGCTGCCGCGTCCTTCACCGGTTGCGGGGCGCCGGTCGACGGCTGACCGGTTTCCAGATGAATCACCGAATGCCCGGCGGCGGCCAGCGCATTGGCCTCGCGCATCATGTCCATCGCCACGAAGGACGGGATGGTGGCAGGAACCGGTCGGTAACGAACGTTTATGGCTTCAGGCATTTAAATCACTTATGATCGCTTGGGCCGGCGTTTCGCCGCCCCATGTTTATCGGAAGTCATACCGCCCCGAGGCAAGATTGGCATCCTATCCTAAACCGCGCGCCCTGTGGCGTCGCACCGCGCTAGCGGCAACGGTCGCCCTGGGCAACCTCATCGCCGTTCTGGGTGCGCATGCGCAAGACATCCCGCAACTGTTCAGCGACACCGAGGTCGAGCAAGACCTTCGGACCATGTGCACGCCGATCTGGATCGCCGCCGGGCTGAAGCCGGAGGACGTTCATCTGGTGCTGGTCAACAGTCCCGAGCTGAATGCCTTCGTCGCCGGCGGGCCGAACATCTTCATGTATACCGGCACGCTGGAGAAATCCGACAACCCGCTGCAGGTCATCGGCGTCGTGGCACATGAAACCGGCCACATCGCCGGCGGTCACCTGACGCGCGGCAGCGAGGATATGGAAAACGCGTCTTATATGATGATCCTGGCGACCGTCCTGGGCGCCGCCGCGGCAGGGGCGACCGGCGATCCCGGTGCGGCCGCCGGCGCGCTGGGCATCGGTGAGGATATGGGCATCCGCTCCTATCTCGCCTTCAGCCGGGGCAAGGAAGCGTCGGCCGACGAGGCCGGCATGAAATATCTGGAGGCGGCGCATCTGTCGCCGAAGGGCTTGCTGGGGTTCATGCAGAAGATTCAGGTGCAGGAAGGCGTTCCGCTGACCGGCGACCAGAAATTTCTGATCGACCACCCGCCGACGCCCGACCGTATCGAGGCAATGATCCAGGGCGTCGGGCGTTCCCACTATGCCGACGCGCAGGTGCCGGCGGGTTGGAACGAGCTTTATGCCCGGATGAAGGCCAAGCTGGTCGGCTATCTGCATCCGGAGTTCGCCTTGAAAAAATATTCCCGCGCCGACACGTCCATCGCCGGGCGATATGGACGCAGCGTCGCGCTGTGGCGGCTGGGCCAGGTCGACGAGGCGTTGCAGCTCATCGACGGGCTGATCGCGGCGGAGCCGAAGAATCCCTATTTCTATCAGGCCAAGGGCCAGATGCTGTTCGAGAACGGTCGGATCGCGGAATCTCTGGTCCCGTTCAAGACCGCCGCCGCATTGGCGCCGAAGGATACAGACGAAATCCACACCGAATACGCCCAGGCCCTGCTCGAAAAGGAAGACGATCCCGCAGCCCTTAAGACCGCCGTGGACGAGCTGAACATCGCGCTGAAAGCAGGCGGCAACAATCCGGCGGTCCACCGATTCTTCGCCGTGGCCTATGGCCGGCAAGGTCATGAGGCGCTGGCGAAGCTGGAACTGGCGGAAGAGGCGAACCAGGACGGCCGGCCCAAGGCAGCGCGGCGCATGGCATCCGACGCGATGCGGATGCTGCCGGCCGGTTCACGTGAGTGGCTGCGCGCGCAGGATCTGATCGCCGCCAGCTTGGCGCATCAGCGGCACGGCCGTGACGAGGATTCGCTGGGCGTCCATTTCAGCGTCGGACCATCGGACACAGACGGCCACGGCCTGTTCGGCACCCCGGACCATTCGGGGTTTGCGCAACGGCCTTAAGGGCGGTACGGCTACCGTCTTAATTCACCGGGAAAACAGCATGTCTTTCTTTTCGCCCCGCGCCATCCTGACAGGCCTTGCCCTGACCGTGGCCGTCTGCCTGCCCGCCCTGTCCGCCGACGCACCGATGAACGATGCACAGAAAGGCGCGATCGAGGGCGTGGTCCACGACTATTTGATGAAGCACCCGGAGGTGATCATCCAGGCAGTTGAGGCTTATCAGGCCAATATCCAATCCGACAAGGACAAGGCCGCCAAGGAGGCGTTGGCCAAGCGCGGCGATGACCTGCTGCACGATCCGGCGACGCAGGTTTTGGGCAATAAGAACAGCGACTGCGCGATCGTCGAGTTCTTCGACAACCAGTGCCCCTATTGCCAGGCGAACGAGCCGGAAATCCAAAAGCTGCTGAAGGATGATCCCAAGGTCAAACTGGTGCTGAAGGAATTCCCGATCCTGGGGCCGATCTCGCTGGTCGCGTCGAAGGCGGCCCTGGCATCGGTCAAGCAAGGCAAGTACGCCGAATTCCATGCGGCGCTGCTTGGCCATCACGGCCATTACGACAAAGCGTCTCTGGTTGACGAGATCGCCAAGAGCGTCGGGCTGGACCTGGACAGACTGCACAAGGACATGGACTCGCCCGAGATTCAGGCCGAGCTGGACAAGAACCTGGAACTGGGCCGCGTTCTGGACATCAGCGGCACGCCCGGCTTCGTCATCGGCGACCAGATCATCGGCGGGGCATCGTCGGTCGACGACCTGAAAAAATACGTCGCCGACGCCTGCAAAGATAAGGGCTGACCTTGGGGATGATCGATCATTTGGGCTTCACGGTCCACGATGTCGCGCGCGCCACGGTGTTCTATAAGGCCGCGCTGAAGCCATTGGACATCGACGTGATCGTCGAGGTGACGCCTGAGCAATCCGGCGGCGAGGCGCATGTCGGCTTCGGATCGGCGGGCAAGCCTTTCTTCTGGATCGGCGGCGGCAAGCCGGTACAAGGCCCGGTCCATATCGCATTCACCGCGCCGAGTCGCGCTGTGGTCGATGCGTTTCACACGGCGGCACTAGCCGCCGGCGGCACGGATAACGGCGCACCCGGCATCCGCGCGCATTATCATCCGAACTATTACGGGGCTTTTGTGTTTGATCTGGATGGCCATAATATCGAGGCCGTCTGCCACGCGCCGGGATGAACATGCAGACGGGAATTGCCGTCGCGCGTTGCCTCTTGTATGACCCTGGCCTCCTCTTAAGGCTCTAGTCTTTGTCCGAACGTCCTTCCGTCCTGATCGTCAACGGCCCCAACCTGAACATGCTGGGCAAGCGTGAACCGGCGATCTATGGCCATGACACGCTGGCCGACATCGAGGCGGCGTGCCGGGCGAAAGCCGGGGAACTGGGCTTCGATATCGACTTCCGTCAATCGAACAAGGAAGGCGAGCTGGTCGACTGGACGCAGAGCGCCGCAACCGATCACAAGGGCATCGTCATCAATGCCGGTGGTTATACCCACACCTCCGTCGCGCTGCTGGATGCGCTGATCGCCTCCGGCCTGCCGGTGATCGAGGTGCATCTGTCCAACATTTTCCGCCGGGAGGAATTCCGGCATCATTCCTATATTTCCCGCGCCGCGTCCGGCGTCATCTGCGGTTTTGGCCTTAAAGGCTATCTCATGGCGCTGGACGCCATGGCGCAGATGATCCGACCTGACTAAGATCGCGCTTCTTCCGTCTGGAGCAACCATGCCGCCGTTCGACATCGACCCCAAAGCGATTCGCAAACTCGCCGAACTGATGACCGAGACCGGACTTTCGGAAATCGAGTTGGCGGAGGGCGACCGCAGCATCCGCGTTTCCCGGGCGACGACCGCCGCCGCGCCGATTCAGGTGGCCGCGCCGGCAGCCGCCGCGCCCGCCGCGCCGGTCAGCGCCGCGGCCCATCCCGGCGCCGTGATCTCGCCGATGGTCGGCACCGCCTATCTGCAGGCCGAGCCCGGCTCGCCGCCCTTCATCTCCCTCGGCGGCCCGGTGCGGATCGGCGACACGCTGCTGATCATCGAGGCGATGAAAGTGATGAACCCGATCAAGGCGGCGAAGGCGGGAACGCTGAAGGAAGTCCTGGTCCTGGACGGGCAGCCGGTCGAGTACGGCGAGCCATTGATGATCATCGAATAGGGCCGACTTACCCTTGTTTCAGAAAATCCTCATCGCCAATCGCGGCGAGATCGCGCTTCGCATCCACCGCGCCTGCCACGACATGGGCATCGCGACGGTGGCCGTGCATTCGACCGCCGACGCGGACGCCATGCATGTCCGGCTGGCGGACGAAAGCGTCTGCATCGGCCCGGCGCCGTCACGCGAATCCTATCTGAACATTCCGGCGATCCTGTCGGCCGCCGAGATTACCGGCGCCGACGCGATCCATCCCGGAGTCGGCTTCCTGTCGGAGAATGCACGCTTCGCCGAAGTGGTGGCCGAGCACAAGATTACCTTCATCGGTCCTTCGCCCGAACATATCCGCATCATGGGCGACAAGGTGACGGCCAAGCAGACGGTCGCCGGCCTGAACCTGCCGGTCATTCGCGGATCCGACGGCGCGGTCGCGGGCGTGGACGAGGCGCTGGCGGTTGCCAAGGACATCGGATACCCGGTTCTGATCAAGGCCGCGTCGGGCGGCGGCGGCAAGGGCATGAAGGTCGCGCATAATGCCGACGAACTGCCCGAATCGCTGCATCTGGCGCAAAGCGAGGCGCGCACCAATTTCGGCGACGATTCGGTCTATATCGAGCGTTACCTGGAAAAGCCGCGCCATATCGAAATCCAGCTGTTCGGCGACAATTTCGGCAATGCCGTCCATCTGGGCGAGCGCGATTGTTCGATCCAGCGCCGCCACCAGAAGCTGATCGAGGAAGGCCCCTCGCCCGTCCTGCCGGCCGACCATCGCGCGGCGATCGGCAACCTGGCGGCCGACACGGTGCGCAAGCTTGGCTATCGCGGAGCGGGAACGATGGAGTTCCTGTACGAGAACGGCGAGTTCTTCTTTATGGAGATGAACACCCGCCTGCAGGTCGAGCATTCGGTGACGGAAGAGATCACGGGCTTCGACCTGGTGCGCGAGCAGATCCGCGTCGCTGCCGGCCTGCCGCTCAGCTTTACCCAGGACGACGTGAAGATCAGCGGCCATGCCATCGAATGCCGCGTCAATGCCGAGCATCCGGTTACATTCGTGCCGTCACCCGGCACGGTCAAAGGCTTCCACGCCCCCGGCGGTCCGGGTGTGCGGATCGATAGCGGCATATATGCCGGCTATAAGATCCCGTCCAATTATGACAGCCTGATCGCCAAGCTGATCGTTCATGGACACGACCGTGCGGAATGCCTTGCGCGACTCTATCGCGCGCTTGAGGAATTCGTCGTCGACGGGGTAGATACCACCTTGCCGCTGCACCGCCGGATTTTGGGCGAGCCCGATTTCATTACCGGGAATTACGACATCCACTGGCTCGAACATCTGCTGGCGTCCGATCCCGTCTGATGGGGATAGATTCGGGTGAACACGTCATCCGATAACGACACGATTGCGCTGACCCCCGAAGTGATGTTGCGGGCCTATTCGGTCGGCATCTTCCCGATGGCGCAATCCGCCACCGACGACCGGCTGGTCTGGTTCGACCCCGATCCCAGGGGTGTACTGCCGCTCGACCGCTTTCACTTGTCCCATCGCATGGCGCGCGCCGTGCGCACCACCGACATGCGGGTTACGGCCGACACCGCCTTCGCCGACATCATCGACGGCTGCGCCGGGGGCGGGGCGGATCGGCCGTCGACCTGGATCAACGGCGAAATCCGAGCGCTGTGCCTGGAACTGCACCGCACCGGCTTCGCGCACAGCATCGAGGTCTGGCGTGGCGAGGAATTGGTCGGCGGCCTTTACGGCGTTGGGTTGCGCGGGGCCTTCTTCGGGGAAAGCATGTTCAGCCGCGCCCGTGACGCCAGCAAGATCGCGCTGGTGCATCTGATGGCCCGGCTGATCGCCGGCGGCTATATGCTGCTGGACATCCAGTTCGTGACCGACCATCTGGCGCAGTTCGGCGCGGTCGAGATTCCCCGGCAGGTCTATCGCCGCAGACTGGCGCAGGCTTTACAGCGCGACGGGGACTTTCAGCGTTTGGGTGCTGGGGCGGGTGCGGCGACTGGGGCCACGGCAGGTGGCGTCGATCCCGCGACGGTCGTGTCGCTGGTGCAGTCGACCACCGAGATATCGTAGACTGGATGGTCCATCGCCGATAGAGCGGGGCTGGAGGCGAACATCCAGCCTGAGAATACGACCTGGGCCGGCTCCGACTTGGTATCGGTGATCTTGAGGAACGCGGCCGCCTCCGGTGAGTCCTCGGGCGGCGCCTTGCGGCAAGCCATGACTTGAATGGACAGCGTGCCAAATGTCGCGGCCTGACCGATCTTCACCGGCAGGCGCTTCACCCGCGCGGTGATCTTATCCAGCGCCTGCAGCATGGCGACCGGTTCGTCCACCATCGTTCCGGGCGGCAAGGCGGACCCGGCATCGGGCGTTTCGGCGGGCGGCGTAGGCGTCTGAGCCTTCGGTGGCGGTGGCGCGTCCTTGGGCAGTTCGTCCTGTGCCAGCGCCGTGGACGCAAGCCCGGCTGCCAGCGCGACGCCGGCAATAAGGCGGAGAACGGAGATCAAGGATGCGCGGGTGTGGCTGACGTGCCGGCGGGGGCGGGTTGCGCGCCCGCAGCCGGTGCACCCGCATCGGACCCGCTCTTCGATGAGCCGCCGGTGCTGCTATAGATAAACTGGCCGATCAGGTTTTCCAGCGAGACCGAGGCCTCGGTGCGGGCGATCCGCGCGCCCGGCTTGAGCATGTCGTCGCTCGAGCCCGGCAACAGGCCGACATATTTGCCGCCCAGCAGGCCGTCGCTGGCGATCGACGCCACGGTATCGGTCGGCAATTTAACCTTTGGTTCGACGATCACATGGACCTGCGCCAGATAGGTCTCCGGATCGATCGTGATCGACGTCACCTGCCCGACCTTGACCCCGCCGATGCGGACATCGCCGCCGTTTTCGAGACCGTCGACGGACGAGAAGCGGGCCACCAGCGGATAGCCGCTGAAGGACCGACTGCCCGCCCTGTTATAGGCGAATACCAGGAAGGCGACGGCGGCGACCAGCACCAGCGCGCCCAAAATCGGTTCAATCGCGTTACGTTGCATAATCCCAAATGTCTTAAAAAATGGCTCGGACGGCTACCCGCCGGGTCCTTAAGATGGGGTCCAAGGCTGATAGTCACCAGTAGCACGTGCACGGTGCGCACCTTCCAGCGTATGGCCTGGCGGACGATACGCCGCTTCCGTTCCGGTGGAGTTAGGAAGGTGCGGTTTTTGCCACGTGCGATGAATGGGCGGCGTCACGGTGGGCGGTTCTGCCTGCCGATGGTGCAGCCAGCCATGCCATTCCGCGGGCACCATCGAGGCCTCGTCCTGCCCGGCATACAGCACCCAGCGCGGTTCCCGGCCCCATTGGCCGGGTTTGACGGCGCGATAATACTGATTGCCGAGTTCGTCGGTGCCGACCAGCTTGCCCGTCCGCGCCGTAAGGGTGCGGATGTAGAAGTTGGTCAAAAGCTTTTGGAGCCAGGACTTGGCCATCGCGATCAATGTTCAAAAGTGGGGGATAAGGGACATCGAATTCATGTATAGTATGGCACCGGCGCGGGGCTAGGTCCAGCGGAGGAACGCCGCAACCGAAACGCCGTTTCCGAACCAAGTTCTTCATATCAGGTAACGATATCATGTCGCACGAAATCGATCAGCGCCTTGCCGCCCAGGACATAACGCTGCCCACGCCGGCGCCGCCGGCCGCCAACTACGTGCCGTTCGTCATCGCCGGCGGCCTGCTGACCATCTCCGGCCAGTTGCCGATTGAGAACGGCGCCGTTTCGGTCACAGGCAAATTGGGTGGGGGCGTTACCCTCGATGTCGGGCAGCATGCTGCGCGTCTTTGCGCCATCAACATCCTGGCCCAGGCCCAGGCGGCGCTGGGCAATCTGGGCCGCATCAAGCGTTGTGTGCGGCTGGGCGGCTTCGTCGCCTCGACCCCGGATTTCGTGGAGCAGCACAAGGTGGTGAACGGCGCATCGGACCTGATCGCCTTCATCCTGGGCGAAGCCGGCATCCATGCCCGCGCCGCCGTCGGCGTGCCGTCCCTGCCGCTGGATGCGGCGGTCGAGGTCGAAGCTTTGTTCGCGATCGAATAGAGCACGGTGGGACCTATCGTTCGCCTGACGGCGCTGGCGGCTGTATTCCTGTCTTTTTCCGCCACGAGCTTTGCCCAGTACCCCACAGGCCCGAACAACAATGGCGGCATGGTCGCCAACCCGTGCCCGACCGACCAGGATTTTGCCAGCCTGTGCAAATACGCCGTTGAAGACGCAGCAATGGCGCGGAGCCCACGCGTCGTCCTGTTCGGCGATTCGATCACCGAGGCATGGGTCGCAGCCGAGCCCGACCTGTTTACGCTGGGCATCGTCAATCGCGGCATCGCCGGGCAAACGACGACGCAGATGCTGCTGCGGTTTTATCAGGACGTGATCGCGCTGAAGCCGCAGGCGGTGCAGATCATGGGCGGCACCAACGACGTCGCGGGAAACACCGGCCCGACTTCGCCACAGGATTTCAAGAACGACGTCATGGCGATGGTCGAGCTGGCGCAGGCGCATCGCATCCGCGTGCTGCTGGCCTCAATCCCGCCCGCCGACAAATTCATCTGGAATCCGGCGGTGAAGCCGGCCGCGCGCATCCTGGAGCTGAATGCCTGGCTGAGAAGCTATGCCTATCAGCGCAAGATCGTCTTCGTGGATTACTACACCGTCCTGGCGAGCAAGGCCGGCGGTCTGCGGCCGGAGCTCGGCGAGGACGGCACGCATCCCAACGCAAACGGTTATGCCCGGATGCGGCCGGTGCTGCTGAACGCGCTGACCCAGATTCTGGACTCCAGGTTCTAAAGCGGCTTCAAATCACCGAGCACCGTCGGGATCAGTTCCGACACTGTCGGGTGGATGTGGACAGCGCGCTGGATCGTGCTGAAGGGCGCACTGGCATACATGACGTCCAGAATACAGTGAACGGCCTCGTCGCCGCCGGTTCCCAGGATCGACGCGCCGAGAATCTTCTTAGTCCCGGCATCGACCAGCACCTTCATGAAGCCCTGGGTCTCGCCCTTTTCGATCGCCCGGCCGACACGGGCCATCGGGCGGGTGCCGATCAAGGCCGGCTTACCGGATTTGCGCACCTCCGCCTCCGTCATGCCGACACGGCCCAGCGGCGGATCGATATAGAGCGCATAGCAGGGAATGCGGTCGCTCACCCGGCGCGGGTCGTTATCCAACAGGTTGGCGGCGACGATCTCGAAATCGTTATAGGCGGTGTGGGTGAATGCCCCCTTGCCGTTGCAGTCGCCCATCGCCCAGATCCCCGGTGTCGCGGTGCGCAATTGATCGTCGACGACGATATAGCCGTGCGCATCGACCGCGACGCCCGCCTTGTCCAGCCCCAGATCGTCGGTGTTGGGTTGCCGGCCGATCGCCAGCAGGACATGGGAGCCGACGACCTCAGGCTCGCCCGACGTGCAATCGACGCCGACGCCGATATCGGTGCCGCGCGGGGCGAAGCTGATGCATTCGGCGTCCAGACGAATGGCGATACCTTCCTTCTCCAGGATATCCTTGACGGCGGCGGAGACGTCTTCATCCTCCCGCTGGATCAACCGCGATGCTTTTTCGACGACAGTGACCTGGGCACCGAAGCGTCGATACATCTGGGCGAATTCCAGCCCGATATAGCTGCCGCCGACGATCACAAGATGGCGCGGCAGTGTATCGAGCTCCAGAATGCTCACATTGTTCAGAGTCTTGACTTGGTCCAGGCCAGGCATGTCCGGCCTTGTCGCGCGGCCGCCGACATTGATGAAGATACGCTCGGCGGTCAGCAGATCGTCGCCTACCCGTACGGTATGCGCGGATTCGAACTGGGCGTGGCCGCGATAGAGGGTGCAGCCCGGCATGCCGGCGAGCCAAGTCTCATTGTTCCGGCGCGAATTGCCTGAAACCAGGTCCTTGCGCGCCTTGACTGCCTTCATGTCGACCGCTACGTCGCCGGTCGTCACGCCATATTCCGCCCCACGACGCGCCAGATGGGCGGCATAGGCGCTGGCGACCAAGGTCTTGGTCGGAATGCAGCCGGTATTGACGCAGGTGCCGCCGACCAGCTTGCGCTCGATGACCGCCGCGGTCATGCCTGCCCCGGTCAGCCTGCCGGCGAGCGAAGGCCCCGCCTGCCCCGCGCCGATGACGATGGCGTCGAAGGTTTTGTTCATACTTGCCCCGAAGCAAACTGATGAACGATCAAGAACGCGCCGCCGATGGCGATGACATCCTCGATCAGTGCCGCCGGCGTGTCTTTATTGAATGCCTTGGCCAAGCCGGAGCGAAGCTCGGCCCCGCCGAACGTGCCGATGACCGCGCCGATCAAGCCGGCGACCAGCCCGCCGATCCAGGCGCCGCCCGCCATGCCGATCGCCGCGCCGCATAACCCGCCGCTGGCGAGTCGAGCACCGAACTGCACCGGCACCTTACGGCTAGGGGTCTGGGGCAACTGGTCGGTGACCAACTCGACCAGCGCCAGGACGGTGAAGATATAGGGCGTGAATCGGAAACCGAGAAAGGCAAGCGCCGTGTCCTGAAGACCGAGCCAGCCGAGAGCGGCGGCCCAACTGACGGCCGCCGGAGCCGTCATTGCACGCAATCCGGCGATTACGCCGATGAGCAGAGCCATCACATAGAGCGACATTGTCATTCTCCCTGAAGCTTGAGAACCCGGTCGGGCTTTCGGTGGCGCCTCCGCGATGAGCCGGTGCGGCACTATAGACCGAAAAAGAGCACGCGGATGCTTCCTTCGGACCGGAGAACCGGTTGCCGAAGATCGCCGGGCGGGCCATCTTCGTCTGTAGAAAATGCCCGACACCGAACCGACAAGCGTCACGCTGCGCATCGAAACCGATATCACCGCGATTCCGTCCGCCGATTGGGACGCGTGCGCCGGGACGGACAACCCGTTCGTCAGCCACGCCTTTCTGTCGGCATTGGAGGACAGCGGGTCGGCGACGGCCGAAACCGGCTGGCTGCCGCAGCATATGGTGATGGAAGACGACGCCAAGCGAATCCTGGGCGTCGTACCGGCCTATGTGAAGTCGCACTCTTACGGCGAATATGTCTTCGACCATGGATGGGCCCAGGCGATCGAACGCGTCGGCGGACGGTATTATCCCAAGCTGCAGGTATCGGTTCCCTTCACCCCTGCCACCGGCCCGCGCCTGCTGGTCGCACCCGGGGAAAACGAGGCCGCGCTGCGCGGTGCGCTGATCGAAGGGCTGACCACGATCGCGGACAATCGCAATCTGTCCTCCGTCCACGCGACCTTCCTGCAGGCGGAGGACCGCGCGGCGTTCGAGGATGCCGGATGGCTGATTCGCACCGGCTGCCAGTATCACTGGAAAAACGACGGTTACGGCAGCTTCGACGACTTCCTGGGCGCCTTGTCGTCACGCAAGCGCAAGGACATCCGCAAGGAACGCCGCCAGGTCGCCGACGCCGGAATCGAGATGGTGACGTTGACCGGCGGCGACTTGAAACCCGAACATTGGGACGTGTTCTATCGCTTTTACATCGACACGTCGGACCGCAAATGGGGCACGCCATACCTGACCCAAGACTTCTTCCAGCGTATCGGCGAAACCATGGCCGACAAGATCGTCCTGATCCTGGCGCGCCATAACGGCAAATGGGTGGCGGGGGCATTGAACCTGCTGGGATCGGACGCGCTCTATGGCCGGAACTGGGGCTGCGCCCGGGACTTCCCGTTTCTGCATTTCGAGACCTGCTATTACCAGGCCATCGACTTCGCCATCGCCCACGGTCTGAACCGGGTCGAGGCCGGGGCGCAGGGCGAGCATAAGATCCAACGCGGATATCTGCCGGTCGCGATGGAAAGCGCGCACTGGATCCGCCACCCCGGACTGCGCAACGCCATCGACCAGTTCCTGGATCAGGAGCGCGCTGCGATGGAGCGGCACATGGAAATGCTGGCCGAGCATTCGCCGTTCCGCCAGGGCAATAGGACCGACCAGTGAGCGAGCGCACACCCACCTTCTTCATCCCCCATGGCGGCGGCCCGTGCTTCTTCATGGACTGGCAGCCGGCAGGTCTGTGGGACCGCATGGGCAACTGGCTGAGGACTATGAGCAAGGCCGTGCCGACCAAGCCTGATGCGATCCTGGTCATCTCCGCCCATTGGGAGGAGCCGGTCTTCACCGTGACCGGCGCCGCCCAGCCTTCGTTGATCTATGATTATTACGGCTTTCCGGAACACACCTATCGCCTGCGATATGACGCGCCGGGTGCGCCGGACTTGGCGCGCGATGTCGTAGCGTTGCTGGCCGAGGCGGGCATCGCCGCGAAGGTCGATCCGGTGCGCGGACATGATCACGGCGTCTTCATCCCGTTCAAGCTGGTCTATCCCGATGCGGATATCCCGATCGTCGAAATGTCGCTGAAGGTCGGGCTTGATCCCGCCGAGCATATCGCCGCCGGCAAGGCCCTGGCTGCCTTACGCGACCGCAACGTGCTGATCGTCGGCAGCGGCATGAGCTATCACAATATGGACGCCTATCGCCTCGGCCTGCCGCCCACCGCATCCGGCATTTTCGATGCCTGGCTGAGCAATGCCGTGACCGATCCCGATCCGGTGCAGCGTGACCAGAAGTTGGCACAGTGGATGTCGGCCCCGGCGGCGCGCGACGCCCATCCGCGCGAGGAGCATCTGATCCCCCTGATGGTCGCGGCCGGCGCGGCGGGCAGCGATATCGGCAAACGCACCTATTCGGACAACATGATGGGATCGACACTTTCGGGTTATCAATTCGGAGGATAAGCGATGAAGCACACGATTTCCGGCACGACGATGCCCGTTCTTCAGATGCAGCTTGAGCCGGGCGAGAAGATCATCGCCGAACCCGGCGAGTTCTCCTGGATGACCGAGAACATCCAGCTTCACACCACCACCCAGACAGCGGGCGCGCGCGGACTGTTCAGCGTGCTGGGCCGCGCGATGTCGGGCGGCGGCCTGTTCATGACCGAATATATGGCGGCAGGCAGCGCGGGCATGGTGGCCTTCGCCGCCAAGGTGCCGGGGACAATCCATGAGGTGAAGGTCGAGCCCGGCCACAGCTATATGATCCACAAGCACGGGTTTCTTTGCGCCACCGAGGGCGTGCAGCTGTCGATCGGGTTTCAGCGCGGATTGGGCGCCGGCATGTTCGGCGGCAACGGCTTTATCTTGCAAAGGCTGACCGGCCCCTGCACCGCCTTCGTCGAGCTGGGTGGCGAGTGCGTGGAATACGACCTGCCGGCCGGGCAGTCGCTGATGGTGCATCCCGGCCATATCGGCATGTTCCACGACACCGTGAATTTCGACGTCACCTTCATGCGCGGCATCCGCAACGTATTCTTCGGCGGCGACGGGCTGTTCATCGGCCGCCTAACCGGCCCGGGCAAAATCTGGCTGCAGAGCATGACCGTGCCGGGCCTGGCCCACGCGGTCGCGCCCTATATCGGCGCCGACGAAACCTCGTCCGCCGCCACCGGCGGTGTCGCGGGGGCTGTGGCGTCGAGTTTCCTGAAGGATATCTTCGGGCGTTAGGCCGCGACAGCGCTCAGGACCTCAGCCAGCCGCGCCGGGTGTGACAAGAACGGGGAATGTCCACCGGGCAGCGCCACCGGCGTGATGCCGAAACGCGCCTCCGACATCTTGCGATGTCGTTCCGGATCGATGATCCGATCCTCCAGCGTGTAGATCACCTGAGCGACACTATCGGCATAGGGCGCCACCGGGCCGACCTTGGAAAACGCCTCGTGCCATTGCGGCCGCAATGTCGATACGGCCATGTCGGCGATGGCCGGCTTCACATCCTGGTAGAATGCGGCGATCGCATTTTCTCGCGACATGCCCACCCGGCCCTGTTCGTCCGCAATCAACCAGCCGAAGAAATCACCTGTCGTCGCGGCCATACCTTCCAGCCGCTCCTCCTCTGTCGTGTGGGCGAAACCGGCGCACAGGAAAATCAGGCGTGCTTTGGGTCGCCTGGCCAGCATGCGCGGGATAACCATGCCGCCCATCGAGTGGCCGACCAGGAAGGCATCGTCCGCGACCTTGCCCTCGATGGCGTCCAGCGCGGCCTCAGCATAGCCGTCCATGTAAACGCCTGCCTGGTCGATCGGCAGGTCCATGGCCAAGGTGCGATGGCCGCGCTTTTCCAGTTCAGGCCGCAGCAAATCCCAGCAGGAGGCGCCATGCAGCCCGCCATGCACCAAAACGAAATCCGCCATCTTCCCGCCCCTTTGTTTAGGCGGGTAGTCTATGAAGGATTTCGTAGGATGGGTAGAGCGCAGCGAAACCCATCGAGTTCAAGAATTTAACCGCCAAGACGCCAAGGCCGCCAAGAGGGTCCGGGCTTTAATCTGTGTCATCTGTGGCTAATTAAATCCAGCCACAGATGAGACAGATTCACACAGATATTTTGGTTTCCTTGGCGCCTTAGCGTCTTGGCGATCTTGGCGTTAAAGTTTGATCGGTGGGTTTCGCTTCGCTCTACCCATCCTACAAAAAACCCCCGCCGGTTGGGCGGGGGTTTTAATGTTTTATTCGACGAGTTCGGGCTCTTTCGTTTCGACCGGCGGGACCGGGGGTTGGCCGCCCGGATAGTCGAAGACGATCTTGTCGTCCTTGACGTCGAGGCGCACCAGACCGCCCTTGGACAAGCGGCCGAACAGCAGTTCTTCCGCCAGCGGCTTCTTGACGAATTCCTGGATCGTCCGGGCCAAAGGCCGGGCACCCATCTTCGGGTCGTAGCCTTTCTTGCCGAGCCATGCCCGCGCGGCATCGGTCAGCTCGATCATCACGCCACGGTCGGCCAACTGGCCTTCCAGTTCGATGACGAACTTGTCGACCACCCGTTGGATAACGTCGTTCGACAGCGCGTTGAACGGAATGATCGCATCCAGGCGGTTGCGGAACTCCGGCGTGAACATCCGGTTGATCGCCTCTTCGTCCTCGCCCTCGCGCCCGACCCGTTGGAAGCCGATGGCCTCCTTCGCCATGTCGGCGGCGCCGGCATTGGTCGTCATGATCAGGATGACGTTGCGGAAATCGACGACCTTGCCGTTATGGTCGGTCAGTTTCCCGTAATCCATGACCTGCAGCAGGATGTTGTAGAGGTCCGGATGGGCCTTCTCGATTTCGTCGAGCAGCAGCACCTGGTGCGGATGCTGGTCGACGGAATCGGTCAGCAACCCACCCTGGTCGAACCCGACATAGCCCGGCGGGGCGCCGATCAGGCGGCTGATCGTGTGGCGTTCCATATATTCGGACATGTCGAACCGGGTCAGCTCGATCCCCAGAGCGCGCGAGAGCTGGCGCGCAACCTCGGTCTTGCCGACGCCGGTGGGGCCCGAGAACAGGTACGAGCCGATCGGCTTTTCCGCATCGCGCAGGCCGGCGCGGGCCAGCTTGATCGCGCTGGTCAGGGCATCGATCGCCTGGTCCTGACCGAACACCATCGTCTTCAGCGTCGTCTCCAGGTGTTTCAGCACCTCCTTGTCGTCGCGGCTGACGCTTTTGGGGGGGATGCGGGCAATCTTGGCGACCACCGCTTCAACCTCCTTAACACCGATCGTCTTGCGGCGGCGGTGTTCGGGCAACAGCATCTGCGCCGCACCGACCTCGTCGATGATGTCGATCGCCTTGTCCGGCAGCTTGCGGTCGTTGATGTAACGCGCCGACAGTTCGACCGCCGACTTGATCGCGTCGTTGGTGTAGCGGATGCGGTGATGCTTCTCGTAATAGGGTTTGATCCCCATCAGTATCTTGATCGAATCCTCGACCGATGGCTCGTTGACGTCGATCTTCTGGAAGCGGCGGACCAGCGCCCGGTCCTTCTCGAAATAGCTGCGATATTCCTTATAGGTCGTCGAGCCGATGCAGCGCAGCGTGCCGCTGGCCAGCGCCGGCTTCAGCAGGTTCGACGCGTCCATCGCGCCGCCCGACGTCGCGCCGGCGCCGATGATGGTGTGTATCTCGTCAATGAACAGAATCGCGCCCGGCATCTGCTCGATCTCGTTGATCACCGCCTTCAGCCGTTCCTCGAAGTCGCCGCGATACCGCGTCCCGGCGAGCAGCGAGCCCATGTCCAGCGCATAGATCGTCGCGTCGTTCAGAACCTCCGGCACCTCCTTATGGATGATGCGGCGCGCCAGGCCTTCGGCGATGGCGGTCTTGCCGACACCCGGATCGCCGACATAAAGCGGGTTGTTCTTCGAGCGGCGGCACAGGATCTGAATGGTGCGCTCGATTTCAAGCTCGCGCCCGATCAGCGGATCGATCTTGCCCGACGTCGCCTTGCGATTCAGGTTGACACAATAGGCGTCGAGCGCCTCGGTCCCCTTCTTCACGACCTTTTCCGCCTGGGCGTCGCTGTCCGCGCCGCTGATCCGTTTGGCCTCGGAATGGGCCGGAATCTTGGCGATCCCGTGCGAAACGAAATTGACCGCGTCAAACCGCGTCATCTCCTGCGCCTGCAGGAAATAGACGGCATGGCTCTCCCGCTCCGAGAAGAGGGCGATCAGCACATTGGCGCCGGTCACTTCCTCGCGCCCGGACGACTGCACGTGAATGGCGGCGCGCTGCAGAACGCGCTGAAAGCCGGCGGTCGGCTTGGCGTCGTCGGGGCGGGTGACCGACAGATTGGCCAGTTCGGCGTCGATATACTCGGTGACATCTCTCCGAAGCTTCGCGATGTCCACGCCGCAGGCCCGCATCACGGCCACGGCGTCCTGGTCTTCGGTCAGCGCAAGCAGAAGATGCTCGAGCGTGGCGTACTCGTGTCTGCGGCTATTCGCCTGTGCGAGGGCCTGACGGAGTGTTTGCTCGAGATTTGGCGAGAGCATGGGTGCCTCAGTCTTTCTCCAGGGTGCATTGAAGAGGATGTTGGTGTTGGCGCGCAAAGTCCATCACCTGCGTGACCTTGGTCTCGGCCACTTCATAAGTGAAAACGCCGCAGAGCCCGACACCTCTGCGGTGGATGTGCAGCATGATCTGGGTCGATTCCTCGCGATTCTTGCGAAAGAAACGCTCCAGCACATGCACGACGAACTCCATTGGGGTGTAGTCGTCGTTCAGCATCAAAACCTTATACATTGACGGTTTTTTGGTCTCGACGCGGGTCTTGGTGACCGCGCCGATGACCGGACCGTCGTCGTCGTGCCTGTTAGTGTCCGCCATCGTTCCGGAATGCTCCAGCCATCATTGGCCGGTCTGTTGGGGTGGTTACGTTCATCTAATATGGCCCTTCCCTGCACAGGTTCAAAGGCCGGAAAAGCCGATTCCGTTCCGGACAAAAAACTGCCGGTTCCGCGCAAAAAAATACGGCCGCCAACATGCCGTCGGCGGCCGTACCGAAGATTTCCCTGAAGAGTTCCGGAGCAATAACTTTATTCGAAAACGATTTGTACACGGCGGTTTTGCGGCTCCTTCACGCCGTCGGCGGTCGGGACCAGCAGATCCCGCTTGCCCTTGGCGAAGATGGCGATTTCCCCGGCGGGGACGCCGTCATGGACCAGTTCGTTCTGCACCGACACGGCGCGGCGCATCGACAGGCGCATATTATAGGAGTCGGATCCGACCGTATCGGTGTGGCCGGTGACGGTCAGCTTGGTCGGGGCTGACTTCGCAGCGTTGTCGGCGGCGGTCTTGATGATCGCCTGTGCGTCCGATGTCAGGTCTGACCTGTTGAAGTTGAAGAACACGAGATAGTTCAGCGGTGCGGCCTGCGCGGGCGTTGCCGGCGGCGGTGCCGGCGGTGGGGCAACTTCGGCCACCGGCTCCGGCTTACCGAACAGCGGGATCGACAGGGTGATCGCCGCGATTTCCACGCCAGGATTCTTCTTGTCCAGGCCGGCGTTGGAAATATGGTGGATGTCCGCGCCCAGACGCCAGGCATTGTCGAACTGGTAGGCGACGCCGACGCCGGTGCGGAATTCGGCGGTCGAGCCGAAGGACAGGACCTTGTCGTCGCCATGGCTGTAATAGCCGGCGGAGGCGTCCGCTACGATGAAGAAGTTATCGGTCACCGGCAGGTCGAAGGTGAAGCCGCCATAGCCCATCAGGGCACCCTTGGTCGTCACCATGCCGCCGGCCATGACGCCGAAATCCCACAGGCGCCAGCCCGGCCGCAACTGGAGATCGAAGGATGCTGAATTGGCTTTATGGAAGACGTCGAACATGCCGACTTCAAGCTGGGAGCGCCATAGATCGTCCTCAGCCCGCGCCGTCGACGCCATTGAAACGAGCGCCACGCTGGCGGCGACTAAAAGGCCACGAATCATCGACCACTCCCTTACCCGACTTATTCTGTTGGTAATCACTAGCAAGGAAAGACAATTTTCGCCAGAGCACGATAGGGTTGGCGCCGGACAGCAAAACGCCCGGCCTATCTAAGCCGGGCGTCGCATGGACGGGGGGTAGACGCCTTAGAACGCGGCGAAGCTCGGCTTGGATATCTGCTCCATCGTCGCGGTTACGCGGGCGCTGATCGGCTCGATCGCCTCGTTGGCGATCTTGATCGCCAGTTCGGAGATGTGGGTCGCCTCGGAAACGGCGCTATCGAAGGCGGTCTTGCTGAAACTGTTCTGCAAGTCGGTCAGCTCGGCCAGGGTCTTCGCGCCGATCATCGCCTTGGCGGCCGACATGCCGGTTTCGACCTGCGCCTGCGTCATGCCGACGAAACTGCGGGTCAATTCCTCAAAGCCGTGAAAGAAGATCGAACCGGCCTGCACGAAAGCGTCGAGATTGGACTTGCCGAAAGCGGCAACTTCGTCGGCCGCCCTGAACTGGCTCTCCGCCGCCTTGGCGAATTGATCCTTCGCCGTGTCGACGGCAGCCGCGGTCGCAGCGTGAACTTTTTCCGTAGTTTTGGATTTCACAGTGGTCATTACGCTCTCCTTTGGAAGGTTGATGCGATGGCCGAACACTCCAAAACTGGATTATGTTGCAGCGCAGCATAATTTATGGGGTTTGGAGTTTGCGTTGTCAAGACGACGCGCATCGCGTTCAATTCGTGTAACTTTTCGCTGGACACGCGAATCGCCGACTCGTAACGATGATTCGCTGCATTTTTTTGACGGGGGTTCGCACAGGGTGCGCATGAGAATCGGGATCATCCATCCCGCGCCACGCAACGCGCGGCCACGGACAAAACGCTTCAGCGTATTGCTCTTGTGCGCTTTTTTTACTGCGAGCCTGCTGTCCGCCCGCCCCGCGCTGGCGATCGACGCGGCAATCGTGGTCGATGCCAACAGCGACACGGTCGTCAGCCAGATGAATGCCGACCGGCTTTTGCATCCAGCGTCGATGAGCAAGCTGATGACGCTGTATCTGACATTCGAGGCGCTGGAATCCGGCAAGCTTTCGCTGCAGCGCAACCTGCCGGTGTCGGCACATGCGGAATCCATGTCGCCGACGAAACTCAATCTCGTTGCCGGCCAGTCGATTCGCGTCGAGGACGCGATCCTGTCGCTGGTCACGCTGTCGGCGAACGATTCCGCCGTCGTTCTGGCCGAAGGGTTGGGCGGTTCGGAGGACCGGTTCGGACAGCTGATGACCCGAAAGGCGCATCAGCTGGGCATGGTCAACACCAATTTCCGCAACTCCAACGGCCTGCCCGACCCGGCGCAGATTTCGACCGCGCGCGACATGGCGATCCTGTGCCGGGCGCTGATCCGGCATTTCCCGCAATATTACCATTATTTCTCAGTGCGCGAGTTCACCTATAACGGCATCCCGCACGCCAACCACAACCACCTGATGAGCCGATATCCCGGCATGGACGGGCTGAAGACCGGCCTCACCAACGCTTCGGGCTTCAACCTCGCCGCCTCCGCGGTGCACGGCGGACGCCGGCTGATCGGCGTTGTGTTCGGCGGCACCAGCGCGTTACAGCGCGACGACTATATGGCCAACCTGCTGGACGAAGGGTTCCAAAAAGGCGGCGGTGTCGCCATGACCACGGCGCTGCCGCCGCCGGTACCGGGCCACAAGCCGAGCGAACTGGTCGCCGACGGCAGCGGGCCGGCGCAAGCCGCAACGCCCAGCGTGGCGGATCCCAAACCCATATCCCAGGTTGATCCGGCGGGCGCGGGCCCGGCCCCAACTTTGGCGCTCCAGACACAGGCGCCACCGACTTTGCCGGCCGCGGTCGCCGAATCCGCCGACGGCGTCGCAATGCCGCGGCAGACAAAATCTTCCGGCATCCGCGTCAATGCGCGGCGGCCGACCACGATCGGCGCGCTGGCCGCGATCAACGGACAAGGCGACGCCGAGGGTCCGGATGAAGAGACGCCGCAGGCCCGGGCATCGCGGACGCACAAGGCCGCCCCACAAAAGCTGGCGATGGCGAGCCCCACCCGCCCCTCCGCCGCCAAGCACGGCGACAAAGCGGAGCCCGCGAGCTGGAGCATACAGGCCGGCGCCTATGCAACGCGGCAGGCCGCCGAACAGGCGATCAAGCAAGCGGTCAAGAAGGCTCCTGATCTGTTGAAGCACGCAAAGGCCGTCGTTTCGCCGCTGACCCAGAAACACAAGACACTCTATCGCGCCCGCTTGGCTGGCCTCGATGCCGGCGAGGCGAAGAAGGCGTGCAAAATGATCGCCCACTGCATGACGGTTGCTCCGGGCGCCTCGTAACCTTGGAGGCCTCATGCGCCACGTCACACATCTAATCATCCGCGGAAAGGTCCAGGGCGTCAGCTTCCGTGCCTGGGCGGTACGCGAGGCCGCCAATCGCAGCCTTGACGGCTGGATCCGCAATCGTGAGGACGGCGGCGTCGAGGCGGTGCTGGCAGGCGACCCCGATGCCGTGCGTTCCGCCGTCGCCGCCTGCCGAAGCGGCCCCAGCTTGGCGGTCGTCACCGACGTGATCGAACTGCCGGCGGCGGAAGAGCCCGGCCAAGGCTTCCATATCCGCGCCTGAGCCCGACCGCAGGATCGCGCGGGCCGTCTCCGTACCAACATCGTCTCTATTTCGCCACGATTGTCGGTTTGACTGCGGGCAGGGACAAAGCAGCTCGCGACTCACGCAGGGCATTGGAGGTCGGTATGTCGGTGCCGGGACGGATTGGAATTATCCTCATCATCGCGTTGGCGTTGGTTGACGCGTTCATCCTGATGAGCGGAGCCAAGCACGCCGCGACGGCGATCGAAACCCATGCACTAGTCGAAAAGACCGCGATGGATCCGTTGCCCCAGCCGACCAGCGACAACCTGTTCGCGTCTGCGCCGACCGTCGTTCACCCGGTGGCGCACGAACCGCTACTGTCTGCCGCGATCCGCGAGATCAACCTGCTGATCGCAAAGAAAGCAGAGAAGGCGGCACGCGTCTAATCGTCGCCAGGAATCAGTCGTCGATCGCCTGGTAGATCGCGGTTTCGCAATCGGTCCGCATGTTGCCGCCGGCGCCGAAATACAACTGGATCATCATCAGCGCGATCAGGTCTTCCTTCGGATCGGCCACCCACCAGGTGCCATAGGCGCCGGGCCAGCCCAACCGGCCGGATGAACCCAGCCAATCCTGCCGGATCGGGTTGTCGGCGATCGACAGGCCCAGCCCGAAACCCATCGCATGCCAGAACGACATGCCGAGGAACGGCGTCGCCCGTTCAGCCGCGGTCAGGTGGTCGGTCGCCATCAGATCGAACATCGGGCGCGACAGCAGCCGCACACCATTTTTCCTGTCTTTGCCGCCGCCGAGGATAACCCGCGCGAATTTCAGATAATCGTCGGCGGTCGAAACCAGGCCGGCCCCGCCGGATGGGAAACTGCTGGGATTGAACCAGCGGCTGTTGCCGGGATGGTCCTGCACCACGCGCTTGCCGGTCTTGGGATCGGGCGTATAGGCAGGGCCGAAGCGATCACGCTTGGCCTCCGGCACCCAAAAAAACGAATCCGTCATGCCCAGCGGCTCGAAGATGCGCGTGCGCAGATAGTCCGGGAACGACACGCCCGACGCGCGCTGGATCAGCACGCCCAGAACATCGGTCGAGAAACCGTAATGCCAACGCGCGCCCGGCTCATAGACCAGCGGCAACTGCCCCAGCCGCGCTATCCAGGCGTCCATCGTCATGTCGCCGGGCAACACCAGCGCATTGAAATCGAACATCTGCTTCGCCATCGGCCCTTCGGCCGTCAACGGATAGGCGATGCCCGACCGGTGCAGCAGCAGGTCCTTCAGCGTGATCGCGCGCGGCGCGTCGTAAACGTCGTCGAGCACCCCGCCCGGCGTACGCAGCACTTTACGGTTGGCCAGTTCCGGCAGGAATTTATCGACCGGTTCGCCCAGGCGCAGCTTGCCCTCCTCAACCAGCATCAAGGCGGCAACGCTGACGATCGGCTTGGTCATCGAGGCGATGCGGCACAGCGTATCGCGCCGCATGGGGATTTTCGCTTCCTCGTCCTGCCAGCCCAGCACGTCCGAATGGACCGTCTCGCCATGCCGGTGGACCAGCGTGGTCACGCCCGCGACCGCGCCGCTGTCGACATAGGACTGCATTGCCGTGGTCAGCCGCCCCAGCCGCTCAACCGAAAACCCACCCGGTCCGGACATGTCTTACCCCAAATAGATTTTTGTTTCCGTATAAGGCTTTCTACGTCGTGACACCGAAAAGCAAAAGGCCGGAGGGTTGCCCCTCCGGCCTTCGCGTTTCGTATGGTCGGTTGGTTGACCGGACCTTAGAAGTCCATGTCGCCCATACCGCCCATGCCGCCACCGCCTTGCATCTGCGGGGCCTTCGGCGCGGGACGCTCGGCGACCATCGCCTCGGTCGTGACCAGCAGGCCGGCAACCGACGCGGCGAACTGCAGCGCGGAGCGGACAACCTTCACCGGGTCGATGATGCCCGACTTCACCATGTCGGTGAACTCGTTTTTCTGGGCATCGTAACCATAGTTGGTGTCGGTCGATTCCTGCAGCTTGCCAACGACGACGGAGCCGTCGATGCCGGCGTTCTCGGCGATCTGGCGAACCGGAGCCGTCAGCGCCAGACGAACGATATCGACGCCGCGGCGCTGATCGTCGTTGGTGGGCTTCAGGTTGAGCAGCGCCTTCTGGCCATAGAGCAGAGCCACGCCACCGCCGGCGACGATGCCTTCCTCAACCGCGGCGCGGGTCGCATGCATCGCGTCTTCGACGCGGTCCTTGCGTTCCTTCACCTCGATTTCGGTCGCGCCGCCGACGCGGATAACCGCAACGCCGCCGGCCAGCTTGGCCAAACGTTCCTGCAGCTTTTCCTTGTCGTAGTCCGACGTGGTCTCTTCGATCTGCGCGCGGATTTGCGCGGTGCGGGCCTCGATGTCGGCCTTGGCGCCCGAGCCGTCGATGATCGTGGTGTCGTCCTTCGTCAGCCGCACCTTCTTGGCGGTGCCGAGATAGTCGACGGTCACGTTCTCAAGCTTGATGCCCAGATCTTCGCTGATGACCTGGCCGCCGGTCAGGACGGCGATGTCTTCCAGCATGGCCTTGCGACGATCGCCGAAGCCCGGAGCCTTCACGGCCGCGACCTTAAGGCCGCCGCGCAGCTTGTTGACGACCAGCGTGGCCAGAGCCTCGCCTTCGATGTCTTCCGCGATGATGATCAACGGACGGCCCGACTGCACGACAGCCTCGAGCAGCGGCAGCATCGGCTGCAGGCCCGACAGCTTCTTCTCGTGAAGAAGGATGTAGGGGTTCTCCAGCTCGGCGATCATCTTCTCGGCGTTGGTGATGAAGTACGGCGAGAGATAGCCGCGATCGAACTGCATGCCTTCGACGACGTCGAGTTCCGTCTCAAGGCTCTTCGCCTCTTCGATCGTGATCACGCCTTCGTTGCCGACCCGCTCCATGGCGCGGGCAAGCATCTGGCCGACTTCGGTGTCGCCGTTGGCCGAGATGGTGCCGACCTGGGCGATTTCGTCGTTGGTCGAAACCTTCTTCGAACGCGACTTGATGTCTTCGACGACAGCCGCGACCGCCAGGTCGATACCGCGCTTCAGGTCCATCGGGTTCATGCCGGCGGCAACCGCCTTCACGCCTTCACGGACGATGGCCTGGGCCAGAACGGTGCCGGTGGTGGTGCCGTCGCCGGCCAGGTCGTTGGTCTTGGAAGCGACTTCACGCACCATCTGTGCGCCCATGTTCTCGAACTTGTCGGCCAGTTCGATTTCCTTGGCGACGGTGACGCCGTCCTTGGTGATGCGCGGTGCGCCGAACGACTTGTCGATGACGACGTTACGACCCTTGGGGCCCAGCGTCACCTTGACCGCGTCGGCGAGAATGTCCACGCCACGCAGCATGCGCGAGCGGGCGTCGACGCTGAACTTTACGTCTTTGGCTGCCATGTGATTGATCCTTGTCTAATTGAATTTCGAAAGAGCTGTCCGGCTAAATCAGCCGACTACGCCCATGATGTCGCTTTCCTTCATGACCAGCAGGTCTTCGCCGTCGATCTTCACCTCGGTGCCGGACCACTTGCCGAACAGGATGCGGTCACCCGCCTTCACATCGAGAGCATGGACCTTGCCCTGCTCGTCGCGCGTGCCCGAACCGACGGCGATCACTTCGCCTTCGATCGGCTTTTCCTTGACGGTATCGGGGATGATGATCCCGCCCTTGGTCTTTTCCTCAGCTTCGATACGCCGAACCAGCACACGATCGTGCAGCGGACGAAATTTCATTGATTGTCTCCGACAGATAAATACAGGGCTCAAGCCCGGACGCGCGGTTGTTAGCACTCCCGGTCGATGAGTGCCAGCTACTTACGGATGGGGGTGGCCGCCTTCAAGGGCCGGCGGAACAAAAATTCGCGGATTCTCGTTCGTCAGCACTCGATGTGGCTGGCTGCCGAAATTTGCTGCGGCGCACAATATTAATTGTGGCCCCGGCGGTTTTGTTCTCCCATTCGTCTGTCGGGGCAGGCCGGCTGAGTCGGCCAAGGCCCACGCACAGCGAGGGATGCTTATGGCCAATCTAAAGCTGCAACTCAACGACTACCGGCTGACCACCGCGGAAATCCTCTACCACATGCCGGATCACCCGGCCCTGCTGCAGAGCTTCATCTGGCAGGAATACGACATTGCCCCACGCTATCCAGAACTCCACAAGTTCCTCGATTTCTGGACCCGCCAGATCGAAGGCAAGCTGCACTCGGTGATCCTCGCCAGCCGTGGCATCGTCAGCGCCGCGGAGGTCGCCTTTACCGGAGCGGAGTTCCGCCTGCAATAAATTGCGCGCCATACTTTGACCGACCGGGGCGGCAGGCATAATTATAGCGCATGTCCCAGTCCCAATTCGTCCGTCCCGCGCCGGACCTGCATGTGTTGCCGGGCGCCGCAACAGCCACCGCCTCGCGCGGCGTGCGCGTCTGGCTGCTCACCATTGCCGCGATGTGCTTCGCCATCGCGGTCGTCGGGGCGATCACCCGGCTGACCGAATCCGGCCTGTCGATGGTCGAATGGAAGCCGCTGCTGCAGGACATCCCGCCAATGACTGCCGCCGGGTGGGATCACGCCTTCGGCCTGTACAAGCTGTCGCCGCAATATCTTCAAGTCAATCACGGCATGACCCTGGCGGAATATCAGGGCATCTTCTGGTGGGAATGGACGCATCGGCTGATCGCGCAGTTGATCGGCGTCGCCTTCGCGGTCCCATTCCTGGTCTTCCTGGCTTTGCGCCAACTGCCGCGCCGGTTGGTGCCTTATCTGGTGGGACTGTTCATCCTGGGCGGGCTGCAAGGCTTGCTGGGCTGGGCGATGGTGGCGAGCGGCCTGGTCGACCGGCCGTCGGTCAGCCACTACCGGCTGGCGGCGCATCTTTCGATGGACCTGACAATCTATTCGCTGACCCTGTGGACGGCGTTCTTCGTGTCACGCCCGCGCGCCACCTTGCTGACGCCGGTTGGCGAGCTGAGGACGCTGCGCAAGCACGCCATCCTTGGGCTGACAATGCTGGCGATCACCATGGTATGGGGCGCCTTCACCGCCGGGCTGCGCGGCGGATTGGTCTATAACACCTTCCCGCTGATGGGCGGCGGCATCGCGCCCCCGGACTTGCTCGGCATGCATCCCTGGTGGTCGAACTTCGTCGAGAACCCTGGATCGGTGCAGTTCGTCCATCGCATGCTGGCGATGGCCACCGGCTTGATCATCCTGGCGCTGGCGCTGCGCCTGCGCGGCAAGGGCATCGCCCCGGAACTGGGCAAACTGGCGACCGCCCTGTTCGTGATCGTCGCATTGCAGATCACGCTGGGCATCGAGACTGTGCTTCATCAAGTGCCGGTCTGGCTAGGCGCGCTGCACCAGGCCAATGCCATCTTGCTGCTCGGGCTGATGGTCAGGACACTCTTCCTGCTGCGCGTGCCGAGCGCCCCGCGCTTCCGGCCGAAGGTCATCGCTGGCGACGTTCGTTAATGCCGTCTAAGAGCGGACGAAGCGTTTATTACTATCGGTGAGCCACGATCAATTGATGCGCGCTGGTTGGCGCTGCGTATGTGATCGCGGTGCCCGCACCTGCGGCGGCCAAGTGAAAGCCTGCGGCGACATATTGGCCGAACAGCGTGACACTAGACTTCATCGCGCCATCGGTAATCGTGAGGGTGCCCCGCGTCCGGGCCTTATTGCCGACGAAGGATAGCTTCTCCGCCGCGCCAAACTTGAAATTCGTCAAAACCAGAGTGTCCGTCGCACGAAATCCTGAGACGGTGAGCTGCGTACCGTTTTTCGCCGAAACCTCCAGTTTCGCATTGGCGCCGAAGATGGTGGTGCCGGCGACCACGCCACCCGCCGACACGATTTCTGTTCCGCCGGCAAGCGTCGTTGCGCGGGCGGCGCCGCCGGAAGAGACAATCAGCTTGACCCCGGTCCCGACCTTGAGACGGCTGACGGTTGCACCCGAAAGCACCTGCTCGACCGCGCCGCTGACGGCTTTGAGGCCAGGCGCCGTCCCACCGGCGAACCTGACCGTGCCGCCAGGCCGAATATCGGCGGCGGACGCCACACCGCCGCTTGCGAGCCGTAGAACCGCACCCCGGTTGATCGTGACGGTTGAAGCTGTCGCGCCGGAGGAAACGATCAACGTCGCCCCGGAACCGACCCTTACACCCTTCACCGTAACTTTGTCGGAAATGCCCAGGCGGCCTCCGGCGCTGACCGTCGTGCCGATTGCGCTGCCGCCGGCATAGACCAACATCCCGCCGGTCAGAATCACGGCGCGGCTCACCGTCCCGCCGCTATGGACATATTCGACGCCGCCTTTCGAGACTGTCGCGCTCAGCGAGACGCCGCCCGAAAAGACCGCCTCGTGGCCGCCGCTCCTGACGACAGTCCCCGTCGCGTGACCGCCCGACACTTGATCGACACCGCCGCGGCCGACCACTGTGCCGATCGACGAGCCGCCATACGATACGATCTCGGTGCCGCCGGCGAGTATCGTGCTTTTTGCAAGGGCATCGCCGTAGACGATCTGCTCACCGCCGGTCCCGACCCAGGTGCGGTCGCCTTGAGTGTCCGCCCCCAACACCTGGAAGGCGCCCGAAAGCACCTGCGTCCCTGTCGCGCGGCCGCCGGAATAGACGAACTGCACCCCGCCGGAGAGATGAGCGGATATGGCCGTGCCGCCCGAATTGACGGTCTGCATGGCCCCTGAAAGCAAAATTGCACCGGAAGTTGTGCCGCGACGAGCGACGGATTGTATTCCGCCGTTCGATACGACCGCGTCGACCGACCTGCCCGCCGAGATGGTCTCCGTGCCGCCATAGAGAACCGTGGAACTGCTGGCCAAACCGCCGGCATGGACATGGAGGACGCCGCCGGGACTGACCAGAGCATCGACCGCTCGGCCGTTGCTGCCGACCTGGAGGTTCCCGCGATCGAACAGGACCGTGCCGACGGCGACGCCGTGGTTGGAGACGAACTGCTCGCCGCCGCTGATCAGCGTCACCGCCCTGGTTCGCCCGGTCGACAGGACGTACAGCCGTCCACCATCGACGTGCGCTCTGCTCACGGATCCGGTCGAATCGATATAGACAGCCCCCCCTCGGTTCACAGTCGCGTCGACAACAGTGCCGCCGGAAAGGACGTACAGGTTTCCGCCGGAACCCACACTTGTGTTCCTGGCACGCCCTCCGTCACCGACATTCATGAATGCGTTTTGCACGCCACCGCTGCTAACGCTGGACGGGCCGGAGGCCGATATCACGGTGTTGGTCGCCAACCCACCGGAACTCTCGACGATTACCCCACCACCGCTGACGATCCGCGTGCCGTCGATATGACCGCCCGAGACCGCCATGTAGCCATTGCTCCCGACGGTCGTGTCGCTGGCGGAGCCTCCCGATAAGATGATTGCCGACCGGAAATTGTCGAAGGTTTGACCGCTGATGGTTTTGCCGGAACTGACGGTGGTCATGAGATCTCTAAAGGGGAATGCTGGAAGCTCAGTTAACCGTATAGGATCTCCATATGTTTCTCGATTCACTCATACGGTTAGCGCATAGCCTTAATTGCCATCCGACGTGGCGACCAGCAGCGGCTGCCAAACGAAGGCGCCCAAAGCGAAGGCAGGGCTGCCGACATAAGCGCTCATCGCTGCTCAATCGTTTGTGATCGGGCGACTGCCCCTTGCTACGCGTCCCTGAGAAGACGATCTGACAGGTGGGCGAGAACGGCGCGGCCTGTCCGCCGAAGACATCCCAGTTGGAGTAGCGATCATGCCTGCCAGGGCCACCGTCGACGCGTTCATTGCCCACGTGGTCTCCGGCGACCATGTCGGCGCCATCCGCGACTGGTATCACGACGACGCGTGGATGCAAGAAAACCAGGCACCGCCCCGCCAAGGGGGCCGGGAAGCGCTGATGAAGCACGAGTCCGCGATGATGGACCGCAGCCAGACGGTTACGTCCGAACTACTGGCCGGTCCGCTGATCGACGGCGACCAGGTTGCGATCCGCTGGCGCTTCACCTTCGCTTTTAAAAACGGCGGCAAGCTGCAACAGGAAGAGATCGCGTGGCAAACCTGGCGCGGCGAGAAGATTGCCACCGAAACATTCTTTTATGATCCGGCGCAACGCGGCTAACGGTCAGTTCGCCAGCGCGCCGGCATCGACCGCCACGGTCGAACCCGTCATCAGCATCGACAGGTCGCTGGCGCAGAACAGGACGGCGCGGGCGATATCGTCGGGGACCCCGAGGCGGCCGAGCGGCAGGGCTGCGCCGACCGACTTCTCCAGCGCCTCGATCCGTTCGAGTTCGGCGCCGGTCGACTGCGCCTTGCGCTCTTGAATGCCGGGCGTGGCGATACCGGTCGGCGCCACGGCCAGCACGCGGATTTCGTGCTTGCCCAGTTCGACGCCGAGGCTCTTGGTCAGGCCGACAACGCCGGCCTTGGAGGCGACATAGGCGGCCAATCCGGGCCGGCCGCGGAAGCTGGACACCGATGCGACATTGACGATGACGCCGCCCTTCGGATGCTGGGCGATCATCCGGCGCGCGGCCTCGCGGCAGCCGAGGAATGTGCCACGCAGATTGACCTCCTGAACCTTGTCCCAGACATCCGCCAGAAGATCGACCGTCGGGCTGCCGGGGAAGATGCCGGCGTTGTTGACCCAGATATCCAGTCTGCCGAATTCCGACACCGCCCGGTCGGCAAGCGCGACAATCGCGGCCTCATCCAGAACGTTCAGCGCGACGCCGCGCGCATGCCGGCCGAATGCCTTCGCGATCTCTTCCGCCGCCGTGACCGCGCCCGACTCGTCGACGTCGCCGATCAGGACGATGGCCCCGGCCTCCGCCATGCGGCGGGCAATCGCCAGGCCGATGCCACGCGCCCCGCCGGTCACGACCGCGACCCGGCCGTCGAGCGATATCAGCTGCTGTAACGTCTGGCCCGTCACATCTTTAATCGGCATGGCATTCCCCTTATTGACCTGAACTCAAGGCTTAAGCCTGCTTAGCGCCCGATGAAAGGCGAGACAAGCGTCGTAAGCTTCGGCACAGTAAGGGCACTCGATACCGAGGCCGGAGCGCAAGACGACCATGACCATCCTATTTCCGCCGTTGCGCGGCGCACTCTTCGCCCTGGCACTGGTTTGTCCTGGCTTGACAGCCGCCCCTGCCCGCGCAGCCGATGCAACGGACGATCCGGCGATCGACCACAGCTTCCTGGATCAGAAGACCGACCCCTGTAACGATTTCTTTCGCTATGCCTGCGGCGGCTGGATCGACGCCAACCACATCCCGGCGGATGAATCGGGCTGGGGCGTGGATTCCAAGCTTCAGCTGGAAAATCGCGACAAGCTGCGGGTCATCCTGGAAAAAGCCGCAGCCCAGCCGACGCCGGCAACCCAGAAGATCGGCGATCTTTATGCCTCCTGTATGGACGAAGGCGCGGCCCAAAAATTGGGCATTGCACCTTTGCAGCCGATCTTGGCCGAGATCGACGCGCTGACCGACAAGGCGAAATTGGCGACGCTGGTCGGCGAACTGCACCGCGACGGGACGGAGGTGCTGTTCGGCTTCGGCGCGGGGCAGGACGCAAAGAATGCGGAATCGGAGATCGCCATCGCCGACCAGGGTGGCATGGGCCTGCCCGACCGGGATTATTACCTGAAGACCGACGCCGACAGCGTGAAGCTGCGCGCGGATTACCAGGCCCATGTCGCCAAGATGCTGGTCCTGGCGGGCGAAAGCGAGGCTGCGGCCGCGGAACATGCCAAGACGATCCTGGCATTCGAGACCGGGTTGGCCAAGGGCGCGCTGGATCGCGTGTCGCGGCGCGACCCACAGCAGACCTATCACATGGTCAAGCGCGCCGAACTGGACACGCTGACTCCCGGTTTTGACTGGACTGCCTATTTCCAGGCGGTCGGCGCGCCGCCTGTCCCGTCGCTCGATCTGATGGAAAAGGATTTCTTCGGGACGGAGGCCAAACTTGTGGCCGCCACCAGCCTGGACGACCTTAAGACCTATCTGAAATGGCATACGATCAACGACGCCGCGCCCTGGCTGTCGAAAGCTTTCGTTGACGAGAACTTCGCGTTCTACGGCAAGCGCCTGACCGGCGCGACCGAGATCAAGCCGCGCTGGAAACGCTGCGTTTCACTGGTCGACGGATCGATCGGCGAGGATCTGGGCCGCGCCTATGTCGCCGACGCTTATCCGCCGGAGGCCAAGGCGCGAACCGAGGCGCTGGTCGCGGCGATCACCCGGGCCTATGAGGACGACCTGAAATCGGTCGACTGGATGAGCCCGGAAACCCGCGCCAAGGCGCTGGTGAAGCTCGGCCTGATGGCCAAGAAACTGGGCTATCCCGCGAAATGGCGCGATTACAGCGCGCTGACTATTTCGCGTACCGACCTCTTGGGCAACACGTCGCGCGCCAGCGGATTCGAACTGCAGCGCGAATTGGGTAAGATCGGAAAGCCGGTCGATCGCGGCGAGTGGGACATGACGCCGCCGACGGTCAATGCCTATTACGACCCCCAGATGAACGATATCAATCTGCCGGCCGGCATCCTGCAGCCGCCGTTCTTCTCAGCGAAATATGACGATGCGTTCAATTACGGCGCCACCGGCGGCAGCACCGTCGGGCATGAGATGAGCCACGCCTTCGACGATGAGGGCCGGCAATATGACGGCCACGGCAATCTGGCGGACTGGTGGACCAAGGACGATGCTGCGCATTTCAAAAAGCGCGCGCAATGCCTGGTCGATGAATTCTCGGGCTTCGTCGCCGTCGACAAGATCCATATCAACGGCAAACTGACCCTGGGTGAGAACGCCGCCGACTTGGGCGGCGTTCGGCTGGGCTATGTCGCGCTGATGAAAACCCTGGCGGGCAAACCGATGGACAAGATCGGCGGCTTCACGCCCGCGCAGCGCTATTTCATCGGCTATGCCCAATCCTGGTGCAGCGTGACGCGGCCGGAATCGATCCGCCTGCGCACCGCGACCGACCCCCACTCCCCGCCCAAATTCAGGGTCAACGGCATCGTCGCCGACCTCCCGGAATTCCGGCAGGCGTTTTCCTGCAAAGCCGACGCCCCGATGGTGCGGGCCAAGGCGTGCCGCATTTGGTGATTTCCAATGACCTGTCCGGCGATGAGGATTTCGACGACGCCGATACGGAGGAAGCCAGCCTCGGTCGCCAGATCGAGATCGTCCTGACCGAAGCGGTCCTGGGCCAGCGCCTGGACCGTGCCCTGGCCGACGCCGCGCCGGGCCTGTCGCGGGTCCGCATCCAGGCGTTGCTGGCGGAGGGTCAGGTGACGCGGGACGGTGTGGTCGTCACCGATGCCTCGGCGCGCGCCAAACCGGGACAGCGCATCGGCATCGTCGTGCCGCCGCCGGTCGCGGCCTATCCGCAACCGCAGGACATCCCGCTTAACATCGTGTTCGAGGATGCCGAGATGCTGGTGATCGACAAAGCCGCCGGCCTGGTGGTGCATCCCGGCGCCGGCAATCCGGACGGCACGCTGGTCAATGCGCTGCTGTTCTATTGCGGCGACCGGCTGTCGGGCATCGGCGGGGTCAGGCGGCCGGGCATCGTTCACCGGCTGGACAAGGACACCAGCGGCCTGATGGTCGTGGCCAAGACCGACCGCGCACATATTTCGCTGTCGGCCCAATTGCAAAGCCGCACCCTCAAACGCATCTATACAGCAGTGGTGTGGGGCAAACCCGCACCGGCGACAGGCAGGATCGAGGGCAATATTGGGCGCAGCCCGAACGATAGGAAGCGCATGGCGCTGGTTCCGCATGGCGGACGATCGGCGGTCACGCACTACCGGACACTCAAATCATTCAGAACAGCCTCGGTCGTCGAGTGCAGGCTCGAGACCGGCCGTACCCATCAGATTCGCGTCCACATGGCGCATCTGGGCAACCCGCTTGTGGGCGACCCGGTATACGGCATGAAACGCCCGCCGAAAGACGCGCCCGCCTTTGCGCGGACGTTCCCCAGGCAAGCGCTGCATGCAACCCAGGTAACTTTTTTGCACCCGCTGACGAATGAAGAGATGTGTTACCGTTCACCTGTGTCCAATGACATCGCCGCCCTGATTGCGACCCTGTCGTGAACAAACGGGGCGCCCCCCGCATTATCTAACCAGGGGCGCGCTTGTGGGCCCGAGCAAAAGGTCCCAGTCGAGGCACTCTACATGGCAAATACGACCACTATTCCGGTCATCAATTCTGAGAGCAATCTCTCCCGTTACCTCCAGGAAATCCGGCGTTTTCCAATGCTTACGCCGGAAGAAGAATACATGCTGGGAAAAAGCTGGCGCGAGCACGGCGACATCGACGCCGCGCATAAGCTGGTGACCAGCCACCTGCGTCTCGTCGCCAAGATCGCCATGGGCTATCGCGGCTACGGCCTGCCGCTGTCCGAACTGATCTCGGAAGGCAATGTCGGCATGATGCAGGCGGTCAAGCGGTTCGAGCCGGATCGCGGCTTCCGATTGGCGACCTATGCGATGTGGTGGATCCGCGCGGCGATCCAGGAATATATCCTGCACAGCTGGTCGCTGGTTAAAATGGGTACCACTGCGGCGCAGAAGAAGCTGTTCTTCAACCTGCGCAAGCTGAAGGGCCAGATGCGCGCGATCGACGAGGGCGACCTGTCGCCCGAGCAGGTTCACAAGATCGCGACGACGCTCGACGTGCCGGAGGCTGATGTGGTCAGCATGAACCGGCGCCTGTCGGCCCCCGACCATTCGCTGAACGCACCCTTACGCCAGGACGGCGACGGCGAATGGCAGGATTGGCTGGTCGACGACAGCGACAGCCAGGAAATCCGTCTGGCCGAAAGCGAAGAGATGGGCAAGCGCAAGGGCCTGCTGAACGACGCGATGACCGGCCTTAACGATCGCGAGCGCCGCATCCTGACCGCACGGCGCCTGCAGGACGAGCCGATCACCCTGGAAGACCTGTCCCAGGAATACGGCATCAGCCGGGAGCGCGTTCGCCAGATCGAGGTGCGCGCCTTCGAGAAACTGCAGAAATCGATTCGCAATGCCGCGATCGCGCAGCATCTCGACGCATAACCGCTTTAACGGAAAAAGGGGCGCCGGATCTGGAATGGTCCGGCGCCTTTTTTTGTAATCTTTCATAAAAAATGCGCTAAAAGCCCAGATTCAGGGGCTGAAACCGTACACGGCAGTTGGCCGGCGGTTTGGAATGTATAATATCTGCCACAAAGAGGCTTCGGTTCCGACCAGTTGTGGAAGAACAAACAAAGCTAACGAAACCGGCCCTGCTGCGGACCCTTGCGCAATTCATGCGCCAATATGAATCGGTCCGCGAGACACAGGGCGCGTTGCTGGACCGTGTCGTCCGAGGCAACAGGGAGACCGCGTTCGGGAAGGAGCACGGGTTCGGCACAGCCACGTCGATCGCCGACTATCGCCGGCAGGTTCCGATCCGCTTGTGGGGCGAGATCAGCCCTTATGTCGACCAGGCGCTCCGGGGACAGCACGAGACGCTGATCGCCGACGCGCCGGTGCTGTATCACTGGACCAGCGGCACGACCGGTACGCCGAAGATGATACCGTTTACCCGCAACTGCGACGCGGCCGCCCGGCTGACGCTCAAGGTCTGGCTGGCCAAGGCACTGCTCGACAATCCGGGACTGCTGGACGGCAAGGTGTTCGCGCTGCTGAACGCCGGCGTGGAAGGCTATACAGAAACGAATATTCCCTGCGGGTCGGTGTCGGGGAACATCTATTTCCGCATGCCGCAGGCGATGCGGCCGGCCTATTCCAATGCCTATGACGTCTATCACATCGAGGACGTGTCGGCCCGGTACTATGCATTGCTGCGCTTTGGATTGAACCAGGATTGCAGCTTCCTGATGAGCGGCAACCCCGCCGGTTTCAGCGGCATGTTCGAACTGGCCGACAAGTTGAGCGAACCCCTGATCCGCGACATCCATGACGGCACGCTGTCGAAGAATTTCGACATACCGAAGAATGTCCGCGCCGCCGCCATTACCGACCTGACGCCCAATCCCGCGCGCGCCCGGATACTGGCCAGGGCCAAGGAAACCGACGGCAGGCTGAAGCCAACCGCCTATTGGCCGGGCCTTCAGGTGATCGGCTGCTGGCTGGGGGGCTCGATGGGGCATTTCGCGCCGTCGCTGCGCGAATGGTGCGGCGACAGCTTCCGATTCCGCGACATCGGCTATATGGCGAGCGAGGGCATCTTCTCGATCCCGATGGATAACGACACGCCGGACAGCCTGTTGGCCCTGCACAGCGCCTTTTTCGAGTTCATCCCCGAGGAAGAGTTCGGGCGGTCCGATCCGACGGTCCTGCTGGCGCACGAGCTGGAGGCCGGACGTAACTACCAGGTGGTGCTGACCACCACCGGCGGGCTTTACCGCTATGCGATCAACGACGTCATCCGGGTCGCCGAGACCCACAACGGCTCCCCCACCATCCGCTTCCTCTACAAGGGCGGCAACGTGCAGAACATGCAGGGGGAGATGGTGACGGTCGACCATGTGATGGCGGCGCTGAACGCGGTCACGGCCGAGCAGCAGATCACGCTGCGCCATTTCCAGGTGCTGGCCGACCTGGCGGACCGCCGCTATGTGCTGTGCATGGAACCGACCGAGCCGCCGCCCCGCGCCACCCTGACCGCCATGCTGGCCGGCTTCGAGCGCGAGCTGGCCAAGCAGAACATGAATTATAAGGACTTCCGCGAGCTGGGTCATCTGAACCCGCCACGGCTGCGCCTGATGCGCGCCGGCTGGTTCGCCCGGATCATGGCCGACCATCTGGCGCGCGGGCGCAGCGAGGCGCAGTTCAAGCCCTTCGTGCTGGTCGACGCGGCGCAGCATACCGACATGACCGAAACCGAGATCTCGCTGGACGGCTAAGCCGCGGCCGCCACCCGGCGCCGCGCGATCAGGCAGACCGGGATGAACACCGCATAGGCCAAAGCCAGCACCGCCAGCGCGCCGTGCGGGTTCCAGGCTTCCAGGCTGAAGCCGGTCAGCACCGGCCCCATCAGCCCGCCGATTTCATAGACCACGACGAACGCGGCATTCGCGCCCGGCAGCGCCGGCCCCTGGAAGCGGCGGCCGAGCAAGGTTAGGGAGAGCGTGTAGAACCCGCCGAGCGAGCCGCCCCAGACGAACAGGAACGGCCAGCGCAACATCCCCATCGGCCCAAGCAGCGGCATCAGCACCAGCCCGGCCAGCCCCAGGGTGGACAGCGCGATCAGCAGCCGCTCCGCCCCGCCGCGATCGACCAGCATGCCGATCGGCACCTGCAGCAGCACATTGCCGATGGCGACGGTGCTGAGCACGGCCAGCGACATGCGCTCGCTGAAACCGAGCCTTTCCGCGTACAAAAGCAGGAACGACAGCACGACAGCAATGGCGGCGCCGGCGACCAGGGCGGCGGCGAACACCATCGGCTGCCGCCGCACAGCGTCCATCCCGTTGCCGGCCGGGGCCGGCGGCAATATGGGTACCAGCCGCCGCGCCAGCAGGATCGGCAACCCGGCGGCCAGGATCATCGCGGTCACGATCAGGAACGGCAGGTCGCCGTCGGTCCCGATGACCAGCAGCAGCGGATAGGCGACGACATAGGCAAACCCCAGCGCGGCGACATAAAGCCCGATCACCTTGCCGCGATCCGCATCGCCCGCCACGCTGTTGACCCAGACTTCGCTGATCACCCAATGCACGGCGATGCCGGCGCCGATCAGGATGCGCAGGACGAACCAGGGTCCGACGCCGGTCCACACCGGCAACAGCCCCACGCCCAGCGCCATCACGGCGATGCTGGCCATCAGCGCGGAAAAGCTGCCCAGCCTGCGGCCGAGCCAGGGGGTTATGAGTGTGACGAGCAGAATGGCCGCCGCCCCTGCCCCGGTATTCAGCCCGATCCAGCCGCCGCCGAAACCCTGCGCGGCCAGCCGCACCGCCAGCAGCGGCGTGGTGATGGCAAAGGTCAGCGTCGAGATGAAGACGCTGACGATGACGGCGATAAGGCTGAGAGTGCGGCCCGGCATGGGACAGGTATAGCGCGGCCCGGCCGCCCGGCCAGCACCGAAAAAGCGGGCGGCGGGCCCAGCTTTCGCTGTCCCGCCGCCTTTCAGGCCGACGTCCCGATCGGAACTCTCATTCCTCTTGGGATTTTGGCCTCGTCTATAGAAACGGATTGCACGCGATCGGGTTCCCCGGGTTTTTCGGCCGGCGCCGGTATTCATTCTTGGGCGCGTCCGGTGCGGAGCAGTTTCCCCTCATCACGCCCGGAACGTCGGCGTATAATGCCCCAACGCATCGCGGGAGGGTGAGCATGAATAAGACGATCGCGCTTTTGCCGGCACTCGTTTTATGCGCCTGCCAGGCGCCGGACGAGCACACCGCGGCTTTGTGCCGGTCTCACGGTTACGCCGACGGCACATTGGGGTTCGAGTCCTGCCGCCAAAGCATCGACCACGCGCAGAAAATCGCCCATGCCGACCAGGCGGAAGCCGAGAACGAGGCGAGATCGCCGAGCATGATCACCACGCGGAAATAGGGGCGCGCGGCTGGAAGCGCAGAGCGCCCTTCTTCCTGCCTCTCCCTTCGAGGGGCGAGGCATTTATGAAGCGCTTGCGCCAGCGCCAACAGCCTTCTCCCGTTCGACGGGAGAAGGTGCCGCGCAGCGGCGGATGAAGGTTCAGGTGGAAGGGATTTCCATCGCGAGACGACAAACGGCAAAGGCCCGGTACGCTAACGCTCCGCCTCGCGAAGCATTGCCAGCTGAAGCTCGTTGGCGGTCTGTTCTATCAGCGCGTTCAGATCGTTCAGCTTGACCGGATCCAAACCGGGCCGCACGGCGGTGGCGTTCGCGTTCGCATTGGCGTTCACGGCCGGCGCCGGCGCCTTAAGAACGGCGTCGAGCTGTTCCCGCAGGCCGGCGATCAGCGTGTCGATGTCGCCCTGGTAATCCAGATAGTCCAGATCGTGGGTCAGGTCGTTCAGCAGCAATTCGCGGCGGTCGCGGGTCAGATCCGCGCCACGGGCGCGAATATCTCCGCGCAGCGTCTTGCGGGCGAGACAGCGGTGTAGGCGGATTGTGTCTTGACGGTCCTTCGCCGCCGCGGCGATCTTTTCCGCCGCCTCGGCCTGGGCGCGCTTGGCAGCCTCCGCGGCCAGACGTTCGGCCCGGGTCTCGGCATCCTCGTCGATCCGCTCCTCCAGCGCCACCATGCGGCGGATGGCGGTGCAGACGCGGGTGAAGGCGAGCGTGGGATCGGCGATATGCGCGAAGGCCGCGCACTCATGGGGCGGCAGCTTGCCCTGGATCATGGCGCACAGTTGCGCGGAGATTGTGTCCGCCCGTTCCCGCAGCACCTCAAGCTGCCTCAGCCGCTCCATGCGCCGGGCCTCACGCGCGGCGTCAGCCTGCGGCGCAAACGCAGCTTCGCCGTTCGGCGACCCTGGCGTCGCGGGTTCGGTGGGGGCGGGTTGGTCGAAAGACATGTCCGAAAACAGAACATATAAAGAACATTTTGTCAAGATAAATCGGACAGCCGGGCTGGATAGCGATCCTGAGGACGCATATCGTCGTCAAAACAAATGCTTATTTCCGGAACGGCACTGCGGATTCGTACGTATTTTGGGCCGCTGCAAGCCGCCCGGGACGTTGATTTCGGCGCGATTCACGTTGAACCGCGCTGCATTACCGGTAGAGTTGACGCACCGGTTTCGCGCATCTGGTGGCGCTTTTTGTCACCATTTCGACGTCGATTTGGGCGAAATCCCGTGCACCCTCATCCGGCCCTGCGTGCCACCTTTTCCCGTCGCCCGGAGGTCGCTTATGCGTCTCGCAGTTAGCCGGCTGCGCGGGAGAAGGCTTTAAAGCCCTCTACCGCTCGCGGGTGAGGGTTCAAGGGATTTCCGCCAGCCATCACCCAGCCCCGAACCCGCCATCGATCGACACGATCTCCCCGGTGATATAGGGGGCGGTGTCGCCGGCCAGGAAGGCGATCAGGGCGGCCACCTCCTCCACCGTGCCGGCGCGCTTGGCGGGGATCATGCCGATGAACTGGGCCTTCACCGCGTCGTCATGCTGCACCACGCGGTTGAACATCGCGGTTTCGATCGGGCCGGGGGTCACGGCGTTGACGCGGATGCCGAGCGGGGCGCCCTCCAAAGCTGTCGATTTGGTCAGCCCCTCCACCGCGAACTTGCTGGCGGCATAGACCGACCCGCCGCCGCCGAAGCCGACATGGCCGAAGACCGAGCCGATATTCACGATGCTGCCCTTACCTGCCGCCTTCATCGTGCGGAACTCATGCTTCAGGCTCCACAGCATGCCCAGCACGTTGGTATCGAACACATCCGCATAATGATCTGCCGTCACCTCGGTGATCGGGCTCAGCCCCTCCTTGCCGGCATTGTTGACGGCGATGTCGAGCCGGCCGAACCAGGCGACCGTGCGGTCGACCAGCGCCTTCACATCGTCCTCATGGCGGATGTCGGCCTTCACGAACACCGCCTCGGCGCCCAGCGCCACAAGCTCCGCGACCAGCGCGTCACCCTTATCCTGGTGGCGGCCGGACACGACGATGCTGGCCTGCTGCGCGCCATAGGCCAGGGCGGTGGCGCGGCCGATGCCGGTCAATGCGCCGGTGATCAGAATAACGGGTTTGGTCATGATATCTCTCCTTGGGGTCAGCCGTGGGTCACGCTGACCGATGGAGATTTACTCATTCACCGATAATGCAGTAGCCGCCCGTTCCGGCTTTCTGTTATTCATATCTGCCATGAATGACCTCGCCGCCCTCCGCCTGTTCGTCCGCGTCGCGCGGCGCGGCAGCTTTTCCGCCGCCGGGCGGGAGCTGAACATTCCGCAACCCAGCGTGTCGCGCGCCATCGCGGACCTGGAGCGGGAGATCGGGGTCGGCCTGCTGACCCGCACCACGCGCGCGGTGACGCTGACCGATGCCGGGGCGGACTTCCTTGCGCGCATCGAGCCGATTTTGGCGGAGCTGGACGAGGCCGAGCATGCCGCGCGCGGCACGGGGGAGCTGCGCGGCACGCTGCGCGTCGGCCTGTCCTCCAGCTTCGCGATCCGCGCCGTTATGCCGGCCCTGCCGCATTTCATGGCGCGCCATCCGGCGTTGAACGTGGAATTCATCATGGACGACCGGCGCCAGAACCTGGTGGGCGAAGGGGTGGACGTGGCCCTGCGCTTCGGCGACCTGCCGGATTCCGCGGCGATCGCCCGGCGCATCGCCGGCTGGCCGCGCATATTGGTGGCCGCCCCGGCCTACCTCAAGCGCGCCGGCACGCCGCAAACGCCGGTGGAACTGGCGAGCCACAGCGTGATCGCCGGCCCCGCCAGTGGCGGCCAAAGCTGGAGTTTCCGGAAGGACGGTAAGACGACCACCGTGCGGGTGGAGGGCCGGCTGACCGTGACGATCAACGAAGTCTCAACCGCCGCCGCCGTCGCCGGCCTGGGCATCGCCGCCATGACGCTGGCGGCCTGCGAGCGCGAGCTGGCCGACGGATCGCTGATCAGGCTGCTGCCCGACTGGGACATGGGCACGGCCGACGTGCACGCGGTGTTCGCGGCGGGACGGGGAGCCAAGCCGGCGGCGCGGGCGTTTGTGGAGTTTCTGGCGGGGGTGTTTGCTGGGCGGTGAGTAAGACGTAAGCCAATCATTTCTGGATTGAGGTTGCTATAATCGCCCCTCATAGCGATATTCTAGGAGTTCGCTATTTAGCGATTTCGCTGTTATGGAATCGGAATGAACAAACTTCAGCTTCATACACTCCCCAAGGCGAAACGCGCGTCATCCAAAGCCTCGCACATCATTGAGAAGAGGCTGCGGAACGACGCGGGCGAGGTCGTCAAAGTTCACGCTATCGACGCCAACAGCCAGAGTTTCGGGGACGACTTTCTTTACGTGTTCAAACGGAACGTAAAGAAGGCGAGGGAAGAAAATAAAGAGCGGTTTGGCTCGCCTGATCGTGTCACCAAGGCCTCCTGAGGCTCCCACTTTCTGGATTATCGCGGGCGCTAATGGCTCAGGTAAGAGCAGCGCCTACGATCGCATGTCTATCGATGCACCTGAGGGCTCCGTCTGGATCATAAATCCGGATTTGCTTACCGCACGCATTCATGGCCAGGAGCTATTACCACAAAACGACGCCAATCTTCAGGCAGTCCGCCGTATCGAGAAGTGGCTACGCGCATCTATCATGGCGCACCAATCAGTTGGTGTGGAGACCGTGCTATCGACACCGAAATACCGGAAACTTGTCAGGCTTGCTAAACGCCGCGGATTTCGTGTTCGGCTTATCTACGTTACACTGAAAAGCGCCGAATTAAATATAGAGCGGGTGGCCGTTCGGGTCGCCAAAGGCGGCCATCACGTGCCGGATGAAAAGATTATCGATCGCAGACGACGGTCTTTTCAAGAGCTGCCCTGGTTTCTTGCCCATGCCGACCAAGCCGAAATTCTAGACAACTCGGGCGCCGAACCCCGGCTTGTAGCCAATAAAACCGGCAACACGATTGCGGTGGCTGAAAACATCCCTCTAGAGCTAGACCAAGCCATCGACCGTGTCGTTTCTGGAGACCTACGCCCCTCAGCGCAATTGCAAGCTTAGGGTAGCCCGACGCGCAGGATCGCCAGCTCCCGAAGATCCGGCGGCAACCCGCCGGGCGCAAAGAACGCGGCCGCATATTTGCCATAGGCCTCAAACACCGCCGGCGACGTGCCCGCCAGCATGCGCATGACATTGATCGGCGCCTTATCGACCGCCGCCTTGACCTCCGGCGTCAGGTCCTCGGGCTTGGCATATGGGATGCGCGGCATGATTGGGTTCCCCTGGGTTCTTTTGGGGAGTTTGAGCGTGGTGGGAGGGGGCGGCAAACCTAGGCCGTCAACGATGAGCATCATCTGCTCTACCATGAGATCCGTAAACATCGGCTTCCAGGCGGCCCTAGAAGTGATATCACCTGAAACAATAAGTAAGCCCACTTGCTGATTAGTTGCTTCTTTGACATCCGTTAAAATGACAGACGCCAAGTCATATGCGGGGCCCCCAACACGGGGTTCGTCGCCCGACATCAAGAATGCATGGTCGTCCTTTCCAAAATGGATATCTGATATATGGACCAGTGTCGGGGAAATCCGCGCTTCTCGCTCATTGACAATTACCGGAAGCGCGGGTTCGTCGTTGGCTAACGTCCCCTCGGCCATAATAAGTAGCAATGTCGAGCTACCGATTTGGTTCGCAAACTCGGCATTGTACGAGATTTCATAAATCGGTTCTGCAAGCCGGAACCAGACTGGCAGGGCAATCTGCATCAGTCGCCTCTTGTCCTTTTTCAACTTCCGCTGCCAGCCCTTTGACAAAATGTTCTGCAAATTTAGCAACCACCTCTTCTTTTCCTTTGAGCAGATTTGGTTGCTGAAAATAACTCATCAGCGTAATAAAAGATTGAGTTACAGAACGATTCCTGAATACCTTAGATCCTTCCGGGATAGCAACTGCAAGGAAGTCGAGTGCCGAACGAATCCTCTTAGCAACTTCAGATTGCTCAGAAAAACTTGCTTGGCTTTCAAAAACTTGCTTGACGTCTACAAATCTGAGACCCGCCCCAACGCCTTCAACCGCTAACGTTGCGACCTTAGCCATGACGTCGAAATGCGCATATCGCTTATCGTTGAAATAGACATGCTTTTGAAAGAATTTGTGGTTCGATTGCTTTTTGCAAAACGCTTTCAGCTTACTTTGAATAGCGTTTAGCTTCTCGCTTGAATTGAGTTGCAATCCGCTCTGAAGACGCAAGAAGAATTCCGTTAGATCTTGATCTGACGCATCGAGTATCTCGTCATAATCGATCTCGAAATCATCTATTTTATCGGACACGTCAGCCGATAGGGCCTTGTAGGTTTTTCCTCCAAATTCATTTGCGGTCTCGTCGGACAGTTCCAACTCGCCAGAAAGGAACTCAATTATTGTAGCCAGTCGTTGCTGCCCATCCACGACTTCATAGGTCTGAGGACTGGTCGATATAACGGCAAAGTAGAATTTTGGTAATCGCCATCCACGCAGAATCGAGTCGATAAGCAACTGCTTACGCGCCAAATCCCAGACTTCTTCGCGCTGCCAATCAGGAATTTCGTATCTGTCACGGCGCTTATAAATTTTGTCGAGTTCGCGTTTGTCTGAACGCATCTTCATTCTAGAACCTCATTAGCGCTGCCGTTCCGTACAATGTGGATAGAGTGAACAAGCTTAAATGTGGAGTCTCCCGAACTTTCCGGCACAATTGGCTTGTCCATAGGTCGCCCTGTCCGAGTTCGAAACTAATGGCGAGCCACCTCCCATCGGCACGGTGTAGTCGAGGCGAAGTTCGCTGAGGCGCGGCGCATGCGCCAAGGAGCGCACACGAACCGCTACCTGCCTTACTGCGCCGGCGCGAGAGTGCAGAGCGCAACGCTAGGCAGCCAGATCGCGGGCAGCGCCCCCTCCAACGTCGAACGCTTCATTTCGACGTCTTACCCATGGAGCGATGCGCCGTTGCGGTGGCAATTAACCTCACCGCCCCTCGAACGGATCGCTCATCAGCACCGTGTCGTCCCGCTGCGGGCTGGTGGACAGCAGCGTCACCGGGCGTTCGATCAGTTCTTCCAGGCGGCGCACATATTTGATGGCCTGGGCCGGAAGTTGGCCCCAGGTGCGGGCGCCCTGGGTGCTTTCGCTCCACCCTTCCATTGTCTCATAGATCGGCGTCACCGCCGCTTGGGCTTCCTCGCCGGCCGGCAGGTAATCGATGCGTTTGCCGTTCAGCATATAGCCGACGCAGACCTCGATCTTTTCCAGCCCGTCCAGCACGTCCAGCTTGGTCAGGGCCACGCCGTCAACGCCGCTGATCTTGAGCGCCTGGCGCACCATGGCGGCGTCGAACCAGCCGCAGCGGCGCTTGCGGCCGGTCACGGTGCCGAATTCCTTGCCCTTTTCGCCCAGATACTGGCCGGTCTCGTCGGTCAGCTCGGTCGGGAACGGGCCGGAGCCGACGCGGGTGGTATAGGCCTTGGCGATGCCCAGCACGTAATGCAGGGCGGAGAGCGTCATGCCGCTGCCGGTCGCGGCCTGGCCGGCCACGGTGTTAGATGAGGTGACGAACGGATAGGTGCCGTGGTCCACGTCCAGCATGGCCGCCTGCGCGCCCTCGAACAGGATGCGCTTGCCGGCCTTGCGCTCCTCCTCCAGCCGCTGCCACGCCACGCCGGCATAGGGCAGAATGGCCTTCGCCACCTCCGTCACCTTGGCGTGGATCTCGTCGTAATCGAACTCCTCGGCGCCGTATCCGCGCAGGACGGCGTTGTGGTGGAACACCAGGTCCTTCAGCTTGCGCGCCAGCACCCGGGGCTCACCCAGGTCGCAGACGCGCAGGCCGCGGCGGGCCACCTTGTCCTCATAGGCCGGGCCGATGCCGCGGCCGGTGGTGCCCAGCTTCGCATCGCCGCGGGCGGCTTCGCGCGCCCGGTCGACCGCGCCGTGCATCGGCAGGATCAGCGTGGCGTTTTCCGCCAGCAGCAGGGTTTCCGGGGTGACGGTCACGCCCTTTTCGCGGATCCTGTCGATCTCGCCGAGCAAGGCCCAGGGGTCCACCACCACGCCGTTGCCGATGACCGACAGCTTACCCGGGCGCACGACGCCGGAGGGCAGCAGCGACAGCTTGAACTCCTGGTTGCCGATGACCAGCGTGTGGCCGGCATTGTGCCCGCCCTGGAACCGCACCACCACCTCGGCGCGGCTGGACAGCCAATCCACGATCTTGCCCTTACCCTCGTCGCCCCACTGGACCCCGACGACCACGACGTTTGCCATTTAACCTTGTCCTATCCCATTTCCGTCATTCCCGCGCGGGCGGGAAGCCAAGAATTTTTAGCCACAGAATTTTTAGCCACAGATGAACACAGATTTACGCAGATCAAATCCAAGTCTTTTCGCCTTCGGCGATTGCAGCCCGCGCAGCGGGAAAAACATCTGCGTTAATCTGTGGCTAAAATTCTTAATTTTGATCCCTGTCCTCGCTGTCACACCGCCGCCGGCTCAGCCCCAGCCGCGGTCAGCACAAACCCGCAGCCCAGGCGCTTTGCCTCCGCCGTATTGTCGCCCGCGCCGGTCAGGCCGGCCACCACGACCCAGCCGGCCTTGCGCAGGCGGTGGGCGTCGGCCGGGGTGCTGCCCAAAGGCAGGAAGACGCGGCGTACCTGCTCCAGATGCGGGGCGGCCTTGGCGATGGCGTCGGCGAACAGGCTGAAGCCGACGGCGGGTTCGCCGCCGTTCGGTCCGTTGGCCGCCTCGCCGCCGATGCGGTAACGGCCGCCGCGGCCAAGTTCCCGCCGCGAACCGCGGGCGAAGACGGTGAAGCTGAGGCCCGTCTGGTATTCGAAGCCGTGCCGCTCCAGCGGGTCGACGGTCAGCTTGACCTCGGGATGGGTCAGCCGCAGCAGGCGGATGGTCTCGACCAGGCGCTCCACCGTCGGGCGGGCGCTGTCGGGCAGGCCGATGGCGGCAAGTTTCTTCAGGGCCTTTTCGGCCGGGCCGGCGACATCCAGCAGGCTGAGCAGCAGCGGCCCGATGTCAGGCGCGGCGCCCGCCACCGTGGTGTCGCGGTGGGTCAGCGCCAGGGCCAGCGCGCGCTCCTTGTCGCCGGTCACGCCATAGGCGGCGAAGATGGTGGGCACGAGCGTGGGCAGGTTGAGGTCGATCGACAGGCCGAGAACGCCGAGGCCACCCAGCGCGTCGATCGCCAGGCCGATAATCTCCGCATCCGCGCCGGGCTCCAAACTGCCGATCAGTTCGCAGCCGATCTGGCGGAACTGCCGCTCAGGGGAAAGCTGCGCCCCGCCGACGCGCAGGACCTCGCCGGAATAGCTGAGCCGCAAGGGGCGTGGCGCCTTGACCAGGCGGGTGGCGGACAGGCGGGCGACTTGGAGCGTCATGTCGGCGCGGATCGCCATCATGCGCTGCGATTCCGGGTCCAGCAGGCGGAAGGTCTGCAGCGACCAGGCCCGGCCGACGCCCGACAGCAGGCTCTCCTCGAACTCGGCCAGCGGCGGCTTCACCCGCTCGTAGCCGTGCGCCCGGAACACCCCCATGGCATGCTCCACCAACGCCGCCTCACGCTCGGCATCGGGCGGCAGCAAATCATGCAGCCCGGCGGGCAGCAATGCGAGTTCGGCGTTCAGCGAGTCCATCGGATTCAGCGTGTTTTCGGGCGTACGCGACGGTCTACCCCTTAAACCCCTCGCCCGCAACGCGGGAGAGGGAGGGGCCCATTATGAAATAATGGGAGGGTGAGGGGGCTTTGGCCTGCACGGTGCAGCCCCCTCACCCGCCGGCTTTGCCGGCACCCTCTCCCGCCAAGCGGGCGAGGGCTAAAGAAGACAGCCGCCCCACCAGGGGCGACCATTCTCAGAACGTCAGGTCCTTTACGCTGACCACGTTCGGCAACGCGGCGATGCGCTTCAACAGGGTGTCGTCCAGCTTTTGGTCGACGGACACCAGGCAGAAGGCGCGGGCGCCCGAGGCGATGCGGCCGTTGTGGAAAGCGGCGATGTTGATCTGACCGTCGCCCAGCGTGCGGCCCAGGCTGCCGATGAAGCCCGGCTTATCCTGGTTTTCGATCAGCAGCATATGCGGCGTCAGCTCCGCCTCGGTCGGCACGCCGTCGATCGACACGATGCGCGGCTTGTCGCCGAACAAGGTGCCGGTGATGGTACGCGTTTCCGTGCCGGCATTGACGGTGACGCGGATGGCGGTCTGGTAATCGGCCGATTGGTCGCTGCGCGCCTCGGTCACCTTGATGTCGTTCTGCTTGGCGATGACCGGGGCGTTGACCATGTTCACCGTCTCCAGCCGGGTGGACAGCAGGCCCTTCAGGATGACGGCGGTCAGCGGGCGCTGGTTCAGCCCGGCGACATGGCCCTCATACTCGATCAGGACGGATGTCAGCGCACCCTCCGTCACCTGGCCGGCGAAGCTGCCAAGCTGTTCCGCCAGGCGGACATAGGGGCGCAGCTTGGGCGCGTCCTCGGCCGACAAAGACGGGGTGTTCAGCGCATTGACGATGGCGCCGGTCATCAGGAAGTCGGCGATCTGCTCCGCGACCTGCAGGGCCACGTTCTCCTGCGCGTCGTTGGTCGAGGCGCCGAGATGCGGGGTGCAGATGACCTGGTCCAGCCCGAACAGCGGGCTTTCCTTGGCCGGCTCGACCGCGAACACGTCCAGCGCCACGCCGGCGACATGACCCGCTTCTATGGCGGCCTTCAAAGCCACCTCGTCAATGAGTCCGCCGCGGGCGCAGTTGACGATGCGCACGCCCTTCTTGGTCTTGTTGAGCGCCGTGGCGTCCAGCACGTTGCGGGTCTGGTCGGTCAGCGGCGTGTGGAGGGTGATGAAGTCCGCCCGGGCCAGCAGGTCGTCCAGCTCGACCTTCTCGACGCCCAGATCCAGGGCGCGCTCCGGCGTCAGGAACGGGTCATAGCCGACGACCTTCATCTTCAGGCCCAGCGCGCGGTCGGCGACGATGGAGCCGATATTGCCGCAGCCGATGATGCCCAGCACCTTGCCGGTGACCTCGATGCCCATGAAGCGGGACTTTTCCCACTTGCCGGCATGGGTCGAGGCGTTGGCCTGAGGAATGTCGCGGGCCAGCGCGAACATCATGGCGATGGCATGCTCGGCGGTGGTGATGGAATTGCCGAACGGGGTGTTCATCACCACGACGCCGCGCGCGGTCGCCGCCGGGATGTCCACATTGTCGACGCCGATGCCGGCGCGGCCGACAACCTTCAGCGCGTGCGCCGCCTCCAATATCTCCTTGGTGACCTTGGTGGCGGAGCGGATGGCCAGGCCATCGTAATCGCCGATCTTGGCTTTCAACTCGTCGGGCTTCAGCCCCACGATCATGTCGACATCGACGCCACGCTCCTTGAAGATTTCGACGGCGCGGGGGGAGAGATCGTCAGAGATAAGAACTTTGGGCATGGGAATACCTCATATATGCGTCGAACGAACGGAGTCGTGACGCGAATTGGGGAAAAACGACGCGTGAAGCGTGTTGAAGCGCGGTTTTTTTAGGTAGCGGAACTGGGGCCCTTGACCTGGGCATAAGCCCAGTCGAGCCACGGCAGCAGCGCCGCGATGTCGGCATTCTCGACCGTCGCGCCGCCCCAGATCCTGAGGCCCGGAGGCGCCGCGCGATAGGCCGCGACATCCAGCGCAACCTTCTCGGCTTCCAAGGCGCCCGCCAGTTTCTTGGCCACATCCGCTTGGGCATCGGCATCTTGCGCCGTGAACCAAGGATCGACGATCTTCAGGCAGATCGACGTGCAGGACCGGCTTTCCGGCGTCTCGGCCAGGAAATCGACCCAGTCCGTCTGCTTCACCCAGCGGGCGATGGCGGACAGATTGGCCTCGGACCGCTTGATCAGCCCCTCGACGCCGCCGACCGATTCCGCCCAGCGCAAACCGTCGATCGCATCCTCAACCGCCAGCATCGACGGCGTGTTGATCGTGTCGCCCTTGAAGATCGCCTCGTCGATCTTGCCGCCTTTGGTCATGCGGAAAATCTTGGGCATCGGCCAGGCCGGCGTGGTGCTTTCCAGCCGGGCTACGGCGCGCGGCGACAGCACCAGCATGCCGTGCGCACCCTCGCCGCCCAGCACCTTCTGCCAGGACCAGGTGACGACATCGAGCTTGTCCCACGGCAGGTCCATGGCGAATGCGGCGGAGGTCGCGTCGCAGATCGTCAGGCCTTCGCGGTCAGCCGGGATAAAGTCGCCATTGGGCACGCGCACGCCGGAGGTGGTGCCGTTCCAGGTGAAGACGACGTCGCGCTTGAAATCGATGGCGGACAGATCCGGCAGCTTGCCGTAACCGGCGACGGTGGATTTCACGTCCGGCAGCTTCAACTGCTTGACCACATCGGTGATCCAGTCCGAGCCGAAGCTTTCCCAGGCGACCATCTCGACTGGGCGAGACCCAAGCAGCGACCACAGCGCCATCTCCACAGCGCCGGTGTCCGACGCGGGCACGATGCCGATGCGATAGTCGGCGGGCAGGCCCAGCAGCTTACGGCTGCGGTCCAGCACTTCGCCAAGCTTGGCCTTGCCGATCTTGGAACGATGGGAACGGCCGAGCGCGGCATCCTTCAACTGGTCGATCGACCAGCCGGGGCGCTTTGCGCAGGGACCTGAGGAGAAATTGGGGGATTGGGGGCGAAGCGAAGGCTTCGCGGCGGGGAACGTCATAATAGCTATTCCTTCCAGAATAGTAGCATCCCGGTGGGGGGATGTAGCCCGCCGCTGGTGTTAAACCCCTCCACCGATTCGGTCAAACTTGGAGAATGCAGGGGAGCTATGAAGATACGATTTGCTTCGCTGCCACTTCGAGACGCCGATCCAGCGTTACCAATTCCGCGTCCAAGTGCCGAGCCAGCCATAGGTAACTGGCGTCATAAGCTGTGAGGTTTGTTTCTTCGGCTAACCGAACCGCGCCCGCGAAATCGATGTCTACCGTCTCAACCGCCATGCGGGGATAGAGATCGAGAGCGGCCAGAACCACGCTGCGAAGCTCAGGGTGGCGGCGAATCTTCTTGATACAGACATTGCCGAGTTCAAAACCGATCAATGCCGGCGCTACCAGCGATGCGGACTCAAGCGCAGTCGCGACGCCGGCACCCTCCGGCTCGCCGAATAGAAGGGCGGCCAGCGCCGACGCATCGACGACCTTAACGGCCATCGCGATCGGCGCGGATCATGTCGACCGCCTCGGCGGGTGTGTGGATTCCAAGCGCTCGAATATTTTCATAGGCCTGGGTCGGCGTGATCTTGAAGGATTCTGTCGCTGCCTGCTCGATGATGGCCAATAACTCACCCTGCAGAGACCGGTGGTTCCGCTTCGCCCGCGCCCGAATTCGGACGACAACCTCATCAGGAGCGTTTTTGATAGATAGATTTAGGGGCATAATACCTCCAAAGTGGATGCGTTATAGCTCCAATATGGATCGGCATTGCGATACTCGCAACGCCCGCGAGAATTTTCGATTTTACTTTCCAATTCCAAGCGGCCCGTGCCCCTTACCCAGGCTCGGCGCGTTGCGAATGGCGCTCTGAACATAGGCTACGGCAATCTCGACGGCCTGCGGCGGCGGCAGCCCCTGAGCCAATAGGACAGCGATCGCCGAGGCGAGCGTGCAGCCGGTGCCGTGCGTATGGCGTGTGTCGATGCGCGGATGGCGGAACTCGGCACGCACGCCGGAGGCCATCAGCAGGTCGATCAGCTCGTTGCCTTCCAGATGGCCGCCTTTGATCAGCACGCCTCCTGCCCCGGCGGTCAGTAACTCCGCCACGGCCGCCTCCATGTCGGCTAGTGTCACCACCAGCCGGCCGGTCAGCGCCTGAGCCTCAGCGAGATTGGGCGTGACGATCGCGGCACGCGGCAGCAGCCGCCGCTTCATCGCTATCATGCCGGGATGATCCAGCAATGCGCTACCGCTGGTCGAGATCATCACCGGGTCGAGGACGACCGGGATATCGGGAACCGTCTCCAGGAAATCGGCGACCGCCTCGGTGATCTCCGCGCTGCCCAGCATACCGATCTTGATGACGTCGGCGCCGATATCGCCGAGCACGACGCGCATCTGCTGGATGACGAAGTCCGGCGGCACCGGATGGATGCCGAAAACGCCCAGCGTGTTCTGCGCCGTCAGCGCCGTGACGGCGGTCATGCCGAAGCCGCCCAGCATCGTGACGGCCTTGAGGTCCGCCTGGATACCGGCTCCACCGCCGGAATCCGACCCGGCGACGATCAGGACTCTACCCTTGGACGTTGTCACTCGGCGGCAGCGGCCTGGCCGAAATCGGCGATCGCGACGCAGATCGTATCGACCACCTCGCGCACCATCGCCTCGTCCTCGCCCTCCGCCATGACGCGGATGACGGGCTCTGTGCCGGATTTTCGGACCGACAGGCGTCCGATACCGGCAAGCCGCACCTCGGCGTCGGCGATGCAGGTCTTGACCGTGACATGCTCCAGCGGCTGGCCGCCGCCGAAACGCACGCTCTTCAATATCTGCGGCAGCGGCTCGAACAGCGCCAAAATCTCGCTGGCCGGTCGCCCCCGTTGCTTGACGCAGGCCAGCACCTGCAGCGCCGCGATCAGCCCGTCGCCGGTGGTCGAGTGGTCGCTGAGCACGATATGCCCGGACTGCTCGCCGCCGACATTGAAGCCGTGGGCACGCATATGCTCGACAACATAGCGGTCGCCGACCGGCGTGCGCACCATCTTGAGGTCGATACCGTTCAGGAAGCGTTCCAGGCCGAGATTCGACATAATGGTCGTAACCAGGCCACCGCCTTTCAGCGTCCCGGCCTGCGCGGCGTCACGGGTGACCAGCGCCATGATCTGGTCGCCGTCGATGCGGCGGCCTTGTTCGTCGGCGACGATCAGGCGATCGGCGTCACCGTCCAATGCGATGCCGATATCGGCGCCGTGCAGGACGACAGCTTCCTGCATTGCCTGCGGGGCAACCGCGCCGCAACTGTCGTTGATGTTCTTGCCGTTGGGCTCGACCGCGATCGGCACGACATCGGCGCCCAATTCGGCCAGCACGCGCGGCGCGACTTTATAGGCGGCGCCATGGGCGCAATCGACGACGATCTTGAGACCGTCCAGGGTCAGACCTTTGGGAAAGGTGCTCTTCACATATTCGATGTAACGGCCGCTGGCGTCTTCCATGCGGAGCGCCTTGCCCAGCAGCGGCGCCGGGGCGAGCGTATCGGTGAAGGAACCGTCGACCAGCCCCTCGATAATCTCCTCGACCGCGTCCGACAGCTTATAGCCGTCCGGCCCGAACAGCTTGATGCCGTTGTCTTCGTAGGGGTTGTGCGAGGCGGAGATCATGACGCCCAGATCGGCGCGCAACGACTTGGTCAGCATTGCGACCGCCGGGGTCGGCAACGGCCCGACCATGATCACGTCCAGGCCCATCGAAATGAAGCCGGCGGCGAGCGCCGGTTCCAGCATATAGCCCGACAGGCGGGTGTCCTTGGCAATGACCACGCGGTGGCGATGATCGCCGCGCCGCAACTGCATCGCGGTCGCCATCGCAACCTTGAGCGCGGTCTGCGCGGTCATCGGTTCGAGATTGGTGCGGCCCCGGATTCCGTCGGTTCCGAAAAGGCTACGCGCCATCGACAATATGCCCCATCCCCGGGCCCCTTACGAAAGGCTGGTGCTCAGAATTTAGGCCTGCGGCTCCGGCTCCAGGCTGGTCGGCCGGCCCGCGTTGGGCACCGACGGGCGGCGGCCGGTGGTCGAACGCGGCGGAACCGCTGCCGGCGGTACCGCCGGTGTATCGTCGGGATCCTGCCGGACGATCGGTTCGCCACGCAGCAACCCGCGAATTTCGTCGCCGGACAGTGTCTCATATTCCAGCAGAGCCTGCGCCAAACGATGCAGTTCATCGATATGGTCGACCAGGATGGTTCGCGCGGTGGTCTCGGCTTCTTCGATCAGGCGGCGAACTTCGCTGTCGATCAACTGGGCCGTCGCTTCGGAGACGCCGCGCGTCTGGGTCACGGAGTGGCCCAGGAACAGCTCCTGCTCATTTTCGCCATAGCGCACGCGGCCGAGCTTTTCGCTCATGCCGAACTCGGTCACCATGCGCCGCGCGGTGCCGGTCGCCTGTTGAATGTCGCTGGACGCGCCGGTCGTGACATTGTCGGCACCGAAGATGATCTCTTCCGCCAGCCGGCCGCCGAACAGCGACGCCAGCCGGGATTCCATCTCGCGCTTGGAGTAACCGAAACGATCGCGTTCCGGCAGGCTCATCGTCACGCCCAAGGCGCGGCCGCGCGGAATGATCGTGACCTTATGCAGCGGATCGTGATCCGGCACGTTCAGCCCAACCAGCGCATGCCCCGCCTCGTGATAGGCGGTCAGCTCCTTTTCCTTTTCGGTCATGACCAGCGACCGGCGTTCGGTGCCCATCATGACCTTGTCGCGCGCGGACTCGAATTCCGCCATGCCGACGACACGGCGACCGGCGCGGGCGGCCAGCAACGCGGCCTCGTTCACCAAGTTGGCCAAATCGGCGCCGGAGAAGCCGGGTGTGCCGCGCGCAATGACGCGGGCATCGACGTCGCCGCCGACCGGCACCTTGCGCATATGGACCTTGAGAATCTTTTCGCGGCCCAGAATGTCCGGGTTGCCGACCACGACCTGGCGGTCGAAACGGCCGGGACGCAACAAGGCGGGGTCCAGCACGTCGGGACGGTTGGTGGCGGCAATCAGAATGACGCCGTCATTCGCCTCGAAACCGTCCATCTCAACCAGCAGCTGGTTCAGGGTCTGCTCGCGCTCGTCGTTGCCGTTGCCGAGGCCGGCGCCACGATGACGGCCGACTGCGTCGATTTCGTCGATGAAGATGATACAGGGTGCATGCTTCTTGCCCTGTTCGAACATGTCGCGGACACGCGACGCGCCGACGCCGACGAACATTTCGACGAAGTCGGAACCGGAGATCGTGAAGAACGGAACATTGGCTTCACCGGCAACCGCACGCGCGACCAGCGTCTTGCCGGTGCCGGGCGGGCCGACCAGCAGCACGCCTTTTGGAATCTTGCCGCCCAGCCGCTGGAATTTCTGCGGGTCCTTCAGGAACTCGACAACCTCTTCCAGTTCCTGCTTGGCCTCATCGATGCCTGCGACGTCCTCGAACGTCACCCGACCGGTCTTTTCCGTCATCAGGCGGGCGCGCGACTTGCCAAAACCCATCGCCTTGCCGCCGCCCGACTGCATCTGGCGCAGGAAGAAGATATAGACGCCCAACAATACCAGGGCCGGCAGCCAGTTGATGAGGATACTGAAGAAAGGATTGCCGGAATCTTCCGGCGCGGCCTTAACCGTAACGCCCTTGTCGATCAGCTTGCCGGCGACGTCGGTCATCGGCGGCGCATAGGTCATGAAAGCGCGGCCGTCGCTCATCTTGCCGTTGATCTGCGTGCCTTTGATCGTCACATCCTTGATGGTGCCGGATGCGGCGTCCGTCAGCAGTTCGCTATAGCCGACTTCCTGCATTGCGCCCCGGCCACCCTGGTTCTGAAACAGGTTGAACAAGATGAACAGCAAGACGCCGATAATCGCCAGGAGGAGGATGTTTTTGCCGACGTAGTTCACGATGACTGCCTTTATGATCCGCAGGCGCAACGGCACAAAACCATCGCACAGGAGAATGCACCACCCAGAGGTCACTGCCGCCGGCTTCGCTCGCCCCTATCAGACATAATGTCTGCGCCAGCGGAAACAACGGTAAACGTTTCGGAGGCCAAGGGCCAGAGCGGTGATAGGCGGTACCGGACTCCGGATGCGCCGGTCTTGCACCAGCCGATAGACGGCACCGAAACGACCTCTTCGCCGCTACGGATCGCCGGCAAACCGGCCCCGGCAACGGCGGGGAAAGCCGGTTCGGGGCGCCGCCGCACCGCCGCCCAACCCTTCTCGCCGAGTACACCAACCTTAATTTCTGTATTTATATCAGTAACTTGTACGAAAATCTCAAAGCGACCGTCCCAGCGTTGCCACATACCGGGCGCAAGACGTTCCGCCGGCGCGGCGCGAACAGCCTCACGGCAAACCAGCAATGCGCCACGCCATGGCCGGATCAGGCAGCCGGCGAGATTTGTGCCGCGAAAACTTTGATTTTTAAGGGCTTCGTCGAGACGGGCGACGGCGGCTTCATCGGGCGCGAATGCCCCGCCGCCGACGGTGCGCAGGATGGCGGCAAGGGTGGAATGACGCGGTTTCAGCGCTGCTTTGGACAATTCCGCGCGGTCCACCAGCACAACCCCGTCGGGTCCGATGGTAACCGCGCGCGCCAAGGTTGACGCAACGGTTTTCCCCATTTGGTGGCGCGTTTCGCCTGCTTTCAACGCCGTTTTCAGCAATACCGCACGCAGCGCCGGATCGCCTGCCAGGCGTTGGCGCAAAACCGGCCGCGCATAATCGGGTGAGCGGTTCGATGGGTCCTCGACATAGGGCTGGCCGAATTCGGCGCAGGTCGCGATCAGCCTGTCCTTCGGCCACGGCAGCAGCGGGCGCATCAGCCGCACGGCGCCCAGAGACCGGCTTAAGGTCATTCCGGCTAGCCCATCCGGGCCGCTGCCCCGTTGTTGGCGAAACAGCACGGTCTCGGCCTGGTCGTCGGCATGGTGGGCGACGGCGAGGTGTAAAATTCCCCGCGCGGCGCAGGCCTCGGCCAGCAGCGCATAGCGCGCCGCCCGCGCCGCCGCCTGGATGCCGGCGCCGGGCTTGTTTCCCGTCCAGGCGAGGATGCGATGATCGATGCCGCGCGCCGCGAGCCATGAGCCCACCTGCCGCGCCTCCGCCGCCGCCTCGGGCCGCAGCCCGTGATCGACGGTCAAAGCCAGCACCGCGCCGCCCCGCGCGCGGACCCAATCGTTCATCAGGAGTGTCAGGGCAAGGCTGTCGGGACCGCCCGAGACGCCGACCGCGATGAGCGGCTTCGGCTCGAACGGCCCCAGGGCCGTCATCGCCGTGGCGAACGCGGCGGGGTCGATGGGTGCGGTCAGCCGCACCTCAGGCGGGATTTTTCCGCCAGTTCCTGCCGTTTGATGGCGGGATTCGCGCCGGTGGCGAACTGCTTGTCGAACTGGGCGAACGTTGCGCAGGCGCCCTGGACCTGGTCCAGTTTGGCCAGCGACCTGCCAAGTTCAAGCAGCGTGTCCGGCGCTTTGATGCCCCTTGGGTACTTCTTGTAGCCGTCCGCGAAGGCGACGGCCGCACTCTGGAAGTCGCCGCGCGCATAGTGGCTGTGGCCGATCCAATAGGCCGCGCTGCTGGCCAGCGGGTCGCGCGGATATTGCGCCAGGAATGCCCGGAACGCCTGTTCGGCCGCACCGAACTGCCCCTGCCCGATCAGGGCATAGGCGGCCTGGTATTGCGCCTGCGGAGTCGTCGCCTGCTCGGCATAGGCCTGCTGGTCGGGATCGGCCGACGGTACCGGTCCGGCCGGAATCGAACCCAGCGAACGCGGCGGGGCGCCGGGGCCGGGCTGACCGCCGGGAACCAGCGGTGTTGGCGGTCCGTAAGCGCCCTCGTCGGCTTGCGGCGGCGGATTATAGGCAGGGCCGGATCTATAGGATGGCTGCGGGGGCGCCGGCGGGGGGCCGTATTGTCCCGTGCTGTCCAGTTGCTGGGACGGAGCCGCGCCACCACCGGCAACGGGTGCTGCCCCGCCGCCATGGCCTTCAAGATCGTTCAGGCGCAAATCGGTGTCGGCCTTCATCTTTTCGATCTGCTGGTTCAGCACATCGATCTGATGGTTTTGCGTCTCGATCTGGCCGGTCAGCGTGCGGACCTGGTCTTCAAGCTGCTGAAGGCGCAGTTCGGTCTGACCCGCGCCTTCGGACTGTGCGACAGCCGGACCGCCCAAGGCCAGCGCAGCCAGCACCAAGGCTGTTGCGCCGTGCCTCAAGAGAATGGGCCTCAGGCGACCGGGCCGCCGGATCACGATCCGGCGGAGGAAGCGACGACGGTGACGGCGCGGCGGTTCTGCGACCAGACGGATTCACCGGTGCCGAGCACGGCCGGGCGCTCCGCGCCATAGCTGACGGTCTGCAGGCGGCTCGACGGAATTCCCAGGGCAACCAGATAGGCCCGCGCGGCGTTCGCGCGGCGCGCGCCCAGCGCCATGTTGTATTCGCGGGTGCCGCGCTCGTCACAATGGCCTTCGATCGTCACGCCGACCGACGGATAACGCTTCAGCCACGCGGCCTGGCGATCCAGCGTTCCGCGCGCCTCTTGCGACAGCTCGCTGTTGTTCAGTTCGAAGAACACGCGGTCGCCGACATTCTGCTGCAGATCGGCCTCGGAGCCCGGAATCGCCGCGCCCGCCGTCTCGGAGCCGATGCCGCCGGTCGTTTCGCTGCCGGTCTCGGCCGTCTTCTTGGAGCTGCAGGCGGCCAGCAACAGGGTTACGGCGACGACGCCGACCAGCTTCATATGCATTTTCGTGTTCACGGATAAACTCCTCGGGCGGAATGAGTAAAAAGCATCAATTGGGTTACGCAAAAGAACTCTGGGGCACGGCGAAGCGCGCGACTCGGCCGAATATTGTCTTGAATCGCGGCAAGAATACGGCGCTTGACCGCTGATTCAACCATTGAACCTGTAATTTGGTTTCCTTGCGTTCGATTTCCCCATCAATTGGCTTCATTGGGAAAGCGACGGCGACCATGCCGGATCGGATGCGTCGGTCGGCGTCGGGATTTCATGCTCATTCTGGCCGGTGACCCGAATCGAATAAATTCGCGTGCGGCTCTGCGTCTGCCCGATCCATTGCTGCTTGAAATACATCAACACGCTGCCGTTCGGCGCCCAGGTCGGTCCTTCGACATGCGACCCTTGCGCAATGATGCGCTCGCCCGAGCCGTCCGGCCGCATGACGCCGATATAGAACTGCCCGCCTTCATGTTTGGTAAAGGCGATCAGGTCCCCACGCGGCGACCAGACCGGTGAATCGTAGCTGCCTTGGCCGAACGAAATCCGGTGCGCACCGCCGCCGCCGGCGCTCATGACATAGATTTGCGGCTGGCCGCCACGGTCGGATTCGAACGTGATGTTTTGCCCGTCGGGCGAATAGGACGGCGCGGTCGAAATTCCACCTGCGTTGGTCAACTGCTGGGTCGACCGCGTGCGCGTATCCATCACATAGATATTGGTGTCGGCGCCGATCGCCTGGCTGAAGATCACGTGGTTGCCGTCCGGCGCGAAGCGGGGCGCGAAACTCATCCCCGGGAAATCGCCGAGGGGTTCCTGCCGTCCGGTTTCGATGTTGCGCAGGAACACGCGCGGACGATTGCCCATGAACGCCATATAGGTGATTTCCGGCGCGTTCGGCGAAAAGCGCGGCGTCAGGATCAGGTTCGACGGCTGATCGGACAGCACGCGGTTGTTGGCGCCGTCCTGGTCCATGATCGCCAGCCGCTTGATCCGGCGGTCCAGCGGGCCGGTTTCGGCGATATAGACGATCTGCGTATTGAAATACCCCTCTTCGCCGGTCAGCGTCTTATAGACGACGTCGGCGATCATGTGGGCGATCTGCCGGATGCTCTGGTTCTGCGCCGGGAATTTGTAGGAAAAGCCGGCAAGCTGGGTTCCCTCGAACACGTCCCACAGGCGGAAATCGGCACGCAGCCGGCCGTCAGGCTCGGCCGAGATCGTGCCGGTGACCAGCGCCTGGGCGTTCAGCACCTTCCAGTCGGCAAAGCGCGGCTGGTCGGCCGCGGCCTGCGCCGCCTGGATGAAGGCCTGCGGATCGATCGGCCGGAATGCGCCGGAATTGCGCAGATCGTTGGTGACGACCTCCGCGATCGACTGCCCAACCTGCGGATCAGTGCCGTCCTGCCCCTGAAGCGCGGTGATCGCGATGGGCAGGGGATTGATCTGACCTTGGCTGACTGTAACGGATACACGCGCATTCGCGGGCGTGGCACCGACCGCGATTATCGCGGCGGCGAGCAGGCACAGGCGATAAATCCAATGTGATCGAATCATTTTCCAAGCGTCTCCTTGGCATCAAAATAAATTGTCATTACCCGAGCATCTTGCTGGGGTCGAAGGTGATCTCAAGATCCTGCCACTCCTGATATTTCTCAGGCGGCAAATCCAGGACCTGGCATTCGGGCATACGCAAGGCGCGCTGCGCCGCCATGGCGGCCGCACGGAACGCCGGATCGCCCATGCGGCCTTGGTCCTCAATCTGGATGTTCGTTGCCGTCCGGCCCTCACTGACCGTGACTTCCAGCACGACAATCAAGTTCTGCGCGTCTTTCACGGCAGCAGGGGCGTTCCAACAGCGCGACAATTGTTGCATCAGCCTGTCATTTTCCGAAGCGGTCAGCTTCGCGGATATCGGCGCCTGCGCGCCCGTGGCAACCACCGGCGGATTCTTGGCGGCCGGCACCGGCGGCTGTTTCGTCGGCTCCTTAACGTTCTTGGTCAAATTCTTCAGCACGGAATCAAAGCTTGGGGCTGCCGGCTTCGGCGGTTCCTTTTTCGGTTCCACTTTGGGCGGCGGGGGCGGGGTATCCCTCTTCACAACCAGGTCCGGCAATTTCAGTTCCGGCACGGTCGTATCGACCGAGGCCAAATCCGGCGGGGCCTCCATCTTCATCGGTTGGGGCTTCGGTTCCGGCTGGACCTCGGGCTTCGGCTCGGGGGTAGGCTTCGATTCCGGCGGAGGCGGTGTCGGCGGAGCCGGTTTCTCCTCCTCCACCTTCTGCTTCACCTTGTTCGCATCCGAGACTTTGTTGGTCGTCGTCTGCTTGCCCATCTCGACCAGCTCGACCGAGATCATCGGCGGCATGTCGCGCGGCTTGGGATGAAAATAGGGCAGGCCGAAGATGAGCAGCGCCAGGATCACGGCATGCGCCGCGACCGAGAATGCAAAACCGCCGCGCATATCGGCCATCGCAGTCACTTCCGTTTGGACTGCGTTCCGTCGGTCGGGCTGGATATCAGTCCGACCTTGGTGTAGCCGGCGCCGCCGACGGCGCCCAGCACATCCATCATCGTGCCCCAGCTGTTACCCTTGTCGCCGCGGATATAGATCTTGGCATCGTGGTTTTCCTGGGAGATCGCGTTCAGGCGCGGCACCAGCGTGTTGATGTCGACATGGGTTTCCTGCAGGAAAATCTGCCCGTCCTTGTCGATCGAGATTTCCAGCGGTTTCTGGTCGTCCTGCTGCATCGGCGCGGCCTTGCTCTTGGGCAGGTCGACATGGACGCCGGTGGTCAGCAACGGCGCCGTCACCATGAAGACGATCAGCAGCACCAGCATGACGTCGACCAGCGGCGTCACGTTGATTTCGGCCAGCGGCCGATGGCGGCGGCGGCCGCCTCCGCGCCCTGACTGGATAACCCCGCCGGCCATCAGTCCTTGCCTTCCAGGTGGCGGGACAGGATGGCGCTGAATTCAGCCGAAAACCCGTCCAGCCGTTCACCGTAACGGCCGATGTCGGAGGCGAATTTGTTGTAGGCCATCACGGCGGGGATGGCGACGACCAGACCCAGCAGGGTCGACAGCAGCGCCTCTGCGATACCCGGCGCGACGACCGCAAGACTGGTGTTCTGCTCCGCCGCGATCGAGGTGAAGCTGCTCATGATGCCGTAAACGGTGCCGGCCAGCCCGACGAAGGTCGCGGTCGATCCGGCCGTCGCCAGCACGTTCATATATTTCTCGACCTGCGCCATCTCGCGCCCGATCGTTACCGCCATGACCCGGTCGACGCGTTGCTGCAGGTTGCCGTGCAGGGCGCCGCCGTTCGCGCCGCCGCGCTCGCTCGCCAGCTTCCATTCGCGCATACCGGCGACGAAGGTCGCGACCATCGGGTCGCGCACTTTCTTGGCCACGCGCTCATACAGCACGTCCAGCGAGCCGCCCGACCAGAAGGCATCCTCGAACTTCTCGGCGCGGGCGTTCAGCGTGCGCAGCCGGATCCATTTCTCGAACATGATCGCCAGACTCCAGATCGACCAGAGCAACAGGCCGATCATGATCGCCTTGACCACGATATCGGCCTGCATGAACAGGCCGATGACCGAGAAATCATGCGGCGCCAGCCCCGCGGGGGCAGCGATTTGGGTAGCGTCGACGGCTTTCGGATCCATCTCTACTGTCTCTTATCGTTGTATGGCATTTGTATGGCCCATGGTTAGACGACGCCCAACGCCGCTTTCAGCGCCGAGGGTAAGCGTGCGGGCTTGAAGTCCGCGTCGATGCAGGCCAACCGAACCTCGACAACCACAAGCGGATTGGCGCGGCCTTGGTCGGTCGCCGGGCGCAGAACTTCCTGCCGAATCGTAAAGCTGACCCCGCCCATGGTGGTGATTCGCGAGCGGACTTCCAAGGCGTCGTCGAGTCGCGCCGGCAGGATATATTCCGCCGTGCAGTTGCGTACCACGATCTGCACGCCGTGATCCCGCATCAGCGCCGTGTGATCGAACCCGCCCGAACGCAAAAGCTCGGTCCGCGCGCGTTCCGCGAACTTCAAATAGTTGGCGTAATAGACCACGCCGCCGGCGTCGGTATCTTCGTAATAGACCCGGATCGGCCAGGTGTGCGCGGAACCCTCAGTCATTGTCGTCCGCCAGGGGGTCGTCCGCCAAGGGGTCGTCCAACAGGGGCAGGTCGAGTTGCGGCATCGCCGCCGGCGGGTTGAGGCCCAGAACGCGATAGGCGCCGGGCGCCAGCACGCGGCCGCGCGGCGTGCGTTGAACCAGCCCTTGCTGCATCAGGAACGGCTCGATCACTTCTTCGATGATGTCACGTTGTTCACCCAGCGTCGCCGAAAGCGTTTCCGCCCCAACCGGCCCACCCATGTAATGTTCCGCGATACAGCGCAGATAGCGCCGGTCCATCGAATCCAACCCGTCGCGGTCGACCTCCAGCCGCTGCAGCGCAAGGTCGGCGGCAACGGCGTCGATCGGCAGGGTTCCCGCCGCGGCTGCGAAATCCCGAACCCGGCGCAGCAGCCGTCCGGCGACCCGCGGCGTGCCCCGCGCACGGCGGGCGATCTCCATCGCACCGTCTTCCGTCACCGGCGCCTTCAGCAGGCGCGCAGCCCGCGCGACGATCAACGCGAGCTCAGCCGGCTGATAGAGTTCCAGCCTGAGCGGAATGCCGAACCGTTCGCGCAGCGGCGTCGTCAACAGGCCGGACCGGGTGGTTGCGCCGACCAGGGTGAAGGGCGGCAGGTCAAGGCGGATGGAACGTGCGGCCGGCCCCTCCCCCACGATCAGGTCAAGCTGGAAATCCTCCATCGCGGGATAGAGAATTTCCTCGACCGCCGGCGACAGGCGATGAATTTCGTCGATGAACAGAACGTCGTGCGGCTGCAGGTTGGTCAGGATCGCCGCGAGATCGCCGGCGCGTGCGATGACCGGACCGGATGTGGCGCGGAAGCCGACGCCCAGTTCGCGCGCCACGATCTGCGCCAGCGTGGTCTTGCCCAAACCCGGCGGCCCGAAAAACAGCACATGGTCCAGCGCCTCGCCGCGCGTGCGCGTCGCCTTGATGAACACGCCGAGATTTTCACGGACCGTCTTTTGCCCGATGAATTCGTGCAGCGTTTGCGGCCGCAGCGACGGTTCGCTGTCGCCCGAAGGATCGACGATGCGGTCGGGTTCGGCACTCATGTTGCCGACAGCTCGCGCAGCGCCAGGCGGATCAGCTCATTCAGGCTTTGCCCCGGCGCATCGACAGCCATCACGGCGGCAAAGGCGTCGGCACGGCCGTAACCCAGATTGACCAGCGCAGACACCGCCTCGGCGTTGGGCTGGGGTGCGACGGTTTGCGGCGCACCCGGGTCGGTACGGCCGACGACGATGCGCAAAGACTGGGTCTGCGCCTTGTCCTTCAGTTCGGCGGCGATGCGGGCCGCGAGTTTCGGCCCGACGCCGTCGGCGCGCGACAGCTGCGCCTTGTCACCGGCGGCCAGCGCCAGCGCCAGCGCATCGGGCGCCAGCACCGACAGAATGGCCAGAGCCACCTTGGCCCCCACACCCTGCACGGTCGTCAGCGTGCGGAACCAATCCAGCTCCGCCCGCTCGACGAAGCCGTAAAGGTGCGGAACCTCGTCGCGCATCCGCATCTCGGTATGGAACGCCGCCGCTGTCCCCGGCTTGTCCAACCGCGCCAGGGTCTGCGCGGAGCACGACAACTGATAACCGACCCCCTGCACATCGAGGATCATCCAATCCTCCCCCACGCTGTCGATGATCCCGCGCAGCTTGGCGATCATTTGGATTCACCTTGCCCCTCGGGACGTAGCCCCGTGCCTCTCCCCCCGGGGGAGAGGTCGAAACGCGTCAGCGTTCCGGGTGAGGGGGGCTGGGGACGCAGGTCGGATGTATCCGGAACAGCGAGCCGGCGGATAGAGCCCCCCTCACCCGCCGACTGCGTCGGCGACCTCTCCCCCGAGGGGAGAGGCTTTATGAAGGAAGAGCCTGGGGCCGTGCGGTGATGCGCGTGACAGATGGCGACGGCCAGCGCATCCGCCGCGTCGGCCTTGGCTTTAACACCGGGCAGCAACACGCCGACCATCATGGCGACCTGGGTCTTGTCGGCGTGGCCGGCGCCGACCACGGATTTCTTGACCAGGTTGGCGGCATATTCGGCAACCTTGAGGCCGTTCATCGCGGGCGCCAGCAGGCAGACGCCGCGCGCCATTCCCAGTTTAAGCGTCGAGCCGGGGTTCTTATTGACGAACACCTCTTCGACCGCCGCCTCATCCGGAGTCCAGGTGACGATGATCTTGGCCAGTTCCGAATAGATCGAGGACAGGCGGACCGACAGCGCGTCGCCGGGATCGGAGCCGACAACGCCGTGGGCGATGTGGCGCAGCCGGTTGCCCTCGGATTCTACGATGCCCCACCCGGTGCGGTTGAGGCCGGGATCGATCCCGAGGATGCGGACTGCGCCCATTGCCTGCCGGTCAGCCGGCCAGCCGCTGCGCCAGCTCGTCCGACAGTTCCGCGTTGGCGGCGACCGTCTGGACGTCGTCATTGTCCTCCAGCACGTCGATCAGCTTGAACAAAGCCTCGGCCTGCTCCGCCGTCGGCGTCGCGAAGGTCAGCGGACGCCATTCCAGCGCGGCATTGGTCGCCGGGCCGAATTTTTCCTCCAGCGCATCGCGTACCGCGCTGAAGCTTTCGATCGCCGTCGTAACCTCATGCTCGTCGCCCTCGGAATCGACATTCTCGGCGCCCGCCTCGGCGGCGGTTTCGAAGATGGCGTCGGCGGATGCCACCGAACCCGGATAGGTGATGACGCCCAGCCGCTGGAACATGAAGCTGACCGAGTTGGTCTCACCCAGCGCGCCGCCCGCCTTGGAGAAGGCGGTGCGGATTTCCGGGGCGGTGCGATTGCGATTGTCGGTCAGCGCCTCGACGATCAGCGCGACACCGCCGGGGCCATAACCCTCATAGCGGATCGATTCATAGTCGGCCGCGTCGCCTGCCTCCGCGCTTTTGATCGCCCGGTCGATCCGGTCCTTCGGCATGTTCTTCTGCCGCGCCGCGATCACCGCCGCCCGCAGGCGCGGGTTCATTGCCGGGTCGGGCAGACCCATCTTGGCCGCGACGGTGATTTCGCGGCCGAGCTTGTTAAAAATCTTCGCCTTCTTGACGTCCTGGACGCCCTTCCGGTGCATGATGTTCTTGAACTGAGAATGTCCGGCCATAGTCTGACTTCGAATGGGGGGTGACGCGACTCGGATCGTCTATTGAATCCGCTTCGTTCCGCCAAGTCTACCACCCCGTGGCCGGGCCGTCTCCGTCACGAAAGACACCGGCTCCGTCGCGGAAGGAGCACAGACAGCCCTTCGCGACGGGCCCCAAGGCGACGATCAGGCGACGGCGCCTTTCGGGTTCGGGCCGTACTGATTGCTGCCGGGCTGGCTGTCCTGCACCGCGAAGACGATCAGCACGATGAACCCGATCAGCGGCAAGAAGATGATAAGATTCCACCATCCGCTGCGCCCGATATCGTGCAGGCGGCGGATGCTGACGCCCAGGCTGGGGAGAAAGACCGCCAGGGAATAGGCGCCGTCGAGGATCTGCGTGCCGAGCAGGTAGTCGACGATGGCCAAAACGAAGGAAACGATGAGGCTGAAAAGTGCGAAGTACCAATATTCGGACCGCGTCGCACGGCCGGAAAAAACCGCATATTTCTTGAGAACGGTCAGATACCAATTCATATAATCCCTCCCCATTCGGCGTTCGATTTTGTCAAAGCCGCGTCCACCGACTCGATAGGCACGGTTATCCTGTGGAAAACCTATCACCGAGCTGTGCGGCTGGGCATGGATTATTTGCCGCCGCCCGGCCAAGGCCGGCGTTCGCGGATCGAGCGAATTCAGGTGTTGGCGGGCGGAAGCGCGAAATTCGCGCGCCGGGCGAGCCAGGCGACGGGGACGCAGGCGGCCGCCAGGCCGAATGTGACCGCGATCCCGACGTGATCTTCCCGCGAAAACAGCACCAGCAGCGTCGCGTCGATCACCAGCAACAGGCCCGGCAGCCACGGATACAGCCGCGCCCGGAACGGCCGCGCCAGTTCCGGTTCGCGCTTGCGCAGCACAAAGAACGAAGCGTCGACCAGGACACCGACGACAGTCGCCAACACACCGATGAGGCCAAAGACGATGCCGAACGAACCACTGGCCGCCAAGGCGATCGACGCGGCGCCGCACAGCAGGAATGCCATATCGGGGCTGCCGCCCTTGTTCAGCGACTGAAACGCGCCCGGCAGCAGACCGTCGCGCGACAGGGCGAACAGCACCCGCGAGCCACCCATGATCGCGGCGTTGGCGCAGCTGGCGACGACGATCATCGCGCCGACAGCGAACAGCAAACCCGGCAGCGGACCGCCGATGCGTTCGAGTACGGCAGAGAACGGCATTGGGTTGCCGGCAAGCCCGCCCGCGCCAAGCGCGACGAGCAATCCCATATTCACCGCGACATACAGGATGGCCGTCGTCAGGAGTCCGAGAAACAACGCCTTGGGAAGACTGCGCGCCGGATCGGTATTTTCTTCCGAGAAGGTCGCGGCGCCGCTCCAGCCGGCATAGGCGCCGACAATCATCTGATAGGCGACGGCAAGGGAAAGAAGGCCGAGCGCCGGTGTGACGGACGTGGGCGCCGCCGGCGCATGCCCGCCGGTCGGCGAAACCCAGGCCACCGCGACGGCCGCGCAGACAAACATGAGCAGCATCATGGCCTTGACGAGCGACGTCACTTCCTGCAATGCCCGCCCTTCCCGCAAGCCGATCATGTTCGCGCCGTAGACCGCGGCCTGGAGCAATACCGCGATGCCCGCTTTATACGGCGCCGCCGCGGGCCAAATCAGGCTGAGAAATTCGCCGAACGAGACAGAGGCAGCGGCGGTGGAGGCCATGTAGGCCCCCCAGTCCGCGAAGCCGGTCAGCAGGCCCGCTACGTCCCCGAAAGCGCGGTGAACGAAGACATAAGGTCCGCCATCCTTGGGCACCGCCGTCGAAAGCTCGGCATAGATGTTCGTTCCCAGGCCGGCATGAAGGCCGCCAAGAATCCACAGGCCGACGACCCAGGCGGCGGTCGGCAACTCGCCGGCGACCAGAGAGGGCGTGCGCATGATGCCCGACCCGATCATGCCGCCCAAGCCGATCGCCACGCCGAAGGCAACGCCGAGGATCCGCTGAAGATGCCGGTCGGACCCTGCCGCGGTTTTCACTTGGCCCCCTGCCGGCATGGCGCCGATTCCGTGATCAGCACCATCGCCGTCAGGCCGATCGCCATCGCGCCGGCCCAATAATAGGCGGGCGCGAGCACGTCCCCGGTTACGCCGATGAGCCAGGCGACCATGAACTGTGTCGAACCGCCGAAAACCGACGTCGCAACGGCGTAGACAATCGCAAGAGTTCCGGACCGCATATGTTTGGGAAGGGACTCGCTGATCGCGACAAGAGTCGCCGGAAAAGCGAGCGACGACAGAAGGGAGAGCCAGATCATGCCGGCATAAAGCATCGCGGGGTCATGGCGGTCGACGATCAGCCGGAACACCGGCACGATCGACACAAAAAGCACAACGCTGGGGCCGAACATCAAAGGTTTGCGTCCGAATTTGTCGGACAGCCAACCGCTGGCGATGGCAACGGGTATTTGGACCAGGGATCGGGCGACGACGATGCCGAACGCCGTGATCGCCGCCATGTGCAGCGTCGTCAGGGCATAGGTCGTCATATAGGCGGCAACGTAAGTCCCGATCGTTCCGGCCAGCACGAGCATCAGGCCGAGCACGATCAAACCGGCATGGCCGGAAGCGCCGCCCCCGCCGGATTTGCGCACGACAGATGCCGGCCGCGCCGGTTCAGCCGAGCCATGCAATGTTTCCGGCAAATCGCGCCGGATCAGCAGACCGAACGGGATGACAGCCGCGCCGATCAACATCGCCAGCCGCCACCCCCAGTCCGCCAAAGCCTCGGGGGTCAGCAGGATCGCCAATCCGGTTCCCACCAAACCCGCCAGAAGCTGAGCCAGCGCCTGCGAGGACATTTGCATCGCGGTATAGAAACCGCGTTTGCCCGCGGGCGCGGCCTCGGTCAGGAAGGCGGTCGCCGGCCCCATTTCCCCGCCCAGCGCAAAGCCTTGGAGCAGCCTGAAGACCAGCACCAGCACGGGCGCGGCCATGCCGATCCGGGCGTAGGACGGGGTCAACGCCAGACCGACGATCCCAACGCCCATCAACGTGAAAGACAGCAGCATCGCGGGCTTGCGGCCGACGCGGTCGCCCATCGATCCGATAACGACCGCGCCGATCGGGCGGGTCACAAAGCCGACGCCGAACGTCGCCAGCGACAGCAGAAGGCCGGTCCCGGCCCCGTGTGCCGGAAAGAACGCCTGGCCGATATAGACGGCGAAATAACTGAAGATCAGGAAATCGTAGAATTCGAGCGCGTTACCGACCACCACGGCGGCGACGTGGCGTGGCCGCATCGCCGAGTGGCGGTCGGCTTCCACCGCAAGCAACGTGTCGAACGAGATATCGGCCATTCGCCGCAAGTGCCCGCAAAATTTCGATTCCAAAACTCTGCGGTGCGCCTATTGTTGAAACAACTGCACATTTTTGATCGCAGCGGCTGAGGAAGAAAAAAGTTCAAGGGGACACGGAGTTCGGACGGTCGACTTGAATGCAACGCACGATAACGCAGACGACATCGCCAGCCTGAGGCGATGGATAATTGACGGCGAAATTCCGGAGGCGATTTCTTCCCGGCTGACGTCCGACCCGCGCCTGCCGGATGCGATCCGGGCGTTGGCGGTGAACGGCCTCGATGCCAGCGCCAATGACAAGGCCCTGGATGGAGCCTGCAAGGATGCGGGGCGGTATTTCGCGGCCATGCTGGTCGTCTACCTTCACGCAGCCGGCCAGCTTACGCTGCCGAATCTCAAGGCCTATTGCGCGACGACGAAACTGCTTTCCCCAGGACGCGCGCGCGCTTTGCTGTCGTTCCTGCGCTACCTGAAATTTATCGACCTGGTTCCCGCCGAGCTGCGCCGGGGTCCGGACCGCTATACCGCCACCCCCGCGTTGCTGAAAGCCTGGCGCAGCCAGCTCGGCGCGGCGCTCGAAGCCGCCTGCACGATGGAGCCGGCGGTGCGGATCGTGCTGGATCGTTTGGACGATCAGGACGTGTTCTTCACCTTCATCCAGATTCAGACGAACGACATGATCGCCGGCATCGAAAAGAACGAGGCCCACCGCGAGGCGCCGTTCATGCGCATCCTCGTCCATCGCCACGCCGGCACGCGTGTTCTGTTGAGCCTGCTCGCCGCCGCCGACGAATTCCCGCCAGCCAAGCCGATCCCGCTCTCGATATCGGCGACGTCCAGGCGTTTCGGTGTCTCGCGGATTCACGTCCAGCGGATGCTGGACGAAGCGGAGCGCGAGGGGTTGCTCAGCCGCACGGATCGCGGCGAAATCGTTTTCGCGGAGAGCGCGAAGACATATATGCGCTATTTCTATCCGATGCAGTTGATCCGCCTGTTCAGCGCCGCGGCGAAGACCATCGCCGCGCGGCCGGATATCCTGCAGCCGGTTGCGACGCGGTCCCTTCCGGAGTCCCGCGCCGCCGCCAGTGCGACCTGAGAGTTATTTCAGGGTCAGCTCGCGCGTCAGCAGCGTGCCCTTCTCGACACGGATCGTCTCACGGTCGGCATAGGCCTTGTTCGCCGCGGTGATCGAGCCCGACAGCTTCTTTTGAATCGCATCCAGATCGTCGAGCGGCGTATCGAACGCGGTCATGTTCTTATATTCGGTCATCAGGATGAGGTCCGGCTCGTTGTCGCGCGGGTCCTGAGGCGTGAGCACCTTGTAATCCAGGACCAGGCCTTTGGCCTTGAGCGCCTCCTGCTCCGCCCGCCAGGTGGTCGAGACGAACTTCATATAATCGTCGAAGTGACCGGCCTTGGTTTGGATATAGCCGATCTGCCAAACCGGTCCGTTGTCATAGGTGCGCGCCTCGTCCGCCGAAGCGACGGACGGCAAGGCCAGCATCGCGCCGAAAGCGATCGCGGCGGTTTTGAATGACTTCATCGATACCCCCATCATGGATCATGAGAGGCGGCCAGAGGTTTCCGGCGGTTTCTCTCAAGGGGCGGAAGGTCGGGCATCCGGTTGACCTCGGCAATTGCACATTTTTGACCGGCCGAAACCGGGGTTCGCCCAATCTCTGGACAAGCCATTCGGCGCGCGCTCTTATCTCGGCACCAGTTTACCGGCCTTTCGGCTGATAGATCATCGCCGGGCCGTGCTTACGAGGTTCACCATGCACCGCATTTCGCTCAGGGCCATGCTTTTGGCCTCCGCGCTTGTTTTCCAGACGGGTTCGACGATGACCATTGCCCATGCCCAAACGGCGGCGACCCTGCCCGCCACCAACCCGCTCTCCGCCGAATCCACGCTGCCCTTTGGTGCGCCTGTCTTCGACAAGATCAAGGACAGCGACTACCAGCCCGCCATCGAGGCCGGGATCGCGCAGAACCTGGCGGATGCCGAGGCTGTCGCGAACGACCCGGCGAAACCCACTTTCGACAACACCATCACCGCGCTGGAGAAATCCGGCCAGTTGCTGAACCGCACCACCAACCTGTTCCAGAACCTGCTGCAGGCTAACAGCAGCGACGTTCTGCAGAAGGTCAACCAGGAAGAAGCGCCGAAGATTTCGGCGCTCAACGACGAAATCAACCTGAACCCGAAACTGTTCGCGCGGATCGAGATCCTCTACAACGCGCGCGACACGCTGGGCCTCAATTCCGACCAGAAGTTCCTGCTGGAGACCTATTACAAAAAATTCGTCCATGTCGGCGCCAAGCTGTCCGACGCCGATAAGACCAGGCTCAAGGATCTGAACGGCAAGATCGCGACATTGCAGGCGCAGTACCAGGACAAGCTGCTGGCCGCGGCCGACGCGAATGCCGTGGTGGTCGACAGCAAGGCGGAGCTGGAGGGGCTGACCGACGCGGAGATCGCGGCGGCGGCCGACGCGGCCAAAGCGAAAAAGCTGGACGGCAAATATGTCATCGTTCTGCGCAACACGACGCAGCAGCCGATCCTTGCCGACCTGAACAACCGCGACCTGCGTGCGCGCATCCTGAAGGCGTCGGAGACGCGGGGCGATGCCGCCGGCCCGACCGACCTTAGGGACCTGATCGCCACGCTGGCGCAGTTGCGCGCCCAAAAGGCAAAGCTGCTGGGTTTCGAGGACTACGCGGCTTATGTGATGGCGCTGCAGATGGCGAAGACGCCCGAGGCGGCGGAGAAGCTGCTGAACGATCTCGTGCCGGCGGCGACCGCGAAGGCGAAGGCCGAGGCCACGGAGATCCAGGCGCTGATCGACCGGCAGAAGGGCGGCTTCAAGCTGACCGCGTCGGACTGGGAATTTTACGCCGACCAGGTGCGCAAGGCGAAATACAGCATCGATGAAAACGAGGTCGACCAGTATTTCGAGCTGAACCGGGTGCTGCAAGACGGCGTATTCTTTGCCGCGAACCAGCTCTACGGCCTGACCTTCAAGGAACGCACGGACCTGCCGGTTTACCAGCCCGACGTGCGGGTGTTCGAAGTCCACGATGCGGACGGCAAGTTCCTGACCCTGTTCTATGCCGACTATTTCGCCCGGCCGAACAAGCAAGGCGGCGCCTGGTGCAGTTTCATGAACAACCCGTCGGGCCTGGATGGCCGCTCGCCCATCCTGGTCAACGTCGCCAACTTTACCAAGCCGGCGGCGGGCCATCCCGCGCTGATCAGCTTCGACGACGTAACGACGATGTTCCACGAGTTCGGACACGCACTGCACGCCATGTTCTCGGTCAAATATTACCCGTCGCAGAACGGCTTCAACCTGCCGACCGACGTGATCGAATTCCCGTCGCAGTTCAACGAACACTGGGCGACCGACCCCACCGTGTTCGCTCACTACGCCAAGAACTACAAAACCGGCGCGGCGATGCCGCAGGCCCTGTTCGACAAGATCAAGGCGGCCAAGACCTATGGCCAAGGCTACGCGTTCAGCGAGGTTCTGGCCGCTTCGCTGCTCGACCTGGAATGGCACTCGCTAAAAGCCGACGCGCCGAAGCAGGTGCCGGACGTGTTCGAGGCAGCCGCGTTGAAGAAGGTGAAGATGGACATGCCAGAGGTGCCGCCGCGTTATCGCAGCCCGTACTTCCTGCATATCTGGGCCAACGGTTACGAGGCCAATTACTATTCCTACACCTGGGGCGAAATCCTCGACGACGACGCCTTCGAGTGGTTCCAGGAGAACGGCGGCCTGACCCGCGCCAACGGCCAGCGCTTCCGCGACAAGATGCTGGGTCCAGGCTTCGTCGCCGACCCGATGGCGCAATATCGCGACTTCCGCGGCCGCGACCCCAGCGCCAAGGCGCTGGAGCGCAATCGCGGGCTGGAATAATATTCTGTTGGAATAATTGACAACATCACCCTGCCGTTGTCATATACTCCAACACGAAGGCGCCGCTGCTCTTCGATCGCCGCATCGCGATCTCCGAGACAGCATTTGTCGAAATGGTCTTGGGGAAGGTGCCGGCGCCCGTCCGCGCCAGCAGTCATGTCTTCAAGTATCGGCTTGCGTTGATCGTAGAGGAACTCTGTGTCCTTCGTTTCGATAACGAGGCAGGCAAAGGCGACCACATGCATATCGGCGGGACGGAACGATCTTACGGATTTGTTGATCCGGATCGGCTGGTTGCAGACTTCATGACCGAGGTGAATAGGTGGATCGATGAAAACCGTCACGCTTGATGTCAAATCCTTGAATGACAACCTGGCCGATTTCGCTAACGCCTGGAAAACTGGGCACTCGGGCGATTCCACCCGGATCAGCTTCGCTTCGCCGGAATTGCTGTGGAAGGTTTTGACAGCCAAGCGCTGGGCGCTCCTCCAGGCGATGACCGGACAAGAGCCGATGACATTGCGTGAGGCGGCGCGGCGCGTGGGTCGCGATGTGAAGGCTGTCCACGCGGATATTCACGCCTTGTTGAACGCGGGCATTGTCCGTAGGAATGAGGCCAATAAATTGGTCTTTCCATTCGATGCCGTGCGCGTTGAGTTCATGCTGAACGCGGCTTAATCCCAACAGTTCTTTCCCGGATACCGATGACACGCACACCGACCCGCCGCGCGCCCGAGGCGCTGTTTCAGCCTGCCCAGATCGGCGATATCGCGGTCAAGAACCGCATCGTCATGTCGCCGATGACCCGCGCCCGGGCGGGCGACGGGCTGGAGCCCGTGGCGCTCAACGCCGAATATTACGCACAGCGCGCGACGGCGGGGCTGATCATCACCGAGGCGACCCAGGTGTCGGTCGAGGCCCAGGGCTATATCGACACGCCCGGCCTGTTCACCCCCGGCCAGGTACGCGGCTGGAAAGAGGTCAATGCCGCCGTTCACGCGGCGGGCGGCAAGATCGTGGTGCAGCTTTGGCATACCGGCCGCATGTCGCACACCTCGTTCCAACCCGACGGCCGGGCGCCGGGCGCACCGTCGGCGGTGCGCGCCAATTCCAAGGTGTTCGTGGCGGGCGAGGGCTTCACCGACACCTCGACCCCGCGCGCGCTGGAGCTCGGCGAACTGCCGCAGGTGATCGACGACTTCCGCTCGACCTGCGCCAAGGCGCTGGAGGCCGGCTTCGACGGCGTCGAAATCCACGGCGCCCACGGCTACCTGCTGGACAGCTTCCTGCGCGATGGGGCGAACCATCGCACCGACGCCTATGGCGGTTCGATCGAGAACCGGTCGCGGCTGTTGCTGGAAGTGACCGAGGCCTGCGTCAAGGAAATCGGCGGCGGACGGCTGGGCATCCGCCTGTCCCCGGTATCGCCGGCGGGCGACAGCCATGACAGCAACCCGCAACCTTTGTTCGAGCATATCGTCGAACGGCTGAACCCGATGGGCCTGGGCTTCATCGACATTGTCGAGGGCGCGACCGGCGGGCCGCGCGACAACGCGCCGTTCGACTATGCCGCGCTGCGCGACCGCTATGACGGCGCCTGGATGGTCAATAACGGCTATAACCGCGAGATGGCGCTGGGCGTCATCGCCAGCGGCGAGGCCGACTTCGTCGCCTTCGGGCGGCCCTTCATCGCCAATCCGGACCTGGTGCGGCGCCTGAGGAAAGACCTGCCGCTGGCCGAACTGGACCCGGCCACGACCTATGGCAAGGGCGCGCCCGGCTATACGACCTATCCCGCCTTGGCGGACTAAGCAGGATCCATGCCGGGCCGGGCAATATTGGCATGGCTGGCGAACAGGCCGCGCGTCGTATTACTGGCCATCGTGGCGGCGGGCCTGCTGATCACCGCGCTGCATCGCGGCCCGCTCTATGCCGGTGGCGACGGCCCGGATTATCTGGCCGGGGCCTATCACCTGTACCACAATCATGTGTTCTCCCAGGCGGAAACGCCGGACGCCGTGCCGGCGGGGATCGGCCGGGAACCGCTCTATAGCTTGGCGCTTGCCGGCCTGATGGCGATCGATCCCGGCTTGCGGAGCTATACGACCGACTGCATCCGCACCGCGTGCGACGTGCAAATCTATCGCTCGGCGGCGCTGCTTAATCTGGCGCTGATCGTGCTGAATGGCGTCGTCCTCTATTTCGTTGGGGCACGGGCGACCGGGCGCGAGCTGGGCGGGCTGGTGGCCGCCGGCTATGTGCTGTTCAACCTGCAGACGAACAAAGGCTGGGGGCCGATCGCGTCCGACCGGCTTGCGGTGCTGGCGCTCAGCCTGGCGATGCTGGCGGTTGCCTACGCCTGGGGCACGCGCGGCTGGCGCTGGCTTCCGGTCGGGCTGGCGCTGGCCATGCTGACGCTGACCAAGGCCGTTTTCCTGTATTTCACGCTCGCCGCCGTCGCCATTGCCGTGGTCGTCGCGCTCGCCAACCGGCTGCCGGTGCGAAGGGTCGCCCCGGCAGCCGTCCTGACCGTCGCTGTCTTCGCCGCGATCGTCGGGGGGTGGACGGCGCGCAACGCGCAGATTTCGGGGCAATGGCGGTTGACCGATGCGCGCGGCGGCATCGCGCTGAACACGCGCGAGGTCTTCAACCATATGAGCGCACCACAATACGCCGCCAGCTTCGTCTATTGGATGCGCGGCCCGGGCGAGGGGCTTGCCCGCAAGCTGTTTCCGCCGGCGGTCGTCAAGCCGTTCGACCTGGGGCAGCCGGGCGGGTTTTACGATGTCGGACAGAACGGCTACGGCATTCGCGTGGCCGACCGCATGAAGGCGACCGGCGAGGATTACTGGACGGCGGAACACGCGGTCGAGCATGAGGTCCGCGGTGCGATCCTTGAGCGCCCCCTGACCCACTTGGCGACGACGATCCCGCTGTTCTATCGCGGCATCTGGGGCGACGAATTCGTCGTGATCGGCCTGCCGCTATTTTTCGCCGCTGTCGTCGTGGCGGCGCGCGAACGGAACTGGCTGATGCTGGCCCTGCTGTCAGCCGGCGCTTTTAATCTGGTATTCTATGCGGCTTTCAGCTTGAACATTCCGCGCTATCAGATGACGGCGCTGCCGTCGGTCGCGATCGGCGTTGGCTACATGGCGACGCGGTTCGCCGCCAGGCGGCGCAATCGGAAACTGCCTACCTAACAACGGGGAAGATTATGGACGCGGAAAAAGGCAAACGGCTGGTTCGGGAATTCCTGAACCTGCTGCATTCGGGCGATGCCGACGGCGCGCTGGCGCTGGCGACGGACAAGCCGAAGCTGTTCATCTTCAACAACGAGGTACCGGACGGCTTCCGCATGCTGGCCGGCATTATCCCGTCGATGTTCGACGGCCTGCCGACCCGCGAATTCACCGCGCAATATGTCGACGGCAACACGGTCATCAGCCGGATCACCATCCGCGGCAAGACCAAGGGCGGCGAGGAATACCAGAACTACTACGCGTTCTTCGTCGATTTCGAGGGCGACAAGGTCGCCGCGATGACCGAATACATGGACAGCGCCTACGCCAATGCGAAGTTTGCGCCGCCGAGCTGAGGTGCGTTTGCTTAGGCCGGACTCTCGCCGAGAGCCTCGGCCAAAAGCGGAGATAGCTGGGCCGCGAACGGATTAACGATCGTGACACCGCCTAACGTACGCCCGCTCTGGCCGTCTTCGCTCAGCAAAAGCCTGCATTCCGCGCGCTTGGCCGTGGCCCAGATCATGGCGTCCCAGAATGACCAAGAATGGGCGGCCACGGTATCGATGGCATCTGTCAGGCAAACTTCGTCAGCTGCGAATACCGGCACCGTATCGCGCCATTCCTGAATGATGTCGGCTGCCTTGGCCGGCGAGACCCGATGCTTTCCAGTTAAAGCGCGAAACAGTTCAGCCAGCGCCTGCAAGGTTATGATGCAATCCCGCCCACGTGATCGTCGGATCAAATCCAGCGCGATCCGGTGCCGTTCCCCAGCCTGGTTGTCGATCGCATAAACCAGGATATTGGTGTCGAACGTGAAGCGCATAAATCAGCGATCGTAGAGTTCGTCGCGCGCGAATGTTTCGCCGCCAAGCGGAAGGCCGGATTCGAGCGTCGTCATAAGACGATCCCACGCATGAAGCTTCTTTCTGGCGTCAGACGGCGGCCGATAGGGTGCCAGTTGCGCAACCGGTTGGCCACGCCGCGTAATGACAATCACTTCACCTTGGGCGGCTCGACCGAGAATGTCCGAAAAATGCTGATTAGCGTCGCGGGCTGAAATAATGCGGCCCATCGATCATCACTCACTGTAGTTACATCACTACAATGGTCTCTTTACGCTCGCCGTCAAGGTCATTCGAGGAGAATCACCTCAAGCGAACGCAGGCCGTCTCGACACCACCGTCGGCAGGGCCTGAGCCAACCGCCCACCGACCCGCACCGGCTCGATGCGCTTGGCCAAGCCGGTCAGATCGTCCGTCTCCACGAACGCGCCGCAGATCGTCGCCGGGCCTTCCGCCGGGGTCAGGCGTTCGCCGGGCATCTTGCGGACGAATTTCGATACCGCGGCCGATTTTTCCATTCCGATGACGCTGTCATAGTCGCCGCACATGCCGGCGTCGCTCATGTAGGCGGTGCCGCCCGGAAAAATCTGCTGGTCGGCGGTCGGCACGTGGGTGTGGGTGCCGACGACGAAGGAGGCGCGGCCGTCGCAGAAATGGCCGAACGCCATCTTTTCGCTGTTGGCCTCGCCATGCACATCGACGATCACCGCCTGGCACGCGCGGCCCATCGGGTTCTGTTTCAGGATCTTGTCCAGCCCGGCGAACGGGTCGCCCAGCGGGTCCATGAACAGCCGGCACATCAGATTGACGACCAGCACGCGGCGGCCGTCGCGGGCCTGGAGGATGACCGCGCCCTTGCCGGGCGTACCCTCGGGGAAGTTGATCGGGCGCAGCAGTCGCTGGTCGCGTTCGATATAGGGAATGATCTCTTTCTTGTCCCAGATGTGATTGCCGGTGGTGATGCAATCGACCCCGGCGGCATACAGATCCTTGGCGATGGTCTCGCTGATGCCGAACCCGTGGGCCGCGTTCTCACCGTTCACCACGACGAAATCGAGGTCCAGCTTGCGGCGCAGATCGGGCATCTGGGCGATGACGGCCTCGCGGCCGGTGCGCCCCATGATGTCGCCCAGGAAAAGAAGCCTCATTGCGGTATCTTTGGAAAAGGGAGAAGTGGAAGGATCCGCACGGTCGTTGGCGTATGCTATCCACAGTGGCCCTGTTTACCAGGGGGGAACCATATACCCGGACCACGGTCCGGACAGGGACAGCTCCCAATGTGAATAATTACGGCCCCTGGGATAAAGCTGGCCTGACGGGCCGCACAGAAACCTTCCGGTTCTAATCTAGGCTCGCGCCAGCCGCTCCGCAATGACCGCGATCCGATCGGTCAGGTGGTCGACCGCGGCGATCAGCACATCCTGGTCGTTATCGGCGCCGTTTTGCGGCGGAGCGGCGACTTGCGGGATGCCGCCAGCGGCCTCGCTCAATTCATCCGCCAGCATCAGCCCGGCCAGGACCAGCAGATGGGTTTCGCCGACCGCGCCGGTCGGATTGGGCCCGACCAGCTGGCGCACGCGGGCATCGACCATGCCGGCCAGTTCGCGGACGCGATCTTCCTCGCCGTCGCCGCACGCCACGGCATAAAGCCGCCCGTTGATGCTGATATCGACCTTAGGCACGTGTTTTGGACTTCCCGTTAATCGGCAAGCGCGGTTTCGAGTCGCTCGATCATCAGGTCGAGCTGACGGGCAACCGCCTCGTTATCTTTCTTGGGCGCCGCGGCGGCCGCGGGCCTGGGACGCGCGGAAACGGCGGAATCCAGACGATCGATCGCCTGATCCAGTCGTTCCAGCGCATCGCGCAACCGGTCGGAAACATTTGTTGTCATGACGCCTCGCACGTCCCCATCCGCAACGACACTATGGGCGGTATAGTGTTCCGTCAATGCAATGGCTTGGTTCGGCCATTTCGGTCGTCCAATGCAAGAAAATTCGCGATATAGGCGACAGATTACGGCTTTGCGGGTTTTGGCATAGGGGCAATTCCGAAACGCCGGTTGACGGCGCTTTGATGTGAATTGCATGGTGCCGCGTTTCCAGGCGGCAGGACACTCACAGCGGAGTTATATGATGGCTGACAAGGCGACGACCGTGGATCATGACCAGCTGGCCAATGCGATTCGTTTTCTAACGTTGGATGCCGTCGAAAAGGCGAATTCCGGCCATCCAGGCTTGCCGATGGGCATGGCCGACGTCGCCACCGTCCTCTACGGCAAATTCCTGAAATACGACCCGGCCGATCCCACCTGGCCGGACCGCGACCGATTCGTCCTGTCGGCCGGCCACGGGTCGATGCTGCTCTATTCGCTGAACTACCTCACCGGCTATGCGCGGATGACGCTGGACGAGCTGAAGCAGTTCCGCCAACTGGGCAGCCGCACGCCGGGCCATCCCGAGCATGACCTGTCCTGCGGGATCGAAACCACCACCGGGCCGCTGGGCCAGGGCCTGGCCACCGCCGTGGGCATGGCGATCGCGGAAAAGCACACGGAAGCCCGGTTCGAAGGGCTTGTCGATCACTTCACCTATGTGATCGCCAGCGACGGCGACATGGAAGAAGGCGTCAGCCATGAGGCCTGTTCGCTGGCCGGGCATCTCAGCCTTGGCAAGATGATCGTTTTCTATGACGACAACGGCATTTCGATCGACGGCCACACCTCGCTCTCGTTCTCCGACGACACCCCTGCCCGCTTCACGGCCTATGGCTGGCACGTTCAGCGGATCGACGGGCACAACACCAGCGCCATCGCCGCCGCCATTGCCGCGGCGCAAAGCGATCCCCGCCCGTCCTTCATCGCCTGCAAGACGGTCATCGGTTTCGGCTCGCCCAACCGGGCCGGAACGCACGAAGCGCATTCCAATGCGTTCGGGCCCGAAGAGCTGAAGGCGACCCGCGAGAGTTTGAACTGGCCCTACGGCCCGTTCGAGGTTCCTGACGATATCCTGACTGCCTGGCGCAACTTCGGAAAGCGGGGCGCGCCGGTGCGCAAGGCGTGGCAGGACACGCTGAAATCGGTCAGCGCGGAAAAGCGCAGCGACTTCATGAAAGCCGTAGCCTGCATGTTGCCCGCAGGTTTGGCGGATGCCTTCACGACGTTCAAGAAGGAAGCCGCGGCGTCCAAGCCCAAGGTGGCCACGCGTCAGGCCTCCGGCAGCGTCCTCTCGGCGATTGTTCCCGTCGTGTCCGAACTGATCGGCGGGTCGGCCGACCTGACGCCGTCGAACAACACCAAGGTCAAGAATTTTCCGGAAATCCAGACCGGGTCGTTCGGCGGCCGCTACATCCATTTCGGCATTCGCGAATTCGGCATGTGCGCGGCGATGAACGGCATGGCGCTGCATGGCGGCATCATCCCCTATGGCGGCACGTTCCTGTGCTTCTCGGACTACGCCCGCCCGGCGATCCGGCTGGCCGCCTTGATGAAGCAGCGGGTCGTGTTCGTGATGACGCACGATTCGATCGGCCTGGGCGAAGACGGCCCGACTCACCAACCGGTCGAGCACCTGGCGGCGCTGCGCGCCATCCCCAACCTGCTGGTGATGCGCCCGGCCGACACGATCGAGACGGCGGAATGCTGGGAGATCGCGATGAACCATGCCGACCGGCCGACCTTGCTGGCCCTGTCGCGGCAAGCCGTGCCCGCGCTGCGCGAGGATTACGCCGAGAACAAATCGTCCAAAGGCGCCTATATTCTGGACGCGGCCGAGGGCAAGGAGCAGGTCCGCATCTTCGCCACCGGCACCGAGGTTTCGATCGCCCGCGATGCGCGCAAATTGCTTACCGACAAAGGAATCGGCGCCTCAGTGGTATCAATTCCCTGCTTCGACTTGTTCGAAGAGGCCGATTCGGAGTATCGCAGCCGCATCTTGGGCGGCCCCGGCTTGGTGAAAGTCGGCATCGAAGCGGCCGTGCGGTTTGGTTGGGACTCGGTTATCGGTCCCGAGGGCATATTTATCGGGATGCACAGTTTCGGTGAATCGGCGCCCGCGCCCGACCTTTACAAGCATTTCGACATCACCGCGGAAGCGGTGGCCGGCGCGGCTTCGGCACGGCTCGATAAAAAATGAGGGTTTTTCAATGACAGCTAGAGTAGCCATCAACGGCTTCGGACGTATCGGGCGGCTTGTGCTGCGCGCCGCGTTCGAGGCCGGACGCAAGGATATCGAATTCGTTGCGATCAACGACCTCGCCGACGTCGCAACCAACGCGCATCTTCTGAAGTACGACAGCGTCCACGGCCGGTTCCCCGGCACGGTCGAGGTCGAAGGCAACACGCTGATCGTCAACGGCCAGCGCATCAGCTGCACGCAGCAGCGCGACCCGGCGCAGCTTCCCTGGGCCGAGCACAAGATCGACATCGCGGCGGAATGCTCCGGCATCTTCACCGCGCGCGACGCCGCCGCCAAGCACCTGACCGCCGGCGCCAAGAAGGTCCTGATTTCCGCCCCGGCGACGGACGAAGACCTGACGGTGGTTTACGGCGTCAACGACGACAAGCTGAAGCCGGAACACACGATCGTGTCGAACGCGTCGTGCACCACCAACTGCCTGGCCCCAGTCGCCTTCGTGCTGCACAACGCCATCGGTATCGATCACGGTTTCATGACCACGATCCATTCCTATACCGGCGACCAGTCGACGGTCGACACGATGCACAAGGATCTGCACCGCGCCCGCGCCGCCGCGCTGAACATGATCCCGACCTCGACCGGCGCCGCCAAGGCGGTGGGCAAGGTTCTGCCCGACCTGAAGGGCAAGCTGGACGGCACCTCGGTGCGCGTGCCCACGGCGAACGTCTCGCTGGTCGACTTCAAGTTCGTCGCCAAGCGCGCCACCAGCGTCGAGGAAATCCAGAAGGCGATCTTGGCGGCCGCCGCCAGCGGTCCGCTGAAGGGCATCCTGGGCACCTATACCGATCCGCTGGTGTCCAGCGACTTCAACCACGACCCGCACTCGTCGATCTTCGCGCTGAACGAGGTCAAGGTCATCGACGGCAGCTTCTGCCGGGTGATGAGCTGGTATGACAACGAGTGGGGCTTCTCCTGCCGCATGAGCGACACGGCGGCGAAGATGGCGGCGCTGGGGTAACCGGCGTTACCAGACCCGAAAACGAGAACGGCCCGGCGATGCATCCCATCGACCGGGCCGTTTGCTTTACGGTCCACGGCCTGCCGCATCTGCGCGCGGTGCTGAAGGCCGGAATGGAGGCCGGACGGCCGGTGGTCGCGCTTTCGGCGGCGGCGGCCAGCGCCTATGCCGGGGCCGGCTGGTTCGCGGCGATGATCCAGGCCGGCCTTGAGGAATTCCCCAACGCCGAACTGACCGCGATCCTGGATTGCGGCGACCGCGCCGGCGATGTGCTGGTGGCACTGCAGGCCGGCTTGCGGTTCTTGATCTTTACCGGCCATCCGGAAGCCGCCCGGCGTTTGACCGCCATCGCGGCGGAAACCGGCGCAACGATTCTGGCTGAGCGGCCGGTGTCTTTCGACTTACTGAATTTGCGCGATCCTGAATTTGCCGCGCGCCGCCGCTGCGCGGACCCGAATTGATCGCCGTCCGCCGCTTTTAGGCGTTTGCCACCGCCCCGGCCATTCGCTATTCAAGCCGCCATATAACTTCAGCGGGATATACGAACATGAAGATGACGGGACGCGTCCGCAAAATTCTCTCCAATTACGAAAGCGACAATCCGGGAACCAAGGGCAATCTGGCCCGGATCCTGATGCAGGGCCGCCTGGGCGGGACCGGCAAGCTGGTAATCCTGCCGGTCGATCAGGGCTTCGAGCACGGCCCGGCGCGCAGCTTTGCGCCCAACCCGCCGGCCTATGACCCGCATTACCATTTCCAGCTGGCGATCGATGCCGGCCTGTCGGCCTATGCCGCGCCGCTGGGCATGATCGAGGCGGGCGCCGACACCTTTGCCGGGCAGATCCCGACCATCCTGAAGATGAACAGCGCCAACAGCCTGTCGCGCCTCAAGGAAGACGCCGACCAGGCCGTGACCGCCAGCGTGTCCGACGCGTTGCGGCTGGGCTGTGCGGCCATCGGTTTCACCATCTATCCGGGGTCCGATGCCGCCTATGAGCAGATGGAAGAAATCCGCGAGCTGTCCGAAGAGGCGAAGTCGGTTGGCCTCGCCGTCGTCATGTGGTCCTACCCGCGCGGTGGCGAGCTGACCAAGCAGGCGGAAACCGCGGTCGATATCTGCGCCTATGCCGCCCATATGGCCGCCCTGCTGGGCGCCCACATCATCAAGGTGAAGCCGCCGACCAATGTCGTCGCGCTGGAAGCGGCCAAGAAGACCTATGAGACGAACAAGATCCCGGTCGGCACGATGACCGAGCGGATCCGCCATGTCGTCCAGTCCTGCTTCAACGGCCGGCGCGTCGTGGTGTTTTCCGGCGGCGAGGCGAAGGACCTGAATTCGCTTTACGCGGAAATCCGCGAGCTGCGCGACGGCGGGGCCAACGGCTCGATCATCGGGCGCAACACCTTCCAGCGTCCGCGCGAGGAGGCCCTGGCGCTGCTGAACGAGATCGTCAACATCTATCTCGGCAAGTCGTAACGGCTGTTCGCGATGGCGCGTCCAACGCCACGTTGCCAGTTCTATCTGCTGACGCCGCCGGCGGTCGCGCTGCCCGCCTTCAGTGAGACGCTGAAGGCGGCGCTCGATGCCGGCGATGTCGCGGCGCTGCAACTGCGCCTGAAACCGGCCGACGACGACACGATCCTGCGGGCGGTCGACGTTCTGCGCCCCATCGCCCAGGATCGCGGCGTCGCCTTCATCCTGAACGACCGGCCCGACCTGGCCGCCAAGAGCGGCTGCGACGGGGCGCATATCGGCGTCGAGGATATGGACCTGCGTGCCGCGCAAAAACTGATGGGACCGGACGCCATCATCGGCGTCACCTGCAAAACCAGCCGCCATCGCGCCATGGAGGCGGGCGAGCTGGGCGCCAGCTATGTCGCGTTCGGCGCCTTCTTCGATTCCGCGACGCGCGGCGTGCTCGCCGAGGCCGACGTCGAGATATTGGAGTGGTGGAGCAAGGTGATCGAGATACCATGCGTCGCCATCGGCGGGATCACGCCGGAGAATTGCGGCCCGCTGGTCAAGGCCGGGGCTGACTTCATCTGCGCTTCGGCTTCGGTCTGGCAAAATCCGGACGGCCCGGCGGAGGGCATCAAGGCGTTCAACCGGGCGATTGACGCGGCGGCGGGCTAGCTCTTCAAATACCTCGCCCCTCGGGGGAGATTTTCAGAAGCGCGACGCCGATCGTCATCGCTGTCAGCAGCAACCCGATATTCACCCACAGCGCGAAGCCGGACCACGCGGCTGTCCCGAACATCAGCGCGTCCGTTACGGTCATCGCCAGTAACGCCATCGCCAGGCCAATACGCAGCCAACGCGATGCCGCCTCCCCGCTTTCCAGAATCAGCGGCGACACGACGAATACAAGCCAGACCGCCCAGAAGACCGGAGACGGCGGCGCCTTGAACGCCTGCGTTGCAATCGCGGCGACGGCGATGGCCAGCGGCGCGCCCCAGACGATGCCCGCCCACGCCTTTTCGATGCGCGGCAAGGGCCGCCCCTGGTCGCGGCGGCGGATCAGCCAGATCGACACACCGCCGGCGGAGATGACGGTCAGCGCCAGCCCCAGGATGCCATAGACCAGCTTGACCGGCTCGCCGCCGAACGTGCCGAAATGCAGCGACGCGGCGCCGGCATAGACTTGCATCCCCACGCTGCCGGCGACGAGGCCGCCCGGCGTCAGGCTCCGTCCATTCCCGTCGAAATAGAATTCGTCGCCACGGATCACATGACGGGGCGCATCGACCATGATCATGACGCGCTGTCCTGCCGTCCCTGCCCGTTCGACGCCGACAAAGGTAGGGTGCCCGTCCGGCCGGGCGGCACGAACCTGCGCCAGCAAACCGGCGATGTTCGGCAACGGGGCGACGGCGGCGTTGGCCGGGACCTGCGGGCCATCCAACATACCCGCCACCTGGCCGGTGTCCCCGCCATGGCCGATTGCGGCGAGTACATAGATCAGGATCGTCGACAGGCCGAAGAACGCGCCCGTCAGGGTGACGGCGACATGAAACGGCAAGCCCCAGACACTGAGCCGATTATGCAGGTCGGCCTCCCGCAGACGCCGCGCGCCACCCAGTCGCAAGGCGAAGGCGTCGCGGAAAATCCGAGGATGGGCGAGGATGCCGGATAACAACAACGCGAACAGGCCGACGCCGACGACGCCGACCAGCGCGTCGCCGTACGGTTCCGGCAGCATCAGGGTCATGTGCAGGTTGCCGACGAAATCGGTCCAGTCGGCGTGGTTCTCAGCCGCCAGCGCGCCGTGTTCGTCCGCCGTCCGGCTTTTCTCGGCCGTGCCGCGCGTTGTGACGATCAGATGCTGCCGGTCGATCGTCGGGATCGAGACATAGAGCGTCTCGCCCTTCTCGCCGGCGGCATCCAGGGCGGCATGGGCGGCGCGGTCGATGGCGGCGGCATCGGGCGCGGTGACGACCGGGGCATCCGCCTGTTCCCAAACCTGAAGCTCGTTCACGAAGACGGCGAGCGTGCCGGTGAGGCAGACCAGATAGATCAGCGCGCCGAACGCCAGGCCCAGCGCGGAATGGCCCGCCAGCATATCGCGCACGAAGGACGCCGGGACGCGCGGCCAGGGGCTTTCCCGAAATGCGGTCTTGTTCACAGGAACATCCCCGCGCCGCCGATCAGCGCGATCATGACCAAGGCCGCGAAAACCCTGTCCAGGCGGCTGTCGTAAAGCGACCAGGCCATGAAGCCGGCCCAAAGGGCGGGCGCCAGCAAGCCGGAAGCGATCAGGCGGGCGGCATCGCCGAACGGCGCTTTGGTCGCGACCAGGATCGAGACGGCCAGTGCGGTCAAAGCCGACAGCGGTCCGGCAAGCGCGATCCGCGACAGGCCGCGCCACCAATTGGACCGGCCTGCCGCCAGTTCGACCGACTGCACCGCATCGCGCACCGGACGGCGTTTCGTCTTGCGCGTGATATCCGCACCCACGGCAATGACCGCGAAGGCGACCGGCGACGGGGCCAGCATGGCGAACGTGATTGCCTTGTCGGCATCCGCCAGCCCCAGCCAGCCCAGGCCGGCGGCGGCCAGCAGCAGCCAGCCGGCGGCAACCGGGGACCGGCGGCCCGGATCGTTCCAGGCGCGCCGCAGAACCGCGACACCGGCGACGGTCAGGACGACCGCCGCCAATCCGCCTAATAACACTGCCGTCACCAGCTGTATCTCAGGTCGGCGCGAACCGTGCGTTGCGACCCGTACCAGCACCAGGAGGTGTAATAGCAGGACGACACATATTTCTCGTCGGCGAGGTTGGTGACGTTGAGTGTGAGTTTCAGCCCGTCGAGCGTGGGCCTGACATAGGAGAAGTCATATTTCACCACCGCGTCGACCAGGGTAGCGTTGGGGATCGTGAAGGTGCCGTCCCCGTCATAGGACTGGCCGATATAACGAACGCCGCCGCCGAGCCCCAGACCTGCGAACAGCCCCTCCTGGATCGTATAGATGCCCCAGGCCGATGCCGTCTGGCGCGGAACGCCATAAGGCCGCTGCCCCTCGAAACCGCTATTGTCCTTGATGATCTTGTTGTCGAGATAGGTGTAGGATCCAAAGACCTCCAAGCCCGGAAACGGCTTGGCCCGCCCTTCCAGCTCGACGCCGCGCGAGCGGACCTCGCCGGCGGCGATGCTGAAGTTCGGATGGAGCGGATCGGCCGTCGCGACGTTGTCCTGATGGATGTCATAGACCGACAGCGTAATCAGCGCGTCCATGTCGCACGGCTGGTATTTCAGCCCCGCCTCGATCTGGTCGCCGTTTGTCGGTTTCAGGATCTTGCCGGTGAAGTCGGTGCTGGTTTGCGGCTCGAATGACGTCGAATAGCTGACATAGGGCGAGAAACCGCTGTCGAACTTGTAGAGCACGGCCACGCGGCCGGTGAAGTCTGTCTCGGAATCGTGGCTCGTCGCGTTGCCGAGCTCGTCACGTTGCCGTGCGTCATACCAGTCGTATCGGCCGCTCAGCATACCGATCCAATTGCCGAATCTGATCTGGTCCTGGCCGTAAAGCCCGGTCTGCCGCTGAACGATGCGCTGGTCGACCGTGATCGGCGGCGCCTGGATCGCCATGTCGTTGTCGGGCGCATAAAGATCAATCGGCGGCGGCTCGAAGAAGCCGCCATAGCCGAACCCCGCCACCAGACGCGATTGATCGCGCTGATAATCGACGCCGAACAGCAACTCATGCGAGACGGGCCCGGTATCGACCTGACCGGAAAGCTGGTTGTCGAGCGTGAAGGCGTTGGCGCTTTCGTCCGAATAGGCGACGCCGCGATGCAGGGTGATGTCGTCGGGCGCCAGATAGGAGGCATAGACGCTTTTATAAAGCGTCGTGGTACGCAGGAAGCGCATGTTCTGCTTGAAGGTCCAATCGTCTTCAAAGCGGTGAACGAGGAAAGACGAGATGCCGGTCTGGGTGCGGTCGAACCGCTCGAAGCTGTGGTCGCCGTCATAGAAATCCACCGGCACCTGTCCGTGCGGGTTGGGCAGAACCGAGCCCACGGGCGGCACGGAGCCATAGGACGCAGCCATGGGGTCGCGCTGGAAGGTCCCCAGCACGGTCCAGCTCGTGTCGTCGTCGGGCGCCCAGGTGAAAGACGGGGAGATCGCGTAACGGCGATTTTCCGTCGTGCGGACCTGGCCGTCCGACATGCTGCCCATGCCGACGAAACGGTATAGGAACTCCCGGTTCGGATCGATCGGACCGCCGATATCGACCATGCCTTCGACGAGATTGAAGTTGCCGCCGCCGATGCTGACCTCGCCGTGCGGGTCGAGCGTCGGCAGCTTGCTGGCCAGATTGATCAAGCCGCCGGGGCTGGTCTGGCCGTAGAGGACCGAGGCCGGCCCCTTGACCACCTCGACCCGGTCCAGAAGGTCGAGGTCGATCTGCGGCGTGGCATAATAGGTGCCGCCCATCAGCCGCATGCCATCGAGATATTCCGGCGGGCTGAAACCGCGGATATTCAGCTGGTCATAGCGTGTGGCCGTGGCGCCGCGCGTTTCCGGCGCGATACCGGCGGTATAGCGCAGAGCCTCGTTGAGGTCGATCACACCCCGGTCTTCCAGGATGTCGCGCGTGATGACGGTGATCGATTGCGGGGTTTCGATCAGCGGCGTGTTGGTCTTGGTGCCGGCGGCGCTGCTCGAGGCACGCCTTGCGGCGGTGACGATGATTTCTTCCACCCCGCCGCCTGCCTGGCTGTTCCCGGCAGCTGCGTCGTCGGCATATGCCGGTTGGCAGCCGAACGGCAACAGGAAAGCGGCCGACAGCAACAGCGGCAGGGGTCGACCCGTCAGGCCGGCGCGAAAATCTCTCACAGAGTCCCTCAATCGGTTTCATAGTTGCGAACAATTCTTAATCGCACGATAAAACCGATGACACGATTTAATGCAAGTGATTCGCATTACCATTTAGAAAAAACTGGCATCCCCCATTCATTTTTTGAGAGCGGGCAAAAAGCCGGGAACGATGCCCGGCCCAAGGTCGTCGTTAAAGCAGGCGTCGTTAATGCTGGAACATCGCGACTTCAGGAACGAGAAGCGTTCCCACAAATCGTCGATCGCCGGACGGTTGGTCGGCACCTAGGGTTACCGGCCGTCAGCTTTGGGTTCGGGTTCGGCGGGTTGTCGCGGCGCCGGGGCGCGATCGCCGGCCATTTACCCCTGCAATCGTCCGAAGGATTATCATATAATAATAAGGCTAATCCGTAACGAACCGATTGAGTTAAATATATCAGGATCATTACAGATGTATGAATTTTTAAAGTATGGAACCTCACGGAATTTTCTGTCCAAATTTTTTCTTTCAGGAATATTAGCTGCATTCTCAGGCTTCACATGGGCGGAGTGCGTGCCGCAGGGCGCGGTGCCGGCGTGCCTGGCAGGCATCGCCGCCTCGCCAGGCTATACCGGCGCCTTGATCCAACAGGCCGATACGCCCGGAATGCGTAGAGTACGGCAGGGCGACAAAGTCGAAGACTGGACGGTCGGCGAGATCGGCCCGCGCTATGTCGTCTTCAATCGCGGTGATGAAACGGTCCGCCTTGACCTGACCCGCGACGATACGAAAATCCCGACGGACACGGCAGAGCCGACGCCACCGCCCCAGCGTCAAGAACGATCGGGTTCGCGACACAGGGTCAACGGCGGATGACGGGTCTTAAGGCAACGGATACCCGTTTTACGCAGGCCGTTTTGCCGTCAGCGCGACCTGGCCACGGCTGAGTCGACGCTGGTCGCCCGGCCGGGACCAAACGGCGTTCAGCGGACGGCCAACCCCAACAGCAGCATCTCCGCGATGCGGGCCGTGCTGGCGGCGATCTGTTCCGGCGGGATGGGCGTATCCGTATAGACCGACTGGCTCAATTCGTTGAAGATCAGCGCCATGCACATGGAGGCAGCCTCGAACGCGTCGACATTGCGCACCTCCCCCACCCGCTTGCGCGCCTCGATATAGGCGGCGAGCGGCCGGGTGTAGCGGTCGGCCGTACCCTCGACCAACACAGGAACCAGTTCCGGAAAACGGTGCCCCTCGCGCATCGCCAGCTTGTTCACCACCATCGCCTGAGGGCTGGCGGCATCGGTGTAAATCGCCCCGATACGGCGTGCCAGACCGATGGAAATGGGGTCGCTGTCGTCAGCCGGCAATTCCTGGAAGACGGCCTGTTCCTTCAGGCGCTGGATAACGGCGCTGAACAGGCTCTCCTTATCGGTAAAGCGCGTATAGACCGCCTGCTTGCCCATATTGGCGGCATGGGCGATCGCCTCAATCGTGCTGCCGCTGAACCCGTGCTCGACAAAGAAATCCGTCGCCACGTCGATCAGCAATTCACTCTTACGCTCCGTATCGTTCAGCGTCGGCCGGCCGATACGGCGCGGCGATGCGGGTTTCTCGATCTTTTTCGCACGAACCTGTGCCACGCCAGTCACTCATCCACAGCAGTTTTCAAATTGACAATCATACGCCCGAATATGATTAATGCGCCGACCGTCGGATGCAGCAATACATGCGCGCGGCCTCAAGACAACAGGGGAAAGACCATGGGCGGCACCTTGATTCGCGGCGGCCAAGTGGTGGACGGGACCGGCGCCCCCGCTTTTGCGGCGGATGTGCGCATCCGGGACGGCCTCATCGCCGAGGTTGGAGCCAACCTGAAACCGGACGGCGAGACGGTGATCGATGCCGCCGGCGCCTATGTCACGCCCGGCTTCATCGATTCCCACACCCATCTGGACGGCGCGATGTTCTGGGCGCCCGACCTGCACCCGATCACGGGTTACGGCACCACCACCGCGATCTTCGGCAATTGCGGAATCACCATGGCGCCGCTGACGCCCGCCCTGCGCAAGGAAGTGATCGAGCTTTACTGCTATTTGGAGGACCTGCCGCCCTCGGCCTTCGAGGATTACGTGCCGTGGGGCTGGAACACGTCGTTCGGCGCTTATCGCGACGTAGCGGCCAAGGCCGAGACGTCGATCAACCTGGAAGGCTATGTCGGGCATATCAACCTGCGTGCCTCGGTCATGGGCAAGGCCGCGTGGGAGCGGGTGGCGACGTCCGAGGAATGCCGGCAGATGGCGGCGTTGCTGGATGACGGCATGAAGAACGGGTCGCTCGGCATGTCGACCAACCTGATGGACAACGACCAGCATCACCGGCCGGTCCCTAGCCGGGTCGCCGACGATGCCGAATTCGCGGCTTTGTTCGACGTGCTGGCGAAATATCCCGATGCCATCCTGCAGATCCAGCCGCGCTTTGCCGAACCGGCCCATATCGAAGGCGACATGGAGCGAATGGCGAAACTCGCGGGGCCGCGGGGCGTGCGCGCCTGCTGGTTGACCATGCCGACCAGCGCGCGCAGCCCGGACCAGATCGCGCAGGGCATGGCGCTGCACAAGCGCATCCGCGACGCCGGGGCCAATTTCTGGCCGACCTTCGTCGCCAAGCCGTTCGAGATCTTCTTCAATTTCGACCATTCGCTGATGTTCGAATGGATGCCGGCCTGGCACGACATGATGTATGCGCCCAAAGCCGACCGTGAAGGCATCCTGGCCGACCCGGAATGGCGGGCCAAGGCGCGGCACGACATGGACCATCATCGCGGCCCGCCCGGATATCCTTTCGAGCGGCCCGATGTGGTCGTCCTGTCTTATTCGGAAAACGGCACCGGCCCGGTCGGCATCTCGCTCGGCCAATATGCCCGCGATGCCGGCAAGCATCCGTCGGACGCGATGGCCGATTGGCTGCAGGCAAACGGCCTGGGGTCGATCATGAGCATGAACGGCGACACGGTGGACGAGACGCTGATCGCCAAGCTGATCCGCGACCCGCATACACTGTCCTGCCCCAACGATTCCGGCGCGCATCTGCAATTGTTCGAGGCGGCGGGCCAGACGCTCTATCTGCTGACCCACTATGTGCGCGACACCAAGCAACTGTCGATCGAAGAGGCGGTCCATTCGATCACCGGAAAACAGGCGGAATTCTTCGGGCTGAGGGATCGCGGCGTCATCGCGCCGGGTTTGACGGCCGATGTGAACGTGTTCGGGCTGGATGAAATCAGCCTCAACCCCGAAGAGAAGGCATTCGACGTACCCGGCGGGTCGTGGCGGTTCGTCCGCAAGCCCGCGGGTTTCCGTGCGACCTTGGTCCGCGGCACGCCGATTTTCCAGAACGGCAAGACAACCGGCGCCCGGCCGGGGCGCACCTTTACCAGCCGCCCGGCGGCCAATTGAACATCAAGAAATTAAAGGGGAAAGATCATGCATAAATTCATTCTGGCCGCGGCAGCCACCCTGACCTTGGGCGCAACAGCCCATGCCGAAGGCGGCGTAGGGGTCGGCAAATATGTGTGGAACAAGGCGGAGTCGCATTACGAGGCCGGGTTCTACGCCACCCAGCAGACGATGATTATCCACAAGAACGACGCGACCGGGATCAATGTCGAGCAAACGGTGACGCCGGTCGGCGGCGGCAAGACCTTCAGCTGGCACATCGATGCCCCCTATGACGACCAGATGCGCCATGGATCGCAATGGATGTCGTTCGCCTTCACCCGCATCTCCGACAACCAGTTCCACGACCGCTACATCATGGACGATACCAAGGAAGAAGGCGCCGAAACCTTTACCATCAAGGACAAGAAGCTGATCCTGGAAGGCAGCTCGGTCCATAACGGCAAGAAAATGTCCTATGTCGAGGTTTGGGATAAGATCGAGTAGACGCCATGCAACAAACCGCCGCCAACCGTTTTCCCTACGCCGAATTCCCCACAGGCTGGTTCGCCGTCGCCGGATCGCATGAGGTTGCACCCGGCACGGTGAAGCCGCTGCATAATTTCGGCCAGGACCTGGTGCTGTTCCGCACCGAATCCGGCCAGGCGGTGGTGACCGATCCCTATTGCCCGCATCTGGGCGCGCATCTGGGATATGGCGGCACGGTTGAGGGCGAAACCATCCGCTGCCCGTTCCATCACTGGAAGTTCGATGTAACCGGCCGCTGCACCAGCGTGCCGTTCGCGCCGACGCCGGGCCGCGCCCGCATCAAGACCTGGCCGACCGCCGAGCATAACGGCCTGATCATGGTCTGGTACGACCTGGATGGCCGCGCGCCGACCTGGGACATGCCGGATTTCGAAAAGACCCTGGTGCCGGAACTGGAAGGCTTCGAAACCTATGACGGCATCAAGACCTTCCCCCAGGAAATCCTGGAGAACGGCGCCGATTGGCTGCATTTCAACACCGTCCACGCCACGCGCCAACTGGTCGGCGAGGTCGATCCGCGCAGCGACGGGACGCACAATCTGGTCTTCCAGTTCCGCAGCAAGGATTATGAAACCGACCCGGCGCCGGACCATTTCCGAGGTGAGGTCGCCTTCTATGGCCCTGGCTATGCCCGCAACCTGTCCTGGGGGCGGCCGTTCCCGCACATGACCGTCGAAAACTCGGTCTATGTCACGCCGATCGACCACGGCACATTGCAGATCCGGTCCCGGCACCGGATCGTGCCCGACGCGGACAATCCGGTGCCGATCGACGGATTGAAACAAATCTTCGCTACACTGGGCCCCGAGATCACGCGGCAGCTTGAGCAGGATGTCATCATTTGGGAAAAGAAGGCCTATTTCCCGCAGCCGATGCTGGCTGCTTCCGACGGACCGATTCTGAAATATCGCAAATGGTACAGCCAGTTTTATCCCAAGGGTCCCGCCGACGAGGCGTCGCTGGGCAAGGTCGCCTGATCTTCGCGCTTGGGGCCGCGCTGTTCGCAGCCGGCCCTGTCATGGCCGACGCGCCTGCCTGCCCGAAATCCATCGAGGTTGCCGAGACGGTGGGCGCGATCCCGCCGGGATTCAAAGCCTTCGCCAACGGCAACACGCCCTCCGCCGACCTGACGCGATCCGCGACGCGGGATCTCAACAATATCCAGTTCTCCGACGGGCCGCCGAACGAAATCGCGTGGCTTGCGCCGGACAACGAAGAGCGGACCTCGCAGATCTGGAACTTCGCACCGTCGCCGGGCAAGCAAATCTGGTTCACCTGCGGCTATTCGGAGACACGGCTGATCCTGTCCGCCCCCTTGCCCACCGAAATCAAATCCTGCCGCGTCAAGCGCGACCCGTCGACCGGCAATTATTCAGCGACGGGAATGACCTGCAGATAGCTTTCGCCTCACCCCACGGGGGAGGCGTTTGCTTCACATCCTGCGGATGAAGTTCTCCGCATATTGCTCCATCAATTGTTTCTTCTGCTCCAGCGTCGAGGTGTGGCCCAGCGCGAATTTCGGCGGGTAGACCAGCAGGCCGTCGACCCCCATATCCTCGGCGCGCTTGAAATCGTCCAGGTTGGGCGGCGTGGTCAGGGTGACGATCGATTCGAACGGCAGGTGGTCGCGCCCCGCCTCTTTCCGCATCCGGTGAATTTCGCCGAGCAGGGTCTGGGTTTCCTCCAGCGTGTTGCCGGCATTCAGCCAGCCGTCGCAGAGCAACGCGGTCCGGCGCAGCGCCGGCTTGCTGGCGCCGCCGGCATAGACGGGGATCAGGCGCTTGGGCGATGGCTCCATGTTCAGTGGCGGAATGTCGAAGAACTCGCCCTTGTGGCTGACCGTGCCGCCCTTCCACAATTTGCGCATCAGCGCGATCATCTCATCCATGCGCTTGCCACGCGTGGCGAAATCAACGCCGGCCAAATCGAACTCGTCCTTCATCCAGCCCGCCGCGACGCCCAGGATGAAGCGGTGGTTCGACAGGATGTCGACCGTCCCCGCCGCCTTCGCCACCATCAGCGGATTGCGCGCCGCCAGCACGAAGATATCGGTGCAATAGCGCAGTGTCGTGGTTGCCGCCGCGATCGCCGCGGCGCAGGCGAAATTGTCGGGATAGTTCCAGTCCGAATCCATCGGCGGCTTGCCGTCGGGCGTATAGGGATAGGGCGTCCGCAGCGGTTCGGGGAAGGCGATATGGTCGCCGTCCATCACGCCTTCATATCCCAGCGCCTCGGCATATTTCGCCATGCCGACCAGCTGATCGGTCTCGATCCAGCTAACGTTTTGCCAGAATTTCATCCCGTTCCTCCCTCTTACCCTGTCAGCGTGCCACCGGCACCCACAAGATATCGTCGATCCGCTCGGCGCCCGCCAGCAGCATGACCAGCCGGTCGAAACCGAGCGCCATGCCGGCGCTGTCGGGAAGCCCATACTCCAGCGCGGCCAGGAATTCCTCGTCGAGCGGGTAGCGCTGGCCGTAAAGCTGTTCCTTCAAATCCATGTCCGCAATGAAGCGGCGGCGCTGCTCCGCCGCGTCGGTCAGCTCGCCGAAACCGTTGGCGATCTCGACACCCGCGATATAAAGCTCGACGCGCTCGGCGACCATCGGATTGCCCGGCTTGACGCGTGCCAAAGCCGCCATCTCGACCGGGTATTCGGCGAGGAAGCTCGGCCGGCCGGCGCCCAGCCTGGGCTCGATCCGCTCCGCCAGGATGCGCAGCACCAAATCGTCCCAGCGGTCGCCCTCCCCGACCCGCACCCCGATCCGCCGCGCCTCGGCGATCAGCGCCGGCATGTCGCCGACCGTCGCCAGCAAGTCGATGCCATCGGCGAACTCAGCGAAGGCTTGGCTGACGGTCACGATCTCCGGCTCAGCCGAAAGATCGCAATCGATGCCGCGCCAGGAGACGACAGACTTGCCGGCAACCGCCGCCAATTCGCCGAGCAACGCGGCGGTATCGGCGACGATCTGCTCGTAAGCGCCGGTCCGATACCATTCCAGCATGGTGAATTCCGGCGAATGGGTCGACGCCCGCTCGCCGTTACGGAAGACATGCGCCAGTTGAAAGATGCGCGGCAGGCCGGTGGCCAGCAGCTTCTTCATCGCGAATTCGGGCGATGTGTGCAGATAGAGCGGGCGCGAGGATTGCCGATCGGCGGCGACCAGTTCTGTTGCGAAAGCCATTAAATGCGGTTCAAGCCCCGGACTGACCTGCAGCACCGGCGTCTCAACCTCCAGGAAGTCGCGGCCCGCGAAAAACGCCCGCGTCGCCGCGGTCAGCCGCATCCTGAGCTCAAGCATCGGACGGCGCCGGGCGAAGGCCTCCGGCCGCCACCAATTAGCATCAGTCATCGACGGCCAGCCGTTGCACCAGTTGGGTGAGGACATCCGGATTGCGGCAGATCGTCAAATGCGGGCCGGTAACTTCGATATTCAGGCAATCCACATCGTCCGACCGGCAGCTTTCCCAGGCCACGACGCCGTCGCTGCGGGTAAAAAACGCCGTTGACGGCATCGGCAGCGGGGTTTCCAGGCGATCGATTGCGAGATTGGGATCGTAGAGCGGCCCGCAGAGGCGTACGAGCAGCTCGAACGTGCTGGCGGTCGGCAGCCGGAACGGGCTTGCCAAGGTGACCACGTGACGGATCAGGCCGGGACAGTCATAAGCCACATCGCGCGCCAGAAGCCCGCCCAGGCTGACGCCGACGACCGCGATGGGGCCGCCATTCAGCGCGGACAGCGCCGCCACCCGCCCACGCAGATGATTTTGCGCGCGCGGGGTCGGCCCGATATTCATCCCGTGCTGCCATCCGAACGTGCGAAATCCCCGCGCTTCAAGAAACTGCCTGAGCGGCTGGGTAAGCCGGTCCGTGGTCATGAAACCCGGAAGCACCAGCACGACCTGGCCGTCGCCGTCGGGAAGCGCGCCGTCCGGCGGCCTGGGGCGATTTATCAGCAGCGAGCCGAATTCCTGAAGCAATTGCCCGTAATGCGGACGCCGAAGCGTGCCGGTGCGGTCGAAGAAGTCCGAGACGTTGGTCATGGTCGATCGTACTGCCTGCCTTGAAACGGGCGCAAGGCCACCCCCACGTGGTTTGGTTGCGGGCTAACGGCCGAACTGCTAGTCCTCTGCCGAATACGGCATCGGCCGAAAGAAAACCCGGCAGCGCGCGAACCGATCCAACGGTCACGCCCTATGCGCAGCCGATAAGATGAGAGCGATATAATGAAAGTCACGGCGATCACGGTCCGCGCCGGCAATGTGCTGGAGCAGGACGGCAAGCTTTGGATCGTGCTGAAGAGCGAAATCTTCAATCCGGGCAAGGGCGCGTCGGTTGTGCAGGTTGAAATGCGCGATCTTCGGTCGGGCAACAAGACCAACGAGCGGTACCGTACCCAGGAAACCGTCGAGCGCGTCAGCCTGGACGAATCGGAATATGCGTTCCTGTTCTCCGAGGGCGACGAGTTCACCTTCATGAACCAGGAAACCTTTGAGCAGATGACCATCCCGCGCGATATCATCGGCTATCCGGCGGCGTTTCTGCAGGACGGCATGATCTGCTCGATCAAGACCTATGAAGGCCAGCCGCTCGGCGTTTCCATTCCCGACACCGTGACGCTGGAGATCACCGAGGCGGATGCCGTGGTGAAGGGCCAGACCGCGTCGTCGTCCTATAAGCCGGCTTTGCTGTCAAACGGCGTGAAAACGCTGGTGCCGCCGTTCATCGGTTCCGGCACCCGCATTGTCGTGAAGACCGAAGACGGTTCCTACGTCGAACGCGCGAAGGACTGATTTTTTGGTCGGTTCCCGCTCCCCACTCATCAATGTCATGGTCCGCGCCGCCGAGAAGGCTTCGCGGACCCTGGTCCGCGACTTCGGCGAGGTCGAACAGCTGCAGGTGTCGCGCAAGGGGCCGGCGGATTTCGTCAGCTCCGCCGACTTGGCGGCCGAGAAGACCATCCGCGCCGAACTGTCCAAGGCGCGGCCGGATTTCGGCTGGCTGATGGAGGAATCCGGCAAGGGCGGCGCACCCAACGCCCGCAGCCGCTGGATCGTCGACCCGCTGGACGGCACCACCAATTTCCTGCACGGCGTGCCGCATTGGGCGATCTCCATCGCGGTCGAGACCGACGGTGCGATCGTCGCCGGCGTGATCCACGACCCGGTCAAGAACGAGCTGTTCTGGGCCGAGCGCGGCCAAGGCGCCTTTATGAATAATTCGCGGCTGCGGGTCTCCGGCCGCCGTTCGCTCGACATCGCGATGATCGCGACGGGACTGCCGTTCAAGGGCCGCAAGACCGGCCCGCATTACCTGGCCGAGCTGGAACTCGTCATGGACGAGGTCGCCGGCGTGCGCCGCTTCGGCTCCGCCGCCCTGGACATGGCCTATGTCGCGGCCGGCCGTTATGACGGTTTCTGGGAATATGGCCTGTCCCCGTGGGACACCGCCGCCGGTGTGATCCTGGTCACCGAAGCCGGGGGCTCCGTCGGCGAAGTCGATGGCGGCAATGCCCCGGTGTTCGGCAAATCGGTCCTGGCCAGCAACGGATATCTTGGGCATCCGCTGCGCGAACTGCTGGCCCGCGCCAAGCCGGCGGCCAAAACGAAAGCGGCCGCGGGTTGACGGCGCGTCGCCTGGTCTTCGCCCTGGGGGCGGCGATTTTGGCGACGCTGACCGCGCCCGCCGCCTGGTGCGACGTGCCGGGCGCACCCAAACCGATCCCGGTTCCACCGATTCCCAAGCCGCCGCAACTGGGCGCACAGCCGAAGGTCACGCTGCCGACCAACGGGCCGCCGGGGCGCCCGGCGATCACGATTCCCGATGCCGCCAACCTGGACCGCCTGCCGATCCCGCCGGTCGCCGAGATTACACCGGCGGATCCCGCCGATCCCGCGCCGCCGCCGAAATCGGGCGCGCTGACGCCACAGCCGGCAACCGTCAGCCCGGGTGGAAACCAATCGCAGATCGACGAGATGTTCCTACTGCTCGACCCCGGGTCCAGCCAATTCTCGGCGACGGCGGAGAGTAAGCTCCAGATGGTCGCCAAGGAGCTGTCGCAGGATGCGGCGGCCCGGTTGGAGATTCGGACATTCTCGCCCAGCAAACCCCATGCGGAGAGCACGGCCCACCGCCTGTCGCTGGCGCGTTTCTTCGCCATTCGTGATTTTCTGACCCATCACGGGGTCGACGATAACAAGATCGACGGCCGGCCGTTGATTTCCGAGCCTAACGAATTGAACGCCGACCGCGCCGAACTTTATGTTGAACGCTGAGGACCGTAGGGCCTGGCAAACGAGGAAACCACTATGAGGCTTTCCCGATATCTAGCGTTGATGTGGCTTTTTCTCGTCGCAGTCCTTGCGTTGGGTGCGTGGCTGATCGTCCGCCTTGAAAGCGCGTTTATCGCCAATCCCTATCTGAATGCCGTGCTGATCGCCGTGTGGCTGATCGGTATCGGCTATATCATGCTTCAGACACTGCGATTGGCGCCCGAAATCAAATGGGTGCAGGAGGTTCAGCGCAACCGGATCGCCGCCAACGACCTGGAGCCGCCGCCGCTGATGGGGTCGCTGGCGCGGCTGATGGAGGCGCGGTCCACCCCCCTGATTCTCAGCCCCACGGCCTTACGCGCCGTGCTGGACGGCATCGCCGTGCGCCTGGACGAGACGCGGGAGACGGCGCGCTATTTCATCGGGCTGATGATTTTCCTCGGCCTGCTCGGCACCTTCTGGGGTTTGCTGAAGACCGTCGGTTCGGTGGGCGGCGTGGTCAACAGCCTGTCGGTGACGGCCGATCCGACCGAACTGTTCACCAACCTGAAGGCCGGCTTGCAAGGGCCGTTGGCCGGCATGGGCACCGCGTTCGGATCGTCGCTTCTCGGCCTCGCCGGGTCGCTGGTGCTGGGCTTTCTCGACCTGCAGATGGGGCAGGCGCAGAACCGCTTTTTCGTCGATCTCGAAGACTGGCTGTTCGCTTCGGCGCGCAGCGGCGAACGCGGCCTCGGCGAGGACGCCACCCCACTTTCGGCTGTGCAGGCCCTTGTCGAGAAGACCGCGGAGACGATCGAACGGCTACAAACCGTGATGTCGAAATCCGAGGATAGCCGGCAGCAAACCGCGCAGGCCATCCAGTCGCTTGCCGACCGGATCGGCGGCCTGACCCACCTGCACGCCCAGGACCTGGCTTCGCTGGCTCAGCGCGCCGAAAACGACACCGCGCTGGCGGCACTGCTGGCGCGCTTTGCCCAAGCGCTGGATGCCGGCCAATTCGGCACGGACGAGGCCCTGCGCGGCCAGCTGCGCGCGATTGAGGCCGGTGTCAACCGGATCGCCGACGAACAGGTTCAGGCGCGTGCCCAGGCGCTGGAGGAGACGCGCAGCGAACTGCGCCGCTTGGCACGCACCGTCGGCGCCAGCGACACCGACAAAACCGGCCCCTGATCCATGGCGCTGTCGCGACGCGGACATCGATCGGAACTGAATGTCTGGCCGGGCTGGGTCGATGGCCTGTCGTCGCTGATCATCGTCGTCATCTTCGTCCTGATGGTCTTCGTCATCGCCCAGGCCTTCCTGCAGCAACAGCTCGTGGGCAAGGACCGGACGCTGGCCGAGCTCAACCAGCGGGTTGCGGAACTGAACCGGATGCTGGGTACGGAACGGGAGAACAGTGCGGCGCTGAAGGCCCAGATCCAAAGTACGTTGGACAAGCTGAACGCCACAGCGGCCGAACGCGACAAGGCAACCGAAAGCGCCAACGGGTCGGCAACCGAGATACAGCAGTTGTCGCAGCAGGTGGCCGAATTGACGGCGGAACTGCAAAAGCTGAACGACGCGCTGGGCGAGGCGAACGCCAAGGCACAGGAGCAGACGACAACGATCGGCGAACTGACGCAGAAGCTGAACCTGGCGCTGGCCACGAAAGTCGGCGAGCTGGCGCGTTACCGGTCTGAGTTCTTCGGCCGGCTGCGCGCGGTGTTGGGCGACCGCAGCGACATCCGCATCGTGGGCGACCGCTTCGTTTTCCAGTCGGAGGTTCTGTTCCCCTCGGCGTCGGCGACCTTGCAGGACAGCGGCAAGGAAGAGCTGGCCAAGCTGGCGCGCACCTTGCTCGACATCTCCAAATCGATACCGCCCAGCCTGAACTGGGTGCTGCGGGTCGACGGCCACACCGATCGGCTGCCGATCCATACGCCCGAATTCCCCAGCAACTGGGAACTCTCGACCGCGCGCGCCACCGCCGTTCTGGAATATCTGATCAGCCAGGGCGTGCCGGCCAACCGCCTCGCCGCCGCGGGCTTTGCCGAGTACCAGCCGGTCGATACCGGCACCGACGACACCGCGCTGGCCCATAATCGCCGCATCGAACTGAAATTCGACCAGCGTTAGGGGTGTCTGCATTCCAGGAAAGTTCAACCGCCAAGTTCAGAATTTATCCACAGATAAAAATCTTGGGCCTTAATTTGGCGCCTTTACACCTTGGCGGTATAACCTCAACTCACTCAGCCGCCTCGCTGGATAAATCGAACTGCAAGGCCGCCAGCCGGGCATAGAGGCCGCCATCGCGCACCAGCTCGGCATGGGTGCCGCTGGCGACGATGCCGCCTTGTTCCATCACCACGATCCGCTGGGCGCTTTGCACGGTCGCCAGGCGGTGCGCGATGACCAAGGTCGTCCGTCCGCGCATCAGCGGCTCCAGGGCGCCCTGTACCGCACGCTCGCTCTCCGCGTCCAGCGCCGACGTCGCCTCGTCCAGCAGCAGGATCGACGGGTTGCGCAGGATGGCGCGTGCGATGGCGATGCGCTGGCGTTGGCCGCCCGACAGGCGGACGCCGCGTTCGCCCAGGAACGTGCCGTAACCGTCGGTCAGCGCCTCGATGAAGCCGGATGCATTCGCGGCGTCGGCGGCGGCTCGCACCTCGGCATCGCACGCCTCGGGCCGGCCATAGCGGATATTTTCCATCGCCGTGGTCGAAAAGATGACCGGGTCCTGCGACACGATGGCGATCCGCGACCGCACCGCCGCCGGGTCGGCTAGCTTGAGATCGACGCCGTCGATCCGAACGACGCCGGCCTGCGGGTCATAGAAGCGCAACAGCAGTTGAAAGACCGTCGTCTTGCCCGCACCGCTGGGCCCGACCAGTGCGATCCGGTCGCCCGGCTGGGCGGTCAGATTGAAGTCCGTCAAAGCCGGCATGTCCGGCCGGGTCGGGTAACGGAACTCGACCCCATCGAAGGATATGGCGCCCTGTGCCACGGGGAGCGCCACCGGCGCGGCGGGGCTGGTCACATGCGGCTTGGTGTCCAGCAGGTCCTGTATGCGGTCGACGGAGGCGGAGCCGCGCTGCAGTTCGGCCATAATCTCGCTGATCGAGCCCACGGCCCCGGCGACGATCATCGCATAGAAGATAAAGGCGGCGAGATCGCCCGCGCTCATCGTGCCGGCGAAGACCTCGCGCCCGCCGACCCACAGGATGATCCCGATGGCCGCGAACACGACCAGCATCACGAAGGCGGTCAGCATAGCCCGGGCGCGCGCATAATCGACCGAGGTCTGGAAAGTGCGCTCCGCCGACAGGGAGAATTCGCGCCGCGCCGTCGGTTCGCGCACGAAGGCCTGCACCGTCGCGATGGCGTTCAACATTTCCGAGACATAGGCGCCGATATCGGCCACCCGGTCCCGCGTGGTGCGCGACAACGAGCGCACGCGGCGGCCGAAGACGATGATCGACCCGATGACGATCGGCACGACGACCAGCACCAGCCCGGTCAGCTTGGCGCTGGTATAGAACAGCAGCGCCAATCCGCCGACCAATGTCAGAAATTGGCGAAGTGCGATTGGGACCGATGTGGTGACCACGCTTTGCAGCAAGGTCGTGTCGGCGGTGATCCGCGACACGACCGCGCCTGTCTTGGCGGTTTCATAGAACGCCATGTCCAGGCCCAGCAGATGCTGGAACAAGGATTTGCGCAGGTCGGCGACCAGGCGTTCGCCCAGCCAGTTGCCCAGATACATGCGCAGATAGGCGGCCAGCGCCATGAAGGAAATCGCGATCAGCATGAACAAGAGGGCCTGATCGAGAAACTCGACATTGCCCTGATCGAAGCCCTTGTCGATCAGTTCCCGCAGCACCCCACCCAGCACCAGCGTACTGCCGGCACCGATGACAAGGGCCACGGCCGCGCCCAGAATCCGGAGTTTGTGCGGCCGCAGAAACGGCCACATCCGCAGCAGCGGCTTCAGATCGCGGCGGCGCGTATCGGTTTCCGCGCCGGTCGCTGGATCGAGCTCGGCGGCCCGGCCTCTGGTGCCCGGGCGTCGTGGATTAAACATGCAAAATCACCCTCGGATGCGGCCCTTCCCCCGGCCCGCACATGGGTGAAAGATTCGCCTAGGGGTCCGTCACGTCAACCGGGCGCAGCGCCGCAGGTCATAAGCGCGCAGGATGGGGTGCCGTGCTGTTGCGCTTTGGCCGGTAACGCAGTATACGACCCGGCTTCAAGACGAGAGCCCGGCGATGAAAAAAGATATCCACCCCGACTACCACACCATCAACGTCACGTTGACGGACGGCAGCACGTTCCAGACGCGCAGCACGTACGGCAAGGAAGGCGACACCATCCGCCTGGACGTCGATCCGCGCACGCATCCGGCATGGACCGGCGGCGCCGGCAAGATGCTGGATACCGGCGGTCAGCTGGCGCGCTTCAACAAGCGCTTCGGTGGCTTCGGTCTGAAGAAAGACAACGAATAAGCCACTTCGGACCTCGGTCCGAATGCAGGAATACAAACCGCCGGTCCCGCCAAGGGGCCGGCGGTTTTTGCTTGCCCTTTCGGCTCTTGAAACCCGGAAAACGCTATCCATCTTGAGTTGCGTGGCGACGCCCGGACGGGGTCGCCTTTAACCCGGCCCGACCATATCGGTGGGCCATTCGGTATCGCTTCAAGGAGGATATCCATGCGTACTTACGACTTTTCACCCCTTTTCCGTTCTTCGATCGGTTTCGACCGGGTCAGCCGTCTGCTTGAGTCCGCTCAAGGTTCGGACGCTGTCACCTATCCGCCCTACAACATCGAAAAGCTTGGCGAGAACGCCTATCGCCTGACGATGGCGGTTGCCGGTTTCGGTGAGGGCGATGTCGACATCACCGTTCAGGACAATACGCTGACCGTCAAAGGCAAGGCCCAGGCCGAGCCCGAAGGCGCGCAGTTCCTGCATCGCGGCATCGCCGGCCGCGCTTTCGAGCGCCGGTTCCAGCTTGCCGACCATGTCGAGGTCGACGCGGCCCGTCTGGTGAACGGCCTGCTCCATATCGAACTGGTCCGCCGCGTGCCGGAGGCCCTGAAGCCCCGTAAGATCGAAGTCACGGCTGTCGCCAACAGCCAGCCGACGATCGAGCAGAAGCAAGCCGCCTGATCGCGCTGGCTTCCAGACAGAACGGCGTCCTTTCGGGGGCGCCGTTTTCGTTTGAGTAATGCAGTTACGTCAGGCCGGCTTTTTGAACAGCGCGTCCATCGCCGACATATGCGCCTGCTTGGCCTCGATCGCGACCTCGACCCGGGCGATTTCGGCCTGAAGGTTGGCGACATATTCCTTCAGGTCGTCGATCGACATGTCGTCGAGCGGCTTAGGCTTCTTGGTCTGTTTCTGCGGCTCCAGATCGTCGAACATCGACGCCCTCCTTATCTTTCGCCTTACTTTCGGGGCGGCAGCACCACGCTGGCCACCGCCTCGCTGCGCGGCATCTGGGATGTTCGCCGCAAGGCCTCGTCCTGATTGGCCTTGCCGCCGACCACCCAGACAGGGCCATCGGCGATGTGCTGTATCCCCTCCTCCGCCACCGCCTCGGGATCCTCGGCGGTGCTGACGTCATAGCCCAATCTAACCATGGCCGGCGTCGCCGTGAAGTTGATGTTGAGATGCAGCAGATCGACGCCGAACGGCTTCAGTTCGAACCACACCGCCTCGCTAAAGATGCGGCTGAACGCCTTGGACGCCGAATAGTGCGCGATCATCGGCGAGCCGACATTGCCGGCCAGCGATCCGGTCAGCACCACACCGCCCCGGCCGCGCGCTTTCATCAGGCCGGAATAATGGTGGGTGAATTCCATCTGGCCATCGACATTCATGGCGACGACCTTGCGCGCCAATTCCAGATCGACGTCCGGGAAGACGCCGCGCGTCAGGTTGGCGCCCGCCATATAGAGCAGGAAGCCGATCTCAAGCGGGTCGGTGATCTTCCGGATTTCCTTGAGCGCCACGCGAGGTTCGCTGATATCGACCGACAGGGTGCGGACCTCGACGCCGGTCTTGCTGCGGATGTCGGCTGCCGTCTCCTCAAGTGGGCCGGGTTTGCGTGCCACGATCACCAGATTGAGGCCACGCTCCGCCAGCTTGCGGGCAAAGGCGGAGCCGATGCCCTCGGAGCCGCCGACGACGAGCGCCCAGGGGCCGTATTTGGTGTGAAAGTCGTTTGTCATTTTTTATCCCTTTTCGTCAACACGTCCGTTCAAATTGGCCTCCCGCCTTGAGTGGGAGGCGAATGAAGAAGAGGTCACTTAATCCCCGACCTGAGCAACGTCCTAGGCTCCTCGTCGCCCGTCAGCACCCGGTTGACCCGCGTCTTGACCCGCCAGCCATCCGGCGTGCGCACGAACTCCCAGCGATTGGCGCCGACGCGCCAGACGCGGAAATTGTCGCCGTCGCGGCGGTAGAGCCGGGAATAGGATGTGCCCATCGCCGAGTCGCCGTTCAGCACGATATGCGGCAGGCCGATGACGTGGCCGGCGCCGCCGTGGATGATCTCCTGGTGATAGGGCCCGCGCACCATGTCGGCGATCGCCGCTCGGCTGTATGCCGCGCCGGCGGCGCCTTCCTTGACCGGCGCACCGGGCGCGGGCGGCGTCGAGCCGCCGCCCCAGTCATAGATGCCGTCTTCGACCCACAGGTTGGACGTCGCCTCGGCATCGCCGCTGTCGACCAGGGGGCCGTAGGCGCTCATCAGCTGATAGAGCGCGACCTGGTCCTCCAATTCGCGCAGGCGAGTTTCCAAGGCCGCGAAACGCTGTTCCATGTCGCTCATCCGCACCTCCCTCAGGTCAGCTTGCTCAGCGCCGCTTTGTCGAACGGCGCCAGCGGCTGGGCAGCACGCACCCGGTTGCTCCACTCGGGATCGGCCAGCATCCCGCGCCCGACCAGGATCAGGTCGAACTCGCCGTTCTCGAACCGCTCCAGCACGCGGTCGAGATTGTCGAGCGCCTTGGTTTCCTCGCCGGCAAACATCTGTTCCAAGCGGTTGGACAGTCCGATGCCGCCCACCGTGCTGGACAGTTTGCCGGTCAGTTTCTTGGCCCACCCGGCGAGATTAAGGTCCGAACCTTCGAAGGCCGGCGTGTCGAAGCCGCGAATGCTGGCGTCCAGAACGTCCACCCCGGCGTCAGCCAGCACATTGAGGATCACCCCCAGTTCCTCCGGCGTCTGGCCCAGCTTGGCCCAATAATCCTGCTGCTTGTGCTGGCTGAAGCGGAACATGATCGGCACGCCCGGCCCGATTTCGCGGCGGATGGCGCGGACCAGTTCGGCGGCGAATTCCGCCCGCCGCTCCGGCGTGCCGCCGTAACGGTCGGTCCGCTTGTTGGTCGCATCCCACATGAAGGTGTCGACCAGATAGCCGTGGCCGCCATGGAGCGCGATACCGTCGAAGCCGATCGACACGGCATTCTTGGCTGCACCGGCAAAGGCGGCGACCACGTCGGCGATTTCCTCCTCGGTCATCGCGCGGGTCGGCTCCAGAACCGTGTCGATATAATCCTGGGTCAGCGAATGGTGGCCGACCGGGCCCCATAGACCGGACGGGCGGCGGCCCGGCACGTTCGGATTATCGGACTTGCGCGCGTCGCGCAGCACGCCCTGGTGCCAGAGCTGCGGGAAAATCCTGCCGCCCGCCGCATGGACGCCCTCGACAACACGCTGCCAGCCGGCGAGCGCCGCGTCGCCATACATGACGGGAATCGCCGGGCTGTCCAAAGCGGCTTCGTCCTCGATGCCGGTGCCCTCGGTAATGATAAGACCGGCACCGCCCTCGGCGCGGCGGCGATAATATGCAGCGACATCCTCAGTCGGCACGCCGCCCGGCGAGAATTGCCGCGTCATCGGCGACATGACGATGCGGTTCTTCAGCGTCAGGTTGCCGACGGTCAGCGGCGTGAACAGCGAGCCGTATTTCATCGAGAGGTCTCTATTTATCGTAATAGGATTGGAAATCGGGCGTTTGATCGACCCTGAGCCGGCTCAGCATCCGTGACTGGATGAACCAGCGCCCGTCGATCTTCGTGTAGGTCTCATGATAGTGGCCCCAGCCGTGCAGATGCTCCAGCACGTCGCCGTTCTGCCACCACAGCAAATCCTCCATCGCCCAGATGCCCGTGGCGGTCGTGGGGGACGTAATCTCGATCTCCGGCGTATGGGCGTGATGGACGGTCGCCAGCTTCACCCTGCCGTCGACCACTTTCTTGATCATCGCCAGAATCTGGTCCTTGCCGCGCGCGACCGCGCCGGCGGGCTTGTGCCGCTCCGGCAGGGTACCAAAGGAATCCAATGTCGCGTCCGCGGCGTGGCAGGTGTCGTACTCGGCCCAGTCCTTGGTATCCATCGTGCGGATGCGCTTGGCGAACAGCGCCTTGATCTCCTCGATGGCCAGCAGGCGTTCGGCGTCTGTCATTTCCTCCCCAAGACACTAGATTACGTTTCACGGATACTACGCTTTCGGGCGAATGAATCCGCAATCATTTTTGCGAGCAGACCATGGCCGAACCCGTTCCAGCCGAAATGACGGCAATCGAAATCAGCACCCCCGGCGGGCCGGAGGTCTTGAAGCCGGTCCGGCGCCCGACGCCGCAACCGGCCGAAGGGGAAATCCTGATCCGGGTTGCCGCAGCCGGGGTCAACCGGCCCGACCTGTTGCAGCGCCAGGGTAATTATCCGCCGCCACCGGGCGCCAGCGACATTCCAGGGCTGGAGGTTGCCGGAACCGTCGCGGCGCTCGGCGCCGGCGTCACCGGCTGGAAGGTGGGGGACCAGGTCTGCGCCCTGCTGGCCGGTGGCGGCTATGCGGCCTTCGCGGCGGTGCCGGAATTGCAGTGCCTGCCGATCCCGGACGGGCTCAGCATCGTCGAGGCAGCGGCCTTGCCGGAAACCTTGTTCACCTGCTGGACCAATCTGATCGACGGCGGGCAGATGAAGGCCGGCGAAACCGTGCTGATCCACGGCGGATCGTCCGGCATCGGCACGACCGGCATCCAACTGGCCAAGGCGCTTGGCGCCACGGTGATTGCGACGGCCGGGACGGCCGAAAAATGCGAAGCCTGCCGCCGTCTGGGGGCGGATCTTGCGATCGATTACAAAACCGAAGATTTCGCGAAGGCCATCAAGGCCGCAGGCATGACGGTCGATGTCGTGCTCGACATGGTCGGCGGCGATTATGTCCGCCGCGACATCGAGATCATGGCGCAGGGCGGGCGGCATGTCAGCATCGCCAGCCTGGGCGGCGCCGAGGCGACCGTTCCGATCTTCCGGATCATGCAGAAACGCCTGACCCTCACCGGATCGACCCTGCGGGCGCGCAGCCCCGTGGAGAAAGGCGCGATCGCGGCGCGATTGCTGGAAGTCGTCTGGCCGATGATCGCCGGGGGCAAGCTCCGGCCCGCGGTTCATGCGACCTTCCCCTTGGCGCAGGCAGCCCAGGCCCAAGCCGCGCTTGAGACCGGCGACCATATCGGCAAAATCGTCTTAACCGTCGGCTAATCGACGATTACCGATTTATTGGCAGCAAAAACGTAAAAAACGCTGGAAAAAGGGGTCGCGACCCGCCAGATGTGGCATAGCTTTGCCCGATAGGGGAATCGTCTGCGCGTTGAAACGCGTGCGGACTGGAATTGGGCGTGCCGAATCGCGCCCTCCGCATAGGAAGATCAAGGAAGTATTATGGCTAATCCGTTGATGCCGAAAGCGACTGCCGTATGGCTGGTCGAGAACACCGGCCTGACCTTCGAACAGATCGCGGAGTTCTGCGGGCTGCACCGCCTTGAGGTCCAAGGCATCGCCGACGACGAAGTCGCGATCGGCATGGTCGGCCTCGACCCGGTCGGCGGCGGACAGGTTACGCAGGAAGAAATCGAACGCTGCGAGAAGGATCCGAAGGCCCGGCTGTCGCTGGTGGTGAAAGACCTGCCGGCCCCCAGCAAGCGCGGCAAGGGCCCGCGCTATACCCCGGTGACCAAGCGCGGCGACAAGCCGGACGCGATCGCCTGGCTGCTGCGCAGCGCACCGAACCTGTCGGACACGCAGATCGGCAAGCTGATCGGCACGACGAAGACGACGATCCTGGCGGTGCGCAACCGCACGCACGAAACCAGCTCCACCATCAAGCCGCGCAGCCCGGTGCTGCTGGGCCTGTGCACGCAGGGTGAGCTGGACGAAGCAATGGCCAAGGCGCGTAAACGCACCGGCAAGCCGGATCCGGAACCGTTGATTTACGAAGGCGATGTGGCCTAACGGCCAAGATAGATCCTGAAAATGAAGGCGGCGCCAGATGGCGCCGCTTTTGTTTTAACCCTTGTCGAACCGATCAATGACTGAGACGGTCGATCTCCTCTTTGAGTCTCAGCTTTTCGAATTTCATTTTCTTGATGGCAACGGAGTCGGCGCCAGGTCGGTTCTGTTCGGAACCAAGGGTGCGGTCGAGATCGGCGTGCTTGGTACGTAGTGCAGTAACGTGGGACTCAAGAGACATGAGGCACCTCCATATTGACGTCACGACGGGCTTGGACCACCCGCTGGATCGAACGATATCACGCTGAGGATCGCTGGATAGTCTTGAAATCACATTTCTTGACCCCATTTGCCGCGCCGGTCGATCAGTCCCCCAGGCAGATACCCAACGCACGCGCTGTCCGCACCAAACCGCTATTGATATCAACAGCTTGATAACGCGCCACCGCATCGGCCAGCGACACGTCCACCACACGGCGATTTTGCCAGGCGACCATGCGATCGAACTTGTGTTCGGCGATCAGGTCGACCGCGTGCACGCCGAACGCCGTGCCGATCAGCCGGTCCTGGGCGGACGGCGGGCTGCCGCGCTGGACATGGCCCAGAACGGTCACACGGGTTTCGGCGCCTGTCGCGTCGGCGATCAGGTCGGCCAGATATTGGCCGATCCCGCCGAACCGGCGGGCGCCGCCGCGATGTTCGACCTTGAGTATCCGGCCTTCGACTGTACGCACAGCCTCCGACACGACCACCAGGGCGGAATTGCGCCCCATCTTCCGCAGCGCCTCGATTTTCTGCGCGACCTTGTCCAGCGTATAGGGAATTTCCGGCAGCAGGATGACATCGGCGCCGCCGGCGATCCCGGCATGGAGGGCGATATGGCCGGCGTCGCGCCCCATCACCTCAAGCACCATGACGCGGGCATGGCTGGCCGCCGTCGGCTGCAGCCGGTCCAGCGCCTCTGTCGCCACGGTGACAGCGGTGTCGAAGCCGACAGAGGTTTCGGTAAGGCCGATATCGTTGTCGATTGTCTTGGGCACGCCGACAAGCGGGATGCGGCCCTGCTGCGCCAGGCGCCGCAATATGGCGAACGAACCGTCGCCACCGATGCCGATCACCGCGTCCAGGCCCAGTTCGCGAACCCCGGCGATGATCTCGGACGACCGGTCCTTGACGCCGCGGCCGCCCGGAATCGGATAGGCGAACGGATTGCCCTTGTTCGTCGTACCCAGAATCGTCCCGCCCAGGCGCATCATCGTGCCGTCGACCGCGGATAGGTCCAGTTCGCTATAGCGCAGCGGCCGGTCGAGCAGACCCATCGTGCCGTCGCGGATGCCCAGCACGCGCCAGCCGTAATGCTGCGCGCGGTGAACCACCGCTCGGATAACCGCGTTCAAGCCGGCGCAGTCCCCGCCGCTCGTCAAAATACCGATGGTCTTTGCCATCCCGTCCCTCGTTGCCTAACGGCCTTAACCTAGCGCGCCTTTCCAGGAATTCCGAGACGTCACCAAAATCCTGCGGTCGCACCTGCTTGCCAGCCCCAAAGCGGCTTGACGCAACACACTGTCGCGCCATATGTTTGTGAACGGGCAGAAATGCCGGTTGCCTGCGGACTGTATGTTAGCCGCAACAGTTGGCGGAAGCCTGCGAAGGGGACGCACCATGTTTGACAAACTGATCAATGAATCCATTGGGCTGCCGCAGGTCCAGCATCTGCTGCAGGACTGGTCGGGCGGCATCATCGTTTTCGTGGCCCTGCTGTTGGCCGTCGAACTGGCTTTGCGCACCTTCGAGTGGTGGACCGCGAAGAAGGAAGGCATCGAGCGCGACCTTCTGCCGAAGGATGCGATCGCCAACCTGCTGACGACCTCGATCTATAACCTGACGCTGCGGGCCTTCGGCACCGTCGCAATGATCGGCCTGGCATTCATTGCCTATCAGCACAGCCACTGGCGCATCCCGCTGACCTGGTGGACCTTGCCGGCTTATGTCCTGGCGGCTGAATTCTGGTCCTATTTCTTCCATCGAATGATGCATGAAATGCGGATCTTCTGGGCCGATCATTCGGTGCATCACAGCTCGGAAGAGTTCGACTTCACCACCGCGGAACGCTTCCATCTGCTGGAGTGGGTGCCGAAAACCATCGTGTTCCCGCTGTTGGCCATGTTGGGCTTCCACCCCGGCGTGCTGTTCCTGTTCACGATCCTGGCCGGCATTCAGCTGATCTGCCACACCGCGCGCTTTGGCCGTTGGGGCTGGTGGGACACGTATTTCGTCTCGCCGACGATCCACGGCGTCCACCATGCGCGCAATCCGATCTATATGGACCGTAACCTGGGCGGCGCGCTGAACGTGTGGGATCACATTTTCGGCACCTACCAGAACGCGACCGAGGAGAAGCTGATCTATGGCATCACGCACAGCCTGAAATCGGAAACCCGGGTCAAGGTGCCGTTTACCAGCCTCAGCTTCACCCTCGGGCACAACAACCCGATCAAGGTGCTGTTCTGGGAATACAGCTTCCTGGTGCGTGACTTCTGGCATGCGCCGACCATGAAGGACAAAATCATCGTCCTGTTCGGCCGCCCGGGTGAAACATTCGAGGCCCCGCCGAAAGAGCAGAAAAGCGACACGACGCAAAAGGCCCCGGCTGAATTGCCGGCGGACGCCGTCGCCGCCTAAGGCATAAATAAAAAAACTCTTTTTCGGATTTGGACCTTGGATTTCAATTATTACACGGCGCTGTCGGCTGTCGCGTTCCTGACGCTGCTGACCACGCTGAAGCTGACGCTGACCGGCCGGGTTACAGTGGGACCGGACAGGAAGAATTTCATCCTGTTCCATCCCATCTGGCTGGGCGCCCTGGTTGTCATGGTGCCCTTCGTGATCGGCCGTTACCTGAAGGTCGATCCGGCCGACCCGTCGGCGCATCTGTCGCCATGGCCGGTCGCCGCCTTCACGGCGATGCAGGCGAAGGCCGGGCTGTGGGCCGGCGTTTTGGCCGGGCTATCGACCACGACGATCGACCTGTGGCTGTTCTGGACCACGGCGACCGCGCTGCTGACCTTCACGCAGCCGATGGCGACGGTCTATCCGCCGATTCCCAAATCGATGCATAAATATTTTCACCTGGTGAACCTGCTCGCCGGGGCCTATGTCGTCTATAAGGGCCTTACCGCGGCAGGTCCCGTCGTGATCCCTGGCGCCTGACGGAACGATCATGACCGACGCACCCAAATCCACACCGGCTCCCTTTGTCCCCAACGACAGGCGGTGGCTGAAGCGGTTCAACGCCATTGAGATCCTGGCGGTCCTGATCGGCCTCGCCGCTTGCGCAACCGGGCTGATCGGCACGATCATCGGCGTTCCGATCATCCTGGCCGCGATCTATAGCGCCGTGTTCATTCCGCCCAAGGTCAGTCGCGGCCTGTATATCGGCAAATGCCCGCATTGCGGAGCCGAGATGTCGGCCACGCATTATCAAACTGAAGTCGATTGCCCCAGTTGCGCCCGTTGGGTCGCGGTGAAAGACGAGAAGTTTGTCGCGCTTGAGAAGTCAGGCGCTCACGCAGCCTAGGATCTGTGGTCTGACGAGTCGGCCCCGCCGCTCAAAACCTTGATCCGCTGCGTGCACTTGCGCTGCCATTCCACGCAGAAGAAGGCGGCAAAGCCGGCGGCCACCTGATAATAGGGCGCCCATTTCATGCCGAACCCATAGACCAGGGTCGCGACCGCGACGACGGCAAGAACCAGCGCCACAACGCGCATCGTCTTTGCCCGGGCAATGCCGGCGTCGTTGGATTGAGTTTGCGCCGTTGTCATGTCTTCAACCCCAGAAACCAAATAGCAATCGGATTTACGATGCACCATATTGTGCCATCATAGTCAAGATTGCATAATCGGCAAAACGGCGCCCCCAATTCCATCGCGCAAACCGCGCCGGGCCAAACCGTGCCGAGCCAAACCGTGCCGAGAAGGACCATAGGTAATGACTGACCAGACACAGGCCGGAAAATGGACGCCGGCGACATTCGTGCCCGAAGAGCGCAAGGGCCTGCATCGGCCGAATGCCGTCGAATGGATGCTGATGGTGACGGGCGTTGCCATCTGTGCGACCGGCACGGTGGGTGTTGTTATCGGCTCGGCTTTGTTCCTCGCCAGTTTCTATAGCGGCTTCTTCATGAAGCCGGCGGTCGCGCGCGGACTCTATTTCGGCGAATGCCCCTATTGCGGGGCGAAAATGTCCGCGACGCATTATCAGGACGAACTGGGATGCCCAAGCTGCCAGCAAAGCGTCCGGGTTCACGACAACAAGTTCGAGACGCAATAGAGCTTGACCCATGCATGGCGTGAATTCGAGACAATAGGGATTCGAAACCCTCGCCTGTTTCGCCGATACGAGCTTTCGTGTTAGTTTCCCGCCTTGTTTAACGCCTGCGGAAAGTCGCATTCGTCAAAATGAGTGAAGAGGATGTGCTGCGTCGTAAGCTCGACGAGCTTAAGACAGAGCACCGTGACCTCGACGGCGTAATCGACCGGCTGGCCGGCCAGCTCCCCTATGACCAGTTGAGCCTCCAGCGGCTTAAGAAACGAAAGCTGATGCTGAAAGATTTGATCATAAAGGTCGAAAGCCGGCTGCTTCCCGATATTATCGCCTGATGAGTTCCGACCAGAACATTAATCCGCTCCCGGGACGCCCCTTGGTGGGAATCATCATGGGCAGCCAGAGCGATTGGGCCACCATGCGCCATGCCGCCGAGTTGCTGGAGCATCTCGGCGTGCCGCATGAGCGCAGGATCGTGTCCGCGCATCGCACACCCGACCGTATGGTCGAGTACGCCAAAAGCGCCAAAGGGCGTGGGCTCAAAGTGATCGTCGCCGGCGCCGGCGGTGCGGCGCACCTGCCCGGCATGGTGGCGGCCATGACCTCTCTTCCCGTGCTGGGTGTTCCGATCGAATCCAAGGCGCTGTCCGGCCTCGATTCCCTGCTGTCGATCGTCCAAATGCCAGGCGGCATCCCGGTCGGCACGTTGGCCATCGGCGTACCCGGCGCGAAGAACGCCGGGCTGCTGGCCGCGTCGATCGTCGCGCTGCAGGATGCGGCAGTCGCGGAGAAGCTTGAGGTCTGGCGGCGCGCGCAGACGGACGCGGTCACCGAAAGCCCCGTCGACCACACATGAGTACGACCAGTCCGAAACGGACCGGCGAGGTTGTCCCTCCCGGCGGTACGATCGGCATTTTGGGCGGCGGGCAGTTGGGCCGCATGACCGCCATGGCGGCGGCGCGGCTGGGCTATCGCGTCCACGTGTTCACGCCTGAGGCCGATGGGCCATGCGCGCAGGTTTCCGCGGCGGAAACGGTCGCCGATTATGACGATTTGGCCGCGCTGGAACATTTCGCCGATGCGGTCGACGTTGTGACGCTGGAGTTCGAGAACGTGCCGCTGGCCACCGCCGAATTCCTGGCCGCGCGGCGGCCATTCCATCCGGCTCCGGCCTGTCTGGCGGTAACGCAGGTCCGCACCGCGGAGAAGAGCGCGGTCAACAAGCTCGGCTTCCCCACCGCGCCCTGGGCCGCGGCGCGCAGCCTGGACGAACTTGAGGCGGCGCTGGCCAAGATCGGCCGGCCGGCTGTCTTGAAGACCAACCGTTTCGGCTATGACGGCAAGGGCCAGGCGAAAATCGGGCTGGCCGACGACGCTCAAGCGGCCTGGGACAGCCTGAAGACCGACGATGCCATCCTTGAGGGCTATGTCGATTTCGTCCGCGAGATATCGGTCGTTCTCGCGCGCGGCCAGGACGGCAAGATCGCCGCCTATCCCGCAGCCGAGAACCGCCACCGCGACCACATCCTGTCGGAAACCGTCGTTCCCGCCGACATCCCCCCGGCGCTGGCCGCCGAGGCCGAACGCATGGCGGCAGCGATCGCCACCGACCTTGGTTATGTCGGCGTGCTGGCGGTCGAAATGTTCGAAACCCGCGACGGCCGCTTGCTGGTCAACGAACTGGCCCCGCGCCCGCACAATTCCGGCCACTGGACCATCGAGGGCGCCGCGACCAGCCAGTTCGAACAGCTGGTCCGCGCGGTCTGCGGCCTGCCGCTCGGCGCGGTCGATTGGCGACCGTCACGCATGATCAACCTGATCGGCGACGACGCGCTGAACTGGCAAAAATACGTCGCCGACCCGAAGGCGCACCTGCATCTTTACGGCAAACCGGAAATCAGGGCCGGCCGCAAGATGGGGCATGTGACCTGGGTGAGATAGGCATCCCGACAGATCACTCGGCTAGTTTTCTTAAGATATTTCGGCGCTCGTGAATTATTCGACGCGCGAGCCCTATCTGATGTTCGAATTCCGCCTCAGCCGATTCTATCTGCACGCCCGCAGATGAACCCGACCGATCAGCTGGATTGACCACTTCAGCCGAGGCTATTTCGGGTGACCCCGTATCCTTTGAATTCACAACCGCCGCTCTTGCTCAGATTGATACTACATTGAAGTGGATCTCGACTTGAGATGCTAACAGTAAACGACTTACTTAAAATGTCTTGATAGAGTGAATTCAGTTACCACATCCGTATCTCGCGCCGGCGCGCCGCTGATGCCCTATCTGCCACCGCGCAGCGCCTGCGACGGACCAGACAACACGCAGGTTGCGTGCCATGGTCCGTATTCGCGTTCGACTTCAACATCTTGTCGTTATTGTTGCCTCGCTGCTGCCGGGAAATTGCTCGGCACCTCGCTCCTTTGAGCTATATCTGTCTCTGCATTTTAGGTTTGATTTGCGGCAGGATCACCCCCCCCCCGCGGCATCCGAGAGCCGTAGACCGGATGGTCCAAAACCTCGGAATCAACCTGCTGCACGAGATAGGATACTCAAACCAAAGCCCAAATGCTCCTCTGCATTGCCCACTGCCCCGACTATGCTAAAACCCCGCCATTCACGACGTTCAAAGATCAGGATCATCGCAATGACAGACGCCGCCGTTCGCATTGAAAGCGACTCCATGGGCAAGGTCGAGGTTCCGGCCGACCGGTATTGGGGGGCGCAGACGCAGCGTTCGATACAGAATTTCAAGATCGGCGGGGAGCGCATGCCGCCGGCGCTGGTTCGGGCGTTGGGCATCCAGAAGCAGGCATCGGCCAAGGCCAACATGGCGCTGAACAAGCTGGATGCGAAACTGGGCGAAGCGATCGTCCAGGCGGCATCCGAGGTGAGCGACGGCCTGATGGCCGACGAGTTTCCGCTGGTGGTGTGGCAGACCGGGTCCGGCACGCAGACAAACATGAATGCCAACGAGGTGATCTCCAACCGCGCCATCGAAATGCTGGGCGGCGAGATGGGATCGAAGAAACCGATCCACCCCAATGATCACGTTAATATGAGCCAGTCGTCGAACGACAGTTTTCCGACGGCCATGCATATCGCGGCGGTCGAGGAGATTGAACGCAAGCTGATCCCCGCGCTGATCGGGCTGGAACGGGCCCTGTCGGCCAAATCCAACGAATTCCATGCCATCGTGAAGATCGGCCGCACCCATCTGCAGGATGCGACGCCATTGACGCTGGGCCAGGAATTCTCCGGCTATGCCAAACAGGTCGAGTACGGCATCGCGCGGGTGCGCAGCGCCCTGCCGCGCCTGCTGCAATTGGCGCAAGGCGGCACCGCCGTCGGCACCGGCCTGAACGCCCCCGTCGGTTTCGCCGAGAAATTCGCCGATGAGGTCGCCAAGATCACCGGCCTGCCCTTCGTTACCGCGGAGAACAAGTTCGAGGCGCTGGCGGCGCATGACGCGTTGGTCGAGGCGTCGGGCGCACTGAACACGCTGGCGGCTTCGTTCATGAAAATCGCCAACGATATCCGCCTGCTGGGCTCGGGCCCGCGCTGCGGCATCGGTGAAATCCACCTGCCGGAGAATGAGCCGGGTTCGTCGATCATGCCCGGCAAGGTCAACCCGACCCAGTCCGAGGCGATGACGATGGTCGCGGCTCAGGTCATGGGCAACCACGTGACTGTCACCATCGCAGGCGCCACCGGCCATTTCGAGCTCAATGTCTTCAAGCCGGTCATCATCTTCAATGTGCTGCAGTCGATCCGCCTGCTGACCGACGCGGCCAACAGCTTCACCGAAAACTGCGTCGTCGGTATCGAGGCGCGGACCGACCGGATCGAGAAGCTGCTCCATGACAGCCTGATGCTGGTCACGGCCTTGAACCCGCATATCGGTTACGACAACGCCGCCAAGGTGGCCAAGAAGGCGCATGCCGAGGGGACGACGCTGAAGGAAGCGGCGCTGGAGCTGGGCCTGCTGACCGAAGAACAGTTCGTGGCCCTGGTTCGGCCCGAGGACATGATCGGCCCGTCCTGAGGCTCCAGGTCAGTTAGGAATCGGCCGCTGCCACTGAAGAAATACTCGGTCCGCATAGCCGGCCACCCGACCTCGATCAGCCTGGAGCCGGAATTCTGGGCTGCTTTCGGGCGGGTGGCGGAGAAACGCCGGAAGACGACCGGCGCGCTGATCACGGAAATCGACGCCGGCCGCGACGGCGGCTTGTCGAGCGCGATCCGCCTGTTCGTACTGGCGGATCTTGAAGGGCAAAACGGCTGACGACCAGCAATCTGGCCTGGGCGGTGAATTCAAAAATTATCGCGCTACCGGCGCGTTGTCCTGGCGATAAACAACGCCGGCTTTCATCACGAAGCGCACATGCTCCAGCTCGGCGACATTGGCGATCGGGTCGCCCGAGACGGCGATGATGTCGGCATATTTGCCGGGGGCGATGGTGCCCAGGTCGTCACCCAGGTGCCCGAGTACCTTGGCGGCGGTCGAGGTTGCGGCCTGGATCGCCTGCATCGGGGTCATGCCCCACTCGACCATCTTGGCGAACTGTCTGGCGTTGTCGCCGTGCGGATAGACGCCGGCATCCGTGCCGAACGTCATCGTCACCCCGGCCTGTACCGCGCGCTTGAAAGTTTCGCGCTGTTGCCGGCCTATCATGCGCTCCTTGTCCAGGCTTTCCGGCAACATCCCCATCTTGGCGCCCTCGGCAAGGATGAAGTCGTCGTTATAGATATCCATGTCGAACACCGCCCCCTTTTGCTTGGCGAGCGCGATGCTCTCGGCATCCGCCAGGCTGGCATGCTCGATCGTGTCGACGCCGGCGCGAATCGCGTCGTTGATACCCGACGTGCCGTGCGCATGGGCCGCAACCTTGAGCCCCAGCATATGCGCCTCATCGACGGCGGCTTTCATTTCCTCATAGGTCAGTTGCTGCGCGCCCACCGTATCGCCTTTCGACAGCACACCGCCGGTCGCGCAAAGCTTGATCAGGTTCGCGCCGTATTTGTGAACCTCGCGCACCTTCTTGCGGATCGCATCGGCACCGTCGGCAACCCCCTCGCCCACCGTGTGATAGGCGAAGGGCAGCAGGTTCTCGTCGCAATGCCCACCGGTCGCACCGATCAGCGGGCCCGAGACGAACAGCCGGGGGCCGACGGTCTCGCCTTCATTGATCGAATCCCTGAGCGCGACATCGGAATAGCCGTCGGCACCAACATTGCGCAGCGTGGTGAAGCCGGCCTGCAGTGTCTTCGCGGCATTGGCGACGCCACTGATCGCTTCGGCCGGAAGGCTGATGCCCAGGCGTTGATAACCCTGCTTGTCGGACCGTATGGTGATGTGGGTGTGCATATCGATAAGACCGGGCAGAATCGTCGCCCCCCCGAGATCGATCTTGCGGGCACCGGCAGGGGCGGGCAGCGACGACGCCGTGCCGACCGACACGATCTTGTCGTCCTTGATCACGACCGCCGGCGCATTCACCACTTTTCCGCCGGCCGGATCGACCATGTGCGCCGCCGTCAGGTAAATCGTCTCCGCCTGAACGCTCGGGGCAGCGGAAAAGACCGCGAGGCCCAAGGCCAGCGCGCGGACGATCGAATTCATCTTATGTCCCCGATACGGTACTCTACCGTATGATCTTAGGACAAAGGCAGCCTCCGTCAAATGCTACAATTTTAACGAAGAGATTCTCAGGGCGTTCCCATGGGCGATATCGTCAATCTGCGACAGGTCCGCAAACGCGCGGCGCGAAAAGACCGCGAAGCCGAAGCCGCCGCCAACCGCGCCAAATTCGGCCGGACCAAGGCGGAACGCGCACTGCAACGGAGCGAAGCCGAAAAACTCGGCAAGACATTGGACGGCGCAAAGGTCGGCAACGAAACGCCGAAGGATTGAAGTCGGTTATATCTGTCATTTGAATTGAAACACCAAGGCACCGAGACACCAAGTTAAGACGGAAACCTTGTTTCTTCCCGGTGCCCTTGGAGTCTTGGTCCTTGGTGTTTCCTTCATAATTCATAGTCGATGGATATCGCTTTGCTCCATCCGGCCTACAACGGCACTGAATAAAAAAGGGCGGCCCGAAGACCGCCCTTTCTCATCTCTATCCGGAACGCCTTTAGAAGGTGTGGCGGAAGATCCAGAACAGCGAGCCCGACAGGGCGATCGAGACCGGGAGGGTCAGCACCCAGGCCAGCGCCAGGCTGCGGACCGTACTCCACTGCAGGCCGGAGCCGTTCGCCGCCATCGTTCCGGCGACGCCGGACGACAGCACGTGGGTGGTCGACACCGGCAAGCCGAGGCCGTCGGCCGCGCCGATCACCGAAGCGGCGATCAGTTCGGCGGCCGCACCCTGGCCGTAGGTCAGGTGCGACTTGCCGATCTTTTCGCCAACCGTCACGACGATCCGCTTCCAACCGATCATCGTGCCCATGCCGAGCGCCACGGCGACCGCGACCTTCACCCAGGTGGGGATGAACTTCGTCGCGTTGTCGATTTGCTTATGATAGGCGTCGATCGCCTTCTGATCGTCGGCCGACACGGCGGGGGCCCCCGATTTCTTCATCAGGCGCAGCGCCTCACCCGACAGATACATGTCGTTGCGGATGTTGCCGATCTTGTCTTGCGGGATTTTATCCAGCGAGTGATAGGCGGCAACTTGGTCGCGGATCGCTTGCGTCAAGTTCTGTTCAGCCGCCACCGTTTCCGGCGCCAGCTTGTGGTCGCGAACATAACGCGTGATCTCACCGCGGAAATCTTCCGGAGAGGGCGCCTGAACGTAATGGGTCAGCATACCGCCGGCGCGATCGGACATCGCGATGAAGGTCTGAACCTGATCCTCATGCATCGACCGGTTCAACGCATAGGCCGTCGGCACCGTGCCGATCAGGATCAGCATGATGAGACCCATGCCCTTTTGCCCGTCGTTCGAGCCGTGGAAGAAGCTGACCAGCGTGCAGGTAAACACCAGAAGCGCACGAATGGCGAAGGGCGGCGGTTCGGTGCCCTCCGGCGCCTTGTAGAGTTCCGGCACCTTGATGAGGCTCTTCATCAGATAGAGCAGCCCACCGGCCAGGACGAAGCCGAAGACCGGCGAAGCGAGCAGCGAATAGCCGATCTTTGTCGCCTGGCTCCAGTCGACGCCGCTCGTTCCGTTTACGCCCCCCATCATTTGATTCATCAGCCCGACGCCGATGACCGAACCGATCAGCGTATGCGAGCTGGAGGACGGCAAGCCGAGCCACCAGGTGCCCAGGTTCCAAATGATGGCGGCGATCAACAATGCGAACACCATCGCGAAACCGGCGCTGGAGCCGACCTGAAGAATGAGTTCAACCGGCAGCAGGGTGATGATGCCGAATGCCACCGCGCCGCTGGAGGCGAGCACGCCGAAGAGATTCCAGGTGCCGGACCACACGACCGCGAAATTGGCCGGCAGCGAGTGGGTATATATCACTGTTGCAACAGCATTGGCCGTATCGTGAAAGCCGTTCACGAACTCAAAGCCCAACGCGATGAACAGGGCGATGCCGAGCAGCAGGTAGGGAACGAATGACGATGTGTGGACGACGTCCAGGTCGCCGATCAGCTGGCTTGCCGCCCAGCCGGCGCCGGCAAGAATGACGGCGGCAATCGCAGCATTGGTAAGTTTGCTCGAGGGCTTCGCGAGCGGGTGGCGGGACCCGTGCAGCGTGGCGGTCGTATCGGTCATGAGGTCCTCTCGGCCGTATTGTAACGCGCGGGAGAGGTAGCAAACAGAACTTTTTTTGTCACGCGTTACTTTTATAATATTCTATCTATATATCCTCTATATGCGTTTGTTAGGGGGTAATTTTAATAAATCTGAAACACTGAAGCTTAATTCGCCATGGCGACAATTCAGCCGCCGGTTCGGAAACCGCGGGATCGCACCTCCGCAAAACCTGCCCGAATCGTGACGAAATGGCTGGAATCGAAAACTTCGGATTTGCGGAAAGGCTATGGAAGTCGGCGTCCGGCCCGCAATTGTTCCGCCAAATCGATGACGCGCAGGGTTTCTTCCCATCGGACGAAGTCTCCGGCCTGGGACGGCTGCACCCAGATGACCTCGTCGACATCGTCCGCTGCGGCAGCCTCGCCGGCCACCCATTCGGCGGAGACTTCGACCAGCGTATAATGGAACTGGATGCCGCCGGCATCGTCGCGCAAGAGTGAATCGACGACTGTAACAATCGCCGTCGGCCGAACCGTGAGGCCGGTTTCCTCCTGCACTTCACGGATCGCAGCATCAAAGACCGTTTCGCCGAGCGCTTGGCCGCCGCCCGGGATCGACCATTCGCCCTTGCGCGGCGCACGTCCGCGACGAACGAGCAAAATCTCGTTGCCCTTCCAAACAACGATGCCGACGCCAACCCACGGCCGGTCCGGATATTCGCGCATGTCCGGCATGGGGATCGCCCCGTCAGCCTCAATACATGTGTTGGCCGCCATTGATCGACAGCGTCGATCCGGTGACGAAGCCGCCCTCGTCCGCGACCAGGAAGGCGACGCCCCGCGCGATTTCGTTCGCATGCCCCAACCGGCCAACCGGAATGCGGGCGATGATCTTATCCAGTACGTTCGGGGGCACGGCCCGCACCATGTCGGTGTCGATATAGCCGGGGGCGATGGCGTTGACCGTGATGCCGCGCGCCGCGCCTTCCTGCGCCAATGCCTTGGTGAAGCCATGGATACCCGACTTGGCGGCGGCGTAGTTGACCTGTCCGTACTGGCCCATCTGGCCGTTCACCGAGCCGATATTGACGATCCGGCCAAAGCCGCGCTCCCGCATTCCATCGAACACCGCGTTGCACATATTGAAGCAGGAACTGAGATTGGTGCGTATGACCTCGATCCACTGCTCATGCGCCATCTTGTGCATCGTGGCGTCGCGGGTGATGCCGGCGTTGTTGACCAGCACCTCGATCGGTCCAAGCGCACCTTCGATTTCGCGGGCAGCTTTTTGGCAGGCGATGAAATCGCCGACGTCCCATTTCCACGCCGGGATGCCGGTGGCATCGGTGAATTTCCCGGCCGTCGCGGCGTCGCCGCCGTAACCGGCGGCCACCTTGTAGCCTGCATCCCTGAGCGTGATGGAGATCGCCTCCCCGATGCCGCGTGTTCCGCCGGTTACAACCGCTACCCGTCCGCTCATCACGTCACCCCTGTAAAGTCCATCTCGATCATAAGCATGCCGCCGACCAACCTCCACTTCTCTTTTGGCGGTTTTTGGGCAATCCGACCCATGCTAGGAAAGATTCTCACGAAGCGGAGGAATAGACGGATGACGACGCTGGCGGGCTATTGCGTGCTGATTACCGGAGCGTCCGAAGGGCTGGGGCGCGGGATCGCGCTGGCGGCGGCGTCCGCCGGCGCCGCCGTGGCCGTTACGGCGCTGGACGCCATGCTGGCGCAAGCGGTCGCCGACGAGATTCGGGCGCGCGGCGGACACGCCGTTGGGCTGCGGTGCGACGTGACGCAGCAGGCGGATATCGAAACCGTCAAGGATGCGGCGGTTGCGGCATTCGGCAAGCTCGATTGCTTCGTCCACAACGCCAACGATTCGGGCGCCGCCGCGCGAACCGTCGAAGATGTGCGGGACGCGCAGTGGCTGCCGGCGGCAGGTGTGGGCTTGAGGCCCATTTTCTACGTCGCCAAATCGGTGCTGCCGGAGCTTCGCAAAACCCAAGGCAGCCTGATCGTGCTGACCTCTCCCGCCGGGATCGATGGGACATTCACCCTGCCCGTCTACTCCACCGTGAAGGGCGCCCAGCGCGCGCTGGTCAAAAGCCTGGCGCGTGAATGGGGACCGCTGGGCGTGCGCGTCAACGCGCTGTCGCCGTCGGCGGTGACGCCGGCATTGATCGCCTATCTTGAGCGCGAGCCGCATATGCGCCCGCACATGGTGAAACGCGCGGCCCTGCGGCGCATGGGCGATCCGGAACTGGATATCGGCCGGGCGCTGAATTTCCTGATCGGGCCGGCCAGCCGCTTTGTCAGCGGCCAGACGCTGATCGTCAGCGGCGGCGCGATGATGCTCTAGTGATTAGGTCGCCCCCAGTACGAGCGAACGCCGGCTGATCGCCTGGCCTATCGCCGCCACCGCGAGAACCAATCCGACCGCAAGGAATATCTGATGGTTGCCCAATGCCTGGCGCAGCGGCGTCATGATCGGCGGGTTCAGGAAGTTGCCGATATAGGTTGCCATATAAAAGAAACCGAGCGCCCGGCTGCGCGCCGCCGGACCGGCGCGGTTGACCACCTGGTTGGTCATGAAGGGGATCATGAACCCCGCAGCCAGCCCGGAGAAGCTGTTGCCCACGGTCATGATCCAGACATCGTGCGACGAGCCGATAATAAGCCCGCTGACCGACATCAGCGCCAAAATCAGGCACAGCATTCGCCGCGCGCCCAGACGCACGACCACCGCGCCATACGCCAGGCCGCCCAGAAGATAGAAGACCGAGCTGGCCAGCATGACATAGGATTGGCCGGTCGCCTTGGTGATGCCGTCAGCCGCCAGGACGAACGAAATATGCAGGTTGGCCATCGTGGCCGCGAGGTAAAGCGGAATCGCCATCGCATAAAGCGGCAGCAGCGGTTTCAGCGACCCCAAAGTCGGCGCGGCTTTGTGGCTGCCGGCCACCGGCCGGTTGGCCGGAACGCTGATCCAGGCCAGGAGGAGCATGACGAAGGCCGACAGATAGAGGGAGAACGGCGCATGCCAGCCGCCACGGTCGGCGATCACGCCCGCGATGGGCAGGCTGATGAAGCCCGCCGCCGAGACGAAGACGCCCTGAAACCCGATCATCCGCGACCGCGCCGCACCCTCGAAGCGTTCGCTGACCAGGGAATAGGTCGAAACCGCGATTCCGGACGCGCCCAGACCCTGCAGAAAGCGCAATATCAGCAGGGGACCGACAGTGTCGAACGCCATGCATGCGGTTCCGGCGGCCCCATAGAGCGCAAGGGCCAGCAGCAGAAGATTGCGCGTGCCGGTCCGCTCCGCCAGCCAGCCGGACATCGGCCCGCCGAACATAATTCCAATGCCCGACATGGTTTCCAGCAATTGCGATATGAGCGCACCCGGCTTTCCGCCGAAGATGCCGACGATCGCGCGCGCCACCGGGTCGTCCGGCCGTGCGTCGAAGATACCGCCGATGATCGACATCACCGGCATGATCGCCAGCACCAGAAGGACGTTGAAGCCGATCGAGGAGAGGATGACAAACAGGCCGAGGGCATCGCGCAGGCCGGTGACCGCATAGTCTGATCTGGCGGGATTACCGCCGATTTCCGTGTCTTCGATCGTCACTGTTCCCGCCCCCGCCGCAAAGCGCGGCTTACCTTCTTGGTAAGACCAGGCGGCAATGCCGGCTTATCATATTAATGAAAGCAGGATAGACGTAGGAATCGCCCCGCGCAAAGGAGAAACCATGCCCGCAGAAGAACAGGATCCGCGCATTGCCCAGCTATTGGTGCGGGAGACCGCGCGTCAGGCGGCCCTGATCGCCGCGGATTTCGACGCTCTCGACCGGATCCTGGCCGACGACCTGATCCATGTGCACGGCGGCGGCAATGTCGACAGCAAGGCGCAGTATTTCAACCTGCTGAAAACCCTGTTCACCTTCGTGGCGATCGAACGGGAAAAGCCGGATATCCGGTTCCTGGGCGATGCCGCGCTGATGACGGGCGAGATGACCCAGACGGTACGGCTGAACGCAGACGGTGAAACGAAAACGATCCGCGCCTTCGGCACCCAGGTCTGGACGATGCGCGGCGGCGCCTGGCGGCAGGTGCTGTATCAGGCGACCGAGATCGCGCCCTATCACTGAATCAGTCGGGATGCAGCAGCCGGTGCAAATGCACGATGACATACCGTACCGAGGCATCGTCGATGGTCGCACGGGCGACGGAACTCCAGGCTTTGTATGCTTCGGCATAGCTCGGATAGATGCCGACAACATGGAGCTTCGAAGGGTCGGCAAACTCGGTTTGCGAGCCTTTCTGCAACTCGCCGCCGAAAACCAGGTGAAGAAGCTGTTCGTTGGAATGATGTTGGTCGGCCACGGCTCAAGTCCCTTGCGGTTCGCCCGAACTATCCCCGTCGCGGCGGCATGACGCAAGCCGGCAAGCCGCGAAAAATAGCCACGGGCAATCCCGCTTCAGGAAACATTCGGCGGCATCGCGGGTTTCGTTCCTATGATGAACAAACCCCAAGAAGATACGCTGGTGCCGGGCGCCAACCCTGACCCGGCGTCGCCCAACCACGCCACGATCAAATCGACGACCAACGCCCGCGCCGGAGTCACCTTCGGAACCATGCGGTGGGTGCTGGCGATTTCACTGGTCGCGGTGGTGATCGTTTTCGCCGTCTTGTGGGCGATAACCGCACAGCACTAAGCCCGGTCGTTCGTGTAAAAAAGGCGACCCTAGGGCCGCCTTTTTTGGCTTGCAGAGCCGTTACTGATAACCGTCGGCCGGCGGCACCGCCATCGACTGCTTGTTCAGGATGGTGAAGTTCTGTCCATCCCAACGATAACTGTCGAGCGAACCGGTCCGCTCCGAACTTTCATGTGTTTCGAATGACAGAGTCGGCGGGCCGCCCTGTGCGCTCGGCATCACCTGATAGCCCAGCGCCAGTACGCCGCCGGTATGCACAACCTGGCCGGACGGCAAGGTCACGAACAGTTCGATCGAGGCCGGGCCGTCACCCTTGAACAAATGCGGTTCCTGCGCGCACACCAGCTTGTGAGGGTCGGCGATGAAACCCGGCCGACCGTCGCCGGTCAGGCTGAGCGTCTCAATCGGATTGTTCGCCTGAAAGCCACCCGGGCAATCCTGCTGGGCCTGCTGCAACCAATGGGCGACAGGTGCGGGATAGTTGGCCTGCGTGGCGTTCGCGGCGAAGGCGCCCGGCGCGGCGGCGAACAGCAAGGTTGCCGGAACGAAACCGAGCGCGGTGGAACGAAGGTTCTGTAGCGTGAACATCGGAATTTTCCCGTGAATAAATATGTGCCGAGAACACAGGGCACGTGCCTTGGAAACAGAAGTTGCGCTCCATTGGTTCCTCAAGGCCTGTGGACGGTTATCTCGCGGAGCCGCGAAATCGTCCAAATGCGCACGAGCGCTGGCAAGATCGGTGTGAAGGGTAGACTCACGGGAGCCAATCTAGCAAAGATGCCCAAAATCACGATTCCTGGAGGAGAGAAAAATGCTGACACGTTTTATGGCCGCTGCCGCTTTCGCGACGCTCGCATTGGGAACCGCCCATGCCGGCACGATCACCGGCGGTGTGTGGGCCCCGTCAGGCTGTGGCGCCAATCCCGGCACGCCGCCTGAAATGGATGGCAAGAACCAAACCACCTATACGAAGAGCGCCAAGGACTTCCAGACCTGGCAGGATAAGGCCAAAACCTACGAGCAGTGCACGTCGGAAGAGGCGAAGGCCGATCAGTCCGCCGTCATCGATGGCGCCAACAAGACCATCCAGACGATCAACGACGGCAGCAAGAATTTCGTCGATCAGGCAAACGCCGCGATGGAAAGGCTGAAGGGCGCAGCCAAGAAGAAGTGATTCGCCGGCCGGGGCAGCCTCAGGCAGCCTCGGCCTTTTTTCTTGTTACGCGGGAACCGCCATGGGCGAAGCCAAACGGCGCACGGACGCGGGGTTGGCGCCTCGCATGAAACTGACCTGCTACGAAATCTCGGCGGACCCTATCGCCATCCGCCCCGGCGTGCCGGAACGCGCCTGGATGGACGCGTCGAACCAGCAATTCGCTTATCGCTGCCTGCCCCTGGTCATCGCCAACGCGCATGGCTGGGAAATTCTTTCGCCCGTCGCCTTCGATGCCGAATGGACCGGCAGCAACGCGCTGGATGGCGTGAAGGTCACCCCGCTGACCCCGTTCGGCGATTATCCGCCGGTTATCAGCCATTTCGGCGAAGGCGTTCTCACCTTCCATGTCATGGGCCTGTTCCGCACGGACCCAAGGGTCAATCTGTGGGTCACCGGGCCGGTCAACCGGCCCAAGCACGGCATCCAGGCGCTGACCGGTGTGGTCGAGACCGATTGGGCCGTTCAGACCTTCACGATGAACTGGAAATTCACCGCGCCGGGCATCCGCGTGCGGTTCGAAAAGGACGAGCCGTTCTGCTTCTTCTTCCCGATCGCGCGCGGCAATCTGGACGATATCCAGCCGGTCACGGCGTCGATCAACGACGCCGACGGTGAAACCCGCAACGCCTATGGCGCATTCCGCGACAGCCGGGCGGAATTCATCGACACGCTGCAGACGCCGGGCAGCGAGGCCAACAAGGCCAAATGGGAACGCACCTATTTCCAGGGCGCCCGGCCGGACGGCGTGAAGGGCGCAACCGACCACCAGACGCGTATCCGGCTGAAGCCGTTCCAGCGCTGACCCGATGATTTGCTGGATCGACGGCCGGCTGGGACCGATCGGCGAAGCGCGAATCGACCCGCGCGATCGCGGCTTCACCCTGGGAGACGGGCTCTATGAAACGATCCGCGCTACAGGTGGCGAACCGCAGCGGCTAGACCGCCATTTCGCGCGGCTGCGCGATGGGCTCGGCGTACTCGACATTCCGTTGACGGTCGACGAAGTGGAACTAGCGGACGCCATGCGCGCTGTGCTGGCGGCAAACGCGCTGGCCGACGGCGTGGTCCGCCTGACCGTCAGCCGCGGCGTCGGCGCGCGCGGGCTGCCGCCCGACCCTACCGCCACCCCCACCATTGTCGTCAGCACGGCGCCTTACCATGCCCCGACGCCCGGACGCGCCATGATCGCGACCGTCACGCGGCGGAACGCGCAATCCCCCTTGTCGCGCATCAAGGTCACGAGCTGCGCCGACAGCATCCTGGCGCGCATCGAGGCGACGCGTTTGGGCTTCGACGATGCCATCCTGCTGAACAATGCGGGCCGTGTTGCCGAAGCGACAGCAGCCAACCTGTTCGCAGTGATCGACGGCGCGTTGGTGACGCCGCCGGTCGCTGACGGCGCGCTGCCCGGGGTGATGCGCGGGACGATTATCGACCGGACGGCGGTTGAAGAAAGGTCGCTGACGCCGGAGGATTTGGCCGGGGCGAGCGCGCTGTTTCTGACCACCAGCCTGGGCATACGGCCGTTGGTTGGGTTAGGGGAACGCGTTTTGGCGATGGGGCCGGAGGCGATGAGACTGATCGAAGTCCTCTGAAACCAAATTTGTAGGATGAGTAGAGCGTAGCGAAACCCATCGGCCGGATTGATGGGTTTCGCTACGCTCTACCCATCTACGAAAACCGAAATCGCGGCTTCCTTTTTTCGAGGAATGCCCCCACGCCTTCCTTCAGATCGGCGCCTCCAAACGCTCCAATCCAAAGACTGCGCGTCTGCTCGGTTTCCTCGGTTGCGCCGGCCAGAATCTCGCCGATGGTCGCCTTGGTTGCGCGGATCGAATATTGCGACAGGCCGGCGAGCGTTTCAGCATAGGCGTTAACTTTGTCCCACAGGTCTGCGCCGGGCCAACAGCGATCGACCAGCCCCAGCGCCAACGCTTCCTCAGCGCCGAACATTCTGCCGGTCATCAGCAGGTCGCGCGCCGCGCCGACGCCGACGGCATCGATCAGCCGCCTGGTATCCTCCAGCGGATAGGTGATGCCGAGTTTGGCCGGCGTGATACCAAAACGCGCATCATCGGCGGCGAAGCGGAAATCGCAGCACAGCGCCAGGTTGCAACCGCCACCGAAACAGGAACCCTGGATCACCGCGATGGTCGGCTTGGGAAACCCTGCCAACGTCCGGGTCGCGCGGCCCATGCGGGCGCCATAGTCGTCAGCCGTGCCGTTCGCCATGATCTGCTGGAATTCCGCGATATCCGCACCTGCGGCAAAGGCCGCGCTGTCGGCCCCGCTGACCAGCAGCACCTTGACCCCCGGATCGGCGGCTGCCGTTTCCAGCAGCGCCGGGATGCCGTCCCAGATCGCGAGATTCAATGCATTCAACCGTTCCGGCCGGTTCAGCACCAGACGCGCAAACGGGAGCTTCAACTCAAGATAGACCAGGTCCGTGCTCATGCTGCCCTTGCGTCGGAAAGGATCATGTCGGCCGCCTTCTCCGCGATCATCAGAGTCGACGCGTTGGTATTTGCCGACGGCATCGACGGCATGATCGAACTGTCCGCCACGCGCAACCCCTGCAGGCCATGCACCCGCAAGCGGTCGTCCACCACTGCGCTCCGGTCGCTATCCGGCCCCATGCGGCAGGCGCCGATCAGGTGGAACACGGTCGAACCCTGCTGCCGCGCCCAGTGCATCAACTCGTCGTCAGACTGCGCGTCCGCGCCCGGAAGCTCCTCGCGGTCGTAGAACGGAGCCAGTTGCGGCGTGCCGATCAGCCGCCGCGCCAGTCTTATGCCGGCGAGCAACACGCGGCGATCGTTCTCATGCGCCAGATAGTTGGGCTGGATTTCCGGATAGGCGAACGGATCGGCCGAGCGCAGGCGGACATAGCCCAGGCTTTCCGGCCGCTGCTGCCACGCGCCACAGGTCATGCCGGGGAAATCGTCCAGCATGCCGGCGATGCCGCCCGCCTTGTAACTGGCCGGGGTGAAGGTGAATTGCAGGTCGGGCGTATCCAGTGCCGGGTCGGATTTCCAGAAGACATGCACCAACGACGGGCTGAGCGACAGGATGGAAGGCCGGCCCAGCGCCCATTTCACGACCTCGCCCCACAGGCGCGGCGGCCGGGCGAGGTTGTTGATCGTCACACCCTTGGCCCGCGCCACCATACGCACCGCGTAGTGGTCGCGCAGGTTTTCGCCCACGCCCGGCAGTTCGTGCAGCACCGGGATGCCGAGCGACGACAACAAGGCCCCCGGCCCGATGCCCGAGCGTTGCAGCAAGGCCGGGCTGTTGATCGCCCCGCCGCACAGCACGACCTCCCGCAGGGCGCTCACCGTCCTGTCCTGCCCGTTCGGTCCGCCGTCACGGTACCGCACGCCGGTCGCGCGCTTTCCATCGAACAGAATCCGGGTGGATTGGGCATTTGTGCGTAGGTCGATCCCGCCCTCGGCGATTGCCGGATAGAGATAGGCGCGGGCGGTCGAGACCCGGCGGCCCCGCGCAATGGCGCGCTGGAATGCGCCGACGCCGGCCTGGGTTTCGCCGTTGTAATCCGGGTTGAACGGGATCCCGATCCCCTGGGCGCCGGCGACGAAGGCGTCGCAAACCGGATGATGCCAGTCGAGCGTGCTGACCGCGAATTTTCCCGCGCCGCCACGATAGGCAGGATCACTCGTGCCCAGCATGTGTTCGGTTTTGCGAAAAAAAGGCAGCACATCGGCGTAGCCCCAACCGCGATTGCCCATTTGCGCCCACTGGTCGAAATCCGCCGCCTGGCCGCGGTTATAGACGAGGCCGTTGATCGCGCCCGATCCACCGACCGTGCGTCCCTGGGTAGTGGCGAAAATGCGGTTGTCGGCGCCGGGCACCGGTTCGGTTTTGAACTGCCACGTATAGGCTGGGTTATAGAGCGTCTTGATGTAGCCGGCGGGGATATGGATGTAGAGGCTGCGGTCGGGCGGCCCGGCTTCCAGTACGCAGACCGAATACCGGCCGCCCTCTGCCAGCCGCGCGGCGACCAGCGCCCCTGCCGAACCGGCGCCGATCACAACATAATCGAACGTCCCGCCGTCCGCCGTTCCGCCTGTCCGGTCCACCGATCGATTCCCCGTTTCTTGATTCGCTTCAGCAGTTTAGCGCGATTCGCCCTGCCCGTCCGCACGGCGGCTATCTTGGCGCCGACGGGATTGCAAGGCCGATATCGCAAGCTTGATTCGCATTTGTGAAATACAGAGTCGCGGCGTGCTTGAAGGACTGTACAATTCGGCAAATATATTGCGTTTTATCGACGAACTGTCCCGTTCAATTACGACCCGATTGTGGCGACAACCTTACCAAGATTTAATGATAATCCATCGAATCGGAATGGTATGTTGTTTCACTGAAACATTCATTTTGGAGTCCCTCATGCGCCGCCTTCTCGCAGCCCTGGCCGTTGTCGCCATGACATCGCCGCTGCTCGCCTCGTCAGCCTTTGCCGCGTCCCATCACCATTCGTCGCACCACGCTCACGCGCACCATCGTCATCACATGAGCCGCCATCACAGCCGTCGCGCGCGCCACCACCACATGATGCATCATCTGCATCACCACACGGTTCACCACCACCATTGAGCTTTACGAAAAAAGCCGCGGCGAAACCCTCGCCGCGGCTTTTTTTAATTCGCTTATACGTTCTCCGTGCCGCGCCATAACATTAGCATTTCACGATAAATTTGTTTATTTCTGATGCAAAGTTAGACCTGACCGCGAGCGGTTAATAGCGTCAGAGCCCGCATTGGCAGCTTCCTCCTCATTCGTTGTCATCGTCCTGGTTTTTCTCGTCAGTTTGTGGGCCGGGTTGCTGGTGCATGAACTCGGCCATTATTTTGTCGCCAAACTCCTACGGTTTGACGTCAGGGAAGTTCTTGTCGGCACCGGCTTCATGCTGTTCAAGCGACAGTACGGTGAGACGTCCATAGAAATTCGCCTCCTGCCTACCAATGGCTTGGTAATACTTTTCCCCACAATGGTAGACCGAAAATTTTCCAGCCTCGCGGTGATGGTCGCAGGTGTTTCCGCGAGTATACTTCTCATAATGATATTGAGTTATTTTTATAATCATTCATATTTTTTTGATATACGACCAGGAGTTGTGACGGCGTTATTTTTCGGCCTGTCGCTTCATATTCTAAATATTCTTCCCTGGACCGGGAAAATTCGGGGGATTCGGCACGATACAGACGGGCTGAAATTTGTTCGCATCCTATTCTCGCGCCGTAAGCAGATCACACAAGCGGCAGAGATATATCTGTCGATGGTTCGGAGATATCTGCCGGATGTGCAACACAGCGACACGACATCGCGCCACCTTCCGCGCCTCCTTATGTTGATTGGACTTACCAGTCGGAAATCTGACGCGACTGCGCTTTCCAAAATCTATGGGGATTTGGAAGCGATACTCGATAGCGGCGAGCTTTCGACGAGCGAGGCAATCTTGGTCTTGGACAGCCTCATTACGAATGCCCTGATGACACGTGAGCCATCGCTCGTTGGGCGGATCGATGGATGGTCGCTTCGGGCACTGGAACTCGCTCCCCGCGCGGTGCCCCTGTTGTCAACGCGCGGCGGTGTGCTGGCGGAGTTGGGCCGTTACGAGGAGGCTCGGCAGATTTTAGATCCTCTCGCTTGGCAGACAAAAGAACCGAACGAACAGATAATGTGTCGGATGTTTCTCGGCCACTGTCAGTTCAAACTGGGCAACATGCAGGAAGCCTACCGCTGTCTCTGGAGTGTCCGCCATTTAGCTAAGAGCACTGCGGACGTTGGGCTTTTCGGTAAAAGGCTATCTGAGATCGAAAGCGAAATCTTGAGATTTACGCAGCCCGACGAAAAGCAGATTCCAGCATCAATCTGAATGGACCAAGACGCCTACTGGCTGCTCACTTCACCGGCGGCTCCCACAATTCGATCGCGTTCCATTCGGGATCGTGGATGCGGGCGAAATGACCGGTTTCCGGCGAGTCCCATTCGGCGCGGGTTTCGACCGGAATGTTGGCCGCCTTCAGCTTTGCGATCAGGCCGGCCAGGTCGCTGACCCGGAAATTGAGCATGAAGGTCTTGTCGGCGGCGAAATAGTCCGTGTCTTGCTTGAATGGCTGGAAGACGGTCGCCCCGGCCTGCGTTTCCCAGACATACTTGCCCTTGGGCGCCCCGACGCCGAGATTTTCGAGATACCAAGCCGCCAGCGCCTTCGGATCGCGCGCCCGGAAAAAGAATCCGCCGAAACCGAGAACAGCCATCCCGCACCTCCTGGTTTGCCTTTAGGTTTATAGCCATTCTGCCGGATGGCCGGTAGCCGAAAACACAGGGGAGAACCGTATGTCATCGCCGGTGGTGCATTTCGAGATCGGCTCCAAGGATTCAGCCCAAACCGCCAAGTTCTATGGGCAACCGCATGGCGATCCACATCGCAAGCTTCATCTTCCCCGTCACGAAGATAACGCGGTTACTCTTCGATTTCGGAGGTATGGCTGATCAGGTATGCGTTTAACTCCTGACCGGTCGCGACAAGCTGGATCGGCTGTAGAGGTTCTATGAATTCTGGATCCGCGTGAGCTAAGGCCCGTTCACTTGTCACCACTGCATTCCCGGGATCGCCCGGCCAAAATACTACGGCATTTGTTTTTTCTGCGAGCTTCCATAGGCCTTCGAAGAAGCGCTTACCGCCGAAATGATTGAATGAAAGTCCGTCGGCTATCATTTCTTCCTCTGCGCCGAACACCTGAGCGCCATCATTTTCGGAGAAATAAATCCGGGAAATCTCCCCCTTTCCCAAATTAGCATCGGGACCGAAAGCCTCAAGGATAACAGACCGGTCGAAAACTATCGGTTGTCCATCTTTGAAAGGCGCGAGAAAGAGATCGAAACTCATAAGAGCCTCCAACTAGAGTTCTAGGAACCGTCGCATTGCGCCAATAAATAATTTAATTACGGGCATTGGCGCATCGATGACATGAATCGAGGTGAAGCCCGCCTTAGTGAATGTGGTCCGGAAGAAATTGGCAGCCCCTGGTTCGGCGACATACCAATCAATCGGACGCCCGGCTGCAGCTCCCACTTGGCGTGAGGCCTGTTTCGTAAAAGACGCCCCCAAGAATCCAGCCATCTTGGTATTTTGTATCATTCTTTCGAGGCCGTACCCTTTGGCATCGACTGGAATTCCGTTAGTCGCATAACAATCGTCAAACGCAACAGAACGCCCAGTCTCTGCATTGAAAAAATAGACCGCCAGCCCGGGTGACAAAGGATGCTCGGGATTAACAAGCGTATTTACATATTGCTGATAGGCCATACTCAACGGGCTTTTATAACCTGGGCGATCCGGCAAAGGATCGGGGCAAAGTTGCGGCTGAGTTCCTGCAATCGCGTCCGCTTTAGCTTGGGCTTGTGACCGAGCTTCGTTCACACCTTCAGCGTCGATCTGTGAGTCAGGAATTGCCTCCGCTTCATCTGGCAGGATCGTCGAATCCATAACGATGGTGCCACCGATTCTTCGGCCGATGGCATCGCCGTCCTCAGTACGAATGACGCCATCACCATTCGTAATCCCGGTAAAAAGTAATGCATGGTCGCTATCGTAAAGTGTGAAATGCCCTATATCTCCGTCGTAGTGATAGGTGATGTCTGGGTGTCCTGGCAGGGTTCCTGAATCAACCGCACCTCTTCTTCCCAAAGGAAAGAAATATGCCCCTAAGAAGGCAGTTGCGGCGCTTGTGAAGGTAACGGCGAGCCCACTAAGAGCTTCGAGTGCTGCCGGTCCGGCTTCGCCAAAGAGCGATGGAGCCCTTGGTAAAGCGCCAAGCGTGCCGGTTAGCCCGCCCGCCATTCCAGACGGCGGCGCTGCATGATCTGTTGCCAGAGAAACTGCAGCGCCGGCAGTCCAACGACCGTTTTCGTCGCGGCTTTGGTCGGGATTATATTGTTTTACTAATTGTTCGGCTGCCGTGACTTGGCTTTGAAGAACATTACGACGACCGAAACCCACGAAGAATGCCCCAATATCCATATCCTGGAGGAGAACACGATCCCTCCTAATAATGGCGGTATTGATGTCGATGGGAAGTTTATCAGAGGAGGGGAAATGCGAGTTCGGTGCGGAATGTCTGGTCACGGCGCTCCCCGTTAAATTGAGCTAAAGTTTAGAACATTATAGAAACAATGTCAATATTAATTCTTTTTATGTTCCTATCGAAAATCCCGAGACGCAGGGATAACCCGGCCGCGCATGCCGGCATGACGATCAGAGGGACCGCTCGATTTGCCTTCGTCGGAGCGGCCCAGCATGTCGGCATAAGGACGCACGGGCACGCCCAAGCCGTGCAAGTGGGTGGAAAGATCCACCAGCCGGTCCGCGACGACGTGGATGACGTAGCCGCTCTCGTCGCGCTGGACCAGGCCGGTCACGCCCATCAGTTGGCTGCCCAGTAATTCACGGCGGAAGGCCTGAAAGACACGGGGCCAGACGACGATGTTGGCGACACCGGTTTCATCCTCCAAGGTCACGAAGATCACGCCGCTGGCGGTGCCCGGCTGCTGCCGGATCAGCACGATGCCGGCGACATTCACCTTGGCCCCGTCGCGCAGGGATTTGAGGCGCTCGCTTTGCACATAGCCCTGGGCGCCCAAGGCGTCCCGCAGCAGGGCCATCGGGTGGGTCTTCAGCGACAGGCTGAGATGCCGGTAATCCTCCGTCACCTCCTGCCCTATCGACATGGCGGGCAGGCTGACCGCCGGCTCGGCGGCCTCCATCTTGTCGGCGGCGGCAAACAGCGGCAACGGCGCCGGCCCCATCCCCTTGGCCGCCCACAGGGCACCGCGCCGGTTCATCTGAAGGCTACCCCAGGCATCGCCCTTGGCGAGCGTTTCCAGCGCGCGATTGGACAGGCCAGCCCGCAGCCACACCGCGCGCATAGTTGCGAAATCGCCCTGTTCGCGGGCTTCGACCAGGGCGGTGGCATCCTGTTCGCGGAAGCCTTTCAGTTGGCGAAAGCCGAGGCGGAGAGCGGGATGCGGCTTTGCCGAAATAGGCTCCAGTGTGCAGTCCCAGGTGCTGTGCATCACATCGACTGGGCGCACTTCGACGCCGTGTTCCTTGGCGTCGCGGATCAGTTGGGCGGGGCGGTAGAAGCCCATCGGCTGGCTGTTCAGGATCGCGCAGGCGAAGACTGCCGGGTAATGGCACTTGATCCAGGACGAGGCATAGACCAGCAGCGCGAAGCTGGCGGCATGGCTTTCCGGGAAGCCGTATTCGCCGAAGCCTTCAATCTGGCGGAAGCAGCGTTCGGCGAAATCAGGCTCGTAACCATTATCGATCATGCCGTCGATAAAGCGGCGTTCCAGCGTGTGGATCGTGCCGTTATGGCGGAACGTCGCCATCGCGCGGCGCAGCGCATTGGCCTCATCCGGGGTGAAGCGCGCGGCGACCATGGCGATCTGCATCGCCTGCTCCTGGAACAGCGGCACTCCACAGGTGCGTTTCAACACCTCTTCCAGTTCAGGCTTGGGGTAGATCGTCTTTTCCTTGCCGCTGCGGCGCGCGAGATATGGATGCACCATGTCGCCCTGGATCGGGCCGGGCCGCACGATCGCGACCTCGATCACCAAGTCATACAGAGTGCGCGGCTTGAGGCGCGGCAGCATGGTCATCTGCGCCCGGCTTTCGACCTGGAAGACGCCCACGGAATCCGCCCGGCACAGCATGTCGTAGACGACAGGGTCGGTTTCGTTATCGTAAAGGCGGCGGTCGATGCCATAATGGGTTTTCAATAGCTCGAAGCCCTTGCGCAGACAGGTCAGCATGCCGAGCGCCAACACGTCGATCTTGAGCATACCGAGCACGTCGAGATCGTTCTTGTCCCACTCGATCACCGTACGGTCGTCCATCGACGCGTTCTCGATCGGCACCACTTCCGACAGCTTGCCGCGTGTAATGACGAAGCCGCCGGTATGCTGCGACAGATGGCGCGGGAAGCCCATCAGTTCCTTTGCCAGCATCAGTGTGTGGCGCAGATTGCGCTCGCCCGGGTCGAGCCCGGCCTCGCGGATATACTCGTCCTTGATGCCTTCGCGGCCCCATCCCCAAAGAGTCTTGGACAGGATGCCGATCGCATCCTCCGACAGGCCCATCGCCTTGCCGACATCGCGGATCGCGCTTTTCGGGCGATAGGTGACCAAGGTCGCGACGATGCCGGCGCGGTCGCGGCCATATTTGTTGAAGATGTACTGCATCACCTCCTCGCGCCGCTCATGCTCGAAATCGACATCGATGTCGGGCGGCTCGTCCCGTTCCTCCGACAGGAAGCGGTCGATCAGCAGCTGGGTGGTTTCAGGATCGACGGCGGTGATGCCGAGTACGAAACAGACCGCCGAATTGGCCGCCGAGCCCCGCCCCTGGCAGAGAATTTTCTTTTCATTGGCGAAAGCGACGATGTCGCGGACGGTCAGGAAATAGCGCGCGTATTTCAGCTTCTCTATCAGCGCCAGTTCCGTATCGAGCAGCGCCTGAACCTTCGGCGGCGCACCGTCGGGATAGCGGTCGGGCGTGTGGAGCCGAACCAGCCGCTCCAGCTCCTCCTGCGGCGTACGACCCTCCGGCACGGGCTCGGCCGGGTATTCATATTTGAGTTCGCTCATTGAAAACCGGCAGGCCGCCGCGATTTCCGCCGTGCGGGCAACCGCGTTCGGGTGGTCGCGGAACAGGCGGACCATTTCCGGCGCCGGCTTCAGATGGCGTTCGGCATTGGCGTGCAGGCGAAACCCGGCATCGGCCATGGTGCAGCCTTCGCGGATACAGGTCAGCACGTCCTGCAAGGGACGGCGGTTGGCGACATGAGCATGTATATCGTTGGTCGCAACCAGCTTCACCCCGGCCTGGCGCGCCAAATCGGCCAGATGAACTAGCCGTTTGGCATCGTCGCCGCGATAGAGATGGCTGGCCGCCAGATAGACCGACGCGCCGAAGCGGCGTTTCAGCCGGTGAAGATACTCAAGGAAGGACCAGTCCGGCCGCTCCACCGGCAAAACGATCAGCCGTTGCCCGTCGCCATAGATATAGAGATCCGCGAGGGTGAGGGTGCAGTGGCCCTTCTCCGACCGCATCTTGCCGTCGGTCAGCATCTGCGACAGGCGGCCATAGGCGGCACGATCCTCCGGCAGGCAGAGCAGGCTGGGTGCGTCGACGAAATCCAGCCGGGCGCCGACGATCAGCTGGAAGAGCGGAGCCTTTTGGATGCCCTCACCGACACTCTTGTTAAGTGCATCGATGCCCTTGTTGATTTCCCGCGCCGCCTGATAGGCGCGCACGACGCCGGCCAGCGTGTTGCGGTCGGCGATGGCGATGCCTGACAGGCCGAGCTCATAGGCGCGCAACACCAGCTCCGCCGGGCTGGAGGCGCCACGCAGGAAGCTGAAATGGCTGGTGACCTGAAGCTCGCAATAGTTCATGGCCCCTGAGCTCATGCAAAGAATCCGTGCAGGAACCAGCGCGGCGGCTCCTTGGCGCCGTAGAGCCCCTCGCGATAGACCCAGAAGCGGCGGCCGTCTTCGTCTTCCACCCGGTAATAATCGCGCGGCTTGCGTCCCGCCTCCGCCAACCACCATTCCGGCCCGATCCGCTCCGGCCCGTCGGCGGCGGTAACGCGGTGCTGGATGTTTTTCCAGCGGAAGGACAAAGGCGGATCGTCGGGCACCGGCGCAATAGCTTGAATCGGCTCGGGGATGGGCAGGAGCGTGAGGGGGCGGAGGGATTTTGGGAGAGGCGGTTCGTTAGGTTCCCATTTACTCAATATTTTCGCCTTCCCTATGCCTCTCCCCTCGGGAGAGAGGTCGGAATGCGTCAGCGTTCCGGGTGAGGGGGGCTGGGGACGCAGGTCGGACGTTGCCGAAACAATGTGCAATCGGCGAGAGCCCCCCGGCAGCTTCGCTGCCGACCTCTCCCCCGAAGGGAGAGGCCTAGTCTGGCGCTTCCCTTTCGGCATTGCCGCCTCGCGCCGTTCGGCGCGTTCCGGCACATGGCTTTCGACCGGCACCAGACGCACCACGCGCCCTGGCCCGAGGCGGTTTTGCAGGCGGTCGATCAGGCGAGCCAAAGCCGCGACATCCATTTCGCCGGAAACGGAGAAGCCGGTTTGCTGGGAAACCAACGGTTCCGTCTCCGTCGCCTCCAGCACCATGGCCTCGATGCCGAAACCGGGAGCCACGCTGCCCAATCGTTCGGCGAACAGGCGCATGATGTGGACCGGGGTATGGCTGGGATGGCTGGTGCCGACGGCGATATGCTGAACCGCGCCGTCTACCCGGTAAAAGGCGAGCGAAAACCGCCGCGCACCCTGGCCGCCCTGCACCATTTCCCGGCACAGAGAGGCAAGCAAACGCTCCGTCGACGCGTCGATGTCTTCCCGTCGCCCGATCGGCTCGGCGAAGATCAGGCGGCTGATCCAGGGTTCGGCAATGGCTTGCGGAGAGATCGGTTCGGCGATGCGCCCGAACATTCGGTCGAGGCGGTCGAGCACTGTTTCCCCCAGCCGCTGTGTCAGCGGTCCGCGCGGCAGGGCGGCCAGCGTTCCGATTGTGTCGAGGCCCAAGGTCGCCAGCGTCTCCAGGCTGTCCGCGCCCAGCCGCAAGGCGGCAACCGGAAGGGCCAGCAGCGCCTTCTCATTCCCCTTTTCCAGGATCGGACCGGCCTTGCGCGGGCGATAGCGCGCCCAGCCCCAGGCGGCCGCCGGTGTGCCGGCGATGGCGCCGCGCGCACCGATGCCGAAGCCGCGCAGACGGCGGGCGATATCCCGCGCCATGCCCGTCTCGCCGCCGAACAGATGGGCGCAGCCGGTAATATCCAGGCGGATGCCATTGTCCCCATCCGTTGCAACCCACGGGCTATAGCGCGTGCACCATTCCGTGAGCGCGGTCAGTGCCGCCGCATCGGCCACGGGTTCGGCGTCGGCGACGGTCAGGCCGGGAACCAATGCCCTTGCATCAGCCAGAGGCATACCGTCGGAAAGGCCCAATCGCATCGCCGTCCGGTCGACCGCCGTCAGCCGGTTGCCGCCCTGACCGCGCGCCGTCATGACCAACGGTCCCGGTGCTGAACCGCCCTGCCGCCGCCAGCGGTCGGTCGGCCAGTTGGGGAACCACAGACATAGAAAACGCCGCATCGCTCCACTCCACATGCCATTCGCCCAGCCTGCCGTCGCCCCGACAGCGCCAAAGTTCGATCCGCCAGCGCGGCAACCCCGGCCCGCCTGCCTCCCGCAGGCTGGGCAGCGAGCGCACGAACCAGCGGGTCAGCGCCGAGGACGGGGCCGCTTGCCGACCGGCAGGCAACAGCAGCACCAGCGCGTCCCCCGCCTCCGCCGCCAGTTGCAGGCGGCGGCTGGCGGTCAGGTCCGGCGTTATCCCCTCGGCCACCACGGCAGCCAGGCCGTTGGTCCGCGCGCCCTCCTCCATCGCCCACAACAGATCCGCCGGCTTATCCGCCTCGACCAGGATCAGCGCGTCCGGTGAAACGCCAAGATTTGCGATACCCGGCCCATAAGGGACGCCCGCCGCCAGCGCCACGCGGCGCGGACGACACCACAGAATCGGCCGGCCACCGTCGCCTGATCGGCGGCCGGCAAGAGAGGCTGCAAAGGCGACCTTGGCAGCATCGCCGCCAGCGCCGGCGATTTCATGCAAACCGCGCGGCAGACCGCCCCAAGGCAGCGCGGCGTCGATCTCCGCCGCGCCTATGCCGACGCATGCCGGTACGGCGATGCGATCGCTGCGCAGCAAGTCGACAACGCGTGCAAGGGCCGTATCCGGCAATGAGGCAGTGCAGGGTTCCATCACATCTAGTTCGTACTTTGTTCTTATTGATTCCGGAATACGAACAGAGAGTCAACACCGGGATGCGAATCGTCGGAACGGGCTGAGCTTTTAACGGAAAAGGAGCGTCGAACGGTTGCGACGCATGCAGGTTTCGCAAGGGGGCATGATTTTCTTGCCGTAACCCGTAACAAAATAACCCAATACTCAATGAGAACGTTTCTAAAAAATAGTCCGACAGCGACTTCCGGTAATTTTTTGCACTGCGGCGATTCTATCAAGGAATGGTGCGCATTTTGCCGGTTTTTGGCGGTCTATCCCGCTTGTAAGCCTTTCGCAACTGCGATATCTTCATCCTCGATATGGCACCTTCCCCGCCATATCCGACGCCTGCTTTTGAGGCGTTTCCTCCCTAAACTCGGGCCGCTGAATAAGCGGTCCGTTTTTTTTGCCCGAAATCCGGCGCCGCACTTATAGCCAGTCCGTCAGGCCTTCGCGTTCATTAAGCGTCAGAAACGCCGGCCTGTTGCGCAGCCGTTCGATATAGGACGCCAGATGCGGCCAGCCGGTTGCCGGACGGGGCATGTTCCGTGACCAGCGCATCAGCATCAGCCCGAGGAAATCCACCGTGCCGAGATCGGGCCCGGCCAGATAGGCGCCGCCGTCGGACAGAATGTCATCCAACCGGCCCCAGGCGTCTTCGATCCGCCGCCGTGCCAGGGACCGCACAGCCTTCGCGCCGGCAGGGTCGCCGTCCGTGTCGGCATAGAACCAATCCCGCATCGCGGGCAGCAGCGTGTTGGCCAGAAAGACCATCCGCTGCAGCCACGCCGCCCGTTCAGGCGTTCCGGCCGCCGGGGCAAAACCAGCCTCGGGATGGCGCTCGGCCAACAGCATCAGCAAGGCCGCCGATTCGTTGCAGGGAATGCCGTCAACCACCAAGGTCGGCACGCGGCCGGCGGGGTTAAGGCGAAGATATTCCGGCGTGCGCTGCGCCTTGGTTTCGAAATCGACCAGGCGCGTTTCAAAAGGCACACCCAGTTCGATCAACATCCAATGCACGCAAAAGCTAGCCGTGCCCGGCGAGTAATAAAGGATGTAGCCCATCCCCCGTCACGTCAGCTGAGGCCGACCACCGGAACCGATGCGCCGTGGATCGCGCGGGCCTTGTCCGACGCCAGGAACACCATGACGTCGGCCAGCGCGGCAGGCGTCACCCATTTGCTGAAATCGGCATTCGGCATGTCGGCGCGGTTCGGCGCGGTGTCGATAATGCTGGGCAGCACGCAATTGACGTTGATGCCCTTGTCGCGCAATTCCGCGCTGAGGCTCTCGGTCAGGCGGATGACGACGCTTTTGGAGGCGGAATAGGCCGACATATTGCCCTTGCCGACCGTGCCGTTCATCGCCGCGACATTGACGATCTTGCCCGATTTGGCGGCGATCATCCCCGGCACCACGGCGCGAGCGACGTTCAGCACCGATCCGGCATTCAGGTCCATCAGATGGTTCCAGAATTCGTCGGTCGTTTCATGCACCGCCGGCCCCATGTTGAAGCCGCCGGCAATGTTGCAGACGACATCGATGCCGCCGAATTTCGCCTTCGCCTTGGCCACCGCGGCGGCGATCGCCGCCTGGTTGGCAAGATCGACGACGAGCGGCAGCTTGGTGTCGCTCTCAGCGCCGTACGACGCATCCAGTCCCTTGGCCGCGATGTCGAGCAGGACCAGCCGCGCGCCCGTTTCGGCAAATGCAGCCGCCACCGCGCGCCCCAACGATCCGGCAGCGCCGGTAATCATTACAACCTGTCCCGCGACACTCATTTTACCCAACCCCTGTCCGAATAATCGGGGGAAGATGACGCGTCATGCCCACCCTGCGCAAGCATTGCAGAAAATTTTCGCTTCCTGTCGGAACGAAAGACTGATTCAACTCATTTTCGTCAGTGGATCAATTCGAGTCGGTGACAGTTTCATGTCAATGCGTGTCGTCAGTTTGAACTATCGGAATGGCCGGCCGGTCTGTGCCCCAATCTTCGTTTCGCTTGAGGGGCGCAGCTATCAGCCGACGGATATCGAATACGAGGAAGAGGCGTTGCGTTTCGCAATGCGCGACGGGCTGGTGGACAGCCGGGCGGACGTCGTCGTCGCAGTTTGCGCTTAGGTTTCTCATAACCCAAACAAAAGCGCCGCTCCGTTTGGAACGGCGCTTTTTTATTGAGCGGTGGAAGTTAGCTGGCGCCCTTTTTCAGCGCCGGATCCTCGCCGTGGCTGTGGCTTTTGCCCTTGGCCTCGGCATCCTTCAGCGCCTGAGCCTCAGGGCCGTTCAGCGCGTCGGCCGCCTCGCGGGCCTTCTTATCGACCTGGCCGGTCTTCTCGAAATCCTGCACGCCCTTGTTGTAGGCGCGCGCCGCGGTCCGGTTGCCTTCGCCTTCATTGTCCTGTGTCGCCATCGTCTCGCTCCTCAAATGATTGCGTTATCGAAGGAACGCAGCGGAGCGGCTTATGATCCGCTATTTCTTGGCTGTGACGACCCGGCGATAAAGATCGAGGCAAACAATGACAAAGACGATGCCGGCCAGCCATTCGGCGGTCGGGGCGAAACTGTCGCCGACCAATGCGATCGGCGCCTGATTGTCTGCGGCGACGATCAGCCCCGCCATCAGCACACCGATCAGGCTTTCGCCGACGATAAGGCCGGAGGCCACCAGCGTCCCCCGCCGTCGCGGCAGCTCAGCATAGGCCTCGAATGCCGGGCCGGATCTGGCGATGCCGGCCTTCGCTGCGCGCGACTTCAGATATCGGTCTGCCGCCCAGGCGACGATCGCACCTGCCGTTACCGGCGTTGTTACGCTGGAGGGCAGATAGATGCCGAGCCCGACCGCGAGCGGCGGCAGGCGGGCGACGCCGCCCAGTTTCTTCAGTATCTCGTCGACGATAATCAGCGCGACACCAACGCCTGCGCCGATCACGATCATCGTCCAATCCAGCTTGCCGGACAGGATCCCGGTCGCCAGCGTGGACATCAGCGTCGCCTGCGGCGCGCCCAGCGCCTTGTTCGGATCCATGCCGGCATGCGGCAGCGCCCCGGCGAAGCCATAGGCCTGATAGACCAGTCCGAGGATGGGCGGGATGACGATGGCGCCGGCGACAACGCCGATGACCAGCGCGATCTGCTGTTTGGCGGGGGTCGCCCCGACCAGCTGGCCGGTCTTCAGATCCTGCAGATTGTCGTTCGAGATGGTCGCCACCGCCAGCACCACCGCCGTCACGAACAGGGCAACCGCAATCGCCTGGGACTGCACGGCGGGGTCGGACAGATGTGAGCCGAGAAGCGCGCTGAGCAGAACGCCGGCGGCAACGACCGCCAGGATGCCGATGCCGGAAATCGGGCTGTTGGACGAACCAATCAGCCCCGCCATGTAACCGCAGGCGGTCGCGACGACGAAGCCGATGATATAACAGAAGATCGTCCCGGCGATGACCAGCAGCCACAGCATGCCGCCGCTGAACACACCCGACTGGCCGATGAAATAATAGAGGATGCCGGCCAACGGCAGCGCCAGGCCAAGGCTGATCCAGACCACATAATCGAACGGCAGGTCGCGCTCGGTCATCGGCAGGTCGCCGCCTTTGCCCGATCGCACGGTGGCCAACGCAGCGAGCGATGCCTTCACCCCTTCCACCATCGGCATGAATAGCTGAATAAGCGTCCAGATCGCGGCGACGCCGATCGCGCCGGCGCCGATCAGCCGGACATTCTGGCGGAAAAGGCCGCTGGCATATGTCGCGGTATCGACGCCGGCGACGTTGGGATGCAGGTGCGACAGGATCGGCACAAAGACGCCCCAGGCCAGCAGCACGCCGACAAACATCGCCAGGCCGACAATGATGCCCACCAGATAGCCGGCGCCGACCAGGGCGAGCGACATGCTGGCGCCGATGCCGGTGGCGATGCCGCCCAGGCGGAAAAATACGCTGACCTCGGTCGCGAAGATGGCGAAGCCGCTGCTGATCACGGCGAAAGCGGCGGAAATCACGCCGCCGGCGACGACATCCTTAAGGCCCGGCTGGCCGGGTACGATAACGGCGTCTTCACCGGGACTGCCGACCTTGAGAATTTCCGCGGCCGCCACGCCTTCGGGATAGGGCAGGTCGGATTCGACGACCATGGCGCGGCGCAGCGGAACGGTGAACATGACGCCGAGCGTACCGCCCAGGGCGCAGATGCCGGCGGTCTGCCAGAACGGGAAGCCGGCCCAATAGCCGACCATGACCAGGCCGGGCAGCACGAAGATGATCGACGACAGCGTTCCCGCCGCCGAGGCGATCGTCTGAACGATGTTGTTTTCCAGTATGTTGGAGCCCTTGACCAACCGCAGAACCGCCATCGAGATGACCGCGGCGGGGATCGAGGAGGCGAAGGTGAGGCCGACTTTGAGGCCCAGATAGATATTGGCGGCGGTAAAAACGACGGTGATCAGCGCGCCCAAGACAATGCCGCGCAACGTCAGTTCACGCATCGATCTACCCCAATTGCCGGTCCAAATTGCATGGTTTGCAACAAGGTTTCACCCTTGCGCATATCGGACAGACCTGTCCAGCACCGAACTTCATTTGGCCGGAACCCACCCGGCTTTGGCAGGTTGCATCTTCACGCCGACTCAACTGGTGTTTGGAGATACCGATGATCAATGCCCCGCCTGAACCCGCCGAACACGAAGCCGCCGAGCTGCGCAGCGAAGATGACGGCATGCCCGAACATCCCGCCAAGGCAGCCGATCCGGTAAGCTGGGCGGAAGAGACAGAGGAGCGCGAGAAAGTCCATGCCTTGGGTTATCCGACCAACCCTGTCGGACGTGCGATTGCCGACGTCGTGCAGAGCCTGGATAGGATCGCCCTGCGGTTCCGGCCCGAAACGCGTAATGCCGCGCTGACGCTTGGCTTGGCCGCCGGTGCAAGCCTGGCGGTTTATCTGCTCACCCGGAAACGGCCGCGGCGCTATTTCGTGCACGACGGCGAAATCTACCGCTGGTAACCACGCGCGGGAACCGCGTCACAAGCGCTCCGTTGCAACTCTATAACAAGGGAGGTAACGCAGTGAGTTATGTGATCTGCCGCGCGAAAATTTGGTTCAACACGGTCTGCCTGGTGCGCGAGTTCCCGGCGGTTTGGGGCCCGCGCGCGGACGCGATCACCTATACGACGAAGGGTGATGCAGAACTTATCCGCCGGCGATTGCGGGAAGACACCAGAACGGGGGATGTGGAAGACTGAGGGGAGGCATTGTACCCTCAGCCGCCGGCTTCGCCGGCACCTTCTCCAGTCGAACTGGGGAAGGCTTTCTTATGCCTTAATGCGCGCCAGAAATCGTGATGGTCTTGAGCGCCGGGTCGTCGGCCTTCAGTTCGGTGGCGCCCGACTTGAAGCCGTTGGCGTCGATGAGGAAGGCGATCACGTCGATATACTGGTCGTGGGTCAGCGAGCCGGGCTTGCCCTGGGGCATGGTGGTCGAGACGCGGGTGAACAGTTCGGCCACATTATGGTTCAGCCAATGGGCCAGGAACTTGTCACCCGCCAGTTCGGGCACCGGCTCCTTGCCGCCCAGGTCGGGCTGGTGGCACATGGCGCAATTGGCGTTATAGATCGCCTCGCCGCGCTTCGACTGGTCGGCCGTGAAGATGCCGTCGCCCGCGGCCTTGCCAGCCGGGGTGTAGTCGACGGCCAGGGCGGAGCCCGCGAAGCCTGCCGCCAAAACCATGGCGAACGCCGCGATCGCCGTATTCTTCATGACCATGCCGATAACCCTTCTTCAACTGATCCCGCGCGGATTGCAGGGGGTGGTAACGCAAAGCGGAGGCAAAATCGAGCCGGGCTCAACCTTCGCAGTCAATAATGTTCTACGAATGGCGGGAAAATGGCCTCAAGCCAAGCCCGAGGCCAGTGGAGAACTTCCCGTTAACCAGGGCAAATCGTCCCGATTTCCTATTCCCGCGCCATGAAGCTGCGGAATTTCTGGCCGATCACCCGCACCGTGGCGGGATAGTCGGCCGCCGGGTTGAAGGCGACGGCGAACAGACAAAGTTCCAGCTGCATCATCAGCATATGCAAACGGATCTTCGTTTCAGGCGATGCCTCGGGCGAGGACGCGCGGCGAAAGGCTGGGTTGCGCACCGAAAGGATGCGCACGATCTCTTGCCGGATCGTCGCCTCCCACTTGCCGCCTTCGGGCTCCAGCACGCCGATCTGTACGATCAGGTCGAATAGCGGGCGGTTCGGACGATAGAAGGCGATGAGGCCGTCCATCCAGCGTTCGATCTCCGCGTCCGTCGGCAGGTCGGCGGGCGTAAAGCCGGCATATTCGGCGAACAGGCGGGACCAGAACTGGTCGAACAACGCCTTGGCGACGGCGAACTTGCTGTCGAAATGGCGATAGAAGGTGCTGCGGTTCACACCCGCGCGCTTCACGATGTCGTCGATCGAGGCGCCGGCATAGGACGATTCGGCGAATGCGGCGCGCGCCGCGGCCAGCAGCTTTTCCCGGCTGCTTTGCTTTTGCCGTTGCTGCAGTTCCGTGCGGCCGCCCGAACGTGGTTGCGCCGGCTGCAGAATCGGCGGGATCTCGGTTTCGTCGATCAGGGGAATATCGGTCATGGTTCCGGGTTGAAGAGGCGCCATCGGATTGCGCGAATTCGTTGACGCGACAATTTGTTGCATCATATAGTCCGCCCGCCTGGGCTTCAAGCCCAGAGCAGCGAAAACGTCCTTGACCGCTCGTCCGGGTCGGGACATCAAGGGGATATGTTTGACCGGCCGCGCCCGTGGCCAATCAGTCGAATCGCCACACCAACCTCAAGGATAAACGATGACGCGCGTTTCTCTCCTGGCCGCCGCCGCCCTGCTTGCCCTTCCCGTCGCCTCGATGATTGCGCCCGTCGCGCGCGCCGACGGCGATCCCGAGGTCGGCAAGCACCAGTTCGCCCCGTGCAGCGCCTGCCACACGGTCGAGGCCGGCGGACCGGACAAGGTCGGCCCGAACCTGCACGGCATTATTGGCCGGAAAGCAGGCACCGAGGCCAATTTCGCCTATTCCGACGCGCTAAAGAATTCCGGCATTACCTGGGACGCCGCCAAGATCGACACCTGGATCACCAAGCCGGCCGCGCTCGTCCCAGGCACCAAGATGGCATTCCTGGGCATTTCCAACCCCGCCGTGCGGGCCAACATCATCGCCTATCTGGAACAGGCGACGAAGTAAGCATCCACTCCTCGTCATGCGAGGAGCGCAAGCGACGCGGCAATCCAGGGCCACCCGGATGATTTAGGGCGTGTTGCTCTGGATTGCTTCGCTTCGCTCGCAATGACGAGTTAGAATTCGACCAATAACGGCCCATCAGGGCCACCGACATTCAGGGAGGATCACATGTCCAAGCGTATGCTTCTGACAGCCACCGCCATCATCGCACTTGGCGCCGCAACGTTTCCCGCACTGGCCAACCAAGACCTGACCAAGGCGGCGACCAAGGACTGGCCTGCCGTGGGCGGGGACTGGAACAACAGCCGGTTCTCGACGCTGGACAAGATCAACACCACCAACGTGAAGACGCTGGGCGGCGCCTGGCTGAAGAAGTTCGACGGCGCCTATTCGCGCATCACCCCGGTGGTCGCCGACGGCATGATGTTCGTGACCGCCGGCCCCTATGTCTATGCCCTGAACCCGAAGACGGGCGAAGAAATCTGGAAGATGAAGCCGGACGTCCCGGCCTCCATGCTGTTCAAGGGCGTGGCTTATGGCGAGGGCAAGGTGTTCGTCGGAACCGCCGACGCCAGCATGTTCGCGCTGGACGCCAAGACCGGCAAGTTGCTGTGGACGACGCCGGTCGGCCCCAAGCTGCCGCCGCGCGACGCCGGCCCGGGCGGGGCCAACGCCACGGCGCTGACCACCACCGGCCAGTATGTTTCCGGCGCGCCGATCTATGTGAACGGCAAGGTCATCACCGGCATGGCCAATGGCGACTTCCTGATCATCGGCCGCTTGACCGCGTTGGACGCCAAGACCGGCAAGGAAGCCTGGCATTTCGACTCGGTAAACGGCCCCGGCGGCCCCGGCCATGACAGCTGGCAGCAGGACAACGATGTGTGGAAGCATGGCGGCGGCGGCATGTGGACGAACCTTGTGGCCGACCCCAAGCTGAACCTCGTTTACACCTCGACCGGCAACCCGATTCCGCAATGGGCGGGCGAGACGCGCGGCGGCAACAATCTATTCACCGATTCCGCTGTGGCGCTCGACATCGCCACGGGCAAAATGAAATGGTACTTCCAGGCCGTTCACCACGACATCTGGGAAGCCGACCTCGGCACGCCGCTGGTTCTGTTCGACGCCAAGAAGGACGGCAAGACGATCCCGGCCATCGCGGTGATGCGCACCGACGGCGTCCTGTTCGAGCTGGACCGCGCCACCGGCAAGGCGGTGTTCCCGATCGAGGAACGCCCGGTGCCGCAGAATCCGCGGCTGAAGACCTCGCCGACCCAGCCCTTCCCGGTGGGCGCGGACCAGATCGGCCCGCCCTGCACGCCGAAGGATTTGATCCCCGAAGGCTTCAAGCCGATCTGCTATTTCGACCCGATCGACTATGACATGCCGAACGCGATGATCCTGCTGAACAAGACCCGTTCGGCGCCGATGTCATACGATCCGCAGACCAACATGTTCTATGCCACCGCGCATATGATGCCGTTCTGGATCAGCCGCGATAAGGATCCGGACGTGTTCGTGCCGCCGGGCAACGCGCCGGGCATGAAATCCTATGGCCTGATCACCGCGATCGACGCCTCGACGGAAAAGATCGTCTGGCAGAACCACACCCCCTATCGCATCGAGAACGGCAGCGGCGCCGGCACGACGGCGGGCGGCCTGATGTTCCACGGCGAGCCGGACGGCAACCTGCAGGCCTATAACGCCAAGACCGGCGAGAAATTATGGGACTTCCAGACCGGCGCCGACGCCGCCGGCCCTGTCGCCTTTTATGAGGTGGACGGGCAGCAATATGTTGCCCTGATGTCGTCCAGCAATCTGTGGGCGTTCAAGCTGGGCGGCACCGTGGCCCCCCTGCCCGCCCCGCCGGCCCCGGCGACCGAGACGACGTTCAAGGGACGGCTGGAAAGCGCCGACCATATCGGCATCAGCGCCACGCTGAACGACATGGGCCTGGACAAGACCCGCACCTATTACGACGAGAACGTGTTCAAGCCGATCCGCGCCAAGGTAAAGGCCGGCACGATCACCTTCACTAACGACGGCAAGGAACCCCACACCCCGACGGCGACCGACGGTTCGTGGACCACGGGCGAAATCGCACCCGGCAAGTCGGCGACGGTGACGATCGCGAAGCCGGGGACCTATGTGTACAGCGACAAGCTGCACCCGTGGTCCTATGGGCAGTTGGTGGTGCAGTAAGGGGCGGGTTTGAGGAAGGCATAAGCACCCTCATCCGCCCGCCTTCGCAAAGCCTCTACCGCTTGCGGGAGAGGGTGCGGGCTCTATACGCCCGTCGTCAATTCTCAAGGACAGCAATGACGTCAGACACGCCGGAGCGGCAGACATTCATACGGCAACTGATCTTGCGCCAGGGCCTGATCGCCGTATCGCTCATCCTGCTGTTCGGCACCTTCGTCTGGCTGACGCTCACCGGATCGCCCGTGTTGAATCCGGACAGCGGCCAGACCCATGCGCTGACGCTGCGCGCGGTTACCCGATATCTGATGAACGCGCAGATGTGGACGCTGAAGCTGGAAGCCGCGCTGGTGGTCTTCGCGGTGCTCAACAACATTGTGTTCACGATCAGAAGCGGGCGGAACCTGGGCGGCTGACGCCTCAGTCGTTCGGCACGATCATCGTCCAACCTTCGTCGCCCTTGCCGGTGAGCTTGACCTTGCCGATGGCGATGTCGGCGCCGGCGACCGCGGACTTACCGGGGTCGATCACGACATAGTCCGTATCCGGCGCGACGGTCTGGCAGCCGGTGAAGGCGGCCACCGCCTTGTCATCCTTGTTCATGACGGCGGTGATATAACCCTGAAGCTGTGTGCGGTCGGCACAGAACGGCTGGGCGACCAACGTGGTCACTTTGGTGCCGGCGACAACCGGACCGGCATGGGCCGAACCGATCCCCGTCAGGCAAAGCGCAAAGGCGACGGTGGCGCGGTGGATTGAGGTCATGGTCGGCTTCCTTGTTCAGGGTGCGGGCGATGGATAGCGCTCAGCCTAACCCATCCGGCGCACGGGGTGGCGACAATCCATCGGATTCCGCTTCGCCTAGGCCTCCTAAAATCCCGCCACCGCCGGAATGATCTCCTTCGCGAACACATCCAGCGCGCCCGCCTCATGCACGTTGGGCATGTTGACGATGGCCTGGTTGACGCCGATGTCGGCCAGGGCCTTGCACTGGGCGATCACGTCCTTCGCGGTCATCTGGCCGGGCGCGATGTGGACGGTGTTCAGCGTGGTCTTTTCGATGGTGGCGTAATCGCGGCCCAGCGTTTCGCAATGGCCTTTCAGAATATCCAGCTTTGGCCCCACCATGTCCGGCCCGCCGAACAGGTTGCAGGCGTCGGCATATTGGGCGACCAGGCGCAGAGTCTTCTTCTCGCCGCCGCCGGCGACCATGATCGGCGGGTGCGGCTTTGACAGCGGCTGCGGCACGCACAGCGTCTCGCCCAGCGTGTTGTGCTTGCCGTTATACGGCCCGTTATTGCCGGACCACATCTGATGGGCGATCTGCAGCGCCTCCTCCAGGAGTTCGAACCGGGTCGCGGTCGGCGGGAAGGGAATGCCGAGCGCCACGGCCTCCCCCTCGAACCAGGCGGCGCCGATGCCGAGCCAGGCGCGGCCGCCGGACAGCACGTCCAGGGTCGTCACCGTCTTGATCAGTAAGCCGGGATGGCGATAGGGCACGCCGGTGACCAAGGTGCCGAGGCGCATGTTTTTGGTGACCGCCGCGAGGTAACTGAGCGTCGAATACCCCTCCAGCATATCGTGCTCGCGCGGGCCTACGAAATCGATCTGGAAGAAATGGTCCATCGTCCACAGGCTGGCGAAACCCGCCGCGTCAGCCGCCTTGGCGATGTCGACCAGGGTGGACGCGATTTTGGCCGGGCCGCCGGGCCAGGTGAAGCTGGGGATCTGCAGGCCGATTTTCATGCCAGGGAACCTTCCTGAAAAGTAGGGCGGGAATAGCATAGCGTACTCCGCCGAGCTGTCGGGAGCACGGAAATATCCGGCGGGTTACGCTGCGCCGATCCACCCCACACAGTCTTGTCTAAGCACGCCTGATCACAGTGAAAAATCAACACCTTAAGAAAATACCAGCCGCCGGAACTTTCATGCGGCGCGCCACTTGAGTCGGCACATATCCCCGACAGAGCAAGGACAGTGAACGATGACCGATATTGCCGACACCGCAAGCCCCGCCCTGGCGACCTTGGGCGAAATCGCGACGTTGCACGACCCGATGGCGGGACGCAGCCTGCTGGTGCTGCGCGAAGAGGTGCGGCCCGCCGGCTTTTTCAGCGCGCTTGCCGACCGGTTGCGCGACCGGGCAGACGACATGATCGACGAAACACGGCAGCGCATCGAGGACCGGCCGGCAATGTCGATCCTGATCGCGCTGGCGGTGGGCCTGATCGGCGGCAGCATCCTGCGCGGCAGGCGCCATCGGTAGTCCTGCCGGTCCTAATTGCTTCGCCTCCCTCCCTTTGAGGGGAGGTCGGTGCGAAGCACCGGGAGGGGGGGTGCTGGTTGGGCAGGCCGAATGTTTGGGAGAAGACGGAACCATACCCCCCACCCGCCAACGCAAAGCGTTGTCGCCCCCCCTCAAGGGGGGAGGCGAATTTAGGAGAGCGCGCGGAGAGCCAAGCCATCACGTCAGCTTGGGCTCCATTCCCGGGTCCGCCTTGGCCATCGCGCGGCGGTAGGCCGGGCGGTCGCCGATGCGTTGGAGATAGGCGCGGATAGCCGGATAGGGCGCCAGGTCGCGCGGCATGAACATGCGCATGGTGGTCAAGGTAAAGGTCATCATGATGTCGGCGGCGGTGAAGTCCGCCCCGGCGAAATAGGCGGCGGTGGCCAGCCGCGCCTCAACCATGTCGAAGGCCTGGTCGACGCGGGCGATCATCGGGCCCAGCCGTGCGTCGGCGTCGGGGTTGTCCGCGTTTGCGCCCGCCATGCCGAGGATAAGGGTGACCATGGCGCGCGGCAGCATCGAGGCGTTGGCGAAGTGGAACCAGAACAGATACTCGGCATAGTTCCGGGCCTCGGGCTTCACCGTCAGGCCACCGCCGCCGTGCCGGCCGAGAATGTATTCGATGATGGCGCCCGATTCGGCCAGCGCCAGCTCGCCGTCGGTAATCACCGGCGCGGTACCGGCGGGGTGCAGCGCCTTATAGTCCGGCGGCGCCATGCCGGAGGGCAGGCGGTCGTATTTCTTCATCTCATAGGGTACGCCAAGCTCCTCGCACAGCCAGACGATGCGGTCGGACTGGGAGATTCCCAGATGGTGGACGGTCAGCATGGCGGTTTCCCCATTTTACGGCGGCCTTTGCGGCAATGGGAAAATTCTATGGGTTGCCGGGAGTGGGCGCAAACTACAAAGAGGGACCGCGCGGCCCCATAATGCGCGTATCGGCCTTTCAATCCTTCTGTTAATTTATAACAACAGCTTCCGGATTGTGCGCAACGTCGATTGAGGAGTGGTTCATGAATATCGGTGAACTTGCCGAGCAGACCGCCACCGCGAGTGGGCTGAGCAAGATAAAAACGAAACGCGTGATCGAAGTCGTGTTGGCCGCGATCGTCGACGCGACCGCCGCCGGCCAGGAGATCACGCTGGTGAACTTCGGAAAATTCAAGCTCAAAACCGTTCCGGCGCACACCGGACGGAACCCGGCAACCGGCGAGCCGATCGACATTCCGGAGGCGAAGAAGCTGATTTACGTGCAACACAAGACCGTCAAGGATCGGCTGAGCTCCGCCTCGTGAGTTTGTAACGCCGCGCGAGGTTTTACGCTCTCCGTCAGTCGACCGGCCTTCCCGCCCGGCCTTTGGGGCCGAAGGCGAGAACCAGCAGGGCGGAGGCGGCCAGCGCCGAGACAATAACGGCGAACATCGTGCCGACCCCGTGGGTTTGCAGAACGCGGAACAGCACCAGCGGGGCGGCGGTGGAGGCGACGCGGTTGACCGCCCAGGTTGCCGACGAGGCGGAGCTGCGGAACCGGGTCGGGAACAGCTCCGCCGCATAGATCGCCAGCACCGCAAGATAGATGTTGGAGATCAACTGAAAGCTTAATGCCCCGGCGATAAGGCCGGCCGGGCCGGTGCTGAGCGCGAAGGCCCCAACCGCCAGAGCCATCGCCGTTGCGCCCACCGCGATGGCTGTGCGGCGCGCCAGCCGGTCCGCGCCGAAGGCGGCCAGAAAGGTGCCGATGAACGGCCCGAACGACGCCACCGCGATGAACAGCAGCGTGTCGGTCAGCTTGAACCCCTTGGCGATCAGCACCGCCCCTGTCGTCAGCGGGAAGCCGACCAGCGCCCAGGGACCCAGGAAATAGAGCCCGCCCATCACCGCGAGGCCGCGCCCATAACGCCGAAGCCAGGGGCCGGCGGGAGGATCGACAGCAACAGGCACAGGCGGCGGCTCTTTCGCGCGCAGCAAGGCCGGCGAGGCGGCGAAGGCCAGATATCCGGCCTCAGCCTCCTCGTCGCGGCCTGTGGCGGCGAGCCAGCGCGGCGATTCCGGAATGAAACGAAACAGGCCGGCGGCGGCCACCGCGCCAATGGACCCGACGATGAAGCCCCATTTCCAGCCGTCGAGCCCGAACGGATGGATCGGCGTCAGCCAGCGGATCAGGAACAGGCCCAGCGGCTGGCCCAAGGCGGCGAAGGCGATCGCCATCATGGTCAGCGTACCGCGCCGGGCGGCGGGCAGGATGTCGGCCAGATAGGCCAGCATCAGCGGCGGATACGCGCCGAGCGCGATGCCGGCGAACAGGCGGAAGATCGTCAGAAATGCGATCCTGTCGGTCATGGTCATGGCCAGCGAGGTGAGCGCCAGCCAGAGCAGCCCACCGGTCAGCACAGTGCGGCGGCCCACCTTGTCGGCCAGCCAGCCCATGGCGGGCGCGCCCACGATGGCGCCTAGATAGACCGCCGACAGCAGGACGGACAGGTGGTCGCGCGGCACCGAATACGGAGCCGAAGAGAATACGGCGGACAGCGCGCTCCCGAGCGCGACCTCAAGCAGGTCGAACCCGAAGCCGATGGTGCAGGCGACGATGATGAGAAGATGCAGGCGTGTGACCGGAAGCCGGTCGAGCCGCCCGGGAACATCGAGGGCGCCGTCCGGGCGGCCGGCGAGGCTATCCTGCTGGGTTACGCGCAAGTCCGACCATGCCCTGCCATTGTGGCGACGGGGTCATGTTGCGCAGAGGCGAACGGGAAACGCTAGGCTGGAAGCGCCCGGGCTTTTGTATGCCCCCGGAAAAAGGCTCTCAGCTGCCCGCTTCCGCGGTCCGGCGCGGCCGGCCGTGGAAACCGCGGCGACCGCGGCCGTCATCGGCTTCGACTCGCGCCTTATAGCCGACGATCCATTTTTCGGCGGCCTCTTCCGTAGGGAAACTGGATACCGTTGTCGGGCTGGAATCCGGAACGACGACCTCGATTGCATAGCTGCTGTCGTCTTGGGCGAATATGCGAAATACCGCTTCGCAATTACGATTTTTTAATACCATGGCCATTGATATGATGCTGCAAAGCACCTTTTGCAACGCGGCCGTTACGGTCGATTATTTTCCGTCACGAAAGATTTTTTTACGACTTGGCTTGCAATTCCGCCATTTCGGGTGGATATGAAGGGTACGTCACGTTCCGTTAGGGTCCGCCTATACTGCTTGCCGCTCCGCGGCGGCCGACCTGGTTCTCCCGAATGAATGCGATCCAGTCTGCTAATTCGGCTGGCTGCAACCTCTCTTCAGGAGACACAATATGCCCTCAGGCACAGTAAAATGGTTCAATCCCACTAAAGGCTTCGGTTTCATTCAGCCGGATGACGGCACGAAGGACGTGTTCGTCCATATCAGCGCCGTCGAAAAGGCCGGCCTGCGTTCGCTGAACGAAGGCCAGAAGGTCGAGTTCAACATCGAAGCCGGCCGTGACGGCCGCGCCTCGGCGATCGACCTGCAAGCCAGCTAAATCGATTTCGTGGCCGCCGGCCTTAGGGCTGGCGGCCACGTTTCCGACTTCACCGGCCCGCGCCATTGCGCCGCCGGAACGCTGCGGCGATGCTCTTCGTTATCTTGCCGAAAGAGTATCGCATGCCCCAGTTACAGCCGACATTTCCGGATTACACAAAGACGGAGCGGTGGGCCGACGGCTTCGTCCACATCCTTGGATTGATCGCCGCGCCGCTGGCGGTCATATGGCTGTTTGCACATGCCGGCCCGTCGATCACGACTGGCCGCATCATCACCGGCTCGGTCTATTCGTTCGGCCTTATCGGCATGCTCTATGCCTCCGCGCTCTATAATCTGACGCGCGCCGGGCGGCTGAAATCCATCTTCCGGCGTCTGGACCACGCGATGATCTTCGTGATGATCGCCGGCACCTATACCCCCCTGTCGCTGACCGCGCTGCGCCCCGGCCTGGGCATCCCGTTATGCGTCGTCATCTGGTCACTCGCCGCCATCGGCGTGGCGCTGAAGCTGATGCGGCCATACCGGTATGAGCGTGTTTCCCTGTTTCTCTATCTGGGCATGGGCTGGCTGATATTGCCGTTGCTGCCGCCGCTGGTCGCGGCGCTGCCCAGCGCCGTCACGATGCTGATCGTCGCCGGCGGGCTGATCTATTCTGTCGGCACGTTCATCCACACCCGCGTCGGCCTGCCGTTCCACAATGCGGTATGGCATGCCATGGTCGTGCTCGCCGCCGGCCTGCATTTGATCGCCATCGCGCGGGTGATGGCGCTTCCGGCCCTGTCGCTGACCGGCTAATGTGCACGCGCATCAGGACAGGAAACGATCATGCCTTTGGATATGGGTGGTGAACGCGGGCGCAGCCCGTCGCTGAACGTGCTGGGCGGCACGCTGGAAACCTGCTCGATCCAGCCGATGACCGGATTTTTCCGCAACGGCTGCTGCGACACCGGCCCGGGCGATTTCGGCAGCCATACTGTGTGCGTGGTTCTGACCGCGGAGTTCCTGCAATTCTCCCGGCTGGCCGGCAACGACCTGTCGACGCCCATACCCTCCGTCGGCTTCAAAGGGCTGCAGCCGGGCGACCGCTGGTGCCTGTGCGCCCCTCGCTGGCAGGAGGCGCTGGACAACGACGCCGCGCCGCGCGTCGTTCTGCGCGCCACCCATCTGGGCGCCCTGGAATACTGCGCGCTGGAAGATCTGAAACGCCTCGCCATCGACCTGGCCTAGTCGTATTTCCCAGTTCGAAACCGTTCCCGCATGGCGCATCGCGCGCCTGCGCGTGACCGTGCGCGATGCCGAAGATCGCGGCCGCGACCTGAACGACGCGGGCCAGGACATCGCCCATCGCGCGCTGCTGCGCCGCTTCACGGGCAGCCGACAGGCCGCGCTGGAACTGGCCGCCAACCCGAAACGCAAATTGCCGGCCACCCGCAAGGGGCGAAGCTTCAAGTTGCCCAAACGCGTGGCGATCTGGCGGGCCATTTTCGCCACGCGGCCGGCGGGTTGGAAGCCGGGCGACCACGCACCGTTCGGCGCCATCGCCGAGGCGCACCGGCTGGCCGCCGCCGAATGCACCGAACTGGGCATCACCCCGCCGCGCTATCGCACAGTCTATGTCCTGTGGCACCGGGGCGTGCCGGGGACGGACGTGTCGCGGGCATTGGGTTCGGGCGGCTAGCACAGACATTCGTCGATACCCGCACGCCGTTCGTCCGCCCAGTTTACCGTTCGTAGAGTCTCCTCCGCCACCGGTCGAAGACAGCGCGACACGGCCGTTCGACGCTCATAATTTTCCTTCATTGGCACCGGCTGGGCGGCATCCGCTCCCAGGTTCAGGCGCCCTGCCGCAAGGCGGAAACATTTGATCCGATGGAGAAAATTATGAGCGCCAAAATCTTTCCGAGCACCGCCTTTTCCGTCCTTGCCGTTCTGGCGGGCGCCCCGGCCATGGCCGCCGGCACTGCCGGCAACAGCACCGTCGTTCACTACAGCGACCTGAACCTCGCCACCGAGGACGGCCAGGCGGCGTTGAACCGCCGGGTCGCCCATGCCGCCGACAAGGTCTGCTGGCAGGCGGACGGCCCGACCTTGACGGAACACGAACAGTACGCCGCCTGCCGCTCTACCGCGCTCGCAAGCGCGCAGCCCAAGCTGAACGCCGTCATAGCCTCCGCGCGTTCGGATCATCGTTACGCGATGAACGGCGGCGCCATTGCGATGCTCGCACGCTGACTCCCAGCAGCGTCGAGCGCCAAGGGCGGATGGCCGAAAGGCTGTCCGCCCTTTTGCGTTCGTACTATCCCGCGCATGCGTCCCTGACGCAGCCGCGCAGCCAGCGATGGGCCCGGTCGGAATCCAGACGGGGATGCCACAGCAGTGAGACCGTGAAGTCCGCGACCGGCAGCGGGAGCGTGAAACAATGCAGGCTGTCGTGCAGGGCGACGGTATGCCGCTCGGGCACGGTGGCGATCAGGTCGGTCGCGCGCGCCAACGCCAACGCGTCGGTGAAACCGCCGACGAAAACGGCGATCCGCCGCTCCAGCCCCAAGGCTTTCAGAGCCTCGTCGACCGGCCCCCGGTCAAGCAGATGGAGCGCGACGACGACGTGCCGGCCGCCGGCATAACGCGCGGCCGTCATCTTCCCCTCGGCCAGCGGGTGGCCCTTGCGCACGACGCCGATGAAGCGGTCGCGCATCAGTGCCTGCGCCCGCACCTCCGGCCCGGTCGCACTGTCGATCACGCCGATCTCCAGATCGACCAGGCCATCGCGCAGCGGTCCGCTGTCCTTGTCCGGCTTGGGCACGAAGCGCAGCTGCACGCCCGGGGCCTCCCGGCTGACCCGTTCGATCAGCGCCGGCCCGTAATTTTGCACGAAGCCGTCGCGGGCGCGCACGGTGAAGCTGCGCTCCAGCCGTTTGGGGTTCAGCACCTCCACAGGGCGCAGCATAGCCTCCGCCGCCTCGACCACTTGCCCGGCGCGTTCCCTGAGTTCGATTGCACGCGGCGTGGGGACAAGCCCGCGCCCGGCCCTGACCAGCAGCGGATCGCCGGTGGTTTCGCGCAGTCGGGCGAGCGCGCGGCTCATCGCCGAGGGGCTCAGCCGCAGGCGCCGGGCGGCGCGCGCGACGCTGCCTTCGGCAAGCAGCATGTCGAGGGTGACGAGCAGGTTGAGGTCCGGTCTGGCCATGCGTCCACCATATCAAGATTTGGCCGATATAGAGCGTCAAGCGCATCTATACAGTGCAACCCGTGCGCGTTCCGCCATATGTGATGGATCGCTACGTTGTCGGGACAGGCCTTGGGACCGATCGGTTCAGGCGCCGAACCCAAGGAACAAAGACATGCTTTTGACTGAAGCCGAGACGTTCGGCCTTCGACACCGGGCGGCCATCGGCTGCGTGCTGGCGGCGATTGTGCTGGTGGTGCTGGACGCGGCCATCGCGAATGTCGCCCTGCCGACCGTTGCGCATGCGCTGCAGGTGACCCCGGCCCGATCGATCTGGGTCGTCACCGCCTATCAGATGGCTTTGGTCATGGCCCTGCTGCCCTGCGCGGCGCTGGGAGAGAGCGTCGGCTATCGCAAGGTGTTCACCGCTGGCGTGGCTTTGTTCACCGCCGCGTCGGCCTTATGCGCGTTCTCCCCGTCCCTGCCCTGGCTGATCGCGGCGCGGTTTCTTCAGGGGCTCGGCGGCTCCGCCGTCATGTCGCTGGGCGTCGCGTTGCTGCGTTTTGTCGTGCCGCATCACCGGCTGGGCGCCGCCATCGGCTGGAACGCGCTGACCGTCGCCTTGTCTTCGGCGGCGGGCCCGACCATCGGCGCGGCGATCCTGTCGGTCGCGTCGTGGCCCTGGCTGTTCGCGGTCAATATCCCCGTCGGGCTGGTCGTGCTGATCGCCACGCGCGGCCTGCCGGATGTCGAGGGATCCGCGCGGCGGCTGGACCTGCCCAGCGTGGCGATGAATGCAGTAGGCTTTGCCGCGATCGTCATCGGCGCGGATGTGGTGCCTGTGCATCCGGCGGAAGCCGCCGCTTTGATCGCCGTCGGCGTGGTCGCCATGGCGGCGCTGGTGCAGCGGGAGATGCCGCGTAAGGCGCCGCTCATCCCGCTCGACCTGCTGCGCGTCGGCTCGTTCCGCATCTCGGTGATCGCCTCGGTCTGCTGTTTCTCAGGCCAGGCCGCCGCCATGGTGGCCCTGCCCTTCTATCTGCAGCACGGGTTGGGGCAGGACGCGTTTCACACCGGGCTCTACATGACGCCGTGGCCGCTGACCGTCGCGGTGGCCGCGCCGCTGGCCGGCCGCCTGACCAACCGCGTATCGACCGCTTGGCTGTGCGCCGTCGGCGGTGTTTGCCTCGCGGCCGGATTGGGCGCGGCGGCCCTGTGGCCGATGGATGGCAGCCCCTTGCCGCTGATCCCGCTCACCATGCTGTGTGGCCTGGGATTCGGTCTGTTCCAGGTGCCGAACAACCGCAACATGCTACTGTCCGCCCCCCGCGAACGCAGCGGTGCCGCCGGCGGCATGCAGGGCACCGCCCGCCTGACCGGGCAGACAGTGGGCGCGGTCATGATGTCCTTGTTGTTCACGCTGGCTGCCGGCGGAGCGCCGCGCATCGGCCTGGGGATCGCTGCCGCGTTGGCGCTGGTTGCCGGGGCGGTCAGCACACTGCGATCGTCGGCCGCGGCCGGCGAGCTGACGGGCGTTTCAGCGGCCGCGCCGGCTGGATAGTTCGGTATTTGCGAAGCCGGATGGCAAGACGAAATCTCAATCGCCTCAGGGAAGTATCGACCCGCATCTCCCCGCATAACATATTGTAAAGACTACATTTTATAAATTTTTAGAATGTTTCATGCGGTGAACCGGCGACGACGTGCCTTACTTCGGCGTCCGGGCGAACTGGGGGTGCCGGAGCACTTCCCCGCAGCCTTCAACCTATCGAAGGGAAACGTCGTGATCAGCGAAAATCTCAGCAAAGACTATATCGGCTTGCTCGCAAAGCGGTCCGATACCATCGCGCATCTGGCCCAAGACGAAGACTCATTCGCTGCGTTTGTCGCGGCGTTCGAGGGTGACCACCGTCTCCAGACAAGCAGGGGTTGTCCAGCCCGCTCTTGTCGACGCTTAGACGTGCGGAGAGACCGAATATCGAACACACCGCCGATCGACTGACACGCGGCCAGCCCCCTGAACCATCAAGCCCCCGCATTCGCGCGGGCCCATTTTATCCGGAGAAATGCATCATGGCTTTTACCATCCCCCGCATCCGCAGCCTGGCCCTGGGCGCAGCCGTTCTTGCGACAGGCTGAGACGCAATTTTCCGACGCGCAATGCTTCACCACCCTTGGGGATGCCCTGTTCCTTAAATACGCGAAACCGTCGCACGGTCAGGGGGCCTGCATTGCGCCAGCCTCCTGCACGGCGCCCACGGTTATTGTCCGGTTGCCCCTCCAGCAAACGAACTTCAGTCTTCAGAGCAGCGCCAAGCACGGCACACCCGATAGGAAGCGCTCCCATCCTCGTTCAGCCACCGCTGCCGTAAGGCCGGGTAATCACTTCCAGGTAATGCCCGTCGGGATCGCGAAAATAGACGCCACGCCCGCCGTCGTTACGGTTGATCTCACCGGGCCGGCTCCCCCTTGGATCTGCCCAATAGTCGAGGCCACGATCCTTGATACGGCTGAAGACGGCGTCGAAGTCAGCCTCGCTTATTAGAAAGGCGTAGTGCTGAGACGCGATCGGCCCGCTGACATCGGCAAAGTCGAGCGAGACGCCGTTGTCCAGCTCGACAACGTCGAAATGGCCGAAGCGAGTCGGCGACGGGCGCCCCAGCATCTCGGCTAAAAAACTCGCTGAAACGCTTTGGTTTGAGCACCAGACGATGGTGTGATTGAGTTGAGCGACCATAATGCGGCTCCCAGTCGGCAGGGATGACACTAATCTGAATGCAGCTGCGGTGCATTTCAACCGCACTGGCCCACGCGCGCCGCCGTTCACATCGAGCGCGACGCCTGTGATCGCGCTCGAATAATCTGACAGGCTTTACGTTTCTTCGGGTCACCGGACCTGCGACGAAAGCCCCCTCACCCGGATTGCTGCGCAATCCGACTTATCCCCGAAGGGCGAGGCACTAAGAGAAAGTGCGGCCCTAAAGCGGCATCACCTCTCCCCCGTTCACATCCAGCGCCACACCGGTGATGGCGGCGGAATAGTCGGACAGCATGAACACCACCGCGCGGGCGCATTCCTCGTCGGTGGGCATGTGGCCGATGGGGATGCGGGCGACGATCTCGGCCTTCACCGTTTCCACCGGCACGCCGCGCGACTTGGCGCGTTGTTCCAGCGCCCCCTGGACCGGCGCGCCCCACATCCAGCCCATGCGCGTGGCGTTGACGCGGATGCCGTATTTGCCCAGCTCGCCGGCCAGTTGGCGGGTCGCGGCGTTCATCGCGGCCTTGGCGGTGCCGTAGTCGCCGTGGCCGGGCACGACATAGATCGACGAGCGGGTGGAGACATTTACGATGGCGCCCGCGCCCTGGCGCTTCATCGCCGGGATCACCGCCCGCGCCATGCGCAGCGCGCCGAAATGGGTGACGTTCATGACGTTCTGCCACTCGGCGATGTCGCCATCCTCAAACGGCACGAACGCGCCGGGGTGGTAGGCGCTGTTGACCAACCCGTCGATGCGGCCGAACGCCTCCAAGGTCGCGGCGGCCAGCCGGTCGCATTGATCGTCCTGGGATACGTCGGTCGGCACGGCGATGGCTTGACCGCCGGCGGCCTCGATCTCCACCACCACATCGCGCAGGAAATCCGCCGACCGGGCGGACGCCGCGACCTTGGCGCCCTCCGCCGCACACAGCAAAGCGAGCTTGCGGCCCATTCCCGGCCCTACGCCGGTGATGACGACGACACGATCTTTCAGCAGCATATTTAGTTTCCTCCCGATGGGCCTAGGTCGCTTGACACGAAAACCGCGGCCCGTACGGATAGAAGAAATCACATTGGGGAACAGCATGCCAAGCGTCGCGGACCAACCGATCCTGACAAACCTCAACGACGGCGTTTTAACGCTGACCTTGAACCGGCCGCACCGGCTGAACGCCTTTACCGCCGAGATGCACCGGCAGATGCTGCACGCGCTGCGCGAGGCGTCGCGCGACCCAGCGGTGCGGGTGATCGTCGTTGCCGGTGCCGGCCGCGGGTTCTGCGCCGGCTATGACGTCGCCGAGGGCGGCAAGCCGGCGGAAGGGGACGAGATCGCGGTCAAATGGGCGGACGATCCGAAATGGATGTCGGTCGAGAATATCGCGGCGCGCCTGCGCGAGGATGCGGAGATTCCCTATCTGCTGCACACCATGCCGAAGATCACGATCGCCGCCGTGCGCGGGCCGGCGGCCGGCAGCGGATTGTGCCTGGCGGCCGCCTGCGACCTGCGCATCGCGTCGGACACCGCGATGTTCAAAACGGCGTTCAGTTCGCTCGGCCGCTGCGGCGACCCGGGCGGCAGCTATTACATCTCAAAGCTGATCGGCTCGCCCCGCGCCCGGGAATTCTATCTGCTGGACGAGAAGATGAGCGCCGAAAGCGCGCGCGAATACGGCCTGGCGAACCGCGTGGTCGCCGATGCGGAGCTTGATGCCACGGTCGCCGCGCTGGCCGCGAAAATCGCCAAAGGGCCCAGCGCCGCCTATGGCTATATCAAGCAGAACATCAATTTCGCCGAAACCGCGACCCTGCCCGAAGTCCTTTCCGCCGAGGCGCTCGCCAATGCCCGCGCCAGCCAGACCCACGACGCCAAGGAAGCGGTGCAGGCCTTCCTGCAGAAGCGCGCGCCGAACTTCGAGGGCTGGTGAAGCGCGCCTGACAGCAGAAGATTAAGCCGCCAAGGTGCCCAGGGCGCCAAGAAATAACCCGGATTTAATCTGCGTAAATCTGTGTCTGTGGCTAAAGAATCAGCCACAGATTGCACAGATGAACACAGATGAAGAATGTTTTTCTTGGCGCCCTTGGCTCCTAGGCGGTTCAAATCACGGCTACACGGACCAACCCTAAAGCGGCGCGCCGGGCTTCGTGCCCGGCGGACCCGGGGACGGGTCCAGGGATTTGAAGTAGCAGGGGCGGCCTTCGACCAGGACTGAGTCGAACTTGTCCAGCGAGAACGGTGGCGTCGTGCGGAAGCCGATCTTCATCGCATATTGCAGCTCGAAGCATGGCGACATGAAGGTCGCGTAATACCACTGGTGGTTATCCAGCTGGATATAGAGGCCCTTGTTCGCATCCGGCTGCCACTGGTTGATGTTCCGCACGAACGGAATGGTGGTCAGACTCTTCTCAGGGCCTGTCTGCGAGCCCGTCTGTGTTTGGGAGGTGCAGCCGGCGATCAGGGCGATCGCACCCAATGCCGGCAGAATGCGTATGTCCATGGTTTCCTCCAAAAACCGATTGATATCCTATTCACACATCGCATTGCGGTTTTCCAGCGGCAAGGGGGGCGGTCCGCCGAACCGCGCGCAATTTTCCCTATCCCGACCCGCTTTTTGCAGCGACACTCTCGAAAAAATAGAGATCAGGACCGATGCATATATTCCAATCCATAATCGGCATGGCCGCCTTCCTGCTGCTGGCCTGGGCATTCAGCGAAAACCGCAAGATCGTGCGCTTTCGGGAGGTTGCTGCAGGGCTGGCGCTGCAGCTTCTGATCGGGGTGATCCTGATCAAGCTGCCCGGCGCGTCGGTGGTGCTGATCGCGCTCAACCGTGTGGTCGAGGAGCTGGAGGCGGCGTCGATGGCGGGTACCGGGTTCGTCTTCGGCTATGTCGGCGGCGGCCCCGCCCCCTATGAGATCGCCCATCCGGAATCGACCTTCATCCTGGCCTTCCAGGCTTTGCCGCTGGTGTTCGTGATCGGCGCGTTGTCGGCCCTATTGTTCTATTGGGGCATCATGCAGCGCGTCGTGCGCGCCTTCGCCTTCGTACTGAAAAAGACGCTGGGCATCGATGGCCCGTTGGGGCTGGTCGCATCGGCCAATGTGTTTTTAGGCATGGTCGAGGCGCCGCTGGTGATCCGGCCCTATATTCACGCCCTGACGCGCAGCGAACTGTTCGTCATGATGACCAGCGGCATGGCAATGATCGCGGGTACGGTGATGGTCGTTTACGCCACCTTCCTGCACGGCATCGTGCCGCATCCGCTGGGGCAGTTGCTGACCGCGTCGCTGATCTCATTGCCCACCAGCATCGTGGTCGGGCGGCTGATGGTGCCGGAAACCCAGACGCCGTCAGCCGGCGACCTTGTGCCGCCCGAGACCTATCGCGGGTCGATGGATGCGATCACCAAGGGCACCGCCGACGGGCTGCAGCTGATCCTGGCGGTGGTGCCGATGCTGATCGTACTGGTGGCGTTGGTGACGATAACGAACGGCCTTCTGGGCTATCTCCCGGATGTCGAGGGCGGGCCGGTGACCTTGCAGCGCATGTTTGGCGTGGTGATGTTGCCGGTCGCCTGGGCGATGGGCATCCCATGGGAGCGGGCGCATGTCGCCGGCGGGTTGCTGGGCACCAAGGTCGTGCTCAACGAGTTCATCGCCTATCACGACCTCAGCCAACTGCCGGCGGACGCGTTGTCGGCCCACAGCCGGATCATCATGGCCTTCGCGTTGTGCAGCTTCGCCAATTTCGGCAGCCTGGGCATCATGATCGGTAGCCTGGGCGCGCTCGCCCCGTCACGCCGGGAGGAGGTCGTAGCGCTGGGCTTCCGCGCCATCCTGTCCGGCACCATCGCCAGCTGCATGACCGGCGCGACGGCGGGATTGCTGGCGGGGTGATAGGTTAGAGAGTTTTTCACCGCCAAGGCGCCAAGAAAAACCCAGATGCCTGAAATGAATGGTTTTCTTGGCGTCCTTGGCGTCTTGGCGGTGAAAACTTCTTAGAGCCCGCGCGCCGTCGGCAGAACCTCGCGGGCGAACCAGTCGATGTTTTCCAGGTACTGCGCCCGATCGCGGCAGGGGAAGGCCATGACGGACCAGGTGACGCCGATGGCCGCCAGTTCGGCCAGGCCCTCGACGATGGACTGCGCCTCGGGGCGGGTGCCGGCCTGCATCGCCATGCCGAAGGGGACGAAGCAGATGTCGAGCGGTTTGGTGCGGCCGATCTTGGCCGCGAGGTCGCGCCCCTGGTCGATCTTGCGCTTGAGGTCGCCGATATCGGCAATCTCATCGGTGCGGACGCGGCCGGCGTATTTCGCCTTGACCGGAAAGGGCGACCAGCCGTCGCAGGTTTCGACGGCGCGGCGCAACGCCCGGTCGCTGTTGCCGCCCACCCAGATCGGCGGATGCGGCCTTTGGATCGGCGCCGGCAGGGCGGTGTTGCCGTCGGCCTGGAAATGGGTGCCGGCGAAGGTGACCGACTGCCCGGTCCAGATCTGCTTCATCAGCTCCAGCGCCTCATCGATCACCGCGCCGCGTCCGGCGAAGGGAGCGTTCAGCGCCTTGAACTCGCCCTCCAGATAGCCCGAACCGATGCCCATGATGAGCCGGCCCCCCGACAGCACATCCAGGCTGGCGACCGACTTCGCCGTCAGCCACGGATTGCGATAAGGCAGGACGACGAGGTTGGTGTGCAGGCGCAGATTGCGGGTCGCGGCGGCGGCGAAGGACAAGGCAACGAACGGGTCCAGCGCCTGGTGCCCGCCCGACGCCAGCCATGTGTCGACCGGCGCGGGATGTTCCGTGACATAGGCCGCGTCGACGCCGGCCTTGTCCAACGCCTGCGCCATCTCCGCGATCGCAACGGCGGTCAGGAACTCATCGGGCTGGCCGACATGGTCGACCGGCAGGTGGAAAGAAAATTTCATGCCGACACCGTTCGCGAATTCAGTCTAAGGAGAAGATCGACCGCCGCCCCGACCAGGAAGACAGCCCCGACCATCATCACGGCATAGTGAATGCCGACCGCAACGGTCAGCGGCCCAACGATGACAGGGTTCATGAAATCGCCGGCATAGCGCGCGGTATAGCCCAGGCCCACCGCCCGCCCCCGCGCGTTTTCGCCGGCGCGGGTGATCAGCAAGTTGTTGACCTGCGGGTTTAACAGGCCCGTGCCGATGCCGGAGATCATGCAGCCGGCGACCACCGGCCAGGCGTCGTGGCCCAGCCCCATCGTGACGATGCCCAGGCCGAGCGAGAGTGCCGACAGGCGGAGCATCCCCCGGTCGGTCATCCGGTGGCGCAACGTCGAATAGCTGGCCGCGCCGGCCGCGACCATGATCGCGCTGGCATCGAACACCAGCGCCTGGTTGGAGGGTTTCAGCACGCCGTTGGCCGCCAGCAGGAACGACACCTGGAGCGTCGGCATGAAGGAGCCGACGAACAGAAATGCGACAAGGATCAATGTCGGCAACAGCAGCAGCAAAGTCTGGCGCGCCGGTGGCTGCCCGGCATCCACGACGGTGCGGCGCAATGCTTTTTCCGGACGTTTGGGGATCGCCACGGCGACCACGGCCAGAACCACGAAGCCGGTCAGGTAGAGCAGGAACGGCCCGCGCCATCCCATCAGATCCGCCAACTGGCCCGACAGGAAGAAGATACCGATGACCACCAGAGCGCCGACCGCGCCCTGATAGCCCAGAACCCGCGCCCGCGTGTCGGGATCGAAATACTCGCCGATCATGATCAAGGTGCCCGCGACGATGCCGGCGGCGGTGAGGCCGAGGACGAAACGGGTGCCGATCAGTATCCACACATTGTCGAGATACAGGCCCGCCGACCCCATCAGTCCGAATATCGCCAATGCGGCCAGCATGAAAGATCGCGACCCCACCCGGTCGATGACCCACCCGGTAATCGGGCCGCCGATCATGACGCCGATGCTGGGCAGGATCGCCATGCCGTAGGCGATGTTCTTACCGTTGCCGTCCTGCCCGAAATGCTCGGAAATCGCGTGCATAACCGGGGCGATCGCGGCAACGACCAACGCCACGAAGGTGGTGCCGCTGAGCATGACCGCGACCGCCAGCCAGCTTCGCAGGCGCGACAGCGGCAGGCCGGTCGCGGGATCGGTCAACGACAATGTTCCGGCGCGTGGCGCGTCCAATGACAGTCCCCTGTTCCTTGGCCCAATTCTTCAGCCGTTCGGCTATCTGCAAACCAGTGTGTCGCAGGTGAGCCCGGCTCGGCAATGCCTAATAGATTGCCGCGGAAAAACCAATCATTTGCTTGGTTTTGATTTTCTTATATCCTTGATCGCGCGCCGCCGGCCCGCAATGGTGCGGCGCGCGATCAAATGCACTTAAAAGGAATTCGGGGATGAGCCACGATTACGACCTGATCATCCGCAACGGCTTCGTCGTCGACGGGTCCGGAATGCCACGCCGCCGGGTGGATGTCGGTATCAAGGGCGGCAAGATCGCCAAGATGGCGCATCTGACCGGCAAGACCGCCGCCCAGGAGATCGACGCCAAGGGCATGATCGTCGCCCCCGGCATCGTCGATGCCCACACCCATTACGACCCCCAGATTACCTTCGACCCTTATGCCACCATGTCGTGCTATCATGGGGTCACCACCGTGCTGGCGGGCAATTGCGGATTTTCCGTCGCGCCCTGCAAGGCCGCCGACCGCGACGCCCTGACCGCCATTTTCGCCCGGGTCGAGGACATGGACCCAATCGCGATGAGCGGCATCACCTGGGACCAGTTCGAGACGTTCCGTGAATTTCTGGAAAGCCGCAAGGGCCGGCTGGGCGTCAATTTCGCCTGCTATATCGGCCATTCCAACCTGCGCCGCTGGGTTATGGGCGACGCCGCGATCGAGCGCGCCGCGACCGACGCGGAGATCGCGGCGATGTGCGACATGGTGCGCGAGGCGATGGCTGCCGGCGCCGCCGGATTCTCGTCTTCCGCCGCGCCGACACATCTGGATATCTATGACCGGCCGGTGCCGTCGCGCCTGGCGGAGCGCAAAGAGGTCTTCGCCCTGGTTGCCGCCACCGGCGAACACGGCTCGGGCTCGATCGCATTCCTGCCGTCCAGCGTCATCGGCGGCGTCACCAAGGAAGACCAGGAATATCTGATCGAGATCGGCCAGGCAGCCGGGCTGCCGGTCATCATCCAAGGCCTGGGCGGCCGTAACAAGGTGGATGCGCCGACCGCGACCTGGGATGCATCGGTCGAGTTCCTGGACGATGCCGTCGAACGCGGCGGCCCGGTCTTTTCGCTGCTGATCGCGCGGCCGTTCGACCGGGGGCTCAGGATCGATCCCACCAACCTGCATTACCGGGCCGTCCCGTCCTGGATGAAGATGCTGAACGCACCCGAGGCCGAGCGCGCGGCGATGCTGCGCGACCCGGCGGCGCGCGAGGAACTGCGCCGGGCGGTGGAGAACTATAACCGCGACCCGACCAAGGGCACGACCGTGCCGCCGCCGATCTGGCCGACGGTGTTCGTTGCCCGCGTCGCCGATCCGGCCAACGCCGCCTTGGAGGGCCGAGCCATCGACGAGATCGCCGAGGAGCAGGGTAAGGCTCCGGCCGATGTCATCCTGGACCTGGCGCTGGCCGAGAACTTCAAGACCGAATTCCGCTGGCGCACCGAAAATCCGGACTGGCGCGACGCGGTGAAGGCGGCGCAACTGGACCCACGCATGATCATCGGGACGTCGGATGGCGGCGCGCATCTGGCGAAGGATGACGGGGCGGACTGGAGTTCCTACTTCCTGCGGTCCTGGGTGCTCGATCGCAAGGTCTGGACTCTGGAGGAAGGCATACGCCAGATCACGCAGGTGCCGGCGGCCTTGTTGGGCTTGGTCGATCGCGGCACGCTGACGGTCGGCGGCTGGGCCGACATCATGATCTTCGACCCGGAAACCATCGGCCCGTGGAAAAAGGAATTCGCCCACGACCTGCCCGGCGGCGTCGGCCGGGTGAAGGCCTGGGGCAAGGGGATCAAGGCCACCATCGTCAACGGCCAGCCGATCGTGCTGGATGGCGTTCTACTGGACGCCCTGCCCGGCCAAGTGGTCAGCCCGCAGTAAAGTTAAATCACCCGCCCCAATCGCGCCCCGTCCAATGTTGCGTGCAGCATGCGGCGGGGCGACAGGGCGTCGCCGATCAGGTGGATCGGCAGGCCAAGTGGTCTGATCGTTTCGGCAAGCATGTTGTCGGATGTCCGGCCACCGGCCATGACAACGGAATCGATATCCGCAATGCTGCCCGCCGCACCGGTCAGGCTATTGCGCGTCGCCAGCGTACGATCCGCGAAACCGATCGCCGCCGTCGTCGGCAGGATCGTCACACCTGCTTTGGACAGGCGGCGCAGGAACAGCACCAGGCTTGCCATCTCCAGCGCCGGTGACGGTGAAATGGTTTCGGTCAGCAACACCACCTGCCTGCCGGTGCGCGCGATAAAATCGGCCAGGATCAGCGGCGGCAGGTGATCCTCAAGGCCGCCCACGACGGCGATATGCGCACCCAACGCGGCCGGATTTTCGATGGCCCGGAGCGCACCGAACACCGCAGTCCCGCCAAGTTGCGCGGCATAGGCTGCACCGGTCGCCAGCACCACCGCATCTGCCTGCGCTTCGCGCACCCAGGCGGCGTCGGCTTCGATATTTAGCCGAATCTCAACCCCGGCGGCATCGACCCGCCGATGCATATGGCCGATATATTTATCGCTGTCCGACTGGTGCGACGCCTTGCCCACCAAGGCGAGAACGCCGCCGAGTTCCGCGCGCCGATCCGCGAGTACGACATGATGTCCGCGTTCGGCGGCGGCGGCGGCGCATTCCAGGCCGGCCGGTCCGGCGCCGACCACGAGAATGCGCTTCGGCGTCGCTGCCAGCATAATCTCCATCTCCGCCTCGCGGCCGGCTGCGGGGTTGGCGGCGCAGGCGATGGCGCGGCCGTAGTGGCACTCGTTGCCGCCGATGCAGGGAATGACCGTATCCGCCTTGCCGGCGAAGGATTTGGCGACGGCATGGGGATCGGCGATCAGGGCGCGGACCATGCCGACCATGTCGGCCTCGCCCGACGCGACGATGCGTTCGGCAATATCGAAATCGGCGATGCGGCCGGAAACGATCACCGGAATATCGAGCGCCCGCTTGATCGCGGCGGCGGCCGGCACATTCGGCCCCTGGGCTATGAAGGCCGGCGCGACATAGGGCAGGTCTTCCGGCCCGCGTAAGCCAGCATAGGATCCGCCGGAAATTCCGGCATAGCCGATCCCCAACGCGGCGAGCCGGCGGCAGGTGGCGATCAGGTCGTCGATACTCAGCCCATTCTCGACCGGCTCCGGCGCGGCAATGCGGATGCCGATCAGATAGTCCGCACCGACCGCATCCCGCACGGCCCGGTAGATTTCGAGCAGGAACCGCATGCGGTTCTCTAGTCCACCGCCATATGCGTCGGTGCGAAGGTTGGTCGCGGCCGACAGAAACTGCTGCGGTAGATAGCCGTGCGCGGCGTGGAGTTCGACACCGTCATAGCCGGCCTGGACTGCCCGCCGGGCGCACAGCGCATAGACCTGGATCAGGTCGGCGATCTCACCCACCGTCAGCGCGTGGGGGTTGTGCCGCTCATAGGCGTCGGCGACCGGCGACGGCGCGATCGTCGGCTGGAACGTGTCGGTGTGTTGCGCCGCGCCCGGATGATAAAGCTGCCCGATGCATTTCGCGCCATGCGCATGCGCCGCCTCCGCCCAGGCGCGATAACCGGGGATCAGCCCATCATAATAGGCTTTGCCCTCCGCCGTCAGCGGGTGCGGCGGCACGGTATCCAGGTCCGCCATTCCTGCGGCATTGCCCCGGCCGGGCCCCAGCGGCATCTGCATCAGGCCCAGCGGCCCCAGGTTGAACCCCATCAGTCCGACGCCGCCCTTGGCGCGTTCCTCGATGTAACGCAGATAGCGCGGCTGCGAGAGGCGCGGACCGTGCGTGGTCAGCATGATCCGGTTGGGGATCGTCAGCGCGCCGAGTTGGATCGGTTGTTGGAGGTGGGGGAAAAAGGTCACGGCAGGCTCGAAGACTTTGCGCTCCGACCCAACTCCAAAAGCGTCATGGCCGGGCTCGACCGGGTCATCCACGTCATATAGCCCGCCGACGGAACCGCGTGGATGGCCGGGTCAAGCCCGGCCATGACGATAGGAAAATTGGACGACACTTTAAACCACCTCGTCCACTCAGCGGCCGATGCCGTCAAAGATGAGGGCGATCTGGGTGTCGATGATCTTGCCGATGGAATAGCGCCCGCCCGGGCGGTACCAATCGACGGCGGCGGCGACCAGGTCGTTGATCATACGCAGCATCAAATGCAGGTCCAGATCCTTGCGGACGACACCGTCGGCAACGCCCTGCTCCAGCACGCCGTACCAGACCTTGCTCATTTGCTTCCACGCCTTGTCGACATAGGCGAAGGTTGGGTTGCGGGCGAGAAATTTGCGTTCCTGCACAGTGATGCGGACGGTGTGCGGGTGGCTGACCGAGGTGCGCAGCGCCAGGTCGATCATCGCGCACATCGTCTCTTTCGGCGGCCGGCCCTGATCGACGATCGCCTGATATTCCGGGATCATAGCGATGAAGCTTTTCAGCAGCTCATGCAGCATCTCTTCCTTGGTCTGGAAGTGATGATACAGGCTGCCCGACAGGATGCCGGCGGCATCGCCGATCTCACGGATCGTGGTTTCTTCATAGCCCTTGGCGGCGAACAGTTCCGCCGCGACAGCCAGGATTTCATCCCGCCGCTTGCTGATCTTCTCGACCGGCTTCGGCTTGGGCGTCGTTGTCGCGGCGGCTTTCCGTTTGGGTTCCACGTCTGGCTTTCATATGCACCGCAAACATCGCGGGTTTCTAAAATCCCCGCAATGTTGCCAACCAACCGCTTGCGTGGCAAGCGCGGCGATCGAGTAGGCGCCAACCTTATAACCCCTCACCCGCAAAGCGGGAGAGGGCTTTAGTTGCGAGCCTCAATCCCCCTTCACCGCCGCGAGTTCGTTGCCGTGGGGATCACGAAACTGGAATCGGCGGCCGCCGGGGAAGGCGAAGATTGGGCGGGTGATGGTGCCGCCGGCCTTGGTCACCGCGGCCAGGGCACCTTCCAGATTGTCGACCTCGATCACCGGCAGCGGCGCCTTGGTTGCCTCCGACGCGTCGCCCTGCAGGCCGATATCGACGTCGCCGGTTGTCGTCGCCGAATAGGTCGGACCGAAATCGGTGAAGCTGAAACCGAACGCATCGGTAAAGAAGCGGCGCGACGCGGCGGTATCGGTCGCCGGCAGTTCGACGTAATTGAGTCTCGCCATGGGTTAAGCTCCCTTCTTCGCGGCAGCTTCATGCTCGGCCGCCAGTTTCGCGTCCGCCTCGGTCACCTTTGCATAAGACGGGCGCGCCTTGATCCGGGCGACGTATTCCATGATGACCGGCGGTTCCGGGACGATCTTGAACGACGTCATCCAGGCGAGCGACAGGCCCCACAGAAGATCGGCGGCGGAGAAGCGGTCGCCCAATATGTACGGCCCCTTCCCGAGCTGCGCGACCAGCGTGTTCAGCATCGTGTCGTAATCGCCGTACGGACACATCGAGGGCGGGGCCGGCGGGCGTTTCAGCGCGTGATCGACCACAGCCGGCTCGAAGCAGGAGCCGTAATAGGCGATCCAGCGCAGATAGGACCCGCGCAACGGGTCGGTCAGCGCCGGCGAAAGTCCCGCCTTCGGGAAGGCGTCGGGCAGATAGATGTAAAGCGCGACCTGTTCGGTCACCAGCGTGTCGCCGTGCAGCACCGCCGGCACTTTGCCCATCGGGTTGACCTTCAGATAGTCCGCCCCACGCTGCTCCCCCGCCTTCATGTTCAGCACATGCAGGTCATAGGGAACGCCCAGTTCCTCCAGCAAGATCCGCGCCCCGGCGGAGCGTGTGTTGGGCGAATGGAAAAAGATCAGCTTGCGGTCGTCGCTCATATTCAGGCTCCCGATGGTGTAACGAGAGCCTAGAACATATAGGGAACTACCGCAAGCGTCCTTTTGCCCTCAGGACGCCGCACCGTTGTCATAGACGATCTGGACGCGCCGATTCTGGGGTTCACGCACACCATCGCCGGTCGGGACCAGCAGGTCGCGCTTGCCCTTGGCGACGATCTCGATCTCGGACGACCCAATGCCATCCTTTTCGAGCTGTGCCGCAACCGATTCCGCACGGCGGCGGCTGAGGCGCATGTTGTAGGCGTCCGAGCCGACCGTATCGGTGTGACCCGTGACGGTCAGTTGCGTGACCTTGGCCGGGCCGGCGTTCTTCGCCGCCGTGTCGACGATCTCCGTCGCCTGCGGTGTCAAATCCGACTTGTTGAAGTCGAAGAACACTAGGTACGAGCGCGGAGCCGGTGCGGGCGCCACGACCGGTGGCGGAACGTAGGCCGCCGGCGCTGCTTCGGGCTCGGACTCGCCGCCGAAATGGAAGGTCACATCGGCGCCGAAGGTCGGGGGATCGTTGTAGTAGGCGACGTTGAGATTGCCGAATGCCGGGCCGAAATCGATGCCGTTTATCCGCGCGACATCGTTGAAGATGTTCCTGCCCCACATCGATATGTCGAGCGTGCCGTAGGACGTGGGAATGTCGGTCAGGCGCAGGCGGGCATCGACGGTGTTGAGCGCGCTCGCCTTCGTCGACCCGGCATAATAGCCTTGGTTGATGCCCGTGTTGGCGCTCAGCGAGTAGGGATAGAAATAATAGGCGTCGGAATGGCTGTAATCGACGATGAAGTGCAGGCTGCCGATCTCGCTGTCTTCCATCAGCGTTACGTCGGCCCCCATATGGGCGGTGAATTGCGGTGCGACCGGAAAGGCACGGTCGTCGGCGTAGTTCTGCAGATGTTTGGTTATCGGGTTTTCTTCCTCGAACGTGTTGTAGAAGGTGTTCAGATATCCGACCGTGCCCGACAGCCGAAGCCAGGGCGTCGGCAGGCCGTTCAACTCCAGCTCGACGCCGTCGACCACCGCACTGCCGGCATTGCGAATGATCGATGAGAGAGAACCGGTCGATCCCTCGAAGATCGCCAACTGCATGTTGTTGCGCTCGTCGTAAAACAGCGCAACGTTCGCCTCCAATTTGCCGTCGAACCAGCGCGACTTCGCGCCGACCTCGTACTCGTCGACCGTCTCGGCGTTGAACGGGGTGGTCGCCTCCTTATCGGTGTCGGCCTCGCCGTTGAAACCGCCGCTCTTAAACCCCTCGGCGTACTTCGCATAGACGTTCAGATCGTCGGTTATGGTGTATTTCGCGGTGAAGCTCGGCGTCGCCGCGTCGAAGCTTTTCGATGCGGTGACATAAGGCACGGTCGGAACAGCCCCCGTCGCCGTCAGCGCGTAGACCGAACGGCTGCCCGCCTTGTCTTCATTGCTGTAACGCAAGCCGGCAATCAGGGTCAGCTTGTCGTCCAGGATCGGCGGGTTGTATTCCACCTGCCCGTAAACCGCATAGGCGCTGGTCGAATAGCCGAACTGGCTGTTGTTGCGGACCGCGCCCAGGAAGAATTCCTGCGGGATCGTGTCGTGGCCGCCATCGGTGAAATAATAGGCGCCCGCCGTATAATGCAGCCGATCCACCTGCCCGCTCACCTGAAGCTCCTGCGAGAAGGAATGGTAATTCGCGAATTGCTGCGTGCTGGCGATATCCATCGGCGAATCGTCAAAGGCTTCGCCGATCGACCAATCCTGCCAGCGATAGGCGCTGATCGATTTCAGGATGAATTCGTCACTGGGATCCCATGTCACGGTCAGCGCGTGCGACCGGGCGCCGGAATTCTCGAACGGTGCGCTGCCGCCGACCGAACCCGTCTCATAATTGACCGGCGCGCGCGGATTGTGCTGCACATAGAGATAGAGCGGGAGCTTGGCATAGTTCAGCGAGGTGGGGTCGAAAATCCCACCTGCGGCGACGGAGGCCAGCTGCGCGGGCTGCGGTATGTCGTGGCGGTAATAGACATCGAACGTGTAATCGAGCGTCAGGTCGTCGGTCACATCCAGCCGCGCCGCGATCCGTCCCGACTTGTTGTTCAAGGTGTTGAATTCGCTGACCGTAGCGGGAGTGGTCAGGAAGGACGGCAGGTGAAACGGATCGGGGGCGAATTTCGTGAAGCCCTCGCGCGATTCGATCAGCCCGGTGACCTTGACCTTCAGCCGGCCGAACGCCGGCAGGTTCAGACTGAGGCGGCCTTTTTCATAGCCGTAATTGCCGAAACTCGCCTGAATGTCGCCGCCGAAAACGCCGGTCGGTTTCTGCGTCACGAAATTGACCGCGCCGGAGAGCGTATTGCGGCCATAAAGGGTTCCCTGCGGGCCGCGCAGCACCTCGATATGGTCGATATCCACCAGGTCGAAGACGTTGCCCTGCGCCTTGTCGATATAGACGCCGTCGACATACATGCCGACCGCCGGTTCCCAATAGGGCGCGGGATTGATCGTGACACCGCCGCGGATGGCGACCGTGGTTTCGTTATCGAAGCTGGGCGACTGCACGAACGACACATTGGGCGCGAAGCCGGAGAGATCCTTGATATTCGTGATCCCGCGCGCTTCGATGGCGGCGGCGGTCAGGGCGGTGACGGCGATCGGAACGTTGTGCAGCTTTTCTTCGCGGCGCTGCGCCGTAACGACGATTTCTTCGAGGCCGCCGGAACCGGCCGCTGCGACAGGCTGGCTTTGCGCCAGGACCGGAACCGCGGCGGTCGTCGCCAACAGGGTCGCCGCCAGTGCGGACATGGAACGAACGAACGGCGCGCGGCCGCGCCCGAAGATCGCCAAATGGCCTGCCCGCATAATGCTCTCTCCCTATTTGCTTCGTTAAGCTTCTTATTGCCGCGCCGATCGCGTCAAGCGCGCACGCCTTCGCGCCGCTATTTACCGAGCAAGCGCTTGGTTCAGGATATGGCGGATAGATTTCTTACGTCAAGCGGGGAAATGCGCCCGGAAGGGGACTCAACCTTCTTGCTGCGGTGTCCGAGCGGAGTCATAGGTCGACATCGATGAAAAGGAGATGACGAATGGGCGATCTGACCATTACCACCTTCGATTGGGTGCCCGAGATGCCCCGTGGGTTCGTGCGGGATCTGCGCGTGCGCTGGGCGCTGGAAGAGGCCGGCCTGCCCTATCGGGTCGTGGGCGTGCCGTTTCGCGATCGGGACGCCGAGCATTTCGCGCATCAGCCCTTCGGCCAAGTGCCATGGCTGACCGATGGAGACCTCTCGATCTTCGAGAGCGGTGCGATCCTGCTCCACCTCGGCGAGCTGAGCGACAGACTGATGCCCGCGGATCGGCACGGCCGCAGCGACGTCAAGGAATGGCTGTTCGCGGCGCTCGCGTCCGTCGAGGCCGCGAGCCAGCCTTGGTCCTTCTTCAAGTTTTCCGGCGACACGGACGAGACGCCAATGCGTAAGTTCTTCGATAGCTTCCTTTTTGAGTCCAGACTGAAGCACATGGAAACGGTCCTGGACGGACGCGAATGGCTGGCCGGAACCTTCTCCGTCGCCGACATACTGATGGCCGATGTTTTGCGCCTGGTCGACCGGTTCGGCGGGCTGACGGACTATCCCGCCTGCGCCGCCTATGTCGCGCGTGCCACGGCCCGCCCAGCCTTCAAGAAGGCGCATGCGGACCAAATGGCATTTTTCGCTGCGGCGGATTGAGAAATACCTTCACCTTTATTTAATCCGTTCCGGTCGGACGATATCGTCCGGACCCGCAGGCTGGAGGCTCTGGTCGGCGGGATGGCTCAAGAGAACCGTTATACGACCCGGCCCGACCGTTGCCTGATCCCGCCAGCAACCGAAGACCCAACCGATCGGATACAAGCCGGGCTGGAGATCGAACCTGGCGGCATCAAATGTCTTCGAAACATTTCCGGGGTTTGCTAATTCGTAATTCGAAACAACTTTATGTGGTCCGAAAATGAGACGGGTAAGGCAATTTGTAATCGGGCCCGGGGGTCTCTCGAAGCGAAGAGACAGCGCATAGATTCCCGGCGTTCTAATGACAAGGAAACCAGATCCAGCCCCCACGAATTTTGTGTCCTTCGCGCCTGCCGCGATAATCGCCGCTAGATCGACGGTCGTCCCGTCGAGTAGAAAAGCGCTCAATGGCGCCTGCGTTATCTCAACGTTCAGTGTCGGGCTGACCTCGATCGCATGAATCGTCGCCCGCCAGCCCGCCTCATAACCGCTTAATCTACCGTCCGCGCCAAGTGGAGGGATTGGACGAGCCGGCTGGAGAGTTTGCAGTTCTCCTGTAGTACTCCAATTTTCCGTGGCTGGGGGTAGCTTGGCCCACTCAGGCGGTTGAACGACCGGCGCCGGGAGCCCCCATAGGATGAACCAAATCCCGGCTGCCAGGGCACAGCCGATTAGAGGCGCTGGTCCAAAGAGCAAGGAGACGCGGTAGAAGTTGTCGCGGTCCCATAGCCGGCGGTGGATAAAGCCGAGCTTACCGAAAAATAATCGCATCAAATGCGCCTCATTTTATCGAAAGCTCCCAACCCACATCCGGTAACGCGCGCCGATCGAGGTTCGGTTTGCTCCGGAAAGGCACTTCTCATTTCTCACAGAGAATCAGCACGGCGATCGATTGGGCCTTTTCCGCCAATTCGACGATTTGAAGCGGATGGTCGCTTGTCTCTGTCGAATAGTGAACTCCATAGGAATCCAGAAAGGCCGTCAGCACATTTATGCTGATAGCAAAATTAACGTTCTGTGCCGCGCCTTTGCCGTGTCCCGCCAAGAACCCAACCGCGACACCTATGACATTGCCACGCTGATCGATAACTGGTCCGCCGCTGTTGCCCGGTTGGATCGGCGCCGAGATCTGGATGCGGCCGCTGTCGTTCTTAAATCCAGCAAGAGCTGAAACATTGCCGACCGTAAAATTCCCTCCTATGGATAAGGTTCCCTGTAGCGGATAGCCGAAAGCGGCAATTTCCTCGCCCATTCTGACGCCGGCACGCAAGGCCGCTACGTGATCGCTTGCAAACTCAATCTTCAGCAACGCCAGATCATTGGCGGTGTCCCGTGCCAGAACTTGCGCGGGGATGGGCTCCGATAATCCGTAAACCACCTTTGGATCGGTGCAACCATCGACGACATGAGCGTTTGTAACCACATAACCATCCGCGGTAACAAAAAAGCCGGTGCCGTTGGATAGACGCTTTCCGACTCCGAGCGGCTTGTTACCAATTCCGGTCGTCGCCGATTCGATATCGGCCAGGGTCAACTCATCGAGCTCCACGCCGGGGGTTTTTATCAATGGGGCGATCCGCGCGGCTTGCGCTTCGCGGGCGCGCTCGAGGACGGTTCGCGCTGTTCGAGCGTTGCCAAAATCCGGTGCCGATCGGGCGCGTTCGAAGAAAGCTGTCAGGATGGGATCGGCATCCTGAGAAATCCGCAAGCCGTCATGCCCTGCCATCGAATGGGTGATGGCAACCAGCTCGTCGACCTCGTAGCTGTCGAATTGAATCGTCTTGGTGAAACGCGAGGGCAGCCCAGGGTTGCTTGCCAGGAATTGCTGCATCGGGCCTGGGTAGCCGGCGGCGATGACGACCAATCGGTCGCGCCTATCTTCCATTTCCTTCAGCAAGGTATCAACGGCTTCCCGGCCGAAATCCGCCGCCCCAGGCTGGGCGGCAAGGGTGTAGGCCTCGTCGATGAACAGAATCCCGTCCAGCGCGTCAGCGACCTTTTCTTTTGTCTTCAGCGCTGTCTGCCCAACATAGCCGGCAACCAATCCTGCCCGGTCGGTCTCGACCAGATGGCCTTTGTCCAGCACGCCGAGATCGCGCAGGATCGCGCCGTAGAGCCGCGCCACGGCCGTCTTCCCGGTACCGGGCGGGCCGGCGAAAATCATATGCAGCGAGATGGGCGCGACCGGCATTCCTTGCTCGCGCCGCGCCGCTTCGACCTGAAGGCGGGAGACCAGTGTGCGGATTTCAGCCTTGACCCTCTCCAGCCCCGTCATCCGGTTTAAGGCGTCGATCGCGCCGGCAACAGCAATGCCAGCATTCGCCTTTTTGCCGACCGCCGATTGGATATCGGCCAGCGTCAGTTCGTTGAGATCGATTCCGGGGCTCGCCAACAACGGAGCAATTCGCGCAGCCTGCGTTTCGCGGGCGCGTTCGATAATCGTCCGCGCGGTCCGCGCATTGGCGAAATCCGATGCCGTGCGAGCCCGCTCAAAATAATGCTTCAAGACCGGGTCAGCATCCTGGGAAAAGCGCAGACCGTCGTGCCGCGCCATTGAGTGGCTGATGGCGACCAGATCGGACGCCTCATAGCTGTCGAATTGAATCGTCTTGGTGAAACGCGAGGGCAAGCCGGGATTGCTTGCCAGGAATTTGCGCATCGGATCCGGATAGCCGGCGACGATGACGACCAGACGGTCCCGCTTGTCTTCCATGTCTTTCAGTAAGATATCTATCGCTTCCCGGCCGAAATCATCTCCCGAGCCACCCGATCCGACCAATGTATAGGCCTCGTCGATAAACAGAATTCCGTCGAGCGCGTCGGCAATCTTACGCTGAGTCTTCAGCGCTGTCTGTCCGACATAGCCCGCGATCAGCCCCGCACGATCCGTTTCAACAACATGGCCCTTTTCCAACACACCGAGATCGCGCAGGATCGCGCCGTAAAGTCGAGCTACGGCTGTTTTCCCGGTGCCCGGTGGGCCCGCGAAAACCATATGAAGGCTGATTGGAGTCGCCGGCAGTCCCTGTTCACGCCGGGTGGCTTCGATCTGGAGACGCTGGATCAATGTACCGATTTCCGCCTTGACGGTTGCCAGCCCTGTCATCCGGGACAGTTCGTCCAGCGCCTCGATACCGGTGGCGGTTCCATCGACGACGCGCAGCTTCGAATGCAGTTGCATCTGCCAGTCACCGCCGAAGCCGCCGACCACGCGCGGCCATAGCCGAACGACACTCCTGCTCCAGTACAGATTGGCTGAGGCGATCAACACGCCGAGAACGACGTAACCGAAGCTGGCCGGAAGGTAAGGAGTGATCCTGAACGCGGCGAGGATTGCGAGGACAGTCATGATCAACATCGAAATGCTGATCAATGGGGTCGGCCCGAGGAAGCCTCGCAGAGACTGAAAGATTTTATCCATTGCGCGCGCTACAGTTTTTCACCGGATGCCAGGTGACTACGTGCGTCGTTTTGCCGTCCTGTGCCGAAACGCGCCAAGCTGGAAGAAGGGAGATTGTCGTGCTTCCGCCAACATCGATCGCCGACAGAGCGCCATGTCCTGTTTCATAAGGCGCGGGATACGGAATGGCGACACGCACCGGCGTAGCCGAGACCTCGAAAACAGGTGAGTAGTAGGATCCAGAGATTAACCGGATATGGCTCGGCGGCTCCCCTGGCGCGGACACTAAGGAGACCCAGGCAAGCGGCCGCCGGCAACTGCCGTCTTTATTTTTCTGAAATTGGGCAAGCGTCCCATTTGGCAGACCGATCGTAGTCAATGCGCCGGCAATCTCATCTTCGCCGACTTCCGTCAGGTCGCTGATATTCGGCGTAATGGGTTTAAGCGGAGTTGCGCGGCCCGACGTTAGCCAAAACCAGGAAACGCCACCGGAAATCAAAGCGATCACGATGAACAGGCCAATTCCCGGTAGAGCGCCTTTATTCTTCCTTTGAAGCGCCCAACGCCTCGCTTCCGTATCCTGCGTCATGTCACGCACCCCTGATTTTTTTGTCGGGATCTGATCATTCCAAATAAGCGGAAAAGTGCCCGGCAAAACAGTATAAAGAACGGTTGCCGCAGCCAACAAGGAAGCTGAGCATTCTCCCGTCCGCAGTCTGGAAAGCGCCTTACAGCGCGTCGATATATCTGTCCGTACCCGGCACGGTCGGGATGAACGATGCGGCATGGATCACACGGCCCAGGCCACTTTCGGTCAGCGCCCGGTCGAGACCCGCGGCGAATTCGGGCCACGCGGCCTGGGGTTCGGCCTCCAGGAACGCCAGCAGCAGGGTGCGGTTCTCCAGGTCGGCCGGGTCGGGCCGGGGGACGTTGCCGGGGGCATCGTCGGGCAACGGCTCGGGCCTGAGGCACAAAGTCATGGCGGCCGGCGAACCGGCCATCGCCTTGGCCAGATGCGCCTTCAGCCAGGCCGACAGAGCCTCGGCTGACGCGCCGGGTGCCTTGTCGATCATCAGCGTGCCGACGCCCCGATAGGGATATTCCAGCGCCAGTTCGGGCGGCACGCCGTCGGTGTCGCGAAAGACGCCCCAGTCATAGCGGTAATAGCCGCTGGAGATGTTGTCGCGCGGCGGCTCCATCCGTTTCTGCTTGAACAGCTGGACCACCTGGTCGACCGACCAGCGCAGCGTCTCAGGATACGTGCCGTCCAATATCCAATAGGTGTGCAGGAACGAGCCGCGCGCGATGTCGTCGACGATTGGCGTGTCGGCCGGGAAGCGCAGCCCCTTCAGTGGTTTGGTCGCGACCCAGCGGCGACCGGAAAAGTAATTCGCCCCGACCATGCAGCCCGCGAAGAAATGGTCGCGTTCGTACCACCGGTTGTATTCGCGCTCGTGTCCCGGCTTGGGCTCGGCGAGCGAAAACAGGACGGTGCCGAGCTTGATCTCCGGAATGTCGTTCATCGCTGTTCCTCTTCGCCCAGCAGGCGGGCCCTGAGCGCTGGATCGGTCACGAAGACCGGCAAGTTGTCCCCGTCGCTATAGGGCGCCCGCGCCAGCGCGCCGCCGTCGACGCCCAGCACCTGACCGGTCACGTAATCCGCGAGGTCGGACAGCAGATAGAGCACCGCACCGGCGACATCGGCGGATTCGCCGCGACGGCCAAGCGGAATGACATCGCGCGTCTTCTGCCGCATCTCCGGGCTTTCGGCTGTGTCGAAGCGTGCGCGGCCCAGTTTCTGCGACCGGATCGTACCCGGCGCCACCGCGTTGACGCGCAGGCGGTACCGCCCCCACTCCACCGCCATCGACCGCGTCAGGTTGATCAGCGCCGCCTTGGCCGCGCCGTATCCCGCGCCATAGGCCATCGACACCAGGCCGGCCGCCGAGGCGACATTGACGATGCTGCCGCCCAGCCCGTGTCCGGCAACCGCCCGCGCCACGGCGGTCGAGGCGATAAGCGACGGGCGAAGGTTGAAGCGCATGACATCGTCGAACGCCTCCGGCGCCAGCGGGTCGGTCAGCGCGGTCCAGTGGCTGGGCAGCATGCCGCCGACGACATTGACCGCGCCCCGGATCGCGCCCGCCGACTGCGTGGCCTCGGCCAGCATCGCCTCGACGGAGGCGACGTCGGTCAGGTCGCAGTCCAACACCAGATGCTGGCCGTCGGTTTCGCCGAGCGCTTGAGCCGCCGTCTCCCGGCCCAGTTCGGTCTTGTCGATGGCGATCACCGTCGCCCCGGCCTCGGCCAGCATGACCGCGATGGCGGTGCCGATCCCGCCGCCGCCCGCGCCGCACACCAGATAGGCGCGGCGATTGAGGTCGATGGATACGCCCATCAGATCGACATCAGATTGCCGCCGTCGGCCATGATGGTGTTGCCGGTGACGATGGCTGGCCCGGTCGCCAGCGAGGCGATCAGGGCGACGACGTCGTTTTCAAGATCCGGCGTTTTCAGTGCGGGCGGCACCCGCTTCTCGGTTACCTCCTCATCTGAACCCGGCGCCAGTTGCTCCTGCGTCAGCGCGATGCAATTGATCGTGATCCCCACCGCGCCCCAGCCGCGCGCCGCCGCCTTGGCCAGCGACCGCGCGCCCTCGCCGACCGCGCTGTAGGCGGCGAAGTCCGCCGCGCCCAGCATCGAAATCGTCGGGACCAGCAGCACGATCCTGCCACCCTTGCCGCTCAGCACCGCATGCGCTTCCTGCAACGCCACGCGCACGGCGTTCAGCGGGGCCTCGCAGCGGCGGATCCATTCGCCCTCATCCATGTCGGCCAGCGGCGCGCGGTTGAGCCCGCCGGGATCGGTGACCGGGATCACCACCAGATCGACCCGGCCAGCGCTTTCGGCGACGCTGCGCGTGACGGTCGCCCCGAGGTTTTTCAGCCCGCGCGCGAGGATGTTACCCACCTCATCGCCGCCCAGGACGATTGCGCCGATATCGTTCAAATTTGCCGTCATGTCATATCCTCAGATCATCGTCGCGCCGCCGTTGACCAGCAGGGTCTGCCCGGTCACGAAGGCGCTGTCCGGCCCGATCAGGAAATTCAGCACCGGCCCGATATCGGCCTCGGGCTCTCCCACACGGCGGAGCGCCGCGCCGGATTCGATATAGCCGCGCATTTCCGGCCGCGCCTCGAAGAACGTGCCCATCGCCGGGGTCATGGCAACCGGCGCGATGGCGTTGACCCGCACGCCCTGCGGACCCCATTCGCGCGCCAGAGCCTTGACCAGCCCGCGTTGCGCGCCCTTCACCGCCGTATAGACCGGCAGCGGCAGGCTGCCTTCATGCGCGACATTGGAAACCAGGATGACGAACGTGCCTTGCGCGGCCGTCAGCGCGACCAGCGACGCCTGGGCGCAATGATAGGTGCCACGCAAGCCGACCGCGACCTGATCGTCCCAGTTTTCGTCCGTGACTTTGTCCAATGGAATCGCCTTACCGGTAAACCGGCTGGTGGCGTTGTGGACCAGCGCGTCAAGCCGGCCGAATTCCGCGAGTGCGACCCCGACGGCGGCCTCAACCTCGGCACGCGCGGTCACGTCACAGCGGCAGGCCACCGCCTTGCCGCCCGAATTGCGGATTTCATCGGCGACGCCCTCGGCGGCCTCGACATTGCGCGCGGTGACGACCACCGCAGCCCCGGCCGAAGCGGCGGCCAGCGCCAACCCACGCCCGACGCCCTGTGACGCCCCCGTAACCAGGACCACTTTCCCGTCCAGCATGAATTCCCCTTCGTCCCGATTGTTGCCTTGGTAAATACAGCCAAGCGCTTGTTTGGGAAAGATGCGTTCTGGGGACCTAGCTATGCTCCCCGACGACCAGCATGCGCGTCTTGCCGGCGTCCAGAAACAAGGCCGCGTCATCCGCCAGCGCCTTGCCCTTAATGGGGTCTGCATTCAGCGCGGTCATCATCTCGTAGCCGGCGCGGTCGTGAAACCACATTTCCGTCACCGAATCGAAATCCGGTTCGCCCGCGCCCGGCACCACGAACCAGTCCGTCGGGTCGACATAGTTCCGGCGATACTCGACCAGCGCCGGAACCAGGCCGCGCACCAGCGGCACATGCACCGTCTCGTAATGGCGTTGGAAGTCCTCCAGCGCCATCCCGGGTTTACGGGAGATCAGGCAGATGACCTTGAACATCGCCCGTTACTCCGCCGCCTCCGCCTTTGCGCGGAAGTGCGGGATGACGTGCTTGCCGATGTTGCGAATGGATTCCATCGTGACCTCGTGCGGGATCGTGCCCATCTGCACCAGGAACAGGATCTCGTCCGCGCCGGCGGCGATCAGCTGTTCGACATGGCGGATACAGTCGTCCGGCGTGCCGTAGGCGTCTTCGGCGATGTTGTAGTTGCCGCGCGCGTCGGGCGTGACCGGGATGGCCTGCTCGCCCAGATAGGCGACCAGGCGCTCTTCCGATGCCTTCAGCTCGGCGAATTGCTGCTCGGCATTCAGGTCCTCGACCGAGGGCTTCTCACCCCCGGCATACCAATAGCGGATCGATTCGGCGAAGAAACGCTGTCCCCGAATGCCGATGCGGCGGGCCTTTTCCCGGTCTTCCAGAACCACGGTCGCACACAAGGCCGCCAGGTGGTTGTTCGGGCGGTAACCGACCTGATCTTCAGCCTTCCGCTCGGCGAAAGCCTTGCGGTAGACCTTGCTGCGTTCAGCGATTTCATACGGACCGTTGAAGCCCATGACCAGGGCGCCCAGGCCACGGCTGCCGGCGACGCGCAGCGAATCCTCGCGGGTACAGGCCATGTACATCAGCGGATGCGGATCCTGAAACGGCTTGGGATGGATCGGGCGCGGTGGAATGTCGATCAGGTCGCTGTGATGCTCGAACACATCCTGCATCCACATCTTCGGGATCATATACATGGACTCGTCGACCTGCGGCGTGACCATGTTCATCGGCGTGTCGAACGCCCCGGTTTCCTGAATCGTGCCGCCCTTGCCGACACCGAAATGCAGACGGCCGCGCGACAGAAGGTCCAGCGTGGCGATACGTTCGGCCACCTTGATCGGGTGGTTCATCTTAAAAGGCAGGCAGACGACGCCGTGGCCGACATGGATGCGCTTGGTCGCGCCGGCGATGAACGCAAGAAAGCTTTCCGGCGCCGACAGGTGGGCATACTGCGTCAGGCAGTGATGCTCCACCGACCAAATGCAGTCGAACCCCATGTCTTCGGCCAGAAGGCACTGGTCGACCATGTCCTGGAAAACTTGCGCTTCATTCTCACGCGAGACGTCCACCATCTGCGCTTCGTAAATGATCGAAAATTTCATGCCCGAAAGGCTCCCGTTATCGTTTTGCGTTAGTTCTTTGACGGCAGCGCGTCGCCGAAAATCTCAGCCGCGTGCTGTGAGTCGTTATATTCCTTTGCCTGATAAATCTTCCCGTCGCGGAAGAGAAACAGGAAATGGTAGGTGTTGTTGTAGGTCTTGCCGTTCTTGAGTTTCCCGAGAGACTCAGCCTCGACGGCGACCCGGTCGCCCTCGGCGGTCACACCCTTCACGGTCAGGCTGAACGGCCCGTCCAACATCGTGCGGAAACCTTCCGCCATGCCTTTAAATTCGGCCTTCGTGACCGTGCCGCGCCCCGGCACCCACCAGGACACATCGTCGGTCAGGATGGTCTCATCCAGGCCGCCGGCACCCATCGACGCCACCATCTTCAGCGCCGTCACGCGATTGTCTTCCGTGCTCATGGATTCCCCGCCCCAATCGCCGTCCCCAGAAACGGCTTCGGCGGATGATCTGTCATCCGCCGAAGTTTTGGTAGCAGTAAGTTGGTCAGGCGTTACGAGGTCGCGCCGCCGTCGAAGACGATCTGAACGCGCCGGTTCTGCGGTTCGCGCACACCGTCACCGGTCGGGACCAGCAGGTCGCGCTTGCCCTTGGCCACGATCTCGATCTCCGACGACGGGATGCCGTCCTTCTCGAGCTGGGCCGCAACCGATTCCGCACGGCGGCGGCTGAGACGCATATTGTAGGCGTCCGAACCGACGGTATCGGTGTGACCGGTGACGGTGAGCTGAGTCACCTTTGCCGGGCCGGCATTCTTCGCCGCAGTGTCGACGATCTCAGTAGCCTGAGGCGTCAAATCCGACTTGTTGAAGTCGAAGAACACCAGATAGCTCTTCGGCACGGGCGCCGGAGCCACGACCGGCGGCGGGACGTAGGCCGCAGGTGCCGCCTCCGGCTCGGATGCGCCGCCGAACGAGTATTTCAGCGTCGCGCCATACATTTGCGGCTGAGCAGGCTGGTATCCGATCATGCCCAACACCTCCCAAACGGCGAGCACGCCGGGTGCGATGGTGTTGTTGAGCAGGTTCGTGACCCACAGGCGCCCGTCGAGCTGGTCGTTACCCATGATGCCATTCCAGTCGAGCGACATGTCGACATTGTCGAACGCCGGCAGATAATCCTCAGGCGCCAGTTTGGGCGCATCCGTCAGGATCATCCGGTCCTGCCAGGAATAAGCCAAAGTCACGCTGAGTGCGCCGTAAGCCGGATCGACCGGAATGTGATAGGTGCCGTTCAGATTGAACTTCCATTCCGGCGTGATTTCGAAATTGACGCCCGGGATATAGACCAGCGCCGCAGCACCCACAGCGGGATTCGGGTTCGGGCCCATGAAGTGGCTGTAGCGGCCACGGGTATAGGCGAAATTGGCATTGATTTCCAACGACCGGTCGGGAACGATCGTGAGTTCGCCTTCATAACCGTAGATATCGCCGTTGCCTACATTCACGATCGGCGTACCGAGCTGCGCAGTCGCCGTAGCGCCCCCGTTGCCGCCCTGAACGAGATAGGAGCCGGTCGTCTGCGCCTGGATATTTTGATAGACGCCGTAATAGGCGCTGAGATTGACACGCGCCTTCACATCAGGTGCACCGAGCGCCTCGAGATCGAAATCGGATTTCTCGCCGAGTTCGAAGTTGTTCAGATGCTCTGGCGCAAAAAGCGCAAAGCTCTCGAAAATCTGGGTCGGCGTGTTGTTGAAACCGCCCGTCTTATAGCCGCGGCTGTTCGTCAGATAGATCATCGTTTCCGGGCGCCACTGATAGTCGATGCTCCAGGTGTAGCTGGGCGACCGATAATCTGCCGATTGCGAATTAACCAGCGGGATTTTTGTTTTGGGATCTTTGGCAACCGATCCGTCAGAATTGAAGGCTGAGCCGCGGGTGTAGAAATGGTCCCACGTATAGCGGATGCCGGCGGTGAAGCTGAGGCCATCGATCAGGTCACCGAGATTGGCAGTACCCTGGGCATAAACCGCATCGGTCCGCGCGCGATTGACCTGGGTGGCGCCCTTAACCGTGCCGAACGAGTTCTGATAGCCGATACCGTAAGGCCCGCGGGAATCGGCCGAGCCGTAGCCGCCCAACTGGTTGAAGGTGCCGACGACGTAGGTCAGCTTGTCGTCGAACGCCTTGCCCAGCAGCTGGAGTTCTTCGTTATACTGCACGTCCGGACCCGACGCCTGGCTGGGAAGCGGCGTGTTGCCCTGGATCAACGCCAGGTTGGTCGCGTCGATGTCCTGGATAAAGGCGCTTTGCTGCGTTTCCTGATAGCCCAGGATATTCTTGATCTGCAGGTTTTCGTTGATGTCGTAAGTGAACTTGTCGACGATATTGAGCTGCGAAACCTGAGAACTGGGATCGAGGCTTAGCGCCTGGATCACATATGGCCCGAGCTTCCTCTGCTGAGCCAGGATCGGCCCCAGATCGCCGGTGGGGAAAGAGCCCGGATAGACGGCGTGCAGGACGTTGACGAGCTGATTGATCGTGGGATTGCTGCCGGGTCCAAGTGCACCTTTGAACGGCGAATTCGGCGGGGCAACATTGCTGTAACCGTCGAACACGAACGTGCCCGGCCGAGAGCGGCTGTGGAAATAATTGACCAGCAATTCGTTGTCGATGTCGTCTGTCGGGTGGAAGCTCGCCTGGCCGCGCAGCGACCAGTAATTCTGGTCCAACAGATCGATATTGTTCGAGATGACGTGGATATAGCCGTCCTGGTGGTTGAACTGGCCACCAAAGCGCAGCGAGAGCTTGTCGTCGACCGGAACGTTGACCACAGCCTCGAATGTGCCGCGGTTGTAATTGCCCAGCGTCGCCTTGACGTAGCCTTCGTAATTGTTGGTCGGCTTGTTCGGACTGTAGAGGATCGCGCCGGCGTCGTTGCTGAGGCCGAACAAAGTGCCCTGTGGCCCTTTCAGGACCTGCACGCTCGACACGTCGAAGTAATAAGACTGGTTGACGCCGGTCACCAATGTCGGGATTTCGTCGAAATACGAAACCACACCGGAAACGCCGCGCAGGAAGGTGTAGGAAACGCCGAGCGAGGCGCCGGTCGAGCCATTCAGCCCGGGCGTGTCCTTCAGCAGGGACAGGTTGTCGCGAATGTCTTGCTTGTCGAGCTTGGCGGCAGTCAGCGTCGTGAACGCGATCGGAACGGTCTGCGCCTTTTCCTCACGGCGGCGGGCCGTCACGATGACTTCTTCGAGGCCCGCGCCGGCGGATGCCGCGGGCTGATCCGGAGCCTGCGCAAAGGCGGGCTGCACGAAGGCCAGGGCGGCCGTGCTGGCGGTGGCAAGAAGAAGACCGAGCGACGCTTTTGACATGTTTCCTCCCAAGATCCGCCTAACGACGGCATTGCCCCGATTTGCGCAGAGCGATGAAATATTATCCAAATTCGGTAAAATGACCGAGTGTTCGGTAATAAGTACCCTAAAGAGACGTGTTGTTTGAGGTCAACGGGGTTTGGGCGCGAACGCTGTGTTTGAGCGTTCGTGTGTCACAAGTGCCACAGATATTTCGCGAAATGAACGGCGGCGGGTTTGCCGCCGTTCGACAAGACCTTACTTTTCGTAAGCTTCGGACACGTCCGGATTGAACAAATCCATGCCGTCGGGCTTCGCCACGCTGGTTTCATCCCAGAAAGCGCGCAGACTCTTGATCTTGCCGGCGTCGTCGATCTGCACATATTCGACGATCGAGAGGTCCAGCCCCTGGTTGGCGCTGGGGATGCGCACCTGCATGACGAAGCGCAGAATGCCCTCGCTGCCGCAAGCGCGGATTTCCTGCAACACCGGGGTTAATGTCCGCCCCTCGCCCATATGGGAGAAGTCCCAGAACTTGCCGATGCCCTCATGGCCGATGAATTCAGGCGTGCCGACCGGATCGCAAAACACCGCGTCGGTGGACAGAATCGACATCAGCAGCGCCTTGTCGTTGGTCGCCCAGGCCTTGATGTAGTTATTGAGCGCCTCGCGGGTATCGTCGGGTGTCGCGGGCATCGTGTTTCCTTCCCTAAAAGACTTCAGATTTCGCCGGTCGACTGATGCTCCGGCAGGCGGACCACCATCCCGTCCAGCTTTTGCGTAACGGCAATCTGGCAGCCCAGCCTGCTGTCCGCCCGCCGGTCCGAAGCGCGCTCCAACATGGCAAGCTCTCCTTCCGACGGCGGCGGCAGCTTGGCCGCCCATTCGTCCCCGATATAGCAGTGACAGGTGGCGCAGGAACAGATGCCGCCGCACAGGCCGATGATGCCGGGCACTTCATTGAGGATCGAACCCTCCATGACGCTGCAGCCGTCGACGACATCGACGACATGTTCTGCGCCGTTCGCCTCGATATAGGTGACGTTAGGCAACGCGGACTCCTTTAGCGGGGGTGAACTCGACCGGCACATGGGTGTAGCCGCGCACGGAAGGGGCGTGCATACGCTTCAGCCCGCCTTCATCGACGACGAAATCCGGCATGGCCGACAGGATTTCCTCGAACGCGACCTTGGCCTCAAGCCGCGCCAGCGCGGCGCCGAGACAGGCATGAAGACCACCGCCGAATCCCAGATGGTCGCGGGCGCGGCGGCCGATATCGAAGCAGTCGGCGTCGGGGTAATGGCGCTCGTCGCGGTTGGCCGACATGAACAGCAGCGCGATCCGCTCGCCTTCCTTGATGGTTTGTCCGTGATATTCGATGTCGCGCCCGACCCCACGCCCCATCAATTGGGTCGGGCCGTCATAGCGCATCGTCTCCTCCACTGCGTCGGCCATCAGGGAACGGTCCTTCAGCAGCAGGTCCAGCTGACCGCGGTTGCGGTGCATCTGATAGGTGATGTTGCCGATCAGCTTTGTCGTCGTCTCGTTGCCTGCGATCGACAGGATGTAGAGATAACCCAGCACCTCCTGGTGCGAGAGCTTGCCGGCTTTTTCCGACGCCGTCAGGTGAGCAACGAGGTCGTCCCGGTCGGCATGTCGGGCGCGTTCCGCCATGTGCTTTTCGAAATAATCGAACAGCTTCAAGGTCGCGTCGATGGCGTGCTGCGGCATCTCCGTCGCCGCCTCGTCGCGCTGGACCACCAGATCGGTCCAGCGGCGTAGCATGTCCTCGTCTTCGCGCGGAAAACCGAGCAGCCGGCAGATGATCGCCATTGGCAGACGGGCGGCGAAATCGGTGATGATGTCGACCTTGCCGGTTTCCAGGAACGGCGCCAGCAACTCCTTGGCCATCGCGCGCACCGATGCCTCTAGCGGCTGGACCGCCTCGGGCGTGAACATGCCGGCCATCAGGTGGCGCAGCCTTGTATGGTCGGGCGGATCGACGGTCAGTACCGTCGGCATCTGCTCTTTCGCCTCATCGATCGAGACGCCGTATTTGTTGATGAAGGATTTGAAGTCGCGCACGGCGCGGCTGCAATCGTCATAGCGCGACAGCACCCAAAGCTTGTAGGGCTCGGAATAATAGACCGGAGCCTTGTCGCGCAGTTCGCGATAGACCGGGTACGGGTCATCGTGGAACGCATGGTCGTAAGGGTCGAAATGGACCATAGAGTTGCCTTTCAGCGATTGTTCGCCCGCGCGGCGTAGAGGTTCTCCGCGTAAGCCTGCCGCGACGTCACCTGGTTCGGCCGGATCTCGAGGAAATCGTAGGCCGTCCCGGGCGGCAGCTCGAAGCAACCGGCGATGGCCTCGCCCACCGGTTCGGTCTGCATCGTGCCGTCGAAATTCGGCGCGCGGCGCAGCCATTCGCCGAACGCCACCGCCGCAACCTCGGGTGCCCAGGTCGAGCCGAAGGCGGTCTCGGTGCCGCCGGGGCTGAGGATGGTGACGCCGATATTCTCCGCCTTCACCTCGTCGCGCAGGTCCTTGCTGAACCGCTCCAGCGCCGCCTTGGTCGCGGTGTAGATCGAGATATAGGCGAATTCGTCCAAATGCCGGACCGAGGCCGAACCGATATTGACGATCCGCCCGCCGCCGCGTTTGCGGAAATGCGGGATGACTGTCTGGCAGGCATAGATCGCGGCCAGCAGATTGGTGTTGACCTGAATGGTCACATCCTCCGGCCGCAGCTTCTCGATGGAGCTGGCGAGCGACAGGCCGGCATTGTTGACGATGCCGTCCAAACCGCCCAGCGCCGCGACCGAGCTGTCGATTGCGGCGATCAGCGCGTCGCGATCCTGCACGTCGACCGTGACGGGCAGCGCACCGTTCCCGATCTCGGATGCCGCGAGGTCCAATGCCGCGGTATCGCGGCCGAACAGAGCCACCCTCCCGCCGCGCTTACCGATCGCACGGGCCGCCGCCAGGCCGATGCCGCGTGAGGCGCCGGTGACGATGAAAGTCTGGCCTTTCAGTGAGGCGTTCGTATCTTGGGCGGTCATGCCGGAACCGCGACCGACTTGGTCTCGAGATATTCCTCGAAGCCCTCGCGCCCCATTTCGCGGCCGATGCCGCTCTGCTTGTAACCGCCGAACGGCGTGTCGGCGGCGAAGTAGTTCGCGCCGTTGACCGCGAAGGTGCCGGTCCGGATGCGCCGCGCCACCGCCAGCCCGCGCTCGGTCGACGCCGTGGCGACGCCGCCCGACAGACCGAACACCGAATCGTTGGCGATGCGGATCGCGTCCTCGTCATTCTCGTAGGGAATGACGACCAGCACAGGCCCGAAGATTTCCTCCTGGGCGATCCGCATCTTGTTGTTCACGTCGGCGAAGACCGTGGGCTGGACATAGAAACCGGCCTTGCCCTCCGGCACGCCGCCGCCCGTGATCAACCGTGCCCCCTCTTCCTTGCCGATGCGAACATAGTCCAGCACGCGGTCGCGCTGCCGTGCCGAAATCAGCGGCCCCATGATCTGCTGATCGCTGGTCGGGTCGGTGAAGGGCATCGCCTCGAACGCGGTCTTCAGCATGCCGATCGCCTCTTCGTACCGGTTGCGCGGCACCAGCAAGCGGGTAAAGGACGCGCAGCCCTGGCCGGCGTGATACAGCACGAAAAAGGCCGAGGTCGGGATCACCTTGGCGAAATCGGCGTCGTCCAGAACGATGAAGGCGGACTTGCCGCCCAGTTCCAGGAACACCTTCTTAATCTGCTCCGACGCCACCGCCATGATGCGCTTGCCGACGCCGGTCGAGCCGGTGAAGGAAATCATATCCACGCGCGGATCGGTCACCAGCTGCTCCCCCACCAGGGCTGGGTTGGCGCTGGTGACGACATTGAACACGCCGGGCGGCATGTCGGTCCGGTCGGCGATCTCGGCCAGCACGGTCGCCAGCCACGGGGTTTCCGGCGCCGGCTTCAGAATCACGGTGCAGCCGGCGGCGAGCGCCGGGAAGCATTTGGCCAGGTTGATCTGCAGCGGCACGTTCCAAGGCGTGATCGCGCCGATGACCCCGGCCGCCTCTTTCCAGACATAGCGCTTGCTGGGCACGCCCATCGTATTGGCGACCGGCAATTCGCGGTCGAATTCGAAATTCTCCAGCGTCTCCAGCACGAAGTCGGTGAAGCTGATCGGGGCATCGCATTGCGGCCCGGCCAGGCAGCCGCGTGGGCTTCCGGCCTCGGCCACGGCCAGCGCCTTGATCCGATCGCGGCTGGCGTGCAGCCCGTCGCGGAACTGCTTCAGTACGCGCAGCCGCAGCGCCCGGTCGGTCGACCACGGCCCGTTGTCGAAGGCGTTACGGGCGGCGGCGATGGCGTCATCCATGTCCTCGGTCGACGCATCGGCCGCGGTGCCGATGGTACCGCCGGTGGCGGGGGCGATGTTGGGATAGGTTTTGCCGCTTTTGGCTGGCCGGAACTTGCCGTCGATATAAAGCAGCGACTGTTCGTTGTTGATCATGATCAACGCTCCCTCAAGCTTTCGCGGGTGATTTGGCGGATCGTCTCGGTCCCCTTGAGCCCGACCCCGACGTCCTTGGCGAAGCCGAGGGCGAAATCGAGATCCTTCTCGGCCAAGCCCGCGGTCGCGTCCTTGAACGCCATATAGGCGTCCTGCCCCATGCGGGCCGGGCCGGTGGCGCAGAAATCGAGATATTGGCCCATCGCTGTGGTCAGATTTCCGTTGTTGGCCATGACTTCGCGCAGCAGCTTTTCGTCCAGCCCGCCGGCGATAGCGAGGCGGACGCTCTCCATCGCAGCCTGAAGTTGCATATAGGTGACGAGGTTGTTGCAGAGCTTTAGCGCCATCCCCATGCCGGTATCGCCGGCGTGGATGATGGTGCCGGAGAACGCCTCCAGCATCGGCTTCACCCGCGCGAAGTTCTCCGCCGAGCCGCCGACCATCGACACCAATTTGCGCGCTGACGCGCCCATCGGGCCGCCCGACACGGCGGCGTCCAGCAGGTGAATGCCCTTGGCCTTCGCAATCTCCGCCAGCGTCTTCACCGTCGCGGGCCTGACAGTACTGTGAACTGCGATGATCGTATCCGGCTTCATGGTCTGGAGCAGACCGTCCGGCCCCGTCACCACCGCCGTCACGTCGGCGTCATGGCGTACGCAGATGCCGACCTGCTCGACATCGCGGCCCAGTTCGGCAGGCGATGCAGCAACCTTGGCCTTGGCGGCAAAGGGCTCCGTCGCCGCGGGCGACACGTCGAACACCGTCAGTTCGAAACCCGGTTGCAGGAATTGCTCCGCCATCGGCTTGCCGATATTGCCGACCCCAATAAATCCGACCTTCATGTGGTCCTCCCTGAAACGGCTATTCGGCCTGCTGTTTCTTTTTCAGTTCGCCCAGCACCTTCTGGGTCACCGCCCGCATCCGGCTGCCGCGCGGATAGCCGACATAGTAGGGCAGGATCACCGCCAACTCGTGTATATCGGCTTGTGTCAGCTCGCCCTTATGCAGGGCAGCGCGCACCTGGATCTCGAACGTATCAGCCTCGGCCTGGGCGGCGATCATGCCCATGACGAACAGCCGGCGGTCGCGGATCGACATCTGCGGGCGCGACCAGACTTCGGAAAACAGCTGGTCGACCGTGTTGAACAGGAAATCGTCATGCAGTTCCTCGGGCGGGAACGGCACGATGCCGCCATACACCTCGTTGAACATCTTCATCCCGCGCGTGCGGCGTTCACTGTCGGACATGTCTTCCCCGTTTTCCTCAACTTGAGGCTTAGGGTTAGCCCCCTGCCACACCGGTGAGAACCCGCCGCAACATCGTCAAGATGGACAAAATGGAGAAATATGACCAAAACCGAAGGATGGGGAATTCAGAAGACACAACCGGCGATCCCTGGCAGATCGAGGCGGAGCTGCAGGTGCCGGGCATGACCGTCCAGGTCGGTCATTACGTCTGGGAACAGTCCCACGAAACGATGCAGACGATGAGCGAGTACACGCTGGCGATGCTGCTGTCGCCGCGTCACCGTTTCTCCCAAGGCGCGTTCGACATTGCCGACACCAAGGGCGCCTTCATCGATATCGGCGATCTGATCCTGGTTCCCGCCGGCATCCCCATGCGATCTCGCGCGTCGGGCGGCCCGATCCGCTTCGTCCGCTGCCGCTACACGCCGGAGCGGTTCCACGCCCTGACCGGATTTACCGACGACTGGACCGCCGATGTCCTGAAACACTGCCTGGATATCCGAGACGCCCGGCTGCACGAGGCGATGATGCGGCTGGCGCACGAGGTTCTGGCGCCCGGATTCGGCGTCGAGGCGCTGGTTGAGGGCATGGGCACAACGATCGCCGTCGATTTGGCCCGCCATATCCGCGGCATCGATCCGGAGCCGGCAATGGTGGCCGGCGGCCTGGCGCCCTGGCAGTTGCGCCGCATTGTCGGCTATGTCGACACCCATCCCGGCGCCACCGGCAATGTGACCGAGCTGGCGGCGCTGTGCGGCATCAGCACCCGGCATCTCCGCCGCCTGTTCAAGCAGACCACCAAGCAGACCTTGCACGAATATGTCCGCGACGCCTGGGTGGCGAAAGCCAAGTCACTACTGTGCGACACCGACCTGCCGCTGAAGGAGATCACCTCCCAGATCGGTTTCACCGACCCCTCAAGCTTCTCCATGGCCTTCCGCCGGGCGACGGGGGCGGCGCCCCGCACCTTCCGCCAGCAATTCGCCAAGGGAGGATTTGTGGCGCGGCAGGCGGGGCGTTAGGGAATGGCAGGTTATTCGTCAGTCGGGAGCGAGCAGTTTTTCAAAATCCTGACCACCGTAAAACAGCCCGACAATTGTGACTGCCTTCGCCTTGACGGAGTACGCAATGACCACGCGGCGACGAAACGCAAGCGTTCGCAGGCCGGGGCGAAGATCGTCGCGCGGGACGCCGCGCGACGGAAATCGATCTAAAGCATCGCATTGGTCCGCGATTTGCGACGTAAATCTCTCGGCAATCTCGGGCGATGCCTCGCGGGCAATATACCGGTATAGCGCGACGAGCTGTGCCTCGGCTTCCGGCGAATAAACGACTGTATATAAGTTGGTCAGCGTGTCTGGGTCGCGCGTTTGTGTTCTGCGGCAAGCGACGCCCTTACGTCCGACTTACTCCGCGCTCGCCCCGGGTCCGCTTCCATCGCGTCATAAATCGCCACAACGTCGGTTTGCAGCCACTGCTCTATGGCGCGGTTTTGCGCCTGAAGCGCGCGCAAACCGTCGCGAATGACTTCGCTTTCACTCGCATATTCGCCCGATGCCACCTTTGCCCGAACTTGATCGGCCATTTCGTTTGGCAACGTAACGCTCAACTGTTGCGTGGTTCGCATGTCATGCTCTCATTCAATCAGTAGGATTTAATCCTATCAGAGCATGCGTCAACCGTCACCTGTACACGCAATCGCCGTCCCTTACGCTACGGCCTCAGCACAATTGCTCCAGCGGCGGTGCGGGATTCCAGTAGGCGGTGTGCCTCGACGGCATCGGCCAAGGGGATCAGCGTCGGCGGCGGGACGGACAGCCAGCCGTCCTTGAGGCCCTGAAAGACGTTGGCGGCGGCAGCCTCCAAAGTCGCGCGCTGCTGCTGGACATAATGGAAAACGTTGGGCCGCGAGAGCGTCAGCGATTTGACGAACAACTCGACCGGCGCGATCGGGTCGACCGGGCCGGAGGCCTGGCCGAAATTCACCAGGTGGCCGCAGAGCGCCAGCGCGTCCATCGAGCCGTGGATCGTATCGCGCCCAACAGCGTCATAGACGACATCCACCCCGCGCCCGCCGGTGAAATCCTTGACCGCGGCAACCCAATCGCCGGACCGGTAATCGATCGCCAGCGCACAGCCGGCCTCGCGCGCCGACTGGCGCTTCGCCTCGCTTCCCGCCGTACCGATCACGGTCGCGCCCAGATGCACGGCCCACTGCACCAGCATTCGCCCAACGCCACCGGCAGCGGCGTGGATCAGGACGGTCTTGCCGGCTTCCAGCCGGTGGACCCGGCGCGCCAGCATCTCGACCGTCAGGCCTTTTAGATAGGCGGCCGCCGCGATCTCATCCGGCACGCCATCGGGAATCTTCACCGCCAGTTCGGCATCGAGATTGCGCTCGGCGGCGTAACCGCCATAGCCGTGAGTCATATAGGCGACGTGATCACCGGGCGCGAAGCCGGCGACGCCGGAACCGACCGAGTCGACGATGCCGACGCCCTCCAGTCCGGGAATTCCCGGCATCGTCAGCGTTTTGTACGATCCGGTGCGCACATAGATGTCATGGAAATTGACCGCGATCGCCGTCTGCCGCAGCCGGATTTGCCCGGCCTCCGGCGCGCCGACTTCCTGTTCGACAGGGCGCAAAACCTCGGGGCCACCCGGTTCGCTGATGACGATGGCGAGCGACATGCCTATTCCTTGCCCAGCCAGAACTTGCGCGAGTGATAGGAATCCACCGCCTCGGTCACGTGGAAAATCTTCCCGTCCTTGATGATGAAGAGGAAGAAGATGTTGTTGTGGTATTTGCGCCCGTCTTTCAGCGTGGCGTCGACCACGGTCAGGACGGCGACGCGGTCGTCCTCCGCCGTTACCGAATGATGGGTGAAGGTGAGGCCGCCGTCGAACTGGTTGAGGCCCTCCATCATCTTGGCCATCTGCGCCTTGGTCATGACGCCGGCCATCTCCCACTGGCCGGGCACCGCCCAGGTGGCGTCGTCGGACAACAGCTCCAGCCCCTTGAACAGGTCGCCCGAGCGTTGCGCCTCGAAATAGGCCTCGACGATCTTCTTGTTGGCTTCGATGCTCATCTGATTCCCCCTGTTAATCCCCGACCGTGAAGGCGATCAGCGCGTCGCCAGGCGTCTCGCCCAGCGCGCCGTGGCCGCCGGCCGCGATCACCACATACTGCTTACCATGCGGCGTCGCGCGATAGGTGATCGGCGTGCTTTGCGCGGCAAAGGGCAAATCGGCGCGCCATAGCTCCTCACCCGTATCGCTGTCGATCGCGCGGAAATACTGGTCCATCGTCGCACCGATGAAGATCAGCCCGCTCGCCGTCTGCAGGCTACCGCCCAGGTTGGGCGTACCCCAATTGAAGAACTTGCCAACGACCGGCGCCTTCGGGTTGGCGTTCAGATTGCCCAGCGTCTTTTCCCACAGCACGGTCCCGGTATCGAGATCGATCGACACCAGCCTGCCCCAGGGTGGCGGAATGCAAGGCGTGCCCCAGGGCGACAGGAACGGCGCCCGCGCCACGGCATAAGGCACGCCGGTCTGCGGTCCGAAACCGACCAGGTCGGACGACGGATGGTTGGCACCCTTCACCTGATCGCGCGGCACCAGCTTGATGGTGAAGGGCAGCATCTGAACATTGGCGATCATGCGGTGCCGCGCCGGATCGACCGAGACCGAGCCCCAATTGATGCCGCCGCCCAGGCCTGGGAGTTCCAGAATCCCCTTCAGCGATGGCGGGGTAAACGGCCCCTGATAATCCAGCGCGTCGAATTCCTTCTGGCACTGGTGCTTGTCATAGAAGGTGACTCCCCAGACGGAATCGTGGGTCAATGTGGTGGGCAGCAGGGGCGCGGGCTTGGTCGTGAAGGGCTGGGTCGGCGAACTATGCTCCCCCGGAACGGTCGATTGCGGCACAGGCCGTTCCTCAACCGGGAACAGAGGGGTGCCGTCTTGCCGGTTCAGCAGAAACAACATGCCGAGCTTGGTCGGCTGGATGATGGCCGGAACGCCGCCCTTGGCCTCATAAGCAACCGGTTGCGCCGCGACATCGTAATCCCACAGATCGTGATGGACCGTCTGGAAGTGCCATTTGACGGCGCCAGTCGCGGCATCGAGTGCGACCACCGACGAGCCGTAATAATCCATGTTGCCGCGTTCGGCCCCGCCATAATGGTCGGGCGACGGGTTGCCCATCGGCACGTAGACCAGCCCATGCTCCGGGTCGGCGGACATGATGCCCCAACTGTTGGGCGTGCCTCTGGTGAGGATGGTTCCGGCTTTCACCTGGTCGGCGGTCACCGGTGTCTTTTCCGGCGGCACCGGATCGAACACCCATTTGAGTTCCCCGGTGCGGGCATCGAAGGCGCGGACCGCGCCCGATGGGGCGTCCAGCCGCTGCACGTCCTTCACGAAGGCGCTGGTCAGGGCGAGGTCACCGATCACCAGCGGCGGCGAAGTCATGTAATATTCGCCAGGCTGTACGTCGCCTAAGCCTGCTTTGAGATCGACCGTGCCGTCCTTGCCAAAATCGACGCAAGGCTTGCCGTCCTTGGCGTCCAGCGCGATCAGCCGCGCGTCGATGGTGCCGACGAAAATCCGGTCGCGGCACACCGCCCCGGCCTGGGCGGTTGCATCGCGCCAATGGCTGACGCCGCGGCATACGGTTTCATACACGCCCGCTTGGTTGACGGTGGGCACGAATTTCCACTTTTCCTTGCCCGTCTCCGGATCGAGGGCGATGACCCGGTCGTTCGGCGTGCACAAGTAAAGCGTGCCGTCGAATTCGATCGGCGCGACCTCAAAGGCGGTGGTCGAATGGGTGGCGTCCCCAGCCGAAAAATCACCCGTGTGATAGGTCCAGGCGACCTTCAGGCGCTTGACGCTGTCCTTGCCGATCTCGGTCAGCGGCGAATAACGCTGCCCCCCGATATCGCCGCCGACATAGGGCCACTCGGTCGTTTGGGCCAATACCGGCCCAGCCAAGATGGTCAGCAGCGCGATAAGCGCCAACCCGATCCGTGTCATCCCCATGTCCCCGCTCTTAATTGCCGGGCCATAAAGCCACAAAAAAGATTTCAGGTGAATTGTTTTCTCTAAACTCACAGCATCCTATTCGTCATGGCCGGGCTTGACCCGGCCATCCACCTCATACAGCGCGCTGGTGGAGACGCGTGGATGGCCGGCCGGACGCTAAGCGTCCTGCTACGAATCGTAAGGCGGCCTTCGGCCATGACGAGGTAGTGTGGGCTGTAGGGCCTGACCTATCCGAAGTTCGCCTGGCCGCCGTCCAGGGGGATGGTGACGCCGGTGACGTAGTGGGAATCCGGGCCGCACAGGAAGACGACGGCGCGGCCGATATCCAATTCCGGGTCGCCGATATGGCGCGACGGCACGGTGTCGAGGAACGCCTTGGTGCCGACTGGGTCGGCCGCCATCCAATCCTTCAGCGCCGGCGACATCGACAGCGGCGCAACGGTATTCACGCGGATATTGTCCAGCGCCCATTCATGCGCGGCGGTGCGCGACAGGATGCGGATCGCCTGCTTGTTGGCGGCATAGACGCCGTAACCCTTGGCATCCCAGCGCTGCGCCGCGGAGGTCGCGAGATTGACGATATGGCCGCCGCCACGCGCCTTCAGGTGCGGATAAACCGCCTTCATGAAGCGGAAGGTGGCGAAGGCGCCGGAATCGAACGTTTCGGTGAATTGCAGGTCGCTGAGATTGTTCAGCAAATCGTTGTGAACGATCTGCGCGTTATTCACCAGGATATCGATCCCGCCATAGGCCTTCAGCGTCGCCTCGACCGTGCGCGCGATATCTTCCGGCTTGCACACGTCGCAGCCGATCGCCATCGCCTTGAAGCCCAGTTTCTCGATCGCCTCCTTAGTGCGCACCACTTTGGATTCGGTGCGTCCGGCAACGACCAAGGTCGCGCCTTCCTTGGCCAGCGCAAAGGCGATGCCCTCGCCCACGCCCTGCCCCGCACCGGTCACGATCGCGACTTTTCCGTCAAGAATTCCCATCAGATTTCCTCCCGTTTCCTACCGTTTACGTATCGTTCAAAACCGTCATGCCCGCGCATGACGAAACAAGAAACTACTCGGCGCTAGCCTGCGCCGCCGCGTTGATGCCGCACTGGCGGCCGAAATAGGTCGATTCGCCGATGCAGGTGCCGGTCGAATACCCCATGGAATCATAAGCCAGGTTCGAGGCACAGGCCCCGGCGGCATAAAGGCCCGGGATCGTCTTGCCGGCTGCGTCCAACACCTCGCCCTTTGCCGTTGTCTTCAGCCCGCCCAGCGTGAAGCCCATGATCGGCGACGTGCCGAAGGTGCAGTCGATCGCCGCGAACGGGGCCTTAGCCAGCGGCTGGATCCATTTCTGATATTTATGGAATTCCGGGTCTTCGCCCTTGGCCGCATGTGCGTTGTAGTCGGCCAGCGTCTTCTGAAGCGAGCCCTTCGGCAGCTTCAGCCCGGCCTCCATCTCCTCCACCGTTTCCCAGGCATCAATCAGCTCATGCGGAAACTCGCAACGCTGAAAGATTTCGCTGTCGCAGATCAAATAGGCGGCATGGTCGGGCTGCTTGTAAGCCGCGGCGGTGGACCGACTGTGATAACTGTCCTCCGCGACGAAGCGCTTGCCGTTCTTGTTGACCAGGATCGCCTTCAAGAGGCTTTCCGGCGGGTAATAGGGTGAGGTCATGAAATAGCCGTCCATATGCTCCAGCGCGCCGCCGGCGCTCTCGCCCAACTGGTGGCCGACGCCCTGGATGAAGCCGGTGCCCAGCTTGCCGAAGGTTTCGTCGGCGAAGTCCGGACAGTATTTTTCCAGCATCTCCTGGTTCATGCCGAACCCGCCGGTGGCGATCACCACACCCTTGCGGGCGCGGACGAAGCGCTCCTCCTGGAACAAAGTGTATTTGAGCCCGACCACGCGATTGCCGTCGACGACCAGCTGCTTGGCATTGGCGTCGTATGCGATGCGCGCGCCCAGTTTCTCTGCGGTCGCGATCAGCCCTTCCATCAGAACTTGCCCGCCGCCACCAGTCTCGCCGACGCCGACATGTTTGTCCGATTTGCCCGGCATCTTGTGGCCGCGCGGCGCGGGTTTGGCCTTTTCGCGGAACGGCCAGACCTGTTCGTTACCGGTCCAGGCAAGCGATTCGGCACTGGAATGCTCGTAATGCTTATGCGGGTAATAGCCGTTGTCGAACGGAACAGAGTTCGCCTCGATCCAGTCGAAATGCGCGACGCTGTCATTGGCATAGGCGCGGGCCTTTGCCGGGTCGGCCTCCGGGCTCATCGTCTGAAGATATTGGTACATATCCTCGGCCGTATCCTCGATGCCGTTCAGCTTTTGAACGCGGGTGCCACCGCCCAGATAGATGAAGCCGCCCGACAGAGCGGTCGAGCCGCCGCCGGCCGACGCGCGTTCCAGCACCAGGACATCCGCCCCGGCCAGCCGTGCCTCGATCGCGGCGCCGGCGCCTGCCGCGCCCAGCCCGATCACCAGCACATCCGTCGTTTCATCGAAGCGTTTCACATCGCTGAGTGCGATGGTTTCGATCCCCATATCCTTGCCCCTTAATTCCGTTGCCGCATTGCTATCCGAAAAACCGGCTCCCCCGCCAGCCCGAATGAAACATTCTATTCATACTGTTTTTGTGGCATAGCCGATTCCATGGAACGATCGAGACTCAACGAAGATGAATCCGTTCTGGGCCGCCAGGCGCAGAAATCGAAGAACACCCGCGAGAAAATCCTGAATTCGGCGATCTCGCTGATCAAGGAGGGCGGGTTTTCCGCCGCCAGCGCCAGCCGCATCGCGGAGCGCGCGGGCATCACCTGGGGCGCGGCGCAGCATCATTTCGGCTCCAAGGACGACATCCTGGATGCCGTCATGGCGATCAGCCATGAAAAATTCATCGCCCGCGTCTCCGACCCCGAACTGCGCAAGGGCACACTGTCGGACCGGGTCGACGCGTTCGTCGACTGCATGTGGGCGCATTACCAGGATGACGTCTATCTGGCCGGGCTGGAGATTCTGCTGGCCGGCCGCAAGGCCAACCCGGACGGCGCCCGTATGGCGACCTTCGACCAGCGCGCCCGCGAGCATATCAAGACGCTGCGTGAAATCTTCTACGACATCGACCTGACCGACGATCAGCTTCAGGAGGCATTGATTGTCGCCCATTGTCTGCTGACCGGCCTGACGATCGAGAAGGTATTGGAGAATGAGCTTCGGGGCATGCAGCGCCACCTGCGCCGTTGCAAGCTGATGCTGCTGACGGCCGTCAGTAATGTTTGACGCTCTCGCCGCCGACACCATTAAGCACTACTGGTCCCGTCATGGCCGGGCTTGACCCGGCCATCCACGTGGCTCCGCAGGCCGGCAGAAGACGTGGATACTCTCCTTAGACCAATTGATCGTAAAGGTCGCTCCAATCTGGATTCTGCTCCAAGATCAATTTGATCTTCCAAGCACGCGGCCAGTGTTTGATGTTCTTTTCCCGTTGGATCGCAGCGCGAATGTCTTCGTGGCGTTCGGCGTAAATCAGCCGTTTCAACCCGTGACGCTTCGTGAAACTGTCCGCGACGCCTTCGCGATGTTCCCAGGCACGACGAGCAACGTCGCTCGTGACGCCAGTGTAGAACACACCATTAGGCTTGTTGGTCATGAAGTAGACCCAGCCACCGCGCATCATTACGAAGTTTACCTCACACGTTGCGCATCATGCCCGGACTTATCCGCGCATCCACGTGTTACGGCGGCGAAGGTGGGACCGCGTGGATGGCCGGGTCAAGCCCGGCCATGACGGCGTTGGGAGTTGGGCTCTAGAACCAAACACACTGCCCTAAGCCTCGAACTGCGCGGTCGAGTACCCCGCCATGTGGTGGCCCAGCGCCGGGAAGATCACGTCCATATGCGCCTGGTGCGTCGAATAGGCCTTGAAAGCGTCGGCGCTTTCGAAGGTCGCCAGGATACAGAGATCGGCATTCCCCTCCAGCAAGCCGGCGTCGCGCCCGACCTTCATCGACACGATGCCGGGAATCAACGACGGCAGTTTCAGATAGGCCGCCTCGATCGCCGCCTGCGTCGCCGCATCGACAGTAGCCGGGTCCTTATAGGTGACCAAGCACAGATGGGTCAGCATGCTCAATCGTCCTCATAAACGATGCGGATGACGCCGTTCGGGCACAGCTCTTCCGCCGCCTCCGCCTTTGCCAGCAGTTCTTCGGACGGGGTGTCAGTAATCAGGTCGACCATCGGGTAGGGCCCGCCATTATCCACCGTGCGGAAGATTTCCGGCGCCTCGGCGACACACACGCTATGGCCCTGGCAGATGCCCTTGTCGACGACGATGCGGTATTTCCGAGCCATGGTCAGACCGTACGGCGGCGATATTTCACCCGGCACGGGTCGGATGGCCTGAGAATCAAGGTCGGCATCACCTCGCGGTAATATTCCGCCGGCTGCGCCAACTCGAACTCGTAGTGATGCAGCAGCCAGGTGAAGATGGTCCGCACCTGCAACAGGGCAAAGGCGTTGCCGATGCATTTGTGCCGGCCGCCGCCGAACGGGATGGCGGCGAAGACATTCTCCGGGTTTGGCCGGCGCGGGTTGAACGTCTCCGGGTCAGGGAAATAATCGGGCAATTTATGCGCCACATGCGGGCACAACATGATGTTCTTGCCGGTCTCGACCTTGTAGCCGTTATACTCGAAATCATAGAGCACGCGGCGGGTAATGGCGTTCAGCGGGGGATGCAGCCGCAGGGATTCGCGGATGAAGCCCTCCACCAGCCGGATGTCGCGCTGGGTCGTCATCGCGGTTTCCTTGCCGGCCGCGAACACCTTGTCGACCTCGGCCTGCAGCTCCGGCAAATATTGCGCGTTACGGCACATCTCCAGCAGCGTCCAAGCAGACGTGTTGGAGCTGGTGTGATGGCCGCCGAACATGAACCAGATCACCATGCCGGTGATTTCGTGCTCAGTCAGCAGGCTGCCATCCTCATAGGTGGCGGTCATGTAGATTTCGAGCATATCGTCGTTATGGAAATCGCGCGCCCGCCGATCACGCACCGCTTCGGTGATCAGTTGCTGCAGGCGCATCCGCGCCGCATCGCGTTTTGTATAAGCGTCGTTCTGCGCGTTGGGATCGCGGATTGCCGCGGCGTCCAGCCCCTGCTCCAGATCGTGATACAGCTCGGCGAATTCGCCTGTCAGCTTATAGCGGAAGTCCGAACCCAGCAGGCAGTGGGTCGAGGTCTTCAGTGTCAGGTCGGTGAAGGCTTCGTAAAAATCGAACTCGCCGCTGTCGCCCCAGTCGGCAATGAAGTCCTGGACCTCCTTGGCGACGGTGCCGGAATAGCTCGCCATCTTCTCATAGCGCAGGCCCTGATACTGCATCCGCAGCTGCTGGCGCTCGATGTCGGGCGGTGCGCCGAACTGGATGCCCTCGCCGAAAATCGGCACCATCATCTGATAGGCGGCGGCCGCGTTCAGTTGATTGTCCGGCGCGCGGAAGAACGCCTCATGCGCCTCCGCCCCAACCATCAGCACAGTCTTCAGACCCGCGAGATCAAACTCGGAAACCTCGCCGCATTCGTTATAGGCGCGATGCAGGAATTCCAGCGGCGTCGATGCGAACTCGCCGTAATGGCCGATGCCGGCCTTGGCGCCGCTGACGAACGGGATCGATCGTGTGCCGGCCGGAAGCTCAATCGCCGTCATGTTCGTTTCCTCCTGTCACTCGGCTGCGGCGGCTTTGACGCGCGCTGCCTGTTCTTCGTCATGGTCCTGGATCGCTTTCTGAATGCCGCCGATATAATGCGGCATGAAGCGATCGGCATGTTCCCCCGCCCAGTCGAGCGAGGGGGTGCGGTTGTTGTTGGAATGCTGGAACTGCGGCATCACATGGCGCGCGAACAGCTCATAGCTTTTCCTTGTCGCCACGAAATCCGCCGCGTTGTGGGCCAGCGACAGGAAGGTCTGGAACCCGCCCGACTGAACCTGCAGCTTCTTGATATGCTCGGCCAGATCGTCCGGCGTGCCGACGACGCCGACGCCGAACGCGCCGAGCCCGCCGGTCGTCCAGATATTCACCGCCTCTTCGAACGAATGGGCCACCGGGAAGGCCGATCCGCCGAACTTGCGGAAATATTTCATCATGTCCATCAGGCCGAATTCCAGGTCCTTGAAGGCCTGTTCGCGCGTCTCCGCGACATGGAACGGCGTGACAACGCGCCAGTTGGCGCGGCTGACGGTCTTGCCGTGCTCCGCCGCCTTGGCCTCGCAGATATCCCAGTGATTGCCGAGCTGCTTGTAGCCCTCGGGACTGGAGGCGGCGACCGAGATCATGCCCAGGCCATACTTGCCGGCGGTGCGCGCGCCGGTCGGTGAGATCGCCGAGGCGACCGCCATTTCGACGGTCGGATGCTGATAGGGCAGGATCTGGCAGCGCGCCTCGCGCAGTTCGAACCAATCTGTTTTTTTGGTTACCACCTCGCCATTCAGCAACGGCACCAGGCATTCCAGCGATTCATCCATCCGGCGGCGCAAATCGCCGGGATCGACGCCCATCATATAGGCGTCGGCCACCAGCTGCCCCGGCCCAACACCGAAGATCAGGCGGCCGCGCATATGGTGGTCCAACTGCGCGATGCGGTCGGCCAGGATCAGCGGATGGTGATAAGACAGCGAGCTGACGCCGGTCGCCAGCCGGATATGCTTGGTGCGCTCCGCCGCGACCGCCAGGAACACTTCAGGTGAGGCGATGCACTCATACGCGCCGGAGTGATGCTCCCCGACCCAAGCCTCGTCATAGGACAGATCGTCCATCCATTTGATGAGATCCAGGTCGCGTTCCAGCGCCAGGGTAGGATTGACCGTATTCGGATGCATGGGGGCAAAAAACGCCCCGAATTTCATTCGGCCGGGATTAAACATCGCCGCCATTGTTCCCCTCGGATCGCTATCAGGTCGCCATAATGCGATAAAAACATTTTGAGTGCAAGGTTTTTAACGTCCGAGTTTCGGCAAGATATCCCGCGCGAACCGCTCCAGCTGCGCCCAGCCGATTTCGGGTGGCATGCCGGAGATCAATGGATGGACCGACAGGTCGCCGTTCGGCCCACGCTCCAGCGTATATTTCAGACCCTCTTCCGGCGTCAGGATCGGGTAGGCGCCGATGGATTTCAGGACGGTCAGCTCGGGCGGGGGGAATTTGTTCTGGATGGTGTCACCGCTGTTGCTCCATTCGGAATAGGAGCGAACCTCATGGGCGATATAGGCGCCCATTTTTTCCCACTCGGCATCCGGGTCGTCGGTGACGACGAAGAAGCCGGTGCCGATGTCGCGATAGGGACCGGGATCGCGGCCGAGCCGGATCGCCTCTGCGCGGAAGGCGTCATAAAGCGCGGGATCGGCGCCGTAAAAATGGTCGGCGATGCGCGCGGCCCGCCGGGCAGCGGCGGGCGACGAGCCGCCCAGCCAGATCGCCGGTCCTGGTTTCTGCACCGGCGTCGGCGTCACCCGGGCGCGGCGGCCCTGATAGAGGAACGGTTCGCCGGTCCAGGCATTCTTGATCGTCTCGACCCCCTCCTCCATCAGCTTCGCACGGTCGGCGGGATCGACGCCGAACATCTCGAATTCATGCCGGGCATAGCCGGCGCCGAACACCGCCGTCACCCGGCCGCCGCTGATGATGTCGAGAACCGCGATATCCTCCGCCAGCTTGATTGGGTGATAGAGCGGCAGCAGCGCGACGCCGAAGCGCAAACCAACCCGCTTGGTGCGCGCGGCGATGGCGGAGGCCAGCACCACCGGCGACGGCAGATAGCCATCGTCGCTGCCGTGATGTTCGGAGAACTGGATCGTGTCGAACCCATGTTCGTCAGCCCACACCGCCATCTCGATCGCCGCCTGATAGAGCGCGCGCTTGTCCACGCCCGGCTGCGGATTCCGCATGTCGAAGCGCATCACCAGATTGGGCATCGGCCTAAAATCCAGGGTGAGAGTCGGGCAAGTCCAAGGTGGCGTAAAGATGGAAGGCCAGGTTCGGCTTGGTGGATTCGTCGAACTTCTCGACCCGTTCCCACATCCGCGTGTAGCCGGAATGCAGGATCACCCATTTGCCGCTCTGTTTCACATATTTGTCGCGATAGATCGCGGCGCCTTGCGTGATGATGTTCAGGTTGAAGTTCATCGCATAGTCGGTGAGGTACCAGATGCCCGTCGCCGTCTCGCCGTCGTCGGCGACCTCGATCTCCGGGTGATGAACGATATGCGAGCCGGCATATTTCTTGTTGTACATGCCCGACAGGATGTTCAGCACGTTGTCGCGCCCGTCAGCCTCGATGCGATAGCTGCCGCCGATGTAACGGATGGTGATGTCGGGATGCATGGTGCCCTTCAGGCCCTCGACATCCGCGGTATCCAGGCAACGCATATAGCGATGCTTCAGCTGTTTGATCAGCTCGATGTCTTCAAGGCGCAAGGCCATGCCAATTCCCCTCTGCTACGGTCGTTTGCGCGACCGTAGCAGAGGGAACATTGGGGATAAATTGTTTTCGGGCGTGTATCTCTAGGCGGCGATGGTCGGTGGCGAGCGCCAGCGGCTGACCGAATCGTTCGGAGCGTCCAGTTCACCCTTCGCCGCGCGTTCCAAGCGCTCGACGGCACGCTGGGCTGATTTCAGGCTGTCGAAAAACGCGCCTTCCAGCGGGAACATGCTGGGGTGGGATGCATAGAAGCAGAAGCCCTGCCCTTGTGCCGCTACGATCCCGGCCGTCAGGCTCGATGTTTCGATGATAAACGCGTCGCTCATTGACGCACTCCTTGTGGTAGTCGGTGCTCTGAGTGGGGAACTCAACGCCTAAAAATGCTTGAGCGCGGAAAAAGTTCGCCGCAAATCCGTATCGCGTGCGAAATAAGTTACTTGACACGGAAAATGCCAAGCCGGGCCTCCGTAAACGCGGGCTAAGGGCGGCGAAAAACTGGGAAATGCATGCCGGATTCATCGACGACGAACGAAAGCCTGTTGATCGCCTGGATCGAACGCAAGATCGGCAAGGTGGTCCGAATCGAACGGCAGGCGCGCTGGCGCCCGTGCTGGGTTGTGGATGCAACCTGCGACGGCGAGATCATCCCGCTGTTCGTCAAAGGCACGCGTGAGGTTCACGCGATCACGCCGGTCAGGCTGGAGGGCGCCGCGCTGGACATTTTTTACCGCAACGGCATTCCGGCACCCCGGCAGTACGGGCATTGCGAGGAGATCGACGCCATCGTGATGGCGCGGCTGCCGGGCGAGTCACGCCTGGAGAAGATCGAGGACCCCGCGGTCCGCGACAGGGTGGTCGATGAATATGTCCAGGCGATGGTCAGATATCATGCACTGGACCCGCAGCTGTTCGTCGATGCCGGCTTTACCATTCCGACCGACTCGGCGCATCTGCGCCTGGCGCAATATGTTCCGATCGAGACGATGTATCTGGCCAAGAAGCGCGGGCCGGAGGCGGCGAACGAGTTCCTGCGCCTATGGCTTCGCCGCAATGTGCCGACGGACGATATCAGGCCGTCCTTCATCGTCGGCGACAGCTTCCAGATGATGTATCACGACGGCGCGCTAAAGGCGGTGATGGACCTGGAAATGGCCACCATCGGCGACCCGTTGCTCGACCTGTCCTGCATCCGCATGCGGGACCTGTCGGAAAAGACCGGGGACGCGGCGGCGATTACCCGCCGTTACGCCGAGTTGTCGGGCAAGCCGGTCGACCTCAAGGTGCTGCGTTTCCACCTGGTCGTTTTCTCCGCCGTGTCCTCGATGCTGGTCAGCGACGTGATGTCGAAGCCGGCCGACGACACCGATTACCTGGAATATTACATCTATTATCGCGGCTGCCTGCGGCTGGCGCTGGAGGCTCAGGCTGAGTTTCTGGGCGTGACATTGGACCCGTTGCCAACGCCAGAGCCGGCGGCCACGGCGCACGGCATCCACTTCAAGATGCTCGGAATCGCCATCGATCGGATCCCGGTCGATACCGAGATGAACACCTATGTGCGCAGCAAAGCCGCCGCCGAGGCTGCCCATCTGACCCGCGTCGATCTGTACGGAAAGGCATTTGATGACGCCTATCTGGACGACGTCGCGAAGCTGCTGGGCGATCGGCCAACGGATGCGATGGATGCCGAGGCGAAGCTGGAAGCCTTCGTCCACGCAGCCGGCCCTGAGTCCGACGAACCGCTGATGCGCTTGTTCCATAAACGGGAATTGCAGCTCGGCTTCCTGGCGGACATTCCGCAGAACAAGCGCCTGCACCGCTTCCTGATGGAGCCGATCGCCAAACTCGATTAGCCTGCAATCAAAGACGACGAAACGCTTGGGGAAGCACATGCCGGATTCTGCCCACACGACGACGGAAACCCTGCTCATCGCCTGGATCGAGAGCAATATCGGCAAGGTTGTCAGGATCGAGCCGCAGGCCCGGTGGCGCGCTGCCTGGATCGTCGATGCCGACCGCGACGGCAAGACCATCCCCCTGTTCGTCAAAGGCTCGCGCGAGGTTCATGCCTTGACGCCGGTAAAGCTCGAGGGCGCGGCGCTCGACGTCTTTCACAAGAACGGCATCAAGGCGCCCAAGCAATACGGCCACTGCCCGGACATCGACGCCATCGTGATGGAGCGGCTGGAGGGCGAGTCCCGGCTGGAAAACATCACCGACGTCGCCGTGCGCGACAAGGTGGCGGACGAGTATGTCCAGGCGATGGTTCAGTTCCATGCGCTGGACCCGCAACTGTTCGTCGATGCCGGATTCACATGGCCCGCCGACCCGGCACAGCTGCGCCTCGCGCAGTTCCTCACCATCGAGAAAATGTATCTGGGCCAGAAGCGGGTGCCGGAGGCGGCCAACGAGTTCCTGCGCCTATGGGTCCACCGCAACGTGCCCAAGGGCGAGATCAAGCCCTGCTTCATCAGCGGCGACAGCTTTCAGATGATGTATCGCGATGGCGCGCTGATCGCGGTGATGGACCTGGAAATGGCCTGCATCGCCGACCCACTGCTGGATTTGTGCTGCATCCGTATGCGGGACCTCAGCGAGAAGACCGGCACGGCTTCGGTTCTGACCAAACGCTATGAGCAACTGTCGGGCAAACCGATCGATTACAAGGCGCTGCGTTTCCACCTTGTCGCCTTCTCGGCCGTCTTATCGCTGCTGATCAGCGACGTGATGTCGAAGCCGTCGGACGAGACCGACTATTTCGAGTATTTCGTCTATTACCACGGCTCGCTCCGCATCGCGCTGGAGGCGCAGGCGGAGTTCATGGAGGTGGTGCTGGCCGCCCTGGTTGTTCCGGAACCGGTGGCGACGGCGCAAAGCGTCCATTTGAAGATGCTGGGGATCGCCATCGGCCAGGTGCCGGCCGCGACCGACATGGACAAATATCTGCGCAGCAAGGCCGCCGCCGAGGCGACCTATCTCGCCCGGGTCGACCAGTATGGGAAGGCGTTCGACGACGCCTATCTGGACGCCGCCGGAAAGCTGTTGGGATCGCGTCCCGCCGACACCATCGAGGCCGAAGCCAGGCTGGAAGCGTTCGCCCAGAAGGCTGGAGCCGAGCATGACGAGGCGTTGCTGCGCCTGTTTCATCAACGCGAACTGCAACTCTGTTTCCTAGCCGACATCCCGCAAAACGAACGCCTGCAGCGCTTCCTGATGGAACCGATCGCAAAGCTGGATTGAGCTTTTGACGGTACCGCGATCCTGATAGTAATTCGATACGAACTCTCATCATCATCATGGCCGGGCTTGACCCGGCCATCCACGTGGGTCCGCCAGCGCAGTCATGACGTGGATGCCCGGATCAAGTCCGGGTACGGTACTCGGTAGCGACACTAGCGCGAACATTCGACAGGCACCACGGACACAATGATCCCTACCCCCATCCTGACCTCCGCCCCGAATTTCCGTGACCTGGGCGGCTATACCGGCCTGGACGGCCGCACAGTCCGGACCAGGCGTATCTATCGTTCGCAGCTGATCGCAACCCCAACCATCGAAGACGCGGCGGCGCTGCGGGGCATCAATCTGCGCTATATCTGCGACCTGCGTGGCGCCCAAGAACGGGAGATGGCTCCCAACCGCTGGATGGAAACGCCGGAGCCGGTCCTGCGGCATCTCGATATCGGCATGGACGTTCGGTCGGGCGCGGGCGAGCTGCTGGCGATCATCGCCGCCGATCCGACGGTGAACGGTATCCGCTCCATGATGATGCGAACCTACAGCCTGCTGCCCGGCGCATTCGTCGGAAAGCTCGGCCCATTCCTGGACGATCTGGTGTCGGGCGACAATTTCCCGATGGTAATCCACTGCACGGCGGGCAAGGACCGCACGGGCCTCTTGAGCGCCCTGCTGCTGCTGACGCTCGGCGTCTCGCTGGACACGGTGCATCACGACTACGCGCTGACCGAGACTTATTCCAACATGGACCAGATGATGGCGGCGTCAGGCCGCTATCTGAAAAGCGTGGTCGGCGACAAGGTGAAGCCCGATGACGCGATGCTCCGCCTGCTGTGCGGCACCAGCCCGGACTTCCTGAATGCCGCGCTGGACGTGGTGAACGCCGAATACGGCTCAGTCGAGGGCTATCTGGAACAGACCGCCGGCTTCGACGCGGCCAAGCGCGCACGGTTCAGGGAATTGATGCTGGCTTAACTCGCCTCATCCGCCAGTGCCCGCTTCACGGCTGGGCGGTCAGACACGCGGCGGCGATGGTCGATCACTTTGGGGAACAGCGCCGGATTGACGCCGTCGCCCTCGATCCATTGCGCGACGGTAAACAGATAGGCGTCGCAGATCGAATAATTGTCACCCAGCACCCAGGGCCCCTTCAGCATCTGGGTCTCGATCAATTCGAAGCAGGCGGCGACCGTGCGCGGCATCACGCGTTTCATCTCGGCGATCGCGGCAGGATCGTCGGCCCAGCGCGATCCGCGTGGGCCATGGGCATGAGCGACATGCAATGTCGATGCGATATAAGCGTTGAACGACTGCGCCTGGGCGAAGGCAAACGGATTGTCCAGCGGTGCAAGCTTGGCCGCCGGAAAGCTTTGGGCGATGAAGGCGAGGATCGCTGGGTTTTCAGTCAGGATGCCGCGTTCGGTGACGAGCGCCGGCACACGGCCCTTCGGATTGATCGCGAGATAGGCCGGCTGGCGCTGCTGGTCTTTCTTGAAGTCGACGCGGACCTTGGCGTAATCCGCCCCCGCTTCCTCAAGCGCGATCTGTGAAGCCAGGGCGCAGGTGCGGGGCATGGTGTAGAGGGTGAGGGTCATAGGCGGCTCACGGTTGGATCAAGGGGGTAAGCTCCCGCTCGTCATGCCCGGACTTGATCCGAGCATCCACGTCATCACTGTACAGGTGGAACCGCGTGGATGGCCGGGTCAAGCCCGGCCAGACGAACATGGCTAGGATCATTTCGAAATGGCTAGGCCGCCGATCCCACTGACTGTCAGCGCATCCTTCCCCGCCGGATAGCCATTCGCCGACAGCAGATAGGCGACCACCGCCGCCGTATCGTCATCCGACAGGCTGCCGGGATTGGTCTTGGGCATGGTAGTGCGGACGCGCTTGAACAGCTCGGCGAACGCGATGCCATCCCAGCGGCCACGGAAGTCGGCGCCGGCGAGCGAGGGCGCGGGGCCGGCACCCGACAGGTTCTCCTGATGGCAGCCTGCCGCGCAGGTTTTCGCGTAGATCGCTTTGCCGGCTTCCGCCTGCGCGATGGTGTAGATGCCGTCGCGCACGGTTCGGCCGGTCGCGGCCACCTCGGCCACCGCGGTCTTCGGCGCATCGGTCGAGAAAGCGTAGAGCTTCGGACCGACCACCCAATAGACCCGGTCGCCGACGACCGTCGCCCGCGTGTCGCACGAAACGCCGGCGTCGAACTCCCACAATTTCGCACCGGTCTTGCCGTCGAAGGCATAGAGCGGTCCCTTGGGCGCGGTCGAGCAGCCGAAGACGATGCCGTTCGCCGTGGTCAGAGCACCCTTGGCGAAGGCGCCGAGGCAATTTTCGTGGGGGCTTTTCGTCGAACAAGCCTGGCCATTATCGGGATTGGGCTCGCCCGCCGGATCGGCCACCTGCCACAGGATGCGACCGGTCCCAGCATCTAGTGCGGCGTAGGAACCGTAATTGATCGTCTTTCCAGACGGCAGGCTATAAGAGCCGGGGTCGTGCGAAATCTGCTTGACGTTGCCCTCCGCGACATAGACCCGGCCGTCGCCGACCGCCGAGCCGTATTCGATGCCGCCATTGGGCCCACCAGGACCGACCGTGGTCTTCCACACCAGCTTGCCGCTGTTCGGGTCCAGAGCCCAGAACGTGCCGGATTTCGCGCCCGCGCCGACCAGCACATGTCCGCCAACGGTCCATTCCAGCGCGCCGTTGCCGAAATCGAAATCGCCGCCCCCGCCGCAGAAGCCGCCGACCTTGACCAGACAGGCGCCGGTGAAAACATCGGCATCCTCGGCACGGAAACCCCATTTGATCCGCCCGGTATCGGGATCGAGCGCCAGGATGGAATCGAACCAGGCATCCTTGGCGAAGCATTTGCGTTGCTCCGCTGGCTTGCCGTCATGCGCGGTGAGGCAGGCCATCACATCGTCGGGCGCGCGGAACGTGTTGCCGGTGGTGGCGAACAGCGTGTGGCGCTTGGCGTCGAACAAAGGCGAGGACGACCAGATCGACCCGCCGGCGTAACCCTCCGGCAGGGTGAAGGTCTGCCAGAGTTTCTTGCCGGTCTTTTCGTCCAGCGCGACCATGCTGCCGCGGAAGGTGCAGCATTGATATTTGGCATATGTCGCCATTGCCTCTTCATTGAGGCCCGACACGCCGACGAAAATCTTGCCGTCCGCTGCCAACGGCGTTTGCGTCACGATCGCCTGCTTCAAGGCGTCGATCTCGGTCTTCCACAAGACCTTGCCGTCTTCCTTGTCCAGCGCCACCACGACCGGCGCGTTGCGCAGGCCGAAGATCACCGCCTTGCCGATCACCAGTACCGCACGGCCGGTCGATGCACCCTGGATGCCCGCCTGCTGCGCGAGGTCGACCTGCCAAACGGTCTTGCCGCTGTCCCGGTCGACCCGCATCAGCATGCCGTTGGTCACGGTGATGTAAAGCGACTCGCCATCCACGACCGGGTTCGATTTCGACGGCGCGGGCAATTGCGCGGCCCAGACCGGCAACAGGTTGCCGACCGTAGCGGGCGTGATTGCGCCCGCCTGCGCGCCCATCGACGCGAACGCTAACAGCAGAACCAGCCAACGCATCATTTGGGCACCGTGATGTCCGCAACCAGGATTTCGTGAATCAGGCCTTTTTGCAGCGTGATCCGTTCGGCGACGTAAAAGCCGATCTTGTCCGGGTTTTTCTTCAAATAGCCGTCATAGAGAATCCAGGCGGTGTCGCCCTCCACCGTCCAGCGGCGGTTCTTGATCGCGGCAATGACGCCATGCGTATCGACTGCCATCAGTTTTGCCCGGTTGCCCGCGGCGAATATCGGATCGACGCCGATATGGTGGCGCGACACGTCGTCGGCGAGCGGCACCTTGGCAAAAGGCAGGCTGTTTTCCTCGGCGTCTATGTAGGTTTCGGCGACCTTGAGGACGCAGTCGCGATAATGCCCATCCTCCGCCGCGTCGGCATGGGCCGACAGCCAGATCGAACAGGCGACCGGCGTTTCGGCCGCAACGGCGGCGTTGCCGAGGCCGAGGAAGGCGAGGACAATGAGGCTGCGAAGCGGGGTCGACATCCCCTGGCTATAACGACGAAACATTGTGCGCACAACGCAAATGGGAGGGAACGATGAAAGCTTGGACCGGCGTTCTGCTGGCGATGGCGACGGCGCCGTACGCAACCGCGCAGCAGGTGAAACCGGCCTGCACCGACGACAGCCGGCAATGCATGATCGCGGCGGCCACGTCCTATCTTGAGGGACTGGTCCATCACGACGGGTCCAAGGTGCTGCTCGCGCCCAATGTCATCCGCAGCGAGCAGGGCCATGTGAACATTCGCGACGAGGCCACCTTGCGAAAATCGCTGGACCGCGAGCCGGCGATGATCGGCTATTCCAACCTGCGCTTCATCGTCGATACCGAGACGCATCAACTGGTCTATTACACCCTTCTGGGTCTTTCGATGCGCGCCGACCAGGTGCCGGCGGGCACGCCGCCGGGGCCGGTGACGGTCCATTTGGCCGAACGGTTTAAGGTGGAGCATGGCCTGATTACGGAGATCGAGGCGCTGTTCTACAACCAGCCCGCCACGGCCGACGGCGTGTCGGGATGGCCCGATGCGCCTTAGCCCCTGTTCAGCCGCCAGCGCATGACCCGGTGTTCCACCAGCCGCACGCCATAGACCAGCAGCACGCCCATCAGCGCTAGAATGATGACCACGACGAAATAGGGCGCCATGCGGAAGCTGTTGCCATAGATCGACAGCAGCCCGCCCAGCCCTGAGATCGCGGTGTAAAGTTCAGCCACCACTGTGTTGATCAGCGCCAGCGACGCGCCGACGCGGAGCCCCGTCATGATATGCGGCAGTGCGCCGGGCAGGACGATGGTGCGGAAGATTACCGAATTCTTCGCGCCGACGGCACGCGCCATCTCGATCAGGTCGGCGTCGCTATGGAGCACACCGGCATAGGTATTGAGCAGGATCGGCATCACGGCGCCCAGGAACACCATGAAGATTCGCGCCTCATAACCCAGTCCCAGGAACACGATGATCAGCGGCAGGAAGGCGATGCGCGGCATGGCCGACAGCGCATCGACATAGGGTCCCATCACCGCGCCCAGCACAGGAAAAGCCCCCATCGCCAACCCGGCGGCAATGCCGACAACAACCGCCAGCAGGAACCCGCCCATCAGGCTGTAGAAACTTTCCAACACCGCCGATGCCAGTGTGCCGTCGCCCGACATCTTGACTGCTGCGCGCACGGTCTCCGCCGGCGACGGCAGGAAGCCGTGACCGGCATAGATCGCCAGCAGCCACCAGACGCCGATGAAGGCGGCGAAGGTCAGCGCATGCCAGACGGGTGTGGGGAGTTTGGAGGACAAGCAGGATACCGATTAAGGAAGGCGCTCGACGATAGACCAAAAGCCCTCGCCCACGAAGTGGGAGAGGGAGGGACCCATTGCGCCAGCAATGGGAGGGTGAGGGGGCTTTGGATTTCCAGCGTGCAGCACCCTCATCCGCCGCTACGCGGCACCTTCTCCCGCGCGACCGGAGGTCGCTTTTTGCGTCTCGCAGTCAGCCGCCTTCGGCGGCGGCGGGAGAAGGCTTTTAAGAAGGCGCCGCTCAGCCGTGCTTTGCCTTGAAGTGCGGGATGACGCGTTCGCCGATATTGCGGATCGTGTCCATCACGACGTCGTTCGGGACGGTGCCCATCTGGACCAGGAACAGAATCTCGTCCGCGCCGGCTTCGAACAGGCGTTCGACATACCGGATGCAGTTGTTGACATCGCCATAGGCGTCTTCGGCCACCGAGCTGGATACGTAGGTGTTGCCGGTGGTGATCGTCTCGGAGGAAATCCGTGCGGTCGACATTTTTTCCAGCGCGGCCTCGTGCTCCGACGCGTCCAGGTCGTCCGTCTCCGGCGGCGGGCCGGCATTGTACCAGTGCGCGAGTGACTCGACGAAGAAGCGCTGGCCGCGCAGGCCGATGCGCCGGGCGCGGTCCTTGTCGTCCAGCACCACGGCGGGACAGAGCGCCGCCAGATGCTCGATCGGGCGGAAGCCGACCTGCTTTGCCGGGTCGCGGTTCTTATAGGCCTCGCGATAGATCGCGTTCTTCTGCGCCACGTCGGGCGGGCCGCCGAAACCGAGCACCAAGGCGCCGATACCGCGCGAACCGGCCAGCGCCAGCGTGTCGGGCTTGGTCGTCGCCATATAGATCGGCGGGTGCGGTTTCTGGTGCGGTTTCGGATAGATCGGCCGGCGCGGAATTTTCACATACTCGCCGTCATGCTCGATGAATTCCTGCGTCATGATCTTGGGGATCAGATACATCGATTCTTCGATCATCGGCGGCAGGTCTTCCAGCTTGTAGCCGAAGGTGCCGGCCTCCTGTTGTGTGCCGCCCTTGCCCATGCCGAAATGCACCCGGCCCTTGGACAGGATGTCCAAGGTCGCGATCCGCTCCGCCACCTTGACCGGATGGTTCATCGCGGGCGGAAGGCAGACCACGCCGTGGCCGATCCCCAGCGTCGTCGTCTTGCCGGCGAGATAGGCCAGGAACGTCTCCGGCGCGCTCATATGTGCATATTGCGGAAGCGCTGTGTGCTCCACGGCCCACACAACATCGAACCCGACCTTTTCGGCCAGCAGGCACTGGTCGACGATGTCATGAAACATCCGGAACTCGGTCTCCGGATCGGTCGCAACCGTCTGCGCTTCATAGATAATGGAAAATTTCACAACCCGGCCCCACTCTCTTTCATTTATAAGATAGAGGGATAGCGCATCGTGCCGGGCGAGGGCAATGGGGTGTTTTTTGCGACCGTTAATCCAGCCCCGCCCCGGTGAAACCCGGCACCAGAGTATCGATCCGGCCCATCCGCTTCTCCCGCGCCAATTCGTGATTGTAGGGGCCGGAGGTGCAGAGGTGCAGCGTGCGCTTGTCCGCGCCGCCGAACATGCAGGCATAGGCGTGATAGCCCTCCGCCAAGGTCACATGGTGGGTCACGGCGCCGTCGTGGGTGATGCGGATGACGCCATTCCACAGCACCGCAATCCAAATGCCGCCCTCGGCGTCCAGGCACAACCCGTCCGGGAAATACCCTTCGGGCAACGACACTTTGCGTCGGTTGGACAGCTCCCCCGCTTCGTCGACGTCGAAGATCGAGACGCGCGACGCAGCGCTTTCGGCCACCACCAACATCTTGCCGTCGTCGGTCAGGCGGATGCCGTTGCCGATCATCAGCCCATCGGATTCGGTGACGGCGGCAGTGCCGACAGATCCGTCGGGCTGAACCACGATCAGCGGGCTGGGGTTGCCGTTCCATTCCGCGCCGCCGAACTGCACGACATAGGCGCGGCCCGATCTGTCGACCACCATGTCGTTGACGCCGAAACCGCCGACATCGCCGAGGTCGGCATAGACCGAAACGGCCCCATCCTTCGCCACCCGCAGCAATTGCTCATGATACATCAGCACGACGATCATATCGCCGTTCGGCAGCCAGCCGATGCCGGACGGGCTGTCTTCCATCGTCGCCAAGCAGGTCAGTTCGCCGCCGCCGTCCACCGCGCAGACCCGCCGATCCAGCATATCGGCGAAGTATAATCGCCCGTCATGCCAGCGCGGATCTTCCGGGAAGGCCAGCCCATCGACCAGGACCTTGGTCGGCCCGAGTTCTTTAACCTCTGACATGACATCCTCCCGGTATTGGTCCGCGGCGGTTGATCCGCCGTCAGTCAGGTAAGCCTTACTCCGCCGCGATCTGGTGTGCCCCCTCGCCGCGTGGGCGATAGAATTGTGCGTACCAGGCGCGCGCCTGCAGGATCGGCCCGTCGCCGGCGCAGAGCAGCGGCTGGGGCGCGGGTTCCTTGTTCTCCCAGATCTCGACATCCTGATAGAACGCGACCTTGCCCAGTTCGACATAGTTGGCGGCGACGGCAAGAAACTCCGGCGTCATTTCGCCTTCGCCCTCATATTTCACCATCGTGCCGTACCAGACGGCGACATGTTCGGTGTCGATCGGCGTATGGCAGATCAACATCCAGGATGGGTACGGCCCGTCGAGGAAGGTCAGCAGATAGGCTGGCCCATGATAGGTGGCATGAGACGGCAACCCGCCGCCGGGCGTCGCCGCCAAGGTCTCGTGCAGGTTCATCGCATATTGCGTGGCCTTGTGGCCGATGAAGGTGTTCTTGAACTCCGCGATGGCCGCGCCGTGGACGAAAGGGAAGTGCGCCTTGTCGGCGATGTTGTCCACGATTTCCTTCGGCACCGTGCGGATGTCCTTGCGCAACATCGACCACTGCACCCATTTCGGGTCGCTATATTCCGCCATGTCGGGCAGTTCGTAATCCGGCTCGCTGAATTCCGGGTCATGCCACATGAATACGTTCCCATTCAGCTCCCGCGCCGGATATGAGTTCACCTTGGCTTTGGGCGGAATGATCTTCGAATAAGGGATGTCGTTGCACTTGCCATCCGCGCCGAAGCGCCAGCGATGGAACGGGCAGCGCACCCCGCCCTCGTCCACCGTGCTGCCGACGGCGAGTGACGCGCCCATATGCGGGCAAGTCGCGTCCAGCACCACCGGATTGCCCTCGGCATCGCGAAAGGCCACGAATTTCTTCCCGAAGAAGTTCAGCTTCATCGGTACGCCCGCCTTCAGCTCGTCCCCACGCGTGACCATGAACCAGCCGCGCGGATAGGTGAAAAGATGCTCGGTGTCGTCTAACGGCATTGGACTTCCCCTGCTTTCGTCCAAGAAGTTTAACGCCTCTTTTGAGCGTTCGGCGAGGTTTTTCGACAACGCGAAAAACTGGAATGAGATGCCAGAAATTTATCCGCAGATTACGCAGATTTCCGCAGATAAAACTGATTAAGAATTTCTCCGCCAGGGTCGCCAAGACGCAAAGGCCGCAAGGAAAACCAATTTATTCTTGATCTGTGCTCATCTGTGTAAATCTGTGGTTAAACTCTTCCTTGGATTTCCTTGGCGTCTTGGCGTTGAAATTCAAATCTAATTCAACCCGGCCTTTGCCCGCTCGGCGATGTGTTTCGCCGCCTGCCAGGCGAAGGTCATCGCGGGGCCCAGCGTCGAGCCCGGGCCGGGATAGGTCGGTAGGATGGCTGCCGCCGTGTTGCCAATGGCGTAGAGGCCGGGGATGACCCCGCCGCTCTCGTGTTTCACCTGCGCATTGACGTCGATGTCCAGCCCGCCATGGGTGCCGAAATCGCCCGGCTCTATCCGCATGGCATAGAACGGAGCTTGGTCGATAGGTGCAAGGCACGGGTTGGGCTTTACCGTTGGGTCGCCATAATAGCGGTCATATTCCGCATCGCCGCGCCCAAACTCAAGGTCCTTGCCGGTCTTGGCGTATTCGTTCATCGCCGCGATGGTCGCCTCAAGCCCGGCCGGGTCGATCCCGGTCTTCTTCGCCAGTTCGGCGACGGTGTTCGCCTTCGTCAGGAAGCCTGAGGTCTCATAGCTTTTGGGCAGCATCCAATCCGGCCGGAAGCGCGAGGTGAAGAGCGGCCCGACGAAATAGCGGCTGCGGAACCGCGCATCGAACACATGCCATGACGGCACCTGCTTGTCGGTATCGCTGTGCTTCCGGAACAGCTCCAGCATATAAGACATGTAATTCTGGGATTCGTTGGCGATCCGCTTGCCGCGGTCGTTGACGACACACGATCCTGGATAGGATTTCTCCATGATCGCGGTGAAGGGCATGTCGTCGTCGGGCGCGCGGATGGTCGTGCACCACCAAGCCCCATCCATCAGCCGGGTCTTGGCGCCCAGCTTAATGCCGGCGCGGATCGCGTCCCCAACATTGCTTTCATAGGCTGCACTCCACACCGTGCGAGTCGGCTTGGGCAGATATTGCTCCCGCATCGCCTGGTTATGCTCGAACCCGCCGGCCGCCAGCACCACGCCGTATTTAGACCGGATTTCGATCGGCTTGCCGTCACGCTCAGCCATCGCGCCGACGACCTGCCCGTCCTCGACGATCAGGTCGGTCATGCCGGTTTTCAGCCACAACGGCATGTTCCGGTCCATCATCGACAGGCGCAGCCGGGCAATGCCGGCGCAGCCGCAGGATAGCCGCCGCGACCGCTTATTCCTGAACACCCACGGAATGTCGGAGACATAGTCCCAGATCAGCTTCGCCGCGCGTTTTTTCCACCCCGGAACCTGCCCGATCAGGATCTGCGCATCGACCTGGGTCATGGCGATGCGGTTGAACATCCAGATGCGGTCCGTCGTTTCCGACAGATACTTGCCCTCCGCGCCCAACTGATCGCGATAGATCGGCTCCGGCTCCAACGAGCGATGGCCGTTCTTGGCGCCCGGCAGGCTGGAATAATAATCGGGATAATGCGCCAGCGATTCATAGCGCACACGGGTGCGCTCATGCAGGAAGTCCAGCATCTTGGGCGCTTCGGCGATATAGGTGTCCAACAGCTCGGCCGGCACCTTGTCCGCCGGGATCGTCTGCCGGAGATATTCACGGCCCTCCTCCAGGCTGTCCTCTGCCCCTGCCGCCTGCGCATAGCGGCTCCACGGCACCCAGACCCCACCGCCCGAGCGGCCGGACGTGCCGCCATATTTCGCCGATTTCTCGATGGTCAGGACATTCTTCACACCCATCTCGTAGGCGCAGAGCGCGGCCACCAGCCCGCCATTGCCGGTGCCCGCCACCAGTAAGTCGACATCGATCTTCTCAGGCGCGTTCGCCATTCCCCGGTCCCTTTGGTTTCAATCCGTTGGGCGGATCGTAGCGGGGGACGGCGCAGAGGGGAATAACCCGGCGCCGCACGAACATGTCTGCATGCGTTTCAGCGGCTCGGGCATTCGCCGGCGACAACATTGCGCAGTTTTCGAAAATATATTAGATACAATTATAGAGTATAACAAAGTATATTATATGTTACCTGACTGTAATAATTCTGATACAGAATCTTAACCGTCAAACCATTTCAAATAATATCCTTCTGTGTATAGTAAATAAAATCCACACAACGAGGATCATTCAATGGGCGAACGATTCTTGGCATTCGGGATCCTTATAGCGTTGGGATCCGCGATATCTTATTTCACAAAATTAAATGAGCTGGGTGTATTGCAGAGTTTGCATCAAGCAATTCTGGTCGTCATGGTCCTAGGCACCGGCTTGGCCCTGTGGGGCTTGTTACTCCTGCGGAAATTCCAGCGCGACGAAAGCTGAGACGTTCGGCGGGGCACCGACAAACCTCCCAATCGCCGCGCGGCCGCGCTAACGTGCGTGGAGCGACAGGGGGAGGCCGCGCATGGATATCGTCGACAGTCAGGTCCATTCGAACGTTATCGGCACGGAAACGACGCTGGCGATCATGGACGCGATCGGCATCCAGTCGGTGCTGATCGATGAGTATCTGGCGCCGGCCGACAATCCGTCGCAACTGCTGCCTGCCTACCCGCTGCCAGGCGGCGTGTTCCGCCCGATCGGGCCGAACGCGGAGGCAGCGGCTTTGGCGCATCCCGACCGGTTCGCCTTCCTGATGCGGGTCAGCCCGTTCGATCCGGGACTGGACGGTTGGGTCGAGGTTCTGGCGGCATCGCCGGGCCTGAAGGCGCTGCGCACGGTCGTCTTCGGCGACAAGGAGATCGCGGCGTTCAAAGATGGCGGGTTCGACGGGCTCTTCATCGCGGCGCACCGGCACCGCCTGCCGATATTCGTCACCTGCCCCGGCACGGTGCCGCATTTGGGACGTTACGCGCGGAAATTTCCCGACCTGCAGTTCGTGATCGACCATTGCGGTGTGGTGTTCGACGCACCGCGCGGGCGGGCCGCGATCGACGACACTGTCGGCATGGCGGCACACCGCAATGTCGCGCTGAAATGGGCGCATGCGCCGTCGTTCCTGTCGAACGAACCCTATCCTTTCCCCGATCTGGAGCCGCAACTTGCCCGTGCGCTGGACGCATTCGGGCGAGAGCGGATGATGTGGGCCAGCGACTATACCGTCAGCCGCCACCGCGCCAGTTGGGCGGACGCCTTGTTTACCATGCGTCATTCGCCGGTACTGTCCGAGGACGGCAAGAGCTGGATCCTGGGGCGCACCGCCCGCACGTCGCTGAACTGGCCGGCGCCGAAGACGCCCTTCAGCCGCAAGCCCCTGCATCCACACCGCCTTGGCGGCCGGCGCAGCGCCTAAGATCGATTAGGACGGCCTATGCATCCCAACGCCCATTTTGCCTGGCGCGACATCGCGGCGATGCGCATCTTCGTCGCGACGCGGGGGTTTGCGCATATTTTCGCGCAGACGCCGGACGGCCCGATGGTGGCCCACGCGCCGGTCGTGGTGACGGGAGACGGCAACCTGCAATTCCATCTGGCGCGCGCCAACCGGCTGGTGGCCCATTTGGACGGGGCGGCCGCGCTGGTCAGCATCACCGGCGACGACGCCTATGTCAGCCCCGATTGGTACGCGAAACCGGACCAAGTGCCGACCTGGCTGTATCGCGCGGTCGAGGCTGACGGCACTGTGCGCCGGCTGAACCGGGGCGGGCTGGTCGCGCAGCTCGACGCCCTGTCAGCGGCGATGGAGCAGCCGCTTGCGCCAAAGCCTGTTTGGACGCGGGGCAAGATGGCCGACGGCAAATTCGAGGCGATGTTGCCTGGAATCGTTGGCTTTGAAATGACGGTCACGGCGTTGCGCGGCACGCTGAAAATGAACCAGCACAAGCCCTCCGAGGACATTGCATCGCTGGTTGCCGCGCTTCGCGGCCAAGGCCGGGAGGATGTCGTGGCGCTGATCGAGGCCTTCCGTAAATCTACTTAGTCACAAACCCGCCGTCGGGCGCCTCGTGCGGGATCGACCAGCCGAAATAGACCTCGACTTCGGTGATCAGCCCATCGCGCACGGTGAAGATTTCGGTATTGCGGAACGCCTTGCCGCGCGTCGATTGCCCGATATAGGTCGCGACCACCCGTTCGCCCGCGGCGATCAGGCTGACGAACTCGAACCCGGTGATCCATTCACGGTTCGCCCAGCAGCGATCGAAATAGGTTTTCCGGTCGATGCGGTTGTCCAATGGGCTGGTGAAATGGAAATCCGTCGCGATCACGGATTCGATCGCGGCCCGGTCGTCATCGACATAGGCCTGGAAGCTTTTACGTACGACGGCGGTTGGATCATTCGGCATGGCTGGCCTCCTGCTTGAATATATTTCAACGCACAGCGCCACGGGCCGTTCCAGCAGAGGCGGACATCAGCCCCTCGTTAAAGCCCGCTCTCCAAGCCGGCATGTCCGCCATCGACCGTGATCTGGCCCGACACCTTACGGCCACCCATCGCGGCATTGGTTAAGATAATCTGAAGCCCGCTGGTATTGATGAAATAGGGTGCGGTCACGCATTTGGGCATGCATGAGATCAGTTCGGCGCTGATCGACTGGCCGAGCGTGATCATCACGGTCGGGCTTTGGAACAGGACCTGGTCTGGCTTCGGCACACCGGAGAATCTCAATGTCTTGCCGCCGACCAGCGTGCCGGTCACGACAAGATTCTTGATCGCCCCTGCGCTGAAGACCGTCGTCTTGTTTGGCGCTATCCAGTTGTAATTCCCGGTTTGTTGAATGCTGTCCGCGGTGATCTGCAAATACGGCGCGACTACGATCGTGGAGGCGCCTTTCAGGGGTGCCAGATTCAGGTCCAGACCGGATGCGGTCGCCTGGGCGATGACATAACTCGTGTCAATTCCGAACAGGTGGGAAATATGGGACCGCAGGTTGCTCGCCGCGACGGTCAGCACCGGCGGCGCCGTGCCGGTGTCCAGCGGCACAACCTTGTTATATGCGCCACTATTGCGGGTTTTGTTATAGACCGCGGCCGTGCCGTTGTTCAGCGGGTTGACCGGCTCGAGCGCGGTATTGACGCCACCGGTCGTGAAATTGGCGGACAGGCCAAAAGCCGAACTGCCCGATGCGAGGGCGCCACCGGCACAAAAGGCAGAGGCGCCGACAAAGGCCAACGACAAGGCGCCGGCGTGCAAGATCAGGGATGGAAACTGCAAGTCACTCTCCAACAACCGACGGGAAACGGCCTCGGCCAGCTACAGCAAATTATATGCCATAATCGCTAGAGCCTTGTCCTTGTTTTTATATGGCTTAACAATAAAATACCGTGGTTGGCCGAATGTAAAAATTTCCGACATGTAATGTTATAATAATCGCCGAATTATATCCGTCTGACGATTACCGATCTCCGACTGCAACCACCTGAAATTTAGAGACCACCCACAAGGCCGGCTTGTTCACCCCCGATGGTGATCGTACCGGAAATCTTGCGTTCGCCGATCAGAGCGTCGCTCAGCGTCACCTCCAGCGCGGCGGTCCGGATACCGTAAGGCGTGTAGACGCAGCCGCCCTTCGGTCCCGCCGTGCAGGAAATCAACGCGGTACTGAATTGGCGATTCAAGATCACCGTTACGGTCGGGCTTTGATACAGCATCTTGCCGGCAACCGGCGCACCGGAGAATGTTAGCGTCTTGTTGGCGAGCAGTGTGCCGGTCACTGACAGCCCGCCGATCGCGGCGACGCCCGAAACGGTCGTTCCCCCCGTTCGCTGGCTATAGCTGCCGATTTCCTGAAGCTTGTTCGCTGTGATCCGCAGGAATGGCGGCGAGGAAACTCCAGCCGACGCACCTTTCGGCGGAGCCAAGATCAGGCTGAAGCCGGTGGCCGCCGCCTCGCCGTCGTCGTCCCGTCCGTCCTTGCCCTGGATGCCGTCGACATGCGAACGGAAATTATCCGCCTTGATCGTCAGCGTCGGCGCCATCGCGCCGGATGCGACGACAGCTATCTTTTTGTAAGCACCGGAATTGACCGTATTGTTGTACGTGTCGGTTCGGGGACTGTTCAGTTGATTGACCGGCCCGATCGCCGTTTCCTTGGCGCCGACGGTCAGGTCTGCGGACAGGCCGAAGGCGGAGCTGCCCACGGCAAACGCGGGCCCGGCGGCGAAAAGACCGACAGCGGCAAACGAAAGGGCGAAAAAGCGGGCGGTCTGCATGTCACTCTCCATTCGCCCGAAAGTCGGGCTCGGGAGACTAGCGCAAGTTTTGTGCCAGGTAAGTCAAGGTTTTGTCTTCGTTATCTTATATTTCCACGGAGAAAATCCGACCTTTGCGGACTGTAAAGTCCGCCGACATGTCATCGCTCAACGAACGCCCGCTCGATAACATAGTCGCCGGCCATGCCGCTGGAGGGGGAGATCGCGAAGCCGCGTGCATCCAGCAGGGCGGAAGTTTCGGACAGCATCGATGGGCTGCCGCAGATCATCGCGCGGTCGCGCGCCGGATCCAGCGGCGGCAGGCCGATGTCGGCGAATAGCTGGCCATTCTCGATCAGATCGGTCAGTCGGCCCCTGTTACGGTAAGGCTCGCGCGTCACGGTCGGGTAATAGATCAGCTTTGCCGCGATCTCCTCACCCACCAATTCGTGTTTCGGCAATTCGTCGCGGATGTAATCGGCATAGGCCAGTTCGCTGACCAGCCGCACGCCATGAACTAGGATGATCTTATCGAACCGCTCATAAACCTCCGGGTCGCGGATCAGGCTGAGGAACGGCGCCAGGCCGGTGCCGGTGGAGAACATGTAAAGGTTCTGGGCGGGCTTCAGGTCGCGCAGAACCAGCGTGCCGACCGGCTTGCGACCGATCAGAATATTGTCGTTCGCCTTGAGATGCTGCAGGCGGGAGGTCAGCGGCCCGTCCTGCACCTTGATCGAGAAGAATTCGAGATGGTCCTCATAATTCGCACTGGCGATCGAATAGGCGCGCATCAGGGGCCGGCCCTCAACCTCCAGCCCGACCATCACGAAATGCCCATTCTCGAACCGAAGCTCGGGGCTGCGCGTCGTCGTGAAGCTGAACAGCGTGTCGTTCCAATGCCGCACACTCAAAACCTGCTCGGTGCCCAGGGCCGCCATTTTCCGTCCTTCCGGATGAATGAAGCCTGGGAGATAGGGATGCGCAGATGATTTGAAAAATGGGTTGTTTAGATATAAATGATCTATCTAGTAGATTAAATGACGACTGCACCGCCAAGCAGCCAAGGGCGCCAAGGAAATCCAGATTGGATTTCATCTGCGAAAATCTGTGTTCATCTGTGGCTAAAGAATCAGCCACAGATTGCACAAATGAACGTAGATTAAGAATGTTGGTTTTCTTGGCGCCCTTGGCTGCTTGGCGGTTCAAAATCGCTTTGCCGAGAAACCGATGCGCTTCACGCTTCGCCAGCTTCAGGTTTTCGTCGCCATTGGGCAGGCCGGCAATGTCACCCACGCGGCCGACAGGATCGCCATGTCGCAATCGGCCGCCAGTACCGCGCTGGGCGAATTGGAGCGGCAATTCGGCCGGCCGCTGTTCGACCGCGTGGGAAAACGGCTGCATCTCAACGAGCTCGGCCAATCCATCATGCCCAAGGCGTTGGAGATGCTGGACCGCGCGGCGGAGCTTGAAAGCGTTCTGGCCGGCGGCGGCGGCCTTGGCACCCTTCGGCTGGGTGCGTCGCTGACCGTCGGCAATTATCTGTGCCCGACGCTGATCGACCGATATCTGCTTGCCCATCCAGGCGCGGAGGTGAAGCTTGAGATCGGCAATACCAGCCATATCGCCGCGGCGGTCGCCGGCTTCGACCTGGACCTTGCCCTGATCGAAGGGGAGACCGGCAACCCGAACCTCGAGGTCACCGACTGGCTGGACGACGAACTCGTGGTGTTTTGCGGGCCGGACCATCCCTTGGCCAAGGCGGGCAGCGCCGGGATAGAGCGCCTGTTGGACGAACCCTGGATCGTGCGCGAGCCAGGTTCGGGCACGCGCCAGACATTGGACCGCGCCATGACGCCGTGGTGGCCGCGCTGGAAGATCGGGCTGGAGTTGGAGCATACCGAGGCGATCAAGGGGATGGTCGCGGGTGGCCGTTTCATCGGCTGCGTCTCCCGCCTCGCCCTGACGGAGTCTTTCGCGACCGGCAGCTTGGTTCGGATCGAGACGCCGGACATGGACCTGCACCGCCGCTTCTATCTGGCCGCCAACCGCCGCAAATACCGCACGCCCGGTATCGATGCGTTCATTTCGCTCGCCAGGAAATTCGCTCAGGGCATATAGTACCCCACAAGGTTAGTGGGGAGGAACGGATGGACGCGCTGGCGCCGATGCTGCCGGAGGTCGACTTCGCCTATGACGAGGTCACCAACCTGCATGTGTTGATCGAGGAATTGCGGGCACACGGGCCGGTGGTGCGCGTGAAATATCTGGGCGCGCCGGTCTGGGCGATCCTGGACCACAAGGAATTGAACCAAGCCTTCAATGACCTGGAAAATTTCGATCCGGGCGACGGCTATCGCGTCATCTCCGCGCCATCGATGGGAATGACCCTGCAGACCATGTCGGGCGAGAAGCATCGTGTCGCGCGCGCGTCGGTCGCCGCGCCCTTCCTGCCGGCCAGCGTGCGGTCCTATGTCGAGAGGCTGATCGAGCCGATCGCGCACGAGTTGATGGACCGGATCGACGGCCGGCGCGAGGTCGAGTTCGTCCAGGCGTTTACCCGCCCCTACCCCTTCACCGTCATCACCCGCCTGCTGGGCATTCCGGTCAGCGACGAGGCCATGCTGCTGGAATGGGCGGTCAAGCTGATCGACTTCCCGTGGGATCCGGAGGGTGCGCTGAAATCCAAGGCCGCCTTCGACGACTATATGACAAAGATCATCGAAGATCGCCGCCACGCCCCGACCGATGATTTCGTGTCGATGCTGGTAAAGGCCGAATTCGAGGGCCAGCGAATGGACAATGAGCAGATCCTGTCGCTGTTCCGCCTGCTGTTTCCGGCCGGATCGGATACGACCTACAAGAACGCCGGCAGCCTGTTCGCGTGCGTGCTGGCCGACCCAGCCATCCGGGATATGGCGACGCACGGAAACAAGGAGCGTGAGGCGATCGCGACGGAGGGGCTGCGTTGGCAGGCGCCGACCGCGATGCTGCCGCGCATGGCGACCGGCAACGTCAAGCTGGGCGGCGCGCATATCAAGAAGGGCGACTGGGTTTTGTTCGGCATCACCGCCGCCAACCGCGATCCCAAGGTGTTTCCGAACGCCGCCACGTTCGACCCGTCGCGCGACAACCGCGAGTTGATCAGCTTCGGCCGCGGCGTCCATTTCTGCCTGGGCATGCACTTGGCCCGTCGCGAACTGGAAACGGCGATGCGGGTGGTGTTCGAACGCTATCCCGACATTCGTTTGAAACCGGGCGCCAAGGTCGAGTTCGTCGGCGGCGTCCTGCGCGGCCCGCGCGAATTGTGGGTCCAACCCTATGGGGCCGCATAAACGATGCGGGTCACTTTCATCGATATCGACGGCAAAACCCACATGGTGGACGGTGCGGAGGGCGAGAGCGCGATGCGCTGCGCGACCGAGCACCTGGTGCCCGGCATCGTCGGCGAATGCGGCGGCGCCATGGCTTGCGCCACCTGCCACGGCTATGTCGACGAGGCTTGGATCGACAAGCTGCCACCGCCCGGGGCCCAGGAACAGGAGATGCTGTCCGGCTGCATCGACGTGCGGCCGAACAGCCGCCTGACCTGCCAGATCAAGCTGACAGAGGCTCTGGATGGCCTAACGATAACCGTGCCGGAATCGCAGACCTAAAGAAGCAGCGCGGTCAGTCGTCTTCGTCGCCGGCGTTCGGGATAGCCAGATCGCGCTTGCAGTCTTTGCAGGATTTCAGGGCGTTCCATTCCCCGCATTGAATTTTGTCGATGAAGCGCTGCCGCCGGCGATCGGCCAGAACCTCGCTGACGGTGCGTCCATTAAGATTGCCGAGAACCTCACGCTTCATGAAATCCTGACAGCAGCCAAGAACCGTCCCGTCCCAATCGATGACCAGGTCGAAACCAACCGCGGCGGAACACGCGGTCGGCGTCGGACCAAGCGATTGGCCATAATAGTCCAATGTATCTGTCGTTCGATTGGATAGCTGGAGGGCGGCAACATTGCGGGCCCCCTTCTCCAGCCAATATTTCCGAAGTTCCGGAAACTCATGGAGGTTCCGCTTGGATACCGGCACGGCAATGCTGACTTTCTTGGGGGCGAGCGCAATCAATCGCTCGATCCTCGGAAAGACAACCTCGGCTCTCAGCGGCGACATCATTTCCGCATAAAGCGAGGGCGACAGCGCCTCTACATGAACCGAGAATCTGTGGACGAGCTTCGCCAATTCGGCGTGGCGCCGCTCATTGAAAGGACCCGCATTGGTATTCAGAAGTATCCTGACGGAAGGCAGGCGCAGCTTGGCATAACGCACGCGTTCGACGATATGAGGATCCATCAAAGGCTCGCCGAACAGCCCCAGCCCAAGCTTGTTTTTCTCAAGCTCGATATCCCCGTCGGCGATCCCGTCGATGATCTGTCTGAACATATCCATCGTCATCACGCCCGTCGGCAGATGTTCGCGCAGAACCTTGTTGGTCGGACATGTCGCGCAGGAGGCGTTGCATTGGCCGTTCGTCCCGATCATCAAGCCGCGCAGGCGTTGCTTGGGCCAGGTCGCGAGTTCAGCCGGAATCCGGGTGTAGTCTATCGTTTCCCCCGGCTTTGGTGCGTGGGCGACGAGGTAACGAAGATGTACCTGGCCGAGCCCGCGCGTTACGTGGCCGCGAATATCCAGCCTGGTCGTTTTTGAAACTGTGAACTTGAGAAAAAGATGGTCGCCCCAGGCGATGAGTTTCGGGCCTGTCTTCTGGGACAGCCGCGCAAGAATACCTTCCGGACCAGTGAGTGCGGGATCGATACATTCGATGGAAAGTTCGCCGCCCGGTGTCTCAAACGCCCCCTCGGCAACCTGGATATGACATCGAAGGACATAGCGTCCAGGCCGGAAAACACGTTCGCGATAATAGAAAAAGTACCCGCTGTCGGCTGGTTCATCGCGGTCGGGCAGCGGTGGATGATGATGCCTGGAAAGCGAGAATGCCTTATGCGCCGTGATCCCGCCGGACCAACTGTGCGGGCGGCGCAAATCGAACCGATGGCGCCACGTATCCATTCGCATCAAGGCCGTCTGCAGCGACATGGTCTTCTCAGCCCGCGAAGTTGGACGTTTCTGGAAGGCTTGGTTGTTACTGTATACGGATACCGAGATATTCGTCGAGATTTTTTTCTTCGCGCGAAACCTGGCGAGACTATTGTAGAATTGGCGACAACAACGGGGAAGCTCAGAATGCTGATCGGCGTGACGGTTCCCAATAGCGGCGTGCTGGCCACCGGAGATGCTCTCGTCGCCATCGCCGAACATGCCGAGCTGCTGGGCTTCGATTCGGTATGGACGGTCGATCACGTGATCCTGCCGCACATCTCCTCGCAGAATTATCCGTATAGCAGGCAGTCTGGCGTGACGATGCCGTCCAGCTGGCCGTTCATCGACCCGCTGGTTGCGCTGGCCGCCATCGCGTCGTGCACCAGTCGGGTGTTGCTCGGCACTGGAGTCTATCTGCTGCCGCTGCGGCACCCTCTAATTAATGCCAAGCTGGCGGCAAGCGTCGATGTGTTGTCGGGCGGACGGCTGCGACTTGGCGTCGGTCTCGGCTGGGTCAAGGAAGAATACGCCGCACTGGGGGTGTCCTGGGACGATCGCGGGCGCTTGCTGGACGAGCAGATCGACCTGCTGCGCGTTTTATGGCGCGACGAAGCACCGGCCTTCGACGGCAGATTCTGGCAAATGGGTGGATTCGGCATTGAGCCCAAGCCGGTGAACCGCACCATCCCGTTGCTGATCGGCGGCAAGAACGAACCGGCGCGGCGGCGGGCCGCCAAACGCGGCGACGGCTGGCACCTGATCGATATGGAGCCCGGCGAGGTCTCCGCGGCGCGCGCGGCGCTAGCCGTGGACTGCCACACGGCAGGACGCGCCCCGGCGGAGGTGCCAGTCTCGATGTACGCCTCGATCGCGATCACGCCACAGGACACGACTGCCCGCGAGCGCCAGTTTCCGCTGATGGGATCGGTCGAGCAGATCGCCGAAACCGTCCGTGCTTATCGGACTGTCGGTCTCGATCATCTGGTGTTCGCGGCGCGCGGCCTGAATACGACTGCCGAATATATCGCCCTGTTCGACACGATCCGCGCGGACATCCTTCAATGACGGCCATCGAACGCCCGCTGGACCAGCCTGTCGTCCATCCCGACGTCGATTTCGCCACGGACCCGGTTCCCGACCTGCAGGCGCTGACCGGCGCGCTGCGCGAACAGGGTCGGTTCTTCCCGGTGAAGCGGCACGGCGAAACCGCCTTGATGGTTACGCGGTTCGACGATGTCAGCTTCGCTTTCGGCGACGAGACCGACATTCCCCTGTCGGCGGGCGCCAAGAAATTCGCCGAACCGGCGCAGGGCCGCAGCCTGTTCTCAATGACTGGGGACGAGCACCGCATGCACCGTGCGCTGATCGCCGCCGCCTTCACCGGCAGCGCCATCGACCGTTACGAACGCGACCTGATGATCCCGGAGGCCCGGCGGGCCCTGGCGGCTTTACCGTTGGCAAAAGGTGGAGAGGCCGACCTGATCGGCGACTTCGCGGAGATGTACGGCATCTCGGTGATCGTCCGTATTCTTGGGCTGTCGGCAGAGGACGATCTGCGCTTCAAGGGATGGGCGCACGACCTCGTCTCCTCAAGCTGGGCGTTGGACAAGGCCATGAGGGCGTCTCGCGAATTCGAGGATTACGTCATCCCGATCATCCAGGAGCGGCGGCGCGGCACCGGCGACGATTTCCTGTCCCGCCTGGCGCGGGCGGAGGTCGAGAGCAAGCAACTGGCGGATATCGATATCGTGTCGTTCCTGCGCGTGCTGTTCCCGGCCGGCGCGGACACAACCTTTCGGCAGTTGGGCAATTTGATCGTCGCGATGCTGACCATCCCCGGCCTGAAACAAAGACTGCTGTCCGACCGCGGCCTGATCCCGGCGGCGATCGACGAGGCGTTGCGCTGGGAACCGGCGATCGGCCTTTATCCCCGGCTGGTACCGCGCGACGTCGAATGGCGCGGCGCGTTCATACCGGCCGGTACCTTCCTGCTGCTCAGCGTCGTATCGGCCAACCGCGACCCGCGGGTTTTCGCCGATCCGGAGGTTTTCGATATCGGCCGCCGTTCCAAGAAGATCACGACCTTCGGCGCCGGCATCCATTTCTGCATCGGTGCGGTTCTGGCGCGCCGCGAGATGGCCGTCGCGGTGAACGCCCTGCTGGATCTCTATCCGGATATCGAATTGTCGGACCCGGGCGCGACCCACATAACCGGGGCGACCTTGCGGGGGCTGGAGACTTTGCAGGTCCGGCGCGGATAACCGGTCAGTCCCGCTCCATCACCCGAACCGGGCTCATCACCAGCCGGTCGACCACCGCGCCCATCGCATCGGCGGAGATGCTCTCGCCATGCTCCAGCCACCAGCCGAGCAGGCCCAAGGTCGCCGAAACGCTGTGGGTCACGATCAGCTCATAGGGGATGCCCGACGGCTGCGCCGGAACGCGTAGGCGCGCGGTTTCGATTGAGCGGCCGACGATGTGATCGCGAACCCTGCTTTCCGCGCCGCCGGCCAGCAAGGCGCGCGTCAGCAGGCGATGTTCATCGACATAGCGGCAGATAGCGACGGATGTTGCCAGCGTATCCTCATCGATCATCGCCGGCATGATGATAGCCAAAAGATCGGTGACCATCTGGTCCGCGACCTCGGTCAGCAGAGCGTCCTTGTCCTTGAAATGGCGAAAAAAACTGGCATAGCCGACGCCGGCGCGGGCTGCGATTTCGGTGATTGTCACATCGGCGAACGGCTTTTCCGATGCAAGCGCAAGCACAGCCTCTGCCAGAGCCGCGCGGGTTTTCGTCACTCGTGGATCGGTCATTTCGACTCTTTCTTTGTTCTCCGCGACATTTGCACACTTGAAACCTTTTCCGCCACTCCATAGTTATGATCCATAGTGGATCATAACTGGCGGTTAACGATGACCCAAGCAGCGCACGCGATCAGCCCAGCCGGCACCTGCCCGTATCATGCGGACATCGACGACCGGAAGTCCGCCGCCGCCGCGGCGGCGAGCGAGGAGCGCGTGCGCAGGCTGGCGAATGGCGGGGTCAAGATCGAAAGTTTCGCCCTGACGCGCAAGATTCTACGCAGCGGTGCGACGCGGCAGGCCGGATTCCTGGCCGATCTTGTGATGAAGGCAAGCGCCAAAGGAAGCACGCCGGTCCTGTTCCAGGAGGGCGAGGTCCACCAAAAGCAGCGCGCCGCCACCGCCCGGTTCTTCGCGCCGCGCGTTGTCACCAGCCGCTATCGCGAGATGATGAACCGGTTGAGCGACGGGCTGATGGCGCGCCTGCAAAAGAAAGGCAGCGCCGATCTTGCCGAATTGAGCATGGAAATGGCGGTTGCCGTTGCGGCGGATATCATCGGCTTGACCAACAGTTCGCTAACCGGCATGTCGCGGCGGCTCAATCGATTTTTCGCGAGCGGCATCGTCAAGAAAACCACCCGGTTGCGAAAGATTTACGACTCTTTCGTCAACAGTTTCGGGGCGCTGGCGTTTTACTGGATGGATGTCCGGCCGGCGATCAACGCGCGAAAGCGGACCCGGAAGGAGGATCTGATCTCGCACCTGATCGACCAGGGTTACAGCAATCGCGAGATCTTGACCGAATGCATCACCTATGGCGCCGCCGGCATGGTGACGACCAAGGAATTTATCGTCATGGCCGCCTGGCACCTGCTGGAGCGTGACGAGCTGCGCGCCCGCTTCACGGCCGGCGACGAAGCCGAGCGCATTACCATCCTGGATGAAATCCTGCGGCTTGAACCGATCGTCGGAGCGCTCTATCGCCGGGCAACCCGCGACCTGGAGATCGAAGACGAGAACGGCAAGGTCACGACTATTCCGGAAGGCACGCTGATCGACATGGACGTCCGCGCAGCTAATGCCGACCAAATCGCTGCCGGCGTCTGCCCCCACCAGTTGCGGCCCAACCGGGCCGAGGAGCTGGAAAAAAGCTCGGTCGGCTCGATGAGCTTCGGCGACGGCAATCACAAATGCCCGGGGTCCGCGGTCGCGATGCAGGAGACCGCGATTTTCCTGCACCGGTTGTTCACGCTTCCAGGCCTGCATTTGAAACGCGAACCCAAGTTGCAGTGGAACACGTTAACCGTTGGCTACGAGCTCAGCCGGGCAATCGTCGCAGTTCGATAACCCCCTCAACCGTCATGGCCGGGCTTGACCCGGCCATCCACGCGGTTCCGCCCGTGCAATATGACGTGGATGCCCGGATCAAGTCCGGGCATGATGGTATGGGTAGAGCGAGGAGAATGACCGGCAGCGCCCGTTAATCGAAATTGGCCTGGCCACCATCGACCGGGATCGTGGCGCCCGAGACATAGGCCGCACCGGGACTGCACAGCAGCGCGACGAAACGGCCGATATCCTGCTCGCAGTCGCCGACCCGGCCGAGCGGGATCGTCTTCACGAAAGCGGCGGTGGTTTCCGGGTCGGCCTTCATCCAGTCCGCGAAGCTGGGCGACAGAGCCTCGGGCGCGATATTGTTGGTTCGGATATTGTCGGGCCCCCACTCGGCCGCCGCCGCGCGGGTCAAGGACCGGATCGCCTGCTTGACCGACCCGTGCATGCCGTAGCCGGCCATATCCCAACGCACCGCCGCGGCGGTGACGAGATTGACGATCGACCCACCGCCCCGCGCCTTCAGGTGGGGATAGCAGGCTTGCATGAAGCGGAGCGTCGCAATCGGGCCGGAATCGAAACCGGTCTGATAGTCGTCGACATTGGCTTCGAGCAGGCGGCCCAGCGGCACTTCCTGCGCATTGTTGACCAGGATGTCGATGCCGCCGAAGGCGGACACCGTGGCGTCCACGGTGCGCATCACGTCGGCCGGGTTCTTGACGTCGCCTGGTATCGGTACGGCGCGGGCGCCGACCGCGGCGATCTCATCACACACTGCGTGCAGCTTGCTTTCGGTGCGGCCAGACACCGCGATCGCCGCGCCTTCCCTTGCCATCGCCAGCGCGATGCCGCGACCCACGCCTTGGCCCGCACCGGTGATCAGCGCGACTTTCCCGTCCAGCATTCCCATCTGCTTCCCCTCGTCTCGATTAGTTCGCGGCCCGCATCGCCGTCCGCTCGACCAATGTCTGCCAGTTTCCGGTTGAAATGAAATGGCAGATAACCGGGGTGATCCAACCTTGTTTGCGCCAGTTCAGGAATTCCGCATCGGGCAACGCGTTGAACTTGGTTTCGTCGATGATCTTGAAGCCGGTCAGGCCGATCTTCTCACCGCTGGCAAGGGTCACATCGGCGCGGTGATCGACCAGCAGGTCGGCCTTGACCAACGCGTCGATGAACTGTGCCGTAAATCCATGATGGGCTTGGTAATCGCGACAGAACGCCAGCGCCGTCTTGGTCACCTCGGTCGGGGCGCCGTCCTTGTCGAACACAGGATTCTTCCGCCCCTTGGCGATGATCGACGCAGCCTCGTCGATGCACAGCGTGTATTCCGACTTGTCTTCGCTTTCCATGAAGATGAAGGGATAGCGGCGGACATAGGCGGGGATATAGAATCCGTTGGCCCATATGCCGTCAGCACCGACGAACAGGTTTTCGCCGGTCCTGAGGCCCAGCAGCGCGACGGGCTGGGGTATGTCTGTGCTGGTGAACAGGATCGGGAAAAAGCGGCAAGCGACCGCCATCTCCGCCGCGATCATCGGCACGACGTTGGCGTTCGCGGCAAAGTCGAAATTGGGAACCGCGGAGAGCGACAACGCCTTGTCGGAATCCGCCCGCAGCGGACGCGGACGTTGATAGAAAAGCGGCAAGGCGGGAGACGTTGTCATCGAAGGTCCTGCTTGTGAGGCGCGAAGGTTCGGCCGCCAACAGACCAGCTTATCGCCGCTGCTTCAATATTCGATCGTTCGGCGCGGACAGCTAGAAGGTCATGTCGACATCGTCGTCGGCGGGCTTGCGCGCGTCGCTGCGCACTTCGCGCGCCATGCGGGCCAAGTCCGGCGCGCGCTTGCCGAAGGTTTCGACCAGGAAATCGATAAAGACGCGAACCTTGGGCGACATTTGGGGCGTGCGGGGGAACACGGCATAGACGCTGGCGTCGAAACTGGTTGGGGTCAGTTCACATTCCGGCAGGATGCGCTTGATCCGGCCCATGCCGAGTTCCTCCGAGATCAGCCACACCGGCAGCAGCGCAATCCCGACGCCCTCCAGCGCCGCCTTGCGGATCATCGGCACGTCGTTGACCTGCAGGCTGCCGCTGACCCGAAGTTCGTGGACACCGGACGTATCGCGATAGAACCAGCTCGCCTGCCCGCCCTCCATGTCGCCTTCCTGCGGGATCGACAGGCAGTTGTGCAGCAGCAGGTCCTGCGGATGGCGGATCGGCGGGTGGTCGCGCAGATAGGCGGCGGAGGCGAACAGCACACGCTCCATGCCGGGCGACAGGCGGCGGATCATCAGCGACGGATCGTCGGGCACGCCGATCCGGATCGAGACGTCGATCTTGCTGTCCAGAATATCGCGCGGCTCTTCGGTCAGCCAAAGCCGCAGCTTGATGTTGGGGTAGAGCCTGAGGAATCCCGGCAGCGCGTCGGTCAAAAACTCGCTGCCGATGCTGACCCGCGTATGAACACTGAGCAGCCCGGACGGCGTGCCCTGATGGGCGGAGATCGCATCCGACAGTGCGTCGATGTGATCGAGGATCTGGCAGGCTTTTTCGTAATAGAGCTCGCCCACCTGGGTCAACGCCAGCTTGCGGCTGGTGCGATTGAGCAACCGTGCGCCTGTGCTTTCCTCCAGGGCGCTGATCTTGCGCGATACGGAGGCGGAGGACAGCCCCATGGCGCGGCCGGCCGCCGAAAGGCTGCCCGCCCGGACGACGCGCGTGAAAATGCGCATGCCCTCAGTCGAATCCACCGCCACCTCTTCGCTTTCTGCAAAGCAAGTTAGGAGCGAATAGGCAAGAACGGCAAGAAAATCCCCTCGCCCGCGAAGCGGGAGAGGGCTTTAAACCTTCGCGTGGGGATCGACGACCTTCTGGCCGCCGATGTCCATCTCGGTCTTCTTGGCGTGCGGATCGAAAGACGGAATCGAGAAGCCGCCGCCACGTTCGCCGAGCACTTCCGCCTTGGAGACGGAAATGTCGGTGTTCTTGCGCCGGCCGTAGGATTCGACCAGCGGGATGTCGCCGTCTGCCAGCGGCTTCATGTATTTCTTGCGCTTGAACGCCGCCTCGATATAGGGCGCGAGTTCCTCGGCCTTCTTCTTCTGGCGGATTTCGTCGCGCGCCTTGAACTCCGGCGCCAGTTCCTTGGCGAACAGTTCCAACGATTCGCAGATATGCGCGTGCTTGTTGTTGCCGACCTGCTGGACGAAGATGATCTGGTCCATGCCGATCCGCTCATAGCGCTCGAATTGCTCGCGCACCTGGGCGGGGGTGCCGATGCCGCCATGGCCGGAATTCTCCGGAATGGTCGCCTCGACCTCCTTGAATTTCTTCCAGACCTCGGAGCGGCCGGGATAGTGCTCGCCGTAGGAGGCGACATAACCCAGCGAGTAACCAAAGAACTTGAAACCCTCGCGGCCGCGGTTGATCGCTTCCTGCTCGTCATGATGCACCGACATGGCGCTGACGATGGCGATGTTCGGGTTGACCGTGTGCGAGATCGGCACGCACTGGTCGGACTTGATGATGTCGTAATATTCCTGGACCCAATGACCCGCCTGTTCCGGCTCGACGAAGGCGAAGGCCAACGCGCCCAGGCCCATGCGGGCGGCGCGGTGGATCGATTCGCGGCGCGAGCAGGCCAGCCACATCGGCGGGTGCGGCTTCTGCACCGGCTTGGGCACGATATTGCGGGTGGGCATCGAAAAATACTGGCCCTTGAAGCCTGGATAGGGCGTCATCGCCAGCATGTTGGCGGCCTGTTCGGCGCCTTCGGCCCACAATGCCGTCTTGTTGTCCGGGTTCTGCATGAACCCTTCCATCTCCAGCGCCGAGGCGGATTCGCCGGTGCCCCATTCGACGCGGCCCTTGGATACCAGGTCCAACGCGGCGATGCGCTCTGCGGCGCGGGCCGGGTGGTTATAATTCGGCGACATCAGCATGACGCCGTGACCCAGGCGGATGTTCTTGGTGCGCTGCGAGCAGGCGGCGAGGAAAACCTCGGGCGCGGAAGAGTGGGAATATTCCTCCAGGAAGTGGTGCTCGACCTCCCAGACATATTCAATACCAAGCTTGTCGGCCAATTCGACCTGATCCAGCGCTTCCTGGTAAACGCGCAGCTCCGAACCTTCTTCCCAGGGTGTCGGCACCTGGTGTTCATAGAACAAGCCAAACTTCATCTTGGAATTCCCTTCCCACATCGGCGCAACTCAGGCGCTTGGTCCGCCACCCATATACCAGTGGGCGCGATGCGATAAGCGGTAAGAGACAACCACCATCTTTGCAATATCTGCAAAGATGGTGGGGTCAGGCCGTGCCGCGAGACAGCGATCCGGGAAACAGGCTGGCGAAATAGGCCAAGCCGCTGAGTGCGGCGATCCAGAAACTGGTCGGCCAGTCGCTGTAATAAGCGAGCGTGATGCCCGCCCAAGTTTCAGCCAGCGCCAAAACGACGGTCAGCATGATGCCGCCGGCGACACCGGTGGTGACACGCTGCGCCGCCGCCGCCGGACCAACCATCAGAGTGAAAACCAGCAGAACGCCGACGATCTGCGCCGCCTCGGCCACCGCAACCGCGACGATCGCCATGAACAGGACGGACAATAGACGGGGCGACACACCCCGCGCCTCAGCCAGTTCAGGCTGCAAGGTCACAAACAGCAGCGGCCGGGCAATGACGGCAATGGCGGCGATACAGACGACGCCCAGGATCGCCAACGTGTAGACCGTCGCGCGGTCGACGCCGAAGACATTGCCGAACAGCAGCGCGGTCGCCTGGGTGGCGAACGATGTGTAGAAATGCAGGAACAGCAGGCCGAGGCCCAGCGCCAGCGACAGGACCATGCCGATGGCGACATCGCGGCCGCTGACCCGGTCGCCGAGCAGCCCCATGGCAATGCCGGCGGCGAAGGTCATCGCCATCAGGCCCCAGAAGGGCGAGATCCCGACCAGCACCGCCCCGGTGGCCCCGGCAAAGCCGACATGCGACAGCGCATGGCCGGCGAAGGTCTGCCCGCGCATCACCAGGAAGAACCCGACGATGCCGGCAACAATCGCCACAGCTCCGCCTGCCGCAAGCGCGTTTCGAACGAATTCGTAATCAAGCATGGTGGTGATGCCCATGATCGTGACCGTGCGCATGATCGTGCAGATGATCGCCGCGTTCGACCTCATGCTGGCCGGACATCACGAAAATCCGCCCCGTCACCCGCACCACCTCGATCGGCGAACCGTAAAGGCGGGAAAGGACCGGACCGGTGATCACGTCATCGACCGAACCCAGCGCGGCCTGCCGGTTGCCGAGATAGAGAACGCGGTCGAGTGCGCCCAGCAGCGGGTTCAGCTCATGGGCGCTGAACAGCACGGTGATGCCGAGCTCACGCTGCAATGAGCGGACAAGGTCGATCACCGCGCTTTGACGGCTGGGGTCCAGGCTGATCAGCGGTTCGTCGAGCAGGAGGATATTCGGTTGGCCGAGCAAGGCCTGCGCCAACAGCAGACGCTGCCGCTCGCCGCCGGACAGGTCGGCCAGCGGACGTTTCGCCAGGGCCGTGGCGCCGACCAGTTCGAGCGCGCGGTCCGCATCGCGGTAATCGGCCTTCGCCGGCAACGGATTGCCCCAGCGATGGCCGTTGGCGGCGCTGACCACGAAGTCGCGCCCGCTAAGCCGCACGGCCGGCGGCGCACTGCCCGCCTGGGGCATGTAGCCGATGGCGGGGTTGCCGCGCCGGGCGGGATCGCCCGCCACGGCGATGCTGCCGGCAATCAGTGGAACCAGCCCGAGGATGGCGCGCATCAACGTCGTCTTGCCGGCGCCGTTCGCCCCCAGCATGCCGATGAACTCGCCCTCCAGGATCGCGAGCGACACGTCGGACAGGATGGTCCTGCCGCCGAGCGCGACGGTCACTCCGTCAAGCGCAAGGGCCGTCATTGCGGCGCCCCGGACAAAGCGGCGTCGAGAATATCCAGCTGCGCCAGCATCCAGTCCTGGTAATGGACGCCCGGCGGTTCGGTCTCGCTGATCCCGACGACCGGTATCTTTTCCGCCTCGGCAATCGCCTTCATCCGCTGCGAAAGCTCGCCGCCGGATTGCGTGTTGTAGAGCAGCGCCTTGACGCGATGGTTCTTGAGATCGTCCTCGAACGCGGCAACGTCGCGGGCGCTGGGTTCCGTTCCATTCATGACGGCGCGTGCAAAGGCGACATTGCGGATTTCCAGCCCGATATGCCACGCCATGAGGTCGAAGACCGGCTCGGTCGCCGTTATCGCTGTGCCGTCATATTTCCTCCGCATCGCCGCAGCCTTCTCAGCGATCGGCGTCATGGCGTCATGCAACGTCTTTGTCCGCAATTTATAGCCGTCGGCGTCCGAAGCGTCGGCGTTTGCCAAATCGATCGCGACGGCGTCGGCCACCGCCAGAACGATAGCCCACTCGTACCAGAGATGCGGATTGTCGCCGATCGGCAGCTGGTTCAGTTCAGAAACCACGATGACCTTGCGCCTGTAGTTTTTCGACGCCGCCAGCAGCTTCGCCATCCACGGGTCATAGTTCGCGCCGTTATAGATCACCAGATCGGCATCGGCGACCGCACGGGCAACCGACGCCGAGGCCTCGAACTCATGCGGATCCTGGGCCGGATTATTGAGCACGCTCGTCACCGACACCGCATCGCCGCCGATCTGGGCGGCGATATCGCCATAGATATTCTCCGCGGCCACCACGCGCAGCGGCGCGGCAACGGCATGGCCGGATAAAAGGAGAATGATAAGTAACAGGCCGATCCTGACGGCGCGGGCCTGCGTAAGCGATACCACGACGGGCGATTTCCTGATTTTATAGCTAGGGCCGATTCCCGTACGCCGAAAGGCGCGGGAAACCGCCGGTTATATAATAACGATGCTATCCGACCGCCATCGCCCGTGCAACGCGGGCCGGGGTCGCAACCGGGGAACTCAAATGGACTTGCAAACGCTATTGGACGAACGCGCGGTCATGCATGGGCTGAACCGGTTCGCGCGCATTCTGGACGGGCGCGAATGGGACTCGGTGCATGAGGTGTTCGCGGATGATGTGACGTTCGACTACAGCGACGGAGGGGAGCAGTCGGGCATCGCGGCGATGACGGATCAGTTCCGGCGCTACCTCGGGGGCTGCGGACCGTCGCAACATCTGCTGGGCAGCATTGTGATCGTCGTGAATGGCGATAAGGCTACCAGCAATGCCTATGTCCAGGCCCGCCACCAGGGCAAGGACGGCAAGGAACATCTATTCCTGGATTCGAACGGCGAATATATCGACCAATGGGAGCGCCGGCCCGAGGGCTGGCGCATCGTGCGGCGCGATGTGCGTTGGCTGGTGACGATCGGCGAAATGGCAGTCCTGGCGAAGGGATAACCTCAGGCACCCTGCACACTGACCGCCATCAGCCGCCTCTCAATGGCGCGGCGGCCGAGCCATAGGATCAGGATAGCCACGACCATCGAGGCGGTCCCAACGAGCGAGATCGACCAGCCGACAGCGCTGTCGCGATGAAAGATATGGTCGGTCGAGGCGGCGATCGCCGTGGGTCCGATGCCTAGTCCGATCATGTTGGTGAAGAACAGATAGGTCGCGGACACCTGCCCGCGCATGCGCACCGGGGTCACGGTCTGCAGCACCGCGATGTTCACGCCGGCCCACGTCAACGAGAAGAAACCGGAAAGCGAAACCAAGGCAAGCGACAGCCATGGTATCGTGCAGATCGTGCCGAGCGAGCCTGTTGCGACCATACCGATCGCGTACGGAATGCCGGTCGCCGACAGCACGTCCAATCGTCCCTTCTGCGTCAGCCGATCGCCGATCCAGCCGGCGAAGACACTGCCGAGAATCCCCATAACCATCACGGACGTGCCGAAAAACAGCCCGGCCTCACCGACCGCGAAGCCGTGGACGCGCATCAGATAGGTCGGGAACCACTGGTTGCCGCCATAGCCATAGATCGCGAAACAGCCGAGGCTGAGCGCCAGCGTGCTGTAGACACCGAGATGGCTCCACATATAGGCGACCACCGCGCCGAAGCTGGGCTGTTCCTCCGCCGTCGCAACACGGCGGTTCTTGGGCTCCGGCACGATGATCAGGGTCAGCAAAGCCAGGATCAGGCCCGGCAACCCGATGATCAGGAAGACCGACTGCCAAGGTTTGGTAACGCCGGCCAACGGCAAATCGACTGGGCCAACTGCCGTAATCGCCGCAATGACCGATCCGCCGATCATCACCGCGAGCCCGGATCCGATCGGGATGCCCAAGGTAAACACCGACAGCGGACGGGCGCGGCGTTCGGGCGGGAACAGGTCGGCGATCAACGAATAGGAACAGGGCGATAATGTCGCCTCCCCCACGCCGACGCCGACGCGCGAGAAGAACAGCCGCCAGAAACTGTTCGCCAACCCGCAACTCGCGGTCATGATCGACCAGACGGCGACGCCCCCGGCGATCAGTCCACGCCGGCTCATGCGGTCGGCGAGCCAGCCCAGCGGGATGCCGGTAAAGGTATAGAGCACAACGAAAGCCAGGCCGGTCAGATAGCTGAATTCGGTGTCGGTCAGGTTCAGATCGGCACGGATCGGCTTGACCAGCAACGACAGGATCGAGCGGTCGATGAAGCTGGAGGTCAGCAGCACCATCAGGAACAGCACGACGCCCCAGGCCTGGAGCGCGCTGTATTGCCGTGCCGGCGCGGTTGGGGCGGCTGGGGAGATTTCTGCGGAAATGCTCATAGTCGCCTCCCCCCTTGAGGGGGAGGTCGGCGACGCTTTGCGTCGACGGGTGGGCGCTTCGCGCCGACCTCCCCCTCAAGGGGGGAGGTGCTCATGAAAGCATAAAGCATCGTCGACTAAACGATCGCGACGGTCTGGGTGATCGAGGTTCCGAAGCTGTGGACCACGGCGGCGTGCAGGCCGCCGGTGCCGCCGCAGACCATGACGACAACGTCCTTGGGTTCCGGCGTGAGATAGACCCGGCCATCGGCACGGACACGCTCCTGGTCTTCCAGCTGTTCCAGATGCTTGGGCGTGAACCAGTCCTTGGACAGACTGGCATTTTTCCACAGCACTTCCTGCACGTCCTCGATATTGGGCATGCCCTTGCCGATGATCTCGGCGCAGATCGGGTTGATCGCGACCAACACCTCGCAGAACGGCACGGCCGGCGAAAACCCGTTGGTGCCGACATAGGCGGCGGATCGGCCGATCATCTCCAGGAATTCGGTAGGCGTTTGCGATGTCGTGTCGAGGATGTTCATCGTGCCCATGCCGCCAAAGGTCGTCACCGCATTGCCCTTGATCCCGGCGCGGCGTTCGGCCAACGGCGCCCACGGCGACCGTTCTTCCCACTCGGCCACACACAGGCTGGAAATCCGCGCCGGCGACCCGAAGGTGCTTTGCGAGGTGACGCCGACAACCTGTCCGGCGACATTGCGCATGATGAGCCGCAGCGCCCGGCCGATGGCCGCCGCCGAACTGGCGGCGCCGCCGAAGCAGCCGTGCTTGTACGGAATGCCCAGCGTGTTGCGGATCGGCCCGTTGATGAACATCGCGGGAGCGACCGACGCGGTGGTCGCGTTCATGCCATAGAGCTCGAAATCGGGCTCGGCCACCGCCTCCACCGCAGCGATCAGCAGCGGCAAGGATTCCGGCGGCGCGCCCGCCATCACGGCGTTGATGACGATCTTCTCGACCGTGCATTCGGCCCGCATTGGCGGCAGATGGGCGATCACCTCGTCCGGATAGCGGTTGTTGGCGGCGAGGAAGCCGCGCACGCGCGCATCGGTCGGCGGGATCAGCGGCAGGCCGTCGCCCCAGCCCTGCTCCATGGCGAACTGGGTAAAACCGACGACATCCAGTTCGGCCTCGTGCCGCGTGCTGGCCAGCCAGTCGATCTCGCAACCGTCCGGTCCGCAATCGCGGCTGACGAGCTGTTTCGGCGGCGCCTTAACCTTGGCGTGGCTGGGCGCAATCGTAACGATGCTCATGCCGCGGCCTGCTTCCGTTCGACATCCGCACCCATGGTAACCAGCAGCTTGGCAAAGTGTGCATGTGCGACGGGATCGACCTGCTCGCGGAATTTCTCGTTCAGCGGGTAAGGCAGCACATGAACGCGCAGTCCCGACCGTCCGCCGCGTTTGGCGATGGTCTTGGCGAATTCCTCGAAATTGGCGGTGGCGACGGCGACTGTCGGCTTGCCGGCGGCAGCGGCCTGCAGCGAATCATGGACGGTCCAGCCGGTACAGGAGCCGCAATTGGCAAGACCGACAACGGCGATGTCGATCTCGGCCAGGAAGGCCTTGAGCCCCGCAGCCATCCGCTCGCCCTCTTCGCCCGACCGGCCGCAGGAGCGCCAGAACTTCACGTCGGCGGCACCGGCCTTCTTGAACTCCTCGGCCCAGATCTCGCTGATCCAGTCCCAGGCACGCCACATCTGGTCGACACGAATGCCGATCACCTTGCCGTTAAGCGGCCCGGCATCGGGCCCGGGGGACGTGATATCGTCAGCCCGCGCGGTTGTCGGATCGAGCACTAACCCTTTTGCCATGATGGCCTCCTCCCGTCCGGCGCTCTTGCTTGAACACCGTGTACGAGCGGCACCATAACCTTGGCGGGCGGCGTTCGCCAACCCGTTTCCGACTAAGAGTGCTTGGCAGAGAAGCCTATCAGGCGGGCGTCTCGGCTTCCTCTTCGCCGAAGAACGGCTCGACCTTGCCTTTCAGCTTGACCGTCATCGGCTTGCCGAACCGGTCCATGGTCTTGCCGACCGCCAGCCTGACCCAGCCTTCGCTGAGGCAATATTCCTCGACATTGGTCTTCTCGGTCCCGTTGAACAGGATGCGCACGCCCTTCGCCAACAGGGCCTCGTCGTAGAACGGGCTCTTTGGATCGGTCGAGAGACGATCGGGGAAGGTGAAGGTATCGGTCATGGGGCTGGCCTTTGGGGCGAGACAAAGCTGAGGCGCGGTTGATAGCGCCCTAGCGCGCGGATGCCAACCGTTGACCGAAATATGGAGTATACTTGCTTCGTCAGCGAGAAGGTGCGACATGCCGCACAACATCAAAAATCCCGAAACCGAACGCCTCGCCCGCGATCTTGCTCGGCAAACCGGGAAAAACATCACGACCGCGATCCGCGTAGCGCTCGAAGAGCGGCTGCACCGGATCGCCAGTCTCTCCACGAAATCTGCCTTGCACGACGATTTGGTCGGCATCCGTCTGCGATGCGCAGACCTTCCGGTGCTGGATGATTGCGCGGTGGCGGAGATCATCGAATACGATCAACACGGCCTGCCGACGCCTGACAATCTTAGTCCGCTTCAAAAATTTCCGTAGCAAGGGTAAATTTTCTTCAAAAATGGCTCTTCGCTCACACGGGCATGCCTCACCAAGATCAATTTCGATTGAGCTATCTTTGTTAGATGCACTATTCATATTTATATGCAGCAGGCCATAAAGGGGGCTCGAAGGAGCTTTACATCCATGGCTGGTTTCTAAAGAGCTTTAATCCGCTAAGCCCAACACAAAGGCCAAAGCCACATTTAAGCGTGCCATATCATCTGCGCCCAAACGACCGACCAGTTGCCCGACCCGCTCACGACGGATCGTAACTGGTTTGTCAGCCATAATCTGTGAGCGCGTCCGCAAACCATTCTCGCTACTAGGCTCGATAAGCACGCGAAAATCAGGTGCATCGAAGATTTCGGACGTCATCTGGCACACCACGACCGATGGGTGGTTTTCAGGAAAAGCGTCGGTCTGTACGATGATGGCAGGACACGGCTTGCCATAAGCTCCGGCCGCCGCGACGGTTACAACGTCACCGCGCCGCATCGTTATCGAATTCGGAAACAGCCTCGATCCAGTCCAGCGCCTGTCGCTCACCCGCTGCGCTCAGATGTGCCACTTGGTTGAATATGCGCCGTCGGATTGTCTCGGATCGCGCGTCCGGTAAAACCAGTCGAACTTCGCGAAGCCCGCCTGTTCGCCGGCGCGCGCGCATTGCCTTCATTCTTTCCGCTGGGGCCGTCATATTCGCCTCCATAAATGTAACGCGTTACCAAGGTAACGCGTTACAGGAGACATTCAATAGATTATCGCGCCGGCCGCGTATGCTGCGTCATGAACCGTTGCGGCCGGTGCTTGCGGCCTGAACGCAGCCCCTCGCCGCCGCCCATGCCGGTGCCGGCGGGCTGTCCCATCGGGATCAACTGATGCTTGGCCGGGCCGATCAGATCGCCGCGGCCCATGGAGCGGAGCGCGTCGCGCAGCAGCGGCCAGTTTTCGGGGTCGTGATAACGCAGGAACGCCTTATGCAAGCGGCGCTGGCGCAGGCCCTTCGCGGAGAACACCGCTTCCCCGCCCACGCGGCGGATGGGCTTAAGCGGGTTCAGTTCGGTGTGATACATGGTCGAGGCCGGGGCCATCGGCGACGGCAGGAAGGTTTGCACCTGGTCGGCGCGGAAGCGGTTCTTTTTCAGCCACAGCGCCAGGTTCATCATATCTTCGTCGGTTGTGCCCGGATGGGCGGCGATGAAGTACGGGATCAGATATTGTTCCTTGCCCGCCTCTTTCGAATAGCGGTCGAACATCTCCTTGAACTTGTCGTAAGCGCCCATGCCGGGCTTCATCATCTTGTCGAGCGGGCCGCTTTCCGTGTGCTCCGGCGCGATCTTCAGGTATCCGCCGACATGATGGGTCGCCAATTCCTTCACATATTCCGGGCTCTTGATCGCCAGGTCGTAACGCAGGCCCGAGGCGATGTGGATTTTCTTCACGCCCGGGATCGCCCGCGCCTTGCGATACAGGCCGATCAGCGACGTGTGGTCGGTGTTCAGGTTCTTGCAGACATCGGGGAAGACGCAGGACGGGCGGCGGCAGACCGTCTCGATCTCCTTACTCTTGCAGGCCAGGCGGTACATGTTGGCGGTCGGGCCGCCGAGGTCTGAGATGATGCCGGTGAAGCCGGGAACCTTGTCGCGGATGTCCGCGATCTCACGCAGGATCGACTCTTCCGACCGGTTCTGGATGATCCGGCCCTCATGCTCGGTGATCGAACAGAAGCTGCAGCCGCCGAAGCATCCGCGCATGATGTTGACCGAGAAACGGATCATGTCCCAGGCCGGGATTTTCGCCTCGCCATATGACGGGTGCGGCGCGCGAGCATAGGGCAGGTCGTAGATGCCGTCCATCTCCGGCGTCGTCAGCGGGATCGGCGGGGCGGTCAGCCACACTTCCTTGTTGGCGTGGCGCTGGACCAGCGGCCGGGCGTTCCCGGGATTGCTCTCCTGATGGAGAATCCGTGATGCATGGGCATAAAGCACCTTGTCGTCATTGACCCGCTCATAGGCCGGGAGGCGGACGACCGTGGTCCCCAGCGCCGTCTTGGCCCGCTCGGTCGAAGCCTCCGCGACCGCCGCCTCGTCGGGCTCGGCTTCTTCCTCCAGAACCTCGGCCTTCTCGTCGACCAGGTCGGGCGACAGCACGGTCCAGCCTTCGGGCACCGCATCCAGCAGAAAGGAGGTGCCACGCACATCGCGCATATCCTTGAGCTTCTCGCCCTTGGCGGCGCGGTGCGCGACCTCGACCAGGGCGCGCTCGGCATTACCGTAAAGCAGGATGTCCGCCTTGCTGTCGACCAGGATCGAGCGTCGGACCTTCTCCGACCAGTGGTCGAACTGCGCGATTCGGCGGAGCGATGCCTCGATGCCGCCGATCATGATCGGCGCGTCGCGATAGGCCTCGCGGCAACGCTGCGAATAGACGATGACAGCGCGGTCCGGCCGCTTACCCGCAACGCCGTCCGGCGTATAGCTGTCGTCTCGCCGCATCCGGCGATCCGAGGTGTAGTGATTCACCATCGAATCCATGTTCCCGGCGGTGACGCCGAAGAACAGGTTGGGCTTGCCCAAAGCCTTGAACGCCTCCGCGCTGGTCCAGTCCGGCTGGGCGATGATGCCGACGCGGAAGCCTTGCGATTCCAGCAGGCGCCCTATGATCGCCATGCCGAAGCTGGGATGATCGATATAGGCGTCCCCGGTCACCAGGATGATGTCGCAACTGTCCCAGCCGAGCGCGTCCATCTCTGCGCGGGTCATCGGCAGGAAGGGCGCGGGTCCGAACCGCTCCGCCCAAAACTTGCGGTAGGAGAATATGTTCTTGGCTTGAGTCATGAGTTATCCAGATGGCGTGCTGTGCCGCCAAATCACTGCGCAATATAGCATCCCGCGGCTTGGGACGCCAAAGTGGCGGGGAAGGACATTGATGAGGGTTATAGCCGCCGATGTGTGAACTGCTGGGCATGAGCGCAAGCGTGCCGACCGATATCTGCTTCAGCTTCGCCGGTTTGATCCGGCGCGGCGGCAAGACCGGGCCGCATAAGGACGGGTGGGGCATCGCCTTTTATAACGGCAAAGGCTGCCGCACCTTCCACGATCCGGCGCCCAGCGCGCAGTCGCCGATCGCCGACTTCCTGAGCGGCCATTCGATCAAGAGCGAAATCGTCATCTCCCACATCAGGCGCGCAAATCGCGGCAAGGTGGCACTGGAAAACACCCACCCGTTTTCCCGTGAATTATGGGGGCAGAACTGGGTCTTCGCCCATAATGGGCAACTGACCGGGGCCAAGGCGCTGCCGCTCAGCCACTATCGCCCAATCGGCGGCACGGACAGCGAATATGCGTTTTGCTGGCTGTTGGGGAAACTGCGTGACCGCTGGGCGAAGCCGCCGACAGACCGTACGTTGCAAGCGGCAATCGCGGAGATGGCCGACGCGCTGAACGCTCGCGGCGTGTTCAATATGCTGCTCAGCAACGGCAGGGCGCTTTATTGCTATCGCAGCACCAATCTCGTTTGGCTGACGCGCCGGGCGCCGTTCAAGGCGGCGACCTTGGTCGATGACGACCTGACGGTCGATTTCGCCAAACACACGACGCCGTCCGACGTCGTCACCATCGTCGCCACCCGACCGCTGACCAGCGATGAGGCTTGGACGCCCGTGCCGAAGGCGACGTTGATCGCCTTCCGCGACGGTGAGATGAAAAGCCTGTAGATAGAAACCTCGGCTGACCATCGTTCGAGGTTCTATGTCCAAACTGCCCGATTTCGAGGGGCTGGCGATCTTCGCCAAGGTGGTGGAGTTGCGATCGTTCTCGGCCGCCGCGGCAGAACTCGCACTCTCGAAGGCGACCGTGTCGAAAGCGGTGACCCGCGTCGAGGAACGGCTGGGCGCGCGGCTGTTCAACCGCACGTCGCGCCGGCTGTCTCTGACCGATGCCGGCCGGCAACTGGCGGAACGGGCGACGGAGATATTGGCGGCCGGCGAAGCTGCGGAGAGCGAGGCGCTGGCGATGACCGCGAGCCCACGCGGACTGGTGCGGATGGCGGCCCCGATGTCGTTCGGCCTGCGCGAGGTGGCGCCGCTGCTGCCGGAATTCCTGGCCGCCTATCCCGACATATCGATCGACCTGCATTTCTCCGACGCGCGGGTCGATCTGATCGGCGACGGATTCGACCTGGCGGTACGCATCGCCGCGATGCCGGATTCCTCGCTGGTCGCCCGGCGGCTGTGCCCAATGAAAGGCATGACCGTCGCCGCCCCGTCTTATCTTGCACGGCGCGGGCATCCGACCCATCCGTCCCATCTCGCGGAGCATGACTGTCTGCGCTACGCCTATCTGTCGACGCCCGACCTGTGGCGCTTCACCAATGCGGCGGGTGAGGAAGTTTCGGTCCGGCCGACGGGCGCGCTGCGCGTCAATAACGGCGACGCCATGATCCCGGCGTTAGTCGCAGGTCTGGGCATTGCCGTCCTGCCGGAATTCATCGTTGGCGAAGCGGTCAAGGCGGGTCAGTTGGAGGTGTTGATTCCCGACTGGTCGATGTCGAACGCGGGCGTGCACCTGGTCATGCCGTCGGCCGGGCCGCGGCCGGCGCGCGTGGAGGTGCTGATCGAGTTTCTTGCGAAAAACCTCTCGCGGCAGCGCTGGAAGGTTTCGCCAAAAGCGGAAGTCAAAAGCTAATCAACACATTTTTAAGTGGTTGATTTATCGCGTCAAGTTTCTTTACAGGGCCCATAATTACCTATCTGCCGGCGATGGTTAAGGTCATGATTTCGCCCTGTTAACATCAGATGGCACGCTCTTTGCGTATTGTCATAGACTATTGGCGGCACAGGCCGCGTTGGAGAGCGTGATGCGTGGATTTCAGATTTTTTTTGCGGCGTTCCTGTTGCTGGCCTCTGTGCCCGCCGGTGCCGTAACGATCAACCCCAGCCAGGATTTGGGCGCGGTGCCGTTCAGCGCCGGTACGGGTCTGCTGGGCAACTATTACAAGTTCAGTTCCAGCAGCAATATCGGCAGCCTGTCCAACGCCAACCAACTGATCAGCACGTCGGGCGGCCCGACCGCGACGTTCACATCCACCACCGTCTGTTTTCCCAATTGCGCCGACACCAGCATCGCCGACTCGTCATCGCTCGCGACATTGCTGAACGGCCATGTGAGCAATTTTGCCTACACCACGCCGGGTAACACCGTGACGGCGGTCGACCATTCCGCCATTACTCTCACCGGGTATATCGCGATCACCCAGGTCGGTACTTATAATTTCGGGATCGGTTCAGACGACGGCTCGTCAATGACGATCGGCGGCCAGACAGTCATCAACAACGACAGCGACCACGGCTATCAAGTCGCCGGCGGCCAGGCGACGTTCACCCAGACCGGCCTCTACGCCATCACGCTGGAATATTTTGAGGACAGCGGCTCGACCGGATTCGAGTTCTTCGGCATCGCCCCCGACGGCACCTGCGTCGTTGGCCGCAGCGGTTACAACTGCGCCACCACCGGATCGAACGCGAGCAGCGTACTCTATTCGACGCTGCCGAGCACAGGTTCCGCGGTTCCCGAGCCTGGCTCGCTGGTCCTTTTCGGCGCCAGCCTCTGCGGCTTGGCGTTGGTCGCCCGCCGCCGCATCGCCGTCTAACACGGGCAACCATCGGGGCACCCGTTTTATCCGTTATTTGGCACAATCATTGCGATGACCGGTCTCAAGAAGCCGGCATGACTGGAATTTTCGCATTTTGCGATACCTGCCTCCCCGTGGAGTGCACATTGCGAATTTCGGTGGTTGTTTTCCTGTTTTGGCTATTCAGTTTGTGCGGGGCCGCGCAGGCGGTGACGATCGATCCTGGCGCCGGCGTCGGCGCAATCCCGACGACCGCCGGCGGCGGACTTAACGGAAGCTTCTACAAGTTCAGCACCACCTGTCTGACCAGCTTCGCCCAGGCGAACCTGCTGATCGCGGCGGTACCGTATTGGATACAGTGCTGGAACCGACCACAATCGCCATGTTCACTGTCGCTCTGATGGGTTTGGCTCTTGTCCGAGGCAAGATCGGGTTCTAGAAGCCCTTCACTTCGCGCATACTCGGGAGTCGCGCCCCAAAAACGGAGATTTCATGCGTATCGACGCCATCGCCATCGGCAACAACCCGCCCGAGGATGTGAACGTCATCATCGAAGTCGAGATCGGTGGCGAACCGATCAAGTATGAGATGGATAAAGAGGCCGGCACCCTCTATGTCGACCGGTTCCTGCATACGCCCATGCGTTATCCCGGCAATTACGGTTTCGTGCCGCACACATTGTCTGAGGACGGTGATCCGATCGACGTGCTGGTCGCCAACACCCGCCCGATCGTGCCCGGCGCGGTCATCAATGTCCGCCCGGTCGGCGTGCTGCGCATGGTCGATAATGCCGGTGGTGACGAAAAGATCATCGCCGTGCCCTCGCCCAAGCTGACCAAGCGCTATATCGACGTGCACAATTATACCGACCTGCCGGATATCTCGATCGCCCAGATCCAGCATTTCTTCGAGCACTACAAGGACCTGGAAGACGGCAAGTGGGTGAAGCTGGATGGCTGGGGCGACGCAGATGAGGCCAAGCGCATGATCGTCGAGGCGATCGAACGGGAAAAGCGGCGCAAGGCCGCGCTGTAAGGCTTCCGCGATGTCGGACCGTGAGACGCTTGCCCGGCTGATTTCCGACGCACGGCGCGTAGTAGTCTTCACCGGCGCCGGCATCTCGACCGAATCCGGCATTCCGGATTTCCGCAGCCCCGGCGGCGTGTGGAGCCGGATGAAGCCGATTTATTTCGAAGAATTCCTGAACGACCCGGATAAAAGGCGCGAGGCTTGGCAGCGCGCCTTTTCCGGTGTCGCCGGCTGGACCGGCGCATCGCCCAACGCCGGCCACCGCGCAATCGCCCGACTGGTCGCCTTGGGCAAGGTCTCGGCCGTGATCACTCAGAATGTCGACAACCTGCACCAGGATTCCGGCGTGCCTGCGGCGCAGGTTATCGAACTGCACGGCAATGCCAGCTATGCCGCGTGCCTGTCCTGCGGGCTGCGTCACGAGCTGGATGTGCTGAAGCAGCATTTCCTGGGTACCGGCGAAATCCCGACCTGCCGTGCCTGCGGCGAACTGGTGAAAGTGGCGACGGTGTCGTTCGGCCAGCCGATGCCCGTCGAGGTCATGCGCCGTGCAGAGGAAGAGGCACTCGCCGCGGACCTGTTGCTGGTGCTGGGCTCGTCGCTGGTCGTCTATCCCGCCGCCGGCTTCCCGTTGAAAGCCAAGCGCAATGGCGCAAAGCTGGTCATCGTCAACCGCGAACCGACCGAGCAGGACCGGTTCGCCGATCTGGTGCTGAACGAAGAGATCGGGCCGCTGCTGTCGGCAGTGGTTCCAGTGAACTAAAGCTCGACCAGCGTATCGGAGATTTCGTTTTTCTGGCCGATCACCGGCGGAAAGACCGGCTCCAGAATCGCGGCACAGCCCATGGCGGCGGCGGCAAAGGCTTCGGCCACCTTGCCGTGCGCGAACGCGGCCTGGAAGTCGGCGACGATCGGCGCCCATACCGCCTCGGGCAGTTTCTCGGCGATGGCGTCGTCGACCAGGATTTCGATCGAGCGTTCGACCTGGGAGCAGAAGATCAGAAGCGCGCTTCTGAGATGCGGCTGCTTCAGGCCGATGCTGGCATAATGCAGACGCGCGTGACGCCAGGCGGCCTTGCGCCTGATCCCATGCGGGATCAGGGCGAAGCGCAGCGGCAGCCACTGCAGGACGCCGACGGCAACCAGGAACAGGACAGCCTGCCCGAGGAATAGACGCCAAGCATCGAGCCCGGGCAGGATCGCCGACGCGATGCCGCCCGCGACCAGCGCCAGCAAAGCCGGATAGATCAGCGCGAAGGCGCCGTAATGGCTGCTGGAATGCGCCAGGACCAGCCGCATTTCAACCGACGTCCTGGTCTCGGCCTTTGCCACGGCCGCCGAGATCACAGTGCGATCCCTTTCGGTGATCTTCGGCTGCATCACCATGAGCCGGACGCGCCGCCGCCGCCGAACGATCCGCCGCCGCCGGAAAACCCTCCGCCTCCTCCGCCGCCGCCGCCGAAACCGCCGCCGCCGCCAAATCCGCCGCCCCGGCTGCTCCAGCTGCTGGCCATCATGAGGGGCAGGATGGCCGAGCCCATGCCGCCCCGGCTGCGGCGCGACAGCCAGAAGAACAGGCCGAAGATCAGGAACGTGAACAGGATGGAGAACGGCGAGCCGTGCCCCTGCTGATGATGCTGGTGCTGCGCGAGCGGCGGGGGCGCCGCGGCGGGATCGTCGCCCAGCACCCGCAGGATCTGCTCCGTGCCGTCAATAATGCCGCCCTGCATATCGCCTTGCCGGAAGCGCGGCGCGATGATGCCGTTGATGATCGTCGAATCGATGGCGTCGGTCAGATCGCCCTCGAGACCATATCCGGTCTCGATCCGCACCTTATGCTCGGTCGGGGCGACCAGCAGGATGGCGCCGGTGTTCTTTCCCTTCTGGCCGATGCCCCAGGCCCGGCCGAGATCGACGCCGTAATCCTCGATCGGGCGGCCGCCCAGCGATTTAAGCACGGCCACGACCACCTGTTGGCCGGTCCGCTGCTCATGCGCCGCGAGTTCGGCGGTCAGCCGATCCTGCGCTTCGGGCGACAAGATGCCGGTTTGGTCGACCACCCGGCCGGTCAGCGGCGGGAAGCTGGGCGCGTCGGCCGCGCGCAATGGCGCCGCCGCGATCAGCAGCGCGAATGCGATGGCGAAGGTTCTGATCAAAATTTGACCTTGGGGGCTTCCTGCGCTTCTTGCGAGATCGTGAACGTCTCTTTCACCTTGGCGTCGGGATAGAGCATCGCGGCGATCCAGCGGCTGGGGATGCTGCGCAGGTTTACGTTATAGGCCTGAACCGCAACGATGTAATCGCGCCGCGCGACCGCGATCCGGTTTTCCGTTCCCTCAAGCTGCGATTGCAGGGCGAGGAAGTTCTGGTTCGATTTCAGGTCGGGATATTTTTCCGACACGGCGAGCAGGCGACCCAAGGCGCCGGATACCTGCGCCTGGTTCTGTTCAAATTGATGGAAGGCCTGCGGGTTGGTCAGGATATCGGACGGAATGGTCATCTGCGTCGCCTTGGCCCGCGCCTCGGTCACCTTGACGAATGTATCCTGCTCCTGTGTCGCATAGCCTTTGACGGTTTCGACGAGGTTGGGGATCAGGTCGGTGCGACGCTGATATTGGTTCAGCACCTCGCTCCAGTCCGCCTTCACCTGTTCATCGAGCTTCGGCACGTCGTTGACGCCGCAGGCCGACAAGACAACGGCCAGGCACATGCCGGCAAGCGCAAGCCTGACACTGGCCAGCCTGACACCGAAAAGCGAAGCACGCATCGTTTCATCCCTTCAGAAGAACGCGACCCGCGTTCCGGTTCGCCTTTAGATAGGCAGGATTTTGCGAAATCACAGTATGCCTGTCGGTCAATCGGCTGTCGTCATCCGGGCGATAGTCGCCGTCGTGGAGTGTCCGGCCTCCAACTGCGCACGGACCACCTTGCCGCCATAGGATTGGACGAAGGGTGCACCGACGATCTGTTCGATGGTGTAATCGGCCCCCTTGATCAGAATGTCGGGCTTGATTGCCTCAATCAGGGTCAGCGGCGTGTCCTCGTCGAAGATTGCGACGGCGTCGACATCGGCCAACGCCGACAGCACCTCGGCCCGTGCCAGTTCTGTCGAGACCGGGCGCGTCGGGCCCTTCAGCCGCTTGACGGAGGCATCGCTGTTGATGCCGACGATCAGCCGGTCGCACGCCGCCCGCGACTGGCGGATCAACGACAGGTGCCCGGGATGCAGCAGGTCGAAGCAGCCGTTGGTGAAGCCGATGGTCAGGTGACGGCGACGCCAGCGTTCGACCTGATCGGCGAGCGAATGCATCGTTTTCAGTTTGCCGCCGCCCGCCGCCTCATCGGCCGCACCGCGCAGTTCCTCCGCCGACACGGACGCGGTGCCGACCTTGCCGACGACAATCGATGCAGCCAGATTGGCGAGCATCGCCCCGGCTGCCAGTTCCGCGCCGGTCGCGAGCGCCAGGGCCAGCGTGGCGACGACCGTGTCGCCCGCGCCGGACACATCGAACACTTCGCGCGCCTGGGCGCGCACATGGACAGCATCGGCATCCATCCGGATGACCGACAAGCCCTCGGCGCCGCGCGTCGCCACCATCGACAGGATGCCGGATTTTCCCAGAACCCCGCGCGCCGCCTCCTCCAACTTGGCGTCCCCGGGGCCGATCATCCCGGCAACCTCGGTCAGCTCCTTGAAATTGGGCGTCACGACCGAGGCGCCACGATAGCGCCTATAGTCGTTACCCTTGGGATCGACGATGGTCGGAATGCCCTGCGCCTTGGCGGCGGCGATCGCGCGGCTCAAGACCCGGTCGGTCAACACGCCCTTGCCATAGTCGGACAACACCAGAACGGCAGCGCCGTGCAGATGTTTTTCGATCTCGTCGACGATCTGTTCCTCGATCTTGGGCGAGATCGGCCGCTCGTGTTCGAAGTCCGCACGGAGCAGTTGCTGCCCGCCGGCGATGAAGCGGGTCTTGACCGCCGTCGGCCGGGTGGGGTCGCGCACGAAGCTGAGGTCGGTGGCGGGACCAAGCAGGCCTTGAAGAAACTGCGCCTCGGAGTCTTCCCCGACAACGGCAATGACATGGGCCTTGCCGCCCAGGGCACGGATGTTGGAGACGACATTGCCGACGCCGCCCGGCATCACCGTTTCGCGGTCCACCGCCAGCACCGGGATGGGCGCCTCGGGCGAAATCCGCTCGACCCTGCCGGTGACGAACCGGTCCAGCATCAGGTCGCCAACACACAGCACACTGCCGCCCGCCGCGCGGTCGAGCATATGCTCGGCGGCGATGGCGAGGTTCAGCTTAGGGTCGGAGCCCGCATTCATGAACGGATTGGCTCAGGCGCGGGGAGCGTGCTTGGCGAGGATGCGCTGGAGGGTCCGGCGGTGCATTTTCAGCCGCCGCGCCGTTTCGGAGACGTTGCGCCCGCATTGCTCGAATACGCGTTGGATATGTTCCCACCGCACCCGGTCGGCCGGCATCGGATTTTCCGGCGGCGGCGGCAACCCTGCGCGCAGCGGATCGGCGCGCAAAGCGGCCTCTACCGCATCGGCATCCGCCGGTTTGGACAGGTAATCCAATGCGCCGGCCTTCACCGCCGCGACCGCGGTCGCGATATTGCCATAGGCGGTCAGCATCACGATCTTGCACTCGGACCGCGCCTCGCGCAGCACTTTGACGATGTCCAGGCCGCTGCCGTCCGAAAGGCGCAGGTCCAGCACGGCGTGGGTCGGCTTCAGACGCTGCACAACCTGAGCCCCCTCGGCGATGCCGCCTGCGGTTTCGACATAGAAGCCCCTGCGCTCCATCGCGCGGGCAAGCCGCAAGCGGAACGGTTCGTCGTCATCGACGATCAGAAGTCGGTTGGTATCCGGCACGCCGGCCGTTGGCCGATCGGTCACGCTGGGATCCTGCATTTTATATCCTCCGGGCCTGATGCCCGCTTCTTGGGCGCCGGTTCGCCCTTAAAGAGCCAAAGCAGCGCGCGGCCAGATGATCATAACGGCCGCGCCCTGCAAAGCCCCCACCATGCCGTTCTCGAAAGAGATTTCTGCTCCGGTGCGTTCCAAAAGCGTCTGGGCGATGAAAATACCCAAACCCAGATGCTCATGTTCTTCGCCGCGTTGCGATAAATACGGCTCACCTAGGCGTCCGAGCAAGCCCGGCAAGAAACCGGGGCCATCATCGCTGACAATCACCTTGATCATATAGGCGTCGGTTTCGACACTGACGGCAACGGCGGTGGTCGCGAATTGCATTGCGTTCTGCAGGATATTGCCAAGGCCGTGCATGATTTCCGGGGTGCGCCTGAGGATCGGTGGCGCGCTACCCGATGCCGTGTGCGCATCGACCTGCAGACGGATGCCCGGCATGCGGTGGGGCGCGGCGGCATCCTCCACCAACTGCTCCAGCGGCAGGCGATCAAACGGGGGTTCCTCCGCGTCCTCGGGCTTGCGCGCCAGTTCGGCCAGGATTTTGCGGCAACGTTCGCACTGGCTTTGGATCAACGCCACGTCTTCGGCATAGGGACTGTCGATCGGCAGGTCGCGCGCCAATTCCTTGGCGACCACCGTGATGGTCGACAGCGGCGTGCCCAGCTCATGCGCGGCGGCGGCGGCAAGCGTGCCCAGCGCCGTCAATTGCTGGGCCCGCGCCAGGGTCAACTGCGTTTCGGCCAGCGCCTCGGAAATTCGCCGCGCCTCACCGGCGACACTCCAATTATAGATCGCAATGAACCCGCAGGCGAGCGTCAGCGCGATCCACATACCCAGCTGGTACAGCTCCGGCAAACGCGGCGAGGCGACCGCACCGCCCCAGGGCAAGGGGTAGGGCGAGGCAAACAAGGCGGCGAGGCACAGGATCGCCAACAGGGTCAACATAAAGGAATAGTCGCGTCCCAACACCGCGGCGGCGACCGCGATCGGCCCCAATACCAGCAGGGCGAACGGATTGGTGAGACCGCCGGTCAGGAACAGCAAAGCCGACAGTTGAAGAATGTCGAAGCCGAGATAGAGCGCCACGGCCCGGTCGGAGAGCGCCCTGCCCCGCCGCATGATGGTGCCGATCAGATTGACCGCGACCGCCAGCGCGATGATCGACAGGATTGAGGAGACCTGCATCGGGAACTTGAACCCGAGGGCCACGACAGAAACCGTCACCAGCTGCCCGATGATGACGATCCAGCGGACCAGCACCAGCGTGCGCAGGCTGACCTTGCCTGACTGCCAGAGGCCGGACGCGCGCTGCGCGGGCACCGGCGAATAATATCGTTCAGCGATCATCCGCACACACTAGCCGTTAGCCACGCAGACCGCCATATTCGGGCGGATGCCGGCCCCCGAATCGCCAAATCCTGCCAATAACATCATCGAAGTCCAGGCGCTGACCAAGCGTTTCGGCAACAGCACCGCCGTCGGCGGAATTTCCTTCACCGTCGGCCAGGGCTCCGTGACGGGCCTGTTGGGGGGCAACGGCGCGGGCAAGACCACGACCATTGCCATGCTGTTGGGGTTGCTGGTCCCGACCTCAGGCGCGATCACCGTCCTGGGCGCGGACATGGTGCGGCATCGCCACCGCGCATTGAAGGATATGAATTTCGCCTCGCCCTATGTCGACCTGCCGCATCGGCTGACGGTGACCGAGAACCTCACGGTCTATGCCGGTCTCTATTCGGTCAAAAACCCCAAGGCGCGGATCGCCGAACTGGCCGAGGCGCTGGATTTTACCGAGTTCCTAAAGCGCGGTTACGGCAGCCTGTCGGCCGGTCAAAAGACGCGGATCGCGTTGGCCAAGGCGCTGATCAACCGGCCGCGCCTGCTGCTCTTGGACGAACCGACCGCTTCGCTGGATCCAGACAGCGCAGACCGCATCCGCCGGTATCTGCAGGATTACGCAAGCGAGAGCGGCGCGACGATGCTGATCGCCTCGCACAACATGCTGGAGGTCGAGCGGCTGTGCGGCGACATATTGATGATGCGGCGCGGCAGGATCGTCGATCGCGGAACGCCGGCCGGGCTGATCGCCAGATATGGGCGGGTCACGCTGGAAGAGGTGTTCCTCGACATCGCCCGTGCGGAACCGATGGCGCCGGACGAACGCACGGCGCCTGCATGAGCGCGCAGCGCATCTGGGCGATGGCGATGCGGTACTGGTACCTGCTGCGCCGGTCGGTGCCGCGCGTCTTGGACCTGTTCTATGGGCCCGCGGTCAATATCGTGCTCTGGGGCTTCGTCAGCATGTCGCTGGCCGGCCATGGCGGCGGCGTCGCCAAGGTGGGCGCGGCCTTGCTGGGGGGTATGCTGCTGTGGGACGTGATGTTCCGCGCGCAGCTGGGTGTCTCCGTCGGGTTTCTGGAGGAGGTCTGGTCGCGCAATCTGGGCCACATGTTCGTCAGCCCCTTGCGTGCCTGGGAATGGCTGCTGTCGTTGATGGCCGTCAGCTTGCTGCGTACCGTCGCCGGACTGGCGCCGGCGGTGTTGATCGCCTGGTTCATGTACGGCTTCTCGCTCTTCGATTTGGGGCTGCCGCTGGCCGGATTCCTGGCGAACCTGATGATCATGGGCTGGTGGGTGGCGATGTTGATCGTCGCGGCGATCATGCGCTGGGGCCAGGGGGCGGAAAATCTGGCTTGGGCCGCCGTCTTCGTTATCTCGCCGATCAGCGCGATCTATTACCCGGTCGCGGTCCTGCCGCATTGGCTGCAGCCGGTGGCGCTCAGCCTGCCGGCGGCGCATGTGTTCGAAGGGATGCGTGGGGTGATCGCGGACCACGTGTTTCGCACCGCCGATCTGGCCGATGCCTTCGGCCTCAATCTGATCTATCTGGCGCTATCCAGCCTGGTCTTCCTGTGGGCCTTCCAGGACGCCCGCGCCCGTGGCGCGCTGCTGCAGCTGGGCGAGTAGGCTACGCCGGAAATAGCGACTTCAGGCCGAGCAGCGCCTTGGCGCCTGTAACCGGCGGATCGGCGTCGGCGGATAGTATCCCCCCCAGACCAGCGGCATAGCGGCAATGATCCAGCGCGTCGGCGCGCAACGCACGTGCCACCCCTGCGGCCGCCTCGGCGGCAACGCCGTCCAGCACGACCGGAATGTGCGCCAGCCGTGCTGCAAGGATCAGCCCCAGCAGGGCGGCGATATCGGGGCCGCCCAGTGCGGCGAGCAATTCCAGCGGGTCGTCGAGCGCGCCGTGCCGGGCAATCGCCGGCGCCAGCGCGGCGGCGTCGGAAGCTCCGTCGCCATGCGCCAGGGCATGCGTAAGTGCTTGCCCCGCCAATTCGGCGCCGGCGCCAAGGGCCGAGCACACCAGAATGTCGATCCCCGGCTCGACCGTCATCATGCCATAGGCGGCGGCGCGGCAGGTCTCGACCTCATCCATCGCTGGCCCGGTGCGCGAATCCCGCGTCGGCCGGTCGAGCGCCAGGTCATAGAGCCTGAGATCGCTGTCGGCGGCGGCGGCGAATTGATGAACCGGACCACCGGCGACGAAGCGTTCGACGGCGCGCACCATGCCGGCGCCGTCCGCGCCGGGCAGATCGGCGGCGATGCCGTGGGTGGCGGCGAAGACAACGATGCGCGGGTGGTTGATGCCGGCGGCGGGCTTGTCCTGGACGCACGCAATCCACGACGCCAGATCGTCAGGGGTCGAACCGACGACGGGCATCGACTGAACGACGGCGCGGATTTCGTCGAAACTGGCTGTGGGCTTGGACATAGAAGCGAGATAGCACAGGGGATCGGTCCGGCCCAACCGGGCTACCGCGCATTACCCCCTATTTAACACGGCTTTTCACTGACTCCCGCTCGCAGGGTATGGGAGCAATGCAACAGTTTCTCTTTACCGCCTGTTACCGGAGACCCAAGTTCCTCTGCTGCACTGCATCAGAGGCTTGATTCCGGCAGGTGCCTACGAGTGAGGGTTTAGTGCTCTATCAACTCTACGAAATGAACTATAACGCGGCCCAGCCGCTGAATTTCTTTGCCAAGGCGCTGCAGGCCGCACTGCAAAATCCGTTCTTTCCCGGCGGTCAAAGCGAGTTCGGGCGGCTGCTGGGCGCCTCGGCTGAGATGATCGAGCGCAGTACGCGCCGCTTCGGCAAGCCCGAATTCGGCATCCACGATACCGTGATCGCCGGCGAACCGGTCGCTGTCAGCGAAGAAATCGTCCTTGGTAAGCCATTTTGCGATCTGCGCCATTTCGTGCGTGACATCGACCGTGACGACCCCCGAGTCCTGGTCGTCGCCCCGATGTCGGGTCATCACGCCACGCTGTTGCGCGGCACGGTGAAGGCCCTGTTGCCCCATCATGACTGTTACGTCACCGACTGGATCGACGCCAAGCAGGTGCCGCTGTCGGATGGTACCTTCAGTTTCGACAGCTATGTCGACTATGTAATTGAGTTCCTGCGCTTCCTTGGCCCCAATACGCATGTGTTGGCGGTGTGCCAGCCGGCGGTGCCTGTGCTGGCGGCCGTATCGCTGATGGCGGCCGGCAACGATCCAGCCCAGCCGCCGACGATGACGTTGATGGGCGGTCCGATCGACACCCGCGCGGCGGAAACCGCCGTCACCAAGCTGGCTGAGAACAAGCCGATCTCATGGTTCGAGAACACCGTCATCCAGACCGTGCCCTTCACCTATCCCGGTGCCGGGCGGCAGGTCTATCCCGGGTTCATTCAGCTGACCGGGTTCATGCAGATGAACCTGGACCGGCATATGAACGCGCATGTGAAGCTGTTCGACCATCTGATCCGCGGCGACGGCGAGAGTGCGGATGCCACCAAGCGCTTTTATGACGAATACATGGCTGTGCTGGACCTGGCGTCGGAGTTCTACCTCCAGACGGTTGAACAGGTGTTCCAGACCCATTTGCTGCCGCGCGGCCTGATGCGCGTGAACGGCGAATTGATCGAACCGAAGGCGATCCACAAGACGGCCCTACTGACCGTCGAAGGTGAACTGGACGATATCTCCGCGCCCGGCCAGACGCTGGCGGCGCATGATCTGTGCAGCGGGTTGAAGCTTAGCCAGAAGTCCAGCATGCTTCAGGCTGGAGTCGGCCATTACGGCATCTTCAACGGCAAGCGCTGGCGCGAGAACATCATGCCCGTGGTACGCAACTGGATCAGGCAGCACGACAAGGGGCACAGCATAGTGCCTAAGGTCGACATGACCGTTGCGAAGCCTGCCCGCGCCGCCTGAGGCGCGGATTCTTTTCCGCCGCAAACCGGCCCGGCCAGCCAGCAACGGTTCGACCGAGCTGCTGCCTTCCCCGTTTCCGCTGCCTATTCCAATCGAATTCCGGCGGAGCACCCGCGCGCGGCGGCTGAGCCTTCGGATCGACAACGCCCGCCAGCGCGTCGTTCTGGTCGCGCCCGCGGCCATGGCGCGGCGTCATGCCATCGACTTCCTGGTCCGGCACGAAGGTTGGATCAACGTCCGGATTGGGCAATTGCCCGCGGTCCAGCCATTTCACGACGGCGCGACCGTTCCGATCCTGGGCGTGCCGCACCTTATTCGTGGCGAGCCTACGAAGCTGCGGGGATTGGTGTCTTTGGGACCTGGAATCGTCACCGTGCCCGGCGCACCCGAGCATGTGAGCCGAAGGCTGACCGATTTCCTAAAGAAACAGGCGAAGCGCGAAATCGCCGAATTGGCCCACATCAAATCAGCGGCGGTTGGCCGGCAGGTCAAAGGACTGACCTTACGCGACACGCGATCCCGCTGGGGCAGTTGCAGCGCCGCTGGGCGGCTGGCCTTTTCCTGGCGGTTGTTCTTGGCGCCCGACTGGGTGCTGGATTATGTCGTGGCGCACGAAGTGGCGCATTTGAAAGAGATGAATCACGGCCCGCGCTTCTGGGCCTTGTGCGCCACGCTGACCGAAACCGATCCCAAGAAAGCGCGCGCGTGGCTGAAACTGCATGGCGGCGCTTTGCACGCCTATGGGTGAGTACAGTGCGGCAGATGTGACGAGCGAACCGGTTTACAAGTTCTTGACCCTCTATAGATTTTTGAATTGAGCCCTTAGGACCTCGTCGGGCGAAGTCACCCGGCGTTCCATCCTGACCAGGCGGTCATCCATTTCGCGGAAGCGGCGCACCAGGCCGCTGACCGTGTCGGCCGGGCGGCGATTGACCGACCGCCAGAAGGCCTCGTCGTCGGAGTCCTTGAACAGCTTGGCCGGCTTCGGGTGGAGCAGGATCGCCAGCACGACATAGCCGACAAAAACCGGCCCGAAAAAGCCGAAGACTGAGAGGAGGATAAGGGCGATGCGCAGCCAGCGCAGATTGATGCCGAAATAATCCGCCAGGCCGGCACAGACGCCGGCAATCCTGCCCTTCTTGGGATTGCGGTAGAGCCCGGTCGGCCCGGGGCCGAAATCCGCCTCCGCATCTTGCTGGGTGTTGGGATTCATAACGCGTATTTCCTGTTTTCCTCGGCCGTCATCAACGCCCGTTCCAGGTTGCCGACCCGGCTTTCAAGCCGCTGGATCGAATCCCGCAATTCCTGCGCAAGGCCGCTGTCGACGCCTCTCGACATCTCAATCTTGGCGTTCGTATTGTGCCACTTGGTGATGAAGGCACCGAGAATGGCAGTCAACGGAATTACCACCCAGATGAATTCCCAAAACATCGCCTAGTACTCCCGGCGCCACGCCCTGTTGGAAGAGTAGATTTCCCGGACCGGCCGCGACGGCATCAGGAAGGCCAGCACGGCATAGGCGACCAGCGCCGTCAGCGGATGGGCAATCAACGCAAAGAGAATGAAAACCAGGCGGATGACGCCGGTCGAGATGCCGAAGCGTTCGCCCAGGCCGGCCGCGACGCCGGCAATCCAGCCCTTGGTGGGGTCGCGATAGAGACCGTAACGGTTGATCATGATTTCCTCTGCGGTTCGGATCCGAGCGCACGCTCGAGATTGTCCAGCCGTTCTTCCATCCGGCGTGCCGCATCCCATAAATCGGTCAGCAGCTTTTCGTCCTGGGCGGCGAGACCCCGAGAGGCCCGCCAGCGCGATCCGTAGTGGAGAAACATCCACATTGGGATCACGAACGCGACGAGGACGAGTGCGATTGCGTTGTAGTCGATGTCTGACATCGGTGAACTTTCGGCTTGTTGGCGCCTGTTTGACTGCGAACTGTATCAGCCCGACGTCTTGGTCGAGAGTTTTTCGCGCATCGCCGCCAGTTCCTCGTCGACCGCGTGGTCTGTCTGCAGCGCGGCGATTTCATCCGCGAGATTGGGGCCGCGACCGTGGTCGAAGACCTCGACCTTGCCTTCTAGGTGATCGAGCGTCCGCTCCATCGCCTCCATCCGGCCCAGCGCGCCGACCAGACGATTGTCATGGGTGGCACGGCGTGCCTGCAGACGCGAGGTCGCGGTCTTGTGGCGCGAGATCATCACGGCTTCACGCTTGCGCGCATCGTCCAGCTTGGCTTGCAACTGGGCGATATCGGCGCCCTGCTGTTCCAAACCTTTGTTGATCTCATCGAGATGCTTTTCTTCGGCGGTGGCCGCCTCGGCGACGCGGGTCTTGGCGACCAGAGCGGCACGGGCCAGGTCTTCACGACCCTTGCCCATCGCCAGCTCGGCCTTGGCCTGCCAATCGTCGCGCTCGGCGGTCAGCCGGGCGATCTGGCGTTCGGCCTCCTTGCGGTCGGCGATGATGCGAACCGCATCGGACCGAACCTCGACCAACGTGTCTTCCATCTCCTGGATAATCAGGCGAATGATCTTTTCCGGATCCTCGGCCTTATCCAACAGCGCGTTGATATTCGAGTTAACGATATCGCTGAGACGTGAGAAAATGCCCATGACAGCTATCCTAAAAATGGTCTACGCCATCTTCTAAGCATGATGCGTGCCAACTCTAGTTCGGCCGTCTGACTTTATCCAACAGAATTACAATTATCATTTAATTACAGGTAGTTAGGATTTTCCGAGCGAAAAGACAGGAACGGCTTAGCTCCGATCTGTCCACCCCGCACACCAGACCGATAACATTTTCAGTTAACCGGATAAGAGAATCTGTTACATAAGCGCATGGCCTTATCGCGTCCCAACCAGTCCATGCTGGGTTCGGCCACCGTGTTCCTGGATATGCTGGAGCAGGTGTCGAACGCGGCGCCGCTCAATCGCCCGGTTCTCGTCATCGGCGAGCGCGGTACCGGTAAGGAGCAAATCTCCGGCCGCCTGCATTACCTGTCGCCGCGCTGGGAAAGACCGTTCCTGACGCTGAATTGCGCGGCGCTGGGTGAATCCGTGCTGGAGGCCGAATTGTTCGGTCATGAGGCCGGCGCCTTCACCGGTGCGGTGCGCAAGCGCGAGGGCTATTTCGAGCGGGCCGACGGCGGCACGCTGTTCCTGGACGAAATCGCCTCGGCCTCATCGTCCGTCCAGGAAAAGATCCTGCGCGTGGTCGAATACGGCGAATTCCAGCGCCTGGGGTCGAGCAACACGATCAAGGTCGATGTCCGGCTGGTAGCCGCGACCAACGTGGACCTGCCGAGCGCAGCGGAGACGGGTAAATTCCGCGCCGACCTGTTGGATCGGTTGGCGTTCGACGTGGTGACCGTGCCGCCATTGCGTGAACGGCCTGGCGACGTGAAGCTGCTGGCGCGGCATTTCGGGCTGGCGATGGCGCAGGAGATGAAACGCGAGGTGTTCGCCGGCTTTACCGCCCAGGCTGAGCGGATCCTGGAGGCCCATTCCTGGCCCGGCAATGTCCGCGAACTGAAAAACGTGGTCGAGCGCGCGGTCTATCGCGCCGAAGACCCCGAGGAACCGATCGACCGCATCGTCCTCGACCCGTTCGAATCGCCGTTCCGTCCACGCGCCGTGGCAAGAAAAGCCGATGCTGCGCCGGCCCCGATGACGAACGGCCATGCGCCGCCGGCCGATCCTTACGATTTCTTCGCCCATATCGCCGCAATCGAACAGCAGGCGCTGCGCATCGCGCTGGATTGCTGCGGCGGCAACCAGAAGAAGACGGCAACCCATCTGGGCCTCGCCTATCACCAGTTGCGGAACCTTCTGCGCAAGCACGGCATGCTGTCAGGGTCCACCGCAAATTCGCCGCAAAGCGACGACATGATGGAGGACGACGAGCGCGGGGACTAAACTCAAGCTATGAACGATCAAGGCGAGTCGGACCGTTACAGACGGGACCCGAAGAAAAAACGGAGCGTTTTGCGCTTCCTCGTCAAATGGACGGTTGTCGTCCTCATCTGGGGCGTCGCCGCTCTAGGTATTCTACTCGCGACCTATGCCTCCGACTTGCCTGATGTGCATCAGGTTGCCGGCCTCAAGAAACGGCCCGGCATCACGCTGCTGGCAGCCGACGGCTCTGTTCTCACCCGCTCCGGCGATCTCTACGGCAATACGCTGGCGGTGTCGGACCTGCCGCCCAACCTGGTTCACGCCGTCGTGGCGATCGAGGATCGGCGTTTCTATCACCATTTCGGCGTCGACCCGATCGGCCTGGTCAGGGCGCTGGTAATCAATGCGCGGGCCGGCGGCACGGTGCAAGGCGGCTCAACGCTGACGCAGCAGCTGGCCAAGAATATGTTCCTGACACCGCAGCGCAGTTTCAAGCGCAAGTTGCAGGAGGCGCTGCTCGCGCTGCAACTGGAACGGTATTACACCAAGGACCAAATCCTGACCGGGTACCTGAACCGGGTGTATCTGGGCGCCGGCGCCTTTGGCGTGGATGCGGCCGCCAAGACCTATTTCGGCAAACCGGCGACAGAGCTGACCCTCCAGGAATCGGCGATCATCGCCGGCCTGCTGAAAGCACCGACGAAATATTCGCCGGCGAACGACATGAAGGCAGCATTGGCCCGCGCGGAACTGGTTTTGCGGGCGATGCATGACGAGGGCTATATCACCGATCAGCAGATGTTGGCCGCCTTGTCCGCCGGGCCGCCGGACATGCACCATCCCTCGGTCACCAAGAATGCGCATTATATCGCCGACTGGGCGGTTCAGCAGGCGCAGGGCTATATCGGCCAGATCGACCGCGATGTGGTCGTCTACACCACCATCGAACCCAAGCTGCAGATGCTGGCCGAGGCCAAGCTGGAAGAAACGCTATCCGGTCCGGCGGTCAAGCTGAAGGCCAGCCAAGGATCGCTGGTGTCGATGTCGATCGACGGCGCGGTCAAAGCAATGGTCGGCGGCCGCGACTATGCCGACAGCCAGTTCAACCGTGCGACCCAAGGCGAGCGCCAACCCGGCTCGTCCTTCAAGCCCTTCGTCTATCTGGCCGCGATCGAACGCGGCCTGCGGCCCGACAGCCTGGTCGACGACAGCCCGATCCACATGGGCAGTTGGTCGCCGGAGAATTTCGAGCCGGGTTACCACGGACAGGTTCCCGCGCGCCAGGCGCTGGCGGAATCGATCAACACCGCCGCCGTGCGCGTCCTGGACTTCGCCGGCATCGATCATGTGCGCGACATGGCGCGCCGCCTGGGGATCAGCGAGCCGATCCCGCGAGACCTGTCGATCGCATTGGGCACCAGCGACGTGACCCTGCTGGAAATGACCGGCGCCTATGCCGCCTTCGCCAATGGCGGCACCGGCGTTTTCCCCTATGTGATCAAGAAAGTAACCGACAGCACCGGCAAGCTGCTCTATCAGCGCCAGGGCGGCGGGCTGGGTCAGGTTACGCAGCCGGGCAATGTCAGCATCCTGGTCAGCATGATGACCGACGTCATCGCCTATGGCACCGGCAAGGCGGCCAAGCTGGACCGGCCGGCAGCGGGCAAGACCGGCACCAGCCAGGATTTCCGCAACGCCTGGTTCATCGGCTTCACCGCCGACATGGTGACCGGGGTGTGGTTCGGCAACGACGACAACAGCTCCATGCGTAAGGTTACAGGCGGCATGCTGCCGGCCAAGACCTGGCATGAATTCATGATGGCCGCCGAAGCCGACCATCCGATCCGCGAGCTCGTCGCGCTGTCACGTCCGATAGGCGAGCCCGTCGCGATCAACGAGGCCGGGGAGCCCGGGCAATCGCCCGCTTTGCAGCCGACCGCCGCCCCACCGCAACCGGGTGAGGATGGCGGCCTGATCGGGCGCTTGCTGAAGAGTATCGCGGGGGAATAAACCCCTGCTGAGATGATCGCCCAAGCCGTAAAATCGACTCAGACCGCCGCCTTCAGCCATCGGCAGATCATGCGGATGATGTGGGGCATCGCGCTATGCATTTTCCTGTCGGCGCTGGATCAGACCATCGTGGTGCCGACTGTTCCGGCGATGGCGCGCGACCTGCACGGGTTCGGCCAACTGTCCTGGATCGTCTCGGTCTATCTGCTGACCTCCACCGCCGCGACACCGATCCTGGGCAAACTCAGCGACCTATACGGCCGGCGCACCATGCTGCTGGGTTCGATCCTGATCTTCACGGCGGCATCAATCCTGTGTGCAATCGCCCGGACGCTGCCCGAAATGGTGTTGTTCCGCGGCCTGCAAGGCGTCGGCGGCGCGGGCTTGATCGCCATTGCACATGCGACCATCGCCGATATTGCCTCTCCACGCGAACGTGGACGTTACCAGGTGTATCTGAGCGGCACCTGGGGGGCTGCCAGCATCGTCGGCCCGATCGCCGGCGGCTATCTAACCGACCATGTGTCCTGGCGCGCCATCTTCTGGGTCAACCTGCCGCTCGGCCTTGCCGCCTTCCTGCTGACCGTCCGAACATTGTCGATCCTGCCGCGCCAGCCGCGGGGGCTCGCCCATATCGATTATGCCGGGGCGGCGCTGCTGACGCTCGCCGTCACTGCCGGGCTGCTGATGCTGAGTTGGGGCGGAAACGAATATGGCTGGGCCTCGGGAACGATCCTGGCTCTGGGCGGATTGGCTGTCGCGTCGTTGATCGCGCTGTCGGCGGTCGGAAGGGCAAGGCCGGATCCGCTGTTCCCCGGACGGCTGTTCGCCAATTCGGTCGCGCGGTCCGGGTTCGCCCTGTCGTTCTGCAACGCGGTCTGCATGATGGGCGCGACCTTCCTGCTGCCGCTCTATTTCCAGTTCATGCGCGGCGCCGACGCCTCCTCGTCCGGCATCCAACTGATGCCGTTCCTGTTCGCGTTCGTCGTCATGTCCTATGTCGGCGGCAAGATGGCGCGACGGGTCGGGCGCACCAAATGGCTGATGGTGCTGGCGTCCGTCATCACCTGCGCAGGACTGGTCCTGATGGCGACGACCGACGAGAATACCGGGGCGTTGCTGTCGACTGTCTATGTCGTGATCGTCGGCGGGGGGATCGGATTGATCCAGCCCTGCATCACCATGACCGTCCAAAATGCCGTCGAGCCTTTCGACCTGGGCATCGCAACCAGCGGCACGCTGCTGTTTCCGATGATCGGGGGCGCATTCGGCGCGACCATGGTCGGGTCCATCGTCACCGGCATGTTCAACGCGGATTTGCGGAAACTTGGACTGGTCTCGCATGTTTCACTGGGAAAGATGCATGCCGCGCGTGACCTGTTCGCAGGGATGGCCGGGATTTCTCCGGCTGCGGTCGAACAGGCGCTGGACAACGGCTTCCACTGGGCGTTTCTGGGTTGCGCCGCGATCGCGGGCCTGGGCGTCCTGATTGGGCTGGCCGCGAAAGATCCCATGCTGCGCACCACCACCCATTTGGCCCCGAAAACAGGAGAGACGATATGAAGTCCTTGGACGCGATGGAACGGAACGCTGCGCTGGCGGATCTGCCGCTGTGGAAACTCCAGAGTGGCCGCGACGCGATCGAACGCAGCTTCAGGTTCAAGGATTTCAGCGCCGCCTGGGGTTTCATGAATCGCGTGGCGCTGGCGGCAGAGGCGGCCGATCATCATCCGGAATGGTTCAACGTCTACAACAAGGTCGATATAGTGCTGTCGACGCACGATGCCGGTGGGCTGACCGGGCGCGATGTCGCGCTGGCCAAGAAAATCGACCAATACGCGAAAGATAACGGCGCCGATTAAGGCCCCACTAGCAATAATCGGATAATTTCATCGTTTCGCAGGAAAATCCTGCAAATCACGCATGTCGCAATGATGTAACAACATATGCGAACTTTTTTGCGGCTGTAGGGTTTAAACTTCACGTGAGGAGTACGGATGCGCCTTGATGAACACTTTTGAACTGGCGTGTCCCGATTTCTGAGTTAGCTGTATGAGCAGATTATTTGACGATCTAGAGAAGGAAACGCGTGTTCCCGTGTCCCACAGTAATGCCCAAGGTCGGCCAAAATCCGACGCCGCGCTGGATTTGTGGCTGAAACACCACCTGTCACAGCTTTACGGACCGGTCGATACCGATCCGATTTCCGCTGAACTTCTCAAACGCCTGGAAGACTGTCTGGGCTGAACCGTTACGCGGCGCTCCGGCGCATCAATCGGCCCCAGACCTCGGTCAGGGCCTTGATCAATCCAGCAATTTCCGCATCGCCATGCAGCGGCGTGGGCGTTAGGCGCAGCCGTTCCGTGCCGCGCGGCACTGTCGGATAATTTATCGGCTGAACATAGATATTATGCCGGTCCAGCAATTCGTCGGTGATCGCCTTGCAACGGCGCGGATCGCCGACCAGCACCGGCACGATGTGGCTTTTCGAATCCATCACCGGCAGGCCGGCCTCTTTGAGCGCCGCCTTCAGCTTTGCTGCATGCTCCTGCTGCAACCGGCGTTCCTCCGTCGATGCCTTGAGGTGCCGCACGCTGGCAAGCGCGCCGGCGGCGACAACCGGCGGCATCGCCGTCGTGAAGATGAAGCCCGGCGCATAGCCGCGTACGAAATCGACCAGGGCATGCGATCCGGTGATATAACCGCCGACCACGCCATAGGCTTTGCCCAGCGTACCCTCGATAATGTCGATCTTGTCGGCGAGCCCTTCCCGTTCGGAAATGCCGCCGCCCCGCGCGCCGTACATTCCGACTGCGTGAACCTCGTCCAGATAGGTCATCGCGCCGTACTGCCTGGCGATATCGACGATCTGCTCGATCGGCGCGATGTCGCCGTCCATCGAATAGACCGATTCGAACGCTATGATCTTGGGTCGGCCGGGTTTGCAATCGATCAGCAACGATTCCAGATGCTGAACATCGTTGTGGCGGAACACCCGCTTTTCGGCGCCGCTGTTGCGGATGCCGTTGATCATCGAGGCGTGGTTGTCCGCGTCGGAGAAGACGACACAACCGGGCAGCATCTTGGCCACCGTACCCAATGTCGCCTCGTTCGAGACATAGCCGGATGTGAACAGTAGCGCCGCTTCCTTGCCGTGGAGGTCGGCAAGTTCCTGTTCAAGTTGGATATGATAGATCGTGTTGCCGGAGATATTGCGCGTACCGCCGGCGCCCGCGCCGCTTCGATCCAACGCGCCATGCATGGCGTCCAGCACGACGGGGTGGTGGCCCATCGCCAGATAATCGTTGCTGCACCAGATGGTGACTTCGCGCTCGACGCCGTTACGGTGCAGGCGCGCCTTGGGGAATATCCCGACACGGCGTTCGAGCTCAGCGAAGACGCGATAGCGCCCCTCATCCCGGAGGGCCGAAACCCTTTCGGAAAAGAAACCTTCGTAATCCATGGGACGTCCGGACCTTCCCCTATTGAAAGCCGCAGCCAGTCAACACCGGCCCAAGCCTTAACGCAACCCCGCACAGCCCGGCTGACCGCGCGCCAACGTCGCAGCGGCCCTTTGGGTTCCGATGCGTCTTCCAGTTTGTCGCCTTAGCGCTGAAAGGCAAGGCGTTTTTCCTGAATCTTAACAGGATGTTGAGCTTTCCATCGGCGACGCATCATCGTTTATTTTTTGACTCAAGACTCAGGAAAGTCCCTGTAGTTGTTGTTAAATAATGATTTTCTGGAACGAAGGCATTTCTTGCGTTCGCGCTAATCTCGTGTAACAAGAGCTTGGGAACTTTTTTTGCATGGAGCGATTCATGGGTCGATTCGGAGGTTTGGACGGTATGCGGACAACGCGCAAAGGCCTGGTATTCGCCATGATCATGGCGTCCACGGCGGCGTTTACGACCTCTGCCTTTGCCGACACCGCCACGGCTCCGGCAACGGCTCACAAGACGAAACATGCCTCGACCAAGAAGTCGTCGAGTTCGAAAACCGCCAAGGCGCTGGGCCCGGGCGAGTGCGGCCCGACCCCCGACCAGGCATCCATCGGCCTTCGCGCCCTGCAGACCGAGCTGATGGTCGCCGGCCTGAAATGCAGCGCCGACCAATGGAATAGCTTTACCGCCAAATTCAAGGCGACGATCAAGACCGATGCCGATCGGTTGCAGCATGTGTTCGCCAAGGCCTATGGCAAAGGCGGCGGCAACCAGATGAACGCATTCGTGACCCAGTTAGCGAATGACGCATCTCAGCGCAGCAACGCGTTTTCCGAGGCGGAGTACTGCAAGCAGGAAGCCGTGCTGTTCACCAAGGTTTTGGCGCTAACCGCGCTCGACCTGGAACGGTTCTCGGCAAAACGTCACCTGGCTGTGCCGCAACCGGTCAAATTGTGCGAGCCCGACCCCGAGCCCGCGGTGACGACGGCATCGGCAACGCCAGGCGCCGTCGCGACGCCCGCTGTCGCGACGGGAGCTGCGGCCACGACCGTAAAGGGATCGCCGGCAAGCAGCGCGACGACGCCGGCCAAGAGCGCGACGCCGGTTGTCGCGACCGCAGCCCCAGCCGCGGGAACGCCGGCGGCACGCTGATCCTTACACCGCGACCATAAAGAAAAACGGCGCCTCCGATCGGAGGCGCCGTTTTGTTTTTTACCCCTGTAAGAAGGGGGTTGCCCCGTTACGAGGTCGGACCGCCATCGAAGACGATCTGAACGCGGCGGTTCTGCGGCTCGCGCACGCCGTCGCCGGTCGGGACCAGCAAGTCGCGCTTGCCCTTGGCGACGATCTGGATCTCAGACGACGCGACGCCGTCCTTCTCAAGCTGCGAGGCGACCGATTCCGCACGGCGGCGTGACAGACGCATGTTGTAAGCGTCCGAACCCACGGTGTCGGTATGGCCGGTCACCGTCAGCTGCGTGATATGAGCCGACTGGGCGTTCTGCGCCGCCTTGTCGACGATACCGACCGCATCCGGCGTCAGATCCGACTTGTTGAAGTCGAAGAACACCAGATAGTTGCGGGGAGCGGCCGGCGGCGGGGGCGGCGGCGGAACATAAGCGGCCTGCCTTTCTTCGACGACTTCAGGGGCGCCGAAGGAATAACGCACGCCGAACAGGACCGAATTGTGGTCGTAATCGTTGGTCACGCCACGCGGATAGCTTTGATCCGTACGGCTGAACCAGCGATATTCCACGCTCAGGTCGATATTGTCCGCCACCTTATAGCTGAGCCCGGCCATCGCCTGATAAGCAAAGCCCCACGCGTCCGGACCGCCGACATAGGTTCCGGCCGGCATGTTGTCGCTACGGATGTGGTACGGCGTGTAGTCTGCCATGCCCGCGCCCGCGCCGATGAAGGGCGAGATCGGAATGCCCAGATCGAACGTCGGAAGGTGGTAGTAAACATTCCCCATGATCGCGTAGTTACGCATCGAACCGCGCGTAAAACCGCCTTGACCACGAATGTTGTTGGCGTCGTTGTAGCGCATCGAGCCTTCCAGCTCGAGGTCGATGCCGTTATTGAACGAATAACCGCCGTTTATCGCGCCGGTGTAACCGTCATCATATTGGGCATTGCCGCGGACCGTGACACCGCGCGGCGAGACTGTGTTCAGGCGTGTGTCATGGTTGAGCCAGCCGATACCGGCCTTGGCGCCAACATACCACTGGCCTGAATCCCAGTTGTCGAACCAGTTGCTGTCGACCGTGCTGTTCTGCGCCATGGCCGTGCTGGCGAGCAAACTTGCGCTCAGGCCGGCAAGAGACCAAAAAATCTTTCTCATAATAATACATCCTTTTAAGCGGAATTGGTCGGGAAGGACCACTTAGAACGATCTGGGGTTTCCCTTTCCCGTTCTAATCGCTCACCAGAACGTGTGGATTATTTTACTGGTTCCTGTCTTTCGAGATTATGACTTTCCCTTGTGGCAGAAAGGCAACAGGGCAGATTTCTACAGGTAATATTGTATCAACGGAAAAGGGCGCCGCCCCGTTTCCGGAGCAGCGCCCTTTATGGCCGAAGAAAGATCAGCTGTTGCTGGCTTGCTTGAGACACTGTTCCTGCTGGTCGGTCGGGGTGGCGTTCGACATACAGGCATTCAGCTTGTCGGCATCGTGATCGGTGCTGCCGTTCTTCGCGCTCTTCATACCGTGCCCATGATGTCTATGGCTCTTGGGCGCCGAAGTGTCACCCGAAGCCGAGCTGTCGGAAGGTGCCGAGGCGGCGGGAGCGGAAGAATCGGGCGAAGGAGCGGGATCTTGAGCAAAGGCCGTGGCGCTGACCAGCAGCGCCGCGGTGGCAACAATAGCGAATGTTTTCGACATGGTGTGGACCTCCAAGGTTATATCCACAGAGGAAACACAGCTTTGGAGGTCCAAGTTCCGAAAAGGCCGGATTGCCGCGTTTTAGGCAGCCTCGGCCGACACCGCGCCGACCTGTCCGCCGGCGGGCTCTATGATCAGGCCGTCAGGCCCAACGCCGACCGACACCGTTGCGCCATCCGTCACCTTTCCCTCCAGTATCAGCTGCGCGAGCGGATTCTGAAGAGAGCGCTGGATAACCCGCTTCAACGGGCGTGCGCCATAGACCGGATCGTATCCGGCGTCGGCCAGCCAGGCGGTCGCCGCATCGTCCAGTATCAGTGCGATCTTGCGATCGGCCAGCAGCCGGCGCAGATGCCCCAGCTGGATGTCGACGATGACCGTCATCTGCCCTCGGGTCAGCCGCTGGAAGATCAGGATCTCGTCCAGCCGGTTTAGGAATTCTGGCCGGAAATGGCCGCGCACCACCTGCATCACCTTTTCGCGCACGGATGGCAAAAGTTCGCCCTCCGGCTCGTTCGCCAAGATTTCCGATCCCAGGTTGGACGTGAGGATGATCAGCGTGTTGCGGAAATCGACCGTCCGCCCCTGCCCGTCCGTCAGGCGGCCGTCATCCAGCACCTGAAGCAGCACATTGAAGACATCCGGATGCGCCTTTTCGACCTCGTCGAACAAGATCACCTGGTAGGGCCGGCGGCGAACCGCCTCGGTCAGCGCACCGCCCTCGTCGTAACCGACATAACCGGGCGGAGCACCGATCAGCCGCGAAACCGAGTGCTTCTCCATGTATTCGGACATATCGATGCGGACCATCGCCGTGTCGTCATCGAACAGAAACTCGGCGATCGCCTTGGTCAGCTCGGTCTTACCGACACCCGTCGGGCCCAGGAACATGAACGACCCGATCGGCCTGTTCGGGTCCTGCAGCCCGGCGCGCGAGCGGCGAACCGCGTTGGATACCGCAACGACCGCATCTTCCTGGCCGACCACACGGGCGCGCAGCCGGTCTTCCATGTGAAGCAGCTTGTCGCGCTCCCCCTCCAGCATCCGGTCGACGGGCACACCGGTCCAGCGGCTGACGACCGCGGCAATGTCGCTGTCGCGCACCTCTTCGTTCAGCATCCGGTCACCGGCGGCCTTCTCAGCCTCGACCAGGCGGCGTTCGAGCTCGGGAATCTGACCATAGGTCAATTCGCCGGCCCGCGCCCAGTCGCCACCGCGTTGCGCCTGGTCCAGCTGCGTGCGCGCCGCCTCCAGCTCTTCCTTGATCTTCTGGGCGGAAGACAGCTTTTCCTTCTCCGCGCGCCACCGCTCGGTCAGGTCGGCTGACTGTTTCTCCAGGTCCTCCAACTCGACCTCGAGCTTCGCCAGGCGGTCGCGCGAACCGGTATCGGTTTCCTTCTTCAGCGCCTCACGTTCGATCTTCAACTGAATGATGCGGCGGTCCAGTTCGTCGATTTCCTCAGGTTTGGAATCGACTTCCATGCGCAGCCGCGCTGCCGCCTCATCGATCAGGTCGATCGCTTTGTCCGGCAGGAAACGGTCGGTGATATAGCGGTTGGACAAGGTTGCGGCCGAGACGATCGCGCTGTCGGTGATACGGACACCGTGATGCATTTCGTATTTCTCTTTCAGCCCGCGCAGGATCGAGATCGTGTCCGCGACCGTCGGCTCGTTGACGAACACCGCCTGAAACCGGCGGGCCAAAGCCGCGTCCTTCTCGATATATTTGCGATATTCGTCCAGCGTGGTAGCACCGACGCAGTGCAGTTCGCCGCGCGCCAAGGCAGGCTTCAGCATGTTCGACGCATCCATAGCGCCATCCGCCTTGCCGGCACCGACCAGCGTATGCAGTTCGTCGATGAACATGATGACTTCGCCCGCCGCCGACTGGACTTCGGAGAGCACGCCCTTCAGCCGTTCCTCGAACTCGCCGCGAAATTTCGCGCCTGCGATCAGAGAGCCCAGGTCGAGCGACAGAAGCCGCTTGTCCTTCAGCCCCTCCGGCACGTCGCCGTTGATAATGCGCTGAGCCAAACCCTCGACAATCGCGGTCTTGCCGACGCCCGGCTCGCCGATCAGAACCGGGTTGTTCTTGGTCCGGCGCGACAGTACCTGGATGGTACGGCGGATTTCTTCGTCGCGGCCAATCACCGGGTCGAGCTTGCCCTCGCGGGCCGCCTCGGTCAGGTCGCGGGTGTATTTCTTCAGCGCCTCGAAGCTATCCTCCGCATTGGCGCTGTCGGCCGTGCGGCCCTTGCGGACCTGTTCGATCGTTTGGTTCAACGCCTGTGCATTGACGCCGGCGTCGGCCAATGCCTTGGCGGCCGGCGTACCCGCGGCCATCGCCAGCGCGACCAGCAGACGCTCGGCAGTCACATAGCTGTCGCCGGCTTTATCGGCGATCTGTTGCGCGCTGTCGAAGACGCGCGCGACCTCGGGCGTCGCCTGCGGCTGGCCGGCACCCGCGCCTTCGACGCGCGGCAGCTTGGCCAAATCCGCCTCGACGGCAGCCAGCGCGCGCTCCGGGTTGCCACCGGCGGCGCGGATCAGGTTGCTGGCAAGGCCCTGCTTGTCCTCAAGCAGGATTTTCAGCAGATGTTCAGGCGTCAGTCTTTGGTGATTGCTGCGAAGCGCCAGGGCATAGGCGGATTGGACGAACCCGCGTGCGCGTTCGGTGTATTTTTCGAAGTCCATATAGGCACTCCTCCTTCAAAATCGACGAGGCCCTCATCCGAGGCACCCCAGAACTGAACCGCCCTCTATGAGGCGCGGCAATGATGTCGGTCAACGACCGAGATTATATCTGGTACGCGTACGGCTTGATCCAAGAGCCTGAACGCAGACAAAAAAAGAGGCCGGAAACCGGCCTCTTTTCAGTCGTCTGCGAACTCAGCCTTCGGCGACCGGTTCGGCCTCTTCGACCTTCACCCGGCGCGGCCGGCCTCGGCGTGGCGCGGCCGGCGCAGCATCGGCTGCGACGGCCGGAGCCGGGGCTTCATCGACCGGCGGGCTATAAGCGACGGGAGCCGGAAGCGGCAACTGGATCTCGACCGGAGCGGATACCGCCTCCGGCTGGGCACCACCGTTGCGGCCCCCATTGTCGCTGCCCCGGTCGCGGGGCGCCCGTTCCGGCCGGTCGCCATATTGGATCGGACGGCGCGGCTGCTGTGGTTGTTGCGGTTGAGCGCCATTGTCGTCGTACTGACGGCGCGGACGTTCTTCGGTGGGTTGCCGCTGGCTCCGTTCACTCCCGGCGCCCTCTCCATCCTGGCCGAAACCATCCCGGGGTTGGCGTGAATTCTGGTTACGATCCGGACGTCCGTCCTGGCGATAATTGTCCCCTTCGGGGGGACGGCGATCGCCGCCATTCTCGCCATTGTGGCGAAAGCCGACTTCCGCACCGCCTTGGCTGCGCTCACCCTGGCTCCGTTCGCCCTGGCTCCGTTCACCCTGGCTGTATTCACCGTGGTTACGATCGTTCGGACCGCGGTCGCGATAATTTCCATCCTGGCGAGGCTGGTTTTCCTGACGGCCGTCCTGGCGCCCATCCTGACGATAGCCGTTCTCACTGCGCGGCTGCTGGCCTTCGCCCTCTTCCCCGGAGAACTCTTCGCCACCTTCGGCGTTGCCTTCACCGTCTTGCCGGAAGTCCTGGCCATAGCCCTGGGGCTGATAACGCCGATTGGGATCGCCGCCCTGCTGCTGCGCCTGCTGCTCCTGTGCGGCGGCGATGATGCGGTAATAATGTTCCGCATGTTGCAGATAGCTCTCGGCGATGATGCGGTCGCCCGAGGACGACGCATCGCGTGCCAGTTGCAGATATTTCTCGTGAACCTGGAACGCGGTGCCACGAATACGCACATCGGGGCCATTCGAATCGAATGTCTGCATCCGCAGCGGCAAATTCGGGCGACGTCCGCCGCCACCACCACCACCGCCATTATTATTGTTATTGTTATTACGCCCGCGCGACCGTTTGGGGTTGGGACCCTGTCTCATCCGTATATCTCTTGAGTTTACCGGTTTCGGCGAGCCGGTATTCGAAAACACCAGCGCGGTCCTTCCAAGGAGCCGCGCGTCGGCCGAGCGGTGGTCGTTTCTTAAGATTTATCCGACCATCGGAGTCGAGCCATCGGAAATTTTCGATGAACGCCGTACACGCACATTAGAGACTCGTCCGCAGAATACAATGAAATTTCCGTTTTTTATAAAATCCGCGCTGTAACACCGCAGTTTCAAACTGCGCGTTTAAAACTCAAGGCGCGTTCAATTCCGCCGAGATCGCGCCGGCGCTCGGTCGATGTCAGTCCGCTTTGCAACGCGATCGCCACGACGTCGTCGCCCTGCCCAGCACCGATTTCGAGAATCGCCAGGCTGCTGCCCGTCATCAGTTCCGCCAGTGCCGGTACGATCGCGCGATAGGCATCGAGCCCGTCGGAGCCGCCGTCCAGCGCCAACATAGGATCATGTTCGCGCACCTCGGGCGGCAGGCCGGGTAGATCGCCCTGTTCGATATAAGGCGGATTGGACACGATCAGGTCGAACGGGCCCGCGATGCCGTTGGTCCACCTGCCCTGCCGGAAGGCAGCGCGTTTCTCCACGCCGTGGCTTTCGGCGTTCGCCTTTGCCACCGCCAGCGCACCCGGGGACAGATCCACGCCGATGCCTGTCGCTTCCGGGTACTCCGACAGCAGCGCGATCAGCAGCGCGCCGGTGCCGGTGCCGAGATCGAGGATCGTCAACGGCGTCTTACGGTCCGGTATGGCGGCGACCGCCGCCTCGATCAGCGTTTCGGTATCGGGCCGGGGATCGAGCGTATCCGGCGTGACACTAAGATTGAGCGTCCAAAAATGGCGATGCCCGACGATGCGGGAGACCGGCTCATGCGCCGCGCGGCGGATCAGGCCGCTTTCGAGCTGCATGCGCTCGCCGCCGGTGAGCGGCTGGTCCGCCGCCATGAACAAGCTGTTCCAGTCGATACCCAGCGCATGCTGAACGATCAGCCGTGCATCCAGCACCGGGGTGTCGAGCCCCGCCGATTTCATCAGCGCGACCGCCTCCTTTAGCGCCCCACGCCGCGTGGCGGCCGTGATCTTTAGCGGTGTACTCAACCGAGCTCAGCCAGCCGTTCCGCCTGGTCCTGCGTGATCAGCGCGCCGATCAACTCGTCCAGCGCCTCACCCGACATCACCTTGTCGATCTTGTGCAGGGTCAGGTTGATGCGGTGGTCGGTCACCCGGCCCTGCGGGAAATTATAGGTGCGGATGCGCTCGGACCGGTCGCCGGTGCCGACCTGCCCCTTGCGGTCGGCGGCCCGCGCCTCGTGCAGTTTCAGCCGTTCCGCTTCGTAAAGTCGGGCGCGCAGAATCTTCAGCGCCTTGGCCTTGTTCTTATGCTGGGACTTCTCATCCTGCTGGCTGACCACGGTGCCCGTGGGTAAGTGGGTGATGCGCACCGCCGAGTCAGTCGTATTGACCGACTGGCCGCCGGGACCGGACGAGCGGAACACATCGATCCGCAGATCCTTGTCCTTGATATCGATATCAACTTCTTCCGCCTCGGGCAGGACCGCGACGGTGACGGTGGAAGTGTGAATGCGCCCCTGGGTCTCGGTCTTGGGCACGCGTTGGACCCGGTGCACGCCGGATTCGAATTTCAGCCGGGCGAACACGCCGCGCCCGTTTACTTCCGCCGTCGCGTCGCGGAAGCCACCGATGTCGGAATGCGAGATTTCCATGATCTCGAACTTCCAGCCTTGGCTCTGGGCATAGCGCTGATACATCTGGAACAATTCGCTGGCGAACAAAGCCGCCTCGTCGCCGCCCGCGCCGGCGCGGATTTCCAGGATCGCGCTCCGTTCGTCGGCGGCATCCTTGGGCAGCAGCAGGACCATGATGTCGCGTTCGAGCGCCGGCAGCCGGTCCTTCAGCGCGGCGAATTCCTCCTCCGCCATCGTCCGCATTTCGCTATCGGTGCCGGGATCGGCGATCAGTTCGGCCAAGTCGCCGGCCTCGGACTGGCGCAGGCGCAATTCCTCGATCGCCTCCGCAATCGGCGTCAGTTCGGAGAATTCCCGCGACAGGCGCTGGAACTTCTCCGGATCGTCCACCATGCCCGAAAGCGTGTCGCGCAGTTCGAGGTAACGGGTGGCGACCCGTTGAAGGTTGTGCTCGTAGCTCAATAGATCCTCAGAAATTATCCTTGCGGCGCCGCACTTCGGCGAACACCGTGACCGGGTCGGCGCCCGGCAGACCGACACCCTTCGCCACCGCCGGATCGTCGGCGCGCAGGAACGGATTGGTTTCGTTCTCCAGCCCGATGGTCGACGGGATGGTCGGCTTGTTGTCGTCGCGCAGTTTGTCGACTTCGGCGGCACGATCGACGGCGGCCTTGTTGGTCGGGTCGACCGTCAGTGTGAACCGCGCATTGCCCTGGGTATATTCATGACCGCAATAGACGCGGGTCGCCGACGGCAGCCATTTCAGCTTGTTGAGCGAATTCCACATCTGGGGCGCGGTGCCTTCGAACATCCGGCCGCAACCCATCGCGAACAGCGTGTCGCCGCAAAAGACCGCGTTTCCCTTTTCGCTGAACAAGGCGATATGGCCGGTGGTGTGGCCCGGCACCTCAAGCGTCTTGAAGTTGATCGTCCCGAAATCGACCGTGTCGCCATCTTTCAGCGTCACGTCCATGCCCGGAATACGCGCCGTCTCCGATGCCGGTCCGATCAGCTTCGCGTTCGGGAAACGCGCCTTCAGCGCGTCGTTGCCGCCGATATGGTCGGGATGATGATGAGTATTGAAGATGTGGGTCAGGGTCAGGCCCTGCCGGTCGAGTTCCGCCAGCGCGGGCGCGGCGTCGCCGGCATCGACAATGCCGACATCGTCGCTGCCGGGGGTGCGCAGCAGATAGATATAGTTATCCTGGAAGGCCGGGATCAGTTCGACATTGAGTGCGGACATGGCGTGACTCGCTTTAGGAACGGGGAACCGCGACATCGCCGGCGCCGTGCTCGTCCACGCCGAGCGCATCGGCAAGACGGCCCGCCGCCTGACCGGGACGAAGCGGCTGCTGTTGAGTCGCCGCCGGCGACCAACCCGATAAATATAGTATCTCGAAGCTGGCGCGAACACGGTCGCCCTCCAGCGCGTGACGTTGCTGGTAAAGCCGCGCCGCCTCGCCCAGCACCGCACGCCGCATCGGGCCTGGTGCGCGCAAGCGGACGGCGTTGCTCTCGCCCATGCGGCCGATGTCGCGCATCAGGGCGGCAATGTCGGCATAGGATACGCTGATCGGATCGCGGTCGGCCACCGGCAGGGCGAATCCCGCGCGTTGCAGCAACCCGGCGGCATCGCGCAGATCGGCCATCGGCGATACGCGTGGCGACACACCGCCGGTGACGGACAGTTCCGCCTCCATCAAAATTTCCCGAAGCTCCCACAATGTTTCGCCGCCGAAGATCGCGGCCAGGAACAGCCCGTCCGGCTTCAGCGCCTGGCGAACCTGGATCAGCGTGCCGGGGAGGTCATTGACCCAATGAAGCGCCAAGGAACTGACGATTAAGTCGAGTGAAGCGGGCGCGAAGGGCAACATCTCCTCGTCCGCCGCCACTGCGGTCAAGCCCAAGTGCGCCGCCAATGCCGGCGAGGCGTCGGTCGCGTACAGCGTGCCGACACGCCCTGTCGCCTGCGCGGCGCGGGCCATGTGGCCTCCGCGGCTGCCCAGATCGACGCCAAGCGGAAAGCTGCGCCGCACGTCGATCAACCGGTCAGCCAGCCGGTTCGCTACCTCGGCGAACAAAAAATCGCCGCCGTCGCCCGAAAGGACGGCGCGTTCACGCCGCCTGCGGACGAGCGCGCGATCGAAGACAAGCATCGGGTCGGGAGGCGGCATGCCCGGTTTATAAAGGAGCCGGGGGTTGGAGGCTACCTAAGCCGGCAATGCGGCGGAGGTCCCCTTCGCGATACTGGTTTGCGACGGGTCGACGACCGGCAGGTCTGCCCAAAAGGTGCTGCCCTTGCCGAGTTCACTTGCGAAGCCCAGGCGGCCGCCCATCGCTTCCAGCACATTACGCGAATACGCAAGGCCGATGCCGCTGCCGGTCACCTGGGAATGTTCGGCGCCCAGCCGGTGGAACGGCTGGAACAGCTCTTCCCGCCGTTCGAGCGGAATGCCGATTCCTGTATCGTTGACACTGAAACGTACGTCGGCGGCGTCGATTTCCAGCGCCGTCAGAGTCACCGTGCCGCCTTTGCGGTTATACTTGACCGCATTCGACAGGAAGTTGATCAGAACCTGCCGGATGCGCAACTCGTCGCCATACGCGTCGGCGATTTGCGCCGGCAATTCCAGAATCAACTGCACCCCTGCCTTTTCCGCCAATGGCGCCATCAGCCCATGAACGTTGCGCAGCACGGTGCGCACATCGACCGCATCCATGGAGAGATTGAGCCGTCCCGCCTCGATCCCGGCGAGGTCGAGAAGCTGGGTCACGAGAACCAGCAAATGCTTACCGGCATCCAGAATATGACCGACATATTCCTGCTGCTTATCGGGCGGCGTCTGCGCGCCTTTGATTTGCATCAGTTCGGCAAAACCGACCACGGCGTTGAGCGGAGTTCTGAGCTCATGGCTCATGCCCGACAGGAAATCCGACTTGGCGCGATTGGCCTGCACCAGTTTGGCTTCGATCAGTTTGCGGGCGGTGATATCCCGAATCGCGCGCGACAGCATCAAACCGTCTTCGGTCTGCAGCGGGCTTTGGCTCACCTCAGCCGGAAAGGTAGAACCATCCTTACGAACGCCGACCAGCTCGTCGCTGGCGAACGGGATCAGGATGTCGGCCGGCCGGCCCAGAAGCTCATCCCGCGCATAGCCGAACAAGCGCTCCGTCGCAGCATTGATTAGCGCGATCCGCCCATCCGCATCGACGATCACCACCGCGTCGGGGGCGGATTCCAGAAGGCCGCGAAATTTCGCCTCGCCCTGCTGCAGCGTGTCGTTCAAACGCCGGATAACACCGGTGCTGCTGCGCATCGCCCAGGTAATGACGATGACCGTGATCGCGCCGATGCAAAACATGACGCTTTGATAAAGACTGTGAAAAGAATAACCCGGCGGCAGCAGAAACACCCATGCCAAGGCTACGCTCAGAACCACCGCGACACTGCCTGCGGCGGCGCCGCAAATAACCGTGGCGATAACGGCAATCGGAAACAGGGTCAGGTATGGCAGTCCCGGGATCGCGGTCAGCTCAAGGCGCAGGAATGCCGCGATCACCACCATCGTGATGGCAACCAGATAGCTTGTCAGCGAACCTGGCCTGAAAACAGTCAGGTCCATATTCATCTTGCTGACGTCGAACATTTCCCTCGCTCTGTCTGGCTGACGGCACTTCGGTTATCAGGCGCCTGTCACAGCCTGGAGTTCTTCGCCACTCAGGGGCCGAAAGGCTCCCGGCGCCAGGTCCTCCGGCAAGTCTAACCCGCCAATGCGGTCGCGGTGAAGCGCGGATACGCGATTGCCCACCGACTCGAACATGCGCCGAACCTGATGATAACGGCCTTCGGTGATGGTTAGCCAGCAAACATTCGCGGAAATAACCTGGAGTTGCGCCGGCGCCAGCGCCTTGTCGTCGTCCGGCAGCTTCATTGCGCCGCTGGCGAACAGGGCCGTTTCATCGCCTTCGAGCGGGCGATCGAGTGTGACATGGTACCGTTTGGCGATCTCGGCCTTGGGCGAAATAATCCGATGAAGCAGCCCACCGTCATCGGTCAACAGCAGCAGGCCAGATGTCTCCTTATCCAGCCGCCCGACGGTCGATAGAACGGGATCGCGCCGGGCCCAGCGCGGAGGAAACAGCTCATAGATGCTCTGCCCCAGCTCTTTGTGCGAGCAGACCACGCCCAAGGGTTTGTGCATGATCAGGGTCAACGGTGGCAGCGGGTCGAGCGGCGCGCCATCGACCGTCATCCGCATCGGCAGGTCCGGCGACATCGCGATATGTTGATCGGCTTTCTGCAAGACCGCCCCATCGAGCGTGACGGCGCCGGCCGCGACCATCGCCTGAACCAACCGGCGCGAGCCATAACCCAGATTGGCAAGCAGCCGGTCGAGCCGCGCTGTCCGCGTCTTCTCAGCGCGTTCCTTCACCGCCGGGCCTCATAAATCTTATAGCCGTCACCCTGCGTAATCTGCACGGCGCGCGCGAAATGCATCTTCAATGCTGCCTCGTAGGGGAGATGACGATTCGCAACCAGCCAGCACACGCCCCCGGTCTTGAGGGACGCCGCGGCGCGGACGATGAATGCCTCTCCCAGGGCGCGATCCTCTATGCCGCCGTCATGGAAAGGCGGGTTCATCACCACAAAATCCAGGCCGCCGAGCGATTTCGCATCGCGGCGAATGTCCGCCCACAGAAGGGCGGCGCGCCGATCGTCGATATTGCGCCGCGCCGCCTCCACCGCGCGCCGATCGATGTCGATCAATGTCAGGGCCGTAACCGCCGCACTCCGCAGCGCCGCCTGGGCCAACAGTCCGATACCGCAACCGAAATCGGCGCCCACGCCGGCCAACGGCGGCAGGTTGCGGATCAACGCCATGCTGCCCGGATCCGGCCGGTCCCAGCTGAAAATGCCGGGCTGGCTCCACAGCCCCAGCGCTGGCGGGATCTGCGGGCCGGCGGCAGCGATAGCCTCGCCCAGCTTTGAGGGGTTTTCCGGCCGCACTGCGCGGCAAATGCGATGATGCCGCCGTGACGTTTCGGCGACCGCGCACTCGAATCCGGTAAGGTCTTTCGCCAATCTGGCGCCGCCTTTGTCCTTCGGCGCCAGGACGGTCAGCGCGCCATCCGGGGTCAGAACCCTGAGCGCATGCGCCAGGACGAAGCGGCGGTCCAGCACACCGGACGGGGCTGACATGACGATGCTGCCGAACGACCCGTCGGCCGCATCTTCAAGCTTGTCGCTGAGGGGGAACAGTGGGGAAAGCTGGACCGCGTCTGGTGGAACGGCAACCAGTTCCGGGCTGGGCCAACCATAGACACCGTCACGAAACGCCTGTTGCAACAGCAATATCCTCTATTTCGCCGCTTGATCGATGATGGAGCGCAGCAGCTAGTTTCTTGCGGTCCAATTCCTGTTCCCAGGCCGACACGACGATGGTTGCGACGCCGTTGCCGATAATATTGGTCAAGGCCCGGCACTCGCTCATGAATTTGTCGATGCCGAAGATCAGCGCCATACCGGCGACCGGGATCGACGGAACGACAGACAAGGTCGCGGCCAAGGTCACGAACCCTGCGCCAGTCACGCCACTGGCCCCTTTGGACGTCAACATCGCAACCCCAACGATGGTCAACTGGTCGCCGAAGCCGAGGGGAATATTCATGGCTTCGGCCACGAACAGGGTCGCCAGTGTCATATAGATATTCGTGCCGTCCAGATTGAAGGAATAGCCGGTCGGCACGACCAGTCCGACGACCGGCTTGGCACAGCCCAGCGCCTCAAGCTTCACCATCAACGACGGCAGCGCGCTTTCCGACGAGCTCGTGCCCAGCACGATCAACAATTCTTCCTTGATGTAGGCGAGGAATCTGAAGATCGAGAACCCGACGAAACGGGCGATCAGACCCAGGACAATGAACACGAACAAGGCAGCCGTCAGATAGAAAGTAGCGATAAGCCCCAACAGGTTGCCGAGCGCCGCCGGCCCGTATTTGCCGATCGTGAATGCCATCGCGCCCAGCGCGCCCAAGGGGGCGACCTTCATGATGATCCCGATAATGGCGAATACCGCCTTCGACAGCTGGTCGATCAGTTCACGCACCATATTGGCGCTGTCGCCCAATGCCATCAGCGCAAAACCAAACAGAACCGCGAACAGCAATACCTCGAGAATATCGCCCTTGGCGAAGGCGCCGATCACGGTGTCGGGAATGATATTCATCAGGAACGGTACGACGCCCTGCTCGTGCGCCTTCTCGGCAAATTGCGCGACTTTGGCGGGGTCGGCGCCGCCGCTGGGAAAGCCGGCGCCGGGATGAATAACATTGCCGACTGCAAGCCCGATCAGCAACGCGGCGGTCGATACGACCTCGAAATAGATCAGCGCCTTGCCCCCGACGCGGCCGACCTTCTTCACGTCGCTGACATTGGCGATGCCCGACACCACCGTGCAGAAGATGATCGGCGCAATCATCATCTTGATCAGCTTGATGAAGCCGTCGCCGAGCGGCTGCAACGCAACGCCGACCGAGGGGTCGAACCAACCGATCGCGACCCCGATCACAATCGCGATCAGAACCTGAACATAGAGAATCCGGTGAAACGGTTTTCGCACTGGGGCTTTTCCGCGCACCGCCGTCAGGTCGTCCATCATGCATCCTTGGGTCTTATATCCCGCGAATCCGCGAGGATTCGGCCAAATTTCGCGCCACCATGCCAGAACAACGACCGACCGCCGAAAGAAAATCGCGGCACCTGATATCCGACCGGCGTTGCCAAGGCGAAAAGAGCGGACTATTCCGCCTGCAAAGCGCGCAAATAACGACGCGGTCCGCGGGAAGCCAAAGTCAGGAATCTTCGACCATGCGACATCACTGGATCAAGGCCGCCGCCCTTGTCGGGCTGGCGGGATCGATTGCGCCCATCTGCCAAGCGGCCACGGTGCCAAGCCGGGTGGATAGCGGCGACACTGCCTGGGTAATCGCCGCCTCGGCGCTGGTGTTGTTCATGACATTGCCCGGCCTGGCTCTGTTTTACGGTGGCCTGGTTCGCGCCCGCAATCTGCTGTCGGTGCTCATGCACAGCTTCGCGATCTGCTCCGTCGTATCGCTGATCTGGGCGATCGCCGGCTACAGCCTGGTCTTCGACGGGACCAATCCCTATCTGGGCGGCCTGGGCGTGGCCTTTCTGGAACATCTGGCCCCGCTGAAGGTCGGCACCGGCCTGCCGGAAAACGTCTTCGCCCTCTTCCAGATGACATTCGCCATCATCACCCCGACCTTGATTATCGGCGCCTTTCCCGAGCGGGTGAAATTCTCGTTTGTCGTGCTGTTCAGCGCGATCTGGGTGGTGCTGGTCTATATTCCGGTCGCCCATTGGATCTGGGGCGGCGGCTGGCTGGCGCGGATGGGCGCGCTCGATTTCGCCGGGGGTATAGTCGTCCACACGACGGCTGGCGTCTCCGCGCTGGTGGCGGCCTTGCTGATCGGGGCGCGGCACGGCTTTCCACATTCACTGACCCCACCGCACAACCCTGGCATCACCATGGCGGGCGCCGGCATGCTGTGGGTCGGCTGGTTCGGCTTCAACGGCGGCAGCGCCCTGGCCGCCGACAGCACGGCCGGTTCGGCGATACTGTGCACCCATCTTGCAGCCGCTGCCGCCGCGATAACCTGGATCGTGATCGAGCGCATCCGCATCGGCAAGGCGACCTCCGTCGGCATCGTGACCGGCGCGGTGGCAGGCCTGGCGACGATCACCCCGGCCTCCGGCTATGTCGGTCCGGCAGGAGCGATGATGATCGGGGTCGCGGGCGGCGCGGTCTGCTTCTTCGCCACGCTGCTGATCAAGCACCGTTTCCGGGTCGACGATTCGCTGGACGTGTTCGCGGTCCATGGTGTCGGCGGCATGTTGGGTTCGATCATGGTCGCGGCATTCGTCCTGCCCGCTTTGGGCGGCGTCGGTCTGGCCGATGGCATGACCTTTATCTCCCAATTGTCCGTGCAGGCTCTGGCGGTCGGGATCACCGGTCTTTGGTCGGGCATTGCGACATACATCATTATCAAGCTGATCGGCGCCGTCACCGGCCTGCGCGTCACGCGAGAAGAGGAATATGACGGGCTGGACCTGTCGATGCATGGCGAGCGAGCCTACGACTTCAGTTGACCCGCCACGCCGCCGTGGCACAGTCGCCGGATGGACAAGCTCTATGACAAGTTCGCCGGCGGCAGCCTGGAGCGGATCGCCGTGCTGCTCTGCCTGATCGGCACTTATCGGAGCGTCAGCTTCATCGTGCTGATGCAAATGAATTATGCGATTGCGCCGAGACAGTTTTTCACCAAGAACCGATGAGAATCGCGGGAACGGAACCTGTCCTGCTCCGGGCCCGCCGGCTGGCGGCAACGGCGCTGGACCTGACCTTGCCGCCGCGCTGCATCGGTTGCGGCGAACGGATCGACGCAGCCGGGCTCGCCTGCGCCAAGTGCTGGTCCAACCTCAATTTCATCAGCCCGCCTTATTGCACGTGCTGCGGCGCGCCGTTCGCCGTCACGCTGGAGGGGGAGCATCGCTGCGCCGTCTGCTATGCCATGCCGCCGGCCTATGACAGGGCGCGGGCGGCGCTGATCTATGACGAGGGCAGCCGCGGGCTGGTGCTTGGCTTCAAGCATGGCGACAGGTTGCACGCCGCCCCGGCCTTCGGCGCCTGGGTGGCGCGGGCCGGCGCGGAATTGCTGGCCGATGCGGACATCGTGACGCCGGTGCCGCTGCACCGCTGGCGGCTGCTGAAGCGGCGGTACAACCAAGCCGCGCTGATCGCCGGCCATGTCGGTCGACGCGCCGGCGTGACCCACATTCCCGACCTACTGGAGCGCCACCGCGCAACGCCAAGTCAAGGTGAACTCGGCGCCGGCGCCCGGCAACGTAACGTGGCAGGCGCTTTCCGGCTCAACCCGCGTTCCGCCGACCGGGTCAAGGGTTCGCGCATCGTGCTGATCGACGACGTGTTGACCACGGGCGCCACAGTCGGCGCGTGCGCCCGGGTTCTGAAGCGCGGCGGGGCTGCCAGGGTCGATGTCCTGACCTTGGCCCGCGTCGTTCTGGCCGACTAGACCGCGCCGCCGAGAAACCCCATATTTGCGTCATGGCCAAAGTAGAAATCTATACCCAGCCCTTCTGCGGATACTGCACGCGGGCGAAAAAGCTGCTCGACGACAAGGGCGTCGCGTATGAAGAGATCGACGTGATGATGGAACCCGCGCGCAAGCGCGAGATGATGGATCGCGCCAACGGGGCCTATACCACCCCACAGGTCTTCATCGACGGCAAGCCGGTCGGCGGATCGGACGATATCGCCGTTCTGAATCGCAGGGGCGAACTCGACAGGCTGTTGGGTCTCGCTTCCTAGCCGATGACCAGCGTCCGTGTCGCCTGTGTTCAACTGAACGCCAAAGCCGATCTGACCGCCAATCTGGACGAGGCGGAGCACTGGATCAGGGCGGCCCGCGCCGACGGTGCCCAGTTTATCGCCACGCCGGAAAATACCAGCGGCATGTATCGTAATCGCGGCGCGCTGCTCGATTCCGCACTCCCCGAAGCCGGCCATCCGGCAATCGCACGTTTTGCCGGCCTCGCGCGGGAAACCGGCGCCTGGCTGCTGGCAGGATCGATTTCGGTTCGGCTGGAAAGCGAGAAACTCGCCAACCGCAGCATGTTGTTCGTGCCATCGGGCGAGATCGTGGCCAGGTACGACAAAATCCACATGTTCGATGCCGATCCCACGGACGGCCAGGCCTACCGCGAAAGCGAGACCTTTCAGGCGGGCGACCGCGCGATCGTTGCTGAAACCGCCTTCGGCCCTGTCGGCATGACGATCTGCTACGACGTGCGTTTCGCGCCGCTCTATGCCGCTTTGGGGCTGGCAGGGGTTAATTTCATCACGGTGCCCGCCGCCTTTACCGTCCCGACCGGCAAGGCGCATTGGCATGTGCTGCTGCGCGCCAGGGCGATCGAGACTGGGGCGTTCGTAATCGCACCGGCACAGACCGGCGAGCATGCCGGCGGCAGGCTGACCTATGGCCATTCGCTGATCGTCGCACCCTGGGGCGAGGTGCTGGCCGACGGCGGCGAGGCGGAAGGTTTCGTGGCGGCGGACTGCGACCTGGGGCAGGTCATCAAGGCGCGACAAATGATTCGCGCATTGCACCACACGCGCGAATTTGCGCTTCCCCTACCGAAGGCATAGATTTTCGGTTAATTTTGCGAAGCAAATCTTTACCCGGCAAAACCTGTCATGATTCTCTATGAGCTGCGCTGCGCCACCGGACACGGCTTCGATGCCTGGTTCCGCAACGCCGATACCTATGACCAGCAACATGCGGCACACCAGATAACCTGCCCGGTTTGCGGTGACGGTGACGTCTCCAAGGCGCCGATGGCGCCGCGCATCGGACGCTCAAGCAAAAGCACGCCTGACCCCGTGACACCGCCGCAGCAAAATGCCGGCGCGCCCGGGCAGCAGATCGCGCCCGAGCATCTTCGCATGGTCATGAGCAAGATCGCCGAACTGAACAAGCATATCGCCGAAACCAGCGACTATGTCGGCAACGCTTTCGCCGAAGAAGCGCGCAAGATCCATTACGGCGAGACCGAGCATCGCGAAATCTACGGTGAAGCCTCGCCCCAGGAAGCCACCGAGCTGCGCGACGAAGGCATCGCCGTCGCCGCCATTCCGTGGATCCGCCGCACGGATAGCTGATTTTCTCAGATGCCCTCGCCCCCGGAACGGAGGAGAGGGATGTGAAGGCTTAGAGAGCGAAGCGAACTTAGCCGAAGCTGCGTGAGGGGGATGCAAATGGCCGAAGCCCATGCACCCTCACCCTCCCGTCCAACGCGACGGGCCCCTCCCTCTCCCGCGTTGCGGCGAGGGATTAAATACGCACCGCCGCCGCGAAGTAATTCACGCCGACATCGTCGACCGATAGGCGGAACTCGTTTTTCAGCGGGTCGAAAACCAGACCCATCAGGTCCGTCATTTCGAAACCGATGGCGCGCAAGCCTCGCGCCAATTCCGACGGCTTCACGAATTTGCGCCAATCATGCGTTCCGGGTTCGACCCAGCGCAGGATATGTTCGGCCACGCCGATGCCCAGCACGCGGGATTTGAGCGTCCGGTTGAGGGTGGAGAGGATCAGCAATCCACCCGGCGCGACCAGCCGCCCGAGCATCTCAAGGAACAGCGCGTGGTCGGCGACATGCTCGATGATCTCCAATGCCAGAACCAGGTCGAATTTCATCCCGGCCGTGACCAATCCCTCGGCATCTCCGACGCGATAGTCCACACCGACCTCCCGCGCCTCGGCATGAGCGACAGCGGCGTCGATCGCCGTGGCATCGGCGTCGATCGCGGTGACATCGGCGCCCATCCGCGCCAGCGGTTCCGCAACCAGACCGCCGCCGCAACCGATATCCAAAGCGGCCAAGCCGGCGAACGGTGCGATGGCGCGGGGATCGCGGTCGAAATGGGCGGCCGCGCGGTCACGAATGTAGGACAGGCGAGCCGGGTTCAGCCGGTGCAGTGGACGAAACGGCCCCTCCGTGTCCCACCAGCGCGCGGACATCCGGCTGAATTTCTCGATCTCCGCCGCATCGACGGTTCTGGTCGCAGTCATCGTATCGTACCCTTGCACCTCGACCGGCGGACTATGACGAGGACGTTCCGTGCAGGCAATCGCCGCAAGCCCTAACCGGCGACGGTGAGAACAACCTTGCCGCGGGTATGGCCCAGATGGACCAACTCCTGCGCCTCGACCGCGGCGCTGAGCGGATAAGTGCCGGACACCGTAACGCGGACCTTGCCGGCATCGATCAGGCCGGCGATTTCGGACAGCTGCTTTCCATCCGGATGCATGAAGATCGCATCGGATCGCACGCCCGCGGCCTTGGCTTTATCCGCCGACGGATGCACGCCGACCACACCGACCAGAAGCCCGCCGGGCTTCAGGACGGACCAGGAACGATCCTCGACCTCTCCGCCGATCAGATCCAGAACCAGATCGACATCGCGAACCGCCGTCTCGAACGGCGTGCGGCGATAGTCGATCACCTCGTCGGCCCCCAGATCGCGGACGAAATCGATATTCGCTTCCGACGCAGTGCCGATCACATAGGCGCCGTGCAGCTTGGCGAACTGTACCGCAAGGCTGCCGATCCCGCCGGCGGCGGCGTGAATCAGCACGCGCTGACCAGCCCTCAGCCCACCGATATCGAACAGCGCCTGCCATCCGGTCAACGCGGCAAGCGGTACTGCCGCCGCCTGAACATGATCGAGCGTCGCCGGCTTCGCTGCGACCTCATGCGCGCCAAGGGCGATGAATTCCGCATAGCCGCCGCGCAGGCCGGTGCCGCCGAACACAGCGTCGCCAGGCCGGAACTCAGTCACGTCGGAGCCCACGGCAACGACCACACCGGAAATATCACCCCCGTTGGTGATCGGCAGCGGCAAGTCGAGCGCCCTTAGCCAACCCTCACGCAGCTTCCAATCGACCGGATTAACGGCGGCGGCATGGACCCGGACCAGCATCTGGTCCGGTCCGGCTTCGGGATCGGGCGCGTCCTCGTACTTCAGGACTTCAGGCCCACCGAATTCGTGAAACCGAACAGTTTTCATTGTTGCTCCTTGTCACCGAATTCTTCAGGGCACCGCCGGCAAAACCTCGTCGGCCAAAGCCGCCAGCGACGCGCGATAGCCTGCCATATCGTCGATATGGTCGTAGACGACCTGCAACAGACAGCCGAACTTCCCGACCCGTTCCCTGAGCGCGCCGAGCTTCTCGATCACCGTCTTCGGACTGCCGACGATCCAGACATTGTCGGCCAAATAGTCGACGGTGACGTCGGAATCGGGAACGCTCTGGTCGTGCTTGCAGCCGTTGATGTATCCGAACCTGGCCATCAGCGGCAGCATATATTCCCGCCAGCATTCGCCGAGCGGCCCTTCGACCGCCTTGCGCCGCGCCTCGGCGTCGGTTTCGGCGATATAGATTTCGCAGCCGACTCGCCAGTCGCGGCGATCGACCGCCAGACCGGCCTTCTCCGCCCCCTCGGTATAGACCCGCCAGTGCGACAGCAAATGGTCCGGGCTCCAGCACAGGCTCATCGGGATCAGGCCGCGTGTCCCGGCAAACCTTAGGGTGGGCGAGGACGCGCTCAAGCCCGCTATGGCGACCGGCGGATAGGGTTGGGTTTGCGGTTTCAGGTGAAAGGACATGTTCGGCCCATCGTCGGCGGGACGGCCACCCTTATAGTAACGTCCCTGATGTTCGAACGGCCCGTCGCTGGTCCAGAACTTGACCATCAGGTCGAACGCCTCGGCCATCATGGCGCGGTTTTCACCGGTGGCGCCGTCGACCCCGAACAGGCCGAAGTCGCTGGGCAGCCCGCCCGCGCCGATGCCGACCATGAAGCGGCCCCCGGAAATGCGGTCGAGCCAGGCCACACGGTGCGCCAGCTCCGCCGGCACGTGATAGGGCAGCAGGAAGGCGCCCGCCCCCAGCCGGATATTCTCGGTCTTGAGCAGCGCCTGTGAAATCAGCAGGTCCGGCGCGGGCAGCGGCTCGCGCTTGCAGGTGAAATGCTCGCCGATCCAGGCCTCGGCGTAACCATGCGCATCGGCGAAAGCCAGCGTATCCAGATTATGATAATGCCCTTCCGCGTAATCCCGGTGCAGCGGGTGGTTGGGCATCATGAACAACCCGATTTCCATCGGCGCTTCCTCCAATGCTTTCATCTTTTTTCAACGGGCTTAGACTGCGGGCCGAACGCAATGGCGGCAATGGTTTTTTGGTCGCCTGGCAATGGAGGGAAGCCGAAACCGATATGACGGAAAAACTGTCCTTCGATCCGTTCAACGCGGTGGACACGCATGCCATCGCCGGCATTGCCCAGCGGCTGGTGGCCGAGGCCCCAGTGCTTCGGCTCGATAGCGGATTCGTGATGGTCTCCCGCTACGACGATGTTCGCCAAATCCTGACCAACAACACGCTGTTCATCAATGCCGGCGGCTTCCGGCCGAACGGGCTTCACGTGCCGATCGAAGACAGGACACTGGGCGAACTGGATCCGCCGGAACATCCGCCGATCCGCAGGCTTGCGATGGGCGCGGCGGCGGGGCCGGGCGCGGTCGAGGGCATGCGCGATTTCACACGCGCCACCTGCCACCAACTGCTCGACGCCATCCTGGAGCGCGGCCGGGGCGATCTGGTTGAAAATTTCAGCGTCGTACTGACCAATCGCGTCGTCTCGACCTTACTGGGCGTGCCGATGGAGCATGCCGATTGGTTGTCGGAACAGGCGGAAACGATCCTGAAGAGCGAAATGCCTGTGACCAATCGCACGCCGCGGGGGTTCGGCTACAAGGCGGCGTTTCCCGAATTCACGGATTTCATCGACGATCTCGTAAAGCGGCGCATGGCGGAGCCGATGGCGCAGCCCGATGCCATCCAGCGCATCGTCGAAGCCGCGAAGGGCGCGGGCGAGACACCCCCCGAAACTATCGTACGCATGGTGCTGATCCAGCTACTGCTGGGCGGCAGCGCCACAACCCGCGATTTCCTGGGTCACCTGTTCCATACGTTGATGGAGAAGCCCGAGTTGCATCGTGCGATCCGGGAAGACCCGGCGCTGGTCCCCGCAGCGGTGGAGGAAGGGCTGCGTCTGGCGCCGCCGGTGCTGTTCGTGTTCCGCACCTGCGCCCGCGACGCGGAGATCGACGGTATTCCCCTGGCAAAGGGCCAGCGCGTGATCGCCGCGATCGCCGTCGCCAACCGCGACCCCGCGATCTACGAGCAACCCCACGAATTCCGTCTCGACCGGGCCGCCCCCGCGCCGCATCTGTCGTTCGGGCTGGGCGCACATTTCTGCGTCGGCAATCAATTGGCGCGCATGGAAATTCAGGAAGCGCTGGAAGTGTTCGTCGAGCGGGTGCAACCCGGCGAGCTGACCACCACGCCCGGCTTTACCCTGCGTCATATGCCGACGCCGTTCCTGTTCGGTCCTGTCGATATGCCGGTGGTGCGCACAAACGGCGGATAGGCGTCCCGCACCCTAATGCTTGCACGTCCCAATAGCGGGAGAGTATGGATACGCGCCTTCGCGCAGGCAATGTCGCCCGCGTGAACAATTCCTATTTCGTTGAGCATCGTGGCCCGTATCGTTCTTAAATTCGGCGGCACATCCGTTGCCGATCTCGACCGCATTACCCGTGCCTCACACAAGATCAAGGCTGAGCTGGATCGCGGCCACCAGGTGGCGGTCGTCGTCTCCGCCATGGCTGGGGCGACCAACAAGCTGATCGAGCTGTGCAGCGGCATCAGCCCCCTGTTCGATTCGCGCGAATACGACGTCGTAGTCGCGACGGGCGAGCAGATAACAGCCGGATTGACCACGTTGGCGCTGCAGAATCTGGGCGTCAACGCGCGGTCCTGGCTGGGCTGGCAGATTCCGATCCGCACGGACGAGGTGCATGCCAAGGCCCGCATCCTGGCGATCGAGACCGAAGAGCTTGAACGCCGGATGGCGGACGGCGAGGTGCCGGTTGTATCGGGTTTCCAGGGCCTGTCGGACCGCAACCGCATCACCACGCTGGGCCGTGGCGCCGGCGACCTGTCGGCGGTCGCGATGGCGGCGGCGCTAAAGGCAGACCGCTGCGACATCTATACCGATGTGGATGGGGTCTACACGACCGATCCGCGCATCGTCACCAAGGCCCGCAAGCTCAATAAGATAACCTATGAGGAGATGCTGGAACTGGCATCGCAGGGCGCCAAGGTGCTACAGACCCGCTCCGTTGAGCTGGCGATGAATCACAGGGTCAGGCTGCAGGTGCTGTCGAGTTTCGGCGAACAGGTCGGAAGCGACTTGCCAGGAACTTTGGTCGTCGATGAGGATGAAATCGTGGAACAGGAAATCGTAACCGGCATCGCCTATAGCCGCGACGAGGCCAAGGTCACCTTGATGGGTGTCGCCGACAATCCAGGCGTCGCCGCCTCCATCTTCGGGCCGCTGACCGATGCTGCGATCAATGTCGATATGATCGTCCAGAACGTCGCGCCCGATGGCAAAACGACGGACATGACGTTTACCGTGTCGAAGGCGGACCTTCAGCGCGCGGTAACCGTTCTTGAAAGCGCGCGCGATCAGTTGAACTATCAACGCATCGTTGCCGACTCGAATGTGGTAAAGCTGTCGGTGATCGGTGTCGGCATGCGCAGCCATGCCGGTGTCGCCCAGCGGATGTTCCGTGCATTGGCGGAGAAAGCGATCAATATCCAGGTGATCTCAACGTCCGAAATCAAGGTCAGCGTTCTGGTGGCCGAGGAATATACCGAACTGGCGCTCAGGTCGCTGCACACCGTTTACGGTCTAGACGCGGCGTGAGCGAAGCCGCACCCCTGCGGATTGCGCCACGAGACCTGACAAATGGGTCGGGTTCCGGGCGCGCGGAACTGCGGCGCCTGTGGGCGCGCGGCTGCGATTTCCTGGGCACGTCACTCGCGATCATGGGTGGCGGCATGACCTGGGTCAGCGAACGCAACCTGGTCGCCGCCATCTCCAACGCCGGCGGATTCGGCGTCATCGCCTGCGGTGCGATGGAGCCGGACCGGCTGGCGCGGGAGATCGAGGCGACATTCGCCCTGACCGACAAGCCTTTCGGCGTCAACCTGATCACCATGCATCCCAAGCTGGATGAGCTGATCGCGGTTTGCACGCGTTTGAAAGTCGGCCATGTCGTGCTGGCGGGCGGCCTGCCGCCGTCGTCCGCCATTCAGAAGATCAAGGACGGTGGCGCCAAGGCGGTCTGTTTTGCGCCGGCGCTGGTCCTTGCCAAAAAGCTGATCCGCAGCGGCGCCGATGCATTGGTGATCGAAGGGATGGAAGCCGGCGGCCATACCGGCCCGGTCAGCACCTCGGTCCTGGCGCAGGAGATATTACCGACGATCCGCGAAGTTCCGGTCTTCGTCGCCGGCGGGATCGGGCGCGGCGAAGCCATCGTCTCCTATCTGGAAATGGGCGCGGCGGGGGTGCAATTGGGCACGCGCTTCGTCTGCGCCACGGAATCGATCGCCCATCCGAACTTCAAGAAAGCCTTCATCCGGGCCGAGGCGCGCGACGCGATCCTGTCGGTACAGCTGGATCCGCGTTTCCCGGTAATCCCGGTGCGCGCGATCAACAATATTGGCACCCGCCGCTTCGCCGAGGTGCAGCGCGAGGTGATCGCCAAGGTCGACCAGGGGCTGCTGGACCAGAAGGCCGCGCAGTTGGAGATCGAGCATTTCTGGTCCGGCGCATTGCGCCGTGCCGTGGTCGACGGCGATGTCGAGAACGGCTCGCTGATGGCCGGGCAGAGCGTCGGGTTGGTCAAGGCTGAACAACCGGTCGCCGACATTCTGGCGGAACTGATCGGCCAGGCCGAAACCGCCCTGGACCTTCGCCGACAGGCGCGCAGGTGAGACGGTCCCCAGCGCATATCCGTTGCCGGGGGGCGCGGATATGAGCGGCGCCATCGAAGACGGCGGGTTCATGAACCGCCCCCCGGCGAAACGCCGCCTACCCGAAGCCGCGCCGCCGAGCGCGATCAGCGCACGCCGCCTGCTGTCGCGGCTGCGCGACCTGATGGCCGGGTCTGGTACCGCGCAGGACAGATTGGACAAGATCGTCAGGCTGATCGCCGGCGAGATGGTAGCGGAGGTGTGCTCCTGCTATCTGATGCGCGCCGGCGAGGTGCTGGAGCTGTTCGCCACGGTCGGCCTCAATCCCGAAGCGGTCCACAAGACGCGCCTGCGAATCGGCGAAGGTATCGTCGGCGAGATCGCGGCCCACGGCCGGTCCCTCGCCCTCGCCAACGCGCCCAGCCATCCCAATTTCGCCTATCGCCCGGAAACCGGTGAAGACCCCTATCAATCGCTGTGCGGCGTTCCGCTGATCCGCAGCGGGCGGGTGCGCGGCGTGCTGGTCATCCAGAACCGGCAGCGTCGGAACTATGTCGACGACGAGATCGAGACGCTGGAAACGATCGCGATGGTCGTGTCCGAGCTGGTCGGCGCCGGCGAACTGGTCAACCCGCAGGAAATCACCACCGCCTCCGACGCCGGCCTGCTGCCGCAGCGTATCAAGGGCACGACGTTGAGTTCCGGTCTCGCGATGGGCCATGCCGTGCTGCATCAGCCGCGCCTGACGATCCGCGAGATGGTCGCGGAAGACCCGCGGGTCGAGCAGGAACGCCTTTTGGCCGCGATGGCGTCGATGCATAGCGCGATCGACGACATGGTGGTCAGCAGCCAGGCAACCGGCTCCGGCGAGTATGTCGATATCCTGGAAAGCTATCGCATGTTCGCCCAGGACCGCGGCTGGCTGGGCCGTATGCGTGAGGCGATCATGCAGGGGCTGTCCGCCGAGGCGGCGGTCGAGCGCGTCCAGAATGAAACCCGCGTGCGGCTCGGCCAGGTCGCCGACCCGTACCTGCGCGAACGGCAGCAGGATTTCGACGACCTGACCAATCGCTTGCTGCGGCATCTTTCGGGCAAGACCGACGAGCCCGACCTCAGGCTGCCCGAGGATGCGATCTTGGTCGCCCGGTCGCTCGGCCCGGCGGAATTGCTGGATTACGGCGCCGGCAAATTGCGGGCGCTGATCCTGGAGGAAGGGTCGGCGACAAGCCATGTCGCGATCGTGGCGCGCGGACTGGAAATCCCGTTGATGACGCGCTGTACCCGGGCGCTGTCGCTGATCGAGCCGCTTGACCTGCTGGTCGTCGACGGGGCCAACGGCCAGGTCTTCATCCGGCCCTCGGAAGACATCGTCGAGAGCTATAACCGATCCAGCCAGCTGACCGCCGAACGGCGGCGTCTATATGCCGAGGTGCGCGACCTGCCGGCGGTGACGCGGGACAGTGAACATCTGTCGATCCTGATCAACGCCAGTTTGCAGATCGAGGTGCCCCACCTAGAAAGCACGGGCGCTGAAGGCATCGGGCTCTATCGGACCGAGATTCCGTTCATGGTGCGCGCCGACTACCCCGAAGTCGTGCAGCAAACCGAGCTTTACCGGTCGATCCTCGATACCGCCGCGGGCAAGCCGGTGACTTTCCGGACGCTGGATGTCGGCGGCGATAAGACCCTGCCCTATTTCCCCGAATATAAGGAAGAAAACCCGGCAATGGGCTGGCGGGCGATCCGCATCGGCCTCGATCGCCCGGCGATGCTGCGTGTCCAACTGCGCGCGATGATCCGCGCGGCGAGCGGCAAGGAACTGCGCGTCATGTTCCCGCTGATCGCGGAAGTCGCGGAACTGGATGCCGCGCGCCACATCCTGAACCTCGAAGTGGCACGGGCACGCCTGGAGCAGCGCACGCTGCCCAGCGAAATCAAAGTCGGGGTCATGATCGAGGTCCCGTCACTGTTGTGGCAGCTTGACGAGTTGCTGAAGAGCGTCGATTTCGTATCGTTGGGAACCAACGACCTGTTGCAATATTTTTATGCCGCCGACCGCAATAACCCGCGCCTTGGCCATCGTTACGATGTGCTGTCGCCCGGATTCCTCAGCGCCCTGCTGGCCCTGTTCGATCGCTGCCGGTCCGCGCGGGTCCCGATCTGTGTCTGCGGCGAAATGGCGTCGCGCCCGCTGGAAGCGATGGCGCTGATCGCGCTGGGCGCCCGCACGCTGTCGGTCACCCCGCAGTCGGTGGGCGGCATCAAGGCGCTGGTGCGCAGCCTGGACGCCGGGCAGGTGCGCACATTCCTGGCCCCGCTGGTCAAAAGCCGGGACCACAGCCTGCGCGACAAGCTGCGCGATTTCGCCCGCGACCATCATGCCGCCATCGACGATGTTGCGGTCGGGGTATAAAACGCGGTAGAAAACCCTCGTTATCCATGGAAAAGCCCGAGTTTTCCGGGCTTGCGCTTTCGATAACCGATTACCGCACAGTTTTGGCCGCCTGCCGTCGGCAGGGCCGGAACAAGCGGAACAGGTAGGCGAATGGCAGTACGCAAGCACTGGCCCGACGATGAAACGCCGGCAGTACCCGACAACGTGATAGAGGCGCCGATGACGCCGCGGCGGACGAGCGTGAGCGACGTTCTGCGCGCGCGCCGGATTGAGTGCGGGCTGGAAGTATCCCATGTCGCCCAGGTTCTGCGCATCCGCCAGCCGGTTCTGATCGCAATCGAGAACGGCCAGTTCGATCAGCTGCCCGGCGCCGCTTATGCCGTTGGCTTCGTTCGATCTTATAGCACGTATCTGGGTCTCGACGCCGAGGCGCTGGTCCTGCGCTTCAAAGCCGAAACCGAGGAAGCGTCGCGCCGTCCGGCCCTCGAATTTCCGCTGCCGATCCGCGATAGCCGGGTCCCGACCGGCCCGTTGCTGGTGATCTGCGTCTTGTTGGCGGTCATCGTTTATGGCGGGTGGTATTACTTTATCGCCAAGCCCGGCCAGCTTGCCGGCATCGTCCCCGGGGTTCCGGAACGGCTGCATCGCCTGTTGGAAACACCCGCGCCTCAACCTGCGGCTACTGTCCCGGTTCAGACCGCGGACGTACCTGCCACATCTGCCCCGCAGCCCGCCGCTGCAACATCGATCATTACCCCTGCCCCTGTGACCGCTCAGCAGGGTGCCACGCCGGCGCCGACGAATGTCAGCCCGGCACCCGCAATCGCAGCTGCTGTCACCGCTCCGGGCACGGCGCAGCAGCAAGTCGCGGTGGACGGTGTTCCACCGGTGGATCGGCTGCCGGCCGCAACACCCGCCGCGCCGCCGGCGTCCCCCGATCTGACGCAGCCCGCCGTTAGCGGCGAGCCTGCGAAGACCGCAAACGACGGCGGTTATGGTGCGCCGGACGGGTCGGCGCGGGTCGTGCTGCGCGCCACATCCGACAGCTGGATTCAGGTTCGCGACAAAACCAGCAATCTGCTGTTCACCCGGGTGCTGAAACCAGGCGAGCATTATAACGTGCCCAATGAGCAAGGGCTGACGATGATCGCCGGCAATGCCGGAGGCCTGGATATCACCGTCGACGGCATGAATGTCGCCAAGATCGGCGAAGCCGGACGCGTGGCACGGAATGTCAGCCTTGATCCCGATCGCTTGCTCGGCGCGCAACCCCATGTCAATTGATGCGACGTGCCTGACCGCATATATGCGAGTCTCGTCAGCCTGTCGTTTACCGGAAGTTCGATGAGGACATTATGAGCGTCCGCCCCTATCGCGAAATTCACCGCCGCAAGAGTCGCAAGATCATGGTCGGCAATGTACCGGTCGGCGGCGATTCGCCGATCACCGTGCAAACCATGACCAACACGCTGACCAGCGACGTCGATGCGACCGTCGCGCAGATCCGCACGTGCGAGGAAGCCGGCGTCGACATCATCCGCGTGTCCTGCCCGGACGAGGAATCGACGGCGGCGCTGAAGCATATTGTCAAACAGGTGAAGGTGCCGATCGTCGCCGACATCCATTTCCATTATAAGCGCGCGATCGAGGCCGCCGAGGCGGGTGCCGCGTGCCTGCGCATCAATCCCGGCAATATCGGCTCTGCCGAACGCGTCCGCGAAGTGGTCAAGGCTGCGCGCGACCATGGCTGTTCCATGCGCATCGGCGTCAATGCCGGATCGCTGGAACGCGACCTGCTGGAGAAATACGGCGAGCCCTGCCCCGAGGCGATGGTGGAAAGCGCGCTGGATCATGCGCGCATCCTGGAAGACAATAATTTCCAGGAGTTCAAGATCAGCGTGAAGGCATCCGACGTGTTCCTGGCCGTCGCCGCCTATAACGGGCTGGCCGACGCCTGCGATTATCCCCTGCATGTCGGCGTGACCGAGGCCGGCGGCTTACGCTCCGGCACGATCAAGTCGTCGATCGGCATGGGTTCCCTGCTGTGGGCCGGCATCGGCGACACGATCCGCGTCTCGCTGTCGGCCGAGCCGGCGGAAGAGGTCAAAGTCGGATTCGATATCCTGAAGGCCCTGGGCCTGCGCCACCGCGGCGTCAACGTCATCTCCTGCCCGTCCTGCGCCCGCCAGAATTTCAACGTCATCGAGACGGTGGAGATCCTGGAGCGGAGCCTGGCCCATATCTCCACCCCGATGTCGCTGTCGATCATCGGCTGCGTGGTGAACGGCCCGGGCGAGGCGCGCGAGACCGACATCGGCTTCACCGGCGGCGGCAACAACACCCACCAGGTCTATCTGAACGGCAATCAGGCCCATCGCCTGAAAGACCAGAATATCGTCGAGCATCTGGTGAAACTGGTGGAAGAGAAAGCCGCGCAGATCGAAGCCGAAAAGGCCGCCGCGCTGGAAGCGGTCGCGGCGGAGTAATGAAAAAGGCGGCCTAGGCCGCCATCTTTCTCAAATATCGGGTCCGGTTGGCGAAAAGCCACCAGACGATATTCTGCGAGACCCGGAAGGTCAGCGTCTGGGGCTTAAGACCGCACGCCTTGAACACCATGGCAACGACGCGTTCCATATGGTGGTGCTGATAATAGCCATAGGCGCGGCTGAGATATTCGCGGCTGTAATACAAGCGATCGTACGGCGCGCCCGGCGCCGCGTTGGCCGCGTAATAGGCGCAGGCGAGTTCGTCGTCCTCGGTTTCGGAGATGCGGCCGAGCGCCACGCGCATACGGCCGAACAAGCCCATATTCTCCCGCTCCAGATACCCTTTGAGATGGGTGTAGAACAGCTTGTAGTGGCGCAACTCGTCCGCTGCGATCTTCAGGCAGATTGCTTTCAATACCGGCTCATCCGCCGCCTCGGCCAAGGCGCTGTAATAAGAGCTGGTGCCGGTCTCGACCATGCAGCGGGCGATCAATTCCCCCGCGCGCGAGCCGCGAATGGACGCGTCCGCGTCGATCTGGATGCGAAAATTGTCCCGGAAACGGGCGATGGCTGTATCGAAATCGAAATCCGGGTCCGCGAGCTTCGCCCAGCGGCCTAGCGCCATGCCGTGCTGAATCTCCTCATCGACCCAAATATGCGCGGCGCCCTGAAAGTTGGCGTCGCCCTGGAAAACGTTTTCGAGATAGTCGCCGTAGTCGCGGGCATTGTATTCGACCAATGACGCGGCCTTGGCAATTTTCAACAGGTCAGCATTGACCTTCGATCGGTCGAATTGCTCCCAGGGAATGTCGTCCAACGTCCAGCGTTTAGCCGTGATCATGGTGCCATCATAACTCGCCGAACACTGATGCTAACGCGATCTGCATCCGGTGAAAAGAGATTGCTGTGTCGCGATACTATAACGCGGACTGTATTAAGATGTTTCACTGGTCTTGATGTCGCGGAATACCGAAAAAATTTGCCCCGCCATTAGCGGGGCATCTAGAAAACGTGAATTATCTTGAAAAGGAGTACGGTCGCCGCAGACGAATCCTGCGAAAACGACCGTTAGTGTGCTGCTCTGCCGGTAGCGGCCAGCTTGGCCTCGGCGACCGCAAGCTGCAGTTCGGCGGCCGCCTTGGACGTTTCGTCGGCGGCTTCGAACTCAGCCTTCAGGCGTTCGAAATCAGCCTGCGCCTCGGCCGCATTGATCTCCGCGACCGGGGTCGCCGCGTCCGCCAGCACGGTGCAGCGGTTTTCCGTCACCTCGGCGAACCCGCCTGCGACGAACAGGCGATCGGTCACCGTTTCGCCCTGCCATACCTCGATAACGCCAGGGCGCAACGTGGAGATCATCAGCGTATGGCCGGCAAGGACGCCGAAATCGCCCTCACTGCCAGGAATGACCGCCATATCGACCGGCTCGGATAGAACCAGCCGTTCAGGCGAAACGAGTTCGAATTCGAACTTGCGATCGACGGCAACCATGGGATTTCCTCTTCAGGCGGCCTTAGGCCGCCTCGGCCAGCCGCTTGGCGTTCTCGATCACGCCTTCGATCGCGCCGGTCATCAGGAAGGCCTGCTCCGGCAAATGATCGTACTCGCCGGCGACGATGCCCTTGAACGAGCGGATCGTGTCTTCGAGCTGGACGAACTGGCCCGGAATATTGGTGAAGATTTCCGCGACGTGGAACGGCTGGCTCATGAAGCGCTGTATCTTGCGCGCGCGCGAGACTGTCAATTTGTCTTCTTCCGACAGCTCATCCATGCCCAGGATGGCGATGATGTCCTGCAGCGACTTATAGGTCTGCAGGATGCGCTGCACGTCGCGTGCAACCTGGTAGTGCTCTTCGCCAACAACACGCGGGTCGAGAATACGGCTGGTCGAATCCAGCGGATCGACCGCGGGATAGATGCCCAATTCCGAAATCGCACGATTCAGGTTGGTGGTCGCGTCCAGATGGGCGAACGAGGTCGCCGGCGCCGGGTCGGTCAAGTCGTCGGCAGGCACGTAAATCGCCTGCACCGAGGTGATCGAGCCGTTCTTGGTCGAGGTGATGCGTTCCTGCAGCTGGCCCATGTCGGTCGCCAGCGTCGGCTGATAGCCGACGGCCGACGGAATACGGCCGAGCAGCGCCGACACTTCCGAGCCCGCCTGGGTGAAGCGGAAGATGTTGTCGATGAAGAACAGCACGTCCTGATTTTCGACGTCGCGGAAATATTCCGCCAAGGTCAGACCGGTCAGCGCGACGCGGGCGCGGGCGCCCGGCGGCTCGTTCATCTGGCCATAGACCAGCGCGGCCTTGGAGCCCGGACCGTCAAGCTTGATGACGCCGGATTCGATGAATTCGTGATAGAGGTCATTGCCTTCGCGTGTGCGCTCGCCGACGCCGGCGAACACCGACACGCCGCCATGGCCCTTGGCGATGTTGTTGATCAGTTCCTGAATCAGCACCGTCTTACCGACGCCGGCGCCGCCGAACAGGCCGATCTTGCCACCACGGGCATAGGGGGCCAACAAGTCGATAACCTTAATACCGGTGACGAGGACCGAGGTCTCGGTCGACTGGTCGACGAAGGCCGGGGCCTGACGGTGGATGGGGGAATACTGCGTCGCCTCGACCGGGCCACGCTCGTCGACCGGCTCGCCGATCACGTTGATAATGCGCCCCAGGGTGCCCGGGCCGACCGGAACGGTGATCGGCGCGCCAGTGTCGGTCACTTCCGCGCCGCGCACCAGACCGTCGGTGGTGTCCATGGCGATGGTGCGGACGGTGTTCTCGCCCAGCTGCTGCGCGACTTCCAGAACGACCTTCTGGCCGCCGATGGAAACGGTCAGCGCGTTCAAGATCGCCGGCAGATCGCCGTCGAAGTGGACGTCGACAACCGCGCCCAGAACCTGCGTCACACGCCCGATTACATTATTCGCCATAATTCTCTCTCTTCCTTACAGTCTCGTCCCGTCCTGGAGCGCTTGCGCGCTCGGGCCGGTCTAGAGCGCCTCGGCGCCCGACACGATTTCGATCAATTCCTTGGTGATGGCTGCCTGACGCGCCCGGTTGTAGCGGAGTGTCAGCTTCTTAGTCAGGTCCTCGGCATTGCGCGAGGCATTATCCATTGCCGTCATGCGCGCAGCCTGCTCGCCCGCCGCACTGTCGAGCAGTGCGCCATAGATCTGGATGGCGAAATTGCGCGGCAACAAGGCCGCCAGGATTTCGTCTTCCGAGGGTTCGAACTCATAGATCGCACGAACCTCGTGGCTTTCCGGCTTCGCCACGCCGGTCGGCAAGGCAAAGGGGATCAGCTGGGTCGCGGTCGGAACCTGCGAAATCACAGATTTGAAGCGGTTATAGATGATGGTGCAGACATCGAACTCGCCCGCCTCGTACATCGCGACGATCGCATTGGCGACGCCCTCTGCCTCGGTGAACGCAACCCGTTTGCTGCCGATACCTTCAAAGGTCTGGGTCATGCGGCTGGCCTGGTCTCGGCGCAGCAGGTCCTTGGCCTTACGGCCGACCGTCAGAACCTTGACCTCTTTGCCGTCGGCCAAAAGCTGGCGGATGACACGGCGCGCTTCGCGCACTGCGTTGGAGTTGAAGCCGCCTGCAAGGCCGCGATCGGACGTGACCACGACCAGCAGATGGACCTGGTCCTTGCCGGTGCCGGTCAGCAGCTTGGGGCTGCTGGTGGTCGCCACATAATTGGCGGCCAGGCGCGACAGAATGCCGGCCATACGTTCAGCGTAGGGCTGGGCGATCTGCGCCTGTTCCTGCGCGCGGCGAAGTTTAGATGCCGCGACCATTTTCATGGCCGAGGTGATCTTCTTCATATTCCGCACGCTGCCGATGCTGTTGCGGAGGTCCTTAAGACTTGGCATGGGTCAGTCCGATACCGGCGGGTCTTACGAGAAGACTTTGACGAACTGGGCGATCGCGTCGGCCAGCTTGGCGTCCGTATCCTTCTTCAGTTCCTTGTCGGTGCGGATCGCATCGAGGATATCCGCATGCTTCGCGCGGATGGTGCTCAGCAATTCGCGCTCGAAACGAACCACATCCTTGACCGCGATGGTGTCGAGATAGCCGCGCGTCCCGGCGAAAATCGACACGACCTGCTCCTCGACCGGCAGCGGCGAGAACTGAGCCTGCTTCAGAAGCTCGGTCAGACGCGAGCCGCGCGCCAGCATCTTCTGGGTCGTGGCGTCGAGATCGGAGGCGAACTGCGCGAAGGCTTCCATCTCACGGAACTGGGCGAGGTCGAGCTTAATGCGGCCCGAAACCTGCTTCATCGCCTTGATCTGCGCGGCGGAACCGACGCGGCTGACCGAGATGCCGACATTGATGGCCGGACGGACGCCTTTGAAGAACAGGGTCGTTTCCAGGAAGATCTGGCCGTCGGTGATCGAAATCACGTTCGTCGGAATATAGGCCGAGACGTCGCCCGCCTGGGTTTCGATGATCGGCAGCGCCGTCAGCGAGCCCGAACCGTGCGATTCGGCCATCTTGGCGGCGCGTTCCAGCAGGCGCGAGTGCAGATAGAACACGTCGCCGGGATAGGCTTCGCGGCCCGGCGGGCGGCGCAGCAGCAGCGACATCTGGCGATAGGCAACCGCCTGCTTGGACAGATCGTCATAAACGATCAGCGCATGCATGCCGTTGTCGCGGAAGAATTCGCCCATCGCGCAACCGGCGTAGGGGGCCAGGAACTGCAGCGGCGCCGGCTCGGACGCGGTGGCTGCGACGACGATGGAATATTCCATCGCGCCGGCTTCTTCGAGGGTGCGAACCAGGTTGGCGACGGTGGAGCGCTTTTGGCCGACCGCGACATAGACGCAGTACAGTTTCTTCGACTCGTCGGTCGTGTTGTTGACGGTCTTCTGGTTCAGGATCGTGTCGAGCGCGACGGCGGTCTTGCCGGTCTGGCGATCGCCGATGATCAACTCGCGCTGGCCGCGGCCGACCGGAACCAGGCTGTCGATGGCCTTGAGGCCCGTCTGCATCGGCTCGTGCACCGAACGGCGCGGAATGATGCCCGGCGCCTTGACGTCGACGCGGCTGCGCCGTGTTGCGTTGATCGGGCCCTTGCCGTCGATCGGGTTGCCCAGCGCGTCGACGACGCGACCCAGCAATTCCTTGCCGACCGGCACTTCCACGATGGCGTTGGTGCGCTTAACCGTGTCGCCTTCCTTGATGCCGCTGTCGTCACCGAAAATGACGACGCCGACATTGTCGGACTCAAGGTTCAGCGCCATGCCCCGGATACCGCCGGGGAATTCGACCATTTCGCCGGCTTCGACGTTATCGAGGCCATAGACGCGTGCAACACCGTCACCGACGGACAGAACCTGCCCCACTTCGGATACGGCGGCATCTGTGCCGAAATTTTCGATCTGCTGCTTCAGAATGGCGGCGATTTCCGCCGGACGAATATCCATAACGATCAGGCTCCCTTCATGATCCGCTCCAGCCCGATCAGCTTGGTGCGGATTGAACTATCGATCAGCTTCGAGCCGATCTTCACGACGAGACCACCCAGCAGGGACGGATCGATCTTTGCGTTGATCCGGACCTTGGCGGCCAATGTTTGGTTGAGTTTTTCCGTCAGCCGGGCGGACTGTTCGTCCGTCAGCGGCTGGGCGGAGGTGACGTCGACGGTCATCTGGCCACGACGGCGCGCCAGGTCGGCCAGGAAGGCGTCGGCGACGGCTTCGATAGCGAACAGGCGGCGATTCTTTGCCAGGACGCCCAGGAAACTCAGCACGATCGGCGACAGCTTGGCAGCCTTGCCGATCTCGGCGATCGCCTTGCCCTGCTGGGCGCTGTCGAATGTCGGATTGCGCAGCGCGCCGGTCAATTCGGCATTGCCGGACAGAAGGCTCTTCAAAGCCTCAAGGTCGGCCGCGACCTGATCCAGAACATGCCGCTCGTCGGCGATATCGAACAAGGCGCTCGCGTAGCGCGCGGCGATCATCGGTGATGCGTTTGCAGTACCAGCCACTTAGTAGAAATCCCGGTTCGACGGGCCGTTACGGCCCATTTCGGAACGCGCTTTGAGGCACGAAAAATCACCGGCCGGACTTGCCCGGCGCGGAGACGGGTGCCGTTTAACACGGGTAGGCGGCGCGGTGCAACACAGGAGGGACACTGTAACGACCGTATAAAACACCGAGCTCGAGGGTAGTAATGCCGGGTACGCGGCTTTAAGTTGTCCCCAACAAGTAAATGCCGGCCACGACCCGCGCAGGGCGACCAGGTGGGCGGCGTACACGTCTTATGCGGCGCCCTTGGGGGAGGCTGGGTTCAAGGGCCCGTTAGGTTTCAGACATGATGATAGAGCGGGTCCTCGCCGGACTGGTGGCATTCAGTCAGCGCCGGGCGCTTTTTGTCGTTCTGTTGGCAATTTTGGGCGTGGGCCTCGGCGGATTCGTCGCAGCTCAGCGGCTGGGCGTCTCGACCGACACCGCGAAGATGTTCCCTGAAACGCTGCCCTGGCGCGCGCATCAACTGACCTATGACCGCGATTTCCCGCAATTCACCGACTTGATGGTGGCGGTCATCGATGCCCGTATCCCCGAAGAGGCCGACGCCACCGCGGACGGGTTGTTGAAAAAGCTGTCGCCGGACCATGATCATTTCGTCGAAGTCCGCCGGCCCGACGCCTCACCCTATCTGGCGAAAGAAGGGCTGATGCTGTTGGACAAACCGCAGCTTCAAACCACGCTGGATACGGTCATCGACGCCCAGCCGTTCCTGGGCGCGCTGTCCGCCGATCCGACCGCGCGCGGCATTTTCGGCGCCCTGTCGCTGATCGGAACCGGCGTCGAGCAGGGCCAGGGCGATATCGGTCCCTATCTTTCGGCGCTGACCGGGTTTCATAAGACGATGGCGGGCGCGCTGGCAGGCAAACCCGAAAATCTGTCCTGGGCGAAATTGCTGGGCGGAAAGCTGGCCGACCTCAGCGGCCAGTACAAATTCGTCATGCTGCGCGTCAAGCCGCAGTTCGGCGCACTGGCGCCGGGCGGCGCCGCGACCGATGCGATCCGCGCCGCTGCAGCCCAGCTGGAATTCGTGAAATCGGGTGAGGCTCATGTCCGCATCACTGGCCCTGTGGCGCTGGCGGACGACGAATTTTCCACCGTTGTTCAGGGGATCGTATGGAGCGGCATCGCCAGCCTGTTGCTGATCACGCTGTGGCTATATCTGGCGGTGCGCACTTGGCGGCTGATCGTCCCGATCCTGTTGACCTTGGGAACCGGCCTTGCCTTCACGCTGGCCTTTGCAGCGATTGCAGTCGGCACGCTGAACCTGGTTTCGGTCGGATTCGGCATATTGTTCGTCGGCATCGCCGTGGATTTCGCGATCCAGTTCAGCGTGCGCTTCCGAGAAATGCGGACGCATATACCTGACATAGCCGGCGCGTTGATCGAGACCGGGCGTCGGGTCGGCATCCAGATCCTGGTGGCCGCCGCGGCGACCGCGGCAGGCTTTCTAGCGTTCGTCCCGACCGAATTCAGGGGCGTGGCCGAACTTGGGCTGATTGCCGGCATCGGGATGCTGATCGCGTTCTTCTGCACCCTGTTCTTTTTGCCGGCCTTCATCACCTTGTTCCGCCCCAGCGGCGAAGGTGCGGAGGTCGGTTTCGCGTGGGCCGCGCCGGCGGATGCCGCGCTGCGCCGTCATCGCAGGCCGGTCTTGGCGGCGTTCGGCGTGCTGGCCGTTCTGGCCGTCATACTTCTGCCGAGACTGAAATTCGATCCGGATCCGCTGCACACCAAGAATCCGCACACCGAGTCGGTCCGCACGCTCTATGACCTGATCGACTCGCCGCTGACCAACCCGTTCACGGTCGACCTGCTGCGGCCCAATGTCGAAGACGCGGTGGCGACGGCGAAGCGGTTATCGGCGTTGCCTCTGGTCGCCAGTACGTTGGACATCGAAAGCTTCGTGCCGACCGACCAGCCCGCGAAATTGGCTTTGATTACAGACGCTGAGCAGTTGTTGGGGCCAACCCTGCAAGCCCCGGTCGAAACAGCGCCGGTCGCGGCAGACCAGATTCGCGCGGCCGCCGCTAGGGCGCTGACAAAAATCGAGCCCGCGCTGACCAAGGTCGCGGCCAATCATCCGCTGGCCGCGATTGCCGGTGACCTGCGTCAGATTGCGACCGCGCCCGACGGCACGCTGATCATGCTGGACCGAGCCTTGACCCGATTCCTGCCGATGCAGCTGACCCAGCTGCGCAGCCTGCTGGCGGCAGGACCGGTGACGTTGAAGGACGTGCCGACGGACATCAGCCGCGATTGGGTTCTGCCGGATGGGCGGGCGCGCGTGCAGGCGCTGCCCAAGGCGGAGGGACGCGACAGCGCGGGTCTTCGGAAATTCGCCGGGGAGATCCTGCCGGTGACCCCCGATGCCGTGGGCGCGGCGGTGATCGTCGTGCAGACCGCCGACACCATCATCGGTGCGTTCCGGACGGCGGCTTTGACGGCCTTGGCAGCGATCGCCGTCATATTGTTCCTGGCGCTGCGGCGCGCGACCGACGTGATTCTGGTCATGGCCCCATTGCTGATCTCGGCGTTGCTGACGGTGCTGGTCGCGGTGGCCGTACCGATCCCGCTCAATTTCGCCAATGTCATCGCCCTGCCGCTGCTGCTGGGCGTCGGCGTCTCGTTCAATATCTACTTCGCGATGAACTGGCGCGCGGGGCAGCAGGCGATGCTGAGTTCTCCGACCGCGCGCGCGATCCTGTTCTCGGCACTGACCACGGCGACCGCTTTCGGTTCGCTGGCCGCATCGGCGCATCCTGGAACGGCGAGCATGGGCACCCTGCTGCTGATCAGCCTGGGCTGTACGCTGATTGCCAGCCTGGTATTCGAACCGTCACTGCTGGCGGCGATGCCGCCGCCCAAGACGAGAGACTAGTTTTCCGGCCGCATTTCCATCGGGACGATCGCCATCGGATGGGCCCCGGCGTCGCTGTTGGTTCCCAGTCTATGCCCGCGCCACACCACCTCGCTGACACCGAAGCTGGCGACGATCTCCGCAACCGAGAGCAGGTCGCGTACCGGCAGCAACCATAGCGGAGTGGCGGGGGCAGGCCGTCCGACGCGCGGCAGCAGGGCCGAATCGATCATCCCGGCGGTCGCTGCCCGCAATCCCCATCCTGCGACGAACAGCACCAGCGACCATGGCGTCCCGCCGGACAACAGGACGGCCAGCATCGACCAGAAAAGCGGATATTGCAGCGTCGATCCAACAAGCGAGACCGGCGCCAACGCCCGGATCGTGCTGGTCCAGCGAATTTCGTGCTGCCACAGGGCCCGCAGTGTCTTTTCCGGCACCAAAGCCGCCGGAACCGTGTCGGCCAGTTCGACCGACAGGCCCAAATTGCGCACGCGCTGCCCCAGCACATTATCCTCGGCCAGCAGCGCGGACAGGGCATGCAGGCCGCCCGTCCTATCCAGCGTATCCCGGCGCAGCATTGCCGTGCTGCCCAGGCAATCCTGGCGGCCCATTGCACGGGCGATCAGCACGCCCGGTAGAAAATTATGGCTGATCTGGGTGCAGCCGAGGCGCGCGGGCCAACGCCCGTCCTCGGGCGGCAGCCCGATATAGAGAGATGTCACCAGACCCGCGCCCGGTTTTTCCAAAGACGTGACCAGACGCGACAGGTAATCGGGCGCCAGATGCAGATCGCTGTCCGATATCACCAGCACTTCATGCCGGGCCGACGGCAGCATATTGATCAGATTCGCGACCTTGCGGTTCGGCCCATGCGGGGTCGAATCGACGACAAGCGCAATGTCGCAATCGGGAAACCGTTCCCGGATACGGGCCACGATCGCCTGCGCCGGGTCGTTCGGATCCTGGATGCCGAAGACGATCTGAAAGTTCGGATAGTCCTGCGAACAGCAGGAGGCCAGTGCCTCCTCCAACAGCGGCTCGTCGCCGCACAAAGGCTTCAGGATTGTGACCGGTGGCGCGGTGATCGGCCCATGCCGGCCCGCGCGGCGTGCGAACTGCCAGACGGCGGCAACGCCGACCAAACATTGCAGCAGGCCAAGACAGGCCAGCAACGCCATCGCTTCGGCCAATAGGATCATCGTGCAACCGACAAGGTGACGGGCGGGAAGGCGACGGGGTTGGTCGGCATAATGCCGATACTGTAGATCATGTACGTAAATACGACCAAGCAACGGGCACTCCTGCCGATACCCATGAAAAAATTTAAGATCATCTCGGTGATTCTGGCGCTGCTGGGCATCGCTGCCGCCACGGTGCTGGTCGGTTGGTACGGCTTCGACCGTGTAGCGACCGCCGTCCTGTCGGTCGGGCTCAAAGGCTTTGGCGTCTTCTGCCTATGGCAGCTTGCCGTGATGGCGATCCTGGGCGTGGCCTGGCGCTTCGTCGTGCCGCTTCAGGGAAAATGGATTCTGCCGATTTTCATCTGGGGCCGGATGATCCGCGATTCGGCCGCGGTCTGCCTGCCGTTCTCGCCGGTCGGCGGATTCGTTCTGGGTGCCCGCGCCGTGACGCTGCACGGCGTCTCATGGTCGGTGTCGGCGATCTCCACTGTTGTCGACCTGACCGCTGAATTCGCCGCCGAAATCATCTTTGCATTGGGTGGCCTGCTGATCCTGCTGGACCGGACATCGGACCCCGCCGTAACGCGCTGGGCCGAAATCGCGGCGGCAACCGCGGCTGTCGGCGGCATCGTCGTTTTACGGCTACAGCGCGGCGCTGGACCCATCTTCATCAAGCTTGGCCGGCGATTGCTGGGTCAATGGTTCGGCGGCGGGGAACGAGATGGCGTTTCGCCTGTTGAATTGGCAGCGATGTACGGCAATGGGTCCCGGCTGGCACTGTGTACGTTCATTCACGTCTTGGGTTGGTTCGGCAAGGGCTTGGGGAACTGGATCGGATTCCGGTTGCTGGGCGCCGATATCGACGTTGCCGACGCCTTGGCGATCGAGGGCATTCTGCATGTCGTCATGGCGACCGCCGTGCTTATTCCGGGTTACGCCGGCGTGCAGGAAGCAGGATATGTGGGACTTGGCGCGTTATTCGGAGTAGCGCCGGAAGTTGCACTGGGTGTGTCGCTGATCCGGCGGGCGCGCGACATCGCGATTGGAATTCCCATCTTGCTGATCTGGCAGTTCTTCGAAGTCCGGCACTTACGCAGCGCAGCGGCCCCTGGCGGTACGCCAGCGTCTCGGTAAATGCATGGCTGAATCCACAATCTCGATTTGCATTACATTGCACCGCAGCATAGAATTGGCGCCATAGGAGCGAATCATGCGACCGACGAATTTCCAGGGTAACATCCACATCATCAATTTCCCGTCCAGCACGTCAGCGGCTGAACTGGCGGAGTTGTTCGATGAATTCGGCCTGGTCATGGGCGCGCACATCAAATCGATCCCATCCACGGGTGGCCATCTTCGCCTCGGCATTGTTTGCCTGGCGCCTGACAAGGTCGCCGATAAGGCGATCGAGGCCCTGCAGGGCTATCAGATGGGCGGACAGAAGCTGAAGCTGAAGCGCGCGGTGCCGCCTGTGAAGGGCGAACGCAAGCCCAATGCAGGCCGCCGTGTGGACCGACCAGTTCAGTCCGACCGGCCGACGATGAATTATAACGCGGCTGAGCGGTTCCCGGCGCAGGTCGAGGCGCCGCCGCGCAAGGTGATCGTCGAATATCGCGGCCGTCGGTCGCTGAACCGGGCTATCACCCGCTAAGGCGCTCGGCCCCTATTCTTTCGGGATATCCAGCACCATCAGGGTCGTGCCCATATGGGCGCACAGGCGCCCCTGGCTGTCCGTGATCCGCGCTTCGGCTGTGGCGGTGCGCCCGCCAAGGTGAATGACCTTGCCGACGCAAGTCGCCCGGCCGCTGGCCGTGCTGACCGCGCGGATGAAGTTGATGTGCAGCTCCAGCGTCGTGCAGGTCTTGCCGAACGGCAGGCGGGAATGGACCGCCAAGCCTGCCGCCGTATCGCACAGCGCGCTCAAGATGCCGCCATGGACGCAGGCGATCAGGTTGTAGTGCTGTTCCGCCGGGTCCAGCGCGAACACCATTTCCCCCGGTTCGACTGAAATCGGCTTGAAGCCCTGCAGTTCGAATGACGGCGGCAGCGGCAACTCGCCCGAGACCATGCCGCGTAAGATGTCGATCCAGGGCAGCTTTTTCTCGATCCCCTGCAACACCGACGGGTCGGCCCAGGTCACGGTCAGCTGGCGATTATGCTTGGCGGCGTCCGACATTGCTTCTTCCTCTATTTACGCAGCGGCAACGCCGGCGGGCGCCGGCGGCAGGACGATGAAGGTGGTGGACATCAGCATAAGCAGGTCGCCCTGCCCATCCTCTATCCGCGCCTCGGCGGTGGCGGTCCGCGCGCCAACGCGCATGGCGCGCCCGATGACGGTGACGCGGCCGGTCTCGACCGTCACAGGACGGATTGCATTGACCTGCAGTTCCAGCGTGGCGCAACGGACGCCCAGCGGCACGCGGGTGTGGATGGCATAGCCGGCTGCCGTGTCGGTCAGGGCCAGCAGGATCGAGGTCTGCACGGCGCCCGACTGGTCGTAATGCCGTTTGTCCGGCATCAGTGAAATCTTCACCACGCCCGGTTTTACCCCGGTCAGTTCGGCGCCGACCAGCGACATGCTGGGCTCCAGCGGCAGCTTGCCGTCCTTGATGGCGCGGAACAGGTCGATCGACTTCATCCGCGTATGGGCGGAATAGATGAGGTTGGGATCGCCCCAGGCGACGATGGTGCTGTTCTTCGGGACCATGCTCGCTCTTAGCCGAAAACGATCGATCAGAGGAAGCTGTACGGGTCGATATCGACCTGCACACGGACGGTATTGGGCACGGTCGCGCGCGCCATCCATTCCGCCACCAGCGGTTGTACGGGCACGTCGCGCCGCGCCTTGAGCAGCAGGCGCTCCCGGTGCATGCCGCGCAGCATCGCCAGCGGCGCGGGCGCCGGGCCCAGCACGACCATCCCGTCGCCGCGCGGCGCAACCCCGGCCAGTCCCCGCGCGGTGCGCCCAACCTCGACCGCGTCGGGGCCGGAGACGATCAGCGCCGCCAGCCGTGCGAAAGGCGGCATGGCGGCGGCCCGCCGTTCCTCCGCCTCCACCGCCAGGAAGGCGTCGCGCTGATCGTCGACCAGCGCCTGCATCACACGATGTTCCGGCATATAGGTTTGCAGCAGCACGTGCCCCGGCCGCTCCGCCCGCCCTGCCCGGCCCGCCACCTGGTGCAGCAGCTGATAGGTCCGTTCCGAGGCACGCAGGTCGCCGCCGGTGAGACCCAGATCCGCATCGACCACACCGACCAGGGTCAACATCGGGAAATGGTGCCCCTTGGCGATGATCTGGGTGCCGATCACGATATCGATCTCATGATCGCGCACCTGGCGGATCGCCTCCTGCAACGCCATCGTGCCGTTGCCGAAACCCTGTTGGAACATGTCGCTGGCCAGCAGCGATATGCGCGCGTCGGGGAACAGCTCCGTCACTTCATCCGAGATACGCTCGACCCCCGGTCCGCAGGCGGCGAAGCTGCCGGCATTGTCGCATTGCGGGCAGTTTGACGGGATCTGCTCGGCATGGTCGCAATGGTGGCAGCGCAGCATCCCCTGGTAGCGGTGCTCGACCAGCCACGCCGTGCAGTTGGGGCATTGCATGCGATGGCCGCAGGTCCGGCACAACGTCAACGGCGCGTAGCCCCGCCGGTTGAGGAAGAGCAATGCCTGTTCGCCAGCCGCCAGCGCATCGGTCACGGCCCGAACCAATACCGGACTCAAGAATTTGCGCGCCGGCGGCCGCTCGCGCCGCATGTCGATCAGCCCGATCTTGGGCAAAGCCGCCCCGGCATGGCGGGCGGGAAGATAGAGGCGGTCATACCGCCCGGCCTCTGCGTTCACCACCGTCTCCAGGGATGGGGTGGCGGAGACCAGCACGATGGGAAACCCGCCCTGATGCGCGCGGGCCACGGCCATGTCGCGCGCATGGTAGATGACACCGTCTTCCTGCTTGAACGCCGCCTCATGCTCCTCATCGACAATGATGAGGCCAAGATTGGGATAGGGCAGGAACAGCGCCGAGCGCGCGCCGACCACCACCAGCGTCTTGCCCTCGGCCACGCCGCGCCAGGTCATGCGGCGGCCGGCGGGGCCGACGTCGGAATGCCAGAGCGCCGGGGCGGTGCCGAACCGTTTGACGAACCGGTCGATGAATTGCGCCGAAAGGGCGATTTCCGGCAGCAGGATGAGCGACTGCCGGCCGGCGGCGATGTTGGCGGCGATGGCTTCGAAATAGACCTCGGTCTTGCCGGCCCCGGTGACGCCGTCCAGCAGGGTCGCGGAATAACCGGTCGTAAGCTTTGCCCTCAGCCGCTCCGCCGCCAACGATTGGTCAGGCGATAAGATTGGGCGATCCTCGGGCGTATGAAATTGCGAGGCCGGAAACCGCGCGGGCAGCATCACCGTTTCCAGAGCCCCGGCATCGGCCATACCGCGCACCACCGCGACGCCGCAACCGGCGACCTCCGCAAGTTCGTTGGCGGAGGCCGTCCCGCGCTCATCCAGTACCGCCAGCACCCGTTTGCGCGCGGCGGTCAACATCAGGGCGTCGGCAAGCTCCGCGCGGCGATAGGCGACGCCGGCGCGCGGCGGCTCCAGCGCCTTGGGCGCCGTCAGCGACATGCGCATGACCGAACCTGGGGCCGACAGGGTGTAGGCGGCGACCCAGTCGATGAACTTGCGGTGATCCTCCGGCATCGGCGGAACATCGAACCGCCCGCCCACGGGTCGCATCTTGGCGGCGGCCACATCGCCCTGCCCCGCGCCCCACACCACGCCCAAAATCTCGCGTGGCCCCAGCGGCACCTGCACATAGTCGCCGGCAACCAGCTTCAGTTCGGGCGGCGCGATATAGTCGTAGGGGCCCAGCGGATAGGGCAAAAGCACCGAAACAGCAGCCTTTGGCACGGCGTCGGCGTCATCCAGCCTGGAAACGGAGCGACCCATGCTTTAGACTCGGACGCAGGGAATCGGGCATGCGCGCGCGATTCGCTGCCCCGTTCCCCCACTAGGTTGATGTTCCATGAAATTCTTTGTCGACACCGCGGAAATCAGCGAAATCCGGGATCTGGCCGACAGCGGCCTGCTGGACGGGGTCACCACCAACCCGTCGCTGGTGGCCAAATCCGGGCGGCAGTTCATCGACCTGGTTAAGGAAATCTGCGAGGTCGTGGATGGCCCGGTCAGCGCGGAGGTGGCGTCGACCGATTTCGAAACGATGCTGGCCGAAGGCAAATTTCTCAGCACGCTGGCTCCCAATATCGCGGTGAAGGTGCCGCTGACGCCGGCCGGACTCAAGGTGTGCAAGACATTGTCGCGCGACGGCACAATGGTCAACGTGACGCTGTGCTTCTCAGCCGCCCAGGCGCTGCTGGCGGCGAAGGCCGGCGCGACCTTCATCTCGCCGTTCGTTGGACGGCTGGACGATGTGGGCCAGAACGGCATGGATCTGATCGCGGACATCGTCCAGATCTACGCCATGTATGAGGAAATCGACACGCAGGTGCTGGTGGCATCGGTGCGCCATCCCATCCATGTGATCGAGGCGGCCAAGCTGGGCGCCGACGTGGCGACGATGCCCCCTTCCATCATCCGCCAGCTGTTCCAGCATCCGCTGACCGACAAGGGACTGGCGCAGTTCGTTGCCGACTGGGCCAAAACCGGCCAGAAGATCCCGACCGCGCCGGTCGATCCGAACGCCAAGTCGGTGGTCCTGTGAAAGGCCCCGGAGACGCCGCGCCGGCGCCACGCAAACGCGTCGCCGGTGCCCCGGCGAGTGACAGCGCCACCGAAGCAGCGATCGCCGACTACCTGATGCTGCACCCTGATTTTGTGCAGCGTCACCCGGGGCTCATACGGGTTATGACCCCGCCCTCCGCCGATCACGGCAACGGGGTCGTCGACTTCCAGCGCTATATGGTCACGCGCTTGCAAGACGACATCGACAAGATGATTCAGGAAGCGGCCGAACTGGTGCAGAATGCCCGGTCGAACGCCCACAGCCAATCCCGCATCCAGGCCGCCGTCCTGGCGTTGATCGACGCGCGCAGCCTGGGCCAGATGCTGGAGGTGCTGACCGGCGACCTGATGGACATTCTGAATGTCGACGTCATCGCCATGGTGGTCGAATCCAACGGCGTCGACCTGCCGCATGTCGCGGCTTCGGGCATCCGCATCGTCGAGCCGGGCGCGGTCGATGTGTGGCTGGAAGGGCGTGATGTAATGCTGCGGCCCAATGCCGACGGCGACCCGGCGATCTATGGCCCCGGCGCGGGGCTGATCAAAAGCGAGGCGCTGCTGAAGCTGACAATCAGTTCTCGCACACCTGTCGGCCTCGTTGCCTTCGGCAGCCGAGATCCCGATCTGTTTCAGGAAGGTCAGGGCACCGAACTCATCGCCTTCCTGGGCGCCGTCCTGGAACGTCTGCTTCGGGCATGGCTGGAACTGCCCGCCTGACCCAACCGAAAAAAGCCGAGACGACACTAGCGCTCGCCGCGGCCGACGACCTTGCCGCGATGCTACCGCGCTGGCGCGACTGGCTGGCGATCGAGCGGCAATTTTCCGACCATACGGTTTCCGCCTATCTCGGCGACCTGACCGCCTTCCTGGGCTTTTTCGCCGGCCATCTGGGCCACCCGGTGCGCCTGCGCGACCTGGCCGACGCCGGGCTGGCCGATTTTCGCGCCTGGCTGGCGCGCAAGACGGCGAGCGGCGCGACCGCGACCAGCCGGGCGCGCGCGGTCTCATCCTTACGCAATTTCTACGGCTGGCTGGACCGCACCGGTGTGCTGCACAATCCCAAGATCGGCGCGCTGACGACACCGAAACTGCCCCGCGCTGTACCCAAGCCGCTGGCGGTCGTCGATGCCGCGACCCTGTTGGAAGCCGCCGAGACATTCGTCGAAGAACCGTGGATCGGCCTGCGCGACCGCGCCCTGTTCACCCTGCTCTATGGCTGCGGCCTGCGTATTTCGGAGGGGCTGGGGCTGGACCGCAACGTCTTGCCGTTCGGCGAAGCGCTGACCGTGCTCGGCAAGGGCCGCAAGGAACGGGTCGTGCCGATTCTGCCGGTGGTCGCGGAGGCGGTGTCGCTCTATGTCGAGGCCTGCCCGTTCAGGGTCGACAAGGACGGCCCGCTGTTCCTGGGCGCCCGGGGCAAGCGGCTGGACGCGGCCATCGCGCAGAAGGCGATGCGCAGCCTGCGCCGGCAGTTGCAACTCCCCGACAGCGCCACCCCGCACGCGCTGCGCCACAGCTTCGCCACGCACCTGCTGGCGGGCGGCGGCGACCTGCGCGCCATCCAGGAATTGCTGGGGCACGCCTCGCTGTCGACGACCCAGCGTTACACCGAGATCGAGACCGAGCAGTTGCTGTCGGTCTATAATAATGCCCATCCAAGGGCGACGGCGTGATTGGCGATTATGCGGGTAGCGCCTCAACTTAGGAGGTGGCTCCGTTTCGCTTCGAGAATTTTCGGGCTGGTGCTGATGCAGCAATCGCAATCAACGCCGGAACAATGAAGCACAGCGGCAATACGACATGCCCGCCACGCTCAATCTCTGAAATTCACATATTGCAGCGGCAATTCGATCTTCATCGCTTTAACGTGGGCGATCGCCTCCTGAAGATCGTCGCGCTTCTTGCCGGACACGCGCAGCTCGTCGCCCTGGACCGAGACCTGGACTTTCAGCTTTGCGTCCTTGATGTCCTTGACGAGCTTCTTGGCGAGGTCGCGGTCCACGCCTTGTTTTACCAAAATCGTCTGGCGCAGCCTGTCGCCCGAGGCGCGTTCAGGGTCCTTAAAGTCGAGCGCGCCCTGATCAAGCTTGCGGCGGGTGAAATGGGTGGCGATGAGCTCGTGTATCTGTTTCATCTTGAGCGGATCGTCGGCTTCAAGCGTCAGCTCATCGTCCTTGCGCGCGAGAGAGCAGGCGCTGCCTTTGAAGTCGAAGCGGGTTTCGATTTCGCGTCGGATGTTCGCGAGCGCGTTATCGACCTCGGCGAGATCGGTTTTCGAGACAATATCGAAACTGGGCATTCGGGTTAATCCTGGTTCGGGCTTTGAGCGGGTCGGATGATCTTAGGACGGAGAGACGAATGGCGGAAATACGTAATCTGGCTCCGTCCCACGGATAGAGGACGGGTCAGGTGGGCTAAACGCCCGACAACCAATCATCTGGGCAACAATCGACCAGACGCAGCTCCCTGGGGCTAGCTATTGTCTGGCAGCTTACATACCTTCCCCGCATGTCCCGCTCCCCCGCTGCCGACTTAGCCCCGCTCATCAAACTCCTTCAGGCGGGCGTTCCACCCAATCGCGCTGCCACCGAACTCTCTCGCGTCCTGGCGATTTGGACGGCCGAGCTCAAGGACGACGTCGAGCAACTGCAGGAGCGGCTATCCGGCCTGACCGAACAGATGACGACAGGGATTGAGGAAATGCACGAGGGCATCGCCGAGGCGAGCGACAAAGGGAAACCCACGCTGCGGCGCATACTGGCAACGCATGAGGCGGTGCTGGACGAACTGCGGAAGGCGCAGGGGGCAGTATAGGCATCCACTGCTCGGATCAGACAGACTTACTGCTCCACCCGACTCTCTCGCTTACGGGCCGAAACCATAACTGCCAATATGGAAGCACGCGCCACCACGCGGACGAGGTCGGATGGTTTAGTGCCTATTATAAAGCATTACCATCGATGTAATTATCGCAGCGATGAGGTCGAGCGCGTAGGGATTTGAGCGGTTTGGGTCAGACCTCCGGCGTGTACAGGACAGGCGGCATGGAGAAAAACGTCAAACCAATAACTTACGCTAGTGCTGAAGGCCGACAGGCTGCTCAGGCCGGCCAAGCACGCGGTAGGAACCCCTATCCACCCTCGGGCCGCGCCCGTCGAATGGAGTGGTTCGAAGGCTATGATAAAACGATTTTGGAACAGGTTTCCGGAACAAAAAAGTCGTTTTAAGCCAGTCGTCGTCTTGTTCCGAATGTCTTGATTTACGGAAATCCCAACGATCGCTTTCGACCCGTTCCGCGCTACACCTGGGCGGCTTAAATCGGTCGATAGCTGCCGTCGCGTCTATTCGCGAAAGTGTCCGCTTGCCGCCATTGACCTCTCCGGAGCCGCCATTCTGCTAGCGGCCAACTCCAGTCGTCGGCCAATTGTTCGAGCCAACTTGCCCCTGCTCAGAAGCGAATAGGCAAAAGCGCAGCCAACCGAATTCAAATCAACCCAAAGCGGGCATTGGCCAGCTTGACAAAATCTTGTTTTGTTCTTATTTGGTTTTCAATGGTTCTCGCCGCCCACACATCCGTTCAGCCCGCCCCCCGAACGCCGCCAGGCGGCCCCGCCCGCCGAAAAGTCCGCCGCCGCGCCCGGCATACGCCCGCCGTCGCGCGGCATGGGCGCGAAACCGAAACCGGGGATGAAAATCGCGTTGCCGGCAAAGCCGGCGCAGCCCGCCATCCGGCGCAACGGCTTTCGCGTGGCCCCGACCAGTCCCCACAATCCGAACACCGCCGCGCGCAAGCACCGCCGCAATCGCGGGCCGCCCAAATAACCTTTGCCGCCGCGTTTAACCCTTCCCCTTCACCCTCAAACCATCCGGCCATCGCCCACCTGCATCCAATTCAAGGATGCGGGGCGAAGGCATTTGTCAGGTGCTGAATGGTGGAAAGACGCTAAGATAATCGACGTTCCCTCAATCGTCATGCCCGGACTTGATCCGGGTATCCACGTCATAGAGCGCGCTCGTGGGAACGCGTGGATGGCCGGGTCAAGCCCGGCCATGACGGTTTGTGAGTGTGGAGATCCTGTGCCACCGGTAAGCCGGCAGAGCCGGCTTGGCGGGTTACAACCCGCCCTACGCCAGTGGCCGGATGAACTTCTTCGCGAAATCCTCCATCACCCGCTTTTTGTCGTCGATGGACGAGGTCATGCCCAGGGTGAAATAGAACGGATAGGCGACGCCGGAGGTCAGCCCCTGATCGTTCAGCCGCTTGAACGTGTCCAGGTCGGGCGGCGTGTTGACGCCCATCACATATTCGAACGGCAGGTGCGCACGCCCGGCTTCGGCGCGCAGCCGTTCGATCTCGGCGATCAGCCCGGGCACCTCGTCGGGCATATTGCCGTTGCCGATGAAACCGTCGGCGACATTGGCGATCCGCTTCAGCGCCGCCGGCGAGCTGCCGCCGAGATAGATCGGTACGGTCTTACTCGGCGCCGGGGCGATCTGCAGGTTCGGGAAATCGAAGATCTCGCCTTTGTGGGACACCATCCCGCCGGCCCACAGCTTGCGCAGGATGTCGATCATCTCGTCCATCGTCTTGCCGCGCTTGTGGAAGTCGACGCCGTAAATGTCGAACTCGTCCTTCATCCAGCCGATGCCGGCGCCCAGGATAAAGCGGTTACCGGTCAGGATCGCCAGCGTGCCGGTCGCCTTCGCCACCTCGAACGGGCTGCGCAGCGGCAGGACATAGACCGAGGTCGACAGCTTCAGAGTCCTGGTCGCCGCCGCCATTGCCATGATGGTGATCCAGGCGTCGGGATAGGGCCAATCCGGTTTCATCAGGGGCTTTCCGGTCGGCGAATAAGGATAGGGCGCGTTCACCACCTCCGGATAGACAGCGTGGTCGGCATTCATCACGCCCTCGAACCCGACCTCCTCGGCAAACTGGGCGACCTCGACCAGTTGCTCGGTCTCCATCCACGGAACCATCTGCCAGAATTTCATTGCCGTCCTCCAAACCGGTTTCCGCCAACCTAGCGGCGATATTCCAACTGTGCGACCTTGATTCCGCAATCAAAACGTCTAGACCGCCAAAGCGCCTTAACCGGCGTCAAAGGCTCAATGGGGAAGTTCACTATGTCCACGGATATCGTCATCGACGATCTGCGCCATCCGAACCTGAACGACGACCAGAAAGCGGCGCGCGCCTGGGGCGACGCGAACCTGATCGTCTTCAATGAAGAGGCGGTGCTGGCACAGGCGCGGGACAAGACCGGCCTCAGCGACTTCGGACCGGACGATTTCCGGGTCCGGCTCAAGATGCTGGCGGACGAATGGAACGCCGACCGGGGCATCAGCAACATCCATCGCCATACGCTGCTGAGTTACCTCAACCGCTATGCGGTCAACCGGCTGCTGATCCAGGATTTCCAGAAGAAGCACCCCGAAATCCACGACGAGAAGATCGAAAAACCGATCATCGTCGCCGGCCTGCCGCGCTCCGGCACCACCCACATGGTCAACATCCTGGCAGCCGACGCGCGGCTGCGCTCGCTCCCACTGTGGGAATCCTACGAGCCGCTGCCGATGCCGGGCGAGCCGATGCTGCCGGACGGCACGGACCCACGCTATCAGCGCTGCGCCGAGGCGTGGGATGTGCTGCGGACCAGCGTGCCGCTGATCGCGGCGATGCATCCGATGGAACCTGACCATATCCACGAAGAGCTGGAGCTGATGGGGCCGGACTTCGCGTCGTATAATTTCGAGTGGATTTCGGTCATCCCGAAATGGCGCGACCATTATTACGCGACCGACCAGACGCCGCATTACGAGTACATGAAGACGGTGCTGAAGATCCTGCAATATATCCGCGGGCCGAAGCGTTGGGTGTTGAAATGCCCGCAGCACCTGGAACAGCTGCCGGTGCTGAAGACCGTCTTCCCCGACGCAACCATCGTCATCACCCATCGCGATCCGGTGGCGGTCATCCAGTCGGCGGTGACGATGACCGGGTACAATCAGCGTTTCTATCGCAACCAGGTGGAACCCGAAGCACTGCTGGAATATTGGACCGACCGGATCGAACACCTGCTGCGCGCCTGCGTGGCGGACCGGCATGTATGGCCGGACGCGCAAAGTTTCGATTCCTATTTCCATGAATTCATGGCCGACGACATGGGCCAGATCGGAAAGATCGAGGCCAAGGCCGGTCTGCCGTTTACGCCGGCCGTGAAGGCGCAGATCGCGCAGTTCCTGGCCGACCACCCGCGCGGCAAGGAAGGCCGCGTTCTCTACAACCTGAAACGCGATTTCGGCGCCGACCCGGAAGAGTTGCGCAAGCGCTTCCAGTTCTATTTCGACGCGTTCCCGGTCAAGCCGGAAGTGAAATGAACGCGCGCACTCCACTATCCGTATCTACAAGAATCATTGACGAACACATTTAACGTATCTACATTAATTTATGTCAGCCGTTTCCTATGATCCCGCCAAGCGCGACGCGACTTTGCTGGGAAGAGGATTGGACTTCGCGAATGCCGGGGCCCTCTTCAAGGGACGGCATTTTACGCGGCGGGATGACAGGTTCGATTATGGTGAAGAGCGTTTCATCTCGATCGGGCGGCTCGCCGGCGAGATTGTGGTTGTCGTTTGGACCTGGCGCGATAAAGCGCGACACATCATTTCGATGAGGAAAACTCATGCCAGAGAGCAAAAGCGTTACATCCAACATCTCTGACGAAGCACCCGAATTGACCGATGCATGGTTTGAGGGCGCCGATCTGATGGACGGCGACAAGCTCGTTCGACGGGGACGGCCCAAAGCGGCGCATCCGAAAAAACTCGTCAGCCTACGGTTGGACCAGGACGTGATCGAACGCTTCAGGGCGACGGGGGCCGGGTGGCAATCGCGGATCAATGACACGCTGAAACAGCATCTGCCGAAATAAGCGGCCGGCGGGAAAAATTTAGGGGAGAAAAAATGGGAAGCCTGGACGGAAAACGCGTCATCATCACCGGTGCGGCCGGTGGCATCGGCGCGGCGGCGGTGGAGGCATTCGTGAAGGAAGGCGCCAAGGTCGCGTGCAGCTATAACTCCGCCGCGCCCGACCTGCCGGCGGGTGTGGTCGCCAGCGCGAAATGCGACATCACCAGCAAGGCCTCGGTCGACAGCGTGTTCGACGGGTTCGCCGAAAAGCTGGGCGGGCTGGACGTGCTGATCCAGGCGGCGGGCCTGCATGGCGGCTGCCCGGCCGACCAGCTGACCGAGGAATATTGGGACAACATGTTCGCCCTGAACGGCAAGGCGACCCTGTTCACCAACCAGGCCGCCTTCCGCCATATGCGGGACAAAGGCGGGTCGATCGTCAATATGGGTTCGTGCGAGGGCGTGCGTGGTTTTGCCGGCAATGCCTGCTATGCCGCCACGCGCGGCGCGGTCATGGCCTTCACCCGCAGTGTCGCGCTGGAATGGGGCCGCCACAAAATTCGGGTCAATGCCCTGGCCCCCGTCGCCTTCACCGCCCCAGCCAAGCGCATGCGCGCGGCGCTGGACGAGCAGGCCAACGCGATGATGGACGGCTATCTGCAGCAAGCCATCCCGCTGGGCGGTAAGATGGGTGACGCCCTGCACGACATCGCCCCCGCTTTGGTGTTCCTAGCCAGCGATGCCTCGCATTTCATCACCGGCCAGACACTGGCGGTGGATGGCGGGTTCATGATGCTGGGGTCGTAAGCCTCCCCAGCGCATCGTGCACCGCGCGGATCAAGTCGCTTTTCGCCGCCGGAATGTCGGCTTCGGCGGCTGAGAAACCGACAATGGCCTCCAGCTGGCGGTCAGCGCTGGAGCGGTCGAACAGTATCGTCGGGACCGGGTCCTTCAAGATACGCGGCTGTGCCGCCACCGCCGCCTGCACCCCGGCATAGACCGCCTCCAGATCGGCGGTTTCCGGCACGCGGACGTGAACCTCGGCGGCGTGCGGCACGGCAGGATAGGATGTCAAATTTTTAAGCGGCTGGCCCCAGATACGGCGCCGTTCGGCACGATGATCTGGACATTGTTGTCGCCGGCAAGCTCCGTCCAGAAGAGGGTCAGCGACCGCACCACGCCCTGTGAGCCGCCGACGGATACGGTGTCGCCGATGCGGAACGGCCGGAAGATCAGCAGCATCACACCCGCCGCCAAATGGGATAAAGTCCCCTGCAGCGCCAAGCCTACGGCCAGGCCTGCCGCGCCCAGAACGGCGACGATACTGGTGGTCTGGATACCGAACTGCGACAGCACCGCCAGAACGGTGACCGTCAGAACGGCATAACGCGCCAGGCTGCCGAAGAAGCTGCGCAGCATGATGTCGAAATGCGGCGTGCGGCCGGCGATCCGCGTGACCGCGCGATCCGCCCTGCCCGCCAGCCAGATTCCGATCAGCAGAATCGCGATCGCGCCCAGCACGCCAAGGGCGTGATCGACGATCAAGGGAAGCAACGCGCGCATGTCGCCGACGAGATTATTAGTCCAGTGAAACGGCATGCCTCGTACCCAACCGTTGCGCCCGAAGGCTTGCGCAATGCTGTTAGGTACGGTTAAGCGCCGGAATTTGTTTCACGGCCGGTTATGACAAGGCGGCCTGAACCACCTACTTCTCGTCGCTCTTGCGCACGACCACGCCGCCGAAATCGGCGCGTTTGAAGACATTCTTGGGCTCACGGAATGAGAATTTCCAACCGTCGGCGGTGCGGACGAATTCGTCGCGGTATTGCCCGACGGCCATCGGTACGTCCAGCACCGCCGGGTTGCCGCCTTCACCGTCGTAATAGAAGGTATAGTAGGCGCGGCCCTTGGCACGATCCTCGTCGATCACATCGATCAGGATGTTGGTGGTGATGTGCATCGCCTGCGGCTTGGTCGACTTGCTGTCGAGATAGGCCTGGAATTCGGGATGGCCGCGCAGCGTGCCGGCCATCGGGTGCACCCAAACGGCGTCCTTGGCGAACAGGTTCAGCACTGCGTCATGCTCGAAGGCGTCGATATGCACATGGAAGGCCGTCACCAGCCGGGCGCACGCCTGTTCGATGGCCTGCCGGTCGCAATCGTTCATTGATTCCCTCCCCTGGTCGCTATCGCGTTCGCATCACATAAAAAGATCGGGTCGCGTCAACCGTTCGCCAGGCAGCATTTCTTGGCCTTCTTGCCGCTGCCGCAAGGACACGGATCGTTACGGCCGACATTGCGCAGAGGATTGATGATCGGTTGCGACGGTGCAGAGTCGATCGGCGGAAGCGCGTCCAGATCGTCATCGTATTCGACATCACCTTCGCTCCGCTCGCCCATCCAGTCGAATGCCGTCCCGATATCGTCGATATAGCCGAGGCCGGCATCCGTGAATCGCTCGTAGCTTGCCGGCGATGTCTCTGCATTCTCAAGGTCACGCTGAAAGTCTTCAAACTCGGACATACCCGACCAAATGCGGCCATCATCGAATGCCGCCTTCACACGGGGTGCGAAGTCGCGCCAGCCTAGAATGGCAATCGCGTTCTCCCACGCATCCCAGCCGAGCGCATCCCCGTCCTCCTCGTCATCGCCGAGCCGCTCGTCGTCGAAACGCTCGAAGAAACGCTTGGCAGCGGCAGTATCGATCCTGCCGTCCCAGGTCAGAAAGGCGATTGCTCCCATCAGGCCGTGTCGCGCAACCGGCTCGATCGTTCTGTCGGCCGCGGCTGCGAACAGCGATTCAGCGTCTCCGTCGAACACACCCGCCACGATTTGGGGAAGGGTTTCCGCTCGGGCGTCACCCAGAAATATCTCGAGCTCTTCCTCGGGCAGGCGCAAAAATCGCATGAGCGGCGCGAATGCGCGCTGATCGCGGGCGGCGCCTAGAATATGCAGCCCGTAGAACAGCAATGTTTCGTCCCTCTCTTCCAGGAAGAGGCCATCGGCAGCATTCGACAGCAAAGTCAGAAAGCGCGGAGCGGCATCTGCGGCACGGATCTGGGCCAAACCGATATAGGCAATGGGCTTAGCCTCTGAATCCGCGATGCCGTCGAGAATGTCGTCAATTGGAATTGCCGCGATCTGATCGAGAATATTCTCGCTTTCGTCCACCGGACCCTCCGTCACTCGCTCGTCCCGCGGCTAACTTACGCGCAACTCAGATGTGAATCGACCGTCCGTCGACACCCAAGGCGGCTTCCTTGATCGCCTCTTCCAGGGTCGGGTGGGCATGGCAAGTACGGGCGATGTCTTCGGATGAGGCGCCGAACTCCATCGCGATCACAACTTCGGCGATCAAGGTGCCGGCCTCTGGCCCAATGATGTGGCAACCCAGCACCTTGTCGGTCTTGGCGTCGGCCAGGATTTTCACGAAGCCGTCGGTTGAATTCATCGCACGGGCGCGGCCGTTGGCGGTGAAGGGGAATTTGCCGACCTTATAGGCGACGCCCTCCTGCTTCAGTTGTTCCTCGGTCTTGCCGACCTGCGCCGCCTCCGGCCATGTATAGACCACGCCGGGAACCAGATTGTAGTCGATATGGCCGGATTGGCCGGCCACGATCTCCGCGACGATCGAGCCCTCGTCCTCGGCCTTGTGTGCCAGCATAGGCCCGGCGATCGCATCGCCGATGGCGTAGACGCCGGGCACGTTGGTGGCGAAATGTGCGTCGGTCGCGATGCGGCCGCGCTCGTCCAGCTTCACGCCGGCCTTGTCCAGCGCTAGGCTGTTGGTGAAGGCGCGACGACCGACCGAGAGCAGCACGATATCGGCCTCGACCGTTTCGGCATCGCCGCCCTTGGCGGGCTCCAGCTTCAGGGTCGCGCCTTTGGGGGACGCCACGGCACTCGACACCTTGGTCGACAGGCGGAACTTCATGCCCTGCTTTTGCAGAATGCGCTGCATCGACTTCGATACCTCGCCGTCCATGCCCGGCAGGATGCGGTCGAGGAATTCGACGACGGTGACATCGGCGCCCAGGCGCTGCCAGACGGTCCCCATCTCAAGCCCGATATAGCCGCCGCCGATGACGACCATGGTCTTCGGCACCGCATCCAGCTTCAGCGCGCCGGTCGAGGTGACGATCCGTTTTTCATCGACCGCGATACCCGGCAGCGGGGAGCTTTCCGAACCGGTGGCGATGACGATGGTTTTCGCGGTGATGGCTTGTGCCTCACCCTCGCCGACGACCGACAATGTGTTCGGCCCGGTGAAAGCAGCGGTGCCCTTGATCCAGTCGATCTTGTTCTTCTTGAACAGATAGGCGACGCCATCGGTGTTCGACTTCACCGTCTTGTCCTTGTGCGCCATCATGCCCGGCAGATCGAGCGACACGTCGCCGACCTTAACGCCGAACGCGCCCAGATGGTCCTTCGCCTCCTCGAACTTCTCAGAAGCCGCGAGCAAAGCCTTGGACGGAATGCAGCCGACATTCAGGCAGGTGCCGCCCAATGTCGGATCTTTCTCGATACAGGCGGTTTTGAAGCCAAGCTGCGCCGCGCGGATGGCGCAGACATAACCGCCCGGCCCCGACCCGATGACCACGAAATCGTAGGTTGCTTCGGCCATGACGAGGGCTCCTTAGAGGTCGAGCAGAAGACGCTTCGGGTCTTCCAGCGCATCCTTGACGCGAACCAGGAACGACACTGCTTCGCGGCCGTCGATGATGCGATGGTCGTAAGACACCGCCAGATACATCATCGGGCGAATCTCCACCTTGCCGTCCACGGCGATCGGCCGGTCCTGGATCTTATGCATGCCCAGGATGGCGGACTGCGGCGGGTTCAGGATCGGGGTGGACATCAGCGAACCGAAGATACCGCCGTTCGTGATGGTGAAGGTGCCGCCCTGCAGCTCGTCGATCGCCAGCTTGCCGTCACGGGCGCGGGTGCCTAGATCGACGATGCTCTTTTCGATGTCGGCAAAGCTCTTTTGGTCGGCGTCGCGGATGACCGGCACGATCAGCCCGGTCGGCGTCGAAACGGCCACGCCGATGTCGTAATAGTTTTTATAAACCAAATCGGTGCCGTCGATCTCGGCATTCACCGACGGGAATTCCTTCAGCGCGGCGATCGAGGCTTTCACGAAGAACGACATGAAGCCCAGCTTTGCGCCGTGCTTCTTCTCGAACGTCTCCTTATAGGTCGCGCGCATCACCATGATCTGGCTCATATCCACCTCGTTGAAGGTGGTGAGCATGGCGGCGGTGTTCTGCGCCTCTTTCAGACGTTCGGCGATACGCTGGCGCAGACGGGTCATCTTGACCCGCTCCTCGCGCGCAGCTTCCGGCCGGGGCCCCGAAGGTGCAGGCGCAGGCTTGGACGCGACAGGAGCCGGCGCGGTCTTCGGCGTTTCCAGGGCGCTGATTACGTCGCCCTTGGTCAGGCGGCCGTCCCTGCCCGTGGCCGGGATCGCGGCAGCGTCCAACTTGTTATCCTCGACCAGCTTGCGCGCGGCGGGACCCGAATTCTCCAGTGCATCGGCGGCCCCAAAGGCATTATTGGCCGGCGCGGCGGCCGGAGGCGCCGGTGCCGGGGCGGCAGCCGGTGTTGGCGCCGGCGCGGCAGGCGAGGCCTTGGCAGCCGGTGCGCCACCTTCGGCGATCGAACCCAGCAATGCGCCGACATTCACCGTGGCGCCCTCGGCGACGGATTGTTCGCCCATCACGCCGGCGACGGAGGCGTTGACCTCCAACGTCACTTTGTCGGTTTCGAGCTCGACCAGCGGCTCGTCCATCGCAACCGCCTCGCCCGGCTTTTTCAGCCAGCGCGAAACCGTGGCCTCCGTCACCGATTCGCCCAGCGTGGGCACCTTGATTTCAGCCATTGTCTATGTCCCTCGGCCCGCCTGAGAGGCGTGGAGTTATTGCGTTTAGACCAGAGCCTGTTCGACCAGCGCGGCCTGTTCCATATTGTGTCGTCGCAGCAAACCGGTCGCGGTCGCCGCCATTTCGTGGCGACCGACATAGCGCGGCCGTCCAGCTTTGTGGTCGATCGTCTTGAGCGTGGCCTCGATCCGCCGGTCGGCGAAGTACCATGCGCCCATATTCTCGGGCTCTTCCTGGCACCAGGCGACTTCGGCGTTCGGATATTTCGCCAGTTCCTCCGCCAGCGGCTCCTCCGGAAACGGATAAAGCTGCTCCAGCCTGAGAATCGCCACATCGTCGATCTTGCGCGCGGTGCGGTCGGCGATCAGGTCGTAATAGACCTTGCCGCTGCACAGCACGACGCGACGAACCTTGTCGCCCGGCTGCAAAGCCTCCGCTTCCGGCAGGACGCGATGGAATGAGCTGCCGGGACCGAAATCCTTCAGCGGGGACACCGCCGCCTTGTTGCGGAGCAACGACTTGGGCGTCATCACGATCAGCGGCTTGCGGAAATCGCGCCCGACCTGGCGGCGCAGCGCGTGGAAATAATTGGCCGGCGTGGTGCAGTTGACGACCTGCCAGTTGTCCTCGGCGGATTGCTGCAGATAGCGCTCCAGCCGGGCGGATGAGTGTTCCGGCCCCTGCCCCTCGTAACCGTGCGGCAGCAGCATCACCAGACCCGACATGCGCAGCCACTTGGCCTCGCCCGACGAGATGAACTGGTCGATGATGACCTGCGCGCCGTTGGCGAAGTCGCCGAACTGCGCCTCCCACAACACCAGGGCGTTGGGTTCGGCCAGCGTATAACCGTATTCGAAGCCCAGAACCGCGGCTTCCGACAGCGGGCTGTCGTGAACCTCGAAATTCGCCTGGCCGGGCGCGATGCTGGTCAGCGGGATATGGCGGGATTCGTCGTCCTGGTCATGCAGCACGGCATGACGCTGGCTGAAGGTGCCACGCCCCGAATCCTGGCCCGATAGGCGGACCGGGACGCCTTCGATGAGCAATGTACCGAAAGCCAGCGCCTCGCCGGTCGCCCAATCGATGCCTTCGCCCGTCTGTAGAGCCTGTTCCTTGGCTTTCAACTGGCGGGCGATCTTCGGGTTGAGCACGAAACCCTCAGGCACGTGAACCAGCGCCTTGCCGACAGTCTGCAGCTGCTCGACGGTCGCGGCGGTATCGCCCCGGCTATATTCGTCGCCCGCGCATGTCAGCCCGGCCCAAGCGCCTTCCAGCCAATCGGCCTTGTTCGGCTTATAATTCTTGCAGACCTCGAATTCGGATTCGAGAAATGCCTGGAAATCCTTATCCTGCTGCGCTGCTTCTTCCGCGGTCACGACGCCTTCGGCGACCAGCTTTTCGGCGTAGATCGTGCGCACCGACTTGTGCCCGGCAATCGCCCTGTACATCAACGGCTGGGTGAAGGCCGGCTCGTCGCCCTCGTTATGGCCGAAACGGCGATAACAGAACATGTCGACGACAACGTCCTTCTTGAACCGCTGACGGAATTCCGCCGCGACCCGGCAGACATGGACCGTCGCCTCGGTGTCGTCGCCGTTCACATGGAAAATCGGCGCCTGAACCGCCTTTGCCACGTCGGTCGGATACGGACCGGAGCGCGAAAAACTCGGCGACGTGGTGAAGCCGATCTGGTTGTTGATGACGAAATGGACAGTTCCGCCGGTACGATAGCCGAGCAGTTCCGACAGCATCAGCGTCTCGGCGACCAGCCCCTGGCCAGCCATAGCCGCATCGCCATGAATCAGCAGCGCCACGACCTGGCTGCCGCCGGGAATATCGTCGCGTTGCGCCTGCTTGGCGCGGACCTTGCCCTCGACCACCGGGTTCACCGCTTCGAGATGCGAGGGGTTCGCGGTCAGCGACAGATGAATGACGTTGCCGTTGAAATCGCGATCGGCCGAGGTACCCAGGTGGTATTTCACGTCGCCCGATCCCTGGACGTCCTCCGGACCGGCCGGGTTGCCCTGGAATTCGGAGAACAGCGCCTTGTAAGGCTTACCCATGAAATTGGTCAGAACGTTCAGGCGGCCGCGATGGGCCATGCCCAGCACATACTCTTTTACGCCCAGTTGCCCGCCGCGCTTGATGATCTGTTCCAGCGCCGGGATCATCGCCTCGCCGCCGTCCAAGCCGAACCGCTTGGTGCCGGTATATTTCAGTTGCAGGAAATGCTCGAAGCCTTCGGCCTGGGTCAGGCTTTGCAGGATCAGCTTTTTGCCTTCCGACGTGAAATCGGTGCGGTTCTCGGCGTTTTCGATACGCTCCTGGATCCAGGCTTTCTGCTCCGGATCCTGGATATGCATGAACTCGACGCCGATCTTGCCGCAATAAGTGGCGCGCAGGCGGTCGACGATCTGGCGCAAGGTCGGATTGGTAAGACCCAGGACCTGGTCGATGAAGATCGGACGGTCCCAGTCGGCTTCACCGAAACCGTAGGTCACCGGATCAAGCTCCGGGTTCATCCGGACCTTTTCCAGACCCAGCGGGTCGAGCGTCGCCAGCAGATGGCCGCGAACGCGATAAGCGCGGATCAGCATCAAAGCGCGGATGGAGTCGCGAACCGCGACCTTCAGCTCTTCGAGCCCCAGACCGACTGCCGGGGCAACACCATTGGCCTTGGCGGCGCCGTTGACGAGCGCCCCATTGGGCGCCTTGCCATTGACGGCGGGCACAGGCGGCTTGCGCGCCCAGCTGGGTCCGTTCAGCTCAGAAAGAAGCGAGCGTTCGTCGTCGCCGAGTTCGGCAAAGATTTGAGCCCAACTCGAATCGACCGCTGTGCGGTCATGCAGGAACCGTGCGTAAAGCTCGGCGATGTAACCGCCGTCGACGCCCGATAGAAAATCAGCAGAAATCATGATCTGACACCGGCGGCCGACCGGTGCCCCTTTTGTAGTTCAAGGTTCAGTTGAAGTGATCACTGACATCATGCTTGGCAATGGCGTCAGCCTTTTAAAGCTGACACCATCGTGCTTCCCAGACTAGCCGGAGAATCCGCAACCCAGATTCCCGCTGAACGCATCGCTTCCATCTTTGCCGGTGCGGTTCCGCGCCCGCCGGAGATGATGGCGCCGGCATGGCCCATGCGCCGTCCGGGCGGCGCGGTAACACCGGCGATGAAGCCGACGGTCGGCTTTTTGATCTTGGAATGCTTCAGCAGGTCGGCGCCCTCTTCCTCGGCGGTGCCGCCGATTTCGCCGATCATGATGATGCCCTGGGTCTCGTCGTCGCCCAGGAACATTTCCAGCGCGTCGACGAAATTCGTGCCGTTGACCGGGTCGCCGCCGATGCCGATGCAGGTCGTCTGACCCAAGCCGACAACCGTCGTTTGCGCCACCGCCTCATAGGTCAGCGTTCCTGAGCGGGACACAATACCGATTTTGCCGCGCAGATGGATGTGCCCCGGCATGATGCCGATCTTGCATTCGCCCGGCGTGATGACGCCCGGGCAGTTCGGCCCGATCAGACGGGTCTTGGAGTTGTTCAGCGCGCGGCGAACCCGCACCATGTCCAGCACCGGAATGCCTTCGGTGATGCAGACGACCAGCGGAACCTCGGCGTCGATCGCCTCAAGGATCGCATCGGCCGCGAAGGGCGGCGGCACGTAGATCGCGGAGGCCGTTGCGCCGGTCCTGGCGACAGCCTCGGCAACCGTGTCGAATACCGGCAGGTCGAGATGCTTGCTGCCGCCTTTTCCCGGCGTCACGCCGCCGACCATTTTGGTGCCGTAGGCGATCGCCTGCTCGGAATGGAAGGTGCCTTGCGCGCCGGTAAAGCCCTGACAGATGACCTTGGTGTCTTTGTTAACCAGAACGGCCATTATGCGGCCTCCTTAACCTGCTTGACGATCTTCTCAGCGGCATCTCCCAGATTATCCGCAGCGACGATCTTTAGGCCGGATTCGGCCAGTATTTTCTTGCCCAACTCGACGTTCGTGCCTTCAAGGCGAACGACCAGCGGAACGTGGAGCGAAACCTCGCGCGCCGCGGCGATCACGCCTTCGGCGATGACGTCGCAGCGCATGATGCCGCCGAAGATGTTGACCAGAACGCCTTCGACATTCGGGTCCGACAGGATCAGCTTGAACGCCGTCGTGACACGCTCGCGCGTCGCACCGCCGCCCACATCCAAGAAGTTGGCGGGCTCGCCGCCATACAGCTTGATGATATCCATCGTCGCCATGGCAAGGCCAGCGCCGTTGACCATGCAGCCGATATTGCCGTCGAGCTTCACATAGTTGAGTTCATGCTTGCCGGCCTCGAGCTCGATCGGGTCTTCCTCGGCCTCGTCGCGGAGCGCCGCGACATCCGGGTGGCGATAGAGCGCATTGTCGTCGAACGTCATCTTGGCATCGAGTGCGATCACATCGCCGGCGCCGGTCACGACCAGCGGGTTGATCTCGACGATCGAGGCGTCCAGATCGACGAACGCCTTGTACATGCCGACCAGGAATTTAACCGCGCTGCCGACCTGCTTGCCTTCCAGGCCAAGGCCGAAGGCGACCTTGCGTGCATGGAACTGCTGCAGGCCCATCACCGGATCGATGGCAACCATCATGATCTTTTCCGGCGTATGCGCCGCGACCTCTTCGATGTCCATGCCGCCTTCGGTGGAGGCCATGATCGTGACCCGCGAGGTCGCACGATCAATAAGAAAGCTGACATACAGCTCGCGCTTGATGTCGCAGCCTTCCTCGATATAGACACGCTTGACCTCACGGCCGGCGGGACCGGTCTGGTGGGTGACCAGCACCTTGCCCAGCATGTCCTCGGTCCGGGCGAACACTTCGTCCAGCGACTTTACAACTTTGACGCCGCCGGCCTTGCCGCGACCGCCGGCATGGATCTGCGCCTTGACGACCCAGACGGGCCCACCCAGGCCCGTCGCGACCTCAGCCGCCTCTTGCGGGGTATAGGCAGGACCGCCGCGCGGCACCGCGACGCCATATTTTTGAAGAAGCGCTTTGGCTTGGTATTCGTGAACGTTCATGAAAAACGCCGGAAATTGTGGAGAAAACCGGATAGGAGCCCGGTGCGGGCGCAATCTAACATCATCGCCGGGGAGGGCAACCCTCCCAGGGCCGGTTGCAATGCAAAAGCCGGCGCGAGAGCGCGTAAAATCGAATTTTCGTTGAGCATGGCTCAGCTTTGACGCTTATTGCGGGCCCGCTCCTGCTTTATCGGACGGTAAAAGAACGAAGCTCAACGTCGCCTGCACCGCCGGGGTCATTGACTCGGTGGACCCCAGAACAATCTCGGCGGTCTGGTCCGCCCCCGGCATCGTCATCCGGTAGCCCAGGACATGGAACTTGATCTTCTCGGCCGGTTGGGCCGGGCGGCCGTTCGGGCCGGCGGGGTGCGCCGGTTCGTCAATCGTCTTGGTCTGATCGCCCATGCGCCGAACGCCGAACCGGCCACTGCCGTTATATTGTTCCATCAGGTTTCGGAAGGCGATCTCAAGCTGCGCGGTATTGACGCGTGGCGCGCGCACCAGGCATCCGCCGGAAGCCGGCAGTTCCAACAAGATCTTGTCACCGAGCGGCATGCTGATGATCCAGCCGATCCCGCCCTCGGCGCCGTTCTCAAGCCCGCGCAGAAGGCCGGGCTGCATTTTCTCGATCGCGGCATCACCCTCCCCGACAATGCCCTCGGTCTGGGCGCGGTCGCCGCGGGTCGAGACGCAAATCCGCGAAAACAGATCGATCGCGTCATAAGCCTGCGGATCGGTCGTACGCGGCGAGGCCGATTTGTCGGGAATCGGCTGGCGACCGCCCGGCCCAAAGGTCAGATCGCCCTGCGCCAGCGCGGCGGACGAAAAAAAGGCCGCGAACGCCAGTGCGAAGCAGAAGCTCCAACCCAGCGCGCGCGGCCCCTTCATTTCGGTAGGCCCCGAACGGATCAGGCTTTGGCCATCAAGCCCTTGGTCAGCGCGACCAGTTCCTTAACCGCAGCCACCGACTTGTCGAAATCGGCCTTTTCCGTCGCGTTCAGTTCGATCTCGATGACCCGTTCGACGCCACCGGCGCCAATCACGACGGGGACGCCGACATAGAGGTCTTTCTCGCCATACTGACCGTTGAGTTGCGCCGCGCAGGGCAGCACGCGCTTCTGGTCGAGCAGATAGCTTTCCGCCATCGCGATCGCCGAAGCGGCCGGAGCATAGAAGGCTGAGCCAGTCTTTAGGTGTTTCACGATCTCGGCGCCGCCGTCGCGGGTACGCTGGACGATCTGGTCCAGTTTTTCCTGCGTGGTCCAGCCCATCTTCACCAGGTCGGGTAGCGGGATACCGGCGACGGTGGAGTAACGGACCGACGGCACCATCGTGTCGCCGTGGCCGCCCAGCACAAACGCTGAGACATCCTGCACCGAGACGCCGAATTCTTCCGACAGGAAATAGCGAAAGCGCGAGCTGTCGAGGACGCCGGCCATGCCGACGACCTTGTTGCCCGGCAGGCCGGAGACTTCGCGCATCACCCACACCATGACATCCAGCGGATTGGTGATGACGATGACGAAGGCGTTCGGGCAATGCTTCTTGATGCCTTCGCCGACGGTCTTGATGATGCCGGTGTTGACGCCGATCAGGTCGTCGCGGCTCATGCCCGGCTTACGCGGGATGCCGGCGGTGACGATGACCACGTCCGCGCCCTTCAGATCGGCATAGTCGTTAGAGCCGGAGAACCCGGCATTGAAGCCGTCAACCGGCGAAGCCTGGGCGATGTCGAGCGCCTTGCCCTGCGGCACACCTTCGACCACATCGAGGAGAATGACGTCGCCCAGTTCCTTCTGGCCGGCGAGGAGGGCGAGTGTGCCGCCGATTTGGCCGGCGCCGACGAGGGCAATCTTCTTGCGTGCCATGGCTGAAAATCCGTCTGTTGGGTGCGAAAACAAGGGTGAAACCCGGATAGCGCGTGTGTTAGCGCTTTCACCAAAGAGTCACAAGCCGTGGCCGCGATCGGGCGTCACCCGACGAACGCCATCTCCCACGGGAAGTCGATCCAGCTATCCTGCGGAAACTCCCGGACGAAACTGTCGGCCAGCGGACGGCCGACCGGTTTGGCGTAGAGAACGGCGACATGGCCGTTCGGCAGGATCGTCCGAATGATCTTCATCGTCGCGCCGGTATCGACCAGATCGTCGACGATCAGCCACCCCTTCCCGTCACTGGCGGCGGTTGGGAGTTTCAGCAATTCGGGCACACCCAGGGTCTCCCCCGCATAGGCGACGACGGAAACGGTTTCGATCCGGCGGATAGCCAGCGCCCGCGCCACCAGCGCGGCCGGGATCAGGCCCCCGCGGGCAACAGCGACGATGCCGTGCCATGGCCCCTTGCCCGCCAAGCTTTCCGCCAAAAGCCCGGCATCCCGCTGCACATCGTCCCAGCCTACCGTGAGATGATAGCGTTCGCTCGGCACATCGGTTTCGGTCAAACTGGCCATGGGTGTCGTGTTAACAGGACCGGGCGCCGCCGAAAAGCGCTGAATACGGAATGGACACGCGCATAGCGCCGGTTTACCAAGTCGCGATGGGAACGGAAGAAAATCGGACAACTGCCCTCAAGCTGGTGGCGACCCTGGGTGCCGGTGCGCCGGACGTCTCGCTGCTGACACCGGACGCGGTGGTGTGGGCGCCGGGACGCGGCGAATTCGACGCTGCCGCTTTCGCGAAAACAGCCGGCGCGTTCGCAGGCATGTTCAAGGCGCCGTCAGTCATCACCGTGCACGGCGTGACCGCCGAGGGCGACCGGGTGGCGATCGAGGCGGAAGGCCGCGCCGAGCTTAAAAACGGCAGGATCTACGCCAACCGTTATCACTACCTGTTCATCTTCCGGGACGGGAAGATCTGCCAGGTTAAGCTTTATAACGACACCAAGCACGCCGCCGATATTCAGTCTTAAAAAAACCCGCACGGATCAAGCACGGCATCGCGGGGTTTAACAGACACCTGCCGCTCTTCGTGCGTGAACCTAAATGTCAGCCGCTAAGAATATTCTCACGCCCCTGAAGTCGTTCGCCAAAACGTCGACGCCCGACGCCGCACGTCTGTTGACCGTGTTCGTGATGTCGGTCGCCATCCTCTATTTCGGCAAGGAGGTTCTGGTTCCGGTCACGCTGGCGCTCCTGCTGGCTTTCATCCTGGCTCCGATCGTCGATTTGCTTAGCCGATGGCGCCTTGGGCGCGTGCCGTCCGTGCTGATCGCAGTGTTCGTCGCGTTAGGCGTGATTGTCGCCATCGGCAGCGTCATCGGAACGCAGGTGGCCGACCTGACAAACGACCTGCCGCGCTATACCCCGACGATCAAGGCGAAGATCAACAAGATCGAGGGCGCCACCGTCGGCAAGCTGTCGCGTTGGGCGGATCGGTTGGGTCCGCAAGATAAAGGAACCGGCGGCGGGCAACACCAGCCCGCGCAACAGCAAGCGAACGAACAGGCCGGCGCCGCCTCCGCACAGCAGCAAGCGGCGCCGATGTCGCTTGCCAAACAATATCTGACGACCGTGCTGTCGCCGCTGGCGACATTCGCCATAGTCTTCGTGGTGGCGATTTTTGCACTGCTGCAGCGGGAGGATTTACGCAACCGGCTGGTCAGGCTGATCGGCACCGACGACTTGCACCATACCGTTGTCGCCATCGACGACGCCGGGCGGCGGTTGAGTCGGTATTTCCTGACGCAGCTCAGCATCAACGCCGTGTTCGCGGTGGTGATCGGCGTCGGGCTGATGATCATCGGCGTGCCCAATCCCGTGCTGTGGGGCCTGATCTCCGGCTTGCTGCGCTTTGTACCCTATGTCGGATCGATCATCTCCGCGATTTTCCCGATCGCGCTCGCGGCGGCGGTCGATCCGGGCTGGACGATGGTTTTGTGGACGACGGCCCTCTATGGAATCGTCGAGCCGCTGACCGGGCAGTTCATCGAGCCCCTGATCTATGGCAACAATACCGGACTGTCGCCGTTTTCGGTCGTGGTCGCGGCGATCTTCTGGTCGTGGCTGTGGGGACCGGTCGGGCTGCTGCTCTCCACGCCGTTGACGCTGTGCGTGGTCGTGATTGGGCGTCATGCCAAACGGCTGGAATATCTGGATATCCTGCTGGGTGACCAGCCGGCGCTGACGCCGGTCGAGATTTTCTACCAGCGCATACTGGCCGCCGACCCCGAGGAGGCGCTGGACCATGCCGAGCTGCTGCTGAAAGAGGTTTCGCTGGCCGCCTATTACGATGAGGTCGCGATTGCCGGGTTGAGACGTGCGGCCAAGGATGCCCGGCGCGGTGCCATCGGCCGCAAACAGCAGGAATGCATCGAACGCGCCATGGACGTTGTGGTGTCGGGGATCGAGACCTATCTGGAAGGCCGTCACCAGGAAGAGGACAAGGCAACGAACGTCGCCGAGGTGGCACACCGGCAGCTTATTCTCTGCATCGCGGGCCGGAGCCCGCTGGACGAGGCCGCAACGGTCATGCTGGTACAGTTGCTGGTGCACAACGGCATGAGCGCCCGATTGGTCCCGTTCGCGGAAGTCGCCGACGACGGGGTCGCGGCGCTGGACACCGACAACGTGATCATGGCGTGCATCTGCCAACTGGAAATCAACGGCAGCCCCGCCGCCCTGCGTCGTCTCGTCCGCCGTCTGCGGCCGCATCTGCCAAAAGGCACGCCGGTGATCGCGGGGCTGTGGAGCGCAAACGATCCCATACTGAAGGATGAAGCCGTCCGTGCGGAGATCGGCGTGGATCAATGCGCGGGCACCCTGGGGGAGATGATAAAGGCTTCGGAGGAAGCGTTTAAACCAGCCGCTTAGAAATCGTCGTCAGACTCCCCACTCGCATTGATATCGCCCATTTCCCCGCTTCAATAAGATCTGGATCGATCTCGGCAGTCGTCGCCGCGTTAGCGACCATGATGCGACGTGCTTCCGTCGTGTAAAACACAGTCGACACCTGTCGCATGATTGCGAATACAGCCTCGAATAATGCGAGGCCGCCATAACCATCGATCGCAAACCCATCGATTTCGTCATCGTCGTCCAGACTCAGATCGCCCTGTCCGCAATAGGGTCACGCTCATATTTCAACGCTCTACCGCAAGGTTCTTCCTTCATTCTTTAAGAACTTAACAAGAACATATGCTCTTTGTAAAGCAGAATGGTAATGCACACGCAGTGGCGTAGTCCGTAACCAGCCGCTATAAACCCGTCATCAAAATCACGGGGAAAGCGCGATGATCGATCTCTACGGCATGTCCAGCCCGAACGTCCTGAAAGTCGTCCTGATGCTGGAGGAGATCGGACTGCCTTACACCGTCAAGCACATGAATATGTTCAGCGGTCAGCAATACACCCCCGAATTTAAGGCGATCAATCCGAACGGGCGCGTGCCCGCCATCGTCGATCAGGACGGGCCAGGTGGAAAGCCGTATGCGGTCTTCGAATCCGGCGCGATTCTGATGTATCTGGCGGAGAAGACCGGCAAGTTCTGGCCGCCGGACATGGCAGAGCGGCACACCGTCATACAGTGGCTGATGTTCCAGATGGGTGGGATCGGCCCAATGTCCGGACAATTCGTCCATTTCTCCCGCGCCGCGCCGCAGGAGGGCAACGAATATGCCCGCAACCGCTATTACACCGAAATCAACCGCCTCTATGGCGTGCTGGATCAGCGGTTGGGAGAAGCCGCTTTCATGGCCGGCGACAATTATTCGATCGCCGACATGGCGACCTGGCCGTGGGCGCGCAATCATGAGCTGCTGCGGCTGAACAATTACGCTGAATTCCCCAACCTCGCCCGCTGGGTCGCGACAATCGGCGAGCGCCCGGCGGCGCAGCGCATGATCGCGAAAGAAGGCGAAATCCGCGTCGACGACGGCAAGGCATATGAGGGCGCGACCCCTGATACGCTGGACCGCTTCTTCGGCCGCGGGAAATACGCGCGGGTGCTGGCTTAATCCTGTGGAACAGGATTTTGGCTGATCCGTTTTCCAGTCACACCCTCATCGTGAATGGCTGGAACTTATGAAAATCCTGCTCCTCATCTCTTTGGCCGGTTTCGCGCTGAGCAGCGTATCGACCTTCGCCCAATCGCCCAGCGACGCGGGGCCGGCGGCTCCATTCGGGTCGGCAGCGCGTACGATGGCGCCGGATGTTCCCTCGGCCGCACCGCCGCCCAGCTCGCAGCAGACGGAATATTCGGCGGGGGCCCCAGCTTGGCCGGGTGCGACAACTTACTCGAAGTCGGATGTGGGGCGGTCAACCGGCCCCGCCCCGGTTATCGGGCGGGCGAGCGCGACCAGCAATAATGTCGGATGGGCAAGTGCGCCGACAGGCGCGGCAACCTCAGTGCGTCGATAACCGAGGCGGCGTTATCGAGCCCGCCGCTGGAACCGGCGGCGCGGGCCGGTTTTGACGCCGGCCAGGCCGGTTGCGGCGACCGGTGGGTTCTCACGGTACTTATCCAAAAGCTTGGCAAAGGTCGTGCCCATCAGGACCTCGATCTCCGGCCGTTTTTCCAGCTTGGCCAGCAGCATCGCCGTCGCCTCCAAGGTCGACAGGCCCTCGCGGCGCGGCTCCCGGCGCAGCTTGCCATAGAGCGAGGGGCGGCTGGGCGCGAGCACCACCCGTTTGCATTTCAGCAGCCAGGCGTTGCGCCACCACAGGGTCTTGGCCTGGCTCCAAGTACCGTCGAGCACGATCAGGCCCTGAACGCCGGACAAAGCCGTTTCCTGGACCGACAGCAAATTCCCCTTGGCGTCCAGCGCCACAATCGATTGCCCCGGCGCCAGCAAGGCTGGGTCGGCCGAGCCCAGATAGAGCGTCGCCCAGCGTTTCGGGTCGGCGGTGCGGCCAAGCGCTTTGGTCAGGCTGGGCCAGGACAGGCCGGTTTTGAACACGGCGTTCTTCAGATGCAGCGCCGTCAGCCGGGCCGTGCCCAGTGCCTTATCCTGTTCCTGCGGGTGCTGCAGCACCAGAACGGCGATCTTGTTGTCGATCGGCGCGATATCCTGGCAGACGCACAGCGTCAGCGGCTTGCCGCAGCGTGGGCAATCCTCGATCTCTGCCGGAACTTCGATTGTCTCAATATCGCTCAATGTGCATCCGCCCAGCTTTTGCCCCAACGGCCCTCTGCAATGAGAGGCACGCCGAGCGAGGCCGAAGCCTCCATTTCACGCTTCACCAAATCCGCCGCCTCTTCCGCCGCGCCTTCCGGCACTTCGAAGACCAGTTCGTCATGAACCGACAGCAACATCCGGGCGGGTGATTTCGTCTGTTTCAGCGCCCGGTCCACCCGGATCATCGCACGTTTCATGATATCGGCCGCCGTGCCCTGGATGCGGGCATTGACCGCCTGACGCTCGGCCGCCATCCGCACCGACGGAATCTTGTTGCCGATCCCCGGCATATAGCATTTGCGGCCGGCCAGGGTCAGCACATAGCCGTGCGCGCGGGCATAGGATTTAGTCTCGTCCATATAGGCGCGCAACTCGTGGAAGCGCTCCAGATACTGCTTGATATACTCGCCGGCCTCGCGCGCGCCGACACCCAGCTGCTGGCCCAGGCCGAAGCCGGAAATGCCGTAGATGATGCCGAAATTGATCGCCTTGGCGCGGTTGCGGATATCGCGGGTCATCTCGCTCATCGGCACGCCGAAGACTTGGGACGCGGTCAGAGCGTGAACATCGTCGCCATCCTGGAATGCCTGCTTCAGTGCGCCAATCCCGGCAATCTCCGCCGCAAGGCGCAGTTCGATCTGCGAATAGTCGACCGACAGCAGGACATTGCCCTCATCCGCCACGAAGGCGGTACGGATAAGCCGCCCATCCTCGGTGCGGATCGGGATGTTCTGCAAATTGGGATCGATCGACGACAGGCGGCCGGTATTGGTCGCGGTCAAGGCGAAGGAGGTGTGGACCCGGCCGGTTGACCCTTGGATTTCGTTGACCAGTGAATCGGCGTAGGTGCTCTTCAGCTTAGACAGGCCGCGCCAATCCAGCACACGTTGGGCGATATCGAAGCCCTGGGCGGCCAATGGCTCCAGCACGTCGGCATGGGTCGACCAGCCGCCGGATTTCAGCTTGGCGCCGCCGACGGTCGGCAAGCCCATCTCACCGAACAGCACGTCACCCAACTGCTTGGGCGACCCAATATTGAAGGGGTGCCCGGCCGCTGCGAAGATCTGCTCCTCCAGTTTCGCCAGCCGCTCGCCGAAGCCTTGAGCCAGCCGCGCCAGGATCGCGCGGTCGACTTTGATGCCGGCGGTTTCCATGCCGGCGACAACCGAGGTCAGCGGGCGGTCGATCCGCTCGTAAAGCGTCACCTGCCGCTCCGCGACCAGGCGGGTGCGCAAAGCCGCCTGAAGGCGCAGCGCCAGATCGACCCGCTGTGCGGCGTAGGGCATGGCCAGGTCCGGCGCGATCTGCGCGAAACCCAGCGCAGAGCGGCCTGTGCCGGTCAGCTCGACCAGCGACTGCGCCTGCAGGCCCAGCGCCCGTTCCGACAGCGCCGGCAAGGCATGGTCCTGGCTGCTGCCGTCCAGCACATAGGACAGCAGCATGACGTCGTCGATCGGCGAAACCTCGATCCCCATGCAGGCCAAGATCTGCGCATCGAACTTCGCATTGTGACCGATTTTGAGGATCGCCGGATCGGCCATCGGCCCTTTCAAGCGTGCCACCGCGTCGGCGGTGGACAATTGCGCTGTGGCCTCAGCGCCCAGGCCAAGCTCGCCGTTGCCGACGTCCGCGGCTCGGTGCGACAGCGGGATATAGCAAGCCTCGCCCGGCGCCACGGACAGGCCGATACCGACCGCCTGGCAGGCAATCGGCAGCCCCGGCTCGGCATGGACATCGAAGGCCAAGTGCCCCGTCTGCCCAGCCCGCGCCAGCCAGCCGTCGAGCGACGGAAGGTCGGTGATCAAGGTGTAGTTCGTCGCCACAGGCGGCGCGATGTTTGCGGCCTCGCCCGTGTGTTCGTGCTCCGCCAACTCGCCCGCCTCACGCAGGCGACTTTGCACGCGGGCCAAGGTCGTACGGAATTCCTGTTGGGTCAGAAATGCGATCAGCTTTTCCGCATCCGGCTCGTGGACCTTCAAATCCTCGACCGGAACCGGAACCGGCGCATGGGCGTCAAGCAGCACCAGCCGGCGCGAGATGCGCGCCTGTTCGGCGAATTCAATCAGCGAATCGCGCCGCTTTGGCTGCTTGATCTCGCCCGCCCGCGCCAACAGCGTATCCAAATCGCCGAATTCGTTGATCAGTAGCGCCGCCGTCTTGACGCCGATACCGGGGACGCCGGGCACGTTATCGGTGGAATCGCCGGCCAGCGACTGGATATCCACGACCCGGTCCGGCGCGACGCCGAATTTCTCCATCACCTCAGCCGGGCCGATCGGCTTGGATTTCATCGGGTCGAACATCGTGACGCCCGGCCGGATGAGCTGCATCATGTCCTTATCGGACGAGACGATGACGACCTCTTCGCCGCGCTCGACCGCCAGCCGCGCATAGGTTGCGATCAGGTCGTCGGCCTCGTAGCCGTCGAGCTCGATCCCCGGCAGGCAGAACGCCTCGGTCGCCTCGCGGATCAGGCCGAATTGCGGCACCAACTCGGGCGGCGGCGCGTCACGGTTGGCCTTGTACTGGTCGTAGATCTGGTTGCGGAAATTATCGCCCTTGGCATCGAAGATGACAGCGATGCGGGCAACGCCGAATTCGGTCAGGAACCGAATCAGCATATTCACGAAGCCCAGCACGGCATTGACCGGCGTGCCGTCGCTGCGCGTCATCGGCGGCAAGGCGTGGAAGGCCCGGAAGATAAAGCCGGAGCCGTCGATCAGATAGAGCGCCGACGCTGCCGGTTGGGCGCCGACGGCATCGGGTTCGCTCATTCCATATCCTCAAACATAAATCGCAGGCGGGGTCCGCCTATTTGGCGGTCCGCGCCTTATAGACCTTAACCTGGGCTGTGTAGGAATCGCCCAAGGCCTTGGCCTGATCGATCGCCGCATTACCCTGGTCGCGCAGCTTTTGCAGCACCTCGGCCTTCGTGCCCTTGGGGGCGATCTTGATCCGGGTCTCGACGCAATCCTGTTCGGACTGCAGCAGGTTCACATAGGACTGGATCGCCTCATGCGCCGACTTCATCTGGTCGACCGTCGCCGTCTGGCCGTCCGGAACGGCGGGGGCGGGGCCGGGTTGCGGGCAATCTTCCGCGAACGCGGGAATCGCGGCGGCGGAAAGAACCGCGGCGACGCTCAAACTCTGCAGGAAACGGCGCATGGAAACTCCTTATTTCTTTATAACGGGATCTGGCTGGGCTTGCGCGATATAATCGCCCAGCACCTTGCTGAATATCCTGATGGTGAAAGCGATCGTATCCGCCGTCACACCGCCACGCAGGCTGAGATCCATACGGAGTTCCGGCAAGCCCTTGTCGCCGAAAAACGCCGTCGCATAGCGCATATTCTGATTGAAGCTGTTCAACTGTGAGAAATTCAGGCTGCCGGCCGGCAGGATGGCATGGAACTCCAGGCTTTTGCACATGCTGTTCTGGCAGTCGTCCATCATGACCGAATAGGCAACGCCGTTCGTCTGCTGGACCTTGACGATCGGCCCCTGCGGATCGCTGCTGTCAGGCGTCAGCTGGGCCTGGGTTTGCGACTGCATGACGGCCGTCAGCGTCTTGACGTCCAGCGCCGTATAAGTCGGCACGACCGTGGAGGCGCCGGGCAGTGGCGGAAGAGCGGCGGGCGCCGCGGCCGGAGCAGGTTTTGCCGCCGGCGTCTGCGCTACGCCATGACCGGCAGAACTCAAAACCGCGACGCAGACGACCGCGCCCATCAGTCCGATGGTGCGCGTGTATTCGAATAAATCACGCATGCTGATGGCTCTCCGCCGAGTGCTCTAAAATGAAATGCCGGCCGCAATAAGGACAGTCGGTTTCTCCGGATTGGCCGATCGAGAGATAGACCAGGGGATGGCCCAACGCGCCGCCCCCACCATCGCAGCCGACGGTGGCTGTTTCGACATGAATGATTTCGGCTGGCTGCATCGACTTCGTTCTCACCCTTCAGGGCCCAGCGGCCCGCGATCCCGCGCATTCTACTATTGCGCCGGCGGCCTGATTGACCGCAATGGCGACGGATGATAGCGATCCCGGCCCAAGGATCAATCGTTCGCTGATGATCCCGACAAGGTTCCACCCTATATCCTCCCCATGAACGCATTCGACGTGCCCGCTCCTTCGCTGTCCATCCCCGGCTCACCGCCTGATTTGGCGGTTGAACTCAAGGGGCTAACCAAAACCTATCGCGGCAACAGCCGTACCGGCCCGAAGCACGCGCTGAAGGGCATCGATCTTGCCATTCCGCGTGGGTCGTTCTTCGGACTGCTGGGGCCCAACGGCGCCGGCAAGTCGACGATGATCAACATCCTGGCCGGTCTGGTGATCAAAACCGGCGGCGAGGCACGTATCTGGGGTTACGATATCGACGAACGCCCACGCCAGTCGCGCGCGGCGATCGGCGTGGTGCCGCAGGAACTGATCCTGGATCCCTTCTTCACGCCGCGCGAATTGCTGGACCTGCAGGCGGGGCTATATGGCGTGCCCCGGGCGGAACGACGCACAGAGGAGCTGCTGAAGGCTGTCGGGCTGGCGGACAAGGCCGATGCCTATGCCCGCAGCCTTTCGGGCGGCATGCGGCGACGCCTGATGGTCGCCAAGGCGCTGGTTCATACGCCGCCGGTTCTGGTGCTGGACGAACCGACCGCCGGCGTCGATGTCGAATTGCGCCAATCCCTGTGGGAATATGTCCGCGCGCTGAACAAGGGCGGCACCACGGTTCTGCTGACCACCCATTATCTGGAGGAAGCGCAAGAGCTATGCGATACGATCGCGATCATCAACCACGGCGCGGTCGCGGCGTGCGAGCCGACCGCCAAGTTGTTGGGCCGGATGGACCGCAAGGACCTGTGGCTGGCGCTGGATCGCGACCTGACCGAAATACCGGCATCGCTTAGCCGCTTCGAAACCGACCTGCCGGAACCGCGCCGGCTGATCGTGCGCTATCAACCCAGCCGCGAGAACATCAACGAGGTGCTGGCCGCGGTCCGCGACGCCGGTCTGGCGATCACCGATCTGTCGACCAAAGAAACCGACCTTGAGGATATTTTCCTTCAACTCGTTCAGACGCCGCGCGCTTAGTCTTCTGCTGGCGGGGGTACTCGGTCTTGCGGGCGTCGCCCACGCCGGCAAGACACCGCATATCGACGCGCACAGCTTTACCGCATCCGACGGCACCGAAATGCCGATGCGCAGTTGGCTGCCCAAGGGCAAACCGAAGGCGGTGATCGCCGGCTTGCACGGTTTCGCCGATTATTCCGCCGCCTTCGCCAAACCGGCAAGCTGGTGGGCGACCCAAGGCGTCGCCACTTTCGCCTACGATCAGCGCGGCTTTGGCGCCGCGCCGCACATCTTTCGTTGGTCCGGCGCCGAGACGATGGTCGATGACGCGAAGGAATTCGTCGCCACCCTGCGTCGCCGCTATCCCGGGGTGCCGATCTATCTGCTGGGCGAAAGCATGGGCGGGGCGGTCGCGATCGCCGCCACCACCGGCCCCCGCCCGGCCGATGTCGACGGTGCGATCCTGGTATCGCCGGCGGTGTGGGAACATAATCTGATGGGGTCGATCGAACGCGCCGCACTGGGGATCGTCCAGCACACGGTCCCGGGGCTGTGGCTCGAAGCGCCGCGCGGCCTTAACATCCATCCGTCCGACAATATCGAGATGCTGCGCGCCATGGGGCGGGATTCGCTGGTGCAGTTCGGCGCCCGGGCCGACACGACGGCCGGATTGATGGACCTGATGGACCAGGCCGGAGATGACGTGCAGGATCTGAGCATGCCGACGCTGGTGCTGTTCGGCGCGCATGAGGAGGTGCTGCCCGAAGCGGCGGTCACTTCCTTCCTGAAACACCTGCCGGCAAGGAATGTGCGGGTCGCGCTCTATCCCCACGGGTATCACATGCTGCTGCGCGACCTCGATGGTCCAGTCGTGTGGCAGGATGTGCTGGACTGGATTCTGGATCGCTCCGCCAAGCTGGACAGCGGGTACGAATGCGCCGGCGAGGCGGCGAAGTCAGCGCCCTGCAAAACACATTAGGGCCGATGGACAGCGGGGTTCCCTGCCGCCCGGCTTTAGGCTAGAAGTTCGTCCCCACCGAGTTGCACCCGTAGCTCAGCTGGATAGAGCGCTGCCCTCCGAAGGCAGAGGTCACAAGTTCGAATCTTGTCGGGTGCGCCATTCAAAACCTCAGAAAACTGCCATTCCTTATGATCGTTAGACTCGCGATACCGGTCATTCGCGGACGAACAAAGCCAGAAAATGACACTCTAATGGGGGAGTGCTGGGGGAAAATTGGGCGAGTTGTTGCTTTCCTGTTCCGCCAAAGCGGAAGAAGTGACACCCGACCGTTGCCTGCGCGTCGGTACGCACCGCCGAACGCTAGCCGGCCAAGCAAATCTAGCGTTTGAATTTAATGCTGAGGGAATTTGCGGGCGTGAAGGTTCACATGCCCGATTTGTCTTTGCGCCAAAGCCAGCGGATCGGATAGCGGACGGTCAGTTCGCGCTGGCGGAAGGTATCAAAGTGACCCGCGGACATTGTAAATTGAATAATGCGATGAAATATCGTTGATACCGATGGGGTCGGAGTTCGAGCCTCTCACCGCCCACCATGATTTTAATTTGCGCGGCAATTGCTTAGTTGTTTCACCGCGCAACACGATAGGCCCCGTGAGTGCGGATGGGCCAAGTATGGGCCAAGTCGATGCACCGAATACCCATCGATGGCGACGTGCCGCGAGCTTCAATGCTCAACAACATGAGCGACGCCGAGAAGATCGAGTTCGCTCGAAGCCCCTTCGTGCGGCAGCTCCACGTCGTGGCCGGGACGTTGGTCACGACGATCCGCTGGTCCTATGTGCACGCGACGCTCGGCACCCAGCGTTGGCGCAACGGCTCAGCGTTCTTTGTCGACATTGACGGCCGGATCATAGCCGTTACGGCGGCGCACGTACTTCGCCTCTACCAAGATGGCAAGCAAATGGCGCGGGGCCGCATCGCCTGTCAGCTCGGCGACCTCATCTTCGACCTGGATGCTCGATTGATCGATGTGAACGACGGGATCGACATTGCCACCTTCAACCTCACTTCCGACGAGCTCGCCAAAATCGGGAAGCAACCGTTCGCTGTCGCCGCGAGCGATTGGCCTCCGCCCCATCCGGCGACGATGCGGCCCGGCCACCCAGGCCTCACTGGGTACTTCGCCGGGTTCCCGGAAGACGCCCGTCTTTGGATCAATAGCTGCGCCGTAAGCTTCGGTCTCTATGTCGCGGGCGGCCCGATAGGCTCGGCGACGGACCGGCAAATCTCCATGCCTTTCGAACGTCAGTTCTGGATCGACACTTTGGGCGTCGGCTTTCCGCCCGTCGGCTTCGATCCGGGTGGGATCAGTGGTGGCCCCATGATGATGCCGCTCGAAAACGAAGGAGTGTGGTCGTTCCACCTAGCGGGAGTGATTTCAGAATTTCCACCCGCTATCCTCGGCGTCGAGACTGTGATCGCCGCACCAGTACACTTCATCGGGACAGACGGCCGTATCAATGAGCGAAGTGCGCCAATCCGATTCGCGGAGCCCCCGGCATGACCGACACGGATTGGATTACGCGCGACCGCGCCAGGACCGTATGGCGCTACATGGGTTTTTCGCGCTTCGCCTGGCTCCTCCAGCGAAAGCAGCTTTGGCTCTCCCGCGCCGATAAGCTGGGTGATCCCTGGGAGATAGCGCTGGCGGGCGAGCAGCTCGATCACCTCGTGAAGCGCAACCCATCACTCCGCTGGGCGAGAAGCGCGAGACGGCGGTGGAGCGAATTGCGCGGATTATCCCGACTTGGCGCGAGAAGACCTTCGTGAATTGTTGGAACGCTTCCGATCAAGAGTCGCATGCGCTCTGGCGTATCTATTGCGATCCGACGGAGGGAGTCGCGATCCAGACCAGGCTCGGAAAGCTGCACGAATCCGCCCGCAGTGTCCCGCTTCTCCCCGTGATCTATGAGACGCCTGGAGCTCACCGTCGCACGCCGCAATTGATCGAGCTTGCGACGCGGAAGCGCCCGATGTTCGCCTATGAGCAGGAAGTCCGCCTGGTGCACGTCGCCGAGCCCGATCAGGCCGAGACGCTCGGCGTCCGGGACTTCGGCCGATGCCTGGATTGGAGCGTGGAGGAACATGCCGATTGCATCCGCGTCCATCCACTCGCCGATGGCCCGTTCATGGAAACCGTGACCAGCGCGGTCGAGCATTACGCACCTGGCCTTCGCGACCGCGTCATGTGGTCGGCGATGCGCGATCCGCCGCCAGTCTGAAACCACGAAGCCACAAATGAGCGAACGAGAGTCGAACGAGGGCAAAGTTCCTCGATGCCGCGTCAAGGCGCCTCGTAAAGCCTGATCGCGCAATCGCTGCCGGCGATCCAAAGCGGACACGTAGACAGTTGATGCAAAGGCTCACGTCCTGCCGCGACGAAACACGAGCCCGAACCTACATTTCTTTAATCTTTGAGCTAGGATTTCAACCATGAGATACACTCTAACTTTACAACGATCTCGAAATTCATGCCGCAATCATCCGAACTTGCCGGTGGGGACGGCTTCACGTTCCAAGATGCCGTCACAGCAGCCTATGTAGTCGCGCTTCTAAAAGAGGGCTTTGCGCCTGGCACCGAAGACCGGATCGTCACTCGGGTCGCACTTCAACAACGAGACTTCGGGGAACCGCTCGACGACCTGATCGTCGATTTCGACGCGTCCGACGGGCGTCAGGCGCGCCTAAGTCTCCAGGTTAAGCAAACTCTGGTTATCAGTCGGGCTGCATCGAATGCAGATTTTAGAGAAATCGTTCGCGACAGTTGGGAAACCCTTCATAAACCCGATTTCCGTCTGAACGCCGACCGATATGGGGCTGTGGTCGGGGAGGTCGCAGCTGCGAAAGCCCGGGACTTCCGCCGCCTATGTGAAATTGCGCGATCGAGTCCGACGACACACGATTTTAGCGCAAGGTTTGAAGCGACCGGGAACGCCAGCGCTAGCGTCAAGCAAATTCGCGGCGACGTCGTTGCTCTTATCGCGCAACATGTCGGGGCCAAGCCGTCCGACGAAGACGTGCACAAGTTTCTCGTTCATTTCGTCCTGATCGAATTTGATTTTCTCCACGAAGGCAGCACGAGCCAACCAGCTGTTCAGAATGAGCTCACGAGCTGTCTAGCGGTAGGACACGGAGCCGACGCACCTTCGGCTTGGAAAATCATCTGCCAGTTGGTGCGCCGGGAATCCGGTCGGTCCGGCGTGTTCACGCGGCAGCGGCTTGTCGCAGAACTCTCGAAGCTCGTCCGCCTCGCCGGCGCACCCTCGTTGCGCGCAGATTTGGCGCGCGTTAGCGCCCTCACTGCACACTGGCTTCGCGACATCGAAGACGAAATTGGCGGCACGCGTCTGGTGCGTAAATCCCTTAACGCAAGCCTCCACGCGCAGCTGAAAGGCGCCCGGGTTGTTCAAATCAAAGGGCTTCCTGGGAGCGGGAAGTCCGCCCTCCTCCGCACAGAAGTCGAACGAGATCTGCAAGCTGGACCGGTTCTTTTTCTCAAGTCGGGGCGGCTTGACGGGACCGGGTGGTCGAGCTTCGCGGCTGCGAACGGCATTTTGTCCGTCTCACTGGAGGAACTGCTCGCCGAAATTGGCGCCGTTGGTACGCCCACCTTTTACATCGACGGCGTTGACCGGATCGAGCGGCAGCACCGGCCAATTGTGAAGGACATCATTTCGACGATCTACGCGTCGGAGCTGCTGAAAGACTGGCGCATCGTCATTACGCTGCGCGATGCTGGGATCGAGCCACTCCGAAATTGGTTGAGTGAGGTCTTCCGGCCGGAGGGCTTTCGGACGCTCGAGGTTGCCGCCTTCGATGAAGACGAGGCCGATGCCCTTGCCGAAGCAAAGCCGCATCTGCGCAGCTTGCTTTTCGGTGAGCGACAAGTTCGAGAGATCGTTCGCCGCCCGTTCTTTGCGAAGATCCTCGATCAGAATTTCGGTAGCTCGAGTGGAGACGCGTCTTTCCAACCGCAGTCCGAAATCGATTTGATCGATAATTGGTGGGCCCGCGGCGGCTATGACGCCCAAGACCAACTTGTCATAGACCGGCAACGCTCTCTCATCGAGCTCAGCGCGTTTCACGCCCGCCATCTCGACCGCGAGATTGCTATCAGACAGCTTAGCCCGTCGACGACATCTCAAATACGGCAACTCATCCTCGACGGTATTCTGCAAGATGTGCGCGTGGGCCATACCTTACGCTTTGCACACGATATCTTCTTTGAGTGGGCTTTTTTTCACGTTCTCGTCGACAAAGACGACGCTTGGCTTGATGAAATCCGGGATGTCGGCGAGCCGCCCGCCATCGGTCGCGTCGTCGAACTCCGATCTCAATCAGTGTATCGAGACGCCACGAGTTGGGCTGCAACCCTCAAACAGCTGGAAAGTGTCAGGATGCGTCCGCAGTGGCTGCGCGCATGGCTCTTGGGTCCGCTTTCGGCACCAGATTTTATCGAGAATGTCACAGCATTTTGGGTCGTCGCGGAGCTCAATGATTTTCATTATCTGAAGAAAGCGCTGGTGTGGTTTCAGGCTACTAAGACGACACCCAACCTCAATGTCCTCGCGAGCGACATGCCGGCTGAAAAGCGCATCCGCTTCGCCGACGTTTTGGGATGGCCATCCGACCTAGCCACTTGGCAGCGCTTCATCTCTTTGCTGCACGCTTATGCGGCTGATATCCCCGTTCCACACTACCCAAATCTCGTAGCCATATTCGAAGTTTGGCAAAATGCGTTTGGTCAGTACCAGAACCCGGTTTCTGATGACATTCTCGAACTCGCTGCTGCGTGGCTGACCGAGATCGACGCTAACGCGAGCGATCTGTATGCGCGCCATGACGCGCCAAAATCGCGCTGGGAGGCTCTAGGTCGCAAACGCAAAAACTTTCGAGAGACGCTTGTCAGTCTGCTCCTTCGCTACGCTCGCCAACGGCCCGATCTATCCGAGGCCTATTTGCAAAGGGCCGTCGCTTCCGAGGATTTGCGAACCGAAGGTTATTCAGAGATCGTGCTTTGGTCGCAAGTTCTGGGGAAAAAACACGCTTCGCTTCTCGTTGATCTGTCGCTGAAGCATCTCCAACAAGAGCTACCGATCGACCACCAACAGCGGATGCGGCGGGAGGCCGAGCAGCGTGCGCGCGACCGGGAGGCCGTTCTCGCTAAGCCAGAAAATGAGCACACCCGAAGCGATCAACTCTTCCTCGCTAGCCCATCCTTGTTTTTCCAGGACATCTCGTCTCGCGAGTGGGACACGCTCGCCGTTGACCCCGACCGACATAGCTTTTTTCCGGCGTCACCGCTTCGAGAGCCTTTTCGGTCGCTTTTCGTCGAGGCCCCCGACGAGGCGCTCCGATTGCTTCGAGGTCTGAGCAATCACGCCATCGCCTGTTGGCGCCAACTTAACCAGGTCTCCTATGATTTCCGTGCCGAGCCCATTCCGCTCGAGCTGACCTTTCCCTGGGGGACACAAACCTTTTGGGGCGGCGATCAAATCTATCTGTGGCACCGCGGGAGCTCGCTGGTCCCACAGCCACTCGCCTGCGCCTACCTTGCACTCGAAACATGGGCGCTCGACGAATTAGATAAGGGTCGGCCAGTTGACGAACTGATCAAACAAATTGTTGTGGGGAACGATAGTGTCGCCATTCTCGGCGTGGCGGTCGCGATTGCGCTCCAAGCGGACGCCATCTCGCCGGCAGTCTTTACCCTCATGACCTCACAGCGGCTCCTCGCGGCGGATATCACCCGCCTGAAATTTGACTACACGGACGCAAGCGCGGGCCTGATCGGCTTCACCAAACCGACGGACAAGTCACACTTTGAGGCGATCCGGGAAACGAACCAGCGCGCGATCCGTCGCAAGATCTTAAAGCAGTTGCTCGCGCGGACCTTCGTCATGGGCGGTGAACTCCGAGAGCGGGCGAAAGCGGCCGTCCTCACATTCCCGAGCCATCTGCCCTACCAAACTATGGAGGAGCAGAGTGATCCGGAAACGACGGAGCGGTTGCGTCAGGAAGCGATCGAATTTGCCGAAGTGGTTGAAGAAGAAAACTACCAGGCCGTGAAAATTCCTGGCGATGACAAGCACGTCGCGATCATGCACGTGAGCCCGACAGCCTCGCTACCCGCAAATGTCCAGCGGACAGAAGACGCAAGGCTGCGGCTTCGCGAAGGCAATCTTTGGAGCGTGATTTCTGAGTATTTTGACACCGGTAAGCTCGATGCCAGGGTCTCGGTTGCCGACGCAGTCGTGCAGGGCCGCTCGTCCGCCAAGCTGCTTGAGGAGGGTGACGATCCTGAGGACGAAATGGGCATACGTGACGGCGTTGTTGCAGCGGTCGCAGCACTCACCCTCGCAAGCCGCAATGAGGTCAGCGCTGACGATGCGAATTGGGCTCGTCGTGCGATCGAGCATGCTCTCAAGACCCCTGAAAAGCGCTTAGAATTCTGGTCCCCCTATGCGTCGATTCCCTGGCACCACCTGAAATTCGCGGCCCACGGTCTCGCGGCCGAGCTGCGCGCCGGCACCGCCGAGCCTGGTTTCGCGCAAAATCTTATAAGCCTTTCGGCACACCCGTTGGAGGAGGTATCGCTCGCGGCGATCAAAGACGCGCTCTCCCTTTGGGAAGTCGATCCGGCGCTTGGGTGGGCAGCGCTCTATGTCGGATTCTCACTTTGTCACCTCAAGCCACGCGCTCCGAGCGGTCCATCCGATACAGTTCATTCGCGAGAAGACGTTTTGGCAATCCTGCATGCCGCGGATGCTCGCTATCGCAGTGGTGAGGATTGGCCAGAACTTCCAACGCCAGGGGTGCCGTGGATCAAAGTGGATGAGCCGGGACGCTCGGTTGTGGACGGCGACTACGTCGAGGACGCTGCGCTCGTTGACGCGTCGGTGTCGTGGCGCGCGCCTCCGGTGCAATGGTCCGGGCAATATGGGGCGAAAATCCTCGCGCGCATTCCCATCGAAAAAATCGTTCGGAGCGACGCGCGCGCCCCGTTTTTGGAATTTATCTACAAACTCCTCGATTGGACGCTCGCAAAGATTTCGCCGCCCTGGGTAAAGGCTGGGCATCGCGAACGGCATTCCACGGACCTTTACGAGTGGACGCACCAGATAGGTGAAACACTCGGCGCACTCGCGAGCCTCCTTCCGACAGAAACCGTTCGAACCTCGCTCCTAGATCCAATTTTTTCACTGGAGGATGATCAGTGCTGGGACTTGCTGAGCCCGATCGTCGGTCATTTTGTGGGCCCAGAAATCTACGACGGCCCCCAAATCTCCCCGCACGCGACCCAGATCCTAGGTGCGTGTTTGGACCGCGTGCTAAAGGCGCCTGCTTTCGTACCCGGTCGATATCGCTCTGGCGAATTGACCGGATTCAAGCTCCCCGATCTCGCTCAATCCTTCATGTTTGTGTCGGTCGAGCGTGCAGATGCTGCCGCTCGATTTGCGAACGGCGACTGGTCCGAGATCGATAAGATTCTTCCGATTATCGATCACTTCGTTCGCGCGGCAGGATGGGGAGCGACCATTATGTCGAACTTCCTAACACTCTGCGAACGCGCCAAAGCGTTTTACCCCGCCGACCAATTCGCTGGTCAGATTATCGACGTGATCGAGCGCCAGGCTGAGCATCTCAGGGGATGGGAAGGAACGGCTCTACCGGCTCGGATCGCCGGCCTCGTGCAGCACTTCGCGGACCGAGACACTCCCCTGCAGCGCTCAGTCGGTCAAGCAATGCTGCGAATACTCGATCTCCTGGTCGATATGGGGGACCGCCGGAGTGCGGCTCTCCAGCTAAGCGAGACGTTTCGTGAGATCCAAACTGTCGGGGGATCCATTCAAGACGATTAGTAGAAGCCATGCCATTTCGACCGCACGGAGGCGGCGTCTCGTTCAAAGCAATGGAACTTTCTCTGCCAATTGATCGAGGCGCGTGCCGAGTGCGTCAGCCAACGTCGGCGTCACGATCGAGTCCTTTTTCGCCTCCTTCCCATAATGAATCCGGTCTTCGCTTGATTAACTTTCGGGCCGGGTTGATGTCTCCAATAGGCGACTCGCCAAGCTGCGGGACGAGACAGCCCATCGGCGTGACCGCTATTGGCGCAAACTTGACCCACCGCGTAGTGCCCGCGGCGTCCGCTTTGCCGAGGCGCCACTCAGATTTACGCAAGTGCGGTCTATAGCTGACCAATCTCCGCCATTGAGAAGGTCTGTTTTAGGACCGAACGGCCTTTTGATACGGCCGCACTAGCGCGCTGGCGATGCCGGAAAGGGAGCCGACGTGCCTTAACGGCAGTGCCGACTCCCCCACAGAAATCACTTCGGCTTGCCGGCGCCGTTGTGAGCTGGGCGGTCAATGACGTAGCGCTGGCCCGGCTTGGGGGTTGGGGGCAGCGGACGACCTTGAACGGCTGTCCGTTCCTGCCCCGTGGTGCCGCCGCGGGGGCCGACGATGCCAAACTCGCCTGAGATTGGCGCCGGCTGTCCCGGCTTGAAGGTCTTGTTCACGATTGAGACTCCTATTTCATTCAAGAACCGCTCGCCGCGGGTTGCGGCAGGCCGGCTTGCGCCAGGCATCGAATCGATGGTGGCGCGTCGCCGGAGCCAACAATAATTTGACAAACCGGCATACACAACAATATTATTGTTTACATGATACCCGACTTCGTTACCGTCAGCGCTTTGGCGCCTTGGCCGGTCCTGCCACCCGGCGTTCACGATGCCACCCTGGAGGAGGTGAGCGCGCGTTTTGCGACGACGCCTCACCGCGCATGGCTGTTTGGTGGCTTTGTAAGAGTGGTGAGCGCGCTCCGGCGAGCAGGCTGCTCCACGATCTTTCTCGACGGCAGTTTCATCACTGCCAAGCCCCACCCCGGGGACTTTGATGGGTTATGGGATATGGACGGCGTTGATCCTGACGAACTCGACCCCGTGCTACTTGATTTCGACAACATGCGCGCAGCGCAGAAAGCGAAGTATTTTGGAGAGATGTTCCTAATGCAGTTGCCGCACCAGCCCGGCCTGCTTTCCTTCTTCCAAAAGGAGAAATTCTGCGACGAGCCGAAAGGCATCGTTCGGATCTCGCCCAGCCCTGCGCATGGAGCGACCCTATGATTACCAACGACAAGCAATACCGGTCGGCCCGTGCCGCCATCGAGCGGTTTGCCGTGGAGATTGAAGACCTAAAGAATGCCCGGGACGGCGTTCACCCGGTGCTGCGCCGTGCCCAAATCGCTGGCCTGGAAAGTCAAGTCGCCGAACTGGAGGACGAGGTGCGCGAATACGAGCATCTACGGTCGGGTGCGGTGACGAGCTTCGAGGCTGAAGGATTGGCTGATCTACCCGATATTCTCATCCGGGCGCGGATCGCGCGGGGCATGAGCCAGCGCGATCTCGGGACGTTCGTGGGCGTCGCGGAACAACAAATCCAACGCTACGAGGCGGAGCGTTATCGCTCGGCTAGTCTGGAACGTTTATCCGAGATCGCTGCGGCGCTCGACATTACGGTAAAGGAAAGTGCGCAACTCCGCACGGCACCGCCCACTGAGTCCGGTCCTGAGAGCGCTTGGTCGTTTCCGGTCACCGAGATGTTCAAACGAGGCTATTTCGAAGACTTCGGCGGATCAGCCGCGCGGGCTCGCAAGGAGGCAGAGCACCTCATTCCGACTTTTTTCCGCCTTGCGGCCTACGATTGGACGCAAACCGCACTGCATCGCCGGTCGGTGCGCGCTCAAGGAAATCTGCAACTGGCCGCCTTGGCGGCTTGGGAGGCGCGGGTGTCAATTCTTGCGGACCGGCGTCCGCCTTTGGCGGCCTTTCACCGAGAGGGGATCTCCCACGAGTGGCTGCAATCCCTTGTGCGCTTGAGCGCCCGAGACGACGGTCCTCGGGCTGCGGCGGAGCATTTGCGCGCCTCGGGTGTCGTCCTGGTGATTGAGCCTCACTTGCCGGGCACGCTATTGGACGGCGCCGCATTGCAGACGGCGTCCAACCGCTTCGTCGTGGCCATGACCTTGCGGCACGACCGTCTCGACAATTTCTGGTTCACCTTGTTGCACGAGGTCGCCCACTTGGTTCTTCACGTGGGTCAAGGGCCGTATCGGGCCATTTTCGACGACGTCGAGACTCCGGGTACTTCCCCAATCGAGGATGAAGCCGATGGCTTCGCGCTTGAATCGCTGATTCCGGCCACGCGGTGGCGAACCTGTGTATCCCGCTTCACCCAGACGGAGCGGGCGGTGCGGGCTGACGCCGCAAAGCTCGGCATCCATCCAGCTATCGTTGCTGGCCGCATCCGGCGGGAGGCGAACGACTACACCCTTTTGACCAACCTAGTCGGCTCCGGCCAGGTGCATCACCAACTGACTTGAGCGAGTCTACCATGCCGATCACGGCTCTCGACTATGTTCCGGTGCTGAAATGGCGGCAAGGCGAATACCAAGCGTTGATGCGCCTACACGAGACCCATCGACAACATGTCGTGCCCCTGATCGAGGTAACACCGCCGGAGTGGGATTTCGAGGAGGGCCGGCCCAAGAAGACGCTGGCACAACAACTTGAGCCCTTCGCGAGCCGCCTCAAGGTGAAGTGGGGCAGCCAGCCGGCGTTCCTGGACACGCACCTCCTCAAACCCACCGACCGAATGCCAGGCGGTCTCCATCCGTTAACCTACCTTTTGGAGGGCACACGAGCAGACGGAGCCCAACTGATACCGGTCACAGGCCTCGAACGCGATGTGGCCCACTACGACGCCGTCAGAGCCGCGGCTTCGCTTGATGAGTTTGGCATCGCTGTGCGTTGCAGCCTGGACGAAATCGCTGATCCCGACTTCTCCACCAGCTTCACGAGCGTTGTTGGGCATCTGGGAGTCGGCCCGTCCGACGTCGACTTGATCGTTGATCTTGCGGCAAAAAACTTCGAGCCGCTGAACGATCTCGTCGACCTAGTATCGGCGCTGTTCCAGTCGGATCCGGTCTACGGCCAGGTCCGCAGCCTGATCCTCATCGGAACTTCCTTCCCGAACTCCATGGGAGACATCAAGGGGCCGAGTCAAACTGTGCCCCGCATGGAATGGAAACTCTACAAACAGCTGGTGGCCGGCCTGCCCGCCGATTTCCAGCCTCCGACGTTCGGGGACTACACCATTTCCTCAGCGGACATCCCGGGTGGGGACATGCGGCTTCTGAAGCCGGCAGCCTCCGTGCGCTACACCATCGACGACGCTTGGCTGATAACTAAGGGCAGCAATGTTCGCGATAACGGCTTCGAGCAGTTCCGAGACCGCTGCGGCGACGTCGTGGCATCCGGAAAAGCCTTACCGCCTGGGTATTCAGCCGGCAGCGATTACGTGCGGGGTTGTCACGCCAAAACCGAGAAGACTGGCAACCTCACCACTTGGCGGTGGGTGGGGACTAATCACCACATCACAAAGGTCGTGGACGATCTCGCCATTTTGTTCGGCTCTTGAGCGTTGTGCGCACGAGCGCAGCCAACTGCGTTTTGGGCATTCGACGAGCCAATTCCTCGTAGAGGGTAGCGCGCGGCTCTCGGAGCAGTTTGGGCTCGCAACCCATCTCCGAAAGCACGGCATGGACTTCATTGCGCCACAACAGCCGCGCCAAGCTCACAGCGTCGGTGTCGCGATTGGCCCGCTCATCGCGTAGTCGGCGAAAGACGATAGATCCGTTTGCTGCACGCCGCGCGACGATAACTCCCCACCATGAAGGCAAAAGTTCGAATGCCGCCGGAAGGTGTCGCTCTGAGGCGATCAAGGTGGCGCGATCAACCACTAGGCCATAGGCCTGGACTTGGCGGGGGAGGCGTTCAAGATTATCTGCTTCAGCCTTGATTTCTACCCCGCGGATGTGACCGTTGATGACGGCGATATCGACCCGGGATGCGCCATGAGTGAGACCAAGCTCCTCGAGAACTAACGTGTTGGCGCATTGCCGGGCGTGGGTCAGCAAGCGACTAAGGGCTGCCGACCGAATATCCACATCTTTCAAGCGCACCAGCATGGGGATGTTTAGCGCGGCGTATCCGGACCGAGCAACAGAAGATTTTGTCGCTCCTGCAGCTCACCTTGGAATGCATCGGCAACGGATGGGGGCCTCGGCTTCGGCAATTCAATGTGCGGTTCAAACGTCCAGGTTGGGCAGCAGAGTGAACGTCCGCATACGGCGCTAAGCTGAAGGGAGCCATCCGTATCAGAATGTCGGAGTAGGGCGTCGGCGGTGCGGCCTCAGGCACGAAATAAGTAAGAGAGTCAAGCCCATCTGAAGCGTGTTTTGAGCTCAAACCCTTGCATCGCAGCGCAGGAAATATGTGTCGCATGCTGATGCTCCGCAACCGCTCCGTCGCACTGATCGCTCATCTCAGTGAGGGCGCACTTTGGCTTCGGCCGGCAATTCGTCGTCCTGCGTGTCCGTAACCCGCGCCATCAACCGTGCAACCGAATCCAGAAATGCCTGATAGCGCTTTTCGCCAAGGGCCTCGGCATCCTTCCCAGGCGCCGGCAGCGCCGCCGCGTAGATGAGTTGGTGGCGAATGAACCGCGACAGGCTGTGACTCATGATGACCGTCTCGCTGTCGATCTTTTCGATCGAGCGCTCGATTTCATCGAGCTTTGCACTGACGCGATCGTCCGTGTTCGTCGCCAAACGGCGGGTCAGGTACCAGGCGGCGATCTCGGCGAGCAGGTCGGACCGTGCCCGTTTCTGGCTTTTGGCCATCGCATCCAACTGCCGGCTCAAGTCCAGGGGAAGGTAAAGCTGGTGGCGGGTCTTTCCTTTGATCATCGTGCGAATTCCAAGGTCTGGGGAAATGGGAACGTCATCGCCGAAGGATGCGCCTCGCACGCGTGAAGCGTTATGGCCTTTAACTACGCTCGGGCCTCCTCTCGCCGTCTCTAGCGGTCAAAGGGACGGACCGCCGCGCCCCCGCCCGATCGACCAATCGAAACTGGCACCGCGGCTGATGCCGGAGATCGCCCGGCCGAGCTGCTGTTCGAGCGCCGGCCGCCAGGGCACGAGGGTAAATTCTCGGGACTTCTCGATCAGTGCGAAGCGCCCGCTGGCGAGGTCGACGGGACGACGGTAGATCCCGTCGATGCGCTCGCCGGATACCGGATGGTAGAAGGCCTTGCCCAGTTCGCCGGCGAGCTTGTCGCCCACGCGCTGCATCTCACGCCGCCGCAGCGTGTCGAGTAGGTTGGTCCGAAAGACGATATTGCTGCCGTCGCGTTCCATGAGGTTCTGGTCGATGAGCCATTGCGCCCGCTGAACCAGGGCGCGGCGCACGTCGCGGCCGAAGCCGTGATCGGCGAGCTCATGCTGCGTTTCACCGACGAGCTGGCGGTCCAGCCAGGTCGCGCCATCGGTCCCGGGCTGCCGCTCAATGGGAACCGCCGAAAGCATCTCGACCATCACAGGCCGGGCACGCGCACGCTGCTCTTCATAGTCGCGCACCCGATCCAGATGGTCGGGCGAAATCTGCCAGGTGTCATCGGTCAGTCGCTCGACGCGGCCCGTGGCGCGGCGGATCGCCTCCAGCCGGCGGACATGGGTCTGCGCGAACGTCTCGGTCGCCGTCGGGTCATGCTGGAGATGGATTTCGACGCTGTAGCGCCCGTCATGGGCCGCGGCGATATCGGCGACAGTCTTGTCCGCCCGGCGCGCCCCGACAGGGGCATCCGACACGCGCAGGATGCTGCCAACGGGATAACGGCCATCGTCCTCACCGATATCGGCATAATGGGTGCGTCCGTCGATCGCGTCGATCATCAGGTAACGCCGCTCGTCCATCTCATCGGCGAACCCTCGCCCGACGACGCGGCCGACGATCGGACCGGCGTCTCGGCCGCGCTCGTGAATGGTATAGAGCTCGGGCGACCGCTGGAGCAGCGCCTGCTCCATCGCCCGATGCATCGTCTTGATGATGTCGCCGCGCTCACCCATCACCCGCAGCGTCTCTTCCGCATCCGGCACCAAGGTCCAACGCAGTGGTTCGTCGCCGGCCGCCAACCCCATCCGTTCGAGCTGCCGCGCCCGTGCGATCAGCAACTGCTGGTGCGCCCTGCCGAAGTCGCTGGAGGCGTTGCCGGCACGCAGGTCGATGACGCCGTCTTCGGCGCGGTTGATCAGCGTCCGGTCGAGACGCGTCAACCGCTCGGCGCCGACCTCGCTTTCAAGCTGGCGCTGCACGTCGCGCTCGGTCTGGTGGCCGAGATCCCGGGTCAGGATTTCGCTCGCCCGATGACGAATGCCGTAGGCGATATAGTTGCCCGCGATGTTCAGGGTCTTTCCGTCCTCGGTGATTCCGCGGACGACGACATGGACATGGGGATGGCCGGTGTCGTGATGATCGACCGCGACCCAATCCAAGGTCGTGCCGAGGTCGGACTCCAGTTTGGCCATCAGGTCGCGGGTGAACGGCTTGAGATCCTCATAGGCAGCGCCGTCCTCGGGCGCGACGATCATGCGGAACTGATGCCGGTCGCCGGTCCCGCGTTCCAGGAAAGAACCGCGATCGGCGGCGTCGGTGAAGGTCGAATAGAGCCGTCCCGGCTCGCCGTCGCGGGTCACGCCTTCCCGTTCCAGATATTTGAGATGCGCCAGGGCCGCGGCCGGCTTTCCGCGCGGCTTGACGATCCGCACCTTCACCGTCACCCGGCGCGGCCGGATCTGCATCCCGGACCTGGCATCGAACGACCAGCCCGAACCGCGCGGGAAGGTCGCCGCGATTTTGGCGCCGCGCCCGTGGGCATTGAAGCGTCCAGTCCGCGGCGTCTTGGGCTCCGCGATGACGGGGCGCAGCCGGCGGGGATCGCCGCCGGCCTTCGCTAGCCGGGGCAGAATTTGTGTCCGCAAGGTCTTCGGTTGCCGGACACGATCCTTGCGAGATCGACCAAGGCGCGGCTCGAAACGATCGTCATCTTGTGCCATAATCGGCAGCAGTTGGGCCGTCGCCGTCGTCCTGGCAAGTATCTCCCCGAAGCGCCCTGTAATCGTTGAGGAATTCGAAATTTTCCGCAGTTCCGTCTCCCTTTCCGGCGAGAGGGAGCGCGGCGACCTCCCTAAAAAACGATGTGCAGACAATCACTTAGGCCGAAAGGCGTAAGCAGCGGAGAATCCGCTTTATCTTGCATTCACCACCCTACCCCCTCAGCCCCCACGAATCCCCACCAATCAACCGGTTACCCCATCAAATCCGACGCCCCGACAAAAGCATCCCGGTTAGAGAAAATGGCGGGAACGACGCCGCAGCGCCGCCCCCGCCGTCACCCTCACTGCGATGTCAGGAAGGCCGTTTCCGCATCGGTCAGCGCATCGTAATGCCGGACTTTCGGCATCCAGCGCAGCCGGCGTTCGCCGTCCAGAATGCAAGTCGCAACCAGGTATTCGCCGCGAAAGAACCCGAGAATTTCGACCTCCTCCCGCGCGTCATCCGCGTCGTCGCCGAAGCTTTCCATCAGGCCCAAACGCCGCTCCGCGATGCGCGAATCCCAGCAGAAATCGCCCAGTTCAGCGTCGATGATTTGATCGGCAATCGCCTCGCAGTCGTCCGGAAACTCCGCGCGAATAGTACTCAGGAATGCTGGAAACCGGTCCATCGCAGCGTGCGGATGAATCTTCAAAAGCGTCATGATCGTCTCCGTGGTGAAGCGCCCTCCTCATCGAGGACAGCCCCATGGATCAGCCGGCGGAGTGGCGGTCAGGGACGCCGAAGGCGCCGCGCAGCGGGGCGCGGGGGAGCCAAAATGCGCAGCATTTTGGGGGGACCGCGCATCCTTGACGGGCGCTCTGTTCCGGCTGGTAGGATGGGCAAGACGAGACGAGCCCCTGTACCAGGATGGGTCGCTGGCGATGCCGCTGCGGCCAGGTCCGCGCTCTCGATCCGCACTGGTGAGGATCGCTCTGACGTAACGCGTCAGCGGCTGTGTATCCCAACATTCCCCGCATCGGGACCGCCACCAGTCGGCAGTCTTATCCTAGCGTCGCGATGGGAGACGGACCGAGAGCTGGACCTGAAGGCCCGGGCCGGCCTGGCGCTTCGGGCTTCAGGACACGCGGCGCCCCTGATCGAGAGGCGCCGCGATCCGGGTGATCAGTTGCCGTTCTGGCGGCGGTCGCGAGACCAGATCAGCGTGTGCCCGTCGCCGTCTTCGTCCTCGAACAGGCTGGCATAGATGGGCGCGTTGAAGGACGGATCGTCGAGCTTGACCGAGAGATAGTCGCGGCCCTGGCCGGAGCGTTTCGCCCAGGCTGCGCCGATCTCGGCGCGGTTGACATAGACCCGGTGGGTCGGCGCGTCGTCGTTGGCGCGCTGGGCTTCCGGGACGATCCGGACACCCTTGGACTGGACGCTGAGGGTGACGATCTCACCGTGGAATTCGGCGCCGACCGTCTTGAATGAACCGATATTTGCCATGTCGTGTCTCCTTGGCTTTCGAGCCCGCGACCATCGCGGCCTCGATGGCGATCGCAGGCCGGAGGCGACCGGGGCCGCACCCGCCTCAGGCGGGCCGGAGCGTCAGCGGAGGACGGAACGGGACGTGTTTCTTGGCTCGCGCGAGGAATGCCGGCGCAGCCGGCAGGGGAAGAAACTCGGCCCGATGACGTTGCGGCTTAGACGGTCGAGGCGCAGCCGGCCTTCGGCCAGATCACGCCAAAGAGGGGCCGTGTGGATCGCACGCGAAGGTCATAAGGGCACACGCCGGGCAGGCGCAGTTCAGATCAAGGGCGGCGACGATCCGGGGAACGAACCCCGCCCTTTCGGCTCCAAGCGGCCCGGATTGGACCGCGGCGCGCGACGAAAGACGGCGGCTGTTTTGGGCAAGTCGACTACCGGAATGGCGCACGTGCACCGCCCCGCTGGGCAGCAACTTTCAGCCAAGCCGACCGTCGCACCGCTGCCCCATGCCGGGAATGGACGAATCTTGGCAACTACGCAACGCGGGCCGCGCCCGCCGGTTGCGGCGGCTGCACGGATCGCGCGGGCCCCTCCGGAGGGCCGCTCGCGCCGCTCAGCCGGAGCCAGGCCATCAGGCCGACGGATCCCGCGCCGATGCACCCGAACACGACGCTCCAGGCGCCCGACCGCACTGCGAGTTGGGCCAATGCAGCGGTGGCTTGATACCCGGCCACGGCAGCGGGCAATGCGAAGGCGGCACCGATCAGGGTGCGGAGCGCGGGCGAACGGACGGCGGCGAAGGCAGATTTGCCGAGCGCGAATGTGGCGGCTCCGGAGGCCAGGGCCAGGATAAGGGCGCCGCCATATCCCGCGCCGCTTTTGAATGCGGCGGCGCCAATCGACAGGCCGACAAAGACCGGAAGGGCGTAGATCGCGAGCGCGAACAGCAGCCAGCAGAGAAAGCCGAGGCCGCCGAACATGAGCGCGACTCCGAGAATCGCCATGGTGGTTTGCTCCGTAAAAGAGAAGACCGGCGGGCCGCCTGGGCGGCCCGCCGGTCCATGTTGCGCGGCTATCCGATCAGTTGACCGCGTGGGCCGTCAGCGCCTTGCGGGCAACGGTGGACATCCCGGCAGCCGGAACACCGCCGCGCTTGGTGTAGGCCGTCGCAGGGAACTGCATCCAGCGCGGCATCCAGCCCTCGACCTTGGGGCGGTTGTTCGCCCCGGCGAGGCAGTCGCGGATGATCGACTTTTGCGTCTTCACCTTCTCCGTCGCGTTGCCGTTCGCGACTGTCTTGCCCGCGACTTCGGCGACCATCCGATTGGCGACCTCGCGGTCGCGGATCAGGTCGAAGAAGGCGTCGTCCGGGGCCCATTTGCCGTTCGGATCGAGCCCCTGATGGATGCCCACAGCGTCGACCAACGCGCTGCCCGCTTCCAGGCTCTCGGCTAGGACGAAGGCGAACAGTTCCCACAGCCGTTCGTCCGGCAGAGCGAGCAGGACCGCAAAGACCTCGACCGACTCCTTGGCGGTCCCGAAATGACGGACCAGGGTACGGTGATGGGCGGGCGCGCCGAGCAAGGTCAGCATCGCCTTGCGTTTGTCGGCGAAGGCGATGTCTGCGGGCACGCTCTGCACGCTCTTGGCAATCGCCTCGCTCGCGCTGGTCTGCGGGTCTGCGTTGACCGTCCAAAGCGCCGACCCGGCGATGATCTGCGCCAGCGCGAGCCGCAGCACGACGCCGGGCGCGGCCTCCAGAACGGCGATCCGCGCGAGCGCATGACGGTGCAGGTCGATATAGTTGGCCTGCGCCTTGGTCACCTCGCCGCGCGCCGGAGCCTCGGCCTTTTCGCCGCCCGCCTTGGCCGCTGCCCGCTGCCTGCGCCGCAGTTCGTCGTGGCTGATCCAGCCCTCGTGGAGCTGGACCTCGCCCTGCTGCGAGACGGCGACGACGACCTTGCCGCCCTCGTCCTTCGGCAGCTTGGCGTGATTCCAGCTCTGGAAGCTTTCTCCCGGTTCGAGGATTTCGACCTCGGCCCAGCCCTCTTCGAGCAGCGCGTCGCGCTTGGCCGCGATGGCTGCGTTCTGCAGTTCCCAGAACGCGGCCGTATCCGCGAAATAGGTCGCCTCGCCGAACAGATCGCCGACAAGACGGCCCTTATAGGTCTCCAGCGGGAAGAGTGCGTTGGAGGTCGGGACCGAGCCGCCGAACAGCCAGTTCTTGAGCCAGCGCCCGACCGGGGCGTTGCCCTCCTTGAACAATTTGACCCAGGCCTTCTGCTGCTTGGGGGTGGCCAGGGTCAGGTGCCGCAAGGTTTCCGCGTCGATCCCGTCGGCCCGGTAGAGGTCGCGGATCGGCGCGATTAGATTGCCGAGCGCGAGACGCTGGTTCACCAGACGGGCCGTCAGCCCGAAGGTTTCGGCGATCTGATCGACCGTCCTGCCCTCGCCGATCAGCCGCACGAAGGTCTCGAGCTGGTTCATCTCGTCGGGGTCGAGCCGGGCGATATTCTCAATCAGCGAGGCCTCCAGCGCGGCTGCATCGTCGCCCTCGGCCAGGACCGCGCAGGGCAGCGGCGCGATCTCGCCCGCCTCCTGGACGATGATGCCCGCCGCCGTCAGCCGCCGCGCTCCAGCGACGACCTCGAACGTTTCGGGACTGCCGTTGGGCCGGATCAGCAGGGGCATGAGAATGCCCCGCTTGCGGATGGTCGGCAGGATGTCCGACACATCCGGCACGGTGCCGTACCGCATATTGAGCGGCGAAATCGAGAGCTTGCGATAATCGACGTGAATGAGTTCCATGATGCTCTGCTCCTTATCTGGAGTGGTGGACCGGACCCGTCCGTCGCTGATTCGCTGTTGGGGCGGGTGGGACCGGCTGCGCTAGATGCGCGGATTGACCGCCGCGAAGTCGGGCGGAATCGGGTTAGGTTCGGTCGGGCGCGCGCCCTGCTCGCACGCCAGGATGAAATCCGACGCCTTGCTGGCCTGGGATGCGGCGCGAAAGATGGCGCGGTTGTCGGCGCGCAGGACAGCGAGCCAATTGGCCAGATAATCGGCGTGGCGGACGATGGGCACGATGTTGAGCGAAGCGCAGACAAAGGCGCTCGCGATCTCGGCGACCAGTTCCTCGCGGGCGTAAGGATCGGAGCCGAACCGCCCCGACATGTCGCGGTTCAGCCGCGCGGGGTGGCCGGTCCAGTGACCAAGCTCGTGGAAGCAGGTCCGGTAATAATCGATCTGCTGGAAGAACGCGGATTGCGGCGGCACCTGGATCGCGTCCAGCGCCGGGGAATAGAAGGCGGCACCGCCGCGCACGAGGATGTGCGCCCCGGTCGCCTGCATGAGCGCCTCCGCGCGGGGCACGATCTCGCGTTCGCGGACAGGGGCTGTGCTCGGGACGGCACGCTCGGGGAGACCGTCGCACTGCGCGACATTGAACACGGTAAAGCGCTTGAGGAACGGGATCGCCTCGAGGTCGCCGCCGTCCTTGCGCGCGCGTTCCCTCTCGGCTTCGGGAATGAACCGGTCGGCATAGACGACGGTGGTGCCGCGCTCGCCCTTGCGCACGGCGCCGCCCAAATCCAAGGCCTGCCGGAAGGTCAGCCAGCGCCGGCTGGGATAGGCCTTGCCGATCACGGCAGCCCACAGGATCAGGATATTGACCCCGGAATAATGCCGCCCGGTGGCGGCGTTCGCGGGCAGGCCAAGCGCCGTTTGGGTGCTGTCCCAGGGCTGCACCCAGGGCACCCGCCCGGCTTCGAGCTCGGTGATGATCCGGTCGGTCACCTCCTGGTAAAGGTTTCCTCGGCCCTCGCATGTCTTGACCGTATCGCCGATCCGTCCACCCGCAACCCGGTTCCGTACCCGCGCCATGTCACGCCTCCGCGCCCCAACACCGCGCATCGCCCCGGTTAAGCGGGGTGGGCGGCGAAACGCGGCCCGAAGGCCCGCCCAGCGAGGTGGACGGCACCGTCAGGCCGGAACGGACGTGGAGGATCCCGCGCGAGCGGGATTGCCGGTCGCCGGGGCGGGCCTAGATGGACGCGACGCCCACCCGCGCAACCCGGGTCGAAAAAAGAAACCGCGGCGCGATCACGCGCCGGCAATCGAAGGGCAGACCGGGTCGCTCGCCTCGGCGGGCGATCCGGCGCCAGGGGGCGACGCCAACGGGCCGAGACCGCGCAGGCGGTCTCGGTTCACGAGCACCCGGCGTGCGGCGAAGACGCGCGGGCGCGATATCCATTATCTATGATTGTGATAGTCGCTAGGCGACGGCTTCTATCCGAGGTGGCTCCGGTCGCCCGTCGCTATAGATCAGGCACTAAACGTGCGGTTTGCGAAGCCTGACACCTGCTCCGCCACCGTTTTCGGGAATGAACTCAACGCCTCCGAGCTCCAATGCGGAGCGCAACGCTTGGAGTGTTGCAGCGTTCGCAGGGTTATCCGCTTCGATCCGCGTAATCGTCGCCGGAGAAACGTGAGCCTTTGCAGCGAGATCTCTTACGCCCCACTTCAACGCCGATCTTGCCATCCTTAGTTGTGTCCCTGTTATCATATGATGTCCTTGACATTATCCCGTAGCCGTCCCATCATTTTTATTCCGAAGCGAAGTAAGGGTCAGAACAGAGGGCTTGGAAATGAGCGATTCCGAGATTAGCACGACTTTGTCGAACGTCAGCCGCCGCGACCTATTGGCCGCTGCAATTGCCGCCCCGATCGGCATGGTGCCCGCGCGGAACGTAACTCCGTCCGATCCAATCCTTCGGCTTTGGCGCGAGCGCCAGAATCTCCATGCCCGCGCCGTCGCGCTCTGTCATCAATGGCAGGACCTGGAAACCAGTTTGATCAGAACCATCGGCTTCCCTCAGGTTACCGTCCCCAATGCGGATGCAGCGCATGGCGTCTGCGCCATGTCGCACGATGAGATCGATAAGGCATTGGGGAGCGACACGGATGCGGTCGAGCAGAAGACCGCGCTGCACGCGCAACTGGCCGCTCATCAAGCCCAATGGGACAGCGAAGCGGAGCGGATCGGCTTCCACAGCGCAGACCGCCGGCAAATGAGGGCTTGGAAAGCAGAAGAAGCTGCCACGCGGAAGATCTTCGCGACGCCGGCGACGACGCTGCGCGGCATCGAGATCAAGATTTCTGTGATGATGGCGCTCTGCCGGGCTGGATCCGACGACCCCGATTTTCCGCTGCCGCAACTCCGCTCCACGCTTGCCGACATAAAGCAACTGCCGCGCCAGCCTGGCCTGCCATCGGCGTGATGCGATGCGGCGCCCCAGCCTTCACACATCGGCACGCCCGACAATGAAAAACCCGCACGCGGCCGGCAGGCATCAGCCGCAACCGATCGCAACCGCCATGGGCCGGGTATTTCGTGGTTTCAAAGCGCCTGCCCAACGGTCGCGAATAGGGGCAACCCGCAGCCGTCTCGCTGTACCGGACCGTTCAAGCTGGGACGTCTCGATCCGCGTCTCAAAGGGTGGGCAACCGTTTTTCCGACGTCGCTGCCGGGCCTACAAGGCAGCCTCGGGCGGCCGGGAGCCGGCTTGGTCGTATATAAAGGCGGTACCGCTCCACTCTGATTCATTCCATCCTGCAAGCGCATCGCAATATCGTCTGCGCAAAGGAATATGGAGGTCGATCGATCTTCTTGGACCCAAGCGCCGGCACATCTCGGAGAGCCGAGAGCCATGTCGCAGGGTTCCGACCTCACGCCCAAATTCACCAGCGGCGAAGTCGCCGATAATCTTCGCATCAGCAAACGGACACTCCGGCGTTACCTGCAGCTATGCGCGGATATCCGGCCTATTCGCGCGGGACGGGATCTGCTGTTCACGAAATCCGACATCGAGGCTTTGGAGGAGGCACGCCGGAAATGCCCCTTGAACTCATCCCGCCCGGAGAGCGAAAGGACAATCCTTTCTTCCTCGTCCGCGGCACGGTCAACGGACGACGCATTGAAGTCTCTGCGAAGACAGCGGACGAAACAGCTGCTCGCGTCTTCAAGAACAACCTTGAGAACCGACTCCTGAACGACCGTATTCCCGAGCCGGGCGAGGATGTGAGCTTTCGCCGCGTTGCCGAGCTGTATTTCGACTTCAAAAAACTGAAGGCGTGCGATGAGGCGCGCATTCAGCGCATCGTCGACTATATCGATCAAAAAGGCATGAAGTTGGTCGGCGCAGTCGTTCAGGCGGATCTTGTTGCTGCCGCCAACGCGCTCTATCCGGCGGCCAAGGCGGAAACTAAGAACCGTTGGGTCATAAAGCCGGGCGCGGCGATCATTCACTATGCAGCCGACAACAAATGGTGCTCGTGGGAGCGGGTGAAGAAGTTCCGGGAAGGGCCGGTGGTGACACGCGCGGCGAGCGACACGACAGCCGAAACGATCCTGGCTGCGCTGCACGCCAAAGAGGCGGCGACACCGGATACAAACAAGCGCGTGAAGACCCTCGAACGGAAAAAGCAGCTGTTGATCCTCTGGCTGTTCCGGCATTGGAACCGTATCAGCGACATTCTCCGGGTCGACTGGGACGACCTGGACCTGCCGAACGGCATTTACCGGATGTATATCGGGAAGAAACGTGAGATCCGGGAAAAGCCAATCGACGGCGAGGTGCTGGCGATGCTCGCCAACGAGCCGGTTCAGGTAGGCCGCCTCTTTCCCTGGCGCACGAAAGAACGGGTCTATCGCTGGCTGAGACCGCTAACGAAGCAGCTCGGCATCAAGTTTACGCCGCACATGGCCCGCCATTATGGCGGCAAATTGCTCAATTGGAATGGCGAGGGCCTCAAGACGATCATGGGAGCACTCGACCACTCCGACGCGAAAAGCTCGCTGCGTTACCAGGACGCCGACCAAGACATCATTCGCGAAGCGATGGAGAGGGGGCGCATGCGCCGGGAAACCGGTGTGCGGCCGCAGCGCCTGAGGAATGGCGGGGGAAGCGGCTCGGCAGGCACTTGATAGCGCAGCAGAAGCTGCTGCCCTCAGGCGGCAGAGATCGCAAATTCGAAATCTTCATGGCCGCTCACAAGTTCAAATCCCTGGGCCTGCAACCACCGAGACCGGCATTCAATCGAACGGCTATTGAACGGTCGCGGCTGCTGCACGTAGCGTCAACGGTAGCTTCTAGCTTCTGAAGAAGGAGTACGAAACACGATCGTCAATTCAACCGATAAGAACTGTTCGTATTTTCCCTGTCTCAATCTAGGGGTTCACTCCAATACACTCGACGCCCGGAAGCAGGTGATTTAACGCCATATCACGGCGTTGCGCTTCCGGTTGTGGCGGGATTGACGGTCCCGGTCGCTACGTTTGGCGGCGGTGCCAAGACAATCGGCGCGGCAACACGGAGGGGCAGCGGAGGCGCCACAGCACCTGGTTGCGACTGAGGAACCGGCGATTGGGGCGGGGTGAAGTTCGGTAGATTGACCGGAACAGGTGGCGGAGGTGCGGTCGGCACCGGATCGAATCCGAGATGTTTGGCAATGCCTTGAGCCGGGCTTTGGGCCATCGCTGCCTGGCAAGCGACCGAGGCGCTAGCCAGATTGCTTTGCAGGCACTGGATTTGCCCGCTGCCGCTGGTGTTCGGGCACATTTGGGCGGCATCGGTGTTGCACCCCTCTTGCGCGGAAATGGTCGTCACTGCCGTGAGTTGCGTAGGCGGCAAACTCACCGAACTCTGTGCATAAGCAGGAAGCGAAAGCGTTAGTGTGAAGAGACATAGAATATGTCTAAAGCTGTAAATCATTGCCCCGCCATTATCGTTATATTGTAACACCCTTATGCTTTCGTCGCTCGATACCAAAACCCACCGTGTCCCCGAATATATACCAGCCACTTTATTTTAAGAAAGGAAATAATCTTCTTGCTAAAGGAACGGCTGGCCGTACACAATTGCACAAAAGCAATTCTGGTCCTGGGAGATGGCTATGGGTGTCAGCGAACTATTCGGCGGCCGATTTGCATGCGCCAAACCGCTGAATAGCCCACTGTCACCCAGTTCGGCCGTCCACAGGTACCGGGTCTGCGCAGCCATTCTCGTGGCGGCCCTGTTTATACCCCTGATGACGATCAGATCGGGGCAAGCCGCAACCTTCGAACTTCCCGGAAGCTTTGGTGTCAATCCGGTCGGGGCCGCAACCTATAGCATTCCGATCGACGTCCCACCCGGCACGGCGGGCATGGTTCCGTCGCTCAGCCTCAACTACAACAGCCAGGGTGGTGACGGCCTGACGGGCGTGGGCTGGTCCATCGGCGGCTTGTCGCAGATTGAGCGCTGCCCGCAGACGATTGCCCAAGATGGCGTTGGGAGTGCGGTCAACAACGACGGGAACGACCGGCTCTGTCTCAACGGTCAACGCCTGATGGTGGTCAGCGGCACTTATGGCGCCAACAACGCCGTCTATCGCCTGGAAAAAGACAATTTCACAGTCGTCACCGAAACCGGCTCGCTTACCGGCGCGGGCACCGGTACGTACTTCACTGCCAAGGATCGGTCAGGCCGGACATATGAATATGGCAATATAAGCGGCTCCAATCCGTATAATTCCGAGGTTGTTTCACCGGCAACGGGAGTTGGACTGATCTGGGCGTTGGATAAGGCGACTGACACCGCCGGGAACTATTATACAGTCGCTTACTATCAAGGCGCCAACGTTGGCATAGCCCCGCTTACGATTAACTACACGGGCAATGGGACGGCACTCAGTCCCTACAATACCGTTACCTTCCTCTATGGTGGTGGCGTGGCAGGAACGGTCCGGATGCGGCATCAAGGCGGCGTCCGATTTGTGTCGCCGATGCTTCTGAAAAGTATCTATGCCGATACTGGAACGGGTTCTGGAACAACGACCGTAAGCCACTATACGCTGGGCTATCAGGTGAGTCCGGTCACGACGCGAGCCGAACTCAAGAGCGTTACGAAGTGCGACGGGGGTGCGTCTCCCGTCTGTTTGCCGGCGACGACTTTCGCTTGGCCAGCCGCCTCGGGCGTGGGGACTTTCGGTGGTCCCACAGGCACGCAGACTGGGTTTTGCCCGTCCGGCAACATCTCCTATGGCGATTTTGACGGCGATGGCCTGACCGACATGGTGTGCCTGGGCGGCGGAGGCACCAACCAGGTACTTGTGGCATTTGCCAGCGCCACCACGCCCGGCACGTTCACCGCAGCGTCGGCCGGCTGGCAGAGCGTCTGCACGACAGGCTCTGTAATCTTAGTAGGAGACTTCGACGGCGACGGAAAGACGGACCTGGTCTGCAACAACACCGACAATACCCACCGGGTGTTGCTCTCGAACGGCGACGGGACCTTCCGCACAAAACCGGCAACCGCAATGTGGTGCGACTCCAACGCCGATGTCTCTGTCGGCGACTTCAACGGCGACGGCCGCAGCGACCTGATCTGCAATGGCGCCGACAAAACCCACGCTGTGGCGCTTTCCAACGGCGATGGGAGTTTCGTCTTCGAACACCCCGCTTTTTCAGGAGCTGCTTGGTGCAATCCATCCAATTTGCGAACGGGTGATTTTAACGGCGACGGTAAGCTGGACTTGATTTGCCTTGCATCGGTGGGCGCGAACGCCAATCAGCAGATCGTTGCCTTCTCGAATGGCGATGGATCATTCACGCAGGCCGCCGCCGGCTGGCAGCCGGCAACCGGGACATTTTGCGACAGTCCGAGCGATATCGGATTCGGCGACTTCGATGGCGACGGCAAGACGGATTTGGTCTGCAACATGGCCAATGGCAGCCATCAGGTCGCGTTTGCCCAAGGCGACGGCACGTTCGACCAATTGGTATCCATGAGCGCGGGATGGTGCTCGTCGCCCGGCGTGGTCACATATGGCGATTTCAACGGCGACGGACGGACCGATCTCGCTTGCGTCGAAACCAGCGGAAATATTTGGGTCGCACTTTCCCAAGGCTATAGCGGTTTCAACACACTGGCTCTCAGTATGACGAACTGGTGTCCGTTCACCGCAGGCAGTCAACCGACGCTTGGCGTTGGCGACTTCAACGGCGATGGCCGAAGCGACCTAATCTGCCCGAGCGCGACCGCGTCGCATTACCTGATCGGTCTCTCCGGCGGCGCACCGGACACGATATCGTCCTTTACGACCGGCCTCGGTGCGACCGCTTCAGTTTCCTATGCACCACTGACGGTAGGCGGCATTGCCTACCTTAAGGGCCAAGGCACCGGCTATCCGGCCCTGTCTTCGCCCGGATCGCTTTACACCATAAGCAGTACAGCTAAGAGTAACGGAATCGGCGGCGTTTATGTTCAGTCATACAGTTACGGCGCGCCCCAAACCGATTTGACGGGCCGTGGTTTCCAAGGCTTCCGGTTCCTTGCGGTTAACGACTTCACCTTCAATGTCCTCAGCACCAACACTCAAAGCTACACGTATTACAACCAGAATTGGCCACTGACAGGGACGGTGGAAGTCCAGAAGCTCTTTGACTATCCAGGCGGCTACACATCTGGTGCCACGGGAAACCTCATCCGGCAATCAAACAATACTTATATTAACCCCCCAACCACTTCACGGACGTACTCGCCTCAGTTCGTAGGCCTGTCGCAGACCGTTTTGACAGGCATAGAGCTAAACGGCACCGATCCCCTGCCCACGATCACAATAAGCTATGGCTACGACTCCTACGTCGCTGGGTCTCCACCCTATACCGGCTACGGAAACGTGGTGCAGGTCACCGTATCGTCGAATGAAGGTTATCAATCGGTAACCTGCAATACCTACGCCAACGACACCTCCGATTGGGTACTTGGCGAATTAACCAAAACAAAGACGACTGGCGCCATCTGGGGCGGTTCGAATAGCTGCGCCAGCCTCCCGACCGCGGTGCGAACCACGACGTATAGCTATTCGCCGTCGAGCGGCACCCCCATTCCCGGCTTTGTCTATAGCAAGACCGTTGAGCCCGCGAGTTCCATTGATCTTGTAAACACCGCCTTCACTCCGGACGCATTCGGCAACATCACGAGCGCCACCGTCACGGGGAGCAACTTCGCCAGCCGGACAACCAGCATCGCGTACGATAGCTATGGCCGGTTTCCAACGGCGAAAACCAACGCGCTCAATCAGACAACATCAGTCACGTATGATCTCAATTATGGCGGTATCACGAGTTCCACGGATCCGAACAATGTCGTTACGACTTGGACCTATGACACGCTCGGCCGCAAAGCGAGCCAAAAGATAACAAGCTCCGATGGCACCTCTTTGCCGAAAACGAACTGGAGCTACAGTTCCGCCTCGGGTTGTTCGCTGCCGTCCAGCGGCTGCTACGTTCAAGTGACGCAAACGGGTCACCCGACCGTTACGACCTTCTACGACATACTTGAAAGACCGGGCTTCACATCAACCCCGACATTCGGTGGCGCAGATTCGGCCATCAGCAATCTGACGGAATACGACGCGCTCGGACATGTTCTGGCAGCAGTTCGCCCTTATGTCGGTAGCGCATCCACGACATACCCCACGACCTACACTTATGACGATATCGGCCGGGTTGCGACGGCAAGTCGCCCAGATGGTGGAGTCACCACCTTCGCCCACCGCACCTATGCCTATGCTCAAATCACCGAGGCAGCGGTCAGCGGCCCCGGAATCACGACTTACACGCCTCAGTTTGTGGAGAATAGTCTCGGACAGACAGTCGAGTCCATCGATGCCAATAACAACAATACCTTATACAGCTATGACGCGTTCGGTGATCTGCAGACTGTCACGGATCCCAATAGCAATGTTGTTACAATGAACTACGACTATCGCGGCCACATGGTGAACAAGCACGATCCCGATAAGGGAACGTGGGTCTATACCTATGACGGGCTCGGCGAGGCGCTTACCCAAACCGACGCGATGTCGTCGACAATTACCTTTACATACGACCTTTTGGGACGGCCTATTACCGAAAATGGCGCGGTCACGCCGCATAGCCGCTGGGCCTACGACACCCAAACCAACGGTGTCGGCAAGCTGGCTACGGCGACCACGATCGGCTCCACAAACTACCGGACAGAAAGTTACGACACGTTCGGGCGCTCGACGAGTACGGTGACCACCATCGACGGCACGAGTTATACCACCTCGACCGTTTATGACAGCTACGGCCGGTTGGGCTCTAAAATCTACGCCTCAGGCGAGACGGTCGATTACAACTACAATGCCTGGCAACATTTAAGCAGCCTCACACATCACTCAAACGGGGCAGCGATCTGGACCGCCGACAGCGAAGACGCGGCGTTCAACGTCACCAAGGAAACCTACGGAAACGGCGTCGTCAACACGCAAACATTTTCGCCCCAAAACGGGCTGATAACCTCGATCGATGCGGTGTCGGGAAGTACAAGCGTGCGTAATCTCACCTACGCCTGGGATGTTGCCGGAAACTTGACAACCCGGTCCGATACGCCAAACGCGAACGAATTCTTCACCTACGACCTTCTCAATCGCGTTACCGGCGTAACTTTTACCGCCTGGTCCAGCGCACCGGCGCAAACTTACAGCTATGATGCGATCGGCAATATCACCAGCAAGTCGGATATCGGGACCTATACTTATGGAGCTGGTGCGGCAGGTCCGCACGCGGTGACCAGCATCACTGGAACGATCGACAATGGCGCAGCCTCGGTCACCAATCCGACCTACACTTATGACGCCAATGGGCGCTTGATCGGCGGCACGAACGGCCGCTCCTATACCTACGCCGGATTCGATGCCCCCGTGACCGTAACCAACCCGACCGGCACGGTTACGTTCACCGTCGATGCCGAACATCGCCGGATCAAGCAGGCCGCACCGGAAGGCACGACTCTCTATATCTCAGCCCAGGGAGTGCGTACGGAACTGTTCACACCGATGAGCGGCCCTGCGAGTTGGCGCAGCTATGTTACGGTAGGAAGCCGGATAGTCGATATTCTCCAGGGGGTGGTGACGTACACTCCCACCAACACCTACGTGCTGACGGACCATCTGGGCTCGACTATCGCGTTGACCAACGGTGCCGGCGGGATCGTCGAGAACGACGCCTACGATGTGTGGGGCAAGCGCCGTAACCTTAACGGCATGGGCGATTTTTATAATGCCATAACCAGCGCAACAACCCGCGGCTACACCGGACAGGAACATCTCTCAGACTCGGGACTCATTCACATGAACGCCCGCCTCTATGATCCGCAAGTCGGAAAATTCCTGAGCGGAGACCCAATGGACGGCTCGCCCGCCGGCCGCGGAGATTGGAACCGATATGCATATGCCGGCGGAAATCCGCTAAACCGCATCGATCCGACAGGGATGGATGATGCACCACCTGCAGACGATAGCGGTGATAGCAACGCTGGTGGCTTTACCGGCTGGTTGTCTCAAGAACTCGCTAGCCTCTCGACACTAGAAACTATCAACGTCTATGGGCCCTGCCCAGGAGATTGCTATGATCCCGCAACAACGCAGTTGCCGGCTCCTTCGGTAGCACCTCTACCGCCCGGATATGTCGGCATCGTTATCACCGCCCCAGCGAAGTCACAAAGTAACCAGGGGCAGCAGGTCTCCGGCCCAACGGACGCCGCGGGCAACTTGGTCAATAAGAACGGAGAGCCGATAGACGACGAAATCGTTGTTACGGGTAGCTCTCACCCTCAGCCGGACCCATCCGGATTCATTCCCGTTTACGACGCCGGCCCTCAAGGTGGTCCTCCGGGTGGATACGAACCCCCGTCTCAGGCGTGTGAGGCTGGACTAGACATATGTTGGGGGCACGCTCGATCGCCTGCGGCTCATGACTCCTGCGCGGATCAGGCTGAACAATGTTATGATGCCATTCAAAATCGCAGACCGGGGGAAGGATTGTTCCTGGTTTTTGGAGACAACACTGTTGTATGGGTTCATACCAATGGTCAAACTTCGATAATTCCTCTGGGGCATCCGTTTCAATAGGAGGTTTGAAAGTGATTCATGCACCGTCTAGGCTCGGTTTGAGTAAATATTCTTTTGCTTGTCTGTTGTCGTTAATCGCCTTTTTCCTGGAGGGTGCGGTGGGTAGTAGTGCAAATAATTTACCGATGCCTCCCTTCGATCCTGGTAATGAGAAAACTGTTCCTAATGCTTCCGAGTTTAATCGAGAATGCTTTGTAGCTATAGAAGGTTTTATTCGGTCTGGGGGGTGGGAGGTTGGTGAATCAATAATTACTTATAATGAAAAATTTAACCTCGTGTGGAGAGTGGATTATTATAAACCAGATAAGAAAGGTCAAAAATCTGTAAATAGGATCTTGTGCTGGAGAAATCCTGAAGGAGCAATTATGGTCGCGTATGCTCCCGATAGGATGATCTCGCCCATCGAAGGACGCAATAAATCACTGTGATGTGTCCCAAAGTAACCAGCCGGTTTCCCAAAGCGGGCAGCAGATGGCCGGGGGTGCGGAGGATGACGATGTCCCAGAGGAGGAGGACCCCCTCGACCCTAGATATCAGTGGGACCGGGGAATTATGCCGGAGAGTGAAGCAGATAAAGTTGATCCTCCAAATCCTAGCATGCAGACATATTCGGATCCGGCTGCGGCGATAGGCGCTGTTGACGGATATGCTGGTGCCGTTCGCCAAACTACAACTGGTAATCCGACCCTATATGCAATGGGATATACACAAACTCAGTACGTAGTAAATGCTAGCGGCACACAGTACACAGTATTCTATAACCCGACGACCGGCTTATATTTTGGTGCGCACCCATCAGGCAGCAATTGAGTGAAAAGATGTTGGAAATTATAAACGCAATATTGCCTCCTATGAATGAGCCATCGTTTGATTCACCAACGGAGGCAATCGAATTTTCGAAAGAGAAGTCCCGATCGTGGCGCAATAGCGATTTGTTATCCGGTGTTGATCATGTGATCACTTCTGTCGATTGGTCCATTGAAACGTTGTCATTACATCTTGATAACCATGATGTTATTCGTTTTTCGTGTGGGCCCTACGGTGTTGAACTATCCCGTGAAGTCGAAGCATTGCCTGGGGTGAGGAGGCAATCCCAAGCTAGCGATATCGCCTTGATTCGGTTGGCAGGGGCTGAGTTTCATTGGAATAGAGGTGAAATAGGGAAAGCATTGTGCGGTAATATTATTCAAGTAATTCAGCCAACACAGTCGAATTTCTTTCTAAATGTCAAAAATAACGATATAATTTTTGTCAGTATTCTTATTGATAGCTCAAATGGGCAACCTGTTTTGGTGTGGCAGCCATACAAGTAGTTTGGCATAAATTCGAATGCCTCCCTTGGGAAGGTAGATACATCTGAAACTTGACCCTGCGGGACCCCGCGAACGGGCATGAAATAGGCGGCTGCGGCCGCCATTTTTGTGTCTGCGGCCGAGCGAGAGCGGGCCGGAAAACGGGTTTTGAGAAACGGACCCAAATCGTTCCAGCGCGAGAATGCTTGGGATGGTCCGAGGCATTGACGGCGCTGGACGCCTTCGATGCCCGATCTCAAAACTCTGCGCCTTCTCGCTTGCTTCTTCGGCGTCGGTGAATAAAGGGTAAGCGTCAGCTGACCCCCGCCTTGCCGTAGCGTTGCCGATCGGGATTCTGGCCGTCTGGCTGGATGGTGGTCGTGATGGAAGACGCGGTGGTGATCGGCAAAGAGGAGCTTCAGAGCGCTCATACGAGGGCTCCGGAGTTTCGGGGTGAAGTTCTCTCGGGCCCGGAACGCCGGCGGCGCTGGAGCACCGAGGAGAAGTTGCGTGTTCTGGCACAGAGCGTTGCGCCGGGGTCGTCGCCGTCGTTGACGTGCCGGCTGCACGGCATCAGCAGCGACCAACTTTATACATGGCGTAAACAGTTCCGGACGGGCGAGCTGACCGGCTTCATCCCGGTTGCCGTCGGCTCGGAGCCAGCGCTTCAACTTTCACCGCCAGAGACGATCGTCGATGCGCCCCTGGTCACCCCGGCTGCATCGCATGGTGACGGTTTGATCGAGGTGGAGTTGCTGTCGGGCGTGAAGTTACGGTTGACGAGCGATATCGACGAAGCGGCGTTGCGTCGGGTTCTGTCGGCGCTGTCGTGATTGGCGTTCCAGGGCGCGTCCAAGTTTATCTGGCCTGCGGTACGACGGATATGAGGAAGGGATTCGACGGCTTGTCCGCCTTGGTGCAGACGATGCTGAAGCTGGACCCTCACGGCGGCGCGCTATTCGTGTTCCGCGGTAAGCGTGGCGATCTCATCAAGGTCTTATGGTGGGACGGTCAGGGCCTGTGCCTGTTCTCCAAGCGGCTGGAGCGTGGCCGGTTCATCCGGCCTCAGGCGAAGGACGGCTCGGCCTCGATCACCAACGCTCAGCTCTCGATGCTGTTCGATCATGCATGTTGATGCCCCTCCCGGCGAGGCTGACAGATTCTCAGGTCGAGATGGCTAATGGTATGGCGTCGGAGGTCCCGAACCGCGTCCAGCACCGCCGGTGTCTCTTGGAACAGATAGCCTCCGGTGGGCTGACAATCCATCAGGAGGCGCTTCTGCTTGATCTGCACATAGAGCCAGTTGACCGGGATGTTAAGCTTGGCGGCGAGTTCCGGCGCGCTGAGCAGGCTTGGGTCGTGGGACCATCGATTACGTTGAGCGGTAATCCTGATGCCGGCGCCAAGCCTGATTCGCTGCACGGTGATCGGCAGGACCTTTTCCACGCGATCGGGCGATCGATGCCCTTCGTCGGTGAGAACGGCCGCGATCTTGTCGTCGAGCATACCGGCGCGCGCGAGATCGATGACGCGGTCGCGCATCTCCCTGCCACGCGTGAGTTTTGCGACGGAGTTGACCTTCATCTTCACCGCGATGTCGGTCACGGCGCCGCCGCGCCACACGATCCGGACCATGGCGATATCGTGTTCGCCGCGATCGAGGACTACCTTTTCGACGAGGCAGCGCAATAGCGCCTTGCGCTGGGCGTCGGTGGTGGTCCCGCTCTCCCAGATCTCGGGCAGGCGGCCCGACAAAGCGATGACCTTGCTGTTGAGGGCCCTACCGAAGGCGATCCGGGCGACGGCCGGCGACGCTTGTTTGGCAATCGACTCCTCGGCCGCTCGGACCTCTTTCAATGCCGCTTCCCATCGGCGCTCGAGTTCCTCGGCGACCAAGCGGTTGTCGGGGTCGACGCGGTTGAACTGGCGTTCGGCGAGCGCCGCGGCATATCGTTTGCGCTCAAGCTGACGCTCCGCGCTGGTGCGTAGCGCGGCGTCGATCTGCTGCTGGGCCTTGCGGGCCCGCGACAGCGCCTCGAGCTCGACGGGCGCCAGCGCCGTCAAGAAGGCGTCTGCCACGGCCGCGTCGATCCGCGGCGCGCGGATGTGCTGACAGCCCGGCAAGCCTTCATGGGAGCGCAGATGATTGCACACATACTCGCCGCCACTCTTGTAGCGGACGTACATTTTGTAGCCGCATCGCCCGCACCAGGCGATGCCATGCAGCAGAAGTTCGCCGTCGCGCGGAGTCCCTCTCGTCTTGATGCGCATGTATTCGGCTCGGTGGTCTTTGACGATATTGCGGATTTTTTCATAGGTCGGCCAGTCGATGTAACCCGGATACCGGTCCTTTACGATGAACCGCCATTCCTCGATCGGCCGCGGAGCCTTTGCTTGCGCCGCGCCTTCGCGCGCGACCGTACGAATGCGGGTCCGACCTTACACAAAGGCGCCGGCATAGGCGGGATTCTTCAAGATCGACGCCACCGCCGATACCGTCGCGCGCGCCCAGCGCAGGTCGCCATGCCGGTCCCGACGTGGCAGGTCGAGGCCACGATCGTTCAATAGGCGCATCACCTTGGCGACGGTGCGGAACTTGAGGAATGTCTCAAACACAAGCCCAAGCCGGTCCTGCACGGCCAGGTCAGGGTCTTTGACAACGATCCCGCTCGGGTCGCGGATCAGGCCGACCGGCAGGCTAAGCGCCAATTCGCCGCGTTCGGCCTTCGCCAGCAGACCGCTCGTCAGGCGGCTGCGGATCGTGTGCAGTTCGAGCTCCGATATCGTTCCTTTGAGACCGAGAAGCAGACGCCCGTTGGCGCTCCCGGGATCATAGACGCCGTCGCGATCGGCGATGAGACAGCCGCGAAGCCCGCAGATATCCAGGAGCGGGTACCAATCGGAACAGTTGCGGGCGAGGCGTGTCACGTCGATGGAGAGGATCAGCCCGACCTCGCTGAGCCCGACCCGGCCGACGAGTTCCTTGAAGCCACCGCGGTGCGCGGCGGACGCGCCGCTGAGACCGAGATCGGCATCGATCACGTCGACATCGGCTTCATGCCATCCGAGTTCGCGAGCGCGCTGGCGAAGGGCGTATTGCAGCCGCAGGCTCTCCTGATTGCTCACGACCTGATGGGGCGTCGACTGCCTGATGTAAACCACCGCCTTGCGTGCCAGATGCGTCGGCTTCACCAGTTCGGACTTCACGAGCGACCTCCGCCAGAACGGCAGCGATGTCGTCGACGATCTGACGCCGTAGCGTCGGCGACAGCATTGCCCAAAGATCTTTCGGATCTATATTCATGACTGTCGAGACATTCAGCTACGGAGATAAGATCCAATAGCGCCTCGATGCTTAGCTTAGTCTGATTCGTCCCTAAATCATACTGTTCCGTTGCTTCAACAGGTATAAGGAGAGTTGAGCCATTGCGATGTTCAACTTCGTATGACTGTGGAAAGTTGCCGCTCCGATACGCGGTCCGGCGGAGCACGCGGAACGATCGCCCATACAGAGGATGGCGCGGATCCCGGACCTGGACCAACTCAATCGATGATTCGTCAGACTCTCCAGAGGGGACATTCCTGTATGCCTTCGCTGGAAGGGATCGATTGGCGCGCACCGGTGCGAAGCTGGCGGCCAGAGATGGCTTGCTAAGCTGTCGTTCCGACGGAGCGTCATAGTGACTCGCAGGCGTCGTTTCGACGTGCCGGTGCAAGGGCATTTTGGTAAACTCCGCCCCATGATCGATACCGCCCAGGAGATAGCGCAGCTTCGCGCTTTGCTGGCTGAACGTGAGGCCGAACTGGCCTCGGCACGCGCCGAGCTGACAGGTGCGAAGCTCCGGATCGAACAGTACAAAGCCCAGCTCGCGAAGCTGCGGCGGATGCAGTTCGGCCAGTCTTCCGAGAAGCTCGATGCCCAGATCCATCAACTCGAACTGATGCTCGAAGACCTGGAGGAAGGCGAAGCGGCCCGCACGGCGCCCTCATTACCGCCCGGTGCCGATGAACCAAGCCGGCGGCCGCGCGATCGACGTCAACCGGTGCGGCGGCCTTTGCCGGATCACCTGCCGCGCGAAGAGATCATTCATTCTCCGGGTGAGGTCTGCCCCGGCTGCGGCGGCACGCACTTCTCCAAGCTGGGTGAGGATGTGACGGAGGTGTTGGAGAAGATTCCGGCGCGGTTCAAGGTAATCCGCCATGTCCGACCGAAGCTCTCCTGCCGGGCTTGCGAGACGATCATTCAAGCGCCGTCGCCTGACCTGCCGATCGAGAAGGGCCGCCCCGGTCCCGGCCTCATCGCTAATGTCGTGGTCGGCAAGTATCTCGATGGCCTGCCACTCTATCGTCAGTCGGCGATTCTGGCTCGCGAGGGCATCGAGATCGAGCGCGCCACCCTGGCCGACTGGGTAGGTCACGCCGCCTGGTGGGTCGCCCCACTGGCGGACCTGATCGGCACCCATGTGATGGCAGCGCCGGTGATCCATACCGATGATACGCCGATCGCGGTGCTGCCGCCGGGGAACGGCAAGACGAAGACTGGTCGTATCTGGACCTATGTGCTGGACGAACGACCTTGGCAGGGCGAACGCGCTCCGGCCGCCTATTACCGCTTCAGCCCGGATCGCAAAGGCGAACGGCCACAGGGTCATCTCGCGGGATTCCGTGGCGTCATCCAGGCGGACGCCTTCAGCGGTTACGAGAGTCTGGCGCGATCGGAAGCATCGACCGGCCAGGACCCACCACGGATTCTCCATGCAGCCTGCTGGGCGCATGCCAGACGTAAGTTCTTCGATGTGTTCGACGCGACCAAGTCGCCGATCGCGGAAGAAGCGCTGCGGCGGATCGTCGAACTCTACCGGATCGAGGCCGAGATCAGCGGCCGATCCGCCGAGCAACGGCTGACCGCGCGCCGGGAGCAGACCGCACCGATCCTGGTCGAGCTACGAGCCTGGCTCGAAGAACAGCGCCGCCGGCTGTCATCGAAGACCGCGCTCGCCAAGGCGATCCAATATGCGCTGACCCGCTGGGATGCGCTCGCGCGCTACGCCGGAGATGGCCGTCTCGCGATCGACAATAATCCGGCCGAACGCAGTCTGCGCGGCATCGCCATCACCCGCAAAAACTTCCTGTTCCTCGGTTCCCAGGCCGGCGGCGAACGCGCCGCCACGCTCTACACCGTGTTGGAGACCGCCAAGCTCAATGGGCTCGATCCCGAAGCCTATCTTGCTGATGTCATCGATCGCATGGCCAAGGGTCATCAGCTTCATCGGCTTGCCGAACTTCTTCCCTGGAGTTGGAATCGACTAACTGTCAAGCTCGCGGCGTAAAAGCGACGGCCGCCCCAGTGCGGTGTAAGGGCTCCTGGCGATAACAGTCTCAGCGCGAGCCTCGTGCGACCGGGATGGAGGTTTGATGAAGTGGCTTGCTCTTCTTTCCGCACTCGTCCTGGCGGGATGCAGCGCCTCTCGGGAGCTACAAAATTCATCGACGGGTGCCAAGGCGACTTGCTCGACACCTGTTCTCGGCGATCTTGTCGTTCCGCTCCCTGACAATAGTCCCTATTGCAGCTGCATGAGCGAACATCTGACGAAAGGCTTCGTCCCAATAGGCTCGCCACCGCTGCTCCATATGTGCCGTAGTCTGCCCGATTGAACTCGTATCCAGGTTTTCCTCGCCAGCATCATTGGCAACAGCCAACTATTGATATTTCCCGCGTAGCTGCGCTGACGCTTACAATAAAGGACCGAAAATTTCTGGAGCGAGCGCAAATCCTGCACCTATTGCTCCCATAGCCAACGCAGCTCCGGGATTCTGCGCTATGACGCCGGGAGGTGCGATGATTGCTCCCGAGTAGGGATTGACGCAGAACCCACAAAGTTGCGCAGCCCCCTGATTACTTTGGGACGCATATCATTTGAAGGCGATACTGAAAGCTTTGTGATAAGCCTGAACAGATAAAGCAAGGAAAATGAGATCCGTAATTATAACTGTGACAGCTGCCGAAATTAGCATTCCCTTTTTTGGCGCGGAGAATAATGAAAATTCTTTCTCAAAAGATGCTCCTCTCGCCCTAAACACAAGAATTATATAATTAGAAATCACTATTAAGATGACGAAAATCACCAAAATTCCGAAATTCATGATCATTGGAGTGCCACTATATATACACCACCTAGCATATAAACTCATGAAGAAGAAAATATCCAATACTACATGCCCAAACATTCCTTTGAATGAGTCCATCTTCATGGCCGAGGGCCATTGCCCTTCCCCTATTCGAAAGAAAACAACAAATATAGAAAAATATATTTCTTTCAACAATTTCATCGAAATAATCCGCCTGCCCTGTATCTAAAATGGTGCTGGCCATATGCCGGTGCTCCCCGGAAGCTGTCTAGCTGCGCTGCCGTAATCGGTAGCGAAACCTCGCTGGCCCCCGGGATAAAAGAGGCCTATACCTCCATACACAACTCCGGTTAAGGCGCCAAAAGGCCCCCCTACTACTGAGTAGGCAGCCACTGTACCGTTCGCCGTCCAGTGCAACGCCGAAATCTGCCCAGTAAATAGACCAAAGGTATCGAGGGAAACTCCTACTCCGGCGACCACCGCCCCAGCGCCATGCGCAAGATCCGCAGCATCAGACAGGATAGAAACTGATCCATTCCCACCCCATCCGCTAGGATACCAAGTTCCATTCGAGCCAAAAGTCCAACCGGCAACAGGGCCATTTTCGACGCCTGCAAGCCACGTGCCTAAAGAAAATAATGCAATACCACCATTTTGGTAGACCGACTGGGCCATAGGAGTTGCTGAAACAACGCCGTTACCCGCTAAAAGTGCCGCTACCTGGTCACTAAAGGACGGCAGATTTATGGAGAGATTACTTTGGGACACTCCCCCAATTCCAACACTGCCCTCTGGCGCATCTGTTAGCAGTGAACCTTGTTGTTGGATGTAGCTTTGTTCCATCGCCGACATGCTGCTGATGTAAGCTTGAGTCGCATTAGCTAGTCCTTGAGCAGCATTTACTATTGACGCGAATGAGGCATTCAAATTCTCGGATTCAGTCGTCCCTCCTGTAAGATCATCAAATCCAGTTGTATTGCAGGGGCCGTCCGGACATATACGAATCGTATATGTACCGCTCGGATCGCTACGGTTCATTGGGTTTCCCCCAACATACGCATATCGGTTCCAGTCTCCCGCTCCGTTAGGTGCACCATCAGCGAGATCCGCGCTTGAGAACTTGCCGATCTGCGGATCGTAGACGCGAGCATTCATGTGGACGAGATAGGAGTCCTGCAGCTGCTCTTGCCCGGTAAAGCCGCGGTTAACGGAACTGGTTATCGTATCACCCACATTATCTGCACCGTCAGCAGAACAGCCGGTGCCGACCGCTGTGCAACGCGGCATGCCCCACGGATCGAAGGCATAACTGCTTGAGCCACCGGCATCATTCGTAATGCCGGTGACCGAGCCCAGATGATCATAGTGGAAATACCGGACGGTGGTTGTCGTACCGGCTGTCTGGATCATCGCCACCGCTTGGCTGCCCACCATCAAATAGCTACGCCACCATGCCGTGCCGGCGGTACCGGTAAATATCTCGGTCCGCACGCCTTGCGCCGCGATATAAATCGTCGTTCCTTCCGGCGCGGCTTGCTTCACCCTGTTGTGTTCGGCGTCGAAGGTAAAGGTCGAGGCCGTCGATCCGCTTGCAACGCACGTCGTCGTCCCGGTTGCAATGCAACTCGGCGTTCCGAATCCGGAGTAGGCGTAAGCCCGGCCTCCTCCGATCGTTAGACGACCGACCGCATCGTAACTATAGGTCGGGCCGGTCACCGTTCCAGCACCGCTATTAACGGTACCACTGATCTTAGTCACGGCATGTGGACCTGCTCCACTATACTGATAAGTGCCGACCTCGGACTTGGACGTGATACTGCCGACTGCATTGTAGGCGTAGCTCTTCGCCGGCAGTCCAGCGTAGCCACCGCTAAACGCGTCTCCCGTCAAACGGTTGCCGGGGTCGTAGGAAAAGGTCTCCACACCATGGCCAACAGCTTGCCTGGTCGTGACATTTCCCGCCACATCCCAGCTGTAAACCCAGTCCTGCACGGTTGTGGCGTCAGAGCGTACGGTTTGAATTTCCTGAACGAGCCCCGTCGTCGGAAAGTACGACTGTGTCGTCACGGCACCATTGCCGTAGGTTTCCTCCGTCACATTGAGCGAGGCGTCTTCGGTGTTCGCCGTCCAATAGGCCAGCCCGCTGGTGTCGTCGGTAATGCTCTTCAAATAGCCATTTGCCGTATAATTGTAGTCTACCTTCACACCCGACGGATAGGTGACCGTGTTGATCCGGCCGTTCGCACGGGTGACGATTGTATTGTAATTCGTGCCATCGACCGTCGTTGTCGTTTTGTTGGAGCGGCCGAAACTGTCGTAGAACTCGCTGCGTGTCGTAAATCCTGTGCCCGTGCCGGTACCCGACGTCGCTAGCATGCCGATGCCGTTTGTTGCGCTGTCGTAGGTCCAGCTGCTGGTGGGCGACAGCGTCGAGCCGGTCGCGGCCGTCGCGCCCGTCGGACGATCGAGCAGGTCGTAAGTGAAGTCGATCTCGTTGGGGGTATTGTCCGTCTGGCTCAGCATCTTGCCCAAGCCATCATAGGTGTAATTCGTTGTACCGGAATCCGGATCGACAAGCTGCGTTCTATGCCCACGCAGGTCGTAGGTCATGCTGACCGTGTTTATCAGCGCACCGTAGGTGACCGAAGTTGGATTGTTGAAGGGGTCATAGGCATAGGTCGTTTTCGTACTATTGGCGTCGACGACCGTCTGCACCTGCCTCAAACTGTTGGTGGTGGTGTTTGTCGTTTCAGGAGCAAATGCGCCGGTACCGCTAAGACACGCCGCGCCCCCGCCCGTATCGCACAATGCGGTGGTTACGACATTGAATGTCGAGGTCGCGTCGATTGCGTAATTGTGGCTGACCAGCCCTCCGTCCGCCCGTTGCTCGGTCAGCACACGACTGACATCGTCATAAGTATAAACCGTCGTGCCGGCGCTGCTGGTTCCCGCTACGTAGGGCAATGACTTTGACGCCACGTTGCCGTTGGTATCGTAAGTGGTTTTGTTACGGACAACCGAATTCGCGCCGCCGAACGTGGGCGTTAAGTCCCATAACGGTCGTTCCAGAACATCATAGACCTGCGTTGCGGCGGGAACGACATTCACCGTGCCCGCAGCGTTGGTGACCGTCTTATTTACATAGCATGATGACGAACCGCACCCAGTCGCTGAACTGTAAGTCCAGCTGGTCGTGGTGCCGTCGGGCTGGACCTTCGTCGCCTTGCGGCCGAAAGTGTCATAGGTCCAGCTTGTCGTCAGCAAATTCGGATCGGTCTGGCTCAGCAGGCCGCCGAATTTAATATCGTAGTTGTAGCTGGTCGTCTGCGCGAGCGACGCCGGCGCCTTCGTCATCGAGGTCATGAATCGGCCGTCGGCGTCGAAGGTGTAGCTGGTTGCGACGAATGCGGCATTCGACGCGTACCGCTTGATCTGAGTTACGTTTCCGAATGTGTCGCGCAACGCGTTGTCGAGCTCGACATACATCGTCGCGTTACCCGGCTCAATCACTTGGCTGTTAAGGGCACCGGTCACGGCATCGTAAGTGTATGTTGTCGTGCGCAGTCCAGTTGACTGCCCGCAGGCCGGCGTGCTCCCAAAGACCGCACCGCTGCTCAAGGTCTGGCTCAACTCACCTAAGATCCAGTGAGTCGTGTCATTATGATACGTATTGCAGACGATTGCGGTATAGCCTTCGCTTGGCGACGTCACCATCGTTTTTGCAATATTTCCGTAGAAGAGGTTGTTCGTACCGTCGCTGATAGGTTCGTAGGAAGTTGTGGCCGTAATCACCGGTCCAGCCGTGCCGGTAAAGCTCCAAGATTTCTGGACAGTTTGGATGTCTCGCACGAATACCGGCTCAGTGTGACCTGAAACCGACGCGCTTGAAACGAAGCTGTTATCAATCTCCTTGATCGCTTGATAGGTTGTGTGAGTTGGATTGTAGTGCCGCGTCGCCTGCCCCGAGATCGTCCCTGTCAATGGCCAGTTTTGATTGTAGTAGGTGACGTTTTGGATATTTGTCCCAGGGATATTCCAGGTCAGGTCGTCGCTCGAAACCCAGGCAAACCCTTCGAATCCATGCCCACTTAGGTCAGTTTGGGCTGTCCCGTAGGTGTATTGGAGTACGTAGCCGCCGCCTATGCCGTTATCCGCCGCGGACGAAGTCGCCACATAAATATCGGCCAAGCTGCTGACTGTCGGATAGGACGCATGGCTCCCTTTGTCATGAGCTTTGCCTTGAGCCCACTCCAAAGCATAAGAAAAGCTTGAGACAGCCCCTGTGCCGCTCGTGAAAGACGAAATCAGGTCGGGGGCGCCGTTCGACATCGCCACGATAAAGGGGGACCACGTCGGGAAATAGCACATCAGGTCGCTGCGCCCGTCGCCATTAAAATCGCCGCTGGTTATCGTACCGGTGCCCAAGGACCCACCCGGCAAGCTGTCCGTACACGACCAGCCCGAAGGCCCCCCTTTTGGGTCAAAACCGCCGGTGCCGTTGGAGACGGCGACCGTTACGATTCCACTCGAACTCTCACAGGCGAGGTCTGTCCTTCCATCGCCATTGAAGTCGCCTAAGGTGACGGTCGATGGGGAGGCGCACCAGGAGCTGCCGTTGTTCCAGGCGCCGGCCGTATCGTCAAAACTGCCGTCGCCGTTCGAAAACGCCACAGTGTGATTACCGGCGCTGTCGTTGCAGGCCAGATCGGTTTTCCCGTCGCCGTCGAAATCGCCAAGAGTAAATGAACTTGTGGAGCAGAAGGGACCCACCCAAGACGCCTGCGTGAAGCTGCCGTCGCCGTTTGACATCGCCACGATATACTTGTTGGCATTGGCACCCGTACCGCGGCAGAGCAAATCCGTCCTTCGATCGCCGTCGAAATCCCCAGTCTGCAGGCGCGAAGGCGCACACCAGCCGCCCGTTGCCCAGGTCGTTTGCTCCGCGAATGACCCATCACCCTGCGAAAACGCGACCTTGTGCGAATTGTCGGTCGCATCGTTGCAAATCAGATCGGTCCGGCCGTCGCCGTCAAAATCTCCGATGCTGACGTCAGCTGCGGCATCGCAAAAAGTCGCGCTCCTCCATGCCGTTAGTGGGCCGAAGCTATTCGTCGCGGGATGATAGATATAAACGATATAGCTATGGGCTTGGACGCAGACCAAATCGGTTTTACCGTCACCATCGAAGTCGCCTGCCGCGACCGCTCCAGGGGACGGGCAGGCCGCGGATATATGGCCTGTATCTGTGAAGGTGCCATCGCTATTCGACAGTAGGATATCGACGTTGCCGATTGAGCCGAGGCCAACGTTCACCATGTCCGTCTTGCCGTCGCCGTTAAAGTCACCATAGACGAAACTACCAAATCCAGTGACCTGTTCACTCCCCGCGGTAAATGTGCCCGGATTCGTGGATACGTCCGGCCAGGCGAACGTCGTTGCCGGTTCGCAGATACCGCCGCCCACGTTGCAGCGCTGTACGCTAATCAGTTCCTCGCGGTCGGTGACCGGACTTTGCTGATAGCCGAAGATGAAGCGGCTGACATTGACCGCCGTGCCTCCACCTGGCGGTACCGCATCGGTGTAAATGCTATTTAGCCGGAGCGACCCGGTGACGGCTTCGCCGCCTTGATGGAAGTTCCGAACGGCGTTGGCGGGGAGGCCCGTGCTATAGACGAAAGTGACCGCATTGCGCGCAGGGTGGCTACCGTTACCAGTATAGTTGATCGTAACAGGATAGATCGAGTTGCCCGTTAAAGCGTTGCTATAGTTCGCATAGTTGACGGTGTAAAAGTTCCCGAATGTATCGATGGCCTTGTTCAGCGCCCAGACTCGCGCTGGCCCAGCGCCGCCATTGTCGAGCGCCTGCGAGTCCGTGGTGTTGCCATAATAGTAGGTTTTGCCGTCGCGGGTATCGACTTCGAAATAGCTCGGCCCGCCGCCCGGTGCAGTGCCGTGCGAAATGATCTGAGAGAAACTGTCGATCTCTGTACGATACTGTGCGCCATTGGCACCGTAGGCGGCGCCGCTGATCAGCATCAACCGTTTGCCGTCCAGGCAGAACCGATCCTGATTATCGTCATGGACGCCATGAAACTGGCCGTCCTGTGCAACGGTTTGTGGACAGCGCGAAATTTGCGACAGGCCGCCCACCGACCAACCGACACCGACGAAGCCATCGCCGCCCTGGCTGTTGTAATTGAGGCTTAGACTCGGCGCCATTCCCGCGGTTCCCGGCGGGATATCGATCGGAATGCTGTAGGTCACAGCCCCGACTTGGTTGACGCTCGCGGAGCCGGAAAGACCGAAAGTGGCCGCACCGGACGAATGCGACATAACGATCGCCGGCAGCAACACTATCACCGGTGTCAGCCATCGACTCGCCTGGAATCCAGCCGACATACTACACGCACGACCGATCATTCGCCGAACGAACATCGACACCCTCCAGGTCCTATTTTTTGTTACCATATCCGGGATTCTTAACCTTACAAGCTATATTATAATCTCCATGCAATTATTATTATTACAGTCAGTTTTAGGAAAAATTCCTCTATGTAATTATAGTACTGCTCGGTACTTAACCGTTCCGTGCTGCGACATCTTTAAAAGATTTTACTTTATCCCTTGCCCCTACATGTTAGGCTGAAAGGATCAGGCTGGCATTTGGACCGGCTTCAGGACCGACGAACAGGGGATTGGTATGCACATCAGACTAAACGGTGTCATAGTGGGCGGCGCGCTGCTCGCCGCGCCGTTGGCAATCGGACAAATAACGGTAGGGACCGCATCGCCGCCGGCCGCTGTCGCGCCCGAAGGCTGTGCTCCGGACATCGCCCAGCAATGTTCAGGTTCAACGACTGCAAGTGCGCAGTCTCAGTGCTTGGCCGGAAAAACCAGCACCGTCTCCGAGGCTTGCCGTGCTGCCATGGTGCAGACACCGCCACCCGGCATGGCAAAACACCTCGGTAACGATCCCACGCCCAACACTACACCGCCGCCGGCACAGCCGATCAATATGCCCGGCTACGTGCCGCCCCCAACGCCCGTCGCCTCGGCTCGAGTCATTCCGACCCCGCCTCAGCCCGCGTTCACGCCGCCAACCGTCGTGCTCGCCTCGCCGATCAGCACGGTTCTAACGCCGGCCTCAACGACACCCCCACAACCGCCTGTGCAATGAGACGCGAAGCCACCGAGTTAGTCATCTCGGAAACGATTAGGTGGCTACGCGAAAAAACCTTTTTCCGAAGCAGGCGTCTAACGGTGAGGCCATAGGCGCTAATCTTACCTAGACGCGACTCAGTTCGCGGAAAGCAACCGGCTGGTGGCAGCCGAATGCGGGATGTCCGCTTGGGAGCATCGCAATTAGCCGCCTGTATGACGTGGATAGACGCACAGTAGGCCAGAAAGATATCGTGCAGTCAGTTTCAGATGGCCCGGGGGGAGGCCCGCTCAAGTTTGTCCGCGGGCCTGCATAGCGCCGATTTCATTCTCCAATTACACGGCAGCGGTAGCGATTGGAGCGGCTCTGGCAACGGCCGTTTCCGCCGCGGGTGAAGGTATTACCCTTGGCGGCGACACTCCGTTTACGAGAACATTCGCCTCAGTGGGTGTAGTGTACGCTCCCATAGCCATCGGTTCAGGGGGAGCCGCCGCTCTGTTGGGCAGCTTTGCTAACGGTAATATGGACTCAGTCTCGGATTTCGATGTAACCCAGCCTGCGAACTGGGGTACCACTGTCGCTTCCAGCAGAATCCCTGACGCGAGCCGTTGCGCTCAAACGATGGGTGACGCGGCGAAGCAGGCGGCTGATCTCGCCGGTGGAGCGCAAGCATGTCATTGATCGGCGAAAAAACTGAAAAAAGGAACGTTGCACCCGGCAAGCTGGTCCACACCATCCTCGACAATTGCGCCACGCACTAGCACCCGAAGGTTCGTGCATGGCTCGAACGCCATCCGCGATGGGTGTTCCACTTCACCCACCTCCGGCCCCTGGCTCAAGGCCGTGGAAAACTTCTTTCCAGCTCTCGCAAACGGCGCATCAGGCGCGGCCCTTCAAACCGACACCTGCAGGCCGCCATCAATCGATATCTCGAGCAGCACAACAACGATCAAAGCCCTTCGTCTGGACCAAACCAGCCAAAGACACCCTCGCCAAGGTCAATCGACTCCCTGTAGCATCCGTCTGAATCAGTGCACTAGACGCAGGCGCGGTAGCGATACTGGATCAATTGATCGGTGCATCACCAGTGAGCGCTAGCTGTCGCATCTATGAAGGTTGTTCCTCCAAGATGAGGCTAAGAAGCTGGGTTGCGAAGCCAACCAGCCCTAAGCCTCACCTCGCGGGAACGTGCACAAGAATGCTCGCCCGATGGCGCAAGGTCGAGGGCTAATGATCGAGCGGATAGAGCGACAGGTCGGGCTGTGAAGGGCGCTGCACACGCTGGCGTTTCTGAACGCACAGGTTACGAGTGGCTTGGGCGTCGGTGAGCTGGGTCTTCAGGACCGAAGTTCGGCGCCGCACCGGACGCCCAATGACCGTGTGTCGGAGATTGAACGGCTCCGCCGCGAGAGGATGACCGGTCCGGCGATCTCACAGGTTCTGGCGATGCCCCGATCAACGGTGGGGGCAATCCTGCGCCGCTTAGGCCTGGGCAAGCTGTCGCGCTCGATCCCAGACCGACGGTCGTGCGCTCCGAGCGCGCCATGCCTGGAGAACTGATCCACCTAGATATCAAGAGCTGGGGTAAGATCGATGGGGTCTGCCATATCTCCAACTCTCACTTCCCCGGCTTCAGCGGCACGAATTCGTCCTTTAGATCCATCAACTTCGCGCGCAAGTCGGCGGTAACCGCCGCCGCGTCGCGCCCGTCATGGATCACCCGCGGTGTGATCAAGACCAGCAATTCCGTGCGCGTGCTGTTGTCTGTATCCTGGCGAAACAACTGTCCCAAGACCGGGATGTCCTGAAGATAGGGTACGCCGCCTTTGCCGTTCGTGCGGCTATCTTTGATTAAGCCACCCAGGGCAATCGTCTGGCCATCCTGAATGGCAACGGTGCTGCCGATTTTGCGCTCGTTGATCGTTGGGGAATTGAGCGTGGACGTCGTGGTGTTGGCCACGTCGCTGACCTCCTGCGAGATGTCCATCAGAACCAGGCCACCTTCGTTGACGCGCGGGGTTACGGTCAGGATGACGCCGGTGTCCTTATATTCGATGGAGCTGACGATCGGGGCGTCGGAGGTTACCGTACTGACCGAGGATTGGGTCGCGACCGGCACCTGGTCACCAACCTGCAGCGTCGCCGTCTGATTGTTCAGAACCATCAGCTTCGGCGACGACAGCACATCGACCTTTGTCAGATCCTGCAAAGCGCTCAAAACCGCCGTAATCTTCGAACCACCAGTGTAGAGATAGGAAAACCCGGGAAAGCTCTGCGCCACAGCGCCGGTATTGACGCCGGAAAGCGTCAGGTTGTTGTGGCCGTTGTTGAACGCCCATTGCACGCCGAAGTTCATATCCTTGGTCAGCGTCACCTCGGCAATTGCCGCCTCGATCATCACCTGGAGCGGAAGGATATCGAGTCGTTTGAGCGCAGCCTCTATGATTGCGTATTCGGATGTCGTGGCGACGATCAGCAGGGCATTGTTCACCTCATCCGCGGTAATGGATACACCGTTCTCGCTTCCGTTGGCATTCGCACTCGGCCCCGGAAGACCGCTGCCGCTATCCGCCGCTGCTACAATTCCGCTGGCGCTCTGTTGTTGCATGCCACCGCCGAGTGTGGGCTGACCAACCCCGAGGCCACCGCCGCCGCCACCGAAGCTTCCACCACCCGAAAACCCCTGGGTCCCGCCTCCACTGAATCCCGACGACTGAGCCGACCGCCCCTGTCCGGATGCGCCCTGCCCTTGCCCCGACTGCGTGTCGCTGCTGCGAATACCCAGAGCCTTACCGAGAACACGCGACAGGTCGCTGGCGCGGCCATTCTGGACGTAATAGACGAAGATTCGACGCTCGGTTGTGTCGTTCCCCTGGTCGAGCCGCGTAACCCAGCCGCGCAGTTCTTCCAAATACTTAGGCTGAGGCGTGATCGCGAGGACGGCGTTCATCCTGTCGATCGCGATCAGCCGCACCTGCCCCGCCATCGGACTGTTCTCGTCACCCATGACATGCTGCAAGTCCACCGCCATCTGTTTGGCGGTTGCGACCTTCGGCTTGAATAGCGCGAAGGACATGCCGTGCAGCCAATCGACATCGAAGGTCGCGATATTCTCGCGGATCGCCGCGCGCTCGCCTTCGGTGCCGCCGATCACGATCATGTTGCGCGCCTGATCGACTTGCACGATCGTGCCCTGCGGCGTCAGCGGTTCGAGCACACGGCGCATCTGGTCGGGACTGACATAATGCAGCGAGACGATCTCGGTACCATATCCATCCTCATTGCCGCCTACATTGGCTGCCTTGCCCGCACTGCCGAACGGCACGACGGAATAGAAGCCGCTTTGCTGAACCAGCGCCAGCCCGTTGGCGCGCAGCACGGTCTCGAACGCGGGCAACACGTCCTGTCTACGAAGTTTCTGATTAGTCTGGACAGTAATCGTCCCTTGCACCGCGCTGTCGACCAGATAGTTCAAGCCCAGCAGGTCGCCCAGCACACTCTTGGCAACCTCGCGGATATCGGCATTGAAGAAATCGAGCGCGACCTCGCCATCCGCCCCCGTCTTGACGCTGCCGCCACCTTTCACCGGCGGTGCGTAAAAGTCGCCCGTTCCAGCATAGATCGTGCTGCTCGTCTTCCCTGCCCCCTTGCCGATCGCGCCGTTATCGCGCCCGCCGAATCGGCGCAACTCGATCGGTCCTTCGCCGGACGATCTGGTTTCGACCGTGGTCGTCGTCGTTTTCTGTTCGGCGACCGCAGGGCGATCCTTGTCCGCGCAACTGGAGATGATGCAGAGCACCAACAGCAGCCCAGCGATCCGGACGGACGCCAAGGCATAAGACATGTTCATCGCGACTGACTCCCGGGATAATCCGGCGTCAACCCTGCTCATGGCTGCCGTATCCCCATATTGGTCCTGGAGCCCTTGGGCCCCTGTTGGTTCTTATCGGATTTGATAGCGAGTTCCTGGCGTTGACCGCCTGAAACGAAGATAAGTTTATTCGGCTCAATTGTCTCCAGCGTCCAGCCTTCTATCGCTTGACCGGCCCGCAGGTGGACCGTCGCGCCCGAGGGGTTGCGCAATACGGCCACGGCGCGATCGGGCGCGGCAACGATCCCAACTATCGTATAGGTGTTGAGCGTCTGTACTTGTGCGGATGTTGCGGCGGCTTCGGCGGCTGGCGGTCGGCGGCCGGCAACAAAAAGCGGCCGTTGCGCAACTTCCGCATAGTCGGCGGGCGCATCGATCCGCAATGGACGCGAATTCGTAGCTATTCTGGCCGTTCCGGTATTTCCGGGGTCCAGGGTTTTCGGCAAGTCCAGCGACACCGGCCGCAGACCTTGCCAGCCGGCCAGGCCGAAAAGCACAGCCCCCAAAGCCGCGGTCACCACCCATCGCCGGCTGGGCACGATCATTCTGAGGTTCCCGTAAGGCCGGTAATCTCAAGCTGGATCGTGATCGGGATGCTGCGACGTGCCGGAGGTAGATTGCTTTGTTGTTCCTGGCCATGAACCGACAAACTACGGACCAGAAAGATCGGCGTATGACCTTCCAGCTTGGACAGAATATTCGCCAGCTGACCGGTGTCGGCCTCAAGATCGACGCGAACGCCGATTCGATTCAAGCTCCCCTCCGGGACCGGTGGCAATTGCTGAATGGTCCGCAAGGTTGCGCCGTCGCCTTCGGCGATCCTCTTGACCTCCGATTGCAAGACGGCGCCGGCGACGTTGGCGTTGGGCGCCATCAGGATAGCATTGCGGTCGTGCTGACCCTGCCCAAGCTTGGCGATAGCATCTTTCAGCGTCGGCCCTTCAGCGGAAGTTTGGCGCAGACGCACGATCATGTCCGCGGTACGGTCCGCCTGCTCGGCTTGCCGCTGCCAAAGCGACAGCAGCGGATCCAGAACCGACAGCCATATCAGGATGATCAGCACGATAAGAATAGCCAGCGCGGCCATCCTTGTCGGCGGAATGCGTTCGGTGAGCGTCATTTGCCGGCCTTGCCACGCAAGTCGAGGGTAATCTCGAACCGCTCATTGCCCGGCTTATCGGCGCGTGTGACCGCGGCGCTGAACCGCGGGTTGGAAAAGACGTCGGACTTGTCGAGCCGCTCGATAAGATCGGATGCGGAGGGTGCCAGCCCGGCTATTTGCACCTTGCCGTTGCGCAGTTCGAAGCCGAAGAGCCAGACATCGTCTGGGAGCAGATGCGTCAATTCCCGTAAGACTTCCAACGGGCCGGCCTGGGCTTGTGCTTCCTGCAATAGTTTCCCCTCTGCCTGGCTGCGCTCCAGTTGGCCGCGCAGCTTTTCAGTTGCCTGCGAAGCTTTTCGGGTCTTCGTAAGTTCTAGCGACAGGTGTTCGAGGCGCGTGTCCAGCCGTCCGAAGGCCAGTGTGAGATTCAAGAGGAGGAGTAGCGCAATCGCCGCACCGGCAAGAAGGCGAGGCCGCCGCCAGAACCGACCACCACCCGACGGCGATGCGCCCGGCAGCAGGTTGTACTCGGAAGCGTTCCCGGCAGCGTTGAGCACGGCAATGGATTTGGGACGTATGCCGAATCGACCGCAGAATGTCAGGATGTCGTCGATGGTTCCGCGCTTGGCGGCAACAAGCGCAACCCGGATACGTCCGGCTTCGGGATCGCGCTCGCGCACCAAGACATCGAACACGGCATTGTCGGCCGTCAACGGCGTTTGCCGGTCGAGATCGAGGCCGACGACATCGCGAAGCCGTGTCTCGGCGGCGCGCGGCAGATCGAGTTCGCGCCGAAGCACGAGGGTATTCGCCAATCGGACATGGACGTTCGGCCGTATCGCGGTTTGAAGGAGCCGTTCCATTTCCCAAACATTTTGGCCACCGTCGGCAACAGCGAACCGGCCCCGCTCTTCCCATCCGGTTTCGGTCGGCTGAAAGACCACCGCCTCGGTCGGGCCGACATGAATGAAGATCTCCGGCCGCTGCGGTCGAAACCTGCGACGCAGCGACAAGGGAACCGCCGCCAGCAACTCGCCTGTCCACCATTTCCAGCCACGGGAAAACGCTTGGCCGATCAGCGGCAGTGTGATCTGCGTATCCAGCGCGCTCATTCGGGGCGCCCCCTACAGGTGCGCGTGATCGGCTCGTAGATGCAGCGCACGTCAACCGATATGTCGGGGTGAACGACAAGCTCCGGCCACACGCGGCGATCGCCGGGCGGAAATACGACACGCAGTCGGATCAGATCGGGAAGACGGGCGCGGTCGCTCCAACGATCGGACCATTTTGAAACAGCGGCCCCCAATTGCGGGCCGTAATAGGCAAACTCGACCGATGCAACGTCGTGCAGCAATGTAGAGCGGGCTGAACCGGCGCCGTTATCCGACGCCCGCCAAACAACGTCGAGGGTATCATTCGGCGACGTCTCCAGACTGTAATGCAGATTTGTTCCAGGCCCCAACTGCGCGGGTGGGGGCGCCAGAAAACTGATGCTGCGTGGTTCGCCGTCGAACGCAACATGCGGCTTGTCGCGATCGTTGTTCTGCCACTCCGGATAGGTCACCGCGAGCTGCCGCCGAATAAGATTCTGCGCCGTCGCAATCGAATCCGACTGGTCGCTCATGCTTTCTTCGCGGTCCCAGACACGCGCTCCGAATTTCAGGCCGCCGAGCATAACCAGGGCAACGAGCGACAGCACCGTCAACGCGACAAGCAGCTCCAGAAGGGTGAAGCCGTATTCCCCATTTGGCTGTTGGCCTGTGGATCGCCGGAGGGTGTCAGCCATTGGCGTTGCGACCGAGGAGTCTGATCGTCTTGACGCTCAGCGCCCGCATCCCGTGCTTCGCCGGCCATCGCACGGTCAGCGTAACAAGCTTCGGAACCACGAGCGGGCTTGTATATTGAAATTGGTAAGGCGCGATCTCGACGTGCCAGGTAAAACCGTTATCGAAACGGCCATCGGTCTTGCCGTCGACCAGCGGGATTTCACTCCCGACGGTTGCCAGTTTCGACCGCGCCAGTGCGCTCGCGGTTTTTTGATCCGCCAGGATTATCTGCCGGTCGAGCGTGCCCGAGAAGACCGGCACAAGCACGCCGAGCGAGATGGCCAGGATCGACAGAGCGACCAGTACCTCCAGCAGAGTAAAGCCTGCCGCGCGCCCACCGCGAGTAGCGTCGCGCCTAGTCACCAACCGAAATCCTGCCGGTCAGCCAATCGACGGCAACCTGGATTCGATCATCGCCGTTCGAGAAGACCAGCGTGCCGCCCGACGAACTGCCGTCCGGCAAGAAACGCACTATCGGCGCGGATCCGTCCTGCTTTTCCTGAAAGGACTGGAGCTTGACCGTCTGGCCGAACGGCAACGGGTAGGTGCGTCCAACAGAGACATAATCCTTGCCCGTCGGGTCTACGCTCAGGATCGCCGGCTCATCGCTTTTGCGTGCCGCCGCGCGTGTTTCACGGAGCGCCACAGACATCCGCACCGCGCTTGCCTTGAGCCGCGCATGTGCCACCGTATCCAGCAGTCGCGGCGCCACGACAGCCATCATCAGACCGGCCACCGTCATGGTCACCAGCAGCTCCAGCAGCGTGAAGCCGCGCTCACCAGTTGACAATGGTCGGGGTCTCATCCGGCGAACCGGCAGTTTTCTGGTCACCGTATGAGAAGACATCGACGTCGCCGTGCTGACCGGGGCTGACATAATGGTACGGGACACCCCACGGGTCGATCAGCCCCTTGGCCTTCTGCAGATATGGACCATGCCAGTTGGGTGCGTTGTCGGGCTGGGTCACCAGCGCCTGCAGGCCTTCCTGCTCCGTCGGATACCGCGCCATGTCGACATGGAAGAGATCGAGCGCCGCCGCGAGGTTGTCGACCTGAAGCTGCGCCGTGGTGAGGCGCGACGAGTTGATATATTTGATTACCTGCGGCGCGACGATCGCCGCGAGCAGCGACAGAATGGTCAGCGTCACAAGCAGTTCGAGCAGGGTGAAGCCGGCCTGCCGGCGTTTCCCGGGACGCTGAACTTCGGTTGCGCAACGCGAATCTGAAACCGTCATTTGAGAGTTGCCAAATCGTTGAGGCTGAGAACCGCGACCAGGATCGAAGCGATGATGCCGGCGATGAGAACCCCAAGCCCGATCGTGACCACCGGCACCAGGATCGCGAGCGCCCGCTGGATCAATCGCTCGACATCCTGCTCCAAGATTCCGGCGAGGCGCGCCAGCATGTCGCCCAGTCGCGCGGTTTCTTCGCCGACCTTGATCAGGTGTAGGGCGGTTTGCGGAAACAGGCCGGTCTGCTCGAGAGGCGCGGCCAGACCCTCGCCCTCCTTTAGGCTGGTGCCGACCCGCTCGATTGCCTGAGACCAGGCCATATTATGAAAGCCGCGATGGGTAATGCCGAGCGCCAGCGGCAGCGGTATGCCGTTCTCGATCAAGGTGCCGAGCGTTCGCGCAAAGCGCGCAACTTCGATCTTGCTGATTAGCAGGCCCAGCAGCGGCAACTTTAGAACCTGCGTATCGAGTCTGACGCGATAGACCGGGTTCCGCAGAAGGCGGCGCACCAGGACGACCGCGCCGACCGCGATCAGCAAGCCCGGGAACCAGTAGGCGCTCACGAAATCGCCCAAGCCCATCACAATCTGCGTCGGCAACGGCAGCTTCGCACCCGCATCGTCGAACAGCGGTTTGAACTCCGGGAGGACCACGGTCAGGATGACGGTCAACGACAGGCCGGCAACGATCAGCAGCATCATCGGATAGAGCAGCGCACCGGTCAGCGATTCGCGCAAGGCCGCGCCTCGCAACAGCATCTCGGCAGCGCGGCCGAGGCTCGTTTCCAGACTGCCGCCCGCCTCCCCCGCTTCGATCAAGGTCGTAATGCTGGCTGGGAATAATGTCGGATAGGCCGCGGTCGCCTCAGCCAGGGTTGCGCCGCGCCGCACGTTCGCCAGAATGCCGTTAAGTGCAGGTTTGAGCCGCGGCGTGGCAGTCTCGCCCGCCAGCAGTTCAAGCGCACGATCGAGCGCCAAGCCCGCCTGCAGCAAAACCGCCAGCTCCTCCAACGCGCGCCCAAGCTGCCGCGCTGGGACACGGACCGACAATCGCCGCTTGAATACCGAACGCAGGCGGCCGGCATTCGGCGCCTCGGAGGTTTCGATGGGCAGGAAACCCCTGGCCTGAAGATCGGCGATTGCGGCAAAGCGATTCAACGCCTCGACCGACCCGGTCTCGATCCGACCGGACACTCCGACAGCCTTGTAGCGGAAATTCGGCATCAGGCTTCCCGCGTGACCCGGATTACCTCGTCAAGCGTGGTGATCCCAGCCCTGGCTTTCCTGAGTCCGTCGACAAACATCGTCCGCATGCCTTCGGCGACAGCTGCGCGCTGAATTTCGAGCGCTTCGGCGCGGGCCAGGACCAGCTCACGGATTCTGTCGGTCATCGGCAGCAATTCGGTGATGGTCGTGCGCCCCTGGAAGCCGGTGCCGCGGCAGGACGAGCAGCCGCCCGGTTGGAACAGATGCAACGCTTCGCCCACAGCGGTCGTCACGCCGTACCCACGCAGCAATTCAGCGCTGGGTTCATACGGTTCCCGGCAATGTGGGCAAAGCGTTCGCACCAGTCGCTGAGCCAGAACCGCGTTGACTGTCGACGTGATCAGGTAATTCTCGACTCCCATATCGAGCAGACGGGTCACAGCGCTGGCCGCATCGTTGGTGTGGAGGGTCGATAGGATCATGTGCCCGGTCAGCGATGCCTGGACCGCGATCTCCGCCGTCTCGAGATCGCGAATCTCACCGACCATAATCACATCGGGATCCTGGCGCAGGAACGCCCTGAGCGCGCTGGCGAACGTCATCCCGATCTGCGGTTTCACCTGGGTCTGGTTGATGCCCTCGAGCTGATATTCGATCGGGTCCTCAATGGTCAGGATCTTGAGCTCCTGTCGATCGAGCGCGTTCAAAGACGTATAGAGCGTCGTCGTCTTGCCGCTGCCGGTCGGCCCAGTGACCAGCAGAATGCCATGCGGGCGTTTGAGCAGCGGCAAATATGCGTCCAGCACATCGTCGTCAAACCCCAGCGCCTGGAAGTCTAGCCGCAGGCTGCCGCGATCCAGGATGCGCAGCACGACGCTTTCGCCATGCAGTGTCGGCATCGTCGACACGCGAAAATCGATCTCTTGCCCACGAACGGCAAAGCGGATGCGGCCGTCCTGGGCCAAGCGGCGTTCAGCGATGTTGAGCTTCGCCATGATCTTGATGCGCGAGGTCAGACGGGTGGACACACGTTCCGGCAACACTTCGCTGTCCTGCAGAACGCCGTCGATCCGAAACCGGACCCGCAGACTGCGCTCCGCCGGTTCGAAATGGATGTCGGAGGCGCGTGCCTCGACCGCCCGGGCGATGACGCTGTTGACCAGCCGGATGACCGGCGCGTCGCTCGACATGTCCTGCAAGCGCTCGACATCGTCGTGCGCGCTCGCGTCAGGGCCCGCGGCGGCGGGCGCGGCGTCGATCGCATGCAGGCGCTCCAACGCGTCTTCGATCTCGCTCGGCGAGGATACGCGCGGAATCACAGCCCGGCCGGTCGCGAAGGCAATAGCCTCCAACGCATAGGCATCGAGCGGATCGGCCATCGCCACGACGACATCGCCCTCGCTCGCCGCCATCGGCAGCACACGAAAATGCGCCAGAAACCTCTGGCTGAGTTGATCCGTCAGAACGGGCTGTTCGGGAAAATCGGCGGCGCCGGCGACCGGTAGACCCAGCGCCTGCGATATGGTTTCGACCAACTCGCGCTCGCCGATAAGGCCGAGCCGCGTGAGCACGGGTACGAGCGCCTCGCCACGCTCCCGCGCCAGCACTACGGCGCGTGACAGCGCATCGGGGGACAGCCGCCCGGCTGAGACCAGTATCTCACCGACGGAGGCGGCGCCGAGGGGGCGCGCGAGAACGTTCATCGCGGCGGTCGCACCGGGCGGAACGCGGCGACACGGATCAAAGCTGCACCCCCCACATCAACGTTCCGTTCTTTCGCTCTCATCCGGCCCATGTTCCTTAACGGAACCAAGTCGATAGAGCTTACCAGTCGCGCTTGCCGGGTCAAAGACGATCTTTCCAAAAAGCTGAGAAATACGACCCGCTGTTTTTTCAGGCAGAGAGTGTTTGCGCTCGTTTTCCCGCCTGATCATAGTGACAGCCATGATCAACCTTTCGGCCGCACCACAAAACCGGCAATCCGGCATTGCCCTGGTTGCCGTGCTCTGGACGATGGTGTTGCTCGGCATGCTGGCGGCGGCGCTGGTCGCGATGTCCCGCTCGGATGCGCGCAACGCGACATTGGACCAAGAGAGGCTTCAGGCGGACGAGACCCTGCAAGCTGCGATCGATATTGCCCTCGTCGCCCTCTCCGACCCGGCGCAGCATTGGCCGGTCGATGGGACGGCGCGGACGATCACGTTCAATGGCGTCCCGGTGACGGTCGGCATCACCGCGGAAAGCGGCAAGATCGATCTGAACGGCGGCAGTGCGGAGCTGATCGGCGGCCTTTTGACTGTTGCCGGAGACGGTCCCGGCGCGGCCGACGCACTGTCCCAAGCCATCGTCGAGCACCGCCAATCCTCACCATTTAACAATCTGGCCGAACTGCTCCAAATGCCGGGAATGACCCCGGACCTGTTCGACCGCATCGCACCCAGCCTGACGCTCTATTCCGGCTCCAGCTCCGTCGACCCGAAACTGGCGCCGATGGATGTGCTGATGGCCATCCCCGGCAACACCCGGGCCGACGCAGAGGCAGAGATGGCGCGGCGTGCGTCGGCTGATCAGACGGGTGATGGCGCGCCCAGCACGGTGACAACGGGGCAGGCTTTTTCGATTGAGGGAAAGCTGACGGGAACGGGTTCGTTGCACGCTTCGGGCGGCGAGGTAATCCGCCTGACGGGAAATTCTGTCAGGCCGGTGTTTGTTTTGGAGAAGCATTAGCTGGCTTAAATCTCAAATGGGTGTCGCTGGTTTAGCGCTAACCCTCGTCCAGCATAAAACTACCAGCTTTACCGAATGGGAATTCCTGGCTGGCTTTGGATCGTTACGGGCGCACTGTTACTTGCTGAACTGGCTGGAGGAGGCAGGACGGCTCTGTCAGTCCAAAATTGTCGAGGCGAATCTGCTGGGGTAAGCTTCGGGATGAAAAACCCGTTCCGCTACTTCGACAGTTCACCCGAGGTGATCCGCCTTGTGGTCTTGATGTACGTCAAATGCCCGATGTCTCTGCGCAATGTTGAAGACCTGCTCGCCGAACGCGGCATCGAAATCTGCCACGAAACGGTGCGTTTATGGTGGAACCGACTCGGCCCGATGTTTGCTGCGGAGATCCGGCGCAAACGCGTCGACCAGATGCGGGCGCGCACGCATTGGCGTTGGCACCTCGACGGGGTCTACGTCAAGATAAACGGTGAGCTTCACTACCTTTGGCGGGCCATTGACCACGAGGGTGAAGTGCTTGAGTTCTTTGCCAGCAAGACCCGGGACAAGGCCGCGGCGCTCAAGTTTATCAAGGCTGCGATGAAGCGGCACGGCAATCCGAAAGCTGTCGTCACCGATAGATTGCGGTCGTACACGGCGGCCATGACCGAGATCGGCAATGCCAAAAAGCAGCAGATCGGGCGGTGGATCAATTACCGGGCTGAAAACTCACACCAACCACTCAGGCGAAGAGATCGCGCGATGCTCAGATTTAGGAGGATGAAGACACTCCAGAAATTCGCCTAAGTTCACGGCAGCATCCACAAGCACTTCAACCAGGAAAATACCTCACCGATCGACAGACATAAAAGGCGAACCACTCAGCCGCAATGGCCGAGTGGAAATCTCTCGTCGCTTGAGGCTAGAGTCCCCCGCCCCAATTCCGCCAAAACGGAAGCAAGTTGCCGCTGGACTGACACTACCGTGCTGGGGGCTTCTTTGGTTTTTTGGAAGGCATCCGTAAATCACGAAGCTTTCAGGCCCGACTTCGAATCTCGGCTCCTCAACATCAGGATAGGCGAATATGAAGAAGCGAGAGGTGACGCGCTTCGGCCTTGCTGTGGCTCGACTCACGGTAATCCTATCTGCGATAGGCTGGGCAATTCTGCCGAAATATGTCCTTTGTGAGTGGCATCAGACGTGTCACGAGGATTATGATGAACGCGCGGAAGCGACAAAAGCAATCTACGCTTCTGATCAGTCAATAGGTAAAGGTAAACTCATGCCATTGTGGGGACGGTTTTTATTAGCTACCGCTGGTATCGCTCTGCTTGGATTTGCTGGTATCTATGGCTTACATAAGCCCATCATGTCATCTACACCGGATACCGCAACCGGTCGAACAGCATATCTGGCGATTCCAGCCGGACGGTTTCAAAGGGGCTTCAGCGGATATGTGACAACCTTCGAAAGCACTACCTATCCATTGGCAGAAGATGCTCTTCCAGTAGGGATAATTCTTATAGTGTTCGCGGTTGCAAAATATCCAATGGAGAAACGGTAGAGCATATAAGCTGAGGGAGGGCTATTTTTGCTTTTAATACATTTACGGTCGGGTTATATAAAATGATTTTTTTAAATAAGCTTCAATTTCTCAGAGGCTTTTAGAAAAAAGGTTGTGTGAAGGGTTTGGCGTGATTCACACTGTTGATGTGGACGCCTGAGAGGCTGTTTGGAAAATGGAGCTTGTGGGTATCGCGGGCTTGTAGTTTGTGATTCAAGCTGTGGATGTGGACAGACCAGAGCCGTGGCCGGATGGCCAAGATCGCGAAGAAGGCCAAGCGTTATCCGTCTGACCTGACGGACGAGGAGTGGGAACAGATCGCGCCGCCGATGCCCAAGCCTGGGCGCCGGGGGCGACCTCGTGATGTTGATTTCCGGGAAGTGAGCAACGCGGTACGCTACCTTGTGCGCTCGGGGTGCGGTTGGCGGATGCTGCCGATCCATTTTGGTGCCTGGGAGACGGTCTGTGGCTGGTTCGGGGAACCGGCGCGGCGGTTGCTGTTCCAGACCATCCACGACGTGGCGCTGATGCTGGATCGTGAGCGGAGCGGACGCGAGGCGAGCCCAACGACGGGGTAATCGACAGCCAATCGGTCAAAGCCTCGCAAGCAGAAGCAGGGGGTTACGATGCCGGCAAGAAGATCGTCCGCCGCAAACGCCATATTGCCGTCGATACCGATGGGCGGCTCTTGATGGTCGATCTGACGCATGCCGACATCTCCTACAGCGCCGGAGCTCGGGCCGTTCTGGACGGTATCCGCAAGCGCTGGCCCTGGGTAAAGCATCTGTTCGCCGACGGCGCTTGCGACCGCCTCAAACTCATGGACAAGGCCGCTTATCTCGACTTCGTGGTCGAGATCGTCCGTCGATCCGTTGACCATAAGGGCTTCGAGGTGCTGCCCCGGCGCTGGGTCGTCGAGCGCACTTTCGGCTGGAGACCAGATGGCGACGCCTCGTGCGCGATTACGAGAAACGCATCGACGTCTCTCACTCCATGATTCTCGTCGCCATGGGAGGCATCCTCATCCGCCGAAACGCTCATCCCTGATTGTCAAAACAGGCTCTCAGGAATCCGATATCGGAATCTTCGTCAGATTATATTCACTAAAATTTTTTGTTAAAGAATTTTATCAATATGAATCGCGGATACTTTCCACCCTCCAACCGAGCGGATCAAATCCACCTCAAAATTGACTTTGCCATGTTCGAATTCGACGGCCCCAACATAATGAGCTGTCGTCGAGGATTTTCCTTCAAATGAAAACCCATAGTTAATTCCGCCCGATGTCCCTTCGAATGTCTTGATATGTCCCAAATGAGACATTAGTAAAAAATATTTGTGAATATTCTCCGGATTTGTGCTTTTCAATAACTCCGGCGAAGCTCTCTGGATTAATTGCTGATCATCCCAATCTTTGGTTATATCAATTATTGCATTATCAGAAAATTTTTTCGCCTCTCGATTGGCATTTCGGATTCCTGAAACCGCTATGCCAGTAGTCAACAGAATTCCTAATCCGCAAGAGACAAAAAAAATCTTCCACTTCGCCTGCATGATCCTGATCTCTCCGTCATTCCTCATTTTTTTTACAGTTTTACTGTATTACGGATTAGAAAATTGGCAAAATTTAAGATATTGACGTTCTAAAAAAATTTAACCAACCGATACTATATCAAACTGTACAGTTTTCTCGCAAAACACTCAAATTTCTTCGATGGTTATTTAAGTATAATCAATCATCAACTGGATTTGCAACCGGTGGCGGGAGTTCTGTATAGGTACAAAAGGCACAACTTCCTGATCCGGGTACGTATGTAATAGTTATACTGCCACCGCTGGCGGCACCAGTGCCTGGAAGGATCCCAAAGCCGGGTACGATAATACCTAAAGCAGGTAGCGACGGCGATTGTCTGTTCTGATTGCTTGAAGTAGGTGTCCCACTCTTGCTCGGCTTGGTGTTTGTTGGCGCCTGATTCGGAGAGTCGCTGGATGGGGTACAGAATACCAGACAAAATGTTCTAGTGGTAACTGTTTGGGAGTTGACGGACAACCCTTCGCCTGGACCAGCTTCAACCGCTGTTGTTCCATCGGGGCTGGTGGATACCACCACCACCGCACCGCCTCCCACAGGAACTGTTATTGAGTTCACAACCTGAGAGTCCGTTCCGCTAGATACTGTTTCCATATTTGGATTGTAGAAGCCCCCTGCAGTAACATCGGTCGATGCTCCGGTGATGTTTGAAGTGGAATTTCCCACCCCTACGCTGTAATAGAGGCCGGAAGAGCCGTCGGAAGCGGACACCCCCCCCCACCGAAATACTCACCGAGTCTCCAAAAAATGTGTAAGAGCCGCTGAAAGAAAAGCCGCCTCCCGATTCGCCACTAGGGTCGGTTAGGTTAAGTGGGTTGTTCTTAACATAGGCATACCGGTTCCAATCGCCCGCTCCGACGGGGCCACCATCGGCGGGATCCGCGCTGCCAAACTTTCCGATTTGAGGGTCGTAGACGCGGGCGTTCATGTCGATGAGATAGGAATCAGCGAGTTCCTCCTGTCCGGTGAAGCCGCGATTGACCGGACTGGTCAGCGTGTCGTAGGGATCGTCGGAACCATCGAGATTCCGACGCTTGCCCCAGGGATCGTAGGACATCTGCTTGACTGCGGCACCGCTGTCGCCGGTCACCAATATCGTCGAGCCCAGATGGTCAGTGTGGAAATAGGTATTGGTGACTGTGGTTGCCGGCCCGTTATTCTGCACCATGTCGACAATCTGGCCACCGGCCATCACATAACTGTTGTAAGTCGGGGGCGGGTTGTTGCACGGCGTTGGGCTGCAAGCCGGCGGCATGAATATCTCTGTTCGTACACCTTGCCCCGCGACATAGACAGTTGTCCCGGAAGGCGTCGCCTGTTTTACACGATTGTGCTCGGCGTCGAAGGTGAAGGTCACAGTGCCGCCGGCGTTGGTGATTGTCGCCGGTGCTTCGAAGCCGTTGTAGGTATAGCTTCTGCCGTTGGTACCACCCGTCAACCGCCCGTCGGCGTCGTAGATGTAGGTGGGATCGGTAACCAGGCCGTGCGAGCCGCCGCGCCCATCGTTGGTCGTCCCGGTGATCTTGGTCACTGCGTGTGGTCCCGCACCGCCGGCACCGTATTGATAGGTGCCGACATCGGACTTGTTCGCGATATTGCCGGTCACGGTATAGGTGAATGTCTTCGTCGGAACGTTGCCGGCGCCGCCACTAACCTGGCTGTCGCCAGTCAGGCGGTTCAGCGTGTCGTAGGTAAAATTTTCCTCCGCGTGGGTCAGGTCGGCGCGCGTTGTGAGATTCCCCGCAACATCCCAGGTGTAGTTGAACTGCCGGAATCTCACGCCAGCCGCCGTCATCGGCTGAATATTGGTGACCCGGCCTGATTCGGGATCGTAGCTCGCGGTCGTATAGACTCCGTTGCCATAGGTGGCTTGCGTCACCTGAAGCGCATCATTCTCCGTGTTCGGCACCCACAATGCCACGCCACCGCTGTTCACGCTCCTCAAATAGCCCAGAGCGTTATACTGATGACCGACAACGATGCCGGATGGGTATGTGTTGGTATAGAGCCGCCCGCTCGCATCGTAGGCGGTGAGTGTCGTGTAGGGGGGCGCGGTATCGACCGTGGTATCGGTCTCATTGGGCCGCCCGAACGTGTCGTAGCATTCCTTTCGGTTGGTCATGCCGGCACCGGAACCTGTGCTCGACGTGTCCAGCTTTCCGATGCCGTTGCAGGTGGCGTTGTCGTAGGTCCAGCTGCTCGTCGGATTAACGGCCCCAGTTTCCGAGGTCGGCCGGCCGAGCGCGTCATAAGCGAAACTGACCGTCGCCGGGGTTGCGTCGGTTCGCGACGTCAATTCGCCAAGCGCGTCGGTGACGAATGTCCAGTTCCCTTTATCCGGGTCGTTTTGCGCCGTCTTGTGACCCCGCACGTCATAGGTTATCGACACGACGTTACCCTGTGGGTCTGTCGCGCTCGCCACGTTGCCGAAGGGCTCATAGGCATAGGTGGTTGGATTGCCGAGGGTCAGGGGCGTCAGCACGCTCACGACTTGCCCGAGGCTGTTGGTCGTGGTGGTCGTGGTTCGCGCCGTTATGCTTGCCGGACTGTTTGTGTCCGAACCTGTCGCCGCGTCAGTGCTGAAATTGCCCGTGCCAGGCGCAGGTACCGCAGCCGTGCCGTAGGTGTGTGCGACCTTGCCGCCGTCCGGATTGTTCTTGGTCAGGAGTCTGCCGACATCATCGTAGCTGTAAGCCACGGCGGGGTGAGTTGTACCGCTCGAATAAGGATGGGTAACCGATGCAACCCAGCCAAGCGCATTGTATGCCGTCAGACTGTTGATAATCGTCGCGCTGCCGTCGAATGTCGGCGCGGTTGAAAATTCGGCACGCTCGACGATGTCGTAATAGGTCGATACGGTTGGCTGACCCGGTGTGCTCGTCTGAACGGAGCAAAGGGGAAAGCTGCCCGCTACACAACCGGTCCCGGAGTTATAGGTCCAGGTGGTGGTCGGCAGGGTATTTGCACCGGTGGAATCGGTGACTGTCTGCGTCAGCTTGCGGCCGAACGTATCGTAGGTCCAGGCTGTAACCACACCGTTGGGATCGGTCGTGTTGTTTAGCGCGCCGAACCGCGGATTATAATTGGTAAAAGTCACTTGGTTCAGAGTGTTCTTGATCCAGTTCGTAAACCGGCCATAGGTTTCGTAGTGCATTGTCGTAGTGCGGGTGGCGAAGTTGCCGGTGACCACGGCGGTCAGAACATTGCCGAACGCGTCGCGCGTATAGTCACTCGTCACTCTGTTTGCGGGAATGGTCGGCTCGATGACCTGCTCCATGACCAACCCGGTGTCAGGATTGGGGGTGTAGCTGTTGGTGCGTGTCGAGGCCACGGTGCAATCAGGGGTCGTACCGGGCACAACACCACTATCCAAAGTCTTCGTTAGCAACCCAAGCGACGACATCCAATTGTTGGGGTAGGTCTTGTAAGTATAACAAGTCTTCGAGACCCAGTTCTCCGACGAATTTTTGCCCTGAACATACAGATTGCCGTTCGTGTCGTAGAACCAGCTTGTCGTCAGAGTGGATAGAAGCGTGCCGTCCAGCTCCTTCGTCGTTTGGACGGAGGAGTGCAGTGTGACGAAATCAGTTGCGCTGGAAGGATTGGCGACCACGTAGCCGTTGCTAACCTGGCCGATCGTGACCGGAGACGTCTCATTAATGCAGTAGCCGGATGTACCGCTCTGCGTGTAATGCTGCACCGTCTGAGATTGGACGGTTCCCGTTAGGGGCCAAGTTTGATTGTAGTTGACAGTGGTTTGGATATTGGTGCTGGCGCTGACCGCATTAAAGCAGAAATCGTTCGCAGCAACCGAGGCAAACCCTTGGAACCCGCGGCCAGTGAAATCGACCTGTCCTAGCCCATAAGTATAGGTTTGGACATAGACGCCGCCGATGCCGTTGTCCCGCGTGGTATCCCCGACGACGTTGAGCGGCCCGACCAGACCCTGCCTTCGTGCACGAGGCGTGCTTCCGCGAAAGGACACAGCTGTGTAGCCGACGCTGTCAATTGCACCAAGTCCGCTCGTCACCGATGTAAGCATGTCCGGGGCACCGCCAGCCGCGCGCACCTCGTAGTTCGCGGGCGCAATGCAGGATAAATCCTGCCGGCCATAGCCGGTAAAATCGCCGAATTGCGGGTACCCGATGCAGGGGCTACTGCCAGATTGGGGAATGAAGTTTCCGTTGCCGTCCGAGAACGCCACTTCGATGTAATTGCTCGAATCCTCACATGCCAGATCGTCCCGGCCATCCCCGTTGAAATCGCCGATCTTAACGCTCCCAGACGCGCACCAGTAGGCACCGCTATTGGTCCAGTTGGCGGACACGTCGAAAGTGCCGTCGCCGAAGGAAAACGCCACTTGACTTGAGCCATTGCTGCGGTTGCAGACCATGTCCGTCTTGCCGTCGCCGTCGAGGTCGCCGAACTGAATGTTCCCCGGACTGGCGCAAAAGGGGGGCTGCCACCCGCTGGGCTGAGCGAAAGTTCCATCGCCGTTCGAAAACGCGACGATCTGCTGGTTTGCGTTTGCGCCGGTCCCCATGCACATCAGGTCCTGCTTCCCGTCGCCATTGAAATCGCCCATTTGCAGGTTAGCCGGCGAACACCACGGAGTACTGCTGCTCGGCCATTGGGCGGGCGTGGCGAATGTCCCGTCGCCACTTGAGAAGGCTACGGCATGGCTCCCATTTGCGTAATTGCAAATCAGGTCCGTACGGCCGTCGCCGTCGAAATCGCCCGCGCTAATATCCGCTGGCGAATCGCACCATGCGCCAGCCGTCGCCGTTTTCGCCGCAAAAGTGCCGTTACCATTGGAAATAAGCACTTGCTGGGTGTTGTCTGCATTGAGGCAGACCAAGTCGGTCTTTCCGTCACCGTCAAAATCCCCGAGCAGTGGGACCCCGCCGGTGCTGCAGACAGTTTTCCACCCTTTCGAAGTGAACGTTCCTGTCCCGTTGGACAGGGCAACGAGAATCTGATTGGGGCCACCGCCGCCAAGGCAAATTAAGTCGGTCTTGCCGTCGCCATCGAAATCGCCGGTACTTATATTCGCGATCGGACACCACCCGGTTTGGACGCCAGCCGTGACGGCGAACGTTCCGGCGCCGGACGCGCCCGGCCAAGTGAAGGTGGTGGCGGCAAGACAAACATTTGGCGTCCCATTATCGCACTTCTGGACGCTCGTCAGCTCTTCACGGCTAGTCACCGGGCTCTGCTGATAGCCGAGCACATAGTGGCTGACCTTACTCGCTCCGGCATCGGCATAAATGCTGGTCAGGACTGTCGCACTGGCGACCCGGACGCCGCCCTGATGATAGGACCATGCGTTCCCGGCGGTGACCCCGGTATAGCCGAAGGTAATTGAGTTGTAGGTAGCGGTCGGCGTTCCCCCGCCGACAGGAGTGTTGCCGGTGTAGTTGATGGTCGATGGGAGAACCACGTTCGCGGAGTTTTGCGCGGTATAGGTAACGTACCAGAAGTTCCCGGAAGCGTCGGCCGCTCGGTCAAGCTCCCACTCCATGATGGGGCCGGCACTCAGGACGACTCTGGCGTTGGTGGTGACGGGGGTCCCGCCATCGTTCACGCTGTTATTGCCGTACTCGTAGACGGTGCCGTCCTTACTTGAGACCGTAAAATAGGAGCCTGCGGCATTGATGCTGCCATGCTCGACGACCTGCGTGAAATCGTCGAGTTCTTTGCGGTAGACTGCGGCGGGCGCGCCGTAAGTGCCGCTCACCACCATCAGCCGGTGGCCGTCAAGGCATAGCCGATCGGTGTTGTTGTTGTTTACCACGCCGACCCCGATGACGGGATTCGACGCGCTGTTGTCCTGCGCATAAGTCTGCGGACAGCGGGTGATCTTAGAGATTCCTCCGATCGACCAACCTTCGCCTAACGGGCCGTCGCCGCTCCGGCTGCCGTAATTGAGTGTTATCTTTGGAACCATCCCCGCCGCACCCGGCGGAATATCGATGGGAATGCTGTAGGTTGCGTCACCAACTTGATCGACCCCAAGTTGTCCTGGCAGTTCGAAGGTTTTAGCGGTTGCGGTGAGCGGAAGAACCAAAGAAAGCAACTGCACCAATAAGGTAAACGCCGTAACTTCAAATAATTTTAAGATACTTTTTTCGATATCGCGTTTAGCCCGTCCGCTTTTACGCATGCTTCCGAGAAGCAATTCAGTTTTCCTGACAGGCCCACAGACGCGCATTGTCACGCGCTCCCTATTTTGTTTTGTTGCCTCCCCATTACTAACGGCATCTCTATTTGATTCAAGAGAAAATTTCCGTTCTCCAATTCGCTTTTTTATGGCAGCATGAACAATACTGGAGTGTTATTGTATAACGCCGCGCGATCAGCGATGCTGCGCGAGAATGAAAGAATCTCGAAATGAAAAGCGGACCGATTATGTTTGGCATGCTGTTAACTGTCACAGTTCCTGCTGCAGCACAGGATGCAACATCGACTCCACTTGCGACCACCACCGTCATCAACGAGGCCTGCGCCGGCACCGTCAGCGAGATTTGTCAGGATGCCCAAGCTCAACAGCAGGCACAGGGGGTTCAACGACATCTTGGGTTCGACCCTCTGCCGACGCTACCGATAACCCCACAGCCTGCCAATCTCGCGGACTTCACGCCGCCGCAAACCCAGCAATCGGCGGCTCGGCCTATAATTCCGCAACAGTCGCCGATTGCGCTTCCCTCAACGACCGTCCTGGCGCCGCCAGCCAACGCTCCAAGCGGCAGCTTACCCGTCGCCGTTCAATCCCAGCCAGGGGCGACCGCTCAGTAGAGATAAGGATTGAGGCCGACAAGGCCTTCAGAGCTTGTGGTTCACGCGGCGCATAATTGCCGCGACCGCTCAAATCGCCGTCTCGATCGAATGTCGCCCTCGGTGGTTGCGAGCCCCGCAACCAAACAAGCTGCTCGACGACACTCGTCCGCCATCTGAGGAAAGATGTTGGTGCAGGGTCGCGATTTGAACCTGCGATTGCGCCCATCCCATCAAACATGCGAACAGAAAATGACCTGGATAGTCGGGGGGGAATGGATGGGGGATTCGAACCTGAGCATATTGAAACTGCTGGATAGTTTCCTGCCCTCCGAAGGCAGAGGTCACAAGTTCGAATCTTGTCGGGTGCGCCAACCTCACAAAAACCTGGACGCCGCCGGTTTAAATCCTGCGCCCGCAGCCACTCCATTCCACGCCACGACAGCCGCATCTGCGGTCCTGTATGGCGGGTCACGATTTGGAGCATGCAGGTATAAATTACGCGAAAGGCCATCGGGTGCGCACCGACGCCGAGCGACGCAGATCGGGGTGCAGAACCCGCCAGATGTTCCGCCAAAGTTGCCCGGGCCCGGGCGCAACGAGTCGGGATCGTCTTCGGCGAGAAAGCAGGGCACACCGCACAATCCCAGGAAGGCATCGGCGACGTGCGATGAGACCGGCGACCGCCCCGAGGCCGCCGGTCTCATTGCAGGCGATGCCGAGGTTATGCATCAGCGCGATGACGCCAATCTCCGGCGTGGATGGGCATAAAGCTTCATCGCGGTGGCCGGCTGAGGAAACTAATCCGTTACGGTATGCACGTTAACCAATCCGCCAGGGCCGGCCTTTGCCGTCACCATATCGGCGTTTAGCGGTTCGCCGCACACGGAGCAGGCGACTGTTGGGTGGAACTAATGTCCGCAGCTCGTATGGACGAGCAGGATTGGCCGGCCCTCCTTCGGGCCTGCCCAGATCGAGATGGGCCTTCCGCCGAGCCGCTGACGATTGGCGTGCACCAACACCTGCGAACAATATTTTTTCTGGGTCCGATCCGTTCTGCACCGGGCCGTCGTCTTCCAGATAACAGGCCCGATCTGCGTGCCTGCTTGACCGGAGACGAGCCGTGACGACCGTGCTGAATACCCTGAGCGTTGATCCCGCTAACCAGAGCCGACTTCTCGAAATGTTGCGCGACAACACTGATACGGTGATCCACACGCTCGATGGGTGGATTTCCACAACCCTGATTGCATCGGCCGATGGCGCGCGCGTCGTCATCTATTCTCAATGGCGCGACGCCGCTGCGATTGCAGCGATGCGTTCCGACCCTCGGATGGTCGCCTATTTCCCGAAAGTCGCCGCTCTGGCTTCGTTGGACTCGATCGTTGGCGAGGTCGCTTACGCCACCGAGGCTTAAATCGCCTTTTCGGGAAAGGAACGAAGTCATGCAAGACCTGTACAACCAGCGCATTGTAGTTACTGGCGCCAGCGAGGGCCTGGGACTCGCGATGGCGAAGGCGTTTCTCGCTCGCGGTGCCAAAGTGACCGCGATCGCCCGCAACGCCGAGCGGCTTGAGCAGGCTCGACAGCTTGGGGCCACAACGATCGCGGGCGACGCCACCGACGCCCTGCTGATGGACCGCATCGTTGCGGATGGCCAGCCCGATATCCTCGTGCTGAATGCGGGCGCGCGGCTGCCCATGATGCCAATCGACAAACAGACCTGGGATGAACTTTCCGCTATCTGGAACACTGACGTAAAGGCGAGCCTTGTCGGCATTCAGGCGGCGCTCAATACGCCGATGAAGCCCGGCAGCCGGGTGATGACGATGTCGAGTGGCGCGGCGACAGTGATGAGTTCGCCCTTCATCGAGCCCGAAAGCCTGCGACTCTCAGGTGGTTATATCGGCGCCAAGCGAATGGTTTGGTACATGGCGCACCAAGCCAACGTGGTATCGCGGGAGCGTGAATTGGGCATCCATTTCCAGGCGCTGCTCCCCAGCCAAGTGATCCCCGGTACGGCGCTTGGCCATGCGGTCGCCTCTGCCTATGGCGAAGTCGAAGGCGTGAGCGTCGAGGAGCACGTCCTGCAACGCTACGGTTCGATCCTGGAGCCCGACACGTTCGGCAAGATGGTCGCGGATTTGGTCAGCGATCCGAGCTACGCTGGAGGCGTGGCTTATGGATTCCGCGTCGACGCCGGCATCATGCCACTGGACGTCGTGGCAGCCAGCAAGCGAGCCTGAGATCGCAAATTGGCGCGGGCGTGGTCGGCGCTCGCCTCAAGGCGGACGAGCCTGTGCAAGAGGCTCCACGGAGAGTAACAGGATGCGGAAGATCATCGAATATTGCCTGGTTTCGGCAGACGGCATCGTGCTGGACGATCCCTTCCCGTTCCGGGACTACGACGACGACGCCGATCTCCGGGACCGGCAGGGCGTCTTCGCCATGTGCGACGCGATCCTGTGGGGCCGGACCACATACGAGCGATTCGCGAAAATCTACCCTGGGATCGAGGGCCCCCATCCATATGCCGCGCGTCTCAATGCGATCCGAAAGTACGTTTTTTCGTCGAAGCTGGAGCGGGCCGAGTGGAATAATTCGACCATCGTTCGTGGCGACGCTGCGGCGGAGGTGACCAAACTCAAGCAGCAGGATGGCGGCGATCTCCTTATTCTAGGCCACGGTCTCCTCGGCGAGGCTTTGATGAAGCAGCGCCTGCTCGACGTGCTCGATGTCGCGATCTATCCCGTCCTGGTCGGCCACGGCAAGCCGTTTTTCCGCGAGGGGCAAACAGTAAAACTGAAGCTCGCCTCGGCCACGGTCTTCTCGAAGATCGTCAAGCTCACCTATGAGCCGCAGTACTGAGACCTGCGTCTGGCGGGTAGGCCGTGCCGCCAACGAGAACCTGATGGGAGCCGGTTGGGTCGCTATGTCGTCGATCATGCGGCGACGCAGCGGGCTCACCGCTCCCGGGGCGTCGGTCATGGATGGTCTCCCTGATCAGGGGTTGGTCTGCAACCAAACCTTCCCATCAGGAGGCTGTCCTCCAAACACTCGGCTCTTCCGCGTCAGCGGGTACGTTCAGTCCCTTACGATTCACCCAACTGGAACGTCGCTCTAGCTGCAGTCAGGTCATGTAGCTGGCGTTGCAAGCCTCGGCAAAGCACACGCCTTCGAGATGATTTTCCAGAAATATCTTCTCCGTCGCGATCCGTTTCCGCCCTTCACGTCGTCTTTGGTGTGTCCGAAAAGAAGGAAATACGCCATGTCCGACGAGCCCGTCATTTTGATCAATCTGCTGAAGGTCGAACCCGGGAAGCAGGATGCGCTGATCGTACTCCTGAAGCAGAACACCGAGACGGTGATCCGCACGCTCCCCGGCTGGAAGGCGACCCGGTTGATCGCGGCGAAGGACGGCGCCGGCGTCGTCATCTACTCCGAGTGGGAGACCCACGCAGCCGTCGAGGCGATGCGCAGCGATCCGCGCATGCAAACCTATTTCCCGAAGATCATTGCGATGGCGAGCTTGGACTCGATCGTGGGCTCGGTGGTGTTGAACGAAACCCCGTCAGGGTGAACACACCGCTAAGTTTGCGTCACACAAGTGGAAGAAGAAGGAGAGCCGCAATGGCTCGGATGATAGTGATTTACCGGACACCGAAGGACGTCGAGGCATTTGACCGACATTACTTCGAAATCCACGTGCCTCTCGCCAAGAAGATTCCGGGTCTCAGGAAATACGAGGTTAGCGACGGCCCAATCGCAACGCCGGGAGGGACCTCCAGTGTTCATTTGATTGGAACGCTGCATTTTGACGACTTTGCGGCGATCGAAAAGGCGTTTGCAAGCGCGGAGGGACAAGCGGCTGGGGCGGATCGCCGGCTTTTTCCGCCTGACGACTCGGGCGTTCAAATGTTTCTTTTCGATAACAGGGAAGTTTGAACCCATCCCTTTGTTCGTTTCGGCGGACGAGGGGCAAAATGGCGACGAAATGGCGGGCGGCCGCTTGAACAGGTCGTAAAGATCGTAAATTCAGACGAAGAGGGCTCAACGATGTCAGCAATCAAAGCAGCTTTTGTCCTGGTGCACGGCGGTTGGCACAACCGTTCGACGTGGGACAGGGTCACGCCAATACTTGAAGCCAACGGCTTCGCGGCTTTGACGCTCGATCTTCCCGGAGCAGGCGTAAATGCGATAGCACCAACATCGCTCGGTCGTCGTCCTTTCGACCCCGGTGCGTTCGCCACCGAGCGGTCACCCATCGCCGGCGTTACGCAAGAGGAGCGGACGCAAGCCGTAATCGCGTTGGTAAAAGAAGCTGCCTCACTCTGCGACGGCAAGGTCATCCTGGTCGGGCACTCGGCCGGCGGAATGACGATTTCGGCGGTCGCCGAGCAGGTTCCGAACCTGCTTCTCGCGGTCGTGTACATCGCCGGGTTCATGGTGCCGAACGGCATGCCGTTGCTCGCGATGCTCCAGCATGAATCCATGTCTTCGGCTCTGTCGCCTGAGCTTTTCGTGGGCGACCCTGCCGTCATTGGCGCGACAAGAATCAATGCCGGATCAACCGACGAGGCCTACAGATCGCTGCTCAAAGCTTCGTTTTACGGCGACGTGTCGGAGTCTGAATTCGCGCAGGCGGCGTCGCAACTTCATTACGACGAATCGAACGCCGGCGCCTTAGCCCCGTCGGAAATTACGCCTGGAAGATTTGGCACGGTGCCGCGCCATTACATCCGCACCACACAGGATTGCGCGATTCCCTTGACCGGTCAGGATCACATGATTGCGACGGTTGACGGCGCCGTCGGCGGCAAGACAATGACCCATACATTGGAAAGCAGCCACTCGCCATTCCTGTCGCAACCGGCCAATCTGTCGAATATTCTCATCGACATCGCTGTCCAATCCTTGGCGGAACAGGAGCGCAGAAGCGCCGTAGGTCTCGATACATGAACACGGATGAATTCGAGGATCGTCTGAAAGCGCTGCGGCCACGCCTGCATCGCTACTGCGCGCGCATGACGGGATCGGCGGTCAATGGCGAGGACGTATTGCAGGATACCCTCGTCAAGGCCCTTCACGCCCGAGCCCAGGGCGCCGGGGTGGATAATCTCGAGGGCTGGCTATTTCGCATCGCCCATAATGCGAGTCTCGACTTCCTACGCGCCACGTCGCGGAACACGGTGGTCCCGCTCAGCGAAGACGTCGAAGCCGCGCCCATGCCCGAGGCGGACATCGTCGCCATCGGCTTTCAGACGTTTCTGCGGCTGCCTGAACTTCAGCGCTGCGCGGTCATCCTCAAGGATGTCCTGGGTCATTCGGTCGAGGAGATCGCCGGCGTCGCCGAATGCTCTCCGGCGGCCGCCAAATCGGCGCTTCAGCGCGGGCGCGTCGCGCTGCGGCGGCTAGCCCAGGCGCCTGAAGACACAAGGCTGCCGCTGATGGCCGATGCGGACCGGCGGAAGATCACCGCCTATGTCCATCTGTTCCGGAGCGGCGAATTCGACTCCATCCGCGCCATGCTCGCCGACGACGTGAAGCTCGAACTGGTGAACCGCCTCCGGCTGGAAGGGCGCGACAAGGTTCGCCCCTATTTCACCCGCTATGCAGAAGAGACAAAATGGCGCTTCGCCCTCGGCGCGGTCGAAGGACGGCCGGCCATGCTGGTGTTCGACAGCACCGGCCCAATGGAGAGGCCGGCCTATTTTGTCCTGATCACTTGGTCGGAAGACCGGATCGTCGGGATTCGGGACTTCCTGTTCGCGCCCTATGTGCTCGAAGCCATAGACTGGGTGCGGCTAGGCTAAAAGAAAGCCGCTTCACGCCGCTGCAACAGCCTTGCGCGGCGCGGGCGATGAATTGCGCAGGCGGCCGGCAGGTGCGCAAGGCGTCCGGCGGCGATGACCGCGACAACGCGCGGGCGCAGCGGAATCTTGTCGTCGACCAGGATGATGTCGGCGCGCTGGCCGGCGGCGAAATCCGCGCTTATCGCCGTCGGGCGGGCTCATGACGGTCTGCAATCAGACGAATTTGACGTAGGCGACGTCACATTCGATGGCTTCGGCCTTTGCCAGCGCCAGCAGCTGCCGGATGTAGGGCGCGAAGCGGGAGTCCCTGCGAAAGGCCGCGATGTCGTCCGCGCTTTTCCATTGCGAGTAGTTGATCGCCTGGCGTCCATCCTTGGCCGTCAACACGCTCGAGGACACGAAACCGGGCATCTCCAAATCGCCTCTCCCGAGGGATGCACTCCTGCAATCTGGCTGATCCATAGAAGCGTCTTGTGACCCGAAGGGAAGTCTCGCGTCTCGCAAAGTGGCGACCGCTTGGCGCCCATCCCCGCCATCCAGGGGCAATGACCGGCGTCTCTAAAACGGACGCAGGGCCGAGAGACTCTGCTGACCAAGATGGGGGGCATTCGGACGGTCTGCTTTCGGGGGGCGAAGCCAAAAACAGGATGTGCGAAAGCATGGTTAACTGATTAGCCGCCTCGGCCAGCTGCGCCGTGCGGTGGGAATCGTCGATGGCGGACTACCCTCGATGATGTCACAGAGGAAGCGGGCGCGCTTGCGTTTGTCCGCGGGGTAACCGGGGACGGCGGGGCCTGACGCCCGGCAGGCCCAACCATTTGCGCACGTTGTGCGTCCGGTCGTCGACTGCCGGGTGAGTGCGACCGGCTCCGACTATCCGACTCCAATCGGCATGACGTCCCCTATTTTCCTTCAATAGAGCGATGAGAATGTGCGGATCGGATCCCTGCCGTCCCACCTCTCATGGGCCTCACGGATTCGTCGGAAGAGGTCGAGCGTACCCGGCAGCATGTCGTAAAGTTCGACGAAGCAGCCGAGCGTGGCGCGGGCGTCGACATACATGAACCGTTCGTCGCCCGAGCTCATGCGGCCGAAGGCGGGTGCGGCGCCGGAACGGACGAAGCGCTCCAGCGTGGCGTCGAAATTCGGCACCTTCAGCATAAAATGATGGAAGCCAGGGCCATTTGTGTCGAGCTGCTCGCGATAGATCGACGGGCTTTCGTCGTTCTGGCGGATGATTTCGATCAGCATATTGCCGCAACAGGTCAGCGCCGTGGTCCAGGTGACCGCGGTCGCCTGCCCGCGATAGACCAGCCCCTCCAGTGCATTGTCGATGACGAAGAACGGGCCGGCGCGCATTGTCTCCTGCCAATAGGCGAGGCTCGCCTCCAGGTCGCGTACCACGTAGCCGTGCTGGATCACCGTCTCGTCGGCGAAATGCACCCGATCCTCCCCGTGTTAATCAGGACAGCTTGTAGAGAGGCGGGAAAGCGCGCAACGCCAAAAGGTCGGGCGGTATCAATATTCGCTACCGGGATCCGGTTGGGATTCCGGTAGGCTCACCCGGAGTGAGGTCGACCGGGGCGGCGCGAAGGCCGCCACGGAACTGGCGGGTATCCATACCGGACACCGGTATCCATTTCCGCGCATCATTTGGCGCAAATCGTTTGCCGTCCGGTTTCCGCTACGGATACGCTATCCGTCAAACGACTACTTGCGGCACGAGACGCCGATCGGGAATGGGAGCGGGAAATGGGGAAATCTTCCGGAACGCAAAATGAGCCTTCGCTCAACGACGAGGGGACGCCGGTGCGCACCAACAGCGAGACCGCCACCTTCAAGGAGACGCTGAAACGTCTTTTGCGCGTGCAGGGCATCCCCTACCGCAAGGTGGCTGAGGCACTCGGCGTCAGCACGGTGACGGTGAAGCGCTATTTCAACACCGACCGGCTGACGGTCGGTCGCATGGAAGAAATCTGCGCCTTGCTCGATATCAGCCTGACCGAGCTTGCTGATGCGGTGAAGGCGGACGATGAGGGGCGGCAGCGGGGCCTTACCCAGTACCAGGAAGACGCGCTGGCCCGAGACCGCATGCTGGCGACCGTGCGCTTCCTGCTGTCTAATGGCTGGACCGCCCAGGAGATCCAGGCGGAATATGATCTTGACGAGGCGACATTGGTCAGTTGCCTGGTCCAGCTGGAACGGCTGAAATTGATCGACCTCTTGCCCGGTAACAAGGTGAGGCTGCTCACCGCCCGCGACCCGGACTGGCGCAAGGGCGGCCCGATGCGTCGGATCATCGACGAGATGATCAAGCGCGATTTCATGACGCTGAACTTCGCTGAGCCCGACGCGCCGGCAGCCTACCAGTCCGCCGAGTTGTCCAAATCCTCGATCGCCCAGGTCGAGGAACTGGTCCGCCATTTCGTCCGCACCGTCCGCACCTTGCGCGACGCCGACCGCCACTTGCCGCGCGAGCACAAGGAATGGACCGCCGTTGTGGTTGCGATGAAGCGGATCAACTGGGTGGTCGAGCTCGATGACGGCCGCACCCTGATCCCCAAATCCGCAAGGCGCCGGTCGATTTCCGTGCAGGGCGTGGCCGAGAGCAACGGCACGGCGCAGACGCTGCCGGCAGCGTCACGAGACTCTGCCCTGCGTCAGCGGCTGAACTGACCGTCGTCCTACTCGACTACGGCGGGATGTGGGCTCGTATAAACCTCGATTCGCACGCCGTCCGGGTCGTTGCAGTAGATGACGTCGGTCTCGACCTGCCCCTGGGCGTTGGTGAGCCGCGTGCGGGTATGGTCATGAATCTGGCCGCCATAGTCGCGGATCCGCGCGATCACCGCGTCGACATCGCCGACGCGCAGGTTCATGTGGGTGAAGCCAAGCTGGTTCATCGGCCGCCGGCTGTCGGGGCCGGTCTGGCCGGGCGAATGGAAAAAGAGCAGTTCGATATAGAATCCGTCTCGGAACAGGAACCGCGTCTCCAGCGAAATCTCCCCGTCCAGTTCCAGCAGCTTCCGATACTCGTTGCCCACGCGATAGGGCGTCATCTCCTTGAAGCCGAGCCCTTCGCAATAGAAGCGCAGCGACCGCTCAAGGTCGGAGACGCAGATTCCGATATGCGACAAGGTGATCGATGTTTCGCTCATCGGCGCATTAGCCTCCCTATAACCGTTGGCGGATTTATGGGCCGAAAGCGGCGCGGGGCAATTCTCGCTTCCGCCGGCCTTCAACGGTTTCACCGGGCGAGACCGCCAGTGTCAAGGGCGGACCTCCAAGGACAGCGTCCAACCCGATGCGCCGGATCGGGCTAGTGTCCGCCGGCCACTAAAGAGGGATCGATGGGGAAGATAGCGATCGGGCTGTACGATGTGCACAAATGGTTCGGCGGCGACATCGCCGCGGTCGGGCAGATGGTGAGGCTGGCCGAGGAGAAGGGCATCGACCAGGTCTTCATCGGCGACCATGTGTCGATGGGGGCTGACCGCGGCGCCTACCCGTTCGGCGAATTCACCCCACCGCTAGACTATCCCTGGTTTGAGCCGATCACGCTGATGGCCGCGGTGGCCAACGCGACCCGACGCATCCGCCTGTCAATGAGCATCCTGATCTCACCGCTGAGGCCGGCCGTGCTGCTGGGCAAGCAGCTGGCGACCCTAGATGCGCTGTCGAACGGCCGGGTCGATGCCGGGCTCGGCGTCGGCTGGCAGCGGTTGGAGTACGAGGCGCAGGGCGTGCCTTACGAAAAGCGCGGGGCGATCCTGGATGAGCAGGTGCGGGCCTGCCGGGAACTGTGGCATACCGCGCCGGCATCATTCCATGGCGAGCACGTGCGCTTCGACGGTATCTATTCCTATCCGCAGCCGGTGCAGCCAAACGGCATCCCGATCTGGCTGGGCTGCGCGCCGTCCAATCGCTGGGTGCTTCGCATCGCCGAACATTGCGACGGCTGGATTCCGCTCGGCCTGCCACCTGAGCGCATCGCGGGCACGGTGGCGGCGATCAAGGTGGCGATGGCCGCACGCGGCCGCGATCCCGGCACGCTATCGGTGCGGACGATGCTGCCGCCGGTGCCGGGGACGAGCGGGCTTTGCGACCTGGACGCGACGCTTGCGCGGGCGCCGGAACTGCGCGCCGCCGGAGCCACACATCTCGAATTCTACCCGACGATGTTCTGCCGCGACGAGACCAGGCTCGAAGCCTTCTTCGACCGCCTCGCCGCCTGGAAGGCGACGGAGGACCGCGCGTGAGCCGGCAGATCCGTTCGATTGACATCGATATCGACGCCCCGGCCAAACTGGTCTGGGACATCCTTATCGATTTCGCCAATTACGAGCGCTGGAACAGCTTCACCCCTCGGATCTGCACCGAATTGCCGTCCGGCGATCCGATGGGCACACCGCTCAGACTCTACGTGCCGTCGATGACGGGCGCGGGTGCCGCCGAGTTCTTCACCCATTACCTGCGCGTCTTCGACCAGCCGCGTCACTTGGCCTGGGAGCACCCGCCGGAGCCGCTGAGCATGCACCTCACCCGCCGCGACCAGTATCTGGAGGTGCTGCCTTCGGGCGGCTGCCGTTATTGGAGCACCGATACGTTCCTGGGCCACACAGCCGACGAACTTTACGAGCGCCATTATGCCTGGGTGCAGCGCGGGCTCGACACGATCGCGACCGAGCTCAAGGCAGAGGCCGAACGGATCGCCCATGCCGAAAGCAGGTAATCCGATCAGGCTTTTGAGCCCGCCAGTCTCTCGGCTGGATACCGTGCCATTCGCGAATGTATCGCCGCAGCGCCCTATGGTAGCGCCGGGTCCAGGACTGAACGTACACGCCTTGGCTCAAGATGACACAAGCATCCAGCACCGACTGGCCGATCATTCACTTCGACTATAACGGCTATACGGTGCTGGTGACCGGCGGCACCAGCGGCATAGGGGCTGGCATCGCCGCTGCCTATCGCACTGCCGGAGCCGAGGTGGTCATCACCGGCACACATGACGACTCAGAGTCCTACGGCATCGACCTGACTGGATACCGCTACCTGACCTTGCGCCTCCCGGACGACGGCCGGATCGAGGAAGTAGCGGCGGCGCTGCCCAAGCTGGACATACTGATCAACAATGCCGGCGGCATCCTGACCGATGAAGTGCAAAGCGAGTTCGACCCGGCGGTGTTCGAGCAGTCGCTGCGGATCAACCTGACCAGTGGCTTCCGCATGGCCGAGGCCTGCCGGCCGCTACTGTCGAAAAGCCGTCTGCCGGGCGGCGCCAGTATCATCGGCATCGCTTCGATGGCCTCCTTCTTCGGCTGGGAAGGCATTCCCGGCTACGGCGCGGCCAAGGCGGCGCTGGTGCAGACGACCAAGACGCTTGGCATTGCCTGGGTCGACGAAAATATCCGCGTCAACGCCGTGGCTCCGGGCATGACCGCCAGCCGCGCCAATGCCTGCATGCTCGACGATCCGAAAGCGATGGCGCCTTATTACGCGCAGATCCCGATGCGCCGCGTCGGCACCCCGCACGATGTCGCCGGCACCGTCCTGTTCCTGACCAGCCCCGCCGCCGCTTACATCACAGGGCAGACGATCCCGATCGATGGTGGCTGGTCGGTGTCGCGCTGGACGAGGTGCCGGTCAGCGACACCGCCATCAACGAACGGCCCGGGACAAGGCGATAAGCCCCACGGGGACAGGGGTAGGGAATGTACGAATACGTGATCTTGGGAGCCGGATCGGCCGGCTGCGCGCTGGCCGTGGTGGACGAGCGTCTGAGGGTCCACAGCATCGATAGGCTGCGCGTGATGGATGCCTCGATCATGTCCTGCATCTCGTCCGGCAGCACAAACGCGGCGACAATCATGATCGGGGAGGAAGGATCGGACCCGATCCTCGGGAAGCCGTCGCTGGCGCCGTCGAACGTCCACCCGCTGCACGCGGCCTGAACATGGCCGACGAGTTCACAGGCAAGTCCGTCCTCGTGACCGGTGCTGCCAGCGGCATTGGCCGCGCCATCGCCGGCAAGTTCGCGGCGCGCGGCGCGCGTCTGCTGCTCGTCGACATCGATGCCGCGAAGGGCAAGGCAGCGACCGCCGAGCTACGCGACCAGGGCGCCGAGGCGCACTTCTTCGAGGCTGATGTCGCCGATGCATCGGCCTGCACGCGGATGGTGGATACGGCGCGAAATCTCTTCGGACGGCTAGACGCGGCGGTAAACAACGCCGGGATCGCCGATGGGCCGGTGGTCGAAGCGACCGACAACTATCCGGTCGAGCGCTGGGACCGGATCATCGCCGTCAATCTCTCCGGCGTCTTCCATTGTTTACGCTGTGAGCTGCCGCTGATGCTGCAAACGGGCGGCGGCGCCATCGTCAACACCGCCTCGATCTCTGGCCTGGTCACCTTTCCCGGCACGCCGGCCTATGTCGCGGCCAAGCATGGGGTGGTCGGGCTGACCAAGATGATCTGCAACGAATTTGCGGCACGCGGCATACGCTGCAACGCCGTCGCCCCTGGGATCATCGACACGCCTCTGACTGCCGATACGCTGGCAATACCGGCCTGGGAAACGTCGCTGAAGGCGATGATCCCAACCGGCCGGATCGGCAGGCCGGAGGATGTGGCCGACGTCGTTCTGTGGCTGTGCAGCGATGCCGCCACTTACGTCAACGGCCACGTCGTGGCGGTGGATGGCGGCATCCTGGTCCGCTGAGGCCGCCGCTTGGGTCCGCCACTGATACCGGCAATCGCCGCGATGCTATATTGGGCGTGTCTCCTTGCGAGGGCAAAATCCGGCCAATAAAATTCGAGCCCGAATAATGATTAAGCCGCTGAGACAGCAAAATTGGCGTTGAAAGGCATGGTACCCGCCGGAAGAGACCGATACTGGCGGCCAGATTCGCATGCATCGATTCGTGGTCGACCACGAGACACATGGGATCGGCCTGGTGCATCTGCGCAAGGGGCCGGCTTCATCAAGCGGACAGCGTCGCGTTCCTACCCGAGGGGCGAGAACAACATCTGCCACGCCGCGACCACCCGCGGGATTGAGGCGATCGTTGCCGGGCACTATATGGCTGGACGGGCGATCTCAACGAGTTCAATGATAAATCCGTGACTTCCACTCCAGTCCCCCTCGCTGAAGCCGATCTGCCGTGGATCGATCTAGAGGGGGACGCTTATCTCAGCGATCCCGGCAACGTGCTCGATGCCGCGCGCCGCCGCTCACCGGTGGTCAGGACTGTGCGCGGCTATGAGGTCATCGCCTACGACACGATCAGGCAGATGGTGCTGGACCCGAAGCTCGACAGCACCGGCACCGATTTTTACCGCGATGCCGGCGGCTCCGACGTGGTCGTCGAATATGCTCTGAACGGCATGCTGCCGATAATCCAAAATCCGCGCCACGACCGCATCCGCAAAGTGCTCCAGCGCGGCTTCACCCTGCCGCGGATCAATCGACTCCGGCCAGTCATGCACACCGTCGCGAACCGGCTGATCGATCGTTGCCTTGGACGTGAGATGACCGACTTGGTCGCCGATTTCTCGCACCGATATCCACTCGAGGTGCTGTGTACGCTGATCGGCGTGCCCGAGGCTGATATGGCGCAGTTTGGCGCCTGGACGGTCGAGCTCGGCCGCCTGGCGCAGTTCCCACTGGAGCCTCATGTGCCGCATATCGATGCGGCGCTGACCGGCCTCTATGCCTATTGCAAGCGCCTGATCGCGAAGCGGCGGGCGGAGCCGCGCGACGATTTCGTCTCTGAGATGGTCGCCGCCCAGATCGAGGGCGAGCGGTTAAGCGAGGCCGAGCTCCTGGGTGCGCTCGTCAATCTCCTGTTCGCCGGCCACGATACCACCCGCTATCAGTTCGGTTGGGTGATCCAGCTGCTGATGGAGAATCGCGACCAATGGGAGCGGCTCCGCGCCGAGCCCTCGCTAGCATCGGGCGCGGTCGAAGAGGCGCTGCGGCTGCAGCCCTCGCTGCACGTCTTCCTGCGCCGGGTGATTGAGGACGCGACCTATGGCGCACTTGTCCTGCCTGCCGGCACCTCGCTGATCCTCAATTCCTTCGCCGCCAACCGCGACCCCGCGATGTTTCCCGATCCGGAGCGGTTCGATACCGGTCGCGCCAATGCCAACCGCCACCTGACCTTCAGCTATGGCACCCATCTATGCCTCGGTCAGGCGCTTGCCCGCGCCGAGATGGCAGAGGCATTGCAGCTTTTCGTCCTGCGTTTCCCGGATATGCGGGCAGCGGGTGAGCCCCATATCGCCGGCGGGCTTTCCTTCATGCGCGGCGCCGAGCGCCTGCCCATCGCGCTCAACGGCTAATCCCGAACAAGGAGTTTCCCATGCTTCTCTCCGGCAAGACCATCATCGTCGGCGGCGTGGGGCGGGGGATGAGCCGGAAGCTCAGCCGCCAGGCTGCGGCGGTTGGCGCTGCCGTGGTGCTGGCCGGCATCGAGGAAGACGTGATCGAGGAGGTCGCGGCCGAGATTGAAGCCGGCGGACATCGGGCCCTGGCGGTCCATGCCGATCTGGCGCAGCCGAAGCATTGCGAACGCGTCGTGGAACGGGCACTCGCTCGCTTCGGGCGCATCGACGGGCTCGTCAACAGCGCCTACAAGGCCAGCTTCGTCTCCTTCGCCGATGCGGACCTCGCCGACTGGCGGGATATCTTCGATGTCACCCTGTTCGCGCCCTTGAACCTCACGAAGGCGGCGCTACCCGCCTTCGCCGCCGGCGGCCGCGGGTCGGTGGTCAATATCAGCAGCATGGTCACGCGAAAGCCGCTCAAGGGCCAGGGTGCCTACGCCGCCGCAAAGGCGGCGCTGCAGGCAACGACGCGCCAGCTCGCGTTGGAACTGGGCCCGATGAATATCCGCGTCAACAGCGTCGTGATGGGGCACATGTGGGGGCACCCGGTGGAAAGCTATCTCGCCGGCCTGTCAGCCGCGACCGGGCAATCGATTGAAGATCTTAAAGCCCACACTGCCGGCAATATTCCCCTCGGCCATATTCCGACCGACGACGCCTGTGCCGACGCCATCATCATGCTTCTGTCCGATTATGCCAGCGAGGTAAGCGGTGCGTCGCTGGATATCAACGGGGGCGAATATATGCCGCAATAACAGCGCAAACAGGTCGGAAGAAGGTCTCGAAACCGGCCTGCCAGATACCAGCGGGGTCACTCTTGGACCCCAAGCCAATGGTTGGCTGATGGCCTTGCAAAGACATGTTAACGAATCCCCAATAATGCAATCCGACGATCCGCGATTTCACTGCGGAGTAATAAGTCCGCATGGGGATTTTCTAAGACAGGCCACAGTACATCGGGCTCTGTCGTTTGCAGGGGGAAAGAAAAAAATGACTTCTATAAGAGGTATTCCGGCAGCAAGAATTTCGACAAGTCCGATGCGTGCGGCAGGGATGACGCTCGCGATGCTGCTGGCCGGCACGTCCTTGCCAGCGTTGGCGCAGGCAGAGGCGCAGGCGCAGGCCACGGGAGAATCCGCGCCGGCGCTCGAAGAGATCGTCGTGACCGCTCAACGGGTCGAGGAAAAGCTGCAGAATGTTCCAGTCTCAGTTACGGCATTTTCGCCGTCGGTAATTCAGGAACAGCATATCGACACGATCCAGGATCTAAGCTTCCTGGTGCCGAATTTCTATTCGATCCAGGAGACCGGGTCTGGCAACGCTGCGGTGTACACCCTGCGCGGTATCACGACGCCGCAATTTTCGTTCCAGCTCGACTCCGGCGTCGGTGTCTATCTCGACGGTGTCTATCTCGGACGTGACCTCGGCACCCAGTTCGAGGCGGCCGATATTGCCAGAATCGAGGTTCTGGCCGGCCCTCAAGGGACGCTATTCGGGCGGAACACCACGGGCGGCCTGATCAACTACATTTCGCGCACCCCTTCTGGCGAATGGGGCGCCCATCAGGAACTGACATTCGGCAATTTCGGGAAGTTTCGCACCAAGACGCGGGTCGAATTCCCCGAATATAACGGAATCAGCGTGTTGGTTTCTTATGTCCACGATCAGCTCGATGGGTATGTGAAGAACCTGGCCGGCGGGACGGTGATCAATTACGGCCCGGGAACCGGGGGCCGCTTCGGTTCAGTCGCCGCATCCAACGAGTTCGGCAGCGAAGATACCGACGCATTCTATCTCGCCGCCCGGTACAAAGGCGATAACCTGATTGTCGATTACAGGTTCGACTATACCGATAACACTTCTGTCCAACAGGGCACGCAGGCGCTGGGATTCTCGCCCGGAGCCGGCGGCGATTTTGCCAAACAGATCTTTTCGCTCCAGCCGCTGCTGGGTGGCGGAAACACCGTCTCACTCTCCCGCCTTGGCGCGATTTCGGAGCCGTTTCAGGGCCCAACGATGGACCATATCTGGGGCAACAGCATCACCGCCTCCTATGATGTGAATGACTGGCTGACTGTGAAGAACATCTTGGGCTACCGGGAATTTCACCAGACCAACTACGGCAGCGACTTCGATGGCAACACCTTGAAAACGCCGCCGGGATTCGGTCTCGGTCCGGGGGGCAGCCTGTTCACGCTGCAAGGCACGATCGCGCAGCGCGACCAGCACCAAGTGTCAGAAGAAATGCAGTTCGTTGGCAAGACCGGTCCGTTCGACTGGCAGGCTGGTGTTTTCTACTTCGATGAACAAGGCACGCAGTACAACCCCTATTTCCTGTTGCGATCTTTCCCCAACAACACGCTGACCCCGCTTAACCGGGTGACCGATTTCAACGATAACGCCTATGTCGACAACTCGTCTGTCGCGCTTTACGCACAGGGCACGTGGCATGCGACCGATGCCTTAGATTTGACCGCCGGTGTGCGCCAGACCTGGGACGACAGGTACGACCGGGAGTACGATCTGGCCGGCCCGGCGGTGCAAGTCTTCGATCCAAGCTACAGCGATGCCGACTGGCAAGCGCTCGCCGAGTATCATTGGACTGACACCCTTATGACATATGCCAAGATTGGCACTGGGCATTTGACCGGCGGCACCTACCACGGCACGCCGTTCAGCCCCGAGCATCTTCGCGCCTATGAGGTCGGCGTAAAAAGCGAGTTCCTCGACCACAGGATTCGCTTTAACGCCGATGCGTTCTATTCAGACTACCGCAACCGCCAGATCGAATATTACAACGGTGTCGTCCACTTCCTGAATGCGGGGCACGAATACATCAAGGGCGTGGAAGCTGAACTCGATGTGATCCCGATCGAGCGGTCAAGGCTGTTCGCCAATTTCGGTTACAACCATCAAAACACCAATCAGCAGACGGTTGTGATTTCCGGGACCGAGGTGCAGGTCGGTGGCTTGGTCAAGGGGTTGTTCGACCCCGAATACACCTTCTCCGGTGGGTTCCAGTATGATTTCCCGGACCTGCCGACAGGCGGCCACGTTCAAGCAGAGATCGACGCGCAATATCGCAGCAAGGTGTTCACCCAAATCTCGAGCAATGAGGCCGGGGCGTCGGTTTCGCCTGCGCTTGAGGCGGTTGTCGACCCGCCCGCGCTCTGGATGCTGAATGCCCGCGTTGGTTTGGTCGATATCCCGCTTGGCAATATCACTGGCAAGGTCATGATGTGGGGCAAAAACCTCACCAACGTTCAGGAGGTAGAGTACGGTGTCGACTCGGGCTTCACCATTGGCGCCCACTTTATGGAGCCGCGCACCTTCGGCGCCGATATCGTACTAGACCTCGGAGCCCCGCCCTCGGAACCCGAGACACCACCGGCAGCCTATGTGCCACCGCCGGTGGTCGCTCCGGCCGTACCGAAGAGCTATCTGGTGTTCTTCGACTTCAACAAGTCGGACCTGACGTCTCAGGCCACTGAGATCGTCGACACGGCAGCGAAGAACGCCGGCCCGGCCAAGGTCACCCAACTCACCGTCACCGGTCACACCGATACCGTCGGCTCCGACGCCTATAATATGCGTCTGTCCCGCCGCCGCGCGGAATCGGTTGCGGCACAACTCGAAAAGGACGGCATCGCGTCGTCGGAGATCGAGATCGTTGCCAAGGGCAAGCGCGACCTGCTGGTCCCGACCGGCGACGGCGTGCGCGAGCCGCAGAACCGGCGCGTCCAGATCGTCTATGACGGTGGCGCGACCTCTCAATAGGAGCGCGTAAATGGACAGCGAGCGGCTCCGACGCCTTGAAGATAAACAGGCGCTTGAGGCACTGCTCGTTTCCTATACGCGGTCCTGCGACGATCGTGACTGGCCGCGCTACCGATCGCTATTCATCCTGGAAGCTGAGATCGACTATACCGGCGCCTACGGCCGGTCAGGTCGCCGCGATAAGATCGCGGATTGGATCGAGGCGCTGATGAGCGGCCCCGCCCTCCAGCATAGCCAGCACTTGCTAAGCAACATCGAGATCACGCTCGAGGGCGATCAAGCTGCCGGCCGGGCCGATTATCTGAACCCCGATGTCTTCGCCCGTCCCGCGGGGCGCGAGCTTTTGGTCAATGGCGGGATCTACGACTTTACGGCTGTGCGGACCGACGAAGGTTGGCGGTTCAGCATGCTGGCCGCCCGCATCCTCTGGTCCGCCGAGGGAAAAGTCTTGGACAGGCCCTTGGGCTAGGCATTCGCCGGGAGCGGCGGTGCTCTGCGCCGCGCATGCCCGAATATCCCTCTGGTAGATCGGTGCGCCGGCAAGCGTGAGGTTTGGGAAAACGCTCGGCGAAAAGCTGGAGCGCCTCGATCATCTCGCTGCGGCCCAGCGCGTTGCCTAGACACAGATGGGCACCGCGAGCGACGGTGAGCTGCCGGCGCGCATTGGATCTGGTGATGTCGAGCCTGTCGGGGTCGGTGAAGACCTCGGGGTCGCGGTTGGTGGCGGAGGCGTTCAGCGAAAGGCTCAGGACCTGGGAGGAGCCGACCCTGGCGCCTACCACCTCCGGCGCGCTAAATCGGAGCTTGCGCCCGCCGCTATAGTTTCGAGAACGGCGATTAGGTCTTCGTCATGGGGCTAGCCACCAGGCAGCTGCTGGCTGCTCGGCAACAGGGCGCTTGCGCATCCAGAGTTCGCTGGCCCGCTCCGTTCCGATCAGCTCATCAGGAAAGCGAACTCCTCGCCTAGCCCGCTATCGCTCCGGCGTCGGCTGAAGGCGCGCCCTCGGCGCGCGTCCCACCGAATGGCGCACACCCATCTGCTCCAGCAGCGGCATCACCCGTTCGCCGAAATGCGGCATCTCCTCGAGATAGTCGTGGAAGCCGATGAATAGCGCATTCACGCCACACGCGTGCACTTCCGCGATCTGCTGCGCGATCTGCTCGGGCGTGCCGGCAAACGTGATGTTGCCTGGAGACATCGCCATGTTCCGCAAAAACTCTTCCTGCTGATCGGCCGGCACGGCATCGACGTCCACGCCGGATTGAACCGAAAGGTTCCTCGCCGCGACGAGATCGGCGTTATCGCGCAGGTGCTGAAGGAAACGCGCGGCTTCCGCTTCGGTGTCGCGGCAGATCACAAGCGCCGTGCACATCAGCCCGACGTCGGGATTGCCGACGTCGGCCGCCACGCTGCGGAGGTTGCGGCTGTGCTCGCGCAGCTTGTCGTAACCCTGAAAGCTGGCAAAGGTGAAATCCGCCTTCTCCGTCGCGAAACGGACCCCGGCAGGCGACATCGCCGCGCTGACGATCGGCGGTTTGACTTGGAGCGGCTTGGGCTTGCCGATGCAGCCGGTGAGATGAAAGAAGCGGCCGTCGTAATCGAACGGCTGGTCTTCCGACCAGATCCGCTGCACGATCTCCAGCCACTCGGTGCCATAGGCATAGCGGTCTTCCGGCGAGTGAGGGCTGACACCGAACATCCCCATATCGGCCTTGTACCAGCCCATGACCGCATTGATCCCGCTGCGGCCGCCGGAAATATGATCGATCGTCGCGATGGCCTTTGCGGCCAGGGTGGGATGCACCAGCGGCAGGTGGAGCGTGACGATCGTCAGCAAGCGATCTGTCACCGCGGCGATCCCGGCCATGTAAGTCATCGTCTCATAGGTCTCGCCGGCGTAGTCGGTCTGTCCGCCGAAGCCCCGCCAGCGGGATAGCGGCATGAACAGCTCGAAGCCCATCTCGTCGGCCATCTTGGCGATGGCGGTGCTCTGATCCCAGGAGACCTCGAACGAGCTCGGGACGGTATGGATGCCGGCGGACCCGGATGCGTTGGCGCCGAAGACGCCGAACATCATCGGCTGACGGCGATACCGGGCAAACGCACTATCCGCGCGCTCGATCTGATCGAACCGGGCCATCATTTCTCCTTGGTTCTGCGGCGCCTATGGTCTGGCGACTTCGGGGGACGTCCGCGGATGGTCAGGACTCGGCGACGTAGCGCAGGTCGGTTCCGCAGATATCGGTGAGCGTCGGTTCGTCCTCCGGCAGGTCGATGCCGCGGCTCGACAGCAGCGCGCGCATCGCTGCGATGTCAGTGACCAACAGGTTCATGCGAAAGATCCCGTCGCCGTGCTTGGCAAGGAAGGTGCGGATCCGATTGGCGAGCGGACTTTCCGCCTTGCCGCCATCGAGAGCGAAGAAGCCGATCTCTTGCAGCCCCTTGCCCTCGCCGGGCGCGGGGAAGTGCCAAGATTTCACGCCGGCGGCGAGGGTGCGCGCGGTAGTCTCCGTCGGCTGCACGCCGAGCACGGCGCCGAAGGTCGCTAGCGCGCCGTCCAGATCCGCGACGGCGAAATCGAGGCCCGAAACGCCCTTGAACAGCCCACCCTGGGTTTCGTCGCCGAAATCAGACGAGCCATCCTTGGTGAACATCATCTCGCGGCCTATCTTGTCGCCGCCCGGGATGTGACGAGCGATGAAGATCTCGACGCCGTTCAATGTGCCGAGCGTGTTGCTCTCGCCGACCGCATATCGCTTGGGCTCGTCATGCACGAACTTGAGGCCCCGCGCCGAGATCTCGGCCATCGTCTTTTCGATATCGTCGCACATGATGCCGACGAGGAAGAGGCGATCGTGCGCGACGCGGATCGAATCCCCGCCTTCCTGGAACATGCCGAGCGCATGCATCATCTCGCCATTGCCGGGCAATTGATAGTAAGTCGCTACGATCGACTGGCCGGGCGTCATGTCCGGATGGATCCAGAGCGGCTCAGTCCCGAAGATGCGATCAAGCTTATCCTTGCTGCCGTCCAAGTCTTTCAAGACATAGTCAATTACATAGAGGTTCGTGAGCATCCGCTTAATCCTATGCGTAAGTAGCGGTCATCTTTGAAAAGGACGCTATCAACGAGAACGACGAAGTAGCAACCCATCTCCACTAGCAGACGCGATTGCGTTTACGGGCAGGTCAACCACTGCGCCCGTGGGTAACAGAAAGCGATACCGCTGGGCCGGTTCCGAGGAACGGTTGGGTGAGCATCGCCGGTCATCTGCCCCGGCGGTAAGGAACTCCGGCAGTTCAACCGGGCCTCGCCACGCCTCGGGCCGGATGGCTTCATGCGCTACCGGGCGAGCAAGCGCGACTGCGACGCCTGCACGCTCAAGCCGCAATGCTGCCCCGGACAGCCGGCGCGCAAGATCCCGCGCTCCATCCACGAAGGCGCCCGCGACATGGCCCGAAACCTGCGCAAGATGGCCAAGCTCCTCGCGATGCCGGCGCCTGCGGCAATACGGTGAGCCGATAACCACGATCGTGCCAACCTAACCAATCTCGGACACGCCGCTGACTGCCCACTTCTTCAACGCTATCGGCCGAAAGCAGCCATCGCGACCTTCCAGCCTGCACTCGATCGCCCCGGTCAACCGCCCCAATCCGCCAAATCCAGCGCCAACACCAGATCGTCATGCAGGATCGCGCCGACCTGGAACTTCCGCTCGCCGATCACCGAAAAGCCGACCCGCTGGTAGAAGGCGATGGCATTCCGGTTCTGTCCATACACCCCCACCAGCATCCGCTTACGCCCCGTGCGCCGTGCTGCGTCCAACGCGGTCTTCATCAACCGCCAGCCCACCTTGTCGCCGTGGAAGCGGTGCAGGACATAGATGCGGCGAATCTCGGCGTCGTCCGGGCCGATGCCCGGCAGCGGCAGGTCGGGCGGGCACATGACGACATAACCGACCGGCGCCCTGCCCTTTTCCGCCTCGGCCATCCAGATCCGCGCCTCGCCGCCGATCAGCCAGTCTTCATAGACCCAGGGCGCGTGATGGGTGGCGCAGTGGCTGACGATGTCGTCGGCCGGCAGGGTCCCCGCATAGGATTCCAGGAAGCTGGCGGCCCCGACCATCGCCAGCCGGTCCTCGTCGCCCAACCCGGCCTCGCGGATCGCGATATTCATGGCGCGGTCGTCTCCAGCCAGGTCCGGATGACGGCAATCTGCTGCGGGTCGATCAGGGCCGGGGCATGGCCGCAGCCGGGCAACTCGACCAGGGTCGCGTTGGCCTTGCGCTTCACCATTTCCGCCGCGGTGTCGGGCAGCAGCAGGTCGGACTTCGCACCGCGCAGGATCAGGACGGGACATTTGACGGCGTCCCATAAGGGCCACAGGTCGATATCCATGAGCGGTCCGGTTGTGAAGGCTTGCGCGATCGCCGGGTCGTAGGCCCGTCCATAACTTCCATCCGGGCGCCGGCGGGCCGAATGCCGCGCCATATCCGCCCAATCCTTGTCCGACAAATCGCCGAAATCGGCACAGACGCGCCGAAGATAGAGTTCGAGCTCGCCCAGATCCGCGAACCGCAGGTCGTCCCCGACATAGGTTCCGATCCGCGCCAACGCGGCCTTGGGCAGGAATGGCCCCACGTCATTGAGGATCAGCCGCCGGATCGGCGTAACGGGCAGCGAGGCCAGCATAAGGCCGACAAGACCGCCCATCGAGGTGCCCAGCCAATCGACCGGCCCGAGCCCGACTTCGGCGATCAGGACGCCGGCGTCGGCCATATATTGCGGATAGTTGTAGAGCGCGCCGTCGGGCAGCCAGGCACTTTTGCCGCGGCCCACGACATCCGGGCAGACGACATGGAACCGGTCCGACAGCGCGCGTGCCACCGCGTCGAAATCGCGCCCGTTGCGGGTCAGGCCGTGCATCGCGATAAGGCACGGCGCGCCGGGCGCCGACGGCCAGTCCCAATAGACCAGATCGTGAAGACCAGCCGGGCTGACGCACTGCGCGTGATGTTCGGTGGGCTCCATGCTCTCCAAATTCTCGTCACGGCCGGGCTTGACCCGGCCATCGACGTTGCGCCGCAAGCTCATATATTCCAAGCATCTGAGCAAGCGGAAACGCGTGGATGGCCGCATCAAGTCCGGCCATGACGGACGGGGATCGCAGCGCGTACTTCCGCATCCTTACTGTCCGATTCCGCTCGTGCTAGAAGGAAACCAGCACCGCCTCAAGCCCTGTGACGGGGAGATTCGTTTTGCGCCGATTGCGCCGCGCGCTCATAGCCCTCGCCGCCCTGATCGCCATTGTCGTCCTTGTTCCCGCCGGCCTGCTGGGCGGGATTATCGTCTGGCTGAAAGCCTCCCCGCCGCCGGTGAGCGGCGAGGTCAAGCTGGCGGGCCTCGGCGCCCCGGTGGATCTGGTGTGGGACCAGTATGCCGTACCCCATATCTTTGCCGGGTCGATGCGCGACGCCTATCGCACGATGGGTTGGGTCCATGCCCGCGACCGGCTGTGGCAGATGGAAACCCAGCGGCGCATCGGCCAGGGCCGGCTGTCGGAGCTGATCGGCAAGATGGGTCTCGACTTCGACGAGGAAATGCGGGTGCTGGGCGTCTATCGCCTGGCGGAGAAAAGCTATGCCGCGCTGGACCCGGATGTGCGCGCCGACATCGACGCCTATACCGCGGGGGTGAACGCCTATCTGGCGCATCCGGCCGCGCCGCTGCCGCTGGAATTCCAATTGCTGCATGCGACGCCCGAACCCTGGCGGCCGGCGGATACTTTGGTCTGGGGCCGGCTGATGGCGTTGCAGCTCAGCGGCAATTACCGCGACGAGGCCTTGCGCGCCGCATTGGTCGGCAAGCTACCGAAGGATGTCTTCGACGTGCTGTTCCCGGCCGCCGGCGAAGCGGGCCCGACAACACTGTCGTCGCTGAAGGGCGTGGACTGGACGCGCTTTGCCGGCAACCTGCCGCCAGTGCTGGGGCCGAACCACGCTTCCAACGAATGGGTGGTCGACGGCACCTTGACCAAGAGCGGCAAGCCGCTTCTTGCCAACGATCCGCATCTGGGGCTGGCCGCGCCGATCTTGTGGTATCTGGCGCGGATCGTAACCCCGGAAGGCAGCGTCGCCGGGGTTACCTTTCCCGGCGTGCCGTACACGATTTTGGGTCATAACGACCACGTCGCCTGGGGCGCGACCACGACCGGCGGCGACGTACAGGACCTGTTCGTCGAGGACTTGGACCCGGCCGACCCCGGCAAATACCGGACGCCGGACGGCGAGGCCGCCCTTATTGTCCGCGACGAGTTGATCAAGGTCCGGTTCGGCGATGACGTTCACCTCACGGTCCGCGAAACTCGCCATGGGCCGGTCATGTCGGACATCGAGCCGGACCTGGCGCAGGCGGTCGGTCCGGGCAAGGTCGTGGCGCTGTCCTTTGTCGGCCTGTCGCCGGACGACGTGACGGTCTCGGCGATCCGCGGCATGGACAGGGCGAAGAACGTGCAGTCCTTCCACGACGCGCTGAAATTGTGGCATTCGCCGGAACAGAATATCGCCTATGCCGATACAGACGGACATATCGGCTTCACCGCGGTCGGCCCGGTACCGCTGCGCAAGCGGCCGACCGACGACTTCCCGGCGCCGGGTTCCAGCGGTGAGGCGGATTGGACCGGCCTGGCCGATTTCAGCCAGTTGCCCCAGAGCATCGACCCGCCGAGCCACCGTTTCATCAACGCCAACAACCGTGTCGTGCCGCCCGACTTTCCGATCTATATCAGCCGCGACTATGAGGACGGCATCGGCTTCCGCGCCCAGCGCATCACCGAAATGCTCGACGCCGGGCACGCCTATACGACAGAGGATTTCGGCCGGATGCAGGCCGACGTGAAGGAAGAGGACGCCGACACGCTGCTGCCGCGTCTGTTCGCCGCCGCCCCCAGCACCGATGCGGGACGGCAGGCCCTGGAACGGCTGAAGGGCTGGGACCGGATGATGCGAGAAGACATGCCGGAGCCGCTGATCTATTCCGCCTGGGTGTTCCGGCTGAAGCGCACGCTGCTGACCGACAGCTTCAAGGGGACCGGCGTCAGCCCGACGCTCTTCGGCTATGGGTTCAGCCCCGCGCTGACCTTACGCCTGCTCGACCGCGCGGACGGGACACTGGCCGGCACGGGCGCCGCCATCATGGGGCGCACGCTGGACGACACCGTGGCGGCCCTTGCCCAGGCGTACGGATCGGACATGGCGAAGTGGCGATGGGGAACGGCGCATCGCGCGGCACTGACCTCGCAGACATTCGGCGGCATCCCGCTCTTGGGATCGCTGTTCGATGCCAGCATTCCGGCGCCCGGCGGCGTCGAAACCGTCAATCGCGCCGGTTTCGGCCGCACCGACGGCGTCCACTTCCCCGACATGCACGGCCCCGGCTATCGCGGCGTATTCGATCTTTCCAACCTGGATTCCAGCCGAATGATCATCGCGACCGGCGAGTCGGGGAACCCGCTTTCGTCCCATTACAGCGACCTGTCAAAGCGCTGGCACGACGCCAACGGGATCGTTTTGGCCGGTTCAGAGGCCGAAGTGATGGCAAAAGGCCTGGGAAAACTGCATTTTTCACCCTGATTCGGTCACGATGCTTGCATGGCGGGCGGGTGTCGATCACATTTGACATGTTGCGTTTCAAGCTGGCTTACATGTCGATCATACCGCCGCATTTCGCCGCATTGCGCCGGTTCTACCGGTCGATGCCCTCCCCTTGCCCCTACATACCGGGGCAGATCGAGCGAAAGCTGTTCACGCGGCTGGACGGCAACGGCACGGCCGAACTGAACGCCACGCTCACCAAGGCCGGCTTCCGGCGCAGCCATGACATCGTCTATCGCCCGGTATGTCCCGCCTGCCAGGCCTGCGTTCCCGTGCGCATCCCGGCCGCCAGCTTCCTGCCCAACCGCACGCAGAAACGCATCCTGAAGCGCAATGCCGACCTGACCCTGGTGGAGCGCCCGGCGATCGCCAGCGAGGAACAGTATCAACTGTTCTCCAGCTATCAGCGCGGCCGCCATGCCGAGGGCGACATGGCGCGCATGAGCTTTCTCGACTTCCGCGCAATGATCCAGGACGGCTCGGCCGACAGCCGGGTCCTGGAACTGCGCGATGGGCGCGATCACCTGATCGGGGCGATGCTGGTCGACACGCTCGGCGACGGGCTGTCGGCCGTTTATAGCTTTTTCGATCCGGCGGCCAAGCGCCGAAGCCTGGGCACATTCATCGTGCTGGCGGCCATCGAAATGCTGAAAATGCGCCAACATCCGTTTCTCTATCTGGGCTATTGGATCGCGAAGTCGCGTAAGATGGCATACAAAGCCGGCTTCCAGCCCCTGCAGAAACTGGGCCCGGCCGGCTGGGTGTCGATCGAGCCGACCGGTTAGAAATTGCCAGTCCCACGAGGCTGGACTAGTCTCGGGGAATCGTCCGGCCCGGCGCGGAATCTTGGTTCGTCGGGAGGGAAAATAGAATTGACCATATCAAACACGCTGCAGACGCCGCTGCTCGATAAGGCGGCAACTCCCGAAGACCTTCGGAAACTTCCCGACACAGACCTGCGCCAGGTCGCCGACGAATTGCGCGCCGAACTGCTGGACGCCGTGTCGGTTACCGGCGGGCATCTGGGCGCGGGCCTGGGCGTGGTCGAGCTGACGGTCGCCATTCATTATGTCTTCGACACACCGCACGACCGGTTGATCTGGGATGTCGGCCACCAGGCCTATCCGCACAAGATCCTGACCGGCCGGCGCGACCGCATCCGCACGCTGCGTCAGGCCGGCGGCCTGTCCGGCTTCACCAAGCGGACGGAAAGCGAATACGACCCGTTCGGCGCGGCCCACAGCTCGACCTCGATCTCGGCCGGGCTCGGCATGGCCGTGGCGCGCGATCTGAAGGGCGAGAAGCGCAATGTCATCGCGGTGATCGGCGACGGGTCGATGTCGGCGGGCATGGCCTATGAAGCAATGAACAATGCCGGCGCGACCAAGAGCCGCCTGATCGTCATCCTGAACGACAACGATATGTCGATCGCCCCGCCGGTCGGCGCGCTGTCGGCTTATTTGTCACGGCTGATCTCGTCGCATTCTTATCGGTCGCTGCGCCATGTCGCCAAGGACGTGGTCAAGCATTTGCCCGAGTCGATGGCGCGCGCCGCCAAGCGGGCGGAAGAATATGCGCGCGGCATGGTGACTGGCGGAACCTTGTTTGAGGAGCTGGGATTTTACTATGTCGGCCCGATCGACGGGCACAATCTCGATCACCTGCTCCCGGTCTTGCGCAATATCCGCGACTGGGATGAGGAGGCGCCTGTGCTGGTCCATGTCGTTACCGAGAAAGGGCATGGCTATGCCCCGGCCTCGATGACGGCCGACAAGCTGCATGCGGTCTCCAAGTTCGACGTGATCACCGGCGCCCAGGCCAAGGCCAAGGCCGGGCCGCCGACCTATACCAAGGTCTATGGCGAATCGCTGATCCAGGAAGCGCAGGCCGACGACCGCATCGTCGCCATTACCGGCGCGATGCCGTCGGGCACGGGCCTGGACATCTTCGGCAAGGCCTTCCCGGACCGCACCTTCGATGTCGGCATCGCCGAACAGCATGCCGTGACCTTTGCCGCCGGTCTGGCGAGCGAGGGCATGAAGCCGTTCGCCACGATCTATTCCACCTTCCTGCAGCGCGCCTACGACCAGGTGGTGCACGACGTCGCCATCCAGTCTCTGCCGGTGCGCTTCGCCATCGACCGGGCCGGCCTGGTCGGCGCAGACGGCGCCACCCATGCCGGATCGTTCGACCTGGCCTATCTCGGCTGCCTGCCCGGCTTCGTCATCATGGCGCCGTCCGACGAGGCGGAGCTGAAGCACATGATTGCCACCGCGGCGCAGATCGACGACCGTCCCTCTGCCGTGCGCTATCCGCGTGGCGAGGGTACCGGCGTCCAGTTGCCCGAGCGCGGCATTCCGATGGAAATCGGCAAGGGCCGCATCGTCCGCGAGGGCAGCACCATCGCGATCCTGAGCCTCGGCACCCGCTTGCAGGAATGCCTGAAGGCGGCCGACGAGCTGGCGCAGCGCGGGCTGTCCGCGACCGTTGCCGACGCCCGCTTCGCCAAGCCGCTCGACACCGCCTTGATCGACCGGCTGGCGCGTGAACACGAAGTGCTGATCACCGTCGAGGAAGGTTCGACCGGCGGTTTCAGCGCCTTCGTCCTGCAGCACCTCGCCACGTCCGGCGCGCTCGACGGCGGCATCAAGATTCGTCCGCTGGTCCTGCCCGATGTCTTCATCGACCACGACGCGCCGTTCAAACAATACGATACCGCCGGGCTGAATGCCGGTGGAATCGTCGCCACCGCGCTTGCCGCATTGGGTAGGCCCGCGGCGACCGCTTATGCCTGACCAGGAGTTATAATGAAGTTCCTCCCCGTTGCCGTCGCCGTCTTCGCCATGTTCGCCTCCCAACAGGCGTTCGCCGACGCGAAATCGACCATCGACGGATTTGACGGCGTCCTGCTGGACGTCATGAAGAACGCCGACAAGCTGGGCTATAAAGGCCGCTACGACAAACTGGCGCCGGTCATCACCAAGACATACGACCTGCCGCTGATGGCGCGCATCTCGGTCGGGCCGGAATGGTCCACCCTGACGCCGGACCAGCAGGCGAAGATCACCGAGGCCTTCAAGTCGCTCTCTATCGCAACCTTTGCCTCGCGCTTCGACGGCTATGGCGGCGAGAGCTTCCAGATCACCGGCGAGTCCCCGGCCAACGCCGACGACATCGTCGACACCAAGATGCTGCGCCCGAACGACGACGCAGTGGACCTCAACTATCGCCTGCGCAAGACCGGCGACGACTGGAAGATCATCGACGTCTACCTGTCGGGCACGATCAGCCAATTGGCCAATTACCGCTCCGAATTCTCCACCACGCTGCGCACCAAGGGCGCCGACGGCCTGATCCAACTGATCAACGACAAAGTCGCCGCCCTCGCCCCGAAGGGGTGAAAATAGAGTAGCCACAGATTTTCACAGATTGCACAGATTGCGACGCGAAGCGCATCGGGCTTCAGCTTTCAATCTGTGTCATCTGTGAAAATCTGTGGCTAAAAATTCTTCCGAAAAATTGACAGTCCGCTTGGGCTGGATCATAACCCCGTGCTTCCGTCCCTAGGCATTTTCGCCGAGAGGCACCGGCACCCCTGGAGGCCGGGCCGTGGATGGTATGGCGTCCGGGCTGTGGGATTGTCCCCTTCGCGCACGCCATGAAACGGAGTTTGTGATGAGCGATATCACCACCCTCGTGGCACAGCCACGGGACCGGGCCGGCAAGGGGGTTGCCCGGGCGACACGGCGTGAAGGCCGAGTGCCCGCGGTTATCTATGGCGGCAAAGAAGCCCCGGTTCTGGTTTCACTGGAACTGAAAGACCTGGCGCGCCGGGCCCATGCCCCGTCCTTCTTCACCCACCTGCTGGAGCTTGACGTCGGCGGCAAGAAGCACCGCGTCCTGCCCCGCGACGTGCAGTTCCACCCGCTGAACGAAAACCCGACCCATGTCGATTTCCTGCGCGTCGCCTTGAACGCGACGATCGAGGTTGCGGTGCCGGTCGAGTTCATCAACCAGGAAGCCTCGCCAGGCCTGAAGCGCGGCGGCGTGCTCAACATCGTCCGCCATGAAGTTGAGCTGGTCTGCCCGGTCGAAGCCATTCCCGACCACATCACGATCGACATGACCGGCTTTGCCGTCGGCGATTCGATCCATATCAGCCACGTCAAGCTGCCGCCCAATGTGAAGCCGTCGATCGACGATCGCGATTTCACCATCGCGACCATCGTCGCGCCGTCCGGCCTGAAGAGCGCCGACGCCGAGGCGGAAGAAGCCGAAACCGCGGCCTCCGAAGCTGCTTCGGCCGCAGCCGCGGCCGCCAAGGAAGCCTAAGCACCGGCAGCGCGGCCCGGGCGCTCAGTCTTGGACGCGATACTGGTCGGGCTCGGCAACCCCGGGCCCGAATTTGCCCAGCACCGGCACAATGTCGGATTCATGGCGCTCCAGCGTATTGCGGAGCGCCATGGGTTCGGCACGGCCAAGTCCCGCTTCAAGGGCATGACCGTCGAGGGCCGCATCGCGGGCAAGAAAATCCTGGCGCTGAAACCCACGACCTTCATGAACCGCTCCGGCGACGCGGTGGCGGAGGCGGCGCAGTTCTATAAGGTGCCGCCCAACCGCATCATCGTGCTCTATGACGAGCTCGACATCGCGCCCGGCAAAATGAAGGCGAAGCTTGGCGGCGGCGCCGCCGGTCATAACGGCATCCGCTCGATCGACGGCGCCATCGGGCCCTCTTTCTGGCGCGTGCGCATCGGCATCGGCCATCCCGGCCATAAAGAACTGGTCCATGGTTACGTGCTCCATGCCTTCGCCAAGGCGGACAAGGACTGGCTGGACCCGATGCTGGACGCCATCGCCGACGAGATCGGCCTGATGGTGGACGGCCAGGGCGAGTTGTTCATGACCAAAGTCGCGGCCAGGCTGACGCCGCAACGGCCTTCGGGGACGAAGGTCGATAAAACACCGAAAGAGGCGAACTGATGGGCTTCCAATGCGGTATCGTCGGCCTGCCCAATGTCGGCAAGTCGACCCTGTTCAATGCCCTGACCGCGACCCAGGCGGCACAGGCCGCCAATTATCCGTTCTGCACGATCGAGCCCAATGTCGGCCGCGTCGCGGTGCCCGACCCGCGCCTGGACACGCTGGCGAAGATCGGCAAATCCGCGACCATCATTCCCACACAGCTTGAATTCGTGGACATCGCCGGCCTGGTGCGCGGCGCGTCGAAGGGCGAAGGGCTGGGCAACCAGTTCCTGGCCCATATCCGCGAAGTCGACGCGGTTCTGTATGTCCTGCGCTGTTTCGAAAGCAGCGACATCACCCATGTCGAGGGTTCCGTCGACCCGCTGCGCGACGCCGAGACCGTCGAGACAGAGCTGATGCTCGCGGACATGGACGGGCTGGAGCGCCGCGTCACCACCGCCGGCAAGAAGGCCAAGGGCGGCGACGTCGAGGCCAAGGCGCAACTGCCGATCCTGGAAAAGACCCTTGCGGCGCTGCAAGCCGGCAAGCCTGCCCGTTCCGTCCCGCTCACCGCCGACGAAAAGCCGATCTTCAAGCAATTGGCGCTGCTGACCGGCAAGCCGGTCCTCTATATCTGCAATGTCAGCGAAGACGACGCCGCGACCGGCAACGCGATGACCGAACAGGTCGCCGCCCGCGCCAAGGCGGAGGGCGCCGGATCGGTCGTCATCTCCGCCGCCATCGAATCCGAGATCGCCCAGTTGGCCGCCGCCGAGCAGGCGGAATTCCTGGAAACGCTGGGCCTGGACCAGCCGGGCCTCAACAAGGTGATCCGCGCCGGATACAGCCTGCTGGACCTCATCACATACTTCACCGTCGGCCCCAAGGAGGCCCGCGCCTGGACCGTGCGACGTAATGCAAAGGGTCCTGAAGCCGCCGGCGTGATCCACGGCGACTTCGAACGCGGCTTCATCCGCGCCGAGACGATTTCCTATGACGATTTCGTCGCCTGCGGCGGCGAACAGGGCGCGAAAGACGCGGGCAAGCTGCGCTCGGAGGGCAAGGAATATGTCGTGCAGGACGGGGACGTCATGCACTTCAGATTTAATGTTTGAGACGCTGCGCATAAACTGACGCTTAATGCATCAAGTGTCGTAGCGGATTGGACTATGTTTAAGAGAGCTGTTCATCCCGGCGCTGTCCTCAAGGATGAGTTGGAGGAACTGGGCGTTACGCCAACCGAATTCGCACGGCAAATCGACGTGCCGCCGAACCGGATCAGCCAGATTATCGCAGGCAAGCGCGCCGTGACCGGCGACGCCGCCTTGCGCCTCGGTCACTGGTTCGGCACCGATCCGCAATTCTGGCTAGAGCATTTTGTGATCATACGGGTTTGTACCCTGCGTGCTTGATATAGTTTTGGCATTCCTCAGTTGAGAAAGCATCGAGAAGAGCGCCGATGCGATTCCAGAGGGCTTCTTTGGATCGCTCTGCTGCTTTTCGCAGCAATGTCTTAAGCTTTGCGAAGGCCATCTCGATTGGATTGAGGTCTGGGCTGTAGGGCGGCAGGAAGAGGAGTTTGGCACCACGCTCGGTGATCAGGCCGGCCGCCTTTTCCCCTTTGTGGCTGGACAGATTGTCGAGAATGACGATGTCGCCGGCTCTGATCTCGGGTAGGAGAACGCGTTCGACATACTGCGTAAAGATGGCGCGGTTCATCGGCTGGTCTATGACGAAGGGAGCGACCCATCCGTCCTTGCAAAGACCCGCGACAAAGGTCGTCACCTTCCAGTGGCCATGCGGCGCATAGCCTTTGACCCGCTGCCCGCGCGGCGCCCGACCATAGGTGCGAACCATGTTCGTGGTGGCGCCGGTCTCATCGAGAAAGATCAGGCGATGGGCGGCAAGGTTAGCCTGATCGACGCGCCAGGCTTGACGGGCAACAGCCACGTCAGGCCGGTTCTGCTCATCGGCGTGAACGCTTTTTTTTAAAACTGATCCCGTGACCGTTGAAGAACCGGCTCAGCATCCCGGCATCGGCCTTGACCGCGTGCGTCGTCATCAGCCGCTCGGCTACGGCCATCAGCGTCAAGTCCGGCTCGGCCGCGATCAGCGCCAGCAGCCATTCGGCATGCGCCGGAAGCCGGGAGCGCCGGTCTCCTCCTTGTGACAGCGCTGTGCGACGGCCAGATCGCGCCGCCTCAACCCAGCGGATCGCCGCCGTCTCACTGATCCGAAAGTTACGGGCCGCTTCACGGCGCGAAAGACCTTCGTCCTCGACCGCGCAAAGCACACGATCACGCAAATCCTGAGAATATGCTCGCGTCATTCATGCTGGCCTCCTTCCAGCCAGCATGTTGAATCAGAACAAGCGCCATTCGGGAATCCTAAACTTCCCAATCCGTCAGATCGCAAAACGCTCTAAACTTACAAAGCGCCTGGGAAATCCGCATTGCAGAGGAAAGGGCAGGGCCGGAGATCGCGCGGCTACCGGTCCGCGCCGGGGTAGTCCAACCGGATACACCGAGTATGGCGTAGAGAGACCGTGCGCCGAACCCGCGATCGCGTTTTATGCGCGGTTCGGCTTCGTGAAGGGCGGCGCGTTCGGGGACTATACGGCGAGCGACTTCAACCAGTTCTTCCATTTGGAATTCCCGGCTGTGGCGTAAGCTTAGCCTTCGAATGTCCCATTAAAACGGCGGATAGGGTGCATTTGCAGGATACTCGATCAACTTTAGATGGGAATCGCACCCCGTCTCCAGCCGGCCGAAATACCCCCACAGAACCGTTCTCCACGGCGCTTGTCGGAGTTGCCAACCATGCGTCGCGCCGCCACCGTCAGTGACTAGGCCTGTGGCGGTTGGTGCTCCGAGGGCAGCCTCTAGATCCTGCAGATGTATGCAAACTTCAGACGGTTCAAGATAAAACGCAATATCGGCCCGCCAGCTACCTGCCGGTCCATCCGGTTCGAACACTGTATAGTCGAGAGTTGACTTGGCTCCCGGCCAAACAGGGGCGTTGCGCAGCACGGAGGTCCAATCTTTAACCTTCTTTCCGTTGATGTCCGCAAAATAGACCTCGTTGGACGCCGGCAGACCCAACGCCCGAGGAAGCGTATCGGATGCTCCCGCCAGATCGTCGATCTTAGCAACCCATCGGATCAGCTTGACGATCTTGATGGCGCCGCCATCATTGACTTCGAACACAGGCTCAGCCGCATACGAAGCGGCTGAAAAGAAACTGAAGACAACGGCTGCGAGGATCGCACGACGCACGATTTGCCCCCTAAGATGTCTGAATTACTGTGACGGTTTACTCACTGGGTCACTCAGCCACATAAGCAGTTCAGCTAAGCCGCATCCAAATGGTCGAGCTTGTCTGCCAGCCACAGCTTGATAAGCGCCTGCCGGGTTACGCCGAGCCTTTCGGCCTCCCGGTCCAGCGAGTCGATCATCCAGGACGGAAAATCGACATTGACGCGGCGCGCCTCCAGGCCCGGCCGGCGGGCCTTCTTTATATCCAGCAAGGCGGTCACGTCCTCGCCCTCGTCGAAGCGCGCGTCGAATTCAGAGGCTTTCATAAAGAGCGATCTCCTCGTCACGTGAACGCCGAACCGAAATCAGGCGGATAACATCGTCGCGATAGGTCACGACTGCAGACCAATATTTGTCATCGATCGAACCGATCACCAGAAACCTTGGCTCGTCCATTTGCCGCGCGGGGATTTCGAGCCGGCGTAAGTCCAGCCAAAGGGCCTGCGCCTCCTCGAAATCGACCCCGTGTTTAGCCTTGTTCGCGGCGCTTTTGGCTGGATCGAATTCGAACTCCATTCGGCTATAATATGGTCAAAAGGTATAGAAAAGGAATAGTTTCTAGCCTTAACATTGAATCATCGGCGCCGAGCGCTGCCGCTCCCGCCTCACCTGCTCATCGGAACCGTCAGCAGAAGCTGGTCGGTTGAGACCGCGGTATAGATTTGCAGGGTGCCGCTGATCATCGGCTCGACGCCCTCGGTGATCGCCCGGCATGTGTAGGTGCCGGTGCCGGCGTTCGCGAAATAGCCGCAAGATCGCCCTGGCGCCAGTGAAACGCCGCACGTGTCGCTGACCAGCGCAACGGAGCCCTTGAGGCTGTTGAAGATTTGCCGTGTTGGAATCGTTACGCTGCCGGTGCCCGTGTTGAAGAGCCAGCAAAATACCCGTCCGCCGGACTGCGCGGTGCCGGCATAGACCGGCCCGGCGGTAAGGATGTCGGCCTTCGCCGCCCCGCCGAGCGCGATCAGCAGAGCGGCCGCGGCGAGATTCAGATGTCGGTTCACGATCATGTGCTCCCTCCCTTGAAACTCCCTCCCGCCTTCGCCAAGGCTTCGGCGGGCGGGTCCCGTCCCCGTCGAACGGGATTGCGAGGACAATTTATTGGTCGGCGGCCGATAAAGGAATAATTCTTATCCATGTTCATCTCGCCCGGCCATCTCGACGACCCACGCGTCATCGACCTCCTCCGCTTTCACCTGGAAAGCCTGCACGCCCTTTCGCCGCCCGAAAACTCGTATGCGCTGGACCTGTCCGGCCTGAAGCGGCCGGATATCACGTTCTTCGCCGCGTGGGAGGGTGAGGTGCTGCTCGGCTGCGGCGCGCTGCGGGAACTCTCCGAGTGGCAGGGCGAGATCAAGTCGATGCGTACCGCGCGGGGGCATTTGCGAAAAGGCGTGGCCGCCGCGCTGCTGCAACACATGCTGGGCGTGGCGGGGCAGCGCGGCTATCATGCCGTCAGCCTGGAAACCGGATCAGGGCCGGCCTTCGAACCCGCGACCCTGCTCTATGCGCGGTTCGGCTTCGTGGAAGGCGGCGCGTTCGGGAATTATGTAGCGAGCGATTTCAACCGGTTCTTTCATTTGGAATTGCCGGCGCCGGGGTGAACCCAAATTTTGCCGCGGAGGTCGCGGAGGATACGCCGAGGTCGCGGAGATAAAGTGTTCTTCTTCAGCGGCCTCGGCGGGTTCTCTGCGCACTCTGCGTTGAAATCAGAACGGCGACGTCATGCACTTCCGGTTTAATGTCTGAGGGCCCTGAACGCCGCACCCTCGCAAACTGCGCACTGAAGCCGGCTTTCGGCGCAGGGCAACCATGGGAATGTCCCCGGTTCAAGCGGCGCTTGCAACCCACACCTGACTTGGTAACGAGAGTGCCTCGCTTTCCGGCCCATTTATGGCCGGTCGTGCGTTAACCCGCGGACCGATAATCCACGCTTTCAGTTACAATGACGGTCATTTGTCTCCAGCAACACGGGGGCATTGCCGATCGTTATTGGCCCGGAAATGGAGTGCAAAGCGCCGGCCAAATCGCGATACTGCTTATATTGCGGCGCGGGCGTGTAGGTCGCGCTCTTTGTCGAATTCCAGACGGCTAAGGCCTGGTATCCACCCGAACGCGTGAAGCCGCAAACCCAGGTCGAATCGGCGTCCTTGGCGCAGGATTGGTCTTGCGTCGCACCGACCATCCAGTTGAAAACCTGCTGATAAGCGATACCCGCCTTGGTGAGCGTCCCGTTAGAGTACAAAGTGCCGTAACGGTCATTGTCATACGCATACCAATAGAAACGCTCCAATCCTTCATGCCATTGTAAAAGGTAGTATTTCGCGAGATATGCCGCTTGGTTTTCCACGCCCTGGACATCTCCCCAATCGCTTTCCGTGTTCCAAAGCGGCTTGGTCTGGAGGCCGTATTTGCTCGTTATCGTCCGGTATTCCTGAATGACTTGAAGGTGGTTCTCGGCTGGGCCCAGAAGATAACCATGAAAACTCACGATATCCGTGTAACGCGTGCCGCCATCCGCCAAATAGGAATCGAGCCACTTTGGACCGGCCCCATTGTCGTATAGCGTCGCCGGCGTAATGACCTGAAAATCCGTGTTGGCGGACTTGATAATTCCGTAAGCGTGCTGGGCCATGGCCACCATTTGTGAACTGGTGCCGCAATATTCTGTCTGATCCTGTGGTTCGTTCCAAAGCTCCCAATATTTGATACGGCCCGCGGCACGATGGACCACCGCCGTTACGAAATTGTCCCAATCCGACATGTTGACGGGCGGCGCGCATTGCCCGGGGCCAAAGCCCGAAGGCGCGGCCGGCTTCGAAGATGCCCAAAGCGGGGTGCGGCCGAATGTGTAAACAACGTCGAGACCGTGGCGCGAGCCGTAGTCCATCCACGCATCGAAACCCGACCAATCGTAGAGGTCCGAAGCAGTATTGATGTCACTCCACGAAACCCTGGCGGCATCCCAGCTGCGAATGGAGCCGAACCCCAATTCTGTCGGAAAAGGAACAGATTCGTTATGATTTACCGTGAGCCCGAAATACGTCGCGGGGATCGCGCCCGGCCCGACACCGCGATCGCATGAATTGTCCGCAAGGCGCCCTTCGGATGCTGACGCGTCGACAAGTCCAGGCGCGAGGCTGCTGGAAAATGCCAGACCAAGCGCGACCGTCAGCAGCCTGGGCGTTAACAGTCTGCTGCGATCGCGGGTAATCGCCGGAAGGCGGCGCTCACCAAATGCACGGTCATTCTTATTTGCCATCCGGGATTCACTCCGATCGATAGAACGCGAACGATAACATTCATTAGCCGATTAAAATCGGCCAGTTCCGATGCCATCCTTACTAGCCCGAATGGGGGCAAGTCGGAATTTTCCGTTTCGCGCTGCCCTGCGGAGGGTTTTTAGGCACAGGCCAACAACAACCTTCATCTGCCACATCCTGAATTTGTGGAACCTTTCGTTTCGGCTGCGGTTGGGCTGGCGTCCCTATTTTCGGAGAATGCCGTTATGAAAACTTATCTTTCCGGGCTGGCCGTGGCCCTGGCTTTGGCCGCTGGTGCGGCTTCCTTCCCCGCCAATGCCGCATCCGACCGCGTGGAATTGCTCCGCGACGCCGATGTGACTGTCACCAACCTGAAGCATGACCCGTCCTTTAACATCGCACGCACCGCGATCCAGAATGCGCGCGCCGTTTACATCGTGCCCAAGCTGGTCAAGGGCGGCTTTATCTTCGGCGCCGAAGGCGGCGACGGCGTGCTGCTGGTCCGCAACGGCCATGGCTGGAGCGAGCCCAAATTCTATGGGATGGGCTCGGCGTCGTTCGGCCTGCAGGCCGGGTTGGAGCAGGCCCAGCTTGTGTTCATCATCAACAGCGAAGCTGCCTTGAAGGGTATCGAAAGCGGTAACTTCAAGATCGGCGGCAATGCCGGCATCACCGTCGCCACCCTGTCGGGCGGCGCGGAAGGTGACACCACCCTGCACGGCGGCGACATCGTCGTGTGGACCTCGGCCACGGGCGCCTATGGCGGCCTGACCTTCAACGGTTCGGTGATCGCGGCGGACAAGGAAGAGAACGCCGCGCCGCTGCCGGCCGGCTCCGCTGCCGCCCTGCGCAAGAACCTGGCGACGGTCTGGTAAGCATCGGCTTTCATCGCGTCTAAACTGAGGGCGGCTCTCCGGTGACGGGGAGCCGCCCTTGGCGTTTGGGGCCGGCGGCAGGATGACCCTCCGATCTTAACGCGGAGGTCGCGGAGAACACGCGGAAGGCGCAGACAAGCGATTTTACTCCGCGTACTCGGCGAGACCTCTGCGCGCTCTGCATTAAAATTCAGACCGCCGCGTAGCGGTGGGATGGTGAGGGGGATTTCGGATTTCGCCTCGCAATCAAAATTGTTCGTGGTCAAACCAACCGCCCAACCTTAGGGTCGTCGGACGAGGGATCATGACCGCAGACGCCATCACCGCACCTGCCCGCCAGGGCGCCTTTTTCGGCGAGCCGCGCGCACTTGGCTATCTCGCCTTCACCGAAGCGTGGGAGCGGTTCTCGTTTTACGGAATGACGGCGCTTTTGCCGCTGTACCTCACGCAGTCGTTGCTGCTGTCCGGCCATGTCGAACATATCGCGGGCTTTACCGAATTCCGCGGCGGGCTGGAGACGGTGTTCGGGCATTTGAGCCCGATCGCGCTCGCCTCGCAGATCGTCGGGCTTTACACCGCCTTCGTCTATTTCACCCCCGTCTTCGGCGGCATCGTCGCCGACCGCTGGCTGGGGCAGCGACGCGCCGTCATGCTGGGCGCCAGCCTGATGAGCGCGGGGCATCTGGCGATGGCGTTCGATCAATCGTTCTTGCTGGCGCTGGTGCTGCTGATCGCCGGGTGCGGCCTGCTGAAGGGCAATATCTCAACCCAGGTCGGAGCGCTTTACGCCGAGGGCGATGCCGAGGGGCGGACGCGCGCCTTTACCATCTTCTCGATGGGCATCAATGTCGGATCGGTCGCCGGCCCGTTGCTGTGCGGGCTGCTGGCGCAGATTTATGGCTGGCACGCTGGTTTCGGACTTGCGGGTATCCTGATGATCGCCGGGCTGATGACCTATCTGGCCGGCTATCGACGATATCCGGTGGACCGCCGGTCCAAAGGCGAGCCGCGCCCGCCAGTCACGCTCAGCCGGGCTGAGTGGCGCGCTGTCCTTGCCATCGCGATCATGGCGGGGCTGACCATCTTCCAGACGATCGCCTATTACCAGAACACCAATATCAACCTGATCTGGATCGATCAGGCGGTGAACATGGACGTGCTGGGTTTCCATGTGCCGGTCGCGTGGTTCGCGTCGCTCGACAGCCTGGTCAGCATCGTTATGGTGCCGATCCTTCTTGGCCTGTGGCGCTGGCAGCTGTCGCGGGGAACGGAGCCGAACGATTTGGGCAAGATCGGGACCGGCGCGTGGATCGCCGCCCTGGCGAACCTGCTGCTGGTTGCGGCCTGCCTCGTCGGCGGCAGGATTCCGATCCTGGCGCCCGTCGCCTATGACGTCTTGCTGGGGATTGCGTTCCTATATTATTGGCCGCCGCTGCTGGGATTCGTCTCGCGCACCGCGCCGCCGCAGGTGCGGGCGACCTTGATGGGGGCGATCTTCCTGTCGCTGTTCCTGGGCGACTTTCTGGTCGGATGGATCGGCGGGCTTTATGAAACCATGTCGCCCGCCGCCTTCTGGGGCATGCATGCCGGCATCGCCGCAATGGGCGGCGTTCTGGCCTTTATCATGAAGCGGCCGATCAAGGCGCTGCTCGCGGGTTGAAACGGGGGGAACGATGAAATCACATTATGCGACTATGGCGGCCGCCATCGGTGTACTGCTGACCGCGCCGGCGCTTCACGCCGCCGACATCGCCCGCACCTATAAGGGCGATTTCCCCATCGCCTCGGTGGTCGCCGTCCCTGCGGGTACCACGACCTATTATGTCAGCGGCATGCCCGCCCCGGTCGTCAACCCGAACGCGCCCAAGGGCAGCGTCGAATCCTATGGCGACACCAAAACCCAGACCGTCGGCGCGCTGAACGCCATCAAGGGCGTTCTGGCCGAACAGAAGCTGACCATGGGCGATGTGGTGTCGATGCGTGTCTATCTGGTCGGCGACCCGGCCAAGGACGGCAAGATGGATTTCGCCGGCATGATGGAGGGCTACAGCCAGTTCTTCGGCACCAAGGACCAGCCGAACAAGCCTTCGCGCACGACAGTGCAGGTGTCCTCGCTGGTCGGGCCGGGAATGCTGGTCGAGATCGAGGTTGTCGCGGCGCATCAATAGATGACTTCGGGGATCCATATCTCAACCGCGATGCAGGCGGCGTGGGCCGGCTATCAGGCTGAACTGGAGCGCCTGCGCCAGGCGCTCTATGGGTCGGAACTGGCTGCTGACCCTGCTGCCCAGGCGCGGGCGCATTATTGGGTGATGCAGGCCCAGGCCTTTGCCTTCAACCTGGTCATGGCGCCCCGGCAATCGCACCCCACCTTCTTCACCGGCACGGTATTCGAACCCAACGTCTATACTTTGATCCTGCCGAACGCCGACTTCCTCTATCGCTACGCCTTCGTCGGCGGCGCCCGGACCTTCAGGATTTCCGGCACGCGCGGCGGCTCGCATTTCCTTGAGGCGCAGACCATCCGCGGCTTCTTCGGCGACCCGGACCTGAAGCTGATGAAGACGTATGACTTCGACACGTTCCAGCGCGGGGTGGACGGCAGCCTGGAGATTATCGTCGGGCCGCAGCCTGTCGACGGCCATCCGAACTGGATCGAGACCGATCCAACGTCCGGCAACAACACGATCATCGTCCGCGAAGCCTTCTACGATTGGTCGCGCGAGACCCCCGCGGCTTTGCGAATCGAGGCTGTCGATACCACGGCGCAACCGACGCAGCTCGACGAGCCCGAAATCATCCGGCGGCTGGGTGCCGCGTCGCGGCTCATGCATTTCTGCCACAAGACTTTCTCCGGCGGGTTGACCGAGCAGGTGCTGGCGGCGGTCGGCGCCAACCGGTTCCTGCTGGTCGACACCAGCAAGGACGAGCACGCCTCCAACCCGTCCGCCGGCTATGTGCCCGCCGTCTATGACCTGCAGCCCGGCGAGGTGATGATCGTCGAGATCGACCGGCCCGACGCGCGATACTGGAACATCCATCTGGGCGACGTCTGGTGGCAGGTGACGGACTTCACCGACCGTCACAGCAGCCTGAACGGGCACCAGACCGTGTTCGACGGCGACGGCAAGGCGCGGATCGTGATTGCCGCCGAAGACCCCGGCGTCGCCAACTGGCTGGACCCGGTCGGCAATCTGAAGGGCGTTGCCCTGGTGCGATGGTATTTCACCAAGAGCTACCCCGCCCCCGCCGCGCGGGTGGTGAAAGCGGCCGAACTGCGCAGATATTTACCTGCGGACACGGCATGGGTCACGGCGGACGAGCGGCGCGGGACGATCGCGAAACGGCGGGACGCCGTTCTGCGGCGATATGGGCACTAACCAACAAGGTCGGGGAATGGCGCAAACACTGGTCGATCCGCAGAAGCCGCTGGGGCGGCCCGAATGGGTCGAGAAACTGAATGAAGAGGGCCGCATGTGGGCCGGCGCGGGCATGCTGCGCGAGATGGTTCCGCTGGATTCCGCCTCGCTGCTGGACGGCGCCCGCCGCCTGACCGGGCTCACCGATTTCGGCGGGGACGATTGGCGTGAGCCCTTCGCCGTCCTGCTGCGATCGCTGGAGGATGAGGCGGAGCTGACCTTGACCGGCCGGCTGGCGACGCGCAGCGAGCTGCTGCTGTGGCTGCGCACGCGGCTGAAGCTGACCGAATTGCTGAAACAGCACCCGGAAATTCTCGACACGCCCGTCGAGAAGCCGATCTTCATCGCCGGCCTGGGCCGCAGCGGCACGTCGATCCTGCAGGAACTGCTGCACCAGGACCCGAAGCTGCGGACGCCGTTATTCTGGGAGGCCTATTTCCCGGTCGATTCCGCGATCTCAGGCGGCACCGACAGACAGGCGCAGGAAGCCGGCCATGGCGTTGCCAGCCAATGGACCCGGATCACGCCGGAAATCCTGACGATGCACGAAGTGGCAGGTCACCTGCCGGCGGAGGATTCGTCGCTGTGGAGCTTCACCTTCGTCAGCGATTCGATCATGTCGTTCTATCAAATCCCGACTTATCACGCCTATGTGAACCGGACGGACGCCGACATCGTCTACAAGTATCACAAGCGGATTTTGCAGGCCCTGCAATGGAAGCAGCCGGGCCGGCGCTGGTTCGGCAAGTCCGCGACATACCACCTGACGCACCTGCCGGCCCTGATGAAGCACTATCCGGACGCCTGCATCATCCAGACCCACCGCGACCCGCTGCGCATCATGTCGTCGGTCGCCAACCTGCTGCGCGCCTTTTATTGGCAGCGCAGCGACAAGGATTTCGACGCGCCGGTGTTCGAGAACCTGATGGTCGGCGAGATGACGGCGAATTTGCTGGATCATGTCACCGACGAGCGCGACCGCGGCGTGGTGCCGCCCGGCCAGATCGTCGATTCACGCTATCAGGATCTGATGACCGATCCGGTGGCGGCGATCGGCAAGATCTATCGCGCCTTCGACATGGAATTCGACGACGCGGCGGCCGATCGTATCCGCAACTATCTGGCGTTCAAGCCGAAACATAAGCACGGCGCCCACCGATATACCCCGATGGACGCCGCGCAGATCGCGGAAAACCGGCCCTGGTTCCGGCGCTATCAGGAACGCTATGGCGTTCCCGACGAGGATAACTAACGGCGGCGGAGCGGGAAGGCTTTCGAGCCCGGCCCGATCAGGTACCACAACACAAAGCCGACCAGCGGGAGTACCAGAATGATGATGACCCAGATCAGCTTTTCGATGGGCGAGGCGCTGCTCTGAAGGATGCCGATCAGCGCCCAGATCACCAGCAACAGCGTGATAATGCCGACAATATCGTAAATCATTTTGCTTCTTTCGCGAGGTTAACGCAGCCGAATTCTGTAGTTGCTGAACGAACCACCGGAGCCCGTGCGAAGTTCCCCTACAATTTTCGCACAAAGCCACTTCCATTTTATGTTTCGAATCAGTTAGATTCGGGATCATGTGGAGATTATGGATCAGCTTCGCGGCGGCTTTGTCGTTGACCGCATGCGCGGACGAACCGGTTTCGTCGCGCCCCGTGCATTCGAACCTCACGCCCGCCGCGTTTCATACCGGCGCGCTGCCGCCGCCGACGCAATGCGTGCTGTTCGCCCGGGATTTTACCGGCGTTCATCTGCACGGCGACGCCTGGGCCTGGTGGAATGCCGCCGCCGGCGTCTATCCGCGCGGCGATACGCCGAAGGCCGGCGCGATTCTGGTGCTGCGTTCGACGCCGCAACTGCCTCTCGGCCATGTCGGCATCGTGAAGAAAATCGTCGGACCGCGCGAAATCCTGGTCACGCATGCCAATTGGGGTAAGGACGACCCGACGCGGCGCATCGTCCACGATTCGACGGCGGTGGTGGACATGTCGCCCGATAACGACTGGAGCCAGCTCCGCTTCTTCAATGCGCCCGCGCATGCTTATGGCAAGATCTATGCCGCCTACGGCTTCATCTATCCGCACAGTTTCGACGCCACGGGCGAGGCTGTCTGGTAAAGATTAGGTTTAAACCGTGCTCCCCAGCATCGGGTCTTCCAGCCGGTGCAAACGCCCCGCCGCCAATTGCCCGAAACTGTGGATCAGGCTTTTGCGCCGCGCCCCCGCCAGTTTCTCGATACCAGACGGCCTGACCACCGCCGCGCCGAACGCATCGCCGACGATCAGCCCGCAATGGTCGGGGATCAGTTCGTGCGGGAAATCCTCGCCCACCGCGAAATAGAACGCATCGCAAAACGCGCGATATTCCGGCCATTTCTGGTCGGTGCGAAAATCGACGATCGAGCTTTTGACCTCGACGATTACGATATCGCAGCCGTCGGTCACGCCGAACACATCGGCCCGCCGTCCATTGGCCAGCGGAAATTCCGTCAAGGTCGCATAACGCTGCGACCACAGTAGCCGGCGCACGCCCCGGCACAGCCGCGCGGCGATCCGCGCCTCGTCATAGATTTCCGGGGTCAAAGTCATAGCCAAGCATGCCATGCTTTGTTTCTGTACGAAAGGGGAACGCCGGCCGATTCGGAACCGCGATGAGGCTGGCCGGTTTGGGAGTCGTCGGAAGGAAACAAGCCATGCCACCACGCCCCTATTGGACAGGACATTTCCGCCTGTCCCTCGTCTCGTTCGCGATCCGCATCTATCCCGCGTTCAACGCGGCGCAGCAGATCGCCTTTCACCAGATCGACAAGAAGAGCGGACAGCGCGTGCGCCAGCAGCTGATCGTGCCCGACAAGGGGCCGGTCGACCGGTCCGATATCGTCAAGGGCTATGAGTATAAGAAAGACCATTATATCGAGATCGACCCGGAGGAGCTGAAGCAGCTGCGCCTGCCGTCGAAAAACACGATCGATATCAGCCAGTTTGTCGCGATCGACGATATCGACCCGATCTATTACGACCGCCCCTATTACATCGTGCCGGACGACAAGCCTTCCTTGCCTGCCTTTGCCACCGTGCGCGACGCGATGAAGGCGGCCGACGTCGCCGCGATGGGTGAAATCGTGTTCGGCGGCAAGGAGCATCTGGCCGCGATCCGCGCCTGCGGCAAAGGCATGATCTTGGACACGCTGCGCTATGGCGATGAGATCCGGAAGGCCGCGCCCTATTTCGACGAGATCGACAAGGTCGAGATCGACGACGATCAGCTGGATATGGCCAAGATGCTGATCAAGAAGAAGACCGCGGCCTTGGATATGTCGAAATTCAGCGACCAGTACGAGGCGGCGGTCAAGGAACTGGTTGAGGCCAAACTGGCCGACAAGCCGTTGCCGGAAATCGAGGAGGAGGTTCCGCGCGGCAAGGTCACCAACCTGATGGACGCGCTGAAGAAGAGCCTGGGCAGCGATGCGGCGCCGGCCAAGCGCAGCGCGCCGGCCAAGAAACCGGCAGCGCATAAACCGGCGGCAAAAACCGCCCCTAGGAAGCGCGCGTAAGGCCGATGGCCCGCCAATCCGCCGCCCAGAAGGCGCTGACCCGTTACCGGGAAAAGCGCGACTTCACCGTTACGGCGGAACCGTCGGGCGCCGAGCCGGTCAAGGTCGCGGGCGAAGGGTTTTTCGTCGTGCAAAAACACGCGGCCACCCGCCTGCACTATGACTTCCGCCTGGCGCTGGGCGGCGTTCTCAAAAGCTGGGCTGTCACCAAGGGCCCCAGCCTCGACCCGCACGACAAACGGTTGGCGGTGGAGGTCGAGGATCACCCCGTCGGTTACGGCGATTTCGAAGGCACCATTCCCAAGGGTCAGTATGGCGGGGGCACGGTGATGCTGTGGGACCACGGCACCTGGGAACCGGTCGGCGATGCCAAAAAAGGCCTGTCCCAGGGCGAACTGAAATTCGTCCTCCACGGGGAACGGCTAAAGGGCCACTGGGTCCTGGTCCGCATGCGGGACAACGCGCGGGAGAAGCGTCACAACTGGCTGCTGATCAAGGAACGTGACGACGAGGTGCGCGAGGGCGGCAAGCCGCTGACCGATACCGCAATCACCAGCGTCACCACCGGACGTTCGATGGACGAGATCGCCGGCGAACATGACCGGGTCTGGCATTCCGACAAGCCGGCCGACCGGCAGGACGAAGCCAAACCGGCCGCCGTTAAGCCGAAGCCGGTAAAGGGACGAAAGAAGGCGATGCCCGATTTCGTGCCGCCGCAACTGGCCACCCGCGTCGCCCGCCCGCCCGCCGGCAAGGACTGGCTGCATGAGATCAAGTTCGACGGCTATCGCGTCCTGGCGCGGATCGCCGATGGCAAGGTCCAGCTTCTGACCCGGCGCGGCCATGACTGGACCAACCGGTTCACCCCCATTCCGGAAGCACTGGAGAAACTTAAGGTCCGGAACGCGCTGATCGACGGCGAGATCGTGGTGATGACCGACAGCGGCGTGACCGACTTCGGCAAGTTGCAGGCGACATTGGCCGGCGAAGCGCGCCATGGCCTGTCGTTCCAGGCGTTCGACCTGCTCTATCTCGACGGCGAGGACCTGACCGGGCAGCCCCTGGTCGACCGGAAGGCCGCATTGCAGCCCCTGATCGCCTCATTGGGCCGCCAGGCCGTCGTCTATAGCGACCATATCGAGAATCTGGGCGACAAGGTCTTCACCCAGGCCTGCGCCCTGGCACTGGAAGGCGTCGTCTCCAAACGCAGCGACGCGCCCTATCGGTCGGGCCGGACCGACAGCTGGGTCAAAAGCAAATGCATCGAGCGGCAGGAATTCGTCATCGGCGGCTACGCCAAATCGACGGTCGCCGGCAAAGGGCTGGGCTCGCTGCTGCTCGGCTATTACCAGGGCAAGGCACTGCGATATGCCGGGCGGGTCGGCACCGGGTTCAACGCCACCTCGACCAAGGCGGTGGTGACCGCACTGGACAAAATTCGTTGCACTGCGCCCACCTTCGACAAGCGGCCGCCTGGCGCCGGCCGTGACGTCGTTTGGGTTGAGCCGAAACTGGTCTGCGAGGTCGAATTCCTGACCTGGACCGGCGATGGGCTGCTGCGCCATGCATCGTTCAAGGGACTGCGCGAAGATAAGCCGGCCACGGAGGTGACGATCGAGCGCGAGAAACCCATATCGAAGACTGCAAGTCATGCCGGCAAAGCGAAGGCTGCAACGATGAGCGATATCGGCGAGAAAGCCCTGACCAAGGTGACGCTCAGTCATCCCGAGCGTGTGCTCGATGCCGATTCCGGCCTGACCAAGCGCGGCCTGGCGGAATATCTGGCGCTGGTCGCCGACCGGATGCTGCCGCATATCACCGGCCGGCCGATCAGTTTCGTCCGCTGCCCCGGCGGCACGGCGAAGGCCTGTTTCTATCAAAAGCATATCGAAACCGCCCTGCCCGCCGGCATCGGCAGCGTGACGATCAAGGAAAAGGAAGGCACCGGCGACTACCTGACCATCGACAACGCCGAGGGGCTGATCGGGCTCGCCCAGATGGGTGTGCTGGAAATCCACCCCTGGGGCTGCAAGGCCGACGATGTCGAGAAGCCGGACCGGCTGATCTTCGATTTCGACCCTGCCCCCGATGTGGCCTTCACCTGGGTGATCGAAGCCGCGGTGGCGATGCGGGAGCGGCTGGAGAGGCTGGGATTGGAAAGCTTCCTGAAGACCACCGGCGGCAAGGGGCTGCATGTCGTCGCCCCGATCAGGCGCGACCATGAATGGCCGGTGGTGAAAGAGTTCGCCCGCGCGGTGGCCAATGCGACCGCGGCGGAGAGCGACCGCTATGTCACCGTCATGACCAAGGCCAAACGCACGGGCAAGATCTTCATCGATTTCTTCCGCAACGATCGCGGATCGACCGCCGTCGCGCCCTACTCCACCCGCGCCCGGCCCGGTGCGCCGGTGGCGACTCCGCTCAACTGGGAAGAGGCGACGCCCGACCTGTCGCCGGCCCACTTCACGGTCGAGACCATCGCCCGCCGTCTGGCGCGGATGCCGGACGACCCCTGGGCGCCGATGCTCACATCCAAACAGGCCATCGGCAAGGCCGCGCTCAAGGCGATGAAAGTCAGCTAACGCAGGGGACCGGGTAATGCCCGCGTGTAACGGGCATTACCGCAACAACCGATGATGGATGATGCTCGACCTTCGGGCAGCGACGATTGCCGCCAACCGCTTCGGCTTTGGCGCGAAGCCCGGCGAGCTTTCGGCCATCGCGCCCGATCCGCGCGCGTGGCTGAAATCGCAATTGAAGCCGGACCCGGCCGCCGTGACGGGCACGCCTTCTGGCAAGCAACTCGCGGCGCTTTTCGAGACCAGGCGCGCGCATAAAGGCGAGCCCGATGTCGTGAAGGCGTTCGCGAAAACCCTGCGCGAGGCGTTCCGAACGGCGGTGGTGCAGCGGACATTGGCGGCATCCGCAAGCGAGACGCCGTTCCGCGAACGGCTGGTGCAGTTCTGGTCGAACCATTTCACCGTCTCGATCCAGCGCGGCGTGGTCGTGCCGGTGGCCATCGGCTTTGAGAACGAAGCCATCCGGCCGCATGTCGTGGGCCGCTTCCGCGACATGCTGCGCGCCGCCGCGCAGCACCCGGCCATGCTGATCTATCTCGACAATGCCCAGTCGATCGGCCCCAACTCCAGGGCCGGGCTGGCGCGCGACCGCGGGCTAAACGAAAACCTGGCGCGTGAGATGCTGGAGCTTCACACCGTCGGCGTCGACGGCGGTTACAGCCAGACCGATGTCACCGAATTCGCCAAGGTGCTGACCGGCTGGTCGATCGCGCGCGAAAGCGAGCCGGATCCAGGCTCGTTCCGCTGGCGTCCGATGATCCATGAGCCCGGCAGCAAAATCGTTCTCGGCCGCACCTATCGCGATAACGGGCAGGACGAAGGCATGGCGGCGATCGACGACCTGGCATCGCGGCCGGCAACGGCGAACCACATTGCGACCAAGCTGGTTCGGCATTTTGTCGCCGACGACCCACCGCAGGCAGCCGTCGACACGATTGCCGCGGTGTTCCGCAAGACCGACGGCGACCTGCATGCCGTGTCCCTGGCGTTGATCGGCCTGCCGCAGATCTGGTCGCAGCCGCTGACCAAGATCAGGACACCGAACGATCTCGTCACGTCCGCATGCCGCGCCTTCGCCGTCACCGACCCCAAGCTGGGCGGGAGCACGCTGATGGGGCTGAAGCAGATGGGCCAGGTGCCGTTCAACGCCACGTCCCCGGCAGGCTGGCCTGACACCGCCGACGGCTGGGTTTCACCCGAATCCATGATGACGCGGATCGATTGGGCGCTGGCGGTCGGCCAAAAACTGGACGGCCATGCCGATGCCCGCGAGGTTGCGCGCGGCACGATCCAACCGGTCGCCGCCGACAGCACGATGTTTCACATCGACAACGCGCCGAGCCCGGCGGAAGGGCTGGCATTGCTGATCGCCAGCCCCGAATTCCAGCGGAGATGAAGATGGCGTTCCATTTGGAGCCGTTGCGGCGGCGCGGTTTCCTGGCTGGGACCGGCGCCATGGCGCTGTCCGCCGCCCTGCCGCGCGCCGTATTGGCCGATGCGCCGAGCGATAAGAGGTTCGTGCTGATTATCCTGCGCGGCGCGATGGACGGCATCAATGTCGTCGTGCCTTACGCCGACCCCGCCTATGCCGGTCTGCGCGGGCAGATCGCGCTGGCGAAACCCGGCGAGAGCGACGGCGTGCTGGACCTGAACGGGTTCTTCGGGCTGCATCCGGCGCTGGCGGACATCGCCCCCTGGTACAAGGAGGGCGGCCTGCTGCCGATCCATGCCGTCGCCTCACCCTATCGCGAGCGGTCGCATTTCGATGGGCAGGATATGCTGGAGAACGGCACCCTGTCCCCGCGCAACACCGGCAGCGGCTGGCTGAACCGGGCGCTGACTGCAATGGGCGGCGACAGCCGGCGTATCGGGCTTGCCGTGGGGCAGAGCATCCCGCTGGTGCTGCGCGGCCCGGCCCCTGTGTCGTCCTGGGCGCCGACGACCGTGCCCGAGGCGGACAGCGGCTTCCTGTCGCTGGTGCAGACGCTTTATCGGGATGACGCCAAGTTGTCGGCGGCACTGGCCGAAGGCATCAAGGCGACGGCAACCGCCGACCGGGTCGTCGGGACGGCCAAGGACGATGGCGAAGCGGCCGCCATGGCAGCCAACGGCGCCGCCCCCGCCCGCCCGGCCCAGGCACAACGAATGCTGGCGGAGGCCGCCGGCAAGATGCTCGCCGACCCGAACGGACCGCGCATCGCCGTGTTCGACGCCCAGGGCTGGGATACGCATGCCGGGCAAGGCGCGGCGAAAGGCAGGCTGGCCGGCGCGCTGACCGGTCTGTCGGCCAGCCTGGTATCGCTGCGCGCGGCGTTAGGCCCGGCATGGAAGGACACCGTCGTCGTGATCGCGACCGAGTTCGGCCGCACCGCCCATGTCAACGGCACCGGCGGCACCGACCACGGCACCGCAACCGCCGCGCTGCTGGCCGGCGGTGCCGTGCAGGGCGGCCGCGTGGGCGGCACATGGCCGGGGCTGGCGGAAGGCAAGCTCTATCAAGGCCGCGACCTGATGCCGACGACCGACCTGCGATCGGTCCTGAAGACCGTGCTGGCCGACCATCTGCGGGTTCCGCGCGACCGGCTGGACCACGCCATCTTCCCGAACAGCAGCGACGCCCATTTGATGACGGGTATCGTTTAGGGGTGAAAATTATACGTAGGGTACCCGGCGTGGGAGCGACGTGTTTCGACCCAAGCCGGTAGTCAGCAGCTAATTTTTTTGATCTCCGAAGCGGACATGGTTACGGCCATGGACATCCTGCGCTGAAGATCGGCTTGTACTCGTCCGAGACCGCTTCGGCGTCATTTCGGTCGATCAAATCTATCAGCGTCGCTCCTTCATTATCGTTTGGCGATTTTGATCGCTGCCCCCCGCACAAACCCGGGCGAGCGCATTACGCTCGTGGAATGCATAGCGACCGGACAAGACGGTTGGTGCCGTCAAGAAAACGGATGCTACCCAAGGCACAGCACGCACGATCCCCTCCCGTTGTGTTCGCGAGACGATAGCAGCATTCGATCTATTGGCGGCGGCAGGCGAAACTAGCGAATGCCATGCCTTGACAGGCTGAATCCGATGCGGCGCTCAGAGGTGCGGCAATCGACCCGTTGTTGCCGTTTCAGTGCGTTTGGGGCATTCCCTCATAACGGACATGGTGGGAGAGAAACGCGGCCACTTGGCGGATAGCGATTTGTCTAGGCGTCCGATCTGGCAGCAGTCTCAAGCCGCAACATCGACGATGGAAAACGCCAGCTTACGGGGGAACCAATGGTTAAGAACTTCGACCACCTGACGCTTGTCGTGCGAGATCTGGAGAAGGCCACGATGTTCTTCGGCATACTGGGCTTCAAGCAAGCAAAAAGCGTCGTCATTAAGGGTGATGAATTCGCCCGCTATATGGGCGTGCCGGGCATCGAGGCAGAACATGTGACACTGGTTCTGGAGAATGCGTTTCCCCGGACGGAAATTCAGCTGCTCCACTATCTGCACCCCGCCCCCCTGGCGGACCCGAGTATTCGCAATCTCAGCAAGGTCGGTATGAACCATGTGTGTTTTGCCGTCGAAGATCTCGACGCCGAGATGGAACGGCTCAGCGCCGCTGGTTTCGCGCCGCGGAACACGATCTTGGAGTTTCATGATCGCAGACTGATCTTCTTCGACGGCCCGGAAGGCGTGACAGTCGAACTGTCCGAGTGGCAAAACTCATAGGATGATTTGACACAAACTGCGCCCAAAATTACAGCATCCCGCAATGTGAAAGACCAAGTGCGCGTGTCCTGTCATAGGTATGTTCTGGACCCCGACGCATTGGTCCGGACTTTATGGCGATGTTCAGACAGCTGAGCGGGAGGCTAAACCGCGGTAGGATGGCTGCGCGAATTGATGTTTTAAAATCGTATAGGTGGGTCTGGTGCCGACCCAAGCCGGCCACTTCCCCCGCCGGTCTCCAAACGCCTGTGAGCGGACATTCGCCGTAGTGGAGGGGGACGCTCTTAATCGCGTCCCCCTCCGATACAGATTACTGCGGCTTCTCGACCGCAATCTTCGTCGCTTTGATAGTAAATGCCGATCCCAACGCGTCGCTACTGGCTATCAAGCGCACGATTTTGACCGCTAACGCCGGCTCTTCTCGCTGGTCAGGACCGTCCGCACGGTCGGCATCTGGCGGAAACAGGCGGCGAGATAGGCCGCCGTGTCCCGTTCCATCGCGTCGATCTGCAGGTCGATGGTCAACTCGCCACCGCTGACCCGGCTGCACCAGTAATCGGGCAGCAGGCCGCGCTTGGCGAATAGTGCGATGACGCGCGGCATGACGCCGGGTTCGGCATCGGCAACGACGGAAAAACAGGCGGTGGTGACGGTGGCGCCATAGGGCGCCGTCATGGGGACGGACAACATGGAAAGCTCCGGAATATAGGGACGAAATCGGTCGAGACCCGGCCCCCTTTTCCAGAGAGCCGGCTACCTAATTCGCCGAATGATCCGGCTGCTCGAATGTCTGTTGTCGTTGTCCATGGCGGCGACGCTACTCCGCTGCCGCGCGGCAATCAACTGCCGGGTAGCGGACCAGTTTGAAAAGCCGACTTGGCGTGGATACCCGGCTTGGAACGCTTCCCTGTAACAACCGGTTTGCGCCCACAAGGTGCAGATCGTAATCCGATAAACGCGTCAGCTATCGGCCACGCTATCGATCAGTGCCAAGAATTCTTGTGCTTGCTCGATCGCAGCCTTGGCATCATCGATCAGAGCCGTAGCGGCTGCGATCTGCCTTTGAAGCGTGCGCCTTAACTCTTCACGGGTTGGGTCCAGCCTTTCCATGCTCGATCCGACTGCCGTAATACCGTAATCACCACGCATTTTATCGCTCAAAATTGAATCCAGGCTAGCTGATTTACTGTTACCGCTAATCTCAAGGGTCTAGCCAAGCCAGTGCTCCCTCTAAAATACGTTCGACAAGCCTTGGCTTGGCCCGGCTCGCCCGTCGCCTCAAGCAAGAAGGCCCGACGCAGGATTTGTGTCGAACAATCGGTCATGCCTTCCTTGAATGCGCCGAAATCGCCATCCCGGTTCGCCATCGGATTGCATGCGGCTGGAATGCGTTGCCTGCTGTAGCGGTTCCGGCTCGTTCCGGCGCGACGCACGCTCCCTGTGCGAAAAATGGCCGGTTTCAGCCGTTTTTCGTGAATATTACAAATTCCCAACCTTCTAAAAGCAAAGTACTCCGGTGTTGCAAGTGCCGTTCAAACACCACATCGTGCGCCCCACGGTAAGGCTTTCGGTTGGGTGCATATCAGTGCATGTTTTGGTCATCGAGGACGAGATTGCGACCGTGGAGCATCTCGTTCTAGGCCTGTTGGCGGCGGGCCATAGCGTTGATTGGAGCGGAACCGGGCGGGAGGGATTTGCCCGCGCGCAGGAGCGCGGATTCGGGGCGCTTGTCGTCGACCGCATGTTACCGGATGTCGACGGTTTGACGTTGGTCACCATGCTGAGGGTGCGCCACATCGATACCCCGATCCTTATGTTGACCACGATGGGCGGTATCGATGACCGGGTGGACGGCTTAAACGCCGGAGCTGACGATTATCTGGTCAAACCTTTTTCAATGCCCGAATTTGTCGCCCGGATAGAGGCCCTGGGGCGCCGTCACAAAGCGGCTGACAACTCGCGGTTGGAAATCGGCGGTCTGGTACTCGATAAATATGCGCGGACTGTCACGCGCGGCGGCAAGGCGGTCTCGCTGCAACAACGGGAATATCAGATCCTTCTCGTCTTGATGGAAAATGCCGGGAACGTCGTGACCCGCAAAATGCTGATCGAGCAAGTTTGGAATTACGATTTCGATCCTCAGACCAATATCGTTGAATCGCATCTCAGTCGGCTGCGCACAAAGATCGACAAGGGATTCGACGTTCATTTGATTCATACCGTGCGCAATTTCGGCTACTCCTTGCATGAATAGTTTTTTTCATACTTGGGGCTTTCGGATGACGGCGCTGTTCGCGACCTTGTTCGCGATATCGCCCGCCATTTTGTTTGCCTTCGTCTATTATTCGGCGATGCGTTATGCCTCCGAAGACTACCGCGAGGAAATCGAGACAGAGTTCAACATAATATTGGATGAAGCGCAGGCGGGGGATTATCGCGATCTTGCACGTATCGTCGAAAACCACCTGCGCCTGCATAGCGAGCGGCCGACGGTCTATCTGCTGGAAGATGGGGCTGCGAACAAGCTATCGGGAAATATAGCCGCGATGCCGGTCGGGATCGGCTCCGTCGAGGTGGCATTTCCGGGCAGATCGGAACCGCTCCAGTCGTACATGTTCAGGACGCCGAACGGCTATTACCTGCTGGTCGGCGAGGTGAGCGAAAAACTCGATGTTTTAAGAAAATCAATCATCACGACTTTCGTGGTCGGCGGCGCCATCTGGATCACGGTCGGTATCCTATTTGGGTTGCTGGCGAGCGCGACACTGCTTTCACGTCTGCGCGCCATCGGGGGAGCTGCCCGTGCGATCGCGGCGGGAGACATGCGAGCCCGAGTGCCGACCGTCAGCGGTGCCAGCGACGAATTCGACGATCTGGGCAAAAGCATCAATCTGATGCTGGAGCGGATCGAAGAGCTGATGGGCAGGGTGCGACAGATTTCCAGTGATATTGCGCACGATCTGCGTGCGCCGCTGGCGCTCCTGAAACAAGATATCGAACGTGCGAAGTCAGGGGGCTGTCGGCCGCAAGACTGTGAGAACGTGCTGGAACATGCCAGTGAGCAGATCGATACGGTCCTGGGCACTTTCGACGCCTTGCTTAAAATCGGCGAGATCGCGGCCGGGCATGTCAATGCCAACGCGTCCGTCGACGTGTCGGCGCTGCTGTCGACCCTCGTCGAAGACTTCTCGCCGACCGCGGAGGATTACGGCCAGACTCTGGCAGCCGAAATCGAACCCAACGTGGAAATTGCCGGAGAAAGCCGACTGCTCCTGCAGTTGGTCATCAACCTCATCGAGAATGCGATCCATCACACGCCCCCGGGTACGAAGATCACGGTTGGCGTAAAGCGGGTAAAGGGCGGCGCCGTTGTCGAGGTCGGCGATGACGGTCCAGGAATACCAGCATCGGAAATTCAAAAAATTACCCGTCCCTTTTATCGCATTGCCTCGCAGCGCGAAGTCGCCGGCAATGGCCTGGGATTAAGCCTGGTTTCGGCCATCGTGGATTACCATGGAGCCCGCCTGTCATTCCCCGGCACGGAAGCGGGCTTTCTCGCCTCCGTGTTTTTCCCGGCTGTAGGGTGAACCGATGGCTACGGGCATGTGAAATGTCCGCGCCCGGGATCATCTGAAGGGGCTGCCAGGGGCAGGGCATGACGCCGGCGGCGGCGCGTAGAAAAGCCTGCACAAACAAGACCGCCACATGATCTCCGGCACCGCGTCACCCATAAAAAGCCGGATCGACGAGGGATGTCTGATGCGATCGTCACCTCTCATCACGCCAATTGCCGGTGCGGTACTGGCTTTCGCCCGCCGGCGCCCCCTCCCCTCTACCCCATCATATGCCGCTCAGCTGGCATTGGCGGCTGAAACGTAAAGCCTGTGAGCGCTAAATCCGAAATAGGCGCGGATCTTGCGCAGGTGATTGATACCGATGGTCATCTGTGTAAGCGCATTCGTATCAGCATCACCATGGAACTGAGTGCTTCTATAATCCGTCCTGTCTTCGTGCTGACGGGCGATGGCGATTTCGGTATTGCGGAAGCCGGCACCGCCGATGTCGAGCTCGCCGAAGCGGTGGTTATAGAAAGGTATCCGGGCCCCGGAGCCGGTATTCAGATTTCCATCCGGCTTGGCGCCGCTGCTGGCTGGATCGAGGTCGAAATCCCGTCGTGCCGATGTCTGGCTGAGGATCGTCCGCGCCGAGCCGGTATCGACCATCGCCATGAGCTTGTGACCGTCAAGAGTCGCCTCTAGGAACGGGTGCATCGACTGGTCGATCCGGAAGGGGACGACGTCATAATCCTTAGTCCAATAGACCGGGTCGGCCGCGCAGTTATTCGGTATGAAAAGGCCGATCTTGTCATGGCCCAGATCGAGTTCGACATCATAGGCTTCTAGGAAGCTCGCGCCGAAAACCCCGTCGATCCCATTTTCCCCGCTCATCCCGTTGGTGACCAGGAACGGCACTTGGCTGGCCCTCATGCCATTGAGGCCGATCTCCGGAACAGTCACGAATCTGTTGATCGAATGACCCGCCGCGTCGATCACCTCGCCATTCGTGCGGCGCGGGATCAGCTTAAGTCTCTCCGCCAGGGCTGCACCGATCATGTTTATGGGCGAGCCCGTGTCGACGACTAGATGAGCGTCCTGGCCCATCAGCTGCACCGTGATGATGACGTTTCCGGTGCTCGAATCGGCGTGAAGGTCGGCAACGCGCTTCAGCGGACATGAATCTTCAGCATGCGCCTCGGAAATGACGATCACCAAGGCCGCCGCTGTCAGCGATAAGGCCAGCGCACGAAGTCCCATTTAAAAGATCCGCGTATTGTTATTTGGATTGCACCCTATGGCCTGCGATGGGCACGTATGCAACCTGGAATTACTCGGCCGTTTTGCAGGAGGCCGCGATCACACCAATAGCGATAAGGCCCCAGTACTTCATTCCAGCCCTCCGGCTTCATCAACTGGTGTCAGTGTATCCGCGAAAAGCAGGTGTGTCCCACACCGCAAGTGCCTGCCCCAACTGCCATGATGTCCGCTTTTGGAGAACGCGGAAGACCTTGTGAATCTCTCGGTTGGGTCGATAGCAGCCCGACGCCTCAGCGTGGATTGTCGCTTGGGGCAGGTAGACGGTATGCTCTCCTGCCGGCGTTGCCGAATGGTAAAGTCACGTTCCAACGTGCTCTGCGAGAGCAGATGCGGGTTCGACTCCCGCCGCTGGCAGCTTCGCATTAACCCTATCCTTCAATATCTTGAATTTTGAAGTGGCTCGTCGCGGCGGCGCATGATGCCAGGGCGGTCGCACTTTCAATAGCAGCCCAATCGCCGTGCGGGCATGATCCCGGCGGCGCTGCGTAGAAAAGCCTGCACAAACAAGACCGCCACATGATCTCCGGCACCGCGTCACCCATAAAAAGCCGGACCGACCGAGGGATGTCAGATGCGATCGTCACCTCTCATCACGCCAATTGCCGGTGCGGCACTTGCTTTCGCCGGCGCCCTCCTCGCCTTGTCCCAGCAAGTCGATGAGCGCCCGTGACCCGGACGAAACCCGGGTCGGTCCGGCCGCGTTCGCCAAGCCATTTTCCCGCCCCGGCGTGTAGATAACGGAGTTTCGTCCGATATATTGACACAACCAAACCACCTCCTACTGTAAGCGGCGATTGCGGTGCGTGCGGCCGCGAAGGAAGGATGCGTTCATGCGCGAAGCCCTGCGAGCCCAGCCGAGCCCCAGCCGTCCCGCGGGCTTCCGGCGCGGTGAAGACCCGTCGATGCTGCTCTATGAAGGGTTGCCGCAGTTGGTCGGCACGCCCGATATTCTGGCCAGCCTATCGGCGGCGGAAGTCATCCGGGTCATCGAGGCCGGACAACTCGTCCGCTTCGGCGTGGGGGACACGCTGTTTCAGCAAGGTGAGCCGCACACCGGAATCTTCATCGTCCGCCGCGGCATCGTGCGCAGCTTTTATCTCGGCCCGTCCGGCCGGGAGATCACGCTCGCCAATTGGGCGGTCAACAATTTTGTCGGCGGCCCGGAAATCTTCGGAGGGGGCACGCACGTCTGGTCCGGTGTCGGCGTTCAGGCCGGCGAGGCGGTGCGGCTACCGGGTGACACCGTCCGAGTGCTCATGACCGAGATTCCGGCCTTTGCCGTCGGCCTCGTCGAGGGATTGGCGTTCAAAGGCAAATGCTATTCGGCCCTGCTCCAAATGCTGGGCACGCGCGCGGTTGTCGAAAGGCTGGCGCATCTTCTGCTCAACCTGGCGGAGATGCGGGGCGTGAAGAGCGAGGAGAAGGTCGTTATCAGCCGGATGCCGACCCACGAGCAGCTCGCGGGCATGATCGGCGCGACACGGCAATGGATCTCCATTGCGCTCGGGCGCTTCCGCGACCAGGGGTTGATCGAAATCCGCGAACGCAGGGTCGTCATCCGCGGCGAAGAGGGGCTGAGGCGCATCGCCGAAGGGACCTGAGATTCGGCTAGCCGGCGGCGGCTCCAATATGATCCAAGGCCCAGCGCACGATCTTGCGTACGTCGGGATCGGGATCGTCCATCGCCTGCGTGAGCATCGCGGTGGCTCTCACATCGCCGATTTCGCCAAGCGCGGATGCGGCTTCCTTGCGGACATTGCTGATCGGGTGCGCCAATAGGGCGCCGACCTTGGCAACGGCCGCCCGATTGCGAAGCCGGCCGAGGCTGCCGGCGGCCTTGACCAACACCTGCCAGTAGGAATCGTCGAGCGCGGCGATGACGCGTTCGGCGGCATCGTAGATTCGCGCGGCACCCGCGAGCTCGGCGGCGGCTTCGCGCACCCGCCAATCGGGATCGTCGAGCCCGCCTTCGACCGCGCCGCGCAGCTGACCCGCGTCCGCATAGGCTAGAGACGCCAGCGCCGTACGCCGGACATCCGCATCCGAATCCGTGGCGGCCGTGACGAGGTGGGAGACCGCGGCCGGCTGTTTGAGATATCCCAGGACACCGACCGCCTCCCGGCGAACGTTCGCCTGAGCGTCGGTCAGCGCGCGCACGGCTGGAAACAGGGCCGCCTCGGCGCAAAGCCCCCGCAGGCCGCGCAGGATCGCCGCGTGGTCCGTGGGGCGAGGATCGTCGAGGGCGGCCAAAAGCGGCTTGGCGGCAGCCGGATCCTTGAGTTCCGCCAGGCTTTCGGCGGCAGCCTCGGCGACGGACGGCTCGGCATCCCGCAGCGCCGTCAGAAGAGCCTCGGCGACGACCGGGCCGTCACATCCGCCAAGCGCCTTCGCCGCCTCGCGGCGCACGTCCAGGTCGCTATCGCCGAGCGCCCGCAGCAACAGCGGTTCGGCGCTCGGCTCGAGCCATTCCGCCAGTTCCAGCACCGCGACCAGCCGCGCCCTGGCATCGCTGTCGCGGAGGCGTTCGGCAATATCGTCAAGATCGAGCCCGAGCGTCTCGAATGGGCTTGCGCCGGTCATGCGGTCAACGCAGCAGATACGGTATGGCCACCGAGATCGCGCCTGTCGGGCAATCTTTTTCGCATGGAAGGCAATACCAGCATTCGTCGTAGGCCATGTAGGCCTTGCTGGTTTTTTCGTCGATACGCAGTACGTCCAGCGGGCAGACGTCGACGCACACGGTGCAGCCTTTGTCGGCTATGCATTTGCCGGCATCGACAGTCACAGGGAGAGAGGCCGGGGTTTGACCAAAAGGCATTTGAATTCTCCTGACGCTCAGCCTTGGGCCGCCGCCTTGATCCTCAGGTTTCGGTACGCGTTGTCGTTGGCATCGACGGGCACCAGATAGGGTGCGACCGGCTGCTTGAAGCACTCCATCCGGCCGTCGGCGGATTTGCGCAGGCGGACGTGGCAGAACCAGTCTTCCCCGCTCTCCGGGTAATCCAGCCGGTAATGGTAAAGGCCCCAGCGGCTCTCGGTCCGATAAAGCGAGGCGGTGGCGGCCATCACGGCGCAATCCAGGATCGCCTCGGTTTCGATCGCCCGCATCAGCTCATGTGGATCGCGCGCCGCCATCCGCTGCAAATCGGCTCTAATTTCCGCGAACCGGTCCAGCGCGATCTCCATTTTCCGCTCCAGCTTGGGGGGCTGGAGGTAGTCGTTGACGAAGCGTCTGATCTTATACTCGATCTGGTTGGGCGGGATTCCGTCTTCACGCCCGAGCGGCGCCAACACCCTTTCGCTCTCGGCTGCGATCTGGCCGTCGTCGGGGGACACCAGGCTGGTTTGCGCGCAGAGATCGACCGCGTCCTCGCCGGCGATCACGCCCGCCGTGAAGGCCCCGAGCATGTAGCTGTGCGGCACGCTGGCCGCGTCGCCCACCGCATACAAGCCCCGCACGCTGGTCCGCGCCCGAGCGTCGACCCAGATGCCGGATGCGCTGTGGCCGGAGCAGAAGCCGATTTCGGAGATGTGCATCTCCACCATTTTCTCGCGATAGTCCGTCCCGCGCCCGGCGTGGAAACGGCCCCGGGAAGGGCGTTCGACCACATGCAGGACGTTCTCGATCTCGCTTATCGTCTCGTTGGCGAGATGGTCGAGCCTGAAGAAGACCGGCCCCTTCCCGCCCTGGAGTTCCTTATAGAACTCCAGCATCATCTGGCCGCTCCAATAGTCGCATTCGATGAACCGCACACCCTGGGCGTTGGCGGTATATGCGCCGTACGGACCGCCGACATAGGCGCAAGCGGGGCCGTTGTAATCCTTGATCAACGGATTGATCTGGAAGCATTCGAGGTTCGTCAGCTCGGCGCCGGCATGATAGGCCATGGCGTGGCCGTCGCCGCTGTTCGTCGGATTTTCGTATGTGCCCCAAAGATAGCCGGAGCTCGGCAAGCCAAGGCGCCCCGCCGCGCCGGTCGCCAGTATCACGGCCTTGGCCCTGACGATCAGCAACTCGCCGGTTCGGCAATTGACCGCCACCGCGCCCACGGCCCGGCCGTCCGCGGTCAGGAGCCGGGTCACGACATAGCGGTTGCTGACGAGTACGCGGGCCAGGCGAAGGCGGCGGTACAACACCTTCTTGACGCTGCCGCCTTCGGGCATCGGCAGCACATAACGTCCGAGATGATGGACCTTGCGTACGTCGTAGTCGCCGTTCGCGGTCTTCTGGAACTTGATGCCCCACGCGTCGAGATCGCGAATGACGTCGAAGCAACGGTTGGCATAGGCCAGGACCGGCGCCTGGTCGACGATGCCGTCATTGGCCAGCGTGATCTCCCGCACATACTGCTCCGGCGTGGCATGGCCCGGGATCACGGCGTTGTTCAGCCCGTCCATGCCCATGGCGATGGCGCCGCTGCGTTTCACATTCGCCTTCTCGATCAGGGCGACACGAAGCTCCGGATTACGTTGCTTCGCCGTGTACGCGGCCATCGGCCCGCCGGTGCCGCCGCCGATCACCAATATGTCGGTCTCAAAGATTTCAGCCGTTTTCACATCGATCCGCCCATTCGCCAGTCCTGCGACCGGCTTGTTGCCCGACGCCTAAACTGACCCGATCGATGCCGCGCGTGGAGCAATTAATTGCCTGACCACAGGATAACGATGCTGATAGTCGTGAACTAACACCAAAAATCGAGTATATTTAATATTTAAGCGGTGATTTTGTGTTGTTTATTAGAGGTTCACACATGTTGCGTCCCGCAGTCTTGGTTGCCGCCGCCCTGGCGGCCGGTCTTGCCGCCACCACCGTCCGCGCCGACACCGTCCGGATCGCGATCGGACACCAGTCGACCTGTTTCGACACTTACACCGGCGGGATCATCGTCAAGGAGCTGAACCTTCTGCCGAAATTCCTGCCGCACGACGGCAAGTACAAGGACGCGACCTACGACATAAGCTTTTCCGATTACACGTCCGGTCCGCCGATCACGAACATGATGCTGGCAAACAAGCTGGATATCGGCGTGATGGGCGACTATCCGCTGATCGTGAACGGCGCCAAATTCCAGGAAACCGACAGCCTGAGAACGCTGTATGTCTCCGGCACCGGATACAACCTGAAGGGCTCGGGCAACGCCGTCGTCGTGCCCATGGATTCGAAAGCCTATTCGCTTGCGGACCTCAAGGGCCACCAGATTTCGACGCCAGTGGGCAGCGCCGCCTGGGGAATGCTGCTCAAGGCCCTCCAGGACACCGGCATCAAGACGGATGAAATCACCCTCAAGGACCAGAGTCCGCCGGTGGGCGTGATCAACATCGCCGAGAAAAAGATCGACGCCCATGCCGATTTCTGCCCCTGGCCCGAGGTCATGGAGTTTCGCGGCATCGGCCGAAAAGTTCTCGACGGAAGCGAGACCGGCGTTCCTTACCTGCACGGGGTCGTGGTCCGTAAGGACTGGGCGGAGCAGAATCCCGAATTGGTCATCGCCTATATCCAGGCCTTGATCGCCGCCGGCCAATGGGTCGAGCAGGATCCGCAGGCGGCGGCCGAGGCGCTGGAGAAGTGGACCGGGATCGAGAAGGAGGTCCAATATCTTTACTTCGGCCGTGGCGGCCACCTGACGGTGGATCCCACGATCAAGCCGCAATGGATCAAGGCGCTGGCCTACGATCACGATGTGTTGGCGAAGCAACGGCAAATACCGTCGCTCAACCTCGATCAATGGGTGACGGACCGATACATCCGCGAAGCCTATCGGCGATCCGGACTGGATTACGACCGCGACCAGGCGTCGATCGTCGATCCGGCCAAGCGCACGGACCTGACGCCTGAGCTGTGGATCGACGGCGAGAAGATAAAGCCCTTTCCGTCGAACAGCGCGTTGCTGGCGGAGATCGCCCGTGTCCAGGCGAGCGGGCGCAAAATCGATGCGGCCTATGTCAACGACGCCGACACGCATGTGAAGCTGTTCGCCAAGACCGCCTTCTACGCTGGAAAAGATAACGATCTGACGGCGTGGCTGCGGCGAAGCGATGCCGAGAAGGCCGGCGGCGGGAAAGCGCTCGACTATACCGAGGCGCTGGCCGCGGTTGCCAAACGTCCGGGTGGCGGCCTGTGAGCGAGACCCTGACCATTCCTTTCCGCCCGGCGGCGGAAAGGCGGGTGCGCAAGGCCCTTGGCAACCGGACGCGCAAATTCCTGATGGGCGGACTGGCGCTGCTGGTCGCGGTAATCCTGTGGCAGATCGCGTCGGCCAGCCACGCCCGCTTCATCGTCAGCTTCGAGAACGTCCCCACCCCGGCCAAGGTCGCGGCCGTACTGTGGGCGCAATTGGCGTCCGCCGAGTTCTATCGCCATGTCGTGGCCAGCATAAGACGCATCGCGATCGGCTTCGGCATCGCGGCGGTGCTTGGAATTGGCATCGGGCTATCGATCGGGCGATTCCGGGCAGTGTCTTATATTCTGACGCCCTTTATCGAGATCCTGCGGCCGATACCGGCGGTTGCCTGGGTTCCGCTTGCGATCCTGATGTGGCCGACCGAAGAGTCGAGCATTATATTCATCACCGCCATCGGCGCCCTGTTCCCGATCGTACTCAATACGGCCCACGGCGTGCAGCAAACGCCGGAGGTGCTGCTGCGTGCCGCCCAGTCCCTTGGCGCGCGCGAGGCGTCGCTGTTCAGACACGTGATCCTGCCCAGCGCGCTTCCGCATATTTGCACGGGACTGGTGGTCGGCATGGGTGTCGCCTGGTTCTCGCTGCTGGCCGGCGAAATGATCAGCGGCCAGTACGGGATCGGCTATTTCACCTGGCTCGCCTACACGCTGGTCCAGTATCCGAAGATCATCGTCGGCATGTTGGCGATCGGCCTTCTCGGCTCCGGGTCGAGCCTGATCGTGCGGCAAGCGCTGCAGCCGCTGCTTCGCTGGCAGGCCAAGGGTATCGCCCGGTGAAGCGGCAATCCGTTTTCTCGGCGGTCCGGCGGCACGGGCCGCTGGTGGCCGCGGCCGCGCTGGGCTGGCCCGTTCTCTACAATTTACTGCTCATAGGCGGCGCGATGGCGCGTTTCGGAGCACTGCCCAACTACGCCGTCCATGCCGATCTGACGGAAGATATCAGGCTCATCCTGCTGGGCACGGCATCGATGCGGGATATCGGGCACCTGCTGTCGATCGAATCGCTTCTCGAGGTCGGACACAAGCAGCCGCCCTTCGGCGCGATCTGGTCGGTTTCGTTGCCGCTCGGCAAGCTCCTGTTGCAGTTCCTGACCGGATCGCTGTTCGGGGCCTTCCTGTCCCTCTCGCGGTCAAAACCGCAATGCCGCTCGCGCCCCGCCGCAACCGCGGCAGGCGCCGGGCTGGGCCTGCTCGCCATCGGCGGCGCCACGATCGGCTGGGTCGTCTGCTGCGGGGCGCCCAGCTGGATCACCGTACTGACGATGTTCGGCGTCGGCACCTTCACCGCGTTGGGCCTCGAGCCTTACGGCCCCTGGCTGGTCGCGGGCGGTCTGGCCCTGATGATGGGAGCTGTCGGATGGCAGAACTGGCGCGCGCTGCGGACATGAAGGCCGCCGCGAGCAAGCCCGCCCGCGGCCATGTCCGGCTACAGGACGTGACAATCGGCTTCGAGACCGCGAAGAGCGAACATCTTGCCGTCGAGGGGCTCAACCTCGACATCCCGGCGGGACAGTTCCTCTGTGTGCTCGGCCCCTCCGGTTGCGGAAAATCCAGCCTCCTGAACGCGGTTGCCGGCTACATTACGCCCCTCGGCGGCCGCCTGACGCTGGATGGCGAGCCGACGCTTCGTCCCGGCCCGGAGCGCGGGATGGTCTTCCAGCAATATTCGCTGTTTCCTTGGAAAACAGTGATCGAGAACGTTGCCTTCGGGCCGCGCATGGCAGGCAAGACGCGGGACGAAGCGCGGACCATTGCCGCCCGCGAACTGGCGCGCGTGGGCCTGACCGATCGGGCCGAGGCATATCCCGCCGCCCTGTCCGGCGGCATGATGCAACGCGTCGGCATCGCCCGGGCGCTGGCAATGGCGCCCAGCGTATTGCTGATGGACGAGCCGTTCGGCGCGCTCGATGCCCAGACCCGCAGCCTGATGCAGGAGACCCTACTCGGAATCTGGGAGAAATCCCGCAATACCGTCGTCTTCGTCACCCACGATATCGACGAGGCCATCTTCCTCGCCGATCGTGTCGTCATCATGAGCGCGAGCCCCGGGCGGATCGTTCGCGACCTCACCATCGATATCGGCCGTCCGCGGCAAATCGATATGCTGACCGATCCCCAGTTCCTGCGCATCAAGCAAGCGTGCCAGGCAACCATCCGGGCCGAGAGCAGAAGGGTGTTCGAGGGCACGCCGGCGCTTCCGGATCGGGAAGACAGCCGTGCATGAAGTCGTGAAACCGCGCTGGAGCCCGCGCCACCGGAAGGTAGCGGCGGTCGTCTGGGTAAGATTTCTTCATTCTCGCAAGCGGACATCGTTTGTGAGAGTCTTGCGCGCATGCAGTGCGGAGCCGAGACGATGGACACATTCAAACCTGAAGGTTGGCCAACGGTTACGCCACGCCTTTTCACATCGGATGTCGAAGGGTTGGTCGGGTTCTTGAAGGCCGTCTTCGACGCCGAGGGCGAGGTTAAGAAGGGACGGCCTGCTGAAATCAGGATCGGCGATTCGATCGTGATGGTGAGCGACGGCGGCGGCACCCGACATAGTGCATCAGCTTTCCTCCACCTCTATGTGCCAGACGCGGACGAAACGTATCGACGAGCGATTGCAGCCGGAGCCGAGTCGATCGAGGCTGTTGCCGACATGCCCTATGGTGATCGACGCGCGATGGTTCAGGATCGGTGGGGAAATAGCTGGCAGATCGCAACCCATCGTGGCGTTCACGTTAGCGTCCGGTAGTGGCGAGACCGGGTAAAAATCGATCCCCTGGGCCAGCGTCCGTACGGATCGACTAGAGGGACCAAAGCGACTGTCATCTATGCGTTGCTGAAGGTCACTCAGGGTTGACCTTTGCCGACCGAAAGGAATCCGCGAAAGCGCGGCCGTTGGGTACGCCCATACCGGTCACATCGTCCCAGCCGGCCTTGGTGCCGAGCGCCGTAGGGCTTGCGCAGGGCGTGCCCCCCTCCGCTTGGGCCACGACGCAGTCGGTCCCGAATGAGATCGCGATGGCGGTTTGATAGCCGTTGCCGTAATCCCACAGCGCGCTGATGAAATCGGGCGGTGTCAACGGCGCCGTGCCGCCGATGACATGGCTTGCGTCGAATGTCTTGACGCCGTTCTTACCCTGGATGACCGCCGTCAGATTGTCCTTGCTGCTGACCGGCACGATGTCTGTCAGCGTGCCCTTGGGCATCGCATAGAGAGACTGCGCGGCCTGGCCCAGCGGTTTGCCCGCCTCCTCATTGGCTATGGCCCACAGCGCCGAGAACATCGGCGCGGCGAGGCTGGTGCCGCCCACCACTTCCCATACCAGGCCGGGCTTCTGCCCGGGCACGGTGATCGCGACGACCGCGCCGGTGAACGGGTCGGCCAGCCAAGCGACGTCCGGCACCATCCGGTTCTTGCCCGGCAGCTTGGCTTGGAAATTCGGCTTGGCAAAGCCCGAGACGCAGTTGAACTGCGCATCCTTTTTCGAACAGGTGCTGGCGCCTCCGCCCGCGCCGAAGGCGAAATATTGCGGAACCGGCGGGCTGGAAATCTCGCCGAATTGGGCGAGCAGGGTCTCGTTGTTGCCCCAGCCCACCTGCCAAGCGATCGATTTGTCCGGCTTGAGCGCCAGGCTGACGCCGCCCACGCCGGTCGCCCAGGGCGAATTGGCCGGCGCATTGACGGCCTGGGGGCTGCCATTGGCGAAATCGCCGTTGTCGCCCGACGAATAGTTGGTCGAAATGCCTGAGATCGCGGCGATTTGGGAAATCAGATTTTCCGTGTCCAGCACCGAATCCGGCGTCTGGTTCTCCGGCGAGCCATAGCTGCCCGAGATCGTGCGGCCGAGCCGGTAATTCACGGCGTGGAACAGCGCCTCGTCCACATCCTGGAAGGTTGCCGTCGGCGGGACGACCAGGTCGATCTTGGCGCCCGGCGCGAAGGCGTGGGCCCATTCGACGTCGAGATTGATCTCGACCTGGCCCGTGCCGATGCAGGAACTGCTCGTCGGGGTGTAGATGATCTTGAAATTCGCGTCGGTCAGCGCCGGCAGGCCGAAGCGTTTGGAGAACGCGTTCGCGTCGCCCTCCACGGTCGAGGAGCCGCACCAGTCGATAATGACGATCGTCTGGCCCTTGCCGGTGAAGCCCTCGGTGAACAGGCCCTTCAGATGATACGCGCTATAGAGCGCCGCCGGGGAATAGCCGCAGCCCGCGCTAGTCAGGCTCTCAAGATCGATATGGTTGCCCTTATAGGTGCCGATCGGGCGCTGGCCGTTATTGTTGGTGGTGAATTTCTGCGTCGTCACGTCGAAGCAGTCCGGTGTGTAGAAGGCCGGATCGGCGGCCTTCTTCGCCTCGACCGTGTCGGCCGGCCCGGCGAAACCGGCGGCGGAGCGCACGATCAGCGGATGGGTGTATTCGCCGGAATCCAGCCCGCCCACCGCGCGCACGAACGCGCCTGCGTCGCCCGAGACCGTCGGGTCACGGTCGTTCGCCCGCACGATCTTGCCGCCGACGCGATAGTTCTGCAGCCGGACGCGGAAGGCCTGCTGCACATCGGCGACCGTGCCGCGCGCCCGCACGAAGAAATTCTGCGGATCCGCCGTCACCACATGCAGGCGGTTGGCCTCGAAGAACGCCCGCACGCTGCGGGCCTCGGCGTCGCTGGGCGCGAACCGTGCGGCGATCTCCGCCGGGCTCAGCCATTGGCGGAAACGGGGCGAGGCCGGGTCATAGAGGTCATGCGCCAGCGCATCCATGCCGGCGCGGTCATGCGGCTTCAGCCAGATCGTGACGTCCATCGCCTGCGACGCATCGGGCGCGCCAACCGGCTGGGTGGATGCGGCATAGGACGGCGTGTTGTTCGCCACGGTCCATGCCGCGGCGCCGGCGCTGGTCGAAGACAAAGCAGCCGAAAACAGCGCCGCCAGAATCGCCGCCCGATAACAACCGTGTTTCCAGCTCAAGGTGCGCTCTCCCCAAGCTGCTGGGTGGGTTTCGGCTTGGGCGCGAACCAGTCGGCGAACGCCTTGCCGTTGGGGGTTCCCAATCCGCTTGTCGGATCCCAGCCCTTGGCCGGATGGAGCGAATAATCCTGGCCGAAGGACAGGTCGTAGACCGCCCCAGACGGGTTGACCGCGAGCGCGCTGTAAAAGTTGCCGAACAGCTGGGGTTCGACCGCCAGCGTCTGCGCCGCGCTATAGCGGCGGGACTGGCTCTTGGACGTCTCCACCTCGGCGGTCAGATTATGCGCCGAGGGCTGAAGCACGATGTCGGTGATCGTGCTCGCCGGCATGGAATAGAGATAGCGCGCGGCCTGGCCCAGCGGCTTCCCGGCCTCCTGGTTGGCGATCGCCCACAGGGCGGAGAACATGGGCGTGGAAAGCTCCGTCCCGCCATAGGCGTACCAGACCTGGGGCGGATACTGGCCGGCTTGGCTCACGACGACGAGGCCGCCGGTCAGCGGGTCGGCCAGCCAGGCGATATCCGGCACCTGGCGGAACTTGCCGCTCAACGATTTCTGGAAACTGGGCTTGGCGAAATATTTGCTCGGGCCGCCGCCGGTGCCGCCGCCGAAGCCATAGAAATTCAGCGGCGAGGACGGGTTGTTGATCGTGCCGCCGCTGATCAGGATCGAGATGTGGTTTTCCCAGGCTGTCTGGAATTTGACCGAGCCGTCTCCGTTCAGCGCCAAGCTAACGCCGCCGACGCCGGTGGCAAAAGGCAGGTCGGCCGGCACGCTGACCGTCGCGGGCACATGGATGACGCCATAATTGCTGTAGTCGCCCGAGGCATAGTTGGTCGCCACCCCCATCGTGGCGGCGATTTCGGAGATCAAATTCTCCTTCCGGACCTCAGCAGGCGCGGTGAAGAATTCCGGCGAGTAATAGCTGCCCGAGATGACGTTCCCCAGGCCGTTCGAAGCGGCATAGAACGTCGCCTCGTCGATATCCTCCAGGAAATCGCTGGGCGGGACGATGACCAGGATACTCGCGCCGGGGGCGATGGCGTGCGCCCACTCGACGTCGCCGTTCACGATCGGGTTATAGCCCGAGCAGGTGGACGGCGCCGGATAATTGACGATGCGGAAATTCTTCGATGTCAGCGCCGGCAGCCCGAAGCGCTGGGAAAATGTGTTGGCGTCGGCCTGCAGCGTCGGCGAGCCGCACGGCTCGATCAGGACGATGGTTTGGCCCTTGCCGTCGAAACCCGCGCTGTACAGGCCGTTCAGCTTATAGGCGGCATAGATATTGGCCGGCGTGTAGCCGCAGCCGGCGGACGCACTGTAATAGGTGTTGCCGCTATAGGCGGCCTTGGGATAGCCGCCGCTCGTGGTGAAATGCTGCGTTCCGGGGCTTAGGAAACAGGCCGATTTGAAGCCGGCGGCATCGGGATGCGCGGCGGCCCAGGACAGGTCGTTCTTGTCGTGGTCCTGGCTTAGGGCGGCCCCGGTATCGGCCGGCTGCAGCTTCAGCGTCTGCTGGAAGATTGCGCTGTCGAGGCCGGAAACCGCCTGGATCAGCGCGGCGGCGGGCCCGGCGATCGTAGGATTGCCGGTATTGGCGCGCAATGTCCGGCCGCCGATCCGATAGTCGTCGATCGTCACATGGAAGATTTTTTCGGCCTGCGCGACGGTGCCCTCGGCGCGGACATAGAAACGGTTCGGGTCTTCCGAAACGGCGGTCAGTCCGCTTTTCTCCAGGAAATGCCGGACAGTCTTGACCTCCGCCGCGGTTGGGGCGAAACGCGCCAGGACCTCGGGCTTGGTCAGCCAATGCCGGTACTCTCCCGACGCCGGGTTGTAGAGATCGGCGGCGAGGGCATCGAGCCCCGCCTGGTCGTGGGGGCGAAGCCACAGGCCGAGCGTAACCCGCGCGGAAGGGTCGGCGTGTCGGTCCGTCTTCGCCGAGGCGACAAAGGCCGGCGTGTTGTCGGCGATATATTGGGTCGAAGCGTCCGCACCGGAACTGTGGACGCCGGTCAGAAAGCCGAGGGCAACTGCGCCAGAAACCCTTAACCGCCCAAAAATCCTGAACCGCCCAAAAATCCTGAACCGAGTGTCAATCAAGCCGCTGTCCCTCCCTGAGCCGTCAAGCCGATAGGAGCACATCCGATTTATTTGGCGGTCCATCCGCGGCCACATTCTCGCGGGCCGTCAATCAGGTGAATAATTTAGTGCATCATCGTGCCGGTCGGTCAATAGAATAGATTTCACAAAGTGTTGCGGTTTGCAGTGATCAAAGTCGGGCGGCTTGCCTTGAGTCGTATGGGCAGAATGCCTCCTCTGCTTCGCGCCCATCCGCGACATTCAGTCGATCAACGTCGGTGCTCTGAAGCGGACATCCCGCGTCGGCCGTCACCGACGAGGGGTGAGAAGCGGATGGTTCGCTTTCGGGTACTGCCGAAAAGGGGCAACGGCTTGTAATAGAATAGGGGGGTACCCTATATCTATTACATGTCCCATACAGTCCATGAAAAGTTAAAGCTTCTCGCCCGCGTTCGCCGCATCAAGGGTCAAGTCGAAGCGATCGAACGTTCTCTTGATGGTGAGGCTGCCTGCGATCAGGTCTTACATCTTATCGCCGGCACACGCGGAGCATTGGCCGGGTTGATGGCCGAGGTGGTTGAAGACCATGTGCGCACGCATTTGGTCGATGTCGAAAAATATCCCGAAGCTTTGGACGAAAACGCGGCCGAGCAGCTGCTTGAAGTCATCCGGGCGTATCTGAAATGACCATCGCGACCGAAAACGGCGTTTTTCATCGGCATGTCTTCCTCGGCGAGGGACACGCCAAAAGCGAGCGCAAAACCTGGGCGGTGATCTGGCTTTGCGGCGCGATGATGGCCGCCGAAATCATCGGCGGACTGTTGTTCGGCTCGATCGCGCTTATCGCTGACGGCCTGCATATGAGCACCCATGCCGGCGCTCTGCTGCTCGCGGCGCTAGCCTACAGCTATGCTCGCAAACATGCCGACGATCCAAACTACACGTTCGGCACTGGCAAGCTTGGCGACCTCGCCGGCTTCACGAGCGCCGTCATCCTGGCAATGATCGCGGTGCTGATCGGGTACGAGTCCGTCAGTCGTATCTTTTCTCCGGTCCCGATCCAATTTAGCGAGGCGATCCCGATCGCCTGCCTGGGTTTGGCGGTGAACGTCGCCAGTGTTTGGCTGCTGAGCGGCGGGGTTCACCATCACCATGGCCACGCCAAGGAAGAACACGGGCACGACGAAGCGCATACGATCCCGACCGAAACGGGCGTGCTGATCCTCGATGTGTTCGAGGATGGCGTCCCTCCACGCTTCCGGCTCCATGCTGAAAGCGGCTCGGCGCCGGCAGCACAAGCCACCACGATAGAAACGGTGCGACCTGATGGAACGCGCCAGCTTTTCAGCTTGCAAGCTCACGGCGGCTATCTGGAATCGGTTGAAGAGATTCCCGAACCGCACGCCTTCACCGCGAATCTACGTCTTGGTGCGAACGTATACGTTGCTCGATTTGAAGAGCACGAGCACGCTCACGGCGCTGCCGGCCGTGACAATAACATGCGCGCGGCCGTGATCCACGTCGTTGCGGATGCGGCCGTTTCGCTGCTTGTGATTATAGGGTTGCTGCTGGCTCGCGCTTTCGGGTGGCTCTGGATGGATCCTCTCGCCGGCATAGTCGGTGCCGGCGTCATCGCAAGCTGGTCTTACGGCCTCGTGCGAGACACTGGCGCAATTCTGCTCGACAGAAATCCCGACAAGCAGATGGCGAGCAATCTCCGCCGAGCCGTCGAAAGTGAAGGCGATCAGGTCGCTGATCTTCACCTGTGGCGCCTAGGGCCTGGGCACCTGGGCGCGATCGTTTCCGTGGTTACGAAGCACGCGCGCGATAGCGAATTTTATCGCGCGCGGCTTGTTCGTTTCAAGTCGCTGTCACACCTCACGGTCGAGGTCGTTCATAATTCTTGAATTATGAACCTTCCTCAATTGCCGGGTTCGGGCAGACACGCGTAAGCGGCTCAGATGGGGCGAGAGCGGTTGGGCGTGGAACCTGCTAAGCGTCGGCTTATCGTCGTTCGACGCTCGATAGCGGTCATTCCGCTATCGGCGCATCTCGAACAATCGGCTGGAAGTTAAGGACCACCGTTTTCGACGGCCACGGGCAATCCAAACCGACCCGCTACCAACCGCCGGCATCAGTTCTCGTCGGTCGGGCGCAGCCGGAACATCGAGTGGCTGGCGCGGTCGTTGCCGTCGATGATGGTGACCTGCACGAAGCCCGGGCCGTCCGGCTGCCACTCCACATCGGGGCCGCCGTCGGTGGGCAGCGGCTGACCGTTGACGATCCAGCGGAGCGGCGCCTTGCCGCCCTGGGCGCGCAGGGTGACGGGGCGAAGGTCGCCGGCGGCGCCTTTCAGCAGATCGACCGTCGCGGCGGCCGGGGGATAGAAAATATGCGGGCGCACCGGGCCGCCGTCCGACAGGCGGCGCAGCGACGGCGGCAGCTTGTTGGTGTTGGCCGCCTCGATGACATCGGCCGGCTTTGGCCGATGCCCCCGCTCCTCGGGCGGCAGGATGCCGAAAATATCGAAGACCAGGGGCGCGGCGGTGTTGCGCCCGTAAGAGCCCGGCCGTGGCGTGCCCTCGACCCGGCCGACCCAGACGGCCACCGTGTAATCGGCGCTGTAGCCGACCGCCCAGGCATCGCGGAATCCGTAAGACGTGCCGGTCTTGAAGGCGATCTGCCGCCCCTGCGTCAGAAAAGGCGACATGATCCCGTCCGGCGCGGGGGACTGCTCCAGGATTTCACGCAGGTAATAACACGCCGCCGGCCCGACCAGCGGCTGGCCCGGATCGGCGCCCTGCCCGTCCTCGGATACCAGCGGTGCGACCCGGCCATCGTTCGACAAAGCCGTATAGAGCATCGTCATGTCGCGCAGATTGATGCCGACGCCGCCCAGCGCGACGGCGAGGCCCGGCTTGCCGTTGGGCAGGCGGATCACCGCCCCGGCTTGCCTTAAGCGCGCGATGAACCGGTCCGGCCCCACCCGCTCCAGCACGCGGATCGCCGGCACGTTGAGCGATTGCTGCAAGGCCCGCGCGGCGGTGACCGGCCCGTGCCATTCGCGGTCGAAATTCTGCGGCTCATACCCCGCCACATCCAACGGCGCGTCCTCGATCAGCGTTTCGGGATGCAGCATCATCCCGTCGAACGCCATGCCGTAGACGAAGGGTTTCAAGGCCGAGCCGGGGGACCGGCGCGTGGCCGTCAGGTCGAGGAACGCGCCGGCTGTTTCCGGTCCCCGCCCGCTGACGAAGGCGCGGATCGCCCGCGTGCGGTTTTCCACGACCAGAACCGCGACACCGACCTTGGCGTCGAGGCCAGCGGTGGCGCGCATGACCGCGTTGTCGGCCTGCGACTGGATACGCGCATCGATGGAGGCGGCGATGTGGGCGCCGGGCGCCGCGTGACGGGCCAGGCCGGCGGCGAATTGCGGGGCGACGAACGGGAACGGGCGGCGGTTCACGGCGACAGGCGTTTCCGCGGCCTCGGCGGCATGGCCGGCATCGAGCGCGCCGGAGGCGACCAACCGCGCCAGCAGCCTGTCCCGCGCGTGGGTCGCGATATCCGGATGGCGATCCGGCCGGCGTTTGGTCGGCGATTGCGGCAAGGCCACCAGCAGGGCCGCCTCGGCATCGGTCAGGTTGGCCGGCTCCTTGCCGAAATAGGCCAGGGTGGCGGCGCGGACGCCCTCGATATTGCCGCCGAACGGAGCCAGGGTCAGATAGATGCCGAGGATCTCGTCCTTCGAGTGTCGCCGCTCAAGCTGCGCCGCGCGGACGACGTCGTGCAATTTGCCCAGGACGCTGCGCCGGTGCGGCTCCAACAGCCGCGCCACCTGCATGGTGATCGTGGAGCCGCCCGAGACGATATGGCCGTGGGCGATCCATTGCCCCGCCGCACGCAGCAAGGCGCCGGGGTCGACGCCGGGATGCTCGCGGAAATGCTTGTCCTCCGCCGCCAGCAGCATGGCGACATAGCGCGGCTCGACATCTTTCGGCGCGGTCCGAAGCCGCCACGTCCCCTGCCGCGTGGTGAAGGGGCGCAGCAGAACGCCGTCGCGCGACACCACCTCGGTCGAGGCTTCGCGATAGCGCGTCATATCCGGCGGCAGCAAAAGGTCGAGCGCCGCCGTCAGGCCGACGGCCGCGGCGAGCCCTCCCGCAAGCCAAAGGACGGATCGCTTCACGGCTTTCCGGCGATAGTGACCGAACCGACATCGGTCCGTGCCATGACGGGCGGCCGGTACATGTCCTGCAATACGGCAGCCGGCAGGGTGAAATGCCCCGGCGTGACCGACCGCACGACATAGGCGACGTTGAAGCTCTTGGGGTCGGGCTTCGGCGCCTTGCTGTCGCTGTCGTCGTCACCGCCGTCATCGCTGGCGGTCTCCACCGTGCTGCCCAGGTCGAACGCGGCGACGAAGCGGTCGTCGCGTTTCTGCGCGCTTTTGGTGCGGGTGATCGTGCCCAGCCAGGGGAAGCCGTTGTTGCTGTCCTTCCGATTCGGCGGAACGATGGCCTCAAGCTCCCACCCGGCCGGCAGCATGTCGACCAGGATCGCCTGGTGATAGGCATCGTCGCCGCTCTTGCCCGACAGATGCACGACCAGCCGGTCGTTCTGCTTGACCGCTGCGAGATCGACCGGGCTGCCGTCCATCTTGGTCACCGTCTTGGTCACGGTTACGCCGTTGGCCATCGCCGAGGGCGCGACGGTCGGGATGCCGTATTGGGTGACCGCCCGGAAGACCGGGCTTTGCCCTTTATTGTCGAGCGTGTAGCCGGCGAGGATCGCCTTGTCGTCCGGCTTCAGCGTCACCGGCGGAGGCGTCGGCGTGGCGGCGGCATGGTTGACCGAGATCGCGATCGGCCCGCCCTTGTCCAGCAAAGTCGCGGCGGCGACCGACAGCCACGCCTGCTCCTGGGTGCTGAGATAATCCGTGCGGGTATCCATCTCCTCAAGCTTGGCGGTCAGGCGCGCGATGCGGTCGTTGTCGCCGATCTCCGCCGACAGGGTCAGCAGGATGGCCAGGTCGCGGACAGGGCTGCGGTAATAATCGCCGGCCCAGTTCCAGATCCGGCGCGGGCTGGTCAGCTCCTTCTCCGCCGCGTCGAGCGCATGCTGCGACCGGGCCTTGTCGCCCATCAGCGCCAGCGCCGCGCCCAACTGCGCCTTGGCCGCCGGCTCCAGCCGGTCGAACGACGTATCGTGCAGATAGCGCAGCTCGCTGATATCCGCCCGCTTGGCGCGGGCCAGGACGTAATCGGCATAGGCCTTGCCGGCCAGGACCGGGTCGCGGCGATATTCCTGCTGCAGAGGAATCCAGAAGACCTCAGTCATCCATCCGCCGCCGTTCTCGTAATGGTCCATGCCCTTATAGGCACGGTCCAGCGCCTCGTCGGGAACCGCGTAACCCTTGACCTTGGCACGGGCCAGGAAGTCCACGACATAGGCGCCCAGATAGGGCGTCGCCTCGCGGTCGCCCAGCCGCCACAGGCCGAAGCTGCCGTCGTCGTCCTCCCGCTCCAGCAACTGGTTGACCGCGTCCTGTACGCGCTGATGCTCATCGTCCGGCGCGGTCTTGCCGGATGCCAGCTTGAGGTCTTCGAGATAGACCATCGGCAGAGCGCGGCTGGTGAGCTGTTCGGAGCAGCCATAGGGATAGCGGTCCAGTGCATCGATCAGGCCGGGCAGGTCGATGCCACGCAAGGTCGAATAGCCGATGGTGACCTTGGCCGAGCCGGGCAGGAACGCCTTCAGCACAGCCGGGTCCAGGGCATAGCTTTCGCCCGGCTGCTGCATCGCGACGGTGCTGAGCGTCAGCGGGAAATGGGCCGGGCGAACCTGGATCGGCCAGGAATGGTCGATCTTGAGCCTGTCCGGCCCGGTCAGGGTCAGCGACACGGCGCCGACGCCGGGATCGCCGCCGGAGATCGGGAAGGTTTCGATCTTCTGCTGCGCAGCCGCCAGGGTCATGTCCTCATCGACAGCCGGTGCGGTCACGGCGCCGCTGGCCGCGATATGGACGTGATAGGCCCCCGGCTTGCCCTCGACATTGTTGACCAGCAAGGTCATGCGGGCGTCGTCCTTGGGCGCCAGGAAGCGCGGCAGGCTGATCTCGGCGACGACGGGATCGCGCACCGGCATCTGCGCGTCGGCATGGCCGATGCCGGACGTGCCGAACGCCACGACCATCAGCCTTAAGCCCCCGTTGAAGTCCGGCAGGTCCAGGGGAACGGTCGCCTTGCCGTCGGACCCGACCTTCACCAGCCCGGAATAGAGCGCGACCGTCTTGGTCGGCACCACCGACAGCCCGGCGCCGCCGGCATCGCCGCCCTGGCGGATTTCGCCGGGGGCACCATCATTGCCGTCGATCAAATGGGCATAGTCGTCGCGGATATCGACCGACAGCCGCCGCTTGCCGAAATAATAGCCGTTCGGGTCGGGCGACTTGAACTTGGTCAGCTGCAGGATGCCCTCGTCGACCGCCGCCAGGGTCAGATAGACCGGCTCGCCCGACTGGATGCCGGTCACGGTCACCGGCACGTCCAGTTTGCCGCGCGGCCGCGCGACCGCCGGCTGGCCGATGGCGATATTCAGCGTTCGGTCCTGCATGTCGAGCGGCACCCAGGCGACGCCGACGGCGCGGAGCGGCGCATGCCCCTCGGCCGCCGATTGCGGGCGGTAGAGATTGGCGATGACATAGGCGCCCGGCCCCCAATCGGCCGACGCCTCGACATCCACCGTCTTGCCCTCGGCGGGAACGGAGAAGGTCTTGCTCTGGAACACGCGGCTGGACGCCACGGTCAGCAGCACCTCGCCGGCAAAGGGCGGCTTGATCTTGATATGCGCGGTCTGCCCGGCCTTCACCGCCGCGCCGTCGAGCGAGATCGACACTTTTTCAGGCGCGGGGTTTTCCGTGCTGCTGGTCACCCAGCCGGCATTGACCATGACGCTGGACTGGACATGGGTATCGGGGTCCACCGCCTCGACGCGGTAGCGGCCCCACTCCAAGGGCGGCGTCTCGATCACGCCCGGCTTGTCGGCGCCAAGCACCAGGCTGCCGATCAGGACCGGGCGCTCGCGCGTCACCCGCTTCCACTGCCAGCTGCCGTGTTCGGAATAATAGTTATAGGTGTCGACCAGCGCGATGACCCGATAATCCAGCTTGGGCCGCGCGATCTTCTGGCCGTCCGGACTGAACAAGGCGACCTCGATCCGGGCCTTCTCACCCTCGCCGACCCGCGAATCCTCCGCCGTGGGACGTAGGCCCAGCAGCACCGGCGTCAACTGGACCGGCAGCTCGACGGTGTTGGTGGTGGTCCGCCCGCCGGGCTCGACCACGGCGATGTCGATCGTCGCCTTCAGCGGCAAGGACGTTTGCGGCATCTTCAGGCTGGCCGGGTCCAGCACCGCCTCGCCTTTGCCGTCGGCATCCATGTTGGCGATGGTCAGGTCCTGCGGCTCGGCCTCCAGGCGGTCGTCGGCCAAACCGAAATGCCAGCCTTTTTCCGGCACCGGGGACGGGTTGGGCTCGAAATTCAGATGCCCCTCCGCCGCCAAACCGGCGGCAGGCGCACCGAACAGGTAACGCGCATCGATCTTGATCGTCGCCGGCGCGCCGGGCAGCAGCACCTTGGCGTCGGTCGTCAGCGTCACCTTCAGCCGCTGCGGCACGAAATCCTGAACCTGGAGTTCGACCTGCCCGATCACCGCCTTGTCGCCGGCAAGGCTGGCCTCGATCCGCCAGCCGCCCCGGGGCGCGGTCGGGCTCAGCACAATCTGCTGGACGATGCCGCCGACCTCGTTGGGGTCCAGGCGCCAATGCCCGGCCTCCACGCCGTCGGGGCGCTTCAGCACCAGCGCGATCGGCGTCGGCGTCGCCGCCTTGCCGATGCGGTCGCGGATCATGCCGGTCAGATCGACCGTCTCGCCCGGCCGGTAGATGCCGCGGTCGGTATAAAGAAAGGCATCGACCGCCGCCGCTTCCTCGCGGCCGTCGACATTCTGTTCCGACAGGTCGAGCGCCGGGCGGTTCAGCTCGATGGCGCTGAAATCGTCGCCCAGATAGGCCATCAGCATACGCGGCGCCAACGCCGCCTTGCCGCGCGTCAGCCCGGCATTGAATACGACCTGCCCGTCGGCATCGCTTTTGCCCTTGCCCAGCTCGTCATTGTTGGTCGCCAGCAGCGATACCTCCGCCCCCGCCACCGGCTTCGCCGTCTTCAGCGAGCGGACGAAGACATGCAGCCCGTCCTGGCCGGCGAAACTGGTGATCATCAGGTCGGTGTCGAAGATCCAGCGCTGGCGCTGCTGGCTGTCCGAATAGTCGTCGCGGCTGCGCTCGGCGCTTTCGCCCGCCGCCTTCACGCGCTCGATGGTGATGCTATAGGCGCCCGGCTTGCGCGGCGTCAGAACCTCGGTGATCGGGAAGCCGGTGACGACCTGCTCGTTCAGCCGTTTCTTGACCGACAGCACGCCGCTCCACACCGGTACGGCGATGTCGCTCGAGGAGGTTCCGGTTTCCTCGTCATACGAGCCTTCGTTATCCTGATAGGACCGGCCCAGTTCTGTGCGGGCCAGGATCCGGTCGCCGATACGCGAGACCGTCACCTTCACTCTGTCGACATTCACCGTCTCGATCGGCATGCCGCCGACCTGGTCGCGCGACAGGATGAAGCCGGAATCGGCAAAGCCGACATGGGGCGGCATTTCGCCGAAGGAGACCGGGACGGTTTCCGGCTGCAGGCTGACCATGCCGCCGTCGGCGGGCAAGCCTTGCGCGATAGCGACGGTGTAGTGCTTCTCGAACGACAGCCCGCCGATGCAGAGGCGATTGCCGTTCGCCTGCAGCGACACCTTCGCCGCCGGGTCGATCCGGATGAAATCCTCGTAATGGACGGACGGCGACGTGCTGAGCGGTTTGGAGAAGGTGAGGCACGCCTGCGGCGCCGACGCGCTGGTGTCGAGCTTCAGGCCGGTGAAGAACATCGTGGCAGCATTGGCCGGCTGCGATTTGTCGGCCATGGCGGTGGCCGCAACCCGCGCCGGAGCCGGCCCGCCAGTCGTCGCTTCCGACAGCGACCCGTTACCCGTCGCGACGGGCGGGGAGGCCAGCTGATGCGTGCGCCACAGGCCGAAACCGACCGCGCCGACCACTACGACCACAAGCAGCGCGACCAGAATCCGCCAGCGACCCATCGTTATCTCCCTTAAACCCTTGGCGACATCCTACGGCTGGCCCAGGCGGAAGACGAGGAAAGAGATGGCCTGGAATCCCGCGTGGGTCGCAGGTCAGGCAGTCGCCGTCGGCAGCTCGATCTTATACAGCTCCGCACAGTTATCGCGGAGTATCCAAGCCTTCTCCTGCTCCGTCAGCATCCCCGTCTGCGTGCGGAGCAATTCCTGGCTCCACGGCCAGGTGGAATCGCTGTGCGGGAAGTCGTTGGCCCACATCAGCCGGCGCGGATTGACCATGTCGGTCAGGCGGAACGCGACCCAGTCGTCCTGGAAGGTCAGGTAGATATTTTCCTTGAAATACTCGCTGGGCATCCGCGCCATGTCGGCCGTTTTCATCCAGAAGCGGTGGCGCTTGTAACCGTGATCCATGCGATAGGCGAAATGCGCGGCCCAGCCGGCATCGGCCTCGACGCAGACCATCTTCAACTCCGGATTGCGCTCGAACACGCGGCCCCAGATGAACACGCCGATCAGGTCCTGGATCGATTTCAACAGCGACTGCGACGCGTTCTGCGGCGGTCCGCGATGCCCGCCGGCGCTGTCCGCCTTGGTGGTCAGGATGTGAAAGCTGATCGGCATCTGAAGCTGGATCGACGCCTGCCACAACGGGTCGAAGCGCGGATCGTCATAATCGAACTCGGTCGCCGGATTGCCGGGCATCATCACGCCCCGCATCCCCATGTCCTTCAACTTTTGGAAGTCGGCGATGGCCTCCTCCACCGACTGCACCGCCGTCTGGCCCAGCCCGATCAGCCGGTCCGGCGCGTGCGCGATGAATTCTTCCTTCAGCCAATGGTTGTAGGCCCACATGCAGGCTTGCTTGAAATCCGCGTCCGGGTGGTTGCACAGAACCATGCCGATGGAGGGATAGATGACCTCCGCCGCCAGCCCGTCGCGGTCCTGGTCTAAGAGGCGCGCCTTTGGCTCCCAGCCACCCTTATGCAGGTCGCTGAACTTGGTCTGCCCCCGCCTGATGTCGCGCGGGTCGATCCCGGCCGCCGCGACGATCCCCATCGGGATGGTGCCCGGCAGCCCGTCGACCACGAAGGCGTCGCCGCCGTCGCTTTCGGTCGCAATGCGCGGTGCGCGATCGCGAAACTTGGCATCGATCCGGTCGACATAACAGCCCGGCGGCTCCGTGATGTGGCTGTCGGCGGAAACCATGTTCCGGGGCAGCTCACTGCTCGCGCCGTCGGCGCCCGCGATGGTGTCCAGAATCGGATTGCGAATGTCGTCCATGTCTTCCTCCCGCTTTCCTGCCGCTGTTCGCAGTCGGCGGAGGCATCATCGGACGGGTGGGCGGCGGATTCAAGCGGGATGCGGATTCATCCTGGATTGCCGACAGTTGCGCATAATCTGAGTCGAGGAACTGTCAGCCACGGCGCTGCCAACGGGCAGGATCGCGGCGAGCATGGAAACAGGCGAACACTTCAACCTGATGGTCCCGCAAGCGGAAAAATAGGCCATAAGGAAAGCGGTGAAAGGCTGCGCGGCGCGCAGGCGCCGCGAATGGCGGGGAACTGTAGGGGATTGTCGGCCAGCCGGGCCACCAGGGCCGCGTACTCGTCAAGGAAAAGCGCCGCCAGCCCCGGAGCCTGGTTGTCGTACCAACGTGTTGCCCGATCGAGTTCCGCTATTGCCGCCGCCGTCAGTACAACCCGCATTATGGGTAGCGGCGTCTCAGCTCCGCAAGGACGTCGCCAGCGTCTTGGCCGTCCTTGATATCTTCGTCCAGGGTTTCAAGCCGTCGATCCAGCTCAACCGCCTGTGCCGGCGTCAACTGCACGTCGTTGCTGTCCAGGCTGTCCCAAAGCTGCCCGATGAGATCCAACCGTTCCTGCGGCGACAGGCTTTTAATGTCGATCGTCGTCATGGGAAGATAGTAAGCGCCCCTGCCGGCGATTTCCAGAGGATTGGAAGCGCCCTTAACCTTGCGGATGCAGCCCCGGCGCCTCCTGGCCTGTGCGGGCGACATATTCGGTATAGCCGCCGCCGTATTGATGCACCCCGTCGGGCGTCACCTCCAGCACCCGGTTGGAGAGCGCGGCCAGGAAATGGCGGTCGTGCGACACGAACAGCATGGTGCCCTCGAATGCCGACAGCGCCGTGACCAGCATCTCCTTCGTCGCCATGTCGAGATGGTTGGTCGGTTCGTCGAGGATCAGGAAGTTCGGCGGGTCGAACAGCATCTTCGCCATCACCAGCCGCGCCTTCTCTCCCCCGGACAGCACCCGGCAGGATTTCTCGATATCGTCGCCGGGGAAGCCGAAGCAGCCGGCCAAGGTGCGCAGCGTCCCTTGGCCCGCCAGCGGGAACGACCGGTCCAGCGATTCGAACACGGTTTCGTCGCCGTCCAGCAGGTCCATGGAGTGCTGGGCGAAATAGCCCATCCTGACATTGGCGCCGACGGTCACCGTGCCCCGGTCCGGCTCCAGCGTGCCGGACGCCAGTTTCAGCAGGGTGGATTTCCCCGCCCCGTTGACGCCCAGGACGCACCAGCGCTCCTTGCGGCGCACCTGGAAATCGAGCCCGCTATAGATCGGCAGGCTGCCATAGCCCTTATGGACGTTGGCGAAGCTTGCCACCTCGTCGCCCGAGCGCGGCGGGGTGCGGAAATCGAACTGGATAGCCTGGCGGCGCCGCGGCGGTTCCACCCGTTCGATCTTGTCCAGCTTCTTCACGCGGCTCTGCACCTGGGCGGCGTGGGAGGCGCGCGCCTTGAACCGCTCGATGAACTTGATCTCCTTGGCGAGCATCGCCTGCTGGCGATCGAATTGCGCTTGGCGCTGCCGCTCGCCCAGCACGCGCTGCTGCTCGTAGAAATCCAGGTTGCCCGAATAGGTCGTGAGCGCGCCGCCGTCGATCTCCACGACCTTGCCGATGACGCGGTTCATGAATTCGCGGTCATGCGACGTCATCAGCAGCGCGCCGTCATAGTCCTTCAGGAACGCTTCCAGCCAGATCAGGCTCTCGAGGTCGAGATGGTTGCTGGGCTCGTCCAGCAGCATGCCGTCGGGCCGCATCAACAGGATTCGGGCGAGCGCCACGCGCATCTTCCAGCCGCCCGACAGCAGGCCGACATCGCCGTCCATCCGTTCCTGGCTGAAGCTTAAGCCCGCCAGCACCTCGCGCGCCCGCGCATCCAGCGCATAGCCGTCCAGCTCCTCGAACCGCCCCTGCACCTCGCCATAGCGCGCGACGATGGCATCCATGTCGCCGGCCCGGGCGGGATCGACCATCGCCGGATCCATCATCGCCGCCTCGAGCGTCGCCATTTCGGTGGCCAGCGCGCTGACCGGCCCGGCGCCGTCCATCACCGCCGCGACCGCGCTCAACCCCGACATCTCGCCGACATCCTGGCTGAAATAGCCGATCGTCATGCCGGGATCGATCGTCACAAGGCCGTCGTCTGGCGGGTCCTCGCCGGCGATCATCCGGAACACCGTGGTCTTGCCGGCGCCGTTGGGTCCGACCAGCCCGACCTTCTCACCCTTCTGCACGCCCATCGACGCGTCGATGAACAAGAGCTGATGGCCGTTCTGCTTGCTGATATTGTCGAGGCGAATCATGAGGTCCAAACGGTCTGTATTACCTGGCGGTGTCGCGCTGGCGCGGAGCCTTAACGGGCGGCACTGCGGCTGACAAGGAAGGGCCTCACACTTACGAACGTCATGACCGGGCCAAGACCAGAGGTCGTATCGATGTTTGCAGGGCGCTTCGCGCCCGGCCGGTCATCCACGCGCGGCACCGCGGTTCCGACTTGGAATGTTCGCCGCCCCTACCCATCTCGTATCCTCGGCAGATTGCGGAGTGGATTGGAAGATGGCGAGCGGTTGGGCGCCCGATGGCGCCGTGCAGGAGCAAATCGACGACACTGTCATGGACGCGGTTCTGAGAGCGCGCGCGAACCTGCCCACGGGCGACAGCGAACTCTATTGCGTGGAATGCGATGAAGAGATTCCCGAGGCACGCCGCAAAGCGCTCCCCGGTGTCAGGAAATGCGTCTCGTGCCAGTCGGTCTATGACCGCCGTCCAATCAATATCGGCTTCAATCGCAGGGGCAGCAAAGATAGCCAGTTGAAGTAATATTCTTGGGCTTACCGGTGTCGGAACGCCCAAGAATACCCACGTCGATCGTCGCCTCGGATTTCGGCGTTGGGGTATGCCGACCAAGAAAGCGCCGGCAGTCAGAACGCGATTTCCCGATGGTCGCGGGTCACCGTGAGCGGCCGCTGATACGACACGTCGCTCTTATCCCACGTGCCTTGGGCGGTGAGAGCGGGATCGGCCGGCGTCTGGGCGGGCTTGAGCTCGCCGTTCCACTCGACCAGGCAGACGCGGTCGGCGATGGCCCAGCGTCCGTCGCGCCGTTCGAAACGGTCGACATACCGGCCGCCGACCATGTCCACCGGACCGGTCTTTCGCCTCAGCGCGGCGAAAAAATAGGTCTCGACATGGGCGGTATCGCCGTCCAGGTCGATGGTCTGGTTGCCGATATAATGGTGATGAACGTTCCAATCGCGGGCGTGTGCCTTGTTGGCGTGCGCGATGAATCCTGCCGGATCGCCGATATAGGCGCCGTGATCGTCCGTCGCATCGGGATGATAGGCCTCAGCCATGATGCCCTCGTCGTGGCGATCGATGCCGCGGGTATAGCGCAATGAGGCTTCGCGGATCGCTTCCTTGTCGAGCAGCCTGCGAATTTCCGTGACGTCGATTTCCATGGCTCTGCCTCCCGTGCCGTCGTTGTCTATTCCGAATAGAAGGCGCCCGAGCGCTCCTGCCGCAAGGGGCAACTTCGTTCCTGGCCGATGCCCGTCGTTGAAATTGCCTCGACTACGGCGATAACAGGGGGAGAGGTGAAATCCCTACTTATTAAACCATGTAATCAGATGGCTGATGTCCCCGCGCGCGGCGCCCTTGCGGCCGTGTTTGGCGAGATAGTGCTCTGACAGCGTCAGTTCCGGCCGGATGGGTTCGTTGAGCTCGAGAACGCGGTCGTACTCGGTGCGCGCGATCTTCCATTCGCCGTTCACGCGCTTGTAGCGGTCCTTATAGAGGGCGCTGCCGATGGTCAGCACATTGCGCTCCAGGTCGACGAATATGTCCTCCAGATACCAGATGCCCTCCGCGTCGTCCGCGCCGGTGAAGGTGATTTCCGGCATGTGGCCGTGATGCATGCCCGCCACCCCCGCGTGGAAGCTGTTGAGCACGAATTCGATCATCGGCTCGTTGCCGGTGAGGCTGACGAGATATTCGCCGCCCCGGTATTCACAGAAGATGTCGTCGGTGAACAGCGTGCGGAGAATCGCCTCGTCGGCCGTGTCGATCGCGCGAAAATACCGGTGCTTCAGAACCTTGATGTCTTCGGCGTCGGACAATTGCTGCAGGCTGTACGGCATGTTCGCTTTCCCACTTCAGATTCGATTGACGCTTCGATAGAGGACGGGCGCGTATGGGTCCAGGTTTCTGTTGTGTCTTGCCTCTCTTATGCTTCGCCCCTCGGGGGAGAGGTGAAATCCTAATGGGGCGAGGTGAAATCTATTCGGCGGCCGCCGGCATGGCGGCGGTGGCGTGGCCGCCTTCGCGCAGCTCCACCGTGTTGCCGCCCGGATCGACCACGACGATCACGGGCCCGCCGCGTTCGAACGGAACTCCTAAGGATTCCAGGTGGCGTGCCGCATCCTCCACGCTCTCCACCGTATAAGCGGTGTGCGGGCCGATCGAGACCGGCTTGTGCTCGCGGCTGGGCGCCTGCTCGTCGCTTTCCAGGACGTGGATTTGCGTGTGCGTCACCGGGAAGTCGAGCCAGAAGCCCGGGATCGTCTCCTCCAGCTCCTTCGGGATCGCGCGCGGGACGGAGGCGATGCCCAGCACCTCGACATAAAAGCGGCGCATCTCCGCAAGCTGCGACGGCGCCGCGATGGCGATGTGGTTGATGCCGGTGACCTTGATCATGACGTGCTCCTGTTCGCCCGCATTATAGCGGAGCGCTAGGGCCTGCGTGAATGGGTCTTGGTCAGTTCGCCGGGCTGGAGGCTGCTAAGAGCACTGCGCGGGGGCTCCCTTCTCAAGATCGTCGGCGATTTGGTCATATTCACGCGCCAGACGCTCGAGATTGTCGATGACCTGCTGGTCAGTCATATAGGCCGCCAACCTGCGGGCCTGAACAGCCTTCTCTCGAAAATGTTGCGGGTCGTGCATGGCGATTTCCCGGTGCTCGTTGTCTGACTCCAACGCTGCGCGACTAAGTGCGTTCCGCCGGCTTGTTGCACCATTCTACTGCTGGTTGCAGATGATTTACGCTGAACCGGCACGCGGCCCTTTCACTTCCTGCGGCACTCCGCCACAGAAACAGGCATACGGGGCTTTAACAGCGAATTCGGAGTAATCCAAATTAACTAGACCTCCCTAGCCTAGAATCTCACAACACACCCTTACCCGGCTGATAACTCGCCTAAATATCCATACCGCGCAGGATATGAATGTAGTTTCCCTCTTCATCCTAAGAATTACAAAATATTAAATAAAACCAATCTCTTGTCTCAATAATTCTTAAAACATTAATTGCTATTATGCGCTGTTTGAGTAACTGTTGAGAGTAGCCAATGCAGATACTCTTAAAACAGAGATCAGATGAAGCGGATCTAATTGTGACGAGGGTCAACATGCTAAGCCAGAACGAACATAGCTCACTGCAGAAAACCGCCATTGCGGGCGTGCTGCTGTGCAGCCAAAACCGATTTTCCCGAGAGGGTCTTCGGCATATTCTGACCTCACAAGATATGGTGATCGCCAGCGAAGCGAATTCATTGATCGAAGCGCGGGCGATGCTGTCGATGACGGCGGCAAGCGCGTTGATTTATGAGGCGCCGAGCAAGGTCTGCGAACTCGACATGCTCAGCCTAATCATCCAAGAATTTCCGGACACGCGGGTAATTGTCCTCACCGGCTGCTCACAGTCTAGCGAATTCAATGCTGTCTTAGCGACCGGCGTCAGCGCTTGCTTACCAAGCAGCCTGTCGGCCGAGGCATTGAATATTTGCCTCCAACTCGTTTTGTTAGGCGAGCAGATCGTGCCGATGTCCGGGCTGGTCCGCTCCGCTTCCTATGCGCCAAGTGCAATAGACCGCGCTACAGCAGAATTGCGATCGCCGCTTTCGACGCGCGAAGGGCAGATATTGACCTGCCTGGAGACTGGACTTGGCAACAAGCAGATTGCGCGTGACCTGCAAATGGCCGAGGCGACAGTGAAAGTTCACGTCAAAGCCATTCTGCGTAAAATTAACGTGGACAATCGAACGCAGGCTGCCATTTGGAGCCTTAATCATCGGCGCGAAAGCCCCCAGCACGCAAGCTGACCCAGCACCCGACAGCCTGTCACGGCAGGCCGGTCGGGCTTCGCGCTTAAGCTAGGAGGGAAGGGCGCAGCGACGCGCCCAACATGCCATGGTCAGGCGCGACAGTGCGACCCAAGTTCAGTGTGCGATTCTATGATCGTTTCCACCGTGCCAAACACCCAATTTCGAAAAAATCAAGGTCGCTCCAAGCTTGGCTCGATGCTGGAATTGATTTGGGATGATCCGAAGCAGGTAATGTTTTCGCGTAGTGCTGTGTTCAATATAGCGATCGATCCCAAGGCAAGTTTGGACCACCTGATGAAAATCTTGCTCGAGCGTGTCGTAGACGAGCTGAGATCGCAAAGAGTTCAGTGGCCGGCCAACATCGCCAGGCGATATGTCATAGATAGCAGCAGCCTCAGCTGTGTATCGGCGAATTAACAGATTTTCGTCAACAAATATCGCAGCGGTACGGCTGCCCTCCAGCAGGCTTTGCATCTCGCTGATCGTTCGTTGCAATTCATCTGTTTTATGCAGCAGCTTTCCGCCGATAGTTTCAACTAAGCTGTTAAACATTTCCGTTTGACCGGCGCTGGCCTCCTCGGACGCAGCGGCCGGATCGCTGGGCGATAACGAATTCGTTTGTGCAGCGTGACGCATGGAAAGCAGCTTACGGGACTGGGTGCAAAACTCGCCGTGATCTATAGGGGATAGAAGAAAGTCATTTGCGCCTGCCTCAAGAGCAAGGGTGCGAAACTGAACATCCTCATAGGCCGTCACGACAACAGCCGGTACGTCGCCGCAGCCCGCAACCGCGCGAAACCGCCGGATAAGTTCAGCGCCATTGAGATTGGGCATCATGAAATCCGTGACCAGCAAGTCCGGAACGCGTGAGCTTGCAAACGACAGCACATCAAGCGGGTCGGAAAAGACGTGCACATCGACATCCGTTTCCAGCGTTGCCGCAAGTCGCGACAGGACTTTGCGATTCACGGCTTGATCGTCGACGATAACCACACAGGTCAAAGGTCTACCTAATTCTACGTTTGTGAATATCTGGGATCGAGTCTACGATTCTCGATCGCTAAATAAAAATGGGCATCGTTATTGTGAAGGCAATAAGGGTGCGCCAATGGCCGTCAATATTTATCGATTCCAGATACGCGCCGATCGCATTGACAACCTTAAGGCTGGCAAGCTCGACCAGCTGCGAAGATCTGCTTTTCTCACACCAAACTAACCCCTACCGCGTTTTTTTGCCCTGGATTGGCAATAATCTCAGCGTAAAGTGAGCCTGGGAAAACGGGAGGCTTATCATGCTCGTATCGCGTGCCGGATTTCTGCGCGGATTGATTGCAACGACCGCACTGCCCTTGACCGCCCGCGCCGCGCCGGCCGAGGCCGACAGCCTGGGAAATTTCACCGCGGACGGGCAAATCGACGGCGCGAAGCCCTGGACGGCAATGCCGCGGACCGGCCCGGCGCCGCTGCGCTTCGCGGTGATCGGCGACAATACCGGCGTCGCCCGGCCGGGGGTGTTCGACCAGGCGATGGTTCAGATCGGCTGGCTGAAGCCCGATTTCATCCTGTCGGTCGGCGACCTGATCGAGGGCTATACGGACGACACGGCGCGCATCGCCCGGCAGTGGGCGGCAATCGACCGGTCGATCGGCAAGGCCGGGGTGCCGTTCATCCACACGCCGGGCAACCATGACATCGACAACGAAGAGACCTATGCCGCGTGGATCGCGCGGCACGGCACGGGCTATTACGCCTTCCGGTACAAGGGCGCGCTGTTCCTGATCCTCAACACCGAGGACCCCGTGCAACCCCTGCCGGCCAAGATCACCAAACAGATCAACGATATGGTCGATCTGATGGCGCAGGATCCCGACAAGGCCACAAAGTCCATGAACGACTATCTGGGGCAGCGTAAGACACCGGAGCACCACGACACCTATGCCGAGGCGGAACACGCCAATATCAGCGACAAGCAATTGGCCTTCATCCGCGACACGCTGGCACGCACCCCCAACCCTGCCTGGACCTTCGTGGTGATGCACAGGCCGGCATGGAAAACGCCTACCCCCGCCTTCGCCAAGATCCAGGCGATGCTGGGCACCCGGAATTATACCGTGTTCGCGGGCCACACCCATTACTTCACGCACGAGGTGCTGGACGGCCACGACCTGATCAACATGGGCACGACCGGCGGATTCAAGACGCAGGACGGGCCGGGCACACTGGACCACACGATGCTGGTGACGCTGGAGGCGAACGGTCCGTCCTTCGCCAACACACGGCTGAACGGGCTGATGGATGTGGCCGGGCAGACCGGCCAGGTCAGGGCGTATTAGCTGATCAGGCCGCGCCGTTATCCCGCCGACACCGAGCGCTCGGCGAAGCCGGGGCCTATAAGAGAAATCCTTTAACTTGGCATTGGAGGAGTTGCCTAACCTTCGAGGCCGACTCCCTGCACAGGCGATTGCCCTGCCCTGGGCGAGGCGAAAACCACATCGAAATCGCTGTCGGAACACCGCGAAAACGAACACCAACACAACAAAACCGATGCGTGAACTGTGCTGAAAATCGGAGAATCGCGGGCTGTAAAACGCAGGAAATCCGGAGAATCCATGGCCGATCCGGCCGCGCCGCACGAAAATCATTGACATTTAGTTCGTTCTATGTTCTTTCTATGTCCATGGACGTCCCGTTGCCCATATGCGCACTCCCAAACCCGTCCGGCACCGCCGGATGGCGCCGCGAAGCCGCGCCCGCGCCCGACCGGGAAGTCAGGCTGACCGATCTGCAATTGGCCCAACTGGCGCGCATGCGCGAGATCGGCATGGCGCAACTGGAGGATCTGGATGAGGAACGCGACAAGCCGGTCGAAAAACGCGCCTCCGTCACCGCACGGGTCCAGTCGTTCGACAAAATCTCCAGGGCGATCCGCCAGATCATGGCGTTCGAGCAGGAGACCATCGGCCTGCGCGAAAAGCGCGTCAGGCTGGTCGAGACCGAGCGGGCTGTCGCGCGCCGGGCCACGGTGCAGCAGTCCGTCGACCGCTCGCTGGCCGCCATCAAGCCGCAGCTCGACCGCAGGGGCCGGGAACGGCTGCTCGGCGACCTGTTCGTCGACTACAGGAAATTCGCCACCGGCAGCATTCCCGAGCTGATCGAGAGTATCTGCAAGGATCTGGGCATTCCGGCCGACCTGACCCTTTGGGAAGAGCCGAAATACGACGACATTGCCCTGCCCGCCGGCTTCGACTGGGTCGTTCCGGTCAACGGCGACAAGCCCTATACGGTAGTCGTCACCCCCGGCGGCATCAAAGTTCGCCAGCCGTTCGATTCACCCCTGGTCAACCGCCACGGCGGCGACCCGCCCGACGGGTAGAGGCGATCTTCGCCTGCCGGTTTCCTCGAATTAAATCCCCCTCACCCTCCCACCGCTTCGCGGCGGGTCCCTCCCTCCCCCGCAAGCGGTAGAGGGCCAAATCCCCTCGCCCGCAACGCGGGAGAGGGAGGGACCCATTGCGCCAGCAATGGGAGGGTGAGGGGGATTTCGCTAAGCCGCCCGCAGCCACAGTTCCGTCAACCCCGCCTCGACCTCCGCGGGGCCCTCCAGCCGGCAAAGCCGCGCCTTCGCCGCGCGCCTGTCCTCCGGCGCCGGGGGCCAGGGGGCGCGTTCGATGTTCCAGCCGAGATGCTTACGGAAGATCTTGAGGCCCAGCCGGTCGCCATAGAAATCCAGGCTGTCGCGGAAATGGGTCAGCACGATGTCCAGCCGTTCCGCCCGCTCCGGTTCGGGCGCAACCGCCGTCCCATCCAGCTCGGCCTGAATCGATGCCGCGACCCAGGGCTGCCCATAGGCGCCACGGCCGATCATGACCGCGTCGGCCCCCGATTGCCGCAGCGCCTCGCGGGCCGTAGCCGCGTCCTGGATGTCGCCGTTGACCGCGACCGGCAGGCTGGTCGCCGCCTTCACCGCCGCGACCGCCGACCAGTCCGCCGCGCCGGTATAGAATTGCTGGCGGGTGCGGCCGTGAACGGTCACCGCCCTGATCCCTGCCCGCTCCGCCCGCCAGGCGAGTTCCGGCGCGTTCTTCGACGCATCGTCCCAGCCCAGCCGCATCTTGAGCGTCACCGGACGGTCGGTGGCATCGACCGCCGCCTCCAAGATCGCTTCCGCGCGGTCGAGGTCGCGCATCAGGGCGGAGCCGGAGGCACAGCCGGTCACCTCCTTGGCGGGACAGCCCATGTTCAGGTCGACGATATCGGCGCCCGCGGCCTCGGCCATCCGCGCGCCTTGGGCGATCCAGCGCGCGTCATGCCCGACCAGCTGGATCACCATCAGCGGCAGCCCGTCGCCGACGGCCGCGCGGCGCATGACATCGGGCCGCCCGCGCGCCAGTTCGGCGCAGGCCACCATCTCGGTCGCGACATAGGACGCGCCCAGCCGCGACGCGGCCCGCCGGAACGGCAGGTCGGTCACGCCGGTCATCGGCGCAAGCAGCACGCTACCCGCGACAGAGACGTCGCCGATTTGGAGAGAACGGGTCATGGTGGTGGTCTTTATACCCCTCGCCCACAAAGTGGGAGAGGGAGGGCCCATTGCGCCAGCAATGGGAGGGTGAGGGGGATTTGGATTTCCACCTCCCGCCACCCTCACCCGACGCTGCGCGCCACCCTTTCCCACCGGGCGGGAGAGGGCAAATCGCATCACCCCAACAGCGTCTTGGTCAGCGTGATTTCGGCGTTCAGAACCTTCGAGACCGGGCAGCCCTTCTCGGCGTTGCCAGCCAGTTCGTCGAACTTCTCCTGGCTGAGGCCGGGCACCTTGGCGGTCAGGGTCAGCGCGGACTTGCTGATCTTGAAACCGGTGCCGTCCTGGTCGAGCGAGACAGCGGCCTCGGTCGACAGTTCCTCCGGCGTGAAGCCCGCCGCCTGAAGCTGAAATGCCAGCGCCATGGTGAAACAGCCGGCATGGGCGGCGGCGATCAGCTCCTCCGGATTGGTGCCCGGTTCGCTTTCGAAACGGGTTTTGAAGGAATAGGGCGTATGCGACAGGACGGTCGATTGCGTCGTCAGATCGCCGGTGCCGTCGCGGCCGGTGCCGTGCCAAACAGCCTGTGCTTTACGGATCATCTCATCTCTCCATGGGTGAATTGCGAAACGGACAGGTTACGAAATGGCGGGCGGATCGCTGGCCGGAAAGCTTTCCTCCAGCGCCTCGTCGAGCGGGTCGCCGTCACCGGAAAGCCAGAGCGCAAGGTTGCGGACATAGCGTTCGGTCGCGCCACGCGCCGCCGGCCTCTCGGCCAGGCTGGTCCCCGGCGGCTCGGACACGAAGGTCGGGGCGCCGAGCGCCGGATCCCAATTGTAATCGACGAAGTGATGAAAGGTGGACTGGGCGATCGCCCTGCCCCCGGCATCGGACGCCGCGAAGGCCACGGCGATGTTGAATGTCCTGCCCGTCACCTTGCTGATTCCGGTGGCGATCACGCGGGCCGTATCGTCGTCGGCGGGCTTGCCGACCGCGCCCTCATGCGGATGTGCCGGCAGATAACGGACGATCCCGTCCGGCGCTTCCGGATCGCGCAGAACCGGGTGGGTGGCGCCGACGGCGGCGATCTCCTGATAGTCGCCGTTCTCGCCGGAGTGATAGTTGGGCCACAGGATCTCGGTCGTCACGCGGTCGTCGATCGTATGCCGGCCGGCATCGGGGTCGGGGTTCTTCGAGTGGAAGTAATGGGCGGCGCCGACGCCGCCCAACGTGCAGACCGACGAGCCGAGGTCCATATGGTCGCGCGTAACCATCAAGCCGCCGCCGCGCCGGCGAAAAGCCGATATGCCCGCGCAGTCTTCCGCCGTCAGGCCGTCGCCGGTATCGACTGCGAACAGCCAAAGCTCATCGAAATCCGACCGGTCCAGGGCGGACAAGACCGAGTCAGCTTCCCCCAACGGGTCGCGGTCGCGCGCCGTCACCTCGAAGAGCGGGTTTCCCTCGCCGTCGGCAAGGCCGGCCAAATAGGCCTTCAGCAGGCTGAAACGGCCGATATGCCAGTCGTCGTCCGTGGACGGAATGGTCGTCTGCAGCAGGATCTTGGCTGGCTTGGGCATCGCGGGTTTTCCGGTTGAGCGGACGGGCCAAGCCTATAATGGTGGCGCGCGGCGCACTCTTCCAGGTATCGCGATCGACGCCGGTGATATCGGCGCCGCCGGTTACAGCCCGCGCAGGCGGGCATAACGCTCGGCATGGAAGGCGGTGTCGCCCAACCGCTCCGCCAGGGCCCGAACGCGCTTCAGATAGAAGCCCAGGTCGAAATCGTCGGTCATGCCGATCCCGCCATGCAACTGCACCGCCTCGGTCGTCACATGCTTGGCGATCTCCCCGACACGGGCCTTGGCGAGGCTGATCAATTCGGCGGCTTTGTCGTTGTTTGCATCGTATGCCATCGCGGCCTTCAGCACGACTGACCGCGCGACTTCGAGTTCGCCGAACAGGATCGCGGCGCGATGCTGCAGCGCCTGGAACTCGCCGATCAGGCGGCCGAACTGGGTACGGGTTTTCAGGTAGTCCACCGTCCGGTCGAAAGCCTCCTGCGCGGCGCCGAGCATTTCAGCGGCCAGGTGCAGGCGGCCGATGTCATAGACCTTATCGAGCACTGCCGCCGACCGGTCGGCGGAACACAGAACGCCGTCGGCGCGGGCATTCTGAAACACAATCTCGACCAGCGGATGGCTGTCGACACCCATATGCGTCGTCACCGTCACGCCGTCCGCGACCGAGTCGACCACGAACAACAGCAGGTCGTTACCCGCGCGAGCCGGCGCGATCAGTTTCTGCGCGATGTTGCCGTCGATCACCGCGCATTTACGCCCGGTCAACCGGAAGCCGTCACCGTCGCGCACAGCCTGGGTGGCAATCGCCGCGGGATCGTGACGCGCGGACTCTTCGCCTGCGAACGCGGTGACCAGGCCATCGACGATCGCGACTTTCAAGGCATCGTCGTCGCCCCGCGCGACCGCCGTGGCGGCCATCACGGCGCTGGACACATAGGGGCCGGCCGCGAGGCTGCGGCCCATCATTTCCGAAACCTGGATACCGGCGACCGCGCCAAGGGCGGAACCGCCGAACGCCTCGGGCATCAGCAGTCCGGACAGGCCGAGCGCGACCATCCCCTCCCACTCGCCCAGCGCCAGGGCGGCAAGGTCGCGGACATCGCGCCGGCTGCGCAGTTTCTTCAGCGTATCCGCCTCGGCGAAGAACCTGCCGGCGCTCTCACGCAGCATCTTGGTGTCGTCGTCGAGCAGCAGGGGCGTGGCCATGTCTTCAGCCCCCCGGCAGTTCGAGGACGCGCTTGGCGACCACGTTCAACTGAATTTCCGAGGTTCCGCCGCCGACGCGGTTCGGCAATGAACCCAGCCAGTCGACCGGCGTGCGGGCATTCTCGCCCTCCAGGTCCAGCCCTGCCGTACCCAGCACCGACAGCATCAGCTCATGCCGCTTCACGCTGAGTTCGGTCGCCAGATATTTCAGCATCGAGGACTTGGCGCCGAGCGAAACCCCCGCCATCGCCTCGTCCTGATAGCGCGCGATCATCGTGTCGAAGGCCGCGATCTCGATGTCCAAAGCGACGATCTGGGCGCGCAGCATCGGCTCCGCCCTGAGCGCATCTTTGCCCAGATGGCTGAGCGCGAAGTCGATCAGCGGGACCGGCTCGCCCATCCGCATCGCGCCGATCATCGCCCGTTCGAATAGCAGCAGGTATTTCGCGACATCCCAGCCGCGATTGAATGTGCCAACCAGGTTCTCGCGCGGCACATGGACGTCGTCGAAAAACACCTGGGAGAAATGTTCGGCGCCCGACAGCATCTTCAGCGGCGAGGCGGCGACGCCGGGCGTCCGCATATCGATCAGCAGGAAGCTGATCCCGTCATGCTTCGGCTTTTCCGGGTCGGTTCGCACCAGACAAAAGATCGCGTCGGCCTTATGCCCATAGGACGTCCAGATCTTCTGGCCGTTGACGACGAACTCGTCGCCGACCGTTTCGGCCCGGGTCTGCAGGCTGACCAGGTCGGACCCGGCATTGGGTTCCGAATAACCCTGGCACCACCAGACCTCGCCCCGGACGATTCCCGGCAGGTATTTCTGCTTCTGCTCCTCGGTGCCGAAACGCAGCAACGCCGGCCCCAGCATCCAGATACCCAGGCTGGTCAGCGGCGGATGCGCGTCGATCCGCGCCATCTCTTCCCGCAAGATCGCAGCTTCATTGCCGCTCAGCCCGCCGCCGCCATAGGCCTTCGGCCATTCCGGCGCGGTCCAGCCGCGCGCCGCCATCCGCTCCAGCCACACGCGCTGCGCATCGTTCTTGAAGCGCCAGTTCCGGCCGCCGAAGCAATGGTCGCCTTCGGCCATCGGGCCGCGCTTTTCCGGCGGGCAGTTCTCCACTAACCAAGCCCGCGTCTCTGCCCGGAACGCCTCGCCGTCACTCATTGCCCGCCCCACAAATCATAATGCGTTATAGGCTATGCGCGGCGTCCGCGAAACGCAATGCGCCCGCTTCCCAAGACTCATAACGCCTTATAATCTAGCTGCCATGCCGACAGGAACACGAGAACTACAGAAGACCGCTCGCCGACAGATGATCCTCGACGCCGCCCGCGCCCTGATCCTGGATGGCAAGACGCGCGATTTCTCGATGCCCGAACTGGCGCAAAAAGCCGGCGTCAGCCTCGTCACGCCCTATAATCTGTTCGGCTCCAAATCCAGCATCCTGCTGGAGATCGTGCGGGAAGACATTTTCGAGCCGGTTCAGGCGATCGGCGACCTGCCGGGCGAGACGCTGATGGACTGGATCGGCGAACTATCGCGCACCCTGGCGAAAATCTATTATCGCAACCGGCATTTCTACCGCCGGATGATTGTGACCCTGGTGGCGCAGGAAAGCGCGGAGAGCCAGCGCGAAAGCTTGGCCTTGAGCTACGCCATGTTCCAATCGGTGGTCGAACGTCTGCAGGCGCGCGGCAAGCTTCTGCCCGCCATATCAGCCGCGACGCTGGCGCGCCAGCTGGCGCATAGCGTATCCGGGTCGCTGCAGCACCGGCTGATGGAGCGCGGAACGGAAGAGGGACTGCGCGGCGAAATCGAAACCGGCGTGTTGTTAGTCCTAGCTGGTGTCTGCCCACCGGCGGAGCACAAGCGATTGATCGGGCGAATCGAGACGCTCGACAAGGCGTAGGCCGGGTCACTTGCTTCGAGCATCGGACCGGCAGTAAACCATAACGCGTTATGTTTTTATGCGGCCAGGGAAATGGGGAATTTCGATGTCGGTTCTGACCGAGCTTGATCAGATCAGATCCTATCTATCCATGCCGGGGCAGCCGTTCGAACTGGTCGACGAGGCGATCAAGGGCGTTCCGCTCAAGGTCTATAAGCACCTGCCGCGCAATCTCACCGTCTTCGTCGCCGAAGCGATGGAGCGGTTCGCCGACCGGACCTTCATTGTCGGCGGCGATCGGCGGCTGACCTATGGCGAGGCGTTGAGCCGGGCCGCCGGCCTGGCCCAAATCCTGCGCACGCAATATGGCGTCCGCGCTGGGGCGCGGGTGGGCATCGCGATGCGCAACTCACCCGAATGGATTCTATCGCTGATGGCGATCCTGCTGACCGGTGGGATCGCCGTGTTGGTCAACAGCCGCGGCACCGCCGACGAAATCGTCCACAGCCTGAACGATACCGAATGCGGCGTTCTGATCGCCGACCGGCGACGCGGCGAGGCTGTAGCGGCGGGATTTCATGGGGGGATCGTCTTCGCCGATGAGACCGGCGCGTTCTACAATCAAGATGGACGCGAACTGGCCATCAGGCCCTCGCCCGTCACTGTCTCAGACGCGGATATCGACGACCCGGCGATGATCCTGTTCACCTCCGGCACCACGGGACGGCCCAAGGGTGCGACCCTGACCCATCGCGGGATCGCGACCTTCCTGTTCGGCATGCGGCATAACGGCGGCACCTATCTCGGCCACGCGGCGCGCCGCATGGGCGTCGACCCGGCGGTGCTGATCGCGGCGATGCCGCAACAGGCGACACTGGCGATCTTCCCCCTGTTCCACATCAGCGGCGCATCGGCGATGCTGCTGGGCGCGCTGACCAGCGGCGGCAAGATCGTCATCATGGACCGCTGGAACCCGGCGGACGCGCTGGCGCTTATCGCGCAGGAGCGGATCACCATGCTTCAGGGCCCGCCGTCGATCTTCTGGGACGTTCTCGCCTGCCCCGATCTGGCAACGGCGGATGTCAGCTCACTGACCAATGTCGGCATCGGCGGCCAGGCGACCCCGCCGAACCTGCTGAAGGAACTGCGTAAGGTCTTCCCCAAGGCGTCGCCCGGCGGCGGGTTCGGCCAGACCGAAACCAACGGCGCGATCGCCTCCGGCACCGGCGAGGAATATCTGACCAACCCGACCGCCGGCGGCCGCATTCTGCCCGGCGTCGATGTGCGCATCGTCGACGATGAAGGCAACGACCTGCCGCTTGGCTCGGCCGGCGAGATCTGGGTGAAAAGCGCGCTCAACATGGCCGGTTACTGGAACCAGCCTGAGGCGACCGCTGCGGCGCTCCGCGATGGGTGGCTGCGCACCGGGGATGTTGGATACCTGGATGCGGACCGCTTCATCACCATCGTCGACCGCAAGAAAGACGTCATCATCTGCCGCGGCGAGAATATCTATTGCGCCGAGCTGGAACGTGTTTACCAGGACTATCCCGGCGTTCTGGAAGTCGCGGCATTCGGCGTCGCCGACGACCGGCTGGGCGAGCGCGTCCTGCTCGCCGTCGTGCCGCAGCCCGGCGTGAACCTCGTTACAGCTGACATGGCTACGTTCGGACGACCCCACCTCGCCGACTACAAAATCCCGTCCGAATTCGTGATTACCGACGTGCCGTTCGCGCGGAACGCGGTGGGCAAGGTCGACAAGGCGATCCTGCGGAAAGGATACGCCGCCGGCCGGTCTTGACCGCACGCTCAATAATTATATAATGCATTATATTTTCAGGGGAACAGCATGGCCTATCCGGACGGAAGCAAAGTGATCGACCTGATGTTCGGCCTGCCCGACCCGAAGGGGCTGCAGGCGGCCTATGAGACGTTCAAGCCGCTCTATCGTGACCGTGAAAGCCGCGATTTCGCCTTTCCGGCGCAGTATATTTTCAAGGACGTCCCGGACATCGAAACCATCGGCGACGATCCCGTCGGCTGGGCGGTCAAGCAGATGGACCGGTTCAACATCGAGAAGGCGCTGATCGGCATTAACGAACTGTCCGATATGCATAAGGTCGCGCGCGACAGGTTCGCCGATCGCTTCATCTTCGATGTCGGCCTCGACCCTAACGGCGGCATGGATGAGGTACGGCGGCTGCGGCGGCTGGCCAAGGAATATGACGTGCGCGCTGCCAGCGTATTTCCTTGCGGCTGCAATCCGCAGGTGCCGATCAACGACAAGCGGATGTACGTGACTTATGCCGCCTGCGTCGACCTGGACATCCCGATCTTCGTCAATGCCGGTGTCCCCGGGCCGCGTTTTCCGATGTATCCGCAGCAGGTCGACCTGATCGATGAGGTTTGCTGGTTTTTCCCGGACCTGAAATTCGTCATGCGTCACGGCGCCGAACCATGGGAGGCGTTGGCCTGCAAGCTGATGCTGAAATGGCCGAACCTGTATTATTCGACCAGTGCCTTCGCACCGAAGCATTACCCCAAAGCGGTGATCAACTTCGCCAACACGCGCGGCGCAGACAAGGTCATGTATGCCGGTTATTTCCCGATGGGCCTGTCGCTGGACAGGATCTTCACCGAGATGAAGGACGTGCCGTTCAAGGACTCGGTCTGGCCGAAGTTCCTCTACGAAAACGCCCGCAAACTTCTAAAACTTTAGGCCCTCGCCGCAAAGGAGATCGCACCATGCCTGATCATACTTTAACGGACGCTCGCACTACTCCACCGGCGGTTTGGAGCGTGCTGGAGAACCTCAAGGGCGATGACCTGATCGCATGGCGCGTCGCGGACATACCCAACCGTCTTTCGGCAACTGAGCGCAACCTTAACGAGGGTTACGCCTTCGGCTGGTACGCGGTCTGCTACAGCAACGAATTGGCGGTCGGCGAAGTAAAGCCGGTCCGTTATTTCGGCAAAGAGCTGGTGGTCTGGCGCGGCGAAGATGGCAGGGCCCGGGTGCTGAACGCCTATTGCCGCCATCTGGGCGCACATATGGGTTATGGCGGACGCGTGCAGGGCAACGACCTGGAGTGCCCGTTCCACGCTTGGCAGTATGACGGCGAAGGGGCCGTGATCCGCATCCCCTACGCCAGGACCATCCCGCCCCAGGCAAAGCGCGCCGACTGCGTCCATGCCTGGCCAGTGGTCGAACGCAACGGCTTCGTAACGGTCTGGTACCATCCCGAGGGCGCGCCACCGAAATGGGACCAGGAAACCTATCCCGAGGTCGGATCGTCCGGCTGGACGGCATACAAGAAATCCGAATGGCGCGTATTCAACTCACTGCGCAACATGCATGACAACGGCGTGGATGGGGCGCATTTCCTCTATATCCACCGCACCGCCGACTTCCCGGATTCGGAGATTACCTTCGAAGGAAACGTATGGGATGCCGTCGCCCGAGCAAAGTTGGGAACGCCGCGCGGCATGGTCGATGGAGCGATCATCAGCCACAATATCGGGCCTGGGCTTGGTTGTGTGCGGTTCCAGGGCATCTCGGAAACCCTGCTGGTCAGCGCGATCACGCCGATCGGCCCGGACGAACTGCATGTCCGCTTCGCCTTCACTCAGCCGGTCGCCGAGGCCGAGGGGGCGACGGGCGGTCTGGCACGCGCGCTGATCCGCGACATCTGCAAACAGCTGGATCAAGACAAGGTGGTGTGGGACCGGATGCGATACGAAGAACGCCCACTAATGTGCGACGGTGACGGCCCGGTACCGGCGGCGCGCGAACGTTACGACCAGTTCATGTCGGACGCGGCGTTCGAAGCGGCAAAGGGTAAGAAGCGAGTCATCCGGACCAAGCCGAAATTCTGATCGCCGCTTACCAAGAAAAACGCCCGAGGGGTGCACCCCTCGGGCGTTCGTGAGTTTGCCTGATCGTCTTTAGTTGAACAGGTCGGTCATGGTCTTCGTGCTGGCGTCGCAAGCATGGTTCAGGCACTTCAGGCCGAAACCGCCTTCAATCGTCTTCAGCAGCGAGAAGTGGGTGTAGAACGCATTGCTCTTCACGTTCTTCTTGCCATAGTTCTTATCGACGGTGAGGACGACTTGGTTGGTCTCGTTGCCATTGAAGTAGTCGTTCTCGTCCCAGACTAGGACGATGGCCGTGCGGCCATCCTTCCACACCGGCGAGGCATGGATCGCATCGACTAGCTTCTCGATGGCGATGTCGCCGGCCTGGATCAGGGCGGGATTCAGGCCAGCCTGCTTGCCGTTGTCTTCAGCGTCGAAGTTGCAATAAGCGCTGAGACCGAAGCCGGCGACGGTGCCGTTGGCACCGCGGCCATGCTGATCGTTGCACTGGTTCGGCACGACCAGCGAATAGTTCGGGACGTCGCCAGACGCCAGATCGGCATAGAGTTGCTCGAAGCCAACCGACTTCTTGAGAGCGGCATCGGTCTGACCGCTCGCGAAGTAGACGAATGGGTTATGCTTCGACGCATAAAGGTTCGTCTTATAAGTCGCGGAGATTTGCGGCTTCAGAGCCGCCGGCTGTTTGATCTTCGAGAAATCGGTCAGATCGGTGTACTCGCCGTCGCTCGAAGAGACTCCGTCGGCACCGGTGATCGGCAGGCTTTCCTGATAGCTTTTCCAGGTGAAGCGCGCAGCGGAAAGCTGATCGGCAATCGTCGCGCCGAGGATGTTGGTCGCTGCGGGAATCTGCATCTTTCCATCGATTTCGATCAGGCCGTGACCGCCGTCAACCTCATTGGTCTTATCGAGCAAAGGTGTCGCGGCATCGGTGCCGATACCGGCGATCGGGCAAACGGGCGCGGCGACGGCTTCGGTGTCGATGGTCTTGGCGACGATGTTCGGTTTACACTTGTTGTTATGCCAGTCGGCGTTGCCGTCCGTCAGAACGGCGAAGTTGGAACCGCCGGCGATCTCCAGATAGTTGGTCAGGCTCGGATGAGCGACTGCGAAATAGTTGGTCGCCTGACCGACCGACTTCGCATAGCTGTTGATGAACTTGGCGTTTGGATTGTTCAAAATCTGCGCGGCGCCATGATTTTCCATCATGATGACGAAAACATGGTCGAGACGCGGAACACCGGTCGGGATCGGACCTTGCGCCGCAAAGACGCTCGGCGCTGCGGCAAACGCAACCAAGCCGAACGCTGCGGTAGCAGCGAGCTTAAGTTTCATGAGAATTATCCTCGGTAGATGGTGATTCGCTAAAACTTGCGAAATTATTGACCGCCGCAAGGTACAATTCATTGATCAATTATTTTTGAACAAATTATTTCATTTTTATTTCCAAGCAATGCTTTATCTAAAAATATAAATGTCATCAAAGCGAAACAAATACTCCAGAGACACTTGTAACATTAACTACATAAAACTCGGCTACTGCATTGCTTTCCGTTCCGATGCCCGGGTCGAGCGCGCTTATGAAGTTTTTGTTTTTGGGTTTGGCGGCCTGCGCAGCCCTCATGTCGCCGCCGTCGCAGAGCCGCCCGTTGAACTGGGACGATCAGCCTGGGCTGAATTACGATCCGCGATCGACGACCGAGGCGCCGTGCGGCATCGGCACGCCACCGCGCGGTCATTTCTCCGATGTCGTGGATGCCGATACTGGCGATGGCGTCGTCCTGACAGTCCGACAGGATGCGCATCGCCTCTGCTATGTTTCCAATGGAATCGCGGACGCCCCTGTCATTCGCGTTCGCCGCGGGACTGAATTTAAGATCACATTACGAAACGAAATTACCGATCCGGCGGCAATCGCCAGTCACCTCCCGGGCGGAGCGCTGGACGAGCCGAATACTGCCGTGCCGGCACAGCCAGGATTTTTCCCGGTTGTCGGCGGCATGCGACACGAGATCACCGGCGCAACCAACCTGCATGTTCACGGATTCGCCGTGCCGGCGTCGGTTCCGCAAGATGACGTGATGAAAACCTGCGTAGACCCCGCTGTCGGACCCGCGCGATGCGGCCAGCGTGAATTCACCTATCGCTATCAGATTCCCGCCGACATGCCGGAGGGGCTTTATTGGTACCACCCGCACGTCCACGGCGAGGTCCAGGCGCAGATGCTGATGGGCCTGTCCGGCCCGATCGTGGTCGAGGGTCCCGAGAGCGACGCACGGCGCGCTGCCGGCATCGAAGACCGGATATTCATTGTCCGCCAAGGCGAGGATTCCGATGCCAAATACGCAGCGGCAATAGCGGCGCTCCCCCTACCGTATGGGTCGCTTCCCGATCCGAACGCAAAGCCGCCCGTCCACCGCAGGCCGCCGTCCAAGGGCGAGACCGTCGATACCAACAACGAATTGGCCTGCCTTAACAATGCCGGCACCGACGTCATATCGCTCAATGGTTCCAAGATCATCGACGGCCGCGTCAAGGATCTCGATCTGGCGCATGTCGAAATTGCGGCCGGTTCATCTCAATTCTGGCGCGTGGTCAATGCGGCGACCGACGCGTTCCTGAATCTGTCTCTCATCGACCAATACGGCAATTCGGTCGCGCTCAGGATTGTCGCCCGCGATGGCGCCCCGCTGACCGATGACCACGGCAATCGGCTTCACCCCGCTCCGACATCCGATCCCCAGCTGATCCCGCCGTCAGGACGGTTGGAGTTTATGGTGCCGGCTCCCCCCGAAGGACAGAAGGCCTATCTGGTGTCCCGCCAGGTCGATACGGGCTGTTCAGGCGACAATGTGCCTGGGCGCAAACTGCTCATCCTGACCGGCGGCCCGCCGTCGATGCGCCAGACTGCCGGCAAGCCGGTCGATACGACGCTCGCCAAAAGCCCCAATCTGTTTTCAGGCGTGTTGGCCGCGCCGGTCACGGCGACACGGACCCTGGCCTTCGCTGAATATCCACGTCCGGGAAAAGACGACCAGCCGGACTTCTATATCTTCGAAAAAAAGCCCGGTGCGGTGTTACGCCCATTCCACACGGGCGACGAACCGACGCTGACCGTCAAGGCCGGGACAGCTGAAGAATGGGTTATCGAAAACTGGACGCGCGAACTACATGCGTTTCATATCCACCAACTCCATTTCCGCGTTTTGGAGGTTAACGGCCGGCGGCTGCCCAACCCGCCATTGCTGGATGTCGTCAACGTGCCGTTCGCAGCCGGCATCGACACACAAGGTGCCCCCGTTGTGCCCGGGCGTGTCCGCATCAAGCTTGCCTTCCCTGACGCGCTCGCCGGCGACATCCTGTTCCACTGTCATCTGGTCGACCACGAAGACAACGGGATGATGGGCGTGGTCCGGGTCATCCCGAAGGACGGGAACCCAATTCGCAAGGCAGAGGTTTCCCAAGAGCAGCGATCGCTGTCCGCGCTGTTAGCTAACCCGCCGATCTGCCGTCCGGCAGCGGCGGATGGAGCCTCGGCGGCCCGTACAGGCAAAACCGACTGACAGGCTCAGCACCATGCACGCCGAATGCAGCTGGCTGTACCGTTCCATCAACGCGCGCTATAGAATCGCGCAGCCACTGTGAAGAGATTTGATAATGTCTGTTGCTCAGCAATCGATCGCATCGCCCGCTCCAAGGCAGACGGCACCGCCGGAAGAGCGGCAAGCTGAACACGGCTTCACCTTGATTGAACTGCTGGTTGTCGTTGCGATCCTTGCCCTGCTGATTGGCCTAGTCGCACCGGCCGTTATCCATACGTTGGGTTCGACCAAACACAAGATCGCCGAGCAGTCGATCGCACGGATCGGGGGTATTCTCGACATCTATCGGTTGGATGTCGGCAGCTATCCCACGACCCAACAAGGCTTGACCGCGTTGAACAATAAACCCAGCAACGTCGCGGGTTGGAACGGACCTTATGTTAAGGACGAGGCCGGGCTGAAAGACCCGTGGGGCCGCGCCTATCAATATCGCAACCCCAGCCAGCGGCCAGGCCACCCGTATGACCTGATCTCGCTGGGCGCGGACGGCAAAATTGGCGGCGAAGGCGAAGACGCCGATCTGATCAACCCGTGATCCGCAAAACCGTTTAATTCGGCAGAACGCCGCGCCGCCAGTCCATCACCTGGAATCCCTTGGGGGTTTCTGCACCGTTATTGTCGGTGTCCGGCTTGATCGCGATAACGGCATGACGAACGAACACGCCGCCATCGAAACTGTGCGCCGTCGCTTCGACCGTCATAACGACCGACCCATCGGAATCCGCTTGCTGCCCGCTGTCGGCGGGCTGCTGCTGGCCGTTCCCGTTGGCCTGAAACGCGGCAATCTTGGTCGCCTTCAACACAATGGGGCTCATCACGCGTGGATCAGTGGGGGACGGCTGAGCTGTATAGATTGTGAGATAGGGCAAGGCGGCCGCCAGAAGCTGCGGTGTCATGCCCAGAACCAATTGAAGGTCGTCGAGGTTTTCAACCGGCTGGCCAGGAGGGCCATAATTACGGCCCGCTGCCGCATATTGGGCCTTCTTGGCGCCGAGCGGTCTCGGATCATCGCCTGGCTGCACCCAATCGGCAATCGTAGCCCCCAGACTGTCGGAATGTTGACGATCAAGGCCCAGGGCCTGAAACAATCCAGACATCAACACGTCCGAGGCGAGGTTCGGGTTGATCTTCAGCGTTTCGTCGATCATGCGCACGGTGGCATAGCCGCCGGCCATATCCAGATGGTAGGGCGTCCCATCCCTACGCCATCTTTTGGTTGGATCGAGCAGCATCTGGCTGGCTGTCGCGTTTGAGACTGCACCGTCAGCCAAAGCTTCGGCCCGGGCCGCGGCCAGCGTGTTGCGCGCCAGTGCGGTTTCCGAGCGCGCGTTCGCCAGCATATAGATGCCGATGGCCGACAGCAGAACCAGGAACCAGAGGACGACGATCAGCGCGAATCCCGCCGCTCCTTTCGCTACCGGCTTCATGAATTCAGTGCTGCCCCGAGGCCGCTGCGGACGTGATCGGGAATTTATTCCGCAGTTCCTCCGTTAACGCTCGCGCATCGTGCTGGTCATAAACGACGCGCGGCGTCAGCAGGACCAGCAATTCCGTTCGCTCCACGGTCTTATTCTTGGTCGAAAACAGATCGCCGATTACCGGAATGTCATTCAGAATCGGGATACCGGAATTGCCCTCGTTCTTGTTCTCCTGAATCAAGCCCGCGAGGCTGATCGTCTGACCATCCTGGACCGCGACCTTGCTTGTCACCTTGCGTTGCTGGAAGGTCGGAGAGTTGATCGCTGACGATGTCGTCTGGATGACCTGGCTGACCTCCTGATCGATATCCATCGATACCAGTCCGCCCGAATTGATCCGCGGCGTTACGGTCAATATCACGCCGGTCTGCTGATATTCCACGCTGTTGACGATCGGCGAATCGGCTTGCACCACGCCCTGAGCCGTTTGCGAGATAATTGGAACCAAGTCACCGACTTCAAGGCGCGCCTGTTGCCGGTCGAGCACCAGCAGTTTCGGCGATGACACGATCTTGACGTTGGTGACCGCCTTCAGCGCCTCGATCGCGAATTGTGCGTTGCCGACGGTGCGGGCGAGTGCGAAACCCGGGAAGTTGGGGGCAAGCGTCCCATTGAACAGCGACGAGTTGGTGGTAGCGCCAGTTGTATCGACTGCCGTCGGCGTCGCGCTCTGTGCGTTACTGAGGATCGCGCTGTTACCCTGGTGACTTAGGAAGAACTGCGTCCCGTAGGTCAGGTTGTCGTTGAGCGTAACCTCGGCCACCGTCACATCGATCAAGACCTGCATCGGCGTCACGTCTAACCGGCGGATCGCTGACTCGATCTTGGCGTATTCCGCATCGGTCGAGACGATAAGCAGTGTATTGGTTTTGGTATCGGCGATAATCTGCGGGCCGTTCGCCTGCGCACCCGCCGGTTGCTGGCCGACATCCGGGGTCGGCGGCGGCGGCGGCGCGGAATTGGTCCCGCTTGTTGATCCGGTCGGCGATGTCGCGCCAGTGATTGCGTTCTGGTCGGATCCGCCAATTCCCGACGTCCCGGTGGCGCCCGTCGACGACGGGCTGGGCAAACCGCTCGTGGAACTACTCACGCCGGTAGACGCAGCCGACGATACCTGGGCGGTTTCGGAGGTCGGCGCGACGCTGCCGGGCGCCGTTTCGCCTGTGCTGCCACCGCTTGGCGGGTTGACTGCCCGTTGCAGTACCGGCTGCAAATCTTGCGCTTGCACATTCTTAAGGTAATAGACATGAAGGTTGCGGCCCCCATCGTCTGCCAGGCGATCGATCTGGGCGATAAGACGCGCCGCGCGATTGAGATAGGCCGAGGAATGGGCCACGACCATGACCGCGTTCGCCTGCTCCACAGGAATCACAGACAGAGATCCGGCCAGCGCGTTGTCGCCGTCGGCCTGCAGCGCCTTCTGGAGACTTGTCGCGATCTTGGTCGGGTCGCCGGACTTTATCGGAAACAGCGCGTAGGACTGGCCGGCCAGATAATCGACATCGAACACGTGGATCAGGTCGACAACGCTGGTGCGCGCCGATTGAGATCCGCTGACGACGATGACGTTTCGGCTGGGATCCGCCAGAATCTTGGCACCGTCACCGACATAGGGCTGCAGGACAGCGACCAACTGCTTGGCCGAGGCGAAGCGCAAGTTCAAGACCTGCGAACCCATGCCGGTGGTTTGGCCATCGACAACCGGCGGCACGACAGACGCATCGTCAGCCGGGCCGATCCGGAAGAGGCCATTTTGATAAGTCAGAGATCCGCCGTTCTGCGACAGCAAAGTCTGAAGGGTCGGCAACAACTCTTCCCGCTTCAATGGCTTGGAAGTCTGAATCGTGGCCTGACCCTGGAAGCCGGAATCGATGACGTAATTGACTTTTAGTATATCACCCAGAACCTGACGGACAATCTCGCGTACGTCGGTATCGACATAGTTCAGCGTCACACCTTCATCATCGGTCTCGGCGCCGGTTCCGTGCGCAGCCGCTTTATGCGCGCCGGCGTCCCCATCACCACGGCTGATCACCGGTGCGGGACCGGACCCCACCGAGGATGCCGAAATCCGACCGTTGGTCCGCGCAAGTCCATTGGGGTGCGCGATCTGCGTCGGCATATCGGCCGATTTGATCGCGTTCGGCGATAAAGGATGCGGTGTATCGCAAGACGACAACGCAATAGCGACAGTCAATGTGGCAGGCAGCGCGGCCCAGCGCCTCGATTTACGATAACTCGGCATCAATTCTGATCTCATCGTCGCATTGCGGGATTGGTAGCAGGGTTATGCGCCAGCGGATTCGTTCCGGGGACGCGTCGTGCGATACTCGGCGCCACTGGCCGTGGCGGCATGCGGCGGTTGCCGGGAGGCGGTTGGACTGGCGGGGTAACAGGCGAATCCGTTCCCGCAGCTTCCTTCTGGAAAGCAGGCTTGGTCCGAGGCGGCGGCGCTTCACCGGAAGCGCCAAAAGTCGGTTGGATTTCGCGCTGCCCAAAGGTGCTTGTCAGGATGACCTTATCCGCTTCGATCGATGAGACGGTCCATCCATCGACATCGTCACCTTCCTTGACCACCAGCGGCTTCTCGCCCTCGCCGCGTTCGAAAACGGCCTCTTTATCCTCTCCGGGACCGATTGTAATGCCTCCCAGTCGCCCGGTGATTTCGGGCGCGGCTCTGCCGGCGGCCGATCCTATCGGCTGATCGGCTTTCGGTGGCGGCGGTCCGCGGCGGTCGGGCGCAAAGAGTGGGCGTTCAAGAATCGATGCGATCTGTGTATCCGCGTCATCGGGGGTTTGATCGTCGCCCGCAGCCGAATCTGCGGCGGCCTGATCGGTCGGTGAGGCCGCGACCTTGTCGATCTTCAGATTGAACTCCGCCGCAATGATCCCGGCGAGAACCAGGCAAAGGCCGCCGACCGCCATATAAAGCGGGCGTCTCATGCGGCACGTCGCTGTATTGAGAAGACTGGGCTCACACCATTCGCCCTATAACGGCTTAAATCCGTAGACATTCAGCGCGATCGCCAATTGTTTTTGTGGGCCACTGCTTTGATCGGCGCCGTCTGCGCCCTGGATGTCGACATTATCAATGAGAATAACCGGATGCGCCAGTTGGATTCCCTGTAGGACGGTTGTCAGCAAAGTTAAATTCCCGGTGAAGGACACATGGATGCCGACACGTTGCAGGGTTTCACGCTTATCGGATGGGAGAACCTCTGAACTGATCAGCCTCGCCCCTGCGTTTTCGACCAAATCCTTTACGGTCGATTGAAGCGCCGCCGCGGCAACAGAGTCGCCGTCGCCGTCCAGCAACAAATCCTCGTCGGCGGACTGACCCTGTGCCGCATCGGCCTCGTCGCGCAACGCGGGCAGTGCCTTGACCGACCGTTGTAGCCGCTGCGCCAATTCCTGCCGCTGCTGCAACTGTCCGGCATTTGCTGCGTATAGCGCAACCAAAGGCGTGATGATCAGAAGATAGACCGCCGCGATCACTAGGACGCAAAGGGCCACAGCGAGGGCCTTGCCACGGATGCCCGTCGGAAGATCGTTCACGATCCGACCGTCCCGATCAGTGTCGCCGATATCGTGAATGTCTCTAGATGGCCCTTGTCGCTCTGCACGACCGGAGATTCAAACGTCGGATCGCGGAAGGCGCTCGATTTCGCAAGAACATCGATCAGATGCGCAGCGGATGGCGAAACGCCGGTAATCGTCAAATGTCCGTCGCGCAGCGTCAGTGCGGTCAGGTGGCTGTCGTCCGGCAGCAGTTTCGTTACCGCCGCCAGCGTTCCCAGCAGGTTCCCTGTATGCACGCGTTCACGCCCAATCACACCGGAAGCTCCGCTGCTTTGATCGATCGACTGCCGGAGGCTCCCCGCGGCCTCGGCCTGGCTGCTTAATGCCTTGACTGCCGAATTGGCGGACGACAAAGCCAGTTCTTGCCGGATGAAAGGAGTGAGAACAGCAAGCACGAACAGAACTGCTGCGCCCGCGGTCAGGGCCAAGAGCGGCCGGTCATCGGTCAGCCATTGCCACCGCCGCGATGGAGCGAGTCTAATCACGGTCCCGGCGTTGCTCTCCCCGCTGATCTCGACGCCGTCGATTGCAATGCCGGCGGCGCGCAGATTATCCACGACCGGGTCGGCAACCGCACGTGGGACGATGAAGAGATCAACATACACACGCCCTGCGGCCTTATCTTCGCGATCGACGGCGAAGTCCCAATAGACTTCATCCCGCGCAAATGGCGTCTCCCGGTCCATTTCGAAACCGAGCACCGTCCTCAGATTGCGCTTGGCCGCCAGCGGCAGTGACACGGATTTGCGCAACGCAGTCGCGGGGGGAAGCCGCAATATGATGGAAGGCGGCAAATCCTCGACCGTCGCCAAAGCCTGACTGAGCTCGCGAAATCCATTTTCGTCGGCCTTGGCCTGCCGCATCAAGGCAATCGCGCCATTACGGCGCACCAGCAATTTTGCCGTTTCGCGGTCCAATTCCAGGATCACCGCATCGGCGCGCCGTGCGATGACACGCGCGACACCGCTGGGAAGCAGTTCCAGAAGCTGTTGCCGCCACCAATCGAAAAACATCAAGCGAAGACCGTCGATTTGAAACGCCCCGGCGTTGTAGGCGCTTCTGCGCAAAATGAAAACGTGACAAGCGCGCACGATGGCAGTTGCGCGACGGCCGCGATCGAAGATGCCGACCTTCTAAGCCGGCAATGTTGCAGGATGATGATCATTATTGGCTACCGGGCGGCGCATCGACCATCGGCCGGATTACCAGCGGCGGCGATGGTTGACCGTTCTCTAACGCAACCGAAATTCGGATGAGCTGCGGGGGTTTTGACTTGTCCTTGGACCCGTCCTGCCAGTTGCCATCCACGAAATACCCCAATTGAAGTGTCGTCACGCCCTTCAAAAGTTCGGTATCGGTCGGCGTCGGAGGCGTTTCCGACCCCGTGAAGTGAGGCCGCCATGACAACAGCAAACGACCATCCCCCAGATGGAGTTCCAAATCGTACAGACCGCCTCGATTCAAACCCTTGGGCAGCTGTCCGACACATTTGAACGATTGATTGTCGCCTTCGAAATCCCGCGCCGACACCACAATTTCGCGGATGGCACTCTGGACGGCATCGATATCGCCGGATCTGTCGATCTGTCGTTCCTGCGTTTGCCAGGCACGGCCGGCGAAATGCACCCCACCCGAGAGCGCGACGACGATCATCGACAGGATCAAGATAACGACCAGCAATTCCAACAAGGTGAACCCGCGCGCATGATTATTCATGCGGCGGCCCCAGTCGCTGCGACTGCAACGAGATGGCCTTGATCTTTCCCTCGCTGGACCACCCGATGGTCACGACGACGTCATAGGGAATGAATGTCGCCTGTCCGTCGGTCCCGGGGACCGGGTGCGCCTGGATACGCCAGTTGAACCCGCCGCCATCGTCGCCCGACCAATCGCCCTCCTTGACCGCCAGTTCGGTACCGACCGTCGCCAAGCGGGACTGCGCCCTGCGCGTCGCCTCTATATAATTGTCGGCGGTCCTGAGATTGCCCAACCCCTGTCTTGCCGCAACCATCAGCGCGCCGAGCCCCAAAGCGGCAATGGCCAGCGCGACCAGCACCTCGATCAGGGTAAAGCCTGACGACGCCGAACCAGCGCGGGAATTAGTGCGGTTTTTCGACAATCGACACCCGCCCCGACAACCAGTCCACGCCGACCCACCATGTTCGATCGCCTGCGGCGATTGCGACCCGGCCGCCAGTGCTGCCGCCGTCCGGATCAAAGCGGATGCGTCCGACGGCATCGTCGACAGCCTGGTCGCTGACGGTCAGCAAGGCAAAGCTGAGATCGCCCGTCAGCGTTACGGAAGGCTGACTGCCCCACCAGAACCGCCGGTTCGTCGTATCGAGGTTAAAGGTGACCGACCGATTACTCATCACCGCTTCGGACCGTGCCGCGCGCAGGGCTCCCGATATGGCGCGGATGGCGCCGCGCGCATGCGTTGACGGCGATACCGGCGATCCGCGACCTGCCACCATCGCGATCATCAAAGACATGACGGCGAGCACGACGACCAGCTCTATCAGCGTGAAGCCGGCTGCACGCCGGTATCTACAAGGCGAGATCATTGAGACTCAGCATCGCCAGCAGAAGGGACGCGACGATTCCAGCAACCGCTATACCCATCAATATCGTAATGACGGGCACGAGTAGCGAAACCAGGCGCTGGACCGACTGCTGGACCTGATCGTCGTGAATTTCAGCGGCACGCAATGTCATCTCGGCCAACCGCCCGGTCTCCTCGCCCAGCGCGATCAGATGAATTGTCTGCAACGGAAAGAAATGCCCCGCATCGAGCGAGGCCGCCAGGCGGCGTCCACCTTTGACATCCGTCGCAGCCTGGTCGACGACCCGGGTCGCAACCAGGTTGCCAAGCACGCCGCGGCCGATCGCCAGAGCGGTGACGAGGCTGACACCGTTGCGCAGCAGCGTCCCCAGGGTGCGCGTGAACCGGGCCGCCTGCGACCGACGCATCAGCTGGCCGGCGATCGGCAGATGCAGGATCACCCTCTCAACCGCAATGCGGGGGCGTGGCTTCTGCATCAACCGGTTGATAAGGAAGAACACAATCAACACCGTCAGCAAGATCCATTGCCCGTCATTGCGCACCAGATCACCCAGGCCAATCAGAATCCGTGTCGGACGCGGCAGTTTAGCTCCGGCCTGTTCGAAGATCGGGGTGAATTGCGGCAGTACATAAACCAGCAGCATGGAGATCGTGCCGATCGAAGCGATCACCAGCAAAACCGGGTAGGTCATTGCCGATGTGATCGTCGATGTCAGTTTGCTTTCCCGCTCGAGCACGTTGGCCAGATCGGCCAACGCTTCAGCAAGTTCGCCCCCCGCCTCCCCGGCACGCACTAAACTGACATACAGGCGCGAGAAGACGCGGGGATGCTCGGCGAGCGCCGCAGCCAGTGATTTGCCGCCGCGCACCTTGTTGCGCAGCTGTTCCATGATCTGGCGAACGCGCTTGTTTTCGGCGCTTTCGACAAGAAAACGTAACGCGTGGTCGATGTCCTGTCCGGCTTGCAGCATAATGGACAATTCGCGTGTGGCGTGCGCCAGAGCCGCCTTCGACAGACCCCGTTCGAACTTGAATTCCATGTTGAGCAGGCCCGACAGCCCGCCGCCATTCTTGATTTCATCCGCATTGAGCAGCAGCCGGCCCTGGCCGTGAAGCTGGTCGGCAACCAGCGCAGCATTGGCCGCTTCAACGGCCCCCCGGACCAGCTTGCCGGCGGGATCGACGGCGGTATAGCGGAACCGTGGCACGCGCTATTCCTCGAGCCGGACGCTGCGCAGAATCTCGCCAAGCGAGGTATTGCCGCTCGCCACTTGCTCTAACCCGCTTTCGAACATCGTCTGCATTCCGGCAGCGCAGGCTGCGGCCTGGATCGCGTTCTGGTCGGCGCGGGACAGAACCAGATGGCGGATATTGTCATCCGGAATCAGTAATTCGGCGATCGCAATACGCCCGACATAACCGGTGCCCCGGCAGGATGGGCAGCCGACCGGCTCATAGAGAACGATCGGCTGGTCCGTCACCATTCGGTCGAACCCATAGCGCGTCATCAAATCGCCCGCATTGTGCGCCGGCGTCTTGCATTTCGGACACAGGCGGCGCACCAGCCGCTGGGCCATGATGCCGTTGATCGTCGCTGTGAGTAGATAATCTTCCAACCCCATGTCGCGCAGGCGAGCGATGGTCGCCGCCGCGCTGTTGGTATGTAGCGTCGATAGCACTAGGTGACCGGTCAGCGAGGCCTGGACCGCGATCTGCGCAGTTTCCAGATCGCGGATTTCGCCAATCATGATGACGTCTGGATCGTGGCGCAGGATAGCGCGTAGCAGGCTGGCGAAATTGAGCCCTATCTGCGGTTTGACCTGAATTTGATTGATGCCGGTAAGCTGATATTCGATTGGATCTTCGACCGTGATGATGTTGCGATCGACCGAATTCAGCTGCAGCAGCGCTGTATAGAGGGTCGTTGTCTTGCCGCTGCCGGTTGGGCCCGTGACCAGGATGATGCCGTTCGGCAGATCCAGCAGGCGACTGAGCCGCTGTTTCAGACCTTCGGCCATTCCCAATTTCGTGAAATCGAGATTGACCGCCGAGCGATCGAGAATACGCAGCACAACGCTTTCGCCGTGTAGAGCGGGCATGGTCGAAACGCGCAGATCGACCTCGTGACCGCGCACGACAATCTTGATGCGCCCGTCCTGCGGCAGCCTGCGTTCGGCGATGTCCAGCATCGCCATAATCTTGATGCGCGACACGACAGCCAACTGCAGGCGGCGTGGCGGTGCCTCGACCTCGTGTAGCACGCCGTCATAGCGATAACGGATGCGCAGGCGGTCTTCGAACGGCTCGATATGGATGTCGGAGGCGCGGCTTTCGACCGCCTGGGCGATGATCTGGTTGACGAGCCGGATCAGCGGCGCCTCGCTTGCCAGATCCTTCAGCCGCTCCGCGTCGTCCTCGGCGCCGGACGCCCCGTGATCGTCGTACTCTTCGCCGGCCGCATCCTCGGCTGAATAGAGCCGCTCGAATGCTGCCTCGAGATCGATCGGCACGCCGATGATCACCTCGACCTTTCGGCCGCTTGCCAGCGCGACCGCCGAAACCGCGAAGCGATCCAGAGGGTCGGCCATCGCCAAAGTAATCGTCTTGTCAGCGGAGGCGATTGGCAATGCCCGCGCCTTCTGCAGGAACTTGCTCTTGAGCCGATCGGCAAGAATCGCCTCTTGCGGATAATCGGCCGGCCCTGCGATCGGCAGATTCAAAATTGCCGCAGAGGCCTCGGCCAATTCGCGCTCGCTGACCAATCCCAACTGAGTGAGGATCGATGCAAGCTGGCTGTCGCTTTCGGCTGCCAGCCGCGCCGCACGCTCAAGCGACGTTTCATCCAGCCGGCCCTGCTGGATCAGCAGATCGCCCAGCGCAGCAGCGAAGCTGTCTTGCGACCATTGGTCGAGAGGGGACGGTTTGAACGCTACTACGGTCATCGGAAATTCCACGCCGTCAGGCCAACGGGCGCCGCTATCGAATATGCCCAGGATCGCCGACGCAATCGGCAAAATCGTATCGCCGCCGACTATAACCCACCAGAGCCGGTTTTGTCGCCTGCGGGATTCTTGGGTGCAATGCACTCTTAGGACTCGCTTTTTGGAACGACTCCCGCTAGACAGTGTTTCGTTGCTATTAGTTAGTTTTTTGAACAATTGTTACAGAACAGTTTAAGTTTAGTTAAAGAAGTATAGATGAGAATGTGATCCGGTTTTCGCGTATAGATTCGCTGCGAGTGGCTAAAGTTTCAGCTGTCCGCGCCTGTATCGGTTAATAGGAACCAACCAGTCGGCCTTCGGCGCGCAAGCGCCTTCTTGCTTTGATCTTGGGTAATTCCGCGAGGCTTTGTGTGATCGACGACGGTCATTTTTCTTTCGAACCTTCAGCGCTGGACGACGGCCGCTTCGAAAGCCAGTCCTTCAGGTTCGATATTCCCTTTCACCGTATTTCCGGCGTGGCCTCGATTCGGCCACGCGCAGAGGCTCCGTCCCAGACCGTGGGGTTGCTGGTCGACAGGCTGAACGGTCTGGAGGCCGAACTCGCCTCCGCTAATGCTGTTTGGGACCTGCATCCCGAGCCCATGCTGGTGATAGACCGTTCGGGCGTGGTGACCCGCGCCAACCCCGCAGCCCGGATTTTGTTCGGCGATTGCACCGGGCGTAGGCTGGCACAGACGCTTGACGGTAAGCCGGTGGCTCAGGCGGTCGAGCGCGTGCTTACCGGTGAGGCGGGCGCAGTGGTCGATTTCGACTTCCGCCCGACTGGTAGCGGCTTCGACCGCCACCTCCGCACGCGCATCGAACGACTTCCCGGCTATGGCGGTCTCGATCCCTCAGCCTTGATCGCTGTCACCGACCTAACCGAGGTCAAGCGCGCCGAGCAATTGCGCGCCGACTTCGTCGCCAATGCCAGCCACGAATTGCGCACACCGCTCGCCATCCTGCTCGGTTTCATCGAGACCCTGACCGGCGCCGCGGCCGACGATCCCGACGCGCAGCAGCGTTTCCTGCCGATCATGCAACAGCAGGCCGGTCGCATGGCTCGCTTGGTCGATGACCTGTTGTCGCTGTCGCGCATCGAACTCACTGAACATGCCACACCGACCGACCGGGTCGATGTGGCCGAGATCGTCGGACCTGTCGCCCGGGCCCTGACGCTACGTGCCGGGGAACGCGGTATGCGCATCGAACTTGAGGTGACCGATAGCCTGCCGCCCATCCTGGGCGAGGCCGACGAGTTGGCCCAGGTTTTCCAGAACCTGATCGACAATGCCATCAAATACGCCAAGCCCGATACCGTCATCACCGTCTCGGTCGGTCCGTCAGCCAAAATCGCTGGCGGCATCGCCGTACGAGTGCGTGATCGCGGTGACGGGATTGCCAAACGCCACCTGTCCCGCTTGACCGAACGCTTCTACCGCGTCGATCGGGAACGATCCCGCGAAGTCTCGGGTACCGGGCTTGGCCTCGCCATCGTCAAACATGTCGTCAATCGACATCACGGAATCCTCAATATCGACTCAAAGGTCGGTAAGGGGTCAACATTTTCAGTGCATCTCGCGGCTGCTCCGGCTGAGCAGATCCATTCGACGGAAGGGCTACGGAATGTCGCGTAACCGGGCAGAAGCTGCGGAACTGGCAGCTAAGCCACAAATCATGCTGGTCGAGGACGAAGCGCATATCGCGACCATGCTGCGATATAACTTGGAAAAATCAGGCTTCGCGGTGATCGAGGTCACCAACGGCGAGGACGCACTGGTTCTTATGGCCGAACGGAAGCCCGATGCCGTGCTGCTCGACTGGGGATTGCCCCTAATCTCAGGTTTCGAGGTTTGCCGCCGCATCCGCTGCTCGCCGGAACTGAAGTCCCTTCCCGTTATCATGTTGACTGCGCGGGGCGAGGAGGCTGAGAAGGTTCGCGCGCTCGACAACGGCGCTGACGATTACATCACCAAACCGTTCAATATCGGTGAACTGATCGCGCGGTTGCGTGCCGTCATGCGCCGCGCCCGTCCCACCGCCGGTGACACCGTGCTCAGCTTTGCCGGCATCCGCATGGACACCGCGGTCCATCGCGTCACGCGCGGCGACCGCGCCATCCATCTTGGGCCCACGGAATATCGTTTGCTGCGCTTCTTCCTTGAGCGGCCACGCCGCGTATTTTCACGCGAACAGCTGCTCGACGCCGTCTGGGGCTATAATGTTTATGTCGAGGCCCGGACGGTCGACGTCCACATCCGCCGTTTGCGCACGGCGATCAACGCGCCTGGCGAACCTGATCTCATCCGTACGGTCAGGTCGGCCGGGTACGCCATCGAAGAACAGACCGGCAAGACCATGCGCGCCAAAGGCGGCGCGAAATCGCAAGAGCTGAACGCCGCCTAAACCGCGGTACGGATCTTGCGCGGGATAAAGCTGACTGGCAGGCGGCTATAACCGCGGACATTTGGGTTGTGCGCCATTTCCAGGCCCGCTGTCTGAACTTCATAGTCAGGCATGTTGCGGATAATTTCTTCCATGACCACGCGCGCCTCAAGCCGTGCCAACGCAGCGCCCAAGCAGGAATGTAGCCCAAAGCCAAACGCCATGTGATCGCGCGTGGCCTTGGTGATGTCGAAATTCTCACCCATCGGGCATCGGCTTTTGTCTCGATTTGCGGAAATGATGCAAAGCCCAACTTTGTCGCCTGCGCGCAGCGTCTTGCCCTCCAGCTCGACATCCTTGGCAACTCGGCGGGCGATGACCTGGGACGAGCCGTCCAATCGCAAGGTCTCTTCCACGGCGTCGGCGATTCGCGTCGGATCGTCGATCACCATCTGCCGCTGATCAGGATGCTCCCATAGGCGGTAGGCGATGTTGCCGATCAGTTTGGTGGTCGTCTCGTTGCCGGCGATGGCCATCAAGACGAGAGCGCCGATAACCTCTGGATGAGTCATCAACCCGGCTTTCTCCGCATTCAGAATCACCGAGAGCAGACGGTGGCCCTCTGGGTGGTCGGCAAAGGTCTTCGTGAATTCCTCGAAATAGGCAGCCAAATTGAGGTATCCGTCGATATTACGCTGAGACAGACCCTCCTGCCTGTCCTCACGCAAGATGAGGTCGTCCGCCCAGCCACGCAGCCTGTCGCGATCTTTCTGCGGTATGCCCGTCATGGCTGAAATGACATCCATCGGCAGATAGCAGGCCACATCGCCGACGATGTCCATCTTGCCGATCGGCAGGTGCGGTGCCATCAGCTCCCGTGTCCGTTCACGGATGAATGTTTCGAACGGCGCCAAAGCCTCCGGCGTCATCAGCGGTGAAAACAAGCGGCGGATCTCCGTGTGATGCGGCGGGTCCGAATTGATGAAGGCCGGATAGGGAAGCTCTCCCTCGGCATTCGCTTCCAACGCCACCAAGTTTGCACTGCTGAACGTTTTGAAGTCGCGGAACGCGTTACGGACGTCGTTCCAGGTTGTCAGAAGCCAGAAACCGCGATCCTCCACGAAATGGACTGGATCTTCTTCGCGGATCGCGCGGTAACGCGGATAGGGATCGAGATGGAATGCGTGTTCATATGGATCGAGTTGCGGCTTCGACATATTCCGGCTGTTCCCCAGTTCATCCCCGTGGCTATATCGTCGTCAGACGGCATAGGGAGAAACCGAAACAGGTTTCTGGACCACGCGCAACCGCAAAAGGCCGGACAACCTGTCGGATGGGCAAGGGGAATATCATGGACACCAAGCATCTCGTCGATCCGGAATTGATTGCGGCGCTGTCATTGATGCCACCGTTCAATCTGACGGTCGAAACCCTCCCACAGATGCGGGGGATGATGGTGGAGATGCTGAAACAGCAGCGCGGTTCCGCTCCGCCGTCCGATGTCACAGTTCAGGAATGCCAAATACCCGGTCCGACCGGAGCGCCCGAAGTGCGCGTCGTCATCTACACACCGCCAGGGGGGGCCGGTGGTCTGAAGCCCGGCTATCTTCATATTCATGGCGGCGGCTACGTGATGGGCTCGCCCGAAATGTTCGACATGCAGAATAAGGCAGTCGTCCGCGACGTCGGCTGCGTTATCGTGTCTGTCGATTACCGCCTGGCACCGGACACGCCTCATCCCGGCCCAGTCGAGGATTGCTATGCGGCACTCAAATGGTTTTACGCCAATGCCGCGTCATTGGGCGTCGACGCCAAACGGATCGCGATCGGCGGGGAGAGCGCTGGAGGCGGTCTGTCCGCCGCGCTGGGTCTGTTGACCCGCGACCGGGGTGAGGTGCCGCTTATTTTCCAGTTACTGATTTATCCGATGCTGGACGACCGGACTGTGACGCGTAGCAAACCTCACCCATTTACCGGCGAATTTATCTGGAATGCCCAGAGCAATCACTTCGGTTGGCGATCGCTTTTGGGACAGGAACCCGGCGGCCACGGGGTCTCGCCCTATGCCGCCGCAGCGCGAGCAGAGAATCTGGCCGGTCTGCCGCCCACCTTCATCAGTGTAGGCGCGCTGGATATCTTTTTGGATGAGGACATCCTCTATGCCCAACGCTTGATGGCCGCCGGCGTACCCACCGAACTGCATATCTATCCGGGCGCCTACCACGGCTTCGACGTCGCCTTCGATGCAGACGTCAGCAAGCGCTTTCGCCGCGATTCCACAGCCGCGCTGAAAAGGGCGTTGACAAGCTAAATGATCAGCCTCGTTTGCTGCTCAAGGGCAGGATAATGTGAAGGCGCAGGCCTGAATTGGGGAGATTCGTCGCGGTAACCGTACCGCCCAGCGCCTCGATATTGCGGCGCACAATCCAAAGGCCCAACCCCGCGTGGGGCGCCCCAACCAACACGTCATCGTTAGCTGCGGCCGGCCGTAACGAGAAGTATCTGTCGAAGATATAAGCAAGCTTTTGCGGCTCAATCCCCGGCCCTTCGTCGTCGATGAGCAAGTCGGCGAATTGCGCCGATTTGTTCATCGTTACGGTGATGGTGCTGCCGCGCGGGGCAAAGCTGATCGCGTTATCGACGATGTTTTCGATCGCGATCTCAAGAATTTCCGGACTGCCGTTGACCGACACCTTTTCTTTCATCGACCGCGCCAGCGTGATCTCATGCTCGATCATTAAATCGTCAAAACGGTCCAGCACGCCGCCGACGACGACAGCCAAATCGATCCGGCTACGCGGCGCCTCGATCAGGTCGGCAGTGATATTATCGAGTTGCTGCGAAGCAGAAATTAGTGCCTTCAAACGTTCGATCGAGATAACGATTAGGTCAAAGGCTCTGACAGCGGTGTGGTCGGAAGCCTGGAGACTGCGTCGCGCGGTTTCGACTGATGCTTCAATCGTCGCCACGGGAGACTTGAATGAATGCGCATTATCTTCGGCGGCGCGGCGTATGTCGCGCGCGACATTCCGCAAATCCAACGCCAACGCATCGAAATCCGCAGCGACGCTACCCAATTCGGGAACGACATTGCGTGAAACGAAGGTAAAATGCTGAGTGCGTCCTTCGCGGATCGCTGTGGCAACCCGCCGAAAATGCCGCAAACTACGCGTAACCCCGCCGACGACCAACAGGACGACAAATGCGGCAGTGAGATAGATTCCCGCCGCGATCTGGCTTTCGGGCGTCGCCCAGAATGGACGGGCGATCCAGGTATAAAGATACTCCGCCGTCGTGTGCGAAGAGACCAAGGACCAGCATCCCCAGCGCGTACGGATCGGGACCAAGGTGGTCAAAATCTTATCGCGCTCCCCCGGCCGCGTATATTGCAGATCGAGCGGCGTATCCTCGTCGCAACTGCGCGACAGGCGATCCAGAACGCCGTTTTGGCGCAAGCTGCTCAACTCGGCATCAAGTTGGTCCGCCTGAATCGCGGGCGAGGCCGCCAGGAAATAGAAATTCGTCGCGGCCCCGCGCGAGGCGGGTTGCAGCATCAGATGTAGGCTGGTGCCGTCATCGTTGTATTTGGCCAGTTCGGCATTAAGGCTTGCCGCGTCCGGCAGCTTGTCAGGCCGATCGAGCATCGGCCGTAATGCTTGCGCGACCAGCCGACTCTGATGCTCGATACCCCGGACAACCAATTTTCTGAGGTTAAAGTCCGCCCTGTCGTACTGGCTGTAGAGCAACAGCGGCAGCACGAGGAAGATGGCGATCAGGACCACGAACTTGACGGTCAGCGACGACGTGTATCGCCGCAACCGCCGAGTCAGCTGATGGAATTGACGGGCTTTGTCATCCGTCGTTGACGGCGCCAACCCATCGATATCCAAATGCCGCGTAGTTTTCGATACCGCAAAATCCATCGTCGAATTGACGGAATTTATTGCGAATTCGCTTGATTGACGATCGTACATTGGTTCTGAATCCGTCTTCGCCATTTCCGGCCATGAAACCCGTGTAGTGAACGCAGTCATAAATTGAGCGGTAGCTCACATATTCACCTGCCCGTGACACCAGAAGATGCACAACCTTGAACTCGCCAAGCGTGAAATCGAGATCCACGCCGTCCCAATAAGCCCGCGCGATATCCGGTGATAACTTCAATTTCCCACTGCTGATCGGCCCTAAAACCTCAGGGGTGTTCTCTGGCTCTTCCGCCGCTTCGACCTTATGGGATTGCACGATCAAGCGAAGGCGCCGGGCAATGATGCCGGTGCCCCGCGCTTTGTCGACAAAATCCACTGCGCCCATGTCTAGAGCGGCATATTCCGCGGCAAGAGCCGGAAGACCTGTCAGGAACATTACTGGAAGATTGATGCCGCGCTCGCGGATCGGCGGCAGCAAGTCGATCCCGAGGCCGGTTTTGAGCCGCCAGTCAAGGATGATGACCTGCGTATCCGAGCGGTCGGAAAGGTGCTGAAACAGGCCGTCCCCGTTCGGGAACGCGGAAACGTTGAAGCCCAGATGTTCCAACTCCATCGTCACTGCCTCGCGATACATGTCGTCGTCATCGACAAATGCGACACAAATCCGAGGGAATACCGTGGAATCCTGCGTGGCGGCGCTATCCGGAAGGGGGGAGCGCAGCAAGCTGTGAGGAAAACTGCGTAATGCATTGCTGCTGCCGAGCTGAACCGTCATTGCCATTTACCTCATAGTTGAGTGCGTGGAATTTCTTGGTTTCGACATCTGGATAGAGGGTAACGTTCATTGTGCATTGGTGCCTTCGGTAGACCCATAGTTTTGACGGCGCCGCGTTCTCCATCGCGGCGGGTTCACCAAGGACAGATTTCAAAGACGCCTCATCCAGGCCGATTAGTTCGTCAATTTTGGGGCGAGTGGCTATCGCTGTCATTTTTGAGTCGGATTTCGACGGTCGCCGAGGTGTTGAGGCGACATCGACAGGCTTTGCCGGTGCCGCAGTGGGGGGTGCGGCAGGCTTGGAATTGTCGGTGATTTTTTTAGGCGAGGCACAGCCGGTCAACACGATGCTTCCCATCAGGCCAAGCACTATCGAAGCGCGTAACACGTTGATTCCACATCCCTTTCCACTGTTCGCATTAGCCTTGGCAAACACCCAAGACCGGCGACTCCATTTACGCCGATCAGGCCACCGGGTCGTTGAATCTCATGCCTTCATAGCTGAAACTCGTCAGATTAAGCCATTATAATTATTGTGCAGTGCAGTATGTTCCAACAAATCTTGCCTCTGCCACAGTTTTATCACAAGCAAAAAATGCAGGAGGAAAATAAATCAGAGTCGCATTCTACTTTTTCTAAAATTTATGTATGTTTTTCAGTAAAATATACCATTATCAGAAGATAAAATTTCATACGGTTAATAATATTTTCGATATGCTTGTGCCCGGAACTGAAATGAGACCCCTGTATTCTCGTTACTGCGGTTTATAAAACACGTTGGCATTCTTTGATTAAGCCAAGTTTTGCCTCGACTGACACAGAACGGACACAAGCTTTCGACGACTGTCGTTTGTTAGCGTGACAAGCGTTCGAAAGGATGGCGTCGGCTTACGACGTCCCCTTTTGGACATTTCCTTTGATCCGGAAGGAGATGAGCGATGTCCGTCGTCACCTATGCCAATCGATTTCACACGGCCGAGCTTCAGTCGTTTAGCGCGTTCAGCCCGGTATCTTCCGGACGGTGCGAATGGTCCCGCGTGCATGCCGCCGCGATGGATCGAGTTTTCATCGACCGCGCCAGCAAGGCCGAAATCGATCCAGCGGATCAGCCGCTGAAACGGACGATGGATTTCACACTGACTATCTTCATTATCCTGGCTCTCTCCCCCATCCTACTTTTGATCGCGTATCTAGCAAGAATGGATGGCGGTCCGGCGCTCTTCGCGCATAGCCGCGTGGGCCGGAACGGCGAAGCGTTCAAATGCCTTAAGTTCCGCACCATGGTGACGAATGCCGATAAGGTGCTGGAGAAAGTTCTAGCTGAAGATCCACAGGCTCGCACCGAATGGGAGACCGACTTCAAGCTACGCAATGACCCGCGCATCACACGAATCGGCCGTTTCTTGCGCAAGACCAGCCTCGACGAACTTCCGCAACTTTTCAACGTCCTGAAGGGCGAGATGAGCCTCGTAGGCCCTCGCCCCATCGTGCGAGACGAAATCTACCGCTACGGGGCGGCGTTCCACCACTACGCACGTTGCCGGCCCGGCATCACCGGCGCTTGGCAGGTCAGCGGCCGGAACGATGTGTCCTACGACGCACGGGTCAGGCTGGACCAGAATTATGCACGCTACTGGTCGGCCAGCACAGACCTCGCAGTGTTGTGGAAGACGATCTTCGTGGTGGTCCAACGGCGCGGCGCCTACTGAGCCGCTCAAGACAACCGATCCAATCAACAATAAGGGCAATGAAAACAAATGGCGTCCTTACCTCAACTGAAACCGGCACCAGTCGCGGTGGTTTTTATCGGTATCGTTCTGAGTGCTTGCAGTTCGACCAAAGGCAATTTGCCGCCGCTGCCGGTCACGCCGGATCCAAACGCTGGCGTCGTGGCGTCGCTGCCCCCCTATAAAGTGCAGGTCGGTGACGTCCTCGACGTCAAATTGTTTCTGAACCCTGAACTAAACGACGAGGTCACCGTCCGGCCCGACGGCATGATCTCAACCGCCATCGCACAGGATGTGCCGGCGTATAACCGTACACCCAGCGAAATTTCGGCGGCCCTGCGGCAGCAATATCAGTCGGATCTGAAAGACCCCCGGATTTCCGTGGTGGTTCACAGTTTCGCGCCCAATCGCATCTATGTCGGCGGGGAAGTTAACAATCCTGGCGAGTTTATAACGGTCGGCCCGAATTTGACCGTCAGCCAAGCAGTGGCGCGCGCTGGAGGCGTCAAGCTCAGCGCGGATCGCAGCATGGTTTTCGTGCTGCGCCGCGGCCCGGGCGACATACCCCAGGCGTATTCAGTCGACTATATGGGTGTCATTTCGGGCACTAATCCGGCGGGCGACATCAAGCTGTCGCAATATGACGTGGTCTATGTGCCCCGCACCGGCATCTACGATGTCTTTGTTTACTGGAACCAATTCGTCCAGCAGTTCGCGCCGGTCAGTTGGGGCTTCTCCTACAACGTGAATCCGGTGGTCTCGAATGGCCACTGAGCTTCTCGGACCTGCGAAATGGAGACGCAATTGATGCCGCTTGGAATTTTGACAATCCTGTTCAAGCATCGCCGGGCGGTCTTGGGCGTCTTCTTCACGATCATGCTGGCCGGGTTAGGCTATCTGCTGATCGCGGAACCGAAATATGAGTCGGTCGCCGAATTGATCGTCCGATTCGGCGACCGGTCGATCCCGGACGTCAATCGGACACCGCAAACGGAATTGACGCCCTCTGATCGCCACGAGATCGTCCTCGCCCATGCGGCGATGCTAAGCAGTCACGACCTTGCGCAGCAGACGATCGAAGCGTTCGGCCTCGACAAAGTCTATCCTGACATCGTCGATGACCCGCCGACGCGTTGGAGCCCGATGGACGAGGGCGTGAAACGCTTTCTCGACAAATTGGCAGTCGAGGTCGGCACACAGGACAACATCATCACGGTTTCCTATCTGCATCCCGACAAGAAGCTTTCGCACGATATCGTGCAGAAGTTGATCGACCTCTACATGGCCCAACAAACGCGTATTTATCAAAACCCGCAGAGCGACTTCATCAATAAGGAGGTGAAGGATGCGGGTGACCGGCTTGCCAAGGCACAGGGAGAACTGGAGCAGTTCAAGGGCCAATGGCAGATCAGCGATTACGATCAGGAGGTTGCAGATTTGCTGAAGCAACGCGGCGACGTCGACACAGCGTTGCGCGGTGCCCAGGCCAGCTTGGGGCAGGCGCAACATCGCCAAAAAGATATTACCCAGTTGATCAAGAATGTGCCGGCAACCCAGCCGGAACCGGCGGGCGGGGAGAAATATCGGTCGGTCGACGATGCCGAAACCCGGCTTGCCGATCTCAAGACCCGGCAAAGCCAGATGCTGGCGACTTATTCGCCGAATAGTACTGCCCTTGCCTCTCTGAACGCGCAGATCCGCACGGCGGAAGCGGAAGCCAAGGCACGGCGCGGCGAAGTCAACAACCGATCGGCCAGCAATGCCAACGTCGTTTACCAAACCCTGCAAACGGACCTGCTCAGAACCTCCGCGGACGCTGAAAGCAATGCCGAGCCAGTTCGCATCCTGATGGACCAAATGCAATCCATCACGACGCGGCTGTCCGACCTTCAGCATAATCGCGGGCAGTTCGACAACCTAGTGCGTGAACAACAGATCGCCGAAAGTACCTACCGGTCGCTGTCGGCCCAGTATGAGGATGCTCGCGTGAAGGACAGCCTCAACAAGCAGCGGATTTCGCCGGCGGCCGTGCTTAGTCAACCAACCTATCCATACAAGACCGCGCGTCCGCGCAAACTGATAACCATCGCGGCCTCGGTCGTTGGTGGCGTGATCCTGGCGATCGGCGCCGCCCTGTTCCTGGAAGCGAAAGACGATCGCTTCACCAGTGCCGAACAGGTGGCGTCTCTACTGGAATTGCCGGTGCTCGCCAGTCTCGAACCGCCGCAGCAACCTCTTGTTCGCGGATTGCTTAGTTATGGAGGCGCGCCGTGAGGCACACGAATTTCGCAATTCAGGAAGCTGATGATCGCGCTTTCGATCCGATCCCGCGCGCCATCCGCGAGATTGAGTTCGCACCGCCAGCGGACTATTCCGTACCGGAACTGGCGGAACTTTATGTCAACATGGAATCGTCCTTCGGCAAGGACTGCCATTTGGCGATCCAGTTGGCCTCGGTATCCCCTGGGTTGGGGAGCCACCAGATCGGGCTGGACTTGGTATGGGTCGCGTCGGCGACACTGGGTAAACGTGCGCTGCTGTTGACGCACACGATGCCATTGCGCGGCCATCCCTCCGATGAAGGCGTTGGTATAGCTGACAGAGCGCGCATCCCCTCAACAAGTTGGGACCAGGAGTTCGTCAAATTGGCGGACCAGGAAGCCTATGTCGGCAACCTTGACGGCTGGCGGGAAGCCAAGGGAGCGGTGATCTCGCCGCAGGATATCGACCGCCACCTAGATGAACTGTCGGATTTCTTCGACATGATCGTGATCGCACCACCACCGTTAAATCGCGACCCTCTAGGGACTGTGCTGGCGCGCCACGTCGACGGCAACATTATCGTCGTCGATGCCGAGCGTACCCGGCGATTTGCCGCCATTCGTCTTCGAGAAATCCTGACACGGTCGGGCCGACCGATTATCGGCGCCATCATGAGTGGTCAGCGTAACTACCTGCCACGCTGGCTGGCGCGGCTGATCTGATCCAGCATGCATATCTTGCTGGTCAACAACCTCTACCCGCCGCTTTTCGCGGGCGGTGCGGAATTGATCGTCTCGTACCTTGCCGAGGGGCTAGCCGCGCGGAACCATCGCGTGACCGTCGTCTCGACCTGTGGGCCAAAGATGGAGCCCTATCCGGTCGAGATGCAGAACGGAGTAGAGGTCGTGCGTTTCTTTCCGCCCAATCTCTATTGGTCGTTCGACCGCAACCGCGATCCAGGCATGGGGAAATGGCTTTGGCACGCCCGCGACGCCTGGAATCGCGCGGCGGCGCAGCGATTCGCTGCCGTTCTGAAGTCCACGCAGCCCGATATCGTTCATACGCACGTGATTGACGGATTTTCGGCCTCGATCTGGGATCGGGCGAAACGGCAAGGGGTACCGGTGATCCACACCGCCCACGATTACCACCTGATCTGCCCGCGAGCCTTCATGCTGACCGGCGACTGGAAACTATGTACGCGCCCGTCGGCCAAATGCCGACTCTATCGCGGCTGGCATCTATCGACCACCCGCTACGTCGACCTGTTCACCAGCCCGTCCCGTTTCCTGATCGACGAACACAAGCGCGCCGGCATGAAGACTGCGGCGGCGGAAGTGATTTCAAACGGCGTTCCTCAATCGGATACAGCACTTGCCGTCCGGCGAATGCGAACGACCGATAGCCAGAAACGCTTTTTGATGTTGAGCCGGCTGACGGTGGACAAGGGCGTCGAGGTGGTGCTTGAAGCGATGCGGCAGATGCCGCCCGACGCGGACATCGAAGTTGCGATCGCCGGCAAAGGTCCGCTCGAAGACAAGGTGCGGAAGGCGGCCGGGCACGACCGCCGAATCACCTATCTAGGTTTCATCGCGGGCGAAGAAAAAACCAGGGCGCTCGCGAGTGCTGGATACCTGCTGCTGCCGTCGCTCTGGTACGAAAATGCGCCTGTCGCAATCGTCGAGGCGGCAGCCTATGGCCTGGGCGTGATCGGCAGCAACTTGGGAGCCATTCCCGAGTTCATCGAAGACGGAAAGACCGGCGTGCTGTTCTCGCCGGGCGATGCCACATCCTTGGCGCAGATTATGCTACTGTTGTCGATTGGGAAGAACCCGCTTCCCGATCTCGGCCGACGTTCTGAATCGCTGGCGCGGCGTTTCACAGTCGACCGTATGGTGGAAGCATATGAAACGCACTACCGCAGGCTGGCCGGAGCGGAGTCGCCGCTCGCGTTGGCCGGGTAGAACGTCGATGCGACACCTGACTTTGGGAATATTCCTCGCGAGCGTCGCTGGTTTATCGGCAACCGCGGAGACGCTGCCACCCGACGCTGGTGCGATCAACGTGCGCGACTACGGCGCTGTTGGAGACGGACGGCATGACGACACGGCAGCATTGCTCAAGGCTATCGCCGATAGCGGATCGGATACCGGGCGGACATTCTGGCAGGACAAACCAATATATTTGCCGGATGGCACCTATCTGGTGTCCGCGCCGTTGCTTAAGCGTTACGCCGACGGACGCTTCGGCAGCGGGATGATGCTCATTGGGCAATCCCAGGCGCGCACGATCGTCCGTCTGGCCGACCGATCCGCAGGCTATGCCGATCCCAGCAATCCCAAAGCGGTGATCTTCACCACGTCAAAACAGATCGACGGCACACCGACCAGCGGCGGAAAGGACTACCCCAAACTGGGTGAAGGCAACGATGCCTATATGAACTTCGTCGAAGATCTGACCGTCGAGGTTGGGGCCGGCAACCCGGGCGCAATCGGCATCGACTATCTGGCTAATAATATCGGCGCGATTCGAAACGTGACCGTCACCGCGCCAGCTGGCAGCGGCGCAGTCGGGCTGGCCCTAACCCGCAAATGGCCGGGGCCGGCGCTGATCCAGAACCTGACTGTCCAAGGTTTCGACGTGGGGATATCGGCGGCGCAGACTGAATATGGCCTGACCTTCGACCACATCCACCTGACAGGTCAACGCACAGCGGCGCTGCGCAACGACCAGAATTCGTTGACGCTGAACGACCTGAACATCCACGGCGGCGCCTATGCGATCGTCAATGCCGGCGAGAAAGGACTGGTCGCAATTGAAGGCGGCCAGATCGATGCCAGACCGGACGCCGCAATCCAGAACGGCGGCATGGTGATCGCCCGCAACGTCCGCTTCGGCGGTACACCGATCAGCGGTGTTTTCCAGTCAGATAAGGCGTTCAAATCCGAACCGTTCTCGCAATCGCCGTTGCCCGATACTCCGGTTGCCAAGGCTGAACCCATCGGTAAATGGCAGAAGGTTTCCCGTTCCGATCCAGGTCAAATCGCGACGGACCTATTGCGACAAGCCTTCTCCTCTGGCGCATCAACCGTCTATTTGCCGCATGGCACGTATCCCATAGATGACGCAATCGAGATTCCGGCAACGGTGCACCGCATTGTGGGTATGAATTCGACAATCCATGTGTCGCCGCGGCGCGGTCCGGCGTTCGCACGCGACAGCGGAATATTCAAGATCGCGTCGGACGGTCCGCCGCTCAGCATCGAGGGGTTGGCGTTCGACAACACGAATCAGGGCCAACAACTCGCGGTCGAAATATCGGGCAAGCGTGAGGTCGTGCTGAAAGACATCGTCTCGGCCGGCGTCTCACTGTTGAGCCGCCGGGCCGGTGGTGGGCGCGTCTTCCTGGAGGATGTGTGTTGCGGCCGCATGGAGATCGCGGGGTCGAACCCTGTAGTCGGCCGTCAATTCGATACCGAGGGCGGCGGAACGCGAGTCACGAACGCGGGCAGCCCGTTGTCGATCCTAGGGCTCAAGACCGAGGGCATTTCGACCATAGTCGATAGCACCGACGGTGCGATGACCGATATTTTCGGCGGGCTAGTCTATATGGTCCGCGATCCACAGGGCAATCCACCACCGGCCTTCCACACGGCCGGCTCGCGATTGACCGCATCGTTCGCCGAAGAAGTGTTGCGCCCCAACAGCCACTATCAAACATTCCTGTCCGAGGATGGCGCAGCCTCCGTCGATGCCCAGACTTTTCCGGAGCGTGGAATGGGTAGGTTCATAACAAACCTGGGTAGCGATCCCACGCGGCTGCCCTCTCAATAGGGCCGTTTGACCTCGTAAGGGTCGGTCGCGGTCGGCGGCTTGGCCGGCGTCGCGGCGACACAGGCGCCGTTCTTCAGATGGCTGTCCCGCGCGCAACTGCTTCTGTCGGCATAAGCGCAATTCGGTACATTCCCGGACTCGATCGTGCAAAACGGCATGCCGCCGACCGGAGTCGTGAATTCGGCCGGGTTGGCTGCACAAATACCGCCCTGCCGCTCCGCTTCATGCTCGCACTGCCCCGGATCGACATACATGCATTGCAGTGGAAAGCCGGTCAGCTGGACGCAAAAAGGCGAGGCAGCTACGGGCCCAGCCGCCATTGCACCGATCAGGACGGGAAGAACGAACCTCATAGGGACACCTTTTGAAGCTTTTGGATCGATTTCATCATCAGCAGCAACAGAGCGCAGCAACAGAGCGCCTGCACCGCACTGTAAGCGACGATCGTGGTCGGGGGCGCGACGTCGAAATGCTTCGCCAGCAAAAAAGTCGTTACGACAAGAACCAGACGGCTAATCTGCCAAGCCGCGGCCAGCAACTGCTTCTCGAGGATCTGCAGCGTATGGAAGACCGGCAAGACAATCGCCTGCGCCAGATAGCCAATGCTCATCGCTTGCAGATAAATCACCGCGTCACCCCATTCCGCACCGAACAGTTTCGGGAACAAAAAGGCAGCGATCCCATTTGCTAGGCCAATCCACACAAGCGCCAGCCAGAACTGCCGATTAACCACCTGATAGAAACGCTTCTTGAGCTTCGGGGGATCCTCCGACGCTGTCCGGCCGGCCTCGCCCATGTAAACCTGGAGTATCGACGTTCCAACCATCGACAGAGGCCGGGCAACCACCCGCTCCGCTAGAAAGATGAAGCCGGCAATCCGCGCGGAATAGGCGCCGGTGACCAGGAGATACAGTAGCTGGCTGCCGCCGGCGGAATCGATCAGCGCCGCCCAGCTGGCGATGAGCGGGAACCGCCGGTACCGGCGCGCCAATACTGCCATCCGCACCCACGTCACCTTGTCCAACACAGTCGGATCGCGGCGCAACAGCCGATGGAACAGCCCAAACGTGCCGGCCGACTGCCCCAAGATCGACCCGGCGAGGAGCCCTGGTGCCCCAGCCCCGACAAGCCCGAACCCGATCTGCGAAACAGGTCCGACCACACCCTGATAAAGCCGAGTACGGGCGATCGCGTGATAGGCGCCCCCACGCGTACCCAGATAAAGCGCGATGTAGTACCCGCCGAGGCATAGGAAGCCGAGCACGAACAGCCCGCGATATAAAAATATATATGCCGAATTGATCGGCGTCGGCCAAAGCCGCTCCAACGCCGCTTCGGGAAAGGCGAAGGCCCCAACCGCAACTATCAGGGTGGTACCGGCCAGAACGCAGCCACACAGCGCGACAAGGTTGGTCGCGTCCTCGTCGTTCGCCGCCATCGGGATGGTCAATTCGTACCGCAGCGAGGCGATCACGACGAAGATGGTCAGCAAAGCGGTATAGACACTGAGCACGCCGAATTGCTGTGGCGAATAGATGCGGGTCAGGGCCGGTGACAACAAAATGCTGACGAACTGCCCCGCCGCAGTGCCGGTGAGCATCACCCCAACATTCCGCAGGAAGGGTCGATCGGCGAGGCGTGCGCGTATCGGTGCGCTGACCGCCGTCCACAAATAGGTGGCGGGCGACGTCGAAACTGTCGGCTCCACGTTGACCCCGCTATTCGCCTCGTACCGTCAGATTTAGGAACAGCATGTCTGGTAGTGCAACCGCTCAAAACACACGCAACAGGACCGTCACAGCAATATCACACCAATCCCGTGATGCTCATGATTAGATAAGATTATGATCTTTCCTGTACGGCGCGGATCGCCGGTTGAAACTATAATACATGTTAAATCGGCGAGAGGCTGAAATGCGGAGTGTTTCTTCACTCTGTTCAACATACCCTGAACGCGAACTTACCGTTGAGCGGACTGCGCTTTCTTTATTACTTTATCCGGCGATAACGGCTGGTTGAAATGACGGTCGACGCTGCTTCGCCACTATCGTCGCCTGCGCCACGCTTGTCGCGAAACGCGGCACCGCCTGTCGTACTGACGGGCGCGCTCATCCTTTACATCCTGATCCGCGAATTATCGCTCGCCGTCGCAGCCGGATCGCCGCTCAGTTGCCTCGCCATGGACGGCATCAGTGCCCTCGCAGCGCTGGCGCTTTCCGGCATCACCTATCCAGAAGTTCCGCCGGTACTGCGGCCGCTCTTGCGCGGCATAGCCGGCGTGGTACTGATCCAGATCGTTTTCGACGCTACTACGCTGATCTATGGCCCCGCACCGATGCTGACCGGTCAGACTGGGGCGTTCTTCATCCTTGGCACGGCAATTGGAGTTAGCGCCGGTTTTGCCGCTTTCTGGCGGCCGAGTTTCGCGGTCCCGCTCTTTTTTCATTATATCGCCTTCCGCCACCAGCTGAATCTGACCACCGGCGTGCCAGTGTCGGAAACCGACTATCTCAGCATGCTGGATGTCGGGCAGTTCATCGCCATCGGCACGCTATTTCTAGCGATCGTAACGCGCCCGCGTGCAGCGGCACGTATCCTACCAAGTTGGATCGATATCGAAGCGTTGCGCGACAGTGCCGCCGTGATGATTTTCATCTGGGCGGTCGGCGCGCATCTCGGCAACTATTTCATCTCCGGCTGGACCAAGATCCAGGCCGGGGGCAGCGAGCCCTGGTTCTGGTTACTGCATAACCCGACGCAGACATCGATCCTAATCGGGCTGGAGCGTGGCGATAACTGGTTGGCCACTTGGCCATCGCTGGTTCAGCTCAGCTGGAACGCAATCGTCTGGGGGGGCGTCTTTCTGAATCTTTTCGTCCTTGGCGCGCAGATCGGTGCCCCGCTTGCACTGCTGCATCGGCGGGCATTGATGCTGTTCACTGTGATGTTCGACATATTTCATATCGTCGTCATGGGCACGTTGGGTGCGTTCTTCTTTTTCTGGATCGCGGTCAACGTGCTGGTTTATCTCGCCGCGAACCGTATCCCCGACAAAGCATTCACGCCGCAGGTCAAGGCAATCGGCCTTATCTCATTGCTGGCGTCGCACTTCGTTTTTTACACCAGCCATCTCGGCTGGCTCGACGCGGCGCAACTGGCCAGCCCAAGCCTCTATGCCGAAACCCGTGACGGCCGTGCCGTACCTGTGCCTTCGGTCTATTGGGGGATCATGTCCTACTCTATCGCACAAACCGCGATGTACATACCGGACGACCATTTCCCAATGCGACTTGGCGGCAATACCTATAATCGCGTCGATTGGGCGGAAGCGCAGAAATGCGGCGGTCGGTTCGTTCATCAGCAGGCGACGGGGGTTTCGCTCGCTACAATCAGCGACATGGTCCGGCAGCACGATGCCGCGATCAGGCTGCATCCGGCGGTCAAGGACGACAACCTCTATTATTTCTATCCGCACCACATGGTGGCGAACCCGATGATGTTCTCCGCCTTCAATGCCCTCTCGATCGATGACATCGTGGGTTATCGCTATCAGGTCGATTCCGTGTGCCTCAGCCTGAAAGACGGTCGTCTGGTCCGCGATGTCCGCAAAAGCTCGGACTATGAGATCGATGTTCGCCAGTGATCTCAAGCCGAACCCCGGTGCAGCGCGCGACCTATGGGTTGTCTATGACGGCGAGTGCCCGTTCTGCAGTTCATATATCACGCTGTATCGCATCCGTCAGCAGACCGTTCATGTGCATCTGATCGATGCGCGCTCCGCCGACCCCATTGTTAATGAAATCCGCCGTGCCGGCTACGATCTGGATGTCGGTATGGTCGTCAAGTTCGACGGCCGTCTCTATCACGGGGCAGAGGCAATGACCGTCCTGGCCATCCTCGGCAGCGATGGAACCGTCTTCAACCGCCTGAACCGGGCACTGTTCCTCCACCCACGTCTCGCACGCGCGCTCTATCCCTGGCTGGTCCGCGGGCGCCTCCTCGTATTGCGGATACTTGGACGGAGGTTGATCGGCGACACCGAGGGCCTGCAAAGATGAAAAAAACCATGGAGAACATCGCCGGGGTCCTTGTTGACACTGCCTCGACGCCACAAGCCGCGATTCACAGCGCCACCCGGCCGATCCTGGCAACCATTGTTGTGCCGACCTACTGCGCAGAGGCGACCTTGGGCAGGGCGCTGCGTAGCGCCCTGGACCAGACGCTGCGCGACATCGAAATCATCGTTGTCGACGACGCATCGACCGACGGTTCCTGGGGTTTGATCAACGCCATCGTCACCGAAGATTCCCGTATCGTGGCAATGCGCAATGACAGGAATTGCGGCAAGCCGGTCGGGATGAATCGCGCGATCGCATTGGCCCGCGGCCGCTGGTTGGCAGTGCTGGATGCCGATGACTGGTATCATCCTGAGCGGCTTGCTCGCCTGATTGCGATTGGCGAGCGGCGGCATGTCGATTTGGTCGCGGACAATCAGTTTTTCTTTGACGCGCAAGCGGATAGGCTCGTCGGCACGGCCTGGCGGACAGCCGAAAGCCACTGGCCGCTGTCGTTCGATCATTTCCTTTATGGATCGAACGCTTATGCAACCTTCAATCTCGGGATGTTGAAACCGGTGATTCGCACCGACTTCATCCGACGCGCCACACTGGGATACGAGGAGGATGCCCGCCACGGGCAGGACTTCTTCCATATGCTGCAATTCTACCTGGCGGGCGGGCGGGCAATCGTTACCGACCAGCCGCTTTATTACTATACCCAACCCTTCGGCGCTGTTTCACGGCGCTGGTCGCACGCGACGCGCCGTCGTTACGATTTCGAAACCGCGTATCGGATCAACCGGCGACAGATCACGACAGCCCAGGATGTGCTGACCGTGTCGCAGGTCGGCCGGCTGGAGCAGCGCAATAACCAACTGCACGCGCTTGAGCTCTATTACCAAGCGAAAGAGTGCTTCTTCGGCGGCGACTATCTCGGTGCCATCCGTCGCGTGACACAACAGCCGGGCCTCTTGCGCTATGCGGCGTGGCGGCTGCGCAAGCGCCTTCTGGGCTATCCCGATTCACGGCCGATCGAGAAAGTCGCAGCCGTGTCGCGCAAACATTATGCGCCGTCGCCAATCGGCATCACGACTTCCGTTACAGCGGACGAACCTGCATGAAACCGATCGGCAAAGACACCGACAACAATTTCACGGCACTGAGGCTCGCTCTGGCCCTCTTGGTCGTGTTCGGCCATTTTCAGGCCTTTGCCGGCGTCAAGTCGCCACCCTGGCCCTATAACTATGCAGCTACCGCTGTCGACTGCTTCTTTGTCGTCAGCGGCTATCTTGTTACCAACAGCTTCGATCGCGACCCCAATCTTTATCGATTCTACGTACGGCGGTTTTTCCGCATCTATCCCCTGTATCTCGTGGTCGTCGTCGTTCAGGGGATCGCGCTTGCGGCGATCGAGCCGGCCGGCTTGATCGCGAATGCCGGGTCTTTGCTGAAATATCTTTTCTTCAACGCGATCTTCGCCAATTTCGTCCAGCACGATATCGGCCACGGCGTCCTCATCGGAATGGCCGATCCCAGTCTTAACGCCAGCCTGTGGACGCTGAAAATCGAGTTCGCATTCTATCTGCTGGTGCCGTTTCTGTGGCGGCTGACGACGCGTTATGGCGACAAATTGTTGATCGCGACCTTCATTCTGTCGGCGATCTATTATGAAACCTTGTTGGATATGGGCCATTACCGATTTGCCAAGCAACTCCCTGGCCAGATGCAATATTTCGTATTGGGAATCGCTGCTTACAAATATCGCGAGCTGTGGATTCCCAGTCGGGCTGTCGCCGGAATCCTTACCGCGGTGTTAGCCATATTCGTGACCGCTCTGCAGGGTCTCCACGCGCCAGTGGTTTTCCCGCTGGTGGTCGGCGCGTTCGTGGTCATCGCTGCGCTTCACGCACCGCGTCTTCGGATCAAGTCCGACTTTTCGTACGGCGTTTACCTGCTGCACGCGCCTATCATCCAACTGACGTTATTGTTCGGACTGTATCGTCCGGGGTTTTGGGGACTGGCGCCAATTCTCCTATTGCTGACGGTGTTGGCCATGGTCGCGGAACGAACGATAGAGAAACCCGGGATCGCACTCGGGCGGCGGCTTGCGAACGGCTTTGGCGGGAGGCTGCCGGTGGGAGGATCGGCTCCTCTGGACGTCGGTCCAGACGATTTGTGCGTCCTTGTCATGAACGACTTTTGTTATGTCCAGGGGGGGGCCAGCAAAGTCGCGATCGACGAGGCGATCAGCCTCGCCCGGGCCGGCATTCGCGTGGTCTTTCTGGGCGCGGTCGGCCCGATCTGCGCGGAACTCCGCACCGCTCCGCTGACCGTCGACTGTCTGGACCAACACGAGCTTTTGAGCGTCGGCCATCGTCCGACGGTTGCACTGCAGGGCATCTGGAATCTGAAGGCCGCAGCGCGGACACGTACGATCTTGAAATCATTGCCGCGTGACCGAACCATCGTCCATCTCCACGGCTATACCAAGGCGCTCACCACAAGCCCGATCAGAATCGCCAAGGGGATGGGCTTCCAAGTGATCTGCACGTTGCACGACTTCTTCGCGGCATGCCCGAATGGGGCATTCTTCGATTATGCCGCCGGCCGCCCGTGCGACCGTCGGGCGTTGTCGGCGGCCTGCGTTACCCGGCAATGCGACAAGCGCCACTATGCCCATAAACTGTTCCGCGTCGCGCGAGGCTTGGTCCAGCGCTACCGCGGACAGTTTCCGACGGCGGTGACAGAGTACATCGCGCTGTCCCGGCGTTCGGAGTCCCTCTTGGCGCCGTATCTTCCACCCGATGCTCGGCTACACGCCTTACCGAACGTGATCGACGCCGATCCTGCCGAGCCGGAGATTGACCCTGCTACCAATCAAGCCCTGGTCTGCATCGGCCGTCTGGACCAAGAAAAAGGCGTACTGTTAATCGCCAGTCTAGCGCAGCGATTGGGGCTTCCGGTGATATTCGTCGGCGACGGCCCGCTTCGCGCTCAGATCGAGGCAATTCCAGGCACCATTGTCACCGGTTGGATCAACAGCGACCGAGTGCGGGACTATCTGGCGGATGCTCGATGCTTGGTGTTTCCCAGCCTGTGGTACGAAACCTATGGGCTGGTGGTGGCCGAGGCCGCGGCCCGGGGAATCCCGGCAATCGTTAGCGATATCTCAGCCGCGGCGGAGCGGATCGAGGAAGGTGTAACCGGCTGGTGTTTTCGTAGCGGCAGCGAGGACGATCTCGCCCGCTGCCTGAAGATGATCGAGGACGATCGCGTCGTGCGAGCAGCCGGCAAAGCCGCCTATCGTGCGTTCTGGTCGAACCCGGAGACCCAGCCGGGCCATGCCGGCAAACTGGTGAATATCTACCGGCTGGCCATGCGCGCCGGTTGAGGCAGATCCGGCATCTGCCATTTACGCCCGAATTGGCTCTTCCACCGCTCGATCGCATCCCATGGCATTGTCAGCCGAACCGGTGCTGGCTGGTCTATCCAGCGCTCGATCGAAGGCAGGTCGTCACGTGAGGCGATCGGCAGGCCGGTCGATTTCGCGATTTCAATCGCGCGGTTATCGACGGGAACGATCAGAGCGCGTCGCCCCTTCTGCAATGCCCGGATGCCGCCATGCAAACGAGCGCCCACAAAATCGACATCATCGTTTTCCAGCAGCCGGTCATACGCGGCGACCTCCGGCTTGATCGGCACATAGCCAGACAGCCCGATCTGCCGCGCATAGAGTAGATCCTCTCCTTGCTGCGGCCAAAAATAGACCCGGTCATATTTGCGCTTCAGTAGTTCAAAGACGGCACGGTCCTGTTCAGGTGCCGGGCGGTAGTAAGTGACCGCGAATATCACGTTGCTCGCCTTGCGCAACGGCAGACGACGGCAGCGGGCTTCGTCCAACTCCCACATCGTCGGACACGCGGTATAGATGACATGCGGCACCAGTTTCCGCAGTTTTTCAAATGTATCCATGTCGCGCACGGAATGCAGGCCGGTCTTGGACAGCACGGTGCGAAAGAACAGCCGGGTCGTTAGGTCGGCATCGCCAGCATATTGCTGCCAGCCGACGCCCAACAGGATTACGTTGCGCCAAACCAGGTAATCCAGCGGCGTGACCTTCCAGTTGCCACGGATCAGCATGTGGGATTTCAAGATGTTCGTCCCGCCGACGATCGATACTGGGGCAGTCCGCCCCAAGCGAAGTTCCGCCATTGTCGCGCGGCGGTGGGTCGGCGTGGAGACGAACTCGGCACCCTCGAACAAACGCGTCAGAACATTCCAGACGGACTCCATGATGATGTTGTCGCCCAGATTGTCGGTTTCGACAGCGGTATCGAAGACATTGATGCGCATGGATATTGCCTTACGTTGCAGCGAACGATGAAGGGGAACGCAGAGGCCGAAGCCCAAACCTGATAGACTCGCAATAGGCAGCGCGGGCGATATCGCGCCCATCCTCTTCGGAACCGAACCAGTAGACCCGCCGGCAGATGCCGATCAGCGGCAGGTCGTCCCGGTGGTCGGTGAACACTACACGCGGACGATGATGCCAACTATGGCGCGCTAGGAATTCCAAAACCGCCTTGCGTTTCTGTTCCCCTACATTGCTCGGCTCACCCAGCGGGCGGGTTCCAGGCGTGGCGATAACATGTTTGAATCCGAGCACTCGCCCCAGGCTCTGGGCGTAATCCGCTGGTGCGGCGGTCGCCATCACCGCATCGATTCTGCCGCTGGCGACCATCGTCAGGACCGGTCCCATTTCCGGGCGCACATGGGCGATAAGGCGCTTCGCGAACCGCTGCGCCACTGCGTCGTTACCGCCGGTGGCGCCATGCCATAATTGCTGCAAATGCCATTTGAAGTGTTCGTGATCGATCAACCCCAATTTCCGCCCGGCCAGCATTGCGACCACCGCTCCGGAAATCTTGGCTCGCCGTCGCCAATCCATGCCCGGGAACGGTGCACGCGCGAGGAACAGAACCCAATAAGGGAAACTGTTGGTCCTCAGGATCGTACCGTCCAGATCGAGGATATAGACAGGGTGCGTGCTAACCCGCATCCAGTGACCACGGGAAGCGGCAAAGCTGCCGATGAAACATGGCGTAATCGGGACGGATCAGCGGCCGGTCGGTCGTCACCGTGATCACCGCGGAGCGAATGGTCGTTCCCTGTGGCGCGAGGTTGCGCAATGCGTCGGTCACCTGCAGCAACGTAGCACCGCTATCGATCGCATCGTCGACAACGAGCAACGACGGCGCGCGACGGGCATTGGCGATCCAATCGGCGATCCGTTCCAATTCCTGTGCCACGAACTGATAGCCGGCCGGCGGGAGCGAAGGCGCATTGCGAGTAAGTATAGCATGCTCCATCTGGCGCAAACGATCGACAACAGGCCTGGGTAAGCGCGCGACGACCCGCTTGATCGCCGATCTTTGCTTTAGTTTCGTCGATGGCCGGCGGCAGGTCAGTTCCAGCAGGGGCAGCGCGGTGGGCGCCGCTCTGGTCATGGCCTGGGCAACCCAGCTTCCACCTGTCGGGATGCCGATCACCAAATCGGGCCTGCTGTCCTGATGCACCTTTTGCATCAGGTCGGCGCAAACCGTGTCGAACTCCTCGCGATTGAGACTGACGACAGGCTGCTGCCGGATGGCGGAAGATCTCTGCATCAGCCACCTACTCAATCGGCAAAGCACGGGGCCGCGGCAACACGGGCGCCGCCTGCCAAAGCCGAAAGCGGCTTATCCGATCGGACAGGACGCGGACCGTCGCTGCCGTCGGAACGCCCGATCGTGTTTCCCGCCACAGCACGCCCAACGCCGCCCCGATGAAGAGCGGTGCGGATTGGTCCTCCAGCATCGACAGCACGACCCCATAGCCGAAGGCGAAGGTCAGGACGGCGGTCGCGATCGTTGCCCGGTCTCTGTCGCCAACAACACGCCGGGTCACCAAAATCGCGATAGCCGACAGATATGCCAAGGCGAAGATGCCGAAATAGGCATACATCAAGATGAAGACGTTATCAGCTGGATTAAAACTGTTGGGTGCATAGAAACGCTGCGGCCCGCCGATGCCGCCTAACCCCACACCAAAAACGAGCATCTGGTGGTGGTTAATCCAGTCCCATGCCTGCGGCCAGGTATATGCAATGCGCAAGAAGATCGATTCCGTGCTGAACACACCTGTGCCGTGGTCCATGTGCAGTCCGTTCGTCAACAATGGCAGCGCGACCGCGAGCAGCATGAAGCCGAGACACGAGAGGCGGAGAAGGGGAAGCCGGAAGATGGTCGGCAGACAAAGGATCGCGGCAATCGGCGCGAACGCAATGATTGCCCCCTTCTGTGTCGTCAAGAAAACCGCGCCGGCAGCCGTGGCCAGCATCAAAACGCGCGAAAACCAATGCTTCACGCGGCTAAGCAGCACCATCGTAAGCGGTGGCATAAAGACCGCGACGCAAATGGAACTGCGGGTGAAACCGGCAACACGGCGGGAAAGCGCGTCCTGTATCTCCCAGTCTTTGGAAACGTCGACATTCAAATCGCCGACGATCGTCTTGATGCCGGTCCAAGGAAATGTGACCACGAACTTGTCCAGCAAAACGCCGACTAACATCAGTATCCAAATACCGATCAGGAAACGGAAGGTTCTACGGCCTGGCGCGATTAACCCTTCGGCAACCAGGAAGCCAAACAGCAAGTTGATGAGAATCTTGATTCCGTAGGCCGCGCCTTTAAAGCTGCCGACCGTGCCCATCAGGACGATGCTGTGGAAGGCCAACAATACGCCGACCGCCAGGAACAGCGGCTGGGCGGTGAGCCGTAACGCGCGAGCGACGAATAATAGGATTAGAGGACCGATGATCAGCGCGTCACGCGCCAAAATCATATTGTCTGCACCGGCAAGATACAGAACGTAGCGGATCGGGGCTTCCGCAGCGTAGGCCAGAAGATAGCCAAGGACGCAAAAAATGAACAATTTCGCCAGTGGCTGCTTGTCTATCGTCGCAGCTTGTCCGGTCCGCGCTGACAACGCGGGGGCATCGACGGTGGTGCGTCGCCAATTTCCTCCGCCCGCAAGTGAGTCTTTTGCGTCCCGATAGAACATACGCAATCAAAACACCGCAAGCGCGTGCGCTGCAACAGAACTACTGTGACAATGATGTGACCTACATCCTGCCGATGTCTGTGTCACCGCAAATGAGATTACGCTTAGTAAAACTAATTACTCCGCATTACTCTAAAATGTAATTCAACAGCGACGGTTGTAGCCACCGGCGAGGGTATTTCGAATAAAGAAGGTCGCGTCCCATTCGGTGGTGTAGGAGCGGTTTAAGCCGATGAGGCCCGAAGGCGGCGTCGCCGCCCGAAGGGGGCTGATCGGCTGGTTGGTCATCGTGGATATTCGGTAACGTCCGGTCACCACAACAAAACCTTAGCCAAAGGTAACCACGATGACCGATGAGATGGTGGCGCTTCGCGCGGTTTTGGAAAAGAGCCCTGATGCCGACATGCTTCGGGAAATGATTGGCTTTGCAGCTGAGCGACTGATGGAGCTGGAGGTCCGGGGCCTGACCGGCGCGGAACACGGCGACACGGCGAGCGCTCGCCTGATCGCCCGGCGCTGCGCAACGGCTACCGTGATCGGGATTGGGAGGCGCGGGCTGGAACGGTAGAGCTGCGCATTCCCAAGCTGCGAAAGGGTTCGTACTTCCCGGGCTTTCTGGAACCGCGGCGGCCGGCTGAGAAGGCGCTGACGGCGGTTATCCAGGAAGCCTACATCCAGGGCGTCTCGACCCGCTCGGTCGATGACCTGGTCAAGGCGATGGGGATGAGCGGCATCTCCAAGTGTCAGGTCAGCCGATTGTGCGAGGAGATCGACGAACGGGTGAAGACCTTCCTCAATCGGCCGATCGAGGGCGACTGGCCCTATCTATGGATCGACGCCACCTACGTCAAAGTGCGGCAAGCCGGCCGCCTTGCTGGATGACGCCGAGCAGACGTGCTGGCCTTCATGACATTCCCCAACGAGCATCGCGCTAAGATACACAGCACAAACCCGATCGAATGGCTCAACGGAGAAATCAAGCGGCGAACTGAGGTCGTCGGTATCTTCCCGACGAAGAGGCGATCACACGCCTGATCGGCGTCACCCTGCTCGAACAAAACGACGAATGGGCCGTCCAGCGCGGACGATACATGACCCCGGAAACCATCGCCCAACTCGGCGATGATCAGAACATCATGCCGCCCGCCGTGGCCGCTTGATAACCCCGGCCAGACTGGCCGAAGAACGCAGTGAACCATCTGCTGACCACGTCATGGGACACGATCTAAAGAAATCACGTGTCCGATTCGTAAGCGCTCGGTCTGGACCGTGTAGCGCCGGACACCGCAATCATTGATCCTATCGCCCTCTGGAGTCTTCCTCTGTAGCTCCAGAAGGAGGGCTGATGAGTTCAGTGGAGATCGTGTCGCGGATCGAGCCGCGCCGGAAGTGGAGCGTGACTGAGAAGGCAGCGTTGCTTGCCGAGATCGACGCGGAAGGCGGCCGGGTCACGTTGGTGGCACGACGCCATCGGATGTCGGAGAGCCTGCTCTACAACTGGCGTTCGGCACGCAAGGCCGCCGTCGCGGCGGCAAGCGGGATCGAACCTGCGGAGTTTCTGCAACTCGGCGTCGTTGGCCCGGCCAGCGCGGATCGGCCTGCTACGTCGGCAATCTCCGGCACAGGCATGATCGAGGTCGATCTGCCGAGCGGTGTCCGCTTCCGCGTCGACGCTTCGGTGAGCGAGAAGGCGTTGGCACGAGTCCTCCGAGCTATGAAGGGCGCGATGTGATCAACCTCGCGCCGGGTACGAAGGTTTTCCTCGCGTGCCGGCCGGTCGATCTGCGTAACGGATTCGATGGCTTGGGGGCGAAGGCGCAGCAGATGATCGAGGCCGATCCGTTCAGCGGCCATCTTTTCATCTTTCGTGGCAAGCGCGGTGACTATCTCAAGGGTCTGTATTGGGACGGCAGCGGGCTGTGCCTATTCGCGAAGCGATTGGAGAAGGGCCGCTTCGTCTGGCCGCCGATCGTCGATGGCGGCATGACGCTGACGCCAGCACAGTTGGCATTGCTGATCGAGGCGATGGATTGGCGCCGAACGGTAGCACCGCCGCCGACAGCCCAACCAATGCTGATCTGACAACGGAGCGATTCACATCTGATTCTGGTCCGGTAAATGCCGGTTTGGTAAGTTTGAGCATGTCGCTCGCCGAAGCAGACCTGCCCTCCGATCCCGCCGCGCTGCGCGCTTTTGCGCTGGCGTGCCAAGCCGAACTGCTGACCGCGAACTCCGAGTTGAAGGCGGCGCAGACAGCGGTCCAGCTGACCACGCTGGAGATCGAGAAGCTCAAGTTCCAGATCGCCAAGCTGCGCCGGATGCAGTTCGGCAAGTCATCGGAGCGGATCGCCCAGCAGATCGAACAGCTTGAACTGCAGCTCGAAGAGCTGGAGACCGGCGAAGCCGAGGATATCACCAAGGCCGAGGCGGAAGATCGTCCCGTGGTTACCCGAGAGCGCAAAGCGAAGCGCAAGCCGCTCCCCGAGCATCTGCCGCGACACGAGATCGTGCATGAGCCGGAGAATGACGGCGCCTGCACCTGTCCCGACTGCGGCGCCGGCATGGCCAAGCTCGGCGAGGATATCACCGAGGTTCTGGATTACGTGCCCGGCCGTTTCCAGGTCATTCGCCATGTCCGGCCGAAGTATGCCTGCAAGGCGTGCGATGTGATCACCCAGGCCCCAGCGCCGGCGATGCCGACCCCGCGCGGGCGCGCCACGCCGAGCACGCTCGCCCATCTCCTCGTGTCGAAGTATTGCGATCACCTGCCGCTCTATCGGCAGAGCGAGATCTATGCCCGCGACGGCGTCGATCTCGACCGGTCCACTCTATGCGATTGGGTCGGTCAGGCAGCCTGGCTGCTCCAGCCGATCGTCGACGGCATCAGGCGGCATGTCTTCGCGGCCGATAAGATTCACGGCGACGACACGACGGTCCCCGTCCTGGCACCGGGGCTCGGACGAACCAAGACCGGTCGGCTCTGGGTCTATGTCCGTGACGACCGGCCATTCCGCGGAACGGCGCCGCCGGCGGCCGCCTACTTCTACAGCCCCGATCGCGGCGGCGAACATCCAGCAGCGCATATGAAGACGTTCACCGGCTACCTCCAAGCCGATGGCTATGCCGGGTTTGAGGCGCTCTATCATACCGGCCGAACCGATCCGGGGCCGATCATCGAAGTCGCGTGCTGGGCGCATTGCCGGCGCAAGTTCTTCGACGTCTGGGAAGCCACCAAGTCGCCGGTCGCCAAGGAGGCGATCGACCGGATCGCGGCGTTCTATGCCATCGAGACCAAGGCTCAGTTTGCCCCGCCCGATGAACGGGCCTCGCATCGCACGGAGACCGCTGCGCTGCTCGATGCATTCTTCACCTGGGCGGACGTGACCGTCACCAAGCTGTCGGCAAAGTCCGCGCTGGCGGAGGCATTCCGCTACACGATCAAGCGTCGCGACGCGCTCACGCGCTTCGTTACCAACGGCCGGCTCGAAGCCGACAACAATATTGCGGAGAACGCCATGCGCGGCATCGCGCTCGGCAGGAAGAACTACCTATTCGCCGGTTCCGATACCGGTGGTGATCGCGCGGCCTCTCTATACACCATTGTCCAGACCGCCAAGCTCAACGGCATGAACCCCGAAGCCTATTTGCGTGATACGCTGACGAAGATCGCCGAGGGGCATCCGATCAGCCGGATCGACGAACTAATGCCGTGGAACGCGGCGGGTCAGATTCCATGAGCGACGAAGAAATAACGTTCATGAATGAGATTGATGCTCGTTTCCCCTATGACAACCCGGAACAGTGCAAAGGCCTTATCGATCGTGGGATCGCGATCTCGCCTAACGCAGCATTCGGCGCCCTCCACGAGATCTGCCGGCCCCCATTCAGTGTTCAGAACTTGGCGGACCAGCTCATGCCGCTTTTGGACTATTGGCGATCCCATTTCGACCATCCCGCCGCAGATATGCTGAAGGAGGTTGCGGCGTTAATGATCCTTGGCCAGGACCTACCCGTGGAAGATGTGATTGCGCGGATGGAACTCCTGAGAAAACACCCCAGGCTCTACGCAGCCCTGGCGATTCTCTACTTCGCTTGTGATGACGCTGAGGAGCGGCTCGAACCGATATATGCCGCAATTCGGGATCGTTGGGACGCATTACCAAGCGCGCCCTAACATTCGCCAACCGTTACGGCCTCAGCCGGACGGTTACGCACAAACAAAATGACGTCGCAGACTTGGTCCCGGGAAAATGGGCGGTGTCGTAGCTGTGGACCAGACAAGACAAAACCCGCTCACATGTTGAGCGGGCTGAGCCGGCTTCGACCGGACTATCCGGAATTTGGTTGCGGGGGCACGCAACCACCGAGACCGACATTTGGTCAAAACGACCATATAGCTCGTTGCCGCGAATGTCGGAGTTGGGTGGGTTTGCGACGGTCTGCTTTGGGTGCTGGCATCGCGGTAAGCAGACATCCATGCGGATGCCTAGGGACAGGTGCGATACCTTTCATTATGGAAATCGCCTAGGGTCGTGGCTTGGGCTGCTGCCGCCCCCAAAAGGTCTTCCAGAAACGCTGCACGCATTCTGAAAGCCGACAAGGCGGTCATCCGCCACAAGTTCGCTAGAGGGAAAAAGGGGCTTGAGAGAAGTCCCATGCCGGCGAGTTGTGTCTCTTTAGCAGACATCTTCGATCATGATACGCTGAGGTATGAAGTACACAATCGGGCAGTGCCTTTTCATCGTCCTTTCGGTTGGCGTGGTCTGCATCCTCAACTTTTTCATCGGACGTTCGTGGAGCCGGCTTGATCGCAATCCCTGGTCCGGCAAGTTTCTAGGCGGTACATTTTCGAATCCTAGCCCGGGATTAAACCCGGGCTCACTCGACGTAGCCACGATACGTCACCGCGGTAGAATATTGATGAGGCTAGCTCCTATCGTGTTTTGCATGGTTAGCGGTATTGTCGTTATTTATCTCGTCGGTCGTTGAGAAACCAAAATTCCTACTTAAGAACTGCCGCGACAGCACTTGAGCTTCCGCAATGCTGTCGACGTCCGCTTACGGGAAATGGAAAGCAACCCTGATCCGACCTAATTGGGTCGATACCGGCCAGAGTTTAATCGCATTTCGATAACGGAAACGCACCGTGACCTTGCGGGACTTCGTGGACGTGCCAACGGGCCGACAGCCTACTCACAACTGCATCGGCAAACCGCTTTGCCTTATCGGCATTGTTCCCATTGAACCCGAGCACGATCTGGTCGGCCGGCATACCAAGGTTCCCAGCGCCAAAACTGAACTCTCCATTGTGGTCCGCTCCGATATTCACGGTCGGATGAGCTACTGAGGTTTTGGCGTTAGCTATGGCGGTCAACTCGGCCTCCGTCGCTGCACTGCGGTCAGTGAACTCCATTTGATAGTCCTGAGCAATCGAGTCCATAAAACTGGCGAAGGAGCCAATTTCCTGAGGTCCCGCGAGACAAAACTGCACAACCCTAAAGGGGCGCTTTCCTGGTGAACAACTGACCAGCAAGGCGCTGGCGCCGACTATTGCAAGAAATCGGTGAACGATCACTAATGCACCACCAACCGGTATGATCCCGGTATTCTCTATGTCTGACGCTGCGCTGACAATGTCTGCTTCCGGGAAGCCGACAAGACGCCTGTTACGGCAACATTGGGTCGAAAGCTGCCGCCCGTATTTCAGCGAGACGTGGGCATTGGACCGTCCGATGCTGAATAACGGAGCTAAATTTTGATATGATGTCAGCCCTCCCGTCGTGCGACTGGCACCCTCAACCCGTTTTCCGCCGCATCGAGCATCAGCCGTGAATATAATGCGGGATAAAACGAGCCCGATTGGTCGTTATCCGCCCGTCCTCCTCACGGATGCATAAGCCACAGGCCTGACCGGCGACGACCCAGGAGCCGAGAATCGCGGTGCGGTCCTGCTCGGTGAATACCGGGCCGAGCGTCTGCAGGATCGCGGCCCCCTGATAGGGCCCGTCGGACGCCGCCGCGACCTTGGCCCCATGCCGAATCTCGATATTGGCGCCCTCACGCCCGAACAGAGGCTTGCGCACAACATCGGCACCAAGGTCGGCAACGCCGGCTTCGCCCTCATAGACGCTGGGCAACAGATTGGGATGACCGGGATTCAGGCGCCAAAGCTCGGCGCAAAGCCCTTTGTTCGACAACAACATCTTCCACATAGGCTCAATGAACTGGCAGGGCCGTGCCAAGGTAAAGCGGCCGAAAGCATCCCGGGCCATCCATTCCCAGGGATAGAGCTTAAAAAGGGTGCGGATGACGCGATCATCCAGATCGGTGAAACGGCCCCCGCTGTCGACACCAATCTGCTCTACCGCGATCGGCACCGGGTCCAGCCCGGCCTGAGCCGCGCAATCGCTGAGATAGAGGATCGTGCCTTCGTCCTCTTCGATACTAGCCATGGACGCGAGGTGTAGCCGGCCGTTTATCCCCATCGCGCCCAAAGCGGCGATCAGCCGCTCGTGGATGGAGTTGTATTGATCCGTATCGGAAGTAAGACGCCCACCGGCGCGTAGATCCTCGAACCATTGCCACTGCACGACCGCCGATTCCAACAGGGCGGTCGGCGTGTCCGCGTTGAACTCCATCAATTTGACCGGGCCCCGCCCATCATAAGCGAGGTCGAACCGGCCGTAGAGGTCGCGATCCTGCAAACGCCAGCTTTGCGCGATTGCAGGCCAAAAGTCTTGCGGAATGGCGAGGCGGGTAAGCGCCTGCTCATCCGTCACCAAGTCGGAAACCGCTGCGTAGCACATGGCCAGTAATTCCCGCGTACCCGCCTCGACGTCGTTGTCGATCTGGCTAAGGGTAAAGCGGTACCGGGCGGATTCATCCCAGTAGGGGATATCGTCGACCGTATGGAACGTGAACCCAACGGATTCGCATTTCTCTTGCCAATCTGGGCGGGGTGCGCTGGCTTCGCGGATCATGGCCCTATTCGCCACCGCCAGAGAAGCCATGGCCGGTCTCGCCGAATCCGCCGCGCGAAACCGTACTGGTTTCGCCGTCACCGCCGGACGAACCACTGCCACCATGGAACCAGCCACCAATCGAACCGCCCCCGGCCCCTCCCGCGGTTCCCCCACAGGTGCCAAAACGCGTCCCGTCGGCTCCGCTGACACAACCGGTCTGATAAGGCACTCCGTAAACCGGGTGATAGCCGACACTTTGTCCCAGCATGTAGCCCAGCATCATTGGCATGAAAAAACTGTTGCCCTGGTCATGCCGCTCCTCGCAGGCATTCGTGCCATAGGCGGCGACGCATTCCTCACGAGTCGTGAAGTGTTGGGCTTTGGTTTCGTATTCGCTTTTCGCCGCGATAAAGGCATCGACACATTCTTCGTGAGTGTGCCGCCCCGAGTCTTCGCATGCCGCCTCCGTCGCGAAACTCTCGGCCTTTGGCTTACAGCCAGACAGGCTTACGACCGCCGAGCTCAAAAGGACCAGCGAAACCGTCGTTGACCGCTTCATGACTAATTCCCCCAGCCTTCGCTCGCACGGAATCAATCGCTACTAGCGCGGCTCCGTCGTTTTCATGTGTTTCTAAGTCAGTCGCAAACGCAATCTAGCGCGCACTTGCTTACATGCAACTCGAATGGACAGCATTCTGAAGCTAATTGGCAGATGTCCGCTTACGGCCATCCAATGAGCCATTCAGAGCGACTGTGTTGGGTCGAAACACGTCGGTTATTGTCCGGGCGCTAGGCGTGTGGCTTTCACCACTAGCGTCCATTCGCTCGCCGCTCTTCATCTGCGTACGCAAGGTCAAATTCCGATCGAATTTTCACTAGGCGAACCTCGTAATCGCCCCAAGTCAGCTTTTTCTCAATAAGGTCTGTCAGTGCGTTCGCGTTTTTGTCGTCTGCGGCTCGGAAAATGGGAGCAATGGTCGGTTGCGTGGTTGTAAGTCGTTGGAGTGCGGTCAATCGGCACGCTTCCAACTTTGAATGGAAGATAAGCATCTCCTTTATTTCCGCGTCCGTCGCGAAATGCTGATCCAACGTCTGTTCGAGAGTTGGGGGAGCATGGAACGACATCGGCAGGTGCGCGCGAAGCAGATCAAATTCCGGCGAACTGTAGACCGCATCATTGCAAATCTTTTGCTCTCCGGGGTTGGCCGCGTGGGCGCTCGTCGCAGCCACATCGCGTTGCGCTCCGGTTGTGCAACCGGTGACGAGCAAGGTTATGGCCGCTAGGCTTCCGAACTTGGATAATCCCTCACTCACTTGCTGCCCTCGTTGGTTTTTCTTAGCGCGGGCGAAACGTAACGGGCAAATACACAATTTGCGAGGTATTTAACTCTCGCCATGTCCGCTATCGGGCAGCGCAAAAAGCCGGCCTAATGGGTTGGTAGGGTCGAACCTTGCCGGTAGCACTTGATCGCAATGACGTCTGGGATCGCTGATGCGCTTTGGGCTTGGAAGATATCGCAGCCGTATGCGACGCTGGGAACCCGGCCTAAGGTGGCCGAGCAGAGACGAGAAGTACGCATGACGCCGGTCGACACCGTCAAGACCATAACCAGTGCCGACGGCGAGCGCAGGTTGCATATTTACAAACATGGCGATTTTTTCGCGTTCGCTGAAGATGTGGACGCCAAAACTGTTGGAGGCAAAGGTTGGATGCCCGTTGCGTCACCGTCAGGCGTCTACGACACGGCTGAAACCGCCGAGCGTGAAGCGACAACACAGGTGCCTTGGCTTCGCAATCGGATTTCAAGCTGAGCCGACAATGCGAACTTGCCTATATGTGATCACGTTTCTTTTCGTTAGCCCAATTTTGGCTCGGGCTGGAGAGTTTCCCCGTTTCAGATGCTGAAACAGCGATAGCGATTGGTAAACAGGCCTGTCGTGACAAAGCCGATCCATCCCTTAAATGGGAGGCTTACTTAGATAAAAATACTAGCAAATGGGCCGCGAGCACGATGCCAAGTGTGTGCTCCGGCGGAGATTTATGGGTTGTGTTGATACCGGTGAACGGCCCGTATCCAACAGCATGCAGCCCAGCCCTGCATGACATCCTGTGCGTGCCGGAAAAAGAGAAATGACAGTTTTCATTAAGCTGCGATGGCAGGCTAAAGCACTCCCTTGGTAAGGGAGAGGCCGGCAGTGCGATGTCCGCTATCGGGAAGCGCGGAAAACCTGCTGAACGACTTAGTCGGGTCGACAGCAGACCTCGTCACAACGTTCGGATACTGCCTAGGTTTGAAATCTTGTCGCCTAAAACGGCAAAAACCACGTCAGGAATCGCAGCACCTTAGATGTGCGCAGCCAGCGTTTTTGGTCGGCGACAGCCAAGAGAATTCCCATCGCCACTACGTAGCTGAGGCCGATAATCCAAGCCATTAGGCGGCATCCTTCTTGTAGGGTCCGCGTTTCACGGGTGCCTAGCTTCGCACAGCACCGCGATATCTTCCATGCCACAACGGGTGTCGACGATCGTCCGCTCCTGGAAACGAAAACCGACCCCGGAATGGCTGCGTCGGGTCGATATCTGCCGCCGGTCCAAATCGGAACCAGTGAGCGCAGCCAGTCAACTAAGCTCTCCGATGGCCGATGTCGTGACCACATCGACAGCATTTGCTGGAGCTCCAGGTTCGCCACGCAACCCAGTTAGTTGGACTACTGCGCCCAACGCGATAGCCGCATGCGGGGCAGCGAAGAGACATAAGGTAAATCCCCGGTCCCAGGAACACGAAAAACGGAATCAACAAGCTCGGTGACGGCTTCATGCCGACCATAGAGTGATTGAGAATAAAAAAGAGCGGCGCGCAGACGACAATTTGGGCAAACCGCACGAGGTTGAATCTTGCTTGAAGCGATGGATGCTTGATTGCGTTCCAGTCCATCGCCTCATGCTAGCCGAACTGTGAGACGCGGGCGAGTGGCGAGGAATGACCTTTGGACATTGCTTCGGATCCCCAACTGCGCGCCGTGCTGAGTGGCCGCTTTCGGGAAGCTCCAAGCGCCACCGGAAAGGCAGTGTTGGGTTGACAGCCGACCAAATGCTTACTTGGGTGGACTCCAGACCGTCCGATTTCGGGCGCATTAGCGCGCGAAGCGGACCTGCAAAGTTGTGTTTGATCCCACATCATCCACTGGTCAGGATATAAGCGGCTACTACGATTTTTATCGTTGACTCTACGATTTTTCTCGTAGTACGGTTGATCCATGAACAACAAAAAACCTAACAAGCCGACCCAGAGCGAGGTGGAGATTCTTCGGATCCTCTGGGAACAAGGTCCCTCCACGGTTCGCCAAGTTCATGAAATCTTCGGAGGTGAGCGATCCGTTGGATACACGGGCGTCCTGAAACTCCTGCAGAACATGCTGGCGAAAGGATTGGTCAGCCGTAACGAGGAACATCGCTCTCACGTTTACGCAGCATGCGAGGCGGCAGGACAGGCCAAGAAACAACTGGTCGCCGACCTAATCCGGCGTGTCTTCGCCGGATCATCCAGCCAGCTCGTTTTGCATCTGCTGGAAGACGAGAAGGCGTCCCCCGAGGAAATCGCAGAAATCCGCCGCATGGTGGCCGATTATAGGAGCAAACCCAGATGACCGCACTGCTTCCCTGGCTATCGTTCGACGCTGTTCGGGATCTTGCCTGGACCCTAGTTCACTTCCTCTGGCAAGGGCTGCTGCTCGCAGTCTTGCTGCGGTCGATCCTCCCGCTGTGCCGAGGTCCCGCTGCCCGTCATGATTTGGCGGTTGGCACCTTGTTGGTCATGTGCGTCGCCCCGATCGCGACGTTACTCTTCCTCCATCGCGCTGCAGACGTTGGTGTATCGCCGACCGCGATGTCGGGCACAGCCCCTGTGGATGCGGTAGGCGGCGCGGATTTTCTCGCCTCAACGACAACCGCGTCGCCCTGGACCGGATGGGTAGTGGCTGCTTGGTGCACTGGTATCGTCCTTTTGTGTATCCGTGCGTTGGCCGGCTGGTATTTGGCTGAAAGCTTGCGTCGTCACGGGACATCGGCGCTTCCCATCGCACTCGACGCGCGATTCAGCGTGCTTGCGCGGCGAATGAGCCTCCGATGGCCCGTTCGCCTTCTCCAATCCACGAAAATCACCGCGCCGGTCGTGGTTGGCTGGTTCAGGCCTGTCATCCTGATCCCCATCGCGGCGATTGCCGGTCTTCATCCGCAGCAACTCGATGCTCTTATCCTGCACGAGCTGGCTCATATCCGGCGGCGCGACGCATTTACCAACATCCTGCTGATTGCCGTCGAAACGGTCCTTTTCTATCACCCGGCCGTGTGGTGGGTTGGTAGGTGCGTCCGGGTCGAGCGGGAACATTGTTGCGACGATGCGGCAGTCGCTATCAGCGACGATCCAGCTGGTTATGTCGAAGCGCTCGCCGCTTTGGACGTAACACGCTCAGCGACGGGTTGGGCGCTGGCGTCGAATGGCAGCGGGCTGAAACAGCGTGCGGCACGCTTATTGGGCACATCATCCGCCCCGCCGCGCCTTCCTGTTGCCGCAATAATCGGGCTCGCCCTTCTCGGCCTGACCATCGCTGGCGTCGCCGTGGCGGAAGACAAGACACAAGCAAGCGCGGGACGTTTCGAGATTCATGTCGTCGACGACATGGTGCCCGAGGATGCCTTGCAGGCACCGCTGGACGACGAACGTTTTCCCGCCCGCACGCCCGATCATCGGACCTACAATTTGTGGGTCAAACGTGAGGCCTTGATCGATGGAAATATGCTCGCTGCCGTCCATATCGCCGCAGACCCGGCGGGTTATGCCACGGTTCGATTCTTCCTCACCGAGGAAGGCGGGGAACGCTTCGCCGCGATCACACGCGTGAATATGGGGCATCGCCTCGCCGCCGTTGTCGATGGCACCATCGTCGCGGCGCCAACGATAAAAGAAGAGATCAACGGCGGAAAAGGGCAGATCAGCGGAAATTTCACCGAAACTGAAGCGCGCATGTTGGCGGCGAGAATGATGGGACTAAACGCACCGCCGGCCCCAAGTCCCGATGCAACGAGCACTCTTTGCCGGTTCACCGCCGGACCGCGAGCTAACCAGCTGCAAGATCAGACGGGCAGCGCGCCGCGCAGGATCGGATTGACCTGCCAAGACGAGCGTGGAAGCACAGGTGAGATTATCGCAGACTGATGGATCGCCCTGGGTCGATCTGATGAATTCCATGCTGTCCGCATTCGAGAACCTACGAAGGCGTTGTAAACGGCCAAATTGGATCGTCAGGCGTCGCGACTCTGGCTAGAACGAACCCATCCCAGCCCTTCTCGCCGACCGTCTGAATGGCAGTCGCCGTCAGACGCGACTCGGCGGCGATAATGTCGAGGAAATTGCGCACACCTAGAACGTTCGCGTCTGTGCTGTCCGCATCCACAACCGCCCCTCCACGCACAACATTGTCGCCGACAATGATGGTGCCTGGACGGGAGAGGTCGAGCGCCCACCGGATGTAATGTGGGTTGTTGGGCTTGTCGGCGTCGATGAAGACGAGGTCGAAGGGTCCCGTCAGGGTCGGCAGAACGTCGAGCGCTTTGCCCGTATGCAGCTCGACCCGATCGGCTACACCTGCCCGTTTCATATTGCTTTGCGCGACATCGGAATGGCGGTGATCGGCCTCAATCGTCGTGACTCTGCCGCCTGCTGGGAGTGCGCGAGCGATGCGAATGGTGCTGTAGCCGCCCAGCGTTCCGATTTCCAGGACGCGCCGGGCTCCGGAGATTTGGACAAGGAGCGCCAGCATCTGCCCTTGAAGGGCCGATACATCGTGGGCGGGAAGGCCGGCATCTGCGTTCGCCGCAAGGGCCAGCCGTAGCGCTTCGTCGTCGGAGGCGAGAAGGTCCGCGAAGTAGCTATCGACGGCGTTCCAATGTTCAGCGTCCTCAGAGGGATAATCAGGCTGGCGCATGGTCATTCCAAAATGAGACAACCAAAAGCCCTTACCGGGCTACATTGTCTCTCTAAGCATTGCCGGCCAACCGTGCAGCGTCAACGTCCGGTATCGGGCAACAGCACCTTTTCGGTTAATGTCGCTAAAGGGTCGATATCGTTGAAGAAGTCGTTCGCCATCGGCGGGGCGAAGCAATGGCACGCTGGGATGTTGGGGCAGCCCCTCCTCAAGCTATTCGGGGCTGTGGCATCGGGATCAGCTTGGCGAGCTTCCTGAGGTTCTGTGCGGTGGCGGCGAGGTGGAACTCGTCGCGGGCGCCATTCGGCCCACGTAATCGGAGGCGATCGAGCTTCAGGATGCGCTTGAGATGGGCGAACAGCATCTCGACCTTCTTTCGCTGTCGCCGGGAGGTGACATAGGCTTCGGTGGCGGCGATCTCGCGCGCCAGGTCCCGGGCGCCCTCATGGATGGACCGGGGGATTTTGCGAGCCGGCGTGTTGGGGCAGCACCGCAGCTTCAACGAACACGCTTCGCAGTCCAGTTTGCTGGCGCGATAGCGCATCATGCCATCTTCATCGACGAGAGGACGCGGTGTTCGGTAGACCTTCTGCCGTTGCCTGAGCTGCTTTCCCGCTGGGCAGATGTAGGTGTCGGCCTGCCGATCGTAGGTAAAATCTGACCGGCTGAAGGTCCCATCAGTTCGCTCAGACTTGTCGAACACCGGGACATGCGGCTCGATCCCACGCTCGTTGACCAGCCAGTTGAGCATCTCGGCGGACCCGTAGGTGCTGTCGGCGGCCAGCCGCTCGGGATAAAGGCCGAACCGGTCCTTGGCCCGGTCGATCATGGTGCGTGTGGCGCCGACCTCAGCCTGCATAATAGCGCGGCTGGCTTCGACCTCGACGATGACGGCATGATCCAGGTCGATCAGGTAGTTTGTGGCATAGGCGAAGAAGGCGTGGCCCTTGTGCGCCCCGGTCCACTGCGCCGCCGGATCGGACCTTGAGACGAACTTCGGCTGGACCTCCGTGGCGGCGCCCCAGGCGGCGTCATCCAGCGTGTCGAGATACTCCCGCACCGACCGCCGGGTGGCCGCCATCGCTTCCCAGTCGACCTCCTGCCACCCTTCCGCCGAGCGCTGCTTGTTGGCATCGGCCTTGATCAGGCTCGCATCCGTCGCGAAGCCGTCACCGCCGACCAGACCCTCTGCGATGCAGCGCCGGACTGTCGTCTCGAACAGCTCTCGCAACAGATCGCTGTCGCGGAATCGGCCGTGGCGATTCTTTGAGAAGGTGGAGTGGTCGGGTACCGCGCCGTCCAGGCCCAGCCGGCAGAACCACCGATACGCCAGGTTGAGGTGCACCTCGTCGCACAGGCGCCGCTCCGAACGGATGCCCATGCAATAGCCGATAATCAGCATCCGGATCATCAACTCTGGGTCGATCGATGGACGACCCATCTCGCTGTAATAAGGCCGAAGGTGCTCGCGGATGCCGCCGAGATCGACGAACCGATCAATCGACCGCAGCAGGTGATCTCCCGGCACATGACCTTCAAGGCTGAACCCGTAGAACAGCGCTTCCTGCATCACCGTCCGCTCGCCCATCATCTTCCGTCTCCTGCTGCCAGGAAACTGAATCAGATCAGCACGACAACTTCAACGCCGACTTTTTCAACGATATCGGCGCGAAGCAGACTTTATCGCTGGGCTCGAACTCGCGGCCGATGCCGGCAATTCGAGAAAGAACCGAATTTTTCGCTACCCATCGAATTCTGGGTGCAAGCTGGGAACAAAGCGTCCGCTCAAACCGGCGGCCGGCTAACGGGAGGCCGCCTCAGGAGCTTCAGTTCCCCCTCCGGAACGGCTGCCAGCCAATCCCTGAAGGATTGATCGAAACCGTAGCCCATATCGAATTTCACCGGCCCGCGGCTGCCGTCCGCCGAAACGAGCGCCCACATGGGATAGTTGGCCGGAAGCCGCACCTTTGCGGCGATATCCGCATAGGCGATTCGCCTCGTGGCAAAGAGATTTATGACTTCAATTGAGCTGTCGCCCAAAATCACACGCTGACGAAGAGCAGCGGCAACCATGCAATACGCCATGAACAGACCAAAGAAACAAAAAGCCGTCAGGAAAATCTCTCCGCCCAGATCAGCGCGAGGCGATGTCCAAGCGTAATAGATCATAAAGGGCGTCGCGGCGAATAAGCTGCCGCCAATCAGCACGCCGACATATCGCCAAAACGTCGAGTACGTATAGACACGGGGAAAAGGCCCTGGCGGGAACGGGACCATAAATCTTGCTCCATGCGATTGGTCGCCGCCCGAGCCTAGTTTCGATGCACGCTAAACGCCAGCAGCACGTCGCCCGCCTCCTCGCTGATGTCGCTCTTGGGGGAGGCGGCTCGCTTACTCAGAGTCTCTTTTTGGGTCGACAGCCGCCGCTAGCCAAGCCCGTAGCAATGAATTTCCAGCATCCGGTGCGCGTCAACATCGTACAACATTTGGATCTGATCGCATCCTCCGCCCGTGCTGATGCTCGGCGGGAAGCGCAAATAAATCCCTGGTTTCTCCGTGGCCATCCGACCTCGAAGCCAGTCGCCGTAGACGACCCTATTTCCATTGATCATCTGGCCGCTGTAATAGCGGGCATATGATGCCAAAGCACTAGGCGTCCAGGGAGCTCTCGATGGAAGCGCCGTCAGAGCCGCTTCAATTGACTTTACAGTATCCTCGAAATGCCGGCGCTAGACGCGGCTTCGCCGCAGGGTCTTTCCCGTCGTCGGCCAACGGTGTCGTCAATCTCGCCCGTCGCTATCCGCATGACGTGGACGGCGTGCCGACGACATCGGCCGGACGCTTCTGTCCTTGGGGTCCTTTAGGCATGGTCACACTCTATGGTTCTCAATGCGTCTTCGATTTCAGCTAATTGTCGCTCTAGAACGGCTATAATGGAACGATTATCAGGCGGTCCTGCACCATTAAGCCTATACGAATACGGGTTGCGCAGAACATCAAGTTGAGCGACCAAAGAGGTTCGCGCATCAGTCAGTTCTTTCTTTGAAGGCGACGATTGGTCCGGCTGTTTCATGGCCTTAACCTCGCACAGTGCCGCAATATCTTCCAACCCCGTAACGTGCGATCAAGGTAACACGCGAATTCCATTGATGCTGTTGTGCTGGTTTTGTCGTGACCGCTTTGAGGAAGCGGTCAGAACCTCGCGAAGGGCAATGTTGGGTCGATATCTGCCGCGGTCGATCGCCCGCCGTCTCACTCCCCTTTTTGCACCAGCGACAGGTCGATACTGTTATCTTTGCTTGATGAACACGGGAGGAGACGATGGTTTTTCGGGCCGGCATCATTTTGGCGGCGACGATAGGGCTAGTCGGCTGCGCAAGGGTAAACAGGCCGGTGACAGATAGTGATGCGGCAATCGTCAGTGCCATGTCCGCGATCAAGGAGAAGTTTCCTAAAGCGAAACCAGACCCAAAAAGCTTTCGGGCGTATCTTAGGGACGGCGATTGGTACGTAGAAGAGATCCTGCCGCCCGACACATTAGGTGGCGGGGTCGATGTCGTTATATCGCAGAGTGACGGAAAGATCGTACAGGTGGCGCTAATCCAATAGCGGCAGCTGGACCAACAAAAACTTCGCCGGGGATTTAGCCGTCCGCTGCTCCGTCAATGTCTTCTATCGGGAAGCGCGGAAAATCTGCTGAACGGCAGGAGTGGGTCGATTGGAGACGCTCTTTGTGAATCAAAAGTCGGTAGTGGGTCAGTTTGAAATATTTCGTTCTGGGCGTGCCTAGCGCTAAGCATTTGTCGTTGGCATAGTCCTCCTATGACCAAAAACTTTCGCCGTGGCATCAGCATCTTCATAGCGACCGTGATTACGTTAAGAATCATGATGCCGCTGCTTGCACCATGGAAAGGAAACTTCAACCAGTGGCTCGGGGTGTTCATAGGCAGCATATGGGCCGCCGTCGCCCTATGGTGGCTTTACATTCTATGGCGCGGCGGTCCGTCTGCGGTTAGACAAGCTTGGCAAAAGCGTGCAGTGCGCATTGCCCGACCCCTTTCAGCGCCGGGCAAGAACATCCTTTTGCTAGCGATAATCGGGGTTCTTCTCTTCGTCATTTTCAGCTTGATGCAATCCAAATGACCAAGAAACGCGTCGCGCCCCCACGACCCGCTCGCATTCGCCAAGCTCACAGGCGACATCACCACCGGCCACGCAACTGCGGCTCGCCCCAGCCGCGTCCGCTATCGGGACGTGCCGCAAACGCGCTGAACGGCCACCTTGGGTCGTGAGCCGCCGAGCCGCGTGTAGTCGTGCAAATTGTTCGACCAAGCGGTCCGTAATATCTGGGTAGATCTCCAGCGGCTCGGAGTTTCAAGCAGGCCATTTGCGATGTGAAAGGAAGGCAATGAGAATTTCTGCTCTCCTCTTAATTTGCTTGCTAATTGCCGGCTGCACCAGTCGAGGCACCGAAAATGCAATGGGCGCGTGCCCATACACCGCAGGTAGATCGACAATTCAGGTGCCGGGCCGTCCATTCGCGATCGAAGCCTCGTCCGACGGTTGCTGGTTGTTCGCCTCGCTTATGCCCGGCGAGACGGTTGAGAAGTATGCTTCCAACGGTGTTGGAAATCCCGCTGATAAGGGCGGCATTGCCGTACTTAGAAACGAAGGCGGGCGCTTCGGGCTGGTCCGCGTCGTGGGTGTGCCTGGGGAGGCGGCCGGCCTAGCCCTTTCGCACGATGGTGCAATACTCGCCGCTGCCGCCGGTGACGTTTCGGTCGTTCTCGATGTCGGTCGGTTGAAGGCGGGCTCGGGCGATGCGGTGCTCGGCGTGATTCCTCAGGGCGATGGGGCGGAGGCAATAGACGTGGCGATTAGCCGTGACGACCGGCTGCTTTTCACCAGCAATGAAGAAGCGGCGCAGGTCACGGTCGCCGACTTGGCCCGAGCCCGCCGCGATGGATTCGACAGAGACAACATCATCGGCCGGATTCCGGTAGGTGGAGGGCCAGTTGGTATGGCTCTGTCGCCGGACGGGCGACGGCTTTATGTCACCAGCCGGGAAATGCCGCCGCCGCTTGGTTTTCCGAATATCTGCAAAGCCGAGGCAGGAGACGATAAGGGGCTGCATAGCCAGGGCGGGCTTTTGACGATCGATGCTGAGATGGCAGCCGAAAATCCGACGCAGGCGTTGTTGGCGGTTGCACCGGCCGGCTGCAACCCTGTCCGCGTGGCGCTGTCTCGCGACGGCACTACCGCCTGGGTGACAGCCAGGGGAGACGGAGCGGTTTTGAGTTTCCAGACGGGGCAACTTGAGACGGTACCGCCTATGGCCGCGAGCTGCACCCAGTCGGCGCCTTTGGCGAAGCTGACCTGTCCAGATCGTCGACGCGATCCGCCTCACCAGACAGTCGCTGTTGGATCGTCGCCGGTCGGCGTTGCCGTTAGCCTGGACAACAAGCAGGTCTGGGTGGTGAGTTCCAACCGATTTTCGGATACCGAGCGCGGCTTTCTGACTCTGATCCGTGCGTCACCCGATAGGCACGCCAATATCGGCGGTCACGTCGCGTCGGGCTTGTTCCCGCGTGACATAAGGTTCTTGCCGGATGGCAAGACATTGGCTGTGGCTGTGTTTCGATCTGAGGAGCTTAGGCTCCTTCCGGCCGATGGAGAGTAGGCTAAATCCGATATTCCAGACTTCAATGTCTGCTAATTGGCTCCCGAGCAAACTTGCGGAGTGTCCTATTTGGGTCGTTAGCTACCAGAGAAGTAGCCCGGCGGGTAACTAACGATAGAGTCGACATGTTCTAGATACGCGTCACCCGCAATTGGAGATGCAACCGCGAACACTACGAGAGCGACGCTGACGGCAGCGCGATGGGCAAATTGCCAAGCAGCTGCCCCAGCCAGGATCGCCAATATGCACGCTGCATCAAATCCCCAACGAGCGGTGAATATCAGCGTCTCATCGATCGAAGGATGAAGGTTTCCAAGCAAGAAACCACTCCGAAGTTCGGCAATCGGTAAACATACTAACGCAACGCCCGCTATGCAGAGTGCCGCGCGCCGTCGGAAAATAACGCTGATGTCGCGAATTTTGGCTGCCATCCTGCCTTCCTACACCCCGACCCGAGTTGCGCAAAGACCGGCCTTTGCAACTAAGGGAATGTCAGCTTCCGGCGGCGTCTTGAGAAGCACTAAACGGCCGAATAGGGTCGATTTGAGACGCTTTTCCGTCAGTCGGCTACAAACATCGAGATGATCGTAGGCAGACATCAGCTTCGGGGACCTAACGGCTAATGGCACCGAAATGGGAGTTGCCTTTGGGTGCAAACTTTCTCGGGCCAATCCGGCCAAAAAGGAGGACGTTATGGGGCATTCTGAACTCGATCCGGCAGTGCGGGAGCGGCGGCCATGGAATATCGGGCGAACGGTCGGTGCCAAGCATGCGTTAAAACCGCAGCAGGTATGGGCCGTACGGTTTTGGCTCCAGCGGGAAGGCCGGCTGCGCGACCGCGCCATATTCAATCTGGCTATTGATAGTAAACTGCGAGGCTGCGACGTCGTCAGGATTCGTATAGGCGATCTAACCAGCGGCGGCCAAGTGCGGAGCCGGGCTACGGTGGTCCAGCAAAAGACTGGTAGGCCAGTTCAATTCGAGCTGCTTGAGAGTGCGCGGTCTAGTATTTTGGCTTGGCTGGAGTGTCGCGGCGGTGGCCCCGACGATTATATGTTTCCCAGCCGCAGCAACCATGCGAAGCATCTGAGCACTCGGCAGTACGCGAGGCTGGTTGATGAGTGGGTCTCAGGTATAGGACTTCGGTCTGAAGATTACGGCACACACTCGATGCGCCGCACAAGGCATCAATCATCTACAAGTCGACGGGAAATCTGAGGGCCGTCCAGATTTTGCTTGGCCACACCAAGATTGAGAGCACCGTCCGCTATCTAGGCGTCGATGTGGAGGACGCGCTCGCGCTCGCTGAAAAAACGGAGTTGTGATCGGACCGTAAGCGTCAGCTGACTACCGCTCTTGGTCTTTTTTGCGTGCGGCGTTTCGGCGAACGGCGATGCGTCCGATACGGTACTTGATCGGCAGCTCGTCGAAGGTGTTGGGGTCATGGTCGCCGAGCCACTCCTTGATCTGCTCGTGCTCGGGGTGCTTGGGGTCGGCGAGAATCTCGAGCTGGGCATAGAAGCCCGGGATGCCGCCGCAATCTTCGGGCGGCGCCGCGTTCTCTCCGGCGACGTAGCGTGGATATCCGACGCCTGGTTCGGCGGGCCGGGTCCGCGAGAAGGTGAGCTGGTGCTCCCAGCAATCGCCGAAGTCGTAGATATAGGTGAGCTTGGTCTTGCGCGGCCCGAGCAGATCATGCAGGCGCAGCTTGGCAGCGCGGCTCGATCCGATACGCTCCCGGCCGATGGCGAACTCCCAGAGATGGGCATCCTCCCAATCCATGGCCACCTGGATGACGGCATGCAGTTGCTTCAGGGTCATCGTGGTCGGAACCTCGACCTCGCGCCAGATCGGCGGGTCGGTGTCCAGGAGATCAATGCGAAGGGTCGCGATCGTCTCGGCGGTCTTGTCTTCGGCGCTGCTCATGCCGCCAGTCTGGCAAGCTCGGGCATCCAGTTCCAGGGGAGAAGTTCGCCGAGACGATTGATCGGGTGCCCCTTGGCCATGCGGTCGATGACGTCGGCAAGATACGCCTCGGGATCGAGGCCGCTGAGCTTGGCGGTCTCCAGCACGGTGTAGAGAATGGCGGCGCGTTCGCCGCCGGCTTGGGAGCCGAGGAATAGGAAGTTTTTGCGGGTGACGGCGATGCCGCGCAGGCTGCGTTCGGCCGGATTATTGTCGATCGCGAGACGGCCATCTCCGGCGTAGCGCGCGAGCGCATCCCAGCGGGTCAGCGCATATTGGATCGCCTTGGCGAGCGCGGTCTTCGATGACAGCCGGCGGCGCTGTTCTTCGAGCCAGGCTCGTAGCTCGACCAGGATCGGTGCGGTCTGCTCCCGGCGCGCGGTCAGCCGTTGCTCGGCGGATCGGCCGCTGATCTCGGCCTCGATCCGGTAGAGTTCGACGATCCGCCGCAGCGCTTCTTCCGCGATCGGCGACTTGGTCGCGTCGAACACATCGAAGAACTTACGTCTGGCATGCGCCCAGCAGGCTGCATGGAGAATCCGTGGTGGGTCCTGGCCGGTCGATGCTTCCGATCGCGCCAGACTCTCGTAACCGCTGAAGGCGTCTGCCTGGATGACGCCACGGAATCCCGCGAGATGACCCTGTGGCCGTTCGCCTTTGCGATCCGGGCTGAAGCGGTAATAGGCAGCGGGAGCGCGTTCGCCCCGCCAAGGTCGCTCGTCCAGCACATAGGTCCAGATACGACCAGTCTTCGTCTTGCCGCTCCCCGGCGCCAAGACCGCGATCGGCGTATCATCGGTATGGATCACCGGCGCTGCCATCACATGGGTGCCGATCAGGTCCGCCAGTGGGGCGACCCACCAGACGGCGTGACCGACCCAGTCGGCCAGGGTGGCGCGCTCGATCTCGATGCCCTCGCGAGCCAGAATCGCCGACTGACGATAGAGTGGCAGGCCATCGAGATACTTGCCGACCACGACATTAGCGATGAGGCCGGGACCTGGGCGTCCCTTCTCAATCGGAAGGTCAGGCGACGGCGCCTGAATGATGGTCTCGCAAGCCCGGCAGGAGAGCTTCGGCCGGATATGGCGGATCACCTTGAGCCGAGCCGGAATCTTCTCCAACACCTCCGTCACATCCTCACCCAGCTTCGAGAAGTGCGTGCCGCCGCAGCCGGGGCAGACCTCACCCGGAGAATGAATGATCTCTTCGCGCGGCAGGTGATCCGGCAAAGGCCGCCGCACCGGTTGACGTCGATCGCGCGGCCGCCGGCTTGGTTCATCGGCACCGGGCGGTAATGAGGGTGCCGTTCGGGTCGCTTCGCCTTCCTCAAGGTCTTCGAGCATCAGTTCGAGTTGATGGATCTGGGCGTCGAGCTTCTCGGAAGACTGGCGAACTGCATCCGCCGCAGCTTCGCGAGTTGCGCCTTGTATTGTTCGATAAGGAGCTTGGCGCCGGTCAGTTCGGCGCGTGCCGAGGCCAGCTCGGCCTCACGTTCAGCCAGCAAAGCGCGAAGCTGCGCTATCTCCTGGGCGGTATCGATCATGGGGCGGAGTTTACCAAAGGGCGCTTGCACCGGCACGTCGAAAGGGAGCCTCCGAGTCACTATGACGCCCCCAAAGCGGCAGATCAGCAAGCCGCCTCCGGCCGCCAGCTTCGCACCGGTGCGCGCCAATCGATCCCTTCAAGCAGCATCGAAAGCTGCGCGTTGGTGATCGAGGCCGAGCCGTCCTTCGCCTGAGGCCAGATGAACCGGCCTCGCTCCAGCCGCTTTGAGAACAGGCATAGGCCCTGACCATCCCACCAAAGGACCTTGATCAGGTCACCGCGCTTGCCGCGGAACACGAACAACGCGCCGCCGTGAGGATCGAGCTTCAGCATTGTCTGCACCAATGCGGACAGGCCGTCGAATCCCTTCCTCATATCTGTCGTTCCGCAGGCCAGATAAACCTGGACGCGCCCCGGAACACCGATCACGACAGTGCCGACAGGACCCGGCGCAGCGCCGCTTCGTCGATATCGCCCGTTAACCGCAGCTTGACGCCCGACGGCAACTCTACTTCGATCAAGCCGTCATTAGGCGGCGCGGCCAATGAAACCAGCGGCGTATCGACAATCATCTCCGGCGAAGGGAGTAGAGCCGCTGGCTCCGAGCCGACGGAAACTGGGATAAAGCCGGTCAGTTCGCCCATCCGAAACTGCTTACGCCATGTATAAAGCTGGCCGCTGCTGATCCCGTGCAGCCGGCACGTCAACGATGGGGATGATCCCGGCGCCACGCTCTGCGCCAGAATGCGCAGCTTCTCCTCGTTGCTCCAGCGCCGCCGCCGTTCCGGACCGCTGAGAACTTCACCCCGCAACTCCGGAGCCCTCGTATGAGCGCTCTGAAGCTCCTCCTTGCCGATCACCACCGCGTCTTCCATCGAGATCACCATCCTGCCAGATGGTCAGAAATCCCGATCAGCAACGTCTCGACAAGGCGTAGCTCAGCTGACGGTTACATCGGACCGCCGGCCCTTGCGACCTCTGGTCAAAGGGCCGGCAACGACCCATTTAGGTCATAGAGCAGCCGATAAACTCGAACCTGAAAGCGAACACGTAAAGAGGCGCAGGCTAACAATCGCCGATTGAGCTGGATTGCCGACTAGGGCGTCGGATACCGGCCGGATCACAATTTCTTTGGCCCGGATGATCGAGTTATGACCACCGGCTTCATCGATTTGCCGAGCGGCACCGAACTACATCCTGGCGAAAACATAGACCTGCCCATCACCTCCTGGCGTTGGCGTGGCCTAGAGAAACAAATCTATCCCAGGCGCGAGTGGTGCATCCAGGAAGGCGCCAAGCTCGTCGGGATCGGCACCATCCTAGAGATTCTACCCGCCGATTAATGATTTCACGCCCTAGTGAAAAAGACGTGAAAACAGTGATGCCCCGTGGATCGTCGGGATAGCGTTTTTCAGATGAGCCTCGGCGACCCGGTCGCAATCCGCGCCCTTATCGGGGACGCTAATCGTCTCGTCGAGAACTATCCAGCCTTTCACCGCCGCGACGGCGAAATGCATATATTGGGTATCCGAGACAAGGCTGCCGGATGCGCGATCCGACTGGGATTCGGCATCTGCACTACTCTTGACCGTCAGCGTCGGATTTCGTTTCCGTTCATACGCCATCAAGGCTGCAAGCGCCTTCCCAGCTGGAACCGAGTTGCCATTAGGAATGACGATGAGATTGTTCTGCACGCCGGAATCCACATTGACGCAGCCGGTAGGTTTCTGCGGATCGAACTCCGCTGTCTGCTCCCTGGGGACCTGCAAAGCCCAAGGCTTTACACATAGGAGGCCGCTGGGTTTATGCCGGACAATCGTCACGCCACCCTGTGTGATGTTTTCGAAAATCGCTTTGACACCATCCGTGTTGACGAGAAATTCACCAGACTTCATTGCCCCTGCGGGGTCGTTGCCCGGCGGGCCGGCAAACGACCCCAGTGAACCATCTGAGGTGATGGTTGTAACGGTGTTGGACCGCCTGATTTCGGCTTCTTTATCGAGCTCGCGCTGATCGATGGGCCGGCAAACCGCGGTAGTGGTGTCTACATAGCCACATCCGCCTTCCTCGTAACGCAGGCTGAGCTTCCCCAGATCGATAAACACCTCGTGAAAGCCGCCGCAAAAGTCGAGAGGGCGCGGTCGATTGGATTGAGGGTGCAACACCCCTTCACTGGTAACAACGTATGGCTCGCAACGGTCGGATATACAGAATTGATGGGTATGCGGATTGATGGAGTAGGTTACCGAAAACGGGGTTTTCTTGTCCGGCTGCCTGATGATGCTCGTGACCCGCTCGCCCACACATCTCAGGTTCGTGAGTTCATCGAATGCTGCTGCAAAGCTCGGTACGGCCATGATAAATATTAGGAACGTTAGTGCCAATCCACGCACGGTGTGCCCTTTCACTTCAAACGACTTCCGAAGTTTGGAAGTTTGTCACAAAAAGCGCTCGCTCTGAGTGCAATCTCGTCTCTTGGCGATGATAGCGAATTGGCGACCGCCGGCCGCCCGTTTTTTCCAGCCGAATGATAATGTGATCGCTCCGCGAGCGCATCAGTGTCCTCCCTCATCAGGTTTCTCTCGGACTGCTTCCGACCCGATCCCGTCGTTGCTTGCGCTTACGGACTTTTCCGATAGCTGACATTTATGTGCGACCTTTCTTTGCAGAATGCCGCTATCATTCCAAAAGCGATCGGATTCGAATCTGCGGGGCTTCCAAATTGCGTCTCGTACATGAATGCTAGAATTGTTTTTTTCCTTATTTTCGCGCTTGCCGTTCTAACCGCTTGTGCGCGGCGATTTGATGCGTCGCCGTTGCAGCTAGATATCACAGGGCAAGGCAAACCGGTCGTTGTGCTGGAGTCGGGGCTCGGCGAAACGCGCGAACACTGGCTGCCGGTAGCGACAGCGCTGGCGCACTGCCTGACGGTGGTCACATATGACCGATCGGGTAATGGCGACAGCCCGTCGCTTCAGGTCGCCGGTAAACCAGTATTGGCCGGCGACGTCGCGACCGCGCTGCTTCGCCAACTGCACGCGCGCGATATCGGTGGTCCCTTCATCCTTGTTGGTCATTCGATCGGCGGCCTTTATGTTCAGGCCTTCGCGCGGAATTATCCGGCAGAGGTCGCCGGCATCGTCTTGATCGACGCCGCAAGCCCGTTGGAGCCGCCCGGGGTATTTGTCTCGACGATACCGCCCACGCCAGGCAGCACGGAGGCGGCGGAGGAAGAAGGAGTCGCGCCTTCGGTTGCCGCGCTTATGAGCGGCCCCGCACTTCCTCCAGTTCCCATGATTGTCATGTCGGCAACCCGTCACGGCGTATCGTCCGAACGAGAGGCATTGTGGCTGGATGTGCAACGCCGTACCGCTGCGCTCTCGCCGCAAGGACATCTCGTCGTTGTCGATAGCGGCCATTTTATTCAGGAAGATCGCCCGGGTAGCGTCATCGCCGCCATATTTTCAGCCGCGCCCAGCGATGCGCCGGGGCTTGACGCATGCCGCCGGGCGAACGGGCTTATGGAGGGCTCCAGCCATGGCAATTGAGTGGATAAAGCGACGCATCGGCTGCTTGCTCATCTGTGTTCTCCTCTACGCTTCGGTGGGCTTTTGCGCCTCGGTCAGCGCCGCCTTGCCGACGGCTCTGTATCCTGTCGGCATGACGCAGCTGGAGTTTATGGACCCGGCCGAGGGCGGCAGGCCGCTCGATATGATGCTGATCTACCCGGCGGCTCCGGCGGCCGCAGCTGCGCCCTTCAAAATCTTCCTGGCCACCAATCTGCACGTGTACAAGGAAGCCCCGGTCGTTCCCGACGGCTTGAGGCATCCGCTCGTCGTGTTTTCACATGGGGCCGGCGGGAACGGCTCGATCTATGCCTGGTTCGGGGAATATCTGGCCGCGCGGGGCTATATCGTGGCGATGGTCTATCACTACCGCGCCAACAGCTACGATTCGAGCGCACTCTTTGTCCGAAATAGGATTTGGCAGCGGCCGCGCGACGTCAGCCTGGACATCTCGCACTTGGTGCAAGACCCGACATGGGGGCCGCATATCGACCCGGATGAGATCGGCGTGGCAGGGCATTCGCAAGGCGGTTTTACGTCGCTTTGGCTGGGAGGCGCAAAGATCAATCCCGAACGGTTCCTAGACTACCAGCGTGTCTGGAAAAACAATCTGACCGTACCCGCATATCTCAGGGCACAAATGAGCCTTGACTCGGGACCTGCCGCCAATCTGCGCGACGAACGGGTCCGGGCGGCCTTCGCGATGGCGCCCGGCGATATCCAAGGGTTCGGCATGGACGAGGCGGGACTTCGGCAGATGAAGATACCCACCTATCTCATCGTCGGCGCCGGCGACACCACTACGCCACCCGCCGACAACGCCGCATTCGCCGCGAAGTATATCCCGCACGCCCAGCTCGACATCATGCCCGGCCCAGTCAACCACGAGATCTTCGACAATGAGTGCGACCAGATCGGGCGTGACAATTATCCTGAGACCTGCATCGATGCCCCCGGCGTGGATCGCGCCAAGCTGCATGACTATATCGGGAACGCGGCATTGAAGTTTTTCGATACCAACCTCCACGTGCGGCGCGCCAACCAAGAATCTCGCTAAAACGGCGCACTGCCATGTTGATTAGTCCCGCTGCCAGCTTGCTCTCGCACGACGATAGAGGGACGAGCGAAAGCTGCCGTGCCCGCCGTCGGCCAGTTTCGGCCGAAGAACGAACCCGCTGCGCGGGAGGGGTGCGGGTGTTGATTAACAAGTAGAGTCCCGGCAGTTGTGCGCTCGATTGAGCGCAGCCCGGTGCGGGTGGAGCATTTCGGCTTCTTTTAACCAAGAGGAGCCGACCGATGAACGAGACCATCCGCATCACTGCAATCAGCCCCCTGCGCCAGCGTCTGATCGACGATATGACCATGCGCCGGTTTTCGCGAGAGACCCAGCGCAACTACCTTCGCGACGTGGGACGCTTCGCGACCTTCCTGGGGCGCTCACCTGATACGGCGACGGCGGAGGACGTGCGCCGGTTCCAGATCGAACAGCGCGACGACGGCGTGCCGACACCGACGATGAACAGCATGGTGTCGGCGTTGCGGTTCTTCTTCAGCAACACGATCGACCGGCCTGACCTGGCCCGCAAGCTGATCCGGGTGGCGCATCCACGTAACCTGCCCGTGGTGCTAAGCCGGGATGAGGTCGCGCGACTGCTCAACGCGACCAGCTGCCTCAAGCATCAGGCGGCCCTCTCGGTTGCCTATGGCTCTGGCCTGCGCGTGGCCGAGGTTGCGGCGCTCAAGGTCAGCGATGTCGACAGCGAACGCATGTTGCTCAGGGTCGAACGCGGCAAGGGTGGCCGGTATCGCAATGCCATACTCCCGGCAGATCTGCTGACCCTACTGCGCGAATGGTGGAAGGCCGGGCGGCAACAGGGCGTGATGCACGCACAGGGCTGGCTGTTCCCGGGTCAACAGGCGACGAAGCCGATCAGCACCCGACAGCTGCATCGCGTCGTCGTCGAGGCGGCACAGGCGGCGCAGATCAGCAAGCGGGTCGGCCCGCATACGCTGCGCCACAGCTTCGCCACCCACCTGCTGGAAGACGGCGTCGATATCCGCGTGATCCAGGCCATGCTCGGCCATAGCCGGCTCGATACAACCGCACTCTACACCAGGGTTGCCACGCGTACGGTGCGGGCAGTGATCAGTCCGCTCGACAAGCTGCGGAGTATTCCGTGCGATCAGGCGCGACCCGCCGCCTGAGGCGGTGCGCGCCGCGCTCGAGGTCGCCGATATCTTCCGTGTTGCCGGCCCCGTCTACCGGGCCGCCCATGCCGGACACTTGAGCCTTCATCAGCTCAAGGTCATGTCGGCGATCGAGTATTGCCGCACCGCGGCCATGGGCGGTCATGTCGAAGCCTGCGAAGACTGCGGCCACTGGCAGATCGCCTATAACAGCTGCCGCAACCGGCACTGCCCCAAGTGCCAGGGCGCCGCCGCGCGCACGTGGCTGGCCGAGCGCGAGGCCGACCTGCTGCCGGTCGGATACTTCCACGTCGTCTTCACCCTGCCGACCGAGGTCGCCGACATCGCCCTCCACAACAAGGCTGTCGTCTATGATCTGCTGTTCCGCGCAGCGTCCGAGACGATGCTGACGATCGCCGCCGATCCCCAACACCTGGGCGCGCGGATCGGCATCACCGCCGTGCTCCACAGCTGGGGATCGGCGCTGACCCACCACCCCCATGTCCACATGATTGTGCCGGGCGGCGGCATCACGCCCGATGGGCAGCGCTGGATATCCTCGCGACCGGCCTTCCTCCTGCCGGTGCGCGTCCTGGGCAAGCTGTTCCGCCGCCTGTTCCTGACCAGGCTGATCGCATTCCACGACGCCCAAAAGCTTGCCTTTTTCGGCGGCCTCGCACCGCTCGCTGACCGACGGGCCTTCCTGCGCCACCTCGCACCGGTCCGCAAGAAACGCTGGGTGGTCTACACCAAGCCGCCCTTCGCCGGCCCCGAAGCGGTGCTCGCCTACCTCTCGCGCTATACGCACCGCGTCGCCATCTCGAACCAGCGCCTCCTCGCCTTCGACGCGGCCGGCGTCACCTTCCGCTACAAGGATTATCGCCGCGATGGCGCCGACCGGCAGCGCGTCATGACACTCGGCGCCGATGAGTTCATCCGCCGCTTTCTGCTCCATCTCCTGCCGCGCGGATTCCACCGCATCCGTCACTATGGCCTGCTCGCCGCTGCCGCGCGCGGGGCCTCCCTCGCCCGAGCACGCGAACTCCTCGCGGTCGCGCCGCCGTCCGATGACGACGTGCCGCAAGAGCCGCTCGACGCCCGTCCGCCCTGCCCATGCTGCGGTGGGCACATGATCATCATCGAGACCTTCGCCCGCTGCGGTCAGCCCAGGGCGCCACCCCAGGGGCCAAGTCCGACCGGAAGGACGCCGTCTTGACCCGGCACGGACTGTACGCACTAAATCACACGGGCGCCGCAGCAACCACGCTTCGGCCAATAGCCTTTGCTGTGCCCAGCGCCGGAAACTGCGATCCGATGCCCTCCTGCTACCATCAGTTCAGCACCGAAAACTGCCGCGCCTCCCGCCAATGCTACAACCGAGCTACTCCCCACACACGCCCCGGCGCCCGCCAAACCACTCCCACAATCGCTTAAAAATCATATTCCCCATAGGCCTGTGCCTGCTCCCCGCGGGTTCGTTCATCGAGGACTTTCGTACGCTTCCAGCGTCCGAAACTCTTCACGCAGGCTGAATGTCCGCTTTTCACTCGGACCGTCCAAAAGCAGACTGTCCACAGCCCACCCAAGTCGGTAATTCCGCCTCACCCCAGTCCATGTCCGCTTACGGGACGCCTGTCCGAAAGTCGATACGACTGGCGTGGGCGCAAAGCCGATAGGCGGCTGTAGCGCAGATGAGAGTACCCAGTCGGAAAGAGCGTAGGTTCGGGGGGCACGCAACCACCGGGACCAACATTTTATTTCCGCTGCAATCTGACTGTCAGTGCCCCAACCCGGCAAACCGCGCAACCACCACACCGATCACTATACCGACCACGAGACCGGCGCCGGCAGCTCCGAGCACCCACATTAGCTGGGCGTTGGCGGCGCGGGCCGAGGCGAACGATGCGGACATGGCGCGCGTGATCTCGTCAAACCCGGAGCGCGCGCGGTCAAGCGCTTCCCGATCGGCTTGGCGCGCGGTGCGGCTCGCGGCGGCGATCTGTTCCGCCCAATTCTGAGCGTCCATCCGAAGGGCTGGGGCTTCGGCGAGGTCCTTGTTGGTCCGCAGAATCGCGTTGAGCGCGGCGGCCATCTTGCCAAGCGTCTGGGAATAGTCCGGAATCTCGATTGCTGCGTGCTCGGCGGAGAGACCGCCAAGGGCGCGCCGCATCAGGGCGATCTCCTGGCGAAGCTCGTCGAACGCGGCGGCGGCCTCGTCCACGGAGACGGCGGCGCCTTCGGATGTTTCGCTCATAGTCTCCTCCTCTTCCTTACCGGCCAATCCCAAGCCCGATCCCCAGATAGCGCATCAGGTTGCGGCCAAGGCCGGCATCCATCTGCATTCCAACGCCGAGCTGCTGGGTGTGATTGCGCAGGACGGATTCCAATTGCGGATCGCGGTGCAGGCCCTTGGCCATCGCGCCCATGCTGTCGGCAATGCGCTGCGCGCGTCCGTGATCGCCGCTATTGGCGGAGCTCAAGCGTTCGCGGTCGAGGCCGCGCCAACGCGAGACGAACCGGTCTGCCCGCTTATCGGGGTCGTTTCGTATCTCGGTTTCGAGGCGCATGGCGCGGATTGCGCGCTGCGTGCTGCCTTCCGCCGCTTGGTGCACGAGGCCTGGATTTTGAGCAAAGGCGCTGCCGAGGTCGCGTCCGCCTTCGGGCCGGATTTGGTTCAGGCGGTCAGTGGCCTTCGCCAACGCCGCCTCCTGATGCGGCAGGACCGGCAGGTTGCTTTTCTGCATCCGCTCTATATCTGTGAAGGCGCGCGCATAACGCTGGACGGCGGAGCCAAGCTGGGGCGGCTCGGGCGTGACCGCCGGCTCCAGTGCGATGGTAGGCTTCGGCCTGAAGCCTGCGAACATCGACCGCGACGGCGCCGGTTGTTCGGGCGCGACTTCGCGCCGGATCTCACGCTCGTAGTCGGAGGCCATATCCTTGGCGCGCTCGCGCGACAGGACGCGGCCAAGGCGGCTTTGGTCGGCGAAGTCGTCCCGCCCGTAATGCAGGTCGACGGAGTGGCGGTGGCGGGACAACGCCACGTAGGTCGCATGACGATCCAGGCCAGGACTGGCGAGCACGTGAGTGCGGTCGACCGTCACGCCCTGGGCCTTGTGAATGGTGGCGGCGTAGCCGTGGTCGAGATGGTTGTAGTCCTTGAACGCCACCGTCAGGCGCGCCCCGCTGTCGAGGCGCGCCGTCATCCCGGCCTGGGATATCTCTTCGACCAGTCCCAGCGTCCCGTTCTTGAGACCAAGGCCGCGCTCGTTCCTGAGAAACATGACCCGGTCGCCGCGGGCGAAGTCCCGCACGCCGCGCTCGGTTCTGACCGCTATATCCGCACCCAGTTCGCCATGCTCCTTGAGCCTGGCGCGGGCCTGGCCATTGAGGTCGCGCACGTCGTCGTTGGTGTGGGCCAGAATAAGCCGCGACCGGTCCGGTTCGGCCACCCGTTCGCGGTCCCAACGCTCGATGAGTTCGCGCCGTGCCCCCTCGCGTGTCTCGGCGGCATGGACGCGACCCTCCCGCTCATAGGCCTCCAGCGCGTCGGTCGTTCTGCCGGTCGCCAGCGCCTTAGTGGCGTCGCGCTGCCAGCCTTCGATCTGGCGACGGATATCGCCGATCTCGACATGCGGATGCCGCTCGGCGAGCGAGCGGAAGGCCGCACCCGCCTCGATCGATTGCAGCTGTTCGGGATCGCCGACCAAAAGAACTTTGGCCCCGCGCCTGTCGGCTTCGCTGATAACCCGTTCAAGCTGCCGCGAGCCGATCATCCCGGCCTCGTCGATCACCAGCACATCGCGTGGACCGAGGAGATCGCGTTCCTTACCCCAGGCATGTTCCAGCGACGCAATCGTGCGCGAAGGAATGCCCGATCCTCCTTCCAGGTTCTCGGCGGCGATGCCCGACAGCGCCAGACCCTGAACCGTATAGCCGGTCTCCCGGAACGCATCGGCGGCGACGCCCAGCATCGCCGACTTGCCGGTCCCGGCATAGCCGACGACGATGCCGAGATCGCTCCTGCCGGTTATATGCTCAAGCGCGGAGTGCTGCTCGTCGGACAGAACCAATGCACGTGCCGCCGCGCGTTCGACAGCCCGTTCGCGGGCGGTGTCCGGCACCATGTGGGAAGCCCGCAGTTCGAGCCGTTCCGCGGCACTGTGCAGCCGTTCTTCGACTTGCAGCATCTGGCGGGTGGTGAAGCGTTCCTCGCCGCGTCCGTCGCGCCCCAGCCCAATGCGCTCGGGAGAGGCTTCCACCGCCGACAGAACAGTCTCGAACTGCTCCGCTCCGTCCGAATGGCGGTGCACGAACATCGCCAAATCGCGCTTGGTGAAGGTCGCTTGCTGACGGGTGATTGCGTCCAATGCGATATTCGGATTGGCGATAATCCGCGCGCCGTTCTCGCCGGCGATCTCGCGGTGCTCTTCGAGCCGGTCGGCCTCTAGCCCTTGTGCCGCCATGCGCGATGCGGCCGGGCCGATCTTGTCTTGCGGTTCGAGGTCGATCCCCTGCGCTTCCAGCGAGCGGTGATCGATCCGCGCATCGATGCCAAGCTCCGCAAGCCGTTCGTTGACATGGACGCCCCAGCCCTCGCGCCACTGCTCCAGGAACTCGGTTCGGTTCCAGTCCCGCACCTTGGCGCCGAAGCCGTTCTCATCGACACTCCGCATGGTCAGCATGACATGGGCATGCGGGCGGGCGAGACCGTCTTCGCCGAGATCCCAATGGACATTGAGATCGGCGATCATGCCCTGGTCGACGAAGGTCTCCCCGACGAACTCGCGGGCGAGCTCGATGCCCTGTTCTTGGCTCAGCTCGCGCGGGATCGCGAACTCGACTTCGCGGGCGAGCTGGGCATCCTTGCGCACTTCCCCGGCCTCGATCGCGTTCCAAAGCCGCTCCCGGTCGCGCAGATGTTCGGGCACACCGTCCGGCGTCATCACTTCGGAATGCACGACGCCGGACTTATCGGAAAAATCCTGATGCCGGTCGAGCCGCTGATCGTGTAGCCGCGATGCCGAGCGATAGGCGGCCGAGGCGACCGCGCTCGATCCGGCGGCGCGGCTGATCACTTTTGCGCTGAAATGGTAGATGGCCATGACCGTCACATAGCCATTCCGAAGCGACGTCGGAACGACGTATAAGCGCGCCCTCACCAGAAAGATTCCGGCGAGGGATCGCGCCGTCCCATGCAGTCCTGCTCACACCGGAGCCTTCGGCGCGGCCCCAAGCTATCATGACGCATCGACGACAAACGGAGCCCTAAGATGCGCAAACCACGCGATTACGATGCCGAGCTCAAGGCGCTCACCGACAAGGCCAAGGCGCTCAAGGAAGACAAGCTGCGCCGTCTCGGCGAACTGGTCGTCGCTACCGGCGCCGACGCATTGCCGATGGAGACCCTGGCCGGCGCGCTGCTCGCCGCCAAAGCCGTGACCGACATAGTTCAAACTGCCCGCTGGCGCGCCAACGGTGAGGCGATGTTTTCTGCAGGGATGCGCCGGGCTAAGGCAGCAGCTGGAGGCGCTCCGGTCCGCGAGCGAGCGGACGACGGCGGCAAGGCATCGGCTTGAGAACGCCATTGCCCGGCACGATACCCGCGACTGGGTCGTGAAGCGCCGCGAACGGACCCGTCACCTGATCGAACTCGGCGGCCTCGTCGTCAAAGCCGGGCTGGTCGAGCTTGCCGACGACGACCGCGCATTGCTCTACGGCGCGCTTCTCGAACTCGCCGATCTGCTCCAGGGCGAGGGGCATGAGCAGCGCGCCATATTATGGCGGCGGCGGGGAAGCCGCACATTCAAAAATGAGGCCGAGGAGCGGAACTCGGGATAACGGCTCGGGGGCGTTGGTCGTCGGCCCGCGGCAGGCAACCTGCCCTAGGCGATTGGTTTGAGTGGTCGTTGTTCTCAAATCGGAAACGAGAGCCTGTTGGACGGGCGGAATACGACGGGCGATAAGCGAAGCGGACGTTCAAGTTTCCGCGGGCATGGTCGCGAGTTGACCCAAAGCGGCCATAGCCTCAGAGCCGCGAACAGCTCTCGGAGCCGGTTTATTAGTCGGCCAAAACGTCTCTTGCGATGTCATCGTCGTCGGGCCCAGCAAGACGTTCGTCCTCTTCAACGGCAACAGCATCGATTACCGGATCCAGGACGCGTAATTCGCGCGCTTCTTGAGGAGGGACGTTCAGCGCCTGATGTAAAAGTCCTACGTAGTCGAGTGACGTTTTGAACTCGTCCGGGAAGTTTCCTACCCTCTCGAAAAGCTCGAGCGACGCTCCGCCTGTCGAGGCGAGCGGTATGATGGATGCTTTTGGATGATATTTTCTGAATAGTGCATACTCATCGCCGATGCCCTCCATTCCGCCGATGAACACTCCCGCGCTGTATTCATGCTCGCAAAGCATACGGTCACGCATTGCTGCAAGGCTAGCAGCGAGATCATCCCCGATTTTATCGACATACCGGACATTTTGGAAAAGCGCGTTTTCGGCCGGGAACTCGTCTTCAAACAAACGGCTTTGGTAGAGTTTGACCCAAGCCGCGTAATCCACGCCCATGTCGTCGGCTACAGCCCAAACCATTGGCGTGATAGCTGGATGCCCTCCCCAGACCAGGAGGCGCCGACCCAGCGTGACGTAGACCAACGCGGAAACAGCGGCAGCGATAGCTAGAGGGTCTGCGGTCTCGAAGTACTTAATGTGCCGCTGCGGACTGGGCACGCTTGCCGATAGAAATATCGCTGGAGGCATGCTCAGTCCTCCCAATCCGCTAACTGCCACGCTGCAAGATTGACCTGTAGCCCTCGAACCACTTTGAGATTTTTATCGAGCCAATCAAGATGTTTCTGCCAATCCTTATGTAGGCCGACATTGTCGTAGACGAGCACAGGGCGGGTCGTATTTGCCTGACGTGACAGGCGCTCACGGTGGTCCGCCGCGGAATTGAAGAGTTCTGCGGTAGGCACGCCGACGGCAGGGAATAAGTCTAAAGTCCGTCCGTCTGCCAACTTCAAGCGCATGGACCGATGGATTCCTATTGCTTCGATGGTGCCTCCAAGTTCCGACGCAGCGGAAGTCAATTGCCCCGCGATCGCGGCATACCGAATAGCGATGCTTCGGCTTCGCAACGATTCAACGGAAAGGCAGATCTTCTTCACGGCATCAGCTGCGAGCGGCCCTGTGGGGCCGAGCAGCTCGCCATCAGCGAGGAAAATAGGCTCCCGCAACTGCGTTACTCGTTGAGGCGTGTGGTTCGGCCAGACAACCCCAAGAACAGCGATCTTCTTTGCGAGCGCACGTCCGATTTCGGCCGCTGTCCACCGGCTTCCAAAGTAGTCAGGGGTATCCAACATCACCACGACGTCGCTGTCGCAGAGCTTGTGCCAAAGAATGGCCTGGAAGTCTTCGGCAGGGCGAACGTCGTAAGTATCTAAAAACACCTCATAGCCTTGAGACGAGAGAGCCTCATGCAGTTGAAGTGCTGCATGGGCGGATTCGGTCCGGCGGTAGCTCAGAAACACCCGTCGTTGCCGATGCAAAAGGCCCAAGCACTCGAGGACGCAAGAAGAAAGAAATTCAAATTTTGGGCCTGCTTGCTCCAGCGACAGGCCATTTGAAGCCAGCAAAATCGGCGGAACGAGATCGTGAAATCGTCCCAACAGTTCGACCACCGGGATTATCGGCAGGTTGTCATGCACCAGGTATTCCAACACTGCGGCCGAAGCGGGGTCGTCGTTGCTGTTCCCGAAGTAAACGGCGGCAAATGCGGTTTTCGGATTTCTTCCGAGGCATGCGTCCCCGACCAGCACGTCGATGTCATTTCCAACGACCAGGCCAAACGGCGCTACCATTTCCTGAATGGAAGACACCAGCAACTCGTGTTGCTCAGGGCTTGGCCTGCCGATTATTCCGAATTGATAAAGAGTCATCGTCTGGTATCCCCGGCCGTTAGCTTCGACCGCATCGCTTCACCTTTTCCCTGTTCGGGAAACTCATTGACATGATATACCGGTGCAAAGTGTGTAAACATATTACTTAATTTTCTTTTCCTGGGAGGAAATGGTGGCGCGCCGGGTATTTTTTAGTTTTCATCACGATAACGACGCATGGCGTGCCGGCCAGGTCCGCAATAGCTGGGTCACTCAGGAACGTAAGGACGCGGGATTCTGGGACGCCGCCGAGTGGGAAAAGGTAAAGAATAAAGACCCCGCTGTCGTTCATAAGTGGATTGACGAGCAAATGGCCGGGACGTCGGTAACCGTGGTTCTCATCGGTGCGCTGACATCGACCCGGCCGCATGTCGGCTATGAAATCAAGCAAAGTCATATCAAGGGAAACGGGATGCTCGGCATCTACATTCACAATGTGAAAGATGCTGCCGGTGCGGTTTCCGTAAAAGGGGCCAACCCGTTTGCAAATTTCCACGTTGAGCGAAATGGTCAAAAAGTTCTGCTCTCAGCCCTGTATCCGACATACGACTGGGTTGCCGATGACGGTCGCGCGAAAATGGGCGCGTGGATTGAGGCTGCAGCCACGAAGGTAGGCAAATGAGCCGGCGCCTCTGGAAGGCAGCTGCGTGATGGCGCGGCATACGTTTTTCTCATTCCACTACAAGCCTGATGTGTCGCGGGCCTGGGTTGCACGCAATTCCTGGGTCACGAAGGTGGCGCAAGGCGAACGTGAGGATGCGGGTTTCTTTGATAAGTCAGTGTTCGAAGCGACCCAGAAAACCAGCGACGACGCGCTAAAGCGCTTTCTAAAAGACGGGTTGCGCAACACTACAGTCACTTGCGTCCTTGTTGGCGCGGAGACGGCATTGCGCCGATGGGTCCGCTACGAGCTTTTTCAAAGCTTCATTCGGGGTAACGGTATTTTAGCCGTCCGCATTCATTCAATTGGCTCCATTCACAGCCCGGCGACGGTCGCCGGGGCCAATCCGTTGGATTACCTCGCGTTTACGGTTTCCGGGGACAAAATGACGTTTCGAGAAACGAAAACGTCAGGTTGGACGCTTTCAGATGATGTCGGCCCGGTACCGCTTCGCGACATTAGTTATGACCTGGGCGGCCGAGAAAATCACACGTTCAGCACGATGTTTTCAATCTATGATTGGGAAGCAGACAAAGGATATGACAATCTCGGTAGCTGGATAAAGTTGGCGGCCGATAAAGCTGGGAGATAAGAGTAACAACCCCAGCTTCATAAAATGGAACTTCCGCTCCATCGGCATCTTCGCTTCTGGCGCTAGTCGGCCGGCGGCCGCAGCATGCTGACCGCGCGCCGGGAGATCGCTGTCATCTGCGGCCGGTCGCACGTAACCTAGCGCGCGGTTCGGTCTGCATTGGGATCCGGTTCCATGGCCAAGGGAGACGTGACGCCATTCGAAAAGCAGGATGTCCGCGGATACCTGCACCGGCCCGATCGGGATAGCAACCGGGGCATCGTCCTGACGCATGGCGCCGGCGGCAATTGCGACGGGCCGTTGCTCGTTGCGCTCGCGGATGCCTTTTGCAAGGCGGGGATGGCGGTGCTGCGCTGCGACCTGCCTTTTCGGCAACGCCGGCCCAAAGGGCTGCCGTCGCCCGCTACGGCCGCCGCGGACCGCGCGGGTTTGCGGAGCGCCGTCCTGGCGTTGCGCGAAGCCGCGCCGGGCCCGATCCTGCTTGGCGGGCAGAGCTATGGCGGACGCCAAGCGAGCATGCTTGTGGCCGACGAGCCGGACCTTGCGGCGGGGCTGCTTCTGCTCTCCTATCCCCTACATCCGCCGGGAAAGCCCGCGCAGCTGCGGACGCAGCATTTCCCACGCCTCAGCGTGCCCGCAATATTCGTCCAGGGCACCGCCGATCCCTTTGGTTCGATCGCGGAGCTCGAATCTGCGATCACCACGATCCCCGCACCTCACAGGATTCTCCCAGTCGAGAATGCGGGCCACGACTTGAGGCGCGGGCGCTTCGACCTGACGACGATCGTCGACGCTCTGGGCCAAGCCATCGAATAGACGGGGCCGGCGCGCCACGATGAAGGGAATCTTGCCGCTTCGGTCCGTCGGCGGCGGGCCGCGAATGGAGGTTCCACTGATCGCTTCTGGCGCAACCGCGACCCACCGGATAGCGCCCGCAACGTCCGCTCGCATGACGAGTGTATTGGTCAAGGTTTAGTGTCGTGTCAGCGTGTTTTTTTCCTTTGGGTCCCTCAGCGCTGGCTAACGCCCGCCCATTCCTGGACCTGCTGATCCTGCCTTAGGCGCAGCCGGCGCCACTCCAGCCCCACGAAGTAGTCGCCCGAAGCGGAGGAGCTGTCCTGCGCCAGCGCCGCCTCGGCTTCCCGATGGAACCGGGGGCCCAGGGCGGTATCGGATTCCCAGGCTCCGCGCCACCAGTCGAGTACCTGCTCGCGAGCGCCTGCAAGCGCTGCGGCAGAGGGCAGCTTGTCCTTCTTCATGTGCTGGTTGATCTGCCGCTTCGCCGGCATGAGATTCCATAGGTCACTGCACGGCCAGGCCGACCAAGGTAGACAGTGGTCGATATCAAGGTTGTCGGACCCCAGCCGCGCGCCACTCCAGACACAATGAACCTGTCGGCCTGAGGCCATCAGCTTTTGGGCAACATCTCTCGCCAAAGCGGTGTCCCGGGCGGGATCGAGCCAGCGAAGGCAATCGTCGACCAATGCAGTCGACACCGACAGAGCCATGCGTTCGGCATAGTTGCGCGTGTGCCTCGACCACTCGCTGGTTAGCACGGGGTCGACCCAAGCGCCGAGCCGCTGCAAGGTCCGCCAGATGTGGCCGGGAACCGATAGACTGCCATGTTCTGACAGCGCGTTCGCTTCCAGGACAAGATCTGTGTTCGCCCTCAGCCGCCCCGCCCTGGTCACTCCGAAGATCGGTGTCTGCGAGTTCGGCAGCCGGATGTAATAGGCAGGCATATCGCAAATCGTCCGGCGCGCCTCCGCCAGCGCCTGAGTGATCGCCTTGGCCCGCGCGCCTGTAAAGCGCGCGCCCACCCGGAGATCTTGAGCCGAAATCCCCAGCGACATTAGCCCTTGGAAGCCGGTTTTCGCGAAGCCCAGCCCGTCCACACCTGAATTCTTTGGTGCCTGCGGAAGCCCAGCAGAAACGAGCGGCAGATACATGCGGACCCAGTTCAGGGCGACGAGGCTGAGCGGTACGTCGACGACATCGTCATCGGCCCTGGGGCGGCCGAGCGCCGGGGTCGTATCGGCGATCTTTGCTATCGCCCGCAGCAGCGCCAGCTTGTAGGTCGACGACTTGTCGTCATTCATGATGATGCCTCGGATCAGAGGCAGGGCGCCGCTCCCATCGTCAGGAAGCTTGAAAGCATAGGAGGTCCAGCTGACGTCGGCACGGCCAAGCTCGTCGGGGCTGGTTGCAACCCGTACTGCGATCATACCGTGCTGACGCGCCAGCGCCTCCATCTCCGGCGGGCTCGTCTCCCACATCGGACGCTCCGGCGACGCATCACCGCTGCGGACCGTCATGTAGAGCAGGCCTCCGGGCTTCAGCAGGGTGACCAGCTTGCGGAACGCGCGGGCGCGATCCCCAGGCTGGACATGCATCCAGACGGCGCTGAGCAGGATTAGGTCGAAGCTCAGCCCGAGGCGGTGGACCTCGCCGAGCCCCGGGAGCCGGTCGTCGAGCCATCGGATCTGCGGATGCTGGTGCCGTGCCTGCCCTTCGAGCCGCATGGCTAGCGCCGGCTCAACGGCGACGATATCCAGACCGCGCCCCGCAAACCATGCAGCATCCCGCCCGGACCCCGCGCCAACGTCCAGAATGAGGCTGCCCGGCGCCACCGGGAGGAGGTCGAGCATGGCCGCATGAACGACGTCGGCCGGTACGGATTCGTACTGGCCGGCAAGCCGTAGCGCGTCTTCATGGTACCTCGCGATAACGTCATTCATTCCGTATCGCGGTCCCTATCAGCCATCGAGTGGGCCCGGGCACCGATCGGTCATCCGAGGTACCGGTTTTCGCGATGCCACTCGAGGGCGGCGGTCGAGGGGATGGCATCGCGATATTTGGGCGGGCGCAGCTGCGTACCTTGGAGCTCGTAGTAGTGTCGTCCATTATCGAAATCGGCTTTCAGCCGCTTACTGACCTCAAAGCGCCCGTCGGCGGTAATAGTGACATAGCCGAGGTCGAACAGGCGATGGATGTCTGTGCGCAGCAGTAGTCCGTTAGAGGGGACATGCTCTCCGCCGGCGTCGTAGGCACGGATGTGCGCAGCGTCGAGGATGGGTAAGGTCCGCTCTCCCGATATCGCGCAACGGCGTTCGTAGCTGTCTGTTATACGGAGACGAAAAGCTCCCTGGCCGAGCCGCGGGCGCATCAGGGTGGGGACGCCGTATCTCTCCTCATCCGCGTGCACCATCGGTCCTGAGCCGATTGGGAATGAGTTCAGGCGATCCATAACAGCATCCCACAGACGCTTCCCGTCCTGATCGCCCGTATCGAAGCCTTTCCCTTGGACGATATTCGGAGCCCAGCTCTGCGGGACCGGGATCCAGAGATCCCGCGGCCAGAAGAACGGCTGGGTCACGATCCGGCAACCGACGACAGGGTCGTTGCGGACGTCGAGAATTCTAGGGTCCTTCCGGTACTTGGCGATGCGCTCCCGCATCTGGGCAAGGCTGAACACGCCATTCTTAGACTGGAAGGCCTCCCAGGCGATCGACAGCGGGACATTCGAGGCGTGGCCGAACACGCCACCACCGACCAGGAAATTCTCGGGGGCGTGGAGCTTGAACAGAAACAGTTCGCCCGGTTTTAGGGCCCGGAACTGCCTGCTGCCGCTTGGTTGCCAAAAGTTGACCTCGTCATGCGGCGCCGAGGCGCTCAGCATGTCGAACCAGGACCGATCCGTGACTCCGACGTAGAGATTGACCATTCCGTAGACTACCGCGCTTCGACGCAATTGACAGTGGATTGCGGGGAGTTGGTGGTTTGGGTCTAGGCTTGCAGTGAACGGCGATGGAGTTTCCGCGTCCTCTCGCGGGTATGACGCCTCTCGCAGTTTATCGGGAGATTCTCTGTACTGGCTTTGCAATCGCGCATGCTGACCGCAACGACGCATAACTTCTTGGCGCCGAATGACTGTTATTGGCGCGACCGCGACTTATCGCTTCGTGGTCTAGATGTCTGCTGTCGGGAAATGGCGACGTCCGCGCGGCATGCCGTATTATTGGCGCTTTTCGATGCAGTTGAGATCCGAGGCGTCGGATGTGTTGGGAGGTTCGCGGCGAGTCATAAAAACCCCATCCGGCCTAACCTACCTTTATGCCGTCTCTAGTATGCTCTTGTACTACCTACGGAATTCCGACCTTGAAGCCGTTATCGCGCGTGCAAATGTCCACTCCAAAAGCACAGCAGCGGCGGTCCGAATATGCCCGAGACAGACAGGTTTTTGCGCATGCGATCCGTGCTGGAGCGCGTCGGTTTCAGCCGATCCACGCTCTATCGGAAGATGCAAGAAGGAACGTTTCCGCGCCAGGTTCAGATCAGTGACTATTGTCGCGGTTGGCGCGAGTCTGCGATCAACCGTTGGATGGCCGATCCTGCACGCTACCGGGAAGGCGATGATGCCAGGGACTTTCGAGACGTAGTGGACAAGGTCGCACTAGGTCGTGCCGATTGATCCATCGCTGCGGCGGCGTTCCTCACGTGCGAGCTGGAACAGCAGCAGGTCGTGGAGCGGCGAGCCCTGGCCTACCTTTTTCATCCTTGTTTTTTCAGGCGCACGCCCGGTTCATCATCATTGAGAAATTGAACACCAGCAGCCTCTAAGGCTGCCTGCACAGCCTGGATGTTCGCGAACCGACCTGGAATAGGCGCCCCTCCCGAACCTTCCATGTGGCGGATCGTGTTGACGTTCAAACCGGCACGCTCGGCAAGCTCGGCTTGGTGCATGCCAAGGAGCGCCCGGCCCGCCTTGAGTTGATTTCCCGTCAGCATTCGATCGCTCCGGAAATTATCATTCTAGTTTTCATACCCAAATTGGCTTGACGAGAAAGGAAACTGTAACTAGTTTTTATAACCAGATCGGTGACGCGAATGATCTGCGGAGCCGACCCCAACCCATGCTCGGCGGGAACTTGGATTATGGCTAATGACCACCATACCACGAGTCTGCCTTCCGTCAGCCGCCGCGCGTTGCTGGCTGGCACGGCTGCAGCACCGATCGCCGCAGCGCCCCGTTTCTTATCGTCGCCCGAAAGTGCGCCGGACCCCGTTGTTCCCCTCTGGCGCGAGTGGGAGCGTCTGCATGCCCTCGCATTCGAGCTTTGCCATCGCTGGCAGGAGATGGAAACCCGTCTCGTGCGTGCCAATGGGTTTCCCCAGGTTTTCATTCCGTCCACCGACGGCCCGCGCGCGATTTGCGCTCAATCTCATACTGAAATCGATCAAGCTGTAGCAGCAGGCGATTGTTCGCGGGAGGTTGGCGCAGCCCTACACGCCGAGTTTGCCGTCCGGCGAGCTCGCTGGGATGCCGAGGCGGAAGCACTCGGATTTGACGAAGCCAATCGACAAGAACTGGCGGCTTGGCGTGAGCAGGAAGAAGCTGCCCGCGCAATCTTTGGGACGAAAGCGGAGACCCTGGCCGGCGTTGAGATCAAGCTCACGCTGATGATTCGGCTTTGCTCGGTCTATTCCGATGATCCTGATTTTCCGTTGCCTCAGTTGCGCTCAACGATGGCTGACGTAAAACGCCTCCGACGGGCGCTCTCTACACTGCGGAGCTGACGCAACATCCGCTATGGCCGAGAGCAGTTGCCCCAATCGAGACGGCATGAAATTTTTTTTCGAGGTGCCGTAGGTCGCCTTAAACGCGCTCCAGTGTATCTTACGCCGTCTCTGCTACGGCGCATCAGGCCTAAGCCTCTGATAGGACAGGATTTACGCCGTTGATCCTAAATCTGGCAATGCCACTTCTGAATCTCGGGGATTCTCTCCGGCGGGGGGCGGCGATGATTCAGGATGAGGATTGTGCGGACGGTGTAATGCTAGCCGCAAACGATAATGGCGACGGCGGGAAAGCGGCGCGGATAGACGAGGCGATACTGCGCATCGCCAGGCTCATCGGACGCCAGATCGCGCGGGAACAGTTCGAACACGCCTCTCCAGCCAACGATAACGAGAGCACCGAGAAGGAGATCCCCACATGACCAGGGTCGCCCTGTACGCCCGCTATTCCGACGACAAGCAGAATGCCGCATCGATCGAGGATCAATTCCGCATCTGCCGTGAGCAAGCCTCCCGTGAGCAATGGCGGGTGGTCGGCACTTATCAGGACGCCGCCATATCCGGTGCGAGCATCGTACTGCGGCCTGGGATTCAGTCCATTTTGCGGGATGCCCAACAGGGCAAGTTCGACATGGTGATAGCGGAGGCTCTCGATCGCGTCAGCCGCGATCAGGCCGACGTGGCGACACTGTTCAAGCATCTGCGCTTCGCCGGGGTGGAGATCGTCACACTTGCCGAAGGCCAGATCAGCGAACTGCATGTCGGCCTCAAGGGCACCATGAACGCCCTGTTCCTCAAGGACCTCGCGGCCAAAACGCATCGCGGGCTTCGTGGTCGGGTCGAAAGCGGAAAATCCGGGGGCGGACTCTGCTACGGCTATACAGCCGTGAAACAGATCGACCACAGAGGCGAGCCGATACGGGGCGGGCGCGCGATCAATGAGCCGGAAGCCGCGATTATTCGGCGGGTCTTTCGGGACTTCGCCGCTGGCATCAGCCCGCGCGCCATTGCGCGCCGCCTCAATGCTGAAAGCGTCCCCGGACCGCATGATAAGCTTTGGACCGACTCCACCATCCGAGGCCATGTCACCAGAGGCACGGGGCTTTTGAACAACGAGCTCTATATCGGCCGACTGGTCTGGAACCGCCTTCGCTACGTGAAGGACCCGGCCACGGGCAAGCGCGTCTCACGCCTCAACCCGCGCGAGAAGTGGATCACGACTGAGGTTCCCGAACTGCGGATCATCGACGGTGCCTTGTGGCAGGCAGTAAAGCGGCGCCAGGGCGAGATCGAGTCGAAGTATGCCATTGCGATCGACGCCACGCGCGCCGCCTTCGCCAAGCGACTGAACGGCATGCATCGGCCACGCTCGCTTCTCTCAGGTCTCGTGTTTTGCGGTTGCTGTGGCGGTCCCTACGCCCTGCGCGGACAGGACCGTTATGCCTGTTCGAACCACGTCATGAACGGCTCGTGCCACAACAGCCGGACCATCGCGCGCGAAACCCTAGAAGCCCGCATGCTGGAGGGACTGCGGGAGCGGCTGATGGCCCCGGAAGTCGCGGCCGAGGCCATGCGATCCTATGTCGAGGAGACCAACCGTCTCAATTGGGAGCGGCGAGCCTCACAGGAGGCAGGTCGCCGGGACCTGGCAAAGGTGCGGAAATCGATCAAGGAAATCGTCGCCATGATCGAAGACGGCAATGGCAATCGCACGCTGATCGCACGCTTAAGCGAGCTTGAAACGAAGGAGGACGGGATCAATAGTCGCCTTGACCAAGACGCCGTCGACATCCCCGACATTCATCCGAATGTCGCCGGCATCTACCGACGCAAGGTGGAGCGGCTGGCGGAAGCACTGCGAAGCCAGACTGAGCGGGATGAGGCGGCGGAAGCCATTCGGTCGCTTGTCGAACGGATCACGCTCACGCCCGGCGCCGAGCGCGGACAGATCGACGCGACGCTTCACGGTGATTTCGGGGCAGTTCTCAGGTGGACCGCCGAACAACAAAAAACTCCCGGCGCTTTTGCATCGGGAGTGTCGGTTTCGGTGGTTGCGGGGGCAGGATTT
>OZ255631.1:3220000-6026748 GCA_965276835.1 Alphaproteobacteria bacterium
CCCGCTTTAGGCGGCGTGCAGCGATTTTTGTTGTCGCCTTCGGGCTCACGTGTCCACGTCATGGTCCGCCCGAACAGCGAGATACCGACGAAGCCTCTGAGTTTTAGGGTGTCGGGACCGTCGAGCTTCATTTCGGCGGTATAAGTGCTGCCGCCATCCGGATCGTACACCCAACCATCTTCCCATTTGGTCGTGCTGCCCTTCACCGGTTTCAGGCTACCCGCCATGACGAGGCCGCAAAGCGGTTGGGTTCGCTTGCTTGCGTCGGGATTTTTGACGTCAAGGGGGTTATCCGTCGGTTTGCGGGTTAGACGCAGGCCGACAATGGCTCCGCATAATCCGCTGTCACATGGCATAATCTGAACTACCGACCCGCCTTCGGGCGTGACCCAATATCCGACTGCCGAGGGTTCATCGGCTTTCGCGAGCGGCGTCGCCACCAACCCAGCGAATATCGCGACGGCTGCCGTGCCCCTGCTGACCCAATGCCTCTTCATTGCCCGCCGTCCCCTTTGCTCGCGCTTATTGCCCGTAATATCGAAGCTTGTTCCAATTCCGGTAGTTCAGCAATCGCCTTCAGCACGTCGTAAAGTTTGGCACGCGCCGCGTGCAGGCGGTCGATCAAGTCGAGCACTACCGGCATTGCTTCGTCGTCGATCGCCAGATCGTCATGAAAATCCATAATCATTCGGATTCGGGCCAAGTCGGCTGTGTCGAACGCCAACTCATTGCCGTGCCGCGCCGGCAGCACCCAGCGGCGTTCCACCCAGATAGTCAAATCCTCGACGGCAACCCCGACCTCGGTCGCGATATGCGCTATCGACCGGTTCATTCCAACTCCAGCGATCTCCGGACATCGTAATCTCGCCCGGCCCAATCTTTGACGAAATCCTTCAACGCCTGATCGGGTTCCTTGGGCAGCATAACCTTCAACGTAATATATTGGTCACCGGCGGCGCCCGACTTGGGATGAATACCCCGCCCACGCAGCCTCAGCTTTGCACCTGTGTTCGATCCAGCCGGGATCGACATGCTGACCGGGCCGGTGATTGTCGGAACGTTAATCTTGGCGCCCGCGACTGCCTCTGTGAGCGTGACCGGGAGGTCTGCCAATATGTTATTACCCTCGCGGCGGAAAAACGCGTGCGACGCTACGTCGACTGCGATCAACGCGTCCCCCGACGGACCGCCCCCCATGCCAGGCTGCCCCTGCCCGCGCAATCTCAGCACCTGCCCGCTTTCGGTACCTGCCGGTACGTTGACATCCAGCGTCCGTCCGTCGGGGAACGAAAGCCGTTTCTGCGCCCCACGCGCCGCTTCCAGAAAGTCGACGGTCAAAGTATAAGACAGATCCGCGCCGCGGCTTCTGAAATCCCCACCGCGACCGAAGCCGCCACCGCCGCCGCGCGAAAACATCTCCGAAAAAATGTCCGAAGGATCGAAGCCCGGCCCGGCGCGGTACTTCGCCCCTTGTGGGCCACCGCCATAAGACCGGTAAAACGACGCATCGGCCCGCTCCTGCCCGCTGGCGTCGATCTCGCCGCGATCGAAACGCGCCCGCTTATCGGGGTCGGACAGCAGATCGTAGGCGACCGATATTTCCTTGAAGCGCGCGGCCGCCTCCGCGTTACCCGGATTGAGATCGGGATGATATTGCTTGGCCAATTTGCGGTAGGCCTTTTTCACCTCGTCGGCGCTGGCGGTCTTCGAGGTTCCGAGAGTTACGTAGGGGTCTGTCATAGCCCGACAATATCGTCAGCCGCGCGCCGCACAACAAGAGATATGCAGTTATTAGAACTTGCACTTTCTTCCGCTTGCGATTCGTGGGCCGTACGCCTGTTTCTTCTGACGGATCGTCCGCCGATGAGCACCGGCGCCTCCAGCGACCGGAGAGCGACACTCGTCATATTTCCGACATAGTGCAGCAAAAATCCGTTGTAAATTGGCGACAGCCTCGTTTTATAACATTCCAATAAATTCAATAATTTATATAGATTTTCGTGCTGAGATTCAAAAACTAAAAAATAAGTCAAGAAAATTAATTATCGCAGGAATCAGAAAAACACTCAGCAGCCATGCCATTTTCGCTGGACAAACGGTTGGAACTTTTTTAGGAGTTTGGCCACGAGCAATGAGGGGTGCCCTAGCGGGCTTTTGTTTTACCGGTCCAATACGGCCAGAACAAGGAGGTTAAAACCTTGTTATTTCGGAACGTTGCCATAGCGCTTGTTGCGGCAGGCTTTATTTTCACTGGAAGCGCGACGCCCGCGAAGGCATGGAATTGCGTTCAGTTCGTGCATCAGGTCTCCGCCGTAAAGCTGTCGGGCGATGCTTGGCGCTGGTGGAGCGCGGCGCTGGGCCGTTACGAGCGCGGTAAGCAACCTGAGCGTAAGGCAGTCCTCGTATTCGATCACACCTCCCGCATGGTTCACGGCCATGTCGCCATCGTTGCCAACCTGATTAATAAGCGGATGATTCAGATCGATCATGCCAACTGGTCGATCGGCCGGTTCGGTCGCGGTGCGATTGCCCGCAACGTCAAAGTTCAGGACGTATCCGATAAGAACGACTGGACTTCAGTTGAAGTTTGGAACGAGCTCGACCACTGCTGGGGCCGTCCCTATAAGGCGCTCGGCTTTGTCTACGCACACTAATCGTTAATTTGCCGATCGGCCGCATGCCGATCGGCGGATACTAAAAAGCCGAGACGCCTTCAGCGTCTCGGCTTTTTGTTTGGCGAAACCGCCAGGCCTGCTTACGAGGCCGGCTTGTCAGCGGCCGGCTTTGCAGTCTTGGCCTTGTGGGTCTTGTGGGTCTTGGCCTTCTTCGGCGCCGGGGCGTCAGTCGAGGCGGCCGGGGCCGGATCGGCAGCGAAAGCGGCGACGGGAGCGGCGATCATGAGAACCGCGAGCGAGGCGGCAATAAGATGACGGGTCATAGGGAATCCTCTCTGAATCAGGTCACCAAGCGGAAACAATTGCCGCTTCGGTAAGCCGGACAATATTTCGACTCGCCTTTCCGCCGAATGTCATCAGCATTACAAATTGTTAATCCACAACAGCATCCGGCGGGACAACGCCTACGATCGCTTTAAAGGACAACCGGGAAAACCAGGCTGACCATCAGGCCAGGTTTGTTGTCCGCGAGTTCCACGCGCGCACCGTGCAATCTGGCGATGGCGGCGACCAGCGCCAATCCGAGGCCGCTTCCTGGTGTCGACCTGCTGCTGTCGAGTCGGATGAAAGGCTCCATTACCCGGTCCCGATCACGCTCCGGAATGCCTGGACCGCTGTCGGCGACGACGAAGTGAATTCCGCCCGCCTGCCGCTCGACGGCCACTCGGATCATCCCGCCGTCGGGCGTATTCTTGATGGCGTTGTCCACCAAGTTCACCAGCGCCTGGAACAACAGCTGCCGGCTGCCCATCACTATTCCTTCCCCGGTATCATGCCGCATCCCGATACCGCGCTCTTCGGCTGCCGGGCCGTAGAGATCGACGATGTCGGCCGCCAACGCATCGAGATCCAGCGGCACCATCGTCGCCCGTGCACTGCCGGACTGTGCGTCGGCGATCGACAGCAGCGCGGTGAAGGTGGCCAGCAGTTGGTCGGCATCGCCAATGGTCCGCTCGATCGCTACGCGCTGCCCTTCCGAATCGGCCGGCTCGCGCAGCAACATTTCCAACCGCCCGCGCATGCGCGTCAGCGGGCTTCTGAGATCGTGGGCAATGTTGTCGGTCACCGTGCGCATACCGTTCATCAGGCGGCGAATTTCCTCCAGCATTGCGTTCAGCGTGTCGGACAGTCGATCGAATTCGTCGTTCGACCCGGTCGAGCCGATGCGGTGGCTGAGATCGCCGGTACGGATGCGCTCGGCTGCGCGGTTAATCGCATCTAGCCGGTTCAGCATGCGCCGGCTGATCAGAAGCCCGCCGCCGACCCCAAGCACAACCGTCAGCGCCAACGCATAGTACAGCGCATCGACCATCAAGCCCTGGAAATCCAACCGCGCGTGCAGATCGCGGCCGACCAGCAACCGTGAGCCGTCCTTCAAGGCATAGGTAAGGCCACGTGCCTGATGCGGGCCGTCGTCGCGGTCGACAGTAAAGGATACCCATCCGCGCGCGTCCGGCTCAGCTGTCGGCCATGTCTGAACGTTGGCCGCCAGCGGCGCATTCTCTTCGTCCTCCAGCAAATACAACCCATCGCCGGCGCGATCGGGCGCGACACGGTCTTCGACGGCGTCGATCAGGCCAGCGATCCCTTGAGTCGTATATTCCTGGATCAGTGAAGCTGCGTCGGCCTTGGTCGCCAACTCCGTTTGGTTGTCGATCGTGCCGATGGTCTGGATATAGATGAAGCCGAGCAGCGCACCGACCGACAGGAAAAACAGGATGACGTAGAAGACCGACAGGCGGAACGTCGAACTGCGCAGAAAACTCGGGACGGGCCGCACAGCGCTAGGGCCTGTGGATAATAAGATCGCGGGCGGCGACGCGGGTCTTTCGTGCGCCGGACAGGAACGGGGTGCGACGCGTACCCAAAGGTACGCGAGACCCGCAGTGACGCAGCCGACGCACAAAAGACCCACGTCCCTCCGGGTTGAGCATGGATGGGCATCCGCGGCGTCGCGGCGGCTTGCGCGTACCTTCGGGTACGCGCGGCGCCTTGCTCCTGGCGTCTGTCCCACTCATGCTCAACGCAGCTCCGCGATCTTATTATCCACGGGCCCTAGGTCGCCCGGATCGAATACCCGGCGCCCCGCATCGTGTGCAGGAGCGGCTTATCGAACCCTTTGTCGAGCTTTTGCCTGAGCCGGCTGATATGGACGTCGATCACGTTCGTCTGCGGGTCGAAGTGATAATCCCAGACCCCCTCCAGCAGCATGGTCCGCGTGACCACCTGGCCGGCGTGGCGCATCAGATATTCCAGCAAACGCAGCTCGCGCGGCTGCAGATCGATATGCCGGTCGCCGCGCCGGACCTTGCGCGACAGCAAATCTAGTTCCAGGTCGCCCACCGTCAGCTTGGTCTCGACCGACTGGACATCGCGCCGTCGCAGCAGCGCCTCGATCCGCGCGTGCAGTTCAGAGAACGCGAAAGGTTTCGACAGATAATCGTCGCCCCCGGCCCGCAAGCCCTTCACGCGGTCGTCAACCTGTCCCAAGGCAGACAGGATGAGTACCGGGGTCGAGATATTGGCAGCGCGCATCGCTTGCACCACGGCCAAGCCGTCGAGGCCGGGCAGCATGCGATCCATGACGATTGCATCGAAGGAACCGGATGTCGCCATGAACAACCCATCACGCCCGTTCGCCGAATGGTCGACCGTATAGCCAGCCTCGGTCAGCCCTTTCCGCATATAGGCGGCGGTTTCTTCATCATCTTCGACAATCAATAGGTGCATCAGACTAGGGGCCGATCAGTGTGGCGTTTCCTGGAGATAGGAAAGCCCGCGTTGCATTTCCGCAATACCCTTATCGGCATGCCCGTCACGGCAGAGGCGCGTCCCGGCATTATGAGCGACACGCGCCTGGAACAGGCGGTGCTGATTGCCCGGCTTTTGCAGGGCAAGTTCCAACTGGTCTTTGAGCGGCCGGCAACGGTCATCCAACGGATGCTGGCGTACACTGTGGTCGGTGGGATGCGTTTCGGTATGGGCCGGTGCCCTGGGCTTGATCAGCCGGGCCGGCGGCGGAGCTGGGCCGTCGCCAGGCACGGCCGAGACAACCGGAGATGATGGAGAACCCGGAGCCGGCGTTTGCGCGTAAACAGGTATAAGCCCGCACGCAAAGATCGCACAGACGATGAGCAGCAGTTTTGCCATCCGGTCCTCTGCGATCAAACTCCGTCACCGTCAACATAATACATAGGAACAGACCAGGGAGTTTCTGACGGATTACAATTTTGTAATCCAATATAACTGAACGCCAACATAACCGAACGGATGGCCCTATCAGTTCCTGCTCGACTCGTATTCCGCCATCAAACGCAGCCCCTGTTCCAACGAAGTCTGCGCCTGGAACCCCAATTGACGCTCAGCCATCGACGGATCGCCCAGGGATTCGCGGATATCGCCCATGCGCACCTCTCCGAACGTGATTATCGGCGTGCGTTCGAACACCCGGCCCAATGTGGCGGCAAGCTCCAGCAGTGACGTCGTCTTGCCGGTGCAGATATTGAATGCGGCGGCATCGTGCAGGTCGGTTGCCATGATCGTCGTCAGCGCGCGAACCACGTCGGCAACATAGATGAAGTCGCGCGTCTGCCCACCGTCGCCGAAGATCGTGATCCCCTGCCCGCGGCGGATGCGGTCGAAGAAGATCGAGATCACGCCGGAATAGGGCGAGCCGGGATCCTGGCGCGGCCCATAGACATTGAAGAACCTGCAGCCCGTCGCCCGTACGCCATGGACGCGCATCGCCACGCGCCCATGCAATTCGCAACCCAACTTGTCCGCGCCATAGGCGGATAGCGGCCGCGTCGCCGCCGTTTCGGATAGCGGCAGCTCGGTTGAATCGCCATAAACCGCCGCTGACGAGGCATAGACCACCGGCACGGCCGGTGCAGCCTTCGCCCGACGCGCTGCGTCGAAGACGGTGATGGCGCCGGTCAGGTTCGCGCGGTGTGTGCCCAGCCAGTCGCGGTTGCCAAGCTCAACCGAAGCGATGGCCGCGAGGTGGAAGCAGCCATCGACCCCGTCCATCGCCTTGGCTACCGCCTGTGCGTCAGCCACGTCAGCGACAGTCAGCACTACCCGCGGATCTAGGTTCTCGCGCTTGCCGCTCGACAGGTTGTCGAGCACCCGCACCTGGTCGCCCCGCGTCAGCAGCGCATCGACCAGATGGGAGCCGATGAAGCCCGCGCCGCCGGTGACGAGATAAAGTGCCATGTCCTGCTCCGAGCGTTCTGATAAGACAGTGGAGTCCGCCACTCGATTCCCAAGGAACCATGCCGCCAGATCATCAGGAGGAAGCGCCCGCCGTTCAGCACGCCACGTCGCCGATGATGGCGCAGTACCTGGCGATCAAGGCGGCGCATCCCGATAGCATCCTGTTCTATCGGATGGGCGATTTCTACGAAATGTTCTTCGACGACGCACGCGCTGCCGCGGCGGCCCTGGACATCGCCCTGACCAAGCGCGGATTCCACCAGGGCAAGGACATCCCGATGTGCGGGATGCCGGTGTCGAATCACGAGGTTTATCTCTCCCGCCTGATCCGCAAGGGCTTCAAGGTCGCTTTGTGCGAACAGATCGAAGATCCGGCCGAAGCGAAAAAGCGCGGCAGCAAATCGGTGGTCAAGCGCGATATCGTCCGCATCATTACGCCGGGCACGCTGACCGAAGATCATCTGCTGGAGCCGCGCCGGGCCAATTATCTGGCGGCGCTGGCGGAAACCGGTGGCGGCCTGGGGCTGGCCTGGTTCGACCTGTCGACCGGCGAGTTGTGGTTGCAGTCGGTCGGCGAAACCGGATTGGGCGCCGCGCTGGCCCGCGTCGATCCGGGGGAGTTGCTGGTACCGGAAAAGCTGATCCAACGCCCGAACCTGTTCGAGACGTTCCACCCCTTCCGGGAACGGCTGACGGTCGAGCCCGACGCCAGGTTCGACAGCGAGAATGGGCGGCGGCGGCTGGCATCGCTCTATTCGGTCGAGACGCTGGACGGGTTCGGCCGCTTCGGCCGTGCGGAGGTCGCGGCTGCTGGTGCACTGGCGGCCTATGTCGAGCTGACCCAAAAGGGTCGTGCGCCACCGTTGCAGGCGCCCCGCCGTCTGGCCGAGGACGGCGTGCTGGAAATCGACCCTGCCACTCGCCGCAACCTGGAGCTGACCCGCACATTGTCGGGAGAGCGCCAGGGCAGCCTGCTGTCGGCCATCGACCAGACAGTGACCGCCGCCGGCGCGCGGCTGCTGGCAAGCCATCTGTCGGCGCCGCTGACCGATCCTGCCGAGATCGATGCGCGGCTGGATACCGTTGCCTTCTTCCATACCCGGCGCGGCCTTGTGGACACAGTCCGGCGCATCCTGGCGTCCGCGCCCGATGTCGAGCGTGCGCTGGGGCGGCTGGCGCTGGGCCGAGGCGGCCCGCGCGAGTTGGGTGCGATCCGCGAGGGCATCGCCGCCGCCGACCAGTTGCGCACCAGCCTGCCCGACGGTCTGCCGACGCTATTGATCGAGGCCAGGGCGGCCCTGGTGCCGCTGGATACGCTGGTCGAACGGCTGGCGCGGGCGCTGAAGCCCGAGGTGCCTCTGTTCGCCCGCGACGGCAATTTCATCGCCACCGGCTATTCCGACGATCTGGACCGGCAACGCACGCTGCGCGACGATGGGCGGCGGCTGATCGCCGAAATGCAGGCGCGCTATGCGACCGAGAGCGGCGTGGCGACGCTGAAGATCAAGCACAACCAGGTCATCGGCTATCACATCGAGGTGACGGCGACCCATGCCGACCGGATGCCGACCGCGCCGAACGGGCCGTTCATCCACCGCCAGACGCTGGGCACCGCCGTGCGTTTCACCACGGTCAAGCTGGCCGAGCTGGACCGGGGTATCGCCGAAGCGGCGGACCGGGCGCTGGCGATCGAACTGGCGATCTTCCAGGATCTGGTGGCCGAAGTCATCGGGCGGGCCCAAGCCATTGGCGGCATCGCCCGCGCCATGGCCGGGATCGACCTGGCAAGCGCGCTGGCGCTGCTGGCGATCGAGCGCGGCTATGTCCGCCCGGTGATTGACCGGTCGACCGAATTCCGCATCGTCGGCGGGCGCCATCCGGTGATCGAGGCGGCGCTGGCATCGTCATCCGAAGGCGGCGGGTTCGTCGCCAACGATTGCACGTTGCATGCCGACGACCGGCTGTGGCTGCTGACCGGCCCCAACATGGCGGGCAAGTCGACCTTCCTGCGCCAGAACGCCCTGATCGCCATCCTGGCGCAGATGGGCGGCTTCGTGCCGGCGCAGAGCGCAGAGATCGGGATCGTCGACCGGCTTTTCAGCCGGGTCGGCGCGGCGGACGATCTGGCGAGCGGACGGTCGACCTTCATGGTCGAAATGGTGGAGACCGCGGCCATCCTGAACCAGGCGACACCCCGGTCATTGGTCATCCTGGATGAGATCGGGCGCGGGACCGCGACCTATGACGGCGTGTCGATCGCCTGGGCGACGGTGGAGCATCTGCACGACCAGGTGCGTTGCCGCGCCCTGTTCGCCACGCATTATCATGAGCTGACCGCCCTGGACCGATCGCTGGCCGCCCTGTCGTGCCACACGATGAGCATCAAGGAATGGCAGGGTGACATCGTGTTTCTGCACACCGTCATTCCCGGCACCGCCGAGCGGTCCTACGGCGTGCATGTCGCGCGGCTGGCGGGTTTGCCGCCGGCCGTCGTCAAGCGCGCCGAGGCTGTGCTGAAGCAGATCGAGAGCGGCGGCGATACCCGCATGCTGAAGCGTCCGGTCGACGACCTGCCGTTGTTCAGCAGCGCGCAGCCCGTGCCGCCGGCCAAGGTCGAGGAACCGTCACCATTGGAGCCGCTGGGTAATCTTCTGGCGGAAACCGACCCGGACGTGCTGACGCCCAGGGACGCGCTGGATCTCGTCTATCGCCTCAGGAAGATGTTGCCCTGATCATTCCGCCGCGACACCGGTAGTCATCGCGGCGGCGCGTTCGCGTTTGTCACGACGGTTGAGCATGCCGTCCAATTGATAAACCAGGAGCGGGTAGGCCCAGCCGACAACGATAACGCCCATGGCGAAGGGGACGATGCCGGTCAGCTTGCCGTCCGGCGTGCTGCCCAATAGGAAACGGGTCGACAGCGCGGACAGACCCATCGCCAATGCCTGGATCGACGAAGACAGCGATTGGAACCCGGCGCGCTCTTCAGGCTGAGGAATGCGCATGGAGGTCGTCTGGGTGACGATCAACCGGGCGGAACTGGTGATGAAGAACAGTGCGAACACCCCAACCCACGGCAGGCCGGGATTGAAGCCCATATAGCCCATCATGATCGCCCCGGTCATCACAACCGTCGAGGCGAACGACACGATGCCGGCGCCGAACCTGTCGATAGAAGGGCCGACCAGAAAACGCGCCGAAATGATGTTGGCGCCGCCGCCGACCAGATAGAGCACCGAAAGTTCGGTGTTGGGATAACTCAGATTGTTGACCAGGAAGACGGCCATGATCGTCGTGATCGCGACCAGCGGAACGACGCCGGTCATCTGCAAGCCATAGGTCAGCAGGCACATCGGCTTGGTCAGGAGCCGGCCGAGCAGCCGCAGACGTTCGGGGATCGCGAAACTGGCGCCGGTTTCCAGATGCGCCCGCTGCGACGGCAGGTTGACGATCACGATAATCGCGATCGTCGCCTGCAGCAGGGTGATGAACAGAAACGGCGCGCGCCAGGTACCGAACAGATCGGTGATCTCAAGCCCGACAGGAATGCCGACGATCTGCGCCAGCGCCTGGAAACCGGAAACCGTACCCAGCGCCTTGCCGCGCCGTTCATGGGGGATGTTGTCGACCAATGTCGCGATGGCGAGCGCGTTCGAGGGGCCGGCGAAAACGCCGCTGAGAATCCTGGCCGCAATGAGCGTTTCGAAAGTCGGCGCCATACCGGTCAGCAGCAGCCCGACAAAGGTGCCGAACAGCCCGACGGCCAGCGCCTTTCGCCGGTCGAAGCGGTCGAGATAGAGCGTGCCCAGGAACCCACTGACCGCCGACGACAGCATATAGACGCCCATGATCGTACCGATCGCCTGGGGCGGGATGCCGAGATCCTTCTGGAAGGCGGGCGCCAGTGAACCGACCAGCGAGAAGATCAGGCTGGAGATGAAAGAGATCGACCCGACCATCATCACCAGACGCCGCTCAGGCGAGCCGAAGAAGTTCACGCGACTTATCCTCGATGCGGTTGTCACTCCGCCGTAACGGCGATCGTGGTTGGCATTTCCGCCCTTTCCCGCCGGTTCAGCAGCACATCAAGCCAATAGACCAGCGGCGGGAAAATCCAGGTTACAACCAGGACGCCGTAACAGAAGAATTCGACCCCCGTCAGCTTGCCGTCGGGCGTACTGCCGAGCAGCTTTGGGATCGCCAAGGCCGCCAGCGCCATGGTGAAGGACTGGATAGCCTGGCTGAGCGACTGGAAGCCGGCCCGCTCCTCCGGCTTTGGGATCCGCATGGTGATCGCCTGCCCGACGACGAGACGACCGGAGCTTGTGATGAAGAACAGGGCGAAGATCGCCACGACCGGCAGCAGCGCGGGATAGAAGCCGATATGCTGCAACTTGGCCCAGATATCCGCGGTTCCCAGCACGTTCTGAATGCGGCCCTCCATCGCGGTCACCATTGCCCAGCCGACGCCCAGATACCCGATCGCGACCGCGAAGGAGAGCGCGACTGTCGAGGCAAGCGACACCGCGCCCGGACCGAACCGGTCGATACCCCGGCCGATATAGCGCGCGGTATAGACGTTCAGCCCGCCGCCGATGACATAGAGCATGATCAGCGCGCCCTGCGGGTACCCCAGATTGTTGACCAGGAAGACCGACATGATGGTCGTGATCGCGACCAGCGGGACGATGCCGGTCATCATCAGGCCGAAGGCGACCAGCACGTCGGACCGCAAGAACAACCGGCCCATGCCTTTAAGCCGCTGAGCGATTGCAAAGCTGGACGCGCCCAGCAGATGTCCACGTTGGGCCGGCAGTTTGACGGTGATCAGGATCGTCAGGATCAACCCGGTCAGCGCGCTGGCGAAAAACGGATCGCGCCAACTGCCGAAGGCCTGGGCGATGATCAGCCCCGCGGGCAGTCCGATGATCTGCGCGGACGCGCCGAATGCCGCCACCGTGCCCAGCGCGCCGCCGCGTCGTTCGGGCGGCACGTTGTCGACAACGATAGCGATCGACAGCGCGTTCGACGGGCCGGCGAAGATGCCCGACACGATACGCGCGGCAATCAGCAAGGGAAGGTTCGGCGCCAGGCCGGTCAGGATCAGCCCGATAACGACGCCGGTCAGGCCGACAGCCAAGGCTTTGCGGCGGTCGAACCGGTCGAGATAGAGCGTACCCAGAAAACCGCTGATCGCCGAGGCCAGCATATAGCTGCCCATGATGCTGCCGATCGATTGGGTCGGGATGTTCAGGTCGCGCGAGAACATCGGCGCCAGCGCGCCGACCATCGAAAACACGATGCCGGACAAAAAGGCGACGAGGCCGCACAGATTGACGAGCAGCCGCTCGGACGAGCCAGACGAATTCACCCTGTTACCCTTCTAATCGTGCGTCCGTGCCGCTTTCCGATTGGCCGTTTACTCGGCCGCCATCTTGTAGTCACCCCGGCTGGCATCGTTGGTCCATTCCCAGGTGCCGGGCGGCGGTGCATCCAGGATGTTCAGCTCCTCGCGGATTTGCGGCAGCGTCCAGTCGAGATAGTCGCGCCAATCGTTGACAAGCAGCGGGCGGGACATGCCGTCCGCCATCTTAACGCCGACCGAGACCGCCTTGAGGAACTCGCTCATCAAATGCGGCGAGTGCAGGTTGACCTTCATCGCGCCGGTCGACATCAAAAAGCCCGACATGCGGACCAGTTCGCAGGCGAGTTCCGGCGAGAAATAATCGTAGTTGCACTTCATGTTGCAGGCGATCAGCGCGTGTTCGCCGATCAGGTTGGGACCCAGGCCGCTGACGATATGTTCGATGTCGTGCGACACGACCCGCTGCTTCTGCATGAAGGTATAGTCGGTGGTCGGCACCAGCCCGCGCTTCGAATGGTTGAGGTCGAAGCCGTTGCTAAAGAGATAATGATGGACGATGCCACCCAGCGTATCGGGGGCGAAGTCCTTCAGATCGTCGAGCGTGAAATCCGACAACGAGCGCTTGTCCAGCCACGCGGCGAATTCCGGCTTCTTGTCCCTTTCGGCGGCGATCAGCCGTTCGACTTCGGGAACATCGGTCAACTCGCCGATCGCCATCGCCGCCTGGTGAACCATATAGGTCGCCGGCACATCACGGCCGTCCTTGCGCAGCCCTTCCTGGGCATAGACATCGCGCATCTTCGCGCTGTTCAGGAAGCGCGAGTTGGTCATCAACACGCTGCCGAACTGGTCCAGCGAGCGGGCCGGGCCTTCCATATAGGCGCGGTCTTGTTCCTCGTAGTTGGGCTTCCCCATGTCTCCAGCCATCATATCCTCCCGAGTGAGTGTCTCGTCTCAGCCGCGCCGGGCGTCGTTGGTCCAGTCCCAGGTTCCCTGGGGCGGCGCGCCCACGATGTTAAGGTCCGCCCGGATATCCTCAATCGTCCAATCGAGGTAGGCGCGCCAATCCGCCAGCAGCAGCGGGTGCTTCATCTTCTCCCCGATCGCCGAGCCGGTCGCCACGCCGTCCAGGAAGGCGCTCATCACGCCCGGGTAATGCAGGTTGGCTTTCATGACCCCGGTCGACAGCAGGAACGCGCTCATCCGGGTCAGTTCGCCGGCCAGTTCGGGCGTGAAGAAATCGAAATAGGTCTTGAGGTTGAGCGCGATCAGCGCCTGCTCGCCCACCGGGTTGGGGCCCAGGCCGCTGACGATGTGTTCGATGTCATGCGACACCACCCGCTGCTTCTGCAGAAAGGCGTAGTCCGACGTCGGCTGGAGGCCGCGCTTGGAATGGTTGAGGTCGAAGCCGGTGCGCGAGAGATATTCATGCACCACACCGCCCAAGGTGCCGGGGGCGAAATCCTTGAGCTCGTCCAGCGTGAAATCCGACAGGGACCGGTTATCCAGCCAGGCGCCGAACAGCGGCTTCAAGGTCTTTTCCGCCTCGATCATGCGGATGGTTTCGGCCTGGTCCGACAGCTCCGCGATCGTCTGCGCCGCCTGATGCACCATATAGGTCGGCGGCACGTCGCGGCCCGCGCGGCGGAGCCCCTCCTGGGCATAGACATCGCGCATCTTCGCGCTGTTCAGCCATTTGGAGTTGGTCATGAAGACGCTGCCGAATTGCTCCAGCGGCCGTGCCGGGCCTTCCATATAGGCGCGGTCCTGCTCCGTGTAGTCGGGCTTACCCATCTCGCCGGCCATGATCCGCCTCCATTCCCCGCGCGGTATTTCCGCGTTCCGTAGCGCAAGATTTTAGACCAGCGCCACTAAGCCGTCACTTAATATATATAAAAGAATGAAATATCGACCGCGTTCCGTTAGGACTCTGTTCCGTCGGGATTGGCGGCAAGATCGAAACGATGAACAGGGAGGTTGGCATGCGACACGCACTGCATTTGATCGGTGGATTGACGGCCCTGGCGCTCAGCGCCGCAACACTGCCCGCCTTGGCGCAAGAGGCCGGCCCCGCCGTAGCCTCGCCCGGCGTGACCGGCACCCTTAAAGAGGGCTTTGTCCAGGCGAACGGCATCCGCATGCATTACGTCCATGCCGGCAAGGGGCCGATGATCCTGTTCCTGCACGGCTATCCGTCCTTCTGGTACCAGTGGAAGGATTACCTGGTGGATTTCGGCAAGGACCACCTTGCCGTCGCGCCCGATTTGCGCGGCTATAACCTGACCTCGATCCCGCCCGACACCAACGCCTACAAGATGAAGACGCTGGTCGAGGACATCCATGATTTCGCCCAGAAGATCGGCCCGAAGGGCCAGAAATTCATCCTGGTCGGCCATGACTGGGGCGGCCTGTTGGCCTGGACCTACGCCATGTATTACCCGGAAACGCTGGACAGGCTGGTCATCGTCAACGCGCCGCACCCGATGATCTTCGAGCGCGAAATGCGTGAGAACCCGATCCAGCGCTGGGGCAGCAACTACACCTTCGCCTTCAACAATTTCGACGGCTACAAGTGGGACGAGAAGCTGTCGGCCAACGATTTCGCCGGCCTGACCCAAGGCATATTGGGCGAGCAGATCAAGAGCGGCCGGTACACCGACGCCGACGTGGCCGCCTGGAAGAAGGCGTGGAGCGTACCGGGCGCGCTGAATGCCGGGCTGGACTATTACCGCGCCAACCATCTGAACCCGCCCTTCAACGAAACCCATCCGGCCGACAAGGTCCCGACCTCATGGTCGGCCGCGGCGGTGACCGAGGGCGCCAAGTCGCCGATCATCCATGTGCCGACCTTGGTGATCTGGGGCCTGACCGACACCGCGCTTCAACAAGGCAACCTCAGCGGCATGGAAAAACTGGTGCCCGACGTGCACTTCAAGCTGTATCCGCATGACAGCCACTGGGTATCGATCTCCAAATCCCCGGAAGTCATCCAGGACATCCGCGATTTCATTTCCGGCAAGGAGGTGCCGAAGGAGACGGCGGAGAAAGCCGGGAAGTAGATTGCCTGGTGCCTCTCCCTTCGAGGGGCGAGGCACTTATGAAGCGCACGCGCCAGCGCCAACAGCCTTCTCCCGTTCGACGGGAGAAGGTGCCGCGCAGCGGCGGATGAAGGTTCAGGTGGAAGGGATTTCCATCGCGAGACGACAAACGGGAAAGGCCCGGTACGCTAACGCTCCGCCTCGCGAAGCATTGCCAGCTGAAGCTCGTTGGCGGTCTGTTCTATCAGCGCGTTCAGATCGTTCAGCTTGACCGGATCCAAACCGGGCCGCACGGCGGTGGCGTTCGCGTTCGCATTGGCGTTCACGGCCGGCGCCGGCGCCTTAAGAACGGCGTCGAGCTGTTCCCGCAGGCCGGCGATCAGCGTGTCGATGTCGCCCTGGTAATCCAGATCGTCCAGATCGTGGGTCAGGTCGTTCAGCAGCAATTCGCGGCGGTCGCGGGTCAGATCCGCGCCACGGGCGCGAATGTCTCCGCGCAGCGTCTTGCGGGCGAGACAGCGGTGTAGGCGGATTGTGTCTTGACGGCCCTTCGCCGCCTCGGCCTGGGCGCGCTTGGCAGCCTCCGCGGCCAGCCGTTCGGCCCGGGTCTCGGCATCCTCGTCGATCCGCTCCTCCAGCGCCACCATGCGGCGGATGGTGGTGCAGACGCGGGTGAAGGCGAGCGTGGGATCGGCGATATGCGCGAAGGCCGCGCACTCATGGGGCGGCAGCTTGCCCTGGATCATGGCACACAGTTGCGCGGAGATTGTATCCGCCCGTTCCCGCAGCACCTCAAGCTGCCTCAGCCGCTCCATGCGCCGGGCCTCACGCGCGGCGTCGGCCTGCGGCGCAAACGCAGCTTCGCCGTTCGGCGACCCTGGCATCGCGGGTTGGGTGGGGGCGGGTTGGTCGAAAGACATGTCCGAAAACAGAACATATAAAGAACATTTTGTCAAGACAAATCGGACAGCCGGGCTGGATAGCGATCCTGAGGACGCAATATCGTCGTCAAAACAAATGCTTATTTCCGGAACGGCACTGCGGATTCGTGCGTATTTTGGGCCGCTGCAAGCCGCCCGGGACGTTGATTTCGGCGCGATTCACGTTGAACCGCGCCGCATTACCGGTAGAGTTGACGCACCGGTTTCGCGCATCTGGTGACGCTTTTTTCGAGAGATTCGGCGTCGAATCCGGCAAAATCACTTGCATCCTCACCGGGCGCCGCGGATGACGGTTCATGGGATTTCGCCCTAAGCCCCCACCTGATCGGCCAAATCGCAGAAATCCTCCGACACCACGTCCCAGTCCTGTTCCGGTGTCAGGTCGGTGTGCTGGCCCAGGCCCTGATCTTTCGGGCGAAGCACGAAGGCGGTCTTCAGGCCGCAGGCGCGGGCAGCGTCGAGGTCGCTATTGTGGGCGGCGACCAGGCACAGTTCCTCGGGCTTCAGCCCCAGCATGTCGGCGGTGCGTAGATAGGCCTCGGGCGAAGGCTTGTAGGCACGGGCCGGTTCGGCGCCCAGGATCGCGTCCCATGGCAGGCCGGCGCGTTTCGCCATGTCGACCATCAGCGCGACATTGCCGTTGGAAAGCGTGGCGATGATGAAGCGGCTCTTCAGCCGGGTCAGCCCCTCCACCACGTCCGGCCAGGGGTCCAGCCGGTGCCAGGCGAGGTTGAGTTCGTCCAGTTCGGCGGCCGGCACGGCGGCCGGGTCGATGCCGAATTCCGGCAGGATGATCTCGAGATTTTCCCGGTGCAGGATATCCAGCTTGGTGAAGGGCCGCCCCTGGGTGCGCACCCGCTCCATCGCCGGCTGATATTGCCGCCGCCAGGCATCCGCGAAGGCGAGCGGGTCGGCACCCGGGGCGTATCGTTTCAGGAACGGCGCCGCATCGCACGCCACCCCACCCCGCCAATCGACCACCGTGCCGAACACGTCGAAGCCGAGAGCCTTTACGCCGGCCAGAAGCATGGACCATCCCCCTATCAAAGAACAGAACATATAGCGAAAGTACTTGCATTTCTCGTCACATGGTGCATATAACCACATCAGGAGATGAGAGTGCCCCGTTTAGCCCAAAGCCCAAAGCCATTAGCGCCCAGCGCGTTGCAGACATTTTCCCAAGACGACGATCGCGACCGGCTGACGCCGGTTGCCGTCAAGGCGTACCGAGCTTTGTCCGATAAATGGACCCTGTCAAACCAGGAAGCGGCCGCACTGATCGGCGTGTCGGGAAGCACTTGGGACCGGATCAAGCGAGACGGATGGGAGGGAAGCGCGCTGAGCCAGGATCAGCTCACCCGGGTCTCCGCCCTGGTCGGCATCTTCAAGGGCCTGCACCTGTTGTTCGCGGATGAAATGGCCGACGAATGGCCGAAATTGGCGAACAAAGGGCCGCTGTTCGAACGCAGAACGCCGATCGACGCGATGATCGAAGGGGGCATCCCCCATATGATCGAGGTCCGGCGTTATATCGATGCGGTGCGCGGGGGCCTGTAAGCATGCTCGACGGTCTGACCGTCGTTCGCGATGCCTTTGCGCGGACCATACGGCTGGTTTCGACGGCCAATCGCAGGCCGTCCGTCCTTTTGGCGCTAGTAGCCGACGAGGATCTGGACGCGCTGTCCGAACTTGAAGGCGCGACGAGCTCGCGATTGGTTGCCGAGGACCGCGGCATCGACAATATCGCGTCGGCGGAATTGGTCTTCGGCGTGCCGCACGCCAAATTCATCAACGCTGCTTTCGCCTATGCGAAGCCGCGCGAACGCAACCGCTTCAACGGCCCGGGGCGCGGCGTTTGGTACGCGGCGCTGGATACGGCGACCTGCCTGGATGAGGTCATCTTTCACATGACCGACTTCCTGGGCCGCAGCGGCCGATACAAGGCGGTCGTCGACTATGTCGAAATGCATGCGAGCCTGGCCGGCGAGTTTGTCGATCTGCGAGCGCACGAAATGCACGAAAGCCTTGATCCCGACCCGGCCATCGGATATCCCGCCGGAAACGCGCTGGCGGACGTCGTGCGTGCGAAGGGGCTGAACGGCATTATCTATCCATCTGTCCGCCACAAGGATGGAACCTGTTTCGCTGTGCTGTGGCCTCATGCGGTGCAGTCCGTGGTGCAGGGAGCCTATTGGCGCGTCGAATGGGCTGGTGCGCCCGTTCCGTTAGTTACAGCAAGTTTGTAGGGTGGAAGCGCAGCGGATTTCATCAGGTGCGGAAATCTTATTCGCCCCAATTCGGGGTGGCGAATCATGAATTGAAACGCCAAGTCGCCAAGGCGCCAAGCGACCGAGCCTTTCGACGGGCAGCCGGATCGATCAACAAAAACGGATTTCCTTGGCGACTTGGCGTTTCAAATTCGGCAGGCCCGCCGATCCGACGAGCGCCCCTCGGATGAATCTTACTCCGACCCCAATTTCATGTAGGCCGCTACAGCCCGGCTGACTGCATCGGCGCTCGCAAGGAAGCCATTGAGGGCGAGCCGGACATGAAGCACGTCTCAACATCCTACGTGGAGCGCCAGAACCTGAATATGCGGATGGGTATGCGCCGGTTCACGCGGCTGACAAACGCTTTCAGCAAGAAGTTTGAGAATCACTTCCACATGATCGCGCTTTACACGCTGTTCTATAACTTCGTGCGCATTCACAAGACGCTGAAGATGTCTCCGGCGATGGCCGCAGGGATGGCCGATACGCTGTGGAGCATGGAAGATATCGCCGCACTGTGCGAAGCTAAGGTTCCGGCCAAAAGAGGCCCGTACAAGAGCGCTAAGAGCCTTAAGCGAGAACATGGTAAAGTTGAATAAAACGCTGTTGAGGTTGCTTATAGCAATCTTGCTTGCCATACCAACAGGCGCTTTAATGGGAGTTACCTGGGACGCGGTTTTCGACAATCGTAGTTCATTTCTACGAACCCTAATACTCTTCATTCCCGGCGTTTTTTACGCGATGTTCTACTTTCTTATGTCGGTTGTATTTTTTTCTACCAATACAGAGCGGCAAGCTCACGAATGGATAGCTATCGGCTTTGCAATCAATTGTATCCTACTGGAAACGTTTGAAAAACTTTCGGATTTCAAACTGACCCACTACCCATGCTCACGCCATGCGTGTGATCCAAGACGCCACGCCGAGATTGTATCGATAGGTTCAATCCGGTTCCCCCTCCTTGACATCCGCCCCTCCCCGATGAAAACTCCGCGCTACGTGGGGATTTGAGCGACCGGCTTGCGGACCACGTTAAATAAACCGCTAAAAGGTCCAGGCTCGTATCCAAGACATACACGCCTCGACCGCTGCCGGTCGGGGTTTTTTTGTGCCGCAAACTGAAGCTAAGCGGCGGAGGAAGTGTCATGGTCGATTTCGGCAGCCGTCGTCCCGGATTGAAGCCGCAAAGCCTGCTGGTGCATGCGGGCACCACCCGATCAGCCGCGGAGGAAACCTCCGAAGCGATCTTCATGACCTCCGGCTATGTCTATCAGACCGCCGAGGAGGCCGAAGCATCCTTCGTCAACGAGGGCACCCGTTACGTCTATTCGCGCTTCCGCAACCCGACGATCGCGATGTTCGAGGAACGGCTGGCCGCCTTCGAAGGGGCGGAGCGCTGTTTCGCGACGTCCTCGGGTATGGCGGCGGTGTTCGCCGCGCTGGCCGCAGACATCAAGGCCGGCGACCGGGTCGTCGCGCCGCATGCGATGTTCGGGTCGTGTACGCATATCATCAAGAACATCCTGCCGAATTACGGCGCGACCTTCACGATGGTGGAGGGCACGGACCTGAACGACTGGAAGGCGGCGCTTTCCACCCCCGCGAAGTTCGTCTTCCTGGAATCGCCGGCCAACCCGACACTGGACATCATCGACATCGCCGCCGTGGCCGAACTGGCGCACACGGCGGGGGCGAAGCTGATCGTCGACAACGTGTTCGCCACCCCGATCTTCCAGAAGCCGCTGAAACTGGGCGCCGACATCATCGTCTATTCGGCGACGAAGCATATCGACGGCCAGGGCCGCACCCTGGGCGGGGCGATTCTGTGCGGCGAGGATTTCGCCGCCAAGCTGCACCCGTTCCTGCGCCATACCGGGCCGGCGATCAGCCCGTTCAATGCGTGGCTGCTGCTGAAGGGGCTGGAGACGCTGTCGCTGCGGGTCAAGGCCCAATCGGATTCAGCCGGCAAGGTCGCCCAGTTCCTGGAAGCCCACCCCAAGATCGACGGCCTGCGCTATCCCGGCCTGAAGAGCCATCCGCAACACGAACTGGCGGCGCGGCAGATGACAGGATTCGGCAACTTGATCGCCTTCGACATCAAAGGCGGTAAGGAAGGCGCGTTCGCCGCCTTGAACAAGTTGGAGCTGATCCTGATCAGCAACAATCTGGGTGACAGCAAGTCGCTGATCACCCATCCGGCGACGACGACCCACGCCAAGGTGCCGACGGAAGACAAGCTGCGCGTCGGCATCCGCCCCGGCACGATCCGCCTGTCGGTCGGTCTGGAAGATACCGACGACCTGATCGACGATTTGAAAGCCGCGCTGGGGTGAACCGCCCGGGAAGCGGCCGAGCCGAACCCCATAGCCCGGCGCGCCCGAGTTTTCCTTGTGGCGCAGCCGGGCTGAAGGGCCTTATTCTGCGGCATGGCCCTGGCATCCTCGTCCATATTGGCGACGGCGACCGATCCGCTTTTTCTGGCGGCCGTCGTTATCGTTGCCGGCTTCTTCGGCGCCCGCTATTGGCAAGGGCGCAGTTCGCTCCGGTATTTTCTGAGCCAACTCGCGACCTTTGCCGTTCTGACCGGTCTGCTGATGGCCGCGGGCGTCGCCCCCTATCGTCCCGGTGTAACGACCGGGACTGAGGCCAGGCATTTCTTCGCCGGCGTGCTCGAAATCGTCTGGTGGCTGGCCGGGGCTTGGCTCACGGTCGGATTCCTGCGCGCCTTCGTCATGCTGGGGCGGCAGCCGCGCCAAGCGAAACTGGTTCAGGACCTGCTGGCTGCGGTGGTCTATCTTGCCGCCGCGTTCGCGATCGTCGCCTATGTATTCGATCTGCCGGTGAAGGGCCTGCTGGCGACCTCCGGCGCCCTGGCGATCATTCTCGGCCTGGCGCTGCAGAGCACGCTGGGGGATGTATTTTCCGGCATCGTGCTGGGCATCGAACGCCCCTATCATATCGGCGACTGGATTACCCTGGACGATAACGTCCAGGGTAAGGTGATCGAAACCAATTGGCGCGCGACGCACATCCTGACGGGAAACCGCGATGTGGCGATCATTCCCAACAGCGTCATCGCGAAAGCCAAGCTGGTGAACAGCAGCTCGCCCACCGCAACCCACGGCGCCAGCATCCGCGTGAAACTAGACCCCGCGCTGCCCCCCGCGGCGGGCCGCGATCTGCTGAAGGAGGTGCTGCTGGGCAGCCTGCACATCCTGCGCACGCCGGAGCCGACCGTCACGATCAAGGATATCAGCGCGGAGATGATCGACTTCGAGCTGTCCTTCTCCGTTGCGGATATCGGCGCCATCGACGGGGCGCAGAATGAGCTTTTCGACCGGGTTTATCGGGCGGCCGCGGCGGCAGGCGCCAGATTTTCGCCGCGTCTGCCGGGCGGATCCAAGGCAGCCGATCCGGAAGACGACGGCGACCTGAGAATTCCCGACCGGCTGCTCGCCGGAATCTCGCTTTTCTCCTCCTTGAGCGTGGAGGAGAAAACAAAACTGGCGTCGCAGATGCAGCGGAAGGATTACAAGCGGGGCGATGTGATCGTGGAGACGGGCCAGATCCTGCAAGCCTTATGCATTGTCTTTTTCGGCGTTCTGGTCGCCGAGGCGGAGGAAAACGGCAGCAAGCTTGAGGTTAACCGATTGGCGCCCGGCGATTATTTCGGTGAGACGGGATTGCTTCTCGGCGAAGCGCTGAACGGCGAAATCATCGCGCTGACCAAAGCCGTGATTTACGAAATATCGAAGGATGCGCTCTCTCCGCTGCTCAAGGCGCGGCCCAGCATGGCGGAGGAACTGAGCGAGAGCCTGGCAGGACGGCAACTGGCCCGTCGCACCGTGCTGGACCAACATCACGGCAAAGATCAGCATGACCCAAGGCTGGCCGACCGGGTCGCGGCCGATATCAAGCGGATATTCTCGCTGTAGCCGTGGCGCCACCCGCGGGAAATGGCGGGCGGGGGATACTTTCTGCTATGCTGTGGCCCGTGACTCGCAACTTTCCGAACCTCGAGTAGCGCCACGTGGATTCGCTGACCGCCGCCGCCAGTTCTTCCGTCGATCAAACGCGGCCCGATATTCGGGCAGCGCTGGAAAATTTGACCGGCGGCGGGACAGCTCTGCGCAACGCCGCCGTGCAGTTGCTGAAGGCGCATCTGGAGACAGGGCGCGCGGAGATCGAGCAGCAATTCCTGCGCGGTAATGACGGCCTGGCCTGCGGCGCGGCCCTGGGGGCGCTGATGGACGAGGTGGTCACCGCCTTGTTCGACCTGGCCGATCGGCGCGTCTTCCCCGCCGCCAACCCGACAACCGGCGAGAAGGTCGCGCTGGCCGCGATCGGCGGTTACGGGCGCGGGCCGCTGGCCCCGTTTTCGGACATCGACCTGTTGGCCATCGTCGCCTATAAGCGCACCCCGCGCGCCGAACAGCTGGTCGAGTTCCTGCTTTATGCGATGTGGGACCTGGGGCTGAAGGTCGGCCAGGCCGTCCGGTCGACCGAGGATTGCATCCGGCTGGCCAAGGGCGACGTCCTGATCCGCACCAGCATGATGGAGCGGCGGTTCCTGACCGGGGAACTGGCGCTCTATACCGATTTCGACAAGCGCTTCGGCAAAAGCGTCGAGGCCCTGGACCGGCGCGGCTTCGTCGAGGCCAAGCTGGCCGAACGCGACCAGCGCCATAAGAAGATCGGCGACTTCCGGTATATGGTCGAGCCCAACATCAAGGAGGGCAAAGGCGGAATGCGCGACCTGCAGACGCTGGGCTGGATCGCCCGTGCGCTGTACGGCGTCGGCGATGTCGCCGCGATGGTGCCGCAAGGCCTGCTGCGCCGGGAAGAAGCTGCCCGCTTCGCCAAGGCCGACGCTTTCCTGTGGACCGTGCGCTGCCACCTGCATTTCGTCGCCAAGCGGCCGGAAGAAAAGCTGACTTTCGACGTCCAGGTCGAGATCGCCAAGCGGCTGGGTTACAACGACCATGCCGGCGCGGTCGCCGTCGAACGCTTCATGAAGCACTATTTCCTGGTGGCCAAGGACGTGGGCAACCTGACCCGCATCTTCTGCGCCGCGTTCGAGGCGGATTCGCTGGGCCAGCCGCGCGGCTGGCTGTCCCGGGCGGCGCGCAAGATCGACGGATTCGTGCTGGACAGCGGGCGGCTGAACCTCGTCTCGGAGGACCAGTTCGCCAAGGAACCGCGCGACCTGATCCGCCTGTTCGCGGTGGCGCAGCGCAGCGGATACGACATCCACCCCAACGCGCTGCGGACCGTGACCCGCAACCTGTCCCGGATCGGGCCGGACCTGCGTGCCGACCCCGAGGCCAACCGGATTTTCGTCGATGAGATCCTGACCGGGCCGGGCAACCGGGAGATCGGGTTCCGCCGGATGAACGATGCCGGCGTGCTGGGCAAGTTCATCACCGACTGGGGCCGTATCGTCGCCCAGATGCAGTTCGATATGTATCATTATTATACGGTCGACGAGCACACGCTGAACGCGGTCGGCATCCTGAACCGGATCGAAAACGGCGAAGCGGTGGATGCCTTCCCGCTGGCCAGCGAACTGATCGGCCAAGTCGATTCGAAGCGCGCCCTGGCGCTCGCGGTCCTGCTGCACGATGTCGGCAAGGGGCGCGGCGGTAACCATTCGGACGTGGGTGGCAGCATCGCCGAACGGCTGGGGCCACGCCTGGGCCTGACGGCCGAGGAAACCGAGACCACGGCATGGCTGGTGCGCTGGCATCTGGGGATGTCGGGCGTCACCACCCGGCGCGATATCGAAGACCCCCGCACCGTGCAGGATTTCGCCGCCTTGGTGCAGTCGCCGGAGCGGCTGCGCGTGCTGACCCTGCTGACCACCATCGATATCAGCGCGGTCGGGCCCGGCCGCTGGAACAACTGGAAGGCCGGACTGATCGAGGATTTGTACCACCGCACGGCCGAGGTGCTGGGCGGCGCGGTCGAGGCTATGGGCCGCAGCGAACGCGCCTCGAAGCAGCAGGCAGAGGCGCGGGTGCTGCTGCCGGAATGGAGCGACGCGCAGTTCGACGGCTTCGCCGCAATGGGCTCACGCGGATACTGGATGGGGTTCGACGCGCCGACCCACGCCCGCCATGCGCGGCTGGTCAACGCGGCGGAACGCGACGGCCAATCGCTGGCCGTCGAGACTCGCGCCGACGAAGCGCGCGACGCGACCGAGGTCACGATCCACACATCCGACCATCCCGGCCTGTTCGCCCGGCTGGCCGGCGCCTTCGCCATGTCGGGCCTGTCGATCGTCGATGCCAAGATTTTCACCCTGTCGAACGGCATGGCGCTGGACGTGTTCTGGGCGCAGGACGCCAGCGGCGACCCGCTGTCAGGGTCCAAGCGGGCACGGCTGCTGGTCGCCATCGAACGCGCGATCACCGGCGAGCGCGTGCCGCCGGAGGAACTGGCGCGGCTGAAGGGCAAGCCGCACGACCGTGTGCGGCCTTTCGAGGTGACGCCGCGCGTGCTGCTGGACAACGAAGCCAGTTCCACCCACACGATCATCGAGATCAACGGCCGCGACCGGCCGGGCCTGCTGCATGACGTGACCTGGGCGTTGACCAACCAGGGGCTGCAGATCGCCAACGCCAAGATCTCGACCTATGGGCACAAGGTGATCGACGTTTTCTACGTCAAGGACATCTTCGGCATGAAGGTCATGGAAACCGCCAAACAGCGCCGGGTCCGCGCGGCCCTTCTGGAGGCGCTGGACGACGGCACGCCGAAAGAGAAGAAAGAGCCGAAGAAGTCGCCCGGCGCAGCCAAGGCGGCGGCCTAAAATCCTGTCCCTAGAATCTTGCCGCCTAAAATCTGGCCGCCTAAAATCTTGTCGATAGACCTGTCATGAGTTTTGCGCGTGCCGTAAGGACTGTCGCCGGGTTGACGATGGTCAGCCGGGTGCTGGGCTTCGTCCGCGAGATGCTGGTCGCCGGACTGCTGGGCGCGACGCCGACGGCGGACGCGTTCTTCATGGCGCTGACCCTGCCGAACGTATTCCGCCGCCTGTTCGCGGAGGGGGCGTTCAGCGCGGCCTTTGTGCCGCTGTTCAGCAAGACGATCCAAAACGAGGGCAAGCCGGCGGCAGCGAGGTTCGCGGAAGAAGCGCAGGCGGTCATGCTGCTGATCCTCATACCGCTGACCGCCGTTCTGTGGCTGCTGATGCCCTATGTCGTGATGGTTCTGGCGCCGGGCTTCGAACGCGGCACCCAGCGTTACGACCTGGCGGTCACCTTCTGCCGGATCACCTTCCCCTATCTGGTCTTCATCTCGATCACCACCTTGCAGGGCGGCGTTCTGAACGCGCTGGACCGCTACGGGCCGTTCGCCTTCGCCTATACCCTGTTCAATATCTGCCTGATCGGCGGCCTGCTGTTGACGCCTTTCTTTCCCACCGCCGGGCATGCCGCCGCGTGGGGCGAGTTCGCATCGGGGATCATCCAGGTGATCTGGATGATCGGCTCCTGTTACCGCGCGGGCATCTTGCTGAAGCTGCGCCGGCCGCGCCTGACGCCCGCGATCCGGCGCCTTTTCGTGCTGATCGGCCCGGCCGCGATCGGCGCCGGCGCGGTGCAGATCAACATCTATATTGACGGGGTCGTTGCCTCGCTGCTGCCCGAGGGGTCGATCTCGCACCTCAACTATGCCGGGCGGCTCTATCAGTTGCCGCTTGGCGTGATCGGCGTCGCGGTGGGAACGGCGTTGCTGCCCGCGCTCGCGCGTCATGTGGCGAACAACGACCGGGAAGGCGCGAAGAAACTGGAATCGCGCGCGATCGAGGCGGCGCTGCTGCTGGCCCTGCCCGCCGCCGTCGCCCTGTTCGTGGCGCGGCGTGCATTCATGATCGGCCTGTTCGTCTATCCGCACGGGAAATTCCATGTCGCAGACGCGATCGTCAGCGGCGGAGCGCTTGCCGCCTATGCCGCCGGCATCCCCGCCTATGTCCTGGCCAAGGTGCTGGCCACTGCCTATTTCGCCCGCGAGGACACGCGCGCGCCGCTCAATTTCAGCCTGATCGCCATCGTCCTCAACACCGCGCTCGTGCTCACGCTCGTGCTGGTCTTCCATATGGGCATCGTCGGGATCGCCGCCGCGACGGGCGTCACGGCGTGGCTGAATGTCGGCCTGCTGGCATTCGGCCTTTATCGGCGCGGACTGCTGGGCTTCGACGAACGGCTGCGCCATGTGCTGCCGCGTATTCTGCTGGCCAATCTGGCGATGGCCGCGGTCTTGTGGGCAATCCAGATTCCGTTGGCCGGCTGGTGGGCCGATTCCGGCCTGATCCACCGCATTCTGTCGCTGTCGGCGCTCACCGTCGGGGGAATGGGCGTCTATGGCCTGGCGATCGTGCTGACCAGGGTCGCGAAACCCGGCGACATCGCCGGCATGCTGCGGCGGGATCGCTCTGCAGCCTTGACCGGCAATGCAGCCAAGGGAGATAACGCGCCTTCGTCTTAAGAGACCGGCCCACCCGAAACCATATCGAGTACCCCGTGACCCGCATCCTGTCCGGCATGCAGCCGACCAATCAATTGCACCTTGGCAATTATCTGGGCGCGCTCAAGAACTGGGTGGCTTTGCAGGACAAGGGGGAGAACCTGTTCTGCGTGGTCGACCTGCACGCCATCACCGTGCCGCAGGACCCGATAACCCTTCGGCAATCGACCCGCGAGATCACCGCCGCCTATATTGCCGCCGGCATCGACCCGGTGCGCTCAACCATTTTCGTGCAGAGCCATGTCTCGGCCCACGCGGAGCTCGCCTGGATCCTGGACTGCATCACGCCGATGGGCTGGCTGAACCGGATGACCCAGTTCAAGGAAAAAGCCGGCAAGGACCGCGAGGGTGCACCGCTGGGCCTCTACGGCTATCCCGTGCTGATGGCGGCCGACATCCTGACCTATAAGGCGACGCATGTGCCGGTGGGCGAGGACCAGAAGCAGCATCTGGAGCTGGCCCGCGACATCGCCGGCGCCTTCAACCGCCGTTACGACGTCGATTTCTTCCCCCTGCCCGAGCCGCAGATATTGGGCGAGGCGACCCGCGTGATGTCGCTGCGCGACGGCCTGAAAAAGATGTCCAAGTCCGACCTGTCGGACATGAGCCGCATCAACATGACCGACACGCCCGACCTGATCGCCCAGAAGATCCGCAAGGCGAAGACCGACCCGGCGGAGTTACCGGCGACGGTCGAGGGCCTGGAAGGCCGGCCGGAGGCGGACAATCTGCTGACGATCTATGCCGCGCTGACCGATACGACCAAGGCCGCCGCCGTCGCCCGCTTTGCCGGGGCCCAATTCTCGGTCTTGAAGAACGAACTCAGCGACGCGGCGACCGAGACGCTGGGCCCGATCGCCAGGCGCATGACCGAACTGATGACCGATACCGCCGCCTTGGACACGATCCTGCGCGACGGCGCCGACAAGGCCAACGCCATCGCCCAGCCGATCCTGGCCGACGTCAAGGATCTGGTCGGGTTCCTGCCGCGATAAGCCGATGAATAATTCGATTTAGGTGCTGGCGATCGGCTCGCGCACGGCTTGAACTGCCAGACGCAAGCCCATTGCTTTTAAAATAGCCGAAAGGCTGCTTAGCGCCGGATTACCGCCAGGCGACAAGGTCCGGTAGAGTTGCGTCACGTTGAGATGCGCCTTTTCGGCAACCGTCCCAACGCCGCCAAACGCTTTCGCCATTTGTCGCAGAGCAACGAGCAGTTCGGCCTGATCTCCATCCTCAAGAATGGCATTCAGCATCTGCAACGCATATTCGGGATCGTCGCGATACAGATCGGCCATCGCGTCGTCATGCGATCTATCTCTCATCGCCCGTCCTCCTTTGCCAGTCCAGCCAATAGCTGCACGCCCGTTTGATGTCTCGATTTTGCGACCGCTTATCCCCGCCACACAGCAACAATACGATCTGTTTACCCGCCGTTGCGTAATAAACGCGGTAGCCTGGACCGACATCGATCCGTATCTCAGAGACGCCATCGCGCAAAAACTTATGGTCACCGAAATTGCCTTGCTCGATCCGGTTAATCCGGCGATCGATCGAGATCCGCGCAGTGACGTCGCGGAGCGCCCGAACCCAGTCAAGAAAGTGATCCTTGCCGCCCGGACTCAGATAGTGACGAATTTCGAACATAACAGAATTTCGTTTATAAGCGAATAGATTTCAATAGATTTTGCGATCGCAATAACTGCGGCTTTCTCATCCGCCACTCCCGGCATAGTCTCTCCGCATGGACATCTACCTGCCGATCGCTCAGATGCCGGTCGATCCTTTCATCCTGTTGGCGATGGGGGGACTGGTCGGGTTGCTGTCCGGATTGCTGGGCATCGGCGGCGGGTTTTTGATGACGCCGCTGCTGATCTTCATCGGCATTCCGCCCGCGGTGTCCGTCGCCACCCAATCCAACCAGCTGGTCGCCGCCTCCATCTCCGGCGTCATCGCCCATTGGCGGCGGAAGAATGTCGATTTCAAGCTGGGCACCGTCATGCTGGCGGGCGGCGGCGTGGGCAGCGCCATCGGCGTCGCCATCTTCGCGCAACTGAAGGCGCTGGGGCAGATCGACCTGGTCATCTCGCTGACCTATGTCGTGTTCCTGGGCGCGGTCGCGGCCTTGATGATGATCGACAATTTCAGGGTCATGGTGCTGCACCGGAACGTCACCACCCGGCGCAAGCTGCATCAGCACAACGCCCTGCACCGCCTGCCCTGGCGCATGCGGTTTCCGCGCTCGCGATTGTATGTCAGCGCCATCGTGCCGCTGTCGATCGGGTTCCTCGGCGGACTGCTGGTCGCGATCATGGGCATCGGCGGCGGGTTCATCCTGGTGCCGGCGATGATCTATCTGCTGGGCATGCCGATCGGGCTGGTGGCGGGCACATCCCTGTTCCAGATCATCTTCACCACCGGCATCACCACCTTCCTGCAGGCCGTGACGACCCACGCGGTCGATGTCGTGCTGGCGGCGATCCTGATCGTCGGCGGCGTCATCGGCGCGCAGATCGGTACGCGGCTGAATCACCTGCTGAAGCCCGAATATGCCCGGCTGGCGCACGCGTCGATCGTCCTGGTCGTCGCGCTGAAGCTGGCGTTCGACCTGTTCACCCGGCCGGACAATCTGTTTTCCATCGTCACGCTGGGCGCCCAGTGAAACGCGCCGCCGCCATCCTGCTGGCCGCCTTGTGGCTCGCCGGCCCGGCGCGCGGCCAGACGCTGACGGCCGACCTGTCCAGCCACATAATCGGCATCACCACCGGCTTCGTCGGCGCAAACCTGACCCTGTTCGGAACCACCGACAAACCGGGCGATATCGTGGTCATCGTGCGCGGGCCGCCGGCGGAGATGGTGGTGCGGCGCAAGCGGAAGATACTGGGCGTCTGGATCAACGGCAGCAGCGCGGTGTTTCGTGACGCCCCGAGTTTTTACACCACCGCATCGACCAATCCGCTGAACGATATCGCCCAGCCCGATATGCTGACCCGCCATATGATCGGGCTGGACTATCTGAAGCTTCAGACTCAGGAGCCGCTTCCCGGTTCCATGGCCGGCGATTTTCGCGGCGCGCTGATATCCGCCCAGGAACGTCTGGATCTGTACCGCGCCAACCCGGTCCCGGTGACGTTCCTGGGCGAACACCTGTTCCGCGCCGATATGTCGTTTCCCGCCAACGTGCCGACCGGAACCTATTCTGTCGAAGTTCTGCTGCTGTCCGGCGGCCAGGTGGTGGGCGTGCAGACAACGTCGCTGATCGTCAGCCGAATCGGCTTTTCCAACGGCGTCTACAGTGTTTCCCGCCATCACGCCGCACTCTATGGGCTTGGCGCCCTTGCCTTTGCCGGCTTAGCCGGCTGGGGCGCCGGCGCGGTCTTCAGAAGGGGGTAGAAGATGCATAACGCCGATATCCCACGCGTCTTCCTGGTCGTCGTCGACGACAGTCCGGAGATGCCGATGGCGCTGTATTACGCCACCCGCCGCGCTTGGCGGACCGGCGGCCGCGTCGCCCTGCTGCATGTGATCCCGCGCGCCGAAAGCCACGGGCTGGCCAGTGTCGAAGCCTTGATGCGGCAGGAGGCGCGCGACGAGGCGGAGCAGTTGATCCAGAAACTGGCGCGCACCGTGGTCGATGAAGGCGGGGCGATCCCGATCATCCATCTGCGCGAGGGCCTGCTGCGCGACGAACTGCTGGACCTGGTCGCCGGCGACCCGACCATCACGGTGCTGGTCCTGGCCGCGGGAACCGGCCCTGACGGACCCGGGCCGTTGATCAGTTTCCTGGCCAGCAAGGCGATGACCAAGCTGCATATCCCGGTCACGATCGTGCCGGGCGGGCTCACCCGCGAGCAGATGGACGCGTTAAGCTGACCAGCCATGCGCTTGACCCGTGAAACGCCTTGCCCACTTGTGGTATGACGAAGGCACCCAATTGAAGGCACCGCCATGTTCATCCAGACTGAAGAGACACCGAACCCCGCCGTCCTGAAGTTTCTGCCTGGGCGGATCGTGATGCCCGAAGGCACCGCCGACTTCCGCACCGCCGATTCTACCGCACGTTCGCCGCTGGCGAAGTCGTTGTTCGCCGTGTCCGGCGTCGACGGCGTGTTCCTGGGCAGCGACTTCGTGTCGGTAACCAAGGCCGCCGACGCGGAGTGGTTCTCGGTCAAGCCGGCCGTGCTGGCCGCGATTATGGACCACTTCACATCCGGCCTGCCGGTAATCGAGGGCGCCGCGCCTGAGGCCGCCACCGGCGAGCCGGACAGCGAGATCGTCGTCCAGATCAAGGAAATCCTCGACACGCGGGTCCGCCCGGCGGTGGCGCAGGACGGCGGAGACATCACCTTCCACGATTTCGACGACGGCGTGGTCTATCTGCATATGCAGGGATCGTGCTCCGGCTGCCCCAGCTCGACCGCCACGCTGAAAGCCGGCATCGAGAACATGCTGCGTTACTACATTCCCGAAGTCCGCGAGGTTCGCGCCGTCGCCGCCTGACCCGCGCCAAGGCGACCGCTAAGGCCCATCCGACCGACTGCCGTGCGCATCCTCGCTTTCGACTGCGCCGGGGCGCAATGCGCCGCGGCGATCGTTGCCGACGGCCGAACGCTGGCCGAAAAACGCATCGCGTCGGACCGGGGTCACGCCCAACTGCTGATGCCGTTGCTGGTCGAACTAGTGGCCGAGGCCGGCCTCCGTTTCGGCGATATCGACCGTTTTGCCGTCACCACGGGGCCCGGGTCGTTTACCGGCATCCGCGTTGCGCTGGCCGCCGCGCATGGCTTGGCGTTGGGAACCGGCAAGCCGATCGTCGGCGTCACCGTATTCGACGTCATCGCCGCCCAGGCCGCCGCCGCCCGGACATTTCCGCGCCTGCTGGTCGCGATCGATTCGCGGCGGGCGGAAATTTTCGTGCAGCTTTTCGATGCCGCCGGGATCGCGCAGTCGGAGCCGGCGATGCTGGCTCCTGCCGCCGTGACCGGCTGGATCGGTCGCGGTCCAGTCACGTTGGCGGGCGATGGCGCGGCGATGCTGGCGCCGCATCTGCCCTCGGCGGGCAACCTGGAACTGCCCAGCTTGGTCGATCCTGCCGTTTTGGCGCGGCTGGCCGCGAGCTGCCCGGCCGAACTGCCGCCTGCCCCATTCTATCTGCGCCCACCCGATGCCGTTCCCGCGCGCGGCCGATGACACTCAGCATCGAACCGCTGACCGTCGCCATGGGCGATGTGGCCGCCGCCCTGCACGAAGCATCGGGATTTCACGAAACCTGGACCGCGGATGCGTTCAACGGATTGCTGGCGGCCGGCGCCGACGGGCTGCTGGCCCTGTCGGACGAGACCCCCGCCGGGTTGATTCTGTGGCGAGTCGCGGCGGACGAAGCGGAGATTTTGACGATTTGCACCCTGCCGGCACATCGGCGGCTGGGTGTCGGGCGGCATCTGATGGAGGCTGCCAAGGCGGCGCTGAAGACGGAGGGAATTCAACGCCTTCTGCTGGAAGTTGCCGTCGATAATGACGCGGCAATCGCACTTTACCGCGCTTTCGGGTTTGCCGAGGCAGGGCGGCGGCGGGGTTACTATGCGAGACCGGACGGTCGCACCGATGCCCTGGTGATGGGGCTGACATCGTTATGAAACATTCTTCCGTCACGGTGTTTTCGTCTTGGCCATCGCGAAAACTGGAAACGGCGCGCAGCGGGATGTATGATCGCCCCATTCATGCCGACGACGACGCAAGAGACTCAGCGACTCAACCGCCCGCCCGTCAGGCGCGACGCACGGTATTTTGCCGTGTGGCTTCATGAACACCCGGCTGGCAGCACAGACACAAACCATGTCGCACGTTAGCGCCGACCTTACCCGCCTGGGGTCGATCCGGTCGGGCAGCCTGGAAGTCCGGCTGGCTCAGACGATGGCCGAGATCGAGGCGGCCCAACGGCTGCGCTATCAGGTTTTCTATGAGGAAATGACGGCGCGCCCGACCGAGGCGATGGAGGCCGCGAAGCGCGACTTCGACGACTTCGACACGGTTTGCGACCATCTTCTGGTCATCGATCACAACCTGCCGGAAGACAACTGGGTGGTCGGCACCTATCGCCTGATCCGGCGCGAAATGGCGGCACGGCGCGGCAGTTTCTACTCCGCCAGCGAGTTCGACATCAGCCGCCTGATCGATTATCCGGGCGAAATCCTGGAGCTGGGCCGCGCCTGCGTTGCCCCCGCCTATCGCGGGCGCGCGATTACCCTGCTGTTCCGCGGCATTTCGGCCTATGCGGCGCGCTATAACATCGAGGTGATGTTCGGCTGCGCCAGCCTGCCCGGGACCGACCCGGCGGCTTTGGCGCTGCCGCTGTCCTATCTCTATTATTACTGCCTGGCCCCGCCGGCGCTGCGCGCGACCGCGGTCCCGGAACGCTATATCGAGATGCGCCAGATCCCATCGCATGAGATCGACCCGACGACCGCCTTGTTCGAAGTGCCGCCGTTGCTGAAGGCCTATCTGCGCTTTGGCGGCTTCATCGGCGAAGGCGCGGTGATCGACGAGCAGTTTCGGACCACCGACGTGTGCATCATCGTGAAGACCGATCTGGTGACCGAGAAATACGCCAAACATTACCAGCTGGGCCGCGAATCGACCGAACCCGCGAGCGGTCTCGACGAATGACAGGTTCCCGGTTGCTCGGCTGGGTCCGGGCGATCTCTTATTTGACACTCACCTTCGCGACGATGCCGATCCAGGCGTTGGCGCTGATGTTCAGCCCGTCCCTGGCCGAACGGATCCCACAGCGTTACCACCGGATTTCCGCACGCATCCTTGGCTTTCGCGTCATCGTCAAAGGCACGCCGTCACAGGTGCGCCCGACCTTGTTCGTATCCAACCATACGTCCTATTTCGACATCATCCTGTTCGCCTCGCTGGTCCGCTGCTCGTTCATCGCCAAGTCGGAGATGATCAGCTGGCCGCTGATCGGCTGGCTGGCGCGGCTGCAGCGCAGCGTCTTCGTCGACCGCAAGCCGACCAATGTCGGCGAACACCGCAGCGAAGTCGCGAAGCGGCTGGCCGATGGCGACAACCTGGTCCTGTTCGCGGAGGGCACGACATCGGACGGGAACCGGCTGCTGCCCTTCAAATCGTCCTTGTTTTCCGTCGCGGAATCCGACCGGCCGCTGACCATCCAGCCGGTTTCGATCGTCGCCACCGGGCTGGACGGCATGCCGTTGGGGCGGATGCTGCGGCCGCTTTATGCCTGGTATGGCGACATGCCGCTGTTGCCGCATGCCTGGGCGGCGGTCAAATCCGGCCTGATTACCGTCGAAGTCGAATTTCACGAACCCCTGACCAATCACGGGATGAACCGCAAGCAACTGGCCGAAATCTGCCGGACCAAGATCGAGGCCGGTTTCGTCCGTGCGATCACCGGCCGTGCCGACGCCGGAACCGTAACGTCCGACGTGCATTTTGAGGAGAAGGCCGACACTGTGGAAGTGGCGGCCTGAAGGACAGATGACCGATATAGCACCCGAACCACAAACCGCGCCCACCGCCTTGAAGACCCTTCATGTGCGCAGCTGGGGCTGCCAGATGAATGTCTATGACAGCCAGCGGATGGTCGACCTGCTGGCCCCGCTGGGCTATCGCCCGGTCGCGGAGGCCGAGGGTGCCGACATGGTGATCCTGAATACCTGCCATATCCGCGAGAAAGCCACCGAAAAGCTGTTTTCCGAGTTGGGCCGCCTGAAGATCAGCAAACAGGAGAAGAAGGCCGCCGGCGGCGAGATGATCCTGGCGGTGGCGGGATGCGTCGCGCAGGCCGAAGGGCCGGTAATCACCGACCGGGCGCGCCATGTCGATATCGTCGTCGGCCCACAAAGCTATCACGCGCTGCCCGAACTGGTGGCGCGGGCAGCGCGTGCGGCCGGCCAGCCCATCCTGATGACCGATTTTCCTGTCGATTCGAAGTTCGACCATCTGCCGGAGGAAAGCCTGGATCGCGGCGTCTCCGCCTTCCTGACCATTCAGGAGGGTTGCGATAAGTTCTGCAGCTTCTGCGTCGTGCCTTATACGCGCGGCGCCGAGTTTTCGCGGCCGGCGGCGGATATTCTGGTCGAGGCACGGCGGCTGGCGCTGGCCGGGGTCAAGGAGCTGACCCTGTTGGGCCAGAACGTCAACGCCTATCACGGGCTGGGGCCGGACGATGCGGTCTGGACATTAGGCAGGCTAGTCCGCTCGGTGGCCGAGGTCGAGGGAATCGAACGTATCCGCTACATGACGTCCCACCCCAACGACATGGACGACGATTTGATCGCCGCCCACGCGCAAGTGCCGCAACTGATGCCGTTCCTGCATCTGCCGGTGCAGTCGGGATCGGACCGTATCCTGGCCAAGATGAACCGCAAGCATACCGCCGCCGAATATCTGCGGGTGATCGAGCGCCTGCGCACGGCCCGGCCGGACACCGCACTGTCCAGCGATTTCATCGTCGGCTTCCCGGGCGAGACCGAAAAGGATTTCCAGGCGACTTTGGAGCTTGTCGAGGCCGTCGGCTTCGCCCAGGCCTACTCCTTCAAATACAGTCCGCGTCCCGGCACCCCGGCATCGGGAGCGGCCGAGCAGGTGCCCGAACCGGTGAAATCGGAACGGCTGGCGCGGTTGCAGGCGACGATCATGGACGGGCAGACCCGCTTCAACCGGACAAGCGTCGGCGCCGTGGTCCCCGTGCTGTTCGACCGCCCTGGATCGCGCAAAGGACAGTTGCACGGCCGCAGCCCGCATATGCAATCGGTCCACGCGACGGCGCCCGCGCATTTCCTGGGCCGTATCCTGCCGGTGCGGATCGAAGACGCACGCGCTCTTAGCCTGACCGGCGTGTTGGAAATCGACGCCCTTCAGGGTTTGGTCGCTTGAGCCCCGTAGCCGGTAATCCCATCGAGATTTCCTTCGACGACAATCGCCGCCTGCCGCTGCTTTATGGCGGGCATAACGCCAATCTGGCGCGGATCGAACGGCAGCTTGGCGTCAAGCTGACCACGCGCGGCAATGTCGTCAGCATCAGCGGCCCGGCGCAGGCCGCCGAGACGGCAAAGTCCGTCCTCAGCGAACTGTGGCTGCGCACCTCCGGCGATGAGGCGCTGGGCCCGGCGGAGATCGACGCCGCCCTGCGGCTGAAGCCCACGGGCAAGGCCAAGGCCGCGCACGACGCCGAGGACAAGGGGATGCCTGTCATCAAGACCCGGCGCAAGACCATCGCGTCCCGGACTAAGACACAATCCGTCTATCTGAAGGCGATGACCGACTGCGAGTTGGTGATCGGAACCGGGCCGGCCGGCACAGGCAAGACCTATCTCGCGGTTGCCCAGGCTGTCGCCGCGCTACAGAACGGCCAGGTCGACCGCATCGTCATATCGCGCCCGGCGATCGAGGCGGGGGAGCGGCTGGGCTTCCTGCCCGGCGACCTGCGCGAAAAGATCGACCCTTATCTGCGCCCGATCTATGACGCGCTGAACGACTTCCTGTCGCCCGAGCAAGTTGAGAAACGCATCGAAACCGGCGAAATCGAAATCGCGCCGCTCGCCTTCATGCGCGGCCGCACCTTGGCCCATTGCTTCGTCATCCTGGACGAGGCGCAGAACACGACGACGGTTCAGATGAAGATGGCGCTGACCCGGCTCGGCGAAGGCAGCCGCATGGTGGTGACCGGCGATCCGGGCCAGATCGACCTGCCGCTCAGCGTCCGGTCGGGGCTGATCGACGCGATGGAAACGCTGCACGATGTTCAGGGCGTGCGCATCGTCCAGTTCAACGATGGCGACGTCGTCCGTCTGCCGCTGGTGGCGCGCATCATCCGCGCCTATGCCGCCCGCGCGGAAGCCAGAGCGGGCGAGAAGCCGTGAGCACCCCCGACATCCGCCCCGATATCCGTATTGCCCTGGAAATCGAGGACCCGCGCTGGTCCGAGGCTCTGCCGGATGCCCCCGCCTTGATCGAAACAGCGATTTCGCGCGCGCTGGCCGATATCGAGCACGGCGGCAGGCCGATCGAGGTGGGCGTCCGGCTGGTCGACGACGGTACGATACGGGCGCTCAATCGCGACTGGCGCGGCAAGGACAAGCCGACGAACGCCTTGTCATTCCCGCTGGGCGATCCCGGCCCGGTCGTCGATGCCGATTTCCCGTGGCTGATCGGCGATATCGTGATGAGCTATGATACAATGCTGGCCGAATCCGAACGGGACGGAAAGCCGATGGCGCATCACGTGACCCATCTGGCGATCCACGCAGCCCTGCACCTGATCGGTCATGACCACGAGGACGAGGCGGAAGCCGAAGCGATGGAAAGCCTGGAAGTGGCGCTGCTGGCGGATTTGGGTATTCCCGATCCTTATGCCGATCCGGCTGGCGGCGGCCGATGACCGGCCTGCGCGACCTGTTCCGTTCGGCCCCCGCCTATCGCGAGGCGCTGGCCCCGCTGATCGAGGAAGACGGGGCCTCGCCTGACAATGACCGTTCCCACGAACGGCGGCTGATCGAAAATATCCTGGAGATTCGCGACCGGCCGATCTCGGACCTGATGGTGCCGCGCGCCGACATTGTCGCGGTCGAAGCCGATGCTGAAAAGGACGCGCTGCTGGGCCTGCTGGTGGAACACTCGCACAGCCGCATGCCGGTCTATCGCGATACGCTGGACGACGTTATCGGCATCGTGCACATCAAGGACGTACTGGCGGCGATGACGGAAAACCGCCACCTGTCCCTGCCGGAGATCGTCCGTCCCGTGTCGATCGTCGCGCCTTCGATGCGGGTGCTGGACCTGTTGCTGGAGATGCGCAAGGCGCACCAGCATATGGCGTTGGTAATCGACGAGTTCGGCGGGATCGACGGGCTGATCACGATCGAGGATCTGGTCGAAGGCATCGTCGGCGAAATCGAAGACGAGCACGACCGCGCCGAGGCGGCGACCTTGGTCGAAAAACCAGACGGATCGCTGCTGGCCGATGCCCGCGTGCCGATCGAGGATTTCGAGGCGCGCGTCGGACCGGTTCTGGAGCAGGACGAACGCGACGAGGTCGATACGCTGGGCGGGCTGGTATTCTCGCTGGCCGGGCGGGTGCCGAGCCGCGGCGAGTTGTTGACCCACCCCTCGTCGGGCCTGGAGTTCGAGATCATCGACGCCGATCCGCGCCGCATCAAGCGCATCCGCGTCCGCAATCCCCCACCGCCGCCCGCCGCCAAATGACCGCCGCAAACCCGAAACCGGGACCAATCATGCGATTGGCCGACGGGTGCCGACGCCTGACCGGATGGCGGCGGAATCTGGCCGCGATCGGTGCGGGATGCCTGGCGTCGATCGCCCTCCCCCCCGCCGATATCCTGCCGCTGCTGTGGATCGCCTTTCCGATCCTGATCTGGCTGCTGGACGGGGTTCAGACCCGCAAGGGCGCATTCTGGGTCGGCTGGCTATTCGGCTTCGGCTATCTGGCGTTCAGTCTCTATTGGCTGACTTTCGCCCTGTTCGTCGCGATCGATCAATATTGGTGGGCTGTGCCGTTCGCCAGCAGCGGCTTGGCGTTCGGGCTGTCGATTTATTGGGGAATCGGAACCTGGCTCGCGAGTTATGTGCCGCGCGAACGGCCGCTGGCGCGCGTCCTGACACTGGTCGCGGCATGGAGTGTGGCGGAGTGGGTGCGCGGCCACGCGCTGACCGGATTTCCGTGGAACCTGCCCGGCTATGCGTGGACCGAATTTCCCTGGCTGATCCAGATTGCCGCCTGGATCGGCGTTTATGGCGTGACCGTTTTGGTGGTGTTGGCGCCGTCCCTGGCCTCGTTGTTGGGCAATCGGGTCATACCGTTGCGACATGGCCGGATGGCCGCCGGTGCCGGCTTGGCGCTGGTGGCCGCCGTGGCCGTCGTCGGTGCGATCCGGCTTCCGGGCGAGGCGATGCCGACAGTCGAGAACGTCCGCCTGCGGCTGGTGCAACCCAGCATCCAGCAATCGCTGAAATGGGTCGAAGGACGCCAGCTTCAGAATCTGCGCGAGCATATCCAGTTGTCCGAACGCCCGGCCGACCGGATGCCCAACGTCATCATCTGGCCCGAAGCCGCCGAGCCCTATCCACTCGACGGGCATCCGGATAACGCGAAGACGATCGGCGCGCGGCTGCGGCCCGGCCAGATTCTGGTGACCGGGATCGCGCGGGACGGCTTGGAGGAAAACCCGCCGACCTATCACGACAGCATCCAGGCGCTGGACCCGGCCGGAAATATCCTGGCGACCTATGACAAATTCCACTACGTGCCGTTCGGCGAATATATGCCGCTGAGCAAATGGTTTCCGATCGTCAAGGCGGTCGCCGCCGGCGATATCGACCCCACAGCCGGACCCGGGCCGGTGACGATGTACCTGCCCGGCCTGCCGCCCGCCGGGCCGCTGATCTGCTATGAGGTGATTTTCCCCGGCGACGTGGTCGAGCCGGGCAAGCGGCCGGACTGGCTGCTGGATGTCACCAACGATGCCTGGTTCGGGCTGAGCGCCGGCCCCTATCAGCATTTTGCCATGATGCGGGTCCGAACCGTCGAAGAAGGCTTGCCGCTGGTCAACGCGGCCAATGACGGCATCTCAGGCGTTATCGATCCCTATGGCCGGGTGACGGCAAGGCTGGGCCTCGGCAAGATCGGCATCGTCGATGCGGACCTGCCTAAGCCGCTCCCCCCGACCGTCTTTTCCCGTGTCGGCGACATTCCGTTCTTCGTCATGATCGGCGGGCTTGTCCTTGCCGGCTTGCTGGTCGGCCGCCGGCGAGACGCGGCCTGATACCGCAACCCCCGGCGCTACCCGCGGCGGGCCCGGCCTGCTATAAAATACCGAAAATTTTTTCAGATGGTGGTTTTGGATGCAGGCCAAGACACGGGACGGCAAGCGCCGCGGCGGGCGGCCGAAAATCGACGCGCCCAGTCCCGTCGACATCCATGTCGGATCCCGCGTCCGCCTTCGCCGCACGCTGCTGGGTCTGAGCCAGGAAAAGCTCGGCACGGCGGTCGGTCTGACCTTTCAGCAGATTCAGAAATATGAGCGCGGGGCAAACCGCATCGGCGCGAGCCGCCTGTTCGAAATGTCACGGGTGCTGGATGTCCCGGTACAATTCTTCTTCGACGAAATGCCGGTCGAACCGGAAAGCAGCGACTATCGCCCGATGTCCGGCGAGGCCGAAGCCCCGGAACAGGACCCGATGGTCAAACGCGAAACGTTGGAACTGGTCCGCGCCTATTACCGAATCCCGGACGCGCAAGTCCGGCGACGTCTGTTCGAACTGGCCAAGGCATTGGCGACGAATCTCACCTGAACAGACCGCGGTTTCACCCCCACTGGACAGAAATACGACATATCCCTATTCCTGCTGACGCTAAAATTTCGCGGAGACCCGATAGTGCCCCTGTCCAATTATTTGTTTACCAGCGAGTCCGTTGGCGAAGGCCATCCGGATAAGGTCTGCGACCGGATCTCCGATACGGTGGTCGATATCTTCCTGGGCGCCGATCCCGAAGCGCGCGTCGCCTGCGAAACGCTGGCGACAACCAATCGCGTGGTGATCGCCGGTGAGGTGCGCGGACCGTCTTCGATTACCTTCGACCAGATCGAAAGCGCGACCCGCGACGCGATCAAGGATATCGGTTACGACCAGGACGGATTCAGCTGGAAGACAGCGAATATCGAAATCCTGCTGCACGCGCAGTCTGCCGACATCGCTGTCGGCGTCGATGCCGCCGGCAACAAGGACGAGGGCGCGGGCGACCAGGGCATTATGTTCGGCTATGCCTGCCGCGAAACCGACATGCTGATGCCGGCACCGATTTTCTATGCGCACGGCATCCTCAGCGGGCTGGCCCAGACCCGTCACGCCAGCCCGGATTCCGGCCTGGGCCCGGACGCCAAGAGCCAGGTCACGCTGCGTTACGAGAACGGCAAGCCGGTCTGCGCGACCTCGGTCGTGGTTTCGACCCAACATGCCGAGTCCGTCGACCAGGACGAAATACGTGAGATCGTCCGCCCGCATGTTCTCAAAATCCTGCCGGAAGGCTGGATGTGTGAAGAATCGCAGTTTTACGTCAACCCGACCGGCCGTTTCGTCATCGGCGGCCCCGACGGCGATTGCGGCCTGACCGGACGCAAGATCATCGTCGACACCTATGGCGGCGCGGCTCCGCACGGCGGCGGCGCCTTCTCCGGCAAGGATCCGACCAAGGTCGACCGTTCGGCCGCCTATGCCGCGCGCTATCTGGCCAAGAATGTCGTTGCCGCCGGCCTGGCGGACCGCTGCACCATCCAGGTGTCCTACGCGATCGGCGTTTCGCGCCCGCTGTCGGTCTATATCGACACGCACGGCACCGGACAGGTGGACGAGGCAAAGCTTTCGGTCGTTCTGCAGGAATTGGTCGATCTGTCGCCGCGCGGCATCCGCCAGCATCTCGGCCTCAACAAGGCGATCTATGCCCGCACCGCCGCCTACGGCCATTTCGGCCGCGCACCGGAAGCCGATGGGGGCTTCTCGTGGGAGCGGACCGACCTGGTGGACCAGCTTAGGTCCGCCCTCGCCTGACCGTCGTGCTGACCACCAGCCCCCCGATCGGGCGGGTTTACGGGCGCCGGCGGGGCCGGCCGCTCAAAGCCAAGAAAGCCGCCGTCATGGGAACCCGGCGGGATGACCTTACGGTCGTCCTGCCCGATGCCCCTGCTTTGCTTGACCCCGCGACTCTGTTTCCGGATGCCGACGCCGTCGGTCTGGAGATCGGTTTCGGCGGCGGCGAGCATCTGGCGGCGCAGGCAGCCGCGAATCCCGCAATCGGCTTCATCGGTTGCGAGCCTTTCCTTAACGGCGTCTCCAGCCTGCTGGTTCTGTTGGACGAGCAGGCACTGACCAATGTTCGCATCCATTCCGAAGACGCCCGCCAGTTGCTGCAGGCCCTGACGCCGGCAAGCATCGACCGCGCTTTTCTGCTGTTTCCCGACCCATGGCCCAAACGCAGACATCACGGCCGGCGCTTTGCCGGGCCGGAGGGCCTGACATTGCTGGCGCGGGTACTGGCCGACGGCGCCGAATTCCGCGTTGCAACCGACCACGCGGCCCTGAGCCCATGGATGCAGGCCCATCTTGCCGAGCACCCGGATTTCACACTCGTCTCCAAGATGGACGACCGGCCGGAAGGCTGGCCGCCGACCCGGTACGAGGCCAAAGGCCTGGAAGCCGGCCGCCGCTGCGTCTACCTGACCTACCGCCGGAAACCCCGCGACGTGGCCAGCGATCATATTTCTTGAGTTGTGCTTGCTGGCGGCTATTGATTAACCGCCAAGAAGCCAAGGACGCCAAGATGATCGAGCCCACTCGCGAGCACGATTTCCTAGCCAACCAGATCGTCGATTCCGCTTTCGCGGTTCATCGCGTCCTTGGGCCTGGCCTCCTTGAATCCGTTTACGAGCAGTGTCTCGCCTACGAGCTGACTTCCCGAAATATTGCTGTCGGTCGGTAGGTCCTCGCACCCGTGATATATCGCGATCTCAGATTGGACGCTGGCTACCGAATGGACTGAGTCGTGGGCGGTTTGGTCGTCGTCGAAATCAAATCCGTCGAAAAAATCTCACCGATCCACGAAGCGCGGCTACTGACCTACATGAAGCTTTCCGGCAGTCGGCTCGGCTTACTCATCAATTTCAACGTTGTCTTGATCAAGACGGGCATCAAACGAATGATCTGCCCCTCTTAACTTGGCGTCCTTGGCTTCTTGGCGGTTCAATTTCAATTTCGCCGAGACCAAACTTCATCCGAAAATCACGCAAAATCGCCGCCACCGACTGATTCCTCTTGCGGTTCGGCGCAGTGGGTTTATATGTGCGCCATCCTTAAATAGATGCGGCTTGTGCTGCTGACTGGAATGATCCAGTCGGATGCGCGGAGCTTTTGGTTTTTGGAGACCCGTTCAGGGAATGGATTTGAGCGAGCGAATCGTCGAACTGATCAATCCCGCGGTAGACACGCTGGGCTATGAGCTGGTGCGCGTGCGGCTGATGGGCGGCTCGCGCCATGCCACCTTGCAGATCATGGCGGAACGCCGCGACCGGCGCGCGATGGTGGTCGACGATTGCGCGCGGCTGTCGCGTGCGATCTCGGTTATATTGGATGAGGCTGATCCGATCCGCGACGAATACACGCTTGAGGTTTCCTCGCCTGGAATCGACCGGCCGCTGATGAAACGCGCGGACTACGAGCGTTTCCTGGGCCACGAGGCAAAGCTGGAGACCGGCGCCCCGGTCGATGGACGTAAACGGTTCCAGGGGACGATGATCGCGCTGGAAGGCGACAGCCTTTCGATCGATGTCGACGGTTCGGCGGTGTCGTTGCCGCTCGACCGCATTACGCAAGCCCGGTTGGTCCTGACCGACCGGCTGATCGCCGCTGCCGAACAGGAAAGTTCGGCGGCAGGTTTAATTGAAGGGGTGGAAGATGCGCCCGACAATCATGTTTAGGGGTCTCGAATGATCGAGCTGTTGCAGGTCGCCGACGCAGTCGCGCGCGAAAAGAACATCGACCGCGAAGAGGTGGTCGAGGCGATGGAGCAGGCCATTCAGAAGGCCGGCCGGTCGAAGTACGGGCACGAGCATGACATCCGCGCGGCGATCGACCGGCGCACCGGCGAAATCTCTCTGAAGCGCTATCGCGAAGTGGCCGAGACGATCGAGAACGAGATCACGCAGATTTCCGCCGAAGAGGCGCATCGCGACAATCCGAGCCTGGTGGTCGGCGATTTCCTGATCGACGACCTGCCGCCGATCGATTTCGGCCGCATCTCCGCCCAGATGGCGAAGCAGGTTATCGTCCAGCGCGTGCGCGACGCCGAGCGTCAGCGCCAGTTCCGCGAATACAAGGACCGCGTCGGCGAAATCGTGAACGGAATCGTGAAGCGCGTCGAATATGGCAACGTGACCGTCGAACTGGGCCGTGCCGAGGCCATCCTGCGCCGCGACGAGACCCTGCCGCGCGAGCATTTCAAGAACGGCGACCGCGTTCGTGCCTATATCTATGACGTCCGCGAGGAACCGCGCGGACCGCAGATTTTCCTGTCGCGAACCCATCCGCAATTCATGGCGAAACTGTTCACGCAGGAAGTGCCGGAAATCTATGACGGCATCATCACCATCAAATCGGTGGCCCGCGATCCCGGCAGCCGCGCCAAAATCGGCGTGGTCAGCAAGGACAGCTCGATCGACCCGGTCGGCGCCTGCGTCGGCATGCGCGGCAGCCGCGTTCAGGCCGTCGTCGGCGAATTGCAAGGCGAGAAGATCGATATCATTCCGTGGTCGAACGACCCGGCGACCTTTGTGGTCAACGCGTTGGCCCCGGCCGAAGTCACCAAAGTGGTGCTCGACGACGCCAGCCATCGCATCGAAGTCGTCGTTCCCGACGACCAGTTGAGCCAGGCGATCGGCCGGCGCGGCCAGAATGTGCGGCTCGCCTCGATGCTGACCGGCTGGGATATCGATATCCTGACCGAGGCCGAGGAATCCGAGCGCCGGGTCGAAGAGACCAAGACACGGTCGGCTTTGTTCATCGCGGCCCTGGATGTCGATGACGTCATTGCCCATCTGCTGGTAGCGGAAGGTTTCGCGTCGGTCGAGGAAATCGCCGGCACTGAAATCGAGGAACTGGCGCAAATCGAAGGGTTCGACGAAGACGTCGCCGCCGAACTGCGCGACCGCGCACTGGCCTATCTGGAACAGCGCGACGCCGAGCTGTCGGCGCAGCGCACTGCCCTGGGTGTCACCGATGAGGTGGCGGCGATCGAAGCATTGACGCTGCCGATGCTGGTTGCGCTGGGCGAGAAAGAGGTCAAGACGCTGGACGATCTGGGCGATCTGGCGACGGACGAACTGATCGAGATCGTCGGCGCCGCGAACATGGACGCGACTGTGGCGGAAGAGGTCATCATGGCTGCGCGCGCCCACTGGTTCGAGGGTGAAGCTGAGGCCGGCGAAGGCGAAGCGGAGAAGGTCTGAGAAATCGTCGAGACGAAGGTCCGCGGGCCGGCGTGAAGACGGATAACGAGGACGAGGAGACCGGGCCTCTGCGGCGGTGTATCTCCACAGGCGAAAGTCTGGAGATGGCGCGGATGATCCGGTTCGTCGTCGGACCCGAGGACCGGTTGGTTCCCGACATAGCGGGAAAACTGCCGGGACGCGGTATCTGGGTCAGCGCCAACCGGAAAGCGCTGGAGCATGCGGTTGCCAAACGGCTTTTCGCCAAGGCGGCGCGGCGATCGGTAATAGTGGACCCGGCGCTGCCGGCCCTGGTCGAGCGGCTGGTCGAGCGCCAGTGCCTGGACATAATCGGTCTGGCGCGGGGCGCCGGCGCAGCGGTGGCGGGTTTCGACAAGGTCGAGGCCATGCTGCGCAAGACGCCGGTCGGCGTCATGGTCGAAGCGGCCGACGGTTCCGCCGAGGGCCGTGGGAAATTGGCCAAGCTGGCGCACGGCGCGCCGGTCGTTGCCTTGTTCAGCGCGGCGGCGTTGGCCGAGGCGATGGGACGGGACGGGATTGTGGTTCATGCCGTGATCGGGCGCGGGAAACTGGCAGCGCGTTTCATTGCGGCGTCGGACCGCCTCGCGGGATTGCGCGAGTTGGAGTAGACTTTAAGGGACGTCGCGCGGATTCCGTTTGGAAGCGTGGCGTCCCGACTTGAAAGTGGGTATCGGACGGTTATGAGCGACAATAAAGAGCAAGAACCGAAGAAAGTCTTGAGCCTGTCCGGTCGGGGCAAGCTTGAGCTGAAGCGCACATCTGACTCGACGTCACAGGTGCGGCAGAGCTTTTCGCATGGCCGGTCCAAGGCCGTGACCGTGGAGGTCAAGACCCAGCGCGCCCGTGCGCCGCTGACCTTGAACACGCCTGTCGCCGCCGAGCCCGTTGCACGGCCGGAGCCCGATCAGGCGCCACGCCGCGCCGAGGCCGCACCCGCTGTGCGCGCCGGGCTGCAGCCCCGGCAACTGACCGCCGAGGAACGCGAGGTCCGCAACCGCGCCCTGATGTTCGCGGCGCAGGAAGAAAAACGCCGTCCGTCCGATCCGGAACCCGTCGCCGTCGATGAGCTGCAACCGGAACCTGAGGAAGCCGCCCCCGCGGCCCCCGAGCCGGTGGTCGAGACGCGCGTCTCGCTGGATCCAGAGGCGCGCCGCCAGCGCGAACTCGAAGAAATGCGCCGGATGCAGGAGGCCGAGAAGAAGCAGGCCGACGAAGCCGAGCGCGTCCGCCTCGAGGCCGAGGACAAGAAGAAGAGCGAGGAAGCAAAACAGACCGAAGAGCGCCAGCGGATTGCGGATCGCGCCGGCGAATCGGCTGCCGCCAAGGTTGCCGCCCTGTCGTCCGGCCGCTCGACGGAAGAGGACGAAGAGGAAGAGCGCAAGGCCCGCGCCAAGCGCGGTGTCCGCATGCCGCCGCCCAAGGTTCCCGCTGTCACCCGCAGCCGCGACGGCGCGCGGCGCGGCGGTAAGTTGACCGTTTCGCAGGCTTTGACCAACGACGGCGACACCACACGGATGCGCAGCCTGGCCGCCGTTCGGCGTGCCCGGGAAAAAGAACGCCATCGCATGATGGGCGACGAAGACCAGCAGAAGGTCGTCCGCGACGTTGTGCTGCCGGAAACCATCACCGTGCAGGAACTGGCGCAGCGTATGGCCGAACGCAGCGGCGACGTGATCAAGGCGTTGATGCGCATGGGTGTGATGGCGACGATCACCCAGTCGATCGATGCCGACACTGCCGAATTGCTGATTTCCGAATTCGGCCACCGGATGCGCCGCGTCGCGGAATCCGACGTCGAACTGGGCATCGAAGGTGAAGTCGATACGGCGGAGGACACCGTGCCGCGTCCGCCGGTCGTGACCGTCATGGGTCACGTCGACCACGGCAAGACGTCGTTGCTGGACGCCATGCGTCAGACGGACGTGGTTTCGGGCGAGGCCGGCGGCATCACCCAGCATATCGGCGCCTATCAGGTGCAGTTGGCCGGCGGTCAGCGCATTACCTTCATCGATACGCCCGGCCACGCCGCCTTTACCGAAATGCGCGCCCGCGGTGCGAACGTCACCGATATCGTCATCCTGGTGGTGGCGGCGAATGACGGGATCATGCCGCAGACGGTCGAAGCCATTGCCCACGCCAAGGCAGCCGGCGTGCCGATCATCGTTGCGATCAACAAGATCGACCTGCCCGACGCGAATGTCGCCAAGGTGCGGCAGGAGCTGCTGCAGCACGAGCTGGTGGTTGAAGAACTGGGCGGCGACATCCTGGCGGTCGAGGTTTCGGCCAAGACCAGAATGAACCTGGACAAGCTGGAAGAAGCGATCCTGCTGCAGGCCGAAATCCTGGAGCTGCGCGCCAATCCGGATCGCAGCGCGGTCGGCGCGGTCATCGAATCCAAGCTGGATCGCGGCCGTGGCGCGGTTGCCACCATCCTGGTGCAGCGCGGCACATTGAAGGTCGGCGACGTGTTCGTCACCGGCAGCGAAGTCGGCCGCGTGCGCGCCCTGGTCGACGACCGCGGAAACAGCATCGAGAGCGCCGGTCCGGCCGTGCCTGTCGAGGTGTTGGGCCTGAACGGCACGCCGTCGGCGGGCGACGACTTCATCGTGGTCGACAACGAAGCCCGCGCGCGTGAGATCGCGGAATTCCGCGGCCGCAAGAAGCGCACCGCCGCCGCCGCAATCGGCGCGCGCGGTACAGTCGAGCAGATGTTCAGCCAGATCCAGGCCGGCGAACGCAAGGAATTGCCGGTCGTCATCAAGGGCGACGTGCACGGCTCGGTCGAAGCGATCGTCGGCAGCCTGAACAAGCTTAGCGAGGACCAGACCGAGGTCGGATTGCGTATCCTGCATTCGGGTGTGGGCGCGATCAACGAGTCCGACATCACGCTGGCCAAGGCGTCGGGCGGCTTCGTCGCCGGCTTCAATGTTCGCGCCAACGCGCAGGCACGGGAACTGGCGAAGCGGGACGGCGTCGAGATTCGCTATTACTCGATCATCTACAACCTGCTGGACGACGCGAAGGCGATGCTGTCCGGCATGCTGTCGCCGTCGGTTCGCGAAACCTTCCTGGGCAACGCGGCGATCCGCCAGATCTTCGTGGTCACCAAGTCCGGCAAGGTTGCCGGCTGCATGGTCACAGAGGGTGTGGTCCGCCGCGGCGCCAAGGTCCGTCTGCTGCGTGACAACGTGGTCATCCACGAAGGCACGCTGAAGACACTGCGCCGCTTCAAGGAAGAAGTCCGCGAAGTCCGCGAAGGGTTCGAATGCGGCATGGCGTTCGAAAATTACGAGAACATCGAAGTCGGCGATGTGATCGAAGCCTTCGAAGTCGAGGAAGTCGCGCGCACGATCGCCTGATCGCCCGCGACCTGAGCAGGATTCTGCTGAGAGGAAGATAATCGTGTCTGTTCGACGCCGTACCGGCGAACGCGGAATCGCACCCGGACCCAGCCAGCGCCAGCTGCGGGTCGGCGAGGAACTGCGCCACGCGCTGGTCGGAATTCTGCGCGACAACCATGCCCGCGACCCCGACCTGCGGGACGCGAACGTGACCGTGACGGAGGTCAAGGTCAGCCCCGACCTGTCGAACGCCACCGCCTTCGTCATGCCGCTGGGCGGACAAAAGACCGACGTGACGGTGGCAGCGCTGAACCGCGCCTCCGTCTATTTCCGCACGCTTGTCGCGCGTTCGGTGCAGTTGCGCCACGCGCCGCGCATCTCCTTCGCGCTGGACACCTCGTTCAGCTATGCCGAGAAGATCGACGGGTTGCTGCACGCACCCGAGGTTCAACGCGACCTGCAGCAAGATCCCGAGGGTAATCCTGAACCCGGCGACGAGTCAGAATCCGGCTGATGCGGCGGCGTAAAGGCCTTCCCATCCATGGCTGGCTTAATCTCGACAAACCCGTGGGACCGACCTCAACCCAGGCGATCGGCCGGGTTCGCCGGATTACAGGCGCGGCGCGCATCGGCCATGCCGGCACGCTGGACCCGCTCGCCTCCGGCGTGCTGCCCATCGCTCTGGGCGAGGCGACCAAGACCGTTCCCTATATTCAGGACGCGCGGAAGATTTACCGCTTCACCGTGCGCTGGGGCCAGGCGACCAACACCGACGACGCCGAGGGCGAGGTGATATCCGAAAGCACCGGGCGGCCCGACCTGTCGGATATCCAGGCCGCCCTGCCCGCCTTCACCGGCCATATAATGCAGACGCCGCCGATTTTTTCGGCGATCAGGATCGATGGCAAGCGCGCCTATGCGCTGGCCCGCGCCGGCGAGGCGGCGGAGATGCAGGCGCGCCCGGTCGATATCCATCGCATCGACCTGATCGAGGCGACCGACGCCGATCACGCCGTGTTCGAGATGGAAACCGGCAAGGGCGCCTATGTCCGCGCACTGGCCCGCGACTTGGGCGTCGCACTGGGCACTTTCGGCCATGTCGCGGCATTAAGACGGCTTGCGGTTGGACAATTCCACGTGGAAAAGGCCTTCCCTCTGGACTTTGACGCGCTTCCGAGCGATATAGCCGGGCTGACCGAGCATGTTTTGCCGATCGAGACCGCGCTGGACGACATCCCGGCGTTGGCCCTGACGGCAGACGAAGCGCATCGGCTGCGATGTGGACAGGCTGTCGGCCTCTTCACGCACCAACACCGCGACTGGCTGGCTGAGTTGATAGCCGAAGGGCGTGACCACGGTATCGTCCTTGCATTATGGCAGGGAAAAGCCGTGGCGATGGTGCGTATCGACAGCGCGGAAGCCCATCCGGTGCGCGTTTTCAACTACGAACACTAAAGGAGTCACGATGTCGATTACCAACGAACGCAAGGCCGAACTCGTTATCGAGTACGGCAAGGCGGAGGCCGATACTGGCTCGGCCGAAGTGCAGATCGCGATCCTGTCCGAGCGGATCAAGAACCTGACCGAACACCTGCAGACGCACAAGAAGGACGTTCACAGCCGCCGCGGCCTTTTGGTCATGGTCGGACAGCGCCGCCGTCTGCTGGATTACCTGAAAAACAAACATCACCCGCGCTATGCCACGATCATTCAGCGTCTGGGCCTGCGCCGCTAAGTTTTAGCGGCGTCGCTTGCGCGTGCTTTACGCCACCCACGGGGATGTCCCCGAACGGCCAGGCGCGCGAGCCAATAAACGTCCACGTCGAGAAGACCAATTCGACGCGGGAATCGCCGGCAATGGGGCCGGTCGATAATCCGACCCGGATTCCGCAATAGGGCGGGCCCGGGTGATGGCTTGAAAGGATAGTTATGTTCAATATTTACCGTAAAGAGATGAACTGGGGCGGACGCCGCCTGGTCCTCGAAACCGGCAAGGTCGCCCGTCAGGCCGACGGCGCCGTCCTCGTCACCTATGGCGAGACCACCGTTCTTTGCACCGTCGTCGCGGAAAAGACCCCCAAGCTGGGCATCGATTTCTTCCCGCTGTCGGTTCATTACCAAGAGAAGACATTCGCCGCCGGCAAGATTCCCGGCGGCTTTTTCAAGCGCGAAGGCCGCCCGACGGAGAAGGAGGTTCTGACCTCCCGCCTGATCGACCGCCCGATCCGTCCGCTGTTCGCCCCCGGTTTCCGCAATGAGACGCAGGTCATCTGCACGGTCCTGTCGCACGACCTGGAAAACGATTCCGACATTCCGGCGCTGATCGGCACCTCCGCCGCGCTGACCCTGTCGGGTATCCCGTTCCTGGGGCCGATCGCCGGCGCCCGCGTCGGCTACATCAATGGCGAATATGTCATCAACCCGACGATGGAGCAGACCGCCGAATCCCAGTTGGATCTGATCGTCGCCGGCACCGCCGAGGGCGTGCTGATGGTCGAATCCGAAGCCAAGGAGCTGTCGGAAGAGGTCATGCTGGGCGCCGTCACGTTCGGCCAGCGCGAATTCGCCCAGGTGATCAACCTGATCATCGACCTGGCTGAAATGTGCGCCAAGGAGCCGTGGGCGCTTCCGGCACCCAGCGCAGATCATGATTCGCTGAAGACGAAGATCCTGGGCCTGGTCGGCGGCGACATCGACGCCGGTTACAAGGAGCGGGTGAAGCAGAACCGGTACGAGAAGATCGGGACCGCCAAGAAGAAGATGGTCGAAGCCCTGACGGTCGAAGGTGAAGCCACCGTCGACCTGCAGCTGGCCGGCAAGATCTTCAAGGAACTGGAATCGGATATCGTCCGCGGCCAGATCCTGGATACCGGCGTCCGCATCGACGGCCGCGACACAAAGACGATCCGCCCGATCGTCAGTGAAGTGGGCATCCTGCCCCGCGCGCACGGTTCGGCCTTGTTCACCCGTGGCGAAACCCAGGCGCTGGTCGTGACCACCTTGGGCACAGGCCAGGATGAGCAGATCATCGACGCCCTGACCGGCGAATATCGCGAAAACTTCATGCTGCACTACAACTTCCCGCCCTACTCGGTCGGCGAAGCGGGCCGCATGAGCTCTCCCGGCCGCCGCGAAATCGGTCACGGCAAGCTGGCCTGGCGTGCGCTGCACGCCGTGCTGCCGAAGAAGGAAGACTTCCCCTACACGATCCGCATCGTGTCGGAGATCACCGAGTCCAACGGCTCGTCGTCGATGGCGACAGTCTGCGGCTCGTCACTCGCTCTGATGGACGCCGGCGCGCCCTTGGCCCGCCCGGTTGCCGGCATCGCGATGGGACTGATCAAGGAAGGCGACCGTTTCGCGGTCATCTCCGACATTCTGGGTGACGAAGACCATCTCGGCGACATGGACTTCAAGGTCGCGGGCACCGAAGCCGGCATCACCGCGCTGCAGATGGACATCAAGATCACCTCGATCACCGAAGAGATCATGCGGATCGCCCTCGCCCAGGCGCAGGACGGCCGCGTGCATATTCTGGGTGAGATGGCCAAGGCCCTGACCTCGGCGCGCGAAGGCGTCAACGAGAACGCCCCGCGCATCACCGTGATCCAGGTTCCGAAGGACAAGATCCGTGAAGTGATCGGCACCGGCGGCAAGGTGATCCGTGAGATCACCGAAGTCACCGGCGCGAAGATCGACATCTCCGACGACGGCACGGTCAAGGTTGCATCGTCCGACGCCGCCGCGTCCGAGCGCGCGATCAACTGGATCAAAGGCATCGTCGCCGAGCCTGAGTTGGGCGTGATCTATACCGGCAAGGTCGTGAAGGTGGTCGATTTCGGCGCCTTCGTGAACTTCCTGGGATCGAAGGACGGCCTGGTTCACATCTCCGAGTTGGCGCCGTCGCGGGTCAACAAGACCAGCGATGTCGTCAACATGGGCGACGAGGTGAAGGTCAAGGTCATCGGCTTCGACGATCGCGGCAAGATCAAGTTGTCGATGAAGGTTGTCGACCAAGCGACTGGCGAAGACCTGTCCAAAAAGGCGGCTGAATAAGCTGCTTCGAGACACGGGGCCGCGGACATCGGGTCCGCGGCCTACGTCTCAAAATATGAGAGTACGTCCCTATATAACGCCTAGGGCGTTGGCATGAATCCAGTCGCGCCGCATGCGCCTGGATGGAGGACCGGTTGAGAACACTGAATCCCATCAGAATCTCGGGAGCCGAGGTCCTGCCGCTGATCGAAGGCGGCAAGGGCATCGCGGTGTCCAACGGCGAAAGCTCCGGTGCGTGGGCAGCGGCCGGCGGCGTCGGCACGTTCTCGGGCGTCAACCCGGACAGCTATGACGTCGACGGCAATTTCATTCCCCAGCATTATTACGGCCGCACCCGGCGGGAGCGGCATGAGGAACTGATCGCCTATGCGATCAGGGGCGGCATCACCCAGGCCCAGGTGGCGCATGAGCGCTCCGGCGGCAAGGGCCGCATCCATATGAACGTGCTGTGGGAAATGGCCGCCGCCGAGCGCATCCTGATGGGGGTGCTGGAAGGCGCCAAGGGCCTGATCCACGGCGTGACCTGCGGTGCGGGAATGCCCTACCGGTTGGCCGAGCTCTGCGCCGAATTCGGCCTGTTCTATTACCCCATCGTCTCATCCGGCCGCGCCTTCAATGCCCTGTGGAAACGCGCCTATAACCGCTTCCCCGAATGGCTGGGCGCGGTGGTCTATGAAGATCCGTGGCTGGCCGGCGGCCATAACGGCCTGTCCAACAGCGAAGATCCCCAGCGGCCTGAGCCGCCCTTCCCACGCGTTCTGGCTTTGCGCCAGGTAATGCGCGAATTCGGCCTGGGCCATATTCCGATCGTGATGGCTGGCGGTGTCTGGTGTCTGCGCGAGTGGGAAGACTGGATCGACAACCCGGATTTGGGGCCGATCGCCTTCCAGTTCGGCACACGCCCGCTGCTGACCCAGGAAAGCCCGATTTCCGAGGCGTGGCGCGAGCGGCTGCGCACGCTGCAGCCGGGCGACGTTCTGCTCAATAAATTCAGCCCGACCGGTTTTTACTCGTCGGCGGTGATCAACCCCTTCATGCACGAGTTGCAGGAGCGGTCCGAACGCCAGGTTGCGTTCTCCGTCGAGCCGGTCGGCGATCACAGCGTCGAATTCCCGATCGGTCGCCGCGGCCGTGTCGTCTACCTGACCGAGCACGACCGCAGCCGGGCGGAAGCCTGGGTCAGCCAGGGCTTCAACCAGGGCATGAAGACACCCGACAACACGGTGATCTTCGTAACGCCGGAGAAGGGCAACGAGATCCTGACCGACCAGATCAACTGCATGGGCTGCCTGTCGGCCTGTGCGTTCTCCAACTGGTCGCAGAACGAGGCGGGCACCACCGGCAAGAAAGCCGATCCCCGGTCCTATTGCATCCAGAAGACGCTGCAGAACATCAGCCATTCCGACGATGTGCAGGACCAGTTGATGTTCGCCGGACACAATGCCTATCGGTTCCACAACGATCCGTTCTATTCGAACGGCTTCATTCCGACCGTCGGGCAACTGGTCGAGCGCATCGTTACGGGCGACTGAGGCTCGCGCCGCGAGAGCAAATTTGAGGCCACGCAACCGTGGGCTTCAAATTTGTGCAAATTCGGCCCATATTATGAGAATGGTTATCGATTCACCCTCGTCCGCCGAACGGCTTGCCGGCGCCGGGCTCCGCCCGACGCGCCAGCGGCTTGAACTGGCGTCGCTGGTCTTTGGCAAGGGCGAGCGGCATATCAGCGCCGAATCCCTGCATGAAGAAGCGATTGCGGCGAAAGTGTCGGTGTCGCTGGCGACAGTCTACAACACGCTGCGCCACTTCACCGATCGCGGACTGCTGCGCGAAGTGCTGGTCGCGCCGGGCAAGGTATATTTCGACACCAATGCCGGCGACCATCATCATTTCTTCTTCGAAGGTTCGGGCGAGCTGATCGACATTCCCGCCGATCACGTCACCCTGTCGAAGTTGCCGCCGACCCCAGCCGGCACGGAACTGTCGCGCATCGACGTCATCATCCGCCTGTCGGCGCCGAAGGCCTGATCCGCCCCTACTTCTTCTTGTTTAGAAAACCTTCCAGCCGCTCCATCGTCCGCGGATCGGCGCAGCGCGCCGCGACCGAACGGGCCTCAAGGTTCAACTGATCGTCCAGCGTGTTGGTCATGCTGGAGCGGAACAGGGCTTTCAGCCCAGCCAAGCCGCCCGGCGCTGAATCGGCGAATTGCCGAACCAGCGTCTCGACCTCGTCCCGGAACGTGTCGTCGTCCACGACCTTGGTCACAAGGTCGATCTCGGCCGCCTGCTCGGCCGTGAGCGACGGGTTGGTCGCCATGATCCAGAACGCCTTGCGCCAGCCGGCGACGCGCGGAAAGAAATAGGTGCCGCCGGCATCGGGCGTCAGCCCCCATTTGGTGAAGGCCGGGTTGAACTTGGCCGACCGCTTGGCGATCACCACATCCGCGCCCGCAATCAGGCTGAAGGCGCCGCCGGCACAGGTGCCGTTGATCGCGGCGATGACCGGTGCAGCCGCCCGGCGCAGCCCGGCGACGCCGATATGGATCTGGGTCGCCATCTCGAGGACGTAAGCGTTGACCCGGTCTTTTTCGGCGACGAAGGTTTGGATATCGCCGCCCATGCTGAAGACGTCACCCTCGGCGTCGATCAGGATGACCCTGATATCCGGGTTCGTCTCGCAGGCGATCGCCGCCTTGCCAAGCTCCCGGCAGAACGACATATCCATCACGTTGTAACCGGTCGGGTTGGCCAGCGTGAGGCGCGCAACCCCGTCGGCGACCGAGAACTTGATCCGCGGTGCGTCCGTCATCTTCGTTTCCCCTGTTTCAGGTGTCGCGGTGCATCGGGGCGAGATGCCCCGGCCGCACGACCTTTACCTTGTCGATCGTCTGCGTCAGCACGAGATCGAGCAGCGCGTCCCAATTGCCGTCATACTGCCCGGCGCGGATGTTCTTGCACAGCATCTCTGTCGCCTCGGACAGCGGCGCATCGGACTTCAGAAAGGCCTGAAGCGCGCCGGCTTCTTTGCGGTCGAAGTCGCCGGCAAGACGCAATTCGCGCTCGCAGATGCCCAGGAGGTAGGACGACACCTGTGCATGATACTTGGCCTCGCCCGAAAGCGTGGGACCGGTATCGTCCAGGAATTTTTGGACGGTCAGCAGCAGGTCGTTGATCGACGGGCGGTCCTGGCTCATCGCCTATCCTCAGTTGTAGTGGCCGGCGAGCGTCATCAGAAGCTCGTACTCGACCAGGCTGGTGTTGCGGCCCATCGCGGCGAAGGCGACGCCCCGGCGTCCGCGCTCCACATGGGCGAATGCCTGCATGACATTATAGATCGCCCAGCGCACAAGACCGAATATCTCCCAGAAACGCACAACCTCCGGATCGATCCTGTCGCCGCCCGCCGCCTCATAGGCGGCGAAGACCGGCGCGCGCTCGGCGAATCCGCCCACGGGCAAGTCGATCTGGCCGAAACGCCAGGACCGCACGCAGAGCCAGCCGAAATCCTCCGGCCCCTGCCCGATATGGGCGCATTCCCAGTCCAGCGCGGCGCGCACGCCGTCAGGCCCGACCATGAAATTGCCCGTACGAAAATCGCCATGAACAATCGAACGGCGCCCGGCCGCCGGCGCCTTGTTGCGCTCCAGCCAGCGAAATCCCATTTCGATCGCCGGATGCGCCTCGGCATAGCTGTCGAACAGCTTGAGGTACGTGCCGATGATGTCCTTGCTGTCGGGCACCGATTCCAGGAACGGCGCCTTGGCGACGTCGATGGCGTGCAGCTTGGCGAGCAGCGCCGCCAGATCGGTCGCGATCTTGAGGCGCGCATCGGCGTCGGCGGCGCGGAAAATCCGCTGCGGCATGGTCTCCCCGGCCACAAACGCTGTGATGAAGCCGTTGCCCATGCCGTCGGCCTCGTCATATTCGAAGATCGGCTCCGGCACCGGCACGCCTTCGTCGAAGGCAACTTTCATCACCTTGAACTGCTGGGTGGCCGGTAGGAACGGGTTGTCTTCCGCCGAATAGGTTTCCTGGCGGGAGACAAGCCGCCGGGAAGAACCGCCATGGGTCAGGTCGAACAGGACCGTCCGGTTCACCCCGCCCAATGTCGGGATGACGATATTCCCGATCTCGGCATCGTTGCCGAACCGCCGCCTGACCGCGCGGCGGATATCCTCGACTTCTTCTGTCATGACGTCGCGATAAAAATGCCTCTCCCCTCGGGGGAGAGGTCGGCGGCGAAGCCGTCGGGTGAGGGGGGCTGTTCGTGCGTCTGTATGATTCCGGAAAAAGCGGAGCTGTGGATAGAGCCCTCCTCACCCGGACTGCTTTGCAATCCGACCTCTCCCCCGAGGGGCGAGGTCATGAACGGTGTCCGCCTCACAGAGGGAAGCCCACCAGCTTTCCGTCTTCGATACGCTCGATATATTCGGTCATGCCGTAGCCGACTTCGCCGTTCCAGGTGAAGCGGGTAAAGCCCTCGGCGATGCGCGATACCAGAATCTCATCGCCCGCCGGGCGGCGGTTGCGTAAGGGGGCCATGGTCAGCACTTCACCGGTGATAACTTCCCGCCGATTGGCGGTGCGGACGCCCAGCATGACTTTGACCGGATCCTGTTTGTCCGACCATTCGGTCGCGACATCCATATCCAGAATGTCTTCATAAACCCCGTCGACCAGCAGCACGCCGACCCGGCGCGATTTGCCCGCCTTGTCGGTGATCTTGAGCAGCATGAAGGCGCGCTTGCTGTCGAAGCTGCACAGGAACAGCCGATACCAATAGATCGACTGCCAGTAACGCGGTCCCCAGCTATGGTCTCGCCAGCCGCGCGCGGCTGTGAAGTCCCATTGCTGATCGCCGACCTTGATCAGCCCGGCGACGGATGTGTGCTGGTTGAAATGCGCCAGCGAGAAGTCGCGGCCATACATGGTTTCCTGGGTCGCCGACAGCGGCTCGCCACCGTGCAGCGGGGAGATGCCGGTCGTCTCGAACACCACCTTGCCCGGCACGCGCGGCGCCTGGCCCAGCAGCTTCGGATTGCGCAGAAGCTCAGGGTCATCCAGCAGCATCAACTCGCCGTCATAGCGCATCGTCAGGCGCTTCAGCGGCTCGACGATCTCAACCGACAGGCCGTCGGCGACGAACTTGTCGTTCGCCGTGATCGCCGGCCGTCCGAACTGGCAGGCGACCCGCCCGTCAGGCAGATAGAGCACCACCGAGAGCTCGGCATAACCCTCGTTCACCCGGTTGCCGATCCGCATCCAGCCGCCCATTCGGGAGGCTGTGTCGAACGCGTTGGTATAGACGCTTTCGTTGAAATTCGGCGAAGCGTCCGGCGTGTGCGGAAACTCGTCCTTGCCTTCTAGGCGAAATGCTCCGTCCATCATTACATCCTGAACACGCCGTAACCGCGATCGCCCAGCGGCGCGTTGAGCGAGGCGGAGATTGCCATGCCGAGCGCGTTGCGGGTATCGACGGGGTCGAGGATGCCATCATCCCACAGTTCCGATGTCGAGAAATAGGCGCTGGTCTGCGTCTCGTAGGCCTTCAGCGTCTGATTGCGGACCTCCTGCAAGATTTCCTCGTTCACTTCCAGGCCGTTGCGCTTCATCTGCATCAGCTTGACCTCGGCCAGCGTATTGGCCGCCTGCTCGCCGCCCATGACGCCGATCTGGTGGTTCGGCCAGGTGAACAGGAAGCGCCCGTCATAGGCGCGGCCGCACATGCCGTAATTACCCGCGCCGAATGAGGCATGGCACATCACGGTGAATTTGGGCACATGGCTGCCAACCTGCGCCATGATCATCTTGGCGCCGTCCTTGGTGATGCCGGCACGCTCATATTCCGTGCCGATCATGAAGCCGGTAATGTTCTGGAGGAACAGCAGCGGCGTGTTGTTCTGGTTGCACAGCTCCATGAAATGTGCGGCCTTGAGGGAGCTGTCGTTGAACAGGATGCCGTTATTGGCGAGGATGCCGACCTTGTAGCCCCAGATATTGGCGTAGCCGCAGACCAACGTGTTGCCATAGGCCGGCTGGTATTCGTGGAAGCGGCTGCCGTCGACGATGCGGGCGATGACCTCGCGCATCTCGAAGCCTTTTTTGATGTCGTCCGGAATGATGCCGTAAAGCTCGTCCGGGTCGTAAAGCGGCGCTTCGGGCACGGCCTGCTGGATCGACCATTTCTTCGGCATCTCCCATTGGGCGACGATGTCGCGGCCGATGCGGATCGCATCGTCCTCGGTGTCGGCGGGATAGTCGCAGGTGCCGGAGATCTGGGTGTGCATGTCGCAGCCGCCCAGCTCTTCCGATGTCACGATCGCCCCGGTCGCCGCCTTGACCAGCGGCGGGCCGCCAAGGAACACGGCGCCGGTGCCGCGCACGATGACGTTATAATCGCACAGGCCCGGGATATAGGCGCCGCCGGCAGTGCACTGGCCGAAGACCAGGGCCAGTTGCTTGATGCCGTATTTGCTCATCATCGCCTGGTGCCGGAACATGCGGCCCGCCAGATGCTTGTCGGGGAACAGGTCGGACTGCAGCTGAAGCTGGCCGCCGGCGCTGTCGCACAGATGGACCATCGGCAGATGGTTCTCCAGCGCGATCTCGAGCGCGCGGACGATCTTCTTCACCGTCAACGGGTACCAGGCGCCGCCCTTCACCGACGAATCGTCGGCATGGATGACGACCTCGCGGCCGGAAATCGTGCCGATGCCTGTGATGCAGGAGGCGCTGGGCGATTCGCCGTTATAGGCGCGGTTGGCGGCCAGTGTTGAGAATTCGAGGAACGGCGTGCCGGGATCCAGCAGCTTTTCCAGCCGTTCGCGCGGCAGCATCTTGCCTTGCTTTGCCAACCGGTCGAGGTCGCGCTGCGGCCGGATCATGCGGGCGGCGTGCTGCATCTCGCGCAGCTCGGCCACCGCCTTCTTGTTGTGAGCATAGCGCTGGCGGAATTCTTCTGAGCTCGTGCTGAGCGTGGATTTGATGATGGTCATCGGATCAAGCCCCAATAGATTTGGCTGGCGGTGCGTCTGGTGCGGCCACGGGGACAAACGAAATCAGCAGCGCGCCACGGTCGAATGCGGTTTCGGCGGGAACATGGATCGCCTCGATCGTGCCGTCGCGCGGCGCGACCAAGCCGACCTGAAGCTTCATGCTCTCGATGGTAATCAGCTTGTCGCCGGCCTTCACCTCGGCTCCCGCCCCGGTATGGAGGGCAATCACGGTGCCCGGCATGTCGGCATGCAGCGCATCGCCGCCCTTGCCCTTGGAATGGGCGCGGAGCTGCGCCTGTGGCAAGCCGACGACGAAGGTGCGCGTGCCGATGCGCACGAACACCTCGTCGGCGACGACGGTGCGCCAGCCGGTATGGATCTTGCCGTCGATCACGACCTCGAACGCGGCGCCGACTGACGGCACCTCGGACACGGTGTGGACGAGATCGCCGCTTTTGACGCGAAGGTCGGGGCGGCGGGCGAGGATATCGAGCGAGACGTCCTGCTCGTTCAGAAGCATTTCATAGGGCATTGGTAGTCCTCAGTTCCGCCAGAAGCCGATGGAGGCGTGCGGTTCGGGAATGTCGAAGGCGATGCGCCGGAAATCGGGGTCGACGAAGGAGGCGGCCAGAACGGCGGCAATGGATTCTTCGGCGGTCGGTTCCGGGGCGATCAGCGTGTCGGCCTCCTGTGGCAGGAAGCCCGTATGCAGCTTGCCCGACAGGAATGCCTTGTTGCGCATGATGCGGGCCAGATAATCGATGTTGTTGGGCACGCCCAGCATCACCAGATCGGAGAGCGCCTGCTCCATCTTCTTGGCCGCCTCGTCGCGGGTCGCGCCATAGGTGATCAGCTTGGCCAGCATGGAGTCGAAGGCCGGCGTCACCGCCTGCCCCTCGACGATGCCGGCGTCGAAGCGGACGCCCTCACCCACCGGCACGTTCAGCTTGGCGATACGGCCGATAGCCGGGCGGAAGTCCTTCTCTGGCTCTTCGGCATTGATGCGGCATTCGATCGACCAGCCGGTCTGCTTCAGGTCTTCCTGTTTGAACGGAAGCCCCTCGCCCGACGCGACCTTCAGCTGCGCCTCGACCAGATCGACGCCGACAACCTCCTCGGTGATCGGATGCTCGACCTGCAGGCGGGTGTTCATTTCCAGGAAATAGAACGCGCCGTCGGCGCCTAGGATGAACTCGACCGTGCCGGCGTTCTTGTAGTTCGCCGCCTTGGCCAGATCGACCGCCGCCTTGCAGATGCGGTCGCGCAATTCCTTCGGCAGGTTCGGCGCCGGCGATTCCTCGACGATCTTCTGATAGCGGCGCTGCAACGAGCATTCGCGCTCGAACAGATGGACGACATTGCCTTTGCCGTCGCCCAGCACTTGCACCTCGATATGGCGCGGCAGCTCGACCAGCCGTTCGGCATAGACCCGGCTGTCGCCGAAATAACGCTGCGCCTCGCTGGCCGCCGTGGTGATCTGTTCCTTCAGTTCGGACGCCTCGCGGACGATCTTCATGCCCTTGCCGCCGCCGCCGGCCGACGCCTTGATCAGCAGCGGAAAGCCGACCTGGGCCGCCTTGGCCAGGAAGTCGTCCAAATCGCCATCCTGCATCGCGCTGGGCGCGACCGGCACGCCGTGGTCGCGGGCGAAGTCGCGCGAGCGAATCTTGTCGCCCATCAGTTTCATGCTGACCGAATCCGGACCGATGAAGGCGATACCGGCGGCCGTGACCTTCTCGACGAAGCCGGCGTTTTCCGACAGGAAGCCGTAACCGGGATGGATGCCCTCGACCTCGTTGGCCTGGCAGATCGCAATGATCTGGTCCTGGTCGAGATAGGCGGCGGTCGGTACATCGCCCTTCAGCTGCACCGCCGTATCCGCCAGCTTCACATGCGGGGCCAACCGGTCCTCATGGTGATAGACGGCGACCGTTGGGATGCCGAGCTTCTTGCAGGTGCGGATCACCCGGCAGGCGATCTCGCCGCGATTGGCGACAAGGACTTTTTTCAACATGTGGTTTTCCCAGTAGTGCAAGACAGTTCCGGCCCCATGCCGGAGGCATGGTTAACGTTGTCGACCGCGCCGGCTTTTTCCAAACGTTCAGCAACTTCTTCCAGGCGACGGATCGCCTCTTCACCGCGGTCGAGCGCGACGCCGGAGCGGACCAGGCCGCGATAGATGATGTCGGTGATGGCATCCGCCACTTCCTCGGGCGAGAAATCGCCGTCGCCGCGCAGGTAGGACCAGGTATGGTGCTCGACTCCGCCATAGATCATCTCACGCACGATACGGAGCGGGATGCCGGCGCGAAACTCGCCGCTGTCCATCGCATCCTGGATGATCGCCAGCGTGCGGTTGGTGTATTCGCGGTTGAGTTCGAAAACCGCCGTCTCCCGATATTCGGGGCCGGAGCGCAGTTCGTTGAAGATCAGGCGGCACATCGCCGGGTCGTTGTGGATGACGCTGAGATGGCGCCAAATCATAAAGCGCAACCGGTTCCAGGTACCCCTGATACCGTGCAGCTGCCGATCGTAATCGGACAGCATGTCCTCATACCAATGCTCGACCACCTTGATCAGCAGGTCGCGCTTGCCGGTGAAATAACGATAGATCGTACCTTCGACGACGCCCGCCCGTTCGGCGATGTCGGACAGCACCGCGTCGCTATAGCCTTTTTCACAGAACACGGCCTTCGCCGTCTCCATGATGTCGGCCATGCGCTGCGCCCGCGGCAGGCGGTAAACCTGGCGGCGCGGCTGGGGCGTGGACACGGCGGCGGGAACCGTCATAGGGTCAGCATCCGCACGAATGGCGGCCCAAAGTGGCGGCGCCCTGCGGGAAACGGCGCGTGTTCATGAGCGTAACTCATTCCAGTCCACTATCGAAGGCTTCCCCGGTTTTCGGCCAAATCTCTATGCGGGATAGGCGTTAGCATATGGCAATACCGGCAGGCAATCGACAAGCGGATGGACATGATGAGGAAGGCTCACTAATTTTCGCGTCGTAAATTCGGCGGCCTCAAAAACCGCCTATGGGGATTGTTTGATGAGCCAGCCCAACGCCACGTCGCATTTCGAATTGTCGCCCGACCAACAGGAAGTGCTGGACGCGGCCGACACCTATGCGCGTAACGAGCTGTACCCGCTGGCGCAGGATATGGACGACCATGAATCCTGGCCGGACGCGGCGTTCCGCAAACTGGGCCAGGATGGGTTTTTCGGCATCACCATGCCGCCGGAACTGGGCGGCATCGGCAGCGACCTGTTCACCAGCGGGCTGGTACTGCAGGCATTCTCCCGTTGGAACCACGCGCTGGGGCTGTCGTGGGTGGCGCATGAGAATCTGTGCGCCAACAACATTTTCCGCAACGCGAGCCTGGAGCAGCAGAAGAAATATCTGCCGGGGCTTTGCAGCGGCAAGCTGATCGGCGGGCTGGGCCTGACCGAGCCGGGCGCAGGGTCCGACGCTTTAGGTTCGATGCGCACCACCGCGCGGCGGGAGGGCGACGAATATGTGCTGAACGGGTCGAAAATCTTCATCACCAACAGCCCGATCGCCGACATATTGCTGGTCTATGCCAAGACCGCGCCGGAAAAGGGCGCGCACGGCATCTCCGCCTTCATCATCGAGAAGGACATGCCCGGCTTCCGGGTGGCGCAGAAGCTGGTCAAGATGGGCTTTCGCGGCAGCCAGACCGGCGAGCTGGTGTTCGACGAATGCCGAGTGCCGGCCGCCAATCTGGTGGGGGAGGAGAACAAGGGCGTCTCCATCGTCATGAGCGGGCTGGATTTGGAGCGCGCCATGATCTCGCCGATTTGCCTGGGCATCGCCGAGCGCGCTTTGGATCTTTGCATCGATTACGCCAAGACCCGCGTGCAGTTCGGCAAGCCGATCGGCGATTTCCAGATGATCAAGTCGAAGCTGGCCGACATCTATGTCTGGGTTGAGACGATGCGCACCTTCAATTACCGCGTGTTGTCGGCGGCCAACGCGATTGAGAGCGGCGAAGGCGGGCGCGGGCAGATCCATGCGCTGACCGCCGCGTCGGTCATGTATACCGCCGAGACGATGAACAAGGTTCTGGACGAGGCGGTGCAGATTTTCGGCGGATATGGCTATATCTGGGAATCGGAGATCAACCGGCTGTTTCGCGCCACCAAGCTGCTGGAGATCGGCGCGGGTACGACCGAGGTGCGCAAGCTGATCATCGCCGGCGAATTGTTGAAGTAATCGCGGCGTCACAGGGACCGAAGACGGGGAGTTCACGGGTTCGATGGGTATTTCGTATTTGTTGCGGCGGGCGGTCGAGACCCGCGCAAACCACACCGCGCTGATCTTTGGCGACCGCCGCCAGACCTGGGGCGAATTCCACGCCCGCATAACCCGGCTGGCCGGCGGCTTCGCCGGCTTGGGCGTCGGACCGGATGACCGGGTCGCGGCGATCATGGACAATAACGACCGCTATTCCGAAACGCTGATCGCCACGCCGTGGATCGGCGGCGTGATCGTCGGCCTGAACTTCCGCTGGAACATCAACGAGCTGCGCGACGCCGTGCGCGAATCCGCGCCGAAGCTGCTGCTGCTGGATGACGGCAATTTGAAGATCGGGCTGGAGCTGGCGGCGGAACTGGGCATCACGACGATCTATGCCGGCGAAGGCGCCTGCCCTGACGGGATGATCGGTTACGAAAACCTGATCGCCACATCCGAACCAGCGCCGGATGTGGGCCGCACGCGGCAGGACCTGTTCACCATCAACTATACCGGCGGCACCACCGGCAGGTCGAAGGGCGTGATGCTCTCCCACGCCAACTCGGTCGCCTGCGGCATCGCCAGCCTGGCGGACGGACTGTTCACCGAGAACGCGATCTATATGACCGCGATGCCGATGTTCCACACCGGCGGCATCTGGCCGTTCGTCTCCTGCATGGCCAGCGGCGCGACGACCGTGCTGATGCCAGGTTTCGATGCCGAGGAGGTTCTGAAGGCGATCGAGAAAGAGGGCGTGACCGAAAGCCTGCTGGTGCCGACCATGATCCAGCGGCTGGTCGAGCATCCGAAATTCGCCGAATACGACACCTCGTCTTTCAGGCAGTGCCTTTACGGCGCGTCGCCGATCACCGAATCGCTGCTGAACAAAGCCGTGGCCTCATTGCCGCAGACCAAGTTCGTCCAATGCTATGGCATGACCGAACTGTCGCCGCTGGCCGCATGCCTGCGCCACGAGAATTTGATCGGCGAGAACCGCGCCAAGGGCCGTCACAAGGCCGCCGGCCGCGCGATCCCCGGTGTTGAGATCATCATTTGCGACGAAGACGACAACGAGGTCCCACGCCGCACCATCGGGCAGCTTTTGATGCGCGGCCCTAACCTGATGATGGGTTATTGGAACTGGCCGGAGGAGACCGAGAAGGCGCTGAAAGGCGGCTGGATGCACACCGGCGACGGCGGCTTCATGGACGAAGACGGCTTCGTCTATATCGTCGACCGCGTGAAGGACATGATCATCTCGGGCGGGGAGAACATCTATTCCGTCGAGGTCGAAAACGTCATTGCCCAGCATCCGGCGGTACAGTCCTGCGCGGTGATCGGCATCCCGCACGAGGAATGGATCGAAACGGTCCATGCCATCGTCATCCTGCATCCCGGTCAGACGGTTTCGGCCGCAGATATCGTTGCCCACTGCCGCGCGAAGATCGCGCATTACAAATGCCCACGCAGCGTGGATATCCGCGAAGAACCGCTGCCGCTGTCGGCCGCCGGCAAGGTGCTGAAGCGGGAGTTGCGGGTGGAGTATCTCGTGAAAGCCCAAAAGGCTTAACTTTGTAGGGTGGGTTAGCCGGAGGCGTAACCCACCAAGCCGGCAACGCCGGCATTCGAGCGATGGCCGCGCCAAGCGCGGCTGGTGGGTTACGCTGACGCTAACCCACCCTACAAACGCACGTTCAGCTCAAATAACTAAGCCCACCGTCCAGCATCAGCACCGATCCCGTAATGTACGCGCTTTCCTCACTCGCCAGGAAGGCGATGGGGCGACCGATATCGTGTTCGGGGTCGCCGATGCGGCGCAGCGGGATGATACGCGTCAGGGTTTCATTGCTTGTCGGGTCGGCGTCGTTGGCTGGGGAATTCACCATCGGCACGACCGTGTTCACCCGGATGCCGTCGCGCGCCCACTCCATCGCCGCGGCGCGGCTGATCTTTTCGATCGCCGCCTTGACCCCGGCATAGACGCCGTAATGCGCCGGCCCGTACTGGGCGCCGCTGCCGAAATTGATAATCGAGCCGCCGCCGGCCTTCAGCATGTGCGGGTGTACCGCTCGCATGAAAATGAGCGTCGCCGCGGCGCCGGAATTCCAGAGCTCGAAAATATCCTCGCGGCTGATGTCGAGCAGCTTCGCCATCCGCATCTCGGGCGATTGCGCCGCGTTCACCAATATGTCGATCCGCCCATAGGTTTTGAGCGTGAGGTCTATGCAGGCAGCGATATCCGCCTCACGCGTGACGTCGCCGCCGAAGGCGACAGCCCTGCCGCCACGCACGGCAATCTCCGCTGCCACCTTTTCGACCTTGGACAGGGTTCGCCCGAACAGCACGACGGCCGCGCCCTCAGCCGACATCGCCAAGGCCGCGCCCATTCCGGCGCCCTGCCCGGAGCCGGTGACGATTGCGACCTTGCCGTCCAGTTTTCCCTTACTCATTGCCTTCCCCTATTCCTGCTTGCTTGCGGATCGCCTGTTCGTCCAGATCGCGGCCGATGACAACGATCCGGGTACGCCGGTCTTCGCTGGGCCATGCCGGCAGTGTAACCGGCGGGTGGAAAACATGCTGGACGCCGTGAACGACCACGGGTCCAGTCTCACCGGCGACATTCACCAATCCTTTGACCCGCAGCAGATTCGAACCCTTGCGGCTTATCAAGTCCATCGTCAATTCCGCGAAACGGGCCGGCGGAATGGGACGATCGCCGATCAGACAGAACGATTGGATGTCGTCATGATTGTGATGAATTTGAGCGTCGGCGACCACCGTCCCGCGATCCGCGGCGTCGATTTCAATCAACGATCCGGCATCGAAATCGCCGGGAAGCCGGACAATCGAAGCCAACGGGTTTAGCGCGCGCAAGCGGGCCGCCAAACGATCGGCAATCGCCTTGTCGGTCAGATCAGTCTTGGTCAGCAGCAGCCGGTCCGCAATTGCGGCTTGATCGCGCGCCTGATGCTCACGGTCCAGCGTATCCCAGCCGTTCACCGCATCCACCGTCGCGATCACGCCGTCCAGCCGAAAGCGTGCGGACACTATCGGGTCGGTCATCAATGTCTGCAGAATCGGCGCCGGTTCGGCCAAACCGGTGGTTTCGATGATCACCCGGTCGAATTCGCCGACCTGCCTGCGCACCCGACGTTGGAAGAGGCTGCGCAGCGTATCGGCCAGATCGCTGCGCACCGAACAGCAGATACAGCCGCCCGGCAGGTTGACCAGATTTTCGGAGCCGGCCTCGATCAGGTCGTGGTCGATCCCGATTTCGCCGAATTCATTGACGACGACGGCGGTTTTCGCGGCCTGCGGCGACCGCAGCAGCCGGTTCAAAAGCGTGGTCTTGCCGCTGCCAAGATAGCCGGTCAGCAGCGTGACGGGTATGCGCCCGTCACGTGCCACGGCGTCTATCAGACCAGCCAATCCGGATGCTTGGCGGCGACCAGGCGGCGCATGCCGTCCTGCCACTTGGTCTTGAACGGCGGGGTGATGCCGAACAGCTTGGTGGTGTCGACCTTGACGCTCTCGAGCGGCCCCTTGTCGGTGTATTCCAGGATCGGCTTGGTGCCGGTGAGTTCACCCAGATAGGCGGTCCAATCCTCGATCGCGACGGTTTCCCCGCCGCCCCAGTTGACGATGTTGGCCGGCACCGACGCCGCCTTCAGCAGGTCCGGGATACTGGCGACGATGTCGTCCTCGTGGATCAGAGAATATTCGGACGGCTTGTCGGGATGCAGCTGGATCGCGTGGCCGCCCTTCATCGCCAGCAGGTGATAATAAGGCCAGCCGCCATTGTCGCCGTAGGGAACGCAGAGCCGCGGGATGACGGTCGGCAGGTTGAATTCGCGGGCGGCGAACCGCACCACCGCCTCAACCGCGATCTTGGTGATGCTATAGGTCGTCATCATCGCGCGGTGATTGTCGCCTAGCTCGCTGGTTTCCTTCAGCAGGTTGTGGCCGGCCGCCTGATAGACGCCGGTGGTCGAGCACGCCAGAAAGCCCTTGGCCGTACGGCAGTGGCTCATCAAGAGGCCGGTGCCTTCCGCGTTGTTGCGGAAATCCAGGTCGAAATCGTCACCCGCCGCGCGAAACACGCCCAGATGGACGACATAGTCGAAATCCTTCGGAATCGCCGAGAAATCGCCCTTCTCAAGGTCGGCGGCGACGCATTTCACGCCGGCGGCCTCAAGCGACTTCTTCTTCTCCGCGTCTGAGAAACGGGCGACGCCCCATACCTCGTTACCCTGTTTCGCCAACGCCTTGGCGACGACGAAACCGACCTGCCCCGTGGGGCCGGTGACCAAAATCTTGTGACCGCTGAATGCCATCGTTTCCTCCTTGGTAGACCGTTAAAGTTCTCTTGCTCGCATTGTCCCATTTCATCGTCATGCCCGGGCTTGACCCGGGCATCCACGTCATGTGTCCGCGCTTCGTGGAACCGCGTGGATGGCCGGGTCAAGCCCGGCCATGACGGGAAGGAGCTTCATCCTATGAATTAACCCCGAGCCTGTCGGCCGCCGCCTTGACCTTCCGCGCCAGCTTCAAATGCGGCATGTCGTACATTTTGCCGTCGATGCCGACCGTGCCGAGGGCCGGGTTGGAATCGAAGGCGTGGATGATCTTTTCCGCATGCGCGATCTCCGCCGGCGTCGGCGTGAAGGCCGCGTTGATGATCGCGATCTGGTCCGGGTGGATCGCGATCTTACCCTGGAAACCGGCGCGGCGGACCCGCTGGCATTCTTCTTCCAGGCCTGCGGGATTGCGGAAATTGACATAGACCGTGTCGATCGCCGCCGCCTCGGCCGCAGCCGCACCGGCGAGGCAGAGCGTCCGCGCCAACTCATAGAGCGGATCGTATCTGCCGTCGGCGTCGCGGTTGGCGCTGGCGCCGACCACGGCGGCGATATCCTCCGCGCCCCAGGTCATCAGAGTCATGCGCTGGCTGGCGCCGGCATAGCTATTGAGGGCGAACATCGATTTCGCGGTTTCGGTCGCCACCGGGACGATCTTCGTCGAACCCTGCTCCAACCCGTGCGCTGCCTCCAGCGCGGACAGGTAATGACAAAGCTTCGTCACGTCAGCGCCCGAATCCGGCTTGGGCAGCATGATGCCGTCCGGCTTGCCGGCGATGATGCCGGCCAGATCGGGCAAACCCAGCGGTTCGGAGATCGGATTGATCCGCACCCACAGCTGGCATTTCGAACGGTCCGGGTTGGCCTTCAGGAACGCCTGCGCCGCCTCGCGGGCGACCGGCTTGCGTTCCGCCGACACCGAATCCTCAAGGTCGATCAGTACCAGGTCGGCGCCGGAGGCGGCCGCCTTTTCCATCTTGCGGTCGCTGTCGCCCGGGGCGAACAGCAGGGAGCGCGGGATCATGCCGGCTTCTTCTTCATCAACGCCGAACGGCGGCAATAGGCCACTTCCTCGCCCTTCTGGTTAAAGCTGCGATGTTCGAACACGACGATGCCGTCATTCGGGCGGCTTTTGCTTTCGCGCTTTTCCAGAACGACCGTCTCGCTGCGCAGCGTGTCGCCGATACGCACCGGCTTGGGGAACTTCACCCCGTCCATGCCCAGATTGGCGACAGTGGTGCCCAGCGTGGTGTCGCCGACCGAGACGCCGATCATCAGGCCGAAGGTGAAGATGCTGTTGACCAGGATCTCACCGAATTCGCTGTTTTCCTTACAGAACTCAATATCGAGATGCAGCGGCTGCGGGTTGTGCGTCAGCGTGGTGAACAGCAGGTTGTCCGTTTCCGTCACCGTGCGGCGAATGTCGTGGACGAATTTCCGCCCGATTTCCAACTCGTCGAAATAAAGACCAGCCATTGTCCCTGTACCTTCTCTTTTTGCTTAGAATCCGACCTGATCGGCGCCCTTGAGGCCGAGATATTCACGCGCCTCGGCCGGCGTCGCGATCTCAAGGCTCAAATCCTCCAGGATGCGGCGGATCTTGCCGACCTGCTGGGCATTGCTCTCGGCCAGCGTACCCTTGCCGATATAGATGCTGTCTTCCAGGCCGACGCGGACATTGCCGCCCATCAGCGCGGCTTGTGTCACGAAACCCATCTGGTGGCGACCGGCGGCCAGAACCGACCATTGATATTGGTCGCCGAACAATTTGTCGGCGATGCGCCGCATGTGGGCGAGGTTCTCCACATCGGCGCCGATGCCGCCCAGGATGCCGAAGATCGACTGGATGAACAGCGGCCCTTTCACCAGCCCGCGATCCAGGAAATGGGCCAGGTTGTAGAGATGGCCGATGTCGTAGCATTCGAATTCGAACTTCGTGCCGCAACCCTCCCCCAGGGTTTTCAGCACATATTCGATATCCTTGAATGTGTTGCGGAAGATGAAGTCCCGCGTCATTTCCAGATAGGCCGGCTCCCACTCATATTTCCAGTCGCGCGGCTTATCCAGCGCCGGGAACAGGCCGAAATTCATCGAGCCCATGTTCAGCGACGCCATCTCCGGCTTGGTCGCCATCGCCGCCGCGATCCGCTCGTCCAGGCTCATGCCGTGGCCACCGCCGGTGGTGATGTTGATGACCGCGTCGGTCGCCTGCTTCACGCGCGGCAGGAATTCCATGAACAGTTTCGGATCGGGCGACGGCTTGCCGTTCGACGGATCGCGCACATGCAGATGGAGGATCGAGGCCCCAGCCTCCCACGCGCCGATGGCGCCGTCGGCGATCTCATTCGGCGTGATCGGCAGATGCGGCGTCATGCTGGGCGTATGGATGGAGCCGGTGACGGCGCAGGTGATGATGACCTTGCGGGGCTTCGCAGCCATGAGATGTCCTTCCCGAACGAATTCTTCTGGCGCAAACTATTCGTTCGTGCCCCGAACTGCCAGCCCCCAAAAGGAACTGCCGTATCATGTTATCGGATTTGGAACGCCTGACCGCGATCGAAGAGATCAAGCAGCTGAAAGCCCGCTATTTCCGGTCAATGGATACCAAGGATTGGGAGGGGTTGACCGCCGTGTTCGCACCGGATGCCGAACTGGATATGCAAGGCGAGGCGGCCGACAAAAGCAAGGCGGCGGAGGGATTGGTCAAAGGCGGTGAGACTGTCGGCGCGTTCATCCGCAACGCCGTCCATGACCTGGTAACGGTGCATCACGGCCATATGCCGGAGATCGAGATCATCGACGAGACCACGGCGCGTGGTATCTGGGCGATGGAGGATGTACTGCGCTGGCCGGAGGGGGGACCCGTGAAAACCCTGCATGGGTATGGCCACTATCACGAGACCTACCGGAAGATCGACGGCGCCTGGCGTATCCAGACCTCACGGCTCAGCCGCCTGCGGCTCGACGTCACCTGACCGGAGCTATTCGATGACTTCGCCGGACTCCAGCCCCCAGACTTCATCGCGCATCAGCCAGCCTTTATAGCCCCCGGCTTTGACCTCGCACCAGACGGGGTCGCATTTCGAGATCGCGGCAACGACACCGACTTCCAACTTTGCGACAATGTCGGCGTCCGGCTTCGGCTCGTGACGCAGGTCGCGCACGCTGCCCGAGACCAGCACGCTGCGGTGACCGGTCAGCATCTGCTGGTTGACCCAGCCCTCGGTGCCCTCGCTGTCGCGGATTTTGCGCCAGATATCGAAACTGGCGACCACCTCGACAGGCAGCCCGCGGCGAACATAGACCCACTGGATCGGAAAATCGGCGCTGGGCCCGCTGCGCAGATTGACCTTTTCCGCGCGCAATGAGGCGAAGTGAATCGCCTGCTTCGGGTCGGGCGGCTTCGGCGCCTCGGCCGGCGCGGCAGGCGGCGGCGCGGGCGCGACGGCGACCGGCGGCGGTGGAGCCGGCTTTGCCACGACGGCGGGGGGTTTCTTGGCCCGCTTGGCGTTCTTGCCGGCTTTGACGACAGGTTTCTTGGCGGACGCGGCCGTTTGTGATCCGGTGGGGTCGGCGGAGGCCTGCATCGCAGGGATCGCGGCAAACAAGGTTATGGCAAGCGCAATCCGCGCGACCGAACGGACCACGGGGTCTCTCCGACTCAAGGCATCATAGGATGCGAATCTTGGTCGACAGAACGCGTGACCGCAAGCCGTAAGTCCGGCCTAACGGCCCAGCGTCAGTTGGCGATGACGACCGCGACGTGACCGAACTGGCTGTGGTCGGACGTTCCTGGCAGCTTACGCAACTGCCAGCCGTAATTCAGGTCGATACGGACATTCTGGTCCGGCCCCGACAACAGGTGGAAGCCGAGGCCCACGCTCTCCAGCTCGACCGAGCCGCGTGTGTCGGCGTCGAACACGCTGCCGTAATCGTAGAAGACGCCAAGCTGGGTCAGGTCGTTCCACGGGCTGTTCGTGTGCAGCAGCATGTTGGCCAGGCTGAAGCCGGGCGTCCGCAATTCCTCGCTGGCGAAGACGCCTTCCGAAGCGTTCGCCACGCGGTCGTCGTAACCGCGGACGGTGTCAACGCCGCCGATGCCCATCTGTTCGCTGGGGATCAGGTTGCCGTTGGAAATCTGCGCGACCAGGCGCGTGATCGAGGTCACGCCGCCGAACCAGCCGAGCGCGTTCGCCGTCGGCTGGCCTTGCGGCAGCCCGGTGACGCGGGTCAGCACGACATGGTCGTAGACATAATTCGCATGTGGCCCGCCAGGGCATTTAAGTGTGCCGCAGGTCTGCAGCGCATACAGCCTGTCGTTGTTGCCGTCGGTCATCCCGCCGGGGCTGAGCACCAAGGTATTGGTGAGGTCGGTCTGGCCGTAATCGTCTCGGTTGGTTGCATCATATTCCAGGAAGAACTGCGCGACCTCGGTCGTGTAGTTCGAAACCTGGAGGCCACCGAATTCCAGGTTGTTGTTGCTGGTCTTGAACTCCCAGCCGCCGGAAATCTTCTCGTCGAACTTGCGGGTCGACGGCAGCTTGGTGGTATAGCGGATGCCGGCCGACGCGTCGGTACCGGCAAAGCCCAAGAACGGCCCCAGCAGCGGCGAGGATTCCAGGTACGACCCATAGATCGTGATCTTGTCGCGCCAGCCGGTCGCGATTTCATAACTGATCGTGTGGCCGACAAAGACGGGCGGTCTTCCTTGCCGAAGAACTGTTCGCGATTGTGCCAGAAATCGTTGCTGGTCGACAGCTGATACGAGAACTGGTCGTCCAGCCACAGGGCATTGCCCCAGGTGAAACCAAATTCCCAGCGGTCGTGGCCGAGCGCGAGCTGACCGGAATTGTTGTAACCGGCATAGGCGCGAAGCGGGATTTTCTCCTGCACCGTGTCGACTGTCAGATCGGTCGTCGCCGGGTCGGTGCCACGGTTGGCGACGATGTTCACCAGGCGGAACGGGTTCTGGTTGATCCAGTTCTTGTCGTCTTCCAGCTTCTCGATATTGATTCGGTCGCCCGGCTTCAGCCGCACCTGACTGACCAGGAAGTCGCTGGAAAACCACTTATTGCCGCGCGCCGACAGCTTGCCTGAGAAATGGCTTTCCATAACGACGATCTGGATGACGCCGTTGGTGACATCCTGGCCGGCCGGCGCCGCGACATCGACGAACGGATATTTCTGCTCGCGGTACCAATTGATGATCACGCGGTTGATTTCTTTAAGCGTGCCCTGGGTAACGGGTTTGCCCAGGAACGCCGCCAGCCGGTCTTTCACGGTCTGGTTGTCGAGCATCGGCAGATCCTGCGGCACGATGCCGGAACCGCTGACACCCTTCTTTTTCATTTTGCTGATGTTGTCGATCAGCACCAACCCTTTCAGGTTGCCGATGATCGGCCGATTGTCCTGGGCGCCGGCTGCCGGGCCGGCAGGCGGAGTGCCGGTGACAGAACCGGTATCGGGCATTTTCGGCACGGGCTGCGGCGCACCAGGCAACGGGTGCGGTCCACCCGGCTGTATCGGCGCCGACAACGGCGCGGCGTGCCTGCCGGTGACGGGCACCGCCGTCGATGCAGCGAAAGGCGCCGCCGTCGATGTCGTGGCCTGTGCCCAGGCATAAGATGGCGTAATGGCTATTCCGCCCATCAATAAGATGATGCGGAAAGCGCAAGTCGAACGAATCGTTTTGGTCCCGGCAAACATGCTGACAGCTATACCCAGCTTTTTATGTTTGAACATTACAAAGTGTTCACAATTATTTATAGATAAATAATTTTTCTGTATTCCACTTTGTGTCGCAGTCCGGTCGCCGGCCACTAGTTGGCCGGCTTCTGGGATGAGTCGGTTCCGACGCCGTTCTGCAAGCACCCGGTATCGCCCAGCGTACAGCCAAGCTGCGTATCGGGCCCTTCCACTTCGCCGTCGTTCGTCGCGATCGTGCCGGTAACAATGCCGTTCTGCTTCGGCTGCAACTGCTCGATGCCGTTATCGTATGCCGTGTTGCTGGCGGTCGGATTTTCCGGCGGGGGGACAAAGGGCGGCGGCGTGACGTTCTGCGTAATCCGCACGACCCCGCTCTTGATATAGTAATTTCGGGCGTCCGCCCCACCCAGCGTCAGGGTGCCGATATCCACGATGGCTTCGTTGCCCGGGCCGGGCAAGATCAGCGTGCCGGTGCCGCCGGCAACGTCGACGCCATCGCCTGGGAGCACCCCGTTGGCAACCGTCAGGATATCGCCGTCGGCATCCTTATTGCCGTCAAACTCTCGGCTGCCGGTAACCGTCACCGGCAACGGCGTCACGATGACCGTACCTTTCGCGCCGACCAGCGTGTAGTCGCCGTTCGGATTGTTGCCCAGTGTCAGCGTGCCGAAATCGACGATCGGATCGTGGCCCACGTTCTTGGTGGAGATCGTGCTGGTGCCGCCCGAGATATCGACCGTGTCGCCGCCGATGGCGTTGGTGACGCCCAGGATACCGCCATCCCCGTCGGTTCCACCGTCATACAGACGGGTGCCGAGCAGGACGACGGGCAGCGGCGTGATGACGACGTCGCCCTTCGCGCCGACCAGCGTGTAATCGCCCTTGGAATTGTTACCCAAGGTCAATGTACCGAAATCGACGATCGTCCGATCGCCGACATGCTTGCTGGAAACCGTGCTGGTGCCGCCCGACACATTGACGGTATCGCCGCCGATGGCGTTGGTGACCGACAGGATCGACCCATTGCCGTCGGTGCCACCGTCATAGACGCGCGTACCGGTCAGGACGACTGGCAACGGTGTGATGGTGAGCGTGCCCTTACCGCCCTGGGTCGTATAGTTGTTCTTGTCCGCACCGGTCAGCGTCAGGCCGACAAGCTTGCCGCCGCTGGTCTTCAGTCTCCAGGTGCCGACATCGCTGCTGGTCGCGATACCGGTGCCCGCCAGGCCGACATGGTCGCCGTTGGCAAGATTGGTGATCGTCAGGATCGACCCGTCCGCATCCGGCGTACCGTCATAGACACGCGTGCCTTTGACGATGATTGAAACGCCGATGGAGCGCGGATCGATGGTCAGCGTGCCGGTGTGATAGACCAGCGTATAGTTGCCGAGCCCATGGCCATGGGCGTTGGACACGTTGATGTTGTAGTTGCCGACATTGGCGGTGGACGGCGCGCCGAGGCTGTTGAACGACGCGGCGGTGACCGAGTCGCCGGTTCCGGTCACAAGGCCAGAAACCGTGAACTCCGTACCGTTCCAGCTATAGGTGTCGCCATAGGTCTTCGTCTCGTCGTCGGCCGTGATGTTCAGCGTCTTCGGGGTGATTACCAATTTCCCGTGACCGGGCAACTTGTAGTTGGAGGCCAAACCGCCGGTAACGTGGATCGTCAGGCCGCCAAGCGTGCCGGTGTTATAGACCGCCACGTTGGGACTGGACGATGTGCCGGTGCCGCCGGTCAGCGTCACGGTCTCACCCGCGATGCCACCGGTAATGTCGAGCTCCCCGGTGCTGAAGCCGGTATTGCCGTCATAGACCTTTTCACCCGTGACGGTCAGCGCCTTCGGCGTGATGTTGGCCGTCAGCGTCGTCAACGGCGTCAGCGTGTAGTCGCCCTTGGTATTGCCGGTCAGTGAGATGCCGCTCACTGAAACCGACAGATGGTTGCCGACATCTTTCTGGCTGAAGGTACCGCCGGCGGTGCCGGTCAGGCCGATGCCGTCGCCGGCATACCACTTGCCATCCCCGCTGGTGCCAGCACCCGCGGCCTCCGACCCCAAGAGCGCTGCCGTACCGATAAGGGCCGCGACGGCGTTGCCGTCATAGACCTTGCTCTGGGCGGCGAGCCCGTCGAAGCTCAGCGCTTTCGGCGTGATGTTCGCGGTCAGCCCAACCAACGGCGTCAGCGTATAATCGCCCAGGCCGTTGCCGGTCAGTGAAACGCCGCTGACCGTAACGCCGAGATGGTTGGCGACGTCCTTCTGGCTGAACGTACCTGTAGCCGAGCCCGCCGACAGGCCGATGCCGTCGCCGGCATACCACTTGCCATCCCCGCTGGTGCCGGCCCCCATTGCCTCCGACCCGAGCAGCGCAGCCGTCCCGGTCAGCTGGGCAAGCGTCGTCGCGTCATAGATCTTATTGTTTGCCGTCAGGCCGGAAAAGCTTAGCGCCTTCGGTGTGATGTTGGCCGTCAGCGAGGTCAACGGCGTCAGCGTGTAATCGCCTAGGCCGTTGCCGGTCAGCGAAACGCCGCTGACCGTAACCGACAGATGGTTGGCGACGTCCTTCTGGCTGAATGCACCGGTCGCCGAGCCGGCCGACAGGCCGATGCCGTCGCCGGCATACCACTTGCCGTCACCGCTGGTGCCGGCGCCCACCGCCTCCGATCCCAGGAGCGCAGCCGTCCCGGTCAGTTGGGCGATCGTTGTCGCGTCATAAATCTTGTTGCTCGCGCTCAGGCCCGAGAACGTCAGCGCCTTCGGCGTGATGTTTGCGGTCAGTCCAACCAGCGGCGTCAGCGTGTAATCGCCCAGACCGTTAGCCGTCAGCGAAACGCCGCTGACCGTGACCCCGATATTATTACCGACGTCCTTCTGGCTGAACGTACCTGTCGCCGAGCCCGCCGACAGGCCGATGCCGTCGCCGGCATACCACTTGCCGTCACTGCTGGTGCCGGCACCCACCGCCTCCGATCCCAGCAGCGCAGCCGTTCCGGTCAGTTGGGCGACTGTTGTCGCGTCATAAATCTTGTTGCTTGCGCTCAGGCCCGAGAAGGTCAGCGCCTTCGGCGTGATGTTCGCAGTCACGCTGGTCAAAACATTGAGCGTATAATCGCCCAGCCCGTTGCCGGTCAGCGAAACGCCACTGACCGTAACGCCGATATTGTTACCAACATCTTTCTGGCTGAACGTACCCGTCGCCGAGCCCGCCGACAGGCCGATGCCGTCACCGGCATACCACTTGCCGTCACCGCTGGTGCCGGCGCCGACCGCCTCCGAACCCAGCAGCGCCGCCGTCCCGGTCAACTGAGCAACCGTCGTCGCGTCGTAGATCTTGTTGGCTGCCGTCAGACCCGTGATCGTCAACGCCTTCGGCGTGATGTTCGCGGTCAGCCCAACCAATGGCGTCAGCGTGTAATCGCCCAGGCCGTTGCCCGTCAGCGAAACGCCGCTGACCGTGACCCCGAGACTGTTACCGACGTCCTTCTGGCTGAACGTACCCGTCGCCGAGCCCGCCGACAGGCCGATGCCGTCGCCGGCATACCACTTGCCGTCACTGCTGGTGCCGGCGCCCACCGCCTCCGATCCCAGGAGCGCAGCCGTCCCGGTCAGTTGGGCGATCGTTGTCGCGTCATAGATCTTGTTGCTCGCGCTCAGGCCCGAGAACGTCAGCGCCTTCGGCGTGATGTTTGCGGTCAGTCCAACCAGCGGCGTCAGCGTGTAATCGCCCAGGCCGTTACCCGTCAGCGAAACGCCGCTGACCGTGACACCGAGACTGTTACCGACATCCTTCTGGCTGAACGTACCCGTCGCCGAGCCCGCCGACAGGCCGATGCCGTCACCGACATACCACTTGCCGTCACCGCTGGTGCCGGCGCCGACCGCCTCCGACCCCAGGAGCGCAGCCGTTCCAGTCAGTTGGGCGATCGTTGTCGCGTCATAGATCTTGTTGCTTGCGCTCAGGCCCGAGAAGGTCAGCGCCTTCGGCGTGATGTTCGCAGTCACGCTGGTCAAAACATTGAGCGTATAATCGCCCAGCCCGTTGCCGGTCAGCGAAACACCGCTGACGGTGACCCCGATATTGTTACCAACGTCCTTTTGGGAGAACGTACCTGTCGCCGAGCCGGCCGACAGGCCGATGCCGTCGCCGGCATACCACTTGCCGTCACCGCTGGTGCCGGCACCGACCGCCTCCGATCCCAGCAGCGCCGCCGTCCCGGTCAACTGAGCAACCGTCGTCGCGTCGTAGATCTTGTTGGCTGCCGTCAGACCCGTGATCGTCAACGCCTTCGGCGTGATGTTCGCGGTCAGCCCAACCAACGGCGTCAGCGTATAATCGCCCAGGCCGTTGCCGGTCAGTGAAACGCCGCTGACCGTAACCGACAGATGGTTGGCGACGTCCTTCTGGCTGAACGTACCTGTAGCCGAGCCCGCCGACAGGCCGATGCCGTCGCCGGCATACCACTTGCCATCCCCGCTGGTGCCGGCCCCCACTGCCTCCGACCCGAGCAGCGCAGCCGTCCCGGTCAACTGGGCAACCGTCGTCGCGTCGTAGATCTTGTTGGCTGCCGTCAGACCCGAGAACGTCAGCGCTTTCGGCGTGATGTTCGCGGTCAATCCAACCAGCGGCGTCAGCGTGTAATCGCCTAGGCCGTTGCCGGTCAGCGAAACGCCGCTGACCGTAACCGACAGATGGTTGGCGACGTCCTTCTGGCTGAATGCACCTGTCGCCGAGCCCGCCGACAGGCCGATGCCGTCGCCGGCATACCACTTGCCGTCACCGCTGGTGCCGGCACCCACCGCCTCCGACCCCAGCAGCGCAGCCGTTCCGGTCAGCTGGGCGATCGTTGTCGCGTCATAAATCTTGTTGCTCGCGCCCAGGCCCGAGAAGGTCAGCGCCTTCGGCGTGATCTTGCCCGTGCCGGTGGCCGATGTCGTGACCGTATAACCGAAGACTGTGACGCCCAGGGAGTCGGTCTCCGAAACCGCGGTAATGCCGGATGTGGTGACGGTCTTGCTGGTGCCGACATCCTTTGTATCGTAGTTGGCGGAAGTCGGATGCGACAGCACGACGACGTCGCCATTGATAGTGCCGGAGACCGTCGAATAGTCGGTCCCGCTCAGTGTCGGCACGACGCCGGTCGTCGCGTCGTAAATCTTATTGAAGGCACGCGTCAGGCTCTCCGACACCGTCGGTTTGACGGTATAGAGGAACCCATTGCCGTTGCCGGTGTAATTGCCGGCCAGGACACTGTCGGCATTCGCGAAGGGCGAGGGAGAAAGCAATGTGCCGCTACCCGCCGCCGACGGATCGCCATACGAGTTCGCGGCGCCGTACTGGACGAAGGCATAATTCGGCGATCCGACGGTGCCGGCCAGGGCGCCGTAGCTGTCGTTACGCGGATCCTGCGAATAGATGCGCCAGAAGCCCCCGCCGGTGACGCTGATGCCGGTAGCATCGTTATTGACGAAGCCGGTGTTCGCCGCGACCGCACCCTGATCCGGCGAGCCGGCCTCGATTGTCACATTGCCGCCGGTCGTGGAGATCGGCGCACCGGAAGCGATCGTAAACTTGCCGTTGGCGGTGATGGCAATGTTGCCGGTACCGACGATGCCGGCGAACGATGTGGCCGCCATCGGATTGCCGTTGCCCGTCGCGGCAGTCGCCGTGTTCAGGTGATCCGACAAGGTCGCCACGATCAACGCGCCGTTATTTGTCAGGCTGAGCGAGGAGACGCTGCCCGCGACGCGGGTGATCGAATTCGACGTATTGTTCAAAGAATAGGCGCCGGTGAACGGACCCGTATAGGTCTCGAAGGTGGCGTCCGTCAGTGTCAATGACGTGTCGTAGGGACCGGCGGCCCCGCCCTCCAGAACCAGGTTGTTCGCAACGACGGCGTTGGCAGCGGACGACGTATCCTGAGTCGTCGTGCCGACATTCATGATCGTGACGGTGGAATTCGGCGCGTCGATGCCGGAAATATTCCCGGCAACACCGGCCCCGGTAAGGCCGCTGACGGTCCCGATCGTCAGCGTGCCCGTGTTGTCGCCGGCCGGGCTGCTGGTCTGGATCGCCACCAGCGTACCCGCCCCGCCGGTTTGATCGATCGCCAGCTTGCCGAAGCCGTTATTGAAGTCGGGCATGAAGATGTTGCCGCCGGTCACGATCGCCAGGCCGCCGGTACCGTCCCCGACAAAAATCGGCGTGCGAGCATCCTGGGTGACCGAGCCGGTGGTCCCGGTCAGGAATTCCAGATTCGCAACCTGGCCGGCATTGATGCCGACATAGTTGTTCTGCGTCGTATCGATACCGGCCGGGCTGCCGATGGTCAGGTCGGTAACGTTGGTGCCGCCCAGAACCAGCGTTTTGGCCTGAATGCGAGCGATGGAATCGTTGTTGATCAACGCCGTATTGGCGGTGTCGTCGTCGGGCTGTGCCGCGGAACCGCCGCCGTTATTGTTATTGCCGATCAGCACGGCGCCGGCTGTCGCCGGCGTGATCAGCACATTGCCGTTGGTGATGACGTTGCCGATATAGGTATGGCCGGCGCCCAAGCGAACCTCGTCCGCCTGGAGGGTGATCAGGCCGGTCGTGGTTTCGATAGTACCCGAATCCTGGATAAGCGTTCCAGGAGTCGCCGAGGAAAGGGTGATCGTCCCGGTTGTGGCCTGAATGTTGGCGCTGATCGTGATGGCCGTGCCCGTAATCGGCGTCGGGTTGTGCGTTGGATCCAAGCCCGCATTCAGCACGATCGAACCGCCACCGGCCGCATCGATCAGAATCCCGGCCAGTGCCGCCGCCGATGCGCCGGACGCCGTTGCGCCGCTTACATTGGTATCCGAACCCGGATTGCCACCGATCGTGTCGATGACGCCGATCGCGTTGAGGGTCAAGGTTGTGTTGGCGTTCCAATAGATCGGAGCCGAGTTCGATCCTGAAGCGCTGCCGCTGTTGGTGCCGAAATGGATGTTGCCGGCACCGGGCAGACCATCGGTCGTGCTGCCGGTGTTGATGACCACGTTATTGGTGCGGAGCGCGTTGTCGATGTCGGTATTCAGGATAAACGACGTACCCGTGGTCGGGTCATAAATCGGCGCGCTGCCTGCACCGGTCGTGCCCCCGGGAACAGTCCCCGAAGTGTCGTTGAGATTGAAAATCGTGACGTCGCTGGGGTCGATCAACAGCGTGCCGAACTTCCCGTGCCGTCCCGCAGTGGTCACGTGACCGTGATAGGTCAGCCCCTCGCCCGACACTTCGACGAAGCCGCCGTTGCCCTTGGACGTCCCGCCACGAACGAGAATATGGCCGTAATAGCTGGTGTCGCTATTTGACCAGACAACAACATTACCGCCATTTCCAGCGCCGCCCCGGCCACCGTCGGCCGAGATAGTGACACCCCTTGCGATGGTGGTGGTCTGTGCATCGGAAATCGGCGCCTTCGACAGATTCTGCGACGCAATCCTGCCACCATGGCGATCGCCGCCGATAAACACGTCACCCCCATTGGCGGTACCGGTCGCCTGAATATCGGCGCCGTGACTGGCCGAGACGGCGGATGCCGTGAGGATAATCTTGCCGCCCGACTTTGCAGCGCCCGCGGCGTTCGCCTTTACCGTACCCGTCACAGACAGCTTGCCGCTATCGGCGCCGGCGGTAATGGTGATGCGGCCACCTGAGCGGTCGGCGTTCACAGCCGAAACTGTCCCCTCGACAGTCGTATCGCCACCCTCCGACGTCAGCACGACACGACCGTTCTCGGTCTTCGTGCCCGTCGCGCGGATGACGCCGCCATTGTTCATCGCCAGCGCGTAGACGTTGCCGTCCGCCGCCGCCAACTTGACCTGCGCGGCATTGATCGCACCGCTGTTGGTTGCGTCGCCCGTGCCGGTATCGACCACGACCGTTTCATTGGCGCTGTCCTGCAACATCACCTTGTCGCCGGCTGCCATTGCGACTGTGCCGTTTGCCGCGGTGATCTTGCCGCTATTGGAAACGGAGCTGCCGATCAGCGTCACGTTGCCGTTCGCCGACGCAATCTGACCTTCGTTGGTTACAGCCGCGGTGGACACGCCCTGAAAACTCTGCGCGCCGCCAGCCATAAAGGATTTGTTGGCCTCGTCGCGAGTGGACGCAACGAAGCTGCCGGACGTGAAGACCTGGCCCGTCGGCATTACGATGACGCCGGCAGTGTTGACGACATAGACCGAGCCCGTGGACGTCAGCCGGCCCGCGATCTGGGACGGATCGTTCCCCGTCACCCGATTGAGCGTCGCGCCCGAGCCATTATTGATCGTGACCTTGTCGCCACGGCCGATCGAGAAACTCTGCCAGTTGATAATACCGCGGGTCGTCGTCTGGTTGACCGAGAGGTTGTGGCCTGACGTCCCAATCGTGCCTCCGCCGCGGACGAAATGCCCGCCGGTCGGCAGCGCCGCCGAAGATGCGGCGAAGGCGCCGGGCGACCAGGCGACCGACAGAGCCAGCAGCGAAGCGCCGGATACCAGCGCGGCCGCGCGGCCTGCGCGCGGGGCGGAAACCACGTTAAGCCGAAAGGTCGGTGGGGTCAGCTGAGAAACGGTCAATTCGCCAAACTCCGGTCGCTAGCCTGCCGCGCATACGCCGCAAGGATTACCCCCAATTAGCTTGGAAGGCCTTATGGATACAAGGTAAAGCAAGAATCGGGCCAAGCGTAGAATCTATTTAAAATCAGCGGAATAAATCCCTGAGATTTTTGAAGCGATTAGCGAGTGTAAAAGTTACCGACAGTCCCGCGTGCGAATCGAACGGGGCGCCGGAAGCGACCGCACTGGGCCTGAACGGCCGGGGAGCGGCCTGCCGGCGAGATCCCTTTGCGTAGGCCGGATACCTTACTTATATTCCTCTGGCATTGGCCGAGACGCGACAGCCCGTTGCGCACTGAAAAATCCGCCCTGTCAAAATCTTTTACACTCGCTTGACGGAAACCTGACCAGCAAAACCTTACAAGGCTGAATATAAACAATTTTATAAACTGGCATGATAACTGCATTGAGGTTGGGCAGTGGGCTAACCCCCCTCAAGAATTATGGCGCGAGGTCGTTATGTTACATAAATATTTTACTTCGGCGGCGGCTGTTGCCGGCTTGCTTCTGACGGCGTCGGGCGCTCATGCGACAGCGACAGGGTTCAGCTGCGCGATCAACGATGCGACGTGTCAGAATGCCTTCAAGTCTATGGGCAACAACTCGGCGGTCGGCGCGGCAGCGGACTCGGTCGATTGGGGCCAGTTCGCCACGTCGCTGGGTGTGGCGAAGAATAACGGCGCCATCGCGAACAACTCGTCGGAAACGACGCCGCAAAACGACACGGTCCATGTGACCAGCGCCGACAGCACGGCGTTTACGACCTATGTCGAAGGCCTCGGCACGGGCCCCACCGGCAGCGGCAGAAACTTCGTTGCCGGCAAGGCCTGGGACGGCCAGTTCGCCGCGCAGACAACCGTGCTGTTCACCTCAAGCTCGACGATTACGTTAAGCTTCGGCATCCCGCTGATCGGCCTCGGCATCGATGCCGAAGTCTTCAACTCCGGCACCTACACGGAAACCCTGAACGCCTATAACAGCGCGGGCCAGCTGCTGAAATCGGTATCGCAGAGCGGCACCAGCACCGGCGCGACGGCGGGTATCACCAGTTCCGAAGGCACCGTTCCGTTCGTCGGCATCACCACCGATGCACAGAACAACGCAACGTCACTCGCGAACCTGGGCATTTCCTATGTGACGCTGACGGCGACCTGTAACTCGCCGCAGGCCGGCGGTTGCACCTCGAGCGGCGGTTTCGCGATCGACACCTCGCTGCTCTATCACTATCCGATCTCGAACCCGACCGCGCCGACAGGCACCACCCCCGAGCCAGGCACGATGAGCCTCCTCGGCGCCGGTCTGGCGGGCCTCGGCTATTTCCGGCGCCGCCGCAACAAGGCATAAGCAGCGTTAGACCTCTCATTGAAACGGCGCCTCCGGGGCGCCGTTTTCTTTTGAGGGCCCGCTAATACGAGCGGGGCAGCCCCAGAACGTGCTCGGCCAGGTAGCTCAAGATCAGGTTGGTCGAGATCGGCGCCACCTGATAGAGCCGCGCCTCGCGGTATTTGCGCTCCACGTCGTATTCTTCGGCAAAACCGAACCCGCCATGGGTCTGGATACAGGCCTCGGCCGCGGCCCATGACGCATCGGCCGCCAGCATCTTCGCCATGTTCGCTTCCGTGCCGCAATCGAGGCCGGCCGTGAACCGGCGCGCCGCTTCCGCCACCATCAACTCAGCTGCCCGCATCTGGGCATAGGCTTTGGCGATCGGAAACTGGATTCCCTGATTTTGCCCGATCGGCCGGCCGAACACGACCCGCTCCTTGGCATAGGCCGTCGCCTTCTCGATGAACCATTTAGCGTCACCGACGCATTCGGCCGCAACCAGCACGCGCTCGGCGTTCATGCCCGACAGGATGTAGCGGAAACCCTTGCCTTCCTGCCCGACCAGGTTTTCCGCCGGTACGCGCAGATTGTCGAAGAAGACCTCGGTCGTAGAGTGATTCATCATCGTGCGGATCGGGCGGATGGTCAGGCCGTTACCCAGGGCGGCACGCATATCGACGATAAAAACCGACAATCCATCGGTTCGTTTGGCGACCTGTTCTTTGGGCGTGGTGCGGGCCAGCAGCAGCATCAGGTCGGAATGCATCGCGCGGGAGGTCCAGACTTTCTGGCCATTGACGACATAGGCGTCGCCGTCGCGCACGGCGAAAGTTTTGAGCGACCCGGTGTCCGACCCGCTGGACGGTTCGGTGACGCCGAACGCCTGGAGCCTGAGCTCGCCGGAGGCGATGCCGGGCAGATATTGCGCCTTCTGTGCGTCGCTGCCGTGCCTAAGAAGCGCACCCATGATGTACATCTGGGCATGACAGGCCGCGCCATTGCAGCCGGCGCGCTGAATCTCCTCCAGGATCGCGACGGCGGCAGAGAGCGGCAGCCCCGAGCCGCCATATTCCTCGGGAATCAGCGCCGCCAGATATCCTGCCTCGGTCAGCGCGCGGACAAACTCGGTCGGATAGGCGCTGTCGCGGTCGAGTGCGCGCCAGTAGTCACCGGGGAACTCCAGGCAAAGCTTGCGGACGCTGTCACGGATCTCAGCATGCGATCGGTCTTGCTCATCCTCGGACATTCCCGCTTCCCTTGGTATTACGTCCGGCCCATCGGGGGCGACGTGGGCCATTCATATAAGCATCGGCCGTCACAGCCAAATGGTCGCGCCGCGGACAAAAAAAGCCGGCCCGCGTAAGCGGACCGGCCTCAAAAGGCACGAAGCGGTTGGGGACTACTTCGCGCCGGGCTGATAGATCTGATCGAACACGCCGCCATCGGCGAAATGCTTCGGTTGCGCCTTGGCCCAGCCACCGAATTTCTCGTCGATCGTGAACAGCTTCAGCTTCGGAAACTGCGCCGTGTACTTGGCCGCGATCGCGGGATTGCGCGGACGGTAGAACCAGTTCGCGGCGATATCCTGCCCCTCATCGCTGTAGAGGTATTTAAGATAAGCCTCCGCCACCTTGCGATGACCGTTGCGGTCGACATTGGCGTCGACGACCGCGACCGGCGGCTCCGCCAGGATGCTTTCGGACGGCACGACGATTTCATATTGATCGCCGGCTTCCTTGACCGCGAGGAACGCCTCGTTCTCCCAAGAGATCAATACATCGCCCACGCCGCGCTGGGTGAAAGTGACGGTCGAACCGCGCGCGCCGCTGTCGAGGACAGGCACGTTCTTGTAAATTTTGCCCACGAAGTCCTTGGCCTTGGCTTCGTCACCGTTCGACTTGTCGAGTGCGTAGCCCCAGGCGGCGAGATAGTTCCAGCGCGCGCCGCCGCTTGTTTTGGGGTTCGGGGTCACAACCGAGACGTCCGGCCGCACCAGATCGTCCCAATCCTTGATCTTCTTGGGATTCCCCTTGCGGACCAGAAAGACGATGGTCGAGGTGTAAGGCGTGCTGTGGTCTGGCAGTCGGTCGATCCAATTCTTATTGATCTGGCCGCTCTTGGCGATGCTGTCGATGTCGCCAGCCAGGGCCAGCGTCACCACATCTGCCTCCAGCCCGTCGATGACGGCCCGGGCTTGCTTGCCCGATCCGCCATGCGACTGCTGAAACGTTACGGTCTCGCCGGTCTGCTTCTTCCAGTAATCGGCAAAGGCATTGTTGTAAGCGACGTAGAGCTCACGGGTCGGGTCGTAGGACACGTTGAGCAGCGTCGTGTCCGCGTAGGCGTGCCCGACCGTGATGGTCGCCAGCGCCAGTCCGGCGGCGACGAGCGCCGCGCGGACCTTGTTTTGGCTTATCATTTTTATCCCTCGATGATGCCGGTTATCCAGTTACCAAGTGACCTGTGTCCGGAAACCCAGGGCATCGATCGTTGCGCCCACCGGCGCCCCGACCAGCACTTTTCCGGACGCGGCCGCGTTCGCCTTGTCGAAGTCGGTGTGGATGTAGTTAAGCTCGAACCGCATGTAGGTGTTCGGATACCAGTTGAGACCGGCAACAAAGCTGGTCTGCTTGCCGCCATTGATCCCGTTCGGCTGATCCGCCAGCGCTATGCTGCTGATATAGTTCGATGTGAGGTCGATATAGCTGACCCGCCCGGCGATTTCCCAGGCACCCCAGTAGCCCTCGCTCGGTGAGAAGGCGTGCGCGGGGACAATGCGGGTATAGGACGCGGTCGACGGCACATATTTGTGGCTTTCCCCGGTCAGAGTATAGGCAACCTCGGCATAACCGCCGTCGAAATCGGCGGTCTTCAGCCCCTGGCGGTCGATGTCGTAATGGAAATATTCGCCTTGGGCGAAAAAGTTACGATAGTTGCCGGCCAGTTCGACGTCATAAATCTGGGCGCCGGTAACGGGGTTTGCCAGCGAACCCAGCGTGCCCGTATTGGCGAAGGTCGTGGTATCGATCCGCAATTCCGGCTGGTCGCTCAGCGAGATCGCGTAGGGTGTGTTGACGCCCGTATTCGGGGCCTTGATCAACTCATCGACGGCGGCGCCAACGTGCAAGGTGTAATCGGGATCCTGCAGAACCTGATAGGCCACGCGCTGAAACGCGCCGATGCGTTCACCAACGCCATGCGCATCACCCACCGCCGGCCCGGTCACATAGGCGCCGACGAACAGCCGGTCGTCAAAGTACCGCGCGCCAACATTCGAGCGGTTATCGGCGGTGTTCAGGCCCGTCGCGATATTCGACGGCGTCGCACGTTCCATGAACAGGGTATCGTACGAACTGGTCGACTGGTCCAACGTGAACAGCGTGTTCGAATAGCCGAAGTCGATCGATAGATTCTTGATGCCGGTGTAGCTGACCTGCGCCGCCTCGATGCCCTTGGCCGTAGCGTCGGAGCTGTTGCCGCCGTCATAGATGAACGTATAGGTGAAATCGCCGGCCGCCTTGCCGGTCACGCCGATGCGGGCGCGACGTGCGTTGAAGCCACTGTTCAAGTTCTGGGGGCCCAGCGTCGATTTGGGGCTGAATCCGGGATAGTAGCCCACATCGCCCTGAATGCCGCCGGTAAGACCGATCGAATATTGACCGTCGGCGCTTTCAATCGCGAACTTGTTGGTTGCGCTTTGCGTAACACGCGGTGCGGGCTTGGCCGCCGCCTCTTTCACCGGCGTGGCAGCCTGCGTCTGCAGCTGGTTCAGCTTATCCGACATGAGTTCAAGCTGGCGCTTCAGATAGTCGATCTGCGCCTGCTGTGCCTGGATGGCCTGCTGGGTCGCCGCTGAATTGGCCGCTTGCGCCGGCGCATATGAGGTCCCGAGTGCCAAGCCGGCGACGGTGCCGGCCAAAAGCAACGATCTGACGTGCATCTTGTTATCTCTCTTCTGGTTTTTAGGTGACGAACCGACTGAAAACCGGCACGCCCCATATTTCACATATTCATTACGCATAAAACTTTAATTTACATATATGAGTGTGTCAACAGTCTAATAGAACTACTATTTTTTGTTATATATGCATGTTGCACAGTTGCAACGGCGCATATCGAAGACAAAAAAAGGGCGGGGTTTCCCCCGCCCTTTCAAGAAACCGACAGTGGTCGGCGGATTTACCAGGCAACCTGCGTGCGCAAGGCGATGGCATCCATCGTTGCGCCAACCGGCTGGCCGAGGACCCCCGATGAGCCCGAGTTGGCCTTGTCGAAGTCGGCATGGATGTAGTTGATCATGAACCGCATATAGCTGTTCGGATACCAATTGAGCCCAGCGGTGAAGGTCGTCTGCTTGCCGCCGTTAACCGCGCCGGGCTGAGACGTTGACGAAATCACCTTGCCCGGCACGAAATTGCTGGTCAGGTCGACGTAAGAGACCCGGCCGGCGATTTCCCAGGCACCCCAATACCCCTCGCTGGGCGAGAAGGCATGGGCTGGAACGATTCCGCCATAGGCACCGGCAGCCTTGTTGTACTTACGGCTCTCACCGGTCAGCGTATAGCTCGCCTCGCCATATCCGCCGTCGAATTCGGCGGTCGCCAGGTTCTGGCGATCGATGCTGTAGTGGAAATACTCGCCCTGGGCGTAGAACGGGCCATAACTGCCGGCCAGTTCGACATTGGCAATATAACCGCCCGATACCGAGTGGTTGCCGGTCGAGGTGATCGTACCGAGCTGCCCGGTCGAGAGCAGCGATGTGGTGTCGATACGCAGTTCCGGACGATCGCTGAGCGCGAAGCTGTTGGCATAGGTCGCCGGGGACGTTCCGGAAGTGATCGCAGTGCCGGCGTTGAGTGGCGCCTTGATGATCTCGTCGATGCCGCCGCCGATATGCAGCGTAGCGTTGTCCTCGGCGATAACCTGATAGGCGATACGCTGGAAGGCGCCGATGCTCTCGCCCTGATTGTGGGCGTTCAGGCTCATTGGTCCAGTGAAGTAACCACCGACCCACAAGCGGTCGTTAAACCAGCGGGCGCCGGCATTGGAGCGGAAGTCGCCGGTGTTCACACCGGTCGCCACGTTGGCCGGCGACGCGCGTTCCATGAACAGCGTGTCGTTGGAGCTGGTGGCTTCATCCAGCGTGAAGAACGTGTCCGAATAACCGATCTCGAACACCATGTTCTTGATGCCGGTATAGCCGACCTGCGCCGTCTGGATACCCGATGCGCTGGCGTCACTCGAACCGCCGCCGTCATAGATAAAGCCATAGGTGAAGTCGCCGGCGGCCTTGCCGGTAACGCCGATGCGGGCGCGGCGGGCGTTGAAGCCGCTGTTCAGATTCTGCGGCGAGGTCAGCGACGACTTCGGGTTGTAGTTCATGTAATCGCCGACATCGAGATGGATGCGACCCGTCAGACCGATCGAATACTGCCCGTCGGCGCTTTCCATCGAAAACTTATTGCTGCCGCTCTGCACCACTTTCGGCTGCGGCTTCGCATCCGGAGGATTGCGTTCGTTCATGAGTTCGAGCTGCCGCTTCATATAGGCGACCTGCGCCTGCATCGCGGTAATCTGGGTTTGGAGCGCCTCGACGTCCGACGCCGACGGTCCAGGAGGGGCGGCAGGCGTCGCGGTCTTGGCATAGGCCGAGCCGGCGCATGCCAGGCCGGCGACGGCGCCAGCCAGCAATAGAGTCCTAAAGTGCATCTTGGTTCCCTTTTTCAGGTTTGCGGGTAAATCCCACCGCCTGAGGCGACCGAAAATCCCAGGGCAACGCTTACCCGGTCACCTTAAATAAGGGAACTATGAAAAAACCTTAATGAAGCCGGATTAACCATTTTTCCGACCAAGTGTTGCAAAACTGCAAAACATCATTTCATATAGATAAACTATTACCGAAATAACAACATCATATTGTCCGATAATCCGATATATTATCAGTTATAATATTACGCACCCGGCAGGAGAAACGGTCGCTCCGCGCCGCTAGGCATCACCGGTTATCAAGCGATACCCGACGCCCATCTCGGTGCGGATAATCTCATTTTCGCCGACCTTGGAGCCCAGTTTCTGGCGCAGCGCCCGCACATAGACCCGCAGATACTGGATGTCGCCCGCCTTGTCCGCATTCCACACGGTTCGCAGGATATAGTCGTGCGTGAGCACCTTGCCGGCGTGTTCGGCAAGTAGCCGAAGAATGTCGTATTCCGTGGGCGAAAGCCGGATTTCATGGCCGGCGCGACTCACGCGCCGGGTCACCAGGTCGATCTCCAGATCGCCCGCCCGAAGCAGCGGAATGGTCCCCTGCGCCTGGTACCTATGCTTGAGCGCGACCCGGATGCGCGTGACCAGCTCCGCCATCCCGAACGGCTTGGTGACATAGTCGTCGGCCCCAAGTTCAAGCGCTTTCACCTTGCCGGCCTCGTCGCTGCGCACGGAGAGCACTATGATCGGGATCTGGGACATAGTGCGAATCTCTTCGATCACTTCGATCCCGCTGCGGTCCGGTAGCCCGAGATCGAGAACGACAAGGTCGAACGTGTCAGCCGCCAACTGCTTAAGAGCCAAGGCGGCTGTACTGGCTTCGATAACTTCGAACCGCTGCGGCGCCAGGCTGGTTTTCAGCAGGCGGCGAATCTGCGGCTCGTCGTCGACGACGAGTATCCTGGGCGGGTTAGCCGACATAAGGAACCTCCTCCGGCGTGCCCGCCATGCTTGCGGCCGTCAGCATAATGGTAAAGACCGCGCCGGACCGGTCCTGACGATTGCCGACCGTAACCGTCCCGCCCATGGACTCGGCGAAGCCGCGGCAGATCGCCAGGCCAAGGCCGGTTCCGGCCCGCGTGCGGTCGCCGGCCTCCAGCCGGGTGAATTTCTCGAAGATCGCGTCCGCCGATCGGGCCGGGATACCGGCGCCTTCGTCGATGATCTCAAGCGTCACGGTCCCGCCGGCGCCGCATCCCACGATCCGTATCGCGGTATCGACGGGCGTGTATTTCGCTGCATTGTCCAAAAGATTGAAGAAGACCTGCTCCAGCAGAACGAAATCGGCCATCACCATCGGTAGATCCTCAGGCAAATCGACCTCCACCGCATGACGCTGCAGTAGCGGTCGCGCCCTGCCGAGAGCGACGCCGACGACTTCGCCGGCATCGATCGCCTCCAGACGCGGACGAATCGCGCCGGCCTCCAGCCGCGTCATGTCCAACAGGTTGCCAACGAACCGGTTCAAGCGCTCCGCCTCATCATGCGCGGTCGAAACCAGGTCGAACCGGGTACGCGCATCGTAGGTTTCGCCATAGGATTTGAGGCTGCTGAGCCCGCCGATGATCGACGCCAAGGGCGTGCGCAGATCGTGGGAAATTGAGGTCAGCAAGGCATTACGCAGCCGTTCGGTCTCGGCCTGCAGCCGGACGCGATCGACGTCGTCTGCCAGCCGCGCCCGTTCGATCGCAACGGCCGCCTGATCCGAAAGCGCGTCCAGCAGCCGCCGTTCGTCCCCGACCGGCGGCAATTCACGCTGGATGCCGACAACGCCGACCGGGCCGGCTTGAGTCCTGAGCGGCAGAAACAAGCGGCGGCCGCCTGGCAACGTATCCGCGCCGCGACCTGCCGGTCGGTTGTGCGCCCGGCTCCATTCGGCCGCCGCCATGTCCGCCGCGTCCAGCCGATCCTCGGGCGGATAACCGGCGCGGACATGCAACCCGTCGGCTTCCGGCAGCAGCAGAACCACATCGCATTTCAGCATCGCTGCGATCTGATGGGTCACGACCCAAATCAGATCTTCCAGCGAACCGATACCGGCGATCTTGCGGCTGAATCCGTAAAGATCGGCTGTCAGTTTTGCGCGCGACGCGACGCGCTCCGCCTGACGTTGCTTCTGCGCTGTCAGATTGCTGACGATCAGCGCGACCACCAGGAAGAAGACGAGGGACAACACGTTCGCCGGATCGGCGATCGTGAAGGTGTAAAGCGGCGGCAGGAAGAAAAAGTTATAAACCGCGACACTGAGCAAAGAGGCATAGATCGACGGCCATAGGCCATAGCGAAGCGCGCTGAACAGCACCGCCGTCAGGAACACCAGTGACAGGTTGGGCAGGGCAACGACCTGCTGGATCAGGAAGGAGATTGCGGCCGCGACAGCGACCATCCCCGTGCTGAACAGAAAAGCGCTGGAACCGACGCGGTGCGGCGCGTCGCGCAGGGCTGCGTCGGGAGATATGTCTCCCGAACGCGATTCGGCATCCGAAACAGGCATGATCTGTGAAATAGGTGGGTCTCGCGTCAGTTCCCGCAAGACCGGGCCGACCTATTTGACCGACTGCGCGGCGTCCAGCGCAAGGTTGAGCTTCAGCACATTAACGCGCGGCTCACCCAATACGCCCAGCATCCGGCCCTCGGTCACCTTGGCCACGACAGTCTTCAGCGCATCCTCGGTCATGCCGCGTGCCTTGGCGACGCGGGGAATCTGGAACGCCGCTGCCGCCGGGGTGATGTCGGGATCCAGACCGCTGGCCGATGTCGTTACCAAGTCGACCGGAATCGGCGCGGTACTCTGCGCCTTCAGCGTATCGACGTCCCCCTTGACCCGATCGAGCAGCGCCTTGGAGGTCGGTCCGAGATTGGAGCCGCCCGAATTATCGGCGTTATACGGCGCGCCGATCGTCTTGGTGGAGTCGTTCGGATCGGTGTCGGTGGTCGCGGACGGACGGCCGTGGAAATATTTTTCTCCCGTGAAATTCTGGCCGATCAGCGACGAACCGATCACCTTGCCGTCCTTCTCGATCAGGCTGCCGTTCGCCTGCCCTGAAAACAGCGCCTGACCGACGCCCGTCATGGCCAGCGGGTAGATGATGCCGGTCATGACGGTCAGCAGCACGATCATCACGATCGCAGGACGAATTTGCTTGAGCATGATACTTGCCTTTCCTCCGGCGCTCGCCTTAGGCGAGCCCGAGCGACGTCACGATGACGTCGATGATTTTGATGCCGACAAACGGCACGACGATCCCGCCGACGCCATAGATCAGCAGATTGCGGCTGAGCAGCCGCCCAGCCGATTGCGGACGGTAGCTGACGCCCTTCAGCGCCAAGGGGATCAGCGCGATGATGATCAGCGCGTTGAAGATGATCGCCGACAGGATCGCGCTCTGCGGCGTGCCCAGCCGCATGATGTTGAGCGCCTGGAGCTGCGGATAGAACACCAGGAACATCGCCGGTATGATCGCGAAATATTTCGCGACATCGTTGGCGATCGAGAAGGTGGTGAGCGCACCGCGAGTCATCAGCAACTGCTTGCCGATGCCGACGATCTCGATCAGCTTGGTCGGATCGCTGTCGAGATCGACCATGTTGCCCGCTTCGCGCGCCGCCACGGTGCCGGTCTGCATCGCCACGCCGACATCGGCCTGGGCCAGGGCCGGCGCGTCGTTGGTGCCGTCGCCGCACATGGCGACCAGCTTGCCCTTGGCCTGCTCGTCGCGGATCAGCTTGAGCTTCGCCTCGGGCGTCGCCTGCGCGAGGAAGTCGTCGACGCCGCTCTCCGCGGCGATCGCCGCCGCGGTCAGAGGATTGTCGCCGGTGATCATAACCGTGCGGATGCCCATCTTACGCAGTTCGACGAAACGTTCCTTGATGCCGCCCTTGACGACGTCCTTCAGATGAATGACGCCCAGCATCTTGCCGTCCTTGGCGACCGCAAGCGGGGTTCCGCCTGACTTGGCGATCTTTTCGACCGTCTGCTCCAGCTCGCGCGGAAACGCCAGATTGGGGTTGCCGTTAACCTCCCGCACATAAGCGATCACCGCGTCGACGGCGCCCTTACGGATAAAGCTGCCGTCGATGTCGATGCCGCTCATCCGGGTCTGGGCCGTGAACGGGATGAACTTGGCGTGCAGAGGCGCCATTTCCCGTGCCCGGATGCCGTATTTTTCCTTGGCCAGCACGACGACCGACCGCCCCTCGGGCGTCTCGTCGGAGAGCGACGACAGCTGAGCCGCATCCGCCAATTCCTCGGCCGCAATGCCCGGCAACGCAAAGAACTCAGTCGCCACCCGATTGCCCAGCGTGATCGTGCCGGTCTTGTCGAGCAGAAGCGTATCGACGTCGCCCGCAGCCTCGACCGAACGGCCGGACATGGCAAGCACGTTGAATTTGACCAGGCGATCCATGCCTGCGATGCCGATGGCCGACAGCAACGCGCCGATCGTCGTCGGGATCAGGCAAACGAACAAGGCGACAAGTATCATCACCGGAACAGCACCGCCGGCATAGGTCGAGAAGCTGGGGATGGTCAGGGTCGCCATCACGAAGATCAGCGTCATGCCGATCAGCAGGATGTTGAGCGCGATCTCGTTCGGCGTCTTCTGCCGGCTGGCCCCTTCGACCAGCGCGATCATGCGGTCGAGAAAGGTGGAGCCTTGGCTGGCGGTAATCCGCACCTTGACCCAGTCACTGAGCAGTTTGGTTCCGCCGGTCACCGCCGACCTGTCTCCGCCGCTTTCGCGAATGACCGGTGCGCTTTCCCCGGTGATGGCGGATTCGTCGACCGAGGCGACGCCTTCGACGATCTCGCCGTCCGAGGGGATGATGTCGCCCGCCTCCACCAGCACGAAGTCGCCGACTTTGAGGGACATGCCCGGAACCGAGCTGTATTCGGTCGCGGTGGCGCCGACCAGTTTCTTGGCCAGTGTTTCCGTTCGTGTTTTGCGCAATGCATCAGCCTGCGCCTTGCCGCGTCCCTCCGCCACCGCCTCGGCAAAGTTCGCGAACAGGACGGTGAACCAGAGCCAGAAGACGATCTGGACCTCGAACAGGATGTTGCCCTTGGCCGCCGCCAGATCGCGGACCAGCAGGATGGTGGTCAGTATCGCGACAATCTCGACAACGAACATCACCGGATTGCGGATCAGCGTCCTGGGATCGAGTTTGGCGAAGGAATGACCGATCGCCGGCACGATGATTGCCCGGTCGAAGATCGAACTCGACCGCCGGCCGTGATGGCCGCTGTCGGGCCCGGCGCTGCTGGGATTCAATGTGAAGTCAGACATGGATTTTGCTCCGGATCAAAACAGGCTGCCCATGCGCATGGCGAGATGTTCGACCACGGGGCCGAGCGCCAGTGCAGGGAAGAAGGTGAGGCCGCCGACGATCACGATGACGCCGATCAGAAGAGCGACGAACAGGCCGTTATCGGTCGGGAACGTGCCGGCGGAGGGCGGGACGATCTTCTTGGCGGCGAGCGAACCCGCAACCGCCAGCATCGGTACGATGAACAGGAATCGGCCCATGAACATCGCGATCGCCATGGTCACCTGCCAAAACATGTTGGCGCCCAGTCCGGCGAAAGCGCTGCCGTTATTCGCGGTGGCCGACGTGTAGGCATAGAGGATCTCGCTGAACCCGTGTGGACCGGCATTGCTCAGCGTGGCCGTGCCGGCCGGCACGACGCTCGCGATCGCCGAGAAACCCAGGATCGAGAAGGGCAGGATCAGGATGGCGAGAATGCTCATCTTCACCTCCCGCGCTTCGAGCTTCTTGCCGATATATTCCGGCGTCCGCCCGACCATCAGCCCGGCCACGAAGACCGCGATGATGGCGAACATCAGCATGCCGTAAAGGCCGGATCCGACACCGCCGAAGATGATCTCTCCCAGCTGCATATTGATCATCGGGATCATGCCCGACAGCGGCATGAGGCTGTCATGCATGGCATTGACGGCGCCGCAGGACGCATCGGTCGTTACGGTAGCGAACAAGGCGGAGTTGGCGATGCCGAACCGCACCTCCTTGCCCTCCATATTGCCGCCGGACTGCAGCGGGCTGGCCGACTGGTCGATGTCCATCGTCGCCATCGCGGGATTGCCGCCGGCCTCAACCGGATAGATGATGGAGGTGCCGGCCAGGAACAGCAGACCCATGACGCCGAATAGCGCCCAGCCCTGTTTTTCCTTACCGACCATGCGGCCGAACACGTTGGTCAGCGCCGCGCCGATTGCGAAGATGCAGATCATCTGAAACAGGTTGGTCAGCGCGTTGGGGTTCTCGAACGGATGCGCGGAGTTGCCATTGAAGAAGCCGCCACCGTTGGTGCCGAGCATCTTGATGACCTCCTGGCTGGCGACCGGGCCGACGGCAATGCTCTGTTTCGCGCCCTCAAGCGTGATTGCATCGACATTGCCGCCAAGCGTCTGCGGCACACCCTGCCAGATCAGGAAAATCGCGCCGACAATCGCAATCGGCAGCAGGATGTAGAGGGTGCAGCGGACCAGATCGACCCAGAAATTGCCCAGGGTCTTGGCCGAACGCCGCGAGAAGCCGCGGATGATCGCCATGGCCAGCGCGACGCCGGTGGCGGCGGACACGAAGTTGTGCACGGTAAGCCCCATCATCTGCGACAGGTAGCTCATCGTGGTTTCGCCGGAATAAAACTGCCAGTTCGTGTTGGTCACGAAGCTGATTGCAGTATTGAGCGCGAGTTCGGGCGACAGGGCCGGAAGCCCTTGCGGATTGAGCGGCAGGACGTCCTGAAAGCGGAATATCGCATAGAGCGACACTGCGCCGGCGAGGCTGAACAGCAGCATCGCCACGCCATATACAAGCCAGCTTTGTTCCGCGTCGGGTTTGACGCCTGACGCGGCATAGAGCAGGCGTTCAACCGGCCGGAGAATCGGCGACAGAAGGGTCCGGTCGCCGTTGAAAACGCGTGTCATATAGCCGCCGAGCGGCCGGGTGAGCGCAATGACCGCGATACAGAAAATCGCAATCTGCAAAATGCCATTAATGGTCATGGGAAATTCCTAAAATCGCCGGAGCCCAAGAACTAGAATCGTTCCGGGCGGATCAGGGCGTAGACCAGATAAATCGTCAGCCCGGCCGAGACGGCGGCGCCGAGTATGTAATCGAAAAGCATCGGCTCCCCCCTACATGCGTTCGCAGGCAGACAGATAGGCAAGGCCAACGCCGAACAGCCCAACAATGAGGACCAGCCAAATAATGTCGAACATAGATCGCTCCATACAGGACGGACCCGGCCCGTCTGTTATGGATTTAAATAGTCGCGAAGGTCATAAAAATGCGAGATCGGAATAAGAACTTATAAATAAACGAGATATAAAAATCCCCTATCGTAATATAAACAGTTTTTTATTTGAAAACTGTTTTTACGAATATTCCGATTTCTTGATATGGAATCTTTATCGGACCCAGCCCTATGTCTCGCCGGATCGCACCGGAAACCGTCCATCCCGACGGTGCCCCATGTGCACAACAGTCGAGCCGATCATGAACATTTCATTCGTCGTGACTTACACAAAGACGCGGGTCAAACCGCCCGCCACTGCCATCGAGTACGATAGAGCCTTTCCCACGATGTGGGCGGCGCTCAATTTCTGCGTCCGCCTGACCGCGCTGGGCGGCAATGCAATGCTGATCGCGCAATATATCGGCGACCGGGAGGACGCGGCACTCGAAGGCCAATCTCTTACCGATGCCGTCGAGCGCCAGAAGAACCGCATTGAAGCCGCTTAAACTGAAGATATGGCCGGCACTGGCGCTTTGCCTGATGCCGGTCTGCGCTCATGCGGCCCTGGTCGCGACGCACAGGCACCGGGCCGTGCGCAATGTCGTGCTCGTCGCCAAGCCGATCCAAGCCAAAACAGTAGACGGAGCCGCCCGATGAAACGGTCCGAGGCCTTAGCGCTTATTTCTTATGTCGAGGCCAAACTGGCGCGCGGAATAAAAAAGCCCGGGCAACCCAAATTTCGCATGCCGAAATGGCCCTTGCGACGACATCGCGCTCACCGGTCCGACATTTAGCCCGCCAGCTCCGCATCGCCGGGACTAAGCCCGCGCATCTGGTCGCCATAGGCGCGAACGTGGCGGGCCATCCGGCGCTCGGCGGCCTCGGCGTCGCCGGCAAAGATCGCGGCTTGGATGCGGTCATGTACCGCGATGGTCTGGCGGCGAACCTCATCGGAATCGAGCTGCGGGTTTTCGGTTGCGGATTGGATCACCGCCGAGATCGCGGTCATGAATCCGACCAGCGGTTCGTTGTGGCTGGCGTTGGCGACGGCCAGATGCCAGTCGACATTCGCCTCAAGATAGGCGGCGCGGTCCGTTTGACTTGCCGCAAGCCGCGTCTGCGCTTCAGCCAACGCCGCCACGTCCGCATCCGTGCGGTTGAGGGCCGCCAGCCGCGCGACGGCGGGCTCGATTACCTCACGCGTTTCCAACAGCGATTTGAGGCGAATGCGCCGCCCTCGGACGAACAGCCCGACCGACCGCGCGATCGAATCGGCTGTCGGCTGCTTGACCGACGCGCCGCCATTGCGGCCGGGCCGAGTCTGGATCAGCCCTTCCGATTCCAAAATACGCAGCGCCTCACGCACCGAGGCGCGGCTGAGCCCCGACCGTTCGCCCAGCTCGCGTTCGGTCGGCAGCGGGCTGCCTTCATCCAGCTCACCGCGCAAGATCCGCTCGCGCAGATGTTCGGCCAGGACGTCCGAGGCTTTGGGCACGACCAGCCGCTTCACCGTGATCGGGCTGACGGACACGCGGTCAGCGCCCCTCGAAACGGGGGGCACGCTTGGCCAAGCGCGCGGCCATGCCCTCCTTGCCGTCGGCGCTGCGCAGCACTTCGCTCACCATCCGATCCAGATCTTCGTGCGGAATGTGATCGCGATACTCCATCTCCCGCACGATCACCGCCTTCATTGCCTTCAACGCCAGCGGCGCGTTGGCAGACAGCCGGTCGACCACCGCCTGAGCCGCGGATTCCAAATCCTGCGGCTCGGCAATGTGGGAGATAATGCCCAATTCGTGAAATGTCCGCGCCGGCATCGGATCGCCCAGCAGCAGGATTTTGCGGGTCATCACCGGCCCCGCCACCTCCAGCAGCTTCTTGATCAGGAACCAACTGGGCACCAGCCCGATCTGCGAGAGCGACATGCCGAACCGCGCGGCCGCGCTGGCGACGACCAGGTCGCAATGCAACGCCAGCTCATTGCCGCCGGCGATGGCATCACCCTGCACCACGGCCACGACCGGCAGGGGATAGGTTTCCACCGTGCGCAGCATGCCCTCGATCGGCGTGGTTTCGACAGTGTGGTCGGCCAAGTCCAGCCCTGCACAGAATACAGGCCCGGCAGCGCGAACGACCGCGACGCGCTCGGTCGAGGCCGGCGGAACGCGGAATGCCTCATCCAACCGCGCGATCATCTCGGCGTTCAACGCATTCCGCTTCTCCGGCCGGTTGAGCAGGACGGTGCGAACCGGCCCCTCGACTTTCATTTCGACGATCATCAGATCACTCCCGCGTCGCGCAGTTCGGCGACCTTATCGGCCCCCAGCCCCAACCATTCGCCATAGACCGATTCGTTCTGTTCGCCCAACCGTCCGCTGGGAACCAACTCGGTCAGTTTGGTCCCCTCGAAGCGCAAGGCGCTACGCTGGACGACGATGCGGCCGAGTTCCGGGTGGTCGATCCAGGTCAGCGCACCCCGTTCATGCAGATGCGGATCGTTGACCACCTCATGCAGATCGCGCAACGGAGCACACGGCACGTGGGCCGCGATCAGCGTTTCGAACAACACCTGTTTCGGTTGTGAGCATGTCCAGCCGGTGACGATTTCATCGACCGCGTCCATATGGGCAACGCGGGATTTGAGGCTGGCGAAACGCTCGTCCATCGCCAGATCTTCACGGCCCATCACACGCAGCAACGACTGCCATTGATGCTCGCCGACGCAGATGATCGCGAGATAGCCATCCGCCGCCGGATAGACGTTATAGGGGGATTCGGCGAGACCGCTGTGGCGGTTGCCGGTGCGCGACGGGGCATTCTCGGGCGCGTTATGCATCAAGCCGAGGCTGGAGCTGAGTGTTGCGTACACCGCCTCCTGCATCGACACCTCGACCAGCCGGCCACGCCCGGTCTTCTCACGCTGATAGAGCGCGGCGGCGATGGCGCCGAACAGATGGACCCCAGCGGAAAAATCGCAGATCGCCGGTCCGGCCTTCACCGGCGGCCGATCGGGAAAGCCGGTGATGCTCATGATGCCGGAGATTGCCTGTACGGTCAGGTCCATCGCCGGATAATCGCGATTGGGCCCGCTGCGCCCATAACCGGAACTGGCGCCATAGATCAGGCGCGGGTTGCGGTCCCGCAGTATGTCCCAGCCCAGGCCCAGCCGTTCCATCGTGCCGGGTGCGAAGTTCTCGACCAGCACATCGGCCCTGTCGACCATGCGCAGCAGAAGGTCCCGGCCGCGTTCGGTCTTAAGATTTAACGTCACCGGCCGCTTGTTGGTATTCAGCATGGCAAAGGGCAGCGCCGCTCCGCCCACGGAGCCACGCCTGCGCAGATGTTCGCCACCCGGCGGTTCGATTTTGATCACCTCAGCCCCGGCCATCGCCATCATGAAGGTGGCGTAGGGGCCGTTATAGATCTGGGTCAGGTCGACGACCGTGACCCCATCGAGCGGCGGCGGCAGGTCTTCCGTCATTGGCGCGGGGACCGCGATCCCAACAGGTCGCGCGCCACCACCATGCGGTGAACCTCGGACGGCCCCTCACCGATGCGCTTGATGCGCAGTTCGCGGTACCAGCGTTCCAGCGGCATCTCGGCGGCGACGCCCATGCCGCCGAAAATCTGGATGCAGCGGTCGACCACCCGGCCCGCCGCCTCGGTCGCATAAACCTTGCAGATCGAGGCATCGACCTTGATGTCGTGACCCAGATCGCCGCGCCACGCCGCCTGGTAGACGAGCAGTCGCGCCGCCCTGAGATCGATCTCGGAATCGGCGATCATCCACTGGATTGCCTGCTTGTCGGCCAGCGCCGAGCGGAAGGTGACACGTTCCTTGGCCCAGTCGATCGCCAGCTTCAGCGCCGCCTGGCCGATACCGATCACCGCCGCGGCATAGGGAATGCGCTCATGCACCAGCCAGGTTTCGGCCAGCGCGAAGCCCTGGCCCTCCTCGCCCAGCCGGTTTTCGACCGGAACCTCTAAATCCTCCATGTGGATTTCATAGGGTGAGTACGACCGGATGACCGGCACGCGCTTGTAGTTGAAACCCTTCCAGTCTGTTTCGACGATGAAACTGGTGATGCCGTCACGGCCCTTGCTGGGGCCGGTGCGCGCGAAGACCAGGCCCCAGCGCGACTGGCTGACGCCGGAGATGAAAACCTTGGTGCCGTTCAGCACATAACGGTCGCCCTTACGCTCGGCACGGGCTGCGATCGCGCGGCCGGGGTCGGAGCCGCCGCTGGGTTCGGTAATGGCGACGAAGGTCTTCTCGCCGGACTCGATGGTCGGCACCGCGTATTTCTGAATCTGTTCGGGCGTTCCGTTGAAGATCGCCACCGGGGCGTCCCAGCCGAAGGCATGACCCGCCGGGATATAGGCGCCCATCCTGCACTGCGAGGCTTCCTCGGCGACGACCGCCTGTCCCAACAGGCTGAGCCCCGCACCGCCCCATTCGGCCGGCGTCTGCATCTGCCACAGGCCCGCCGCCCGCGCCTTGGCCTGCAGGCGCTTCAGCACCTCCGGCGGCATCTCGGTCGCGTCATGCGGAAGCTTGTCCTCCTCGGGCATGACCTCCTGCTGCATGAAGCGGCGGACGGTCTGCTGCAGCATGCGCAGTTCTTCGGGCAGTTCCCATGCGCCGTCGGCGTGGTTCATACAGCGGTTCCTTCGGTCTTGAGTGTTTTGCGTTTCGCTTCACTGGCAGCGATGTCCAGGCGATAGCGTTTGCGGTTCAGCAGCGTCGTTTCTTCGGCAACCACCGCGCCGTAGACTGCTTCGGCGGTTTCACGGCTGACATAGCCGAGATTGAGATCGCGCTGGATTTCAGCCAAATCGCGGGTCAGGGGATCGCCGAAGCCGCCGCCGCCCGGCGAGGCGGCGCGGAGGCCGTCACCGGTGGCCAGGGATTCCCGCTCCAGCTTGCTGCCCAGTTCGGGCTTCCATTCCTGGCCGCCGGTCCTTAGCCGCACGAAATTCGGCGCGGCGGGCCCGCCGCCGGCGATGCCGAACGGCGGATGTTCCATCCGGTCGCCGACCACGGTCGTGACCGCGTCGGCGAGCATCGTGAACCCGTATTCCGAGCCGCAGCCGCCGCGATGCCAGCCAGCGCCGCCGGAGTCTTCACGCAGGGCGAAATAGTCGAAGCGCAGCGGATAGCGATGCTCCGACATCTCGACCGACATGAAGTTGGCCATCGATTGCGGCGAGGTGCCGTGCACCAGGCCGTCGGTTTCGCGGCTGGCGCCGTAGCCGCCCGGATAGGGGAAGACGCCGACATAATAGCGCCCGGTATCGGGATGCCGGCCGCCGATGGTAACGACGCCGGTGGTGCCGAAAGACGGGGCCGGCGTGCGATCCGGGATCGCCTGGGCTAACGCGCCGAAAGTCAGGTCCGTCACCTTGCCGACGACCTCGAGATAGCCGCCGACCGGGCCGGGATATTCGACGGCGATCAGGCTGCCGTCCGGTATCGTGAAACGGATCGGGCGAAACGCGCCGCCATTCACCGGCACCTCAGGGAACACGTGCTTCAGCGCGACGAAGCAGGACGATTGCGTGGTCGTACGCGCCAGGTTGATGGTGCCGACCGCCTGCGGCGCGGTGCCGGTAAAATCGAAATGCAGGCTGTCGCCCGCGACCGTCAGCGACAGCGCGATCCGCATCGGCGCGTCGGTGATGCCGTCATTGTCGAACCAGTCCTCGCATGCGTAGGTGCCGTCTGGAATGTCGGCGATATAGGATCGCATCTGCCGTTCGGAGCGTCGGATCAGCTCCTCGAATCCATCCCGCAAGGTTTGCGCGCCATAGCGTTCGACCAACCCATCGATCCCACGGCGTCCGATGGCAAAGACATTGGTCATCGCCGACAGGTCGCCTGCGATCTCCGTCGGCAGGCGGACATTGGCGGTGAACATCCGCACCACCTGCTGGTTCAACCGCCCCGCCTCATAAAGGCGCAGCGGCGGGATCAGGATGCCTTCCTGGTGGATTTCCTTTGATTTCGGCGCCCAGCCGCCCGGGGTGCCGCCGCCGATATCCATCCAATGGCCTGTATTGGCCAGGATGGCGAACAGCTTGCCATCCACGAAATGCGGCGCGACCAGCACCACATCCTGCAAATGGGTGCCACAGACATAGGGGTCGTTCAGGATCCACATATCGCCGGGTTTGAAGCCGCCATCCTCCGCCGCGATCTTCAGGAGGTTCTGGACGGTAAACTGCATGTTGGCGAGAAAGACCGGCAGGCCGTATCGCCCCTGGGCAATCGTCTCGCCGGTTTCCGGATGGAAAATGCCGTGGGCGCAGTCGTTGGTTTCCGAGATGATCGGCGACATGGCGGCATGGATCAGATGCAAATCCATCTCGTCGGCGATCTGCTCCAGCGCACCGCGCAGGACAGCCAATGTGACAGGGTCCATGGTCACTGGGTTCATTGGGCCACCTCGACCAGAAGGTTGCCATAGGCATCGACGCGGGCGCGCATGCCGGGTTCGATCACCGTCGTCGTGTCGCTTTGCTCGACGATGGCCGGGCCATCGAAGGCCATGCCGGGCCGCAAGCTGTCGCGGCGATGAATCGGCGTTTCGACCCAGCCGCCGAAATAGGCGGGCCGCGTCGAAGCGGGAGCCGGCGTTGCTTTGATTCCCGGCTCATCGAACGTTCGCCGCGCCTGATCGCGCATGCCTTGGACCACGGTTTTCAGGCTGACGACGGTCGTCGGAATATCGCCCAGCGTGTTGCCGTATTCCTTGGCATAGGCGTCGTGGAACGCGGTGACGATCCGCGCGACGCTCCAACCCGGTTTGATCGTCACACGTAACGCGTGAATCTGCCCGAGATAGGCCATGTCGGCGACATGCGTCACGGTCACGTCGCGCACGCGGGCCTCGCTGGCTGCCAGTTTCGCCTCGCCGTCCCGACGCTGCTCGCCCAAAATCGCCGCAATGGTTTCGGCACCGATATCCTGGGGACGGCGCTCGATAGTGCGCGACAGGTCGTAGCGGACGTCGGCGATCACGCAGCCCATGGCGCACAGCACGCCGGGGCTTGGCGGCACCAGCATCGTGCGGATACCGACCTCGCGGATCAAAGCAGCGCCATGCAACGGCCCCGCCCCGCCGAAGATCACCAACGCAAAATCCCGCGGGTCGTGGCCGCAGTCGATCGACAGCAATCGTGTGCGACCCGCCATGGTCTGGTTGACCACCGACAGGATGGCTTCGGCCGTGTCCTCGATCCCAAGACCGATCGCCTGACCAAGCGTAGCAACCGCACCGCGTGCCGCCTCCACATCCAGCGGCAAACCGCCTTTGCCGCCGATCGGATCGTCGGCATTGATCCGGCCCAGCACGACATTGGCGTCTGTTACCGTGGGCTCCGTGCCACCTTGCCCATAACAGGCCGGCCCGGGAACAGCGCCGGCACTGCGCGGCCCCACCTGGAGGATACCGCCCCGGTCGACACTGGCGATACTGCCGCCGCCCGCGCCGATCGTGTGCACGTCGATCATCGGCAGGCGCAGCGGGACGCGAAAATCGAGATTGGTCGTTTCGGCGATGGTCGGTTCGCCATCGACGACCACGGCGACGTCATAGCTGGTGCCGCCCATATCGCCGGTGATGACCTTGCCGAACCCCGCCTCGCCCGCCAACCGCGCCGCGGCGATAACGCCGGCGGCAGGGCCTGAACGCACGATATAAGCCGCCCGCTCCGCCAGTTGCGGCAACGGGATCACGCCGCCGTTCGACTGCATGATCAGCGTTTGCCGGTCGAAGCCCCAACCTGACAGCCGCTCCTGCAGATTGCGCGCGTAGCGGGCGATCAGCGGTTGAAGATAACCTTGAACGGCGGCGGTGCTGGTGCGTTCGAATTCGTAATATTCGCGGATCACGCTGCTGGAGGTGACAATTTCCCAACGCGGCTCGATCTCGCGGAGGATATCGCGCGCCCGCTCCTCGTGTGCCGGATTGGCGTAGGAATGCAGGAAGGCGATCACGACCGCCTCGACCCGTTCGTCGCGCAACGTCCCGGCAACCGCGCGCAGCCCGTTCTCATCCAGGGATCGCAGAACGACGCCGTGATGGTCCAACCGCTCGTCCACCTCCCAGCGCAGATCGCGCGGGATCAACGGGTTTTGGACGCCGGTCAGCCCAAAGATATGCGGCCGGTCGCGGCGGCCAAGCTCCAGGACATCCCGAAATCCTTGTGTGGTAACGAGGGCGCACCGTGCACCGCGCCGTTCGATCACGGCGTTGGTGGCAATCGTCGTGCCATGAACAATGAGGTCGAGCGCCGCGGGATCGATGCTGGCTGCGCTCAGCGCGTCGACCAGCCCACGCGAGGGATCGCCCGGCGTCGACGGCACCTTTAGCGTCGTGCGCGCGGTCGCCCCATCTTCGGAATAGAACAGGTCGGTGAACGTCCCCCCGACGTCGATGCCGACAATTCCCCCCATCCCGCGCGCTTCCCGAACATTGATATTCGGGAAAACCTATGCGGGGTCGGGATCGCCGTCAACGATATTGTCAGACCAATCTTTTGGGCTTTGGCGACGTCAGAAGGTGAAGGCGTAAATCGTCCCATCGCCAGCAACATAGAGATGGCCGTTGGCTGCGATCAGAGTGCTGAAATGATGCAGCCCCGCCATCGTCACGCCGCTCTCAAACAGCGATTTGCCGGTCACGGCGTCGAAGCCATGCAACTTGTTGTCGCCTTCCGCGCCGACGACCCAAGCAATCGGGTTCCCGCTCCCCACTGTCGTCGTGATGATCGGCGTGCCGCCGCCGGAAACAGGGGCGCACCACGCCCCCGAAACCGGCGTGGAGGCGTTGGTCACCTTAAGCATGGTGAGGTTTTTTTGCGCACATGCGGGCGTGAGTGCGCCGCCGGCATTGGTGAAGGTGACCAGAGTATAATTCTTGGCGTTGTAAAATGCCGACCCTGTGCTGATGCCGTGCGCAGAGACGCTGGTTTGCTCTATCGCATGCCCTATTCCCCCCAGGTTCTTCGCGTTCAACACATAAATATAGCCGCCCTTGCCCATGGCGATAACGCGGCGGGCAACGCCCGACGCCGTCGGCACCGTGATCGGAAAAGCCGCCATACTGCCAAGGTCGAGATCGAGGTTATCGAGGTCTTTCCAATTGGTCGGCGTGAAATAGTCGGCTGTACTGGTCGACCGCGCCAGCCCGGGCAGCAGCCGGATCACCGCCTCGCCATCGCCCCAGCTGTCAGCACCGAACGTGTTGCCTGTCGTCGCAAACAGGGAAGTTCCATCGCTGGTAACGCCGCCCTGCGACCAGATTCCGCCACCGATGGCCCGCGTTGCCCAGTTGCCGGTGATGGCGTGGCTCGACGGCGTAAACTCGATCACCTGACCGTGATAGCCGCCGCAGTCGCCCGCGCGCCCTGCATAGGCGGCGTAAAGCCTGCCGCCGACAAACTGCAAGGCGCTGCGCTCGCCCTGGTCGAAGGACGAAAACCCGGCGCGCCGGGCATTCATCCGCGCTTCGACATTCAGAGGCCAACGCGGCAAAACCTTCCCGTCGGCCAACGACAGGGCATAGATCATGTGCCGCGCAGTCTTCGCCTTCGTGAGCACCGTGGCATCGAGATACAATGTGCCGGTCGCGTCATCGATGACCGGCGTGCCGGTGACCCCCTCCGGGTCGATATCACCGCACTGCAGCGCGCTGCGCGGCGCCGGCGGGGCAAGCTGTGTGGTCCAGACCTTTGCCCCGGTGTCGGGATTGAGCGCGTACACGAAATTGGATTCGGTCGCCACGATCAAAACCCCTTTTTTCGCGCCGGGCGCCTGCCAATAAAGCGGCTGGGCGTAAATCTGACCGGAAAGGCCGGCGCGAAACCGCGTATCGAAGTGCATTCCCCGCGCCGCCGCCTGCGTGAGGCCGGGCACGGCAAACACCCCGGAACGGGCCGGCGAGTTGTGGTAGGTAAGGACGCTCTGCGCGGAAACCGGCGCCGAAAGCGCCGCGAAGCAGGCGACCGCAGGGGATATCCACAATTTCATCGGCAATCCCTCTGTTTGGGCCGGCGGCTCACCTTTACCGTTTCAACATCAAGAGACACGGCGCGCCCCGACAAGGCAGACTCTTATGGTTGGGCTATTATTCCGCGTTCACAACCGCAATACGAGCAGTCGAGGCTATTCAGATGACTGGTGCAATCGGCAGGAAAGTCCTGATCCTTGGGGCTGCCGGGCAGATCGGCCGGACAGTCCGTGACACGCTTCGCGGCCGTTACACCCTTATGCGGCTGGCCGACATTGTCCCACAGGCGCCTGCCCGCGACGGCGAAGAATGCATTACTGCCGAACTGACCGACATGGCCACGCTGACCGCGGCGATGGCGGACATCGACTGTGTGGTTCTTCTGGCCGGGGTTTCTGTCGAGCCCGACGAACGGCAGTGGGAGCAAGTGCTGCCGGCCAACATCGTCGGCGTCCATAATGTGTTTGAGGCAGCGCGGTTGGCCGGTGTAAGCCGTGTCGTGTTCGCCTCATCGCACCACGCGGTCGGGTTCTATCGGCGCGGCGACACGATCCCCGCCAGCGTCGCACCCCGCCCCGACAGCTATTATGGCGTCGCCAAGGTGTTCGGTGAGGCAATGGGCCGGTTCTATGCCGACAAGTTCGGCCTGTCGGTCGTATCTCTGCGGATCGGCGCATTCCGGCCGTTACCGATGGAACCGCGTCATCTGGCGGTCTGGATCAGTCCGCGTGACATGGTCGAACTGGTACGCTGTTCGATCGAGGCACCGCCGCTGCACTATTGCACGGCCTATGGCGTGTCGGCGAACGACCGTTCGTTCTGGGACAATCGCGAAGCGGCTGTCCTCGGCTACGCACCACGCGACAATGCCGAAGATTTCGCCGCGAAAATCCTGGCCTCCGCGGTGCCTGAGGACCCGGCAGCCGAACCGTTCCACGGCGGCTGGTACTGTGCCAAGGATTTCGCCGGAGATATTTCCGCGATCGACTGATCTTCAGCACGTTAGGCCGGCCTTGGAGTCCCGACAGAGCGGAGACCGCGCAGTAACGTCAAGGCGCCGATCACCACCGCCACACCGCCAACCCAGACGAATGTGCCGCCGATACCCACCCCTGCACGCAACGGCGCCAGCAGGAACGGCTGGATGAACATGCCCAGGAACATCAGGCCGAAACCCAAGCCGAGCGCCTTCGGGCGCGCCTGAGCGGACACCACATTGATGATCGCGGTCTGGGTCAGCGGCGCCATGAAACCGCTGCCGAACCCGCTGAGTGCGGCAAACACACAATGCGCCGCGATGCCGTGGACCACCCCGAAGCCGAGACTACCCAGGCCAAGCGCCACCCAGGTCAGACTGAGGATCGGCGTGAACCCCCATTTGGGACGGAGATAGGCGAACAGATAGGCCGATACCATACTGCCGGCTGTCGCTAGGTCGATGATGATAGACTGGGTCGTCGGATCGCCGATCCCGTCCGCCTGCAGCAGGAACGGCCCCTGCACGGACACCATGTAGAGGACGATGCTGATCGCCACGATGAGAATGAACAGGCCGGTCGCGGATCGCATCGATCCGCCGGAAGTCTCGGTCAGCGCGATTTCCTCGCGCGCCGGCTCGCGCACCGCCACCAGGGCAAGCAGGAACAGCGGAAGGGCAATGAGATAAAGTGCGAACGGGGTCTGCCACCCGCTTTCCGCCATCACGCCGGCGAGCGGCAAGCCGATCAAGGCGCCGCCGCTGCCCAGGAAGGCGTACATGCCGACCAGCCTGTCCCGCCTCTCGCCGGTATATTGGTCGCCGATGATCGCGATCGCGGCCGTGCCAAACCCGGCCGACGCCAAGCCCAGCACCAGCCGGGATGCCAGCATCGTCCAAAGATCGGGAGCCACCGCCCCAATGGCTCCCGACAGCGCATAGAGCAATAGCGACAGCAGCAGGACCGGGCGTTTACCGAAGCGCCCTGCCATCCATCCGGCGGCCGGCGCGCCAAGCGCCATGGTGGGTGCGGCAACGGTCAATACCAACTGGGCGATGGTCGCGCTGTCGAGCACACCGCCTCGGGCGGAGAAATGCGCCGCCATCTGGGTGAGTGACGGCAGAATGGCCAACTGCACCATGGCAGCCAGCGCGCCGCCGGACAGCAGTACCGTTAGCCGCGCGGTTGCAAGAAACCTGTTCCCGCTGTCCATGATCGCTTCCCCCAAAGACCGTTGCCGCCTTTACCGGCCAGTCCTAGCAGAGAAACATTTGTCGTGAACTGTTTTTCTGCGTCCGCGGACGAGCCGCAGCTGAGTCAGGCAACCGCGCGTTTCGGCAGAATCCAGCCGGGGCGGATGAAGTGGCAGGTGTAACCGTTCGGAATACGCTCAAGGTAATCCTGGTGCTCCGGCTCCGCCTGCCAGAAGGGGCCGGCGGGCGCAAGTTCGGTGACAACCTTGCCCGGCCATAGACCCGAGGCGTCCACGTCGGCGATGGTATCTTCCGCCACGCGCTTCTGCTCATCGGTCGTATAGAAGATCGCCGAGCGGTAGCTGAGACCTCGGTCGTTGCCCTGGCGGTTCAGGGTCGATGGATCGTGAATCTGGAAGAAGAATTCCAGCAACGTACGGAAGCTGATCTTCGTCGGGTCGAAGACGATCTCGATCGCCTCCGCATGTGTGCCGTGATTGCGGTATGTCGCGTTGGGCACGTCGCCGCCGGAATAGCCGACCCGTGTCGATATCACGCCGGGATAGCGCCGGATCAAATCCTGCAGACCCCAGAAGCATCCGCCGGCGAGGACCGCGGTTTCGGTCGATGCGCTCATGTTCGTTACTCCTTAGAAGCCGAATGGCCCCATACATCTGGAAAGTTGCGGGCCGGCTGGCAATGGATAATACGCCGTCCCGGTCTGTGCAGCATCATTCGCCGCAACAGACTGGAGGTTACAGCTCAACTATCTGAAAAGCCGAAAGGCGCGCTGGTGCGGCGAACCTCGTCCGGCAGGATCTGGCGACCAATCGGCGGAGCCGAGCGGGCGGTGCATTCGGCGCGCTGGCAGACACGGCAACTGATGCCGATCGGCGTTGCGGCGACAACGTCAAGGTTCACTTCGCCTTGGATATAGATCAGTCTTCCCGCATGCTCCGCCGCGCAAGCCAACGCGACCGCGCGATCCACTCGGGGTCGGCCGAACCCGCCGCCACCCGCCGTCACCGTGCGCGCAATCGAAAAAAAACGCTGTCCGTCCGGAAGCTCAAGCCATTGGGTCACGATCTGGCGCGGCGTGCGGAACGCCTGGTGGACGTTCCACAGCGGGCAACCGCCGCCATGCCGGGCGAAGGGAAATCCGGCGCCGTCGAGCCGCTTGGAGACGTTGCCGGCCTCATCGAAGCGGATGAAAAAGAACGGCACCCGCTCCTGCCCCGGTTTCTGCAAGGTGGTCAGACGATGCGCCGTCTGCTCGAAGCTGACGCCGAACTGGCGGCCCAGAGCCTCGACATCATAGCGCCGCGCTTCGACCGCCCGAGCGAACGCCGAGTAGGGCATCAGTGTCGCCGCGGCCGCGTAGCTGGCGAGCGCCCGGCGTGACAAACGTTTGCCGGCATCGGTGGCGAAGTTGCCTTCCCCCAGGACAGTATCGATTTCCTTTTCCAGCTCCAGGTAGGCCAACTGAAGAGCAAGCTGAAAGCTTTGACTGGCTCCGTCGATCTCATCGTCCAGCAGGATTTCCTTGCGATGAAGGTCCAACCGGCGGGTCGACCCGACCATAACCTCGGGCGGCACGCGGCGGACCCGCAGATTGTGGCGCGCCGCGAAATATTCGGCGAAGCCGTCATGTGCTTTGACGGCCTGCGACAGGCGCTCCCCGGCATCGTCCAGCAAAGGGAAGCAGTTGCGCCGCGCCCCCAGGAAACGGCGAACCTCGGCCACCGGATCGGAGGCATCCACATCCTTGTCGCCGGCCCGACGTGCGTCCGCACCGCGATCGGCCAGCGCCAGCTGTTCTTCGTGATACGCCGTGTAGAGCCTCAGGAACGCCTCCGCGATGCCGGGGAAGTTGGTCACCACATCCGTGATTTCCAAGGACGGCAGCTCGATGTCGGCGAAAATCGGATCCTTCAGCACTGTCTGAAGGCGGACGGCGTCATCCGATCCATTGTCGGCGAGCGTCGACAGATCGACGCTGTATGTCTGCGCGAGGCGCAATAACAGTTCGGCCGAGAGCGGCCGATGGTTGCGTTCCAGCAGCGCGATATAGGACGGCGAAATGTCCAAATCCGCAGCCATGTCGGCCTGGGTCAGGCCGCGATCGCGACGGATGCGCCTCAAACTTGGCCCGACATACAGGCGCTGGTTGGCCGGCATTGCCTCACCTTTGAAAATAAGAACCTTACAACATTACAATAGGTGTTTGTAAAGTATTACAGCTGCACTTTTCTGTGGCTTCACGCTGGCCGGATCCCTCACTAAATCCACGCTATTCGCATTCGGTTTCGAGGAACCAACCCATGTCTTACCAAGATCACATCATCGCGATGAGCCAGCTCGTCGACAGCAAGAGCGGCGCGTGGACCGGCATCGATGCCGAAGCCGTAGCCCGCATGCGCCTGCAGAACCGGTTCAAGACCGGGCTGGAAATCGCCCGCTATACCGCCGACATCATGCGCCGCGACATGGCTGCCTATGATGCCGATTCGACCCAATACACCCAGTCGCTTGGCTGCTGGCACGGCTTTATCGGCCAGCAGAAACTGATCTCGATCAAGAAGCATTTCGGCACGACGGACCGCAAGTATCTGTATCTGTCGGGCTGGATGGTTGCGGCGCTGCGTTCGGAGTTCGGGCCTTTGCCCGACCAGTCGATGCACGAAAAGACCTCGGTCCCCGCCCTGATCGAAGAGCTGTACACCTTCCTCCGCCAGGCCGATGCCCGCGAACTGGGCGGCCTGTTCCGCCAGATCGACGCGGCCCGTGAAGCCGGCGACACCGCCAAGGAAGAGGCACTGCTTGATGCGGTCGACAACTACCAAACCCATGTCGTGCCGGTGATCGCCGACATCGACGCCGGCTTCGGCAATGCCGAAGCGACCTATCTTCTGGCCAAGAAGATGATCGAGGCGGGTGCCTGCGCCTTGCAGATCGAGAACCAGGTGTCCGACGAAAAGCAATGCGGCCACCAGGACGGCAAGGTCACGGTCCCGCACGAGGACTTCCTGGCCAAGGTGCGTGCCTGCCGCTACGCCTTCCTGGAGTTGGGCGTCGAAAAGGGCATCATCGTCACCCGCACGGACTCGCTGGGCGCGGGCCTGACCAAGCAGATCGCGGTCAGTCAGAAGCCCGGGGACCTGGGCGACCAATATAACAGCTTCCTGGATTGCGAAGAGATTTCGCCGGCCGACCTCAACAACGGCGACGTGATCCTCAACCGCAACGGCAAGCTGCTGCGCCCGAAGCGCCTGCCCAGCAACCTGTTCCAGTTCCGCGCCGGCACCGGTGAGGACCGCTGCGTCCTGGACAGCATCACGTCGCTGCAGAACGGCGCCGACCTGCTGTGGATCGAGACGGAAAAGCCGCATGTCGACCAGATCGCCGGCATGATGGACCGGATCCGCGCGGTCGTCCCGGACGCCAAGCTGGTCTACAACAACTCCCCGTCGTTCAATTGGACGCTGAATTTCCGCCAGCAGGTCTATGATGCCTGGAAGACGGCCGGCAAGGACGTGTCGGAATATGACCGCGCGAAGCTTATGAGCGTGGATTATGATGCGACCGCCTTGGCGGTTGAGGCCGACGAGCGCATCCGCACCTTCCAGGCGGATGCGGCCAAGCGGGCCGGCATCTTCCACCACCTGATCACTCTGCCGACCTATCACACCGCAGCCCTGTCGACCGACAATCTGGCCAAGGAATATTTCGGCACCCAGGGCATGCTGGGTTACGTGAAGAAGGTCCAGCGCGAGGAAATCCGCCAGGGCATCGCCTGCGTGCGTCACCAGAATATGTCTGGTTCCGACATCGGCGACGACCACAAGGAGTATTTCGCCGGCGAGGCCGCGCTGAAGGCCGGCGGCGTTCACAACACGATGAACCAGTTCGCGTAAAGCGGCGCTGTTTCACGCTGAGAGGGCCCGAGGCGAAAGCTTCGGGCCCTTTTGCTTTTCTGGGCGACGGATCAAAGGGCGCAATGATACCGTTCTTCATTGGCGTAACCCGGTACAAGAGCACCCCATGCGAAAACCAGCTGCTAAGCCCCAGCCTTCCAACGCAAATACGCGAATATTGGGGATCGACGTAGGTGGCAGCGGCCTTAAAGCGGCGATCCTGAATCCGAAAGGCAAGATGCTGACCGAGCGGGTCAGGATAAAGACCCCGGCCGGTTGCGAGCCGAAGCAGATGGTCGATCTACTGATCGCGCTTGTCGCATCGCTGGGCGCGTTCAGCCGGATCGCGGTCGGCTTTCCGGGTTATGTCCGCGACGGCAAGGTCTTTACGGCCCCGAATCTGGGTACCGAAGCGTGGGCCGGCTTTGATTTGGCGGGAGCGTTGGAAACCGCGCTGAAAGCCCCGGTCCGCCTCGTGAACGACGCAGATATGCAGGGGCTGGCGGCGATCCAAGGCAAGGGGCTGGAGCTGGTCTGCACTTTGGGCACGGGCTTCGGCACGGCGTGGTTTCGCGACGGTGAACTGCTGCCGCATATGGAGTTGGCCCATGTCCCCTTCCATCACGGAAAAGATATCGACGCCTTCATCGGGGAGCATGCCCGGGAAAAGCTCGGCGACAAGAAATGGAATAAGCGGGTGGAAAAGCTGATCGCGGTGTTGTCGGTCGTGATGAATTACGACAACCTCTATTTCGGCGGCGGCAATTCCGCGAAAGTAACGATCGACCTGCCCAAGAATGTGTCGATTGTGCCCAATGAGGATGGGCTGAAAGGTGCCGCCTTCGCCTGGTTTCCCAAAATCTAGGCCAGCGGCCCGCCGACAGCGCCGTTCGTATCGATCCAGAGATACGGCAGGCCGAGATCCGCCAGCCAGTCCGGCCCGTCCGCCTCGCGCAGCATGCCGATGGTCGAGGCGCTGCCGGCAACGACGCATAGATCGCCCAGCACGCTGACTGCCGCCATGTGGCGCACCGGCCAGCCGGTGCGAGGGTTGAGGATATGGCCGTAGCGCACGCCGTTGAAGACGATGCAGCGCTCATAGTCGCCGCTGCTGGCCAGCGCGCCTTCGCGGATCGAGAGGGTCTGCACGACACCGTCGGCCAGGCGCGGATGGCGGATGCCGACCTTCCAGGGACTGCCGTCGGCGCGGGGGCCGACGATGCGGATGTCGCCGCCGAGATTCACCACGGCGTTCGAAATTCCCTCGGATTTGCAAAGGGTTGCGGCGCAATCGACCGCGTATTCCTTTACGATTCCGCCGAAATCGATCTCCATGCCCGGTATTGGGAACGACAGCACCGGCGGTTCCCAGCGCAGCCGGTGCCAGCCCACCTTGTCCAGCAGGATTTCCACCTGTGCCGGGTCGGGCGGCTGGTCGCGGTCGAACCGCCAGGCGCGGCGCAGAATGCCGGAGGTGATGTCGAACAGACCGTCGCTCTCGGCATGACAAGTGGCGGCATAGTTGAGGATTTGCGCCGTTTCCAGGTCGACCTCGATCGATCCGCCCGCCGCCGCGACGTGATTTATGGCAGACAGAAAGCTGGTGTCGCGATAGCGCGAATAGAGCGCCTCGAGCCGTTCGACCTCGGCGATGACCAGGGCCGCGACGCGATTGCCCTCGGTTTTATCGCGCCCAAAAAGCTGAATTTCGCAGGGCGATCCCATCGCCTTGAACGGCACGCGGCAATAGAGTTGACGCACCGGTTTCACCACTTTCGTGGACCGATTAGAACGCGGTATCCCACGTAATCGACAGCGTGCCGACGCGCGACAGCTGATAACCGTTCACATCGTCCACAACCGGCACCAGCCATTCCACACTCAACCTGTTGCCCGCGAAGGCGCCGCGCGGGATGATCGCGCTGACGCCGATACCGATGTCGCCATAGCGCCCGCCATAACTGCCGGGCTGGTCCATCGGCCCCAGCTCGACCTGCGGCGTCAGAACATCCTTATAGATGCGGATCGGCTGCCCGTGCACGACTTTGACGCCGGTTTGCGTCGGAACGATATGCGGCTGGAACTGTCCCTGGACGGCGCCCTGCCATGTGCCGACGCCGCGCACCGAGGCCGACAGCCAGGGCAGGATACCGACGCCGCCCCAGACGGAGCCCTGCACCATGTCCCCCAGTGCATAGCCGTCAGCGTTGCGCGACTGCAGCCGTTTGTCGGCGGTCGCCTGCGCCCCCCAGGAGAAGCGCCCAAGATATCCCAGATAGGTCATGGTCGGCACGAAATCGACCGTTCCGCTGCCCGGCTGAAGGCCGTAATTCAGGTAATAGCTGCCGGTGTTGATGCGCTTGTCGGTGCTGCCGCTGGGCAGGCTGAGCCCCAGACCGGCGTTCAGCCGATAGCCGTCGCCCTTCAGCAGGTTGCCCAGTACCGTGACCCCGGTATCGCCAAGCCCCGCCGCCGTATGGCGGAGGCCCGGCGGGCTGGGCTGGCCGGGATGGGCCAGGTCCACACCGGCGGGACTGACTGCCGTCTGGTCCTGGTGCATATCGACCAAGCGCGGCGTCACCAGCAGCGTTATGCGGTCCCACGGTGAATAGGATAGATCGACCGACGTGACATGCGTGTCGGCGGCGTCTTCCCGGCGCAGGCAAGGCGTACCGCCACAGTCCAGCTTTGCGATCGCCGCATCCGAAACTGCCTGTGCGCCGTGCAAGATATCGCCGTCCTGCAGGCCCCAATCATGGTGTACGCTGATGGCATAATCGCCGGGCTTGTCCAGCGCATGCGCAAACCGGATGCCGGCCGGCACCGCGCGATCCCAGACCGTACCGCCGGCGGCCTGCGCGCCTCCCTCGCTCGCGTCGTCGCTGCCCCGATAATCCGACAAGCCGTCACGGCCGGCGAGGTCGAATTTGAGCGAGACGTAGACGGTATAGGCGTTAAGGTCGGCATATCCCGGCTCGCCGCCGCCGCCCAGTCTCAACGATCCTTCGCGGGTGGAATATTCGGCGCCGATCTCAAGTTTCAGATCGTCGCGCAATTGTTTGTCGACGGCAATCTGCGCGCCCAGCGATCCATAAGCCGACAGCCGTTCGTCGCTGGAGAAATTCCGGATTGGCAGCTTATTGAAATTCAGCTTCGGACCGACCGCCGGATTGACCGGCAACTTGGACGGGAACGGCTGGTTGAACAGGAAAAAAGGCTGATAGAAATCGGCCGCCGACTGTGTGTAGTAACGCAGGCCCGGGACCAGCATCCAGCCGTCGCCCAGCGGTTGATACCAGGTGAGGTCCAGCGTGTGTGCGTCGATGCCCCAATCGTCGTGGAAGAACCGATAATCGACATGCAAGGCGGCATCGGTGCCGGCGATGTACTGGATGAAGCGCGCATCGAACGTGAACTGGTTGCGTAAGGACGGGCGGTGGTCCAGCGCCTCCTGCGTCAGCACGGTTCCGACGCCCGGTGCCTGGTTCGGATTGTCGAACGCCAGCAGCGTGTCCTTATACGGGTCGGACAGATAGCCGGTGCTGCGCGTGTAACTCAGCGTGCCACTAATCAGGGATTCGGGATTGATAATCTGGGTTATCCCGACATCGGCCGCGAAATCGTGCCGGGTGCCGAACAGCGTGGCGAGACCGTCGTTGAGGCTGATCCGGTTGGCGTAGTCACCCTCGTCGGCCGCGTCGTTGATGTCTTCCTGGGCGGAAATATTGCTGGTCGTGAAACTGGCGCCCCAGGCCAATGTCGTCAGCTTCTGGTCCAGGTCGACGCTGCCGTCGATATTGAAGAAATAGGATTTGTAGTCGGGCTCGTCGGAGATGCCGCCGCCGACATTCAGCGTCGCGGTGTCCCAGGCGTAACCCAGCTTGCCGGAAACCTGGCGGCGGGTTTCCGGCGATGCCGTGGCCATGATGTCGACCAGCCGCGAATCCGGTGCATATTGCAGAAACTTCGATTTGAAGTTGACCACCACCGGGCGGTGTTTCGGATCGGTCGAATAGAAAGTCGGGATCGAGGCGCCGGAAAACACCTGGGCCGCCACCGCCGCGTGCGGGGCGGTGGTGATCGGCGTCGCGCCCGACCAGGTGTCCTGCGTATAGTCGAGCCCGAACTTCCACCGGTCGGTCAGCGAACCGTGGGCGCCGGCAGAGAGGCTGTCCACCTCGACAGGTTTCAGTTGAAGATCGCGATAGCTCTGGCCGTCGAGATTGCGCTCGCCTTCGGCGTAATGGCGATACTCGAAGGTGTATTCGTCGCCGTCCGCCGCCTGCGCGTGCCCGGCCATCAGGCCCGGCAGGGCGAGCGCCGCGGCGGTCAGCGCCCGAAGCGCGCCGGAACGCGGCGGCAAAGACTTTGCGTCAATTGCAGCCACAGCCGCCGCCGACACCCGCATTGCCGCCCTGCGCCGCCTCGCGGGCGGCGAAGGTGTGCGCACGCAGCGCGCTGTTGGTCGGGTTGGGATCCATCGCCATCTGCGGCTTCGCCAGGTCGCCGCGTTCCCATGGCTGCACCGGCTCGCACGCCACGGCGCCGAGCGCGACGAGGACGCACAGACAGCACGGCGCCAGTTTCATTGCGCGGTTTTTTCGGCCAGCAGCGCCTCAACCTCCGCCCGCAACTGCGCCGCGTCGTCGGCGCGGAAACCGGCATGGCGACTGTGGATATTGCCGGTTCGGTCGATCAGGAAGGATGACGGCATCGCGGTGACGCCCAGCACTTTGGCGCACGGCCCGTTCGGCCCCGCCGCGACCGCGAAGCCTGCCTGATGCTTGGCGAGAAAGCCTTCGGCATCCGCCGGCCTCTGATCCATGTTGACGGCGACAACCTGCAGTCCGCGTGATCCGTAGGCGGCCTGCAGATCGTTCATGAACGGGAAGGACAACAGGCAGGGCACGCACCAGGATGCCCAGAAATCCACGTAAAGCACTTTGCCGCGAAACTGCTCGAAGCCCGTGGGCTGCCCAGCGCCAAGATTGAGCGTACAGGTCGGGAGAGGATCGGATAGCGCCGGGGAGACCGCACCGAGAGCGGTCAACAGGGTGAAACCCGCAACGGCGAAATGGCGGACTCCGGGTAACCGCTGACGCATTTGCCGAATCCCTCAATCGAAGCCGAACACCGTGCGACGGTGGCGGCAAAGCCCGCTCCTACATCGCCTTGTTGATCAAGACGCCGAAGCGATTCGATTATTCCATCACAGCGCTGCGTTGCCTCGAGCTTTTTGCGTTTGGGGCAATTCATGCACACGCAGTTGGACGCAGATGAGTGTTTTGGGTGCAGCGGTTATTTGGGCGGTGTCTCCTAGGAGATTCGTTTTGAACCTTCCAGAGACAGGGGTTGCAGTTTTAGGGGCTGCGTACCGCCTGGCGAAAGGTACCACCCCTTAACCAGTCCATAGATGGCCGGGATCACGATCAGCGTCAGCAGGGCGGACGAGATCATGCCGCCGATCATAGGGACAGCGATACGCTGCATCAGCTCCGAGCCAGTTCCGGTACTCCATAGGATCGGCACCAAGCCGGCCATGATCGCCACCACCGTCATCATCTTCGGACGCACCCGTTCGACTGCGCCCTCCATGATTGCAGCTTGCAGATCCGCGCGGGTTGGTGGGCGCTTCGCGGTTTCGCAGCTTTCGCAAACCTCTTCGAACGCCCGGTCGAGATAGATCAGCATCACGACACCGGTTTCGGCGGCGACACCGGCCAGCGCGATGAATCCCACCGCGACGGCGACGCTCATGTTGAACCCCATTCCCCACATGAGCCAAACGCCTCCGACCAGCGCAAACGGGACGGACAGCATGACGATCAGCGTTTCTGTCAGCCGCCCGAAATTGAGGTAAAGCAACAGGAAGATGATCAGCAGCGTGACCGGGACGACGATCTCCAGCTTGGCTTTGGCGCGTTCGAGATATTCGAACTGGCCGCTCCATTCGATGTGATAGCCGGGCAGCATCTGGATTTTTTCAGTTACCGCGCGTTGCGCATCCGCGACGTAGCCGCCAATGTCGCGGCCCTCCATATCGACATAGAGATAATTGACGAGCTGGGCATTCTCAGTACGGACCATCGGCGGTCCTTGCGTCAGTTTGATCTGGGCGAGTTGGCCCAACGGAATGCTCATCCCCCCAGGCGCCTGGACCAGCACATGCTCGGCGATCGATTGCGGGTCTGAGCGGAAGGCTCGCGGATATCGCACGTTGACGGTATAGCGCTCGCGGCCTTCGACGGTCGTTGTCACCGGTTCGCCGCCAAGGGCGGTGAGGATGGTCTCCTGCAGATCGCCGATCATCAGGCCGTACCGCGCGAGCGCTGGCCTGTCCGGCAGGATTTCCAGGTAATAGCCGCCCTGAACCCGCTCCGCATAAGCGCTGGTGGTGCCTGGCACGGCGCGAATCGCCGCTTCGAGTTGCTTGGAGAGCTGGTCGATACCAGTAAGATCGGGACCATAGATTTTGACCCCGATGGGCGTGCGGATGCCGGTGGAGAGCATGTCGATCCGCGCCTTGATCGGCATCGTCCACGCGTTGCTGACCCCGGGAAAATCCAGCGCCTGATTCATCTGCTGAACAAGCTTGTCGGTTGTCATGCCGGCCGGCCATTCCGATTCCGGTTTCAGATTGACGATCGTCTCCATCATCTCGGTTGGGGCCGGATCGGTCGCGGTTTCGGCCCGGCCGGATTTGCCGAAGACGGATTCCACCTCAGGAAAGCTTTTGATGATCTTGTCCTGGGTTTGCAGCAGCTCGGCCGCCTTGGTGACCGACAGCCCCGGCAGGCTGACCGGCATATACATCAGCGTGCCTTCATTCAGGCTCGGCATGAATTCCGACCCAAGGCGCATCAGCGGGATCGTCGTCAAGGCAAGCACGACCAGAGCCAATGCGATGGTGAGCGTCTTGGCGCGAAGCACGGCTCGAATGATCGGCCGATAAAGCCAGATCATCGCGCGATTGAGCGGATTCTTATGCTCGGGCAAAATCCGTCCCCGGACGAACAGGATCATCAGCACCGGCACCAAAGTCACCGACAGCAGCGCACCGCCCGCCATCGCGAAACTCTTGGTGAGAGCCAGCGGCCGAAACATGCGGCCTTCCTGCGCTTCGAGTGTGAAAACCGGCAGAAACGAGATGACGATGACGGCCAGGCTGAAGAACAGCGCCGGCCCAACCTCGATCGCGGCCTCAGTCAAGGTTCGGACCCGCGAAGCGCCGGGCGGTGCCCGTTCGAGGTGCTTATGCGCATTCTCGATCATAACAATGGCGGCATCGACCATGGCGCCAAGCGCAATCGCAATACCGCCGAGGCTCATGATGTTGGCGCTGATCCCGAACGCGTAAAGCAGGGCCATGGCGATCAGCACACCGATCGGCAGCATGACGATCGCGACCAGAGCGCTGCGGACATGCAGGAGGAACACCACACAAACGAGCGCGATGATCGCGCTTTCTTCGAACAAAGTGCGTTTGAGCGTCCCGATCGCGCGATAGATCAGGGCCGATCGGTCGTAGACGGCCTGGATCGACACGCCTTTTGGCAGGCTCGGCGTAATTTCGGCGATCTTCTGTTTGACATTATTGATGACGGTCAGCGCGTTCTCGCCGTCGCGCTGCAGGGCTATGCCGCTCGCGACTTCGCCGGTGCCGTTCAGTTCGGTGATGCCGCGCCGCTCGTCGGGGCCGAGCTCCACGCGGGCCACATCGCGGACGAGGACCGGCGTACCGCCTTCCATCTTCAGCACAATGTTGCCGATATCATCCGTGCCGCGCAGATAGCCGCGGCCACGGACCACATACTCGGTCTCGGCCATTTCGATGGTGCGGCCACCGACATCCTGGTTGCTCGCGCGGATCGCGTCGCTGACCTTGCTGAGCGGGATGCCGTAGGTTTGCAGCCTCTGTGGATCGATGACGACCTGATATTGCTGAACGAAGCCGCCGACGCTCGCGACTTCGGCGACGCCCCCGGCCTTGGCGAGCTGAAAACGAACGGTCCAATCCTGAATCGTGCGCAACTCGGCAAGCGTCCGTTGCGCTCCAGTCACGACATATTCATAGACCCAGCCGACGCCGGTCGCGTCCGGCCCGAGCGAGGGCGTGACGCCGGCCGGCAATCGTTTCGATGCAAAATTGAGATATTCCAGGACGCGCGAGCGCGCCCAGTAGAGGTCGGTGCCATCCTCGAATACGACATAGACGAAGGACACGCCGAAATACGAAAAGCCACGCACCACCTTGGACCGCGGCACGCTCAACAGCGCCGTGGTTAGCGGATAGGTCACCTGATCCTCGACCACCTGCGGCGCCTGTCCTGGATACTCGGTATAGACGATGACCTGTGTGTCAGAGAGGTCCGGAACGGCGTCCAGGGCCGTATGCTGGAGAGCGTAAAGCCCCGCTCCAACAATGAACAACGTTCCCAGCAGAACCAGGAAGACGTGGCTTGCCGACCACCGAATGATCCTGGCGATCATGGCCTGGTCTCCGGTGTCGGAGCGATAAATGTCTGGAGCGCACTACGCAGATTGCTTTCGGCATCGATCAGGAAATTGGCGCCGACCACGACCTTCTCGCCTGCGGCGATGCCTTCGCGAATTTCGACATAACCGCCGGCCTTCTGCCCGAGCTTCACCGGTCTGGGTTCAAAGCGTCCTTCGCCGCGTTCGACCAGGACCACCTGCCGCGCACCGCTATCGAGCACTGCGGAATCCGGTACGGCAACGACCGAAGCCGTGGCCGGCGCCGCGATTTCAGCCGTGGCGTACATGTCGGTCTTGAGAGCTAGGTCCGGATTGGGTAGCTCGATCCGTACCTTGGCGGTGCGGGTCTCGCGGTTGATCGTCGGATAGATGAAGGCGATTTTTCCGGTGAAAACGCGATCGGGATACGCCGGCGTGGTGATCTTGGCTTCCTGCCCCAACTGAATGATACCCAGATCCTGCTCGAACACGTCGGCCAGAACCCACACGGTCGACAGATCGGCGATGCGATAGAGCATATCGCCGGGTGCAAAGTGCAGTCCCTCGACCGCGATCTTCTCCATAACGACGCCATCGATAGGCGCGGTCAGCGCCAGCTTGCCCTTGCCGCCTTTGGATTTGAGCCCGGAGATCTGGTCCGGCGAAACCCCTAAGTTCCTGAACCGATCGATCACTGCGTCGGCAATCGGATTGGCGCGCTGATGAGCCATGCCGTGGTCATCGCCCATATCGCCGGCGCTACGGGCAACGGCATATTCCTGTTGAGCCAATATCAGATCGGGGCCGTAGACTTCGGCGAGGGCTTGGCCCTTGTGGACAGATTGCCCGGTCGTGTTGACCAGCAGCGTCTCTATCCACCCTTCGAACCGGGGTGCGACTACCGCGATATGGCGTTCGTCAAGCGCGACGGTGCCGACCGCCCGGATCGCGCGGGTCATGGTGTGTTCAGCCGCAGCTTCGGTTCGAACCCCGAGCTGCTGGACCCGGCCGGGGCTGATCTTGACGATTCCGGCGTCAGCCGCGTCGCCTGCATAGACCGGGACGTAATCCATCCCCATCGAATCTTTCTTGGGCACCGGCGACGTATCCGGCAACCCCATGGGATTACGATAAAAGAGAATCTTGCCAGCATTGGCGGGCGATGGTGCTGGTGCAGCGGTGTTTACGGGTGGCGTCCCGGCATCGGTGAAGACCGCCACGTAATCGCGACCTTGGGCATCCTTCTTGGGCGTCGCCGAGTAGAAGGGCTTTCCCGAGGCGTCCTGGTAATAGAGCGGTGCGCTCGTCTGCGCCGCCCCGGAACCCGCAATCGCGGCAAGCGCAACTGCGGACAATAAATACGTTGAGCGTCTCATAGGTCGTCTCCGATCAGACGTTCGATGGCCGCAAGCTGCCGCTGCGCGTCGAATTCCGCCGACAGAAGCTGAATTTGCAGGTCGGCCAGATCGTGCTCGGCCATGAGCACATCCGTCAGCTCGGCCTTTCCGGCTGTGTAGGCGGCGGTGCCCGACCGGACGAGCGCTTCGCTCTTGGGGAGGAGCTCGGTTTTGAGAAGGTCCGCTGTCGTGCGGCTGGATGAAAGGCTCGCAGCGGCTTCGGCGAGATCACCCTCGATCTGCTGGTCCAGTGCCTGTTGACGCGCGCGAGCGGCGCCGAGTTTTGCGCGTGCTTCCTGGCCTTGAGCGTCATGCATCCCGAATTGCAGCGGCACCTTCAGACCGATCATGGCCGTGTAGCCGTTGGGACCATTGCCGGTTCGGTCGATCGCGCCGGCGCTTACCGTGATATCGGGATACCAGCTTTTCTCGGCGAGCCGCCGGTTGCTTTCGGCTTCGGAGATCATTGCCGTCGTGGATCGAAAGGCTGGATTCCCGCTTCGCGCGCGTTCCAGCAGCGCTGTGGGCGCGAGTAATTCCTTGGGGGGCAGCGGCCTCAGTTGGCTAGGTTCGGCGAGGGGCGCGTCGATCGGGCGGGCCAGAAGCGCGTTCAGTCGACCTTTCGCGGCGCGCAAAGCCGCCGCTTGCTGGGCGATCTCGGTTTCGACGCGGGCATTCTCGACCTCGGCCTTGAATATCGCCTGCTGAGTACCCCGGTTCTGTGCGTAACGGTCGCGTGCAAGCTTGGAGATATTATGGACGATGCCGTGCAGCTCACGGGTCGTCCTGATCACCTCATACGTCTGGTAATACTGGGCGAAGGCAACCTTCACTTTTTCGATCAGTTCCGTTTCCGCCGACCGGCTGTCGGCCGCCATCTGATCGACCTCGGCGCGCGCTGCATCCTCCTTGAGGTCGCGCTTGCCCCAGAGCGGGATTTCCTGCTCCACGCTATAGATCATCTTGTTCTGACGAGGTCCGCCGGTGCGGTCGATCTCGTCGGAGGTCACCCGCAAGGTCGGATCGTCCCAGGAACCGGCGATCACGACGCGGGCCTGCGCAGCCTCGACCTCAAGAGCGCGGGCCGCGAGTTCGGGGCTGAGCCGACGTGCAATCGTCAAGACCGTGTCGACGGTCGCTCCCGGCAAAGCATCGGACTCTGTCTCAGCGACGGCGGCGCCGGCCACCAAGGCGAGGATGAGGCCAAGCGGCAACAGGCGTGCGGGCAAATGCCCGCGACGCCTTTCTGTTGCCGCCGGCTCGTGAACGAGCCGACCCATCTTATTTGGCCGCCGTGTATTCGACGGTCCCTTTGACGGTTTCGGTCTCGCCTTGGATCTTGGCGGTAATCGCCAAAGCCCATTTTCCGGCCATGCCGTTTTGCGTTTCGAACCGGTAAAGGCCGTCTTTGTCGGTCTTGGGCGCCGTCACTTTGCCGGGCATTTCTGCCATGCCGGACGGTCCCATATCGGTCTTTGAGTCGATGATGACAGCGTCAGCGACCGGCTTGTTATCCGCGACATGAACCAGCCGAACGGCGACGGTGTTTTTTCCGGTTCCGGCCGGCATCGCGGAGACCAACTCGAATTTATAATCCGCGGCAGCCGCGAAGCTCGACACGGATGGCGACGAAAAGACTGCCGCGAGCGTCAATGCCGCAGCGATACGATAAGCAGACATGAACAATCCTTCCCTGCCGCACGCGAAGCGTACGGCGATTGCCTGAGGGGAGCGCCGGCGCAGCAGCACCGGGCTCAGCCAAACTGAAAATCACGCGGGGAGTAGCTCGGAAGACGCAGCTATGGCGTCGTTCGGCTAGGCGCGCGCAACAACCGGCCGCAAAAGCGGCGGTTGGCTTCAGGCGCGAAGGATAGGGGGAAAGAGTTCGGGCCGGATTGTCCGGCCGTTCATCGCCACGTCGACAAAGCTATAGCTGAGGACGTTCCAGTGCAGCGGCGCAGCGGCCGGCAGGGGCGTTGCCGGAAGGGCGGCGATCGTAGCGCAGCCCATGCTGTCGATACAGGCCGGGGTCATGCCTTTGCATGGCGCGCCCGGATGATCGCAGTTGCTCATGTCCATGCCGTCCATCGACATCGACATGTCGGACGGCATCGCCGAGGCATGCGGAACCACCTGCATCGTCATGACGAGGACGAAAACAAATGATAACAGGCTATGGGCGATCAGCTTGAGCATTGCCCGTTCAACATATCATCGCCGGGTTAATTTTCAACGACCCTTCAATTTATTGGGCAGTGGACGTCAGCGAGCGCAGCTTCTGTGTACTATGTGTGCACCCGCAGCGATTTTCGGGTAAAATCAGTGGTCCATCAGTATCGACGCGGTATGGATGTCCGCCCAAGAGAGAAGTGACCGGAAACTCCTGTAACTTTCAATATGACAAGCACTACCCGGAAAATAAGATTTTAGCGCATGTCCTATGCAATGCACATGATCAGTATCGCCCCGATGATGGAGTGGACCGACCGGCATTACCGCTATTTCATGCGGCTGCTGGCGCCACATGCCGAGCTTTATACCGAGATGGTGAATACCGGCGCGATCGTGCATGGCGACCGGCCGCGTTTCCTGGATTTCGATCCGTCGGAACATCCCGTCGTTCTGCAATTGGGCGGAGCCGACCCAGGCGCCTTGGCGGAAAGCGCGCGGTGGGGCGCGCGGTGGGGCTATGACGCGATCAACCTGAATTGCGGCTGCCCGAGCGACCGCGTGCAGTCAGGCCGGTTTGGCGCCTGCCTGATGGCGGAGCCGGACCATGTCGCGGCGTTGGTTTCGGCGATGGCCGACGCATCTGACGTGCCTGTGACGGTCAAATGCCGCATCGGGATCGAGCCCGCGCCCCCGCCGCTGCGCGACGAATATGAGCGGCTGACCGAGTTCGTGGAAAAGGTGACCGCCGCCGGCGCGCAGGCGATCGTGCTGCACGCCCGCACAGCCATGCTGAACGGCCTGTCGCCGAAAGAGAACCGGGAGATCCCGCCGCTGCGCCACGCATTCGGATACCGGCTGAAGCAGGATTTTCCGGACCTGCCGATCAGCCTGAATGGCGGCATCGAGACGATGGATCAGGTGATCGAACATCTGAAGCATGTGGACGGCGTGATGCTGGGCCGCATCGCCTATCACGAGCCCTACCGGGTGGCGGAGATCGACGCGGCGCTGAACGGCGAAAGCGCGCCCTCACGCCACGACGTGGTCGAGGCGATGCTGCCGTTTATCGAAGGGCGAATGATTGCCGGTGCGCCGCTGAAGGCGATCACGCGGCATATGCTTGGCCTGTTCCAGGGCCTGCCCGGCGCGCGCCGCTGGCGGCGGATGTTGTCGGAGGAGGCGCACAAGCCCGGCGCGGGGCCGGAACTGGTGCTGCGCGCGGCGTCGGTCGTGCCGCGCGAATGGACAGCCGAGGCCGCTTAGACGCTGAAACTTTCGCCGCAGCCGCAGCGGCTTTTCTCGTTCGGGTTCTTGAAGACGAAGCCGGACTGCAGCGTGTCCTCGACATAGTCCATCTCGCTGCCCAGGAGGAACATGGTCGCGGCCGGGTCGATGAAGATGTTGACGCCCTTGTCCTCCACCACTTCCTCGAACTTTTTCCGCTCCTTGGCGTATTCGACGAAATAGCTGAGGCCAGAGCAGCCGCGCGACTTCACGCCCACGCGCAGGCCCAGGATCGCATCGTCCCCGCCCCCAGCTTGTTTACCTTGCGCCACCAGGTTCTTCACCCGGTCGGCGGCCGCGTCGGTCAGTGTCATCGCCTTTGGAAGCGCCATACCCATGACTTCGTCCTCTAAAACATGCCGAGTTGAAGCTTCGCCGTCTCGGCCATCTTGCTTGGATCCCAAGGCGGATCCCAAACCAGTTCGACATCGACATCCTTGATGCCGTCAAGGTCGGCCACGGCGCCGCGCACCTGTTCCGGCATTTCGCCGGCCACCGGGCAACCCGGCGCGGTCAGCGTCATTTTGAGCGCGACGTTATTCTCGGCGTCGATATCGATCTTATAGATAAGGCCGAGCTCATAGATATTCACCGGGATTTCCGGATCGAAAACCGTGCGCAGTGCAGTCTTGATTTCGGGCAGCATAGGATGGCCCGCAGTCGCCTCGACCGAAGGCGGCTCGGCTTCCATATCCTGGACGGTGTCGTCCACCGCGGTTCCGTCGATAATCTCGGTCATACCGAAAACTCACTCGAGGCGCTGTCGTTCATCGCCTTGTCCATTGTGTGCCAGGCCAGAGTCGCACACTTCACTCGCATGGGATACTGCCGCACCCCGGCCAGTATCTGAATCCGATCGGCGGTGTCTTCGTCCAGATCGGCCAAGTCGGCATCTTCGTCATGGCCGGTGCACAGCGCATGCACGGTTTCGAACAAATGATGCGCGTCGCCCTGGCTTTTGCCCTTCAGCATCTCGGTCATCATTGAGGCGGAGGCGACCGATATCGCGCAGCCCTGTCCCTGGAACGCCGCGTCCTGAATCTTGCCGTCGCCGTCCACGGTCAGGAACACGTCGATCGTGTCGCCACACATGGCGTTGTGGCCGTGCGCCGTGCGATTGGCGTCTTCAGGATGGGTGAAGTTCCGCGGGTTCTTGCCATGGTCCAGGATCACTTCCTGATAGAGGTCGCGCAGATCGTCGCTCATAGCTTGAAGATCCGCTTGACCTGGCCGACGGCATCGGCCAACGCATCGGCTTCGCCTCGTGTCGAATAGAGCGCGAACGAAGCCCGCGCCGTGGCCGTCACGCCCAACCGGTCCATCAAAGGATGGGCGCAGTGGTGACCGGCCCGCACGGCGACGCCGTGCTGGTCCAGGATCGTGGCGATGTCATGGGCATGCGCCCCGGCCATGGTGAAGGACAGGATCGCCCCCTTCTCCGCCGCCGTGCCGTGAATGGTCAGCCCGTCGATCTGCGACAGCCGCTCGGTGGCATAGGCCAGCACATCGTCCTCGTGATCGGCGACGAAAGCGGGGCCCAGGTCGGCCAGATAGTCGATCGCGGCAGCCAGACCGATCGCCTCGGTGATCGCCGGCGTGCCGGCCTCGAACCGGTGCGGCGGCTCCTTGAAGGTGGTGCGGGCGAAGGTTACCCGGTCGATCATGTCGCCGCCACCCTGATAAGGGGGCATGCCCTCCAGCAGCGCATATTTGCCGTACAGCACGCCGATGCCGGTGGGGCCATACAGCTTGTGGCCGGAAAAGGCATAGAAATCGGCGTCCAGAGCTTGCACGTCGACCTGCTTGTGAACAGCAGCCTGGCAGCCGTCGATCAGCACCAGCGCGCCCTGGGCATGCGCCATACGGACGATCTCGCGCACCGGCAGGATGGTGCCCAACGCATTCGACATGTGCGAAACCGCGACCAGCTTGGTCTTCGGCCCGATCAGTTTCGCCATCTCTTCCAACCGGATCTGCCCGGTATCGTCGATCGGCGCGACCTTGATCTCGAAGCCCTTCTCGGCACGCAGCATCTGCCAGGGCACGATGTTGGCGTGGTGCTCCAGTTCGGTCAGAACGATTTCGTCGCCGGGCCCAAGATTCTTACGGCCCCAGCTTTGCGCCACCAGATTGATCGATTCGGTGGCGTTGCGGGTGAAGACGATCTCGTCGGCCTTCGCCGCGTTCAGGAAGCGCGCCACCTTGGCCCGCGCCGCCTCGAACGCGTCGGTCGAGCGCTGGCTGAGGAAATGCACGCCGCGATGGATGTTGGCGTAATCTTCCTCGTAGAATTTGGTCATAGCATCGATCACCGCGCGCGGCTTTTGCGCCGACGCCGCGCTGTCGAGATAGACCAGCGGCTTGCCGTGCACCAGCCGCGACAGGATCGGGAAATCCGCGCGGACCCGCTCGACATCGTAGCCGTTGGTGCGGCGCGCCCGATGAATCGGATCGACCGTTGCCAAAGTCATGACTTGCTCTCCGAATGCCCCGCAGAGGACCGCCCATTCAGCCAGGACGATGCCGCGCTCCCGAAGGCGTCGCGCACATCCTCCCGATCGATTTCGTCCAATGCGCCGCCGATGAAACCCTGGATCAAAAGCGCCCGCGCCTCCGCTTCCGGAATGCCGCGTGCGCGCAGGAAGAACAGCGCGTCCGCATCCAACCGGCCAACGGTCGCGCCGTGGCTGCATTTGACGTCGTCGGCGTGAATTTCAAGCTCCGGCTTCACATCGGCCTCGGCCTTGGGCGACAGCAGCAGGGTTTGGCTCAGCTGATAACCGTCGGTTTTCTGCGCCTGCGGCCGCACCAAAATTTTTCCCTGATAGACAGCACGGCCGTCGTCGTCGATCACACCCTTCTGGGTCTGGCGCGACGAACAATGATCGGCCTGATGATCGATCAGGATCGTGGTGTCGGCATGGCGATCGCCATCGACCAGATAGGCGCCGTCGACCTGCGCGGCGCCGCCGGGCTGGCGCAAGGCCACCTCGACCTCGCGCCGCACCAATCCGCCGCCGGCGGTGAGCGCGAAACTGCGATAGGTCGCGTCGCGCCCGACCGTCACGGTGACGGTCTCCAGCGCGGTCGATGCCTCGGGCTCGGAATGCATGACATAGTGACGAAGGCTGGCGCCGTTTCCCAGCGCGACCTCGGCCACCTGATTGGTGAAACCGCCACCAGGGCCGCCCAGATGACGTTCCACCAGCACAGCCTCGGCCATGTCGCCCAAGGCGACCAGAAGGCGCGGATGGGCGACCGGCCCGTCGCCATCGCTGACGAACACAGCCTCGATCGTGCCCTCCACCGCAGCGCCGCGCGGCACCACCAGGACGAGCCCGTCCTCGATCCAGGCGGTGTTGAGCGCGGCCATCGGCCGCCGGTCGATCGCCGCACTGACGCCCAGGCGGCCTTCGAGCAGGTTCGGGTGATTGGCGAGAACATCCGCGAGGCTGGCCAGCATCGCGTTCTGCGGCAAAGCGCCGATATGCGACCGGTCGGCGTCGAAGCGGCCGTTGACGAAGACCAGGCGATGCTTGGCATCCGCGACCAGTGCTTCGATCTTCTGCGCGGTGCCGGGGGCAGCCTTCGACGGCTCGAATGTCAACGCTTTCAGCTTGTTCAGGCCGGTATATTTCCAGACCTCCTGCCGCTGGGTCGGCAGGCCGGTCTCGCCGAAGCGCGCCTGTCCGGCGGCGCGCAGCGCGGTCAGCCAGCCCGGCTGAGTGTGGACGGCGGTGCTCATGCGGCTTTCCCGGCGTCGAACTCGGCATAGCCGGTCTTTTCCAGCTCATGCGCCAGTTCCGGCCCGCCCGAGCGGCGGATCAGGCCATGGGCCAGCACGTGGATTTTGTCCGGCACGATATATTCGAGCAGGCGCTGATAGTGCGTGATGACCAGCATCGACCGGCCCGGATCGCGCAGCGCGTTGACGCCGTCGGCAACCACCCGCAGGGCGTCGATATCCAGGCCGCTATCGGTTTCGTCGAGGATCGCGAAGCTGGGTTCCAGCATCGCCATCTGCAGGATTTCGTTGCGCTTTTTCTCGCCGCCGGAAAACCCGACATTGACCGCGCGCTTCATCATCTCGTCGGTGATGCCGAGCTTCTTCGACTTGTCCTTCACCGCGCGCATGAACTGGATGGCGTCCAGATCCTTCTCGCCGCGCGAACGGCGTACGGCATTGACCGCGGTGCGCAGGAAAGTCGCGTTCGGCACGCCGGGGATTTCAACCGGGTACTGGAAGGCGAGGAAGATGCCCGCCGCTGCGCGTTCTTCCGGGTTGAGCGCCAGCAGCTCCTTGCCGTTGAACGTCACCGTTCCGCCGGTGATCTCATAGCCTTCGCGGCCCGACAGCACATAGGACAGGGTCGATTTGCCCGAACCGTTCGGCCCCATGATGGCATGCACTTCGCCCGCCGGAATCGACAGGCTGAGGCCCTTCAGGATTTCGCGGTCGCCGACCGAGACGTGCAGATCGTTGATTTCAAGCATTCGTCAAACCTAACTTCACTTATCGGCCATCAGCTTGCCGCCGACGCCCCAATTTTCTTTTGCGACATCCTCGATCACCACGAAGATCGAGTCCGGGTTGGTCTTGGCGATCCGCGCCGTTTCGCGCGTCAGCACCGCGACCAGTTCCCGCTTTTGTTCGACCGAACGGCCGGCCAGCATTTCAACGCGGATGACCGGCATCAGCCGACGCTGCCTTCCAGCGAGATGCCGATCAGCTTCTGCGCCTCGACCGCGAATTCCATCGGGAGCTTCTGCATGACCTCGCGGCAGAAGCCGTTGACGATCAGCGCCACAGCATCCTCGGAGCTGAGACCCCGCTGGCGGCAATAGAACAGCTGGTCGTCCGAGATCTTCGCCGTCGTCGCCTCATGCTCGATCGTCGCCGAGGCATTGCGGCTTTCGATATAGGGCACGGTATGCGCGCCGGACGTGTCGCCGATCAGCAGGCTGTCACACTGCGTATAGTTGCGCGCGCCCTCTGCCTTGGGCAGGACGCGGACCAGGCCGCGATAAGTGTTCTGCCCGTGGCCGGCGGAGATGCCCTTGGAGATGATCCGCGATCGAGTGTTCTTGCCGATATGGATCATCTTCGTGCCGGTATCGGCCTGCTGATAATTGTTGGTGATCGCGACGGAATAGAACTCGCCCACCGAATTATCGCCCTGCAGAATGCAGCTCGGATATTTCCAGGTGATCGCCGAACCGGTTTCGACCTGGGTCCAGGAAATCTTGGAATTCCGGCCACGGCAGGCGCCGCGCTTGGTCACGAAATTATAGATGCCGCCCTTGCCCTCGGCGTCGCCCGGATACCAGTTCTGGACCGTCGAGTATTTGATCTCGGCGTCGTCGAGCGCCACCAGCTCGACCACTGCGGCGTGCAATTGGTTTTCGTCGCGCTGAGGCGCGGTGCAGCCCTCCAGATAGGACACATAGCTGCCCTTGTCGGCGATGATCAGCGTGCGTTCGAACTGTCCGGTGTTCTTGGCGTTGATGCGGAAATAGGTCGACAGCTCCATCGGGCAGCGCACGCCCGGCGGGATATAGGCGAACGACCCGTCGGTGAAGACCGCCGAATTCAGCGTCGCATAGCTGTTGTCGCTATAGGGCACGACCGAGCCCAGATATTTCTGGACCAGTTCGGGATGGTCGCGCACCGCCTCGGAAATCGGGCAGAAGATGACGCCGGCGTCCGACAGCACCTTGCGGAAAGTGGTCGCCACCGACACGGAGTCGAACACCGCATCGACCGCGACCGGCATGCGTTCGTTGCCGTCGGCATCCAGGCCCGGCTCGACGCCGGCCAGGATTTCCTGCTCCCTGAGCGGGATGCCCAGCTTCTCATAGGTGCGCAGCAGTTCGGGGTCGACCTCGTCCAGGCTTTTCGGCCCAGCCTTCTGCTTCGGCGCGGAATAATAATAGGCGTCCTGGAAGTCGATTTCCGGGAAGTTGAGCATAGCCCATTCCGGCTCTTCCATCGTCAGCCAGGCACGATAGGCCTTGAGCCGCCAGTCGAGCAGCCACCCCGGCTCGTCCTTTTTCGCGGAGATGAAGCGGATGGTGTCTTCGCTGAGGCCCTTGGGCGCGGTTTCGCTCTCGATGTCGGTGACGAAACCGTATTTGTATTTCTGGTCGGCCATCGCCCGGAATTCGGCGTTGGTCTGATCCCGATTTTCAATATTGCCGTCCATCAACGCAAACCCTGTTCCGGCCTGATCTCAAGCACGGGCGCACCGGCAAACGGCACGGCCATGTCGGCCAAAGTGACATCTTCGAGCGCATCGCGAATGGCGCGATTGACCCGGTTCCAATTTCCCCGCATCGAGCAGAGCTGCTCCACGCCGCAATGGTCCGAAGACCCCTCGACACAGGCGGTCAGCGCGATCGGCCCGTCCACCGCGACGATGATCTCAGCCACCGTGATATCCGCCGCGGGCCGCGCCAGACCGTAGCCGCCATTGCTGCCGCGCTGCGACGCCAGCAGGGACGAACGCGCCAGTAATTTCAGAATTTTGGCGGCCGTGGGCTCGGGCACGGCGCTGCGTTCAGCAAGCCGCGCGGTCGTATACACCTCGCCTTCGCGTGCCGCCATATAGGACAGCATCACCACGGCGTAGTCGGCCAATTTGCTCAAACGGATCAAGTTCGCACCAATAGGACTAAATCAGTCCTCTTTAAATACGATCACGTGGGTGAAGGTCAAGCCGTGAGGGCTGATTTAGACGCCGTCGATGGCGAAGTTCGGCCCGAAACCAGGTTTGTGGCCGAAAGTTTGTTCGCACAGGCTATAGCGTGGGGGTTCGTAATGCTCCGCAGCGGTGAAAGGCGCATGGAATCGCGCCTGTCCGTCTGCGTCCGCCAGTTCATCGTCACGCAGGAAAAAAGCGTTTATCCCGGTCAAGGAACAGCCGACCAAGGAGTAGCCTTTGGTGCGCCCCAGTTTTTCGAGCATGGTGAGGCTGGCGCCGAAATAATTGGTTTCGTTCCACACCGCGTCCGGCCGGTAGGGAATCACAAAATCGAGCGGCGGCGGATAACTGGCATTGTATTCGATAACGACGACCCGCGGCCGGACCCACTCGATCGCCTTCCAAACCCAGTAGTCATTGCCGTCGATATCGATGGAGAGAAGGTCCAGCTCGTCTTCGATGGAGACATCTTCCTGCCAATTGCCGATCAATGTTTCGATATTTTCCGCCGTCACCATCGTGTTGACCACGCTGAGGCGGCCGGTCGCAATGGCGTCGGCCTGATTGACCTTTACCTTACCGATATCTGCGACCGAACTGTCGAGCCAAAGCCCCTGCCACCCGGCTGCGAGCAGCAGTGCGGTGTTACACTGAACGCCGCCCTCAACGCCGAACTCGACGAACCGGCGGCTGCGCATCCCGATGCGATTGAAAATCTCAAGAATGATGCCGTCTTCGTCATTCTGGCTGAAGGTCTTTTTGCCGAACCGTGTCAGTCGCAGCGGCTCGAGCGCGCGTGGGGTCGTTCGCAGTTCATCCCACCAACGGGACAGCGCAACCCGCTGAAGCGCTCGTATTGCGCGCAGTTCCAGTTTTGCTTGGTTGTCCATTTGACGCTGCGGAACCTGCATGGGTCAGTCGAAACGCGCAAAAATGTCCGAGTGATCCAGCGACATCAGTTCAGGAAGCTCGATCGGGCGCGTCTGACCGTCCTGCTCGATTCGGTAGACCGAATATCCCAGTTCGACGGTAAGCAATTCATAAAGCCGCTCGGCGAGGCCGTCTTCCGTCATGAAGAAGCTGGGATGCCATTCCATGACCAGGCTGGGCTTGTGCTCGACGAACAGGGCTCGCGCGCCCAGCACGACCTCCATCTCAAATCCTTCAACGTCGATCTTGATAAGATCCGGGCGCGGGAACAGCCCCTCGGCAAACATGTCGGACAAGCGTCTGGCACGAACCTGCAGCGGCGTTGCCGTAACATGGTAGCGGGTTTCGGCCGATTGCACGATGTCCGCACGCATCGTGTTGCTGCCCTGGAAACGATCGAATTCATAGATCGTCAGTTCACCGTCGATATTGGCTGCGGCAACCGGAAGAACGGTGGAAATGGATTGAAACCCATTCATCGTCAGGTTGTCCGATACCATCCGGGCAAGCCAGGGAATTGCTTCGATTGCAACGACCCGCCCGTTGCGGCCGACGCATCCCGCGGCGACGACTGCGTAAACGCCCATGTTGGCGCCGACATCGACATAGACCATGCCCGGACGGAGCTGATGCTGAAAGAACTTGGTCATTCCCAGATCGAAATAGCCGTCACGAATGATGTGCGGGGTAATGGAGCGATCCGCGCCGGATAGAACCATGAAGTGGCCGAGAGAGGTTTCAGCAAGCACCTGGCCGCCGCCGACATATGTCGCGTTCATCCGCGCACGGCGCGCCGGCGGCGTTTTCGCCTCCTCCGAGGCGGCCCAAGCCTGAATGTCGTTAATCGCACCCAGATGCCGGGCTTCGGCGTCCAGAGCCGGACCATCGGCGGTCAGAACGATAAAGACTTCGTTTGCGAAACCCGGATGCAGTCGCGCCAACGCCCCCCGGAGGAAATTCGGTTCCAGCTCTCTGAAGCGTCCCTTGTGCAGAACCAGAGCATCCATCTCGGTCGCATCGCCCGTACTTAGGTTACCGTAGGCACGGTTGACCGAAAAAATCTCATTCATCTCAATCGGAGCAGCGACCTTCCGCCCGGAGAAACCGTTCGCATTGAGAAAGTCGGCAACCGCATGCCAAAATTGATCCATTGCTCTCTTTCAGCCTCACAACACCGGAAGTCACCTGGCTTCGACTTCGTCCGTCCCAAAGCGTCTTACCCGCATTGGGTAGGTTTACAAGTGGGCGCGAATACGGATGACCGCGCGCCGGTTTCTCTCGTCGCTCTTGCTTGCCGTGCTGAGAGGCAGCCGGTAGATAGCTGCGACATGCAACACAGTATCAAGTCGGCCGGGGCACGGCGATGAGCGGCATCACCTGGGAAGCGGCCGCAACGCTGCTTCAGATCGCGTTCATCGATCTGGTGTTGGCCGGGGACAACGCCATCGTTGTCGGTCTCGCCGTCGCCCGCCTGCCCCCGGAAAACCGGCGCCGGGCGATCGTGGTCGGCATGGCCGGCGCCGTGGTGCTGCGGATTCTGTTTTCGCTGATCGCGCTCAGTCTTCTGGAAATCGTCGGCCTGACCCTGGCGGGCGGCATCTTGTTGGTCTGGGTCGCGTGGAAATTGTTTCGCGAACTTCGCGCCGGGGAAACCGACGCAGACGGCCATGCGATCCCCGCGCGTACGACATTGCGCGGTGCGGTCGGCGCAATCCTGCTGGCCGATGTCTCGATGTCGCTGGACAATGCGCTGGCGGTAGCGGGCGCCGCCGAAGACCACCCGGCCTTGCTCGTTTTCGGCCTTATCCTGTCGGTCGCCTTGATGGCGGTTGCGGCGGAATGGGTGGCGCGGCTGATCGCCAGATACCGCTGGCTGGGTTATGCCGGCCTGGCGGTCGTCGCCTATGTGGCGATCGACATGATCGTCAAAGGCAGCCGCGAAGTCATTCAGCACGTGTTGTGATGCCGGATACCAAACTGCCGGACATCGAGACTGCGGAACCCCTTCTCCCGACGTCCGAGTTGCTGATCCATCTGGTGGCCGACGGCGCCGAGGACGAAATGACCGTCGGTGCGTTGATCGACGGGTTGGGCGGGCGCGCTTTCAGCATCATCCTGTTGCTGTTGACGCTGCCGATTGCGGTGCCGGGACCGCCGGGCCTGCCTATGGTCTTCGCTGTTCCTCTCCTGATCCTGACGGCGCAGCTTTGGCTGGGACGGCCGGTCCCCTGGCTGCCGGGTTTCGTCCGCCGCCGGCGTTTTTCGCGCAGCGCGCTGCTTGTCGTCCTGCGCAAGGTCCGGCCGACATTGGCCCGGCTGGAGAGCATCTGCCGCCCGCGCCTGACCGCGCTCAGCGACGGAGTCGGCCAGCGCTGGATCGGGGCGTTTTTCTTTCTGTGCGCCCTGGTGCTGACCAACCCTGTGCCGATCCCGTTCAGTCACCTGCCGCTGGCCTTGGCGCTGGCCGTCCTGTCATTGGGCTTTGTCGAGCGCGACGGGGTGATTATGATCGGCGCGATGCTGGCCGCGCTGACCGGCGTCGCCATCAACATCTCGCTGACCGGCGGGGCCCTGGTGTTGGGGATCAAATTCCTTCATCTGGCCTGACCGGCCCCCGAAACCTTATCCGAAAACGATGAACCAGAAGAAAACCCCAAGTCCGCAGATTATCGTCTTCGGCAACGAAAAGGGCGGGTCCGGCAAATCGACCGCCGCCATGCAGGTTGTCGTCGGCCTTTTGCGGCAAGGCCATTCCGTGGCGGCGCTGGATCTGGACGCACGCCAGGGAACGCTGTCGCGCTATCTGTCGAACCGCCAGGCGCGTGGCGGCCTGCCGATGCCTGTCCATGCCGCAATCCTGCCCAGCGGCCTCAATGACGGCGCCGCCGCGGAGCAGGCGGACCGGACGGCGTTCGACGCCGCCATCGCCAATTTCGCCGACTGCGATTTCGTCATCGCCGACACGCCGGGCAACGACACGAAGCTTTCCCGCCTGGCCCATGCCCGGGCGGATACGCTGGTGACGCCGATCAACGACAGCTTCGTCGATTTCGACCTGCTGGCCCGGGTCGATCCCACAACCCGCAAGATACTGGGTCCCAGCGTCTATGCCGAGCTGGTCTGGGACCGGCGCAAGGAACGCGCCATGGCCGGCGGGACCCCGATCGACTGGATCGTGATGCGCAACCGCCTGGGTCACAGCGAGGCGCGCAACAAACGCGAGATGGGCGAAGCACTGGGCGAGTTGGCGAGACGCATCGGTTTCCGCACCGCGCCCGGCTTTGGCGAGCGTGTGATTTTTCGGGAACTTTTCCTGACCGGACTGACATTGTTCGACCTGGGTGCTGGCGTCGGTGGACCGCCCTTGGCAATGTCGCATCTGGCGGGCCGGCAAGAGGCGCGAGCCCTGATCGACGCCATCCTGGCCGGGCCGCCGCGCCGCGAAAATGTCGGAATCAAACGCTGAACAGGCGCTTTTGGGGCTAATCCTAAAAACTGCTCCCCAGCCGCGGCGTGGCCCCGTACAACTCTATGACGCCACCCTTAAGGACAGACGATGAAGCATCAGAAGGTTCGTAAAGCGGTCTTCCCAGTCGCGGGGCTGGGAACACGTTTTCTGCCGCTGACTAAATCCTTGCCGAAGGAGATGCTGCCGCTGGTCGATCGCCCACTGGTGCAGAACGCCATCGAGGAGGCGCGCGAGGCCGGGATCGAGGATTTCATTTTCGTCACCAGCCGCGGCAAGGGCGTGCTGGAAGACCATTTCGACATCAGCCCCGACCTCACCGCCACCCTGGAGGCGCGCGGCAAGACCGCGGAGCTTGAGATCGTCAAGCAGACGCTGATCGAATCCGGCCATCTGTTCTCCACCCGCCAAGCCAAACCGCTGGGCCTGGGACATGCGGTCTGGTGCGCGAAACAAATCGTCGGGCGCGAGCCGTTCGCCATCCTGCTGCCGGACGACGTAGTCCTGGCGAAACGCGGTTGTCTGGCGCAGATGATCGACATCTATAACGAAGTCGGCGGCAATGTCGTTGCCGTGGTCGATGTTCCGCACGATCAGACACACCGGTACGGCATCCTTGATGTTTCCAGCGACGATGGCCGTATTGCCGCGATCAAGGGGCTTGTCGAGAAGCCGAAGCCGGAGGTTGCCCCCTCCACCCTGTCGATCATCGGCCGCTATATTCTTCAGCCCGAGGTGTTCGACCAGCTGGATCAGAAGATGATCGGCGCGGGCGGGGAAATCCAGCTGACCGACGCGATGGCCAAACTGATCGGCGGCGCGCCGTTTCACGGCTATCGCTTCGAGGGCAAACGCTATGACTGCGGTGACAAGGTGGGGTTCCTGGAGGCGAACATCGCTTTCGCGCTCGCCCGGTCCGATATAGGCGAACAGGTGCGAACTGCGATAGAAGAGGTATTGCGGGCAGCCCGTTAACTGACATCACGGCTGCTTTCCTGAAAGGGTCTTCATGCGCATTGCGATGATCGGAACGGGCTATGTCGGCCTTGTCTCGGGCGCCTGTTTTTCGGAATTCGGCGTCGATGTCGTGTGCGTCGACAAGGACGCGTCGAAGATCGAGCGGCTGAAGGCCGGCATCATCCCGATCTATGAGCCCGGGCTGGAGGCGCTGGTCGCGAAGAGCGCGGCGGCCGGGCGCCTGTCCTTCACCACCGATACGGCCACGGCGGTAAAGGGTGTCGATGCCGTCTTTATCGCCGTCGGCACACCCAGCCGGCGCGGCGATGGCCATGCCGACCTGTCCTATGTCTATGCCGCCGCGGCCGAGATCGCAGCCGAGATCGACCAATATACCGTGATCGTCACCAAATCGACCGTGCCGGTCGGCACCGGCCGCGAGGTGGCGCGTATCGTCCGCAAAACCCGGCCGGACGCCGAGTTCGACGTGGCGTCCAACCCCGAATTCCTGCGCGAAGGCTCGGCGATCGGCGACTTCATGCGGCCCGACCGCATCGTCATCGGCGCGGAGACCGAGCGGGCGCAGGAGGTGATGCGCCAGCTTTACCGCCCGCTTTATATCCGTGAGGCGCCGATCGTGATGGCCGGCCTGGAAACGGCTGAGCTGATCAAATACGCGGCGAACGCATTCCTCGCGGTCAAGATCACCTTCATCAACGAGATCGCCGATTTGTGCGAAGTGGTCGGCGCAAATGTGCATGACGTCGCCAAGGGTATCGGGTTGGACGGCCGCATCGGACGGAAGTTCCTGCATCCCGGTCCCGGCTATGGCGGTTCCTGCTTCCCCAAGGACACGCTGGCGCTGACCAAGACCGCCGCCGACCACGGCAAGCCGATCCGCATCGTCGAAACGGTTGTCGACGTCAACCACAAGCGCAAACGCGCGATGGCCGACCGCGTGATCGCGATGTGCGGCGGCTCGGTTCAGGGATTGACCGTCGGCGTGCTGGGCGTGACCTTCAAGCCCGACACGGACGACATGCGCGATGCGCCGAGCCTGGATATCATCCCGATCCTGCAAAAGGCCGGCGCCGCCGTACAGGCCTACGACCCGGCGGGCGTTCACGAGGCGGAGGCCATGTTGCCGGGCGTCGTCTGGAAGGAAGACGCCTATGGCGCGGCGACCGGCGCCGACGTTCTGGTGATCATCACCGAATGGAACGAGTTCCGATCGCTTCAGCTTGGCCGGCTGGGCACGATCATGAAGCGGAAGGCCATCGTCGACCTTCGAAATGTCTATAATCCCGAAGACGTAGCGCGAGCCGGTTTCGCCTATAGTTCGATCGGGCGCCCACAACCAGCAGTTTGAAACAATGACCCACAAATTCCACCCAACGGTCCTGCGTGAATACGACATTCGCGGCATTGTCGGTTCGACATTGAGCGCGGCGGACGCGCGCGCCATCGGCCGCGCCTATGCCACGACCATCCTGCGCGCCGGCGGCAACACCATCGCGCTGGGCTTCGACGGGCGCCTGAGTTCGCCGGAGCTGGCCGAGGCGGTTGCCGACGGGCTGTTATCGACCGGCGTGCATGTGAAGCGGGTCGGGCTGGGACCGACGCCGATGCTCTATTTCGCGGTCAAGCATTTGCATGCCGATGCCGGCATCATGATCACCGGGTCGCACAACCCGCCGACCCATAACGGCTTCAAGATGGCACTCTATTCCGGGCCGGTTTACGGCGACGCTATCCTGAATATCGGCCGGATCGCCGCGGCAGGCGATTATGAGGTGGGCCAGGGAACGATCGAGGACCTGGACATCCAGGACATCTATGTCGATCGGCTGGTCCAGGATTACCTGCCCGGGACGCGCGAACTCAAGATCGTCTGGGACGCCGGCAATGGCGCGGCGGGCGAAATTCTGCGGCGGATGACGGCCAAGCTGCCCGGTCAGCATATCCTGCTGTTCGATGACATCGACGGCAATTTCCCCAACCACCATCCCGATCCGACGGTGCCGGAAAATCTGGTCGACCTGCAGAAAACCGTGGCGGCGACAGGCGCGGATATCGGCATCGGATTCGACGGCGACGGTGACCGCATCGGCGCAATCGACAATACGGGGCGGATCGTCTGGGGCGATCAGCTGCTGGCGATCTATGCCAAGGAGGTGCTGGCGACCAATCCGGGTGGCGTCATCATCGCCGACGTGAAAGCCAGCCAGGTGCTGTTCGACGAGATCGCCCGGTTGGGCGGCCAGCCGCTGATGTTCAAGACCGGGCACTCGCTGATCAAGGCCAAAATGGCCGAGACCGATTCGCCCCTGGCCGGCGAGATGTCGGGCCACATCTTCTTCGCCGACAAATGGTACGGCTTCGACGACGCGCTGTATTGCGGCGTCCGCCTTGCCTCCCTGGTCGCGCGGGCCGGCGAGCCGTTCTCGGCGGTGGTCGACCGGCTGCCGACCGTGTTCAACACACCCGAAACCCGGTTCGACGTCGAGGCGTCGCGCAAATTCAAGGTGATCGAGGAGGTCAAGGCCCGCCTCGCCGCCGACCCGTCGCTGAAGGTCAACGACATCGACGGTGTGCGGGTCAACACCCCGGACGGCTGGTGGCTGGCGCGCGCGTCGAACACGCAGGAGGTGCTGGTTGCCCGCGCCGAAGCCTCGACCCTGGAAGGGCTGGACCGGCTGAAGGCGCAGCTCGTTCACCAGCTCGGCCTCAGCGGGATCTCTCCGCCGGAAGGCTTTTAGGGGCGGCTTGCGCGCTTAATCATTTTTCCACTCATAGTGTTTCACTAAATCCAGGCATATCGGCTGGATTCTGAGCACCGTGCCGAACCGCGTGGATGATTACAGCCTCATCTGTGACTTGGTAGAAAACAAGATATGGGTAAGGGGTGATTGTCAGTCGCCGAATTTCAGGATCGTCCGTACGCGAACCGAGAAACGGATACTGTTTCAGAAGATCGACAAGGGTACGAATGCGGGACTGCGCACGCTTTGCGCTCTGCGGCGAATACGCGGCGACCGATCCTAATACGGAGATCAGATCGTCCAGTGCCGCGCTTGTGTAACGAACCTTCAAGTCGCGTGTTTGGCCCAAACAGCTTGAACTTGCTCGTCGGTTGCAAAGTCACCGCGAACCGCAGCGGCTTTTGACCTGTCAATCGCAGTCCGCTCCTCCTGCGTCAGCACGACAACAGCAGAGTCGTCCTGGCGAACTAGGCGAAGAACAACGCCTGCTATGTCGTCTTGAGCGCCGGGCGGGAGTTTCCTGACAACCGCGAGCGCTTCATCGAGCAACTTTGTCATTAGGCAAAACTAACATTACGGGGTGATCCACGAAAGAGTGCAGAAACCCCTACTCCTTCGACGGCACGTCGATCGGGGCACAGTTGGTGCGGCCGGACATCACGCAGTCCTGCAAGCGGGCCGACTGGCCTAGTTCGCGCACCAGGAACCAGCCCACCCCCACGAGGACGGCCGCCAGGACAAGCGCGGCGACGTTGCTTCTGCTTCGGCGCCGGTCTTCGTCGGGGTCGTGTTTCGGCATGGCCGCGCGTCTCGCTTCAGCTTGTTTCTCCTTGAACGCGATGATCTTGTCATCCTTGCGTTGGAGTTCAGCCATTGTCCTCAGCCCTGGACGAGATCGCGGAAATGGCGGGCGGCCGCGAGGTCGAACGCCACCGAGGCACGACGCGCGGTCGCCAGCGCATCCTCACCCCAGCGGTCGATCTCGAAGCCAGCGTCGAGCTCAGCCGCGGCGAATGCCTGGTCGGCGTCGATCCGTCCCTCAACCAGGGCAAGCGCGATGACAAGGGAGCCGGCAGCGGCGGCCGCGGCCTGAAATGCCCCCAGCCGCCATCTGTCCATCCCGGCGACCGCATCGGCCAATGCGGCAATCGCTTCGCGCGGCTGCGTAATCGGCAGTACGCCGGCTGTGGTCAGCAGAGTCACGCCGTGACGGTCCTTGAGCCACTCCAGCAACGGATCCCACAGGGCCTTTTGAAGAGCCAGAAGCTCCGCCGGCTCGCGGTCGTCGGCGCGGTAACAAACCATGTCGGTTTCCGCGAAGCGGACGACCGTCGCCTCGATCATCGCGCGGTTGTCTTCCAGATGGTCGATCACCGTCGCCGCCAACTGCATCAACGGCATGGTCTGCGGCTCGATCTCCGTTTCCTGCGCCAACCATTCATCCGCGATGCCCTCGGCCAGCGTACGTGTCGGCACCGCGATATTGACCCGGCCGGGTGTCTTGATCGGCTTGCCGTCCAAGGTCACGCCGAAACCTTCGGGTGTCTCGGTAACGCCGACGTCTTTGTAGAATCGCTTCACGAGGCAATCTCCGCGAACGGATCGCCGTCGTTCTTCTCGTCGAAGCCGAAATATTTCCAGGTTTCGCGCATATGCGGGGGCAAGGGCGCGGTTACGTCGATCTTCCCCTTGCCCGAGGGGTGCGGCAGCATCAGCCGGCGGGCGTGCAGATGCAGCCCCTGCCCAATCTCGTCGCTCGCGATATGAGCGGCCGCGCCGCCATATTTTCCGTCACCCAGGATGGGTTTTTCGATCAGCGCCATATGGGCGCGCAGCTGGTGCGTGCGCCCGGTCAGCGGCCACAGCGCCACCCAGGCCGCCTTGTTCGATGCATGATCGACGACGGAGAACAGCGATACAGCCGGCTTGCCGTCATCCTCGTCCAGCTCGACCTTTTCGCCATGCCCCTTGTCCTGCTTGAGCAACGCACCGTCGATCCGGCCACGCTTCTCGTTGGGGACGCCGACGGTGATTCCCCAATAATATTTGCGGGCCGTCTTGCCACGGAAGGTTTCGCCCAGGCGGCGCGCCGCGAGCACTGTCCGCGCCAGGATCAATACGCCGGACGTGTCGCGGTCCAGCCGGTGCACCAGCTTCGGCCGTTCGCCGTCGAAGGCCAGCGCATCCAGCATACCGTCGAGATGGCGGGTTGTGCCGGTGCCGCCTTGCACCGCCAGTCCATGCGGTTTGTCGATGACAATGACCCAATCGTCGCGGAACAGAACGCGTTTGCGCAGTTCGTCCGCATCATGATCGCTGATCGTGGGCACGGCTTTCTTCGACCGCTCTTCCAGCCCGATCAACGGTGGCACCCGGACTACCTGCCCGGCCGCGATCCGCGTCGCCCCATCCGCGCGCTTGCCGTCGACCCGCACCTGTCCGGTACGACAGAATTTCTGCAGCTTGCCGTTCGTCACATTGGGAAAGCGGCGGCGAAACCAGCGGTCAAGCCGCGTGTCGTCGTCTTCCGCCTCGACGGGAATCATCTGTACCTGAGTCATGTCACACCGAATATCCAACCTTCGGCCCGGATCGCCAAGGAATCCAAGCCTGCCGGCGACCAGACCGCCGGCTCTCCCGCTATTAACCGCAGCCCAGCAGCCGCGACCAGAGCGTCCGTATCATGGTCGACCAGCGTTTCCTCCATGCCCATCGCCGGTTCGCTGCGCAAAGCCGCGAGACACCGGTTCAGCGCATCGCCCGAGCGGACCTTCGCGTTGCCGTGCCCGGCCATCCGCATGAACAGCCTTGGGTAAAGCTCCACACAGACGATCCGGGCCCCTTCGATAAGATCGAACGGCCAGACCGCGAACAGGCCGCCCAACTGTTCCCTTAACGCCGCGAGCACCCGCATACCTGCGAGCCCGCCCTTGCCGACCTGGCGCGCCCCGACCAGCTTCAGCGGGCTTTCCGGCGAACCCAGACCGGCCGCGCGGCAGGCATGTTCGCCGGCGCGGTGATGTTCCGTGAAATCCGGCGGCCTTGGGCCGTCGTGCCAGAACAGATGCCGGTGGGCCTCATGCAGCGCGAAGGCCCCACCGTAATAGTCGTCGGCGCCGGCGCAGATCGCATCGATATGCGCCCACAGCGCCGCGGCGGAATAATCCTCGCCCAAAAGACCCGTGGCCATCGCCGCCGGCAGGGCAAAGGCGCAATCGATGCCGATCAGCATCCGCCGCCGGTCGGACGCCTGAGCGACCACCCAATCGACGAAATCGGTCCGCCGCCAGCGTCGCGCCGGCGGCGGCACAAGCGCCGGTGCGCCGCTGCCGGTACCGCATTCAGCGACGGCGATACCCGAATAGGCGCCGCCCCGGGCGCCCGACCAGTCGACACCGACAAAGCGCTCGAACGCCGGGATCACGAGCCGTCGCCGTCCTCACGCCGTTTCTTCCAGACGGCCAACCGTTCGCCCAGCATCTTCTCAAAGCCGCGACCGGTGGGCTTGTAGAACTCCTGGCGCGCCATCTCGTCCGGGAAATAATTTTGCCCGGAAAAGGCATCGTCCTGGTCATGGTCGTAGGCATAGCCGCGACCGTAACCCAGGTCCTTCATCAGCCGGGTCGGGGCGTTCAAGATATGCTTTGGCGGCATCAGCGAGCCGCTTTCCTTGGCCGCCTGTTTCGCCGCCCCGAACGCCCGGTAGCCCGCATTCGATTTGGGCGCGGTCGACACATAGAGGATCGCCTGGCCGATCGCCAACTCGCCTTCCGGGCTGCCCAGCCGCTCATAAGTCTCCCAGGCGGACAGTGCGACCGTCAGCGCGTGCGGGTCGGCCAGCCCGATATCCTCGATCGCCATGCGCACAACGCGGCGGGCGATGTAGCGCGGGTCTTCGCCGCCATCGAGCATGCGGGCCAGCCAATAGAGCGACGCATCCGGGTCCGACCCGCGCACCGCCTTGTGGAGCGCGCTGATCAGGTTGTAGTGGCCTTCCTGGCTCTTGTCGTAGAGGGGAGCACGACGCTGAACCAGCTCCGCCAGCCCTTCGGGGTCGAGCGGCATCGACGGGCCCAGCGTAAAAACCTGTTCCGCGAGATTAAGCACGAACCGGCCGTCGCCGTCGGCCATGGCGACCAGCGCCGTGCGGGCCGTGGGGCTAAGCGGCAGTGGGCGGCCCTCCACGGCCTCGGCATGGATCAGCAACTGCTCCAGCGCCTCCGCCGACAGCCGGTTCAGCACAAGAACCTGGGCGCGTGACAGCAAGGCGGCGTTAAGCTCGAAAGACGGATTCTCCGTCGTCGCGCCGATCAGAACGATGGTGCCGTCCTCGACATAGGGCAGGAATCCATCCTGCTGGGCGCGGTTGAACCGGTGAATTTCGTCGACGAACAGCAGCGTGCCGCCGCCGGTCATGCGCCGTTTCTTCGCCGCGTCGAAGACCCGGCGCAGATCGGCGACACCGGAGAACACAGCCGACAGCGGTTCAAAAGCCAGGTCGGTCGCCTGTGCCAGCAGCCGCGCGATCGTTGTCTTGCCGCAGCCGGGCGGCCCCCACAAGATGATCGAGGACAGGCGGCGCTGCGCCACCATCCGGCCGATCGGCTTATCGGGCGCCAGCAGATGGTCCTGCCCGATCACCTCTTCCAGGGTCTGCGGCCGCAACCGGTCAGCCAGCGGCTGGGTCCGTGCCGGCCGGCCCGGGCCGGCGGCAGGCGGCGCCGCGTCGTCGTCGAAGAGGCTCATGATCCGTCAGCCGTCAGAAAACATTTCAACTGCAATTTTCTATTCGCTCAAAGCCTTGGTGTCCCGCTATATATAGGGCACGAAACGACGCGATGTCGGCAAATATCGGGGGCAGAGATGAACGAGGCGTTCTTCCGCGGTTATTACGAGGCGTATAACAGCGCCGACGAAACCAAGCTGGCCCCGTTTCTGGCGGACGACGTCATATTGACCTCGGCCCAGGGCGAGCAACGTGGCAAGGATGCCTATCTCGCCACCTATCGCCAGATCATCGCCGCATTCAGCGATCAGATGACGCCCGAGGAGATTGCCGTTGACGGCAATAAAGCCACCGTGCGGATCACCGACCGGTTCGTCGCGACGAAAGATGTTCCCGATTTCCTGGGGCAATCCTTCGCCAAGGGCCAGGGCTTCACGCTGAAACTGATCGGCCAATACGAAGTGGCGGACGGCAAGATCGCAAAGATCGACATCCGGATTACCGGCTAGAAGCCTAGAATTTCACCCGCAGCGTGCCGCCCAGCGTACGGGGTGCGGCGGGGCTGCCGGCATAGACGCCGGAATTGAACGGCACGGCGCCGACCCCGGCATAATAGAATTTATCCGTCACGTTGCGCGCCCAGACCGACAGATCCCAGCCCTCATCGTCCGCACGCACGCCAACGCGCAGATTAAGCACGCCGTATGCCGGCACGCGCGCATAGAGCGAATCGTTGATATTGGTGAAGAAGGACGAACGGAAATCATACTGGCCGCCGATATATCCGTTGACGGCATCGGCCATCACCTGCCACATGGGCCGCACATATTCGGCATCGAGACTGACCGACCAGCGCGGTGCGCCGGGCAGCCGGTGACCGCTGAGATTGCAGACGGGCTGGGTGAACTGCTCCGGCGGGCATGGGCCCATCGGATATGACAGGTAGACCGCGTCATTGAAGGCCGTCGAGACCGACAGGCTGAGTCCATCGACCGGCGATGCGCGCATATCGAGTTCGACACCGCGTGAGCGGACCTTGCCGACATTGGCCAGATAGCTGGTGACCAGGACCGGGTTCGCGAACATCGCCTGATAATCCGAATCTTCGGCCCAATAGAGCGCCGCATCCAGACTGAGACGATTGTCAAAAAGAGTCGTCTTCAGGCCAACTTCGTAATCGTCGATCGCCTCCGGCCGGATCGTCGGGCTGATGCCCGGCGGCAGGCTGGCCAGATTGACGCCGCCGGATTTAACGCCACGCGAATAAAGAGCATAGGCAAGGGTCCGGCGGTCAACTTGATAAGCGACGGTGGCCGTTCCCGAAACCGCGCCCTGATCAACCCCGGCGCCGTAGGACACTGACGGTGCAATCGTATTCCGAGCCGCGCGAGCCAAGCCACGTATTGCGGATGGCAAGGCACCGAGCGGCAGCCCGCCATATGGCTGCTGTGTAAACGTGCCGTTTTTGTCATCGAACGTGTAACGCAGTCCACCGGTGAGGCTCCAGCGGTCATCGATATGCCAGGTCGCCTGGGCGTAGGCCGCATAGGAATCGGTCGTCGCCTCATCGTGCGCGGCGCTGCCGAACCCGTTCAAGACGGCGTCGGCGACCGAAAGCGGCAACGCCGGCGGCAACACCCAGCCGCCGGCATCAGCGCCATACGCCACCAGCGGGCTGGATTGGACATCCTCGTGAAAATAATAGAGCCCGCCGGTATATTCGACGGCGCGGTCGGTGGGCGACGTGATGCGCAGCTCCTGGCTGCCCTGGCGCTGGCGTGACGGTGTGTTCACGGCTGTGAGGATCGCCGCACCGATATCGTCGAAATCGTTGCGCGGGTACCAGTTCCAATAACGATAAGAAGAAATCGACGTCAGGACGTAGTCGTCGGCCGTCCAATCGGCCTGGATGGACCCGCCGCCCTGTTCGGTTTTGACGTGAACCGGTGAATTCACGTCCGTCAGGCGATTCTGAGGATCGATCGGCAGCGGCGTGTAGCCGATACGCGCTGCCCGGGCATAAAAATCGTTGGGAAACGGCTGCCCGTCCGACAACGTTGCCGCCACCCCGGCGATCACCGTCAGGCAGCAATCTTCCTCCTGATACCCGTAATCGCCGATGACACGGATCGACAGGGCATCGTTGGGTGTGAACAGGAGTTGCGCCCGTGCGCCGGCGTCGCTGTAGTCCTGCAGTTGCTTGCCGTTCGCGACATTGCGTATGAAGCCGTCGCGGCTGGTATCGTACGCAGAGAACCGCCCCGCGACCTTGTCATCCACAAGGGGGCCGGAAACGGCGCCACGGAACTGGTAATAGCCGTAATTTCCGATCGAAACTTCAGCCGAACCCTCCGGCGTGAAGGTGGGCGCCGCACTGGTGATCGTCACCGCGCCGGCTGTGGTGTTCTTGCCGAACAAAGTGCCCTGCGGTCCGCGCAGCACCTCCACCCGGTCAAGGTCGAACAGGTCGAACATCGATTCGCCGGGCCGGGCGTAATAGACGCCATCGACATAGACGCCGACCCCGTTTTCCAGCCCGTCATTGGCGATTGCGACATTGCTGCCAAGCCCGCGGATCGTCAGGTTGGCGTTGCGTGGATTGAACTGGATCAGTTGCAGACTGGGTACCAGCGCCGCCACGTCGATCAGGTTGAAGCTTCTCGAATCGTCCAGGGCCGTGGCGCTTAACGATGTCAGCGCGATCGGCACGCGCGCGGCCGTCTCCGAACGGTGGCGCGCGGTAACAACGACTTCCTGCAAGGGACCGCCGATACCCGCGGCATCGGAGACCTGTATCGCAGGATCCGCCTTGCCGCACACCGGCGCCGCCAGGATGAGGCACAGAAGCGGGACGGTCAGGCGCAAACTTATGCGCGCCCGCCCCCCGCCTAGTTCAGACACCGCCGCAAACAGATTTTCAACTGGTCGCGGCAGGCATCACCGGGGTCCGCCGCGGCGGAATCGGAATGGCCGCCGGCCTTCACATCGCCAGCCGAAGACGCCGGCGCGTCCATGCAGGAATCATAGCCGACACTGCAGCCGCGTTCGCAGGCGACCGTGGGATTGACGATTGCTGCCGCGGCAGGTGAGGCAACGGGGGCCGGCGAGCTCTGGCAGGCTGACGCCAGAGCGAACGCGAACATCATGAAGACCGGACCTGCGAGGGAGAAGCGCATGCGACCCCGTTTCCTATTCGGCCGAGGCCGAGCCCAGCCTCAATCCTCGGCGTCGTCCTCGGCTGCCTCGAACTTCGGACCGCTGTCCTGGCCCTTGGCCGAAACATCGCGGTCGACGAACTCGATCACCGCCATAGGAGCGGCATCGCCATAACGGAACCCGGCCTTGAGCACCCGGGTGTAGCCGCCGGAACGGCCGGCATAGCGCTCGGCGATCGCGCCGAACAACTTGGAGACGATCACGTCGTCGCGCAGCACCGCATAGGCGCGGCGGCGATTGGCCAGGCCGCCATGCTTGCCCATGGTGATCAGCTTTTCAACGATCGGGCGAAGGTCTTTCGCCTTCGGCAGGGTCGTCTTGATCTGCTCGTGCTTGATCAGCGCGGCGGCCATATTGGCGAAAAGGGCCTTGCGGTGGCTGGCCGTGCGATTGAGCTTACGCCCACTCATTCCGTGACGCATTACAGTACCCTTCTCTCCTGGCCCGACGCGCGGGACCGATTGCACAGATCGCGGGATGCCTCAGTTCAGAGAACCCCCGCGTGCTGATCACCACGATCCGCGGTGGTCTTAACGACCGACGATTAGAACGGCTCGTCCAGCTTCTTGGCGAGGTCTTCGATATTCTCCGGCGGCCAGCCGGGAACCTGCATGCCGAGATGCAGCCCCATGGTCGCCAGAACTTCCTTGATCTCGTTCAGCGACTTGCGGCCGAAATTCGGCGTGCGCAGCATCTCGCCTTCGCTCTTTTGCACCAGGTCGCCGATATAGATGATGTTGTCGTTCTTCAGACAGTTCGCCGAACGGACCGACAGCTCCAGCTCGTCGACCTTGCGCAGCAGGTTGCGGTTGAACGGCAGGTCCTCGTGACGGTCGTCGCCCGACCGCGAAGCCGGCTCGTGGAAGTTGACGAAGATCTGCAACTGGTCCTGCAGGATGCGCGCGGCATAGGCCACGGCGTCTTCCGGCGTGATCGCGCCGGTGGTCTCGATCTGCATGGTCAATTTGTCATAGTCGGTGATCTGGCCGACGCGGGTGTTGTCCACCTTGTACGAGACCTTGCGGACCGGCGAGAAAATGCTGTCGATCGGAATCATGCCGATCGGGGTATCTTCCGGACGGTTGAGCGCGGCAGGGCGATAGCCTTTGCCGGTCTGAACGGTTAGTTCCATATTCAGCTTGGCATCGCGATCCAGCGTGCAAATCACCAGGTCGGGATTCATCACCTCGATATCGGAACCGGTCTCGATCGCACCGGCGCGAACTTCACCGGCCGTGTCGGCGCGCAGGCGCATCCGGCGGGTGCCTTCGCCGTGCATGCGAAGCGCCAGCGATTTGATGTTCAGCACGACGTCGGTCACGTCCTCGCGGACGCCCGGGATCGACGAGAACTCATGCAACACGCCGTCGATCTGGATTCCGATCACCGCGGCGCCCTGCAGCGACGACAGCAGAACCCGGCGCAGCGCGTTGCCCAGCGTCAGGCCATAGCCGCGCTCGAGCGGCTCGGCGATGATGCTGCCCATGCGGCGCGCATCGGCACCGGGCTGCGTACCAAGCTTGCTCGGTTTGATCAGTTCTTGCCAGTTCTTGTGCATCAGTCTCTACCTTCCAAACCGCCGCTGCGATCCACCAAAAGGCGGAGAGCGTGCGGGTTCACGAGAAATGAGGTCCGGGCCCGAACCTCAGCCGCAATCAAATCGGATCAGACGCGCCGACGCTTGGGCGGGCGCACGCCGTTATGCGGAACCGGCGTGATGTCGCGGATCGCCGTGACGGTGAAGCCGACGGTCTGCAGCGCACGCAAAGCCGACTCACGGCCCGAACCGGGGCCTTTCACCTCAACCTCGAGTGTCTTCATGCCATGTTCCATGGCCTTCTTGCCGGCCTGCTCGGCCGCCATCTGCGCGGCGTACGGGGTCGACTTGCGCGAACCCTTGAACTCGGCGCTGCCCGAGGAACCCCAGGCGATCGCATTACCCTGCGCGTCGGTGATGGTGATGATCGTGTTGTTGAACGACGCGTTCACATGCGCGACGCCGGACGTAATGTTCTTGCGCTCTTTGCGACGAAGCCGCTGCGCATTGTTGGGTTTTGCCATGGATCCTCAGGAGGTCTGTAAATGTATCGGCGAAGGGCGGCTTCAGCCGTCTACTTCGTAACCTTCTTCTTGCCGGCGATCGGGCGCGCCGGACCCTTGCGGGTGCGAGCGTTGGTGTGGGTCCGCTGACCATGAACCGGCAGGCCCTTGCGATGACGCAAGCCGCGATAGCAGCCCAGGTCCATCAGGCGCTTAATGCTCATGGCGACGTCGCGGCGGAGATCGCCCTCGACCTTGTAGTCGGTGTCGATCACTTCGCGGATGCGAAAGATCTCGTCATCGGTCAATTCGTTGACCCGGCGCTCCGGCGTGATGCCGACTTTACCGCAGATCGACGCGGCCCGCTGCGGGCCGATACCAAAGATATAGCGCAGAGCGATCTCGACACGCTTCTGCGCAGGAATGTTCACACCAGCAATACGGGCCACGCCATGCTCCTAACGATCAAGATCGAACAAAAAATGCCCCAGGCTTGGGGCGTGCGCGATCAGCCGGTCGTCTAAACTCCGGAAGGTCGCGCATTATAGGGAGAAGTCGTTCCAGGTCAATGGCCCCAAAAGAGACCATCGGCCATCAAAGTTTTGGAACGATCTTCTTCGCCAATGCCTCCTCCATCGCCTGCTCCGCCTTCTTGTCGGTACCGACATGAACGGAGACGCCGAAACTGATATCACCTTTGGCGACGGCCACCCCGTCGCCCCAGAACAACGCGTCGTCGCCAACCTTGACCGGGACCGGCGCCATGTCGATCAGGTCCTGCTTGGCGGCGTCGCGGAAATCGTTGACATACTTCCTTGCCAAGCCGCTGCCGGCCGGCCAGACGATCGTGTTCAGCATTGCGAAGGCCTGCCCCCCGAACGGCTCGGGGGCACCTTCTTTCACCGCCGGCACCTTGGCCAGACCGTCGATCCTCCAGATGCAGGTCGATGAATAACCGCCGCCCTCATTCGTCTCGCCGGAATCGTTGCGCTCGCTCTTGGCGATGGTGCCGCCGGTAACCGCCGCAACAGCCGCCGGTGCGATCAGGGAACACGCATCGAGCTCAGCCACCTTGGGCGCACCCGCCGCCCCATAGGCGCCGGCACCGGCCCCCAAAGCGGCGAACACCGTCAATGCGCCCAGTCTGTGCATATCTGCTCAGGCTGCCTTTTTCAGGAGAGCTTCGATTTCGGCCGTAACCGTGTCGATCGCCGCCATGCCGTCGATCGTCTGCAGCAGGCCCTTGTTCCGGTAATACGGCAGGATCGGCGCGGTCTGGTCGCGATAGACCTTCAGCCGGTTGCGTACCGCCTCGGGCTTGTCGTCCTCGCGGCGCACGAAATCGGTCGATCCGCACTTATCGCAAACGCCGTCCTTGGCCGGTTTCTGATGCAGGTCGTGATAGCCGGCGCCGCACTTGGCGCAGGAATAGCGGCCGGCAATACGCTCAACCAACGCCTCTTCATCGACCTTGAGCTCAATGACGGCGTCCAGCTTCAGCTGCTTTTCGGCCAACATGGCGTCCAGCGCCTCGGCCTGCGGCACGGTGCGCGGGAAGCCGTCCAGAATGAAGCCGTTTTTCGCGTCGTCCTGTTCGATCCGCTCGCCCAGCATGCGGATGATCAGCGCGTCCGGGACCAGGTTGCCCTTGTCCATGATTGCAGCCAGTTCCTGGCCCATGGCGTCGCCAGCTTTCCTGCGCGCGCGCAGCATGTCGCCGGTGGAAACCTGAACGATGCTGTAAGCCTGCTCCAGGCGTTGCGCCTGGGTTCCCTTTCCCGCACCCGGGGGACCGAGCAGAATAATGTTCATTGTCGAATTTGTTCTTTCGATCTTCAAAACGCCGACAGAGGGGCGATTTCGTGCCGCCCTAGATGCCCCGGTTGCTGCGCGCGCCACGCAGCTTGGAACGTTTGATCAGTCCTTCATACTGATGCGCCAGCAGGTGCGAATGAATCTGGGCAACCGTATCCATGGTCACGGTAACGCAGATCAGCAGACTGGTGCCGCCGAAATAGAACGGCAAGGAATATTGCGAGATCAGGAATTCCGGGATCAGGCAGACGATAACCAGATAGGCCGACCCGACCACGGTAATGCGGGTCAGCACGTGATCCAGATAATCGGCCGTCGACTTGCCCGGACGGATACCGGGCACGAAGCCGCCGTATTTACGCAGATTCTCCGCAGTCTCCGCCGGGTTGAACACGATCGCCGTATAAAAGAAGCAGAAGAAGACGATCAGGACGGCGTACATGACCATGTAGAGCGGCTTGCCGTGGCCGATCTGCTGGATCACCCAGTCGAACCCAATCTGATACCACTTGTCGCCGCCGCGCTGTCCGCCCAGAAACCCGCTGATCGTCAACGGCAGCAGCAGCAACGACGAGGCGAAGATCGGGGGAATGACGCCCGACGTGTTGAGCTTGAGCGGCAGATGGCTGGATTCGCCGCCATACATGCGGTTGCCTTGCTGGCGTTTTGGATATTGCACCAGCAGCCGCCGCTGCGCCCGCTCCATGAACACGATGAACAGGAATACCAGGATCGCCATCACCATGAAGCCGATGATGACCACGGTCGACAGCGCGCCGGTGCGGCCCAATTCCAGGGCTTGCAGAATACCGCGCGGCAACTGGGCGACAATGCCGGCGAAGATGATCAGCGAGATGCCGTTGCCGATGCCGCGGCTGGTGATCTGTTCGCCCAGCCACATCAGGAAGATCGTGCCGCCGGTCATGGTGATGACAGTGGTGACAAGGAAGACATAGCCGGGGTCGACGACGACGCCCTGTCCGCGCTGCAGGCTGGCCGCCAAACCATAAGCCTGCACGCCCGCGAGCAGCACCGTCAGGTACCGCGTATATTGCGTCATCTTCTTGCGCCCGGCCTCACCCTCTTTCTTGAGGGCCTCCAGCTGCGGCGAGACGATGGTCATGACCTGAACGATGATCGAGGCCGAGACATACGGCATGATGTTCAGCGCGAAGATCGTCATGCGCTGCAGCGCGCCGCCCGAGAACATGTTGAACATGTCCAGGATGCCGCCGGACTGGCGCTGGAACATCTGCGCCAGCGCATGCGGGTCGATGCCGGGTAATGGAATATAGCAGCCCAACCGATAAACGATCAGGGCCATGACGGTGAACCATATCCGCTTCTTAAGTTCGGTCGCCTTGGCAAAGGCGCCGAAATTCAGATTGGCGGCGAGTTGTTCGGCGGCGGAAGCCATCCCATTTCCCTAAAAAGAACGCGCCCCTGGAGACGCACAATGCGGGCCATCAATAAATAGCCCGCATCGCCCGATCAAACCACCCCATTCGCAAACCGTCTTCGCGAATGGATCAGAAGTCAGGTCGCCGCCTCGGGCGTTTCCTTGGCCTTTAGCAATTCGACGGTACCGCCCGCAGCCTCGACCGCGGCGATCGCGGTCGCGGACGCGCCGACAACCGAGAAACGCAAATTCTTGGCGGCGAACTCGCCCTTGGCCAGCAAACGCACACCATCGAGCGCGCGGCGCAGCAGGCCGGCGGCGATCAGCGCCTTGGCGTCGATCACTTCCTTGGCGTTCAGCTTGTTCGCATCGACAGCCTTCTGAATCTCGCCCAGATTGACCACGACATAGTCGTTGCGCATGTGGTTGGTGAATCCGCGCTTCGGAATACGGCGGTGCAGCGGCATCTGGCCGCCTTCGAAACCATTGATCGACACGCCCGTGCGCGAGGTCTGGCCCTTCACGCCGCGTCCGCCGGTTTTGCCTTTACCCGAGCCGATGCCCCGACCGACCCGCATGCGGGCTTTGCGCGCACCGGGATTGTCATGCAGTTCGTTGAGTTTCATTGCCTTGTCCTTAACCTAAAGAGGCTTCAAGCCCCGACGCGCAGAAGATGCGCGACCTTGGCAATCATTCCGCGCACCGCCAACGTGTCTTCCAGTTCGCGCGTGCGGCCGATCTTGTTCAGCCCCAGACCGACCAGCGTCGCGCGCTGGTCCTGCCGGCGACCGATCGGGCTGCCGACCTGGGTCACAATCAGGGTGGCCCCGTCCGCGGCAGTCGACTTTTTCGCCCGCAGCGCACGTCCCTTGGCAGGGCCGGCCTTCTTCTTCGGACGGGCGACAGCCTTCTTCCTTGCCGGAGCAGCCTTCTTGGCCGGAGCAGCCTTCTTGGCCGGCGCGGCTTTCTTGGCCGGAGCAGCCGCCTTGACGGGCGCGGCCGCTTTGGCCGGAGCCGCTGCCTTGGCCGGAGCGGGCTTTTCGGCCGGCGCCGCGGCTTTCGCCGGAGCAGCCTTCTTCGCCGATGTTTCGGCCTTCGCCGGGGTCGCTGCCTTCTTCGCCTTCGGAGCCGGCTTTTCAGCCGTCACGGTGTCTTTCTTTTCGGCCATTATGCGGCCCCTTCATGTTCGCTTGTACCGGCTTCCGGCTTGCCCAGAATGTCGGCGATCTTCTTGCCGCGGCGGGCCGCGACGACCCGGGGGCTGACGATCGATGACAGGGCAGCCAGCGTGGCCTTCACCATGTTGTGCGGATTGGATGTGCCGATCGACTTCGCCACGACGTCCTGAACGCCCAGCGCCTCGAAGACGGCGCGCATCGGGCCGCCCGCGATGATTCCGGTACCGGCCGGAGCCGCCCGCATCACCACCTGGCCCGCGCCGAAATGACCCTTCAGGTCATGATGCAGGGTGCGCCCTTCGCGGAGCGGCACACGCATCATCGTACGCTTCGCCTGTTCGGTCGCCTTGCGGATCGCCTCGGGCACTTCACGCGCCTTGCCGGCGCCATGGCCGACCCGGCCCTTGCCGTCGCCAACCACGACCAAAGCCGCGAAACCGAAACGACGTCCGCCCTTCACGACCTTCGCAACGCGATTGATCGAAACCAGCTTCTCTACGAATTCGCCTTCATCGCCGCCGCTATTGTTGCGATCGCGATTGCCACCGCCCCGCGGCTCTCTTGCTTCACCACGCGCCATATCAGGGCTCCTAGAAATTCAAGCCGGCTTCGCGCGCGGCATCGGCCAGCGCACGGATCCGTCCGTGGAAAATATTGCCGCCACGGTCGAACCGGACGTCGACGACGCCGGCAGCCTTGGCGCGCTCGGCGACCAGCTGGCCAACCCGCTTCGCGGCATCGACATTCGCGCCGCTCTTCAGTTCCTTGCGCAGGTCGGCGTCCAGCGTCGACGCCGCGGCGAGCGTCACCGCCGCCTTGTCGTCGATCACCTGAGCGTAGATGTGGCTCGAGGTGCGGTGAACGGACAAACGAGGCCGGTCCGACGCGAGAGCGCGAAGGCGGGCGCGCACGCGAAATTTCCGTGCTGTCTTGGGATCGATCTTCTGTGCCATGTGCCGTGCCCTACTTCTTCTTGCCTTCTTTGCGGACGATCGTCTCGCCCGCATATTTCACGCCCTTGCCCTTATAGGGCTCCGGCGGACGGAACGCGCGGATTTCGGCCGCGATCTGCCCGATCTGCTGCTTGTTCGGGCCGCTGATCGAAATCGCGGTCGGCTTCTCGGTCTTCATCGTGACGCCGGCAGGGATCGGGTATTTGATGTCGTGAGTGTAACCCAGCGACAGGACCAGTTCCTTGCCCTGCACCGCAGCGCGATAACCAACGCCGTTGATTTCCAGATCCTGGGTGAAGCCGGTAGCGACACCATGGATCAGGTTGTGCACCTGGGTGCGCGACGTGCCCCACATGTTGCGGGCCCGGCGCGATTCGCCGCGCGGCTGCACGGACACGATGCCGTCCTTCATCTCGACCGAGACATCGTCGACCAGCGTGACCGAGCCCTGGCCCAGCTTGCCCTTGGCGGTGATCGTCTGGCCGGCGAGGTTGACCTCGACGCCGCTTGGAATGGTGACCGGGTTTTTACCGATGCGTGACATGTTCGCTTTCCTGACCCGCGTTTAGAAGACGCGGCAAAGAACTTCGCCGCCGACATTGGCAGCGCGGGCCTCGTGATCCGACATAACGCCACGCGGCGTCGACAGGATCGAGATTCCCAAACCGTTATAGATGCGGGCCAGATCGTCGATCTTCGAGTAGACGCGGCGGCCAGGCTTGGACACGCGCTTGATCTCGCGGATCACCGGCTCGCCATCGTGATATTTCAGCTCGATGCGCAGGCTGGAGGAACCGTTGACCTCGGCTTCCTCGTCGTAGTCGCGGATATAGCCTTCGCGTTTCAGCACTTCCAGCACGTTGCGGCGCAGCTTCGAAGACGGGCTTTGGATCGACGACATATTCGCCGTCTGCCCGTTCCGGATGCGGGTCAACATATCGCCCAGGGGATCGCTTAATGACATGATGTATCAGACCCCTCTTACCAGCTCGACTTCGTCACGCCCGGGATCATGCCGATCGAGGCAAGATCCCTGAGCGCGATGCGGCACAGCTTGAACCGCCGGTAAACGGCACGCGACCGTCCCGTCAACTCGCAGCGATTGCGCACGCGGGTCGGGTTCGTGTTGCGCGGCAGCTCCGCCATCTTCAGCGTCGCCTCAAACCGCTCTTCCGCCGGGATGGTTTTGTCATGCGCGATCTCGCGCAGACGCTCCCAACGTTTTGCGTATTGTTTCACCCGCCGAATGCGGCGGTTGTTCTTTTCGACTGAACTTTTCTTAGCCATCTCTCGCCCCCTTAGCTGACGAACGGCATGTTGAAGCCGCGCAGCAGAGCCTTAGCCTCTTTATCGGTGTTGGCCGTCGTGCAGATCACGATGTCCATGCCGCGAATGTCGGCCACCTGGTCATAGTCGACCTCGGGAAACACGATCTGTTCCTTCAGGCCCATCGCATAGTTTCCCCGGCCATCGAAGCTGGTGGCGGGAATACCGCGGAAGTCGCGGACGCGCGGCAGCGCAATCGTGATCAGGCGATCCAGGAATTCGTACATCCGGCGGCCGCGCAGCGTGACCTTGCAGCCGATGCCGACTTCCTCGCGCAGCTTGAACTGCGCGATCGACTTGCGAGCCTTGGTGACGATCGGCTTCTGGCCGGCGATCGCCTGCAATTCGGCGACCGCGCTGGTCATCTTGCCTTTGTCGTTGGCCGCTTCGCCGACACCCATGTTGATGACGATCTTGTCGAGCTTCGGCACGGCGAAATCGTTCGTGTAACCGAATTCGGTCTTCAACTGGCCACGGATCGTGGTGTCGTAATGTTCACGCAGGCGGGCCTGCGCAATCTCAGTAGATTTCGCGGTCATCGATCGAGTACCTCGCCGGAGGCCTTGGCAAAGCGAACCTTGCGGCCGTCACCCAGCAGCTTGAAGCCGATACGCGTCGCCTTGCCGGACTTGGGATCCTTATGCGCGACGTTGGAGATGTGCAGCGTGGCCGACCTGGTCTCGATCCCGCCTTGCGAAGTCGGTGACGCCTTCACATGCTTCTTGACCAGGTTCACGCCGTCGACCAGCACGCGGTTCTCCGTGGGAAGGACCTTCAGGACCTCCCCCGATTTACCCTTATCCTTGCCGGTCAACACGATAACCGTGTCGCCTTTTCTGATTTTCGACGCCATCACAGCACCTCTGGCGCGAGTGAAATGATCTTCATGAACTTCTTGCCGCGCAACTCGCGTGTGACCGGCCCGAAGATACGGGTGCCAATCGGCTCGCCCTGTTTGTTGATCAGCACCGCGGCGTTGTTGTCGAAGCGGATGACGCTGCCGTCGATGCGGCGCAGCGCGAATGCTGTGCGCACCACGACGGCACGATGGACGTCACCCTTCTTCACACGGCCACGCGGGATAGCATCCTTGATCGAGACGATAATAATGTCGCCGATCGAGGCGTATCTCCGCTTGGAGCCGCCCAGCACCTTGATGCACATCACCCGCCGCGCACCGCTATTGTCGGCGACGTCCAGGTTCGTCTGCATCTGAATCATTTGTTCGACCCTTCTTTATACTAGACGTCAGGCCGAGACGGCCGGCGCCGGAGCCGGCGTAATCACCCGCCAGCGCTTGCGCGCCGAAATCGGACGGCATTCTTCAATTTCCACCGCATCGCCGACATGGAAGGCGTTGACCTCGTCATGGGCGGCATAGCGCTTGGAGCGCCGGATGAATTTCTTATAGACCTTGTCCATGACGCGGCGTTCCACCAGGACCACCACCGTCTTGTCGCCTTTGTCGCTCACGACCCGGCCTTGCATGACCCGTTTGGGCATCGCCTTTTCCTCTATGCCTTCGCCTGGGACGCGGCGCGGCCGCGTTCACCAAGCACTGTCTTGATCCGCGCAATATCGCGCCGCACGACCTGCACCCGACCGGTTGCTTCCAGCTGGCCGCTCGCCTTTTGGAAGCGCAGGTTGAACTGCTCCTTCTTCAGGTTGGCGATCTCGTCCTTCAGCTCGTCGTCCGTGCGACCGCGAAAATCCGTAACCTTAGCCATCTCAAACAGCCTCCTCGACCCGCGCGACGATCCGCGTCTTGATCGGCAGCTTGGCCTGCGCCAGTTCGAACGCGCGATGCGCGATATCCGACGGCACGCCGTCGACCTCGAACAGGATGCGGCCGGGGTGAACACGCGCCACCCAGAATTCGGGCGACCCCTTACCGGAACCCATGCGAACCTCGGCGGGCTTGGTCGAAACCGGCACGTCGGGGAACACGCGGATCCACAAGCGCCCCTGACGCTTCATGTGGCGCGTGATCGCGCGGCGCGCCGCCTCGATCTGCCGGGCGGTGATCCGCTCTGGCTCCATCGCCTTCAGGCCGAACGCGCCGAAATTCAGCGTCGCACCGGACTGAGCCACACCGTGGATCCGGCCCTTGTGGGCCTTACGGTATTTTGTACGTTTCGGACTAAGCATCGTCGTGATTCCTTAACGCGCCGGCTGTTGTTCGGCGGCGCGCTTGTCCTGCGCCATCGGGTCGTGAGCCAAAACTTCGCCCTTGAAGACCCAAACCTTCACGCCGCACGTGCCATAAGTCGTCTTGGCAGTCGCCGTGCCGTAATCGATGTCGGCGCGCAGCGTGTGCAACGGCACGCGGCCTTCGCGGTACCACTCCAGGCGGGCGATTTCGGCGCCGCCCAAACGGCCGGAGCAGTTGATACGAATGCCCTGGGCGCCCAGGCGCATCGCCGACTGCACCGCGCGCTTCATCGCGCGGCGGAACGCGACGCGGCGTTCCAGCTGGCTGGCGATGTTCTCGGCGACGAGCTTGGCGTCGATTTCCGGCTTGCGGATTTCGAGGATGTTCAGCGAAACGTCCGAACCGGTCCGCGCCGACAGCTCGAGCCGCAGTTTTTCGATATCCGCGCCCTTCTTGCCGATGACGACACCCGGGCGGGCGCTGTGGATCGTGACGCGCGCCTTCTTGGCGGCCCGCTCGATCACGATGCGGCCGACGCCGGCCTGGCTCAGGCGGCTCATCAGATAGTCGCGCAGCTTCAGATCCTGGTGCAGCAACTTGGCGTAGTCGCGATCGGCGTACCAGCGGCTGTCCCAGGTGCGGTTGATGCCGACCCGAAAGCCGATCGGATTGATCTTTTGACCCATGGCTTAGGCTTTCCCCTCTGCCGCGACTTCCGCACGTTCGGCGACAATCACGGTCAGGTTGCTGAACGGCTTCTCGATGCGGGCGGACTTGCCGCGACCACGCGTGTGGAAGCGCTTCATCACCAAGGCGCGGCCGACACTGGCCTCGGTCACGACCAGGCGGTCGACATCGAGCTGGTGATTGTTTTCCGCGTTGGCGATCGCCGCCTGCAGAACCTTCTTCACCTCACCAGCGATCCGGCGTTCGCAGAACACCAGGCTGGCGAGCGCCGCGCTGGCCGACTTGCCGCGGATCATCGCCGCGACGATGTTCAGTTTCTGCGCACTGATCCGGATCATCTTGTTCCGGGCGAGAGCGTGCGTCTCAGGAAGACGGCGCGAATTGGCTGTTTGGCTCATTGTACCCTCCAGCCCTTACGAACGCTTCGACTTCTTGTCCGACGCGTGGCCATAGAAGGTCCGCGTCGGCGAGAATTCGCCGAACTTGTGTCCGATCATGTTGTCGGTAACCAAGACGGGGATGAACTTCTGGCCGTTATAGACGCCGAAGGTCAGCCCAACGAATTGGGGGAGAATGGTGGACCGGCGCGACCAGATCTTGATGACCTCGTTGCGACCCGTACCGCGCGACTTGTCCGCCTTCTTGAGAAGGTAACCGTCGAGGAAGGGACCCTTCCAGACTGAACGTGCCATGGTTGCGGCCTATTTCTTGTTGCGGCGGCGGATGATCAACCGGTCCGTCGTCTTGTTGTTACGTGTCTTGTTGCCCTTGGTGCCCTTGCCCCACGGGGTAACCGGATGACGGCCGCCCGAAGTACGGCCTTCGCCGCCGCCGTGCGGGTGATCGACCGGGTTCATCACGACGCCGCGAACATGCGGCCGGATGCCCTTCCAGCGATTGCGGCCCGCCTTGCCCATCGACTCGTTCGCACGGTCGGGGTTGGAGACGGCGCCGATCGTCGCCATGCACTCGCCGCGCACGACGCGGAGCTCACCGGACGACAGCTTCAGCTGCGCATAGCCGGCGTCGCGGCCGACCAGCTGGACATAGGTGCCGGCGGAACGGGCAAGCTGCCCACCGTGGCCCGGCTTCATCTCGACGTTATGAACGATCGTGCCGACCGGCATGTTCTTCAGCGGCATCGCGTTGCCCGGCTTAATGTCGGCGCGGTCCGCAGCCAACACCGTGTCGCCGACCGCGATACGCTGCGGCGCCAGGATGTAGGCCTGCTCGCCGTCGGCATAGGTCACCAACGCGATGAACGCGGTGCGGTTCGGATCGTATTCCAGGCGCTCGATCTTGCCCGGCACGTCGAACTTGCGGCGCTTGAAGTCGATCAGGCGATAGCGGCGCTTGTGACCGCCGCCGCGCTGCCACGACGTGATGTTACCGAAGTTGTTGCGGCCGCCGGTCTTGTTCAGACCCTCGGTCAACGCCTTCACCGGCTTGCCCTTGTACAGTTCCGAGCGGTCCACCAGCACAAGCTGGCGGGTACCCGGCGTCATGGGACGATAATGCTTAAGTGCCATCGTTATACGCCCGTCGTCACGTCGATCGACTGGCCGGCGGCCAGCGTCACGATTGCCTTCTTCACGTCCGGCCGGCGACCCGGCAGACCCCTGAAGCGCTTGGTCTTACCCTTGGAGATCAAGGTGTTGACCGCCTTCACTTCAACTTTGAACAGTGCCTCGACCGCCGCCTTGATCTCAGGCTTCGTCGCCGTCAACGGCACGCGGAAGGTCACCTGGCCGAATTCCGACCCCATCGTCGCCTTTTCGGTGATGACCGGAGCGGTGATGACGTCGTAGTGGCGCGGATCGATCGCCGCGTCGGCGGTCGCCTTCTTGCCGAAACCAAATCGGCGTTTCTTCGGTGCTGCGCTCATTTCAGGCGAGCCTCCAGATCGGTCACCGCGCTCTTGGTCAGGACCAGGATATTGCGGCGGATGATGTCGTAGACATTGGCGCCCTGGCTGGGCAGCACGTCGACGAGCGGGATGTTGCGGGCGGCGCGAACGAAGTTCTCGTTCAACACCGCGCCGTCGATGACCAGCAACGAGGTGAAACCCAGCGCCTTCAGGCTGACGGCCAGATCCTTGGTCTTGTGCGACGCGGCTTCCGCCACATCGATCACCACCAGCTCGCCCGCCGCGGCCTTGGCCGACAGCGCCGTCTTCAGCGCCAGCTTGCGAACCTTCTTGGTCAGGTCGTGCTCGTGGCTGCGAACCACCGGCCCGAAAATCCGGGCGCCGCCGCGAAACTGCGGGCTGCGCAGCGAACCCTGACGGGCACGGCCCGTGCCCTTCTGGGCGTACGGCTTCTTGGTGGTGCCGGCGATCTCGCTGATACCCTTGGTCTTGTGGTTGCCGCTGCGCCGCTTGGCGAGCTGCCAGTTGACCGCGCGGAAGATAAGGTCCTGCCGGACGTCGACACCGAATACGGCATCGTCGAGTTCGATCTCGCCGACCGCCTCATTGGCCAAATTCTTGACTTGAACCTTCATAACTCAGCCCTCGCTGTCGGTGGCTGGGGTGTCGACCACGGGGGTCTCGACCGTCGGCTCTTCAACCTGCGCCGCCTCGGCCGGGGCCTCGGAAGCAACACTGCGGATCGCGGCCGGGAACGGCAGGTCCTTGCGGGCCGGCTGCTTGATCGCGTCGCGGATCAGCACCCAACCGCCATCGGAACCCGGAATGCAGCCCTTGACCATGATCAGGCCCTTGTCGGCATCGACCGACACGACCTTGAGATTAAGAGTGGTGACCTGCTCGTCACCCATGTGACCGGCCATCTTCTTGCCCGGGAACGTACGGCCCGGATCCTGGCGGTTACCGGTCGAACCATGCGAGCGGTGGGACACCGACACGCCGTGGGTCGCCCGCAGGCCGCCGAAATTCCAGCGCTTCATGCCGCCGGCAAAGCCCTTGCCGACGCTGACGCCGGTCACATCGACCTTTTGCCCGGCGATGAAGTGGTCGGCTGTGATTTCCGCCCCGACCTCGACGAGCGCCTCTGGCGGTACGCGGAATTCCACGACCTTCTTCGACGGCTCGACCTTCGCCTTGGCGAAATGACCGCGCACGGCCTTCGACACGTTCTTCACCTTGGCCGTGCCGACGCCCAGTTGGAGCGCGGTGTAGCCGTTGGTCTCGACCGTGAGGTGCGAGATAACCCGGCACTCGTCCACTTGCAGGACGGTAACGGGCACCTGGTCACCCGCGCCGTCGAAAAGCCGGGTCATACCGACTTTCTTGGCGACGAGGCCGGTGCGTTGGGATTGAACACTGGTCATTTGCGACTCTTACAACTTGATCTCGACATCGACGCCGGCAGCGAGGTCGAGCTTCATCAGCGCGTCCACCGTTTGAGGCGTCGGGTCCACGATGTCGAGCAACCGCTTATGGGTGCGGATCTCGAACTGCTCGCGGCTCTTCTTGTCGATATGCGGACCTCTCAGCACCGTGAACTTTTCGATCCGCGTCGGCAGCGGAATCGGACCCCGGACGCGGGCGCCCGTGCGCTTCGCGGTAGAGACGATTTCGCTGGTCGACTGGTCGAGCACGCGATGGTCGAACGCCTTCAGGCGGATGCGGATGCTTTGAGTATCCATTTTTCCTTGTCCTTGCGGTGGCTTAGAGAAAGTCCCGCGAACGACTATTTCAGAACCTTGGCGACGACGCCCGAACCGACGGTCCGGCCGCCTTCACGGATGGCGAAGCGCAGGCCTTCATCCATCGCGATCGGGGCGATCAGCTTCACGACGATCGACACGTTGTCGCCCGGCATGACCATCTCGGTGCCTTCCGGCAGCTCGACCATTCCCGTCACATCGGTCGTGCGGAAGTAGAACTGCGGACGGTAGTTGGTGAAGAACGGCGTGTGACGGCCACCCTCTTCCTTCGTCAGGATGTAGGCTTCGGCGGTGAAGTCGGTGTGCGGGTTGATCGAACCCGGCTTGGCCAGAACCTGGCCGCGCTCGACGTCTTCACGCTTCGTGCCGCGCAGCAGGCAACCGACATTGTCGCCGGCCTGGCCCTGATCGAGCAGCTTGCGGAACATTTCGACGCCGGTGACGACCGTCTTCTGCGTGGCCTTCAGGCCGACGATCTCGATTTCCTCGCCAACCTTCACGATGCCGCGCTCGACACGGCCAGTCACGACCGTGCCGCGGCCCGAGATCGAGAACACGTCTTCGATCGGCATCAGGAACGGACGGTCGATCGGACGCTCAGGCTGCGGGATGGAGACATCCACTGCTTCCATCAGTTCCAGGATCGCGTTTTCGCCCAGGATCGGATCGCCATCCTCGAGCGCGACCAGGGCCGAGCCCTTGACGATCGGAATGTCGTCGCCGGGGAAATCGTACTTCGACAGAAGCTCGCGGATTTCCATCTCGACCAGTTCGGCCAGTTCCGGATCGGCCATGTCCATCTTGTTCATGAACACGACGATCGCGGGAACGCCGACCTGACGGGCCAGCAGGATGTGCTCGCGGGTCTGGGGCATCGGGCCGTCAGCGGCCGACACGACCAGGATCGCGCCGTCCATCTGCGCGGCGCCGGTGATCATGTTCTTCACATAGTCGGCGTGGCCGGGGCAGTCGACGTGGGCGTAGTGGCGGTTCTTCGTCTCATATTCGACGTGCGCCGTCGCGATCGTGATGCCGCGCGCCTTTTCTTCCGGCGCCTTGTCGATCTGGTCATAGGCGGTAAAGGTCGCGCCGCCCGACTTGGCCAGAATCTTGGTGATCGCCGCGGTCAGCGACGTCTTGCCATGGTCGACGTGACCGATGGTGCCGATATTGCAGTGCGGCTTATTCCGCTCGAACTTAGACTTGGCCATTTTCTACTCCGCCGTCTTGCCCATCCCAGGGCCGTTGGTGAACTACTAAAACTGTTACGCGAGCTTTGCCCGGACCTCGTCGGCGATTGCCTGCGGGACCGGATCGTAGTGATCGAATTGCATGCTGTACTGCGCGCGACCTTTGCTCATCGAACGCAGCGTGTTGACGTAGCCGAACATGTTGGCGAGCGGCGCCATCGCATCGATCGACAGGGCGGGACCGCGCTGGTCCGTGCCCGAGATCTGCCCGCGACGGGCGCTGAGATCGCCGATGATGTCGCCCATGTAATCTTCCGGGGTGACAACCTCGACACGCATGACCGGCTCCAGCAGCACAGGGCCGGCCTTGCTCATCCCTTCCTTGAAGGCGGCGCGCGCCGCAACTTCGAAGGCAAGGGCGGAAGACTCTGCGTCGCGGCAGGCGCCGTCGACGAGCGCGACATTGAAATCGATGACCGGGAAACCGGCGAGAACACCCGCTTCCTTGGCCGCGTCCAGACCGCGCGCGACACCGGCGACGAATTCCGTCGGAACCCGATCCGCGGCAACCTTCGATTCGAACGCGAAGCCCGAACCGGCGCCGCCGGGAATAAGATCGAGCGTCACCCGCGCATAGTGGCTGGTCTCGCCCAGATGCTTCTCATGCGTGTAGTCGACCTGCGCCGGGCGCGTGATCGTCTCGCGATAGGCAACCTGCGGCGCGCCGACATTGGCGTCGACCTTGAACTCGCGCTTCATGCGATCGACGATGATCTCAAGATGCAGCTCGCCCATGCCGCGGATGATCGTCTGACCGCTGTCGGCGTCCAGCGACACCTGGAAGGTCGGGTCTTCCTGCGCCAGGCGAGCCAGCGCAACGTCCATCTTCTCGCGGTCGGTCGCGGTCTTCGCCTCGACGGCGACTTCCATCACCGGCTCGGGGAACGCAACACTCTGCAACACGACCGGCATCGCGACGTCGCACAGCGTGTCGCCGGTTCCGGTCACGCGCAGGCCCATCAGGGCGACGATGTCGCCGGCATGGGCCATGCCAATGTCCTCGCGGGCATTGGCATGCATCTCCAGCATTCGGCCGACCGCTTCGGTCTGGCCCTTGGCCGAATTCAGCACGGTCGCGCCGACCGACAGCGTGCCGGCATAAATCCGCACGAAGGTCAGGGTGCCAACAACGGAGTCGTTCATCACCTTGAAGGCGAGGCCGGCGAACGGCGCGTCGTCACCGACGGCGCCCAGATCGACCGGCGACGGCAGGTAATCGACGACCGCGTCCAGCAGGGGCTGCACGCCCTTGTTCTTGAAGGCCGCGCCGCAGGTTACCGGCACGAACGCACCGGCGATGGTACCGCGGCGAATGCAGGTCTTCAGGACCTCGACCGACGGCTCGACGCCATCGACATAGGACTCCAGTGCCGCCTCGTCATGCTCGACCGCCGCCTCGATCAGGGCCGCCCGATATTCGGCGGCGTGATCGGCCAGCGCGGCCGGAATCTCGGTCTCGTAATACTCGGCGCCCAGGGTTTCGTCCTTCCAGACGATCGCCTTCATCGCCAGCAGGTCGATGACACCGGCAAAACCAGCCTCCGACCCCATCGGCAGATGCGTCACCAGCGGAGTCGCGCCCAGCCGATCGGAAATCATGTCGACCGTGCGATAGAAGTTGGCGCCGGTACGATCCATCTTGTTGATGAAACAGACGCGCGGCAGCCGGTACTTGTCAGCCTGGCGCCACACCGTCTCCGACTGGGGCTCGACGCCGGCGACGGCATCGAACACCGTGATCGCGCCGTCCAGCACCCGCAGCGACCGCTCGACCTCGATGGTGAAGTCGACATGGCCAGGCGTGTCGATGATGTTGATGCGGTGATCGTTCCAGAAACACGTCGTCGCGGCCGACGTGATGGTGATCCCGCGCTCCTGCTCCTGCTCCATCCAATCCATCGTCGCGGTGCCTTCATGCACCTCGCCGATCCGGGAGGACTTCCCGGTGTAATAGAGGATTCGCTCGGTCGTGGTCGTCTTCCCAGCATCAATGTGAGCCATGATGCCGATGTTACGATAACGATCGAGGGGATGGTTGCGGGACATGATGATTAAAGGCGCCCGACTACCAGCGGTAATGGGAGAAGGCCTTGTTGGCCTCCGCCATACGGTGGGTGTCTTCGCGCTTCTTAATGGCCGAGCCGCGCTGTTGCGCCGCGTCCATCAGCTCGTTCGACAGGCGCTCCATCATCGTCCGCTCTGAACGAGCGCGCGAGGCGGTGATCAGCCAGCGAATCGCCAAGGCCTGGCTGCGCTCGGGGCGAACTTCGACCGGCACCTGATAGGTGGCGCCGCCGACGCGGCGGGACCGCACCTCGACATAGGGGCGAACGTTGTTGAGCGCGTCGTGGAACACACGCAGCGGCTCATTACGAGTGCGTTGGGCGATCCGCTCGAGGGCGTCATAGACGGTCCCCTCGGCGACGGACTTTTTCCCATCGACCATCATAACGTTCATGAATTTCATAAGGGTGATGTCACCGAATTTGGCATCCGGCAGAACTTCACGCTTTTCAGCTTGGCGACGACGCGACATGTCTTCTTCCTTCTCGCCTTACTTCGGCCGCTTCGCGCCGTACTTCGAGCGCGATTGCTTGCGGTCCTTGACACCCTGGGTATCGAGCGAGCCGCGAATGATGTGATAGCGAACGCCGGGAAGATCCTTCACGCGACCGCCGCGGATCATGACCACGGAGTGTTCCTGAAGGTTGTGGCCTTCGCCGGGGATATAGCTGGTGACTTCGAAACCGTTGGTCAGGCGCACGCGGGCAACCTTGCGAAGCGCCGAGTTCGGCTTCTTCGGGGTCGTCGTATATACGCGCGTGCACACACCGCGTTTCTGGGGGCACGCCTCCAGCGCGGGAACCTTGTTACGCACCCGCAGCGGCTGGCGCGGCTTGCGGATCAACTGATTGATCGTCGGCATCTGCTCTACCCGTCCGAAGCCCAGCCGACGAGAGGCCCGGCCGGGCAAATTGAAAAACGCGAAAACCCACCAGGGACTGCATTTGCGCCGCCCAGGGGTTTTTCACCAAACGCCGTCCGACAAGATCGTCATCGAGAGCGGCTATGTAGAAAACTCAGGTTTTCCGTGAAGCACTGCGTCTCGGCCCATTCAGCCGACTACCAGTCCCTTGCGGAGGACGCAGCTTATATGCCTCACCTTCCGTGCCGTCAAGCGGTGGGGCGGCGCTTGACGATCCCGTATTCGAACAAGCGGTCATAGGCGGCGACCATCATGTCGATCGAGAATTCCTTTGCGACCTTGGCTCGGTTGGCATCGCCCAGTTTGCCGCGCAAAACCGGGTCGCCCAACAGCGCCCGCAACGCGCCGGTCAACGCGGCGGTATCGGCGGCGTTGACGACATAGGATTGGTTCGGCTGCGACACGATCGCCTTGATGTCGCCGACATCGGTCGCAACCGCCGGCAGACCCGCGGCCATCGCCTCCAGCAAACCGATCGGCATCTGTTCGGTATCGGACGACATGGCGAACAGGTCGAACCCCGCCAGCGCGCGTTCCGGGTTCGACAGGTGCCCGGTAAACACCACCCGGTTGGCGATGCCGTTGGCAATGGTCGCGGCTTCCAGCGTCCGCCGTTCCGGCCCGTCGCCGCAGATGACCAGCCGGGCGTTGCGCGCCCCGCAAGAGGCGAAGGCGCTGATCAGCCGGCCGAGATTTTTTTCTTTCCGAAGCGCCGCGCAGGTGCCCACGATGATTTCGCCGTGCACTTTGACGAAAGGCCGGTCGGCCTCGGGCACGGGCGCCGCAAAGCGGACGAGATCGACGCCGTTCGGAATATAGGTGACTCGGGTTTCCGGAAACCGCCATTCGGCGGTCGCGATCCGCTGCAGGTTGTGCGACGGGACGATGATGCTGGTTTTGTGTCCCAGCCCCAGCCGCCGCAGCCAGACGCGCCGCCGCAAGCGGGCCGTGGCTTCGTCCGGCCCGAACCCGTCCTCGACATGGATCGACGGGATGCGCGGACCGAACCGGTTGGCGATCGCCCATTCCAGGGCGCCCCAATTATAAGTGACGACCATGTCAGGCTTCAGTCGCCGCAGTTCCTTACGGAACCGCAGCACATTGCCGAGTATGTTGCGCCGGGCGTTGTAGACCGGCACCGTCTGATATTCGAGATCGGGCGCCAGAAGCTCCAGCGCCTCGGTCACGCCGCTCATCGAGGCGATCAGGTGGCGATATTTCGAGCCAAGCCGGTTGGCGATGGTGGCAAAGCGTGTCTGCGGGCCGCCGACGGCAAAGGTCGAAAAAACATGCAGCAGGGTCGGCCGCTTCCCCGCCACTTCATTCATCAGGATGCCCGCTCGAACGGCGTGCGGTGGATTTCGACCGCGCGGGCGATGAAGGTGCCTTCATCGGCGACGGGCTGCCAGCCCAGATCGCGCTTCGCATCGTTGCAGTCGAACCTGGCGTTCAGCCCGCGCGAAACCAGGTCGCGCCGCGCCGGGCGGTCAACCGATTTACCGGTCGCGCGCTTGATGCCCCATTTGAACAGCTCGGCGGTATAGAGCCAGTCCACCGATTGCGGGTGATAGACCAGGGGCCGGCCGGTCGCATCGACCAGCATGCGGACGAACTGGCGCGCATTGGGGCGGACGTCGCCGACCAGGTTATAGGCCTTGCCCGGCAGCGCCTCGGCATCCAGCGACCTGACGATGGCGTCGGACACATCCTCCGCCAGAACGAAGGGCAGTGGGTTGGAGCCGCCGTTCCAGCCGATGACATGCTGTTCGTTATTGAAGAAGCCAAGACCGCCATGCAGGGCGGCGGTTCCCTCCCCGACGACCAAGCCGGGACGCAGGATCACGAGGCTGAACGGTTTGCCGGCATCGAACGCGAGCAAAGCCTTGTCGGCCTCGACCTTGCCCCGGGCATAAAGATTGCGCTTTTCGCCCTCCGCATCCGGTGGCGTGGCGCCGGTGATCGTTTCGTCCGGATCGCCCAGATAAAGGCCGGCGATCGACCCGACATGGATCAGCCGCTCCACGCCCGCCGCCGCGCAGCATTCCGCCATCGTGACGGCGCTGTCGACCATGGTCCGCTTGATCTCGTCCCAGTTCGTGCCACCGCCGCCATGCGCCAGATTGACCACCTGTTTGGCGCCGGCGATCACGCGCTCCACATCCTCGCGCTTGGCAACATCGCCGCGCATGATTTCGACCAGCGGGGAATCGAACGGCGGCTGCCCGGCATCGGCGCCGCGCGACACCACCCGCACGGGGCGGCCATCGGCTACCAGCCGCGCGACCAGATGCGAACCGATGAAACCGGTGCCGCCGAATACGACCAGTTCCGGTGTCACTTTCGGCGCGTCGGTTTTCGATGCAGGCGGCTTTTCGCCCTCAGGCGAAGCGGGGACAGTGTCGGCCAGCGTCGTGCAGATGCCGACCAGCGAGGCGCCGAATGCGCCGTCCAATGGCGCGCGTCCTTCAGGCAGGCCCTTATAGAATGCGCCGATGCTGTCGCGCATGCTGACGAAGAATCCGTCGGAGCGCGGCCTGACCTTGAGCAGCCCGGTGATATAGCCCAACGCCCCGGCCATCGACTGACCGGCCAGGCTGGCGGCCATGCCGCCGCCGGTCACCAGATTGTCGAGAAACTCGGGCCACTGGGCACGGCCCTGGACCATGACCCGGCCGGCGGACAGGTCGCAGACCAGCAGGCCGTCGTCACAGATCGCGGTGAACCGCCAGGCGTGGAAGCTTTGCCCAAACGCCAGGTGCATCTGTACCGGAACCTCGCCGCAGGTCAGTTCCGCGCTCCAGCGATCGTAAAAATTCCGCGCCGGCGTCAGCCTAAGCGGCTTCCCCGGCTGGCCGGAGATCGCGGTCGGCTTACCCAGCAGGTCCACGACCTGGGACAGCGGGTGAACCGCCTGTTCCAGCAGTATGTTGGCCGGTTTCTGGAACATCCAATGGCCGAACTGGCGCGCGCCCAACTGGCGCAGCGGCACATTGAAATTGACATGCAGCGACCGGATCGGCCCGAGCTTGCGTTGGTCCAGCAGGATACGGCGCGCGGCGCGATAGGCTGGATGGAAGACGAAGTTCTGGTTGATGCCCAGTACGACACCCTTGTCCACCGCCAACGTGGTCAGCGCCTCGCAATCGGCGACCGAGGTCGCCATGGGCTTTTCCAGGAAGACGTGCAAGCCGGCATCGAGCAACCGGCGAGCGATGGCGGCATGGGCATCCGGCGGCGCCAGCACATGCGCGACATTGGCCACGCCGGCGGCGATCATCTCTTCGATGTCGCCATAGACATTGGGTATGCCCCATTGCCGGGCCCGGCTTTGCGCCAAGGTCAGGTTACGGTCGACGATCGCCACGATCTCGACCTCGGGCACGGCGGCCTTCAGCCCCTCGATATGAGTGGCCGAAATAAAACCGGCGCCGATTAGTGCTGTACGGTAACCCGTCATAATCGTCCCAGGCAGAACTGAGCCACGCGAATACTCACGCTTGGATGTACGCGACCGGGTGAATTGCGGCAATATTTACGGGCACGGCACACCCCGAACACCGCCGCGCCGCCGATGAAAAAGAAAACGCCCGTCCTCCGCCGGCCGAAACCGGGGAGAACGGGCGTTGTCGTTACAGCGGGCGAACCGTCTTAAGCGACATTCGCCTCCGGCAATGCCGGCGGCGGAGCCTTTTCCGCCTGGAGAGCCGCCGTGTCCTTGTCGCGCTGGGCGGCAACCGCCTTGAGGCGATTGACCACGGCGCCGGTGCCCGCCGGGATAAGCCGGCCGACAATGACGTTCTCCTTGAGGCCTTCGAGCGAGTCCATCTTGCCGTGAACCGCCGCCTCGGTGAGGACGCGGGTGGTTTCCTGGAACGACGCGGCCGAGATGAACGAGCGCGTCTGCAAGCTGGCCTTGGTGATGCCCTGGAGCACCGCACGGCCGCGCGCCGGACGAAGCCCTTCGGCCACTACTTTGGCGTTCTCCTCGTCGAACTCCGGACGGTCGATCTGGTCGCCGACCAGCAGCGTCGTGTCGCCACCGTCTTCGACCTCAACCTTCTGCAGCATCTGGCGGACGATCACTTCGATATGCTTGTCGTTGATCTTCACGCCCTGCAACCGGTAGACGTCCTGAATCTCGTTGATGAGATATTCCGCCAGGGCCTCGACGCCCATGACGGTCAGGATGTCGTGCGGCACGGGGTTGCCGTCGAGCAACGCGTCGCCGCGCTGCACATAGTCGCCCTCGTGGACGACCAAGTGCTTGCCCTTCGGGATCAGATATTCCTTCGATTCGCCGCCGTCGTCAGGTGTGACGAGGACGCGGCGCTTCGTGCGGTAATCCTTACCGAATTCGACGCGGCCGTCGATCTCGGAAATGATCGCGAAGTCCTTCGGACGACGCGCCTCGAACAGCTCGGCAACACGCGGCAGACCGCCGGTGATGTCACGCGTCTTCGAGGTTTCCCGCGGGATACGGGCGATCACATCGCCCGCCCGGACCTTGGCGCCGTTCTCGATCGACAAGATGGCATCGACCGACAGGTAGTAGTTGGCATCCTGACCGGACGGCAACTTGATTGCGTTGCCGGCGTCGTCCTTCAACAGGATTCGCGGCTTCAGATCGCTGCCGCGGGCCTGCTGGCGCCAGTCGGTCACGACCTTGGCGGAGATGCCGGTGGCTTCGTCCATGATCTCGCGAATCGAGATGCCTTCGACCAGATCGGTATAGGCCGCATGGCCATCCCGTTCCGTGATGATCGGAATGGTATACGGATCCCAATCCGCCAGCTTGTCGCCGCGTTTCACCTTGACGCCGTCGTCCGCCAGGATCTTCGCGCCGTAGGGCAGGCGATGGCGGGCACGTTCGAGCCCGTTCTCGTCGACCAGAACCAGTTCGTTGTTGCGGCCCATGACGATGGGAACGCCGGACGAGTTCTTGACCACGTTGCGGTTGTTGATCTTGACCTTGCCGTCGAACGACGCTTCGACCGACGAGATTTCCGCGCCGCGCTGCGCCGCACCGCCGATATGGAACGTCCGCATCGTCAGCTGCGTGCCCGGCTCGCCGATCGACTGCGCCGCGATGACACCCACCGCCTCGCCTTCGTTCACCAGTGTGCCGCGGGCAAGATCGCGCCCATAGCACATGCCGCAGATACCGGGCGACGACTTGCAGGTCAGGACCGAGCGAATCTGCACCGAATCGACACCGGCCTTCTCGATCTTGTCCGCCAGTTCTTCGTCGATCAGCCCACCGGCGGCGAGGATCAACTCCCCCGAAACCGGATGCGCCACGTCGTTGAGCACGGTCCGGCCGAGGATACGCTCCGCCAACGGAACCACGGTCTCGCCGCCGTCGATCACCGCGCGGGTGGTGATGCCTTCGGTGGTGCCGCAGTCATAGTCGGTGATGATCGCGTCCTGCGCCACGTCGACCAGACGGCGCGTCAGGTAACCGGAGTTCGCGGTCTTCAGCGCCGTATCGGCCAAGCCCTTACGGGCACCGTGCGTCGAATTGAAGTACTCCAGAACCGACAGCCCCTCCTTGAAATTGGAGATGATCGGCGTCTCGATGATTTCACCCGACGGCTTCGCCATCAGGCCGCGCATACCCGCCAGCTGGCGAATCTGGGCGGCCGAACCGCGGGCGCCGGAATGCGCCATCATATAGACCGAGTTGACGCCCAGATTCGGGATCAGCTTCTGCATGCCCTTCATCATCTCGTCGGCGACACGCTCGGTGCAGGACGACCAGACGTCGACGACCTTGTTGTACTTCTCACCTTTGGTGATCAGGCCGTCGGTATATTGCTGCTCGTATTCCTTGACCTTGTCCTGAGCCTCGCCGACCAGCTTTTCCTTCGAAGCCGGGATGATCAGGTCGTCCTTGCCGAACGAGATACCCGCGCGGCAGGCCTGGGCGAAGCCCAGCTGCATCATGCGATCGCAGAAGATAACCGTCTCTTTCTGGCCGCAATGGCGATAGACCACGTCGATGACGTTGGTCACATCCTTCTTGGTCAGGATGCGGTTAACCAGCGAGAACGGCACGTTCACGTGCTTGGGCAGAACTTCGCCCAGCAGCATACGGCCCGGCGTCGTCTCGACGCGCTGTACGACCGGGTTACCGGCGGCATCCACGGTGTGGAAACGCGCGGTGATCTTGGTGTGCAGCGTCGTGACCTTGGCTTCCAGCGCGTGCTGGATTTCGCCCATGCTGGAGAACGCAGTCCCCTCGCCTTCCTGCTTCTCCAATTCCATGGACAGGTAGTAGAGGCCAAGAACGATGTCCTGGCTCGGCACGATGATCGGCTTGCCGTTCGCCGGGGACAGGATGTTGTTGGTCGACATCATCAGGACGCGCGCTTCCAACTGCGCCTCGAGCGACAGCGGGACGTGCACGGCCATCTGGTCGCCGTCGAAGTCGGCGTTGAAGGCGGTACAGACCAGCGGATGCAGCTGGATCGCCTTGCCTTCGATCAGTGTCGGCTCGAACGCCTGGATGCCCAGACGGTGCAGGGTCGGCGCGCGGTTCAGCATGACCGGATGCTCGCGGATGACCTCTTCGAGGATATCCCAGACTTCCGGGCGCTCTTTCTCAACCATGCGCTTCGCCGCCTTGACGGTCGACGCCATGCCGTAGAGTTCGAGCTTGTGATAGATGAACGGCTTGAACAGCTCGAGCGCCATCTTCTTGGGCAGGCCGCACTGGTGCAGCTTGAGCTCGGGACCGACGACGATGACCGAACGGCCGGAATAGTCGACGCGCTTGCCGAGCAGGTTCTGACGGAAGCGGCCCTGCTTGCCTTTCAGCATGTCGCTGAGCGACTTCAGCGGGCGCTTGTTGGCGCCGGTGATGACGCGGCCGCGGCGGCCGTTATCGAACAGGGCGTCCACCGCCTCCTGCAGCATGCGCTTTTCGTTGCGCACGATGATGTCCGGCGCGCGCAGCTCGATCAGCCGCTTCAAACGATTGTTGCGGTTGATGACGCGGCGATAGAGGTCGTTCAGATCCGACGTTGCGAAGCGGCCGCCGTCCAGCGGAACCAGGGGGCGCAGTTCCGGCGGGATAACCGGAATGACGGTCATGACCATCCATTCCGGACGGGTGCCGGATTCCAGGAACGCTTCGAGAAGCTTCAGCCGCTTGACCAGCTTCTTGCGCTTGGCTTCGGATGAGGTTTCGCGCAACTCGTCACGGACGGTGACGCGCTGGGTCTGGAGGTCGATCTGCTCCAGCAATTCCTTCAGGGCTTCGGCCCCGATGCCGGCGCGGAAGGTTTCCTCGCCATACTCGTCCTGAGCGGCGATGTATTCTTCTTCGCTGAGAAGCTGACGCTCCTTGAACGGCGACATGCCGGGATCGAGCACGACGAAGTTTTCGAAATAGAGAACCCGCTCCAATTCCTTCAGCGTCATGTCCAGCATCAGGCCGACGCGGCTGGGCAAGGACTTCATGAACCAGATGTGGGCTGCGGGCGAAGCCAGTTCGATATGGCCCATACGCTCGCGGCGGACCTTCTGCAGGGTCACCTCAACGCCGCACTTCTCGCAGATAATACCCTTGTATTTCATGCGCTTGTACTTTCCGCACAAGCATTCGTAGTCCTTGATCGGCCCGAAGATGCGGGCGCAGAACAGACCGTCGCGTTCCGGCTTGAAGGTCCGGTAGTTGATCGTTTCGGGCTTCTTGATCTCGCCAAAGGACCAGGACCGGATTTGCTCGGGGCTGGCGATCGCGACGCGAATCTGGTCGAAGCTTTGCGGGCCTGCGACCTGACCGAAAATCTGCATCAACTCATTCATGCTCATCTCCTGTTAGCCATTCGGCTAAACTCAGATTCGTAACCACCGCCATCAGGCGGAAAGCGATCCCGTGGCGCGGCCCACCCAAATGGGCGGCCGCGACCGGGATCAGTAGTTGCGCTGCTTCAGATCGACTTCGAGGCCAAGCGATTTCAGTTCCTTGACGAGAACGTTGAAGCTCTCCGGAATACCGATTTCGAAATTGTCCTCGCCGCGAACGATCGCTTCGTAGGCCTTGGTACGGCCGCCGACGTCGTCTGACTTCACCGTCAGCATTTCCTGCAGCGTATAGGCAGCGCCATAGGCTTCCAGTGCCCAGACTTCCATTTCGCCGAAGCGCTGGCCGCCGAACTGCGCCTTGCCACCCAGCGGCTGCTGGGTAACCAGACTGTAGGGGCCGATCGACCGCGCGTGGATCTTGTCGTCCACCAGATGGTGCAGCTTCAGCATATAGATATAGCCGACAGTCACCTTGCGATCGAACGTCTCGCCGGTGCGGCCATCGACCAGGTGAACCTGGCCGGAGGTCGCCAGACCCGCCATCTCAAGATAGCGGTTGATGTCGGCCTCGTTGGCGCCGTCGAACACCGGGGTGGCGAACGGCACGCCGACGCGCAGGTTGCCCGCCATCTCAAGCAGTTCGTCCGGCCCCAGGTCGGCGATCTCGCCCTTATAGACGTCGTCGCCGTAGATCTGCTTCAGCTTGCCATGAAGCGGCTTCAAACCCTCGCTGTCCGCCGCCTCGTGGGTATGCTGGTAGTGATCGACGATCTCGCCGATCTGCTTGCCCAGCTGAGACGACGCCCAACCCAGGTGGGTTTCCAGGATCTGCCCGACATTCATGCGGCTGGGCACGCCCAGCGGGTTGAGCACAAGGTCGACCGACGTGCCGTCTTCGAGATACGGCATGTCCTCGATCGGCACGATACGCGACACGACACCTTTGTTGCCGTGACGGCCGGCCATCTTGTCGCCGGACTGCAGTTTGCGCTTCACCGCGACGAAGACCTTGACCATCTTCATCACGCCGGGCGGCAGCTCGTCGCCGCGCTGCAGCTTTTCGACCTTGTTCTCGAACCGGGCACGCAGGTCGGCCACGGCATTGTCGAAGGTCTCGCCCATCGCCTCGATGTCGGACATGATCGCCTCGCCGTCGACGACGATCTGGCGCCACTGACCGGTGGTCAGGCCTTGCAGGTCGGCGTCAGAGATCTTGCCGCCGGCCTTGAAGCCCTTCGGGCCCGAAACCGAGGCCTGACCGATCAGCATTTCCTTCAGGCGGCCGAAGAAGCTGCGCTCAAGAATACGCTGCTCGTCGTCGCGATCCTTGGCCAGGCGTTCGATTTCGCCGCGTTCGATCTGCAGCGCACGCTCGTCCTTGTCGACGCCGCGGCGGGAGAAAACCCGAACCTCGACGATCGTGCCGGTTACGCCCGGCGGAACGCGCAGCGACGTGTCTTTCACGTCGGACGCCTTCTCACCGAAGATCGCGCGCAGCAGCTTCTCTTCCGGGGTCATCGGCGATTCGCCCTTCGGCGTCACCTTGCCGACCAGGATGTCGCCCGGACGAACCTCTGCGCCGATATAGACGATGCCGGCCTCATCGAGGTTACGCAGCGCCTCATCGCCGACATTGGGAATGTCGCGGGTGATTTCCTCGGTGCCCAGCTTCGTATCACGGGCCATCACTTCGAATTCTTCGATATGGATCGAAGTGAACACGTCGTCACGGACGATGCGTTCGGAGATCAGGATCGAGTCTTCGAAGTTGTAGCCATTCCAGGGCATGAACGCGACGAGCACGTTACGGCCCAATGCCAGCTCGCCCAACTGGGTCGACGGGCCGTCGCCGATGATGTCACCGGCCTTGACCATGTCGCCGACCTTCACCAGAGGCTTCTGCGTGATGCAGGTGTTCTGGTTGGAACGCTGGAACTTGCGCAGCTTGTAGATGTCGACACCCGGGGCGCCGGCGTTGGCCTCCTCGGTTGCCCGTACGACGATACGGGTGGCATCGATCTGGTCAACCACGCCGGTTCGGCGGGCGGTGATCGCGGCGCCCGAATCGCGCGCCACGGTGCCTTCCATGCCGGTGCCCACGACCGGGGCATCCGACCGCAGAAGCGGCACGGCCTGACGCTGCATGTTCGAGCCCATCAGCGCGCGGTTCGCGTCGTCGTTCTCAAGGAACGGGATCAGCGCCGCGGCCACCGAAACGATCTGTTTCGGGCTGACGTCGATCATCTCGATCGCGTCCGGGCGGGACATGATGTAGTCGCCGTTGGCACGGCACGACACCAGATCGGCCGAAAAGCGGCCATTCTCGTCCAGTTCGGCATTCGCCTGGGCGATCGTGTACCGGCTCTCTTCCATGGCGGAGAGATAGATCACATCGTCCGTGACCTTGCCGTCGACCAACCGGCGATACGGGCTTTCGATAAAGCCGTACTGGTTGACGCGGGCATAGGTCGCCAGCGAGTTGATCAGACCGATATTCGGGCCTTCCGGCGTTTCGATCGGGCAGATGCGACCGTAATGGGTCGGGTGCACGTCGCGCACTTCGAAACCAGCGCGCTCACGGGTCAGACCGCCCGGCCCCAGGGCCGAGAGGCGACGCTTGTGCGTGATCTCCGACAGCGGGTTGGTCTGGTCCATGAACTGCGACAGCTGCGACGAACCGAAGAATTCACGAACGGCAGCGGCTGCCGGCTTCGCGTTGATCAGGTCGTGCGGCATCACTGTGTCGATATCGACCGAACTCATGCGCTCCCGGATCGCCCGCTCCATGCGCAGCAGACCCAGGCGATACTGATTCTCCATCAACTCGCCGACCGACCGCACGCGGCGATTGCCCAGGTTGTCGATGTCGTCGATTTCGCCGCGGCCGTCCTTGAGCTCGACCAGCATTTTCAGGATCGCCAGGATATCTTCCTTGCGCAGCACCCGCACTTGGTCGTCGGTGGTGAAGCCCAGGCGGGCATTCATCTTCACACGGCCGACCGCGGACAGGTCGTAACGTTCCTGGTCGAAGAACAGGCTGCTGAACAGCGCCTCGGCGGATTCGAGTGTCGGCGGCTCGCCCGGGCGCATGACCCGGTAAACGTCGATCAGCGCATCCTCACGGGTCGCGTTGCGGTCGATCGCCATCGTATTGCGCAGATAACCGCCGACCGTGACATGGTCGATCGCCAGCAAGGGCAGCTCTTCCACACCGGCCGCGGCCAGCTTCTCCAGATCGGCCAGGCCGATTTCGTCGCCGGCTTCGTAGAGGACGACGCCGTTGGTCTCGTCGATGACATCGGTTGCCAGATAGCCGCCGGCCAATTCCTCGGGGCTGACGAGCTGATGCTTCAGCCCCTGCTCCTGCAACTTCTTGATCGCGCGCGGCGTGATCTTGGTGCCGGCCTCGGCCACGACCGTGCCGGTATCGGCATCGACCAGGTCATGGGTCAGCTTGACGCCCTTCATACGGTCCGCGTCGAATACGGTGGTCCAGCCGACGCCGATCCGCTGATAGGAGGTCGTGCCATAGAACGCGGAGAGGATCTCCTCCCGCGACATGCCGTTGACCTGCGACCGGTCGAGATCCTGACCGGCGGCCTTGCGGGCAGTGCGGTAGGCCTCGGTTTCAGCCGAATCCAGCGCATAGAGCAGCGTCGTCACCGGCAGCTTGCGGCGGCGGTCGATGCGCACATACATGTGATCCTTGGCGTCGAATTCGAAATCGAGCCAGGAGCCGCGATAGGGGATGACGCGGGATGCGAACAGGTATTTGCCCGACGCGTGGGTCTTGCCTTTGTCGTGGTCGAAGAATACGCCCGGCGAACGGTGCATCTGGCTGACGATCACGCGTTCCGTGCCGTTGATGATGAAGGTGCCGTTGGTGGTCATCAACGGCATGTCCACCATGTAGACATCCTGTTCCTTGATGTCGCGGATCGAGCGCAGGCCCGTCTCTTCATCGACATCGAAAACCGACAGGCGCAGCGTCACCTTGAGCGGCGCGGCGTAGGTCATGCCTCGCTGCTGGCACTCGTCAACGTCGTATTTCGGCGGCTCAAGCTCGTAGCGCACGAAATCGAGTTCGGCGCGATCGGAAAAGTCGCGGATCGGGAAGACAGACCGGAACACTTCCTCAAGACCCGCAACGATGCGGTTCTCGGGGCGGGTTTCCATCTGCAGAAACTTTTCATACGAGCTGCGCTGAACCTCGATCAGGTTCGGCATCTCGATCACTTCCGGAATGCGTCCGAAGGTCTTGCGGATACGCTTACGGCCAGTGAACGAACGCGCGGCGGATTCTGCCATAATGATCCCCAAAGCAAATGCCGGCGAACATGCGCCAGCATAAAACGGGCAACGGGACGCGCGTCAGGCTCCATCAGAAACCTGTCGCAGACGTCCAAAAACCGCTTGTATCACAAACGGCAATACGATGCCCACGGGGGGAACCTAGTGGTTAACCCCCCGCGAACATCGCGGTAATTAATTAGCCGTGAACGACGACACTCATTTAATATCGACTGTCGCGCCCGCTTCTTCAAGCTGTTTCTTGATTTTTCCGGCTTCGTCCTTCGACACGCCTTCCTTGACGGGCTTCGGCGCGGCCTCGACCAGGTCCTTGGCTTCTTTCAGGCCGAGGTTGGTGATGGCGCGAACTTCCTTAATCACGTTGATCTTCTTATCGCCAGCGGCGGTGAGGATCACGCTGAATTCCGTCTGCTCTTCAGCAGCGGCGGCCGGGGCGGCGGCACCGCCGCCGGCAGCGGCAACCGCAACCGGCGCGGCAGCGGAAACGCCCCATTTTTCTTCCAGAAGCTTCGCCAGTTCGGCGGCCTCGAGTACGGTCAAGCTCGACAGATCGTCGACGATTTTTGCCAGGTCAGCCATTTGAAAACTCCTTCATGATTGGCTTAAAGGGCTGGGTATGCCCCGTTAGTTGGATCCCGCCGCGTTTGGCCGGACCGGTTTCGGTAATTCTATGGGACCGTGTTAAGCGGCCTCTTGGCCCTGTGCGGCATAGGCGCCGACAACGCGCGCCAGCTGGCCCGCAGGTGCCTGTACGATGCCGGCGATCCGCGTCGCCGGAGCGACGATAAGGCCCACCAGCTTGCCGCGCAGCGCGTCGAGCGACGGCAGTGTCGCCAGCGCCTTCACGCCATTAAGGTCGAGAAGCTGGCCGCCCAGCGAACCGCCCAGAACGACGAATTTCTCGTTGTCCTTGGCATAGGCGGTGGCAACCTTGGCCGCCGCAACCGGATCCTTCGACAGCGCAACGCCGGTCGGTCCCTTGAGCAGATCGTCCAGATTGGCGAACGGCGTATCCTTGATCGCGATGCGCGCCAGACGATTCTTGGTCACCTGGAAGCTGGCTTCCGCCGCGCCCATCTTGCGGCGCAGGTCCGTCAGCTCGGCAACGGTCAGGCCCGAATAATGCGCCACGATCGCCAGCTGGCTCGCGCCAAAATCCGCCTTCAAATTCTCGACGGTTTGCGCTTTTTCAGCCCGGTCCATTGTTCACTCCATCTTTCGCCGCCGGCAAAACGCGCCGCCGACGGAATTCGCATTGCACCCGGCCCGACGGACCGAGGCTGAAAGTTGCCATCCATGACTTTGAGTAGAAGCGGCACGACCGACGCAGCCGCTCTTAAGCGACGCGTCACGGTTCCCGTGCGAACTCCCGTCTCATGCGGGGCATTAAGCCGATGAATACCGGCACCCGCAGTCTCGGACAGGTTTTCCGGCTAGAAGCCGGAACCGAAGGGCGCGATGAAAATCGACCGCGCCGCTTCGGGGGAGGCTTTTACGCCGAAGCCGACCCGGATTGCAAGGTCTGCAGATCGACCTTCACGCCAGGGCCCATCGTCGACGACAAAGAAACCTTCTGAATGTAGGTTCCCTTGGCGCCCGCCGGCTTCGCCTTGGAGATGCTGTCGATGAACGCCTGAACGTTCTGGACCAGCGCATCCTCGGTGAAGCTCGCCTTGCCGATGCCGGCGTGGATGATGCCGGCCTTCTCTGCCCGGAACTCCACAGCGCCGCCCTTGGCAGCCTTCACCGCCTCGCCGACGTTCGGGGTCACGGTACCCAGCTTAGGGTTCGGCATCATGCCGCGCGGGCCCAGAACCTTACCCAGGCGGCCGACCAGCATCATCATGTCCGGCGTGGCGATGCAGCGATCGAAATCGATCTGACCCGCCTGGACTTTTTCCGCCAGATCTTCGGCGCCGACGACATCGGCCCCGGCCGCGCGGGCCTCGTCAGCCTTGTCGCCCTTGGCGAACACACCAATACGAACGGTCTTGCCGGTGCCGTTCGGCATCTGCACGACACCGCGCACGGCCTGATCGGCATGGCGCGGGTCGATGCCCAGATTCATCGAAATCTCGATGGTCTCGTCGAACTTCGCCTTGGCATTGCCCTTGACCAGCTTCACGGCCTCGGTCAGCCCGTATTCTGTGCCGGCGTCGCCCACGGCCTTGCGGGCCGTCTTCATTCTTTTGCCCAGCGCCATTATTGCCCCACCACTTCGAGGCCCATCGAACGCGCGGAGCCGACCAGCATGCTGGCGGCCGCTTCGATGTCGTTGGCGTTCATGTCAACCAGTTTGATGGCCGCGATCTTGCGGATCTGATCCATCGAGATCTTGCCGACGGTGCCGGTGCCCGGCGTCGTCGTACCCTTCTTCACACCCGCTTCCTTCATCAGGAAATAGCTGTTGGGCGGCGTCTTGGTGATGAAGCTGAAGGTACGATCGGCATAGCAGGTGATGACGACCGGAATCGGCATACCTGGCTCCATGTCCTGCGTCTTGGCGTTGAACGCCTTGCAGAATTCCATGATGTTCAGGCCGCGCTGACCGAGCGCCGGACCGATTGGCGGCGATGGATTCGCCTTGCCTGCAGGCACCTGCAGCTTGATGTAACCCGTAATTTTCTTCGCCACTTTTCGCTCCTTTAAGAAATCGGCCCTAAGTCAGCCGGATAGGACGCCCGAGGGCGCCGGAGTGCGTGGTGCGGCCATGGCGAGCCTCCCACGCGATGAAACGCTAAACTCTTCGCATCCGCGCCCCTTCGGGGCGGATCAGGTCTTTTCGACCTGGGTGTATTCCAGTTCGACCGGGGTCGAGCGGCCGAAGATCGAGACGGCCACCTTGAGGCGGCTGCGCTCTTCGTCGACTTCCTCGACCGTGCCGTTGAACGAGGTGAACGGACCGTCCGAGACGCGGACCTGTTCGCCGACCTCGAACGTGATCGAGGGCCGGGGCCGTTCGATCCCTTCCTTGACCTGGCTCATGATCCGCTGGGCCTCGGCCTCGCTGATCGGAACCGGCCGCGTGCCGCTGCCGCCCAGGAAGCCCGTGACCTTGGGCGTGTCACGCACCAGGTGCCAGGTCTGGTCGGTCATTTCCATCTTGATCAGGACATAGCCGGGGAAGAACTTCCGCTCGGCATTGACCTTGGAACCCCGGCGAACCTCGACCACTTCCTCGGTCGGCACCAGGATATCCTCGAAACTGTCGGTCAGACCCTGCTTCTCGGCCTTCTCCATGATCGCCTGTTTGGCCTTCTTCTCGAAGCCCGAATAGACGTGCATTACATACCAGCGCTTTGCCATGCTTAGGCTCCGACCCCAAGGACAAGCCGCAACCCGTTCGCGATGACCCAGTCGATCAAGGCCAAGGATAGCGACACGATAACCACCATGAGAAAGACCATGGCCGTCGTCGTGACGGTTTCTCTCCGGGATGGCCAGGTAACCTTGCTGGTTTCCTGGCGGACTTCCTGGATGAACTTTGCGGGACTGGTTCTTGCCATGCGTTGATACCCGCGTACGGGCTCTATCCTCTAAATCTCGTTACAGTGTCCTGGCAGGAGTGGAGGGGCTCGAACCCCCAGCCCCCGGTTTTGGAGACCGGTGCTCTACCAATTGAGCTACACTCCTAGACGGACAGCGCCTCGGGCGCCCCATCCACCGGAATGGCGCGCGAAGAGCGCCTTTTAACGATGGCAACGACGGAGCGCAATGGCAATTCCCATCGATATGCTAAAAGCCTGTGAACGACAGCCCGAGGCGAAGCCTATGCACGCGCGTTCGACCCCTCTCAGTATCATCCTCGCCCTTGTTCTCGCAGCGGCCTTCACGCCCCCGCTCCTCGCGGCCGACACCCCGCCGAAACCCGCGGAAAAGCCGATCGAGCGCCCCGCCATGCCGGCCGACGTCACCAGCGAACAGCACGTCTCGCTGCCTGGGCGCACGCTGAAATACCATGTCACGGCCGGCAGCCTGCCGATGACCAACGCCAAGGGCGAACACAAGGCCGATATTTTCTATATCGCCTATGTCCTGGATACCGGCAAACCGGCAGCCGACCGGCCGGTCACCTTTGCCTTCAACGGCGGCCCGGGCGCATCCTCGGCCTATCTGCATCTCGGCGCGCTCGGGCCGCGGCGGCTGGAGTTCGGCAATGACGGCGATTCGCCCTCGACCCCGCCCCGGCTGATCGACAACCCCGATACTTGGCTGGATTTCACCGACCTGGTGTTCATCGATCCGGTCGGCACCGGATACAGCAGCACGCTGACCAATTCCGATGAGGACAACAAGGCCTATTGGGGCGTCAGCCAGGATGTCGATTCGCTGTCGAATTTCATCGCCCACTACCTGACCAAAACAGGCCGTCTGACCTCACCGCATTATCTGGTCGGCGAGAGCTATGGCGGGATTCGCGGCCCCAAGATCGCCCATCATCTGCAGATCAGGGAAGGCGTCGGGATCAACGGCATCGTCCTGCTGTCGCCGGCGCTCGACTATGGCTTCCTGACCGACGGTGCACTGACCCTGCTGCCCGATATGGCCCGCCTTCCCTCGCTGGCCGCGATCGCGCTTTCGGCCAAGGGGCCGGTGACGCCCGACATGCTGAAGCCCGTCGAGCAATATGCCGCCGGCGACTATCTGCTGGACCTGGCGCATGGGCGGGGCGACCCGGCCGCCCAGGATCGTGTGGCCGCAAAAGTCGCGGCCCTGATCGGGTTGGACCCGAAGCTGGTCAAGCAGCTGGGCAGCCAGGTCGACATGCGGACCTACTCCCGCGAACTGCACCGCGACGAGGGCATGGTCACCAGTATCTATGACGGCACGGTCAAAGGTTTCGACGCCTTTCCGCATTCCGCCGAATCGAAGTTCGAAGATCCGATCCTGCAGGGCACGACCGCGCCGGTTTCAAGCGCGATCATCGATTATATCCAGGGCGCGCTGGGTTATAAGATCGACCAGCCCTATCACCTGCTGAGTTACGAAGTGAACGGCAAATGGGATTGGAACGTCACGTCGCATGGCGGCGGCGAGCCACGCATCCCCAGCTCGGTGGACGACCTGATCCAGGCGCTGGCACTGGACCCGAACCTGAAGGTGATCATCGCACACGGTATGACCGATACGATCACACCCTATTTCGCCACGAAATATATCATCGACCACATTCCGGCCTTCGGCGACGGCAGCCGGCTGCAGCTCAAGATCTATCCGGGCGGCCACATGAACTACAGCCGCGACGCCTCGCGTGCCGCGCTGCGCGCCGACGCGATCAAGCTATATCCTGCGGGGAAGTAAATTTCACACAGGAGAGCGCGGCCTTGGTTTCCGATTAACCGCCAAGGCACCAAGATGCCAAGGGTTCAGGAGCGAACCAATCGACGGATGCCGTCCTTGATCAGCGTGACATTGAAATTGATTAACAATCCCAATCGAAAATTAGGAAGCTTCAAGTAGGTCAGGAGTTGCGCTTCGTGGAGCGGAATCAACTTCTCGGCGGTCGTGATCTCCACCACCGCCTTCCGCCCGACAACCATGTCCATGCGAAAGCCTGCATCAATCCACGCATCGCGATAAATGACGGGAACGCTGATTTGCCGTTCGACCATGACGTTGCGGAATGCCAATTCGTGCGCCAAGCATTGCTCGTAAACGGACTCGAGCAACCGGGACCAAGGCTCGTGTGAACCGCAAAAGCGGAATCCACAATCTGTCGGGCGAGAAAATCTTCCTCGCCGCTTGGCTCAGTCATCTTGTCGCCTTGGCGTCTTGGCGGTTAATCAAAATTTCGAAACTCACGCCGGCTTTTTACGCATGAAGGCTGTGCGCTTGCAGGTCGCGACCACCTCGCCGGTCTGTTTCAGCGCAGTGTGCTCAAACTCCACAATCCCGGCAGTCGGGCGGGATTTGCTTTCGCGGACGCTGAGCACCTTGGTCCGCGCGCGCAGCGTATCGCCGTGGAAGACCGGCTTGGGAAACACGACGTCGGTCATGCCCAGATTGCCGATCGTGGTGCCGAGCGTGGTGTCGTAGACGCTCATGCCGACCAGAATCGCCAATGTATAATAGCTGTTGAACAGGCGCTGGCCCCACTCGGTCCCTTCCGAGAAATGGGCGTCGAGATGCAGCGGCTGGGGGTTCATCGTCATCAGGCTGAACATCGTGTTGTCATGCTCGGTGACCGTGCGCGACAGCGGATGGACAAATTCCTGCCCGACGAAGAATTCCTCGAAATAAAGCCCGGCCATCCTCGTTCCCCTTTTCTGTTCAACCCTTTATGGTTGGGGTCATAGCCAAGGCATAAGCCTGCGACAAGCACAGCAGCGGGAGGCACCATGAAAGTCGTGACACTGATCCAGCGCAAGCCCGGCACAACCCGTGCGGCGTTCAAGGATTATTACGAAAAGAACCACGCCCCATTGGGCAGCCGGTACTTTCCGTTCGACAAATATGTCCGCAATCACCTGGATTCATCCGAACCGGCGGACCTGCCGTTTGACGTCTATATGGAGGCGTTTCTCGACCGGACCAAGGCGCTGGGCCTGTTGAACGGCGATGTCGCCAAGATATTCGACGACGACGAGAAGCGCTTCATGAACGCCCCGCCCCGCCCGGAAGGATTCGACGCGGAGGAACGGCTGGTCTCCGGCCCACCACGCGGAGTCGATCCGCGGGGCACGTCCAAAACTGCATTCTTCGTCAGTAACACCACCGGGGTGCCGCCCAAAGCTTTCTTCGACGCCGTTGCCGAGTGGGGCAAGGCATTGGGCGCGGAAACCAATGCGGTACGCGTCATGCTGGATGAGGTGATCCCCGGCCACAAGGTTTCGTTCTTCAAATCCGACGCGGTCTTGATCCTTTGGACCGGCCACACCTTCACCGCCAAGCCGAAAGCCCCCGCCGGTATATGGATCGATGCCATGTTGGCGCTGGATTCGCAGGAGACCACGCCGGAGGAGCTGAAGGCGAATTTCGGCAAAAGCTAAGAGCTAAGAATTGCTAGCCACAGATTTACACAGATAAACACAGATGATGAATTCGCTGCGCGGCTTTCCGCCGCCGCAGGCGGCAACATCCGATTTAATCTGTGGCTAAATTCTTAATCTTGGTTTCAACAACCCTCGCTGGAGAGACAGCATGATCGAGCTGGTGATCGAGCAACGGCGGCGCGACCTGGGCGGGTTTGAGGTCGGCCGGGTTCTGCCCTTCGCGCAGCGCCGCATGGTCGGGCCGTTCGTCTTCTTCGACCATATGGGGCCGGTCGATTTTCCGGCCGGGATCGACAGAAAGGTCGATGTTCGTCCGCATCCGCATATCGGTCTGTCGACGGTCACTTATCTGTTCGACGGTGAGATCATGCACCGCGACAGCGTCGGGTCCGAACAGGCAATCAAGCCGGGCGAGGTCAACTGGATGACCGCCGGCAGCGGCATTACTCATTCCGAGCGGTTCGAGAAAGCACGCGCCCAGGGCGACCATATGCACGGCATCCAGGCTTGGGTGGCGCTGCCCGAGGCAGAGGAAGAAATTGCACCGGCTTTCGCGCATCATGGGCCGGACGACCTGCCGACATTCGACAGCGACGGCCTGTGGGCGCGGCTGATCGCCGGCAAAGCCTTCCACGCCGAAGCGAAGGTGAAGACGCACTCGCCAATGTTCTACGTCCATTGGAACCTGCAAGCCGGAGCCAAGGCGCAACTGGGCGCCGAATACGCCGAACGCGCGGCCTATGTCGCCACCGGCTCCGTCGATATCGATGGCCGGACGTTCAACGCAGGGCAGATGATCGTGTTCTCAGCCGGCGAGCCGGTGCTGTTCACCGGGGTGACATCCGCCACCGTCATGCTGCTGGGCGGTGAGCCGTTGGGCCCGCGTTTCATCGAGTGGAATTTCGTGTCGTCGCGCAAGGAACGGATCGAGCAGGCCAAGGCCGACTGGCGCGCCGGGCGGATGAAGCTCCCCGACCTCGATCACGAGGAGTTCATCCCGTTGCCGGGCGATCCGCCGCCGCCGGCCAATCCAATGTCCTAGCGCCGGTTATTTCGACAGAATCCCCTCGATGATCAATGTCCGCTGAATTTGCGCGGTCGCCGCCGTGCGCGGAATTTTGTCGATCAGTTCCAGCCGGCGCGGCAGCTTGTAGGACGCCAGCCGTCCCGCGCAATGCGCGCGGATCGATTCGAGTGTCGGTTGCGGCCCTCCGGATACGGCGACGACGGCTGCGCACACGACCTCCCCCCAGGCCGGATCGGGAATGCCGACGACCGCGACCTCGGCGATGCCAGGACAGCCGGCCAGCGCCTGCTCCACGTCGATCGGCGACACGGTCTCACCGCCCGAGCGGATGATGTCCTTTAACCGCCCGGTCACATAGAGATAACCCTCGTCATCCACCGCTCCGCGATCCCCGGTATGGTACCAGCCGTTCGGGAAAGAAGCCTCGGTTGCCGCCGCGTTGCGGAAATAGCCGTCCGCCAGCATGTGACTGCGTACCTGGATTTCGTCGCCGGCCCCGATCTTGATCTCCACCCCGACGGTCGGTCGTCCGACGCTGCCCGGTTTGCTGAGCACCTCGCGGTCGAAAAGGCCGGCCACCATGCCGGTTTCGGTCGAGCCATAGAACACGCGCACCAGGGCATCGGAGAACTGCTTCTTCAACGCCTCGATCAGGGCCGGCGGCGTGGCGGACGTCCCGGTATCGATGAAGCGCAGGGTCGACAGGTCCCAGTCCGCCAGTTGTTCCGCCAGGATGCGGCTCCAGACCGCCGGAATGCAGTAGAGATGATTGGCTTTGCGCGCGACGACGGCATCCAGCAGCGCCTTGGCGGTCGGGCTGGGCACAAAGGTAACCTCACCGCCCGTCTGCCAGGCGATCAGCGCCAGTAGCAGCGATCCCATGTGGAACAGCGGGAACATACAGACCTTGCGCAGCGGCTCGTCGATGAATGCGCCCTGGAACGACCGCAGGAAATTGGTGCGGTGAGACAGAACGACCCCTTTGGATTGCCCGGTGCTGCCCGAGGTGAAGAACAGCACCTGCGGATCGTGTTCGGTCTTGGCTGGCTCGTCGATATCGCCGGATGGCGCGGATGCGGACAACGCCGCGATATCGTCCGGGTTGCCGGGGCAGTCCATCGCCAGGCAGGAAAGACCAAGTTCGACGGCAAGCGTCCGCCCGCCCTCCAGCCGATCGGTATCGGCGATGATCAGCTTCGGATCGGAGAGGCGGATGATCGCCGCCGCCTCTTCCGGCTTGAAGCGCGGATTGACCGGCGCGAAAACCGCGCCAAGCTTCGCCAGCGCGATATACAGCACGACCAGTTCGAGATTATTATCGGCCCAGCAGACGACGCGATCATGCAGGCCGATGCCGCGTCCACGCAACACATACGCCGCCCGGTTGCTCGCCCTGTCGAATTCGTCATAGGTCAGAACCCGGTCGCCCATGATCGCCGCCGGGCGGTCGGGATAGGCCAGGGCGTTACGCCGGATGATCGAATCGACCGTCAGCATACAATCAGGCCGAGAGCGATGGGGCGCAGAGATTGGCGAGCGGTTCGCCCGCCAGATAGAGCTGCATGTTCTCGCGGAACAGCTGCCAGACATTCTGAAAGTATTTCTCAACCGACGCGGCGCTGTGGGGCGATATCGCCAGATTGGGTGCCGTCCAGAGCGGATCGCCCTTGGGCAGCGGTTCGGTCGCGGCGACATCGATCGAGGCGGCGGAAAGCTGCCCGGAACTCAGGGCTTCGATCAGCGCTGCCTCATCGACCAGCGTGCCGCGCGCCACGTTGCAGAAATAGGCCCCCTTTTTCATCGCCCCGAACAGGCCGCGATTGAACATCTGGAAGGTCTCGGGCGATTCCGGCGCACAGAGAACCACCGCGTCGCTTTCGGCCAGCAGTACGCGCAATTCACCGGGCGAGTAGAACTTCTCGACCGCCGGATGTTTCGCCCCCGGCGTGCGGCGATTGGCCAGCACGCGCATGCCCAGCGCCTTGGCCCGGACCGCGACGGCCGCGCCGATTGCACCGAACCCGACGATGCCGATCGTGCTGCCGGCCAGGTTGCGCCCATAGGTCGGCGTCCAATCCTGCGCCTGCTGCAGTTTCTCCAGCGCCGGAAACAGCTTCCAGGCGGCAAGGATGCGCGCCAGGACGAATTCGGCAATCGGCGCCGAGGCGACGCCGGCGCTGGAAGTCAGCCTTGCGCCGATCGACTCCAGCCCGGCCGATTGCAACTGCGCCACACCGGCGCCGCAGGCCTGGACCCATTTAAGGCGCGGGGCCACTTGGCCGATATCGAAGGGGAGATCGAGGGACAGGACCACCTCGGCCTTGGCGAAAGCGGCCGCCTGTTCCCGGGTCAGGGCCGGCGCGGCGGCGCGCGCCGCGTCATAAGGCGGCTTGCCGCGCAGGGTCCGCAGCGATTGGGGCTCGACATATTCCTGGAATGTAACCCGGATGCGGCCGTCCATGGCGTTGAGCAGCGCCGCGTCGCGTTCGACCTCGGCCATCGGCCGGGTTTCCCAGCTCATGGGATAGGCGATCATCACTTCGATCGGTTCCACGATCTTTCCCCCGCGTTCTTATTCTTTAAGTTCGATGACGATCTCGTAGAACGGCTCTTTCCCGACATTGTACGCGGTCTCGATGCCGCCTTTTTCGATAAAGAAAATTTTCCCCGGCTCGACCGGCGCCTCTACGTAATCCTTGTAGATGCTCTTGGTCGACGGGTCGGGCTCGACCGCCATCCGGTCGCCGGAAATCTGCACCAGCACATGGTCGTATTTGTGGCTGTGCAACTCACCGCGTTCACCCGGTTGCAGCCGCATCTCCCAGATCTTGACCTTGTCGTTTTCCATCAGCAGCCGGGTTGCGACCATATTGCGATCTTCCGTCATATTTCCTCCCCGCCTTGTCATGCCCCGATCGCTCGAAGGACAAAAAATTCGAGCTTGTCGGCACGGCTGATAAGCTCCGTCTCGGGTGGCATCGGACATTCCCGAAGCTGCCGTTCCATCCAGTTCTTGACCAGGTCGTAGATGAATACCGCGTCGACCTCCGGGTCGAGGTCCGGCCGCGTCAGACCGGCTGCCAGCGCGTCTTTCAGCACGGCAGCCAGCAGATCGACATAATGCTGCTCCGTCGCCGGGATTTCATCGGGGAAGCGCTCGTAAAGGCGCGCCGAGGGAAACATGAACGGACGGGTTGCCGCCCGCGCCTTCGGACGGATCGCCTGCGCCGCGAAACCACGGATCCAGGCACAGGCCTTACCGACCGCGTCGGGTTGCGCGGCCATACGCTTGGTCAGATAGGCGGTCAGTTCGCGAACGCCCTTGTCGAGGACCGCCAGCAGCAGTTCCTCCTTGGACTGGAAATGCCGGTAAAATGCCTGGTTGGAGAGCCCGGCTTCCGCCAAGATGTCGCTAACCCTGGGATCGAAGTCGCCCGTCCTTTCGGTCACCGTCAGACAGGCGGCGATCAGGCGATTGACCTCTTCGGTATAGGTCGCGTGGCGCGACGCGAGCGCGCGCGCGACCGAGCGTTCGGCAACACTGTTCATCGCGCCGGCTCGGTCAACTTGCCATCCACTTTGAACTCGCCGATCTGGAAGACCGGGGCGATGGTTTCATTCAGATAGCCTGGTCCCTCGGTTACGGGGATGAACCAGCCGGTCGGGCACATGGTCAGGATTTCGACGAACGAGAATCCCGCGCCCGCGACCTGCGTTTCCAGCGCCCGCCGTAGATACCGCCGCGTACGCTCGACATCGCGCGCCGTCGTGACCGTTCCGCGCGCGATGTAGGAGACGCCACCCAGCGGCCTCAGCAAATCGGTCATCGAGATCGGGTGGCCGTGATATTTGGCGTCGCGGCCCTCGAGTGTGTTTTTGGTGCGCTGCCCAAGCACCGTCGTCGCGGTCATATGGCCCCCTGTCTCACCGAACACGCCGTTGTTCAGCAATACGCAAGTGATTGCCTCGCCGCGCGCGGCCGTATGCAGCACTTCCTGCAGGCCTTCGTTCACCATGTCGCCGTCACCCTGCAGGGTGAAGACCAGACGGTCCGGACGCATCCGCTTCATGCCCGTCGCCAGCGACGGCGCGCGCCCGTGCAGCGCCTGGGCCATATCGACGTCGAGCAAGCCGGTCAGTGCGGTGTAACAGCCGATGCCGACAGCCCCGAGCGTGCGGTCGGCCCAGCCCAGTTCCTCAATCACCTCCAGCAGGCTGCGCAACGCGATCGGCTCGCCGCAACCGGAGCATAGATCGTGGTCGCCCTCCAGCAGCAGCGCCGGCTTGCGCGCCCGCCACTCCTTGGCTGGAACGTCAGGCGGGCGGTCGGTCTCGATCAATGTCATTCTGAACCTCCACCGGCCGCCCGGGCATAGTTCTCTTCGAGAATCGCGCGAATGACCTCGGTATTGAGCAACGGTCCGATGCCGAAGCCGGACTCGTCAGACGAGATTCCACCCAACGGCACGACCGGCACCGCACCCAGCACCGACAGCCGTACGTCGTCGATCATCTGACCGCCGTTCAGCTCGAACACGCCGATTTCCCGTGCGCCGGCGGCGCAGTCGCGAAAGACCTGCGCCGGAAACGGCCATAGAGTGATTGGTCTGATATAACCGATGCGCCGTCCATCGGCCTGCATTTCGCGCACCACGTGGCGCACAAACTTCGCCGTCGTGCCGAAGGCGGTGACGACATAATCGGCATCGTCGAGAAATTCAGCCTCGTGCCGCGCTTCCTCCACCTTGATCCGTTCGTATTTCGCCTGCAGACGCTTCCAGAATGCCTCGGGTTCAATGCCCTTGGCTCCGGTGGTCATGCCGATCGAATTGATATTGCGCGACCGCCCGGTGCCGTTCAATGCGCCGTCCAACGCCCAGTCTTTTTCCGGCAGCGCGCCATAATCGATCGGCTCGAACTCCACCGCCTCGGCCGTGTGGGCCAGCAGATAGTCGCCATAGATCTGCACCGGGTTTCGCCAGACATCGGCCAAGTGGAAGGCGAGTTGCACATGCTCAACCGCCTCGTGGACGTCGATCGGGCAGAGGACGATGTGAAAGTAGTCGCCGTGGCCGCCGCCGCGGGTCGACTGGTAATAGTCGGACTGGCCCCGCGCCATGTTGAAGACGACAAGCGGCAGTTCCGCGCGCGTGATCTCGGAGAAGGATTCCTGCATCAGCGACAGGCCCTGCCCAACCGACCCGGTCGCCGCGCGGGCACCGGTGGCCAGCGCCCCCCAGGTCATGCCGACGGCCTCGAGCTCGCTCTCGGCGTTGATGCAGACACCGCCGGCCAGCGGCATCTTCTCCGCCATGTGGTCCAGCACCTCGGTGAACGGCGTCATCGGGTATCCGGCAAAAAACCGGCAGCCGGCAAGGATCGCCGCCTCAACGATGGCTTCGCTTCCCTCGACAAAACGGCGGGTCATGCGGGCACCTCGATTTCCAATGGCTTGTCGTATTGATAGATCGCGAAGCACAGATCCGGGCACACGTAATAACAGGCGCCGCAGCCGGTACATCCCGGCGAAAGCAACGGATAACGCTCGCCCCGCTCATTGCGCGCTACCGACATCGACAGCACGCCCGGCGGGCAGGCTGGAATGCACAGATCGCACCCTTTGCAGCGTTCGATATCGATCGTCACCGTGCCGCGCGTCGTGACCAGCCGGTTCATGCGACCTCCGCCAAGTCCCAAGCCGGGCGGCGGACCGACAGATAGCGCGCATAGCCGGCGCGCAACGCGGCGACATTCACATCCAACAGCTTGCGCCGATATGACGGCAGCGATTGTTCCATCGCGCTTTCCAGCGCATCGGCGCCAACCGCACCGGTCAGCCCGGCATAAGCGCCGACCATCACCATGCCGGCGGCCAGCGGCGATCCCTGAGCCGTTGCGATCTCCACGGCCGGCACGGGAAAGGCGCTGAACCCGGATAGGTCGATCTCCGGGTCGAAGATCGGTGCGTTGACCAACAGGATCGCGCCCGAGCGCAGCCTGGCACGCGCGCTCTCCCAAAACCGATGATGCATCGCCAAGCCCGACCAGGCGCTGGCGACGATGGGTGGCGCGCTGATCGGACGGTCGGCATAAACGAGCGACGCATCGGTGTTGCCGCCCCGCATCGTCCCGCCATAGGTGCCGAGCGACATGACATAGCGATTCTCGAGGGTCAGGGCGCGGGCCAGCACCTGGGTCGCCAATTGCACGCCCTGCCCGCCGATCCCGGTCACCAGCAGTTCCCTTTCCACCATACCTCCGTTGAGAATGTCATTCTCAGTTTCGGAATTGTTATTCCGTGCGAAGTGCGCCGTCAATGCGCCTTTTTGCGGCGAGGCGGCCGCTTTGGCGCCTTGGGCATGGTTTCCGGCATGGCGAAAATCACCGTGAGAGTTGCCAGAAGGCCAACGGCGGCAAGGCTCAAAAAGCCGGCGCTGTCGCCCCAGCCGTCGGTGATCCAGCCGCCCAATGTCGTGCTGAAGGTTCCGCCGACGCCGATGGCCAGCCCGACGGCGCCGAGCGCCAGGTTGAAATGGCCGGATCGGCCGGCAACATCGCTGACGATCAGAGGGATCATGATCAGGAATGCCGCGCTGGCGATGCCGTTCAGCAACTGAATGGCGAGCACGGAAACGGGCCCGTGGGCAAGGGCGAACAACACACCACGCAGGCAAAGCGTGGCGAAACCGACGATCAGGATCGGCCGCCGGCCGAGGGTGCCGGCCATCCGGCCGACATAGGGCGACAAAAGCGCGACGACAATCTGCGGCAGCACGATACAGCCCGCGATCAGCAAACTGGCGCTGCTGCCGACCTGCTTGGTCAAGGAACTGCTGGCGAGCGGAAGCATCGCCGAATCCGCGAGCGTGAACAGAGCCGCGCAGAGCGCCAGGATGATCAGCCGCCGGTCGGCCAGGGTTCGCAGCATGTGCATAAGACCGGCCGCTTCCCCATCATGGGCGTCGCGTTCCGGCTCCGGCAGTTTGCTTCGGATCAGCGGCGTCAACGCCAGCAGGGCGGGCAGCACGATCCCTGCGGCCATGAAGAAGACCGACCGTTCGGAGAGGTAATAGCCGCACGCCCCCATCAACGCTGCCCCGACGCCGTTGCCGACCGAGGCGAAGCGGGCATTGCGCCCCAGGCGCTCGCCCAACGCCGCCTGCCCTGCCAAGGCAAGGCTGATCGCGGTGATGGCGGGCCCCAAAGTGCAACTGGAAAACCCGTGAAGGATTTCGGCGACATAGATCGACAGCGGCGACGGGAACAATGCAAACAGCAACGCACTGGCGGCGAAGGCCAGGATGCTGAAGGCCGCGACGTAACCCTTATGCTTCAACGCATCGACCAGCGCGCCGGCGGGAATCTGGCTGACCATCGCGGTCAGCGTGCCAAGGCTGAGTGCCAGACCGATATTGGTTTGGGTCCAGCCGCGGCTGGTGAGATAGACCGCGACGAACGGCCCGAAGCCCGTCTGGATCGTTGCGACCCACAGATTCAGGAAATCCAATCCACGTTTGGCCGACAACAGGCCATCCGCCGCCGGCTTTGTATGGCTCACCTGCAGCGCAGGCATATGAAGCCTATTGCCCAGCATTCTTGGTCGCGCGCGTGTCGGTGGGCAGCGCCTGCGGCTCGATTGGTGCGATCGGCAGCTCGGACAACGGCGCGATCGGCGGCAAAGGGGTTGGCGAAGCTAGGGCAGGCTCGACCACCTCCGCGGTGGCATCGACCTCCTTATATTCGGGCGCCGCCTTGATCGCCGCTGGGTCGAGATCGAGCTGCACCGGAGCATCGCGGTCGTCGAGACGGAATTTCAGGGAATTCCAGTCGATCGCGACGTGGCGGCTGCCGACGCCGAGGAAGCCGCCGAAATCGATGACCGCCGCCCGGGGCTTTCCGTCGCGGTCAACCAGAATATCGATCACAGGCCCCAAAATTGCCTTGCCATCCTGCCCAACGACTTTCTTGCCCAGGATTGAGACCGCCTGACCGGGCTCAACGAGTTCGACGGTTCCCCCGGATCCGGCGGCGGGCTTTTGTTGTTGCGCCTGCGGCGGCAGTTCGGGAGGTGTCTGCTCGGGGGCAGCCGGGGCCGGGGTTGCGGTATCGGGAGGAACCGGGGGAGCGGTGTCGGGAGCAGCCGTGGGCGACGGCTGCGTAGCGGCATCCGGGGGGGTGGCGTCGACCTTATCGGTAGCTGGACCATTGGATTGCGCTACGCTGGCTGGCGAGATGTCCATCAGGCAGATCGCGGCCCCGCAGAGAATAATCATTGCGAATCTCATTGCCGGCCTCCTTGTGTCTGCCGCGCATACATCCGGCCATATGGCCCATTGCGCCGGAGCAAGTCCCCCGGGCTGCCGTCCTCGATGATCCGGCCGCGTTCCAGTACGACGATCCGGTCGAAAGAGTTGAGGGTCGACAGGCGGTGGGCGATGGCGATCACCGTCCGCCCTTCGCTGAGACGGGAAAGAGCCGCCTGGATCGATTGTTCCGATTCCGTGTCCAGCGAGGAGGTCGCCTCATCCAGCAGGATAATAGGCGCCTGCCTGAGAAACGCCCTTGCGATCGCCAGCCGCTGGCGCTGGCCGCCGGACAGCTTGGTGCCGCGTTCACCCACCACCGTGTCGAAACCGTCGGGCAGCATGTGGATGAACTCGGTGCAACGCGCGACATCCGCCGCATGCCGAACCTCATCGTCGCTGGCGTCCGGCCGGCCATAACGCAGGTTTTCCAGAATCGAGCGATGGAACAGCGAGATATCCTGCTGAACCACGGCGATGGCATGGCGCAGGCTTTCCTGCGTGACACCGGCGATGTTCTGCTCATCGATCAGAACCTCGCCACGTTCCGGATCATAGAATCGCTGCAGCAAGGCGAAAATCGTCGACTTGCCGGCGCCGGACCGGCCGACCAGCCCGATCTTCTGGCCGGCCGGGATGTGCAAGGTGAAATCCTGCAGTACGCGCTGGCCGTTCGGGTAGCTGAAGCAAACATTCACCAGCGCGGCGGACCCGCCCAGATTGAGCAGCGGCCGGGCACCGGGCGTATCCTGCATCTCATGCGGCAGGCCCAGCTCCTGCACCGCCTCGGTCAGCTTGGCGAATTGCTGGATCAAATCGACCAGCGCCATGGCCAGGTCGCGCGACGCGTGCAGCACGGTGAAGGACAATGTCGTCGTCAGCACAACATCGCCGGTCGTGATCCGTCCTTCGCGCCATAGCGTCACGGCCCAAACGAGCACACCGCCGACGACCATGAGCACGGAAACCGCATGAAACAGGCGGACCCGTTCCAATGACCGCAGGCTGGCTTTCTGCGCCGACATTTCCTGCTCGATCTGGCCGGACATGCGCTCATGTTCGCGGCCGAGCGCGCCGAAAGTCCGCACCAGGCTGATATTGCTGAGAATGTCGGACAGTTGCCCGCTGACAGCGGCGGAGCGGCCGGCAAAAGTTTCGTGCAGATGATGGCCCCGCGAGGCGAGTTCGCGAATCGACAATGCCAAAAGCACAACGATGACGGCCAACGTCGCCGTGATCTGCCAATTGATCAAGGACAGCAGAACGACCGAACTGAGGACCGCCGCCATCGGCGGAATCGTCGTCCAGGTCGTTGAGGTCTCGATCGTCCAGGTCGCGTTGGCGGCCGTAGTGATACGGCTCGCCAGCGCACCGGGAAAGCGGTCGGCGAAATAGCGCGTGCCGTGGTTGGACAGATGTTCGAACAGGTCCAGCTTCACGTCGCCGCTGACGGCAACGAAAGCGCTCGTCGAAATCCATCCGGCCAGACGCCATAGTAAATTATCGCCCGCGACCAGCCCGAACAGGATACCGACGGCACCCCATAGGACCCTGTCGCTGACCCAGCGATGAGCCAATGCGTCGACCAGGCCCTTCACCGCGTATTGCGAACCGATCGAGCATCCGACCGCCGCCAGGACGGCGGTGAGAACGATCAGATGGCTGATCCAGCGGCACCGGACATAATGCAACAGGAACGGAACTGCGCCCCGCGAGGCATAGGTTGGAACAGACATGAAGCTCCTGACGCCATGACAATCGGCGTGGCGGCTGTCAGATCGTGACGGAAACCTCGATCGGCCCGTCGCGCCGTACGACATGCACCGCGACATCGTCCTGCATTCGGCGCAGGCATAAATCGAGCGAACCTTTGCCGACCCGCAGGTTGTTCACCAGACATTCGTCCAGCCACGGCGGCAGCGACGGCTGATCGAAGATCACACAGCCTTTCGCCGCGTCGAAGGTGATGCCAAGCGCCGCGCCCAGCATGGCGAAGACCGAGGCCGACGACCAGGCCTGCGGCACGCAGGCCACGGGATAGCCGGTCGGGCCGACGCTCGACCTGCGCGGAAAACCGCAGAACAGTTCCGGCTGGCGGTGCAGGTCCAAAAAGAATGTCGCGTCGAACAGACCGGTCAGAACCTGGGTCAGCGGCTTGCGCAGGCCGTAACGCCCGAAGCCCATGGCGATCACCGCGTTGTCGTGCGGCCAGATCGAGCCGTTATGATACGAAACCGGATTATAGCGGGATTCACCCTGGGCGACCGTACGGATACCCCAGCCCGAAAACATCTCAGGCGCCATCAGGCACCCGGCGACCCGCTCGGCCCGTGCGGGCGACGCCAGCCCTCCGAACAGCACATGCCCGGCATTGGACGCACGGACCCGGCATGGCTGCTTCTTGCCATCTAGCGCGATGGCGTAAGTGCCGAGATCCTCCAACCAGAAGGCAGCGTCGAATTGCTCGTAAAGCGCCGTCGCTCGTCCGTCGAGACGGACAGCAGCCGCATCTTTGCTAAGCATTCGCGCAAGGGTAGCGGCGCCGCGATAGGCGGCAAAGGCGTAAGCTTGAACCTCAGCCAACGCGATCGGCGCTTCCGCAAGGTCGCCATTCGCGTGAAAGATCGAATCGCTGCTGTCTTTCCAGCCTTGATTGATCAATCCGTTGACCGAGCGCCGGTCATATTCCAGGAAACCATCACCGTCCGGGTCGCCATATTTTTCCATCCAGCCCAAGGCCGCCTCAATATTCGGCCACAGGTCGCGGATCAGCGGCAGATCGGCCGTCCGCTCATAATAAGCGGCAGCCAACACGACAAAGAGCGGCGTGGAATCGACGCTGCCGTAATAATGGCCGAACGGCACCTCGCCCAAGGCCGCCATCTCACCTTTACGGGTTTCGTGCAGAATCTTGCCCGGCTCGGCGTCGGCTTTCGGGTCAAGTTCCGTAGCCTGGTTCGCCGCAAGGAAACGCAGCGTGCCGGCGGCAAGATCCGGATCGAGCCATAAGCATTCAAGCGCCGTGATAATTCCGTCGCGCCCAAACGCCGTCGAAAACCAGGGAATTCCGGCATAGGCATATGGCCCCTGCGGCGTTTCGGTCACCAGCATGTCGATATCGCCGCGCGACCGGCACAGCCAGTCGTTAAAGCGCGGATTGCTGGTTTCGACGCTGGCCACGCCCTCTTTCAGGCGAACGGGTTTAGGCATGTTCGCGATTGCCGGCCGGGCAATCGACACATCCTGACCGTGCTCACAGGCCGCGAACATCTCGACGATCCGCTCGGCGCCGGGCGCGACCTTAACCGACCATTCGGCCGACCGCGCCCGCAGTGTCGTCGGACGCGGCTCGAAGGTGAACCAGGTTCGGCGCTCCAACTTGTCGAGGCCGAGATAGGAGACACGAACGCCGCTGTGCGTTGGGCTATCCGGCAGCAGCACACCGCGCTTGGGACGTACGGCGCCGCGCACCTCGAATATATCGGCGAAATCGGCATCGAAATCGATGCGCAGTTTAAACGCCGCCTCGTCCCGGCCGAAATTGTGAATATGCACCTTTACCGACAACCCCGCCTCCACGAGCGTCGTGGCGCTGAGGATGTGCAACGTATCTTTGAACATCCGGTCGTCGGGCGACTTCAATTCCGGATTGGTGAAATCAGCGATCAGGGCGGTGTTGTCTTCGTTGACCGCGGAGGACAGCAGAACCGGGGGAACGCCGTCTATCGTCAGGATCAGTTGGGACAGATAGCGCGTATCCTCGAAGAACAATCCCTCCGCCACCGGACCGAACGCCTGAAAGTTCCCAAACTGGTCCAGCACAGCGAACGTCCCGCCGGCTTTCAGCACGCGCGGCCGGCTCGTCGTGCCAATTGCACTGGCGGATATGTAAAATGGAGAAGTCGCTTCGTGCGACCGGGTTACACCTTCTTCGGGCATGAGCTGCTTAGGCCACGCTGAGTAAAGGACGCGCGACCCGGGTTAGCGCTTGATAAGTTTCGACATAGTCCTGCGCCATGCGACGCGCCGAAAAACGGCGCTCGAACACCTGCCGGATGTGGACACGGTCCAAAAGATGCAGCTTGCCGGCAGCAGCGACCGCCTCATCCTCATTGTGAACAATGAAACCGGTCACCCCTTCATCGATCACTTCCGGGACCGAACCGTTGCGCATGGCGATCACCGGAGTCCCGCAGGCCATCGCCTCGATCATCACAAGGCCGAAAGGTTCGCGCCAGTCGATCGGGAACACCAAGCCGGCGGCATTGCCCAGGAACTCGCTCTTCTGGCCCTCGTTGATTTCCCCGATGAACTCGACGTGCGGTTCGGCCAACATCGGCTTGATCAGCGTGTCGAAATATTCCTGGTCAGCCCGATCGACCTTTGCCGCGATCTTGATCTTCATTCCGGCGCGGCCGGCGATGCGGATCGCCTTGTCCGGCGCCTTTTCCGGTGAAATGCGCCCCAGAAACGCCAGGTAGCCGCCACTGCCGTCGCCGGCTTTCAGCAGGTTTTTCGGCAATCCATGATGAATGGTCGAAACGTAGTTTGCGTGCGGCAGGGGCTCGCGCTGCGAATCTGAGATCGACACGACCGGCGCGTCGTGAAAGACGCGATAGAGCGGCGGCAACGCCGGCAAATCCAAGCGGCCGTGCAAGGTGGTCAGATAGGGCACGCCCATGCGGCGCATGAACGGATAGCTGAGATAGTCGATATGCAGGTGGACGACGTCGAACTGGGCCGCGCGGTCCGCCAGCATCTCGAGCATCATGATATGCGGCGCGATGGCGTCGCCGGCATTGTCCAAACGCAGCGCACGCGGCCAGCAGGGTTCCAACGCCGCCGTCGTAACGCTATCGCCGCTGGCGAACAGGGTGACGTCGTGACCCATCGAGACCAGTTCGTCGGTCAGATAGGCAACGATCCGCTCGGTCCCGCCATAGAGTTTTGGCGGCACAGCTTCCATCAGGGGCGATACCTGCGCGATCTTCATATCGTCTCCTCACCCTGCAATCTGAATGTGTCTCTCGACGGTCCTGCACTCATTGACACGCATGAAGGCGCTTCGGTTCCGAATCGCCCGCGGAATCTTCCGCAGTGCAATAACCGAATTTGCGCCGTGATTTCCGGGGTTAAGGGTTATCGACGTAATAAATCCCCCTGGAATCGCGGCGATTTCAAACTTCGACCGGCCATGCTTAACCTTAACTGCAATAGGTTGGCCGTGATCGGACCACCTGAGTCTGGGAGATCACGATGGGGAAGCTGGACGGCCGGGTCGCGCTCATTGTCGGCGCGGGGACGGGTATCGGAAAAGCGACGGCGAAGCTGTTCGCGTCCGAAGGGGCAAAGGTGGTCATCACCATGCGCACCGCCGCCAACGGCGAGAAATCAGTCGATGAGATAAAATCAGCGAGTGGCGAGGCGTCTTTTGTGACCGGCGATGCCGGATCGAAAGACGACTGCATCCGCATGGTCGCGGAAACCAAGCGCCTCTATGGCCGGCTGGACATACTGATCCACAACGCCGCCCATCTGGCGCCGGGCATGATCGACGAATTGACCGACGAAGACATCGACCGGTCGATCTCAGTCAACCTGAAAGCCTGTTTCTGGCTAGTGCGGGCCGCGGCCCCGCATCTGAAAGAGGCAGGAGGGCATGGCCGTGTCATCGTCACCACAACGCCGGCGATGCGCACCACGGTTTCCGGCCTCAGCACCTATATCGCGACCAAGGTCGGCATCAATGGCTTCATCCGCAGCGTCGCGCTGGACCTGGCGCGCCACAAGATCACCGTCAACGAGGTCGGCCCCGGCTTCATCCTCACCGAAATGTCGGGCGGCTTCCTGTCGGACGACACGCTGGAGAACCTGCGGCGCACGGTCCACTCGGCAGATTGGGCCAACCGGAAGACATCGCCAAGGGGATGCTGTTCCTCGCGTCCGACGATGCCGATTACATCACCGGCCTTAGCCTGACGATCGACGGGGGCGGCACCCTGCAGCACATTTCGGAGAACACGCTGCGCTTCGAATAACCCGTCCCTAGAACGCGACCGAGATGTCCGCGCCGAAGGTGCGTGGCGGGATGTACTGGCCGGGAATATAGAGCCCGAACGGCGCTACGTAGTTCAACTGGTGTTCGTTGCCCAGGTTCTTGACCCACATCGACACCTTTCCAGTCAGGCTGCCCATCGGCAAGTCGAGCAACGAGGCGCGCATGTCGATCAGCCAGTAGGCCGGGGTGAACAATGACGCATCGACTGCCGGGTCGAGTGCCGGGCTGGCATATTGCGTGTAGCGGGATTGGTAGTTGGCATCGAAGCGGAACGCCGCCGACACGCCGTTCCAAAAGGGTTGCGTCTGGTATTCCGCCGACAGGTACAGGGTCGTATCCGGCTGCGGAATGCGGAAACCGTTCGATGTCCCGAAATGGTCGTAGCCGAAATCGGCACTGAGCGTCAGACCCGTGATCGGGACATAAGACGCCTCCATTTCGACGCCGTGGATGTAGTTGTTGCCGCTGTTGATGAAGTACTCACCGATGGTGGGGGTGAACTGGAGCACCTGCAGGTTGGACTGTTCCTGTTCGAACACAGTCAGGTTGAAGCGGAGCTTCCTGTCCAGCCAATCGGACCTGAGACCTGCCTCATAGGTCGTGTTGGTGGTCGGCTCGTACGGGCGGCCGTGCAACACGCCACCGGCGACATAGCCGGACGCGATACGGGCATAGACATTGATGTCGGGTGTAAACTTATAGGAGCCGGTGACCTCATAGTCGGTATGTGCGAAATCCTTGGCGAACGTGCCGCCGGGGCCGGGCGGCAGAAATTCCTGCCCTGGGATAGCATTGACCGTGGTGGTCCAATAACCGGCATAGCGCCGATCCTGGGTCTGCCGAATACCGGCCGAAAAATCGATCGCGTCGGTGATGTGGTAAGTGCCGTGCAGGTAGGCGGCATATGAACGATTTTGAACGCGATCCAATGATCCCGACGAGTAGTCATAGGGCGTCAACTGACCAGCGCTCAACGTCTTGGGTCCGACCGGCCTGAAGGATTTCAGGATGTAGGCGACGTCATTCTGGAACGCCCGTTCGTCGAAGAAATAAAGGCCGCCGATATAGTCGAAGCGATCTTCCGTTCCGATAACCTGCAGTTCCTCGGACCATTGATGCTGCGACCGGTTGGCGATCGAGCAGAGCAGGCACATCTGCTGCCCCTTACGCGCTTCCGGCGGTACGTCAAAGGGCGCAATCAGCGTGACGCCTTCATTGGTGTTGAGGCCGCCATCCTGTTGCTGAAACCGGAAGGCGGTGATGCTTTTGATCGAGAGATTGTCGTTGATCGTATAGTTCGCCGTCAGGTTATGACCATAGATCATGTAATGGTCGTCGCTGGTCAGGCCCGCCAGAGAGCTGCGATATCCGGTGCCGTACGCGTTCTGGGCTGCGACCGAAGGTTGCCCCTGGAAGATGGTCTGACCGAAAGCGCCCTTGTCGAAGGCCACGACATGCTGCGCCTCCGCCTCAAGATATTGCGAGGTGTAGTCGAACTTGTAATCGATCACGAGGTTGTCGGTCATATAACGCGCCGACAGCATCACCCCGGTTTCGTCGTCGTCGCCCAGGGTTGGCGTCGAGGTTTGCGGCCCGAAGGGCTGCGGTATGTTGACGGTGACGCCGGGCGTCGTGTTGCGGATATAGCCGTCGCGTTCGGTATGCAGGACGGCAACGCGAAGCGACAGATTGTCGAACGCCGGCAGGTCCAGCACCGCCTTGACGCGCTTCTGGTTGTAATCGCCGAACGTGGTATCGAGATGCCCGTCATATTCGCCGGTCGGGCCTTTCGACACGAAACTGACAGCGCCCGCCTCGGCGTTGCGGCCGAACAGCGTACCCTGTGGGCCGCGCAGCACCTCAACCCGTTCCAGGTCGGCAAGATCGAAGGCTACGCCGGTCGATCGGGCGATATAGACTCCATCAATATACATCGCGACCGGGCTATCGACTTCGGCGTCGATATTGTTGCCGGTCACGCCGCGGATCGAAATCTGCGCAATTCCGGGCGTGCCGTTTTGCGGCACGATATGGACGCTGGGAATCGTCGTGGCGATGTCTTCGACCTGGAGTATCTGCCGGTCCGCCAGTTCCTTGGTACTGAGCGCAATGATCGAGACCGGAACGTCCTGCAGCTTTTCTTCGCGACGGCGGGCGGTGACGGTGATTTCCTCAAGCTGTCCGCCGGCTGCACCGGTTTCAGCAGGGGCTGGCGCGGTTTGCGCGTGAAGGTCCGAGGTCATGCCCACCGCCAGCAATGCCGCGCCCGTCAGCATTCCCCAGCGTGTCGCAGTTCCGTGAGCCATGCTTCCCCTCCCCAATGGTTATCGTTCGGCCGCCGTCGGAGGCGCCGTTTCCCCTCAACCGGGAGCCGCCCGAATGCCAATGGACACGTTTTCCTTTGACGGCTCTTCGAGACCGTATCTTATTGGCAGTGGCGTGAGGCGCGGGACCACGAAACTGAGCAAACCGGAGATAAAACTGCTCACGCCCGGATGGCGCCAAGAATAATAAATTTTAGATAATTCAAACTGTTACTTATCCGGGATATGACGCCCGGAAAACAAAAGACGATGTGAGTTGGGGGCACCATGGGGAATACGATTGAGGACGATCCGTCGGCCGGATATTCGCCGATCGTCCATGTTCGGACATTACTGCGAAAGACGTCCAAGCTTGGCGTGGATCCGAACGCGATCCTGCGTAAATGTAACCTGTCGTTCACCATTGCCGATGTCGAGGCCGGCAGGATCGTCAATCTGAATCGCCCGCATTTCTCGACCATCGTACGCACCTGCCTGCTGACCGCGACGGACGCCTTCAGTGACGACAGCCGCCAGATAATGGGCCGGCTGGATTTCGACCTGATGTGCTATGGCTGCCTGCAATGCGCCACGCTGGAGGAAGCGATCGCGCGTCAGGTCGACATCCTGCACCTGCTGCATGACAGCCAGGGATGTTTGAAGCTCCACCGCGACGGCGCGACAGCCAGTCTTGAGATCGAGACCTTCCCGGCAGGACCCGAGTGGGAATTCGTCTTCGTCCTGAACGCCTTCGCCGTCTTCCACCGCCTGTTCTGCTGGTTGATCGGGGAGGATCTGCGCGATGTCGAATTCCTCTCGGCCTTCGATCCGTCGATGCGGGCCGACGCGGGGATGTTGTCGCCCTATCGGGCGATCAAATTCGGCTGCACCCGCAACGAGATGCGGTTTTCCGCCGAGCAGCTGTCACGGCCCATCGTCAAAAACCATCTCGACCTGGCCGAATTCCTGAAATATTTCCCGTTCGACAGCGCCCTGCCGCAGCACGAGGCGCCGTCGTGGTCGGACACGGTGCGCGCCCATTACAAGACGATGCTCTATCGCGGCAACGCGCTGCCCACCACGGCCGACCTGGCCGCGACGCTGGGCATCAGCAGCGCCACGCTGCGCCGGCGCCTGGATGATGAGCGCAGTTCGATCCGATCGCTGAAGGAACAGGCGCGGATGGAACTGGCGCTGCAATATCTCGACCGCTCGACTCTTTCGATCGACGAACTGGCGACGCATCTCGACTTCAGTTCGTCGAAGGCCTTCACCCGCGCCTTCAAATCCTGGAAAGGCACGACTCCCGCGCATTACCGTGAACGGGCGACAAATGCCAAAGCCTGGAACGGCCGACCGACCGAACTGCACTGACGAGCGGAAATGTCCTTCACATTGGGCGGAAATGCCCTTCGCATTTGCACCGGATCAAGTTGAATAGACCGGCAGACGACAAGCGCCCAGGCGCACAAGGGAGACACGGGGATGGATGACACATTCGACCGGCGCGCCGTATGGACCGCGCCGCCGCGACCGGAATGGTTGGGGAAGTTCAACCAGATCGGCCAGATGATGGACATCGGGAGCGTCATCTCGCTGGCCCCTGAATCGCTGATGGACGAGGCGCGGCGAAACACCGGCTTAAACGATTTCGGCGCCGACAACCGGTGGGAAAAGCATTTCCGCAAGCTGCTGGAATGCATCGAGGCCGAGGGGAAGCTGACGCCGTTCGGACGCCTGCTGACCCGTTCCGACTTCCTGATCTATCTCGAGGCGCGGCTGCGCATCACCGAGGAATACCGGCTGCATCCCGAAATCGAGGACGAGGTCATCAAGGAACCTGTCTTCATCGTCGGCTTCGGCCGGTCAGGTACGACCATCCTGCAGGAGGTGCTGGCGCACGACCCGCAGTTCCGGTCGGTACAGAAATGGGAATCGCTGTTCCCCGTGCCGGTGCCGGAAAAGGCGACCTATACGACCGATGCCCGTATCCAGAAGGCGCAGGACCTAGCGGACATAGTGCACGAGGCGTCACCGGAATGGGCGACGATGCATGCCTGGGGCGGCAACCTGCCGGTGGAGGATATCGAATTCACCTATCCCGCATTCCTGTCGGAAGTCTGGGCGACCGCCTTTTCCGTGCCGTCATACGAGAAATATTTTTCCGAGCAGGACTGCCGCGAGCATTTCGAGTGGCATAAGCGGACGCTGAAGCTGCTGCAGTGGAAGTTCAAGGGCAAGCACTGGCTGCTGAAGAACCCAACCCACCTGCCCCGCCTGCCCGAACTGCTGGAAATCTATCCCGACGCGAAGTTCATCATCGCCCACCGCGACCCGATCGCCTCGGGCGATTCCGTCACTAACGTGCTGGGCGTGATCCTGTATTGGCGCACCGACGATCCGTTCGGCGGCGGCGTGCTGGACGAGTGGATCCTGGCCGACGACCGCGCGGCGTTGTGGGACAGGGTGATCGGCTGGATCGAGAGCGGCATCCTGAAGAAAGGCGCGTACAGCAACTTCATCTACGCGAACTATATGGAAGACCCGATGGGAATGACGGAAAAGCTCTATCGCGACCTGGGCCTCGACATCGACCCCGCCGTGTTCAAGGCGATGAACGATCACCTGCAAGCGCGCCACAAGAGCACCCACGGCAACAGCCAGAAATATAAGAAAACCGAAAAGGAAGATCCGATCGCCATCGCCGAACGCGCCAAATACAAGCGCTATCAGGACTATTTCGGAGTGCCGAACGAACGCTGAGCGGCGGTTTCAGGCGCGATACCAGGCCGTGTAGTCCTGCGCATGGGCGGCGATCTGGGCGCGCCGCCCTGCCGCGTCCACACGCGGGGTGCCGGTCGGCAACGCCGCGTCGAGACCGCCCATATCGACCAGTTTCGCCTCCAGCGTGGGCATCGGCCCGCCGTCCTGTTTGAACGCGGTCCAGCGCACGCACAGCGTTCCCTCGTCCAGCCCATCGGTCTCCACCCAATTGGCGACGCCGGGGTCCTTCCGGGCGACGACGAAAGTCAGGCTGCCGTCGGGATTCGGCGCCGCCTTGCCTGAACTGATGCACGTACGGTGGTTCAGATAATCGCCGATGCCGCCCCAATAGTTGGTCGCGGGAATGATTGCATACCCGGCGGACCCCATGGTGATGGTGATGACAAAGGCCTGATCCTCAGTTAGCCGGAAATGGCCCATTGAGTAAGCTTGGGTAACCAGCGTTTCGCCCTGATTCATGAAGGCCGGCTGCTTCAACACGTTGGCGTCGATCACATTGATCGCGTTGGTCACCGCCATCGTGCCGCGAATCGCCTTGGTCATCTGCTTCGGCACGCCGGCGACGATCTCCGCAATTGTCAGCGGGGGACGGGTCGGCGAATCCAGCCTTTCGATGGTCAAGGCCATCGGGCGCTGGCGTTCGATATGGTCGAAGATGTCCCGGATGATCAACTGCTGTGCGCCGGCGGCGCTTTGCAAATGATTGGGCCTGCCATTGGCAGGGTTCGGATCGACGGTGATTTCGAAGTTGCCGTGGGCGTCGATCGTCAGGTCGCCGATCGACAGGTTGCCCTGGGTCGCCTCGTTCGCCCCGATCAACGACACCTCAAACGCCAGCGGCCCCTCTGCCGGCTTCCGTCCTTTGACCACGAAGCGCGCGGCGTCATCGACCGGCGCCAGACGATAGATATAATCCGGGCTGGGATGCAGGCCTTTGGTGCCGCAGATGGCGACGCCGTCGGTGGTATGGGGATAAAGGCTGACGGCGTGGATACGCGGATAGTTGGCGTCGATATTGATCGAGGCCAACAGCGCGATCCAGCGCATCTGCTCGAACTCGTAGTCGAAGATCGCGGCGCTCAAAGGACCGTGCGGCACCAGCACCTTGAGCTCGCGCGCCGTCTCGGCGATCGCGGCCTGCACCTCAGGCTGCTTTAACAGCTCCACCGCCGTCAGCTCGACCGCCCGCTGATCCGGGCTGCCCAAAGGTTGCGGCGCCGGCTTGTTCCATTGTTGCGTTTCGCCCATTGCACGCTTCCCCGCTATACCGATGATGCTGGAACGCTACGCCCGCGACCGTGCAGGCTTCAACAGAAGCAATGCCACGCCGGGCGGCAAATTCGCCCAAACCGGGGACAAATCTGCTCCGGGCGACGCCTAGCCGAAGCTGAACCCTCGATAGCCGTCGGCAACCACGTCCTTGCATATCCGGTCATAGGTTGCGAAGCCGCCGACATAGGGCATGAACACCCTGGGTTTGCCTGGGACGTTGGAGCCGAGATACCAGGAATTGGCCATTGGATAGAGCGTCGCGTCTGCCTTTTCGTTGACATGCTCGACCCAGCGATTCTCGGCGTCCGTCTGCGCCTCGATCGTGTCGGCGCCGATCGCGCGGATATGGTCGATGCAGTCGGCGATCCAATCGACATGTTGTTCGATCGCGATAATGACATTGACCAGGACCGAGGGGCTGCCGGGCCCTGTCACGGTGAAAAGATTGGGGAAGCCGGCGATGCCGAGCCCCAGATAGGTGCGCGGACCGCCCGCCCACTTCTCCGCCAAGGTCTGCCCGCCCTTGCCGCGTATATCGATCCTGAGGAGCGCGCCGGTCATGGCGTCGAATCCGGTGGCGAAAACGATGCTATCGACGGCGTATTCCTTGCCGCCGACGATCAGGCCGGCAGGGGTGATCCGCTCAATCGGCGTGTTCGCGATGTCGATCAGCGACACGTGCGGCTGGTTGTAGGTTTCGTAATAATTGGTGTCGAGGCAAAGCCGCTTGGTCCCGATCGGGTGATTGGTCGGGGCCAGCAGCTCGGCGATCTTGGGATCCTTGACGGTATTGTGGATTTTCTCGCGCACGAAGTCCGCCGCCAGGGTGTTGGCCGCCAGGTTGCTCAACACGTCCTTATAGGACGTGACGAAGGCGAAGCCGCCCTTTTCCCAGCGTATCTCAAAATTGCGCCGGCGCTCGTCCGGATCGGCATCCAGGGCTGACTGGTCATTGGCCGCCATGAACGAGCCGCTGTTCGTCGCACGCGCCTTTGTCCGCTCCTCCATGAAGCGGTCTTTCCAATGCTGGACATAGTCGGGCGCCATCGGGGCGTTGAGCGCCGGCAGGCTGAAGTTGGGCGTCCGCTGGAACACGAAAAGCTGATCCGCCTGGCTGGCGATAGTAGGAATGCTCTGCACGCCGGACGAACCCGTGCCGATCACCGCGACGCGTTGGCCGGTGAAGTCCACGCCTTCATGCGGCCAGCGGCCGGTGTGATACCAGTTGCCCTTGAAGCTTTCTCGTCCCTCAAAATCCGGCACGCGCGAAGCCGACAGGCAGCCGGTCGCCATGATGCAGAACTGGGCGAGGACGCGGTCGCCCTGATCCGTCTCGACCGTCCAAAGCCCGGCGGCCTCGTCAAAGACCGCAGACGTTACCCGGGTGTTGAATTGGATGTCCCGCCGCAGATCCAGCCGTTTCGCCACGTAATCGGCATAGCGGATGATCTCCGGCTGGCATGCATAGCGCTCGCTCCAGGTCCAGTCACGGGCGATCTCTTCGGAAAAACCATATTGATATTCGATGCTTTCGACGTCGCAGCGCGCGCCGGGATAGCGGTTCCAGTACCAGGTGCCGCCGACATCGTCGCCGGTCTCGAATGCCTTGATCTTGAGACCGCGTTCCCGCAGGCGATGGACGGCATACATGCCGCCGAACCCTGCCCCGACGATCACGGCGTCAACCCGGATCGCTCCGGCGTCTTGCGCTCCCATAGGCATCCTTCCCCTGGCCGATTGGCGCCTTATGGCCCCATTTCAAACCAGGATCGCGCTTAGGCGATTGGATTACAAGGGAACAGCTTAACAGGCGGCGTCAGTTGATCTCCCTTGCCCAGACGCATAATTTGCCCGTTCTGGTGTCGGATCGGGCAAAGGGTCTCTCCGGCTCACCTTTGCTTCGGTCATTGATGAGAATCCTGTTCACGTTCGAAAATCCGCTTCCGAGCGCCGAGGCCGATGCGGAAGTCTTCGTGACGACCGCCAGATATCTTGCCCCGCTGACATCCGGATCGTGGCTGCATGTGCCGGCGGCGAACGCTGCCGGCCTGGAGGCCGCCGGCAAACTGGCCGAAATGCCGACGGTTCGTGCGCACGCGCCGATCAGCCCGGCGGCTTGGCGGCATTTCTGTTGCGGGCTGACTTTGCCGTTCCGCAAAGAATTCCGGTTGGCCGAGCTGGTCTATACGCGCAATCTATGGATCGCATGGATGGCGATCCTGTTCGGGCAACGGGTCGTGTTCGACCATTATCGTCCGTGGCCCGATCAAATCCCGCCTCTGCAACCCTTGCTCTATCGCTTGCTCTGCAATCCGCGTTTCCTGGTCAATATCTGTCACTCCGACTACACGCGCGGGAAGTATCTGGAACTCGGGATTCCTGGGGACAAGCTGCGCTGCGTCCATAACGGGTTCGAGCCAGGCCGCTTGGAGAACCCGGTCCCAATCGAAGAGGCGAAACGAAAGCTTGGCATCCCCGAAGACCGCAAGACCGTGGTCTATACCGGCCGCGTCAATCACAAAAAGGGTTTGAACCTGGTGATCGATGCGGCGAAGCGTCTGCCGCAAATCCAGTTTGTGCTGGTCGGATCCAAAGGCGAAGGACCGATCGAGGCATTGGCAAGGGACATACCCAATGTGCGGATCATCCCGTTCCAGCCGCCGGAGCGGCTGACCGATTACATCTTTGCCGCCGATCTTTTGCTGATCCCTCCCTCGTGGGAACCGCTGGCGAAATTCGGCTCGACGGTGCTGCCCTTGAAGCTGTTCTTCTATATGGCGTCAGGCCGCCCGATCCTGGCGGGCGAAACGCCGGATGTGATGGAAGTTTTAAAGCACGGGCAGAACGCCTTTCTGTGCCGGCCGGACGACATCGCGGCGCTTGTTGCGGCGATCGAAATGACGACCGGCGACGCCGCGTTGTCTGCGCGCATTGCCGCCGCTGCCTTGGCTGACAGTGTGAGCCTTACCTGGAGCGCGCGCGTGCACAAGATTGCCGAGATCGTCGCAAGCCGCCTGAAGACGGCGCCGACCGAACGCGGCGTGTGGAGCGGCACCCAGTTCCGTACCTGGATCCGGCAATCGAAGCGCTGGCTGGTCCATCTGGTGCGCGAACGGTCGTTCGTCCTGCCGCCCACTGCCTTGCTGCCAGTCGAAACGGAATAGAGCGGCGTACGCCCGACTTCATGGACAATCCCGACAAACATTTGGCCCGCGGTTTCAACTGGCTGGGCAGTGCGACGGTCATCGCCAAGATCATCGATTTTTCGACGATCCTGGCGGTGTTGCTGTTCCTGACCAAGGAACAGGTCGGCATCGCCTCGTTGGTCGTCTCCGTCGCCATGGTGGTGGAGGCGTTCGACGGGTTGGGTACCGGCGAGGCGCTGGTGCAGGCCCCATCGGTCAGCCGGCTGCAACTCGATACGCTGTTCTGGTTCGTCATGGGCGCGGCCATAGCCGTCGGCGGCCTGACCCTGCTCGCGGCTCCTGGGATCGCGGCGATCTATGGCGTCGCCGGAATGCAGACCTATTTCATTGCAGCGGCAGTCAAACAGCCCCTGGTGGGGGCGGCGCTGATCCCGCTGGCGATCATGAACAGGGATTTGCAGTACGAGCGCATTGCCATCGTCAATGTCTGCGCAACCTTGGCGGCGGCGCTCACGCGGCTGGGCCTTGCCGTCGCCGGAACCGGCGCGTGGGCCATCGTCGGCGGATACACGGCGAGCGGTCTTTTTATCCTGATCGGCGCCCTGATCGCCCGGCCGTTCTGGCCAGGGTTGCGGTTCCAGATGTCGGCGATAAGGCCGCTTGTGCATTTCGGGCTGCGGGCCGCCGCCGCCAATATCTTCGAACAGATATTCAAGAATATCGATTTCCTGCTGGTCGGCTGGTTCTACGGCACGTCCCAGCTTGCGGTGTATCGGGTGGCCTTCGACGTCGCCATGGAGCCCGCCAACGCCGTCGGTACATTGGTCAACCGGACAGCCCTGCCGGTCTTTGCCCGCGTGGCGGCGGTCCGGGATCATTTGGCGCGGTCGCTGACATGGTCGCTACGCCGGCTGACGATGTTGGTTGCTCCATTGATGGTCGGCCTGATTCTGGCAGCCGATCCCCTGACCGCGCTGCTTCACGACGAACAGGGCAACAGCTATGCGGCGGCTGCCCTGCCGCTCAAGCTGTTGGCCGCGGCAGCCATTTTCCGCGTGACATCCCAGATTCTGACCCCGTTGATGCTGGCCTCGGGCCGGCCCGGAACCGCGGCCGGCCTTTCGGCGGCAACTTTGCTGCTGTTGAGCACGGGCATTTTGGTCGCCGGCCTCAGTTTCGATGCGCAAACCGGGATCGGCGCCGTGTCGGCCGTTTGGCTTGTGGTCTATGCGCTGCTGCTGGCATGGGGCAGCACCTACTTGCGGCGCCACTGGAATATTCGGACCCTGGAACTCGCGCCAGCCTTCATCGAGCCTCTTGTTGCCGCCGGCGTCATGGCTCTCATTGTAAAACTCGCGCTGACGATGACCGACGGCAATTCGATTGTGCGGGTCGGCATTGTCGTGACGGCTGTCGCGCTGACCTATGCCGGCCTCATCCTGAATGCGCGGCACCGGCCGCGGCCGGCCTAAGAATCACTCCGCGGCTTCCGCCACCGCGAGTGTGGGGTCGGGCCGGGTCTGCTTCCCGCGATAGCGATCGAACAGGCTCGTCTGATGTACGCAGCTCAAGGTGCAGGTCGGCGCGCAAGACTTCTCGGTATGGAATTCCCGGCGGATATCGTCGCGCGTGTAGTCCAGCAGCGGAATGCCCGGATAGCCGCGCTGCTGCGAACACCAGTGCACCCTGCCGTCTTCGGTGACATAGAGGTATCGGGCGCCGGCGCGGCATTTCCAGTCGTTGGCACGGCCGTGCATCAGGTTGCCCTGAAACAACCGATAATTGAAGCCGTGCACGATGGACGGTGAAATCTTGGTGACCTGCTCGTAAGCGTCCATCTGCGTCGCACTGAGCGGCTTCAGCGTCCCCGTATGATCGTGCAGCACGCCGACCGAATGCTGCAAACCGTAATGCGCCGCGGTCTTCGCGACCTCGATCACATCTTTGGTCCGCTCGTCGCTGATGCCAAGGACGGAATTGACGTTGACCTTGAACCTGGCGTGCTCGGCCAGCAGCGCCAGCTTGCCCTTGACCGAGTGCAGGCTTTTCATCGAGACCTCATCGGGCTCGAGATTGTCGATGCTGATCTGCATGCCCTGGAGGCCGGCGGCGTTGAACCGGTCGATCCATTTGCGGTTCAGCTTGAAGCCGTTGGTGATGATCGTGACGATCATGCCGTGATCGCGCGCGACGCGGATGACCTTGTCCAGATCGGGATGCAGCAACGGCTCCCCGCCGGTAAAGGTGATCGTCGCGGTTTTCAGCTTCGCCAGATGATCGACCCGGGCCAACAGGTCCTTCGTCGGCACCGGCGCCGAGAAATCGTCGTATTCGTTGCAATAGCCGCAGGCGAGATTGCAGCGGCGCGTCACCACGACCTGCGCCAGCAGCGGATTGTACCGCGAACCGAGAGCCCGGCCGAGAAACCGTACGCCTGACCGAAGGTTCTCAAGCCGGTTGGCTGGGGGCCGGTCACCCGTTGGAGGGCTGGCAGTCATCGAGATCCTGGATCAACTTCAAGATAATCGCCTTATGTATCATTCGCAGCCACTGAAAAACAGGTCTGGCGGCGGCGGCGGCGCATTCACCGACCTTGCCGATCATGCCGAAAACGCCCCTCCGTTGAGAAAGAGGTCGACAAACACTCGGCCTATCGGCGGAGCGCAGGCCCGACATATCGCGCCCTCGGGCGGATGAGCCTGCCGGTCTTTTGCTGCTCGATCGCATGTGCGATCCAGCCAGCGGTTCGCGCGATGGCGAATAGCGCAATCTCGCTTCCTTTGGGCAGGCCCAGCGCGCCGGCGAGCACGGCGATGGCATAATCGATATTGGCCGCTTCGCCGGTCGCCTCAGCCACCAAAGCCGGTATTTCGCTGGTGAAGCGCGGTTCGACGCCGCTGGCCGTCAGGGCCTGAAGCAGTTCGATAGCGCGCGGATCGCCGCCTTTGTAAACGAGATGGCCAAAGCCCGGAATGCGCTCACCCAGGACCACACGGTCGCGGATTTGGGCGGCCGGGTCGCCCTGGGCCACAGACTCGACGAAACGTGCCGCCGCCAGACCCGCACCGCCATGCAGTGGGCCCTTGAGCGCCGCGAGACCGGCAATGACCGCATCATAGAGGCTGACGCCGGTCGAAGCGGCCACGCGCACTGCGTAGGTCGAGGCGTTGAGCTCATGTTCGGCCAGCAGCACCAGCACGCGGCGAATGAGATCCTCAGCTTTGGGTGCCGACGGCGCCCAGGCGCGGGCGAGCTGGCGATGGATGGATTCCGTAGACGGCTTCACGCCGGCGATCACCGCCGCGACCAGCCGCAGGATGCGCCCGCCGGTCAGCGTGCGCCCGTCGGCGCCGCGATTATAAGCGCGCGGGTCGGCTTCGGCCGCAAGCGCCAGCACCGAGATGACACGCTCGAGCGGAGAGACCGCGCGCGTCGCCTGGAAAATAGCTTGCATCGCAGGCGACATCCCTGGGAGGTTAACCGATGCGAACGGATCGGTGTCGGTCGCATCCCACAACAGGGTAGCGGTCTGTTCCAGGGTCGCCGTGCGCGAGAGGACGGCCGCGCTCACGCCACGATAGATCAGCCCGTCCTCGGTGATTGTGGAAATCGACGAGTCCAGAACCGGCGGCTCCGACTCGTTGCGCGACTCCCCGGGCGGCGCGCGGCGGCTCTTGAGCGCCCGCACGTCATCGGCGCGGTAACGACGCGTACGCGTCCCCTCCCCAGGCTCCGAGCGGACTAAGCCGCGGCTGACATAGGCGTAGAGCGTGGCAGGGCTGACCGAGAGCTCAGCGGCGGCTTGGCGGGCATCGAGGTAAAGGGGTGCAGAAGAATTTTCCATATTGATCAGCCTAATCAAGATTGATCAATATTTCCAACAATTCGATCCTGTCGCTTTCAGCACAGGAGCTTCCTCATGCCTGACCATCTGTCCAAATCCTCCCTCGGCCTCGATGGCGTGCTCGCCGCCGAAACCGCGCTCAGCCATGTCGACGGGCTGAAAGGCGAATTGATTATTGCCGGCAGGTATGTTGCCGACCTTGCCACCCATTCGAGCTTCGAAGGCGTCACCGCACTTCTATGGTCGCTGGCGAACGACGAACCGATCGCGGAGACCGAGGTCCGCGCTCAGCTTGGTCAGGCGCGCCTGCGGGCTTTCGCCCGCCTGCCCGCTCTGCTCGCGACGACCCACGGCGTCTCGCTTGTCGCCGCCTTCCGGGCGGCAATTGCGGGCCTCGGCGCCGAAACCGGCCTAAGCAACGACGCGACGATCGTCGGCGCGCTGCCGGTGATCGCCGCTGCGCTGACGCGCCGGGCCCGAAGCGAGACGGCAATCGCGCCGGACCCGGCGCTCGGCCACGCCGCCGATACGCTGCGTATGCTTCGCGGCCGGGACGCTGACGAGAGCCAGGCGCGGGCGCTGGACGCCTATCTGATCACAGTGTGCGATCACGGCATGAACGCCTCGACATTCGCGGCGCGCGTTGTGGCGTCGACACAAGCGGACCTCTTCTGTGCCGTGACTGCCGGCTATTGCGCGCTGACCGGTCCACTGCATGGCGGCGCACCGGAGCCGGTGCTCGAAATGCTCGATGCAATCGGCACTAGCGCGCATATCCAGCCGTGGATCGACGATGCTTTGACACGCGGCGAGCGGCTAATGGGCTTCGGCCACCGCATCTATCGCGTCCGCGATCCGCGCGCCGACGTGCTCAAGACCGCGATAGAGACCCTGGCGGCGAACAAGACCGACCTGCCATTCGCCGCCGAGGTGGAGGCCTATGCGCGCGACGCTCTGAAGCGCAAATACCCGGACCGGGCGCTGGACACCAATGTGGAGTTCTTCACCGCAATCCTGCTCGACGCACTCGCCATTCCGCGACAGGCGTTCACGCCGATCTTCGCCATCGCCCGCGCTTCCGGCTGGACGGCCCACGCGAGGGAGCAGCAACGGCGCGGGCGGCTTCTGCGGCCAGGTTCGGCATATATCGGCGGAATGCCCGCCTAGGCGGGAGCTGCCGGGACGAGGCGTCTCAATGCCTTGCCCCACGGCGGTGGCCACCAGCGCAGACCCCGGACATCGAGCAGATATTCGCCAGACAGTGGGCTCAGCGCCGCACCGACCGGCTGCGCGTAAAGCGCCTCCTCGGTCGGCCAGCGGTGCCAGCGGCTCCAGGTCCAGGCGCCGTGGTCGCGATAGACACGGCGCAATTGGCGCGCCAGGGCCTCATCGGGATGGACGGTGCGGTGGCCCACCCGGCAGGGCTCGATGCCGATCCGACGGGCTAGCGGCCAGCTTGCGGGGCCGACATAATTGGAGAACCAGATCGTGTAGCCGAACTCGGCCTGCATTGCCGCGACCGCCCGGTAGACCTGGATGTGTTCGGCATGCCCGTATTCGCCCCACGGATTGTGTGTATAGACGTCATCGCAATCGGCAAGCACCGGCCGCAAAGCCTCAAACAGTCTGAGGAAATTGGCTTCGTAGCGGATCCGCGCTGCTTGATCGACAATTGCGATGCCAGCTTCGGTCGGCTGCGGGTTCGCCCAATCAACTGAAAAGCCGGCGCCACTTTCCGGCAGCTTAAGATCGGTGAGGCCGGCGAGTGGCAGGGCGGCGACCGCCCGCCGCCGCCCTGCAGACGATTTCGGCCGTTCAAATTGATCGCCGAAACAAAATACCACCCGATCGGCCGTCGCAAGGACCGAACTCAGCCACAGACATTCGTCGTCCGGATGCGCGACCACGATCGCCGATCGGCCGGCGGTCATCTTGACCCCGGCGAAAGGAGACGGTCGTAGAATCCCTCAAGCAGTTCGGTTTGCCGGCGAATGTTGAAACGATCCGCGACGAAAGCCCGGGCGCGTGCGCCCATCTCATGTCGCAAGGTCGGATCGTCGAGCAGGTCGGCCATCCGGCGCATCAGGGCGTCGACATCCTTCTCGGGTGCCAGAAATCCAGTCCGGCCATCGTCGATGCCTTCCGGGATTCCGCCGATGCTGGAACCGATCGCCGGCACGCCGGTCGCGGCTGCCTCAAGCAGAACCATGCCCAGGCCCTCGACCCGGCCCGTCGACGTGCGGATGCTCGGCAAGACCAGCATTGCCGCCTGGCGCATCCACGCCAGCACCTGGTCGTGCGGCAGTGCGCCGAGGAACCGCACCCTTTCTGCCAAACCTAGCGACCGGGCCAGATCATGGAGCCGGCTTCTCAGCGGGCCATCGCCGATAATCGCCAGTTCCACGGTCGGGTGCTGCGCCGCCAGCCGGCCAAAGGCACGGATCAGATATTCGGCGCCTTTAACCTCAACCAGACGCGCGACGTGCAGGATCGTCGGCGTTTCCTCCGCCGGATCGCGCGCCGCGATCGCCTGGCAGTCCACGCCGATATAGTGAACATGCGTGCGCGCTTCCGGAAAGCCCATCGCCAGCACCCGGTCGCGGATGAAACCGGAGGCACAGAGGAATAGATCGCCCTGACGCGCCAGCCGGCCCCGAAACAGGGGGTAATTCGCCCAGGCCGGCGACGTCAGCAGCGCAGCGGTCGACAATGTGGCGTCAAAGCCGTGGAACGTCGTGACCAGCGGGATTCCCAGCCGTTGCGCGAGCGGCAGCGCGTACACCCCCTCGACGCCGAAATGGGCGTGGATCAGGGCGGGCCGGCGATCCGCCAACAGTCTTTGGTAGGGCTTGGGATTGCGGGTCACCATCTGCCAGCCGATGCGCGCCAGCGGCAGCCACCCACCCATATCCCGCAGGACCAGCGATTCTGCCCCAGCGGGAGGCTCACCATAACGCAGTCGCCCGACGTAAATCGGCTTGTAGCGCTTAAGCTGCTGCGCCTGCTGGGTGATGAATTGCTCCGAGATCCTAAATAGGTTGTGGCGGAACACCGCAATCTCTCGCGCCCGTTCGCTGTTCCCCTCCGGCATAAGGTCTCCCTGTCGCCGTGCAGCCCATTTCGGCAAGGCGAAGTTCGCAGCAAGGAATTTTGATGTCAATTCAGCGGCTGCGGCCCAGGTTTGTGGGCATTCTCGCATTCGGCGAACAACGTGGATAATATCGCGCAGAATGAGGACTGAATCTTTGACCGATCGATCAGCGTCCCCGCGACAGGCGACCGTACGGGTTTGATGCGCCCCGACCGAAATAAGCCGCTATGGAGTGGCCTTCTGCCGTGACCTTCGCAACGTACCTGATTCGCGAAATCGGCAGGACGATGGCGGTCATGCTGGGCGTGCTCGTCACCCTGTTCGCGAGCTATAGCGCGAGCGGCTTTCTGGCTGACGCCGTCAACGGGCTGATGCCCGCGGACATTATTGCCGAGCTGATCGCGCTCAAGGTGATCATCTCGCTGGAAGTGCTGATTCCGGTGTCGCTCTATATCTCGATCGTCCTGGCGTTCGGCCGGCTGTACAGCGATTCAGAATTCACGGCGATGTTCGCCCTCGGCGTTACGCCGACGCGGGTCATGCGCATCGTGGGAATGCTGGCGGGATCCCTGGCTGTCGTCGTTGCCGTCCTGTCGCTGTGGGTCCGCCCATGGGCCTATCAGAACTCTCATGAACTGACCAAGCGTGCCGAGACATTGCTGGATGTCGACTATATGGAGGCCGGGACCTTCTATGTCGGCGATCACGGAAATCGCGTGATTTTCGTCGAGCATCGCGATGGACCGAAGGCCCCGGCGACCAATGTCTTCGTGCGGGCGACGCACGAAGACCATCCCCGGATCATCTACGCGGAGCGCGCCCATCAGGAACCCAAAACGGCGGTCGAAGACTCCCCCGACGTGTATCTGAACGACACGCATGTTTATGATTTTCTGCCGGAAGGGCGCCCCGACGACACAGTCATGACCGTGCAGGAAATCGCCGTTCCGACAGGGAACCGCAGCGTAAAATTGCCCGAATACAGTTCGACCGCCGCAAGCACGGCCACGCTGTTCGCCTCGCACGCCCCCGAAGATGCCGCCGAACTGCAATGGCGATTCTCCACGCCCATCGCGACGCTGCTGCTCGGCTTGCTGGGCATCCCGCTTAGCCGCACAAAACCGCGGCAAAGTAAATATGCGAAGATGGGCACCGCGATCCTGATCTATTCCGCCTACTACCTGATCTGTACCTCGGCACGGACCTGGGTCCAGCACGGCGCTGTCCCGACCTTCCCCGGAATCTGGTGGGTTCCAGCCTTGCTTTTGGCGGTTCTGATCGCGTTCACCTACTGGCCCCAAGGTTTCCTGAAATTCAGCTTCAAGACCCGATTTCCGGCGCGGCCATTGGCCCAAGTGCGGGCCCTCCTCACGGAGCTTGACGTTCGGCGGACATGAAACGGCTCGACCGTTATATCGAGGGTTCGACACTCAGATCGCTGGTCCTCGTTGCCTCGGGGCTGACCGCCTTGTTCAGCCTGCTTGAGTTCGTCGACCAGCTTCACGATGTCGGGCAGGGTCATTACCGGGTCGCCGACGCCTTCCTTTATGTCCTGCTGACCGTCCCTTCGCGGTTGTTGCAGTTGATGCCGGTGTCGCTGCTGATGGGAAGCCTGTTCGCGCTGGGCAACCTATCGAACGGCAGCGAACTGATCGCGATGCAGGCGATCGGCCTGTCGGAACGCCGCATCGTCGGATGGGTGCTGAAACTTGCCCTGCCGATAACGCTCGCCCTTTTCCTGATCGCCGAGTTCGTGATCCCCACGGCGCAGCGCATGGCACAGGCGGAGCGGATGTCCAAAATGTCGACCGAAACATCGATCGAGGATGGAAACGGCTTCTGGGCGCAGAACGATCACGAATATCTGAACGTGCGGTGGGTCGGTTACGGAAACGTCCCCAGGGATATCGACATCTACGCCTTCAATGGGCACGGCGAATTGCAAAGCTTCGTTCACGCCGACAGCGCCAAGATCGAATCGACCGACACCTGGATCTTGAACGATGTGGAGCGAACGCGACTGCTGTTGCCTGACGTCCAGACCGAGCATTTGGCCACACTGTCCTGGTCCAGCTTTCTGCGTCCGCACCAGGTCCAACTGCTGATATTGCCGCCGGACAAGATGCCTCCGGTCGAACTCTATCGCTATATCCGCGAGTTGAAGCGTCAGAACCACCAGTCCGCGCGCCTGGAACAGGCGTTTTGGACCAAGATCAGCATTCCGTTATCAATGGTCGCGATGGTCCTTGTCGCCACGCCGTTCGTCTTCGGCCCACCACGCGCGCGCAGTGCCGGCCAACGGATTACGATTGGCGCCGCCGTCGGCATTGTTTTCTCGCTGACCCAACAGATTACCAGCCTGGTCAGCTTGCTGCTTGACCTGAACCCGGCCGTGGCCGCCATGGCGCCGTCGGCGTTGCTGCTGGGCGTTACCTATTACCTCAATCGCCGGGCCGCCATCTAACCAGCATCCAGGTTTTTCAGGAACCGCGTACAACGCGCGTGCTGGCCATAAATCAACAAAACCAGAAGCAGATTGAGAACGACGATCTCGAACCAGAAGAAATATTGCGGCTGCCCGGTCAGCGCGGCAACGAAGATCGCAAGCGTCCGATAATTCGCCGACATGACCGACCAGCGCCGGACCGATGGCGCGAATTGCGCGCGATAGCCCTCCCGAACCAGCGCGATACGTGCCGGCTCGGTCTCGAGGGCCTTGGCCAGGGCCTTATGAAACCCCACCACGCCGCCGGCTACCCAGAACTGGCTGCGCACATAGGTTCGATAGATCAGATGCAGCAGGCGCGATGCCGGCGATCCGTTGGGATCGTCGGGTGGAAGCATCTCCGGCGCCAGGAGTTCGGCGGATTTCCGATCCCAACCCCAGAAATTATACTCCTGGCGCTGTGCCTCATACGCCATGCCCTGTGCCGCATGGGAGAGGCCCGCGGCGACCGCCAACGCCCATACCCAATCGCCCGACTGGCGGCTAAGCGCCGCCGCCAGCGCCGAATAGACGGCGATGAACGTGACGTAATCGCACGTCCCGTCCAGTATCTTCCCCAGCTCAGATTGAGCATGGGTCAGGCGGGCGAGCTGGCCGTCGGCGCCGTCCATCACATGCCATGCGATCATGAGCAGGAATCCCGCGACCGCATAACGCGGGTCCTGGTAGTGATAGTAAGCAAAGCCGGCCAACAGACCGAATGCCATGCCGGCCACGGAAACCGCGTTGGGGCTGATCCCAAGCCTGGCGAATGCCGGCGTCAAAAAACCCGCGGCTGGATGGATCAGATAGAGATTGGTGACCTCCTCAATTTCGGACGTCCGCCGGACAGGCTCGCTTGTCTGCACACAGACCCCTTATTTCTCCGCGAGCCGGCGCCAAATTGTCACGCGGCTGCCCGAATCGATCACGTAACCGTGGTACCAGCAAGGCTGGCAGGAAAATCCAATACAAACGGTATAAGGTCCGTGCAACATCGCGTTCGCACAGCCCGCTGATCGAGCGTGGGAATCCGAATTGCCCAGAACCTCCCACCGGCGGCGGGTTGGCACAGGAACGCCGCGGAAAATACCGTGAAATGAATAATTTAGCGCCTGAATGGACATCGCGCTCGCACAGCAATAGGCTGTCGTGACCGCCGGATTTGTCCAAATCAGCCATAAGATTTTGGAAACGCCCAAGAAGGCCGGAGTGGTTTCAGGACAATTGTTACGAGGTACTTGAGGGGCATGCTGCGACAGATGAAGCCGGCAGAGGCCGGGGGGCTCGCGTTCCGGGCATCCGATTTTTCGACGTTACCCGAAGCGCTCGACTATGCGGCGGCCGGACAGGCCGGCGCCAATTTCTATTCGGCTCGCGGCGACCTGATGGAGGTGCAAACCTATCGGGAGTTGCGGCATCAGGCGCAATCCATGGCGCGGCGGATGATTCGCGCCGGATTGAGGGCCGGCGACCGGGTCGCCCTTATTGCCGAGACCGACGCCAGTTTCCTGCGCGCATTCTTCGCCTGCCAATATGCCGGCCTCGTTTCCGTGCCGATGCCGTTGCCCGTGGCCTTCGGCGGGCGGGCAGGATACGTGGACCATATCCGCGCGATGCTCGGCGTCGCCGGTGCAACCGCCGTGCTCTGTCCGGAGCCGTACCTGGAATGGGTCCGGGAAGCCGCGGCGTCGTTCGACCTGCGGGCAATCGGGACTTTCGATGAGTTTGACGGCGTGCCCGACACTGGCGTCGATCTGCCGTTCATCGGCCAGGACAATCTGTCCTATCTGCAATTCTCGTCGGGCAGCACGCGTTCGCCGGCGGGCATTGCGGTCACCCAACGGGCGCTGATGGCCAATCTGCGCGGGATCACCCATCACGCACTGCAGATGCGAGAGGGAGATCGCTGTTTTTCCTGGCTGCCCTTCTATCACGATATGGGGCTGGTCGGTTTCCTGCTGGCGCCGGTCGCAACGCAGACGCCGGTGGATTATGTTGCAACCCGCGAGTTCGCGCGCCGCCCGCTGGTCTGGCCGACACTGATGTCGCAGAACGGCGGCACCGTCTGCTACAGCCCGTCATTCGGTTACGATCTGTGCGCGCGGCGCGTCAAGGACGGCGCGGCGGATCACCTCGATCTTTCGCGCTGGCGCGTCGCCGGCATCGGCGGTGACATGATCCGGCCGGGCGTGTTGTCCAGGTTCGCGGAAGCTTTCGGAAACTGCGGCTTCAAGAAGGAAGCTTTCGTCGCCAGCTACGGTATGGCCGAGGCCACGCTTGGCATCACGTTTGCGCCGCTCGATCGTGGTATCGAGATCGATAATATCGACCTGGACCTTTTGGAACAGGAAGCGCGCGCCGTACCGGTAGCCGCCGACAATGGCGGCAACCGGTCGCGCACGTTCGTGCTATGCGGCGAAGTCTTGCCCGGTCATGAGGTCGAAATCCGTGCGGCGGACGGCGCTGTCCTGCCTGACCGCGAAGTCGGCCGTGTCATGTTTCGCGGCCCCAGCCTGATGCGCGAATATTTCAACAGCCGCGAAGAAACCGCGCGGGTTCTGTCGGGCGACGGCTGGCTCGATACCGGCGATCTTGGCTTTTTCCTGGACGGTTCCCTGGTCATCACCGGGCGGAGCAAGGATCTCATCCTGGCAAACGGCCGCAATATATGGCCGCAGGATCTGGAATGGCTTGTCGAACATGAAGTCGAGGGTGTCCGCAACGGAGACGTGGCGGCCTTCTCGGTCGACGATTCCGAGTCTGAGGCCGTGGTTTTGCTGGTGCAGTGCCGAACGTCCGACGAAGCGGCACGGGAGAAGCTGCGTCAGGCTGTGGCTGAGACGGTTCGGGTCGCGGCCGGAATCAATTGCGCCGTCGTCCTGGCGCCCCACAATTCCCTGCCGCAGACCTCCTCGGGCAAGCTGAGCCGCGCCCGCGCGCGCCAGCTCTATCTCGATTTGCGCCGCAACGAGGAGCCCCCTGACGGCAAATCGACGCATTTCGCGCCCTCTTCGAGCGCCGTGCTCCGGTCGGCTTGATGGCCGGACGGCTCGCCGCGATTACCGGCGCAACCGGCTTTCTGGGGCGCTATATCGTCGGCGCCGTCATCACCGCGGGATGGCAAGTTCGGATTTTGGCGCGTACGGCAGCCACGGGCGCACCGTCTGACGACCCCACGATCGAGACCATTACCGGCGATCTGTCAGACCATCAGGCCTTGCGCAAACTTGTCGACGGCGCCGATATCGTCGTTCACGCAGCGGGGCTGATCAAGGCGCGGAGTCTAGCCGCCTTTCACACCGTCAATGTCGACGGCACGGCCAATCTCGTCAGCGCAGTCAACGATTGCACGTCGGCGAAACACCTCCTCCTGGTGTCCTCGATGGCGGCGCGCGAACCTCAACTGTCCGCCTATGCCGCAACCAAGCGTGCAAGCGAAGAGGTGGTGGCAGCGACACTACAAAAGCGGTCGCACGACTGGACGATCGTTCGGCCCTCTGCGGTTTACGGGCCAACTGACACGGAGACGCTGGCTATATTCCGGGCGGCTGCGCATCGGGTTTTCCCCTTGCCCGGTCCACGCAAAGGCCGCGTCGGACTTATCCATGCGGCCGACGCGGCGCGTGCCATCGTCAACCTTTGCGACTGCGGCGTCACGGGAAGCTTCGAACTCACCGATCAGCGCGTCGAGGGCTATCTGTGGCCCGAGATCGTCGCCGCGCTCGAAGCGTCGCTTGGCAGAACCGTCGTGACCCTACCGCTGCCGGCCTTCGCCGTTCGCACAGCCGCTGTCATCAATACGCTGACTGCAAAGTTTGGCGGACGCACACCGGTCTTCACGGTGGGAAAGGCACGCGAAATCTTGCATTCAGATTGGGGGTCGTCCGCCGACCGCCTGCCGCCACCGCAGGTGTGGGAACCCGAAATCACCCTCCGTGCCGGTTTTCACGACACCGTATCCTGGTACCGCGCGCAAAACTGGCTAGCCCCCGGGCCCTCGAAACCGCTCGGCACCGGGGTTGTGCGTTGATTTCTTTCCGACCGGCGACCAAAGATCGCGAAAAATCGGTTGCGCAATATTTGCTTTCTAGGCCGCCGCCTGCAATGAAGATGGTCGCCCTAGAAGGGCCATGTCCAGTTGAGGGGAGCCAGTGTTGGCGAGCCACGTAGACAATGTCGAAGCAGAAATCATCAAGGTCGTGGCCGCGCGAATTCCGGCCGGCGTCCAAGTATCCGCGCAAACGCGGATCGCACGCGACCTCGGTCTCGACTCCGTTGCGGTCATGGACTTCGTCATGGACATAGAAGACCATTTCGATATTTCGATTCCGCTTGATCGCATCGCCGAAGTCGAGACGGTCGATGACCTGCGCCGAGCCGTCGAAGAGCTGTTGAAAGAAAAGGGTTGATGTCGATTTTTTCGAAATTCGATGACATTCGGGCTGCGTTCGCCACCCTGACCGAAAACGGGCGCAATCCGTTCGATATCCGCTTCGAAAAAATTCTTTCGCCGACGGAAGCAATCCTGGACGGCCGTCACATTCTGCTGTTCGGAACCAACAATTATCTCGGCCTGACATTCGACCCGACCTGTGTCGAAGCCAGCGTGAACGCGATCCGCGAAGCCGGAACCGGCACGACCGGGTCGCGCATCGCGAACGGCACCTATTCGGGCCACACGAAGCTTGAGCAGGAGATCGCCGGATTCTATGGCCGGCGCAGCGCCATGGTCTTTACCACCGGTTATCAGGCCAATCTGGGGTTGATATCCACCCTGGCCGGCCGCGGCGACCATTTGCTGATCGACGCGGACAGTCACGCCTCGATCTATGACGCCTGCAAGCTCGGCTCGGCCGAGATCATCCGCTTTCGCCACAACGACCCACAGGATCTGGCGCGCCGGTTAAAGCGCCTCGAAGGTTTACCCGGCAGCCGGATCGTCGTCACCGAAGGCCTGTTCAGCATGCTGGGCGACACGGCGCCGCTGCGCGAGATCGCTGCCGTGAAACGCGAGATGGGCGCCTATCTGATCGTCGACGAAGCCCACTCGATGGGCGTCCTCGGCAAACACGGGCGCGGCCTTGCGGAAATGGTGGGCGTTGAAAGCGATGTCGATTTCGTTGTCGGCACGTTCAGCAAAAGCTTGGGTGCGGTCGGCGGTTTCGCCGTTTCCGACCTACCGGATTTCGATCTGCTGCGCGTTGTCTGCCGGCCCTACATGTTCACGGCGTCGCTGCCGCCCGCGGTCATCGCGTCGGTCAGCGCGGCGCTGCGGCGGATATCGACCGACAATCTTCTCGGCGCACGTGTCCTGGCGAACAGCCGCCGGCTTTACAACGGACTTGCTCGGGCTGGATTTGAGCTGGGGCCGGAGCCCAGCCCGATCGTGGCCGTGAAGATTGCGGATCGGGAACTGGCGATAAAATATTGGAATGCGCTGATCGCCGGGGGCGTCTATCTGAACCTCGCGCTTCCGCCGGCAACCCCCGGCAGCCAGTCGCTGATCCGGTCGAGCGTCAGCGCCGCTCACATCGAGACGCAAATCGACCGCGCGATCGAAATTATGACCGATACGGCCTATCGGCTTGGCGTGCTCAGCGAAAGCGACGCCAGAATTGCGATGCCGGCGGCCGAATGATGCCTGACCCCGGGAAGCCAGGCGCGATGTCGCGGTGGATGTGGACCGGCCGCAGCTACGATCTGGGCAAGATGTCGTTCCGGGATTTGGCGATCGCCTATTCAACCTACTACGCAATCCAGGTCTATCTCGTCGTTGCTGTTATCAGCGGCATCGTTGCGGTCCAAGGCGGGGTCAGCTGGGTTCCGGCGGCCGTCGGCGCGGTAGCGGCGATCATCCTCTACCCGTTTGCCTGGTACCTGATCCATCGCTTCATCCTGCATAGCCGGGCGCTTTACAAATCCCGCTGGACCGCCGCGAGTTGGAAGCGAATCCATTTCGATCATCATCAGGATCCCCACCGGCTCGAGGTTCTGTTCGGTGCATTATGGACGACGCTGCCGACGATCGCTGCGGTGACGGTTCCGGTCGGCTGGCTACTTGGCGGCGCCACCGGAGCCGCGGCGGCGCTGTCGGCCGGGCTGCTCACCACCTGCGCCTATGAATTCGCGCACTGTGTTCAGCATCTAAACTACAAGCCGAACAACGCCTTCCTGAAGCGGATTAAGCAACGCCACCTCGCGCACCATTTTCACAGCGAACGCGGCAACTTCGGCATCGTGAGCTTTTTGCCGGATCGCCTGTTCGGCACCTGGTATGAGGGCGCGCGCGATATGCCGCGCAGCCCGACCACCTTCAACCTGGGCTATGATCGGGCGGAAGCGACGCGTTACCCCTTCGTCGCCACGTTGACCGGGACCCCGCCGCGCGACCGGCCGCCGCTGGCCGGTGAGAGTGAACTCGGTCAAACCGCCGCCACGGAGCTGTGGATGCCGCGCAGACGGGCAGCAAAATGACGATCGAAATCGTGCAGGTTACAGACAAAGCAACGATGAAGCGGTTCATCCGCGTTCCGTTCTTCGTTCATAAAGATGACAAGTTCTGGGTTCCGCCCCTGATATCCGAGCGGGAAGAAGCCTTTGACCCCGCCAAGAACGAATTGGTGCGCCGGTCCGAAGTGCGATTCTGGATCGCGCGGCGCGACGGTCGGGATATCGGGCGTATCAGCGCGCAGATCGACCCGCTGGCTCAAAAGGAAGGCGGCACCCGCTCAGGGCAGTTCGGGTGCCTGAGCGCGATCGACGACCGGGAGGTCTTTGGCGCGCTGTTCAAGACAGCCGAGGACTTCCTGCGCAGCAGCGGCGTGCGGCATGTCCAGGGTCCGTTCACACTGTCGATCAACGAAGAAACCGGGCTGCTGATCGACGGCTTCGACACGCCGCCGATGATGATGATGGGGCACGACCCCGTTTACGAAGCGGCGGAGATCGAAGCGGCCGGATACGCGCCCGAAGGCGACGTTTTGGCCTATCTGCTGGACATGGACCAGCCGCTGTCGCGCTCGGCCAGCAACATGCTGAACCGCCCGCTGGCCAACGCGGTGACGATGCGGCGGCTCAATCTGAAAGATTACAACAACGAAATCCGTAGAATCGTCGACATCTTCAACGATGCCTGGAGTGGGAATGACGGTTTCGTGCCGATGACCGAGGCCGAAACCGACGAGCTGGCGACGCGGATCAAGCTGTTGCTCGATGAACGGCTGGTCTGGTTTGCAGAACTGAACGGCGAGCCGGTTGCATTTATCGTTACGCTTCCCAACATCAACGAGGCCATCCGCGACCTGAACGGTCACCTCTTCCCATTCGGTGTATTGAAATTACTGTGGCGTCTCAAAGTCAAAGGGCTGAAATCGGCCCGCGTACCGCTGATGGGCGTGCGCCGCAGCCTGGCCGGAACCGTGATCGGCAGCGCGTTGCCGCTTCAGCTGATTGGCGCGATCTGGCCGGGGGTCAAGAAACTTGGATTTCGCTGGGTCGAACTCTCCTGGATTCTGGAGAACAACCGGCCGATGCGCAGCATTCTCGAAAGGTTGGGGGCAAAGGCCTACAAGACCTATCGAATCTACGGGAAGACATTCGAATGAATATTCGGAAGCCGATGTTTTCCGAACCACGTCAATCATGAGCAGAGTCAGAGAAAATGGCTGAAGGCAGCATTCGCATTGCGATCGCGGGCGTGGGCAACTGTGCGAGCGCGCTGATCCAGGGAATCCATTACTACACGCCCGAACGGTGCGTCGCTGGCGTGACGGGCCTGATGCACACGGAAATCGGCGGATACCTGCCGTGCGATATCGATGTCGTGGCGGCCTTCGATATCGATGCCCGCAAGGTCGGGACGGATGTCCATCACGCTATCTTCTCACCTCCCAACTGCACGAAGATTTTCCAGAAAGAGATTCCCGACAGCGGCGTGATCGTTCGCATGGGCGCGGTACTGGACGGCATCTCCGAGCACATGGCGAATTACGAAGATGATCGGACCTTCATACGGTCTGACGCGACCGAGTCGACAAAGGACGAGGTCGTCGCCGAGCTGAAGCGCAGCAAGGCGGAAGTTTTGCTGAATTACATGCCGGTCGGGTCCGAACAGGCCGCGCGCTTCTATGCCGAATGTGCGCTTGAGGCCGGCGTCGCCTTCGTCAACAACATGCCGGTTTTCATCGCCAGCAATCCGCAATTCGCCGAACGGTTCAAGCAGCGCAACCTGCCGATTATCGGCGACGACATCAAATCGCAACTGGGCGCGACGATCACGCACCGGGTGCTGACCGACTTGTTCGCCAAGCGCGGCGTCAAGCTGCTGCGGACCTATCAGTTGAACACCGGCGGCAACACCGACTTCCTCAACATGAAGAACCAGACCCGTCTGGCTTCAAAGAAAACATCCAAAACCGAAGCGGTTCAGTCGGTCGCAAAGAAGCGGATGGACGATAACAATATCCATATCGGCCCCAGCGACTATGTGCCGTGGCAGAACGACAACAAGATCTGTTTCATCCGCATGGAGGGTCACCTGTTCGGCGACGTCTCCATGGATCTGGAGTTGCGGCTGTCGGTTGAGGATTCGCCGAATTCCGCCGGCGTCGTCATCGACATGATCCGGTGCTGCAAGCTGGCGCTGGTGAACGGTATCGGCGGGATACTTGAGGGCCCGAGCGCCTATTTCTGCAAGCACCCGCCCAAGCAATTTACCGACGACGAAGCATACGAGAAGACCGAAAGCTTCATCCGCCAGAACGCCGCTGCCGCCCGCCGGATGCAGTGTGTCATCGTCGCCGCCGGTCAGGGCACGCGCCTGCGCGAAAAGGGCGAGAGCAAGCCGCTGATCCATATCAAGGGCGTGCCCTTGATCGAACGCGTGATCGAGCAGGCGCGCAGCGCGGGTGTCGACCATTTCTTTGTCGTCAGCGGCTATCGCGGCGAACAGCTGCGCAAGGAACTCGATGCCTTCTCGGCACGGGAAGGCATTCGCATCACCCATATCGTCAATGAGGACTGGGAGCGCGCCAACGGCACCTCCGTGCTGAAGGCCAAACCCTATGTCGACGGACCGTTCCTGCTGACGATGTGCGACCATTTGGTCGACCCGGAGATCGTGCGGGACCTTATCGCCAGCCCTGTCGAAGCCAATACGGTCACGCTGGGCGTCGACTTCAACGTCGACAGCCCGCTGAACGATATGGAGGACGTTACGCGAGTCAAATGCGCGAACGGCAAGATCGAGCATATCGGCAAGGTGATCCGTGACTTCAACGCGATCGATACCGGCATGTTCCTGTGCGGGCCGATCATGTTCGACGCGCTTGAAGTCAGCCAAGCCAAAGGGGACGACAGCATCTCCGGCGCGATGAACGTGCTGGCCGGTTGGGGCAAGGCTCGCGCTTTCGACATACAGGACCGGGTCTGGGTCGATGTCGACGATCCCGCCGCCTTCAAGAAGGCCGAGGAGTTGCTCGAAACAGGCCAACTCTAGGTTGCTTGAACGGAACGCCGCAGGTCATCCACGCGGATGACCATTCCGGCTTGCGCGCATTTCTGCTGGATCGGCCCCCGCCTGCCCTGGGCATATGTGTTCGCCGTCCTGTCCGCGGCCGAGCGCGGCGGTCTGCCCGAGGTCATTCTGCACCATACCGACGCGCTCGATGAGGGGGCTGAACTGGCCGCGCTCTCGAACGCGGTCGGGGTAACGCTGCACCGCGTCGATCCGATCGCCTATTTGACCGAAACCGGAAAGGCCATCGGCGTTGGGATTCAACTGGCGTCCCTCTACAGCCGGATCGCCAGCCCGGTCATGCGGTCGGATATCCTGCGTGCGGCGATCCTGTTTCGCCAGGGCGGCATCTATCTCGATATGGATACAGTTACCGTGGCATCCTTGCGGCCTCTGCTCGACGCCGCGCAGTTCGTGGGATGCGAGTATATCGTCTGGCCGCAGCGCATTCGCGCATCGCGCTCGCTGGTGCTTTGGGTTCGTTCGTTGATACTGGACGTGATGCGCAAGGCGATGCGCCGCAGCCAAAATGGCTGGAGATATTTTCGACGGGTTGAATGGCTTTACTATCGCGGCATCAACAATGCCGTGATGGGCGCGGAAGCGAATTCAGGCCTGATCGCACGCTATCTCCGCGCGATGCTGGCGGTCACCCCCGAACGGCTGCGGGAGCCTTACGCGATCGGGCCGGAGCTGCTGCAAGAGATGGTCGACGATAACGGGCGATCCGATCTGATCGTCCATGATCCATCGGTCTTCTATCCCCTGCCCCCGGAAATTTCCGAACACTGGTTCCGAATACGCGAAACCGTCAGGTTGGATGCCGTGCTGTCGGCTGGAACCCGCGTCGTGCACTGGTATGCGTCAGTCCGCACCAAGGCGCGTGTTGCGTCGATTACGCCTGGATATATCAAGGAACACCGAAACCGGGAGCTGTATAGCGCCCTCGTGTGGTCGTGCGTTTCCAGCCTTCCGGAACTTCGATAACCCGTCACAAATGCGCAGCGCCGAGATCCAGCTGCACCATTTCCTGAACGCAACTTTGATAGTCAGCCGAGCCATTGGCCAGTCCAATCTCCTGGCAGGCCCGATGCTCCGCCGGCGCCGTCATATTCACAGCGACACGCTGCGCCGTCGCGTGGCTTCGCAAATAATCCATGCATTTGGGAAAGTAAGCACCGCTGACATCGAGGCTCATCGTTTCTTCGCAGATGTCGCCGATCTTTTGCGCCGACAGCGCCGCTTGTGGGGCAACCGCCGAGGGGCTTTCGCAGGCACCCAATAAGGTCAGCAGAAATGCCGCGCCCAGTGCCGCTATTGCTGGTGCGAACGCATGCTGTCGATGAGCTTTAGTTGGGATCGCCTGCATTCGAATACTCCGCCGAGAGTTGTATGTGGCGTACTTAATGCGGGAAGATTAGGAGCAGATGAGAGGAAAATTAAGATTTTCTAATATACTGAAATTCGAGGATTTTTCCATATAATTGTATGAACGGTTTTTAATTTAGCGCTCATAATCTTCTCATTTTATCGGATTAAGACTGTGTTCCATCGTAGCGAATGGAGCATGCAATCTTGATCATGATCATTTCGGCGAAGCGTCTGCTTCGCGCCCTACCCATCGTCGGCTGCGGCTTTGCGCTCGCGGCGTGCGCAATGAACCCCGCCGACGCCAGAAGCTCGACACCCGAGCGAAAGGCCGAGGCCGGGCAGATCTGCCAGACCACGATGGGCCTCAGCCCATCCAACACCGACTACGACATGTGCCAGCGCAGTCTTCTGCAGACGATGGCAGGCCTGGACCAGGCGAGCCTGGTTGAGCGCGACCGCCACGCCTGCATGCAGCGCGGCCTACAGCCGAACACGCGTGAATTCGCGCTGTGCGTCGTCGATGCCGAACACCCTGCCAGCAACTGATTCTTCGAGGACATCATCATGAATACGGTACGCATAATCGCAGCTTCCGGCGTGCTTCTTGCGCTCGCGGCCTGTGCCGGCCCCAGCAACAGCCAGGTTCAGTTGGCCCAGGAACAGCATAGTTGCGCCGCCCTGGGCATCGACCCCGGCTCGCAGGCTTTCGCGCAGTGCGTCGGCAATCTGGACGCCAGCATGTTCGAGGCCAACAACGCAGCCGCGCGATGATCGCAAAAACCTCCAGAAACCCAGCCTGGCAGGCCCGCGGCTTGCATCGGCGGAACATTCGTCCTTCTAATGCCATGTCTGGCGTCGTGCTGAATGAAGCGGCGCCGATGGTTCGAGAGGACACCGTTGGATCAAGAGTCTCAAGACGTGCGCAGCTTGCGGCGCTCGGTCTCCGACCTGCCGAAAGATAACGGCGTGCGGATATTGATCATCGAAGACGAGCAAAAGCTTGCCGATATCCTGTTGCGGAGCCTACGAGGCGAGGGTTTTACCGTGGACGCCGTCGCGACTGCCGACGACGGCTTCCATTGGGCCACGCAGGATCACTACGACCTCGTGATCCTTGACCTTCTGTTGCCCGATGGATCGGGCACCGACGTCTTGAGGCGCCTTCGTCAGCAGCAGCAGAAAGTTCCAGTACTGGTTCTGACAGCACGCGGCGACCTTGAAACCAAGGTCGAGAATTTCGACGCGGGCGCCGACGACTACCTGACAAAGCCTTTCGCTTTGCCGGAACTGTTGGTGCGAGTCCGCGCATTGATGCGGCGCGGCCCGGCGATCAAGGATACGATGCTGAAACTCGCCGATCTGGAAGTAGACAGATTGTCCCGCCAGGTACGCCGCGCCGGACGCCGCGTCGAACTCAGTCCGAAAGAATATTCGCTCCTGGAATATCTGCTGCTCAACGCCGGGCGGGTATTGTCGCGATCGATGATAATCGACCGCGTCTGGGATCAATCCTTCGAAGGCTTCACCAATATCGTCGATGTCTATATCCGGCAATTGCGCCGCAAGATCGACGAAGGCTTCGACCCAAAGCTCATTCGCACAGTGCGTGGCCTGGGTTACTCGATCGATCCGGAACATATCGGCGGATAATATGAGCCGCCGCTCGCTGACATTCAGGCTGGTTTCGTGGTATTGCGGCTTGCTTTTTGCGGTGGGTATCGCCTTCGCCGCCTTCTGCTATGCCAGTTTCGATCGTTTCGTCGAACAGGCGACACGATCGACATTGGCGGGCCGGGTGGATGCCGCATGGGAGATGGCAAGCGGGCTGTTTGCCGATAAGCCCGCTCTCGCGGCGCTTATCGAGCAGCGTTTCGCACCCGAAGCACAAAACCGACTGATGCGGATCAGCAGCGGCGGTGATGTCTTCTATATTTCCGGCGCGCCCGAAGACCACGAGTTCGATCCTTCGGCGATCCCGTTTCCGCCCCCCGGCAGTCCGCCAAGTTTGAAAAAATATGGCAAGCTTTTCGTGTTCGCGAAGAGTTTCACCGCAGCGAACGGAAGTGTCTTCATTGTCGAGTCCGGTCGCTCCGCCGACCTTATGGAGATGGCGGAACGCCGGCTTGTTGCGGCGTTCATCTTCGGCTTGCCGGTCTTGCTCATTGTTGCGGCAGCCGGCGGCTACGTCCTGGTTCAGCGTGCCCTGTCGCCCGTGGAGGGGATGATCCAGGCAGCCGAGGCGCTGACCTTCAATTCGCCGCGCAAGCGTTTGCCCCTGGCAGGAACAGAAGACCGCATCGACGCGCTGGGACAGACGCTGAACCGCATGCTGGAGCGGCTGGACAATGCCTATCAGCATGTCAGCCGCTTTTCCGCCGATGCCGCGCACGAGTTGCGCACGCCGCTGGCGATCATGCGCGGCGAACTGGAGCTGCTGGCGGACGAACGGCTGAGTGACGAGACGCAAAACGCGCTCGCCAACATCCTGGGCGAAACCGCGCGGCTGAGCCAGATCGTCGAAAGCCTTATCACCATGGCCCAAATGGAAAGCGTGACCGGCAAGCGCGTTCATCGCCCGGTCGATCTGCATGCGCTGACTGCCGAAACCATCGACCAGATGCGATTGCTGGCGGACGACAAAGGGATCGCGGTCGCGGATCCCGTGGGTGATCATGCCGTCGCCGCCGGCGACCGGGACCGACTGAAACAGGTGATCGTCAATCTCGTGGACAACGCGATCAAATATACCGAGTCCGGCGGCGAGATCACCGTCACAATCGAGGAAACGCCCGAACTGGCGATCCTGAGCGTCAGCGATACCGGCATCGGCCTCTCGCCGGAAGATCAAAATCTGGTGTTCGACCGCTTCTTCCGCGCTACGACAGACCGGGGCGAGATTGGAGCGGGAATAGGGCTGGCTATCGTCAAGTCGATCTGCACCGCCCATGGTGGCCGAATAACGGTCGAAAGCACCAAGGGAAAAGGCAGCGTTTTCCGGATGGAGCTGCCCCGGGCACGGGAAGGCCTGACGGCAGTGCCCTAGGTTCTGTGGACAGTTATCTCGTGGGGCCGCGACGCTAATGCGACATCAGAACCGGTACATCTGTGTGAGCAAGGATCCGGTGCGTCGCGCCGCCGAATACCATTTCGATGACACGCATATGGCCGTAAGCCCCCATCACAATCATGTCGGCATCGATCCGATGAGCTTGGTCTATAATGACCTGCCCAATATCGCTGCCGTCGGCGACCACGTTCAGAGTCGTTGCGGCGATGCCATGGCGCGCCAATCGAGCGGAAAGAGCCGCCCCCGATTCATTTTCCCCCGACCCATCGATGACGAGAATAGTGACCTGATCCGCCTGGACCAGAAATGGCAGTGAATCTCCTACCGCGCGCTTGGCTTCGCGGCTCGCGTTCCAGGCGATTAGGATATTACGGCCAACTACCGTAGTCGGTGGAGAGTCTCGCGGGACAATCAATGCTGGACCGCCAAACGCGAAAAGCAGTTGCTCGGGTCGCCATAGCGCATGCGAATCTTCTATAGCGAATTGACCCACGATGCTGAGATCCGCGTAGCGCGCCCGCGCGACAACCTCCGATGCTGTACCGTATCGCGCGATCGGCTGCCATTCGCCGGAAATGCCGGAAGCGCGTGTCCGGTCCATGAAACCTTGGGCGACGCCGGCTAGGTCGGCGTCTTGGGCCGTCGTTTCCCGTTTGACGACCGAATCTATCGCCGCGCCGCGGGCAAATTCGTCCGAATGCCGGCCGAGTATCGATTCCACCGCGACATAGGCACCAACCAGATGGGAAGCATGACGACGTGCAATATCGATCGCGATATCGAGACGCACTGCGCTGGTGGGAGAACTATCGAGAAAAACCACGATGTCCTTGATGGAGCTACTCGACATCTCGTCCTCCCAGGTTATTTGTTTTGTTTCGTTTCGCCTGCCTAACTCAAGTTTTCGCCAGACATAATTTTAGGTGATACTTTCATTCCAATTGCGAAAGCGCTGCGGCTGCCGAAAATCACCTCTTCGCCTTCCTTCAGCCCGCCCGTGATCTCGACCCGTTCGGGGGTACGCAGGCCGACCTGAACCGAACGCTCGGCGATCGTCCCAGTGGCATCGACGACCAGGACGGTTGGCTTGTCGTCTTGCGACACAGCCTGAACCGGGAGGCCGATGACGTTCTTTTTCTGCTGCAGGGTCAGCGTCGCGGACGCGTACATACCGGGCACGATCTTGTTGTCGGTATTGTCGATATCGACCTCAGTCATCATCGTCCGCGTGGCGCTGTCCACGCGATCGGCCTCGCGCGTGACCTTGGCGTCGAGCGTCTGACCCGTGGCGCCGACGACTACCGTGCAGGGCGTGCCGACATGCACCATCGGAACGCTGTCCTCCGGCACCGGAAATCTGAGCCTCAACGTCGAGGTGTCTGCGAGATGGACCAGCGGCATCGACTGGGTACTGGACGAGACGCTGGCCTGGATCATTGTGCCGGGATCGACAAAACGCTGGGTGACGACCCCGTCGAACGGCGCCGTGATCGTGGTGTAGTCGAACAGGGTTTGGGCGTGATCGAGATTCGCCTTAGCGATATCGAACTCGGCGTGGGCTTTGTCGACCTCCGCCTGCGCGACCAGGCCTGGTTTGGCTTTGATGACGTCGAGCAAACGATGGTAGTCGAGCGAGGCCTGTTCGAACGCCGCCTTCGTCCTATGAATATCATCTTTCAACTCGACGATATCCAGCGTCGCAATAACGTCGCCTTTCTTAACTCGGTCGCCGATATCGTAATTGATCGATTGCAGGTACCCGGCGACCTTGGCATGGATATCCGCCTCGAAGAATGGCTTCAATTCGGCGCTCAGCGTTATTGTCTGGGCCAAGTCACCGCGCGTCGCCTTCACGACCGCGGCCACCGGCAACGCTGCCGGTTCGGCGGATATGGCGGGCGAACGAGGCCAGGCGATAATAACCCCCAAGGCAGCGGCCCCAAGGACCGCGACCAACATTAAACGGCGCATAATCATTAGTTCTCATCTTTCGACATCGGCGACCGCGCCTTCGCGATAACTCAGAAACGCACGCTCAATCAAATAATCATAGGTGGCGTTACTTTGCGCGATCCGGGCCTCCAGCGCGGCCACCTCCGCCTGTTCGACATCGACGATCGAACTGGAGCCGATGTCGTATCGCGCGTGCGTCAGATCGAGTGCCTTGCCGCTGCTCTCAAGCAACTGGCCGGTCACTGCAATGTTGCGATAGGCAGTCTGAGCGCTATCCCAGGCCATCTGTACGTCACGCGATAGCTGGTTGCGTTCAGCGTCCAGGTCACGATCGGCGGCCTTCGCGTTGTATGCTGAACGCCTTTCCTCGGCGGTCAACCGCCCCCCGGTAAAGATCGGGATGGTCACGAAAATTCCCGCCGCGCCGTAGCTGTGCGACAGGTGCTGGTCGGCTTCCCGCATCGGATTGACGCCGGCAAACCCCTGCGCAGAGATGACCGGCAGTCCGGCCTCGGCATCGGCGTCGGCCTGGCGATGGGCAGCGTCGCGCGCTGCATCCCGCGCCATCAGTTCAGGATTGCGCGACAGCGCGAGGCTGATGGCCTCGTCGCGCGATTCGGCAGGCGGATGAACCTCGCCGTGTAGATCCGTCAGGATAAAATGCCGAACCGTGGACAGTCCCAGCGCCTCGGCAAGCTCGGCCCAGGCATCGTCCAAATTGCCCTGCGCCTTACTTTCCAGCAGATTCGCCTGATCGAGGCCGAGCTTCGCAAAACTGGCATCCAGGTCGGATTTAAGCTTGGCGGAGCGCAGCGAGTTCACCTGCTCGTTCAATGTCGATCGCGACTTGATGGTCTGGCGCGCGACATCGAGCAGCGCCTGGGCGCGCAGAACATCGTAATAGGCCTGGGTCGCCTTGAAGAAGACACTATCGTGAACCGATTGCACCTGGTCCTGTTCAGACCTCAACTCAGCCTTCGATGCGGCAATCAGGTCACTTTGCCGGCCGAAATCGGTGATCAGCTGCGAGATGCCGACGCCGGCGGCAGCGCGTGCGAAGACGCTGGGGTCGCCGATGCCAGTGGGCGGGGCGGTGACGCGCGTATTGGACCCGGCAAAGACGCGGTTGGCCGAGCCGTAGATCTGCGGATAGAGTTCGGCCTCGGTTTCCTTCACCGTCTCGCCCGAAGCTTGCGCCCGATACCCTTCCGATGCGATCCGAGGATGGTTCTGGAGCGCGATTTCTTGTGCATCAGCGAGGCTGAGGCGCTCGGGTATCATCCCCGGCGTCTCCTGCATCGTCGCCGTCATCGGATCGGCATGGGCGCTGCCGAGTAGCGGCACAGCGGCAAGCATCGCCACGATCAGCGCGGCGCGGATCATGCCGGCACCTCGGCCATCGCTCGATTGGCGTCACGTCGTCTATAGACGATCACAAAAGCGGCCGGCACGATGAACACGGTGACGACAACCGACACTCCAAGGCCGCCGATGATGACGCGGGCCAACGGCGCATAGGCCTCGCTGCCCTCACCCAGTCCCAGCGCCATCGGGATCAGCCCGATCATCGTCGCCAGCGAGGTCATGAGCACGGGCCGCAGCCGCACCCGGCACGACAGGGCGACCGCTTCGCGCACCGTTCGCCCCTCTTCCCACAACCGGTGGGCGAATTCGACGATCAGGATGCTATTCGACACCGCGATGCCGACCAGCATAATGACGCCCATCAGCGACATGACGTTAAGCGACGTACCCGTCGTCCATAGCGTGATCACCACCCCCGCCAAGCCTGGTGGGACGGCGAGCAGGATAATCGCCGGATCGATGGTCGAGCGGAACTGCGCCACCAGCACCAGATAGACCAGCAAGACCGACATCAGCAGGCCGCTACCGAAGCTGGAGAAGGACTGGTGCATGGCGTTGACCGAACCTTGGATATTGATGCTGACTCCCTTGGGAAGGGTCGTCTTGGCGAGGATTTTGTTGATCGCCGACGATACGCCGCCCAGATCCTCACCTGACGGCGCGACATAGATGTCGACGATTCGGCGCAACTGATAATGGCTGACCAAGGTCGGCGACAGGATCGGCTTCACCGCCGCCACCGTATCCAGCCGCGTCGGCATAAGCGCGCTGGAGGAGCGCAATGGAATAGCCTTCAGATCGCCCAGCGTTTTGACGGTCGTTTCCGGATACTGGACGGTTAGCATGTAGTCGTTGCCGCTCTTCGGATCGACCCAATAATTCGGCGCAATCATCATGTTGGAATTCACCGCGGTAATGACGTCGCTGACGACCTCCTTTTCGCTGAGGCCCATTTCGCCGGCATGCAGCCGGTCGACATTCAACATCAGCGAGGGCGCGTCGATATCCTGGGGAATAAAGACATCGCTGACTCCAGGCACCCGGCGAATTTTTTTCGCCAACTTCACCGCCAGCGGATAAGTGCGATCCAGATCGGAGCCGGTAATCTGGAGGTCGATCGGCGCGGGCAGACCCAGATTAAGCACCGAATCGACAAGGCCGCCGGTTTGGAAATAGGCCGTCAACTCCGGCATCCGCACAGCCAGCGCCGCCCGGATTCGATCCATATATTCATAGCTGCCGACCTTGTGGCCTTCCTTCAGGCTGGCCTGGACGAAAGCGGAATGCGAGGCGGTATTGCTTGTATAGATCGCCGAAAAGCCCGGCGTGATGCCGACATTGGAAACGACGACATCTAAATCGTCCTTATCGACGATCTCACGGACGATATCCTCGACCTTGGCGATCATCGCGGTCGTATCTTCGAGGCGCGTGCCGCTCGGCGCCTTCAGGTTGATAACGAACTGGCCGGGATCGGTGCGTGGGAAATAGCTGAGCTGAACCAAAGGCAGCAGGGCGCACAAGCCGATGCTGGCAGCCAGCAAGATCGCGAGATTCGTACGCGGCCGAGCCAGCACCTTCCCGACCAAGTGGTCGTACCGGCGCAGCATGGCCTCAAAGCCGCTATTGAACCAGCGATTGAAACGATCCCCCAGCCCGCGCGGGTGATCATTGGTATGCGGTGCATGGGCTTTCAGGAACTTCGCGCAAAACAGCGGCAGGATCGTCATCGCGACGATGTAGGAGGCGAACAGCGACAACACGACCGACGCCGCCAGCGCCGTGAAGAGGTAACGGCTGACCCCGAACAGGAAGACGACCGGGAAAAAGACCAGCGCGGTGGTGAGCGTGGCAGCGAGCACGGGCAACGCCACTTCGCGCGATCCGACCTCGGCCGCGTCGCGCGGGTTCATTCCATTTTCGATATGGCGGAAGATATTTTCCAGGACGATGACCGAGTTATCGATCACGCGGGAGAAGGCCAGCGCCAGCCCTCCCAGGATCATCGAATTGATCGTGCTGCCGCCGAAATACAGCACGACGAAGACCGTGACGATCGACAGCGGGATCGACAGGAACGTGCCGATCGTTCCGCGAGCGCTACCGAGGAAGATCAGGATCATCGCGCCGGTCAGAACCAGACCGATGGTCCCTTCATGGACGAGGTTGTTAATCGCGTTCTTGACGAAGATCGACTGGTCGAACACCACCTTCGCAACCAGGCTTGCCGGCACGTCGACAAGCTTGGACAGGGCGGACTTCACCCCGTCGACCACGGCGATCGTGTTGGAATCGCCACCCTGTTTCAGAACCGGCAGGTAGACCGATGGTTGCCCGTCGATTCGCACGATATTGTACTGGATCTGCGATCCGTCCTTGGCGTAGCCGACATCGCCGACCGTCACGAATGATCCATTCGTTGTTTTCAGCGGAATCGAATCGATATCCTTCATCTTGTCGATCTGGCTGTTGGTGAACAGGCTGTAATCGACCGGACCGATCTTCACGTCGCCAGCCGGCAGGATCAAGTTGGCGTCGTTCACCTTTCGGACGACATCCATGACGCTGAGCTGGTTGGCCTCCAGCTTCAGCGGATCGACATAAACCATGATCTGTCGGTATTTACCGCCGAACGGCTGCGGCACCGAAGCGCCCGGCACGCTGGCGACCTGGTTGCGCACATTGTACTGGCCCATGTCGCGCAGTTGCGCCTCGTTCAGCCCCTGCGCCTTGAGCGTGATCAGGCAGACCGGCAGGCTCGACGCATCGAATTTGAGCACCACCGGCGGCAGCGTGCCGGCGGGCAGTTTGCGCAAGTCCGCCATCGCCAGATTGGTGATCTCGGTTACGGCGGAATCGGCGTCGGTGCCGGGTTGGAAATAGATCTTGATCAGGCTGACGCCGGGCAGGGACTTGGATTCGATGTGGTCGATTCCGCTCCCTAGCGTGAAGAACCGCTCGAACCGGCCGGTAATCGAGGTCTCGATCTCCTCCGCCGGCATGCCGGAATAGAAGGTGGCGACCACCACCACGGGAATTTTGATCGGCGGAAACAGGTCGACGGGCATGCGGACGATCGAACTCAACCCGATCACCGAGATGATCAGGAAGCAGACGACGACGAAATATGGATAGCGGATAGAGAAACGTCCCATTGGACCCCTTTGTTCGGCCATGCATTATCCGCGCGCCGAACCTTGCTTCGGTCGAAGGAGCGTTGGTCTAAAGGGTCAAGATGAGCGTCTCATGAATACGAAGTTAAAATGCTCTCATTAGTGCCGCGGCACGCGCGTACCGCCAAAACGTTAGAAGGAAAGTCGGGTCGATAGAATGAAGTTGTTACGAAACTGGGGTGTCAGCGGTTCACGGATCGTCGCCGGCGAGACAGCCATTTGATAGCCGACACCGACGCTCAGCTTGGCGCGGCCGCCCAGTGGGAAGCGACCGAAGACGATTCCCGGCGTCAGGGCAAGCTGGTTCATGCCCGCCCGTTCCCCACCGATCCAGCGGATGCCGTTGACCTCGAACTCCGGCCACAGGATGCTCCAGAGATGGTATTGGAACGCGATATTGTAGTTCAGCGTATCCCCGGTGCCCTGCGAATAGTCCGTCGGAAAGCCGATGCCGAGCGTTGCTTGAACGTCGAAATCGCCGATGCCGTAACCGCCAGATATCGTCGGCGTGACCATATAGGTATGGGAGCTTAAAGCCTCTATGCCTGTCGGCGCGCTGCCCTGCAGGAAGGCGGTCACGATATAGTTGCCGCTCTGCTCGTTGGCCGACAGCAGGCGATATTTTATCAGCAAGAACGGCAGATCGTTGAAACCATACACGGTCGATTTGCCCGGCACTGATTTCTCGATATAGGGCGGCATCCCGACAATCACCTCGACAGGTTCGGCCGGGATCAGTTCAAGGCCTTTTCCACCGTCGAAATTGTCCTGCGTGCCGCCATTGCCCAGCTTCTGGAAAAACTGGTCATAGCGAAATTCTTCTTCCAGTCTTGGAGTGGTGGTCGCGATCGGTGTCATCCAATGCGGCTGTGCGGCCTGAGTGGCATCGACCCGATCGAACCAATGGTCGAAATAATCGGCGACAGGTGACGAGGGCGTTGCATCGTCCGCCATCGCAACAGCGATGGGCATCAACAAGAGCGTGACGCTCAGGGTCAATTCCGAAACAAACCGCGTGCTTCTGATCAACATTATACCCTCCGTTATATCTCTCTGGATATTACGGGTGTGCCTATCGTACGCGCAGGCCGATATCCACGGTTATGTGATGAGCGTTTTTTAATGAAGACCGAAGCATCGACGGCAGAGTTGACGCCAAAACGTCGCCCCTGCCGCCATGTCGTTATCAGAACGGATAATATCGGAAGCTTGTCATGAAGATATTCTGGTCCGTGGTTCCGCCACCACCGACACCACCCCAGACATTGCGCGCGACATATTCATACTGCGCCCCCCAACGAACGCTGCCAAAGTCACCCTGGTAGAATTTCCACCAGAAACCGACGGTGCCTTCCATCAGGTCGCGCGTATTGGCCGTACAGGGCAGGCTGCTGCCCTCGGTACGACAGCCCGCATTGCTGCTGAGCGGATTGCCATATCCATAGTTCACCCCGCCGGTGGTCTGCGACCAACGATCGGCATGCTCCAGACCGGCATAGCCATAGACGTCCAGCGCCGGGCTTGGGTGCCCGATCAGGCCGGCCATGATCTGATAGACGGTCAACGGATGCGTGCTGCCGTCAACGCCATAGGTCACATCCGGCAGCTGGCCGCTGCCGTAACGGCCGACGCCCTGTCCGACCAAACCGCTCAACTGGAAATCAACCAGCTTGGGCACGATCGGAAGGATCATGCCGGCGCCCACGCCGCCGCCCACGTCGGTCTTGGTCTGGAAGTTCGCCCGGTCGCGGAAGAATCGCGCAATACCGTACACTTCATAATGGCCCCAGCCTGGCTCCCAGGCAGCCTTGGCAATGATGTCGGGACCGGCGTCGTTCGTATAGGAAACCGCGCCCGTGTCGGTGTCGAACAATCCGCCACCCTGAGCAGGGGAGATATTCTGGTTGCCGGCACCCGAAAGAAACGGTCCAGTTTGGGTCGTCTGCGGATTTTCGACCGAGAGACCGAGCCACAGCGTCTTGTCGAAGTCCTTGACGATGCGCAGGCCGGGTTGCCGGGTCCAATTGAACCCGACGACGTATTGCGCGTCGATGGTCAGCGGGACGTTTTCTTGTCGCGGGTTCAGCCCGTTCGAATAGAGCGTCGCCAGGCTCCAGCTTTGACCCGCCAGCAGGTGAAGGCCCAGATCGTCCCAGTCGACGGTGGCGTAGATGTTACGGATGCGCGGGTTGTAGCTGTTGCTTTCCTTCGAATTGGCGCTGCCCGCCGCACCCAGGAAGTCCATCTCGTAATAGGCGCCCAAATGGGTCGTCGGATCGACATCGCTTGTCGCCAGCAGCGACAGGCGGCTCTGCCGTGCGGTAAAGCGCGTCTCGCCCAGATGATAGTTCGAGACGTTGCCGAACGGGATGGCGTTAAAGTTCTGTCCGACATCCGACGCCTGGTTCTTGTCGCGATAGACACCGGCCCCTTCGATGAAGCCGCCGGGGGTGATCGTCACCGCGCCAACTTGAAGGCCCTTCTTGCCTTTGGGCGGCGTCACCTTGGCGACGGCGGCCACGGCTGTATCGACCTTCTGCGCCGTCGCTTGAGTTTGGACCTGCGTGTTCTTCTGTTGGCCGCTGAGTATTTCGACCTGTCGCTTCAGGTAATCGATCTGTGCCTGCATCGATTGACGCAGAGCATCCAGTTCCGCCTTGTCCGAGGCGGCAAACGCCGGCGATGCCGACAATGCGATTACCGCAGTCGCGCCGGTTAGTAGAAATCTTTTGATTGACATCTGTGGTTCGTCCCTTTTGTGCCATCCTAAAAAATGCGGGCGGAACCACGCGACTACGGTCGATTACTATTTATTATCTTGGTTATCATTATTTTAACCATAGTTTCACAATTCCACCTTAGCCCTGACCACGGACAGCATGGATACTTGGTCTACAGTTCAAAGAACTGTTTTGGGCTTGGCGGTCTTATAGACAGACAGAGGATAAAGTCGACGGAAATATGATTAAGATTTCCTCATTAAGAAATTCTTATAAATAATTATTCGTATAGTTTTAATGTATAAGTCGGATTTTCTGTTGTGGTTACATGACAATTGTCGTAAACAAGCCATGCATCTTGGTATCTCCCTTTTTAGGAGGCACCAAAACCTTAAAGCGGCTCCGGTTCATCCGGGGCCGTTTTTTTGCTTAAGCTTCCTTAACGGGTCGGCGAATCCGCCCGCATCGACCGGCAAGCCTCAGAATTCCCTGAAATATTGCGTGCAGCTAAGGCATTGCGCGGCAATTTTCCGCCACGTCCAATCACGTAGCATTCAAAGAGCCAGTGCGCTACTCGGTGCACTTCTTGCCCGCCTCGGGATCGCAGTCGCCGAAGCCCAGGACATCGACATTCACCAGTGACGCGGTTTTGTGCGCGAGCGCCTGGTTGCCCCTGTTCGCGGCGTCGGCGACCGAATCCTGTGCCGCTTTGGCCGCGCCGCCGGCTGTGCCGCTTGCGCTTTCCAGCGCTCCCAGATTGACGGAGTTAGCCTGCGGTACGCCGCTGACCGCCCCCAAAGACGAAATGTTCGCCGCGTTCAGGACGCGGAGCGCGATGATGTTGAGGTCGCCCGACGACCGAAGGCCTGCGTCGCCGGCATTCACTGTACCGCGCGGCGCGATCAGGCTGGCCGACGCAGCCGGCGCATCCGGCGTTGACTGAATGGTGCCGATACCCGCGCCGGACACCAGCCCGTTCAGATCGATCGTCTGCAGATCTTCGTTATCGAACAGAACCGACAGGGGTTTGAAGTCAACACTGGTCTTGGCGCCGCGTCCGGCGTCGAGGTCCCCGTTGGATGACCACAATACCATGTCGCCGCCCTGAACCGTCAGCACCCGGCTTTCGTTCACAATCAGGCCGCCATCGGTAAAACTCTCGACCGTGCCGTTATCCAGCGTCAGGACGCCCAGCGCGCTGGGCGTTAGGAACGAATTGATCTCAACCGCTTGCGACCCCACCGTCACACTGCCGCCTGGTCCCAGGATCGTGATATTCCCGCCCACCGCGACGCTACCGGGGGTGCCGGTCGTCGGATCGGCGGTCAAAATCGTCGCCGCCTGCAGCGTCTTGATCGTCGCGTGCAGCATTTCCAAATCGCCGGTGGCGACCTGATTGACCAGCGCCGCGCCGTTTGTCCCGTTGTCGGTATAACCGTAAGAAGCCGGGAACAGCGTGCCGACCGCCTCATAGCCGGTTGCGAAATCCTTGTTTGCGCCCGCCGCGTTCAATTGGTCGAAGAATACCTGCGCGACAAAGACATGTTGCAGCGGTGCCGAAAGGCCTTGGAACGTGGCCCAGGCAGCCGCCGGGCTTTGCGTTTTCAGCCCCAGCGTCTGCAGGAAAGTGACGAGATCGGGCCCGTAATTATGGGCAGAGGTCGCGGTCGCCGGATTGATGTCCGCCTTGATCACCGCGCCGTAGTCGACACCTTTACCCACACCGAACAGCGCCACGATATCCGCGCCCTGGCGCGGCAGCAGGAAATTGGCCCCGATCGCAAATGGATCGTTCAAAGGCTGCCGGGTGGCGTTGTGACCCTCAAGCATCAAACGGTTGCCGACCGTAACCGTATTGCCGAAGGTGATGATGCCGGTGCCGGTGGCGTCGTCAGCCGGTTCGACGAAAACCGCAGCCTCGTCGGCGACGGCGGTTACGAACGGTCCCAGATTGCGCCCCGCCTCGATATCGAAGAACCCTGGACCGCCAAGGCTAAGGCCCGCGGCATTTTCCGCCTGGTCCAGTACCGGGCGGCTGGGATAATTTCCAGCCACGAGCGACAGTGCGCCGGTATAGAAAATATCCCGCCCGGCGACGATCTGAGTCACGTCGGTGGAAGCCAGATTCTGGCCGAAGAACGGGAGATCTATAATGTCCTGTCCTGCATGAATCACCGACGCCTTGGTGATTTCCCAACTGAGCGGAAATTCCGTCTGGAATGTCGCAGTGTTCAGCGCGGCCGCGCCTTCACCCGATATTATGTTGCCGGTTGCCGAATAAAACCGGTCCGGTGTGGTGTCGCCGACATGCAGTAGAACCGGCCCCAGATCCAGCACCTGCGCCCCCGCCGCCGGACCGAAACCGGCAAGCGGGTTGGTCGGGTCGAATGTCGCTTCGACGATCGACGGACCGGTGCTGAGCGCCTGGAACCCGTCGGCGACGTCCCCGATTGCGGTCTGATAATTATTGGCGGATTCCGTCACCAGCGATCCGTAGGCCAACAGATTCAGCGTCCCTGTGTTGGACGGAGCAAGCCGAAGAGCGTTAGCCACCGTGACGTCGCCGCGGAGCGCCGCCGCCTCGAAATTCGCCGGATAGGCGCTGACCCCGCGAAACCCGGACACGTCGAACGTACCGTTTGCCACGGCCTCGTTTTCGATCAGCAGAAGGCCGTTCGACAGCGAGTTGGTGATGACGTTACCCGAGACCGACGTCACGGAGACCGCGCTTTGCGGGCCATAGCTCGACAGGTAGGTCGATGTGATGTTCGCGTTCTGACCGCCGGACTGGTCTGCGACATTCTGCAGGGAAATCGCGCTGACCACGCCGGCGATATCCACCGCCCCCCTGGCCTGGAGCGTGATCGAACCGGTATCGACCGCAAGCACGGTTGAGACGGGAACCATCACCGACGATGGGTCGTTCGGGTCGTTGTGAACGCTATAGCCGGGCTGCACCACGCCACCTGCCGTGATCGTGGCATGGCCCGATCCTTCATAGAACGCGCCGCTGTCGATATTGCGGCCGGCGATCACGGTCAGATCGCCGCTGGCGTTCAAATGCATGACCGGCACGTTGGCGACGATATTGCCGTTCCTGTCCACCGTCGTGCTGGTCAGCCCGCCGCTGACCCGTGCGGTGGTCGGCAACGACACCGACAGCTGGTTGATATCGCGCCCCGCGACGACGCGCACATTGCCGCCGACACTCATCAGGCCCTGGTCGAAGCTGCCGAAATTGATCCACCAGCTGGTCTGCGAAGGAATGAAGATCGACCCGTTATTGGAAACATAACCCGATAAAGACGAGAACACGCCGTATTCGGTGTCGGACAGCGTCGTGCCCTGGGCGATCAGCCAGGGGGCGAAGAATTGCTGGTTCGGCTGCACCGTGCCGTCGCCAGACCTGATTTTCGTCGGCTGATATCCCAGAATGTCCTGCTGGGCGGTGACGGTCAGGTGACCGCCATCCACCGGATAGGCGGCTTGCGTGATCGGCCCATAGGGGCTGCAGTTATAGAGCGAGCCGGCGTCGCACGCCAAAAGGCGCGGCGTTCGGAAACCGTCCGGGTTGGTCGCGACCGGAACGGTGATCTTATGTCCCGGATTGAGCGGATCGGCGACCGTCTCCATCTTGTAATCCGGATCGGGCAACGCGACCGAGTTACGCCCGGCTGTGTAAACCACGCCCGGCGCCTGGGTGTCGGCCAGAACGAAATCGCGCGCCGCCGCGATGTCGATCGAGCCGGTGCCGGTGCGGACGATCGTGGGGATCGCGAGATTGGTCGAAAGACCGTCGGAATTAAGATTGGCGATCGTCAGCGTCGTATGGCCGTTGATCGTCACATTGCCATGGCCGGCAAGCGCGGAGGAACCGCCATCGGCAAAAACGGACAGAGGCTGCGCCGCCAATGGATTGGCGCTCGCCGTATCGGCGCCAGCCGCGATGCGATAGGACCACGATTCAACGGCGGTGTAATTGCCGCTGGTCCCGACAATCGTTCCGCTGGAAGCCGCGATCAGCGGGAACAAATCGGCCCCTGCGATGGGCGCCGGGTCCGCCGCGGTGCTGACTGGACTGATCAGATTGCCGGCGGGGTCATACGGCGCGACCGGCGGGGCGCCGAGGCCGTTTTCGCCGACGATGATATAGCCGCCGACATTGCTGGCATCGACATTGGCGCCGTTAGCCGTGACCTTCGAAATCCAATTCGAGACCTGTTTGATATAGGTCGGGTCCAGCCGGTTCGCGGTCTGGAAGAAACCATCGGTGATCGACGCGTTGAATACCACGTCACGCGCGGCCCGAAGGGTCAGCGTCCCAGCCTCGCCGGTCGCGGTACCGCCAACGCGATAGGCCATGCCGGTGATCTGGCTGGCCCCCTGTTCGAACGCCAGGCTGCCGGTATAGCCGGCATATTGCGGCAGCAGCGCGCCGCTTTTGTCTGTAATGACCGTACCCGCCGCGACTGTCTTGCCGCCAGACGTAAACGCCTTGGTATTGACCAGGAACCCTGCCGTTCCCGCGCCCAGATTCCAGTTGCTGGCGACGGTGATGTCGCCATTATTGATGCTGGTATTGTTATTGACCAGTTCGATGCCGGGCTGCAGGTGCAATATGCCGTTGGAAACGCCGGCGAATTTCTGTTGAGACGCCGCCGACAGCCCAAAATTCTGCACGAAATCAACAAGCGTGCCCGAACAGACCCCAGCCGCCGTGCAGTTGCCGTAAAAACTGCTCTGGCCCGCCGGATCGATAATGCCGGTGAAGCCGCTCTGGCCCGCCGCAAACACCTTGAAGGCTTCGACCGTAACGCTGCTGGCGCCCGTGATTGCCGCCTTGACCGGATCGATCGAAACGTCGGTACCCGAAGCCATCAGGGGCGCGCGCAACCGGACTGTGCCGCCATTGGCGGCGTTGGCCGTGTTCGATACGTCGATCGTGCCACCGGCAAGATCGATCACGCCGTCATGCCCTGAACCGTTGTCGCTTGCCACCTCGGTTCCAATGACGATATCGCCACCGCGCTTGGTTCCATCAGATGCGGTTGCGACCAAGTGGCCACCGCGCGTCATGGTGACGCCTTGGCCGCCGAACAGCTGGATCGTGCCGCCGCCGGCTCCCGAGGCATCGACGGTCGAACTGACGGTAAGAGTCCCGGTATCGGCGGTAACGGTCACATTTTGCGCCGTTATGCCGGACACGATCTGGAAATCACCCTGCCGGATATGCAGGTCGACGGTGTTGGTGAAGATCGAGGGTAGCGCGATGCCGTTGGCGCCGATCGACTTGGCGTCGATCGACAGGCTGCCGCCCGAATCGCCGGTTCCGCTGCCCGCGATTGTCCCCGTGGCAAATGCCCCGCCATCGGTTGAAATCACGCCGTTGGCGGCAGTGAGCGCGATGCTGCCCGCATAGCCCTGATAGCCGGCGGCGGAGCCGACATCGATCGCGGCCCCGCTGGCAACGCTGATGTTGCCATGATCGGCGATCAGCTGCACCGAGCCCCCGCTGGTAACGCGCGTCACATCGAAGAATGCCTGGGCATAGCCATTGGCAACGATTTCCGCCTTGGAGCCCAACGCGACGTCCCCAGTCGAGGCCTCAAGCGTCAGGCCGCCGGCAGTCACCTGGATCAGGCTGTCGTCGGTGATGGAGGCCGCCTTGAGGGTTAAGGTTCCGCCGATATCCCCTGTCGTGGTGGCCGGCATGCCGGGCGCACCGTTGTTTTGAATGGCCGCGGCGCCGGTCGTCGTGACGGTCTGCACCGCACCGAGGGCAACAAGCATGCGAGGCGTGTCGAAGGTCACATTCGCCGCCCCCGCCGACAGGGAACCGCTGCCGGAAAGCACGACCTGCTGCTTCCCGTTGAAGGCAGCGCTCGCGAAACCGCTGAGAAGCTTGTCGCCGGCCCCCAGCACGACCTGGTTGGCGTTGACCTGAAGGGTGGCGCTGCCGGGCGCCGCCGCGCCCGTCGCCGCTGCCCCGCTGTCGATAAGCTGCACCGTGCCGGCCGACAGCGTCACCGTCCCGCCGCCGTTGGCCACGACCGCATTTGCGTCGAGGGAGAACACGCTGTTGGGTCCACTAAGCGCGATGCTGGAATCGCCATAGAAATTGGCCGCCCCCAGGCTGCGGATCGTAAGCGTATCTGCCTGCTCAAGAGACGCCAGCACCCCCGAATCCAGAACGAGACCGCCCCGGCCGGGGGGCACTTGGCCAAAGCTGACCGCCGCGCTGTCGAGCGTAATATTGGCAACCGTGAATTTGGTGCTCGGATCGATCGCGATATTGCCCGAATCCGCGGTCAGCGACGCGCCGCCCAGGGTCGCTCCCGCGGCGATCGTCACTACTCCGCCGGTGCCGTCGCCGTTTATCCGCTGCACCGCGATCGGCGATCCGCTCGACAACGACAGGAACGCCCCCTTGCCGCTGCCCTTGGCCCCGCTTTGGCCGACGATCAGCGTGGTCGGATCGGTTGCCGCCAGCTTGCCGGTAGCGCGGATTACGCTGCCGGCATCGATAACGATCGAGCCCGAACCGCCGCCTGTCGCGCCCTGGGCAACCAGGATGATCTGCGGCGCATCGAGTGGGGAGGCAGCATCGTTGCTGACCTCGACCGTTTGCGCGGTGACCTTAATGGTCTCGCCGCCGGCGCCGTCGATGCGGTAACCGCCGATCAGCAGGCTGTCGACGGCAAGGTTCGACAGCTGGGTCGCGTCCAGCCCGATGGCGCCGTTAGATGCTGTCGCACCCGATGAAACGACCTGCAGATCGGTACCGGTGATGTCGAACTCGGCGCCACGGCCGCCGGTAGCGGGCGCGGCGGTGATCGTGGCGGCAAGATTGAGCGCCGCACCGGCATCGACCACGATATGCCCGGCGTCCTCCGGCAATCGCGCCACGCTGCCCGCGCTCGCGGCCAGCGCTGCGAAATAAGTGTTGCCCGAGGTTTGGTCGATTTCACTATATTGCCGCCAGACGGCCGACGACTGGACATCGAATGCCATCGTGCGCGCCGCGCGGGTATGGTCGACCGTATTGGCCAGATAACCGGAAACCTGAAGCGTTCCGTCGGGCAAGACGGCATTCTGGCTGGCACGCGCATCCTGCGATCCGGCGACCACCGTAACCCGATACGCGCCGGGCAAAGTCGCGTAATGCGCCGGCAGCAAGGTGTAATAGCCGGCCGGCAGACCAGGGGATCCAGAGAGATAAACCGCGCTTCCGGCCGCAGGCACCATGTCGCCCTGGTCGGTCACAAAATTGAGATCGACCGGAGCCGCTTTCGGATTGTAACCGGGAATGACGGCATAGACATTTGGGCCGGTCAGCACGTCGCGGGTGCCGCCGGTGCCCTGGACAAACTCGATGGCCCGGAGATCGCCGCCGCCGCTGAGATCGACCGTTGCCTTGGTGGCCAGATCGATCTGGCCACCGGCGATATCGATGGTCTTTTGCGGAGCCTGTGTCAGCGGGATGCCGGCAGCCGAATCGTAACTCCAATTCTTCCCGTCGGCGGTCTGACCGAAGGGCACGACAAGGCCGTCCAACGAAACAGAGGTGATGCTACCGGCCGCCAGCGTCACTGTCTGGGTAGCGACGAATTGCCCACTCGTGTCGTTAGGGCTGAGGTCGGATGCGGTTTTGACGCCAAGCCGGATGGTGCCGAGCGGCGCACGCAGCGTTCCGTTCTGGACGATATTTGCCGCATCGACAGTGACCTGGCCTCCGGCCGAAAGCGGCGCCGATGCCGGCGTGCCGTTTCCCGCAATCGTGATCGTATGCTTCCCGAGTGCCTTCAGCGTGAAATCGATATCCGATTCCGGATAAACCTGCTGCGCCTTCAATGTCAGGTCGCCGGTGGTGATCAGCTGCCCCGACGGCAACGAGCCGGGATCGGTGCTGTTCGGTAGGTTGACCAACGGCTGGCCGAGACGAATGTCGGTCGCGCTGACGAAATTGGCACTGCCGACGCCGGCCAGATCCAGTATGCTGCCGGCATTACCGCCGACAGCGATGTCGATCATCTCCGCATTGACAGTGAGGACGCCGCGACCGCCGCTCGGCGTGCCGGTGCCGGCCCCCTGCAGAGCGACATAATTTGCCGACAGGCAAACGTTGCAGGCACCGGGGTCTGCAAGCTTCGGCGACGCGATCAACGCGATTTCGGATGCATCGATCGTCAAGCTATCCAAGTCGCCGATCGTTACATTGCCGACGAACTGAACCGACGATGGCGAGAGTGCGCCCCCGATTGGCCCAGCGGCCAACGTCAAGTTGGCGACACCCGATCCTCTCAGTCGATCGGCCAGGAAGATCGCCTCGCCCGAAACCGCCGTGAGGTCACTGGTCGGCGTGGCGCCGGCGGGAACGATGCTGCCGCCCTGCCGCACCACCAGGGCGCCGTTATTGGTCGGCAGGCTGATCGTCAGGTTGCCACCGTTTGCCAGCCGGGCCCCGGACTTGGCAAAAATGGTTCCATCGTAAAGCAACGTCGCCGCGCCGAGCATGATTGAACCTGCGTCGCTCCATAGTGATGCCGGTTTATATTGCGAACCGATATTTGCGCCGTCCCGTTGAACGTCGAACACGCCGGACGCGCCGGAAACATCGATCGTCGATCCAGCGACAGCAACGACTGTCGAGTTTGTGTCCTGCGTGGCGATCGATACCGTGCCGCCGCCAAGAACCTCACCGATATTGAAGGCCGTCTGACGCGTATCGGCAATCGCAACACCGGACGCGTCGAGCTTGCTGGTTGCGCCCAGCCAGATCTGGGAATTGCTGATTCCGGTGACACTGACAGTGCCGCTCGGAGCACGAATGGTTCCTTCGATATCGGCAACCGCGTTTTGCGCAACGATGTCGCCAACCTGGCTGCCGTCGCCGACCGTGTCCTGACTTCTACCGGTAACGGAGACACTGATCGTTGCGCCCGGGTCGCCGGCAATCGTCGCGCCGGCGTCAATCGAAAGCGCCACTGCCGGCGGTAACGGCGCGAGGTCGCCCGGTGGGGTGTATGGGGCCGCCGGCAACGGTGCCAACGCGGCGGAAAGCGAAAGATCGACCGGCGCCCGCTCAATCTCCGGCAAATATCCCAACCGTGCGACAGCGGCGATGTCGGAACCGGTTTGCACGTTCAGCAAAGCAGCGTCCGGCTGGAAATTCCTTTGCTGTAACACCACCGTCGTGTTGGCCGCGACCGACAGGCCCCCGACCACCGCCTTCAGGTCGTATTCGCTGAAGCCGCCGCCTTCGAAGAAACTGCTGGGCAGCGCCACGGTTCCCGCCGCCACGGACGTCCTACCGTCGGCAACGATCTGAATCGTCGGCGCCTGGATGGACAATTTCCCACCGGACGCAAACCCATAGGCACTGACGATCGCGCCGAGCGCATCCGCCGTCCCCTGGGCGGTCGCCGGCGCACCCTGCAGGACGATGGTTGCAGCCGGCTGCCCGGTCGTCGGCACCAACCCGGTATTGGGGTTGAAGCCGGTGGCATAAGTCTGCAGCGTCAGATTACCGCCGGTGCCAGCCGCGCGCCCGCTGGAATCGGTTTGGAACTGGCCGGTCAGCCCAATGCGACCGCCGCTCGACAGGTCGAGATGGCTGCCCGATTCGAGAACGATATTGGCGGTGATATCGACGAACGGCTTCACGCCGGCGCCGAGACCGGCCAGGGTCGTACAGGCCACCGCCTGACACGTCTGGACTGCCGTATCGGTTTTCAGGGTGATCGAGCCGCCATTGATGTAAGCGCCACCGACCAGTTGTTCAGGGTTGGCGCCACTGTCATTGACCCACAGGCCGCTCGTATCGAGGGCCGCGTGCGATCCGATCGTCAAATTGAAACTGTTCGGCGGCGCCGGACTTGTCACTACGATCGGCGCGCCGTTGGCCAGTGTCGACGTGGTCTCGATTGAGATCGATCCCGACCGCGCCACCAAATCGCCTTCGATGTCGGCGCTGCCGGCCGTGAGCGTAATCGAACCGCCGGATGCAACCTGCAAGGTCGCATCGCCGTCTACCACGAGGTTGCCGGTGAATTTCGCCGTGATCGAACCGAAATCCGCCTCGGACAGCGTGCTCGCCGCAAGCTGCGTGGTTTGCCTGTAGGTTTGCGGCAACTGACTGGTCGGCGTGAAGTCCGTCGGCAAGGCCGTGACATTTTCCGCGATCGTCAGGTTGTTTGCGCCAAAGATGTCCAGAAAACCGGCACTGGGCATGGCGGTTGGCGTCGCGAGATCCGTATTGGCGGTCGTTGCCGACGGAAGCACACCGCTTGCCGCCTGCCGCTCCCCCACGACGACGCCGGCGTAGAAACGACCATCGAGGGCAAAGGTCGATGCCTGGGTCGGATTGCCAAGCGTAACGCCGCCGGCGTCATGCCCCTCGACATAAGTCGGTTCGTAGACACCCTGGCTGAGAAGCGGGTTGATAAAGATCTGTGTGGTCGTCGCGCCCCAATGCGGATGCATCGAGCTGCTCAAGCCGGCGACCCCGACATAAGTTTGGAGCGGATTGGCGTTGGTGATATTGACGATCCGCCCGTCGGCGGTCAGCAGATTCGTCGTGTTGACGAACCCGCCGGTATATTTGACATAGCCGCCGGCCACGTTGATCGTCGAACCTTGGCGCAGGATGATTTGATCGGCCTGCGGCGACGACAGGCTGACCGTGCCGCCGGTCGTCAAAAGCTGATCGAGCGTCAACGGTACGTTGGCCGCAAGTTTGGATACGTCAGCCAGCGGCGTACCGACCCAGCTGACCCCATTCAGTATGCCCGCGGCGCGAATGTCCACTGTCAGCTTCTGGCCGCGAAGCGCGCCCAGCCGCTGCAGCGGCTGATCGGCAAATTCGTTGCCGAACGGCTGGAAGGTTACGAGGTTGTCGGACGCCGGCAGCGTAACGCCGTCAAGCCCCGAAACATCGATTGTGCTGTCGGACGCCATGTAGATCCGCGCCTGCACATTTGTTTCGCCGCGAGCGATCGCACCGACCGTTGAAGGATAGGCAACGGGATTCGAGGCAAGGGCGTTCCCGGGAATGCCATTCACCGCCACCGTTCCGCCGGGCGCAATCACCAGTCCGCCTGATTCGACATCGACTGTGTTGCCACTCATCTCGATCGCGCCGGGGACGAAGCTTGGGGCCGCGCCGGTCGAGGCGGCGATCGCGCTCAACGGGATCGTCTCACCGTTTTCATCCGGCATTATCTGGACGCTGGCGCCGCCGGCCAGCGTGAGCTTCAGCCTTGCGTCCAGGAAGATATCGCTGTTGCGGGTGATGCTGGTGTCGGCCCTGATGACCCCAACCTGGGTGACCGCACCGGCGCTGTTAACCAACGCGCCATTCGTGACGTTATCACCGTTCAAGATGATCACGCCGCGATCCGCATCCAGCAATCCTGTGTTCACGACCGCGCCGGGAGATGTGATCTCGGCGCCTTTAACCCCGTCCGTCCGCCACGGGTCGATCTGTGCTGAGTTCGACGGATTGAGCTGCATATTCGGCCCGACCGCACGGAACGTCGAATCCGTGATGACGGTGGGCGTGATGGTTCCCTTGCCGCTGATGGCATAGTTGTTGGCCACAAGCTGCACCTGCTGCGCCGCCAGCATTAGGATTTCGCCCGCCGGCGTGCTGATTGTGCCGTCGTTCTCGACGTTCGGCGCAATGAGATACACAAAGCCACCCGAATCGGGCGAAACGGTCCGAGGGGCCAGGCTGGCGTTGATTTGGGCACCCGCGTCGACGGTTACGTTCCCTTCGACAACCCGGTCCGCCTCATTGTACGAAAAACTGGTGTTCTGGCCGCTGGCGCTGGTGATGCCTTGATTCAGGAAGAAGCTATTACGTTCGGCCAACGTCATCGTCGCGTTGCCGACATCCAATGTCGAAGCAATTAACGAGTGGATATTGATCTGCGCGTTGGGGCCGAAAATGATTCCGTTGGGGTTGATGACATAGACCGTTCCGGGCGCCTTGATCGCCCCGAGAATATAAGACGGCGAGGCGACGAGACGGGATCCGTCGGCGCCACGTGGACCGGCGACGATGCGGTTGAGCACGGTCCAATCGGCATGGCCCTGCTGATCGAAGACCAGGGTTTCGCCTTTGTTGATATCGAAACTCTGCCAGGTCAACAGCGCGTTCGCGGCTGTCTGCTTGACGGTCGCCGTTGCCTTCGCGATGTTTTTTTTGAGCGGCTGGGCGTTGATCCAGAGGCTGGAATTCTTGTCGTCGACCGGATTCAAGCCGGACAGAGCGGTTCCGTTCCAGGCGGAGCCCGATAGCGGCGCATTGTTCAATGTCAGCTTGGAGGCCGCGCTGGCCGCCGTTTGCGCCGCTGCGATATTCTTGATCGCCAGTGCCGCCTTGGCGAGATTAGCGGTCGACAGCGCGATTTGCGCGCGTACCGCGGGGCTGGACAGCGGGTTCGCGGCGGCGTTGGCCGCGCGGGCCGCCCCGGCGCGCTGGCCGGCTGCCTGCGCCAATCCGGCGGGCGAAAGGAGCGAGGCAGCGTCACCGGCATAGGCCGATGAGAGGGCGCCGGAAATCAGGAGCGCGGAGGCGCTAGCGCCAACCCGCAGCATTATTCGATAGTCGGACAGGAGTTGTTTGCGTCGAGGATTCACGCCAGCTCCACGAGATAGATAGCGAAAAACCGTGCACCGGGGATGATTCTCACCCCACGGTACACGGCCAAGTCGAATACGAACTCACATTGAAATCAGGCGTTCGCCGAGGGCCGTAAAAGCCCTCGGCTGCAGCGTGATTACGCGCCTTTGGTGATCTTCTTGCATGCATTGGTGCCGGCCGTCGCACCGACCTTCGGCGTACCGATGCCGAGCTTGGGGTCGATCAGCAACTTATTGATCGCCGTGGCCCAAAGTGCCGGCACGGGCGCGAAGCCGTCAGCCGCCAGGATGTTCTTGGGCACGTTGTTGTTGATCGAGCTGGCGCCGTAATACCAGGTCAGATAACCGACCTTGCCCGTGGTCCCGACCAGAGCCTTTACATCGGTAGCCGACGAGTAGCAGCTATACAGATCGATGAAGCTGAAGCCGGCAATCGGATAGGCTCCGGCGTTGATCGGCTTCGGAGCAACAGCACCCCAGTTCAGCGGGTCGGCGGCGGCCGTCGGGAAAGCCGGCGGACGAGCGGTGTTTACAGCCAGTGTGGCATTGGCTGCTGTCGGCGCCTTATAGACCGGCGTCGTTCCTTTGGCGAAGGTCGCATAGGTCTGCAGATTCGCAGCTTGCGGGCCGGTCGGATCGACCGGAAGGACGAAGTCCGGCGAGACATAGCCGATCGAGCCGGCAATGGCGTTGATCGCCGCTTTGACGCCGCCGCTGCCGTTAGCGCCACCGGTCACGCCCGTCAACGTCGAGTTGTTCAGGAAGTTGGCCGGCAGGTGATTGGCCTTGAACACGTTGATAAAGAACGACGTACCGGAATGCCAATGCGGCTGGGTCGCGGAATAGGTCAGGGCGTTGTCCGTTATCCATTGCTTCGGGAACGGATGGGTTGAGTGAACAACCTTATGGCCCTGCACACCGCACTGATTCAGCAGCGCATTGGTGAAGATGAAGGTCGTGCCGCTGCTGTCATTGCGATAGACGACGGTGATCTTGCCGTTTCCGAGTGCGACATTCTTATTGTCGGCTTTGATCTCGGCATCATTCCAGTTGGTGATCGCGCCGGTGAAGATACCGCACATCGTGTTCATCGAAAGCTGAACCTGGCTGCTGCCGCCGGTCGGCTTGACACCCTTTGGGGTCCATTTCGCTGTCGGCTTGAAGGGTACGGCGATGGCCGCGACGATACCCGGAACCTGAATGACCGGTCCGAAGCCCAGCGCCGCGACAGCGGACACATCCGTCGAGCCGAGCGTGTTGTCGCTGCCTGAGAAGGTGACTTTCGGGTAGTACGGACCGACCTGAGTTCCCGGCTTCCAATTGGCGCCGGTGCCCTTGCCGAAGAACGCGCCGAAATCGCGGCCCGAGGGGGTCGGTACTGCGTCCGGGGTCTTGCTGCTTTGGACATATTTGGATGCGTCATGCGCCTCCAGGGCAGCCAAACCGTTGCCGCTGCCGACACCGACATAAAGCAACTCGACGGCGGCGTTGTAATGGGTCTGCGGACATGTGGTCGCGAGACCGGCGCAGAGGTCGCCGCTGGCGGTAGAACCGTATGCATCGAACAGATCGCGATAGGTCTTTTCGACGAGGGTCGATCCGCCGCCATAAAGGCCGGTGACGTTCGTGGCAGCGTGAACAGGCGAGACAGCGGAGGCCAAGGCGATGGCCGTGGCTAAGCTTCCCGCGAGAGCGGAAGTCGACTTCATGATTGGTATCCCTTTAGAGGGTGGATGGACGGCGGGGCAGCAGCCACTTCGTGCCGCGGCAACGAAGATTCGACCGGCAACAGGCCGTGTCGAAGGTCATGAGAACAGCCAAAAACCACAGGCTTCTTTCGCAGCTTCACAAACGTGGCATCCGGGACGATCCCGAACTTGCTGGCGACAACCCTTAAACGACATATGTTTTGCTTTTATGACAGATGATCACGAAATATTATCTGTATATTATCGTTTTTCGTACCTATTACGTTCATTCATCAATTAGCGCGGCCAGTCTCTACCTTGTTGTCACGCATCTTATCTTCGTAATCTTGCATGGTGTTTTCGAGTTCGACGCGCTTCAGTTTCGTGACCGGCTCGCCGCTCACGACGTCGAAGAAATCCTTCTTGTCGTAAAGGTCGAGGACATCCTCGCCGAGCTTGTAAAGCGCGGCGTTTTTCGCCTCGCAGCTTTGCAGCCGGGGCCGCGTCTGGCCGAGCACCGTATCCAGCTGTTTTGCATCGGCATCGCGCGTGCGGGCCTTGTCGGCGGCTTCGTTATAGGAAGCCTGCCACTTGGCGATGCTGTCCTGTTGCTGATGCTGGGCTGCGGCCGCCTGCTCCAGCGCCGCCTTGTCGGCGTCCGTTTGCTTATGAAGCTCGGCCAGCGCCTTGTCGTCCTCGGCCGCCTTCTGGGTCAGCGTTTGCTTTTCGCGGTCGGCATCGGCCTGCTTCGCCGCGAGTGTCGTGTTCTGTTCTTCCAGTTCGCGAATTCGCGCGGACGCGGTCTTGAGCGCCGCTCTCAGCCGGGTCTCAGGGTCGCTTTGGTCCGCCAAGGCGGACCCGGCGCCCATCAGGCCGACCAGCAGCAAACCGGCAACGACGATACAGCGCATGCCAGAGGTGGCGCTCACGCTAGAACCGCCCATTGAGGTCGATCTGGATGACATCGGCCGAATAGGCCGGCCCCGTAACCTCGCGTGCGCTCAGCCAGCGCGCCGAAAGATCGATGTCCTTGGCAATGCCCAGACCACCGCCAAAGAAATATCCCTTCGCGTTGGTGCCGCCCAGGTGGAAGTCGGAATCGGTGAACGCATCGACGACGGAGTCAGACTCGATGTATTTGTACCCAACGTAGAAATTCCAGTCCCACCGTTCGCGCAGAACCGGGTAACCCACTAGCATCCGCGCCTGGAACGCACTGTCGCCGCCATCCCACGGACCCGGCGTCTGCATATCCGGCGACGGCCCCCGGTTGTTCACCGGAACTCGCCCGGAAATCGCCGCCTTGTTGAAGCCCAAATTTTTCACGAAATCGAGGTCGGTTACGATGTGGATCGGATCGTAACCGGCGAAGTCGAACCGTGTCGTCAGGTTCAATTCGTGGAAGTTGGAGGCCAATCCATAATACTGGAACTGCGGCGGGTTGGTTTGACCCGTATTCACCAGATTACGGATCGCGAACAACGTATTTCCCTGCTGCATGAACAGCGGACGCGTGTTGTCGGTGCTGCACGGATCGGCCGAGGTCGGCGCGGTACATGGGAGCGACTGTTCGCCCTGAAGGTGGTCGTAATAATAATAAGCCAGGCCGACCTTCAGGTCGTAGTCGTGGCTGGGGCGCCAATCGACGCCGGTTTGCGCAGCATAGAGCCAGACGTCGCGGCTGTTGCTCTTGTCGCTGGTGTTGTCCGGAAAATTGAACGGCGTATTGGCGATCGGCAGTGCGCCAAATGTAAGGAATGGCGTCCACTGCTCCCCGAAGCGTTGGGACATCTGCACGACTGCGCCGTCGAAATTGACGTCGTCATCCCACACCAGGTCGGTGGAGAACCACGGATCAGCGAAACGGCCCACGGTGACAGTCAGCCATGACGCAGGGCTGTAACGCAAAAACGCGCGATCCAAATCGAAACTGTCATTCGCCAACGAATTGCCCAATGTCAGATTTGTGCTGGTCGGGTTCGTCGTGTTGCCGGTTGCGAGCCGCAGCCCGGCTTGGAAATTATCGTCGATATCGGCATCGATACCGAGGCGGAAACGTTCGCGCATACGCTGGCGGTCGGCCGTCGTATCCAGCTGTGGTGGCGGTGTTCCGGCACTGTTGTTGAGATCGAACGGCGCACCGGCGTTAAGGGTGGGGAAATTGATGAAGAACGGCGAATTACGCTTGTCGAATACATCCCACTCGTACCGCGCGCGGAAATCGCCGGACAATCTGATCTTCTGCGTCCATTCCGGGATCTGGTTCGGCGCTGCCCAATTCTCGGCCTTAGCCTCCTGCAGCACCTCTTGCTTGACCTCGTCGCGGATCTGCTTGCGGACGATCTCAGGAATATAAGGAACGCGAACGCTGGGCGGCGCGCCCGCCGAGGCAACCGCCTTCGGAGCGACCGCAGGTTGCTTGTTCACCCCGGTCTGGCCCCGCGCAGCGGCGGCGGCTTCGTCCTCCGCCTGGCGAATCAGCGTATTCGCCTTGTCCTGGGTAAGGACGCCTTCCTGAACCAGAAGGCGGATCAGATTAATGACGACCGAGGATGACGGCGTCTGCGCGGCATGCGCCTGAGCAGCGGCAGGTTGTGCGGCAGGCTTCTTTTCCTTGGCCGCGGCGGCCTGCGCCAGGGCCTGATGGCCGGTCATAATCAGAGCGGTGGCCAACAGCCAACGCGCCGCCGGTCTCGACAATCTGAGCACGCGGTCCTCCGACCATTTTTTATGCATCGCTGGCATCGCCTTGTTTAGCCGGCGCATCCTGCCGGCCGGTTGTTCGTGGTTCAGGTGCTGCCCGGCGCATCGATCCGAACGATCATTGCCGGCAGATCGGACGGCGGCGCTTCGGGGACAGCCGGCATCGACGCAATCGCCTGCTGTATGCGACCATCGAGATCCGAGTTACCCGTGCCGTGCAAAATCTCCACGCGACTGACCGCGCCTGAGGCCGCCAACCAAATCTTCACGGTGCCGCGATATTTTGCGCCCGCCAGTTTTTCGTTTTCCGCCAACCAGCGTTTGATCTGCGCGCTGACGGCGGAGCCGTAACGACCGAAACGTGAACCGCCGCCACCGCCGGTGAAGTCCGCGCCGCCCGGCTTGCCACCGAGGCCGAAAGAATCGCTGCCCGCCCCGTCCTTGGCATCCAGCGCGAGCGGCCCCGGTGGCGGCGCATCGGCCGGTTTCGGCTCGTCCGGCGGCTTGTCCATCGGCGGCTGCATCTTCGGCGGCTCAACCATCTTGGGCGGAGGCGGTGGAGGTTCGGTTTTCGGCGGCGGAGGCGGCGGCAAAATCTTGATCGCCACCGTTTCCATCACGCGCTTGCGCGGCGCCTCGCCACCGCTGACGACACTGGCGATGCCATAACCGGCGGCCAGCAGGATGACGCCGACGATGATCGCGACGCGATAGTCGCGCTTGTGGTTTTTCTTCGGCGCTTGGTGCTCTGGCGGTTGTGGGGTCATTTCACCAGCCTCTGCGTCACGAGGCCAAGCTGCGTAATGTCCAGCTTGCCCATCAGCGCCAGTACATCGACCACGACCTTGTACTGAACTTCGCCGTCACCCTTGATCACGTAGGGCGTGTCCGGATCGATCGCCTTTTGCTGGGTCATCTTTTGTTCCAGCTCGTCCATCGTCACCGGATAGGTGTCGAAGAAGATCTTGCCTTCGCTGTTGATCGTGATCGCCTTGGTCTTGGGCTTGGCCAGGCTTGGCGTGTCGCTTGCCTTGGGCAGGTTGACTTTGATGCCCTGTACCGAGGCAGTCGTCATGATGATGAAGATGACCAGCAGCACATAGGCCAGGTCCAACATCGGCGTGATGTTGATGTCGTCATAAGGTTTGGCTTCTTGGACTTTCATGGAGTCACTCCGCCGCCAGCTTTTCGGGATCGTTGTGCTGCGCATACGTCTCGGCAATCCGGGTCACGAGTTCTTCGGTGAACCCGTGCATCTCGGTCGTGACGTCTTTGATGCGTGCAATCAGATAGTTGTAGCCAAACAGGGCCGGGATCGCGACGGCCAGGCCGGCGACGGTCGCCACCAGCGCGGCAGCGATGCCGGGCGCGATCGCGTTGACGTTCACGTCACCCGACGCCGCGATGGCCGCGAAGGTAATCATGACGCCGACGACCGTACCCAGCAGGCCCAGGAACGGGCCGCCGGAAATCGCGATGGTCAGCAGCACGATCAGCGAATTGAGACGCTCGGTTTCCTTGACCGACACCCGGTCGAGATTGGCGCGCAGCGTATCGACCGCCTGCGACGACAGGATCAGATAGCGGCTGCGCATCCCGGCTGTGCGGCGGGCCAGCTCTTCCTCGCTGGCAAGATAGATCCTGTGCGCCGGCGATCGGTCCAAGCTGGGACCGTTATAGGCGCGAAGCTGTTCGCGCAAGGCATCGGCGTCCGCGCCGTAGCGGCCGAACAGATCGAGGAACGGCGCATTGGCACGGGCAACACGGGCGATGTAGATCGCCTTGTTGACCATGACGGTGACCGAGACCGCCATCATCACACCGAGAATGCCGATCACCACCCATCCGTCGATCGTCACGGAACGCAGGATCACTCCGAAATAACCGCCGGACATGCCGGCGTTTTCTTCGTCCGCGCCATACACCACCATTGCCGCGTCCGGCCCTTGGGATGCGGCGGCGGCGGCAATGAAACCGGCAGGGCGGGCGAGCTTGAACAGTTCCAACTCGTCCATGTCGCCGATGAAGCCGGGAGCGGAAGACGCGACCGGAGCCGGGGCAGCGCCAGCAGGCGCGGCGGCAGCCGGAGCCGCAGCTGCGCCGCCACCAATGATGCCGGGACCCGACAACGAGGGCAGCGTCGCCGCAGCCGTACCGGCTGGCTTGCCATCGACATACAGCGTGACGTGGTCCGAGGCGGTCACCGCGATATGATGCCAGGCGGCCGCCGAAACCGGCACTGTCGCCGCCGCGCGCACGGTCGCGCCAGCTGACGTCACGGCGGCATAAGGAGTGCCCTGCGCCATCCCGATGACCAGCGCACCGCCGGCGGGATCGCTTTTCGAGAACAGCACGGCGTCGGCCTGCGGCGTATCGAACTTGACCCAGGCAGACCAAGTGAACTGCCCGCCGGCGAGCACGGCGAGCGACGGCGACGCCGGCAGGGTAACGGGCGAAGCGCCATCCAGGTGAATGCCGCGTCCAATCATGCCGGTATCGATCGACTTGACCGCCACCGCCGCATTGTTGGCGTTCGCGGTCTGGTCGTGCGGCGCGGCATCCTTCTCACTGAAATGATAGACCAGCGCCGTATCCGAATCGTATGTGCCTTTCGGATCCCCGCCGATCGGCGCGTTGGCGTTGCCCCAGTACATATAGATATCGGTCGTCTGGCCGGCCGGCACCGAGGGCAGGTCGACCCAGATCAGCGCAACGCCGAGAAGGCCGTCATACATGTCGAGATGGAATTTGAGCGGCGTCTTGTCGTCGCCGGCGATGAAGCGGATGTCGCTGCCGTCATCTTTGGCGTCGGTAAACTTGAAATTGCCGTCATGCAGGCGGATCAGCAGCGGAATGCGCCCCGCATCCCCGGGGAGGGCGCCGCCCTTTGGTCCGGCATCGACAGTGATCTGTTTGCGATAGGACCAGTTGCCGTCCCACCAGGCCTTGGCGCTGCCGGAGATCGTGAGCAGAACAAGGACCGTGAGGCCCAGGACCAGCTTCGAAAGCGGCAGGTGGGGACGCTTCATTTTCATTGTCAAAACCCCGACGAGACCCGGAAGTGGACGCGCACGCGGTCGGCCTTGCTGACCGTACCACGCAGCAGCGGAAAGGCGACGTCGAAGCCGGCGTTGAAATCGTCGAACGCGATCAGGCGCGTTCCAACACCGACGCCCATCAGCGTGTAAGACGGCGCTTCGCCGGCGAGCGGATTGCGCAGCCATAGGGCGGCGCTGTCGGCAAAGGCGATTACCCGCCACTCGTTGATCGACGGTGAAATATGGGCGCCGAACGAGGGGCTGCGCAGTTCAAGCGTCGAACGCGCGCCATAGTCGCCGATGCGTTCCGCCTCCAGATAGCCGCGCACGCTGCTCTCGCCACCGGCCGAGAGTTGCTCGCTGCTGAGCAGGCTGTCGCCGGTCATCTGGCCATCGACCTTGGCGTAGAGGATCATGCCGTAAGGCAATGGCTGGATGCGGCTGACTCCAGCCTTAAAATAGAAATAGCTTTTCAGTGCGTTGAACCGCTGCGGATCGAATTTCTCGCTGCCGCTGCCCAATCCCTGAACGGCGAAATTGAATGAGGCGTCGAGATCGGTTTCCGTCCCGCCCGCCTTCGGATCGCCATCGATCGCGGCGCCATGATAGGCGAGCGTGACCGGATAATAGAGAACGGGCGCGTTGGACGGGAGGCCGCCGGTGACGACATTCTGCGTCAAATCCTTGCGATCGACACCCGCCGTGATCGACGAAAAATAATTGCCGGTGTCCGGCAGGCTGACGATGGCGCGAACGCCTGCGATATTCCCCCGCCCGATCACATCCGTGCCGGCCAGCGCCGCGACGTCGCTGTCGGACGCGACGCCATAGGCCAAGATGCTGACCGACGAATCCGGGATATGCGACAGATAGGTGCCGGAGAATACCTTGGCGTCGCTCGGCTTCTGCGGAGCGGTCTGATAGGAGGCGGAGATACTATCACCGACCCCCCATAGATTATTGTAGCTGACCGAACCGATCACACGCAGCGGCTGCGTGGCCTGATTATATTGGTTGTTGAGCTCAAGGCTGGCGTGGAGCGGCAACGTGTCCTCGACCTCGAGATTGACGTCGACCGTGCCCGGCGCCTTGCCGGCTTTCAACTGCGGCGTGACCTTCATGTCGGCCTGCTGGTTCAGCGCCGTGATGTCCTTCTGGACATCGTTCATGTTCACCACCTTGCCCTCGGCGAGCGACGGGGCGGTGTCCTTGATCTGGCTTGGCAGGTGATATTTCGAATCGACAACCCGCAGCCGCCCGACAGGGTTTTCCGCGACCTGCAGATGGACGATTCCGTCATCCACGCCCTGCTGCGGGATGGAGACTTGGACCGTCTGAAAGCCTTTATTCTGATAGACATCTTCCAGGGCCTTGCGGGCACGATCGACATCGTCCGCCGTGCGGTTCTCGCCCAGGAACGGATAAACCGCCTCCTCGATTTCCGGCACCGCGAGCACGGTGTTGCCGTCCACGACATATTCCAGAATGTCGAAATGATGGGCATTCGGATCCGCAGCCGTCGCCGGTTGCGCGGTTTTCGCCGACTCTTCTTCCTTAGCCTGTGCGCCGACGCTCAACGCGCCGATACACAAACCCAAAACGCATCCTCGCCGTATCCTGGCCCAAACGCCCACGTGGTCCCCGCCGCAATCAGACCCGTCAGCCGACAGATCTGTCTTCGCGGATCATCCGACCCACGACCGCGGGCGATAGATACCGCCATGTTGTTACGGTTATGTGACAAGGCGGCATAGTTATTGCGACGCACAAAACTATGTCGCCGAACGGGCGGATCAGTGAGTGACGTGAACTCCGGCCAGCGGGCTGACATAGGTCGGATGCGGCCGCTGAGCTTGCGCCGATTTTCCAAAAGCATCGCCCATCATTTGCTGGGCAGCCGCTTGATTGGCTGTGCCGGTCTGCGTCGTGGACGACCCCGCGCCGACCGGCGCGCCCAGTTGTGGGCCGGATTGAGATTGGGATCGCATACTCAGGTCCGCAATTTCTGATTGATGCAGTCAAGGTCGGACACATGTTCATTGCCGACCTGCACATCGACGCACGGACCAACGTTGGATTGCGTTGGCTCAGCGGCGGAACAGAATCCCCCAGATACCGCCAGTCCACCAACCAACATCATGACATTGAGAGGACGCATGGCCTTCCGCCTGAGACAGAGTTGGCAACGCAACCACCATGGCGTGCGTCGTTCGGGCGCCCTCGGCTCGCTTGGGCGCCCTCGAACGGCTTATAAATCCACGATGCGCAGATAGGGCTTCAGTTCCTTCCAGCCTTGCGGGAAGCGCTGTTTGGCTTCCTCGTTGGACAGGCTGGGAACGATGATGGCAGGCTGGCCGGGCTGCCAATTCACCGGCGTCGCGACCTTTTGATTGTCGGTCAGCTGAAGGCTGTCGATAACCCGCAGGATTTCCACGAAATTGCGCCCCGCGCTTGGCGGATAAACCAAGATCAGACGAATTTTCTTGGCTGGATCGATGACGAAGACCGAGCGCACGGTCAGTTTCGCGTCGGCCTCCGGATGGATCATGTCGTAAAGCTTCGACACTTTGTAGTCGGCGTCGGCAAGCAACGGATAGTTGAGCGCATGGCCTTGCGTCTCGGCGATGTCGCCGGCCCAGGCTTCGTGCGAATCGACGGGATCGACCGACAAGCCGATCGGCTTGATACCGCGCCTGTCCCATTCCGGCTTCAGCCGGGCGACCTCGCCCAACTCGGTCGTGCAAACGGGCGTGAAATCCTTGGGATGGCTAAACAGGATGCCCCATGAATTGCCCAGCCATTCGTGGAAGCGGATCTTGCCCTGCGTGCTGTCCTGTTCGAAATCCGGGGCCGTCTGACCCAATTGAAGCGACATCGCAAACCTCCGTGATGATGACTGCCGTGGCGACGGTCAGTCGTTGATTCCATTGCCCATCTCCACCTTCCGCATATGGTGCTGGCCGGACAATATCGAGAGAGCGAACCGATGCCGTTTGAACAAGACGCCTTTTCTTAACATCAAACTGGCAGCAGTCTTCAATCGCTGATATTCAGCGAACGGCCGCGCACAGCTTGCATCCCGGCTTCCCCCAACTATGCCTTGGTGCTGTCCGCCTGTTCGAGTTGCGGGCGCACTTGCTCGAGCACCGGAAGAACCTGGAGCACGCCCTGTACCGGCAGAGCGATCACGATTTCGGAGGTCGATTGCACCTCGGCGCCCCATTGGCGCGGATTTACGGTTTGGAGCCGGTGGAATTCAAGCGGGCCACGCCATTGATATAAATGTCTGGCGGGCCCAATAGGACACAGTATGCGCACGCGAATGAATCTTCGAGCCAAGGGCAACATGAATCGGCGTTTTAGATCCACGGGGCGCGTTGCCTTAGCTTTTTGCCTAGCTGCCGCTCCGAGCCTCGCAGCTTCCTCTGTGCCTGATGGCCCGGCGGGTGCGGCATTCTATGTCCCGCCCTCGCCGTTGTCCCAGGCCGAACACGGAACGGCAATTTGGGTGCGGGATGCGCCAGCAGCGGTCGCCATGCCAAGCGCAGCGCGCAATCTACTGGTGTTGTATCAATCGTCGACGGCGGACGGCAAACCGGTCGCCGTTTCCGGTACGGTGTCCATTCCGCAGGGGGCTCCGCCCCCCGGTGGCTGGCCGCTGATCACCTGGACGCACGGGACCACGGGAATCGCGCCCCCATGCGCTCCTTCGCTCGACACGCCGGACAGCACAGAACGCTCTTATCTCGCCGCCAGCCGCACGCGATTGGATCGCTTCGTCAAGCAGGGCTACGCGGTAGTCTTCAGCGACTTTCAAGGGCTCGGCGTGACCGGCGGCGCCATCCATCCATTCCTGCAGGGCGAAGCGGAGGCGCGGGGCGCGCTGGATATCATGCGCGCTGCCCGCGAGATCGATCCGCAAATCGGCGCGCGCTACGTCGTCATGGGGCACTCCGAGGGAGGACAGGCCGATCTATTCACAGCCCAGGTCGGACCGTCTTATGTGCCGGAGCTTGCGCTGCTAGGCGATGTCGCTTTCGCCCCCGCGTCGGCCATGAAGGATCGTATCCAGGCTATGACGACGGAGCCTAAGCCGTCAGGCGTGCTGATCTATGCGATGTATTTCCTGCAATCGGCCGCCTCCAACCACCCCAAAATCGATCTCAGTCGGATTCTGACGGCGGAGGCGCTCGCGCAACTGCCGCTGACCCGTCAAGAATGCGTGACACCAGCGTTGATGAAAGGGTATTGGGCGACCGCCATCCCGAAGGATCAGTTCCTGCCCAAGGCCAATCTGTCAGCCATCTTGAAACTGGCTGCGGCGAACGACCCGGGCATCGTCCGCATTGCCGCTCCCACTTATATCATGCAGGGCGGCGCGGACGTCACCGTGCCGAAGGCCACGACAGATGTCGTCGCTCGCAAGCTGTGCAAGAGCGGGAACCAGCTACAGTACCGAATTTTTCCCACTGCCGACCATGAATCGGTGGTCGAGGAGGGTAATGAAGAGGCCGTCGCATGGATTCGCGCCCGATTCACAGGAACGCCTGTTGCGACTAGCAATTGTAACGCTCTGCCGCTCGCGCCCAACTAAGCCGGGCGTGTTCGCTCAAGGGCCGGTAAAGATCAACAAGCGATCGATCGCGAGCTCCTGAACCGGCGACGGCGACTCTCCTGAAAACCGATTATTCGCACCGGTGAAGCTCAGATCGGCGGTCAGGGCATCGCTGCGATAACTCAAATCGGAATAAAGCTGCTTCAGCGAATCTGGCGAAAGCACACGCCAGCCATCATCCTCGAGAGCCCTGGTGGCGATATAGGCGTCCCAGTCCCGTTGTTCCAGCCGCACTCAATGGAGCCCTGACGTCCCCAGGAGCCTGATATCTCAGCCTCGCCGCCGTCGACGGGGTTAGAACCGACGACGTCGACACGGTCGATCGACACATCGGGAAAGAGATCCTAATTGAGGTTGTCGCCGAACGCCTCGTTGATGCGCACACCATTCTGATAGACCGCGAGCCCTTCCCGCGTTCCCAGAACGGGGGACGCTTCGAAACCGCGAAAGAGAATATTCGGCTGAATGGGTCGTCCAGATTGTCATTGATATTCACGCTGCCCAATTGGTTCTTCAGCGACGTGATAATGCTCGCGGCACCGTCTCGCATGAGACCGGGCGACCTGATGGTTTGAACCGCGTAGGGTAATTTATCGACGTCGATCTTGATGCTAGGCAGCGGCGTCGTGCCCGATCTTCACGAATCTGCCTGCGCATGTGATTGGACGTTGAATTAATCGCCCAAAAACACAATCACAAACAGGTCAGCGAATCGACAGATTGAATTCCACGAAAACAGCAAACTCGAGTGCCTTGCTGGTCAACTCTGCTGCGGGCGCCGGATAGGCAGCATCGCGGACTGCGGCGATGGCTGCCGCATCAATTGCCGGAATCCCGCTCGACTGCAGAATATGCGGATTTTCTGCGTGACCCTGTACCAGTCTGAAGGCAACCTTGGTTCGCCCCTGCTGCTTCATCATCCTCGCTGTTGGCGGATAAATGATTGCCGCCTGTATGGCGGCGCGCACCTGCGCATCGAAACGATCGATCGCTTCTGCGCTTGCCGATGCAGGCGGGGGCGGCGAAGGTGGCGTTTGAGTTACCGGCGCGGCCATTTGCGGGGCGGGGACCGTCGTCGGTCGATCCATTGCCATCCGCATGCGCGGGATTGACCGTATCGGCACCGGCTTTAGCGTCGGCAGTTCGATCTTTTGCGGGACCGGTGGTCGAGGGAGCGGCTCTTGCGGCGCCTGCACCATTTCGATCGCCGCAGTGTCCACGTCCGGCTGCCGTGCAGGCTGGCGCTCTACTGACCAGATGACAGCTAAAAGCAGGAATTCCAGAATAGCCGCAGCGCAGCAGGCCAATGCCCGCTGGCGGGTGCGACCCGTATTGCCATTTTCGACGAACGCGATGTTCGAGAACACAGCCGGCACCCGCGCCGGGGATACGGGCAGTTCGGAATCCGGCACGCCGTAACGTGCCGGATTCGCTGTGTCGAATTTCTCCAATGCGGCCGTTCGCACTCCAGGCCTCAGCTATTCAAGCCTGAACCCTCGAACACGATCTGCACTCGCCGGTTCTGCGGTTCGCGAACACCGTCCTTGGTCGGGACCAGTAGGTCGCGTTTGCCCTTGGCGACGATCTCGATTTCAGACGATGCAACGCCGTCCTTCTCGAGCTCAGCCGCAACCGATTCCGCACGACGACGGCTGAGGCGCATGTTGTAGGCATCCGAACCGACGGTGTCTGTGTGGCCGGTGACAGTCAGTTGGGTCACCTTTCCGGCGCCCGCGTTCCTGGCCGCGGTATCGACAATCTGCGTCGCCTGCGGAGTTAGATCGGACTTGTTGAAGTCGAAGAACACGAGATAGCTCTTGGGCATAGCCGGAGCCTGAACGGGCGGCGGCACGTAGGCGGTCGTGGCTGCGGGCTCTTCCACGGCAACCGGGCCGAAGGTCACGCTATACGATGCAAAGACGCTGCGGCCTGGAATGGTCCAATAGAGCGGCGTTCCAGCCGCAACGGTGGAGCCTGCAAGCCCATAGATCTTTGTGTTGTCGGTGACGTTGTTGAGTTCAACCTTGATCGAGCTGGGCGGAAGCCAGCCGAACATCGTTTCCTTCGTCGTGTAGCCAACCGCGAGATCCAGCGTGTTGTATGGGCTCAGCCCTTGGGTCTGGTCGGGATTGCCGTAGCGGCTACCGACCCATTTATCGAGCACCGACCCGTACCAGCCGTCCTGGTTGTAGATGACGCCGGCTGCCGCGGTGGCTGCCGGCGCGTTGGCGATCCAAAGGCCGGTCTGCTTATCCTTAGCGCTGTTTACGCTGCCGTTGGCATAGAGACTGAAGCCTTCGCCGACATAGTAGGTCGCCTCGGCTTCAATACCTTTATAAATCACGCCGCCTTGGTTGAAGTAGGTCGTGATTCCGCCGACCGTGTTGCTTTGGATCAGATTGGAAAAATCGATGTAATACCCATCAAACGACAGCGTTAGTTCCTTGCTCTGCCAGGCAGTCCCTATCTGATAATTCCAGCTCTGCTGTGGATTGAGCTTAGTCGCCTTGGGATTGTTGGTCGTGAAGAAGTTTTCGTTCGGGGCGAGAAACCCCTCGGCAGTCTGGATATAGGCGCTCCAGTTTGGCGTGATGTCGTAATGGATCAACAGAGAGGGCAGCACAGCGTCGAAATCGGTGCTGTATCTTTGCGCAGCGCCAGTCTTCACGTTGACCTGCGCATTGACGTCACGATTGAAGTTCACGTAGCGGATACCGGGGCTTATCGTGAGACCCGGCAACGGCTTCACATCCACCTGAAGATAAGGCTGCACAGTATCGAGAGATTGGTGCAACTCACGGTCAGTCGCGCCTACGGTCCCGAAGCCGCTGAAATTAAGCGCATTGTTATCGCTGAAATCGACTTCGAAGAGACTCCGGCTGTTGATTTGGTGATCAAACCAAAGTCCGGTTTTGACGTCGATGAACCCGAAATCCTTCATGGCGTTGGCAACCACGCCGTAGGATCGGTAGTCGTTCTGCAGGAGCTGACCTGGAACGTCGTTCGCTAGCGCCACGCCACCCACGACAGTTCCGATGGGGGTCTCGCCGTTCGGGTCCTCTCCGTTCGTGCCGCGATGGTAATAAGCATAGTTGTAGACCTTGCCGTCCAGCGTCCAGCCGTCATCGAAGATCGATTTCGCACCGATATATTCGAAGTCCGTGTGGATGAGATCTTCATTGAAGCCGTAAAACGCCTGGCTATGCGGGTTGCGATTCAGACCATAGTTCGGGCCGAATTCCGCGATCTGCGCCGCGGTCGAACCGAGCGAGATATTTTGCTGCACGTCGTTATACATCCCGACAATGGTCAGAACTGTATTGTCGCCGAGGGGCTGTTCTATCTTGCCGAAAAAATTCTTGCGGACCTGCCCCAGGTTGCTCAGATAGCCATCGCTGGTTGTTCCCTCGCCGTCGAAGAAGGCACGAGTACCGCCGGTTTCGGCAATCGTCCCGGTGTCGACTTCGAGACCATATAACCTCGTGTTAAAGCTCCCGAAGCTGACATAGGGCGTCAGCCCGAAGGTAGCCGAAGGATCTTTCGAATTGCTGCCGACAGTACCGCCAAAAGTCGCATTGCCGATCGTCGCGGCCGTTCCAGGACCGCGATCCACCGAAATATCACCCATGTCATGCGCCATGAAATACGATGTCGAATGGTGCGTGAAGTCGTTCGAGTCGCCCCACGGAATCCCATCGAACGTGACGTTGAACTGGCCATCCTGGAAGCCGCGGATGCTGAGCAGCTGATTTTCCGCCAAGCCGGGGCCGTTCGGCGCAATCCCGTACACGCTGGGCGCGATCTGGATCATTTCGTCATAGTTGGCGGTCAGCGGGATGTTGTTCTGGATGAATTGCTGGCTGACCACCGACGTGGGCTGTATCGCGTCGAGCGGCGCCTTGGTCGGCGCCTGGTAGGGCGCGGAGTCCGGTGTCGAGTAATCGCCTGCCCCTGAAGCCATCGACTGTACCGTCCCAAGATCGGTCGGCTGTTGGCCCCACGCGCTTCCCGCACCTATGGCGAGCGGCATGGCGGCAAGGAGCGGAATTGCAATCGCCCGCAGGGATGAAGAACTCAGCAGCCGGTGCCGTACGCTACGGGAAGACATCATTTCACGCTCCAGGTTTGCGCCATGTCGTTGACCGCGCGAACCTAGGCAGCGCCTCGAGTGCGCTGCAACACGTTTTATATTGTCATTTGTTAACCTGTTCTTTTGGTGTTCAGGTTTTTAACCTTAATGAAACAAATATATGCAGAGTTCCCGAAACGGGGAGTCCGATTACGCGCGATTTTTTATTTTCCTGCGGTCACCGTTGATTTAGCCAAACTTCTTTAATTGCGTGTGTCAGCAGAGGTACGCTTTGCTGCTGCTCATCGCTAACATTGGGGAAAATCAATGTTTTGGTGACGGTGGCGTAACGCGGTTTCCGATATGGTGACTTGCCCGGCATTTCGCTGGAGTAGCCCAAATTGGGAGTATTTTGATGATAACGCGATTTGCCCTCTATGCCGGCTTATTGGGCGCGGTTTGCGTGCCCGTCCAAGCGACGGCACAGACGACCGCCCACTACGATGTCGTCAAAACCGTTCCCATAGGCATGCCAGATCGCTGGGACTATGTCGTATTCGATCCCGTTCAAGACCGCGTTTACGTGGCCCATGGCGCGAACGTCACCGTTGCAGACGGCACCAGTGGCGCCGTCCTGGGAACAATCGAAATCGGTGGGGCAACGCACGGCATCGCCACCGTGCATGCGTTCAACAAAGGGTATGCGGATGACGGAAAGGCCGGGGAAGTCGCGGTTTTCAACCTGCAGACCCTCAAAGTGATCGACCGCATCAAGGCCGAACCGGACGCCGACGGCATCGTTTTCGATCCTAAGAGCAATCACGTCCTGGTGGTCGATGGCGATTCGGCGAAGGTTACGGTGATCGACCCCAAGACCGATACTGTGGTTGCGACAATTCCCGGGGGCGGCGGTCTTGAATTCGGCGTTTCGGACGAGGCCGGCAAATTTTATGTCGATGGCGAAAAGAACAACGAGATTGTCCGGATGGACCTCACCTCGAACACCGTGGACGCGCATTGGCCGCTGACCGGGTGTACGACACCTCACGGACTAGCGATCGACCGGCCGCACATGCGCTTATTCGCCAGTTGTGCGAATAAGCGCATGGTCGTTATGAATGCCACGAACGGCACCGTGGTTGCGACCCTGCCAATCGGCGAAGGTACCGATTTCGCGGAGTTTGACACAAGCCGCGGACTGGCATTCAGTTCGAACCGTGATGGAACCCTCTCGGTCGTCGTCGAGAAATCGCCCGGTGCCTTTGAAGCGCTCCCGGCTTCTCAGACACAATTCAGCGCGCGCACGATGGCGCTCAATCAGAAAACCGGGCGAATCTACACTGTTGCCGCCGATTTCACCGTCAACGACGCGCTTCCGGCCTCTGATCGCGGCCACTATGTGGTGAAGCCGGGGTCGGTGAAACTGCTGTTCCTGGATCCGACAAAATGAGGAACCAGGGTGGGAGGACGCAGAATAGGTGCTCTCCCGCCCACACCTCAACAGTTAGCTATGACCCGCTTGTGGCCAAACGGGAAATGAGATCGTCACCTGCAGCCCGGGATTGGCGTCGTGCAACTCCAATGTTGCCCCGTGCTGATTTGCGATCGCGGCAACGAGGCTGAGACCTAAACCGCTGCCCTCGGTCGTTCGGCTGCTTTCCAGGCGATAGAACGGGCGAAAGACCTTTTCTCTCTCGGCTGGCGGAATGCCGGGCCCGGTGTCCGATATGATGATCGACACCGTCTCCCCTTCTCTGGCGGACAAAGAGATACGGGCGCCGGCCGGCGAATGGCGCATGGCGTTCTCGACAAGATTCACCATCATCTGGGTGATCAATTCCCGATCGGCGTCGATTGCCAGGTCCATAGGAATATCGGTTTGAATCACCTGCCCCCGATCCTCCGCCGATGGAGCAAAATCGTCGGCGATGCGAACCAAAAGAGCGGATAGGTCTATCGGCCTGTATGCCGCCGTACTTTGCCCGGCCTCGATTTGCGCGATGCGCAATAGAGCGCCGAAGGTTTCGAGAATGTGGTCTATCTGCTTCATCGACCCGTCCAGGGTCTCGTGCAGCTGCGCGACAGACAGATTCTGTCGCCTCGCCAGTTCAAGCCGTTGGCGAAGGCGCGTGAGTGGCGTACGCAGATCGTGGGCTACGTCGTTCGATACCTGACGCATGGTTCGCATGAGATCTTCGATGCGATCCAGCATGGCATTTACGCTGGCCGCCAGGTGATCGAACTCATCGTCGCCGCCGCGCAAGGGAACGCGCTGCGATAGATCCCCACCGACGATTGCCCTGCTGGTGCGAGCCACGGATTCTACACGCCGCAGGACACTGGCGCTCATCACCCCTCCGCCGATGAGAGCTAAAATGAGAGTTGCCGCCGCGCTGACACCGAACGCGCGCGCTACCAGTTCCTTCATCTCCCTGAGCGGCGGGCTGTCCTGTCCGATCAGAAGATAGCTGCCGTCCGGCATCCGGTAAAAATGCGCCGTCAGTTTGCGATTCTTGCCATCTAACCTCGGCGCAATGGCGAAGGACCCGTCACGCCATGGTATCGGATCGATGTTGCCAGCGATCTTTTTGAATTGGCTGTCTTCCAGCAGATAGGCAGACGACGTGCCGGCACGCTGGCGGATGTGGTTTTCGAGAATCCGTGGCAACTGCGCGGTCCCAGCCAAGGCCGACTCATCGACGATCGCCTGAAACTCGACGTTGTTTTCGTCCGATTCGTCCTTGGCCGCGTAGCCGAGCGCCGACCAGTAGATGATCCCGAACAATACAAGGACAGAAACCGCGAACAACCCCCCGTAAAGCAGCGTAAGGCGGAAACTCCAGGTCCGGAAGAAGTTAGGCACGCAGACAATACCCGGAGCCGCGCACGGTATGGATCAGCTCGACGCTATATCCCTTATCGACTTTGGTCCGAAGCCGGCTGAGATGCGATTCAACGATATTGGTGCGCGGGTCGAAATGGTAATCCCACACGTTTTCCAGCAGCATCGTGCGGGTTACAACATGGCCGGCATGGCGCATCAGAAACTCCAGCAAGCTGAACTCGCGTGGTTGGAGTGTGATCTCCCGTCCCGCGCGGTGCACGGTGCGGGTCAATAAGTCGAGTTCAAGGTCGGCGATTCTGAAACTCGTCTCGGCGGCGGTCTTGCGTGGACGCCGCCCGAGTGCGGCCACACGTGCAACCAGTTCACTGAAAGCAAACGGCTTAACCAGGTAGTCGTCCGCTCCGGCGTTGAGGCCGGTGACCCGGTCATCGACACCGGACATTGTCGTCAGGAAAAGGACTGGCGTCTCGATCTTCGCGGCCCGCAGCGCACTGACGATCGACAATCCATCCATCTCGGGCAGCATACGATCGACTATGGCTAGGTCGAATTCCTCACTTGCGCCGAGAAAAAAACCGTCGCGGCCACTTTGGACGGCGCTCACGTTATGACCAACCTCTTTCAATCCTTCGACGAGATAGGTCGCAGTCTCCAGATCGTCTTCAATAACCAAGATTCGCAACTCGGCCTCCAAGGCGACGACAGAGAGCGTCTACCAGCACAATGTCCAGTTGCGACTGCGAGCGCAACCAGTGGCCCCCCAAGGTTACGAAATCACAATGTAACGGTCATAGCGTTGCAATCGCCCTTCCGGCACTCTCACATCGCAATGCGTACAATATTCGGCATCTGGCGCGGCGTTGTGCTGTCGTCGTTATTGGTTTCTGCCGGCTGCGAGACCTATTCGCCGCTGCCACTCGATTCCCAAGCCCATCTTGCTGCTAACTTAAAGGAGCTTCGTAACGGCGGCGATACTGCAGTCGACTTGTCGAAACCGCTCTCGGTCGATGCGATCGCCATCCTCGCCGTTCAGAACAATCCCGACCTTGTTGCGGCTCGCAGCAGCCGCGATATCGCCGAAGCGCAAGTGCTCCAAGCTGGGCTACTACCGAACCCCCAAGCCAGTGGCTCGTATGGCTTCTTGCGCGCGGGTCCGGCAACCGTCGATCAATGGACAGCCGGTCTATCGGAGGACATCCGCGCTCTGATCACCTTTTCCGCCGATCGCAAAGCCGCAGAACTTAGCGCGAGGCAGACCGAGGCGGACCTTCTGTGGCAGGAATGGCAGGTGATCGGCAAGGCTCGGATGCTGACGATCGATGCCGTGAAACAGCGGCAACTACTTGCCGTCATACACCACGCGCAACGCCTGCTGGCCGATCGATACGATCGCGATAAACGCGCCGTCGATGACGGCAACCAGACGCTTGCCGCCACCGCTCCCGACCTCGCGGCATTGGGCGACGTCGAAAAGCAATTGGCCGATGCGGAGGTGAAAACGCAGGCAGGTTCGCGCGATCTGAACCTGCTGCTCGGTCTCGACCCTTCGGTGAAGCTCGAAATCGACCCCGTCGTCCCTATCCCAGCCGTCGATCCGTCCGCCGTCGAGGCGCTGGCGCACGACCTGCCGGCGCGGCGCCCCGATCTGATCGCACTTAAGCTGGGCTACGGCGCGCAGGACGAGAGGTACTTCGCGGCGATTCTCGGACAGTTCCCTGCTCTGATCCTGGGGGGCGAAGGGGCCAAGGATACCAGCGCCGTGCGGACCTTCGGACCGACCGTCACGATGGATTTGCCGATCTTCAACCACAATCAGGGCAATGTCGCGATCGAGAAGGCCACACGGGAAAAGCTGCACGCCGAATATGCCAGCCGCTTGTCCACCGACGTGGCGGAAATCCATGGGATGTTGGCGGACCAAGTCTTGCTGCAGCGCCAGCTTGGCAACACACGCGAAGCGGCGGCTGAGGCCGACCGCGCGGCGCAGGCTGCGGAATCCGCTTATGCGATCGCGCTCATCGACGCCCGGTCCTATGCCGATCTGGTCAATGCCGCGCTCACCCGCCGACAGGAAGTCATAACCATCGAGCAGAACCTGCTGGACGAGCAGGTCGCACTGGCCACCCTGACAGGTATCGCCATGCCGACCGTGCACAATCTTGTAGAAGAAGCCGGAGTTTCCAAATGAATCGGTCACGGCCCTGGCTCGTCCTGCTGCTGCTGATTCGCGCAATACCAGCGTTCGCCGCCGACGAAGGACCGTCCGTGCTGGTCGGAACGATGACCCCGATCCAGGGCAAATTGGACCAGCCGGTGACCGCGTACGGTATCGTGCAGGCCGCGCCGTCCGGGTCGCTGGCAGTCGCCTCACTGCATGCCGCGCAGATATTGCGGCTGCGGGTGGTTGCGGGACAGGTGGTGGCAAAGGGTGAGCCTTTACTCGACCTTGGCGCCGACCCCGCCGCCACCCTTGCCTTCGCCCAGGCGCAATCAGACCTGAAGCTGGCGCAGGGGGAATATAAACGTACCCAGCAGCTGCTGGCCCAGCGCTTGGCGACCAACTCGCAGCTGGCGCAGGCTGAAAAGGCGATGTCGGACGCCGAGGCCACCGTCGCCGCCCGGCGCGCGGAAGGCGGCACCCACGGGGTCGAAACGCTGAATGCGCCGATAGGCGGCGTCATAGCCAGCATCGCGATATCGAACGGCGACCATGTGCAGCCAGGCGCCACCCTGCTCGATATCTCCGCGTCGGACGCGAGCAACGGTCTCCTCGGCGTCGGTCCGGAGGACCGCAGGCGGATCAAGGCTGGCCAGCCGGTTAAGATCGTCGATCTGGACGCGCCCGCCCAGCCGGCCGAGGGCACGGTCGTGTCGACCGGCGGCATGGCCGACCCCAAGACTGGTTTGTTCACCGTCGTAGTCAGGCCCGCGTCCAGCGCAGGTGGGAAGCTTGCCTCCGGCGCGCATCTACGCGCGACGATTGCGACCGAGCCCGTGGCTGGGTGGATCGTTCCACGCGATGCAGTCCTGACGGACGACAATGGCCCCTACGTCTTTCAGGTCGTCAACGGCAAAGCCATGCGCGTGGATGTCAAGATCGCCGGTTCAGCCGGTGGCCAGTTGGCGGTAGCCGGACCGATCGACGCCAGCAAGAAACTCGTCGTTTCAGGCAACTACCAGCTGAACGACGGCATGGCCACGCACGATCAGGCGGCTGCGGCTGCTTCCTCCCCCGAAGGCGGCAAGACATCCCAATGAGTTTTGCCGAGCGCATCGGCGCGCATCGCCGGTCGATCATCTTCGCACTGGCGGCGATCGCCGCCGCGGGCCTGTTCGCCGCGGCCTCACTGCCGGTCAGCCTGTTCCCGCAGGTCTCATTTCCTCGCATCCGCATCAATATCGACAGCGGCGACCGGCCGGCCGAGCAGATGGTTCTGTCGGTGACGCAGCCGCTGGAGGAGCAGCTGCGCCGCGTGCCCGGCGTGCGCGAGGTTCGCTCTGTGTCGAGCCGCGGATCTGCTGAAATCGATGTGCAGTTCGATTGGGGCGGCGACATGGTCGCCTCCACCCTGCTGGTCGATTCCGCCATCGCGCAAAGCCTGCCCAGCCTGCCGCAGGGCACCAACTATCAGGTCCGGCGCATGGATCCGACCGTCTTTCCGATCATCGCCTACGGTCTGACGTCGGACACGCAGACCACCACTGCGCTATACGACTTCGCCCAATACACGTTAGTACCCAAGCTGTCGGCGATCGCCGGCGTGGCGCGGATCGAAGTCGTCGGCGGCGCGCGGCAGGAGTTCCAGGTCTATGTCGACCCGCGCCGGCTGGCGACTTACGGACTCAGCCTCGACGATGTGGCCAAGGGTCTGACCGCCGCCAATGTGCTGTCGGCGGTCGGTCGCATTGAGGATCGCAGCAAGCTGTACCTGCTGGTGTCGGACAACAGCCTGACGACGCTGGAAGATGTGCGAAAGGTCGTGGTCGGTTCAAGCGCGACTGGCGCCGTTACGGTCGGAGATGTCGCCGAGACGATCGATGGCGTGGCACCGCAATGGACCCGTGTTCTCGCCGACGGCAAAGTCTCGGTGCTATTCGACGTCTACGAACAGCCCGGCGGCAATGTCGTACAAATTGCCGGCGCAGTGCGCGATAGGCTGGCGGCGATGCAGAGACAGTTCCCGCCGGGCGTGATTCTCAGCAACTGGTACGACCAGAGCGTGCTGGTCAGCCAGTCGGCCGGCAGCGTGCGGGATGCCATCCTCATCGGCCTAGGTCTGGCGGCCCTGGTCCTCTTGGGCTTCCTGCGCAGCTGGCGCACGACCGCCATCGCGCTGACCGTCGTCCCATCGGTGCTGGCCGGAACCGTGCTGGTACTCGACCTTCTGGGCGAAAGCTTCGACATCATGACGTTAGGCGGCCTTGCCGCGGCCATCGGCCTCGTCATCGACGACGTGATCGTGATGATAGAACATATCGTACGACGAGCCGGTGCGACAGAAGACGAGAAGCATGGCGAGGCGCGCATCGGCGTCCTGGCGGCGGCACGAGAGTTCCTGCCGCCGCTGACCGGATCCAGTCTGGCCACGGTTATCGTGTTCGCGCCGCTCGCATTGCTTACCGGCGTCAGCGGCGCGTTCTTCAAGGCGCTGTCGATCACGATGGCATCTGCTCTTGCGATCTCCTATCTGCTGACCGCGTTCGCCGTGCCGGTTCTGGCCGAAAGGTTCATTGATTTCCGGACATGGCGCGATCCGGCGGCGGGGCGGCGCGGACGGTTTGAGGATTGGCACGGCGCCGGACTGGAGCGACTATCCAACCGTCCTTGGATCATGGCCGCGGTCCTGGCGCCTCTACTGATCCTGGGCATCGTCGCCTATACTCAGGTCGGCACGGGCTTCATGCCGGCGATGGACGAAGGCGGCTTCGTGCTGGATTTCCGCACACCGCCCGGCACATCCCTGGCTGAGAGCGCGCGGGAAACGGCGCAGGTCGAAGCAATCATCCGCGAGACGCCCGATGTTGCCACCTATTCCGCTCGGATCGGCGCAGGGCTGGGCGGCGACCTGCAGGAAGCCAATTCAGGGGATTTCTTCATCCGCCTAAAGGAAGGTTCCCGTCGCCCCATCGACGAGGTGATGACGGACATCCGCCGACGCGTCGAACAACAAGTTCCTGGCTTCGAGATCGAGCTGGCACAGTTGATGGAGGATCTGGTCGGCGACCTTACCGGCGTGCCCCAGCCAATCGAAATCAAGCTGTTCGCCGCCGACCCGGCTGACTTGGAACCCACGGCCGCGAAAGTCGCCAATATCATCGGCAAGATCCAGGGCGTGGTCGAGGTCAAGGACGGCGTCGTTCCGGCCGGCGACGCGATCGATATCAAGGTCGATGCCGCCGCCGCTGCGCTCGACGGCCTGGATGCCGACACCATCACGAAACAACTCGACGCCTATCTGGCCGGTACGGTGGCGACGGAGATTCCGCAGGCCCTGAAGATGGTCGGCGTGCGCGTCTGGCTTCCGCCGTCGGCGCGGAAGCATGACGACGATATCAGTCACCTGTCACTGCGCGCTCCGGACGGGCATCTGGTGCCTTTGGGCCGTGTCGCGAGCATCACGAAAGTGACCGGGCAGCCGGAGTTGACCCGGGAAAACCTCGCCCGCATGGTCGCCGTCACGGCGCGCATAGAAGGTCGCGACCTGGGTTCCACCATCGCCGACGTAAAGACCGAGTTGGACAAGACAGGCGTCTTGAAGCAGGGCATGACCTATACGCTGGGCGGCCTTTACCAACAGCAGCAGATCGCATTCGCCGGCTTGGCAAAAGTCTTCCTGGCGGCCACCGCCGGCGAGTTCCTGCTCCTGCTGGTGCTGTACGAAAGCTTTATCCTGGCCGGCGTGATCCTGGCGACGTCGCTATTCTCCGTGACCGCCGTGTTCACCGCTTTATGGCTGACCGGGATCGACCTCAACATCACGGCAATGATGGGCATGACGATGATCATCGGCATCTCGACCGAGATGGCGATCTTCTTCGTCTCGGAATTCCAGGTGGTCTCCAAGACAATGCCCGCGGCGGAAGCAGCCATCGTGGCGAGCCGAAACCGGTTTCGGCCGATCGCCATGACGACATCGGCCGCGATTCTGACCTTGCTTCCGCTGGCTTTTGCCATAGGCCAGGGATCGGCGATGCAGCAACCGCTGGCGATCGCAATCATCGCGGGGCTGATCCTGCAATTTCCGATGGTCCTTTTGGTTTTGCCCGTTCTGATCGGGCTCATCGCCTCACGACAAGATTCCCCGGAAGTCGAGAATGCAAGTTGAGGTCGAACCAAGCTTGCCCGGCCAGCGTTGTATCGAACTTTGCATCGAGAGTACGCGGGGAAAGCTTAGGCGAGGTGGAAAATCAGGCCTCGATGTAAACTTGCTGCCAATACCTGCTCACGTGTTTCCATTGATCCTGAGCGGATCGGGATCGGCGACATTGAACATCATCCTACCGACATTCATTGCGTCGATGGCGCCTATCGAACCCAGCACGACAGGTCTGAGACCCTTGTCCGGTCCTATAAGGGCAATACGACTATGCTCTCGGTCGATCGGCCGATTAAAAGCGACCTTACCGGATGGTCGCCGGTCGGCAATGTGACGTTCTTAGCCGGTGATGCGAAGACAAGCGTAAAACGGCGTTGCAGTTTAAGCGCCCGGATTAACAAGGTGATTGTTAGCCCGATCAACAAAGCGAGTGCGGTACGCCCACGCGCCGTGACTGAATGGATTGCTTACCGCTGTTATGATCTTGGGCCGACCTGGCAGATCGGGGAATCTGATCATCGATACCCGGCCAGACGGGAATCCTAATTGCTCATCCGCAGCGGCGGCAGCCAAGTCCCCCCTGAGAATAGTCTGCCCAATATTACCGGCAGGTTGGGCGGTCATTGATTGTTTGTAACCCGGCCGTCGCCAGCCATTTTGAACATATTCTCCATTCACCCGCATTGCAGGCTCAACGCTGTCTTCGCGCCACGTCAGCGAAGGCACAAAACGAGTTCTAGGAATCTACGAGGCGTGCTTCAGAAGTTCTGAGCCGATAATCGAGCTCGATTATCTAAGAGGCGTTGAAATAAGTCGCGCTGCCTCGACGCGCTCGCCCCGACATTACCATTTTAGCATTGACAATATATGCATGTATATGTATATACACGCTTATGCAGATTGATTCTTTCCAAACCCTGTCCGATCCGACGCGCCGCCGCGTCGTCGACGCGCTGAGGGAAGGCGAGCGGCAGGTCAACGACCTTGTCCAAGCGATCGGCATTCACCAATCCGGCGTGTCCCGCCATTTGCGGATTTTGCACGAGGCCGGCTTCGTGGCCATGCGCCCTGATGGCCAGCGACGCTTCTATTCGCTCAAGCCGGACCGGTTCCGCGAACTCGATGTTTGGCTGGGAAAATATCGACAACTATGGGAGGAGCGGCTCGACCGCTTCGGCATCGCACTCCAAGCCCGCCAGGCGGGCAGCAACCGCAAAGGGAAACTTGGAAATGAGTAACCAGATCGAATCAAGCATTGTCATCGAGCGGACGTACGCGGCGCCGATCGAAGAACTGTGGGCGCTCTGGACGACAAAAGATGGATTTGAATCCTGGTGGGGACCCAAAGAATTCCGTGCTGATGTACACTTGATTGAGGCTCGGCTCGGGGGCGCCCTGTACTATGACATGGTGGCGGACACGTCGAACGCGGTGGCCGCCATGAAGGGCGGCGGACATCCAGTGTCGCAGCCTTGCCGGGGAACCTTCTCGGAGTTTAGACGCCATGATCGACTGGTGCTCACGCAGATCATCGACTTCCTGCCTGGCGTGGAGCCCTATGAAAGCACGATGCTGGTCGAGTTTTTTCCGACCTCCGACGGGCGAATTCGCATGGTCGTCACGCTCAGCCAGATGCACGACGCTGCAACCACCGAAATGCAAAAGCACGGCTTCACAAGCCAGCTCTCGAAACTGGATCGGCGCTTTGGGCAACAATCCGCCAAGTGACGATGCGTGCGACGATATGACCGATAGTCTCGCACTCTCGTCGTAAGCTCAGAGCACTTATGTACGCCCGTTTGAAATTTGAAACGGGCATACACTTTAAACGAAATCAATGACCTAGAGAGGGCCTCAAAACGCCAGAAGGGCTGGCATAAGCCGAATTCAGCCCGAAATTGCGCCAAAGCAATTTTAGGAAACTTATGAAATTCCGCTAAGTCATTGAAATCGCTTGGAGCGGGTGAAGGGAATCGAACCCTCGTCGTAAGCTTGGAAGGCAGTAATGCGCCCGCGGAGTGTTCAAGGCCCCGCGTACTGGCGGGTTGACAGAACTTGAACAGTCTAATGTCCAAGCGCTCGTTCGGGCGCCTCGACACGGCTTAGAGCGGCGAAAGTCATACGCTTTACGCCCGTCACGCAGCGACCTATTTCGACCCAACTAAGTCCTTCGGGAGGTTGTTCGCGCTTTCCGATAGCGGACATCAGCGAAACTGAAGGGAAGGCTGCGCGGCTGGCAGCTGCACCAAAAGCTTGGCGAGGTCTATGGGCTCGCAACGACGGAGTTGCGTTTCTTAATCATAGTAATTTTTCCCAGAGAAATCCCACGCGCCTTTTTGCATTGCCGTCACAATTATGACGCCAGCAAATAAGGTGCCCAATGAAATGTAATAATTCCGCCGACCATCGACGGTCACGTATCTATGCATCCCTCTGCCGTAGCTTATGAAGTAAGTTTGCCCCTTGGTTGGATCGGGTCGATCAGGGGATCGCGCCACTACGGCGAACGCATACAATATGGAGCCAATTACTAAAGCGGCTCCAGCCGACAAGACAAGCGTGTTGAGATACCTGCGCATCCACAGAACTATGCCACGAGGCGATGCTCACCTCTAGGCATGTTCAGAGCGATAAATTTCACCGAACTTTGGGCGCGGGGTCAGCTATCGACCCTAGTCAGCCGTACCGATCAAGCGCGGAACCGCCCGAAAGCGGTCATTGGCCTGTACCATAAATCAAGATATTCGGAACGCACAGCGCCCTCACGTGATTGGCTGCGCAGCGACTTATGACTTGTAAATCGAGGCGGGTTTCGCGAACTTGGTTGAATGACGAACTTCTTTCGCTTGGTCATTTTCGCGACTGCAGCAGTTGCTATGTCTTCTTCAATCGCGGTCGCCGCGTCGCTGCCGGGTGCGCGCATCTGCATAGACGAAGCCGGTCATAGAGCCGGCTGCACCGCTGATGATGGGACCGGCATTCGGAGCGACGGAACAGGCGTTCATTATCAGGATGAGTGCCGAGCCGCGGATCAGTTTGGCCGCTGCCCAACTGATCCGATGTGTTTAGATGAAAAAAATCAGCTGATACGATGCGTCGGAAAGGTATTCTTCGCGACGGCGCAGTGTGCCGACAGATCGGTCACCGCCTCCGCTATGCCCGAACAAGAATGCTTGGCGCACGGAGGTGTTGCTTCTCGGTTTTGAACGTGACAGTTCCGATGTGTGCATAAATCAAGATATTCGGAGCACGATGAGATTAGTGGAGCGACAGCGTACCGAAGCCATCATGGAAACGACGACGATCTACATGTATCTCCCGGACGAGGCCGTTGATGTGTGGAGACCGGTGCAGGCAGAAGACCTTGGCGAGGGGCATTACCGCGTGCTTGGGCCGGTGCCAGCAGACGAAACTTGGGAATTTCGACCCGGTCTAATCGTGCGAACTCAGATGAAGCGGTTAAGCGGGGGCGACAAGTTGGTAGCCGTCACGAACGCCACGAACTGACGCGACCATCGCGTTCATATCTCAAGATTTTTGGAACATGCCCTGCCGCCAATAATACCAGCCGACTGGATGTTCCAAAATTCTGGTGTGAATGTCCGCTATTACCCGCCGTGACCCGTAAGCAGACCGTCTCAAATCCACCCCGGCCGGACGTCGCATGTTTGCTTTTCCGCGATCAAGGGCGTGGCTTCGGCGCTCCCGGCCCCTTATGCTCGGATCTCGTAGTTGACTTAAAGTTGCGCTTGATCGAACAGGTGGATCAATAGTGAGCATTCAAACCATAGGCGTTGACCGCTAGGCTCATTGAGACAGCCTTGGTCCAAGATTGGTGAATGCCTTGACCCTAGTCGACGAGACAGAGCGCGAACTGGACGCCATCGTGAAGCAGCACAACCGCGAATGGGCAAGCGGTGCCATGTTGCTCACTCGGTATCTCGAGATCGAAGGGTACGGGAACGATGCGGCGATCGCGCCTCTGATCAGAAGAATTTCGGAGAGAGGAAGCATACGTAAGGGACAGTTGTGGAGGTGGCTGCGCGCAGGTCAATTCTATAACGTTCTACGGTCGCGCCACGTGACATTACCGCCGAAGCCCGAGAGCCCTCTTGGCCTCGTTACCCTTGAAACCCTGGCGGTGGTCGACCGGTTTGCCACCACAGACGAAGCCAATCGACTATTCAGTGAAGTCCTAGAACGCCGGCTTTCCCAAAGCCGGCTTCGGCAAATATGCAATCTTTATCGATCCGCCAGCGCTAGTTCCACGCCCCAGGCTGCTCAAATGCGCGTTGGAGTAATCGGGGAGCGACAATATCAGGACCAAGCGATCACCTTTGAGAGCCAGGCGATTGGCACGCTGTCACAGGATGCATGTGCCCTTCAGCTTTTGGGGGCCGAACACCATCTTTTCATGTACGAGGTGGTTTCACTGACTAGATGGCGTGTTGGTCCTTCGGGTATCTTTGCAATGCTTGCGATCGACACTGAGCATGACGCGACGATTCACATCTTCAAACCGCATTTCCTGTTTAAAAGCCTGAACTCTAGCGAACTAGACCGTTTATCCATCAAGGCGCGCGAGATGTGCGATTACTATTGGCTGATTCTTCCGGAGAAGCCCGATGCCGATTTGGAAAAGTTAGCCGCGAGCGTCGGCATTGGGCTCATGCTTTTGTTACACGGAAAACTCAGAGTCTATCGTCATCCTGGGCGCCAACCCGCTGGCCAACTCGGTCGAACAATCCTTCGCATGTCAATAGAAAGACTTTCCGGCGCGGCGACTTGGACAAGCCTTTGCCCGTCACCCCTGAATTCCCGACGAAAGACGCGGATTGGGTAACCGATTATGGTCAGGTCGGATCAAGTCCTTCCGAAAATTTGTTTTGAATCCCCAAGTCAAGTAACTCGGATACCCCGTCAAGATACTTGATCGTTGTATCAATGTTTGAGTGGCCGAGCTGTTTCTTCAGATAGATTAACTCACCCGACAACATTGAGTTGGCCTGTTCACGATCGAATAGCACTGCCGGAATACCCATCATCGAAGCTTTTGCAGTCCAGCTTCTCAAAAGATAGTGACAGGCGTAATGATGGCGCAACTTGTGCGGCGTTAACTCGCTTTTGTGCGATAAAAGCCGCGCACGCTGAAAATCCTTCTGCAAGTATCGAGCAGTCATCGGGCCACTTCTTCCGTTTGGCTTGTGGCCCAGTATCAACGCGTCGGATCGCTTGGTAAGACGGTTTTTATAAAAAATACGCTCGAACTCAATATAGTCTTGGACATCACGCACAAGATCTTCGTCAATTATAACCTTCCTTCGCTTATTGTATTTTCCTATGACTTTAATGTGCCTTTTGGCGGCGTCCTTTCGGAACTCGGCAAGCGTTGGGAAACTGTGAATGGTCAAGCCAAGCAGCTCGGAAATCCTCAATCCCGTTCGATACATGATCTTAGCAGCAAGCACACTTGAGCTGGTAGAGAGTTCCGAGAAAAACGTTTCAATGTCAGTGGGACTATACCAGAACTGAATTTCATCAGGATTAACTGTACGTTTCAGAAAATAATGCCGACTTGGCTCGAATTTTCCGCGCGCTTTGATTTCGACATACTTGAACCCAATTTTCCGCCGCCATCTCCGAGCCACGCAAAACTCAAAGAAATCGATGACAGATGTCAGGTACTGATTCACTGTCTGCGGCAACACGCCATCTTTAATTCCGGGTTGTAGGCCCTCTTCCAGGTCCTCTGCCCATTGGTCCACCTGCCTCTCTGATAATCGCATTAGCGATTTGCTTTCCGCACGCGCCCATTTCCGGATCGAGTCGAGGTGATAAACGCGATTTGAAAGGAATAACACAGAGGCTTTTAAGACTCGTCTGCCCGATAATTCTGCGTGTGCGCCGGAAAGTTTCTCTAGTCCTGCCCAGTCTCCATTTCTCCGAGCAAAAAGATATTCATTGATTTGTCGATGTGCCTCGCCATCTTCCGTGATCACAAACGGACAGTCCAAAAACTCCTCCGGCATTCCCTCGGCGATAGCGTCGGGCGATACCGCAAAAACCGTTTTCAATGGCCGCCCCATCTGCCCCCAGCCCAACTTCCGCCCGTTCCACACGCCGCCACATCCGACAGTTGACTCTTTAGGACAAATATCATGACATGTTAACTCAGTGCACGATAAGTTGGCATGAGTTGGTACCATTGTCGCCGGGGGGCCGAAACGTACCCACCACGATCTCGGCCGCCGTGATAAGGGGATAACGTCTATGCGTTACGACGTGAAAGGGCGCACGGTCGACAAGGCGACTAGGCGCACTCGACATTGGAAAATTGACTTAAATCCACTCGCGAACGGCCGCCGCTCGAAGACCTACCCGTTTCGCGGGCGCCCTTTGCTGGCCGCGCGACTTCTTGAGGCATTCCGCCTACTGACATGTAGGGGGGAGCGCTCGTCGGCGATGCGGTTTCGCTTCAATATCTACGTGTTTTTCCACTTCTTAGACTATCTAGAAGAGCTATCGCGGCTGATTGGGTCAAAGGTCCAACCGGTGACGATCGAGGATCTGAGTTGGAAAGAACTCGAAGTTCTCTGGAAGCGCTTCATCGATTGGCTAAGAGTTGGAAATCACAAACCGCGCACGCGATATTATGTAGCATACGATATGGTGCGACTTTTCTCATGCGCGTTCGATCTAGAAATGGAGGGTGCAAGAAAAGAAGGCTCTCAGTTAAGCATCTACGTGTATTTCAAAGATAAGCAATCATCATCCTATGGCGGTGAGCCGATAAAATATGAAGAAGCAATCAAAGCCTATCGTATCTTGGCGCGTCTGTGGTCAGATGCATGTAGGAGAGTTGACAAAGGGCGAGCACTGGCCGCGCTCGGTGGTAACCCCCTTGGGGGGAGCAAACATAAGAACGACGCCCAGCGGAAATGGGACTCCCTAAATAACCGTCTGTGGGTCGTATTAAATCTCCTTCCGTTTCCCGGGCTGTCGAGTCCTCCCGGCGACAAACTTTTGGCCGCTGAATTTAAGGACCGTGCTGTTCCCCCAGACCTCTGTCTCCCGTATGCCGACGCCAGTGGACTCTGGCCGCATGTTCAGGCTGTCTTTTTTTCCCAACGGGAAATCGGAATAGCCTTTTCGATGGTCTGCATGAAGACGGGAATGAACACCGATTCCATCGCGAGGCAGGTTTTGGACAGGTGGTTTCATCCTGATCCCTTACATCCGGACAACCAAGTCGTCATTATTGGACCGAAACGTCACCGGGGTCATGTGCAAAAAGCCTCATCCTCCAAAATCCGCACCACCGATCCGTATCAAATTATCCAAAAGGTAATAACTGTTCAAACACCGATTCGAGAGCGACTTCGTGCGGTAGCAAAACGCGACAGCAACAGACGCATGAGGGATGATGCAAATTTGATCTGGCTGTGGCCCAGTACGTCTGGCTATAGCCACCTCCTTCCGCCAAGCAACTATTACAGGGAACAGATACACACATTTCTTGACGATACATTTGCAATAAACGGTCTAACTCGGGAGGATAAGAAGCCGCTAAAGCTTCGATTATCTGATTGTCGCGACATCTACGCTTTATTTTTCTACCACAATAGCGGATTCAACCATCTGTTGACGGCAAGGGCGCTGGGGCAATCAAGCTTATCATCTCTATTGCATTATCTGGAAAAGAAGCAATTAAAAATACAAGATAGGATACGGCTAATCAAATTATATGGAATGGTGCTCGCCGACCTATCAGTGGGGAAATATAATCCGCGGAATTACCGAAAACCTCTATCAAATCAAGCGGTGACGGGGCTTATGTGCACAGATAACCTGCACCCCGACCCAAGAGCCGATCCGGGAAACCCGGGCGGTCGGCCGTGCCGGAGTCAAAATTGTCCATTGTGTTTCAACTGGCTTGCCACAATAGAAAGCGTTCCATTTCTAATAAGAATGCTCGTGGATCTGGAGCTTATTCGTGACTCGATAGGTGTCGTCCTTTGGGAAGCCAGCAGTTACCCAGAGGACATGGAGATCTACAAGTACATCCTGTCGCAGTTTCATCGCAGCCACGTGGAGGCGGCTCGCCCTGCCGCGATGGCAATGCCGCCAATCATTGAAACCGGCAGATTCACTGTAGCGGCGAGATCACGGCGATGAACTGGGCTGCGGTAAGTGAGGCGATAATTGGTCTCTGGTCGGAGGCTTCTGAAATCGGGTGGGGCGCGAGCCAGCTTAGGTTTTCAGACATCTATCCAATGCCAGGTGATCCCGGGTTTGAAAACGACGCACTTTTCCTCGACATGCCGCTCTTCCCCCTCGACGACGGCACCTGGATCCGGGTACGGGACGATGTTTGGGAAATACCTGCTTCCTGGCTCCCTCACTTCGAAACACGATACGCGTCCGCCCGTCAGTTCCGATTCAACGCCCCCATTCGGACCAGGGGCCGCGCTCCAAAGCAGAAACTGGCCTCCCACCTTCTTCTAGATTGGAAAAGGGCGACGTATCTAACCTTATTTAGGTTTGGGCCCCCGTCCGCGCTTTCGACAACGATAAGACGTCACCGATTGTTTGGCATCTTTGCAACGCGCGCGCAGAGTCGCGGAAAGCCGCTGACCGCGCTCAACTATGCGGATCTTTTCGCAGTAGTTGATTCGTTGAATCGCGTCGATCGGCAGTCGATTCCCGCGCTGTACGAGATGTTGCGATGGTGGCAGGGCCAACCTGAAAGTGTTCGAAGATTTTTTGAACCACCGGCGTCGGTAGAAGCTCTAGCAACCTTCGCTGGAAACACGGGCTTGGATACGAGCAACATCCGCACCGATACGAGTTTACCAGAGAGCAATACTTACCAGCCCCTACCGGACATTTTTGTTGCTGCACTCGGAGAAATAGCACTCACCTTCATTGAAAAGGTGAGGCCAATTATTAATCTGTGCATTGCTGAATTAGACATCGCGCGAAAGAAATGGGGGTATGCATGGTACAAGAGAATCGTTCCGAGCATACTTGCAAAATACGAATGGCCGATTGGCTACGCCCCTAAAACATTACGAGCATTCGCGTCGCTAGCGTACGACTGCCAGACGGCGACACACATGATGGTTTCTCTCTTACTTGGGCCGAGAGCATCAGAGTTATTAGGCCTTACGGGCAACTGTCCGCGACCCGGTGCGGCGGGCGGAGAAGAGACGTGGTTTCTTGACGGGCGAACGTTTAAATTTTCGCAGGGGGCGCAAGGGGATGAAAGAGATTGGCCTCTACACCCATTGATTGGGAGGGCTCTGAGTGCCCAGAAAGAGTATATCGACATAACTGAAGGCGCTGGTTTTAAGTGGATGTGGAAAAGCCATGCGAAGCTGTTCATGGCCGGATCGCCGGTAAAAAGCGTATGGGCACAACTGGAAGATTTCGCTGTTCGGCATGACCTCATGCGCTTGCTCGGAGGAACGTCATTCCATCAGCATCGGTTCAGAAAGACGACCGCTCGGTTAATTGTAATCGCGCTGCACGGCGGACCGGTCGTCTTAAGGAGGTTGCTCGGTCACGAGAGCCTAGTTCAAACGATGCTTTATATCCTTTCTGATGACAGCATTGTCGCCGAATTGAAAGAGATTGCCGAGCAAGAACAGCGAATTTTAGCCGAACGATTTGTGGCGCGAAAAGACGAACTTCTCGGGGAAGGCGGTGAGAAATTTAGACAGGCCGTCCAGTTCAGTGTCGAAAGCCTGAAACTGACGGTACCAAAGGGTGCGCGTGATCAAAGTGAAATCACCTTTACAGAGATGGTCGACTACCTGACTTCTGGCCCCGATGGTTTAGTTGTTAGTCAAATTGTTCCGGGCCTGATTAACTGTTTCAAACCTCGCAGCGAGGCCGGCGAGTGCTGCGAAAAACATGAGCTTCCGAACGTAGCAAGATGCAGCAAGGGATGCAGATGGAATATGATGGTTCCGGAAGCTGCACGGCTAGCTGAAATTAACATAAGAAGCTCACTAGAATATCTTCGGCAATACCCTTCAAATATTAATTTCCGAATATACTATGGAGAAGTCATCCGATCGTGGCTCAAGACGTTTCCAAAAATAGCGGGAATATTTTGTACAGACGAACTTTTCATGGAGATCGTTCGTGGCTAGCTCGACCAGATCAGCGGAAGAGACGCGAAGGTCGTTGCTTCTTGCTATGGAGCAATATGAGGCTGTCGTTCTGTCGGACCGATACCGAGACCAGGGAACTGGATTGTACAATTACCCCTATCAAATATCGAAAGCTGAGGTTTTGAGGAGAGCGGGGATCAAGTCCCGTTCCACCTTGAGCTTCGCTCACCATGCGGAACTGGGGAAAAAATTAGACGATTTCATCAGTGACCTAAAGGTACGTGCGGGGAAGAAAACGGTTACGTTTGACGGTTCAACTGCGCCGCCGAGCGCCGAAACTCTAACTGAGCGGCTGGATAAAATGGCGCAGTCTCTGATAGCCCAGCAGTATCGCATAATCGCTCTTGAGCGGGAGAATCGTGAGCTCAGAACCGGTTCCGAAAGTACGATCACAACGCTCAGGTGAGGTTTCGATGGCGCTTCCCGGCAATCCAACAAAGCGCACGATGGTCGAATGCCATCTCAGCGAATAAGACATAGAATGGCCGGAGCTCGTACGGATCTACCTGAAGTTAGGGCACTATCTGGCAAACTCTAGGGCGGGCCCCAGGGGTTGATGCTCGAGCTTGCAAAAGCTATATCTGCAACGCAAGCGTGGTGCGCGCGGGTGTAGCTCAATGGCAGAGCTGAAGCCTTCCAAGCTTATGACGAGAGTTCGATTCTCTTCACCCGCTCCACACATCGTATTGATGTATAATAGTTTCTGGCTTCAGAGACGGTTCACTTGGCCTCGTGATCTGTCATCGCGCTAAGCCCGGGCAAAATCGTCCAGAAACTCCGACACCGGTTCCACGCCGGTCACGAGCAAGTGGTCCCTGGCGCGTGTGCAGGCGACATAGAGCAGCTGCCGTTCGGTGTCGTAGACTTCTTGGAGGTCGGCTTCGTCGCCGACGGTTTCGATGCGTTCCTGCAGGGGTACAACCTCGTCGTCGCACGCCATGACAACCACCGCGCGGAACTCCAGCCCTTTGGCGAGATGCATGGTGCTGATCGACACCTGCCCCGGTGACGTTTCGACGTGCTCGTCGAGGACCTTGAAAGCCTTCCCCGCGGCAGCAACCGCTGATCGGGCGCGATCCAATTGAGATTCCGATCGCACGAATACGCCGAACTCATGCGGTAGCACGCCGTGGTTAGCTTGATCTGATATCCACCTACCGACAGCGGCGATCTCTGCATCTTCGTCCTCGAAGGATTGCACCGCCGGCGGTGGGCCGTTGAACACCGAGACGGTGTCGCTTCGATCCTCCCTGTTGCCGTCTACATCCGTGACGACGGGTCCCAAAAGTCGGTCTGCCTGCGTCCGGATCTGGTGGGACGTTCGATAGTTCACCCTCAGCGTGCGTGACCGTCCCCTGATGTCCACACCAAGGGACTTCCAGGAGAATGGTTGCTGAAAGATTCGCTGACCGAGATCGCCTGCGAAAAATAGTGCGTTCGGGCGATTGCCGCCCAATCCGGCGAAGAACCTCAAATGCGCCACGCTGAGGTCTTGCGCCTCATCTATGACCGCAAAATCGAACGGGGCTTTGCTGTGCGCGATCACATTCGCCAACGCTGTGAAGAGTTGCGCGTGCGTAATCACCTGGCGCGTCGCAAGGTCCGCTCGAACCCGCTCAAAGATTGCCCATAGAACCTTGCGCTGAGCCTCCGGCAGGCGGGTCTTTCGCCCCAGGCGCGCGACATCGCGATACGCTTCCCAACTCTTCAACTGCCATGCGTCAACCACCTGGTCCCATTCGGTGAACAGGAAGTGGGCACTGAATTTGTGACCATCCACAGCCTTGGCGGCGCCTGCGATGACTTCCCGCAGCGCTTGTTGATCGACGATCGTTGCGGGCCGTGCATGGGCGCGATAGAGCCGCAGCCCGATGGCGTTCAGCGAATAGACGTCAATCCTTTCCGCCAGGCGCGGTTCGCTTCCCAGCAGGCGCTTCAGCTTTGTTTGCAGGGCGTTCGCCAGCGTATCGGAAAAGGTCGTTAGCAACACTCGAGCATCGGGATTCACCCGTGCCAGATGCGCGGCCCGGTGGAGCGCCACAATCGTCTTGCCGGTGCCGGCAGAACCCGAGACACGGGCGGGCCCGGCATAGTCGCGTTCTACCCAATCCCGCTGTTCAGGGTGGAGAAAGATCGCCCACTTCTCCCATGGGAAGTCGAGGGCACGCTCCAGCTCTTCGACATTGGTGAGTACGCGGAAACGCCGCTGAGCGTCTGGGTGCTCGAATGGGTTTGCCGAAGCCGCGGGCGCGGGTACGCGCGGCTTCCCACCAGTAGCTAACTCTAGCAGCGCCTCCGCAGCCTCGGCCGGAAGGTGGTCGATCAATTTCAGCAGCGAGTCCTCGGTCGCTTCTTTGACGTCGCCCAGCCATTCCGCGGGTACGCCATATCCAAGCAGTTCGTCATCCGGGGTGGCGGCGAAGAGAAGGCTCTCGGTCGACGCGCCCGCCCGCGGGGCTGCAGGAAACTCCCCCTGCACATAGATCGGGACGATGACCTGCTGCACCGTCTCGCGTATCTCGACCAACTGAGCGGCACCAGTCTTTGGATGCGTCTCCAGTTTGCGCCGCTCGGCCCAGTCGTAGGCTTTGTCATGGTGGTCGACATAACAGAGCAAAAGGCTCCCATCGTTCTTGTGAACGATAAGCCGGATATCGCTGCTAACGCGCACCGACCAGAAGTTTTTGTCCCGTGCCTTGTCGAGCTTGTGAAAGCTCATACCCGGATTGACCGGGTTCAATTGGAGATCGAACGCCGTCGTCTTTACGGCCTTCTGCTCATCGCCGGTCAGCCTGGCGAGGCTATCGGTAAAGGTGTCGGCGATGCGAAATTCCGTCATGGCGGTTATGGCGTCTTTCAGCTCTTGGGACGCGAATCCTTGATCCAACGAAAGATAGCAAAGATATAGCTGCTATTCTGAGAAATCTGCGTGATGGCCTGACGTTCGATGCGGTGGGCGCAATAGTCATCCCAGTTAGCATGCAGCTTTTCGAACTCGCCTTGGCCGATCGTCCGGGGAGTGGAGACCGTTTTGGAATCGATCGTGACGCTGCCCCTGTCGATAGCGGCAACCTTGAAACGCATGGTGGTGTAGCCGCGCGCGGCTCCCCATCCGGCGATCTCCGTTCCCGGCCGCAGCCGGGTCTGCACTTCCGCCCATACCGCATCGAAACTCTTCATCCATCCCACCTTATTTGAACGGGAATAACTGGCGCCGATTAGGGAACCGACGTCAGGGCATCGGCGATTCTGCGCACGTCACCACCTGTCGATGGCTTAAAGCGCAGGCATTCGCCGTCTGCCAGCGGTGGGTAGGCCTTAAGGTTGCTGTTTCGCGATCGACCAGCCGCATAGACTTCAAAAGGGATGTCGCGCACCAGTCCAATCGGAAATCGGTCGCTCGACACCCATATTGCCTGCATTGTGGCTCCCGACAGGTCGTGCGCCAGCAGCCGCCCGTTGGATGCCTTGTAGGCCCTGATTTTCTTGGTGCCTTCAGGCTTCTTCTGATGCCGCCGCAGGGCGGGGTGCCGGTCGAGCTCAAGCCGCGCCACCTCTCGAAAAGGATTGGAAGGTAGATCGCGATCAATACCTGATGATGTGTTCATGATTTTATCCTGTCTTATGAATATGTTGTTAAGCCTCGACAGGAGCCACGCTATGCGAGAAATAATTGGCAAAGCAATAGGATTTTTCATTGTATTTTACTGCTTAAGAAAAGCGCTAGCGCATTATATTCTAAGATGTTGTTCTGCAATATTCCTGGAGCGAAGTTGCAGCAGGATTCGAAAATACTCGGCCGCAGACCGCGAACTGCTTCCCCTCCGTCACGCCTTGCACCGAACCTACGTTGAATTCGTACCAGCTATCTCCGGCTGCCTTGGCAGCTTCCCTCTCTTCCACAACCCAGCCGGCGTCGATCCCCGAATTGACGATTGAAAAAACCGCGCCGCCGAGAGCCCTGTCGATCAGCGGAAAGATAGCGCGCAACTTGTCGCGATCCATGTGGGAAAAGTTGTGGCGTTTGAATTCGATCGGCCAGATCGCCTCCGACGGAGGCGGGGTAAGGTTCCGCGGATACCAGACGAGGTCTACCCTGTTGCCCAGCTTGTTGAGCTGCTCCGCGGAGAACGAGAGTGATGGAGGACGATCCATCTGCGCCCGCTCGTACATCTGGTCGCTCCATGCTTTGAGCAGAGCGACATTAGTCTCCAACGTGAAACAAACGTCCTTGGAGCCCAGCTTCGCCACAACGTAGGACGAAACGAAATACTCCGGCATGCACAGATCGGCCAGCTCTCGCGAGGACTCCATGTAGTGACGCACGCCCTCGGCCGCCGTTTCGCAGATCGCACGCATCATCTGGTCGAATTCGGCCAACACCTAAAGCCTCCCCTTTCCTGATATCTCCTCCGCGCGGAATTCGCCCGTTTGCGGATCGAAATGAGTGATTTTGAGATACAGCGCCGGGTCGGGATACCGGTTGACGATCGACCGCGTGCGCGCCTTCGTGTCGGCTGCTTTGATTCGCACCGCGCGCACCGTCACCTCAGGATTTCCGTACGCCAGAGCCAAGTTCTTGGTCCGGTCCCGATTTCCGAGCTTCTTTTGCCAGGTCTCGCGTTTGGGGTGGTTGCGCATATCGTAGATAATGCGCCCGCTATCGCGCGTGATTTCGTCCTCCCACAGGGTCAGCACCACCGTCTTTTCGTCGGCACTGCGAGCGGACCAACTCCAGACGCGGTTTGTCGCTATGGCGCCGAAGAAGGCGAAGGATTGTGCGAGGGTCCAGTTTTCAGCCACGATTGTTGCCTGCCTCTCCCGTCAGTTCACCCGAAACACCTTCATCACCTCATCCCCCAGGTGGTTAATCACCTTGACCGCGATGCGGCCGTTCTTCGGTTTGTCGAAGGGGCGCGAGGTGTCGCTGTTCAGCGTTGCCCAGGCGTCATAATCGATCTCGGCCTTCAGCGTGGTTTTCAGGGCGCCATAGGGATCGTTGGCGCCCAGGAAATAGGCGTGGCGAACGAAGAAGCTTTCTTCGTTGTAGTCGGTGTCGATGAACCAGCAGGCGATGCCGTCGGCGCTGTCACTGACCACTTCGCCGGTCTGCGGCTTGAACACATCGACGCCGTTCACCTTCACGCGGATGCGGCCGTCCGGCTCATTCAGCAGGTCGATATCGGGCTCGCCGAAGATGACGAACAGGTTGCCCTTGCCGGTATTCTTGAGGTCTTCCGCCATGTGCAGATCGGCATTCATGCGGGCCTTCAGCACCGGGAGGCGCCCCAGCTTGGCGAACTCCGTCGTGTGCGCCTCATAATTGAAGGCGCAGGCGATCAGCACATCGAAGCCGGCATCCCCTGCCTCCTTTGCGGCCTGGACAAGGTCCGCGCGCTGAACCGTGCTGAATTCCGGGCCGATGAAGATGGCAGCTCGTTTCTCGACCTCGCCTTCCATATAGCGGCCGTCGGCGCAGATCAGATCGCCACACCAGGGCGTGAGTGCGGTGAAGGTGATCCGGTCATCCTTATGGGCCTGCTGCACGCCGGCCGTTTTCAGGTTTTCCAGGATAATCTGGGGGAACGTCTGCTTTGCCCCGTACTCGTCGCCCTGTTCGCCGAACCCGTCGATCAGGTCATCGTTCTCGTCGACGCCCAGCACGCGGTGGGGGCTGAGGCTTTCAACGGTAAAGGGGCCGGCCACGCGGACCTTCTTCTTGTCCTCATAGGGCTTGTCATAGAGATATTCGAACTCGGCTTTCGCGGCGATCGAGGTGTTGATTTCGTTTTGACGAGCGACACGAGCGTACCACCAATCAGTATGGCACTTTTGGGCCGCGTCTCCCCAACTAGCATCTGCTTCGCGCGGAATCTCCCATTCCTGCCAACTTTTTCCGACCGCAGAATTTAGTGCCTCGCGCAGTGGCTCCAGCGCCGCCTGCCATTTCTCCCATATGATATCGATCTCTACATTGTTAGCGATGGACCTGAGCGTGACATGCGGTACGCGGCCATAAACAAAACCGTGTCTGATATCTTGGCGGACGGGTTGCGAACTTGGCGCGGTTCGCGTGACCTCTCCCTCCTTTATCTGCCCGTCGCGCGAATCCGATAGGAGATAAAATGGGTAGCGTGCGCCCATAATGCGGGCTCGAGCCAGCGCTAGCGCCACGCGCGACGTGTCAACAGTGATCCAGCGTCTTCCCCACTGCTCTGCCACTGTGGCTGTCGTACCGGACCCGCAAGTAGGATCGAGTACCAAATCTCCGGGATCGGTTGCCATCAGTATGCATTTCTGAACCTGCCGAGTGGATGTTTGGACAACATAGATTTTTTCGTAGGACGTACTCGCCGATCCAGAGTCCGTCCAAATATTGTTCATAGTCATCACCGGGTTATCTGCGTGATATGCTACAAGATACGGGAGCTTGCCTGCCTGAATCAGGCGGTCCGCTCTTACTAGGCGCTCCATTCCCACACGATTGGTCTTCCAACTCCACCCTTTCGCATTGGCAGAGATTCGTAGACCCTTAAAATCAAAATCGTAGATGCAGGTGGGGGTGTATCCTGCAGACAGCATCCCTTGCTGAGCAAAGAACCTCCAAGTGCTGGGCAGACTTTCTAACTTTTCCTCTTCGTCCTGAGATAAGCGCCGACGTTCGCTTACTGCCGTCTCGACCCAGTTGTACCTAGTCTCAGAGCCCGGCTTCTTTTCGAGGAAAATGGGTCTGAATTTGGCAATTTCTTTCTTCTTGGCATACCAGACCACGTAGTCCGTGACGTTAGCCATACCACCGGTGCCCAACGGCGAGAGCTTTTTCAGGGTAATAAGCGAGAAAAAATTCTCGGGGCCGAACACTTCGTCCAGCAATGTGCGCACTAGATGAACATTCTCGTCACCTATTTGTACGAAGATCGATCCGGTATCGGTAAGTAGATCACGCGCAACAGTTAGGCGGTCGCGAAGGTAGGTGAGATAGCTATGGATGCCGTCACGCCAAGTGTCGCGAAATGCCTTAACCTGCTCTGGTTCCCGAGTGATGTTATAGGTTTTGCCGTCTTTAGGATTGCGATCGGTCGTCGACCACTGGAAGTTACTATTGAACTTGATGCCATAAGGGGGGTCAAAATAAATGCACTGAACCTTACCGCGCAGTCCCTCGCGTTCAGCCAAGCTGGCCATGACCTGGAGGGAATCGCCTAGGATCATGCGGTTCGACCAGTTTTGCTCGTGCTGATAGAAATCGGTCTTGTCCGCACCTATCGGAATGCCGTTGAAATCGGCGAACAGATCCGCCGTTATCTCCCCGGCGTCGTGCGCGCGCTCCTTCGTTTCGCGTAGCAGATCGTCGATCAGCGCCTTGGGGTGGACCTTTTCCTGGATGTAGAGCGGCGGCGCCTGGACGACGAGATCGCTCCAATCCTGCTCGTCCTTGCCGCGCCAGACCAGTTGCGGATCGAGGTCCGTGTTGCGTGGGTACCGGACTCTCTTCGGGTCCTGTTGTTCCTTTTGCAGCACCGATTGAAGCTCGGCCGTCGGAATATTCTTCCGCGTCGCCTCCGTATGATTAATGGTTTCAACGGATTTTTGCGTGGGGGCCTTGGCCATGATCAGTTGCTTCCCGTCACCGGTTGCGCCGTGGCCGACGCTATCATTTTGTCGAATTCGCCTTGGACCTTCGCCTCAAAATCCGATCCGATCTGATAGATATCGGTGAATTCAGAGAAGGCCCAGCGGCCATGGGCGCCGAGATGGTTCACGCCCGGCACCCAATAAGTGTCCATCGTTGATTTCTTTTCTTTCGCATCCTCCCGCCGATATCCCTTGATCTCGACAATCAGATTTAATGGGTCATCCGGGCCGTGACCGTCGTCCACCAGCACGATGAAATCCGGTAGATATTTCCGCATCTCGGAGCCATAGCGATAAGGGACTTCCATGCCGAGATTGTGATTCTTCGTATAGGCGAGCACTTTCGGATGTGTCTCAGCCACACGACAAAACTCAGCCTCCCATTCGCTGTCCCAGATCACCCAATTAACCTGGTTCTTAGGTGGCGGGCCGCCTGTTTCCCAGCGATCGGCCTTTGAGGTGTTGAACCGGACGTGCCGGGTTGAGCCGATGGGGTTGTAGGGATCGAGCAACGCCTTGATCGGTCGGTCGCCAAGGAATTTGCGTGTGATCGCAGCGGTAATCTTGTTGCAGGCCATATCCGCCAACTCCTGATACATCAGCAGAGCAGGATAGGTTTCGCCTTTGCAGATCAAATGGTTATCAAGCCATTCCTTGGTGATGCGTTTGAGCTGACCGAATAGATAAAGCTTTGGATCCTCGCCCGGGTCTCGCCATTTGGTGACGAGCAGGCGGTGGGTCAGGTTGAACACCAGAGACGACGGCCGCATATCGCCGAGGTGCTTCAAATTCATGTCCGCACCTTCGCCGATGATCCCCGAGTTCCGGGTGATCGAGGGGCCGGTAAGGCTGGGATCGAGTACGAGCGTCGACTCATCATTGAAGTCGGCGCTCAAGCGCTCCTCCGGCAGTTCGACGCGATAACCCTCCACGCGCGGGAAACGGATTTCCAAGGCATCGCGATCAGGGCGAATCGCCTTGACCTGAACCGTCTCGCGCGGCGGCTGCGGCGGAGCGACGACCGGCTTGGCGGTGAAATCGAAGGGTATGCCGAAAACGTCGGCATATTCGACGTCGAACAGTCCTTCGTCATTCAGTTGGTATGATTGCCGGCGCAAAGCACGGCCGATGACCTGCTCGCATAAAAGTTGCGTGCCGAAGGCGCGGATGCCGAGAACATGAGTGACGGTGTTCGCATCCCACCCTTCGGTCAGCATCGAGACGGAAACGACGCAACGGATAGCGCCGCCGAGCTGGCCCGGCTTTCCGACCGTGTTCATCACCTCGCGCAACAATTCCTGTTCGGTAATGTTATCGCCGGCGCGCGGGTCGCCGGTGCGCTCGATGATCTCTCGCTTGAAACGGTCGATCTCATCAGCCGCCATGGCGCGAAAATTGGGATCGAGGGCGTCTCCGGCCTCAAGCTGCTCGCTGTCGATGAGCAGCGTGTTCGGACGCGGCAGCGGATTGCCAGTCACGTCGTCGAAATTGCGGAAGAGGGCGAGTTGTCCGTTGACCGGAGTAACCGTGCCGTCGTCGTTCTTGCGGTGGAATCCGGAGATATAGTCGTACACCAGCTTTGAGATCGCCGTGTTCTGGCAGACGACGATGAAGCAGGGTGGGACCTTGATGCCCTTCTCCTGCCAGAGCTTAAAGGTCAGTTCATAATGCCCGTAAAGCGCCTCCAGAGCCGTCTTCAGGCGCGTGGGCAGCTTCTGAGGATCTAGCTCGCCACCGGCGCCACGGCCCTTCTTAGGCATGTCCTTGCGGATATTCTCCCAAAGGTTTCGGAACATCGGCATTTCTTCGCCGGGTATGTTTTCCGCCACCGGCACACGCGGCAGCTTAACGATCCCGCACTCGATGGCGTCCATCAGCGAGAAATCGCTCATGGTCCAGGGGAACAGCGTGCCCTCGGCGTAACCTGAGCCACGCAGGAAGAATGGCGTCGCCGACAGATCGATGACCTGGCTGAGGCCCAGCTTGCGGTTGACCGCCTCAAGGCCGGAGATCCACAGGCGGGCCGCTTGATTGTTCTTTTCCGCTTCCTTCTTCTCGTCGCCCTTCAGATCTTCGTCATCAGCACTCTCCGGCTTTTCCCGATAGCAATGATGCGCTTCGTCATTGATGGCGAGGATGTTTTTCATGCCCATCAAATCAGGCATTACGCGCTGAATCATCTGACCTTCGGTTTCCAGCGTGTTGAGCCGCTCGCCATTGCGGCCCTCCAACAGCTGGCGGCCACCTTTGGAAATCTCGATCCGCTCCTTCAGTCCAAAGGCATGATAGTTGGTGATGACAATCTTGGCCCGGTTCACTTCCTCCAGCATGTCGCCGGGAACGAGCTCACGGGTGGAGTAGTAGCTGTCCGGATCGTTCGGCTGCAGGACGCGCAGTCGGTCCTTGATCGTCAAGCCGGGCGCGCAGATCAGGAAGCCGCGGGTGAACTGCTTGCTGCCGGGACGGCGCACCGCGTTGATCGTCTGCCATGCGATGATCATCGCCATGACCGTCGTCTTGCCGGCGCCGGTCGCCAGCTTCAGCGCCAGTCGCATCAGTTGGGGATTGGCCTCCTTATTCGCGCGCGCCATGTGGTCGAGCAGGCGCTTGCCGGCGGCCGATTGGGGCGCAACCTCGGTCAGCCAGATTGCCGTCTCGACCGCTTCCACCTGGCAGAAGAATGGGCGGACATCGCCGAAGTTCTCACTGCGCCAATGCTGGAGGAGGCGCGCCGTTTCGGGCGTGACTTGCCACTGGGCGGGGTTGGGAAAGGAACGCCAGGCGTTCACATATCCGCGAACCTCATTGATGGTCGTGGTCGTGTCGTATTGCTGCTCCTTGGTGGAGATGCCTTTATCTTCACGAAAGCCGAACTCTTCCTGCTGAGCGGCTTGCTTCCGCTTCTTCGGCTTGGGGATGGGGGTAATGAACTCAGCGCGGCGTCTCGTATCGAGAATCCTCTGCGTCGGCTGACCGGTGTCGTCCAACTCCCAATGCCGTAGCGGCATCGCATATGGTGAATTCAGGATCGGGTGGTCGAAGAATGGGTTGGACATGCAGGACACCCGTCAATCGGAAACTGATCAAGGACCCGTACCGCCGATCGCGACAGTATCCGGGACACGAACCCTTGCCAGGTTTTTTCTCAAGGTCAGCTTGCCGTCGAGCCGGCCAGCAGAATCGCTAATGTATAGCGGTAGTGGATGGAATTGGTCTCCTAAAACTTTCCGTATGACCGGGGGACCTGGGCCCTTCTGCTCGTGAAAATAGGGACTATCCGGCCGGGCCCTCGGAAACAGCCATCGGCCGCTGGTCGTCTGTCTTGGCTAGTCATCGGCAAATTGGATTAACGCTCGCGCAATGTCGATTTAACGAAGCCGGAGTTTACGAATATATTTTCATCCGAACTCTACTTGGGCGAGTAAGGGGAAATTCGAACTACCGACGCGAACTTCTCCCACCTCTATAGTCGTCTGAAATGCAATCAAAGACATCCGGCTGGCGCGTCGGTTTTGCGCTTGGCGGAAATGTTCGCGCGACGTACGCTGCCAATACGGGACCCCGGGGGATAAATTAATGAACTTCGCGATAGACGCGATCATCGCGTCTAAGGTCGGCTTTGCGTCGCACCAGAATGCCGTCCCGATTATACGCGAGCTTAAGATCAGCCTCGCGGGTGAACAATCCGTTGAGCGCTGTCAGCTCACGCTCGTATCCGATCCGCCATTTGTTCAAGCGAAGACTTGGCGGATCGACCGTATCTCGCCAGGGGACGAACTTGTCGTCACCGATCGCGAAATCCAACTCAATGCTACGCTGCTCGGGAGCCTTTCCGAGAGCTTGACCGGTACGGTAACGCTAACACTCACGAGCGAGGACGGCACTGAACTCGCGCAGACAGCCAGCCCCATCGAACTGCTCGCACATAATGAATGGGGCGGTCTCTCGTCCATGGCCGAGCTCCTACCAGCCTTTGTGATGCCCAACGATCCGGCAGTAGATCGCGTGCTGAAGGCAGCCTCGGAAGCCCTCAGAAGCGCGGGCAAACCAGGTGAACTAGACGGTTACAAGAGTAAGGACCGAAGCCGAGTATGGCAGGTCGCTTCGGCGATCTGGTCCGCGGTAGCAGGGCTACGCTTGTCTTACGCCCTTCCTCCGGCGAGCTTTGAGCGCGCGGGGCAAAAGGTCCGGACGCCGGGAGCTATCTTAGAGGGACGCGTTGCGACTTGTCTCGACACGGCACTGCTCTTCGCGGCTGCGTTGGAGCAGGCCGGGTTGAACCCGCTGCTGGTACTTACCAAAGGGCACGCCTTCGCGGGCGTTTGGCTCCAGCCAGTCGAATTCTCGAGCTTGCTCACTGACGAGGCAGCCGCGCTGCGGCGGCGCTTTGACCTCGACGACCTGCTCATCTTCGAGACCACGCTTGCAACCAACGAACCGCCTGGAAGTCTAACCCAGGCCATTGCTGCCGCAAGACGCCAGATCGCTGAGGAGGCCGACGGTTCCTTTGAAATGGCTGTCGACATCCGACGTGCGCGTATGCTGCGAATCCGGCCGCTCGGGGTCGCCGTTGTCCCTCATAAGCCAGAGGAGCGGGGCACGACCTCGGCCGAGGGTCTTGAGGAGGCACCGCTGCTTCCCGCCTTCGATGTCGAGATTGAAGAGGAAGCGGTGACCTCGGCCGACCGGATACGGCAATGGCAGCGTAAGCTATTGAATCTCACGACATCCAACAGACTCCTGCACCTACCCGATAGCGCTAAAGTCCTACGACTCCACTGCCCAGATCCTGGCGCGCTTGAGGACCTGCTGGCCTCAGGAAAAAGAGTGAGAATTGCCGCCATGCCCGATCTTGAGGCGGGCGGTCGCGACGAAGTGCTGTATGAGCGGCAGACGCAGGCGAGCCTACGCGAGGAGGTTGCACGCCAAGCGCTGGAACGCGGCGAGGCCCTTTCAACACTCGCCAAGGATAAGCTCGACGCAGTGCTCATAGAGCTCTTCCGCAAGGCGCGAACTGACATGGAAGAGGGCGGAGCCAATACGCTCTACCTCGCTCTCGGCTTTCTGAAGTGGAAGAAGTCGGCGTCGGAGGAGAAAATCTACCGCGCACCACTAATCCTTCTCCCGGTGAAACTGGAGCGTAAGAGCGCACTCTCGGGCGTGGTGATGATGCATCATGAGGATGAGCCGCGCTTCAACCTCACGCTCCTCGAGTTGCTCCGCCAGGACTTCGAACTTTCAGTCCCCGGTCTCGACGGCGAGCTGCCAAAGGACGATCAAGGCATCGATGTCGCCAGCATCTGGCGGGTTATGCGAAGCGCCGTGCGGGAGATACCCGGGTTTGAGGTGGTCCCCGAGGTCGTGCTCGGCACCTTCTCATTCGCCAAGTACCTTATGTGGAAGGATCTGGTTGACCGCGCCGACCGCCTCAAAGAAAGCCCGCTTGTTCGCCACCTCATCGAGCGAGATGGCGAGGGTTTCGAGGATAGCGCGCGTTTTCCGAGGCCCGAGGAGCTCGACGAGACCGTAGGTCCGGCCGAAGTTTTCACGCCGCTGCCGGCCGACAGCTCGCAATTGGCCGCCGTCATCGCATCCGCACGCGGCCATACGTTCGTACTCGACGGGCCGCCCGGTTGCGGAAAGTCGCAGACGATCGCAAACATAATCGCGCACAATCTTGCTATCGGACGACGTGTTCTCTTCGTAGCCGAAAAGAAAGCAGCCCTCGACGTTGTCCAACGACGTCTTGCGGATAAGGGGCTCGGGCCCTTCTGCCTCGAGCTCCACTCGGCCAAGGCAACCAAAGTCGCGGTGCTCAAGCAGCTCGACCAAGCTTGGTCGACCCGCGACGCGCTTTCTGCGGATGAGTGGGAACGCGAAGCGATCGAAGCCCGGTCGCTTCGCGACGGGCTTAACGACTTGGTTAGACTCCTGCATAGGCCGGAGCCGAACGGTTGGACTATCCAAAAAGCGATCGGCCACGTCGTGCGCGAGGACACCGACAACGTACCCAGGCTTTCGTGGGCGGCCGGGACCCGCCACGATGCCGCCGATATGGCCCGCTTTCGGGATGTTGCCCGCCGGCTTGGGCTGGCCCGGACCGATGTCACCGATCTGCCGCCGGAAATTGATGGCGTGGCCGCAACCGAATGGTCGAACGCTTGGCAGGAGGGGGTTGTCGCATCCGCTGCGGCGATACCGTCCGTGCTCGACGCGCTAAACCAGGCCGCCGAGAGTATGCGTGCCGCAACCTCGCTTCCGCTACCCGCAGAGGAACGCCAGGCTCTCGGCCGCTTGCTTGCGTTGGTACACGTGTTGCTCGACCTGCATGGTCACGATCTGCGATTCGCTTTTTCGCCATCAATGCAGGACCAGGTGGTGGCGGTGCGCGAGGCGATGACGCTCGTCGACCGTTATCGCGCCGAGGAGGCTGCGCTCTCCGCGCGGTACGCGCCGGAGGCCGTCCGGCGCATCGACGTTCGGGGGATTCAAGCCACTTGGACCGAGGCATGCCAGCAGTTTTGGCTGCTCGCGACGATTCAAAAACGAAAATTGGCGCGAGGGCTTGCCCAGGCCGGAGGGGTCGCGGGCAAAATCGATCCCGAGGCTGATCTACCCAGACTCGTTGCCATGCAAGACCTTCTCAACCGCATCGACGTACTCGCATCGCGCGCCGCTGGCATTCCGGGATGGGCCGCTCTGGCGACCAATGCCGATGCGATCGAGGCTGCGATCGCGCGGGCGGAGCGGCTCCGCATGGCTATTGCGGCGGAGGCTGACGGTCCCGAGAGCTTGGCCGCGCTCCGCCGTGCAGTCTCGTCACTCGTCGTGGACGCCAACGAGTTGCTTGCCAGTGACGGCTCAGTCGCTGGGGCGACCGCACGCCTTGAGCGAGCGCTCGCGGCATACGATGCCGCGGCGGGCAAGTTTCGCGAGTTCACGCGTGGCGTCGATGCCCCAGGATTCGCGCTCCTCCGGGATCGCGCGGGCGCCGTCGTTGCGAACGCGCGACGCTTGCGTGACTGGACGAACTGGCGCCGAGCGCGAGAAGAAGCGATCGCCACTGGGCTAAAGCCGATAGTCGAGGCGCTCGAAATTGGACGCGCACAGCCATCCCATTCGGTTCGCGTCTTCGAGCTTGCCTATGCCTATTGGTTCGCCTTTACACGCATGGACGACGAGCCACTCTTGAAGGCTTTCGCCGCGAATGAGCACATGGATCGGATTCAGCGTTTCCGCGAGGTTGAGGATCGCATGGGAGCGCTTGCCAGCCGCTACATCCGGGCAAAAATTTGCGGCTTAATCCCAGACAAGGCCGACGTCTCGAAGAGGGACGGCTATGGTGTCCTGAAACACCAGCTACAATTGCAGCGCGCGCATAAGCCGATCCGACAGCTCGCATCAGAAATGGGAGACGCCTTCACGCGGCTTGCGCCCTGTATGCTCATGAGCCCTCTCTCCATCGCCCAGTATCTACCGGCTCATCAAGCGTTGTTCGACCTCGTAATTTTCGACGAGGCCTCGCAAATCACGCCCTGGGACGCTATCGGTGCGATGGCGCGGGGGAAGCAGGTTGTAATCGCGGGTGATCCCCGACAGATGCCGCCCTCAAATGACTTCCAGCGCGGTCCCGGCACTGCAGCCGACGGCGATGGGGACGGCACAGAGCGCGACCTCGACTCGATCATCGAGGAGTGCCTAGCAGCGGGCGTCCCACAACACAGCCTCGATTGGCATTACCGCAGCCGGCACGAAAGCCTGATCGCATTTTCCAACCATCGCTACTACGAGAGCAGGCTCGTTACCTTTCCCGCACCTGACACCCGACCAAGCGCTGTCTCTTGGGCGCGAGTGCCAGGCGTATGGGCAAGAGGCGGCGAGCGAACGAACCAGATCGAAGCCAAGGCTATTGTCGACGAGGCGGTGCGGCGCCTTCGCGACCCGGGGTTCGTGAACCGGTCGGGCCAGCCCCTCACGCTCGGCATTATCACGATGAATATAGAGCAGATGAGGCTGGTGGAGGACCTACTGGATCGAGCCCGGCGCGCTTACCCCGAGATCGAGTCCCATTTCGCGGACGACCGGCTAGAACCTGTCGTTGTCCGCAACCTCGAAACGGCACAGGGAGATGAGCGCGATGTCATCCTGCTGGGAGTTGGGTTCGGTCCGACAGATCCCGGCGGCAACACGATGTCTATGAACTTCGGCAAGCTTAACATGCCAGGCGGCTGGCGCAGGCTCAACGTCGCGATCACGCGGGCACGTACTGAGATGCGATTGTTTACCTCGTTCGACTCCGGAATGATCGACCTCACCCGGAGCAGCCAGCAAGCAGTCGCCGACCTAAAACATTTCGTCGAGTATGCTGACCGTGGGCCGCGTTCCATTGCCGAAGCCAACCGTGGATCGATGGGTGGTGCGGACTCGCCGTTTGAGGAAGCCGTCACCTTCGAACTCCGCCGTCGCGGTTGGACCGTCGTGCCGCAGGTGGGTGTGTCGCGCTTCCGAATAGACCTGGGCATCGTCCATCCAGACCGGCCGGGAGATTACTTGCTCGGTGTTGAGTGTGACGGCGCAACCTATCACAGCGCCGCAACGGCGCGCGACCGGGATAAGGTAAGGGCGGCGATTCTGGAAGATCTCGGGTGGCGCTTGCTCCGCGTCTGGTCAACCGACTGGTGGACAGACAAGCAGCATGCCGCCGACAGACTTCACGCTGCCATAGAGCAAATGCTTGAACAGGAGCGGGCCGCTCGAGTTGAGACAGAGGCTGCCACGAAGGCGAGGACAGAAATCACCGAAGAGCTCAACGCCATATTCGGCGGTGACTCGCATAATGAAGCCCGCGACGGGGACCTACTCGTCGTCGAGCGAATCGAAGCAGCGCCTCTGGCCCCAGTCGAACCCGAGTTTCAGCGCGATACGGACGATCACCGATTCCAACTCCTGTCGCGTTCCGATGGCCTCTATCGTTTTGCGAACTTTTCTTCCTTCGTGCTGTCAATTGAAGCGTCGCGATTCTACGATCCTGATTACAATCCAACATTAGCGGCGATGATTGCGCACGTGCTCGCCGAAGAAGCCCCGATCATAGAGACCCAGCTTGTGCAACGAATAGCTCGAGCGCACGGGTTTAAGCGGGCTGGCCCCATCATTCGTGACAGGGTCATGCTGCTGGTACGGAAGCGGCACCATCTTGCGGAAGACAGCGGGCCTGAGCCATTCGCCTGGTTGGATGCCAGCTCGGCGACGATGGGCACTATCGCGCGCTTCCCGGCGGGAGAGGGGGACATTCGTCAAATCGAGGACATCTGTTTGGCTGAGCTGCGTGGGGCAGGAAGCTCGGACCCAGTCGAGATAGCCCGCAAGTTCGGCGTACGTCGATTGAGCGCCGCTGCGCGGGCGCGCATAGAGCGAGCGCTCACGCCAACTCAACCTCCCGACAACTCAGCGTGAACCGATCATATCGCCATACAAGCGCACTGGAGAGGCAACAGTGACCAGCTTTCGATTTCTCCATGCCGCAGACATCCACCTCGACAGCCCGCTTCACGGGCTCGCTCGATACGAGGGGGTTCCGGCAGACGAGGTCCGCGGTGCCACCCGCGCTGCGTTCGACAATCTCATCCAGCACGCGCTCGACGAGAAGGTGGACTTTGTCGTCATCGCGGGCGACCTCTTTGACGGCGACTGGAAGGATATGGGGACCGGCCTCTACTTCGCGAGCGCTATGGGGCGACTTGGCAAGTCGGGAATACCTATATTCGTCCTCGCAGGAAATCACGACGCGGCATCTGTACTGACGCGGAGCGTGCCTTGGCCCCCCAATGTGCGTCAGTTCGGAAGCCGCAAGCCCGAGACCCATCGTCTGGAAGAGCTCGGTGTGGCCGTCCACGGGCATAGCTTCGCCACCGCCGCGATCACCGAGAACCTCGTACTCGCCTATCCGGAGGCTGACGAAAATCTGTTCAATATAGGGGTATTGCACACGGCTCTCGCGGGACGGGAGGGGCATGCGAACTACGCGCCATGCGATATCGATGATCTAAGAGCGAAGCATTACGACTACTGGGCACTCGGCCACGTACACAAATTCGAGATCGCTTGCACCGACCCGTACGTGGTGTTCCCAGGGAACATTCAGGGGCGGAGCGTCCGCGAGGTCGGCGCCAAAGGCGCTGTTATGGTCGAGGTTGTGGATCGGGAGGTCGTGTCGGTCAGCTCGGTGGAGCTCGATGTGATCCGGTGGGCTGTTGTCGAGGTCGATTGCTCCGGCGCCCGCCCAGACGAGATCCAGTCGCTGCTGCGCGATGCGCTTGCCCACGCGCACGCTGGGAACGCGGGTGGACGTCCGATGGTCGTCCGGGTGGTGCTGTCTGGGAAGAGCGACGACCCATCGGGCCTGCGCGATCGGGAGATCGCGCTACGAGACGACGCGCGGGCGCTCGCCGCCTCCGTCTCGCCGGATCTATGGATCGAGAAGGTCAAGGTGCGACTGAGCGAACCGAAGGTCGAGAAGACGCTTCAGGGGGCGGACGACCTGTCGTCATTAATCGGAGAGGCCGTAGGTAGCCAGGAGCTCGTCGAGGCACTGAGCGAGGACCTCGCACCCTTCATCTCGTCTGCGAAGGCATCCATCGGTGAGGCGGATGAGGCAGATGAGATGCGGCGTGCGGCCAACGCCGGCGAATGGACACGCATTCTTGAAGAAGCGGTCATGGCGCTCCGCTCCCGCTTGGTGGGAGAGTCCTGAGATGCGCTTCTCGAAACTCTCGCTCGAGCGGTACGGCCGCTTCGAAGACTGTGATCTAGAGTTCCGCGATACGCAGCCCGACCTGCACGTCGTCTACGGACCCAATGAGGCCGGCAAGACGACCTCCCTTGCCGCCGTGTCGGACCTGCTGTTCGGGTTTCCAGCGAGGTCTGCCTACAACTTCCGCTTCGACTACCCACTGCTTCGGGTGGGCGCGATCCTTGAAGAGGATGGCCGCCTCTTGGCTTGCCGACGGCGGAAGGCGGGCGGCTCGACACTTGTCGACGCAAACGATCTGCCGATCGACGAGGGCGGGTTGCTTAGTATGCTCAAGGGTCAGTCGCGGGACACCTTCCGACTTTCGTTCAGCCTTGACCAGGACGGCCTGCGGCGCGGCGGACGCGCCATGGTCGAGGCGAAAAACGACGTCGGGCAGACCCTATTTGCTGCCGGTTCCGGTTTGACGGGCATCTCAGACGAGTTGAAGTGCATCGAGGATGAGGCCGATGCGATCTGGGGTAAGCGAGCGAAGGCGAGCCGGACATATACGCAGGCGGAGCGGGAACTCGAGGCAAGCGTGCGAACCATTCGTGACGAGGGCCTAAAGCCGAAAGCTTGGACCGACGCGAAGAAAGTGCTGGAAACGGCGAAGGCGAAACTCGACGAGCTCGAGGAGCAGCGGGACGCACTCCAGTTAGAGAGCCGCAGGGCTGAGAGGATTCGGCGCATCGCCGGCGGCGTACGGTTACGCACGGATCTGCTGCAACGGATTGAAGAGGGCGCCGGTACGGTGGAGCTCGCCCCACAGGTGGAGACGGCAGCCGAGACCGCGATGGCTGACGCCCAGGCAGCGACACGCGCTCGCGCAGCGGCCGAGAAACTGCATGCCGAGGTGGAGGAGCGGGCATCGGAGCTCGTCGCCGATCCTTCGGTCCTCGACGAAGCGGTCGCCATCGAACAGCTCTTCGCCGACTCCGGTGCCGTCGCGAAGGCGGCGCGGGATCTCGTTCGGCTAGAAGGCGAGAGGACAGCGGCCGATGCAAACCTGAAGCGCCTTCGCGAACGAGCCGGCATAGACGGCGGCGCAACGCTTAGCAGCGCGACCGTCGCGAAACTTCGGGAGCTCGCCCGATCCCATGCAGAGGGCGCGTCGGCGCTCCGGCAGATCGCGAAGACTGAAGCCGATCTAGAGGCCCGGCGTAAGCCGCTTGCGGATAAGCTCAATGGCGAGAAGGTTGACGAAGGGCTGGCTGACCTCGTCTTCGCGGTTGATGAAGCACGGAAACTGGGCGCCGACGCCGACGCTCGCTGCAGCAAGGCACGAAAGCTGGCGAACGACGCAAGGGGAGAGGTGGAGACCGCGGTTGCTCGGCTGAAACCTTGGTTCGGCTCCATCGATGACCTGCGTACATTGCCCATCATCGGGTCCGCCGAGATAGAGGACGTGAAAGGCGCCTGGGCTTATCAGCGGTCTGCGATTGAACGCGACGAGGACGAGGCCCGGCGCCTGGACGACGAGGCAGCGAAGTTGCGACTGCAGATTGCAGGTCTGACCACAGGCGCAGCCATCTCCGAGGAGGAGTTGGTCGAGAGCCGGCGTCTTCGGGACGAAAACTGGACTCCACTGCGCGCGCACATTCTGGACGCAAAGCCGCTCGACGACGCAAGCCGCGCCACTCTCACTTTCGAAGGGGCGATGGCATCCACCGACGGCCTCGCCGACAGACGGTTCGCCCTAGCCGACGCATCCGGTCGCTTGGCGACCCTTGAGACAGCGCTCGCCGCCCGCGAACTCGAGACCGGTCAGGCGCGCGGCCGGAGTAAGCACGCAGCGGACCGGTTCGCGGAGCTTAGGCGTGACTGGGAGGCGCGACTAGAATCGCTAGCGCTACCCAACTTTGAGCCCATCCAGCTCAAGACGTGGCTGGAGGGCCGGGACAACGCGATTGAAGCGGAGGAGGAGCACGTCCGCCTCGCAGGGGAAGCCGACGAGCTCGAAAGCCGCCGGACCACCGTCGTAAAGGATCTTCGCGCCAGGCTCGGCGAACTGGCTCCCAACGACAACGACACGCTTGCCTACATTCTAGCCAAGGCGGAACGGGCGAGGAGCGACAGCGAGGAGCGGGACGAGCAGTTACGCCTCGACCGTGAGAACTGTCGCCAGCTTGGGGACGACATCGCCGCGCAGATGAGAAGCCGAAAGTCCGTCGAGGCAGACGCCAAGACCTACATCGAGCAGTGGGAACAGGCCCTGGCCGGCTCCGGTATCATTCTCGATATCGCGTCCGCAGATGCACGGCTTGCGCTGATAGATGATGTTCGGCAAGCGGAGGAGAAGTTGGAAGAGCTCTCTGGACGGATCGACGGAATCAAGCGTGACGCCCAGCGCTTCGGCGAAGACTTGAAGGAGGTGGTGGACCGGCTGGATGTCGTCACGACAGTTGAGTCAGATATCCTTCCGACCCTCCGCGCTAGGCTGGAGAAGGGCCAGACCACCAAGCGTCTTCTTGATGAGATTGAGAAAGACAAGTCGAAACGCCAAGCGGAAGCTCACGAGGCCGGAGCCGAATACGACGCAGCCATGGCAGTTATCACTCCACTGCTGACGGAGACCGCGGCGGCTGACGTGTCCGAGTTGTCGCTGGCGATAGAGCGGTCGCGCAGCATACGTGATACGCGAAGGTCGCTAGCCGACGTCGAAACCGAAATCGTCCGCGGTGGAGACGGCCTGCCACTCGACGATCTTGTTGACATGGTAGTCGAGAGCGACAGCGACCAGCTATCCTCCCGTACGGAAATCATCGGCCGCGAACTGCAGCAACTGAACGCCGACATATCCGAAGCAGCTAAATCTCACGGCGATGCCAGCCGTATATTCGCCGACCTTGAGGACGCGCCCGGTGCCGCCGCCGATGCCGCTTCGGACGCGGAACAGGCTCGAGCAGAGATGGCAGTGCAGGCCGAGGCATACATTTTGAAACGCGCGCAGGCGCTGACCTTGAGGTGGGCGATAGAGCAATATCGCGAGCGGCACCAGGATCCCCTTCTTGTCCGGGCTAGCGAGCTCTTCTCGACGCTGACGTTGGGTCGCTACAGCGCGCTTAGGGTGGAGCTCGACGATTCCACGCCCCACCTTATTGGGATCTCGAACGATGGCCGCGCAGCCGTCGAGGTCGACGCAATGAGCGAGGGGACTACCGATCAGCTCTTCCTCGCGCTACGGCTGGCGGCAGTGGAGCAGTCGATCAGTGCCGGTATCCGACTACCCTTCCTAGCCGATGACCTCTTCGTCAATTTCGACGACGAGCGCGCGGAGGCCGGCTTCCGAGTTTTGGCTGCCCTTGCGCAGAAGACCCAGGTGCTGTTTTTCACTCACCATCCGCATCTGGCGGCGATCGCGCGATCCGTTGTCGGGGACAATACCTACTCCGAATGCGCGCTGATCTGAAACCAAATGGCAACAACGCGTTACCCGACTGGATCGGCCTACCCGCAGAACTAACCTTTGCTCGATCATGGGTGTTCGCCTCTGCGCGCCGGACACATACCTCACACGACGCACATTGACGACAACGCTCGTAGCGAAGACCCGAGGTCAGGCCGAGATTGCAACAAGACCTGCGAAATGGTCGGGGGAAACAGCCTCGATCATCTCAAGCAGAAACTTGGTATTCTTTTGGGTTTCCGCGACCAGCGCAAGGTCAAAACCGCGGCAACTTCGGTTCGTTGCTCCTCTAATCAGGCGGCGCGCTACCTCCGTGTCGCCTATAGGCCAGCCAGTGCTGCCTCGGCATCAAGCTGCCTTACGGCAACGATGGCGTCCTCCAGGAGTCCTGACATGCTGGTCATTAGCGAAGGAGTTCAGACCTGCGTGCGGCCAAAGCATTTGTTGCCTCGGCCGGGACTTTATATCTTCTCGTTTGGCGCCGCCTTTTGAGACGCGGCCACCACTGCCGCCAACTCGGCCATCTGGTCGCGCATCGAGGTTTCAAACTCGTGATGCTGGGTGGTTGAGGCTTTCAGGTTTTCAGTTAATGTATCGAGTTGGCGGCGCAGAACATCCCGCTCGACCTTGACCAGTTCCCGCTCGGTTTCTGAGGCGGTCAGTTTTTGAAGTAAACCCTTCACCTCGCCTTCGACGGCCTCCAGCTCGTCCAGCCGCGCTCGCAGTTCATCAGCGGCTTCCGCTAGAGCGACATTCTCCCTTTCAACCATAGCCTTATCTTCGGCCATAGTTTGACGATGTTGGTCCAAAGCTTCGCCTGCTGCCTTCTGCGCAATCGCCCACACCTGCGCAACAATCTCGCCGACCCGCTCAGACAATTCAGCGGGTACTGGCTCGCTCGCGCCCATCGGCTCCTCGCCACCCTTGCGCGCCCATTCGCGCATTGCGGCGGAGATTGTGCTGAACGAACCGCCTCCCACCCGCGCTCGTACCAGCGCCAGCGTCGGCTTCTGCCCACCCGCATCGATGGCGCTAGCGGCGGACCAAATCTGCTCTTTTGTAACGGCCATCGTTGATACTCGCATTGTATGTAGCGAATGTATTTGTATCACTAATGTAGCGCGATACAATACACCCTACAAACGTTCGGCCGAGCGAGGTCATAGACTGAGTTGACGGAGCTTGGCGGCTGTTTTCGGAGTGGCTGCCAAGGCGGCTAACGTCTTCGGCCCACGCAGTTGTTGCTGACGATCCGGTCGAGACGCGTTAGACAAATGCCGCAGTCTGGGCTTAACCCAGCGGAACTAAGGGATCACTCCGGAATGGAAAGCAGTGACGAGGCTGATTATGTCCTCAACCCCGCCTTCTGGCTGAACGGCCAGGCTCTCGGTTTTCCAGTGCAATTCGACCTTGTTCTAAAGCATCTCCGCCAGGATATGCGTGACGACTGGTATTTCGACTGCCTGCAATACGACGATCTCTTCAAGCACCCAGCTGAGGCAAAGAGGATAATTATATCGCTCCTGCAGGAATGGAACGGCGTGTATCGCGGCACACGCAGCGTCGTCCGGAATATACCGAAGAAGGGATACGGCGAGCGCTACGGACTGGAGACCGACTTCTTCGACCGCTTCGTTTACCAAGCGATCTGCAGCTTCCTTATCCCTTTCTACGACCCGCTCCTAGGTCACCGGGTGCTGAGCTACCGCTACGAGCCGGTGCCGCTGGACCCGAAGTACCTGTTCAAGAACAAAATCAACAGCTGGTTTACGTTCGAGGGCGTGACGCTGACCTTCCGCAGATCACGACGCCATCTACTGGTCACCGACCTGAGCAACTTCTTCGAGAACGTGTCACGCGTGCAGATCGTAGACGCACTCAAAAGGGCAGTTCCCGACCTTGCGGCGACCGGCCCGCAGAAGCTGCAGATCCGCAACGCGATCGCCACGCTCGACCGGCTACTCACCGAATGGACGTTCAGCCGGGATCACGGCCTCCCGCAGAACCGCGACGCCTCCGCCTTTCTGTCCAATATCCTGCTGTCGTTCGTGGACAAAGAGATGACCAGGAAGGGCTACGACTACTACCGCTACGTGGACGATATCCGCATCATCGCCGACTCCGAGCCGCACGCTCGGCGCGCGCTGCAGGATCTAATCCGGCAGCTGCGGACAGTAGGTCTCAACATCAACGCAAACAAGACCGAGATCCTCGCCCCGGATGTTCCGAGCGCGAAACTCGCGGAGTACTTCCCCTCACAGGACAGCTCCACGATTGCGATCAACCAGATGTGGCAGTCCCGCAGTCGCCGCATCGTGACAAGGTCCGTGACCTATATCTTCGACATTCTAAGCCGATGCATCGCAGCCAGAGACTCACAGACGCGGACCTTCCGCTTCGCGGTGAATCGAGTTGCGAAGATCGTCGAGTCCGGCCTCTTCGACGTGGGCGACGCGCTGTCGATCGACCTGCTCGACACCTTGTCGAGCTCGTTGTCCGAGCACGCAGTCACGACCGATCAATACTGCCGGTTGATAGCCACCCTGGACCGCGACGGTCGCTGCCTGCCAGCGTTGGAGGCGTTCTTGCTCGCAGAAGACGGGGCCATCCACGACTGGCAGAACTATAACATCTGGATGCTGCTCGCGGTACGGCGACACCGGTCCGACGAGCTCGTGGCGCTAGCCGACCGCAAGCTGCGGGAAGACATGAAGTCGGGCGAGTCGGCGGCCATCCTCATCTGGCTCCGTTGCGTGGACGAAAAGGCCCTCATTGAGAAATGCGTTGCGGAGTTCGGCTCCCTGCCTTACCAGAACGCCCGCTACCTCCTGATCGCCTCGTCGGTGCTCGATAAAGAGGCGTTGCGTCCCCTCTATGGTCATGTGCCGATCTGCCTGAAGGGGACTAGCCGCAGGGCCGAGCGTCACTGCAATGAAGAAGGTCTGCCATTCGCCGTCCGCGAGAGCACGGATCTGCTGAACCTTATCGACGAGGTCAGCAGCTATGATTGACTTGGCCTTCAGGCTGATGCTCTTCATGAGGGACTTCACCGGCAGGGGAGCGGACTCCTTCTACTGGTTCCAGGATGGGCAGGTCCAGGAAACGGATGCCGCAAGCGTCGTGAGGTTCCCGGGAATCGTTGTGTGCCACGACTTCTGGATGATCCGCGACGCGCTGTTCGACAGTACGGGGACTCTGCCCGGCACAATCGTCGACGTGGACGAGCTGCGCATCTCGATCAGCGGTGTCCCTGACGACCGGCTTATCCGCGAGAAGCGCGACGTGACGACCCAGCTCGCGCGGTACGGGGCGGAGAAGGAAGTCTGCGACGCCTATCAGAAGATGTTCAACAAGGGTGTCGCGTTCGATGGGGACATCGCCGCCAAGGCTGCGACGGCCATCGCGGCGATGTATCTCGACCTTTGCAGGCAGGCATTTGCCGATGGCGAGCTCGAGCGATTTTTCACCATCGAGGTTCCCGCATACCGTGTGCTCCAGTTCGCGATGTCAGACGGAATCTTGATCGACGCGGCGGGGCTCTCGGAAAAGCGGTCGCAAGCGGAGCACGACTACTTCCTGTCGTTAAAGGACTATTCCGCCAAGCACGACATGCCGCTCGAGACGCCGAGCAGGCGCGCCATCGAGGCGAAGCTGCTTCTGGAGGGTTTCGAATTTGATGAGGTCTCCGTCGAGTACCTCCTCGAGTTCGTGCCGCACGACCGCGACTTCGGTGGCGACACCACGGCACTGCTCGCCCTCGACACGGCGCGTCGCGTGCTCGGCTCACTGACCTTGGGCACCAACAGCATTCGACCGGTCGTGGACGTGTTCGGCTCGCGCACGTCGCGCGTCCAACTGCGCAGTCCCAGCCTTCAGAATATTCCGAGACGCTACCGGTCGATCATCAGCGCGCACGTTGGCGCCCAACTCAGCTACGTCGACTTCGATCAGTTCGAGGTCGGCATAATGGCGGCCCTCTCCGGCGATGAGGAGCTTAGGCGTCTCTACGCTGCAGGTGACATGTATGATCTCTTCGCGAACACGCACTTGGGTCTCGTCGGCAACCGGAAGGCCGCCAAGCAACTGTTCCTGTCCTATGCGTACGGGATGAGTCGAAAAGCTTTGGTCGACGCAGCCGTCTCGCTTGAGGTGGACCGACAAAAGGCCAAGGAAGCATTCCGGCTCTTCCAGCGGTATGAGGACTGGAAGAAGTCCGTAATGGCCGAATTCCAGCGCACCGGCCGCGTGGCCACTGTCTTTGGCAACCATTACCGACGGAGCGGCGGGGGTCAGCTCACCGGCAAGGAACAGCGCTCTGCCATCAGCCAGGTGGTCCAAGGGACGGCGTCCCTGATATTTAAGCGTGCGCTGCTGGCGGTCGCCTCCATCGGCGACGTGAGGGTAGTCTTGCCCATGCACGACGCGCTGCTGTTCGAGCACACGCTCGCCGAAACGCCGGCTAAGGTTGTCGACGCCTTCGAGGGCGTCATGACCAATGTGCTCGGCTCACGGGTCACCGGGAAAGCGTCAATCAGCGACTTTGCAGAGCGTGAGCAAAACTTTGCCGCCCTAGGTACAAGCGAATTCTGACAACTAACAGATGCCACATTGGTGGTGAGGGGACGGAAGGTCTCGCGACTCGGAGCGCTGACGGAATGTGCTTCTGACGCATATCTTCAAGCGGACATACCCACCTCGCCCGGCTATCCGCATATCCTGGGGCTGCTGTTAAAGTGCCAGCTTACGCGTCGGCCCGGGTCGGCCAGTCCAACGGAATGAGCGCGCGGCCTGAAGCCCGGGTCCAGCGCTCGCGGGTGGCGGCCACATAGCGGGGATCATCAGCGAAATAGGCATGTTCTATTAGGAGGACTTGCAGGCCGGAGCGGCGGTCGGTTTCACCGAAGAGAAAGTCAATATGTCTGCGCATTGCCTGGACATCCTCGTCTTCTTCCCGACCCGCGATTTCGGCCTCGTCTTCATCTTCCCCACTCGTCGGAAAGTAGGGTCGACTGATTTGATCGAAGACGAGCACGCCGGGAACCGGCGCCGTGACGGTCTCGAAATACCGCTGCAATGCAAAGGACAGGGAGATGTGCACCGCCAGATAATTCTGATCCGAGCCGACGTCCGGCATTCGTAGCACCGCGCCACTCTCCGCCTCGATGACCGTCACCTCTGGCTGGCGGGATGAGAAGTCGAGCTCAGAGCCGACACACGGCGCAACAGTTGGTAGGACAGCAAAAACTTCCGATGCAAACTGGGAGATCTTGCTTTCGGCACGTCGGAGTTTGATCTCCTTAGCCTCGCGGTCGACACCGGCCTCGAGCTCCCCGATTTCCGCCCGCAATACGCTCAAATCGCGCGACGCCTGGCGCGGCTCGTCCACGCTGGATTCGAGAAAGAAAGAAACGCGGCCTAGGAGGTGCGCCTGCACCTGATTTAGGTCCGCCATCCGCTGTGTTTCCTCGCTCTGACGCAACCAGGTCCTTGTTTTGTCGTCGACTTTCCGCAATTCGCCGTTGAGGCGGCCAACGTCTTGGTCGAGATTGCGGTCGTACTCGATCAGCTTAGGCTTCACCCGTTCAACCGCAGCGCTTTCAGCTCGCACAGTGGTGAGTGTCGCCTGTAACGCCCTGGCCGTGTCGCGCCCGCGTTCGGAAGGGGCGTCGCAGACCGGACATGTGTCCGCGATGTCCTGAAGGTGGAGATGCTCGGCAAGCATTAGTTTTTCACGTTGCCGGGTCACGGCGCCTTCGAAACCAGATGCTTCGCGGATCGCAGTACGAGTGGCTTGGAGTTGGCGCCGCGCGGCGCCAAGGGCCGTCAGGATTTCTTTGCGGCGCGCATGCAACGCGCCAAGCTCCCCCTCCGTCGGATAGATATTCGCCTCAAACTTCGTCTCGGATATGGTCTTAAGCTGCGCAACCAGTTCCGCCTCCCCAGCCTCATCCGATGGCGGCGACGAAATCCCGAGTCGATGGGCTTCTGTAAGTAGACTCGAGGCGCGTTGCTTCAAAGCAGAGTCGGCCGCCGCCCGCGAACGTTCGCGGATTTCCTCTTTGTCGAGCGCCCGCTGTAACTGGCGTAGATGTCGCTCGGCCGCGGCACTGGCCTCATCGTTGACGCGAAGAAAGTAAGGCATCGCGGCGACAATATCCCGGGCTTTGTCGGCCTTTTCGAGGCCATGAAGTAGGACTGTCTCGCTATAAATGACCTCCTTGGTCACAAACAGATACGGCGTGACGTGACGAACTGTAGCCCTACCGCGGCTACCGCCACTCGCATCAGCCTCGCCGCCTAAGTCGCCTATACCGAACGCCCGCTCAATGAATGCCTTTGCTGCCTCTAAGGTGGTGGCACCGTCAAAGTCGGCGGTCGTCAACGGTAAAGGCAGATTTCGCCCCGACGAGGTGAACATATGAGTGCTGGTCGCCTGGCCGACCGGAGGCACTATACGTCCGATAATCATTTCGGCGGTACCAGAAGTCCATTTTACGCCTACCGCTACGGTTCGACGACGGACGTGGGCCGGCAATTCGCATTTGCTCGATCCGAGGCAATAATCGATCGCCTTGATGAGGGTCGATTTACCGGTACCGGAAGCACCGGTGATGATGTTCACACCAGGCTTGAGCTCCACGTCCCTCCGCTCGCCGGATACGCTCAGAAAGAAGATGTAGGCGATATTCCATCGCGTCATGTTGTAAGGCCCATCATGTCGAAGACTGTGCGGGTGGAACCGGCCGAGGCAAACCAGAAGCCAAGCCGCTCGGCGCGCTTAATTGACTGGGCGGGCGCCTCGCTCAGCGCGGTAATGGCACTCTTCTTCACCTTCTGAATACCTGGCCCCAGCCTGGCCGTTGGACTCACCACGAGAATGCGGCTGAAGCAGCCAAACCGGATTGCATCGGTGACGATGTCCATCGACGAGTTGACCAAGTTTGCGAGGCCGACTTGCACTTGTGGCCGACGATCCAGCCACTCCAACAATCCGGTGTTTTTGTTGGTACCATCGAAGCAGGGGCCGAGATCACCGGCCAAGGCGACCGGCAAGGCGAGATAGACAGTTGGGACTTCTGGGCCCTCTGGGTTAACCGAGATATATGCTGTCGTGAAAGCGACCAGTGCGAGGGCGCAGAACGCCGGATTGGTCTCCGAATAAATGTCGTGGGCCACGCTCATTCGGCGTCGCCAAGCAGTTTGGCGTAGTCGGCGTGCCAGCCCACCTTCAAGTCGATCGAGAGCACCTGATAGCTGCCGCGAACATAGTAGGCGGCGCTCCACCCCTGTGAGATCGGCCGCACCACATTGGGGGCTTCTTCATGCGTCCATCTCAGGATTTTGAGACCGGACTGACACTTTCCCTTGTGGTCCAGCTCAGCACATTCCTCGACCATCTGATCGTGGCGATCGGACCAATGTTCCTCAAGCACGAGATCGTAATCGTTGATGACGGCCGCCATCGCAGGACTGCCATGGAGCCATTTTGAGCGTTGCTCGCGGGCTTTCCATTCCTCTCGGATCGCTTTCGAAAGGTCCGATTTCTTGCCGTCTACCAGTTTAATCTGGCGAGCAAGCATGCCGTCAGGCTGATAATCTTCCGGGGGACTTGCCAGCTCGAAGTCAGGCACAAGCTTGTCCTGCTCGATGTCGGAGACAATGGCGCTGATCTGGTGCTGCAGTTCACTTCGAGAGACGACACGCTCTCGCTTGTCACATAGCGAATAGATGATTTGTCGATCCCACCATTCTACCAAGCGCGCGGCCACGGTCGTCCGCTGCTCAGGTGGAAGAAGCTTTAGATATCCGGCGACGTTATTCTCGATAGCTCCCACGGCGGGGCTGTCGGCCTGGATTAACGTTCGGCGCATGAGATTGAGCCGCTCGGTTTCTGTAAGGGCAAGGAAGGCCGAACAGCCATCGACGCGGTCGGCATGTGGGAGCGGCTTACCCGCCTTTGCGGCGGCGGCGCGCGCGTCTGAGACACGCTGAGCTTCTTGCGCCATTGCCTCGACCAGTTCGTTCCGTTCGGCATCAAGGTCCGTCAGGGACATGAGTGGACTATCGGGCGCAAGTTTAGCGACCGTCACCAGATGAAGAGTCGTCTCGGAAAGGGCCAGTTCCGGCATGAGATCGACCCAGACTTTCACCGTCTTCCACAGCGCTTTCGATTTCAGGGTGAGCGGTGGCGGCGCGCTACTGATCGAGTGCTTCAGCTGATACAACAAATTGTGGCCATCGACCTTCAGGTCTATGTCGTCAAGCTGCTCAACTCCCACAGCCGCGTTATCCGTCTCCTGGCGCATCAATGTCAGCAGCGCGAAGAACGCCTGATAGTAGAAGCCCAGCGCGGACGCTTCCGCCGAATGCCCTACGCCCTGTTGTTGTCCAGACATCGCCAATTCTTATTATTGTTTCCCACAAAGACACAGTGTGGGCGAGCTACTATTGGCTCAAGTAGTACGATTGCCAAGTCCTTGTGTTTGCTGCCGCGTAAGAGAGCCAAACTCTGGAACCAAATGTGTGTCCGCTATTGAGAGCGAATGGATGACATCGCGATGGCGACCATGGGCGCATAGCTGCCATGGCTAGGTTGGGCCGAGAGCGGACTGGCGGGTTTCGATGTTCTGCGAGTGTAAGCAGACGTTGGCAACGCCCCAAGTATCGTCTCAGTTTGACCCAAAGCTGTCGTAGCAGGCATCACGGAGAGTGACTGCTACGGGGAAATTTTAGACCGTTTGGTTTTTTTGCGGCGGAACTGAAAAAGCGGACATTCCGTAGCGCGGTTCCGACCCTTTGAGACACGAGATCGCGCACTTCATCGAGCCACGATCTCGGCGACTTGCCGGAGTGCAGTTGGAAGGTCGAGGCGCGCGACGAGGCCGTCTTGCGACGGGTTACGTCCTGAGTGGACGATGAATCGCCGGGTGGCACCGATCGCCTCGCAGCCGCGGTAAAACCCCGGCCTGGCACCTGCATCGGGACTCGTCTTGCACTCGATCGCGACGAGCTCATTTCGTTTTGGTTGAAAATCGAGAACGAGGTCGATCTCGTGTGTTACTCCGTCGTCGCCTTTGATGCGATAAAACTGCGGAGTACATGCATCTGCGGTGGTCGAGATCAACGCCTCGATCGCATAACCCTCCCAGCTTTCACCGATCTTCTGATGGGCTCGGAGCTGGGCGATAGTTTCGATTCCGAGCAGGGCGTGAAGAATGCCGCTGTCGCGGATATAGACCTTTTGCTTCTTCCCAAAGCTCGAGTTGCTGCCCACCGGAAAATTGGACAGGCGTCGGATGACGCCGAGCTTATCGAGGACATGAATAGCCGAGCGCAGCTCAGATCGCTTCGCGATCTCGATCGGGCAGGAATTGTCGTCGAACTCTCCACCATTTTGATTTGCGATCCAACGCAGGATATCTGGCACCCTTAGCGCTCGTGGGACATCCCAGCTCGAATAGTCGCGCGCGAGCAAGTCGCTCAGCAGTTGACGGCGCCATACAAGGCTCGCGTTGTCGCTGTCAGCGGCGAGGCTTTCCGGTAGGCCACCCCTAAGCCAGTGCTTTTCGGAATCGAAAACCTCTGCATTGGTTGGACTGGCCACCGGCATTAGGCCGGGAGAAGGTCCGCTCGCCGCCGAGAGTATCTGGTTTTCCGCAATTGCATCGTCGAGTTGAAGCGGATCGACATGGATCGTTCGAACGTTTCCGGAAAGGGCACTTTGCAGGGAGTTCGCTGCCACCAAATCGGTTGGTATCAGTATAAAACGGTTATCGGCCCCTGACTGCTCGGCCGCGCGAAAGCGATAGACGAAGTCATTGACCTCTGCGGCGGCAAAATGATCGAAAACCATGATCGGTGCCGAGTATTCACGGCAGTCCCGAAAAGGGCGAATCAATGAGTCGGTCCTCTCGGCCGACCAGCGCCGGGCAATTTCGCTGCGTCCTACCCGGGGGAGGCCGTGAATTAGCGTAACGCGGCTTTCAATGACGGCGGCGTTCAACAAGGTTCGTATTTGGTCTCGCGCCATTAAATTGGCCGAGTGACGTCGAGGACGATAACCTCCGTACGTCCTTCACGCGTTGTTACGCTTGCTGACTGCAGAGCCGTCCGCAACTCGTGGGCAGTTCGCGGGGGGGCCGTCCCTCGCGGCGGCGGTTGCAGCCGTTTTTTTGAGTCGTTGCCGAACCAAAGGACTAAGTAGATCCCGCGATCGGTGCGAGAATCGTTGACATACCGGAGATCAAGCTGGCGGTCCGCTGCGGTCCAAAGATCTCGATGCCACTGTCCTTTGATCTCGATAGGTAAGATCACGTTCCCGAGCGTGCAGATGATATCGCATCGCTTGTCATCGGCGAGATGGCCTTCAGGGTATGCCTGAATTCCGAAGGGCAACGGCCGCAGCATCTTCAGAATTGTGTCGCGGCAATCCTCTTCCTTGCGCGGCACGGCGGCATTGAAGAAGTCGCGATACCAGTCGACATCGCTGCCGCGGAGCATCTTCTGAACGATCTCGAGCGCCTCAACCAGGACAGCCTGCAATTGGCCGGCAGTGGTCGGCGCCTCATCGGATGTGGCCGTTGCGACCGTCCTAAAGTCCGGTGCTGACCATTCAGCTTCTACCCGCTTCCGCCGTTGTTCGGCCGCTGCTACGCGAAGTTGATACGTGTAACCATCGTCCGGTGCATCTCGGAATGCGATAAGCAGCTTGATCGCTTCGTCCGAGACATCGTCGGCAAGCCGGCGAATGAGCGCGCCAAGAAATTCGCTTGCATCCCAGGCGTTTGAATTCCCGCTGGTCCCGCCGTTGGGTCGGGACCTCATAGGAAACAATGGCCGGAAGGTTTGGATTAGCCACGCGAGCAGGGGGGAGTTCGCTGGGATCGGAGAAGCGTCGTGGCGCTGATAGCCCAGCCTCTCCCGACTCTCCCAAAAAAGATCCGGGTCGATAGGACCGCTAGCCTCCAACTCTGCACGCGTCCTCTCGAAATCGAGAATAAGCCCCACCATCGTCCATACGCGGCGACGTTCTGGGGCCAACCTTTGATCCGGCACACGAAGAGCCGCGATCTTGCGTAGTTCCTCGTAGGTTTCCGGCATTGCCAATAGCCGATCTATCAGCTCGGTCTCGGTCTGGATCGCCATGTCCGCGAAACGGTTGAGCCATTCAACGGCTAGCGATGCGGCCAGAGTTGCATCGCGGCTTTCGCGCATGAAGGTGTAAAGCCCGTCGATATAGTCTCGCCGCTGCGAAAGCTGCGGCTCCATGAATTGGCGTTGCGTGGCCTCCCATGCGCCGCGACTACGAAGCGCTTCTTCCAGGGCGGTATGAAGATTGGGAACGCCCGCCTGTTCATCGATGCGCGAGTTCCGCGTTTCGAAGAACCCGGCCATCAGCCGCTCGTCCTCCAGATTCTCGAAGCCTTGGCCTGTCCGGTGTCTCTCTGCCAGAGCTGCAACCACGATGAATGATGCTTCCCAACGACGGCCCACGGCATAGCTTTCCGCGATCTCCATTGCGCTCGGGTGAGACGGCGTCGCTTTCAGGAACGTCTCGAAACCAATCAGGCAAGTATCTCGAAGCTCGGCGCCCAGCCAGGCTTCGATGCGTGTTGGCCCGTCGCTATCCTTGTTGCCTATGTCCCAGAACAAGCCGAGATAAGCTTTTGCCGGACCGACGACCCATCCATATTCACCGGCCCGAATATCGTCGAGATGGGCGCCGAACTCCGAGCGATGTTGCTTCCACTGCTCTTCGCGATCCTTTTCCTCTTTACGCTTGCGAGCGTCCTGCTCAAGCTGCCAATCGGGTATCTGTGGGTCGGCGATGCGTTCTAGCCAAGCCGAATCCTCATTTTTATCTCCGGCAAACCGTGCAGCCGCGTTGCGGACGGGTAGGCCCTCCGTGGATGAGTGGCGCACGAGTTGGACAAGATCGCGCCAACGCCCATCGGTGAGTTCGAGTTGATCCAATAGCCAAATTACATCTTCGTCGCTGACATTCAGGCCGGAAGATCGATCGTTCAGGCGCCAGAATCGCTCCCATACGGATTTGTCCCCTGGTTCCTCGAGAAGAACGAGAGACTGTAGCGCGCGACGAATGCCGTCGTTCTTCGCAAAAAAATCGGCCACTACTTCGCGCGTTTCCCGACGGTAGCCGATCGCGTTGTTGCTGAAGGGGCGAAGCCATGACCAGAGCCGCGCGACATCGACTGCCCCGTGGTTTAACCGGCGGGCGAGAAGCCCATAGGCTAGATCGGTGATACCAGCATTGTTTTGGCGCTGATGCCGGTCTCCCATCTTCGTGGCGTACGCCGACACCCGGTCGAGAAGTTCGTCCAGATGCTCTGCTGGAAGCTTTCGCTCCAGACCTCGGTAGATCCCGATATTGGTCTCAGTACGATTCAGCTGCGCGACGACAACGTCGAAAATCAGATCGACGCTGACGCCGGAGTATTCGATTTCCTCCAGGAGCTCGTCTGCGAGGCGGATGCTATCTTCGTCTCGCTCGACGAGAAGTTCCTGGACGATTTTTTGCCAATCCTGCGGCGCGTCCAGGGATGCCAGGCGCGCGCCCGCTTCGGCTCGATTTGCATAGGCGATTTCATAATCCAGAACCAGCAAACGAAACGTGTCGGCCAGTTCAGCAACCAGCCCCGAGAGTCGAAGGGCTCGCAAGATCAGAAGCTTTATCCCGAATTCAACTGACGGGTCGGTGAGGGCGTCTCGAATGTCGGGCAAAAGCTCAGGTTGGATAAGGCCGGCCACCCGATAATCGGACCAGCCATGGAAGCGTGGATTCTCCCGCGCTAATGCCTTCAACGCTGAAAGGAGGGCACGGGCTTCGGTAGGCGTTAAATTGTCGGCATCGCCATACTCCACAACCCCCATCGGATCATCGGCGATTACCTGCAATGCGAGGTCAGGGCTATGCCAGGCAAGCCAAGCATGAATGCCGCGCAGGCTGGCCGGAACGAGGCTTCGAGTGTTGAAAAGTTCTAGTAGGCGGCGGCGCTTGCGAGGAGTATCGGCGGTTTGCGACAGCCATTGTGCGCCCAGAAATTCCCCAATTGCCCGGTGCGTATAGCTGAAGCGCTCAGCGGCGGGAGCGGCAAACAGTCGTGAGTCGAGTATGCCACCTATAACGTCGGCAGAGGGCAGCCCGGCAACTTCATGGATAGGGAGGGCCTCGCGGTCGTCGTTGACCCGGCGGGTGAGCGTCTCGGCGCCCGTTAAAATCAGTGCCGCAAAGGCAGCTCCGGTCGCGCTCAGGACGCTCGCTTCGGACAGTTCGGTGAGTTTCGTGCCTGCTTTTTCCTCGCGGTGTTCGGCACGAAGCAGCGCCGTTGCACGCTCGAAGAGGTCGCCTTTCGAAGCCGGCAGGGAATCACTGCTTGCAACCTTCTCGAGGAGTTCGAGTGTTTGAGGGTTACTCCACAGCCCTGAGAGACCTCTCTCTTCGAGATGCGCGATAGTTCGCTCCGCCTCGTCTCGGCCTAACGTCTCCGCGAGGAATGACGCTGCGTCAGCTCGGTCGAGCGGCTCTAAATGCAGCTGTAGCGGCGGCGGATCATAGAATTCCGATATGCCCTGCTGAGCCGTTGCGCTTCGCCAATCCGCGACACGACATGACAGAATGAAGCGCGGGAATCCAAGTTCACCGAGCCTGCGAAGCACGAGATCCACGGCGTCGCCGTCACGCTGCGCAGAGACCTCGTCGAGGGCATCGATGACCAGCGTGGTCGCGCCACCAAAGAGTTCCGCGGTGTTGGGTGCGTTGATCAGCTTTCGGGCTGTGCACACCGCATACCCGCCGATGGAACTGAGTTGTCCCAGGAGCGTCGATTTTCCCATGCCCGCCTCTCCGAGCACGACCAATGGCCTCTGATCGGTTTGCAGGAAATCCTGATCCACGACGACGCGGTCCAGCTCGTCGAAATACCAGAGTTTGCGAGGTAGAATCATATCTGTCACAGCGTCGATACTGCCGAAAACTCACCTAATCCACCAGATATCACCACATAAGCGAACCTCAGAGACGTGTTTTTGATTTCCGTGTCGTGGCGTGCGGTTTGCCGAAGCAATCAACCAGCTCGGCGCCGGTCGAGGAGAGTACTCTCGCGGGCGTCGGCTTTCTGAATATCGGGAGCAGCGCGCTGGCGACCGAAATGTCGCGACAGCGGCAGCGAAGGCAGCCTGCTTGATATGACCGCTAATGGCGCAATTGCGACCCACAGCTTAGCGTTCGCAGTGTCCGCTTTCAGGAACCGCCGAAATCGTCCTTCGTGACCGAATTGGGCGCAAGTTCGCCGGAAGTATCTGAGGCGGAGCTCTTTTGCCGGACGCTGAGGAGCTCCGCTAATTCAGCAATAGCCGTTTGGCTTAAATAGGCGATGAGCTAAGGTAAGCACTCTTAAATAAGAGGCCGGCGCCGTCACGGGTGGTAAAGCTGGGTAGTGCATGCCGATACACGCTAATCCGACCTGCCGCCTTGCATGTTCGATCGCCTGAGCGATGGTGCAAATGTCGGGTTTCCTCACCTCCGTTCGAAAGCGGACCATCCGCTGCCCACCCATTCCGGCCATCACCGATCGCCAACGGGCTATGTCCGCTTTTGGGGAACAGCTTTTCCGACCGGGATGACCGAGATGGGCGCGAAGCAGCCGGGCTGCCGCGATCGCAAAAATGGATATCCAAGAAGCGGCCCATCCTGTCCCGTTCCTATTTGATAATTTACGCCGCCCCTATTTCACAATCTACGGCGCGCGCACAATATCAAATAGATAGTTGCTACTTTTCGCTCAGATAACAGCTCCCAACTCAACGAGGAAGCGCATCGAGAGCTCAATAGGGATCCTTGGCGAAGCCACGGCTGGCCGACGCTCACTACTTAGGTCTTAGTCGCGGCCAATACCGGCCATCAGCCAGTCTGGCCTGCTGGGCCGCCTTTCCTGAATCGCTGCTATGCGATCACTGGGCGTTGCCCGCAGACTGCTTGTCATGCGTTGTAGATCCACTACCTACGACACGCCTTGTACGAATCTCACGTAAACGGGGGAAACGGATATGGCCAAGCTTACGCGCGAGGAACTTTACGCTCTCGCCTGGAATCACCCCATGACGAAGCTCGCCAAGAAATTCGGTCTATCGGACGTCGCTTTGCACAAGATCTGCCGCAAGCACGACATCCCGACGCCGCCGCTCGGTTATTGGGCGAAGAAGGCGCATGGCAAACCGGTGGCCGACACGCCTCTGCCGAAAAGCCCCAAAGCTAGCCAGTATCACATCGTTATCTATGAAGGGGCCGGGTCCGCAGAAAGTGAGGCCGTTGCGGTCGTCCGTGCTCGGGCCCGCGAAGCGATGCGTGCACAAGACAACAACACGTCTAACGTGCTCGACGATCCGATTCTTGGTCGTACAATCGAGCGACTGTCGAAGGCCAAAGCGGATCGAACCGGCCTCGCCCAAATAGAAGGCAAGAACCTAATAACAGTCGCCATCCGTCCGGAGTCTGCCACCCGCGCCCAGCGAGTCCTGGAGACATTGGTCCGGGCAGCCCAAATGGCCGGCATGACCTTGGGGGCTGGCGGAACTGGAACGGTCTGGCATGCGGACGGGGAGGAAATTTCGTTCGACCTCGTCGAGGTGGCGGACCGCGTCGAACACATACCCACGGAGGCGGAGCTGAAAGCCGTAGCGAAGTGGGAGGCCGAGCGAGAAGCATATCGAAAGCGATATAGTTACGATCGGGACTGGGGCCGTCCTCACATCCCGAAATGGGAAGAGCGTTATCAGGGACGCTTGGCCGTCAGACTTGAGAAAGTCCGAATCCGCACCGAGAACGAATACTGGGGTCCAACGATTCGCGGAACATTCGCGGATGCCAAGAACCGCGACATCATGAAGGCAATTCCGAGCATCGTTTCCGCTATCGCCGCGATCGCCGTGGCAAAACGGGAAAACCGCGAGGCCGATGAACGCAGGAGCCTTGCCCGCGCAGAATCCGAGGCTCGTCGTCGGGAGACTGAACGACGCGCCGCGCTGGAACACAAACGTTCCGCGATGCTCAAGACGCTAATAACCGCACATGAAGAGATGATCCGACTGGAGAGCTTTCTTTTGTCGCTCGATAAATTGCATGAGCGAGGCCATGTGCCGGATCGGCTGAGCCGTTTCATGGCTTGGGGCAATGCAAGACTCGAACGAATGCAGCGCGCACTAGCCCCAGGCGCACTCGAGGAGCAACTCGCTTTGGAAGCAATTTTCGACGCCGCCGATGTCGAGCGCGCGGGACAATGAGAAAACGCTCTTTGGTAGACCATATCCGCGTCAACCGCTGTTTCTTGGACATACGACTCTGAAGGCTGGAGGCGAGCATCGAGCGCTATCTCGCCGCGCTCGACCGGGCGGATCGCCAGATCAGCGATATCCCGAGGAGAGGAGCGCAACTGATGACATCCCAGGTGTGGATTGTTCGAGTTAAGCGCCGGTTTGTCGGCTAAGCCACTGAAAACGAGCGATTTGTCCCAGAAAACGCGAAATCGACTTATTCCGGGACGAAGCAAGTAATATCAACTATTTGCAGCGTTTCTGACGGAACGCACGAGATCTCCATCAAAACCAATCCGTGAAAGGTTTCGAAGGGTAAGCCCGATCCGCGAAACTTTTCGTAGGTTCTTGAACGTTTTCGGAGGGTGACAGCCGGGTGATTACCCGTCGGCGAACGTTTCTGCGGCTCGGTCGGACCGATCTCTGCGCACAGCTCCGGTCCAACACGGTTGCCGCGTATCGACCCGTCCAATTCAAGCGACGGGCCAAGTAGAGGCGACAGATGCCAGAGCGGTGGAGCACTGGTGCTGTAGCAGGAAGCCGAGCCTTTGCGCTGATGGAACGTCATCCGCGGCGTCGAGCAACCTCCCGTGCCGATTGACATCTTCCAGGTATATTATACTTGGTGGAGCGAGCGATTTGAGGGGCAAAAACTGGGTCGAATAACAAGCAGTCTAACTGCTTACGACGTGCCCGCTTGTCCGTCCCCGGCAGGTTCTGTTGGGTCGTCCGCATAGCCCTCAGTTTGGGCGCAAACGTCACAGAGCGTCTTCACCCAGAGCTGGCCGCGCGTGCGTCCCCTGTTTCCGCACCTCTCGCAAGTTTTGGCGCTCATCGCTTCGGCGAAATCGAGCAGGGCAAAAGCGGTGTCAGAAGCCGAATCGACATAAAATCGCAGTGTCCCGAACTTTTCTTTCACCTGGACCGCCCTCAATCCTCTGCGATCGGCGCTCGGCTTGCCCAATGGCAACACTGAAAGTTGCGTGCACAGCGTATCCAGCAGGTCGTACCAGCCGTCATCACATTCGAAGCCGAAACACAAAAGCGAGGCTGTTGGGGGCGCAGCGTGGTCGGCGAAGATCGTCGGATATTTCTGGATCAGCTTTTGTTCAAGTTCCGGGCTCATCCTAGTTGTCTCCGTGCATCGTCGAGACGATAAATGGTGCTTGCCCTACGCCCCGGCCGCCCGGCGATGGCGAATCAACCGTCCGCACTGTCGTCCCCATTCCGCGGCAGGCTTCCGCTTTGGACCCCGCGTCATACCGTCCAACACCGACATATCGACCTGATCGTAAATGACCAGCTCATCATCGCTGTAGGGCACGAAATCTTTATCGGCAGCATTTGGCGGAATAGCCACGCATGCCCCAGCCGGCCACTCATTCATTGCCGCAATTTGTCGACGTAGCGCGGATTTCTCATCGATAGACTCGCGTGGTGACGGTGGTGTGCGATCCGTTTTCGAGCCTTCAGGATGCTCAACCGAGCCATCAGCGGTGGCCGCTCGCTTGGCGTTCTCGACGCGGTTGTGTTTCGTCGCCACGATTAACAGCTGCTTAAGTCGCTCGTGCGCTGCGTTGTAAGCACCCATACGTTCGAGCACCACATCAATTGGAAATGCCTTACCGATCAGCCGCTCGATCAATAGCTTAGCGATATTGTCGTCGTCGATGACGACCCACGCAGCGACGTTGCCGGTGTCTGGCCGGTCAGGCGACGGATCTTGAAGAAGTGGGACAACGTCCAATACGCGACAGCGCTCGCTGATCTGCTCGCCCGTGTTGGCGGCATGGTCATTTAGAAGAGCTTGGAGCCGTTCTTTAACACTTGGGATTCCGCTCATTGCTCAGCTTGCCGTGTCGCGTGCAACGGCCTCAGGAAGCGCGGCCAGTCTTCGAGCCTCGGCGATGAATGCTTCGGTCTGCTGTATGGCTTCGCGATATTGGGCGAGCCGGGAGAGCAGTACACGCTCCGGGTCATAGGGCCAGCCTAAGCCTTCCACCACGACTTCTGATTTCTCGTCTGGAAAGGTCAGCAACCAAGCAGTTCGCCCCGCTGCAGGATCACCGATTAGCTCAAGGGTACTTACGACCCCAACGTCATCGGTTTCGACTGTCCCGATCGCTTCTGGGCGTCTCGCTAGCAGTACCTGCTCAAGTCGTTCCGGTCCTTCAGCCCAAAGATCGAGGTTGGGATCGCTCAGTAGGGCGCAGATCAGATTTAGCCCTTCAGTACTTGCCGAAGCGAGGGACAGTGGAATTCGCCAACCTGTGGACGCCGTCGGCGTAAGCAACCACCCCTCAGCCCGATTCTTATCGCAGAAAATTCTTTTGGCGGCGCGCCTTGCGGCGTCTGTCCGCTGCGACCGTTGCTGATCAAGTTGAATGCCAGGGAGCGCGCCATTTTGCCGCTCGCGGTGATCCGATATCAGAGCAGCTATAATAATCGGCGCCATTTGTTCAGCGGCTACAGCCTCGATCTTCAAGCCATTTTCGGCGTCAACAACATGGATCTCGACTTTCTCGCCGTATGACTGTGGCACAACACGAACAGAATAGCTCTCGGTCATCTGGAGACACCTATACCCGACTAAAAGTGACTCCTAGCCTATCGTCGTTGAAGGGCCCCCCCGATGGGGCCAAGAAATCGTTCAGCTGGGAGTCTGTGGAATATATTCCGTAGAACGGGACGCGGCAAGCCGATTTACATTCTTCGATGAATATTCGGGATATAGTTGCGCAAAATGTACGCCGGTTACGCAATGCGAAGGGCATATCTCAGGAAGCTCTCGCCCACGAGGCCGGTATCGACAGAAGCTACATCAGTGAAATAGAGCGAAGCGTTTTCTCCGTCTCGCTCGACAGGCTCGCCTTAATAGCGAAGGCTCTAAATGTCGAACCGTATGAACTCTTGAAGCCGTCTGCTTCAGTGCATCCTGAAAACTCAGAGTTGGACAAGCTAACGTAGGTTTCAGCGTCGAGAACCGATGCGGCGCTTAAGCAACGCAAGCGGGCGCTTCAAGAGTCGCTGAGCCGTCTGAAACCCCTTCCCCCGGGTTGACCCCGTGGGCCCACAGGAACCTCCCGCGGCCGCCACCGCCAGCGCTTGTGGCGCGCGCGGCGCCGGCCGCGGGTCCCTCCTATGGACTACCGGGACAACCCGTACCACTTAGCTAGCTGGATCAGCTTGAACGTTTTGGAGAGGGGCGCATTAAGGCTTCTGCTCTACCATTGAGCTACACCCGCGCTCTGCGTTCAACGCGCCGACACCTGTTACCCCAGTTTCCGGTGCCCGTACAAGAAGGCGCGCACCGTCCGTTCCGCCAATTCGCGGCGCTCGGTAAGGGTGAGCCGGGTGTTGAGGCTTAGATAGCGGTTGCCGTCGGTCGCCAGGGTGACGAATTGCATCGCCGCCCAAAGGTGTTGGCCCGGCGTCAGGGCACGGCCGGCCTCGGTCTGGGCGAGCACGCAGGTGAGCGCAGCCGCCATACGCGCCCGCGTCATCTGATAGACCGCGCGCGCCAGGTCCGGATGCTGGTCGGCCTCGGCGATCACCGTGCGATACAGCCCGGTGCCGGTCGGGCTGACCAGCGCCGAAGAGATCGCCATCGCGAGATTTACCAGAGTTTGCTCGATCGGATCGCCGGCTTTGCGGGCGGGCATTTTCAGCGCCCCGATCTCGGCCGCCGCATGCAACATCGCGACCTTGAACAACCCCTCCTTGTCGCCGAACCAGCGGTAGAGCGTACCCCGGCCGACCCGCGCCGCCGGGCCGATGTCATCCAGGCTGCTGTCGCGGTAACCGTACGCGAAGAACGATTTGCGCGCGACCGCCACCAACCGCTGAAGCCCTTCCTCGCGCAGCCGCAGCTCCGCCATATCCTGGAAATAAGATTTGAGATCGCTGTGCAGGTTGCTGGTGCGGCTGTCCGGCATCGCCAGAAATGCATCTGCGAATTCCGGCCAGCTGCCGGAGGTGCGGCCTAGAAACCCGTTGAGGTACAGATCGGCGACGGCCGAGCTGGCGGACGGCAGACTGTCGCTGACCCCGAAGCCCATCAGATACCGTGTGCCCTCGACCGCCAAAACGCCCAGATGCGCTGAGGCGGCGAGCGGTTCCCCGATCGCGATCTGACCGGCCTCCGACAATGCCGCCATCTGTTCGTTGATCGGTGTCAGAGAGGCGACGAATTGACCGTTGATGGTGGCCGAGAGGGCGCGAAGCCGTGCGCCGAGCGAGATCGACAAACGAAACAGGCTGAGAACATCGCCGACCAGGAACGAGCGGCGGACTGGCAGGGCGCAGCCCGCCAGCACGGCCTGCGCACCTTGTTCGATCGGCGTCGCCGCGGCGCGGGTTTCAAACAGGGTACTCGTCTGTTCGGCGATCGCACGCAGGATGTCCGACTTGTCGCTGAAATGGCGATAGATCGTCTGTTTGCTGACACCGGCGGCCTTGCCGATCCCCTCGACGCTGGTGCGCTGGTAACCGTTCGTCAGGAACTCGCGCAAGCCCACGGCAAGCAAATGCTCCAGCCGGGTCGGCTGTCGATCGTCTTCCTGGAGGAGCGCTGCGCTTTGGTTGGTACTGGCCATCGATCCGAACTTTATATCCCAGCCCGTTGTTATCATGACAAGCGGCATTCGGAAAAATTGTTTTTGAATTTGCAATCTATCAAACGGTACGATACCGTTTGATAGAAAAATGATCGGAGGAAACGTTTCGATGACCGATATCCCTTATCTCATGCGCGGCGTCATGCCCGTGGGCACCGAAAGCAGCATGCTGGTGTCGTCCTCGAAATATCTGAATCACCCGCGTTTACGCGAATGGGTGGCAATGATCTTGCTGCGCAAGAACGGGCCGGACTTTCCGGCGCAGGCCGAGATGTACCCGCTGATCGGCATCATGGACGAGCTGCGCGACCACGACCGGATCGAAGCTCTGTTCACCGAGGAACGCAAAACCAACACGCTGTTGGACGACTGGTTCAAGGAAGGCCACGTCTCCAACTACAAGCTCGACGATTTCAAGGAATACGCGCCGGATACGGTGGGCGGAAAATATTACCGCTATCTGTTCGACGGCGGGTTCGAGGCGCAGATCGTGCCGTGGCAGAAGCCCGAGACGCAGTTACAATACTACAACCTGCGGTCCGGCCAGACGCATGATTTCGAGCACATATTGTGCGGCGGCGGCTTCAATTATATGGGCGAGCTGATCCCCTATTGGTACCGCCTGACCAATGTCTTCAAATACATCCGGAACAAGGAATTGGCAGGGGAACTCAGCGTCATGTTCATGCTGGGATCGCTGCGCTACACGGTGCGCACCATGCTGCATTACCCCGAGGTCTGGGACACGGTGGTCGCCTGTATCCAGCGCGGCATGAAAGCGGGCCAAGAATCCGATGCCCTGTTCCTGAAGAAGATAGAGCCGGTGTTCGGCATGAAGATCGATGAGGCGCGCAAGGCGTTGGGCGTACGCGGCGTGGTCGATGTCGACACCAGCCGCGAAGGCGACATCTGGTCGGGAAAGCTGGCGGCGTAATCATGTCCTATGACCTGATCATCCGTGGCGGCACCGTCGTGGACGGCAGCGGAGGCAAACCGTTCGTTGCCGACGTGGCGGTCAAGAACGGCAAGATCGCCGCCATTGGCATTGTCACGGAAACCGCCACCGAAGAGATCGACGCCACCGGCAAGCTGGTGACACCCGGCTTCGTCGATATCCACACGCATTATGACGGGCAGGCGATCTGGTCGGACCGGCTGAACCCGTCCTCCTCGCACGGCGTCACGACAGTGGTGGTCGGCAATTGCGGCGTCGGCTTCGCGCCCTGCCGCGCCGCGGATCACGATCTGCTGATCAAGGTGATGGAAGGCGTGGAGGATATTCCCGGCGTCGTGATGGCCGAAGGCCTGCCTTGGAACTGGGAAACCTTCCCCGAATATCTGAACGCGCTGGAAGCGCGGCCGCGCGACATCGATGTCGCCGCCTATCTGCCGCATTCCCCACTACGGGTTTACGCAATGGGTGCACGCGGCGCGGGCCGTGAAGTGGCAACGCCGAACGACCTGGAGAAAATGCGAGCTTTGGCCCGGGAAGCGATCAAGGCCGGCGCCGTCGGTTTCGCCTCGTCGCGGCAATTCATCCACCGCACCAAGGCCGGCGAGCAGATCCCAAGTTTCGACGCTGCAGACACTGAATTGGCCGCCATCGCTCAAGGCTTGGCCGATGCCGGCGACGGTGTCGTCCAGGTCGTGCTCAACACACCCTTCCAATCGTGGGGCGACGAGCTGCAACGGCTGCGTGGCGTGGTCCGGGCCTCGGGCCGCCCCGCCACCTTTACGCTGGGCGTCAGCAATACCGGCCCCGAAACGGTCTGGCGCGATGCGCTGACGCAAATTGACCAGGCCAATGCAGCGGGTGAACACATCACCGCGCAGGTCTTCCCGCGCCCAATCGGCATGGTGACCGGCCATGAATTGTCGGTGAACCCGTTCTGCCTGTGTCCGTCATATCAGGCTTTGGATCGCCTGCCGTTCGCCGAGAAGATCGCCGAGCTGCGCAAGCCTGAGGTTCGCGCCAAGATCGTTGCCGAACCGCCGGCCGACGGCCACCCACTGGCGCTAATCGGCCGCAATTGGGATTGGATGTTCCCGTTCAACGACCCGCCGAACTACGAGCCGCCGCTCGATACCAGCATCGGCGCGCAAGCGCGCGCCAGGGGCGTGCCGCCGGCCGAACTCGCCTATGATCTTCTGCTGGAAAAGGGTGGCGAGGCGACGCTCTATATCGCGCTGGGCAATTATCAGGACGGCAGGCTGGACGCGGTGCTGGATATGATGAAACACCGGCACACCGTCGTGGGGTTAGGCGACGGTGGCGCGCATTACAGCGTCATCTGCGACGCCAGTTATCCAACCTTCATGCTGACCTATTGGACCCGCGACCGACAGGGAGAGCGACTGTCGCTGGCCGAGGCGGTTCGCACGCTGGCGTTGGAGCCGGCGCAGACGCTGGGCTTCAAGGATCGCGGGCTGGTCAAGGAGGGCTATAAGGCCGATCTCAACGTGATCGACTATGACCGGCTTGCTCTCCACGCGCCGACGGTCGAATACGACCTACCGGCCGGCGGACGGCGCCTGGACCAGGGCGCCACGGGCTTCGCTGCAACGATCGTTTCCGGGCAGGTTATCCGGCGAAACGACCAGCCGACCGGGTTGCTGCCGGGTCGGTTGGTGCGCGGATCGCAGGCGGCGCCGAATTAGGCCTTGTTGTATTTGTCGACGACCGTATAGGTCAGTTCCTTGCGGCCGTGCTCCGCCAGGTAGTGGGCGGTCAATGGCGGACGTTCCGGCATGTCGGCGACGCACTCATAGACGCGAAAATAGTTGGTGTCCGCGATCTGCCACTTGCCGTTGGTCTTGAGGTACTTGTCGGTATAGATCGACGAGCCCGTGGTCGTGACCTTGCGGCGAAAATCCATCGCGATGTCCTGCAGATACCAGGTGCCGGTTGCCTCGGTCTCGCTCAGGATCTCGATCTCGGGGTGATGCCCGTGATGCATGCCAACGAATTCCGCGTTGAAGGAATTCGCCACCATCTCGAGATATTCCTCGCGGGTGTTGAACTCGATCGAATAGGTGCCGCCGACCAGCAGGGCATGCACTTTCGGGTGCAGCAATTCCTTGAGCTCAGTCAGGTTCGCCGTGTCGATGCAGCGGAAATAGGCGTGCTTCACCTTTTTCACTGCCTCGGTGTCCTTCAGGACCTGCACATCGCGCTTCAGCTGGGCCAGTTCGCTGTCGGTCATCGTTTCCTCCTTGTGACTGGTTATTGCGGTGCCCGGGGTCACGAGCCCAGCGATTTCAGAAATTCCATCGAACGGTTCGCGGCGACCGAACCGCCGTCCGCCTCGCCGGATAGAGACTGCATGTTGGCCGGACCCCAATAAGCCTTCATCGCCACGATCCTGCCGGCCTCGTTAAAGGTCATCACGTCCAAGGTTTCCAGCCGGAAGGGCGGATTTGCGTTCTCGCAAGTCGCGATCGCGGCGCAGGCCGCGTGCCTGCCGGCGATGCGCACATTCCCATCAGGTTCGAAGCTGTAACCGCCACCGACGAATTCGAACCCGCCGGTGAAGAACTTGCGGATCGCGTCGATGCCTTCGACCCGCGCACCATCGATCGGGTCCTCGACCACAGCATCGGCGGCAAACAGGCTGACGATGGCGTCAACATCGGCCGAGGCGAAGCTGGCGAAATATTTCAGCACCGCGTCGCGCATATGCTCGGGCGTGGGCATTCAGCCGGCCGCCTTAACCTTGTGGAGAGGGACGGCGACAATCGGCTTGGCCTCGGGCCGGTCGGCCTCGATTTCAGCCAGCGGTTCGCATTCGCGCATCGTGTCCAGGCTGCGGCGCGCCAGTTCCTGATATTGCCGTGTACCGTTGGCCTTCCAGCCGATTTCCTTGTCCTGCAACTTGCGCACGATCTTCGCCGGCACGCCGGCAACCAATGTGCGCGGCGGCACGATCATGCCGGCGCGCACGAAGCTCATCGCGCCGACGAAGCTGTCCTGGCCGATCTCCGCCCCGTCCATGACGACGGCGTTCATGCCGATCAGCGCACCCTGGCCGACGATACAGCCATGCAGCACCGCGCCATGGCCGACATGGCCGTCTTCCTCGATCACCGCATCCTGGCCGGGGAAGCTGTGCATGACGCAATTGTCCTGCAGGTTCGAGCCCGGTTTCAGGATGATCCGCCCGAAATCGCCGCGCAGCGACGCGCCCGGGCCGACATAGCAGCTGGCGCCGATGATCACGTCGCCGATCAGGACCGCGGTCGGGTGAACGAACGCGGCCGGATCGACCACCGGGATCATCGCCTCGAAGCGATAGACGGGCATTAAGCGAGGCTCATGTGTTCATATACTCGCCGCCGTTCACGTTCAGCCCCTGGCCGGTGACGACGTTGGAATAGTCGGACAGGAAGAACACAACCGATTTCGCGCAATCGTCGTCGGTCGGCATTTCGCCCAGCGGAATCGCCGTGACGACGCCGTCGATGATTGTCTGCAACGGTGCACCGGAAGACTTGGCGAAGCCGTTCAGCGCGTTCTCAACCGGCACGCCCCACATCCAGCCCATCAGTGTGCTGTTGACGCGAATCTTGTATTTGCCGAGCTCGAACGCTAGCTGACGCGTCGCCATCTCCAGCGCCGCCTTGGGGATCGCATAAGCGCCTTCACCTTGGCGGTTCTTGCGGGTTTCCATCGTCGAGATGTTCACGATCGAACCGCCGCCGGCCTTTTTCATGTGCGGTAGCACGGCCTTCGCCATGCGCAGCGCACCGAAGCAGGTGACGTCCATCGCCCCGGCCCAGGTTTCCAACTCGATATCCTCGAACGCGCCCGGCGCATATTGATAGGCGCTGTTGACCAGCCCATCGACCTTGCCGAACGTCTTGGCAGCCAGCTCGACCAGCGCATTGCACTGATCGACATTCTTCACGTCGAGCGGCGAAGAAACGACCTGCCCGCCCTTCTGCTTCACTTCCGCCGTCAGGTCGTTCAGGAAGGTTGTATTGCGGCACCCGACGGCGACCTTTGCGCCCTCGGCAACGCACAGCAGAGTCAGCTTGCGCCCCAGCCCCGGCCCGACGCCGGAAATCACGACGACTTTGTCTTTCAGCAACATGGTTCTTCTCTCGAGTGAATGCGTTGGTGGGCGGTCAGCGAACGACGGCCGGATGCGGAATGCGCGGGTCGCCCAGGAATGGGCGGTGCGAAATCGGCCTCTTGCCGCCCGCATCGCTCAGGCCATAGCGATCGACAGCGATCTCGGCGCCGATCACCGTCTGTCCGGTCAGCGACATGATATCCTTGTCGTCATACATCGCGGCGATGACATGACCGGTATATTCCGGTGTTTCCGCCATCTCGGCCAATTGTCCGTACATTTCTGGATGCTCGGCAATCGCCTTCTTGCTGCGCTCGGTCATCAACATGCCCATCCAGATGGATGCCGTGGCGATGTTATAGTCTTTCAGGTCGACGGCCATGTCGGCGGCGAACTTGTCCACCCCGGCCTTCTGCGCGCCATAGGCCGCGCCATGCATGTAGCAGACGGAACCGAAGGACGAGGTGAAGATGATCAGCCCCTTCTTCTGGCGAACCATAATCGGCGCCGCGTAATAGCTGGCGACATATTGGCTGCGCAGGCCGACATCCAAAATCTTCGCCAGATCCAGCGACTTCTCCCAGAAACCGCCGGGCAGGATCAGTTCGTCGCCGATATGGGCGACGTTGTTGACCAGGATATCGAGCCGGCCCTGTTCCTTTTCGACCTGTTCGAACAGCGCCTTGGTCTCGGCATCGCTGGAATGGTCGACGCGGACCGGAATGCCGGTGCCGCCGGCCTTGGTCACCTCAGCGGCAGTTTCGCCGATGGTGCCGGGCAGCGCCGCGTCGCCCTCTTTCAGCGTACGGCCCGTGACATAGACGGTATAGCCATGCGCGCCCAGCGCGATCGCGATACCCCGCCCCGCTCCACGGCTCGCGCCGGTCACCACGGCTACTCTCTTATCGGCCATTTGCGTTGTCCCTTCCCCGGTTAAGCAGCATTAGTGCGCAAAGCCCGCTTCAAAATCTTGCCATTCGCGTTGCGTGGCAGCGGTTGGTCTACGAACGTTACAAAGTCTGGGACTTTATAGTCCGACAAACGCGCCCGGCAAAAGACCTTGATATCTTCGGCGGTCAGCGTGCCCTCCTTGACCAGCACGAAGGCGTGGGTCTTCTCGCCCAGCACCGGATCGGGTTCCGCCACGACCGCGGCTTCACCCACCTGCGGATGGTGGGACAGCACGTCCTCAACCTCCGCTGAATAGACCTTATAGCCGGCGCGGTTGATCATATCCTTCTTGCGGTCGAGAATTTTCAAATACCCGTCGGCTGTCATCGTGCCGATATCGCCGGAGTGCCAATAGCCGGCGGTGAAGTTCGCCTCGGTTGCCACCGGGTTGTTCCAATAGCCCGCGCCGACATGGCCGCCGGCGATCCAGACCTCACCGGTTTCACCAGCCGGAACTTCGCGTCCATCGTCGTCAACCACGCGTATGTCGCAGCACGGCACCGGTTTGCCGACGCTGTCGATCCGCACCTCGACCTCGCCCAGCGGCGTGATCGTCGAGGGCGACGTGGTTTCGGTCGAGCCGTAGATATTGGACAGCTGCAGGTTGGGCAGTTTTTCAGCCAGCTTGTGCACTGTAGCGATGGGCATGGGCGAGCCGCCATAGCCGCCGATCCGCCACGCCGACAGGTCGTAATCGTCGAACGAGGCCTGGAGTAGGCACAGGTTATACATGGCCGGGACCATCAGCGTGTAGGTCGCCTTTTCCTTGGCCGCCAACGCCAGGAAGTCCGCCGCCTTGAACACGGACTGGAAGATCGTCGCCCCGCCGGTCTTGACCATAGACAGCAGGATGGCGACCAAGCCGGTTACGTGGGTCGATGGCACGGCCATCAGCGCGCGGTCGTCTCCGTTCAGCCCCAGGCAGAATTCGTAATGCAGGGCGGACATGACCATCGACAGCTGGGTCAGCATCGCGCCTTTGGGCTTGCCCGTCGTACCCGATGTGTAAAGGATCACCGCCGTCGTCTCCTCGGCGAAATCCGGCGTGGCGACTGGCGCAACCGGCGCAAGCAGCGCATCGAACGCTTCCGCCCCGGCTGCCCCGTCACCGATCGCGATCTTGTGGGTCAGCGTGGGTACCGTTGCGGCTTCCGGAATGCGGTCGGCTAGGCTGCCTTCGAAGAACAGAACCTTGGCGCCGCTGTCCTGCACGTTGAAGGCGATTTCCGGCATCTGCTCACGCGTGTTCAGCGGCACGATTGCGGCCCCGGCCCGCATCGCCCCAAACAGAGCGAAGGCGAACTCCGCACGATTGCCCAACAGCAGGGCAACCCGATCACCCGGCACTACGCCACGCGCGATCAACCCCGCCGCCACAGAATCCACCGCCCGGTCGAACTCGGCGTAGGTGATCCGGCGGTCGCCATCGATCAGCGCATCGCCATTCGGCTTCGCCGCCACGGTGGCGCGCAGGATCGCGTCGATGCCCTTCGGACGGTCGACAAAGCACCGCACCAGGCGGTCACCGTAATGCGCCTCATGGCGCATCGCCGGGCTGTTCTGCCAGTTGGACATGGCGGTCAGCCTTCGCGCGTCGGGTCGCCGTGAACGGCGGCGTAGGGCGTCAGATACCGGGCGGCCTGGCCGCCCATCGCCTTGATCCGGGCAATCTCGCCCCCGGCCACGCCACGGATATGCACTTCGTCCGGTCCGTCGCCCAGTTGCAGCGAGCGTCCCCAGGTCCAGAAATTGGCCAACGGCGTGTCGGGACTGAGCCCTGCCGAACCGAAGGTCTGGATGGCGCGGTTCATGATGTTGACCTGCATGCGCGGCACGATGACCTTGATCATCGATATCTCGTTGCGGGCGGCCTTGTTGCCGTGATTGTCGATAATCCAGGCGGTGCGCAGCACCAGCAGGCGAGCCTGCTCGATTTCCATACGGCTCAGCGCGATCCACTCGCGGATCGTCTCGCGGTCGGAAAGCGGCTTGCCGAAGGCGATGCGACCCAGCGCCCGTTCGGTCATCAGCTCGACCGCCAGTTCGCACTGCCCGATAAAGCGCATGCAGTGATGGATGCGGCCCGGACCAAGCCGCGCCTGGGCCAGTGCGAAGCCCGACCCTTCCTCAGCCAGCAGGTTGCCCGCCGGCACGCGGACATTCCTGAAATGCAGCTCGCAGTGACCTTCGATCTCGTTCAGATTCATGAACGGGATGTTGCGCACGATGGTCAGACCGGGCGCATCCATCGGCACCAGGATCATCGACTGGCGGGTATGAACCGGATTGTCCGGGTTGCTCACGCCCATCACGATCGCAACCTTGCAGTTCGGATGGGTCGCGCCGGTGATGAACCATTTGCGGCCGTTGATGACGTACTCGTCACCCTGGCGCTCGATCCGGGTCGCGATGTTGGTCGCGTCGGACGAGGCGACATCGGGCTCGGTCATCGCGAAGCAGGACCGGATTTCACCACGGAACAGCGGGTTCAACCAGGTCTCGCGTTGCTCCGGCGTCGCCGCCAGGTTGATCAACTCCATATTGCCGGTGTCGGGCGGACCACAATTGAACACTTCGGGCGCCCAGAACAGCCGCCCCATGATCTCGGCCAAGGGCGCATATTCCAGGTTCGACAACCCCTGCCCCTCCATGCCTTCAGGCGGATGAGGCAGGAACAGATTCCACAAGCCGGCGGCCTTGGCCTTCACCTTCAGCGGCTCCAGAACCTCAAGGGGATATGTGCCGGCGGAATACAGTCTGTGCCATGGGATATTGGCCGGAACGACATGGTCGTCCATGAAGGCCAGCATCTTCTGGCGCAGCGCCTCGACCTTGGGGGAATACGCGAAATCCATCTGCCCTGCTCCCACGACGCCGTACCGGATTCAGAGATTTTTCCCTCGGGATTTCTGAATCGGCGCATCCGTCATCGTTAATTTTGTCGATCTACGTCGAAATCTTCTCTGTAATTTTGCGCCCAACCCATTATGGTCGCGCCCAAGCACGACAGCTAAGCCGCGAGCTAGGGAGACGAAGAGTGAGCGAGCCGGGGAACGATCTATCAGCCCTTTTGCGCCGTATCCAGCGCCTGGAAGACATCGAAGCCATTCACAAGCTGAAGGCGCGCTATCTGAATGCCTGCGACGACCAGGATCCGGCAGCCGTACGCGCCACTTTCGCGCCCGACGGCCAATGCCCGGTGATCGTCGGACATCTTGGTGTTTTCGATACCGCAGACGGATTCTGCGAGATGTATACGGCTCAGGCCTGCCATCCCTGGGTGCTGGATAAGCACCAGGCGGGCAACGGCGAGATCGACCTGATCGACGACACCCACGCCAAGGGCCTGTGGTGCCTGGACTATCGCAAGATCGACACCAAGGACGAGACGCTCACCTTCGTATCGCTGCAGTATCACGACGACTACGAGAAGATCGACGATGAGTGGAAAATCCGCCGCACGCGCAGCGAGTTCCGGACGGGGTTCTTCGCCACCTACAAGACCGGCACCCTGCAGGCGCTGGTCGCCGGCAAATCGGTGGCCGATGCGCCGTTGAACAAGATTTGACGTAACCACCACCGTCATGGCCGGGCTTGACCCGGCCATCCACGCGGAACCGCAGGCCGGCTCATGACGTGGATGCCGGATCAAGTCCGGGCATGACGAATTCAACAGTCGTTAATTACGGAGCTAAAAATGTCTGAGAAACTTTTCCCTGAGGGCGCAGCCCTGATCGTCGGCGGTTCGGGCGGCATCGGCCGGTTCGTCTGCACGGAATTCGCCAACGCCGGCAGCGACGTGGCGATCACCTATCACAACAACCAGGGTCCGGCTGAGGAAGCCGCCGAGAAGATCCGCGCGACCGGCCGCAAGGCGACGACGCACAAGCTGTCGACGAGCGACGCCGATCAGGTCGCGCAGGTGATTCAGGATGTCGTCAAGGCGCATGGCCGGCTTCACACCGTCGTTTATGGCGCCGCGCCCCTGACCGAACAGCTCTATATCTCCGAATACACGCTGGAGCGCTGGCAGAAATCGATCGACCAGGAGGTCAACGGATTTTTCCGCGTGGTCCATGCCACCTTGCCGGTCATGAAAGCGTCGGGCGGCGGCTCCTATGTCCATCTGGGTTCGGCAGGCGACAGCTGGTGGCCGGATCGCGACGGCCTGTCGGTTATTCCGAAAGCGGCCAACGAGGCGCTGATCCAGGGCCTGGCCAAGGAAGAGGGCAAGCATAATATCCGCGCCAACACCGTGCTGGTCGGCGTCATCAAAGCCGGCATGTTCCTGGAGCTGACCAAGCAGGGCGTTTTCGACCAGAAATGGATCGACGAGACCCACAAACTGCTGGCGCTGAAGCGCTGGGGCGAGCCGGAAGAAATCGGCTATGCCGCGGTGTTCCTGGCGTCTAACAAGGCGCTCTATGTTACCGGGCAGAAGATTTCGGTCTCCGGCGGATTCGGCGTCTAACCATGACAGCGGCGGACCATAGCGATCGCCTGCAGCTCATGCTCGACAAGCACGAGCTTCGCGAATTGGGCGAGACCTATTGTCGGGGTATCGACCGGCAGGATTTCGCCCTGGTCCGCACGCTCTATCACGACGACGCGATCGACGATCACGGCGATATGTTCAAGGGCGGGCCTGATGACTACGTCGCCTGGCTGCCCACCATCATGGCGATGTGGGACGCGACCGTGCATTCGATCTCCAACGCGGTCTATGAAGTCGATGGCGACAAGGCGAACGGCGAACTCTACGTCGTCGCGTATCACCGCACCCACGGCCCCGATGCCAAGGAAATCGTCGTCGGCGGCCGGTACCTCGACCGCTATGAGAAGCGGGACGGCAGGTGGAAATTCAGCCACCGCTCATTGGCGATGGACTGGTGCAACGTGCGCGACGTGCGCCAGGAGGATTACGACACCTTCGCCGCCGGCGCGGTGCGGGGACGGCACGACGCGGACGATGCGTCCTATGCCGAATTGCCATTGATGGGGCGGGTCGGCCGTTAGCTTCCAGACGGCCGCAAATCCTTCAACCCAGCGAGGTTGACCGGGCGGAACATGCAAAAGAAGCCGTACCAGTCGGCAAGGTCGAGCGTCAGTTCGCTGTCGGCCTCGGCGATGGTGTCGAAGGCGTCAACGAAGTCGCGGGTCAGCTGCCGAACCCGCTCCAGCGACGATGGCGACAACTTGCCGAAACTGAATTGCCAATCCGGCGTCGCCATGTCGAACTTGCTGAAGAGATCCTGCAGCATAGCCTCGTGCGCCAGCTTCGCCATCGCGCCGTCCCTTTGAACGCTGAAGTTGCGGCCGACCATGACCCGTACGCGGTTATAGGGAAACAGCCGGACCAGCCCCAATCGGTCGAGCGCCGTCAGATAGCCGTTCATCGCGGCATCGGTCAGCTGAAAATCCCGCTGAATGATCGCCGGTGTGAACCCATGCGACAGCAGATAGAAAACCCCTGCCTGGAAGGGATCCCGGACCAGAGCCTCCTCCTCCTCCGGTGACAGGAACGGCCGTTCCGGTTCTTCCTGCGACATCGCCAGCAGGTCGCTCAAGCGCACGCCCACGACGTGGCAAATATCCTCCATGATCTCGACCGTCAGGCTATGCCCTGTTAAGTATCGTTTGACCGTCGTCTCGCTGACGTTGAGCCTCTCGGCGACATCTTGATAGAGAAGGCCCTTAGCCTTGAGCATGCTTTTGAGCGCACGTAGCAATACAGGGATCTCCGATTGATCCTGTTTTAAGCCCCGACTCATCTTTCCTCCCGGCTACGCGACCACGCACCCTGAAAACGGCACGCGAGCGTCGCGTTAAAAGCTTCAGTTATTAGTCGTTATTAACGCCGATATTGATGCCGCAGGCATCATATCACGATACTTGGGGGAGAAATCCCCCCTGAAGAAGCATCACGGTTGATCGTGAGTCCGGCGGATGCGCAAAATCCGCGACAGCTGCATCAAGCAGCCTAAAAATCATCTGGGAGGGAACGAACATGACCCCACGTATCGCCAAAGCCTTGTTGACGTGCACGTGCCTGGCCGGAGCACTATCCGCAACGCCGGCTTTCGCACAGCAGGCGGCACAGCCTTCGGCCGCTACCACGGGCCTTGAAGAAATCGTCGTGACAGCGCGGCGCAAGGAAGAAAAGCTTCAGACCGTGCCGGTCGCGATTACCGCCTTCACGGGCGCGCAAATCCAGAAAGCCAACATCGAATCCTCGTCGGATCTCCAACACCACGTTCCATCGCTGATGAGCAGCCAGCAGTCGCGTGACGAGCAGGTGTTCTATCTGCGTGGCCAGGGGCCCAATGGCGGTTCCGGCGGGTCGCCCGGCGTCATCGCCTATTTCTCTGAGGTTCCGTTCACCGGATCGGGTCCGGGCATCTATTTCGACCTAGACAACCTGCAGGTATTGCGCGGCCCGCAAGGGACATTGTTCGGCCAGAACACGACCGGTGGCGCCGTCCTTTTCGAGCCGAAGCACCCGACCAACAATTATGAAGGTTACGTTCAGCTGACCCTGGGTGACTATAACCGGCAGGGCGTCGAGGCGGCGGTCAACATCCCGATCATCGACGACCAACTGCTGCTGCGCGTTGCGGGATCAAAGGAAACGCGCGACGGCTACACATACAATATCGGCACTCATCAAGATCAGGACAATCGGGATTACTGGTCGGGCCGCATCGGCCTGACTTGGCGGCCGAGCGACAATTTCGAGAATTATCTCGTTTACGACAGTCTCTATTCGCACACCAACGGCACTGGGTTGGTTTTGCAGGCGATCAATCCGTCTCGGGATCCGGCGCTGGGCGTGGGACCGGACGGGAAGAATCTGTTTCAGGGTTCCTTTGCGCGCACGTTCGGGCTTCCGACAATTAGGGCCACCCTTGCTGAGCAGCGGGCTCTGGGGCCTAGGACAATTGATACTGACGTCGACGGTCTGGATAAGACCTACAGTTGGGGAATAACCGATATCGCGCGGTGGGATGTGGCGGACAACGTTACACTTAAGAACATCCTGGCATACCGGGAGATCAAAAATCTCTTGCGCGGCGATTTCGACGGGACACCCCTTATACAGGGCGAATACACGACGCCGGACGGCTGGGAAATCAACAACGCCCAGTATTCGGACGAAATCCAGCTTCAGGGCAAAGCTCTCGATGACAAACTGAGCTGGATCGGCGGTGCGTTCTTTGAATTCCTGCACCCCGCCGGATTTACCCAAGCCGTTGTTCCGACCACAACCTTGATCGGAGGCCTGCCAGCCTACGCGGCAGTCTTTGGGAACGCGTATGGCCAGAATGCGCTAGGCCCGGAAGGCGAAACGACCCGAACAGAGGCTTTGTTCTTGCAGGGAACCTATGATCTCGGCGGGATTTCGCCAATTCTGGATGGTCTGAAGTTCACCGCAGGCGCTCGGTATACGTGGGACTATCGCAGTAACAGCAACTTCTCGACGATCGTCATCAAACTTCCGGCAGCGTTCGGTGGCGGTAACCTGACGATTCCATGCGGCCCCGCCAGCGGACTGGCCTGTACTTACGCCAACCATACGTTCCAGGCACCGACCTGGACTCTGGGACTGGACTATCAGGTCACGCCCGACACCTTGCTCTATGTAAAGAGCAGCCGCGGCTTTAAGGCCGGCGGGTTCAATGGGGCAGGCGGCGTTCTGTTTCCGAACAAGTATGAATCGGAGTTTGTCACCGACGTGGAGGTCGGCGCAAAGGTCGATTGGGACATTGCGGGCATCAAGGCTAGAACAAATATCGACGGTTTCCATGACGATTACCGCAATGCGCAACGCGCAATCGGCGTCCAGTTCGATCTCGTTCCCGGCGATGCCTCGACAGCCAACTCAACGACGGTCATCGCCAACGGCAACGCCGAGATTCAGGGCGTCGAATTCGAGGGCACTATCTTGCCGTTCACTGGACTCGAATTGACCGCGAGCTGGTCCTATGTCGACGCGAAATACACGCAGTTCATCATCCCAACCATCGGGGACCGGACCTATTTGCCCTACCCCTTCGTGCCGAAAAACAAGTTCGGTTTCACGGCGGATTACACGCTTCCGTTCGTGCCGGAGGACATGGGGGATGTCCATCTGATCGGCAGCTATGTCCATACCGGTCGAATTCAGTATTCCACCGATTCGACCGAGCCTTTCGGTGACGAGCCGGGTTACGGTTTGCTCGATGTTCGCCTCAACTGGAACAATGTAGCCGGGCAGCCGATCGACGCCTCGTTCTTCATGACGAACGTCACGGACAACCTGTATTCGATCGGCAAATTCGGCATTTACACCACGGAAGGTTTCGTCAGCCAGCTTTATGGCGAACCGCAAATGTGGGGCTTCTCGGTGAAATACCGCTTCGGCGAAAACTCCGAGCCCGAGGCAGAACCGGCGGCCTATGTGCCGCCGCCGGTTCAGGCGCCGGCACCCGCACCGCGCAGCTATCTGGTGTTCTTCGACTTCAACAAGTCGGATCTGACATCGCAAGCGGTCGCGATTGTCGACACGGCGGCGAAGAATGCCGGTCCGGCCAAGGTCACGCAGCTGACCGTCACCGGTCACACCGATACGGTCGGCTCGGACGCCTACAACATGCGCCTGTCCCGCCGCCGCGCGGAATCGGTTGCGGCGCAGCTGGAGAAGGACGGCATCGCGTCATCCGAGATCGAGATCGTTGCCAAGGGCAAGCGCGACCTGCTGGTCCCGACCGGCGACGGGGTTCGCGAACCCCAGAACCGGCGCGTCCAGATCGTTTATTCCGGTGGCGCGACTTCGTAAGCCGCGCGCATAGTCAAAAGAAAGCGGCGCTCCCTCGGGGGCACCGCTTTTTTGTTGGTTCACGACGGGAGCAAAAGCTCGCCGTTTTTCACGAAGAATTTCTCCATCACCGCCGGCCCCAACCGTTCCAGCCGCTTGGCGAAACGACCCATCGGGTCCTTGCCGCCTTCCAGATGGGGGAAGTCGCTGGCATAGCAATAGACGTCTTCTAGACCATACCGGTCGATATAATCATCGACAGGCTCGAAATCGAAAGCCGTCACCCGCACGTTGCGGCGGATAAATTCGGACGGTTTCATCGACAGCGGGATGGTCTTGGTTTTCGAGAATAGCTGGTTGTGTTCGTGCCACATATCGAGCGAACTGGCGAGCGGGCCGATCCAGAACGATCCCACCTCGATCACACCGAAGCGCAAAGTCGGGTGACGGTCGAATACTCCGCCATTCACCATCGTCGCCAGAAAATTCTGGGTCGGCAGGTGGATAATCGACAGGTTCCAGGGGCTCAGATTCACCTCGCCGGTGGTCTTGTAACCCTCGAAGGCCGGGGCATCGCCCCAGGCGTCGGTCTTCAGAAACCCGCCCTCGCTGCCGATATGCAGCGTGGCGGTCGCGTCACGCTCGGTGATCAGCTGCCAGAACGGGTCGAGGTCGGTATCGGCGGGCGATTTCCCGCCAGGAAGAATGGCACTCATGATCAGAATCGCACGTATGCCGCTGTCCAGCAGATGACGGGTATTGGCGACCAGGTCATTCACTGTGTCGCCATAGACGACCGGCACCGGGCGAATGCGGTCGGACACTTTGGCGGCGCGGATCGCCCAGTTGTTGTTGGCGTCGAACAGCGCCCGGCCATAGGCTTTCCGGTCGCCCTTGAACTGCGGCATGAAACCGTATTCTGGCGGAAAGTTGAACAGCATGGAGCCGAAGACCGCGACCGCCGAGGGAAACATCATCTGCCGGGCGACCCCCGTGCGATCCATGATCTCGACACGGCGCGCCGGATCGACCGCGCCTGGCGCTGCGGGGCCCTTCATCCGCCAGATCGTTTCATCGGTCAGCGGCGCGTCGTCTTTTTTGTACTCGGGAAAATTTGCACCTGTCGGATCGTTCGGCGGCAGCTGCTGGAAGATGCTGGCGAATTCGTCGGTGGCCGCGCCGAATTCCTGGCGCCAGAGCTGCGATGGAATCATCTCATGCGTGTCGACATCGATGATGCGCCCGGCATAGGCCGCCAACGCCTCGGGTATCGCGAGAGTCCCCATAAATCTTGCCTTCCTATCCGACTTTATGTCGTATGAGTGCTGGCACTTTAACGCCAAAACGGCCCAACACGCACTGCAAAGCGACCCGCCCATGGAAATCGACTATCGCGATATCGAGAGCATGCGGGCTGCGATCGATCCGAACTTTACCGCCTGGAGCAACACGGTCGAAGTCACGCAGGAACTGATCGACGATTTCGCCCGGCTGTCGGGCGACGATTATTGGATTCATACCGACCCCGCGCGGGCGCAGGCGGAAAGCCCATATGGCACAACGATCGCGCACGGCATGCTGGTGCAGTCCCTGGTCGGACGCCTTGCCATGAAAACCCCGTTCGAGGTCACCGGTTTCCGCAACATGGTGAATTACGGCTCGGCCCGGCTGCGCTTTCCGACGCCTGTGCCGGCCGGCAGCGCCATCCATGCAAGATGCCGAGTCAAACAGGTCAAGCCGACAGGCCCGGGCACGCTGCTGACGCTGGAAATCCACATCCACGTGGTCGGCAACGACCGCCCGAGCGTCACCAACGAGGTTCTTATCCTCTATATGTGACGCCCAGGCGGGTAACCGTTATTTGTCCATCACCGTCGGCGGATCGCCGGCGTTGGCGACAAAGACGACAAGGAACTTGGCCGGTTCGGTCTTGCTCGCGTTGCCGCTAACGAGATGGTGCGCACCCGGTGCCTCGAACCAGCCTTCGCCCGGCCCCAGCACCTTCTCCGGCTCACCCTCGACCTGCGTACGGATCTTGCCCGAGAGTACATAGGCATAGACGAACGCCGAGCCGTGGCGATGCGACGGCGATTCCGCCCCCGGCGCATACGACACCGTCACCACGTTCATCACCTTGCCCGGCATATCGGGTAAGGCATGCATGAACTGCGGAACGACGGTCGCTGCCGTGTCGGTTGCGGCGAAGGAAGCCGCACCAAAGAGCAAGGCAGCGGTCACGGCCGCCAAACCGAAATACCGGGTCATGCCGCAACGTCCATCTTCGGGGCCAGAACCACCGTCTTGCGGAACGGGACAGCGACCCGGTTCCAGGCGTTGATCGCGATGATGACGAGCGTCAGGTCAGCCAGTGCACGGCCCGGAAATTGCGCCGCCGCATCGGCATAAAGCGTATCGTCGATATGGCCGGCGCCCAGCGCGGTCACCGCCTCGGTCCAGGCCAGTGCCGCCTGCTCGCGCAATGTGAACAGATCGGTTTCCCGCCAACCGGAAAGCAACGCCAGCCGGCCGGGATTTTCACCGTCCTTAATCGCCTCTGCGGTATGCACCGCCATGCAGAAGGCACAATGATTGATCTGTGAGGCGCGCAGCTTCACCAGATGGATCAGCTCCCGCTCGATACCGGTTTTCTGCGCCGCCTGTTCCAGCGCGAACAACGCCTTGTAGACCTCGGGCGCTGCCTGCTCGACTTTCATCCGTTCCATGACACTCTCCTCTTGAACCCATTCTCAGATAAGATCAGCTTGATGCAGACATAAGCACCAAGTTAGGTTCAAATGGCTGTACCATGATTGACGCCCCGCAAAACGTCCTCGCCCTGACCGTCGACCGCGCGAGCCCGGTACCGCTGCAGCGGCAGATCCGCGAGGCGATCCGCGACGGCATCCTGAGCGGCCGCCTTCTATCGGGCAGGCGGCTTCCCTCCTGGCATGAGCTGGCCGGGGAATTGAACGTTGCGCGCGGAACGGTGAAGGCGGCCTATGACTGGCTGGGGGGCGAGGGGCTGATCGTCGGGCGCGGTGCGCAAGGCACATTCGTCACCGCCGACTTCGCCCGCCCGATCGAGCCCGCGTTGCCTGACGGGGCCCTCGCCGGCAGCGACCGGTTTTATCCCTATCAGTGGGGCGCGCCGCCTTTGCCCTTCCAGTTGGGCGTGCCGGCGCTGGACCAGTTTCCCCGCGTGTTGTGGGCGCGCGCCGCCAGCCGTGCCGTGCGGACCCTGACGTTCGGAACGATGTCTTATCCCGACCCTGCGGGGTGGCCGCCGCTGCGCGCGGCGATCGCCGGCTACGTTGCCTCCGCCCGCGGCGTTTTATGCGAACCGTCGCAGATATTCATGACCGCGGGCTATACCGGGGCACTGGACCTGATCGCCCGCGCGGTCGGCCTGGGCCAGCCGAAATGCTGGATCGAAGACCCCGGCTTTTTCCGGGCGCGCACGGCGTTGGAGATCGCCGGTATCGCGCAAATCGCCGTGCCGGTCGACGATGAAGGGATCGACGTCGTGGCCGGCATCGCGCTGGCGCCCGATGCAAGGCTGGCGCTGGTCACTCCATCCCACCAGTCGCCGCTCGGCATGGCGATGAGCCTGGCCAGGCGCAGCGCGTTGCTGAACTGGGCGGCCGATACCGGCGCGTGGATCGTAGAAGACGATTATTATGGTGAGTTTCGCGCCAAGGGCCGACCGATCCCGGCACTCGCGAGCCTCGATGGCCGTGGACGCACGCTCTATGTCGGGTCGTTCAGCAAGGTGATGATGCCGGCGCTGCGTCTGGGCTATGTCATCGTTCCACCGGCGCTGGCTCCGGTATTCCGCGAGATCACGTCGTTCCTGATCCCGGCGCCCGCCCCCGCCGTTCAAATTGCCCTAGCCGAGTTCATCGAGAAGGGCCACTTCGCCCGGCACATCCGGCGTATGATCCCTCTGTATGGCGAACGCCGCCAAGCCCTGGCCGAGGCTCTGCGCGAGACTTTCGGCGACAAGGTTCGCATCGGCATGCAATCGAACGGTATCCATTTGATCGCCTGGTTCGACACCGCGCTGCCGGACACCGAACTGGAGGCGCGCGCGGCGTCGCTCGGTGTTGCGGCGCTGTCGCCCTGGTCCGTCAACCGCGCATTGCCGCCGGCATTGGTTCTGGGCTTTGCCAACGTGCCCGCCGACAAGGCCCGGGCAGAAGTGGCGCGGCTGGCCGGCGCGCTCGCGCTGAAGCTGAATCATCAAAACTGAATCCCCACGCATAAATTATTGCGCGAATGCCCCATCTGCTTGTACGAATAGCCCGCAACCGCGTCGATTAAGCGAGCGTGGGCTACGAAAATCGACGGTCGCCGCCGCTTATGGGACTTGGGCTCGCCGAAATGCGGCGAAAACTCCTGAAATTGCGTGTGACGGCTTATCGTCCGCTTAGACGATGTGCGGGCCGCTCTTCGTCGTCACATTGCGGGCGTCGCCCAGGTGTGCGGACAGTTTGAAATTCATGCCCTGACGGGGCAAAGGGGAACGAGAGATGAAGTTTTCGATCATTTATGAAGCGCAGATGGTGGACACCTCGCGCGAGAACGAGGCCAAGGTCTTCGCCGATATGGTCGAAGAATGCGTGTTGGCGGAGGAGATGGGCTTCGACTGCATCTGGTCGGTCGAGCATCACTGCCTGACGCAGTATGCGCATCTGTCGGCGCCGGAGAGCTTCCTGGCGTTCATCGCGGGCCGCACCAAGCGCATCCATGTCGGCCACGGTGTCGTCTGCCTGCCGTTCAAGATGAACCACCCGATCAAGGTTGCCGAGCGTGTCGCAACGCTGGACCTGCTGTCGCGCGGCCGTCTGCATTTTGGCGTCGGCAAGGGTGGCACGGTTCAGGAGACCGGCGCCTTCGACACGAAGCTTGAGGACGTGACACCCCAGGTCGACGAGTCGATGTACATGATCCCGAAGATGTGGATGCAGGAGGTGTTCGAACACCACAGCGACATCATCAACATCCCGCCGCGCCCGATACATCCCAAGCCGTTCCAGGATCCGCACCCGCTGATGTACATGGCGTGCACCCGCGAGGAAGCGCTTCAGATCGCCGGTTCGCGCGGTTTGGGCGCCCTGGTGCTCGGCTTCTCCGGACCGGACGAGATCGCAAAGAAAAACGCGATCTATCGTGAAGCCTATAAGAACCGTAAGCCCGAGGATCAGGTCGGCTTCCGCCCGCATTCGCATCTGGCGGCTTTGTGCCCGGCCATTATTCTGGACGACGCCGAGAAGGCCAAGCGCATCGGCGTTCGCGGCCAGCGCTTCTTCGCGGAATCGATCCGCTATTGGTATGCCGGCGGCGACAAGCCGCAGGTTGACGATCTGGATGCCGACGTCCAGATGGCCAAACTTGAGGCATCCAAGGAGCAGATCGTCGCTTATCTCGGCCAGGAAAAGATCCCGGTCACCGATGCGTCGACCAGCAACTATCACGTCGAGGAAGATGCTTACGGCTCGGTCGACCAGGCCATCCGTTATGTCGAGCGGCTGATCGCGTCGGGCGCCGACGAGATTCTCTTCCTGGTGCAGATGGGCACCGTCCCGCACGAAGCGACGATGGAAACCATCCGTAATATCGGCAAGTACCTGATTCCGCACTTCAAGGCCAAATTGGCCGTCGCCGCGGAGTAATCGGCAAGGCAAAACGAAAACGGCGCCGACCTCAAAATCGGCGCCGTTTTTTTGACAAGAGACAGGGAAGAACGGGGATAGAAGATGGCAAAGGAATTCGCGAGCAAGTCGGTCCTGATCACCGGCGCGGCGTCGGGCATCGGCAAGGCGGCGGCCTATCGCTGGGCCGATGAAGGCGCGCAGGTCTGCATCGCCGACATGGACATTCCGCGCGCCGAAACCGTGGCGGCGGACATCGTCTCCAAGGGCGGCACGGCATTCGCGACCAAGGTCGACGTCTCCAGCAAGGAAGACAACGACCGCATGGTGGCCGAAACTGTCGCCAAATACGGCAAGTTGGACATCGCCTTCCTGAACGCCGGCTATTACGGCCCGGGCACCAGCTTCGACGACGACGACATCACCGCCTTCGACCGCATCATCGCAATCAATCTGCGCGGCTGTTTTCTGGGCATCCGGGCAGCCGGCAAGGTCATCCAATCGGGCGGCGCGATCGTCGTCACCGGTTCGACCGGCGGCATCCTCGGGTTGGCCAACAACCCAGCCTATAGTGCCTCCAAGCACGGCCTGATCGGCCTGATCCGCTCGGCAGCCGAGCCGTTGGCCGCCAAGGGCGCGCGGATCAACGCGATCCTGCCCGGTGGAGTCAACACGCCGCTGAATTTCGGCGAGATGGTCGACACCTATGTCGCACCGCAGGACCTGAAGGCGCCGCCGTTTCGCGGCTACGGCGAATCGCAGCACATAGCGGAAGTCGCCTTGTTCCTGGCGAGTTCACGTGCATCCTTCATCAATGGCAGCGCGCAGGTCGTCGATGGCGGCCTGACCTCGAGTTTCGCCGCCGTCCGTTACGAGAAAGCCGACTGACGGCCACCGTTAAACGCGCCCGGCCGCTTCTCGGAACCTATGTCGCGATCGGCGTCGGCGGATTGCCCGATGCCGAAGCGCTGCCCGCCATCGAACGCGGTTTCGCCGCGATCGCCGAAATCCACCGATTGATGAGCTTCCACGAACCGACAAGCGATGTCAGCCGATTGAACCGTTTCGCCGCGCTTGAGGCTGTGACGGTCGATCCGGCCACGTTCGCCGTTCTGGAAACGGCGCAAGCCCTGGCCAGAGAGTCCGACGGCGTGTTCGATATCACGGTCGCCGCCGATCTGGTCGCCTGGGGCTTCCTGCCCCACCCGGAAGACGCGCCTGATACAGACCCGGAAGCCTCATGGCGCGACATCGAACTGAACGGTGACACCGTTCGCTTTCGCCGCACGCTTTGGATCGACCTCGGCGGGATCGCAAAAGGCTATGCCGTCGATTGCGCGCTTGCGGCGATGGCGTTGCCGACGCACGCGCAGGTTTCGGTCAATGCAGGAGGAGACCTGCGCATCGCGGGAGCGAACCCCGAACGCGTGCAATTGCGTGCGCCATCGGATGGGCAGCATGTCCCCGTGATTGAAATCGAAAATGCCAGCCTGGCGAGCAGCAGCGGACGTGATGACCAGCGGTTGGCCGATGGCAGGACCGTCGGACCGCATGTGAACGGTAATACGCACCAGGCTGTCGGCATACATGGCTTCGTCTCGGTCGTTGCCGAGGATTGCATGATCGCGGACGCGCTGACCAAAGTCGTGCTGGCGCGCGGGTCCGGGGCCGCTGAACTGCTGGCCCGTCACAACGCCACCGCTTACTTCAATGACGGCGAGACCTGGCAAACATTCGGAGCCGTGAATTGACCGCGCCCACACCCAAGGGGCCGATGAAAATCAACCAGCCTTACCGCTGGATGCTTTACGTCACGCTGTGGGCGATCTGGCTGACCGGTGTCGCCTGGGTGATCGTGCATTATTTTATGCGCGAAAAGGGCAAATTCGGTTTCAAGACCAACCCGTGGGAGGGTTGGTGGCTGATGGCCCATGGCGGAATCGCGGTGCTGACCACCTTTCTGTTCGGCTGGATGTGGAGTCGGCATATTGCCACCGGCTGGGATCTGCGCTGGCGTCGGCGGTCGGGCGGCACGCTGGCGGGCACGACGATCTTTCTTATCCTCAGCGGCTACGCACTGTATTATATCGGCGATCCGGATTGGCTGGACTGGACGGGAATCGCCCATTGGGGCATTGGAATCGCCGCCCTGGCGGCTTTCTTTATCCACTGGTTGTCGAAGTCGCGGCCTAGGCGCCCCAAGGCAAACGGCGTCACCAAATAAGCGGGATCAACCTGTAACGGACATGCTGCGTATATTCGACATAACCCGGCAGACCTTGGCGCAGCACTTGCTCCTCGCCCTTGATCCTGAAGGTCAGCCCAAGTTCCATGAATATCGCCGCCAGCACGCCCCAGGCCGAGTTCAACGCCAGAGCCATCCCCACCAGCATGATCGCCGCCGAGGCGTACATCGGATGGCGCACGATGGCATACGGTCCGGTTGAAATAACCTTATGCCCGCGCTCCGCCTGAATTCGGACGACCGGCGCGCCGAAACTGTTCTCGCGGAACGTGCGGTAGATGCCCCAGAATCCGGCCAGTATGCCCACACGGCCGACCCATATCAGCCAGTTGGGCAACGCCGACCAACCGAAACGACCGCCGTCCAACCCCATCAGAACGATCCAACTCCAATAGATGAGGTGGACGAAACGGACCATGATCCGATCCCACCGCGGTTGGCCTTCCTGACGGCGCACGTTCATGCGGGCGGCCAACAAAGCGGGGTCGTAGCCCGCCAGCCAAACAGTAATCGTGACGCTCGCACCGATGAACAAGACCATGAACCACCAGCCGTCACGCCAATAGGGCATTCCCGCCGCTCCGAACAGTAATAGGGCGGTAACGGCGAACATCGCGGCCATGCCAAGCCAGATGCGCCAAGTCATAATCTCAGGCCTCCCCGCCGTCACCTTCACCCAGCGCATCCATGAGGATGGGCACGCCGACAGTCACGGTGTGAACCCCCAGTGCCGCGACGATCTGATAGACCTCCAGTATCTCCGCCACCGTCGCGCCATAACGCAACGCGTTTTGGATATGCACGCGCAGCCCGGGCTCATACATGTGGGTCGTCGCTGAATCGATCGCGATATAGATCAGCTCGCGGACCTTGGGGTCGAGCGTGCCGGTGGTCCACGGGACAGACGAGAACTGCATATAGGCTTCGAAGAATTCCGGCGACAGACGGATCAGCCCGTCCCAAAGCGGGCTCCAATAGCCGCGATTTTCGGTGAAGGTCTTTTTGAGTGCGTCCTGCTCGGGGGTCAGCGGCGCCATCGCGACTTCGGACGCGCGTCCGGCCTTGCGTGCCTCGTCGATCAAGATGGGCAGCCCGAAGGTGATCGTGTGGACGCCGAGGACGGAGGTCAGCTCCAGCACCTCCATGATCTCACCCTTGGTCGCGCCCAGGTCCAGCGCCTTTGGGATGTGGATGCGCAGACCCGGCGTATGCAGATGCGTGGTCGAGGAGTCGATCGCGATATAGATCAGCTCGCGAACTTTGGGATCGAGTGTCCCGGTCCTCGACGGAACCGACGAAAGCTTCACATAGGCTTCGAAATAGGCCGGGGATACGCGCAGAACCTGATCCCAGATCGGCGCCCAATAGCCTCGCGCCGCGACGAACGCCTCCTTCAGCCTGCGCTGATTGTCATCCATCCTGTCGTCCATACTTTCCCCCATTGTGTCGGCGCTTCGCACACTGTCGCCACGATAGACGAAGATCGGAAAACACGAGATAGAATATCACCATGACCCGACACCTGATCCATCTCGTCTGTGGCTCGACTGGCGCAGGAAAGACCACCTACGCCAACCGGCTGAATGCTGAAGTCGGGGGCGTCGTCTTTTCGATCGACCAATGGATGACGGCTTTGTTCTGGATGGACAGCCCGTCGCCGATCGAGGCCGCTTGGTCGATGGAGCGGGTGCGCCGCTGCAACGGCCAGATATGGACCGTTGCCGCCCAAGTCGCGGCACGCGGGACACCGTGTATCCTCGATCTCGGTTTCACGAGGCTGAAAGAACGGAGCGAAATTGCCGCACGGGCGCGTGCCACCGCTTTCTCCGTCCAGCTTCACGTCCTTGACGTCCCGGTTACGGAACGCTGGCGCCGCGTCCAATCGCGCAACGCGGAGAAGGGTGAGACTTATCAACTGGAGTTTGCTGTTACGCGCGAGATGTTCGATTTCGTCGAGACGCTGTGGGAGCCGCCGGACGAGCGGGAGATGGCCGCCTGCGACGGCGTGCGGGTCGCGGGTTAGACTTCGGCCAGCGGCACGTCGAGGTTCGCCAGCTTGGCGACATCGGGCACACGGCCTTCCAGAATCAGCTTCTTGCCGACCATGAAGTCTTTGGCGGAATTAACCGCGTTCACCGCCACGATCTTGCCCTTGCGCAGATAGAACGCGGCGAAGCGGCGGTCGGCGGGATTGCCGCGCAGAACGATCTGGTCGCCGATTTCCGACATGCCAACGATCTGCAGCTTGATGTCATACTGGTCGGACCAGAACCACGGGATTTCGTGGAAGGGTTTGGGGTTGCCCAGAATGGCGCTGGCCGCGGCGCGCGCCTGTCCCATAGCGGCGGGCACGGATTCAAGGCGCAGGCGCTTGCCCAGAAGGTCATTCGGATGATTGGTGGCGTCGCCGACGGCAAAGATCGCAGGATCGCTGGTGCGCCCGCAATCGTCGACCACGATGCCGTTTTCGACGGCCAGCCCGGCCCCGGCGGCTAGCTCGGTGTTGGGTATCGCGCCGATGCCGACAACGACCGCGTCAGCCGGAATTTCCGTGCCGTCGGTCAGGCGCACCGCCTTCACCGATCCGTCGCCGACAAAGCCTTCGATCACCACGCCGAAATGCAGGTCGACCCCAGCGGCGCGATGTGCATCGGCATAGAAGTCGGCAATTTCGGCGCCCGCGACCCGCGCCAGCAGGCGTTCCAGCATTTCGATCACCGCGACCTTGCAGCCAAGCTTGGTGGCGCTGGCCGCGACCTCAAGCCCGACATAGCCGCCGCCGACGATCGCCAATTTCTTGCCCGGCCCAAGCCGCGCCGCGATGGCGCGCGAATCCGCGAGGCTGCGCAAATAGAACACCCCGTCCAAATCGGCGCCCGGCACCTGCAGCCGGCGCGGCCGCGCCCCCGTCGCGATGACCAACTTGTCGTAGGAGAGTGCCTCACCGGTTGAGAGTGTGACCGTGCGCTTGGCGCGGTCGATCGCGGTCGCGGTCACTTCAAGGCGCAGGTCGATATTCTTGTCGGTGTAGAACTGCTCGCGCTTCAGATAGATGCGGTCGATATCAACGCCGCCCGACAGCAGCTCCTTCGAAGTCGCCGGCCGGTCATAGGGGCGATGCGCCTCGTCCCCGATTAGAATCAGTTTCCCGTCGAAACCACCCCCACGCAGCGATTCGACGATTTGCGCGCCGGCGTGGCCGGCCCCCAACACGATAATCGTTTCAGACATAGGCGGTGACGGTCCAATTTAGCACAGACAGAACTGCCCAGCCGAGATATCCGCCGGGACAATCGCAATGCCAGTATCTTGCTGGACACGCAACCGAAAGCAACAACCCGGCGCGCACGCCGGATTGTCGAAACAGGCCTTACTCCGCCGTGGCGGCCACTTTCTTCCGACCGGGACGCTTCGGTGCGGAGGCGGGGCGGCCCAGCCCGATCTTCTTGGCGAGCTCAGAACGCGTACGCGCGTAATTCGGCGCCACCAGCGGATAGTCCTTGGGCAGATCCCACTTCGCCTTATACTGCTCAGGCGTCATATTGTAGGTACTCATCAAGTGGCGCTTCAGCATTTTCAGCTTCTTGCCATCCTCGAGGCAGATAATGAAATCGGGCGTGACCGACTTCTTCACGGAAACCGCCGGAATCAGTTCTTTCTTTTCCGGGACGACGGTACCACCCCCAATATCGCCCAGTGCGCGCGATACGGAACCGATCGTGTCGGTCAACTCTGTCACAGTCAAATTCGCTTTGGCGGCATAAGAGGCAACAATCCGGGTCGTCAATTCCAACAGGTATGCGGAATCGATTGTGCGCGCTGCTTTCTCGGTCATCTCAGGTTCCACGAATGGCAGGTTTGAAGGTCTAAATGGTTTTTTCGAAGCGATTCGTTCAATTATTGAATAGTGAATAAATCGTCTTGACTGACAAACTCGATATTAAACTTTGATTTGTTCATTTCAAGAGTTATCTGCATAAAATTGTGCAATCATCACACAGCAGTCACGGTGCCTTAAGCTTTCATGCCTTTGATTGAGCATATTTGAGACTTGCTCAATAGATCGGCGTGATAACTTGGACGGACAAATGCCAACCGGGCGAAACGCTTACTGAAAGCATACCGCCCGCTAACCGAATTCCCGCGTTAATAGGGAACGCGATCAGCTTTGTTCTTGTACTTTTTCCACACCTCGACCGCCTCTTCACGCATCATCTGGCGGGTCGGGATCGATCGCTCGGCAACCGGCTTCTTGATCTCGCCATAGATCATGCTGTCGTCGAAATCGCCATATTCAAGCGCATCCTCGACCGTAGCGGCGTAATAGATTTCACTGATCCCGGCCCAGTAGGCAGCGGACATGCACATCGGGCAAGGCTCGGCGCTGGTATAAAGGGTCGCGCCGTTCAGCTTGAATGTGCCCTCTTTCTTGCAGGCATTGCGAATCGCCTCGATCTCACCGTGCCAGGTCGGATCGTTCTCCGCGACAACCCGGTTTGCGCCTTCGCCGATGATCCTACCCTCGCGCACGATGACAGTGCCAAACACACCGCCGGCGCTGTCGATCAAGGACGTTTTCTCAGATAGTTCGATCGCGCGCGCCATGAATTTCTTATGGTCACCCGACATGCGATATCCTCCTGTTCAACTCACTCATTGCACTAATACAGATACGTAAAGATCAGCAACTCGATCGCATAAAGCGCAGCGAGGGCGGCGGCGCCCAATATTTCGATCCGCCAGCGCCGCTCCGGCAGGGGCGTCAGCCACCAATTCAGGCCCCATATCGCGATCTTGATCAGCGGCCAGGACACCAGCGAAACGCTGATCGCGTTGCCGATGAAGGTCGAGACCGCAAGATTGAGCCCGGCCAGAATGGGGCTGAGATACCTGATCTCCAGCATCACCACCGGAAACAGCACCAGAAGTACCAGCGCCGTTTGTTTCCAAGCCGCCGGCGGTGGTTGGTCGGGCGCGCCGCCGAACCAGCCCGCGAACGGGCTCGCCATGCGCTGGCTCTTCCAGGTTGATACGGTGGGATCGGATTTTTCCAGCAGTGCCTTGCGCTCAGACGAGGCGAGCCAGGTGTCCAGTTCCGCGGGCTGAGAGAATCGGACAAGCGTCGTCCAATATGGAACCTCGGCCGATAGGGGCGCCTGGATCAGCGTTCCCATATAGCCAGGAAACGCCGCCTGGGCGGCCTGCATCGCTTCGGCCCATGCCTGGAACGCCGGCGCCTTGCCGGGCGCCACCAACGTCGTCACCACCTCGGTAATGCTGGACAGCGAATGGAAATCGGGCGCCGGCTCGTCGACGACCTCCGGCTGCGCCGGATCGAGCACCGGCGTCAGAGCGGCGAAGATCGTTGCGCGGTCGGCCGATCGCCGCCATGCGGCCAGTTGCCCTGCGGTCCGAAAGCGCTCCACGATCTGCCAATCGGGAGAACCGGCAAAAGCCGGCAGCATCTCGATGCTGACAAAACCGTCGGCCATGCCCACCCGCCGCGTAAGCGCCGCCTGCCAAGCGGCGAAAGGCTCTGCGCGGTCCTTGCGCACCGCGAACTTCGTCGAAATCGCCGTGACGCGCGACGAATCGTCCCCCATGGACGTGATTGTTTGGTTCGACATCGCCGTAATCTATAGCGAGAGCAAGGTTATAGCGCCAAGCGATTATCGCGATTGCCCGGTCAGGGCCGGCATCGCTTGCCGGTACGGCGGACTGGGCTATAAGTTCGCGCGCCATGACCCCGGATGCTACCACACAGACCGAAGACCCGTTCGACGATATCCGCCGCGCCGTGCGGCGGCGCTTCGGCGCGGCGGCAAAGATCGACAACATCGTCTCACCGACCCTGGGCGGATCGAACCGCACGGTCGTGTTCGACCTGGTCGAGGGTGCCGCCCGGCGCAGGCTGGTATCGCGCCAGGAAACCTACAGCGCCGAAGACAGCCCGTTCCTGGCGCCGTCCGATCAGTTCAAGGTCATGGACGCCGCCCATCGCCACGGTCTGCCTGTGCCTGAACCAGTCTTCGAATATGACGCGACGGACGCCATGGGTCACGGATTCGTCACCGCCTTCGTGCGTGGCGAGACGATGCCGAAGAAGATCATCGGCGACCCCGCCTTCGCCCAAGCCCGTTCGCGCCTCGCCGGGCAGCTGGCCGACTTTGCGGCCGGGCTAAACGCGGTTCCGCTGGACGAGGCCGCCTTCCTGGAACCTGTGCCCGACAGCATCGACCCGATCCAGGCGCAGCGGGCGCGATACGATTTCTATGCCGAGGCGCATCCGGCCATCGAACTCGGGTTGCGCTGGTTGGAAAGTAATCGGCCGCCGAAGGGAGAGCGGGTGCTGGTGCACGGCGATTTCCGCAACGGCAACTTCATGATCGACGAGAACGGGCTCGTCGCCGTGCTGGACTGGGAGTGCAGCCATATCGGCAGCGGCATCGAGGACCTTGGGTGGCTCTGCACCCGGTCCTGGCGTTTCGGCCGCAATGATATGCCGGCTGGCGGCTTTAGCCCGCGCCAGCCTTTGTTCGATGCTTACGCGACCGCCAGCGGTCAGCCGATCGATCCAGACGCCGTGCGCTATTGGGAGATCTTCGGCCTGATGCGCTGGGCGATCATCAATATCATGCAGGCGCACGGTCACGTTTTCGGTGGCCGCCGCAGCGTCGTTTTCGCCGCTTGCGGTCGCAACACCAGCCAGATTGAATACGACCTGCTGATGACCATCGCCGGCAAGTACGACTAACGAAAATGACGGGGAACACGTGAAGGTCGATATTTCAGGGTTCGACACCGCCTTCGCCGCCTTCGAGGCGACGGCCAATGCCTATCCGGACAAAAGTTTTCTGGCGATCCCGGCCAAGGCCGACCGCGATTATTTTCCGGCCGGCGTCGAGTTCACCTATGCACAGGCGCACGCACACATTCTCGAATTGCGCGATCTTTACCAACGCTCGGGCGTCGGGCATGGCCATCGGGTCGCCCTGTTGCTGGGTAACCGGCCAGAGCATTTTTTCCATCTGTTCGCATTGAATTCTCTGGGCGCTGGTGTCGTGCCGCTGAACCCGGACGCGATGGCGGAGGAAACGCTTTATACGATCACCCATTCGGAGAGTGACCTGGCGCTGGCGTCGGCGACGCGTCTAGCCGCCCTGCAAGCCATCGCCGCGCGGCGCGGGCAACACCTGCCGGTGTATTCCACGGACGACCTGCCGGAGCGCTTCGTCGCGCCACTGAAACCGGCCCGTACCGATGCGCCGGGTCTGAAGACCGAAGCGGCCTTGCTCTATACGTCCGGCACGACCGGCCGGGCCAAAGGCTGCATGATCTCCAACGATTATTTCCTGAATTCGGGCAGCTGGTATCTTGCCCGCGGCGGGCGGCTCAGCTTCACATTCGGTGAGGAACGGTTGTTTAACCCGTTCCCGGTTTTTCACATGAATTCCGGTGTCATGAGCCTGATGGCGGTTACACTGTCGGCCGGCTGTCTGATCTCCGCAGACCGGTTCCACCCGAAAAGCTGGTGGCGTGACCTGGTCGATACGCGCGCGACCGCCGTCCACTATATGGGCGTTATCCCGCCGATCCTGTTCAAGCAGGCGCCGGCGCCGGAAGAGAAGTTGCACCGCGTCAAGTTCGGGCTGGGCGCGTCGGTCGATCCCACGCTGCATGACGCGTTCGAGGTGCGCTTCGGTTTTCCGATGGTCGAGGTCTGGGGCATGACCGAGACCGGGCGGATCTTCTGCGACAATATCGAACCGCGCCAGACCACCACCCGCGCCATCGGCCGGCCCTGCGACGGGCTGGAGGCGCGGCTGGTTGACGATAACGACAAGGATCTACCCGAAGGCGACGTCGGCCAATTGGTCGTTCGCTTCGCCGGCCCCGATCCGCGCAAGGGTTTCTTCTCCGGCTATCTGAAGGAGCCCGATGCGACCGAGGCGATCTGGAGCGGCGGCTGGTTCCATACCGGCGACATGGTGCGCCAGGCTCCGGACGGGATGCTCTATTTCGTCGATCGGCGTAAGAATATCGTGCGGCGCAGCGGCGAGAACATCTCGTCCGCCGAGGTCGAGGAGGTGATCATCTCCCATCCCCAGGTCAATACCGTCGCCGTCCTGCCGATCGAGGACGAACTGCGCGAGGAAGAGGTCATGGCCTGCGTCGTGCTAGAGGCCGGGGTGGCGCGCGATAGGGCCGTCGCCGACGCGATCTTCGCCCACTGTCAGGATCTGCTCGCCTACTACAAGACGCCCGGCTGGATCGTCTTTCGCGACGTACTGCCGACGACGACCACCACCAAGATCCAGAAGGGCCTGATCTTCCGCCCCGACGAGGATCCGAAAAGCTGCGCCCATTCCTATGACTTCCGAAATGAAAAGCGCCGCCACAACGCGGGGCCCGCCGCCTGAGCCGGCGGGAAACCAGATGATCGATCCCCGATTCTACACCAACACCGGCCCTTATTCGCTGGGCGACATCGCGGACAAGGTCGGCGGGCAATTGGCCCCCGGCGCACCGCGCGACCATATGGTTGGCGACCTTGCTTCGCTGGAAGACGCGAACGAGACCGAGATCGTCATGTTTGGCGACCGGCGCTATCGCGAAGCGGTGAACCAGACCAGGGCCGGCGTGGTGATCACAACCGTCGATCTGGCCAAAAACCTTTCGGGCTGCGCCGCGCATGTCGTCCTGGTGCCGGTGTCTCGCCAGGCCTGGGCTGAGGTGGCATGGCTGTTCTATCCACATACCACGGAAGCCTTGGGGCTGGACGACAGCGGACGTGCCGCAGCCGTCGCGAACGGCGCCGTGGTCAGCGATACCGCCAAAATCGGCGCGGGCGCCGAGATTGGTGCGCGCACGATTATCGGAGCGGGCGCGGTGATCGGTCATGGCGTCGTCATCGGCGAGGATTGCGTGATCGGCCCGAACACGACGGTCAGCCATGCTCTGCTCGGCAACCGTGTGCAGCTTTACCCCGGCGCGGCGATCGGCGCTCAGGGGTTCGGCTTCGTGCCCAGTGGGCGCGGTCTACGCCGGGTGCCGCAGTTGGGCCGGGTCATCCTCGGTAACGATGTCGAAGTCGGCGCGAACAGCGCGGTGGATCGCGGCACGATCGGCGACACAGTTCTCGGCGATGGCTGTGCGCTCGATAACCTGGTCCAGATCGGCCACAACGTGCGGATGGGCCGCTCGTCGATCGTCTGCGGCCAGGCCGGCATCTCGGGCAGCGTCGAGATCGGCGACGGCGTCATCATCGGCGGTGCAGGCCGCGTCGCCGACCACGTGAAGATCGGCGACGGCGCCCAACTGGGCGGCGGCGGCGGCGCAACATACGATATCGAGGCAGGCGCAATTGTCGCCGGCCTGCCCGCTATCCCGATCCGCGACTGGCACCGCCAGACCGTCGGCCTGGCCAAGATGTTCGGCCGGCCGCACAAGAAGCGCTAGGTCTTGTGGACATTTATCGTAGCCATAGGACGATTGCGGCTAAAGTGACAACGGCGAAATAGTTTTGGGCGGTCTTCTCGTATCGCGTTGCGACCCGCCGGAACTGCTTAAGTTTTGAGAAGCAACACTCGATCAGGTGGCGCTGGGCGTAGAGGTGTGTGTCGAGCGGGTGCTTCTTGGCGCGCGAGGGATTACTGGGGATCACGGCTTGAGCGCCCTTATTGTCGATAGCTTGGCGTAGGCGGTCTGAGTCATAGGCGGTATCGGCCAGCACCGCCTCGGCGCAAAGGCCCTCGATCAGAGGCTCGGCCTGGGGCGCATCGCCCTTCTGGCCGGCGGTAAGCACGAAGCGCACGGGCAGGCCCAGCCCGCGAACGATAAGATGTGTCTTGGTGCTCAGGCCGCCGCGGGACCGGCCAATGGCTTGATCTTCAGACACCCTTTTTTCGCCCCCGCCGCGTGCTGGTGGGCGCGAATGATGGTGGAGTCGATGATCAGATACTCAAAGTCCGGGTCGTCCGACATCGCCTCGAAGATGTGCCACCAGACCGCCTTGGCACTCCAGCGGCTGAACCGGCGGAAGACACTGTTCCAGTCGCCAAAAACCTCCGGCAGATCGCGCCACGGCGAGCCCGTCCGCACCACCCATAAAACACCTTCGACGAACATTCGGTTGTCCCGGCCCGTCACCCCCTTCTGATCCGGTCGACCAACAATCTGCGGCGCAATCCGATTCCAGTGTTCGTCGCTCAAAACCAACCGATCCAGCACACCCAAGACTGCCTCCAAAAAAAAGTCTTGAATCACAATTCCCAGTCAAGGGGAATCCTAAATGTCCACAGGCCCTAGAGGCTCACACCTTCCCGCGCGCGCTTTCATAGTAGGGCTGGTCGGCATTGTCCGCCCAGCCACCGAACCGGAACTCGCTGGTGACCAGTACTTCGATCTTGTCGCGGTCGATAAAGCGGTCGCAGCTGTTCATCATGCGGTCCAGCCGCTCCCCGAACATCTTGGCGTCGGTCGCCTCGTAGAAGGCGTGTGGGTCGGTCATCGCTTCGATCGGGAAGCATTCCTCGACGATGCAGAAGAACTGGGGTGAACCGAAGGTCAGGTGCCGATTCACGATGTTCTGGCAGTAATAGAAATTAGACTGGGTCTCGACACCCACTGCCGTATGGGAGCCCTGCCAAGTATCCATGAAATAGTCATAGGTCACGCGCGGCGGCTTCTGGATCAGCGCGAGTTGGGAGAACCCTTTGGTCCGCTTGCCGTCGGTCTGCCGTTCGGTGATCGGTAGCACGGTCGATTCGGTGACCGCATAGCCGGCGATGCGCGGTGCGACTGCCTCCAGCACCGCCTCGAACGGCTTGCGAATGTGCGATGAGTTCACCCAGAAAGCGACCAGCGCGGACGGTCCTGGCCGCATGCTGAATTGCCGCAATCCCGCACCAGGCTGAACCGTTTCGTCGAAGACGTTGATCTGCAGCCGATCCGCGGCTAGCCCCATCAGCTGATCCTTCACAGGCCCGAGCAGGGCCTTGTTCAGCGCCGCCTCACCGTCGTTTCCGGCCCACAGCAGATAGATCAGTTTTTCCATTGTCGATTTCCCAAATTCGAATTGTTGTCAGCCGAGATAGGCTTGGCCACCGTCGAGCGCGATCGTCTGGCCGGTGATGTAGCGCGAGTCCGGTCCGCACAAAGCGGCGACGAAGCGGCCGATATCGGCCTCGCAATCGCCGGCGCGGCGCAGCGGCACGGTCGCCAGGAAGGCCGAGGATTCCTCCGGCCGTTCCGCGATCCAGCCTTCCAGGCCCTTTGACATGGCGAACGGCACGATCGTGTTGACGCGGATTGTCGGCGCCCCATTCGCACGCCGCCGCCCGACTAAGCGCCCGGATCGCTTCCTTCACCGCCGCGTAGGCGCCATAACGACCACTGTCCTGGCGATAGGCAGAGCCAGTGCCCAGATTGATCACCACGCCATCGCCTTTAAGGTCGGGGTAACACAATTTCATCAACCGCATCGAGGCGAGCGGCCCCGAATCGAAACCGTCGGTGAAGTCCTCGTCCGTCACCTCCAGGATCGAACCCAGCGGCACCAGTTGCGCGTTATTGACCAGGATATTGATCGGCCCCATCGCGGTGCGCACTTCGGCGACGCAGCGCTCCAGATCTGGTTTGCTGGTCACTTCACACAGGAACGCCTGGGCAATGCCGCCCCGCCGGCGGATTTCGGCAACGGTGTCCTCACACTTGCCGATCGTGCGGCCGGTGACCGCGATCTTCGCGCCGTCTGCCGCCAGCGCATAGGCAATGCCCTGACCAACACCCTGCCCGGCGCCGGTAATCAGCACCACTTTCCCGTCCAAAGCGCCCACGAACATTCCTCCCCATATCTCATGCGTATTTCACAGCATTCGGGAACAAAATAGCCCGCCGGATGCTTGCCGGGACAATGCCCGTTCAAGCGCGTTTAGCCAACACGATTTGTCCGACCCTCGGCTGCACCATCGCAGGAAGGTTTCATGGAATACGTTGTACGGTGGTGCCATTCGCGAAGGTTAACGCGGGCACGCGCCCATGGCGGCAAACAGTGCGTCCTGGTATGTGAAAGCCGTTCGATCGAACGGTGAACGAGATAAGCAGCGAATGGCGACAACCGATCACACGACCGTCCACCACCCCGATCATGTGAGACCGGGGCTGTCTCGGCCGACAGGTTTTCAACCCTGGGCTTGGACCAAGCGAAATAAGTGGTGGCTCCTGATTACGGTGCTGGTCATCGTCGGCATCCTGTTGCTGGTCAGGCACAATGCCGGACAGACGACGGCCGGCGGCCATGGCGCCGGCGCGCCAACCGCGGTCAATACCGCCAAGGCTGAAAAGGGCGACATCCAGGTCATCCTCAACGCGTTGGGAACCGTCACGCCGCTGCAAACCGTCACCGTCCGCACGCAGATCAACGGACAATTGCAGACTATCGGTTTTACCGAAGGGCAGATGGTCAAGAAGGGCGACTTCCTGGCCGAGGTCGATCCGCGCCCCTATCAGGCGGCTTTGGAGCAGGCGCAAGGCACACTGGTCAAGGATCAGGCGTTGCTGAAGAACGCACAGCTTGACGAGGCGCGGTATAAAAAACTGGTTGCCGAAGATTCCATCGCGCATCAACAGCTGGATACGCAAGCGTCTCTGGTCCGCCAATATCAGGGCCAAGTCGTGACCGACCAGGCGGCGGTCGACAATGCCAAGCTCAATCTCAACTATTGCCATATCGTCTCGCCGGTTACCGGCCGCGTCGGCCTGCGTCAGGTCGATCAGGGCAATTATGTGACTCCGGGGGACACCAACGGCCTGGTCGTCGTTACGCAGTTGCAGCCGATCTCCGCCCTGTTCGTCTTGCCGGAAGACAATGTGGAGGCGGTGACCAAACCGATGCACGCCGGCCAGACGCTGCAAGCGGTTGCCATGGATAAAGGCAACACGGTCAAGCTGGCGACAGGGGCGCTGACCAATATCGACAACCAGATTGATACCACCACCGGCACGTTCAAAATGCGCGCCCAGTTCGACAATGCCGATGAGAGTCTGTTTCCGAACCAGTTCGTGAACATCCAGTTGCTGGTCGAAACGCAGCATGACCAGACCATCGTCCCGACCTCAGCCATTCAGCGTGGCGCGCCTGGCACCTTCGTCTATCTTGTGGGTCCCGACAGCACGGTTTCGGTCCGTCCAGTGAAACTCGGCGTTTCACAAGGCGAGCGCCAGGCGATCAAGTCAGGCCTGCAGCCCGGCGACACGGTGGTGACGGATGGCGTCGATCATCTGCGCGATGGAGCCAAGGTGGTGCTGCCCGGTGCCGAGCCGCCCGCGCCGGGAGCCAGCGGCGCACGACGCCATCATCTCCAGAGCGGCGACGAGCAAGGCGGGCAGACCGGTCAAGGCGCGCAAGGAACCCACGGCCAAACCACCCCGCGGGAGGGCAATGGCGCAAAAACGGGCGGCGAAGGGAACAACGGCGGGGCTGGCGGATCTCCGGCCGGGCAATGAGCCTGCCGCCAGGATATGACGGGCAAATGCTGCCTGACGGATACCGCGTCCCATGAATCCATCGCGCATTTTCATTCTCCGGCCAGTCGCCACCACCCTGTTGATGGCGGCGATCCTGCTGGTCGGGTTGATGGCCTTTCAGTTCTTGCCGCTATCGGCCCTGCCCGAGGTCGCCTATCCGACGATCCAGGTGCAAACCTTTTATCCCGGCGCCAGTCCCGAGGTGATGACCTCGTCGGTTACCGCACCCCTGGAACGGCAGTTCGGGCAGATGCCCAGCCTGAACCAGATGTCGTCGACCAGCTCGGCCGGCGCGTCGATCCTGACCTTGCAGTTCAGTCTGGACCTGACGCTCGACATCGCCGAGCAGGAAGTCCAGGCGGCGATCAACGCGGCCGGCAACCTCCTGCCCAGCGACCTGCCGGCGCCGCCAATCTATGCCAAGGTCAATCCGGCCGACGCGCCGGTCTTGACGCTGGGCATAACCTCCGCGGTCATGCCGCTGACCAAAGTGCAGGACCTCGCGGATACGCGCATCGCCCAGAAAATCTCGCAGCTGCCGGGCGTCGGTGTGGTCAGCATTTCCGGCGGACAGCGACCGGCCGTGCGGGTGCGCGCCAAGCCGCAGGCGCTGGCCGCCTATGGCCTGAATATCGATGATCTGCGCACCACCATCGGCAACGCCAACGTCAACACGCCGAAAGGCAGTTTCGATGGGCCGACCCGTGCCTATACGATCAATTCCAACGATCAGCTGCGCAGTGCCGACGAATATAAGAACATCATAGTCGCCTATAAGAACGGCGCGCCGGTTCGCCTGTCGGACGTGGCCGACCTAGTCGACGACGCCGAGAACACCAAGCTGGGCGCATGGATGAACAGCACGCCGGCGCTGATCCTGAATGTGCAGCGCCAGCCGGGCGCCAATGTCATCGCCGTGGTCGATGCGATCAAGGATTTGCTGCCGGAGGTCAAGACCACGCTGCCCGCCGGCGTTCAGGTCGATATCCTGACCGACCGCACCAACACGATCCGCGCTTCGGTCAGCGACGTCGAGTTTGAGCTGGTGCTAGCCGTCGCCCTGGTCGTGCTGGTGATCTATCTGTTCCTGCGGAACATCAGGGCCACCATCATCCCCAGCCTGTCGGTGCCGCTGTCGCTGATCGGCACATTCGCGGCGATGTATCTGCTCGGTTTCAGCCTCAACAACCTGTCGCTGATGGCGCTGACCATCGCCACCGGCTTCGTCGTCGACGACGCGATCGTGATGATCGAAAACATCTCGCGCTTCATCGAGGAAGGCGATCCGCCGCTGGAGGCCGCGCTGAAGGGATCGCAGCAGATCGGCTTCACGATCATCTCGCTGACGGTGTCGCTCATCGCGGTGCTGATCCCTCTGCTGTTCATGGGCGACGTCGTCGGCCGCCTGTTCCGGGAATTCGCGATCACGCTGGCAGTTACCATCCTGATCTCTGCGGTCGTCTCGCTTACCCTGGTGCCGATGCTGTGCGCGCTGCTGCTCAAGCAAAAGACAGAAGAGAAGAAACCTTCCGACTTCGCCCGGCGCACGCAGGCAATCTTCGACGGGGTAATGGACAAATACGGCCGGCTGCTCAATTGGGTGCTGGACCGCCAGTTCCTGACGCTGATGGTGGCGCTGGCGACGTTGGTGTTCACCGCGCTGCTCTATATCGTGATCCCCAAAGGTTTCTTCCCTGTCCAGGATACCGGTCTCATCCAGGGCATTTCGGAAGCCAGCGGTACGCTGTCCTATGCCGCGATGGCGGACCGGCAGCAGGCACTGGCCGCGGCAATCCTGAAGGACGGGGACGTTGAGAGCCTGTCCTCCTTCATCGGGGTCGACGGCAGCAACGTGACGCTGAACAGCGGCCGGTTTCTGATCAACCTCAAGCCTCGCAGCGACCGTGGCGAATCCGCGTCAGTAATCATGGAAAGGCTGCAGCAGGAGGTTGCGTCGGTCCCAGGGATCTCACTGTATATGCAGCCGGTGCAGGATCTGACGCTCGCCGACACGGTCAGCCGCACGCAGTATCAATTCATCCTTGAGGACGCCAATCTGGATGAGTTGACCGGCTGGGCGCCCAAGCTGGTCGACAAGCTGAACACGCTGCCCGAACTGCGCGACGTATCCAGCGACCAGACGGCCCAGGGCATTGCCGCCTACATCACCGTCGACCGTGACAGCGCCGGCCGTTTCGGCATCACCGTCGGCACGGTGGACAACGCGCTTTACGACGCCTTCGGCCAGCGCATCGTCTCGACCATCTTCACCCAATCGAACCAGTATCGCGTCATTCTGGAAGCCGATCCGACCTTGCAGAACTCTCTCGATTCACTGTCATCCCTTTACCTGCCGTCGGCTGGCGGCGGGCAGGTGCCTTTGACCGCGGTCGCGAAGGTGACGCAGGTATCGGCCCCCCTGGTGGTCGGTCATCTGGGGCAGTTCCCGGCAACCACCGTCTCGTTCAACCTTGCCGATAATGTCTCCCTGGGCGCTGGCGTCGATGCGATTCAGAAGGCCGAAAAGGAATTGGGCGTTCCGACCGGCGTGATAACCAGCTTTCAGGGCGCGGCGCTCGCCTTCCAGAACAACCTGTCAAACGAATTGCTGCTCGTGCTGGCCGCGATCGTCACGATGTATATCGTGCTGGGCGTACTCTATGAGAGCTTCATTCATCCGATCACCATCCTGTCGACGCTCCCGTCCGCCGGCGTCGGCGCGTTGCTGGCGCTGATCATCGTCGGCAGCGACCTGACGATCATCGCGCTGATCGGCATCATCCTGTTGATCGGCATCGTCAAGAAGAACGCCATCCTGATGATCGATTTTGCCATCCATGCCGAGCGCAACGAGGGCAAGTCGCCACGCGATGCGATCTTCCAGGCCTGCATGCTGCGCTTCCGCCCGATCCTGATGACGACGATGGCCGCCTTGTTCGGCGCCTTGCCGCTGATGCTGGGCACCGGCACGGGGTCGGAACTGCGCCATCCCCTGGGGGTCTCGATCGTCGGCGGCCTGATGGTCAGCCAGGTGCTGACATTGTTCACCACGCCGGTCATCTATCTGGCGTTCGACCGGCTGGCCCTTCGGTTCGGCATGAAGGCCGGCCCGGCGAATCTGGACGAGGAGGAAGCGACGACATGAATCTGTCGGCGCCTTTCATCCAGCGGCCGGTAGCGACGACGCTGCTGACGCTGGGGATTGCGCTGGCCGGAATCATGGCGTTCCGCCTGCTGCCGGTCGCGCCGCTGCCGCAGATCGATTTTCCCGCGATCTTCGTCAGCGCGTCGATGCCCGGGGCCAGCCCGGAGGTCATGGCAAGCAGTGTCGCGACCCCGTTGGAGCGCCATCTGGGAACGATCGCCGACGTCACCGACATGACGTCCACCAGTTCGCAAAACCAGACCAGCGTGCAGTTGATCTTCGGACTGGACCGCGACATCGACGGCGCGGCTCGCGACGTGCAGGCAGCCATCGTCGCCGCGCGCCAGGATCTGCCGACCAGTCTCAAAAGCAATCCGACCTACCGTAAATTCAACGGCTCGACCGCCCCCGTGATCATCTTGTCGCTGACCTCGGAGACGCTGAGCCAGGGCCAGATCTACGACGCCGCCGCCACTGTCGTTCAACAAAAACTGTCGCAGATCGAGGGGGTCGGCAATGTCGCGGTGCAAGGCAGCGCCTTGCCGGCTGTCCGCGTCGAGATTAACCCGACGGCATTGTTCAAATACGGCATCGGCCTGGAAGATGTGCGCGCAGCCTTGTCGGCGGCCAACGCGAACGCGCCGAAGGGTGCGATCGAAAATGATAAGCTGCATTTTCAGATCTATACCAACGACCAGGCCGATCGGGCCGATCAATACAAACCCTTGATCGTCGCCTATCGCAATGGCTCGGCCGTGCGCCTGCAGGATATCGCCCAGGTCACCGACAAGCAGGACGGGGCGGTCGAGAATATCCGCAATTACGGTCTTTATAACGGCAAGCCGGCGATTTCGGTGGTGGTTACCCAGCAGCCCGGCGCCAACATCATCGAGACGGTCGACCGGGTGAAGGCGATGATCCCGGAGCTGGAAAAGTCGATTCCCAGCACGATCAACCTGCAGATCGCCCACGACCGCTCCATCACCATTCGGGCGTCACTGAAGCAAGTCGAACGCACACTGGTCGGCGCCGTGATCCTGGTGATCCTGGTGGTTTTCGTCTTTCTGCGCGACTGGCGGTCCACCCTTATTCCCGCCGTGGCGGTTCCCGTATCGCTGATCGGCACTTTCGGCGTGATGTACCTGCTGGGTTTCAGCCTGGATAATTTCTCGCTGATGGCGCTGACGATCGCCACCGGCTTCGTCGTCGACGATGCCATTGTGGTGATGGAAAACACCACCCGCCATATCGAGGCGGGGATGCCGCGCATGAAAGCCGCTTTCGTCGGCGCCAGTGAAGTGGGCTTTACCGTCCTGTCGATGAGCCTGTCGCTGGTCGCCGTGTTCCTGCCCTTACAGTTGATGGGTGGTCTGGTCGGGCGGCTTTTTCACGAATTCACCATCACGCTAACGGTGGCGATCCTGATCTCGCTGGTGGTGTCGCTGACCACGACGCCGATGATGTGCGCCCGCTTGCTGGGCCGCATGCCGGAGAAACCGACCTCATGGTTCTTCCGTTGGAGCGAACGCGGTTTTGAATGGATGCGCTCGTCCTATGAGCGCTCGCTGACCGGCGCGGTCGATCACGGCATCATGATGATGGTGATCCTGGCGGCAACGGTGGCGCTCAACGTCGTTCTGTTCGTCGTCATTCCCAAAGGGTTCTTCCCGCAGGAAGATACCGGTCAGATGCGTGGCGCGATGCGTGCCGATCAGAGTACGTCTTTCCAGGCGTTGAAGCAGAAGATGATCCAGGTGGCAGGGATCATCCAGGCCGACCCCGCGGTTTCGACCGTCGTCGCGGCCATCAACGGCGGCGGTGGCGGACCGGGCGGCGGGCAGGGTGGCGCCACAGCCACCTTCAACGTGACCTTAAAACCGCTGTCGGATCGCAAGGTCTCCGTCGATGGGGTCATCGCCCGGTTGCGCCCCAAGTTCTCTCAGGTCAAAGGCACGCAGACCTTTCTGCAGGCGAACCAGGACATCCCGACCGGCGGTGGCCGCGCAAGCAACTCCCAGTATCAGTACACACTCACCGGGGACGACCTAAACGAGCTCAAAACCTGGTCGGAGAAACTGCGCGGTGCCCTACAGAACGTGCCTGAGGTGGTGGATGTCGATTCAGATCAGCAGGCCGGCGGTCTGGAAATCGAGGTCGATGTCGACCGGGACAGCGCCTCGCGTCTCGGGCTGACCACCAGCCAAATCGATTCGACATTATACGATGCCTTTGGCCAGCGGCTGGTCTCAACGATCTACAACCCGTTGAACCAGTACCATGTCGTGATGGAGGTCGCGCCGGAATACTGGCAGAGTCCGGACATATTGAAAGACATCTATGTCAGCACCTCCGGCGGCGCGGTCAGCGGCACGGCGGCGACCAACGCGGTCGCCGGCACGACCGTTCTGAAAACGACCTCCGCACCCACTGCTGCCTCGGTCGCCGACGACACGGCGCGCAACGCCGCAGCGAACGCCCTGGCGAATACGACGAAGGGTGGCGCGTCGACCGGCGCGGCGGTATCCGTCGCACAGGAAAGTATGATTCCGCTCGCAGCCTTCGCCCATTTCGGCCACGGCACGGCCCCGACCCAGGTGGCCCACCAGGGCACATTTGCGGCGACTACCATCGCCTTCAACATCCCCGAGGGCGAATCGCTGGAAACCGCGACGGCGGCGATCGGAAGAGCCACGGATCGAATCAAGATGCCCGCAACGATCCATGGCGAATATGAAGGAACGGCAAAAAACTTCCGGCAGTACCAGGGGCAAATGCCGATGATGCTGGTGGGCGGACTGCTGGCCGTCTACATCGTGCTAGGCGTTCTGTATGAAAGCTACTTTCACCCGATCACCATCCTGTCGACCCTGCCCTCCGCTGGAATCGGCGCGCTGATCGCGCTGTGGGCGACAGGCAACCAACTGACCCTGATTGCTTTCATCGGAATCCTGCTGCTGGTCGGTATCGTCAAGAAGAACGCCATCATGATGGTCGATTTCGCGCTGGAGGCGGAACGGGCCGAGGGGCTTGGCCCGCGCGAGGCGATCATCAAGGCCTGCGCCTTGCGTTTCCGGCCTATCATGATGACCACGATGGCCGCGATCTTCGGCGCTTTGCCGCTGGCGCTGGCATCGGGCGACGGCACGGAAATGCGCCGACCGTTGGGAATTTCGATTGTCGGCGGGCTGATCGTCAGCCAGCTGCTGACGCTCTACACCACGCCAGTGGTCTATCTCTATATCGAACGCGTCCGCCAATGGCGGAAGCGCGTAACCGGCCGTACGACCACGACCCCGCCCCGCCGCCCGATGGAAGCCGGCATATGAGTATGATCAGACTGCTGCCGCTCCTGCTGCTCGCCTCGGTCGCCGCCTGCTCGGTCGGACCCGACTACGAGAAGCCGACGGCGCCGACCGCAACCAAGTTCAAGGAACTGGCCGGGTGGAAACCCAGCGACCCACAGGACGAGATCGATCGCGGCCAATGGTGGGCGGTCTATCACGATCCCGTGCTCGACGCGCTGGAGAAGCGGATCGATATCGACAATCAGACTCTCAAGGCGTCTGAAGCCGCCTATCGCCAGTCGCGGGCCGTCGTCGACCAGGCGCGCGCTAGCTTTTTCCCGACCCTCAGCGCCGACCAGTCGGATCAGCGATCATATGAGGCGCCCGGCGCGCTGCGCAGCGGCGGCGTCAGTACGTTTTCGACCGGCGCGACCGGGACGACGACAACCGGCGGCACGACGGTTGTCACGACAGCGCCCAGCAAGAATGGTCGCGGCGGAACCAGCTTCAACCAATATTCCGGATCGCTGTCGGCAAGCTGGGATCTGGATGTCTGGGGCCGCATCCGCCGCACCGTCGAGGGCGATATCGCGACGGCGCAAGCCAGCGCCGCCGACCTTGCCTCCGCGAGGCTCTCGGCACAAAGCACGCTGGCGATGGATTACTTCCAGCTCCGCTATCAGGAAGCGTTGAAGCGCCTGCTCGATACTACGGCCAACGATTATCAGCGGTCGCTGCAGATCACCCAGAACCAGTACAATGTCGGTGTCGCGGCCAAGGCGGATGTGCTGTCAGCGCAAACCCAGCTGCTGAGCGCGAGGGCATCGGCGATTAATGCCGGCGTACTGCGCGCTACGCTTGAGCACGCCATCGCCGTGCTGGTCGGGCAGCCTGCCGGGGATTTCGCCGTCGAACCCGGCCCCCTACCAAACGCCATACCGGTCGCACCCACCGGCCTGCCGTCGGAACTACTGGAGCGCCGCCCGGACGTCGCCGGCGCGGAGCGCCGCATGGCGGCGGCCAATGCGCAGATCGGTGTCGCGATCGCCGCCTATTTCCCCGACATCACGCTGTCGGGCTCATACGGTTCACAGACATCCAACTTCGCCAAACTGTTCACCGCCCCCACAATCGTGTGGTCGCTGGGCGCCGATGTCAGCGAAAGCATCCTCGATTTCGGGTCGCGCAGTGCCCAGGTGGAGCAGGCGCGCGCCGCTTATGACTCGAATGTCGCCGATTACCGCCAGACCGTGCTGACGGGTTTCCAGCAGGTCGAGGACGAACTGGCGACGCTGCGCATCCTGGAGCAGCAAGCGGTGGTCCAGGACGAGGTCGTGAAAGACGCCCGCGAGGCGGCGCGCCTGACCCTGAACCAATATAAAGCCGGCACGGTCCCCTATAGTAGCGTGATTACCGCCCAGGCGACTGCGCTGTCGGCGGAGCAGACCGCGATCAATGTCACCGAGAACAGGCTGACCGCCAGCGTCACGTTGATCGAAGCCATCGGCGGCGGCTGGAGCGCCGGCAAGCTGCCGCGCACGGATCAGGTGGAGGACAATGCGTCCTTCCTGCACATGATCCCGATCACCACTGATCATCCTACAAGTTCGGACGAACCACCCAGCCCGAATAGCCTCATCGGCTCGGACACGAAATAGCACCGGCGACTGCGTCAGGCAGCGGCGAGCGTGTTTAGATGGTTGGCGATTTCGTCGAAACGATAGGGTTTCCGCACCAACCGCGTGCCGGCGGGCGCATTCGCCGTATCTAGGTCGATCCGCCCCGAAGTGACGATCAGCTTGATCTTCGGCCAACGGCGGCGGATGACCTCCGCCAACTTCATGCCATCCATGGTGCCCGGCATATTCACGTCGGTGAACACGATCCGGATGTCGTCGCGGCTTTGCAGGATACGCAGCGCATGGTCGGCATTGGGCGCGCCCAGTGGAGTAAAGCCCGCATCCGCGACAATATCGAACGCTGTTTGCAGAACAGCATCTTCATCTTCGGCGACCAGAACAACCGGCTACTTGCAGCGCGCTAAGGTATGAATCAACAGGTCACTCCAACGTTGGTCCGACTCGGGGTGCGACGGCCCTGGGGTAAACAACACAAGTAGATGCGTTATTGTTTCGTTATGGCGGCAAGGAATTTCAATGTTTTAGCCATCTGAGCGCTGCATGCCCGATGCCATGGTCTGACCGTCGGCGCTGTCAGTGGCCATCCGGCGCAGCAGCGGAACGACATCCCGGCTGCGATACAGCTTTTGGAAAAACACCGCGCGATCGGGCAGCATGGCGTCCCTCCGGACCGCTTGAGTGTTTGTTATGTACCGCCAAGATAATGCAGGAACATGATCCCAGTTCTACTATTTCACGAAATTTCTTGGTGATCGGTCGCGCCTCATCGCGCAGGGTTGTGATTTGCGAAGCGGATTACATGCCCTCGCCGGGCAGGAAACATCGTACGGCCGGCAGGCCGTCGACGTGGTAGTACCAAACCTCGGCATGCCCCAGCTTGTTGGGTCCGGTGATCACCGCATCCGTCGGCACATCGACCCAATGGCCCTCGATCATCACCCGATACCCTTTGCTGTTGGTGTCCCAAATGACCTGTTCGGGTTTCCACCCATCGGCGGTGGCGCAGCAGCCCACGCCTGTGGCGTTGTGAAGGCTGGTTACCCATTTGCTGATCTCGGGCGAATTATGGTCGGTTTTGTCGAGATCGTGGGCTTGAACGGCGATCCCCGCCTCAACGACCACAACCACAAAAGCCAACAAGGCCAGCCTGCCACGACCGGCGGCATCCGGCCTTACGCTAGGCGTAATGCGCTCCATGTTCGCTCCCCCGATTTTATGTGTCCGACTTTAGACCGAGCCGTGCGCCAGGAGCCATGGATAAAACCACCGAATTCCCGCCAGATTATTTCCGATGGCCGGCAGGTCCCGATCGTTATTGACCAACTCATAACTATCTGGTTATGAATTGGTCAATAACGATCCAATTCTAACGAATGAGTGCTCCTGACATGGAAACCAAATCGATCGTCGTCGAGCGGACTATGCCCCATCCAGCGGAAAAGATTTGGCGGGCGCTGACCACATCTGATCTCGTCGCCGAATGGCTTATGAAGAACAACTTCCAGCCGGTGGTCGGCCACAAATTCCAATTCCGCGCTACACCGGTTCCAGGCTGGTCTGGCGTCACCAATTGTGAGGTGATCGCCGTCGATCCCCATCGTCTCCTGGCCTATCGCTGGGGTGACGGCACCGAATCCGAAAGCGGGTTGCAGACAGTCGTCACCTGGACGTTGATGCCAACTGCACACGGAACCCTGGTGAGAATGGAGCATTCTGGTTTCCGGCCCCAAGATGAAGGCGGCTACAAAGGTATGGGCGGCGGTTGGCCGCGCATCCTCGGCGGCCTTGAACGGGTCGCAGGCGAGCAATAGGCCGGATTACGGCGGCAGAACCGTGTTCAGCTTATTCACCGCCGGATCGGTCTTTGCCGGATTGATCGTGGCATCGGAGGTTCCGGCCGCCGCCGCGTCCGTCTTCGCCTTATCGTCGGCCGCGGTCTTGGCGGATTTCGCATGATGCTTGTGGTGCGTCTTTGTCGCGCCGGTGATGCCGCTGACCGGGGCGGTGCTGCCGGAGAGACCGCTGTCGCCGGCGGAAACAGGCCGGGATGCTGCCAGTATTGTGACGATCAGCGTGACGAAGATTAGCAGGCGGCGCATGGGATTCTCCCGCCGATCCGAAAGCGGTCGGCAATCCATCAACCGCAATATCAGCGGGCGCGTTCCTGAGGAATAAAATTAGATGGCCCCCTCATCCGCCCGTAAGCAAATGAGGGGTCCGCCTCCCCGCCTTTTCGGTCTTAAGTCGGACCGTTCAATGGGCGCAATATTGTTAACGTTTTAAAATATTGCAAGCGGCATGTTGCGTGGTGTGCTTGCACACCTTGAACGCCTCATTGCTCCCGCAGGCCGCCATAGAAATGCCAGCCGTTCGAGACCAGCCAGCCGCAATCGACCGGTAGATTGACGCCGGTGATCGCGGCGGCCTCCTGCGACGCCAGGAAGGCGACGGCGGTGGCGATCTCGCTGGTCTCGATCAGACGGCGCAGCGGCGCAACCTTTTCCAATGTCGCCAAGGACCGGTCGCCACGTTTCAGCGCCGCGTCCAGGGCGGGGGTACGGGTGACGCCGGGCGAAACCGCGTTGACCCGCACGTCTGCTCGGCCCCACTCGGCGGCCAGCGTCTGGGTCAGTGCGATCACCGCCGCCTTGGCCGGCGTGTAGGAATGCAGCGGGGTCGACATCATGCCGGCAACAGAGGCGATATTGACGATCGATCCACGCCGCCGTTCGACCATAGCCAGGCCGAAGGCACGGCAGGTCAGGTATGTGCCGCGCTGATCGACGCGAACAATATCGTCCCACGCGTCCTGCGGATATTCGCCGGGTTTCATTGCGGATTTCTGCAGGATGCCGGCGCTGTTCACCAGATATTCGGCCGGACCCAGCGCCGCCTCGACCTCTTTCGCCACGGTCTCGACCGCCTTGTCGTCGCCAACATCCAGGCGCCAGAACCGGCCGCCGATCTCCTCCGCCACCTTGGCGCCGGCTTCATTGATATCCAGGATCGCGACCGTCGCCCCACGCGCAGCGCATTCCCGCGCGCAGGCCTCGCCGATACCACTGGACCCGCCGGTCACCACCGCAAGCCCGGACAGATTGCGCGCCGCTGATTTCGACATGATTCCTCCCCAAATATCGTCCGTCCCGACCACCGCTGGTCATACGCGCCCGGCTGAGGCTACAAAAGCATCATGTTCGAAACTCAAACGATTTCCGCCACCGACAAGCCGACCTTCTACCGCGAATTGGCCGAGCAGGTGACCGCCCTGCTGGGCAATGAGCGGGACGCCATCGCCAATACCGCGAACATCTCGGCCTATCTGTTCATGTCGCTGCCGAACGTGAACTGGGTCGGGTTCTATTTCCTGCGGGGCGGCGAACTGATCGTCGGCCCCTTCCAGGGCAAGCCCGCCTGCGTGCGGATCGAGGTCGGCAAGGGTGTCTGCGGCACGGCGGCGGCGCGGCGGGAATCGATCTTGGTGACGGACGTGCATGAGTTCCCCGGCCACATCGCCTGCGACGCGGACAGCAGGTCGGAACTGGTCGTCCCGCTGATCAAGGACGGCGTGTTGCTGGGCGTACTGGACTTGGACAGCCCGGAGACCGGTCGCTTCGACGAAGCGGACCGGGCGGGAATGGAAGCGATCGCGGCGATCTATTGCCGGTCCAGCGATTAGCTACTTCCCCTGAAAGTCGGCCGGGCGCTTCTCGACGAAGGCGTTGCAGCCCTCATGCGCGTCATCGGTGTCGAACACCAGGCCGATCATCGCGTGCTCGTGCCGAAGTGCGGCGCGCAACGGCATCTCGTCCCCATCGACCATCGTGCGCTTCAGAATTTTCAGGATCAGCGGCGATTTCTTGGCCATGGCGCCCGCCATCTTCATAACCTCCTCCATCAGCGTGCCGTCCGGAACCACCCGGTTGATCAGGCCCAGCCGCTCCGCCTCGGCGGCGGTAATCTGATGGCCCAGGAACATCATTTCCTTGGCCTTGCAGAGCGGTATTTGGCGCATCAATCGCTGCGAGCCGCCGGCGCCAGGGAAGAGGCCGAGATTGATTTCCGGCAGCCCAAGCTTCGCCGATTCGACGGCGACCCGGATGTCGGTCGACAGCAACAGTTCCGTGCCGCCGCCCAGCGCGAACCCGTTGATCGCGGCGATTGTCGGCTTGTCGATGGTTTCGATATGGCGGAACACGGCGTGGATGACCTCGCCAAAGTCTAGATAGTGTTCAAGGCCACGCCGGGTCGCGAGGTCGGGAATGTCGCCGCCGGCGACGAACGCCTTGTCTCCTGCCCCGGTGAAGACCAGCACGCGCACCGACTTGTCTTTCTCCGCTCGTGTCACCGCCGCATCCAGCGCCTCCAAGGTCGGCTGATTCAGCGGGTTCAGCGATTTCGGGCGATTCAGCGTGATGATCGCAACCGCGCCTTGCTGTTCATACAGCACCAGATCGTCGGACATTTCGGCTCCTAAACGAGAAGACGGCGACAGGCCGCCATAATGGAATCGGTGTTCGGCATATATCGACGCTCCAGCGCCTTGGCGACGGGCGAGGGCATGAAGGGCGCGCCGACGCGCAGGATGGGCGCATCTAGCTCGTCGAAGCCAATATCGGCCATGCGGGCCGCGATTTCCGCCCCGACGCCGAAGGCCTCAACCGCCTCATGGACAATCAGCAGGCGGTGGGTGCGCCCGAGCGATTCCAGCACCGTCGCGTCGTCCCACGGCTGCAGGCTGCGCAGATCGACAATTTCCGCCTCAACCCCCTCGGCGGACAGCATCGCCGCCGTTTCGCCGACGGCGCGTAACGCGCCGCCATAGGACACGATGGTGAGGTCACGTCCCGGCCGCCGGATCGCCGCTTTGCCGATCGGCAGAACGGGCAGCGTCTCGGGCGCCGGCACGCGCATGGCATAGAGACCCTTGTGCTCGACCATAATGACGGGGTCGGGGTCGTCGATCGCCGCGCGCAGCAGGCCATAGGCGCTAGCCGGATCGGACGGGCACACGACCTTCAGCCCCGGCACATGGGCGAACCATGCCTCCAGGCACTGCGAATGCTGTGGCCCCGATCCAGCGCCGCCGCCATGCTGGGTGCGCAACACCATCGGCACGCTGACCTGACTGCCGAACATGGTTCGCATTTTGGCGGCCTGGTTGACCACCGCATCCATGGCGAAGGTCATGAAGTCGATGAAGGAAATCTCGACGATGGGCTTCAGGCCCGACAAGGCCGCACCGACCGCCATGCCGACGATGGCGGCCTCGGAGATCGGCGTGTCGCGCACGCGTTCCAGCCCGAACCGGTCGCGCAGGCCGCGCGTCGCGCCATAGACCCCACCCGCCCCGGCGACATCCTCCCCGAACAGGACGACAGTCGGGTCCGCCTCCATGGCATCGGCCATCGCCCGGTTGACGGCATGATTGTAGCGAAGCTCGGCCACTCTAATTTTCGTCCCGGAGCTGATTTGTGCCTCTCCCCAAGGGGGAGGGGTCGGCGCGTAGCGCCGAGTGAGGGGGGCTGGTGACGATTGCCCCCTGCCGGACTTGAGAAGCAATTCGCACCGCGAGCATCCAGCCTATGGCACCAGCGCCCCTCACCCGGATCGCTTGCGCGCTCCGACCTCTCCCCCGAGGGGAGAGGCGATTCATGACCGGGCCTCTGTGTACACAGCCGTCGCCGCGTCTTCCCATGCCGGCTCCGCCGCCGCCCGCGCAAAGGCGATAGCCATAGCGATTTCGTCCGCCACTTCGCGGTCAATCCGGTCGGCCTCACCCTTCGACAGCTTAGCTCGAGCAATCTCCACCGGGTCGCGCGCCTTCGCCGCCGCCTGCTCGGCCGGAGCGCGCCCACGCTGCGGGTCGCCCTCATAATGGCCGCCAACGCGGGCGGTTAGGCATTCCAGGATGGCGGGACCGCCCTTACGCACATCTGCCACGACTTCGCCCGCCGCTTTGGCAACTGCGGTAACATCGTTGCCGTCCACCGCCCGGTGCCGGACGCCGTAGGCCGCCGCCAATTTTTCCAAGGTGAATACGATCTGATGCTCGGTCGGCAAGAACTCGCCCCAGCCATTGTTCTCGCACAGGAACAGCACCGGCAGATCCCACAGCTTTGCCAGGTTCAGGCATTCGTGCAGCACCCCCTCGGCCATTGCTCCATCGCCGAAGAACGCCACCGCCACGGCATCCCGGCCCAGCGTCTTGTGCGCCAGCGCACTGCCCAGCGCGATGGGCATTCCGGCGGCGACGATGCCGTTGGCGCCCAGCATGCCGTTCGCAACATCCGCCACATGCATGGACCCGCCGCGCCCCCGACAAGCGCCGCTGTCGCGCCCCAGCAATTCGGCGAAGAACGCGTCTAGTTTCATGCCCTTGGCGATGGCATGGCCGTGGCCGCGATGGGTGGAGGTGATCGTGTCGGCCTGGGTCAGCACGCTCATCACACCAGCTGCTGCCGCTTCCTGCCCGATCGACAGATGGATAAAGCCGGGGATCAGTCCCTCTGCCAGCAGCGTCGCCAGCGCTTCCTCGGTCTGGCGGATGGTCACCACCATACGATAGAGCCGCGCCGCGTTTTCAGCTTTCGGTGAAGTCTTCCCCATGCGTCGGATATGCAGGGTTTCCGGCTTTCTGTCTATCGGCGCAACGCTACGTTAGAATTGCAGGCCGTTCACTGTTGTGAACGCAAATGTCTATGGCTATGAACAGCCGCACGAGTTACCCGGGAGGAAGAGCAGCGTGTCAGGTCCTTTGAGCGGCATACGCGTCGTTGACATTACCGCGGTCCTGATGGGACCGTTCGCCACCCAGACGCTGGGCGACATGGGCGCGGACGTGATCAAGGTGGAATCGCCCGGCGGCGACGTCACACGGCAGATCGGGCCGATCAAGAACGAGGGTCTGGGCCCCGTCTTCATCAACGCCAATCGCAGCAAACGCAGCATTGTCATCGACCTGAAGTCACAGAAGGGCAAAGAGGCCCTGCTGAAGCTGATCGAGACGGCGGACGTCTTCACCTACAACATGCGTCCGCACACGATGGCGAAGCTCGGCCTGACCTATGAGGATGTGTTCAAGGTCAATCCGAAGATCATCTATTGCGGACTGTTCGGCTTCAGCCAGAACGGGCCCTACGGTTCGCGCCCGGCCTATGACGATCTGATCCAGGGCGCCTCCACCATCTCGTCCCTTATCCAGCGGTCGACCGGCGAAATTCCGCGTTATGTCCCCGCTGCGATCGCCGACCGCATCACCGGCCTGACGGCCATCAACGCGATCCTGGCGGCGCTGGTCCATCGCGGGAAGGACGGCAGGGGTCAGAAGATCGACGTTCCGATGTTCGAGACGATGACCAAGTTCTTCTTGAACGATCATATGAGTGGACTGACCTATGACCCGCCGCTGGACAAAGGTGGCTATATCCGCCAGCTGTCGCGCGACCGCCGGCCCTATCAGACCAAAGACGGCTATGTCTGCGCGCTGATCTATAACAACAAGCACTGGACCAATTTCTTCCAAGCCATCGGCCGCAGCGAGACGCTGACCACCGACCCGCGCTTCGCCTCGGTCACCACGCGCACGCAGCATATCGATTCAATCTATGCCGAGGTTGCGGAGCTGTTCAAAACCCGCACGACGGCCGAGTGGACCAAGCTGCTGGACGACGCCGACATCCCGGTGACGCCGATGCACACGCTGGAGACGATCTTCGAAGATCCGCATCTGGTCGCGACCAAGTTCTTCGAATATGAGGACCACCCGACCGAGGGACGCCTGCGCCACATGCGCGAGCCGACCGAATGGTCCGACACCCAACCCAAGGCCAACCGGCACGCCCCCGTGATGGGCGAGCACACCGCCGAAATCCTGGCCGAGGTTGGGTATTCACCGAAAGAAATCGAAGCGATGCTGGCCGAAAAGGCGGTGATCGCGGCCGAAGCGCCCGAAGCTGTGGGAGAAGTCTGATGGATTTTAACCTCACCGAGGACCAGGAAGCGATCAAGGATGCGATCAACGCGATCTGCAGCAAGTTCGACGACGCCTACTGGCTGAAGAAGGACAAGGAAGGCGGCTTCCCCAACGATTTCTACAAGGCGGTCGCCGACGGCGGCTGGCTGGGCATCTGCACGCCGGAGGAATATGGCGGGTCGGGCTTGGGCATCACCGAGGCGTGCATCATGATGCAGGCGATCTGCCAGTCGGGCGCCGGCATGTCCGGTGCGACCACCGTCCATATCAACCTGTTCGGCCTGCACCCTGTGGTGAAGCACGGCACCGAGGAGCAGAAGCAGCGCATGCTGCCGCCGATCGCCCACGGAAAGGTCAAGGCCTGCTTCGGCGTGACCGAGCCCAATACCGGCCTTAACACGACGCAGCTGAAGACCCGGGCGGTGCGGATGAACGACCGCTATGTCGTGCACGGCCAGAAGGTGTGGATCTCCACCGCGCAGGTCGCCGACAAGATCCTGCTGCTCGCCCGCACCACGCCGCTGGAGGAGGTCAAGAAGCCGACCCAGGGCCTCAGCCTGTTCTACACCGACCTGGACCGCAAGACGGTCGCTGTGCGCGAGATCGAGAAGATGGGCCGCAAGGCGGTCGATTCGAACGAGCTGTTCATCGATGGGCTGGAAATCCCGTTTGAGGACCGGATCGGCGAGGAAGGCGAAGGCTTCAAATATATCCTGGACGGCATGAATCCGGAGCGCGCGCTGCTGGCGGCCGAGGCCGTGGGGCTGGGCTTCGCCGCGCTCAACCGTGCGACCGCCTATGCCAAGGAGCGCATCGTCTTCAACCGGCCCATCGGCATGAACCAGTCGGTCCAGCACCCGCTGGCCAAGAACTGGACCGAGCTGGAGGCCGCGCGCCTGATGACGATGTGCGCCGCCTGGCAGTTCGACAACGACCTGCCCTGCGGCGCGGCCGCCAACGCCGCCAAATATCTGGCGGCCGAGGCCGGGATGGCCGCCTGCCAGCAGGCGATGATGACCCATGGCGGCTTCGGTTACGCCAAGGAATTCCATGTCGAACGCTATATGCGCGAGATGATGATCCCCTGGATCGCCCCGATCACCCCGAACCTGATCCTGTCCTATATCGCCGAACGCGTGCTGGGCCTGCCGAAGAGCTATTGACGATCCGCGCCGAACAAACCCTCATCCAACGCCCAGCGGCCAAGCTCGACATGTTGCGTCATGCCGACAAGGCTGTCGACCAACACGAAGTCGCGCGCGATCCATTTGATGGGGTCGATTGAATGTTCGGGAACCGCATGGCGATCGTACAATAAGGTCATATGCGGCGTGATTTTCGGCCTCAAGCGATCTGCGAGGCCGACGGCGCGAAGCGCCATCCGCAGCCTGTTCCGGAAGACATGGAAATCGGCGAGCCCTTTCCCGCTGGTCAGGACCAGTGGCCGCTTCTCGCCGGCGGCAAAGCTGCCCAGTCGGTCGAAGGCCATTTCGAACTGCCTGAATGTCACTGTTTCCGCGGCCCGCGTCGCGCGTGCGATCGGCCCTGCCGGATAGTCGGGATAGTCACCCAAATGAATGGCCGTAACATGAAGCCGTTCCGGCTCCAGGGGTTTGCCCATGAGCGCATGTGCCTGCCGTTCGTGACGCGCGCTGCTGGCAATGCGATACGCCAGCAAGGGCGGCGGCGGCACAAAGAAGAGAATGCGGTGGCACAGCGGCGAGGCGCGTTTTAGCATGATGTTCCTTTAATGTACTTAAGTGTACATACAGAGAACACATGCGGGAGTCGAATCAAAAAAAGCCCTCACCCGCCAGAAGCAGGAGGGTTCAATAGCCTACGTCTTCGCGCCGAGCGTCTGATCTTCAGCCTGTTCAAAGCGCGCATCCCACGCCATCCTGCCGCCGCCTACACTGTGACGCGGCGTCGCGCGGACCGTGTGTTCACGCTTAGACGTTTGCCAAGCGCCCCGACTCGTGATCTGCTCAGATCGAATAACAAATACGGCGTCAAAGATGCGCCTGGACCAGACAATGGATGTGCGAGGATGAGCGAAAGCGACAAGACAGCGGTCGAGGCCGCGCTGAAGGCCAATCCCCTGGCGATCGCCGAGGCGGAGGGGCATTTGAAGAAGGGCCTGCTGATTCTCAGCCAGGAAATCGGCCTGACCGCGACCAGCAACATCATCTCCGATATCTTGGTCCGCCTGCATGGCGACCTGCCGGTGGGCCGCCTGCACTAACCCCCGGACGAACTAAGCCTCGACATCGATCTCCGGCCGGTCGCCGCCATCGGCCAGTTCTTCGTGCCACTTGCCGTCCGGCCCTTCATAAAGGATCGCCGCGGTATCGCCCGGTGTCCGCTGCTCGGCGGCGACAGCACGGGCCGCGTCGGCGGCAGCCTCACGAGACAGATAGGTTTCCGCGAACACGCCGTCCTGGGTGTAGGTCCAGCCGCCGTCGTGCGGCACTACCTTATAGGTCACATGCGCCATAGATCGGGTCCTCTGCCGGTTTCGGTGATTGACGCGACCGCGCCACTACGTCCAGCATAGCATCGGAATTCGAAGCCGCTTGCATTGGCATGCGCAAAATTTGGGGAGACAGCTTGATGGTCGAATTATCGGAAGGCATGCCGAAGGATGCGGCCAGCGCCGGCGCCTATATCTTCACCGTCACCAAGCCGACGTTGGACGACCTGAAGGTCATGGTCATGCTGGAGGCCGCGGGCAAAGGTTTCTACGACGCCCTGTCCGCCTCCGCCCCCAACGAGGCCGTCCGCGCCCTGCTGGCAAAGAACGGGCAGGAAGAGATGGGCCACGCCCACCGCGTCGTCCGCGTGATCAAGCAGGTCTTCGGCGTGGACTTCGCCATCCCGACGCCGGAGGAGAATCCCTATGCGATGGGATCGGCTGGGATCCAGGTCTCGAAAGACATGCTGAACGGCATCACCCAGGGTGAGATCGCCGGCGAAGGCCTGTATGAAAGCTGGGCCGTGGCGCTGGGCGACGAAGAAGCGGCCCGCCAACTGCGCCAGAACGGCAAGGAAGAACGCGGCCACGGCGAGCGTGCGCAGCAGGCCGTGGCGCTGCTTTAATAATGCGGCGGCGGCGGCTCCGGCGCGCTGGGGGCACCGGCGGCGTTGCCGATGTTGCGCACCTCCTGCGTCAGGCGGGTCACCGTCTCTGTCAGGTCGTCGATCGCCTTCCACTGCGCGGTGACGGTTGCGTTCAGCTCGTCGATCGTCATGTCCTGATGCGCGACCTTGACCTCAAGTTCGTCCACCCTGGCCGATAAGTCGGTCATTCGCTGTACCCCGGAGCATTAAACCAAAGGGGTTTCAACATGCTTCGGCACGGGCGGCAAGTGCATTAGGCTGATAAGCATGCACCCGCCGTCCCTGCCCTGCGCCCACCCCGATGCCGCCGTCATTCCCGGCCGGCTGGTCGATCTCGAGCGGGCCGATCCGGCGCGGCATGCCGAGAGCCTGTGGCTGTCGATCGGGCAGGATGCCGCGCTGTGGAGCCTGATCCCACCCGGGCCGTTCGCTGACCTTCAAGGTTTTGCCACGTGGCTGGCGGATCGCAGCAACCGCGCCGAAGCGGTCCTTTACGCCGTCGTCGACAACACCAGCGGACAGGCCGCCGGGCTGTTCTTTCTGCTGAACGTCAACCCGGCGATGGGCACTGTGGAGATGGGGCTGGTCTACGGCTCCGCTTTGTCGCGGCGCACGGCCGGAACGGAGGCGTTTCTGCTGCTGGCCCGTTATGTGCTGGGCACGCTGGGTTATCGCCGGATGGAGTGGCGTTGCGCGCCCGAGCACGCCGCATCGCGCCGCGCGGCGGTCCGCTTCGGCTTCACCGAAGAGGGCCTGCTGCGCCAGACGATGTGGATGAAGGACCGCAGTTGGGACACGCAGCTTTACGCGATGCTGGACCATGAATGGCCTGCCGTCGCGGCACGGCTGACGGCGTGGCTTTCGCCGGACAATTTCACCGCCGATGGGCGGCAGATCAAACCGCTAAATGCGTAGAGCAAGGCCGAGTTCGGAAAGCGATAAGATTAAGAGGTTAGCCACAGATGGACACAGATTTTCACAGATAAGAATGAAATTTCTTAGGATTTCATCTGCGTAAATCTGTGTCCATCTGTGGCTAACTCTTACTGGTTTCACCTCACCCCACCGCGTAGTGCGCCACGAACAGCACCGCCAGGATCGCCATCGGCCAGCCGATTTCGCGTGCGCGGCCGGCCAATAACTTCACCGCGGCGAAGGCGATGAAGCCGAGCGCGATGCCGTTGGAGATGGAGAAGGTGAGCGGCATCGCGAGCGCGGTGACCAGGGCCGGCGCATAATCGGTCACGTCGTCCCACTTCATCTCCGCCAGGCTGCGCACCATCAGGCAGGCGACGAACAGCAGGGCCGGCGCGGTGGCATAGTCTGGAACGCTACTTGCGAGCGGCGCGAAGAACAGGCTGAGCAGGAACAGCAATGCGACCACCACCCCGACCAGCCCGGTGCGGCCACCCGCCTTAACCCCGGCGGCGCTTTCGATATAGGACGTGACCGGCGACGTGCCGAGCGCGGCCCCCGCCAGCACCGACAGCGAATCCGCCACCAGAACCTTGCGCAGGCGCGGCAAGGTGCCGTCGGGCCGCAGCAGCCCGGCCTGATGGGCGACGCCGATCAGCGTGCCGGTGGAATCGAACAGGTCGACGAAGAAGAAGGCGAGAATCACCGCCAAGCTGCCCAGGTTGAACAGGCTTTTCAGATCCATCGCCAGAAAGGTGGGCGCCAGGCTGGGCGGCATCGACACCACCCCGCCGAACGGCGAAACGCCAGCCAAGATGCCGGCGACGGTCACGCCCAGCACCGCGATCAGGATGGCGCCCGGCACCTTGCGCGCATCCAGCGCCACCATGGCGATGAAGCCCGCCGCCGCCAGCAGAACCGCCGGGGAATGCATATTGCCCAGCGTGACATAGGTGTCCTTGTTGGGCGCGATCAGCCCGGCATTCTTCAGCGCCAGAATCCCGAGGAAGAGGCCGATGCCGGCGGCGATCGCCATCTTCTGCGACGCCGGAATGCCTTGGACGATCCAGATGCGCAGGCGCGTGACGCTGACGATCAGGAACAGGATGCCGGAGAGGAACACCGCGCCCAGCGCCGCCTGCCAGGAGTAATGCTGGCCGATCACCACGCTGTAGGTGAAAAAGGCGTTGATCCCCATGCCGGGGGCCAGGGCGATGGGATAATTGGCGTAAAGCGCCATGATCAGCGTGGCCAACGCCGAGGCCAGGCAGGTGGCGACAAACACCGCGCCTTTGTCCATCCCGGCATCCGACAGGATCAGCGGATTGACGAACATGATGTAGGCCATTGTCAGGAACGTGGTGACACCCGCCACCACCTCCGTCCGTACCGTGCCGCCTTGTTCGGTGATCTTGAAGAAACGCTCCATGGCGGGATGGTGGCTGATTCTACCGGCGGAATGAAGAGAATTTTGCGCATGCGTCATTAACCTCACCCCACGGGAAAGAGGTCGGATTGCGTACGCGACCGGAGGTCGCTTTTGCGCAAGACAAGCCGCCTTTGGCGGCGCCGGGGGGGCTCTCTCAGATTGCGCGATGCTTGAAACAGGGGAGCCGGCTTCACCAGCTCCCCTCACCCGCCGCTTACGCGGCGACCTCTCCCCCGTGGGGCGAGGCAATAAGCACAGATCAACTGCTATCCTGCCGGTCGCGGGCATACAGGCCTTTCTTCGCGTCGTATTCCGCCCAGACGTTCGGCGCACCCGGGCGCAAGCCCACCTGCACCTTGTCCTCGCCGAAGACCAGAAAGCTGTAATAAGGCTCGATGTTGTTGATGCAGGTGTCCAGCGCCGGATGGGGGATGGCGCGGACCAGTTCAACCTGATCGATCGGCGCCTCATTGGCCGCATCCATGCGCCCATGCGCGATCAGATCTGCCCGCATCGCCTCGGCGATCAATTGCACGTTGGCGCCCATCTTCGCATCGCGGCAGGCTTCCAGTTCCCGATCGGTATAGTCGTCATATTCGGTGTAATCGCCGTTGGTCCAGGCATCGTCGCGCGGCTTCGGCCCGTTCTTATATGGCTTGGGCTGCGGCGCATTCTGGTTGGCCGGCGCGGTCGCCAAGGCGGCGGCGGGCGCCCGATGCCCCGGCTGATCGCGCAGGCCCGCGATTTCCAATTGCAACACGCCGATCTGGCGCAAGGCCCGCGCCGCCTTGACCGCCGCATTGCTCAATCGCGGCAGGTCTTCTTGACCTTCTTCGGTTTTCGCCTTGGCATCCAGTTGCCGCTGAAAACCCATCTCGATCCCGCGCGCCTCTGTCAGCTCCGCCTGAATGGCAGCCTTCAGCGCCGCATTCGCCGCATCGGCGTCGGGCGGGGTTATCCAGTCCAGGTCATCGGTTTCGATTGCGCTCATTAAAAGAACAAATAAGATACAAAATAGGATATTCAAGGGATGTTTAATTTTTAACGCAGAGGCCGCGGAGGAAGGCGCGGAGGACGCAGAGAACATTAATCTTCGCTCCGCGCCCTCTGCGTTATCTCTGCGCACTCCGCGTTAAAATCGGGTGGAAAAGCGAAGCGCCCTACACCGATTGGCTGGCGGCCTCATCGGGCGATGACGCTCAAAACTCCACATCCCGTGACCGAGCGCGGTTCGATCCCGGGAATTCACCGCCTGGGAAGGTCCGTAGATAGGCAGCAAACCCGGGGCGCTTGCTTTCCAACGCCTTGCGCGCAATTTCCGCGGTCTCGGGTGAAACCAGCACGGCGGCGGGCTTGCCGTGACGCGTGATCGTCACGAACTCGCCCTTGATCGCTTTATCGACCAGATTGGAAAGTCCCGCCTCGGCATCTTTCAAGCTGACAGTCGGCATCGGAGCCTCCGTGTCTAAGTTTCAATTCCCGCCGGCCGTTTTCGAATACACTGATGCTGAACGGACGCTTGCCCGTGGCACGCTACGCCGCTTCGTCATCCACCTTCCGTGGCCGGCCGCCACGTTTTCCATTCTCGCGGGATGCCGCCGCCCTTATCTCCCGCTTGGTCCAGTCCAATGGACCGAGGAACCCTTCCAACAGACGCGAAACGGAAAAGTCCGCATCCAGTTTCGGAAAATGAAGCGTGCTGCCGACGCCCTCCACGGTGACGCCGGCCAGATCGTCCGCCGATGCGTCCTCCAAGCCATAGGCGCGCCGGGCATCGAATGAGAACTCGATCCCTGAATTCAGCTTGACCCACACCTTATGGCTCCGCCGATCGAATCGCGCCGAGAGCGCACGAGGAGCAGCGGGGACGCGGCTGGATTTTATCACAGCCTTCTTGAAGGCGGCTTCATCGATTGCCTTGAACTCAGCCATGTATGTCACTCCACAGTTCGCAGCACGCGGGCAGGTTCTCCGCAACTCCCGGCCAAGTTCATTGAGGTGGGAGAGGTTCCAATTCCCCTGACAATCCCAAAACTCAACCGGCCCCTTCGAACAATTCAACCTGAACCGCGCCTCGCAACCCTTCCAGAAGGCATGCACATGCGGCGGGGGATGATCGTTCGAGTCTACAGCCACCCGATAACGCCGCCGGCTGGTGAAAGCGGTTGCCATGCAGAGTTGATATCAGAAACCTAACCGGTGGTCTAGGTTATTGGTTCTGCGCCGTCATCACCCTGCCGGCGAACGCGCCGATGATACCCCTGAACGAACACATGCCGGTCATATTGCGCGAGGACCAATAGCCGAAATGGCTGGGCGAGGCGCCGGCGCACGAGCAGGAAATCAAAGACATGATGCGGCCCTACCTTCGACGACATGCGCCATGTAATTCTTCACCGCCTCCGGCGTCAGCTGGTCGGTCAGCAAGCTCAGAAATTGGGGCTTGCGCGCCATGATGGCGATGTTGGACAGGTTGCCCTTGTTGCCACTGCGGCCATGGGCCAACGACCTCATCAGGCGATGACACATCAACCGCGAAAGGAAGGAAGTGCCGTGTATTGCGGGTGACTATGGTGAGCCCGTGCCCTGTGCGATACCGGCGATGACCCCTCGTCAGCGAGACTAGCTGCGCGGCTTAGGCGGCGGCGGCGGCGGTAAACCGGGCGCGCCATTGAAACCCACCCCAACGATCTTGCGCTCTGTTTCATCATAGGTGACGCCGAAGAAAAACGGACCGCCATCGCAAACCATGTATGCCTCATTCGTTTCGGTTTGCTCATGCATCTTCGGGAATTCCTCGGTCGGATAGAAATTTCCGTAAATAAGCTGCCGGCCTTCTATAACGATGCCGACATATTGTCTGTGATAGGTCTCCAACAGATCGGGGCGGTCGAGTTTGAAATCGTGGTAGCCTGTAAGTTCAGGCGCCAATTTGCTTTCGAGGTCGTCTAAATCTTTGGCCGAGGGAATCCAAAAGCTGCTCGTGCCCCGAGGCGCCGGGCGCGAGCATTGACCCAACACCTGCGCGCGGGCATCGCCCGCCAGGATAAAACGCTTGGGCGGGCTCGCCTCGCCAGGACTGCAGGCCGCAAGCGACACGGCGCAACAGATACTCAAAAGCGCACGCATCATATCCCCTCATGAACCCGGCGGCGGCGGCGCGACCGGCAGGCGGTTGGCTGTTCCAATGCCTCGCCCCTCAGGGGGGAGGTCGGATTGCGCAGCAATCCGGGTGAGGGGGCTCTATCCGCCTGCACGCTGGTCACGGAGCAATCGGTGAGAGCCACCCTCACCCGGAACGCTTTGCGTTCCGACCTCTCCCTCGAAGGGAGAGGCTATTTAGGTTTCCGCTCAGCCGACCACAACCAGTCCCTGATCGACCCAATCCTTCGGCACCTTCACCGGGAAGTCCATCAGCATCTGCGCATGCGCCTTGCCCTGCGGGTCGTAACGCAGCGACGCCACGCCGCCGCCGCCCAGTGAGCCGTTCAGGATGAAGTTGAAGCCGTGGAAGCCGGGCCAGTCGTAGCGTTCGACCGTGCCCTCCACGACATGGGCCATGTAGTTCTTCACCGCCTCCGGCGTGAGCTGGTCGGTCAGCACACCTAGGAATTCCGGCTTGCGGGCCATGACAGCGATATTGGACAGGTTGCCCTTGTCGCCGCTGCGGCCATGGGCGAGTGCGATCAGCGGAACCGTCGTCGTTTCGCCGGTCAGCGCCTTGGCAGGGGCGGCCGGTTTCGGCTGATAGGGCGGCACGGCCTGGCCCTCGGTCGTCACCGACACGGGGATGCGCTTGCCCTCGAAATCGACCTCGATCTTCACGCGGGCCTTGTCCAGCAGGAAGGAATAGAGGCGCAGCACCGGCTGCACGCTGGGGCGGCCGCCGGCGAAGCCGGAGATGCCTTGCGCCATGCCGGTGGCGGCGGGGGCGATTTCGCGGGTGAAGATATCGACCGCGCGTTTGTCCATATGGCGGACGCCGACCTTCAGGATCACCTCGCGCACATGGCTCGCCCGGCCGTGCGGGCCATAGGTCGCCTCGGCGCCCAGCACCTCGATCGAGGTGTCGACATAATCGGCCAGGCCTTCGCGGGCGAAGATCAGGCTGGTGCGCTTCAAAATCGCCTGGCCCATGGCCTGCGCCTTCAAGGGCGCGTCGACGCCGTTCACCATCAAAGTGGCGATGGAGCGGAAGCCCTCGGGATAGGTCGCGCTGACCTTATAGGTCGGGGTCGGGGCCTTGCCGCGCACGTTGGTGACGTTGACCCTGTCCTTGCCGACCTGTTCGACATGGACATTCGACAGGTCGCAGACCACGTCGGGCAGGATGTAGTTGGCCGGATCGCCGGTTTCATAGGTGATCTGTTCGGCCACCGTCTGGGTCGAGACCAGGCCACCGGTGCCGGTCGGCTTGGTGACGATGAAGCTGCCGTCGGCTTTGCACTCGGCGATCGGGAAACCGATATTGTGCCAGCCCTCGGCCACCAGCTTCCAATCGGTGAAGATGCCGCCGGTCGCCTGCGGGCCGCATTCGATGACATGCCCGGCCATGGTGCCGGCCGCCAGCCTGTCGAAATCGGTCGCGGTCCATCCGAATTCATGGATCAATGGCCCCAGCGCGAGGGCGCTGTCGGCGGCGCGGCCGGTGACGACGATGTCCGCGCCGGCGGCGAGCGCTGCGGCGATCGGGAAGGCGCCGATATAGGCGTTGGCGGAGACGATCTTTTCCGGCATCTGGGCGCCGGATTGAACTTCCTTCACGCCCTCGGCGCGCAGTTCCTCGACCATCCCGTGGATGTCGTCGCCGACGACGGCTGCAACCTTCAGCTTCACGCCCTGGTCGGCCAGAACCTTCTCGACGGCGTCGCGGCAGGCGAGCGGGTTCACGCCGCCGGCGTTGCACACCACCTTGATGCCGCGCGCGGCGATTTCCTTGGCATAGGGCGCGATGAACTGGGCGACGAAGTCAGGCGGATAGCCCATCGCCGGATCCTTCGCCTTGGCGCGGGCCAGCAGCGACATGGTGATCTCAGCCAGGTAATCCATGACCAGGTAATCGACCTGGCCGGAATAAACCAGTTGGCGCGCGCCCTCGGGCGTATCGCCCCAGAAACCGGATGCGCCGCCGAGCCTTACGATTTTGTCAGTCATTGCACTTTCCTGCCGTTTCGTCGTGTCATCGTCCGAATTCGCCTCCCCCTTCGAGGGGGAGGTCGGAACGCAAAGCGTTCCGGGTGGGGGTGGCTCTCACCGATTGCTCCGTGATCGAAGAGAAGGCGGATGGAGCCCCCCTCACCCGGATTGCTACGCAATCCGACCTCTCCCCCGAGGGGAGAGGCGATTTACTGAAAGTCGCGCGGCGTAAATCACTTCGCGGTGAAGCCGCCGTCGACCGGGATTGCGACCCCGGTTATGTAGGCGGATTCGTCGGACGCCAGGAACAAGGCCGTGTTGGCGATATCCTCCGCCTGGGCGACGCGGCCCAGCGGGATCATGCCGACGAACTTCTTCTGCGTTTCCGCCGCCTGGTCGTCGCTGGCGTTGCGGCCCATGAAGCCGCGCAGCATCGGGGTCTCGGTCAGGCCCGGGCAGATCACGTTGACGCGGATTTGTTCGGGGCCGTAACGCAGCGACAGCGATTTGCACAGACCGACGACCGCGAACTTGCCCGCCGAATAAAGCGGCGACAGCTGGGAGCCGACGATGCCGGAGATCGAGGCCGTCAGGATCACCGAACCGCCGCCGCGCTTGCGGATATGCTTCACCGCCTCCCCCACCGTCAGGTAGCAGGAGCGCACGTTCAGCGACATCGACAGCTCGTAATCGGCAAGGTCGATATCCTCGACCACGTCGGTGCCGGGGATGCCGGCATGGGCCCAGAAAATGTCGATCCCACCCAGTTTCTCAGCCGCGTCGGCGATCGAACCACGGCATTCCTGCGCGTTGGTCAGGTCGGCGCGGATGGCGAAGGCGGTGCCGCCCGCGGCCTGGATCTGGCCGGCGACGTCCTTGGCTGCGGCCTCATTAATATCGACGATGGCGACCGAGGCGCCTTCCTTGGCGAATTTCAGGCTGGCGGCCTTGCCCATGCCCGACGCACCGGCGGTGATGACCGTCAACTTCCCCTTGAGACGCATTCTTAGATGTCCTTACTGCGCATAGGCGTCGGGATAGGCGCCGCCCAGATTGATGATGGTCGACTTGGTTTCGAAATAGGGCTCCAGCCCCTCCGAACCGTTCTCGCGATTGAGACCGCTGATTTTATAGCCGCCATACGGAATGTTGTAGCGGATGTAGCGATAGGTGTTGACCCAAACCATGCCGGCCTGGATCTGCGCCGCGACACGGTGCGCCCGGCCGACATTCTGGGTCCATAAGCCCGCCACCAGCCCGTATTCGGTGTCGTTGGCGATGGCGACCGCCTCTTCCTCGGTCTTGAACTTGATGACGCCGACGACCGGGCCGAAGATCTCCTCGCGGGCGATCCGCATGGAGTTGGTCACGTCGGCGAATACGGTCGGCTTTACGAAATAGCCGTCGCCCATCGAGCTGATCCGCTCGCCGCCGACGACCAGGCGGGCACCTTCGTTCCGGCCGATATCGAGATAGCGCAGAGTCTTCTGCAACTGCTCGTCATGGGCCTGCGGCCCCATCTGGGTGGCGGGATCGAGCGCGTTGCCGATGCGGACATTCTGCGACCGGCGGGCGATCTCGTTGACCACCTTGTCGTACACGCTTTCATGGACCAGCAGGCGCGAGCCCAGCGCGCAGCTTTGCCCGCACAGCGCAAAGGCGCTGTGGGTCGCGGCGTTGATCGCCTGCTCCAGGTCGGCATCGTCGAAGATGATGTGCGGGGACTTGCCGCCGGTTTCGAACGATAGGCGCTTCAGATTGACCGACGCGCCTTTCATGATCTCCATCGCCGTGCGGTGCTCGCCGGTGAAGGAAATCTTGTTCACATTTTTATGGCCGACCAGATGCGCGCCCGCCGTGGCGCCCAGACCCGGCACGACATTGATGACGCCCTTGGGTACGCCTGCTTCCTCTGCCAGCTTGGCCAGTTCGAAGGCGGTGACCGGGGTCTGCTCGGCCGGCTTGATGACCATGGTGCAGCCGGCCGCCAAGGCGGGGGCCATCTTCCACATCACGGTCTGCAGCGGTGCGTTCCACGGCGTGATCATGCCGACGACGCCGACAGGCTCGCGCGTCGTATAGACATGGACGCCCGGGTCGGCCTGGATGTTGCTGCCCCGGATGTTCGCGGCGAGGCCGGAGTAATAATAATAATATTGCGGGTGACCGGCGATGCCGGCCCGGCTGTCGCGGATCGGCATGCCGTTGTCGCTGGATTCCAGCTCGGCCAGGCGACCGGCGTTGGCGGCGTAAAGATCGCCCAGCTTGCGCAGGATGTTCGACCGGTCGGTGCCGGTCATCTTGCGCCATGGGCCACGAAACGCTTCGTTCGCCGCCGTTACCGCGCGGTCGATGTCGCCGGTGCCGGCATAGGCGGCTGTCGCCCATTCCTTGCCGGTCGACGGGTTGATCGAGGCGATGACCTCACCGTCCGTGGGCGCGACCCACTCCCCGCCGATGAACAGCTTCTCATGGCGCAACAGATCTTCGGACATCGCATTTCCTCCCCAGGATAGTTCGGTGCCTTGTTAGCGCCCTTTCCAAACCGGCGCACGCTTTTCCGCGAAGGCCAGCGGGCCTTCCTGCGCGTCTTCGCTCAGGTACGCGGAGTCGAACGCGGCGCGCGCGGCCTCCAAAGCGGCCGAGCGGCCCATTTCCGTCGCCATATAGACCGAGCGGCGGCATGCCTTGACCGTCAGCGGCGCGTTGGCGGCGATCAGGTTCGCCATGGCCAGGGCCGTGTCCAGCAGGTCGGCCAGCGGCACGACCTTGTTGATATAGCCCAGCTCATACAGGCGCTGCGACGTCACCGGCGCGGCGGTCAGCAGGATTTCCATCATCACGCGCTGCGGCAGCATATGGATCAGCGGAGTCGCCCAGGGCGAACCGCGCCCGACCTTGGCCTCGGTGATGCCGAAGGTTGCATGATCGGCGGCGACGCACAGGTCGCACATCTGCGAGATCAGGAAGCCGCCGGCAAAGGCGACGCCGTTCACGGCCGCGATCGTCGGCTTGGACACATGCACGTTGTCGCCGATCACCGGCACCAGCCCGCGCGGCGGGATGCGCAGTGTGGTCGCGCTCATTTCCTTCAGGTCCATGCCGGCGCAGAACGCCTTCTCACCCGTGCCGGTCAGGATCGCGACCTTGGCGTCGTCGTCCTTCTCGAACCGGTCCCAGGCATCCCACAGGCCCTGGCGCACGGCGATGCCCAGCGCGTTGCGGCGGTCGGGCTGGTTGATCGTGATGACCGCGACCTGGCCCTTCATTTCATAGAGAACGGCTTCCGACATGTCCCTGAACACTCCTTGTTCGGCCGGCGCGGGCATGCCGCGCCGCCGTTCGTCCGATATGAATTCCCCGTGCCATGCGAGCGACGCTCAACAAGTTCACGACGGTGGACCTTAATGTTCAGTTTGGTGAACGGAGTCAACTTGCCAGAGGTTAATGAGCCTTACTCATTTAGGCCGCTACATCGAGCGCCCGTCGAACGCCATGACCGGCACCGACGCCAGATCGATGCCGTCGAGGCAGCGGATATTGATGTAAGCCATCGCGCCGCCGGTCGCGTTCAGGTCTTCGGCGACGGGATGGATGCCGCAGGTCTTGCAGAACCGATGGGCGATCGCGTGCTTGTGGAAACTATAGGTTCCGAGGCCACCCTCGGGCGCCGTCACGCTGAGCGCATCGCGCGGCACGGCGAACAGTAGGGCGCCCTTGGCCGTACAGATCGAGCAGTTGCAGGAAACCACGCCGCCCGACAGATCGCCGTCAACTTCGAACGCCACCGCGCCGCAATGGCAGGACCCTGTGTAATGCATCGCAACTCTCCTTGTCTGCGTCTGTTCCTAGGACGCACCGAGGGGCCGGCGTCCGACATTGCCGGAAAATTAATTCGCGATGTAGGCGCCTGCGGCGTCCCGCAACATCGCACCGAGAGCGTCCATCCGCTTTTCCATGCGGAAATTCGGCCCGCCGATGGAGATCGCGAGCGGCCTGCCGGCCAACGGCAGCATGACGGACAGCCCCATGACGTCGGAGGTGAACTGCGTCGCGCCCAGAAACCAGCCTTGGCGCATGCCCTCGGCAATCTCCGCTTCGACCGCGGCGATGCTCATCGGGGTGTTGGGCTGATAACGCTCGAACTTGATCTTGCCCAGCACGCTCTGCCGTTCGGCCACGGAATATTGCGCCAGGATCGCCTTGCCCGTGGCGGTCGCATGAATCGGCAGGCGTTTGCCGATCTCAGCGAAATAGCGGATCGGGGAGTCGGACTCGACGACATCGAGAAACACCACGCGATCGCCGGCCGGGGCCGCGACATAGCAGGTCTCGCCGGTCTCCCGCACCACGTCCAGCAGCAGCCGGTGCAGCGACGGCGGCAGGGGCTCGGCCTCCGAAATGCCCCGCGCCAGGGAAAGCCAGCGCGGCGTCGGGTAATATCCGGCGCGCGGCTTCGGTTCATACAGGAACCCGCGCTCGACCAAGGTGCCGACCATGTTGAAGGTGCTGGAACGCGGCCAGCCGAATTCCTGCGCGATCTCCGACAGAGTCGCCGGCCGGCGGACCCGCGCGAAGAACTCAAGTATGTCGAGGACGTTGGCGGCTTGCTTGACGATCATGCGGCGAACATAGCGGGCCGAAGTGGAAGGGCAAGCAGCCATGATCGGCACCCCGCATTGCTTCGCTTCGCCGGCAATGACAGTTTCAAAAGCACCGGGATGAAGAAAAGCGGAGCCCCTATGTCAGCCACACCGCTCGCAGCACAGAACCCTGACTTCATAGCGGTCACGACCCGCTTCATCATGGACATGCCGATTGCCGCGTTCTTCGGCTTTTCGATCACCGATATCGCGCCCGGCTTTCTGGAGGTCACTCAGCCCTATCGGCCCGAGCTGTGTTTCCAGGGGCGGATGTTCCAGGCCGGTCCGATCGGCACCTTGGCCGATTTCGCCGGCGCCGGGGCGTGTTTCAGCATGCTGCCGCCCGGTTGGCTGGCGGCGACAGCCGACTATACCGTCAAACTGCTGGCCCCGGCCGAGGGCGACAGGCTGGTCGCGCGGGGGCGGGTGGTTCAATACGGACGCACGCTATCGGTCGCGGCCAGCGAGGTGTTCGCGGTTACCGGCGATCGGGAAACTCTCTGCGCCACGGCGCTGGTCACTGCCCGCAACTTCGCCGCACGATAGACATAAACGCGGCTATAGTGGCCGAATCATCATGGGAACGGGACTGGCGAAATGACCAGACACATTGCACGCCGCGATGTCATGCGGACCGGCGGGGGGCTGATTTCCGCCCTGGCCTTGGACGGCTGCGTCGGCGGGCCGGTGCGGCAACAGCAGGCCACTCTGCCGCCGGTGCGCGCCGCGATGGACCGGCTGATCAAGATCACGGTCTGTACGCGCCCCTTCCGCGCCGAGGGGCCCCGGCTGGACGTGGAAAAGATCGGCGACAAGATCGTCGTGCATAATTACGGCCACGGCGGCAGCGGCTGGTCGCTGTCCTGGGGATCCAGCACGATCGCGACGAACAAGGCGATGGCCACCGGCGCACGCAATATCGGCGTGATCGGCTGCGGCGCGCTGGGCTTGACCTCGGCCACCTTGCTCCAGCGCGCGGGTTATCCGGTCACGATCTACGCCAAGGATCGCCCGCCACAGGTGCGTTCGTCGCTGGCGACAGGGCTGTGGACGCCGGATTCACGGATCTGCCTTGAAGAACGGGCGACACCGGAATTCCGCCTGCTGTGGCAGACGATGCGCGATACGTCGTTCGCCACCTACCAAAACTATCTCGGGCTGCCGGGCGAGCCGGTGGAGTGGATCGATCATTATCGCCTGTCCGGTGGGCTGGACCGCCCAAAGCCGGCACCCTCGGCCGACGAGATCCAGTTCGCCGAACTGCAGCACGACATGCCGGACGTCCGCGAACGCCAGGCCGACGATCTGACCGGCGCCGCCAACCCCTTCCCGCGCTTCAGCACGCGCCGGTCGGCCAACATGATGTTCAACTTGATCGAGTACCAGCATCTGCTGATCGCAGATTTCCTGGCGGGCGGCGGGCGCATCGAGACGCGGGAGTTTCACACGCCGTCGGATTTCGCGGGCCTGCCGCAGAAGGCGCTGATCAACTGCACCGGCTATGGCGCGCGGGCGCTGTTCAAGGACGACAGCGTCATCCCCGTGCGCGGTCAGCTGGCCCGCCTGATCCCCCAGCCGGAGGTCGCTTACAGCCTGTACTATAACGGTGTTTCGTTCGTGCCCCGCCGTGACGGGCTGGTGATCCAGGCCGTCGGGCTGGATGAAGGGGTCGGCTACGGCGACACTTCGACCGAACCGAACCGGGGCGAAGCCGAGCAGGCGGTTGCGACGATCGCCAGCATCTTCGAGCCGCCGGCGGCGAACGCCTGAAGGCGGCGCGAATCAGTAGCTGGTTTTTAGCGGCACCAGGGCGATCAGGCTGATCAGCGCCGCGCCGCTGAGATAGACGCCGACATAGAACAGGCCGCCGTTGGCCGCCAGGCTTGTCGCCAGGAGCGGTGCGACAGCGCCGCCCAAAATGCCGCCCAGATTGAACGCCATCGACGCACCGGTATAGCGCACGCGCGCCGGGAACAGATGCGGCAGCCAGGCGCCCAGCGGCCCATAGGTGAACCCCATCAGCAGCATGGCCAGCGCCAGGAACAGGAAGATGACCAGAAGCGACCCGCTGCCCAGCATCGGGCCCAGCAGGAAGCCGGCGAAGATCGTGCCGACGCAGCCGCCCATCAGGACCTGACGCGGGCCGATCCGGTCAGACAGAATGCCCGCCAGTGCGATCCCGGTCGCCATGAACAGGACGGCGCCGATCTCGACCTGCAGAAAGGCGTTGCGCGAATAGCCAAGGGTCAGCGTGCCGTAACCCAGGGCGAATGCGGTTGCCAGATAGAACGACGCGAAGCAGGCAACTGCCGCGAAGGTGCCGCCGATCATCTGGCGCGGATATTTCCGCAGAACCTCGCCCAGCGGCACGCGCGACGGCGGCGGCTCGGCCAGCGCCTTGGCGAATGCCGGCGTCTCGGTCAGCTTCAGCCGGACCCAAAGCCCCAGGCTGACCAGGACGATGCTGCCCAGGAACGGGATCCGCCAGCCCCAGGCGACAAACTGGTCGTGGGTCAGCAGCACGCCCAATAACAGGAACATCCCGTTCGCAGCGATGAAGCCGACCGGCGCGCCAAGTTGCGGGAACATGCCGTACCGCTCCTTAAGATGCGGCGGCGCGTTCTCAACCGCCAGCAAGGCGGCCCCACCCCATTCGCCGCCCAGCCCGAAGCCCTGGCCGAAACGCAGGACGCACAGCAGAACCGGCGCGACCCATCCTGCCATTTGATAGGTCGGCAGAAAGGCGATCACGGTCGTCGAACCGCCCATGATGAGCAAGGAGGCGACCAGCGTCGACTTGCGCCCGATCCGGTCGCCGAAATGCCCGAAGAAGATCGCGCCGACCGGCCGGGCGACGAAAGCGAGACTGAGGCTGGCATAGGACGACAGCAGCTGCAGCGACGCCGAGGACGACGGGAAGAACAGCGGGCCCAGCACCAGTGACGCGGCGGTGGCATAGATGTAGTAGTCGTAGAATTCGACCGCGGTGCCGATCAGGCTGGCGAACAGAATGCGCGCGACGGGTGTCTGCGCGGCCTTTGCCGGTATTTCCAGTTCGGTAGCGATCGACGTCATGCCAGGTCCCCGGGATATCGCAGCCGTTTTGGCTGCCCTTCACTATTCTTGATAGTCCGAACCGCCGGTTTGCACAAAGTGGATTGCGACGGACGTCCTGTCGCGCCGGCAGGCATTTCCATCTTCACGACCGGTGAAAAACCGCAGACACTCCCGCAGGTTTCACAGTGATTCGAGTCGGTCATGAACGATATTGCCGCCGCGCCAACCAAAATGACCCGCGAGGGGCTGCTGAAGTCGCTGCATCTCGGGCGGATCCTGAAGATTCCACCCGATATGCCGGCTGTGCTGGAGATCGCGCAGGGCATGCAGCAGGCGGGCGACATCGCGCCGTACGCGCCGCGCGGGGCAAACGCCTTTTGCCTTACGCCGGCAGGCCTGGACGAGGCCGTCAGGCTGTATGGCCCGGTGGTCGCCGAAATTCCGATGGCGACGGAACTGGACCTCGCGATTCCGGAGATTTCGAAATCCAAGGGTGCGGACAGAGACGACCAGCTGGCCGCCTTCGCCCGGACTCTGCGCCTCAAATTCCGCTATATTTCCGCATCCGACGAGCTGTCCGACCCGACCTCGGTTATCAGCGGCGCGGATACCAAGGAACCGGTCTTCGTTCTGCGCGGCCGCGATTTCCTGGCGGGCCAGGTTGTCGGTTGGTGGATCTGGCTGGCGCAGAATCGCGGCGTTGGCCTGGACAAGATCGAACGCGCCAAGATTCAGCAATCGGCGCTGACCAATTGGGCGGAAAAGGCCCTGCCGCAGACCGGGCATCGGCCCGAACATGTGCAAACAGCCGACGAGCAGTTCGCCCTGCCCGGCTCGACGCTGAAACGCGCCCATCCGGACGAGCCGGTCTTCGTGCTGCGCGGTGCGGACGTCCTGGCCGCGAAAACCGTCGAGTATTGGGCCTATCTGGCGCAGTTGAACGGGTCCGACGAGGCGACGGTTTCCGGTGCGCTCAAGATCGCGCGCGCCATGCGGGACTGGACCAAAAAGATGATCCCCGGCCGCGTCAGCCTGAAGCGCCTGCAGGAAGCCGACGTCGACGGCTGACGTCGAAATCTCGGTGCGCCGTCATCGATGAGTCCGTCGGCGCACGGTTGAGGATGGAATATCCCGCTCCCCTTATCGTCCCCAAGAGAATGGACTGAGCTAGGCTGAACGTTAAAAGTTCTTAACCTGCGTAATGATAAGTTGCTGTTTTGGGGTTTTATTCCCATTTGATTGAAAGAGGGAATTTCAGGCTGTCCGACTAATAGTCGGGCACATGTTCGGAGTATGGGGCGATGTCTTTTACTTTAACCAACCGTAAAACAACGCGGGCCTCACGCCTTGCAAAACTTCTTCCGGTCATCGCGCTTGCCGTTGGCTTCGGCCTGGGTGCGTCCGGAACCGCCTTTGCGCAACATGGCGGTGGTGGCGGCGGTGGCCATGGCGGTGGCGGTGGCGGTGGCGGCGGCCACGGGGGCGGCGGTGGCGGTTTCCACGGCGGCGGCGGCGGTCATGGCGGCGGCGGCTGGCACGGCGGTGGCGGTTGGCACGGTGGCGGCTGGCACGGTGGCGGCCGGGGCGGCCGTGGCTGGGGCGGCCGTGGCTGGGGCGGCCGTGGCTGGGGCTGGGGCGGCTGGGGTTGGGGTGGCTGGGGCGGTTATTACCCCGGCATCGGACTAGGCTTCGACCCGTACTGGTATGGCGGCTATTACGATCTGGAATCGGCACCGGTCTACGCACCGCCGCCGGAGGACGATCAGGGTGCTTACGGCCCACCGGAGGCCTATAACCAGCAAGGCGCTTACGGTCCGCAGGGGCCGCAAAACTATGCGCCCACCGGCGAGGGCGCGGCCGATAACAGCCGCGGCTTCTATCGCTGGCAGGTCGGCGTCGAAAACGGCAGTTGCAACCGCCCCTATCTGGGGCAGGTGGTCAACAGCGTGAACGGCGCGACGTCGGCGTCCTTCCGGCCCGGCCAGCGTATAGGTGGCATTTCGGTTGCGCCAGTGGTCGGCGGCAAGGTCGGCGCCCGCATGGATGTGACCGACCAGGCCTGTGCGACCGAGGCGCTGGAGCGGACCAACACGGGAACGCCCGTGCGCTGGCAAACCGCGACCGGCATCCCGATAACGTTCACCGCAACCAAGACCAGCGATGCGGGCGGGCGGCGCTGCCGCGACTTCACCGCGACAGCCGCCTTCGCAAGCCAGACGCAGTCCGTCGGGGGTTATGCTTGCAAGGAAACCGACGGCAGCTGGCAGACGATGCGGTAACGCCGCACGCCAAACCCGAACGAGGAAGACCGGCCGCTGTGCCGGTCTTTCTTTTTGTGCGATCAGTGCGTTGGAATGGCTGGGGCGGGAAGCCCAGACCGACTCAGGCTCTCTCAGAATGCCTTTTATTAATGCGTCGGCGCTATCGGATGGCAATCGTAGATACAAATGCGAATCGACAAAAAATCCGCAGCGCCTCCTCAAAGAGAGGCCCCGATCTGGGCAATTGCGCTGTTCGAGGAACCGACAGCAGGGCAAATCTTGAAGGTATCAATTGGCCCGAGTTAGACCCGTCCTCCTATTTCAAACAGCGTTGTCCAAGTCTTACGGTGAATTGCTGTATCCCTGTCGACGAGGCAGAATGGAAAGAATTCCGTCATATAAGGTACACTGGGAGTTTCAATCCCGTCCTGCTGCTCAAGTTGATGAACCTTGTCTATAAGACTTTCGATTAGGCGGTAGATTGGCTGCAGTATCTCGATTACGGCCCATACGCAGTGACCGCGACTGACGTGGGCGACCCCAAGTTGAAATGTTACGTCAATGGTCAAATCCCATTGGCCCTTAGGTCCCATTTCCAAGCCCAGCAATCCCAAAGCCTCGCACTGCTGTTGAGCACGCCGCATAATGCCGTTGAGGCGCCTATAGCTAAGGGCATCTTCAGCAATCCGCATATGGACCGCAAACCAGCGGGTGAGCGGATCCGTAGTCTCCTGGCCGCTAACCAGTTGATCGATGTTATAGTAGCGCGATGCGCGGGCGAACTCGGAAAGAACGGTAAGAAGTTCTATTTGATTCGTGGACGTTTCGAACCATCCATCGGTAATCGAGTGCGCTTTGGCCGCATTCCGAAGGAAAGTATAAAGCTCCGTTATGGAATGCTTAAAACCGCGCAGTTGCGTATCGGACGGGTTTGCGAGGTCGTTCCGAGCCTTATGATCGAGAATAAACGCGATCTTCATGATCCGTTCAAACCCCGTAGCAAGCTGGAATAGTATAGAGTAAATAGTTCCAGGTTTGTCATAGTCAATTTTGGCAAGTGCATCGAACGCTGAAAGAAATTACGAGCTCGCAAGATGACCCTCTTGAGCCATCATGCGAAATTTATGTGAATATATCATGAAACAATTCTATAAATTTCGGACTACAAAGTCAGAAATGTAACAAAACGGGGAATTTTCTTTTTATACAGCGCACATTGTTCATCACTCCATCCTATGGTCGAACGTCGACCAACCTTCCAGACTAATGAAGTGCCGCCCAATCAGCGTTCACGGGAGCCTCGCCGGCGCTGACGGGAATAGATGGCGCAGCAGCCGTTTGGGATATAGCTGTAAGAAGGATGGTCTCAGACGTTTGATATTGCAGCCTAATCGCATCCTTAAATACCCACTTACCGCCTTGGAACGCGAAGCTGAAACGAACAGGATCGGTAAATTGGTGGATGGCATCGGTCTTTTCGCACTGAGGTTGGCCGATGGAAGCGTTCGCTTCCGTTACTGATTGAAATCCACCCCACCTACCACCCACCTTCAACGACCCGCACTTATCTTGTTCAGTGGTCTTGGAAAACTCTATATCCACATGCGCAAGATAAGGCGATACGAGAGAGGCTGTTTTCTCAACATCATAGGCAATATGCGAGCCCGCATACTTCCACACGAAATAGGCACCGGACGACGTCCAGGAGACCGCTTGCTTGTCGACTAGGTAGTGTGGGGCAGCGAAAAACTTCTCATAGCGCTCAGCGATGGGCGTGAAAGTCTTCAAAACAGCTTCATCGGTTAGCGCAGGCTGTGAGAGTGCGGGCGCTGAAGGTAAAACTCCGATTGCGAACAGGGATGCCGCGATCACGGTCGAGAAGACTGAAAGTCTGATCATGTAAACTCCAATTGGGCTTGTTTTTCTGAGTCCCCTTACCGGCCATCTACACCAGTCGCACCTGCATTTAAAAATAAAGCTGAGGAAGATCATGCTCTGATATTTGTGCATCTGCAAAGATGGTTGCGGCTCTTAGCACCTCCCGCATGTACCACTCGCAGGCCTGTTACACAGAGCGGTCCGCAAATGTGCCTTATGGCACTCTAACCAATTGATAATGTGGTTTTTTTATTGAAATGGCTGGGGCGGGAGGATTCGAACCTCCGGATGCCGGTACCAAAAACCGGTGCCTTACCGCTTGGCGACGCCCCAACATGAGCCCGATGCGGCGCGCCGGACACTAGGCCGGACGGCACGCCTGAGACAAGGTGCGGCGCTCTTTTGATCTTTTTCTTGTGGCCGCGCAAGCCACCGGCGGCCACCCGCTACCCAAACTGGTGACAAACGTCCGCAATTGCGCGATGACAGCGGTGAGGTGTTCGCCAATTCGGAACGAACGCCATTTCAAGATACGCAATCGCGGATGGGGAATTTCGAAGATGCCTAAGATAGCCATCGGTGTGTATGGGCTGCAGCGCTGGTTTGACGGCGATTTCGCGCCGACCGTGGATATCGTGCGCCGCGCCGACGAAAAGGGGATCGACCAGGTTTCGATCACCGACCATGTCGTGATGGGCGAGCACCTGGAGAATTATCCCTACGGCCCGTTCCGCGACAATCTTGAGGCACCCTGGTACGAGCCGATCACCGCACTGGCCGCCTTTGCCGGCGTCACCAAGAATATCCGCCTGTCGATGGGCATTCTGATCGCCCCGCTGCGCCCCGCCGTGCTGTTGGCCAAGCAGTTGGCAACGCTGGACGTCATGTCGCAAGGCCGCGTCGATGTCGGCCTGGGCCTCGGTTGGCAGAAGGAAGAGTACGACGCCGCCGGCGTACCGTGGGAAGGCCGCTATGGCCGGATGGAAGAACAGGTCCGCGTCTGCAAGGAATTGTGGACCAAGGCCCCGGCGGAATTCCACGGCAAGACAGTCGATTTCGAAAAGATCTATGCCTATCCGCGCCCGGTGCAGCAGCCATTGCCGATCTGGTTCGGCCTGGCGCCGACCGAGAAGAATTTCGCCCGCATCGCCGAACTGGGCGACGGCTGGATCCCGATGGAAAGCGAGCCGGAAAAGCTGGCGCCGCTGATCGATAACCTGCGCACCGCGCTCGTGAAGGCCGGCCGCGATCCTGGCAAGATCAATGTCCGCGTCGTCGCACCCTATGTCTTCCGCCCGGATTACACCTGCGACCTGGACGCCACGCTGGAGAAGATTCCGGCTCTGGTGAAGGCCGGGGCAACCATCATCGAGTTCCATCCGCTCTATCTGTGCGCCGGGCCGGACGATTTCGATCGCTTCGCCGACGCGATCCTGGCCGCGAAGAGCCTCTGATGCCCACCCCGGCAAACGCTGACGCCGATCTGATGCGTGATGAGTGGGCGCTGCGCAAACTGGCGATGGAATACGCTCGCACTTGCGACCGTGGAGATGGAGCAGGCTTCGCTGCCTTATTTACGCCGGACGGGGCGATCGACGGTCCGGGCTTCCATGTCGACGGCTACGATCAGCTTTTCGCCAATCCCGGCGTGCTGAAGCAGATGTACCAGTCGACCATGCACTCCGTGATGAACCACACCGTGACGATCAACGGCGACACGGCGGAGGGCGAGACCTATTGCATCGCCTATCACGTCAACCGCCCGGAAAACGGCATCACGACGCGGCTGGATTGGGCGATCCGATACCAGGACAAATATGTCCGGCAGAACGGGACATGGCTCTATACGCATCGGCAGCTTTTGGTCGAATGGACCGAGCTGTCGACTGTCACAATGATAAGCTGACTTGGAGGAAACGCTGATGAGCGGAAACAACGCGCTGGCCGGCAAGGCCGCTATCGTAACCGGCGGCGCCGGCAGCATCGGATCGCATTGTGCGAAGCTGCTGGTGCGCGACGGCGCCTCGGTTCTGATCATGGGCCGCCGCAAGGATGCGCTGGAGAAAACCAAGGCATGGTTGCTGGAAGCGACGCCGGACGCTGAGGTCGAAATCTTCGCCGGCGACGCCTGCGAGGAAAAGGACGTCCGCGCTGCCTTGGACAAGACGTTCAAGATGCGCAACCGGCTGGACATCATCGTGCCGACAGTCGGCGGTGGCGGGTTCAAACCGCTGCTGATGCTGGATGCCGCAACCTTCGAAGCCGAGCTGAAGGTCAATATCATCAGCGCCTTCCTGGCCGTGCGTTACGGCGTGCCGATGATGGAAGGCGGCGGATCGGTCGTGTGTATTTCCTCGACCGCGGCCACCCTGCCCTTCGCCTATCTGCCGGCCTATCACACGTCAAAGGGTGGGCTGGAGAACTTCGTCCGCGCCGCCTCGGAAGAGCTCGGTTCGGCCGGCGTACGCGTCAATGCGGTGCGCCCTGGCCTGACCCGCAGCGACGCGACCGGGCCGATGTTCGCGTCGCCCGATATCATCGACCGTTTCATCGCCGAGTTCCCGCTTGGCCGCGCCGGTGAGCCGGACGACATCGCTCAAGCCGTGCGTTACCTGGCAGGGCCGGAATCGTCCTGGGTTACCGGGCAGAGCTTCGCGGTCGACGGCGGCAACGAAATCCGCAAAAACCCCGACCTGTCGGACATGATCGCGTTGATGATCGGCCAGGACAAGCTGGACCTGCTGAAGCGCGGGAAATCCCCCATATGAGCTGGGGGAATATCAAGTTCGACTATGCCGGGCGTAACGTCCTGGTGGTCGGCGGCACCACAGGCATCGGCTTCGGCGTCGCCCAGGCCTATCGCGAGGCGGGCGCCAATGTCGCAATCACCGGCCAGCGCGCCGCCGCATCGGAATACGATGCGGATTACAGCAGCTATCGCTATTTCAAGCTGGACATCACCGGCCTGGACGACATGAAGCCGGTCGCCGATGCCCTGCCGGAGCTGGACATATTGGTGAACAGCGCCGGCGTCGGCTGGGTCGGCGGCGAGTTCGGCACGCACGAATATGAGCCGGAGATTTTCGAGAAGGCGGTCAGGATGCACCTGACCGGTCCTTATCGTACGATCGAAGCGTGCCAGCCCAAGCTGGCCAAGAGCACTTTGCCGGGCGGCGGCAGTGTGATTTCCATCGCCTCAATGGCGTCCTTCTTCGGCATTGAGACAGTGCCGGGCTATGGCGCAGCCAAGGCCGGGCTGGTGCAGATGACCAAGACTTTGTCGATCCATTGGGGCAAGCAAAACCTGCGGGTGAATGCGGTTGCCGCCGGCCTGACGAAGAGCGCCATGACCGCCTGGTTCATGGACGATGCCGAGATGACTGCTCCCACCCTGGCGCGCACGCCGCTCGACCGGATCGGCGATCCGGAAGACGTGGCCGGCGCCGTCCTGTTCCTGACCAGCGCCGCCGCGCGGCACATCACCGGCCAAACGGTGATCGTCGACGGCGGCTATTCAATCTTCGGGTGATCTTATGACAGCCAATTCACCGGCTAAAAGGGCGTTGGAAGGCATGACCGCCATCGTCACCGGCGCCAACGGCGGCATCGGTACTGCCTCGTCGGAACTGCTGCTGCGTGACGGCGCAACCGTCATGATCCTGGCGCGGCGCCGGAAGGAACTCGAGGAAACCAAGGCCGAGTTGTTGGCTGCCGTGCCCGATGGCCAGGTCGAAATCTTCGTCGGCGACGGCATGGTCGAGAAGGATATCGAAACCGCTTTCGCCCAGGCCTATGCGATCAACAACCGGCTGGATATCGTCGTCGCCACCGTCGGCGGCGGCAACGGTTTCAAGCCGATGCTGATGCTGGACGCCGAAACCTTCCGCGCGCAGTTCGACCGCAATGTGGTCAGCGCGTTCCTGGCGATACGCTATGGCGCGCCGTTGATGCAGCCGGGCGGATCGATCGTCTGCATCTCATCGACCGCCGCGAAGCTGCCGTTCAACGGCCTCGCTGCCTATCACACCGCCAAAGGCGGGCTGGAGAACCTGATCCGCGCCGCGGCTGAGGAACTGGGCGCGGCGGGCATACGCGTCAACGCCGTGCGCCCAGGCCTGACACGCAGCAAGCGGGTCGGTTACCTTTTCACCGACGATACGATCTTCAACAAATTCCTGGACGAATTCCCGCTCCGCCGCGCCGGCATGCCCGCCGATATCGGCCACGCCGTGCGTTATCTGGCGGGGCCGGAAGCCGCCTGGGTCACAGGCCAAAGCTTCGCCGTCGATGGCGGCCAGGAACTGCGCCGCAATCCGGATCTCAGCCACATGCTGGAAACCAATGTCGGCAAGGACGCCTTCGCCGCTGTCAAGCGCGGGAAGATTCCGAAACCGGCGTCATAGTCGAGCATTGAGAGGAGACATCATGACTCAGGAAACGCTTTCGGTCCGCACCAAGGATGGCGAATGCCCGGTGCATATCTTCACGCCGAAGGGCACAGGCCCGTGGCCGGCGGCGATCTTTTTCATGGACGGCCTCGGCATCCGCCCGACCTTGTTCGACATGGCGCAGCGTCTCGCCGACGGCGGCTATGTCGTGCTGTTGCCCGATCTTTATTACCGTGCCGGCCCGTATGAGCCGCTGGACCCCAAGGCGGTCTTCGCCTCGAACGACGTGCGCGCGGCCATCGGCCATCTTTACCCGACAACCGGCAACCGGCCCGCCACAGCGGACACGGAGGCGTTCATCGCCTTGATCGATTCGCGCAAGGACGTGAAGGGCAGGAAGATCGGCACGACAGGCTATTGCATGGGCGGCGGAATCTCGCTGACCGTCGCCGGCACGTACCCCGACCGCATCGCTGCGGCGGCCAGCTTCCATGGCGGTGGTCTCGCGACCGACGGCGAAGACAGCCCGCACCTTCTGGCGCCGAAGATGAAGGCGCGCATCTATGTCGCCGGTGCCGACCAGGACGGTTCCTATCCGCCGGAAATGGCGGAACGGCTGGACAAGGCGCTGACCGACGCGAAGGTCGACCATCGCTGCGAAATCTACGAAGGTGCGCTGCACGGTTGGACGATGGCGGATTTCCCGATCTATAACGAACCGGCGGCCGAACGGCACTGGCGTGAATTGTTCGCGTTGTTCAAGACGACGCTCGGCTAACGCCCCCACGCGCGGCGGCTCGGAAGGCCGACGGCAGGACGCCTTCCCAGCCGGTGAATGCCCGGCGAAAGCTGCGGGCATCGACGAAACCCAGCCGCGCCGCGATCTCTGACATGGTCAGGGCTTCGCGGCGCAGCAGTTGCTTGGCGATATCTCGTTGGCATTCCGATTTGAGCTTCAGATAGGCCGTCTGTTCCCGCCGCAGCCGGCGCGATAATGTCGATACGCTGATCCCCAGTAGGTCGGCGACCGCAAGGCTGTCGGGAAGGCGTTCGCCGCGCTGCGCCCCATCCAGCAGCATCGATCGTATCCGGTCGGCGGTCGGCATCCGCGCGCGCAGAACGAACAGCGGATCGTAAGCGATATAGTCGACAATTCCGGCGAAATCCGCCGGCGACCGCACGACCTTGCGGGTCAATGCGGCGGCATCGAATGCCAGAAAATTCTCCGCCTCGCCGTATGACACCTTGGGACAGAGCAATGCCAAACCGGGATCGGGCGCGCGCGGGCGCGGCGTGACGAGCCCTATTCCGCATAGTTCCAACGGGGTCGCCGTGACCCAAGAAAACACATTATAGAAAAACACCATTGCCGCGACGATCAGCGCGGCTGGCGGCCCGGCCACGGACGGCCGAAAGTCGATGGAGAAGCGGGCGCCGTTCCCTGCGACACCGAGGGCCAGCGTATAGCCGCGTTCCTCCATCATCGAATTGAACTCGGCGGCTCGTTCGCAAGCCTGCCGCAGGTCACCGGCCCCGACCAGGAAATCGAAAAAAAGTTCGAACGCCTTGCGCCGCAAGCCGCTCTTCGCCCGCGGACTGCACAGCGCCTGCTCGAGAAGGCAGGTGCAGGTGCCGTAGGCGTGCGCGAAGTCGTCTCGATCAATTTCGGCATCGTCCCGCATGAGGACGGCCGCGGACAGCCGGCCACCCGGGCAATCCAGTGCCTCGTCGGTCGCAACCCCATGCCTGGACAGTGCAGTGAGCAGCGGCCGCAGCAATTCTGCCGGCACGGTAATCCGGCCATCGGATCCGGTTTGCGATATCCCCACGCGCAATCTTCCGTTTCTCGGCTGTGCGACCAGGAAAGCATAGCACAACCTGACCGGAAATGTCCCCCTTGCGCGCGAAATATCGCTCTATTGGCTTCAGAGCCACCGCGGTAGCCTTCACCGGTGCGAAGGCGCAAGTTGGGGGAAGAGACATGCACGACGAGTTCGGTGAACGGCATAATCCGGAAATCTGCACGGCAAAGAGCCTCGGCATGCCGCCGCTCGACTTCAAGGCGATGCACGAGATCGTCCTGCCGCAGCGCCTGCGCCGGGGCGTCAGCGACCTGATTGCCTGGGACGTGGCCGGTGCGGCGCCGATGGCGCTGCAGACGCTCGACGGCACAGCCTTCAGCTATGTCTGCGATCATGGCCGGGTGCGGATCGTGCCGGGCGTCGTCGCGGACGCGACCCTGGTTATCGAGCTGCCCGCCGATAGCTGGACCGATTATTTTTATGAATTGCGGTCGCGCTTCGGCCTGCTCTATTCGCAGGTCGTCCGCTTCGAACGTGGCGGCTTCGCGGATTGGGATGCTTGGGAGCCGGCGCTACGCTGCCTCTATAGCGGCACGCCGATCTACGATCCCTATAATCTCGACTTGCGCGACCACGACGGTTCCTCGCTCGACATCCGCCGCTCGTTCGACCGGGACGACGACCCGGAAGCGATCTCGCACTTCCTGCGCACGGCCGGCTATGCCCATGTGCGCGGCGTCTTCTCGAAGGATGAGATCGGCCGCATGTCGGACGAGGTCGATCGCCTGCGCGATCAGGCGGTCGAGGGCACGCGGTTCTCGCGCTGGGCCGCCGACCCTGCCGGACATAAGAAGGTCTGGGACCTGCAATATATGGCCCTGCAATCGCCGATGATGCGCGACCTGGACCAGCACCCGATGGTCACGTATCTGACCGGCCTGGCGCGCGAAGACGTCGTGCCGTCGATCGACCGCGACAACGGCACCCACGCCATTCTGCGGGAATTTACAGGCGTCGAAGACATCGGTTCCAACTATATGCTGGACTGGCACCGCGACTGCGGCACCGGCGGCTGTCCCATCACCTGCCCGCGTGTGCATGTCGGCATTCAGCTGGACGCGGCGACGCCCGACAGCTCGCAGCTGTTCTTCCTGGCCGGCACGGCAGGGAAGCTGGCCCATGACCGGTTTACCGAAGAGGAATGGGAGGGCAAGCCGATCGTCACCTATGAGACCGAGCCCGGGGACGTCACCCTGCATCTTGGCTGCATGCTGCATGCCGCGCCCAAGGCGACAGGGCGGAACCGCAGACGCACCATCTACACGCGCTGGGTCAACCCGCACGGCAAGGAGATCCTGGGCCATCTGGGGTCGGTCGATCAGATGATCCCCAATATCGACCAGATGCCCAGCGTCGCCAAAATGGTCGCGGCGGTGGAAGGCGGCGGCGCCTGAAGACCGGCTGACCGGATTTAAAGAAAGACGATGGTCGCGGGGCTCGGCGTCTGGAGCACCGGCCCGCGCGGGATCAGCACGCCGCCTTCGCCGAAATCGAAGGCGGTGATGTTGTCGCCCTGTTCGTTGGCGACGATGAGGCGGTCGCCCAATGGCGAGAGCGTCATGAACCGGGGCACCTGTCCGCCCGACGATGTCCAGCCGACAACATCCAAACGGATCGCGCTCTCGTCGAAACGCAGATGAACGATCCCGTCCTGTCCCCGGTTCGAGACATAGATGTTTTGCCCATCACGATTGATCACGATGGCCGAGGCGATGGTTTCGCCGAAGAATTGCGGCGGCAGGCTGGAGACGACATAGGCTGGGGCCAATACACCGGCCCCGGCATCCCAGCGGCAGGCCGCGACGGTCGAGTCCAGTTCGCATGCGACGAAGGCGAACGGTGCGGTCGGGTGAAACACGATATGCCGTGGACCCGCCCCCGGCCGCATGACGGCGTGCCCGCCATCGGCCATCGCAAGCTGTCCGCGATTGGCATCGAAGCGCAGCATGAACACGCGATCGAGCCCTTTGTCCGGCGCCAGCAGGAAGCGCCCGGTCGGGTCGAACACAACATGATGTGGGTGCGCGCTGATTTGTTCGATCCGGTGCGGTCCCTGCGGGCCGGTCAAATCCAACCGGTGGGCCAAATCGCCCAATGAGCCATCCATACGGATCGGCAGTACCGCCAACGATCCGCCCGCGAAATTCGCAACGATCAAGAAGCGGCCCGTCGGGTCGATCACCTGATGCACGCCGTTCCGGCCGCCGGCTGCCGCGCGGTTCAGTTCGACGAGCGTCCCGGTTTCGCGCTCGATTGAGAACGCCGTAACATAGTCGCGGTCGCCATGGACCGAATAGAGCGTCCGCCCGGCGGCGTCAGCGATCAGGAACGATGGGTTGTCCAGACCGGTGGCCTCGCCGATGACGGTCCACGCGCCCGAAGCAGGATCGACCCGGCACGCGACGATTCCCCGCCCACGCGCCATGCGCTCGGGCGTCGTGAAGCCGCCTATGAAAGCGAGACCGCCGGTCACGATTGCGGCTAACCCTGCTCGCGCCGGAAGGCTTCGTAGCGTGCCTTGGTTTCGGCATTGGCAGGGTAAAGGCCCGGCAACACCGCGCCTGCCTGGACCTGAGCAAACACCCAGGACTCGAACTTCTCCTGTTCCGCCGCTTCGGCTGTCACTGTCTCGACCAAAGCCTGAGGCACCACCACCGCGCCGTCGTCATCGACGACGATGACATCGTCCGGAAAGATCGCAACGCCGCCGCAGCCGACAGGTTCCTGCCAGCCGACGAAGGTCAGGCCGGCCACGGAGGGCGGTGCCGCGGCCCCGTCGCACCAGACCGGCAGCCCTGTCCCGCGCACACCGGCAACGTCGCGCATCACCCCGTCGGTGATGAGGGCGGCGACGCCGCGCCGCTTGATCCGTTCGCACAATATATCGCCGAAGATGCCGGCACTCTTGATGCCCATCGAATCCACCACCGCGATGCAACCCGGGGGCATCGCCTCGATGGCTGCGCGGGTCGAGATCGGCGAAGCCCAGGATTCCGGCGTCGCCAAATCTTCACGCGCCGGGACGAAACGAAGCGTAAAAGCGCGCCCCACGAGGCGTGGCTGTCCCGGACTGAGCGGCCTGGCGCCGCGCACCCAGACGTTGCGCAGCCCTTTCTTGAGCAGCACGGTGGTCAGCGTCGCCGTCGAGATGCCCGAGAGGGTTTCAACGATCTTGGGGTCGAGTGCGGTCGTCATTGCGGGATTCCTTTCAGATACTGGAGATCATGCCGCCATCGACGCGGATCACCGACCCGGTCAAATAGGCCGCGCGTTCGCTGGCCAGGAAGGCAACGACATCGCCATATTCGTCCGGCTTGCCGTAGCGGCCGACGGGAATGGTGGCGATGCTGTCTGCCGCCACCTGCGCGACATCGACGCCCTCGCGCTTGGCCCGCGCCTGGTCAAGGAAGGCGATGCGGTCGGTGGCGATGCGGCCCGGCACGACTATGTTGGCCGTGACCCCATCGGGTCCGACTTCGCGCGCCAGAGTCTTGGACCAGCCGACCAGCGACAGGCGCAGCGCGTTGGAGACGCCGAGATTGGGGATCGGCGAGACCACACCCGAGGAGGTCGAGGTGATCACACGTCCCCATCCCCGCGCGCGCATGCCGGGCAGCACCCTGTCCGTGACGGCGATAACCGAAAGAACCATGGATTGGAATTGCTTCGACCACAGCGCCGTGGCCTGTCCGGCGGCCGGCGTCGGCGGCGGTCCGCCGGTGTTGTTGACCAGGATATCGACCGGGCCGAGTTCGGCCTCGATCCGGGCCACATGGCCATCGATCTGCGTAAGATCGGCAAGATCCCAGGTCAGCCCGATTGCTCGGGCCTTTAGTTCGGCGAGTTCCGCCAGGCTCGCCTCGACAGTTTCGCTGCGAAGACCGGCGACTGCCACCTTCGCGCCTTCGCGGGCCAGGGCCTTGGCGATCGCCCGGCCGAGCCCACCGCTACCGCCCAACACGAGCGCGGTCTTGCCCGCAATGCCTAGATCCATGAGATGCCTCCCGCTTGCGCTTCCAATCGGTATACTCCGGTATATGACGATATTACTCGACCCACGGCGGAGCTGAGATGACCGCCAGACGATCGCCGCGTCCCGCGCAAGCGCCTGCCGCCAGCCTGCAGGATGTCGCCAGACAGGCCGGAGTCTCCACCGCCACTGTCTCGCGCGTCATCAATCGCGCCGCGCCCGTCAGCGACGATGTACGCCAGAGGGTCGAGGCAGCGAGCCGCGCCCTGGGCTATATCCCGAACGGCGTGGCGCGCGCGCTGTCTTCGCGCCGGACCGGGGCGATCGGCGCCGTGATCCCGACGATCGAAAATGACGGTTTCGCCCGTACGGTCTTTGCCCTGCAGAAACGCCTGCAGGCAGCCGGCCGGACCTTGTTGCTGGCCAATTCCGATTACGATCTGGACGTGGAGCTGGACGAGGTGACGCGCCTGCTGTCGCAGGGTGTCGACGGCCTGGTCCTGATCGGCGGCGACCATCGTCCGGGACTCACCACCCTGGTCGAGCGCAAGCATATCCCGCTGGTCGAGATCTGGACACTCACCGCGTCTGTGCCTTGCGTCGGCTTCGACAATGCCCACCAGGCCTCGGTCCTGGCCGACCATCTGCTGGACCTTGGCCATCGTCGTATCGCCATCCTGGCGGGCCAGACAGAACATAACGACCGCGCGGCGGCGCGCGTGATGGGTGTGCGCGCCAGCCTGGCGGCGCGCGGCCTTGCGACCTGTGCCGAGTGGCTGACCGCCCAACCCTATCGCATCGGTGAGGGACGGCGCGGTGCGCGCGCGCTCATGAGCATGGCCGAACCGCCGACCGCCATTGTCTGCGGCAACGATCAGCTCGCCTTCGGGGTGCTGGTCGAGGCGCGGGCGCTGGGCGTAAAAGTTCCGGACGATCTGTCGGTCGTCGGCTTCGGCGATTCCGACTACGCCGAGTTCCTCGACCCGCCGTTGACCACCATGCACGCGCCGGCCGAGGAAATCGGCGATCGGGCTGCCACTTACCTGCTTGCGCGCCTGGCGGGCGAGCCGGCCGAAACGATGCAGAGCGTCGCGGTCGATCTGATCGTACGCGGTTCCACCGCGCCGCCGCGCTAGGCAGTCACAGCGCCTCATCGCCAGCTGTCGGACGTGAATCGAGCGATTGCCGCCTCATCGAACCGATAGCCCAGGCCGGGTTCCGTCGGCAGAACCAGGCCGCCGTTACGGACCTCCAGCTGGCGGTCGATGATGCTCCGGAAATTGAACACCTTGGCATCCGGGAAGAATTCGACGAACTGGCCGTTCGGCGCCGCAGCCACCAGGTGGACATGCAGGTCGTGGAACCAGTGTGGGCACATATTGACGCCGTAACAGTCGGCGAGCGCGCCGATGCGGCGATATTCCGTGATGCCACCGCAAACGGCGGCGTCGGTCTGCAGAATGGCCGCGGCTTGCTTGTCCAACAATTCCTTGAACCGCCAGCGTCCCGCCTCGATCTCGCCGGTGGCGACGGGTGTGCCGATCGCTGCAGCCAGCTTGGCGTGGTTGTCGATCTGGTCGGGGCTGAAGGGCTCCTCGATCCAGTAAGGATCGTAGGGCGCGAACCGGTCCATGTAGCGCAGGGCTGTCGGCACGTCGGACCAGGCGTTGTTGGCGTCGAGCATCAGCAGAACGTCGGGGCCGATCGCCGCGCGGGCGGCGGCGATTCGCGCCTCCTCCGACCTCAGGTCGCCGCGGCCGACTTTCATCTTCACCGCGTTCAATCCCAGCGCGACATAGCCGGCCATCTCCTCGCCCAGCATCTCGGGCGTCTTCCCCTCGAGATAGTAACCGCCGCTGCCATAGGCCGGTACGACGTCTTCATGCGCCGCGCCCAGATATTTGTAGAGCGGCAGATCGGCGGCGCGCGCGTTGCGGTCCCAAAGCGCGATATCGACAATGCTGAGCGCCCTCATCACCGAACCGGCGCGGCCATGGAGCAGAAGCTCCTGGTAAAGGTCGCTCCAAATCTTCTCGGTAGAATGCGGATCCCTGCCGATCAGCAGCGGCGCGATCAGGTCGCGCACCGCCGTGGCCACCACCGCCCCGCCCGCATGGCCGGCGTAACAATGGCCGATCCCTTCCAGCCCGTCGTCGGTGCGGATGCGAACCAGCGTGTAGTCCCGTCCTGTCACCTGGCGGCGAGCGAATGCCGTCGCGGTTTCCAGCGGAACATGGACGATTCGGGCCTGCACGGACGCGATCTTGACCATCTGAACTTCCTCTGGACGCAATAAATGTAAGCGCTTACATACGAGACTGCAAAATATGTGTCAATCGATACGGCTCCGGCGCGGGGATAAGGAAACGCTATGAAGCAAGCGGAGGGTGTCTAGGCCGCCTGGGCTTAGATGGCTGGGGGACGTGGATTCGAACCACGATAAGCAGAGTCAGAGTCTGCTGTCCTACCGTTAGACGATCCCCCAGTAGGCTTCTGGCCGTTCGATGGCCGAAGGACGCGCCTGTTAGCACGCCGAAAATCATTTTGGTAGGGCCGCCGGGAATTTTTAGCGCCGTAAGGCTTGTTGAGGCCTTTTATAGCCGACATTAATGCACGTAAAATTTTCGCAAAATCGCTTCCGTTGGGATGGCTCTCTATTATAATGTATCCGGCAAAGTAAAGCGGCATCCTCAAGGATGCTGAAGATCGGAGATGGACCTGACAGACCCCGGCCGGGGCCGGCGGCGGAAGGATACACGTGCATTTTTCGATTTCGACTGAAAGAAATTTTCGCCTCGCTTCTTATGCGCTGACTGTGGCCGCCGTTGCAGGCGCGATGCTGACGGCGCGACCGGCGCATGCCTATACCGAGGATTTGCAATTTCATTTCAAGAATGGGCGCAGCCAGGTGGTGCGCGGTTCGATCGCCAATCAAGGGTCAACCGTTTACCTACAGCCGGGTCAGACGGAAACGATCATAAGCCGCTTCAAGGGCCAGGCGTCCCGCGCCGTCCATGTCGTCCGCTTTGAACCGCATCTAACCAACACACCCAGATATTGCGAATGGACCGTTGAGATCATAACCTCGCTTACCCACCCTTACTGGCAATGCACGGTCAGCGCGGCCACGGCGGAAGGCGGGGCGATATGCGACGGATTTGCCACCTATCATGGCAACTATAATTGTTCTTTTGATTTTATCGTGAAGTAAGCGATCTCACGCCGCCTTGGCGGTGGGCCTGCGGTCGGGTTGGCCGATCGGCCCGAAGCAGGCATTATAGGGCATGGCAGATAGAGACAAATCCGGCACCGCGTTACCCAGCAAACGCGGTAAGGCCGTGCGGGTGAAAACCGCCAAATCGCGCGACCTGGCATCGACCATCTGGCTGCAGCGGCAATTGAACGACCCTTACGTCGCCGAAGCCAAGAAACTTGGCTATCGCAGCCGCGCCGCCTTCAAGCTGGCGCAACTGGACGACAAATTGCGGTTGCTGCGACCGGGAATGCGCATCGTCGACCTCGGTGCCGCGCCGGGCGGCTGGACCCAGGTGGCAATCGAACGCACCAAGGCGCTGACCTCGGGTGCCAAGATCGTCGCGCTGGATATTCTGGAAATGGGGCCGTTGCCGCCGGCCATCGTCCTCCATCTCGATTTCCTGAAGCATGAGGCGCCGGCCATTTTGAAACAGGCGCTGGAAGGCGAGGCTGACCTGGTGTTGAGCGACATGGCGGCGCCGACCACCGGCCATCGGGAAACCGATCATATCCGCATCATCGCCTTGGCCGAGATTGCCTATGAGTTCGCAGCCGAGGTTCTGGCCCCGGGCGGCGCATTCGTCGCCAAGGTTTTCCAGGGCGGTTCGGAAAAGGATCTGCTCAGCCGGCTGAAAGGCGATTTCGCCACGGTCCGCCATGTGAAACCGCCGGCCAGCCGCGCTGGGTCCGCCGAGGTCTATGTCGTAGCCCAGGGCTTCCGAAAGACCGCCTAATTCGGTCGGAAGCTGAACGCGCCCGGCAATAGGGCCTCGGCCGAAACAGTCGCCACGGCGTCATTGCCCGCGTGATCTTCCGTTCGGAAACTGACCAGCGCCGTCGGGCCGAACTCGACGATGGCTTGGCGGCACGAACCGCACGGCGCGCACGGAACCGGCACGCCGATCGGGTCCAGGGCCACCACCGCCAATGCCTTCAGCCGCATTTCCGGTCCCTCCGCCGCCACAGCGGCGGCGATCGCGTGCCGTTCGGCGCAGCCGCCCGTCGGAAACGCTGCGTTCTCGACATTGCAGCCGACAAAGATACCCCCCGCCTCGGTCTCCACCGCCGCGCCGACATGGAAGGCCGAATAGGGCGCATAGGCCTTGCGCGCCGTCTGGGTTGCGCGCGCGATCAGGTCGATTTTCTTAGGCATCGGATATATCCAGAAACGAAACGACCGGCGCCCTTTCGGAACGCCGGTCGATCTTAATCACGTATCAGAGGGCGCTGTTACCAGCGGCCGCCGCCACCGCCGCCGCCGAAGTCGTCACGGCCGCCGCCGCCACCGCCGCGATTGCCGCCGCCGTAGCCACCGCCACCGCCGCCGCCACGATTGCCGCCGCCGTAGCCACCGCCGCCGCCGCCACCACCGCCGTAACCACCGCCACCGCCGCGGTTACCGCCGAAGCCGCCGCCGCCGCCGCCGCGCGGGCCACCGCCGCCTTCACGGCGATCCTCGGCCTCACGGACGACCAACGGACGGCCACCCAGGTTCTTGCCATTCAGCTCGCGGATTGCGGCTTCGCCGGCGGTCGGGGTGTCATATTCGACGAACCCGAAGCCGCGGCTGCGGCCGGTCTCACGCTCGGTGATCACTTTGGCCGAAACGACCTTTCCGTGCTCCCCGAAAATCTCGCCCAGCTCTTCCGAAGTCATCGAAAAAGCAAGGTTTCCCACATAAAGCTTCTGCGCCATCAACTATCCTTTCGTGTCAAAAAAATCGAATGTTTGGAAATGGAGAACGGAACACGCCCGCGTCCATGCGGCGCGACTGGCGCATTGCTGGCCCGAGTGCAGTCACAGTGGGAATGAGGCGCCAAAGCGTTCAAAGTTCGGACTTGTGGAACTTGATGAAACAGGGCTGAACCAACCGACAAAAAACCAAACTCGCTAGCAAAAGAACCTGATCGTGCGATCGGAATTCGGCCAAAGCCCAAGCAATCGACGGACGCTGTATAAAGAACTGCCCGGATCAAGTCCAGCCTGTTTCGAGCATGGCGGCCTGTGTCACCGTTTCTTCACATGCTGTCGCGGCGGTGTATTATGCGCGGCATTTCACGGCGGACACCACGGAGTCGCGCGCGATTTGCCCCGCGTCAGCGCCCTGGACCGCCGATCAGGCAGAACCCAAGGAGCCTTCCATGCCCATCCGGGACGCGTTCACTTTCGATGACGTCCTCCTGGTGCCGCAGGCATCGTCGGTTCTGCCCAATCAGGCAAACACCGAAACCCGCTTCACCCGCAATATAAAGCTCGGCATTCCGCTGGTATCCGCCGCCATGGATACGGTGACGGAAAGCGCGCTGGCGATCGCCCTGGCCCAGGCCGGCGGTATGGGCGTGATCCATCGCAATCTGTCCGTCGAACTCCAGGCGGACGAGGTTCGCCGGGTCAAGCGATTCGAATCCGGCGTGGTGCTGAACCCCTTCACCATCGCCCCCGACGCCACGCTGGCGGAGGCCATGCAGCTGATGAGCGAGCGCGGCATCTCCGGCGTGCCGGTGGTCGAACATAACGGTAGGCTGGTCGGCATCCTGACCAACCGCGACGTGCGCTTCGCCTCCGACCCCAACCAGCGCGTTTCCGAACTGATGACCCAGGGAAATCTGGTTACCGTGCGGGAAGGTGTTGGCAAGGAAGAGGCCAAGCGCCTGCTGCACGCCCACCGCATCGAGAAACTGCTGGTCGTCGATGACGAATATCGCTGCACCGGCCTGATGACGGTGAAGGATATCGAGAAAGCCGAGCTGCACCCGGGCGCGTCGAAGGACGCCAAGGGCCGCCTGCGCGCCGCCGGCGCCGTCGGCACAGGGGCCAACGCCATCGAACGCGCCGAGGCCTTGGTCGACGCCGAGGCCGACGTCGTGGTGGTCGACACCGCGCACGGCCATTCCGAGGGCGTGCTGAAGACCGTCGCCGCCGTCCGCCGTCTGTCCAACTCCGTGCAGATCGTCGCCGGCAACATCGCGACCGGCGACGGCGCCAAGGCGCTGATCGACGCCGGGGCGGACGGGGTCAAGGTCGGGATCGGCCCGGGCTCCATCTGCACCACCCGCATCGTCGCCGGCGTTGGCGTGCCGCAGCTGACCGCCATCATGGATGTGGCCGAGGCGATCCGCGACAGCGGCGTGCCGGTGATCGCCGATGGCGGCATCAAATATTCCGGCGACCTGGCCAAGGCGATCGCGGCGGGCGCGGACTGCGCCATGCTGGGCTCGCTATTGGCCGGCACCGAGGAGGCGCCGGGTGAGGTCATCCTGTTCCAGGGCCGGTCCTATAAGCAGTATCGCGGCATGGGCTCGCTGGGCGCCATGGCGCGGGGTTCCGCCGACCGTTATTTCCAGGCCGAAGTCCGCGATCAGTTGAAGCTGGTGCCGGAAGGCGTGGAGGGGCGGGTGCCTTATCGCGGCCCGGTCGCACCGGTGCTGCACCAACTGGTCGGTGGCCTGAAAGCGGCGATGGGCTATACCGGCAACGCCACCATCCCCGACATGCAGAAGAACACGGAATTCGTGCGCATCACCAATGCGGGCCTGCGTGAGAGCCACGTGCACGATATCCAGATTACCCAGGAAACGCCGAACTATCGCACCAGTGAGTGACAAATTCCGTAAGCAGCCCGTCTTCCAAAGGCAGCCGGGGCCCCAAAGGGAACTGGGCTCCCAAAGGCAACCGAGCATGACGCCCTCCGCCCGCCTGGCGGCGATTATCGAGCTGTTGGGTCTGGTCGACGGCACACCGCGCCCGGCCGATGCCGTGGTCTCTGCCTATTTCCGCAACCGCCGCTTCATCGGGTCGAAAGACCGCGCCGATGTCTCGATGGCCGTCTATCGCGCCATGCGGCGGCGCGCGCGCCTGACCTGGCAGTTGCAGAAGGCAGGGGCCGAAGCATCGCCCACCGGGCTGGTTCTGGCCGACCTGATGATCGGCCAGGGGTACGGCATGGAACAAGTCCAGCGCCTGTTCTCCGGCGCAGACTATGCCCCGGCGCAACTGAACCTCGACGAGCGTGGTCTCGCCAAGCGGCTGGAAGGCCGCAAGCTGGAACATCAGGACATGCCCGAATGGGTGGTCGCGGAATGTCCGGAATGGGCCGAGCCGGAGATGCGCCGCGCGCTGGGCGACAAGTTCCTGCCCCAGATGGAGGCGCTGAAGCAGCCCGCGCCGATCGACCTGCGCGTCAACGCGCTGAAGGCCAACCGCGACGACGTGCTGGCCCGCTTGGCTGCGGATGGAATCGCGGCCAAAGCCAGCCGCCTGTCACCCTTGGGTATCCGCCTCAAGGGCCGGCCGCCGGTCATGGCGCATCCGCTTTATAAAGACGGGTCGATCGAGATCCAGGACGAAGGCTCGCAACTGGCCGCCCTGATGGTCGATGCGCGGCCGGGGCATGAGGTGGTGGATTTCTGCGCCGGCGCCGGCGGCAAGACCCTGGCGATGGCGGCGGCGATGAAGAACAAAGGCCGGCTGATCGCCAGCGACGTGCTGGCCAACCGCCTGGTGCGCGCCAAGGAACGGTTCCGCCGCGCCGGGGCGCACAATATCCAGACGCATCCGATCACCGGCGAAACCGACCCCTGGATCAAGCGGCACAAGGGCAAGTTCGACCGCGTGCTGGTCGATGCCCCGTGCAGCGGTACCGGCACCTGGCGCCGCAACCCCGACCAGCGCTGGCGCTCGCTCGGCCCCGGCATCGCCGAGCTGCTGCCCTTGCAGATGCGCCTGATGGACAGCGCGGCGCGTCTGGTGAAACCGGGCGGGCGGTTGATCTATGCGACCTGTTCCATGCTGATGTCGGAAAACGAGGACCATGCCGACGCCTTTCTGGCCGCGCATCCCGAATTCAGGCTGATCCCGTCGGACGACGTGTGGAAGACTGCAGTGTGGCCCGAAGGCGGGCCGTCGGTTCCCTCCTCCCCCTATCTGCGCCTGACCCCGGCCACCCACGACACAGACGGCTTCTTCGCCGCCGTGTTCGAGCGGGCAGCGGCGGCGGTTGAGGCTGAGCCCAATGAGGGCGTGCCGTGAGACGGCGGAAATTCTTTCACCGCCAAGACGCCAAGGCGCGCCACTGCCAATCGTTGCGCCCCATGAAATACCCCATTGGAACGACTCGCCGATTTGGCGAAGATGGGCCGATGGAGCTTTTCATTCTTCCGGCCGGTCCGGCCGATGCGGAGCAGGTCGCGCGGGTGCAGCGCCTGTCATGGCAAGCAGCCTATGCGCGGCAGCTTTCGCCCATGGCGCTGGCCCGGGCGGAGGCAGCGTGGGGCGCCGCGCATTGGCGCGAAGTGCTGGAACGCGTGGACAGCCGGTCCTTCACTTTGGTGTTGGCCAACGCACGCGGCGTTGCGGGCTTTGGCATGGCAGGACGCCGGCGCGGCCGGCCCGGCGGGGCGTTCAGCGCCTATGACAGCGAAATCTATATGCTCTATTTGCTGCCCCGCTTTCAGGGGCAGGGTCACGGCGGCCGGCTGATGACGGCGCTGGCCAGCGCGCTGAAGGCGCGTGGATCGAAGTCCACCATGGTGTGGGCCCTTGCATCCAACCGCCCGGCCATCGATTTCTACCAACATCTGGGCGGCACCGTGCTGACCGACCGGGTACAGCCGTTCTTCGGCGACACTGTCAACGAAACCGCGTTGGGCTGGCCCGATATCGACATTCTCGCCGCCATGCCCCGCGACGCCCGCAAGTAATCAGGACCCACGATGGCCCCTAACGCCCCGACAAAAGCCGATTCCCTGCACCACGACCGCATCCTGATTCTGGATTTCGGGTCTCAGGTCACGCAACTGATCGCCCGGCGGGTCCGCGAGAGCGGCGTGTATTGCGAGATCATCCCGTTCAGCGCCACGCTGGAGCGGATCAAGGAATTCGGCGCCAAGGGCATCATCCTGTCGGGCGGCCCGGCCAGCGTGCTGGACGCCGAATCCCCTGCCCCGGCCAAGGGCGTGTTCGACCTGGGCCTGCCGGTCATGGGCATCTGCTATGGCCAGCAGATCATGTGCCAGGAGCTGGGTGGCGTCGTGTCCATGGGCGACACGCGCGAGTTCGGCCGCGCCTTCGTGGACATCAAGGAGCCGTGCGCGCTGACCACCGGCGACTGGTCGGTCGGCGGGCGGCAGCAGGTGTGGATGAGCCACGGCGACCGCGTCACCCAGTTGCCGGCGGGTTTCCGCACCGTCGGTACCAGCGAGGGCGCGCCCTTTGCCATCATCGCCGACGACGCGCGCAAATATTACGGCCTGATGTTCCATCCGGAGGTCGTGCACACCCCGCACGGCGCGGCCTTGATCAAGGCCTTCACCCACGGCGTCTGCGGTTGCGACGGCGCCTGGACCATGGCCGCCTTCCGCGACGAATCCATTGCCCGCATCCGCGCCCAGGTGGGCGACGCGCGCGTGATATGCGGCCTGTCCGGTGGGGTGGACAGCGCGGTCACCGCCGTTCTGCTGCATGAGGCGCTGGGCCCGCAACTGACCTGCATCTTCGTGGATAACGGCCTGCTCCGTGCCGGCGAGGCGGAGGAGGTGGTGCGCCTGTTCCGCGACCAGTTCAACATTCCGCTGATCCACTCGTCATCCGCCGACAAATTCCTGTCGGCGCTCGCCGGCCTGACCGACCCGGAGCTCAAGCGCAAGGCCATCGGCAAAACCTTCATCGAGGTGTTCGAGCACGAATCCAAGGCCATCGGCGGCGCCGATTTCCTGGCCCAGGGCACGCTCTATCCCGACGTGATCGAAAGCGTCAGCTTCACCGGCGGCCCCAGCGTCACCATCAAGAGCCACCACAATGTCGGCGGCCTGCCCGACCGCATGCGGATGAAGCTGGTCGAGCCGTTGCGCGAACTGTTCAAGGATGAGGTCCGCGTTCTTGGCCGCGAGCTTGGCCTGCCCGAACAATTCGTCGGCCGCCACCCCTTCCCCGGCCCGGGCCTCGCCATCCGCATCCCCGGCGACATCACCGAGGAAAAGCTGGAGCTGCTGCGCAAGGTCGACACGGTGTTCCTGGAGGAGATCCGCAACCACGGCCTCTACGACGCCATCTGGCAGGCCTTCGCCGTTCTGCTGCCCGTCCGCACCGTGGGCGTGATGGGCGACGGACGGTCATACGACCAGGCCTGCGCTTTGAGGGCGGTGACTTCCACCGACGGCATGACGGCGGATTATTATCCTTTCCCGCACGAGTTCCTGGGCGCCGTCGCCACCCGGATCATCAACGAGGTACGGGGGATTAATCGGGTGGTTTACGACATCACGTCGAAGCCGCCGGGGACGATTGAGTGGGAGTGATCTGAGGGCATGACGCAGGAGGAGATCGCTGAAATTGGCACCGATGCCGGCGGCTCCTTGTTCGTTCGGCCAAGATCGCAAACCTTCCCCTTTATCTACCGCTCAGCGATGGGCGTTCACTGGGACGAGGCGCGCGCGGTGCTGTTTGGCCAAACGCCTCGCGAATGGTCTCAAGCCAGGGGGTTCGAACAGATCGTGGAAGCCGTTAAGAGCGAATATGGCATTAGCCTTGTGCTCTGCGATTCAACAGTTTGGTCTATTTCCCTGCCGGTTCGGCGGGAAATAGAGTCTGGCGAATATCGCCAGGGTACCGAACGATGAAGAACGAATACGATTTCTCTAAGGGTGAGCGCGGCAAGTTCTTTCGCGAGGGAGCGGTTCTTGTGCCTCCCATTCAACCCGCTGATTTAGAATCACCTCCTGAATCCGGCTTGCAAACGGGTACATCCGCATTTGCTGCTCTATTTCGCCGCTTTACAAATTGGTCGAATTACGGTGACAGTGCACTCAATTGGCGCAGGATAAACGGTGGCTTGCAGTGCTGGTGTCAGAGCGAAGACGGCCTTTTAGTGCACTGTCACCGTAATTCCCAAAGGCACGTTGCTTGAAAACGTAAACCGACCCTGATTCTTTTTCGGAATTACGGTGGAATTGCGGTGACAGGAATTACGGTGACAGTGCACTGGTGGACTGCACCCTGGACTGCACCCTTCGAGTGAGACACGGGAATGAGGGACAGTTCTGGTTGAGGGAGACTGACGTCGGCGCCGACACCTGTCAGCGCTTCACGAACCGATAGGCGAAGCGATCGGTCCTGCCCTTGATCGAGGCGTCGAACGGCTTGATCGTGTGCTGATCGTCCGTGTTCGCGAGCAAGGTGCTTTCCGCGTCCAGTACGAAGCCGGCCGCCTCCACTTCCTCGCGGACGGACGCGGGGTCGATCCGATGCAGCGACTGGGCGTCGCGCGTGCCCACCCCTGCGGCGGCGGCGTGGTCGACGATGACGTAGGATCCGCCGGGCTTCAGCCGCTCGTAGACGGCTCGATTGAACTGGGCCGCCGTCGCGCCATTGGCCTGGATCAGCGCGGTGTGGAGATCGTGGTAGAACAGGTGCAGCCACAGGACATCCGCTGGCTGCGTGACCTCCGGCATCGCCACAAGGTCCGCCGACACGGCTTCGACGTTCTCCCGGCCCGGCTCCTTCGCAAGCGTCCGCATGCTGCCGACCGGATCGCTCTTGAAGTGGGCGACTTCAGCCGGCACGAAGCTGTAGACCCGTCCTTCGGGTCCGACGGTGTTGGAGAAGAGGCGCGTCCAGTCGCCATCGCCTGGATATATGTCGATCACGGTGGAGCCCGCACCGACGCGGGCGAACCTGATCAACTCGGATAGCTTGGATTGGTCGTACATCGGGGTCTCCTTTACGGTTGGTCATTCGACGCGCGCGCGGCCTGCGCCAGTGCTTGCGTGTCGACATACTCCCGGATGCTCGTCAGTTTGCCGTCCCGCACGGTGATGGCGAAGATCCAGTCGTCCTCGAACGCCTTGTTCGTGGCTTTGACCTTCCCCCTGGCGAAGCCGACGACCAGGACGCGGTCTCCCTGCGCTATGAACTCGCGGGGTTCCGTGGATGTTTCCATCGTCTTGGATGCCGTCTCAAGTAAATCCGCCAGCCCGGCGTGTCCGCGATACGTGCCGGCCAGCGGCCAGTCCTTGCCGGGGATGATCCACGCGATGTCTTCGGCGACCAGCGCCAGCAGACCCTCTTTGTCACCGGTGCCGATCGAGGCGAAGAAGTCCTTCACGGTCTGGATGTTCTTCTCAATGCTCATGGGAATTTCTCCTTGTGAAATGCCGGGGTCAGACCTGCGCCATGCCGCCATCGACGGCGAGATCCACGCCGGTGATGAAAGAACTTTCATCGGAGGCGAGGAACGTGACGGCGGCCGCGATTTCCTCTGGCTTGCCCCTGCGACCCATTGGGACCTGTGACGCAAACTGCGCGGCCGCTTGCTCGGCTTGCTCGGGGGTAAGGCCCGTCGTTGTCTCCAGGGCGGGGGTCTCGGTCGGTCCGGGGCTCATCGTATTCACGCGGATTTTGCGGTCCTTCAGTTCCAGCGTCCAAGCGCGCGAGAAGCTGCGTACAGCCGCCTTGCTCGCGGCATAGGCGCTGAAGCCTGGCAGGCCCAACACATTCGAGACCGAAGAGGTCAGGATAATCGAACCGCCGTCCCTGAAGAGGGGAAGGGACTTTTGTACCGTAAAGAACAGCCCCTTCACGTTCACATCGAAGGTCTGGTCAAAATGAGCCTCGGTAGCTGCCGCGAGCGGTGCGATTGTCCCCGCGCCCGCGTTCGCGAAGAGAATGTCGATGTGACCGTGTTTCTCTTTCACGACGGCATAGAGCCGGTCCACGTCCTCCAAGCGCGACACGTCACCCACGACCGTCGTAACGTTTCTCGCGATGAAGCCCGCAGCCTTCTTCAACTCTTTCTCCCGTCGCCCGGTGATCACAACGTGCGCACCTTCTTCCACGAAGCGCTTGGCGGTGGCCAACCCGATCCCGCTGCTGCCGCCCGTGATGACGGCGACTTTGCCTTCAAGTTTTTTCATGATGTTCTGTCCTTCGTTGTGCTGCCCAGACGCGGGATCGCGGCGGGTCAAAGCTGCGCCAGGCCGCCGTCGACGGCGAGTTCGCTGGCGGTCATGAAACTGCTGTCCGACGACGCGAGAAACGCAGCGGCCGCCCCGATCTCGGCCGGATCGGCCATACGCTGGAGGGGATTCATCGCGGCGAAAGCCTTCATGCCCTCCTCGCCCAGCGCTGCCTTCGCGAGTTCGGTTGCCGTCGGCCCGGGCGACAGCACGTTGACCCGGATGCCGGTGCCCTTCAGGTCCTCCGCCCAGGTCCGCGCGAGGTTGCGCACCGCCGCCTTGCTCGCGCTGTAGACGCTCATTGCCGGGGCGCCCGTGGTGCCGGCGCTCGACCCGGTCAGGATGATGGAACCGCCCTTGCCCATCAGCGGCAACGCCTTCTGGACCGTGAAGATCGTACCCTTCACATTGACGTCGAAGGTTTCGTCAATGTGCTTGGCGGTGATCTCGCCGAGCTTAAGCTGGCTTCCCGCCCCGGCATTGGCGAAGACGGTGTCGAGGGTTCCGCGCTCGGTCTTCACCGCCGCGTAAAGCCGGTCGAGGTCGGCCTCATCCGAGACCGAGCCCTTCACCGCCCGGGCATTGGCCCCGAGGTCGGCGACAGCGGCGTCGAGCGCTTCCTGCCGGCGGCCGAAGATGAAGACGAAGGCGCCCTCCGCGATGAAGCGCTTTGCCGCGGCGAGGCCGATGCCGGTGGCGCCGCCGGTGATTACGGCGGTCTTTCCATTCAGTCTGTTCATGACCGTATCCTTCCTTGTTCGGGAAAATCCCGAGAACCTCGAAATGGGGCTGCCGGGGTCGGGCGTTGAGTGCGGAAGCGCGCACATCGGTGGTGCGAAAACGATCCAGCCGGATGATTGAACGCTACGGTGCGCGCGCGCGCTGCGCCTTGGCGTGTTAGAGTGGGCTTTGAAAGGCGCACCGCGCGGTGCGGGATTGCACCATGATCGACTGGGATGACGTTCGCTATTTTCTTGCCGTCGCGCGCGGAGGTTCGGTGCGGGCTGCCGCCGAGCGCCTCGGTGTGAACCACGCGACCGCGCTGCGACGCATCGCCCAGCTCGAGGAGCGCCTCGGGGTCCACATGTTCGAAAAGCTGCCTTCGGGCTACCGCCTGACGGCTGCGGGTGAAGAGGTTCTCGAGTTCGCCGAGCAGATGGAAGCGTCGTCGCACCTGCTGGAGACGCGCGTCTTCGGGCGCGACCAAAGCGTGCGCGGGCTTCTGCGGGTGACGCTGGCGCCACCCCTCGTGACACATCTGCTCATGCCGGACTTCGCCGATTTCGCGCGTCTGCATCCGGATATCGAGATGGAAATCTTGTCGTCCGGCGAGCTGGCAAATCTGACCAACCGAGAGGCCGACGTCGCGATCCGCGTCGTCTACGACCGCAAAACCCTGCCGCTCAATCTTCACGGCGTGAAGGGACCGGAGCTGTTCGGCGGCGTCTACATCTCCCGCGATCGACTAGCCGCGTGGCGTGCGGGCGCGCCTGATCCCATCCGGTGGATCGTCATCAGCATTCATGGAATCCCGGACTGGGCCAGCGAGGGTGAGGTTGGCATCACGGGGATTCCGTTCAGGACGACGGACGCCGAGGCGCAGATCGCTGCTGTACGGCAAGGGCTCGGGATCACGACATTGCCGTGCTTCATTGGCGATGCCGACCCCCTGCTGGTGAGGGTGCCGGGTACCGACCTGCACATGTACGGAACGGTTTGGCTTCTCACACAGGGGGAGACACGCAAGACGAAGCGGGTGCGGCTCTTTACGGAGTTCGTATCGCGCAGGCTCGCCGCCTACGCGCCGCTTCTCGCGGGGCTGTCCCTATCGCGCGACTGACGCGCGGCAGGTCGCTGCCGATCACAAATCCGGCAGATTCAGCGACAGGTTCGGAAAAGTGATGCCGCCGTCGATCGCCAGCACCTTGCCGGTGACGAAGCCGGAGGCCGGCGAGGCCAGGTAGACCGCGCCCAGCGCGATGTCCTCGACCCGTCCGAGGCGCCGCATCGGCGTTCCCTGGACCATCAGGCGCTCAAGCTCCTCATTCTTCAGCACACCGGCCAGCGAGTCTGTCGCGATGGCGCCCGGTGCGATCGCGTTGACGCGAATGCGTGGCGCGAGGTCGGCCGCGTTCAGGCGGGTCAGCTGGATCATGGCGGCCTTGGCCGTGCCGTAGACCGAATAGCCGCGATCGGCCAATTGCCCCATGACCGAGACGATGTTGATCACCGAGCCGCCATCGCGTTCCAGCATGTGGGGTGTCGCCAGCCGCGTCAGCTCGAACGCCGTGGTGACGTTCCAGCGGAATGCCGCCTCGAAGGTCTCGGCGGTTTCGGAGAGGAACGGCGCCGGCCCTGTCCCACCGGCATTGTTCACCACGATATCGATCCGGCCGAATGTATTCATCGCCGCGTCGACCAGATCCTGCATCGGCCGGACATCCGTCAGGTCGCACGGCACCGCGACCGCGCGCCGGCCATGTCCCCGGATTTGCGTCGCGACCTCCGCCAGGGTGGCCTCGCTGCGCGCGCCGATGACGACATCGGCCCCGCATTCCGCAAGAGCCGCGGCGATCCCGGCGCCGATTCCCCGGCTCGCCCCGGTGACGATCGCAACCTTCCCATCCAGCCGAAACGCATCCAACAAAGCCATAATCGATCCTTCCCTGTTTCAATAATCTCTTTGACCTATTTCGGCGACAACCTCTGATTTGCCGTCATGACCGGGCATGACGATAGAAGCGGTTCGGCCGAATTTCCCAAATAGTTTCCTAGAATCCAGCGCCAGCCCGGAACGCGCCGCCTTCGGCGAAGCCGTTGAAGACCTCCGCGTCGTCCGGCAGCTTCGTCGTGACCTCGAAGCTGCGGTCATAGCCGGTGTGGGCGATCTTCCAATCGGCCCCAACCTTCACATAGCGGTCGTTGTACCAGCCGTTGCCTTCCAGGCGCGTGCGGTCGTCCAGGAAGAAGACGACGTCCTGCAGATACCAGATGCCGGTGGCCTCGGTCGGGCTCACCAGCGTGATCTCGGGATGGTGACCTTGATGCAGGCTGAGGCACTCCGGTTTGTGCATACGCTCCTTCAGGAAGGCCACCGCCGCGACGCGGTTCGGGTAGGTATAGGTTCCCGAATGGTACGAGAAGGTGCAGTCCGGGAGCAGGAGTTCCTCCAGATCGTCGTAGCGCTTCTGGTCGAGAAACCGGAAATACCGATATTTCAATTGCCGGATCGCCTCGATTTCGTCGGCGTCGCTCATCTTTTCCTCCCCTGATCGTTGACTTAATAGCGGCGCCCCCAGGCCTGGATGATCCTGGGAATGCTCAGCAGCGTACCGTCGGTAGACGCAAACGCGTAGAGATCGTCGACCGTCTTGTCCAACTCCTCACGCGTCGCCAATCCGGCCTTCAGGACGGAGTCGGCGATCGCCTCCAGCGTTATCGGGCCGACCATCTTCGCCTCGCCGGATATGCCCGCCGGTGCACGACGTTCATGCCGATGTTGGTCAACGCGGCGGCGGCCATGAGCGCGGGAAGACGCGGCCCGATATTGGGATCGCCGCCGCCGCTTGCGACGACCTTGGCATAGAGAGCGACATAGTGCCTGAAGGCGGGCGAATCCGGGTAACAAAAATGTCCCGAGAAATCGATGTCCTCGACCACGATCACGCCACCCGGCGCGAGCCGTGCGCGGAGCGCGGCCAGGCCTTTGGCAGGGGCGTCCAGATGGGTGAGGACGAAACGCACATAGATGAGGTCGTAACGCGCCGCATCCCGTGGCGTCTCAAACAGGTCTTCCCGGCGATATGCGATGTTCGGAATGCCGGCCGCCGCCTGTTCGCTCCGCGCGAGTTCAAGCTTGGCCTCGTCGAGGTCGATTCCCGTTACGTGTCCGTTCGGCGCGCGCCGCGCGAGCTCCAGGGTCACGTCCCCGCCCCCGCAGCCCACATCCAGGCAGCGCACGCTATCGGCAACGCCGACATGCTCGAACAGCGCCTTCGTCGTCGGCCACATGACACGCGCCAAAATCCGCAGCCGCTCCCGGCCGGCCAGACCGCCGCGTATGACATAGGTCGATGTGCTCATCTGAACCCCATGGGGAATTCGAGATCCCTATATCTATTTGATGTTTGATTTACCGCCCACCGGCCCAGGAGCCAACACGAACATCTTCTTCACCATAGGTCATTCCACGAGAACGATCGTCGAGTTCGCCGACCTGCTCCAGGAATCGGGCGTCGATCTGGTCGTCGACGTACGATCGATGCCGCGGTCGCGGACCAATCCGCAATTCAACGGTGAAAGCCTCCCCCAAGCGCTCGCACCGTGGCAGATCGGCTATGAGCACATCGCGGAACTTGGCGGCCTTCGCGGAAAGGCGCGCGGCGCCGAACCGTCGCCGAACGCGTATTGGCGGGTGCGCGGCTTTCGGAACTATGCGGATTATGCCCTGACGGAACCCTTCTCCACAGGCCTTGCGCGCCTGCGGGAACTTGGCGGCCGGAACCGGTGCGCGATCATGTGCGCCGAGGCCGTCTGGTGGCGCTGCCATCGGCGTATCATCGCCGACTACCTGCTCAGCCAAGGCGAGCGTGCAATGCACATCCTTGCGACAGGGCATATCGACGAAGCAAGCCTGACGCCTGGAGCCGTCCTACGCGGCGACGGCGGCATCGTCTATCCAGCCGAGAGTCCCCGGTTGGACTGCTGAAAGCCCACACGACCAAGCGAGGCACCTGGGCATTGATCCATGTGCTCGAGGGCCGACTGGCCTATAAAATTGTCGAACCGGGCCAGCCTTCATCGAATGCGGTACTCACGCCGTCTACGCCGCCTGGCGTGATCGAACCGGCCATCCTTCATGAAGTGGCGCCTCTTGGGCCGGTGCGCTTTTACGTTGAATTCTACCGGCTCGACGAAGCCTGACGGCAATCAGGGGTTCGCGCCGTGCTCGGCGGCGATCTCGAATGTCGGGCTTGGTGACCCGGAAGCGGCCGTTCGCGTCCCGCGGCTAAACCGTCGAAAAAAAATCCAGGGCGTTGTCGGTTTCGGGAAACCGCGTTCGTCGTTCCGATATAAGGCCGATGCGGCGGCTTAAGACAAGGAGACGGACGATGCGTGTATTGGTTTTGGTGAAAGCGACCGAAGACAGCGAAAAGGGCTTCTTCCACACGCCCGAGACGATGGCGATGGTGGCGGCGATGGGCAGGTTCAACGATGCGCTGCGCGATGCCGGCATACTGCGCGAAGCAGACGGGCTCACGCCCTCCTCGCAGGGCAAGCGCGTTGCGTTCGACGGTCCCGGCCGCACGGTCGTCGACGGGCCTTTCGCGGCGACGCGTGAGCTGGTCGCGGGCTTCTGGCTGTGGGACGTCAAGGACATGGACGAAGCGGTCGCCTGGGTGAAACGCTGCCCCAACCCCATGCCGGGACCGAGCGAGATCGAAATCCGGCCGCTGCACGAGCTGGCTGATTTGGGATGAAGAGCGGTCACCTGAGTTCTTGTTTGATCGATCGCGCGACCCGGGAAAGCGCAATTGGCGAGAGCTAGAACATAAAAAGAACAATTTGTCAAGAAAAATCGGGCGGCGCGGCGATTGCGTTCGGCCCGCCTGTCGCCGTGATCGATAATAAAATCAGTCCCTTAACTGACCATTCCGTAAATGGGACCTCTTTCCGACGGAGCGGATTACAAGCTGGAGGCGAGCCAACGAAGGCTCATAAATCAGGGTGCTTCGCTGGGGTTTTTCTCACATTCCAACGCAGTTCACGCACCGCTTTTCCCCAGTTGCAGTCACGTTTCCGTGCGTTCCAATAGCGATTCCGGCGAAACCGTAGTGACATCGCCCCAGTTCGGCGCCGATAATCCCCCAAGCGAAATGCCGGTCCAATCGGCCGGCCAATCGTCGATTACTTGGGGGGAGGGGCGCAATGACCGCCGCAAGCGAAACGGCTTCGCCGAACGAGATTTTCAGCCGCGACGCGGCCGAACGCTACCGCGCCTTCTCCCGCCTGCGCGGCCAATGCCCGGTGCATCGCCTGCCGACGGGGGAGATGGTGGCCGTCAGCCACCAAGCCACCGCCGACGGGGTGCGCGCCGTGGAGAATTTCGCCGGCACTTTCTCCGACAGCGGCGCATTGGCGGAGGAGGACATCATCCTGGCCGGCATTCCGGAGCCGCGCCACAGCGAGGTCCGCCGCATCTTCCTGTCGGCGTTGACCGACATTGCGCGGCACGAAAAATTCATCCGCACGCTGGCCGAACGCTTCGTCGACGAAACGGTGGCAATGGCCTCAGCAGCCGGCGAGGCGGAGCTGATGCAGGGCCTGGCCCGGCGCCTGCCCAGCGCGGTCATCGCCTATCTGCTGGGCCTGCCGATGGAGGATGTCGACCGCTTCGCCCGCTGGACGGATGAGCTGCTCGACCGCCAGGGTTCCGCCACCAGCGCCAACACCGCCTTGGTCGATCTGCATGACGAGTTCGCAGCCTATCTGGAGGGCCACATCCTGGCCCGCAGGGCCGATGCAAACGCGCCCGACGACATCATCGCCCGCTTCACCCGCGCCCAGGTGGACGGCGCGGCGCTCGGCGTGCGCGCGATCCAGACCCAGATGATGTTCTTCATCATCGCCGGCAACGGCACCACCCGCGACCTGATCGGCAATTTGCTGCTGCGTTTGGCTGAGGACCCGGCCTTGTTCGCCGAGGTGGCCCGAGACCGCGCCCTGATTCCCGCCTTGGTGGAGGAGGTGCTGCGGCTCGATTCCCCGGTGCAGATCCTGGCCCGCAACTGCCGCGCCGACACGGTTCTGGACGGCACGCCGGTCAAGGCGGGGCAGCGCGTGCTGTTCTCCCTCGCCTCCGCGAATAGGGACGAGGCCGTGTGGCCCGACGCCGACGCGCTGAAGCCCGGCCGCGACCGGGGCCGCGCCCACCTCGCCTTCGGCGCCGGCCCCCACATCTGCCCGGCCGCGTCGCTTGCCCGGATGGAGGCCCTTCATGCGCTGGACGCGCTGATGAACCGGGTCACCGGAATGGCCTTCGCTCCGGGCTACACGCTGGACCTCAACCCGGTGGTCTGGGCGAATGGGCCGCAGACGCTGCGGGTGGTTTTGGGGTGAAAGTGAGGCCTGAACGGCGCAAGCGCCTTTTAAGCCAGCTGTTAACGTAAATCCAAAGGGGAGGCACCGCCATGCCGTATTACACCGCAAGCGTCACGTTGCTCGCCGTCGCTTTCTATTTCTTTCTGGCGACGCGGGTTGCCGTCTCGCGCGGCAAATTCGATGTGAGGCTTCCGGCCACGACCGGCAATCCCGATTTCGAACGCATCTTTCGCGTGCATCAGAATACGCTCGAATGGATGCCGACCTTCCTGTTGCCGCTGTGGCTTTGCGCGATCTACCTCAACGACATCGCCGCCGCGGCACTCGGCCTCGTCTGGATCGGCGGTCGTGTCGTCTATTTCATCGGCTACCGCGTTGCCGTGGAGAAGCGTCTGCCGGGGTTTTTGATCCAGTCGACCGTCTGCCTCCTGCTGTTCATCGGCGCAATCGTCGGCCTCGTCATGCACCGGCCGGGCGGCTGACGCACCTCGACCGTCCCCCAGGATTTGGTGAACGCAGCCGCCCGCGAAACGCTGCTTGACTTATAAATCGCTATTTGGCTATATAGCTAAATGACGATGGAACAGAGACATGACGACCGGTTGAGCAGCGCCTTCCTGGCCCTGGGCGACCCCACGCGGCGCGCGATTCTGGCGCGGCTGGCATTGGGCGAGGCAAATGTCTCGCAGTTGATGGAGCCGTTTAGCCTCAGCCAGCCGACAATCTCAAAGCATCTGAAGGTTCTTGAGAAGGCCGGGCTGATCGAGGGCGGGCGCGATGCGCAACGGCGGCCGCGCAGGCTGACGCCGCACGCCATGAAAGATATCGCCGACTGGATCGAGCCGTTCCGCCGGCAGTGGGAGGCCAGGTTCGACAATCTGGACGCCCATCTCGCCATCATGAAAAAGCAGGAGACGTGACATGCCCTCGCAACCCGAAACCGCCGCCGGGAGTGGCCCCAGAACCGGCCTAACTATCGACCAGACCACCCACACAATCCGTTTCACTCGCGTTTTCGACGCCGCACCGGCCGAGATTTTCGCGGCCTGGACGCAAGCGGAGCATGTGACCCACTGGTGGGACGCCGCCGGCGAGACGCTGGCGATATGCGAGATCGACCTTCGCCCCGGCGGGCAGTTCAAATTCGTCAGCAAAAGCCACCCGAAAATGCCCTTCGCCGGAACCTATAGCGAGATATCGCCGCCCGACCGCCTGACCTTCGAGGCGATGGGCGCCACCGGCCGCGTTGTCCTGAAGGACACAGCCGGCAAGACCCACATGACGGTCGAGATCGCCTGCCGCTCCGCGGCCGAACTGAACCAGTTCGTGAAGATGGGCGTGGATGTGGGGACGGCGCGGACGTTGGATAATTTGGTGGTGTATGCGGGGCGCGGGCTGGTTGCAGCCTAGGGCGCCAGCGGAGCCGGTCGGCGCCCGCCCTCAGTTCGGGCGAAACTGCCTGGGGATCGCCGCGACTTCCTCCGGCGTCAGCTTCGTTAGTTTGGAGGCGATCAAGGGCTCCCGCATGCCGCCGCCAAGCCGGCCACCACCGCCCATGTCGTCCACCACATCCAACTGCAGATCGAGCGCCGAGCAAACCGAGGCCGACCCGGTGGAGCGGGAGACCAGATGGACGGTCGGGTCCCGCAACATCCGCGACCCGGCGCTGAGATCGACCCGATAGACATCATGCATATTGACGCCGAGATAGAGCACGTTGGGGCTGGGCGACTTCCAGCCGCGCCATTGGGTGATGAAGAAACACGGCGTGCGATCCGTGGGCGGATCGGCGTAAGCGGCGCCCATGCCGGCCAGCAGGGCCGCGCCGACGGCGATGCCGAGGAAGGCGCTGTGCCCGTTTTTGTGGTTGATGCGTTTCATCACGTGATCGTCTCGCGTAGCCCTTTAATGAAAGGTGGGAGGACCGCCTGAACCTGTCAACGCCATTGAAAATCGTGGAACATCGGGCTACGTTTAACAAATTCGAATTTTGTTGAACGCGGAGACGTCGCCGTGACCAAATCACCGAAGGTCGTCGCCCACGAGGAGGCTGCTCCATTCATTGCCGGCCCTACCCGTGTCGAGGCCGTGATGCAGGCGGCCGAGCGGTCCGGCCTTCTGATGGAAAAGAACGGCAGGATCGGCGGCCGGGTCAGCCCGGCGCTGGTCAGCCAGGCCAAGCGGCTGTCGGGCATTCAGAACGATACCGACCTGATCGTCTTTGCCTTGGCCTCGATCGCCCTGGAGGACAATTTCGCGGCGGATTTCAAGCAATCGCGCGGCACCGTCGACCCGGACCTGAAGCTCGGCTTCTAAAGTGACATTCGATTTCGACGCCGCACGGCGTTGGGCGCGGTTCGATCCCGGGAAGACGCTCGCCCGGCGAGACGATGCGGACCTGCCCTTCATCGATGCCGCCCGGATCGCCGGTCAGGGGCTGCTGCTCGACACCTGCGTCTATATCGACCAGATGCAGGACCGCACGCCGCGCCTGCTGGACGACCTGATCGCGCAGCGCCAGGTCAACCATTCGACGGTAGCCATTCAGGAACTGATGAACACCGTCGGCGTCTTGAACCCGGCGGACCCGCGCACAGCCGCCGCCGTTGCGGTCATCGGCAAGCAGATCAAGGCCATGCCCGCACATCGCGTGTTCACGCCGGATGCCGAAACACTGGGACGGGCGGCCTTGCTATCAGGGATTTTGTGCCGGATTCAGGGCTATGAGAAGGACGGCCGGCTGCGGGCGCTTAAGGACTGCGTGCTGTTCCTGCACGCGCAAAGGCTTGGGCTGGTGGTGCTGACGGCGAATGTGGGGGATTTCGACGTTCTTCTGCAGCTTGTCCCGACGGGAAGGGCGCTGTTTTATCGGCCGAAATAAAATCAGGGCGTTGGCTAAAGTTCCCTACAGCCCCCTCCCCCGAAGGGCGAGGTTAAGAGGAAAGTTTCGCCCTTCACCCCTTGCCGTCCGGGCGCGTCATGGCCCAGGCGCACAGCGTTCCAAACGCGGTCAAGGGGATGCCGGATGCGAAAACCCAGAAGGCGGTGCCCTGCACCGCGTCCATCGGCTGCCCCTGGGCGAAGCCGGTCAGGTTGGCGGTGGCGCCGACGACGATCGCGCCGATCACCTCCCCCACCTGGCGCACGGCGATCAGCGCGGAACTGCCGGTCGCGCGGTCCTCCTCCGCAAGCCGGATCAGGACCCGGCGGTTCAGAAGGGCGTTCGACAGGCCGAAGCCGACGCCCATCGTCGCGGCCGACGCCATGATCGGCAGCAGTGCGCCGGTCGGCATCGTTACGGCAAGCAGGATCGGGCCGGCCGCGATGCCCAGCACGCCGATCCTGATCCAGCGCATCATCGTCGCCTCGGGCCGGCCCGAAACCCAGATCGCCATGGCCGACCAGCCGGCCGCGTGTGCCACGATAAGATATGCCCCTTCGATCGGCGAGGACGCCCGGAGCTGCTGCAACAGGGCCGGGCCATAGATCAGCAGGCCGACGCTGGCCGTGGTCAGCCCGAACATCGCCGCATAACCGCGCCCGACGACGGTTTTCAGGTTCACCGCGTCGCGCGGCAGCAGGCGAACCGCGGCCCGGGCGTCGATGCGGACGAACACCGCCAGAAGGGCGACGCCGACGGCGCCGGCCAGCAGCATCGACGGCACGCTGCCCGCGACGTCGGCGAGCGCCAGGGCAAGGATCGCCGCCAGCAGGACCGCCAATTGGGCCCAGGGAACCCGCCGTCCGGTTTGCGGAACGATGCCGCTGCGCAGAAGATGCGCCGCCGCCCAGCCGAAAAGCACGGCCTGGCCGGCGAACAGCCAGAACACGACCCGCCAGCTTCCGATCTCCGCCGCGATGCCGCCGAGCAGGGGGCCGAGCACGGTCGCGATGCCCCAGATCGCGGCGACGGCGCCGAACACGCGGGCCAGCAGATGCTGCGGGAACAGGAAGGCGATCGCCACCATCGCCAGGCCGGAAATCCAGCCGCTGCCGATGCCCTGGATCAGCCGTCCGGCAAGGAAGAACCCCATGTTCGGCGCGGTGGCCGACAAGGTGCAGCCGACGGCGAAGGCAACGGCCGAGAGGATCGTCGCCCGCTTGAGGCCCAGAACCTCCGATATCCAGCCCGCGCTGGTGCCGGCGAAGATGGCGCCCACGAGAAAGGCCGCCACCGCCCAACTGAAATATTGATAGCCCTGCAGGCTGCGCCCCACGCTGGGCATGATCGTCGCGGTGACCAGCGTGTCGGACGCGTTCATCCAGACGGCGAAACAAATCAGCAGAAAGCGCGGCAGCCGCCCATCCGCGCGCAGGTCGGCCCAGCGCGACCGATCGGCCTGTTCTGACGGATTGATAATTTCGCTCAACGTGGAAATCCTGGCGGCAATCGGTGGCCGGTCAAAAGCGCGGACCGGCACGATACTGTCTAACGGTCGAACCGACTTGCCTTCAACCGCACGAAAGCCTGCGCGGGACAGAACTGCGCCGCTCAACCTTCGGTTACATGAGCAATTGCGCGGGCACACCGAGCGCCGGCGCGGCGTCAGCGAGCCGCTGATCGAGCGTGTACACGATAGCGCCATGCGTCGATGCAATAGCGATGTGAATCGCGTCGCCCGCGTGCAGCCCCAGGGTGTGCTGGTCGGCGAATCTTGCAGCAGTTCGGAAATCGCTGCCCGTCACCGGCAGCACCGTGAAACTGGCGGTCGCCAGCTTGTTAAACGTCGATAGGGCTGCGGCGCGCTGTTCAAGCGTGATCTGGCCGGTGCGCAATTTGATCGCCATTGCCGAGGACAGCTCGGTGATGGTCCAGTCGCTGATCAACAACCGCGCGGGCTCTTGCCCGGCAAGCCAATTTTGCACCCGTACGGTCGCGATTTCATTGAAGAGCGCCGCGACCATCAGCGACGTATCGAGATAAAGCATCAGTAGCGGTCGCCGTCCCGCATCGACCGCACCAAGTCCTCGGCGCTCTGCGCCTGTGGCGGCATCGCCGCGGTAAGGGCCTGGAGCATGGCCTTGTCGACGCGTGCACGTGGCTGTGCGGCGGAGGTGAGCCGGGCAACCGGCTTGCCACGACGCGTAATGTCGATCGAATCGCCCGCCTCGACACGATCGACGAGCTCACTCAAATGCGCTTTGGCGTCCGCAAGGCTGATTGAATTCATGATCGCGCTCCTGACCAGTTAGATGGTCATATAGAGAGGAGCGCAATATAATTCCAGCCCGATCATCCAGCGCGGCCCGCCAGACCCCGTCCTTGGCCGCCCCTTCAGTTCAACGGCGGGGGCGCGCCGATGGTGTAAAATCCAGGGTCTTTTCCTGTCTGCGGCCGGGAGACCTGGTTCAGGTCGTTGCACCAATTCTTCGGCAGAACGAAGCCCGCCTTGTTGGGGCATTTCAGCACCTTGGGATCGAAAAAGCTCGGCGGTTTCACCTCATGGGCCGGCCAGATGGGCGTCTGCGGCAGCTTAACGCCCGGGTTGGCGGCTTTCAGGATGATGAGCTGATATTTGCGGTTCTTGCTGTCCTCAAAGGTCACCGGACAAGGGTGCTGCGCGTCGATCGTGGTGGTCGAGGGGCTCATCCCCAGCACGAAGGCGCGTCCCTTGAATTCCTCGGGAAAGGGGACGTCGGCTGTCTGGCTGCACAGGCCGTATTTCGTCCAATACGCCCCGTCCTTGGCCGGTGCGCCCAGGCCGATGGAGAAGTCGTACCACGCGAACGCCTCGGGAATCGGCGGCGCGTGCGGCTTGCCGTTGACCAGCCCCTTGGGACCGCCGACGGCGAAGATCAGCCCGCCGGGAACATTGATGCCGCTGTTGTTCAGATAGCTGGCATGGTCGTCGATCGAGAACGCATAGGCGCTGGCATCCAGGCCACCGTCGTCGAACGCCGCGTGGATCAGATGGGTATACGGATTGAACCAGCGCGGCTTCTGGCCGAGCGTCTCGTAATTATACTGCATCTGGTTGTAATCGATGATCGCGTGGCTGCCCGGCGGCAGGCTGTCGGCCACCGGCAGTTCCGCGTTGGCGCAGGCGACGTTGAACGGCACCCAGCCATAGATGAAGAACAGATAGGCCGCGTCCTTCGGCTTCATCGGGTTGTTCTTCACCGGCTTCAGCCAGTCCGGAATCTTGTCGCAGGTCGCGGCGTATTGCTTGTAATTGGCCAGGAACACCGTATCGACCGCCTTGTAATAGGCCGATTGCGGGCAGCCGACCGGCGACGCCTTGGTGCAGTTGTTCCACTGGTCGATCATGCCCTGGACCAGCGGCGGCGGCGTCTTGGGCAGCATCTCGGGCGTCTTGCCGTCGGGAAAGACGCCGGGATTCATGTAATAGGCGAACGCAAGCTGCGCCGACGGCACGCGGACGCCGGCGTTGGGATATTCCTTGGTCCCGCCGACGGTGGGGTTGTTATAGACCGGCCAGGCGGTGCCGTTCTTGACGAAGCCGTTCAGTTGCTTCCGGAAATCGGCGACCGACAGGGTGGTGCCCATGTAACCGACATCGGCCGGCTTGCGCACCGGTTCGATCGCCAGCGGCAGATAGATCTGGTCGACGTTCGAGACGTTGTAGCCCTGGTTGAAACCGATGAACCCGCCGCCCTTCGTGCCGTTGTCCGTCACCTTGGCGACATCGGCGAAGGTGTATTCGTTCAGCTGGAACGGCAGATGCCCGCTGATCCCGGTCGCGGGTTTGACCTGGTACAGGAACACGTTGTTGCAGACATTTCCGGCCATCTGATTGCAGGCCGGCTTGGGCGAGCCCCCGGCCAGGGTGACGGCGCTGCCATTTTGCGCCTTATAGATCTCATTGAAAGCGGTTTTGTCGTCGAACAGGATGACGCGGCCGCCGCGCCACCAGTCGATATAGCGGTCGGCCGCCGTGGTCTGTTTCGACCACCAGGGCACGTTGATCGAAACGAAGCCGCCCTTGGGAATGCCGGCGACGGGATTAATGAAGATGTAATAGTCGTGTTTGACGGCAAGGCATTGATCCGTCTTGCCCAGCGCGGCCTGCAGCCACACATCGCCGCCGCCCTTGGCCGCGACCGTGCAGCCGCCCAGCGCGTCGGTCAGTTGGATGCTGCCCTGGATGACAGCCCAGAGCGGACCGGGGGTGTTGTTGTAAACCCTGATTTCCTTGGTGCAGGCGGCGGGCAGGGGCGACCCGTCATCGACGCAAACGCCGGCGGCAGCGGCGGCGGCAGTGCCGGAAGCAGCGCCATAGCAGCAGGCCGCGACGAGCACGCCCAGCATGGGCCGTAGCATGCGTTGACCGATTAAAGTCGCCAACATGTCAGGTTCCTTCCGCTCATTGGGCAATTGTCGTTCACCGTCACCGGCGAACAGACACCCTATTTCACCGGAAGAATACTGGCAATTGGAAATGGAATATTATTTCGCCTACGGCGCTGGCCGGTACAATTTTAGGAAAGAGAAATATTCGGGCTTACTAAAGTCGCTCATACAGTAATTGACTCTGTTCGAGCGTGAGTGGGGTTTCCTAGAGAATTTTCCGCAAAAACACCCGCGCATGGCCCGGCGGGAAATCATCGATCCGGCCGAAGCGCGCAAACCCCGCCCGCTCATAAAACGCCGCCGCGCCGGGGTCGAAAGTGTCGACGTACAGCCCGACGCACGCCCGCGCGCGCGCCCGGGTTTCGGCCTCGGCCAGCAGGCGGTGGCCCAGGCCCCGGCGGCGCCAGTCTGCCCGGACCCACAGGTGGCGGATATAGCACCAGCCCCAATGTGTGGCGCCGTTCAAGCCGCCGACCACCGCATCGCCGGCACTGGCGACGATCGACAAAGGCTGTCCATTGGGCGGGCCGAAGCCGGCCGCGACCTCCGCGGCGAGCGACGCGGCGACGAATTCGGCTCCGCTATTTGCCGTGTCGTCGAAAACCGCGATACTCGGGCTGTCGTCCCTGTCCAACCCTTCGGTCATGATCGCGCATACCTTTTTCGTTCGCCGGCCCGGATCATGGTTCATGGCCGCGCTGCTCGCAATTGCGGCGTTGACCGCGCATGCGGAGCCCCCGGCGCAGGTGGGCGATTACCGGCCGGTCTTCCAGGAATGCCGGCAGGCGGACGGCCCGCCGCGTCTCGCCATCCGGCGCATGACGGTCGACGGCACGGCCATGCTTCTGACCGTCGATCCCGCCATGCTGACGACGCATCTGGAGCGCGAACGGGATTGGTCCTGCACCCACACCGACGACGCGCAACAGAAGGACACACGCTATATCCGCGCCGTCCGGGCGTCCTGCGCGGCGAAACCCGCGCCGGTGATCGTCAATGGCGGGCTGGTGCATGGGGCGACGGCCGCCGGATCCTTCGTCACCGGCGACCTGTGCCCCAGCCACCGGCCGCTGGACCGCGTGTTTCTCGCGAAACTGGAAACCGCCGGATCGGCCGAACCCGTCGCGCTGTCGATCTCCGGCACATGGCTGACCCGGCACGCGGCGGACTTCGCCTGGCTGCGCGGCCAGGAGCACGCGGGGGTGCTCAAGATCACCTGGGTCGACCATTCCTTCGACCACCCGTTCGTCCCCGGCCGCCCGCTGGCCGTCAATTTCCTGCTGATGCCGGGCGTCGATATCCAGAAGGAAATTCTGGATACGGAGCGGCTGCTGATCGCGGGCGGCGAAACACCCTCCGTCTTCTTCCGCTTTCCCGGCCTGATCTCCAGCCCGACGACGATGCAGGCGATGCAGACCGACCACCTGATCGTCCTGGGCGCGGACGCCTGGCTGGCGAAAACGGCGCGCGCCACGCCGGGCGGCATCGTTTTGGTCCACCTGAACGGCAACGAGCCGGCGGGGCTGAAGATCTTCGCGGACCTGCTGGCGGCGGGAAAACTGCCGCAGCCGTTCAAGTCGATCGAGGATGCGCCTTAAGGTATTTCTCAAAACAGAGCGATCTGCCCCGGCATCTCGCCGTGCGGCATGAGCATTCCCTGAATTTAACCGCCAAGACGCCAAGAACGCCAAGAATATGAAAAGATTAAATTCTTTTTAGGATCAGAACCTTGGATTGACCTTGGCGTTCTTGGCGCCTTGGCGGTGAACTCTCTGTGCCACCCCGCCCGTGCTCCGCGCAAAAAACTTTGCAAGGGTAATGTCGGCCCTGTCCGCATCCGTTCGTCGTGTCTGTAGAGCGCGGGAATTTCCCGCTCCCGACCGAACCTGAAGGAGTTTCGACCATGCGTTTCATTGTGTTCATGATCCCCAACCTCAAAGACTACGAAGCCGGCGCCATGCCCTCGAACGAGGCCATCGCGGCGATGACTGAATATAACGAGGCGCTGGTAAAGGCCGGCGTGATGCTGGCCGGCGACGGGCTGGCGCCGCCATCCAAGGGCGCGCGCATCGAATTCCCCGGCGGCAAAGCGATGGTGATCGACGGCCCTTTTGCCGAAACCAAGGAAGTCATCGGCGGCTTTTGGCTGTGGCAGACCAAGACCCGCGAGGAGGCCATCGCCTGGGCGCTGCGCTGCCCGTCTAACGAGGGCAGCGCGCTGGAGCTGCGTCAGCTCTTCGAAATCGAAGACTTCGCCCCCAGCCCGGAAGTCGACCGCGCCTTCGAACTGCTGACATCGGGCAAGGCGGGGTGACATGTGCGGCCTGAATGGGGGCTGAAGATCCCTTGAGGTTCGTCATTGCGAGGAGCGTAGCGACGCGGCAATCCAGGGCCACCTGGATGGCACTGGGCGAGAGGCTCTCTGGATTGCCGCGCTTGCGCTCGCAATGACGCCGACACGAAGGACAAATGAATTAGCCTTGACTAATGCATTAGCAATTACTAATGTATCCTTCATGACACAGACCGAAGCCATCGACACCGTCCTTCGCACCCTGTCCGATCCCACGCGGCGCGCCGTGTTCGAGCGGGTGGTGAATTCCGAGGAGATCACCGTCAGCGCGCTGACGCGGGGCAGCGGGGTGACGCAGGGCGCCATCTCGCAGCATCTGAAATCGCTGAAGCTGGCCGGTCTGGTCACTGAGCGGCCGGAGGGCCGGAACGTCTATTACCGGGTGCAACCGCAGGGCCTCGCGCCCCTGGTCGATTGGATGGACCGCTACGCCGTGTTCTGGCGCGACCGGTTCGCCAATCTGAGAACATTGTTGAAGGAGATCGATCCATGAACGCCACCGCGAAAAAGCCCCAGGCCCGGGAGATCGTCGTCGATGAGGTGCTGCCGCACAAACCCGAGATCCTGTGGAAAACCTTGACCTCACCCGAACTGATGGGCCGCTGGCTGAAGATGCAGCCGACAGGTTTCGAGGCGGTGAAGGGCAATTGCTTCACATATCAAACCACCCCCGCCGGCGCCTGGGACGGCAAGATCCGGTGCGAGGTTCTGGAGGTTGTTCCGAACGAGCGCCTCACCTACTCGTGGACCAGTGGCGACGACAGCAATAACGGGCGCTATGGCGCGCGGCTGGACACCGTCGTCACATTCACCCTGACCAAGGTCGGCGTGGGAACCCGGCTGCGCCTGGTTCATTCCGGATTCGAACTGCCCAGGAACGACACCGCCTTCACCAGCATGAGCGGTGGCTGGACGGGCGTCGTCCAACGCATCGCCGAACTTTCAGCCGAACACAGCGCAACGGAAGGAGACGCACGCAATGGATAACATCACCATCACCGGATTCCGCTGGGTCCCACCATTCGCCCAGGGTCTGGTTCGCGACCTGCGCGTGCGTTGGGCGCTGGAGGAGGCCGGACTTCCTTACGAGGTCAGCCTGATCGATTTTGCGGATAAAAACGCAATCGCATACCGCAGGAAGCATCCCTTTGGATTGGTCCCGGCCTTCGAGGCGGACGGCCTCGGTCTTTTCGAATCGGGCGCGATTGTGCACCGCATCGCCACGGACTCCGACATATTGATGCCGGTCGACCGGCGGTGCGCCGCCGAGACACTGACATGGATGTTCGCCGCTTTGAACACGGTCGAGCCTCCGATTCAGAACCTGCTCGCGGTGGATTTTCAGCACAACGAGGAGCAGTGGGCAAAGCTGCGGCGGCCCGGCGCCGTGGACGCGGTGAAGGTCCGGCTGGCCGCGCTGTCCGGCTGGCTCGACGGGCGGGATTACCTGGTGGATCGCTTCACCGCGGCGGACATTCTGATGACGACGGTGTTGCGGTTTGTGCGGCACACCGATCTGCTGGCCGAGTTCGCGCCGACCGACGCCTACGTCAAACGTTGTGAGGCGCGGCCCGCCTTCCAAAGGGCTCTCCGCGACCAGATGGCGGACTATGCCCGCAACGAACAAGTCGCCGCCTGATCGCGCGCATAAGGAGGATCGAAGATGACCGCAATGAAGATACCGCCGATCGTATCGACGCAGGCGTGGGCCGCGGCCCACGAGCAGCTTCTCGTCAAAGAGAAGGCGATGACCCGCGCCCATGACGCGCTGGCCGCCGAGCGGCGGCGGATGCCGTGGATGGAAGTGGACAAGGCTTATGCGTTCGATGGGCCGGACGGCAAAAAGAGCTTGGCTGACCTGTTCGAGGGGCGGCGGCAGCTGATTGTCTACCGCGCCTTCTTCGAACCCGGCGTGCATGGCTGGCCGGAGCATGCCTGCATCGGCTGCTCGCTGGGCGCCGACCAGGTTTCCAACCTGGCCCATCTGAATGCGCGCGACACGGCCCTGGTTTTTGCCTCGCGCGCACCGCAGGCCGATATCGCACGGCTGAAGGCGAAAATGGGCTGGGACCATATCCCCTGGTACACCATGACCGACAGCTTCGACGCCGATTTCGGGGTAGACGAATGGCACGGCCACAACGCCTTCATCCGCGACGGCGACCGCATCTTCCGCACCTATTTCATCAACGGCCGCGGCGACGAGGCCATGGGCACGGTCTGGAGCTATCTCGACATGACGGCGCTGGGCCGTCAGGAAGAGTGGGAGGACTCGCCGGAGGGCTATCCCCAAAGCCGGCCGTATAAATGGTGGAACTGGAACGACAGCTATGTCCCCGGCGCCGCGCCCGACCCGAAATGGGTCGCGGTGTCAGACGCCGGAGAGGCCGCCTTCCGGAAAGACGAGGACTGATCCGATGCAGTGCGGCACCCTCGGCGCTGCCGACTGCCTGTGCCTCGCGGCCACGCCCGCGTTTGGGATTATGGCATTGCTGACCGCTATTCATGGCAGCGGCCCGACCGATGCTCTGTGCTGGGCAGGGGGCGGCCGATCACTCCTCGGCGGGATGGTCCCGATGTATCTGCTGATGAGCGCCGTCCATTCGGCGCCCTGGCTGCGGCTGATCGCCGGCCGCCGCTCGCACCCATAGAAGCCTTCACCCATCGAACGGGGGAGGCTTCTATGCATGATGGACGGTCGGGTTTCCGATTCGGAGCATTCAGGCATGGCGGGCAGGCGGTCGCTGGGGCGGCGGTTCGGGTGGCTTTGGGCCTCATTCGCGGTCAGCACGTTCGGGACTTACATCGCCTTCGACGCATTGCCGCTGATCGCCATCCTGGTGCTGCATGCCGGGCCGGCCCAGGTGTCGGCGCTGGCCGCTTCCGGGCTTGCCGTCGGGGCGGCGGTCGCGCTGCCGCTGGGGCCCTGGGTGGAATTTCGCCGCAAGCGGCCGGTGATGATCGCGATGGACCTGACCCGGCTCGCGGCGCTGATGAGCATCCCCGTCGCGTTCGCCTTCGGTTGGCTCAGCTTCGTCCAGCTTCTCGCCGTGTCGGTTGTCGTCGGCGCGGCCAATATCGTCTTCAGGGCGGCCAGCGGCGCATGCCTGAAGGCGCTGGTCCGGCCGGAAGATCTGTTCGTCGCGAACGGGCGGTTCGAATCCACAACCTGGACCGCGACCGCGCTTGGTCCGCCGCTAGGCGGCGCGGCGATCGGCCTGTTCGGGCCGGTGGTCACCGTCATAGCCGATGCGGCCAGCTATCTTTTTTCGGCACTGAGCATTCGCGCGATCGGCGGGACGGAACCGCACCCGCCAAGGATCGGTGCGCGACGGTTCCGCGCCGGCGACCTGCTGGAAGGATGGCGGTTCATCCTGGCGCACCCCGTGCTGCGCCTGCTGTTCTTCAACACCCTGCTGGTCAACAGCCTGATCATGGCGACCGCGCCGCTGCTCGCCGTTCTGATGCTTGGCCGGCTGGGGTTCGCACCCTGGCAGTATGGCCTCGCCTTCGGCTTGCCCTGCCTCGGCGGCCTGATCGGCTCGCGGCTTTCCGCCGGGCTGGTGGCGCGGTTCGGGCAGCACAGGATCATGTTCGCCGCCGGCGCGTTGCGTGCCTGCTGGTCGGTCGCGCTGGCCTTTATCCGCCCCGGCACGCCCGGCCTTCTGCTGGTCGTCGTCGTTCAGTTCGGCCTGGTCGCCAGCATCGGCGTATTCAGTCCGGTCTTCGCCGCCTATCGGCTGAACCAGACCCCGGCCGACCGGGTCGCGCGCACCCTGTCGGCATGGACGGTCACCGGCAACGCGACCACCGCGGCGACGATCGCCCTGTGGGGTCTGATGGCGGGGGTCACCGGCCCCCGCACGGCAATCGCGATCGCCGGCGTTCTCATGCTGGCCACCCCGCTGTTGCTGCCCCGCCGCGATGACGCAATGCAGGGCAGCCGGGATCTGGTGCGGGGTTCTACCTGACGACCGTTGCGTTCAGCACCGCCCGCCATCCTTCCCGGGCGCTGGAAAATCCGGGAGTCCAGCCGGTGGCGGCGCGGAGCGCGCGGTTGGTCATCCGGACCGACCGCGCCATCGTTTCGCCGGCCGCACCCAGCAGCGGGGTCATCCACCGCGGGGGAAAGCGCGGCGCCTGCAGGCCGAGCAAGGCGGCGGCAGCGTTGAAATAGTCCCGCCGCGGCAACGGCTCGTCATCAGTCACGTTATAGGTGCCCGCCGGCGCATCCAATGCCGCCGCGACCGCGGCCGCCGCGTCGTCATGATGGATCGAGGACAGATAGGCGTCGGGTGAGCCCGGCAGTGCCGCCCATCCGCGGCGAAGGGCGGCGATATAGGTGCGCGTCTGCATCGCGTCAGAGCCATAGAACGCGGCGAAACGCAGGACCAGGCCGCGCCCGCCCTGCGCGGTGAAGCGTGCGGCCGCGCTCTCGGCATCCAAAATCGACAGGTTATAGGCCGCCGGCGCCAACGGCACGCTTTCGTCGATCCAGTCCGCGCCGCAATCCGGATAGGCGAGAGCAAAGGACTCCTGCACGAATGCCGGCACGCCTTCAGCCAGTGCGGCATCGACAAGGTTCGAGGCACCGGTCGACCGGATGCGGTCGTTCGTCCGCCATGCAGCGCGAAAGGCCATCTTCCATGCGCTGGACGGCATGTGAGTCGCTAGATTGATGACGGCGTTCTGTCCGCGCATGGCCGTCCGCAGCGATCCAGGATCGAACAGGCCGGCCAAAACCGGCGCCGCCCCCAGGGCGCGAATCCGCCCGGCCGCCTCCACATTGCGCGCAAGAGCGGTAACCGCGTGGCCGTCGGCGATCAGTCGGGGTATGGCGCGGTGCCCGATGACGCCGGTACCGCCGCTGACGAGGATTCGCATCAGCCTTTCGCGAGTTGCTCGCCCATCAGCCGATGCAGCAATTTGATCGCCTCCAGCGGCCGCACCATCACTTTGAAGTGGGTAATCAGGCTGCCGTCGTTGCTGGCAGTGATGATATCGACGACGTTGATCTGGATGCCGTCGATCTCCGTCTGCAGTTCGAGCACCGCACCGGTGTCGTTGCGCCATTCATTCACAAACCGAAACCCGGGCCCGCCCAAAACCTTCGCCGCGCTCGACAAGTACTTGAACGTGATCTCCCGCCCGCGCTGCGGCGTGTGAACAATCGGGCTTTCGAACACGACTTCGGGATGCAGCAGATTCCGCAGCGCGCGGTCGTCATGCGTTGCCACGTAATTGCGCCAGCCGGTCAGGGCGGTCATCTCCATTTGTCGCTCCTCGATGTTGGAAACGCCTGAGTGGGCCGCGATCTTCCGATCGGTCCAGAATCGCGACCGATTCTAAGCTGTCAACGGCTTGGCGCGTTTCGCGTTCCCCCGAGACCGTTCGGTGGTCGTTGGGGACCGCAAGCAAAGTAAAAAAACGCCATCGCCGACACAAGAACCGTAACATATCTCACGTTATATGTTACGACCTATCTCGGTAAAAGAAACGTACACAGGACCTTACGAAATGAAGGCATGGCTTGGAGCGCTGCCGATTCTGGCGCTGTCATTTTCAGCCAACGCGGCTTGGTACGGCCCCTATGTGGACCAAACTTATGAAACATGCGGCCCGTCGACCGCGAAAACCGCCCTCATTTTGATCCATGGCGGCGCGTGGATCGGAGGAACCGACGAAAATATCCAGGTCGCTTCGCTCTGCAAGTATCTCGGCTTGCGGGGCGTCTACGTGGTTGCGGTGAATTACCGGCTTGCCGGCACGGTAAACTGGCCCGGACAACTGCAGGACGCGCAACTCGCCCTGCGCTGGCTGCGCAAAGGACCGGCGGGAAGGGTCGGTGTGATCGGGCTATCGGCGGGGGGACAGGTCGCCCTTTCCATGGCGTTCGCCCCCAATACCACCGTGTACGCCAAAACGGACCCGAAGGCCGAGTCAGCCCTCCTGCCCGGCAAGAGCGACCGGCCCGACTTCGTTGTCGATATCTCCGGTCCGACCGACCTGACCACCGTGGGATTGTTGCCCGAGGGCGTGCGTTATCTGACCCGGAACATCGGAATGTCGGCCACCGCATCTCAGGCTTTCGCCTCGCCGATCGTCCATATCACCACCGACATACCGCCCCTTCTCGTCGTTCACGGCATCCAGGATCCTCTGGTGCCGATTTCGCAATCCGATGACCTTATCGACGCACTGAAGGACGCCGGTGTCGGGATAAAGCGGACGAATAGCGGCGCGGCCAACCCGCCGCAGGTTACGGCTCCGGTCATTTACGACAGGCATCCGGGAAACCACGTCTTCGGCGGGCTGGCCAACGGCAGGGTTCCGCTGTTTCAGGAAATCCTGCGGTTCGTTAAGGGCACGTAAGCGGCCGCGTAACGTGGCTCACTCGCCGCCCCAAGCCGCCAGATTGGCATGGGCGGTGGCGACGGCTTTCGGGTAGGCGACGATGTTCTGCGGGAACAGTTCCAGATAGACCCCCTGCTTGGCCGGCGGCGTGTTCGCCTCGCCTTCAGGATAGATGCCGCGAAACAGCATCGCCCGGAACTGGGCCGATCCGGTGCAGGCGACCGCGTTTTGTGGAGTGGTCCCGCGGCAGGCGGCGCCCTCACCGGGATAGTTGCCCAGCAATTCGTTTGTCTGCCAGCCCAACCGTGCATTCGCGCCAGCGGCAGCGGCCATGAATTCACGCATGCTTTTCGGATAGGACATCGTGCCGGGCGGTACGCTCAGCACCAGAGAATCGAAACCGACCGCCAGGTGGCCGGGCATCGCTTTCCCCGCATCGGCAATCAGCTTCGCGGCGAACTGCGATGACAGATATTCCGCCCGGCCCTTGGTCGACGCGGCCGTGCCATTCGCCTCAATGCCGGGAAAGGCGTTGATGCCGATGAAACCGATATCGAACGACTTGTCGGGAAAATGCTTCAGGAACTGCTGCAGCATGGTGTTCCAGGCGCTTTCCACCTTGGAAGGCGTGTAGCCGAGACCCTGCCAGCTTTTCACGGAATTGGCGTTTTTTCCCGGACCGCCGGTGCACGTATCCACGGCCGGCAGGCGCAGCTCATCCGTCGTCGTCGCAATGCCGTCCAGCTTCAGCATACCCAGCCGGTTATAGGCTTTGGTGGCGCGCAGATGCTGCGCCAGTTGCCGCATCATGTTCCCGAACGCCGCCAGATAGGCGGTGTCATAGGGCGCGGCCATCACGAAACAGGTGCAGCCGTTGGCGACGCTGGCATCGACATAGAACGTCGCGTGTTTCGCGCCCATTCCAGCAGGCTTTGGCGCGGTGACCCAGCCTGGCAGCGCGCCGCCGGTCACGATGCCGATCTCGAACCGCTTGTTCGCCGCCGTCGCCAGCTTCACCACGCGGTCCAGCGACGCCCAGTTATATTGCTCCTTTGTTTTGCTGATCGCGTTCCAGCGCAGATGGATCAACAGGCCGTCGACGCCGGGCGTGTTCAGCGCCTGGGTTGCGATGCTGTCCTGCGTGGGCGACACCGCATCGACGATGGCATAGACGCCGCCGGGCGGCGTCGCCGCGGCCGCCGTGCCGGCCAAAAGTGCGGCGGCAGACAGCCACCCGCCGACGATGCGCATCCACATGGGTTATCCCCTTCTACCCCGGCGACGCTGAGTTACCGTATACGGCCTATGATGCGCCCATCCCGGTAACAGCACGATTAAATTCGGTAATTACCGAAACTGTCCACCCCAGCGCGCAAATTCCGCTCGTCAAGACTGGTGTTGCCCCTTTTGCCGCCCATCTAATCGTCGCCTCTCCCTCTCGTGCAAAGGATCGATGACATGCCGGCAATCACCACCAAGGACGGCGTCGAGATTTTCTATAAGGATTGGGGGACCGGCCAGCCCATCGTGTTCAGCCATGGCTGGCCGCTGTCGGCGGATGACTGGGATACGCAGATGATGTTCTTTCTGGGGAAGGGCTTCCGCGTCATCGCCCATGACCGGCGCGGCCATGGCCGCTCGACCCAGACCGGCGACGGCCACGATATGGACCATTACGGCGACGACCTGGCGGCGCTGACGGCGCATCTGGACCTCAAGGGCGCGGTGCATGTCGGCCATTCCACCGGTGGCGGCGAAGTCACGCGTTATCTGGCGCGGCACGGTGAAAGCCGGGTGGCCAAGGCCGTATTGATCAGCTCGGTACCGCCGCTGATGGTGCAGACGGAAGCCAATCCGGGCGGGCTGCCCAAGGCGGTTTTCGACGGGCTTCAGGCACAGACCGCCACGAATCGGGCCCAATTCTTTTACGATCTGCCCGCCGGGCCATTCTACGGCTTCAACCGGCCCGGCGCGAAAGTCTCGCAGGGGGTGATCTGGAATTGGTGGCGCCAGGGCATGATGGGCGGCGCCAAGGCGCATTACGACGGCATCGTCGCCTTCTCCCAGACCGACTTCACCGAGGACCTGAAGAAGATCACGGTGCCGGTGCTCGTCATGCACGGCGATGACGACCAGATCGTGCCCTATGCCGATTCCGGCCCGCTGTCGGCAAAGCTGGTGAGAAACGGCACGCTGAAAACCTATAAGGGCTTCCCGCACGGCATGCCCACGACCGAGGCCGAAACCATCAACGCCGACCTGCTGGCGTTCATCGAAGGATGAGCAGGATCGTACGAATTATTGATAGTAAATAGTGTTTACTATCAAGAGTCCGTACGATATTTTGATCTCCGTGGCGACGATCCAATTCCATGGAGACCGGCGATGCCCGATGAAGCACCCTGGTACGAAAAAACGCCGACGCCGGGCCTGCTGCGGCATGCCCGCAACACCTACGGCGTGGCAATGCGCAAGGCGCTCGACGCGGCGGGCTATGACGACATTCCCGGCAACGGCCTCTATGTGATCGGCGGTCTGGCGCTGGGCGCCGGCGATGTGCCGCTTAGCCAGCTGGTGAAGGAACTGCGCGTGTCGAAACAGTCGGCGGGCCAACTGGTCGATGCGCTTGTCATGCGCGGCTATCTGGAGCGGACGGTCGATCCTGAGGATCGCCGCAAACTGACCGTGACGTTGACCGAACGCGGACGGGCAGCGGCTGCCGTACAAACCGCGGCACGGGAAAAGATCGACACCGTCCTGCTGGAACGCGTCGGCGAAAAGGGCGTCGAAGTGGCTCGCCGCGTCCTCGCCGCGCTGATCGGTCTGGGCCGGGAGGCAGAAGAAAGCTGACGCAAGAACATTGCACGACGCTTCACGCGTTCTTGAACCATCAGCTCCCCCGGTTCATGTCAGATTCTCATCTCACTCTATTCCGTGAGATGCGAACCTTTGACGAAAGAGGCCCGGAATGACCGATCGGAAACATGACGCAGCGAGAGACTATGTCTTCAAAACCGTTCCGTCCCCAGTCGGCCTGCTGAAGCTGGTCGGCTCGAATGACGGCCTGGTGGCGATCCTGTGGGAGAATGACAGGCCGGGGCGGGTGCGCCTGAACATCGTCGGGCGCGACGGCAACCATCCGGTGCTTCTGGAAACCGAGCGGCAGTTGAAAGATTATTTCGCCGGCCGCCGTTCGGCGTTCGATCTTCCGCTCGATTTCGCCGGCACGGATTTCCAGAAATCCGTCTGGCATGCGCTGCTGACCATCCCGTTCGGCGAGACCCGCACCTACGCCCAGATCGCGCAACAGATCGGCAAGCCCACCGCCATGCGCGCCGTCGGCGCGGCGAACGGGCGGAACCCCATCTCGATCGTCGCCCCATGCCATCGCGTGATCGGCTCGACCGGCGAACTGACCGGCTTCGCCGGCGGGCTGGAGGCGAAGGCGCTTCTGCTGAATCTGGAGGGCGCGTCGGCGAAGCCGGTCCGCAAGGCAGCCTAAGCTGCCGCGCTCTCGATCATCAGGATATCGAGCATGAAGGAACCGTCGCCCTCAATCGCGAAATGCGCTTTGACCTCGGAAGAAGCAACTGTCTGAAGGGCGCGGATCGCCGTCTGGTGAACGTCCGGCGTTCGCATCCTGGCGGTCCACACCGCGAAGTCCATGCGCAGCCGCCAGGTCCGCATCGCCGATATGGTGAAACCGGCGCGGCCGAGCGAGGCGGTCCATTCGATCGTGCTGTAATTTCGGGCATGCGATGGATCGCGCAGCAGCTCGACTGCCTGCAGATGGGTGTCCAACAGCGCGGCACGCGGCGCGCAGGCATCGATGAAAACGGCTGTCGCCCCAGGCTTCAGAACGCGCCGCGCCTGGCGCAGGCCGGCCTCGAAATCGCGCCAGTGATGGGCGGAGTAGCGGCAGGCCAGGAAATCGAATACGCCGTCATCGAACGGCAGGTCCTCGACCGGCGCGGTTACCGTCTCGATATTGGATAGCCCCTTGGCCCGCGCGGTCGCGGCTACGGCGGCCAGCATCTCATGCGACAGATCGGTCGCCGTCACCGCCATGGCATGCCGCGCCAGAACATAGGCGACATGGCCGCCGCCGCACCCCAGATCCAGCGCCCGGTCCGGCGCGGCGTCGCGGACGATGCTGTTCAGGCGCTGCAAATCCTCGCCCTGCGCATGCACCGCACTGTCGACATAGGCTTGCGCGCGCGGCCCGAACTGGCTTTCGACGACGGAATGATGTGCCTTGACCATCTTTGCCTCCTTGGTGAAGGCGGCAGGATGACGAAAAATTATCCTGTTACAATATGAATGATTATCCTGGTATATTCTGTGCCATGGATGATATCGACCAACGCCGGATGCTGGGGGAGTTCGTCCGCGCGCACCGCGAGCATCTGAAGCCCGAGGGGCAGCCCGGCCGCCGCCGCACGCCGGGCCTGCGCCGCGAAGAGTTGGCTGTGCGGGCCGGCATCAGCGCCACCTGGTGCACCTGGATCGAACAGGGCCGCGATGTTCAGCCCTCACCCCAGACATTGGACAGGCTTGCCGGCGCGCTGGCGTTGACCCGCGCCGAACGGGCCTATCTGTTCGACCTGGCCGGGCGCCGCGACCCGGCGGAACCGGCCCCGCCGCCGGAGCTCGATGCCCCGGCGGCGGTACGGGCGGTGGTGCAGGCGGTCGATTGCCCGGCCTACGCGCTCGACCGGTTCTGGAACGCCTGTTGCTGGAACGATGCCGCCGCGCGTCTTTTCCAGGACTGGCTGGGAGACGGCCGGCAGCGCAACCAGCTCAGTTTCATCTTCCTGGAGCCGTCCGCGCGACGGCTTTTGCCCGATTGGGAGAACAGGGCAAGGCGCGTTCTGGCGGAATTCCGCGCCGATTACAGCCATCGCTTCCACGACGCACGGATGCGTGCGTTGGTGGATGACCTGAACGGCAAAAGCGCGTTTTTCGCGCAGGCCTGGACGGAACAAGCGGTGCTCGAACGCGAAGGCGGCTTGCGCTCCTTCGACCATCCGCAGGCCGGCCGGCTGGTGTTCGAGCAGCACACCTTCACCCCGGCCGAGCGACCCGACTATAAGCTTGTCGTATTGACGCCACCGCAACGACCGAAGGACGAGCCGTGAAAACCAACGAGACGGTTGCGATCTATGGGATCAAGGCCTGCGACACGATGAAGAAGGCGCGCGATTGGCTCGATGCCGCCGGCGTCGCCTATGCGTTCCACGACTACAAGACCCAGGGAATCGATGCCGCGACGCTGAGCGCCTGGGCGGGCGTCGTCGGCTGGGAGAAGTTGCTGAACCGCGCCGGCACGACATTCCGCAAGTTGCCGGATGCGGACAAGGCTGGAATCGATCAGGCGAAGGCGATCGCGCTGATGGTGGCGCAGCCGTCAATGATCAAGCGGCCCGTGCTGGCTGTCGGCAATTCGCTGGTCGTGGGCTTCAGCCCGGCAGTCTATCGGCAGAGTTTTGCGTGACGCAGCCGCGTGGATGCGGATTTTCTCGACTTTGAATCAAATCCTCGCCCAGCACACCCAAGACCAGCCGCCGTCACAACCACGGAAATTTTTCAGATAATTCGGAACAAATGCCCCTGCCCAAATGTTGACATTATCCGCGTGAAATATTGTTTCACGCAAGTGTCTGCGAAACCCTGTGTTAACCCCAAACAACGTCTCCGCACCACCGGAAAGGCGCAGAATCCCAGCTTTTCCAATGCTTATCGGATTTACAGTACAATTTAGTTGCTATATAGAGCCAACGAGGCTCAAAACGCCCGCAATGCCACCCTGGAATGAAAAAGAGGATAAAATGACCATCCTGAACAAATTCGGCGCCCTCGCCGTTCTGCTGGCCGCCACGGCCGTCGTCCCGGCCTGCACCCAGTCGGCCGACAAGGCCGCCATGGACAACATGGCCAAGCAGGTTTCCGACGCGAAGATGGCTGCTGAGAGCGCTGCTCACAGCGCCGCCGAAGCTGCCGACGCCGCCAAGGCCGCTCAGCAGGCCGCCGATCAGGCCAGCATGACGCAGTCCCATGCGACCGGCAGAGGCATGCGCAACAAATAAGTTGCGATAAGCGGGCTTCGTTCGCGAGGCCCGCGCCCTTCCGGTTTAAGCGGAGGCCGTAGCCAAAACCCTAATGGGTGATGGCGACCGGAATGCCGCTGCGATCCTTGGCCGCTTGCCGAATCGCCGCCCAGTCCAATCGACTGGCGGAGTCTTTGGCGGCGGCCAAAATCATTTTGCTGATCCCCGCGGGATCCTCGTAATCGTCGATATTGTCCATCTCAAGCTGGTTCGCCTGATGCGGCGTGGGATGGACCTCCAGATACAGCTTGTCATCGACCCAGGCGAGCTTCACCGGCTGGTTGACCACCGTGACCTTCGTGCCGATCGGCACTTCGTGGAACATCGTCTCGATATCCGCGGCATACATGCCCATGCAGCCCCGGCTGTCACGCCGGCCGACGCGCCGCCAATCGTCGGTGCCGTGGATCAGGACCGACGGCCACCCCAAATACAGCGCATAAGCGCCCAGCGGATTGTCGGGGCCTGGCGGCACGACCTTGGGCGCCCAGGGCTTGTTCGCAATCTCGCTCTTCGTCCGGTACCAGGTCGGGTTGGACGCCTTGCGCACGATCCGCGTCGTGCCGTTGGGCGTACTTGTGCCCTCGTCGCCGATGCCGATCGGATAGGTTTGCGGAACCGCGTCCTTCTTTGGAAAATAATAGAGCCGCATCTCGGCGATGTTGACGACGATGCCCTCATGCGGCGCATCCGGTAACAGATGCTGAGTAGGCAGGACGATATCCCGCCCGGCGCCCGGCACCCACGGATCGATCACCGGGTTGGCCGCGATGATTGCGACGTAGCCGACATCGTGTTCGTGCGCGATATCCAGCAGCGTGTCGTCCCCCGACGTCCGATGCACGCCCGGTTCGCCCACAATCCCCCCAGGCACGCCGGCGCCAGCGGTTGAGCCCAGGGCAAGGATCCCCGCGAAAATTGTCGCAGAGGCGATGAGGCGAGTACGGGAGATCATGACAACCAACTCAGGATCGGGTTAGACAAGAACAAGATAGTGATTCGCACAGCGTAATAACATGGCACTGCACGTTTCTTCCGGATTCTTGTCCATTCCTAAACTGAACACCGCCCGCGCCGTCGGGTTTCACGCAGGACGTCTGATCATAGCCGGCTCGGCATTGTGCTGGATGCTTCTGGTAACAGGGCAATCCGCCGAGGCAGCCGCTCCCGCACCTTCAGCCCCAAGCTCAGCCGCCGACTGGGAGAAATATGCCACGCCCAAGGCCGATACGATCGAAGTCTATAAATCGGCCCGCCTGTTGCAACTCAAGCGCAACGGTAAGATCTTAAAAAGCTATCACGTGGCGCTGGGACGCCATCCGGTCGGGCAGAAGATGGAAGAAGGCGACGGCAAGACACCGGAAGGCGTATATTTCATCGATCGCCGGAACATCGAGAGCGAGTACCACCTGTCGCTCCATATCTCCTATCCCGAGAAAGACGACCTGGCCCGCGCTGCCGAGCATGGCGTTCAAGCGGGCGGCGGCATCATGATCCACGGCGAGCCCAACGTCCTCAACGATGAAGGCAAGAAGTACCTGCTGAAAGACTGGACCGCGGGCTGCATCGCGCTCAACAACCGCGACATCGACGAGATCTGGCGCCTTGTCGACGACGGCGTCACCGTCGATATTTATCCCTAGCGCGCAATTTCGTCGTCATTGCGAGGAGCGCAGCAATGACGATGCATTAACTCAGCGCTGCTTGGCGACGTCCTTGGGATCGACCGCGTTCGCCTGATTACCCCAGCTGTTACGCACATAGGTCGCCAGCGCGGCAACCTGATCGTCGTCCATGCCAAGCCCGAAATCGAGCTCGAAGCCCGGCATCTTGGGCCATGCCTTGTCGTTCAACACCGATTCGTGAGCGCCGTAGAGAATGATGTTGATCAGGCTCTGCGGATCGTGCGCCAGGACGATCGGGTTGCCGACCAGCGGCGGCGACACCTTCGTCGGGTCGGAATCCGCCGTCTTCGGACTGCCCAGGCCGGTCGGCAAATGGCAATCGCCGCAACGGACGGTAAAGGCGATCTCGCCCTTCTGCATCTGATCCGCGCTTGGCTTCTTATCGATCGCCACACCCGCGGCCGGCAGGCTCTTGATATAGACGCCAATTGCCTTGGCATCTTCATCGGTCAGATTTTTCAGGCTGTTGGCGACAACAGTCGCCATCGGGCCGGTGGCCCCGGCATAGTCGGTATGGCCGGTCTTCAGATACTGCGCGATCTCTTCGGCGGACCAGTTGGCCAGGCCTTGCGGCGATTGGGTCAGGTTGGCCGTCGACCACTCACGGACCATGTGATCCTGCTTCACGATCTCCTGTTCATGCACCGAATCGACGATATCGTCCTGATAGACGGCGCCGGTCAGCGCCAGGCTGGTCTTCTCGCCGCCCAGCTGATTGCGCGGCGTGTGGCAGGCGCCGCAATGGCCAAGGCCCTGAACCAGATAGGCGCCGCGGTTCCATTCGGCTGACTGCTTCGCATCGGGCTCATAGCGTCCCGCGGTGAAGAACATCTTGTTCCAGATCGCCATCAGGCCGCGCTGGCTGAACGGGAACGGCATCTCGTTCTTCGGCGGGTTATAGCTGACCGGCTTGATGGTCTTCAGATAGGCATAGATCGCATGCACGTCCTCGTCCGTCACCTTGGTGTAGGCCGTGTAGGGAAAGGCGGGATAGAGATGGTCGCCGTCGTCATCGACGCCTTCATGCATCGCGCGCGCCAGCTGTTCCTCGCTCCAGCCGCCGATGCCGCTGTCCTTATCGGGCGTGATATTGGCGGTATAGATAGTGCCGAAGGGGGTCTTCAGGCCCAGACCGCCGGCGAATTCCTCGCCGCCCGGGCGGGTGTGGCACGAAATGCAATCGCCGATCGTCGCCAGATATTTGCCTTTGGCGACCAGCGGGTCTTCCGGCACGGCGGCCGGAGCCGGAGCGGCGGCGGTCGGAGCAGCGTCCGGCGTCGGGGTGGCCGCCGGCGCGGCGGCGTCCTGAGCGAAGACGGACGACACCGGGGCGACAAGAATGCCGGCGCCGATCGCCGCTGAAAGGAGCGCACCGCGCAAGGCGATCGTGCTGAGGAGTTTGCGGCCCGAAACACTGCGATTCATGAGAGCTGCCCCGATATGTCGGATCGACGTTGATTTTCGCCGGCGCGGATTGCACAGCGCTTGAGGAGTAACCGATATTCCCCTGAGAATGTTCGATCAAGGCCCATTCGGTCGCATCAGAAATGCCCGAACACGATCCAGGCGACAATCGCCGCCGCGATCGCCAGCCCGGGAAGCGCCCACCAGATGGATGTGAAGCGAACCGGCGGAACCCGGACATCCGCGGGGACGCGCTTCGTGCCGACGATCATCGTCGCGGTCAGGTTGTCGCGCCGATACAGCAGATAGAAGGCAACCGCCAGAACGTGAAGGCCGGTGAAGGCCAGCAGAATATTGAAAAGCCTGCCGTGCCAGTGGGCGATCCTGCGGCCCATATCGAAACTGACCAGGTCGCCGAACGGCCCGGGGTCGAGCCCGTCGACATCGACCGCGAACAGCCCCAGCAGAACCTGCGCCAGCAGCAGGACAAGTAGAACCAGAACGCTCCAGCCACCCATCGGGTTATGCCCGAAAACCGGTGGCCCGGAACGGCGAAACAGCTTTGCCCCATATGCGGCGAGGCTGCGCGGGCTGCGCACGAAACCGGCGAAACGGGATGTGGTGCTGCCGGCAACGCCCCAATAGATGCGAAACAGCAGCAGCGTCAGGATTCCGTACCCCGACAGCTTGTGCCAATCGAGATGATCGTTTGCGGCCGTCCACCAGGAAAACCCGAAAAGCGCCGCGATCAGCCAATGGAACAGCCTGGTCGGCAGATCCCAAATGCGAACGCGGCGCTGCGGCTCCCGGTTAGAGCGTGCGTCCAGCACCGGTCGCCCGGATCAGTGGGGTTCGTCCGGCGGATCGGTGCGGAATGTCTTGTGGCACTCGTGACAGGTCTTGCCGGTTTCCTTGAGCTGACTGAAAATCGCCGCCGCGTCACCTGCCCCGACAACCTCGACCAGTCTGTCTGCCGCCGGGGCGAACGCGTCGGCGGCAGCTTTGAAGTCGGCGGGCTGCGTCCAGATTTCCGGCTTCGCCAAAGTCTTCACGCCGGATTCGGGGCCGCTGCCCTTGGGGAACCAGTTCTGGATTTCGTGCGCCGTCGCCGCGATCTTCTTCGCCGCGTCGGTCATGACCGCGCGGTCGAGCGTGCCGGACTTGGCCTGACCGCCGATGGCTTTGGCCTCGACGCCCAGATCCTTCAGCCGGTCGTGGCGCAGCTTGATGATATCGGCAGGCGCCTCATCGGCGGCGACAAAGCCGCCGGACGCCATCATAACGGCACCGGCCAGAAGAACGCCGATTGTCCGACTTCCAAATCGCATAGCGGTCAAACCTCTCAATGGATACAGTCCGTAAGTTACGCAGCAACCTCGCCGAACCAAGCGCCGTTAACAAGCGAATTTCATGACAAAACCTTCTTCCATCAGTGTCTATTGCGGATCGACGACGGATGTCGCGCAATGCTATCGCGATGCCGCCACCCAGTTGGGCCGAACCTTCGGCGAGCATGGAATCGACACCGTGTATGGCGGCGGGCGCAACGGGCTGATGGGGCTGGTCGCGGACGCGGCGCTGGCGGCGGGCGGGCGGGTCATCGGCATCATTCCGCAATCCATTGCCGCGCTGGAGGTTGGCCATACCGCGCTGACCGAACTGGTGACCGTCGACAGTATGCACCTGCGCAAGCACGCGATGGCGGAGCGGGCCGATGCCTTTGTCGTCCTGCCCGGCGGCCTGGGAACGCTGGACGAAGCGCTCGAAATGCTCGCCTGGAAGCAACTCGGGCTACACGACAAGCCGATCGTGATCTTGAACACCGCCGGCTATTGGGACCCGCTGCTGGCGATGTTCGCGCGCGCGGTGAACGAAAACTTCATCTATGAACGGCAAAGGGCGTTGTACCGGGCCGTCCCGGACGTTGCCGGCGTGTTGCCCGCGATCGTCGCCGACTTGCGATGAATAGAAGATTTGCGCACTGGGATTTGCGCAAATTTCTGACTACCTTGCGGCGCCCCTTGCGTATCGCGTAAAACCCGCCGCTGAACAGCGGCCCACCAGATAAGTATCAACAGGCCTAGCGAAGCCGTCTTAAGTCCAGATCGAGCGGCGAGGCCGCCATTTGCCGGAGGAAGTTAGTCGATGTCGAAGATCAAAGTCGCCAAACCCGTTGTGGAGCTCGATGGCGACGAAATGACGCGCGTTATCTGGCAGCTGATCAAAGACAAGCTGATCCTGCCCTATCTCGACGTCGATCTGCATTATTACGACCTGGGCATGGAGGAGCGTGACCGCACCGACGACAAGGTGACGACCGACAGCGCCAACGCGATCCTGAAATACGGCGTCGGCGTCAAATGCGCGACGATCACGCCCGACGAGGCGCGGGTCGAGGAATTCAAGCTGAAGAAGATGTGGAAGTCGCCGAACGGCACGATCCGCAATATTCTGGGCGGCACCGTCTTCCGCGAACCGATCATTTGCAAGAACGTCCCACGCTATGTACCGGGCTGGACCAAGCCGATCGTCATCGGCCGCCACGCGTTCGGCGACCAGTATCGCGCCACGGATTTCCGCGTGCCGGGCAAGGGCAAGCTGACATTGACGTTCCAGCCGGAAGGCGGCGGTGAGGCCATCACCCACGAAGTCTACAACTTCACGGGCTCGGGCGTGGCGATGGGCATGTACAATCTGGACGAGTCGATCGAGGGCTTCGCCCACGCCTGCTTCGTTTACGGCCTGCAGCGCAACTATCCGGTCTATCTGTCGACCAAGAACACGATCCTCAAGGCCTATGACGGCCGCTTCAAGGACCTGTTCCAGGCGATTTTCGACAAGCACTACAAGGCGCAGTTCGACGCCGCCGGCCTGACCTACGAGCACCGCCTGATCGACGACATGGTCGCGGCCTGCATGAAGTGGGAAGGCGGCTATGTGTGGGCCTGCAAGAACTATGACGGCGACGTGCAGTCGGACACCGTGGCCCAGGGCTTCGGCTCGCTGGGCCTGATGACGTCTGTCCTGCTGACGCCCGACGGCAAGACCGTCGAGGCCGAGGCCGCGCACGGCACCGTCACCCGTCACTTTCGGCTGTGGCAGCAGGGCAAGGACACCTCGACCAACCCGATCGCCTCGATCTTCGCCTGGACCCAGGGCCTGAAATATCGCGGCAAGTTCGACGAGACCCCGGAGGTTGTGCGCTTCGCCGATGCGCTGGAAAAAGTCTGCGTATCGACCGTCGAGGCCGGCTTCATGACCAAGGACCTCTCGATCCTGATCGGTCCGGATCAGGCCTGGCAGACAACCGGCGCCTTCCTCGACACCTTGGCCGACCGCCTGGGCAAAGAACTCGGCTGACCCTTTCGGCGTCAGCTGCGCACAAAAGAAAACGCCGGCGGGTTCCCCCACCGGCGTTTTTTATTTGACGTTTTTGGCCCCTGCCTAGCGGCGAGAGGCGATGCGGTGCGCGTGGTCCCCATGTTCGCCGGAACGGCGCGCCGGCGGCTGATAGGCGCGTCGGGCGTGGTCGGCGCAATAGGGCAGGCCCTCCGCCGAGGCGCGGCCGCAGAAGTGAAAGTCCGGATGGCGCGGATCGCCAATCGGCCATTTGCAGATGCGGTCGGTCAGAGTCAGGATGGTCGCGCCGGGGACGTCTTCGACCTCGATCGGCGCCGGCCGAATCTCAATGTGACGCTGTTGCGCGACAGGCGGCCGGGCCACCACGCGCGGCGCGGCCGGTGCCGTCTCGACACGCGGACGGCGAACCGGACGCGGCCTGGCAACGCCTGCCGGGCGGTTCTTGATCGGCGAGGGGCGACCGGTCAGGCCCAGCCTGTGCGCCTTGCCGATGACCGCATTGCGGGTTATCCCCCCCAAATGTGTGGCAATTTGACTTGCGCTCAAGCCGTCATGCCATAGTGATCGAAGTTGTTCGATCCGCTCGCTGCTCCACTCCATGTGTCTCTCCGTGAATTGGGGTGCGATATCGCTACGGCCTGATCGTATGCCTGCTAGATATAGTAGGCAAGGGTGAAAAATGCACCAGCATGTTGCGGATGTCGGTTATTCGCAGGGTTTTGAGCAGGGTCCCGTTCAAATGACTGAACGACAATGCGAACCAATGCCGCCATTCACAGATCCGAACCCCATCCGGACCAACGGGTCAGCCGTTTTCCGGTGAAAGACACGCGATCCGACGAAGACCTGATGGCGGCGATCGCGACCGGGGACCAGCACGCGTTCGCGCGGCTTGTGGAACGCCATTTGGCGCGCACCGTGGGCTTGGCGACACGTTTGATGGGATCGCGCGCCGACGGCGAGGAAATCGCGCAGGAGGCCTTCGCACGCGTATGGTCGCATGCAGCGCGGTGGCGGCCGATGGGCGCCGGCGGCAACGCGCGCTTTACGACCTGGCTCTACCGCATCGCCGTCAACCTTGCGATTGACCGGAAGCGAAGGGCAAAATCGACCTCGCTGGAGGATGTGGAGGAACCGCTGGACGAATCCGACGATGGGTTCGTGCAAATCCATAAGCGTCAAGTTTCCGATGCGGTGGCGGTCGCGATGTTGCGGTTGCCCGAACGACAGCGGATCGCGTTGTCATTGTGCTTTTTCGATGAGGTAAGCAATATCGAGGCCGGAAAAATCATGGGGTTGAGTGTGGGCGCGGTCGAATCGCTTCTGGTTCGGGCTCGCCGGGCGCTGAGGCAGGATTTGTCGGGCGTCTATCAAGAGTTGTCGGAGGGTTAGGTGGAGCTGGGGCGATTTCGAACTATTCTCAATGCTTATGGCGCAACGCCGGAGCGGTGGCCGTCGGAGGAACGCGACGACGCGCTGGCATTGGCCCGCGCCTCGGTCCCGGCTGCGCGGGCGCTGGCGGATGCGCGGACGTTCGATGAAGCGTTGACCGCATCGACGGTATCCGGCCCGGCGCTCGACCCGAACCATATCGCGATGCTGCAGGCGCGCATCGTCAACGCGGCTCACCCCATGATGCAAAGCTGGATGGGGCGCTGGCTGGGATTCACCTTGACGCCGATGCAGCTTTGGCCATCGATCGCCGGTTTGGCGATGGCAAGTGTCCTGGGATTTGCCGTTGGGCTTGGCGGCGTCCTGCAAACCGACGCGAACCACGATTCGGATGACGGGCTGGTATTTTCATCGATCGACCTTTCGATTGGCGGCCAGTGAAACTGTCACGCGGAGTCGGGCTTCTGGTCGTCATCCTGATCGTTTCGGTCGGGATCAACCTCTTCCTTGCCGGAAATCAGCTAGGCCTGCAGTTCCATCACCGGCCACCGATGAATTTCGAGCAACGGCTCGAAATATTGGTGCGCGATCTTCCAGACGCCGACCGCGCGATCGCTCAGACCGTTTTGGACGCGCATCGCCAGGATCTTCAGGACAAACTTCACCTGTACCGGCAATCGGCGCTGGCGGCGGCTACCCTGGTCCATGCCGAATCGTTCAGCACGGACGACACGCGCGCGGCCTTTGCCAAGACGAATGGTTATTCCGCGGAATTTCGCCAGGCGCTCCAGGACATGGTGATTGAAATCGCCGGCAAAATCTCGCCAAAAGGGCGCGACCATCTGCGCGCCGGAATTACCGGCCCCTGAAAATATCCCGGTATTGGAGCCGGGCGCGCAACTTTGCTAAGACAAGCCCCTGAGAGGGCCGGCATTGCGCCTGCCTGATTCTGCGGGATTTCGGAATGCGCGCGGTGTTCAGCGTCAGGCTCCGGCACCAGCTTGTTCTGGCGCTGCTGTGTCTTCTGCCGATTGCCGTTGCGCACGGCGCCAATAAAACCCCCGATGCGCCGACGCCGCTTGTCGTTCGCGCCTTCGATCTTGCCGCAAACCAGGACCAGCCCGTTCTCTGTTTCACGCTGTCGCAAACGGTCGCCCGCCGGCCCGACATGCCGCTGGAATCCTTTATCGGCGCCGAACCGGAGACGAAGCTTAGCGCGGTGCCGCGCAACAACCGGCTTTGCGTCACGGGTTTTACTTTCGGCGACAGCTATACAATCACCCTGAAATCCGGCCTGCCCGGCGTTTCGGGCGTGTTGGCCGCGGACGCCGTGTTCCGGATACAAATTCCCAACCGGCCGCCCGAATTCGACTTCGCCGCGGCCGGCGGCGACCTGCTGCCGCGACTGGGCAATGACGGCCTGCCGATCCGCAGCGTCAACGTGCCGAAGATCGATATCGATCTGTTCCGTATCGACGACGCGGATATCGCGGCAGATCGGTTTCGGTCGCCGCTGACCGCCGCCGACCTCCAGACATTCGCGCCGACACATGGCGAGCATATTTGGCATGGAACGATCGAACCAAAGGCTGACGCCAACCACGACGCGGTGACGTTCGTGCCCGTCCAGCAAGCGATCGGCACGCCGAAGCCCGGTATTTATGTCGCGAGCGCGCATCGAAGCGGTGTGCCCGCGGACCCGGCGGAGCTGTTGCCGACGCAATATTTCCTGATTTCCGATATCGGTATCGCGGCGTATCGCGGCGTCGATAGCCTGACCGTCTGGGTACGGTCGCTGTCGACGGCGAATGCCGCGACCGGAACGGACATCGCGTTGATCGGGCGGAATAATCGCGAGCTGGCGCGGGGCCATGCTGACGACAACGGCTTTGTCCGCTTCGAAGGCGACGCGCTGCGCGGCGCCGGCGGCGAGACGCCCTCGGCGATTTTCGCCTATGGCCAGTCCGGCGATTTCGCGATGCTGAGTCTGGATGCCCGGCAGGACGCGACGCCGATCCCTGCCGGGCGCGTCTTGTTCTACCCAGACCGCGACACCTACCGGCCGGGCGGCACGGCCAGCATCCTGGCCTTGCTGCGGACCGTCCAGGGCGCGGCGATTCCGAAGGTTCCACTGGCGTTCACCGTCTTCAGGCCCAACGGCGCCGTTTTCAGCACCGAAACGCTGACCGATCAGGGCGGCGGATACGACATCGCCGTCACCATCCCAAAAACCGGATCGACCGGAACGTGGCGTATCGCGGCGCACGGAATCGATAAAGCGGATGTCGCCGGAGACGCCACTTTCGCTGTCGCGGCAAACGGGCCCGATCGCCTGACTGCCGGGATTTCCGCAGACGCGGGCGTTCTCGATCCGGCGCAATCCACGAATTTCGCGGTCCAGGCGCAATATCCAGATGGCGCCGCTGCCCCCGATACGCCGGGGGAGCTGAAGGTCAGCGTCGCCACCGCCGCGATGCCCTTCCCGGCCTTCCCGGCCTTTTCGTTCGGATTGGTTGACGAGAACGTTCAGCCGACCGCGACCGAACCCGTCCGCTTCACGACCGACCCGTCCGGCAAGGCCGTCCTTCCTGTCAAGGTCACCGCCCCGCCCTTGGCGACGAAACCGCTGGAGGCGACAGTCACGGCGCGGCTGTTCGACGCCGGGGGACGAACCGCCCAACATTCCGTCAGCATTCCGGTTGTCTCGCAGAACCTGATCCTGGGCATACGCGCGGCACCGGGTCCGGTGTTTGCCGACCAAACCGCGCATTTCGAGGTCATCGCTGTCAGCCCCGATGGCGCCCGTCAGGAGAAAGCGGGTGCGGGATGGGAGATTTTGCGGCAGGAATCCGCGCCATCGTGGGATTGGAACGGGACACGCTTCGTGTTCCGGCCGATCGTCAGAAACACGCATGTCACCGGCGGCGTGATCGATATTCCCGCCAATGCCCCCGCGTCGCTCGACACCAAGCTGTCCCCCGGGCGGTATCAGATCGAAGTCTTCGATCCAACCGGCGAGGCGATCAGCAGCGCGCATTTCATGGTCGGCTGGGCCGCCGCCGATACCGGGAGGCCGGATGCGGTCGATATCAAACCCGCCAAACCGTTTTATCACGCCGGGGAAACCGCGGAGTTTTTCGTCAAGCCGCCTTATGACGCCGATGTCGCCCTGGTCTCCGCCGATCCGCGCATTCGAGGGGCGACTGTACAGCACATACAGGCTGCCGGCGCCGCAATGCGTCTCGATATCCCGCAGGATGTCGGTGCCGGCATGCAGCTGTTTGCCACCGCGCTCGCCCCGGCCGACGCGGCAACACCGAACCTGACCCGCAGAGCATTTACGCAGCTTCCTCTGCAAGCGGATCCCGCCGACCGGCAATTGACCCTGAAAATGGCGCTGCCGCCCACGACCACACCCGAAAGTACGGTGCAGATCCCGCTCAGCGTGGCCGGCGCGAATGACGAAACGGTGTTCGTCCGCGTGGTCGCGACAGACGACGATGGGTCTGAGGGCGACACCCAGGATACAGGTTCGCCTTTCGCGGCTTTGATCGCGGCAAACGGAGAGGCGGTAACGGCGTTCGACAATTACGGAAAGATCATCACCGCATCCGGATTGTCGAACGGCGCGATGCGCGTCGTCGAAACGGCCAAACATCCAGCCCCGCATGGAAATGCGCCCAATAAAACGCCAGGAAATGCGACGACGATCGCGTCGGGAATTGTCGCGCTCGACAAGAATGGCACCGGGAAAGTGGCGCTGGCGATTCCGGATTTCACCGGTAAGCTGAAGATCGTCGCGACCGCCTGGTCCACAGGCCGCACTGGGCAGACTTCTGCAAGTCTGCCGGTGCATTACCCACTGACCGTCGGGTTGACCCTACCCCCACGGCTTGCCCCTGACGATCGTGCCGACCTGACGCTGACGCTCGATAATGTCGATGGACCGCGTGGCGAATACCACATCGCATTGCAGGCCAAGGGTGGCGTCGCTCTTCCGAGCGAAGGCGATTTGACCGCCAATCTCGCCGAACACGAGCACCGGACACTTCCGCTCACGATCCTGGCAAGGGACGAGAAGCCGGGCGAAGTGACGCTGTCGGTCAGCGGGCCGAACGGGATCAAATTCGACCGGCATTTTGCGATGACGGTCGGCCAGCCGCTGCCAAGGATTGTCCGCCATGCGCAGCTGACGATAAAGCCTGGCGCCACGCTCGCGGCCGATGCGGCGCTCGGCGCCGGCCTGCGCCCGGAACGCACGAATGTTTACCTTGCAGCCGGAATCGGGACCGACTTCGAGCTGAACGGGCTGAGCCAGGAGTTGCGGCACAAACAGCTTATGTCGTCCGACCAGATCGTCGGCCAAGGTTCCGCCTATCTCGCTGCGCCCAACGTCCTCAAGAATTTGAAATTCCAGGATGATGCGAAATCGCAATTGGCCCTGGCCGTGCAAGTGCTGGCTGCCTTTCAGACGTCGGATGGCGGTTTCAGCCGTTGGGCCCCGGGCGACAGCGACCCGTGGCTAAGCGCCATTGTCGCGGATTTCTTGACCCGCTGCCGCGCGGCGGGCGTCCCGGTATCGGACACGATGATGGACGAGGTTCTCGGATATCTGGCCCGGCAGGTGGCGCCGATATCGGGAACGGCAGAGATCCCGGGCAATCCGACGGCGGTCGCCGAGGCGGCCTATGCGGCAAAAATCCTCGCCGCGACCGGCCGGTTCGATCTGCTTCGCCTGCGGTATTTCAATGATCGGCTGCAGTCGGCAATCCATGAACCGGTCGCGGCCGGTTTCATCGCCGGAGCTTTTGCGATTCTGGGCGATAAGGCGTCCGCGGCCGCGGGGTTCGCACGGGCAATGGCCCTGCCGGGCGACACCGGCGCAATCGGTGGGATCGCGTCGGAACTCGACAGCCAGGCGATAGTGACAGCATTGGCTCTCGAAAGCGGCGCGGTCGCGCAGCCGCTGATTGAGTCTGCGCTTGGCAAGCTATCCGCCGTGGCAGGCACTCATCGGCAGTTCACCACATCGGAGGCGACCTGGCTGTTCCGGGCTACGGCGCTCCTGCAGCCAAGCGACGGGAATGTCAGGCTGAAAATCGGCGATAAAGAGGCGGCGCAGCCCCATGCGCTTTGGATTGCCGGCAGCAGCGTTCAGCCCATCAAGAACCTTGGCGACAAGCCGCTTCATGTTTCGCTGACGGTATTGGGCGATCCGGCTCTCTCGGAAGTCAAAGACCAAGGGTATGAGCTGCAACGCGCGTTCTTCGATATGAGCGGCAAGCCGGTGGATGCCGCCAATGTCCATCAGAACGATATTCTGGTGGTCGTGCTTAGCGGCCGATTTGCCGGGCAAGGCGAAGCGCACCCGATGATCGTCGACCCGCTGGCCGCCGGCTGGACGATCGAGGCAGCGGAGATTGCCGATCCCGCGAACCGGTATCCGTGGCTCAAGGATTTGACAGGGACCAGCCATGCGCAAGCGGACGACGGCAGGTATGTCGCCGTGCCGAAGCTGACCGGCGAACGTCATGAATTCAAAGTCGCCTATGTCGTTCGCGCTGCGGTCACCGGCCAGTTCGGTCTGCCGGGCACACTGATCGAGGACACGGCGCAGCCCGCGCAAATGGCGCGAACGGCTGCCGGGCGAACCAGGGTCGATCCAGCCCCTTAGATACGCCACAAGGCGCGAACGATCCGGACGGCCTGAACCGTTTCAGACACATCGTGCACACGCAGGATCTGTGCGCCCTGATTTATCGCCGCGAGACCGCCCGCCAGCGAGCCGCCGAGCCGTTGGTCGACCGGTGCGTTCGCCGACAGGCGGCCGATAAAGCCCTTGCGCGAGACGCCGGCCAGTAGGGAAACGCCCAACCCGTGGAAAAGCGAGAATTGGCCTAGCAACGCCAAATTGTGCTCGGCCGTTTTGCCGAAGCCGATGCCGGGATCGACAATAATGCGAGAGCGAGCGATGCCGGCGGCTTCGGCCGATATGATCCGCTCGGCGAGATAATCGTAGATATCGAGCGCGACATCGTCATAGACGGGCGCCCGCTGCATCGTCACCGGATCGCCCTGCATATGCATCAGCACGACCGGCACCTCGGCGGCGGCCGCAACCGCCAGGGAAGCTGGATCGTGTGTCAGCGCCGAAATATCGTTGATGATACCGGCGCCGGCGTCCAACGCGGCCTGCATCGTGCGGGCATTGCGGCTGTCGATCGAAACCCGGGCGCCGGCCGCCGCGAGGCCGCGGACCACGGGAACGATCCTGGCAATCTCTTCGGCTGGATCGAGCGGCACGGCGCCCGGCCGGGTCGATTCGCCGCCGACATCGATGATCGCGGCGCCTGCGCCGATCATCTCCAACCCATGGCCGACAGCCTTTCCGGCGTCGAAGAACGCGCCGCCGTCCGAGAAGCTATCCGGTGTTGCGTTGACGATGCCCATAACGACCGGTTCATCGGCGAACAAGCCGCGCGGTGCGGTCTGGAGCGCCAATTCGCCGGCAAGATCGACGGCAGGAACGATCTGGCGAGCTCCGGCCCTTTCAATGATCTCGACAAGCGAGAACGCCAGCGGGCCGCCGGCCAAGGGTAACGCTTTGTGCTGATCCACCGCCCGGAGCGCCGCTACGCCGGACAGGATGCCGAGGGGCCTGAGATACCGCGTCACAACGGGACCGTCCCGGTCGGTTCCGGCAAAACCGCCACCAGTTCGGAGAGGGTTCGGCCGGTGACCGGATGCCGCCAATCGGGTGCGACATCCATCAGCGGTAACAGCACGAAGGCGCGCTCGGCGAGGCGTGGATGCGGCAGGATCGGTGTCGCCCCCTGCGCCGAAACCGTTCCACCATAGTCGACGATGTCCAGGTCGAGGGTGCGCGGCGCATTCATATGCCGCCGCTCGCGGCCGAACGCCGTCTCGGTCTCGTGCAATCGCGCCAGCAAGGCAGACGGCGACAGGGCCGTTTCGATAGACACGACAGCGTTGACGAATTCCGGATCGGAAGGGTCGGGCCAGGCGGTGCTGCGATAAAGGCGGGATTGCTTAACAAGCTGAATATCCACGCTTTTCAACGCCACGATTGCAGCCTTGACCGCCGCTTTCGGATCGGAAAACCGGCCGGCAAGATTCGAACCGAGCGCAATAAATGCAGAAATCACGGCGAGCGGCCTTGAAACTGTTCATAAGATGAATAATTAACCTTATGAAACGCTCTGATCCATAGTGGATCGGAGTTGGCTCATAAGGAACCCATCATGTCCAACGTCACTCACGTCGAGATCGCCGCCCTTGCGAAGGCGTCCATCATCCCGGCGCTTTATTTCATCTTCGTTGCCTGGTCCGTCACGCTGCTGGCCTCGTAATGAACCTCTCGAAACCCGGTGCGGGCCGGATCAGCCCCGCTCGCGCCGGGCGAGGAACGCAAGCCGTTCCAGCAAATGCACGTCCTGTTCGTTCTTGACCAAGGCGCCGTATAGCGGCGGCACCAAATTTTTCGCGTCCTTGGCGCGTAGCGCCTCCGGCGGAATGTCCTCGATCACCAGCAGCTTGATCCAGTCCAGCAGTTCGGATGTCGACGGCCGCTTCGACAGTCCCGGAACCTCCCGCACCTCATAAAACAAGGTCAACGCCTCGCGCAGCAGGTCCTTTTTCAAACCCGGGAAATGCACGTCGACGATCGATTGCATCGTCTCGCGGTCGGGGAAGCGGATGTAATGGAAGAAGCAGCGGCGCAGGAACGCGTCCGGCAGTTCCTTCTCGTTGTTCGAAGTGATGATGATCACCGGCCGGGCCACCGCCTTCACCAGCTCCTGTGTCTCGTAGACGAAGAATTCCATCCGATCGAGTTCGAGCAGCAGGTCGTTCGGAAACTCGATATCCGCCTTGTCGATCTCGTCGATCAACAGCACCGGCCGCTTCGGCGACACGAACGCGTCCCACACCTTGCCGCGCACGATGTAATTGCCGATGTCCTGCACGCGTGGGTCGCCCAGCTGCCCATCGCGCAGGCGTTTCACCGCGTCGTATTCATAGAGGCCGTGCTGCGCCTTGGTGGTCGATTTCACATGCCATTCGATCAGGGGGGCATCGAGCGCCTGCGCGATTTCGCGCGCCAGCACGGTCTTGCCGGTGCCGGGTTCGCCCTTGACCAGAAGCGGGCGCTGCAGCGCGACCGCCGCATTGACCGCGATATTCAGGTCGGGCGTGGCGATATAGTTTTCGGTGCCCGCGAAACGGGGCGTTGTTGCGTCAGCCACGGTCTTCGATCGCCTTTTTGATTGCGGCCAGCGCCTCGCCGGCCTTGGCGCCGTCGGGGCCGCCGGCCTGCGCCATATCGGGTCGTCCGCCACCGCCCTTGCCGCCCGCCGCCTCGGACCCGATGCGCACGAGATCGACAGCGCTCAAGTGCCCAATAAGGTCGGCGGTGATGCCGACGACGAGGCCGAGCTTGCCCTCCGGCGAGGCCGACGCGACGGCAACGACGCCGCTGCCCAGTTTCTTCTTCTGGTCGTCGACCAGGGATTTCAGATCGCCCGGCGCCATGCCCGGCGCCTCGACCGCCAGGAATTGCACCTCGCCGATCATCACCGGGGCCGGCCCAACGCCTGCACCGCCGCCCGACGCCAGCTTGCGGCGCAGGTCGGCGATCTCGCGTTCCAGCTTCTTGCGATCCTCGACCAGCGCATGCACGCGCTGCGGCACATCGGCCGCAGTAGTGCGCAGCTCCGCCGCCACGGCGTCCAGCCAATCCTCGCGCTGGCGCATATAGTCGATGGCCGCCTGGCCGGTCAGCGCCTCGATCCGGCGCACGCCGGCCGACACCGCGCCCTGATCGACGATCTTCAGCACGCCGATATCGCCGGTATTGGCGACATGGGTACCGCCGCAGAGTTCAACCGAATAATGATGCGGGTCGCCGTCCAGCATGCCGCCCATCGACAGCACGCGAACCTCGTCGCCATATTTCTCGCCGAACATCGCAATGGCGCCCGAGGCCACCGCCTCATCCTGGCTCATCAGCCGGGTTTCGACCGGTGCGTTGGCGCGGATGCGGTCGTTGACCGCCGCCTCGACCGCCACCAGATCGGCATCGGGGATCGGCACCGGTTGGGAAATATCGAAGCGCAGGCGGTCGGGCGTGACCAGCGAGCCCTTCTGGGCGATATGGGTGCCCAGGCGGCGGCGCAACGCGTTGTGCAACAGGTGGGTCGCCGAATGGTTGGCGCGGATCGCCGAACGGCGCGCATGATCGACATCCAGCCGCACGGCATCGCCGACCGAGATCGCACCCTCGTCGATCGTCGCCTCATGCACAAACAAAGCGCCGAGTTTCTTCTGCGTGTCGGTAACCGTCGCCTTGCCCTTGGCTCCGGTAACGATGCCGGTATCGCCGACCTGACCACCGGATTCCGCGTAGAACGGTGTCTGGTTGACCAGGATCAGCGCCTTTTGCCCAACGCCGGCGCTCTGAACTTCCTTGCCGTCGACGATCACAGCCGTGACCTGCCCTTCGGCCGTTTCGGTGTCGTATCCTAGGAATTCCGTGCCGCCCAACCGGTCCCGCAGCTCGAACCACAGCTGCTCGGTCGCCGCCTCGCCCGTGCCGGCCCAGGCGCGGCGGGCATCGGCCCGCTGCTTCGCCATCGCCAGTTCGAAGCCGGCATTGTCCACTGTCTTGCCCTGGCCGCGCAGCACGTCAGCCGTCAGATCCAGCGGGAAGCCATAGGTATCGTAAAGCTTGAACGCCACGTCGCCGGGCAAGGTACCGCCCTCACCCAGGCGGCCGGTCTCATCCTCCAGCAGCTTCAGCCCGCGATCGAGGGTCGCCTGGAAGCGGCGCTCTTCCAGCCGCAGCGTTTCGGTGATCAGGCCCTCGGCGCGGATCAGTTCGGGATAGGCCTGGCCCATTTCGCGCACCAAGGCCGGCACCAGCCGGGCCAGCAAGGGATCGCGCGCGCCCAGGATATGTGCGTGGCGCATCGCGCGGCGCATGATCCGGCGCAGCACATAGCCGCGCCCTTCGTTCGACGGCATCACGCCGTCGGCAATCAGAAAGGATGTCGAGCGCAGGTGGTCCGCGATCACCCGGTGGGACATCTTGTGCGGGCCGTCGGGATCGGTGTTCGTCGCGTCGGCAGAGGCAACGATCAGCGCGCGCATCAGGTCGATATCGTAATTGTCGTGCTTGCCCTGCAGCACCGCAGCCAGGCGCTCCAGCCCCATGCCGGTATCGATCGACGGACGCGGCAGGCCGACCCGATGGTCCGGCGCCACCTGCTCATACTGCATGAAGACCAGGTTCCAGATCTCGATGAACCGGTCGCCGTCCTGGTCGGCCGATCCGGGCGGACCGCCGGGAATCGTGTCGCCATGGTCGAAGAAAATTTCGGTGCACGGGCCGCACGGGCCGGTGTCGCCCATGCGCCAGAAATTGTCGGCGGTCGGAATGCGGATGATGCGGCTGTCGGGCAGGCCGGCGATCTTGCGCCACAAAGCGTGGGCATCGTCGTCCTCGGAATAGACCGTGACCGTGAGCTTCTCCGGCGACAGGCCGAAGTCGCCGGTGATCAGTTTCCACGCGAATTCGATCGCATCCGGCTTGAAATAATCGCCGAACGAGAAGTTGCCGAGCATCTCGAAGAAGGTGTGATGCCGCGCGGTGTAGCCGACATTCTCCAGGTCGTTGTGCTTGCCGCCGGCACGCACGCATTTCTGCGCGGTGGTGGCGCGGGTATAGGGCCGCTGCTCAGCGCCGGTGAACACGTTCTTGAACTGCACCATGCCCGAATTGGCGAACATCAATGTCGGGTCGTTGCGCGGCACAAGCGAACTGGACGCCACGGCGGTGTGGCCGTTGCGGACGAAGAAATCGAGAAAGGTGCGGCGGATATCGCTGGCGGTAATCATGAGATTCTAAATGGACCCGCACGGGTTGAGCGGCAACCATCCGGTTCTAATGGATTGCGCCGGGATGTGTCCACCTGAGGGGCGGTGCCGCTAGATGAGCTCCACCCATACCGGTGCATGGTCGCTGGATTTCTCCCAGCCGCGCACGTGGCGGTCCACGGTCGCCGATGTCAGCCTTTCCGCCAGGACCGGGCTGAGCAGGAGATGGTCGATGCGCAGGCCGGCGTCGCGCGGATAGGCGTTCCGGAAGTAATCCCAGAACGTATAGATGCGCTCACCCGGATGCAGGGTGCGCAGCGCGTCGGTCCAGCCCTGGGCGACGAGGCGGGCATATGCATCGCGCACCTCCGGCCGAAACAGGGCGTCGGTCAGCCAGCGTTCAGGTTTATAGACGTCGAGCTCGGCCGGCATGACATTGTAATCGCCGACCAGGGCTACGGGATGGCCCGAGGCAAGCAGTTCGGCCGCGTGGGCGGCAAGGCGGTCGAACCAGCGCAGCTTGTAGTCGAATTTCGGCCCGGGCGCCGGATTGCCGTTGGGCAGGTAGAGGCAGCCGACCAGTACGCCGTCCACCGCTGCTTCGATATAGCGGCTGTGCAGATCGTCGGGATCGCCCGGCAGGCCGCGCCGCGTCTCGACCGGCTTGTCCCGACGCGACAGGATGGCCACGCCGTTCCAGCTTTTCTGCCCATGCCAGAGGGCGTGGTACCCGGCATCGCGGATCGCGGTTTCGGGGAATTTCTCGTCGGTGGTTTTCAGTTCCTGAAGGCAGACGATATCGGGCGCGGCCTCACCCAGCCGGCAGGCGGCCATTGATGCCGTTCACGTTGTAAGTGGCGATCTTCATGCCGGTGGGATGCAAGAGACAGGAGAAAGGTTCCCGCTCGATTATCCCGCCGCGCCCAGCGCCTGCTCCAGGTCCGCCAGGATGTCATCGACATGTTCGATCCCGACCGACAGGCGGACATAGCCGGGCGTGACGCCGGTCGAAAACTGGTCCTCAATTGAAAGCTGCGAATGGGTGGTGCTGGCCGGATGGATCGCCAGGCTGCGCGCGTCGCCGATATTGGCGACATGGTAGAACAGCTTCAGCGCGTCGATAAACGCCCGCCCGGCATCGGCGCCGCCTTTGAGTTCGAACCCCACCAGCCCGCCATAACCGTGTTTCAGATACGCGTCGGCGCGGCGGCGCGCCTCGCCTTGGCTCAGCCCGGGATAGATCACGCGGTCCACGTCCGGGCGGCCGGCCAGGAACTCGGCCACCGCCCGCGCGTTGCGCGAATGCTGCCAGATGCGCAGCGGCAAGGTCTCAAGCCCCTGGAGTGTCTGGAAGGAATTGAAGGGGCTGGCTGACGGGCCAAGATCGCGCAGCAGGGTCGTGCGGGCCTTCAGGATATAGGCGATAGGGCCGAGCGGCTTTACCGCCTCCACCCAGACGACGCCGTGATAGCTGGGGTCCGGCTGGCTCAGTAGCGGCTGGCGGTCGGGAAAGGCGGCCCAATCGAAATTGCCGGAATCGATTATCGCGCCGCCGATCGAGGTTCCGTGGCCGCCGATATATTTGGTCGTCGAATAGACGATAATCGCCGCGCCATGGTCGAATGGGCGGGCCAGCACCGGCGCGGCCGTGTTGTCCACGATCAACGGGATGCCCAGCGGCCGGCCGATCTCGGCGACCTCGCGGATCGGGAAGACCACGAGCTTCGGATTGGGCAGCGTCTCGGCGTAATAGGCGCGGGTCCGGTCGTCGGTCGCGCGGCGGAAATTCTCCGGGTCGGCGGGGTCGACGAAGCGGACATCGATCCCCTGCTGGCGCAACGTGTTCGAAAACAGGTTCCAGGTGCCGCCATAGAGATCGGTGGAGCTTACGATATTGTCGCCGGCGACGGCCAAATTCTGAATCGCCAAGGCCGACGCGGCCTGCCCTGACGCGACCGCCAGCCCGGCGACCCCACCCTCCAGGGCGGCCAGCCGCTTCTCTAGCACGTCGGTCGTCGGATTCATGATCCGGGTATAGATGTTGCCCAGCTCCTTCAGCGCGAACAGGTTCGAGGCCTGCTCCGCGCCGGCGAACTGATAGGACGTCGTCTGATAGATCGGCACCGCAACGGCCCCGGTCGCCGGATCGGCGCGATAGCCGGCATGGAGAACCAGTGTCTCAGGATTGTGGGTCGTTGCCATCGGTCCCTCCCGTTGAGCCCGCCTTCCTGTAAGGCTAGCAAGCCGAAGCCGTTGCGGCGATGATCACGTCTTTCGCCAATATGTTTGTTTTTGCCATGGTGAGGCGTGACCATTTGCGGACGTCACCAAACGCGATTGGAACGTCGACCGCGCTCGCGAGTTGGACACAGGGATGGCGGCGCGCGACCACGGCGCGCCGCAGGTTCGACCACACCCCAAAAGAGAGGCGCATCGATGGCCGCGAAAATTACCTATGGCGATCCGCCGGCGGCTCCGCTGCATTTCTCCCCCGACATCGAAAAGCCTGCGCCCGACGAGGCGCAGACCGTTTCGGAGATGATCGAGACGCTGCGGGGCATTACCGAAACGACGGCAAAGGATTACGGCCACGCCGTGCGCGCCGCCCATGCCAAGAGCACCGCTCTGCTGAAAGCGGAGATGACGGTGATCGACGACCTGCCGCCCGTTCTGGCGCAGGGGTTGTTCGCGCAAGGCGGCCGGTATCAGGCGATCTTGCGGTTTTCCACATCGCCCGCCGATATCATTGCGGACAGCGTCTCAACTCCACGCGGCGTCGGCATCAAAATCGCCGGCGTGAACGGATCGGCGCCCCCGGGCGAGAGTGCCGGCACGCAGGATTTCGTCATGATCAACGGTCCGGCCTTCATTGCCCCGACGCCGAAGAAGTTCCTCGGGAGCCTGAAGGCGCTGGCGGCGACGACAGACAAGGCGGAGGGCGGCAAAAAAATCCTGTCCGCCGCGCTGCGCGGCGCGGAGTCCGTCTTGGAAGCGTTCGGCGGCGAGAGCGGAACGATCAAGGCATTGGGCGGCCACCCGATCACCCATCCGCTGGGCGAGACCTATTTCACCCAAACGCCTTTTCGGTACGGCGACTATGTCGCGAAGTTCGCGTTGCGGCCTGTGTCGCACGACCTGACGGCGCTGACCGACGCGGCGGTCGATCTGCATGGCGACGATAACGGGCTGCGGGCCGCCATGGTCGCCTTCTTCGCCGCGCATTTCGCCGAATGGGAACTGGCGGTGCAGCTGTGCACCGACCTGGAAACGATGCCGGTCGAAGACGCATCGGTGCCCTGGCCGATGGACAAAAGCCCCTATGTGCCGGTGGCGCGCATCCGCGCCGAGCCGCAGGAGGCGTGGAGTCCAGAGCGGTCCAAGGAGATCGATGACGGCCTGGCATTCAGCCCCTGGCACTGTCTGCCCGCGCATCAGCCCCTGGGCGGCATCAACCGGGCGCGCAAGCCGGTCTATGAGTTTTCATCGAATTTCCGCGGCGCCCGCAGCGGTTGCCCGTTCCATGACGGGCGGGCGGTTTTGCATTTGCCGGAGTAGCGAGGGCTAAAACCGCTCCAGCTCCGGGAATGCGACCTTGCCGGCATGCACGTGCATCCGCCCGCCCTCGGCGCAGCGGTGGAGTTTGGGGAAGACCTTGCCGGGGTTCAGCAAGGTGTCGGGGTCGAAGGCGCATTTGACCGCCTGCTGACGCGCCAGGTCGGGTTCTTCGAACTGATATTCCATCAGGTCGCGCTTCTCCACGCCCACGCCGTGCTCGCCGGTCAGCACGCCGCCGACATCGACGCAGAGGCGCAGAATGTCCGCGCCGAATGCCTCGGCGCGTTCGATCTCGCCGTCGCGGTTTGCATCGTAGAGGATCAGCGGGTGCAGGTTGCCGTCGCCGGCGTGGAACACGTTGACCACGCCCAGGCTGTGCACATCCGACAGGCGGCGGATTTCGCCCAGGACGTGGGACAGCTTGTGGCGCGGGATGGTGCCGTCCATGCAATAATAGTCGGGCGCCAGCCGTGACGTGGCGGGGAACGCGGCCTTGCGTCCTGCCCAGAACAGCAGGCGTTCGGCCTCCGAATTGCTGGTGCGGATGCTCTGCGCGCCACAATCCTGCGCAATCTTCTCGACCAGCCCCAACAGATGGTCGATCTCGGCCAAGGGGCCGTCCAGCTCGACGATCAGCAGCGCCTCGACATCCAGCGGATATCCGGCATGGACGAATTCCTCGACCGCCGCGACAGAGGGCTTGTCCATCATCTCCATGCCGGCCGGGATAATGCCGGCGGCGATGATGCGTGCCACGCAATCGCCCGCCGCCTCGTCCGAGCCGAAGCCGATCAGCGCGGCGCGCGCCCCCGGCGGACGGGGCAGGATACGGACCGTCACCTCGGTCACGATACCCAGCATCCCCTCGGACCCGACGACGATGCCGAGCAGGTCATACCCATCGGGGTCCAGATGCTGCCCGCCCAGGCGGACGACCTCGCCGGACATCAGCACCAACTCGACGCCCAGCACGTTGTTGGTGGTCAGCCCGTATTTCAGGCAATGCACACCGCCCGAATTCTCCGCGACATTACCCCCGATCGAGCAGGCGATCTGGCTGGACGGATCCGGCGCGTAATAGAAACCGGCGGCCGATACGGCATGGGTCAGCCCAAGATTGGTGACGCCGGGCTGCGCCGTCACCGTGCGGTTGGCATAGTCGATATCGAGAATGCGGTTGAACTTGCCCAAGCCGACAACCACCGAATCCGCCAGCGGCAACGCCCCGCCCGACAAAGACGTGCCCGAACCGCGCGGCACGACCTTCACGCCCATGGCGGCGCAAAGCCTGAGGACCGCGGACACCTCTTCGGTATTGCGCGGCAAAACCACCGCCAACGGCCGCTGGCGATAGGCAGTCAGGGCGTCGCTCTCATAGGCGCGCAACGCGTCTTGTGCGGTGATCACACCTTCACCGGGCACAATCCGCTTCAGCCCGTCGATAACGGCAGCGCGCTTGGCGAGGATCGCCTGGTCCGGTTCGGGCATCAGCATGAGGCGGTCATCCCAGCCTGTCCTTCAGCAGCCCCAACGCCGCGTCGTTCGTGCGGTCGGGGCGCAGTGGCGTCACCGACACGGCCTTGTCGCGCAAGGCCTGGATGTCGCTGTCGGCGTCCTGCTTACCGCCGGCACGGTCGAAATTCAGCCAGTAATAGGGTTTGCCGCGCAGATCTTCACGGGCATCGATGCCGATGGCGCGGATTGAGCGGGCGCCCTGGCGGGTGGGGCGGATGCCGGTGACGTCATCGGGCGGGATCGCCGGAAAATTGACGTTCAAGCAAAGGTCGCGCGGGAGTTTGTCGGCCAGCAGGCGATCCAGCAAAGCCGTGCCCTGCGTGCGCGCCGTGGCCCAGTTCACATCCTCCGTCTTGCGGAAGGCCTGGCTGAAAGCGACGGCCGGGATACCGCACAGGATGGCGGTCATCGCGCCGGAGACTGTGCCGGAATAGGCGATATCGTCGGCCAGGTTGGCGCCCTTGTTGACGCCGGAGATCACCAGGTCGGGCAGCGCGCCCTTCATGATGAGGCGTACCGCCATGACGACGCAGTCGTTGGGCGTGCCGACGACGGCGAAACGGCGGGGACCGTGCTGCACGACACGGACCGGCAGTTGCAGCGACAAGGCGTGCGACATGCCGCTTTGGTCCGCCTGGGGTGCGACCACCCACACCTCATTGGCAAACTGGGATGCGATCTCCTCGGACACCTTGATGCCTTCGGCGTCGATGCCGTCATCGTTGACCAGCAGGATGCGCGACAGGCGGGGATGGGAACGGTCGGTCATTGGGTCGCCGGATAAAAAAGCGGGACCACGTAGTAACCCCGCGTCAGCACCCGGTCCAGGGCACGGGCGGCATCCAATTGTCCCGCACGGTCTTTCGCTGCCGCCATGTCGGCGATCAGGGCATCCACGACGGGGGATTTGATCCCAGGATAGTTGCGGCTGCCGGGGATATCGGCCTGCGCACTGCTCCAGCACATGGCGGGTTGGGCCAGCGCTGTCTCGTCCCACGCATCCAGGATCATATCGAAATCGAACCGGTCACGCCGCTGAACATAGTCGGCCGCGTCAACGACCGTGACCGTCGCGGCGATGCCCAGATGGGACAGGGTCCGGGCATAGGGCAGCACAATACGCTGGTCCTCGGCGTTCCGCAGCAGGATGTCGAGAGCGAACGGCGCGCCGGTCTTGCCATCCACCAACCGGCCGTCCTGTACGCGCCATCCTGCCGCCTCAAGCTGCGCCATGGCGCGGCGGAGATAGGGTCTGATGCCCTCATCGCCACTGCCATCCGTGCGCGGCGGGGTGAAGGACAATCTGAACACCTCCGGCGGCAGTTCGGCGCGGAACGGGTCCAGAAGGGCCAATTCGCCGCTCGACGGGCGGTCGCTGGCCGCCAGTTCCGAATTGGGAAAATAGCTGGCGATGCGGCGGTCCTTACCGCTCAGCAGCACACGATTGGTCCACTCGAAATCGAACGCGATCAGCAGCGCCTCACGCACTCGCCGGTCGGCGAAAATCGGCCTGCGGAGATTCAGCATCAGGCCGCGCATGTCTTTGATATGCGGGTCGTCCGCCTTTGCCGGAAGCGCGATCAGGAAAATGCAGAACGCGATCAGGAAGGCGGAGCGGAGCTGCCTAGCCAATGAGATCCTTCAGCGCGCGCTGCGGCCGGGGGCCGACATGGCCGATCGCCTCTGCCGCGGCGATGGAGCCGATACGCCCCGCCTCAGCGATGCCGAGCCCGGCGGTGATGCCGTACAGCACGCCGGCGGCGTAGAGATCGCCCGCGCCGGTGGTGTCGACCGGCCTGTCGATCGGCGCGGCGGGAATCTTATATGTCTTGCCGTCGGCCACGATCACCGAGCCGTTGGCGCCGTGGGTGACGCAGACGATCGGGCAGCGTTTTGCCAGCGCCACGATGGCGGCATCGAACCCGGTTTCGCCGGTCAGCGCCTCAGCCTCGGTTTCGTTGGCGAACAGGATATCGACATGATCCAGCAGCTTCGTGAATTCGGCATGGTGACGCTCGACGCAGAAGCTGTCCGACAAGGTCAGCGCCACCTTGCGGCCGGCGTCATGTGCGATCTTGGCGGCGGCAAAGAAGGCCGCCTTCGCCTCCGGCCGGTCGAACAGATAGCCCTCAAGATAAGTGATCCTGGCGGAACGGATCAGCGCCGCGTCGATGTCCGACGATTCCAGCAGCGCGGAGGCGCCCAGAAAGGTGTTCATCGAACGCTGGGCGTCCGGCGTGATCAGGACCAGGCAGCGCGCGGTCGGCTCGCCGTCCGAAAGCGGCTTGGTATCGAAACCGACGCCGATGGCGCGGATGTCATGGGCGAAGACCTCACCCAACTGGTCGTTCGCCACCTTGCCGATATAGGCGCATTTCCCGCCCAGCGAAGCGATGCCGGCCATCGTGTTGGCCGCCGATCCACCCGAAGCCTCGATACCCGGATTCATACGGCCATAAAGCGCCGTCGCCCGTGCGGTATCGATCAGCGTCATGCCGCCTTTGACGATGCCCTCCGCCGCCAGGAAAGCATCGTCGGCCTCCGCCAGCACGTCGACGATGGCATTGCCGACGCCCAACACGTCGAGGGTCGCTTCACTCACTGAGAAACTCCGGTTTGATCGCCCGAGATCAGCGTCGGGCGGCGCATGCGCCGTTGCAGCCAGAACACGCCGAAAATATCGACGATGCCGACCCACAGGCGGTTGTTGATGCCGTATTTGGATGTGCCGTGAACGCGGTGACGATGGTTCACCGGCTCCAGCCCCACGACATATCCCTCACGCCGCATCAAAGCGGGCAGGAACCGATGGATATGATCGAAATAGGGCAGGCGCAGAAACGCGTCGCGTGAGAAAACCTTGAGGCCGCAGCCCGTGTCCGGCGTGTCGTCGCCCAGCAGCGCGGACCGCACCCGGTTGGCGATCTTGGACGACCAACGCTTGACCGTGCTGTCGCGCCGCTTCACCCGCTGCCCGGCGATCAGGCCGAGCATCGGCGTCGAGGCTGGGTTCAGGAAAGCGGCCACCAAGCGCGGCACATCGGCGGGGTCGTTCTGTCCGTCGCCATCCAGGGTCGCGATCACCCGGCCCCGGGCGTGCATCACGCCGGTGCGCAACGCACCGCTCTGCCCGCAGCTGGCGGCATGGCGGATCACGCGCAGCTGCGGCGTCTCCTTGCCGGCGTCGGCAAGCCGGTCGAGCGTCGCATCGGTGCTGCCGTCATCGACATAAAGAATTTCGTATGCCGGACCATTCGCCAGCGCGGTGCGGATTTCCCCGATAAGCGGCAGTATATTGTCGGCTTCGTTTTTAACCGGCACGATGACGGTCAGCACGATGGCTTCGTCGCCAAGTGCGCGCGAAGGTGATGAGGAAACGTCGGTCAATGTCAGGGCGTTCGCGATAATGTATTATTGCGCGGACATTAGGCGAAGGCACTCTTAGGCACCAGAGGCGATGACAGAAAGCAAAAACACAGCAGCGGGCCGTGGCTGGATCGCCTTCGCCGCGTTGAGCGGCGCGGTATCAGTGATCGCCGGTGCCTTCGCCGCGCATGGGCTCGACACGGAGACCCAGGCAAAAGAAATCGGCTGGCTGCATACCGGCAGCCTGTATGAGGCATTGCATGCGCTGGCGATCCTGGCGGTCGTGGCGCTCGGCGCCCGTTTGAGCGCCGGCTGGGCGCGCGCATCGCTTTGGTTGTTCCTGATCGGGAGCATTTTGTTTCCGGCCGCGTTGTACGGTCTGGCGTTGCAACTTCCACGCTGGCTGGGGGCCGTTGCGCCCATCGGTGGATCGGCTTTCATTCTGGGCTGGGTGGCATTGGCCGCTGCCGCCCTGGCGCGTCGCGATTGAGGAGATGACGATGGTTGGACTGGACACTGCGCCTCCGCGCGAACCGAGCACCGCGGAAACGATTGCCGCCGCCGCAATCCGGCTGGCCGGGGAACGCGGCTGGCGCAACCTGTCATTGGCCGATATCGCGCTGGGGGCAGGCGTTACGCTGGCCGAACTGTCGCGCGATTATACATGCCGGGCGGAGATACTGGACGGGTTCGAGCGGATGATCGACCGGCGGATGCTGGCCGGGGCGGCGGCAGGGGATATCGACGACAAACCCCGCGACCGCATTTTCGACATCGTCATGGAACGGCTCGACGCCCTGCTGCCCTATCGCGACGGGATCAAGCGCATCGCCCGCGAATTGCCTTTCGATCCGGGCAGCGCGCTTGCGCTGGCCGGGGCGCTGCCGCGTTCGGTCGCCTGGATGTTCTCCGGCGCCCGCATTGCCGTCGGCGGTCCGGCCATGCCGCTGCGCCTTGCCGCTTTGGGCGGGGTTTATCTATCCACCCTGCGTGTGTGGTTCGGCGACGAGAACCAGGATCTGTCCAAAACGATGGCGCATCTGGACCGCCAGTTGAACCGCGCCGCGTCGCTGCTGAGCGGCGATTTCGGGCCGACCCGTCCGGCCGAGCCGATGCCGTCGGAAGGTCCGCCCGACTTTGCCGAGCCGGAGCCGGGACAGAAGACCGCGGCGCGCGCCAAGGCGTCGCCGAAAACATCCAAGACGAAGCCACGCGCGGCTAGCGCGAAACCGGCGAAGAAAGCACCTGCAGCAAACTGACGCGGCGGGACGTTGACATCCGAGGCGTGGTGCTCCATATACCGCCCAGCTTTGTTGCAGTGCAACATAACCGGGAGAACACCACCATGGCGACCCAGAGCACCTATCCCTTCTTCGACAATGATTTCACGAAGATGTTTTCCGAGTACAAAATGCCGGGCTTCGACATCGAAAACCTGATGGCGACCCAGCGCCGCAATATGGAAGCGATGAGCGCCGCCAGCCAGTTGGCGGTCGAAGGCGTGCAGGCGGTGTTCCGCCGGCAAACCGAGATTATCCGCCAGACCGTCGAGGAATCGACGGCCGCGCTGAAGGACGTGATGACTGCCGGCGCGCCCGAGCAGAAGATCGCCCAGCAGACCGAACTGGTGAAGGCAACCTTCGAGCGTGCGCTGGGCAACCTGCGCGAGTTGACCGAGATGGCCGCTAAGTCGAACACTGAAGCGACCGACGTCCTGACCAAGCGGATCGGCGAGAGCCTGACCGAACTCAAGACCTCGCTGCAACGCACAAAAAACTAACGTACAAAGAGCAGATCGTGATCAGGCGCATCACCTGATCACGTGAAGATGCTCGAAAGCGAAAGCTCTAACCCGGCAGGGTGAGAACGACCCGAAGGCCGCCCAGTGGGCTGTCTTCCAGGCCGATCTCACCGCCGTGGCCGTGCGCGATGTCCTGGGCGATCGACAGGCCCAGGCCGACACCCCCCGTCGCAATGTTGCGCGACGGATCCAGCCGGAAAAACGGCCGGAACACATCCTCGCGCTTGTCGGCCGGAATCCCCGGACCGTCATCGTCGATCACCACCCGCACCGTCTTTTGAACCAGTGATGCGGTCACCTTGACCCGCTTGGCATAACGCAGGGCATTGCCCAGCAGGTTGCCCAGGCAACGCCGCATGGCGACCGGCCGGATCGTGATGTCGATCGGCCCGCCGACGCTGAGCGTTACCGCCGCGCGGCCCGGCAGCCCCTCCACGACATCGCTGAGTAGGGCCACGAAATCCGTCGGCTGCGCCGCCTCCCCGCTTTCGCCGCGCGCGAACGCCAGATAGGCATCGATCATATGCTCCATCTCGGTGACGTCGGCACGCAGACCCTCTGCATCCTCCGCCGCGTCCAGCATCGCCAATTGCAGCTTCATTCGCGTCAGCGGCGTCCGCAGGTCGTGCGAGACACCGGCCAGCATCTCGGTCCGCTGCGCGATCTGGCGGCGGATACGGTCCCGCATCACCATGAATGCGGCGGCCGCCTGCCGAACCTCCTGTGCGCCTGCCGGCTTCAGCTGCATGGTGTCGTTGCCCTTGCCGAAGCGTTCTGCCGCGACCGCCAGCCGGCGGATCGGCCGGACCTGGTTGCGCATGAAGATCACCGCGATCCAGGTCAGCAGCAGCGCCGCGCCGATGACCCAGGCGATGAAGACGAAGGCGGTATAGCTGAACAGCCGGTGCTGCGGCGACCGCACATCCAGCACGCCGTCCGGAAGCTGAATCCGAATCTCCGCCCAATTGTCGTTGCCGTACGCGCCGATGGTGAAGGGCCGCCCGACCCGTTCCTCCAGCGCCGTCTCCAGGATCGGCTCGATCAGGGGGTTCCAGCGCGTCACCACGGGTGTCAGCTTGGCCCCTGGCTCGAAATCGATCGACAGCTCGAACGCATCCGACGCGGAGGCGAAGATACGCGCGCGATTGGCGGGATCGCGCTCGCTCTCGTCGATGATCATCTCGATATCGCCGGCCACGGCGCGCGACAGATCGACCGACAGGGTGCTGAAATGGCGTTCGAAAAAGATATAGACCGTGATCAGCTGGGCGATCACCACCGGCACAACCAGGATCAGGATCGTCCGCCCTTCCAGCGTGCGGGGCAGCAGCCGCTTGATCCGCGCGCCGATGCCAAGTCGCGCGCCCGAATTCGCCGGGGCCGGCGGGTTCATATCAATCGGGGCGGAGGACATAACCCTCCCCACGGACGGTTTGCAGATAACGCGGCGCCTTCGGATCAGCCTCGATCTTGCGGCGCAGACGATTGACCTGGACATCGATGCTGCGAGCGTTGACCGCCGCCCGGGATCGGTCGACCAGCTCGTCGCGCGTCACGATCCCGCCCGGCGTCTCAGCCAGCACGCGCAGCAGACTGGTCTCCACGTCGGTCAGCCGCACCGTCTCGCTGCCGTCGGCCAGTTCCGAGCGGTCCGGCAGGAATTGCCAGCGTCCCAGCTTGATCGGAGGCGGCCCTTCCGGCGCACGCGGTACGCGCCGCATGATGGCCGCGATGCGCAGCAACAGCTCGCGCGGCTCGAACGGTTTGGGCAGATAGTCGTCGGCCCCGGCCTCAAGTCCGGCGATGCGCTCATCCGCCTCGCTCCGCGCCGTCAGCATCAGGATCGGCAAAGTCGAGCCCTCCCCGCGCAGGTCTTTTGCGAAATCCAGCCCGTTCTGCCCTGGCATCATGACGTCGAGCACCAAGAGGTCGAACGCCAGGGAGCGCATCAGCGCCCGCGCCTCGGCGGCCGACGCCGCCGTTGTCACAATATGTCCTTGTTCGCCCAGATAGCGGCCCAGCAGCACACGCAACCGCGTGTCGTCATCGACAACCAGAAGATGGGGACGGTCGGCAAGCCCGGCCCAGTCCGTATCGGACGTCAGGGCGGCGCTCATGGGTCAGCCGGCGGCGCGCAGCCCGGCGGGACGAGGCGGGCGTGCCTCTTCCGGCATCCGGGGTCGGTCGGCATCGTCGATAACGTTGAGCAACACGCGGTGGAAGGTTTCGACGGCGTCGGCGCCGGCCTGAGCATAAGCCCGGCCAAGGCGCCGGCGTTGCCCCTCGGTCAGGATGTTTTCCAGCTCCTCACCGCGCGGCGTCAGGCTCAATCGCCGCTCGCGGCGGTCGGTCGGGCCGGGTGTCTGCACCACATAATTCGCTGCCACCAGCTCCTGCAGCACGCGCGACAAGCTCTGTTTGGTGATCTTTAGAATCCGCAAAAGCTGGCTGACGGTGACGGCCGGATTGCGGCCGATGAAATAGATCGCACGGTGATGCGCGCGGCCCAGTCCGCGCTCGGCCAGCACCAAATCCGCCTCTCCGGTGAAGTCCCGGTATGCAAAAAACAGAAGTTCGATACCCTGTCGCAGGTCTTCTTCCGAGAGGAAAATCGGATTGACCGCAGTCTTTAGGTCAGCCATCATGACCCAAGTTTGACATGTAACGACGGGATGCGCCAGCCCCTCTAGGGGCCCGCGCCGATGTCGCCACGTTCCTTTTTGGGAACGCTGCGGGAGGTTTTGAAATGATTCCGATGGACGATCGCGACGGCTTTATCTGGTTCGACGGCAAGATGGTGCCGTGGCGCGATGCGAAGACCCACGTACTGACCCACGGCCTGCATTACGGCAGCTCGGTTTTCGAGGGCATGCGCGCCTATGGGGGCAATATCTTCGAATTGACCCGGCATAACGAGCGGCTGGCCAATTCCGCTGCGCTGCTAGGTTTCTCGCTGCCCTATACCACCGCCGAACTGGACAAGGCGTGCAAGGACGTGGTCGCGGCCAACGGCTTCATGGATGCCTATGTCCGCCCGGTCGCCTATCGCGGGTCGGAGCAGATGGGCGTGTCCGCGCAGCAGAGCAAGATCCACATCGCCATCGCCAGCTGGGAATGGCCGAGCTATTTCTCGCCCGAACTGCGCGACAAGGGCATCAAGATCACCTTCTCCAAATGGCGCCGCCCGGCCCCCGATACCGCGCCGACCGCGTCGAAGGCCGCCGGCCTCTATATGATCTGCACCCTGTCCAAGCACGCCGCCGAAGCCGAGGGCTGGAACGACGCGCTGATGCTGGATTATCGCGGCCAACTGGCCGAGGCGACCGGCGCCAATCTGTTCCTGGTCAAAGACGGTGTGATCAACACCCCGACCCCGGACTGCTTCCTGAACGGCATCACCCGCCAGACGGTGATGGAACTGGCCAGGAAGCGCGGCATCAAGGTGGTCGAGCGGGCGATGTGGCCGGACGAATTGAAAGCAGCCGACGAGATCTTCATCACTGGCTCCGCCGCCGAAGTGACCGCCATCGGCCAGATCGACGACATGCACTTCACCGTCGGCCCGGTCACCAAGGCATTGCGTGACGACTATGAGAAGTTGGTCCGCCAGCCACCGAAAGCCGTGGCGGCCTGATTGCCCGAGCCGGAGCCCGCCGGAGCATCGCATCCGCCGGGCGAACCGGCGATCCGCACGGTCGCCATGCCGGCCGATACAAATCCGGCGGGCGATATCTTCGGCGGCTGGTTGATGTCGCAGATGGACCTGGCGGCCGGTAACGCAGCGGCTCGCCGGGCGGAGGGACGGTGCGTCACCATCGCCGTTGAGTCCATGAAGTTCGTCGAGCCGGTCAAGGTCGGCGACGAGGTGACGGTATGGGCCGAACTGCAGCGCGTCGGCCGCACTTCGATGTCCTTCCACGTCTCCGCCTGGCGCCGCGCCCGCACCGGCGATGCGATATCGAAGGTGACGGACGCGATGTTTACCTTCGTCGCGCTGGACGCGGAGGGACGGCCAAGGGTGATTCCTGGGTAAGACGGAGTAATCCCTCGCCCGTGAAACGGGAGAAGGCTTTATGCGTGAATAAACCGCTCGATCACCCCGTCCAGCACGGTCAGAGGCAGGCTACCCGACGTCAGCAGCGCGTCGTTGAATTTGCGCAGATCGAACTTCTTGCCGAGCGATGCCTTGGCCTTGGTGCGCAGCGCGTCGATATGCAGGTGGCCGATCTGATAGCCGCAGGCCTGACCGGGCCAGGCGCAATAACGGTCGATCTCGCCGCGCGCCGAATCGACGGGATCGCCGTTGTTGTCGACCATCCACTGGATCGCCTGGTCGCGGGTCCAGCGTTTGGCGTGCAGGCCGGTATCGACAACCAGCCGGCAGGCGCGGAACTGGATCGACTGCAGATAGCCGAGCTTTCCGACCGGGTCGTCCTCGTACATGCCGAGTTCGTCGCCCAGTTGCTCGGCATAGAGCGCCCAGCCCTCGACATAAGCGTTGAACATAAGCTGCGAGCGGATGGTCGGCAGTTGGTGGACGAAGGTGCCCTGCCACACATGGCCGGGCACGCCCTCGTGGAAACACAGCGTCGGCAGGCTGAATTTCGGCCAGTTCCCGGTGTCGCGCAGGTTGATGTAATAAGCGGCCGGCCGGCTGCCGTCGATCGTGCCGTCCTGCTCATATCCGTCCGGCGCCCCGGCCTCGATCTCCGGCGGGACGCGCTTGATGACCAGATCAGCTTTGTGAAGCGTGGCGAAGGCGGTGGGCAGCTTCTCGCGAACCTTGGCGACGACGCCGTTCAGATAGGCGAGCAGATCGGCGCGGCCGGCGTCGGTGTTGGGGAACAGGAAGCGCGGGTCCTTGCCCAGCGCGTCCATCCGCTGCCCGACCGTGCCCTGGGTTAGGCCCTGCTTGCGCAACAGCCCGTCCATCGTGTCGCCGATCGATTTGACCTGCTCCAGGCCTAATTTGTGGACCTCATCCGATGTCATCCGCGTGGTGGTGCCGACCTTCAGCGACCAGTCGTAATAGGCCTCACCGTCCGGTAGCTTCCACACGCCGGCATCGGGCTTGGCCTTGACGCGCAGGTCTTTCAGCGCGCCGAGCTGGCGATTGATGGCCGGGGCGACCTCTGTCTCGCACAGCTTGCGCGCCTTGGCCTCCCAATCGCCGGGGATAGATTTGGCTTTGGTGCGCCGCGCCAACGAGCCGACCAAACCCCAATCGGCCGGCGATTTCGCCAGATAATCCGCCTGCTGCTTGATCGTCGTGTCGAGCAGGAAATCGGGCGGGATCGAACCCAGCCCGGCATCGCGGCTGAGCCGCGCATTCTCGTCGTCCAGCGCCTTGGCGAAGGCACCCACCCGCGCGAGATAGGCATCGGCATCCGAAGCGCTTTCGATCGGGTGCTGGCTGTCCAGGAAGTCCGGAATGGTGGCGAAAAAACCGGAGCCTTGGCTGACGGCGTAAGACGTGTTGCTTTCCGCCTGCCAGATATTCAGCACGGCGTTGTCGCCATATTTGAATCGGCGATAGCCTTCGTCAGCCAGCTCATGCGCATAGAGGGCGGTATCGAGATTGACCCGGTCGATGCCGGTCAGTTTCGATGCGTCGAATGCGTTGAGTTTCTTCAGGCGCGCAGCACAGGACGCAGCGCGCGCGGCATCGCCCGCCATTGACCGGTCGGTCAGCTTTCCGCGCAAAACGGAGCGTGCGCCGGTGTCGTTGCCCAGGAACGTCGCGTCTTCGGGATATTCGGCGAGCAGCGCCTCGGACACCGAAGCCAGCAATGCAGTCAGATTCGGATCGGCGGCACGCGCCGGAAGAACGGGCAAAGCTGCTGCCAATCCCGCACCGGCGGCGCTGGCAAGAAGATCGCGGCGGCTGAGCATGGCGGACTCCGATTGGTAGCAAGCCAGCCTAATCCACGCCCTCGACCGAGGCCAAGGGCGCCGCGACGTCCTCCAGCGACTGGCGCTCCGACTTGACGCCGATCGCGAGCTCGACGATTGCCGCCCCGATCATAAGGGCGGCGGCGAACAAGTAGCCGTCGAAAAGCGGCTCGGGTCCGCCGGCGGCGATCAGATGGCCGAAAACCAGCGGGCCGGCGATCCCGCCGACCGCGGTGCCCAGCGCATAGAAGATCGCGATGGCCAGCGCCCGTGTCTCCAGCGGGAAGCTTTCGCCGACGGTCAGATATGCCGCACTTGCGGCAGGGGACGCGAAGAAGAACACGGCGGCGAAGACCAGGGTCAAGGTCACGGCGGTTAGGTCCCCCTGGACAAACAGCCAGCCGCCGCCGGCCAGCAGCAAGCCTGAGATGGCATAGGTCGCGGCGATCATCGGCTTGCGGCCCAGCGTGTCGAACAAAGGGCCGAGCAGCAGCGGGCCCAGCGCATTGGTGATCGCGAAGGGCAGCAGATAGAGCCCGATCTTGCCGGCCGGCACATGGAAAAAACGGCCCAACACCAAGGCATAGGTGAAGAAGATCGCGTTATAGAGAAAAGCCTGCGCGCCCATCAGCACGAGCCCCAATAAGGCACGGCGCGGATAGGTGCGGAACAGGGCGGCCGCCACCTCAGCCAACCCGGCATGGCCGCGCGGCCGGAACCGGAAGCGACCCGGCGGAATCGGCGGCAAGCTGCCGGACGAATCCCGGACGCGGTCCTCGATCTCACCCACGATCCGGTCCGCCTCCGGCACCTGTCCGTGGATCATCAGCCAGCGCGGGCTTTCCGGCAGGAACCGGCGGAGCGCCAGGATACCGAGGCCCAGCACCGCGCCCATACCGAAGGCGACGCGCCAGCCGAGGCCGGGTGACAGCACGCGCGGGTCGAGCAGAACGACGGTAACGCCCGCCCCCAACGCCGCGCCGAACCAATAGCTGCCGTTGATCGCCAAGTCGGTCCGCCCGCGGAAGCGGGCTGGGATCAGTTCCTGGATCGCGGAATTGATCGCCGCATATTCGCCGCCGATACCCGCGCCGGTCAGGAAGCGGAACAGCATGAAGGTGAAGGCGCCGGTGGAGAACGCCGTGGCGGCGGTGGCCGCGAGATAGAGACCCAGCGTGACGAAGAAGAGTTTTTTCCGGCCGAGCAGATCGGTCAGATAGCCGAAGCCGAGCGCGCCCAGGACCGCACCGGTCAGATAGGAACTGGCCGCTTCGCCGATCTGCACGTCACTAAGATTCAGTCCCTCCCGGCTTTGCAACGCGCCGCTGACCGAACCGGTCAGCGTGACCTCGAGCCCGTCCAGTATCCAGGTGATGCCGAGCGCGACCACCACCAGCCAATGGAACCGCGCCCAGGGCAGCCGGTCCAGCCGCTGTGGAATGTCTGTTTCGACGATCGCGCCTTGTGTCTGTTCCGGCAAACCTGCTTCTCCCTGGCTTCCAGGGATTAACAGCCGAGAGAGCGATTTGGGCTCCGATCAGTTCGGCGGGTTATATTTTTCGACGAAGGCGACTGCTGCCGTCAGCATCTGGACGCGGGTGTCCTCGCGCGACAGCCAGTGGTCCTCGTTGTTCATTTTCACGAACTCGACCTGTTTGCCGGCACGCTTCAGGGCCGCCTCCATCGTTTCGCTTTGTGCGATCGGCACGACGGTGTCGTCCCCGCCATGGATCAGCAGAATGGGCGCGTCCGCCCGGTCGGCTCGAGCCGAGGGCGAGATCGCGTCGAGCGACGAATCGCTGCTGGAATCGACCCCCATGAACGCCTTCCAGTAGCGCATCGTCGAACTGCGGTAGCCCGCGCGTTGGCTGTCATAGATCAGCATCGCGGACAGGTCCGCTACTCCCGCGACCGAGACGGCGCAACGATAGAGCCCTTGCTGCACGGTAACGCCGGCCAGCGCGGCATAGCCGCCGTAACTGGCGCCGACGATGCAGGCGCGCTTGGGATCGACGATGCCCTGGGCGGCCAGGCTCGCGACGCCGTCTGAAATATCGGTTTGCATTTTTCGCCCCCATTGGCCGAGCCCGGCATTGCGAAATGCCACGCCATAACCGGCGGAACCCCGAAAATTGGGCTGGAACACAGCATAGCCGCGCGATGCGAAGGCCTGAGCCCACCAGTCGAAACCCGGATAGTCGCGAGCAGCCGGACCGCCGTGCGGCAAAACCACCAACGGCAACGCCTTGGCAGGGCGGTTAGCCGGCAGGGTCAGCACGCCATGCAGCGCCAAACCGTCCGCGGCGTTCCAGCCGACCATGCGCACCGTCCCGACATCCTCGGGTTTGACCGTGGGATACATGAAGCCGACGGGCGCAGCCTTATGCTGCGCGATATCGACAAACCAATAGGTGCCGGAATCGTCGCCGCCCTCGGTCCGGACAACCAGTTTGTTGAAATCCGAACTCCAAGATTCCAGGTGAACGATGTTGTTGGGAAATGCCTTGCGCGCGCCACGCCAGCGCGCCTCAAGAGCGGGTGGGAAAAGCACGGGCTGCCGCTCGTCATCGAGCAGCGTCTGCCCCACCCATAATCGCGTAACCGGATCGAACAACACCTGATCGATCTGCTGTTCGTCCCTAATCCCGTTTTCCGCGCCACCGGACAGGGACAGATCGCGATACATGGTGCCGTCATGGTCCTCGACGCCGGTCCCTGTCGGCGTCATGACCAGCAACCTGTCGGCGGACGATCCGAAATGCAAACGCCCGGCCCCGCCGAAATCCGCCTTTCCGCTGGCGATCACGTGATCGCCGTCGCGGCCCATCAGAATTCGCCACCCCCCGGTTTTCTCGTCATAAAGCGAATGGGCGACCACCTCGCCCGTTCCCGACACGAGCCACCTGTCGATGTCTTCGCGGCCTGGCGCCACCTTTAGGACGTCGCCGTTATCGAGATCGACCCGATAGAGATCCGGGAAACCATGGTTGATATAGCTTTCGCTGGTGCCCTGGGCAAAGGTGATCCCGCCGAACCAGCCATACCAGCGGCCGTCCAACTGAGCCGTGCCGTACATTCCGAATACGCTGTTCGCGACCTTCAGCGCATGGCGCTTCCCGAAAACCTGCATCACCTCCCCCGACGGGACATTGACGACGATCGCCGTGACCAGCTCGCTCCGCCGGCTTCGGAACTCCATACCGAGGGTGACCGTGGCGGAGGTCACGATCAGCACGTGATCCTCCCCAGCCCAAACCAGGTCGCGAACCTTAAGCGCACCTATCGGCGCTATCCGCAACGGCTTGGTGTCGGCCGTCGAAATTATAAAGACGCTTCGCTGGTCGCCGTCGGCCGCCACCACGGCCAGCCGATCGCCGGACGGCGATAGAGCAACGTCCGACACCCCCGGCAGCTTGCCATAGGCCTCGATCGGCGGCGGTGCGGCCCAACCGGACCCGCCAAGAAAACACCCGATCGCCAGCAGCAATCCAAACACAAGCCGAGTCATCGCCGACATCCCTTTTCGCCTTTGCGGCAAGTGTAGTATGTACCCCGAAAAGCACGAGGGGATTTTTACAATTTTCCGCGTTTTGCCAAGAAAATAGCTGCTCCCCGCTTCGCGGCGGGAAACGCGATGGCAAAGACGGGACCGCCCTATTACCCTAATTCCCTGTTTTTACCGTTGGGGATGACGATGAAAGTCGTGCCGGCCGCCGCCTATACCGCTTCAGTCGCGGCCTTGCTTGCCATCTCGACGGCCGTCGCGGCCAGCCCCGGACCGACGCCGGCGACGCCCACACCGGCCATCGTCGAACCTCAGGACAAACCTTTTCCCGGCACGATCCAGCTGTCGATCGACGCGACCGACCTGGACCGCAAGATCGTGCGCGTGCACGAGGTCATTCCGGTCGAAGCTGGCGCGGCGATGACTCTCCTCTATCCGCAATGGCTCCCCGGTACGCATGCGCCCGAGGGCGCCATCGACCGGCTCGCCGGGCTGGAAATCCAGGCGAACGGGCAGAAGGTTGCCTGGGCGCGCGACCCGGCCCAGGTCTATGCCTTCCACCTCACCGTGCCTGCCGGCGTGACCAAACTGGACGTCACGTTCCAATATCTGTCGCCGGTCAGCGACAATACCGGCGAGGCGGAGATCACATCGAACATGATGATGCTGGAGCCGATCCGGCTGGTGCTGTATCCGGCGGGATATTTCACCCGCCAGATCAGCGTGGCGCCCGACGTCACCCTTCCTCCCGGCTGGCAGTTCGCGACGGCGCTGGACGGCGCATCGGGTACGGGCGGCCATGTCACCTTCAAGGCCGCGCCGCTGGAAACTGTGGCCGACAGCCCGATCGTCGCCGGAAGATATTTCTCCCGGCTGGACCTCGATCCGGGCAGCGCGACCCCCGTCCATCTGGACCTGGTCGCCGACCGGCCGAGCGAGTTGGAAATCACGCCCGACCAGTTGGCGCAGCACCGGGCGCTCGTGCAACAGGCCTATAGACTGTTCGGCTCGCATCACTACGACCATTACGATTTCCTGGTCACGATGAGCGACACTGTCGCGCGCAATGGCCTGGAGCATCACCGGTCGAGCGAGGACGACACCTATTCCGACTATCTGTCGGATTATGACAAGGCAGCGCAGGACCGGGACCTGCTGCCGCATGAATATACCCATTCCTGGAACGGCAAATTCCGCCGGCCCGCGGATCTGTGGACCCCGTCTTATAACGTGCCGATGCGCGACAGCCTGTTATGGGTCTATGAGGGGCAGACGGAATATTGGGGCAATGTGCTGGCTGCCCGGTCGGGGCTTTGGACCAAGGAACAGGCGCTGGATGAGATCGCCTATCTGGTCGCACGGTTCGACAACGTGCCGGGCCGGGCCTGGCGCCCCCTTCAGGACACCACGAACGACGAGATCATCGATCCTCGGCGGCCACTGTCATGGCGAACCTGGCAGCGCTTTGAGGATTATTATGTCGAAGGCGCTTTCATCTGGCTGGATGCGGATACCCTGATCCGCGAGATGTCGCACGGCGCGCGGTCTCTCGACGATTTCGCACATGCCTTCTTCGGCATCGACGACGGCAGCTTCACCCCCGTTACCTATAATTTCGACGACATCGTGAAGGCGCTGAACGCGGTCCAGCCCTATGACTGGGCGACGTTCCTGCGCACGCGGCTGGACCAGATCGGCCAGAAGGCCCCCCTGGACGGTCTGAAACGCGGCGGCTACCGGCTGGTCTATAGCGACCAGGAAGGCGCTATGGTGAAATCGGTCGAGGGCGAGGGCAAGAACACCAATTTCTATTGGTCGCTCGGATTCAATGTCGGCAAGGACAACACGCTCGCGATCGTGTTGTGGGACAGCCCCGCCTTCAAGGCAGGCCTGACCGCCGGCAACGCGATCGTCGCGGTTAACGGCATTCCCTACGACCCTGACGTTCTGAAGGATGCGGTCAAGGCCGCCGCCAAATCGAAGGAGCCGATCGAACTGATCGTGAAGGGCATCGACCGATACCGGGTCGTGAATGTCGATTACCACGGCGGCCTGCGCTACCCCCATTTGGAACGCGATCCGGCCGTTCCGACGGCGATGCTGGACAACATTATCGCGGCGAAGAAATAGGGATCAGCCCTTAGCCAATTCTTCCGACCGTGCCGTTGCCGCCGCGACGGCGCGGGTCATCAGCTCAGTCAGGCCCTTCTCGGCCATCAGCACACCGAGCGCCGCCGCCGTGGTGCCGCCGGGGCTGGTGACGTCGGCGCGCAGTTTCGCTGGAGCGTCCGTGGATTGCCGGGCCAGTTCGCCCGCGCCCGTGACCGTTTCACGCGCCAACTTCGCCGCAAGGTCCGGCGGCAATCCCGCAGTTTCAGCCGCTGCCTGCAGCGCTTCGATCAGATGGAAGACATAGGCCGGGCCGGAACCTGAGACCGCGGTAACCGCGTGCATCAGCGCTTCATCCTCAACCCACGTCACCTCACCAACCGCCTTCATCAGCCGGTCGGCCGTATCCTTTTGGACGGCGCTGACGCCGGGGCTCGCGCAGCAGACGGTGATGCCACGCCCGATGGCGGCGGGCGTATTGGGCATGGTGCGGACGAGCGCGGCGGGCTTGCCCAGGCGTCCGGCGAAATAGGCGATGGGCTTGCCGGCGGCGATGGAGATCACAAGTGCGCCGTCGGGCAGCCGTGCGGCGAGCGACGGCATCACCTGGTCCAGCATCTGCGGCTTGACCGCCAGCAGGATGGTCCGGGGCAGGTCGCCGGGGATTTCGCCTAGGGATGAGACGACGGTAACGCCGGGAATCGAGGGCAAGGCTGGATCGACAACGGTGGCCTTATCGACAGCCTTGGACTCGCGCCAGCCTTTCAGCAATGCGCTGCCCATGCGGCCGCAGCCGATCAGAAGAACGTCAGTCATGGCGGTTTCTCTAAGTATCCCGATTGCCCAACAATCGTCATGCCCGGACTTGATCCGGGCATCCACGTCTTATTGGCCGCGAGGGCGGAACCGCGTGGATGGCCGGGTCAAGCCCGGCCATGACGATAAATAAATGGGACAGGGATAGCTATCGACATAAACCGGTGCGGTCTTACGCTTCGCCGATCGGGTCCAGGATCGCGGCGGTCATGGCTTCCTCGGCGGTCTTGCCGCCCCAGATCACCAGCTGGAACGCCGGATAGAAGCGTTCGCACTCGACCAATGCCAGTTCGACCAGGTCCTCGACCTGCTCTGCGCTGACGCCTGACACGCCGCGCAGCAGCAGCGCGTGACGGAACATGATCGATTCTTCTTCAGCCGACACATCGAAATGCCCGACCCACAGCCGCTCGTTGATCCGCGACAGCAGGTCGTTGATCGCCGGCCGCACCTTGGTCGGAACCTTGGCATCCAGGCGGCAGCAGAACTGCAGCGCCGCCGCTTCTTCCTGCCAGACGAAGAACAGACGGTAATCGGTCCATCGGCCACCGATTTCGACGAGGATCTCGTCGTCGGCCGCACGCTGGAACGGCCAATCGTTGGCGATCACCAACTCCTCGATCAGGTCGAGCGGGTTGATCTGGGCGGTCGAAGTCTCAAGGGAGGGTAAGGTCATCCTCGTCTCCTTTGGGCCGGGTGCTCCGGTCTCATGGATACATTTACTGGCATTGAAAAACGGGGCGCTGGCACTGAAAAGCTGATCTCAAAAGACCGGAAGCGCGCGCGGCAGGGCGACGCGCCCGCCATCAGGCCTCGCCACGCCGGCGCGTTGCCGGTTTTGGCTTAGGGGCGGCTTTTGACCGGGCGGTCTTCGTTGCGGTTGTCTTCGGGGCGGGCGCAACACCCAGTTTCGCCTCCAACGCGGCAAGCCGTTCCGCCAGGATTTCCTGTTCGGTCCGCGCCTTTTGCGCCAGCGCCAATGCAATCTCGTATTCTTCGCGGGTGACCAGATTCATGCGCGACATGAGCCGTTCGACCTGGTCGCGCAGCTCACCTTCCATGCGGGACCGGAACCCGCCCAGCGCGCCCGCCGCGCCGTTGGCGACGCGAGCCATATCATCGAACAATCGTTTGTCACCCAACATTCAAAGCGACCTCAGGGACGCCACCGCCGCGGACCGAAACGACTCGACGGCAATTTTTGGTAACATGCCGCGCCCGCCTGTCGCAAGTTAAAGAGCGATGACAGGCCCGGGCATACCACCGGTTGAGTCTTCGCCGACGGCCCCGCTTTCCCTGCCGCGGCAGCGCCGGTATAAGGTCTGCCTTCGTAAAGTCCGCGTACGCGCCGGGGATCAGTGAACATCGTCATGTCGGGCCACGCAGCATGATCATCGTGACGGGAGGAGCCGGCTTCATCGGCTCCAATCTTGTCGCCGCGCTTGAGGCGCGGGGCGATGAGGAAATCGTCGTGGTCGATCGCCTGGGCACCGACGATAAATGGCGCAATCTGGCCAAACGCGACCTTGGCGACATCGTGCCATGCGAGGGGCTGAACGACCTTGTGATCGCCCGCCACCGCGAGATCAGCGCGATCTTTCACATGGGTGCGATCTCGTCGACCGTGGAACCCAATGTCGACCTAATTCTCGCCAATAACTGGCGTGCCAGCCTCGACCTGTGGCGGCTGGCGGCCTCGCACGGACTGCGGCTGATCTATGCCTCGTCGGCCGCGACCTATGGCGACGGCACGGCCGGTTTCGATGACGATATGTCGCGCGCCGCCCTGGCGAAATTGCAGCCGCTCAACGCCTATGGCTGGTCCAAACATCTGTTCGACCGCAAGGTCGCGCGTATGCTGGCTGCCCGGCAACCGGCGCCGGCGCCGGCGCAGTGGGCGGGCCTGAAATTCTTCAATGTCTACGGCCCGAATGAACTGCATAAGGGCGGGCAGATGAGCGTCGTGCCGCAGTTCCACAGGCAGATACTGGCGACAGGCGTGTCGCGCCTGTTCAAATCCTATCGTGACGACTATCGGGACGGCGGCCAGTTGCGGGATTTCGTCTTCGTCGACGATGTCGTCGCGATCATGCTGTGGCTGCTGGACAATCCGAAGGTGAGCGGCCTGTTTAACGCGGGCAGCGGCCAGGCCCGCAGTTTCGCTGACATGGCCGGCGCGATCTTCACGGCGCTGGGCAGGGAACCGAATATCGAGTTCGTGGATATGCCCGAGGCGATCCGCGACCGGTATCAGTATTTCACCGAGGCGCGGATGGACCGGTTGCGCGCCGCCGGATACAGCCGGCCGTCGACCAGCCTCGAGACCGGCGTTGGAGAGTATGTGACACGTTATCTGAACGCGGCGGACCCGTACCGCTGATGGCCCAGGATCCCTGATGGCACTTCAATATCCTGAGATCGATCCGGTCGCGCTGCGGCTGGGGCCGATCGCCATTCGCTGGTACGGCCTGGCCTATATCACCGGCCTGATCCTCGGCTGGCGCTATACCGTCTGGCTGGTGCGTCAGAAACGCTTCAATGGTCCGGACAGCCGGCCAACAGCAACCGACCTGGACGATTTCCTGTTCTGGGCGATGGCGGGCGTGCTGATCGGCGGGCGGCTGGGCATCGTCTTCTTCTACAAACCGCACGAATATCTGGCCGACCCGCTATCCATCCTGCGCGTCTGGGAAGGCGGCATGTCGTTCCATGGCGGGATATTGGGCGTCATCACCGCTTTGTTCCTGTTCGCCAGACGGCGCAAGATTTCGTTTTTTCAGCTCTCGGACCTGATCGCCTGCGCCGCGCCGATCGGCCTGTTCTTCGGCCGCCTGGCCAATTTCGTGAATGACGAATTGTGGGGCCGCCAGACCGATGTACCCTGGGCGATGGTCTTCCCATCCGGCGGACCGGTTCCGCGCCACCCCAGCCAGCTTTACGAAGCGGGAACGGAGGGATTGATCCTGTTCGTTCTGCTGGCGATCCTGGCCCAGCGTCCGGCCATCCGCCTGCGCGCTGGCATGTTGAGCGGGCTGTTCCTGATCGGCTATGCCATCGCGCGATCCTTCTGCGAATTGTTCCGCGAACCGGATTCCTATCTCGGATTCATCGTCGGGCGGATCAGCATGGGGCAGATTCTCTCGACCCCGATGCTGATCGCCGGGATCGCGATGATCGTCTATGCGGTGCGCCAGCCCAAGCGGCTCGTCGCCGCCTGATTCCGGGCCGCCCGATCTTGGCCGATAGTCTCACCGAGCGGCTGGCGAACCGAATCGCCGGTACAGGTCCAGTCACCGTCGCCGACTATATGGCGAGCGCGCTGACCGACCCGGATTTCGGATATTACACGCTAGCCCGCCCGGACGGCGGCGAACCGTTGGGCGCGGCGGGCGATTTCACGACGGCGCCCGAGATCAGCCAGTTGTTCGGCGAGATGATCGGCGCCTGGCTGATCGATTGCTGGCGGCAGGCCGGATCGCCCGATCCGGTCAATCTGGTCGAGCTTGGCCCGGGGCGCGGTACCTTGATGGCCGACATAATGCGGGTCGCGCGGCATGTGCCGGAATGGCGGAGCGCGCTTCGGCTGCATCTGGTTGAGCTGGGTCCGTCCCTCAGGCGGCGCCAGGCCGAAACGCTGGCCGGATTCGCGCCGCATTGGCATGACACGCTGTCGGACGTGCCCGACGGGCCGGTGATGCTGGTGGCGAACGAGTTCCTGGACGCATTGCCGATCCGGCAGCTCGTATTTTGGGACGGTAAGTGGCGGGAACGGCTGGTCGGCTGGTCGCGGGACGCAGGATTTCACTTCACCTTGTCGCCTGGTCCCAGCCCGCTGTCGCTGCTGGCGCCCAGGACCTTACAGCCGACGCAGGGTGCGGTGTTCGAGATTTCGCCGGCGGCGATCGCCGTCACCGCCGAGATCAGCCGCCGTGTCGTCAGCCAGGGCGGCGCGGCACTGCTGATCGATTACGGCAAAGCCGAAAGCGGCCTGGGCGAATCGCTTCAGGCCGTGCGCCGTCACGCGATGGTCCCCGCGCTGGCCACGCCCGGCGAGGCCGACCTGACCGCGCATGTCGACTTCGCTGCGGTCGCGCGGATCGCACGCGAATCGGGCGCCTCTGTTTCCGGTCCAACGCCGCAAGCCGCGTTTCTGGAGGCACTGGGCATCGGCCTACGCACCAACCGCCTTAAGCGGGGTCTGACAGGCCATGGCGCACGCGATCTGGATCAGGCCGTCCACCGTCTGACCCATGCAGACGCGATGGGGACGCTGTTCAAAGCCGTCGCGCTGACCGCGCCCGGCGTGGCTCCGGCCGGATTCGACCCGGAGCGATAACGTTAGCGGTTGGTTTTCAGACGACGATCGGTTCCGGGGTTCTTGACCCGGCCTTGGCCGCCATGCTGCACATTGGTACGGCTCGCGGTCATCTTTACGACGCCGTTCTGCCGGTTATGCTTCAGCCGGCCGTCAAGCTGGGGATTGCGAACCGCGCCACGCTGTCCTGGGCTAGAAGACGTCTCGTTCATTTTGACCTTCCTGCATCTTGATATTCCGCTTCGACCCGGCCGAATGTCCGGTGCTCAAAAGTGCCCGGCGCAGTAGTGTGGATCGAAGCATTGCGCTGTTATTCAGTGCATTGAGCTCTACGCAGCGGCGGCGAGATTGGATTACCGGCGATGATAAAAGCTTCGGAACTTGGGCGTTGCGGCGGCATCGGCCACGGCTTCTTCACCCGGCAGGGCGGGGTCAGCACCGGGATTTATGCGTCGCTCAATTGCGGCCATGGTTCGAACGACGATCCGAACCATGTCATGGAGAATCGCCGGCGCGTGGCAGGCGATCTGGGCGTCGATGCCGGCAATCTGGTCAGCGCCTATCAGGTGCATGGGGTCGCCGTGGCCGAGGTCGAGACGCCATGGACGCCTGGGAACGGGCCACGCGCGGATGCGATGGTGACGAGCCGGCGCGGCGTGGCGCTGGGCATCCTGACCGCGGACTGCACGCCGATACTGTTTGCCGACCCGCAGGCCGGGGTCATCGGCGCGGCCCATGCCGGCTGGAAGGGCGCGAAGGCCGGCGTCGTCGACGAAGCGGTGGCCGCAATGGTGCGCCTCGGTGCGAAACAGGCGAATATCATCGCGGCCGTCGGGCCGACGATCGGTCTCGGTTCATACGAGGTAGGCGAGGCGTTCCGGGATTCGTTCGTCGGCGATATTCCCGATGCCGCCTCGTTCTTCGCGACGCCGGCCGGCGGCAAACCGCATTTCGACCTGCCGGGTTTCGTCGTCAGCCGCCTGATGAGACTGGGGCTGGCGGCGATCGATAGAATCGATGCCGACACCTGCGCCGAACCTGACCGGTTTTTCAGCTATCGCCGGACCTGCCATTTCGGCGAACCCGACTATGGACGGCAAATATCGGCGATTGCGTTGATTTGACCGGCGTAATGCGGAATTCGACGCTAGCGCACAGGCGCGTCCGGTTCTATGGTCGGCGGCTCATCGCCCCTTGCCCGACTCGCCATACATGAAACTTCTCGCCGGAAACTCCAACAAGCCGCTCGCCGAGGCCATCGCCGCCGAGCTTGGGCTGACCATCATCAAGGCCAATATCCAGCGATTCGCGGATTTAGAAGTCTTCGTCGAAATTCTGGAAAATGTGCGCGGCGAGGATGTCTTTCTGATCCAGTCGACATCCTATCCGGCCAACGACAACCTGATGGAACTGCTGGTCACGATCGACGCGCTGAAGCGCGGATCGGCCCGCCGCATCACCGCCGTCCTGCCCTATTTCGGTTACGCCCGCCAGGATCGGAAGACCGGCCCACGCACGCCGATTTCGGCCAAGCTGGTGGCGAACCTGATCACCGTCGCCGGAGCCGATAAGGTTCTGACCATGGATCTGCATGCCGGGCAGATTCAGGGCTTCTTCGATATTCCGACGGATAATCTGTTCGCCGCGCCGGTGTTCGTCGAGGACATCAAGGCGCACGCCGCGAATTACGCGACACCGATCATCGTGTCGCCGGACGTCGGCGGCGTTGTGCGCGCCCGGGCGCTGGCAAAGCGCGTCGATGCCGACCTGGCGATCATCGACAAACGCCGCGAACGCGCCGGCGTGTCCGAGGTGATGAACATCATCGGCGACGTCAACGGCAGGGCCTGCATCCTGGTTGACGACATCGTCGATTCGGCCGGGACGCTGTGCAACGCGGCTGTCGCGCTGATGAAGGCGGGGGCCAGTTCGGTCCGCGCCTATACCACGCATGGCGTGCTGTCGGGCGGCGCGGTCGCCCGCATCGCGGCATCGCCGATGGTCGAACTGGTGACGACGGACAGCATTCAGGCGACGGAAGCCGTCGCCGGTTGCCCCAAGATTCGCCAGCTGGCGATCGCGCCGCTGATCGCGGAAGCGGTCCGCCGCATTACCGAGGAACGCTCGGTCTCAAGCCTGTTCGATTGACAAGGCGTCTGGGGCCAGCCGTTTGGCCGGCCCCAGATACCGCTTACGGATGGTCGTTCTTGTCGGCGGGAACGTCGTACAGGCTGTCGTTCGATTCCACCTTTTCACCCAGTGCGAAGCGGCGGTTCTGGCGATAGGAACTGCGCAGGAACGCGTAGAAGTCCAGCGACGTCTTGCGCGCCTGTTCGTAATCGTCCACCTGGCCGCCCAGCAGGTCGATGCCCTTGCCGAATGCGACGCCGAATTGCTCGGGATAGGTGGTGTACAGCCACACATAACCCCATGGGTCGGCCACGCCGTCGACCGCGGTGCCTACGGTGTCGCGCGGGTTGCTGGGGCCGAACAGCGGCAGCACCAGATACGGGCCCTCGCCGATACCCCAGCTATAGAGGGTTGCACCGAAGTCCCCGGCCTTGGGTTCGCCGATATGGTTGTGGCCGGCGACATCGATCAGCCCGCCGAAGCCGAAGATCGAGTTGACCAGGAAGCGGGCGAAGGTCGTGCCGGCATCCGACGCCCTGCCCTGCAAACCGGTATTCATGAACACAATGGGTTCGTTCAGATTGCCGATCACATTATGGATGCCCGTCCGTGCCGGACCGGGCAGGTCGTTATATCCGCGCGCGATCGGGAACAAGACGGTACGATAGGCGCTATCGTTGAAATCGAAGATTGCCCGGTTCATCGGCTCAAGGGGATCGTTCGTCTGTTCGAACGCAGCGCGCGCCGCCGGATCCTTCGGCGGGGTTGCGCAACCGGCCAAAAACATCGACATCGACAATCCGGCTGCTATCGCAAAGTGCGCTTTCGCCATATTGATGACACCAACCATTTTATTAAATGCTCCCTAAAGAATATCGGCAGCGCGGAGAAACCCTGCTCAGCCAGAGCAGCAAACCCCCAAGATAGGCTGTTTGTTCGGCATCACCAGATTTCGACAAGCCGCCGCGGTAGAAAATGTTCATGTTGTTGTTTCTTTGCATCATATTCGCTTGGTTCTTCATCGCTGCCGCCCTGGCGGGCTCGGCTTATCAGCTTCTTGGAACCTTTGCGGTCAGCCGGTTCATCGCTCGCCCCCTGGTTTCGCCCGCCGAGCGGCCGCCGGTCACCCTGCTGAAACCGCTCTGTGGCGACGAATCGGGACTGTACCAGAATCTTAGATCTTTCTGCGAATTACATTATCCGACCGTCCAACTGGTGTTCGGCGTCCGCAATCCGCAGGACCCGGCAATCGCCGTCGTGGACCGCCTGCGGGCGGATTTTCCCGACGCGGATATCACGCTGGCGTCCGATCCAACCCTGCACGGATCGAACTACAAGGTCAGCAACCTGATCAATATGATGCCGGCGGCGAAGCACGACATCCTGATCCTGTCCGACAGCGATATGCAGGTCGCGCCGCATTATCTCGATACCGTCGTCGGCGCGCTGCTGCGCCCCGGTGTCGGCGTGGTCACCTGCCTGTATACCGGCGCTCCGACGCGCGGCCCGTGGTCCGCCCTTGGCGCCGCCGGGATCAATTTCTGGTTCCTGCCGTCGGCGATGGTTTCCAAATTGCTGGGCGGCAAGACCGGCTGTTACGGCGCGACGATCGCTCTTCGGCGGGAAACGCTGGACTGCGTCGGCGGCTTCGACGCGCTCAAGGATCAATTGGCCGACGACTACGAACTGGGTGCGGCTGTCGAAAAAACCGGCCAACGCATCGCGGTCGCACGCTATTTCCCATCGACGACGGTCGACGAACCGACCTTTCGCGCCCTGTTCCAGCATGAGCTGCGCTGGGCTCGGACGATCCGCAATACCGCGCCGTGGGGTTATGCCGGCTCGGCGGTCACCTATCCCGTTCCGCTGGCGATCGTCGGTGCGGCACTGGGCTCGGTTGCGGGCATCGGATGGCCGATGCTATTGTCAACGGTGATATTGGCGATTATTTGCCGGTTGGCGTTGGTTGCCCGCGTCGCACGGGCTCTCGGCCTGTTCCAGCCCGACTGGTGGCTGTTCCTGCCGCGAGACGTGCTATCATTGGTGATTCTCGTGACCGCGTTTTTGGGCCGGTCGGTATCGTGGCGCAACAGCGCCTTTCGTGTGGACAGCGTCGGCGCGCTGTTCGAAGAGACAGATGGAATTTAGCGCATGATGAAGACCCTGTTCCTGCAGCCGCCTTCCTTCGACGGATTCGATGGGGGCGCGGGCTCCCGCTATCAGGCGAAGCGCGAGATCAAGTCCTTCTGGTTTCCGACCTGGCTGGCGCAACCCGCCGCCCTGGTTCCGGGATCGAAGCTGATCGACGCCCCGCCCGCCGGCACCACGCTGGACCAGGTTCTGGACGAACTTCGCAAGGGTTACGAGCTGGTCATCATGCACACCTCGACGCCGTCGTTCGCGTCGGATGTGAAAGTGGCCGCCGCGCTGAAGGAAGCCTGCCCCGGCATCATGATCGGTTTCGTCGGCGCCAAGGTGGCGGTCGATGCCGAAGGCAGCCTGAAGTCCGGCGCGCCGATCGATTTCGTGGCGCGCAACGAGTTCGACTTCACCATCCTCGACGTTGCCGAGGGCAAGCCGCTGGAAAGCATCGACGGGGTCAGCTACCGCAACGCCGCCGGCGAGATCGTCCACAACAAAGATCGCGCCATGATCGAGAACATGGACAACCTGCCCTTCGTCACCGAGGTCTATAAGCGCGACCTCAAGATCGAAGATTACTTTATCGGCTATCTGAAGCACCCCTATATCTCGATCTATACCGGCCGCGGCTGCAAATCCCATTGCACCTTCTGCCTGTGGCCCCAGACGGTCGGGGGCCACCGCTATCGTACGCGCAGCGTCGAACATGTGATCGCCGAGATCAAACAGGCGAAGAAGGACTTCCCGCAGGTTCGCGAATTCTTCTTCGACGACGACACCTTCACCGACGACCTGCCCCGCGCCGAGGCTATCGCCAGGGAACTGGGCAAGCTCGGCGTCATGTGGTCGTGCAACGCCAAGGCCAATGTGCCGCGCAAGACGCTGGAAGTGCTGCGCGCGAACGGCCTTCGCCTGCTGCTGGTCGGGTATGAGTCCGGCAACCAGCAAATTCTGTACAACATCAAGAAGGGCATGCGGATCGAGGTCGCCAAGCAATTCACGAAGGATTGCCACGAGTTGGGCATCCAGATTCACGGCACCTTCATCATGGGCCTGCCGGGCGAGACCCAGGAGACCATCGAGGAAACCATCAAGTTCGCCACCGAGATCAACCCGCACACGCTGCAGGTGTCTTTGGCCGCGCCTTATCCCGGCACGTTCCTCTATAATCAGGCGGTCGAGAACAATTGGCTGGACGTGGATCACGCCGAGTTGATCGACGAGAACGGCGTTCAAATGGCGCCGCTGCACTATCCGCATTTGTCGCACTCGGAAATCTTCCAGGCGGTCGAGACCTTCTATCGCCGCTTCTACTTCCGCGTTCCCAAGATCGCCTCCATCGTCAAGGAAATGATCTTGAGCCCGGAAATGATGAAGCGCCGCCTGCGCGAGGGCGTTGAATTTTTCGCCTTCCTGAGGGAACGCAAGAGCGCCGCGCAGCATTGACGCACGCCTGACCGGAGCCGATGCCTAAGCAGCTTATCGTCACCTGCGACGATTTCGGAGTCGACGTCGCGGTCAACGAGGCAGTCGAGCAGGCGTTTACCGACGGGATTCTGACCTCGGCCAGCCTGATGATGGGTGGCGAGGCCATGCACGACGCGGTTGAGCGCGCGCGCAGGCTGAAAGGGCTGGGCGTCGGGCTGCATATCACCCTGGCCGACGGCAGGCCGGTATTGTCCCCCTCGGCGGTTCCCGCCCTGGTCGACCGCAATGGCCGGTTCCGCGACGGGCTGGTGGGCGTCGGTTTCAACTGGTTCTTCAACCCGCTGGCCCGCGCACAACTGGTCCGCGAGGTCAGCGCCCAATTCCAGGCCTTTGCCGCCACGGGACTGGTGCTCGACCATGTCAACGTCCACAAGCACCTGCATCTGCACCCGACCGTCGCCGCGGCGGTGATCCGCATCGGCCGGCGCTATGGCGCGCTGGCGATCCGCATTCCGGACGAACCCCGCGCGGTGTTGCAGGTATCCGAACCCGGGCTCGACATTCCCAAGTCACAGCTCGGCCCGGTGTTATGGCTACTGCGCCGCCGGGCACGCCGAGCGCGGCTGATCCAGAACGACGCCGTCTTCGGTCTGGCCTGGAGCGGGGATATGACCGAGGGCAAGCTGCTGGGCCTGATCCCGAACCTGCCGAATGGCCTGAACGAACTCTACAGCCATCCGGCCACCAAGGACGCCGCGCAGATGCGCCATGCTGTGCCGACCTATAAATACCGGGACGAGCTCAAGGCATTGCTGAGCCCGAAGGTACGGCAGGCGCTGATCGACAATAACGTGCAGTTGGTCCGATTCACTGGTTCCGTCGCCTCCCTCTGACATAGCCCTCAGCACGGAAGCGATCGCATCCCGCCGGAACGGATAAGTGTTACAGACCGGCTGATACTATAAGCCCATGTTATACAATTATTAATTGCACGACCTGCCGTTTGGTAGGTCTGGCGACGGCGGCCACCGTAATGTCGCCAAAATTCCTGTCACGTCACGAAATTGCCACGCCCAAACGGCCCGCCTGAGGCGCACTCAAGCGTACTTGTTACGTCGCTCTCAAGCTGGTCGGGAATATCCCATGAACAGTGATCACTCGGACATCGCGGTCAAAGCCTCCCGCTCTGTCCTCTTCTCACGGATAGATGCGACTTCGGCCGCCGTGCTCGGCGGCATCGCGTTGGTTTTTTTCGCCGTGCTTGCCGGCACGCTGATCGCAACCGGCGGCAATCTGGTTTACGCGATCGAGGCGCCGTACGTTCATATGACCCTTGGCGAACAGATCGCCCATGGGCATTACGGCCTGGTCCCCGGTGAGCCCGCCGCGCCAAGTTCCACCATTCTCTATCCGTTTATCCTCGCCGCCCTGTCGCCGCTCGATCTTGGCGTTGCGCTCCCGCTCGTCATCAATGTCATCGCAACCTTCCTGCTGGGAATTTTTGCCCTGTTGCTCGCCGATGAATGCGGCTTGCCTCTGCGCCGCATGCGGCCCGCCTTCGTCCTGGTTCTCGCAGTCGTCATAACCCTGGCACTGAACCTGGTTGGGCTGGCCTTCACTGGATTGGAGCATTCGCTCCACGCCGCCTCGTCCGTGGCCTATGTCCTGGGTCTTGTGCGCTTCGTTCGCCGCAATCGCTGCGATTGGTGGTGGTTCGTCTGCATCATCGTCCAACCGCTCATTCGCTTCGAGGGGGCGGGGATGCTGCTCGCCGACGGCCTTATCTTCGTCGGCTTCCGCCGATACGACTATGCCTTGGCGGTGGTTGCGATCGGTCTGACGCTGGTTGCCGGTTATTCTTTGTTCCTGCACGGCATGGGCCTGCCGCTGCTGCCAAGCTCGGTCCTGGCGCGGTCAAACTGGTCGAATGCAGTGGTCCAGTCTCACGGCGGACTCTTGACGACGGCCGCCGATATCGGCCGCAATCTCTTTCACAACCTCAACAGCTTCGGAACGCCGCAAATATTGGGCGGCGTTGCGCTCGCCTGGATTTGGTTCACTGGGGCACGTGATCGAACGGCCGGAATCGTGCCGGAACAGCGGAGGCAGGCCAAATTGGTGCTGGCCTTCTTCCTGTCCTTCGTCAGCCTTGCGCAAGTTACCGGCGGAAAGATGGGTTGGACGCCGCCGCGCTACGAAGCCTATGTGCTGGTGCTGAATCTCTGCGGACTTGCCGTCATCTATCGCGAAACGGTTGTCCGCTGGTGCGAGCGTGTGAGCTGGCGCCGGGCAGGATCCTTCGCAATGGTGCTGCTGCTGATCTTCGCCGGTTATGCGACACAAACGTTCGCGGTCCCGGCGAAGGCCCGCAAGGAGTTTCTCGGCCCATTCCAACTCCGGCGGTTCGTGACCGATTTCTATCAGCGGCCGGTCGCCATCGATCAGCTCGGTTACATCAACTATGACAATCCTAACTATGTGCTGGATCTGTCGGGCCTCAGTTCCGAGCCGGTGCGTGCGGCGCGGGCCAGTCAACGTTCGACTGGCTGGATGGATTGGCTGCTGGAAGAACGCCATGTCGGGTTGGCGATCATCAACAGCGATGACACTCCGTCGGTCCCAGTCCAGTGGACCGAAGTGGCTGAACTACAGGTGTCGTCCGGCCGCGGCCCCGCCGCGAACCACATCCTGTTCTATGCCCGACGACCGGCAGACATCGATGCCATCTCCGCCGCCCTGACCCAATTCGCAGAGACAATGCCAGGTGGCGAGCGATTGATCTGGGCCGACCGTCGTGGACAGGGGGTTTGATCATGACGCCACAGATCACACCCAAAGTCGAAACCACGCTTCCCGTCGCCGCGGCCACGCAACCGGTGTTCGCCGAAGCGCCTGTACCCGGCTCCCGGTCATCCGGCGGTCGATGGCGTCCTTATCTGCGCATCGCGCGCATCGATCACTGGATCAAGAACGTCTTTATGCTGCCAGGGGTAACGGTCGGGCTGCTGTTCGTTCGGCCGCCGACGGACATTTTCCTGTGGCATATGCTGATCGGTTTGGCCAGCCTCTGCCTCGTGGCGTCGGCCAACTACACGATCAACGAGTATCTCGATGCCGAGTTCGATCGCTTCCATCCGTCGAAAAAGGATCGGCCAGGCGCGCAGGGGTTACTCGAGGGAAAGTTCGTCGCAATCCAGTATGCCGCCCTGACTGTCAGCGGAATGGGGCTGGCGTGCGCGGTTGGCTGGAATTTCACGATTGTCAGCTTCATCCTGCTTTTTATGGGCGTTCTGTACAATGTGCGCCCGTTCCGTACCAAGGATCGGCAGTATTTCGACGTTCTGTCGGAGGCCGTGAACAATCCGCTCAGATTACTGCTGGGCTGGTTCGCGGTTGTCAGTGTCGGCTTCCCGCCGAGCAGTACGCTGCTCGCCTATTGGATGGGCGGCTGCTTCCTGATGGCCATCAAACGCTTCACCGAGTTTCGCAGCATCGGCGATCCCGGGCTCGCCGGCCGCTACCGTAAATCGTTCCTCTACTACACGGAGAACAGCCTACTGGTTTCGGCTTTTTTTTATGCCATCTGCTCGTCGTTCTTTCTGGCGGTCTTTCTGATCAAGTACCGGATCGAGTTGTTCCTGATCTTCCCCCTGCTGTCCGCCATGTTCTCATGGTACCTGGCAATCGGGCTCAAGAAGAATTCAGCGGCTCAGGCGCCGGAGCGTCTTTTTATGGAAGGGCGGTTCATGGCGTTTGTCGTCTCTATCGGCGCGCTGACGGCGCTGCTGTTCCATATTGATATCCCAGTGCTCCACATCCTGATCGACCCGATCGATATTCACTAGGGCCACGATCAGGCAGGCTGAACCTTCTTCAGCCGTGCCTTGGGTGGGCCCAACAAAGCCGGCATGATCAGCAGCACGCAGAACAGCGTGTAGAACATCTCGATCGACAACAGCCGCCCCATCTCGGACGTGCCGGGGTGGGCGGACAGAATCAGGCTGCCGAAGGCCGATGTCGTGGTCAGCGCGCTGAACACGATTGCCCGCGCCGCGCCGGATTGCAGCGGGTTGGGGCGCCCGGCCCGCCAGTTCATCACGAAATAGATATCGAACGCGACGCCGATACCCAACAGCAAGGGCAGTGCGATGATGTTGGCGAAATTGAGCGGCATGCCGATGATGACCGTCGTCGCCAGGGTGAACAAGGCCGCCAACAGCAGCGGAATCAGCGCGACCAAAACGTCATGGACCCGCCGCAGCGTCACGGCCAGCAGAAGCGTGATCCCGATCATCGCCAGGATGCCGGCCACCAGGAAGGCATGGACGATGGTCTGGCTCGATTCCTGGATCGACACCGGCGTGCCGGTGGCGTTGGGCGCAATGGTACGCACGGCGGCGACGAATTTGCGCAGAACCTCGTTGTCGTCGGCATTGCCGGCGGGAAAGATCGTGGCGCGCGCCGATCCGTCCGGGGCGACCCACGAACGGACCAGATCGGGCGGCAGGTCCGCCATGGTCACCTTGGTCGCCGACAAAGTCAGCTTCAACTGCCGCAACTGGTTGACCAGGCCGCTGAGCAGAACCGTCTGTATCCGGTCCAGCACCGGGCCGGGCGACGCGGCGGCCTTGTCGAACAGGTCGGCCACGCGCGTCTCGACCGCATTCTTCTCGCCGGGCGGCACAACCCCGCGCAGCGCTGTCGCGCATGACGTCAGGGCCGAGCGCATCGCCGGATAATCGGGCGGCGGCATGATGTGCGGCGGTTCCAGCGTGGGCCCGATCAAGCTTGCCGCATCCTGCAGGATCTCCAGCTTCTGATCCTGATCCTCGGGGATATAGCTTTCGATCGTGACCGCGCGCGACACTTCAGGCAGCTTGCCGGCCTTGTCGGCGACCGCAACCGCAGCCGGCACATTCGGCGTCAGCACGTCGATCGTATTTGGCGTCGTGTCGGGATTTTTCATCAGCTGCAGCATGACCGACACAGCCTCGGCATGCGGGTCCATCAGGTTGAGCGGATTGAAGTCGAAATCCAGCCGGGGCAGCAGGAGAATCGACGCGACGCCCAGCGCCGCGCTGACGGCAAGAACCTGGCGGCGGCGGCGCAGGAGAAACCCGTCGAGCGGCGCAAGCGTGCGAAAGCCGATCGCCTTGGGTTCCGGCCCCAGATTCATCAGGGACATCAGCGCCGGCAGAAGCGTCAGGTTGAAGAACACGGCGATAATCATGCCGGCGCCGGCGATGATGCCGAGTTCCGACACGCCCCGGTAAGCCGTGGGTAGGAACGAGAAGAAACCCGACCCGGCAGCAAGCGCGGCCAGCAGCAGGGCAGGCCCAACCCGGCGTGCGGTATTCGCCAGCGCCTTGGGGAAATCGTTTACCTGATGGCGCTCACCGCGATACCGCACCGAGAACTGGATACCGAAATCGACCGCCAGCCCGACGAAGAGAATCGCGAAGGCGACCGAGATCAGGTTCAGCGTCTTGACGGCCAGGGCCGCGAAGGCAGCCGTTCCCAGCAGGCCCACGATCAGCGTGCCCAGGATCGCCAGCGCCAACCGGCCGGAGCGAAGCGCGCCATATAACAAGAGCGCCACCAGGACGATCGCGACACTCATCGAAACGCCCAGCCCATGGCTGACGGTCGCGAATTGTTCGTCGTTCAGCGGAACGTCGCCGGTCAGCTTGATGTCAACGCCATTTTCGTGTGTCAGGCCAAGATCGGCCGCTGTCTTGCGAATAAAATCCGTCGCCTTGGCGCCGGGGGTCAGCGAATTGAAATCCAGAACCGGCTTCGCCTGAATGAAACGCTGCAGGTCGGTTGAGGATGGCTTGCGCCCGGTCAGCATCGACTGCCACGACAGCGGACGCAGCGGCTTTGACATGTCGAGATTATAATCGATCGCACCAGCGATCGCGGTCAGCGCCGGGGTCAGGGTCGACCGGGGCGTGTCGCCATGCTTCACGCCCTGCAGCGCCAGCGTCAGCGTGCTGGCCAATCCACGCAGGCTTGGGTCGGCGGCGACGCTGCCGATCAGCCCCTGTTCCTGAATCATCGAGTCGGCAAGATTCTGCACGTCCGCGACCGGCAGCAGCAGCAACCCGTTCTTGTCGAAAAACGGGCCGCCGTCGGGCCGCATCACGTTGGTGAACAAAGGCGACTGCGACAGCTTCGCGGTGAGCGCCGCGGTCGCGCTCTCCGCCTGTTCCGGCGTCGATCCCCGGACCACGACGGCAATCAGGTTTGAATTCTGGGGAAATTCCTTATCGAACGCGATTTCACGCTGCCGCCACGGCAGTTTTGCGGACAGCAGCTTTGCCGTATCCGTGTCCATGTCCAGCCGTGTAACCGCCACCCAGCCGAAAACGATGGACGACAGCACGGACAGGATTATCACCAGCCAGGCATGACGACGGCACCAGTCGACGAGGTCGGCCGTCAAATCGCCGATCGATCGCCTGGCGCCATCGTTCGCCGCCTTGGCGTCTGTCGCCTTGGGCGGCGGCGCTTTGGAGGACGCTGCTTTAGGGGGCTTTGACACTGAACGGAACGTCCCCACGCGTTAGATGCCCGTCGATCGCCAAGACCTGCCACCGGAGGCGATATTGCCCGGGAGCAAGATTTGGGATCTTCGCCGCGACAATGTCCGGCGCGCTGTCCGGGATGATCGCAAGCAATTGCGACGTCCCCTCCCCTGAGATCAGCGTCAGGCGCGAACGCTGGTGATCGATTCGGCTGTTATAGTGTAGCGCGACAGGGACGTCACCTGCCGAAATGGTCTCACCGACAGCCGGAGACGAGTTAATAATGACCGCATGCGCGTGCGCCGATTGAATTCCGGCAAGCTGCGCGATGACGAGGGCAAAGACCACTGCCGTGGCGCGCGAAATCTGCGGGAAAGGCATGGTCTATCCTGTTTGGTGAAAGTGGGCGCAGTCCCATACCAAACCCCCTTGGAAACGCCAAGCTGAGCACAGCCGAACCGCGACGTGAAGGGCGGAAAGATCGACGTAATCAGCCTATTTGGTTATACAACCCCCATGCAAACTGACGAGTTTCTGAGAAACGACGGATTCCTAAGCAAAGAATTGTTGCGGCTTGCGCTCGATTCATCCGGGCTTGGCGTCTGGAAGGTCGATCCGCGAACCCGTGATGTGGCGCTGACGGCGTCGCTCAAGCAGATGCTGGGAGTGCCCATCGATCGCGACATCGATTACGCCGCATTCTTCGCATTGTTGCATCCGGACGACCAGGAGAATGCGCGCCGCGGGCTGGCCGCCGCCTTGTTGCCGGGCAGCGACGGAAACTGTGAGATCGAATTCCGCATCGTGATGCCTGCGGGGGATGCCAAGTGGCTGCTGGCGCGCGGCCGCGCTTTCTTCGAGGGCAAGGGGAAAAATCGTACGCCAACCCTGTTCATCGGCACGATGCGCGACGTGACCGACACCAAGACCGCTGCCGAGCATCAGCAAATGCTGATTCATGAGGTCAATCATCGGGTCAAGAACAGCCTTCAACTGGTCAGCAGTCTATTGCGCCTGCAGGCGCGGCGCAGCCAGGACCCGCAATCCCGGCAACAGCTTGAGGACGCGACGGCCAGGATATCGACGATCGCGCATGTCCATCAGCGGCTGTATCGCGACCAGGACACCAAACAGCTGAATTTCGGCGCGTTCCTGTCGGAACTCTGCGCCGATATGCAGGGAACGTCGTCGCATTGTTCCCTAACGGTCGACACACCGGATTTCCACCTGTCGACGGATCGTGCGATCCCGTTGTCGTTGATTATCAACGAACTGGTCACAAACGCCTTCAAATACGCCTATCCCGGCGGCGGCGGTCCAGTAACCGTCGCCGTCGACCTGCGGAAGGCCGGCGAGATTTCGATCACCGTGAGTGACGAGGGCATCGGCATTCCCGCGGGCTTCACAATCGAAGGCGCGGGCAATATGGGCATGATGCTGATCGGCAGCCTGACCCATCAACTGTCGGGGCACGTCGAGGTGCGGCACAATGCCGGGGGAGGATCCTGCTTCACAGTTACCGTGCCGCGCGGCGACAAACGGCCGGCGACCGACGCCTGAAATGCGTTGCGCGCGCAGCCCAACGGCAGCGCGCGCAATTTATCCAGAAGGTCCCACCGGCCTCTTCCCGTGACGATCAGATCACATGGAAAAGATACAGCAGGATAATAATCGGGATCGGGATACCCAAAAACCAGAGCAATATGCCGCGCATGGTGTCCTCCAATATTTGGCTGACCAACGCGGCATAAAGCGCCGATGTTCCCCGATTTATGACGTCGAACGACCCCCGATATTACCAGCGGCGCCAGCCACCCCAACGGCCGCCCCAGCCAAACGAGACGCCGCCATAATACGGTCCGGGGGAACCCCAGCCGGCATAGCCGGGATAATAGCCGGCATAGGGGTACGGATAGGCATAGCCATAGGCCGGGTACGGTCGCGGCGGGTTGTAGGCCGCCTGCTGGGTCGGCACCTTGTTGCCATGCGCCGCCATGCACTGGGCAAAGGCGATATTATATTGACGCTGAATGCCGTATCCGGCGGCACTGGAATAACCCGCGCCCAAGCCCGTACCCAGTGTCGCGCCGGACGCCGCGCCGATCGCGGCGCCTACGCCACCGCCTGCCGCCGCGCCGATGCCGGCCCCCAGCACCGTCCCCAGGATCGCGCCGCCGACAGCCTGGTTGTTGGCCTGCTGCGGCTGCCAGCCGACCTGCTGGTCCGCGTAGCCTTTGCAGACTGTCTGTTCCTGTGCGAACTGGTCGAAATTCTTGTCGGCTGCCGGCATTACCATGACGGTCGGCCCAAGCGGGCGGCTGGCGCATCCCGCGAGAAGTGCGAGCCCCGCCACCCCCATAACTGCCCCATGCAAACGCATCATATCGTTACCCTCGGATCATGGCGCGGTACGAAAGATTCACCGGCCCCGAACGTGTCACGGAAACGCTGCGCGAGTCCTGCGAGCGTGGTCCGCTCCACGCTGATCCCGGCGTGACAATTCGTGGACAGAAGCAGTCGGATGGTTCATCTTCCGCGCGAAAATCCGTCCTTTGGGCCGAGACCTTCGCGCCCGCTTAACGCAAGCGAGAGAACCGATGAATATGCGCATTGCCGCCCCCGCCCTTGCAGTGGGCGCCCTGTTTGCAATCTTGAGCGGCGTCCCTGCCCAGGCTGCCGAAAGCAAGGAGGCGCCGCCGCCGGTCGGGGCGGAGCCGCAGAACACCTCCGCCACCTATGGCGATTGGATTTTGCGGTGCGCGCGCGGCCAGGACAACGTAAAGGTCTGCGAACTTGACCAGCCCTTCCAGGCACAGGGACAGCAGGGACTTTATGCGCAGTTGATCATCTCACGCGGCACGGCAAAGGGTTCTTTCCGTGCGCTGTTCGAGGTCGCCCCCAACCTGTCCTTCCCCAGCAGCGTAAAGCTCGGCGTCGATGAAAAGGATCCCGCGCCGATCGACCTGACCTGGCGCCGGTGCCTGCCCGGTCCCGGCTGCTTCGCCGATGCCGACGTGAAAGAGGACGTCGTCAAGAAATGGCGCGCGGAGGCCGGCCCCGGCCGCATCACCTTCAAGGATTCGGCCGGCCACGACGTGCCGATCGCCTTCTCGTTCCGCGGCCTGCCGCAGGCGCTCGACGCACTGGCGAAGGATTGATCTAAGGCGCCGCCAACACCCGGCTGTCGGCCGCCTGGCCGGCGATCCGGTCGGCGTCCGTTTTCAGCAGCAACCGTTCGCCGACCAGCCTGTCGGCTGCGGCGCGCACCTTCGCGACGAAGGCGGCGTGCGTGCCGTAACGTTCCTCCAGAGATAGGCGGGGATCGCCGGATGCGACGCGCTCAGCCTTCGTCTTGGCGAACGGGATATAGCCGCCGGAGAAACCGCAGCCTTGGCCTTTGTAGAACCCGGCTGCGGTGACATTCCAACCGAGATAGGTGCCCAACGGCACGAGGCCCTGCACCGATGGCGCGCCTGCCGTCTCATTGCCGTCCGCATCGACTTTCGGCACCAGCGAGGGCAGCGTGCCGCGCTGGGCCGGCGGCAATTTACCGAACACCCCGCTGAGATCCTTGGCGATGAATCCCGGCTCGAAATCGTAATCGACAAAAGCATTCAGCATGCCATCCGGCTTCGGCTTGCCTGGAATTGCGGGGAAACCCATCGCGGCGGCGGTTGGCATCACAAGATCGCCCGATGCCAGGCGCGGATAGCGGCTCGGCGGCGGTTCCGTTCCCTTTGTCACCCAATCGACCAGAGCGACGGTCAGTGCGCGCACCGTATCAGCGGATGGGTTGGGATTATCCTGTAGCGTACATATGCCGGTGATCGAGCGCGCCGGCGAGCCGGGCTCGGTCGGGAACCCGCCTTTGCCGCCGCCATGCGTCACGCCGGGTGAGTAGTAACGACGGACATTCGCCGGCAGCGGGATGTCGGCCTTGGCGTCGGTGCCGACCAGGTCGGGCGACATGCGAAGGCCCCAGAATTCAGATGCGCCGAATATGTCGAAGACTTTCGGGCAGGTCTTGGTCGCGCCGCAGCGATCCAAGAGCCCCCCTTTGCCCTGGCCGTGCCGGGGCGCGTCGTCATAATCACCCCACCACAGGATGCCCTCGCTGCCCGCCTCATCGATCCCGGCGGCGCCGCCGGGAGTGGCGAAGCGTAAATTCATCGCCAGTTGCCGTGCAGCGATCTGGGATTCAATGCCGTCCCAGACGATGCGTTTGTCCTCTGCCTGGTTAAAGCTCAGATTCGTGAAGCTGCGCAGAAAATTGCCTGACTGCGAGCCGCCGATGGCGATCGCCCAGCGAATTTTCCCGGCCACCGGATTGGAAGCGCCGGTGTCGTCTTTGTCCGCATAACGGATGAAAGCATTGAGATCGCGCGTAGCCGCGAAGCCGATGCCCAACACCAACGGGTCTTTGGCCCTATAGGTCAGTTCATAAAGATAGGCCGGATCGAAGCCGTCTTTCAGACAAAGGTGTCCCGGGTCGGGCGTCCCGGGGAACGGCGCGGCCGTGCAATCGGCGAAGGCCCAATCGCCTGCGGGGATATCCGTCGGCGGTCCGCCTTGGACCCGCTTCGTCAGGTGCGCCGCCTTGGTATCCAGATTCAGCGGTTCCGGCCGGGGCGGCAGGCTGAAACCGATGCCGCCGACCAGCGGCAGGGACTTCGACCCAGGCGCCATATTCGTGAAGGTCGCGAGCGCGAGGCCGGTAACGGGCGATCCGTCGAGGTTGTGGGCAACCGGCACCGCGATGGTTTGCACGCCATCCCGAGGCGGAATGTCGCCCTGCCAGCCACTGACCAATGTCACGGCCCCGCTGTCGTCCGGTTCGCCGAAATACACCAGGCCTCGATTGGCGACCTGATAGGACAGCAGCCCGTTCGCCTTGGTCATGTCGACCGGCTTGATCAGCTTGAACGTCGCCGAATATTCCACCATACCGCGCGCGTTTTTCGGGGCCAGCGCGATGTCGGTGACGATCGCGTTCAGCGGATCCTTAGGGTCCAGTTCGCCGAAGGCGTGTCCGCTCAGAACCTCGTACCGGCCGGCACTGCCGAAGACGCGGCCGTCATAGGCGGGGGATTTGGTATTCTCGACAACCAGGCGAGTAATGCGAGCGTGGGCCGGCGCCGCGCAGACTGCGAGAATCCCGACCATCAAAGCTCCGACGCGCATCGCACCCTCCCCTGTCCGGCTTCACCGCCGTTGGCGATATTCTGCCCCCAAATTCGGGCTTTCGACAGTTCTTGTTGCTCGCCGCGTTGCCCAGTCGCTAGTGTGCCTCGGAACAGACGTCACGATCCGGGGAGGGGGCGATGGTCAAGACGACGCGACTGCCGGCCTCTTTTGGCCTGGAGGTCCAGCTGGACAGCACGCACGCACAGACCGCCGGCGACGCAGCGGAACTGCGCGTCTTGATGGCGAAATACGGATTGCTGGTGTTCCGCGGCCGGTCGTTGACCGGCGCGCAGCAGAAAAATATCGCCGCCTGTTTCGGCCGGGTGTCCTGTGACGGCGCCGGGCAGCCGATGGAAATGTATGTATCCAACCGGCGGCAGAGCAGCGCCCCGGCAGGCGAGCTGATTTTCCATTACGACTATGCCTACGATCCGGAGCCGGTCACCTTCATCTCGCTCTATGGCGAAGAGATCGCCGAGGGCGGGACGCCGACCCTGTTCGCCAGTTCCGCCCGGCCGCTCGACCGGCTGCCCCCGGATCTCAGGCGCCGGATCGACGGTCTGACCGCGCTGCAAGCCTGCTTCATGGACCGGGCCGCCCCAGCGGCGGTGCGCGCGGCGATGAATGGCGATCGCGTTCCGCGCGGCCGGCCCGGCTGGGGACCGAAAGACTGGCGCAATGTTCAACAACTTGTCTGGCGCAACCAGGCCGGCGAACCGTCGCTCTATGCCTGCCTGCAACATACCGTCCGCATCATGGAACTGCCGATCGCGGAGAGCGACGCGTTGCTTGAGGAACTGTTCGCCTATCTCTACGCGCCGGAGAATATCTACACGCATGACTGGCGCGAGGGCGATCTGGTGGTGTGGGACAACATCACCGTTCAGCATTGCCGCCCAGCCCCCAACGACAGGGCGCGGACGCTACGGCGCTATGAGGTTTCCGATATCGACCTGACAGAACAATATCTCGCGGTCGGCCGCGCCAACAACTTCCTTTAGGCGCGCGGGAACATGCTCGATCGGCAGGCGATTTTGGACGACGCCCTTGCCCGGACCGGGCTCGGCGATTTCGGGCCGGACTATTTTCCGGAGTCGATGGGCCGGCTGATTGCCTCGATCAATGCCGAGGCGCGCCTTGCCGTGCCGATAAGCGGGGAGACGGAGGCCGCGATGGCCGAGTGGCTTGCGGAAACGCCCCGCACATCATTACGACATGACACATTTCGGGCTGACCGAGGCGGGATTGCAACGTGACTTCGCGGGCTATATCGCCCGTTTTCTGGACTGAAAAACACGCAAGGGGAAATCGATATGCTGCTGAGAGACAAGGTTCTGATCATCACCGGCGTCGGCCCGGGCATGGGACGCAAGCTGGCAGTAATCGGTGCAGCCGAAGGCGCCAAGGTGGCGCTGGCCGCGCGATCGAAGGATTACGTCGCGCAGGTGACGGAGGAAGTCCGTGCTGCGGGCGGCGACGCCATCGGCGTGCCCACCGACGTCGACAATGCCGAGCAATGCCAGGCTCTGGCCGATGCGACCCTGGCCAAATGGGGCCGCGTCGACGGGCTGATCAACAGCGCCTATCTGCACGGCGCCTTCGCAACCTTCGAGGATACGAGCATCGAGGACTGGCAGGCGACGATGAGCGTCACCTGCTTCGGCGCGCTGCGCATGGTGAAGGCGGTTCTGCCGGCGATGAAGGCCGCCCGCGAAGGCTCGATCGTTAATGTCAGCAGCATGAGCAGCGCCCAGCCTTATCCGGGCGGCGCCGGCTATGCCACCGCCAAGGCGGCGCTGGAGGGGGCAACCCGGCAACTGGCCAGGGAGCTGGGTGCCTTCAACATCCGGGTCAATGCCACACGCATGGGTCGCATGGACGGCGCGCCGTGGCACAACGCGCGAACCTATATGGCCGAGCAGGCCGGCCAGACCGTGGACGAACTTGAGGCGCCGCTGCGCAAGCTGATCTCGCTGGGCCAACTGCCGCCTGACGAGGATTGCGCCAAGTCCGTCCTGTTCTTCGTCTCCGACTATTCCCGCGTGATCAGCGGCACGTCGATCGACATCAATGGCGGGGAATATATGGCGAGCTGAGCCGGCTATCGGTGCAATGTCGGGGCATTGATGTTAGGGAAACCTTACAACTGCAATTTCTTGTTGTGCAGAAGACCGCCGTATTGCGCTGGAAATATTGCCTAAAATTATTTTAAACGAAACTGGCACATCGTTTGCTTAAGGGTGAATTGCACACTGATAATCGGATCGCGCCCATGAAATCGAAATTTGTCGCCGCTGCCGCCGCGCTTTTCCTGGCAGCGCTTGGTCGGACGGCACAGGCCGGCCCGATCAACCTTGTCACCAACGGCGGATTCGAATCGTCCAGTTACGCGACGAACAACCAGTTTGGAACGGGCTTCGGCGGCCAGGGCGTTACCGGCTGGACCGGCGGCGGCGGCTATCAGCTTTATTTCGTCGGCAATACCGGCGCGACCAATTCGGCGAACTCGCAATATGACAGCGGGTACAATAACGGTTCTGAGAAATTCTACACCATCCCGGGCAGCCCGGCCGGCGGCAACTATGTCGCGCTGGACGGCGATGCCTCGGTCGGCGGCGGCGGTTCGATCAGCCAGACGATCAACGGACTGACAGTCGGCCAACAATATCAGGTCAGCTTCACCTGGGGCGCCGGCCAGCAGAGCCGCAGCGGCGCGACCGTTCAGGACATGATGGTGAGCCTGGGCAGCCAGAGCTTCACGACCGCCAGCATCAATGTCGCCAGCGGCGGCTTCAGCGGCTGGATGACCCAGACCTTCACCTTTACCGCCACGGGTGCGAGCGAGGCTCTGACCTTCCTGGCGCAGGGTACCCCGACCGGCCTGCCGCCGATCGCCGCCCTGGACGGCGTGTCGCTTGTCGCCGTGCCGGAGCCGGGCTCGATCGCCTTGTTCGCCGCCGGCCTTGGCCTGCTCGGCTTCTTCTACCACCGCCGCCGGATGGCTGCGTAAGGGCTAGCCCGCCGCCATATCCATGGCGGCCAGGTACGAAAACACCATGCAGCTGGCGATCGGTGTGCCGGGGGCCGGGTAGGCTTCGCCGGCTACCGCCGCCATCGTGTCGCCCGCAGCGTAAAGGCCGGGAATGACCGATCCGTCTTCGCGTAACACACGGGCAGAGGCATCGGTCTTCAGTCCGCCCTTGCTGCCCAAATCACCCAATCCGACCTTCGCGGCATAGAACGGGCCGGTCCTGATCGGGATCAGGCATGGGTTCGGGCTGCCGACCTTGGTCGTCGCCTCCCGCCCGAACAGGCTGGGCAGTTCGTTGGCGATATAGATGTCGTACGGCGTCTCGCCGCGATGAAAGTCCGCGTCGATGCCGGTTTCGCAGAACCCGTTGAACCGCGCGACCGTTTGGCCCAGCCCGTCGATGGAAACGCCGATCTCGCGCGCCAGATCACCCAATGTCGCGCCCTGCTTCCACAGGCCGGCAGCTTCGTAGACTTCGCGTTCCAGCACCGGCATCGAGATGGCTGTCGAGGGAACCGAGGGGCCGAGCGACGCATCCCAGATCCACCAGGCGGGAACGTGATCGACGCCGGTCGCGTGACCCCCGCGCATCGCGCGGCCGAACCGGTCATAGGGCCCGGTCTCGTTGCCGAAGCGCTCGCCAGCCGCGTTGACGATGATGCCGCCATTGACCGCCGCCATGAAGCCGGTGCGGCCATTGGGCTGGATCAGCCCGGGCATCCACCAGCATTCGCTCATCAGGTCGGTCGCCGCCCCGATATCCATGCCCGCGCGGATCGCCTTGCCCATGCCGCCCGGCGCACCGCACGACCATTCGGCGGAACCGGCGACGCCGAATTCGTCCCGCATCTGCTGGTTGCGCTCGAACCCGCCCGCCGCCATCAGCACGCCGCGCCGGGCGTGGATGTTGACGGACCGGACGTCTTGCACCGCCGTTCCGCCGACCACCCGACCATCCTCGACGATGAGCTTTTCCAGGCAGCAATTGCGCTGAAACCGCACCTTGGCGTCCGCGCAGGCCAGCAATATCCGGCCGACCAGCCCGCGCCCGCCGCCCAGGAAATCCGGCTCGGGTTCGCCGGCGATATCCTGCGGCATGCCGGACCGAATCAAACCGGCGAACGGCCCGGCCTCTGCGACCGGCAGGGGCGCCACCAGGATGTCCCGGCCGCGGGGATGGGCCGGCGGGCAGCCGATGTCGCCGTAATAATCGGGGAAAGCGAAATATATGAATTCGATGTGCGGACTGCCTTCCAGCAATTCCACGACCTTTGGCCCGTTACGCACAAAGGCGCGCTGCAGATCCGCCGGGGTGCGGTCGCCGACGACCCGCTGGAAATAGTCCAAGGCGATGTCGTTGGTATCGTCCAGCCCGGCGCGGGCCGAGGCCTGATTGCCCGGCAGCCAAACCGCGCCGCCGGAATAGCAACTGGTGCCGCCGAACTTGTCGGTCGCCTCAATCACGAGCACATCGAGCCCATGAGACGCCGCGGCATAGGCCCCGGTCAGAGCGCCGGCGCCACTGCCGACGACAAGGACGTCGCACCCGAGAGTCCATTCGGTCATTCGTTTTCTCTTTGATTTTCGCCTCCCCCCTTGAAGGGGAGGTCGGCGATGCGAAGCATTGACGGGTGGGGGGTATGGCGCCGCAGGTCGGATGATCGGTAGAAGGCGGAGCCATCACCCCCCACCCGGTCCTGCGGACCGACCTCCCCCTCAAAAGGGGAGGCGATTTGAATGCGATTCATCTCAGAACGCCTCGTTAATTCGACGGAGCACGTGCCGGCAGAATTTCGCCATGTCGTTCGGATCGTCGAAGAAGTTCGACGGCTTGATCGCGATCAGGTCGCAGCCTTGGCCCACCAGCATGTGAAGCTGCGCGTCCAAGGTCGCGTCGAAATCGGCCGGTCCGTCGCCGGGAAAGGACGGGACCAGCCAGCCGGCGATCTCCAGTTCGTCGGCGCTGCGCCCGGCCGCCGCCATCGCACGGTCAAGCAGCGCCTTGTTGTCCTCGCTCAGCCCGAAGCCCATGAACAGCCCATCGGCATAAGCGGTGATGCGGGCGAGCAGACTGGGCCGGAATTCCATGCCGCCGAACCAGATTTTCAGGCGGCTGCGGTCGGGCTTGGGGGAAAAGAAGGTGTTGGTGAATTGATAGAACTCGCCGTCATAAGCGGCGGGCGTGTCTTCCCACAGCGTCCTCCAGATCGCCAGATGCTCGTCCAGCCGGCGGCCGCGCGAGGCGAAGTCGACCTGCATCGACTGATATTCCTCGCTATGCCAGCTGACCGTCGGCATCACGGTGAACCGCCCGTTCGAGATCAGGTCCATCGTCGCCAGATCCTTGGCGAGCGTGATCGGGTGGCGCACAGGCGCGATCAACGCGGCGGAGATGATGCGGATGGTGGAGGTCGCGCCCGCCATCGCCGCCAGCTTGATCAACGGGCTGGGCCAGGGTGTTGCCGGGTCCTGCATGCCGGGCATCACGAACTGGCGCGGATTGTCCGGCCGGCCGAGCGAGCCGGCGCTGGGCCCCATCACCACATGCTCGCTGACGAAAAGGCCCTCGATGCCTTCGCCCTCCGCCACCTTGGCGAATTCGATATGCCGATGCTCCTCCTCCGCGGGCAGCAAGGTGAACAGCTCGCTCATCGCCAGCATCACCTTCGGCTTGGCGCCGGTATTATTCATGTACGGACTTTCCCTTGGGCATCATTCCCGCGAATGACGGGAAACCAGGTTAAGAATGTTTATCCACAGATGGACACAGATTAACGCAGATGTTTTTCGCTGCGCGGCTCAGGCCACCGAAGGCGGTAATACTCCGATTTAATCTGCGAAAATCTGTGTCCATCTGTGGATAAAAACTCTGGATTCCTTCTTTCGCGGGAATGACGGCATAGAACATCGGCTTACTGGCTGTCGGCGATTTCCTTGGCCCACACTTCGTTGGCATAGTCGGTGTCGACTTCCTTCTCGAAATGCGCGACCGATTGCGGCCTGATCTTGTCCCGGTCGACATAGAACTGGTCGTACCAGGTGCGCAGGCGATAGACCGGGCCGTCGCTCTCCGTCACCAGCGGATTGTCGATCCGCGCCTTGCGCTGCCAGATCCGCACATCCTGGAAGGTGGCGAATTTCAGCCCCTCGAAATTGGTCATGTGCCGGGCATGATTCTCTTCCACGCTGAGCTTCGGATTCTTCCGGGTCAGTACACCCATGCCGAGGCGGAATTTACCCGGGGTGATCGGCAGGATGCTGAGGAAGAGGACCGAGTAGAGCACCCCAACCTCAGGGAACCGCCACCATAGATGGTCGATCGAATAGGCAGGCCCGTTCCACGCGGATTCCGACCGCAGGAAGCCGTCGATCTTTTCCGGGTCACCCGCGTAATGCCCGTCACGGTCATAGGTCGGCGTCATGTCGTCGGAGCCGCACTCCATATATTGGGTAGCGACATGTTTATCGAAGACGCATTTGAAATAGCCGGGCTGCGCGCCCTTGCGCTCGCCATGGACATAAAAGAAATGCGGCATGTCGGCGAGGTTGTCGATCAGCTCGCGCGGGTGGTTCTCGACGATCGCCTCGGTCCAGGCCCAGTCGTCGCTCCAATCGTCGCTATAGGCGCCTTCGATGCGCGGCAGCTCGATGTCCGGCGGGTTGCCCTCCGGGTCATTCCACACGACGAGATGCTTGTTGACCTCCTTGGCGATCCAGGAGCGGGTCAGCGCGCCCTGCGGAATTTTCTTCGAATAGGGAACGGCGACGCATTCGCCTTTGCCGTTCCAGCGCCAGTCGTGGAACGGGCAGGCAACGGTGTTGCCGACGATCCGGCCGTCGGACAGGTCGCCGCCCATATGCAGGCAGAAGGCGTTGAGAACGTTGAGACTGCCGTCCTCACCCTGGAAGACGACCAGCTTGGTGCCGAAGGACTCGACCGCGTGCGGCCTGCCGTCCTTGAACAGCGAGGACGGCCCCAGGCAGTGCCAGCCGCGCGCGAAACGCGTCGGGATCGGGCTCGATTCAATCTCGCGGACGACCGGCTTGCGGTCGGTCAAAACACTGTCGGGCATAGCGTTTTTCCCCTTTGCCTTGGTGGTGTCATTCACCATAGTGGCGCGCGGCATTAACCACCGACCGACGGTCGAAGGGCAAGGGGAAAGTTATGCGTTACAAGCTTCACGGCCGGTCCGGCCTTCGCGTTTCGGAACTGTGCCTGGGGGCGATGACCTTCGGCAGCGACTGGGGCTGGGGCGGCAACGATGCCGACAGCCGCGCCATGTTCGACGCCTTCGCCGAGGCCGGCGGCAACTTCATCGACACCGCCTATGTCTATACCGAGGGCGCCAGCGAGCGGCTGGTCGGCGAGTTCGTCGCGGCCGACCGCGACCATTTCGTGGTCGCCACGAAATACACACCGTCGACCGGCACCGACATCTCCAAGTCGGGCAACAGCCGCAAGAACATGCGCCACTGCGTCGAAACCAGCCTGAAGCGGATGAAGACCGACTATATCGACCTCTATCTGCTCCATTTTTGGGACTACACCACGCCGGTGGATGAGATCATGCGCGGGCTGGACGACCTGGTTTCGTCGGGCAAGGTGCTCTATGTCGCCGTGTCCGACACGCCGGCCTGGCAGATCGCGCGCGCCAACATGATGGCCGACCTGCGCGGCTGGGCGCCGTTCGTCGGCATTCAGGTGGAATACAGCCTGGTCGAACGCACGGCGGAGCGCGAGATGCTGCCGATGGCGAAGGAGCTGGACCTTGGCATGACCGCCTGGTCGCCACTGGCGCAGGGCGTGCTATCCGGCAAGTTCCTCGGCAACGGCACCAGCGAGGCGACGCGCCAGCAGGCGGCCAACATCCCGCCGCGCCAGATGGAAATCGCGCAGCTGGTTTCCGATATCGCCAAGGACTACGGCTGCTCGCCGTCCCAGGTCGCGCTGGCAGCGCTGCGCCAACTGTCGAAATGGGGCGACATCATCCCGATCATCGGCGGCCGCAACCTGGCGCAGATCAAGGACAATATCGGCTGCCTGAATGTCACCTTGAGCGCGGAGCACCTGGCGAAACTGGACGAGGCGACCGGGATCGACCTCGGCTTCCCGCACAACATGCTGAATGCCGGCTTCGTGAAGGACATGGGCTTCGGCCGGGGGAATTTCGACCTGTTGGATAACCATCACAGATAGAGCTGAAATGCCTTCTCCCGCTTCGTGGTAGAGGGCTTTACGCCAAAGCCGACCGATCGATCGCGCCAACGGATGTCACCCCGGTCAGCGCCATCGCCACCCGCATCTCAGCCTCGATCAGCCGCAGCATATGGGCCACGCCGGCCTCGCCGCTGCCCGCCAGGGCATAGGCCCAGGCGCGGCCCAGCATCACGCCCTTGGCGCCCAGCGCCAGCATGCGCACGACATCCAGGCCCGAGCGGACGCCGCCATCGGCGAGAACCGTCAGCCGGTCGCCCACAGCATCGGCAATCGGCGGCAGGGCGCGGGTCGTGGACAAAGCGCCGTCCAACTGCCGGCCGCCATGGTTGGAGACGATCAGCCCGTCGGCGCCCAGATCGGCGACCGAGCGCGCGTCGTCAGGGTCCAGGATACCTTTCAAAATCAGCGGGCCGTCCCAGTTGGCGCGCACCCATTCCAGGTCTTTCCAGGTGACGGACGGATCGAAATTGGCGCGCATCCAGGCGAAGAAGTCCTCAAGTCCAGTCCGGCCCTTCAGAACCGGCGCGACATTGCCCAGCACATGCGGCCGCCCCATGACACCGACATCCCAGGCCCAGCCGGGATGAAGCGCGGCTTGCCCGAACCGACGCAGCGCACCGCCCAGACCCGGCGCACCCGCCAAGCCCGACCGCACGTCGCGATAGCGCGAGCCGGGCACGGGCATATCGACCGTGAAGACCAGGGCCGAGCACCCAGCCGCGCGAGCCCTGGCCAACAGGTCGCTCATGAACCCACGGTCGCGGATCATATAGAGCTGAAACCAGATCGGCTTGGAGGCCGCCTTTGTCACCTCCGCAAGCGGGCAACAGGACACGGTGGAGAGGGTGAACGGCACGTTCGCCGCCTGCGCTGCACGCATAGCCTGAACCTCGCCGCGCCGCGCCGTCATGCCGGCTAGGCCGATCGGCGCCAGGATCACCGGCAGCGCCTGTTGTTGGCCGAACAAGGTCGTGGACACATCGATATCCGCAACGCCGCGCAGCACGCGCTGGCGCAGGGCCACCTGCTCCAGATGCGCGACGTTGTTGCGGAGCGTGACCTCGGCATAGGAGCCGCCATCGACATATTCGAACAGGAAAGGCGGCAGGCGGCGGCGGGCCATCTCGCGATAATCCAGGATCGAGGCCGCTTTCATTTCTTCTCCCGTTCTTCACCCGTGACTATAACAGATCGCCATGACCGTGAAGATGCAGACCGCCGCGACACAGCCGACCGCACAAGATGTCATTGCCATTGTGCACGGCATGGCCGACCCGGCGCGCGCCGCCCGTTCCGCAGACTATTTCAAGACCGGCCCCGGCCAGTATGGCGAGGGCGATAAATTCCTTGGATTATCGACGCCGCAGGAACGGGTGTTGGCGAAAACCTGTCGCGACCTGCCGCTGGATCAGGTCGACATCCTGCTGCAGAACGAATTCCACGACCTGCGCTCACTGGCACTGTTCATCCTGGTGCTGCGCTATCAAAAGGGCGACGCAGCCGAGCGCAACCGCGTGTTCGTGCTTTATATGAAGCGGCTGGATTTCATCAATAACTGGGATCTGGTCGACGGCTCCGCGCCCTTTATCGTCGGCCCGCATCTGCAATCGGGCGACCGGTCGCTGCTGAATGAACTGGCCGCCTCACCGATCCCGTGGCGCAGGCGTGTCGCGGTGCTGGCAACCCTTCACTTCATTCGTGCCGGCGAGTTGACCCCCACGCTGGACCTCTGCGACCGGCTGCTTGGCGACAAACACGACCTGATGCACAAGGCCTGCGGCTGGATGTTGCGCGAAGCGATGAAGCGGGACCGGAAACTGGTCGAAGACTGGCTGACCGCCCGCGCCGGCCGCGTGCCGCGCACCGCGCTGCGCTATGCGATCGAGCGGCTGGAACTGGACCGGCGGCAGTGGCACCTAGCGCTCAAGTAACTTCGATCCGCAGGCGGCTGAGCCGCGTGGTCTTGATGACCCAGGCGCCGGCGATCTTTTCATAGGTCTCGTGATAGTGGCCGAAGCCGCGCATGGTCTTGTACGGCACCGGCGCACCCTCACCCACCCACAGCAAATCTTCCATCGCCCAGATGCCAGTCGCGGTCGTGGGCGAGGTGACGTCGATTTCCGGCATATGGCCGTGATGGGTCGTGGTGATGTTCTGCAGGATCGGCGCCAGGTTCCTGATGTAAAGGGCCGCGCCATGGGTCAGCAGCCTTTCATCGCGTGTGCCGGTGGAATCGCGGAAGTCGGCAACGAGGTCGGCCGCGAACACCGCCTGCAACCCCGGCCAATCCTTCTCGTCCATGCAGCGGAAATACCGCGCCTTGAGCTGCTTGATCTGCTCGATCGCGTCCAACCGTTCGACTGCATCCATCGTGATCTTCCCAACTTCGGCTTTAATGTCGCCGGCAAACGGCCGGGAACAATCGATAGCGTTATAGCGGGAAGTTACGGTGTTTGAAGCGCGGACCAAAGCGATTTGAACTGCAAGGTTTATAGCCCACAGACTATGTCAGGCTTGCGGCCGATTTGTATTTCCGGTAATATTTCCGGAAATATGGAGACGCTGAAAATGAGCAACCCTGCCAAGTCCTCAATCGTCAGCCACCGCGCGCGAATGGCGCGTCAGGGCCTCGTGCGTGTTGAAGTCAGTGTCAGCAAGGACGATGCGAGTCTTGTCCGCCATGTCGCTGCAGCCTTGGCCGACCCGGCGCGCCAAGCCGCCGCGCGCATGCTTCTTCGGCAACGTTTTGCTGAACCGTCCAAGGTAAGCCTGAAGACGCTGCTGGCATCGGCGCCACTCGATGGGATCGACCTGGATCGCAGTCTTGATCTCGGACGCGACATCGAACTGTGAGCTATCTGATCGACACCAATATCATTTCCGAGGTCCGAAAGGGTGACCGCTGCGATCCGCATGTTTCGGCCTGGTATGCCTCGGTCACCGACGACGACCTCTTTTTGAGCACGCTCGTTCTTGGGGAGATCCGCAAGGGGGTCGAGCTTGCGCGTCCAAGGGATCCGGCCAAAGCCACAGCCCTCGAACGATGGCTGCAACAGGTCGAAGCCGCGTTCGCCGGTCGCGTGCTGGGTATCGACAATGCGGTCTCAGACCGATGGGGACGTATGAGCGCCGTCAGGCCAGTCCCGGTCATCGACGGATTGCTCGCGGCGACTGCGGTGACCAACGGCCTGACGCTCGTCACACGCAATGACCGTGATATCGCCGGCCTGGGCGCCATGGTGCTCAACCCGTTCCGGCCCGCAGAAGAACGCCGCTAGTGACAGCGAAGACTTGTGCCAATCCTGCGAAGCTCGGAGAGCGAAGCAGGATGGCGGAGAGGGGGGGATTCGAACCCCCGATACCCTTGCAGGTACTCCGGTTTTCGAGACCGGTGCAATCAACCGCTCTGCCACCTCTCCATCCCGGTCATACCGGCTGCTGCCGGTGCGGGGGTACATGCGGGAGCGCTCTTCTAAAGGCGTTCGGCCGGTGGCGTCAATCCGCCATGGCGAAACGCCGCGAAAAGCCCCATCTTCGCTTGACGATGGATAAACTGACTGCGAACACCATGGTCGAATGGCGCACAGCGCCGGGCCGCGTCGACTATCCCGAGGCGGTTGCCACGATGGAGGCGCGGGTCGCCGCCATTCGTGGCGGCGAAGCATCCGAGCTTGTGTGGCTGGTAGAACATCCGCCGCTCTACACCGCCGGAACCAGTGCGAAGGCATCGGACCTGCTGGATGCCCGCTTTCCGCTGTTCGAAACCGGGCGGGGCGGCCAGCTGACTTATCATGGACCGGGCCAGCGCGTAACTTATGTCATGCTGGACTTGAAGCGCCGCAATCCCGACATCCGCGACTATGTCCGCCGGCTGGAAGGCTGGGTTATGGCGGCGCTGGCAAGTTTCGGCGTCAATGCGGAACGGCGGGAGGGGCGGGTCGGCCTGTGGGTGCCGCTGGAACGCCATGGCGGCTTGGCCGGCACCGAGGCCAAGATCGCGGCGATCGGGGTACGGGTGCGCCACTGGATCACCTATCACGGCGCGGCGATCAACCTGGCGCCGGACCTGTCGCATTATTCGGGTATCGTGCCCTGCGGCATCCGCGAACACGGCGTGACGTCCCTGCACGCGCTGGGGATCGACGTTACGATGGCGGAATTGGATGCGGCCCTTGCGCACGCCTGGCCGGAGGCGTTCGAGGCTTAGTCGGCGGCGGCGGCGGTCAGCTGGTCCCTTGCATAGGCGGCGATCGCGCCGACCAAGGTATCGAAATCGCGCTTCAGCCTGTTGTACCCCGCCGACCGCTCCAGCGTGTCCTCGTTCATATAGAGACGGCGGTTGACTTCGATCTGCAGAGAATGGCGGCCAAGCTGAGGCTGGCCGAAACGGCGGACAAGCTCAACGCCCTTATAGGGATCGTTGACCCGCACATCGTAGCCCATCCGCTCCAGCGTGCCCTGCACCAATCTGCGGAAACCAATGCCGCAGGTCGTACCGTCGCGGTCGCCCAGCACGAAATCGGCGCGTTCCCACCCATGCACCGAGGCGCGCGGGCCGCGCGTCGAGGGCATCGAATGGCAGTTCACATGCCAGGCGCCGCCAAAACGTGCGGCCGCGCTGTCGATCGCATCGGCGACCGCCGCGTGATAAGGCCGGTAATAGCGGTCTATGCGATGCTTGATCTCACCAACCGATAGTTTGCGATCATACATCTGCAGGCCGGGGCGGCAGATGCGGCGCACCAGCCCCATGCCGACACGCGTCCGGTCGCTGGCCGACACCGGGCCGGGCCAAGGTTGGTCCAGCAATTGCTGGTCGATATCCTCCAGCCCGCGATTGACGTCGATATAGCTGCGCGGGAACAGGGCGGCGATCAGCGTGGCGCCCACGGCCGGCGCCGCGCCGTACAGATCGTCGACATGCGCGTCCTCGGCATGGCGCAACAAGCGCGGCGGGCAGGCATATTTGAAATCGTCAGGATAACTGGACCCGCTATGCGGGCTGTCGAATACAACCGGCACCGGCTCCACCACCGGGTCATGACGAACGAAGATACCGGGTTCGATCTGGCTCATATGTCAGCGGCGATTCCAGCGGCCGACGGTTTCGCTGTCGATCTTGAAGCTGGCCGAAAGTCCCGCCATCGGCACCCACAGCACCGCGGGGCCGGAATGCAATTGCTGGATCGAGGCGGTGGCGGCGAAGGGGATGTTGAAAGTACCGTCGAAGATGCTGTCGTCCCAGTCGATATTGTCGGCGTTGAGCCCGTTGACGCATTCCGACGGCAGGGGGAACGACGCGGCCACCGACCAGGATTCGGTGCCTGCGACGATCGGGAACTCACCCAGCCGGGCGGCGTCCAGAATCTTATCGCGCGCCGTTCCCAGATGGGCATGGCCATTCGATGCGAAGCGCTGGCCCAGATGAAAGGCCAGCAGACGCGCGGCGTCGCCGATACGGATGAATTCGTCTGTGCTCAACGGTGCCGCCTCCACGACCGGCAGATCAGATGTTGTGTCATATAGGCGGGCACGCTTTCAATCCCAACGAGCTTAACAGCAGCGCGGCGCAACACATAGCCGATGCAAGGGGTGTGGTGTCTCAGTTTGAATTTGTCGCCACACTGCTTTTCTGGAAGTGTTCGACGGAACCGTCAACTTGCACCCAACTATGTTTCGACTGCTCGAAAATCGATCTGACGGGAGGCGGGTATTCTGGATCTGCCAGCGCACCGACCGCAACGCCGATCAGCGACGGCAGATTGTCGGCCTTCCAATAGAGCGTTGATCCGCAGTTTGGGCAAAAATAGGTATGTACCTTCCCGCCGCTTGCTGCATCGCGCGTGAACTGTTTCGGGGTTCCGGAATGGCGACGGCGTCGAGTGGGTAAAAGGCACCCACACCAAATGGCGCACCGGTTCTCCGCTGGCAATCAAGACAATGACAGGCCACAACCATTTTTGATGCCTCCTGAAGCGTTAGCGTGAGAGCACCGCAGCAGCATCGGGCATCGGCCATTGGAAAAAACCTCGATTTTCGAAAGCGAGATCGCGTTAAGATTTGAACTGAAACACTGCCTCGGCGGCGTCAGGTCTGGATCAGCGCAAGCCACTCGGCCTCGGTCAGAACCGTCACGCCCAATTCCTGCGCGGCCTTCAGCTTCGACCCGGATTCGTCACCGGCGACGACATAGTCGGTCTTCTTCGAAACCGACCCCGCCACCTTGGCGCCCAGCGATTCCGCCCGCGCCTTGGCCTCTTGCCGGCTGACCGTCTCCAGCGTCCCGGTGAAGACCACGGTCCTGCCGGCGATCGGGGAGTTGGTCTCCTGCTTCTCCAGCGGCTGCGGGTCGACGCCGGCCGCCTTCAGCCTGTCGACGGCCTCCTGGTTGTGTTCCTCGGCGAAGAAGTCGACCACGGCCTCCGCCACGATCTCGCCGATGCCGTCGATCGACAGCAACTCGGTCCAGGCAGACGAGGTACGTTTCGCGCCGTCCTCTACCTCCTCGCTCGCGGCCGCCTTCATTTCCTGACCGAAATGATCCAACGTGCCGTAAGTGCGGGCGAGCAGCCGACCAGTGGTTTCACCGACATGCCGGATGCCTAGCGCGAAAATGAAACGATCCAAGCCGACCGTCTTCCGCTTCTCAATCGCGTCCAGCAGGTTGGCCACATCCTTGAAGACCGGCGCCGCTTTCTTGGCGGCCTTGGCCGCCTTTTCCGTATCGCCCTTGGCAGCCTGGCGCGCCGCCGATTGCTGTTCGCGGCGCTCGACGACCAGACGTTTTACGTCGTCCTCGTGATCCTTGAGGTGGAAGATATCGGCGGGCGATTTGACCAGGCCGCCGTCATAGAACAGCTTCACGTTCTCGTCGCCCATACCCTCGATATCGAATGCGTTGCGCGACACGAAATGGCGCAGCCGCTCCTTCACCTGCGCGGCGCAGATCAATCCGCCGGTGCAGCGGCGGACCGCCTCGCCCTCTTCGCGCACCGCGTTGCTGCCGCAGATCGGGCAGACGTCCGGGAAAACATATTCGGCGGCGTCCGTCGGCCGCTTCTCCAGCACGACGCTGACCACCTGCGGAATGACGTCGCCGGCGCGCTGGATGATCACCGTGTCGCCGACGCGGATATCCTTACGGCGGATTTCGTCTTCGTTGTGCAGGGTCGCATTGGACACGACGACGCCGCCGACCGTGACAGGCGTCAGCCGCGCAACGGGGGTCAGCGCACCGGTGCGGCCGACCTGGATAACGATCGCCTCCAGCACCGTGCGCGCCTGCTCGGCCGGAAACTTATGCGCGATCGCCCAGCGCGGGGCGCGGCTGACGAAGCCCAGACGGTCCTGTAAGTCCAGGCGGTCGACCTTGTAGACCACGCCGTCGATATCGAACGGCAGGTCGGGGCGCAGCTCCTGGATTTTGTTGTAATAGTCCATCAAACCCGCCGCGTCGGGCTCGCACGCGGTCGGCTGGTTGAGCGGCAGGCCCCAGTCGGCGAAACGCTTGCGGATGTGGCTCTGCGTATCACCCAGCGGTGCCGAATGGCGGCCCCAGGCATAGGCGAAGAAGCGCACCGGCCGTTCGGCAGTGATATTGGGATCCAGCTGGCGCAGGCTGCCGGCCGCCGCGTTGCGCGGGTTGGCGAAGACCGGCTGCCCAGCCTCCTCCCGCCGTTTGTTCATCGCGGCGAAGGCCGCGCGCTCCATATAGACCTCGCCGCGAATCTCGACGATGTCGGGCCAGCCGGTTCCGGCAAGCTTTTCCGGAATGTCGCCGACCCGACGCGCATTCTGGGTGACATCCTCCCCCTCCTCGCCATCACCTCGGGTGGCGGCGAGGACGAGTTTGCCCTTTTCATAGGTCAGCGCGCAGGACAGGCCATCGATCTTGGGTTCGGCAACGAAATCGATGCCGGCGTCGGCCGCCAGCCCCAGGAAACGGCGGATGCGATCGACGAAGTCGGTCACGTCTTCGGCCGCGAAGGCATTGCCGAGCGACAGCATCGGCACGGCATGCCGCACCTTCTTGAAGCCGGAGGTCGGAGCGGCGCCGACCTTCTTCGTCGGGCTGTCGTCGGTTTCCAGTTCGGGGAAGCGGGCGATGATCGCCTCGACCCGGCGGCGCAACACGTCATAGTCGCCGTCGCTCATGATCGGCGCGTCGTTCTGGTAATAGGCGGCGTCGGCCTCCGCCATTTTCGCCGACAGGCCGGCGATTTCCGCCTCTGCCTGCGTCAAGGTCAGGGATTCGATATCGGCCTCAGCCATTACAGTAAGCTCCCTGTCGCCGGACGGTCGATCAACCGGGCGGCGGCGGCGCGGGCCTCAACGGTGATCTGGGCGCCGGACAGCATGCGTGCGATCTCTTCCTGCCGGTCGGCCATATCCAGCGTCACCACCTCCGTCGACATCGCGCCACCCTTCATCGCCTTGCGGACCTGCCAGTGCTGCGCACCGCGCGCAGCGACCTGCGGGCTGTGCGTCACGACGAGTACCTGCCGGGTTTCCGCCAGCCGCGACAGCCGTTCGCCGACCGCATCGGCGGTAGCGCCGCCGACCCCGCTATCGACCTCGTCGAACACCAGAACCGGCACAGCCGACGCCCGCGCCAACACGACTTTCAGCGCCAGCATGAACCGCGCCAGCTCGCCGCCCGAGGCGATCTTGGCCAGCGGGCCCGGCGGGTGCCCCGGGTTGGTCGACACGGCAAAAGCGATCCGGTCTGCACCGGTCTCGCCCCATTCGGCCTCGGCCATCGGTGCGATCTCGGTCAGGAATTGCGCCCGCTCCAGCTTCAGCGGCTTCAGTTCGCGCATCACCGCCGTGTCCAGCTGCGCGCCTGCCTTGCGCCGGGCGGCGGTCAAGGTACCCGCCGCCTGCACATAGGCGGCGCGAGTTTCGGCGGCGCGGCGGGTCAGCTCGGCAATCCGCCCGTCGCTGTCCTCAAGCCCGGCCAGCTTGCCCGACAGCGTCGCGGCCAGCGCCGCAAGATCGTCGACCGTCACGCCGTGACGCCGCGCGACCCGGCGCAATTCGAACAGCCGGTCGTCGACGGTTTCCAAGTTCTGATCGGCCGCATCGAACGCTGCGGCGGCAGCCTCGAGCGCGCCCAGCCCCTCGCCGATTTCGATCTGCGCGCGGTCCAAAGCTGCGACAATGGGCTCGAACGCGCCACCGGCGCGATCGGCGACGCGATCCAGCGCGCGCCGGGCCTGCGACAGCAGCAGCTCGACACCCCTGTCGCCGGCGAGGTCGCGCTGGGCGGTTGTGAGCGCATCGAGCAGCTTCTCCCGGTTCTGCAGGCGTTGCTTCAGCTCGCTGAGAGTTGCCTCCTCGCCTGGTTTGGGAGAAAGCTGCTCCAGTTCGGCGACGACCTCACGCAGATAATCTTCCTCGGCCTTTGCCGTCTCGGCCTCAGCGACCGCCTGGGCGCGGGCCGTCTCCGCAGTTCGCCAGGTGCGCCAGCCGTCGCGCACCATCGCGGCCTGGCCTTCGAGTCCGCCATAGAGGTCCAGCATCAGCCGGTGGGTCGTGGCGTCGAACAGCCCGTGAGTCTCGAACTGTCCGTGGATTTCGACCAGCGTTTCAGCCAGCCGTTTCAGCAACCCGACCGAAACCGGCTGATCGTTGACGAAACCGCGGCTGCGCCCGTCGGCGGTCAGCGTGCGGCGGATGACAAGTGTCGGATCGGCTTGGATGTCCTGCTCGGCCAGGATGGCGAGCGCCGGGTGATCGTCGGCCAGCTGGAATTCGGCCGTAACCGCGGCCTGCGGCGCGCCATGCCGGACCAGTCCGGAATCGGCCCGTTCGCCCAGCGCCAGCGCCAACGCGTCCAGCAGAATGGATTTGCCGGCGCCGGTTTCCCCCGTGAGCACGGTGAGCCCGGACGCGAAAGTCAGCGACAGCCGGTCGATCAGGACAATATCGCGGATCGAAAGACCGGCGAGCATTGCGTTTTCTTAGTAGAAGAGGGAATCCCAGACGCGGGTGATGACGCCCTTGTCTTCTGGGTGGGTCACGTCCGCGCCCGGCGTCATCAGGCCGTAAGCCTGCTTGTAGTAGTCCGAGTTCGGATAGTTGAAGCCGAGCACCGCGGCGGTCTTCTGCGCCTCGGGCCGGAGCCCCAGGCCGAGATAGCATTCGGTCAGGCGCTCGAGCGCCTCGGGCACGTGGCTGGTGGTCTGGAAGCGGTCGACCACGCCCTTATAGCGGTTGATCGCGGCGGTGTAGTTGCCCTGGGTTTCATACCAGCGCCCGATATCCATCTCCTTCGCCGCGAGGTGGTCGCGAGTCAGGTCCAGCTTATAGCGCGAGTCGCGGGCATAGACCGTGTCGGGAAAGCGGCGGATGACTTCGTTGAAGCCGGTATAGGCCTGCTCGCTGGCACGCTGGTCGCGGCGGACATCGGCAATCTGCTCGTAATAGCAGATCGCCCGCATGTAATAGGCGTAATCGACATGCGCGTTGCCGGGATGCAGTTCGATGAAGCGGGTCAACGCGTCGATCGCGTCGTCATAGCGAAGGCCCGCGTAATCGGCATAGGCCGCCATCAGCTGCGCGCGAGTCGCCCAGGTGGAATAGGGGTGCTGCTGTTCGACCTGATCGAATATCTTGGCGGCAGTGCCGTAATTCTCGTTGTTGATCTCGTCCTTACCGGACTTATAGAGCTGCCCGACCGTGTGGTCGCCCCGCAGAGGGTTATCCTCGTGCTCGCAGCCCGCCAATGTCAGCATGGCGAACAACGCAAGCACGACAAGCGGCGCGCCCAATGAACGCACGCGAAAAGAGCTGAAGCAGGCGGTCATGGCGAATCCGATAGACGCAATCGGCCGGGAAGAACGGTCCATTCAAGCTCTATAGCACGGGGATACACGGGAACGGCAATGGTTGATGCAATCGTCGCACATCAATCGCCGGAGCGCATCAAAAGGATGAAGCGAATCCCCTCGAAGCAGCAGCGGCAGGTTAGGCAGTGGCCTGTTGGATTTCGATATTGCCCCAATCTATGGCGATCGCCGGAACATCCACCAGCATCCATGCTTCCGGATCTGCGAACAGCGCCCGCAACAATTGGTTGTTCAGCGCATGGCCGGAACGGGTACCGGAAAAGCGGCCCTCGATCGCGGCGCCCGCGAGATACAGGTCGCCCATCGCGTCGAGCATCTTGTGGCGGACGAACTCGTCGCCGAAACGCAGCCCTTCGCGATTGAGCACCCGGTCGGCCCCGATCACGATGGCGTTATCCAGCGAGCCGCCGCGCGCAAGGCCCGCCTTGCGCAGCATCTCAACTTCATCGACGAAGCCGAATGTACGGGCGCGGGCCAGTTCGCGCTTGAACAGGTCCGCATCCAGATGCACCGATTTTTCCTGCCGTCCGACCGCGGGATTGGTGAAGTCGAGCGTGAAATCCAGGCCGGCATGGGGCGCCGGGGTCAGGCAAGCGGTCGTGTTACCGTCGCCGACCGAAACGGTTTTCAGAATCCGAATGCGCTTTGCCGGCGCGCTCTGTACGACGATGCCTGCGCATTCGATCAGGAAGACGAACGCGTCCGCGCTGCCGTCCATGATCGGCACTTCCGGCCCATCGATCTCAACCGTCGCATTGTCGATGCCCAGGCCGGCAAAGGCCGCCATCAGATGCTCGACGGTACCGACGGTCACGCCGTCGCCGTTGCCGATCACGGTGCATAGCCGCGTATCGACCACGCGGTCCCAGCGCGCGGGTATCAGCGCGTTCTGTCCGGCGGGATCGGTGCGGCCGAAGTGAATACCGGTGTCAATGGCGGCAGGACCGATAGCCATGGTCACCCTGCGGCCGGAGTGAAGGCCGACGCCGCTGCAATTGATCCGCGTCTTGAGCGTTTTTTGGCGCTGCGCCGCCGAACCGAGATCGCTCATTCTAAAATCACGTACGTTGAGACGCACCGGTGGCGTCGTGTCGACAGTGAGATAGGAAAACGCGCGCCCGGCGGCAAATCACTTCTTATTACCGATTGTTACATCACGCTAAGAAACCATGGCTACGTTATATTGTAGTCCATTGATTTTGCTTGCCTATGGCTTTGTTCTTAAAAGAAAAAGGGGCGCCTCCCGGCGCCCCCAGTTACCCATCGATACGATAATCGGTCAGTTGGCCTGACGCCGCAGAAAAGCAGGTATTTCCAAAAGATCGTCCTCAGGCGAAGACGCCTTGGTTTTGGCCGGAGCGTCGATTCCGAGTCGCGGCTGTCCCATCGGGATCATCGCCGTGTCGGGTTGCTGCGGCGCGCGGGGGGCAACGCGGGCGCCGAAAGTCGGCATAGCGCGTTCGCCTTGGGGCGCCGGTTGGGCCGGCGTGTGGCTCGCCGCGGTTTCCGCCCGGCGGGCCGCGCCGGTTACGCGTTCGAACAGGCTGAAGCTGCGCTTTCTTTCAGCCGCTGCCATGGCCGGAGCCGGCTGTTGCGCAACCGGTTCCGGCGCCGCCGTCGGCTGAACCGGCGGGCGGGCGAAGCTTTCCATCGGGCGCGGCGGGATGAAGTTCGCCGAACTCTCCACTGTCACCTCATAGGCAGGCGTGGTGGTTTCAGCCTCTTCGGGCGCGGCTTCCTGGGCGGCTTCGGCAGCCGTTTCGGCAGCGGCCTGCTCTGCATCCTGAGAAGCGAAGCTTTCCGGATGAAGCTGCTCGGCGGTCGCCGTCATGGTGACCGCCTGGGCCGACAGGCCGGGAGACATCGCCGGCCAAGCGGGAGACGCCGCCATTGCCGAGAAGCCGCCGACCGCGGTCTTGCGGATCGGCGACGTATCGGCGCCGCCACGGATGACGTCGAGCGTCGGCTGACGGACCGGCGGCTGCGCTACCATCGACTGTGCGTCGATGCCGGTGGCAACCACGGATACGCGCAGCCGTCCCTCCATCGTCGGGTCGAAGGTCGAGCCGAAGATGACGTTGGCATCGGGATCTACCTCGGAACGGACGCGGTTGACCGCCTCATCCACTTCGAACAGCGCGATGTCCATGCCGGCGGTGATGTTGATCAGCATCGCCCGCGCGCCTTTGAGCGAAACTTCGTCGAGCAGCGGGTTGGAGATCGCGGCTTCGGCGGCGTCGATGGCGCGGCGTGCGCCCTCGGCCTCGCCTGTGCCCATCATCGCCTTGCCCATCTCGCTCATCACCGTGCGAATGTCGGCAAAGTCGAGATTGATCAGGCCAGGCATGACCATCAGGTCGGTCACGCCGCGCACACCGGAATGCAGCACCTCGTCCGCCATTTTGAAGGCGTCCGCGAAGGTCGTTTTCTCATTGGCGATGCGGAACAGGTTCTGGTTCGGGATGACGATCAGCGTATCGACATATTGCTGCAGTTCCTGGATGCCGGCTTCGGCGGTGCGCATGCGGTGCGCGCCTTCGAACTGGAACGGCTTGGTGACCACGCCAACGGTCAGGATGTTGTGTTCACGTGCTGCCCGGGCGATGACCGGGGCCGCACCCGTACCGGTGCCGCCGCCCATGCCGGCGGTGATGAACACCATGTTGGAGCCTTCCAGATAGCTGAACAGCTCCTCCAGTGCTTCCTCGGCGGAGGCGCGGCCGACGTCGGGCCGCGATCCGGCGCCAAGGCCCCGCGTGATGTTGAGACCCAACTGAATCCGGCGCTCCGCCGCCGAATGGGTCAGCGCCTGCGCGTCGGTGTTGCAGACAAGGAATTCGACCCCCTCCAGGTTGGAGCGGATCATGTTGTTGACGGCATTGCCGCCGGCGCCGCCGACACCGATGACGGTGATGCGGGGATGCAGTGCGGGCTCTGTCTCGGGAACGCGAACGTTGATCATTTTGAAAATCTCCTCGTCTGGATGTCTCGATGGGTATGGCTATTTTTTTGGTATTGGCCGGCTGAGGCCGTAGGTCGGATCAGCCGGTGGGGCGCGTTGGGGGTTTTAAAGGTCCTCATAGATTCTCCTTCAGCCATGCCCCGAAGCGCCCGAACAGGCCGGGCACGGCCTGGGCGCCGGCGGTCAGGCCGGAAAGGTCTTCGACAGGTTGCTGGGCGAAGGCGAGCAGCCCGACGGCGGTCGCGAATGCCGGGCCCGACACGCCTTCGGGCTGGCCGAGCAGGCGTTTCGGCTTGCCGATGCGGACCTGCTTGTCGAGCACCAGCTGGGCCAGTTCGCGCACGCCGCCCAACTGGCTGGCGCCGCCGGTCAGCACGACGCGGCGGCCGGCGACCTGATAAAATCCCGAGGCCTCCAGATGCTGGCGCACCAGTTCCAGCGTCTCTTCCAGCCGCGGCTGGATGATGCCGACCAGAGCGAGCGCGGCAGGTGATTGGCCTGGACCGGTTCGTCCTCGCCGTGTTCGCCGATCTGCGGCACGTCGATCAGTTCGCGGTCGTCGGTCGAGGTGGCGACGCAGCTGCCGTACAGGGTCTTGATGCGCTCGGCATGGGCCAGTGAGGTCGTCAGGCCGCGCGCCACGTCGCTGGTGACATGGACGCCGCCCACCGGCACGCAGTCGGTGTGGACCAGAACGCCGTCCAGGAAGACACCGATCTCCGTCGTGCCGCCGCCCATGTCGATGATGGTGGCGCCCAGCTGCTTCTCATCGTCGACCAGAACCGACAGACCCGAGGCGTAGGACGAGACGCAGCAGCGATCGACCGCAAGATGCGTATCGGCGATGCAGGTGGTCAGGTTCTTGATCGCGCCGACATTGGCCGTGACGGCGTGCAGCTGCACGCCCAGAGCTTGGCCGAACATGCCGCGCGGATCCTCGATGCCGCGCTTGCCGTCGATGGCATAGCCGGTCGGAATCGCGTGCAGCAGTTCGGTCTCGCCGGTCCGCTCCATGCTGCGGGCATGGGCCAGCGCCCGGCGCAGGTCAAGATCGCCCACCTGATGGCCGGCGATGGTCACCTCGATGGTCACGCCGTGCGATTCGATGTGCGAGGTCGCGAGATTGATCAGCACCTCCTGGATCGTCTCGCCGCACATCTGCTCGGCGGCGTTGACCGCCTGGCCGATGGCATTGGTGCAGGCGTGCATATCGACGATCGTACCGGACTTGAGGCCCAGCGAGCTTTGATGACCGACGCCGACGATGCGCAACTCGTCACCGTCTTCGACGCGCGCGATGAAGCAGGCAATCTTGGTCGTGCCGATATCGAGTACGCCGACAAGGCTGCCGCGGGGCCGGTGGCGGATGCGCTTTGCGCCGGTCATGACCATTTCACTGTTCCTGTCGTAGCGGGCATGGTCAGATTCCCTGCTGCGGTTTGGTTTTGGCCGGCGGTGGCAATTCATGCGCCAGCCGGACGATCATCTTGCCGGATAGGCGCAGGTCGACCGCGGCGACATCGCGCTCCAGCAGCCGCGACGACGCCTCGGCATCTGCCAATTGCCTCAGCGCCTCGGCGACGCCGGTCTCCGGAAGGCGGATATCCACCCCGTTATCGAGCTTCAGGTCCCAGCGGCGGCTGCCGATCCAGCTCGACGCCTGCACACGCTTGCCGATGTCGGGGTAGGCGGCCAGCAGGGTCAGCAGTTCGGACGCGTGGGCCGGTGCGTCACCGCCGACGATCAGCGGCAGGTTGGGCGCCGTTTCGATCGCCACGGTACCCAGGACCGTGCCGTTCGAATCGATCAGGCTGATCTTCTCGTTGTGCTGCCACAACGCGATCGGCTTGCGTTCGACGATGGTGATCGCGACGGTATCGGGCAGGCGGCGCTCGACGGCGGCGCTTTGCACCCAGGGCAGGTTTTCGATCCGCCGCCGGGCCTCGGTCGGGCTGAACGCCAGAATCGGATCGCCCCGGCTGAGGCCCGCGGCGGCAAGCAGCGCCTTCGGTTCGGTCTGCGAGCGCCCGACAACTTCGACATTTTCAACCCGGAAGCCGCTTTTGGCCGACAATGCGATGGATGTCTCTTCGACGCGGTCCATCGCACTCTGCAGGCGACCGGATCGCCACGCCGAGACGCCCAGCCCGATGACGCCGAGCAGCAGCACGATTTTGATGCCGTGCCTGGCCCAGCGCAGCAGGCCCAACCGCTTCTTAGGCTGGCGGCGAACGGTGCGCGTTGCGGGATTCAGTGACGGCATGTCGCCCCCTCCACAATCCATTCGACCAGATCGGCATAAGACATGCCCGCGTGCCCGGCTTGCTCCGGCACGAGAGAAATCGGGGTCATCCCCGGCTGGGTGTTGATCTCGAGGAAATAGAGACCTTCGATCCCGGGACGGCTGTCGTCCCAGCGGAAGTCGCTGCGGGTCACCCCGGTGCAGCCGATTACCTCATGCGCCAGCCGAGCGTAATCGAGCGCCGCCCGATAGACCGCCTGCGGTATGTCGGCCGGCAGTACATGGGTCGCATAGCCGTCCGAATATTTCGCGGTGTAGTCGAACAGTTCCGTCTTGTAGACGATCTCGGTCACGGCCAGCGCACGCGCCGGCTCACCCGGACGGCTCATGACGCCGACCGTCAGTTCGCGGCCGCGGATATATGGCTCGACCAGCAGTTCCTCGTCCGGCTTCCAGCCGGTCACCGACGCCGCGGCGTTCGCCCCGTCGCGCACGATCGTGACGCCGACGCTCGATCCCTCGGCGACAGGCTTCACGACATAAGGCGGCGGGATCGGATGGCCCTTGGCGAGAACCGCCGGGGTGACGATCGTCCCGGCCGGGCTGGGCACACCGACGGTCCCGACCAGGCGCTTCGCCATCGGCTTGTCCATCGCCACGGCCGACGCGCGCATTCCGGAATGGGTATAGGGAATGCCCAGCATGTCGAGCACGGCCTGGATCGTGCCGTCCTCGCCGCCGGTGCCGTGCAGCGCGTTGAACACCGCGTCGGGCGCGGGCTTCAACCCCTCGGCGATCGCGATCAGGTCTTGCCGCGGATCGAGGCGGGTAACTTCGTGGCCGCGCGATTCCAGCGCCTCGGCCACGCCCTTGCCGCTGACCAGAGACACTTCGCGCTCCGCCGACCAGCCACCCAGCAGGACGGTCACGCGCTTCGGCGTGCTGTGCGTGGCGACGCTCATGCCGGCACCCCGATCCGCTTGATTTCCCACTCCAGCGCGATGCCGCTCATCGCGTGCACTCGGCGGCGAACCTCTTCGCCCAGCCGCTCCAGGTCGGCGGCGGTGGCGTTGCCGGTATTGATCAGGAAATTCGTGTGCTGTTCCGACACCTGCGCGCCACCCATGACAAGCCCACGGCAGCCGGCCTCGTCGATCAACTCCCAGGCCTTGGCGCCCGGCGGGTTGGCGAAGGTGGACCCGCCGGTGCGGGCGCGGATCGGCTGGGTCGCGGCGCGGCGCGCCTGAATGTCCTGCATGCGCGCGGCGACGGTTTCCGTGTCCTCTGGCGTCCCGCGCAGCGTCGCCTCGACGACGATCGCGTCATCCGCCAAGTCGCTGTGGCGATAGGACAGGCCAAGCGCGGGGCCGGTGACGGTCCGCACCTTGCCGCTCCGCGTGACCACCACGGCGGATTCGATGACATCGACGATCTCGCGGCCATAGGCGCCGGCATTCATCTTGACGGCGCCGCCGATCGTACCGGGAATGCCCGACAGGAATTCTAGCCCGCCAAGCCCCGCGGCCTGCGCTTCCTGCGCGACCGTGACGTCCAACGCGCCCGCGCCCGCGATCATCGTGCCGCCCTCGGTCCGAACCGAGGCGAAAGAACCGCCGAGACGAATAACAACACCGGGCAGCCCGCCGTCACGGATCAGAAGATTGGACGCGACGCCCACGACGATGACCGGGATGTCTGCCGGGCAGGCGGCCAGGAACCCCGCCAGATCTTCGATGTCGGCAGGGCGGAACAGGAATTCCGCCGCGCCGCCGACCCGGAACCAGGTGGAGGGCGCCAGATCGGCATTCGCGCGCATGCGGCCGCGAACCGGCGGCAGCCGGTTCGCGGCTTCGGGCATGATCCGTTGCGCGGCCATCATCGTGCGGCCCCCATGGCGCGGCCCTGCAGAGCCTCGAGCTCACCCGGCAGGGTTGCCGCCCAGTTGGTGATGTTGCCGGCGCCGAGGCAGACGACGAAATCGCCCGGCTCGGCGACCGGGGCGACCATTCCGGCCAATGCCGAAGGATCGGGCAGCGCGGCGACGTTGCGGTGGCCGTGGCCCTGCAGGCCGGCAACCAGCGCATCGCGGTTCACACCGTCGATCGGCGCCTCGCCCGCCGCATAGACATCGGCGACGATGACCATGTCGGCATCGTTGAAGCAGGTGCAGAAATCCTCGAACAGGCTGGCAAGACGCGAATAGCGGTGCGGCTGGACGACGGCGATCACCTTGGCGCCCGGCCGCGATGCAACCGCCAGGCGAGCGGCCTTCAGCACGGCCGAAATCTCGACGGGGTGATGGCCGTAATCGTCGATCACCGTCACGCCGCCCGCAACGCCGGTCTTGGTGAAGCGGCGCTTCACGCCCTGGAACTTGGAGAGCGCGCCCCGGATCGAATCGTCTTCGATCTGCATCTCGTTCGCCACCGCGATGGCGGCGCAGGCGTTCTGAACGTTGTGCCGGCCCAGCATGGCCAGGTGGATGCGGTCGATCCGGCGCGATTCGCCGCCGCGGCCGGTGATCTCGATGTCGAAGACCGAACCGTCGGGCGAGGTGTCGACATTCATCGCCCGCACATCGGCCTGGGGCGAGAAGCCATAGGTGACGATCCGGCGGTCGGCGACGCGCGGGATCATCGCCTGCACCTCGGGATGGTCGATGCAGAGCGCGGCGAACCCATAGAACGGGATATTCTGGACGAAGCTGTCGAACGCCGCCTTCACGCCGTCGAAGGTGCCGAAATGGTCCAGATGCTCCGGGTCGATATTGGTGACGATGGCGATCGTCGCCGGCAGCTTGATGAAGGTGCCGTCGCTCTCATCCGCCTCGACCACCATCCAGTCGCCGGCGCCCAGCCGGGTATTGGTGCCGTAAGCATTGATGATGCCGCCGTTGATGACGGTGGGGTCGTAGGACGCGCCCTCCAGCACGGCGGCGACCAGCGAAGTGGTGGTCGTCTTGCCGTGCGTGCCGGCGACCGCGATCGACCATTTCAGCCGCATCAGCTCGCCCAGCATTTCCGCCCGGCGGACGACCGGCAACAGGGCGGCGCGCGCCGCGGCAAGTTCGGCGTTTTCAGGCCGGATCGCTGACGAGACCACGACGACAGTAGCCTCGCCGATATTTTCCGCGGCGTGACCGACCATGACCGGAATACCCAGCCCGCGCAGGCGGCGGACGTTGGGATTGTCGGCGACATCCGAACCCTGAACCGAATAGCCGAGATTGTGCAGCACCTCGGCGATGCCGCTCATCCCGATGCCGCCGATGCCGACGAAATGGATCGTCCCGATGGAGAGTGGAAGCGCCCTCATGCCGCGACGTCCTTAAGCATGCTCTTGGTTGGCGAGGACGTGTCACCTTTTGGAGGTTGGGCGCCCTGCCCGCCGATCTTTTCCATAACCAGATCCGCGAACCGTTCCGCCGCGTCGGGGCGGCCCTGCGCACGGGCAGCCTCGGCGGCGCGCGCCAGCGAATCCGGATGGGTGGCAAGCGCGACGATCCGGTCGGCCAACAACTGCGGCGTCAGGATTCGCTGGCTGATGACCCAGCCACCGCCGCCCTGCACGAAGGCTTCGGCGTTGTTGGTCTGATGGTCGTCGGTCGCGAACGGATACGGCACCAGGATCGCCGGCCGGCCGGCGACGCCCAGCTCCGCGACTGTCGAGGCGCCGGACCGGCAGATGACCAGATGCGCCGCCGCGATCCGCGCCGGCATATCGCTGAAGAAACTGGACAGCTCGGCCGCGATACCGGCAGCGGCAAAATCCGCCTGGGCAGAGGCGATATCTTCCGGTCGGGATTGTTGAACCAGCCTGATCCGCGGCTTCAGTTCGGCGGGAAGCAGGGCCATCGCGGCTGGCATAATTTCGCTGAACACCCGGGCGCCCTGGCTGCCGCCGGTCACCAGGATCGACAGCGTCTCATCGGTCTCGGGTGCGCGGTAGGACTGATCGCGTACAGGCAGAACCGCCGGGCGCACCGGATTGCCGGTCAGCGCGGTCGCCACCCCGGCGGGCACGTGGGCCACGGTCTCGAACGAGGTTGCGATCACTTTGGCGCGCGACGCGAGACGCCGGTTGGCGCGGCCGAGCAAGGCGTTTTGCTCGTGCAGCACGATCGGGATCTTGGCGAGCGCGGCGGCGAAGATCGTCGGGATCGAGGGGTAACCGCCGAAACCGACGACAACGGCGGGTTTCAACCGGCGCAGCAGGCGACGCGCCTCCAGCCCGCCCAGGCCCATCTCGATGAAGGCCTTGATCCGGTCGATGGCATAGCGCGGCAGCCGGCTGGCGCGAATGCGATAAACCTCGACCGCCGGCAGTGCCTCGCCGAAGGCTTGGCCGCGCTGATCGGTGACGAGCGCGGTGCGAACGCCGCGCGCGATCAGCGCCCGCGCCAGTGCCTCGGCCGGAAACATGTGCCCGCCGGTGCCGCCGGCGGCCAGGACGACGAGCGGTTCATTCATTGTCCTTGGGGTCATTGCTCGCCCCCCGGGTATCGGGTGCGGGTGAGCGCGAGCGCCATGCCGGTGCCAAGACCCAGCGCCAGCATCGACGAACCGCCATAGGAGATGAAGGGCAAGGTCATGCCCTTGGCCGGCAGCAGATGCAGCGACGATCCCATATGTACGATCGCCTGCAGCCCGAACTGGATGAACAGGCCGCCGACCGCCAGTACGATGAACAGGTCGTTGTCCTTCAGTGCCCGGGCAAAACCGCGCAGGACGATGAAGCCAAACAGGGCGACGATGAACAGTGTTGCCGCCAGGCCCAACTCTTCCCCCGCAACGGCGAAGATGAAGTCGGCATGCGCGTCTGGCAGCAGCATTTTGACCGAACCCTGGCCCGGGCCCGTGCCGGTCAGCCCGCCATGGACGAAGGCCTGGAGCGAGCGGTCGACCTGATAGGTGTCGCCCGATGCCGGATCGAGGAAACGGTCGATACGGCTGGCGATGTGCGGGAAGATGAAATAGGCGCCGACCAGCCCGCCGACGCCAAGCACCGCCAGCGCCAGAACGAAGACGATGGGGAGACCGGCCAGGAAAAATTCGCCGAACCAGATCGCGGTGCAGATAAAGGTCATGCCGAAGTCGGGCTGCAGCATCAGCACGCCGACGACTGCGATAAAGAGGACGATCGACAGCAGGTTGCCCGGGAAAATATAACCGGCCGCGCGGGCGCTGTGCTGTTTGGCGAACAGCCAGGCGGCAACCACCGCGAATGCCGGCTTCAGGAATTCCGAAGGCTGCAGCGACAACGGCCCGAAACCGACCCAACGGGTCGCGCCCTTGACTTCATGGCCGGCAACCAGGGTCAGCGCCGTCAGCAGGAAGAAAACGGCAAATGTTCCAAGCGCCAGCCGGCGGATGCCGCGCGGGGTCATCAGCGAAACCGCGAACAGGACGATTAGCGTCGGCACCAGCATGATCGCCTGGTGATCGACGAAATAGAAGGTCGGCAGGTGGATGCGCTCTGCGACCGAGGGGCTGGCGGCCGTCACCAGCAACATGCCGACGCCGATCAGGACGGCGAGGGCGACCAGCGTCCAGCGGTCGACAGTCCACCACCAGCGCCCGACAGTCGAGTGATCGGTCCGGGCGAACGCCATGTTCATTGTTGTTCCCCCGTGCTGTCGGGCAGCGCCTCGACGGCGGCGACGAAGAACCGGCCGCGCACCTCGAAATTCGGAAACTGGTCGAACGACGCGCAGGCCGGCGACAGCAGCACCGTGCCGCCCTGTCCGTCGCCCTGCGCCATCGCATTGGCCGCGGCCGCGGCCCGGTCGATCGTGCCGACGATCGTCACCGGCACCCTACCTTTGAGCCAAGCCGCGAATTCGTCGGCCGCTTCGCCCACCAGGAAGGCATGGACAACATTGCCCATGAACGGCGCCAGCGCGTCGATGCCGCCCTCCTTGGCCCGCCCGCCGGCGATCCAATAGATCCGGTCGTAGCTGGTCAGCGCCTTCTCTGCGGCGTCGACATTGGTCGCTTTGCTGTCGTCGACGAACGCGACCTTGCCGATGGTGCGGACCAGCTGCTGGCGATGGACCAGGCCCGGAAAACTGTTCAGCGCCGCGGCGACGATGGCCTTGGGCACTCCTGAAACACGGGCCGCCGCCCAGGCCGCCGCCGCATTCTGCCAGTTGTGCGCGCCGGGCAGCCGGCGGATGGTCTTCAAGTCGATCTCGCGCACCGCGTCGCCGTCGGTATCGTCGATCAGCCAGCCGTCGATCACCGAGATGCCGCGCGGTGCGGCGGCGCCGACCGAGATCGGAATGAGGCGCGCATGGCCCTGCGCCGCCAGGCGCTCGGCCACCGCGCGCGAGGCCGAGCTGTCGATGCCGACGATCGCGGCCTTGGCCCCCGCTTGGCGAGCGAAGATGCGTTCCTTGGCGGCGATATAGCCGTCCATCCCGCCGTGCCGGTCGAGATGATCGGGCGTGATATTGAGCAGGATCGCCGCGTCGAACACCAGGCTGTCGAGAAGGTCCAGCTGATAGCTCGACATTTCCAGAACATAGATGCCGTCCGCGCCCAGCGGCGGGAAAGTCAGGACGGGCGTGCCCAGGTTGCCGCCGACCGCGATCCGCATGCCGGCCTCGGTCAGGATATGGCCGATCAGCGCCGTCGTCGTCGATTTGCCGTTGGTGCCGGTAATCCCGACATAACGCGCCTTGGATTCCGCCCGGTACAGCAGCTCGATATCGCCGACGATCGGGCAGCCGGCGCCCCGCGCCCGCGCCGCCACCGGATGAGGCGCGGGGAAATGCAAAGGAATGCCGGGCGAGAGCGCCAGGAACTGCATCTCCGTGAAATCGGCGCGATTGAGGTCGACCAGATCGATTCCCTGCGCCTTGGCCGCGGCGCGGCCGGCCGGCTGATCGTCCCAGGCGGCGACGCTGACGCCGCTGTTTTTCAGCGCGAGAGCCGTCGCCATGCCCGACTTGCCAAGCCCCAGCACCGCCGCCGGCGCACCACCGGCGAGAAAGCCGAAATCAAGGGTTGAAACCTGCGCGCTCATCTGAGTTTTAGACTCGACAAGCCGACCAGCGCGAGGATGGCGGCGATAATCCAGAAACGGATGACGACCGTGGGTTCGGCCCAGCCCTTCTTTTCGAAATGGTGGTGCAGCGGAGCCATGCGGAATACGCGCCGGCCGGTCGTCTTGAACGACGCCACCTGGACGATGACGGAGGCGGTTTCCAGGACGAACAGACCGCCGATAATGGCGAGCACAATCTCATGCTTCGTAATGACGCTGATGGTACCCAGCGCCGCGCCGACCGACAGAGAGCCGGTATCGCCCATGAACACCATCGCGGGCGGCGCGTTGAACCACAGGAAACCGAGGCTGGCCCCGACCATGGCGCCGGCAAACACCGCCAACTCACCCGTCCCGGCGACATGCTGAAGCTGCAGGTAATGGGCAAACACCGCATTCCCGACCAGATAGGCGATCAACGCGAAACAACCGGACGAGATCATCACCGGAACAATCGCCAGCCCGTCCAGCCCATCGGTCAGGTTGACCGCGTTCGACGCACCGACGATCACCAGAATGGCGAAGACCGGATAGAAATAGCCGAAATTGATCAGCACATCCTTGAGGAACGGCACCGCCAACTGGCTCGAAAGCGGCTCCTTCTGCACGAAGGCGATCAGGAACGCGGCCAGCAGGGCGATGGCGAACTGCCAGACAAGTTTCAGCCGGCTGGACAGGCCCTTTGAGTTGCGCTTGGTCAGTTTCAGGTAATCGTCGCCGAAGCCGATCATGCCGAAGCCGACCGTCACCATCAGGACGATCCAGGTATAGAGATTATGCAGATCGACCCACAGCAAGGTCGATATCGAGACCGCCAGCAAGATCATGACCCCGCCCATCGTCGGCGTGCCCTGCTTTTTCAGATGTGTCTCCGGCCCATCGGTGCGGATCGGCTGACCGGCGCCCTGCCTTGACTTCAGCCAGCGGATGATCGCCGGGCCAAAGACGAAGCACAGCAACAAAGCGGTGATGACCGCGCCGCCGGTGCGGAAGGTCTGGTAGCGAAACAGATTCGCCAGGATGAATTTGTCGGCGAAGGGTCGGGCGAGATCATACAGCATGGCGCGACCCTGCATTTCCCGCCGACAGGGCCAGCAGCGCGGAGACCACCGCCGCCATGCGCGAGCCCGCGGACCCTTTGACCAGAACGATATCCCCCGGCTTGACGGCCGCCGCGACAGTTGCCGCCAGAGCGGACGAATCCCCGGCATGCCCGCCGCGTAAAGCTGCCGGCAGCGCGTCGTAGAGATGGCGCGACAGCGGGCCGGCGGTAAACACCAGGTCCGCATTCGCAGCCCGCACGGCATCCGCCAAACCGGCATGTTCCGCCGGGCCGCCCACGCCCAGTTCCAGCATGTCGCCAAGCACGACCAGGCGCCGCCCGCCCGGCGCCGGCGGCGTCATGCCGAACACGGCCAGAACCGCGCGCACCGCGGCCGGGCTGGCGTTATAGGTTTCATCGACCACGCGGAACGCGCCGCCCGGCAGGGTGACCTCTGTCGTCACGCCACGGCCCTTGACCGGTGTCAGACCCTCAAGCGCCGCCGCGCCCATGCCGACATCGCCGTCCAATGCGGCGACGCCCAACAGAACCGCCAGCGCGTTCTGCGCCTGGTGGCGGCCGGGTAACGGCAGACGGAATCGAACGGGACGGCCAAGGATGGTCGCCGATACGACCGAACCGCCGGCATCGGAAACGATGTCGGTCAAGCGCGCCGCTGCTTCTGGCGCGCCACCGAAGCCCCATATCCGGCCGATGCCGTGCGCCGTAGCGTGCATCGCCAGCCGGTCGAACCAGGGATTGTCGCGGTTGAGGATCGCCACCCCGTCTCGGTCCAACCCCATGAAAATCTCGGCTTTGGCGTCGGCGATGGCGGCGACGTCGGGGAAATATTCCAGATGGACCGCCTCGACCGTCGTGACGATGGCCGCGTGCGGGCGCAGCATCGCCGACAATGGCGCGATTTCCCCGGCGTGGTTCATGCCGATCTCAAACACGCCGAAACGGGACGCGGCGGGCATGCGCGCCAAGGATAGGGGCATGCCGATCTGGTTGTTCAGGTTGCCGCTGTTGGCGTGGGTCGCACCCTGCCCGCCCAGCACGGCGGCCAGCGCCTCCTTTGTTCCTGTCTTGCCGACCGAACCGGTCACCGCGACGATTTTGGCCGCGCTGCGCGCCCGTGCGGCAACGGCCAGCGCCTCCAGCCCGGCCTGCGTATCGGGCACGGCCAACAGGCGCGACGGATCGGCGTCGGTGGGTGTGCGGGTGACCATCGCGGCGGCAGCGCCCTTCGACAGGGCCGGCGCCACATAGTCATGGCCATCAAAATTCGGCCCTTTCAGCGCGACGAACAGGTCGCCGGTCGTGACGGTGCGCGTATCGATCGACACTCCGCCGACCGACCATGCGGCATCGGCCGCGACCGTTCCGCCGGTCGCCAGCGCCGCCTCGCGCGCGGTCCACAGCGCCGTTGAGTTCGGGGCGGTCATGACGCCACCTGCGCAGCCGCGGCGCGTGCGACCTCGGCGTCGTCGAACGGCAGGACCGTATCGCCGACAATCTGCCCCAGCTCATGCCCCTTGCCGGCGATGACGAGGATATCACCGGCTTTCAGCATCCGAACGCCCTCGCCAATGGCCTGGGCGCGGTCGCCGATCTCAGTCGCGGCCGGCGCGCCGGCCATGATCGCGGCGCGGATCGCCGCCGGTTTTTCGCTGCGCGGGTTGTCGTCGGTGACGATCGTGACATCGGCCAGCCGGGTCGCGATCTCGCCCATGATCGGGCGCTTGCCGGGATCGCGATCCCCGCCGCAGCCGAAGGCGACGATCAGCTTGCCCTGCGTGTGCGGTCGCAGCGCATTCAGTACCGCCTCCAGCGCGTCGGGCTTGTGCGCGTAGTCGACATAGACGGTCGCGCCATTCGGCAGGGTCGCGACCCGCTCCAGCCGGCCGCGAACCACCGGCAGCGTTTCCAACGCCTGCGTCAGTCGGCCGAAATGCGGATTCTCCACCGCCTGGCGCGGATCGGCGAATTCCGCCCCGATCACCATGCCGAGCGCGCACAGCGCGTTCATCAGCTGGAACTTGCCGGCAAGCGGAAATTCGATATCGGCCTCGCGGTCGAAGATCGCGACCGTTACATGTTGACCCGAAGCGGTCGGGGTACGCCGGTCGATCCTGAGATCTCGCCCGCGCTTGCCATATGAGATGACCGGATGCCCGGCAGCCCGCGCAACGGCGGCGATCCGCTCGAACTCCGGAATGTCGGCGTTCAGCACCGCGACCCCGCCGGGCTGCAGAACGCTCGAAAACAGGCGCAGCTTTGCCGCCAGGTAATCTTCGACGGTCGGATGATAATCCAGGTGATCGCGGCCGAAGCTGGTGAAGCCGGCAACCCGCACCTTCACCCCGTCGAGGCGATATTGGTCGAGGCCGTGCGACGACGCCTCCATCGCGGCGTGCGTCACACCGGCCTTGGCCAGCGCCGCCAAGTCGGCATGCAGCGCAACCGGATCGGCGGTGGTGAGGCCGCTATAGTTGCTGACGGCATCGGATTCGATGCCGAGCGTGCCAAGGCTGGCCGAGCTATAGCCCAGGCTTTTCCATATCTGTCGAGCGAAGCTGACAGTCGAGCTTTTGCCGCTGGTGCCGGTGACCGCCGCCACGACCTTCGGCTGGAGTCCGTGAAACGCAGCCGCCATCCGGGCGAAACGCAAACGGGGCACGCGGTCCTCGATCAGCGGCAGCGCCACCCCGTCGGGCAGGCGCGTTCCGACGGGAGCCAGCACCGCGACCGCGCCACGGCGGACCGCCTCGGGAATGAAGTCGGCGCCCGACAGCTTGTTGCCCGACAGGGCAGCAAACAGGAAACCCGGCTGCACCGCGCGCGAGTCCGCCGTCAGGCCGGCGATCTCCAGCCCGCCGAACGCGGCGGCATCGACAACGGGCTCAGAGCTGGTTTGGGTCTGGTTCATCAGGTCAATTAGGCGGGGCAATGTGGCGACCGATCGGGTTGACCTCGATTTCCATCTTCGCCTGGATGACCGGCGAATCGGCGTCGACGGGCGGGATGCCAAGCAGCGGGCCCATCGATGAAATGACGCGCGCCACGGCGGGCGCGGCGACCCAGCCGCCGGTTTCGAAGCCGGCGCTGTGCTTGTTGCCATGCGGCTCGTCGATCGTGACGAAAACGGCGTATTTGGGATCGGACATGGGGAAGACGCCGACGAACGAGCTGAGATTGGCGTGCCTCTTGGCGTAACCGCCATTCAGCATGATCTTTTCAGCCGTGCCGGTCTTGCCGCCGACCAGATAGCCCGGAACGTTGCCGAACTGTTTGGCGGTGCCACCGGTCACGACCAGCCGCATCAGCCGCCGCATCGTGTCCGATGTTTCCTCCGAAATCACGCGAGTGCCCTGCGGCACCTGGCCGTCGGGCCGCTCGATCAAGGTTGCCGGCCGCAGGATGCCGCCATTGGCGACGGCCGAGATCGCGCTGACCAACTGCACAGGGGTGACCGAGATGCCGTGGCCGAAGGCGATGGTCAGCATATTAATGGGTCGCCACGGGTGCGGGATGCCCGGCGTGCCGATTTCCGGCACTTCCAGCGACATCTTGCTGGTCAGGCCAAGGCTGTCCATGAACTTTTCCTGCGCCTCCGGCCCGACCTCTTTGACCATCTGCGCCGACCCGATATTCGACGAGATCTCGAAGATCTTGGCGACCGACGAATAGCCGGGCAGTTCGTCGCCCTTGAAATCGTGGATCGTGAACCGGCCGATATGGATCGGGTGCCAGGCATCGAAATAATCCGTGAGTTTCACCTTTCCGCTGTCGAGGCAGAGGGCCGTGTTAAACACCTTGAAGATCGAGCCCATCTCGTAGACGCCCAGCGTCATCCGGTTGAAATGCGGATCGGGTTCGCCCGGCGCGGGTTTCGGATCGGCGTTGGGCTGCTCGGGGTCGAAATCCGGCAACGACACCATCGCCAGGATTTCACCGGTGTGCACGTCCATGATCAGGCCGCCGCCACCCATGGCGTGGAATTCATCGACCTGCGCCTGCACCTCGCGGTGAAGCATGTGCTGAAGGCGGATGTCGATCGACAGGCGCAGCGGATCCTTGCCGTTTTTCAGATAATCGTCAAACGATTGCTCGACGCCGGCGATGCCGTGACTATCGACGTCGGTGTAACCGATGACCTGCGAAACCTCGCTGCCCTCCGGATAAAGGCGGCGCTCGTCGGGCTCGAACGAGACACCGGGAATGCCCAGTTGGTTCACCTCATATTGCTGCCGCGGCGTCAGGTGACGACGCAAATAGGCGTAATGCTTCTTGCCCTGTAGCTTCTGCAGGAATTCGCCATAGGTGGTATCCGGGAACAGGTTGTTGAGCTGCTTCGCCGCATCCGGCGCATCGAGGATTTTCGTCGGGTCGGCGATCAGCGAGGCGGTAGCGATCGAGGTCGCCAGCACGTGGCCGTTACGATCGTCGATGTCGGATCGGACCTTCAGGGGCGCGGCCGGCGCGACATGCGCCTCCTTGACGGCGCTGTCGCCGAACACCGCCAGATCGACGAGACGCAGGGCGACGACCATCAGCGCCAGTCCGAAGACGGCGGCGACGACGACAAGACGCGTGCGCGCCTGCTCCAAGGTCTGGCGCGCCTCGCCGTCCACCATCAGGATCATCGATGCCGGCTGGCCGACGCTTTCGGGCAGGGCCGGACCGGCCCCGATGACACCCTCAAGCGGGACGAGGGTTTTGCGGCGCCTCATTCGTGCTTCTCGGCGCGCGCAAGGATGAGACCGACTTCATCGATGCCCGCGCGCGGCGGCGCGGCACGGGCAGCGGCGGCGGTCACCTGCAGCGGCGTGGCGCGCGGTGCGGCGGCGATCACGTTCGGAGAGGCGGATGTGGGCCGCGACGCCTTGGCGGCGGGGTCCGTCTTCTTGCCCCCTGCTTTAGACCGGACCGCCGCCATCTGCGCGAGCTGCGTCTCGGACGGCTTCAACGGCACGGCGTCCAGTGTGACCACACGCTGGATCGGCGTCGGCTGTAGGGCCAGGTAACGCTTCGACAGCTCGTCGATGCGGTGCGGGTCGTTCAGCGTATCCCATTCGGCGCCGAGGATACGGATCGCATCCTGTTGCTCGTGAGTCGACCGGGCCAGTTCCGCCAGGTGCTGCTGCACCCGGCGCACCTGATAGCTGACATGCATGACGGTGCCCCCGGCAACAACCAGGAGAGCAACCCAAAGCAGAGTGGTGATCCGGATCATGCGGCTTCTCCCAATTCTGCGTCCGGCCAGGCCGGCGCGATGGTGCGTTCGGCGGCGCGCAACTTGGCCGAACGGGCGCGTGGGTTGAGCCTGATTTCGTCGGTATCGGCGACAACCGGCTTCCCACTGAGGAGACGAAAGGATGGTGGCGTTTGTGCGGCCACGACAGGGCGATAGCGTGACCCGCCCGGCGCCTTGCCGGCACGCTTTTGCAGGAAGGATTTGACCGGCCGGTCCTCCAGCGAATGGAATGTCACGACGGCAAGCCGGCCGCCCGGCGACAGCAGCCGTTCCGCCGCCGACAGCCCGCGCGACAGGGCGCCCAGCTCGTCGTTCACGACGATGCGCAGCGCCTGGAACGTCCGGGTGGCCGGGTCGATCCCGTCGCCTTTTTTCGGCATGACCCGGCGCACCGCGTCGGCCAGCGCGGCGGTGCGGGTAAAGGGGCGGCCGCGCACGATCGCGGCGGCGATGCGGCGCGACAAGCGTTCTTCGCCATATTGATAGATGACGTCGGCCAGTTCGCCTTCGTCCAAGCTGTTAACCAGGTCGGCCGCGCTCTCGCCCTGCTGCGCCATGCGCATATCCAAAGGGCCGTCGCTGCGGAAGGAAAAACCACGCTCGGCCCGGTCGAGCTGCATGGAGGACACGCCCAGATCGAGCGCAACCCCATCCACCGTCTCGACACCCTCGGCGGCAAGCAGCTTGTCCATGTCGCCGAAATTGCCGGCAATCAGCGTCAGCCGGCCGGGAAACCGCTTGGCGAGCACCTGGCCCAGCGCGAGGGCGTCGGGATCCCGGTCGATGCCCCAAACCTTGCAGTCGGCGGCGCCGAGGATCGCCTCGCTGTAACCGCCGGCGCCGAAGGTGCCATCGACATAGCGGCCGCCGACCTTAGGCTCCAGCGCGCGCAGCACAGCGTCGCGCAGCACCGGGATGTGCGGCTTGGAGGATGGGGTCGCGATCATCGCGGCCTCGACGGGATCAGCGGCATCCTGATCTGGCCGGTCTTCAGTTTCTCGCGCAGCGCGTCATCTTTCCGCGCCAGCGCGGACGGTTCCCAGATCTGGAAAGTTTCGCCGCGGCCGACAAAAATCAGGTCACCGGTGATCCCGACCTGTTCGAGCAGGCTCTTGGGTAGGGAGCAGCGGCCGTCATTTTCATATTGGAGTTGTATCGCGTTGCCGAAGATCGCCCGCTCCAGCGCGGCCCGATCTTCGGAGTCCGGCTCGAACTGATCGAGCGAGGCCGACATGTCGTCCATGCGTTCGGCGGTCACGCCCTCGATCGACTCTTCAGTCAGCGCACGGAAAAGGAAGACCCCCTTGGATTCGCGTGAGGCGACGGCATTCCTGAAGGGCAGGGGGAAGGACACGCGTCCTTTGCCGTCGATGCGGCAAGGATGCGAGCTCAAAAACAGCCCCGTGTTGAGGAACGCTGACATCGCCTTATGTGCCCAAACCGCTCCTGGTTACCCCTCACGCCTACGCGCGAACGCGCGCAGCTAGGACGTCCCTACCTTACGTTGGGACATATTGGGATAACATGGGCAAATCTGGGAAACAACGGGAAACTAGTACTGCCTAAGTCGTCAAACGACTTAAAACCGCCTTTTCACGACTCAAAATCCAAACATCTCGAATCCTTAAAATCCCCTGCAAGTACACGAATCAGGCAATTTCAATAATCAGTTCTTACTATGTTCTCACAATTGCTATTGCCAAGCTCGAGGAATAGCTGATTCGGAACCAAAGCGTCAGGCGGCCTGTAAGCCGGGTTCTGTCCACGACTCTGTCGAGTCGCTGGATGATCATTCCTCTGGGACACCCGTTACCGGATGCCTCGCGCGATCTACCCGGGCGGCAGCCCGAAAATGCCTGGCGAAGCGATTCGCCGTGCCGCCCCTATTTGATCTTGCTCCCGGTGGGGTTTGCCATGCCGTCACCGTTACCGGCGGCGCGGTGCGCTCTTACCGCACCCTTTCACCCTTACCGCCCAGCGCCGAGGCCCTGGGTTTGGCGGTTTGCTCTCTGTGGCACTTTCCCTGAGGTCGCCCCCGCCGGGCGTTACCCGGCACCGTCTTTCCGTGGAGCCCGGACTTTCCTCCAGCCCATGCCCGAAAACATTTGCCAGCGATCATCCAGCCGCCTGACGCGACGCGAATCCTACGCCAATCCCGCCTGCCGCACCAGATCGGCCAGCCGCGCCTCGGTTTCTCCGTCGGCGATCCCGGTGATATTCGCCGGCCGGAAATGGCGCTGGAAGGCCTGGATCGCCTCCGCCGACGCGTCGGCATAGCCGAAACGCCGCATGGCCTCGGCAAAATCCGTGATGCCGCCGGCCCCGGAATCGGACCACAAGCCGATGCCCTCCCTGGCCAACCGTTTCCAGTCGAACAGTTCCCCTGGATCCAGCTTGCGGTCGGGCGCGACATCGGAATGTCCCAGCACGCGATGGGCGGGGATGGCGTGGCGCGACAGGATGCCGTGGCTGAGCGCGATCAAGGCCGCCATCTGCGCCTCAGGGAAGGCGCGATAGCCGTGCTCGTGTCCGGGATTGACCAGTTCGATCCCGATCGAGCGGCTATTGATATCGCTCTCGCCTGCCCACCAAGCGCGGCCGGCGTGCCAAGCGCGGCGATCCTCGGCCACAAGACTCCAAACGGTTCCGTCCTCGTCGATCACATAATGCGCGCTGACTTCGGTCCTGAGATCGCATAGCCGGTCGAGCGCCGCCTCCGCCGTCACCATCCCGGTATAATGCAGGATCAGCATGTCGATCGCGGCGCCATCCCGGCGCGGACCGTGATTGGGTGACGGGCGGTCGCGCATCGGTTCAGGACGGGCTGGCAACGGCGGCGCCTTCGTCGACGGCTTGGACCGCGGGCGACGACCGTTTGAGCACGATCAGCGCAACACCCAGGACAGTCATGAAACCGCCGCCGACAATGTCCGCGGTGATCCGGTCGCCGTTCAGCACCACGCCACCGGCGATGGCGAATAGCGGAATCGTCAACATGAAGGGCATAGTCTGACTGACCGTGTAACGCGCGACCAGATAGGCCCACAGGCCGAATGCCGCGACGGTCGACAGCAGGCCGGTATAGGCCACGCCGAACCAGCCGCGCCACGTCGCGCCGGCGATCGCCTGCAGCGGCGCTCCTTCGAGCAGAAAGCTGATGACGAACAATTCGATCGCGACAAACAAACCAAGCCATCCGTTCAGCACGAACGGAGAGATTGATCCCAGTTTCTTGAGCTGCACCGTGCTGAGCCCCCAGGCCGCCGCCGCGGTCAGCAGGAACAACAGACCGTGCCGATTCGCGGCAAGACGGGGTGCGCCGGCAATAAGCGCGACGCCCGCGAAGGCGATCCCCAGCCCGGCAACATGCCGCCAGGTCAGTTTTTCGCCGAGCAGCGCCGCCGCCATGATCACGCCAAAGGGAACCTGCAACTGCAGAACGATGGCCGAGGTCGAGGCGTCGAGCAGCTTAAGGCCGGAGAAAACCATGGGAAAATGCAGAATTCCCAACGTCGCGGCCAGCATCGCGATCTGCCGCATGCGCGGCGGCCTTGGGCAAAAAGGCAGGAGAACGACCGCGACCAACGTGAATCTGAGAGCCGCCAGCAAGATCGGCGGGAATTCCGCCAAGGCCAGCTTGGCGACCGCGAAATTCAACCCCCAAAGGATCATGGCGGTCACTGCAAGGATAATATCGCGGGGTCGCATTGCATTTCCGTAGCCGAAACGCAGTGCCGGTGGAACCCCAGCGCGTTTGGCGCACTTCTATTTCGCGCAAACCGCCTTATGTGAGTCGAATACGAATGCCCTATGCGGCCGACAGGACCTTCAGACCCGCCACCCGGTTCTTAGGGAAAGCCGAAGAGTACACATGACGGAAGCCCATCGGACGGGTGGTCCTGAGGACGGTCCAATCAACCAGACTCAGCAACCGGCCCTGGAACCTGCATTCGATTTTCGCCGGGATCTGGTTACGCATCTCCCGCATCTGCGCGCGGTGGCGCGGACGCTAACGGGCCATCGCGACCGCGCGGACGACCTGGTCAACGACACGGTCCTGAAGGCCCTGTCGGCGGAGGCGCAGTTTCAACCTGGGACCCATCTGAAGGCCTGGCTGATGACGATCCTGCGCAACCATTACATTAATGGGTTGCGCCGTTCCCGGATCGAGGTCGAAACCGTCGCGGAAATTCCCGAATCGATCCTGCCCAGCGCGCCGAACCAGGAGCATGTTGTTGAGGTCAACGAAGTTGCATCCGCGTTGCAGCAGATGTCGCTGGAACATCGCGAAATCCTGGTCCTGGTTTCCGCCGCGGGGCTAAGCTACGAAGAAGCGGCGGAGGTTTGCGGCTGTGCCGTCGGCACCATTAAATCCCGCCTCAATCGCGCACGCGCCGAACTGAAGCGAGTATTGTCAAAATTTCATGGCCTTGCCGGCGAACCGCGCCGCGACCTGCCTGAGTCCAATCATGCCCCGCAATTGCGCCGGGCGACGAGCCGGTGAATGCGAATAAACGGGCCTCTTGCTTTCGCACAGAATATAAACACGATATGGACCCTAAGCGGACTTGCCGGGTTTATGACATATTGCTGCGGTAGTTTTTGACGGTCACCGACGGTTTTGTTCCGAAGTGTCGACACAGTACTGATTTTTCGACAGCAAACCGAGCCGGAGGCGGGTGCGCCGGCGCGGGATGAAAACACAATGAGGTCCGGTTTATGAGCGTCTCCCACGATATCGTGCGTCTTCTTCCGTATCTGCGCCGCTATGCGCGCGCACTCACCGGTTCGCAGGCGACGGGCGACCAGTATGTTCGCATCTGCCTTGAAACGATCCTGGCCGAACCGGATCGGATCAAGAATGCCGGCGACCTTCGCGTTGAGCTGTTCGCCGTCTTCCACGACGCGTGGGACATCGTCGACAGCGCAATTCCCAAGGCCGAGGGAGAGGTCGACGAGAACGGCATCACCCGGCAGCTGGCGACGTTGCCCTCGGTCGAACGCCAGGTTCTGTTGCTGATCGCGCTGGAACGGTTTTCAACCGCCGAAACCGCCCGCATCCTGGGCATCGACGAGGTCGAGGTCGTCCGCAAGCTGGATGTCGCGCGGCAAGAACTTCGCCGGCAGGTTTCGACCCGCGTCCTGATCATCGAGGACGAACCGGTCATCGCGATGGATATCGCCGGCATCGTCGAATCGTTGGGTCATGAGGTCGTCGGCGTCGCCGGCCGGCATTCCGAGGCGGTCGAACTGGCAAACAAGCACCAGCCCGGGCTGGTGCTTGCCGACGTCCAGCTGTTGGACGGCGACAGCGGAATCGTCGCGGTCCAGGAAATCATGCAGTCGATGGAAGCGCCGGTGATCTTCGTGACCGGTTTTCCGGAGCGGCTGCTGACCGGCGACCGGGTTGAGCCCGCCTTTATCGTTACCAAGCCGTTCGATCCGGAAACCCTGAAAGTGGCGATCGTACAGGCCCTGTCGTTCTCCCCGGTTCAACCCGAACGCGCGTAACGGCCGAACGCACGGAACGGTCGGGCGGGCAGCTCCTGCGCGGTTTCAGTCTTTCAGTTTCTGATGGAGCAATTGGATGAGGTCTTCCGGAATGGGCTCGTCCAGCACAGAGCTGTAAGCGCTGCGCAGTTTGGTTTCAAGCCAGCTGTCGAACCCGGCGCCTTGTCCTCCGCCGCGTGCCGCTTTCAGGCGGGGAGCCTTGCGTCCCGGTTTTTCTTTATGGTTCAAACTACCCCCGCAACGGTACTCAAAAACAACGGGGCCGGGCGCAATCGGCATAGGTGCCGCGCCTGGCCAGATCGGAAGTCGACGGCAGATTCCGCATCGCGATAAAAGCTAAACACACAACTCGCGGAAAAGTGTCCATGTTTTGATCGAAAGTTCACTGTGCTTATTATCGAACGGAACCATCGCCAGATGCCCGGGTTGGACAGGAACGCGGCCAAAACCGGCATATATTCGCCGCGAGGGCGAATAAAGCCGGCTCTAACCGCGGGTCGGCTGGCCGCCAAGGCAATACGATTGGACACTAATATGCGGGAAAACCCTGGTGTCAAACAAGAGGAACATGAAATGGGCCCCAGTCGAATCAAGCTCATCGCATAAATCTGATACCCTGCAACGTCTACGGACCCGGGTGGAATTACTGCCCGGCCGCGAAAGGAGTCCTCGATGTCCTCGCATAATGTTGAGAGCGAATTCGATACGCTGAAAGACGACCTGGCCAAACTGCGCGCGGATGTCGCCAACCTGTCGGCGACTCTCCGCAACGTCACGTCGGATACGGTCCACGAACAGGTCGATGCAATCCGCGGCCGGATCAACAGCCTGACCGATAGCGCGAAGGTCGAAGGCCAGCAGCGGCTTGACGAGCTGACCGAACAGATCGAGGAACGGCCGCTGACCAGCGTGCTGATCGCCTTCGGCATCGGCCTTCTAATCGGCAAGCTGTTCGACCGATGATCCGGATCGACGCTCACAGAACCCTTTTACCGGTCGATCCCTCATGAGCGGACTGCTGTCGTTCCTGATGAAAAGCGGCGGCGGGCTGCTGCGCGAAGGCGCGGAGGCGTATATCGGCGGCGTTCTGGTCCGCAAGACCATCCACGAGATGGTCCGCGCCGCCATCGTCTATGTTTTGGTCGGCGTCTTTTCCATTGTCGCCTTGGTTTTCCTCTACATCTTTCTGTACCAGTGGCTCCGCGACAGGCTGAATGGCGAGAGTGCGGCCGCCATCCTGTGCGGCGCCAATATTATGATGATCGCCGTGGTTCTGCTGGTGCAATGGCTTCGGAAGAACCGCACGAAGCTTGAGCCCAGGACGTCCACCGGCGGGCTGCTTGGAGGCCTGCAAGGTCATCCGCTTCTCGATCCGGACAATCTGGATGCGGGCATTGCGATGGGCATGGAAGTCGGCAAGAAACTGCGCAAGGCGGCGCCGCAGATCGCGCTCGCGGCTGGTATCATCGGCCTGATAGTTGGGGTACGGCCGGAACTGCTGAACCTGTTGGGTGGACGGGGCGGAAAGCCCAAAGACAAGTAATAAACGGGACGTGCTCTACACCGCCCAGGCGTAATTCCGCACGGCGTCGCCGGCCCCCGCATAAGGCTGGTATTTATTCGTGAACTCGATCGTGACGATCGTCCCCGGCGGTCCGCTGATCGTCAGCTTGCCGTCGACCTGGCGGGCGAAAGCCTTGATCAGCGACATGCCAAGGCTTGCCTGGGAACCCTGAGCGGCGCTTTGCGCCTCACTGAGCCCAATCCCGTTATCCTCCACGCTGAAGCGCACCAGCGAATCGCCCATCGCCTTCAGCACGATACGGATGATCCCCTCCCGCCCTTGCGGAAAGGCATGCTTCAATGCGTTGCTCATCGCTTCGGTCATGAACAGCGCCAACGGTACCGCCCGGTCGGAAACGTCCCACACCTCGTCCGCGTCAACCTCGATGCGCACCTGTTCCTGCGACACGCCATAGGAAAGCTGAAGGCTGGCGGCGAGCTCCTTTAGGAACGCGCCGAGATTGACCGATTGCAGGTCCGCGCTTTCATAAAGATAGCGATGCACGAGCGCCAAGGCCCTTACACGTGTTTGAATGTCGTTGAAGGCGCGCTGCGCGTTCTCGCCCTCAACCGCCTTCGCCTGGAGGTTGAGCAAACTGGTGACGATCTGCAGGTTGTTTTTCACGCGGTGATGAATTTCACGCATCATCGCCTCGCGGGTTTCGATCGCTTCGCGCAACTCCCGCTCGCGGCCGGCGATCCGTTCCGACATCTCATTGAAGGTACCGGCAAGCGCCCTCAGCTCGGCAGGCCCGGTTAGCGTTGCGCGGGCAGAAAGATCTCCCTGGCTGTAGGCTTCGGCGGTCCGCGTCAGGCGTCGCACCGGGCGGCCGATCTGCAGGTCGGTCGCCAGCCAGACGACAATCAGCGCCAGCAACCAAAGCGCCAGCGGCCCGAAAATCAGGATCAGCCGCGCGGCGGTGGTTTCGTCGGTATAGGACCAGCCGACAACGACATAGGCGATGACCGGAACAAGCAGAATCGCCAGCGCCAACGTCAGGCGCGAACGGATGCTGCGAACTTGTTTAGACGGCACTCAGAAACACCGACCCGACGGCGGTCGGGAGGTCCGGGAAGAGCTGAAATGCGGTTTCCTTCGAGCGTCCATGATCCTTATGCGATTCGGCTCTCAGGGGGCTGACAAGCTTTGCAAACCGCCCGCTCCCACTCTTTGAACATTGTGAGGCTTTGGACGCGCGCCCCAGTCGTATCCAGCGGCATCAAGCCACCGGAACGCTGTGAATTATCAATACCAGTAAATATGACGGGGATATGACGGTCAAGCCGCGCATCGCCGCCATATCAATGGATTAGTCGGTCGCCGCGCCGACTGTCGCACCGGCGGCACCGCCGCGTTGCCACGCCGGCTGCCGCAACCGCCGAGGGCTAGGCTGCCCGCTGTGCAAGCCGCTATCGTGACAACTTCGAGCATTCCAATTTCCAATCGCAATTCACTCCGGCATAACGCCGGCCGCGCGGAGATGGTTCCGCTACGCGAGGATAACGGCATCGGAGGATTAGCCCTTAAAGAATGGCCGATGAAAAAAGAGCTTTCCGTTGCCCGGGGGCATCGGAAAGCTCTAAGTCAGGACCTAACAGGATGAGGGATGTCACTACCTGTCAATTTATTTAACGATAGGCGTCTTTGTTGGTTCCAGATTTTTTTGGCCAAGATCGAATTTTTTCGCGCAACGCTGCCTTGCGTTACAGAACTGGCGGCGGCCTGCGCCCGGCCACGAGATGCCAAACCAGTGAAATCAGGAATAAAATCAGGAAGATAACGAAGAGGATTTGCGCGATCGATACCGCGCTGCCTGCAATGCCGCCAAAGCCGAGGGCCGCGGCAACGATCGCGATGATGAAAAAAGTGATCGCCCAACCTAGCATGTCCGCCTCCTTCGATGTGGCGACACGCCCGGCCGCCGCCTATAGCGGTGCTAACCCCGTGCGCGGCTTATCCGTTCCACAGACGAAAACGCGGGGATTTCTCCCCGCGCCCAGGCGTGAGCCTGCTAACGTCAGAGCTGTCAGGCCGTAAATTCAGATCCGGCCCAGCATCGACTCCGCGCTTGAAACCTCGAACGCGCCAGGTTTTTCGACCTGCAGATCCTTGACAACGCCATCGACGGCATAGAGCGCGAAGCGCTGGCCGCGCGTGCCCAGCCCGAAGCCCGAACCGTCCATCTCAAGCCCCAGGGCCTTGGTGAAAACGCCGTTGCCGTCGGGCAGCATCTCGACCTTGCCGTCGACCTTGTTTTGCTCGCCCCAGGCCTTCATCACGAAGGCATCGTTGACCGCCAGGCACAGAACCCGATCGACACCTTTTGCTTTGAAGGCGTCCGCCTTTTCGATGAAGCCCGGCAGGTGCTTCATCGAGCAGGTCGGGGTGAAGGCACCCGGCACCGAGAACAACACGACCTTGCCCTGGAACAGCGTGTCCGTTGACACTTCTTCCATCCCGTTGGCGCCGAACCGCTTCAACGTCACCGCCGGAATCTTGTCGCCGATCTTGATCATCCGTCTCGCTCCATCGTTCTAAGGGGAAAATACTGCCCCGGACTTACGCGGCGGCGGGTAACTTGTCGAGATGGCAGCGACGGCTTGCGCCGTTCCGCGGTCCATGTTGACTATCGCCCGGGACATTCCAGTTCTAATGTAACAGCAATATTTGGAAGCGGGCGTGTCTGGCGTGGCTATCGATAAGGACAAGAAGATCGCGCGACCGTCGGTCGAAACGCCGACCTGGCTCAGCGGGCAACTGCTGATCGCGATGCCGGGCATGGAGGACCCGCGCTTTGGCCGCACGGTCCTCTATATGTGTTCGCATACGACCGAAGGCGCGATGGGGCTGATCATCAACCGCACCATGGGCGAGGTGCGGTTCGAGGACCTGATGAACGAGCTGGGCATCAAGGGCCCGGCCGCGCGCCACCGCCCGGTGCATTTCGGCGGCCCGGTCGATTCCAGCCGCGGCTTCGTGCTGCACTCCGCCGATTTCCAATCCGACCAGACGCTGATCGTGGGCACCGACGTGGCGCTGACCGCCACCCGCGATATCCTGCAGGCGATCGTCGAGGGCAAGGGACCGGATCGCGCACTCTTCGCGCTTGGCTATGCCAAATGGTACGCCGGACAACTGGATTCCGAAATCCAGCAGAACGCCTGGCTGACCGCCCCGGCCGAGGGCGCGATCCTGTTCGACCGCGACCTCGACACCAAATGGGAACGCGCCATCTCGCTTCTGGGCTTCAGTCCGGCGATGCTGTCCGGCGACGCCGGACACGCCTAGACCTAGACGTGTCCGGCCCGTACCGCCGCGCTGGTAACCGCGCGGAGCGAGGCGTCGACGATGCTGCGGTCGACGCCGACGCCGAACAGGGTCCGGCCATCGGCGGTCTTCGCCTCGACATAGGCCGCGGCCTGGGCGTTGGCGCCACCGGTCAGAGCATGTTCGCGATAGTCGAGAACCTCCATCGCGGCGATGCCGGCGGTCTTCAGCGCGTCGACATAGGCGTCGATCGGGCCGTTGCCGCGCCCCTCGATTTCCCGCTCGACACCGTTCTGGGAGATGGTTGCGGTCAGGAGGCGCCCCTGCGCATCGGGCAACACGCGGTAATCGACCAGCTTCAGCCTGTTTTCGTCCAGATAGGTGTCCTGGAAGGTCTGCCAGATATCGGCCGAGGTGATTTCCTTGCCCGTCTTGTCGGTCCATTGCTGGACGATCTTCGAGAACTCCACCTGGAGCGCGCGCGGCAGGTCGAAACCGTGGTCGGTCTTGAGCAGATAGGCGACGCCGCCCTTGCCCGACTGGCTGTTGACCCGGATCACCGCCTCATAGGTGCGGCCCAGATCCTTGGGATCGATCGGCAGGTAGGGAACCTCCCACAACTCGTCGTTGCGCTTCTCCAGCGCGTCGAATCCCTTCTTGATCGCGTCCTGGTGCGACCCGGAAAAGGCCGTGAAGACGAGTTCACCGGCATAAGGATGGCGCGGATGAACCGGCAACTGGTTGCAGTATTCGACGGTTTCGACGATCTGGTCGATGTCGTCGATGGTGATGCCGGGATCGACGCCCTGGGTGAACAGGTTCATCGCCAGGTTGACGACGTCGACATTACCGGTGCGCTCGCCATTGCCGAACAAAGTGCCCTCGACCCGGTCCGCCCCGGCCAGCACGCCCAGTTCGGCCGCGGCGACGCCGGTGCCGCGGTCGTTATGGGGGTGGAGCGACAGGATATAGCGCTCGCGGCCCGGCATGTTGCGGCCGAACCATTCGATCTGGTCGGCATAAATGTTGGGCGTCGCCATCTCGACTGTGGCCGGCAGGTTCAGGATCGCCCGCTTCTCAGCCGTCGGCTTCCACACATCCAGTACAGCGTCGCAGATTTCGACCGCGAATTCCATTTCCGTGCCGGTGAAGCTTTCCGGCGAATATTCGTGGACGATCTCGGTTTCCGGCACTGTCACGATCAGGTCGCGGACGATTTTCGCGCCGGTGACGGCGATGTCGATAATGCCCTTGCGGTCCAGCCCGAACACGACCCGGCGCTGCAATTCCGAGGTCGAATTATAGAGATGGATGATGGCGCGGCGCGATCCGCGCACGGACTCGAAGGTGCGCGCGATCAGCTCCTCGCGCGACTGGGTCAGCACCTGGATCGTCACGTCGTCGGGGATCAAATCCTCGTCGATCAGTTGGCGGACGAAATCGAAATCCGTCTGGGAGGCGGCGGGGAAGCCGACCTCGATCTCCTTGAAGCCGAGCTTGACCAGCGTGTCGAACATGCGGCGCTTGCGCTCCGGCCCCATCGGCTCGACGAGCGCCTGGTTGCCGTCGCGCAGATCGACGCTACACCATATCGGCGCCTTGGTGATGGTTTTGGACGGCCACTGCCGATCGGGCAAATTGATCTGGGCAAAGGCGCGGTATTTGTGAAACGGCATACTGGTCATGATCTGGCTCTAATCTCTTCGAATTTCTGATCTCGCGACAAACCCCGTCATCAGCCGGGGTGGTTTTCCCCTGCTCGCAAGCCGGCAAACGCCGGGCGGTCAGGGGCGCGTAAGTCGCAGAAGGAGTAGAGACAGGCGCGCACGCCCAAGGCTGAAAAGCCCGGCGGTGTTGGACAGAATGTCGATGGCGCGCGTCATGATGCCGAAGTCATACACGAGGTGCGGGCGGCGGCGCAACGCCGGTTGTCGTTACTTGGCGCTTTCCTGTCCCGCCAGCCACGCATGGACGGCTTCGAAATCGGCGGACCCCAAAATTTTGCGCGCGCTGCCGTCGCGGCCGATCAGCAGCGTCAGCGGCAGCTCTCCGCGCCATTTCGGATCGATTTCATAGCGCAGGCGTTCAACGAAACCATCGGCGAAACGCCAGTTTTCCGCTGCGCCAAGACCCATTTGGCGCAGCATCGGCGCCTCGGCCGCCGGATCGGCGCCCACCGGATCGGCATCGACCAGCACGAAATCGAAATTCCGGTCGGACTGGGCGATCGCGGCCCATTTCGGCATCTCCACCATGCAGGGCGCGCAGGTCACGCCCCAGAAATGGACGACCAACGGCCGTCCCTGATGGGCATGAAGCAAGGCCTGCCAACTGCCCTGCACGAAGGGCTGGGCCGGGGCGGCGACGGCCTGCGGAATCGCGAGCATCATCGCGAGAAAAAGAGCGCGGATCACGATGCACCGTCCAACGCGGTCAGCCGGTACCCCTCGTCATGGGTCAGCCAGGAAAGATAGGCATGGGCCCCATCGACGAGCAGCATCGGCTGGTCGGAGGCGTTCTTCGTGCCGGCGATCGTCATCGGCGCCGTCCAATGTTTGCCGACGTCGTACGAGCGTATCGCCCGAATTGTCGAGGTCTTGCCGTCGAATTCCTTCCAGGCGAGCCAGACTGTGTTGCCGGAGGCCACAACCCTGGCGCGCGACGGCCCGTGCTCCGGATCGCCGATCGGCATCGGCGCAGAGAAGCCGGCGCCGTTATCGGTGGATTTTGCATAGAACAGACCCTGCCGCGCGTTTCCCTCGGTAAACCACACCACGTGATACGCCCCATCGGGGCCAACGGCGATGTCCGGTCCCTGGTGCGGGCAGACATCGGTATGCCAGTCGTCGATGCTGACGCGATGGACCGGTCCCGGCCTGCCTTTTGCATCGAGCGTCACCACCGCGTGATCGCGCACCTTCGCGCCGAAGACGTTGCGAAACGCGATCACCGGATGCCCGGCGCCGTCCAGGGCGGCGGCCACCCGGCAGCATTCGCAACTGTCCGATTGCGCGACGGTCGCGGCGGTGAACTTCTTCTGCGCCCCATCCCATCTGGCAACCGCCAACGCGGCGCCCGGGTAATCGCGGCCCGCTTGCCGGGCGGCGGCGACCTCGCGCTTGTCGATCCAGGCGGCGAACAATGTGCCGGACCTGTCATAGATCAACCGCGTGAAGCGCTGGCTGGCGGTGTCGTCGGTGATCGGCTGCGGCGTGGAGAATGTCAGCCCGCCGTCGCCGGACCGCGCGACATAGACCCGGCCGACATAGTCGGCGCCGGCCAGCACCGTGTAGGCGACGAATATCGTGCCGTCCTGCCCGACGGCGATGCTGGGCCGGGCATCGGGACCGGGATCGATCCGCGCCGGTTCGGCGTTCACCGGCACGGCGGCGGTAAAGCTTTTGCCGTTGTCGCGGGACCTGGCGACCGCCACATGGTCGGCGGTTGCCCAGGCGACATACAGGCTGCCGTCGGGTGCGGCGACCGGCGTCGCCGTCGTCGCGCAACCGATGCCGATCCCGGCGCATGCGCCATTGCCGGCATGGTCGTGGTGCATCGCCATTTGCGCCGATGCCGATCCAGCCGCCGTTGGCCACGCCAGCGCGATGCAGAACAGAATATGTCTCATAATTTGATCCTCACGCCGCCGACGAAGCTGCGCGGTGCGCCGGCATATATCGACCCCGTGGCGCCGGCGACAACGCTTGCCGGGTTTTGCCGTCCGCTGGCCGCGTCGATCGAATCCGACACATTGTTGGCCGAGGCGACATAGGTTTTATCGAACAGGTTATCGACCTCGAAAAACAGCGTAACGCTTTCGATCGAGCCGAAACTGACATCCGGATGATAGTGGAAATTCAAATTCACCAGATGATAGCCCGGCGCTTGCAGCAGGTTTGCGTTATCCATGAAAAAGCCGCCACGCCAGTCATACTCGACGAAGGCGCCCAATCCGGCGAACGGCCCGGATGGCTGATCGTAACCCAGCCGCGCGGTCAGGAAGTTCGGCTGCACGCCGGGGATCGCATTGCCGTTACGATTAAAGAGCGATGACCGTCCGCCCGAACTCAGTTGTTCGAGATAGTCGGTATAATACTGGTCGTCGTAGGTATAGGAACCGCGCAATTGCCAGCCAGGCAATGGCCGCCAGGTCGAGGTGACCTCGATGCCGCGATGTTCGGATGACGGCGCGTTGAAGGTGTAGTTGAGCAATCCGGCGCCGGGTGATTGCGTCACCAGTTCATTGGTGAAGAACTCATAGAAACCGACAATCTCCGCATTGAAACTATCCGACGGCGACCAATCCGCGCCGATATCGACGCCGTCATTGGTTTGCGGCTTCAACTGCGCGTTGTTGCCCGCAACCCCAAGCGGGGTGACGAACAGATTGCTGGCCTGCGGCGTGCCGTAGGCGCTGGCGCCACGAACATGGAAATCCCATGCCGCGTTCGGACGATAACGCAGCGCAAGCTCATAGGCCCAATCGAGAAAACCACGCTGAACCGGCAGCGAGCCGGCAGCGGCGCCCGCCGGATGCGTCACGTTGATTGCCTGCAGGTCGGTATATTCGACGTCCGCCCCCAGGACCGCCGACCAGCCGGGACCGATCGCAATCTCTTCGCGCGCCCGGCCGCCCAGATTGTAATGGTGCCCGGAATAACTCGCGTTCAAGGCCCCCAAGCGGGCGTCGCCGCCGGTCAGCACGTTGTAGCTCAGCGATTCCAGATCTTCATAGTTGAAGAACAATCCGGCGCTGTGCGTCGCGGCCAGGCCGAACAGCGTACCGGTTCGCGTCAGGTCGCTTTGCAGGTTGAATGCCGGCGTATCGCCTTGCGCGCTGGTCGAGCCGGTCGGCTGGCTGATGTCCTTGTTATCGAACACCGCCACACTGCGCAGCACGGTCTGGTCGTCGATGGCATGTTCCCAACGAACACCGGCGATGGTGCGGCGATCCGTGCGGCCCAGCCCGGCCTGCTCGGCAGTCTGCGGCTTGGTCATACCCGAGCTTGGATCGAGCAGGTTGACGGTCGCGCAACCGGGGGCAGCGGCGGATGCGGTGGTGCAGCCTTTCTGAAACGGATTCAGATAGAACTGATTCAAGGACAGTCGGATCGGCAGGTGCGTATCGACATCGTTATTGATGATCTTCAGCGTAAACTTGTCGTCCAGCGTCGGCGCATAGCTTGCTGTTATGTCCTCCGTCGTCGTGCGGAAATCGCTGTTGGCGATGAAACCATTTCCGCGCACATGGCTGCCGAACAACATGTAATCATAGGGCCCGACCCTTTCGCCCGCCGTCAGATATTCGTTGAAATAGCCGAAGCTGCCCGCGTCGCTGCCCAGTTCCACCCCATCGACCTCTGTGGCCGTTCGTGTACGGAAATTGATCGCGCCGCCGGTCGCATAATTGCCGAACCGGGCAGAGGACGGCCCCTGATAGACGTCGATGCCGTCATAGGCGTGCGGGTCGGTCAGGTCGCTGCGCGACAGGCCGTCGGGCTGCGTGATCGGGAACCCGTCCTCCAGCATCTGCATGTTGCGGATGCCGAAGCCGTTGCGGTCGTTCGAACCACGGATCGAGATGCCGACATCGCGCGGCCCGTTGCCCTGCTTGACCGTCACCCCCGGGCTGTATTGCAGCACCTGCCCGACCGAGAAGGCCTGCGAATCCTTGAACTGGTCGCGGTCGACGCTGGTCACGGTCTGCGCCGGCGCGGTGAGCAGCGCAGGCGCGGTGACGATGATCTCTTCGCCGACTGGCTTTGGCGGATCGGCGGCCAGCACCGGCGGCGAGGTTCCGGCGAGGTACAGAGCCGATAGAATCGGTACGTAGACGCGCGATCGCCCGTGGCGACGCAGATAAATGGGCATGGAAGACTCTCAATCTGAAAGATGGCGCAAAGACCGCCTGCGGCGGCCGGGCATGACGATCAGACGGAGGTTGGAGGCGCGCGGGCCTGGGCGTTGCAGCGGGACGGATGCCGCCGGACAAGTGACGTAAAAGCGTAGTGGGCAATCGATTGAGCCTGGCGCGGACGCGGAACGGCGACGGCGCTCGGCGGGACGAAGCCCGCCCCGACCAATTGGAAGGTCTGGCAGATCGGGCATGGCGGCGGTTTATGGGCCGGGGCCTTGTCCGGTTGCGCGGGTGGAGTTGCGCCGGGCGCGAGACACAGCGAATGCGCCGTCTCGAACGCAACGCGGTCCAGCGCCACCCCGCCGGCATAATGCACGGCCGGCAGGATGACCTGCAGCAACAGCGCCGCAAGCGCGAGCCAAAGGCCCACGCGCGCGACGGACAGGCGCTGGAGCGCGGTCGCCATGATCGATTCGGCGGCTGCCTGCCGCGCGCTACATCTTCATCCCGGGCATGTCTTTCATCGGCTGGGCCGCCGGTTTGAACGACCCGACCGTGACCGTGATCGTTACCGCGCCAGCCCTGGCGAAGGTCAGCGTCAGCGGGAAACTATCGCCTGCGGCCAGCGGTTTCTTCAGGCCGGTCAGCATGACATGCAGGCCACCCGGACCGAACGTTACCGCGCCACTTGCCTTGACCGGCAGCGTGTCGACCGCCTCCATTTTCATGATCCCGCCGTCGCCTTTGACCGTGCGGTGCATCTCCGCCTTGTCGGCGATCGTCGTCGACAGCGCGGTCAGGCTGTCGTCGGCCGAGCCCTGGTTGGCGACCGTCATATAGACGACGCCGGTGCCGCCCGGCGCGGTCGGGCGCGACTTGGCGTCCGAGACATGGATCGGGCTGTCGGCCTGGGCCATGGCAGGGGGCGCGAATGCCAGCAGAACCGATACGGCAAGAATGGCGCGGTAGGAAAAGCGGATCATGGAAGGCCTCAATGAGCGGGAGTGACGACCGCACAATTCGCCCGCGCGGTCAGGTCAACATGATGAGAAGCTCAGATGAGGGCCGGTGGCGCGCGGGGCTGCTGGGACGGATAGACAGGCCGGCAGGGCAGCTGTTTTCCGCTTGCCGCGAGAATGATCGGCCGGCAATTGCCGCTCACGACGACAACCGGACCCGTCGGCGGGACGAAGGTCGCGACGGCATGCACCGCCGTGCACAGGCTGCAGAGCTGGTCGACGCGGGCAGGCGCCTTGGGTGTGGACGGCGCATCGTTGCCCGGCGCTAAACACAGATGGTGGGCAACGTCGCCGAGCATCGCCGGCCCGCCCGCAAAGGCCATGCCCACATCATGAACGGCCGGCAGCAGGGCCTGGAACAAGACAGCCAGGACCGCGAGCCACGAGGCCCGGCGGAAACCATTGCAGTTGCGGCGCCTGAACATATTGAAGCGTTTAGCACCGGATTAACCGGATGTCGCGGTCGAAATCGCCGCGCCTGCGAAAGCCCTCGCCCGCTAGGCGGGAGAGGGTCTTGCCCAACCTTTTCACAGAGGGCATGAGGAGGCACACCACAGAAACTCTTTGTCCGCTTCGCGCGCAGGCTAAAAAACCACAGACGAATTGACATCGAAGGTCACCGGTCTATTCTCGCGATTGCATCAATGCGGGGTGCGGAAGCCGGTGAAAATCCGGCGCGGTCGCGCCACTGTGATCGGCCCCTTGGGGCCGAGAGCCAGACACCTCCCTGCATCAGGCAAACCGAGCGGGACGCGAGATCCCAGGAGACCGAACCATGACAACCGCCACTTTTCCAAGCGTCGCCAAGCCCAGCGCCATTCCGGTCGGCGAGATTCTGCCCTGGGCCGTGCTCGGCGGTTTGCTTCTGCTTCTGGCCGTCTATTTCGTCGGCGCCGAGCAGGGCGCGACGGCGCTGATCGCCGGCACCAACGTGCACGAGTTCGTGCACGACGCGCGGCATCTTCTCGGTTTCCCCTGCCACTAATTTAAGGCGCCGGCCGCGTGGTCGGGTCTCTCCTCCTCCGTGGAATGCTGGCCGGCCTGATCGCCGGCCTTCTCCTGTTCGGCTTCCAAAGGGTCGTCGGCGAACCGCAAGTCGACCGCGCCATCGCGTTCGAGAGCGCGATGGATGCCGCCCAACCAGGCCATCAGGAAGAGCCGGAGATGGAAGTCGTCAGCCGCAAAACGCAGGCCGGCCTCGGCCTTCTGACCGGCGTCGCGGTCTATAGCGCCGCATTCGGCGGGCTATTCGCCCTGGTTTTCGCCTTTGCCTATGGCCGGGTCGGACCGGCCGACCCGCGCAGCCTGTCCGCCCTTCTGGCGCTGGCGGCGTTCGTCGCGGTCTATCTCGTGCCGAACCTCAAATACCCGTCCAACCCGCCCGCCGTCGGCCAACCCGACACGATCGGCGCCCGCACCGCGCTCTATTTCGCGATGATGGCGATCTCGATTGCCGGGATGATCGCCGCGACCGCCATCCGGCGGCGGCTGGCATCGCGCCTGGACAGTTGGAACGCCATGCTGGCGGCGGCCGCAGTTTATCTGGTGATCGTCGGGATCGCGGCCTTCGCCCTGCCCGCGGTCGACGAGGTTCCGGCGACCTTCCCGGCCTCGCTGCTGTGGAAATTCCGCATCGCCTCGATCGGCGGGCAGGCCTTGATGTGGACGACCATCGGTTTGGTCTTCGGCGCCCTCGCCCTCCGCGCGGAGTCCAACCGATCCGGCCTGCGCCTGAGGGCGGCGAACCGCTAAGCCGATGACCACGCGGCTCACACTGATCTGCGCCGCGCCCACCTCGGCCAACCGCACCTTCGCCTTCCCCGCCGACGAGCCGGCCGAACCGAAAGCCCTCGCCAAGCTGCCCGCGCTGGCCACCCGCTTGCCCCACGCCGACCGGGTATTCACGAGCCCGGCTTTGGCCGCCCGCCAGACGGCCGAGGCACTGGGCCTGTCGGCGACGGCCGAGCCGCTGCTGCGGGATTGCGATTACGGACGCTGGACCGGCCTAACGCTGGACGCGCTACAGGCTGAGGAACCGGCGTCGGTTCTGGAATGGCTGCAAGACTCGGCTGCCGCGCCGCATGACGGGGAGTCGATCGCCGAAGTGATAGTGCGGGCTGGCAATTGGCTGGCTGCTCTGGAAGACGGGTCGTTTCTGGCCGTCACGCATACTGCGGTAATGCGCGCCGCTATCGTTCACGTGCTGGGCGCGCCCGGATCGACGTCCTGGCGGATCGATGTGGGGCCGCTCTCGCTAACGCGATTCAGCGGCGCGCACGGACGGTGGAATTTGAGCGCGCTGGAAGATCTGTAGGCGTCGCTTATGGTCCGCCATAATCTCGCATTGTTCGACTTTATCGCTCGTGACATCGCCAATTTGGCCGAGCGTTCTATCGTCGCGGTGGACGGCGTAGACGGTGCGGGTAAAACCGTCTTTGCGAACACGCTCGCTCAAAGGATCGAAATCCTCGGACGCCCGGTAATCCGCGCCGGAATCGACGGGTTCCACAATCGGCGCAGCATTCGATACGGCTGCGGGAAAGACAGTCCCGAGGGGTTTTTCCTGAACTCATTCAACTATGACAGCCTTCGGCAATATCTGCTGGAGCCGTTTCGTTCAGGGGCGCCCACAGTTGAGACAGCGCGCTTCGACTACAAGACCGACCACGGAGTGACCGATTTGCACTGGTCGGTACCGGACGTCGCAGTACTCGTATTCGATGGCATTTTCCTGCATCGGCCGGAACTCACCGGATTTTGGGATCGGAGCATTTTTCTCGATGTCCCTTTTACTGTCTCGTTCGCTCGATTGGCCGAACGCGACGGAATGAGTCCCGACCCGACCGCGGCGGAGAATCATCGTTATCTCGAAGGAGAGAATATTTATCTTCGCACCTGCCAGCCGCGCGGCCACGCAAGTTACGTCGTTGATAATTCGGACTTCAACGCGCCTCGGCTAGTTGGATAAGATTTTCCTCCAAAAATCTTATCGTCGCCTCTTGAAACGGGAAATTTGTTCTCTAATTGTTCTGGAATGACAAACGCGCCGATCCCCGAGATGTCCGAAGAGGAGTTCAACGCCAAGCTGGCGAAGAACGTCGCGGAGACGGCTGCGCATATGAAGACGCTGGAAAAGGCCCGGCGGGACAGCGCGGCGATCCGTGAGAGCAACGATGCGGTCGACGATCTGCGGCGGCTGCGCGAAGTTTTGATGGAGCATGTCGAACGCACAGGCAATCACGCGCGCGGTGTGGTGCGCAACGACGAGTTCGAGAGTTGCGACCTGAAGCTGGACCCTGCCGTCAAATGCATCCGCCTGGCCCGTGCCGTGCGCCAGACGATTGTGCTGCAGCAGGAGGTTCTGGGCTTGCGCGCCGCGCCCGGTGTGCGGACGCCTGCCGCTGAGGCCGCTGTCGCGGTTGCTGCGGACGAGCCGGCGCGGGACGATGACCGTGCACGCCGCGAGGATATGCGGGACCGTGAAAACCCGCATGACCCCGACGACACCTACGATTACGACGACCGTCCGTATGAGGACGTGATCGCGTCGATCCGCGAAACCTGCAAGATTCCCGCCGATGCTAAGCCGGCGTCGAAGCGGCGGCGCGCGGGTGTTCCCGCCGCGACGTTCGAGCCGCATGTCGCCGCTTTGGCCGGCGCGGCTGAGCCAGGCGCTTATCGCCGGGAACACGGGCCGCCTTAACTTTTTCTTATCGCCTCCCCCCTTGAGGGGGAGGTCGGCGCGAAGCGCCGGGTGGGGGGTAATCCCTCCGCCTCATCGGTGTCAGAGAGAAGGCGGCACCATCACCCCCCGCCCGCCAACGCAAAGCGTTGTCGACCTCCCCCACAAAGGGGGAGGCTAAAAGCATGCCCGTGCCGCAGGCGGCTACAGATCACACAAAAAAAGCCCGGCCGCTCTTTCGAACGGCCGGGCTTTCTTAGAAAAAGAAGAACCTCAGTTCTTGGTCTTGTCGACCAGCTTGTTCTTGGCGATCCAGGGCATCATGGCGCGCAGCTTGCCGCCCACTTCCTCGATCTGATGCTCCGCCGAGCGGCGGCGCATGGCTTTGAAACTGGGCTGGCCGACGGCGTTTTCCTGCATGAAGTCGCGGACGAACTGGCCGGTCTGGATCTCGTTCAGGATCTTCTTCATTTCCTTCTTGGTCTCGTCGGTGACGATGCGCGGGCCCCGCGTATAGTCGCCGTACTCGGCCGTGTTGGAGATGGAGTAGCGCATGTTGGCGATGCCGCCTTCATAGATCAGGTCGACGATCAGCTTCACCTCGTGCAGGCACTCGAAATAGGCCATTTCCGGGGCGTAACCAGCCTCAACCAGCGTTTCGAAACCGGCCTGGATGAGGGCGGTGACGCCGCCGCATAGGACCGCCTGCTCGCCGAACAGGTCGGTTTCGCATTCCTCGCGGAAGTTGGTCTCGATGATGCCGGCGCGGCCGCCGCCGATGGCGGAGGCATAGGCCAGCGCGATCTCAAGCGCGTTGCCCGACGGGTTCTGGTCGATGGCGACCAGGCAAGGCACGCCGCCGCCGCGCTGATATTCGGAGCGCACGGTGTGGCCCGGGCCCTTCGGCGCGATCATGAATACGTCCAGGTCGGCGCGCGCCTCGATCAGCTTGAAATGGATGTTGAGGCCGTGAGCGAAGGCCAAAGCCGCGCCCTGCTTCAGGTTCGGGGCCAGATGGTCGCGATAGAGCGCGCCCTGCAGCTCGTCCGGCGCCAGGACCATGACCAGGTCGGCCCAAGCCGCGGCGGCCGACGGGTCCATCACGGTGAAGCCCGCGCCCTCGGCCTTGGCGACCGTGGCGGAACCGGGACGCAGCGCAATGCGCACGTCCTTCACGCCGGAATCACGCAGGTTGGCGGCATGGGCATGGCCCTGGCTGCCGTAACCGACGATGACGATCTTCTTGTCGCGGATCACGCCCAGGTCGGCGTCGCGATCGTAATACACACGCATGATGGCTCCTTGGTCCCTTGAATGCGGCTGCTAATAGGCTTGGTTGTGCAATAAGGCTAGATGCTGGTCAGATACTGTCCGGCCCGCGCGAGATCGCGACGATGCCGGTGCGGGCGACCTCGAGGCGGCCGAGACCGGCCATCATCGCCAGAAACTGGTCGACCCGTTCGGTCGATTCGGTGACTTCGAACACGAAGCTGGATTCGCTGGAATCGATGATCCGCGCGCCGAACCCCTCGGCGATCCGCAGAACGTCGGCGCGCTTTTTGTTTTCCGCGCCCGGCTCACCCATGATCTTGACCAGCGCCAGTTCGCGGCCGACGAACGGCCCTTCCTCGGTCAGGTCGCGGACCCGGCGGATCGGCACCAGCCGTTCCAACTGGCTCTTGATCTGGTCGATCACCATGCGTGTGCCGGACGTGACCAATGTGATGCGCGACAGGTTCTCCTCGCGCTCAACCTCGGCCACCGTCAGGCTTTCGATGTTATAGCCGCGCCCGGCGAACAGCCCGATGACACGGGCCAGCACACCCGGCTCGTCGACGACGAGCACGGCCAGCGTGTGGCGTTCGATCTTCTCCGCTGACGGGTCGGTCAAACCAGCACCATGCCGTCTTCGCGGGCGGCCGGGTCGGCATGCCTGTCGTCCTTGCGGCCCAGCATGATCTCGTTATGCGCTGCGCCGCCCGGGATCATCGGGAAGCACATTTCTTTCTCATCGACCGCGACATCGAGGATTACAGGGCCGGGGGTCGACAGCATGTTTTCGATCGCCTGATCCAGCTCGGCGACGGTTTCCGCCCGGAAGCCCTTGCCGCCGAATGCCTCGGCCAGCTTCACGAAATCGGGCAGCGCCGCCGTGTAGCTCTCGGAGAACCGGCCGCCATGCAGCAGTTCCTGCCACTGGCGCACCATGCCCATCCATTTGTTGTTCATGATGAAAATCTTGACCGGCAGCCGGTATTGAACGGCCGTCGACATCTCCTGGATGTTCATCAGGATAGACGCCTCGCCGGCCACGTCGATCACGATCGCGTCGGGATGCGCCATCTGCGCGCCGACCGCCGCCGGCAGGCCGTAGCCCATGGTGCCTAGCCCGCCGGACGTCATCCAATGGTTGGGCTTGTCGAACGGCAGGAACTGCGCCGCCCACATCTGGTGCTGGCCGACCTCGGTCGTGATGTAGACGTTGTCCCTGCCCTTCAGCGCTTCGCGCAGCCGCTCCAGCGCATATTGCGGCTTGATCACCGTGTCGCCCTGCTCATAGGCCAAGCAGTCGACCGAGCGCCATGTCTCGATCTGCTTCCACCAGGGCGCGATCGCGGCGGAGCGGGAGCCGTGGCCCCGCTTTTCCCACAGGGCGATCATCATCTCCAGCGCACGGCCTGCGTCGCCGACGACCGGCAGGTCGATGCGCACATTCTTGTTGATCGACGATGCGTCGATATCGATATGGATCTTCTGCGAGCCGGGCGAGAAGGCGGACACCTTGCCGGTAACCCGGTCGTCGAACCGCGCGCCGACGCAGATCAACAGGTCGCAGCCATGGGTCGCCAGGTTGGCCTCGTAGGTGCCGTGCATACCCAGCATGCCGAGGAACTGCGGATCCGACGCCGGAAAGGCGCCCAGCCCCATGAGGGTGGAGGTGCAGGGGATGCCGGTCATCCGCACCAGCTCGGTCAGCGCCTCGGACGCCTGCGGGCCGGAATTGATCACGCCGCCGCCGGTATAAAACAGCGGCCGTTCGGCGGCCGCGATCATCGCGACCGCTTTTTCGATCGCCGCCGGGTCGGGCTCATAGGCCGGGCGATAAGAGAAGCTGAACGCCTCCGGCCCCTTATAAGTGCCGATCGCGAACTGCACGTCCTTGGGCAGGTCGACCAGCACTGGACCGGGGCGGCCGGAACGAGCGACGTGAAAGGCCTCATGCAGCGTGCGGGCCAGATCCTCGACGTCTTTCACCAGATAATTATGCTTGGTGCAGGGCCGGGTGATGCCCGTCGTATCGGCCTCCTGGAAGGCGTCGTTGCCGATCAGGTGGGTCGGCACCTGGCCGGTGATGCAGACCAGGGGTATGGAATCCATCAGCGCGTCGAGCAGACCGGTCACGGCATTGGTCGCGCCTGGGCCCGACGTCACCAGCACGCAGCCGACTTCACCCGTTGACCGGGCATAGCCTTCCGCCGCATGAACCGCGCCGCCTTCCTGGCGGACGAGGACATGCCGGATCGCATTCTGCTGAAACATCGCGTCATAGATCGGCAGGACCGCCCCACCGGGGTAGCCGAACACCGTCGTCGCGCCATTATCCGCCAGCGCCGCGAGAACCATTTCCGCGCCGCTTATCCGCCGCTCAGACATCACGCATTTCCTTGCTTTGAAGCGGCGCAACCTAAGAGCGGAATGCTTCCGGGTCAACCGGGGTGGAGAATAAACGGCATGATTTCAGATAAAAAACTTTCCGAAAGTTCCCCGATTTCTGCATCCCAGCCATGAAGGATCAGACATTTCTTGTCCGCGGGAAGCTGACCGCGAAACCAGGTCATCTGACGCTTGGCATAATTCCGGCTGGCTTGCTGTGCGGCACGCACTGCTTCGGGCAGGTCGATCTCGCCGTTCAGGTAACGCCGAAGCTCCGGCAAGCCCAGCGCCTTGTTCGCCGGCAGCGACGCCGGTAGGCCCAGCGCATCGAACGATCTGGCCTCGTCCACTGCCCCATCGGCCAGCATAGCCTCGAACCGCCGGTCGATCCGGCGATAAAGCTCATCGCGCGGCGGCATCAGCCCGATCAATCGAAAATCGAGAGCGTGGCCCGGTTCGCGCGGCAGCTTCTGCCAGTCCGACAGCGGCTTTCCGGTCGCCTCGACAACCTCCCAGGCACGAATCAGGCGCTGGCGGTCGCCGGCCATTAGCCGTTCGGCGGCTTCAGGATCGCGGCGGCCCAATTCTTCGCGAAACCCCTCATCGCCCAGTTCGGCATAGAGTGCCGTCGCCTTGGCCCGCGCCGCCTCGTCAGCAGTCGGCACGGGGGACAGACCGGCGATCAGGATGTTGATATAAAGCCCCGTGCCGCCGGTGAGAATGGCCCGGCGGCCTGCCGCGTGCGCGGTCGCGATCTCCGCCAGGGCGGTATCGCGCCACCAGCCGACAGACCCCGCCGTCGCGGACGGCAGAACACCATAAAGACGATGCGGGGCCCGCGCTGTCGCTTCCGGTTCCGGTCGGGCGGTCAGAATATTAAGTTCGGCATAGACCTGCAGGCTGTCGGCATTGATGACGACCCCATCCAGCCGTTCGGCGAGCGCCAGCGCCAGCGCCGACTTCCCGCCGGCAGTCGGGCCGAAAACGACAATGACCGGCGGGTTGTCGTCCGCCTTTTGCGGCGTCACTTCTTGCGGAACTTGTCCAGCGAAACGACTTCGCCCGACTTCTCACCGTCATCCGCCTGTTTTTCGATGGCCTTCGCCGCCTGCTTGGCAGCCACCGGCGCGGGCGCCTCCACGGCCGGCAAGTCCGGCGCCTGGAACGGCAAGGCGAAGTTGACCGAGGGGTCGGCGAAGACCGTGATCGCGCCGAACGGGACGATCAACCGCTCGGGCGCATTGTTGAAGGTCAACGTCACGCCGAACCCGTTATCGTCCACTTCCAGGTCATAGAATTGGAATTGCAGGACGATCGTCATCTCCGCCGGATAGCGGGCCTTCAGATAATCCGGCACCTGGACGCCCGGATATCCGGTGCGGAAAGTGATGTAGAAATGATGGTTACCCGGCAGACCGACGCGGGCGACGTCGACCAGCGATTGTCGCACGACAGCGCGCAACGCCGCTTCGACCATGACATTATATTGTAGAATCTCTTTGGCCATCATCATCGGTCCGGATACGGAAAGGCTGATCGTACTTCGGCGGCCACACGAAATACAGCGTCGCGATTCGCGCTTCGGCCAGTGTCAAAAAAGTGGAAAGTGGGGGGCTTCTGTTGCCCGGTGCCCCCCGAACCGCGCTTATCACTGCTGTTTAGGCAGCGAGAGCGAGGGTTTCAACGTTATCGTTGGCACCTAGTGTGTTTGACCCGATAACGGTGGTATCATACCGAGCAAAAACTTCACCTTTACTACGCACGTCGAGCCTATTTCGTCCCCATGGATTCCCGCCGGAAAACCGGCCGGAAGAGTGGTGGAGACGCCGGGTACCGCCCCCGGGTCCGTAACGTCTATTCCGAAAAGCGTTTATCGCCATAGTCAGGCATAACCTGACACGGCTACATATAGGCTCTCGGCCGCCCGGATGCGAGTCCTAACGGCTTGGGTGACCGGCAATTCGACGGAGACATTCGGTTCCGATGGACCTTACGCAAGACCAGAAAGACGAAATCGCGGTGCTGCGCGAGCAGTCCGCACCGACCCGCCGCGCCGTGTCGCCGGGGCTGGAGGCGATCCTCTATGAGCCGATCCCGCTGCTTGACCACGGCTTCGTGCGGGTGGTCGACTATATGGGCGACGATGCGGCCATCGTGCAGGCAGCGCGCGTCTCCTATGGGCGCGGGACGCGCAAGGTGTCCGACGATCGGGGTTTGATCCGCTATCTGATGCGGCACTACCACTCGACCCCGTTCGAGATGTGCGAGATCAAATACCACGTCAAACTGCCGATCTTCGTGGCGCGGCAGTGGATCCGCCACCGTACCGCCAACGTAAACGAATATTCCGCGCGCTATTCGGTGCTGGACAAGGAATTCTATATCCCCGCACCCGAACAGCTGGCCGCTCAATCGTCCAACAACCGCCAGGGCCGCGGTGACGTGCTGACCGGCAATGAGGCGGCGCAGGTTCTGGATATCCTGAAGAACGACGCCGAACAGACCTATCGCAATTACGCCCATATGCTGAATGAAGGCGAGGACGGGGCGGCGGCGGACGCAAGCCGCAGCGGCCTGGCGCGCGAGTTGGCGCGTATCAATCTGACGCTGAACACCTATACCCAATGGTATTGGAAGACCGACCTCCACAACCTGATGAACTTTCTCAGACTGCGCGCCGATCCGCACGCGCAATACGAGATCCGGGTCTATGCCGACGCGATGATCGAGACGCTGGACGCCTGGACGCCGCTGGCGGCGGAGGCGTTCCGCGAATACCGGCTGGGCGCGGCGCAATTGTCGGCAACCGGCCTCGCGGTGGTCAAGCGCATGCTCGCCGGTGAGACGGTCGACGCCGCCAATAGCGGGCTCGCCAAGCGCGAGTGGAATGAGTTGATGGTGCTGCTGGGGCGCGCGGGATGACTGATATTCCGCCGGCCCGGCCGGCGCGCAAACTGCCGGTAGAGATCGTGGTCAAGCGCGCCTTCCTGTTTTCCTGGGAAAGCCGGCACGTATTGCTGCTGCCTTTTTTGATTTACGCCACGCTGACGATCCTGGCGGAGCTATTCGTCAATCGGATCGCCGGCGCGGATGATCACGGGCCGATCTATCTGTTGACCGCGCTCGAACAGATATTCGCCATGGCCTTCGCCGTCGGCGTCCATCGCTACGTTCTCCTTGGCGAGATGCACGCCGGATTCGGCTTTTTCCGCTGGGACCGGCACTTCGTCCGCTATGTCCTGGTGACCGTGCTGCTATTCATTCTGGGCATTCTGGCCGCGATACCCGCTGCCAGCGTCGCATCAGGCGTCGGGCCTGGCGGCGTACAGGGCATGGGCGGTGCGACGGCGTTCTTCGGATTGGTTGCGCTGCTGTTGGCTGCGGCTGTCCTGATCCGTCTGTCTCTCTTGCTGCCATCCGCCGCCATGGGCGACGAAACCCGTGCGAAAACCGTTTGGGAAATGACCCAGGGCAACAGCTTTCGCCTCATGGCGGCGACGCTGATGACAGTGCTGCCGTTTTTGATCGCCGAAGCCGCGCTTTTGCGCCTGGTGCCGGAAAACGGCGGCGGCGTAATGGAAGTGATCGTCACCATCGCCGTCGGATTGGTGTCGCCTGCGCAACTGATTGTGCTGACCGTCCTTTTGGCTCTGTGTTACGATCTGCTGGTGCGCGGCAACGGCCCCGTTGTCACGGATCGCCGGAACGGATAGCCGGAGGCCCCATGAACTTCATCCTCAATATTCTGTGGTTCGTCCTCGGCGGCCTCTGGATGGGGCTGGGCTGGATCGTCGCCGGGCTGATCATGATTGTCACTATCGTCGGGATCCCGTGGGCGCGCTCCGCATTTGCCATCGCCAGCTTCTCATTCTGGCCGTTCGGCCGAATGGCGGTCGACCGGCGCTCACTGATCGGCCGAAACGATATCGGCACGGGCGCATTGGGTGTGGTCGGAAACATCCTCTGGTTCCTGCTGGCCGGCTGGTGGCTGGCCATCGGACATTTGGTGCATGCCGCCGCCCTGGCGATCACCATCATCGGTATCCCGTTCGCCTTCCAGCATGTGAAGCTGGCGCTGCTGGCCGTAGCACCGATCGGTCAGGAAATCGTCCCAGTTAACGCCCGCCGGTTTTAATCGACTCCGCTCGACTCCGCGAACGCCTATTCGAAGCGGATGACCGGCGCGGGGCGGCTGCCGGCGCCAGCCTCCAACGCTGCGACCACATTCTCCGCCACAACACGATAGGCGGCGGCGTGCGGGCCGTTCGGCTGATCGACGACGATCGGCGTTCCTGCATCGGAAGTGATCCGAATCGCCATATCGAGCGGAATTTCCCCAAGGAAGCGAACCGCCAGCCGGTCGGCCTCGCGCCGCGCGCCGCCATGGCCGAAGATCGGCGTCTCATGCTGGCAGTTCGGGCAGATGAAGGTGCTCATGTTCTCAACGATGCCCAGCACTGGGATCGCGACCTTGTTGAACATGGCCACGCCGCGTGAGGCGTCGATCAGGGCCAAGTCCTGCGGTGTCGAGACGATGACCGCGCCGGCCAGCGGCACGGTCTGCGCCAATGTCAGCTGCGCATCGCCGGTGCCCGGCGGCATATCGACGATCAGGAAATCCAACGTTCCCCAGTCGACTTCACGTAGCATTTGCTGAATGGCGCTCATCACCATTGGGCCGCGCCAGATCATGGCGGTGTCTTCGGGCACCATGAAGCCCATCGACATGACTTTCAGCCCGTGCGCCTGTTTCGGGATCATTTTCTTTTGGGCGCTCACGTCCGGCTTGCCGCCGACGCCCAGCACACGCTGCATCGACGGACCGTAGATATCTGAATCCAGCACTCCGACCTTGTAGCCCATCGCCAACAGCGACAAAGCGAGATTGGCAGCGGTGGTCGATTTGCCGACCCCGCCCTTGCCGGACGCGACCGCAACGATGTGCCGCACGCCAGGTAGCGGCAGCTTGGTCTGAGCCGCCCCAGCGCCGGGGCGCGGCCCGTGACTGTGGGTCTGGACCGGTGCGATTCCCGGCTTTTTACCTGACATGACGACGGCCGCCTGCGTGACGCCGGGCAGTACGGCAAGACGCGTCTCGACCTCGCGGCGCAGCGGTTCCAGCGCCGGACCGAAGGATGGATCGACCTCCAACGCGACGGTCACCTTGCCGCCGGCAACGGAGATGCCTCCGACCATGCCTGCCGCCAGCAGCCCCTTTCCGCTCCTAGGCGCGATGATCGCGTCCAAGACCTGGCGAACCGCCGCCTCGTCCACCGAATTCGACTCGGCCATTGCTTGCTCCCGAAACCCTGTCGATGCATTGGCCGATTGCCAATGACATGCTGAGCGGCACATATAGGGCCTGCGTCGATAGAACAAGTGGCTCCGCGGAGCCGAGAGGATCGTCCGACATGGCGTGGAACGATAAGGGCGGAGGCCCCTGGGGCTCGTCCCCCGGCGGAAACGAACCCCGCCGCCCATCTCCTTCAAACGGCAAAGGGCCATCTGGCAAGGGGCCGAACGACTTCGAGGCGATGTTGCGCCAGGGGCAGGACCGGCTCAACCAGCTGTGGCCGGGCATGCAGGGCGGCCGAGGTATTATTCTGCTTTTCGGCGCGATCGTCGTCATTTGGCTACTGACCGGCATCTACCGCGTCGATCCCAGCGAGCAGGCTGTCGTTCAGCGCTTCGGCGCGTGGGTGCGAACCGAAACGCTGGGCCTTCACTATCATCTGCCGGCGCCGATCGAGACTGTAACGAAGGTCGATGTCACCGGGCGCCATCAGACCGAGGTCGGATCACGCGATAGCCACGACACGATCGGTGTCGGCACGATGGTGACCGGCGACAGCAATATCGTCGAACTTGGATTCGTCGTCGTGTGGCAAGTCCATGACCCGGTGAAATTTATCTTCAAGGTGGCTGACCCCGCCGATGTATTGCAGCGTGCAGCGGAAAGCGCGATGCGGGAAGTGATCGGCCAGACCAGCGTGCAGTTGGCGCTGAACGAAGGGCGCGGGCAGATCGAAAACGAGGCGGCGGCGATTTTGCAAAATACGCTGGATCGTTACGATTCCGGCATCACCGTTGCCGCGATTCAGCTTCAGCGGGTGGACCCGCCGGCCGACGTCGTCGACTCCTTCCATGATGTGCAGCGCGCCCGCGCCGACCAGGAGCAAAAGCGGAACGACGCAGAACGCTATCGTAACGATATCCTGCCCAGGGCGCGTGGCGACGCGCAGCGTATCATCCAGGACGCCACCGCCTATAAAGAGCAGGCGATCGCCAAAGCGACAGGCGAAGCAGCGCAGTTCATCTCCGTGGCCGACGCATATAAACAATCGCGCGATGTAACGGCGCGCCGGATGTATATCGAGACGATGGAGTCGGTGCTGGAACATGCCCGCAAAATCATCATCGATCCGAATGCCGACGGAAAAAACGGCGTCGTCCCGTATCTGCCGCTTCCCGGGCTGGGGGCCCCCGCCCCGCGCGCTGAACCGCCGGCAAAGGCGCAATAACCATGTTGAACCCACGTAGCCTTATCGCCCTCGGCATCGGGATTGTCGTGATCCTGCTGGTCGCAAGCGGTGCGTTCTTCACGGTCAGCGAAACCGAGCAAGCCATCGTCCTGCAATTCGGGGCGGTCAAGCGCATCGAGCAGACGGCCGGGCTCAAATTCAAAATGCCGTTGGCGCAGGATGTCGTGATCTATGACAAACGCCTGCTGGATATCGAATCGCCGCCGCAAGAGGTGATCCTCGGCGATCAACGCCGCCTCGTGGTGGACGCCTATGCCGTCTATCGGATCGTCGATCCGCTGAAATTCTACCAGGCAGTCCGCACGGACGAGGGCGCGCGCGTTCGTCTGACATCGTCGATCAACGCCACGCTGCGCGATGTCCTCGGCAGCACCACGGTCGCAACCATGCTGTCGAAGGATCGCGAAGGCGTGATGCAGGCGATCCGCGCGAAGGTGAACACCGCCGCCGAACCTTTGGGCATTACCGTCACCGATGTCAGGATCAGCCGGGCGAACTTCCCTGAATCGATCAGCCAGTCGATCTATGGCCAGATGAAGGCCGAACGGAATCGCGAAGCGGCTCAATTCCGCGCCGAAGGCTATGAACAAGCCCAGGAAATCCAGGCAAATGCCGATCGCGAACGGACCGTCATCCTGGCCGACGCCAAACGGCAGGCTGATATCCTGCACGGCGAAGGCGATGCAAAGGCCACCGCGATTTATGCCGATGCCTTCAATCGAGACGCGGACTTCTATGCGTTCTCACGGTCGCTCGACGCCTACAAGAAAACCCTGGGCGGGGACGATACGCAGTTCGTGCTGTCGCCCACTTCGGATTTCCTGCGATATCTGAACCGGTCTGACATCGGCAAAACCGCACCGACCAAGTAATTGTCGGCGACCTGCGACAGTTGACCGTCGCCACCGGTGGCTCTTACATGCTATCGTTATTGCGGCGTTCTTTGGGCTTTGACTGGCCGTGCCGGTCTTCGACGAGATGAGGTTTTGGTCCGTGATTCAATGTGAGATGCCGGCGGCGCTTAGCGCCAAGGAACACGAGCTGACGGAAACGACACGGTTCGGCCGGCGTGCGCTGGGCGTGATCGTTGCCATCGGGCTGGCTGTTCTTTCGCCGCAGCCGGCCTTTGCCCAGCACGCCCCACCGTGGGATTTCGCCGATCTGGCCGCCAAGCTGCTACCGTCGGTTGTCAATATCTCCGCGCGCTCCAAGCCGGTCGAGTCCAAGAAGGATGCACAGGACGACAAGCAGCAAGGCCCATCTTCCGGCTCGCCGTTCGAGGAATTCTTCAAGGAATTCATGGAGCGAAACGGCCAGAACGAACAGTCGCAGCGCCGCGGCGTCTCGGTCGGTTCCGGCTTCGTGATCGACGCGGAGAAAGGCTATATTGTCACCAACAACCATGTAATCGTCGGCGAGGATCCGAACAGCCCCCCAGCCGACGAAATTAAGGTTACGCTGCAGAATGAGAAGACGTTTACCGCCACCATCGTCGGCCGCGACGTGCTGGCGGACGTGGCGGTGTTGAAGATTCAGCCGACACCCGATCTGGTCCCAGTCACCTGGGGCGACAGCAACGCAGCCCGGGTCGGGGAGTGGGTTCTTGCGATCGGCGAACCGTTCGCGCTCTCAGGCACGGTTTCGGCCGGCATCATCTCGGCGCGCAACCGCGATATCGGCGGCCGCTACGACAACTACATCCAGACCGATGCCTCGATCAACAAAGGCAATTCCGGCGGGCCGCTGTTCAACATGAAGGGTGAAGTCATCGGCATCACGTCTCTGATCTATTCCCCGTCGGGCGGATCGATCGGACTGGGCTTCGCCCATCCCTCGGTTGAGGTTCGGCCGATCATCGCGCAGTTGATCCAGTCCGGTAAGGCCAAGCGAGGTTGGCTGGGCGTCAGCATCCAGAGTGTCGATCAGGACATCGCCGACAGTTTGGGGCTGAAGAGCGCGTCGGGCGCCCTGGTTTCCAGCGTCCAGCCGAAGAGCCCTGCGTCCACCGCCGGCATTCAGGCGAACGATGTGATCATGACGTTCGACGGTAAAGAGGTTCCCGATAGCCGCCACCTGCCGCGCATGGTTGTGGAAACGCCGATCGACAAGGAAGTGCCGATCAAAATCTGGCGTGACGGCAAGGAGCTGACCAAGACGCTCAAGATCGCCGAGATGCCGGAGTCCAAGCAGCTGGCGTCCGCTGAAATCGATCAGGACAATAAGGACAGCGGCCCGTCCAAGAAGAACGAGCAATCCGCAACCGAACTGGGCCTGGGCCTGTCGGCGCTGACCGCCGAGACACGCCAGCGCTATCAGTTGGGCGACGAAGTTTCAGGCGTTTTGGTGACCAAGGTCGCACCTGACAGCGCCGCCGCGGAAAAGCCCCTGGCGCCGGGGGACGTGCTGCTTGAGGTCAATCAGAAGGAAGTGAAGACGCCGAAAGACGTCATTGCCCAGGTCGATGAGGCGCGCAAAGCCAACAAGAAGTCGGTTCTGCTGCTGGTTCAGGGCCAAGGAGGGGATTCCCGCTTTGTCGCGCTGCCGGTGGACGGCAAGTCCAAAGGCTGACCTTACGTCAGATACCAATCGGAAAAGCCGGCCTGCGAGGGCCGGTTTTTTTGTTTCAGGTCACGATTTCCGACAACCTGTAACCCTGTGCGAACAGCAGAGCGAGCAGCCCCGCGTGATCGACGCGCGCCCTGACGGCCGCCTTGACCGAGGGCTTGGCATGAAACGCAACGCCCAACCCCGCCGCCTGCAGCATCGGCACATCGTTCGCGCCGTCGCCGACTGCGACGGTTTCGACCAGGGGAATACGGTGCTGCCCCGCTTGCTGCGTCAGTTGCTCAAGCTTGTCCGTCCGGTCGCGCACAGGCGGGGCGACCTTACCCGTCAGCACGCGCGAACCGGCTTTGCCCGAGAATTCCAATACGTTCGCGCGCACCAGGTCGAAGCCCAACGACGACGCGACACGCTCGGCAAAAATTGTGAACCCGCCCGATACGAGCAGCGTCCGCGCCCCATTGCGGCGCATGGTGCGGACCAAAGCCTCCGCGCCCGGCATAAAGGTGATCAGCCGCATCAGGGCATCGATCTCGCTTTCCTTCAAGCCCGCAAGCAGGGCGACCCGCTCATTCAGCGCCGCGACAAAATCGATCTCGCCATTCATCGCCCGCGCGGTGATCGCGGCGATCTGTGGCTTGATCCCGCGCAGGTCGGCGATCTCGTCCAGCATCTCCTGTTCGATGATCGTCGATTCCATGTCGGCGATCAGAAGTTTTTTGCGGCGATTCTCGACCGGTTGGGCGATGCAATCGATCGCCGTTCCCGCCAGTGACAGACGGATCGCCGCATCGGCTTGGTCTGGGTCCAGCGCATCGAAGACAAGGTCGGCCGCCTCGCCCTCGGCCAGCCAGTCTGGCGCCGATGCGTCCGCGCCCAGCGGCGCCAGCGCATCGCGTGCAGCCGCGACATGTGTTTCGGTCAAACTGCCCGGAATCGGGCCGATCAGGGTGGCGACAAAGCGCATGATGGGCCTGTTTGGGTTCCAACATCTTCGGGCGCCGTCTTATCGTCCGATAAGCACTCTCTGATCAAGTCATATGCCTGCACCGGCAAGACGCGAGCGCGATCAAGCGTTATAACGTCGAGCGTAATTCTTATCGCCCACCAATTGCCGCCGCAGAGAACCATGAACACATCCCGGCACCAGTTCAGCCTCCTGCCTCGCTCGCGTAACACCAAGATACTGGCGACGCTGGGGCCTGCCACCGCTACCCGCGAGCAGATCGAGGCGCTGTTCCGGGCTGGCGCGGACTGCTTCCGTCTGAATTTCAGCCACGGCACGGCAAACGAGCATCGTGCCCGAGTGGAAGCCATTCGCGCTGTCGAAGCCCAATACGATCAACCGATTGCCATTGTCGCCGATCTACAGGGGCCGAAACTGCGCATTGGGCGGTTCGGTAGCGGCGCAATCGCGCTTCAGGCGGGCCAGCATTTCCGGCTCGACCGCGACGCCCGGCTGGGCGACGGTACGCGGGTGGGACTGCCGCACCCGGAACTGATCGCGGCATTGAAGCCCGGCGCGGATATCCTGCTGGACGACGGCCGTGTGCACCTGCATGTCACCGGACAGGGCGCTGACTATCTTGATACGGTCGTGATCTCGGGCCGCAGCCTGTCGGATCACAAGGGCGTTAACGTTCCCGGTATCACATTGCCGCTGGCGGCGCTGACCAAAAAGGATCGCAAGGACCTGGAGGCTGCACTGTCCTTTGGGGTCGACTGGATCGCCCTTTCGTTCGTGCAGCGTCCGGCCGACGTCGAGGAAGCCAAGGCGCTGATCGGAGATCGCGCCGGCCTGATCGTCAAGCTGGAGAAGCCGCAGGCCCTTGAGCATCTGGACGCGCTGATCGAGCTGGCCGACGCAATGATGGTCGCGCGCGGCGATCTGGGTGTCGAGTTGCCGCCGGAGGAGGTGCCTGTGGCACAGCGCCGAATCGTGGCCGCCATGCGCCGCGCCGGCAAGCCGGTGATCGTGGCCACACAGATGCTGGAATCGATGATCTCCGCCCCCACGCCGACGCGCGCCGAGGCCTCGGACGTGGCGACTGCGGTCTATGAAGGGACGGACGCGGTCATGCTGTCGGCGGAGACGGCGGCGGGCGCCTATCCGGTGGAGGCGGTTGAGATCATGGACAGGATCGCCGCCCGGGTCGAACGCGCGCCGGATTATCGCCGGATCATGAATGTCGAAACGCCACCGCCCGAAGCCGAGGCCGGCGATGCCATCACCGCCGCCGCCAGCGATGTCGCGGGCAGGGTCGGCGCGGTGGCGATCGCCACCTTCACTACCTCGGGATCGACGACGCTGCGCGCCGCGCGGGAACGGCCGTCCATGCCGATATTATGCCTAACGGCGCTTCCCGAGACCGCGCGACGGTTGATGCTGTCCTATGGCGTGCGCAGCGTCGTAACGCCGGACATCCACACATTCGGGCAGATGGTGGAACGCGCCAGCCGGACAGCGCAGTCGATCGGCTATGCCCGGTCGGGGCAGAAACTGGTGGTCACGGCCGGGGTGCCGTTCGGAACGCCGGGCAACACCAACACGCTGCGTATCGCCGTGGTCGAATAGCTCGGACATAAATTTAGCCGGCGGGCAAATGCCGGCCGGCTTCGTCAAGAACCTTCAGGAAACTGGATGCCCCTCGTGCGAGGGGCAGGGCATCAACCGGCGCGCGCCTTAAAACGCGGGTTCTGCTTGTTAATCACGTAAACGCGGCCCTTGCGCTTCACGACGCGGCAGGCCTTGTGGCGCAATTTCAGAGTTTTCAGCGAGCTGGCGATCTTCATGACACTTCCTTCGGACAGCCATTCGGCTGCCTTCTTCCAAGGGCGCGGAAACTAATCCGGCGGCAGGTAATTTGTCAATGCATCTGTATCGGCGCGATGGGCACGCCGCACGAATCTTAACGAAAATCCGGCTTCAGCGGCGTCGGCGGTTCTGCAGGCGGATTTCGACGAAGCCTTTCCTGTGCTCAATACCCTTCAGCGCGCGCCAGGAGCTGATGCTGATCAGCGGCCCGACGACGAAGCTTAAGACAGGCATGTTGTGATAGCCCAGGAGGCTGATCAATCCGAATGCGACGATGACGATGCCGCCGACAATGGCGAGGCGCAGATGCAGAATGTTCAGGTCGTCGTCCATGCCGCGATTATGCCATCGCCGTGGGAAAACACCAGCGCCGTGAATTTGGCTGATGAGGCTTGGCACATCTGCTAGGCTGCGGCCACGTACGGGAAAGGAAACACCCGCCACAGAGGTGTCGTATAGCGATGGTTTTATCTGAGCGAATCACGCGGCGCATGGTGCTGCAGACAGGCTTGGCCACCGCCATGCAGCCCTATTGTACGCCAGCATGGGCCGGAACAAGCGAAGACCCCGAAGCACTGGCGCGGGACGCCTATATTTGGGGTTATCCCCTGGTGCTGTTCGGTCGCTATCTGGACGCCTATCGGCAGAAGAGCAACCCGACAAATCAGTTTATCGTTCAATCGGCGCTATCGATTCCGGCGACGCCGGGCGGTGGGCCGAATGTCGATACAATCTATGGCTATACCTGGCTCGATCTCAGGGCTGGCCCGCAGGTTCTCTACGTGCCGGAAGTTGCCAGCCGGTATTACTCCATCCAGTTCATCGACATGTATGGCGACTGCTTCGCCTATGTCGGCAGTCGCGCGACCGGAACCAAAGCCGGGGCTTACGCTATCGTCGGGCCGGGCTGGAAAGGGGCGCTGCCCAAAAGCGTCAAGGCGATCCACGCGCCCACTGACGATGTCATGACCTTCGCACGGACCTTTGTGAGGGACGAGGCGGACATGCCGTCGGTTCTCGATATTCAGAAGCGCTACGGTTTCGGCGACCTTGCAGATTTTCCGCGTCCGACGCGATTACCGGTCTCGAGGCCGGAACTGCCGCTGCCACAGATCCTCGACCTTTCGCCGACCGGAGCTGCGTACTTTGACGAACTATGCGAAAGACTGGCCACCGATCCGCCGCAGGGGACCGATCGCGATATTCTGAAGCGTTTCGCCAAAATCGGCATTATTCCCGGCGCCCACCCCGCCGCGGATGCCAAACTCGCGGCCCTGTTCGAGTCAGCCGTGCCTATCGCGGACAAGCAAGTTAAAACCGCGCAATACGGCACGCAGATCAACGGTTTGTACGTCAACTACAGCATGGTCAGCTTCCCTAAGGACCCGCTGCTGCGCGCGTCGTCGAATAAGTACGGGCCGGGAGCACATATTCCCCAGGAGGCTCTTTATTTCAGCCTCGACCGCGGTCCCGATGGGCGGGCGCTGGACGGAAACAGGGACTATGCCCTGCGCTTCGCCAAGGGCCAACAGCCCCCGGTCGGCGCCTTCTGGTCGGTGACCGTTTATGGGCCAACGATGAGCATGGTCGAGAACCCGATCAAACGTTACGCGATCAAGGGCGGAATGGCGGGCTTAAACTATGGGGTGGATGGATCGCTGGAAATACTATTTCAGCACACGATGCCTGCGCAGGGGTGGAGCAACTGGCTGCCAGTACCCGCCGGGCCCTTCCGCTTGGTGTTGCGCACCTATCAACCGGGCCCACCGATCCTAAACCGGACCTATAACCTTCCACCGGTGGTTATCGCGGGCTGATTTGCCGAGCAAGGTTCGAGTGGGTAAATCTATGCGATGACCGTCATTCATCTGAAGCGCTGGAATCTTTCACTCGGCACAGGGCAGCCGTTGGTTGTGATTGCCGGCCTGAACGTCCTGGAGAATCTCGATCTGGCGCTTGAGGTCGGGCGTCACCTGAAGACGGTGACGGCCGGCCTCGGCCTGCCTTTCGTGTTCAAGGCTAGCTTCGACAAGGCGAACCGTTCGTCGATCACGAGCTATCGCGGGCCGGGCCTGAAGGAAGGCCTGGCCATGCTGGCCGAGATCAAGACGCGATTGAACGTCCCGATCGCGACCGATATTCACGAGATCGATCAGGCGGAGGGCGTCGCCGCCGTCGCCGACCTGGTGCAAATCCCCGCTTTCCTCTGCCGCCAGACCGACCTCGTGGTCGCCGCCGCTCGCGCCACCGAAGCGGCTGGCGGCTGGCTGCACGTCAAGAAGGCCCAGTTCCTGGCGCCGTGGGACTGCAAGAACATCATCAGCAAGGCGCGCGAGGCCGCGCCCGACCTGGGCATCGTGTTGTGCGAACGGGGCAGTTCGTTCGGTTATAACAATCTGGTGGTCGATATGCTGGCCATCGGCGAAATGCAGCGCCTGGGCGTGCCGGTGACGATCGATGCCACCCATGCCGTACAACTTCCCGGCGCCGATCCCCGCACCAGCGGCGGCTCGACCGGAGGGCGGCGCGCAGGCGTTCCGATCATTGCCAAGGCTGCCGTGGCGGCGGGTGCCGACGGCGTGTTCCTGGAATTCCATCCCGACCCGGACAAGGCGCTGTGCGATGGGCCAAGCTGCCTGCCGCTGGACGGAGCGGCAGGCCTGCTGTCCACCCTTAAGGCCGTGCATCAGGCCGTTCGGACGTAGACACTCGTCAAATCTGCGCTTGCGGAACCACCAGCTTGCGATAGAGGTGCCATGTGGCGTGACCCAGTACCGGGATCACGACCGCCAGCCCGACGAAGAACGGGATCGATCCCAGCGCCAGACTGCCGGCAATGATCAGCCCCCACAGCGCCATCGGCCCTGGATTGGCTGCGATAGCGCGAATCGACGTGCCGACTGCGGTCACCACCCCGACATCCTTGCGGTCGAGCAACAGCGGAAACGAGATGACGGACAAGGCGAAGGCCAGCAGCGCGAACAGGAATCCGACGCCGACGCCGGCGCCGATCAAAGTCCAGCCGCGGTCCGTCAAGAACAGATCCTGCGCAAATTTGGCAATGGAGGCCGGATGGTGCGGCCCCAGCGTCATGTCGTAGATCGACTGGGCTGCGAACAGCCAGGCAAGGAAGGTCGCCAGCAGCACCAGTCCCAGTGCCGCGATCGCGCCGGATGACGGTGAGCGCAATACATCGAAGGCCGCGGCCCAGGTAACCGTATGGCCCTGCTCGCGCCGGCGGCTCATCTCATATAGGCCAAGTCCGATGAACGGCCCGATCAACGCGAAGCCGGAGGCAACCGGAAACATCAATTCGAACATGCCCTGGCCGATAACCAGACGCGCCAGCACCAACCCGATAAGCGGATAGAGGATGCAGAGGAATATGACATCCGTGCGATAGACCGTGAAATCCTCGAACCCTTTGGCCAGCGCAGCCTTAAGATCGGCAACGCCGATTCGGCGGACGGCGGGCAGTGCGTGGGTTTCCTCGTCGGGGCGATGAATGGCGCCGACAATCGACTTTACGGCCATTGCGGCATGACCCAATTGGTCCCCACCCCATTCGGACGGGTTTCGTATCAGCATGGCTTCCTCCCGGTAACGTTGCGGGAGGCGCGGATCGGACGATCACAGCATGGGCCGACATGGCCCGCCACTTTCGAGAGAAACGCGTCCCGCATTCTTCGTCAGTGGCGTCCCAGCGCTTGCCCGATGGGCAACCTGCGTCAGGGCGTCGCAGCTAATGTAGTGTGCACCCGACTGGTTTGGAAGAGGTTCCGGCTCAGGCGTTGTATCCGCCGTCCACGTTGAGCGAAGCGCCGGTGATGAAGGCGGCCTCAGGGCTCGCCAGAAAGGCGACCATGGCGGCGACATCCTGGGGCTTGCCGTAGTGACCCAGCGCCACTGCCGCCAGTCCGGATGCGGAATAGGGTCCGTCCGCCGGGTTCATGTCGGTATCGATCGGCCCGGGCTGCACCACATTGACCGTAATGCCGCGCGAACCCAGGTCGCGCGCCGCGCCGCGCGTCAGACCGGCCACCGCCGCCTTGGTCGCGGCGTAAATCGCGCCGCCCTCGAACGGGATGCGGTCGCCATTGACGCTGCCGATGGTAATGATTCGCCCGCCCGGCCCCATGTGCCGCGCCGCCGCCTGGATGGCGACAAACACGGCGCGCACGTTGACGGCGAAGCACCGGTCATAATCGGCAAGCGGCATGTCCCTAACCGATGCAGCAACACCCATTCCAGCGTTATTGACGAGGATATCCAACCGGCCGAATTCGGCCGCCGTGCGATCGACAGCGGCAGTCACGGCCGCGGCAGCGGCGGCGTCGGCCTCGATCGCCAACGCGGTTCCACCATTGGCCCGTATCTCCGCGACCACGCGCGCCGCCTTATCGGCCGAGGCGGAATAGGTGATCGCGACGGAAACGCCTTCCGCCGCGAGCCGTCGCGCAATCCCTGCGCCGATACCGCGCCCGCCGCCGGTTACCAGGGCGGTCTTGCCCGATAGTCCGTCCAAATTCTGTCTCCTCGATTCATGCCGCGCCTAGCGCGGCGAGGAATATGTACGCTATTCCACAGTAAGTCTCTTGTCGGAGACTGAACGATGTCTGGACAGCAGACACCCGAAGCCCAGGGCGACAGTGAGGGCATCCGCCACATCGTGCTGTTCGATAATCCAGCTAGTGAAGCCCTGATTGCCGACGCTTTAAGCCGCGCGACACCCCGGATTGATCAGCGCAAACCGGGCAAGCTGATCGTCAAGGCGGGGTCGGCGAAGCAGCGGCCGAGATGGCCCTGGGTCAACCCACCAGCTCCACCAATCTGTCCACCTCATCGTAATGTGCGGTGGCTGGAACCAGAAGCAGTTCGTCGGCACCGGCCGCGCGAACGTTTTCGATGGCCTCGAGAATGGCGCCGGGCGTATGGCGGGTCATGGAGCCCGCCATATAGTTGGCGACATCATCGCCCATATATTTCATATAGCCGTGGACATAGCTTTTGAGCCCGGTCTCGGCGTCGGGCGCCAGCGAGTACCAGAAGCTGCCCATCAGATAGGGCTTGTCAGTGCGACCCTCGGCCTTCCAGGCTTCCTTCGCCATGTCGAATATTTGCTGGTGCCCTTCACGATCACCGGGCATGGAGCAGCCATAGATGCCGTCCGCCCACTTGGCCGCACGGGCGATCGCCTTCGGGCCCATCGCGCCCGCATAAAGCGGAATGTTCGCCCCTTGCGGCGATACGGGGCCAATCTCGTCCGCGCCGTCCCAGATCGGCTCGCCGCGCCAAACCTGTTTCATCTGCGCGACCTGATCGTCCAGCCGCTGATGACGGCGCTCGAACGGCGCGCCGACCGCACGGTAATCGTTGGGCCGGCCGCCGACGCCAACCGTGACCGACACGCGGCCGTTGGAGATTACGTCCAGGCTGGCGGCCTCCTTGGCGGTCATCACCGCCGAGCGCATCGGCAGGACATAAAGGGAGGAAATGATCCGCACCCGCTCCGTCACCACGGCGGCGGCTGTCAGGATAGTGTTCATCTCAAAGGTATGGCCGGTCATCCGCTCGCCGCAGGACAGGCTGTCGAACGGACCCTGGTCGATCTTTTTGGCCCAGGTCAGAATCCGCTCGCGGTCATAGTCCCGCGTCATATACGGCATGCAGACGCCGATCTTCATTCCCTGGGTCCCCTATCCTTGAATTCCATAACGCCGGCTTAGAATTACATCACGCCCGCGCGCAGAAGGTCGTGGACGCTGACGATGCCGACCGGCTTGCTCGCTTCAACCACCAACAGGGCCGTAATGCGGCGCTGATCGCTGTTCATCAGGCTAAGCGCTTTGGCAGCCAGATCGTCGGGGGCAATGGTCATCGGGTTCTTCGTCATCACGGCATCGACCCGCGCGCCCATGAGGTTTGGACCCATATGACGGCGCAAATCGCCGTCGGTGACGATTCCGATCAAAAGCCCCGTTTCGTCGATTACGCCGACGCAGCCGAACCCGCGCCGTGTCATCACCAGGATTGCCTCCGACATCGTGTCCGCCGGCTTGACCAGCGGGATCATCGTGCCGCTGTGCATCAGGCTGGACACCCGGCGTAACCCCCGGCCCAGCTGGCCGCCCGGGTGGAAGACCCGGTAATCGTCCTCGTTAAATCCGCGCCGCTCCATCAATGCCACGGCCAATGCGTCGCCCAGCCCGATCATCATTGTGGTGGAGGTGGTGGGGGCCAGTCCCATCGGACAGGCCTCCGGCTCGGTCGGCAGGGTCAGCGACAGACGCGCCGAACGGGCCAAAGTGTTGTCGGGTCGGCCGCCGCCAGTCACGCCGACAACCGGAATCCGGAAGCGGCTGGCATAGGCCAGGATTGCGTCCAGCTCCGACGCCTCGCCTGAATTGGACAGCGCCAGGATGGCGTCGTCCGTGGTGATCATACCAAGGTCGCCGTGGCTGGCCTCGCCTGGATGGACAAACATGGCGGGCGTTCCCGTGGAGGACAGCGTCGCGGCGATCTTGCGCGCCACGTGACCGCTCTTGCCCATCCCGGTGACAACGACTCGGCCACGCAGGCTAAAGAACAGCTCCACCACCTCGGTAAAGACGCCATTCAACTGCGCCGCGAGCACATTCAGCGCGTGGGCTTCCTGTTTCAGCACCCGTTGGGCGGTCGCGATCACCTCAATCGGGTTAGTGGGGCGGTTCGGCATCTTTTGCGCTTGCGGCAGGCGTGACATTGAGGGCTTCATGTTTTGCTTATTTTAGAGGCATTGACCGACGATAGCGACCCGATTCGGGCGAGACAATGGCGGCCGCTGCGTTGCGGTATACAAAGGTTGTAACGGTGAGCGAAACAAAATCCGGCATAAAGCCGGCCAACGGCAGGGTGGCAGTCGTTACCGGAGGGTCGAGCGGAATCGGGCAATATACCGCGCTGGCCCTGGCCCAGGCCGGTTATATCGTGGTGATCACGGCACGCAGCGCCGAGCGGCTGGCGGAGACTGCGGCCTGGATCGGCCGAGAGGTTCCAGGCACGATCGTCGAGGTGGAACGCGTGGATTTCGCCTCCTTTACCTCGGTGCGCGCCATGGCGGCGCGAATATTGGAGCGGCATCCGAAGATCGCGATCCTGGTCAATAACGCGGGAATGGTCATGGCCCGGCGCAAGATCTCAGAGGACGGCTTCGAGTCGATTCTGCAGATCAACCATCTGTCGCCATTCCTGCTGACCGAACTGCTGATGCCGGCAATCAGGACGGCGCATGCGGACGCGCCGGCGCGGATCGTCGTGACCGCATCCAACGCCTCGACCCATTCCACGGTCGATTTTGCCGATCTGCAGATGGAAAAAGACTGGGGGCCGATGCGCGTCTATGGCCGGTCGAAGCTGATGAACATCATGTTCACCTATGCCCTAGCGAGGCGGCTGAATGGCGCCGGCATCACCGTCAACGCACTTCATCCCGGTTTTGTCGGCAGCCGTATCGCCAATAAGGGGTGGGCCATCGACTGGCTATGGGCGCTGGTAAAGCCATTCGTCCTTACCTCCGCCCAAGGCGCGGAGACGGCTGTTTATCTCGCCCTATCGCCGGACGTCGCGAGCGTGAGCGGACAATATTTCTATAAAAAGAAATCGATCCGCAGCAACGCGTTGTCCTATGACGAGGGCGCGCAGGAGCGGCTGTGGCAGGTCAGCGCGGAGATGACCGGATTATCGGCTTGAGACGCCGCCCGAACATGGTACGTTGCGGCCAAGAAATCGAAATTGTCAGCTGGAGTCCGAATGTCGACCGTGCGGGTGGGATTGATAGTAGCGATGCTGGCGCTCGCCGGCTGTTCGACGATGCATCACCAACAGGCGGCGGCGCCAAAAACAGCCAGCCCGCCGACCAAACTAATTCTTTTCTTCCATCCGTGGAGCCCGGAGTTGACGCCGGAGGCAAAGGTGATCGTCGACCATGCCGCGCAAATCGTTAAGGAAACCGGTCCGTCGACGGTGACGGTTGCCGGCTATACCGACACTGACGGTTCGGCGGCGGACAATCAGAAATTGGCCATCCAGCGGGTCAAGACCGTTCAGGACGCGATGATCGCGGACGGCGTCGATCCTAAGCTTTTCCTCACCATCCCGCTGGGACCGCCCGAGGATACCGCCGGCATGACTGGCGACCGCCGGATCGAAATCCGTCTGACCTACGGCAACTAATTGCGTTCAGGCGCGGCCAGGAAATCTGCCGCGCCGTTTGCCGCCTGCCGGCCGAGCGCCAGACATGCGGTCAACAGATAGCCGCCAGTCGTCGCCTCCCAGTCCAGCATCTCACCTGCCGCGAACACGCCCGGCAGCGCACGGAGCATAAGGCGCCCGTCGAGCCCGTCCCATCGGATACCCCCTGCGGTTGAGATCGCTTCCGCGATTGGGCGTGGCGCCATTACCGTAAGGGGCAACGCCTTTAAACCTCGGGCCAAAGCCGCTGTGTCGGCGAAGGCCGATGGCGGCAGGCATTCGCGCGCTAAAGCCGCTTTGACGCCGGTGATGTTGACCGTGCGGCGGAGATGGTCGCCCATCGACCGGCTGCCGCGCGGCATCGTCAGCGCGCCCGCCACACGCTCGGGCGACCAGTCGGGCAGTAGGTCAACCGTCAGTACCGCAGGGCCGTTTGCCGCTATTGCATCGCGGAGCGACGCCGAATGCAGGTAGATGCCGCTGCCTTCCACCCCCGCCTCGCCGATCACGAACTCGCCCCGCGTCGTACCGGCCCCGCTGGTGAGGATAACCGGCTTGACCGGCTCCCCGGCAAACCGTGTGCGGATATGATCGCTCCAGACCACATCAAACCCGCAGTTGGCCGGTAGCAACGGCGCAACCGATATGCCTTTTCCCGCAAGCAACCCCGCCCATGACCCGTCCGAGCCCAGGCTGGGCCAGCTCGCGCCGCCCAGTGCCAGAATCAGCGCGTTGGCGGCGAAGGTGCTGGAACCATCGGGTGTTTCAAAAATGGGCTGCCGGGTTTCGCTCCAGCCGGCCCAGCGGTGGCGGACATGAAAGCGGACGCCATCGCCGCGCAAACGGCGGAGCCATGCGCGCAACAATGGTGCGGCCTTGAAGTCGACCGGGAATACGCGGCCGGAACTGCCGATGAATGTTTCTATGCCCAGGTCCGTCGCCCACGCGCGGACCACCTCCGGTCCAAATGCCTTCAGCGCAGATTCGATGCGCTGACGAGCCGGGCCGAAGCGATCAAGAAAGGCCGAGAGCGGTTCGCTGTGCGTCAGATTAAGGCCGCTTTTGCCCGCCATCAGGAATTTGCGCCCGACCGACGGCATCGCATCGAAGACGTGAACCTCAAGCCCGCGTGCGACGGCGACTTCCGCCGCCATTAAACCTGCCGGGCCGCCGCCGACGATCGCGACGACCTGCGTCATCGGGGTAACCTACCCTTGCGCGCCGAAAATCAATCCCCGGAGTACCGCGAGGTAGAGCGCTGAACCGAATCCGACGACGATGCAGTAAATCGCGAAGGGACGCATTACCCTTATTTCGTTCATACGAAAATAACGCGTCAGGAAAGCGACGCTGAGATAAGCGAAGATGCCGGCGACAACTCCGCCGACCACCGACATCGTCAGATATTCGCTGTCCACCTTGCCGGAATGAATGCGCGCCAGCAGTTTTGGAATTTCGAATACTGCCGCCCCGAAGATGATTGGGGTCGCCAGCAGGAATGAGAAATGTGCCGCCGCATCGGCACTGAGCTTGCGTCCCAGCCCGGTGATGATGGTGATGCCGGAGCGCGAAATGCCGGGGATGAGTGCCGTCGCCTGCATCGTGCCGATAATCAATGCGTCCCATACGGTCAGCGCCTCGATATCCTTGCCAAGCTCGCCACCGAGGCCGGTCGATTTCAACCGGCGACGCCGGTCGCCGAAGAACAAGATGAGGCCATTGATAAACAGGAAGCCCGCCGCGATGGTGGGAACGGCGAACATTTCCCGTAACGGCTTATTGAGAACCGCGCCGATCGCCGCTGCCGGAACGGTGCCGACGATCAGCATCACGATCAGCCGGCGTTGGGCCGGACGTTCTGCCGCGTCGCCCGCGCCGAACAGCGCGAGCAGCAATTTGATCCATTCGCGCCAATAGAAGGCCAGCAACGCCAGGGCCGTGCCAAGATGCAGGATGACCAGGAACGGCAGTAGGCCCTCCCCCTTGGGATCGACGGGCCATTCGAGCACCCCCGGCAGAACCACAGCGTGGCCCAGGCTCGACACGGGGAACAGCTCGGTCACGCCTTGCAGGACCGACAGGACTATGATTTGCAGAAAATTCAGCGGCATCTTTCCCTCGAGGCGTCTTTGATTCGCGCGGCTCCGGCCCGGGGCGACATTACCGGCCCTGTGCATCGTTTGCCAGCGTTCAAAAGTCGTCCTCCGCTTGCGCCTCACCTTGTCACAAAAGAACCAGTGAAACGGCGTTGCCGTTAGTCGCTCCTCCGAACTGACCTGGGTTACAGGTGGTCAGCGGGTATCGGCTTATGTAAATTATTGGAGACGATCCGGAGGACATCTTGGCGAGACGGGCATGGAAACGGGCCGCGGTCGCGTGCGTAAGCTTGTGCGCGGTCGCGCTGACGGCAATCGCCAGCCAAGCCGCTGCGCCGCTACCGGTGGGTCCGATCCAGCTTTCGATCGGCGGCGGGACGCCGGACAGTGCGGCGTTCCGCTGGAGTTCGGCGTTGGCCGAAACGCTTTCCCGCCCGCCGGGCCTGCCCGAGTGCGACGCAGGCACGCCATGCGGTGTGCCGAATGTCGTCGCCTCCGCCCAGACCTATGATGACAGGCAGGCTCTGCTAAAAGCAGTGACCGAAGGCACGGTGACGACGGCTGTTTTGCCCGCCCTGCCGCTGCTGCGTGCTCGCTGCGCCTCGACGAAGGGCCAGAATTTGCAGATCACCGCACTTAAAATCCTCTATCGCCAGCCGCTCTATATTGTAACCGGCAATACGCCGGCAGCCATCGCCAAGCCCAAGGACTGGGTCGGCAAGGCCGTGGTTGTCGGGCCGGCGGGGAGCGACACCGACATTCTGACGACCGCTCTACTGGACGCCTATGACGTGCCGCAGAAAAAAGTGAAACTGCAGCGCTTGGCGCCCGAGGCGGCATTCACCGCTCTTAAAAACGGCTCCGCGGCGGTGGGTGTCTTCCTAGGTCATGCGTTCGACAGTGGCATCGGCGACCTGCTGGCGCGGGGCTTCAGACTAATGTCGCTGCCCGACAGCCCCGAGCGCACCAAGCTGATGCGGGCAGAGCCGGTGCTGGAACCCAGCGCGATACCGCCCGGCACCTATCCAGGGTTGCCGGCGATCTCAATCCTGGCGCAGCCTATGACGTGGGTTGCGGGTCCCGGGCTGGATGCCAATTTGGCGAGAGCGCTCGTTGCCGCAGCATCCGAGGCGCATAATCAGGCGCGTCTGACCGAACTGGTCGCCCCCCTACCCACTATGCCGGAGGCGGAGGCGTTCCAGCGATTGCCGGTCCCCCCATCCGACGGCGCGATCGCAGCCGCCAACGCCGCGTCGACACCCGTCGATATGATCGGCTGCCCATCGCCGAAGCGGTGATTTTCACCATTTCCGGTCCAGCCGGATGTGCTCGAAGCATCCCAGCCCCGCCGTTATCGCGTTTCAGAAACCGGAAGTCGTCCCCTTATCGTGACCGACCGATTCTTTTGTTATTGAGGAAATCCCATGATTGTCGGCGTTCCACGCGAGATCAAAACGCTTGAATTCCGTGTCGGGTTGGTGCCGGATGCAGTCAGCGAACTGGTCCAGAACGGCCATCAGGTTCTGGTCGAAACCCACGCCGGGGACGGCATCAGCGTCGATGACGACGAATATCAGCGGGCCGGCGCCGACATCCGGCCGACCGCGAAGGAAATCTTCGCCGAAGCCGACATGATCGTGAAGGTGAAGGAACCGCAGGCCGGCGAAGTGAAGATGCTGCGCGCCGGCCAGATTTTGTTCACCTACCTGCATCTGGCGGCGGATGAGATTCTGACCCGTGAATTGCAGCAGTCGGGCGCCATTTGCATCGCCTATGAAACGATCACAGATGCGCGCGGCCAATTGCCCTTGCTGCAGCCGATGAGCGAGGTCGCGGGCCGGATGTCGGTTCAGGTCGGCGCACACTGCCTTGAGAAAGAGGCCGGCGGATCTGGCATCCTGCTCGGCGGCGTCCCTGGCGTCCCAGCGGCACAAGTCGTCGTTCTGGGCGGTGGCACTGTCGGCACGAACGCCATTCGCATGGCGGTCGGTATGGAGGCACAGGTCACGGTGGTCGATAAATCCATCGCGCGGCTGCGCGAACTGGACGACATGTTCGGCAGCCGCATCCAGACAATCTATTCCGCGACCGATACGATCGCCCGCGCGGTTGCCAAGGCCGATCTGGTGATCGGCGCCGTTCTGATTCCCGGCGCCGCCGCGCCGCGGCTGGTCACTCGCCCGATGCTGCGCGCAATGCGCCGAGGTTCCGCCCTTGTCGATGTCGCGATCGACCAGGGTGGCTGTTTTGAGACTTCACGTCCGACAACCCACGCCAACCCGACCTACGTCGAGGAGGGCGTGGTGCATTACTGCGTCACGAACATGCCCGGCGCGGTGCCCCGCACCTCGACCTTCGCGCTTAACAACGCCACCCAGCCCTTCGTCATGGCGCTGGCCGGCAAGGGCTGGCAGCAGGCGCTGGCTGAGAATATCCATCTGCGGCGCGGTCTCAATGTCTGCAAAGGCCGCCTGACCAATAGCGAAGTCGCCGCCGCCTTTGGTGCCGAATCCATCGACCCCGAAGAGGCGCTGGCCGCCTGAGCGCTTACTCCGCCGCCAACAGCGTGCTCGGCGGGGCTTCGGCAGGCTGGACATGGCCCTCGCGGTGCTGCGTCAACGGGCGGTTGCCCGTCAGGCGGCGCAGCACGACGTAGAAGATCGGGGTCAGGAACAAGCCGAAGACGGTCACCCCAATCATGCCGGCGAAAACAGCGGCGCCCATGGCGCTACGCATTTCCGCCCCCGCGCCGGTCGACAGCACCAGCGGGACGACGCCCATGATGAAGGCCATCGAGGTCATCAGGATTGGCCTGAGTCGCATGCGGCTGGCCTCGATCGCCGCCTGGACCGGCGTGCGGCCGGCAAACTCCAGCTCGCGGGCGAACTCGACGATCAGGATGGCGTTCTTTGCCGACAGGCCGACCAGCACGACCAAACCGATTTGGGTGAAGATATTGTTGTCGCCCCCGGTCAGCCAAACACCCAGCATTGCCGCGAACTGTCCCATTGGAACGATCAGCAGGATGGCGAGCGGCAGGATCAGGCTCTCATACTGTGCGGCCAGCACCAGGAAGACGAGCAGGATCGCAACCGGGAAGACCACAAGCGATGAATTGCCCGCCAGTATCTGCTGCTGGGTCATGTCGGTCCATTCGAACTTAAACCCCTTGGGCAGCGTCTCGTTCGCGATACGAGTGACCGCGGCCTGAGCCTGACCGGACGAATAGCCCGGCGCCGCACCGCCATTGACGTCGGCCGACAGGAATCCGTTATAGCGCATCGCCCGTTCGGGACCGGCCGACAGTTTCACCTTCAACAAGGTCGACAGCGGAATCATCTCGCCCGTCGCCGACCGCACCTTCAAGTTGCCGATATCGTCAGCCCGGGCGCGAAATGGCGCATCGGCCTGTACGCGCACGGTGTATGTGCGACCGAACTTGTTGAAGTCATTGACGTACAGCGACCCCAAATAGACCTGCATGGTCTCGAAGATATCGCTGACCGGCACCTGCAACTGGCGCGCCTTGGTCCTGTCGATGTCAGCGTAAAGCTGGGGCACATTGACCTGGAAGCTGGAAAACAACCCGGCCAATTCGGGTGCTTGATTCGCCTTAGCGAGAAACGCCCTGGTCGCCCTGTCCAAAGCTTCGTAGCCTTGGCCGCTACGATCCTCGATCTCTAGTTTGAAACCGCCGATGGTACCCAGCCCCTGCACCGGGGGCGGCGGGAACACGGCGATACTGGCACCCTGGATCGAAGCGAATTTCTGGTTTAGCCGCTGGGCAATCGCCGGCCCGTTCTCAGCCGCGCTGGTGCGCCGATCGAACGGCGTTTCGGCCAAGAACACGACACCCGAATTGGAACTGTTGGTCAGCCCATTGACCGACAGGCCGGGGAACTGCACCGCCGCCTGGACCCCCGGCTCCTTCAGGGCAATCTCGCCGACTTGGCGAACCACCGCCTCTGTCCGGTCAAGGCTCGCGCCGTCCGGCAACTGGATGATCGACACAAGATACTGTTTGTCCTGCACCGGCACAAAGCCGCCTGGGACCGCCTTGAACAGCAGGATGGTCGAGGCTGCCAATACCGCGTAGACGCCCAGCATGACCGCCTTGCGGCCCAAGCTGCGCTTGACGCCGCCGCTATAGGACTCGGCGCCCCGCGAGAAGGCTCGATTGAATCCGCGGAAAAGCCAGCCGAACAGCCGGTCGATGATTCGGGTCAAACGATCCTTGGGCGCGTCGTGGCTTTTCAGCAGCAGCGCCGCCAGCGCCGGTGACAGGGTTAGGGAATTGACCGCCGAGATCACGGTCGAGGCCGCGATGGTCAGCGCAAACTGGCGATAGAACTGCCCGGTCAGGCCGTTGATAAAGGCCAACGGAACAAACACCGCGATCAGCACCAAGGCAATGGCGACGATCGGGCCCGACACTTCCCGCATGGCGGCATAGGTCGCGTCGCGAGGACTGAGGCCGCGTTCGATATTGCGCTCCACATTCTCGACGACGACGATCGCGTCGTCGACGACGATGCCGATCGCCAGCACGAGCCCGAACAGGCTGAGCGCGTTGATGGAGAATCCGAAGACGTGGAGCATCGCGAAGGTGCCGACGATCGAAACAGGAACCGCCAGCAGGGGGATGATCGAGGCACGCCAGGTCTGCAAGAAAAGCACGACCACCAGCACCACCAGCGCCACCGCCTCGAAGAGGGTATGGACCACTGCGCTGATCGAAGCCCGGACAAACTGCGTCGTATCATAGACGATCTGGTAGTCGACGCCTTCCGGCATCGTCTCCTTCACTTCGTCCATCACCCCGCGCACCTGGTTGGCAATCTCGATGGCGTTGGAATTGGGCGCCTGGAACACAGCGATGGCGACAGCCTGGGTGTTGTCGAGCAGCGACCGGAGCGCATAGTCCGACGCGCCCATCTCGATCCGCGCGACATCGCGCAGACGCGTCACGCGCCCGTCGGCGTCGGTCTTCACGATGATGTCGCCGAATTCATCCTCGGTCTGCAGGCGACCCTGCGCATTGATCGACAGCTGGAATTCCAACCCAGGCACGCTGGGCGAGGCGCCGACCGCTCCGGCTGCGGCCTGGATGTTCTGTGCCTGAATCTCGCGCACCACGTCACCGGCAGACAGGCCGCGCTCCGCCACTTTCTGCGGATCGAGCCAGACGCGCATGGCGTAATCGCCGGAGCCGTTCAGCTGGACCTCACCCACACCGGAAATCCGCGCCAGCCGGTCCTTGATGTTCAGGACCGCGTAGTTGCGCAGATACTTCATATCGTACCGGCCGTTGGGCGAGATCAGATGCACGACCATCATCAGGTTGGGCGAGCTCTTGATCGTCGTGACGCCCAGCGCACGCACCTCGGCCGGCAGCCGGGCCTCGGCCTGGCTGACGCGGTTTTGGACCAGCTGCTGCGCCAGGTCCGGGTCGGTGCCCAGCTTGAAGGTGACGGTCACCGTCTCAAGCCCGTCCGTATTAGCTTGGCTGCCCATATAGATCATGCCCTCGACGCCGTTGATCGCCTCTTCGATCGGCGTCGCCACCGTTTCGGCGATTACCTTGGGGTTGGCGCCGGGATATTGCGCCCGCACCACGACCGACGGCGGCACCACCTCCGGATATTCCGAGATCGGCATCGCCGGTAGGGCCAGCACGCCCATCAGGAAGACCAGAGTGGATAGAACACCCGCGAAAATCGGGCGATCGATGAAGAATTTGGACAGATTCATGGCGTCCTCCCACGAATGGGTGGTTGAAAAGTTAGATTGAAAAGGTGTTTGGCGGCCGACTTAGCGCTGTGTCAGCTCGGTTGGGCTATCCATTGCGACAGGCGTCGGCGCAACGACCGCGCCTGGCCGAACACGCTGCAGGCCGCTCAAGATCACGCGGTCGCCGGGATTGAGTCCGCTGGTGACAATGCGCAGATCGCCGGCAAGGCCGCCAAGCGCGACTTCGCGATAGACCGCTTTGTTGCCGGCGTCGACGACCATCACATAGCGCTTGTCCTGGTCGGTGCCGAGCGCGCGTTCGTTGACCGCAAGCACCGGCTGCGTCTTGGCGGCGCCCAGGCGCAACCGCGCGAACTGGCCCGGTATCAGCGTTCCGTCGCCATTGTCGAACACCGCACGCAGCCGCATCGTGCCGCTCTGCGCATCGACCTGGTTATCGATCAGCTGCAGGTGGCCCTTTACGGTATCGCCAGCGAGGGCCGTCGTCATCTCAACCGGAATGCGGTCGAGCTGGCTGACCCTGTTTGCCCCAGCATCGAGCGCCTTCAACTCTCGCGCCACAACCTGCTCGTCGGCGTCAAAGCTGGCGTAGATCGGATCGACGGAGACCAGGGTGGTCAGCACGGGCGACGCCGTACCGGCGGCGATCAGATTGCCGACCGTCACCTGAATTTTGCCGACGCGGCCGGAAACCGGAGCACGGATTCCTGTGTAGCCGAGATTCAGCTGCGCCGACCGCAGATCGGCTTCTGCCTGATGGAGGTCAGCCTCCGCCTCGCGGGCGCTGCTGACGCGCTGATCGACCGTGCTTTGCGAAATCGCACCCGCGGTCATGCCGATCAGCCTCTGCGCGCGGTCCTCTTCCTTGCGGCTGATCGCCAGCCGGCTCTGCGCGGCGGCGACATGCGCCTGGGCGGAGGCAACAGCCGCCGCATACGGATCGGGGTCGATGGTGATCAGCAGATCGCCCTGCTTTACCAGCGCGCCCTCGCGGAAATGAATCGCCTGGACGGCGCCGGCGACGCGGGAGCGGACATCGACCCGCTCCACCGCCTCCAGCCGGCCGGAGAACTCGCTCCAGGTTGCCGTGTCGTGGGCATCGACCATGGCGACTGAAACCGGAATTGCTGCCACGACGGGCGCCGGACCCGCGCCACGCGCACGATGCGCGGACAAGGTGAAGGGCGCCGCAATGGCCGCGCCGAGGGTTAGCGCGATCGCCGGGGCCAAGAAACGCTGACGAAGGGAGGATTTGCTCATGATGGATGTCCGATTGTGGGGTGGACTGTATTAGGGAATGCTGGGATGGGGACCCGCCGCCGCGCGCAGCGCAGCGGCGGTGACGAAGAACTCCGTGAAGAAAAGCTTGAGCTGTGCGGCCCAGGTGGGGTCGGCCTCCGCTCGGCCGAGCGCCAACGGCCAACCGGTGGGCGCCGGAAGGATTTCCTGGCGCACATAGACGCCGCACTCGATCAGACGCCGCGCATAGCTGAGGCTCTCATCGCGCATCGGATCATCTTCCGCCGTCACGATCAGCGCCGGCGCAAGCCCGGCCAGACGCGACGCGCCCAGCGGCGAGGCATAGGGATGGGACGCTTTGTCGGCTGAGCCCAAATAGTCGTGCCAGCCGTCGGCCCATTGGCAGCCGACCGGTCCGGCCTCGGCTTGGCGGATCGATTTCGTCGCCATGCAAGGGTCCAGCATCGGCGACAGCAGTATCTGCCCCGTTACCGGCGGTGACTGCTGGTCACGGGCCATCAAGGTCAGCGCCGCGGCCAGATTGCCGCCGGCCTCCTCGCCAGCTAGGAACAGCCGGGCCTGCTTGATGACCGGGCAGGTTTTATAGGTCCAGCGAAGGGCATCGAGCGACGCCTCGAGCGCACCGGGGAAACGGGTTTCCGGCGCGGTCGGGTAATCGACCGATACCACCGTCGATCCGGCGTCAGCCAGCAACGATGCCACGGCCCCACCGGTCTCGACCGAACCTCGGGTAAAAGCGCCGCCGTGGAGATGGAGCACCAGCGGAGCCAGCTTGTTATCCGGTGCGCCCTTATAAACGCGAACGCGCACCGGCGCGCCCGAGGCACGGTCCAATGTCTGTTCTGTCCACAGGCTGGTCATGTCTATCGGTACTCTCACTCTCTTGCGACGCAACACAGATAGGTGTTTTCTCTAACGCCATAAACGTGCAAAAAACGATTTCATTTTTCCTACTGGTGAACAATCATGGATCAATTAGCCGCCATGAGAACCTTTGCCCGCGTCGTCGAGGCCGGCTCGTTCACCCGCGCCGCCGCATCGCTCGAGACGCCCAAGGCGACGGTGACCAAGCTGATCCAGTCTCTGGAGCAGCATCTGCGCACCAAACTGCTGAACCGCACCACGCGGCGGGTCACGGTGACGCCGGACGGCGCGGCCTATTATGAACGAGCACTGCGGCTGATTGCCGACCTGGACGAATTGGACAGCAGCATGGCTGCGGCACAAACCAGCCCCAAGGGCAAATTGCGCATCGACATGTCCGGCGCCATCGCCCAGGCCTTTGTCATCCGCGCGCTACCCGACTTCTTCGCGCGCTATCCCGATATCGAAATCGATTTCGGCGTGTCCGACCGGCAGACCGACCTGATCGGCGAGAATGTGGACTGCGTGATTCGCGTGGGCGAACTGATCGACCAGTCGTTGATCGCGCGCAAGGTCGCCGACATGCCGATGGTGACGGTCGCCGCGCCGTCTTACTTAGAGCGGTTGGGCGAGCCGAAACACCCGGCTGAAATAGACGGCGCGCATCAAGTGGTCAGTTTTCTGTCGACCCGCACCGGGCGGCAAATCGCCATGGAATTCGCACGCGACGGCGAGCGGCTGGAAATCCGCGGCCGCCATCAGGTGGCGCTGAATGAGGGCAGTTCTTATGTCATGGCCGCGGCGGCTGGCATGGGTATCGCGCAGTCGCCCTTTTTCATGGCTGAGCCGGATCTTTTGGCAGGCAGGCTGAAACTGATCCTGACGGACTGGACGGCAAGCGCGCTTCCGCTCCATGTTGTCTATCCGCCCAACCGGCATCTCAGCAACAAATTGCGCGTCTTTGTCGACTGGGTGGCGGTTCAGCTAGCCTCAACATCACGCGGACCGGCCTAAGACCCGAACCTGCGACGCCTCGAAGAATTGCCAATTTGCGAGCATCGCGATAGTAGGACGGGCTGCGCAGCCCGGCCCACCTGATTTTCGAGACCTGACAATGCCCGAGATTTACGTCACCGACCGCAACGGAACCGAATTCCCGGTCGATGCCACGAACGGCTTCACCCTGATGGAAGCCATCCGCGATGAGGGGAACTTCGAACTTGCCGCCATCTGCGGCGGGATGATGTCCTGCTCGACCTGCCATGTTTATGTCGACCCCGCCTGGCGCGATAAGATGCCCCCGCTGTCGCGCGACGAACGCGAATTGCTGGAAGAATCCTCGCATTACGAGGAGGGCGGCTCTCGCCTGTCCTGCCAGATCGAGATCAAACCGGAACTAGCCGGCTTGAAGGTCGTCGTCGCGCCCGAGGACTGATGTTTCGCGAAGCCGAATACCGGCCTCTGGCGGAAAACTCGGCTCGCTGAATGAATCGATATGACAATGGCTCCCGCGCCCTGGCCGTGTGGCTTTCGGCAATCGCCGGCTATGTCGATGCTATCGGGTTTCTGAAGCTCGGCGGATTCTTCGTCTCGTTTATGTCCGGCAATTCCACACGGATGGCTGTCGACATCGCGCAGGGGCATCGGGGCGCGTTTCTTGGCCTCGGATTGATCGGTCTTTTCGTCTTCGGCGTCGCTATCGGCTCGGTTACCGGGCGGTTGGCCGCTGCCGGACGCCGGACGGCGGTTCTGGCATTGGTTTCCCTGTTGCTGGTTATCGCAGCGTCGAGCGGAATGACGGGCTACCCGTCCCTGGCGATCACCGCGATGGTGTTGGCGATGGGCGTGGAAAATGCCGCATTCGAGAGCGACGGAGAAATTCGCGTCGGTGTTACCTACATGACCGGCACGCTGGTCAAGGTCGGACAGCGCCTTGCGGGCATCCCGTTCGGCGATGATCGCATGGCATGGGTGCCGTTTCTGATTCTATGGCTCGGACTGATTGCTGGCGCTATCGCCGGTGCTGCCGTCTATCCACTGCTGGGATTGAATGCACTATGGCCCGCGGCTGGCGCAGCCGCGCTGGCGGCGGCGGCCTCACGATTTATTCGATAGCGTGGGGAGTGTTGTCCGATGCCGCGATTGGTGGAGCTAGGCGGGATCGAACCGCCGACCTCATCATTGCGAACGATGCGCTCTCCCAGCTGAGCTATAGCCCCAAGCCGGCATCGACAAGGCGCGGAATATGGTCAGGTGAAGGGGCGGTGTCAAGCGACCGCCCGGCCGCTGCCAGTCGACGCTGAAATAGCCGTCAATTGCCCTGCCTAGCGGGCAACTGTAGATTGACGCGCCTCAGTCCGCCGGAGTTGGAATGTTCTTCGTTACCCTTGTCTTCCAGTTGATCGACGCGATCCTGCAGATCGTTGAGTGTGTCGTCATCGCCCAGGTCATCGCCAGCTGGCTCATCGCCTTCGGAGTGCTGAACACGCGGAATCAGGTCGTCTATACGATCGTCGATTTCCTCGACCGGGCCACCCGACCGATCCTTCGCCCCTTACGCCGGGTGATTCCGCCGATGGGCGGCCTCGATCTATCGCCGCTCGTTCTTTTCCTGCTGATCGACTTCGTGCTTCGGCCGATCTTGACACATGTTTATGCGCAAATCGCCTTTTCCTAAGTAGATGGCCTCCTGATCAAATGGCGGAAACCGCCGCGCAGCCGCCCGATACTGAGAGAGAAACCCGTGCGGCCCGGATTGTACGGTCTCCAATCGCCTATGGCCTGATGCTGTTGTTTGCGCTGGCGCTGTACCTGCCGGGCCTGAAATCCCTACCTGCCGTCGATCGTGACGAGGCCCGGTTCGCCCAAGCCAGTCGGCAAATGCTCCAGACCGGCGATTATGTCGATATCCGCCTGCAAAAAGAGGCACGGTTGAAAAAGCCGGTCGGCGTCTATTGGCTGCAGGCGGCGGCGACAAAGTTGGCTGGCGGCGAGAACCTGAAAAATCCGATCTGGACCTATCGCCTGCCGTCGCTGCTGGGTGCGCTGGGCGCCGTCCTGGCGACGCTGGCGATCGGCCGGCGCTGGTTCGGCGCCGAAGCCGGGTTCATCGGTGCCGCGCTATTGGCCGCAAGCCTGCTGTTGAATGTCGAAGCGCGGCAGGCCAAGACCGATGCCGTGCTGCTGCTGACCGTTCTGCTGGCGATGATGCCGCTGGCTGAGGCGTGGGTACCTTCGCCGGAATACCGCCAGGTTCTGGCGTGGCGGCAGTGGATCCTGTTCTGGGCGGCGCTCGGCATCGGCATTCTGGTCAAGGGGCCCATCATCCTGATGGTCGCTGTCCTGACCGCTGTCGTGCTGTCGGTGCATGACCGCAGTCTCGGCTGGCTGACGCGGCTGCGACCCTGGCCCGGCATCGCGGTCACGGCGGCAATTACCCTCCCCTGGCTGATCGCGATCATGATCTCCAGCCACGGCGCCTTTCTGGCCCAATCACTGGGCAGCGACATGGGGGCAAAGCTGACCGGCGGGCAGGAGTCGCACGGCGCGGCGCCGGGCGCCTACCTTGCCATGTTCCCCATCGTCTTCTGGCCGGGATCTTTGTTCGCGCTTCTGGCTTTGCCATGGGCGTGGCGTAACCGGCGCGATCGGGCGGTGGTGCTGGCGCTGGCCTGGATCATCCCGACCTGGATCGTCTTTGAAGCAGTGCCGACCAAACTGCCGCACTATGTTCTGCCGCTTTATCCTGCAATCGCGTTGCTGGCTGGCGCTGCCCTGTGCGACCGCCTGACATTGCCGGTGATGGCGGAGGGCTGGCGCAAATTATTGACCCACGCAGCGATCCTTCTGTGGGCGCTGGTTGGCCTTGGGCTGGGCGCGCTGGTGATCGCCGCAGCGCCGCTTGGCGACGGTCGGCTGTCGATCCGGGGCATCGCTGCCGCCATCCTGCTGTGGGCGCTGACTGCCGGCGGCACCTGGGCTGCGTGGCGCGGCGAGCGCGGACGGGCGGCGCTGATAATCCTGCCTGGGGCGATCCTCGCCTGGGGGATGACCTTTGGCGCGGCGATGCCGGCGCTGGACGCGCCGTGGATCGCGCCCCGCCTGCATGACGCCCTGTTCCGGAAGATGCCTGCCGGGTATGGACCGGTGATGATCGCCGGCTACGGCGAGCCCAGTGCCGTCATCGCCTTCGGAACCGACGTCCAATTCGGCGATGGCGCAGAGGCGGCCAAGCTGCTGAACGACACCCCCAATGCGGTCGCGATCGTCAGCGCCGATCAAGGCGACGCCTTCAAGGCCGCTGTCGCCGACGCGCATCTTGCCGTCGAGCCGCTGGATACCGTCACCGGTTTCAATTATGCAAAGGGCAAGCGCGTCACGCTGACCCTCTATCGCAAGGTGCCCGGATGAAGCGGTCGCCGTTGATCTGGCTGCTGCCGCTGGCCCTGGTCGCAATCCTGGTGGCCTTGCGGTTCGATCAACCATTGGCCCAGGCGGTCGCGGATGTCGCCCCGCGCATCAAGAAGGTTGCAGTCCTGGTCAGTTGGTTCGGCAAGGGCGGCGTCATCCTGTATCCGACCGGCCTTCTGATCCTGCTCGGCATGTTCATGAAGATCGCGCGACCGGACCGCGAGGATTGGCTGGATCCGGTCCTGCGGGCATTGATCGTCATCTTCGTCATCGTCGCGGCCGCCGGTCTGGCCGACGATCTGTTGAAGGTGATCTTCGGCCGTGCACGCCCCTTCATGTGGCTGGCGGGCGACACCAGCGGGTTTCAGCCATTCCGTTTCAAGTCCCAGTTCAATTCCTTTCCCTCCGGCCATACGACCACGTCTTTCGCCGCCGCCATTGCGCTCGGCGCGCTGCTGCCGCGTGGGCGCGTTTTCTTTTTCTTGGTAGCGACCGCAATCGGGGCGAGTCGGATTCTGCAGGACGTCCATTATCTGTCGGACGTCGTTTCCGGCGCTGCATTAGGTATGACGGTCGCCATCTTGCTGCTGCCGTATTTCCGCAAGCGCCACTGGGTTCCTTACCGTGGGAGCAGGAATCCGACGCCCAAACCAGTAGTCGTTACAGGCGGATGAAAATTTAAGCGTGCGGGCGGAACTGAATCCAGCTATCATTCCTTATCGAAGACATGAGTGACCCAATGTACATGTCGTTTGATCAGGTAACGCGGCCTCGGTCGCCGGACATGTTTTCAACAGCGGCGGATGCCGCTGAAGCGGTGAGTCCGAAACGCTCCCGCATCAAAGCCCGATGGCTTTTGGCGGGTTGGGCAGCCCTTTCGATATTGTGGGCCGGCGGCGTCAGCTACAATGTCTGCCAGCGCATTAGCACCCAGGCGGACATGTCGCGCGACGTCGAGGCCGACCTGGACCAGGGTTTCGTAACCGCGAGCTGCACCGGCCCGAAATGCGGCGGCGGCGAGGCGGTCCGCAAAACGCAAAACTGGAGCGGGATCGCCTCCACGTTTTTCAAGTTCGGCAGCACCGACATGATCGAATATACGTTCGGCCCGCCGATCGTTCTTCTGGTCCTGGGAACCAGCGCAGCGGTGATGCTTCGGCGGCGGCGCCCGAGCGCACTCTAATCGACGCATTCGTGACATAAAAAAAGCCCGGTCGACCGACCGGGCTTTTTGTTGGTCCGCCGGGCAAATGCCTCAGCTGCGTTCGGCGACTTTCGTCTCAATCTGCTTCTTCAGACTGCGCATCTCGGTGCCCAGGGCCGACCCGCGCGCGCCGATCAGGTAGGCGTCGAGGCCGCCCTTATGCTCGATCGTGCGCAGTCCGTTCGTCGAAACACGGAAGCTGACATTCCGGCCCAGCATCTCGCTGAACATCGACGTCTGCTGCAGATTCGGCAGGAAGCGGCGACGCGTCTTGTTATTCGCGTGGCTGACATGGTTGCCGGTCTGGACGCCTTTGCCGGTCACGGCGCAACGACGAGCCATGGTGAATTCCTTACACGAGACTAAACAGGACACGCGACAGCTTGAGGCTTCGCGCGAAGGCGCGGAAACTAAGCGATCGGGCGGGGTTTCGTCAAGGCCGCCAAGGCACATCCTGTTCTATGGCCGATTCCCAGTTGCGTCCGTCGAACGGCTGGATCGTCAAACCGGCGATATCGACATCGTCCAGGCAGCGCACATTGACGTCGATCTTATCGGGATCGGAGCGCGGGACATAGAACGGATGGATGCCGCAATCACGGCAGAACATATGCTTTGCCGCGCCGGTGTTGAAGCTGTAGGTCGCGATATCGTCAGCGCCCGACAGCAACTCAAACTGCTGCGGCGGCACGATCAGGTGCAGAAAACCCTTTTTGGTGCAGACCGAGCAGTTGCAGTCGGTGATCCCGACCAGATCGGCCGTTACGCGAAAGCGCACGCGGCCGCAATGGCAACCGCCGGTCCAGGTCGGCATCGCTATTCGGCCGCCTCGGCGGGAATCGGGAGGTCGGCCGGCTCGATGCCGCGACGCGCTGCCTCCTGCTGTTTGCGCCACATCTCGGCGAACAGACCGCCCTGGACCAGCAGGCCGACATGGTTGCCACGCTCGACGATGCGCCCGCCGGAGAGGACCAGGATTTCATCGGCGTCGATAATGGTCGACAGGCGGTGGGCGATGACCAGTGTGGTCCGCCCCTCACTGGCGGTCTTTAGATTACCCTGAATTTCCTTTTCGGTCGCCGTGTCCAAAGCGGAAGTTGCCTCGTCGAACAGCATAATCGGCGGGTCTTTCAACAAAGCACGTGCGATAGCGACGCGCTGCTTCTCCCCGCCCGACAGTTTCAGCCCGCGTTCGCCGACCATCGCCTCGTAGCCCTCGGGCAGGGTCTGGATGAAGCCCTCGATATTGGCCATGCGTGCCGCCCGCTCGACCTCTTCGCGAGTGGCATCTGGGCGGCCATAGGCGATGTTGTAATAGATCGTGTCGTTGAACAGCACTGTGTCTTGCGGAACGATGCCGATCGCGGCGCGCAGGCTTTGTTGTGTCACGTCGCGGATATCCTGCCCGTCGATCAGTATCGCGCCGCCGGTCGCGTCGTAAAAGCGGAACAACAGCCGGGCAATGGTCGATTTGCCGGCGCCCGACGAACCGACGATGGCGACGGTGCGCCCGGCCGGAACTGCGAAGCTGACGCCGTCAAGGATCGGCCGGCGTTCATCGTATGAGAAATCGACGTCGCGGAATTCCACCGCGCCACCAGTAAGGGCGAGCGGCAAAGCGCCGGGCCGGTCGGCAATATCCAGCGTTTCACCCAGCAGGTTGAACATGCCCTCGATATCGACCAGTGCCTGTTTCAACGCCGAATAGACCGTGCCGAAGATACCGAGCGGCTGCGCCAATTGGATCAGATAGGTATTGAGCGTGACGAATCCGCCGATGCTCATATGGCCGGCGACGATATCCCGCGCCGACAGCAGCATGATGATCGTGACCCCGGCGCCGACGATCGCCGCCTGCCCGATATTGAGGACCGACAGCGAGGTCACGGTCTTGACCGCCGCCTTCTCATACCGCTCCAGCGCCTTGTCGTAGCGGCGAGCCTCATGCTCCTCATTGGTGAAATACTTCACCGTTTCGTGATTGAGCAGGCTGTCGATCGCCTTCGTATTGGCCGAACTGTCGCTGTCGTTCATCTGCCGGCGAATAACGATCCGCCAATTGCTGACGAGGATGGTGAAGACGATATAGGTGCCGACAGTCAGAACCGTCGCGATTGCATAGGTTCCGTCGAAGCGCCGCCAGATGACCAGCGCCGACAGGATCAGCATCACGATGGTCGGGAAGACATTGAACAGCGAGAAGGACAGCAGGCTATCGATTGCCGTGGTGCCACGCTGGATTGCCCGCGACAGGCCGCCGGTCTGCCGGTCCAGGTGGAATTTCAGCGACAGGCTGTGCAGGTGCCGGAAGACATTAAGGGCCACCTGGCGGATCGCCCGCTGCGAGACCTTCTGGAAGATCGCATTGCGCGCTTCATTGAAGAACTGGGTCAGCAGCCGCGCCATGCCGTAGGCGGCGATCAGCCCGACCGGCACCGCGATCAGCGCCCCGTGCTTGCCCGACATAGCGTCGACCGCCTTGCCATAGACGATGGGGATGATCAGCGTCGCGATATTGCTGAGCAGCAGCGCGAACATCGCCAGCACCACGCGCACGCGCAGTTCAAGAGCATTCTTCGGCCAGAGATATGGCGCTAGCATTCCCAGGGCGCGAAAATCGCCCTTAGGCTTGGATTGCGACGCAGTTTTTATGAATGGAGCGGTCTGAAGAGGCGGAGTCATTCCGGCCTATATAAGGGCCGGACCGCGGACATGCGAGTGGATCGTCAATAATTTGGTCGAGAGCGCCCGGATGTACGGCGCGCGATCCTGACAGGCACGCCGACCCGACGCTGCCGCCCGGCCAAGGCGGCGAAACAGAGGATCACCATGGTCCTGACAGCGAAGGCGGTACCGGCCAATGCCAGTATCCAGGCCAGCGCCATGACGGCGATGGTGATCGCGACCACCCGCACATTGAAAAATCGCGCGAACAATACACGCAGGCGGCGCTTGTCCAGCGGCCGTCTCTGCGCAAGCGCGAGATGGATCGGGCCCTTGCCGTTCCTGAAGGCCGGCGGCCGTATTACAATGCCCATCGATGCTCCTTCGACCGGTGCACGCATTCCCGCCAAAGCTCCTTGCTCCCATCGCGGTACTGCACGGGAGCCTGCAACTGGATCAAAACATATTACGTCAGAGGAGTTCCAGTCTTAAGCAATCTCTTCTTCGTCCGCCGCCCGGTACCACGCCCTGATCGACGGCAATCCGAGGATCGTCTGCATATAGGTGTCGGACACGGGATCGACCGAAATATTATAGGTCTGGAATCGGGTCACGACGGGTGCGTACATTGCATCCGCGTTGCTAAAACGCCCGAACAGGAATGGTCCTGCGGCGCCGAACCGGGCCCGCGCATCACGCCAGATCGCCTGGATTCGCTCGACATCGGCCATTGCGCCAGCCGACAGCGCGGGCGTCGGCAGGTCCGCACCGATATCCATCGACAATTCGCGGCGCAGGTCGGGAAAGCCCCCATGCATTTCGGCGGAAACCGAGCGCGCGACGGCCAGCGCGGACATTTCGTGCGGCCACAGTTTTGATTCGGGAAAACGGACCGCCAGATATTCGAGGATAGCCAGGGAATCCCACACCAACTCACGCCCGTCGATCAGGATGGGCACCTTGCCGGCCGGCGAATACTCGAGAATCCGCGCCTTGGTGTCGGACTGGCGCAGGTGGATCAGCATTTCCTTGAAGGGAATGCCGGCTTCCTTCAAGGCAACCCACGGCCGCAGCGACCAACTGGACCATTTCTTGGTGCCGATAATCAGGGTCAGGCTCATGGGACTTCCCCCTTCGTTATGATTCATCAGGTTGCATCGGGAACAGCGGATTGCAACAGCGGAAACGGAATGATACACAGCGGCCCTTCCGGTGGAAGACGCCGTTAATCGGCGGGCGCGTAGCTCAGCGGGAGAGCACTTCCTTGACATGGAAGGGGTCACAGGTTCAATCCCTGTCGCGCCCACCAGATATCCACCTGGAATCCCTCACCTTTTGCAAAAAGCGCGGCGATCGATGCCGTCTCCCGATCTCATGATCCGATCCGCCGCAATCAGTCGCTGCGGTCGGTATCGTTGGTGGCTGAAGCGCGAATGGGACGACGGGCCCGCAATTGCCTGGATCATGCTGAATCCGGCGCGAGCGGATGAACAGCGCGACGATCCGACTATCCGCCGCGTCATACATTTCTCCCGGTCCTGGGGATTCGGCGCGGCCACGGTTGTCAATCTTTACCCGTTCCGATCCACCATTCCCGCCCAATGCCGTGGTTGGACTGCTTCCAGCCCCATGACATTCCGAAAACACATGCGCGAAAACGATCGGACCATTGCGGAAATCGTACATGACGCCAGCGCAATCGCCGTCGCGTGGGGCACGGTAGGCTGGGCTCGCGACCGCGCCGAACTGCTGGTCGCGAATCTGGTTCGGGCGGGAGCGCCGCCGCTTCAATGCCTGGGCGTCACGCGGGACGGATCGCCCCTTCACCCGATGGCGCGTGGGCGCAAGCGCGTCCCGGACGACCGGCTGCCGGCATCCTGGCCGCACGACCATACCTGCTGACAGGCACGGCGATTTAGGCGACACTGCCTGCAATTCGAAAGCCAGTAGGAAGCGCATGTCCACCCTGCCCAACCATCTGCCGCAGACTGTGGACGGCGCAGCGGCGCATATCTATGCGGTGACCAAGCCGACGGCGGACGATTTGACCGTGATGCTGTATCTGGAAGCGGCGGGCGAAGGTTTCTATGCGTCGTTCGCGGAGGCTGCACCAAACGAGGAGGTTCGCGCGGTCTTCAAGAAGAACGGCCAGGAAGAGGTCGGCCACGCCCACCGCGTCAGCCGGGCGCTGAAGCTGCTTTACAGTGTCGACCGTCCCGTGCCTGAGCCTGAGGACAACCCCTATTACGACCGCCCTAAGGATGCTGTCCAAGGCGGTGATAGACGGCATCGCCGAAAGCGAGCTGGCCGGCGACAAGCTTTACGATCTGTGGGCGACCAATCTGGGCCATGAAGAGGCCGGCCGCCTGTTGCGGCAAAACGGCAAGGAAGAGAAGGGCCACGGCGAGCGTATGCAGCGCGCGGCCAACCTGCTGTAATCGCGGAAACTCTGTCGAGAAACTTTACGGGCGGATTAAATAACAATTGTATAAATAACGCATTAGCAACCACTTGCAGGTTTGGCTTGGGATTTGCATGTCCTGTAGCGCAATGATGACTTTCATGAAGATATTGCGTCTATCGCGCCTCAGAGCCGCAATTTTCTGCGCGATCGCAGCTGGTGCGCTGCTCGTTGGAAGCCCGCAAGCTGACGCTGCAGCCATTACACTTGGCTCAGCATCTACCTATGGCCTTCTGCTCGGCAATTCGCAGACTTTTGCCATGGGTGGCGGCTTCAAACTGAACGGTAATATCGGTCTCGGCATGTCCAACACCGTCACGGTGGCGGGCTCCAACACCATTAGCGGTAATGCTTACATCGACGGCTCCTACTCATCTTCGGGCAACGGCAGCGTCAGTGTTTCGGGCGGGATTGCGACGCAAAGCATGGCGACGGCAATCAACAACGCCTATTCGGCATCGACGACCGCCGGCGCGCTGTCGGCCAACCTGTTGGTTTCGGGCAACGCAATCAGCCTAACCAGCGGCCAGTCCCTTACAATCAAGGCGTTGACCAACGCCAGCGAGAACGTGCTCAACATCAGCGCACTCAGTCTGACGAGCGGCACGCTGACCTTCGATGACAACGGCTATACCGGCGCCAAATTCATCATCAACGTCACCGGCAACTTCACGGTCGGCACCAGCGGATCCATCAAGTCGCTGATCCAGGGCATTAACGGCGCGTCGGCGGCCGATATCATCTTCAATATCGAGGGTACGGGAAATACCGTCTCGCTGACCGGCGCCAACAGCACATCGATGATCGGTACAATCCTGGCACCATCGCGCAACGTGACGGTCGGCGGCAACGGAACATTGACGGGTGCGCTGATGGCCGGCGTCGCGAACGCGGGCAAGTCGTATACGCTGACCGACAACTCGACCGGCTTCAATATCACGGATTACGCCTACAAGCCGTCAACTGGTGGCGGCGGTGGTGGACGTGCGCCGGAGCCGTCTACCATCGCCCTGCTCAGCGCCGGGTTGGTCGGCCTCGCCGCCGTCCGTCGTCGGCGGACAGCACCCCGCAAGTAATCTTAGTGGGCTAAAAAAGCCGGCGTCGTTTTCCCGTCCTGGGTGATCGCCATGCTGTGCGCACGGCCGCTGGCATCCGTATCGAATTTGATTTCGGCGTTGATGTCGCGCACGAAAAACCGATCGTCGCCCTCCGCGAACAGTTCGGTTCTCGGTTCGCCCACTCCTTGGATATAAAGACGACCACCGTCGCGCGTCACGACAAGGCTGAAGGTTTCACTGACAAGATAACGGCCGGTATAGTTATCGAACAGACTGGCATCGATCGGCGCCTCGCGGTGCAGCGTCCGCAGCGCCTGAGCCGGATCCAAAATATGAACCCCGATATCGTCGATCGTGTCGGCGGCGTTCGACAGGACGACAACGCCGACCCGTAGTTTCGGCGCGAAGCCGATAAAGGCGCGATAGCCCTCGGTCCGGCCATTTTCCCAGACCATCTCAACTCCGTCCAACGTGGCAACATGCCAGCCCAGCGCGATCTTGAGTTCCTCATATTGCGTCGGTCGCACGGTCTTCAACATATCGCCCATGGCGGGCGCCAGCGGCGTGTTGACCAGACCGATATTGGCAGCAAGGAAATTGAGCAGGTCGTTCGCCGTCGACCGCATGCCGTCCGCGCCCAGCACCGAGGGAATGCTGGCGCGTGGCACGGGGCTCAGATGCATGTCATAGCCGCTGGACTGGTGCTCCTTCTCATCCGCCGATACGGCGATATGGGTGCTCACCATATGCAGCGGGGCCAGAATTCGCGCCTTCAACAGCGTTTCGAAATCGGTATGGCCCGCGGCGGCAAGCGCAAGGGCGAGCAGGTCGAACCCCGCATTGGAATATTCGTAACCGCTGCCGACGGCGCGGGTCAGCTCATAGGCCGACACAGACTTCAGCAACTGGTCGGCGTTCATGTCGGCGTTGGGGTGGTTGAGATCGACCGGGGCGACGTTGCTGGGCATCCGGGGCAGGCCCGACGTGTGGGTCGCCAAGTCCAGCAGGGTAATGGGCTTGCCGGCATATAGCGGCATCTTCGGATCGGGCGGCAGATATTTCGAAACCGGGTCGTTCAGCGACACTTCTCCACGGTGCGCCATATCGGTCAGCAGCAGGGCGGTGAACACTTTCGAGATGCCGCCGATCTCATAAATCGTGTCGCCGTCGACCGCATCGTCGTTGCCGACCTGCGCGGGGCCGCGCGACACGAATCGCCGGCCCGACGGTTCGACCACGCCGATCAGCAGGCCCACCGAATCGCGATAGGTGTTCACCCGGTCGTCGACGATCCGCTGCAGTTCCGCGTCGGTCGGCAGAACCGAGGCAATCGGGTTCACCGGCCTTCCTGAAGGTGCCAGGCGTGGAGGCGCGCCCGCGGGGGCCTTGGCTGGTGGCGCCGCATAAATTGGCGACGCGGCGAGCGCGAAAACCAGGACCAGGTAGGGAAAACGCAACATCGACTCTGACAGTAGTGTGATTGTCAGAGCGAGCCTACCATTTCGACGCGATGGCCGCCTAGCAATCGGCGACCGCCGGGACTAAGTTAAACGCACTGGGGTGCTTGTCCCGATCGGCAGGCTGAGATCAGACCCATTGAACCTGACGTGGGTAATGCCACCGCAGGGAGAGGACATGACGCGCTCGACCCTTGAAACCCGAAAAATGACAGTCGCAATCATCGGCGGCGGCGTGATCGGCCTGTCGATCGGCTGGCGTCTGGCCGCGGCCGGATTGCGTGTTTCGATCTTTGAGCGCGACCTTGCCGGCCAGGGCGCCACCCGGGCGGCTGCCGGCATGTTGGCCGCCGGATCGGAGGTCGAGCCGGGCGAGACCGCACTGTTCGCATTGCTGCGACAATCACAGGACATGTGGCCCGGCTTCGCCGCCGAACTGGCCGAGGCAAGCGGCATCGACCCGCAGCTGCGCACCGAAGGAACGATATCCGTTGCGTTCAACGCCGATGAGTTGGGACGGCTGCGCCAGACGCACGCCCTGCAGCGGCGGCTGGGAGTCGATGCGATCTGGCTGACACGTGACGAAACCCTGGCGCGCGAACCGGCGCTCAACCCGCGCCTGACCGGCGCGGTGTTGGTCGCGGACGATCATCAGGTCGACAATCGCATTCTTGCCCAAGCCCTGAAGAAAGCATTCGAGCGCGCCGGCGGCACGCTGCACGAGCAGGCGGGTGCAGTCGGCGTGCGTATGGTCGGCGGCCGAGCCATCGGCGTGACGGCGGGCGGCATCGATCATCCAGCGGATACCGTGATTGTCGCGGCCGGTGCGTGGACGCCGAATGTAACCGGCCTGCCGGCGGAGGCCCTTCCCCCTGTGCGGCCGGTGAAGGGTCAGATGCTTGCGCTGGCGATGGATCCCGACGCGCCCATCCTGTCGCATGTCTTGTGGACGCAGAAAGCCTATCTGGTGCCACGCCGCGACGGGCGGCTGCTGGTCGGCGCTACGACCGAGGAGCGCGGCTTCGATGCCAATTTGACCGCCGGGGGCATGCTGTCGCTGTTGGAATCGGCATGGCGCGCCCTGCCCGGTGTCGAAGAACTGCCTCTGGTCGAAAGTTGGGTCGGTTTCCGGCCCGGCTCGCGCGACGACGCGCCGATCCTGGGCAACACCGGCGTCCCGGGTCTGATCCTGGCGACCGGCCATCATCGCAACGGCATCCTGCTGACCCCTGTCACAGCCCGGACCATCGCGGACTTGGTGCTGACCGGCGAAACGGATAGAGCAGTCGCTGCGTTCGGGTTGGACAGGTTCCGGACGCAGACAGTTGAGAGGACCCCGTCATGGATATCCGCCTGAACGGCGAACCGCACCGGTTGAACGGCACCAGCCTTTCCGACCTGCTGGCGGCGCAACAGATCGACTCAGCCAGGCCCGGCGTCGCCGTTGCGATCAACGATGCTATCGTCCCGCGCGCCGAATGGCCGAAAGCAGTGCTGCAAGACGGTGACACCGTCGAGATCGTGCGGCCGCATTCGGGTGGATAAGATGCCGATGGCTGAGATGAATGTGCCCGTGTTGACTATCGCCGGAGAAAGCTTCGGCTCCGCCCTGATGGCGGGGACTGCCGGTTATCCCAACCGCCAGGTCATGCTCGACGCGCTGACAGCAAGCGGAGCCGAGATCATCACCGTCTCGATCCGCCGCGTCGACCTGGCCGGCCCACGCGAAAGCCTTGTCGAAATGCTGGGCGGCAAATACCGGCTCTTGCCCAATACCGCCGGCTGCGCGACAGCGCGGGATGCAGTCTTGACCGCGGGCCTGGCGCGCGAAGCGTTGGGCACCCATTGGGTGAAGCTGGAGGTCGTGGGCGATCGCGAAACGCTCTACCCCGATGTCGAGCAGCTGCTGTCCGCAGCCGCAACGCTGACCGGGCAGGGCTTCGCTGTGCTGGCCTACACCAATGACGACCCCATCACTGCCGAAAAACTGGCCGATCTGGGCTGCGCCGCCGTGATGCCGCTGGGTGCGCCGATCGGGTCGGGGCTGGGCATCTTGAACCCGTTCAATATCGAGACTATCTGCCGCCGTTTGAGCGCCCCCATAATTCTGGATGCCGGCATCGGAACCGCATCGGATGCGGCGCGGGCCATGGAGCTGGGCTGTTCCGGCGTGCTGCTCAACACTGCGATCGCCAAGGCAGACGATCCGGTGGCAATGGCGCGCGCCATGCGGCTGGGCGTCGAAGCCGGCCGCGCGGCATGGTTCGCCGGCCGCATTCCCAAGCGACTTTATGCCGAGGCGTCGAGCCCGGAACTGGGCCTGATCGGCTCGTGATCCTGCCCGCGCCGCCGATCCTGGTCATCACAGACCGGCGGCAATGTTCCGAATCGCTGGAAGCCCGCGCCACTTTGTTGTTTCACGCGGGCTGCCGTTTTCTATCGCTGCGGGAGAAAGACCTGGCGCGGGAGGACCGTCGTATTCTGCTGCAAAGGCTGATCGCCGCCGGTCGATCATTCGGCGCCTCGGTCGGCGTCCATGACGATTTGGCGGCCGCCAACGCCTGCGGCTGCGCTCTGCATTTGCCCGCCAGCGGCGATCTCGCCCGCGCACGGCGTCTGCTGGGCGCAGACGCGACGATCGGGCAATCGTGCCACAACCGCACCGAAATCGCGGCGGCCGTGGCCGGCGGAGCAGATTATGTGACGATCGGCCCGGTCTTCGCCAGCGCGAGCAAGCCAAACTATATGCCGCTGGCAGACATCAGCGGGGTCATCGCCGGTTGTGCGATACCCATCCTCGCGCTCGGCGGGATAACAACTGGCTCACTGTCTAGTATGCCGGCAGGATTCGCCGGCGTCGCGGTTATGAGTCAGGCGATGACCGCGCCCGACCCGGCTGCCTGGTTTACCCGCTTCAGGACGGCTTGGCAGGTTTCTCATAAGGCGTGAATTTGCCCAGCCTGCAGACCTGTCCCGTACGGATGATCTTGATGGTCTCCAGATTGTCGCAATATTGGGGGATGCTGCTCTTCCAGACGAAACCGTCGGTGTTGTCCATCGAACAGGGCGAGGGCAGCGTATTCAGCCAAATTTTCTTCCCTGTCATATAAAACAGAATCTGCGTCTTATTCAGGATTTCGGTGTGGTCGATCAGATTGCTCTGAACGCAGACTTGGCTGTTCGCGTCGTCGGCGCGCGACGGGGTGGCCGCAAATAACCCGCAGGACAGAGTAGCAATTGCAGCAATCGTCAGCGCTTTAGCGCGCGGGAGATGAATGGTGTCGAACGTATAGCTCATGTTGTCCGCTCCCCTTTATAAACCTGATCCTTAGCACGGATGATATCGCCGATTCCGACGGCGGCCGATCAGGACCACCGATAACAGAGATCGTTTTGTCGTTTCCTTTATTCCCCGAAGCCAGTGTAAGTCGTGATTTGGGCACGCGCCAGCATTTCACAAGATCCGCGAGCCATAACTGACGACCATGCAAACGAAATACAAAATCCTCGCCGGGGTTGCCGGCGTCGCTATCGTCGGATGGCTGATCCTGGGGCAGGGCGCGCACGACACAGGCGACCATCGTCTGCCGCCGGTTCCTGTGATCAGCAGTCAGGTCACAGCCCGCGATGTGCCGCTGGTGCTGACGGCGATCGGCACGGTCCAGGCCTATAATACGGTTACGGTTCACGCCCGTGTCGATGGCGAATTGATCAATGTCGCCTTCCGCGAAGGACAGGACGTCAAGAAGGGCGACCTTCTGGCCGAGATCGATCCACGCCCCTTCCAGGCAGCTTTGGACAATGCGCTGGCGACCCAGGCCAAAGACCAGGCCACGCTGACCAACGCCAAGCGCGACCTGGCCAGGTATCAGGACACCGCGCCCAAGGGTTTTTCTAGCCGCCAGCAACTGGACACCCAAGCCTCGACCGTCGACGCCGCCGCCGCCGCCGTACAGGCCGACGCCGCGAATGTGGAAAATGCCCGCGTGCAGCTGGGGTACACGTCGATTACGTCACCGCTGGACGGCGTGACGGGCATCCGGCTGATCGACCAGGGCAACATCGTTCATGCATCGGATACTACGGGCTTGGTGATTGTAACCCAGGTGCAGCCGATCTCGGTGATCTTCACATTGCCACAGGATGCGCTGCCCGGAATCGTCTCGGCACGCACCAAGGGGCGGCTCGGCGTCACGGCGCTGGACGGCGCGAGCACCATCGAACTGGGCCAAGGGACGCTGGAACTGGTGGACAATCAGATTGATCCCACGACCGGCACCATCAAGTTGAAGGCCAGTTTCCCCAATACCGGGCGCACACTGTGGCCCGGCCAGTTCGTCGATGTACGCCTTCAGACCGGCATAGCCGGAAACGGCCTGACGGTGCCGACACGGGTCATCCAGCGCGGGCAGAAGGGCTTTTATGCTTACGTTATCAAACCGGATAACACGGTTGACGTTCGACAGGTGGTGCCCGGGCAGGAAGATCGCGGACAAACCTTGGTGACCCAGGGCCTCAGCGCCGGCGAAAGCGTCGTGGTGGATGGGCAGCTTCGGCTGTCGCCAGGCGCCACCGTGCAGGCGACGGACGAGAAAACCGCGGATGCCGACGTGAAGCCCAACGGAACCACCGCTCCGTGAGCATTTCCAAAACCTTTATTGACAGGCCCATCGCCACCGCCCTTCTGATGGCGGCGATCCTGCTGGCGGGCATCCTGGCATTCGGACAATTGCCGGTGGCGGCGATTCCCAAGGTCGATTTCCCGACCGTGCAGGTTTCGGCCACGCTGCCCGGCGCCGATCCCGAGACGATGGCGTCGTCGGTGGCGACGCCCCTGGAGCGACAGTTTGCGCTGATCCCCGACCTGACGCAGATGACATCGACCAGCACGCTGGGCAGCACGTCGGTTTCGCTGCAGTTCGACCTGTCGCGCAATATCGATTCCGCGGCGCAGGACGTGCAGGCGGCGATTTCCGCGGCCGGCGGACAGTTGCCGAAGACCCTGCCCAACCCGCCAACTTGGCGGAAGGTAAATCCGACGGACCGACCGATCCTGCTGTTCGGCGTCACCTCCGACGTGCTGCCGCTGGACCAGCTGGACGACATCACCGACACCCGGTTGGCGCAGCAATTATCGCAAATCCCGGGCGTCGCACAGGCGATGATTTTCGGCGAGCAAAAACCGGCCGTGCGGGTCCAGATCAATCCGGCCAAGCTGGCCAACCAGGGTCTGTCCCTGGAAGACGTTCGCGCCGCTATCGCCGCGACCAGTATCGATGCGCCGAAGGGCACATTCGACGGTCCATACCAATCCTCGACCATCGCGGCAAACGACCAGATCCTCTCGGCCGACGGCTATCGCAAGATGATCATCGCCTACCGCAACGGCGCGCCGGTCAAGGTGTCGGACATCGGCACGGCGCTGGACAGCGTCGAGAACGTGCAGTTGGCTGCCTGGGTCAACCAGCAGCGTGGCATCACTGTCGCCGTGTTCCGCCAGCCCGAAGCCAACATCATCACGACAACCGACGCGGTGAAGGCGGAACTTCAGCGGCTGTCGTCGTTTCTGCCGCCGGCGGTTAATGTGCAAATCATCGCGGATCGCACGCAAACGATCCGCGCCTCGGTCGCCGATGTGGAGGTCACGCTGACCATAACCATCGCACTGGTGGTGATGGTCATCTTCCTGTTCCTGCGCAAGATGTGGGCGACGATCATTCCGGGTCTGGCCGTACCCCTGTCATTGGTCGGCACGTGCGGCGTCATGTTCCTGATGGGTTACAGCATCGACAATCTGTCCCTGATGGCGATGACCATCGCGGTCGGGTTCGTTGTCGACGACGCCATCGTCATGATCGAGAACATCGTCCGCTATATTGAGGCCGGCGACAGCGCCTACGACGCGGCGGTCAAAGGATCGGGCCAGATCGGCTTCACCATCGTCTCGATCACGGTATCGCTGATCGCCGTTTTCATCCCGTTGTTGTTAATGGGCGGGCTCATCGGCAGGCTGTTCCACGAGTTCGCCATGACGGTGGCGATCGCAGTTGTAATCTCGGCCTTCGTGTCGTTGACCCTGACGCCGATGATGTGCGCCCGGTTCCTCGGGATTCAGGAGGAACATCATGGGCGTTTCTATATGACGCTGGAGCGGTTCTTCGACTGGCTGGTGACCGGCTATGGCCGCGGATTGCGTTTCGTATTGCGGCACCAGCGCCTGACGATTCTGTCATTATTGGTCACGGTCGGCATAACCGTCGTCATGTTCGTGGTCGTGCCCAAAGGATTTTTCCCACAGCAGGACAACGGGCTCATCATTGGCGCCACCGAGGCATCGCTCGATATCTCGTTCACCGGAATGGTGCACAAGCAGGAACAGGCGGCGGAGATCGCGATGCGGGACCCGGCTGTCTATTCCTTGATGTCGTCGGTCGGATCGGGCGGCGGCCAGACCACCAATACCGGACGCTTGTTCATTCAGCTGAAGCCTTTCGACCAGCGGCCGGGAACGACGACGGACGACGTCATCAACCGTCTTCGGCCGCAATTCGCCAAGCTGGAAGGCATGCGCGTCTATGGGCAATCGTCCCAGGACATCACGGTCGGCACGCGCCAATCCCGCACGCAATATCAATATACGTTGCAAGACGCGGACATTGCCGAGTTGGACCACTGGTCGAATGTGATGCTGGAGAAGATGCGGGCCATCCCGCAGCTGCAGGACGTCACCAGCGACCAGCAGGACACCGCGTCCAGAACGGCTCTGACGATCAACCGCGACACTGCGTCCCGCATGGGTGTGACGATGCAGGCGATCGACGACACGCTCTACGACGCATTCGGCCAGCGTCAGGTCGCGACCATGTTCACCCAGCTGAACCAGTACCACGTGGTGCTGGAGGTCGATCCGGCGTTCCAGCAGAATCCGGCTTCGCTATCGACAATCTACGTTAAATCCTTGAGCGGCGCCCAGGTCCCGCTCTCCGCCTTCGCCGCGTTCGCACCCGCCACATCGGCGCTGTCGATCAACCATCAGGGACAGTTCCCAGCGGTCACCATCTCGTTCAACCTGGCATCCGGCATCGCGCTGGGCAATGCCACCGCGCTGGTCGAGAAGGTGGCGGCCGATGCCCATATGCCGGCACGGGTGACCCCGACCTTCCAAGGCAACGCGCAGGCTTTCCACGATTCTCTGGCGACCATTCCGCTGCTGATCGCCGCCGCGCTGGTCGCGGTCTATATCGTGCTGGGCATCTTGTATGAGAGCTTCATCCACCCGCTGACCATTCTATCGACCTTGCCGTCCGCCGGGGTCGGCGCACTGCTGATGCTGTGGCTGTTCCACTATCCGTTGGACATGATGGCGCTGATCGGCATCATCCTGCTGATCGGCATCGTGAAGAAGAACGCGATCATGATGATCGACTTCGCATTGGAGGCGGAGCGGCATCAGGGTTTGCCGCCTGAAGAGTCGATCTATCAGGCGGCGCTGTTGCGTTTCCGGCCGATCACGATGACGACGATGTGTGCGCTCCTCTCCGGCCTGCCGCTGATGCTGGGCAGCGGCGCGGGGTCGGAATTGCGGCGGCCATTAGGCTTCGCGATCGTCGGCGGTCTGATCGTCAGCCAAGCGCTGACCCTGTTCACCACGCCGGTCGTCTATCTCTATCTGGATGCATTTGGCGCCTGGCTGCGTGGCGACAAGCCCAGGAAACCGTCCCGCAATCCCCCGATTCCGTTGCCGGCCAAGGCGGGACAGACCGCCGCCTGACGCGTGCTTGCGGCGTTTCGGCGTCTGCCATGCCGTTTCGGCGGCTCAGATTTGCGGCGGGCGTGACCCTTAGCGGGGCGATACCGGTCTAGTAATAGCACCGGCTGGCGCGGGTATCCTCCGGCTTGCGCGTATATTGTCGTACCTTTCGTTCGGGCATTTATGAAATTGCAGCGCAAATATTGGATGATCGCCGCCGGCGCCATCGTGTTCGCCTTTGTAGGCTGGCGTTTGGCGCAAGACCATTCGGACAATACCGGCAATCAAGCGGACAAGGCGGTGCCGATCACCGCCGGCCAAGTGACCATGCATGACGTGCCGCTTTACGCACGCGGCGTCGGCACGGTGCAGGCCTATAACACCGTAACCGTGCAAGCCCGTGTCGACGGACAATTGGACAGCGTCGACTTCCAGGAAGGACAGGACGTCAAAGCCGGCGCGCCTTTGGCGCATATTGACCCCCGTCCCTTCAAGGCGGCGCTCGACAACGCCTTGGCGGCGCAAGCCAAGGATCAGGCGACGCTGGAGAACGCGCGGGTGGACCTGAAGCGCTATCAGGACACCGCGCCCAAGGGCTATTCGACCAAACAACAACTGGATACCCAGCAGGCCACGGTCAATTCGCTGATGGCCGCCGTGCAGGGCGACGCCGCCAATGTCGAGAACGCGCGGGTCCAGCTTGGTTACACCGATATCGTCTCGCCGATAGACGGCCGTACCGGCATTCGCCATATCGACAAGGGCAATATCGTCCATGCGACGGACACCGGCGGGTTGGTGGTGATTACCCAGCTACAGCCGATCTCAGTGATCTTCACCTTGCCGCAAGATCTCCTGCCGCAGGTCACCGCCGGGCAAGCCGCCGGAACGCTGGAAGTTGTTGCGTTCACGCGCGACGATACGACCGAGCTGGACCACGGCACCCTGGAACTGGTCGATAACCAAATCGATCCGGCGACAGGCACGATCAAGCTGAAGGCGAAGTTTGCCAATCCTAAGCTGGCCTTGTGGCCGGGACAGTTCGTCAATGTCCGTCTGCAAACAGGCAATGTGCATGATGGGCTGACGGTCGACTCACGGGTTGTGCAGCGTGGACCGCAGGGTGTGTTCGCCTATGTGATCAAGCCGGACAATACCGTCGAAATGCGGACGGTCGAGGCGGGGCAGGATTATCGGGGCCAACTGCTAGTGACCAAGGGCCTTGCCGCCGGAGAGCGCGTCGTGGTTGACGGGCAGTTGCGGCTGGAACCCGGCACCAAGGTGAGTACGGAGCCCGACAAGCCCCAACAGACCGGCAGTTTGGACGCGGCGGCCCCGCATACAGCGCAATGAGTTTTTCGAAGACTTTCATCGACCGCCCGATCGCCACGTCGCTGATCATGGCGGCGATCCTGCTGGCAGGTATCCTCGGCTTTACCCAGTTACCTCTGGCCGCGCTGCCGCGCGTGGATTTCCCAACCGTTTCGGTCGGCGCCAGCTTGCCCGGCGCCGACCCGACGATCATGGCATCGTCCGTCGCCGCGCCTCTGGAACGTCAATTCGCGCAGATTTCCGGCCTGTCGCAGATGACGTCGATCAGCACGCTGGGCAACACGGCGGTCACGCTGCAATTCGATCTGGACCGAAACATCGATTCCGCCGCACAGGACGTTCAATCGGCAATCAACGCCGCGGGTGGACAGTTACCGAAAGACCTGCCCAGCCCGCCGACCTACCGCAAGACCAACCCGGCCGACGCCCCGATTCTGATCCTGGGCGTCTATTCCGACGCGCTGCCGATCGACCAAGTTGACGACTACAGCGACAATTACCTGGCGCAACAGGTTTCGCAGCTCGACGGCGTCGGCCAGGTCATCATTTTCGGCGAGCAGAAGCCGGCGGTCCGCGTGCAGATCGACCCGGCGGCGATCGCCAACCAGGGGCTGTCGTTCGAGGACGTCCGAAACGTCCTGGCAAACACGACGACCAATGCACCGAAAGGCACCTTCAACGGGAAATATCTGGGATCGACAATCGCGTCGAACGACCAGATCTTGAAAGCTGCGGACTATAAGAAGGTCGTCATCGCCTATCGTAATGGCGCGCCGGTGCATGTCGAGGATGTCGGCGATGCCATCGACAGCGTCGAGAACAATCAGGTCGCGGCCTGGGCCGGCCAGCATCGCGGCATTGTCGTCGGCGTCTTCCGTCAGCCAGGCGCCAACGTCATCGCCACCGCCGATTTGGTGAAGGCGGAGCTGCCGCGCCTCAGGCTGACTATCCCCAAGGCGGTCAAGGTCGATGTGATGCAGGACCGCACGCTGATGATCCGCGCCTCGGTCTCGGACGTCGAAAAGACCATGATGATCACCATCGTTCTGGTCGTGCTCGTGATCTTCCTGTTCCTGCGCAAACTGTGGGCGACGATCATTCCCGGCATCGCCGTGCCGCTATCGCTGGTCGGTACGTTCGGCGTGATGTTCCTGTTCGGTTATAGCCTGGATAATCTGTCGCTGATGGCGTTGACCATCGCCGTCGGCTTTGTCGTCGACGACGCGATCGTGATGATCGAGAACATCGTGCGTTACATCGAAAAAGGCGACAGCGCCTATGACGCGGCGGTCAAGGGCGCGAGCGAAATCGGCTTTACCATCCTGTCGATCACGGTCTCGCTGATCGCCGTATTTATTCCGTTGCTGCTGATGGGCGGGATCGTCGGCCGGCTTTTCCATGAATTCGCGGTCACCATCTCGATGGCGGTCGTGATTTCGGCGTTCGTATCGCTGACGCTGACGCCGACGATGTGCGCGCGGTTCCTCGGTGTGCAGGAGGAACATCATGGGCGCTTCTATATGGCGCTCGAGCGCTTCTTCGATTGGCTGGTGTCCGGCTATTCCCGGATGCTGACAATCGTCCTGCGGCATCAGGCGCTGACGCTGGCGGTCTTTTTCGCCACGCTGGCGCTGACGATCGCCCTGTTCATATCGATGCCGAAAGGCTTTTTTCCGCAGCAGGATACCGGCCTGCTCTATGCATCGACCGAGGCGGCACAGAACATCTCGTTCGACGACATGGTGCGCAAGCAGGAACAGGCGATGGCCATCATGCGGGCGGATCCGGCGATGGGGACCGTGCCAGCGGCCATGGGCGCGAACGGTGGTGGCACAACCAACACAGGCCGCATGTTTCCCAGTCTGAAGCCGTTCGACCAACGCTCAGCCAGCGCCGACGAGGTCGTCAACCGGCTGATCCCGAAATTGGACAAGCTGGACGGGTTCAAAGTGCACCTGCAGGTGCGCCAGGACATCACCGTCGGCGGTCGCCTGTCGCGCACACAATATCAGTACACGCTGACCGATGCCGACAGCGACGAGCTTTCGCACTGGTCGAACATCATGCTGCAAAAGATGAGCGCGATGCCGCAGCTGCAGGACGTGGCGACCGACGAGCAGTTGTCCGGTCCCACATCGTTCGTGCAGGTCGACCGGGAGACCGCGTCGCGCCTGGGCATCACGCCGCAGCAGATCGACGACACGCTGTATGACGCGTTCGGTCAGCGCCAGGTGGCAACCACGTTCACCCAGTTGAACCAGTACCATGTGATCCTGGAGGCGACGCCGAAGGACCAGACCGGGCCGGACGCGCTGAGCAAACTCTATGTGAAGTCTTCGACCGGCGCGCAGGTGCCGCTGTCCACCTTCGCGAGTTTCCAGCAGTCGACTTCACCGCTGTCGGTCAGCCATCAGGGGCAGTTCCCGGCGGTGACGTTGTCGTTCAACCTCTCGCCGGGCGTGGCGCTGGGCGATGCCGTTGAACTGATCCAGAAGGCGGCGACGGAAGCGCATCTGCCGCGCACGGTTATTCCGTCATTCCAAGGCAACGCACAGGCCTTCCAGGCCTCGCTGGTGACGATGCCCTATCTGATCGCCGCCGCCCTGGTGGCGGTCTATATCGTCCTGGGCGTGCTTTATGAGAGCTACATTCATCCGCTGACCATTCTGTCGACCCTGCCATCAGCCGGCGTCGGCGCACTGCTGATGCTGACGATTTTCGACTTCCCCCTGGATATGATGGGGCTGATCGGCATCATTCTGCTGATCGGTATCGTCAAAAAGAATGCGATCATGATGATCGACTTTGCCCTCGAAGCCGAGCGGCATCAGGGCAAGTCACCCAGGGATTCGATCTATCAGGCGGCCCTTCTGCGCTTCCGGCCGATCATGATGACGACGATGGCCGCGCTGTTCGGCGGCATTCCGCTGGCATTGGCACATGGCGCGGGCTCCGAACTGCGACGGCCGTTGGGCGTCGCGATCGTCGGCGGCCTGATCGTCAGCCAGGCACTGACCTTGTTCACCACGCCCGTCATCTATCTCTATCTCGACCGGCTGAACGAGTGGATTAGCGGCCGCAGGGAAAACAAGAACCTGCCGGCGATCCGCGACGAACCGGGCCTGCCGATGGAGCTGCCGGGCGCGGCCGAATAACCCCGCATTTCGTGCGTCTCAGCATGCCATCGGCGGCGGCAATTGCAAAGGCAGGCGCCGCCGTCGCCCTTCAGTAATGCCGGTGACGATGCAGGAGGCTTGCCCAAGACGAGCCTGAATCCCCTGGCCGCACGACCATCATCCTGTCTCGACCGGCTACCTATGGTTCAACGGCCGTTGGAGCGACCGGGGCTGTCGGCAATATGCGAATAAGCTCGCTTGCCCGTATCGTTACCGCGTGTTCCTGAGCAATACCTGCTCACCTCAAAGTAGCGGGCTCGCTGTGCCGCGGTTTCAGCAAGAGCACCGATGGTGAAGTCGGGGTTCGGCTTCAAATCCCTTGCGGCTGCAGGCAATAAAAAAGGCGGGCACGAAGCCCGCCTTTTCTATTTTCGCTGTAAGACCCTGCAGTCTATTTCCCCAGTCGAAAGCTGAACCGATAAAAAGCCTGGGTCGGAACCGGTTTGCCGTCGACCAATTCCGGCGCGAACTTCCAGCGTGGGAAGACCTTCTGCGCAGCGCTGGCGAAGCCATAACCCTCCGGAACTTCGGCGGTGACCTTGGGACTGCCGACCGAGCCGTCAGGCATGACCGTGAACTCAAAATCGACATAGCCCTCAATCTGGCGGTCGTCGGCGCGCGGCGGATAAGTCGGCGGGACAATCGAGATCGGATGCCGGCTGACCTTCGAAACCGGCTTAGGTGCGACGACTTCAGTCGGTTTTTCCCGCTTCAGATCGGGCTGAGCCGGAATCGGCAGATCGGGCACCGAGGTATTGATCGCGGCGATACGCGGCGCCGGAGCGGGAATGAACAGCGGCTGCTGAACCTTCTGCTGAGGCGGAGGCGGAGGCGGCGGAGGCGGAGGCGGAGGCGCGACCATGTCGATCGCGTGTTCGTCTTCTTTGGGCTTCTCCACCGGGTGGAACGCCAAGGCGTAGGCCAGGTAGAAGAACAGAGCGACGTGAAAGACCGCCGAGACGGCTATTCCGGGACGTACCTGCATTATTTTACTGCTTCGTGACCGACGAGACTGATTTTATAGAACCCGCCGTTGCGAAGCCGGTTCATCAGCTCAAGAACCGTCTTGTAAGGCAAATCGGCATCGCCCCGGAGATACAGCCGGGTCTTATCCCGTTGCCCTTCCGGCGTTTCCTTCTCCAGTTCCGCGCCAAGGGCCTCGACCGACGAGAACCGGCGATCGCCGATATAAACCCCGCCGGACTTGGTCATGCTGAGCCAGACCGGCGCAGCCGCTTTGGTATCAGGCGCGGCGTTCGAATCGGGGAAGTTGACCTTGACGTTCACCGTCGCGATCGGAACCGCGACCATGAAGATGATCAGCAGAACCAGCATCACATCCACGAACGGCGTGACATTGATGTCACTGCTTTCGGAGAAGCCGCTGTTCTTGCCGTGAGCGCCCTCGGCGCCTAATGCCATTCCCATTGAATTACCTTCCGCTCAATAACTGGGGCGCGCTCAGCTGGTGGCTTCGCCGACGAGACCGATCTTCTTCACGCCTGCATCGCGCAGCTTGTTCAGTAGCGACATGACGCCCGCATAGGGAACGTCGAAGTCCGCCCGGATATACGTCTCCTTCGTCGCTCGCTCTTCCGCGGTCGGCAGCACGCTGCGAACCACGTCAGGAACGGCCGCGAGGTTCGGTGCGGTCGAACCCGTGGCGCCCTCGCCCATTCCCAGGCTAACAACGACCGTGCCGTCGGAAGCCAGACTGAGAAACAAGGGCTTGTTGTTCGGGTCCGGCGGTGGCGGGTTCGGGTTCTGCGGCGGCATGTTGATGTTGTTGTTCACCGTCGGCGGCGGCAGAGCCACCATGAAGATGATCAGCAACACCAGCATGATGTCGATGAACGGCGTGACGTTGATGTCGGAGTTCTGTTGGGGCGCCTTATTCCCCGACACGCCGTGACCGAGAGAGACCGCCATGGATCAGGCCTTGCGATCGAGATGCCGCGACAGGACCGTCGCGAACTCGCCGACAAAGTTGTTCATCCGGCCGTTATAGGCACCCACTTTGCGCGCAAAGTAGTTGTACATGATAACGGCGGGGATAGCGGCGGCGAGGCCGATGGCGGTGGTGAGGAGCGCTTCGGCAATACCCGGTGCAACGACCGCGAGGTTGGTCGTACCGGAGTTCGCGATGCCGAGGAAGGCGTCCATGATGCCGTACACCGTGCCGAACAGGCCGATGAACGGAGAGGTTGAACCGACGGTCGCCAGCACGCCCATGCCGTTGCCCAGGCGCTCGCTCTCGCGGGCTTCGACCATTTCCATCGACGTCGTCACCCGCTCTTCGATGTGTTCGCGCAGATGGTCGGAAGGAGTCGTGCCCGGCTCAAGCGAGACGCGCAGCTCGTTCATGCCTGCCAGGAAGATGTTGGTCAGTGGATTGTTCTTTTCCTTAGAGACCTTCTGGTACACGTCGTCCAGCGAGGATGAGGCGCGGAAGACGCCGAGGAAGGCGTCTGCGCGGCGGTTGATGCCGGCGAAGGTGAACGCCTTGTCCAGCATGATCGCCCAGCTCCACACAGAAGCGATCGCGAGCAACACCATGACGACCTTCACGACGGGGGTCGCATTGCCCACCATGCTTGTAACGCTGATGTTGCTGGCAAGCTGCTTGGGTTCGGCTTCGGGGGCCGCGGCGACGGGTGCCGGAGCAGCGGCACCAGGAGCAGCGGCGCCAGGAGCAGCGGCGTCGGGAGCGGCAGGCGCAGCGGCCGGGGCGGCAGCGTCAGGCGTCGGGGTGGCGGCCGGAGCGGCGGCGGGCGGAGCCGCCGGGGCAGCTGCCGGAGCCGGCTGCTGTGCCAGAGCCGGTCCTACGACGGCCACCGGCGCGATGAGCGCCAAGGCAAGGGCCAGTCGGCGAAAGCCCGCCGAGGTCAGATGGGAAGTGCGCTGCATGGTTCCACTTTCGCTGTTGGTTCGTAACATATCTTCACAAGAAGCCGGTCAAAATATCGAAAAAGCTGCCTATGCTATTGCAGGACGCTTGTCCAGCCGACTCTCCAAAAAAACTTTTGCTGCCGACGCGGCCCTATTGCCGTCCCGGAAGCGATGCCCAGTTACCGCCCGAGGGCGGCGATTTCAGCGGCGCGCCATCGGACCAAGGCCCCACGGCAACACACGGTTCACCTACGGCCGTTGCCGGTCGAGGCGTAACTTTACTGACTTGGTACGGAAAGCGATATGACAGCGACGACGGAATAACCCGACAACCGCGCCTACGCCCTGTTCAACTCCCACGATTTTTCTCGCGGGTAATCTGATTGAGGCGATTAATTCCGTGGCGCTGGCGGCGAGTCAATAGCGATATGGCTGTTAGCGTAGGAAATAACAGATACAAAAGCTGCTATTAACGCTTTCGCCACACCACCCCGACGCCTATCGTCCGGACGGACTATGAATTCCCACCGAGGAAACGATTATGCGCTTGCTCCAATTCGTCGCGACGGTGCTGACGCTTGGCAGCTTGGGTGCCTCCCTTGCACCGCCCGCGTCTGCGGCCGATGCGGATCTGGCCCAGGCGATCGCCGGGGCATGGCGTAAACCTGCCTTCGTGGCTCGCGATGCCGTGCGGCATCCGGCCGAGGAGTTGGCGTTTTTCGGATTGAAGCCAGACATGACCATGGTCGAAGTCTGGCCAGGCGGCGGCTACTGGACGGAAATTCTTGCCCCGTACCTGCATGATCACGGGACGCTTTTCGCAGCCGGCTTTGCCGCCGGCCCAGGCGGGGAGGAAAGCAAGGGACGTCTTGCGCTAAAAGCCAAAATCGAGGCCAACCCAGCGCTCTATGGCGCGGTTAAACTGACCGCGCTGGGCAAAGGTCATGACGATATCGCCCCCGCCGGTTCGGCGGACTTGGTTGTCACCTTCCGCAATGTCCACAACTGGATGGCAGAGGGCTGGGCCGACGAGGCCTTCGCGGCCTTTTATACGGCGCTGAAGCCGGGCGGCATTCTGGGCGTCGAGGAACATCGCGGCGCGGCCGACAAGCCCCAGGATCCAAAAGCCGAATCCGGCTATGTCCGGCAGGACTATACGATCGCGATGGCAAAAAAGGCCGGGTTCGAACTTGTCGGATCGTCGGAGATCAACGCCAACCCGCGCGACACCAAGGACTATCCCGACGGGGTCTGGACTCTGCCACCCGACCTAAGCCTGGGCGACAAGGACCGTGCGAAATACGCGGCAATCGGCGAGGCCGACAATTTCGTACTGAAATTCCGCAAGCCGGCCAAATAGCTTCTAACGTTCGACGCACATAGCGATGCCCATGCCGCCGCCGATGCACAGGGTCGCCAAGCCTTTTTTGACGTCGCGCTTGCCCATCTCGTGCAGCAGAGTAACCAGAACCCGAGCACCCGAGGCGCCGATGGGGTGACCCAGCGCGATCGCCCCGCCATTCACGTTCACCTTCTCTGCCGGCAGGCCAAGCGTCTTGGCGACGGCGCAGGACTGAGCGGCGAAGGCCTCGTTGGCCTCGATCAGATCCAGATCGGCGACGGTCCAGCCGGCCTTGGCCAAAGCCGCTTGCGAGGCCGGAATCGGGCCGATGCCCATGATCGACGGATCGACGCCGACTGTCGCCCAGGAGGCGATGCGGGCCAAAGGCGTAATGCCGCGCTTTTCGGCTTCGTCTGCCGTCATCAGCACGAGTGCGGCCGCACCGTCGTTGATGCCTGAGGCATTGGCCGCGGTCACCGTGCCGTCTTTGGTGAAGGCGGGCCGCAGCTTCGCCATTGCGTCAATCGTCGCGCCGAAACGAGGGTATTCGTCGGTATCGACGATCTTGTCGCCGGCCTTGCCGCCGAGAATCGTGACCGGGACGATCTCATCCTTGAACCGGCCGGCCTTGATCGCTGCCTCGGCCTTGTTCTGGCTGGCGACGGCAAAGTCGTCCTGCTGCTCGCGCGTCACCTGATATTGCTGCGCGACGTTCTCGGCCGTGACGCCCATGTGATAGCCGTTGAAGATGTCCCACAACCCGTCGCGGATCATCGTGTCGACGAATTCGGCCGGGCCCATGCGCACGCCGGCGCGCAAATAGGCCGCGTGCGGGGCGCGGGTCATGCTTTCCTGGCCACCGGCCACGACGATCCTGCTGTCGCCGGCGCGGATGGCCTGGAAGCCCAGCGCGACAGCGCGCAGCCCCGATCCGCAGACCTGGTTGATGGTCATGGCAGTGACTTCCTTGGGAATGCCGGCGGCCATGGCCGCCTGGCGCGCCGGGTTCTGTCCCTCGCCCGCGGTCAGTATCTGGCCCAGCACGATCTCGGATATATCGGCCGGCGAAACGCCGGCGCGCGACAAGGCGGCCTCGATCGCGACTTGACCCAACTGGTGGGCGGTCAGCCCGGCAAACGCGCCGTTGAACGCGCCGATCGGCGTGCGAACGGCGGATGCGATAACGATGTCGCTCATATGAGGTCTCCAGAAGTCCGTATATGGACTCTACTTAGGACACGGACGCCCGATCGAACAAGGTGCGGTGCAGCAATGCCTCTATACGCCGCCGCAGCCCGCGGCGACCAGCCAGTCCGATAACGGACGCCACAGGCTGTTCTGCGCCTGCCGCCCGACCACCATGCCGATATGGCCAAGCGGAAGATCGAGCCGCGCGGCATGCGGCGCCCTTGCCAAAACCGCCGCCGCCGACTTCGGCGGGACCAACCGGTCACCCCCGGGAACGACAACCAGCATCGGCAGGTTTTTGAGCGTCGCCGGGTCGATCAAGGCGCCGCCGACGGTCCATTTGTCTTGACCCGTCAGATTGCCGCCATACCAGCCTTTGAACGCCTCATCCGCCACCGGCAGGGTCAACGCGACACCCTCGTTCAGCCAATCCTCCAGCGCAACGAAGTTGCGCGCCTCTACCGATGCCGGGTCCATCGTCGCGAACTTGCGGAATTTACGCAGCGCCACGATCGGATCATGCGCGGCGAACAGTGCCTGAATCAGGTCGATCGGAAACTCGCCACACATCCCAAGGAATGGACGGCTGTTACCGTAGAGGGCGGCGATGGACCCGGCACGTTCCGCACCGTCGGCATGGAAATCCCAGGGCGTGGCCAGCAGCGCAAGGCCGGCCACCGAATCCGGCCGGCGCACAGCAGCGGCAAGGGCCAGCAGCCCGCCCATGCAATAACCCGCCAGCACGGGCGGACGACCGGCAATGCGGCGCACCACGTCCAGCGCTGGCTCAAGCCTGCGAACGACATAATCGGTGATGTCGAAACTTCGCTCATCCGGTCCGGGCGGGCCCCACTCGATTCGATAGGGGTGGAGGCCGCGGACCGCCAACCAGGACAGCATCCCCTCGCCCGGCACCAAGTCCAGTACCCATCCGCGATTGACGAGCGACGGCACGAACAGGACCGGCACATCGTCGGCGGAGCCGCCCGATGCGCCGTGGTCCAAGAGAGCGGTGCCGCCGGACCGCCACACGGCCCGGATATCGTCGTCGGCACGGCGATAGGGGTGATGGCGATAGGCAGCGATACCGTCGGCGAATTCGCCGGCGGCCGCGACTACGGCCCGGTCGAGCGCCCGGCCGACTGAGCTGGCGTCAAACTTTGCGAGTTCGGCGGCCAGGCTTTCCGGCAGCGCCGCCCACAGGGAACTTGCCGGCGGCGGCCCCGGCGTCGCGCTCGGCCAGTCGCTGCTCCAATGCGGCAAGCCGCCTTTCGAGCTCGTCAACGCGGCCATCGCCAACGTCATGTGCAGTGCGAACGGGCGCGGGCTTAAGGCCCGCACCTGGCCAGCCGGCAAAGATGTCAAACCCGCCCCCCGGCGCCGCGCCGGGCGTGGTGAAAAGCCGCGACAGTGCGGCGGACGTTTCCGGTGCCGCCATCGCAGCGGCCCAATGTTCGAGCCATAGATTCAAATACTTCTGCGCCAGCAAATTCAGCGCGTCGGAATCCGGCGGACTGCCGGGCACGTTTTCGGTCATTCGCCAACAACACGTTTTTTGCAGCGCGATATAACGCTTCTTGCATTTGTCGCACTGCACCGCATACTTGGTAACTTTCTAGTGTCCTGAGGACCATTGGCCCGCGGCCGATTGGTTAGGAGAAAACGATGGCAGAGACCGCTTCAGCCGCTGCACCCGAGCCAGCTGCTGCGCCTGTTACGATCAAGAAGTACGCGAACCGCCGCCTCTACAACACGGCAACCAGCAGTTACGTAACACTTGAACACCTTTGCCAGATGGTCAAGGACGGCGTCGATTTCGCCGTTTTCGACGCCAAGACCGGCGAAGACATCACCCGGCAGGTGCTGACGCAGATCATCGTCGAGGAAGAGGGCAAGGGCCAGAACCTGCTGCCGATCAGTTTCATGCGCAAGCTGATCAGCTTTTACGGCGGCAACATGCAATGGGCGTTGCCCAGCTATCTTGACCAGAGCATGCAGTCCTTTGCCCGCAACCAGGACCAGATGACGGAGTATTTCTCCAAGACGATGGGCGGCATGTTTCCGTTCGGCGCCTTCGGCCAAGTGGGCAAGCAGAATCTCGCGATGATGGAGCAGGCGATGAAGATGTTCGCGCCGTTCGCCGTCCCAGGCACAGGCGAGGAACCGACGCCGGAACCTGCCCCGGCCCCGAAGGCCCCCGGCAGCGAAATCAGCGAACTGAGGCGCCGGCTGGATGAACTGGAGCGCGAGATCGGCGGGATCGGAAAGAAGTAACTAGGGCCTGTCCTAGAACAGCCAGGGCGCGGCCATCATGATGCCAGTCGCCAGTTCGTAGAAACCGAAACCGGCGATCACTGCGCCGGCCGCGACATTCACCCGGTGCACGGTCCGCGCGGCGAAGAAGTGGCGGATACGGGCAACCACGCCGGTCAACATCATCCACCACAAGATCGAACCGCCAAGAACGCCCAAAACCAGCGACAGGGCACGGCCGACATCGGTCAAACCCTGACCAACGCCGAAGCCGGCGAAGATCGCCACGAACCCAAGCACCGTCAGCGGATTGGTCAATGTCAGGATGAAGCCACTGACGGCGGCGCTGACGATACCGCGGGACTTCTGACGCGCGGCAGTCACAGCCTCGCTCTCCGGTTCGTCCGGCGAGGGTGACTTCGCGGTCGCCGTCCGTGCCGCCAGCCCAAGCAAAAATATGCCCCCAACGAGGGACAACGCCGTCCGATATTCCAGCATGATGCTTTCGACCGCGGAAATGCCGAACGCGGCGATCGACGAATAGAACAGATCGGCGACTGCCGCGCCGAAGCCGGTAGCAAAACCGACCAGGAAGCCACGCTCCAGCGTCCGCCGCATGCACAAGAGTGCGATCGGCCCGACCGGAATCGCGACCGCCAGCCCAATCGCGATGCCACGGATCAGCCACCAAAAATCGTCCAAGAAACCTCCATAATGGCGCGCTGCGGCCAGACCTCCCTATCCGGCGGCAGCGTGGAGCGCAGAGCGGCGGCTGTCTGCCGCGCCCGGTCGCTTCCCCGCCGATGTTAACGCGGTAGCGAAACCCAGCGAGCGGGTCAATCGATTGTCGTTGCGGTAAAAGGGGGATCCGACAACCGTCAGTGGACGCTTTCCGGCGAAATCCACTGCTCGATCAATTCCTGAACCCCGGTTTGAAGTTCCGGATGATGGTGACGAAATACGCGCACTGCGACAGATAGCGCGGAATCGTAGGGCGCGCCGAACTCGGTCATGCCGGCGAAGGCCCGTTCCACCGCCGCGCGGCACGCGCAATCCGGCCCGCCGAGCGGTGCGCAGCCCACGGTCGGCTCAGACTGTGTGCTTGCGGCCATAGAGCTCAAGCGTGTGGTCGACAAGGTCGTAACCCAGCTCAAGTGCGATCTCGCGCTTGAGGGCTTCGAGACGATCGTTCTGAAACTCGATGACCGTCCCGCTCTCGATGTCGATCAGATGATGATGGTGCCGCAGGTTGGTCTCGAACCGCGAGAAGCTGGCCTTGAAGTCGTGCTTCTGCACCAGGTTCAGCTGGTCCAGCAGGCTCAGCGTGCGATAAACCGTGGCGATCGACACCGAAGGGTCGACCGCGCGGGCGCGTGCATACACGGTGTCGACAGAAGGATGGTCGGCGGCATCCGCCAGGACCTGGAGGATAACGCGGCGCTGCTCCGTCATCTTCAGGCCGGCCGTCACGCATTTGGTTTCGAGTTCATTCATCCGTTGCACCTCGCCGGTTTCGGGGTGGTCGATGTGCAACAATGTAGGGGCTGAACGCGCGCCGCGCCAGCCCGTCGCCACGCCCGCCGCCGAGCGCGAAATATTCCCGTTGCGCTGGCGAACGGCTATAGAGTCTGAAAACGGCAGGACCGGTTGGAAGGAATACCCGAATGGATAGCGAAGCGCCCCCGGTCGCGCGCACCGAAACGCACCCGACCATCGCGGGCCAGCCGGTCGAGCTCAGCATCGTCGTTCCAACCTACAACGAATCCGAAAATGTCCCGCTGCTTATCGAAAAACTGTCGGCCGTCCTGACCGGCGTCAGCTGGGAAGTGATCTTTGTCGACGACGATTCGCGCGACGGCACGGCCGGCGTGGTTCGCCGGCTGGCGCAATCCGCTACGACCAACGCGACTGGGGGCGTGCGGGTCGTGCAACGTATCGGCCGCCGCGGTCTTTCGTCGGCCTGCGTCGAAGGTGCACTGGCCAGTTCGGCGCCCTATATCGCGGTGATGGACGGCGACCTGCAGCATGACGAAAAGTTGCTGCCACGCATGTTGGAAGCGTTGAAAAAAGACGACACGGAGATTGTCGTCGGCAGCCGTTTCGTTCCCGGCGGCGACGTCGGCGAGTTCGCCGCCAACCGCATCAAGATCAGCAAAGCCGGCGCAAGGCTCGCCCGCCTGATCGTGAAGCAGGACTTGAGCGATCCGATGAGCGGCTTCTTCATGCTGCGCCGGGACGTGTTCGAGCGCGTCGTCCGCCACCTCTCGGCCAAGGGCTTCAAGATCCTGTTGGATATCTTCGCCTCGTCGCCGACGCCGCTGAAGGCGGTTGAGCTGCCCTTCACCTTCGGCTCGCGGATCAAGGGCGAGAGCAAGCTCGACACCATGGTGGCCTGGGAATACGCCATGCTGCTGCTGGACAAGATGCTGGGCGCTTATGTGCCCGTGCGCTTCCTGATGTATCTCGGCGTCGGCACGTTCGGCCTTCTGGTCCATTTCATCGTGCTGTGGTTCGGCTACAAGTCGCAGGGGCTGGCCTTCGCCCAGGCGCAGAGCATCGCGACGGCGATTGCGATGGTTTTCAACTATTGGCTGAACAACGTCATCACCTATCGCGACCAGCGGCTGAAGGGCATGCGCTTCGTCTATGGCTTTTTCAGCTTCGCGATCATCTGCAGCATCGGCGCGCTGAGCAATATCGGCGTCGCGTCGGCCTTGTATATGGAAGACAGCCAGACCTGGTGGGTGGCCGGCATCGCCGGGGGCTTGCTGGGTTCGGTCTGGAACTATGCGATGACGTCCGTCTTCACTTGGCGGGTCAAGCCGGCCGCCACCAAGGTCGCCGAGCAGGTCTGACGGCGGGTCTCTCGGCCAGCCGGCGGTTTGCTTATCGAAGCCCCGAGTGGCGCGTGACAGGTAATGTCTGGCGTGTTACCGCAAGCACGCCACCTGTCCGTCGTGCTAATGCTGACTTATTCTCCAGCAGAGAAGGAGTTTGCAATGCCTGCAACATTTCGCCATTTCGCGATCAATGCCGACAATGTTCCACGCGCGAAGAGCTTCTATGAGGACGTCTTCGGATGGACATTCGATGCATGGGGACCGCCCGGCTTTTATCAAGTGAAAAACGCCGGATCCAGTCTTCTGGGCGCACTCCAGGAACGGCGCGAACTCATCCCTGGAAAGCGCATGATAGGCTATGAGGCAAGTTTCGGCGTCGAGGACATTCGCGCGACAATCGCTGCGGTCGAGGCGGCCGGAGGTAGGATCGTCATGCCGCCTTATCGGATTGAAGGCGTCGGCGAGTTGATCTATTTCGAGGACAGCGAAGGCAATCTGGTGGGCGCCATGCAGTACCACCCCGGAATATTCGATTGAACGCGAGCGGTGACGGGCTTGAGATACGGACCCTGGCGGCCGGTTATCCCGCAGGCACAGTTCTTCCAGCGCATCATCATGGTTGGGGGCAGTTGGTCTTCGCATCCTCCGGTGTGATGCGGGTCGCAACGGACGACGCGGCGTGGCTTATCCCGCCGACGCGGGCCATCTGGTTGCCGGCCGGTATCCGGCATGCCATCGCCATGCTGGGCGAGGTGGCGATGCGCACGCTTTATGTCGATATGCCCCGCGCCGCATCGCTGCCGACGTTGCCCTACGTGCTGGAGGTCGCGCCACTCCTGCGGGAACTGATCTTCCACATCTTGCGGCTTGGAATGTTGACAAAGGGCCGCGCGGAGCACGATCGGCTTGCCGGCTTGCTCGTCGACCTTCTCACCGCCGCCGAGCATGAAAATCTTATGCTGCCGCTCCCGCGCGACACGCGCGCCCTTCGGTTAGCGGAGCATTGGCAACTACATCCTGACGATTGCCGCGATCTCCCGATCTTGGTGAAAAGCTGCGGCGCCAGCCTCAGAACATTGCAGCGCCTATTCGTCCGCGAGACGGGGCTTACGCTCGAGGCCTGGCGGCAACAAGCGCGCATGATCTATGCGGTGGCGCGATTGGCGGCCGGAGCGAGCGTGACCAATACGGCGCTCGATTGCGGCTATAAGAGCATGTCGGCTTTTGGAACCGCTTTTGCGCGTCAATTCGGCCTGTCCCCCGGCCGATACATCATCCGAGGGCCGGGCCGCAGCTCTAGCGTACCAGGTAACGGTTCATCCGCCACTCGGCGAGGCGGAATAGGCGGCTGATTGTATAGGTCAGCACGACATAGACGATGCCGGCGACGAACAGGGCGTCTGTCGAATAGGTGCGGGCCTCGATCCGGCGGGCGACGCCGGTGAGATCCAGCAGCGTGATCGTGCTGATCAGCGCGGTCGATTTCATCTGCACCACGACCTCGTTGCCGAGGCCCGGCAGCGCGATCCGGAAGGCGCGGGGCAGCACGACCAGGCGGTTCAGCTGGAACGGCGTCATGCCCATCGCCACGGCCGCCTCGCGTTCGCCGGCGGGCACACCCAGTATGCCTGCGCGCAATGCCTCCGCGACATAGGCCGCCATGTTAAGAGAGAGAGCGATCAGCGCGCATGGCCAGGGCTCGCGCAGGATCGGCCACAGGACCGAGTGCCGTACGGCACCGAACTGCGCCAGGCCGTAATAGATCAGGAAAAGCTGCGTCAGCAGCGGCGTGCCGCGGAACAGGTACATATAGCTGTAGGCAAAGCGGCTGAAGAGCCGGTTCCGCGATGTTCGCATCAGGGCCAGCGGCACCGCCAGCAACAACGCGATGATCGTGGACAGCACCAGAAGTTCGAGCGTCAAGCCGATGCCACGCAGAAAGGCCTGCTGGTTGTCGATGAGGAGATCGGCGAAGTCCGACAGGAAACTCACGGCCGCACGCCTCGGCTTGCCCGCCGTTCCGCCCAGGCAAAGAGCGGATTGGAGAGCGTGACGATGGCGAGATAGATCGCCATCGCCGACAGATAGAACGGAAATGGGTCCTTGGTGACCTGCGCCGCGATTTGGGTCTTGCGCAGCAGTTCCTCCAGCCCGACCACCGAGACGAGCGATGTGTCCTTGACCAGACCCTGCCACAGATTGCCGATACCCGGCAGGGCGACCCGCCAGGCCTGCGGCAGCCGCACCAGGAAAAAAGTCTGGAGCGGCGTCATGCCGAATGCCCGCGCCGCCTCGATTTGCCCGGCCGGCACGGACAGGAACCCCCCACGGAAGGTCTCCGAAGCATAGGCGCCGAAGACGATGCCCAGCGCGAAGACACCGGCGCCGAACGGACCGGGCGCCAGATCGTCCCCCAGCCACTCAGCCGCGCCGAAATAGACAATCAGCAGGATCAGGAATTCGGGCACGCCGCGCAGAAGATTGAGAAGGAGCGTGACGGGGCGGCTGATCCAACGCCGCGGCGACAGTTTCCCCGCGGCGCCCGCCAGGCCCAGTATCAGGCCCAGCGCCAATGTGGCCAATGCCAATTCAAGCGTAACGGCCGCGCCGGCGAGAAGCTGTGGTCCGTATCCGGCAAGGTTCGGCATACGCGGCGGACGGCGTCAGGGCCGGATGCTGAAGGGGAAATACACTCCGGACATCTTGTCGTAATCCGGCGACGCCAAAAGCATGTCGATCGCCGCGTCGAGCTTGGTCTTCGTCGCCGTGTCGCCCTTTTTAAGCCCGATCGCGATCTGCCCGGTGACCAGCGGCCCAGTCAGCGGTTTGCCGACATAGTCGAAGCCTTTGGCGTTGCCGGTTTTCACCAGCCAGTCATAGGCGATCAGCTTATCCACTAAGAACGCATCGACCCGGCCGGACTCCAGGTCGAGCTCGGCCTCCTGGATCGTGGTGTAGGATTTTTCCGCGATGTCCGGCAGGTTTTGCTCAAGATAGGCTTGGTGAATCGTGCCGCTCTGCACGGCGACGGTCTTGCCCGCCAGGGTTTGGGGATCGTCGGTAATGCCCGAATTCTTGAGAGCGACGAACTGGCTGGGCGACACGTAATAGGGCTTGGTGAAGTCGATGATCTTCGCCCGCGCGGGCGTCATCGACATCGACGAGATTATGATGTCGATCTTTCCCGCCTTCAGCGCGGGGATCAGCCCGTCGAAATCCTGCGGCAAGAAGGTGCACTTGACCTTGAGTTCGGCGCAGAGCGCGTTGCCGACATCGATATCGAACCCTTTCATCTGCCCGCTGGCATCGCGAAATTCGAACGGCGGATAGGCGCCCTCGGTCCCGATCCTGAGTTCGCCGGAGTCGGCTGCGGCGGGGCGGACGGATGTCGCCAGGACCGCAAGCACAACGAACAGCGATATGTGCAAAAATCGCATCTTGCTTCCCTATATTCGGTCGCGATTGCCGCTGAGGAATTGACGTATGCGCGCCGATTGCGCGTTTCCAAACACCGACGCCGGCGGTCCTTCTTCCTCGACCTTGCCCTTATGCAGGAACACCACCTTGCTGGCGACATCGCGGGCGAAATTCATTTCATGGGTCACCAGCACCATAGTGCGTCCCTCGGCGGCCAAGTCGCGGATAACCTTCAGAACTTCGCCGACCAATTCCGGGTCGAGCGCCGAGGTCGGCTCATCGAACAGCATGAGGTCCGGTTCCATCGCCAACGCCCGGGCGATCGCAACACGTTGTTGCTGCCCGCCGGAAAGCTGCGCCGGGTAGGCGCCGCATTTGTCGGCCACGCCCACCTTGGCAAGCATGGCCTCGGCCCGCGCCAGCGCGGTCTTGCGGTCGAGCTTGAGGACGTGGATCGGCGCCAGCGTGACATTTTGAAGGACCGTCTTGTGAGCCCACAGATTGAATTGCTGGAACACCATCGCAACTCGGCGTCGGATCCGCTCGACTTGGCGGCGATCCGCCGGCACCGCGGTTCCATCTTTCCGCTCCACGCGGATCAGTTCACCCTCGATCCAGATGTTTCCGCTGTCCGGCGTCTCCAGAAGATTGATGCAACGGAGCAACGTCGATTTGCCCGACCCGCTGCTGCCGAGGATTGCGACCACATCATGGTCGTGCGCGGTCATCGACACGCCACCCAGGACTTCGAGCGCACCGAAGCTTTTGGTCAGCGCCTCGATCTGTAACGCGGGGGGATGGTTGACGTCCGGCATTGCGAAATCCAAGCTATCGCAACTGGCATATTTCGCCAGCCCCCATTACGGACGCATAGCGCGCACGACGCGATTGAGGCAGCACGGCGCACGGATTTCCTGGTAAATCGTCTAAAAACGTATCAAGAAGGGCCAAAGCAGCATTCTGCCTGTAGAGGAAAGGTAATGGGATGATGTCGACCCTTCGAAATGCCGCACTCGGGCTCGCCCTGATCGCGGTGTCGGTTTCAGCCGCACCGGTGCGCGCCGCCGACCAGCCCGATGCGAGCAATGGCGGCCAAACCGACAGCAAATCGGCTTTGGAGATGTCGATCGACAAGCTGAACAAGGAATTCCAAAGCCTGTCCCCCGAGGCGCGCGACGCGTTGATGCGGCAGCTTGAACAGCGGGGCGTCGACGGCCTGTCGCATATGAACGCGCAAGATGCGCGCACAGCTTTCGCCGGGCTGCCGGATAGCGTGCGAACTGAGCTTCAGGCCAAATGGGACCAGATGAGCGACGAGGATCACGACGCCCTTAAGAAACTGAGCCCCGATACTGTCAAGCAGATGGTCGAAGACAAGATCAAGGACAGTTTCAAGCCGTCGGAAAACGTCATGGCCGTCATCGAAAAAGCCAAAGTCACGGGCGACAAAATGCGCGATACCGTGAAGGCGTTCTGGGCGAAACTAACCGGCAAGGCGGACGCCAACGGCGACCAGCAGCCCGCTAACTAACCCCCTTCATCCTCAGCCAGCGGCTCAGGGCCGCCGCCGATGCGCAATTTGTCCACGCGCCGCGCGGTCATGCTCAGTACCTCGAAGCAATAGCCGGCATAATCGACCCGGTCTCCGGGTTTCGGCAGACGGCCAAGCGCGGTCAATACGAAACCGCCGATGGTCGTGACATCGTCCTCGCCGGGTAAAGCCTGCAGACCCAGCCTAAGCTTGATGTCCTCGATCGCGACCAAACCGTCGACGATCAGATCGCCGTCCTTGCCGTCGACGATCCCCGGCCCCTCGCCACGGCCGGCCTCCGGAAGTTCGCCGACAATCGCCTCCAGCACGTCGGTCAGCGTAATGATCCCCTCCAGGCCGCCATATTCATCGACGACCAAGGCCATGCGCGAACCCGACTGGCGCAGGATTTCCAGCGTCCGCAACACCGGGATGGACACATAGACCGCCGGCGCCGGAGTCACGACGGCGTTGAGATCGAGCGTCTCGCCCGCCAGGACTCGCGCCAGCAGATCGCGCACATGGACGACGCCGACGAAATGTTCCCCACCGGCGCTTCCGACCGGCAGCCGCGTATGACGGCTTTCCGCGATGATATGGGCGATCTCGTCCCGGGTGGCGTTGGGATCGATCCAGATGACGTCGGCGCGCGGCGTCATAATGGACCGCACCGGACGGTCTGCGAACCGCAGCACCCGCCCCACCATTGCCTCTTCCGACGGGTGGAACACGCCGCTCTGGGTGCCCTCGGCGATCAGCGTCCGAACCTCTTCCTCGCTGACCATTTCTTTTTGCACCCGCTGCATCCCGATCAGCGTCAAAACCAACCGGGTCGTCACGTCCAGCAGCCAGACGGCCGGCAAGATGACTTTCGATATGACAGCCAGCGGCCGCGCGACCATGACAGCGATCGCCTCGGCGCGCCGGAGCGCGATTTGTTTCGGAACCAACTCGCCGATGATCAGTGACAGGTACGTCGTCAGGGCAACGCCGAGGGCGAAGGCGATGCCGGCGTTCAATGCCGGCGGAATCCAGGTGATCGTGCGCAGGACGATCGCAATCGGCGCGGTGATTGCGGTGGTCGACAGCGCGCCTGTAACGATGCCGATCAATGTAACGCCGGCCTGGACGGTCGAGAGGAAGCGGCCAGGTTGCCGCGACAGGCGAAGCGCCGCACGCGCACCGCGGCTGCCGGTTTCCGCCCGCGCCTCAAGGCGGACCCGGCGTGCGGCGATGATCGCCATTTCCGCCATGGCAAACAGGCCGTTCGCCATGAACAGCAACAGGATGATGACGAGATCGATCAGCATTTCAGAATTGAAAGTCCGCCGGCTTCGGTCGGCGCGGGAATATTGGACGAAGGCGGGCCGAGCGCCCGCATCAACGCTAAAGTTTCGCGTGCCGCCCATCGCAGAACGGTGCGTTCGCAGTCGCCTTGCAGCCGCAGAAATAAAGAGTCTTGGACGCATCCGCCTTGTACATCATCGGAGAGAATTCGGAGCCCTTGTGCGAACCGTCGCAAAACGGCTGCGATGCACTCTTCCCGCAGGAACACCAATAATAGGATTTCCCGGCCTCGACGGCGATGGGGTATGGGGATTTCTGGGCAACGATCGCTTCGGCCATCTACGGAACTCCCTTTGCGGCATGATTCGTTAGCGATTGAATACCATAACGCATGCCACGCCAAGGACATGTCTTTTCTTGAAGACCGGCAGGCTGCATAAAAGCGGCCATGCCCGAATTGCCCGAAGTCGAAACCGTCGCGCGCGGTCTGCAGTCCACGCTTGAGGGCCGCGTGATCACCAAGGTCCTTCAGAACCGGGCGAATCTGCGCATCCCGTTCCCCGAGAACCTCGTCAAGCGCCTGACCGGACGGCGGGTGATCCATGTCGGCCGGCGCGCAAAGTACATCCTGCTGACGCTGGATGACGGCAATATTTTGATCGTGCATCTGGGCATGTCGGGTCGCTTCATTTTCCGCCACGATCCCAGCCTGCCGCTGCTGCCGCACGACCATCTGGTGCTGACCGCCGACGACGGGGTCGATCATGTGCTGAACGACCCAAGGCGTTTCGGTCTGGTGGCGATGACCGAAGCCGCGCGCCTGGATGAGCATAAATTATTCGCCGGGCTGGGCCCCGAGCCGCTGGGGAATGCATTCGACGGGCCGACGCTGGCAGAACGGATCGCAGGCAAGAATACGCCGATCAAGGCAGCCCTGCTGGATCAGCGCGTGGTGGCGGGCTTGGGCAACATCTATGTCTGCGAGGCTTTGTTCCAGTCGGGGATCAGTCCGACACGGCTGGCGGGCACCATCAAGGGCGCCCGCGCCGAGCGGCTGGTCCAGGCCATCCGCGAGGTGCTGAACGCGGCGATTGCCGCCGGCGGGTCGACCTTACGCGACTTCATGCATCACAACGGCGAACTGGGCTATTTCCAGCACAGTTTCGCCGTCTATGACCGGGAGGGCGAAGCCTGCCCCGGCTGCACCTGCGACGTCGGCAAAACCGGCGGCATCGCGCGGATCGTGCAGTCCGGTCGGTCGACCTTCTATTGCCCGCGCAAACAGCGATAGGCTAAGCGTAATCACATTCTGAGACTGGGAAGAACCATGACCTACGAGAACATCCTCGTCGAAACGCACGGCGCCGTCGGCCTAATCCGCCTTAACCGTCCGAAGGCGCTGAACGCGCTGTGCGATGCGTTGATGAACGAACTGACCCAGGCGCTGGACGCGTTTGAGAAGGACGATGCGATCGGCGCGATGGTGCTGACCGGCAGCGAACGCGCCTTCGCGGCCGGCGCCGACATTAAGGAGATGGCCGGCCTGGATTATATGGACGTCTATCTGGGCGGCTTCATTTCCGAGAATTGGCAGCGCGCGTCCACCGTGCGCAAGCCGATCATCGCGGCGGTTGCCGGGTTCGCGCTGGGCGGCGGCTGCGAACTGGCGATGATGTGCGATTTCATCCTGGCGGCCGACAGCGCAAAGTTCGGCCAGCCCGAGATCACGATCGGCACGATCCCGGGCGCCGGGGGCACGCAGCGCCTGACCCGTTTCGTCGGCAAGTCCAAGGCGATGGAGATGGTGCTGACGGGCCGCATGATGGACGCGGCCGAGGCGGAACGCGCTGGGCTGGTCAGCCGGATTGTGGCGGCGGACGGACTGGTCGACGAGGCGATCAAGGTAGCGGCGAAGATCGCCAGCCTGTCGCGCCCGGTAGTGCTGATGGCGAAGGAGGCGGTGGGCCGCGCCTATGAGACAACTTTGGCGGAGGGTGTGCTGTTCGAACGGCGGGTCTTCCATTCGACTTTTGCCCTGGAAGATCGTAAAGAAGGCATGTCCGCGTTCGCCGAAAAACGGACTCCGGCCTTCAAGAATCGATGACTGAAACAAACCGTCAAGAATCTTGACCGGCCGCCTTGACGCGCACAACCCAAAATCTGTATTGTCCCGCCCTTCCGCGACCGGCCACTGGCAGGCGCGACAGCAATTTGAGATCGATTTAAATGGCGCACCACAAGTCGGCAAAGAAGCGTATCCGCAGCAATGCGCGTCGCGCAGAAGTGAACACCAGCCGTGTCGGGCGTATCCGCACGTTCCTGAAGCGGGTCGAGGTCGCGATCGGTTCCGGTGACAAGGCCGCCGCCCAGGCCGAGTTCAAGCTGGCCCAGCCTGAACTGCAGCGCGGCACGACCCGTGGCGTGATCCACATCAACACGGTATCGCGCAAGCTGTCGCGTTTGACGGCGCGCATTAAGGCGATGGCCTGACCCCATTTTGGATTCTTTCCGCTTGGCAAGCCCGGCTAAATGATCCTATAATATTCACGAAGTAATCGTCCTGAAAAGGCGCCCATTGTGGCGCCTTTTTATTTGTGCTCGGTCGTACAGAAAAATTATTTTCTGTGTTCCCGATTCAATCTGCTTGCCGCATTCAAGTTGGCTGGATACAGTCACCTACCCGCACCCAGTAAAACATCCCGTGCGGGGGCCAGCACCGCGTTTTTTCGTCTATTCATGCGAAATGCGCGCTTCTTCCAAATTATCATCGCCCGAGGGGCTAAGGAGAAACGATTGGCTGGCATGTCAGGACAATTTGGCGAGAACGAGCCGCAGAAGCAGGCGCGGATCGGGAAGAGCGGAGCAGGGATGTCGGGCAATCTTGAGCAGGAATGGACACGGGTTCTCGCCAGGCTGCGCGGTGAGTTCGGTGACGCCGCGTTGCGGAGCTGGCTGCAGCATTTGACCGTCGTCGGCATTGATGGAGGCGAAGTATCGCTTTCTCTGCCGACCAAATTCATGCGGGACTGGATCGTCAAAGAATTCGCCGACAGCATCCTGTCGTTCTGGGGGCAGGAAAATCCCGAGGTGACCGGCATCGACTTTACAGTCGTGCCCGGTCTGAGCGACATACCCGAACCGGAAGCGGTTTCGTTCGGCAGCGATCTCGACGCCCTACCCGAGCCGGAAGTGGCGCCGGCACGGCCGCGCGCAGCGACCCCGCGCCGGGCAGCAAGGGTGGACGGTCCCGACGCCGGTGAGCCGATGGACACCAGCGGGCTGGACCCGCGCTGCACATTCGACAATTTCGTCGTCGGCAAGCCGAACGAATTTGCACATGCCGCCGCGCGCCGAGTGGCGGAGTCCGAAAGCGTGCCATTCAACCCCCTGTTCCTTTATGGCGGGGTCGGGCTGGGCAAGACGCATTTGATGCACGCCATCGCCTGGCAGATCAGCAAGCGCAAGACCAAGCGGAAGGTGCTGTACCTGTCCGCCGAACAATTCATGTACCGGTTCATCCGGGCCCTGCGCTTCAAGGACACCATGGCCTTCAAGGAGCAGTTCCGCTCCGTCGATGTTCTGATGATCGACGACATCCAGTTCATCTGCGGCAACAAGGATTCGACGCAGGAAGAATTCTTCCACACCTTCAACGCACTGGTCGATCAGAACCGCCAGATCGTGATCTCGGCCGACAAGAGCCCATCCGACCTGGAGGGCATGGAAGAACGCCTGCGCTCGCGCCTCGGCTGGGGTCTGGTCGCCGACATCCACCCGACGACCTATGAACTGCGCCTGGGCATCCTGCACGCGAAGGCCGACGCCTATCGGACCGAAGTACCGGGCAAGGTCATGGAGTTCCTGGCGCACAAGATCACGTCGAACGTGCGCGAACTGGAGGGGGCGCTGAATCGCATCGTCGCCCATGCCGATCTGGTGAAGCGGCCGATCACTATCGAGACGACGCAGGACCTGTTGCGCGACCTGCTACGTGCGCATGATCGCCGCGTCACGATCGACGAGATTCAGCGCAAGGTAGCCGAGCATTTCAACATGCGTGTCGCGGACATGCATTCCGACCGCCGCGCGCGCACCGTCGCCCGGCCTCGCCAAGTCGCCATGTTCCTGGCCAAGCAACTAACCCAACGGTCGCTGCCGGAGATCGGGCGCAAGTTCGGTGGCCGCGATCATACGACCGTTATCCATGCGGTCCGCAAGGTCGAAGAGCTGATGGCGATGGATCCCGGCTTTGCCGAGGATATCGAGTTGCTGCGCCGGACGCTGGGCGGCTAAACCGTTCACCGCGCCTGGGCGAGGGCCTGGGCAAACAAATCCGGCGCGACATTGCCGCCGGAGAGGACGATGCCGACCGTCCGGTCGCGTGCATCGATGCGGCCTGCCAGCAAGGCCGCGAGCGCGACGGCGCCACCCGGCTCGACCACCAGTTTCATTGCAGTGAAGGCGAACGCCATTGCACGCAGGACTTCGTCGTCGGTTGCGATCACGCCGCCGCTGAGTTTTGCCTTGTTCAGTACGAATGTCAGGCGGCCTGGGCTCGGCGCCAGCAGGGCGTCACAAATCGAACGTGCCGCGGGATCGTTCGCCAGCCGCTCGCCGACCTTCAACGAGCGAGCGTGGTCGTCCAGCCCGGCCGGTTCCGCCGTGTAAACCGTGGTTCGCGGGCTGAGGCCTGTCAACGCCAGACCGATGCCCGCCGCCAATCCGCCGCCGCTGGCCGGGACATAGACGGCGTCCAGCGGTAGGCCCAGCGTCTCCGCGTCGGCGGCCATTTCCAGCCCAACCGTCCCCTGCCCCGCGATGATGCCGGCATCGTCGAACGACGGTACGATGACGGCGCCGCGTTCCGCCGCGACCGAGGCGGAAATCGCCTCGCGATCCTGGCTCCAGCGGTCGTAGAGAATGACCTCGCCGCCCAGCCGGCGCGTGTTCTCGATTTTGAGCGCCGGGGCATCGCTCGGCATCACGATCGCAGCCTTGATACCCAACAGCCCGGCCGCCGCGGCAACCCCCTGCGCGTGGTTGCCGGAGGAAAAAGCGACGACGCCGCCCTTGTCTTGGCCCGTCTCAACCAATTGCTTCAGCCGGTTGAAGGCCCCGCGAATCTTGAAAGAGCCGGTCCGCTGCAGCGTCTCGGCCTTCAACAGGATCCGTCCGCCGCTCAGCGCGTCGAGAGCGTCTGACCGCAGGAGAGGCGTACGAACGGCAATCCCGCGCAGGCGTTCCGCGGCGCGCGTGACATCATCGAAGGTCGGCAGATCGGTCATTCATGGAACCCGTCGGCGTTCCGATCATTGGGACTATGATCAGGCATTGTCGAGGATAGCATTATGCAGAAGGATCAAAAGAGTGAGAGCCAGAAGGCGGCCGACTTATCGCCTATCGCCGATCAGCAGCACACCGGAAACCACGATCGCCCGCCGCGTAAAAGCGAGGGGAATGAAAAGCTCGGCGGGACCCGAGCCGGCGCGGAGAACGTCGAACCGCGTCGCTAATCATTAAGCGGTCTTGTAGACGTGGGCACGCGAAATCGTGACCGCGCAAGGGTCGCCCACCGTTAGCCCGAGCTCGGTCAATTCTTCGCGGTCGATCAGCACCTCGAGCCGACCGTCCCCGAATGTCAGATCGACGCGCGCGGTTGGGCCGAGCGCAATGATGGAATCGATGGTTGCGCGGGCGATGTCGTGCCCATTGGGCTTGGCGATGCCGATCTGGTGCGGCCGGACGAAAGCGACAGCGTCGCCGCTATAGGTTCCGAAATCGACCGGAACGTCGAACCCGCCGACACGTGCCATGCCGTTGTGGACTTTGCAGTCGATCCGGTTGGCGAAACCCAGGAATTCGGAGACGAAGCTGGTGGCCGGCCGGTCGTAAGCCTCGGTCGGGCTCGCTACCTGTTCGATCAACCCCACATTCATGATGGCGACCCGGTCGGCCAGTTCGAGCGCCTCTTCCTGGTCGTGGGTGACGAACACGCTGGTGACGTTGATTTCCTTGTGCAGCTTGCGCACCCAGGTTCTCAGCTCCTTGCGCACACGGGCGTCCAGCGCGCCGAACGGTTCGTCCAGCAGTAGCACCTTGGGCTCGATGGCCAAGGCGCGAGCCAGGGCCACGCGCTGCCGCTGGCCGCCGGACAGCTGCTGCGGGTAACGTGCCGCCATGCGGTCGAGCTGTACCAAGCCGAGAAGCTCGTTCACCCGGCGTTTAATCTCGTCGTCGCTCGGCCGCTGGTCGCGGGGGCGGACACGCAGGCCGAAGGCCACGTTCTCGAACACCGACATATGCTTGAATAGCGAGTAATGCTGGAAGACGAAGCCGACGCGCCGGTCGCGGACCGCCTGTTTGCTGAGATCCTGGCCATGGATCAGCACTTTGCCGGAATCCGGGTTGTCCAGGCCGGCGATAATGCGCAGCAATGTCGTCTTGCCGGAGCCCGATGGGCCGAGCAGCGCCATCAGTTCGCCGTCCTCAACCCTGAGGCTCACGCCCTTGAGCGCTTCGTAGGTGCCGAACGTTTTAAAAACGTTGTTGATTTCAATCGTCATGAGGTCCTCATCGCCGCGTCAACGCGAGCTGATCCGCATATCGCCATTCAAGGAAGGACTTGGCGGTCAAGGTGACCAGCGCAAGCCCGGCGAGCAGCGAGGCGGTCGCGAACGCGGCGACCATGTTATATTCATTGTATAATATATCGACCTGAAGCGGCAGCGTGTTGGTCAGGCCCCTGATATGGCCGGATACCACCGACACCGCCCCAAACTCACCCATCGCGCGAGCGTTACACAGCAAAACGCCATAGAGCAGCGCCCATTTGATGTTCGGCAGCGTGATGCTCCAGAATATCCGGAAGCCGCCGGCGCCCAGCATACGGGCCGCCTCCTCCTCATCAGCACCCTGCTCCTGCATCAGCGGAATCAGTTCGCGCGCAACGAACGGCAGGGTCACGAAGATCGTCGCCAGCACCAGGCCCGGCAAGGCGAAGACGATCTTGATGTGATGTTCGCGCAGCCAGCCGCCGAACCAGCCTTGCAGGCCGAAGACCAGCAGGAAGACCATACCAGCGATGACCGGCGAAACCGAGAACGGCAGATCGATCAGCGAAAGCAGGATCGCCTTGCCGCGAAATTCGAACTTGCCGAAGGCCCAGGCTGCGGCAACGCCGAAGATGCAGTTCAGCGGTACAGCGATCGCCGCTACGCTCAGCGTCATATGGATGGCGGATACTGTGTCCGGATCGTTCAGTGATTTCAGGTAGACGCCGACGCCCTTGGCGAAGGCCTCGGCCACGACGGTCGCGAGAGGCAAGACGACGAACAGAATCAAAAAGCCGATTCCGCCGACAAAGATCGCTAGCCGTGCCCAGCGGGGGTCGCGCAGCGCGGGACGGTCAGATTTAGCCTCGGCCATGCCGACCCCCGAGCCAGCGTTGCAGGACATTGATTACGATCAGGAGCGCGAAAGAGATCAACAGCGAGGCGACGGCAATGACCGATGCCCCGCGATAGTCGAACTCCTCAAGCTTGATGACGATCAGCAGCGGCACGATCTCAGTCAGGCCCGGACGGTTGCCGGCGATGAAGATGACCGAGCCGTATTCGCCGATCGCCCGCGCGAAGGCGAGAGCGAAGCCGGTTAGCAATGCCGGCGCCAATGCGGGAAACGTGACGCGGCTGAACGTCGTCCAGCGGTCGGCGCCAAGCGTCGCCGCCGCCTCTTCCAGTTCGGGCTCAAGATCCTGCAGCACCGGCTGCACCGTCCGCACCACGAAGGGCAGGCCGACGAAGATCAACGCGATGACGATGCCGGGCACGGCATAGGCGATCTTGATGCCAAGCGGCGCGAACAGCGACCCGACCCAGCCGTTTTGCGCAGTCAATGCCGACAGCGCGACGCCGGCCACCGCCGTCGGCAGGGCGAAGGGCAAATCGACCAGCGCATCGACCAGACGCCGCCCCCAGAATCGGTAACGTACCAGCAGCCAGGCGATCACCAGACCGAAGATCGTATTGACCGCGGCAGCCGCTGCGGACGCCAGGAAGGTCAGCCGGAACGCCGCGATCACCCGGGAATTGGTCAGAATGCCCCAGATCGTCGTCCAATCCAGGCCGGATGCCTTGATGAACAGGGCCGCCAGCGGGATCAGCACGATCACCGAAAGATAGAACATTGTGAAACCAAGAGCCGGGCCGAAGCCCGGCAGCACGCTCCAACGCCGGAATGGACTGCGCATTGCCACGGCCGTCATTGCGCACCCGGCCGATAGATTTGGTCGAACACGCCGCCATCGGCGAAGTGAGTTGCCTTCGCTTGAGCCCAGTTGCCGAACTTCTCGGGTACCGTGAACAGCTTAAGCGCCGGAAACCGCGCGGCGTAGCGCGCCGCAACCGCCGCCGAGCGCGGGCGGTAGAACCACTTGGCCGCGATATCCTGGCCTTCGTCGCTATAGAGATAATTGAGGTAAGCCTCGGCGATCTTGCGGTGGCCGTTGCGATCCACCACGTCGTCGACTACCGCGACCGAGGGCTGCGCCAGTACGCTTTCCGGCGGAACGACGATCTCATACGTGTCGCCCCCTGCTTCCTGCTTCGCCAGAAACGCCTCGTTCTCCCAGGCAAGCAGCACGTCGCCGACGCCACGCTGAGTAAAGGTTACCGTCGAACCGCGCGCCCCGCTGTCGAGCACCGGCACGTTTTTATAAAGCTTGGCGATATAATCCTTGGCCTTGACGGCATCGCCACCGAATTGATCGAGCGCCCAGCCATAAGCCGCCAGATAGGCCATCTGTCCGCCGGACGAGGTCTTGGGGTTGGGCGCAATCACCAACACACCGGCATGGATCAGGTCGTCCCAATTCTTGATGCCCTTGGGGTTGCCCTTGCGCACCAGGAAGACGATCGTCGAGGTATAGGGCGTACTGTCCTGCGGCAGGCGCTTTACCCAATCCTTGGCGATCAGCCCGGCATTTGCGATGGCATCGACATCGGTCGGGATGCCCAGCGTTACGACATCAGCCTCAAGGCCATCGATCACCGCGCGGGCCTGCTTGCCGGAACCGCCATGCGATTGCTCGACGGTTACATCCTCACCGGTCTGTTTCTTCCAATATGCGGCGAAGGCGATGTTGTACGCGACATAGAACTCGCGCGTCGGGTCATAAGACACGTTGAGCAGCGTCGTGCCGGCGCGGGCGTGCCCGGTCGGAAGGCAGAGCAAGGCCGCGAGGCACAGCGCCAGCACGGCTATCGGGCGGCGTGTCGAAAAAATCATCGGCATCGTCTCTCAATGGTCAGAATACCGGAACCTTGCGGTTTCGGGTGTTATGCGCTGTGGGCTGTTCTCATCACACGCTCCATTCCGGTTCGACCATCTTTTGGTCGATCCGAGGATCGTGGAACCGGGCATCGACGAAACCGACCAACTGGTCGACCGCCTCCGCTACATCCAGTTTGCCGGTGTCGATCGTGAGGTCGGGTATGACCGGCGGTTCGTAAACCGCGTCCACCCCGGCATAGAATTTGATCTCGCCGCGCCGCGCCCGGGCATACAAGCCCTTGGGGTCGCGCGCCTCGCATAACGCCAGATCGGCGCGAATATAAATTTCGGCAAACCCCTCGCCGACGATCGCGCGCGCCAAGTCGCGGTCGCTCTTCAGCGGCGAAACCAGCGCAGCGATGGCGATGTTGCCGGCATCCGCCAGCAGCTTCGCCATTTCCGCCACGCGTCGGGTATTTTCCGTGCGGTCGTCCGGCGCGAAGCCGAGATCGTTCGACAGGCCCCGGCGGATCAGATGCGTATCGATCACGACGGAATGCATGCCGCCTTCGAACAGAGCCCGTTCGAGCGCCGCGGCCAGCGTCGACTTGCCCGAACCGGGCAGCCCGGTCAGCCAAAGAACGGCGCCACGATGACGGTTCCGGCGTTCCCGCTCGTAACGGGTTACACCGGTATACATTGCATCGGATTGGGCGTTCGCCTCGGCTTCGACGGTATCGAGCACGATCGCACCGCCGAGCGCCTCGCCGGCATCGGTGAGCACGATCCGCCCCGTGCGGGGGAGGGCGGTGAACCTGTCGACCGGAATCGGATCGGCGGCTTCCAATATAATTTCGGCAACCTGGTTGGTCAGAACGCGTTCGACCTGCCGCTTTTCCAGCGTGTGCAGGTCGATCACCGATTCGATGGACCAGACCTTGGCGCGATATTGGCCCGCCGCCAGCTGCAGCGTCAGGCTGCGCCCGACGGTTAGCGGATCGGCGGCGAGCCAGAACAGCCGGACAGTCAGCCGGCGGGCCGGGCGTAGCGGTTCGGATGCCAAAGATGCGACATGGCCGCGCTCGACGAAGGCGCGCTGGTCCAACGTAATACCGATCGACTCCCCAGCCGACGCGGTGTGGCGCGGAATCGCACGGTTCCAATCCTCGATCGAGGCCACACGGGCGACCGATCCGCCCGGCGAAAAGGCCAGCGCATCCCCAACCCTCAGCACACCGCTTTCAACCCGGCCTGCGAGGATGCGCCGCTCATCGAACTTATAAATATCCTGGACAGTGAAGCGCAGCGCCAGCACGTCGGGCGCGATCGGGTCCGGCTCAAGCCGGTCCAGCGCCTCCATCAAGGTCGGGCCGTGATACCAGGACAAAGCCGGCGGACGTTCGGCAATCATATGGCCATTCTTGGCTGCAATCGGAATGATCGCGGTGGCGGCGATGCCGATCTGCTGCAAATACCGGCGTACCTGATCAGCGGCCGCGGCGAAGCAGTCCGACGAGTAGTCGACCTTGTCCATTTTGTTGACGACGACGATCAGCCGGCGAACGCCGAGGAGGGTCAACAGATAAAGATGACGGCGCGATTGCTCCATCGTACCTTCGGTCGCGTCGATGACGACGATGGCGAGTTCCGCCGAGGCCGCGCCGGTCACCATGTTGCGCAGGAATTCCTCCTGCCCCGGCGCGTCGATGATCACGAAACTGCGCCGCGCGGTGCGGAACACCGCCTCGCTGGTATCGATGGTCGTGCCGCCGTCGCGTTCGGCCTGGAGTGCGTCGGTGACGAACGCCCATTCAAGTTCGACGCCGCGCTTGCGGCTGATCTCGGCCAGGTCGGCGACGCGGTCTGCCGGCAAGGCACCAGCTTCATTCAGCAGGCGGCCGATCAGAGTCGACTTGCCGTGATCCGCGGTGCCGACAATGACGACACGCAGCGGTTCGAGCGCGTCATCCATTACATATAGCCGTTGTTGCGCAACCGCTCGAACGAGTCTTCGGCCTCGTGATCCATGGTTCGCCCCGCACGCTCAGGCACCTTGGTGGTCTCAAGTTCCTTGATGATATCATCGATCGAGGCGGCAGTACTGACCATCGGCTGGGTTATGTTGCTCTCGCCCAGCGAGCGATAGCGCATGCCGTCTTCCGACAGATAGGCCGGGACGACCGGAATATTCTCGGCCTTGGTATAACGCCAGATGTCGAGTTCGGTCCATCCGAGCAGCGGGTGGACGCGGACATGCTCGTCCTCGCCGACGCGCGCCTTGTAATAGTCCCAGAATTCCGCCGGCTGGTTGGCGAAATCCCAGTCGCCCTGGTTGGAGCGGGGCGAGAAGACCCGTTCCTTGGCGCGGGTCGACTGCTCGTCGCGGCGGATGCCGACGATAACACCGTTCAGCTTCTCGCGCCGGATCAGGGCCTTTAGCCCCGCGCTCTTACGGGCGGCAGCGCGCGCCAAGGGCGGCAGGCTGGGATCGATCGTCTCGATCGGCGGGCAATTCTCGACATGCAGGTCCAGGCCCCACTCGGCGGCATAACGGTCGCGGAAGGCATAGACCGACGGCAGCTCCATGCCGGTGTCGAGTTCGACCACCGGAAAGGGCACCCGGCCATAGAATGCTTTGCGTGCCAGCCAGATCAGCACATTGCTATCCTTGCCGACGGACCACAGCATCGCCAGCTTCGGCGTGCGGGCGAAAGCCTCGCGCAAAATATAGATGCTCTGGTTTTCCAGGTCGGCCAGATGGCGCGGCGCGCGGACCGGACGCTTCGCCGGAATGCGCGACAGGTGAATGCCGCATTCGACCTTGTCGAGACCGGCCCAACGGCCGGACCGCACGTCGCCGCCGGGCGCGACCTTGTCCGTGCAGGGCATGCAGCCGATCGACAGGAATCCATCGGCAACCAGCGGATGACGCGGCAGCGCGCGGCGCTTGAATTCCGCCTCCAGCATCTTCGCGTCCCAGTTGGCCAGCGGATTGATCTTCAGCTTGCCGTTTTCGGACTCGATCATCGGCAGGGACGCGCGGCCGGTGCTCTGGAACCGCTTGCGCCCGGTGATCCAGCCGGCGAAAGGCTTCAATGCCCGCTCCAGCGGCTCGACTTTGCGCAACGCGCAGCATGCGTCTGGATTGTCGCGCCACAGCGTGCCGGGCTTATCCTGGAAGGATTCCATGATCGGGTCGGGACGATAGGTCTGGACGTTGGTTAAGCCCAGCGTACGCACCAGCTTATCGCGATAGGTGATCGTCTCCCCGAACAGCTTTCCGGTATCGAGGAACACCACCGGAACCGCCGGGTCGATTTCCGCCGCCATCGCCAGCAGCACCGCCGATTCCGCGCCGAACGACGAGACAAGAGCGATCTGGCCCTTCAGCTCTCCGGTCAACAGGACGCGCAACAGCTCCAGGCCATCCAGATTGCCATATCGGGCGTTGAGGTCGGCGGCGCGCAAAGCGCCTGCATCGACGACGATTTCGGAATTGACCGGAGCAGTGTCCGAGACTGGCTCGGAGAGGTCTTTAGGAAGCGGAGCTGACATGATGCTGTTCGAAACCGCGATATAAATAACACTCAGGAAGCGTGGTTATTGTGCATTGCACATTGCCATATGATTGGTGCATAAGGCAATCCTTCAAGGGCAGTGTTAAATAGCCTTGTAAATACATAATTCGTTTGTTGAAAATGGTTTTAGAGCCGAAGACGGCCAAAAGCCAGAGCCGCCGCGGCGGATGCGAGATTTGGCGCCCTGGTCTGAATGAGGATTTCCGCTATTTTGCGTAAAACTCATGCCTGCCATGAGCAGAGTCACCAGCATAAGCCCAGGTTCTTAGTCTAACCGACCGGGACTAGCGTCCGACCGCCTTGAAGTTTAGACACGTCGCATAAATTGAACATGGATAGAGCGCCCGTGACCGCTGAGCCTGTGATTTACGTCATCACCGCCAACCGCTTGAGGGATGGCGTTCCGATTTATTTCGCAGGCGATGCCACATGGTCGCCAAAGATCGCCGATGCCGTGACGGATACCGACTGCGAAGCCTTGCTGGCGCGGTCGGCTGCGGGAACCGCACCGATCGACGCAATCGGCCGACTGGCAATCGATGTGATCGTTGCGGACGGCGTTATCCGTCCGAACAGTTTAAAGGAACGGATCCGCGCATCCGGCCCGACCGCGTAGGAGAGCTGCAGTGTATCGCTACGACGAATTCGATAGCCGCTTCCTTGCCGAGCGCGTCGCGCAATTCCGCGATCAGGTGCATCGCCGGTCAATCGGCCAGCTGACCGAGGATGAGTTCCGGCCGTTGCGGCTGCGGAACGGCCTTTATCTGCAGCTTCACGCCTATATGTTCCGGATCGCGATCCCGTACGGCACGCTGTCGCCGGCACAATTGCGCACGCTGGCCCATATCGCCCGCACGCACGACAAAGGCTATGGCCATTTCACCACCCGCCAGAATATGCAGTTCAACTGGATCAAGCTGGAAGAGGTGCCGGACATCCTTGAAAAGCTGGCTGCCGTTGAGATGCATAGCATTCAGACCAGCGGCAACTGCATTCGCAACACCACGTCAGATCCGTTCGCCGGCGTAACGGCCGACGAGCTTGAGGATCCCCGCCCCTATTGCGAGATCATCCGTCAATGGTCGACGCTGCATCCGGAATTCTCCTGGCTTCCGCGCAAATTCAAGATCGCGGTCTCCGCGTCCGAAACCGACCGCGCGGCGGTCCATATCCACGATATCGGACTATATCTGAAGCGTAACGAGGCGGGTGAAGTCGGCTTTCAGGTTCTGATCGGCGGGGGGTTGGGCCGGACCCCGTTGATGGCCCAGGTCTTGCGGGACTTTCTGCCCAAGCAGCATTTGCTGTCGTATCTGGAAGCAGCGTTGCGCGTTTATAATGAGTACGGTCGGCGCGACAACATCTTCAAAGCGCGGATCAAGATCCTGGTCCAGTCACTTGGCATCGACAAAATGCGTGAAGCGGTCGAGGCCGAATGGGCCCGAATGGATCACACGCAACTGGATCTGAGCCCGGAGGTTATCGCGTCCATAAATGCGCATTTCGCGCCGCCGGCCTATGAGCAGCCAGACGCGGACGACGAGGCCCTGTTGGCCGGCGCCATCGCCGGGGATAAGGCGTTCGCGCGATGGGTCAAGAATAACGTCCACCCGCACAAACAGGCGGGCTATGCGATCGCGGTCGCGTCGCTAAAGCCATTGGGCCTTCCGACCGGCGATTGCTCGGCCGAGCAGTTGGATCTCGTCGCCGACCTGTCGGAAACATACGGTTTCGGCGAAATCCGGGTGACGCACGAGCAGAATTTGGTCTTCCCGAACGTGCGCAGCCGTGACCTGCCGGCACTTTACAATATCCTGGCCGCCAACGGCATGGGGACCGCCAATGCAGGCCTCGCCAGCGACATCATCGCATGCCCGGGCTTGGATTATTGCAGCCTGGCCAACGCCCGTTCGATCCCGGTCGCCGAAAAACTTGGCGAACATCTGGCGGCGCGCGAGGAGGAGATCGGGCCGATGAAGATCAAGATCTCCGGCTGCATCAATGCCTGCGGTCACCACCATGTAGGCCATATCGGCATCCTCGGCGTCGATAAGAACGGCGAGGAGTTCTATCAGATCACAGTCGGCGGCAGCGCGGACGAAACCTCCGCGGTGGGCGCCATCGTGGGACGCGCCGTCGCCAGCGATCAGGTTAACGGCGCGGTCGACAAGCTGCTCGATGTTTATCTGAATTTGCGCACGGATGGCGAAGACCTGCCCGCCACCTATCGCCGGGTCGGCGTCGAGCCGTTCAAGGAGGCCGTCTATGGTGCTCGTTAAGGGCGGCAAACCGGTCGAGGACCGTTGGACACATGTCGAAGACGACACGCCCCTGCCCGCCAACGGGCCGATCACCATCTCCTGGGCGCGCTGGCAAACCGAGCGCGCCAACATCCTCCGCACGCCTGTGGAACTTGGTGTCCGCATTCCCAATACTGTGACAACCGCCGAGATCGGCGTCGATGCCCCGCATTTCGGGCTGATTGCGGTCAATTTCCCGAACTTCGGCGATGGCCGTGCCTTCTCCCAGGCCCGCGTCCTGCGGAGCCAGTATGGATATTCCGGCGAAATTCGCGCGACCGGCGGCGTCGGGCGCGATCAGTTGCTGTTCATGCAGCGTTGCGGCATCGACGCGTTCGAGGTGCCGGAACGGGCTCTGACGGAGGATTGGTTCGTCGCGCTTGGCGAAATCGACCTGTTCTATCAGCCGGCCGAAGACAACCGGCCGTGGATCCAGCGCCAACGGCGCGGGACCAACTGACACAATGACCGTTCCGCTGGCGTTGGATTTGGGCCTGTTGCCCACCGCGCTGGCCGGTCGGGGGCCAGCCCTGCTCAAACGCCTGACGCTGCTGGACGGCGAACAGGTACAGAACCTTAAAATCTATGCGCCCGCCGCCGATGCGGGCGTCACCAACGCGGCCGCCGATCGGCTGGTGCCGCGCCTGCCGACCGAGGCAGAGATTGCCGCCTGTCGTGTGTTGTTCGTCGCCGGGCTGCCGCCCGAACAATCCGCCATGCTGGCCAAGACGGCGCGTGCCCACCGTGTCCTGGTGAATGTCGAAGACACGCTGCCGCTCTGCGACTTCCACGTGCCGGCAATCCTGCGGCGCGGCGACTTGGCGCTCTCGATCTCGACCGGCGGCGCCAGTCCCACCCTATCGCGGCGCTTGCGCGCCTATCTCGGCGAGTTGTTTCCCGAAGCCTGGGACGATCGAACCCGGCGCATCGCAACGATGCGATCCGAAATGCGCACAAACGGCGCGGGCATGGGCGAAGTCGCGGCGGCGACCGACAGAATCATCGATGACGAGGGCTGGCTGCCCAAAGTTTAGTGCGCCAGCAGCACCGGCAGCTCGACATGCGAGATGATCTGCCGCGTCGTCCCGCCGAACACCGCCTCTCGTGTGCGGCTGTGATGATAGGCGCCCATTACCAGCAAACTGGCCGACACGGCCTTGGCCTCAGCCAGCAGGGCGTCCGCAACATGGCGGTCACCCTGAGGCAGGCGGGCGGCATTCGCGGTAATTCCGTGACGTCCCAGATAGGTGATCAGCTCATCCATATTCGCATCGCCGCCGTTGCGGATTTCGACCCGGCGCATTTTCGCCAGGATCGGCAGGGCGGCGGTGATGGCGCGCAATTCCTCCCGCCCGCCCGCCCAGGCGACAAGAGCCGTATCGAGGACGGAGGCGGGCGCCTCGGGCGGCGTCAACAGAACCGGACGACCTGCATCGAACAGCACGGCCTCCAACATGGAATCGCCCTCGACGGGACCGTTGGGACCCAGCCCGCGCATCACCACCAGATCGGCGAAACGGGCGACATCGCGCAGGATCGTGCCCGGCAAGCCGGTGCGTTCATGCCACGAGACGGTAACGCCGTGACTTTCCCCGGTTGCCGGCAAACCGTTGCGTTCCCGCCAAGCATCGAACGATCTGCTGGCATCCGCCGCAGCCGCGTCGGCCTGATCCTCGACGGCCGCAACGAGTTCGCCGGTGGTGACCGGCGCGGTCCAATCCGCGACATAGCGCACGATATCCACCGGGTCAGGCTTGAGGCACAGCGCCGATAGGTGAGAATCGAAGGCGCGGCCCAGTTCCAGGGCAACCTGAAGCGCCGCGTCGTCTGCATGATGACCGGTGACCGGAAGCAGTAAAGCGCGCAAGCCCATCGAAGTCTCCCCTGACGATTTTGGTTAATTCTGCCGGCCGACAACGAACAACATCGCTTTGATCCCTGCAGGTCAAGCGCCGAATCGTCCGGACGGCTGCCATGCAGATTTGGCGGGACGGTTGGCGCTGCGTTCGGCCAGTGAATCGCCTATGCTGATTGCAACAGACCAACAGGCGCCGAAGCCGAACGGACGCGCCGTCTGGGGGAAGATATGGATGAGAGTTTCAAGGAGCGCGAGCGTCAGTTTGAGGCCAAATTCGCGCGTGACGAAGCACTGAAATTCAGGATCGTCGCGCATCGCAACCGGCTGTTCGCCGCCTGGATTGTCGATCAGATGGGCGACGGAGCATCGCCCGGTTATGCCGACGGTTTTATCGCCTCCGCATTGGGCCGCTCGCCGGAGATGCTGATCGATCGCGCGCAGCGCGACCTGCACGACCACGGGGTCGCGCTTGTGGACGTCAAGCTGCGCAAGGCGTTCGAACAATGCGGCGACCAGGCCCAGGCCGAGGTGATGAACGAATAACGGCTGAGGCTGAGGCGCCGTTATTCCGCCGCCTCAGCCGTATGGTTCTCGATCGCAGGGATATAGACCTCCGCACCGCCGGCGATGAAAGCCTCCGACATTTCCTCCATGCCCTTCTGGGCATAGTCGCGGACCTCCTGCGTGATCTTCATCGAGCAGAATTTCGGGCCGCACATCGAGCAGAAATGCGCGGTCTTGGCGCCGTCGGCCGGCAGCGTCTCATCATGGAAATGGGCGGCGGTTTCCGGGTCCAACGACAGATTGAACTGATCTTTCCAGCGGAATTCGAACCGCGCCTTGGACAGCGCGTTGTCACGCGCCTGCGCCGCGGGGTGTCCTTTGGCGAGATCGGCCGCATGCGCCGCGATCTTGTAGGTGATCACGCCGACCTTCACGTCGTCGCGATCCGGCAAACCCAGATGTTCCTTGGGCGTCACATAGCAGAGCATGGCGCAGCCGAACCAGCCGATCATCGCCGCGCCGATTCCGCTGGTGATGTGATCGTAGCCCGGCGCAATGTCGGTCGTGAGTGGCCCGAGCGTATAGAACGGTGCCTCATCGCAATGCTTCAGCTGTTCTTCCATATTGACCTTGATCTTGTGCATCGGCACATGGCCGGGGCCTTCGATCATCACCTGGACGTCGTGTTTCCAGGCGATCTTGGTCAACTCGCCCAACGTCCGCAGTTCGGAGAATTGCGCCTCATCGTTCGCGTCGGCGATCGAGCCGGGGCGCAGGCCGTCACCCAATGAGAAGGCCACGTCATAGGCCTTCATGATCTCGCAGATTTCCTCGAAATGTGTGTAGAGGAAATTTTCCTGGTGGTGCGCCAGGCACCATTTCGCCAGGATCGAGCCGCCGCGGCTGACGATGCCGGTGACGCGCCGCGCTGTCATTGGGATATAGGCCAGGCGGACGCCGGCATGGATGGTAAAGTAATCCACCCCCTGCTCCGCCTGCTCGATCAGCGTGTCGCGATACAGTTCCCAGGTCAGGTCCTCCGCCTTGCCGCCGACCTTTTCCAGCGCTTGATAGATCGGAACGGTGCCGATCGGCACCGGCGAATTGCGCACGATCCATTCGCGGGTGGTGTGAATGTTTCGGCCGGTCGACAGGTCCATGACGGTGTCGGCACCCCAACGCGTCGACCACACCATCTTTTCGACCTCTTCCTCGATCGAAGAGGCGACAGCGGAGTTGCCGATATTGGCGTTGATCTTGACCAGGAAATTGCGGCCGATCGCCATCGGTTCGCTTTCCGGGTGGTTGATGTTGTTCGGAATGATCGCCCGGCCCCGCGCGATCTCGCTGCGGACGAATTCCGGCGTTACATAGTCGGGAATCTCCGCCCCAAAGCTCTCGCCGTCGCGCACCATGCCCTTACGCTCGGCGCGACCGATATTCTCGCGGATGGCGACATATTCCATCTCGGGCGTGATGATCCCCGCGCGGGCATAGGCCAGCTGCGTAACGTTCCGGCCAGCCTTGGCGCGCAATGGCTGCGCGGGCGCATTGGTGAAGGGCGCGTGCTGGGGCTTTTCGCCCCGGCTGAGACCGTCGTCCAGCGCGGACGCCGGCCGGCCGTCATAACGCTCGACATCGCCGCGGCCCTCGATCCAGCTTTGGCGCAGGCGCGGCAACCCTTTCTCGATGTCGATCGACGCTTTCGGGTCGCTGTAAGGGCCCGACGCATCGTAGACCCGCATCGGCGGCTCGCCACCCGACAACGAAATCTCGCGCATGGCGACAGCGATCTTATGGACCCTGCCGGGGATGTGAATCTTGGTCGAGGCGGGCAGCGGACCAGTCGATACGCCGAAGTTCTTCGTGTGGGATAGATCGTCGGGCATGGCTCTCAACCTTTTTCAAATCGCCGGGCATGGGCGGAAACAGGAAGGAGCGGATAAAGCCGCATCGAATCCCATCCCTACGCCGGTGCTGACCGGATCAGGTTCAATGGGTTTCCGCGCCGCCCCGACAAACATCGCGGGCACAGCGGTATCTCAGCCCTTAACAGGGCTCCCCAGGGGTATTGTGAAGTTCCGCCCTGGTTGGGCGGCTGTCAAGTTCGCAATGGCGGATTACGGAGGAACGATGGCGTCCTTAACAGCCTGAACGGCCGGCGGCGTTGGTTCCCTGGCGCTTTCCTGTTCGAAGCTGTCGCTGGAATTGCTGTGTCCGGCCAACTGGCGGTCGGCAGCGTCGTTGTCGACGCGTGCGGCACCGGTCGACGGGTCGAACTTGGCTTTCAGCCGGCGATATTCAGCCGAATGTTCCTGCATCGCCGCCCAATCGCTGAGCGGTCCCATACGCTGGTGCGTGATCACGATTTCTTCGCGGTCGGCCGGCAGTTCGGCAGCCGGGGCAGAACCCTGCGCGAATGCGCCACCGGCAACGAGCGTTGCCGTCAGCGCGCCGACGGCAATCGGCATCATGAATTTCATCGAGAATACTGACCGCATGGATTATCTCCCACACCGAACGAACAACGCGACCGTCTGATTTGTGCCCGTATATAGCATGGTGTCGCCAGTAGAAATTGACAATTCGCAATTCGACCGTCTGGTCCGCGCGATGACATTTTCTAATGTATTGTGACTAATTTGATTCCCCTTTCGCCTCGCGGGCCGATCTGGTTACGTGCCTTGCACGTGAATCTTGTGGTGATTCGGTGAAAATTCGTACGGCTGCTCTCCTCATATTCGTCTTTGCCAGCTGGCCTGCCTGCGCCGACACATATCACCCGATTGCCGCGACTGAGGGCGGGGATACGATTACGTTGACCGGGCACGATCTGACGATCGAACAGCTGGTGGCGGTCGCCCGCAACGGCCAGCCCGTCGAGGTCAGCCCCGAGGTACACGATCACCAGGCCGATGCGCACAGCCTGCTGATGGAAGGCCTGGCAGAAGGAATGGTCATTCCGGGCCTGGGCGGCCCGGGCCCGGACGGCGCGACACCGCTTGGCGCGCCGGAAGTGATGGACGAGGCGCTGGTTCGCGCGGCAATGACCGTGAGGGCCAATACACTGACCTATCAGCCGGTCAGCGCGCCTGCGGAACAGATGCTGCTGGACTTCCTGAACGACCGCATCGCCCCGGTGCTCATTCAGCCCTATTCGGGTGCGGCCGGTACGACAGGGCCGATGGCCGATATAGCAGCGGCTATGGCGGGGCGGGGAGACGTCTACTATCGCGGCGTCCGGATGCCGGCCGCCCAGGCGCTGAGCCGGGCTGGGCTGACGCCGATCATTCCTGCCGACTTAGACAGCCACGCCTTGGTTGACACCAACGCCTTCGAGATTGCACGGGCTGCCTTACTCGCTGCGGACGGCCGGCAAACGCTCGAATGGGCCGACATGATCTACGCGATGGACCTCGACGGGCTTTCGGCCAGCCCGGCCCCGCTGTCGTTGCCGGCCCGGGCGAACCGGCCCTATCAATGGCTGGACTGGGACGCCGAACGGATTCTCGCCCTGTTGAAGGACAGCTATGTGTTCGACGGCGACCCCGCCGGGCAGCCGCGCATCTATCCCGATAATCTTGCGCTGTCGCTGACGCGCCAGGGGGCGGCATGGCAGGCCTGGGGCGCGCTGCGCGACGCACTGTTGGTGGCGCTCAATTCCTCGGATCAATCGCCGGTTTTTCGCGTCGGCCTTTCGCCCCGCGCGTCCGACGAGCTGTCGACACCGCAGATGATGAAGTTCTATGTGAAAGGCGGGCGGGTAAGCGCTGGCAAACGCGGCTTCATCATCCCGGCTTTCAACCGCGACCCCTATCCGCTAACGCGTAATGCCGCCACTTTTGCCGCAAGTTTAGCCGATCTGGCAACCGCCGTCGCCGATCGGCTGGCCACGCCCGCTGTGCCCAATCCCGGCGATTTCGAGGAACTGCAACATGGGCTGGATGCGCTGAACCGGCTGCTGGCGGCGGACATGATGAATGCCGCGGCCCTGATGGATGCGCGCACGGCGGAGGATCCGGGCCGGAAGTTCGGCGATGCGCCGACTGCTGTTTGGAGCGACATCCGTAAATACGCCCCAGCCGGGCTCCCCGCCATTTTGGACTTTCTCCGAAATCGGCAGGCCGCCAGCTACGCACCCGGCGCCGAGCCGCCGCCCGGCACGGACGCACCCATTCCCCTGGCCCAAGAAAAAATTCACCGCTAGCGCCGGAATTTTCCGGTTGACTCTGAAGGCGCTCTATATTTAACCATATGGTTACTTAACCAACTGGTTCAAAGAATGCCCGATCCGCTTAGCAACACATTTGGGGCATTGGCCGACCCCACTCGGCGGGCGATCCTGGCCCGGCTGGCGCTGGGCGAAACCTCTGTCACCGAACTGGCACAACCGTTTGCTATGAGTTTGCCGGCGATCTCAAAGCACCTGAAAGTGCTGGAACGGGCCGGATTGGTGGCGCGTGGACGCGAGGCGCAGTGGCGGCCGTGCAAGCTGGCACCTGAACCGTTGCGCGCCATCGCCGACTGGGTGACGCAATACCGCCAGTTCTGGGAAGGCAGCCTGGACCGGCTGGAAGATTATCTGCGCGAATTTCAGCGGAAAGATTCGGAAACTAAACTCTAAACGACGAGGAGAAGATTATGCAGCTCAACCCGTATCTGGCCTTCAAGGGCAATTGCGAAGAAGCGTTCAGATTTTATGCCGAGATCCTGGGCGGACAGATCCTGGCCATGATCAAGCACCGGGACACGCCGATGAAGGACAAGACCCCGCCCGGCATGGAAGAGTTCGTGATGCACGCACGGATGAACCTCAATGGTTCGCTTCTGATGGGCGGCGATGCGCCGGACAGTTGGTACAAGAAGCCGGAAGGCTTCAACGTGCAGGTCGGCACCGACACGCCTGAAGAGGCTGAGCGCGTTTTCAAGGCGCTGAGCGAAGGCGGCACGGTTACCATGGCGTTGACGGAGACATTCTGGGCGCACCGCTTCGGCACTTGCGTCGACCGTTTCGGCACGCCCTGGATGGTGAACTGCGAAAAGGCGATGTAACCAAAAAAGGCCGCGTCAGGACGGCGGATAACAGGGGAGGACGCCTAAGATGGGCACGACAATCATCGCCGTCATTCTTGTATTGGCGATCGGGCTGCTGGCTTATGCCGCGACGCGGCCCGATGCCTTCCGTGTGCAGCGGTCGGCGGGAAGAGGACGGCGAGCGCGGGCTTGAGACGTTGGTTACGATCATCTTCGCCGAGCAGGACGGTGGCACATTGATGTCGTTCCTCCAGACACCATTCCGGTACGAAGGCGAACGCGAAGGCTATGGCCGGGGCTGGAACAGCACGTTCGATCGGCTGGGCGATTACCTGAAGCAGCCCGAGGACTGACATGCCAAATACGACTGGATTTTCGCAGGCCCGGCTCAAGCGCCTGACGCCGCTGCTCGGCGCCTATGTCGATCGCGGCGACGTGCCCGGACTGGTCGCATTGGTTGCACGGGGCGACGAAGTTCATACTGCGGCGGTGGGCGTGCAGAATCTCACCGACGCGACGCCGATGCGGCGGGATACGATCTTTCGCATCGCCTCGATGACCAAGCCGATCGTGGCGGCGGCGGCGATGATTCTGGTCGAGGACGGCAAGCTGCGGCTGGACGAGCCGGTCGACAGGCTGCTGCCGGAATTGGCGCATATGCGGGTGCTGCGGACGCTGGGAGCGGCGATCGACGACACCGTGCCCGCCGAACGACCGATCACATTGCGTGACATCCTGACCTTCCGGTTGGGCATGGGGGCGATCATGGCCGCGCCCGGGACATACCCGATCCAAGCCGCAATCGCCGAATCCGGATTGCAAGCCGGGCCGAGCCCCGCGGCTTTCGGTTCGGACGGATGGCTGATGCGGTTCGCTGGTTTGCCGCTGCTTCATCAGCCGGGGACAGCCTGGGCCTATCATACGGGTTCCGACCTTCTGGGTATCCTGGTGGAGCGCGCCGCCGGCGTTTCCCTGGATGTCTTCCTCCGGGAGCGGCTATTCGAGCCGCTGGGCATGAAGGACACGGGTTTTAGCGTACCTGCCGAAAAGCTTGATCGGCTGGCGACGTCCTATGCCGGAGGATCCGAACAGGGCGCGCTGCGAGTATTCGATGAAGCCCGGGATGGGCGCTGGTCGAAGCCTCCGATCTTCTTCTCAGGCGGCGGCGGGCTGGCCTCGACCGCCGACGACTATCTGGCGTTCTGTAGAATGATGCTGGGTCTAGGCCGGCATGGGACGACCCGCATTCTGTCGCGCGCATCGGTGGAACTGATGACCACCGACCATCTGACACCGAGTCAGAAAGCGGCGTCGCCGTTCTATCCCGGTTTTTGGGATTCCAACGGCTGGGGCTTCGGCATGGCGGTGACGACACGGCGCGACGAATATCTGTCGGTCGGTTCCTATGGCTGGGACGGAGGGATGGGCACGTCGGCGCGCACCGACCCGCGCGAAGGGCTGATCACCATCATGCTGACCCAGCGGATGATGCGCAGTCCGGTTCCCGAACCGATCTATTGCGACCTGAGAACGTTCGCCTATCAGGCTTTGGACGACTGATTCCTTTCGACCAGACGGGCGACGAAGCGCGCGAGGGTGGGGCCGGCCAGCAGGACGCCGAGAAATCGCAGGGTCTGCATCGACATCACGAAAGCGGCGTCGACGTTGCTGGATGCGGCGATGATCGCCACGGAATCGGCGCCGCCCGGGCTGGTCGCCAGATAGGCAGTCAGCGGGTCGATGCCGGCGAAGACCATCAGCAACACCGCCACCCCGCCGCACAGCACGATCAGCGCCAGGATGCAGAGGATCATGCGGGGCAGAACCTTGGCCGCGTGGATCAGCAATGGGCGGGTGAACCTAAGCCCGACCCACCAACCGACCAGCGCATAGCCGATCGCAAGCAGCCAGGGCGGCGTCTCGATCGCCATCAAGCCGCGATGGCTGAGGATCACGCCGGCGAACATCGGCACGAGCAGCGACAGCGCCGGAAAGCGTAAAAGGCGCGCGACGACGGGCCCCGACATGGCCAGAACCAGCGTTTCGCCGAGCGACAGCCAGGCGATCGGCGGAAACCAGACACCGGCAACCTGGTGATGCAGACCGCCCAGGCCAGCCAGCCTCGCCACGCCCGAGGCGACGCCCGCGACCATGACCAAGCGCAGATACTGCATCAGCGCGACGAACTGGGTATCGGCGCCGTATTCCTGGGCCATCGCGATCATCGCCGACGATGCGCCGGGGCTGAGGCCCCAGACGACCGTCGTGCCGGGCATAAGGCCAAGACGCGCCATGACCCAGCCGAGGAACCCGCTGATCGCAATCACCGACACAACGCCGAACAGGAACATAGGCCAGTGCTCGATCACCTCACCCAGCATCGCGGGCGGCAGCATATTGGCGATCATGCAGCCAACCAGCCCCTGGGCGGTGACCACGGCCCAAAACGGAACCTTAAGATTGCCGCCGGCGGCGGTAACCGCGATCCCGGACAGCATCGGCGCCAGAAACAAAGCCGCCGGGACGGCAAGCCATTCCAACAACGCACCGACCAGAAGCGACAGAATGAGAAGCCCGCCCCATTGAACGGCAGCGGGATAGCTTCGGCCGACGGGAAGGTTCGACGAATTCAAAGAGGATTGTTGTGGCTGCACCCCGGACTTATAGCTGCGCGGCCAAGCCCAGGAGAAGACCATGCCGATATTCAAGCGTCCCGATGCAGAGCTTTATTATGAGGTTCATGGCAGCGGTTTCCCGATCCTTCTGTTCGCGCCGGGCGGCTTGAAATCCTCGATCGAATTCTGGACCCGGCCCGGTCTGCCGTGGATGAATCCCTGCACCGCCTTGGCCGACCGCTACACGGTCGTCGCCATGGACCAGCGCAATGCCGGCCGGTCGATCGCCGACGTTCGGCCCGATCACGGCTGGCACACCTTTGCAGCCGACCATTTCGCCCTGATGGGCCATCTGGGTTTCGATAGGTTCCATGTCATGGGGGGCTGCATCGGCGGCAGCTATTGCTTCGAGGCGATCGAACACGACCATGCTCGCGTCGTTTCGGCTATTCTGCAAAACCCGATCGGGCTGGGCGACAACCGCGATACCTGGGATGACAGCGTGCGGGCCTATGCCGAAACCGTGCAAGCCCGCGATCCGTCGATCAGCCAGGAGACCGTCGAATCCTTCGGCCGCAACATGTTCGGCGGCGACTTCGTGTTTTCGGTCGGTCGCGATTTCGTGAAGAACTGCCGGACGCCGCTATTCCTGCAGCCGGGCACCGACAAGCCGCACCCGGCGGCGACCAGCGCCGAGATCGCCGCCCTGGCCCCGCATATCGAGGTGCAACAGGATTGGCGCGGCCCGGACCATCTGGACGAATCGATCCGCCGGGTCCGCGCCTTCCTGGAGCGGACGACGCCGAACTGACACCCTCAAGACGCGTCGGCGGCGCAGCGGAAGCCGATCGTTCCCGAGCGATCCCGGCCCAGCGACATCAGCAGCAGCTTGCCGTGCTGATCGTTGCGTTTGGCCTGTGGGAAATACCAGAGCGACCCATCCGGCCGGTAGTGGCTGCCGCCGCGCAGGATCGCGGCACGGGTATGATCGTCCGTAAATTCGTCGGTCCATTGCCAGACATTGCCGACCATATCCAGCACCCCGAACGGGCTGGCCCCGGCCGGGTGCGCGTCGACCGGACTTGCCGTGTCCATCTTGCGCCTCGCATCCGGCAACGGGGCCGCGTCAACCCGCCAATCGCCGCCCCATGGATAGGTGCGGCCATCCAGCCCCTGGGCCGCATATTGCCATTCCCATTCATGCGGCAGTCGCTTTCCGGCCCAAGTGGCATAGGCGCGGGCATCCTCGATTGAAACCCAGGTTACGGGCCGGTCCGCCGAACCGTCCGGATAGATGCCGCTCTTCCAGTCCTTCAGGAAATTCGCATCGTCCTTAGGATGATAGTGGGCCGCATCCAGAAATACCTTGAACTGCTTGTTCGTCACCGGCGTGCGGTCGATGAAGAAGCGTTTGATATCGAGCGGCTGCTCGTGGAAGCGGCGCGGCGTCGGTTCCCACGCATAGGCGACATCGACGCCGTCTTGGTCGGTGCCCTCGATCTCGATCCCGTGCACCTTGAACAGGAAATGGCCGGCGGGAATTTCGACCATCCCCTCCGGTGCGGCGCCATAGGACTTGGTCGGCGCGATGTCCGTGATCGTTTGGCGCAGCACCTGCCAATGATCGTCATAGGCGGCAAGCGGTTTGGCCGTCATCGCCCGCATCGTGTCCATCAGCCCCCGCAATGCCGGGTTGGGCTCGCCATGAACGGCCAGCACTGTCCCGTAGCCATGGCCCTCGATCGGGAAGGACAACGTTGCTTGTCCGTCGGCAATCGCGGGGGTTAGTTCGACACCATGATAAAGGTCGAACCAGCGGGTTTTGTCGTCCGCTGGAACCGTGATTTGCGGACCGTCGATGCCATATTCATTGCGATTGACGATGGTCCAGACCGTTTGATCCTCTTTGGGCCAGCGGCTGGCGAAGACACCAAACCGATGCGTCGGATAAAACGGCTCCCAGTCCGGACCGGTCAGGAAAGACGCGACCGCGCGTTCGATGGTGGCGACCCGCCGCGTGGCTTCGCCGTCGCGCGGCGTAATCCCGTTCCAGATGCCCCAGACGTTTTCCCAGCTTTCCCAGCCCTCGCCGTTAAAGAAGGCATATTGCAGGTCGTCCGTTTTCGACCGATTCCAGCGGTCGGAAATATTGACCATGTGCCGGGGTTCAAGCCAGCGATAGCGGTCGACCTTGGGCGCAAAGGTGAATTCGTATTGCCCCCAGGTCATCACGTCCCACGACAGCATCTCGTCGGGTGGCGACCCTTCCGGCTGGAATGCGAGCGGATGGCCGGCCGCCTCCGCCGCCAGTGAAAACGACAGCGGCACGCCATCCTGCGTATCGCCGTTCATGCCGTCGGCCCCGATCTCCGCCATCAGCTTCGCCAGTGCCTTGGGCCACGGCTCGCCTGGGTCGTGCGTCCCCTGGTCCCACATCATGAAGGGGAACAAGACATGGACGCCGCGCCGGTGGAAATCGGTCACCATCTGCTTAACGCCGGCGACGCCGCCCGGCATCGACAGTACCATGTCGATCTGGTTGCGGTCGTCGATACCGATATTGGGATAGGTCGGCCAGATCAGCACCGCATCGATGCCGCCGAACCGCACCTGCAGGTCATCGAGATAGCGGTCGACGGTATAATGGCCCGCGACCGGATCGTAGAGATACCGGTCCTCCACCATCGCCTGTGGCTGCATATAGGCCGAACGGGCCCAGGCGAGCGCCGGATTGCGGTAACGCGCATCGTCCAGTCCAATCCGGATCCGGCGCTCGTCGCGCCAACGCCGGACGTCGGACAGCCAGGCGGCGTGGATTTCGCCCGTGCATTCCGCCCACGGACCCTCCCAGGGTTCCGGATAACTCATGCAAGCCGGCCCGGCGATCATGCTCTGCCTGAAGCTGCCCCAGGCGACATAGTGGGAATCCTGCGCGCCGGCGGCGCCGGCCCACAACGCAAGACCCAGAGCGGCGAGCCAGAGATAAAGCGGCGGACGGATGTGGTTCATCGGCCGACCTTACGAACCGCCGGACGGACAAACTAGTCCAAGCAGGCCCGAAAAGTTGCCCGACCGCGAACGAAGCAGCAAAACACGAAACAACATCTGGCGCTTGGAAACCCGGCGGCTAAAGTCCGGTTCATGATCGAACTTGGACAGCAGGACATGGGGCGCGTGAAAACCTTATTTGCTGTTGCTGCCTGCCTTATGGCCGTGACCGGCCTCGCCGTCGCGGCGCCCACTGATTCAGGCTCAGTGCTGCCGCGGCCAGCACCTGCCTATACCGGCACGCTGGGCCGGACGGTGGCCACCTCGTCGCCACCGTCCCCCGCGCCGCCCTTCACCGCCCCTAAGGGTGCGCCAAACGTCTTGCTGATCATGACCGACGACACCGGTTTCGGGTCGGCAAGCACATTTGGCGGGCCTATACCGACGCCAACGTTGGACGCGCTGGCGGCGCACGGACTGATCTATAACCGGTTCCACACGACGGCCCTCTGCTCGCCGACGCGGGCGGCGTTGCTGACGGGACGCAACCACCATTCCGTTGGTTTCGGCGTGCTTAGCGAGTTGTCGAACGGCTATCCGGGCTATAACGGAATCCTGCCGAAGAGCGCGGCGACGATCGGCGAGGTGTTGCGCCAGAACGGCTATTCGACCGCATGGTTCGGCAAGAACCATAATACGCCTGAGGCGGACCAGACGCCGACCGGTCCGTACGACCGCTGGCCGAGCGGCCTGGGTTTCGACGAATTCTACGGCTTCATGGGCGGCGAGACGAACCCCTGGGCGCCAGACCTTTTCCATAACAACGACGCCGTCGATCCACCTGTGGGCGACCCGAATTATATTCTGGATCTCGACTTGGCCGACCATGCGGTCCGCTGGCTGCGCCTCCAGCACACGCTGACGCCCGACAAGCCGTTCTTGCTCTATTACGCGCCGGGCACGACGCATTCGCCGCTCGGGGCGCCGAAGGACTGGATCGACAAGTTCAAGGGCAAGTTCGACCAGGGCTGGGATAGGGTTCGGGAAGAGACCTTCGACCGGCAGAAGGCTGCCGGCATTATTCCGTCCTCCGCAGAACTGACTCCCAGGCCGCCCGAACTTCCGGCTTGGGATTCGCTGAGTACCGGCCAAAAGAAGGTCGCCGCCCGGATGATGGAGGTCTATGCCGCAGCGCTTGCGCTCCTCGACGAGCAGCTTGGGCGCCTGTTCCAACAGCTGCGCGACAGCGGCCAATTGAACAACACGATCGTCATCTTCATCGAGGGCGACAACGGCAGCAGCGGCGAGGGCGGCCTTAACGGGACGACGAACGAGATCATGTCGCAGAACGGCGTCCAGCCCGACCAGACGGACATGCTGGCGAATATCGATAGGATCGGCGGACCGATGACGGCGTCCCAATATCCGGCGCCCTGGGCCTGGGCGATGGATACGCCGTTCCAATGGACCAAGCAGGTCGCATCGCATTTTGGCGGAACGCGGAACGGCCTGATTGTATCATGGCCGGCACGCATCAAGCCGGACGGCCAAGTCCGCAGCCAATTCGCCAGTGTGATCGATATTGCCCCGACGCTTTATCAAGCCATTGGGATCACGCCGCCGATCGAGGTCAATGGCGTAAAGCAAAAGCCGCTGGAAGGCTTCAGCTTCGCCGGCAGCTTCACCCACGCCGATGCGCCGAGCCTCCACACGACCCAGTATTTCGAGATCATGGGCAACCGTGCGATCTATAAGGACGGCTGGATGGCATCGACTCATCCGCTGCGCCTACCCTGGATGCCGCCGACCCACGTGACGCCGGACGATTATCGCTGGGAGCTCTATAATGTCGCCACGGACTATTCGCAGGCGCACGACCTGGCAGGTGAGAAGCCGGCCAAGCTCGCCGAACTGGAAGATGTATTTTATGCGGAGGCCAAGAAATACAACGTCCTGCCGATCGACAGCCGGGGTTTTGACCGGCTGAACGACCCGAACGTGTTCCGCCCGAATCCCCGGCTGCACTACACCTATTATCCGGGGCCTTATCGCTACGAAAAAGGGGCGTGGCCGGACATCAAGAACCGCTCATGGTCGGTCAGCGCCGATGTCGATCTATCCGTCGGCACAACGAATGGCATGATCGTCGGCGAGGGCGGCCGGTTCTGCGGCTGGGGCCTGATCATGCAATCCGGCAAGCCGGTTTTCATCTATCGCCGCTCACGCATGGCTGGCGATCTTCTGCGGGTCGAAGGGACTGGTGCGCTGCCACCGGGTAACCACCGGCTGAAAATCGCGTTCGACTATGATGGCGGCGGTATCGGAAAAGGCGGTGAGGCGCATCTGTTCGTCGATGGGCAGGAGGTTGGCCACGGCCATATTGCCAAGACCATACCGGCCTGGATATCCGAGCCGGGCACCATAGGCCACGATTCCGGCACGCCTCTGACCGAGGACTACGAACTGCCCTTTGCCTTCGAGGGCCAGATCGAAAAGGTCGATTTCGACCTGGTTCCGGCGGCGGCGCTGGCGCCCGTCGACAAAGCCACGATGCGAAAAGCCGCGATCGGAAAGGAATAGTAGCGAGCTTTATATTTGGGACGGCAACTTTCGCGATACCAACTCCAGAGGCCGGATACCATGGAGCCCTGTGACAAACGAAGAGTCGCGACTTTCGATTATTCTGAACTTGATCAAGCATTCTCGCAGCTGTCGAAAGCCTGCTCGGCGGGCCCTGATAAACAATGGAATACTGACACCGCTTAAGCTTGCCGGCTGGACGCGAACAGACGTTGGCGCGCTCCACGGGATCGGACCGTCAGCTTTCCCAAAACTTGACGAGATACTGCGTGCGGAGGGCCTGACTTTTAAGTAAAGCTGGCGCAGCAAAGATGACCAACGCATCGAGAACCGTTCACCGCGCGATTCTACGACAGCTACATCAATCCCAAGGCCCTGAGGCTTGCCGGGTCGCCTTTGCCAATGATGATGTGGTCGTGAATGGTGACGCCCAACGGCGCGGCGGCCTTTGCGATATCGCGGGTCATCTCGATATCGGCACGGGAGGGGGTCGGGTCGCCACTGGGATGGTTGTGGACCAGGATCAGCGCCGTGGCCCCGAGGTCGAGCGCACGCTTTACCACCTCCCGGATATAGACCGGGGTGTGGTCGACCGTGCCGCGCGCCTGAACCTCGTCGCCGATCAGCCGATTTTTGCGGTCGAGGAACAGCAGGCGGAAATGCTCGTTCGCCTCATGCGCCATCGCGGCGCGCAGATAGTCGATCAGCGCGGTCCAGGAGGACAGGATCGGCTGCGTCATCACCTTTTGACGGCCAAGCCTGAGCCCGCTCGCCTGAACGACCTTCAGGAGCGCCACCGATTTATCCGAAAGGCCTTTGACCGCCGCAAGCTGGGCCGGCGACGCGCTGAGCACGCCGGCAAAGTCGCCGAAGCGCAGGATCAGCTCCTTTGCCAACGGTTTGGTATCCTTCTGCGGAATGGCCGCAAACAGCAGCAACTCCAACAGCTCGTAGTCCGGCATCGCATCCGCGCCGCCGGACATGAAGCGGGCGCGCAGCCGGTCGCGATGACCGGCATGGCCCGGCTCGGCGGTGTTGGTTTCGGCCGGCGGCAGGCCGTCCAGCAAGCCGGTCGCCGTCACCCGTTTCAGGCCGGAATATAGGGTGGCTTGGTCAGCCCCGCCGGTGACAGGGTGAAGATTTCAACCCCGGTGCCGGTCACGCCGATCGTGTGTTCAAACTGTGCCGACAGCGACTTGTCGCGCGTAACAGCCGTCCAGCCGTCGTCGAGAATCTTCACCTCATGGCGGCCGACATTCACCATCGGCTCGACCGTGAAGATCATGCCGGCGCGCAACACCAGCCCTTGGTCGGGCCGGCCGTAATGCACGACCGATGGCGATTCGTGGAAAATCTTGCCCGTGCCGTGGCCGCAGAAATCCCGCACCACGGAAAAGCGGTTGGCCTCGACAAAGCTTTGGATGGCATAGCCCAGATCGCCCAAGGTCGAACCCGGCTTGATCGTCGCGATGCCGCGCATCATCGCGTCATAGGTGACATCCACCAGCTTGCGGGCACGGATCGCGACCTTTTCGCCGACCAGATACATGCGGCTGGAATCGCCGTGCCAGCCATCGACCGTCGGCGTGACGTCGATATTCACGATATCGCCCTCGATCAGCTTTCGCGGGCCGGGAATGCCATGGCAGACGACATGGTTGATCGAGATGCAGACCGACTTGGGATAGCCTTTATAGCCAAGCGGCGCCGGAATGCCGCCGCCGTCGCGCTGGAAGCGTTCGCACAGCGCGTCGAGCTCCTCGGTCGTCACGCCGGGCTGGACGAAGGGCGTGATGTAGTCGAGCGTCTCCGCCGCCAGTTTGCCGGCGATGCGCATTGCGGCGAAGGCGTCGGGGCCGTGGATGACGACCGATGGGTCGTCCGCGGGCTCTCGATAGGCGGTTTGACGGTTCATAAGCAGCTCAGGCGGAAAAAGAAGAGCGCAGCATCGGCCAACCGGTGCGCGGGATCAAGATTTGGATCGCCCCGCGCGGCAAACAAGGCCGCTTTCATATGGAAGAACGGCACCGCTGGCTTTACGGTCGTGCCATGATGCACGCAAATCCCACCCCCACCGCCGCTGTTCTGGTTATCGGCAACGAGATCCTGTCCGGCCGCACGCAAGATGTGAACCTGAACTGGATCGCCACCAAGCTGGTGGCGCGCGGCATCAAACTGGCCGAGGCGCGGGTGGTGCCGGATATCGAGGATGAGATCGTCGCGGCGGTCCGCGCACTTTCGGGCCGGTACGATTATGTCTTCACCACCGGCGGCATCGGACCCACCCATGACGACATCACCGCCGATTCCATCGCCAAGGCATTCGGCGTGCCGGTGATCGTCCATCCGGAGGCAAAGGCGTTGCTGGAACGGCATTACGGCGAACGCAAGGTCAGCGACGCGCGCATGCGCATGGCCCGAGTTCCAGAGGGAGCGGTGTTGATCGAGAACCCGGTGTCGAAGGCCCCGGGGTTTCGCATCGAGAATGTCTTCATCATGGCCGGCGTCCCGGCGATCATGCGCGGCATGCTGGACGGGATCATCCCGACCTTGGCGGAGGGCAAGCCGTTCCATCAGCGGTCGATCGCCTGCCATATCGCTGAAAGCGTGCTGGCCGAACCGCTGGGGGCGATCCAGCTTCGCCACTTGGACACCGATATCGGAAGCTATCCCTGGTTCCGCGACGGCGTGTTTGGCGTCAGCCTGGTCGCGCGCGGCACCGACACGGATGCGCTGGACACGGTCGCGCAGGAAATTTCGGCAATGATCCGCGACCTGGGCGACGAACCCGTGCTGGAAATCGCCGACTAAAGTCTATTCCGCGGCCTGCGGAACAGCCCCGCCGGCGCGCGGCCGGCTGTAGAAGAAATAAACTGCAAAGCCGATCGCCAGCCAGACAAGCAGCCGTATCCACGTTTCAATTCCCAGCGACACCATCATCGCGAGGCAGACGACAATGCCGGCGACGGGGATGAAGGGCACCCAGGGCGTACGGAACGGCCGCGGCAGTTCCGGGCGCGTCCGGCGCAGAACCATCACGCCACCGCATACGATGATAAACGCCAGTAACGTGCCGATTGACGTCATCTCGCCCAGGATCGAGATCGGGATGAACCCCGAGAACAGGCTGACGAACACCATGAACAGCAGGTTGGAGCGCCATGGCGTGCGCCAGGTCGGGTGAATGTCGCTGAAGATCTTAGGCAGCAGCCGGTCGGCCGACATGGCGCGGAATACCCGCGACTGACCCAGCAGCATCACCAGGATGACCGACGTCTGGCCGGCGACGATTCCGAACTTGACCAGCACCTGCAGAATCGGGAACGGCGTCATGTTGATGGCGGTCGCGGTCGGCGCGGCGTCGCCCTTCAGGGCCTGGTAGTTCACCATGCCGACCAAAACGAGCGAAAAGCCGATATAGAGCACGGTGCAGATCGCCAGCGATCCCATGATGCCCCAGACCATATCTTTCTGCGGGTTCTTCGCCTCCTGCGAGGTGGTGGAGATCGCGTCAAAGCCGATATAGGCGAAGAAAATGATGCCGGCCGCGCGGAAGATGCCGCTGATGCCGAACTCACCAAAGGTGCCGGTATTCTGTGGAATGAACGGCACGTAATTCGCGGGTTTGACGTAGAACGCGCCAACCGCGATCACTGCCAGCACGATCGCCACCTTGATCACGACGATTACCATATTGGCCTTCGCCGATTCCCCGATGCCGCGCATCAGCAACAATGAAATCGCGACGATGACGGCGATTGCGCCGAAATTCACATCGACCCCGGCGATGGGGACGATCGCGGCAATATGGACGCCCAGGCTGTCGAACAACTCCACCAGATGGCGCGACCAGCTGACCGAGACGGTGGCCGCCCCGATGGCATATTCCAGCACCAGATCCCAGCCGATGATCCACGCGATGAACTCACCCATCGTTGCCTGGGCATAGGTATAGGCGCTGCCTGAAACCGGGATCATCGCCGCCAGTTCGCTGTAGCAGAGGCCCGCGAGGCCGCAGCCGATCGCCGCGATGATGAAGGAGAGAACGACGGCAGGGCCGGCATTCGCACCCGCCGCCACGCCGGTCAGCGAGAACAGACCCGCTCCTATGATCGCGCCGATACCGAGTGCCACAAGGTTGAACGGCCCCAGGACGCGCTTCAGCTTATGCTCGCCCGCCTCCCCGTCAGCGACCACTTGTTCCAGGGGCTTAACGGCAAAAAGCGATCTTTGGGGCATCGGGGTCCAGGGTCGGTCTGTTCGTGAAGCCGTGACCTTCCGCGACAACCGCCCAAATGGCAAGCGCCTTTGCATGGATGTCATGCGCGGTAGACAAGGCAAGGCTCCTCTGCTTTTGTTCGACGAAATACGGAGGCGGGGAACCATGGATAATTATGTGGCAGGCACCGAGGCTGGCGGATTGCGCCTGACCGAGCGCATCATCCCAGTGCCGAAATCGGTCAGCCCGGAGGCGCAAGGCGCCTTGTCTATGACGCGGCCGGAGACGCCGCCTTTTCCGCCGCTGAGCGACATTGCCGGCTGGAAGGCCCGCATCGAGCAGATGAATAGCGGGATGACCGCTATGATGCGCGACCCGGTCATGGCATTGCCCGTGACGTCGCATCTGGAATCCATCGCCGGCGTGCCGGTCTATGTCGCCGAACCGCCGGACGTGCCGGCAGGCAATCGCGATAAAGCCATGGTCTATTTCCATGGCGGCGGCCTGGTCCTGCTGGGCGGCGAATGTGTCGAACTGTTCGCCCGGATGGAGGCGCTGTCCACACGCTGCCGTGTCTATGCCGTCGATTACCGCAACCCGCCGGATCACCCCTATCCGGCCGCGATCGACGATTGTATCGCGGTCTATCGCGCCCTCCTGGATACATACAGCCCGGCGCAACTGGTCATCTCCGGCGCTTCGGGCGGCGGCAACCTGGCGGCGGCGGTGCCGCTGAAGATGCGCGATCAGGGGGTGCCTATGCCGGGCGCCATCGGATTGTGGACGCCGGAAGTCGATCTGACGGAATCAGGCGACACCTTCCATACCTGCGAAGATATCGACGTCGTGCTGAAGCGCGGCCTGCCGGCGATGAACGCGCTCTATGCCAATGGGGCAGACCTCGCGCACCCATACCTATCGCCGTTGTTTGGCGACTTCACCAAAGGCTGGGCGCCGACCTTTATCCAGACCGGCACCCGCGATGTCTTCCTGTCGAACTCGGCCCGCATCCACCGCAAGCTGCGCAACGCCGATATCGTGGCCGAATTGCACGTCGGCGAGGCAATGCCGCATGGCGGGTTCGGCAATGCGCCGGAAGATCGGGAAATCCGTTTGGAATTCCTCAAATTCCTGGCGAAGCACGCCGGCTGGGCCGCGCCTTAGGTCGACTGCGACGACTCAAACACTGGCAATCGCCCAGACCGGATGGTAAGAGCCCGGCCCTGACTTCGTCGCGAAGTCTTCAACCTTTATGCACGGCCCGCCCGGCCGGCGAACGATTGCGGAGCGAGTGTTATGGCCGACGCCCAGTTTATGACCGTGTCCCCCGAGCAGATGGGCGAGATTATCCAGAGTTCGGGCTTTCGTGCGGAACACCGAACCGACACCAACGGCATTCCGCTGATCGCCAGCGCGACCAACGGCATCAATTTCAACATCCGGATGGGCAATCGCGCCGCCGCCCCGGCCGAAGGCTTCATGGATTTTACCTACCTCACCATCATCAAGGTCGAAGGTGAGTTTCCGGCCGATCGGCTGAACGATTGGAACCGCAACCGCCGTTTCTCGCGACTGCACCGGGTCGACGATTTCGTCGTTCTGGACATGGACGTGGTCGTGGCCGGCGGCGTAACCGAGAAGCACATCCGCGCCACCCTGGAATTGTGGGAACGGATGCTGCAGGAATTGATGAACTGGCTGCGCGGCGACACGCCCGCGAACGCCGCCTGATCGGCTTCGCAAGATAAAGAAAAGGGGCCTTCGTGCCCCTTTTTGCTGGCGCCTCGCAGACCGGCCCGGACCCGCAGGGCCGATGGCTCAAACACCGTTCTGATGTGTTAGTGTTTTGGGAAGCGGTGGGCACGCGGCTGCCGTCGCAACAAGCCTCAAGGATTCGGCATGGCGCGCGGCGCGCTTAAGTTACGGCGAAACGAAGGTTCGGCGGGCGGTTCGCCGGTGGAGACGCTGGTCATCTTCGCCGCAATCGTCGCCGCGCTTTATCTCGGCCGCGGCATCGCCATCCCGATCGCCATCGCCGTCCTGATCAGTTTTTCGTTGGGACCACCGGTCAGCTGGCTGCGGCGGCACCATTTCGGACGGCTGCCGGCGATCCTGGCGGTGGCCTTGCCGGTGCTGTTGGCACTCCTGGCGTTCGCCTATTTGGTGACAACGGAGGTCGGGCGTCTGGCGGAGAACATCCCCGCCTACGAAACCAACATCGAAACCAAGATCAACGGCGTCGCCGATGCCCTGCCGTCGCGCGCGATGCTGGATCGTGGCACCGCATTCCTGCGTAAGCTGCGTGTGCGCGGACAACCGGTGCCGTCTGTTCCCACGTCACGCGGAACCAGGTCGCACGATACCGCACCGCCCGCTGCCAATGCCGGGAAGCCTTTGGCGGTCGAAATTCAGAGCCCGGACCCGACGCCAGTCGATATCGCGCAAACGATTTTAGGCCCGCTGGTCGGGCCTGTTTCCGATGCAGCCCTGGTGCTTCTGTTCGTCGTCTTTTTCCTGGCGGAGAAGGAAAATCTGCGCGACCGGATCATCAGCCTGGCCGGCGCCAAGGACCTGCACCGCACAACTATGGCGATGGATGAGGCGGGTAAGCGCGTCAGCCGCTATCTGCTGATGCAGACGCTGGTCAATTCGACCTTCGGCACCGTTATCGCTTTCGGCCTTTGGGAAATCGGGCTTCCGAACGCAGCCCTGTGGGGCGCCATCGCGACGATGCTGCGCTTTATCCCCTATCTGGGCACGATCGGCGCTTCGATCCTGCCATTGGCGCTGGCCTTCGCGGTCGATCCGGGCTGGACCATGCTGTTCTGGACCGGGGGATTGTTCTTGGGGTTGGAGATGCTGACCGGCAACGTGGTCGAGCCCTTGCTCTATGGATCCAGCACCGGGCTGTCGGCGGTCGCCCTGGTCATCGCGACGATCTTCTGGACTTGGTTGTGGGGCACGATCGGCTTGTTGCTGGCGACGCCGCTGACCGTTTGCATCGCCGTCGTCGGCCGTTATGTGCCGCAACTGGCGTTCCTCGATGTTCTGCTGGGCAACCAGACACCGCTGATGCCGGAGGAATCGTTCTATCAACGGCTGCTCGCCGGCCATCCCGACGAAGCTTTGGCCCAGGCCGAGGACGCGCTGAAAAACCAGCCGTTGCTGGACTTCCTCGATCAGGTCGCGTTGCCCGCCCTGATCCTGGCGGAGCGCGACCGACTGCGCGGCGAAATGGACGAGGACCACACCAGCCAGGTCGCCAGCGGCATCAAACAGGTCCTGTCGCGTCTACCCCATGCCGCCAAGCCGGTACAGCCGCGCTCGGCGCGAACGGCAAGGGGCGGTCCAGCCTCGATATCCGACAGGTCCGATATCGTGCTGTGCGTTGCCGGACGCAGCGACCTGGACGAGGCCGCAGCCTGTCTGTTGGCCTATGCGCTGGAAGGCAACGACTACCGCGTCGTGACCCTGCCCCACGCTTCGGCGATCAAGGTCGCGATCCCTGAAATGGACCGCAGCCGGGTAAAGACCGTCTGCTTGTCCTATCTCGATCCGGATTCGGCGCCGCAGGCACGCTATCTCGCCCGCCGTTTCAGACGGCAGATCGAAACCCCGATCTGCTTGATCGGCGCCTTCTGGGGTATCGGCGCCGACGTGGCGCGATTGGAAGATGCGCGCGCGGAAATTCGCGCCGACCGGATCGCGACGTCGCTGCACGGGGCAATCGATGCGATCGAGGGCGCGGCGAAAGGCGTTGATCCGGCCGACACGATCGACGATCCCGGCCTTACCGAACTGGCCGAACGCATTTCCGACGTCATCGCCCGCTCAGGCTGACCTAAACCTAAGCAGGACAGTGTTGGCGCGTCCGCTTTAACCCGCTAGCATCGCCATCCCATCCACATATCGGATCTGTCGATGCGTAACCTTCTCCACGGCGGAGCGATTGCCGTTATCGGCCTGCTGGCCCTGCTCGCAGGTTCGGCCGCCAACGCCGAGTGCCTTAAGATCCCGAAGATGCCGCAAATGCCGCAGGGCGCCAGCGCCAGCGACGAAGAGATGAAGGTGGGACGGGAAAAACTGCAAGCCTATGTCAACCTGTTGCAGACCTTTCAAAAATGCATGGAGGACAAGGTCAAGAACGCCCCGCCGGACACCAAGCCGGAGCTCAAGCAGCAATGGCAAGCGGAAGCGAACATTGCTGTCGACAATGCGCACGAGATCGCCGACATCTATTCAATTCAGCTGCGGGCATTCAAGGCGCGGCAGTAGTCCGACAGCGACCGGACGTTGGGCAAACGGCTTGACGCGACACACCGTTGCACCATATGATCCTGGATAGCAGATTCAAGAAGGCCGGCTGACGGGAAACCTGGACGCCGCTGGTTGGGAGGAAATGGATGGACTGGTCTAGCATCACCAATATTGGCCTTCCTGAGGTTCAGGAATTCCTGAAATTCTGGGCACAGGGCACGGCCGCGATCCTGGGCTTGGTGATCGCCGCCGAGATCATGCTGCGCGCGCTGGCCTGGTGGGAACATCGCGGCACCGATGCGCCCCGCCCGCTGGTCGCCCGCGACGCCCCGGCCAATTTCGTCCTGTTCGTGCATTCCATCCTGATCGATGTGATCTGGGGCAACGCCCTGATTCTGGCTGCGCTCTATCTGGGACAGCGTTTCAGCCACTGGCACGTCCCGTTCAATCTCTACACGATCCCGATCTATTTCCTGGCCGGCGAGTTCTGGCACTATATCTATCACCGGATGAGCCACGAGGTTCGCATCTTCTGGGCGGACCATTCGATCCATCACAGCTCGCGCGACTATGAGTTCTTCACCTCGTGGCGCCTGCCGCCGGGAACGTTCGTCTATAAGGCGATCTGCATCATCCCAATGGGCCTGCTGGGCTTCTCGCCCATTCCATTCATGCTGCTGTCCAAGGGCATCTCGTTCCAGACATTCATCCACACACAGCGGATCGGCAGCCTGGGCTGGTTCGACAAGTTCTTCTGCTCGCCGGTCAATCATGGCATCCACCATGCCTGTAACCCGCAATACATGGACAAGAACTACGGCGGCATGACGATGATCTTCGATCGTCTGCTGGGCACGTTCATGTTGCCCAATGAAGAGAAGATCAAGTTCGGCATCACCAAGGACGTGAACTCGCACGACCCCTTCGTGATCTGGGCGTTCAGCTTCAAACAGCTGCTGGTCGATTTCTGGCATGCGCCGAGCCTTCCGGCCAAGGCAGTGGTGTTGTTCGGCAAGCCGGGCGAAACCTATAACCACGCCCCGAAGGCCAAAGAGATCGCTGCTGACGATCCGATGCTGGTCGCCGCCGAATAACTTTTCTTTCCGGAGCGTTCGGCTGATGGCCGTTGATCTGTTTACCCCGCTGGCCATCGTACTGTTTTTCACGATGGTCACGACCTTGCGGTTTTCCATTGCCGGCACGCTGAAGAGCGGCAACCCGGTGGTGCGTCTCGCGACGCATCCGGCATGGCTCTATCCGTTGGTGCTGACGGGTGGTTTCACCCTGGGCGCTTATTATCACGGCAAGCTGTCCCCCTGGCCGCCAGCCACGTTCCATATGATCGCCGATAAGCATGGCCTTTGGGCGGCGATCGCGGCGACGGAATCTGCCATCACGATCGACATTTGGTTGCTGTGGGCGACGGCCACCACGTTCAAGGTCTTCTCGCCGCCGCAGGACGCGCGGATGGTCAAGTATTACTATGCAGTCAATCTCGTGATCGGCGGCTATCTGATGGCCCGCTTCCTTCATGTCATCGACATGGGGCAGATCGGCGTGCTTCCCGGCTGATGCAGGAACCGACATGACCAGCATTTCCAACCGCGTAGAAACCCAGGCCGAAGTCTCCGCCGAGAAAACCCGCGCCTTCGCGCTGCCGGCAATCGCCGCGATCCTGATCTTCGCGCTGATCGCCTATATCCAGTTCTCGACCTTCCTGGGGCAGTACGGCTTCCTTGCTCAGCTCCCGCTCGGCGTCGGTTTCTATTATTGCTGGGCGTGGCATGCGCGACTGGCGAAACGCGTTGCGAAGCACCAGGCGCAACTCGACAAATAGGGCGCATAAGAGCCGCGTAATCCGCCAACCTGCAGACCGCCGTTTCCCCGGTAGATTCCCGTCTGATAATCCCGCATAAGAACCCTGAGAGCTGCGCATAAAGCCGGTTCCGTAGGTGATTTGGGGGAAACATGGTGGACAAATCCCGTCTGCCCAGCCGGCATTCGACCCAGGGGCCGGAACGCGCGCCGCAGCGCGCGATGATGTATGGCGCGGGCGTGCCGCCTGGCGGTGTCGACCTGCCGCTGGTCGGCATCTTCACCACCTGGAACGACGGATCGCCCTGCAGCCTGGGCCACCGGGACCAAGCCCAGGCCGTGCGCGGCGGCGTCAAGGCGGCCGGCGGAACGCCTTTCGAATTCACCACCATTTCCGTCAATGACGGCATCTCGAACGGCCATCAGGGCATGAAGGCCTCGCTGGTGTCGCGCGAGCACATCGCCGATTCCGTCGAGCTGGTGGTGCGCGGCCATGCCTATGACGCGGCGGTTTGCATCGGCGGCTGCGACAAGAACCTGCCGGCGATGATGATGGCGATCCTGCGGCTGGATGTGCCGGCCATCTTCCTTTACGGCGGATCGACCATGCCGGGCCGCGACCACGGCAAAGACATCACCATCATCAACGTCTTCGAAAATGTCGGCGCCCATGCGATGGGCAAGATCGACGACAAGCGCCTTGCGGAGCTGGAGCGCATCGCGGTGCCGACCGGCGGCGCCTGCCCCGGCCAGTTCACCGCGGTGACCATGGCGTCCGTCTCCGAAGCGATTGGCTTGGCCCTGCCGGGGTCGGCGACCGTGCCGTCGGTCTATTCCAGCCGGCTGGGCATCTGCGAGCAAGCCGGCAAACAGGTAATGGAACTGGTGCGCAGCGGCCTGCGCCCGCGCGCCATCGCCACCCGCAAGGCGTTCGAGAATGCCGCCGCCGTCGTCGCCGCCTCGGGCGGTTCGACCAATGCGGCGTTGCACCTGCCCGCCATGGCGCATGAGGCCGGCATCGAATTCACCATGGACGACGTTGTCGCGGTCTTCGACCGCACGCCCTATCTGGCCGACTTGCAGCCGGGCGGCCGTTACCTGGCCAAGGACCTGGACGAAATCGGTGGCGTGCCGGTGCTGATGAAGGTGCTGCTAGACGGCGGTTATCTGCACGGCGACTGCATGACGGTGACCGGCAAGACGATCGCCGAGAATCTGGCAAACGTCGTGGTGCCGGAAAATCAGGACATCGTCCGGCCGTTGTCCAGGCCATTGTCGGCGCGTGGCGGTATTGTCGGGCTGAAGGGCAATCTGGCGCCGCTGGGGTCGGTCTGCAAAGTGGCGGGATTGAAGCGCCGGACCTTCACCGGGCCGGCCCATATCTTCGAATCCGAGGAAGACTGCCTGCACGGCATCCTGTCCCAATCCTATAAAGAGGGCGAAGTCCTGGTCATCCGCAACGAAGGGCCGCGCGGCGGACCCGGCATGCGGGAGATGGTCTCGGCCACCTCCGCGCTGTATGGTCAGGGCATGGGCGAAAAGGCAGCGCTTATCACCGACGGCCGCTTCTCCGGCGGCACGCGCGGCCTGTGCGTCGGCCATATCGGGCCGGAAGCGGCATTGGGCGGCCCCATCGCCCTGCTGCGGGACGGCGACATCATCCATATCGACACCGAGGCCGGTAAGATCGACGTGGAGCTACCCGAGGAAGAGCTTGCCGAACGGCGAAAGAACTGGGTGCCGCGACCGCCGGGCTCAGGCTCAGGCGCACTGTGGCGTTACGCCCAGATCGTCGGTGACGCGGCGCACGGCGCGACGACCCATCCGGGCGCCAAGATGGAAGGCAAACCTTACGCGGAAATCTGAGCCGCCCATCTTGGGTGTGTCAGAACGCCAAGATTCACCAGGTTTTCAGGAATTTCACCAGACGCCACGGCGGCTATAGAGCGGAACGCACTCTCGGCAATGCCGCGATAGCATTCGTCGGTCCAGCACAGCGAATGCGGACTGACGATGACGTTATCCAATTGCAGGATCGGGTTGTCAGGCGCCACCGGTTCCTGTTCGAAGACATCCAGTGCCGCACCGGCGATGCGGCCCTCGGACAGCGCTGCATAAAGCGCCGCCTCATCGACGATCTGCCCACGCCCGGTATTGATCAGATAGGCCGTCGGTTTCATCAGCCCGATCTCACGCGCGCCAATCAACCGTCGGCTTGCCGGAGTCAGCGGGGCATTGATACAGACGAAATCGGATTCCCGCAGCACCGTATCGAGGTCGACCTCGCGCACGTTCAACGCAGCCGCCTCCTCGGGATGCCGGCGCGGCGAGGTCGCCAGATGCAGCATGTCGAGCGGCGCCAGCAGGCGGAAAGCCTCCTGTGCGATGCTGCCGAAACCGACCGAGCCGACCACCTTGCCGACCAGCCCCTCGCCCATGAAGCGCGTGCGTTCATGCCAGCGGTTGGTACGGGTCAGCCGGTCCTTGATGAACAGCTTGTGCGACAGTGCCAGGATAAAGGTCAGGATCGTGGTTGCCACAGGCCGCCGGACCCCGTCGGGCGCGTTGGCGACCAGCACTCCGGCCCGGTCGCAAGCCGCGAGGTCGACATTGTCGTAACCGGCACCGAACCGCGCCAGCAGCTTCAGCCGGATATCGCCGCCGGCAAGGCTGGCCGCCGTCATTGCCGGGCGCAGCGACATGATCGCGTCGTAGGACTCGACATCGGCAGGTGTGATCTGGTCGTTCCAGCTCGCCAGAAATTCCCAACTCAATCCTGGCACGGCATCCAGCACGGCAAAGGCGCGGCTGTCGAAGCCGGGACGGTCGCCGTCCGGCGAAAGGCAATCGCGGGTCAGGCCGAGGCGAAAGCCGGAAGAAAAGCTCATGCTCATACGATTGTGGCCCATGCGAGCGTTAGAAGCCGCGCCATTCGTTCACCCCAGTCCTGCTGGCCGGCGCCGTCGCTGATCAGGTCCTGGCGGATTTCGATTTCCGCGTAGGGCAGCCCGCGCCGCTCGGCATGGACGGGAATGGTGTAATCGCTTTCGTCGCTGACCGCGTAAGGCTCGTTGTCACCGACAACCAGTCCGCCCTCCTGCGCCAGCAGCCGCATCAGCGCCCGCCCCAGACGAGGGTCGCGGTTATAGAGCAGACCGACATGCCAAGGGCGCGAAACACCGCGATAGACCGGCGTAAAGCTGTGCACGGCGATCAACGCGGTCGGAATTGCGAGCGCCGCCCGCCGGTCGAGCTCGGCGGCTATTCGGCCGTGATAGGGGCGAAATATCGCATCGACCCGCCGTTCGGCATCGGCCGGCGACAGATCGCGATTACCCGGAATCTCCGTATCCTCGCTTATCGTCGCAATCGACGTGGGAACTTCGGGCGAGCGATTGCAGTCGATGACCAACCGCGAATAGGTCTGCAGTATCGCAGGCACGGACAGGCGTTCGGCCATCCGGGTGGCGACGTCGGCGGCGCCGATATCCCAGGCGATATGCCGCCGGCGCTCGGTTTCCGAAACCCCGAGGCTCCCCAGGCGGCGCGGGATCAGGCTGCCGGCGTGGTCGCAGACGATCAAGAACGGCGCATCGTTGGGTTCACCCAGCGTGACGCAGGCCGGCGGTTCGTCCGGGGCAAGAAATGGCTCGTGCTCGATCATCTTCGCTATGGATTGGCCTGCGCTTCTCAGTCTAACCTCAACACGTTAGAGGACAATTCCTTTGCGTTAAACCGTGGCTGAGGCCATGTTTGCGGAAAGATGCGTTGGCCGCCAGAGGCGTGAATGAAGAATGAATTCTCGGCCGGCGATGGGGAAATGCGCGAACGCGTGAGAGCGTTCGATTGGTCGGCGACCGACCTTGGCCCGATCGACAGCTGGCCGCAAAGCCTGAAAACCGCCGTCGAACTGATGATGGCAACGCCACTGCCCATCGTGATGGTGTGGGGCGGCAAGCGGTTGATGATCTACAACGATCTCTATGCCGCGTTTGCCGGCAATCGGCACCCGCAGGCGCTCGGCGCGGCAGTCCGCGAAATTTGGCCAGAAATCACCGACATCAATGCCGGCATCATCGACAGGGTCCTGGCCGGCGAATCGATCACGCTCGAAGGTGAGAAGCGTGTTCTTTTCCGTAAGGATATGGCGGAAGAGGTGTGGATGAACCTGCACTACGCAACGGTCCGCGATGAAAGCGGCGCCGGCGTTGCGGCCATGATCACCGTCATCGAGACGAGCGAGAAACGGGCGATGGAGCATCAACTCAAAGCCCGCGAAAAGCTGTTCCGAACGATGGCGGAATCGATCCCGAACCATGCCTGGACCGGCGGTCCCGACGGCATGCTCGATTGGTTCAACCAGCGGGTCTATGAATATACCGGCGCCAAACCGCCTGAGTTGAACGGAGAGCGCTGGAGCAGCGTCGTGCATCCTGACGACCTGCCCCGCGCGGGCGCGGCCTGGGTTCAGTCTCTCCGCGACGGCAGCCCGTACGAGGTCGAGTTCCGGCTGCGCCGCCGCGATGGCACCTATTGCTGGTTTCTGGCCCGTGCCCTGCCGGTCCGCGACGAAGCCGGGCGGATCGTTCGCTGGGTCGGAACCAACACCGACATCAGCCGCCAGCGCGAGATCGAGGAGGCACAGCGCGCGCTGAACCGGACCCTGGAAATGCGGCTGGCCGAACGGACGGCCGACCGGGACCGGATGTGGCGCCTGAGCCAAGATCTTATGATCGTGGTCAACGACACGCCGGAGGTCACGATCGTCGCCGTGAACCCCGCGTGGCAAAGGCTGCTGGGATGGACCGAGGCGGAGTTGCTGGGCCGCTCCGCGATCGATTTCATCCATCCCGACGATATGAGTCTCGCCCGCGGCACCTCCCGCCCATATATCGAGATGCTGTCGGTCGATGGGCGGCTGGTGCGCCGGTACGAGAATCGCTATCGCCACAAGGATGGCAGCTGGCGCTGGATTTCATGGACCGTGGTCGCCGACGACGACATTCTGCAAGGGGTCGGGCGCGACGTGACCGCCGACAAGGCTCACGCCGAGGCGCTGACCCTGGCGGAGGCGCAGCTTCGGCAGGCGCAGAAAATGGAAGCGGTCGGACAGCTGACCGGTGGCATCGCACACGATTTCAACAATATGCTCGCGGTCGTAATCGGCAGTCTGGGACTACTTAAGCGGCGGCTGGCGAAAGGCGACACGAACATAGCAGCCTTGGCTGAGAACGCGCTGGACGGCGCGACGCGCGCTGCATCGCTGACACATCGGCTGCTGGCCTTTTCCCGCCAGCAGCCTCTCAAGCTGGAAGCCATCGCGGCCAACCAGTTGGTTTCGGGCATGCTGGAACTGATGGTCCGGACGCTGGGTGAAACGATTCATGTCGAAACCGCCCTGGAGAACGGCCTATGGCAGGCACATACCGACCCGCACCAGCTTGAGAATGCGGTGCTGAACCTGGCGGTCAATGCACGCGACGCCATGCCCGACGGCGGCACGCTGACCGTTGAAACGGCGAATGTCGCAATCGGCGCGCGCGATACCGCAAGCCATCGCGGTGTGAAGCCTGGCCAATATGTTTTGATCGCGGTCCACGACACCGGGGGCGGCATGGAGCCGGAGGTCGCGGCCAAAGCCTTCGACCCGTTTTTCACCACCAAGGAGATCGGCAAGGGAACGGGTCTGGGGCTCAGCCAAGTTTATGGCTTTGTCCAGCAATCGGGCGGGCATGTGACGATCGACAGCAGGCCGGCCCACGGGACGGCGGTCAGGCTCTATCTTCCGCGCTTCACCGGGGCAGCGGAGTCGATACGGGAAAAACCTGCACCGGCGGCGACCGGCGCCCCCGCCACCGTCGCTATTCTTATCGTGGAGGATGAGGCCGCAGTCCGACGGTCGACCGCGGACGCGCTGACCGAACTGGGTTATCGCGCGCTGCAGGCCGACTCGGCCGCATCCGCCCTGAAAACACTGGAGGCACATCCGGAAATCGCCATCCTGTTCACCGATATCGTGATGCCGGAGATTGACGGCGCGCGATTGGCAGAATTGGCGAAACTGCAAAGGCCGGATCTCAAGGTGCTATTCACCACCGGACACACACGCGACACGGTCATTCGCGACGAACCGCTGGATCCCGGCGCAAACCTGATCGCAAAACCGTTCACGATCGAGCAGTTGGCGGCCAAACTGGGCGAAGTCCTGGCAAGCTAGACGACCAGAATCTCGGGCCGGGTGCGGCGATTTCCTTCGCAACATTGAAAAATAGGCGCATTTCTGGCAGCAAGCCGCTCCAGCCAGTCTTCATGCCGGACGATGTGGGCAGGCAACCAGGATTTCGATGACACAGTCGCAGAGCATTTCGACGGCAGACCAGGAATTGCGCGGCACGCAACGCGACGATGCCGCCCCGCCCCAGCCGCCATCCATGGCCCAGCATTTAAAGTTGGCCCGGACGGACGTCGTCGTCAGCCTGACAAGCTGGCGCATGTGGGTGCTGCTTGGCATAAACGATATCCGCCAGCGTTATCGCCGGTCGCGCCTGGGACAGTTCTGGATCACGATGGCGATGGCCACGACGATCGGCACCCTGGGCATTCTGTACGCCTATTTTTTCCATATGCCGCTGGCGCAGTATCTGCCCTATCTCGGCGCAAGTTTCGTGATCTGGAGCCTGATTTCGACCATCGTCCTCGACGCATGCACGGTCTTCATCAGCGCGGAAAGCTTTATGCGGCAAGTGCCGCTGCCGAAAAGCGTGTTTGTCTACAGGATGCTGGTCCGCAATCTGATCATCTTTCTTCATAACGTCATCATCCTGCCGCCTCTGTTCCTGATTTTCCGCGTGCCCATCGGCTGGACCTTCCCGCTCGCGGTTGCCGGGTTGTTCATGATCGCGCTGAACGGCGTGTGGATCGGGCTTTTCCTGGGAACGATTTGCGCCCGATTCCGCGACTTGCCGCAGATCATCGCCAGCCTCGTTCAGGTGGCGTTTTATTTGACCCCTGTCATGTGGCGACCGAAACAGCTTCCGGAATGGGCCCTCCAATGGGCAGCCTTCAACCCGTTCCAGGCTTTTCTCGAAATCGTGCGCGACCCGCTGCTGGGTTTGCCGACCCCGCAGATCGATTGGATCGTGGCCGCCGCGGTTACGGTCATCGGTTTCGCCGGAACGACTTTCGTCTTCGCGCGATTCCGCGCGCGCATCATCTATTGGCTGTGATCCCGTAATGGCATCCATCACGCTCGACCGGATCACCGTCGACTTCCCGATATACAATGCCGCGCGGCGGTCGCTGAAATCCGAACTGTTCCGGCGCACCGCTGGCGGTCATATCGAATCCGGGGACGACAGCCGCCTGTCGGTGATGGCGCTGCGAGATGTCAGCCTGACGCTGAAAGACGGCGACAGGCTGGGACTCGTAGGCCGTAACGGCGCGGGCAAGTCGACCATGCTGCGCGTCATGTCGGGCGTCTACGAGCCGCCGATCGGCCGCGCGGAAATAAAGGGGACGATGTCGTCGCTGACCGACATCATGATGGGGATGGATCCCGAAGCGACTGGATATGAAAACATCCTGCTACGCAGCATCTTCATGGGAACGTCGGTCAAGCAGGCCCATGCGAGCATTCCCGAGATCGAGGAGTTCACAGGTCTGGGCAACTTCCTGAAGCTGCCGATGCGCACCTATTCCAGCGGCATGACCGTGCGCCTTGCGTTCGCCATCAGCACGGCGATCACGCCGGAAATCCTGATCATGGACGAGCTGATCGGCGCCGGCGACGCCACGTTCTTCCACAAGGCCGAGGCTCGGCTGACGGGGCTGATCGGCCGGACCCGCATCCTGGTGATCGCATCGCATGTGGACGATATGTTGCGCCGGCTGTGCAACATAGCCGCGCTGCTGGATGAAGGGCGCCTATGCATGGTCGGGCCGGTGGATGAAGTCCTGGCTGCCTATCGCAAGCTGACCTGAACCGCGCCGAGACAGCCGTTCAAAATCTTGATCGCCCGAACGCGAGCGACTATCGTGCGCCGAGCTGCGCTAAACGGGTCCGCGGCGGGAAGATTTTTCAGCTATATTGTCCCTCGAAGCAAACTGACCGAACCTCCGAAAAATTCATCAAGATAAGCGAGCAAAGCGTCAGATAGTCATGAGGTTTCTTCTTCACTCTAGTTTCAATGCCGCCTCGGTCCGGGACAATTTAGGCAAACCCGCTTATAGTTATTACTTCGTCTTGAAGACATTCCAGCCGGCGTTCGAACAGCTGGGCACCGTGACGCTGGTGGAGCGGCCGGAAGAGGAAGTCGACCCTATCTATGAAGCATGCGCCGCGCAGGGCGAACCCTGTGTCTTCGTCTCGTTTTCGCCGCCGAACGCGGCCCCGCTTACCCTCAAATGCCCGACGATCGTGCTTTTCGCCTGGGAATTCAGCACCATTCCCGACGGGGCTTGGCCCAACGCTGCCCCGAGCGACGACTGGCGCTATGTTCTCGAACGTCTGGGGGCCGCCATTTCGCTGTCGCGCCACACCGCAGCGGTCGTGAAGCGCACGATAGGCGCCGATTTCCCGATCTTCCCCATCCCGACGCCGATCTGGGACCGGCGCCCCCATCTGAAGGCACTTGCAACGCCGATCGTCGATGGCTGGATGCAGACGCGCGGCGAAATCGTCGATTCGCGCGACTACGCCTTATCGCCGGAACTGACCTGCGCGCCCGGCTTCCCCCCGTCCCCCGTGGAGACACCGGCGCTGACGGTCTTGGCAGAACCACCCGAACCCGCAGCAGTGACGCCGGAAGGCGAGCCGACGTCACCCGCAGCGACCGATCCGGTATCTGCTGAAGCCATGCCGGAAATCTTCGTGCCGCGACAAAGCCGAGGCGCCCGCCGCCGGCTGGCGATTACCAAGCGTTATATCATGCTGTGGTACGACGAGGCGGTTCGCGACCTGTTGCCGGGGTTCGTGTCCGGCTCCATCGCCGCAATCGGCAGGGGCGTCGTGTTCGTCTATCGCCGTCTCAGCGGTTGGCAGCCGCCACCACCGCCACCGCCGCCACCGCCACCGCCACCTTTGCTGCGCGTCGCGCTGCACGGTGTCGTTTACACGTCGATGTTCAACCCGACCGACGGCCGCAAGAACTGGCACGACATCGTCACAGCCTTCTGCTGGGCCTTCCGCGATATGGAAGACGCGACTTTGGTGATGAAGTTTGTCAGGGGTACGGCTCGGGATCACCGGGCCGAACTGTTCCTGCTGCTCTCGCGGCTGGCGCCTTATAAATGCCGCGTGATCACAATGGACGGTTTCCTGGAAGACCCGGATTATGACGCCTTGATTGCAGGAAGCAGCTTCTACATCAACGCTTCCCGGTGCGAGGGGCTGTGTATGCCGTTGATGGAGTTCATGAGCGCCGGCCGGCCGGTGATCGCGCCCCGCCATACGGCGATGGCCGACTATATCGGCGAGAACGTCGCCTTCATCGTCGGGTCTTCGCCCGAACACAATATTTGGCCCGACGATCCGCGCCACCATTACACGACTATGCGCGAACGCATCCATTGGGACACGCTCGTCGCCGCCTTCGCGGAAAGCTATCGGGTCGCGAAGCAGGATCCCGCGCACTATGCCGAGATGGGGCGCAACGCGGCCGAGACCATGCGGCTGTATTGTTCCGATGCCCTCGTGCGGGAAAAGCTCAGCATTGCGATTGACGCGGCGCTGGCCGTCGCGCGGGAGCGCGCCGCGGCCCAGGCCGAACTGGACCGGATCGCGGCGCAGCAAGCGGCCCTCGAGGTCACGGAGACGGCATGATCGTCATCGTCTATTCCGAGACCTATCGTGGAGTCCTGGGTAAGCAGCTCGGCGAATCCGAATATAGCTACTACTTCGTGCTTAAAGAATTCCGGCCGGTGCTGGAACGTATGGGAATCGTCGTCGCCATTGCCGATCCGGCGCATGAGGTGGACGCGATCCGCCGCGGCGCAGCGGCGCATGGCGAAGACACGATTTTCCTATCGTTCGCGCCGCCGCACCAGACGGTGATCGACCTCGATTGCCCGACCGTGCCGATCTTTGCCTGGGAATTCGATACGATACCGACCGAGATATGGGGAAACGAGCCGCGCAACGATTGGCGGGTGACACTCGGCAGGCTTGGCCGCGGCATTACCCACTCCAGTTTTAGCGTGGCGACAGTCAAAGCTGTCATGGGCGCGGACTTTCCGATCGTGGCGATCCCCGCGCCGGTCTGGGACCGCTTCGACGCGTTGCGCCGGAAAATTCCCGCACTGCCGGTTTGTCCAGGCGTCGACCTCAGAATCGCCGGCACGGTCGTGGACACGGCGTCGCCGGATTTCGATGCGGCACGCCGGATCTTGCCGGAACCGGCCGATGTGTCGATCCACCTTACAGGCGTGATTTACTGCTCCGTGTTCAATTCGCAGGATGGACGCAAAAACTGGCACGACATGATGTGCGGCTTTTGCCTGGAGTTCCGCGACGATCCGGATGCGACCTTGATATTCAAGCTGACCCATCACGACCCGGTCGTGGCGTATGAATGGGTCTTGGAAACGCTTTACCGCCTGTCGCCGCACAAATGCCGGGTTGTGGTGATACAGGGTTATCTTGAGGACGAAGACTACGAGAAGATGGTCGGGGCAACCACCTATGCGGTCAACGCCTCAGCCGGTGAAGGACAATGTCTGCCGCTGATGGAATTCATGTCGGCGGGAAAACCTTCGATTGCACCGCGCCATACGGCGTTGCTGGATTATCTGACGGACGACAACAACTTTCCGGTGGCAACCAGCCTGGAGCCCGGACAGTGGCCGCATGATATCCGGCAGAGTTTCAGTACCCGACGGCATCGCATCGATTTCGGCTCACTGACGCGGGCCTACCGGGACAGCTACACCGTGGCCAAGACCGACCCGGACCGCTATCGGCATATGTCTGAAAGCGCCAATCGCGACTTAAAGGCCTTCTGTTCCCAGGATTTGGTGGAGCGCAAACTCAGGGATTTTCTGCGCATGCCGGTTGAATCCACGCGGAGCGCGATCGCCGGCAACGTGCGCGCAGCGGAAGTCTCCAACGCGGGATGACCGAGGACCCAGCCAAGCGACACGGGCGGATTGCAGATATCGAAGTTCTGCGCGCGGTTGCCGTGATCCTGGTGATGATCCAGCACGCGCCGGCGATCCTGTTCCCGTGGCGTGGCGAGTTTCAGGGACGAATCTACACGTTTGGCGGTTTCTGGACCGGCGTCGACCTGTTCTTCGCGATTTCCGGCTTCGTCATCGCCCGCAGCCTGCTTCCGTCGCTGGAGACCGCGCGGGGATCGGTCGATTTCATCAATACGACCCTGGCGTTTTGGACACGTCGCGTCTGGCGGCTTCTGCCGTCGGCATGGCTGTGGCTGGCGATCATTCTGATCCTGGTCGTGTTCTTCAACCGGTCGGGCGCTTTCGGTACCTTTCGTGGAAATTTCGAAGCCACGATCGCTGCCATTCTCGACGTCGCCAATTTCCGCGTATTGCTGGTTTACGCGCGGGCCGAACACGGCGTCAGCTTTCCCTATTGGAGCCTGTCGCTCGAAGAGCAGTTCTATATCTTGCTGCCGATCACCTTCCTGATTGCCCGCCGCCGGCTGCCGATCGCCCTGGCGTTGGGCATCCTGGCGCAACTCTTCCTACCGCGAATCGGCCCAGGCACGTCGGATTTCGGCAATCTGATGAGTGTCATTCGCAGCGACGCTCTGATGCTGGGCGTCCTGATCGCATTGTGGAGCCGGACCCCAACCTATCGGCTTTTCGAACCCGTCTCCCTCCGGCGCATACCACTGGTTGGCATCTCGGTTCTGGCGGTGCTGACCGCTCTTCTAGTCGCGACCGGATCGCTTGGCCTACATCTGGGGTTCTTCAAGGTTGGGCTGGTGGCACTTCTCTCCGCAGCTCTTGTCTTCATCGCGTCATTCGACGGCGACTATCTGTTCCCGCCTGGGCAGTTGAAGAAGCTGCTGGTCTGGATCGGCGCCCGGTCCTACGCACTGTATCTGATCCATGAGCCGGCTTATCTGATGGCGCGGGAAATCTGGTTTCGTATCGAGCCGGCGGGAACCGTCTTCACCGGCGTCTATACTTTGCGTTTCGCCGTCACCGCGTTGGTCATCCTGGTCGTGCTGGCGGATCTGAACTTCCGATTCGTTGAAACGCCGCTGCGCCGCCGGGGCGCCCGGATCGCCGCGCGCCTTCAGGCGCGAACGGCATGAAAGCCGGCAGCCCCGCCGACACGCAGCCTGATGCCGCGATCGTATCCCGGGCGGGCACGCACGGCAGAATCGACGACATCGAGATTCTGCGTGCGGTCGCGGTCCTATTCGTGCTGATCGAGCATTGCCGGCTCAACCTGTTTCCTTGGATGGGTCTCTATCAGAGTCCCCTGTTCATCTATTTCGGGTTTTGGAACGGCGTCGACCTGTTCTTCGCCATCTCCGGCTTTGTCATCGCCCGCAGCCTCCTGCCGACCTTGGCGGCGGCAGGAGGTAGGCCCGCTTATTTCAATGCGACGCTGGCGTTCTGGGTCCGGCGCGCCTGGCGGCTGTTGCCGTCGGCGTGGTTGTGGCTGACCGTGATTATGGTTTCGGTCGTATTTTTCAACCGGTCGCATGCCTTCGGCCGGTTCGGGCCGAATATCGAAGGCGCTGTGGCGGCGGTGCTGGATGTCGCGAATTTTCGAATCGTGCAGATCTATGGCGTATCCGACCCAGGTGCCAGCTTTCCCTATTGGAGCCTGTCGCTCGAAGAGCAATTCTATATCCTGTTGCCGATCGTCGCCTTCCTATCGCGGCGGTGGCTGCCTTACGTCCTCGGCGCGGGTGTGCTGCTGCAGTTTTTCATCCAGCGATCGCAGGCGGGAACCCTACAGATCGAGTTGGTCCTCAATCAGATTCGCAGCGACGCGCTCTTGCTCGGCGTTTTAATCGCGATCTGGAGCCGAAGCGCGACTTATCGCCTGTTCGAGCCGAACGCTTTGAAAAATCGGCCACTCCTAGGCGCCGGAATCTTTGGGTTTTTCATCTTTCTGCTTGCCGCGGCCGGGTCGCTTAAGCTCAATCTGGTAACCTTTCAAGTCGGGCTTGTTGCGCTGATCTCAGCGGCGCTCGTGTTAATCGCGTCATACGACCGCGACTATCTGATGCCGAACGGTGCCCTTAAGAGGATCATGCTGTGGATTGGCAGCAGATCCTACGCGCTGTATTTGATCCACATTCCCGCCTATTTAATGACGCGGGAAATCTGGTTTCGCATCGAGCCCCCGGGGACGATCTTCACCGGCATTTTCACGTTGCGTTTCGTTCTGACCGCCATTGGACTGATGGCGGTTTTGGCAGAGTTCAACTATCGCGTCGTTGAAATCCCCTTGCGGCGCCGGGGCACGCGCATTGCCCAACGGTTGGCGCAACGCACGGCCTGACGCGCCATATACGGAAAATGCTGATGCAGCCGAGTACCGACGAGACGGATTTCGAATTGCGCGATGCCATCGCAGCCGGTCTGTTCGACCAGGCAACGGGCGATCTGTATCCCGGCTTTTCGGTCTGCGCGGACGATACGGTTGTGATCGCGGATTATGCGGGTTGGAACGAGGCCGCGTTCTGCGCGTCTCGTGGGGCGAAGGTGATGTATATCGCCGACAACCCGCAGGCCGCGACCGTCATGGCCGACCGACTGGCCGGCGCCGGTGCCGGCAACTCGGCTTCGGTGCTCTGTCGCGCGGGACCGCTGCCGCTCGCTGACGGCATCGCCACGCGGATCGTGACAACCGACCTGATTGCGCGTGCGGAGGCCCCGGTGGCCCTGTTGCGCGATCTGGTGCGCGCCGGGGCGCCCGGCGCCCTGTACCTGCTGGTCGAGCCCGATCCGACCGCATCGGAATTACATGTCGGCCTGTCGTCCGGCGCCTATGGGCATGCTCAGCCGGTCAGCCACGTCGGTCGCCGGGAGTTCGACCGCATCGTCACGGAGGCGGGACTTGAGATCGAAATGCGTGGATCGTTCGGTTTCTACCAGGCGATGCGCGCGATCCTGTCGCCGATCCGTGAAGCCGATACCGAGCATGGCACGCTGTTGGAAAGCTGGGCGAAGACCTGGCAACTGCTGCTCGATATCGCGGACAGTGGCGGCGTCCGTCATGCGCTGCATGAGGTTCTGCCCAGCCGCCAATATCTTATCGCGCGTAAGGCGTCCAGCGCCGGCCCCAAGGCGCGCGGGCTGAGAAGCACCCTCCAAATGATCCGTACGATCATGGCGGGATCGCCCGGCGACGGAGCCGCCGAATCAAAACCGCCGCGCGCGAAGCCGGCCCTCAGCCGAAACATCCCGGCCCAGATCGGGCCCGTTCACGTCGAAGACACGCTGGACCCGAAAGCTGTGGGATTCCACGACGCGGTCTTGAGCGGCTGGTTCAGGATCAACGACAGAGGGGAACTGTTTCCGGGGGTTTCCATCGGCCCCGAGGATGTCGTCCTCGATGTCGGTTGCGGGCAGGGGGCCTATTCGGCGTTGTGCGGCCGGACGGGCGCGCACATCATTTCGGTGGATATCGAGGCGGACAATGTTGCGGAAACCGGCCGCCGCGTGGCTGAAACCGCAGCCAGGGCGTTTACGCCGATTGTCGGCGACGCCAATCCGCTGCCGTTGGAAGACTGCAGCGTCACGAAAGTAATTTCGACCGAGGTTATCGAGCATGTTGACGATCCTGCGGTCTTCCTGAAGGAACTCGTGCGCGTCGGCCGGCCCGGCGCGCGGTATCTGCTGGCGGTGCCCGACCCCGTCGCGGAAGACATCCAAAGGCAGGTCGCCCCTCCGGAATTCTTCGTGAAGCCGAAACCGGGCGAAGGCACCATCCGGGGATTGTCCAGCGGCCATCTGCGCACCATCGGCCGCGATGAGTTCGAGCGCATGGTGACAAGCGCCGGGCTGGTCGTGGAGCGGCATCACCTCACCAGCTTCTATTGGGGGCTGTGGTTCACGTTCTTCTGGATCTGCAATGTCGATTTCGGCGATCCACGTCATCCGCTGCTGACCCAGTGGGCGCGAACCTGGAAAATCGTGCTGGATGCGCCGGATGGGCTTCAACTGAAGTCGCGGCTGGATAATTTCATGCCGAAGAGCCAGGTCCTCGTCGCCCGGAAGCCCTAAGGGCTATTCGGCCGCCAGAGTCGCTGGGAAATGGTTCAGCGCGTGGCGGAATATCTCATGATTGGACAGGTTCGCCGGGATGTCGATGCCGTCGAAGAAGATGTCGCCGTCGGGTACATGCGCGCCGGTCCGCTCGCAGACGAGCTGGAACAGGTCGTAAAACGAATGAACGGAGTTGCCGCTGATCAGTGTGGTCCCCGGCGCCACGTCATGTTCGAACGCCAGTTGATAGAACAGGCGGAGAGGCCCTTGCCGTTCGACGAAGAAAGCATCGTACCCGTCGCTGAGCCGGCAACCGCTCAACACCGCTTCGGCGCGGTCCGCGTCGGCCGCCGTCTCAAAAATAATGTTGGCGTCGTTCGTCATGCATTGCTCGATGCGCCCGCCGGTGATCCCAAGCGCCTGGACCGCCGACTGGGGATTGATCTGGCGATAGACAAAATGCCCCTTCCCCGCGACATTCTCCTGCCGCAAGCCGTTCATGACGACCAGCCCTTCGTCCGTCCTGCGATCGCGTAGCAGCATTCCGAGCATCGCATCGCAAAGGCGCAAACCCAGTTCCATCTCGGGATGCGGCGCGGCGCCTCCCCCCCAGAATTGATGCTGCAAATGGGCGATGTGGTTAAGGAAGACGATCGAAAGATCGGGCTGCCTGGCCGCGCGTAGCCGCACGAAATAGAGCACGCTGAGATAATCGAGCAGCGTTCCGAAAGTGTGGACGTTAGGGCCGGTCGCGAGCATCGCGCGCCCCGCCTGGAGCGTAAAACGGGTCAGCAATCCCCAATGCGCCGGCGGCGCGAAGAACCGCGCCAGTCGCAGGGCAGCAAGGAAGGCCTTCCTCCGATCGATTTCCAGATAGTTCCTGGCGACATAGCGCGGCAGAGCCAACAAATCCTCGAGCGGCGGCGGGTAGGCAGATTCGTCGAACGACCAGGCATCGGGCATGAAGAACATGCAGCCGTCGGTCGAGCCCAAGGGCGCGTTCATCACGCCCCACGCCCCCCAGCTATAGCCGCGTTCGGCGACGGCATTCCAGATCTGCGGCGCGGCCTGCGCCTCTGTCGCACCCAGGCGGCGAATGCCGTGTTCAACAGTCGGCCTGCCGCAATGAACGCCGACCCATTGAACCCAAGGATCGAGCCCCTGATGTTCGATCAAGTCGTCCGTCGTGGTTGCGGCGCGACGCAGCTTCAATATCGATCGGATATTGGGCAGGTTCAGCACATCCGCCATGCGTCCGAGATAGGACGGATCGAACTCATTCAGTTCGATAATCATAAGGCGCGGTCTCGATGCGAGATTTGTCGCGGCCATTTCGCTCAATATTCTGTCTCCGCCGATAGACCGGCTTACCACAACGACGGCAAACCCCAAACTGCTCCGACCGGGCGCACGCGGTTTCTTGTTGGCCTCCCTTCTGCTGCTTGCTATCAAACGCCGCGTTCCGCGCCGAAACAACAGATCTGATAAGCTGGAAGCAAAGCTGGCGAACGCTGCTCGATATAGCGAACGGCAATATGGTATTGGACGGCGTTCCGCCAATGATCCAGATCATCGACGCCTGGAAATCCTGACCGCCATGACAGCTCCGAAGACAACGCCATGATCGCCGCATCGATTCGCCTTGCCCGGCGGGTTCCGCCCGGCGCTTGGCTCATTATTGCGATGGCTGTCTATGTCTGGCGGATGACGTTGTTCGGTCACCGCACGGTGGTTCACGGCGATTCGCTTTCCGTTGGGCTGCCGCTGTTCGATCTTCGCTACCGCGTGCTGTTCGGCCATGCCTCCGCTCTTTGGCAGGACACCATCTTTGGCGGGCATCCTCTGTTCGCAGAGGGCCAGGGCGCGTTTGCCAGCCCGATTACCATGCTGCTCGCCGGGCTTGTTACGCCGATCGCCGGGCCGATCTATACAGCCAACGTTTTTCGCGTCGTCTGCATGGTCCTGACCGGGATCGGGACGATCGGCCTGACGCGCAGCCTGGGCGCCAGCCGGGGCGCATCGACTTTCGCCGCGCTTGCCGTGGCATTTGCGCCGATGTGGCTGGATATTCACAGCAATGCCGTGCTTGACGGCACCTTCATGTGGGTGCCGTGGGCGTTGTGGGGATTCGAGAGCTGGCTGAAACGACCAAGCTTGGGCGCCGCCCTGCTGATCGCCTTTTCAGGGGCCAATCTTATCCTGGCCGGATACCCGCAGGCCCCGCACGGCACCGCCGTCTACATGCTCATCTCCCTGCTGCCCGCGCCGTTCTACGCGGCAGTCCGCCGGGACTGGGCTGCGACTTGGCGCGCGCGCCTGGTTACCGGCGGGGTCGCGCTGGTTCTGACGCTGGGGCTCGCAGCCGTCCAACTGTTGCCCCTGACGGAGCTGATCGGCGAATCGCATCGTGCTGGCGGCACCCCTATACATTTCAGCCTGCCGGTCGACTTCTTCCTGCGGGGAATGATCTATTCGTTCCACGCCGTATCGAATGATCCCGTCCTGCGGGTGGTGCCCAATGTCGGCAGCCTGATCGTCTGTGTGCTTGCCTCGGCGGCAGTTATTTTTAACCGGTCGTCTCCGCGTGTCGCCGGCCACCTTCTTGGGACCGTCATCCTGATGCAGATGGGCTTTGGACTTGGCTGGCCGCCATTCAAGTTCGTGTATGACCATCACCTGCTGTTCGGGCTGCACTATCTTCGCGTCGTTTTTCTGTATCTGACGATCGGCATCATCGGCTTCGCGGTTTTAGCGGCCTTCGCGATCGACGGCATCGCCCGGTATTTCGGTGCGCCGCTCAATGGCGCCGCATGGCACGCACCCGGGCCGCGGCGTGTCGCCTGGGGAACACCGGCGCTCGGTCTGGCCTGGATCCTCTTCCTGCTACGCTTGCATTCCGGCGTCACGCCGCATACGGAATTCATCGTTCTTTTCGCCGGTATTGGCGGAATTGCCGTTCTCGGATGGATCGGCCGGGCTCGTCTCATCCCGCCGTTGTTCGCGGTGTTGATGGTTATCGAATGCCTGGTCTTGCGATCGCATCCGTTCCATTTCGCAAGCTTCGATGTGGCCCGCGAACCGGTTTCAGTGTCAGAGATCCAGGCCCTACCCGACTGGCGGGATTATAAAGTCATCGACGAGAGCACATCGGCGGTCTTCGCATTTCATGAGTCGGGCGATCCCATCGTGACATCCGGCGCACGCCGGATGCAGGCGTCGATGTCGGGTTCGACGACCATGCGGTGGGGCCTGCACGGGATGGACGGATCGTTGGCCTTGCCCCTGGCGCGACGCACCAAGTTATCGCAATTAATTGCCGACGAGGTGGATGGAAGTAGCCCACGACTGCCCGGTTCCCGCTTTATCGACGTGCTGGGCATCCGGTTCGTCGGCACCGACGGACCGATCGATACGCCGGCTTTCCGCGTCTTCCACCAAGGGCCGCCCGACTACGCCTGGATCATGGAAAACACCGCGGCACTGCCGCGGTTTCAGGTCTACAGCCGCCACGTGACTGTCGATTCGATCGACGAAGCGATCGACACGATGGCGGCTTGGAAAAAACCGACTCTGGTCATCGAAAACCCGCCAGGCGCGGCGCATCAGACCGAGATGGCCGATGCCGACGCCGCGACCGATTCGTCAACGCCGCCGATGACATTCACGATCCGGCAGGCCAAGACCACGTCCTATCTGGTCGACATATCGGCAGAAAGGCCCGGCTGGTTTTTCCTGGCGGACGCCAACTATCCCGGCTGGAAGGCGACGCTGGACGGCAAGGGAACGCCGCTGTTCAGCGCCCAGGTTCTCGGTAAGGCCGTCGCCATACCCGCCGGCAACCACACGCTGGCAATCACATTCCACTCAGCAAGTTTCACCTGGGGGTTGTGGATCAGCCTTGTTTCCGCGGTTTTGTCGCTGCTCGCTTTGCTATACGAACGAAAAAGGAGAGCGCGGGACATTGCCGGCGCAAGGGGTGTGGCGTGACGGTCTTTCAGTACGCACAGATATTTGTCGTCGTTGCGATGATCGCGGCAGGGCAATTGCTGTTCCAGAAATCCGCGTCGGATTCGCCTCCGCTGTCCACGCTGGCCGGAATGACCAGTTTGATCACCAACCCGGTTTTCATCCTGGCGCTGGTCATCTACGGCATCGCGACCCTGCTGTGGGTGGCTGTCCTGCAACAGGTTCCCCTGTCCCGCGCCTATCCGTTCAACGCGCTGAGCTTCATCCTTGTCCCCGTTGCCGGAATTGTTCTGCTGGGTGAGGCCGCGACGCCAAGGCTTTTCGTTGGGCTTGCGCTGGTTGTGGTCGGCCTTGTCGTCGTCGGGGGCCGAGGGTGACTGCGGTCCGGATCGCCGCCGTTGTGCCCTGCTACCGGGTGGGCCGGGCCGTGCTCGACGTCATCCGCCGGATCGGACCGGAGGTCGAACGGATCTATTGCGTCGACGATTGCTGCCCGGACGATTCCGGCGGACTGATCGAACGCGAAGCAGACGACCCGCGGGTCCGGGTATTGCGCAACCTGCAAAACCTGGGCGTCGGCGGCGCGATGCGCACCGGCTACCGGGCGGCCATCGACGATGGAATGGCAATCGTCGTCAAGATCGACGGCGATGGGCAGATGGCGCCGGAGCTTTTGCCGCAGCTGGTCAAACCGATCCTTGACGGCGAGGCGGACTATGTCAAAGGCAACCGTTTTTTTTCGGTCGACCAGGTGCGCGGGATGCCGCCCGTCCGGATCCTCGGCAATGCCGCGCTATCTTTCGCCACCAAACTATCAACCGGTTACTGGTCGCTTTTCGACCCGACCAACGGCTATACGGCGATCCATGCCGCGGTCCTGACTGCGTTGCCGCTGGACCGGATTGCCGACCGGTATTTCTTCGAAAGCGATATGCTGTTCCGCCTGAATATCGCGCGCGCGCGCGTCATCGACATGCCGATGACGGCCGTCTACGGCAATGAAAAGAGCAACCTGAAGATTTCCCGGATCATGGTCCCGTTCGCGATGGGGCATTTGCGTAACCTGCTGACCCGCGTCTTCTATAATTATTTTCTGCGCGACTTTCAGATCGCTTCGCTTGAACTGTTGCTGGGAACGGTCGCGCTGACGTTCGGAACCATCGTCGGCGCCTATCTTTGGATCGAAAACGGCGTGCACGGCGTCTATACGCAGCCCGGTCCCGTCATGATCGCAGCGTTACCGATTCTTACCGGAATTCAGCTGCTGCTGGCGTTTTTCAGTTTCGACATCCACGCCGAACCGTCGCGCGCAATTTATCCAAACCTGCTGTCTGCCCGAATTGCCCCGTCCCGGGATTCCGTGCCGTAACGTGTGGATGCTGAGATTCTTGCAACTTGTGATGCGATTCGGTGACACTCCCCATGTGTTTGAGTTCCCCGACTGACGGATGACTTGCGAAATCGCACGCTTGCCTGCAATTTGGATGTCTCCGATGCGCGGAAGCAAGATTACCGAGATAAATCGTCGGGAAGATAAGCCCGGGAAAACAATGCGCGATCGAGTGACGACTTTACGTGCGGCAGGGGCTTCTTTCTCGATATGATATTTTCAGACCAGATGGGCGTCTCTGGGACAGATGGAGAGTTTCGATTCGGGAGCGTGTCGTCACAACCGGTAGCGCCGCGGCCAAGACCGAGGGGCAGCGCATGACGGCGAAACTTTGGATCGATGTCGAAGATCTGTTCGAATACGCCCGAAACCATGTGCGGCCAAGCGGCATTCAGCGCCTGGCCTTCGAGATGTGCAAGGCATTGCGGGCGCGCCAGGATTCGGGCGAAATTATCCGCTTCGTCCGCCATGAAACGCGTAACCGTCTGCGCGTCGTGTCGTTTGCCGAAATCGAAGCGCTGTTCGCAGGCTTGACCGAATCCGAACCTAGGGCGTCGCAACAACAGACGATCCCACCGTATTCGCCATTGCGGCTGTTCGTCCGCAAGCTGGTTCATCGCCTGCCGCCCTCGCTCCGGTTGCATGTGATTGAGGTGCTGTTGACGCAGCTTGCCGCGATCCGATCGTGGATCGGTCTTTTCGGAGCGCTGGCGCGCGGGGCTTTGACCCAGGCGACCCGGCCGTTCTGGTGGTTGGATGGAAAACGGCGGCCGCGAAAGCCGATTGCCCGAAAAGTCTGCATGAATGTCGAGCCCGCACCACATGAGAGCTGCATCGCCGCCCCCCAGGCGGGGGACGTTCTGCTCGCTTTAGGTTCGCCCTGGTCGCACCCCGACTATGCCGGCTTGATCGCATCCCAGCGTGCGCACGGCGTGCGGTTCGCGCTGTTGGTCTACGATGTAATTCCACTGCGCCGTCCGGAATGGTTCGATCGCGGGCTGGTGCGGATTTTTCGGGCTTGGTTCGAGGCAGTGGTTCCGTTGTGCGACCACATCTTTGCGATCTCTGAGTTCACAGCGACAGAGGTCGAGTTCCATATGCGCAAGCGCGGCATCGCGCTGCCTGGCCCGGTGACAGCAATTCCGATCGGCACCGGATTCGGAATCGCCGCAGAGAGCGGGCTGCCAGTCGAACGCAGTGCGCGCCTGCCCCCGCCCGACAGCTACGCGCTGATCGTATCGACCATCGAGGCCCGCAAGAATCACATACTGTTGTTCCGGGTCTGGCGCCGTATGTTGGAGGAATTGCCACGCGAGCAGGTTCCGACATTGGTTTTCGCCGGGCGGGTCGGCTGGCTGGTCGATGACCTGATGCAGCAGATCGCCAACACTGAAAATCTCGACGGAAAGCTCGTGGTGATCGAAAGCCCCACCGACGGCGAACTTCGGGCACTCTACGAAGGTTGCCGGTTCACGCTGTTCCCGTCGTTTTTCGAAGGCTGGGGCCTTCCGGTCACGGAGAGTCTTGCCTTGGGCAAGCCATGCCTGACATCGAACAAATCGTCGCTACCCGAGGCGGGTGGCGCGCTGACCCGGATGTTCGATCCCGATAACCTGAACGATGCCTATCGGGCGATTGTCGAGGTCATCGGCGACCCCGATGGCCTGGCGCAATGGACAAGCGAGGTTCGGCGCGAGTTCCGGCCGGTTCCCTGGTCGGATACCGCCGACGCCATGTTGCGTGCCCTTGGGCATCCGCCGGTCGAGACTCAAAACGGCATGGAGAAGGTCCCCTTGAGGGCGGGCGCACGCGGATAGGCGCGGCAAAACGAGCATGGTAATGGCGGTACGGCGGACCATAGAATCCGCGAAGGCCCAAGGGTCTCAGGGAGGGATCATGAAGTACAACGCGGCCGAAGCGAACAAGCTTGGCGTTGCGGTCGAAGACCCGCTTGTCATCGCGGACCCGGACACGTTTGCGTGGGACGAAACCGCCGATCTGGTCGTGGTCGGCCTTGGCGGGGCGGGCGTCGCCGCAGCCCTGGAAGGACTCGAGCGCGGTCTGACAGTAACCGCCGTGGACCGTTATGAAGGCGGCGGTTCGACCGCGGCGAACGGCGGCATTTTCTATGCCGGCGGTGGCACCGTCATTCAGAAAGAAGCCGGCGAGGACGATTCGCCGGAGGAGATGTACAAGTACCTTAAGATCGAGGCCGGTGACGTCGTGTCCGACGAAACGCTGCGCAAGTTCGTCGACGAAAGCGTCGAAACGGTCGATTGGATCTTGGCCAACGGCGGCAAACTGAACAGCAAGGTCTGGAAGAAAAAGGCGTCTTATCCCCCGCTCGCTTATTTCCTGTACCACCCCGACAATTCGCTGGTCGCGTCCTATGTGGCGCGGGCCAAACCGGCGGCGCGCGGGCACCGCGCCCATATCAGCAATGGCAAAAAAGCCTGGGGCGTCGGCATCGGCATCTGGGGACCGTTGCGCGATTCGGCGATGAAAAAGGGGCTGAAGTTCCACCGCTATTCCGAAGCACGGCAGATCGCACGCGATGCCACGGGCCGGGTGATCGGCGTCAAGATTCTGCAAATCCCACCGGGTTCGGCCGCGGCGGCAAAATTCGGCAGTTTCATCAAGACGGCGGACAAGCTGCTGGCCATGCTGCCACCTACCTTGCCCTTCGCCGCGATCACCATCGGGCTGGGCAGCTGGTACCTGAAGCGGGCCGCCACGATCGAGGCGGCAAGCCGGCAGGAACGCTGGATCGGGGCGCGCCAGGGCGTGCTGCTCAGCACCGGTGGCTTTATCATGAACAATGCCATGGTCCGCCATTTCGCCCCGACCTACGCCACCGGCATGCCGAACGGCACGCTGGGGGACCAAGGCCAGGGCATCATGATGGGCGCCGGCGCGGGCGGCGCGCTGGCCCTAATGGGCAAAATCAGCGCGTGGCGCTTCATCAATCCGCCCAAGGCCTGGTCCGATGCCATCGTCGTCAACGCTGAGGGCAAGCGCATGATCGACGAAACCGTCTATGGCGCCAGTCTGGGCGAGCAGATCGGCGACCATAACGGCGGCATCGGCTGGATCATCTATGACAAGAACCTGCGCAAGCAGGCGTTCAAACAGGCGCTCGATCCGTTGATCGTGCCGTTCCAGCGCGACATCACGCTGCTGAACCTGCTGTTCAACTTTAAGAAGGCCGATACGCTGGACGCGCTCGCCGACAAGGCCGGGATCGGCGAGGCTGGCCTGCTGGACACGGTGGCGGCCTATAATCGCGCGGCGCGGGGCGAACAGCCCGATCCGTTCGGCAAGCAGATCACTGACATGGTGCCGATCGTGGCGCCGCCCTTTTATGCGATGGATATCTCGATCAACAGCCGGTTCCTGCCATTGCCGGTCATCACATTCGGCGGGTTGACTGTGGACGAGCAGTCGGGGCTGGTGAAGGACGAGAAGGGCGAAACGATTCCCGGCCTGTATGCAGCCGGCCGCACCGCCGTCGGCGTGGCGTCGAACACCTATGTCAGCGGCCTGTCCTTTGCCGACTGCGTATTCTCGGGACGCCGCGTCGCACGCCACGCCGCACGCGCCAATCGCTGACAGCACCGCGCACCGGCAGCCTGAGCCATGCCCCGCAGCCCGGAACCGGCGCGCCAAAAAATCCTCGATGCCGCCTTGCGTCTGTTTTCCCAACGCGGGGTCGCCGCCATCAGCCTGCGCGAAATCCGGATCGAAGCGGACCAGCGCAATGCCGGCGCGCTGCAATATCACTTCGGCACCAAGGACGGGTTGTTGCGCGCCTTGCTGGAGCGCGAACTGCCGCCGCTGGTCGAACGACGGCGCACGCTTCTTGCGGTCGCCCAGGCTGGCGCCGCCGACGATATCCGCGCCGTCGCGGCCGTCTTCGTTCGACCATTTGCCGAGCTGGCGACCGGCAATGCGCGGGAGCGATCGCTGATCCTGCTGCTCAGCGATCTGCACAACGATGTGTCTCTGTCGTTGGATCAGATCATGGACCTGGTGGGCGATACCGCCGCGGCCGATGCGGGCGCCCTTATGCGCAACCGGATAGCCCATGTTCCGCCCGCGATTTTGAACGAACGACTGATCGTCGCGAACAGCGTGTTCCTGAACGCCGCGGCCCTGCGCGCCAGAGGCGGTGCGCGTGAACGGCGGCTGGACGACAAGGCGTTCCAGGAAAATCTCGTCGATATGTTCCACGGCGCAATCGCAACCAAATCCGGACTTGCCCCGTAGTAAAACATTGAGTTTACTACTGGCGAAGGAACCGGGGGGAAAGAGTGAGCGAAGCCGATGCGGTTGCACAGGGGCTGACCGGCTGGCTGGCCGACGAGCTGGATGATCCATCGCTGCGGATCGATGGTCTGCGGCGCACATCGGTCGGTTATTCGCGCGAAAATTGGGTGTTCGACGCTGCGTGGACAGCAAGGGGGCAGGTGCATCGCGCCCCCTTCATCGCCCGCCGCGACCCGAAAGGCAGTGTGCTGGAAACCGATCGGGAGACCGAATTCGCGATATTGCGGGCGCTGGAGGGATCGAACGTACCGAGCCCGCGCGCGCGTTGGCTCGATGCCGACGGCAGCCGCCTCGGCCGGCCGACCATCGTCATGGATCTCGCCGAAGGCATTTGCGACTACATCATCCTGAATAGTGCACGGCCGGCCGAAGCCCGGCTGGCGATCGCGCATCAACTCTGCGACCGGCTGGCGGACATTCATGGCCTGGACTGGCGCGCATGTGGACTGGACGGCGTGCTGAACGATCCCGGTGCGTGGGCGTCGCGGGCGGCATTGGCCTTGTGGGAAGGCGAGTTGCGCCGAGTCCAGCTTGAACCGGAACCGGAGCTTGAGCTGGTGATCGCCTGGCTGCGTGCGCATGCGCCGAAATCGGCGGTCACGACCCTTGTTCATGGCGACTTCAAGCCGGGCAATGTGCTGCTGCAGGGCGACCGGGTGACGCTGGTGCTGGATTGGGAAACCGCCCATCTGGGCGATCCGCTGGAGGATATCGGTTGGGTCTCCAATCCGCTGCGCGCCGGCGAACAGCGCATCGCCGGTCTGTGGCAACCCAAGCAATTGATCGAACGCTGGAGCGCGCAAACCGGGCTGACCGCCGACCCCACCGCCGTTCATTGGTGGACCGTGCTCGCCAACCTGAAGCAGGCAATGACGGTACTGACCGGTGCCCGCGCCTTCGTCGACGGACGGTTCGACCGGATTCTGCACGCGCCGGTCCGGATCTATGACCTGCTACTCGACCTGATCGAGGCATAAGACCCAACATGCGCCCCACCGTCACCGAACAGTTGGATGGCCTGCGCCGCATCCTCGCCGAGGTTGTAGCGCCCGAAGTCGCCGCCCCCTATCCGGCCGAAATACTGGGCAGCGTAATCGGGACGCTAGCCGCGCTGAGCGCAAACTGGTTTCGCATCCCCGATTATCTGGCTTGGGAGATAGAATCGGTCCGCGCCATCCTGGCCGCGGCTGGGATCGAACCGCCGGCGGATACATCCATGTCGTTGGAAGAACGGCAAACCAGATTGAGCGGCCTGTTGGTCGAAGCCCAACCAACGATCGCCGCCCACCGGGACGGCGAGGCCTATCGCCTGATGATCGCATTTTTCCGCGAGCGTGCGCGCAGCTTTCCGTTCGCCATGGCCGCGCGGCCCGTCAAGAAAGAGGAGTGAGGCCGTCATGCTGACCGGACTCGACGATTCGCTTTGGCATCAACTGCCCACTACTTTCGACCATGTCGGCACCAGCGACCCTCGGTTCTTCGACCGGCTGTGGTTTGCCGCCTCGGATCGAAGCGGGCGCGGCGCCCTGCAATTCACACTGGGCGTCTATCAGAACATGAACGTCGTCGATGGCGGGTTTGTCATCATCGCTGACGGCAAACAGCATAATCTGCGCGTATCGCGCCAGCTCCGCCCGACCTATGAGACGGCCTGCGGGCCTCTGAAAATCGAGATTGTCGAGCCACTGCGCCACATCCGGCTGCATATCGATCACGATGGACTGCGCGGCGTCCTCGATTGGCGCGCGGACCTGCCGCCGCATGAGGAGCATCAGCATTTCCGTCGGCTGAGCGGACGCATCCTCGAGGACTACAGCCGGTACGACCAGATCGGGCGCTGCTTCGGGTCGGTCGAGGTTGCCGGTCGGCGGATCGAGATCGGCGACTGGTGGGCCTGCCGGGACCATTCCTGGGGTGTGCGCGAACGGGTCGGCGTGCCCGAGCCCCAGACCGGAGAGACGCCGCCCCAGGCCGGCGGCCTGTTCGCCTTCCTGTTCTATTCGACCGAGACCCAAGGTGGGCATCTTCAAGTGGCCCGCACGGGTGATGGCGCGCGCTATCTTTCGGCGGTGACGCTGGACCGCGCGACCGGCGCGGGCGGCTGGACCGGCAAGACTGCCGATATTGCGGTGTCATTCGTCGATGATGCGCGCCCGCGCAGGATGAAGCGCGTTACGTTCGACGTCCTGACCACCGCTGGAGAAACCGTGCGCTTCGAAGTGGAGGCGCAGGGCGCCGCGGTGGCGATGCAAGGCTTGGGTTACGGCGGCTATGACGATGGTTTGGGCCTTGGTGTCTGGCGCGGGCTGCAACATCTGGAAACGGAGGCCTGGGATGTTTCTGACCCGGCCGAGGTCCGCTATCCCGACGGATCGACGGACCGGCCGGTTCATCGGATACAGCCGGTGCGCGTAACGACATATGGACCATCGGGTAAAAGCGAGGGCTTCGGCAGTCTGACTTTCATTGCCGAAGGATCCCTGGAGGAGATGGGCGTACAACGCCTTAATTCCGACCGATTTGCTGAAGTTTATACGCATTTCAACTTTTATGAATCACCAATTACCCTACTTGGGAATCCTGAATGTCGATCCGCCTAGCGGCTTTTCCCCCCGACAGGTAAGGTATCCAATGAGAAACGCCCGCAATCATAAATGCAGGCGCCACGAAGCCCGCTAAATTGCGCTTTATTAGTGTAATAGAGATGCAGCTTTTCGCTATCGCAACGACCCGTCCCCGTGATCATCTAGATGGTTGCGCCAACAATCGGTGAGGATCCCGTAGCCTCAACGCTGAGCATAGCCCGTCGGACCCTGTTCGACGACGATTTGACCGACTTCGAGATGGAGGTCCGCGTCCGCCAGGTTATCGACCTGGGCAGGCAGACGCCGATCCATGCCATCGGCAATGTCGGCAACGCGATCCTTTTGGCCTGGGTCTTCTGGCACCGCCTTCCGCATCTGCCCATTGCAATCTGGATGGGACTGTTTGTCGGGTTTTCCCTGTTGGAAGTGATGCGGTGGCAACGCAAACGCCACTGGCCGGCACCGATCCGGGTCAGTCGAAAGGCGATTTCCAGAACCACCTTGTGGGCGCTTTTCGCCGGGTTGATGTGGGCCGGCGCGATGATTTATGTGTTTCCGCGCGGCGATCTGCCGTTGCAGCTTTTGATCTTGTTCCTGGCCGGCGGCCTGGCGGCGGGCGCTGTCGCCTCGATGCCCTCGCAGCCGGTCGCGTGCATGGCCTATCTCTTGCCGCCGCTCGGCGCGACCCTGGCGTTGATCGGCGCCGAAGAGGGCTATATCGCCCATGTCATCACCGCAATGGGCTTGCTTTATGTCGGCGCGCTGCTGGTGGTGCTGGCCGGTGGTTTTTCGAGCTTCGTCACCATCATCCGCACGCGAATCGACAGCCGGGACTTGGCGACCAAGCTGCTGGAAAGCCAGCTCGCCGCATCGACCGAGGCCAACCGGGCCAAATCGCAATTCCTGACAAATATGAGCCACGAACTGCGAACGCCGTTGAATGCCGTCATCGGCTTTTCCGAGTTGATCCGGGACCAGAGCCTGGGGCCGGACGCGATCGACCAATATTGCGAATATGCCAGCGACATCCATTCCGCCGGACAGCATCTGCTCCGGATCATCGACGACCTGTTGGATATTTCGAAGATCGAGGCCGGACGATTGACCCTGCAGGAGGGCGCGATGGAGATCGCACCGGCGGTTGCGGCCGTGCGCAAGATGGTGTCGCAGGCCGCGTCGGATATCGGCGTCGAGATCGTCGTCGACCTGCCACGGAATCTGCCGATGCTGCGCGCGGACGAGGCGCGAGTCCGGCAGGTTCTGCTTAACCTGCTGTCGAACGCAGTGAAGTTTTCGCATCGCGCCGGCCGGGTTAAAATCGCGGCCGCGCTGCGCGACGACGGCGAACTCGCCATATCGATCAGCGACACCGGCATTGGCATGAACGAAGCCGAGATTGAAACCGCGATGAAACCGTTTTCACAAATCGACGGCAGCCTGTCGCGCCGGAACGAAGGGCTTGGCCTTGGCTTGCCATTGGTGAGCGCCTTCGTCGAACTTCATGGCGGGCGGTTCGAATTGACCAGTAAAGCGGCCATCGGAACCACCGCCACCGTGATCTTTCCGTCCGTCCGCGTGATGGCCCATCACGCGGCGTGACGGTCACATCGCGGAAATGCCGCCATCGAGCCGCATTTCGGCGCCCGTCATAAACCGGCTTTCGTCCGACGCCAGGTAAAGGACAGCGTTCGCCACATCCGCGGGCTCACCGATTCGACCGAGCGGCACCTGACGCGCCAGCTTGGCCTCGGCGGCATCTTTGCCGAACGCATCGCGCAATGGCTGCAGCATCGGCGTGTCGATAAAGGCGGGGTGTACCGAATTGCAGCGGATGTCGTCGCCCGATTTCGCGGCGTGAAGCGCGACGCTCTTGGTCAGCAGCCAAACCGCAGCCTTGGAGGCATTATAGGCTGGCGTGTTGTGACCGGCGATCAGGCCGGCGATCGAGCTGATATTGACGATCGAGGCCGGCTGGCTTTTGCGCAGGTACGGCAAGACGTGCTTGCAGCCGAGAAAAACAGAATCGACATTAACACTCATCACCCGTTTCCAGTCGGCAAGGGCCAGCGTCTCGATCGATCCGGTCTGCAGGATGCCCGCGTTGTTGACCAGGATCGAAATCCCGCCCATGGCCGCGTCGGCTGCCTGCAACGCCCGAACCCACTGCGCCTCATCCGTAACATCGAGGGCGAACGGCCAGGCTAACGTCGCGCCCGCGATCTCGTTGATCTCGGCCGCCGCAGCCTTTGCTCCCGCGACGTCAACATCGGCCAACGCCACCCGCGCCCCCTCGGCGGCCAGCCGGCGTGCGATGGCGGCGCCGAGGCCCCGCGCGGCGCCCGTGACAAACGCCGTCTTCCCTGCAACCCGACCCATGCTTTTCTCCATCGTTATCAAGCGAGCTTAGACTGAGAGTCTAGCCAAGACGATTTTATTATCGGATGGAAATGGGTAGACAAGCCTTGACCCATTATGATCTATTTATTGGATGGATACGGATATAGATATCGATTCGAACTTTACGCCAAAGTTTCAACAACTTCAGTTCGGCGTCGAAGCACTCGCGGTCATTGGCGAGATCGACAGATTCAAAGGCGCCTGGCCGTTGCTGTCGCGGATGACGCGGGAACAGCTGGCTGCGTTGGAGGCCCGCGCCACGGCCGAGGCGGCCGGCGCCGCATGCCGCCTGGAGGGTTTGCCGGCCGGAGATGCCGACGACGCCGGTCGCTACGGCACCGCCCTCGCCGCGGCGCTCGACGCGCCATCGACCATAAATGCAGCCTGGATATCCTCGCTTCATCGCATCCTGCTGAGCGGCGAAGCCGATGCCGGCGCGTTCAAAACCGAACCGAATGCCGTCGAAGCGTTCGATGCCGACGGGAAAAGCCTGGGGGCGGTCTTCGCGACCGAAAAACCTGAGAACGTTGCGAGCAGACTGACGAACCTGACAGCTTGGCTCGAAGACACATTGGCCGGAAAGGATACACATCCAGCGGTCACCATCGCGCTGTTCGCCGCTTTGTTCCTGGAGATTCATCCGTTTCGCATGGGATCGATCCGTCTGGCGTCCATTCTGACCACTGCCTTACTGGTGCGGACCGGTTACGACCACGCACGCCACGTGTCGCTGGACCGGGCGATCGAGGGCGGCAAGTACAGCTATTACCTGTCGCTGCGCCGAAGCTTGGGCGCGCTGCGGGCAGGACAAGCGGACTGGAGCCACTGGCTCGACTTCTTCTTGCGCGCACTGCGCCAACAGAAGCGCGATCTCGAGGACCGGATTGCCGAAGACCGCGCGATCGGCGACGACCTGCCGGAACTGTCGGCACAGATATTGGCGATCGCCCTGGAACACGGACGCGTTACGATCGCCGCCGCCGCCAATGCTACCGCGACCAGCCGCAACACAATCAAAGATCATGTCGGCCGGCTGGTCGAGCAAGGTCATCTGACCCTCCACGGCGCCGGACGCGGCGCGTGGTACGGTCTGCGCTAGGGCTGGAACGATCGATGCGATGCGGTGTTGCACTATGGGAACTAAAACCCTATCTTTAGTCGTCGTGCTATTGGCCGAAGCCAATTCGTTAAGAACTGCCCAGGGGACTATCAAATGAGCTGGACCACTCCTCGCGTTGTCGAGATCAGCGTTGGCATGGAAATCAACTGCTACGCCTGCGCCGATATCTAATCCGACTTTTGTTTTCCGATTGACGGGGTTGTCGGCGGCTTAGGCCCGACTGACAGCCCCGTTGTCATGTCTGGAGCTAGCGTAGCGTGCTGTATGTCGTCGTATTGGGCGCGGCCGCCGGTGGCGGCTTTCCGCAATGGAACTCCAACGACGCCACTGCCCGGCGGGCGCGCGCCGGCGATCCGAACGTTCGCCCGCAGACGCAATCCTCGATCGCGGTTAGCGCCGACGGCAAACGCTGGGCGATCCTGAATGCCTCGCCCGACCTCAGACAGCAGATATTCGACCGCCGCCAGCTTCATCCCGCCGCCGATGCCCCCTTACGGGCGAGCCCAATCGCGGCGGTCGTGGTCACCAACGCCGATGTCGACCATGTCACCGGCCTTCTGAACCTGCGGGAAAGCCAGCCCTTCGCGCTGTATGGGCATCCGCGCGTGCTGGATGTGCTGGCGAAGAATACGGTGTTCAATGTCCTGAACCCGGATTTCGTGACGCGTCGGCCGCTGCAGATCGAGGAAGAAACCGCGCTGGCCGACGGTGCCGGCACGGATTTAGGTATTACGATTAAGGCCTTCACGGTGCCCGGCAAGATCGCGCTGTGGCTGGAAGACCCGACCGCGCCGGGTTTCGGCACCGTGGCAGGTGATACGATAGGGCTGGAAATATCGGCGGCCGGTTCGGCGTCTATCTTTTATATTCCGGCCTGCGCGGAAATGACCGACGCGCTGGCGGCCCGACTGCGTGGGACGGAGGTCGTTTTCTTCGACGGGACATTGTGGCGGGATGATGAGATGGTCGCGGCCAAGGTCGGCGTGAAGACCGGCAAGCGGATGGGTCATATGAGCTGCACAGGGCCGGACGGCACCATCGCCGCCTTTGCCGGGCTGGATGTGAGGCGTAAGGTTTTCATCCATATCAACAACACCAACCCGCTGCTGATCGCGGACTCAGCCGAACGGCGGGAAGCGGCAGAGGCGGGTTGGGACGTGGCCTATGACGGCATGGAGATCAGCCTGTGAACGCCCCCTGGACACCGGCCGAGTTCGAACAGCGCCTGCGCCAGATCGGCGAAGACCGCTATCACGACAAGCATCCGTTCCATATCGCGCTGCATGAGGGCGCGTTGAACCAAGGCCAGATGCAGGCCTGGGTCCTGAACCGCTTTTACTACCAGAAGACAATCCCGCTGAAAGACGCCAGCCTGATCGGCCGGGCGGACGACATCGACTTGCGCCGCGAGTGGATCAGCCGCATCGCAGACCATGACGGCGCCAAAGCCGGGGAGGGCGGCATCGAGCGCTGGCTGATCCTGGCGGAGGGCGTGGGGCTGGACCGCAGCTATGTCGCCAGCTGCGACGGCGTACTGCCGGCAACCCGGTTTGCCTGCGAGGCTTATATCCGCTGGGTGCGCGAAAAGAGCCTGCTGGAAGCTGTCGCCTCGTCGCTGACCGAGCTGTTCGCGCCCAACCTGCACAAGACCCGGATCGCTGCGTTGCTGGAGCATTATCCGTTCGCCAACGACAAGACCCTGTCCTATTTCCGCACCCGGCTGGTCCAGGCCCCAGCAGACGTGGAGTTCGGCCTGTCTTACGTCATGCGCGAGGCGAAGACGCGCGAGCAGCAGGAGAAGTGCCTTGCGGCGCTGCGCTTCAAGACCGATGTATTGTGGGTGCAGCTCGACGCCCTCAACCATGCCTATGTCACCCCGGCGCTGATTCCGCCCGGCGCCTTCGTGCCGCAGGACCGGCAATGAGTGAGCGCGCCCTTGTCGAAGGTGCATCGGTGCCGCGGCTGGCCGCCCATATGCGGCTGCGTCATGACAAGGCGCGCGACACCTGGACCATCCAGGCGCCGGAGCGCAGTTTCATGCTCGACCCGATCGCTCACGCCGTGGTTTCCCGCTGCGATGGTGCCGTATCGGTCGAGCAGGTGGTAGACAGCCTGTGCACGGCCTTTCCCGACGCACCGCGCGACATCATCGCGGGCGATGTGACGAAACTGATCCAGGATTTCGTCGATAAGAGCGTGATGTCGCTGTGAGCCCCGAATGGTGAACAGCCTCGAATCGCCGATGGCCTTGCTGGCGGAGCTGACCCACCGCTGCCCGCTGCAATGCCCCTATTGCTCGAACCCGCTGGAACTGGAACGGGTCGCAGCAGAAATGCGCACCGACGAATGGCTGCGCGCGATTCGCGAGGCCGCCGAGATCGGCTGCATGCAGGTGCATTTCTCAGGTGGCGAACCGACTGTCAGACGCGATCTGGAGGAGCTGGTTGCCGGCGCCACCGAGGCCGGGCTGTACACCAACCTGATCACCTCGGGCGTTTTGCTCGACGCCGCGCGGCTGAAGGCCTTGGTCGAGGCCGGGCTTGAGCATGTCCAGCTCAGCTTTCAGGATTCCGATGTCGAGATCGGCGATCGGATCGGCGGCTATGAAGGCGGTCACGAAAAGAAACTTGCGGTCGCCGCCCTGATCCGCGAAGCGGGCCTGCCGCTGACCGCGAACTTCGTCGTCCATCGCCAAAACGTGCACCATTTGGAAGAGATGCTCGACCTGGCGGTTAGGATCGGCGCGCACAGGGCCGAGATTGCCAACGTGCAATATTACGGCTGGGCGCTGAAAAACCGGTCCGCGCTGATGCCGACGCGCGATCAGCTGGAAGAGATGACCGCCATCGTCACGGCGGCGCGGGAGCGGCTGAAGGGCACGCTGGTGATCGACTACGTGGTACCTGACTATTACGCGCAGCGCCCGAAATCCTGCATGGGCGGCTGGGGCCGACGGTTTCTGAACATCTCGCCGTCAGGCAAGGTCCTGCCCTGTCACGCGGCGGAGTCCATCACCAGCCTAACCTTCGACAATGTGCGGCAGCGATCCTTAAGCGACATCTGGCAGAATTCTGAGGCGTTCAACCGATTTCGCGGCACCGACTGGATGCCGGAGCCCTGCCGGTCCTGCGATCGCAAGGAGATCGACTGGGGCGGCTGCCGCTGCCAGGCCTTCGCTATCACGGGCGATGCCGCCAAGACCGATCCCGCCTGCGGCCTGTCCGAGCATCACGCGGAACTGGTCTCGGTCGCGACACGGGAATCGGCGGCCGGCGCCGACGACCTTGTCTATCGCCGATACGCCAACCGAACGGCGGTTACGCCGCTCTAGTTCGCGCTGACCGACAAGGCGCCGTTCCGGTTGACGAACGGACCCGCGATGCCGGTCGCATGCAGCAGTATCTTCAGGATTTTATCGATCTGCACCGATTCTGCATTGGCGACATACACGATATCCTTGTCCTGCATCTGAAAGGACTGCGCCAGGAAGAAGTCCTGCGCATGGCGTAGATCGGCGCGGAAAATCACCGGGACAGGCTGCCCGGATTCCGGCCCTGTCGCGGGGTGACCGTTCAGCGCGGCGGCAAGGCTGGGCGGCTCGAAACGAAACACGAAAACGCCCGCAGGCTCCGACTGCAGGTCTACAAGCCCCCCCGACTGGCCAAGAACTTCGGCAAGTGACATGCGTTCGGTATCGAACTGAAGCCTGACGTTGTTCTTCAACGCGCCTAAAACAGCGACCGCTTTGGGGTCATGGATGGCGTAGAGAACGTCGCCGGGTTTCAGATAGATGTTTTCAGCCGGATGGGACAAAACCCAGGACAGGCGGACGCGGTTGGTCTTGGCGCCGCGCGTCAGTTGCACAACCGTGTCATAGGCCGGCGAGGTTGTTCCGCCGGCCGATGCGACGGCGTCAAGCAGGCGCGTTCCCAGTGGACCAGCCGGCTGACGGCCCGGTGTTTTGACATCGCCGACAACTGTTATGAGGTTGCCCTCGCTGCCCACGACAGAAACAAGAGCCTGCAATTGCAGCGTCTGTTTCGCCAATGCACGCTTGATCGCTTCCTGCGCGCCCACGGTCGAAAGGCCGGCCACGTGAATCTGGCCGGCGAACGGGACCGTAATGTTGCCTTTCGGATCGAGGGCCTGGTTCGGAAGCGTTGTTGTCTGGGTCCCGGTCGAGGCGCCCGGATTGGGTGAGAACAGACCGCCGCCGGCGTCCCAGATGGTGACCGAGACAATATCGCCCGCCGCGAGCTTGGTTGCCTGGACCGGCTCCACATTACCGAATGTTTCGATCAAAGACGGGCTCTTTGCCGTATCGAGCACCGCCAGCACCTGAGGCGCAATCGAGACGACCGAATAGCCCGTTTCCGGGCCTGCGCTCTCGGTGATGTCGCGCGTCGTCGGCCCCTGCGCGGACATACCGCCGCAGCCGGCGATCAACAGCATCGCAAAACCCGCACCCAGGTAACGCCATAAGCTATAACCGGTGGATCCCATTACCAGGTCCTGTTCCATGGTGTTTCGCGCTACCGATGCAGCGCCCTTTCGGGCGATCTCGCTCGAACCGCTAATAGTTGTATTTGACGGTGACGACAAGCAGTCCCTGCGCGCCGGGTCAAACCGACGAAGACGCCTCGATGCATCAGACCCTGCCTTGAGGACGCAACACGCCTAGCGTAAGGTGTCGCGCCCCAGGTTCGCCGGGATAAGTGAGCACGCATACCATCAGGAGAGCAAGTGCTGGGTCTCGAAAAATCATCGGACAAGAAAAACCGTCCGACGCGCATTATGATCGACGGCCTGAACCTGGCGCTGGAAAAGGGCACAGGTGTCGCGACCTACGCCCGTGGGCTGAGCGAGGCGCTGCATGCGAACGGAAACGAAGTTCACGTTCTTTACGGAACGCGCAGCGGCGGCAAGAATCCGCTGATGCAGGAAATCGCCTTCTTCGACCCGATGGTCGGAGATTTCATGTCCTGGAGCCCATTCAAGATATTGGGCAATGTAGGATCCGAGGTTGAGGCCTATCTGTTCGGCGTCAAGGCCAAACCCATTCCGATGACGGGCGCGGTGATCCGGGATCATTTCAAGTCTCGCCTGCCGTATTTCGACCAGATCTGGAACTCGCGCGACATGTTCGGCCGCGCAACTCGCTTCTTCGATTTTTTCGGGCAGCAATTGCAAGTTTCGGTTCCGGTTCGCCAGGATATTATGCACTGGACATATCCCGTGCCGATCTCGGTTCGCCGCGCCAAAAACATCTATACGATTCACGACCTCGTTCCGCTTCGCCTGCCTTATACGACACTGGATACCAAGCGGCGGTATTACAGGATGCTGCGCGTTCTGAGAGCGTCCGCCGACCATTTCGTGACGGTGTCGGAGACTTCGAAGAAAGACATCGTGAATTTGCTCGGCATCAAGGAGGAGCGGGTAACCAACACTTACCAGTCCGTTTCCGTCCCGGCGCGCTATGCCAACAAAACACCCGATGTCGTGCAACGCGAGATCGAAGGCACGTTCGACCTGCGTTATAAGGATTATATGCTCTTTTTTGGGGCGATCGAGCCGAAGAAGAATATCGGCCGGCTGTTGGAAGGCTATCTCAGCAGCAATATCGAAACGCCGCTGGTCATTGTCGGAAAGCTGGCCTGGAAGTCAGAGCAGGAACTGCAGCTTCTTAACGAAGACGTCGTTCGCTATCTGGAGCAGGATGGCAACCGCACGCATACGCGGCGGCGTATCTACCACCTCGATTATGCCCCCTATCCCTTGCTCGTCAGCCTCATAAAAGGCGCAAAGGCCGTCCTGTTTCCTTCGCTCTATGAAGGTTTCGGCCTGCCGGTGGTGGAGGCGATGGCGCTCGGAACGCCGGCGTTGACTTCAACCGGCGGTTCGATGCCCGAGGTCGCGGGTGACGCCGCGCTGCTGGTCGATCCCTATAATGTGGGGGAGATCGCGCAAGGCATCATCGCGCTGGACACGAACGCCGAGCTGCGGGCCGAATTGTCGGCCAAAGGCTTGGTCCGCGCCCAGTTTTTTATACCCGAGAAGCACGAAGCGCGGGTTGCCGAGATGTATGCCCGGATTCTGAACAAAGGCAGCAAGGGGGCCAGCGCGCGCTCCCCGGAACGGCCGGTGCAAGCCGATCTGGATTCCGCAGCCTGACCGCATCCGTGCCGAGAGCAGGTTAGCACCCGCTCATCCGTGTAGGCTTCCGGGCAAGCGATTATCGCGGATCGGGATGGAGACAATGGTCCAAATCGGCATATCGGCACAGTTGCGAAAACATACGCCGCGCCTGAGATCGGCTGTATTTGCCGCGACTTTGTGTGCGTGCCTGCCCGCCTTTGGTCAGGACGAGGCCCCGCCGGGATGGTCTCTGGGTTATGATTTTATTGTCCAGGATGTCTGCGTCGATGGCGCCGGCAAGCCGATCGCCGGCGCCAGCCCATTTGACAGGCGTGATAAATGCCCCAGTCACCGCAATCTGCGGATCGGCGAAAACCTTCCCTATCACAAGCAGGATTGGCCGCAGTCGGGCGACGCCAACCACGACCATGGCTATAGCCGGAACGACGAATACCCCGAGAAGCTCGACGGGCTCGGCACCGTGGTGGTTCAGGAGCGGACCCTCTTGGAGCAGGGACGTTCGGGGGGAGGGTTATTTATATTCTCGGACAAGTTCGCAGCATCCGGGTTCACGCAGGATCCTTCGGGTGTCCAGGTCTTTTACGGTCCGAACTGCAACGCGCCCAATCCCACCGACCGCGTTAAGGATGCCTGGATTTTCATGGGACGCGATTTCACGATCGGTGGATCGGGCGAGACCGTGGCGCGGCTGACGCGATTTATTGAAAAATGTCCTGACGCGCTCGCGGCGTCATTTACCCGATGGCATACTGAAACAATCAAATTCCGTGTCGGATCGCCAACCGGTCCAGCAGAGTTCAGGCCCCTGACAACCCTGGTGTCCGATCACTTCGGCGGCCGCGATTTGGCCACCGCGACCCATCTGGAGCGGTTTTACTTCACGCGTGAGCTTGGTCTTATCCGGTGGGAGCGTTGGCAGAACCCGCGCCGCGACAAGGGATCCAAGGTCAGAGACGAACCTGTGCCAGCCGGAAAATGCGATCCGATCGAAAAGACGCCGGGACCGGCCGACGATTGGCACATGGTGCGGTGCCGGCAATGGACCAACCTGGTCGCGCCGGAGAATCCGGCGGGCGACCCACCCGATCAGCGATTCCTCGAAACGGCCAAGACCACTCTTTCGTCACTTGGCCACAAATAAAACAAGCTGGAACAGCAAAACCGTATCATGTATCATTTTAGTAGATTTGGCGCTGCCGACGGCAAGCCTTATCGTCCGGACCGAATAAAAAAGAAAGCCTACCCATGACCTTCACCTGTTCTCGCGTAACAGCGCTTATGATGGCCTGTGCCTTGTTGTTGACGACTTCGGCCGCCCGAGCCTTCACCACATGCGCGACAACGGCCTTGACGTCGGATGCGGCAGCCCTGCCCGAGGAACAGCAAGACCCTGCCACCGGCGGCAATAAAGACATCTATTTCGCCTATCGCGACGGCCCCGCCGGCCTGATATTCAAACAATCCCACGATGCCGGAAAAACCTGGTCGCAGTCCGTGCTGGACCTTAATGGGTATCTTCCTCGGATCGCCGTGGTCCAAAAGCATGTTTATGTGGCATGGTTTTCTTACGACGGCACCAGCGGGTCGCTGGATTTCGTGCACAGCGAAGATGCCGGGACGACTTTTTCCCCAATGCAGAATTTCGGGCCGTCGACGCACGAGATCGCGCAGATGGCAACCAGCGGCCCGCTGGTCTCGATCATTTGGACCTCCAGTGGCACGCAGGTCCAAATCGCAAGCAGCGTAAACGCCGGCAAGACCTTTACGAATGTAGAACTGCCATCCCTGCCGAATGCCGAGGAAGCCTGGCTTGCGGCCTCCGGCAAGAATATTGCCGCCGTCTGGACCGGGATCGGAGCCGACGGCTACGCGAAGAACGAGGTCTCTTTCAGCAAGGACGGCGGCAAGACGTTCGCGACGCCCAAGAACATAACAGCCGCTGGGATTTCCGCGATCGAGCCGCAAATGGCAGCCTCGGACACCACCGGCGCCTTTTATATGGTCTTCCGCGAAGAGCATTCATCATACGGATCCTCTGTCGGCTTTATCAGCACGAGCACGAATTTCGGCGAAACCTGGTCGACCCCCAAGGTGATCGATCCCAACGACACGCGGGCCCGGCAGGTCGCCGTCGCAGCAGCGGGCAACAATGTCTATGTGGCTTACATGAGCTATGACTCGGACCGCGATTGGAAGACGCAGTTGCGGATCAGCCGCGACGGCGGTGTTCATTTCAGCCCGCATATCCTGATGGGTCTCAGCGGCATCCGGGGTAACCTCGGCGATGAATCCCACGCCCCTCGGCTTTGGGCGGAAAATAGTTGGCTGCGGATCATATACGATTGGAAGGGCTGGGTTTCGGTTCGTTCCAGCAACAACAGCGGAACGCTTATCTCGCCCGCGACGAAACTGGGCGGCGGCGACCAGATGCTGATTTCCCGCAACTCGGCATTATGGTTGGACGATAACGGAATCGCGATGTTCGGGCAGTGTCAGTAACGCATTCGCTGTAGCCGCCACGGGGTTTTCAGCACCGTCTGAAAATCAGACTCCCCGCTTACGTTCGCACGGCGGGGACCGCGGCGCGGCGTAGGAAGCCCGGAGAGGTGTACGCGTTCTCGCGTTTGTGCTATCGCTATCCCATCGCCGTTATGTAAGCGATGTATCTATCTGCGAGGTAGGCCGTTATGGCTGTAATCGACGAGTTGAAAGCGCTGTTCGAGCGCGATGTCCGTTTTGCTACCTGGGACGAAAACGTCAAGGTCGATGAATCGGATCCGAACAACATCGACGTTCGGCTTTATACAGACACCAACGAATATATGCTGGCGATCGCCATCCTTGCCGATGGCGACCACAATCTCGACCTTTCCGTGAGGCCTCGCAAACCGCGTGCTGGCCAGGCGGCGGCAAAGCCCCGCCGCATTCTGCCCGTGGCTCACCATCGGCTGGATGCCCGAACCTGGCGCAGGATGATCGGCAACATCGTCGGCCTTGAACTGGTGCGGATTCAAAAGCGCGACCCCGCGGATTCGTCCAACGAGATTGCGAAGGCCGCCCTACCCGCCGCCGCAACCAAAACACGCCCGGGTCGCTGAAATAACATCGATCGCGGTCGCGGGCGGGAAACACCCGTCCGGCACCGTCCGGAGTGTCTTCGCAATAATGCTTATCGCGCTTTGTCTCAGTCCTGAATCTTCGTCATGCCTTAAACACGGTTGAACGCGATGCTTAATCCTTATCTTTCACGCCTCGCCGGACGATTCGCGACATTATCGCCCGCGGGGCGTGCGCGTGTCCGCGATGCCGCGCTGATCGATGACGACCATCTGCTGTCGCGGTTCTCGCTGCTCGACCATCTGTTCATTATTCGCGCGCTGATGCTGCGCAACCTTCGTACCAAACACAGCGAATCCCGTTTCGGTTTTTTGGTCGAATTCATCCAGCCCGTGTTCATTATCGGAATTCATTATTACGGCTTCACCATCATGCAGCGCTATATGCCGGCGCGCATTCCGGTCGAACTTTTTGTGCTGGGCGGCTTTACGACCTGGTTCGCGTTAAGCCACACGGTACGCGGCAAGCATGGCCGTCCGGGACGCATTCCGATGCTGAATCCCCGCATCACCCCAATGCACTCGATACTCTCGGGTGCGCTCTGGGAATGCATCTCCAATATCTGGATTTGCTTTGCGGGCCTGCTCGTTTTCATGATGCTCGGATTTAACGATCCGCTCCCAAATATTCCCCTAAGCATCGCCGTCTACTTTGTAGCTTCCGCGGTCGGACTGGGTCTCAGGTTGATCTTCGACGCGATCGGCGAAGTCTTCTCGATGATGCATACTTTAAAAGTTTCTCTTATGTGGATGGTATTCTTCACCGGTGGAATCTATTTTTCGGCCTATAGACTAAGCAATCCTCTTGGCGGGCTAGCGCTTTACAATCCGGCACTGCATTTGCTGGAATACCAACGGCATGCGCTGTTTGCCGGCTATCCGGTCGCCACTGTCTCCATGATCTATCCCACTTTCTGCGCGATGGGTCTGATTCTGACCGGCCTTATTCTGAAACGGTGGATCGAGCTATGGCACCACGATTGATCCATTTCGTTAAGCTGGCCAAGGCGCGTCAAGCGCCGAACCTGCCGAGAAAAATCATCCTGCGCCCGACGAATCTTTCAGTGCCGGCCGATCGCCGCCTTGCCGTGCTCGGACGAAACACGGACGAGAAAACCACCTTTCTGCGGCTTCTGGCGGGCACCGAACTGCCGACGGAGGGAAGCGTCGTTTCCCGCCTTAGGCTTTCGCCGATTATTCGGCGAGGCCCTCTTTTCCATCCGCGGCTGACGGAGGGTGAAAATATTCTCTTCTATGCGCGCGCGCTCAATCTGGACGTCGAGCACCTGATGTTTGCGCTGGAGAGTTTCTATGGAAGCAAGGCGCACTCTGTCCCGGGCGAGGGCGGGGATAAGCAAAAAGCCAAAGAGATCGGCATTCTGACGCTCATGACGTTCGACTGCTATTTGATCGACGAGATCGGGCATCTGAGCGAGTACTTGAGAAAGCGACACCTCGACGCGCTCACGCATCAGCGGGCGGGTCTGATTTTCACGACAAACTCCCCCCAACTGGCGCGCCAGCATGGCGACTGCGCCCTGGTGATCCGGGACGGAACGATTTTCCCATTTGTTAATGTCGAAGAGGCAATCGCGTTCAATGAGCGATAATCCCGAAAAACCAGAAGACCCCACCGAAGTCCGCCGCCTGAGAATTCAGCGGGCGCGGCAACGACGCGCACACCGGGCGCGGACGCGGGCAACGACGCTGGAAGGCTCGCCCTTGACGACCGCGGCGTCGACCGAGACCAATCTCGTGGCTGGAACAGCCGCACAGAGCTTGGCCGCGCGGGGATCCACGATCCCGCAACCTGGAGTTTCGACATTCACGCCTCAGCAGTGGCCCGGAATGGGCACGCCGCTGAAGCTTCTCATGGAATCGCGGCGCACACGGCGACGTGGTTTTCTGCTGCGGCTGGCGATTTTCAGCGGCCTGCCGACATTTTTCACCCTGTTTTACATGCTCTTCATCGCGTCGCCGCGCTACGTGTCGGAATTCGAAATCACTTATCAATCCTATCAACCGCAACAGAGTCTTTCCGCTGGGTTGGTGCAGAATATTCTTGGAACGACCCAAGGAAGCTCGGTCGACCTGTCGCAAATTCTCTATGAATACATCCGCTCGAAGTCGTTGATGACGAAACTGGACGAGCAGCTGCACCTCAAGGACTATTACAGCAGTCGCAACGTCGATTTCTTTTCACGCATGAGTCGAAAAGCGAACCTGCAAACCTTTCTGTCTTACTATAATTGGTATGTCTCGGTTTCGCAGGGCGCAGGCGGGTACTTGACGGTTGATGTCGAGGCGTTCGATCCCGATTACGCCATGAAATTGTCCAACGCCATTATCAAATCCGTCGACGACATGATCGACGGGCTTACCGCCCGCGCCCGGGCAGACGAGGTCAAATTCGCCGAATCGCAGGTTACCGACGCGCAAAACAAGCTGCGTCTGGCGCGGATCGCGTTGACCGAGTTTCAAAACCTTCACAGCGACATCAATCCGCAGGGTTCCGCCAACCAGTTGACCGGAATCGTCGGGCAGATCGAGGGCGAGCTTGCGACGCAGCGCACGTCGCTGGCGACGGTCCGATCGCTTGGCCCTAATTCGCCCCAAGTTACCAATATCAACACACGGATCGCGGCGCTTGAAGAACAACTGCGCCGAGAAAAACAACGGCTTGCAGGGCCGGGGAAGAGCGGCGAGAGCGGCACCGGCTATTCGGATCTTCTCAACAAATATTCATCCCTGCAGCTTGATCAGGAATTTGCCCAAACCGCTTACACGGCGGCAATGCAGGGCTTGTCCGTGGCGCGCGCCGATGCGGCAAGTAAACAGAACTACGTCGTTGATTTTGCGCCCCCGCACGCCCCTGACCGGCCCGGCATGGGCATGATTCTGCAATATACCGGAACTGTTCTGATCATTACGTTGGTACTCTTCGGTCTCGGCAGTCTGATTGCCGGAGCGATGAAGGATCAGGCGGGACTATGATGCCTTTGTTATCAGCAGCTTGACCACCAGCCGGCCCGTCCGCTGATTGCGGTGCGGGCCACCTCGGGCTATCGTGAGCGCAGCTCTTGCGATGCCAACCAGTAGCAGTCGATACCCAGGAGAAATCCATGTACGATAACGATCCCGCCCTTCAGGCCCTTCGCAGAGCAGCGAGCAATCCGGCTTCACGCTGGCCCAGCCCCACCAACACCGGAGAGGGGCCGAGCCGGCTCGTTCCCGAAGCATGGCCGGTTTTGAAACCGAGATTCCTTCTCAAGCGCAGCGACACCGCATTTACGGTGGGCAGTTGTTTCGCGCGCAACATCGAGCGGTACCTCGATCAGTTCGGTCTGAAGGTGCCGATGCTCGATTTTACCCTTCCCGAAGGGGAGCTTGAGGAGAACCGGCCTCAGGCCATCATGAACAAATACACGCCGCCATCCATCTATCAGGAATTCAAGAGGACGGCCGATCTGTTCGACGCAACGCCTGAGGTGCGCAAGGCGCATTTCGCTGAACTTATGCTTGAGGTCAGCGGCGGCGTTGTCGATCTGGAGCTTGGAGGCAGAACGCCGGTCACGATGGAGCGTGCGCTCGCGCGGCGGGAAGAGGTTTTCCAGCTGTTCAAACATGCCTTCACCGCCGACGTGGTGATTATCACCTTGGGTCTGATCGAATGCTGGTGGGACACCGAGCGGAACGCCTATGTCCATCCGATGCCGCCGATAAAGGAGCTTGGCCGGAAAAACGCACGATTCGTTTTCAGGCAGCTGCGGTATCAGGAAGCGCATGATTATATTCGCAAGACCATCGAGCTGGTCAAAGAGCGCGGCCGTGAAGACACCCGCATCCTGATCACGACCTCACCGGTCCCGCTCAACGCGACATTTACCGATGCGGACGTCCTCCTCGCCAACACCTACTCGAAATCGATGCTCCGCACCGTCGCTGGAGAAATATACCGCGAGTTTCCGCATGTGGATTATTTCCCAAGCTATGAAAGTGTGACGCTGACCCGAACCGACAATGTCTGGAACAAGGATCTGATCCACGTATCGGACGCGTTTGTCGGCAAGATCGTGGACAACCTGCTGAGGGCTTACCTGCCCGAAGGCGCGCCAACGGATGAGGAAAGCCTGGGACGGGCCGTTGCGCTCCTTAAGATGCACGATCACCAGGCGGCTTTGACGCTTTTGGAAGGTCTCACGGAAATATCGCCCAGGGTGAACGCCCTTCGTGCATTCGCACGACTGGAGTGCGGTGACAAAAAGGCCCTTCCGGAGCTGCAGAAGGCGGTTCCCGCCGCGGACCTGCACGGCGAAGAATTCGTTTTGATAAGCCGCAAATTCGTCGAGTGTGGCGCGCAGGCGGATGCCGCCAATCTGTTGGCGCGCGCGGTCGAATCCGACGAAATCGGTCAGGCTGAAAAAGTCGGCCTGCTGTTGCGATTGGCGCGCCTTCGCCGGGGATTGAAAGATAAGACCGGTGTTCAAGCCGCTCTGGCCGAAGCGGAACGCATCGCGCCGAAACGGATGTCCGTCATGCGTGAGGCGGCAACCCAGGCGATCGCCGCCAAGGATCCCGGACGGGCGGTTCATTATCTTGACCTCGTCATCGCCGCGCCGCGATTCCGAACCTTGAAGTCGGAGGTCAAGGAGCAGCTGATGGCCGCGCGGAAAGTTCAGGCAAAAAGAATGGCCAAGCAGGCGGAGTAAGGCGCGTCCCATGAAACATATTTGGTTCGCGCTTGGCCTCTGGTGCCTGTCCGCCACCGCGTTCGGTGCGCCTTCGTGCCCGTCGAGCGCATCTGTCGCGGCGACGCCGAAATCTTCGCCGCAATCCTTTGTCAGCGCCGCGCCGGGGGACTGGAGCAACAGTTCGACGCTCATTGCCGGCGATTCCATCGCCGCTCGATGGGAACCGTCGCTTAAGCGGACGACCTATAATTTCGGTCACGGCGGGGATCGCACGGAGTGGGTACTGTGGCGGCTGGACCATGCCGACAACAAGACGGCGCATTTTCAAAACGCGGTGATCATCGCCGGAACGAATAATAGCGGACCGCGATTCACCCCCTGCGAAATAGCAACCGGGGTCTTTGCAATAGCGGACCGGCTCAGCAAAAATTTCGGAATAAAGAATATCGTTATCGTATCGCTTATCCCCCGTGGACCCCAGCTTTCCGCGAATGAAAACAATATAGAGCAGACCAACCAGCTCCTGAAGGACGACGCGCCGCAGTTAGGCTATCATTATGTCGATACCTATTCGGCATTCCGCCAAAAATGCGGTCATGACAGTTCTTGCGACTTGTACCTTCCTGGGCTAATTCATCCGACCCCCCTTGGTTACCAAATCTACAACGGTCTGGTCGCACCCCTGCTTCATTAGTTTTGAAGCAGCCCTGATCTCGACAATGTCATCCGCAGCGCATCGGACGCCGGATGTCTCGAACGGCCGCCCGACCGGCGGCCGTTCGCAATATGGAGCAAGTTGATGGCTAACGACGTATTCGGAATTCTGCGCCCATCGAATTCGGATGCGGTGAAAACGATCATCGTGCTTGGAACGCCTCGCGGCGGCACGTCGATGGTTGCGGCGACGCTTCGCAAATTGGGCGTGATGATGGGCGAGGGCCTGGGCCATCAGCACGAAGATCCGAAATTCCGCCGGACAGTCCCAATCGCCGACATGGTGACAACGATCGAACAGCGCAACGCAGCCCACAGCCTGTGGGGCTGGAAGCTTCCCAACAGCGTCTATTACGTGGAGGAGCTTCTGCCGCATGTACGCAATCCGCACTTCGTCGCGATCTTCCGCAATCCTTATTCGATCTCCCGGTCATCCTCCGAACGCGATCAGCGCGAATATGCGCCGCGCCTGCTGGAAGTAGCGGCGAATCACACCAAGCGCGTCGTCGACCTGGTCGGCCGGCTCCAGGCTCCGACCGCGCTCGCCTCATTCGAGGCGGTCGTCAAACATCCCGACGAGTTCGTTACCGGCCTGGCGGAGTTCATCGGGTTGCAGCCGACCGGCGAACTGGTTCAGTCGGTCAGCAAGCAGGCGATTCAAGGCGGCAAGGGATATCTCCATTTTTAGCCCGATGCCAAGAAACGCGAACCAACCGCCGTGGCCGACTCGGTTTCAGAGAATGACGCGACACGACCATGCTGCCTGAAACCCGTCCCGCTGGCGCGGCCGGCGTGAACGCCGAAGCCGGCGCGGCCGATCCGTATGCCCCGCCAAAGCTGGTTTTCGTGCATGTCATGAAAACCGCCGGGACGTCACTCTACCGATGGTTGCAGCGTCACTATCGCCATGAAGATAGCCTGACGGAGGCAACAAATTGGGGCGGCTACTGGGTGCTTCCGCAGGAGGTCCTGGACAATAAGCTGTTCGTGCGAGGGCATTTCGGGTCGTATATTACGAAATTCCATGGCGCGGCGCAGGGCTTTCGCTCGATCAGTGTGCTGCGCGACCCCGTGGACCGCGCGATCTCCCATTATTTTCACGGCAAGTCGGCGCCTGACAGCGGGGCGATCGGCAAGGCGATCAATGGGGAAAAGCTGTCGCTTGACGCGTTCTTCGAGCACCCAAGATGCATCCCTTTCGCCTGCAATTTTCAGGTGCGCAACTTCGCCTATGACCTCGATGTGGATTATGGAACGCAGAAACTCGGTCCCGGGCAGATGTTCAAGGGGCCGATGGGCGAACGGGAACTTGGCAACGCAATCAAATTCCTGGAATCGGTCGACCTGATCGGATTCACTGAAAATCTGCCCGAGTTCGTGGCGTCGCTATCCCAGGCGACGGGGTTCTTTCCCGACGACGATCTGGGCAGAAGCCGCGGATATCGCGACGGTAAGCTGAAGCTGGACCCGGGTACCGAGAAGAGAATCCGAAAGGCCAATGAGCTTGATATCGAGCTGTACGAGTGGGCACGCAATCATACGGCGAAAGCAAAACCGATCATGAACTTCAATTGGCTGCGACGGCGCCAGCGCAATCCGATCGACTTGTCTGGCCAGACGCTCTTCCGCTGGCGGGTAAAAGACCCGTTCTTCGGAACGGGATGGTCCGATGTCCAGGGAACCAACACGGCAAGCTCACCCGGGCATCGCTGGACGATAAACGGAGAGGCGGCAACCCTTCGCATAGACGTCGACCCCGATGCGAAATATACGGTTTTGCTGGAGATTTTGCGGTTCGTCCGAAACGAGCAGCGTCAGCATTTCAGTCTTTCCGCCAACGGGAAAGCCTTGGATTTGACCGGGCCTGCGCCCCTCGATAATGCCAGCGACGGAGGCGGCGTATTTCTTGCCACCCTGCCACCGACGGGACAAAAGACCTGCGAACTTACATTCAAGGTTACGTTGCTGAAGAGTTTCAATTCGGTGAACTCAATCGACACCGACAAGATGCTTCGGGGGCTGGCCCTTACCGCGATAACCTTCGTCAGGATCGATTCCGACGCCGCCGCGAAACCATAATCGCACACGAAATTTTCGCTTCGCCACGTTCGGTCGCCTGCAAGCAATAAAACAGCCCCGAAGGACCGTTTTATTCGATCGCGTTCTAAGCGAAAATGGAGCGGGCGAAGGGATTCGAACCCTCGACCCCAACCTTGGCAAGGTTGTGCTCTACCCCTGAGCTACGCCCGCGGCTATTTAGATACCCGCTCGCGGTCGTGGGTGCTCCTGACCGCGAGCGGCGAATATACGCAAAACTTGCGCCAGCGCAAGCGGGGGTACCCGGGCCTGCAAGCCGGGGGCAGAGCGACAGCTTTCATCGCGGATGTCCTTGCCCCGGCCGGGCAGGCATCACATCTTAGGCGGGCACACGGAGGATATGCATGGATCTCGCACTCGGGCAGTCGGCGGCCGGTAAAGGCCCCGCGCCAATCAAGGACGTTACGACCGCAAGCTTTGAGACGGATGTCATCGCCGCGTCGATGGAAACGCCGATCGTCGTCGATTTCTGGGCGCCGTGGTGCGGCCCCTGCAAGCAGCTTGCGCCCGCGCTGGAAAAGGCCGTCGCCGCGACACGCGGCAAGGTGCGGCTGACCAAGATCAATATCGACGAAAACCCGGACCTGGCGCAGGCGCTGCGCATTCAATCGATCCCGACGGTCTATGCGTTTTTCCAGGGCCGCCCGGTCGATGCCTTCCAGGGTGCGCTGCCCGACAGCCAGGTGAAGCAGTTCGTCGACCGGCTGGCCGGCCAAGCCGGCGGGGACGGCGATATCGCCGCGGTTATCGAGCAGGCCAACGAGGCACTTGCCGCCGGCGATGCCGAAAACGCCATCGCGCTGTTCCGTGCGGTCCTGAACGAGGTCCCGGAAACGCCGGCCGCCTTCCTTGGCCTGGTGCGTGCGCTGCTGGCCACGGACAATGACGCCGAGGCCAAGAGCGTGCTGGCGCAGGTGCCCAAGGCCATTGCCACCCACGCCGATATCGGCGCCGCCCAGGCTGCCATCGACCTGTTCGAGCAGGCATCCAATGCCGGTCCGATCGGGCCCCTGCAGGACGCGGTCGCCCGCGACCCGGCCGACCACCAGGCGAGGCTGGATCTCGCCACCGCCCTCTATGCCGCTGGCAAGCGCGAGGAGGCGATAGAGCATCTGCTGGAGAGCTTCAAGCGCGACCGCGAGTGGAACGAGGGCGAAGCGCGCAAGCAGCTGGTCAAATATTTCGAGGCCCAAGGCCCGAAAGACCCGCTGACGGTTTCGGGCCGGCGCCGCCTGTCATCGATTCTGTTCGCCTGAGGCCCCGACTTGGCGATGCAGCCCGGATATTCCCGTATCGGCGATCTTCCCGCGGAGCTGCCGATCTTTCCGTTGACCGGCGTACTGCTGCTACCGCGCGGGCGGCTGCCGCTTAACATTTTCGAACCGCGTTATCTGGCGATGTTCGATGACGCGATTGCCGGGTCGCGGTTGATCGGCATGATCCAGCCGTCGACAGCGAGGGACGATCCGGTCGATGCCGCGGCGCCCAACGGCGTCTATGCGGTCGGCTGCGCCGGGCGGATCACCTCATTCAGCGAGACCGGCGACGGCCGCTATATGGTCGCCCTCGACGGCGTCGCGCGTTTTCGCGTCACCGCGGAGCTTCCGTTACACCGCGGCTATCGGCGCGTCGTTCCCGACTGGACGCCGTTCGCGGCGGACCTGACGGAGGAGGATATATCCATTGACCGGGCCAGGTTGATCGAATTGCTGCAGGCCTATTTCCGACAACAGCAGCTTTCGGCCAATTGGGAAGCGATCGGCCAGGCGCCGGACGAGCGGTTGTTGATTTCGCTCGCGATGGTCTGTCCGTTCGCGCCATCGGAAAAGCAGGCGCTGCTAGAAGCGGATTGCCTTTCGGATCGCGCGCGGCTCATGATGGCGCTCCTGGAGATCGCAATTGCCGGCGACGGCGAAGGCGATCAACCGCTCAACTGATCCCGCCCACGCTTGTCCGCGAGTTTCGATATGTCCGAATCAGACCGCAAGGCCGACCCCAAACTTCTCGAGATCCTGGTCTGCCCGATGACCAAGGGACCCTTGCGCTACGACGCGGCGGCGCAGGAACTGATCAGCGAGCGGGCCGGGCTCGCCTATCCGATCCGCGATGGAATCCCGATCATGCTGGTCGATGAGGCCCGGTCGCTCGAAGACGCCGCGCCGGCGCATTGAGCGCCCGATGAAACCAGAAGCCGTGTGGCCTAGTGAGTTGGTCGTCAACAAGGCAGAACGGTCGCTGCGCGTCGCGTTCGACGACGGCACAAGTTTTGCCTTGCCGGCCGAATATCTTCGCACCCAATCGCCGTCCGCCGAGGTTCAAGGCCACAGCGAGGCACAGCGGCAAACCGTCGGCGGCAAACGCAATGTCGGCATTTCGGGCGCGGAGCCGGTCGGCAACTACGCCGTGCGCCTGCTGTTCGATGACGGTCATTCGACCGGAATCTTCAGCTGGACCTATCTGCGCGAACTGGGCCTGGAACAGAAAAAGCGCTGGGGCACCTACCTGAAAGAGCTTGAGGCGAAGGGGCTTGGCCGCGATCCGTGACGTGCCCCATTTCCGCCACCTGGCTCGGTTAATCTAATCCGATGCGCATCAGCACCGGCCTTTTTCTCGGCGCCGCGCTGTTTCTTGGTGCGGCTGCCGCCGGCGGCTGCGACGATCAGGACAGCGGCAAGCAAAGCGAGAAACACGACAACCACACGACACCCAGCGCCGCAACCTCGGCGACCGGCGCCGGTTGGGTATCCGTGGGCAGCCAGCATGTTTCGGTCTGGCGGTTCGTGCGGCAAGCGCCTGCCGCCGGCCGTCTGGTATCGGATGGACTGGACGGTCCGCCGCCGCAACTGGCGGAGGCTGTCGCCGACGACGCGTTGACGGGGATTAAGATTGCCATTGGCGCCAATATGCTGCCGTCGCGCGACAGCGTGCATGCGGCCGACTTGGTCAACCGCGCCCTGCAATCCGCCGACCCGCCGGGCAGCACGGACCCCGCGCCGGAACCTGTCGCCATGCTCGTTACGACGCCGTGGAACGACGAGACGCTGCTGCTGTGGGTCGCGGTGCCAAGCCCGATGATTGCCGATATGACAACCGTCAGCGTCGAATTCGACCCGAAAACCGTGGCGACCTTCCGGCCGCTGGGCGACCCATCCGCCTTGCCGGTGCCAGCGGCGATTCCCGGCTGGTATGGGCGTGCCGCCATGCTTTACGAGTTGTCCCTGCAGCCGGATATCCGTCAGCCCAAGTCGAACGCGGCTGCGTTGGCCATGAAATACGGCGTGGTCCATGTCAGTGGGGCGGCTTCGAGCCGGCCCAAGATCGATCGCGCCATCACGTCCGCCGATATCGCCGGCGGAATCGATAATGCGCCGGATCCGGTTCAGTTCGCCGCCGCGGTCGCCGGGTTCGGCGGCCTGTTGCGCGGCGATCCGGCGCTTCGCGACCTGTCCTGCAATGATATGATCGCGCTGGCCGAAGGCGCGGCCTTGCCCGATCCGGATGGGTGGCATGGCCAGATGATCGCCGTGATGCACCGCGCTGAACCCCTGATCGACCTGCCACCGCGCTAGTCGTGAAACCCCGGCCGCCTATATGCCGCGTTGACAGCCTATAGGCCGCTGAGTACATCCGGTTGGTCCCTTGAACCGCTGCAGATGACGGTGACCGCCCTTGAAAAAGGTATTTCCAGATGCCGCGTCGGCCTTAGCCGGCCTAACGCATGACGGCATGACGCTGATGGCCGGCGGGTTCGGCCTGTGCGGCGTGCCCGAGAACCTGATCGACGCGCTGGTCGCGACAGGGGTCAAGAACGTGACCGTCATCTCCAACAATTGCGGAATCGACGGGTGCGGCCTTGGCAAGATGCTGGACGCACGGCAGATCAAGAAGATGATCTCGTCTTATGTCGGCGAGAACAAGCTCTTCGCCCAGCTGTATTTGGCGAAAGAGCTGGAGATCGAATTCAACCCGCAGGGCACGCTGGCCGAGCGCATCCGCGCCGGCGGCGCCGGCATCCCCGCCTTCTTCACCAAGACCGGCGTCGGCACCGTCGTCGCCGACGGCAAGGAAATCCGCGAGTTCGACGGACAGAAATATGTGATGGAAACCGGGCTGAAAGCCGATCTGTCGATTGTGAAGGCCTGGAAGGCCGACACGGCCGGGAACCTCGTCTACCGGATGACCGCGCGCAACTTCAACCCGATGATGGCGACTGCCGGCAAGGTGACCGTCGCCGAGGTCGAGGAAATTGTCGAGGTCGGCCAGTTGGACCCCGACAGCATCCACACGCCCGGAATCTTCGTGAAGCGCCTGATCCTGGGTCAGAACTACGAGAAGCGCATCGAGCAGCGCACTGTAAGGCAGAGGAGCGCCGCCTGATGCCCTGGACCCGCGACCAAATGGCGGCACGCGCCGCCCGCGAACTGAAAGATGGCTTTTACGTCAATCTGGGCATCGGCATTCCAACCCTGGTAGCCAACAACATCCCCCCGGGCATCTCCGTCACCTTGCAGAGCGAGAACGGCATGCTGGGCATGGGGCCGTTCCCCTATGAAGACGAGATCGACGCCGACCTGATCAATGCCGGCAAGCAGACCGTGACCAAACTGCCGGAAACCAGCTTTTTCAGCTCAGCCGACAGCTTCGCGATGATCCGCGGCGGTCATATCGATCTGTCGGTGCTGGGCGCGATGGAGGTGTCGCAGAGCGGCGACCTGGCCAACTGGATGGTTCCGGGCAAGATGATCAAGGGCATGGGCGGCGCCATGGACCTGGTCGCGGGCGTCAAGAAGGTCGTCGTCGCGATGGAGCACACCGCCAAGGACGGTTCGTCAAAGGTATTGAAGCACTGCACCCTGCCGCTGACCGGTTCAGGCGTGGTCGACCTGGTGATCACCGAGTTGGCGGTCTTTTCGCTGGAGCGCGGCAACCCGAAGGGCCTGAAGCTGATCGAACTGGCCGACGGTGTCACCCTCGACGAGGTGAAGGCCAAGACCGACGCCGACTTTACCGTCGCGTTGGGATAGATCGGCCGGGCGCCCGGTCACTGAACTATGCGAGGGTTTTTCGGAATCGGCGTCGAGGACATCAGCAAGCCGCAGAATGCCGGCAATCTGATGCGTTCGGCCCACGCCTTCGGCGCGAGCTTCTTCTTCGCGGTCAGACCCGACATCGACTTCTACGGCCTGCGCCAGTCCGATACGTCGGAGGCGGCGTTCCATATGCCGTTCTATGAGTATGACAGCCCGGAAGCGCTGACCCTGCCGCGCGGATGCCGGTTGATCGGTGTCGAGTTCCTGCCTGACGCCGAGGACTTGCCCAGCTTTCGCCATCCGCTGCAGGCCGCCTATGTGTTCGGGCCTGAGAAAGGCAATCTATCGCCGGGGCTGCTGGCACGGTGCGATGCGGTGGTCAAAATCCCGACCAAGTTCTGCGTCAATGTCGGCGTCGCCGGCGCGCTGGTGATGTATGATCGGATGATCGCATTGGGCAGCCAGGCCGAACGCCGGGTCGGAACGCGCGCGGCGCTGACCAAGAAGCCGGCCCCCAAAGACCGCTAGGGCGTGTGGACAGTTATGTCCACACGCCCTAGAGCCGGCCCTAGATCTTGATAAACGGCGATAACAGCCGACCGGTCCAGGTCGTGTAGACCGGCGGCGCGCGCGTCAGCAGGACGCAAAGGCAACCTTCGCCCGGTTCGGCGACGAGCGTGTGTCCGTCGCCCGGGCCTGCGAAAGCGAAGTCGCCGGCGTTGTAGGTTCCGGTTTCATCGGTAAACCCGCCATCGAGCACGACCGTCCACTCATCGCGCGTGTGGCTGTGCGGGAACGGCCCGCGCCCGCCTGGGGCCTTTATTACCCATACACGGCTTGTGGGATCGGAAAACGGGATTTGGAGTGTGCGGAATCCACCCGGCATCCGGCGCCAATTTTTGAGCCCGTTGCGCGCGATTTGAAGGACGATCGGGCGCGGCCAGGTTTTGGCGAAGTCCGGAATCGGTAGAACGGCCGGCGGGCGCGGCGACGACATTTCATCCGTCCGATCCAGCATTTGCAGCATGCGGTTGAACAGGTTCGGCGCCAATCGTTCCGCGGGCAGACCGTCCAGCAATTCGCCACCGGCGGCAAGCAACACCTGTACCGACCGCCGGCAACCCGCGCAAAACGCCAGATGCAGGTCGACCATCAGCGACTCGGCGGCCGATTGCGCACCCGAGACATAGTCTACCAGAAGCTCCGGCGCAGGATGGTGGGCCGGGGCCGAAAATCCGGGACCAAAATTCTTTTCGATCAATGCCAAATTACGGTACCGCGACGCCTGAGGGAATAAGGCGCGAGAATTATTGGAATCTGATTACAATATTGCGTTACGCAACGCTACTGCCTATGGATCATTTTGTTCGTCAAAATCCGTACTCTATAACGGCAGGCGTGCCTACAGCTTGACGAACGGGGATGAGAGTTTCCCGAAAAGCGTCGTATAGCGCGGATTTTCCCGGACCATGACCAGGCTGACGCACCGCTCGTTCACGCCGATCAATGGCCGGTGGACCTCACCGTCGTCAATGCAGGCGAAATCGCCCGGGCCAAAATGCACATCCCGGTCGACGAATCCGCCACGCAGGATTACCGTCCATTCGTCGCCGCCATGCCGGTGCGGCAGAAGCCGCATTCCCGGTGGTGCGTCGAACAGCCAGATGCGGCCGGCGCTGGAGCGATGGTTGCCGGAAATGCGTCGCATCCGAAACCCGCCCGGCAGTTTTTTCCAGTTCGGGCGGGCGAGATAGTCATCCAGCATGACCGGCCATGCCGGACCATGCTGAGGCTCCAGGCGCGGCGCATCGATCGCCGCCAAGGTCCTGTTGAGCATGTCCGGGGGAAGGCGCATCGATGCAATCGCGTCCAGCAGTGCGCCGCCGATATCGTCGGCAACCCGCACCAGATCGCGACATGACGCGCAGCACGCCAGATGCGTGGCGATCATCACTGCCTCGACGGCGGAACTTCCACCCGAGGCATAATCGAGCAGCAGTTCCTCCCCGGGATGATAGGACGGAGCTGGGGTGTCGGGCGGCAGGAAAGACATGGCGGCGCTCATACGTCGCCGCCCAGATAGCCGCGCAGCCGTGCGAGCGCCAAGCGCAACCGGGATTTGACCGTGCCAAGCGGCAGGCCGACCTCGGACGCTATGACGCTATGCGACTTGCTCTCATAAAAGGCGAGGCGCAGCAGCGCTGCCTGTTCATCGGGAAGCCTGCCGATCGCATTGGTGATCGCATGCGCCTGTTGAGCGGTCTGCAAGCGATGATCGGGCAAAGCCTCCGGCTCCGGCGCGAAGGCCGGATCGTCCATGTCGAAATCCAGATGACGTTCGCGGCGAAATTTATCGATCCGCTTATTGCGCGCGATCGTGAAAATCCAGGTTGCCGCATTGGCCTGGGCCGGGTTGTAATGAGCGGCTTTGCGCCAGATGAGCAGCATGACCTCTTGCGTCAACTCGTCCGCCGCGGCCGAATCCGACCCGGTACGCATGAGATAAGCCTTCACCCGCGGCGCAAAATGCGCGAACAGCGCGGCAAATGCCGAGCGATCTTGGCGCGTGCCGATCGCGACGATCAACTCGTCGAACGACGGTCCCGCGCGGAAGAGTGGTTCTGCCATGGCGCCATCATGAGAAGCTATAGTTTGCCATGACACAAGCGGCGTCATTCCGCACGACGCAGTCTTTGCCGTTGATTCGCAATTTTGGGCAGCAAACGATGTCATGGTAGAGATTACGCAGGGAATGCGCGCCAGGATCACTCTAATTTGATGAAAGTCTAAGCTTTCGGCTTTCATGTGATCGCACTCCGACCGTTCCAACTCTTGTATGAAGGCGCAGACGGGCGATACTTTCGCCGCGAGTGGACACATGATTCGACACACCAACTTCTGGCGAATTCTGGCGAGCGGCCTGGCATTGCTGTGGACCGCGCCAAATTCCGCGCGCGCAGCGGATGCCGCCGGCGATCTGCCCTCGCTTGAGGGCCTGTATTACGACTGGTCGCTCTACAGCATGCAGGAGAACGGAAACCGGGTCTGCTACCTGTCGTCCGGCCTCGAACACGCCAGCGACCCGGTGCCGCGCCGCCGGCAGGCCTTCGTCCTGGTTATCAACCGGCCGACGGAAGGCCGGCGCGGCGTGGTCAGCGTCGATCCGGGCTATACATACGAGGACGGCAGCACCGTTTTGATGACCATAGGGCACAAGCAGTTCCATATGATCGGCAAGAACGGTTCGGCCTGGGCGCAGGACAACGAAGATCCGCAAATTTTGACCTCGATTCGCGGTGCATCGACCCTCGTGGTAACCGGACGCATGCGAAACGGCCCCGCGACAACCGACACGTTCAGCCTGAAGGGCTTCCCGAAAGCGCTGGCGGCGCTGGACCAGACCTGTCCCGTCCCCGGCAGCACGCCGGCAACTGCATCGCATAAAAGAGCGGCACACAAGAAAAGGACGAAAGCGCGATGAGCGCCGAATCGCACGCAACCACCTTCGCCCCGCCGGTCTTGCCCGACGGACGGACCGGGCTGGTCGGCCTCGACCGGCAAGGCCTTGAGGCCGTGCTCGGCGCGCTCGACCTGCCGCCGTTCCGCGCCCGGCAGGTTTGGCACTGGCTGTATCATCGCGGCGTGACCTCGTTTGAAGAAATGACGACGCTGGCCAAGCCGGTCCGCGCGTTGCTGGCAGAGAAATTCTCGATCGAACGGCCGGTGGTGACCCGCGACCAGGCCTCGATCGACGGCACGCGCAAATGGCTGATCCGCATGAATGACGGCCAGGAGGTCGAAACCGTCCATATCCCGGAATCCGATCGTGGGGCACTGTGCGTGTCCAGCCAGGTCGGCTGCACGCTGACGTGCCGCTTCTGCCATACCGGCACGCAACCGCTGGTGCGCAATCTGGGGCCGGACGAAATTCTGACCCAGGTGATGACGGCCCGCGACGCGCTGGGCGAATGGCCGGCCGTCGGCACCAATCCGAACAACGAGACCAGCACGCTGACCAACATAGTCATGATGGGCATGGGCGAACCGCTTTATAATTACGACAATGTCGCGACCGCCCTGAAGATCGCGATGGACGGCGAAGGGATCGCGATCTCCAAGCGGAGGATCACGCTCTCGACGTCCGGTGTGGTGCCGATGATGCATCGCTGCGGGGCGGAACTTGGCGTCAATCTGGCGGTTTCGCTGCATGCCGTGACCGACGACGTCCGCGACGAGATCATGCCGATCAACCGCGCCTATCCGATCAAGGAATTGATGGCGGCCTGCCGCGACTATCCGGGCGCCACCAATGCACGGCGCATCACCTTCGAATATGTGATGCTGAAGGGCGTCAATGACAGCCTGGCGGACGCGAACGCGCTGGTCCGGCTGTTGTCGGGCATTCCGGCCAAGGTCAATCTGATCCCATTCAACCCCTGGCCGGGATCGAGCTTCGAATGCTCGTCGCGCGCGCAGATCGAACGATTCGCGCAAGTGCTTCTGGCCGCCGGTTATGCCAGCCCGGTTCGCGAGCCGCGCGGGCGGGACATCCTGGCGGCCTGCGGGCAATTGCGCTCCGACAGCCTGCGGCAGAAGAAAGTGCGCGCAGTCGAGGTGGAGACTGCGGCATGAACGGCGTCGGTATGTCTATCGCCCAGCAATGGGAGCTTCACTTCCTGATCGCCGCGTTGGCGGCGTGGCCGTTGATAAAGATTTTCCGCCGCGCTGGCCTCGCGCCCTGGCCGGTTGCGTTCCTGGTGATCCCGCTGTTCGGTTTCGCCATTGTCGGCAGCGTCCTGGCTTTCAAACCGTGGCCGAACGTCGCGCCCCGCGTGGCGCCGAAGCACCGCAAGGCAAAGCCGAGGGCCGCCTGAAATGGAGCCTTTCGACTACCAGTATCTCTGGCGGCTGTTCGGCGCCGACCCGTTCTGGGCGACCTTCATCGTCGTCTTCATCACGGTAAGTTACGCCTGCTGCGTGTTCGGTGTCGCATTCGGCAAGATGGGCCGCTCCCCGTTCTGGGGCTTCCTTTTCCTGCCGCCGATCGTCGGCACCATCGCGCTCTGGATCTTCGGCCTTGGACGCTGGCCGCAAGAAAACGCGACCGCGAAAACCCGCGGCTAGACAGCCGCCATCCTGACACCCTGCTTGGCGAACGGCTCCTTCGGCAGCATCCGCAAGCCCAGGATCGCCGGGGCGATCATCCAGGGCAGGTTGAACGGCATATAAATCCACGGATGCGGCGGCGGGACGGGGCCCAGGAACGTGGTGACGAAATACATGAACATGTTGGTGACCGCCGCCCCGGCATAGACCAGCGAGAGGGTGCGAATCCATGGCGTGGCGCGAGCCAGCCCGTAGATCACGAAGAACAGGATCGGCGTTTGGATGAAAGCGTCGAACAGGGTCGTTGCGATCAGGCTGGGCGGCGGCGCGATATGCTGCGGCTCCTGCGCGACGGCCCAATCGTAGAGCGAACGGAGCGGCGGCCAGGGGCTGTCCGCGGCAGCCTTATAGCCGATCGCTTCCGGCAAGCTGTCGAGCAGCGCGTAGAGAATCGAAAGCGCGAAGAAAATGATCAGCCCCAGGTCCAGCGGACGGCGCAGAATGCCGAGCGATTTATCCATGGTGAACCCTCCCCGAATCGAGCCTGTTCTAGAGGCCTTACCCGTGGAGACTATCAGATGGATGCTGGTCGCACAGGGTTTTCCGGAAAACGAGGCCCCTTACGGCTCGTTCGGGTCGCGCCTGAAGTCCGCAGCGTCGTCATACCCGCGGCGCGAGCTATAAAATACCAGCGCCATAAGGCCGCCGCCCAGGGCCAGCGTGCCGATGCCCCCCAGGATCAACGCGATCACCCCGTTGGCGTTCATGCCCGGGCCGCCGCTGCCGATGCTCGTCCACATGCTCGAGGTCAAGTAGACCGCCGCCGCCAGGATGAGCGCAAGGATGACCACGACGAACAGGGATTTCTTGGACATTCCCCCCATATAGGTTCCGGGGGTCCCCGCCACCAGATGTCGCACCCACGGCGCGGCAACATTTCACAAGTCTGCGCGGTTAGGACGCTAGGGCCGGTTGACAGTATCTTGTGGAGCCGCAATTCGGAAGGAGGCGGGTTTTTCTGCGTCGCCTGCGTCACTGCGGGTCTCGCCTACTACGAGTAGGCGTCGCACCTTGTTCCTGTCCGACGCGCAAAACACTCGCGTCGCGGCCCACGATTTAACTGTCAACAGGCCCTAGAGAAAAAATGACCGGATGCCCCCTCCCAGACCCGAATGCGAATTGGGCCTTGTTCCTCGATATCGACGGAACCTTGCTCGATATCGCCGATACGCCGACCTCGGTGGTGGTGCCGCGCGAGTTGCCCGCGCTGCTCAAGGGATTGCTGAATGTCTTCGATAACGCGGTGGCGCTGATCAGCGGCCGATCGCTGAACGATATCGACCGGCTGTTCTCCCCCCTGAAACTGCCGGCCGCCGGCCAGCACGGGGCGGAAATCCGGCTAGTCGGCGGGGTGGTCGAAACCCAGCCCGCATCTGCCGGCGACCTGACGGCATTGCTGCCCGATCTGACCGCTTTCGTCGCCGACCGGCCAGGCCTTCTGCTTGAAGATAAGGGCCGGACGATCGCCGTTCATTATCGGCACGCCCCGCAATACCGGCCTGACATCGTGGGCTTTCTGGGCACACTGGTAGGCGAGCAATCGGAAACGATCGAAACAATCGGCGGCCATCGCGTGTTCGAGATCAAGCCACGGGCATTCAACAAGGGTACGGCTGTGGCGCGCCTTATGCAGGCCCCGCCATTTGCGGGGCGTTGTCCCGTGTTCATTGGCGACGACCGGACCGACGAGGACGGCTTCGCCTTCGTTCGCGCGCAGGACGGCCACGCCATCCGCGTCGGACTTACGGGGTCGAGTATCGCGGAAACGCGCATCGCCGGCCCGGACGAAATACGGGCTTGGCTCGCCAATGTCAGGGACACGCTGACGCCGACGCAGGATAGGACCGTATGCAGACGCTAGATCTTGCCGTGATCGGGAATTCCGTCGTCAGCGCGCTGATCGACAAGAATGGACGCCATGTCTGGCATTGCCACCCGCGCCTGGACGCGGACCCGATCTTCTGCGCCCTGCTGGACGATGAAAACGGTGGCTTCATGGATGTCGAAATCGAGAATTTCGCATCCAGCAGCCAGACCTATTCCGGCAACACCGCGATCCTCGAAACGACGTTAACCGACACAAAGGGCGGCAAGCTGCGCATCATCGATTTCGCGCCGCGTTTCAAGCAATATGGCCGCATGTTCCGCCCCGCGATGATCGTGCGGCGGATCGAACCGGATATCGGCCGCTGCCGGATTCGCATCCGCGTCAGGCCACGTTTCAATTACGGCGCGGACCGGCCGCAAACGACGCGCGGCAGCAACCACATTCGCTTTTGGGCCGACGACATGGTGGTGCGGCTGACCACCGACGGGCCGATCACCTATATCGCCGAGGAACACTGGTTCATCCTCGACCACCCCGTCGATCTGATCCTGGCGCCCGACGAGACGATCGCCGGCTCCGTGACCGAGGTCGTCCGCCGTTTCCTGGAGCGCACGGACGACTATTGGAAGGACTGGGTCCGGTATTTGTCGATCCCGTTCGAGTGGCAGGAGGCGGTGATTCGCGCGGCGATCACGCTCAAACTCTGTTCCTTCGAGGAATCAGGCGGCATCGTCGCGGCGATGACCACCTCGATCCCCGAGGGGCCGGAACATGGGCGCGGCTGGGACTACCGGTTCTGTTGGGTGCGCGATGCCTATTTCGTGGTCGAGGCGCTGAACCGGCTGGGCGCGACGCTGACCATGGAGGATTTCATCCGCTATGTGACCGACGTGGCGGCGATCGACCCGGACGGCGAACTGAAACCGGTCTACGGGATCATTCCCAGCCTGCCGCTGGAGGAACGGGAGCTGCCGCATCTGCCGGGCTATCGCGGTTTCGGTCCGGTGCGGATCGGCAACGCGGCGGCTTTGCAGACCCAGAATGACGGCTACGGCAATGTCATCCTGGCGGCGACGCAGATGTTTTTCGACCGGCGGCTGCCGAAACAGGGGGATGTCGACCTGTTCACGCAGCTGGAACGGCTGGGCGAGCGGGCGATCACCGTTGCCTTCGAACCCGACGCCGGTCTTTGGGAATTTCGCGGGCGGGCGCGCATCCATACCTATTCGTCGGTGATGTGCTGGGCCGCCTGCGACCGCCTGGCCAAGATCGCCGAACGGCTGGAACTGGCCGACCGGGTCGGCCACTGGCAGGAGGCGGCGGACACGATCCGCGACCGTGTCCTGAAACAGGCCTGGAACACCGAGCGCAACAGTTTCGTGGAAAGCCTGGGCGGAACGGATACCGACGCCAGCCTTCTGCTGCTGGCCGAGGTCGGTTTCATCCAGCCCACCGATCCGCTTTTCCTGGGAACCGTGGCGGCGATCGAAAAGGATCTGCTGCGCGGCAAAAACATTTTTCGCTATGCCGTGCCGGACGATTTCGGCATGCCGACCACCGCTTTCAACATCTGCACCTTCTGGTATATCGACGCGTTGACCGCAATCGGCCGGCGCGACGAGGCCCGAACGATGTTCGAGGAGCTACTGTCGCGCCGCAACCATGTCGGCCTGCTGTCCGAAGACGTCGATCCCAACACGGGCGAGCTGTGGGGCAACTTCCCGCAGACCTATTCGATGGTCGGCATCATCATTTCCGCCATGCGCCTGTCCAAACGCTGGGATGAAGCATTTTGACCCGCCTGATCACCGTCTCCAACCGCGTCGGCGTTCCCACCCAGGGGGTCGGACGGGCCGGCGGACTGGAGGCGGCGTTGCGCGAGGCGCTGGAGGCCGACGGCGGCATCTGGTTCGGCTGGTCCGGTGAGGTGACCGAGGAACGGTCCGAAACCCCGATCATCCTGAAAAAGGGCAAGGTCACCTTCGCCACGGTCAACCTGAACCCGACCGACTACCAGGAATATTACCTGGGCTACGCCAACAGGACGCTGTGGCCGCTGCTGCACAGCCATCTGGGCTTGGTCGAGTTCCATCGCTCGCAATTGCGCGGCTACATCGCCGTCAACGAGTATCTGGCCAAGATGCTGGCGCCGCTGATCGAGCCGGACGACCTGATCTGGGTGCATGATTATCACCTGATCCCGCTGGCGGATGAGCTGCGCAAGCTGGGCATCAAGAACCGGATCGGGTTTTTCCTGCACACGCCGCTGCCGCCGACCGACATCCTGGTCGCGCTGCCGCACCATGATCTAATCATGCAGGCGTTCTGCGCCTATGACCTGATCGGCCTGCAGACCGAGAACGGCGTGCGCGCCTTCCTGGATTACATCGCCCGCGAGGCGAACGGCCGGCTGGAGTTCGACGGTTCGCTGTCGGCCTATGGCAGGCTGACCCGGGTGATCGCCTTCCCGATCGGGATCGACACCCAAGGATTCGTCGAGATGGCGACGCGCGCAATCCGCACCGCCGAAACGCGCAAGCTGCGAAACAGCCTGGACAGCCGCAAGCTGATCGTCGGCGTCGACCGGCTGGACTACAGCAAGGGCGTACGCAACCGGTTCGAGGCGATCGACGAACTGCTGAGCGAATGGCCCGAAGAGGCGGGCCATTTCACCTATCTGCAGATTTCCCCGCCGTCACGCTCCGACGTCGAGAGCTATCAGGCTCTCCGGCGTGAGGTCGAGGGCGTGCTGGGCCACGTGAACGGCAAATATTCCGACGTCGACTGGGCCCCGATCCGCTTCGTCGTCCGCCCGGTATCGCGCACCGCGCTGGCCGGAATTTTCCGCTCCAGCCGGGTCGGATTGGTAACACCGCTACGCGACGGCATGAACCTGGTCGCCAAGGAATATGTCGCCTCCCAGGACCCCGAAGACCCCGGCGTGCTCGTCCTGTCCCGCTTCGCCGGCGCGGCAGCGGAACTGAAGACCGCTTTGCTGGTCAACCCGCTTGACCCCAGCGAGATCGGCGCCGCGATCCACCAGGCCTTGAAAATGGGCCTCAGCGAACGCCGCGAGCGGTGGGCGCTGATGATGGACGTCCTACGCGGCAACACCATCGACGACTGGTCGTCGAATTTCCTGAAAGCCCTGAAGTCGACCCGTCCGCTGGATTGAACCGCGCCGGAGCCACCGCGACAGCGCGGCGACTTGCCCCTTTTCGGCCCTCGCCTTAAGTTCCGCGCGCTTCAGCGATTTAGCGAAACGGGACCGATCATGGCTGATATTAAAAAGGGCGCGATCAAGAAGGTCGTGCTGGCCTATTCCGGCGGGCTGGACACCTCGGTGATCCTGCGCTGGCTGCAGGACAATTACGGCTGCGAGGTCGTGACCTTCACCGCCGATCTGGGCCAGGGCGAAGAGGTCGAGCCGGCCCGCGCCAAGGCGCAGATGATGGGCGTCAAGGAAATCTATATCGAGGATCTGCGCGAGGAATTCGTCCGGGACTACGTCTTCCCGATGTTCCGCGCCAACACCCTCTATGAGGGCGTCTATCTGCTGGGCACCTCCATCGCCCGGCCGCTGATCGCCAAGCGCCAGATCGAGATCGCCCGCGAAACCGGGGCCGACGCCGTGGCGCACGGCGCGACCGGCAAGGGCAACGACCAGGTGCGGTTCGAGCTGACCTATTACGCGCTGGAGCCCGAGATAAAGGTGATCGCGCCATGGCGCGAATGGGACCTGAATTCCCGCACGGTGCTGCTGGATTATGCCGAACGGCACCAGATTCCGATCGCCAAGGACAAGCGCGGCGAGGCGCCTTATTCGACCGACGCCAATTTGCTGCATATTTCCTACGAAGGTAAGGCGCTGGAGGACCCGTGGGTCCAGCCCGACGAGTCGATGTTCACCCGATCGGTCGCGCCGGAAAAGGCGCCCGACACGCCGACCTATGTCGAGATCGAATTCGAGAAGGGCGACGCCGTCGCCGTCAACGGCGTGGCCATGAGCCCCGCCACACTTTTGACCGAGCTGAACCGCCTGGGCGGCGAGAACGGCATCGGCCGGCTGGACCTGGTGGAAAACCGGTTCGTCGGTATGAAGTCGCGCGGCGTCTATGAAACCCCGGGCGGCACCATCCTTCTGACTGCGCACCGCGCCATCGAGTCGATCACGCTGGATCGCGGCGCGATGCATTTGAAGGACGAGATGATGCCGCGCTATGCGGCGCTGATCTATAACGGCTTCTGGTACTCGCCGGAGCGCCGCGCCCTGCAGGCGCTGATCGACGAGACGCAACAGCGCGTGTCCGGCACTGTGCGGCTGAAGCTGTATAAGGGCCTTGCCTCGGTCGTCGGCCGCAAGTCGCCCAATTCGCTCTACCGCCTGGATTACGTCACCTTCGAGGCCGACCAGGTCTACAGCCAGAAGGACGCGGAAGGCTTCATCAAGCTGAATGCGCTGCGTCTGCGGCTGGGCACAATCTCCGAACGCGGCGGGGGCTGATCACGGCTGGTTTCAACGCGCCGATCGCGCCGGTCACGCTCGCGAACGATATCGTCCGCCTGGAGCCGTTGCGGACGGATCACGCACCGGCGCTGGCGGAACTGACCGTCGGGCAATCGCTCACCCGCTGGTTCCCGCAGCCGCTCGACACGCACGCCGCGGTCGACGCGTTCGTGGCCTATGCGCTGGCCCGGGCCGAAACGCAGCAGGCGCTGCCCTTTGTCATCGTCGACGCCCAGGGGCGCATTGCGGGATCGACCCGGTTCGAAGCGATCGTGCCGGAGCATCGCCGGGTCGAGATCGGCTGGACCTTCGTCGGCGCCGCCTGGCAGCGCACGCCGGTCAATACCGCCGCGAAGCTGTTGCTGATGGAATTCGGTTTCGAGCGGTTGGGCTGCAACCGCATCGAGCTGAAGACCGATATGCGCAACAGCGTGTCGCGCGCCGCCATCGCCCGCCTGGGCGCGACCGAGGAAGGCATCCTGCGCCAACACGTGATCTGCGCCGACGGCCATCTGCGGGACACGGTGTATTTCAGCGTCCTGGCTGATGAGTGGCCGACCTTGAAGGCCGGGCTGCAGGCCCGACTCGCGCCGCGATGAGAATGCTCGACGCGTCGGGCCTCAACTGCCCGCTGCCGGTGCTGAAAGCGCGAAAAATCTTGATCGGGATGCAAGCCGGGGAGCAGCTTCAGGTCATCACCACGGACGCCATGTCGGTCGTGGACATGCCGGTGTTCTGCGCGCAGGCAGGGCACCGCATCGTCCGTGAAGAAAAACGCGACGGCGACTTCGTTTTTGTCATCGAAAGGGGAGGCTAGGCCCTCGTGACGCCACAGGACTTTCAGCTCTATCTGCCGGTTATCGTCATCGTCGCCGTGATCGCACTGCGCTGGCGCCAGATGATGCGGCCACGGCGGCTGCGCGTCGGCGCGCTGTGGGTCGGACCGGCGCTGATCCTTGTCGGGCTGGCGGCGTTGCTCGCGACTCGGCCTGCACCCACCCCCGCACATGACGCCGGGCTGGCGGTTACGGCGCTGTTCGGCGGCGTTATCGGCTGGATGCGGGCAAAACTCAGCAAGGTGGAGCTTGACCCGGCCAACGACACCTTGACCCTGCGCGGCACCCCTTATGGACTGCTGATGCTGGTCGTCCTGGTGGCGCTCAGGACCGGCATTCGGGTCGTTACGATCAAGCATCCGGAATGGGGCATCGATATCAATAAGGCCATGGATTTCCTGATGTTCTTCGCACTGGGCGTCGTCTCCGGCTATACAGGGGAACTGTTCCTGGTGGCGCGCCGCGTGCGTCGTTAACGCCATTTCATCCGCCGTGAAATGCGAGCCGAGGGATTGCCTTCGCTGCGGCAATCCTGCAACAGGTGCCCGCACAATCCCGCCCCGCATGCACCATATCGGTCGACTACGCTTGCCCGTGCGCGCGTAGTCGCAATAAAATTACTGCCAACTTTGAGATGCCATGGCTGACCCCACTGCTACGATCCCCGCCGACATTGCGACCATGAGTTTCGAGGATGCCCTGTCCGAACTCGAAAAAATCGTGCGGCAAATCGAGGACGGGCGCGGCAAGCTGGACGACGCCATCGCCGCCTATGAGCGGGGCGTCGCCTTGAAGCGTCATTGCGAGAGCAAGCTGAAAGAGGCACAGGCGAAAATCGAGCAGATCACCGTGAGCGAGAACGCCGTCAGTACGACGGTTTTCGGTGGGTAATAGAGTATGCTGACAAGCGTTAAGACCGGCCATCTTCTGGCCGATGCGATGGCCGAAGCCGGCCGTCTGATCAACCAGGCGATCGACGACCTGCTGCCGGAAACGGACGGCGACGAAAGCCGCGTGGTCGAAGCGATGCGCTATAGCTGCCTGGCCGGTGGCAAGCGGCTGCGGCCGCTGCTGGTGCTGGAAACCTCGAAGCTGTTCGCCGTTGCCCAGAGCTGCGCCGTGCGCGGCGCGGCGGCGATCGAATTCATTCACACCTATTCGCTGATTCATGACGACCTGCCGGCGATGGACGACTCGGACCTGCGGCGCGGCCGGCCGACGGCGCACAAGCAGTTCGACGAGGCGACCGCGATTCTGGCCGGCGACGCTTTGTTGACCATGGCGTTCGAAATCCTCGCCGATCCTGCCACGCATGAAGACCCCAATATCCGCTGCCAGCTTGTGACCGCGCTGGCCAAGGGCGCCGGCGCTGCCGGCATGGTCGGCGGGCAGATGCTGGACCTGATGGGTGAAAACAAGTCGCTGGATGCAAACGGCATTACCCGCCTGCAACGGCTGAAGACCGGCGAACTGATCTCGTTCTCCTGCGAAGCCGGCGCGATCCTGGGTAAGGCTTCGCCGCCGCAGCGCGCGGCGCTGAAAGCCTATGCCCATGACCTGGGCCTTGCATTTCAGATGGCCGACGACATCTTGGATGCCACGGGCAGCGAGGAAGACCTCGGCAAGTCGGTCGGCCAGGACGCGGCGGCGGGCAAATCGACCTTTGTGTCGATTCTGGGGCTGGAACAGGCCAAGGAACAAGCGGCGATGATCGCGCGACAGGCGGCGGACCATCTCGACATTTTCGAGGATCGCGCCGAAACCCTGCGCGAACTGGCGCAATATGTAGTTGAGCGGCGCGGATAATGAGCAACGAAGACGATACCTTGCGCAACACACCGACACCGCTCTTGGACACGATCGAGGTTCCCGCCGACTTGCGGAAACTCGACGCCGGCCAGATGCGGCAGGTCGCGGATGAGCTGCGCCACGAAACCATCTCCGCGGTCTCGGTCACCGGCGGCCATCTGGGCGCGGGCCTGGGCGTGGTCGAGCTGACCGTGGCACTGCATTACGTCTTCGACACACCGCACGACCGGATCATCTGGGACGTCGGGCATCAATGTTATCCGCATAAGATTCTGACCGGCCGGCGCGACCGCATCCGGACGCTGCGCACGGGCGGCGGCCTGTCGGGCTTCACCAAGCGCAGCGAGAGCGAGTTCGACCCATTCGGCGCCGCCCACAGCTCGACCTCGATCTCCGCCGGGCTCGGCATGGCCGTGGCGCGTGACCTGAAAGGTGAGAAACGCAACGTCATCGCGGTGATCGGCGACGGATCGATGACCGCCGGCATGGCCTATGAGGCGATGAACAATGCCGGCGCGACCAAGAGCCGATTGATCGTCATCCTGAACGACAACGACATGTCGATCGCCCCGCCGGTCGGCGCGCTGAACGCGCATCTGTCGCGGCTGATCTCATCGCCGCAATATCAGGGCCTGCGCCATTTCGCGAAGGGCGTGACCGGGATTTTCCCCGAGGCGGTCCAACAGGCCGCCCGCCGAGCCGAACATCTGGCGCGCGACGTTGTCGTCGGCGGTACCTTGTTCGAGCAGATGGGCTTCTTCTATGTCGGTCCGATCGATGGGCATAACCTGGATCACCTGCTGCCGATCCTTGAGAACGTGCGCGACGGCGATATCGACGGCCCAGTCCTGATCCACGCAATCACCGAGAAAGGCCACGGCTATCCGCCGGCTGAGGCCGCGCCGGACAAGTTGCATGCGGTCTCCAAATTCGACGTGATCACCGGTACCCAGGTCAAAGCCAAGGCCGGGCCGCCGACCTATACCAAGGTCTATGGCGAATCGCTGATCCAGGAAGCGCAGGCCGACGACCGTATCGTCGCCATTACCGGCGCGATGCCGTCGGGCACGGGCCTGGACATCTTCGGCAAGGCCTTCCCGGACCGCACCTTCGATGTCGGCATCGCCGAACAGCATGCCGTGACCTTTGCCGCCGGTCTGGCGAGCGAGGGCATGAAGCCGTTCGCCACGATCTACTCCACCTTCCTGCAGCGCGCCTACGACCAGGTGGTGCACGACGTCGCCATCCAGTCTCTGCCGGTGCGCTTCGCCATCGACCGGGCCGGCCTGGTCGGCGCAGACGGCGCCACCCATGCCGGGTCGTTCGACCTGGCCTATCTCGGCTGCCTGCCCGGCTTCGTCATCATGGCGCCGTCCGACGAGGCGGAGCTGAAGCATATGATCGCGACCGCGGCGCAGATCGACGACCGTCCCTCTGCCGTGCGCTATCCGCGCGGCGAGGGTACCGGCGTCCAGCTTCCCGAGCGCGGCATTCCGATGGAAATCGGCAAGGGCCGCATCGTCCGCGAGGGCACCAAAGTTGCGCTGGTCAGCCTGGGCACCCGTTTGCAGGAATGCCTGAAGGCGGCCGACCAGCTGGCCGCGCGCGGCCTGTCGACCACGGTCGCCGATGCCCGCTTCGCCAAGCCGCTCGACACCGCGATGCTGCGCCGGCTGGCGCGCGGGCACGAAGTGCTGATCACGGTCGAGGAAGGCTCGACCGGCGGCTTTGGCTCCATGGTCCTGCATGATTTCGCAACTGCCGGCTTGCTGGATCGGGGTTTGAAGATCCGGACCCTGGTCCTGCCCGACGTCTTCATCGACCACGACGCGCCGGTTAAGCAATACGATCAGGCAGGCCTCAACGCCGCCGACATCGCCTCCGCCGCGCTGCGGGCGCTGGGGATTCAGCAGCCGTCGGTCATCGCACTGGGCGGCTGAGCTCCAAGCATGACCCTCCGCGAACCGACCCTGACGCCGGTCGCCATCGCGGACCTGCGGCCGACCCAGATCACCGTCGGATTGCGTGAGGTTGCCGAGAAACGCCAGTCCTGGCGCGCCCAGTCTGACGTCAAGGGCGGCGCGTTCCTGGGCACGCACATGATCCCGGTGATTCGAGGGCCCAAGGGCCGCCTCTATGTCATCGACCACCACCATCTGGCGCGCGCGCTGCATGACGAGGGCCAGGACAAGATCCTGACCAACCCGATCGCCGACCTTAGCCAACTGGCCAAGGATTCGTTCTGGCTGGTGATGGACTGCCGCGGCTGGTGCCACCCCTATGACGCCGCCGGCAAACGGCGCGACTTCGCCGATATACCGACCGCGATCGCCGATATGGTCGACGATCCCTTTCGCAGCCTGGCCGGCGAGCTCCGCCGCGCCGGCGGTTATGCCAAGGACACGACCCCGTTCAGTGAGTTCATCTGGGCGGACTTCCTGCGCAATCGCATAAAGCGCAGCGACGTCGTGGCCGATTTCGACAAAGCGCTGAAACAGGCGCTGGTTTTGGCGAAAGGCACCGACGCGGATTATCTGCCTGGCTGGTGCGGGCCGGTGGCCTAGAGGGCCTGGCGCTTACCCATCGTGCCATGTCCTGCGTCAGCTTGAAATCAATGACCCGCGTCGCGGCGTCGGGCTGCCTCGTTTTCGGGTACGAGTTTTTGCGTGGCGGGATCAAATCGGTACTGCGCCTGATCTGAGCCAGCCTCGGACCAAGGGGTGCACACAATTTCCGCGGTTAGGTTTGAGGACTCGCACCGTGAGACCGATCCTGTTGCGTTATCGATCCGCCATATACCCCGACCCGGCGTCGGATCGAACATAACCGTGTATCGCCCCAGCGCGGGATCGGCGAAGGCTGAACCGGGCAACCCGACGAGAACCGCGGCAACCATTAGTCGTTTCATCTCTAATATCCTCCCTGGCCTTCGGCCACGTTTGATCATCGAACGCAGACAGCCAACGCGGATTACGCCGCATGATTGGCCCGCCTACCCCGGAGCGTCTGTTATCGCTCAAAGCGCTTCATAGCGGTCATTCTGCAATCGGCTAAGTCCGGCCTCGACCAAATGTCCGAAATAGCCCTGGCGACATCCGGAAGCGCCCATGCCGGAGTGCGCCCAACCGCCTGCCTCTTCTCAGGAACAGAGGGCCAGTCAGAAACGTGAACTGGTGGAGTGAGGGCATCATCAGCGGTTGAATGCGGATCAGTTGAACGCATAGATGTTTCCGCCATCCGAGCAACCGATGCCGAAATGCGAGGCCCCATAAGCGATGGAACCTCCGCTGACCGATAGCGGCCGGCCGTCGAAATACATTTCGCCGTCAATGGAGAACTGGCGATCGTTGTTAAACCGGATACGCAACGCTTCGTTTCCGGAATCGTCATCAATAACGATGGTGCTTCTGTCCGGCCGCCGCTCGTGCGCGGCATGTCCAATCCAATCGAAATGGTTACGATCGATACTGACTAACTGATTCCCGTCCTTGTCGAACAGGTTGACCGACAGCTGCAAGCGGTCGCTCTGATCCAGAAATAGCTGCAGGACCGGCTTCCCTTTTATCGAAGCAATCGTCGTCGGAGACCGATCGACGGTCACCGTTAAATCGCCCCAGGTAAACCTTGGATACCGACGCAGCTTTTGAAGGTGCTCTTGATCCGCCTTGGTAAAACTGGGCCCGAACGGTTTGTCCTTCAAATATTCGATATCGGCGAGAATCTCGGCCTCGCAGCGGTCACCGACCACCTCATCCCCAGCCGCGATCAGTGTCCCGTGATCGGCCTCGAGCTCGCGGTTGTAATTGGCGTCATAAAGGAAATAGCCGAGAGTGGCGAACGTAATGACGAGACCCGCTATTACCGCGACACGGCCTGCAAGCCCTAACTCTCGATGAGGCCATGCCGCAATCGAAATAAGAAGCACGCTAATCGAAAGCGTCGCAAACATGATTGGCGTGTTGTCGGACCGCAAACCCAGCAACCCGACCAAGAGACCAGCGACGCCGACGGCGTCCATAATCTTGAATTGCCCCGGATTAGGGGCCGCTGCTCGTCCTAGTTTCATCTTGAGAGTCGTTCCACGCTGGTTCGTCACTCGCCTCGGCGTTGTCCGCCAGTCTGACAACGGTCGCCAAGTCATTGATCTGCCAATGGCTGAACGGTTGGCAAAAATCAGATTATCACAAACGTTTGTTCGACAACCACGCGATTCGGCGTTGGTTACATTCCCGCGACAACGCTGCAAGGCCGGGCCGTCGATAAGGAGTTCGCCGCCAAGTCATGGACGCTAGCATACGAAACATATATGTTTCGTATGCGTTACGCGTGTGGAGGATTTGATGGGCATTGTGAAAATTGACAGCGAGCTTCACGAGGAAGCCCGTCGGGCCAGCACGGTTATGTGCCGGTCGATCAATGCCCAGGCCGAGTTCTGGATGAAAATCGGAATGCTTGCCGAGGCGAATCCGACCCTGTCCTTCAACGACATCGTGAAGATACAGCGCGACGCCGCGCAAGTCTGCGTGGCTGGGGCCGTGGCCGGCTGAAATGGTCAAGACCCCGGACGAGCTGACGCTCATGCGAACGTCCGGCAAGTTGCTTGCCTCTGTCTTTGAGATGTTGGATGGGCAGACTCTTGCCGGACTGTCGACGATGCAGGTCAATGACCTGGTTGAGCGATTTATCACGGTAGATCTTGCCGCGCGGCCGGCGAGCAAGGGGCAGTACGGTTTCAAATATGTCCTGAACTGTTCGATAAACCATGTCGTGTGCCACGGCGTGCCCGACCGGCATGAGATCATCCGGGACGGCGACATCATCAATCTCGACATCACGCTGGAAAAGAACGGTTTCATCGCGGATTCGAGTAAGACCTATCTCGTCGGCAATGCGCCGCCGGCGGCGCGGAGGTTGGTGCGCGTGGCGCAAGAGGCCCTGTGGAACGGGATCAAGCAGGTGCGCCCCGGAGCGCATCTGGGGGATGTCGGTTTCGCGATCGAGCGCCATGCCAAGAAGAACGGTTACTCGGTCGTGCGGGACTATTGCGGGCACGGTATCGGCCGGGAGATGCATGAGGAACCCCAGGTGCCGGCTTTTGGCCGCCCAGGGACCGGCCTGAAGTTAAGGCAGGGCATGGTCTTTACCATCGAGCCGATGTTGAACCAGGGTACCCGCATGGTTTCGACCGAGCGGGACGGATGGACCGTGGTTACAAGGGACCGGAAGCTGTCGGCCCAATTCGAACACACCGTCGCGGTTACCGGCGAGGGCGTCGAGGTGCTGACCTTACGCGGCGATGGGACCTGACAGCGATCATCCGCGTGTCGCCGCGTAGAGCCAACCGCACAGCATTTGGGCGAGAGGTCCTGGATTGCTGCGTCGCTTCGCTTCTCACAATGACGAAATAGGCTGTGGCGTGCGGGTCCCAGGCCCCGTTCAGCCCTTCTAAATCCCCCGCATGCACCGCCAGCCACAACGTCGGCTCATTCGGGCTGGTCCAGGCGATGCGGTGGCGGCAGCCCGGCGGGATGTGCAGATAGCTGCCCGGCACAAGCTGCCGCGGTTCGGCTTCGCCCTCGAATTCCACGGCCGCCGCGCCGGAGAGCAGCAGAACCCATTCGGTCCAGCCCCGGTCGTACCAGAAGCCGGGCGGGCTGGATTGGCCGGTTGAGACGATGCGCTCGATCTTGAGGCCGGGCGCGGTCAGCAGATCGTCGAACCGCTCGCCCTCGGCGGACGGCGGCACGCCTGCAAACAGGTTCCCCGCTTCGGCGTTCATGCGCGCCCTTTACCGAACCGGCATAATATCCGGCATGCGCGCCATCTGGCCGTCGGCATTCCGGAATAGCGGCGACAGCGCCCGAACCGCCGCGCCCGCCGGCCCGTCGAGATCGCCCAGCACGTGGCCGACATCGCCCTGAATATTCGCGTCGCCGTGAACCAGCGCCATGATGGTCTGTAGCGGGGTCAGCGCCTCGGGGTAGATGCGGACGACGGTCGGTTGGTCGGACGGGATGCCGGCTGTGTTGCGCGCGAGGTCGATCGCATCGGACAACCCGCCCAGGCTGTCGACGAGACCCAGCTGCTTTGCCTGCTGTCCCGACCAGACCCGACCCTTGGCCACGTTGGCGACTGTGCCCGGCGGCAGGTTCCGGCCCTCCGCCACGCGCGATACAAAGGCGTCGTAGACGGTGTCGATGGTTGCGTTCAAGCGTTCGGTCTGTTGCGGCGTGAACGGGGTAAACGGCGAATCCATCGCGGCGAACGGCCCGGTGGCCGTCCGATCGGTGGTGATGCCAAGGTCACCGAGCCCCTTGCCGATAACGAACTTGCCGGAGAAGACGCCGATCGAGCCGGTCAGTGTTGCCGGCTCGGCAACGATCTTGTCGGCGTCGGCGGAAATCCAGTAGCCGCCCGAGGCGGCGACCGAGCCCATCGACACGATGACCTTTTTGCCCGCCTGCTTGGCGCGGACGATCATCCGGCGCAGCGATTCGGAACCGGTAACCGATCCGCCTGGGCTGTCGACCCGGAAGACGATGGCCTTGATCGCCGGATTGGCGATGGCCTTGGTGAAGCCCTGGATCACGGCGTTGCCGTTATCCAACCCGCGATCGGCGGCCGCCGCGTCGATCGGGCCGCCGACACGCTCGATCTCGCCGACCTCATAGATCAACGCGATATTCGCGTTCTTGCCGGAGTCCGAAACTGCCTGCTTATAATATTCGGGCAGGGCGATGGTCGACACGTCCCGGCCGGCCGCCTTTTTCGCGGCGGCGACAACCTCATCGGCATAACCGACATGGTCGATCAACTTGGCCTGCACCGCCTCATCCGTGGTCAGCGGGCCGCGGGCAAAGAACCCGCGCACATCGTCGGCCGTCATGCTGCGGTTCGCCGCGACATCGGTGACAAGCTGCAGGGTCAGGTCGTTCGCCAGCCCCTCCATCATCTCCCGCGCCGGCCCGGTGAAGCCCTTCTCGGTATAAGTTTCCGGCGCGGTCTTGTACTCGGCGCGTTTCACGAATTCCGGCTCGACGTCGATCTTGGCGAACGCGTCCTTCAGGAACGGCGCCTCGAACATGACGTCGGTCAGCATCACCTCGCCCATCGGTTGCAGCCAGATCTGGTCGCAGGCCGACGCCAGGTAATATTGCCCGTTGCCCGAGGCGCTTTCGCCGTAATCGTCGGCGAAGGCGTAAGCGAACTTGCCGCCCGCGCGAAACCGCTTGATCGCGGCGCGCAATTCCTGCGTCTGCGCCATGCCGGCGGACGCATCCAGCTTCAGCACCAGGCCTTTTATTTTGCTGTCGGTGGCGGCGTGGTCGATGCCGGCGACGATCTCACGCAATTTCTTGGAGCGCCCGGTCAACAGGCTGGTGACGCCTGTCCGTGTCGGGGATTCCTCGATGAACGGCCCCTCGACGGTCAAGGTCAGGACGGTGCCCGTCTCAATCGGCGCAGGCGCACGGTTGGCGACATGCAGCCGCGCCACGCCATAGATCGTGACCGCCAGAATGAGAATGAACACCAGCCCGAATACCGCCAGCGTGCGGATAACAAAGCGCATCGTTCTCTCCGGAAAATCGCAGCGGCGAATCTTACTCCGACGGGGCCGCTCCCACCAGCGCCAGCCGATACCCGCCGGTTTCGGTCACCACGAAGCGGGTTGCCGGGTCGTCGGTTTCGATCTTTTGCCGCAGGCGCCAAATATGGGTTTCGACCGTATGCGTGTCGGCCGCCGCGCTGTAACCCCAGACGTCCTGCAAAAGTTGCTCGCGGTCGACCAGCTGGCCCTGCGACGCGATCAGATAGGTCAGGAGTTTGAGTTCGAGCTCGGTCAGCCTGACCAGTCGCCCGGTCTCACCGTCGCGCAGCGCGCAGTCGGCGGCAACAAGCTGATAGGGGCCAAGCGCCGCCGTGCCCATGGGCTGGGCGACCGCGCCGTGGGCGCCGATTCGGGCAAGCAAGGCCCCCAGCCGCACAGGCCGCGCGACATGGAAATCCATCTGGGACCGGACCGCAGCCTCACCGCCCACAAACAGGATAGCCCCGGCAAACCCGCCGCCGCGAACCGTCTCGGCGGCGGCGCGTTGCGCCTCTGCGTCTTCCAGATCCACTATGACGATGGCGTCCGGTTCCAGCGAGGCGTCGTCCGCGCCGTCCAGCGCGGCGATCCGCCAGCCGGCGGCGAACCCGCGTTGTTCGCGCAACGCACCGGACAGGACGGGACTGTCCGCCAGGACGCGAACCGAACGGCCTTCAACGTGTTCCGGCGGGCAGGCCAAGATAAGTCTAAACTTGCCCGCCGAGATCGGTGTTCTTGACCGGCAGGACGCGCACGCGCTTGCCGGTCGCGGCGAAGATCGCATTGCACAAGGCCGGCGCGATGGGCGGTGTGCCCGGTTCGCCGATGCCGCCCCATTTCGTGCCGCCGCTGAGCGCCAGATGGGTTTCGATGCGGGGCGCATCGGCCATGCGCACCATGCGATAGCTGTCGAAATTGCCCTGCTCGATGGCGCCGTCCTTGACCGTGATTTCGTCATAGAGCGCCGCCGTCAGCCCATAGATCACACCGCTTTCGATCTGCATGGCGACGGTCAGCGGATTGACGACGTGGCCGCAATCGACAACGGCGACCACGCGCTCGCAATGCACTACGCCCTTGCGGTCGACCGCGACCTCGACCACCTCACCGACGATGGTGCCGAAAGACTCATGAATCGCCATGCCGCGGCCTTTGCCGGCCGGCATCTTCTCTTTCCAGTTGCTCTTTTCCGCCATGACGTCGAGCACCTTCAGGAATTCGGGCTTCCCCTCCAGCAGCTTGCGCCGGAATTGATAGGGATCCTGGCCCGCTGTGTGCGCCAGCTCGTCGATGAAGCTTTCGACCGCGAAGGCATTCTGCGAGCTGCCGACCGAACGCCAGAACATCACCGGGACGTGCGTGTTCTTCAGTACCGCGTCGACCTTCAGGTTGGGGATCGCATAGGGCATGTTGACCAGCCCCTCGACCGCGAGCGGCTCGACCCCGGGGCCCATCATCGATCCGAAATCGAGCATCGGCTTGATCGACTGCATGATCGAGCCCACCGCCGTCTGCGCCTGGATTACGGTCGGCATGCCGTCCTTGCCCAGCGACGCCTTGAAGGCGATTGCCGCCTGCGGGCGATAGCGGCCGTGCCGCATATCTTCTTCGCGGCTCCACACCAGCTTGACCGGTTGACCGACCGTCTTGGCGACGGCAATGGCGTGGACCAGTTCGTCATTGATCGCCCGGCGGCCGAACCCGCCGCCCAGGAAACAGTTATGGACGAACACCTGCTCCGGCTTCAGCCCGGTCAGCTTGGCGCCCAGGCCTGTCGTGATGTCGGGGGCCTGCGTGCCGATCCAGATATCCAGCCGGTCGGGCTGAAGATGAACCGTGCAGTTCAATGGCTCCATCGTCGCGTGCGCCAGATACGGCACTTCATATAACGCCTCGACCAGATCCCCCTGGCTCAGCGCCTTGGGCGCGTCACCGACCGATTTCGCGTTTTGCAGCGGGCCGGTTTTCAGCGCATTGCGGTAATCGGCGGCGAACCCGGCGCTGTTGGTTCCTGCGCCCGCCCCCAGATTCCATTCGATCGGCATCGCCAGCGCCGCCTGTTGCGCCCGCCAGTACCGGTCGGCAACGACCGCGACGCCGTTCGCCAGCGGCACGACGCTGTGCACGCCGCGATGCGACAGGATCGCCTTGGCGTCATAGCTTTTGACCGTGCCGCCGGGCACAGGGCAGGCGACGACGGCGGCGTACAGCATGTCCGGCAAGCGCACGTCGATGCCGAAGATCGCCTCGCCGTTCACCTTGACCTTGGTATCCAGCCGGGCGACCGGCTTGCCCAGCAGCGTGTACTGGTCCGGAGTCTTGATCGTCGGCTCGACCGCCAGTTGGATCTTGGCCGCGTCACCGGCAACCGCGCCGTAATTGATGCTGCGCCCGCTCGGGGTGTGGGTGATCTTGCTGTCGGCGGCCTGGCATTCCGTGGCCGGCACGCCCCATTTCCGGGCCGCGGCCTCGATCAGCCGCGCCCGCGCGCTGGCGCCGGCCTGCTGCAGATAGGTCCGCGACCCGCGCACCGCGCTGCTGCCGCCGGTCAGCATGTTCTTGTAGACGCCCTTCTGAACCAGGTTGCGATTGGCCGAGGCATATTCGGCGCGAACCTTCGTCCAGTCGCAGGCCAGTTCCTCGGCCACGATCATCGGCATCGAGGTCATCACCCCCTCGCCCATCTCAGACTTGGCGACGCGGATGATGACGTTGTCGTCCGGTTCGATCACGATCCACGCATTGACCTCACCCGCCTGCGCCACGGCATCGTCCCATGGCGCGCCGTTAAGCGGCGCGGCGCCGGCGATGCCGGGCAGCGAGACGCCGATGGCCAACCCGCCTGCGGCAGTCAGGGTGGCGACGAGGAAATCCCGGCGCCCCAGGCCCGTGGTTTGACGCTCGATATGTCCCATGGTCCGCTCCTCAGATCGCGTTCGCGGCACGGTGGATCGCGGCGCGCAGGCGCGAATAGGTGCCGCAGCGGCAGATATTCGTCAGATTCTCATCGATTTCGGCATCGGTCGGCTTAGGAATCGCCTTTAAGAGCGCGACCGCCGCCATGATCTGGCCGGACTGACAGTAACCGCATTGCGGCACGTCCTCGGCGATCCAGGCCTGCTGCACCGGATGGCTGACATCCGGCGACAGGCCCTCGATCGTCGTGATCCGGGTGCCATCGGCATCGGCGACAGACAAGGAGCAAGATCGAACCGGCTGGTCGTCGACATGGACCGTGCAGGCGCCGCACTGGGCGATGCCGCAGCCATATTTCGTGCCGGTAAGGCCGATTTCATCGCGCAGGGCCCATAAAAGCGGGGTTTCCGGCTCGATATCCAGCTCATGGCGCGTTCCGTTGACGGTCAGCACGATCATTTTTGGCAGCCTTCGGATGGGACAGACCCTGTATATATAGCATGCCGGGCCTCGCGCGTTGAGGGGGCGCCGGCAGCGCCCCGCGATAGGTCTGAGGCGGGGGAACCTTTTCAACCCGCGGATGCGTTTACAACACGGATGTTTGTTGTAATGTTTTGCTCGCCGTCCAACGCGGGGCACAAAAGCGAAGTTAATGGCAGCCGGGGATTTCCAGAACAGCTTCGCCTTGTTCGACGCGGACGGCCGTCTCGTCGACTGGGACAAAGGCTTTGAACTGGAATTCCGCTATGCCGCGCCATTCCTGAAGCTCGGCATCGGCTATGCCGACATTCTGCGCGCTGCGATCGATACGGCGGATGCCAAGAAATTCCTCCACGACAATTTCCAGACGTCAAATTACGAAGCGCTGATCCAGAACCGCGTCAAGAACCTCGGGCAGGAGCTGACGCGCGAATATCGCACATCCGGCGCACGGACCATCCGGGTCGACCAACTGCCGACCGAGCGCGGCGGCGTCCGGAGGCTTTCGCGCGATATCACCGACGAACGGAACGCCGAAGAGGCCCTGGCCAAGGCGCATCAGCAACTGGACGCCGCCGATTCCGACAGCCAGGGCGCGCTGGTGGAGATTCGGCGCAACCCGGACGGCAGCTATGTCTTCCCGCCGATCAGCGACGCCTTGCGGCGGATGCTGAACTTTCCGCTTGAGGTCACCGGCCTCGACCCGATGATGGTTCATACGCGCATGCACGTGTCGCCGGAAGACGACGCCAAGCTGGGCGCCGCGCTGGAACATTCGGCACAAACGCTGGAAATTTGCGCGCTGGAATACAAGGTGCGTGACGCGCATGAAGCCCTGCGCTGGATCCGGCAGTCGATGATCCCCCGGCGTGAGGCAGACGAGACCATCGTCTTCACCGGCTATATGCGCGACGTGACCCGCGAGAAGGAGGCGGAGGACCAGGTCGAGCTGCTGCGGTCGATCGTCGTCCGCTCCACCGAGGCGATCATCGTCTTTGAAACCGCGGCCGCGGATCCCACCGCCGTCACGATCCTGTATGTTAATGCGAAGTTCGAGGAATTGTTCGGCGAAAGTGCCACGTCGCTGATCGGGCAGCCGATCGAGACCCTGAGGCCGAAGGACATCAATGGCGACGGCGAGAGCCTGATCACCCAAGCCATGCTGCGCGATGACGGCGTTCCCGTCGAATACCTGACTGGCGGCGCCGGAAGCCAATCTTTCTGGGTTGAGGCCCGGGTCGAGACCATCCAGAGATTCCCCGACGGACGGTTCCGCTGGGTGGTCATCAGCCGCGATGTCAGCGAACGACGCCGCGCCCAGGACGAGCTGCTGCGCGCCAAGGAGCAAGCCGAGGCGGGCAGCCGCGCGAAAACCAATTTCCTGGCCAATATGAGCCACGAATTGCGTACCCCGCTGAACGCGATCATCGGATTTACCGATCTGATCGCGCACGAAGTCGAGCGAACAGGCTGGATCCCGGCTTATACCGACTATCTGAACGATGTCAGCGGTAGCGGGCACCATCTGTTGGAGCTGATCAATACTGTGCTCGACCTGTCGAAGATCGAAGCGGGGTCGTTGACGCTGAACATCGCGCCGGTGGATGTGCGTGAGCTGGTCAGGACGTCGTTGGCCCTTATCTCCGGCTTGGCCCGCGACGGCGGCATCACGCTGTCAGTGGACATTCCGGTCGATTGCCCGGAAATCTTGGGCGACTTCCTGAAACTGAAACAGGTGCTGCTGAATATCCTGTCGAACGCCGTCAAGTTCACGCCGACGGGCGGCGCGATCGCCACGACGACCGCCTTCGACGACACGCAGGTCGTGATCACGATCGCCGACACCGGCTGCGGAATCTCCGAGGCGGACCTGTCCAAGGTGATGCAGCCGTTCGTGCAAGCCGACAATTCGCTGTCCCGCAGATTCGAGGGCAGCGGTCTGGGGCTGTCGATCGCTCAGGAGTTCTGCGAGCTGCATGGCGGCAACTTGTCGATCGACAGCGTCCAAGGCCAGGGCACTACCGTTCAGGTCGTCCTGCCACGGCGGCCGGTACGGTCTTCGTAGGACCCGTTGCGCCAGGGCTACGCAGGATTTGCGGCACAACGGCGTGGCATCATCGAACACGGGCCGAGACGATCGGTGGAATTTCCGCACGACACCGCCGGCGTGATCTCGAAAGGACGATGATGAAACGCTTCTCAAACAAGATCGTCGCGGCAAGCGCATTCGTGACCGCGCTCGGCGGAACGCTGTTGGCGTTCCCCCTGATCCTGGACAACCCGGCCTTCGCCCTGGACGCGCAAGCCGCGACGCCCGGCCAGCAGGACCGACACCACCACTGGATGCTGCCCAGCGAGCGGGTCGAGCCGCGCCTCGCCTATCTCAAGACCGCGCTGAAGATCACCGACGCGCAGACCAAGCAGTGGAACGCCTTCGCCGACGTGCTGCGCAAGCAGGCCAAGGACCGCGATGCCAAGTTTGAGGCCCTGCGCGCCAAGTTCGAGGCCGACAAAGACAAGTCGCGCCCCGAAATCTCCGTCATCGACCGTATGGAGCGGCGCGAGAAGATGATGACCGACGCTGCTGCCTCGCTTTCCGAGGTCCTGGCCGCGACCAAGCCGCTTTACGCGGTTCTGTCGGACGACCAGAAGCAGACGGCGGACGAGCTGTTGGCCCATCGGGGCGGCCATGGCGGCTTCGGCCATCACGGCGGGTTCGGCGGTGGCGGCGGCGAGCACTAAGCAACTCTGTCCGCGATAAGGGCGGCGTCCTCGGGGCGCCGCCCTTTTTCGTTCAGGCGCCGGGAAAGCCGCGCCGCATCAGGTCATAGGGATGCGCCCATCCCGGCAGCGCGGCGATCCGATCGGCCCATGCGTCGATATTGGGAAATTTGCCGCGGTCGATGCCGGTTTCTTCAGGGAAATAGAGATAACCGACCATCGAGATGTCCGCGATTGTCGGCCTGTCGCCGACGATGAAGTCTCGCCCCGCCAGATGTTTCTCGACCAGGGTGAAGGCGCCCACCGCCCGCGCTCGCAGAAACTCGGTCACCGGGGTCTCACCGCTCTGCTGCAGACCGAACATGAACCGCAGCGTCGCCAGGTAGCTGGTGAATTTGTGGTTGTCGAACAGGATCCAACGCCAGATTTCACGCGCCTCGTCATCGTTCGCCGGGCCGAACTTACCGGTCTGTTCTGCCAGATACTGCAGGATGACGCCGCTCTGCGACAGCTTCTTTCCGTTATGATCCAGAACCGGAATTTCGCCGAGTTCGTTGACCTCGCTGCGGTATTTGTCGGACCGGCCTTCGCCGCCAAAAAAATCGACGAAGATCGGCTCCCAATCCAGGCCGCAGAGATTAAGCATCAGCGCCGCCTTATAGGCGTTTCCCGATTCTCCCATCCCGAATAGTTTATAATTAGACATCTGTTACTTTCAGATTATTATATCATTATTTGGAGCGTGACAGTTTCTCCAATATTCCATCAAGCTGGTCAATCGATTTATAGGCGATACTGAGCGTGCCGCTGGCGCCCTGCCCCTCGATCGTAACCCGCAGGCCCAGCCGCTCCGTCATGTCGCGCTCCAGCGCCAGCAGGTCGGCGTGCTTCGCGCCGGATTTCGCCGACGGCGGCGTCAGTTTGACCTTGGCGATCCCGGCCACCTTCGCCTGGTTGGCAAGGCGCTCGACCTCGCGCACCGACAGGTTGCACTCGGCGGCGGCTTTGGCCAGCGCCTCAGGATCCGGCGCGGTCAGCAACGCGCGGGCATGGCCGGCCGACAGCGCGCCATCCTGCAGCATCGTCTTCACCCTGTCGGGCAAAGCCAGCAGGCGCAGCATGTTGGCGACGTGGCTTCGGCTTTTGCCGACCAGATCACCCAACGCGGCATGCGAATGGTTGAATTCGTCGATCAGGCGCTGATAGCCTTCGGCCTCCTCCAGCGCGGTCAGGTCCTGCCGCTGTAAATTCTCGACCAGCGCGATTTCAAGCGCCTGGGTATCGGTCAGCGATTGAACGATGACCGGCACGTCATGCAGCTTCGCCAGCTGCGCCGCGCGCCAACGGCGCTCCCCGGCGATGATCTCATAGGCGTCGGGTTCGCCCGAGATGGCCCGCACCAGGATCGGCTGCAGCAGCCCATGCTGGCGGATCGAGCCGGCCAGTTCCTCGAGCGCGGCGGCGTCAAAATGGCGGCGCGGCTGAAATTTTCCGGGTCGCAGATACTCGACCGGCAGCGTGTTGCCGCCACCGCTCTGCGTCGGCGCGGCCTCACTCGATTCGGCCAGGGCAGGACGATAGGCGGCCTCAGCCTCCCCAAACAGATGGGATAGGCCGCGACCCAACCCCTTCTTTTTACTTGTATTTTCAGCCACGGGCGGCGACTCCGTCAAAACGCTTCAGGAACTCGGCGCCCAATTGAATATAAGCCTGCGCGCCGACGCAGCGGTGATCGTAAACCAGAACGGGCAGCCCATGGGAGGGGGCTTCTGAGACGCGTACATTGCGCGGCACCACAGTATCGAACACCCGGTCGCCGAAATGTCCGCGCACGTCCTGCGCCACCGCATCCGACAGCGAGTTGCGCCGGTCGTACATGGTCAGGATGATACCGGCCAATTCCAGGCGCGGGTTCAGGCTGCGCTTTACCCGCTCCACCGTCTGCACCAGATAGCTGAGCCCCTCCAGCGCATAGAATTCGGTCTGTAGCGGGACCAGCAGCGCGTCCGACGCGACCAGCGCATTTAAGGTCAGCAGGTTCAGCGACGGCGGGCAGTCGATCAGCACATGGTCGAAGTCGTTCCCGGCCAGGGCGGCGGTCAAACGATGCTCGCGCCGCTCGACATTGACCAGTTCGATCTCGGCGCCGGCCAATTGGACCGAGGCCGGGACGATCGACAGCCGCGGAATCGCCGTGGCCACTGCGGCTTCCGCCAACGAGGCGCCACCCAGTAGCAGTTCATAGGAACCCGTCACCCTCTGCGGCCGCTCGATGCCCAGGCCGGTCGACGCATTGCCCTGCGGGTCGAGGTCGATAATCAGCGTTTTGCGGCCCATCGCGGCCAAAGCGGTGCCCAGATTGATCGCGGTTGTCGTTTTGCCGACCCCGCCCTTCTGGTTCACCAGGGCGAAAATACGATGTTTGGTCATCAACTGGCCTCAAACACGTTTGACAGGCGGAAGATCGTGGAATCCGGATCGGTGACGCTTGGGAAGCGCTCGACAGTCATACGCCAGTGCCGCTCCGCCGTCTGCAACTCTTCTTCGGCGCGTCGCCCTTTTGGGAACAGGCAAAGCGTTTCAGGGCCGATCAGCCGCCGCCCCAGCCCGAGCAGCTGGTCGAGCGGCTTCAACGCCCGCGCGGTCAGCACGCCGACCGGGAACCGCCGCACGGCCTCGCTCTTCACCGGATGCACGGTGACCGGCAAATCGAGTTCCGCGATCACGCTGCGCAGGAATTCGACCTTCTGGATGTTGTTCTCGACCAGATGGATATTCGGCAGGCCCAGGATCGCCAGGACCAACCCCGGAAAACCGGCCCCCGTGCCAAGGTCGACAATAGCCTTTGAAGGGTCCGGAATCAGCGCCGCAAGCTGCGCCGAATCAAGGAAGTGCCGAACCCAAATATCCGCTTCGGTCGTATGGGAAATCAGACTAAGTGTTTGATTACGCGTAATAATGAGATTTTCAAGTCGCGCCAGTCGCATCTCTGTTTCACGTGAAACAGGGATTGCGGCGAGGAAACTGTCGCGCGGATTAACCGGCAAGGGAGACGGCGTCGCGTGGCGGTTCGCGGCGTTTGACGTGGCGCAGTAGCGCCGCCAGAGCGGCGGGGGTAACCCCTGGAATCCTGGCCGCCGCGCCCAGCGTATCGGGCCGTGTGCGGGTCAGCACCAGGCGTATTTCCGTCGACAGGCTGCCGACCGCGCCGTAATCCAGGTCCGCCGGCAGGGTCAGTGCATCGTCGCGGCGCAAAGCCCGAATATCAGCCTCCTGCCGGTCGAGATAGCCGGCATAACGCGCGTCGATCTCCACCTGCTCAACGGATACCGGGGACAGCGCGGCAAGTTCGGGCCAAATCACGCTCAATCGCGACAAATCTATTCCCGGCAGCCGCAACAGATCGGCGACAGTCCGACGAACACCGTCGGCATTGACATGAATGCCCGATCGGCCGAGTTCCGGCGGCGTGGCGCTGAGCGACGAGACGAGTGCGCGCGCACTGGAAAGGTCGTCCATCTTCGCGCGGAAAGCGGTTTGGCGCGCCGACCCGACCACGCCAAGCGCAATTCCTGTATCGGTCAAGCGTTGATCGGCGTTATCGGCCCGCAAGGTTAGACGATATTCGGCGCGCGACGTGAACATGCGATAGGGCTCCGGTGCACCGCGCGTGACCAGATCGTCGACCATCACGCCGATATAGCAATCGCCCCGGCTCAGCGCGGCGCCGTCCGTCCCCGCAGCCCGCCGCGCTGCGTTCAACCCGGCCAGCAGCCCCTGCGCTCCCGCCTCTTCGTATCCGGTCGTACCGTTGATCTGCCCCGCCAGGAACAGGCCCTTCAGGCGCTTGGTCTCCAGGGTCGCCGACAGCTCTCGGGGATCGACGAAATCATATTCGATGGCATATCCGGGCCGGAAGACTTCAGCCCTTTCAAGCCCGGGGATTGTCCTCAGCAGTGCGCGCTGAACATCCTCCGGCAGGGAAGTCGAAATACCGTTCGGATAGACCGTCGGGTCGTTAAGCCCTTCAGGTTCAAGGAAAATCTGGTGTTGCGTCTTATCCGCGAAACGCACCACCTTGTCCTCGATCGACGGGCAATAACGCGGCCCCGTCGAAGAAATCTGCCCGGAATACATCGGCGCGCGGTGTAGGTTCTCGCGGATCAGCGCGTGGCCTGTTTCGCTCGTCCAGGTAATGTGACACGGAATCTGGGGCGTTGTGATCTTGTCTGTCAGGGTCGAGAACGGCTCCGGTGGATCGTCGCCGTGCTGCACCTCCAACGCGCTCCAGTCGATCGTCCGCCCGTCGAGGCGCGGCGGCGTCCCGGTCTTCAGCCGGCCGAGCGCGAAACCCGCGCCGATCAGACGTTCCGACAGGCCCAAAGCCGGCGCTTCACCCACACGTCCTGCCGGAATCTTGGTTTCGCCGATATGGATCAGGCCGTTCAGGAATGTCCCCGTGGTCAGCACGACCGCTCCGGCGGTCATTTCCTGCCCATCAGCCAGCACAATCCCCCGGACAAACCCTCCGGCACCAACGATCAGATCGACCGCGGAGCCCTCGACAATCTCCAGCCCCGCCTGTTCGGCCAGCAAATCCTGGATCGCCTGGCGATAGAGCGCGCGGTCCGCCTGGGCGCGCGGCCCGCGTACGGCGGGACCCTTCGAACGATTGAGCATACGAAACTGAATGCCGGCGCGGTCGATCGCGCGGCCCATGATGCCGTCCAGCGCATCGATTTCGCGCACCAGATGGCCCTTACCCAGCCCGCCGATCGCGGGATTGCACGACATGATGCCCACGGTATCGCACTTATGGGTCAGCAACGCCGTGCGCGCGCCCATCCGGGCGGCAGCGGCCGCGGCCTCGGTCCCGGCGTGCCCGCCGCCGACAACAATGACGTCCCATTTCGACATGGGAGGAGATTACGTATTTCGTGGCGACCGGTCAAAGGCGGCGCAGCAACAGCGATGTTTCACGTGAAACAGATCAAGGCCGCGCTACTTAAGTCGGACAAGATTAAACGAAAATCCGCCATCCTCGAACAGGCCGACGCCCAAGGCCGTGTCTTTGTCCCGCGACAATGTCGCGTGATTTATCACGCTTTCCGCCGCCAGTTTGGTCATCTGGAGCACGCCTTTGAAGGCGCAGGTCTGGCCGTTGACCAGCGTAAGGTGCCCGTTCACAGGGCTTTTCAGCCCCGAATCGGCGACGCACGACGATGTCTTCGCGGTAAAGTTTCCGCTCCCATCGATCCTCAGCGTGCAGTCGAGCCAATAGTCCAGGCTTCCGGTGCTGATCCCAACGGTGTAGCTCGCCCAAACCCCTGTCAGGTCAGCCTGGGTGCAGAACGCGCGGGCTGCCGGAGATGCAAGGGCGGCCAGTGCGATCGCAGCGCTTAAAACGCGAAGTTTCATTTCGAAGATCCCATCATTTGCCGATGCAGAAGTCCCTGAATACCGCATCCAGCATGTCTTCGATATCGATTCGTCCCGTGATCCTGCCGAGCGCGTCGCCCGCGCGGCGCAGCTCTTCCGCTGCGAGTTCGGGCAGAGGCGCAACGCCCGCGCTGTCGAGAGCGACGAGGCAGGCGGCGAGTGCCTCGCGGTGACGGGCACGCGTCGGCGGTGGAGGGCCACGGTCGGCCAGCAGTGCCGCTGCGCGCGCGGTCAGGGTTTCGATGAGTGCGTCCAGGCCGGCGCCGGTTTTGGTGGAAACCTCAATCGCCCGTTTTTTATCGCCTCCCCCCTTGAGGGGGAGGTCGACGGCGCTTTGGCCGGCGGGTGGGGGGTGATGGTCCCGCCTTCTCCCAAATATCCGACCTGCTGGACCAGCCCCTCCCTCCCGGACCTGCGGTCCGACCTCCCCCTCAAGGGGGGAGCCGAAGAGTTTAGAGCGGCCCATAGCCAAATCCGCCTTGCTCGCCACGACGACAGTCCGATCGTCCAGCAGCGCCAGCGTCTCGGAGTCCGGCTCCGCGTCAGCAGCGAACAGCGCCAAAACCAGGTCGGCAGCCTCGGCACGAACACGGGCGCGAGCGATGCCCTGCGCCTCGATCTCACCATCGGCAGCACGCAGGCCGGCGGTATCCACCAGGATCACAGGGTATCCGCCCAGATCGAGATGCACTTCGATTGCGTCCCGCGTTGTGCCCGCCTCCGCCGACACGATGGCAACATCGCGTCGGGCCAGCGCGTTGACCAGGCTTGATTTGCCGGCGTTCGGCGCGCCCACCACCGCGACCGTCAGCCCATCGCGCAAACGCTCGCCGCGCCGTGCATCCGCCAGGTGGGCCGCAATCTCCGCGCCCAGCTCGACGATTTGTCCGGACAATTGCGCGACAGGATCGCCGATATCCTCATCGGGGAACTCGATATCGGCTTCAAGGTGGGCGCGCAGCGCGATCAGGCGGGCTCGCCAGCCATCATAGAGCACGCTCAAGCCGCCGCCTGCTTGCGCCAAAGCCTGCCTGCGCTGCGCCTCGGTTTCCGCCGCTGCCAGGTCGGCGATGGCCTCCGCTTCGGTCAGATCCAGCTTCCCATTCAGGAAGGCGCGCCGCGAAAACGCACCCGGTTCGGCTTGACGCAGACCGGGGACACGGCTCAGTGCGGCGGCAATCGCCTCCGCGACCGCGCGGCCGCCATGGCTTTGGATTTCAGCCGAATCCTCACCGGTGAAACTCGCGGGACCGGGGAACCACAGCACGACCGCCTGGTCGATCGCCGCACCCGTGTCCGGCTCACGCACCGTGCGCACGGCGGCGCGGCGCGGCGCGGGAAGCGGTTCGCCGGTCAGCAATTGGATCGCGGCGGCGGTATCGGGGCCGGAAAGGCGCCACACCGCAATCGCGGCGCGGCCGGGCGCGCTGGCCAGGGCGAACAGAGTCTCGCCCGTCATGACTCAGGCCCTGCTATTCGGCGGGAACGGCGACCTGTTCGGGCCGGAGTTCTTCCTGCTCGGTGGTCAATAACAGTCGCTCGACGCGCTTGCCCTGCTTCAGGTGGGTCTCAAGGATTTCGTCGAGATCGGCGCGGGTGTCATAGTGATACCAGACGCCCTCGGGATAGATCGCGATCGTGCAGCCCAGCTCGCAGCGGTCGAGGCAGCCGGAGGCGTTGATCCGCACGTCCTTCAAGCCGGCGGCGCGCGCCTGGGCCTTGAAATAATCGCGCAGCTTTTCCGAACCGCGCCGCGCGCAGGACGGCCGCTTGGCGCCCTCGCCGCGGTCGTTCGTGCAGACGAAGACATGCGCCTCGTAATACGGGGCGGGATCGGACGGAAGAGAACGGTCGGTCGACATGGAACTCTCTATTTTTTCTTCGGATCGCTCATGGCGTTCCAGAACATCTTCTGAATGTTTTCGAAGCCTTGCATGGAGGCGGGAAGCCAGGTCTTCAGCAGCGCATCGGGCTCCATCGACCGCATGGCGGCCAAGGTGCGCTCCTCAACCTCCTTCATCAGTCTCTCCTGCATCGGCGCAATATCCGGCAGGCCGAAGAAGGCGCGGGCCTCTTCGGGTGTGCAGTCGATATCAACAGTTACCTTCATGTTGACCGGACACTAGACAATGCCGGGCGGCCGGGCAATCGGGTAAGTCGCACTCAATGAGAGATCGACGACGAATCCGTTAAACCTCTTTCGTCATTGCCAGGAGCGGAGCGACGCAGCAATCCAAGCCCACCCGGATAGGCAGTGGGCAAGCGGCACTCAAGACAATTTAACGCTGAGCACGCAGAGGCTTACGCGCAGGACGCCGAGTAGATTTGCAAAGCATCTTCTCCATCCGCGTTCCTCTGCGCATTCTCACGTCCTCGGCGTTAAAATCATGTGGCCGCCCTTTCATATGCCTTTCCCACGAGGAGTGAGGCGAAATCCACTTGACATTTTGTTCTTTATATGTTCTTAGTTGCGGATGAGTTTGACCGACACCGAAACACTCTCCAAAGGGCGCCCAGCCGAGGGCACCCCGACCGGCGAAGCTGCGTCCGCAGCCGAGGCAGCCGCGCGTGAGGCGCGGCGGCAGCGGCGGCTGGCGCTCGTCGGCCGGCTGTTGGACGCGGGTGAGGAAGCCGCCATGAACCTGACCGAAGGGATGGCCGGCCGCCTCTATGGCGACAGGCTGGAGGCTTACCTCAGGATCGGCGATCCCGCGCTCGCCTGGTCGCGCATCACCCGCACCGTCCGGCAATTGGCCGCTTTGGAAGAACGCTTCGACGAGGACGCCGATACCCGCGCGGCCCGGATCGCCGCCGAACGCGCAACGGCGGAGCGGGCCGCCAAGGCCGAACGCGACGCACAGGAATTGAGCGAAGTCCGCGACAGGACCAAGACGTTAGTGCAGGACGCGATCCGCGAGATTTATCGCGACGCGGCCCCTGAGACGCCCAGCCCCGAACGCGAACAGCTGCTGCGCGACCTGTTCGCCGATTACGCGGTCACCGACGATTATTACGACGATCCGGCCGACATCGTCGTACGGATCCTACGCACTGCCTATCTAACCGATGACGGCTCGCCGACCGACGACGAAACAATGGAGGTCACGCGCGAGGAGGCCCAAGCCTATATCGACGCTATCCGATCCGCCGGCGGTTTGCAGCCCGAACAGCCACAACCGGACGGGCAGGGTCCGCCGGAGTAAGAAGTTGCTTGTTCGGTTACCACGTCCTCAATCCTAAATCCCCCTCACCCTTCCGCTTCGCGGGTCGCACCCTCTCCCATTTCATGGGCGAGGGTGATCGTGCTGGCGCGCCTATAAAGCCCCTCGCCCGTAACGCGGAGAGGGAGGGACCCGCCGCGCAGCGGTGGGAGGGTGAGGGGGATTTCAGCTCAACCCGATAACAACCCGGCTTGTCTCCCAAGCCCGTTCGCCGTAGCTTCGCCGCTCTCTTCACCCCAGCCCAGAAAAGCCGCCATGCCAGACACCGCTCTCGATCAAGGCCCCGCCGACGCAGCGACCGCCGACAGCTCCGCAACCCGGCTGAAGTCCTTTATTGAGCGCATCGAGCGCCTTGAAGAGGAAAAGTCCGGCATCGCCGCCGACATCAAGGACGTCTATTCCGAGGCCAAGGGCACGGGCTTCGACGTCAAGGTGATGCGCCAGATCGTCCGTCTGCGCAAAATGGAATCCGCCGACCGGGCAGAGCAGGAAGAATTGCTCGATCTGTATAAGGCCGCGCTCGGCATGCTGGTCTAAGCGCCGCCTGCGATGGACGCGGCGGAGACGACATTACTTCTGCTGCGCATCGCATTACGCCACCGCCCTCGGGCGGCGGATGTTACGGAAGGGCTGGCTCTGGTCGAACAGATCGCAGGCCAGCCGATCCCGGAGGCGATTTTCCGCGCCTCCCTGGCCCGGGCCTTGGCTGACGGCCTCATTCACGACCCGGTGCGGATCGCGCCCGGCGCCCTCCAATGCCATTGGCAGCTGGAAGTGACGCCGGCCGGCGCGGCGAAGGTCAACGCAATATCGGCGGACTAGGCGCTCCGCAGAACCCCACTCAAAACGCCGGTCAAGCGTTCCAGATCGTCCGCCCCAATCGTGAAGGACGGCGTCAGGTAAACCAGGTCGCGGAACGGCCGCACCCAGATGCCGGCATCGACGCAGGCCCGCTGCAAGGCCTTTGGGTCGTCCAGCCGGCTCAGTTGCACCACACCGACCGCGCCCATGACTCGCACATCCCTGATGCCCGCCGCTCGGCGCAGCGGCTCCAGCCCTGCGCGCAGGCCGTCCGAAATCGCCGCCACCTGCTCCAGCCGGGGCTCGCTCTCGAAAAGGTCGAGCGATGCGTTCGCCGCGGCGCAGGCCAGCGCGTTCGCCATATAGGTCGGCCCGTGCATCAGGGCGTGGCCGGGATCGTCAGACAGAAAGCCATTGAAGATCCGCCCGGTCGCGACGGTTGCCGCCAGCGCCATGGTTCCGCCGGTCAACGCCTTGGACAGGGTCACGATATCCGGAACCACCCCAGCCGCTTCACAGGCGAACATCGTACCGGTGCGGCCGAAGCCCGTGAATATCTCGTCGAAGATCAGGATCAGCCCGTGCCGGTCAGCCGCCCGGCGCAACCGGCGCAATATCTCGGGGTCGTGGAAGATCATGCCGCCCGCGCCCTGGATCAGCGGCTCCACCAGGATCGCCGCGATCCTGTGCGCGTGTTCATCCAAATATCGGTCGAAGGCAACGATCGACGCATCATCGACCGGCAGGTCCAGCATCGCCTGCGGCGGCAACAGCCCGGCAAACAGGCTGTGCATCCCCTCGCCGGGGTCGCACACCGCCATCGTGCCCAGCGTGTCGCCATGATACCCGCCGCGAAACGCTAGAAACCCTGTGCGGTTGCGCTCGCCCCGGTTCAGCCAGAACTGCATCGCCATCTTCATGGCGACCTCAACGGCGACCGATCCAGAATCGGAGAAGAAGACGCGGGTCAAGTCGCCGGGCAGCATCTTCGCCAGCCGCGCCGCCAGGGTCAGCGCCGGCTCGTGCGCCAACCCGCCGAACATGACATGGGGCATGGTCTCAAGCTGGCGGGTGACCGCTTCGCGGATATGCGGGTGGTTGTATCCGTGGCACGCCGTCCACCAGGACGCGATCCCGTCGATCAGCACCCGCCCATCGTCCAGGTGGATACGCACGCCCTCCGTCCGCCTGACCGGCAGCGGCGGCAGCGCGGTCTTCATCTGGGCATAAGGCGGCCAGATATGTTTGTAGCCGGAATCGAACCAAGGGGGATTCAAAGGTATCTCTCAAGGAAGCCGCTTCTTGTGCCTCTCCCCTCGGGGGAGAGGCATCCTCATCGTCACAGCGGCATCGGCGCCATGCCCAGCTTCTCGAGCAAGCGCATGTCGCGGTCTTGCGCCGGATTGGGCGTGGTCAACAACTTCGGGCCATAGAAGATCGAATTCGCACCGGCCAGCAGGCACAGGGCCTGGGTCTCGTCGCTCATGTCCTCGCGGCCGGCCGACAGGCGCACCATCGATCCCGGCATGGTGATCCTGGCAACCGCGATGGTCTTCACGAAGTCGATCGGGTCCAAAGCGGCGCCACCGGCCAGCGGCGTGCCCTCGACCTGCACCAGCATGTTGATCGGCACGCTCTCAGGATGGGACGGCAGGGTCGCCAGCGCGTGGATCATGCCGACGCGGTCTTCCGCGCCCTCACCCATGCCGACGATCCCGCCGCAACACACGCTGATGCCCGCGTCGCGCACGGTCTCCAGCGTATCCAGCCGGTCCTGATAGGTGCGGGTGGAGATGATGTCGCCATAGAATTCCGGCGAGGTGTCCAGGTTGTGGTTGTAATAGTCGAGGCCGGAGTCCTTCAGGCGCTCGGCCTGCGGCCCGGTCAGCATGCCCAGCGTGACGCAGCTTTCCATCCCCAGCGCCTTCACGCCCTCGACCATCGCGCATACCTTCTCCAGGTCGTGGTCCTTGGGCGACCGCCAAGCCGCGCCCATGCAGAACCGGCTGGCCCCGGCCGCCTTTGCCGCGCGCGCCTCGGCCAGCACGGCGTCGACATCCATCAGCTTGCTGGCCTTCAGCTCGGTTTCGTAAGCCGAGCTTTGCGGGCAATAGGCGCAATCCTCGGGGCAGCCGCCGGTCTTGATCGACAGCAGGGTTGAGATCTGAACCTGCAGCGGATCGAAGTTCATCCGGTGCACCGTCTGTGCCTGGAAGATCAGCTCGGGGAACGGCAGGGCGAACAGCGCCCGGATTTCCTCCCGGGTCCAGTCATGGCGGACGGCGCCCGGCTGATGGAACGCCGCGGGCGCGGCGGAGAAGGAATCGATTGAGACGATAGACATTTCACAATCCTGATTTGCGAGCGGTGCTGGCGGGCCTGATTTGCGAGCGGTGCTCGCGGAGGTCTTGCCTTCGCGAAAACCAGCGGTCACACCATGAGCATCGACATAGCTGTTAACGGTAGTGCGCCAAATTGTCATCCCTGGACGCCTTCGCGGCCGAAAAGCTCGCCCGGCTCAGCCGCCGTACGCTGCTGCGTACGCTGGTCGAAACCACACGTACGGATGGCGTATGGGCCGTGCGCAACGGCCGGCGGTTACTATCGTTTTCGTGCAACGACTATCTGGGCCTCAGCCAACATCCGGCAGTGAAGATAGCGGCGATGGCGGCCATCGAGACGTACGGCGTCGGCGCCGGTGCATCGCGACTGGTGACCGGCAACCATCCGCTGTTCGCCGAACTGGAGAGCCGCCTGGCCCGGCTCAAGACCACCGAGGCGGCCTGCGTCTTCGGCTCCGGCTATCTCGCCAACGCCGGTATCATCCCGACCTTGGCGGGCAGCGCCGACCTCGTCCTGATCGACGAGTACGCCCATTCCTGCATCATGACCGGTGGCAAACTGACCGGCGGGCGAGTGTTGACCTTCCGGCATAACGATGTCGCCCATGCGGAAGAACTGCTGGCCGAACATCGTCCGAAACATCGCCACGCGCTGATCGCCACCGACGGCGTGTTCTCGATGGATGGCGACCTCGCGCCTCTGCATGAGCTCGCGGCCCTCGCCCGCCGTCACGACGCCTGGCTGCTGTCCGACGACGCTCACGGGATCGGCGTGGTCGGCGGCGGGCGTGGGTCCAGCTTCATGGATGGAGCCAAGGCCAATGTCGATCTGCAGATGGGCACCCTGTCGAAAGCCATCGGCGGCTATGGCGGCTATCTCTGCGCCTCGCAGCCGGTGATCGACCTGATCAAGAGCCGCGCCCGGACCTTCGTTTACTCGACCGGCCTTCCCCCTGCATCAGTCGCCGCCGCCATCGCCGCGCTGGACGTCATCGAGCAACAGCCGAACTTCGCCGCCCTGCCGGTGACAAAGGCCCGCCGCTTCACCCGGCGGCTCGGCCTGCCCGATGCCGTCAGTCCCATCGTCCCGATCCTGATCGGCGACGCGAAGGCCGCGCTCGACGCCTCTCGCCTACTGGAGGATGAAGGCTTTCTAGTGGTCGCAATCCGCCCGCCCACCGTTCCGGCCGGCACCGCCCGACTGCGGGTGGCCTTCACCGCCGAACATCCCGACGCGGAGATCGACCGGCTGGCCGATACCATCCGCTCGCGGATACTGCCGCCGTCATGACCGCCCTCTTCGTCACCGCGACAGGAACCGACGTCGGCAAGACCTTCGTCACCGCCGGCCTGATCCGCGAACTCCGGCGACATGACCGCGCTGTCCGGGCATTGAAGCCCGTCATCAGCGGCTTCGATCCGAATACCGTCGCGGCCAGCGACACCGGTGTCATCCTCGACGCGTTGGGCCAACTGCAATCGGCCGATGCCGTCGCCGCCATCTCGCCCTGGCGCTTCGCCGCTCCCCTGTCGCCGGATATGGCCGGCCGGCGCGAGAACCGTTCGATCGATTTCGACGAACTGCTCCACTTCTGCCGCGATAACATCGCCGCCGCACAGGGCACACTGCTCATAGAAGGCGTCGGCGGCATCATGGTGCCGCTCGATGACCGTCATACCGTCCTCGATTGGATGTCGGCGCTCGAATTGCCGGTTCTGCTCGTCACCGGCAGCTATCTGGGTACGATCAGCCACACGCTCACGGCACTCGACGTCCTGGCGCGGCGTAGCCTGACCGTCCACTCGGTGATTGTCAGCGAAAGCGCCGGCGGCACCGTCGATCTCGACGAGACGGCCGATACGATCCGGCGGTTCAGTGGGACGGCGGACGTTCTGACGCTGCCGCGGTTACCGAAATCGAGCCATCAAACCTTTTCAACCCTGGCGGCGCGGCTTTAGGCCGGCTAAACCGCGTTCCGAGCAACCGGAAACCCGCCGGCGCGCGACACCATGCCCGGCAGCGCGTGCCCAAGCTGCGGTTCCAGCCATTTCGCGGTGTCGATCAGGCTCTGCAGGGACACACCGGTTTCGATGCCCATTTCGTCCAGCAGATACAGCACGTCCTCTGTGGCCACATTTCCGGTGGCGCGCGGCGCGAACGGACAGCCGCCGATACCGCCGATCGACGCATCCACAACCGTCGCCCCCGCCTCGACCGCCGCGTGAACATTCGCGATAGCGGTGTTGCGCGTGTTGTGAAAATGCGCTCGCAGCGAGACATCGCCGACAACCGGCCGCAACGCGGTCCACATCGCCGTCACCTGCGGCGGCACCGCGACGCCGATCGTGTCCGGTATGGTCAGGTCGCCGACCGGCGACTTGACCAGCTCAGCCGCGATCTCCGCGATCCGCGATACCGGCACCCGTCCCTCGAACGGGCAACCGAAGGCGTTTGAGATCGAAACAGAGGCCCGCAGCCCGCGCTCTGCAGCAAGGGCGGCGACCTCATGCCAGCCGGCAATGGCGCCCGCGACGGTCATGCCCTGGTTGCGAAGACTGAAACTGTCGGTCGATGACGTGACATAGAGGATTTCGTCACAGCCGGCCTCAACCGCCCGGTCGAAGCCGCGCCGATTCAGAACCAGCCCGCAATAGACCGCGCCTCTGTCACGCGGCACACCCGCCATCACCGCCTCGGCGTCGGCCATCTGCGGGACCTTCTTCGGATTCACGAAGCTGACCGCTTCGATATGCCTGATCCCGGCGTCCAGCGCGCGGTTGATGAACGCGATCTTGTCTTCGGTGGGCAGGATCGTCGGCTCGTTCTGCAATCCGTCGCGCGGACCGACCTCAACCAATGTCACAAACCGTCCCATATCGATCTCCTCCGCCGTGCGAACGAGGATAAAAGCCGTCCCCGGTCCCGTCCAGCCGCAGCAGCTGGTCAGCCGCAGGGGTGGTTTGCCTTTTGGTCATATGACACCCGGCAGCCATGGCGATATGGTCGGTCGGCTCCAGCCATATGCTGCAGCCTCGTGAGTTTCCGATGTCTGTCCTTCAAACCACACCGCGCTTCGGCGAAGAGCTCGGCGCGACGGTCCGCCTTGCCGCACCGCTGGCAGCCGCTCAGCTTGCGCAGATTGCCATGGGCGCGACCGACACTGTCTTGCTGGGCACGCTTGGGCGTGACGGTCTGGCCGCGGGTGGCTTGGGCGCGAATCTTTATTTCACCTTGATGATCGTGGTTGCCGGCGGACTGATTTCCGTCTCGATTCTGGTCGCGCATGCGCGCGGCTCGGGAACCGAAGGACGAATCGCGCCGATCCTGCGGGGTGGTTTCTTGCTGGCGCTTCTCGCATCGATCCCACCGATGCTGCTGCTGTGGCACATCGAACCGCTGATCCTGGCCATCGGCGAGCCGCCGGCACTGGCGCATGCCATCGCCCGATATGACCGGATTCTCCTCTTTGCCTTGCCTGCCTCCATGCTCATGGCAACCCAGCGTGGATTCCTGGCGGCGATGGGGCGGCCGTGGATCGTCATGGTGGTTGCGCTGGCGGCGATCACCGCCAACGGTCTGCTCAATTACGGCCTGATCCATGGCGTATGGGGCTTCCCGCGCATGGGCTATCTGGGCTCCGCCACCGCGACCCTGATCACACTCTGGGTGATGATGGCCGCGGTTGCGCTCGCCATGCGGCTGACGCCCGCTTTGCGCATGTTCCCGCTTGTCGGCCCGATCGACTGGCCGATCGTGCGCGAACTGATCGTTCTGGGCGCGCCGATCGCGGCGATCATGGGGGTTGAGATCGTGCTCTTCGGCGGGGCCGGCCTTCTGATCGGGCGGTTCGGCGCCACGCAGCTGGCCGCGCATCAAATCAGCATGAGCATATGCTCGCTGACCTTCATGGTGCCGCTGTCGATCTCACAGGCGGCCAATGTCCGTGTCGGCTTCTTCATGGGCGCCGATGCGCCGTGCGCGGCACGAATGGCCGCGGTCGTGGCGTTCATTCTTGGTGTCGGCTTCATGGGAACGATGGCGACGATCCTGTTATCGATACCGTCGGTCATCGCTGGTCTTTATATCACCACTGCCGACACCCATCGTGGCGAGGTTATCGCCGTGGCGGCACAACTGCTGACCATTGCCGCCTTCTTCCAGGTGTTCGACGGCGCACAAACCATCGGCGCCGGCGCGCTGCGCGGCCTGAAGGATACGCGCATTCCCGCGGTCATCGCGGCAATCGGTTATTGGGGCCTGGGGTTCGCTCCTGCCTGGATTCTGGGGGTCCGCATGGGCTATGGCGCAGTCGGCATCTGGTGGGGTCTGGCCTCGGGTCTGGCCGCGGTGGCCTTGTCGCTCAGCGTCCGCTTCTGGCTTTTGAGCGGCCGGCTGATCGCGGCCCACGCTCTCAAAACAGCCCTGCCTTCGGCCAACAGCCCTGCGGAATACGCAACACAGCATTGACAGTGTCTCAAATCCGCTGAATATTTTTGTGTGCAATGCGGGAGTTGCGTTCGACAGTGCTCGTCGCCGAAACCACGCCAAAAGCTGCCGACAAGTCTGAGGTTTCGGGCACGCTACCTGTCGCCCTGGATCATGCGCGCCGCCTGCTCGACACAAAGCCGGTTCTCGCCGAACAACAAGCCAATGAAATCCTCCGCGTTCTGCCGGAAAGTCCCGACGCCGCGCTAATCCTTGGGATTGCGAAGAGGCGAGGCGGGGATTTAAACGCCGCGCGGACTTCACTCGCGGCGCTGGTTGCCGCCAGGCCCCTTTGGCCGACTGCCCGCTACGAACTCGGCCTGACCCTGGCTGCACTTGGATCGACCAATGAGGCGGAAGCCTTGCTCACGCAGGCAACCGAGCTCAATCCGCAGATGAGCGAGGCGTGGCGCGCGCTGGGCGATCTGGCGACTGAAGCTGGCGATACTCAGGTCGCCGATGGTTTCTATGCCAAACAGATCAAGACTTCGGTCAACAACCCCGTCCTGATGGAAGCCGCGGCCGCTCTTGTCGAGAACCGTCTGGCCATCGCGGAACGGTCTCTGAAGGATTACCTGAAGCGCTATCCGACCGATGTCGCGGCGATCAGGATGCTGGCTGAAGTCGCGGCCCGAATCGGCCGATTCGCCGACGCGGAAACGCTGCTTCGCCGCTGCCTGGAATTGGCGCCCGGTTTCCACCCGGCCCGCCATAATTATTCCATGGCGCTTTTCCGTCAGGGCAAGGCGGCCGAGGCCCTGGCCGAAGTCGATAAGCTTCTGGCCCTCGACCCTTACGATCCCGGATATCGCAATCTGAAAGCGGCGATCCTCGGCCATCTCGGCGACTACCCGCAGACAATCGCGGTCTATGCGGATGTCCTGCGCGATTACCCGAACCAGCCCAGAGTCTGGATGAGCTATGGGCATGCCCTGAAAACGGCCGGACAGCTGGAGAAAAGCATTTCCGCCTATCGCCGCGCTATCGAACAGTTACCGCAGCTGGGCGAGGCATATTGGAGCCTGGCCAACCTCAAAACCTATCTTCTCAGCGACGGGGATATAGCCGCGATGGAGGCCCAGCTGGCGCGCGCGGACCTCCGCGATGAAGACCGCCTTCATTTCCATTTCGCGCTCGGCAAGGCGCTGGAGGATCGGGCCGATTTCGCTGCCTCCTTCACGCACTACGCCGCCGGCAATGCCATCCGCAAGGAACAGCTCGGCCACGAGTCCGAGAGGACAACTGCGCGGGTGAACCAGATGAAGACTTTTTTCACCCGCTCGTTTTTCGCCGAGCGCGCCGGCTTTGGCTGTGAAGCCGGCGATCCGATCTTCATCGTCGGACTGCCGCGATCCGGCTCGACTCTGATCGAGCAAATCCTGGCCAGCCACTTGGCTATCGAAGGGACGATGGAACTGCCCGACTTGGGGGCGATGGCCCTAGAACTCGGCGGACGGCGCAACCGAACCGACAAATCGCTGTACCCGGATATTCTCGCCGAGATGGACAGCGAACAGCTGAAAGCTTTGGGGGATGAGTATCTCACACGAACGCGCGCGCAACGGAAAACCGCGCGGTCGCTCTTCATCGATAAGACACCGCAGAATTTCTTCCACATCGGGATGATCCAGCTGATCCTCCCAAACGCGAAGATCGTGGACGCCCGGCGCCATCCGCTCGGCGCGTGCCTCTCCGGTTTCAAGCAACACTTCGCGCGCGGCCAGGCCTTTTCCTACGGGCTTGAAGACATTGGCCGGTACTACAGTGACTATGTCGCGCTCATGGCACATTTCGATGCCATCTTGCCGGGCAGGATTCATCGCGTCTTCTACGAGCGGATGGTGGACGACACCGAAACCGAAGTCCGGCGTTTGCTTGACTATTGCGGGCTTGAATTCGAAGAGGCTTGCCTTCGTTTCCACGAAAACGACCGCGCCGTACGCACGCCGAGCTCAGAGCAGGTTCGCCAACCGATCTTCCGGGATGGGTTGGACCACTGGCAGCATTTCGAACCTTGGCTCGAGCCGCTGAAAAATACCTTGGGCGATACGCTGGCCTTTTACCCTGCTGTCCCCAGCCCTGTGTGGCAAGCACCGGCATAGGAACGAGCCGAACCCAAAACCGCAAAGATCAACAGAATCGCAAAAGGGATCGTAAAATGTCAGCAAGCAAAACGACCGTCGCCACACTCTGCCGCCGAGCCGCCAAATATAGCCTATTGGCCTCCACAGTTCTTGTCTGCGCACCGCTCGCCCTCGCGCAAGATCAGCCGACCGCGGCCAGCGGGGCCGGGCAACTGGAAGAAATCATCGTCACCGCTCAGAAGCGCGCGGAAAATCTCCAGAGCGTTCCGGTCAGCATCCAGGCATTAAGTGGCAAGTTGCTGGAACAGACCAATTCCACCGAGTTTAGCGATTACGCGAAGTTCCTGCCCAGTGTCGTGTACCAAACCATCGCGCCAAGCCAGACCTCAATCTACATGCGCGGCATCTCGATGGCGGGCGGGCAGGACGGCAACCATTCGGGTCCTTTGCCGACAGTCGGTGTCTATCTGGATGAGCAGCCGATCACCACCATCCTCGGGCAGTTGGATATCCATCTTTACGACGTCCAACGCATCGAGGCGCTGGCCGGCCCGCAGGGCACGCTGTTCGGGGCCAGTTCGGAATCAGGCACACTGCGTATCATCACGAATAAGCCCGACCCGACAAAGTTCAGCGCATCCTATGATGTCGAGTTGAACGAGTTCGCCCATGGCGGCGATCCGGGCAACGTCATCGAGGGTTACGTCAACGTCCCGCTGTCGGATCGGGTGGCCATCCGCATCGTCGGATATGAGGAAGGCGATGCCGGCTACATCGATAATGTCCCCGGCACGCTGCACTATAAGGGAACCCCATACACACTGAACAACGCAGGGCTAGCCAAGGACGATTTCAACGGCGTGCAGACTTACGGTGGCCGCGCTGCGCTCGGCATTCAGCTTGACGACGATTGGACCATCACGCCCTCACTGATTGCCCAAGATCAACGATCCACCGGCATCTTCGGCTACAATCCAGCGGTCGGTGATTTGCAGGTGAAGCGCTACCAGCCGGACAGTAATCACGACCGTTGGGCACAGATGGCTCTTACGATTCAAGGCAAGATCGGCGACTTCGATATCGTCTATTCGGCAGGTTTCTTCGACCGCTCGCTCCAGGCACAAACTGATTACTCGGACTATACCACTGCCTACACGAATGAATATAATGTGCACGGGATCCCCAACCCATGGGCCGCGTATTTCACCAACGCCACGGGACACCTGACCAATCCCACCCAGTTCGTTTTCGGCCGGGATCATTTCACCAAAGATACGCAGGAACTGCGGATTTCATCGCCAAACGACGACAGGTTCCGGTTCGTGGCGGGTCTGTTCTTCGAACGCCAAACTCACAAAATCATGCAGGATTACGAGGTCGCGGGGCTTTCCCCGGCGTCGAGCGTGACCGGCTGGCCGGGCACGATCTGGCTGACCCAGGAAACGCGGGTCGATCGCGATCTCGCGGCATTCGAGCAGATGACTTATGATCTTACCGACCAACTCAGCATCATTGGCGGCGTGCGTGTATTCGAATCGCGCAATTCGCTATACGGCTTCTTCGGTTTCGGAAAAGGCAACCCATACAAGTCTTCAACGGGCGAAAACTCCCCGCATTGTCAGCTCGGAGCGATTTACGATGATGCTGCTTGCGCCAATTTGAATAAAACCGTCGAAGAGGTGAATGCTACCTTCAAGGCCAGTATTCAATATAAGATCGACAGTGACCGGATGGTCTATGCGACAGCGTCCAGCGGCTTTCGACCGGGTGGCGTGAACCGCTACGGCGATCTTCCGCCTTATACGTCCGATACGCTTTATAACTACGAACTTGGCTGGAAAACGACCTGGGATAACGGACAGGTTCGATGGAACGGCGCGGTGTTCTGGGAGAACTGGGATAATTTCCAGTTCGCGTTCCTTGGACAATTTAGCTTAACTCAGATCGCAAACGCCGGGTCGGCCACCGTTCGGGGCCTTGAATCCGACGTCACCTGGGCGATCGATCCGCATTGGACACTGTCGGGTGCGGGCAGCTTCATCAATTCCGAATTAACCTCAAACGTCTGTCCAAATCTTAGTGGGAAAGGCTGTCCGCCTTATTCGGCACCCAGTGGCATACCGCTGCCCGTCACTCCGGCTGTAAAAGCCAACGCGACACTACGTTATGACTACGATATCTCAGATACCATGACCGGGTTCCTTCAAGGATCGTCGGTGTTTCAGGGTCGTGCCACGTCCGATCTGCGCGTGCTTCAGGCACAACAACTCGGCGCAATGGCGCCTTATATATCCTTCGACTTCTCCGCAGGCGTCGCACAGGATAATTGGACTGCGACCTTCTTTATCAAGAATGCGTTTGACGAACGCGGCCAAATCTATCGCCTCGCGTCTTGCTCTGCCTGCATCCAGGATGGAAACAAATATATCGTTCCGATCCAGCCGCTGACCTTCGGTGTCAAATTCGGGCAGAAGTTCTAGAGCGTTTTGCGATCTGACGGATTGGGAAGTTTAGGATTCCCGAATGGCGCTTGTTCTGATTCAACATGCTGGCTGGAAGGAGGCCAGCATGAATGACGCGAGCATATTCTCAGGATTTGCGTGATCGTGTGCTTTGCGCGGTCGAGGACGAAGGTCTTTCGCGCCGTGAAGCGGCCCGTAACTTTCGGATCAGTGAGACGGCGGCGATCCGCTGGGTTGAGGCGGCGCGATCTGGCCGTCGCACAGCGCTGTCACAAGGAGGAGACCGGCGCTCCCGGCTTCCGGCGCATGCCGAATGGCTGCTGGCGCTGATCGCGGCCGAGCCGGACTTGACGCTGATGGCCGTAGCCGAGCGGCTGATGACGACGCACGCGGTCAAGGCCGATGCCGGGATGCTGAGCCGGTTCTTCAACGGTCACGGGATCAGTTTTAAAAAAAAGCGTTCACGCCGATGAGCAGAACCGGCCTGACGTGGCTGTTGCCCGTCAAGCCTGGCGCGTCGATCAGGCTAACCTTGCCGCCCATCGCCTGATCTTTCTCGATGAGACCGGCGCCACCACGAACATGGTTCGCACCTATGGTCGGGCGCCGCGCGGGCAGCGGGTCAAAGGCTATGCGCCGCATGGCCACTGGAAGGTGACGACCTTTGTCGCGGGTCTTTGCAAGGACGGATGGGTCGCTCCCTTCGTCATAGACCAGCCGATGAACCGCGCCATCTTTACGCAGTATGTCGAACGCGTTCTCCTACCCGAGATCAGAGCCGGCGACATCGTCATTCTCGACAATCTGTCCAGCCACAAAGGGGAAAAGGCGGCCGGCCTGATCACCGAGCGTGGTGCCAAACTCCTCTTCCTGCCGCCCTACAGCCCAGACCTCAATCCAATCGAGATGGCCTTCGCAAAGCTTAAGACATTGCTGCGAAAAGCAGCAGAGCGATCCAAAGAAGCCCTCTGGAATCGCATCGGCGCTCTTCTCGATGCTTTCTCAACTGAGGAATGCCAAAACTATATCAAGCACGCAGGGTACAAACCCGTATGATCACAAAATGCTCTAGACTACAGGAATCTCGAAAAGGGTGCCCGCCAGAACGGCAGGCACCCCCTTCTACTTCATCTTCCCAAGGTCTTTCATCAGCCGATAGCTGAACTCCAGCTCCTCTTTATATGCCTCTATGCCCACGCGTTCGTCCCTGCCATGAGCGCGCTGGTCTTCAAGATCCTGGAATATGCCGTCCACGCCGTAACTCGGCATGCCGCCTGCGCGGGTAAAGGCGCTGTCCGACGCACCGGCGGACATCTCCGGCAACACCGGCAGGCCGCCCCACATCTCCTTGCCCAGCTTGTCCACCTCCCCAAAAATTCTCGGGTCAATCGCCGATTCCGGGCTGATATCCGGGGGGTAGATCACGCTCAGTTTAATCGACGGGTCAGCAACCGCGTCCGTAATCGCCTTCTCGACCGAGGCCTGGGATTCGCCGGGAATGACGCGGCACTGGATCACCGCATTCGCGATCTCCGGTAACGCGCTTTCGCTGCGGCCACCCGAGATTTCGGTCGCGACGCAGGTCGTCCGCATGATCACGTTGGTATCGACAGTCGCTGTCAGCCGCTCCACGGCGGCCGGATCGGGCGAGGGACCTGCGACCGAATACATGTCGGCTTGCACTTGCCCGGTCTCAAGCTTCGCGCGCGCGCCGAAATAGGCCTTGGCGGTAGGCGTCAAATGCAGCGGGAACTGATAATGGGCCAGGCGGTCCAGTCCGGCGGCCATATGATAGATCGGGTTGGCCGGTGTCGGCTCGGAGCTGTGCCCGCCCTTGTCATGCCCCTCCAACCCGAAAGTCATGTATTGCTTCTCGCTGGTCTGGATACCCAGGTAGAGTTTCTTACCGTTCTCCGAGGCGGCATCGCCGGAATCCGGATTGATGACGAACTCGGCATTGATCAGGTCGCGGTGGTTTTTTATCAGCCAATCGACGCCGTTCGCGTCGCCGCCCGCCTCCTCATCGGCGGTAAAGGCGACGATGATGTCGCGGTCGGGCTTATATCCCTCCGTCTTCAGCCGGATCAGCGCGGTCAATGTCGAAGCGTCCTGCCCTTTCATATCGATCGTGCCGCGCCCATAGAGCCAACCGTCGTTCTCGGTCAGCTTGAAGGGATCGTACGTCCAGTCGCGCTTGTCCGCCTCGACCACGTCCAGATGGCAGATAAACAGCACGGGTTTCAGCTTGCCGGTGCCTTTCAGCCTGACCACGATGTTCCCTTTTATCGGGTGATCCGGCGGCGCCAGAAGGTTGAAATCGTCGTTGGAGAAACCCGCCGCGGTCAGCCGCTCGGCGATCAGATGGGTCAGGCCCGTCGAGCCGTTCACATGGGTGCTATCGACCTCGATCAACTGCTTCAGGACATCCCGCCCGAAAACATTCCAGTCAATTTTGGGGGTTTCAGCCAAACTTGCCGGCGCGACTGTCAGCAACAATATCGACAAGAATCCTGCCGCAATCGCGGGATGTGTCTTCGTCATCATCATTCCTTTCAATCGAGCGGCACCGTTCCGATCGGCGGAAGTTCATCCGGGGCAGCCGGCCCGTGCCGCCGACGCGGCAAGACAGGCCCGATTTCGACCATGATGACGCCCAATAGAACCAGGCCGCAACCGACGGCCGCCAACACTGTCAGCCGTTCCCCCAACAGGATCGCGGCAGCCAGCGCGGCGAACACGCTTTCCATCGACATGATCAACGCCGCCTCGGTCGCCGGCGTGTGACGCTGAGCGACGATCTGAAACGTGTAGCCCAGTCCACCGGATAGGATACCGGCATAAAGGATGGTCGGCAGGGCGCCACGCAATTCCTCCAGATTGACCGGTTCCACCGCAAAGCCGGCGGCAGTGCCAAACATCGCGGTCATCGAATATTGCAGCAGGCACAGAAAGAACGGGCGGTTGGTCTGTTTCAGAAAGATCGACACCAGGACGATGTGCAGCGCGTAAAGTACCGCCGACCCGACAACCAAGAAGTCGCCGCGCGTCAGCGGCGCAGCGCCCTCATCCGCCAGAAGCCACGCGCCCAGCAAGGATACCGCGACCGCCGCCAGAACCATCGGCCGCACCCGCGTCCGCACCACGACCCAGCCGACGAACGGAACGAAAGCGATATAGAGCGCGGTCAGAAACCCGGCATTGGTGACGGACGTCGAATTAAGCGCGACCTGCTGAATTGTGGAGCCGGAAAGCAGCGCGACGCCAATTGCCAATCCCAACAACCAGTCCCGGCGCTTAAGTATATGCTCACCCGTTCGGGCCTCCCGCCAAGCCAAGGGGACCAATAGCAGCGCCGACAGAAAAAAACGGCCGCCAACAAACAGAAACGGGCCAATCGCGCCATTACCGATCTTCTGCGCGACGAACGCCGACCCCCAGATCATTGCCGTCAGCAATAAAAGAAGATCCGCCCTCAGACGCGTCATGCCTCTTGCCCCGCCTCCAACGCAGCCAGCTCTGTCGCATGGGCATGCAGCCGCCCCTTATAGAAGGGGTAAAGCGGAATACTGGTCAGCAGGATCGCAATGGCGATCACCAGCAAATCCCAATCCGATTTCCAGATGACCCACAGCGAAAACACAGCGGCGATCACAGCCATGATCCTGTAGCGCGTCGCATCGGGCGCGCTGGCGGGCTGAAGCCGGAACAGGGCGATGGAACTGTAGACATAGCAGATCATGGAAAAAACGACCGACACATCGATCAGCTTGCTGAACTGCTGGCCGATCGTCGGCGATGTCGTCGCGAACGCCGCAATCGTCATCAAGACACCGTGAACCAACAGGCTTCGCACTGGAATGCCCCGGCGATCCACGCGCCCGAACAGGGCGGGAAACGCTCCATCCTCGGCTGCGGCTTTCGCGGTCGCCGCCGACACAAGCGTCCATCCGCCATGGGTGCCGCTTGCCTTCAGGATGGTGGTGAAGATCAGGAGCGTCGCCGCGGCCGGGCCGAAGATTTGCCTGGCGACGATGGCAAAGGGTGCCGACGAAGCTGCCAATTCTTTCGCCGGCACGATCCCCATCAGCACGGTGCAGGACGCGACATAGATCACCGCGGCCAGCGCGACACCGCCCACCGCCGCGATCGGCAGATTCCGCCGCGGATTCTCCACCACCTCAACCGCGACAGCTGCGCTTTCCAGACCGGTAAACGCCCAGAACACTTGAATAAGAAGCGCCGGAATCGCAGCCGATGCCGACTGGCCGGAAACGTTCCAGGAATCCATGAAAAGATGGGGATCGAAGTAGAACCAGCCGAATATGCCGATGACGAGGATCGGCGCCAGCCCGATCAGCATCGCCACGGCTTCAATCGTGCCGACGACTCGGGGGCCTATGATGTTCGCGCCAACCATCACCCAAATGACCACGGATGTCGTCGCGGCGGAGATCAGCGGCGGCTTCAGGGCAGGAAGCAGCTCCTCCACATAGCCTGTGACCGCCAGCGCGATGCTAACATTCCCAACCCAGCAGGAAATCCAATAGACGTAATTGGTCTGGAAACCGAAATATCGCCCCAGTGTCGCCCTTGCATAGGCATAAGGGCCGCCGGCCCACGGCGCTAATACGCCCAATCGTGCAAATATGCCGGCGATCAGAAGGGCGCCCGCCGTCGCAAGGCCCCAGGCGAAGACCGATATTCCACCGACCGCTCCCAGTGTCGCCGGCAGCAGGAACAGACCCGATCCCACCATATTGCCGGTAACGAACATCGTGGCCAGAAACGGCCCGAGCTTTTTGGGTTCCGCTGTTGTCATGCAATCCGCGTCGGTGTCGGCAAGCACTATGCCCAGTCCCCCGCGTGCCGTCGATAAGCGCGTTGTTCGCCACGCGGGAAAATTGGATATTGGCGGAAATTGAAGACGTCCCCGGCTCAACCCCCGGCGCAAAAACGGCGTCTGGTATTTTCAGAAACTGGTGCATGAGGCACGGCGGCCTAGCGCCCCGGCGCCAACCGGCGATAGCTGAGCGCTTCTGCAACATGAAGACGGCGCACTCCGTCGGCGCCGTCCAGGTCCGCCAAGGTGCGGGCGACTTTCAGCACCCGGTGGTAACCCCGCGCGGTCAGCTGCATCCGGCTTGCCGCCTCCGCAAGCAAAGTTTGGCCGGCTGCATCCGGTGTTGCGACTTTGTCGAGCAACGCGCCCTCCGCCCGCGCATTGACCGCGACCGGGCGTTCGCCTTCGATTTTCAATCCGGCATACCGATCCGCTTGCAGTTGCCTGGCCGCCGCAACCCGCGCCCTGACCGTCGCCGAGTCCTCACGCGCCGGCGGCAGCGAAAGGTCGACGGCCTGAACCGCCGGCACCTCGACATGCAGGTCGATCCGGTCGAACAGCGGCCCGGAAATGCGCGCCTGATAATCCTGGCCGCATTTCGGGGCTCGGCCGCAGCCCATCGTCAGATCCGACAGATATCCGCACTTGCAAGGATTCATCGCCGCGACAAGCTGGATATCGGCGGGATAGGTAACATGCGCATTGGCGCGCGCGACGACCGCGCGACCGCTTTCCAGCGGCTGGCGAAGTGCCTCCAGCGTGCTCCGCGCAAACTCCGGCAGTTCGTCCAGGAACAACACGCCCTTATGCGCCAACGAGATTTCGCCTGGCCGGGCCCGCAGACCGCCGCCGACCAGGGCCGGCAGCGACGCGGAATGATGCGGGTCGCGGAACGGCCGTTGCCGCAGCAAACCGCCATCCGTCAGCAACCCCGACACGCTGTGGATCATCGACACTTCCAGCGCTTCGGTCGCGGACAGAGGCGGCAGAATGCCGGGCAACCGCGCCGCCAGCATCGATTTGCCGGATCCCGGTGGCCCCAGCATCAGCAAATTGTGCCCGCCGGCAGCGGTGATCTCCAACGCGCGTTTGGCGGTTTCCTGGCCCTTCACGTCCGCCAAATCCGGCATCGTCCGCGACCCGCCGCCCGCAAGCTTCGGCTCGGGTGGGGTCAGCACCTGGGTGCCTTTGAAGTGATTGATCAGTGCAAGCAAGGTCGGCGCGGCGAGGATTTCCACATTCGCCGCCCAGGCGGCCTCGCCACCGGAACCGGCAGGACAGATCAGGCCGTATCCGTGTGCGCTGGCATTCACCGCCGCTGGCAATACCCCGGCAACCTGGGTCAGCGCGCCGTCCAGCGCCAGCTCGCCAAGCGCCACAAACCGCGACAATTCCTCTCCCGGCAGCACTTCCATCGCCGTCAGAAGGGCGAGCGCGATGGGCAGATCGAAATGGCTCCCTTCCTTCAGAACATCGGCTGGCGCCAGATTGACCGTGATCCGCTTGGGCGGCAGGGCAAGCCCCAGCGCATAGAGGGCGGAACGGACACGTTCGCGGCTTTCGCCGACCGCCTTGTCAGGCAGGCCGACCAAGTTGAACTGCGGCATGCCGCCCAGGATTTGCACCTGGACGTCGATGTCGAGCACCTCGATCCCCTGAAAGGCAACTGTCCTTACCCTGGAAACCACCCAATGTCCCCGTTTTGTTCGCGGGCGCGATTGTGCAGGCTTTTACCGAAAATACTAGGGCGAATTTGCCTTCGGACGAGAAGGGCTGCGCGTGTATTACCGGATGTACCTGAGAGCGATGGCGTCGGCCGCCGCTTTGTAGGCCTGGGCTTTCAATGCCATCACCTGCCGCTGGTCGGACGCTGCACGCCCATGCTGGGTACTCATTGCCTCGTCCAGAATCGGCTCGGGCGAATAGGTATCCCACTGGCCTGTGCGCACATCGATGATCGCCATCATCAGGCGAATGCACATATGCTGGGTCTCGTCCGGCACGATGCCGCCGATCACCGGAACCCACGAAATCGCCTTTCCGCCAAGGCCCTCTGTGGCCGACTCCAGCATCCCCCAATAGACGATCACCGTCTCGTACCCACCCTTTGCCGCCGCCATGCGGAAAAGCTTGGAATAAGGAACGGCCTGTGAATGTGGAACCGCTGGCTCCGGCTGCGGCACGCCAGAGAATGACGAAACCGTAAAATATTTTTCCATGGCTGCGGTCATGTCCGGGTCGGCCAGCAGTGCGCCAGATTGAATCAGCATAATCGCCGCGCCGCGATGGATGATCAGCGGGCGCCGTTGAATCACGGCCTTCTGGATATCGGCCTCGGAAAACCCTTGGGTATTGTCGACGCCCACGACCTGATATTCCGACAGCTCGCCCTTAAAGAACGCGTTGCCGCGGCCACCGTAACCGGAATCCGAAATCGAGCGGGTCTCGCAAGACGACAGCAGAAACAACAGGCAAAGCAACACGCCGCGCCCGGCGACCGAACGAACAGCCATCACACCCTCCCATAAGGCGCGGCGCCGGTTTTCGGGAGTCGATCCAGCCCATCGCCGGGTTGCGATTGGCGGATGAACCGGTGTCGAAAGAATGGCTGAATCGTGGTCTTTTTCGGGGGTGACCGCCTGCCATCTCACAAAAGAAAACGGCGGCGCCGGACATCATCCAGCGCCGCCGTGAATTCTATTGCCGCCCTAAGGCCGGCCGTCCCTTAACCCCGCTGCTTGGCCTTCGGCCGAGCGGTACCGTCCGTCTGGATCGCGGCGTTTTGCTGTGCCGTCTTACGACCTTCGGCAGGTGCGCCGGTGATCGCCGATCCGCCGTTGCGGAAAGAAAAGGCTGGGGACAGACATCCAAGAACTTGATCGAGCCAGGCCGGGCCATTCCCGGCGGCAGGCTTCGTACTGGAAGCTGACACTTTACACTCCTTAGGCCGGTCTCCCGGCCATCACTCACATTGCGATAGACAATATGTGGGACGCAATTATGTCAATCGTATGTTTGAGATAGGGTTATGCTTTGACGGCAGGTCTGAGCTGCATGCGACAATTAGCCCGCGCGCAATACCAACGGACCAAGCGGGCGGCCGCCTAGAATATGAACATGAAGATGCGGCACGTCCTGGTGGCTGTGGGCTCCGTGATTCAGTAACAGCCGATATCCAGTATCCGCCACGCCCAGGTCACGCGCGATCTTACCCGTCGCCTTGATCAAGGCCGTAATTTCGGCGTCGCTCGCCTTGGCCGAGAAATCGTCGAACGACACATACTTGCCCTTGGGCAGCACCAAGACGTGGATCGGGGCCTGCGGATTGATATCGTTGATCGCGAGAACGTGCTCATCCTCATAGATTTTGGTCGTCGGAATCTCGCCACGCAGGATGCGGGCGAAGATATTGTTGTCGTCATACGCCATCATACCTTTCCCGTCTTGCGCGACGCCTTCTCGGCGATACCACTGATCCCCTCGCGGGCGGCCAACACAGTGTAAACATCGTCGGGCCTAAGCCCGGCATCGGCCCACAGCACCAGCAGGTGATAGAGCAGGTCCGCCGATTCATCGGCCAGCTTGGCGCTATCGGGCTTCATCGCCTCGATCACCGTCTCGACCGCTTCTTCGCCCAATTTCTGGGCAATCTTCGCCCGGCCTCGGGCGAACAGCTTCGCCGTATAGGACAATTCGGGGTCAGCGCCACGACGATCCAGGATCGCTTCGTACAGCCGGTCCAACGCTTCGGATGCCGCCATCACGCCGCCTCGTTTTTGGATATCGTCCGGCCAGGCGCCGGGCGCACCGGAATGCCGGCCGCAGCAAGCTGTGCCTTGGCCTCGGCAATTGTGAAGATGCCGAAATGAAAAATCGATGCCGCCAGAACCGCGCTGGCATGGCCGCCGTTCACGCCGTCGACCAGATCGTCCAGGGTGCCGACGCCGCCTGAGGCGATGACCGGCACCTTGACCGCGTCGGCCACCCGCCGGGTCAGTTCCAGGTCGAAACCGGACTTGGTCCCGTCGCGATCCATCGAGGTTAACAGTAATTCGCCGGCCCCGGCCGCCGCCATACGCTGTGCCCACTCGACGGCGTCGTAACCCGTTGCCCGGCGTCCGCCGTGGGTGAACACCTCCCACCGGCCCGGACCGACAGACTTGGCGTCGATGGCGACAACGATGCATTGGCTGCCGAACCGCTCCGCGGCCTCGGCGACAAATTCCGGACGGGCGACCGCCGCCGTGTTGATCGACGCCTTGTCGGCGCCGGCCAGCAGCAATGTGCGGATATCGTCCACCGTGCGCACGCCGCCGCCGACAGTCAGCGGCATGAACACTTGCTCCGCCGTCCGGCGAACCGCGTCGTAAAGTGTCGAGCGGTCTTCCGCCGATGCAGTGATATCCAGGAAAGTCAGCTCGTCCGCCCCGGCCTGATCATAGACGCGCGCCTGTTCCACGGGGTCGCCGGCATCCACCAGATGGGTGAAGTTGACACCCTTGACCACGCGTCCATCCTTGACGTCCAGGCAGGGTATGACGCGGATCTTGAGCATCGGCGCGCCTCAGGCCCCGTTCATCACGGCCAAGGCCGCGGCCGGATCGACCCGCCCATCATACAGGGCACGGCCGCAGATCACGCCGGCGATGCCGGATTTCTCTTCCCGTTTCACCGCGATGATATCGTCCAAGCTCGACACGCCCCCCGAGGCAATGACGGGCGTCGTCAGGGCGAATGCCAGGTCGACCGTCGCCTCAAGATTGATGCCGCCCATCGCACCGTCGCGATTGATGTCGGTGAACACAATCGCAGCAACGCCCGCCTGCTCCATGTCCAGCGCAAGGTCCAAGGTCCGCATGGTCGATGTCTCGCGCCAACCCTCAACCGCGACCAGTCCTTCGCGGCTGTCGATCGACACGGCAACGCGGCCGGGGAATTTCTTGCTGGCCTCTTTGACCAATGATGGATTGCGCACCGCCGCTGTGCCGAGAACGACCCGCTCGACGCCGCGCGACAGCCAATCCTCGACCGTCGCGATGTTGCGAATACCGCCGCCCAGCTGAACCGGCAGCTTGGTCGCGGCGATGATCGCTTCGACTGCCTTTGCGTTCACCGGCCGGCCCTCGACCGCGCCGTTCAGATCGACCAGATGCAGCCAGGTGAAGCCCGAAGCGGCAAAGCCCCGCGCCTGCTCGGCCGGATCGTCGTTATAGACCGTCACCGCGGCCATATCGCCGCGCAACAACCGCACGCAGGCTCCGTCTTTCAAGTCGATCGCTGGATAAATGATCATGTGCTCGTCAGATCTTTGAAATAAAAAACACCGGCCACGAATTGGCCGTCGACCCGGGCGTAACGCGGGTGGCTTCCCCACCGCGTGTAACCCAATGTCTCACAAAGTGCGATGGCGGCGGCCTGCGTTTCCCGCACGTCCATATTGATAACGGCGAAACCGTCCTCGAGCGCCCGAATCTCGGCCGCTTCCAACAGCATCCGCGCCAGACCGTTGCCCCGCGCCCAGGGCGCCATGAAGGCTGTGTTGACATGCACGGCCATCGCCTGCGCCTCATTGTTGCGCGGCGGACGCACCAGCTGCACCGATCCAGCGATCACGCCATCGACGCGGCCGACGAACAAGGTCCGCTCCGGCACCGCCAAAACGCCCCGCCAGTAACGCTCCATCGTCTCGCGCGCCGGCGGCTTCAACCAGCCGAATCCACCCTCGGCCTTGATCGCAAGCTCGGCCGATTCACACAAATCGTTAAGATCGCCGCCCTTGAGCCGCGTGGCAATTTCCACCTTCAGCCGCGCCGGCGGCAGATCGATGCTTGCCATGCTCAGGGCCGCCACTCCAGGAAGGCCTTGATCAAGGCAAGACCGGTTTCCTGGCTTTTTTCCGGATGAAACTGCGTGCCGATCAGATTGTCCCGCCCGATCGCCGCCGTCACGGAGCCGCCGTAATCGGCATGGGCAACCCGGTCGACCGGGTCGGTGCAGACATAACGATAGGAATGCACGAAATAGGCGTGATCGCCGCTGCCGATCCCCCGCATGACAGGATGGTCAGGTCGGTCGAGCACCAGTTCGTTCCACCCCATATGGGGCACCTTAAGGCGGGCATTGTCCGGCAGCAGCGGCAGAACCTCGCCGGGGATCCAGCCGAAGCCCTGGTGGCTGCCGTGCTCGACACCACGTGTCGCCATCAACTGCATGCCGACGCAAATTCCGAAGAACGGCCGCCTTTTGACGATCGCCACTTCTTCCAGAGCCTCGCGCAACCCCGGCACCTCGGCAACGCCGGCCAATACCGCGTCAAAAGCGCCCTGACCCGGCAAGGCGACCCTATCGGCGGCGCGAACTTCATCTGGAATATTGGTGACGGAAACCGCTATTTCGCGGCCGGATTCACGGGCCGCGCGCTCGAACGCCTTGGCGGCCGACCTTAAATTTCCCGAACCGCAATCGACGATGGCAACAGTCTGCATGGATCGCTTCTTACAGCACACCCTTCGTCGACGGCACCACGCCGGATTGCCTGGGATCGGCCGAAATCGCGATTTTCAGCGCCCGGGCCAGTCCCTTGAAACAGGTCTCGACGATGTGGTGGTTGTTCGTGCCGTACAAGGTCTCGACATGCAGCGTGCAGCCGGCAGCCTGGGCAAAAGCCTGGAACCACTCCTTGAACAGTTCCGTGTCCATATCACCCAGCTTGTCCCGGCTGAAATCGACCTTCCAGATCAGATAGGGACGGTTGGACAGGTCGAGCGCCACGCGGGTCAATGTCTCATCCATCGGGATGTACATATGGCCGTAGCGGTTGATACCTTTGCGGTCGCCCAGTGCCTTGGCAAAGGCCTCGCCGATCGCAATCCCTGTGTCCTCGGTCGTATGGTGAAAATCGATATGCAGGTCGCCCTTTGCCTTGACCGTCAGGTCCATCAGGCTGTGGCGCGACAATTGCTCCAGCATATGATCCAGGAAACCGATTCCGGTTTCGACCGAATACTTGCCGGTGCCGTCCAAATCGATCGTAACCGCGATCTGGGTCTCGGTTGTATTGCGTTGGACGCTGGCACTGCGCGCGCCCGCATTGGCCTTGCTCTTCGTCATGGCCGGTTATCTAGCAGACGCGCGCACGAAAACCCAAGACCGCCGGTGAAGGATCTGTGGCAGAATTCCCACAATTCGCCACCCGGTCCGGGCAAATTGCTTAATGCGCCTGCGATTTGGCAGGTTTTGGCGTCTTTCCCGGCGCTTTTGGCGGCGACGGCGGAGCGACAGGCCTCGGCGGGTCGCTCTCGATCCGCATGCTGACAATGTGGTCGGGATTGATCACATGGCCGCTTTCCGGATCGCCGGGTTCGATATGGTTCACGAACTCCATACCCCGGATCACTTTGCCCCAAATCGTATAGCGGCGATTGAAATCAGGCGAGGCCTTCAGGCAGATGAAAAACTGAGAGTCGGCGCTGTCTTCGCCCTGTGCGCGAGCCATCGAGACCGTGCCGCGCACATGCGACTCGTTGCTGAACTCCGCCTTCAGCGTCTTGCCCGACCCACCTTCGCCGGTGCCCTTCGGATCGCCGCCTTGGACCAGGGCGCCCGGAATGACGCGATGGAATGTCAGCCCATCGTAGAATCCCTGACGCACCAGCTCCTTGATCCGCTTGACGTGGTTCGGCGCCAGGTCCGGCCGCATACGGATGACGACCGGCCCGTCCTTCAGCTGCATGACCAGGACGTTGTCCGGATCGTCATCGACCATCCCGGGCGCTGCCGCCGGCGTTTGCGCCATGGCGGTCACCGCGAAAAACAGAAAGCCGGCAACGATCAAAAACAGGCGCATCGAACTCACTCCTTTTGCGCCTTCCCGATGGCACGCTATGCCATCTGCCGTCCAGCGCGAAATGCCGAACGGATGGCGCGCAAATTTCAATACCTTGATACGGTGCTGTGGAATCCTACATCTTCGCGATCATGACATCAGAACATTCAATCGAAAGCGCGTGGCACGGCACGACCATTCTCTCCGTGCGCAAGAACGGGCGCGTCGTGGTTGCCGGCGACGGTCAGGTGACCATGGGCCAGACCGTAATGAAATCCAACGCCCGCAAGGTTCGCCGACTGGGCGAGGGCGGAAAGGTGATCGCGGGCTTTGCCGGCGCCACCGCCGATGCCTTCACCCTGTTCGAGCGGCTCGAGGGCAAACTTGAAAAACATCAGGGGCAGTTGACCCGCGCCTGCGTCGAATTGGCCAAGGACTGGCGAACGGATCGCTATCTGCGCCGGCTCGAGGCGATGATGGCCGTTGCCGACGCCGAGGTTTCATTGGTGCTGACCGGTACCGGGGACGTGCTGGAACCGGAACGCGGCATCATCGGCATCGGATCGGGCGGTGTCTATGCGCTGGCCGCGGCCCGCGCCCTGATCGACGTCGATGGACTCGAGGCGGAGGAGATCGCCCGCCGCGCCATGGCCATCGCCGCCGATATCTGCGTCTACACCAACACCAACCTGACCGTTGAAAGTCTTACCAGCACTGAATCCCACTCATGAGTACGCTTAGTCCCCGCGAAATCGTCTCCGAACTCGACCGCTTCATCGTCGGCCAGCATGACGCCAAGCGCGCCGTCGCGGTCGCACTGCGCAACCGTTGGCGCCGGCAGCAGCTGGCCGAGGGCATGCGCGACGAGGTTCTGCCCAAGAATATCCTGATGATCGGTCCGACCGGTGTCGGCAAAACTGAAATCGCCCGCCGCCTGGCCAAGTTGGCCGAGGCCCCGTTCATCAAGATCGAGGCGACCAAATTCACCGAGGTCGGCTATGTCGGCCGCGACGTGGATTCGATCATCCGCGACCTGGTCGAGACCGCGCTGATCATGGTGCGCGACCGGATGCGCAAGGACGTCAACGTCAAAGCCGAAGAGGCGGCCGAGGAACGGATTCTGGACGCGCTGGTCGGCAAGACCGCTCAGGACGGCACCCGCGCCACCTTCCGCAACCGGCTGCGCGCCGGTGAACTGGACGACCGCGAAATCGAGATCGAGGTGCAAGACAACCAGTCCGGCATGCCGACCTTCGATATCCCGGGCATGCCGGGCAGCAGCGTCGGCATGATCAATCTGGGCGAGATGCTGGGCAAAATGGGCGGCCGCACGAAAACGCTGCGGTTGACCACCAAGGCCGCGCGCGAAACGTTGCTCCAGGAGGAGGCGGAAAAGCTGCTGGATCAGGAACGCGTGACCCGCGACGCCATCGAACTGGTCGAACAGAACGGCATCGTCTTCCTGGATGAGATCGACAAGATCGCCAGCCGATCGGAATTCCGCGGCGGCGGCGACGTCAGCCGTGAGGGTGTCCAGCGCGACCTGCTGCCGTTGATCGAAGGCACGGTGGTCAACACGAAATACGGTCCGATCAAGACCGATTATATCCTGTTTATCGCCTCGGGCGCTTTCCACGTCGCCAAGCCGTCGGACCTCCTGCCGGAATTGCAGGGCCGCCTGCCGATCCGGGTCGAATTGCAGCCCCTGGGCCAAGCCGACCTGAAGCGGATCATGCTTGAACCCGAGGCCAGCCTGATCAAGCAATATGTGGCGCTGTTGAATACCGAAAACGTGACTCTCGAATTCACCGATGCGGCGATTGACGAGTTGGCTCGGCTGTCCGCCGACATCAATGCGACGGTCGAGAATATCGGCGCCCGCCGGCTGCACACCGTGCTCGAACGGCTGCTGGAGGAAATCAGCTTCGAAGCCAGCGATCAGGGCGGCAAGACGATAACCGTGGATGTAGATCTGGTGCGGGAACGGGTCGGATCCCTCGCCAAGAACGCCGATCTGTCGAAGTTTATCCTATAGGCTACTCAATCGGCGGGGATCAGTTCCCCGTTTTGATGTCCTTCAGGATACCGCCGGGCGTGTAGATGAAGCTGACCATCCCATAGCTTTCCGGCGTGTCGCTGCCGCCGAGCCAATCGGGGATAAACCCACTGCCACCCGACTTCCCCGTTTCGGTCGGATACTGGTCGATCTTGGTTCCGTCCGCCTTGGTGATGGTGTGCAACGGCTTACCCAGCGTGGCGGCGATTTCCGTCTGATTTGACGAGCCTGGCTTGAACTGCGCGATCTTGTCGGCGCCGATCAGGGTAACTGAGTCGGAGCAGGCGGCAAGCATCAGCAGGGCAGTAAGCGCGAAAGCGGCCGATTTGGGCATCGTTCGAAATCCATAAAGTTTGCGCCGCGAGTTTTGCGCTAAAGCCGTTGCCCACGCAACAACGCTTTGAAAGCCCCGCGTTCACGCCGAATTGGCAGTCGAAGGCGACAATACCGGAGCATATCGACGACGGCGATCCTCTCCGATACAAACCGTTCATTCGATGAACATTTTTTAGGGAGGGACCGTCATGAAAATTTCGCACATCTTCGAGGCAAGCCTGCTTGCCGTCGGCCTGGCTTTCGGCGCGGCCGGCATTGCCTCGGCGGCCGATGTCGGCCCCAACACGACCGTCGGCGCCGACGGTCTGGTTTTCGCCAATGTTTCGATCTCCGTGGCCGATTTGGCCAAATCGACCAAATTCTATCAGGCTCTGGGATTTGAGGTCGGGGAGGTCCATCCGTTGCCGGCTCCGGTCGCCAAGCTGCTGGGCGCCAAGGGCGATGCCAAGCTGCAAATCCAGTTCGCCAAGCGCGACGGCATTGCCTTGGAACTGGTGAATTTCTCTCCCGCGCCAACCAAGAAGGCAAGCGAAGGTTCGGCGGCGCAGGTCGGATTGGCCCACATCGCGTTCCGTGTCGATAACGTCGATCGCGTTGCCAAGCTGGTGACGGAAAACGGCGGCAAGACGATCGACTCAACGCGCACCAAGCTCGGGCCGATGGATATCCTGTTCGTCACCGATCCGGACGGCACGCATATCGAACTGGCAGGACCGGCCAAGCCCTAACTGCGGCGACGCCTCAGCAGCACATAAAACGCACCTTCGCCACCATGGCGAAGGTGCGCCGGCTCGATCGCCAGGATGCGGGATGCGAGGGGCGACGCCATCAACCAGCCCGGAACGTTGCGGCGTAATACGCCGCCGCCCTGGGAAACCGGCCCCTTGCCGGTGATAACCAACAAGGCGCGTCGCCCCGCGCGGCTCGATGTCTCGACGAAGCCCAACAGCGTCGCAAAAGCGGCGCGCTGATCCATACCATGCAGGTCGATCCGCCCGTCGACTTCGATTTTGCCGCGCTTCACCCGCATCATGGTTGCGCCATCGACCCCGCCCGGCCTTGAAATAATATGGGATGGCGTCGGCTGAAGTGCCGGTGGGTCCGCTAAAATAGGGGGTTCAGGGATAGGTGGAAAATCCGGCCGGGTGATTCCAGGGTCAATCGGGCGAACGTCGTGCATCGCCGTCCGCCAAAGCGCGCGTTCTGACTTTGTCGGTGCGCGCCGGGCCAAGATCCGTCTGCTTAGTGGCTGGCCGCCGTCTCGACCAACTGCCAGTTCGGGTCGCGCGACCCGAGATCGCGTGAGAAAGTCCACAGATCGATCATCTCGTGTTCCGGCGGCGCAGTATCGCCGGGATGAAGTTGCCGGCTGGCAAAGCGAACCTGTATTTGCGCTTCGCGCGCAATGACACGGGCATCGACAAGCTCGGCCCCGATCGGCCCGTCGAACCGAATGGTGTCCGGGACATCGCGATTGGGGCGCTCCGAGATGACGCGCCCGAACTCTCCATACAGCTGGGAGCTTAGCAGCGGCCTCAGCGTCGCAAGATCGCCCACGGCAAATGCGGAAACGATCATCTGAAAGGCTTCGCGCGCGCCGCCCAGGAAATGCTTTTCGTCGAAACTGGGATCGGCAGTGCGGACACGCGCAATCTTGGCATCGAGCGATTGCGGCAGGGTGGGGTCGTTATCGATCACCACCGCAGGCCGGCCGCCGGGATTATTCGCCGAATCGGCCGCCCCGGTGCGGAACGGGGCTACCGAACCACGATCCAGCGGATTCGAATGCTCCCGCTCTTCCCCCGTGCGGCGCCCCAGAACGGCGCGCAGCCGAAAAAATAGAAAGATCGCGATACCCGCGAAGATAAGAATGTTAATCAACGAACCGTCGTCGCCCATCGTTTTCCCATACCGGTCCATCGACCATCTCTACCGGCGCCGTTGCGACCCAATGTCGGTCACCCTAGCGCCGCCGGGCATATCATCCCATGTTCCAAAGGCCGGCGGCGATTATTTTCATACCGCCTCCGGGCCTATTGATGACAAATAGGGTCGATGACCCGCTCTCACAAGCGTGATGCAATGCCGCTGCTCCTGATCCTGGCCCTTCCCTTGGCGGAGATCGCCACCTTCATCATCGTGGGAAATGCGATCGGTGTGGTGCGCACGTTGTTGCTGATCGTCATTTCCTCCGCGATCGGTTTCGTCATGTTGCGCGACGCAGGGATTATGACGGCGTTCAAGCTGCAGCGGCAAAACGGCAACCAGGCCGCGATCCTGGCCGAAGGCGGAACCCGGATGCTGGCAGGCCTGCTGTTGCTGATCCCGGGATTCCTGACCGATATCGCCGCTCTTTTGATCCTAATCCCAGCGGTGCGGGCGCTTCTGTTCAAGCGCGTTCATGTGCCGCAGCCCTCCGCAGACGGCGGTCCCAGCCAGCCCGATCAAACGATCGACGGCGATTTCCGGCGGTTGGACGGATAAAGCTTGGCGGTTGTGCCCCGCGAAACGGCGTGATAGGCAGCCGCCGCTACCACAGGGGATTTAAATGACCGATCTTTCCGGAAACGGATCCGACAACGGCGCGCCCGAAACCGACGGCCGGGGTTCGCTCGGCGTCAATGCGCAATATATCAAAGATCTGTCGTTCGAAAGCCCGAACGTCCTGCGCATTATCAGCCAGCCCGGTGGCCAGCCGGAGGTTCAGTTCAATCTCGGCGTCCAGGCGAACACGGTCGGGCCGGATCTCTATGAGGTCACGCTGACCGTCCGCGCGGAGGCGAAGCGCGACGGTCTGGTCGCCTTCATCATCGAACTGGCCTATGCCGGCGTCTTCACCATCACTGGCATTCCGCAGGATCAGATGGAACCGGTGCTGTTCATCGAGGGGCCGCGCCTGTTGTTCCCGTTCGCCCGCGCGATCATCTCGGACCTGACGCGTGACGGCGGCTACACGCCGCTGATGCTGAACCCGATCGATTTCGTCGATCTCTATCGCCGCAAATTGGCGGAGCGCCAGGCCGCCGATGGCACCAGCGAAAGCCTGTTGCCGAACTGATTAGGCCGACGCTGCCGGGGCCGGCATAACCTCAACCCATAACGGCGCCTTCAACTGCGCCACCATGGCGGCATGGGCGGCCAGCTCGCCTTCGCTTGGCTCATGCAGCCGCGGCGTCCGCTGCATGATCGTTTCGGTAATCACGCCGACAGCAACCTTGGCATCCATCGCCAAGGCCAGACCCTGCTGCCGCCCGCCCAAAAGCTCTACATAGCATTCCGCCAACAGTTGTGCGTCCAGCAGTGCGCCGTGCAGCGTGCGGCTGGAATTGTCGACATTGAACCGGCGGCATAATGCATCGAGATTAGCAGGCGCGCCCGGAAAGCGGCGCCGCGCCAGCTTCACCGTGCAGGTTGCACGGTCGGGCGGCATCTGCGGCAGACCGAGCTTTGCAAACTCGGCGTTCAGAAAGCCCATGTCGAAATCGGCATTGTGGATCACAAACCGCGCGTCGCCGATAAAATTAAGAAATTCGCCGGCGATCTCGCCAAATACCGGCTCCTTCGACAGCCTCTCCCGCGTCAGTCCGTGAACGGCAACCGCCTCGTCGGAGATATCGATCTCCGGATTGAGGTAACAATGGAACGATCGGTCGGTGGGAATATGGTTGACCAGTTCAAGGCAGCCGATCTCGACGATCCTGTGCCCCTGGCGCGGATCGAGGCCGGTCGTTTCCGTATCGAGAACGATCTCCCGAATGCCTTCCATCGCGCGTTTACCCCATGAATGCGACTCGACGATACTAACCGAAAAATTCGGTGTGCATCAGCCTGCCGGGCATAAATGTAAATGATCCGAAGACCCGCAAGGCCATGACTTAAAGCGCAATCATCGCGTGCTTAAGATTCACCCCGGTCTCCCGCCTAAGAATTTCAGCTGGCGAACGATCCTCTTCAATTGGCGGAAGGTATCGCCCCGGTGGCCGCCGCTGCGCACCACGAAATCGGCGCGCCGGCGTTTGACACCGTCAGGCACTTGGCGGGCCAGGATGGACTTGAATTTCTCGACCGTCATGCCGCGTCGCGCGAGTACCCGCTGACGCTGAATTTGGGGCGGTGCGCTGACCACGATCACGACATCGACCGTCTTCTCACCGCCGCTTTCGTAAAGCAGCGGAATGTCCAGTACGATCAATTGTTCCCGCCGCCGGGCCGCGGCCATGACGAAGGCGCGGCTGGACTGGCGAACCATCGGATGCACAATCGCTTCCAGCCGGCGCAAGGCGGCGGTGTCGCCGAATACCCGGTCGCCCAGGATTTTGCGGTCGATTCGGTCGCCCTTCAGCGCCTCCGGGAAAATCGCCGCTACCTTTTTAACCGCCCGTCCACCAGGCCCGAGCAACCGGTGAACAGCAGCATCGGCATCGTGAACCGGAACACCCAATTGCCTTAGTGCCAAGGCTGCATTCGACTTCCCCATGCCGATCGATCCGGTCAGGCCGGCGATCGTCATATGACCGGGCCTAAGCGCCATGCTGGATCGCCGCCAAAACGTGATCGCGCAATGCCGGCGTCACCTGCGGCGTAACGCCGAACCAGGCGCCGAATCCTTCGACCGCCTGATAGAGCAACATCCCCAACCCATCGACAACCGGGTTCCCGCGCGAGCGGGCGCGCGCTAGCAAATCGGTTTCCAGTGGGCGGTAGACGATGTCCGTCACCAGCGCAGCAACCGGCAAGCCGGCAAGGTCGATCTCAAGCGGCGGCTGTCCGGTCATCCCCAGGGAGGTCGAATTGATCAACAACCCGCATCCGTCCAGCATTCGCGCGCGGTCGTCCCACTCGTAGACAGTGGCCGGAAACGCTGCCGCCAGTGTTTCGGCGCGCATCCGGTTTCGGTTTGCAATGCGGATTTCCCGAACACCGGCACCGGCCAAGGCAGCAAGGACGGCGCGCGCTGCACCGCCGGCACCCAGCAATACCGCTGGCCGATCCGTCCGTATCGCACGCGCCGCACGGATACTGGCAAGAAAACCGGGCGCGTCGGTGTTGCGGCCCTCGAACCGGCCTTCACCCACGGCGACAACGGTGTTGACCGCGCCGATCTCCTTTGCCGTCCGCTCGATACCGTCGAGCAGCGGAATGATCGTTTCCTTATGCGGTACCGTCACATTGAATCCACACCACCCGCCGACCCTGAAACGGTCGATCGTGTCTTCCAGCCAGTCTGGCGACACGACCACCGCCTCATACCGCCCCTTGATCCCCAGTTCCGCCAGCCAGAACCGATGAATACGCGGCGAGAGCGAATGCCCGACCGGCCACCCAATGACACCGGCGCGGAGCATCATGACCCGATCACGCCTTCCGCGCGCAGAAATGCCAACAGGGGCAGCAGGGCCATACCCTGGATCGTGAAATGACTTCCGTTGACCGCACCGAACAGTTGAATGCCCATCCCCTCAATCTGGTAACAGCCGACAGAACTCAGCACCGCATCTCCGACACGATCAAGATATCTTTCGACGAAATCGAGTGTAATTGGGCGTACAATAAGTTCCGCAGTATCGACATTACGCCAGATCGCCTGACCGTCCCGCAGAGCGACGGTTGCGGAATGAAGTCTGTGGGACCGGCCGGAAAGTTTTAACAGTTGCCGTCCGGCGGCAGCGCGGTCCATCGGTTTGTCGAACCACTCGTCGCCGCATTCCAGCATCTGGTCCGCACCGAGGACAATAACGCCGGGATGACGTGGAGCAACTTGCTTTGCCTTTGCCAATGCCAGTGCCTCGGCGGTTTCCACGATGGTCAACCCTCGCGCGCGGCATTTGATCTTCAGTGCGCCCTCATCGACGTCGGGGCGGTCGACTTCAAAGGGCACACCTGCGGACCGCAGCATGTTCTGCCGCGTTGCGCTGCCCGACGCGAGAATTACGGAAGCGGTCGTCATGTCAGAAATGCAAGGTTTCGGCTGCAATCACCTGGCGGCGCGCCAGGATTTTGATGATCTCGGCCGCCGTCTCCTCGATTGAGCGGCGGGTCACGTCGATCACTGGCCAACCCATCTTGGTGTAGAACCGACGCGCCTCGTTGACCTCTTCTCGGACGGTTTCAAGATCGGCATAGGCAGCCACTTCCGGCTGGTTCAGCAATCGCAACCGGTTTCGGCGAATTGACACGAGGCGTTCCGGATCTTCGGTCAGGCCGATGATCAACGGCGCGTTATCCGATGTCAGTATTTCGGGCAGCGCGATATTCGGCACGAACGGCACGTTCGCGGCCTTGACCCCACGATTGGCTAAATAGATGCAAGTGGGCGTCTTCGATGTTCGGGACACGCCGACCAGAATCACGTCGGCGTCCGACAGTTTCGCCGGAGACTGCCCGTCATCCTGGGACATGGCATAGTCCAACGCATCCAGCCGGCTGAAATATTCCTCGTCCATAATGTGTTGGCGACCGGGCTGCGCCTTACTTTCAAGGCCGAGATAGTTCGACAAACCTTTCAGGATCGGGTCGAGCATTGGAATGCACGGCACCTGCAGATTGCGGCACGTGCTCTCAAGCTTCTGTCGGAGGTCACGGTCGACTAGCGTATAGATGACGATCCCCGGTTTCTCGCTGATGCCCTCAAGCGCCAGATTCAATTGACGTTGGGTGCGCACCAAATTCCAGAAATGTTCGATCGGACGCACGCCGTCGAACTGCGCAACGCATGCGCGCGCCGATGCGATTACCGTTTCACCGGTCGCGTCGGACACCAGATGCATATGGAAATCGCGCAAACGAACATCCCGGGTCTGAGGACTGTATAGACTGTGGATAAGATGACGGCGCCCACAGCCCGTTCCAAGCCATGCACATTCGTCCCGCGCATGGCAATGTTTTCATCACCCTTGTATGAAACCAGGGCGTTGCCGACCCGAATGCGAGGGTAAGTCAACGATCCCGCCGATGAAACGAGACGGGAACTTTTTTAAAGCGTTGGAATCAAGGAACTTCTAAAAGCCTTATCGCGTCATCCTAAGCCCTGTTCGGAAGCTCTATCTATGTTGAAAACCCTGTGGATGAAATCCGTCCCGCGACTAATCCCCGTTATCAACAGGCATCCATCTTCAACCAAAACCTTTAAGAAAAGAGTCTATTAGGAATGGGAAACCCCATGAATTCCGAACGGCCGTCCCGGAAGGCAATTCTAACCGTTCTCGGCGGGCAAGGGTTAACGCCCGCCCCCGTCTGGCTCATGCGCCAAGCTGGACGTTATTTGCCGGAATATAAGCAGCTTCGGACGCAGGCGAAGAACTTCCTGGATTTCTGTTTCCGACCGGAACTGGCCATCGAGGCGACCTTGCAGCCGATCCGGCGCTACGGTCTCGACGCGGCGATCCTGTTTTCCGACATCCTGACCATCCCATGGGCATTGGGGCAAGACGTTCAATTCCTTGAAGGTGAAGGGCCCAAGCTGCAGGCGATCCGGTCGGCGGACGATGTGCGAAAGCTCGATGCTTCCGCTGTCGTTGCCAGGCTTTCGCCGGTTTATCAAACCGTGTCGGGCGTGAAGGCCGCACTTCCGGCCGAAACCACGCTTATCGGGTTTGCCGGGGCACCCTGGACCGTGGCCGCCTATATGGTCGAGGGGATGGGATCGCGGGATTTCCTGATCGCAAAAACCTTCGGCATGGCTGAACCGGTGGCTTTCGATCGTCTTCTCGACATTCTTGTGACATCGACCATCGAACATCTGTCGGCCCAGATCGCAGCCGGCGCAGAGGTCGTTCAACTCTTCGATAGTTGGGCGGGCGTACTGGCCGAAGAACAATTCCGCCAGTGGGTGGTCGCGCCGACCAAGGCAATTGTTGCTGGCCTTCGTACCCGTCATCCGGCTGTTCCGGTGATCGGCTTTCCGCGCGGTGCGGGTGGGTTGTTGCCGCTTTACGCGCGCGAAACAGGGGTCACGGCGGTCGGGCTGGATACACAGGTGCCTCTGGCGTGGGCAGACGATGTTCTACCGGCGGGCTTTCCGATCCAGGGCAATCTCGACCCCGTTGCTCTGATCGTCGGTGGTCAGGTTCTGCGCGATGCTGTCCGTGTGGTTTTGGATCACGCCAAAGATCGTCCGCTGATCTTCAATCTCGGCCACGGCGTACCAATGACAACACCGCCCGAACATGTCGCGCAATTGGTCGAACTGGTGCGTCAAGGATGATGAAACGCACGGCGATCGTGTTGTTCAACTTGGGCGGCCCGGACTCGCTTGAAGCCGTGCGGCCGTTTCTCTTCAATCTGTTCAACGACAAGGCGATCTTCCGCCTGCCGCAGCCTTTCCGGGCTTTGCTGGCCGCCTTCGTAGCCAAACGCCGCACGCCGACGGCAGTGGACATATACCGCCATCTGGGTGGTGGATCGCCGCTGCTGGAAAACACCGAAGCTCAGGCAAAGGCGTTGCATCTGGCATTGGGCGGTGGTCCGAATATCCGCGTCTTCATCGCGATGCGCTATTGGCATCCATTTACCGAGCAGACCGTTTCGGATGTCCAAGACTGGCGTCCGGATGAGGTGGTGTTGCTCCCGCTCTATCCGCAGTTCTCAACCACGACCACCGCATCCAGCATGCTCGCGTGGCAACAGAGTGCACGTGCCCTGAAGCTGAACGTGCCGACCCGGTCGATTTGCTGCTATCCCGAAGCGCCAGGCTTCATCAGTGCGGCGGCGGATTTGATCGTGCCGGCTCTCGATCACGCCGCGACTTATGGCAAGCCGCGCTTGCTGCTGTCGGCACACGGCCTGCCGGAAACCGTTGTCAAAGCCGGCGATCCATACCAAATCCAGTGCGAAATGACGGCCAGGGCCATCGTCGCGGCCCTCGGCAGGCCGGATCTTGATTGGGCGCTCTGCTACCAAAGCCGTGTCGGGCCGATGAAATGGATCGGCCCATCGACCGACGAAGAAATCCGCCGTGCCGGGCAGGACAAGGTTCCGGTCGTCGTGGCGCCTGTTGCCTTCGTCTCGGAGCATTCGGAAACTCTGGTCGAGATTGAAATCGAATATCGCAAGCTGGCGGGCGATGTCGGCGTGCCGTATTTTCGGCGTGTCCCCGCAGTTGCGACGGCGCCATCGTTCATCGAAACGCTGGCAGGTTTGGCCGTCAAGAAACCGGCGTTGGGTGACCTGACGTCCGGCGCCGGCACGCGTATATGCCCGGAGTCGTGCGGCGCCTGTCCAATGAACATGTGAGGAAACATGGCAGGATCGCTCTATCTCTGGATCAAGGCACTGCATGTGATCGCGGTCATCGCGTGGATGGCTGGTCAGCTCTATCTGCCGCGGCTCTTCGTTTATCACGCCACCTCACCTGTCGGATCGCCGCAAAGCGAGACCTTCAAAGTGATGGAAGCAAAGCTAATGCGGATCATCATGAACCCGGCCATGATCGTGACTTGGTTGTGCGGCTTGACCATGATCGCGATGAATCCGGCGCTGCTTTCCCAAGGCTGGCTCATGGTCAAGCTGGTCCTGGTTCTGTTCCTGTCCGCGATGCATGGGATCATGTCGCGTTGGCGGCGGGATTTTGCCGCGGACCGCAACACCCGTTCGCAGAAATTCTACCGGATGATCAATGAAGCGCCGACACTGGCGCTGATCGTTATCGTCATTATGGTGATCGTGCGGCCATTCTAGTAAAAGTTTTCCATGGTCGATACCACCGCCTCCATCGAAACCGCACTGCAAGCCGGATGGCCGCGCGCAACTGGCATTTTGCCTTACCAGGCGATCAACGCCATGCGGCGGGACGGGGAAATCTACGCCGACACTGACTTACTGCCGGAGCAAGTCCAGCCGGCCAGCGTTGATCTTCGGCTGGGCCCGGTCGCGTACCGCGTTCGCGCCAGCTTCCTGCCCGGGCCGGATGCGACGGTTATGGAAAAGATCGCGCAGCTGGATGGCTTGGCGATCGATTTGACCCAAGGCGCGGTTCTCGAGAAAGGCTGCGTCTATGTCGTGCCTCTGGCGGAATCACTGGCGCTCAGCCCGCTGATCGCGGGCTTTGCCAACCCGAAAAGCTCGACAGGCCGGCTCGACATACTGACGCGTCTGATCACAGATCGCACGGCTGCGTTCGACCGGGTTGAGCGCGGTTATCAGGGTCCACTTTATGTCGAGATCGCGCCACGCACCTTCAGCGTCGTAGTCCGAACCGGTACGCGGCTCAACCAGCTGCGCTTTCGGCGCGGGTCGCCGCAAGTATCGTCGAGCGAGCTTCGCCGGTTGCACGACGATCAACAGATCGTCATGGCGCTGGGCAACGAGGAGAAACTGGGTGAGGACGGCATGCTGCGGGTCACCGTCGATCTCGGCGGTTCTGGTGATGCCAACCTGATCGGGTTTCGCGCCCGCAAGCACACCGACAGGATCGATGTCGACAACATCGCCTTTTACGATCCGCTGGAGTTCTGGGAGCCGATCCATATCCTTCGCGACCCCCGGATCATCCTCGACCCCAATGATTTCTATATCCTGAAGACACGTGAATCCGTCGGCGTGCCGCCAGACTATGCCGCCGAAATGATGGCTTATGACACCACGGTCGGCGAATTCCGCGTTCACTATGCCGGCTTCTTCGATCCGGGCTTCGGCTGGGACCAAAATGCCGGCGGCAGCCGCGCCGTGCTTGAGGTGCGGTCGCACGAGGTGCCGTTTCTGCTGGAACATGGACAGACGGTCGGTTGGCTGCGCTATGAGCCGATGGCCGGTCGGCCCGATCGGCTTTACGGGCGGGGCATCGGGTCGAATTATCAGAATCAGGGTCTGAACCTCGCCAAGCAGTTCAAGCCCCTGGCGTGACCCTCCATCTCACCGTCTGCCTGTTCGTTGTCTTTTGCGCGAGCCCAGCGTCAGCTGTAACCGTGGCGCATGTCGAAAACGCGACAAAGCCGACGCGCTGCGCCGAGAGCGACAATGTCTATGTGAAATTCAGCGGCGCCGACGTCAGGCATTTCACGATCGAGGCGACGCATCCGACCTATCTTCGGAAGATCGAAAACGACGAAAGCGCACCGGATTTCACCAACTGCAACCAGACGCACGATCCCAGCTTCAAGTTCGAACCGCTCGATATCGTGTTGTTCCAGGATGACGCGTACCGGTTGATCGGTCATCGCTACCCGACTTTCTGGCGGCGGGAGAATGTGGACTTCCAGGTCGGAGGTACTGTAACCAGCGGTCTCCACCTGGTACAGTTGCTGCGCAAGACGGGCGGGCGCTGGATCGAACTTTTGGTGCTTTACCCTTCGGACGGCTATTGGCGGATGAAGCCGCTGACGCCCGACGGGATGGCCGAGACGCTTTACGGCAGCTCTTTCCTCGTCGGGCCTATTGTCGAGGACGAGCGTCCCTATGTGCCGCTGTCGTCGGTGCAGTTCGACCGGCCAACACTGTCTTTCAAGCTCGCCTTTCGTACCGGCGAGGGGACGCTGAAGGTCGTCGAGTCCTCGGTGGCGCATACGGTCGTTTCGGTCGATTTACCGACAGCAGTGGGGGCCACGCCATGGGCGGCCCTTCGGTCGATGTTCGTTTATCCGACGAAATCCGACACTGCCTTCGTCACAGTCTGGCCGTCCGGCAAGCCGGCTTCGATCGACCGGATACTCGATTTCAAAGAAGCCGACGCGTTGTCGGTATCATTCTTCCGGCCATACCCCTCGCATCACAATACCAGCGCGCCGGATATGCTGTTCGGCGGCTTCAGGCCTTAGCCCGAAGCGCCTGTTCGCAGTGCCGCTCTATCGCTTCCGTTAGTGCCGCGACAGATGGGCCCTTACCCAAAATCCCGCGCGATACCGCCGGTACCGCCCGCTGGGCAGCCGGGCCGAAGTTGCGGGCCAAATCGTCGAACGTCGCGCCCTGCGCACCGATGCCGGGCGCAAGCAAAAGAGCGTTCGGCAGATGGGCCAAGGTTTCGGTCGCAGCACCTTCCAGCGTCGCGCCCATGACCGCGCCGACCGGCCCGACGCCATCACCCACGGACCTATTATAGGCGGTGATGTCGTCGGCCAACGACGTTGCGACGGATCGTCCGTCCGCCAGCTTCGCGTCCTGCAGCACTCGCCCCTCCGGGTTCGACGACCGAACCACCACGAATACGCCGCAACCGCGCGCAACCGCCTTGTCCAGTAGGGGCTTAAGCGAGCCGAACCCCATATAGGCGGTGGCGGTCATCGCGTCGCCGCCGAACGGGCTGTCCGGCCCAATCGTCGCGTCGGCATAGGCGTCCAGCGTGTGCCCGATGTCGCCACGCTTCACGTCGATCAGTGCCAGCGCGCCATGCGCCTGAACATTGCGGACCAGCCGCGCCAGCTGCTGCATCCCGTCCGGGCCGAATTGTTCGAAGAACGCTGCTTGAGGTTTAACGATGGCGATCCGTTCGCCCATCGCCTCGACCATGATATCGCAGAACGCGCCGACGCCGGCCGCGCTGGCGGGTAAGCCCCATTGCGCCAGAAGCTCGGTCGACGGATCGATGCCGACGCAAAGTGGCGACCTATTGGCGGCCAGGTCCAGGAGGCGTTCGGCGAAGCTCGGCATGTCACGGCTCATCGGTTCGGGGCGTTTCTGATGGATAATCTGTTCTGGGTTGCAAATAAACTGGCGGGCTGGATTGACATCGGGAACCGCGAGACATAATTGTGGTTCAGTAAGCGTATCGTCGGCTGATTATATCGCACGATTCGTACTGAATGCGCCCCCGTCTGGTCGGCGTATAACTTTCCCACCTAATCGTTTGCGCCCTCGCCCTTACTCCATCCAGGGCTCGCGCCAAACATCCCTATCAAGGCATCAATGGATCTCGCTGAATTAAAGAAAAAGTCTCCCGCGGAACTACTCGCGTTCGCCGAGGAGCTGCAGATCGAGAATATAGGCTCGCTGCGCAAACAGGATATGATGTTCACCATCCTGAAGACGCTGGCCGAGAACGACGTGCCGATCTTTGGATCGGGCGTCCTCGAGGTGCTGCAGGACGGCTTCGGTTTCCTCCGCTCGCCGGAAGAGAATTACCTTGCCGGTCCCGATGACATCTATGTCTCGCCCAGCCAGGTGCGCCGCTTCGGCCTGCGCACCGGCGACACGGTCGAAGGGCAGATTCGCTCCCCCAAGGACGGCGAGCGCTACTTCGCATTGCTCAAGGTCAACACGATCAATTTCGAAGATCCCGATGCGGTTCGCCATCGGATCAATTTCGATAACCTGACTCCGCTTTATCCCGAGCGGAAGTTCACACTTGAGATCGATGATCCGACCCGTAAGGACATGACCCTGCGTGTTTGGGACCTGGTGGCACCGATCGGCATGGGACAGCGCGCCCTGATCGTCGCGCAGCCCCGTACCGGCAAGACAGTGATGCTGCAGAATGTGGCAGCCGCCATCGCCGCCAATCATCCCGACGCCTATCTGATCGTTTTGCTGATCGATGAGCGCCCCGAGGAAGTGACCGACATGGCGCGTTCGGTGAAGGGTGAAGTCGTCTCCTCCACCTTCGACGAACCGGCGACGCGTCACGTCCAAGTCGCCGAAATGGTGATCGAAAAGGCCAAACGCCTGGTGGAGCACAAGCGCGATGTCGTCATCCTTCTGGATTCGATTACGCGTCTGGCTCGTGCCTACAACACCGTCGTGCCGTCGTCCGGCAAGGTGCTGACCGGCGGCGTGGACGCCAACGCGTTGCAACGCCCCAAACGCTTCTTCGGCGCGGCCCGCAATATCGAACAGGGTGGCAGCCTGACCATCATCGCCACCGCGCTGATCGACACCGGCAGCCGGATGGACGAAGTCATCTTCGAAGAGTTCAAGGGCACCGGTAACTCGGAAATCGTGCTCGACCGCAAGCTGGCGGACAAGCGGACTTTCCCGGCGATCGACATCGCCAAATCCGGCACCCGCAAGGAAGAGCTGCTGGTCGAAAAGGGCACGCTGTCGAAGATGTGGGTCCTGCGCCGCATCCTCAATCCGATGGGTACGGCCGACGCGGTCGAATTCATCCTCGACAAGCTGAAGCACACCAAGAACAACGCCGACTTCTTCCAGTCGATGAACCAGTAGCCAAGGCCGGCGGCCCTCCGCGAAGATGCGGAAGATCGCCGGCCTTTCCTGTCTAAATACAACATATATTATTGGTATATCTGACATATTGACTGAATTTTATATGTTGATTAGCTTGCGGGCTCGACGGCGATAAAAGCTTCAGGGAGTCCGGAAATGAGCGCAATCGATGCGGGCGCGCCGCCTCGTAGGGGTGGCTGGAGCGACCTCTGGCTCAAGGAAGACTGGTGGGCGATCTGGATCGGATTGGGCATCGTGCTCATTGCCTATGCCCTGTTCGCCGGCGGCGACAACTTGAAGTGGGTTGCCGTTACGCCCGCCAAATGGTCGAATTTCGATCAGCTCTGGGCACATTTCGGGGCAAACGGCATTCGCTATCTGGTCCAGTTTGCGCTTTGGCTGATGATCCTCGGGGGCGGCGCCAAAATTCTCGGACACCGCCTTTCCGCCTTCATTCCAGCTTTTGTCTTCCTCTATGCCCTGGGTCTGGTCATCTTCACAATCGGGCAGTGGGACCAGGCCAACAAATATAACCTTGAGCCACCGCTGGTCGCATTGCTGGTCGGGATGCTGATTTCCAATCTGGCGGGTCTGCCGCGTAGCTTCGATGCCGGATTCCGGGTCGAATTTTACGTCAAGATCGGCATTGTCCTGCTTGGTGCGACTTTACCGCTTACGCTGATCGCCTGGGCAGGGCCGGTCGCGATCCTGCAAGCCTCGATCGTGTCAATCGCCACCTTCCTGGTCATCTTCTGGACTGGGCGTTTCCTGGGCCTGGATCGACGATTGTGCGCTACGCTGGGCGCCGGGGGCGCGGTGTGCGGTGTTTCCGCTGCCATCGCTATCGCGGGCGCCGTCGGGGCGAAGAAGGAAGATGCGCCGATTGCCATCACGACGGTCATCTTGTGGGCGATCGTGATGATCTTTGTGCTGCCCCTCGTCTCCCGCGCGCTCGGTTTACCGACGGGCATCGCCGGTGCATGGATTGGCACATCCGAATTTGCCGACGCCGCCGGCCTGGCGGCGGCGCAGTCCTACGGCAATCTGGCGGGCCAGGTGCCCGGCATCGCCGGCACCAGCGACCAGGCGGTTTTCGCCTTCACCTTGATGAAGGTCGTCGGCCGCGACGTTTGGATCGGCATCTGGGCCTTTGTGCTGGCCGTGATCGCGACCACCCGGTGGGAAGCGACCGGCGCGGATCAACGCCCGGCCGCGTCGCAAATCTGGTCGCGCTTTCCGAAATTCGTCATCGGCTTCGTGATCGCGTCTGCGCTTATCACCTGGGCGACCAGCGCATACAGCTTGGCGGACTACAATAAATCAGTCGTTCCGGTCCTGGTCGGGCCGATCAAGGATTTGCGCAGCTGGGCCTTCATCTTCTGCTTTCTCAGCATCGGCCTTACCACCCGGTTCCGCGAATTGGCCAGCGCGGGCCGCAAGCCCTTCCTGGCGTTCAGCACCGGCGTAATCGTGAATGTCATCCTGGGTTTTATCCTGTCAGCCTATGTCTTCGCGTCTCACTGGCAGAATCTGACGCGATGATATTCCGCCCCACTCATAAGGAAACCAGCAACCGGTGCGGGGACTGCGCCCATTTCCGCAACGACCCGGCCCACCTGGAATCAAGCTTTCCCGGCCTGACGAGTTTCAGTTCAGGCTATGCCTCGTTTTGCGCCGATGACGGGCTCTGCGCGCGTCACGACCGGTATCTGGCGGCGAGCGCGACTTGTGCCGAATTCGCCGCGCGCGGTGCCGCTTAAGGGATCAGAATGACGCTGCCGGTTACCGCCCGGCTCTCGATCGCGCGGTGCGCCTCGGCGGCTTCGGCCAGTGGGAAGATCTTGGCAATGTTCGCCTTGACCGCGCCGCGATGGACGACGTCGAATAGAGCGGCCGCAGACTCCGTCAAATCCTTGCGGGTCGCCGTGTGATCGCGCAGCGTCGGCCGGGTCAGAAACAAGGATCCGCGATCGGTCAGGCGTGAGATTGCGAGGGGCGGCACCGCGCCCGATGCGTTGCCGAACGAAACCATCAGGCCACGTGTCTGCAAGCTCTCCAGCGAGCCATCGAATGTCGCCGCGCCGACCCCGTCATAGACCACGCGAACACCGGCGCCATCGGTGAAATCGCGAACTTTCTTCGGCCAGCCGGGGTCATCGGTAACGACGGTCTTTTCCGCGCCATTGGCTTCAGCGACCGGAACCTTGCGCGCGCTGCCCACCGATCCGATGACATGCGCGCCCAGGAAGTTGCCCCATTGGCACAGCAGGCCGCCAGTCGCCCCGGCCGCCGCATGCACGAGGATCCAGTCGCCCTTCTGAACCGCATAGGTACGGTGCAGCAAATATTCCGCTGTCATGCCTTTCAGCAGCAGCGACACTGCCGTTCGGTCGTCGATCCAGTCCGGCAGCAAGACCACCTTTTCGGCAGGAAAGAGGCGCGTCCCCACATAAGCGCCGATCGGTCCGCCGGCATAGGCGACGCGGTCGCCGACGTGCACGTCCTGAACGCCTTCGCCGATGGCCTCGACCACGCCGGCCGCCTCCTGGCCCGCTGTGAACGGCAGAGGGTTCTGGTAAAGTCCGGTCCGAAAATAGGTGTCGATGAAGTTGACGCCGATGGCGGTCTGGCGGATGCGCAACTGACCCGCCCCGGGATCGCCGACCTCGATTTCTTCAATCCGCAGGACCTCCGGACCGCCGGTTTCGTGGACGCGGATCGCCGGGACCTTCATGGCTCAGCCTTTCAGGTTCTTGGCGAAGAAATCGGCGGTGCGCCGGTCAGCCAATTCCGCGGCCTTGCGTTCGTAATGTTCGCCGCCTTTACGGGCAAAGGCGTGATCGACGCCGGTATAGGTTTCGACGGTTGCATGAACGATGGGCGCCAGACCTTCGCGGATTTGCTTCTGCGCCTCGGGCGAGGAGAACCCGTCTTTCTCGGCCGCGTGGAGCAGTAGCGGCTTGGTGATCGCGCCGGCCTCGCCAATGCTGCCCTCGATGCCGACGCCGTAATAGCCGACCGACGCGTCCGTGTCGGACCGGGTCGACATCAGATAAGCCAGCTTCCCACCCAGGCAGTAGCCGACGTCGCCTACCTTGTTGGTCACGCGCGGGTGATCGCGCAGCCAGCCCAAGGTCGCGATCAAATCTTCCACGCCCTTGGTTTCGCTGAATCCCTGGAAGAACTCCATCGCTCGAGCCCAGCCTTCCTTAGTCGTGGAATCCAACTGCACGCCAGGTTCTTGCCGCCAGAACAGGTCGGGAGCGATCGCAATATAGCCGTCGCGCGCATACGCGTCGCAGATCGCGCGGACATTGGCGTTAACGCCGAATATCTCCTGGATCACGATCATGCCCGGAGCTTTCGCCGTGCCTCCCGGTTCGGCCAGATAGGCGCTGAACTGGCCGCCGTTCGCGGCATCGATCAGGACATCGGTCATCGGTCTATCCCATTCAGCTAACGAAAAGGCGGCACTTTTCCGCGTTCAGTAAATACCGCCCGTGCCGGTCGTGGCGGACGGCACGTTCTGCGATCCGGCGTTGGTCAACACGTCGGCGCCGGGCGGCAACGGATGGTCGCTCCCTGGTTCTGTCCCCGGCAGGAACGCCGCCCAGATCGCCGCCGGGTCGCTCGAGCTGGTCGGCTGGGCGCTCACCGCATCGATACGGACCATGCGCAGGCCCGGCGGAACCTTGAACGGTACCGGCAATTTTCCGACCAGTGCCGACTCCATGAATTCCTTGAAGATCGGCACGGCAACCGAGGCGCCCTGCTCGCGTTTGCCGAGCGATTTCGGTTCGTCATAACCCACGAATACGCCGACGACGAGATTGGGCGTAAAGCCCAGGAACCAAAGATCCTTGGCATCGTTGGTCGTCCCGGTCTTCCCGGCCATCGGATAATCGATCGATGCCAGCGAACGCGCCGTGCCGCGCAGCACCACGCCCTGTAACATCTCGACCATCTGATAAGCGGTGCGCGGATCCTGGATCTCCGGCCGATTGTCGGGGATTTGGGGTGCCGCCTGGTTCGTCCAATCGACATTCGTACAGCCTGTGCAGGTGCGCGCGTCGTGGCGGAACAGCGTCTTGCCTTCCCGGTCCTGCACCCGATCGATCAGGGTCGGCACGATTTTCTTCCCGCCGTTGTCGATCTCGGCATAGGCGGTGACCATCCGCATCAACGTGGTTTCGCCGGCGCCGATCACACTGGAGATGAAGGGCGGCAGATTGTCCGATATGCCGAACTTCTTGGCGTAGTCGACAACCTTGGGCATGCCGACCGCCTGTCCTACGCGCACGGTCGCAGTATCCAGCGACTTCTCCAGCGCCACCCGTAACGGCAGCGGCCCCAGGAATTCGTGGTCGAAATTGACCGGCTTCCACAATGGCAGGCCCGGACCCTGATCGATCTCGATCGGCGCGTCCAGCACGATGGTCGATGGGGTAAAACCGCTGTCGAGCGCGGCCAGAAAGACAAAGGGTTTGAAGCTCGATCCCGGCTGCCGCATCGCCTGGGTGGCGCGGTCGAACTCGCTCGATTCATAACTCATGCCGCCGACCAGTGCCAAGACACGGCCGGTATGCGGGTCGAGTGCGACCACGGCGCCGTTCACGGCCGGCATCTGCCGCAGAACATAGTGCATTGCCGGGGCGGTTTCGGCCGCCGGTTTGGCCTCCACAGCCTTCCTCTTATCGCCTTTCTTCTCGTCGGCCTTGGCGATGACCGGCACCAGTTGCGTCAGCACGACGTCGCCGATCTGCAGCAACTGGTTCGCCTTAGCCTTGCCGGTCCAGCGCATGTCGGCCATCGCCAGCTCTGTTGTCGTCTTGTCGGAAAAACCGACCTTCACGGTATCGGCGCCAGCGTCGATCACCGCCGCCAGCCGCCATGTCTCTGACCCGTCGGGTGGCGGCACCTTGGACAGCTGTTCCGGCCATGAGTTCATGTTCGGCAGGTGGGTCACCGGTCCGCGCCACCCATGGCGTTCGTCGTATGACACCAGACCGTCGCGCAACGACCGCACCGCAATCGCCTGGAGTTTCGGATCCAAGGTCGTTCGCACCGACAGGCCGCCGCCATACAGTCCTTCCTTGCCATATGCCGCGAACAGCTCGCGCCGAACCTCTTCAGTGAAGTGGCCGGCGGGGACAAGCTGCGTATCGGCCGGCGGGTGGAAGGCGAGCGGCGTGTTGATCGCCTCGGTCGCCTGCGCCTGCGTAATGTACCTGTCTTCAAGCATCCGATTGATCACGTAGTTGCGCCGCTCCAACGCCGCATCGTGATTCTTCTCGCGGAAATATTTGTTCGGATTCTTCGGAATGGCGGCCAGGAACGACACCTCGGCGACCGTCAGTTCGTCCAGCGGCTTGTTGAAATAATCCAGCGCGGCGGCGGCCACGCCATAGGAATTCAGGCCGAGATAGATCTCGTTCAGATACAGCTCAAGAATCTGGTCTTTCGACAGCGTCTGTTCGATGCGATAGGCCAGGATCATTTCCTTGACCTTGCGCGCGATCGAGACTTCGTTGGTCAAAAGAAAGTTGCGGGCCACTTGTTGGGTGATCGTCGATGCGCCAACCGGGCGCTTCTCCGAATGCAGGTTCTTCAGGTCGGTGATCGCCGCCCGCATGATTCCTTCGGGGTCCACCCCGTTATGCTGGTAGAAGTTCTTATCTTCGGCCGCGATGAACGCCTCTTTGACCTGCTTGGGGATTGAGCCGACCGGAACGAAGATTCGTTTTTCGGTCGAGAATTCGGCCAGCAGCTCGCCGTCACCGGCATGGATACGGGTTACGACCTTGGGCTTATAGTCCTTGAGAGCACTGTAATCGGGCAGCCCGACACTGTAGTGCTGCAAAACCAGATAGATGGCTACGATGCCGCCGGCCATCAGAATGCCCAGGGCCGACAGCCCGATCAAAATAAAGCGCATCACGCCGGTATCCCTTGGAAACTGCCCGATGATACCGAACCCCGACGGACGGCGCTAGTTCGTCGCCGTCATACCCTGTGCGACCGAAACACCCTGTCCCAGATTCTCGGCCAAAAATTGGTCGACGGCTTTCAGGAAAGCGATCCGATCGTCTTCGCGGAACAGATAGTGGTCGTCATCGTCGAAATACAGTGCACGGACTGATTTTCCGGCCTGGCGCAGCGCCGCCTCCATCGCCTGACTGTCTTCTACCGAAACCGTAAAATCGCGCCGGCCGTGCGCCAGCAAGATCGGAATGTGGATCTTGTCGGCGTGCAGGACAGGCGAGTTGGCGGCGATAATCGCCGGGTCGCTGTCGAATCGCGGCAAGTTCAGGTCGGCGAAGCGGGATTGGTTTGCGCGGTCCAGCCGCCGCCGAAGGTCGGTGACGCCCGCCATGCTGGCGGCGCAACGATAAAGGTCCGGTGTCTTGATCGCGCCCATAAGGGCTGTGTAGCCGCCGTAACTCCAGCCGACGATGCAGATCCGGTGCGGATCGGCATATTTCTTATCGATCAGCCACTGGGTTCCGTCGGTGACGTCGTCCTGCATCTTCAGGCCCCACTGCGCGAAGCCTGCCTCTTCGAAGGTGCCGCCATAACCGCGCGAGCCGCGATAATTCGGCTGGAAGACGCCGTAGCCGCGGCTGGCGATCATTTGGGCCAAATAGTCGAAACCCAGCGCGTCACGCGCAGACGGGCCGCCGTGCGGCAAAACCACAAATGGGATCGGCGTGGAGCCCGAACTCAGCGATTGCCCCGGGGGTAACGTCACATAACCATGGATCGTCAACCCGTCGCGAGCGCGATAGGTCACCGGTGTTACCGGCGCCAGCGCAGAATCGGGAATCTCTGGCCGGATCCCGCCGAGCAGCTCCAGGATCGCCTTGTCGCCCGTACGTGTCAGCAGAAAATATGCGCCAGGCCGGTTGCCGCCGGCCGCCAGAATTAAAAGGCGCTGGCCGCCGGCGGCCGCGTCAACGACCATCGCGCGGAATTGCGGCAGCGCGGCCCGGACCTGATCGGCGTCCGCTTTAAAGAGGGGGTCGGTATAGACAAGCGTCGGCTCATCGATCGTATAGCCGTATCCCATCGGCTGGCCGCGATCCATGATCAGTGTATCGACGTCGGTGCCCGGGACCGAGGCATAGGCATCGAGCAGCCGATCGGTCGCGACATCGTATGGATAGATTGCGCGGTACCCCGTCGCCTGGGTTGAGGAAACATAGAGTTGATGCGGAATGCCGCTCAATGCCAAGACCGAGAAGGTCGAGGCCCGCTCCGCCGGAACCTGGCGGATCAACCGGAACGGGGTGTCGTCATCGTCCCGATAATAGATTTTGACTAGCCCGTCTTCGACCGCCGTACCCAGCCGAACATGTCCCGCGCCGTCGGTTTTCCAACTGCTGATCCGGTCCTGCCCGGCTACCACAAGCCGCCGCCGTCCGTTTTCCACATCAACCTTCAGAACGTCGGGTGACGCCGCATCGGATGTCGATGTCGCAACCAGCACATGAGTCGGGTCGGCGGGAAGAATATCGACGATGCGGTCCTGGCCGAAATCCACGGCTTTCTCGCTGCGCGCCTCCGCAAGCGGCACCACGTTCCGGCCGTTTAAATCGACCGATAGCAGTTTGCTGTCTGTGCGGAGTTCGTCGCCGGCTGACCGGCTTTGCGAATAGACCTCGACGATCAGCCGTTCACTTGTCTTCCAGGTGAACGACCGTACCTCGAAGCTGCCAGGGCAGATGCCGTGACTCCGGCGGTCGGGCCCAAGGCCACGAATGAGCAGGCATCGCCGCCCGTGCACCGACGACAGCAGGGCGATGAAATTTCCATCGGGCGACAAACGCGGCGCTTCGATCGACGGAAGCTTGCCATAGATCTCGATTGGCGGCATGGCCTGCGCCCGGGAAGGCGTTGCCGACATGCTGACGAGCATGGCCGTGGCGATGACGGCCGGGCGACAGCGTCCCCTATTGAATTTCATGATCATTAAACGGTTTGTATCCCGCGCCTATTCCGGAGGCAGACGGAATTTTCTCATAACAGGCAGGCCGATTCCACTGGGCTCAATAGCGCAGACTCAAGACCGGGAAACCTGCAACCAGTTGAAATAGCGATCCACGCCATCGACGATTGCGCGGGCAATCTGCTGCTGATGACGCGGGTCGGCCAACGCGCGGGCGTCGGACATGTCGGACAAATACCCCATCTCGATCAGGATCGACGGGATATCGGGTGATTTCAGGACCGCGAATCCGGCGGAGCGATGGGGTGTGGTCGGCAATACGCCGACTCCCTGATTTTCCAGCGCGTCGACCATCATATTGGCCAAACGATTGCCGTCGTTGACGGTCTCGCGGACTGTCAGATCGACCAGAATGCCCGCCACGTCGTCGTTCTGGTCGCCCAGGTCCACGCCGCCGATCGCATCGGCACGGTTTTCACGCTGCGCGTATTTTTCGCTTTCCGTGTCCGATGCGGTTTCCGACAAGGTGTAGATCGAGGCACCGCGCGTTGTCCGGGCAGACGCGGTCTGCATACCGGCGTCGGCTACGGAATCGGCGTGCAGCGAGATGAACAGGTTGCCATGTGCGGACCGTGCTCGCGCCACCCGCTCATGCAGCTTCAGATAAACATCGCTGTCGCGCGTCATCACGACATTGTAGCGGCCGGTCTGCTCCAATGCCTGGCGCAATATCCGCGCGGTTGCCAGCGTGATCTCCTTTTCGTGGTATCCGGCGATACTCTCCGCGCCGGGGTCGATGCCGCCATGCCCGGCGTCGATAACGATTGTGCGTTTGGGCGAGATAATCGATGCAATCGATCGCTTGCCTGCCGCACGTGGCGGTGGGTCAACGACGGCGACCGCTGGAACGGCTTTTGGCTCAGGTTCCAATAACGGCTCCGGCGGTGGCGCGACGATCTTGGCCGGCTTGACCGGCTGGACAGGCGCCGCAGGGCGTTCCGGCTCTCGGAGCAACGACGCAATGGCATCCGGTTGCGGCGCCCGAAGGTAGTCCTGCTGTGGCTCAACCCGTGCGGGCGCGACGGATGCGGTCTGTGCCGCGGGACCGTTGTTCGCGGCCAAGTCTATCACGACGCGCGCCGGTTTGCCGGCGGCTGCGGGCAACGCGTGGGTTGCAGTGATGACAGCCGGGCGCGCGAGCTCGAGAACCAGCCGAACCCCTCCACCGGGCAGCGGTTCCGCATGATATGTCTTGATCAGGCCGATGCCTCGGCTGACGGCTGTGCCCGGTATCAGGTTGATCGATGCGAAATCCGCGGTAATCCGTCCAGGGGTGCCGCCCGCGGCCTCGACGCCGACATGGAAGGCGGCTGGTTGGGCCAAGGCCAGCACGATCTCGGTGCCGGCGCTATTGGCCGTCAGCCGCACATCGAATAGCGCCGCGCCGCGCGCGACAGCGGGCAATGCGACGATTCCAATTAAGCCGATGCACAGGATAAGCCCGCGCAGATACCGATTTACGATCCCGCTCATCGTCGACTCAGCAGCAGTTTTCAGGTTTGTCAGATTGTTAGGTTGATTCTATCAGATTCGCTCTCATCTTGTCGCGCTAAACCTGCATTGTGGCGGGATTGCGGATTAATTTTCCGATTTGAAATGAAACATTGAGCCCGGTCGAACCACAGGCTATGGTGCAAGGTGCGACACGGAGTGTTACGTGGCGGCCGCGTGACTCCCATTTCGCTGCAGTCCTCCCATCTATCCTGGATGGCATGGAGCGGCAGCGGCTAGGGGAGCCGGCCAAGCCCACGAAACCTCCATTGAGTTTTGTGTTCAATCGCAGCGGAACCGGCTTTTTGCCGGCTTTCGATGACGAGCCCGCCCTGGCCGCTTATTGAGCGCCGTTTGTCGGGCATCGAGTCGAATGAGGGACGCTGCTAGCTGAGGGTCCGACGCTACCTGTTTGTCGCAGGGGTGGCGGGGGTAACCCTCTTGAGGATTTACGATGACAAAAAGAATGCTGATCGATGCGACCCATCCCGAGGAAACGCGGGTTGCGGTGGTCGATGGAACGCGCCTGGAAGAGTTCGATTTCGAAATGGCGGCCCGCCGCCAGATCAAAAGCAACATCTACCTGGCCAAGGTGACGCGGGTCGAACCATCCCTACAGGCCGCCTTCGTCGAATATGGCGGCAACCGCCACGGGTTTCTGCCCTTCCCGGAAATTCACCCTGACTATTACCGTATTCCGGTCGGCGACCGCCCGTCCTACGACGACGAGCCGGAACCCCGGCGAAACCGCCGTCCGCGTCGCACCGAAACCGTCGACCACGATGCGGCGGACGTGTCGGCCGAAGCCAACGCCGAAACGTCGGAAGATGCCGGCGATGCAATGCCGGAAGCCGCCGCCGCCGATCCGGTCATAACCGAAGATGCGCCGGTTGAGAGCGAAGCCCACGAAGAGAACTTTGCGGACGACGCGACAGCCGCCACCCAGGAAGAGGCGCCGGCGCATACGGATGCGGCGGATCACGAAGTCGCGGAGCAGCACGAACGGTTTGCCTCGGATGACATTCCAAACGGCGAAGCCGGAACGGCGGAAGAGCAGCCGGTAACCGTTGACGTCGTCGGCGGTGATGAGGTTGAGGAGGTCCAGCGCCGCCGCCGCTCGCAGCAGCAGCATTACAAAATCCAGGAAGTCATCAAACGCCGGCAAATCATGCTGGTGCAGGTGTCGAAGGAAGAGCGCGGCAACAAGGGCGCCGCCGTCACGACCTTCCTGTCGTTGCCCGGCCGCTATTGCGTGCTGATGCCCAATACTTCGCGCGGTGGCGGCGTCAGCCGCAAGATCGCCAATCCGACCGACCGCAAGCGGATGAAGGAACTGATTTCCGACCTGGAGGTGCCCGATGGCATGTCGGTTATCCTGCGCACGGCGGGTGTCGAGCGTTCGAAGGCGGAAATCAAGCGCGATCTCGAATATCTGCTGCGGCTTTGGGAGAACATCCGCACGCTGACGCTGGAATCGACCGCGCCGGCGCTGATCTACGAAGAAGGCAACTTGGTCAAGCGGGCCATCCGCGACCTCTATTCGCGCGACATCGATTCGATCGAGATCGCCGGCGAGGAAGGATACCGCCAGGCCAAGGACTTCATGCGCATGCTGATGCCCAGCCACGCCAAGCGCGTGCAGCCCTATCGCGACCCGTCGATCCCGCTCTTCTTCCGCTATCAGGTCGAAAGCCAGATCGACATCATCCACAACCCGGTCGCCCATCTGAAATCGGGCGGGTACATCGTCATCAACCAGACCGAGGCGCTTGTCTCGATCGATGTGAACTCCGGCCGGTCGACGCGCGAACGCAACATCGAAGAAACCGCGCTGAAGACCAATTGCGAGGCGGCGGACGAAATTGCCCGGCAGTTGCGCCTGCGCGACATGGGCGGCCTGATCGTCATCGATTTCATCGACATGGATGAGCCACGTCACGACGGGCAGGTTGAGCGTCGCCTGAAAGAGGCGATGAAGAACGATCGTGCGCGCATCCAGGTCGGGCGGATTTCACCCTTCGGTCTGTTGGAACTGTCGCGCCAGCGGTTGCATCCCAGTCTGATCGAAACCCACTTCCATACCTGCGCCCATTGCCTCGGCACCGGCTTGGTGCGGTCGATCGAATCGGCCTCACTCCTTGTATTGCGGGCAATCGAGGAAGAGGGAATCAAGCAGCGCGCGGCAGAAATTTCCATCACGGTCGCCGGCAACATCGCACTCTATATCCTCAACCAAAAGCGCAGCACGCTGATCGAGATCGAGGCGCGTTACGGCTTTGCCGTGCGCGTTCAGGCCGACGACAGCCTGATCGCGCCCGAGCACCGCATCGAACGGCTGCGACCCAAGGCGCCTGGTACCGAATTGCCCGCCCCGACCGTCCCGGCAACGATGGCGGTCATCGATATTGAGGATGATATCGAGGAGGAGGAAGAGTCCGAGGAGACGACGCCTGCGACGCGTGAGAATGCCGGTGGTGGTGCGGGCGGCGCCGAAGGTGGCGAGCCGCGCCGCAAACGTCGCCGCAATCGCCGCCGCCGGGGCGGACGCTCCGAGGATGGACAGCAAGGCGAGTTCCGGCCGCAGTCTGACTCGGACGAGACGGAGCCGGCCGCTGAGGCCGGATCGACGGAAGAAGCCACCGGAGAAGAGCTGGAGCACGAAGCGGCCGAACTGTCGGAAGGAACCGCTGCCGCCGCCGATCAAGGCGAGACGGAAACGGCCGAAACAGCCGAGGAGGCCAATGCGCGCCGCCGCCGCCGTGGCCGCCGTGGGGGCCGCGGCCGGACACGCCGTGGCGACGACGATACGCTGCCGCCGTCGGACGAGCAGGCCGCTACCGACGTGGTTGCTGAGGAACCTGTTGCGGCTGCGGAACCTACCGCCGACACCGCCGACACCGCTGCCGCTGAGCCGCCCGAGCCCGAGCCGGCTTCCGTGCCAGAAGCCGCTCCGGTAGCTGCGGAGCCTGAACCCGCCGCGGAAGTTGTGGCAGAGCAACCGGCTGAACCGGAATCTGTCCCTGAGCCGCCGGCTCCGAAAGCACCGGTTGCCCGCGAGTACGAGACCGTCAACCAGCCGCCACCGCAACCGCGGCGCGGTTTCTGGAAGCGTCTCGTCGAATAAGGCGCTCTGCCGTCGATAAATTCGCCGGGAGGAATCTGAGGAACGAAAGAGTAGGCCGCCCGAATAGGGCGGCTTACGCATTTGAGAGATCGCGATGACCGATAGTCTCGACGAAGCCGCGCTTGCCTACCATACGACGCCGACGCCGGGTAAAATCTCGATAACCCCAACCAAACCGCTGATGACGCAGCGGGATCTGGCGCTGGCCTATTCGCCCGGCGTTGCTGCGGCGTCTCGCGCGATCGCCGCCGATCCCGCGCAGGCAAGCAATTTAACAGCCCGTGGCAACCTGGTCGCGGTCATCACCAACGGTACCGCGGTGCTGGGCCTGGGCGCGATCGGGCCGTTGGCCGCGAAGCCGGTGATGGAGGGCAAGGCAGTTCTCTTCAAGAAATTCGCCGGGCTGGATGCGATCGATATCGAGATCGCCGAGAACGATCCGCGAAAGCTGATCGACATCATCGCGTCGCTGGAACCCAGTTTCGGCGCGATCAACCTCGAGGATATCAAGGCCCCCGAGTGCTTCGAGGTCGAAACCGAACTAAAGCGCCGGATGAAGATACCGGTTTTTCACGACGACCAGCACGGCACCGCGATCATCGTAGCAGCAGCGGTGGTCAACTGGTTGAAGATTTCCGGCCGCAGGCTGGCGGACGTGAAACTTGTGGCGTCGGGGGCCGGCGCCGCCGCGCTCAGCTGCATGGACCTGCTGGTCAATATGGGGCTGCCGGTTGGCAATGTAACGGTCACCGATATCGTCGGTGTGGTCTATAAGGGCCGGACGGAGCTGATGGACCCGCGCAAAGCGCGCTATGCCACTGAGACCAACGCCCGCACGTTGAGCGAAGTTATGGACGGCGCGGATATCTTTCTCGGCCTATCGGCCGGCGGCGTCGTGACCCAGGATATGATCAAGGCGATGGCGCCCAATCCGCTCGTGTTGGCATTGGCCAATCCGACGCCGGAGATCCTGCCGGAACTGGTCAAAGCGGTGCGGCCCGATGCGATCATGGCGACGGGCCGGTCGGATTACCCGAACCAGGTCAATAACGTCCTTTGCTTTCCCTTTATTTTCCGAGGCGCCCTGGATGTCGGCGCGACGGCGATTAACGAAGAGATGAAGCTGGCCTGCGTTCACGCCCTCGCCGAGTTGGCGCAGGTCGAGGCCAGCGACGTCGTTGCCACGGCCTATGGCGAGCAGCCGTCGGCCTTCGGGCCGGAATATCTGATCCCCAAGCCGTTCGATCCGCGCCTGATTCTGAAACTGGCGCCTGCGGTGGCGAAGGCGGCGATGGACAGTGGCGTCGCCACCCGGCCGATCGCCGATTTCGACGCCTATCGGGAAAAGCTCGGCGTCGTTGTCTTTCGGTCGGCCATGGTCATGCGCCCGCTGTTCAATCGCGCGAAGCGAGCGCCAAAACGCATCATCTTTGCCGAGGGCGAGGAAGAGAAAGTGCTGCGCGCCGCGCAGGTCGTGGTCGATGAAGGCATCGGCCGGCCCGTGCTGGTCGGCCGTGCGGAGATCGTCCGCGTCCGGATGAAACGCCTCGGGCTGCGCATCCAGCTCGGCGACCAAGCGGATTTGGTCGATCCCGAGAATGACCGCCGCTACAACGAATATTGGCGCGACTATCACCAGATCATGGAACGGCGCGGCACGTCCCCCGCGCTGGCGCGCACGGTGCTCCGCACCAGCAACACTGTCATCGCTGCGATGCTGCTGCGCAAGGACGAGGGCGACGCCATGATCTGCGGCACGGTCGGTCAATATCGCCGCCATTTCCGCCACGTCATCAATGTCATCGGGTTGAAGCCGGGGACGCGTACGGCCGCCGCCTTGTCCGTCGTCGTGCTGGACGATCAGCCGCTATTTATGTGCGATACCTATGTCTCATACGACCCCAGCCCCAGCCAGATCGCGGAAATGACGATCATGGCGGCGGAATGGGTGCGCCGATTCGGACTGGAGCCGAAGGTGGCCTTGTTGTCGCATTCCGATTTCGGGACCCACGACGACCCGCCGGCCGAAAAGATGCGCCGCGCGCTGGTCGAAATCTCCGCCTTGGCACCGGATCTTGAGATCGAGGGCGAAATGGCGGCCGATTCCGCGCTGTCGGAGGAAATCAGGAAAGAGATATTTCCCAACTCACGCCTGAAGGGGGTGGCTAACCTTCTGATTATGCCGACGCTCGATGCCGCAAATATCGCCGTCAATATGCTGAAGGTGGTGGGTGAGGCTCAGCCGATCGGCCCGATATTGCTCGGTGCGGCAAAGCCGGTCCATATTCTGACGCCGTCGGTCACGGTACGTGGGATCGTCAACGTTTCCGCGGTCGCGACCGTCGATGCCCAGGTTGCGGGCGACCAGGCAGGCTGAACGGCCTATCGGGCGCGGCGCCGCTTACCGAACAGCCGGTTCAGCAGCACGCAAACGGCAATGACCAAGGCCAGAATCGCGGCATCGATCGCCAGATCACCAACAGATTCGCTGGCATGGGGCAGGGCCTCGATAATCCCGCTGATGCCGACGACGGCAATCACGACGAGGATGACGATCCCTGAACGGCCTTCCATTTTCATGCGCCGATCCTCAATTCAATATCCACTGCAATATGACCCTCGGTTGGAAATAGCACGCGCGCCATGACGATACATATCATCAAGCTTGCCGTCGGTGCCCAGGACGTCGCCCATATCGCGGCATGGCAACGTGCCCGAGCTGAGGCGCGGGGCGAAATGTCGATCCGGCGCGCTTTTACCCGGCACAAGCCGGTCCAGCCCGGCGCTGAGGACGGCTCGCTCTATTGGGTCGTTCAGGGCGTAATCCGCTGCCGCCAGAAACTCCTCGGTTTCGACCAGGAACTGGACGGCGAGGGGCGGAAATATTGCCTGTTCCGCCTTGACCCGGAAATCGTCCCCGTCGTGCCGACTCCGCGCGGCCCCTTCCAGGGCTGGCGCTATCTGAAGCCGGACGATGCGCCGGCCGATCTTGTGGCCGGTGCGGACGGCGAGCTGCCGCCGGACGAGATGCTGAAGGAGCTGAAGTCCCTCGGGCTTATTTGATCCGTGACAAGGGCCGGATTGCACGGCATCTTTTGGGGGAATTCGACCGAGGGGAACCATGACCGAAACAACGCCCGACTCCGCCTACGCCTTCACCTTCAAATCGCTGGAAGGCAAGCCGATGCCGCTGTCGCAGTTCGCCGGCAAGCCGATGGTGATCGTGAACACGGCGTCGAAATGCGGCTTCACCCCGCAATATGAGGGGCTGGAGGCGCTGTGGAAGGCAAAGCGCGAACAGGGGCTGGTGGTGCTCGGCGTGCCGTCCAACGATTTCGGCGGGCAGGAGCCGGGCTCGGCCAGCGAAATCCAGGGATTTTGCCAGGTGCGGTTCGGCGTCGATTTTCCGCTTACGGAAAAGACTCATGTCAAAGGGCCAGAGGCGCACCCGCTGTTTCAATGGCTGGGTGCGAAAGGCGGCTTCTGGGGCAAGCCGCATTGGAATTTCTATAAATATCTGATCGGGCCGGATGGCCGGTTCGTCGATTGGTATTCGTCGATGACGGCGCCGGGCTCCGCCAAATTCACGAGCGCCGTCGAAAAACTGCTCGGTTAAAAAAGGGCGTGGGTTCCGGGGAACCCACGCCCTGTCGATCAGATGTAATAGGCTTCCAGCGGCTGGAAGCCATTGAAAGCGACCGCCGAATAGGTGGTCGTATAGGCGCCGGTCGCCTTGATTTCCAGCTTGTCACCGATTTCCAGCGACAACGGCAGCCGATAGTCCGCCTTTTCATACAGTACGTCGGCGCTGTCGCACGTCGGACCGGCCAGGATCACGGCTTCGGTCTCGCCCTGGCGGGTCGAGGTGATCGGGTATTGGATCGCCTCGTCCATTGTTTCGGCCAGGCCACCGAACTTGCCGATGTCGAGGAACACCCAGCGGCGATCGTCGTTTGCGGACTTGCGGGCGATCAGCACCACCTCGGTTTGGATGATGCCGGCATTGCCGACCATGCCACGGCCCGGCTCGATGATCGTGTTCGGAATCTTGTTGCCGAAATGTTGCGCAAGCGACTGCAGGATCGCGCCGCCATAGGCTGCGGCGTTCGGGATCTCGCGGCGATATTTGGTCGGAAAACCACCGCCGAGATTGACCAGCGTCAGGTGCACGCCCTTGGCCTCAAGCCGACGAAACAGCTCGGCGGTCGACGCCAGCGCATTGTCCCACTGATCGGGATCGCGCTGCTGCGAGCCGACATGGAACGACACGCCGATCGGGGTCAGGCCCTTCCTCGGCGCGGATTCCAGAAGCGCTTCCGCCATTTCGACGTCGCAACCGAACTTACGCGACAACGGCCAGTCGGCGCCGACACCGGAGGTGAGGATACGGCAGAACACGCTGGAGCCCGGCGCGGACGCGGCCAGCTTGTCCAGCTCGGCCTCGCTGTCGAACGCATAAAGCCGCACGCCCAGCGCATAGGCTGTCGCGATATCGGCCTGCTTCTTGATCGTGTTGCCGAACGAGATGTGCTCGGGCCGGGCGCCGGCGGCTAGCGCCATGCGGATCTCCGCGACGCTGGCTGTGTCGAAGCGCGAACCCAGGCGGGCCAGCCGCTCCAGGATTTCCGGCGCTGGATTGGCTTTCACGGCATAGTAAATCTGTGCATCCGGCAAGGCCCGGTGCATCTCAAGATAATTGTCCTCGACCACATCCAGGTCGAACACGAGACACGGCGTGGCCGGTCGTCGCTCTTCCAGAAACTGCGCAATTTTGTGAGTCATGTGCCTTCCTGAGCGCCTTTACAGCGACCAGGCTCCCGTAAGCCTTGAAATATGTAAGGAAGCGGTCTGTTCAGCCGCGGCGAGGGGCGCGCGATTTCTTGCGCGAGGGCCATCGTGGCCATTTCACCGATTTTGAACCGGATGGACCACGAGCGGGCAGATCTTGGCGTATGACAGTGGGCTTCTGCCCACGGACAACAACATCAAACATCGTAACCTCCAACGTGCCGCCTTGCTTAAGGGACGGTCAGAAGATACGCGTTACGTCGTTGCATAAACCCCAGGTCGAAAACCGTTTCCGACGAGGGCCAGGGGCACGTGCGCGTGCGAGTGGTTGGGCATATAGGCCCAACCGATTTCGATGAAAAGAGAAAATGGCCTTCAAAGCCCCTCTATTTTTGCATAGGAATTATGCGCTAGATGGCTCACAGTTCTTCTCGACGCCTCAAGGACTTGCAGCGTGCTTTTCACAGAAAATTCCCAAGCTCGATGCCGATAGACCGCGCCGGCCGTAACAAACCGCTTTCGGCCTTCTGATGGCGTATTTCCTCCAGCAACTTATCAACGGCCTTACGCTCGGCGCGATCTACGGGCTGATCGCGATCGGCTACACGATGGTCTACGGCATTGTCGGGATGATCAACTTCGCGCACGGCGAGGTGTATATGATCGGCGCGTTCGTCGGGTTGATCGCGCTACTGGTTTTCACGACCGCCGGAATCGCGTCGGTGCCGATTCTTCTTATCCTGATCATCTTGGCTTCGATGATCGTGGCCGGTGTCTATGGCTGGACCATCGAACGGCTGATTTACCGCCCGCTGCGCAACGCGCCGCGTCTGGCGCCGCTGATCTCCGCCATCGGTCTGTCGATCCTGCTCCAGCAATATGTGCAGCTGACCCAGGGCGGGCGGGTGAAGACGCTGCAGCCGCTGATCCATGGCGGTTATGTGCTGATGCACGGCGATAACGGCTTCGATGTGGGGATCAGCAAGTTTCAGATCGTCGTGTTCTTGTTGACCACCGTGCTGATGATCGGGCTGACCTTTGTGATCCAACGCACCGAACTTGGCCGCGCGCAACGTGCAACGGCGGCAGATCCGGTGATGGCTGCCCTATGCGGGATCAATGCCGACCGCACTATTTCGATCACCTTCGTCGTCGGCGCGGTGCTGGCGGCGGTCGCGGGGGTGATGGTGGTCCTTTATTACGGCTTCATCGACTTCGCCATCGGCTTCCTGGCGGGGATGAAGGCCTTCACCGCCGCCGTGTTAGGGGGGATCGGCTCGCTACCCGGCGCGCTGCTCGGCGGGTTGGTTCTGGGGCTAGTCGAATCGTTTTGGTCGGGTTACGCGGATGCCGCCTATAAGGACGTCGCCGCGTTCGCGATCCTGGTTCTGGTCCTGGTCTTCCGCCCCAGCGGATTGCTCGGGCGGCCTGAGATCGAGAAGGTCTGAGTCATGTCCGCCAGCCATCTCGTCCGCGCCCTGCGTGACGCAGCGTTCGCCGCCGCCATCGCCGGCATTCTCGCTTTGCCTTTTGTCGGCTTCAGGCTGGTCGACTATGCCGGCGGCGAGGGCATAACAACGCGCTGGCATGTGTTCGCCGCGGCCGTTGCACTGATTTTCATCGGCCGTCTGATCCTGTCGATGATCGATGCGGGTTTTTATCCGGTGGCCCTGGGGCTGATGATCCTGATGGGTACGGTGGATTTCTTCCTGCCATGGCCAAGCGACTTTCTGGAGATCGCCGCAATTCTCGGCGCGATCATTCTGGCATTGCGCGCCGCCTATCTGCTGTACGAAAAGTCGATCACGGCAGTTGTCGAGCCTGTCTTGGGTCCGGCCGGCAAGACTTTGCCGTGGGCGTTGCTCGCTTTCGCCATGCTCCTGCCGTTCCTGCCCTTCGCCAATCGCGGCGTCCTGGATGCCGGCATCATCATTCTGACCTATATCTTGCTTGGCTGGGGACTGAATATCGTCACGGGGCTCGCGGGGCTGCTGGATTTGGGCTACGCGGCGTTTTACGCGATCGGCGCCTACACCGCCGGCATCCTGGCCTATAATTTCGGTCTCAGTTTCTGGGCCTGCCTGCCGCTCGCCGCGATTTGCGCCGCTGTCGCGGGAATTGTGCTCGGCTTTCCGGTGCTGCGCCTGCGCGGCGATTATTTCGCCATCGTCACGCTGGGCTTCGGTGAGATCGTGCGCATCGTCGCCAACAACTGGCGTTCGCTGACCAATGGATCGCAGGGCCTCTCCGGCGCTCCCCGTCCGAATTTCTTTGGAATCGCCGATTTCACGGCCAGCGCCGCGGCCGGCAAAACCAGCTTCAGCACATTGTTCGGCGTCGCTTACAGCCCGATGCAGCGGATTATCTTCCTCTATTATTTGATTCTCGGCGTCGCTCTCCTGGTCAATCTGTTCACGCTGCGCATTCGCCGCCTGCCGATCAGCCGGGCCTGGGAGGCTCTGCGTGAGGACGATATCGCGGCGGCGGCATTGGGTTTGGACCGCCGCCGTTTGAAGTTGGCTGCGTTTGCCATCGGCGCCGCGTCGGGCGGCATCGCCGGCACCTTTTTCGCAGCCCGGCAGGGTTTCATCACGCCCGAAAGCTTCGGTTTCACGGAATCGATCGCGGTGACCGCGATCGTCGTGCTGGGCGGCATGGGCTCGCAGCTCGGCATCGTGCTGGCCGCCATTCTGTTTGCCGGCCTGCCGGAACTGTTTCGGCCTTTCGCTGAATACCGCATGCTCGTCTTCGGCCTGATCACGATCGCGATCATGCGGTTCCGCCCGCACGGCTTGATTTCCACCCGCCGGCCGTCGGCCATGCTGGAATGAGCGCAATCCTGACTGTCCAGGATCTGACGATGCGGTTCGGTGGTTTGGTCGCCGTCGATTCCGTGTCGTTCGAGGTTCAGCCGGACAAGATCACGGCGCTGATCGGCCCAAACGGCGCCGGCAAGACCACTTTGTTCAATTGCGTCACGGGTTTCTATCGGCCGACCGCAGGCAGTATCCGACTGAACGGCGGCGGTCGCCCGATTGAGCTGTCACGGCTGCCGGGCCACAGAATCGCGCATCTTGGGATCGCCCGCACCTTTCAGAACATTCGGCTGTTCCCGAAGATCACGGTGCTGGAAAACCTGTTGGTGGCGCAGCACACAGTGTTGATGCGTGCCTCGGTCTTCTCGATCGCCGGCCTGCTCGGGCTGCCGTCCTATCGCCGGGCGGAGCGGGCGGCGCTGGACAAGGCGCGCTATTGGCTGGATCGCATCGGGCTTCTCGGCCATGCGAACGATCCGGCCGACACTTTACCCTATGGACAGCAACGCAGGCTGGAGATCGTCCGGGCGCTGTGCACCGAACCGCGCCTGCTATGCCTGGACGAGCCGGCAGCCGGGCTCAACCCGCGCGAAAGCATCGACCTGGCCGACTTTATCCGTCAGGTGCAGGACGAACGGGATCTCGCCGTGCTGCTGATCGAACATGACATGAGCGTGGTGATGGGCATTTCCGACCACATCGCGGTCCTGGATTACGGCCGCAAGATCGCCGAGGGCACACCCGCCGAGATCCGCGCCAACCCGGCGGTGATCGCCGCTTATCTTGGGACGGCGGCCTGATGCTGCGGCTGGAAAACATCTCCGCGTCCTATGGCGCCGTCCGGGCGCTCGACAATGTCAGCATCGACGTCGCCGAAGGTGAGATCGTCACGCTGATCGGGGCAAACGGTGCCGGCAAAAGCACCTTGCTGATGACCGTCTGCGGCAATCCCCGCGCGGAATCGGGCAAGGTATGGCTGAAAGGACGAGACATCACCGCGTTGCCTACACATCAGATTGCCGCCTTGGGTATTGCCCACGCGCCCGAAGGCAGGCGCATTTTCGCGCGCATGACCGTGCGCGAGAATCTTCAGCTTGGCGCGCGCCTGCGCAATCCGGGGCGGTTCGGCGCCAATATGGATTCGGTGGTGGCGCTGTTTCCCCGTTTGAAGGAGCGGCTGGATCAACGCGGGGGCACGTTGTCGGGTGGGGAACAGCAGATGCTGGCGATAGGCCGCGCCCTGATGGCGGAGCCGCAATTGTTGTTACTGGATGAACCGTCGCTTGGCATCGCGCCTCTGCTGGTACAGCAAATCTTCGCCGCGATCGGCCAGATCAACCGTGAACGCGGCATGTCCATTCTGATCGTGGAGCAGAACGCGCATCACGCACTGAAGCTGGCCCATCGCGGTTACGTGCTGGTGACGGGAAGCGTGACGCTGCAAGGACCTGCCGCCGACCTGGCCGCCAACCCGGAGGTTCAGGCGGCCTATCTTGGCGGCTAGGTTCTAGTCCAGGTATCGCACGCCGGTCAGCTCTTCCGATATCTGCCACAGCCGTTCGGCGACGGCTTGATCCTTCGCCGCAGGGGTGCGATCGACCTTGGCCGGGTAGCCGCGCATCTCGGCAGGTCCGCCCGGGCCGATATAGTCGTTGCCCTCTATGCCGGGGGCTGTCGCCGCGTACAGTTGCGGCAGCGCGCCCATGGCCGCGGGCTGCGCGAAGATGTCGGTGGCCAGCCGCATCAGGAAACCGCCCTTTGGACTGGTGTTGGAATAGCCGGGGTGGGCCGCGACGGCTTTTGCCGAGCTACCGGCCTTGCGCAGACGGCGGTCCAGCTCGGCGGTAAACGAGAGCGCCGCCAGCTTGCTTTTGCCGTAGGCCTGCATGTCTTTATAGGGAATGGTCTCCGAATTCAGATCGGCGAGGTCCAGCCCCTTCACCATGCGGTGCGCCGTCGATGACGTGTTGACGATCCGTGCGTCTGGCGTCGCCATCAGCCGGTCGATCAGCAGACCCGTCAGGGCGAAACTGCCCAGATGGTTGACGCCGAAATGCATCTCGAACCCGTCTCGGGTCTTGGATTGCGGCGCCAGGATCGCCGAGGCGTTGTTGATCAGCACATCCAGCCGGTCGAAACGGGCCTTGAATTGTTCGGCAAAGCGCCTCACCGACGCCAAGTCGGCTTGGTCCAGCGTCAAGGCATTGATCTTCGCGTTCGGCACCTGCCGAATAACCGCTTCGACAGTGTCGGCGCCCTTGGCCTCGTCGCGCGTGGCGACCACCAGATGGGCTCCCGCGCCTGCCAGAGCGACCGCAATCTCCAACCCCAGTCCACGATTGGCGCCGGTAACGACCGCCAATTTGCCCGTTTGCGGCGGTATATCCGCCGCCGTCCATTTTCGCGCCATCGATCCCTCCCGATTTTCTTGTTCTTCTACACGATTTCTAGGAGGTGGGCTGAACATGAAAAGCCCGAGACACGCAGTGCGCTCCCGGGCTTAGGGATAGCCGCCTGACCTCTTAGTTCTGCGGCTGGACGTCCTGGGCCGGGGGCGCCGGCGGGCGGCGATTGGCCAGGAACTGGTCGAACTCGACCTTGTCCTTGGCGAAGCGCAGCTGATCCAGGAATTCGCGGAATTCCCGTTCCTCATCTTCAAGCCGGCGCAGCGTCTCGGCGCGATATTCGTCGAAGGCGCGGTTGCCGCTGGTCGAGCGGGCATGATGGTCGCCGCGATGCTCCGCCATATGCTGTTCCCAACGGGCGCGCTTCGCCATCATCCGTTCCCGAAACCGCTCGCCCCATTCGCCACCGTGATGGTGTCCACAACGCATTTTCCCACTCCATATAGAAAGGGCGAGCGCCGCAACGCCCACCGGCCAACAAAAAATAAATCCCAGGATCATCACCCCGATCAACGCCGGGTTGCCGTGCCAAAACATGTGCCCGTGCCAATGGTGGTGATCGTGTCCGTCATATCGACCGGCATAACCCGGTCTCGCAGCGATGTTCATATCCTCGCCCCATGTCAATGTAAATCACATTTACATTAGTGGTCAGATCGCTGGCGCAAGTCAAGAGAGGCCGTCGATAAAAAAGCTGTCAGGCCGGTTTGCTCAGCCCCAATCCCTGCAGATAGACCAGCACGCCCGCCTCCAGCAGGTCCTCCGGCGACATCGGCAGCGCCCGTTGAACGGCGTTGCGTCCGCCGAACAGCGAGGCGATGCCGTGCGACAGCGACCAGATATGGAGCGCGACCATCAGCGTGGGCGGCCGCTTACCGTCCGGCATCTTTGCGATCACCTGCTCGGCGGCGTTGCGCAGGATCGCGAAGGCGCGGTCGCTGGCCTCCCGCAATGCGGGCGTGGCGTTCAGCGGAATGCCGGCTTCGAACATCGCCGCGTAATAGCCGGGCTGCGTCCGGGCGAAATTGAGATAGGCCTTGCCGATGTTGCTCAGCGCGGTCAGCGCGTCCGGCGTTCCCTGGTTCCAGGCGCGGGCCAGCTCAGCCTCGAAATGGCCGAACCCTAGTTGCGCCACATCGGCCAGCAGCTCCTCGCGATCCCTGAAATGGCGATAGGGCGCGGCGGGGCTGACCCCGGCCTGCCGCGCTGCCTCGGCGAAGGTGAAGCCTGACGATCCGTTCGCGGCGATCAAGGCAAGCGCGGCTTCGATCAGCGCTTCGCGCAGATTGCCATGATGATATCCCGCGCGGCCGTGGCTGCCGTGCTCATGCCGAGACCATTTCATTTATGCACCGTGTTCATGTGAACAGGTCTTACATCATTCGGAGGACGGTCACAGCCCCGATATTCTCTATCATCCTGTGCAGGAGGCTCTATTGTGGCCGGCAATGTGATCTAACCGGGATGTCATAATGCGCGCCGCCTTGCTTGCTTCCGCCCTTTTCGTGCTGCCTGTCGCGGCTCACGCCGATATCGAAGTCGCGATGGTCGCCTCGATGACCGGAACCGATGCCAGCCACGGCGAGCAACTGCGCGATGGGGCGTTGCAGGCGGTGGACGACCTGAACGCCGCCGGCGGCGTGTTAGGCCAGAAGCTCCATATCACGATTCACGATGACGCCTGCGACCCCAAACAGGCGGTCGCGGTCGCCAACCAGTTGGCGGCCAACCCGCCGGCGGTGGTGATCGGTCATTTCTGTTCCGGCTCGTCGATTCCGGCGTCCAGCGTTTATGCCGAGGAGGGAATCCTGGAGATCTCGCCCGGATCGACCAATCCCAAATTCACCGATAATGGCCATTGGAACGTATTCCGGACCTGCGGCCGCGACGACCAGCAGGGCGCGTTGGCCGGCAAGGTTCTGATCAAAATGTTCCCGGGCAAGAAGATCGCCATCGTCGATGACCGGCAGACCTATAGCCAGGGCCTGGCCGACGAGACCCGCAAGGCGCTCAATGCCGGCGGCGTCAAGGAAGCGATGGACGATACCATCACACCCGGCGAGAAGGATTATTCGGCGTTGGTCGCCAAGCTGAAGCAGGCCGGCATCGACGTACTGTATTTCGCCGGTTACCAGGTCGAAGGCGGGGCAATTGTCCGCCAGATGCGGCAGCAAAATATGCAGACCGTCGTCATGGGTGGCGATGCGCTGGTTTCGCGCGACTTCTGGGCGATCACCGGTCCCGCCGGCGAAGGCACGCTGATGACCTTCGCCCCCGATCCGACGCACGATCCGAAAAATGCCGGCGTCATCGGCCGTATGAAGGCGGCGGGCCGCCAGACCGACGGCTACCCGCTATTTTCCTACGCCGCGGTCCAGGCGTGGGCCGAGGCGGCAACCAAGGCGGGGACCATCGACGCGCATAAGGTGGCGGAACAGCTTCACGCCATGACATTCGACACAACCCGCGGCGTTATCAAATTTGACGCCAAGGGCGATGTTCTGGGCGCCAATTATGTCGTTTATCGCTGGCATGACGGCGGCTACGCGGAAATGGATCCGCAGCCCTGACGAAATGTGCCGCGCTGTTGGATTGTGACGGCCGTCAGGCCAGCATCAGCAGCGCGGCCTTCAGCCAACGCTTAATCTCCGCGATTACTTTTTCCTGCGGGTAGCCGTTGTCCTGAAATGCGAATCGCAAAACCTGCGACGTGGCGGTCTCCGCAATGGCCAGCCGCAGGTCGAGATCCGGGTTTTCCGGATAGCCCAAGGTTCTTACGGCATAGGCCCGGGCCATCGAAATGGCTTTATCAGGCACGCTGTGAGCAAGACCGGCGAACGCCGGCGCCTGCATCCCGTCAATCCATAACGCTTTGAACCCAGGCTCCTCGTCGACGAACTGGACATAGATATCGATCGCGTGGTCGATAATCTCGCTCGGGTTTTCGTTGATCGGCCCGCTGAAATACGCTTGGTACCGGGCCTGCAACCGGGTCAGGCTGGCAACCGCAACCGCTTCGAAGATCGCTTCCTTGCTTGGAAAAAACCGATATATCGAACTGAACGACGCGCCCGCCGCTTCTCCGATCTGAGCCATGGTGATGGACTCAAGCGGGACCGTGTCCGCCAGCACCGCGGTGGCCGACAGAATCCGCTCGACCTTGGTCTGGCTGCGGCCCTGGAGCGGGTTGCGGCGCACCGACACCTTGTCAGGTCCGGGCGACCGAAGGTTTGGCGCGAAGCTCGCGACGGCGGCCTTGTGTCCCATATCACGGCAGATGGGCTATCAGCCCCTGCTGAGTCAAGCGGCATAATCGCCGCACACCCGGGTACCCTGGGTCAGGAACCCGCCAGCGCATGGTTGAGAACGGCCGCCAGCCTGATACCTGCCCGCGCCATCTGCACCCGGATGGTTTCGATCGCGTCGGTAACGTAATCCGGCGGCAATTCGTAACTGCCGTCCGCCTTTTTCGGCGGCAGCTTGCCATAGGCATGGTCCTTGGCAAGCGCGAATGTCTCTTGGGCCCAATCGGCCGGCGTGCCTGCGGCCATGTGATCGTAGGTCTTGCTTTGGCGGACGCCGTCGGCCAGATCGTCGGCAATCGCCTTGGGATCGTCGCCCAGATTGTCGATGAAGTCCGAATCCCAATAATGCCGAAGCGTCCCCGGATCGGCGCCGCCGCCGACGACCTTCACAGCGTCGCCACCCTGGTTGTTGTCGTCGCTGACATACATCGGCTGATGCAGGTCGGCGACCAGGTTCAGCAGATATTTCAGCGCCAACAGTTTTTCAGCAGGTGCCGTGGCCTTGTCCGCCAGCTCTTTGGTGAACTGATCGATCTTGTCCAGACTGCACGCCGCCGGGCCGCGTGACGCGGGTGTGCCGGCCGGCAACGCCGGATGATGGTTGCAGGCGGCGTCGATGTCGGGATGACCCAACTCCAGCTTCAGCGAATGCCAGGTTTCGCGGTCGGCAAATTCCGCCTGTGTCTTGGCCTTGTCGAAATTGCGATAGGTCTCGGCCCAGATCGCCTCGCTGGCGATATCGTGCTTGGTCAGCGTATCGGTATCGGCCGCCAGCATCGCGTCCACCTTCTTCTTCACCGCCGGTTGCAGATAATGATCGGCGATCAGCGCGATGACGCGATGGCCCTCTTCGCCCCAGGCGCGCGCGCTCGGTGCATGCAGGCCGGCGCCGACCGCGGTGGCGGCAGACAGGACGATCAGATTCAAAGTTTTCACGACTTCCCCTTTTTCGGATTTATCGCATTTTCAGGATGACGACCGCGTCGCTCGCGGCCTCGCTGGCATGGCGGATCTTGGACACCTGGTCGGGGGTAACCGACGATGCCGTGTTGCCCCAACTTTGCCGGATAAAACTCACGATCTCCGCTATTTCTTCGTCGCGTAACAGCACACGGAACTGCGGCATGCGATAGGCGTCGGGCATCCCGGCCACGACGATGCGCGACGACCCGTTGAGCGCGATATTGATCAGCGACGACGGGTCGGCATCGGCCACTGTCGGGTTGCCGGTTAACGGCGCGATATAGGGCGCATGACCCTTGCCGTCCGGCAGATGGCAGGTGGCGCATTGCTGGCCATAGAGGCGCTGCCCCTCCGCATGTGTGCTGTTCGTTGCCTCCACGGCATCGCCACCGTTGCCGGGCAACGATTTCAGATAGGTGGCGATTGCCGCCAGGTCGTCGTCCGACAGATACTGCGTGCTGTTATTGATCGCGTCGATCATCGTGCCGAAGGCGGTTGCGTGATCGTTGTGTCCGGTCTTCAGGAACTGCGCGACCTCCGCCCCGGACCAGCCGGCCAAGCCCGCCTTGGTCTCCCCGCGCAGGCTCGACGCGAACCAGTTATCCAGATTGCCGCCGGACAGATATTTACGGCTGCCCTGGTCCAGCGCCTTTTCCTGAAAGAAGATGCCGCGCGGCGTATGGCAACTGCCGCAATGGCCAAGGCCCTGCACCAGATAGGCGCCCCGGTTCCACGCGGCGTCGTGCGCCGGATCCGGCGTGTAACCGACCTTGTCGGTGAAGACTGCATCCCATAGCGCCAACGGCCAGCGCCAGTTCAGGGGCCGGGGAATTTCGGTCGGCTGGTTCTTGCGGCTGGCCGGCGTCACGCTCTCCATGAAGAACGCATAGAGCGCCCGCAGATCGTCGTCGCCGACCTTGGCATAGGATGGGTATGGCATCGCGGGATAGAGGCGATGCCCGTCCTTGGCGATGCCGTGCCGCATCGCCGCCTCGAAATCTTCGAAGCTGTAATTGCCGATACCGGTTTCCTTATCCGGCGTGATGTTGGTGGTGTAGAGATCGCCCAGCGGCGTAGACATGCGCAGGCCGCCGGCGAAGGGCTTTTCGCCCGGCCCGGTATGGCACACCACGCAATCGCCGGCGCGCGCCAGATATTCCCCCTTGGAAATCAGCTCGGGCGAGGATGCCGCAACGGACGTGCCCGCCGCGAGGCAAAAAACGGCAAGCAGGCTGACGGTTCGTAACATCGGACCTCGCTGAGTTATTCGGGGCGGACTTCGCCGGATACGACCTTCAGGTCGCGCCGCAGGTTCCGCGCGGCCAGGAAGAAATGCAGGCCGCCCCAGATCGCAAGAAGATTGGCCCCCGCCATACCGTATCCTACGGAGATGACGCCGACATAGGGGGCGGTCAAGTCGCTGATCCCGCCGGTGATCAGCGGCCCGACGCCGAAGCCCAGCAACGTGGTCAGCAGCAGCATGATGGCCGACAGCGTTGCCCGCATGCGCGGCATCACCAACGATTGGCACACGGCATAGCTGGCGCCGAACCAGGACGTGCCGCACATCATCCAGACGCCGGTGATGCACAGCGCGATAACCGGATCGCGGATCGCGACCGCGCCGGCGGCCAACGGGAAACAGACAAAGGCCATCGCCGAGGGAATCCAGACACGCCAGCGCTCGTCGCGCTGTGCCAGCCTGTCCGCCATGATGCCGACTGCGATCATGCCGACGCAGGCGATGGGATAGGTAGCGACGCTGATTTCCCAGCCTGCCGACTTGGGCGCCAGATGATCGACGCGCGTGAAGAACGGAAACATCCACATGCCGAAGGCATTGATCGCGATCGTCGTCAGCGTGACGCCGCCGATCGTGTGGAGCAGAGCGCGTTGCGACAGAATGAATTTGACGGTTTCGCGCACCGGCGGCGCTTCGCCCAAGGCATCGGCAAGGCCGTGGACGTTGAGCCGCTTGGGCTCGCGCACGGTCAGCAGCAGGATCGCCACGATCGCCAGCCCCGGCAGGCCGGCGGAGATCACGGCCGTGCGCCAGCCATAGGCGGCAACCAGGATGGCGCCGACCGTCATGCCGACGCCCGACCCGATCGGCGTGAACAGGTAATAGACCGCCAGCGCCCGCGCGCGTTCGCGCAACGGAAACAGGTCCGAGATCATCGAGACCGCTGACGGCGTGGCGCCGGATTCCCCGGCCCCGACGACGAAACGGAGGGACAGCAGTTGCAGGAACCCGGTGGTGAAACCGCATAACGCGGTCGCGACGCTCCACACCGTAATGCAGATGGCGATGATATTGCGCCTGTTGCCACGGTCAGCGGCAATGCCCAGCGGAATGCCGGCCACTGCGAAAAACAGCGAGAAGGAAATTCCGGTCAGCAGACCCAGTTGCGTGTCGTTCAGCGAGAATTCGCGCTTGATCGGGTCCAGCATGACCGTGATCATCATCTTGTCGACCATGCTCAGCGTGGCCATAACGACCAGCAGGAACAGCGTCCAGTAACGCCAGGCAGGAACCGTGTCGGTGCGCGCGGCGGCGACTTCGCCGAAATGCACGTCGTTCAGTGCGTCCATCGATTTCCCCGTTTTGCCGCGACAGTATCCGGTCCGATGCGCGGATGACAGAGGGCGATTCCGGCGTTATGTGAAGATATCATCGTTCGGCCCCGTCTTCGCCCCAATCCTGCCTCAACCCGATCCCAGATTTCTGTATTCGAGCATGTCCGCTGCCGTGTCAGCCGGACGCACTATGGAGCTTATCGCGGTTTAAACCGTTCATTCGGTACCCGAAATCGCGAACAGGAGAGATCGGTGAGTGTTAGGAAACGAAGTCTCGCAGTGGGAATCACCCTTTTGGCCGGCGGGCTGACAGCGGCCTCAGCTCTCGCTGGAACGTCTCTTTTTGCTTCGGAATCGAATGCCAAAAGCGTCTGCGGCCAGGGCAACGTCGTGTGGGCGGTGCTGGACAGCGGTCACTACTACAAGCCGGGTTCGCAAGGCTACGAGTGGGGCAAGAATCAATCCAAGGGCGCCTATACCTGCGAAAAAGTCGCCCGGTCGCGCGGTTGGCATCTGGCAAAAACCATACAGTAGCGTATGATTGTTGCTGCACGGGCGCTAAAGTCCGCGCAGCGGCTCTTCAGGAACCGCTCGGCAGGCGATCCGAATCGATCGGTCCGCCGTCCGTAATTCGAACGAACGCGGCGAGTTCCAGGGGAGCATCATGCAAAAGGTCAGTTACGATTTTACCGGTTCGACCGCGCTTGTGACGGGTGCCGGAACCGGCATCGGTTTCGGCGTGGCAACCGAACTGGCGCGCGTCGGCGCGACCGTCACCATCATGGGTCATCTGGAAGACCAGGTCGCACCTGCGGTCGAGAGGCTGCAGAAGCAATTCGGCGCAGACCGGATTCGCGCGGCCGTCGGCGACGTGACGAATGAGGAAGACCTTGCCCGCTGCGTTCAAATCGCCGCCGACGCCGAGGGCAACCTGGATATCGCCGTCGCCAATGCTGGCGGGGCCTATCCCGGCCCGATCCTGATGATGCCGAAACAGGCCTGGGATCTGGTGCTCACGCTCAACGTCACCGGCGTCGCGCTGACGATCAAGCATGCCGGCTTGGCGATGCGCAAAAAGGGCGGCCGGATCGTCACCGTGTCGTCTTCCGCCGCCATCCAGGCGGTTAAGTTCATGGCGCCCTATTCGGCGTCCAAGGCTGCGGTCGAAATGCTGACCAAAGGCGCGGCGTTGGAGTTGGCGGCGTTCAAGATCAACGTGAACTGTGTGTCGCCCGGCTGGATCAAGACCGAATCCGCCGAGAGAATGCCGCCCTCGATCGTCGGGCAGCTGCGTGATCGCACGGCGTTGGGCGACGGCGGCGAAACGAAGGTGATCGCCGACGGTGTCCTGCATTTCTGCGGTCCGGGCAGCGATTGGGTCACCGGCGCCACGACCCATATCGGCGGCGGCCTGCATTCCTATGGCGGTGAGGATTTCCTCGACATGGTCCTGCCCATGTACGGCGAGGACAATGTGAAGCCGTTCCTCGCACCCTAAGACGTTAGCGGCGGCTTGCGCGCGACGGAAATGCACCCCATGTAGTCGTCCGTTATATTGGACAGTAAAACCTTTAGGACCCAATTCATGTCATCACTGGTACTGACGCAAGAGATTAAAGACTTGGTCAATAACTCGCTGGAAAGCGGCAACCCGATTCTGCTGGCGGTGGTCGACGCGCAAAACCGGCCTGTCGTGTCCTTCCGGGGCAGCACGACGGTTCACAGCGACGACCAGCTCGGCCTTTGGGCGCGCAATGCGTCCGGCGGCACGATTGAGGCGGTCAGGCAAAACCCGAATGTCGCGCTGATGTATCGCTCGGCGACGATCCCACTGCTGAAATTCGAGGGCCGCGCCCGCGTGGTGACGGATGCCGCCGAGCGCGACGCCGTCTATGACGCGGCGCCGCAGCGGGAAAAGGACGGCGACGCAGAGCGCAAGGGCACCGCGATCATCGTCGACCTCGATACGGTCTTCGGCGTTTTGGGGTTCAACGACAAAGGGCCGATCATCGCGCATCTGGCGCGCTAGTTCGTCCGCGTCGGACACTTGAGCGGTGGTGCACCCGGCGGGATTCGAACCCACGACCCCAGGATTAGGAATTTCGAAATGCCGACCGCCTATCCTATCCGGCCCGCCGCTAGAACCCTATAAAAACTCCACTTTTTCATGAACATACCGTCAGCGCTACGCTGCAATATCCCGTGACTTTCTCTCTTGTGATTGCTATGTGATTGCTGGAATCGTCCTCCAGCAATCACACTTGCTTCCATGGTTACACTCACAAAACGAACAATCGACGCCGCCAAACCAGGTCCCAAAGATATCTTTCTTTGGGACGATGACGTGCGCGGCTTCGGACTGAAAGTGACCACTGGCGGACGAAAAATATTCATTCTCCAGTATCGTATGGTCGGACGAGGGACGCCGCACCGATATACAATCGGTGCCTATGGTGCCCTTGCCCCCGCGCAAGCGCGAGACATCGCGGGCGATCTAAAACACCAAATCGCGAAGGGCAGCGATCCAAGAGAACTGAAGATCGAGAAGACCGTCGCGGCTGAGCGCCAAGCCGATTCAACGAACACAATCGGCGGGCTCATAGACGTTTTTTCTGCGAAGCATCTAGCCGGCCTAAAATCTGGCGATATAACGCGCAGGCTTCTTGAGCGTGAGGTTCGCCCGCTTTGGGGAAGCCGTGAGACGGCGCGGGTAATGCGCCGTGATGTGATTGCGCTGCTTGACGATGTCGAAGATGAGGCGGGACCCTACGCCCGCAACCACGCAACTGCTGCGATCCGCAAAATGTTCAGCTGGGCGACATCGCGAGATCCCGATCTGGCGAACCCGACGCTCAGGCTGGTTATGAAGCCAGTCACACAGCGCGACCGCGTTCTGTCGGACCCTGAGATCAAGAGCGTTTGGCTGGCTACTGACAGTCTCGTTTCGATCTTTTGCCCCTTCACGAAGCTCCTGCTTCTTACTGCCCAGCGTCGGAACGAGGTGGCAGGGATGACCTGGGCGGAGCTCGGCGATTTGGATCAAGCTGTCTGGAAAATTGGTGCTGATCGTACAAAAAACGGAGTGGCTCAGGATGTCCCGCTTTCCAGCACGGCGGTTCAGATTCTGAAGCAGATCCCGGCAATCGGGCCCTACGTTTTTACCTCAGACGGAAAAACGGCCGTCTCCGGCTATTCGAAGTTCAAGTACAGTCTCGATTCAGCGATCGCCGTGGGTCTGCGCCGTCAGGCGTCTGAAAAGGGTGCCGATCCCCAAACCGTCAAGGCGCTGGAGCGCTGGACCTTCCACGATCTGCGCCGTACCGCCGCGACCATTATGGCCAAGCAAGGCGTTGCTCCTCACGTGGTTGAAAAGCTGCTCAATCACGTTTCGGGCACGATCTCAGGTGTCGCAAAGATCTACAACCGGCATGAATATTGGGAGGAACGAAAAGCGGCTGTTGAGGAGCTCGCGGGATGTGTCCAGAAAATAGTTGGCGGCTGAAATATCTTTGATGCTTTCAAGGCAATGCGTACCGGTGCTTGTGAATCGGCGCGGGGTTTCGACGCCGATCGGCACGGTAAGTTGTTGATGTATTACGAGAGTGTTGGGTCACCATCGCTTGCTGAAGAACACCCCAGTACGGAATACGACCTTTCCGTTTGCTGTGTATGATTCAAATCGCAGGCACTAACGATCGGCCAAAAGCAGCTCCGCGAGCCGATCCAATTCGCTTTTAGTCGATTGCCAGGCCGGACAATGCCGATCCAGCAGCGTATAGAAGTTCGGGCTGTGGTTATGTTCCTTGAGATGGCAAAGCTCGTGGGTCAGAACATAATCGATGCAGTGGCGCGGAGCACGAATCAGCCAGAGGTTTATGTTGATGCCGCCGGTGGGTGAGCAACTGCCCCACTGGCTTTCCATCTTCACCAGTTTGAGCGGCGGAGCCGTTTCGACCCAGCCCAGTTTCTCCGACACCTCCGACAGCCTGCGCTTCAGATAATCGCCGGCGCGCAGGCGATACCAGGAGTGCAATCGTCTGCGCACCGCCACCGGGTCAGCCGCCGACAATACGACTTCGATCCGACCACCGATCAGCTTTACCGAAGATGGCAGCGCCCGGGTTTCGACTACTTTCAACTGATAGCGGCGGCCAAGATAGAAATGGGTTTCGCCGCTGACAAAGGCGCGCGGCAATGCATGGGCACGGGCGTCACGCGATGACTGGATATGCTTGAAAATCCAGCGGGCACGCTTGTGCAGGGCCGCGTGGATTTGGGCTTCGTTGCTTTCGGCCGGCACCTCGACATCCACCTGGCCGTCCGGTCGGACATGGATGCGTATTTTGCCCGTTAGGTCGGGCACATAGGCGACAGAGCAGTGCGCCTCCTGATCCCCATAACGCAGGATCGTCATGGCCGCGTATCGCCTCGCGACAGGCCAAGCCGGGTCATGGAGACGATCTGATCCACCATCGCCTTGGCGCTGTCCAAACCGACGAGATTGAAGAATTTCGGCAGCAGGGCCTTGCGAATGGCGGCTTCGACATTCTGCGGATTCAGCGAGTTCTCGGCGATTGCCGTTTGCACCAGACTCTCGGTCTCCACTGCGGCGTCGATGAATGTCTCGCTTTGCGCGCCCATGACCGTGTCGTCGCCGACCGCCATCCGGAACACACCGAAATAGGCGGTCGCATGTTTGCTCGCGTTCAACCGCGCCGGCGTTCCCGCGATGTCGCCGGACCTGACCTGATCGTCGATATCCTTGAACAGCGCATATTGCCGTTTGGGATGATCGAACAGCGCCTCCGCCTCCGCGATCGCCTGGCGCAGCAATTCGGAGAAATATTTCTGGGCAAAAGGATCGTCGGCCAGATCCTGTTCGATTGTTTTGGTCAGCCTGCTGCGGATGATGTCGGTCTCGTTGCGGGTCTTCTCCTCAGACCAATCTTCAACGTCGTCTTTCTGACCGAGTCCACTGACCAGCAAGATTTCGCGGGACACCTTCATCGATTCGCCGACGACATGCCGATCCACCAGTTTTCGGATCTGGTCTTCATAGGCGCTGAAATCGACGGTTTCCTGGGCATCCCGCTTGGCGATAGCGCGCAGAGTGCTGAAGAATTGCAGGTCCTTCTTATAGGTGGCGATCTGCTGCTCGCTGATCGACCTATCCTCGAAAAAGGAACGGGAGCCGAGCGCGATTTTCAGGCACAGCCCGAAGGCCGTCAGCGCTTCATAGAAATCCTCCCGCACCTTCTGCCTTATATCGACCTCGTGCCCCGCGGCGTCGCGCTCAAATTTCAGGACCAGCAACTGGCGATATTGTTCGGTATCCGCCTTGTTGCGAACAGTGGAAAACAGCGCCCACAGCGCAGCGTGCAGGCCGGGCAGGCGCTTATATTCGGTGCTGACATCGGCATACATCCGGTCGATATCGTCGACGTCAAAGCCACCCTGGGTACGGGTGGCGAGATCCTGATATTCGGAAATAGCGGAATCCAGTTCCTTCAGGATGCCGCGATAGTCGATCAGAAAACCGTATTTCTTTTGCTCGTGCAGCCGGTTAACGCGGGCGATTGCCTGGATCAGATTATGCCGTACCAGCCGCTTGTCGATATAGAGCACGGCGTTGCGCGGCTCATCGAACCCGGTCAGCAGCTTGTCGACCACGATCAATAAATCAGGCCGGCCATCGGTGGAGAAGTCCTCTATGACCTGCCGCTCATACGCCTCAGGATCGCCTTTGACATTGTCCTTCCACCATTGCTGGACCTCCGGCAGTTCGGCCTCGTCAATGTCGGAATGGCCCTCGCGCGTGTCCGGCGGGGAGATGATGACGTTGCTGGTGACCAGCCCCGTCGCATCCAGCGCCTTTTTGTAGCGGATGGCAGACAGCTTGCTGTCGGTTGCCACTTGCCCCTTCAGCCCGAGATCCAGGTCTTTGAAATTCTTGCTGAAATGGACGGCGATGTCCCAGGCGATCAGCTCGATCCGCCCCATCGCGCCATAGACCTGGCCCTTCTTGCCGTATTTTTCCTTCAGGTCGCTTTTCTGCTTGTCCGACAGACCCAGTGTGATCTTGTCGAACCAGTTGTCGATCGCCTTTTCGTTGATGTCGAGCGTTGGCCGCCGCTCCTCATAGAGCAGCGGCGTCACCGTGCCGTCCTCGGTCGCATCGCGCATCGTATAGGCGTGGACGATCCGGCCGAACTTGCTCGCGGTCTTGTCGTCTTTCAGCAGCGGCGTGCCGGTGAAGGCGACATAGGCGGCATTGGGCAGCGCCTTGCGCAGCCGCTCATGGTTCTCGCCGCCCTGGCTGCGATGCCCCTCGTCGATCAGCACGATCAGGTTCGGGCTTTCATTCCGGCATTCCGGCAGCTTCGACGCGCTGGCGAATTTATTGATGATGGCAAAAATGATGCGTTCGGTGCCTCTGCCGATCCGCTTGGCCAGATCGCGCCCGGACGACGCCTTGGACCCCTCCGCCTCCTTATCGGTCAGGCCCGATCCAAACGCGCCGCCGGTCATGAAGTTGCGCGAGAGCTGCTTTTCCAGATCGCGCCGGTCGGTGACGACGACGACCCGGCAATTCTTCAGCCCGTCATTCAACAGCAGCGCCTTGCAGAGCAACACCATGGTCAGGCTTTTGCCCGAACCCGTCGTGTGCCAGATGACCCCGCCCTCGCGCTCACCGTCGGGTCGCACGACGGCGATCGCTTTCAGCAGCGCCTTGGTGCCGAACACCTGCTGATGCCGCGCGGCGATCTTGCCGTCTTTCCGGTCGAACAGGATGAAATAGCGGACGAATTCCAGCAGCCGTTCTTTTGACAGCAGGCTGATCAGCATGCGGTCCTGATCGGTGACCGCCTGATCCTCGCTCCATAGATGCTGAAAATGGCTTTTCACGTCGGAGAACTGCCGGGCGATCAGTTCGGCCCTTGGATCGGTTTCCTGCGCCGCGTTCTTGACCGCCAAGAAATGCGCCTCGTCGAATTCTTCCTCCCGCCACACCGCCCAGAATCGGCGCGGCGTGCCGGTGGTGGCATAACGGCCATCGGTCATGCTGATCGAAAATAGCAATTGGGTATAGGCGAACAGCAACGGGATTTCGTCCGTCTTCTGGTTGCGGATGGTCTGGCTGATCCCCTCCTCGACCATCGAGGTGTTGGGGTTGCCGCTATCCGGCCGTTTCGCCTCGATCACCGCCAGCGGGATGCCGTTGACATAGCCGACAATGTCCGGCCGCCGCGTATGCCCGCCGTCGGCTGCCAGGACCTCAAGCTCCTCCGTCACGATGAAGCTGTTATTCACCGGATTGTGCCAGTCGATGATCGGCACGGTGACGCTGACCTTCTTGCCATCGACGAATTCGGTGACCGTCACGCCCCAGGTCAGCGCGTTATAGATTTTCTCATTCGCCGCCAGCAGCCCCTCATGCAACGCCGGCGCCGACAGATCGCGCACGATCTGGTCGATCGAGTTATTGGAGAGCGAATAGAGGCGCCCTTTATAATCGAACCGATGCGCCCGCAAATGGTCGATTAGAACCGGGCGTAGCAGCACGTTCTGAGGGCCGCCGCGCATCTCCAGGCATCGCTCTGGGGACATGTATCGCCAGCCCAAACACACTAAAGTCGCCAGCGCCGGAATATGGCTGGTGGCCAGCTCGCGGGTGAGCGGAGCTTGGGTCACGGTTACGCTTCGCCCCAGACTTTTGCCGATGCGGCGTCGTAGAATGCCACCTCCAAAGGATTTTTAACGGACCTCTGCGCTGCTAGCCCATTAGCACGGCTTATGATCCATTTGTTGTTTGCAGATAGAGGATCACCGAAGATTCCCACATACAGCTTCGGGAAACGACCGCGTGCCAAACGGTTCAAGATATGATCGTCATTTTCTGCCAAGGAGTGGCCGAAGATAAAAAAACAATGCCTGCCTTCTCTAAGGTTGCTAGTGAGCTGTTTGAAGCCTTGGTAGAGATACGCATTGTGCCTTATTTTGTTTTTCTTCTGAGTGCTTGAACCTTCAGCAACAAACAGCGGATACGCATTGCTGTTTATCGCCTCACGGGCCTGCTCCACCAAGGGGACGCCTTTCCTAACCCAGGTGTATTTCTTTAGCTCTGAACCGCTATCGAAAAGATGCAGAGCGCCATGAAGGAAATGAACTCGCGCATTATGTGCGCCTGTTTCGCCTTGCCAGACGACATACTCGGCCTCCGGATCGTCTTCGTCATTTCCGAAGCCGTCATTCTTATCCAGATCAATTGGATCATCGAACGGCGTGTCGTCATGCATCAATGTCCAATACAGAAGTAAATCATAATTGAGCGTGAAAACTTGCCCTCGGCCACTATCGAGAAAATATGACAGAAATTTGCGGCAAGCCCAGAATTTCTCATCCGGGATGTCGGCTGGGATGCGCGGGTGATTGGCCGCAATCGTCGCAACCAATATTTCTTTTAATGCGTCTGCGTGCTCCAGCATCTTGGCGGTAGCCGCTGCACCATGAGGAACATATGAAGGAAGGATTTTGGAAGCATTTTCGAGCGCTCTGATTGCTGCTTCAAAGTCTTGCGTTCCGAGCGCTTCAAATACCGCGACTACTTCAGACGTTTGAGAGAAGTCGGCTTGTGCGAATAAAGAGCCGTAGTGAAAGATGTCTGCGCGGCAAGCGATGCTAAAACCATTTCCAAGCATCAGATGCCGTTTGGAAAACCCCGTAGAATCCGAGATTGCTGCCTCGAAAGACATGATTGTGGTCATGGCGAGGTCCTTCCTACCTGTACCCGCCGTTTGCCGGTCAAGAGTTGTTGCATCAGGGCGGATTTTTCCTGGCGAAGCGTTTCAGCGATGGGCAGCAAGTGCTGAATTTCTTGTTCGGCAGTTGAGATCACTTCACCGATTCGTTTTTGCTCGGCCAGAGTTGGAAGATTGATCGGCGCGCTTTCAATGGCGTCGATGGTCAAGCCAAAGCGCGTTGCACCATTCGCGCGAGACGCGAAGAAATGCCGCGTGTCCGGGTTTTCAAAATAGAACTTTAGAAACTGACCGCCGGCCCCGCGTTTTGGACGAATGATAGCAAGGTGGTAACCACAGACGAGATCATCAGCGGTTGATGCAACGTAGCTGGCAACCGCGATGTCGTCGGGCGTTTCAGAATCTTTGGTTATCAGGACGTCGCCAACTTTTAGGCCGAAGCGTTCCACCTGCGCTTTTGTCGCCGTTGCCCGCATAAAGGGCATATCGGCTTCTATGCGGTCGGCGCGATAGACATTCATGTAGTTGCATAGGCGGACATCCTGCTCGCCATCCGCAGACTTCTTATCCACGTTCGAGACGATAATCCGCGCTGCGTGATTCAGCGTTGTCTTTTCCCATTCCTCCGAAAAACCGAGGAGGCGTTTTTTGCCGGTGAGGAGGTGCTGCATCAGCGATCTTTTCTGCGCGCGGGCATTGGCGATCAGTTTTTCGACCATCTCGATCGCCCGGTCCCATGTGGACAGGATTTCAGCGATGCATCGCTGCTCTGGAAGTGGTGGCACGGCAATCGGATAATCCCGGAGATCATTAGGGCTGATGTGCGGCACAGCCGTTTCTGTTTGAACGGCCTTTACGTACTGCTCAAAAAGATTGCCCGAAAAATACTGACGCAATAAATCCTGTCTCAGTGTTTCCTTGCACCGTAGGCGGGCGACACGTTGCACCAGCAAGCACGGAAGATCGCCACTCCGAACTTCGGCTATTTTCACGCCGGCAGGAATCCAGGTGCGGTCCAACGCAACGACGAAGTCGCCGAGACGTAAATGATATCTCTCTAAATCATTCGTTTTTGAGGCAGGAATGCGTTTTACATCACGCCAACGAAGTTGGCTCTGCGAAACATTGTCACCGCGAAGAAGCCGAATATCTTCTTCTGCCGAAGTATAGTCGTCGCTTCTGAACGCGAAGCCTGTCAGGACATCTGCGTGCTTCCCGATCGTTGATTCTTGCCATTCTTTAGGAAGCATTTTTCTTTCCCCGCCGTCTCGAAGCCTTCGCAATTTTTTCGATCGTCTTCACCTGCCCGATGGCCTCGGCGAAATGGCGTTCGACGGCGCTCGGCTCGTTCACGACCCGTTGATGCCAGCGGTCATATTCGCCCTCGACCTTCAGCTTCGCCGTTTCGGCCGAGATGCGGCCGGCGTTGGTCAACACATCGCGGTCGCTCAGCTTCAGGAAATCGTCCAGCTTTCGGATCCAGTCGGCCATCATCATCGGCCGGCGGTTCATCGCCTGCAGTTCGGCGAATTCCAGATAGGCGGTGACGATGCGGTTCAGCGTCTCCAGCTCCGCATCGTCCAGGTAATTCTTGGCGATGACAGCGTCGCGCTTGCGCGGCAGGCCGCCTTTGCTTTGCCCGGCCCAACTGGTCAGGCCCATATGGTCCTTGGCGGCGTCCGCGCGCCTGTGGGTGACCTCCGCCGCAGTATGGCCGTGCGCGGCCCAGTGCATCTTGTTCTGCACCGTCTTGAAGAACAGTTCCGAATCCCCGGCCTTGGGGTCGTAATCCGCGCTGGTGGCGTAGATATCCAGCACCTTGCGATAGAACAGCTTTTCCGACGACCGAATGTCGCGGATGCGGGCCAGCAATTCCTCGAAATAATCGGCATCCGGGTCTTTCAACTTCGCATCGTCCATGACGAAGCCCTTGACCAGATATTCGCCCAGCGCCGTCGCCGCCCAGCGTCGGAACTGCGTGCCGCGCAATGAGCGAACTCGAAAGCCGACCGCAAGAATGATCGGCAGGCTGTACAGGTTTACGGTACGTGAAACCTGACGATTTCCCTCAAATCGAACTTGTAAGTCTTCGTTACAGGTTGCCGCCTGGGACCATTCGCCCTCCGAATAGACAGCACGGATATGCTGGGTGATGGCTTGCGGCGTAACCTGGAAAAGCTCCGCCATCTGCGCCTGCGTCAGCCAAACCGATCCGTCGATTTCGCGCAGCGTGATTTGCGCCTCGCCGTCCTCGGTCGTGTAGAGGATGATTTCCCCGGCCATCAGTAGCCAAGCTCCTTCAGATATTCGTCCATCTTCGCTTCCAGTCCGGCGAGTTCGTCCTTGAGCGCGAGACGCTCGACTCGCAGCGCGGCGAGGTCGATTTCGGCCTCTTCCTCGAATGTATCGACATAGCGGGGGATGTTCAGATTGTAGTCGTTCTCGGCCAACACCGCCGGCGTGGCGAGAAAGGCGTATTTGTCCACCGGCTTGCGGTCGCGATAGGTGGCGACGATCTTGGCGATATTGTCGGTACTGAGCTGGTTCTGGTTCTTGCCGGACCGGAAATCGCGGCTGGCATCGATGAACAGGACGTTCTTGTCCGTCTTGTTCTTGCGCAGGATCATGATGCAGGCGGGGATGCCGGTGCCGTAAAACAGCTTTTCCGGCAGGCCGATCACGCAATCGAGCAGGTTTTCCTCGATCAGCTTTTGCCGGATCACGCCCTCGGTCGATCCGCGGAACAGCACGCCGTGCGGGGCGACCACCCCCATGCGGCTGGTCTTGGGCTTCATCGTCTCCACCATATGCAGGATGAAGGCGTAATCGCCCTTGGTGCGCGGCGGCAAAGCGCGGCGGAAGCGACCGAATTTGTCGTCCGCGGCGGCGTCATGCCCCCATTTATCCAGGCTGAATGGGGGATTGGCGACGACGACGTCGAAATGCTTCAGCCCGTCCTCGCCATCCAGCAGCTTGGGATTGCGGATCGTGTCACCCCATTCGATGCGGTGATTGTCCTCGCCATGCAGGAACATGTTCATCTTGGCCAGCGCCCAGGTGCTGCCGATCGCCTCCTGCCCATAGAGGGCATATTTCTTCGACCCGTCATTATGGACCTGGACATAGCGCCCGCATTTCATCAGCAGCGAGCCGGAGCCACAGGTGGGGTCGCAAATATCGTCACCCTCCCGGGGGGCCATAATCTCAGCCATCACTTCGGACACTTCGGGCGGGGTATAGAACTCGCCCGCCTTGCGACCTGCATCGGCGGCGAAATTCTTGATCAGATATTCGTAGGCATTGCCAATCACATCCAGGCCGCCGATCCGCGATGGACGCAGATTCAACGCAGGCTTGGCGAAATCCTCCAGCAGATGGCGCAGCAGGTCGTTCTTCTGCTTTTCCTCACCCAGCTTGTTGGAATTGAAGCTGATATCCTGGAACACGTCGCGCAGCTTGCCGATATTGGCCTCTTCGATGGTGTGCAGCGCCTTGTCGATCCGCTCCCCATTGCCGGGTTCGTGGCGGCGCTCGTACAGCGCGTAGAAGCTGGCATCCTCGGGCAGAACGAAGCGCTCGTTCTTCATCATCTCGGTGATCAGCGCCGGCGCGTTGCCATATTCCTTTTGATAGGTCTCGTAATGGTCGCGCCAGACGTCGCTGATATATTTCAGGAACAGGATCGTCAGGACGTAGTCCTTGTAGATGTCGGGCGAAACGGTGCCCCGGAAGGTGTCGCACGCGGCCCAGACGGCCTTGTTCACCTCATCCTGGTTGATCCGGTCATTCATATGCTTGAGCCTTTTTTGGATTGGTGGAGGCGCATGGCGATCGCCTCGATTTGCTGGTTGCGGTTTTCGATGAGCTTGGTGAGCAGGGCGCGCTCGGCCCGCGCGTCTTGATCGAAGGTAAGGATTTGAAGTTGCCGCTCCATCGGTGGGACGATGATCGTCAGCCCCTCGATCGCGGCGCGGGTGATATTAAGGATATAGGAGCCGGTCGCCTCCCTCTGGAAATGCTCCTGCGCCGGCCGCTGGTTGAGTTGCCAGGCCAGAAACCCGGGGTTCATTCGCACAAGATCTTTCACGCGCAACACGAAGAAATGAGGGGAACAGACGACCGGAGCTGGCACCACGGAAAGCGCCAACGCGACGTTGCGCGTACCCCGCGTTGTGAAAATGACGTCGCCGGGCGCGAGGATAGCCGGCATACGCTTCGACGGTAGTTCGACAAAGGTGAGCGACTGCCAGTCGATCCCGTTGTCGCCGACATTGCGCATCTGGATCACACCGATGTTTCCCGGCGGAAGGTCGTCTATGGCTCCTCGGAAAGGATGCCCGGCGGATATCGCCGCGATATCCCGCAGGCCTTTGTGAAAATATGCATCATTGAACATGATGCAATCGATATAGCTATCGAGCGCGGGCTGCAAGAGATTTTTGCGTCAATCGATTTGATGCGAAATTTCGAAGTCCGTTTACCGCGTTTCCGAAGCCAACCATTCATCCAACACAGAATCTTTGCGACCTGTCGAGTGTGAATCGGCGCGGGATTTCGACGCCGATCGACACTCTAAGTTATTGATATATTACGAAAGTATAGGGGTCATGATCGCTTGCTGAATAACACGCTGGGCCAGTCCATTGTTGGGCACTTTACCGTTACCCGATTTGCACAAATCGGACGGGTTCAAGGCCCGAAGTCCAAAGCAAATGGATGGCTCTATGCAGCAGCAATTTGTTGTAATTTTACAAGGCGGTCAATTTTGGCCGCTATTGGCCAGGCTGGGCAAGAAAGGCGCGGCGGGGCGCGGCCAATCGAGAGTCCTAACTAATACGACAGATTAGCCGCAGGAATATGGACTTTTCACGCCCTATGGACCGCCGGTGCTGACGATCGGCGGGCGGGTTTGCCCATCCCATTATTTCAACTGAATTTCAGGGACTGACCATCACGCTGGCGGGACTGTCGCTCATAGGCCAAGCCCCAAGCTTCGCCCGAATGTCCAATCCATCCCACCGCCCGGCATGGCAACGCCTGTGACCTGGCGTCCGAGCCGCTGCTCAAGCGCCGGCTGCCAGGGCACCAGGCTGAAGCCGAGCCCGTCGTCGATCATGGCGAACTTGCCGCTGCGCAGATTGGTGGCGCCGACCAGCGTCCCGCTGACATAGTTGCCGGCCTCGGCCGGCGTGAATGTCAGTCCCCGGGCCTTGGCCATCTCGGGACCGACACGCGCGATCTCCTGCTGCTCCAGCCGTGACAGGAGATCTTTGGGCGCGCGCAGCCCGCCTTCGGGCATCCGGGTAGCAAGCCCCTGATCGACCAGACTGTCCTTGCGCCGCTCCAGTGCCTGGCTGACCTCGGCGCCGAACCCGGCCTGGGTGAGGGCTGTGCGGTCGCGCGAGACCAGCTCGCGGTCCAGCCAGGTCGCGCCGTCGCTGTCGATCTGCTTGTCGAGATCGAAGGTGGAGAGAACGCGCAGGTTCAGTCTCCGGTTCTGCGCCATATCGTAGGCGGCGGCGCGGGCCTCGTAGTCGGCGGGGATCGACCAGCTGTCGCTGTCCAGCCGTTTGGCGATGCCGGCGCGGCGTAATGCCTCCAGCCGGCGGACATGGCTCTCGACGTAGCCGCGATAGTCGCCGCCCGGGATCCGGACGTTTCCCGCCTCGGCGATCATCCGGTGTTCGCTCGGATGATACTGGCCGGTGTCCCTCGCCATCGCGGCGATATTGCGGTCGGAGGCGCGCGGCCCCGCCGGCGCGCGGCCGACTTCGACGATGGAGCCCATCGGTGCGTCCTGCGCCAGCGTCTTGTCGCCGAGCGCTACGTGATGGGTGCGTCCATCCACCCCGTCCACGATCAGCGCCACCCGGTCGCCCAGCTCGTCCGTCAGCCGCTTGCCGATCACCCGTCCGATGACGGGCTGCTGTATTTCCTCACCATGGATCGCGTAATCGCCCATGCCGCGCTGCAGGCCCCGGTCGCTCAGTGCGCGGTTGATCGCCCTGACGATATCGCCGCGCTCGCCCAGCGCGCGCATCTCGGGTTCCAGCTTCTCCGAGAGTGTCCAGATGCCGGGCTCATGCTCCTTGGCAAGACCGAAGCGCTCCAAGGTCTGCAAGCGGCCGACTCTGAGCGTGCGGTCGAAATCGGCATGGACTTGGCCGGCCTCGGGGCGCATGTCGAGGACGCGCTCCGGCGCCTCCGCGATCATCGCCCGGTCGATCCGGGTGAAGCGCTCCGCGCCGATCTCCATCCGTAACTTTTCGCGCAACTCCAGATCCGTTTCCGGTCCCAGCTCCAGCGTCGCCCGATCCTGGGCGCGGATACGCACGCCGTCGGTGATGTAGTCCTGGGCGATGATCAGATCCTTGCCGAGATCGTCCTTGCCCCGGACGACGACATGGCTGTGCGGATGTCCGGTGTTGTAATGGTCCACCGCGACCCAATCGAGCTTGGTGCCGAGATCCGCCTCCATCTGGCTCATCACGTCGCGGGTGTAGCCGCGCAAATCGGACAGGCGGTCGCCATCCTCGGGCGCCACGATGAAGCGGAAGGAATGCCGGTCGCCTTCACCGCGTTCGACGAAGGCGCGGCCATCCTCCCGATCGTGCTCCGGCCCGTAGAGCTGGCCGCGCTCGCCGTCCCGGGTCGTGCCGTCCCGCTGCAGGTAGCGCAGGTGGGCGCCGGCCGCGCCGCTGCCCAGTCTGTGGCGGACGATCCTCGCCTTCACCACGACGCGCCGAGAACGCTGGCCGGATCCCCGATCCGCCGCCTGCCGCTTCAGCTGGCTGGCGACAGCCTGGCCGCGCCCGATCCGCGAGCACTTTCCCTTCCCGGGCGATCCTCCCCGCCGCTTGCCGCCGCTCAATTGGGTTTTGCTCAGTGGGCCGCCATTGGCCTTGGTCGCTGCCTTCATCACCTGGTCGACGAACGACTGCGACCGGCGGCTAGGGCGTCCCTGGTCGCGGATGCGGCCCGTACGGGGCTGGAAGTTCGAAGGGTCGTCTCTGCTCATAATCGACAGGTCGAGCGGACCAGTGCCGAAACAAGGCCAAACGGACCGCCGTCGCATGAACGGCTGCAAAAACAAGCGCTTGGCATGGGCAGCGCCACCCACCCAAAACCTCAGGCCAGAAAACAGTGTGCAGACAGGGGCTTAGGGGAAATGAAAATTTCCTTTAATCTTGCCGTCATCTGCAAATCCGAAAATCACCGCCGAATCTACGCCATAAACCGCACCCTCCAGTCCAAGCATGCGGCGAGAGGGAAGGTCGGGTCCATAGGAGCATGGCGGCGGAGCAGTCTGTCGCGGGCGCGTTATTGCCGGCAGCACAGGCGCGACCAAGGCACGTTCATGCGCCGGTTGACGACGATCGGAGACGCCAGTTCCTTGGACGTTAGCCGCATCGGAAATGCCGCGGCAGGCGGGTCCCCGCTGTCGAAGTCCAGGCAATCGAGAGCGGTGCAGGCGTTCTGGGCGATGCATGTCGAGGCGCTGAACTGGAGCGGTCAGACTGCCACGCATTACGCTGCCGCGCTCAACATATCGGCCATAAGCCTGCGACGCTGGCGTGATCTGTTCGACGCCGACACGGTTGCAATCGACTGGTGCGAGTTCGTCCGAGTGCGCTTCCGAAAATAAGCAGCGGTGTTAGCAGCGCTGCTTAGGAGTCTGAGGCCGAAAGTTGCTTGACGGATGCGCCGACCACCGGATTCGTGGGCGACCGACGCTCGAACCGACGCCGGTTCAGCTACGCGGGAAAACTGGCGATCGTGCATGAGTCGGACGCGCCCGGCGCCATCGCCGTCGAGGTTTGCCGTCGCCACGACATCGTCACCAGCATGCTGTTCCGGTGGCGCGTGCAGTTTGGATATCCGTCGCGCGGGGCTGCGTTGCGCGCGTCGGCGGCGAAGCGCGCGGCGTATTGAAGTTAAGCGACGGCTTGCGGAATACAGAAGCGCGATCGTCGAACCGGATCCGCTTTGGTCAAGCTGCGTCGAAGTGTGTATCTGCGGACGCTAGCTGCGGCTCGGGTGTGAACATGACCTTTAACGTGACGATCTTGCCGCTTGCCTCGCGATCCCCGGGTCGCGCCAGCGCCTCGCCGCTCACGCGCCATACGGTGACGTCCGGTGCGTAGGCACGCGCCACCAGTAAACAGCACAGGCTGAATATCTTGGGGCCGAACGGGATGAGAATCGGTCTTGATCGCTGCAGCAAGCCGTAAACGAGGCTCTCCAGCGCCGCATGGACGCGCATCGGATGGTCCACCAGATAGGTCATCGAGCGGTCGTCCGACAGCATTGCACCGAGGCTCTTGTTCGCTTCCTTGACCGCATCATCATAGCGCCGGTCCTCCCCCGTCGGGATGAATGCCCATGCAGCTGTTGGTTCGAGATATTCAAGCGCGCCCAATGCCAAGTCGTGTTCATACCCCAAGCCTACGACTGCGGAAATCGGAAGCTCGGGCATGGCCGTCCAGCCCGCATATTCCGGCGTGACAGGTTCAGACACGGCGACCGGCGGATGCTCGGCCGCCCCTTTCACATAGATGGCTGGCAAATAGGCGAAAGTGACCGCGACGCCGAAGTCGACCTTCAAATTCGACAGCATGTAGATGAGCCCCGCCAACATGGGCCGGGACATAGATGAGATATCAATCAGGATCGTGAAAGGTCGGTTGTTTTCCATCGTAAAAGGAATCACCGCGCTTTTCAGCAGGTCGCTTGTCGCTTGCGGCTCGTTCGAGACAATTTCGAATTCGGCGCCGGACAGAAAATCTCTGTTCTTGAAGTATGCAGCATAATCCTCCTCGGGGAAGGCCAGCGCCACGTTGCGCTTGGCGTCGAAGAGCCTGTTCCGCGCGAGATGGGTCGAGCGGCTCTCGTAGCCGAGCGCCCCGAGGAACAGGTCATATTCTTCGGTGAGACAGCCGGAGCCGACGACTTCGATTCTCATCAGACTCATGCCGGTTCCTGGAACAACGGCGTGGAATGGTTCCGCTCATCCACGAGCAGTCGCTGCAGCGAGCCTTCGCGGCCGAGCAGCAACGGCAGTCCATAGTTGGGCGCGAGCATATACGAGAGCCGAAACCGCTTTCCTCTGATCGAGCTAGTGATCGCCTCGGCCGATGCGTCCGGCACTAGAATGATCGCGCCGGCATTGAGCGCCTTTCCGAGCGCTTCGAGCAGTCCGGCTGGCGTATTCGCATCGACAACGAAGGACAGAACCGGTTCAGCTGAAAACGGGTCCACTACGACATGCTGATGGAAGCGCTCACCGAGAACATCAAGCAACGAAAGCAGGCCTCGCGATCCCTCCTGGCGATGGCGCGCACCGTTCAACCCCTCGGGGACGTAGGGGATGGTACGCAATAAGGCGCGGAAGCGGTTTGCCGCGGTGGATATCGCGCTCGCCTGCACCGCCCTCGAAATGCGCAGACGGTCGTTCTTGTACCGCCGGACCAAGGGTCCCATCAATCCGATCAGCCAGCGCGGGTTACCCTCGACGATCGCCAGTAAGGCTTCGACCCCAGTATAGAGGCTCGGATTTTTCCGACTCCGCTGGACGCGCTTGCCTCCGCCGATTATCTGCGTTTCGGATCTGAACGTCTCGCGGATCGCGACGACCGACGTGATCTTGCGGACGATGCTTGCGCGCTCAGTCGATGCCAGCTTGTGCATCGCGTCAAGTTGGACACCGTTAGCGGCGAGATAGGCGGCGAAGGAGGGGTCCTTTGCAGAAAGGCGCTGATAGCGCGCGTGCAGTTGGGTTCCAGGCCGATACGCTGATATCTGTGCATTGGGCGTTTCATCGACCATGTCGATGGACGCGCTCCCAAAAACATCCTCGGGCTTGGTATCTGTACAGCCCGCATCCTCGAGCATCGCCTCAAGCAACGCCCGCGAGAACTGGAAGCCCTGTTCCTTGCGCGCGTACCATAGCTCGATCGGCTGATAGTCTTGGGCGGGCATGGCTGCGACAGCCTTGGTGAGCAGGTCCGCATCTTGGTGGTAGGGACTGAGCGAAAGCTTGAACAAGAGGTTCTGGTTTGTGCTGCGCAGCGCTTGGAGCAACGCCTGTCTTATGGCTGCCGGAGCGATCTCGAGTTCGTCAAAAAGCAAGGCCCATTTGCGATAGGGCTGGTTGGCATAGGCGTTGAATTGCTCGACGCCGAAGGACACTGAGCTCAGGGGATTGAGGAACAGGAAGCTAGTCTCGGGCGCGGATGCGTCGAGTTTCTCTGCGCCGCTGAGCGCCAGCTGGTTGGCGATCTTGCCAATAGTAGCCAGCCTTCCCTGAAGCGCGGCCTGGACCGAGGCTAGCGTCGGAAGCTCGACCCGCAGTTCCCATTGCTTTGAAAGTTCGCGCGCGATCGCGCTCACCTCCTCGCGGGTCAACTTGACGTACAGCCTTTCAAGCGAAACGATGCTGGCAAGAGCGGGACTCATCGTCTCCATCATCGCCCTGACCAGCGCCGCCAGCATGTGGGTCGTGAACGCGGCGAAGCCGAGCATGGTGCGCAGATCGACCGGCAGCCGGGCTTCCCCCAGCGCGGTTAGTTGAGCACCCCAGCTGACATCCGCTGCGACGAACACTCCCGTAAAGTCGATCGTCGAGCAAAAATTATCGGCGTCGGGGTGGCGCCAGGATGCAAGCGCTGGAATCTGCAGCATTTTTAGCAGCGTGGTCTTGCCGCTGCCGCGGGGGCCGACAACAATGCTGTGGTTGCGCAGAATAAGTTCGTTGAACTGACGGGGCGGAATGAAGCGCTGCGCGACCTGCGTTGGGTCGAGATTCCTTGCATTGAAGGACTCGAAAACGCTCGGGCCTGCACCCAGAATGTTCATGGCCGCCCAACCTCGCAGATGACGCCGTCCTGCAGTCGCGCAGTGATCTGGTGGTCTGCCTTCAGGCGCTTCGCCACATTGGCGATTTCTTCCGGCCGAAGATACCGCAGCCTAGGTAGCGCCGCGTCAAGGTCGACCGCGTCCCAGATAGTGCTTCCTGCAGGCAGCTGCGTTGCGATCGTGCTGGCGATGTTCCGCACTGGTTCGCGCCAGCCAAACCCGACCTTGTGCGGCAGGCCTGATCGTTCGCCGGCCGTCTGCCAGCCGATCAGGCCAATCCAGTCCCATGCACGCAAGGTCCCGGCAAGATCGAGGCCGAGCTGATCGAGTTCCCCGATCGGAATCTCCATCAAATAGAATTGGTTACGCGCATGACCTTGCAGTTTCTGGTAAAGTTGTGCGCTGAACGAGCCGGCGGAGAAGATAATCGGTGACGATGGGCTGCCCGCCGCGTAGGCGACGCGCGGATAGTGTTTGTGGCCGTGGATCATCAGCCATGACCCGAAGTCCCCGGAGTCGAGGAGTTCGATCAGCCGGTCCCCCCCGATCATCTCGCTATAATCTTTCTCCTCGACCGGATTGAAGGGGGCGGGATGGTGATGACAGACTAGGATGTTGACCCGCCGCTCGCCGCCGGCGAGCGCGGCGCGAAGTGCGGCGACAGTACGCATGCTGATACGCCCGTGCTCGAATTCGGGATCAGATTGCCGTCCGGAACCGTGAAAGGCAGCGGAATTGAGGAGGACGACGCGAACCTGGTCGTCCGAGTAGGTGGCGAAGTTTCTCGACCAGTATCGGTCGCACAGCGCTTCGTCGGTGCCGGGGAACATCGGTACTAGCGATTGCAGCATCCCTTTCGCGTCATAGTCATCGTGTACGTAACGCGAATCGATGTCGTGATTGCCATTGGTGGCGAGCAACTCGCGGGCGCCAAGTTGTTCCTTTAACTTGTTGAGGTGATCCCAGGCGTAGATCAGTGCGGCTGGATCCGCCTTGTCGGAGAGATCGCCCGGACAGATCAACAGGTCCGCGCTTAGCTGATGATCTGTGATTAGCTTCTGCAATCCGCAGAACGGGTGTTTCATGGGCGAATCTTGGGGATCCGCGGTTCCGATGAACGAAGGCGCGCCGTCGGCGCTGGACATTCCGTTGAAGACGTGAAGATCGCTGAGGACAGCAACTTTCAAAGTCGTGCCGGTCAAACGGGGACGCTCACGGACAAGGCGGCCCAGCCTGGGGTTTGCTGATAGTGCGGGACCTGGGCGGGGATTCGATCTTTTTCCCGGACCGTCTCGCTTGGAGGCAGGTCGCGGTGACGCATCTTTGCACTTTGATACGCCACGAAGATATTCTCATCGACTGCCTGCTTTTGCGCGCCCTTCGAGCCTCCCATCGTGGAATGCATGTGCGGAATGACGATCGGCGCATCGACATGCGCAAAATGGCGATCGAGAATCTCGAGCACGCGTTTGGTAGAATGCTCGAGCAAGCCATTGGTGGGATAGCTCAGGATGAAAACGGCATCGAGCCGCGAAGCAGCTTCGACAAGCTCTGCGAACGACTTGTTCACCGCCGACTTGAGCGAGAATCCCGACGTGAACCGGTCCGGGCGATACTGTCCCTTTCCGGCAGTCGCGGGATAATCATACAAGATGATGTTCTCCAGCACATGATAATAGCGTGAATATTGGTCACTGGTATAGGGTGGGTCGGCGTATATGACAGATGGTTGCTGCGTCTTGCGCGCGAGCGCATGCAGCAGCTTCACGGCGTCGGCATTGAAGACGCGATTGCCACGGCGCCACTTTACTGTACCCGCCGGCCGCATCGTGCGAAGCGTTTCCTTCCAAATCTCCCATATATTCCGCCGTCTTTTGCGTAAGATGCGATGAATATTGGCGGCGTTGGGCGACAGATATTGTGCGAAGTGGCCCGTCGAGTTACTCGACGAGGAAAGCACTTGGCATAACGCCAAGATCATCCATTGATGCTCATCTTCCCCAATCCGGCCGGCCTCATGCAAGCTGTCTGCGGCGTATCGGATCGAATCGATCTCAATCGCCTGGCGCAACCCGAAATAGGTGCCGGCATGCGTCGTTGCAAAGAGACTGTGGTGTCCGCTGGCGCACAACTGGCTGCGCCGCGAGCCGCTGACGGCGCTGATCTCGTTGATTTGCTCAGTGAGCGCTGCAGGACAGGACGCATATAACACGTCCTGTTCCTTGGCGAGGAGATCGGCAAAGGCGTCAAACAGCGCCGACCGGTTCTTCTCGAAAATTGGCATCGCGGCGTCTGCGAGCGCGCTCTGGCCAACAAATGCCTTGGCAGCCTTGAACTTGCGCCGGGTCAGCAAGGTTGAGAATTGCTGGACATCGTTGCACCAGATCGGTCGCCCCGTGCCGATCTGCGATCCGACAGCCGCAATCCCGGAAAACAGGTCAAGAAAGGGACCATCGGCCATCGTGCCGACTAGCTCCGCGATGCGCGGGGCCAGCAGCCGCTTCGTTCCCATATAGGTAAACTCCGCCACCGTGCCTCAGCGCGCAACGCAGGCGACAGGCCAGCACGAAATAAGGGGGCGGTCGCCGTGCCGGGCAGCGCGTTGCGTCATTGAACCTTCCCAGTAAATTCGATTATCCCAACAAGGTTTAAGGCTTTTCCAATCTCTGTCCACCATGTCGAGAGATTTGGTCATGGGCCTCGGGGGGGGCTGCTCGGCATCCGGTCCTCAGAACGGCCGGTGGGCGAGGCTTGTTCTGATAAAGGCACGATATTCGTGATAAGCCGGGATGGCAGGGCGCTGCGGTCAAGCAGGCAGCGCAGCCTGGCCCAACCTAAGACGAAGCTGAGCTTTTGTCGCTTCGGGACAGAATGCGGCGTCGATCGCCTGCTCTGTGATCTTGGCGCTGCTCGGGCCGCATGGGAGGGCGATGCCCGCAAGCTCATATTCCCTGTGCGGAGACGTCCCGAAAAATGCGGGGTCATCGGTTCCTAGGACTATCGAGCATCCGGCTGCTGCCAAGCTTGCTATAGGATGCTCGTCGATGCTGGAATAGAGGCCCAACGCGAGATTGCTCGATAGGCAAACTTCAAGCGGGATGCGCGAACCCGCAAGTTGCCGCATGATCGAAGGGGATTCGGCAGCACGAATGCCGTGCCCTACCCGATCCAGCTGGAGGCATTCCACTGCCTGGACAATGATGTCAGCAGCGAGGTGCTCACCCGCATGGGCAGTAACCTTTAGGCCCTCCGAGCGAGCGATTAAAAATGCCTCTTCGAATTCTTGCACCCGAAACTGGCGCTCGTCACCCGTCAGGCCGAAGCCAACAACGAGGCTGGTTGCCCCGGCCACAGCGACCCGCGCCGCCTCTACCGCCGCGCGCGGCCCGAGATGCCGGACGGCTGTAGCAATCAGCCGGCATTCGATACCCGACTCATCCCGTGCTCGGTCCGATGCCGCCTGGATCGCGGCCAACTGGTCGGTATAGGCCACGCCAATCCGCAGCAGGTCGGGTGGCGAAAGCATGAACTCTACATAGATAGTGTTCGCCGCCGCAGCCGCGGAAAGATATTCGTAAACGACCTCCTCAAGATCGCGCGCGGTCTGCACGACCGACGTGACCTGGTCGTAGGCTCTAAGGAAGGAGGTAAAATCGTGCCACCCATAGCCGGGTACGCGGAGTAAGGATTCCGGCAACAGAATCTGGTGCCGGGCTGCCATACGGCGGACGGTGGCCGGGCCAATTGTGCCGCGAAGATGAACGTGAAGGTCGACAAACAGGATAGCTTCTCCTAGGGGATCCGAGATACGCATAGGCCAGCGTCGCGCCGCGGGAAAATTGAAACAAATGCGAATAAGATTTCTGTCGGGGAATAGCCGCAAAATTGCGGAGGCGACAGTCATTCTCGCTGCGTGCAACGTTGAGGTGGTTCCGGTGAATATCGATATCCCGGAACTTCAGACGCCCGACATCAAGCTGATCGTACGCGACAAGACACTTAAGGCTTTCGGCAAGCTTGGCCATCCACTCTTCGTCGAGCAGACTGGATTGTACCTCGAAAGGATGAACGGTTTTCCCGGCGGCTTGACGCGGGTCTTCTGGGACTCACTGGGCCCGGAAAAGATGTGCCGAATTTTTGGTCATGATGGTGAGACCGGGGTCGTTGCCCGGACGCGGATCGGCTATTGCGACGGGAAAAAAATTCATCAGTTTGAAGGCTCTATTAGCGGCCGAATTGCGGAGGAGCCTCGAGGCGACCCGAGTTTTCAGTGGGACTGCGTCTTCGTTCCCGATGATTATGATCAAACCTTCGCTGAGCTCGGCGAAGTGAAGAATAAGATTTCTATGCGACGCCGCGCGCTCGACGCGTTCGCAAAGCATCTGCAGGAGCATGCCCATGCTTGAAGACCTCGCGCGGCAAATTCGTGACCGTAAGGTCGTCCTATTCGTCGGCGCCGGCCTATCGATGTCGCTCGGCCTGCCGTCCTGGCATCAGCTGATCGCGCACATGGCAGACGATCTTGGATATGATCCCGAGGTTCTGGTGCCGCCTGGTGCGGATTACCTGATGGTCGCCGAATATTACAAACTGGAGAAGAATAGCATCGGTCCGCTTCGGAGCTGGATGGATCGCAACTGGACAGTCGACGATAAGGTGCTCCAGGTATCCGAGGTCCACAACCAGCTCGTCGATCTTGATTTTCCCTTCATCTACACGACCAATTACGATCGCAATATCGAACGGGCCTTCGAACTTAGGGGCAAGGCCTTTTCCAAGGTGACGTCTATGCTCGATGTTGCAACCGCGTCCGCTGAGTTGCCGCACATTGTCAAATTTCACGGCGACTTCGATGACGATAATTCGCTGGTACTCACGGAATCTGACTACTTCGAGCGTCTAGACTTCGAATCACCGCTCGATATCAAGTTTCGATCGGACATTCTGGGACGTGGCGTGCTATTCGTCGGCTACAGCCTCGCGGATCTCAACCTCCGCCTCCTGCTCTATAAGATGCAGAAGATGTGGGAGCGGTCCGGTTATGCTGGTCACCGCCCGCCATCTTATATCTTCTTGCTTCGCCCTGATGCGGTACTGGAACGGGTTCTTGATAGTCGGGGCGTCCGAGCCATCATTTCCGATAACGATGACGCCAGCCAAGCGCTTCCAACGCTGTTTCGCCAGCTGCTCGAAACCATTCAAGCCCAGATCTGACTATTATAAGAGGATTTGGTTGGCGCTGACATGCGACCAGCCCGGTCCGTCGCAAAAGACAAAGGTGGAATCAGTGGGCTAGCCGATGTTCCCGAAGGATCGGGTGCGCATCGTAGCCTTCAGCTGCGGGACAAATGGCCCGACCAGTCGCTTCATTCGACCTCCGCCAAAACCAGACATTCCGCTACCGGCCAAGTTTCGGCTGACTTGACGCGCTGGCTCGAACGTTCGCAGCTGGGTCGGAAACTGCCATGACTGCGAGCGGCGGACTTCGTCCTGCGGCGCGTCTGAAATGAAAATTGGAGACTAAGGAAATATGTCGCGTTCCCTCGCCGCGCTGGTGATCGGCAATTCGAAGTACAAGAAGGCTGGCAGGCTCAAGAACCCCGCGAACGACGCGTCCGACATGGCGGACGCGCTGACCGCGTGCGGCTTCACGGTGACTACCCTAATCGACGCCACGCACAAGCAGATGGACAAGGGGTTGCATGATTTCAAAGCGGTGCTGAAGGACCATGATGTCGGCCTGTTTTTCTTCGCCGGTCATGGCGTCCAAATCGCCGGTGAGAACTATCTTGCCGCGGTGGACACCAAGGTGACGGATGAGACCGAGGCGAAACATTCCTCGCTTGCGCTCAACAAGGTGATCGACGTGATGGAAGCGTCGGACACCTCGACCGACATCATCATCCTCGACGCCTGCCGCAACAATCCCTGGGACCGGGCATGGCGCGGCATGGACTCTCGCGGACTAGCGCCGGTCTATGCGCCGCGCGGTACCCTCATCGCGTATGCGACGTCGCCGGGGCAGTTGGCGAGCGACGGCAAAGGGCGTAATGGCGCCTACACGGCCGCGCTGCTCGAACATATCAACACGCCGGACTGCTCTATCGAAGCGATGTTCAAGCGGGTGCGCAACACCCTGAGCGCCGCCACCTCGCAGAAGCAAATTTCGTGGGAGCACACGTCGCTCGCCGGCGAGTTCTATTTCAACTTGAGCGTCGCCCAGCGCATTACCGACTACGGGGCGACCGCTCTCAGCGACGACCTATTCGTGATCAACACTTCGAAAAAGCCTCACTCGATAATTCGCGAGCTCAAGTCCTTGACCTGGCCGCGTCAGAACCCCGCGATCGGCGACATTACGCCTGACCTCATTGGCAAAGTTGAGAAGGACACGTTGTTCGTGATAGGTCGCAACATCTACCAGTCGGCGACGGGCAACTCGAATTCGGCGACCGCCTTCATCCAGGATTTCAATGGGAAGACCGTGGGCGCTCGCGCGGCCAATCGCAAGGCGCTGCTCGACGGCATGCTATTCGAGATCTTTTTCGACAAGTCGGGACAGCTGCGGGACGATCCAAAGTCCCGATGCTTCGATGACGTGTTCGAGCTGCAGCGGTTTGGGGGACTGAAACCCAGCTTCGATTTCATCGCGGCTTGCCTGCTCCCGTTTGCCGGCCGCTACTACGCGATTCCTGGCAAAGGCCATGAGGTGGTGGCCGATGTCCGGCTGGGAACGACGGACAATGACGCGATCACCGAGGTGTTCATCGCAGGGCAGCAGGTCCTGCGCATCGACGACAGCTATCCGGGTGGCCGGAACGACGATGACGACGATACGATCTACTATCGCAAGCGAGCCAAGGCGCAATTCGAGCAATGGCTGAGCGAGGAGCTGATCGTGCCCGAACGGCTGTTGAAGATCAGCTATAGCCAACCGGTCGCCGATGACGCGTTCGTGCGTGTGCCGATAGGTTGGACCTGCCGATTACCAAGCTAAGACTGCTATCGGCGCTGCCGTCGACAACATGCACGGCACGGTAGCTTCTTGCCTTACGCTACGACCGCTTTGTTCATATCTTACCTCGGAGCTGACGGTTTACCCCTGTCCAATCACGGAATTTTGGGAGGGTACGATCGGATGACCGCTCGCGGTGCAATCGTCTAAGGTGGTCGCGCCGGCTCGCTTGTTCCACCGCCGGCCGATGACGTCACAGCCTGATCAAGGAGAAGCGCGAGCGCTTGAGCGGATTAGCGTCTTGGTACCCCCCCGGGCGCCCCCGAACTTCGATCAGCAGAAAAGTCTCGCTGTTCCCCATTAAGTATCAAATTCCCGCGCTGCAGCGAGCCGTACGCCGGGTCCGCCGCCGTTCTCTGCAATGAACTGGACGCCGGCCTCCTCAAGAGCGGCTCGGATGTCAGTCAAAGTACTCTCGAATAAGCTCTCGCCCCGTTCAAGTCGGGAAATGGTGTTAGGAGAAACCTTGGCGAGTGCGGCAAGGTCACGAATGCCAAGTTGCAAAGCGGCCCGCGCCATTCGGCATTGCGCCGGGGAAATCGACATAGTGGTAACCCCATTACTAATTCCCTTGCCCACTCGCCCCCAAAATAGTAACAATGCTACTATCTTGCCCTGCGTATAGGGCCAAGTCGGCTGAGAGAAGTGCGCTAACACCTTTCTCAGCCTAGCCACAACCCCAGCTTGGTGGAGCTTTGGATCATGGTTGATTCCGAGGATAGCACGAGTCTGCGTTCGGTAAGCCGGCGCACGCTTCTGGGCGGCGCGATTTCGACGCCCTTGGCGTCTACTCCCATTCTGAATCAACGCGCAACGCCGGTGGGCGATCCGATCCTGTCGCTTTGGCGGGACTGGGAGTGCGCCTTCGCCGAGGCGGCGACCTGGAGCGCAGAATGGGGAGGGTTGGAAAGCAAGCTGGTTTGCCAAGTCGGCTTTCCACGTGTGCTTGTGCCTTCTCCGCCTGCCGTATGCGCGGTCTGGGCCACATCGCACGAGGTGATTGATCGAGAACTGAGCGACGTGCTTAGCAGGGACGATCTACGAAAGCGCTTGCATTCCGACCTCACGGACCAGGTGGCGAAGTGGGACGCCGCCGCCAAAGCGATCGGACTGGATGAAACCGACCACCAAGCGGACCATGCCTGGAAGAAGAGCGAGGAAATAGCGGGGGCTATCTTCGCCCTTCCGGCATGTGGCATCCCTGGCGTGATCGCAAAGCTGGAACTGATCTTGCGCATGGGCCAGACGCAGAGCGACGACGGTGAATTCCCATGGGGACAGCTTCGCTCGACCATCGCCGACCTCCGGCGGCTCGTTAATGACGCCTCCAGCCTCTGATCCGGATCCCTGCTGTGAAAGCTTTTCCACAGGCAAAACACATTAAGAATGATATCGAAGATATCTATTAAGAGTCTTAAGGGCCGGAAAAGCCCAACGCAGCCATTTGCCTGCGGGCTGATCGTACTCCCAATACCGCGATACTGTTGCGCCTGATACCGCGTGCCCCCGTGCGCCCAATACCGCGAGGCCTTCCACAGGGGCGCCGGAGGTTATCCACTAGCGTCTTCGCTCTAACGTCGATCGGGAATTCGCCAACTGAAATCGAAGCCGGGATGGTCGGGGCCAAGCAGGCTGCGATGCGTGAAATGGAGAATTTCATCGTCTGCCGAGCGGCGGATCTCCAGCCAGTAGCCGGGCAGGGCCTGACGGTCGACCAGCAGCCGGATATCAAGCGCGAAGTCGCTGAAGCGCGCCGCGCTGCCGCTCTTCGTGTGAAGTTGCCGGAACGTGAACTGCCAGCCCGTGCTTTGCCAACCTGCGTGCTTGCGGACGACGCGGTAAAGCCAGCGCTCAATTCCGCCGGTCAGCTGGAAGTATGCCCGATCGGCCGAGAGGATAAGGCGGTTGTCGAGGACACCAGTATAGAACCAATTCGGCACCACCAGATCGATGCCGTATTGGGTGCCATCGCGGCCGACGCAACGTTCCCATTCGCTGATCCAGCTGAACTGATGGGCACGCTTGCGGTCGCCTTGCCGGATGTTGGTGGTGACGTTGGTTCCCTGGAGCCGGCCGAGAGCGGTGAATAGACGTTCGTAATCGTCGGTCCGGGTGCCTCGGCCCATGAATTTCAGCATCTGGTACGGCGGCGCGCGCAGCCACGGCGAGGTCTTCAGCCCCTTGGCGCGCGCTTCGACCAACTGGCTGCCCGCCCAGAGCAATATATCGGCATCCCAGATCGTCGCCATGCCGCGTGAGGGAGAAGCTTCGACCCGAACCCAGATGTCGCCGACCCTGTAGTCGATCGGCTCGACCCGCTTTCGCTTGGCCAACGAGAAGAAGGGCCGCTCCATGAGATCGCGCTGATCATGGAGTGGGATACCACCCGGCAGAGCCGTGAGGACGTCCAGTCCAGCACGATCGCCGAAATTCGGCCGAAGCAGACCATCCGCCATGGGTAGCGCCGACCGGCTTTAGGCCGCAGCCGCGATGCGCATAACGAACGCAGGGAGCATTAACCGTTCTCGTCGCGAGTGACCGAGAAGAAGGGCTAGCTGATAAAAATCATTGATTGACCGGTCTAAATTGGATCGTCGCGTTGCCGCGCACAAACGGATAGAAAACGGCCGTTCGGACTTAGGGCGGTCCCGCATGCCGTCCGGACCAGTCAGCTATCCGGGCGCTGTCACTCCCGATTCGCCAGGAAACCATCGATGACTTCCCACAAGCTCTCGCGGCAAGCCCTTTACGATTTGGTTTGGGCCAAGCCGATGACGAAGGTCGCCGCCGAACTCGGGATAACCGGCACCGGCCTGAAGAAGGTTTGCGATCGAAACGACGTTCCGACGCCCGACAGGGGCTATTGGAATAAGCTCGCCTATGGCAAGCAGGTCAGACGCTATTCGCTCGCGGCCTCCAAGTTCGGCGTGGAGGCCTCGGTGCGTTTTGAGGGCGGTTCGGACAAGCTTCTTAGTGATCCCGTGCGGAAAGCCAGAGCCGAGACTTTGGTCCGAGCAAATGTCGCAAGCCGCGCAACTGAGGAGTCCAGGCTGGCTGAAGCGCTGCCGGCGCCCGTCGCCGAGATTGCACAATCCGCCACACGTAATGCGACAAATTCGACGCGGCACGAAATTGCCTTGCGGCTGGCGAAGGCATTAGCGCGGGCTAAACCAGACGAAATCGGCCTCGTGGAGACGAATGGCGAGAATCTGCCGGGGGTAAGGATCGCGGCGGCCTCGGTCGATCGCGCGACGCTATTGATCGATCAATTCGTTCGCAGCGCGGAGGGCCTGGGCTGGACATTTGCGGCCTCGTCCGGCGGCCTTAAAGTCGTCATCGACGAAGAACCGCTAGCCTTCGCAATCAACGAGAAGATAATCCGGGTTCCACATCAACCGACCGCCAAAGAGCTCGCGGAAAAGGCTCGCGCGGAGGCGAAACAGCGCGCGTGGGGTCCCTGGCCCGAAACCGACAATGCGTCATCTGGTGTTTTCACCTTTGAAATCCGAGAGAACGAGTACGGCCCCCTGACGAGAAGATTTAGCGACCTCAAAAGGTCCCCGCTTGAGACCCGCCTGGATAAGGTGATGTCTGCTCTCGCCGGTCACGCCGCGCTCAACCTGGAGAACCGCCGGAAACGAGAGGAAGAAAATCGCATACGTGCGGACCGGGAGGCATGGCGTCAGCGCGAGGAATCCTTTGAGTCGCGCGAGAAGCGGCGGCAAGCATTTGCCAACGCGATCTCGGAAAAGTTGGCTGAAAAGAACAGGCTGTCCACGGTCTCGGATCACCTCGACAGCATCGACCATCATGGGCGCCAAAGCCTCAGCGACTTGAAGGCATGGCTTGGGTTTCGGCTCAGCCAGATTGAGTCGCTCTTGAGCGCTCAATCCCTCGATATTTCGATACGGTCAGCCGAACTTGCGTTCGCCGAGAAGGGCGATGCCGCCGATCCTCAGGGCTCGCTTTATCGCTACTATGAGACCACGCCGGAGCTGAAGTTCTGGCTAATCGACCATGAGAAGGAGCTGGCGACTTCAGTCTCAGCCTACCGCTGGGCGATCGAGAACAAAGCGCTGCCCAGGAAAGATTGACGGCCTGATGCGTGCGTTCATCGGCTGTATCCAGAGCATATCACCGACGCTTCGCGGACACCGTGATTGCTATGTGATTGCTGGCGTGATTGCTGGATCTAGGATTGTACTGCTAAGTCCTTGAAAAATTGGTGCACCCGGCGGGATTCGAACCCACGACCCCAGGATTAGGAATCCTGTGCTCTATCCTGCTGAGCTACGGGTGCCGACCGTTCGCGAACCGGCGCGTTGCTGGTAGCACAGAACGCGGTAGCGCTGGAAGAAGTCCCCGCTAGACCGTCAGGTCGGCCAGGAAATCCTCGTCGGTGCGCGCCGGCAGGATGCCGGACTGGCAGGCATTGGCGGAACGTATCGAAATCGCGTTCCGCTTGGTCCGCATAGGCTTTCGCGTAACCGACCAGCGCGGTTGCGGCGGCGTCGCTCTTGCCGAGATAGCCGCTGATTTCCGGCGCTAGACCGCCGGATTTGGCATGGGCGCGCGCCAATGCCCAGCCGCATGTCGCGGCATATTGCTCCAGCAGCCCCGCGTCATAGGTTTCGATGGTGGCTGAAATCTTCATGTCGCGCAGCTGCCGGAAATAGAAATGGCGGCCGGACGGTCCCGTCGACCAGCCGAGGAACAGGTCGCTCGACGATTGCAGGCGTCGCTGCCCTTCGACCACGCGCCGGCCCTGGTGCTTGATCGGCGCCGTCGTGCCCAGACGTTGCGCAACCACCGACGGCGCCGCCTCCTTAATCTGCAGGAACAACGGCATGCCGTGGGTGTCGACCAGCAACAGGACAAGGCAACGCGTGCCCACGCTGCCGACGCCGACCACTTTGAAAGCCAGGTCCTCGGGTTTGAAGCTGTCCAGAATAATGCGACGCTCGCCGCTCAGCGTGGACCGATATGCCGGATACATCGTGTCCAGGAACGCACGCCAATCCTTGAGCCGCATCCAGTCGTCGTCAGACGCCAGCAGCGTGTTGGCGCCGAACAGATGAAATATGGTTGGCAGGGAATCCCGAATCTTCCAACCCGCACCCTCCTGCTTCGCGATCTTGGGCAGCAGTTCTTCGTGGGTCCGGCGCTGCGCCCTGCGAATCACTGCGTCGAGCCGCTCCCGCGCCAGGTCGCTGTCCAGCCCGCGCGCCAGGTCTTTCGATGCCAATCGTTGATAATTGATCTCCAGCGCGCCCATTTGCGCATAGGCGCGGGTGCGTGCCTGATAAGCGGAAATGGCCTGATACACGGCTTCTTCCCCGGCGCCGGCCGAGTGGCCCAGATGCCGCGATGCGATCAGGACGCTAGCCGCCAGCCGTTTCAAATCCCACTCCCACGGGCCTGGGTGGGTTTCGTCGAAATCGTTGATGTCGAAGACGAGGTTGCGTTCCGGCGTGGCAAAGCCGCCGAAATTCATCAGATGGCAATCGCCGCAGATCGGGAAATGAAATTCAGTATTCGGCCCGCCCGCCAGGTCGGCGGCCTGCAGATTGGCCGTGCCGCGAAAGAAGGCGAACGGCGACGCCAGCATCCGCCCGTGTCTGAGCGCCACCAGCGCGCCGACCCGGCTTTCGGCCGACGCGCGGATCATCTCCACGGGGTCGCGATCGCGGGCGTGGCTCAGTGAAAGTTCCCCGCGCGGAACGGCTTTTCGTCGTTCTCGCCCGGCTTGGCCGCGCAGTTCCAGGGGTGATAGGGTCTCTTCCATAAGCCCCAACCTTAATCAGCCAGGGCGCCTGCCGAACAGCCTAAATCGACGGACTATTTCTGCGGATATTGGAAGCTAAAGCTGACCGTGACCGGCTTCCACCAGTCCGGAACGCCGGTTTCCTTGTCGATATGACGGCCGAAGACGTCGGGCGCCGGCGGTTCGATCGTATAGGTTACCTGGTATTTGCCAGGGCCGTTCATCGACAGGTTGTTCGCGTAATGCGGGCCGTCCTTGGCCGTCATCGGGACCAGCCTGCCGGCGGTGATCCAGTCCGAATCGATTTTCTTCAGCGCGTAGCTGATGGTGAGATAGGGAATCCATGCCCCGTCGGCATAGCCATAAGGGTTGTCCGCGGTGGCGTGGACATCGGCCTCAAGATGGATGACGTCGCTGCCGCCGTGTTCCATCATGCCACCCATCGTCATCGGCATGGGCGCCATCTGGACGCCGATCAGATAGTTGGCGACGATCTCCATATCGTTCTGCTTCACCGGGCCGCCGACGAAATATTCGCGGGCAACGGCGGGGGACGCCATCAGGAGCGTTGCCAGGGCGGCAAGCGGCAGGGACAGGTTTTTCATTTTTGTTATCGTGCGATGTGAGGGTTCAGCGGGCGTGGGTGGCGGGCCGGGCATGGGGCCGCGCCTGCGGCCCATGGACCGCCACCCGATGCAGGACGATCAGCATAATCAGCGTCGCAACGAACGCGATCAGCTGAACACCTGGCGGCCGGTCGGAATAGCCCATCAGGGCATGCAACGCGCGACCGATCATGCTGTCGTCGCGCAGGATGCCGGACGTATCCCAAATCTGGTCGCCGAGGGTCGGCAGATAACCGGCCCCCGCCAAGATCGCCGCCGCCTGTCCCGCCATCCCGGCGGCGAGCAGCGAGATCATGCCGTTTGTGACCTTGAACAGATGCCGCATCGGAATCGCGGTCAGGCCGCGATAGAGCAGCCACGAAACCGCCGCGCCGCCGGCAACGCCCAGCGCACCGCCGGTCAGCATGGACAGGCCGCCCGCCCCGCTGGATGTGGCGATGCCGAACAGGAACAGCACAACCTCCGACCCTTCGCGCAGCACCGCGAGCGCCACGACCATCGCCATGGCCGACAACGATATGTCACCGGTGGCGACCGACCGGCCCATCGCCTTCATATCGCGCGCCATCTGCCCGGCATGGCTCGCCATCCAGGTGACGTGGATGGTTAGCATGACGACAGCGACCGCCAGGATCGCGGCGTTGAACAGCTCCTGCCCGTTGCCGGAAAACGCGTTGGCCAGCGCACCGGCGAAACCCGCCAGCAACGCCGCACCGGCAACCCCGGCGGCAATCCCCCCGGCAATCCAACGGCCGCGCTTGGCCACGCCTTCGGTCGCGGCCAGCACGATGCCGACGATCAGGCCGGCCTCGAGCACTTCGCGAAAAACGATGATCAGCGTCGCCAGCATCGCATCATTCCTTTGCCGTGACGGCGCCTTTGGCGTCATCCGGGTGATAGTCGTCGAAGAACTGATATGTGCCGGGCTTCAGCGGTCCGGCGGTCACGGTCACCGTCCCACCCGGCACGACAATCTTTTCGACCTTCAGGTCGTGGCTCTCGAACTCCGCCGGCGTGTCGTCGTGGTTCGTGACCTTGATCTGGAATTTCTGGTTCGCCGGAACCGTCACCTCGCCGGGTGTGAATTTATGTCCGGTGAGGTCAAGCACCACCGGATCGGCCGTTGCGCCTGCGGTGGCGAACGACAAAAACGCGACAAACCCCAATCCAGGAACGAGCAAACGGTACATTATTACAACTGCGACTAATTCTCATCTTCTTGATAATGACATTGGGTCGCATTATCAACCTTGGCAAGGCCCCGCCCGGGGCCGGATCGACGGGGACTCAAGTGGCCGACACGCATGCTTTATCGTTTCTCCTGATGCCGCCCGATTTCCTGGTGGCGTTGGATTATCGGCCATACCGGTTCTTCCTGCAGCCGTATCATCATCTGGTGCGCATGGTTCATATCCTGTCGATTTCCGCTTTCTTCGGCGCGATCGTCCTGCTGGACATGCGGTTGGCGGGGTTTCGTACGGCGGTGGCGTTGAAGGATCTGTCGGGCGCCGTCATGTCCTGGATTTACGCGACGTTCGGCGTCGCCATCGTTACCGGTTTGATGTTGTTTTTTTATGACCCGGTGCATGTCGCCAGCCACGCCTATTTTTCGTTGAAGCTTATCCTGATCCTCTTCGGTCTTGGGAACGCGCTTGTCTTCAACCGGCGCGGATTCGCCATGGCTCTCAATGCGCCCGGCGCCATGCCACGCCATGCGCGAATCGTCGGCACGGTGTCGCTGGCGATTTGGTTCGGCGTGATGGTGTGCGCCACGCTGAATGTCGAGGCCGCGCCCAAGGTTCTGTTGCGTTAAGCCGGCTCTTGGGGAACTCTCCCTTCATGCATAACGAGAGAGCGATGGCCGAGCCTACTCTGGGGCGTCTTTTCCTGGCCGCGGCGCTCGCTGTTACGCCCTGTCTGCCGGCGATGGCTGACGACCCGCCCCAGAAAACCGCCGAACTCCTGTCCCGCAAGGCGCTGTCGGACGACTGGAGCTATAAGTTTCTGGAATCGCTGACCAGCGAGATCGGCCCGCGGCTTGGCGGGACGAAGGCCGAATGGCGGGCGGCCGATTGGGCGGTGGCGCGGCTTAAGGCGGCCGGCATGACGGTCCACACCGAAAGCTTTCCGATGACCGCGTGGCTGCGCGGGGTTGAGACCGCGGCGGTCGTCAAACCGGCGCCGCAAAACCTGGTGGTGACCGCGCTTGGCGGATCGGTTGCAACCCCGCCCGGCGGAATCGAGGCGGAGGCCGTTGTCTTTCGCACCTACGGCGACCTGTTGGCCGCGGCGCCGGGTTCGCTCGACGGCAAGATCGCGGTCGTGACGGAACGGATGGTGCGGACCGTCGATGGCATGGGTTACGGTCTGGCCAATCCGATACGGCGGCAAGGCGCATCGGAGGCGGCGCGGCGTGGCGCCATCGCCTATCTGCACCGGTCGCTCGGCACCGACAATCACCGGCTGGCGCATGTTGGCGCTCTTAATTACGCGGACGGCGTGCCCAAGATTCCAGCAGCGGCGCTGGCCAGCCCGGATGCCGACCAGTTGGAGCGGCTATCGGCGCTGGGTCCGGCTACCGTGCATCTCACATTGACCCCGACCGAGGACAAGGACGCGCATTCGGTAACGGTCGTGGGCGAGATCAAAGGGCGTGAAAAGCCCGACGAAGTCGTACTGATCGGCGCGCATCTCGATTCGTGGGATCTGGGCACCGGCGCCATCGACGACGGTGCCGGCGATGCCATCGTTTCTGGCGTCGGCCGGCTGATCGCGGCCTTGCCGCAGCATCCCAAACGGACGGTGCGGATCGTACTGTTCGGCGCCGAAGAGATGGATTTCAGCGACAAGGCCTATGAAACGGCACATGCCGGCGAGGTTTCCAAAATCGTCGTGGCGGGCGAAACCGATTTCGGCGCGCGCCGCGTCTATGAGATGCGCCTGCCGGCGGGCGCCATAAACAGTGCCTTCGGCAAGACGATCGCCGGCTTGCTCCCGCCGCTCGGCGTCCTGCTTGTGCCGGAGCCGCCGCGGGCTGGCGGGTCGGATATCCACGACATCGGCGCGGACGGCGTACCCATCGTATCGCTGGCCCAGAACGGGCTCGACTATTTCGACATTCACCACACCGCCGACGACACCTTCGACAAGGTCGACCCGGCGGAGTTGGCGCAGAACGTTTCCGTCTGGGCCGCCCTGACCTATCTGGCGGCCGAAACCGATGTGGATTTCCGGGCGTTGGCGAAGGCAGCCGCGAAGCCGTAATTAATGCTCGCACCTGCACAAAATTTGCTCAATTAATGAGCATGGCCCCGCTTATTAAGTAAGCATCGACAGACATTTGTCTCTTGACGCGCCCGCTTCGCGCCGCGAATCGGGGCGAATCCCCCTTCCCGACAACTTGGCACGCTTCTTGAAGATCGTTCCGCTGATCGGAATTGGTCTTGATGGCCGATGAGCCGTTTTTCGCGCGACTTCATGGTCGCGCCAGGGATTCGTAATTGTGCAGGAGGAGACACAAATGAAAATTGTCAGGACCTGGAAAAGCCTAGCGGGGGCAGCGTTAATGTTCCTGTGCTTCACGGCTTTACCCGCCATCGCCCAAGACGCCACACCGCCCGCTTCCGCTCCGGCAGCTTCCGCTCCGGCCGCCGCGGCCCCCGCCGCCGATGCGGCAGCTGCTCCAGCCGCCGCCGCTGCTCCGGCAGCCCCGAAACTGGACAGCGGCGACACCGCTTGGATGCTCACGTCCGTCGCTCTCGTGCTCATGATGACGATCCCTGGCCTGGCGCTGTTCTACGGCGGCATGGTTCGGAAAAAGAACGTGCTGGCGACGCTGATGCAAAGCTTCGCCATTACCTGCCTGATTACGGTTCTCTGGACCGTCATCAGCTATAGCCTGGCCTTCCGGCCCGGCAGCGATGCTTACGGCGCTTATATCGGCGGCCTGGACAGGTTGTTCCTGAAGGGCATGGAAATCGATTCGATCAGCGATCTAGCCAAGACGATCCCTGAATCGGTCTATATGTGCTTCCAGATGACCTTCGCGATCATCACCCCGGCGTTGATCTGCGGGTCGTTCGCCGATCGCATGAAGTTTTCGGCCATGATGTGGTTCATGGCGATTTGGAGCATCGTCGTTTACGCGCCGGTGGCTCACTGGGTCTGGGGCCCGGGCGGCTTCCTGGGCGCCAAGGGCGTCCTCGACTATGCCGGTGGCACGGTCGTTCACATCAATGCCGGCGTTGCCGGTCTGATGACCGCCCTGGTTCTCGGCAAGCGTCGTGGTTACCCGACCGAACCGATGCCGCCGCACAATCTTATCCTGACCATGATCGGCGCCTCGCTGCTGTGGGTGGGCTGGTTCGGCTTCAACGCCGGTTCGGCGGTCACCTCGGGCAACAATGCCGGCATGGCCATGGCCGTGACGCAGATCGCAACGGCTGCTGCGGGCCTTGGCTGGATGTTCGTGGAATGGATGTTCAAGGGCAAGCCGTCGGTTCTGGGCATCTGCTCAGGCGCCGTCGCCGGCCTGGTCGCGATCACCCCCGCCTCGGGCTTCGTCGAACCGGGCGGCGCGCTTGTTATCGGCTTCGTCGCCGGTGCGGCCTGCTTCTGGTCGGCCACGACTCTGAAGCACATGATGGGTTACGACGACAGCCTGGATGCCTTCGGCGTGCATGCCGTCGGTGGCATCATCGGCGCCATTCTGACCGGTGTCTTCGCCCGGGCCTCGGTGATCGCCGGCGCCTCGACGGGAGTGGATATGTCCAAGGGTGGCTGGATCGATGGCCATCCCGAACAGGTCCTGACCCAACTCTATGGCATCGCAATCGTCATCGCCTTCGACGCCGTAATGACGCTGATCATCCTCAAGGTGATCGATTGGACGATCGGTCTGCGTGTCGATGAAGAAACCGAAATCGAAGGTCTCGACCTCGCCCTTCACGGCGAAGTCGTCCCCTAAGACGAAACGGTAAACCCGCTCGCGAGAGCGGTTCGGCGGGAAGGGCGACATTCGGTTCGCCCTTCCCCACCCGGCAAGAAAACTCGGTAACTCGGTTCCGGCGGATAACCAAGATACGTCGCGAACCACGGATGGGAGTAATGAAATGACAAAAGCGAATTTTCGCACCGGCGCTGTCAGCGCGCTCATGATGTCTTCGCTGCTGGGGGCCTCGTCGCTCTTGGCGGTCGGCGTCAGCACAGCGTCCGCATATGCGGACGACGCCACTGTGCCGCACAGCTATCTCGTGTTCTTCGACTTCAACAAGTCCAACCTGACCGCCGAGGCGACCAAGATCGTCGACCAGGCGGCGACCGACGCCACCGCCGGCAAGGCAACGCAAATTGTCGTCACCGGCTATACCGACACCGTCGGTTCCGATGCCTACAACATGCGCCTGTCCAAGCGCCGCGCGCTCTCGGTGCAGGCCGAGTTGGCGAAGCAAGGCGTGCCCGCCGACGCGGTCGCGATCTATGCCAAGGGCAAGCACGATTTGCTGGTTCCGACCGGCGACGGCGTGAAGGAGCCGCAAAACCGCCGCGCGTCGATCGCCTTCGACACCCCGGCCCCTGCTGCGCCGCCGCCGCCTGCCGCCGCCGAAGCCGCCGCTGCGACCGCACCGCCGGTCTTCGCCGTCTGGGCGCAGTTGGAAGCCGGCATCACCGCCAACCCGAACACCGGATATGGCGGCTTGAACTACGGCCATCTGTTCACCGACAAGGCCAACCAGCCGGTGCTCAATCAGTTGCTGCTCACCGCTGAAAAGCCGATCGACACGGCAACCGATTACGATGTCGGCTTCCGCTTGCAGGGCATGTTCGGCACGGATGCGCGTTACACACACTTCCTCGGCGAATTGGACGACACGATTAAGCATGACCGGACCCAGCTCGACATCGTCGAGGCCTGGGTTGGTATCCACACGCCGTGGCTGACCGATGGCGGCATGGAGATCAAGATCGGCCAATACCCGACCCTGCTCGGCGCCGAAGTCATCGATCCGAGCGGCAACTGGCTGTACTCGAAGAGCTATATCTTCAATTTCGGCCTTCCGCTGAAGAATACCGGGATCATGACGGTCACCCATGTCAACCCGACCCTCGACGTCTATTTGGGCGTCGATACCGGCGTGAACACCACTTTTCCGGACTCGGGCGATCCGAATACGGCCTATGCCTTCCAGGGCGGCTTCGGTTTGAACAACCTGATGGACGGCAAACTGACGGCGGTCGCCTTCACCCATATCGGTCCGGAAGACGCGATCGGTTCGATCAACCACGCCAATTCGCGTTTGCGTTACCTGAACGACATCGTATTGACCTATAAGTGGACAGACGCCCTGACCACGATGACCGAATTCAATTATATCCGGGACGATGGCTTCCATGCCGAGGCCTGGGGTGTCGCCGAGTACGGCAAGTATCAGGTCACCAACGAGGTTGCGATCACGGGACGTGCGGAAATCTTCCGCGACAACAACAATTTCTTTGTTGCGGGCTTCCCGAACAATCACGACTTTGTCAGGTTAGAGAAGGGGCTGCCGCTCGCTGGGCCTCTGATCACGGCGTTCGGTCCGACGACCTACGGTGAAGTTACCCTCGGCCTGAATTACGTGCCGGCGATGCCGGGGCCGGTCCAGGCGCTGACGATCCGGCCGGAAGTCCGGCTCGATGGCGCGCTGAACGGCCGGGCTCCGTTCAACGGTCAATCGACCCAGTTTACGTTCGGCTTAGATTTCATACTGAAGATTTAAGGCGCGGAAGGGACCACAGGAGGAAAACATGAAAAAGATCGAAGCGATTATCAAACCGTTCAAGCTTGAGGATGTGAAGGAGGCGCTGAACAAAGTCGGCGTTCAAGGCCTCACGGTCACCGAGGCGAAGGGTTACGGGCGGCAAAAGGGCCACACCGAGCTCTATCGCGGTGCGGAATATGTCGTCGACTTTTTGCCCAAGGTGAAGGTCGAGGTCGTGATCGAGGACTCGCTTCTCGACCGCGCCGTCGATGCGATCCAGCAGGCGGCCCACAGTGGCAAGATCGGCGACGGCAAGATCTTCGTCTCGACGATCGAGGAAGTGATCCGTATCCGGACCGGTGAAAAGGGCGCCGACGCGGTCTAAGCGACCGTCAGCGCTCCGCAGTACGCTTTTATTCCAGGATACTCATGGTTGAACCGGGCGAAATCTCGGTTCAACCATCTTTATTATGGGTAAAGGCAAGGGCTCAATCGGCCCAGGGTTGATTCAGCGGCGATAGAGACGAATTTCGCCATTTCCGACGTTCGGGTTCGTCGCCATCGATATCTGGATATGGTCGGCCGAAATTCCCGCGGCGCCCATCGCCGTCACCGCACGATTGGCGGCATCCCGCGCGGCGGCATTTGACTTGTCCATCGTCGCGGCATCGTTTGCCGCCGGCGACAGCACCAGCAACACGAAAGTGGCGTTCGCGCCCTGCGCGTCGCGATTGGCCGCGGCGCCCAGGGCGGCCAAGCCCTTGTCGTCCGATAACAGCGGCACGGACACGATCGCCTTGTGGGGCCCCGCCGAGGATGGCGGCAGCGGCTCGTCGACGCCGGCTTCATGAGCGTCGTTCATCGCCAGTGTGGGCGGCAATACCGCATTTCCGGCAAAGCCGGGGACCAGGTTGCTGTCCGTTACGAAGGTCGCGGTCGGCGGATTGGGCGGCGGGGGCGCGTTGGCCGCCGCCGCCGCGTCGGCCTGCGCCTTCGATGGGCCGACCAATCCCTTCATCACCGTGTCGCAGCCGGCAAGCGTCATCACCGCGACGGCGGCGGCGATTCCAAACCCGAGGATTGTCGGAGGGGCACGCATGTTTTCTCTTAACTGAACCGCGGTTGCCGGGCGATCTTAGAGATTATTTGTCGATTGGCCATGGGGCAGACACGGTAAAACCGATCTTTGGCGAAATTCCGCTTCCGCTCTCTTGCCATCGCGGCGGGCTTTGATTAGGGTCCCGGCCTTCCCCGCCCGGGTCCTTGGAAAACCATATCCGGTCGGCCGCAGCTGCGCCCGTAGCTCAATTGGATAGAGCATCTGACTACGAATCAGAAGGCTGGAGGTTCGAGTCCTTCCGGGCGCGCCAAATTTCTCTTGTGCCTATGACTTTTCTTGTTGCGGAAAAGTTCGCCGAGACGCGGCTCTATCCTGCCCCCGCCCGCAAGGCGTAACTCCAGCCAGATGTTGCGGTCCGACTCTGGGTCGCCGAATATGTACGTCGATTGCACGCGCGCCCAGGGGGAATAAAAGGCGAAACCTGACGGTTCACGGGTGTAGCAACCACTTGGCCTGGCATTGAGTTCTTTTTATGTTCCATTCGCGTTAGGCGGGTGGTAGAACTCAATGCGAGTGATCCTGCCGGACCATAAGTCCGAGGCCCTTGGAATCCATTATGAACGATTTTTCGCGAGAGCATTCCGCCTACCGCGCCGCGGGGCAGGCCGTCGCGGCGCTGCTCCATGGCGCCCCGCTGATCCAGATTGACGTCGACGGCGTGGAAGTTGGCTGGAGCGACGAGCCGGACGATCGACGTCCACGGGCCGAGATTCTCGCCGACATCGCAATCGGTCTGGCTGGTGTCGCGGCCGAAGAATACTTTCGGTTCGGGTGCCCGCCGCCGGAATGCCGCTCGTCGCTGACTTTCTATTCCTTCAATGAAAGCCAGATCGCGGATTTGGCCGAAGTCGCCGAGCTCGTGGCGTTGCTGGACGCTGATGCGAGCGCCGACGTCAACTTCCAGGCCTTCCGGCAGGCGCACGACCTGATCGCCGAGCCGAACGTCTGGTCTACCGTGGAGTGTCTCGCGGTCGAGCTCTTGCGGCGTGACGTTTCCGTCCAGGAGCTCTCCGCGATTCTCGCCGCGCCGGATCGGTCCGGCGAATTTAATGCTTCTCAACCTCACCAAAAGAAACGGGGCTTCGATGTTGACTGATCGCCTTTCCAACGCTTTCGCCTATGCCGAACGCTTGCACCGGCAGCAGACCCGGAAAGGTAACGATATCCCCTATGTGGCGCATTTAATGGCGGTCTGCGCGACCGTCCTGGAATGGGGCGGGGACGAAGACGTCGCCATCGCAGCGCTCTTCCATGATGCCGTGGAGGATCAGGGCGGCCTGGATACGCTCAACGAGATCATGGCGCGGTTCGGCGAGCGCGTCGCGGAAATCGTCACCGCATGCTCCGATAGCATGACGACAGACAAAGCCGTGAAGGCCCCATGGGAAGAGCGTAAGAAGGTCACGGTCAGCAAGCTGCGCGATGCCAGTCTCGATGTCGCGTTGGTCACGGCGGCCGACAAGCTCCACAATCTGTCGGCCCTCGTCCGGGATGTGCGGCGCGAAGGGCCGGCGACCATGAGCCGCTTTAACGCCGCGCCTGACCGAATAGTCTGGTATCATGGCGCGGTTGCGGAAGCACTGGATCGCCACCGGGAACGCGTCCCGGTTGGCGAGATCGAACAGGCAAACGCAGAGCTCGCGACCCTCCTGGGGGTTTAGCTGCAGGGTGGCCACGGCTGGATGCGGGTGGGGCGCTCTAGTCGCTGCCCATTCGCCAGACCGCGTAGTCGGTTTCTTTTTCCGACTTTTGCGTACCTGGAGTACGGGAAGGTCGGAAAATCGTTGAAAGACCGCCCCGATAATCCTACCTTCTCGTACCTAAGGCACGGGTAGGTCGGAAATGTCGTTATATCTTGTTGGCGAAAACATCGATAAACACCGCGCCCAATACCTGATCGAGACGGGTAGGGGCGTTCAGTTGATGCGCGGCATCTACGTGGATGCCGGCGTCGATATCGAGGCGACGGTGCTGCGGCATGCGGTGCGTATCGCGCATTATCTATATCCCCATGCGTACCTATCGGCGGCCAGCGCCATGTTGCTCGCGCCAATGGACGATGGCCGGCTTTTCATAAGCGGTCGCCGCAAACAACGAACCCGCCTCCGTGCGCTCGAAATCATCCAGAACGAAGCGCCGCCAAATCCTTCCGTTGCCCGCGCCGTCATTGGCGACGACATGGGGGAGTTCCACGTCAGCGCCTCAGCGATGCGCCAGCGTTTCCTGGAAGCCTTCCGCGCACGAAGCGAACATGCTGCGTCCATCGACAACGCCATGCGCGAAACCATCGCGAGCCGGCTTATCGAGGAATACGGCAGCAGCCAGGGTGCAGCAGATGCCGTCTTCGCGCTGGCGCGCGAGAATCAATGGTCGAAAGAGGCGGAACAGGCAGAGCGCTTCCTCCGTCGCACATCTGCTGCAGTGCCGGTCACCAATCAGGCGGCGTTGAACCTGATCGTCGCGTGGCACGGTGAGCCGGTCGGCAACCTGACGCATGACGGTTTCGAGTGGCGATGGCGGGCGACCGATCCGGATAGTCCCATGTTGGTCCGGCAGACAACACCCGGATTGTTGCCGCCATTCATCGAGGCTCTGTTGCCGGAGGGCTGGCTGAACCGGGTCCTTAAAAATCCCGATACACGCACGGAACTGCGGACCGGCAAACGCTACATGTCGAATATCACCATCGTCGAGCAGATAGGGGACTTGGCCAAACTGCCGGCAGACATCCTGTCGACACCGCTCGATCGATATCGTGACGGCGCCATGTTCACCGGTGCCTATGCCGGTCCGGGGCGGGGCGACCTCCAGAACGATTTCGAGCAGAATCTGGCCGCGATCTATGCAAGGGGCGAGACGCCGCGCCTGTCCGGCGTGCAGATCAAGGCGCCGATGTTCCTGGACGCGAACGGGACGTTGACGCCGAGCACCAACACGCCCTTCACGCATATCCTAAAGCCGGCGGGCACCTCGGGATTTGAGGCGTTACCCCTGGTCGAATGGCAATCCATGGAACTGGGCCGCGCGGCCGGGTTCACCGTACCGGCGACTGCCCTGGTCGGCATGCCGGACGACATGCCGGCGGCATTGTTGGTCGAGCGGTTCGATATTCGCACCGGCGATGACGGCAAGCTGCGATTGGCCCTCGAAGACATGTCCTCGGTGCTCGATGTTCCTGCGTCCGAGAAGTACAACGGCACCTTTGAGCGGATTGCCGCCGCTCTGCGGCCACTGTCGACGGACCCGGACGCGGACCTGTTATTGCTGCTCAAAAGGGCTGTGTTCGCTTGGCTGATCGGCGACGGCGACATGCATCTGAAGAATATGGCCGTACTCAAGATCGCCGTCCCCGGCGCGCGTACATTTACATCCATCCGGATGGCGCCACTCTACGATGCGGTGACGACTCGCGTATTTCCGAACCTCCAGCACGATCACATGGCGCTTAAGCTGAGCGGTAAGGATGAGCGGTTGAAAAGAGCCGATTTCCGGCGTTTTGCGGTCACCGTCGGCATCCGGGCTGCCTCCGCCGATCAGGCCATGGATGAACTGGCCACAGCGTTGCGACAGGGATTGCAGGCTTTGATATTGCCCTCTCCCTTGACGGACGTTTCACCGGGTGCCGGCCGCGCGGCGCAAATGCGCGAAATCGTTCGCGAACGGCTAGAGGAGTTCGGCTGAGGGAACCTGCCTAAGAAGGGTTCCGGCGCGCCTAACCGCTCGGCATCAAGACGGTTGCCGCTGGCGACGGTTCACTGCTTCTGCAATCTGTTCGCCAATAATGACAGCGGCTTGTGCTGCCGGATCGTTGGCGGACGTGTGCATAACGCTGCGTCGTCGCATGATTCTTATAGCCGACGAGTTTGCCGATGACGGGCAGGCCTAATCCCAGGCCGGGGCCGACACTGGCGAAGCGTGCCGGAGATCGTGCTGTCGGAGTGTATCTAGGCCAGCCGCTTTCCGGATCATTTTCCAGCTATTGTTCGGATTGACCAGATGACTGCCGGGTAAGTCTCCGACGATGACAGCCGGGCGTATTGTCGCTGGTGCGCTTCTTCCTCTTGGCGGCATGTTCTTTTGCGAAAACGATCCGCCGGTTCCTCGACCGTCGGCGCGGCGCGCAGGGCTGCTCGTGCACCGGCGGGGTTCGCGCCCTCCGCGACTTTCCCGATGATCGTGATCGCCTTTTTGCGAGCCTCGTCGGGCGTCCAGGGCGAGCCATGTTGCCCGATCGTCACCGTTCGGATTGGTGCGCCGCGATCGATGCCGTCGCGATAGCGCAGGTAGTAGCTGACGCCAGATTTGAGTCCTTTCGCCTATGCTAAATTGCGGCAAGAAAACCCAATAAAATCAATGATCATATGAGATGGTACAAGATGAAATCTCTGACTGCGAATCAGAAGGCTGGAGGTTCGAGTCCTTCCGGGCGCGCCAATTCCCTTATACCGGCGACAACCGGTCCGCTTTACGGAACGGCCATTTGCGGTTACGCCTTATTTGAGGCTGGCCCTGATTCCGGCTACAAACGAGCTTGCCGATGCGCTCACAGCTGTTTCTGATTCCTGCGGCGATCTTCGCCAGCGCCCCGTCGATGGCCGCCACTTACCTGTCGGTCGAACAGGCACAGGCCGCCATGTTCCCCGGCGCGACCTTCACCCCCAACTTCGTCAAGCTGGACCAGGAACAGTTCAACGCCATCATCGACGATTCCGACGTCAATGTCTGGAGCCGCGATATCAAGGCGTGGAAGGTTTCGACCGGCGGCTGGTTTATCCTCGACCAGGTTCGGGGGCGGGACGATTGGATCACCTACGCCATCGGCATCGGGCCGAACGGCGCCGTGAAGAACATCGAGGTTCTGGAATGCCTCGATAAATATGACGGCATCACCCAGCCGGAATGGCGGGCCCAGTTTTACGGCAAGCATCACGGGAACAAGTTCGACGACATCCAGATCATCTCAGGCTCCACCCTGTCCTCCAGCCAGATGGCGGCCGGCGTCAAGCGCATTCTGTCGACTTATGCGCTGGTGCTGGATCCGCCTACCGGCTGAACGACGATTGGCCGGGAACCAACAATCCCGATACGGGATTCCTGATCCGCACATATATGCGCAAGGACTTCCCTCGGTGGAGAGCGGTTGATGCCGGCGGATCTGGACGCACCGTCGCCTCTCGAGGCGGCCACATCGGACTCGGTCCGGCTGGAAACGCAAGCCTCCGCAGATGCCGATCGCCTGGGCCGGTTCGGATTCCTCAAGATACTCGGGCCCGGCCTGATCACCGGCGCGTCGGATGACGATCCCAGCGGAATCGCCACCTATTCCCAGGTCGGCGCGCAGTTCGGCTTCGGCATGGCCTGGGTCATGATCGTCAGCTATCCGCTGATGACGGCGATCCAGGAAGTCAGCGGGCGCATCGGCCGGGTGACAGGCCACGGCATCGCCGGCAACATCCGCAAGCATTATTCGGTTTGGCTGCTGCGCTTCATCGTCGGGCTGCTGCTGATCGCCAACGCCATCAATCTGGGCGCGGACCTGGGTGGCATGGGCGATGCGCTGAAGCTGCTGATCGGCGGTTCGGCACGGCTCTATGTCGTCCTGTTCGCCGTCGGCTGCGCGATGCTGGAGATATTTTCCGGTTACAACCGCTATGTGGCGATCCTCAAATGGTCGACCCTGTCGCTGTTCGCCTATGTCGCGACGGTTCTGGTGGTCCATGTCTCCTGGGCCGATGTCGGCCGGGCGATCGTCATGCCGCCGATCTCGCTGCATAAGGATTACATCGTCGCCATCGTTGCCGTGCTGGGCACCACGATCAGCCCCTATCTCTTCTTCTGGCAATCGTCGGAGGAGGCCGAGGACGAGCGGACCACCGATGGCGACGAACCTCTGATGGATGTTCCGGCGCAGGCGCCGCGCCAGCTGCGGCGGATCAAGATCGACACCTATTTCGGCATGGCCGTTTCCAACGTCATCGCCTTGTTCATCATCATCACCACGGCGGCGACCTTAAACGCGCACGGCGTCACGGATATCCAGACGTCGGCCCAGGCGGCAGAGGCATTGAAGCCGGTTGCCGGCGTCTTCGCCTTCGCCGTCTTCGCCGCCGGCATCATCGGCACCGGCCTGCTCGCCATCCCGGTCCTTGCCGGATCGGCCGCCTATGCCGTGGGTGAGGCGCTGGACTGGCCGACCGGTTTGGGCCGGAAGCCGCGTGAGGCCAAGGCGTTTTACGGTGTTATCGCCTTTGCCACCTTGGTCGGGATCGGGATCAATTTCACCAGTATCGACCCGATCAAGGCCCTGTTCTGGAGCGCGGTGCTGAACGGCGTCGTCGCCGTGCCGCTGATGGTCGTCATGATGCTGATGGTGATGAAGCCTAAGGTCATGGGCGCATTCACCCTGTCGCGCTCGCTTCAGGCGATGGGCTGGCTATCGACGGCTGTGATGACCGTCACGGTCGTCGCCATGCTGGTGACGATGATCGTTTGATCCACACGCGCGGCGACCGCCTGACTCCACGAAAGGCCAGCTCGCCTTGACTCAACGTCGGTCGTTCTCTTGCGGTAATGCCAGGTCAATGGTCCTTGCCGTGCCCACCACCGCCGTGCCCACCACCGCCGTGCCCACCACCGCCGTGCCCACCACTGCCATGTCCATGCCCACCGCCATTGTCGTGCCCGCCATGTTCGTGGGCACGGCCATTGTCATGACCGCCATGCTCATGCGCGCGACCGTTATCGTGGCCGCCATGTCGGTGTGCGCGGCCATTGTCGTGGCCGCCGTGCTCGTGTGCGCGGCCGTTGTCATGATGGCGGCCGCCCGAACGGTCTGCGCCGTGACGCCGGGACTCGGCGGCCGACGTGCGAAGCAATCCGGTTCGGCCTTGCCGGCTCAGCGCGGCGCCATTATGCCAGTGGCCGCCGGAGAACCGGCTGTTCAGCGCGGCCCTGTTGAACGTGCCGATGCGGTTCACCCGCCGGAAGTCGACGTTAACCACGCCGCGCCGCCAATCCGGACGGCTCCAGCCCCAATAACGGCCGACCGACCCGAAACCAACACTGTATCCGATGCCGACATCGATGCCGAAGCCGGCGCCGCCCAGGACGAACGCCGATGGCCATGGATAATAACGCGGGGCATAAGCAGGATACGGCCAGACGCCATAGACCACGGTCGGATTGTAAACCGGCACATAGACGACGCGAGGGTCGCGCGGCGCGATAGTGATCGCGGAGCGCTCGTGGGTCACGATCTGTTGCGGCGTCGATTGCAGCTTTCCACAGCTCAGCGCCATCTCACGCAGGTGCTGAACTTCGGACATAACGTCGGACTGCTGCACCGTGAAGGCGTTACCGAGGTCCTGCCGCCAGTCGGCGCGATCGTTCAGTTGCTGCATCACCTGCGGAAAGGGAACCAAAAACTTGACGCTGGGGTCCCACTGCTGCGGCCGGAGAGCATCAGCCAATTCGTCGCCTTTGAGCGCGGCATTGTTCGGCTCCTTCATCCAACTCGCCGCCTCGGCCAGCTGATCGGGATAGGTCGATGCCATAAGCACATTGGTGACCAGTTCGTCAGGATACAGCGCGATCGGCGCGAGCATCTGGTCGAGCTTTTCCTTGGGGACGGGTGCAAGGGCCTCAGTGGAGGTCGCCGCCGGGGGCGCGCTGGGCGTTGGCGGCGCAACTTGTGCGAAAGCGGTGCTTGAAAGCAGCAGGAACGGCAGAACGCGGGCCGCGGTCCGGATTCGATTGATTGTCATGATGTGGGTCTTGTTCGGCCGCGCGGGATCGGAAGGGTCGATCTGCCGAGCGCCTTGTCGGAAGCGGGATGCGACTGCGCGCATTACCGGCAAACAACCGCCCAACACCTTCATTCGTTCCACAATTGGAAATCGCGAAATCGCTGGGTGGGCTCCAGCGGATCCGGCTTGGCGGCAAGCGCCGCGATTAGAAGCAGCTATCCAGTGCCTGCCGGTGCCGATGATATTCCGCGGCCAGCGGGCCGCGCATATCGAACAGGAATTGCTGTTCCGCCGATTGTTCTTCGGCCTGATAGGCGGCCTGCGGATCGTGTTTGTCGGCCATCGTCGCGTCATGCGCGGCGCTGCGGGCGCGCACCAAATTGGCCTTGAGCGCAGCCAGCCCCTGCGCCGTCAGCTTGGGGTGGATGTCGCACCGCTCGACATCGCCATTTCCGATCCGCAACCAGAAAAAGGTCAGGAACGCCGCTGCCAGCGCCGCGAAGATATATCCGCCAATTCGACCAACGCCCATTGCCGTCTCCTTTAGGTCGCAGCCGGATCATATCGAACCGCTGCGCCATTCTCTATGATGGTATCGTGCGCCATCGACAAGCAGAGAGGCGATCATGAAAAATCTATCTCAGCCGCCAGCGGTCCTGGGCCTGATCGGCAACACGCCGCTGATCGAAGTCACCCGGTTCGACACCGGCCTGTGCAAATTGTTCCTGAAGCTGGAAAACCAAAACCCCGGCGGCTCGATCAAGGACCGTATCGGCCTCGCGATGGTCGAGGCGGCGGAGCGTGACGGCAAGCTGAAGCCCGGCGGCCTGCTCGTCGAGGCGACAGCCGGCAATACCGGCCTGGGCCTGGCCCTCGCGGCGGCGGCCAAGGGTTATCGGCTGACACTGGTGATCCCAGACAAGATGGCGCTGGAAAAAATCAACCATCTGCGGTCGCTGGGCACCGAAATCCGCATCACCCGGTCCGATGTCGGCAAGGGGCACCCGGAATATTACCAGGACATGGCGGCGCGCATCGCCCAGGAGAACGGCGGGTTTTACGTCAACCAGTTCGCCAACCCGGCGAATCCGCTGGCGCATGAGACCAGCACCGGCCCGGAAATATGGGAGCAGATGGACCGCGATGTCGATGCGGTGGTCGTCGGCGTCGGCTCCGGCGGCACCTTGACCGGGCTGGGCCGGTTCTTTGCCAAGGCATCGCCGAAAACCAGGATGATCCTGGCGGATCCCAAAGGCTCCGTGCTGGCGGACCTGGTGGAAACCGGAAAGGCAGGGCAGGCCGGGGCCTGGGTGATCGAGGGCATCGGCGAGGATTTCGTGCCGCCGAACTGCGATCTCGCCTTCGTCGGCGGGGTTTACCGGATCGACGATACCGAGAGCCTGGTCACGGCGCGTGAACTGCTGCGGCTTGAGGGTATTCTTGGCGGCTCATCGTCCGGTACGCTGTTGGCGGCGGCGCTGCGGTACTGCCGCGCGCAGACCGAGCCCAAGCGGGTCGTGACCTTGGTCTGTGACAGCGGAAATAAATATTTATCTAAACAATTCAACGACTTCTGGATGGAAGAGCAGGGCTTCCTGCCGCGCACGCAAGTGGGTGACCTGCGCGACATTATCGGCCGCCTGCACGATGAGGGCGGCACGGTCTCGGTCAGCCCGGACGACACGCTGCTGACCGCCTATAAGCGGATGCGGATCAACGAGGTCTCGCAGATGCCGGTGCTTGACGCCGGGAAAGTCGTGGGGCTGGTCGACGAATCCGACCTGCTGCTGCGTGTCGTCGATGACGAACACCGCTTCACCGACCCGGTCCGCACGGCGATGACGGCGAAGGTCGAAACCGTGCAAAGCTCCGCCCCGATCGCGACATTGCTCGACACGTTCGACCGTGGCTATGTCGCCATGGTGACCGATAATGGCGACCGATTCCTGGGCGTCATCACCCGCATCGACCTGCTGAACCACCTGCGCCGGAGAATGAAGTGACAGGCAAAGACGCACGCCCCAACCGGCTGGCCTTCGGCACGCGCACCATCCATGGCGGGCAATCGCCCGACCCGTCGACCGGCGCCATCATGATGCCGATCTATCAGACCTCGACCTTCGTGCAGGAAAGCCCCGGCGTGCATAAGGGCTACGACTATGCCCGGTCGACGAATCCGACCCGCATGGCCTATGAACGCTGCGTCGCCGACCTGGAAAGCGGCCAGCGCGGCTATGCCTTCGCCTCCGGCCTGGCGGCAGCCGCGTCGATCTTGGAGATATTGGACGCCGGCAGCCACGTCATTGCGACCGACGACATCTATGGCGGCTGCTACCGCCTGTTCGAACGCGTGCGCAAACGCTCGATGGGGCTGCAGGTCACTTATGTTGACCTGTCGGACCTGGATTCGGTGAAGGCGGCGATCCGCCCGGAAACGAAAATGATCTGGGTGGAAACGCCGACCAACCCGCTGCTGAAACTGGTCGACCTGGCAGGCATCGCCGCGATCGCCAAACCGAAGGGCATCCTAACCGTCGCCGACAACACCTTCGCCAGTCCCTGGATTCAGCGCCCGTTGGAATATGGCTTCGACATCGTCTTTCACTCCGCCACGAAATACCTGAACGGCCATTCCGACATGGTCGGCGGCATTGCGGTGGTGGGGGACAATCAGGAAATCGCCGACCAGCTTGGCTTCCTGCAGAACGCCATCGGCGGCATCCAGGGCCCGTTCGACAGCTTCCTGGCCTTGCGCGGTTTGAAGACCTTGGCCTTGCGCATGCAGCGCCATTCGGAAAACGGGCTGGAGCTGGCCGGCTGGCTGGAACGACACCCGAAGATCGAACTCGTGCGCTATCCGGGCCTGCCCAGCCACGCGCAGCACGACCTCGCCAAGCGGCAGATGGCGGCGGGCCAGGCCGGGATGATATCGGTGGTGGTCAAAGGGGGGATCGGTGCGGCGAAGGCGATGCTGGAACGCACGCAGCTGTTCGCATTGGCCGAAAGCCTCGGCGGGGTAGAAAGCCTGATCGAGCACCCGGCGATCATGACTCACGCGACGATTCCGGCGGAAGAACGCCGCGCGCGCGGCATCGCCGACGGGCTCGTGCGCCTGTCGGCCGGAATCGAAGATGTAGGGGATTTGCGCGCCGATCTTGAGGACGCGCTGAAGGCGGCGTGAGGCTGTTTTTTACGGCTATGGCCATTCTTCACAACCCAAGCCATTTCCGTCATGCGCGGGCTTGACCCGCGTATCCACGTCATATGCTGTGCGGCTGGGTGTTAAGGCCCGCGGAAATGGGGAGGGGAAATGGCCGAAGTAAAACCGGTCCTGCGGCTGAATCTCAGCGGCTGCGGCATTGGATCGGATAAGGCGCTCGAGGCGGACCGCTATAATGCGGCGCTCGACATGGCGGCCTATGCCGACACGCACGGCTTTTACATCGTGAATGTCGAGGAACATCACGATGTGGAGATCGGGTGGCTCAGCAACCCGCTCACCATGGCGGCGGCCATCGCCGCGCGCACCAGCCGCGTGCAAATCCGCGGCTCGGCCGTGCTGATCACGCTCTATGACCCGCTGCGCCTGGCGGAGGAGCTGGCGGTGCTGGACCTGATCAGCCGCGGCCGCTTCGTGCTGGTCGCCGGCCAGGGCTACCGGCCCAGCGAATACGCCATGATGGACCGCGATTTCGCGGCGCGCGGCGCCAGCATGGACTTCATCATCGAAACGATGCTGACCGCCTGGAAGGGTGAGCCGTTCGATTATCGCGGCACGACGGTCCGCATCTCACCTTTGCCCTACACCGAGCCGCACCCGCCGCTTCATATCGGCGGCATGAGCGCGATTGCCGCTCGCCGAGCCGCCCGCTTCGGCCTGCCGTTCTTCCCGGCCCAGCCGAACGCGGAGATCGAGCAGATCTATCTGGATGAACTCGCCGCCCAAGGCAAAACCGGCCACATCGTGGTCCAGCGCGAAATGCAACTCTGGTTCATCGACGAAGACCCCGACGAGGCCTGGGCTACGCTCGGCCCGTATTTCCTGAAAGAATCCCAGCAATATTCCAGCTGGCGCCGCACCGGCGTAAACCGCGTCTTCGCCAACACTAGCGATTCCATCGACGCCCTGCGGGCGACGGGCGTTTATGAAGTGCTGACGCCGGATCAGGCGTTGGCGCGGATCCGCGCGGCGACGGAGGACTATATGCCGATTGTGCAGCCGCTGACGAGTGGCTTGCCGCTAAACCGGGCGTGGCGGTGTTTGGAGTTGTTTGGGGAGATGATGGGGCAGTTGCGAGCTTAAGTGGGCTTATAAGTGCCGTCGTCGAGGCTGCTGATGGCGCCCTTAGCATCAAAACATTGCGGGGGACATCGCGAATCCGCGACCGCCTGGAGTTCATTTCGCGCAGCGATTGGCGCCACCGCCAATGTAAATTGCGCAGCCTGGAGGCGGACCTGCATGTTCTTGTGTCCGTATAAACGAAGCAGAGCCATGCGCGCCTGAGTTCCGCGAGCAGTTAATTCTTTCTTGATCGCCCACATCTCGTCAAACTGACGATTATACTCATCAATCTCATCGTATAGGAGCGCGTCGGCCTGCGCGACACCATTGCCCGCAAAATGGTTTACAAGTTCCTCGGTCGTCATAACGGCAGGATTAAAATCGCTCATGGCTTTAGAACTCCAAAGCGAATCAAGGCCTTGCGCCCTACGTCTAGTCGTTCGGCCCAGCTCTTGTCGCGAAGATACTCTCGGGGTGACAAACCGTTAAACTCGTCGCTGCGCCTACTATACCAAGCGGAAATTTCCCAGTGCTTCAATGTTGAGATTCGAACAGTATTCTCCGGCGAGTTTATCTCGGCGTCGGAAAATCCGGATTGGCGTGCTGATGTTTGCTCATCCAGTTTGCGGATCGTTAACAGCATCTTGAAGTTGCTGAAGGCTCTGAGGCTGTTGGACATAAGCATCCAGGTAAGGCAAGGCCTGGTACAGCCAAATACCAGCCTGCACGATCATCGCCGCTTCGCCAACGCCCGGGATTAACGCGACAACCCCGCGCCTCAGAAGCCAGGAAGCGACGTTCCGGATGACCGCATTCCGGACTTGTGCCGACGAAGGCATCAACTCAGGTATATCGGGATATCCTCCAGGGGAGGGCCGCCATTATGACCGATACCCGGTTCGGCATCAGTTGGCCCGCTTGCCCCTGTTCCGGAACTCGTTGCGGTAAACCGTCCGCCATCCGACGACCCCTTTGGCGCGCGCGGATGATCGTCCGCGTTCCAGGTCTTCTCGAGATCACGAGCGGATAGAGCAAAGAGGTCGAAAAGACCGAGATCTTTACGGAGTTCGCCGGCACCCCAGGGGACACTCTTGAAGCCGACCGGCAGCGACACTCGAGGCGCGCCGAGCCGCTTCGCAATGGCTGCCATCAACATGTCGCCTTCCGGCGACAGCCGGTCCAAGCCGGATCGGTCAAGCTCGATCTGTGCTGCGCGTCGATCTTCGAGTGTCAGTTGCCCTGCCGCTCGGCCCAGTGCTTGCTCGACCGAGATTGGGTCAGCCTCGAACCCATGCAACCGCGTTATCCAGAACTGGACGCAATCTCCAGGGAGGGGATATCTGCCCATCCAGGTTCACCGTCAGCGGGACGCCCGGCCACATCCAGACCGTTCCGTCCTTCACGACGAGCGTGCGGGAGCGGCCGCGCGGCTTTTCGGCCGCACGCTCGAAGAACAGTGCATGCATGGCAAAACCCGGCTTCGGGCAAAAAGAAAGCCGCCGGCTGATGCGCGGCGGCTGGTCGGGAAAATCGGCGGATAACTCACCGTGCGGTCACCTGGCTTTCGGCGCCGGCGTCCCCGTCCCACCCATCAACTGCGTAATCTGCTCCGTCTTCGCCTCGCTCCCCCGGCTCGATCCGAATTCGAAGCCGTAGACGTCCTTAACGATGGCGACCAAGGCGCCGGACAGGATCAGCAGGATGTCACGCGTCGGGCCCTCGGGGATGGCGTGGACCAGCAGCACCCAGATCAGGCTGATCAGCCCGCCGATGGCGGCGTAGGCCAGAATGTCGGCGCGGATGTTGCGGCGGCCGGATTGGGCCAGGCCCAGGTCGCGGGTGCGGGCGCTGGCGCGGTCGGCCAGATAGGCTTTCTCCAAATCGTCCGCCTGCGCGCCCATCGCCTGTTTGAAGGCGAGCTGCGCGGCGCTGTCGGCGGTGATTGTGTCGAACGCCGCCTGACCGGTCTTGCCGGTCACGGTCTCCGCGGTGTTCACCACCTGCTGCGCCACGTCGCCGGCCTTGTCGCCGCCCAGCCAGCGGGTGATCGCGGGGACGAACTGGGCAAGACCCAGGGCAATGGAAATCGGGTCCATATCAAGGCTCCTTGAGGTTATAGAAAGCGTGCTTGCCGATCTCGGCCAGCGGCAGGCGGAAATGACCCCAGTTTGCGAGCCAAGGCTGGGCGGCGACCTTGTAGGAAGTCGCGCCGAAGGTCGGGTCGTCGATGCGGCCGGCGATGGCGTCTTCCGCCACTTTCAGCGCGATGCGGAAATCCGGGTCGCTGTCATCCACACTCAGCATCTTGCGGCGATTGGGATTGCCCGGGTTCCATGAGGCGAATTGGGCTCGGGCGCGACAGACCGAAATCCAGTCCCGGCCCCACCAATGGCGGCCGTCATGCGCCAGGCTGACATTGATCCGGTTTTCGATCACCGCGGCCACGGCGATCATCCCGGCCTCACCCTCGCCGCGCGCCTCACCCCACAGGGTGCGGGCCAGCGTATCCACGGGGTCCAGTGCCGGGGCGACAATCGCGGGGATCATGGCTGCCCGCGCCTTTGGCGGACGATCCGCCACACGCCGATCAGCCCCACCGCCGCGCCGCACAGCGAGGCGACGGTGGCTGCGATGATGTTCACGGTATACAGAAACTGCGCCCAGAACGGCGTCGTCAGCAGCACGACACCTGTCGCGGTCTGGGCATAGGCGGCGCTCCCCGCGCCGGCGATGGTCGGGTCCGTCATTGGATGCTCCTGGATTGCGGACAAAAAAAGCCGCCCACGGCCAGAGGTCGTGAACGGCGTATCAGAGCCGCTTACGGCGGCTGACGTGGAAAGTGTGTTCGCTATCAGCGATTGACGAGGTGTTCGCTGATAGATAATATTTCTACGTGGACTTGATCTTCACCCGCGTCGCCGACAAGTCCCTCAGGGGGATGCCAAAACGAGATGCCGTTGCGCTGCTGGCAAAGCTGAAAACCTTTGCTGCCGCTCCGGTTGCGCAGCACGGGTTTGCCAAGGCGTTAGTCGGCGGCGGCGTCCGCGTCCGTCATGGCGACTGGCGCGCGATATGCGAGATCTATGGTGGCAAGATGATCGTTCTGGTTGTGCGGATCGGTCATCGCCGGGAGATTTATCGATGAGTGAAGCAGAAACAATCACCCTTCGCAGGTCGGAATATGATGCCCTGCTAGACCGGCTGGAGGATGCCGAGGACGCACTTACGCTCAAAAACTTTCGGGCAGGGGTCACGGAAATAGGCTGGGATGCTGCAACGAAGGATTGCCTGCCGGTTGAGGTGGTGGAGCGCAAGCTTAACGGCGAGCATCCTGTTCGGGCGTGGCGCGAGTACCGGAAACTGAGTTTGCGGGCGCTAGGCGAGCGCGCCAACCTGCCGGCGAGCTATATCAGCGAGATCGAGAACTATCTCAAACCCGGAAGCTATTCCGCTTATTCCAAGATCGCCCACGCTCTGGACCTTTCGATTGATGCGGTAGGACCTGAGGTTGTGGAGTAAACAGCTTAGCCGCTGGCCTCCGGATACCCCGTCACATCGACGGCGTCCAGCGCGGCCTGGTCGGCGGTGCGCGTTATCGTGTCCTTGATCGTGCGCAGATGCAGGATGCAGCCGCTGACATACAGCGCGACGGCGCGGGCGAAGGCATAGGTTCCCGCGGCATCCATCGGCACATGGCCGTTGTCGGCGGCGACCCAATAAAACCCCGGGTCCCACGGGCTGCCCACCGGGTCGGCGATGCTGCCCATCGCCAGCGCGCCCATCGCCGTGATTTGCGATTGGCTGGCGGCGTCGATCTGAAAACGGGTTCCGCCGAACGTGAAGCCGCCGGCAATCAGCGCCGCCAGATAGGCCGACGCCGCGTCGCATTTCGCTGCTTTCAGCGCGTCCAGCGAAATTGGGCACGGCACCACCGCGAAACTGCCGTCGAACATATGGCCGGCGGGTGCGAAAGCGGGTGGATCGGCATCCATCGCGCGAAAGGCCAGATCCGGATGATCCGTCAGATCGGGCGGAATGTTCGACTGAACATACGAAATGATCTGCATGGTCGTTGAATTGTAAGTTGCATAGAGCGTCATCGCACCAACCCCTGCACGCTCACTGTCCCTGGGCCGATACTGCCCTGGCTATCGGCGGACCACGCAACGCGAACGTTGTGGGTGCCGGCGCCCACGGCGCCGGCCCAGACGATCGTCGGCGCGACGTTGAACGAGCCGCCGCCGATGGTCACCACAATGTTGCCGTCCACGATCAGGCGCATGTGCCACAAAGGGGCGGTGCCCCCGGTGAAGTTCTGCACGCATCCGACGATCACCTGCATGATGCCGGAATCGCTCACAGTTACGTTGAACAACGGAATGATGTTCAGATAATTGCCGTCGCCGGTTCCGGTGAAGCTGGCGGCCATCGTCGCGACGGCGGGCGAGGTCGCGGCGTTGGCGCCGAGGTGGTCAGTCACCACGACGCCGTTGGCGAGCGTCTTTTCGACGAAGAACGGAGAACCCGTGTTGTCGTAAATCCAGATGCCCCAGGCGCCCTGCAACTGCCCGATAACGGCGCGGTTGTGGCTGCCGTCATTGACCCGGAACCATGGCCCGTTCTGAAGGCTGCCGACCGTCTGGCTTTTGCCGTTGATCTCGATAAACGGTTGGCCGGACGCGTGGACCGTGGTGAACGCCTCGCTGTCGATGAAATTGGCGTCCATCCTGTCGCCGGTGATCGTTCCGGCGGTGATGGCGCCGGCATCGAGGCCGCCGGTCACGATGTGGTCGGTCGTGATCGCGCCGTCCTGGATCAGCGTGCCGGTGCTGAGACGCTCCAGGCGCGGTTTGGCGACGTAAAAAACACCTGCGCCGGCCAAACTGTCGGGGGTACTGCCCAACAGGCGGAACGCGACATTAACCGTCGCCGCTCCCGCTGTGGCGGAGGCCGGAATCCGGTACTCGAAATCCAGTACCGGGTTATATGCCGCCGGCGTCAGCGCCGGGGTGTTTATCGTCGCCAGGACAGTTCCGGATGCGTCCTTGAACACGAAACGTAGAAAGAGGTTCTTGTTCGCCGTTCCGGACGCGAAAGCCTTGATCCGCATCCGGTACTGCAACGACGTGTCGATCTGGATATCCGGCGTGGCGCACAGAAACGTGTGGGTGTCGCCGGCCGGGATATTCGCCAGATTGAAGGCGACGGCGGTCGGCGACAGCAGTGTTCCGGTAACCGTCGAACCCGTGTTGAAAGTCACCACGGTGCCGAATACGTCGGACACCGTCCAATAGCCGGCCTGGTCCTGAAACAGCGGATCGTTGATCAGGTTCGTGGTGTCGCCGATGAACAGCTTCGACGCGGTGACAGCCCCGGCTGCCAGCAGTGGCGTCGTGATCGCACCGGCGACGATGGCGCCGGTCGTGATCGAATCCGGCTCGATATCCGCACCATCGGTCGCGACGATCCAGCCCGAGCCGGCGGTGTAGCGATAAAGCTTCGCGTTCGCCGACCAGATCAGCACCGACCCGTTAAAACTGAGCGCGTTGCCGCTGCCGGGAAGGCTTCCCCCGGTCCAATAGGCCGGCAGTCCATAATCCCGTGGCGACCTTCGTGATGTCGATGGCGTCGTCGGCGATCAGGTCGCCGGTGATCGACCCGTCCGCGATCTGATCCGCAATGATCTTGCCGGTAATATCGCGGGCGTCGACGGCATTCGTGGTCGCATGGCCCGGACCGGTGAACGCGCTGAAATTACCCGATGTGTCGAGGGCGCGCAGCCAATAATACCGGGTGTCGCTGAGATTGAGCCCCGGACGCAGATAGTGGGTGGCATTGACCTGACCGATCTTCGCCGCGTTGGCAAACGTGCTGTCCGGCCCTTCCCAGACCTCGCATCGTGAATTACGTGTACCGCAAGCGTTCTTATCTGTCAAGCATTATTTTGTGAAAAATCACTCTCCGGCCGCTCATCGCCGATTATAGCGCCCCACGATCGTCTCCAGCCGCCATTGCGCCCGGGGCAGGTCGAACGTCTTCTCCGGGTTATATTGGCAAACCTGCCACTGCTCGTCGGTCCACCCCACCAGGCGCTTGATCAGAACCTCCGGCGTGCCGTGGGCATCGGCCCGGGTCAGGATGACGTCGGTCCCGCGCCGGGGCGGCTGGCCGGGATGCACCAGGGCGACGTCCCCCTGTTCATAGGCCGGGCTCATCGACTCGCCCACGATATAAACGCCATAGGCGGACGACACGGTCAGCAGCGGATCCGGCCGCGCCATATGCTCGATCGGCGTGTTGTCCAGCGCCATGGACCCCGCGCTGCCGCCCCGCGCGGCGCCGTAAACCGGGAAGTCCCGCACCGCCGGCGCAGCCTGCGCGGACACGGCCGCCGCACCCTCCGCCGCGTCCCCGTTCATCAGCCATTCAACGGAAACGCCCAGCACCCGCGCCAGGGCGGACAGCGTGGCATAGCGCGGGCTGGCGATCCGCCCGTCCAGAATGTCGCGCACCGCCGTCATGCCCAGCGCCGCGGACAGCGACAGGCTGCGCGGGTTGTACCCGGCCTCGCGCATCGCGCGCTCAAGTCGCCCGGCCAAGGTTGCGCCGGCAGAAGCCCCGGGGGTGAGAATCTGGCTCATGCAAGTGAACATAGTGTGTTTTTAACCCTGCATCAAGTGATTTTTCCCATTGACGCGGCGTTCGCCGAATGGAACTTATAGGGAACATTCATTCCCCTACAGGAGACATCAAATGGGACGCCCCGGACGCAAAGCCTCAGCCAACGCCAAACGCCGCCAAACCACCCGCGCCGGCCAGGGCCGATTGGAGCGGGAGGGCGGCACCGCGCAGCTGATCGGGCTGAAAAAGCGCGTCACCGGCCGCGCCGATTTGCCGATGGACCCGCTGGGCATCCTGTTCGGCCACGGCAAGATCGAGCGCGACCTGTACGACGCCGGGTTGCGCCTGGAGAAAGCCCGCGCCGCCTGCTTCGGCGCCGGCGCCGCGGCGGAGCGCGACGTGTACGGCCTGCAAATGACCATGGCCTCCATCGGCGGCCGCCGCGCCACCGTCACCAATCCGGCGGACGAAGACACCGCGAAACGAGAACTGCGGACGGAGGCCGAATATGACCGCCTGCTGGGCGCGCTCCACCGCTGTGGCCCGACGGTAACCGCCGCCACGCTGGGCATCGCCACCCGCCCTTTCGCCGGCGCCTGGATCGTGGTGCCGCTCGCCACCCGCGACCGCCCCTGGACCGCCCGCCACGACACCCGCCTGGCGCTGATCAAGGAGGGGCTGGCCGCGATCGAGGCGCTGGGGTCGCGGGAGTTGTGAGCTAAGCCGTGCCGAGCTCGGCCAGAAGGGCGACGACTGTCGTCCGGAGGCCGGGCAGCAAGGTTTGCGCGATCCGCCAGACGCGGTCATGTTGCACGCGCGCATAACCGTGGATCAGAACGTTGCGGAACGCGATGATCTCCCGGCAATTCGGGACACGGGCCGCCAACGCCGCGTCCCGTTTCGACAGATTGTTCAGCGCTTCCCCGATGATCTCAAATTTGCGCTCGACGGCGGAATGCACCACGTCGTTCCCGGCATAGGCGACATAATCGATGCCATCGATGAATTTCAGAATCGCATCGGCCGCCGTCTGCACATCCCACAGGAATGCACGGACATCATCCTGCATACACAGTCTCGCGTGCATTCTCGATGCTGGCCAGGATAAAGGGATTCTCGACCGCGCCGGCTTCCACCAGATCGATCGGCCGCCCCAGCAGCGCCTGCAAATCGTCCGCCAAGCCGACGAACTGCGTTAACGGGGCCATGTGGTCACCTGACGCGAACTCCACCAGGAAATCCGCGTCACTTTCAGTCTCATCGAAGTCCGCGCCACGCGCAGCCGAACCGAATACCTCCAGCCGCTGAACGCCATAACGGCGACACAGCGCGGAGATTTCAGGAATGTGTCTTTCAATGAGCGTGTGCATGGGAAATTTTCAGCCGACCAACAGAACATAGGTAGCACAAAGTGCCCAAAGAAGCACCATCGCTTGCAACGCGACCGGCTGCACCAAAGGCCGCATAGAGCTGGGCCGGGGCCTCTCAACCCCGGCCCTCGCCCAAATCAAGCCCCCGCCCCGCCATCCACCGCGATCACCGCGCCGGTGATGTAACTGGCCCCCGGCCCCGCCAAAAACACCACCACATCGGCGATCTCCTCCGGCGTGCCATACCGGCCCAGTGCGGTGAGCGACCGCAGGTAATCGGCGAAATCGCCCACATCCGGGTTCATGTCGGTCGCCACCGGGCCGATGCCCAGCGCGTTGACGGTGATCTTCTTGCCCGCCAGGTCGCGCGCCGCGCCCTTGGTGTATCCCTCGATCGCCGACTTGCTCAGCGCATAGTCGGCAATGCCGGGCGCGCCGACCCGAAACGCGATGCCCGACGACATGGTGATGATGCGCCCGCCCTCTTCCAGAACCGGCGCCGCCGCGCGAATGGCCGCGACCACCCCGTCGACATTGACCGCGATAACCCGGTCAACCGCCGCGAAGTCATCCCCGCCCAGCGTGTTGACCTCAAACAGCCCGGCATTGTTGACCAGAATGTCCAGCCGGCCGAATTTCGCCACAACATCGCCGATCAGCTGTTTGACCTGCGCCACATCGCCCTGGTCCGCCTTGAAGGCGGCGCCCTTCACGCCCTTGGCCTCAATCTCCGCCACCACATCGGCCGCCTTGCCCGCGCTGGCGGCATAGCTGACGGCGACATGCGCCCCAGCCTCCGCCAACGCCCGCGCCGTGGCCGCCCCAATGCCCCGCGACCCACCGGTCACCAACGCAACCTTGCCCGAAAGTGTCTTGCTCATATGCCTGCTCCCGCATGCGGCCCGGGCGCCCTCAGGATGAGGGTTGCTCGGTGACCGCGATGATCATCGGGACATATGAGTGTTTCCGCCGGCGGGGTTAGCGGGGGATTTTGGATATCATTTTTTCTGGTGGTGGATAATGGCGATCGGCTTAAAGCTAAGCGGCGGAGCGCACGAGCTTCGCGGACTGCGGGTCATAAATGTAGCCGGTGATCGTGCCGTCTTTGATTCTTTCAACAGCTTCATCGACGACGAATAGGGGAACAAGAAACCATTCCCTGGGCACGATCGCCTGTCCGAACCTGTCTTTGATCTCAACGTCCAAACGGGCAGGGCCAAAGATGCGATGAATCAGATTTTCAAGCCGCGTCCGATTGATGTTGAACAGCTCATACGTCGCAATAATCTCTACGTCCGCCATCAGGAACGTCGGGTCGAGACGAGCATTCGCAATTCGCCGCTCCACGCTCCCGCCGGTCACGCCGATCTTGTGAAGAACATTTCGATTGGCCGCGACGACAGGATTCTCTGACTTGCTTCGCAGCACATAGATAATGCCGCTGGCCTGATCGCCCTGCGCGCCTTCGCCAGCGAACAGCGGACCGGCAGCGGGATCGGTGATCCTTCGCCCCGCCTCGTCCTTGTGAAGAGCCCGCTGCAATGAGCGCATCAGCATGCTGCTCTCGGTACCGTTGTCGAAGATGACCCGCAGGCGCGCGTCGGTCCTCCCCTGTGCGTTGGAGAACATCTCCCCCATTTCCGCGACATAGGCTTTCTGACCGCCAACGATGAACCAGCTACCCGGACGGATTTCGGATTTCAGTTCAAAGGGGCGTGTTTGGCGGATGCCATTGTCGATCTCCTGCTGCACCCGCAGGAACAGCGGCTTGAACCGGTCAAAATCTTCGCACTTCTCACGATTGGCGATCTCTTCCGCCGCCCGCTTATCCGCGCTGGCACGAACATGGCGAAGCTCAGTGATGTCCGGCGAGCCCGCCGCCCCCTCAAGCTCGGCGAGCAACTGATTGTCGTCAATGTCCTCGGCAAAGCCGGGCGCCGCGACCCAGGACGGAGCCAGCAAACCTTGATGATCCAAGGGCGCAACCAGCGAACGGCACTCCTCCGACGCTAGGATACGATCGAGACGCACGGCGTAGAGCCGTTCGAAAATGTCCCTATCTTCCCCGTGCTGCGGCGGATGGCCGTGCTTCTCGACGAACTGCTGAATCTCCTCGAATCCGGCAATGATTCGCTCCTCGCGCGGTGAGCGTCCACCCTTCTTCTCAGGCTGGGCAAACTCGTCAAGCTCGGAGCGAAGCTCGTCAAGGTCGAGGTCAGTCATATCTACCCTCATCCTTGAAGCGAACGAAGGCGGCCGCGCCTTCGGCCATCCGCTTCTCCCAGGCATCTTGCGAGGTGATCGAGGGTAGCCGCCCGCGTTCCTTCTTGAACCTCACGGCTCGAACGGCAAGCTGCTTGGCATCGTCCGGCGTAAGCGCAGTGCGCTTGGCGGAAATCGCCATATGCACCTGTTTCAGGCTGTCCTCGCTCATCGACTTTGCGAGGATTGCATAGGCTTCGCCGAACGGGTTGATCCGGTCGATCAGGTCGATGTCGAGTTCGCGCACATCCATCGCGAATTTGCGCACGCCGTCGATCAGGGCTGTGTTGGCGCTCTGCCCGCCGTCGTCGACCGCAATCTGCTTCGCCTGTTGGGTCAGGGTCAACGCAGCAATTGCGTGCTGCCGCACCGCCTCCTGATCGATATCGTCCAGTTCGGGATATTTGTCTTTAATGATCTTGCCCAGGCGAAGCTGCGTCAGCTCCTCCGGCACCAGCTCCTGATCGAACAGGCCGCGTTCAATGGCGATCTTGTCCTGAACGAATGCGGCGATCACCTCGTTCAAATCTTCCTGGCAGATGCGCGCCGCTTCCTTGCTCTTGGGTTCAACCAGACCTTTGATCTCGATCTGGAATTGGCCGGTATCCGGATTAAAACCGACATTGCATCTCTCGGCATCGTAGCCACCGCTGCCGTAGTCGAAGCCTTCGATTGGTCCGGCATTTGGGTTCTTGGGCGTAAAGTTGAAACGCGGCGCCAGAACCTGCTCCATCAACAGGCTGGCAGCGATAGCCTTCAGCGTATCGTTCACGGCCTCTGTGACTGCGCCTTCCGCCGCATCCGGTTCGGCGATCAGGTTGGTGAAGCGGGTGCGAAGCTTGCCCGGGGCGTCGCGCGTGGCGCGTCCGATAATCTGCACAATCTCGGTCAGGCTCGACCGGTAGCCGACGGTCAGCGCGTGTTCGCACCAAATCCAGTCGAAACCTTCTTTCGCCATACCAAGGGCGATGATGATGTCCACGTAATCCCGGTTGTTCTTCTGCGCCGGGTCTTTCAGAGCGGCCGAAACGCGGTCGCGTTTGGCGGAGTCATCATCAACCAGATCGGCGATCCGCAAGACGCGCCCATCTGTGGTTTTCACCAACTGGAAACCGGTTGTCGGGTCAATGCCCTGCCAGCCACCCAACGCCTCAATGATGTGTTCGACTTCCTTGTATTTGTCCTTCGAGCTCTCGCGTGCGTTGACGTTCGGAATGTGAATGATCGTCTTTTCGGTTGGGTCGAGCACCTTCAGGATGTCGTCGGCATAAGAGCCGGCATAGAAGAAATACCCGATGTCCAGTTGCTTCAGATATTCGTAGCCATTCAGCTGTTCGTAATAGGTGTAGGTGACCTCATCGAACTTCGCCTCGTCCTGCGGCATCAAAACCGCCTCGGCATCGCCCCGGAAATAGGACCCAGTCATCGCCACGACATGCACGCGGTCGCGGGCGATGAACTGGGCAAGGTGCTGGCCAAGCTTGTTGTCCGGGTTGGCGGACACATGGTGGAACTCGTCGATGGCGATCAAACGGTCGTCGAATGCCTCCACACCGAACTTGTCGACGGCAAACCGGAATGTCGCATGAGTGCAGACCAGCACCTTGTCGTCGCTTTCCAGGAAGGCCGCGACCGAGTTGACCTTGCCCCCATTATCCGACCCCGGCGCATTGCACAGGTTCCATCTCGGAGCGACGGTCCAGTCCGCCCAAAACCCGAACCTGCTCAACGGCTCGTCGTTGAAGCTCGCGCCGATCGATCTTTCCGGCACGACGATGATCGCCTGCCTCACCCCCTGATGGGCTAGTTTGTCGAGCGCGATGAACATCAGCGCCCGGCTTTTGCCGGAGGCCGGGGGCGACTTGATCAGAAGATATTGCTCGCCTCGTCTTTCATACGCCTTCTCCTGCATCGGCCGCATGCCAAGTGCGTTCGCCTTGGTCGAACCGCCATTGCGGGAATAGGAAACGGAGACGGACGGAACAGTCTTTGTCATTGTTTCTCCGCCCCGATCAAAACCCGATCAAGAACCACAACGCACAAAATATCCGCATAAGCCACTGATATGTCTCGATTCATCTTGCCGGCCTTCCTGTTCTGGCCCTCCAAAATCAAAACCCAATCAAAACTTTTCCTCACGATCATGCCCAGAACGGAACATAGCCGGCACGCGGATGTGCGGGGTCGGCTGGCCGGATAAATCCCGCGTCGAGTGTATGACTGATGACCGCCGAGGCCTGCGCCGCATTTTTCGGCGAGATGCCGAGGCGTTCGCACAGCGTCGCATTCTTCATCCTTTGGCCGCTGACATATTTTAACGCCGCGTGCTGATAACACGCGCGCACACGCTCCGCCTGAGTCATGTCGGCGAATCGGCGCGGCGCGAACAGAACGACGCGCACGGCATCACCCTCCGTCCGAAAATCCGGCGGCGGCAGTTGATGCAATTCAACGGCTGAGAGCACCTTGTCGATGCCTGTGCCCTGTTCCTCGCACATCCGCATTCGCCGCATCAGCGCAGCCAAGGCCTCGTTGCGCGATCTCGGCGGCGAATCCAGGAATCGGTCCGGGCTGACCAAGGGTTGGCCCGGATTGGTGATCTCGAGCCGGTCTTTGAAAAGCTCAATCAGGGGACCGGCTCCGGTGATCGTCATATCCTGATGGATCAGGGCATTCGCGACCAGTTCGCGAATGGCGATCGCGGGATAAAGCGGCGTCTCCTCGCGAAGGGCTTTGCCGATATGCTCATTATGCGGCAACAGCCCGTCGATATAGCCGATCAGCCCCTGGAAGCCGCTGGCATAACCCTTAACACCGTCCTGCCGGTGGATCACGGTATCGGCACGGTTGAGGCCGTCATAGGCCACGAAGCGAATGGCTTTGCGGCCGACGGAGGCGAAGTCGCTCAACTGTTTGGCGAAAAGAATAGCGCCCAGATTGGTGACGTTCCAGTGTCCCCCGACGTCGCTTTGTATCAGACGGTCGGCGATGAGCTTGTCGAAAATGCCGTCGCGATTATCCGGCAACGGCTGGCCCGTAAGGTCGAAATAGCTCGCGTAATCAAGCTTCGTCAGAACCACGTCGCCGGGAACGAACTGCGCGGCGATGCCCGTTTCCCAGGCATAAGGCTGCAGCTTGGCCCACAGCGCTTTCAGGCGCTCGGTATGGTCAGAAAGCCGGGGTGTCGCGCTGCCGATACGGATAAAGGCGGTGCGATCGAATTCCACCGGACTTGTCGCTGCAGCCGGAATTTCCAGCAGCACCAGCCGGGCGCCCCGATAGTCCACGGGCCTGAAAGAAAAGGCTACGTCCGGTTGCAAACGCTGAGCCAGCCAAAAATCGAGCGTTTGCCCTTGCTCCTTTTCTGTCGTCGGCTCGAATGTCGTCCCGGCGACAGCGTGACCGCAGTCCGTCACGCCCCACACCACATAGGCGAAATGCTGGTCCGCGAGCCGTGCCGCGTTGGAGAGCGCCGAAATCAACTTGCCGATCAGCTTCGGGTCGGCATTGTTCTCCTTGAATTCGACCCACGGTGTTTCCGCCGGGAGCGCACGAAGCTGATCGATCAGCGCGACAAGCCGCGCTTCGGCGGGGTAAATCGCGGTCACGTTGCGGCCTCCGCCCTTCGTTTGTTCGATACGCCTGGCGAGGTAGTCATCTTGGTGTAGAGCTCGAACAGTTTTTCCAGACGTTCGGTGTCGTTGCGGAAGCGGCGGCCAATGTAGATGCGTTCCAATACCTCATCATTCCGCTCATGAGCTTCGCGCAAGTCGGCCGGCATATTTTCAGGGTCATAGAGATTGGCAATTGTCGCAGGGAAATGCGCCTCCCGTGCCAGCAGGATATTTTCGGCGCACAGAACGAGATCAGCTTTGTTTTTCTCTGTAAGCGCGGGGATTGGAAACGTGTTCCAGCCGAGCGTATTAGAATAGGAGAAACGCATTTCTAACCGCACGCATACTGCGCCAATCCAAGCCCAATGAAGCCGTGACGCGAGCAACGCCAAATTCCAGATGGGCGCATCATACAGGGCAAACATTTTGTTTGTGACCGCATGATCGGCAGGCAGCAATCCGCACGGCAAATAGGGCCGATTCTCAGAGGAGATGGCTGCTACACAGATTGTGTGCTCAGTGCCGATCCGCATCAACTTTAGCTGATGCGCTCGCTTTGCGAGGGCATTAGCTCCTTTGTCGCGGCTCGCCAGCCTTACTTGGCGGACTGCTTCAATACGAGATCTGAGCGAAGGAATGGATTGTGCTTCCTCAAGATCGTTGTCCTCAATCCAAACGCATAGCCGTGATCTGCCATTGATGAAATCTTCCGATCCGAATATCGGGCGAATGAATTTATTTCGTTGCTTGGCATCAAGGCCAAGCAAGGTGAGATCGTCGGGTTGCAAGAGCAGATGCCCCCCGTCACTCGGCTTGTTTCCAAACTCCATCACGCTAAGGGGGCCGATCGGCGCGGCTCGTTTTTCAACGATAATACGAGGACCGATTGTTAGATAAGGTGTGATCGACGCCCCTTCGCGGACGACAACCTCGTTTTGTTCATTATGCTGATAGAGGCGTTTCTGTGCTTTTGTTGGCGGACCAAGCCCTACAATAACAACTGTTACTCCCGCCTTATTGCTGGCCAAGTTCGACCATCTGAAAGATGTATATGCAAAGAGGATATCGCAACCTGCATTGAATAAAGTGGGCCACAAGATTGATATAGACTGGCCTTGGCAGATCGAGTTTGTAGACACAAACGCGGCAGCAGAGTTTGTCTCTGTTTCGTAGTCGGCTGCTTTAATGAGCCAGCCTGCAACATAATCGAGGAAGCCGCTCGCCGACGTGCGGCCGTTCAAGAGCGCGCGAATATCGGCTTTCTGCTCTGATGACTGCCAAGTAAATCCGAGATACGGCGGATTACCACAAATGTACGTCTCTCCACCCTCGTTTTCGAAGTCTATCTGTGCCTGATCGAGAAGGGTGTAGAACAAATCCTCGGCGTGATGCCTGACGCCGATTCCTGTTGGCGGACAAATGCTCAACCAGTCTAGCCGTAGAGCATTACCGCACGTAATCCAGTTCTCGGCGTTTAGCGGCAGGAATTCCGCCAAAGCCAGCTTCTGCCCACGATAGAGCACGTCGCATTGGTATTCGGCGATGACCAGCGCTAGACGCGCGACTTCAGCCGGGAAATCGCGGAGTTCGATACCGCGAAAATTTGTTGGTGGAATTTCCGACGCCCGATCTTCTTCAGCGCGCCGTTTATTAATTTCGGCTTCAATCGCCCGCATTTCTTTGTAAGCGATCACGAGAAAATTGCCGCTGCCGCAGGCCGGGTCGAAGACCCTGATCTTCGACATCCGCTTGCGAAGGTTGAGTAACGTACGCGGATTAGTCCCTGCTACTTCCAACCCGTATCGCAGATCGTCAAGGAACAACGGATTGAGTACCTTTAGAATATTGGGCACGCTGGTGTAGTGCATCCCAAGCGCGCCACGCTCCTCATCCTCCGTAACTGCCTGGATCATCGAGCCAAAGATGTCCGGATTGATCTTCGTCCAATCGAGATTGCCGATATGGAGAAGATAGGAACGCGCGATCCGGCTGAAGCGCGGCGCATCCGTGTTGCCGGAGAAGAGCCCGCCATTCACATAGGGAAAACCATCGGCCCAAGAGCGGATGCTTGCCGCCATGCGATCGGTCGGTCTCGTGTTCATGGCGCGGAATATCTCGCCGATCACCTCATGAGTATTGGAGGCGTCTCGCGCGCTCATCTGTTCGACCGCGGCGGTGAACAGACCATTGCTGCGGAAGATGTCGGTATCCTCGGCGAAGAAGCAGAAGATCAGCCGCGCCATGAAATGGTTCATGTCATGGCGGCGCTCGGCGGTCCCCCATTCAGGATTATCTTTCAGCAGCTCGACATAGAGCCGGTTCAGGCGGCTGGTCGCGCGAATGTCGAAAGAGCTTTCGCGGATTTGCTTGACGGTCGTGATGCCGGCAAGCGTCAGGAAAAATCCGAAATGGTTCGGAAAATCCGAATAGGCGCATGCGACGGGCGGATCGTCGGAGGTCAGATCCTCCGCCTCGAAAGTTTCCCCGTCGGTCGCCAGAACGAACTTCGCCTTCGCCCTGATCGTCGCCGGACTGGCCTTCAGCGCCACCAGAGTTTTCGTAACCTCGCCGGGCGGGCACACGGCAATGTGGATGTTGTTCGTCTGGAGAACACCGCCCCACGGGCCAGCAAAGTCGGACTTGTTCGATGCGCCGGCGCGCAGTTTCTTGATCGTTGTTTCCTTGTTGCCGAACGCCTGAAGAAAGGCGAACGGAAACTCGGCCGGATCGAACGGCTGCTCGGCGAGCGTAGAAATAGCTTCTTCGATCTCGACGGCGTTCATGAAGGCCCGGTTGTGTTCGTTAGTTTTAACGTCATGGAAATGGAATCAGAGACGACTTAGTCGTCTTTGTCGATCATCCATTCATGACAAACGACTTTGTCGATCATAAAATCGCAAAAGTGATCGACAAACCGGTTTGTTAATCACAAATCGCGATTCATGATCAACAAACTCCTCAAGGCGCCGCCAAATTCGCATTCCCCCCACCCGTCCGGCGACCTAAAGAAAAAATCCCCTGCAGCCAGCGCCGGCCCGGTTGCTCGATCAGGCGATAGGTCAGCGTCGCGATGGCCAGAACCGCGGCCACCAGGCACGTCACCTCGATCGCATGCCCGTCGCGCACGCCGCTGGCGGTGACCGCCGCGTGCAGTTCCGGGCCGATGGCCGCCGCGACCGTCGTGTGGAACAGGTAAATCGAATAGGAAATCGTGCCCAGCCAGTGGAATGTCGGCTGGCCCAGCATCCGCGCCACGGCGTTCTTGTCCCCCGCCAGTGAGATCAGCAGCAGCGCCGTCGGCGGGATCACCCAGATGTCGCTGCCCGGAATGGCGAGCAGGATTAGGGTCGTGGCGATCAGGGCGAGGCTGACCCAGTTGCGGCCCATCATTCCGGCCACCGTGCTGTTACGCGCCGCGCGGAAGCACACCATGCCCAGCCCGAACTCGATCACACAGCGCACCACCGGCCCCTAATTCTTTCCGTCATAAAAATCCAGCGGCCCGCGGGCGCGCACCACATGCGTCACCTCCGCCGGCAGCTCCGCCAGCAGCAACAGCAGCCCGAACGCCGCCGCGGCGCACAGCAGCGCCACCGCCTTGCGCCCGAACAGGCCAGCCGAACAGAGCAGCGGGAAAATCAGATAGGCCGCCCATTCCGTGGAGATGGACCAGCCGGGCCCGTCATAGCTGCCGGCAATGCCCCAGGCCTGCATCATGAACAGGTTGGAGAAGAACTGCGTGCCGCTCGGCTGCACCGCCCCGTCCCGGGAGAGCACGATCAACGCCGCCAGCGACGCCAGCAGATACAGCGGATAGATGCGGGCGATGCGCTTGCCCAAAAACAGCATGGCGCCCCGCCCCGTCGGCCCCTCGGCGAACAGATGGCGATAGGTCAGCGCCATCACGAACCCGCTCATCATGAAAAACAGATCCACCGCCAGATAGCCGTGCGCCAGAACAGTGCTGAACGGCCCGGAAACCATGGTGGAGAGGCCGTAGTGATACAGCACCACATACATCGCAGCGATGCCGCGCAGCCCGGTAAAGGCGCGGATCTCGCTGGGCGCGGCCATGGAGGCGGCGTGTCGGGCAGGCAGAGTGGTGGGCAAAGCGTCGGCTCCGTCGGGATAGACCTTATGATCGTCCCGAGGCGCGGATTTGTTTCATTGTACGGGTTTAGGGGGTGGGTTGGGGCGCGATCTGAAGCACCCTCATCCGCCGGCTTCGCCGGCGCCTTCTCCCGTCGGACGGGAGAAGGCTTTAAAGCCCTCTACCGCCTTAGCGAGAGGGTGGCGCGAAGCGCCGGGTGAGGGTTCATGTGCCTCAAACCTTCTCAGCCACAAACCCGCGCAAGTCGGCCGGCAGGGCATGCAGCACCTGTTCGTCATAGCGCCACATGGGCAGATAATCGTTCACCAGCCGGATCACCAGACTGCTTTGCGCCGCGTCGCGTCGGCGCTTGGCCGGGTCGCGGTTGTCGCGCATGGACAGCCACTTCTTATGCGCCGCGAACGCCAGAGGATGCGGCACTGCGATCCTGACCGGATACCCATCCTCGGCGATGGCGATGGCACTCAGCGCCGGCACGTTTTTCAGCCACCACAGCCCTTCGATTTCCGCTGCCGCCAAATCCCCGCTTCCGCCGATCGACTGAACACCATCATCCATGCCCATCGGGGTCGGCGTCGGCCTGATCAGATCGACGAAATAGCCGTCAGCATTGGTGGCCCGATAGGACGCCGTTTTCTCGAATGTCGTATCGGCCGACTTCAGGATGCCCATGATGCCCGCTTCGGCGACTTCGCCGGTCAACTGCAGACGTTGCCGAATGTCCCATCGCAAATCGATATCGCCGGTCGCCGTTTGGTCACGGTCGATAATCACGGCGGCCTCGGCCTCATAGGCATAGAGCGCATTGGTGCCCACCACCGTGATGCCGCGCCCGAGCAGCTTTTCACGATGAAGCTTGCGTAGCACCTTGGCGGCCACAGTCGGTACGCGGCCCAGTCTTGCGGCTTTGTTAAAGCGCGCCTGTTCGCCGATCTTGCCTTCGAGAGATTTCAAGCGCTCGGCGGCGGCGGCCTTGCAGCTGGTGAAAGCCTCGTACTGCGCAACCGTCTCGTTGGATTCGCGACCGAGCGATTTTTGCGTGCCGTGGGAATCGAGAATCTTGATCAGGTATTTCGCGCCGCCTACCGTCTTCCAGGTCATTGACCCTGGGAAGCGCGCACGATTTTCCAGCGCGTGCTCATGCGCCGCGAACAGCTGCCGGCTGTCCGTGAGCATCCGCGACTGGTTATCGCTTAAGGGCGTGAATCCGTTCATTTTCCATTAAATCATTCAGAAATGAGTGATATAATGGAAAACCAGTCAGCGTCAATATGTTGAAACCCAGAGAGGCTGCCTAAACCCGGTCGATATGAAAATCGAAATGCTCGCCTGCCGCTTCCACGCGATAGGCCAGCACCTCGTCCACCTCATTGTCGGGTTTGAAGGTCAGGATGCGCGGGCTCATGGCGGCCAGGTCGGCGGGGTTGATATAGTCGCTGGCGGCGATGATCACCTCGTCGCCGGCGTGGCAGGTGCGGGCGGCCGCGCCGTTCAGGATGCAGCAGCGGCTGCCGGCCTCGCCATAGATCACATAGGTGCTGATCCGCGCGCCGCTCGACTTGTTCCAGATCTCGACGAATTCCAGCGGATAGATGCCGGCCTGCTTGCAATGCTCCGGGTCCAGGGTGATCGACCCGTGATAGTTGAGGTCCGCCCCGGTGACGCGAATCCCGTGCAGTTTCGCCCGTACGACGCGGATCATCAGCCCAGGGTCGTCGTTGAGGGAGCGGCGGCGACGGGCATATTGTCGATCAGGCGCGTCTTGCCGATGCGCACCGCGGTCAGCACCCGCCCCTTGCCCTCGAACCGGTCAAGCGGGGCCAGCGTATCGGGATCGGCGAAGGCGACGTAATCGACGCTGTCGAACCCGGCCTTCAGCAGCTCGGCCTTGGCCAAGGCGCAGGCATCCGGGCCGGTCGCGCCGGCGCGCAGCCGGGCGGCGGTGTCGGCCAGGATGATGTTGATCTTGCGGGCGACCGCGCGCTGGGCGTCGGTGAGGTACCGGTTGCGCGACGACAGGGCTAGGCCATACGCATCCCGCGCGGTCTTCACCGGCAGGATTTCGATCGGCAGGTTCAAATCGGTCACCATGCGGCGGATGACCTGCAATTGCTGGTAATCCTTCTCGCCGAAGGCCGCGATGTCGGGCATGGTCTGAATTAAGAGCTTGCTGACCACGGTGGCGACGCCGTCGAAATGGCCGGGACGGATTTCCGCCTCCAGAACCTCGGTCAACTGGCCCTTGACCGAGACGAAAGAGGTGAAGCCCTCGGGGTACATCACGTCGACCGTCGGCATATAGGCGACGTCCACGCCCATGGTCTTCAGCTTCGCCAGATCTTCCGCCTCGCTGCGCGGATAGCGGCTGAAATCCTCGTTCGGGCCGAACTGGGTCGGGTTGACGAAGATCGAGACCACCACGCGGTCGACCACGGCGCCCAGCGCCGCGACCAGCGACAGGTGGCCTTCATGCAGGGCGCCCATGGTGGGCACGAGGCCGATCGTCTCGCCCGCGCGGCGGCGGGCGGCGCACCAGTCGCGCAGCCCCTCGGGGGACTGTTCGATCAGAAGTGTTTCAGGTGCTGGCTTTGGGTAGGCCATAAACATTCTCCGGTCCTGGAAAACGGTGGGCTCTGACGTCGTCGGCGTACGTCTTGGCGGCTTCGGCGATTTGCGACCCCAGGTCCACATATCGGCGGGCCAGTTTCGGTTTGAAATCCCCGGACAGGCCCAGCACGTCGTCGATGACCAGAACCTGGCCGTCGCAGGCGGCGCTGGCGCCGATGCCGATTGTCGGGACGGACACAGCCTCGGTCGCGGCGCGCGATACCGGGTCGATCGTCCCCTCGATCACGATGGCGAAGGCGCCGGCTTCGGCGATGGCCTTGGCGCCCTCGACGATGCGGCGGGCCTCTTGCGGGTCGCGCCCGCGCGCCTTCCACCCGCCCAGCGTGTGGACGGATTGCGGCACCAGCCCGACATGGCCCATCACCGGGATGCCGCGCTTGGTCAGGAAGGCGACGGTCTCGGCCATCTCGGCCCCGCCCTCCAGCTTCACCGCGTCGCACTCGGTTTCCTGCATCACGCGGGCGGCGGAATGGAACGCCTGCTCGGGCGATGCCTGGTAGGTTCCGAACGGCAAATCGACGATCACGGCGGCATGGGACGACGCGCGCGTCACCGCCCGGCCGTGGGCGATCATCATGTCCAGCGTCACCGCCAGGGTGGAGGTCATGCCATAGATCACCATGCCCAGACTGTCGCCGACCAGGATCGCATCGACATGCGGATCGACCAGTCGCGCGACGGGCGCGGTGTACGCAGTCAAAACCGCTATCGGTTCACCGCCTTTACGGGCCACCAATTGGGGAATAGTGATGCGTGAACTGTATTGGGCGACGCTCAATCCGGATTATCTCCATCATAGGTCCTCCCCCGTTTTTCGCCCGTTGGGAAGGATGGGATTGCTCAGCGCCGGGACCATAGAAGCTGCGGGCATTATGACGCAAGCCTACCCAGGGTTGTAATGGACGATAGAAATACACGTCAATGAATAAGCCAGTGTTTTCAGGTGCTAAACTGGTCTCGGTCGCCCAAATGGGGTACCCCATAAGGGGAAACTTCACCATTTCGCGCGGCGCCAAGCGAATTGCCGAAGTGGTCGAGGTTACTCTGCGGGCCGCCCGCCCTGACGGCACCCTCGCCACCGGCCACGGCGAATGCGTTCCCTACGCCCGATACGACGAAAATCCGGCCCAGGTGATCGCCGACATCCACGCCGTCTGCGCCGCACCCGATCTAAATCGCCAATCGTTACAGCAGCTTATGCCACCCGGCGCTGCCCGCAACGCCATCGACTGCGCCCTCTGGGACCTGGAATCCAAACTCACCGCCACCCCCGCTTGGCGCCTCGCCGGCCTCCCGGCCGAACCCAAACCTGTCGCCACCGCCTTCACCATCAGCCTCGGAACGCCCGATGCAATGGCCCAGGCCGCCAAATCCGCATCCGCTATGCCCTTGTTAAAGCTGAAACTCGGTGGCGGAGCGGACGATATTTTCCGGGTCGCCGCCGTCCGCAATGCCGTCCCTGACGCCGTGTTGATCGTCGATGCCAACGAAGGCTGGGCGATGTCGCAACTCTTCGAGATCGCGCCGCAACTGGCCGCCTTGGGCGTTGCCTTGATCGAACAACCCTTGCCCGCCGGCCAGGATGCCGGGCTCGCCGATTTCGACTCCCCGGTCCCGATCGGCGCCGACGAATCCTGCCACGGTCCCGACAGCCTCCCATCGCTTATCGACCGATATCAATGCGTTAACATCAAGCTCGACAAGACCGGCGGCGTCACCGGGGCGCTGGCCATGAAGGCTGCGGCCCAGGCCGCGGGCTTCCGGGTGATGATCGGCTGCATGGTCGCGACCTCGCTGTCGATGGCGCCGGCCTTCCTGTTGACCCAGGGTGCCGACTTCGTCGATCTCGACGGCCCTTTATTGCTGGAAACCGACCGCATGCCCGGCATTGCCTATGACGGCGCCTGGATGCAGCCCCCGCCCGTGGGTCTGTGGGGGTAAAGCGCATCTGCTTTGCTGCACTGCGTTTGGCGGCTTTCCGCCCTTTGTGATAATAGGGCGCATGCTTCAGATCACCGACGTCACCTACCGCATTGCCGGCCGCACGCTGCTGGAAAATGCCAGCGCAGTTATCCCGACCGGCCATAAGGCCGGACTTGTCGGCCCGAACGGCGCGGGCAAGTCGACCATGCTGAAGTTGCTCGTCGGCAACCTTGTCGCCGATGGCGGCGAAGTGTCGATGACAGCCGGCGCACGGGTCGGCTCGGTCGCCCAGGAAATGCCCGGCGGCAGCCGCAGCCTGATCGACACGGTGCTGGACGCGGACACCGAGCGCGCCGCCCTATTGGTCGAGGCCGAAGAGCTCGAATCGCCGGACTATAAAGGCGACCCGATGCGCATCGCCCATGTGCATCAGCGTCTCTCCGATATCGACGCCTATCGCGCTCCGGCCCGCGCCGCCGAAATCCTCGCGGGCCTAGGCTTCGACGAAACCGCGCAGAACCGGGCCTGCAGCGAATTCTCCGGCGGCTGGCGGATGCGCGTCGCGCTGGCGGCGGCGTTGTTCTCCGGTCCCGACATCTTGATGCTCGACGAGCCGACCAACCATCTGGATCTCGAGGCGGCGATCTGGCTGGAGGCCTATCTGAAAGATTATCCCGGCACCCTGCTGATCGTCAGCCACGACCGCGAATTCCTGAACGCGATCCCCGACATGATTATTCATCTGGAGCAGGGGAAGCTGGTCACCTATCGCGGCAACTACGACCAGTTCCGCCGCCAGCGGGCCGAACGCCAGGCCAACCAGGCCGCCGCGTTGGCGAAGCAGACCGCTGCGCGCGAGCATATGGAGGACTTCGTCCGCCGTTTCCGGGCACAGGCGACCAAGGCCCGCCAGGCGCAAAGCCGCTTGAAAGCCTTGGCCCGTATGGAGACGCTTGCGCCGCTTGTCGAGGATCGGACCGTCAAATTCGATTTCCCGGCCCCTGCGCCGCTGTCGCCGCCTCTGGTGACGCTCGACTTGGTCGATGTCGGCTATGACGGCAAGCCCGTCCTGCGCGGCCTCAACCTGCGCATCGACGGCGACGACCGCATCGCCCTGCTTGGCGCCAACGGCAACGGCAAGTCTACCTTGGTCAAGCTGCTGGCTGGCCGGCTGAAGCCGCTGGACGGGCAGATGGTCAAATCGGGCAAGCTCAAGGTCGGCTATTTTGCCCAGCATCAGGCGGACGAATTCGATCTGGACCTGACCGCGCTGGCCCAGGCCAAGAAGGCCATGCCGGGCGTGGTCGAGGAAAAAGTCCGCGCCCATCTCGGCCGCTTCGGTTTTTCGCAGGAGCGCAGCAACACCAAGGTCGGCTCGCTTTCCGGTGGCGAGAAGGCGCGGCTGCTGTTCGCGCTGATGGCCAAGGAAGCGCCGAATATCCTGCTGCTCGACGAACCGACCAACCATCTGGATGTCGAAAGCCGCGAGGCGCTGATCCAGGCGCTGAACGCCTATGAAGGCGCTGTGATCCTCGTGACCCACGACCCGCATCTGGTCGAACTGGCGGCCGATCGGCTGTGGCTGGTCGCCGACGGCAAGGTGGTCGCGTATGACGGCGACCTGGACGATTACCGCAAGCTGCTGCTCGACAAGCGGCGCGCGGAACGCCGCAGCGGGAAAGAGGACCGCAAGGCCGCCAAACAGCGCGAGGCGGACCGGAAATCGGCAGCCGAAATCCGGGCTCAGTTGACCCCGCTCAGAAAGGCCGTCGAAGCGGCCGAGCTTGAGGTCGCCAAGATCACGAAGGAGATCGCCGCGCTGGATCGGAAGCTTGAGGATCCGGAGCTTTATAGCGGACCGGCGACACGGATAACCCAGTTGCAGACCGAGCGTGGGGCCGTCGCCACGCGCCTGGCCGCCGCCGAGGAGAAATGGCTGGACGCCACCTCCGCGCTTGAGGCCGCCGACCCGGAGGCTCGGGCTGCGTAAGGGCGGCTTTCCGCTGCTCAGGGCAACGATCTGCCTTTGCCTGACGGCGGGTTCGGATGCGTCGGCGACCGTCATTCAGACGCCGCTCGGCCAACCCGATCCGCCTGCCATCCAATTGATCTTGCCGGCCAGACCGGCCGAGCATCGGCATCTTCTGGTCGGTGCCTCGCGGACGCTGAAGATGCCCAGCGACGCCGCCGCGATCGCCCGTCCCGGCGATATCGTAGAGATCGACGCCGACACTTATGTCGGAGACGTCGCCGTCTGGTATCCGAACAATCTCGCGATCCGAGGTGTCGGCGGCCGCGCGCGCCTGCTGGCCGCCGGCCGGGCGGCCGAGGACAAGGCGATCTGGGTGATCAAGGGCAACAATGTCACGGTCGACAATATCGAGTTTGCCGAAGCGATGGTCGATTCCGGGAACGGCGCGGGCATTCGCGTCGAGGGCGCCAACCTCACGATCCTGAACTGCTATTTCCATGACAACCAGGAAGGGATTCTGACCTCGATCGATATGACCGACAGTTCGCTCGATATCGAAAACTCCGAATTTGCACGCGACGGCGGCAATGGCGGCAGGTCGCACGAAATCTATGTGAACAACCTTCGGCAGCTGATCGTTCGCGGCAGCTATTTTCATCAGGGCAGGATCGGGCACCTGATCAAATCGCGCGCAAAGCGCAATTTCATCATCGCCAACCGAATCACGGACGAGGACGGCTCGGCGAGCTATGAAGTCGAATTTCCGAACGGCGGCTTCAACGTCGTGATGAACAACCTGATCGAGAAAGGGCCGGGTGCGCAGAACACGACGATGCTGGCAAACGCCTTCGAGGGCTCCAGCAACCCGGAACAGAAGCTTTACGTCGTCAACAATACATTCGTGAACGATCTGGGCCGTGGAGACTTCATCCGTGTTGCCGCGCCGGACGATGTTCGGGTGGTTAACAATATCTTCGTCGGGGGTGGAAACGTGCTGGCGGGTTCGGGGCTCTTGCACAGCAACCTGCTCGCCGCCGGCACAGGCGGTGCGCCGCATGTCGAGCAGCCGCTTTACCACGATATTCCGCTGGATGAGGCTGATACACGATCAGCCGTCGATGCGGGTTTCGTCGATGCCGGGCACCAGGATTACCGGCTTAAGCCCGGCTCGCCCGCAATCGGCGGGGGGACCAATCCCGAACCGGCAGGCGCGTTATCGCTTGCCCCAGCGGTCGAATATGTTCATCCGGCGCATACGAATGTCGTTCAGCCGGCGAGGCCGATCGATATCGGCGCCTATCAGCACGCGCGGTAGACCGAGTTGCTTCAGCGCCCGGCGATATAGTCTTTCAACTGGGTTGTCTCGCTTTCCAGCATGTCCAGCCTGGCCTTGACCGCGTCGCCGATGCTCACAAGTCCGGCAAGCCGGCCCCCTTCGACCACGGGCATATGCCTGAATCGCCCTTGGGTCATAAGGTCGAGGACATGGAGCAGGGGCATGTCGATTTTCGCCGGCGTGAAACTGGTCATGAGTTCGCCGGCGGTCATGTCGAGCAGCTTTGCCCCATGATCGGAGAGACCGCGGATGAGATCGCGTTCCGATACGATCCCTGCCGCCTTCGTGCCGTCGTCGCTGACGATCACCGCGCCGATATGTTCTTTGGCCAGTGTCGACACGACATCGCTGATCTTCGCGCTGGTCGCGACCGTAACGACCTGTTGGCCCTTGGTCTTGAGAATGTGCCTGACGGACATGGCGTCTCCTCCTGAGATCGCGGCGTTTCGTCGCATATTCTTAGAAAGGTATGCTCTTTGCCGCCCCAGTCAACCTGCATCTACTCAACTACTCGCCGGCATAAGCGTGGAGGTGACCCCTTGAGTCGCGCACACCCTTCTCTTCGACCATATTGGGTCCGATCGGCACCTTCCCGGCACCGCCTGGGATGTCGAGCACGTAGGTCGGTTGCGCCAAGCCGGACAGGCGGCCGCGAAGCGTCCGCATGATCGCCTGTCCGCGCTCGATGGGAACGCGAAAATGGGCTGTTCCGGAGGCCAGGTCGGGATGGTGCAGGTAATAAGGCTTGATCCGTTCCATCACCATCGTGCGGAACAAGATCTCGAGTATATCCGCATCGTCGTTGACGCCGCGGAGCAGGACAGTTTGCCCGAGCAGGCTTACGCCTGTTTCGACCAACCGTTTCAAGGCAAGCTTGGCGGCTGGGGCAAACTCACGCGCGTGATTGGCGTGGATCGCGATCCAAAGCGGCTTTTGCCGGCGAAGAACCGTCTGCATCGCGTCGTCGATCCGCGCCGGATCGACCATGGGTACGCGGGTGTGGATACGCAGGTTCGCAACATGTGGAATGGCTTCGAGCGCATCGAGAATCCGGCCCAGCCGCCGTGGCGACAGCATCAGGGGGTCACCGCCGGTCAAGATCACCTCCCAGATGGCCGGATGAGTCCGGATATAGTCGAACGCGGCCTCCAATTCGGCTTCCGTCAGAACATCTCCGCCGGGTCCGACCTGCTCTCGGCGGAAACAAAAGCGGCAATATACGGGACAGGCATGCAGTGGCTTCAATAGGACCCGGTCCGGATAACGATGCACGATGCCCTTGATCGGGGAGTGCGTTTCATCGCCGATAGGATCGTCGAGCTCCTCAGGTGCGAGCCGCAGCTCATCTTCGCTTGGAACGAATTGACGGGCGATCGGATCGGCGGGGTCTTCCCGGTCGATCAGGGCTGCGACATGCGGGGTGAGCGCGACGGCATAGCGTTCACCGACGCGGACAAGTTCGGCGGCGTTCTCCGCAGCCGCCAGCCCCGCGTCAACGAGCGCGCCGATGCTTCGCAACGTAACCTCTTGCGAAATTCGCGATTGTCGCGTGTGATCCGGTGATGGCATTGCGATCCTTCATAAATAACTGAGGCAAAACGCCCATGAAGATGTTGCTTCCAACCCTTCTCGTGGCGTCATGTCTGGCTTTGCCGGTTGCTGGGGCGTGCCCGCCCAACCGCACGGAAGTCCGGGTCACCGAAAACATTGTGCCGCCCAAGATCGACTTCAGCAGGAACTCACAGCAGATTAAGGCGTCAAAGATCGGCGACGCACCCAGCGGCGACTACAAGTATGCGGAAATGACCGGAATCACCGACGCGATGATTTCCATCGATTCCGAAATCCGGACGACCGCGAGCGGCCCGCCGAACGGACCGGCTTGTATCTGGCCATCGGTCATCAGCGTCAAGCTCTCGACGGCTCCGGTCATCTATGTAGACGCAAGTCACGGCGACTGCCGGAAGGCCGTCGCCCTGGAACATGAAATGGGGCATGTCGCCATCGATCGACAAGTGATCGAACGATACATTCCGATCGTTCGCAACCATGTCACTCTGCTGGCGGAGGCGATCGGAAGCGTGCCCGCCCCCTCCTATGACGGTCTCGCGGCGGCCAGAGGACGGATTGAAGACAAGATCAATGCGCTTCTCTCGGTCATCGACGATTCTTTGGTCGCAGATCGTGCCGCAGCTGCGGCGGCACATGATTCTCCTGAAGAATATCTCCGCGTCAGCAGGGCCTGCCCGGCGGTTACGGTCGACCCGGCCTCAATAGTGCCACGCTCGGAAAGACACGGCTGACAGCGGTCGTGCGGCGCACCCTATCGGCTCGCCACGGTTGCGCGTTAAACTTGGCGCCATAGTCCGCCGCGCATTCTAGGCTTTCAATTGGAATCGATCGAACCAGCCCTCCCCAGCGCGGTCGCGGAAGCGATCGTCGATCAGTCGCTGGGCAAACGCATCGCCAAGGGCGCCGCGTGGATGGTGCTGAAACGGCTGGCGTTCAAGGGAATCGGCCTGATCAGCACGCTGATCCTGGTGCGGTTGCTGGCGCCCGATGCCTTCGGCTTGGCGGCGATCGCCTCGACGGCCTACGACACGCTGAATACGGTGGCTGAATTTTCATTCGGGCTGGCGCTTGTGAAGATGAAGCAGCCGACCCGGGAACATTACGATTCGGCATGGACGCTGATCGTCCTGCGCGGTTTTGCAATCGGCGCGGTGATTTTCTTTTCGGCGCCGTGGATCGCGGACGTGATGCGCGACCCGCGACTGGTCGACATCACCCGGGTTATGGCGATCTATCCCGTCATCTGGGGTTTTGAGAATATCGGATTGATCGATTTTCAGCGAAACCTTCGCTTCGACCGGCTGTTTTTTTACGACGTGCTTGGCAAGATCGTCGGATTTGTCGTCGTCATTCCCGCGGCGCTGATTCTCCACAATGCCTGGGCCGTCGTGCTCGGCACGATCGCCCCCAAGATCGTGCAGGTGCCGGCGAGTTTCATTATCCATCCCTACCGCCCGCGCTTTTCGCTAAAGGCAGGAAGCGAACTGCTGAATTTCTCCAAGTGGTTGTTCGCCACGAACATTCTCAGCCTGACCAACAACTATATGATCACGATTCTGATCGGCCGAATCGGGGGCGCAGCTTCGGTCGGTTTGTTCCGAACTGCCGAGCAGATCGGCATCCTGCCGGTCAGCGAGGTTGCCGCGCCGATACGCGGGCCGATGTATGCCGGCTATGCCAAGGTCCAGAATGATCGCGACAGGCTATGCCGCCATGTTGTCGATGGCCTGTCGTTGACGCTGATGATCATCACGCCGCTGTCGGTCGGTATTGCGCTGACGGCCAAATTGATCGAGCGGGTCGCACTGGGTCCCGAATGGGCCGGCGCCGCGGCGTTCATTCAGGTCTGCGCCTTTTACGCCTTGTTCGAAGGTATCGGGGAATTCACGCATAACCTCTATGTGGTCAAGGACCGTCAACGCCGCTTCGTCGGCATCATGACCCTGACTGTGCTGATCCGGGTCGTTCTCGTCATATGGGCGGGCTACAAGTATGGCGCACTCGCTGCGGCTGCCATGTTCGCCCTGACCAGCTTCTTTTCGTCCGCCATCTGGTTCCAGCAATTGACGGTGATGATCCACCTGTCGATGCGGGTAACATTCGCGGCCATTTGGCGAATCCTGGTCGCGACCGCCGTCATGACAGCCGGCGTGCTCTATTTTCTGTCGGTCTGGCCATATGGCGACGAATTTGGCGGCCGCGTCGCCGCGTTGATTCTTGCCGTCATACTTGGCGGACTGCTTTATATCGGTCCGTTGCTTGGGCTATGGGTGCTTTCGGGCCGGCCAACCGGCCCCGAAGACCATGCGGCAAAGGCTATTCCCCAACTGCTCGCCAGGTTCGGTATTGGGCCGAAAGCGGCATCGGCAGCCTAAATACGATACAGAAGATTGACGGCCTTGCGGTTTGATTACGCTACAATATTGCGCCCCAATTTGTCTTTCGACACTATTGAATCAGAACAGCGCGGACCGGCGGCGAGACCCGTTAGATGAATGAAAAATTCGAGACGCTCGGAAACGCGACGCTGCAGTTATTTGCAGACGGACGACCGGTACTGGTCACGGATCCGTGGCTGGTCGGCACATGCTATTTCGGAAGCTGGGCGCTCGATCACGCACTGACCGCGGAGCAAATTCAGAACGCGCTGAATTCAGACTATGTCTGGATTTCACACGGCCATCCCGACCACATGCACCACGAATCGCTGGACATGTTTCCGGCGGGCCAGAAGTTTCTGTTGCCGGATCATTACGATCCCGAAATCCGAAACCACCTGTCGGAAAAAGGCTTCAACGTCACTGTCCTCAAATATCGCCAGTGGTTTCAGGTTTCGCCGACGATCAAGGTCATGTGCCTGGACAATATCAACCAGGATGCGGTGCTGATCGCCAAGATCGGCGACGCCCTGGTGATCAATCTGAATGATTCGCCGATCGCGGGTGAAGAAGCTTTCCTGCGCAAGCTGGTCAAGGAACATCCGAACGGCAAAACCTATCTCGCCGCGTTGTGTTCGATCGACGCGGATATGTTCAATTTCGTGGATGCCAACGGCCAGTCGGTCGTTGGACCGCCGGATGAGCGCAAACCAGGTGCAATTTGGAATGTCGCGCGTGGCGCCGACCGTATGGGCGTGAAGAATTTCTGCTGTTCGTCTTCGCAACATATTTATGTGCGGCCGGACTCGATCTGGGCCAACGATTATCGGATCACCTGGCAGGACATGCAGAAGCATTGGAGCCGGCCGGGGGTCCGGCTGATCGAGCCATTCGTCAAGGTCGATCTGGCCACCGGCAATGTGACGGCGAACGAGCCGGAGCATCTCGGTGGCGACCGGTCGCAGATCAGCGACAACACCGGTGACGACGATTGGAACGCGACGCTGACCCAGGAAGAGTGGCGGACCGTCGAGACGTTCTTCCGGCAATTCGAACTGATCCGGAAATATGTCGATTTCATCGAGGTTGTGATCGGTGGCGAAACCGGCCGGTTTGAACTGAATCCTGGGATGGCCGCCGGGCCGGATGCGCGCGGTATCCGCTTCCACGCTCCGAAGCATTCCTTCATGGAGACCATGCAGTGGGGTTTCTTCGACGATCTGCTGATCGGCAACTTCATGAAGGTGCACCTGACCAACACCAGCCTTTATCCGCGCTTTACGCCGCTGGTCGCGAAGCTGGGCGGGAACGCGAAGGTCTATACCAGGCGCCAGTACCGCAAGTTTCAGTGGCGCTATTTCCGCCGCAACCCCTGGGGCACGCTGGCGTACTTGCTGGAGCCGGAAAAGAACTACGTCATCATGCCCTGGTTCCGCCAGCGGGCTGAGTCGCTGGGCCTGAAGCAGCCGCTGAAATATGTCTATCGCTCGCTTCGCGGGGACCCGATTGCCAAGGATGGGGACGGGGAACCGGCCCGCGCTTTCATGCCGGTTTCCGCGTCACAGAATCTCGTGCTGCCCGCAACGCAGAAGCCCGTATTGCTGGTGGTCGTCGATACCGAGGAAAACTTCGATTGGGGCGCCCCCTATTCCTCCTCGTCGGTCGCAGTGCACGGGATGCAAGAAATCGGGCGGCTGCAGTCCGCCTTCGACAGTAGAGGTGTCCGGCCGATCTATATGATCGATTACGCGATTGCCAATCAAAGCGAGGGCTATGCGCCACTGGCCCCGATCGTATCGAGCAACCGGTGCGAGATCGGCGCCCATGTGCATCCCTGGATCAATCCGCCAGTGACCGAGGAAATCAACGCGCGCAACACGTACCCGTTCAATCTGCCGGCGGAGCTTGAGGCGGAAAAGCTGAAGAGCCTCTCGGCTGTCATCCAGACCAATTTGAAGGTCAGCCCGACCGCGTACAAGGCGGGTCGCTATGGCATCGGCGCGTCGACACCGCAAAGCTTGCTGGACCAAGGATATCGTGTCGATCTCAGCGTGGTTCCAACCCGCGAATATACCAGCGATGGCGGGCCCGATTTCCGGGCTTTCAACGCGACAACCCCGTTTTGGATCGACAAAGACCGAAGGCTGTTGGAACTGCCGTTGACGACGAGCTTTACCGGCATGCTGTCGAACTGGGGGCATTCGGTCTTCCATCTGACGGATTCGAAGCTTGGCCGGCTGTTTCACCTCCCCGGGATTTTCGCCAGGCTGGGCCTGCTGAACCGCATCACGCTGACGCCCGAGGGCGTGACGGTCAGAGAGGCGAAGGCTCTGACCCTTCGGTTGCTGGCGCGCGGCGAGCGCGTCTTTACGATTGCCTTTCACAGTACGTCGCTCACGCCGGGCAGCACGCCCTATGTCACGAACGAGGCTCAGCTGGCGGCGTTCTATAAATGGCTCGACGATTATTTCGTTTTCTTCTCGCAGGAAATCGGCGGCGTCTTCATGACGCCCCACGAGCTTTATGAAGCGGTGCGGCGCAACGCACCGGCGCGTGAGGTCGTGCGCCGCGCGTCAGCCGGCTAACAGCGTGGCATAGCCCGTCGCCAGCATTTCCGGCCGCCGCGCCTCGCGTATCTTCTTCAAATTTTCGACCCATTGCGGGTGCACCTCCAGGAAGGCTGCGCGGTCCAGTGTCTGGATCAGGTAAAACAGTTCGGCCTCGCTTTCGACCAGCCAGCCGATCGGGCCATAACGTTTCACAATGGCGTCGAACGCGCGGTTGCGGAATGTCACCAACGGCTTCAATGCCGAAACGGCGTCGGCAAGGGTGCCGCTGGCGGTGAAGTCGTAAGCGCGGCTATGCAGCGGCAGACAGACCAGGTCGATCGCTCTGACGGCATCGATGTAATCCTGGCGCGACATTGATATGCGTGACGGTTTTCGCGTGAGGGCGGACACATCCAGATGATCGGTGTCGGGTGCGGCGATGCCAATCGATTCGAACGCCAGGTCGTCGTGTTCCCGCGATGATTTCGCCAGATTCGCAAAAACTTCGAAGCCTTTGCTACGCCGGGCATTCCCCAGAAACGCGACCTTCAGTTTGCCGGCGTCGGATGGCGGAACCTCATCGCTCCATTCCGATTGCAAAATCGGGTGTTCCAGAGTGATGACGGAATGGTTGCGCGGCGCAATCTCCGCGATTGCCTCCCGAACACCCAGTTCAAGAGCGACAAGGCTGACCGATTTGGGCAGCGGTCGTCTGATTTCCGCCACGATATCGCCGGTGCGCGCCAGCGGATTGCGTGGGCGCCAGATCATCGCGTCGCCCAATTGGCCATGCAGGATCATATGCAGCGGCGCTGTGGAGATGCTCGGCCAATTCCGCCCGACGACCGCATAAAGGCTGCCATCGACGCCAAGCAGCGCCGTCAGCCGGATCGGCCGCCCAGCCACGGCCTGCGCCATGACCCGCCGGCAGTCGTGCGCCGCCAGCCGGGCGCCCAGCGGGTTATGCTTGGACAGACCGAATGGGGCGGTAAACGGCTCGCAAGGGGCAAACGTAACGCCGGTCAGGTCCGCGACGCGCGGCGCAAGGTTCGCGATATGCCCGGCCCGCGCATGGAAGACGATCGCATCCTGCGGGAAAGCGGCGCGCACCACCCGCAGATATTCCTCATTGAACGGCAGGTGCATGGTTTCGTGGCTGATAAAATCGAACAGCACGATTTCGCTGGGAGATGCCGCCATCGGTTTTCCTGATACAGCGCGGATACGCTTGGCTGGTTCCGAAGCTGACTCTACGTTGCACATCATCGATCCGGCAAGCACACCCCGTGTGCTTTTCCGGTGCGGAAATGCGGCTAAGATGCCGAACCGCTTATCGCGGACCGGCTCGGCAGGAGATTTCGATCAGTATCCCAGACATCTCGCGTCCGATCGACCGTGCGCCGCTTCTGTGGTGGGTGGCGTTCCTTGCCCTGGCATTCCTATTGCTGGTCCCGCTTGGGATGACGGAAATTCCGCCGCTGCTGGATTATCCGAACCATCTGGCGCGGATGGATATTCTGGCGAATGTATCCAGCGATGCCGATTTGGCGCGGATCTATGGCGCCAATTGGCAGATCGTTCCCAATATCGGCATCGATCTTGCGATGCCGGCACTCATGCACCTGCTGTCGCTGACGGCGTCCGGTAAGGTCTTTATCGCTTTGGCGATCCTGATGCCGCTCGTCGGCGTTGTGGTTTTGCATCGCGTTATGTTCCGCACCGCCAGCTACTGGCCGTTTGCGGCGGGTCTGGTCGTCTACAACCGGCTGTTCTTCACGGGGTTCATTAATTTTCTGATCGGCGTTGGACTGGCTCTGCTCGGTGCGGCGCTCTGGTATGCGCTGTTTGAACGGAAAGCCGCCCTGCGGGTTGGTACGGCTATCGTTGCCGCGCTTGTTATCTTCTTTTGCCACCTGATTGCAGCCGGCTTTTATGGATTGCTGTTGCTGGGCTTCGAGCTCGATCGGGCACGACGGTTGGGCTTCTCCCCATCCCGCCTGTTTTTGATGCTCGTACCGTTCGTTGTCCCCGCCGCGTTCTATCTGCGTGCACCGATCAACGATGCGGATGCCGGTCAAGGCCATGCCCTGCTCACCGCGGTCAAACAATATTACTGGGCCTGGGTCGCCGAACCGCCCGGGCTGAAATCATATGGCCTTCTGGGACCCTTCCTGACCTATGACCGGTTGCTGGATGCCGCGGCCCTTGTGCTCGTTCTTTTCGTGCTCGGACTGTGCGCGATGAACCGGCGACTGCGGGTGATGCCCGCGATCGGTGTCGTGTTCGCCATCCTGCTGCTGGCTTATCCGATCATTCCATTCACGCTGATGAAGACCTCCTGGGTCGATCAGCGCCTTCCCATCCTGGCGGGCTTCCTGCTTTTCGCCGGCACCTTGCCGGTGCCGCCGACGCGCCGGACGGCGATGCTGATGACCGTGGCGATCGGTGCCGCGGTCGGTGCGCGGACCTTCGAGATCGGCGCGATCTGGGCAGGGCATGACGCAGTCCTCGCCGATTTCCGGCAGGTTATCGCTCCGGTTGCGGCGGGGGATCGGGTTCTGGTCGTGCAGGCTGAGCGCAACAGTGACCCGAACGCCATGGTCAACCGCCCGGACAACGTGCGGTCGATGCGCGATAACGATTCGACAATGCATCTGCCCGCCTTGCTGGTATTCGAGCACAAGGCGTTCTGGCCCCTGCTGTTCAGTGCGCCCAGCAAGCAACCGGTCAAGGTTCTGCCGCCTTATACCGCGCTGTCGCTTCCGGAAGGGGAACTGCCCTGGATCGGCGGATTGGCCGATCTCGATCCCGGCACGCTGAAATTCGCGCCCTATCTTCCGGGCTGGCAGAAGAAATTCGACTGGGTGCTGGTCATGCACCCCGCCGGAGCGCCGCAGGGTTACGAACTGCTGCCGGACCGGCTGGAGCCGACGACGGCAGGCAGGATCGCGGCGCTTTACCGGATCAAGAAATAGCCACTCAGGGCTTTGCGGCCTTTGTGTCCGCCGCCGCGGCCCGATCCAGTGCGGCTTTTGCCTTGTCTTTGTCGCCCAGCACCTGATAGGCGCGGGCCAGCTGCCGCCAGCCATTGGCATCGTCTGGATTGGCTTCCATCTTCGCAGCCAGCTTGCCGACCATACCGCGGATCATGTCGGCCTGTTCTTCGGGCGTCATCTGCGAAATGGATTGCGCTTCGCTGGACTGCGGCGTGGGCGGCCGGGGATTGGGCGTTTCCTTGGCAGGGTCGAGACCCAGCGACCTCGCGGAGGCAGCAATTCGCTCACGTGTGGCGTCGATCCAGCTTGCATCGGCCGGTGAATCTGCCAACAACGCCTGCCATTCCTTGAGCGCTTCCTTCGTATTGCCCGCTTGCGCAGACGCCAACGCAAGGTAAAAGCGTGCCTCCGGCCGGGCATCGGCATCGGCGGGAATCGCGGTGAAAATCTGCTTGGCCTCTTCGCCGACAGCGCCACCATTCGCGGCAATCAGGGCTTCCGCCAGCGCCGCCTTCAGCGAACTGTCCTCCGGCGCGATACCGATGGCGATGCGGAACGTGTCGATCGCGTCACGCGGGCGGCCAAGCTTCTCATAGGCCTCGCCGATCGCGGTCCATCGTTCCAGGTCGGCCGGGTCCCGCTTCAGTTTTCCCTTCACCTCCTCGATCGCGGCCAGAACCTTCGCCGGGTCATCGGCCGGCGAGAGCTGCCGTTCGGCCAGCGGCATACCCGGCAGGTCGGGCCGCCCGACCGCGAGATAGATCACAATGCCCGCGATCGGTATCAGCAGCGCGATGAATGTCGTCAGCAGGCGCGACGGCGCCGTGGGCGGGGCTGCCGGCTTCCTGGACCGCGCGGCAATCAGCATCCGCCGGCCGATCTCCGTTTCCAACGACACCGCCTGGTCCGCTTCGATCAGGCCACGCGATTTCTCGCGTTCCAACTCCGCCAACTGGTCGCGATAAACGGCCAAGTCGGTTGCCTCTTCTGTCGCGACGGCAGGCGAACCGCGCATCAAAGGCCGGCCCAACAAGGCGACGACCGCAGCCGTCAGAATTGCCGCGCCAATCCAGAGCCCGATCATTTCAACGCCTCGAGTTCGGCCTGCTCGGCCTCGGTCAGCGGGGCGGTATCGTCGGCAATCCGACGGCGCCGGGCAATCGAAAGCGCCAGGATACCGCCCAGGACCAGCAGGGCTGGCGGCGCCAGCCACAACGCCCAGGTCGCGGGGCGGAAGGGCGGGCGCAACAGGATGAAATCGCCGTACCGGTCATGCATAAAATCCAGGACCTGTTGGTTGGTCTTGCCCGCCGCCACCTGCTCGCGGACGACCTTGCGCAGATCCCGGGTGAAGTCGGCGTCGGATTCCTCGATCGATTCGGTTTTACAAACCGGGCACCGCAATTGCCGGCCGATGGCCTCGGCGCGCTGCTCCTGCACCGGGTCTTTCAGCATTTCGTCCGGCTCGACGGCATGTGCGATTCCGGCGAGCCCGATACAGGCCAGCAGAATGAGGATGAAGAGTTTCATTTCGCGCCAAGCTTGGCCAGCAAGGGCAGGATCGTATCGCGTAAATCCGCCTGGGTCAGTGGCGCGGCCTGCTTGAAGCGGATGCGCCCCTCGGCATCGACGATAAAGGTTTCCGGCGCGCCATAGGCGCCCCAGTCGATCGACACATGCCGGTCGCTGTCCATGCCGATAGACGTATAAGGATTTCCCAGTTCTTTCAGATAGGTCTCCGCATCTTCCGGCTTGTCCTTCTGGTCGATGCCGCGGATCGGCACATGCGTCGTCTGCGACAGGCTCATCAGCACCGGCGCCTCGGCGCGGCATGGAATGCACCAGGATGCGAAGATGTTGACGATCTGCACCTGGCCTTTCAGGTCGGCGGAACTCAGGCCCTTCTCGCGGCCCGGTAACGGCGGCAGGTCAAAGGTCGGCACCGGCTTGTCGATTAGCGGCGACGGGATCAGCGTCGGATCGGTGCCTTTCAGCAGGGGCGTCGCGAAATAGGCGACCAGTCCGATGAAGACCAGAACAGGCGCGATAAAGATCAATCTACGCATGATTTACTCAGCCGAAACGGCGCCGGGCAGGCTCGCGGTACGGCGTGTCGGCGCACCGACGCGCAACCGGCGGTCGGAGAGTGACAAGACGCCGCCCAGCACCATGATGACCGCGCCGACCCAGATCCAGGGAACCAGCGGGTGGTGATAAAGGCGCGTCACATAGGCGCCGGGCCTGCCGGGGTCGGGCTCGCCGATAACCGCATAGATGTCGGCCAGAAAGTCAGTGTGGATGCCGATATTGGTAACCGCCTGTTCCTGCGGATGCACAATCCGGTGTTCCGGCGTCAAGGTGGCGACGGTGCGGCCGTTGCGGGTCACGGTGAAAGTCCCACGTTCCGCCTCGTAATTCGGACCTTTGACCGGGCCGACACTATCCAGTCGAACCTGATATCCGGCTAGTTCCACGCTTTCGCCCGGCGCCATCGCCTGAATGCGCTCGACTGTCCACAAGGCTGTGCCGGTCATGCCCGCGATCATGACGCCCACGCCGGCATGGGCCAGCATGGTGCCCCAGGCGGAGCGCGGCAGGGCGGCCGCGCGGGCGAAACTATGCGCCAACGGAATTCGGCCCAGCCGGATGCGTTCGGCGATTTCGCTCAGCGCGGACCCGACCAGCCATGCGGCCCCCGCCATCGCCGGTACGGCGAGGATCGGACCGCGATGATCGATGGCATAGATCCCAATTGCCACGATCAGCGTCAGAACCGCCGCGAACTTCAGGCGGCCGAGCGCCGCCATGAGATCGGCGCGCTTCCACGCGAGCAGAGGCCCGACGCCCAGCGCGGCAACCAGCGGGATCGCCAGCGGCAGAAAGGTTGCGTTAAAATAAGGCGGCCCGACCGATACGGTGATGCCGATCGCACTCAGGAACGTTGGAAACAACGTGCCGATGAACACGGTCGCGCACATCGTCGACAGCAGAAGGTTGTTGAGGATCAGGCTGCCTTCGCGGCTGATCGGCTGGAACAGTCCGCCGATCTTCAGCGACGGTGCACGGATGGCGTAGAGGGTCAATGCGCCGCCCGTTGCGGCGACCAGCAGGCCCAGCACGAAGATGCCGCGCCTTGGGTCCAGCGCGAACGAATGCACACTGGTCGTCAGCCCCGATCGCACCAGGAACGTGCCGACTAGAGACAGGCTGAAGGTCAGGATCGCCAGCAGGATCGTCCAGCTTTTCAAAGCATCGCGCTTTTCGACCACGATCGCCGAATGGAGAAGCGCGGTGCCGGCCAGCCACGGCATCAGCGATGCGTTCTCGACCGGGTCCCAGCCCCACCAGCCGCCCCAGCCCAGCGTGTAATAGGCCCACCACGACCCCATCGCGACGCCCAACGTCAGCGCCGACCACGCCGCAAGCGTCCAGGGCCGGACCCAACGCGCCCAGGCCGGATCGACCCGGCCTTCGATCAGCGCGGCGACCGCGAAGGAAAAGGCGACCGAAAACCCGACATAGCCCAAATAGAGAAACGGCGGATGGAAGGCGAGGCCCGGATCCTGCAGCAGCGGATTCAACCCCTCGCCGTTCGCCGGGGCGTCGGCGATGCGGGCGAACGGGTCGGACGTCGCGAGGATAAAGCCCAGGAAGCCCAGTCCGATCATGCCCTGAACGGCCAGTACCCGCGCCTTCAGTCCACGCGGCAGGTTGTTGCCGAACACGCCGATCAGCATGCCGTAGAAGGCCAAAATCATGACCCATAGCAGCATCGACCCTTCGTGATTTCCCCATACACCGGTGATCTTGTACAGCAACGGCATCGCATCGAAGCTGTTTTCCACGACGTTCACGACCGAGAAATCGGACACAACGTGGGCGTAAGCCAGCGTCAGGAACGCGAAGACGATCAGCGCGCACTGCGCGACGGCTGCCGACGATCCGACCGCCATCCAACGGCCGTTGCCGCGTGCCGCGCCCATCAGCGGGACAGTCGATTGCACCAGCGCAACAATTGCCGCCAGCACCAGGGCGAATTGGCCGAGTTCGGGGATCATGGTTTTTCCACCAGCGTACTTGTCGCGTGGGTCTGCTCACCGGCGCGTTTCAGCGCATTCGCAACCTCGGGCGGCATGTATTTCTCGTCATGCTTGGCCAGGACCTCACGCGCGACGAACACGCCGTTGCCGTTCAGCGTACCCTCTGTCACCACGCCCTGACCTTCACGAAACAGGTCGGGCAGTTGGCCGCGATAGGTGACCGTAATCGTCTTTGCCATGTCGGTGACGCGAAAATCGGTCACGTCGCCTTGGTGCTTGACGCTGTCCTTCTCAACCATCCCGCCCAGGCGGATGACGCGACCGGGATTGATATGATCGGCGGCAACGTCGCTGGGGCTATAGAAGAAAACGATATTGTCGCGAAACGCCGTCAGCGCCAGGGCGGTGGCAACGCCAAGCCCCAGCATGCCCAAAGTCAAAGCCTGCAACCTGCGCTTGCCGCGCCGGGTCACGCCTCGACCCCGCGTCTGTTGCGGCGCTGCCGTCCGGTCGCTGACAGCGTCTGCTCTTCCCGCCGCCGGGCTTTCAAGGTCGCGCCGGTCCAAACGACGGCGGCGATGAACGCCACGGCGGTCAGCCCATAGGCCGGCCACACATAGGCGCCGTACCCGCCCATGGACAGAAATGTGGAAAAGCTGCTCACGGAATATTCCTCGGCCGCCTAGCTATCGTAATCCCGGTGCGAAGGCGATGTGACACGGGCGCTCACTCGTCTCCGGCGGCGGTCCGCCAGGCGCGAATACGGCGGGCCAGCAATTCGCTTTCCAGCCGCAAGATCACGACAGTAATGAAGAACGCCATGAAACCGCCGATCATCAGCATCAACGGCACCAGCATGCTGCCATAGATTTTCGGGCCCGACAGGGTCATCAGGCTGGCCGGTTGATGAAGTGTATTCCACCAATTGACCGAGAATTTGATGATCGGCAGATCGACAACCCCGACCAGTACGAGAATCGCCCCGGCGCGAAGGCCCCTCTGCGGATCGTCGAACGCATCGACCAGGGCGATGTACCCGAGATAGAGGAAGAACAGCACCAGCTCGGAGGTCAGTCGGGCGTCCCACACCCACCATGCGCCCCACATCGGCTTGCCCCATAGCGATCCCGCAACCAGGCAGATCAGCGTGAAGATCGCGCCCAGCGGCGCGGCGGCCTTGACGAACAGATCGGCCAGCGCGTGCTTCCAGATGATCCCGGCGGCCGCTGCCAACGCCATCGCGCCATAGACAAGCTCCGACATGATCGCGGCCGGAACATGCACATACATGATGCGCACCGACTCGCCCTGCTGATAATCCGGGGGCGAATTGAACAATGCGAAATAAACGCCCAGCGCCAGCAGGATCACCGTTGCGCCGATGCTCCATGGCATGACGCGCGCCGACAACCGGCCAAAGGCGGCCGGGTTGGCGTAGCGGTGCAGCAAGGGGATGCGGGCGGTGGTCATTCCAGTGCGTTCCTCAACGCAGCAGCGGCGGCAAACGGGACGAGAACGATGCCGGCCACGAAGAAACTCGCCAGCAGCAAAAGATGCGGCCGTGGCGACAAGCCTTCCCCCGCGGCGCTTATCGCGCTCGTTGCGAAAATCAGAACAGGAATATAGAGCGGCAGAACCAAGACCGCCAGCAGTGCGCCACCGCGCCGCGCACCCAAGGTGACGGCCGCGCCAAACGCCCCGATCATGCTCAACACGGGCGTCCCAAGCGCCAGGCTGATTTCCAAGGTCAGAAAACTGCTCGTGTCGAGCCGCAGCATGACGCCCAGCACCGGCGCGATAATCATCACCGGCAGCCCGGTCGTCACCCAATGCGCGGCAACCTTGGCGACGACCGTCAGCTCCAGCGGCAACGGCGCCAAGGCCAGCAGGTCCAGCGTGCCGTCCTCGAAATCGCGCTGAAACAACCGGTCCAGCGCCAGCAAAGTCGCCAGCAGGGCGGTGACCCAGATCATGCCTGATGCCAGCCGCGCCAACAGGTTCGGCTCCGGCCCGACGCCGAGCGGCACCAGAAGGGTCGCCAGCACGAAGAAAGCGATCGGCGCGACCAGATCGGTCCCGTGCCGCAGCTGCAGCCGCAGATCGTGCCGGAACAGGCGAAGTGCGGCGTTCACGCGGCGTCCGCCTCGTCGGTGAATCGCGCGTCGAACTTTGCCAAATCCAGCGTGACGGCTTCCGGCAGGGCGATGGGCGCATGAGTCGCCGCAATCACGATCCCGCCGGATGCGCGGTGTTCGGCCAAGGCCGATTCCAGTCCGGTGATCGACCTTGTATCCAGTCCGACGGTCGGTTCGTCCAGCAGCCAGATCGCTGCGCCGCTGGCGATGACCCGCGCCAGGGCGGTGCGCCGCCGTTGACCTGAAGACAGGAATCGTCCGGCCAAGTCGCCGAGCGCAGTTAAATCCATCGCCGCCAACGCGGCCTCGGTCCGCCCGGTCTGTCCGCGCATTCCCGCCCAGAATTGAATGCTCTCGGCGACCGTCAGCATTGGCTTGATCGCGTCCTGGTGTCCCAGACAGGCAATCAATTCGCGGTGGCGCACGGGGTCGTCGCTCAGCGGCGTCCCGTTATGCTCCAGACGGCCGATATAGGGCTTTATGAGACCGGCCAGGACGCGCAGCAGACTCGACTTGCCGCTGCCGTTCGGTCCTGTCAGCAGCAGTGCGCCGCCCGCTTCTACAGCGAAATCCAGGCCGGTAAAGACCAGCCGTTCGCTGCGCCGGCACGCCAAATCGATGCCGGCAAACCGATCTGCCGTGACGGCGGTCACTTGGCTTTGGTTTCCTGAGCGCGGGCGTATTTGTCTTCCTCGTCACAGGCGGTCTGGATGATGATCCGGTAGAGTTTTTCGATCAGATCCGGATTGACGCCGGACTTTTCCGCTTGCGCGCGGGCATGCTGGACGACCTCTTCGATGCGCGCCGGCTGGATCGGATGAATTCCATGCTGGGCCTTGAAGACCGCCACCTCATGGATCACGTCGAAGCGCTTGCCTAATAAGGCCACGATCTGCGCGTCCAGGGCGTCGATCCGCTCGCGATACGGCGCCATCAGCGCCTTTGTTTCTTCCGGCGAAGGCGCGTTGGGTTTGGTCATCGCCACACCCGGATCGGCGAAAGCCGGTGCGCAGACCGCAATGACGGCCGCGGCGACAATCCATGGCAATGGGATTTTGGACATCCTGAAGGCTCCTGCCGTGTCCGCGCCCCTGAATGCGAAGGGGGCGTTATCCGGCCGAACGGGGAAAATGGCTGCATTCTGGGAAAAAGCGACATCATGTCCTCTCTGCCGGCTAGAAAGCGAGGTTTGATCGGCTTGTCAAACTAGGTTAGACCACGCCCATTCCATTCGATTGAACCGGCCGTCACTGGCCATCTGCGATAAAGGCACTTCCCGTGGGCATTACCGGAAAAGACACGCTCAAAACCCGCCGTACGCTGATCGTCGACGGAACCGAATACGACTACTTCAGTCTCGAGGCCGCCCAGGCCGATATCGGCGATGTCGCGCGCCTGCCTTTCTCGATGAAAGTGCTGCTGGAAAATCTCCTACGTTACGAAGACGGCCGCACGGTTTCCGTCGATGACGTAAAGGCGGTCGGCGAATGGTTGAAGACCCGCAGCAGCGACCGCGAAATCGCCTATCGTCCGGCGCGCGTGCTGATGCAGGATTTCACCGGCGTCCCCGCCGTCGCCGATCTGGCCGCGATGCGCAAGGCGATCGAGCGGCTGGGCAGCGACCCGGCCCGCATCAATCCGCTTTCGACCGTCGATCTCGTCATCGACCATTCGGTCATGGTCGACGAGTCCGGCACACCGGTGGCGTTCGAGGACAATGTCGAGCGCGAGTTCGAGCGCAACGGCGAACGCTATGCGTTTCTGCGGTGGGGCCAGACCGCTTTCGACAATTTCCGCGTCGTTCCGCCCGGCACCGGCATCTGCCATCAGGTCAATTTGGAATATCTGGCGCAGACCGTGTGGCTGGGTGAAGAAAAAGGCCGCAAGATCGCCTATCCCGACACGCTGGTCGGCACCGACAGCCACACCACGATGGTCAACGGCCTTGCCGTTCTCGGTTGGGGTGTCGGCGGCATCGAGGCCGAAGCGGCAATGCTGGGGCAGCCGATTTCGATGTTGATCCCGGAAGTCATCGGCTTCAAGCTGTCGGGCAAACTGCGCGAGGGTATGACGGCCACCGACCTTGTGCTGACCGTCACGCAGATGCTGCGCAAGAAAGGCGTGGTCAACAAGTTCGTCGAATTCTACGGCCCTGGCGTGAGCGCGCTGGCGCTGGCCGATCGCGCGACCCTGGCCAACATGGCGCCGGAATATGGCGCGACCTGCGGCTTCTTCCCGATCGACAAGGAAACCATCCGCTACCTAACCCTCTCGGGACGCGATTCGTCGCGGATCAAACTGGTCGAGGCCTATGCCAAGGCGCAGGGCATGTGGCGCGATGACACCACACCCGATCCGGTCTTCACCGATTCCCTGTCCCTGGACCTCAGCGAAGTCGAGCCGTCACTGGCCGGTCCGCGTCGTCCACAGGATCGGGTTCTGCTCTCAGGCGCCGGCAAGGCGTTTGTGTCCGAATTGGAGAAGTTCGGGGTTCCGGCCGCCGAAGTCATGAAGCGCGTTCCGGTCGCCGGCACCAATTACACGCTGGGCCATGGCGACGTCGTCGTCGCGGCAATCACGTCGTGCACCAATACCTCAAACCCCTCGGTTATGCTGGCCGCCGGCCTGCTGGCAAAAAAGGCAGTCGCCAAGGGCCTGACCGTGAAGCCCTGGGTCAAGACGTCCATGGCGCCGGGCAGCCAGGTCGTCACCGAATATTACAAGGCCGCCGGCCTATGGGATTCGCTGGATGCGCTGGGTTTCAACCTGGTCGGCTATGGCTGCACCACCTGCATCGGCAATACCGGGCCGTTGCCGGATGCCATCTCAGCCGCGATCAACGAGAACAACCTGGTTGCCGGCGCGGTGCTGTCGGGTAACCGCAATTTCGAGGCGCGCATCCACCAGGACGTACGCGCCAACTACCTCGCGTCCCCGCCGCTGGTTGTCGCCTATGCGATCGCCGGATCGATGATGATCGATATTACGACCGAACCGCTGGGCATCGGCAGCGATGGCGAACCGGTCTATCTGCGCGACGTATGGCCGACCAATGACGAGATCGCCGAGACGGTGGCCAGTTCCATCTCCCGCGAGATGTTCATCGACCGCTACAGCGACGTGTTCCGTGGTCCGGCCCAGTGGCAAGCTGTCGAGTTTGCCGAGGGGCAGACTTACAAGTGGGATTCCGGCTCGACCTATGTGCAGGAGCCGCCGTTCTTCCAGACGATGACGAAGGACGCGACGCCGATTCAGGACATCAAGCAGGCGCGCCTGCTGGCCCTGCTGGGCGACAGCATTACCACGGACCACATCTCCCCCGCCGGCAATATCAAGAAATCGGGTCCGGCCGGCGAATATCTGTTGGAACATCAGGTCCGACCGTCCGAGTTCAACTCCTATGGGTCGCGCCGCGGCAACCACGAAGTCATGATGCGCGGCACCTTTGCCAATACGCGCATCAAGAACGAGATGGCGCCCGGCACGGAAGGTGGCGTCACGCGCCACATGCCCGACGGCGAACTGATGCCGATCTACGACGCGGCGATGAAATATATCGATGAGGGCACGCCGCTCATCATCATCGCCGGCAAGGAGTACGGCACCGGCTCCAGTCGCGATTGGGCGGCCAAGGGTACGAAACTGCTCGGCGTGTCCGCTGTGATCGCCGAAAGCTTCGAGCGCATCCACCGTTCGAATCTGGTCGGCATGGGCGTCTTGCCGCTGGTGTTCAAGGAAGGCACCGACCGCAAGTCGCTGAAGCTGGACGGATCGGAGAAGTTCGACCTCCTGGGCTTCGCGGAGACGCTGCGCCCGCGCATGGAGATCGCCCTGACGATCACCCGCGCCGATGGCAAGATCGAGGTCGTGCCGTTGATCTGCCGCATCGATACGCTGGATGAGATCGATTACTACAAGAACGGCGGCATTCTCCAATACGTGTTGCGCAACATGCTGAAGGCTGCAGCCTAACAGCGGATACGGGGGACGCGTTGGTTTCTCGGCGCGTCTTCCGCCTGCTCCTGATTGTCGCGGTCCTTGCCGGCATCATTGCTCTCGCGGCATCGGTGTCGCCGGATGGTTTCGGGCGCATGGATTGGGCGCAGGCGCTCCCGGGGACTGTTATCGTTATTTTGCTGGCAGCGCGCTTGGCTGCATCGACCAAGCCTTTGGGGCCGGTGGCGAAGCAGATGGCGCTCCTCGTTGGGTTTGGAGCGGTGCTTGTGATCGGCTACTCCTATCGCGACGCCCTTCGCCCTCTGGCGGATCGGCTGATGGGCGGCATGGTGCCGTCGCGCGGTGTGGAAGTCGCGCCGGGTATCCTGCGGTTCACGGCGGACGACAGATCGCAATTCGCAATCGACGCGAAGGTCGACGGAAAACCGGTGCACTTTCTGATGGACACCGGCGCCAGCGGTATCGTTTTTTCGAAACGCGATGCCGCGCGTCTTGGTTTCGATCCAGGGCAGCTTATCTATTCGACGGAATTCTCAACCGCAAACGGCCTCGTTCGCGCCGCACCGATAACATTGAACAATCTCACGATAGGTCCATTCGCGGCCATGCATGTCGCTGCCTGGGTTAACGACGGCGATCTCGACGAATCGTTGTTAGGGATGAGCTATCTCTCGACCCTTGGGCGGATTGAGATCAAGGGCGACACACTTATTTTGGAGCAGGCACGCTAACCCAAGTCCGCAAGGTCGCGCCGGAACTACGCGGATCGCCCGTTGTTGAGACAGGATTGCCCGCGCGGCATTGCCTGTAAGTTGTCTACCGGTAGTATGCACACACTTAGGCTGTGATTGAGGTTCATAATGGTTTCGGCCCGCTCTTCATTTTTCGGATCGGTTTTCGCGTTCGCTGCCGCGTTCGCGGCGCCAGTCTCCCTGATCGTATTGGCGCCGGTCGCGGCACACGCACAGGCACAGGATCCCGGCAAATTCGTCCAGTCGCTCGGCGACAAGGCTATCGCGCAGTTGGCTGGACAGCAGATACCCGAATCGGAGGAGCGCGCGCGCTTCAAGGCGTTGCTGACGCAGTATTTCGACGTCAACGCGATCGGGAAATTCACCGTCGGACGGGCTTATTGGGGCACCGCAACCCCGCAGCAGCAGCAGGAATTCCTGTCTCTGTACGAAACGCAGGTCACGAACGCCTACGCGAAACGATTCCAGGATTATGAGGGTGAGCAGTTCAAGGTGACCGGCCAGCAGAAGGAAAGCGACGCCGATACCGTGGTGAACAGTGAAATCAGCCGGCCGAACGGTGCGCCGCCGGTGCCGGTTCAGTGGCGGGTCCGTGCCGAAAACGGCAATTTCAAGATTGCCGACGTGATCATCGCCGGCATCAGCATGGCGGTTACCGACCGCCAGCAGTTCGCAGCGGTGATCGAGCGTGGCGGCGGCACGATCCAGGCACTGATCGATGCGCTGAAGACCCAGAACATGGTGCCGGCTTCAGCCAAAGACTGACGCATAGGGTGCCGCGACCGAGATTGACTCCCGGTCGCGGCTACAATTTCAAGCCTACCGGGTCAGCGGCTTGTATTTGATCCGATGCGGGTTTTCGGCCTCGGCGCCCAGGCGGCGCTTGCGGTCCGCCTCGTAGTCGCCGTAGTTGCCCTCGAACCACACAACCTCACTGTCGCCTTCGAAGGCCAGGATGTGGGTCGCCAGCCGGTCCAGGAACCAGCGGTCGTGGCTGATGACCACGGCGCAGCCGGCGAACTGTTCCAGCGCCTCTTCCAACGCGCGCAACGTCTCCAGGTCCAGGTCGTTCGTCGGTTCGTCCAGCAGCAGCAGATTCGCGCCTGACTTCAACATTTTCGCCAGATGCACACGATTGCGCTCGCCGCCCGACAATGCGCCGACGCGCTTCTGCTGATCAGGTCCCTTAAAGTTGAAGGCCGAGACATAGGCGCGGCTTGGCATCGTGCGCTTGCCCAGCTCAATCATGTCCTTGCCGTCTGAAATTTCTTCAAAGACGGTGTTCTTGCCCTCCAGCGTGTCGCGGGACTGGTCGACATAACCCATCTTGACCGTCTCGCCGACCCGGAACACACCGCCGTCGGCCTTCTCCTGGCCCGTGATCATCCGGAACAATGTCGTCTTGCCGGCGCCGTTCGGTCCGATCACGCCGACGATACCGCCGGGCGGCAGCTTGAAATCAAGGCCGTTGATCAGCAGGCGGTCGCCATAGCCCTTCACAAGATGATTGGCCTCAACCACGAGATCGCCCAGGCGCGGCGGCGTCGGAATGACGATCTGCGCGTCACCCGCCGGTCCGTCACGGTTTTCCGCCAGCATCGATTCATAGGCTGAAATACGCGCCTTGGACTTGGCCTGACGGGCCCGCGGGGAGGCGCGAATCCACTCCAGTTCGGACGCCAAGGCCTTTTGCCGGGCCCCTTCCTCACGCGCCTCCTGCGCCAGCCGTTTCTGCTTCTGCTCCAGCCAGGATGAGTAGTTGCCCTCGTAAGGGACGCCCTTGCCGCGATCGAGCTCCAGAATCCAACCTGTGACATTGTCCAGGAAATAGCGGTCGTGGGTCACCAGCACGATGGTGCCGGCATATTCCCGCAAAGTCCGCTCCAGCCAGGCAACCGATTCCGCATCCAGATGGTTGGTCGGTTCGTCGAGCAGCAGCATGTCCGGCTTTTCGAGCAATAGCCGGCACAAAGCGACCCGGCGTTTTTCGCCGCCCGACAGCGTATCGACCTTCGAATCGCCCGGCGGGCAGCGCAACGCGTCCATCGCGATTTCGACGGTCCGGTCAAGTTCCCAGGCGTCGGCCGCCTCGATCTTGTCCTGAAGCTCGGCCTGCTCCTCGATCAACTTCATCATCTCGTCGGGGTCTTCGACCTCGCCCAGCTTCATGGACACGGCTTCGAAGCGATCCAGGATGGCCTTGGTGTCGGCCAGTGCCTCCATGACGTTCTCCTGGACCGTCTTTGTCGGGTCCAGTTGCGGTTCCTGCGCCAGGTATCCAATCTTGACCCCATCGGCGGCCCAGGCCTCGCCCGAATAATCCTTGTCCAGCCCGGCCAGGATTTTCATCAAGGTCGACTTGCCCGAACCGTTCGGCCCCAAAACGCCGATCTTCGCGCCCGGGAAAAAGCTCAGCCACACGCTTTCCAAGATTTTTTTCCCGCCAGGGAAAGTCTTGGACAGGTCTTTCATCACATAGGTGTATTGGTAGGACGCCACGAGCGTTCTCCACGCGAAAATTGAGGCTTTGGGGACCCGAGGTTTCTACCTTGCGGGAACTTCGGTTGCAAACACGCGGCAAACTTGCGCCGGCCGTATCGAGCGCAGATTGTGCGGCGTCGTTTGCATTCAAGATGTCGAGGGGAAGCTTGCGATGTGGCCAGAAAGTCGAATCTCCCGCTTGTTTGGAATCACGGTGCCGATCGTGCAGGCACCGATGGCTGGTGAAACCGATCGCCCGGAACTTGCGGCGGCGGTTTCGAATGCCGGCGGGCTTGGCTCGACCGGCGTCGCCTATCTGCAGCCCGAGGCTGTGCGCCAGCGAATCAAGGATATCCGTCGCCTGACCGATCGGCCTTTCGGGGTGAATCTTTTCGCACCGACGCCGACCGATAACGCACCTGGAAAACTGGCCCGGGCACGCGAACTGCTCGCGCCATGGCGGGCGCGCTTTGCAACGGACGATGTGCCGCCAATTCTGGCAATGCCGGACTTCGATGCGCAGCTTGCCGTGGTCATCGCGGAAAAACCCGCGATGTTGTCCTTCACGTTCGGTTGTCCAACCGAAGCGCAAGTTTCCGCCGCCAAGGCAGCGGGCATTGTCGTGGCAGGGACGGCGACGACTGTTCCGGAAGCCGAGGCATTCGCCGCAGCGGGTGTCGATATCATCGTGGCTCAGGGGGCCGAAGCGGGCGCGCATCGCGGCAGTTTTCTTGCGCCTTTCGCCGACAGCATGGTCGGATTGATGGCGTTGATTCCGTCGATTCTAACGCGGATGAATCTACCGGTCATCGCGGCCGGCGGGATCATGGACGGGCGCGGCATCGCCGCCGCTTTGATGCTCGGCGCCAGCGGCGCTCAACTGGGCACGGCGTTCCTGGTCACCGACGAAAGTGGCGCCTCGCCCTCCTGGAAAAACGCCATACTGGGCCTAGATTCCGACCAGACTCAGGTCACAAGAATCTTTTCCGGCCGTCCGGCCCGAGGCATCCGCAATGCGATGATGAGCAACTTGGAACTCCATGTCGAAGAATTGCCAGGATTTCCTGCCATGAATGGCCTGACCCGTGCCATAAGGAGCGCAGCGGCCAAGGCTGGCGATTCGGATGCACAATCTCTTTGGGCCGGGCAAGGCGCGCCGCTGGCGCGCGCGATGCCTGCCGGTGACTTGTTGCGGGTCCTTTCGTCCGAAACGGCTCAAAGGTTGAACGAGGGTTATCAAGGATGAGCCGTCCCGGCCTTGCCGTATTCGACCTGGATCACACGTTGACCCGGCAGGACAGCTTTCCGATGTGGATCGCTATACTGGTGGGGTGGCGGCGAACCTTGCGCGCCTTTGCAATGGCCGGTTTCGCGGTCCGCCCCGGACTGTCCGATATCCGGGGCCGCGCGAAGGAAGCCATCCTGCGTTGGTCCGTGCGTGGCGCCACGTTGGCCGAGGCACAGGCCGCCGGGCGGCTGCTGGGGCAGCGTATTCGCTGGCGCGAGAATGTACTGGCCGCTTTAAACAAGCATAAGGCAGCCGGTTGCTCGATTGTCATCGCCACCGGCGCGCCGGAACTCTATGTCGCCCCCTTGCTGCGTGCCGCCGGCATAAAGGCCGATGCAGTGATCGCGACGGAATTGGAAGTGATTGACGGAAAGCTGACTGGCCGGCTAGCCAGCGAGAACTGCGTGCGCGATGAGAAGGCACGGCGCGTCGCCGAGTGGATTTCCAGCAACGGCCCGTTCAGCGAAAGCTGGGGCTATGGCAATCGCCCGCACGACCTGGCGATGCTCGACCTGACTGACAACCCGATGGTCATCGAAAAGCACTGACCCGAGCCGGTCAGATGCGAAGCGCCTTTGGCGTCGGCTTGTTCGGGCGAAGCTCTACAAAATCGAACGCCGTGCCATCGGGCAAAGCCAGGCAATTGATGATCGCCCTGGCGACATCTCCCGTTGTCATCATGCCGTCGGACTCCGGGCCCATGGCCAGCCATTTATGAAAACCGACTTCGGCCTCTTCGGCGCTGAGCGCGGCGCCGAAGGTTGAATCGAATGTGCCCGGGCTGAATGCGGTCACCCCGATATTGTCGGCCTTGACCTCATTGCGCAGCTCCTCGGTAAAGCGCTCAGCGGCAGCCTTTGTCGCGCCATAGATCGACAGGCATGGAAACTCTTCGGGGTGCCGCGCGGTGGCCGAGGTGACGTTGACGATCCTGCCGCCTCCAACCTGCCGCAGATGCGGAATGGCAGCTTGGCTGCCATAGACCACGCCCAGGAAATTGGCCTTGACCTGCATCATGACCGCCGCCTCGGTCAGGTTTTCGATCCGGCAGACCATGGTCGCGCCGGCATTGTTGATGACGCCGTCCAGCCGCCCGAATTTTGCAACGACTTGGTCGAATGCGGCGAACATGGCGTCGCGCTCCCCAACATCGACGCCGATGCCGATCGCTGCGTCACCCAGTGAGGTGGCGGCTACGCGGACGGCATCGGGATCGCGGGCAAAAAGAGCAACCCGCGCGCCGCGTTCAACCAACATTTTCCCGACTAAAAAGCCCAAACCGCGCGACGCGCCGGTGACGATGAATGCTTTTCCCTCGAACGGCTGCGTCACGGCATTTGTCCCTGCTCTAAACGGGCGGCGCTGCCGCCCTGATCGGTTGGCCGGCAATCTTTCATGCGCAAAAAATCGGGTCAAATGGTTTCCCGCAAACGAGCGCCGATGCTCGACACGCTCTTGCGGTCTGCTATAAGGCGGCTTGCCAGCGTGCCGGTTTAGCTCAGCGGTAGAGCAGCGGTTTTGTAAACCGAAGGTCGGGGGTTCAATCCCCTCAACCGGCACCACGGCAAACCGGGTCTATCCCGCGCTCTCTGCCTGTTCGAGCAGCATGGCCGCAAGTTGGCGCGCTTGTTCAGGCTTCATCGAAACCTGAAGCCTTTTCCCGCCATTTTTCATTTCCGTTGCTGTTTCCGCGTAGTTGAGCCTCAAGAGCACAGCGCCGGTAACATTGGCGGTGGTCCATCCCAGCAACGGCCGGTTCACCAGTTGGCCCTTATTATCGGTTTCAAAGGGATTTGGAACTGCTTTGCCGTCTGGGTCGGTAAAATCCATGTAGTCCTCCGTTAGCCAAACCAACTAAGCGCGTTCGAAAAAGCGGCGCAATCCGAATTTTGGGCGCGGTGGTCGATCGGAACCGACAGGGCGAAGGATCGCTTTGTCTATTACCGATAGACAGGAGTGGATCATGATGGGCGATAATCTGAACTCGACGCGCGCAGGGCGGAGCATCGAAAATCTCGACAGGCCCAAGAACACGGCAATCGATCCGGGCCAGGGAAACCCCCATGGCCGGAAGATGCCCCACTATAAGGACGATATTGTCGTGAAAGAAGCCACGGATGCACTCGACCACGTTCAGGTCAGCGGGATCGGGGATATGACCGAGGACGGCCAGGAAGTGCAAACCGTGAAAAAGCGAAAAGATTCATCATCCGGCTAACCGCGAACGACCTGTGGATAAGTTTGTGGGTATCGCGACACCTTCGCCGGCGTCATCGCGTGACGCTCATTCGGCGGCCGTCAGCATAAATTCCGTGCGCGGTTTGCTAACTAGTTGATTTCTCTTCGATAACGTAGGCCCTGGAACAGGGAACAAAATTAGACGATTGCTCGGATGCCTTTCGGCCCGGCAAAATCTTCCGTTCTCACCTGTGTGCACAACTTGATTTAGCGGGGTTGGATGAAAGGCAGTCTGAGGTAAGGCCTCTATCTCATTGTCTGGCATAGGATTCTCAAGCGAATGGCAACGGCAACGTCATGTTCGTGCTCGCTGGCCCTGTCGAAGGACGGCAGTTATAAACCGCGGAAGATGCGCCGAAACGACGGTCGGCACTGCAACAGGATGCCGTGAAACAATGCAAAGCCGGTGGAACGATGGCGAGGCCGAAATGCTTTGCGCGGCCTATGCCGCCAAGGGTATCAGCAAGGATTTGGCGCTCAGGGTCTACACCTCGCGATTGCTGGGCCAGGATGCATCCCTTGTGCTCCATGGCGGCGGCAACACATCGGTCAAGACGCGGACCTTAGACCTGTCGGGCGAAGAAACCGACGTGCTGTGCGTCAAAGGCAGCGGCTGGGACATGGGCAATATCGAGCCGCAGGGCCTGCCCGCCGTTCGCATGGCGCCGTTACTGAAACTGCGCGGCCGCGATACGCTTTCGGACGAGGAGATGGTCCGCCACCAGCGTGCCTATCTGATCGACCCTGGGTCGCCCAATCCGTCGGTCGAAACTTTGCTCCATGCCTTCCTGCCGCACAAATTCATCGACCATACGCATTCGACGGCGATCCTCAGCATCGCCGATCAGCCGAACGCGGCTGAATTGTGCGCTGAGATTTTCGGCCGGCGGATGGGGCTGGTCTCATACATCATGCCGGGCTTCGCGCTGGCGAAAAAGGCAGCGGAAGTGTTCGAGCAGGACCCTTCGGTCGAGGGCCTGATTCTTCTGAAGCATGGTATCTTTACCTTCGGCGATACCGCTCGTGAGGCTTACGAGCGGATGACCCGGATGGTGTCGCTCGCGGAGGCTCGGCTGACGCGGGATCGCAAACCCGTGTTTGCGCAAGCCCTGCTGCCAGCCGAAGCACCGTTGCTGGCTGCAATCGCACCGATCGTCCGTGGTGCCTGCGGCGGTGGCGAGAACGACGATTGGCGGCGGATGATCCTCGATTTCCGCACCTCGCCGGCGATTCTCGATTATGTGAACGGCGCGGAACTTGCTCGATACGCGTCCCAGGGCGTCGTCACCCCCGACCATACGATCAGGACGAAGAACATTCCCTTGATCGCACCGGCGGCATCGGGCGACGGGGCGGCGTTTCGCGCGGATATTCGGCGGGCTTCGGCACAATTTGCCGCTGATTATCAAGCTTATTTCACGCGCAACAATGCGGGCCAGAACCCGCCCAAGAAGCAGCTCGACCCGCTGCCGCGCGTGGTTCTGGTGCCGAACCTCGGCCTGTTCGGCGTCGGGCGCAGCAAGAAGGATGCGGCGATTGCCGCCGACATTGCCGTGAACACCGTGACGACGATTACGGATGCGGAGGCGATCGGCCGGTTCGAGGCCCTGCCGGAGAGCGATCTGTTCGATATGGAATATTGGTCGTTGGAGCAGGCGAAGCTCGGTGCGTCGAAGGAGAAACCGCTGGCCGGCCAAGTGGCCGTCGTGACCGGCGGCGCCGGGGCGATCGGGGCGGCGACGGCGAAACTGTTCAAGGAAAACGGCGCCGAAGTCGCGGTGCTGGATCTGGACGGTGCGGCGGCTGAGAAGGTCGCGAGATCGCTGGGCGGCATCGGGCTCGCCTGCGACGTAACGGACCTTGCGTCGGTCCCAGCCGCCTTCGACCGCGTCGTCGAAGCCTTCGGTGGCGTCGACATTCTGGTGTCGAACGCCGGAGCGGCTTGGCAGGGCAAGATCGGTGCGGTCGACGAGGCGATGCTCAGGCAAAGCTTTGAGCTTAATTTCTTCGCGCATCAACGGGTTGCCCAGGCCGCCGTCGGCATTATGCTGGCCCAGGGGACCGGCGGCTGCCTGCTGTTCAATGTGTCGAAGCAGGCGATCAATCCGGGGCCGGATTTCGGGCCGTATGGCCTGCCCAAGGCGGCGACCTTGTTCCTAGCGCGGCAATATGCGGTGGATTACGGGGCGGAGGGCATACGGTCCAATGCGGTAAATGCCGACCGGATTCGCAGCGGTGTGCTGACGCCGGAGATGATTGCCCAGCGCTCGACCGCCCGGGGCCTCAGCGAAAAAGATTATATGGGCGGCAACCTGCTGGGCCGGGAGGTCACGGCGGATGACGTTGCCCAGGCATTCCTGCACCAGGCACTGGCGCTGAAGACCACGGCGGGCGTGACGACGGTGGACGGGGGCAACATCGCGGCGGCCCTCAGGTAAGTGCACATCACCCCAATTGCACGCATCGCTTTACCCCAGTTGGCGGACGATTTAGCCCGCTTCCTCATCGGAAAAGTGGTCGTGCGCGACGTGCCGGGCGATCGTATGATCGGCCGCATCGTCGAGACCGAAGCCTATCTGCATGACGACCCTGCAGCGCACTCCTTTCGCGGGGAGACGCCGCGCAACCGGTCGCTGTTTCTCGAAGGCGGCCACGCCTATGTCTACGTGTCTTACGGCATCCACCGCATGCTGAATGTGGCTGCCGGCGCTCGGGGCACCGGGACCGGCGTTCTGATCCGCGCAGTCGAACCGCTGGAGGGCATAGCCCTAATGCAGGCGCGGCGCGGGACGGTGGTATTGACGGATCTGGCGCGCGGGCCGGGGCGCGTGGCGCAGGCGATGGACATTACGCTGGGGCTGGACGGCATCGACCTGACCCAGCCCGGGCCGCTCTGGCTCGGCAGCATCGACCGGCCGGTAGGCGAGATCGGCGTCAGCATCAGGATCGGTATCACCAAGGCCGCCGACTTGCCGCTGCGCTTTTACGAGCGGGGCAGCAGATTTGTCAGCGGCCCGCGAAGGCTGAATTAACGGCCTATTGCTCGTCGCCCATGCGCAGCGCGGCGATGAAGGCGGATTGTGGGATTTCGACTTCGCCGAACTGGCGCATCCGCTTCTTGCCCTCTTTCTGCTTGTCCAAGAGCTTGCGCTTGCGGCTGATGTCGCCGCCATAGCATTTGGCGGTCACGTCCTTGCGCATCGCCGACACGGTCTCGCGGGCGATCACCTTGCCGCCGATCGCCGCCTGGATGGCGATCTTGAACAGTTGTTTTGGGATCAGGTCCTTCAACCGCTCGCACAGCATGCGGCCGCGCCGTTCGGACTGGCTGCGGTGCACCACCATGGCCAGCGCGTCGACCGGGTCGTTGTTGACCAGGATCTGCATCTTCACCAGGTCGCCCTCTTCATACCCGTCCAGGGCATAGTCGAAGGAGGCATAGCCGCGGCTAATCGATTTCAGCCGGTCATAGAAATCGAACACCACCTCGTTGAGCGGCAGGCGATAGACCAGCATGGCGCGCGCGCCGACATAGGTCAGTTCGATCTGCACGCCGCGCCGCTCCTGGCACAGCTGCAATATGCCGCCCAGATATTCGTCGGGCAGCAGGATCGTCGCCTTGATCCAGGGCTCGTCGATGCGGTCGATCCGGACCACGTCGGGCATGTCGGCCGGGTTATAGAGTTCCAGCACATCGCCGTTGGTCAGATGCACGCGATAGACCACCGACGGGGCGGTCGCGATCATGTCCAGGTCGAATTCCCGCTCCAGCCGCTCCTGGATGATCTCCATATGCAGCAATCCCAGAAACCCGCAGCGGAAGCCGAAGCCGAGAGCCTGGGAGCTTTCCGCCTCGAAATGGAAGCTGGAATCGTTGAGCGCCAGCTTACCCAGTGAATCGCGCAGATGTTCGAACTGGGCGGCGTCGACAGGAAATAGCGAGCAGAACACCACCGGCACCGACGGCTTGAAGCCGGCCAGGGGTGCCGTCGCCATGCGGCGTTCGTCGGTGATCGTGTCGCCGACCTTGGTTTCGGCGATTTCCTTGATGCCGGCTGTGATGAAGCCCATTTCGCCGGGGCCGAGCTGGTCGATCACCACCCGCTTGGGCGCGAACATGCCGACGCGGTCGATGTCGCGGGTCGCGCCGGTCTGCATGAAGCGAACCTTCTGCCCGGCGCGGATCGTGCCGTCCACGACGCGCACCAGAATGACCACGCCCAGATAGGCGTCGTACCAGCTGTCGACCAGCAGCGCCTTCAACGGCGCATCCGCGTCGCCGGATTTCGGCGCAGGCAGATAGGTGACGATCGATTCCAGCAATTCGGGAATGCCGATGCCGCTCTTGGCCGAGATTGCCACGGCGGTCGACGTGTCCAGGCCGATCGCTTCCTCGATCTGTTCCTTGACCCGCTCGACATCGGCCGCCGGCAGGTCGACCTTGTTGATCACGCACAGGATTTCGTGGTCGTTGTCGATCGCCTGATAGACATTAGCCAGCGTCTGCGCCTCGACGCCCTGGGTCGAATCGACGACCAGCAGCGAGCCCTCGCAGGCCGCCAGCGACCGGCTCACCTCATAGGCGAAGTCGACATGTCCGGGCGTGTCCATCAGGTTGAACTGGTATTCCAGCCCGTCCTTGGCGGTATAGGCCAGGCGCACGGTCTGCGCCTTGATGGTGATGCCGCGCTCGCGCTCCAGATCCATGGAGTCGAGCACCTGCTGCTTCATCTCGCGCTTTTCCAAACCACCGCATTCTTCGATCAGCCGGTCGGCCAAGGTCGACTTGCCGTGATCGATATGTGCGATAATCGCGAAGTTGCGGATGCGGTCTAAAGGCGTACGGTCGGTCATGGGCCGGGAAGATAGGGGCGCGAACCCTTTCGGGCAATGGCGGGCGCGGTGCGAGCCGCAGATTTCCGCGTAAATCGCAGGTTTCGACCCATCGGCGGTTGCGGTGGGCACAGGCAGTTTTTAGATAGAAGCGGAATGAACGACTCCAACAGCCAACTTTTGTCGCCCAATGCCGCCCCGCCTTACCTGCGGGGGCTGAACGGCGTTCAGCAATCGGCGGTGGAGGCGCTGGACGGGCCGGTCCTGGTTCTGGCCGGCGCCGGCACCGGCAAGACCCGCGTTCTGACCACCCGTCTGGTCCATCTGATCGCAACCCGCCGGGCGGGCCCGGCGCAGATACTGGCCGTCACCTTCACCAACAAGGCCGCGCGGGAAATGCGCGACCGCGTTGCGGCGCTGCTCGGCGGCCCGGTCGAGGGCTGGTGGCTCGGCACCTTCCACGCTTTGGCGGCCCGCCTGCTGCGCCGCCATGCGGAGGTGGTGGGCCTGAAGTCCAATTTCACGATCCTGGATACCGACGACCAGATCCGTCTGATCAAACAGCTGCTTCAGGCCGAGAATATCGACGACAAGCGCTGGCCGGCCCGTGTGATTCTGGGCGTGATCGAGCGCTGGAAAGACCGCGCGCTGACCCCCGACAAGCTGAAGCCGGAAGACGGCGGCGATGTCGCCAACGGCAAGATCATCCAGCTTTATATGGCCTATCAGGCGCGGCTCGCGGCGCTCAACGCCTGCGATTTCGGTGACCTGATGCTGCACAACATCACGCTGTTCCAGAAACGGCCGGATATCCTCGCCGATTATCACCGGCGCTTCCGCTACCTTCTGGTCGACGAATATCAGGACACCAACGTCGCGCAGTATCTGTGGCTGCGCCTGCTGGCGCAGGCGTCACACAATATCTGCTGCGTCGGCGACGACGATCAGTCGATCTACGGCTGGCGCGGGGCGGAAGTCGGGAACATCCTGCGTTTCGAGACGGATTTTCCGGGCGCCAAAGTCATCCGCCTGGAACAGAATTACCGCTCGACCTCGCACATCCTGGCGGCGGCATCCGGCGTGATCGCCCACAATCAGGGGCGGTTGGGCAAAACCCTTTGGACCGAGGCGCCGGGTGGCGACAAGGTCAAGGTCGCCAGCCTGTCGGACGGCGAGGAAGAGGCGCGCTTCGTCGGCGAGGAGATCGAGGCGTTCCAGCGCAAGAAGTTCAACCTGGCGCAAATCGCGATCCTGGTCCGCGCCGGTTTCCAGACGCGCGAGTTCGAAGAACGGCTGCTAGTGCTGGGCATTCCCTACCGCGTCGTCGGCGGCCCGCGATTCTATGAGCGGCTGGAGATCCGCGACGCGCTCGCCTATTTCCGCATCGTCAACCAGCCGGCAGACGATCTGGCGTTCGAGCGGATCATCAATACGCCCAAGCGCGGCGTCGGCGACGCAACGCTGCAGACTTTGCGCCTCGCGTCCCGCGCGTTGGACATCCCGCTTGCCGAGGCGGCGCTGCGCCTCACCGAAACCGATGAGCTGAAGCCCCGGATGCGCACGGTCATCCGCGCGCTGATGGAGGATATCGCGCGCTGGCGCGGCCTGGTGGACCGGGTGCCGCATACCGACCTGGCGCGCATGATCCTGGACGAATCCGGCTATACGGCGATGTGGCAGGCGGACAAGACGCCCGAAGCGCCGGGCCGGTTGGAGAACCTCAAGGAACTGGTCACGGCGATGGCCGACTTCGAATCGCTTGGCGGTTTCCTGGAGCATGTCAGCCTGGTGATGGAAAACCAGGAATCGTCCGAGGGCGATATGGTGACGCTCATGACCCTGCATGGCGCCAAGGGGCTGGAATTCGACATCGTTTTCCTGCCGGGTTGGGAGGAAGGGCTGTTCCCCAGCCAGCGGACGATGGATGAAAACGGCATAGCCGGGCTGGAGGAAGAACGCCGTCTTGCCTATGTCGGCATCACGCGCGCCCGCCAGCATGCCATCATCAGCCACGCCCACAGCCGGCGCGTCTATGGCAACTGGACCTCGACCATTCCCTCGCGCTTCGTCGACGAACTGCCGCCCGACGATATCGACGTCGCGGAGGAGCCCGCGCCCTTTGCCGACCAGGGCGGCTTTCGCGGCGGCTTTTCCGACTGGGCGCGCGATTCCGGATACCGCCTGCCGCGTGCCGGCGCCCAACCCCCGGCGCGGCGCTTTCCGACGATCGACGGCCATGCCTTCGAGGTTCAGCCGCGCCCCCGGCCGGTCTCACCCTTCGCGGTGGGCGAACGGGTTTTCCATCAGAAATTCGGCTATGGCCGGGTTCTCGCGGTCGATAACGACAAGCTTGAGATCGACTTCGAACACGCGGGATCCAAGAAAGTCATGGACAGCTTCGTCGTTCCGGCAGCCAAGGCGGGCTGAAACGCGATTTTCGACGGACTGTAAGCTGTTGTGACAGAGGATCGAAAAAGGGCGGATTCTGGCGAAACTGCGTCGAATCGGCGAACTAATCCAAGCTCACGGCATCGAGCGTATGCGTGAGCCACATGTGAAACATATCGTGGGTCGTCTTTGGGAAATCCGCCTGACGGGCCGCGACGGAATTGCCCGCGCCCTGTATGTGACGGCGACCCGCAAGCGCGTTGTGATTGTGCGGGCGTTCATAAGGAAGACGCAGAGAACGCCCAGCAGTGAGATTGACTTGGCTCTGACAAGGGCAAAGGAGGTTCGATGACTGGATCGACACTTGATGAGCTCCACCGCGAATGGTTGGAGCGGCCTGGTTACAAATCCGCTTATGACGCGCTTGAGGAGGAATTCGCGATTGCGTCGTCCCTGATTGCCGCCCGCGCCCGCGCTGGCCTGACACAGGAGCAGGTAGCTGAGCGGATGCACACGACGCAAACCGTCATTGCCCGGCTCGAAAGCGGTAGAGGCAAGCCATCCACGCGGACGCTGGAGCGGTTTGCCGAGGCAACCGGTTCTCGCCTACGCATTCTTTTAGAACCGGTCCCTGCCCGTTAACGAGAGAATCTCGTGTGGCAGGGGTGAACCCGACGGCAGCTAAAACCGTTACAGAAAATTTTTTGTTGTTTGGGAACCTAAAGCGTATCCTGCTGCGTATCATGTTGCAGCCGGTCATTTGCCGGCTGTGCGCAGTGGAGTATTGCCGGGCCTATGACACGTCTGATCATCCAGAATGAGGAAGCGCGGCAAAACGCTCTGCGTAACCTCCGGTTGGTCGACACTGCGCCCAGCGAGGCTTTCGATCGGATAACGCGGATGGCCAGCCGCCTCATCGGCGCGCCTGTTTCCACCATCTCGCTGACCGACAACGACCGGCAATGGTTCAAGTCCAAGGTCGGGGCCGATCTCGTGCAAATCCCTCGGTCCGAGGCGCCGTGCCACTACGCCATACAAAAGGACGAGATTTTCGTCGTGCCCGACGTGGCGCTGGACGATCGTTTCAAGGATACGCAGCTGGGCAAAGCGGGGATCCGCTTCTATGCCGGCGCGCCGCTGATCACCCGCTCGGGCTATGGTTTGGGGACGCTCTGCGTACTCGACGACAAGCCGCGCCAGATCACAGAGGACGAGCGGCGCCTGCTGGTCGATCTGGCGGCGATGGTCATGACGCAGATCGAAATCCAGAATGCGATCGGCCTGGTCGATCCCAGCAGCGGGCATCCCAACCAGTACCAGCTGTTCGAGGATCTGGAGGATGAGCGGCTTCACGATCCTGATGCCGAGTCGATCGGGCTGCTGATCGAGCTTGTCTCGTCCAAACAGGTCGGTCATGGGACACGCGTGCTGGGCGCCGCCTATGCGGAGGAACTGGTCCGTCATGCGTCGGCCGTCGTGCGGCGTTCGGTCGGCGACGATGCCCGGCTGTACCAGGTCTCGCCGATCCGCTGCGTGGTGATTTTGAGCGGGCAGTGGGCCGGCCGGCTGGACGCATTGATGGCCGGGCTGGATCGCGACCTCAGGCAGACGATCTCGTGCGCCGGTATTCCGGTGACGCCGAATCCGGTGGTCGGCATTCACCGCTTCCAGATGCGCGGCGTTTCCCCGCGCGATGTGCTCCGCCGCCTCTTCAATGCCGCCGCCGACGCACGCCGGGCCGGCCAGACGAGCGGGTCCTACAGCGAGGCTGACGACAGGGCCTATGCGCGCAGTTTCACGCTGCTGAATGACATGCTGATCGCGCCGGACCGGCCCGGGGAATTGAAGCTGCTGTTCCAGCCGGTCGTCGATTTCGGTACCGGCCGATGCACGGGCGCCGAAGCTTTGCTGCGCTGGCGGCACCCCACGCTGGGCACGATCATGCCGGGCGAGTTCATTCCATTGGCTGAAAAAACAGCATTCATCCGGCCGTTGACCGATTGGGTATTGAACGCGGCTATCGCCCAGATCGCCGCGTGGCGGGCGACACGCTCGGTTCCGCGATTGTCGATCAACGCGTCGGCACGAAACCTGGAAGAGGGCGATTTCGCCTATCGGATTGCGCGGATTCTGGCCAAGCACGGTATTGAGCCGCAGGCTATTCAGCTTGAATTCATCGAAAGCGCCCTGGTCAGCGATGGCGTCCGCGCCACGGGACAGCTTGCTGCGCTGCGCGATCTGGGTGTCTCGATCGTCATCGACGATTTCGGGACGGGTTACAGCAGCCTGGCCTATCTGCAGCAGATTCCGGCCGATGTCCTGAAGATCGACCAGGCCTTCGTCCGTTCGCTGGCGACCAGCGAACACGACCGGAAACTGGCGCGCGCCATCATCCTGATGGCGCACGATCTTGGATACCGCGTCGTCGCCGAGGGTGTCGGCGACAAGGCGGCGTTCGATCTGTTGGCGTCGTGGGGTTGCGACGAAGCCCAGGGATTTTACATTTCCCAGCCGCTGCCCGCCGATGCGATGGCTGAGTGGTTCCCGCCGCGCCCTTGAACGCAACCTTGATGCGTCCTAGCTGTTATAAAATCACATGAGACTTTGGGAGGCCGCGATCTTGGATCCGGCGATCAAGAATCTACGCGAATGGGTGGTGCTGCTGTTCGGGCTCTTCTGCGTGCTGGACGTCGCAGGGGTACAATACGGGCTGATCTTGGCGCGCGCGGCGGCCGACCATTCCAACCCGATCGTGGGACAGATCGAATCGATCATTCACGGCTATCGCGGCGCGTGGCAGCATGTGTCGGTGACGCCGCGCCAGATCCATATCTTTCAGGGGTTTTTGGCCGGCGCGGCGATGTCATTGCTGGCGTCTTTGGCGTTGATCGTCGCGTACGGCGTACGGCGTACTATGTTAATCCGCCGGAAACGATAAGACAGTCCGCGCACCGGTCACGGACGGCTGCCGTTCGACAGTTCCCTGCAGTGTCCGGGCCATCGCGCGGATGATCAGCGTGCCCAGGCCAGTCCCTTTCGGCGCGGTATCCTCGTCCGAAAAACCCACCCCGTCGTCTTCCACCACCAACATGATCGTGTTGTCGTCGGGCTGATGCAGGCCAATTCGGATCGTGCCCGCCTTGCCGGGCGGAAATGCGTATTTCAGGGCATTGGTGATCAGTTCGTTGACGATGACACCGATGGAAACCGCTTTGTCGGGCGCGATCTGTAGCGCGGCGGCGGCAACCTCGATCCGGTGGCCAAGCTCGGTGGCCAGGACGCTGGCCTGCAGTTCCTCGGCCATCGCCTCCAGATATTTGTCGATCTCGATCGCGCCGACCTCATCGGAGGTATAGAGGCGCCGGTGCACCAGCATGACCGCCTGCACCCGTTCGCGCGCCTGCAGCAGGGCGTCGCGGGCCGGGGATTCCGGAATACGCGCGGCCTGAATGCTGATCAGCGATCCGATCAACTGCAGGCTGTTGCTGACCCGGTGGCTGACCTCATGCAACAGCGCCGTTTTCTGCTCGAGAAGGCTGGCTAACCGGTCCCGCGATTCGATCAGTTCGCGTTCCGCCGCCTCTTTCGCCCGGCGGACGCGTGTTTTCTCCACCGCCTGCCGGATCGCCTGATCGAGAAGGTCCAGGAAAACCCCCTGAACGTCCTTGATCACGTAATCGACCGCGCCCTGTTTCAAGGCCGCGACCGCGATGCGGCCCTCGTCGGATGCGGTGACATAGATTGCCGGCGGCGGGTCGGGCAGGGCGTTCAGCCGCTTCAACAGCTCCAGCCCGTCTTCGCCCGGCATGAAATGGTCCAGGGCGACGGCGTCGAAGCGTTCGGATGCCAATTTCGCAAGCCCGCTCGCGCCGTCCGCGGCAGTCACCACCCGGTAACCTTGGCGGCTCAGATGTCTCTCGACCAGTCGCGCGAGCGCGACATCGTCGTCGATGTACAGCACCGATATCTGATGCGAATCCTCGGCCGTCGGAAGGGTGGGCAGGGCGGTCACGTCGGGTCGGGAACCTTCATCACCGACAGGAACAGCCCCAGCTGCCGGATCGCCGTGGCGAACGCCTCATAATCGACCGGTTTGGTAATATAGACGTTGCACCCCAGGTCGTAGCATTTCTGGATTTCGGCCTTGTCGTCGGTCGTGGTCAGGACGATGACCGGGACGTGCTTGGTGTCGCCATTGGATTTCAGCCGCTCCAGGATTTGCGTACCGCTCATATCGGGCAGGTTCAGATCGAGCAGCACCAGGGTCGGAATCTTGCCGACCTGCATCAGGTGGTCGAGCGCCGCCGTGCCGTTTTCGAAATGGACGATCTCGTTATTGACCCCGGCGCGCCGGATATTCTTCTCGATCAGGCGGGCATGACCGGGATCGTCTTCGACCAGAACGATTGTGACGGGAAGCATTACCCAACCTCTCTGAGTGATTTCGCGCTGTTCGTCGGTAGGCTCAGCGTGAAGATTGTACCCTGACCAAGCGTGGATTTCAGCCCGATTGTTCCCCCCAGCCGGTAAACGAGCTGCCTGACATAGGCAAGACCGATGCCTTCTCCCTCTGTATTTTGCGCGCCCGCACGGCGGAAAAGCTCGAAGACCCGTTCCAGATCGGCCTCGGCGATACCGCGTCCGTTATCCTCGATCTCATAAACGGCAAGCGCGCCCTTGGCTGCGCCGCGGACGGTGATCACACCCGGCCGGTCCGGCGACAGATATTTGACCGCATTGTCCAGAAGATTGCCGAAGACCTGTTCGATCGCCAGCCTGTCGGCGATCAGGTTTGGCAGCGGCTGAATCACGATTTGTGCCTCCACCGCGTCCGTGCGGTGCTTCAGGGTGCCGGCGACATTCTCCAGCAAGGGGCGCATCGCGAGATTTTCCGGCGCCAGAACGCGCCGCCCTTCGCGCGACAAGCGCAGGATTGCGCTGATCAGCCGGTCCATCTTGGATGTCGAGGTTTTAATGAATGCGAAGGCTTCAGGCACATCCTCGCCGATCGCTTCGACAACCTCGACGGGAACGTCCGTGCGGTTCGTCTTGATCTGCCGGTCGACATAACGCCCGACAGTTTTGGCCGCGGCTTCCAGTTCGGTGGTGAAACCCATGATATTGACCAGCGGCGCACGCAGATCGTGCGAAACGATATAGGCGAATTTCTGGATTTCATCGTTGGCCTGGCTCAACGCCTTGGTACGCGTCGCGACGATATCCTCAAGGTTGCTGTTGGTTTCCCTCAGCGCGATCTGCGCCCTTCTCAGCGCGGTGACGTTCCGGTACAGGCCCAAGCCGGTCAGGACGGCGATCACCAGAACCAGGCTGGTTGAGCCGATCTGTGCGTTCGCCAGCAGCCTGCTCGTGGCGCGGGCAATATCCAGGCGAACGGCCAATTCCTTCGTCAGGAAGTCGGTCATCGTCTTGCTCTCCGCCCGGATTTCGTCCATCAGGCCCTTGCCACGGTCGGTCAGAACCTCCTCGGTGGCCGCGCCCCGTCCATCGGATTTGTAAAGATCGAGCGTGGCGGAAAGCTCACCGAATTTGGCAAGCCCGGTTTTGCGGAAATCCTGCGCCGTGTCCGCGATCGCCAGCTTGGATGTTTCCGCGACGATAACGTCAAGCTGCTGCCGGATTTGCGCGGCGGCGGCATCAAAGGGCTGCAGATAGGCCTCCCGCTCCGTCAGCAGAAAACCGCGCTCGCTGGTTTCTGCATCGTCCAGCAGTTCGACCGCGCGCGCGATGTCGGCCAGTTGGGTGCGCGTTGTCGTGGCCAGATCGAAGGCGTCACGATTGCGCTGAGTCAGGATCGTCACCGTGATCGCCATCGCGATCAGCACCGCGAATCCCACCGCCAGCAAAACGAGGCTGGCGGCGCTAAGGACGCGGTCCCGCTGGACCGACGAACCGGGCGGCGGTTCGGTGCCGTCCTGGATCGCGATTCCGGTCACGTTCCTCAGCGTTTCCCGCCGTCATAGGTGATGCGCCAGATCATGCCGTTTCCGTCCTCGCCGACAATCAGCGCGCCGTCATGGGCGACCGCGATACCGACCGGCCGGCCCCAGACTCCTTTGTCGCCGGCGACCAGTCCGGTCAGGAAATCCTCGTAGTCGCCGGTCGGCTTGCCGTCTTTCAGCAGTAGGCGGACGACCTTATAGCCGGTGCGGTTCGCTCGGTTCCACGATCCGTGCAGCGCAACGAAGGCGTCGCCCTGATATTCTTTCGGGAATTCGCCGCCGGTATAGAACGCCATACCCAGCGGCGCGGAATGCGGCTGGATCAGCACCGCCGGTGTTGTCACCTTACCGGCCAGGTCGGGGCGCTGACCTTTGTAACGCGGGTCCTCGTGGTTGCCGATATAGTACCAAGGCCAGCCATAGAACGCGCCCTCCTTGACCGGTGTCACATAATCCGGCGGCAGGTTGTCGCCCAGCATGTCGCGCTCGTTGGTGGTGCACCACAGGTCGCCGTTCGTCGGCTGCACCGTCAGCGAGACGCAGTTGCGGATGCCGTTGGCGAAGCTTTTCAGGCCCGTCTTGCCGTCTGGGCTGGTGAACAGCACGTCCGCGCGGAACGTCTCCGCGCCCCAGCTGGCGCCAAGCCCGCGGGCGCTCTCCGCCGCCTTGATGTTGGCGGCGCTCACCGGATCGATCTCCTCCGCGGTATTGGAGTCGGACCCGACGGAAATGAACAGCCGTTTCCCGTCAGCCGAGAACGCCAGATCGCGGGTGGAGTGGTAACCTGTGCTCGGTATTTCAGGCACCACGATCTCGGCCGGACCGCGCGCCGCCAGATCGCCGCTCTTGTAGGGGTAGCGGACGACGGAGCCTGCATTCCCGATATAGACATATTGCGGATCGGGCCCCAGCGGATAGAAGGCGATCCCGAACGGCCCGCTAAGGCCGGAGGCGAAGGTCGCCGTTTCCGACGGCGTGGCTACACCATCGGCAGCGCGCAGCACCGTGATTTTTCCCTTCGTTGTCTCGGCGACGAAGATGTCGCCGTTCGGCGCCACGCGAATCTGGCGCGGGCCGGCCAGATGCGCGAACGGCGTCACCTTGAAACCGGCCGGTACCGAAGGCGCGGCGCCCTCGGGCTGCGGGACAACAGTCGACATGTTGGCCTTCGCCTCGGTGGCGCCGGGCGCAGGCAGGTCGGACGGCGCGATATGGCGGACGACACCGGGTGCATCCTTGGAGAAGTCGCCAAAGGCTGCCGCGCCGGTCAGAGCCTCGGCGGCGGCCGGCCGGATCAACGACAGAACCCCTGTCACGGCAATAACAATCGCAACCGCTTTCGACATTACGCGCGTGTCCCACACATGATTTGGGCGGGATCATAGACCCCGCCCAGTCACAAGCAACATGCCGAAAGCGCGCGTGCCGGGCCGTTACGGCCGAATCGGCTGACGCGTGGCGTTTTGCGGACGCGGCCCGTTATCGCGGCGGGGCGCGTTATGGTTAGGTTTGTGCGCCTGACCAGGGCTGGCCGGCTTTTGGCTCTGCCCGCCGCCGCCGTTGCCGCGATGACCTTCGCCGCGACGCTCGTCCTGGCGGCGTCCTTCGCCCCCACGCCCTTCACCCGCACGTCCCTCCGGGCGGCGTCCTTCCGGGCGCCGCTGCGGTTGCGGACGACGCTGCGGCTGGGCAGGGCGAACATGCGCCGGGGTGGCGATGCGCGGCGTTTCCGCCGGCAATTCCATGACCGGCACGCGCAGGCCGATCATCCGCTCGATATCCTTCAGGAACGCGCGTTCCTCGGTATCGCAGAACGAGATCGCGATGCCGTCCTTGCCGGCGCGCGCGGTGCGGCCGATGCGGTGGACATAACTTTCCGGGACGTTCGGCAGATCGACATTCACGACGTGGCTGATGCCGTCGATATCGATGCCGCGTGCGGCGATATCGGTCGCCACCAGCACGCGCAGCTTGCCGGCGCGGAAATCTTCCAGCGCGGCCTGTCGTGCATTCTGCGATTTGTTGCCGTGGATGGCGGCGGTCTTGATCCCGGCCGCCGTCAGATGGTCGGCGACCTTGTTCGCGCCGTGTTTGGTGCGGGTAAAGGCGATGACGCGGGTCATCGCTTCGTCCGCCAGCAGGTCGACCATGACATGACGCTTCTGTGCCATCGGCACATGGATCACGTGCTGGGCGATACGCTCGACCGTCGTCGCCTGCGGGGTCACCTCGACGCGCACCGGGTTGTTCAGAAGCTTAACGGCCAGGTCCGCGATCTCCCGCGGCATGGTGGCGGAGAACAACAAGGTCTGGCGGGTTTTCGGCAACACCGCGACGACCTTACGGACGTCGTTGATGAAGCCCATGTCCAGCATCCGGTCGGCTTCGTCCAGGACGAAGACCGACAGGCTGTCGAACCGCACGTGGCGCTGGTTCATCAGGTCCAGCAGGCGGCCCGGCGTGGCGACCAGGATATCGACGCCGCGTTGCAGCGCGTCCACTTGGCGGCCTTGACCGACGCCGCCGAAGATCACGGTGTGGCGGAAATTCAGATGCGCGCCGTAATTCTTGACGCTGTCGTCGATCTGGATCGCCAGTTCGCGGGTCGGGGTCAGGATCAGGACCTGCACCTGGCCCGGCTTTGCCCTTGTGCCGGCATCGGCCAGCTTTTGCAGGATGGGCAGGGTGAAGGCGGCCGTCTTGCCGGTACCGGTCTGGGCGATGCCCAGCAGGTCGCGGTCGTTCAGCAGATGCGGGATCGCCTGCGCCTGGATCGGGGTTGGCGTCGTGTAACCTTGGTCGGCGAGCGCCTTTTGCAGCTCGGAACGAAGGGAGAGCTCAGAAAACAGAGAAATAGTCATAAGAATCCGGTTCGCGCGGCGGAATCACGGTTCTTCCGTATCCGGCGCGCGCCTAAAAGTGCCTGTCCGCGCGCGTGCCGGACGGGCGATATGTTGGGTGATTGTTTCGAAACGCAGCGGAGCCCGGCTCGGAGGCCGAGCATTTTGCACCGATTCGCGCGATCGCGAAACACGGATCGCGGCCAATCGGCACGATGCGTTGGCGTGTAGATGCGCTTATCCCCGTAATAAATCAAGCCACGGGAGCTGAACGCCGCAGGATAACGCCCACCTGCCCGTTGCAAGGGCACCATCAACCCGAATGGAGCGAATCATGAAAGCGCCGGTTTTCGCCGCGCTCGCGGCGGTACTTTTTCTTCCGCTTGCGGCCAACGCACAGGACGCCGCCAGTTCGCCGCCGCCCAGGGTGGGGCAGGCTTGCAGGGCGGATATTCAGTCTTTCTGCCCCAATGTCGCACCGGGCCCCGCGCGGCGCACATGCATAACGACCAACATGCCCAAGATGTCAGCCGGCTGCCAGGCGGCTTTCAACGGCCGGCGGGAAGCCATGAAGGATGTGCGTAAAGCCTGCGGCGCCGACATCGCGCAATATTGCGCCAGTGCGGCGGCGGGCCCCGCGCGTCACCAATGCATGAGTCAGAACCAGACCAAGTTCTCGTCCGATTGCCAGGCCGCGTTGGCCCAGGAGGAAGGCGGAGGCGCGCCGCCGGCTCAGCCGCAGCAATAGGCGGCTATTTTCCCACGCGGCGGGCGAACGATACGCCGTAAGCCTGCCCGCGCAGCGCGATGATCGGATCGTCCGACGCCGCGATGCCCGGCGTCACGTTGGTCGGCACGAACAGCAGTTTCTTTTCAGCCGCCAGGCTGTCGGGATCGGCTGTCGTGATGGAAATCTCGCCCAACTCCACCTCTGGGCGGCTGTCGGGCCACACGACGGTCGCATCGTTGGTGATGTCGTCCGGCGCGGCAAGCTGCACCACCAGCTTGAACTTGACCGGTCCGGTCTTCAGCCGGGCCTTCACGTCGTCGGACAGGAAGTTCGGCGGCATCTTCGCCGCGTCGGCGTCGCTGACATAATGCTCGCCGGCCTCCGGCACGATGCGATAACGGCCGAACTTGGTGACGCCGGCGGCGTTGGTGAATTTAAAGGCGTTGACCCCAAAATAAGGCAACGTCGCATAGCCGGCCGGAATCGGCTGCGGCGTCGCCACCGCCTTGGCCGCGGCCGGATGGCTGCCGAGGAAGGTTTCGATCGGGGTGGGCTTGGGTGCGTTTGGCCCGCTTGCGGCGATGGCTTTCAGCAGACTCAAGAAGTCCTCGCCGTTCGACACCGGGAAGCCGTTGGTCGAGATCGCGACGATGTCGGTGTTCCCGCCCGCCGGCAGTTGAAATTTAATGGCCATTCCCCGCGTCCGATAAGACGGATGGTCGTCGGGCATGTCCGGCAGACCGCCGCCGTTCGAGAACCGCACGGTGATCGGAACAGCGGCGCCTTGCAGATGCGCCGCCGAACTCAGCGCGCGGGCGGTCGGGGCCGGCGTGAAGGTGCCCTCGAACACCCAGCCCTTGGCATGATTGGCGCGAAAGCTCGGATGAACGCCGAACATCGTGTTGAACTGGTTGACCAGGGCAGTCGGCAGCGCCACCTTCGGCGCGTCGTCTGCGCGGCTGGCCGGGGTCATCATGAGGGCCGCCAAGGCGCAGCCGGCCGCTAAGGCTTGGTTCAACCGCATTTTATCCCTCCATGCCGATCACCGGACTATAGGCGTGGAATGGGCGCGAGTCTGTTACAAAGTCATTATCGTTCGACGCCTAGATAACGTAGGCGATCCCGGCCACAAGGATGCCGGCGGCCGTCAGGGCCAGCGACGTCAGCCAGAAAGACCGGCGCCGCGCCAGCAACGCGATGGACGCGCCCGCCACCGCGACATGCACGATGCCCTCGGCGATGGTCAGGACGTGATGGCGCGCGAAATGCGTTTCCGCCTTCTCGCTATAGACCTTCACCTGCTCCTCGAACGCCTTCGCCTTTTCCTGCGTTCCCGGCTGCTCGGCGGCGTATTTGTCGACCTGTTCCTTCATCTTGGCCGCCGCGTCGGGTTGCGCGGCCAGCGCCGCGCCGACAGTGTAGACATGCCGCTTCAGGCTTTCGGCCTGATATTCCGTCCAGGTGTCGGATGCCCTGGCCTGGGCCAGGACGGCGTCGTTTTTTTCGACGAAGGTGTGCGATGCCTCGGTTTCGCCCAGTGCCCCGATGAAGGCCGCGATCACCGCCATGATCGCGATCGACAGCGTGACCTGCAGGGTCATCGGATCGCCGGATTCCGCCGCATGGTGGGCGTGCTCGGCATGCTCCATCGCGTCGTTCTGAAATTCTGTCGCGTCGGTCATGGGTGCCCTGGCTGATTTCTGCCTGTCGCGGCGCTATGCGCCGAAACCCTATCGACCGGACCAACCGTGTCAATGACGGCGTGCGCCGCCGGGCTACTTTACGGTGACGACGCCCTTCATCCGGGGATGGAACGCGCAGATATAGGGGAAGCTTCCTGCCTCCAGGAAGGTTCGGCGCCATTGCTGCCCGGACGCGAGCGTCCCCGATCCGGACGACTTTGCCGTAACCGTGCGGGATCAGGTCGTCATTCGTCCACTCGACGGTATCGCCTGCGTTGACGACGATCGCCGGCGGGTCGAACTGCAGGTTTCGCATCGCAATCGCGATGCCGGCAGGCGCGGCGGACTGTGCGTTCGCGGCGCTCAGGAAAATCGCCAGCCCGCAAATCCGGTCGGCGATTAAAATCGACGGTTTCATGGCAAATCCCGATTGTCGGAATGCAAGGCGGCGCGGGACGCTCGTGATGAGCACCCCGCGCGTGGCAGCCTATTTCAAGGCGCTCTGCACCATTTTCGCGTGCTCCAGATGCGCCAAGAACACCGGCCGCGCACTTTCCAGCAGGCTCTGCAACTCGGCGTTCCGGGTGTTGGGCAGCAGAGTATTGTCCGGCGCGCCGGCGACGGCTTCATAATATGCCACTTCGTCGCCGACATAGGCCTTGTCGAAATCCTTGCCTGTCAGGCCTGGAGTTTTGCCCGCTCCGCACCGCCATTTGCCTTCAGCCCTTTGCTCGCGGCACTCTCTTTCGGGGTCACGCCGAGCGGGTTTCGACGGCGCTGGACGTGCTGGCGGAATTGGTGGGGCCGCGATCCTGGACGAGAAGGACGGGGAACAGTTCATTCGCGGCAATAACTGCCCTGTCCGCAGTCACCGCCAATCACCCCAAGGCCTGCCTGATCGCGGAGGCGTTATTGTCCGAAGTGATCGGCGCACCGGTGACCGAACAATGCAGTTACGGCGCGCGGCCTTGCTGTTGTTTCAAGATCGCGTCAGCCGGCGCCGAGAGTCGCACCGGCTGAGATCAGACCGCGGCCGGCGCGAAGCTGTTCGACTGGGCCATCTTCCAGCTTAACTTGAAGCGCTCGTCGTTCGTGCCATCCAAAAGCTCGCGCGGTTCCAGGAATCGGTGGATCTGTTCATAGCTGGCGACTACGTCGGGCGACACACGCTTCAGGAAATGCCGCGGCGATAGCTCTTCCGGGTGCGACAGGCCGGCGGCGGCGATCACTTCTGACAACGCGGCCAGGGTCGACCGGTGAAAATTATAAACCCGCTGCGCCTTGTCGGGAACGACCAGCGCGCGCTGGCGGATCTTGTCCTGCGTCGTCACGCCGGTCGGGCAACGGTCGGTGTGGCATTGCTGCGCCTGGATGCAGCCGATCGCGAACATGAAGCCGCGCCCCATGTTGCACCAGTCGGCGCCCATCGCCATGGTTCTTGCCATATCGAAGGCGGTGATGATCTTGCCGCTGGCGCCCAGCCGGACGCGGTCGCGGATACCCAGGCCGACCAGCATGTTGCGGGCAAACATCAGCCCTTCCTGCAGCGGCGTGCCGATGTGGTCGACGAATTCCAGGGGTGCGGCCCCGGTGCCGCCTTCCTTGCCGTCGATGACGATGAAATCGGGATAGATGCCGGTTTCAAGGATCGCCTTGCCGATGCCGAGAAATTCCCATGGATGGCCGATGCACAGCTTAAATCCCACCGGCTTGCCGCCGCACTGCTCGCGTAGCCGCGCAATGAATTCCAGCAAGCCGATCGGCGTTGAAAATTCCGAATGATGCGATGGCGAGATGCAATCGACGCCGACCGGAACGCCGCGTGTCTCGGCAATTTCTTGCGACACCTTGGCGCCCGGCAGAACGCCGCCGTGGCCTGGCTTGGCCCCCTGGGACAGTTTGATATTGATCATCTTGACCTGGGGGGACGCGGCCGCCTCGGCAAAGCGTTCGGGTGAAAAGCGGCCGTCCGGCGTGCGGCAGCCGAAATAGCCGCTGCCGATTTCCCAGACGATGTCGCCGCCGTTCTCCCGGTGATACGGGCTCAAACCGCCCTCGCCGGTATCGTGCGCGAACCCGCCCATCTTCGCGCCCTTGTTCAGGGCGCGGATGGCATTGGCGGACAGCGCACCAAAGCTCATGGCCGAAATATTGAGGACAGAGGCGGAATAAGGCTGCGCGCAATCCGGCCCGCCGATTTTGACGCGGAACGGTTCGACGGCCAGTTCGGCAGGCGTTAGCGAATGGTTTATCCACTCATAACTGGTGCCGTAGACATTCAGTTCGGTGCCGAGCGGCCGCTTGTCCAGCTGGCCCTTGGCGCGTTGATACACGATCGAACGGGCATTGCGGTCGAACGGCACGCCGTCGGTATCGCTTTCCAGGAAATATTGCCGGATTTCCGGGCGCACATTCTCCAGCAAAAAGCGGATATGGGCGGCGATCGGAAAACTTCGCAAGATCGCATGCTGGGTTTGCAGAAGGTCGTAAGTACCCAGGGCCGCCAAGGCCAGAAACCCGGCCAGGCCGATCCCAAACTCCGGCGAAACAGTCAGCGTCAGGCCCAGGAAGACCGCGCTCCCCAGCAACGCCGCGGAATAGACGACGTAGCGACGGCTGAAGATCAGGGCGATCAGGCTCATGGCCGGCAACTCATGCGATGATTCCCCCGAAGAGGTCGGCCGCTATCTACACACCTTCCGTCCGTTTCGCATGATCTTTCTGGGCGCCGCCGCTATCATCCTGTGCCGCCGCCGGCACAAGCCGAACGGGCAGCACCTAAAATGGGAGGACGCAACGTGGGATTTGCCGAACAATACGGCCCGTGGGCGGTTATCGCGGGCGGCTCTGAGGGGACGGGCGAGAGCTTCGCGATGAAGCTGGCGGCGCAGGGCGTCAACCTGGTGCTGGTTGCACGCAAGCCGGCGCAGCTTGAGGCGCTGGCGGAGCGCATTCGAAAGTCGCACAAGATCCAGGTCCGCACCTTGGACCAAGACCTGACCGCGTCCGACGTCCTGCCGCGCCTGCGCGAAGCGACCGACGACATCGAGGTCGGGATGCTGATTTACAATGCGGGTTCGGTTTCGCATTTTTCGCCTTTCCTCGACGATACGCTGGACGAACAGTTGCGTATGGTGCGGTTGGGCGTGCTGACGCCGACCGTGCTTGTCCATCATTTCGCGACCGGCATGCGCGCGCGCGGCCGGGGCGGAATCATCCTGATCGGCTCGATGGCCGGGTATGCCGGGGCGCCGGATGAGATCGTCTATTCGGCGGGCAAGGCTTACAGCCGGATGATGGCCGAGGGGCTGTGGTACGAGCTGAAGCCGCACAATGTGCATGTGCTGGGTTTGATCATGGGTCTGACCCGCACGCCTGCGATGGCCCGGCTGGGGCTGAACATGGGCAACCCGGAATTCCCGCCCGACGAATCCGATGCGGTGGCGGACGAAGGCTTCGCCCATCTGGCCGACGGGCCGATCTGGAATGTGGGCGGCAAGGGCGAGGGAGCGAAATATCTGAGCAGCATCCCGCGCGCGGATGCCGTGTCCTTCATGGCCAAGGGCGCGAAGGACCTGCACGGGTAATAAAAAAGAGGCCCGGCCTTTGCAGGCCGAGCCCCTTTCCGAGAAGCAACCAGCTTACTGCTTGGTGGCCGTGAACGTACCGGTCACGCCGCTGGTCTCGATGTCGCCCTTCATGGTTTTGTCGGTGTCCAACTTGCCCTTGAAGGTCAGCACGGCCTGGCCGGCGTCCCAATCCCAGGTCACGTCTTTGCCGGCGACGGTGGCCGCGGCGGCGGCGCCGGGGGCCTTGGCGTCTTTTCCCGCACAGGAGGCGGTCGTCTTGCCGCCGGCGGTGGCGAATGTGCAAACGACGTCCTCGATGGCGTTGCCGACGACATCGCCGCTGATTTTCCAGGCGCCATCGACGCCGTCAGCCAGCGCGACGCCACTGAACGAGAGAGCTGCCATGGTGGCGGCGAGAAAAGCTACTTTCATATCCATATCCCCTTTCACGTTATTGATGTTGGAATGACGTTACAGTTTTGCCCCGAATGCGGCAATTCCGATCGTGGGATTGCCGCGGGCCGGACAACGCGCCCCTTGCCTGGCGTCCTTGGGCATTCAGCCCTGAATGAAGTCTTCCGGCCCGAAATAGGCCTGCATGGTCGCAACCTTGCCGTCTTCGTTGAAGGTCATGACATCGACGATGCGCACGGTCAGCGTACCGATTTTGGCTTCGAAGGCCATCGCGGCGGCGTTGCTGTGCGATCCACGGATCGGCGCGGACAGCGACAGCTGGGCGCCGTTCTTCATCGCATCGACATAGAACGCGCGGATCGCCTCGGTGCCCTTATGCGGGGGCGAACCGACCGGATCCTCAACCGTCGCGTCGGCGGCGAACAAGCCGGTCAGCTTTTCGGCGTCGCCGGCGTTGAAGTGGTCGAGATAGGACTGAAGCGTCGCCTTCATGGCAGCCTGGGATGGCATGGGTCGTTCCCCTGTTTGAGATACTCTGTGTCAAAAGCTTTAGGCTAAGCCGGCGGCCACGAAAAGCCCCAAAACGCATGCGGCGCCGGTCGAAAAGACGATCGAGCGCAACGTGGCGCGGTCGGTGATATAGGCGAAATTATAGACGATGCGCAGGGCGACATAGGCGCCGGTCAGCCAGTTCATCACAGGATGCGTCACCCCGGCCTGCGCCGCGATGATGACCGCGGCGGCAAAGGCCGGAAAGGATTCGAAGCCGTTCTGCTGTGCCCAGTCGGCGCGTTGGCGCGCGCCGGTCAAGGTGCCGGCATATTGGCGCGGTGCATGGTTATTGACGTCGCCGCGTTTGGCATAGATCGTCGCGGCATAGGGCAGGAAGGCGGCGGCAAGCACCATCCAATAGGCGAAGAACATTGCGCAGACCCTCCCCGGCGGCATTTATCGTTGCCGGAACCATCGTCTGCCTTGGGGCCGCCGTCCAGTCCGATCTTGCTACGCGTTCAAGATTCCATCGCGGATTTCCGCAACGATCTCGAACGAGCGCAGCCGCGCCCGGTGGTCGTAGATTTGGCTGGTCATGATGATTTCGTCGGCGGCGGTCTCGGCAATGAAGGCTTTGAGCTTCCGTCCTACCGTCTCCGCCGAGCCGATCATGGCGCGGCCCAGCGCATTCTCCAGCCCGGCGCGTTCCATGTCCGACCACAGCCTGTCCATCGTATCGACCGGCGGCGGCAGGGCGGCGGGGCTGCCGCGCCTCAGCAGCGTCCATTGCTGCTGCAGCGAGGTGAACAGTCGTGCCGCCTCGGCGTCGGTGTCCGCCGCGCAGATATTGAGCCCCAGCATGGCATAGGGTTTGTCCAGTTGGGCCGATGGGCGAAACGAGTCGCGATAGATCGCCAGCGCCTGCAGCATCGCATCCGGGGCGAAATGGGAGGCAAAGGCGAAGGGCAGGCCGAGATAGGCCGCCAGTTGCGCGCTGAACAGGCTCGACCCCAGCAGCCAGATCGGCACGTTCAATCCGGCGCCCGGAACGGCACGGACCAGTTGCCCCGGCTGCAACGGCTGGAAATAGGACTGCAGTTCCAGCACGTCCTGCGGGAAGGTGTCGCCGCCGGCCAGGTTGCGGCGCAGCGCCTGCGCGGTGCGTCCATCGGTTCCCGGCGCGCGGCCCAGCCCCAGATCGATGCGGCCGGGAAAGAGGGAGGCCAGCGTGCCGAACTGCTCGGCGATGACCAGGGGCGCGTGGTTGGGCAGCATGACGCCGCCTGATCCGACGCGGATGGTCGATGTGCCGCCGGCCACGTGCCCGATCACGACCGAGGTCGCGGCGCTGGCGATGCCCGGCATGTTGTGATGCTCGGCCAGCCAATAGCGGACATAGCCCCAGCGTTCGGCGTGCTGGGCGAGGTCGAGCGTGTTGCGGAAGGCCTGCGTGGCGTCGCTGCCTTGCAGTACCGGCGTGGTGTCGAGGACTGAAAAAGGAATCATGCAATGCTAGATCGCCCTTTAATCTTTCACCCGCAAGGGGTTGAAACTTTGCTGTCGCCGAGGACCGCATCAATATCTTGTGGAATTGCTGGAACGTTCCACGTCCGACTCGCCCGGCCGATCAACATGTTGTGGTTTGAAGGATAAAATTGTCGGTAAAATCAAGGAGCTGGCAGTCGGACCGGCTATTTAACATCCGGAAATCTCAATATATTGTGCGTGTTCCAGGAACGTTACGCGGCCGACTCGGCCGACAGCGCTATATGTGGACTCGAGTCGCGACTCGATTCGCGTACCCATACCAAGGCTTAGATTGACCCTCGGCAATAAAGAGCTAGACGCCTATTTCATCAGAATCGGTTTCGCCGGGTCATCGGCGCCGACGTTCGAACTGCTGGCGCAGTTGCAGTCGCGGCATACGGCGACGTTCCCGTTCGAGAATCTGGATGCGGTGCTTGGGCGCCCGGTGCCGCTCGATATCCCGTCACTGATCGCGAAGCTGATAATGGGCCGCCGCGGCGGCTATTGTTTCGAGCAGAACGGACTGCTGGCCGCTGTGCTCACAACACTTGGTTTCGCGGTGACGCCACTCGCCGCGCGCGTGCGGCTGGGCGTGCCGGATGGCGCCGCAACCGGCCGCACCCACATGCTGCTGAAAGTAACGCTGGATAACGGTCCCTACATCGTCGATGTCGGTTTCGGCGGGCTCAATCCAACGGCGCCTTTTGCGCTTGCGCCCGGCATCGCCCAGCCGACATCGCACGAGACTTACCGCTTCATCGCCGTCGCCGGCAGCTTTGAAATGCAGGCTGAGCTGGCAGGGACATGGACGCCGCTCTATCGCTTTACCGAGGAACCGCAGTCCCAGGTCGATTACGAGATCGCCAACTGGTACATCGCGACTTCGCCGGAATCCCGGTTTGTCCGGAATTTGACGCTGGCGCGCCCAACCGGGGATCGGCGCGCCGCCATCCTGAACGACCGGCTGACGATCCGCTATCGCGACGGCCGGCTTGAGGAGAGTACTATCGACGGCGTTCAAGGGCTTCGCGCGGCGATGGCCGAACATTTCGACCTCGATCTTTTCGCGATTGCCGGCGAGGCGGGAGCGAATGCGATCGTGGAACGTTACTTCCCGCGCGGGGCGCTGACAGTTGGGGCCGGCCGGTGAACGGCACGCCTTGGAGGACAGGATGAGTTATTACCAAAAAGTGCTGATGCCCGACGAGTCCGTGCGGGCGATGGGCAGGCTGCACTGGGCGATCTATCTGCGGGCCTGGTTCCTGTTCGTCATCGGCGCGGCTGCCGGGGTGGCGTTCCTGTACCTGCATTATGGGTCCGGGGTGGAGGACAACAGGATCCCGTCCTATATCGCGGGCGGCGTCGCGGTTTTGTTCCTGCTGGCGGCGTTCATCGCCTCGCAAAATGCCCTGATCCGCCGGCAGACCACCGAGATCGTGGTGACGGACCGGCGGATCATCTTCAAGGAAGGTTTCATCCGTCGCCGCACGATGGAAATGAACCTCAGCAAGGTGGAGACGGTCGACGTGATCCAGGGTATCTGGGGGCGGGTTTTCGACTATGGTTCGATCGTGATTCGCGGCGTCGGCTCCAGTTATGAACCGCTCCGGATGATCGCCAATCCGCTGGCGCTGCGCACCGCGATCATCGCGCAATAAAGCTCTTCTTCACGCATTCGAATGAGCGGCGCTCAAGAACTGTTGCAGCCCTGCATCACAAAAACTGAATTATGGTTCAGTAGTCATTTTTTATTGATCTTCCCTAGTTTTCCGATAGAAGCAGCCCGCTCTCGCTTGCGCCGTCCCTGTTGATTCAGGGGCGTCTCAGCCGCACCGGCGGAGCATCCATGGGGCCGCCTCAACTGGGTATGGCCTTGTCTCGGGAAGGAAAATAAATGTCGTCGAAATTGATGCTCGCGCTATGCGCGACGGTCGGGATTGTCGGGTTGACGGGCGCGCATGGCGCGCTGGCGCAGGCTCCCGCCCAACCTACGGCCGCGCCGGCCGATAACGGCCTGGAAGAAATCGTGGTGACCGCCCGCCGTAAGGAAGAGCGGGTGCAGTCCGTCCCGTTGGCGATCACGGCCTTCAGCCAGGCCGACCTGGAAAAGAAGCATATCCAGGAAGTGCGCGATCTCGGCCGCACCGTGCCGTCGCTGGCGATCAGCAACAGCCAGTCCGACAGCAACGCACCCTATTCGAGCCAGACCCGCCTGCGCGGCCTGCCCGGCTCGGTGATTTATTTCGCCGACGTGCCGTTGGGCACCACCGACTATGATACCTCGACCGGTCTGACGCATGGCCTGGCAGCCGGCTTTTATTACGACCTGGACAATCTCGAAGTGCTGAAGGGCCCCCAGGGCACGCTGTTCGGCAAGAACTCGATCGGCGGCCTGATCTCGATTTCGCCGAAGAAGCCGACGGACAATTTCGAAGGCTATTTCCAGGCGACATTCGGCAATTACGGCGACCGGGAATTCGAGGGCGCGGTCAATATTCCGATCGTCCAGGACAAGCTGCTGGTGCGCATCTCCGGCCAGTCGCAGCAGCGTGACGGCTATACGAAGGATGCCTATACCGGCCAGGATTACGACAACCGGAATTATTATTCCTGGCGTGTCGGCGTGACCTTCCGGCCGACCGATGATTTCGAGAACTACTTCGTCTATGACGGCTATTGGCAGGACACCAACGGATCCTCGACGATCCTGCGTTACGTCGACAAGAAGAATTTTCTGCCGTTGGTCTATCCGAACGTAATGCAGCTGCTTCAGCAGCAGCAGCGGTTGGGCGCCAGAACGGAACTTGGCCATTCGGTCCAGGGTATCGGCAAGGATTATTTCTATGGCTTTACCGACACCGCCCGCTGGGACATCTCCGACGACCTGACGCTGAAAAACGTCGCGGCCGCCCGTGTCTTCAAGCAGTTGTCGACGACCGACGATTTCGGCGCCGGCAACTTGCCGGTCCTGAATGTCGGCGTCCCGGGCAACAATCAGATCTGGGGCGACAACTCGGTGCAATACACCGAAGAGCTGCAGCTTCAGGGCAAGGCGCTGAACGATAAGCTAAGCTGGGTGGTCGGCGGCTATTTGGAATTCGATCACCCGCTGGGCGATACGCTGCTCGGCTCGACTGCTGTCGGCAGCACGAGCTATTATCATTTCCACGAAACGTCGCGCAGCCAGGCTCTCTTCGCCCACGGCATCTACGACCTGTCAGACTATGTCGAAGGCCTGAAGTTCAACGCGGGCTATCGTTATACCTGGGACCACATCACCGACGAGGAACGCGCGACGCTCAACTCGGACTCGGTCCAGCGCAGCGCGACCGGAGTACCGTTGAATTGCGGCGTGCAGTCGGGCGTGGACAATAACTGCCACATCTCGGCCGGCGGCAATTTCAGCTCGTTCGGCTGGAATGTCGGCCTCGACGAGCAGCTGGATTCCAGGACGCTGATCTATGTGCGTTCGGGCAACGCCTATCGGCCCGGCGGCTTCAACCTGAACGTGCCGGCGGCGAACGCTAAGTTCCAGCCGGAACATGTGACCGACGTCGAAATCGGCGTGAAGAGCGACTGGGATCTGTGGGGTATCCACGCCCGGACGAACGCGGACGTCTTCCATACTGATTACAAGGACATCCAGACCACGCGTCTGGTCAACGTCCCGGGGCCGGGCGGCACCTCCCGTGTCGCATCGCTGCTGTTCAACGCGGCGGATGCGCAGCTTGAGGGCGTCGAGCTCGAGGCCAATATCGAGCCGATCGAAGGCGTCGAGATCACGCCGCATATTTCCTATCTCTATACCGAATATGGGAAGTACCCGACCGATGCCGGCGCCGATTCGAAGAATCCGCCATTCCTCTACACGCCGAAGCTGCAATATGCGGTGACCGGCACCTATCACCTGCCGCTCGACGAGTCGCTGGGCGATGTGGCGATGTCCGCGACCTATAGCTGGTATGGGCATCAGTATATGTCGGTGCAGGCTGGGGAGATCTATCCGATTCAGCCGTCCTACGAGCAGGTCGATATCCGCGTCGACTGGACCAATTTCCTGACCTATCCGGTCGATCTCGGGTTTTTCATGACCAACGCGTTGGACAGCACGCATGTGGCCGGCGGCTTCCCGATCTATACCCAGCTCGGCTTTACCTCGCTGGTCTATAACGAGCCGCGGATGTTCGGTTTCTCGGTGAAATACCGCTTCGGCGGCCCGTCCGAACCCGAGTCGGAGCCGGCGGCTTACGTTCCGCCGGCGGTCCAGGCTCCGGCGCCCGCCGTGCCGAAGAGCTATCTGGTGTTCTTCGACTTCAACAAGTCTGACCTGACCCCGCAAGCGGTCGAGATCGTCGACACGGCGGCCAAGAATGCCGGTCCGGCGAAGGTGACCCAGCTCACCGTTACCGGCCACACGGACACCGTCGGTTCGGACGCATACAATATGCGTCTCAGCCGGCGCCGTGCGGAATCGGTCGCGGCGCAGCTTGAGAAGGACGGCATCCCGTCCAGCGAGATCGAGATCGTTGCCAAGGGCAAGCGCGACCTGCTGGTTCCGACCGGCGACGGCGTGCGCGAGCCGCAGAACCGGCGCGTTCAGATCGTCTATTCCGGCGGCGCGACTTCGTAAGCGGTTCGGCATAGGAAACGACAGGGCGGCGCTCCTTCGGGGGCGCCGCTTTTTTTATGGAGTTGGTTTTTTTGGCGGTTTTCCGCCAGAATCGTCCGAACGGACTATGTTGCTAATTTAATACGATCAGATCACAAAAACTGATCTTCCGCTCATTTGAGCTTGACGCAAACAACCTGTCTTCCGAGATTGCCGGCGCTTTCGTACCCGTTGGGAACGAAAATCCGTATTGATAAGGCGCCAGGCAGGCGCCGGGATGAAGGGGAGAACAATGGCGTCACGCTTGGCTCTGGTTTTATGCGCGTCGGTTGCGACCGTCGGTCTGGTCAGCCCGAAAATAGCGTTGGCGCAGCAGGGCGCCCAGCCCGCCGCCAGCACCGACAACGGCCTGGAAGAAATCGTCGTGACCGCCCGCCGCAAGGAAGAACGCGTTCAGTCGGTTCCGATCGCGATCACGGCGTTCTCTCAAGCGGACCTTGAGAGGAAGGCGATCAACCAGGTCAAGGACCTGGCCCGCGAAGTCCCGTCGCTGTCGATGACTTCGAGCCAGTCTGACGTAAACGCCCTTTACTCCGGTTACGTTCGCCTGCGCGGCCTTCCGGGAAGTGAAATCTATTTCGCCGATGTGCCGATCGGAAACGTCGATTTCAATCCGACCACCGGCCTGACGCACGGCCTGTCGGCCGGCTTCTATTACGATCTGGACAACCTGGAAGTTCTCAAGGGGCCACAGGGCACGCTGTTCGGCAAGAACTCGATCGGCGGCCTGATCTCGCTTGAGCCGAAGAAGCCGACGAACAAGTTCGAAGGCTACGCCATGGCGACATTCGGCGACTACAATGACCGCCAGTTCGAAGGCGCCGTCAATATTCCAATCGTTCAGGACAAATTGCTGGTCCGCATTGCCGGTCAGACCCAGGCGCGTGACGGCTATACCCACGACGTTTCAAACGGAAAAGACCTCGACAACGTCGATTATTACGCCTGGCGCGTCGGCGTGACGTTCCGGCCGACCGACGATATCGAGAATTATTTCCTCTATGACGGCTATTACCAGCACAACAACGGCTCGTCCGAGATCGTCAAATATCTGAACCCTGGTTTCGCGGTTGCGTCGGCGGGAGTCATTCCGGGGGTTAACCCAGTCCCGGGGCACCCCAACCGTTTTCAGCCGGTTCCGATTACGCTGGGCAACGGTGTCCCGCTCTCTGAGCTTACAAACCCGGCAACCGCAGGGGCGGCCTACGGTCAGCTGTTGGCCGCGAACGCCGCTGGCAAGTTCGCGACGTTGTCGTTCTTCCCGACCGTTGGCCAACTGTTCGCCGAACAGCAGCGTCTCGGTGTCCGGTCGGTCGTCGGCCAGTCGGTCGCCGGCCTCGGCAAGGATTATTTCTATGGTCTGACCGATAGCTTCACCTGGGATATCAACGACAGCCTGACCGTCAAGAATATCGCCGCGGCGCGTATCTTCAAGCAGCTGTCGACCGACGATTTCACCAGCCTGGGCCTGCCGATTCTGAACATCGGCGATCCGACCAACAACAAGACCTGGAGCGACAACAGCGTCCAGTACACCGAGGAACTGCAGCTTCAAGGGAAGGCGCTCAACGACAAGTTAAGTTGGGTTGCCGGTGGTTATCTCGAACTCGACCACCCGCTCGGCGACAGTCTGCTGCCGTCGGCAGCGGTCGGAAACGTTTCCTATTATCACTTCCACGATACCGAGCGCAGCCAGGCCTTGTTTGCGCATGGCATCTACGATCTTGGCGATTACGTCGAAGGGCTGCGTTTCACGGCCGGCTATCGATACACCTGGGATTATGCGTCGATCTCGGAATACGGCACCAACGGCCAGGATGCGATAACACGTAAAGCCGATGGGACGCCGACGAACTGCGCGCCGCCTTCCGGTTTCGACAGGAATTGCTTCGTCGGCTCCAATACACACTTCAGTTCCTACGGCTGGAACCTGAGCCTGGACTATCAAATCGATCCTTCCACGCTGGCCTATGTCCGCTCGGGCAATGCCTATCGCCCGGGCGGTACGAACCCGCAGGTTCCCGTTGGTTATCAAGATCTTAAGCCGGAACACGTGACCGACGTTGAAATCGGCGTGAAATCGGATTGGGATATCGGCGGTCTGCACGCGCGCACCAATGCCGATGTGTTCCACACGGACTATAAGGATATTCAGGTCAACAAACTGGTGACGGTCATCGACTCGACCGGCGCGCCGCATGCGGCGACGCTGGAGCAGAACGCGGCAGCCGCAGAGTTGGAAGGCGGCGAAGTGGAAGCGACGTTCGTGCCGCTCACGGGCGTCGAAATCTCGCCGCATGCCTCGTACATCTACGCGCATTACGACAAATATCCCAAAATCTTCGGTGCGAACACGTCCGGGCCGAACACCCCGTTCTTCTTCGTGCCGAAATGGCAGTACGGCGTCACCGGCACCTATCATCTGCCGGTGGACGAATCCTGGGGCGATATCGCGTTTGCGCTCAGCTATTCCTGGACCGGCCAGCAATATGTCACGACGACGCGCGGTGAAATCCAGAACATCATCCCGTCTTATGAGAACTTCGACCTGCGCGTGGACTGGACCGACTTCTTCGGCCAGCCGGTCGATCTGGGCGCCTTCGTCACCAATCTGACGGACAACACCCATGTCACCGGTATCCAGGCAATTTATACGACCCTGGGCTTCACCTCAGCCGCGTATAACCCGCCGCGGATGTTCGGCTTCTCGGTGAAGTATCGTTTCGGTGAAGAGTCCGAGCCCGAATCGGCTCCGGCGGCCTACGTCCCGCCGCCGGTCCAGGCTCCGGCTCCTGCGCCGCGCAGCTATCTGGTGTTCTTCGACTTCAACAAGTCGGATCTGACACCGCAAGCGGTCGAGATCGTCGATACGGCGGCGAAGAATGCCGGCCCGGCCAAGGTCACGCAACTGACGGTCACCGGTCACACCGACACCGTGGGCTCCGACGCCTACAATATGCGCCTGTCCCGCCGCCGTGCGGAATCTGTTGCCGCGCAGCTTGAGAAGGACGGCATCGCGTCGTCGGAGATCGAGATCGTCGCCAAGGGCAAGCGCGACCTGCTGGTCCCGACCGGCGATGGGGTCCGCGAGCCGCAGAACCGCCGCGTCCAGATCGTCTACTCAGGCGGTGCGACTTCGTAACCGGCAGCGATCCGCTCGTCGAAACCAACGGCGCTCCTCACAAGGGAGCGCCGTTTTTCTTGCAACAGTGCTTCGTGAGTAAATGAACAGCGAATCACAATTCGCTTGACGTCTTCGCCATCCCGTGAGATTTGCTAAAAATAGCGATGAGGTGAGCTCAATTGAGTGCCGCCCGACGCCACAAGTAACGAATCAAGAGTACCCGAAACGGGGCTCACTCAAGGGGGACAGAATGTCAGCACGTCTAACTCTCATGCTTTGCGCCACGGTTGCCTGTGCCGGACTCACTGATGCAGGTCCGGTCAAAGCGCAGACGGACCAGCCGGCGGCCGCGAATAACGGTCTGGAAGAAATCGTCGTGACCGCACGCCGCAAGGAAGAGCGCGTCCAGTCGGTGCCGATCGCGATTACCGCTTTCAGCCAAAACGATCTCCAGAAACAACACATCGAGAATGTCCAGGATCTGGCCCGCATCGTGCCGTCCTTGGCGGTCAGCAACAGCCAATCCGACGCGAATGCCCCGTATTCGGGCCAGACCCGTCTGCGCGGCCTTGCCGGCTCCGTCGTCTATTTCGCGGACGTCCCGCTCGGCTCGGTCGACTATCAGGCCGGAACGGGCCTGACGCACGGCCTGTCTTCCGGTTTCTATTACGACCTGGACAACTTGGAGGTGCTGAAAGGCCCGCAGGGCACCTTGTTCGGCAAGAACTCGATTGGCGGCCTGATCTCGATCGAGCCCAAGCATCCGACCAACAATTTCGAGGGTTACGCCCAGGCGACCTTCGGTAATTATAACGACCGCCAGTTCGAAGGCGCGGTCAATATCCCGATCGTCCAGGACAAGGTGCTCCTGCGCATCGCCGGCCAGAGCCAGCAGCGCGACGGCTACACCACCGACTATTTCACGGGCAAGGATTACGACAACCGGGATTATTATTCCTGGCGCGTCGGCCTGACGGTGCGTCCGACCGACGACCTTGAAGACTATTTCATCTATGATGGGTACTATCAGGATACCAACGGATCGTCGGCGATCGCGCGGTTCGCCAACACGAAACTGCCGTTGGCGGGGTTGACTGCGGGGTTCACTCCAACGCCGTTCAAGTTGCCCAATGGCAAGCCCAACCCGGCCTGTAAATATACCGTCACCTTGAGCGCCACCGGCGCCGGCACGGTGCCCGGGGGTTGCGCTCCGGGGGCTCACCCCATCGGCTTTTTCGGCCTCATCCCCGGCGTCGGGGACGCCGTGGCCGCGCAGCAGGAACTTGGCGCGCGGGTGGAGTACGGCCACTCCGTCCAGGGAATCGGCAAGGACTATTTCTACGGCCTCACCAACATCACGACCTGGGATATCAATGACGATCTGACACTCAAGAACATCGCCGCCGCGCGTATTTTCAAGCAAATGGCGACCACCGACGATTTCGGCACCTACCTACCGGTGCTCAATATCGGCGTCCCCGGCAACCAGCGGCAATGGGGTGACAATTCGATCCAATACACGGAAGAGTTCCAACTCCAGGGCAAGGCGCTGAACGACAAGCTGTCATGGGTCGTCGGTGGGTTTCTGGAATATGACGGCCCGCTCGGCGATACCGTGCTGGGTTCGACCGCCGTCGGTACCCCTGCCTTCTATCATTTCACCGAAACCTCGCAGAGCAAGGCGGTTTTTGCCCACGGCATCTACGACCTGTCGGACTATGTAGATGGGCTGCGCTTCACCGCAGGCTATCGCTATACCTGGGACCACGTCACCTCGGAAGAACGCGGGTTGAACAATGTCGACGTGATTCAGCGTGGACCTGGCGGCGTGCCCACGAATTGCTCTATCGATAACACCGACAACAATTGCCACGTCTCCGAGGGCGGCAATTTCAGTTCGTTCGGCTGGAACGTCGGCCTGGATGAGCAGCTGACGCCAACTACACTGATCTATGTCCGCTCGGGCAACGCTTACCGCCCTGGCGGCTTCAATCTGAATGTCGGCGAAGAATTCGCGAAGTTTCAGCCGGAACATGTGACGGACGTCGAAATCGGCACGAAGGTCGATTGGGACCTGTGGGGCATGCACGGCCGCACCAACTTCGACTTGTTCCACACCGACTATAAGAGCATTCAAGTCCAGGAACTCGTCGCTGTGCCCAGTTCGAGCGGCGGACCGCCGAAGGTCAACTCGGCTTACCAGAACGCCGCGACCGCAACGCTTGAGGGCGGCGAACTCGAGGCCAGCTTCGAGCCGGTCACGGGCTTGGTTCTTGAGCCGCGTGCGTCTTACATCAACGCCAACTACAATAGCTATCCGGTGGGCTTCGGGACGCTGAACGACAATCCCCCGTTCCAGTATCTGCCGAAATGGCAGTATTCGTTGACGGCCACCTATACGTTGCCGTTCGACGAATCCTTGGGCGATATCTCGGTTTCGGGCACTTATTCCTGGTATGGCCACCAATATCTGTCGGTCAATGTCGGCGAGATCTATCCGATCATGCCGTCCTACGAGAACCTCAACTTGCGTGTCGACTGGAAGAACATCCTGGGTAACACCATCGATGCCGCTTTCTTCATGACGAATGTTACAGACAACACGCATGTGATCGGTGGCTTCCCGATCTATGCGCAGCTTGGCTTCACCTCGCTGGTCTATAACGAACCGCGGATGTACGGCTTCACCCTGAAGTATCGCTTCGGCGGTGAGTCGGAACCCGAGGCAGCGCTTGCGGCTTACGTGCCGCCGCCGGTCCAGGCGCCGGCGCCTGCACCGCGCAGCTATCTGGTGTTCTTCGACTTCAACAAGTCTGACCTGACCCCGCAGGCGGTTGAGATCGTCGACACGGCGGCGAAGAATGCCGGCCCGGCCAAGGTCACGCAGCTCACCGTCACCGGCCACACCGACACCGTGGGTTCCGACGCCTACAACATGCGCCTCAGCCGCCGCCGTGCGGAATCGGTTGCGGCACAGCTTGAGAAGGACGGCATCGCGTCGTCCGAGATCGAGATCGTTGCTAAGGGCAAGCGCGACCTGCTGGTCCCGACCGGCGACGGCGTGCGTGAACCCCAGAACCGGCGCGTCCAGATCGTCTATTCGGGCGGTCCGACTTCGTAAATCGCACGCTAAAGGCAAACGAAAACGGCGTCTCTAAGGGCGCCGTTTTTTTGTCCAAGCCCTTGTAGAGACGATGGTTTACGAAACCGCGACCTTCTTGGGGAATAAGCCGCGCCGCATCAATTTCGAGTAGGCGGAAATCACGTGATCGGGAACCGCCTTGTCAGGATCCAGATTTGCGTATCGCTTGCCCAGGCAGGCGCGCGCGCCCAGCAGGACATGGGCGATCACTTCAAGCTCGTCATCCGTGTACCCATCGGGATCCTTGGGGTCGAAGCCGCGCCTCAGCGCCCGGACATAGCCCGCGACGACACTCTCCGTATGCTTGCGGTACCCCTCGGGGGCGAACAGTTCGGCCTCGTTCTGAATCCGGAAAAACTCGGGAACCTCGGTCAGGACGTCGAAGAACGCCTTGCAGCGTTCGACTTCACGCTCTTCTTCGGACGTGCCTTCGTAACCACGATCGCGAACCGCATCGATTATGGCTTCGCCGACGACCGGTAGTAATTCGTCAAGTAACGCCTGACGGTTTTCAAAATGAAGGTAGAAGGTCCCCTGCGCCACCCCGGCTTCGGCGGTAATCCTGGCAACGGATGCTTCGGCATAGCCATACTGGCCGACGACCTTGATCCCGGCTGCAAAAAGCCGCCGTTTCGTGGCCTCATGTTTTTCGTTGCGCCGCAATTTGCGGCGTGGCCGCGCCAATTCCTTGGCGACAAGCCCCTCGCTTAACTGTTCCCCGATCATGAGCGTTCTCCCGCCCTGTTGTTGGTAATTCAGAGTTTTTCTTGATTATTAAGCATGGTAACAGCATTTGCTGCGGTGGAAAGAACAAAATTCAGCAAGAAATGCGCCGTCACCGGCACATTTCTCTGCCCTAAACAATAGTGTCGTTCGTCAGAACTGAAATGAGCCGGGTCAGGCGACGGCGTCAGGCGGCACGCCGGTCTATTTTTCGCTTTGCTACAGTCTCAAGCACCTCCCGGCGCTCCGATTTCGACAGTATTTTCCAGCCTTTGATCTCTTGCCTGGACCTGAAACAACCTTTGCAAAGACCGGTCGTCTTGCTGATTTTGCAGATGCCGATGCAAGGCGACTTGGTCGTCTTCTTGCCCATAACGCGGGCCTAACCTTGCAGATGGGCTTCCAGGAACCACAGCGCCTTGTCCAGTGCCCGGGAATAGGCGGTGAAGATGTCAGCCGTATCGGCATCGCCGGCATCGCCGGTCTCGTCGATCGCCGCGCGAACGAGATTGGCCGCCTTGGCATAGCGCGCCGTCAGCGCATTCAGGTGGTCTTCTGATTTATAGATATCCGTCGGATAGGCTTCCAGTGTGCTCGTTTTGCCGACGGCCTGTGTGGTGCCCAACGCGGTGCCGCCCAACTGGACGACGCGTTCCGCCATCGTATCGACATGGACGTCGATCTCGGTGCGAAAGCCGTCGATCATCTCGTGGAGCGCAATGAATTGCGGCCCCTTGATGTTCCAGTGCGCCTGCTTGGTCAGAAGGGCCAAGTCAATGCCGTCGGCCAGCCGCGCATTCAGGATCTCGATCGAAACTTTCTTCGAATTCGACTTCAGATCGTTACCGGTGGGGTTGAGCTTCATGATGCCGCCTCGGAATGAAAGGTTAGATGAATTCTAAAGTGGGTGCTCTCTCGGCCCACGTCAACAGAGTTTCCGCGCTATCTCGCTTGCCAGCGTCGCCGCGGAGCGATACTTACACGGCGTCATTGGGGAGTAGCCGCCTCGCTTGGACGAGGGCTCACGTCAACAGACTTGCCGTCGATGCGGCATGGCGTGCCCGGCTTCGGACTTCGGTTCGGAACTTGGCAAGACCTTTGGCATTGTCCGCTTGGGCTGGAGCCTTAGCCAAGCGGCGATGTCATAGGTTCATTCGGCTCCAAGGTGGTTCCCGATGGTGCTGACGCTCATCCTCTTCCTCGGTTCGGCGGTCGCGATCTATCTCGCGTGCGAGTTCTTTGTGAACGGTGTCGAATGGGTCGGGCATCGCCTGAAGATCGGCCAGACCGCCACGGGAACGATCCTAGCGGCATTCGGCACCGCCCTGCCCGAAAGTGTCGTCACCTTTGTCGCCGTCGTTTTCGGCGCCAATGCCGGCGAGAAGGACATCGGTATCGGCGCGGCGCTGGGCGGGCCGCTGGCGCTCAGCACGCTTGCCTATTCGGTGGTCGGGCTGACCCTGCTCGGTTCTCGCCGCTTGGGGATTCAGCCGAAAAGAAAGCTCAATGTCGATGCGCGGCGTCTGGGGCGCGATCAAGTCTGGTTCCTGGGAATCTTCGTTTTCAAAATCGGCCTGGGATTGTTCGCCTTTCGCGGGAAGTCCTGGCTGGGTTTCCTCTTCCTGGCCGCCTACGGATTCTATGTCCTCAAGGAACTGCGCGGCGCGGACGCCCTGTCGGACGCGGACGATCTAGAGCCGCTGAAATGCGCGCCGAAAAATGACTCGCCGCCCTTGTTGCTGGCGGGCTCGCAGACATTCGCCGCGCTCTTGGTGATCTTCGTGGCATCGCGTGTCTTCGTCAGCCAGCTGGGGGCGATCGGCGGTTGGCTCGGCCTCGCGCCGCAACTTGTCGCCCTTCTGCTCAGCCCGATCGCGACGGAGATGCCGGAAACGATGAATGCGATCATCTGGGTGCGCCAGGGCAAGGAGCGCTTGGCGCTGGCGAATATCAGCGGCGCCATGATGATACAGGCAACAATTCCCAGCGCGCTCGGGTTGTTTTTCACACCATGGCTGTTGCAACGGCCGCTAATCCTCGCCGGGGCCGTGACCCTGGTCGCGATCGTGGTTCTGTTTCTGATGTTTCGCCGCGGAAACATCACGCCGATGCGCCTGGCCTGGGCCAGCTCGCTGTATGTACTGTTTGGCTTACTGCTTTTGCTTAATTGATTTAACGCTCGAAGAGTTCAGAGTCTGAGTCTAAATCGGCAACATCACCAAATTTTCTGTTAATTTAGTTACAATTGTAAATTCTACGAAGGGAGATTCCAGCACATCTCTCGACTGCGGCGCAATAGTTTGACATTATTTTGGTGATCAAAGCCGAGCGGTCACACAATCTTCTTTGGCTCGGCAGTTTTTATCTTCTGAGTATCCAAACAACCCGACTGAATCATCCACGCATCAAAAAAAGGAACATCCCAAATGACCCACATGCAAAAGAAATTCGGCCTTCCGACCCTCGTTACTGATAACTCCGGCGCGAGCATCTTCGGCGAAGATGCCAATATCATGCAAAGTCTCGTTCCGGCCGCGGACGAAGTTGCCGCCGCGCGTTACGGCAATATCGACGTAGAGCTGGATTCCGAGGCGAAGACTTACTGGTGCTATATGCGCGGTAAGGGCAGCGTTACTCAGGGATTGCTTGACGATTTGACCCATATGCAGGCCTCGATGCGCCGGATGTTTGTCGAGCGTAAGCACGAGGCGGAGAAGCCGTTCAATTATTTTGTCTTCGCTTCGCGTATCCCCGGCACCTTCAGCCTGGGCGGCGATTTAGCGATGTTCGCCGACAAGATCCGCTCCGCCGACCGCGAGACGTTGACCCACTACGCGCACAGCTGCATCGACGTCGTCCATAACAACCACGTCGCATTCGACCTTCCGGTCGTCACCATGGCGCTGGTTCAAGGCGATGCGTTGGGCGGCGGTCTGGAATCCGCGCTCTCGATGGACTTGATCGTTGCCGAGCGCAGCGCGAAAATGGGCCTCCCCGAAATTCTGTTCAATCTTTTCCCGGGCATGGGCGCCTACAGCTTTCTGTCGCGTAAGCTAGATGCGGCGCGCGCCGAGAAGATGATCCTCAGCGGCCGTGTCTATTCAGCCGAGGAATTGCATGAGATGGGCGTGGTCGACGTTCTGGTCGAAGACGGGCAGGGCGAAGAGGGCATTCGCGAATATATCGATCGCCAGACCTATCGCCACAATGCCTATCGCGGCGTGTTCCAGATGCGTCGCCGGGTCAACACGATTCCGAAGGAAGAGCTGATCGACGTCGTCGATATCTGGGTCGATGCGGTGATGAATCTGAAGGAAACCGATATGCGCAAGATGGCGCGTCTGACGGCCGCTCAGGATCGCCGGCGCGTGGCGCTGAACGCCGCGTCGTTTGCGGCGCTTTCGGCTGAGTGACGTATAGGACTTGATGTTGTTTGTGGATTACCTGGCCGCGGGTGGGTCTGTGGCTGGGGTAACTGTCCGCGGTATGGCAGCTGGTTAGGCTTGCCGTACCGCGGCTTATTTTATTGCCACCCATGTGACCGGCAATCTTGAGAAGCTCAGCTTTGGCTTTCTTCCGATTGCTCGATCACAATGCGGTGATTGAGCAGCGTCCGCTGGGTCCGTTCCAGCTCGGCCTTGAGGCGCTCGATATGCCGGGGCCGTTTTCGGCAAGTTCGGCCACAGTGATCTGCCGCCAACCCAGGCATAGCTCGTAGAGGCCTTTCGCCCCGATATTCGCCGCCCCGCTGCGCAATGCATGCGCCTGATCGCGGAATTTGCGTACATTGCCTTCCGCAGCGGCTTCGATCAGCGTCGTCACCAGCTCGCCTGCGTCGTGTACGAATTCCTTGATCAATTCCGCCAGGAACGCGTGTCCGCCAAGCGCCTCAAGTTCGGCCAGCGTGTTTTCGTCAACTGCGGGGATTGTACTGGCGGGACGGAAACGTGGGTGGGCGGTAATATCGGTCACCAATTGCGGTTCTGTCTCGGCCGGCGGCGCTTCCGGCGCGGCGGGGACCAACTCAAGGATCGCTTCCAGAAGCTTAGCCGGCTCGACCGGTTTGGTCAGGCAGGCATCCATGCCTGCGTCCAGGCAACGTTGCGCGACTTCCGGCGTAATATCGGCGGTCAGCGCGACGATCGGCATATGCGGCTGGCCAAGCGAGGTGAAGCGGTACAGCTTGGTCGCCTCCAGGCCGTTCATCACCGGCATATTGACGTCCATTAGAACCAGATCGAAGCGTTCGTCGTCCAGCGCGTTCAGGACTTCCTCGCCGTTACCGACGACCCGCGTCGTAAAGCCGGCGCGCTCGAGAATCTTTGCGACGACCCGTTGATTGGTGCGGTTATCGTCGGCCACCAGGATGTTCAGTTTGCGGCCGGCGGGGACCGCCGTTGCCGTTCCAATTGCCGGCTCCGGCTGCGGCAGCGCTCCGCGATGGATGCTGGCGATACCGAGCGCCGCGCGCCATTCAGGCTCTTCGGCCGCCGCCGTCATGGATGTCGCAAAATGCCGCCGCACCTGCAGATCGGCCGTCAGGCCGGCGGTCGCGGCATCTTCGACCAGGATCAGCGGCAGACGGCCTGATTGATCCAGCCCCTGAAGCGCCGAGGCCAGTGCCTGAACGTCGCCGGTCAGGCCTTCTCTGTGCAGGATCAGCGTGTGCAGCGCGCTACCGGGCAGGGTACGCAGAAGATTGATTGCCTGGGCGGCGGTCGGCACGGCATGCGTGTCGACCCCCCAGGGCATCATCATTCCGGCCAACCGTCCTGCCAGCGCCTTGTCCGACGACAGCAGGGTCACGCGTGCGCCCTCGAAGATCGGGGCAGGCGCCGCTTGCGCCTGCTGATCCATTTCCACCCAGAACCAGAAGGTGCTGCCCGCCCCGGGTTCGCTCGAGACGCCGATCTGGCCGCCCAGCAGCCTGACCAGGCGTTGACAGATTGCGAGGCCAAGACCCGTGCCGCCGAAGCGATCGACGATCGTTTCGTCGGCCTGGGTGAAGCTTTCGAAGATGCGGCCCATCGCGTCGGGCGCGATCCCGATACCGGTATCGGACACCTCGCAACGCAGTTGCAGCCGTCCGTTGAATGCGGTCGTTGCATCGACCGCCAGCGTGACGCTTCCGGTGTCGGTGAACTTCACGGCATTGCTGAGAAGGTTCAGCAAAATCTCATGCAGGTGCCGCTGGTCGCCCTTAAGATGAAGCGGTGTGCGTGTCGTCACGTGAAGGGCGACGCGAATGCCCTTGGCGTGCGCCTGCGCGGTGATCATGCTGCGCACGTCGGACAGCATTTCGCCAAGATCGAAATCGACCGCACGGGTCGGCATATGCCCGGCATCGATGCGCGAGAGATCCAGAATACCGTCGATCAGCGACAGCAGCGATTGGGCGGCGCCCTTGACGGTGCGCGCCATGTCCTGTTGCTCGACATCCAGGTCGGTATCGGCCAGCAACGAGCCCATGCCGATGATGGCGTTGAGCGGGGTGCGCAGCTCATGGCTGACGCTGGCGAGGAACAGGCTTTTCGCCTGGTTCGCTTTTTCCGCCTGCTGCTTGGCTTGGCTCAGTTTGCGGATCAACGTGCCGGCATAGAGCGGCAGGATCAGCAACCCCACCCACATGCCGACCGACAGTTCGACATGCTCTTTCCAGAAGGGCGTAGTCAGGACGACGCCGGTGAACCCCACGAGGGCCACCACCGTAGCCGACATCAGTGCTTCACGCCCGAAGCGGAAGCCGTTGCCGAAGACCGTCCACAGCAACAACGGGAAGAAGATCGAGGTCGTCTCGCCGCCCAGATGGATCAGAAGCGATTGCGCGCCCAGATCGCCGATCAGCGCGAAAAACCGGCGCCCGTGTGAACTCCGCGGCCGCCAGAGAATGTGAGCGAAGACGAAGCTGAAAATGCCGGCATAGCACAGCGTCAACAGCATCGGCGGCGACGTGAAGCCGAAACCCATGCCGGAAAGATAGACGATGATGACTAGGCAGAAGACGAGCCGGTTAAAGCTCATCTCATGCTCGCTGTCCGGCCGGCCGCGCAGCGACGCAGCCGTTCGCTTCAGCGTCCCAAGCGGGACAAGTCGGTCGGTCAGTCGCGAACCCATCTTCGCTTCATATCATTTTCTTGTTGCGGTGGCATTGTCGTGCACGCCAAGCGGTCATGCGCGCAACGCCGGCTGCATAATCCCCGAAACACTCAGGTTTATACATATAATAATGTTTCAAGTTGTAACAAATCCGCCGAAGCGGATGTTCCAGCTGGGCGTCCGAATATCAGCTGGCCGTACGCGAAAGACGGGCGGTGACGAAGTCGGCGCGGATTTCCCGCGTCGGGGCGGTGACGACCATGCAGGGCGCCGGCCGGATCAGCACGCCGCCCACTATATGGGTTATCGTCGCGCCGTCGTCAGACAGCGGCGCCAGGACGCATTCCGCATCGAGAAGTTCTTGGCCGTTCCGGAAGGAACCTGACGCCAGCGCCGGTTGCCCCGTCCCGCGGACGAGAGAGAACGCCTCCTGCCAGAACGGCGAAAAATCACCCAGGTTAAGCTCGTTCACATCGCGGCCGCGCGTTTCGCGTCCATAGGCGTTGGTCGAATCCGTTCCCAACAGCCGCATTTTCGTAGCCGTAGGAAAAATGTCCGCAAGCAGAATGATCGGCAGTAACTTGGGGATCTCGACCGGGTCGATCTGACGCAAGGCCGGCATCGCGCGGTCGCCGCGTTTTTCATTCCAGTACCGCAGAACCCCCTGCAGCCGCGCATTCTTCACGCCTTCGCCATCCGGGATTATTGCAACCGCTCCCGGTTGTATCTGATTGATCATCTACACCTCATCCCTGCGCGCGAAGTAGAACGCACGCTGACATTTCGCCGGTACTTATTCGGCGTCGCCGCCGTCTTGGGCTTTGTTTCCGATCTTGAAAAAACCGAAGGTCTTCAAAGACGGGAAAAAAGCTGTTACTCATAAACGTCCGCCGAAGTAAGCCCGAAGCAAAAACTTTATGGCCAATCGAGTATGAGATACGGTTATTGTTAAACTTTTAATAAATTGTGCAAGGTGTCTTTCTGTGGATGATGGTAGAGGAAATAATCTGAAATGTCACCGGCAGGGATTTCTTCCGTGATGACTAACGTCGTCCGATCGCGGCTCATGACGCAGCACAAGATGCACATCATGATCGTCGACGATCAGTTAAGTAACTTGCGCATCATGAAACAGCTCGCGCTCGGCCTGTCCGACGGGGGCGATGTCGAGACGTTTGCCGACCCTGCGGCAGCCCTGGAGGCGGCGAAGGAAAACCCGCCGGACCTGGTCGTGTCCGATTACAACATGCCGGGCATGGACGGCGCGGTGTTCGTCGCCGCCCTGCGCGAGCTACCGGATTGCGGCGAGATTCCGATTGTCATCGTGACGATCTATGAGGACAAGGACTTCCGTTACAAGGCGCTCCAGGCCGGCGCTACCGACTTTCTATTAAGCCCGATCGACCACCAGGAATTCCGCATCCGCCTGCGCAACCTTCTGCAGTTGCGCGAACATCAGCGCGCGGTGCGCAACCATGCCCGGTCGCTCGAACGCAAGATCGTCGAGGACAACTACAATTTCTCCGTCAACATGCAGGAGATGGAGGGCCGGCTCAGGCAGTTGATCGACGCGGTGCCAGCGCTGATCAGCGTGTCCAACACGCGGCGGCAATATCTGTATGTCAACGAAACCTGGTGCGACACTTATGGCCTGTCGCGCGCCTATGCGATCGGCCGCTTGCCGGAAGAATTGTTCAGCGCCGAACACGGCTATGCGCTGACCCAGGCGGACCAATCGGTCCTCGCCACCGGCGTCACGATCAACCAGGTCGAAGAAGAAATTCGCGGCGTGGCTGGCGACCGCAAGGTCCTGTTCACCACCAAGCTGCCGATGCGCGACGCCGGCGACAAGATTTCCGGCATCATCACCGTGTCGCTCGATATGACCTCACGCAAACTGGCCGAGGAACAGTTGCTGTCGGCCATGTGGCGGGCGGAGGCGTCTGAGCGCGCCAAGCGGGCGTTCCTGTCGCAGATGAGCCACGAGCTGCGCACGCCGCTCAACGCCATCCTGGGATTCTCACAGATTATCTCCGAGGAAGTGTTCGGCCCGATCTCGCCAGCGCGCTATCAGTCCTATGCCGGCGACATCAAAGATAGCGCCAGCCATCTTTTGGAGATGGTGACCCACATCCTGTCCCAGGCGGACGAGGAGCAGGTGCCGCTCGAGGCGCGGGGCGAGCCGGTGCAGCTGCACAGCGCGGCGCTGGGCGCGGCGCAGGTTGTGCGGGAACGGCGCGGCGCGGCGGCACGCATTCTGTGCCGCATCGAACCGAACGTCCCGCCGATCCGCGGCGATCGCCGGATGATCGAGCGCATCTTCATCGACCTGCTGGACCATCTCGCGGTTCTGGCCGGGCTCGACTGCGAATTCGTCGTGTCGGTCAGGCTGGCGTCGGATCGCGGCGCGGAGCTTGAGATTTTCGCCAACCAGCAAGCCATCGACCGCAGCCAGGCCGCGTCATCCGTCAGCACCGACCTGCCGGAGGTACCGCTGGTGCGCGCGTTGGTGGATCTGCATGGCGGCTCGCTGATGATGCAGAGCCGCGGCGGCGGCGCGTTCTATGCGCGCGTCGTCCTGCCGGCCTGGCGGACCCTTCCGTCGCCCCAGTGAACCGACGCGCTGCCCTAGAGCAGCGTGTCGTGGCTCTCCATGCCCATCGTCACGGCGCCCCAGTTGCGCCCGGCGCTGGCGAAATCGTTGGCGACGTGATTCCCCATCGCCAATATGTCGGTATAAAAGCGGCCGAACGGCTGATTTTCGAAGATACCCGAACCGCCCGCGCCCTTGAACAGCGGCAGGGCCAGCGTTGCGCAGCGCTTGGCGGTCGATGTGCAGTGGAACTTGAACAGCAGCCGTTCATCCATCGGCGGCATCACACCCTTTTCGGCATAGGGCGCCATGCGCTGGAAGTTTCGGTGCAAGGTCGATTTCATCTCGTCGATGCCGGCCCGCGCTTCGGACAAAGCCAGCGTCGCGTCGGGATCCATCACGGTCCGCGCACCGGTCACCGACACGCGCTTTGCGCCATAGTCGGTAAAGGCATTTACCATGCCCTCCAACCCGCCGATGGCCGCGGTGGAGACGGCGCGGAGGAACACCTGCCAATAGGGATAGCGATAGAGCGCTGATTGCCTGGGCGCGCTGCCGGGGTTGGTGCCGCCGGTTGCGTCCTTCATCGCATGGGTCCGGTGCTCCGGCACGAACGAGCCGTCGACCACGACGTCCTGGCTGCCGGTGCCTTTCAGCCCGACAACCTTCCAGGTATCGACGATCTCATAGTCCTTGCGCGGCAGCAGGAAGGTGCGGAAATCGGCCTCAAGGAACGATCCGTGGCTTTCGCCGCGATCGACCACGCCGCCTAGGAAGGTCCAGTCGCAATGTTCGCTGCCGCTTGAGAAACGCCAGCGGCCATAAAGCTTGAAGCCGCCGTCGACCGGGACGGCCTTTCCCGGCGAATAGGGCGAGGCGATCAGGGAGTCGCTGTTCGCGCCCCACACGTCGTCGGCCGCGCGATCGTCGAACAAGGCCAGGTGGAAACTGTGTACGCCCAGGATGCCGAACACCCAGCCGACCGAGACATCGCCCTCGCCCAGCGCCATCTGCACGTCGAAGAAGGTGCCGGGGTCCAGCTCGTAACCGCCGTAACGCTTGGGCTGGAAAATCCGGAAGAATCCGGCGCTTTTCAGTTCGGCCATCGTCTCCGGCAGTATGCGGCGATGCTCCTGCTGCCGTGTCGCGCGCTCCGCTAATGTCGGGATCATCGCCCGCGCCCGAGCGACCAGCTCCTCCGAGGTCGGAATCGTCATTGTACCGTCCATCCTTGCATCCCCCTGGTCATTCTTGTGGCTGCGGCGACCACGCCGTTGCTTCGACTTCCATCAGCAGGTCCGGCAGCAGCAGTTCGCTGACAATCACCGCCGTCGAGGCCGGCGGGTTCCCGGTAAATAGTGCATTCTTGACTTTGCCATAGCCGGCATAGGCCGATTTGGCCGTCAGGAAACAGCGCAGGCTGACGACATCCGCCAGCGTGGCGCCAGCCGCAGCCAACGCGGCCTCGATATTGGCAAAACACTGCCGCGCCTGCGCAGCCGCGTCGCCCGCGGCGACTACCTTGCCGTCCTTCAGCGCGACCTGCCCGGACACGGTGATCCAGCCGCCGCAGCGCACGGCCTGGCTCATTCCGGCGAATTTCATACCGGGCGGGTCGAAACGTTCGATGCCGCTCATGGCCAGCCCGCCCGGGCGGCAGGCGCGCGGGCAATGTCGATCCGCCCTTCGCGCAGCTTGGTCGTCATCTCCGGCTGATGCTCGGTGGCGCAGCACATATAAAGGTCGCGCCCGTCCGCGCCGCCCAGCATGCAGGCATAGGCCGCGCCGTTGGCGACCGGAACCCTGTCGACCACCGCACCGCCGCGCGCGATCCGCAGGCAGCCGCCGGCGAACGGGGCGGCAATCCAGATGCAGCCTTCGCCGTCCAGGCAGATGCCGTCCGGCATGCGGCCGTCCAGGTCGGCGAAGAGCCGTCGGTTGGTCAGGGTGCCGTCGTCGGCGATGTCGAATTCAGTCAGGCAGTTGCCATAGGATTCCGCGACGATCAGCGTCTCGCCGCCCGGCGTGATCACCGGTCCGTTGGGGCAGGCAATGCCGTCGGCCGCGACGCTGACCGCGCCGTCGGGCGTCACCAGCGCGATGACGGTCGGCACGAACGGGTCGCCGGCATGGAAGTCGAACCCGATATTGCCGACGAAGGCGCGGCCTTTTTCATCGACGACCATATCGTTGCTGTGGCCGGGATGCAGCGCACGCAGGTCGGCATATTCGGTCAGCACCCCGTCCCGCCGGCGATGAAGTTTCCGGCCCAGCATCGACACGACCAGCAGATCGCCGTTCGGCAGCCAGCCCATGCCGGATGGCCGGCCGGGCACCTCGAACGATTCGACCGGGCGGCCGTCCGCGCTCAGTACATGGACCTTCTCATCATGCTGGTCCGAGAACCACAACTGCCCGTCATGCCAGCGCGGGCCTTCAGGAAACACGAAGCCCGTTGCCAGATTCTTGGATTCGATGTCCATCGCGGCCATCAGTTCCGGGCGCAGGCGCGCAGGATGCCGCCCAGCTTGGCGATGCCGTCGGCGACGATCTGTTCCGATACATGGCTATAGGCCAGGCGCAGGAACTGCCGCCCGTCGGTCTCACCCATGAAGCGTTCGCCCGGGCGGAAGAAGATGCCCTCGCGCTCCGCCAGCCGCGCGGCGCGCGCCCAGTCGATGCGGTTGTCGATCTCGACCCACAGATAAAACGATCCGCGCGGTTCGCGGAATTTGACGTAGGGCGCGCAGTGCTCGCGCATCGCCTTGACCGCAATCGAGGCCTTGCGCCGATAGATTTCCCGCGCCTTTTCCAGATGCGGCTCCAGCAGGCCCTCGGCCATATATTCGTCCATGACCCGGGCCAGCCATTGCCCGACGCCCAGGTCCTGGCGGACAGCGGCAAGGCCGGCGATGGCGCGCGGATCGCCCGCCATCCAGCCGAGGCGCAGGCCGGGCGCCACGATCTTGCTGAAGCTGCCGCACTGGATCACCAGCCCGCTATCGTTGAGGCTCAGCAATGTGGGGAGCGGTTCGCCGGCGAAGCGCAAATCGCCATAGACCTCGTCCTCGACGATGACGAAGCCGTGCTGCTTGGCCAGGTCCAGCAGCTGATGCCGGCGCGACACGGACATTTCGGTGTTGGTCGGCGTCTGGAAGGTCGGGATGGTGTAGACCATCTTGACCTTTTTGCCCTCGGCGGCGATGGCCGTCAGCATGGGGCCGATCGCCTCGACCTCCATGCCCTCGTGGTCGACCGGCACGCTGCGTACGTCCGCGCCGGCCATGCTCATATAACGCAGCGCATAGGGGAACGACGCCGCCTCGACCAATACCACATCGCCCGGATTGACGTAGCCGTTGATCGCCAGCGAAATGCCCTGCACCGAACCCGAGGTCAGGATGATGCCCATCGGCCCCAGATCGCGGCCCTGCATCTTCTGGATGCGGTCGGCCAGCCGCGCGCGCAGCTTGCGATAGCCGTAAACCAGTTCCTCGTATCCGGTCTTCGGGTCGAAATAATCCAGAACCTCGGGCCCATCGCGGTCCAGCACGAACTTGGTCAGGCGCACCAGATCTTCCTTGGGGAAGCTTTCCGGGGCGGCCAGGCCTTGGTCGAAATTGAAGACGGCAGGGATTTCGGGATTGGGGAAAAACAGTGGCGGTCCGTCTCCGGCCACGGCCGAAAACAGCTTTTCGATTTCGACGCTCATGTTCCCCTCGTATGCTTCGCGCTTGACGCGGCGATTAGTTCAGCACCGTGCAATCCTGGTCAAGCAGCTTGCTGCTCGACGCGAAATCCATCTTCAGAAGATTCGCCCGGTCGTTCAGCAGGATGAAGCCGTTCTTGCCGTCGGCAAAGGTGGCGGCGATCGCCGCCAAAGTCTGCCTGGCCATATCGGAACGGATCGCGGGGTCGCTATCGGCCAGCAGCCGGAATGGGTTTTGTGCGCTGAGATCGTCGCCAAGAACGCGCATGGCGCGATAACGATGACCGGCCAGCTCGACCTCCAAATCCGCCCAGGACGTGCCGATCTTGTCCAGATTGGCGTATAGGGCCTGCTTCACGTCCGGGCGGATGCAGTCCACATGGATATGCAACTGGAACTGACTGCGCCCATAGGCGGAATTGATCGCCAGCCCGACATCGTCGCGCGGGATGGCTTTGCCCGCCGCCGTTTCGACGAAGCTGCGCGCCAGCCACGCCGCTTGCCAATAATTGGGCGCATCCGGGGCCAGGATCTGCGGATCGTCGATGCCGGTCACGACCTTGATCGGAATCAACAGATACTGGGTCTTGCCCTTGATGTCCTTCAGGACGGCGGACCCGTTCGCCAGATCGACCGATGCGCAGGGCGCCGGCCCGCCTCCCGCCTGCATATGGGGGGCGCATTGCTCCACCACGATCTTCTTCAGGGCGTCATGGTCGGTGGCCCGGGCCGCCGATGCGAGGCCCAGCGCGGCGGCCAGGACGACGATGCCGATACGAAACCGTGTCATCGTCATGCGTCTGACCGCGCCGTCAGGTTTGCCCAGAAATCGTCGGCTCCGGCTGCCGCCACCTGCCCGCCCAGCCGATCGGCCCAAAGCCGGTCGTTACCGAATTCCGACCGCCAGGACAACAGCCGGCGAGTGAAATATTGCAGACCGAATTCGCGGGTGATGCCGATGGCGCCATGCACCTGATGGGCGATCATGTTGCCGGTGCCGATTGCCATGTTGGCCCGCAGCTTCGCCGCCGCGATCTCGAATCCGGCATCGCCCTTTGCCATCGCGCGGCAGGCGGCCGGTCCGGCGCAGTTCACCGCCGCCGCTTCCTCGGCGAAGATCGCAAGGTTCTGTTGCAAGGCCTGGAATTTGCCGATCGGCTTGCCGAACTGTACCCGCTCATTGGCATAGGCGATCGACATCGCCAGCGCCGCATCCATCGCGCCGGCGATCTGTGCAACACGGATCAGGGCGCCCAGCGCCAGCAAGTCGACGGAGGTCGACAGGGGTTCAGCGGCGGCGTTGTCGAAACTCAGTGTGTCGCGCGGTTCGTCCGCCGGATTGGCTCGCTGCTCGATCTTGGCATCGGTGACGTTCAGTCGGACGATCTTGCCGTCGACCTGGGCCAGAACATGCACCGCGTGCCGTCCCCATGGGACCGCGCGAAGCGCGCCGCTGAACCGCCCGCCGGCCAATTGTCCGTCCGTACGCGGCGCCAGAGTGGCGAAGCCTTCGGTGCCTTTCAACAACCAAGCCGCCACGACGGCCTCGCCGACCGGCAAGGGCAGGGCGTGATAGCCCGAAAGCCGGATGACGGCGAAGGCGTCTTCCCACGATCCGCCGAATCCGCCGTCGTCTTCGGCAATCAGCAGCAGCGGAAAGCCCGCCGTCTCGACATGCGCCCACGATGCGTCGAAATCCTCGCCACGCCGTCCCGCCAGATCGGCGAACAGGCGGTCGGCGGTTTCGATCAGGATGTTCTGTTCGTCGCTCATCGGAGGCCTAGATTTCTGGCGATGATGCCGCGCAGGATTTCGCGGGTGCCGCCGCGCAGCGAGAAGGACGGGGAAATCTGCAGCAGCAGCGCCAGCATCCGCGCGAAATCTTGGTTGGCCGACAGGTCGATATCGGCGTCGGCGGCGGCCTGCACCAGGCGCGGCAGTTCCTGCTCGAAACTGTTGCCCAGGTCCTTGACGATCGCCGCCTCCAGCATCGGGTCGTTGCCGGCGGCCAGTTGCGCCGCGGTCGACATCGACATTTGGCGCAGGGTCCAGATTTCCGCCGTCAATCGCCCGATCAGGGCGGTCGTCGCCGCGTCGGGTTTCGTCCCGGCGCGGCGCACCAACTCCAGGAACAGCGCGAAACTGGTGAGATACCGTTCCGGTCCGGACCGCTCCAGCGACAGTTCCGCCGTCACCTGGCGCCAGCCGTCTCCCTCCTCGCCCACGCGCATCGCGCCGGGGATGAACAGGTCGTCGAAGAAGACCTCGTTGAAATCATGCCCGCCGGCCAGATCGATGATCGGCCTGACCGTCACGGCGGGATTGTCCAGTTCGATGATGAATTGCGTCAGCCCGTCGTGCCGCCCCCCGGGCTCCCCGGTGCGGAGCAAGGCGATCATGATCCCGGCATTATGGGCGTTGGTGGTCCACACTTTTTGACCGCTGACTCGCCAGCCGTCGCCATCGCGGATGGCGCGGGTGCGCACCGAGGCAAGGTCCGACCCGGTTCCCGGCTCGCTCATGCCGATGCAGCCGTAAAGCTCACCCGCCGCCACGCGCGGCACGAACTTCATGCGCTGTTCCTCGGTGCCGAAGCGCAGCATCAGGGGCGCCGTCTGGCGGTCGGCGATCCAATGCATGCCGACCGGCGCCCCGGCGGCCAGCAGTTCCTCCAGAACGATGTAGCGCTCCAGCGGATGCCGCTCATGCCCGCCATATTTCTTCGGCCAGGTCATGCCGATATAGCCGGCCTTGCCCAGCGCCTGGCTGAATGCGCGGTCGCCCACGGCCCAGCTATTGACCCGCTGCGGTGCGTCGATCGCCGGCAGGTTGGCGGCCAGGAAGGCGCGAATCTCCTCGCGTATGCGGTATCCGCCGGCAGGCGGCTCAAACGGCAGCGGTCTGAAGGTCCGCATCGCCTGCGATGCCGCGCCTTGCGCAGTTCCCGACAAATCGATCCTCCCAACTCCGAATGTCCGCCATGATAGGCTAAGACTTCACCCCAGATGAAGAGGCAGGCAATCTAGCGGTAGGAAACAGGGGAAGTAGATGATCGATTACAGCCGTTCGCCTTTGGAGCTGGAGCTCGAGGCCAAGGTCACGGATTTCATTCGCGACCAGATCATTCCCTATGAGCACGACCCGCGCATCCTGGAGCATGGGCCGTCCGACGACCTGCGCCGCGAGTTGCAGGCCAAGGCCAAGGCGGCGGGGCTGCTGGTGCCGCATCTGCCCCAGGCCTATGGCGGGCTGGGGCTCAATCACCGGCAGACGGCGACGGTGTTCCGCGCGGCGGGCTATTCGCTGCTCGGCCCCGTCGCGCTCAACATCATGGCGCCCGATGAGGGCAATATGTACCTGATCGATCAGGTCGGCACGCCTGAGCAGAAGGCGCATTTCCTACGGCCGCTGGCGGCGGGCGATACGCGCTCGGCGTTTTTCATGACAGAGCCGGACGGCGGCGCGGGGTCAGATCCCTCGCTGCTGGCGACCGCGGCGCGACGCGACGGCAATCATTGGGTGATCGACGGCCGGAAATGGCTGATCACGGGCGCGGAGGGCGCCGGTGTCGGCATCGTCATGGCGAAGACAGAGACCGCCGCAACCTTGTTCCTGATCGACCTGCCGCATTCCGGCGTCACCATCGAACGGGTGCTGCACACGATCGACCGCACCATGCCGGGCGGCCATGCCGTGGTGAAGTTCGACAATGTGCGGGTCGATGCCAGCCATATTTTGGGCGAGGTCGAGGGTGGCTTCATCGCCGCGCAGATCAGGCTGGCGCCGGCCCGGCTGACCCATTGCATGCGCTGGTGGGGCGCGGCCAACAGGGCGCATGCCATCGCGACCGACTATGCCTATCACCGCCAAGGCTTCGGCAAGGCGCTGATCGACCATGAAGGCGTCGGTTTCATGCTGGCGGACAACGAGATCGACCTGCATCAGTCGCTGCTGACCATCGACCATGCCGCCTGGGTGCTGGACCGGCACGGGCCGCTGCGCGACGACACTGCCGTGTCCGGACGTGCCAAGGTCGCGGTGTCGGAGGCTTTGTTCCGCGTTGCCGACCGGTCGGTGCAAATCATGGGCGGCGCGGGCGTTACCGACGACACGCCGGTGCAGCAGATTTTCCGCGATATCCGGGCCTTCCGCATCTATGACGGCCCGTCGGAGGTGCATCGCTGGTCGATCGCCAAGCGCATAAAGGCGACGCATCGTGCCACGCTGACGGGGCATTGACCTATTCCAAAAACGAAACGGTGAGTTTCGAATTGGCCGGCTAATCACCGGCAGGGTGCGTGGTTATGTGTAATCCACCGGTTTCCCGGCCGGAACGACAGGAACCTGCATCATGATTACCCTTGGCCTCGATCACCTCGCCCACGCCGCCGTCTCAACCGCGGCGGTTCTTCATATTCCCGAGCGCGCGAAAAACGTCGCGCCCACCGTGCTGACCCTTGCCGGCTTCACGCCGTTGCAGGTCGAGATCATGGTCACGGGGGTTGTCTTGTTTGTGCAGACGCTCATTTTTGCTGCGCTCCGGATCAAGACGGTATTGCCCAGGCACGGTAATCTATTGCATCGACACGCCGTCCACTAAGGAAGAATTTATGAGCAAGCCGCGTCTTCTCGCCATCTCCGGCAGCCTGCGCAAGGCATCGACCAACACCGCGGTGCTGACCGCTTTGGCCGATGCGGTTGCCGACAAGGCGACGATGACGCTGTTCCCGCTCGACGACCTGCCGCTCTACAACCAGGACATGGATGTCGAGCCGCCGTTGCCGGCCGTCGCTGCTTTCCGCGAAGCAATCGAAAGCGCGGACGGCGTGGTCATTTCCTCGCCGGAATATAATTACGGCATGTCCGGCGTGCTGAAGAACGCCCTGGATTGGGCCTCGCGCCCCTATGGCAAGGCCCGGTTGACTGGCAAGCCGGTCCTCACCGTCACCGTGTCGCCCGCCAGCACCGGCGGCGTGCGCGCGCAGATTCAGTTGAACGAAACCCTGACCGCCATCGCCGCCCTGGTCGTGCTGCGTCCGCAGGCGGTGATCGGCAGCGTTTTCCAGAAGATGACGGACGGCAAGTTCACCGACGAAACCGCGATGAAATTCCTGACCGCCGGCATCGACGATCTGCTGCGTGACATCCTCAAAACCCAGGCCGTGATCAAGCAGGAAAGCTGATCGGAAGCTTCCAATAAATCATCCGTCGGCGTCTGATTAACTTGACCGGCGGCGTCAAACCCCTCACCATCGGGCCAATCGATTTTGGGAGGGAACGATGCGTGCGTGGCAGGTCAACGGGCAGGGCGAACCGAAGGAAATTCTGAAGCAGGTCGAGATCGACCTCGAGCCGGCGGGGCCCGGTCAGCTTAACTGCCATGTGATCGCCAGCGCACTGGCGCTGCCCGACGTCCTGCTGTGCCGCGGGGTCTATCCGCTGACGCCGCCGTTGCCTTTCGTGCCCGGCCTCGAATTCGTCGGCACCGTGACGGAAGCGGGTCCCGGCACCATGACGCCTGTCGGCGCCAAGGTGATGGGCGTCGCTGTCTTCACCATGGGTCACGGCGCCTTCGCCGACAGCTGCAAGACCTATGAGATGATGGTCTATCCCGTGCCCGCCGGCATGCCGGATGTGGAGGCGTGCGGCTTCACCATCGCCTATCACACCGCCTATGCCGGGCTTGTGCGGCGCGGCAAGCTTGTCGCGGGCGAGACCGTGCTGGTGCATGGCGGGGCCGGCGGCACCGGTTTCGCCGCGATCCAGCTTGCCAAGGCGCTGGGCGCCAAGGTGATCTCGACCGCGGGCGGCGCGGACAAGGCCGCGGTCTGCAAGGATCTGGGGGCCGATATCGCGCTGGACCATACGGCCGGCGACTGGGTACAGGCGGTCAATGACGCCACCGACGGGCGCGGCGCGGATCTCGTGTTCGATCCCGTGGGTGGTGAGATGTTCGAGAAATCGGCCGATTGCTGCGCCTCGGAGGGACGCCTGCTGCCCATCGGCTTCGCCTGCGGCCGCTGGGGCGTGATCTCGCCCCAGACATTGACCTTGAAGAACATCTCGATCGTCGGCGCACTGGCCGGCGGTTTCCCGCCGGAATTCATGCAGGCGATGCACAAGCATCTGTGCGATCTCTACACCGCCGGTAAGATCAAGATGGTGATCGACCACCAGATCGGCTTCGACGATATCGCCGACGGGCTGCAGGATGTCGCCGACCGCAAGGTACGCGGCCGGATCATCGCCATGCACTAAAGGGTGCCGGGCAGGCATCCGCCGCCTTCCACTTCCGATCCTATGCTAGACTGTCGCACGCGTGATTCGCATCGCGCTCGGTGGTGTTTGTTCTCAAGATCGGGAGAGCTGTTTGCAGCGCGCCGCGGCACTGAAAGCAGGTCGTCCCGTTGCCATGTATGGCGCGGCGACATTGCTTTGCCTGCTGTTGACCGGTTGCGCCGGCACCGAAGCGCCGCCCACGGCCACCGCCCCGGTTTCTGTCGCCGTGGAGCCAACGCCTGCCCAATCCGAATTAAGCGCGCCTGAACCGGTGGAACCGCGCCCGGCTGCACCGAAGCCGGCCCATCAAGCGCATAAGCCGCGTAAGGCGGTGCACGGCAGCCGGCACATGGTCACCAAGGCGGCTCCGCCGCCGCAGAGTTTCCACTGTCACATCGTGCGTCAGGCGGATCTTGAGGGTGCCGCCGGGCAGCCGCCGGAAACCGAGCCGGCGAAGGTCGATCTCTATGCCCGGGTCGCCCCTCAGGCGCGCACGCTGTCGGTGGAACGGGCCGGCGATCCCGCCTTTGCCCAAGCGTCACAGCATTGCGGCGACGGGAAACCGTCGCCGGCCGCACCCAAAAAGAAATACCGGAAGCGGCGATCCTCCCGCTCGCGCGGTTAGGCGGACTTTCGCGCCGCGCGCTCCAGGTTCTCGACCATCTGCCGGTCCCACACCTCGTTGGCGAAGCTTAGATCCGCCGTCCATTCGAAGCGTTTGGTCATCAGCGGATCGACATCGGCGGCGTCGCGATAGAACTGGTCGTGCCAGCGGCGCAGTTGATAGATCGGTCCGTCGGCATGGCACAGCAACGGGTTGTCGACCCGCGTCTTGGTTTTCCAGATATGAACGTCCTGATAGAACGCCCCTTGCTGATAGCTTGCGATCACGGCGGCGCGCTCGGCGTTCTGCTCCGCCGTCAGGCATGGATCGTCCTTCACGATTACGCCGACATGCAGCATGAAACTATTGGCTGTAATTGGATAGTGGGCATTGAACAGGATGGATTCCATCTGTCCCTCCGGCCCGTTCCGCCAATGCGGGTTCAGCATATAGGCCGGGCCGTAATAGACGCCTTCCGACCGGAAATTGCCCGGCACAATGTCGTCGGCGGTCCCGGTGAACGGCACGCCGGGATCATGCCGCAGGATCGTGCCTTTCTCGTGAAACTCCATATATTGATAGCCGATCTGGCCGTCGAAAATGTTCTTGAAGTAAGACGGGCCCAGGCGTTTTCCCTCGCCATGGACGTAAAAGAAATGGGCGAGATCGGACATGTTGTCGATTAGCTCGCGGACATTGGTCTCCATCACCTCCGACTTCCAGGTCAGCACGCTCCAGCCTTTGGCGAACTTGTCGGCCAGGTCCGGGATGATGTCCCAGTCCGGCTCGCCGTTTTCCGGATCGTTCCAGACGAACAACTGCTGGTTGCGTTCCATCGTCGGCCAGGACTGCGTTCGTGCCCGCGGCGGCACGTAACGGGCATAGGGGATCAGTGTGCATTTGCCGTCGCCGCCCCAGCGCCAGTCATGGAACGGGCAGGCAATCGACTCGCCCTTGACCTCACCCTCCGACAGGTCGCCGCCCATATGCGGGCAATAGGCGTTCAGCACGTTCAGCGTGCCGCTCTCGCCCTGGAACACCACCAGCTTGGTGCCGAAGGCGTTCAGCTTATGGGGACTGCCGTCCTTGAAGTCTGCAGCAACGCCCAGGCAGTACCAGCCGCGCGCATAACGATGCGACGGCGGTTTCGCCTCGATCGTCCGCACCGCATCGTCGTCTTCGGGAATGTCCGTCCGCTGGTCGTCCATGATTTCCTCGCTGATCGGCTTTGATCGCGCTGTGCTAAAGTTTTCCGAAGTGAAATATATTCGCTAACGGCCGGCGGCGAAAGCGCTCTGCGACCGCTTAGACATCAAAGGAACCATCATGGCGGGAAAAATCGCATTGGTCACAGGGGCAAACACGGGCATCGGCTATGCCGTCGCCAAGGATTTGGCGGCCAAGGGCATGACCGTCTATCTCGGCAGCCGCGACCCGGCCAAGGGGATGGCCGCGGCAGCCGAGGCCACCCAGTTCGGCGATATCCGCCCGGTCGAACTCGACGTCACCGAGGAGGCAACGCTCGTCGCCGTGCTCAAGACCGTAGAAATGGCCCATGGCCGGTTGGACGTGCTGGTCAACAATGCCGGCGTTGCCTTGGACGGCGCCGATGCCGTCTCGGCCGACCCTGAGATCATCCGCCTGTCGATGGAAACCAATGCCCACGGTCCCGCCCGGCTGACCCAGCTTGCCGCGCCGCTGCTGCGCAAGGCCGGTGGGGCGCGGGTGGTCTTCGTGTCCAGCGGCGCGGGCTGCCTGACCGACCTTGCCAACCCGAACGGCCAGATGTCCGGAGTCATGATGCCCTATGCCTATTGCCTGTCGAAGGTTGCACTGAACGGGGTGACCGTTCTGTTCGCGAATGCCTTCCGCGCCGACGGCATCAAGGTCAATGCCGCCAGTCCCGGCTATGTCTACAGCGCGCTCAGCCGGTTCAACGGAACCCGAACGCCCGAGGAAGGTGCGGCCATCATCGTCCATCTCGCGACTCTGGACGATGACGGCCCGACAGCCGGTTTCTTCGCGGATGACGGCCCGGTTCCCTGGTAAAATTGTGCACTGGACGCAACCGGGCCGCCGCCGCACTCTTCGTCAGTGCTGTCAAATGCAGAGGCTGCTATGCGCCGCAGGTCGTTTCTCGCCGCCCTCCCCGTAACGGCGCTTTCCGCGACCGTCCTGGCCCAACAGGGGCCGACGCCGAAACCGGCGGCGCCCGAAACCAAGGAACTGCCGAAGTTCCAGCCGCCGGGCGCGGATATTTTCGACCGGCCCGATGTCCATGCCGGGGATCGCCCGTCGGGCGCCAGTTTCTCCACCCGTTCGGCGGCCTTCGGACTGTCCGGCGCCGCCGGCACGGCACACCCCTTGGCCACGTTGGCGGCCATCGAAACGCTGAAAAAAGGCGGTTCGGCGGCCGATGCCGCGATTGCCGCCAATGCCTGCCTGGGCTTCCTGGAACCGGTCAGTTCGGGTCTCGGCGGCGACTGTTACGCGATGATTTGGGATCCGAAACAGGCGACGGTCGTCGGGCTCGCCGGCTCCGGCCGCTCGCCACAGGGTCTGTCGCTGGAAACCGCGCGATCCCGCGCGGTGAACGGCGTGCTGCCCAAAGTCGGCGCGATAACGGTCTCGACGCCCGGCGCACTGGACGCCTGGTGGTCGCTGCATCAGCGCTACGGCAAGCTGAAATGGGCAGAGCTGTTCAAGCCCGCGATCCATCTGTGCGAAAGCGGCGTCCCGGTGCCGCAGATCATCGGCTATTACATCAAGCGCAACATGGCGATCTTCATGCGGCCCGGCGTGCCTATCGAGGAAACCGCCAACGCCGCGCATGTCTGGATGCCCGGCGGTAAGGCACCCGGCGAGGGCGACGTGTTCCGCAATCCCGACCTCGCCAAAACCTACCGCATGATTGCCGCCGGCGGCCGCGACGCCTTCTATGCCGGCCCGATCGCCAAGGCCATCGACGGCTATTTCAAGCGGATCGGCGGCTGGCTGTCCTACGCCGACCTGTCGCGCCATCATTCCGAGTGGAACACGCCGCTGGTCACCAATTATCGCGGCGTCGATGTCCATGGCATGGCCGCCAATACGCAGGGGCTGGCCACTCTTCAGATGCTGAACATCCTGGAGACTTTCGATCTCAAGGGTGCGGGCTTCCAATCGCCGCTGTCGATCCATCTGCAAGCCGAGGCGAAGCGGCTGGCCTATGAGGATCGCGCCCGCTATTACGCCGATCCGAATTTCACCAAGGTGCCGACCGACTGGCTGAACTCGAAACCCTATGCCGCCGACCGGGCGAAGCTGATCCGGCCCGACAAGATCCTGACGCCGGTCTATCCCGGCCAGGCGCCGAGCCATGGCGATACGACCTATTTCACGACGTCGGACAAGGACGGGATGATGGTGTCGATGATCCAGTCCAATTTCCGCGGCATGGGATCCGGGCTGGTATCGGATGCGCCGGGCAAGGGCGCCGACTGGCAGACATTGGGCTTCATGTTCCAGGATCGCGGCGAGCTGTTCTCCCTCCAGGATGGACACCCGAACATCTATGCGCCGGGCAAGCGGCCGTTCCAGACGATCATCCCCGGTTTCGCCACCAAGGACGGGCAACCCTGGATGAGCTTCGGGGTCATGGGCGGCGACATGCAGCCCCAGGGCCAGACCCAGATCATCGTGAACCGCGTCGATTACGGGCTGGACATCCAGGCGGCAGGCGACAGCCCGCGCTGGCACCATGAGGGTTCGTCGCAGTCGATGGGCGAGGATATCGCGGGCCTCGGGCCGCTTGGCGTGCTGCGGCTGGAAAGCGGCGTGCCGGCGGCAACGCGCCAGGCGCTGATCGCGCTCGGCTGGCCGATGGGCGAATCCGATGGCGGGTTTGGCCGCTATGAGTGTATCGAATACCGGATGAACGGCCAGGACCGCGTCTGGTCCGCCGCCAGCGAAATGCGCGCCGACGGAATGGCGCTGGCCTACTAAAAATAGCGACAGGGGAAGTTATGGCTGGGGAATTGGCGGGCAAGCGCGCCCTTGTGACGGGCAGCAGCTCGGGCCTTGGCGAGGCTATAGCCAAGCGGATGGCCCGCGAAGGCGCCCGGCTCGTGATTCATGGCCGCAATGCCGAGCGGGCTGAGCGCGTCGCATCCGAAATCCGCGCGGCGGGCGGCGAAGCGCGTGTCGCGATCGGCGATCTGATGCTCGACGATCAGGCCACCGCCGTTTGCGATGCGGCTGACGCTGCCCTGGGCGGCATCGATATCCTGGTCAACAATGCCGGCGGCGAATCCGCCGGCGCGGGCCAGGCGACGTTCTTCGATGCGAAGCCCGAGGAGTGGCTCAAGACCTATAACGGCAACGTCGTCTGCGCCATCCGCATGATCCAGCGCTTTGCGCCTGGCATGAAGGAACGCGGCTGGGGCCGCATCATCCAGATCAGCAGCCTGGTTTCCCACCGCCCCAACCTGATCATTCCAGACTATGCGGCGGCGAAGGCCGGGCTCAACAACATGACCGTCGGTCTCTCGTTGGCGTTGGCCGGTACCGGGGTTACCGTCAACTCGATCAGCCCTGGCGTGATCCTGACCGCCGGCGTCGAAGGCTGGTTCCGCCAACTGTCCCAACAGTTCGATTGGGGCACGGAATGGGACGAGATCGAAAAAAAGGCGGTCGCCGCGCTGGCCCCCAACCATATCGGCCGTGCCGGCCGGCCCGCCGACGTCGCCCATGCGGTGATGTATCTGGCCAGTCCTCAGGGCGGGTTTGTCACCGGTACCGACATGAAGGTGAGCGGCGGCCCCTAGGACCGCGCATTCGAAAGGAACACGATGATGAAGAATTACGATTGTCTCTATATCGGTGGACGCTGGGTCGAGCCTTCGAGCGATAGCCGGCTGACCGTGCGCTCGCCCGCGACCGGCGAAATCCTCGGCTCGGCGCCCGAAGGCCAGGTCGCCGATATCGATCGCGCGGTGGCGGAGGCACGGGCGGCTTTCGACACCGGCTCATGGCCGCGCATGAGCGTGGCAGACCGCGTCGCGGTCATGCGGCGCGTGCGCGACGACATGGCCGGCAACGCGAATGCGTTGAACACGCTCTCGACCCGGGAGAACGGCGTCGCTATCGCGGTCAATTCCTGCGGCTCCGCGCTCGCGATCCTCGATTTCTACATCGAAGCCGCCGCGCGCTTTTCCTTCGAGGAGCGGCGGGACGGCATGTTCGGCAATCGCGGTACGATCCTGCGCGAGCCGGTCGGCGTCGTCGGCGCGGTCACCGCCTGGAACGGTCCGCTGTTGCAGCCGATCGGCAAGATCGTGCCGGCGCTTCTCGCCGGCTGCACCATGGTGCTGAAGCCGCCGCCCGAAACGCCGCTGTCGAGTTTCGCATTGGCGGAGGCGTTCGAACGCGCCGGCCTGCCGCCCGGTGTGCTTTCCATCGTGCCGGCGGGCCGCGATGCCGGGCGGCATCTTGTCAACCATCCCGGCATCGACAAGGTCTCGTTCACCGGAAGCTCCGCGGCGGGTCACGAAATCGCCGCAAGCTGCGCCAAGACGCTGAAGCGGGTGACGCTTGAGCTTGGCGGCAAGTCGGCCGCGATCGTGCTCGACGATGCAGCGCTGGAGCCGACCGCGACCTTCATCAGCCTGGGCTGCATGGCCTATTCCGGCCAGGCATGCGCCGCGTTGACCCGTGTGTTGCTGCCGCGGGCGCGTTACGACGAGTTCGTCGGTGCGCTCGCCGCCGCCGTCGGCCGGCTCAAGGTCGGCGACCCGCTTGCGCCCGACACGATCGTCGGTCCGCTGGTCGCCGAGCGGCAACAAAACCGCGTCGAATCCTATATCGCGGCCGGTATCGCGGAAGGCGCGCGCGTGGTGGTTGGCGGCAGCGGACGCCCACCGGGTTTGGACAGCGGCTGGTATGTCCAGCCGACCCTATTCGCCGATGTCACGAACGACATGCGGATCGCGCGGGAAGAGATTTTCGGTCCGATATTAGCCGCCATTCCCTATGACGGCGATGACGAGGCGGTCGCCATCGCCAACGACAGCGCCTACGGCCTGTCCGGTGCGGTCTTTGGCGCAGACATGGCGCGGGTCGAACGCGTCGCGCGGCGGCTGCGCACCGGCAGCGTCGGCCTCAACGCCATCGCCGGCGATGTCGGCCTGCCGTTCGGCGGGGTGAAAGCATCCGGCGTCGGCCGCGAATATTCGATCGAGGCGTTCGACGACTTCACCGAAATGAAGGTCCTGTGCCGCAACGACGCCGCCAGCTTCGGCGCGCTGAAGCTGGGGTGAGGGTGGCGGAGGAAAACGAAAAAGGCCCATCCGTTTCCGGTTGAGCCTTTTGCTGGTGGGACCACGCGGGATCGCGATGCTCAACCGTGTCTGGCCTGGACGGCGATATTCTCCATGAGCCTTGGTCGCTCTGTTATTTCGATCCCGCCCAATAGCTAGGCATAATAGGTCTCGGCATATTCGCGGAACTTGCCGATCGGGCCGTCGCCGGCGCAGAGCTTTGGCTTGGGCAAGTGCTTCTTGAAGTCGAGCACCTTGAAGTCCTGCTCGACCTCATAGCAAAAGCGGTCGAGAAAAGGGCGACCGACCTGATCGAGCAATTCCGGCGACCCCATGTCCTTGAGATAGAGCCGGCTCTTCTGCAGGAAGCGCTCGTCGTCAAGCGGCGTAAAGGAATGCATGTTCAATGACGTAAAACCCTGGCCCTCGAATGTCTGGCTCAGCAGGGTCACGCCGGTGAAATTGCACGTCATGCCGGCCGGCGCGGTGCCGCCGTCGCCGGGATTGAGAATATAGTCGACTGAAAGCCCGTATGGCTGGCGTTCGACCGCGGCGACGCTCGGCACGCGGGCGCCGTTATGCAATTCGACGATATGCGCGGTGTCGAACAGATTCTCCAGAATGTCGCGGAACGGGGCCGTCGTGGTCCAGGTCTTTTCGCCATACAGCACCCATTTGTCGTTATGAAAGGCGCTGTTGGCGAAGGGCTCGTGATCGGGCGCCGCGTCATGCGGATGATACCAGCGGAGCACCATCCCATCGACTTCCCGCGTCGGATAGAGCGTCAGTCCGACACTCGCCGGCGGCAGAACCTTGGAATAGGGGATCTGCGTCACGCGGCCAGTCGCACCGTCGAATTGCCATTTGTGGAACGGGCAGGTCAGCGTCCCGCCGGCGACACAGCCGTCGTGGGAGGCGAGATGCGCGCCCAGGTGCGGGCAATAGGCGTCGGCGACCTGAGCCTTGCCGTCGGCGGTTCGGTAGACGACCATCTGCTGGTCGAGATAGCTGACCGGCAGCAACATGTCGGCGCCAAGCTCATGCGATTCGGCGACGCAATACCAGCCTTTGGGAAAGGCGATCTCGGGAACGCGATACTTCATCGCGATGGGCTGAACGGCCGGCATTCTGATCCTCCTCTGTTGGACGACAGGGGCCGGGCGCGGATGACGATCGCGACGACGGCCGAACGTCGCTAAACAGATGACTATTCAGTAGACAAGTGTCAACTGAAACGGAAGCAGATTCTTCGAAACGTTTGCTTTGGGGGGAATTGGCGACGCATGCCATCCACTCTCGAAAGAGACGTCTCGTTGCCGCTTTGCGTGTGAGTTCCGAGCGAATGCAAAGAAAAAGGCATGAGCCTTAACCGAAAGACGAGAATTACCAAGTGATCCGTGGATAGTTTACCGGTTGGTGCCGGAGATGCGTTTCTTTGGGACAGTGATATTCCTGGGTTCGGTCTTCGGCGCCGGCCGAGCGACGCAAAGTCGTATTTTTTGCAATACCGAACCGAGCGGGGTCGTCTGCGATGGATGACGATTGGCCGCCATGGCGCTCCCTGGACTCCAGAGGAGGCTCGCGACGAGGCGCTGCGGCTTCTGGGTCTACGCCGCCTCAAACCTTTATGAGCCATAGGCCGTAGGTTCACGGATACCCAAAGGAGCAATGCCGGCATCGGCAACCGGGCCGGATCACGGCGATTTGACGACGAAGTTTGGGATGGCGGTCGGAACGGTTTGCCCCGACACTATGCCTTGCAACTGCGCCGGTACTGTTGTGTCCTGTGGAGTGCCCTAAGTTGAATGGAGCGACGTCATGAAGGGATTGCTGCGAGCGCCGATCCTCGTAGTCTTGGTGTGCGGGCTGACCGGAACCTCATCGGCCCGGACGGCGTGTTCTGCGGGGTCGACCGCCGTGACAGGTCCGGCGATCAATTTGACGCCGCTCACCCTTCGCATCCTGGATCCGTCGCTGACGCCTGTGGCAGCGACCGACGGGCTGACGCACCTATCCTATGCCGCAGAGGTCAGCAATCTGCAGGACGCGTCAGTCACGGTGGACAGCGTTGCACCGGTCGATCCCGCGAAGGGTTATACGGACACCGGTCGCAACCAGCCGGTGGACAGGGATGGAAAGGCGATTACCGGGAAGGTCCGGCTGTTCGGCATCCCCGCAACCGCAGGTCAGAGCGACGGGGCGCGTTATTCCAGCACGGTGCCGGCCGGCGGATTCGGCGTGATGTTCTTCGACGTCGCCTATAAAGACGGCGATGCGGTGCCGGCGCAGTTGTCCCACCGCATCGCGATCACCAATACCAAGACAGGGGTGAGGACTGTTGGCCTAACCGACCCAATCACCGTCAACTGCGATGAGCCGGTCGTCCTGCGGCCACCGCTGGTCGGCCACGGCTGGTGGGACGGCAACGGTTGCTGCGAGACGGTCAACGCCCATCGCGGAGCCACCCTGCCCGCCAATGGCGACCTGAAATCGCCCGAGCAGTTCGCCATCGACTTCGTCCAGCTCAGGAAAGGCGGCGGATGCTGCACCGGGCAGGTTAAGGATCTGAAATCCTGGTCGTTCTTCGGCACGCCGGTCCTGGCGGCGGCGGCCGGCAAGGTGGTGGAGGTTGAGACCGGCATGCCCGAACAGGTACCGGGGCCGCCGGTCGGCGTCACGGCATCCAACGCCGCCGGAAATCATATCATCCAGGATATCGGCAACGGGCGCTTCATACTCTACGCGCATTTGCGGCTGGGAAGCATTCCGAGCGGCATCAAGCCCGGGGTCATGCTGACCGCGGGCCAGACCATCGGGCAGGTCGGCAATACCGGATCGTCAGCAGTTCCTCATCTGCATTTCCAGGTCATGGACCGGCCTTCGACCCTGAACGCGATCGGTCTGCCGTTCGTCTTCGATACCCAGACCCCGGAGGGGCGCGTCAAGGATACCCCGGCCGAGGCCGACGACCGTTATGAAGGTGGCGGGCAGCTGACGGTCGAACCTGCCGAGCCTAAGACGGTGCATGGCTTGATGCCGGCCGAGGGGCAGGTCTTCGGCTTCAATCTGAAATAACGTGGTGGAGTTTTGTCAGGTTAACGAGATTCGACCGAGCATCGGAAAAATATCGGGCAACATGAGCCTCAATTCGAACCCTTTTGATGCAATATTAAGCCTCTTGGCTCATACACGCTTGATAATAGAGTGGCTGAGGTAAATCTTAACTTGCTGGGTGCAGGCTTAAAATTAGAGATATCTGGATCGCTCCGGCTCCCGCTGTCGGCCCAACATTGCCAATCACACATTGGTTCGGCGATCCCCGATAGCGGACACCGATCGAAGCAATTAGAATGCAGATATTATCTGCGGGAAAGTGACGGCACGACCGAGATTGCGACGCCAGAGGGTTTCCCCGATGCGTCCACCGTAAGGTGACCCACCTTCGACCGTTAGATTCAAACTGAGACACTGCCCGATGCAACGTATCCTTGTTTTAGGCGCTGGGTTTGCCGGTCTTTGGAGTGCGATTGGCGCTGCTCGCGAATTGGATTTGCGCGGCATCGACGCGAACGAGATTGAAGTGCTCGTTATCGATCGCAGAGCAACACATTCCATTCGGGTGCGAAACTACGAAGCGGATCTAACCGACACCATAATACCTTTGGCAACAGTACTCGGGCCGGTAGGCGTTCGGCACCTCGCAGCGGACGTCACCGACATCGATCTCGAACAGAGGACTGTCACCTGCGTTTCCGAGAAGACGGCGCAGAAGCTCAGCTATGACCGCTTGGTTTTCGCATTGGGAAGTCGTCTCCCGCGCCCGGCGATTCCCGGGCTAGAAGCAGCGTTCGACGTCGATACATACGAAGCAGCGGAACGACTGCACAACCACATTGTCTCCTTGCCCAATCATCCGGAATCGTCAAGCCGCGCTACTGCACTGGTCGTCGGCAGCGGACCAACCGGGATAGAGGTTGCAAGCGAGCTACCTGAAAGGCTGCGGTTGGCTTTTGCTAGCAGTGACGCCGCCGTCGTTCCGCGCGTCATTCTGGCCGACCGTCAATCGCATATTGGCTCAGACATGGGAGCGGGCGCGCGATCCGTCATAGCCCGGGCGCTTCAATCACTAGGGGTGGAATGCCGTCCGAGCACTGAAGTCATCATTGTTGATTCGTTGGGTGTCATTTTGGCCAGCGGTGAACGCATTGACGCCGAGACAGTGATTTGGTGCGCGGGGATGCGCGCCAACCCTTTGACCGATCTTTTCCCTGGGACGCGTGACGGTTTTGGACGTCTGCCGGTGGATCATTTCATGCGTGTTTCCGGCAGGAGAGCAGAATTCGCCGCCGGTGACGCAGCGTGGTTCAAAATTGATAAGACGCATATATCGGTCATGTCATGCCAACATGCCCGGCCGATGGGCCGTTATGCCGGACGCAACGTCGTTTGCGATCTGCTTGGCGAGAATATGCTGCCGCTCGATATCGACTGGTACACGACAATTGTCGATCTCGGCCCGTGGGGGGCCGTCTACACGGAGGGGTGGGACCGTAATGTGGTCGCTGAAGGCGCGGCCGCAAAGCTCACTAAGCAAATGATCAATCAGGTCCGCATATATCCGCCGAGAGATGGCGATCGGCGCGCTATACTCGACGCCGCGATCCCTTCCATTCAGCGTCCTCCGACGCGTTTTAAGGAAAACACCTAGATATTGATTGGCGAATTACGACGTAATCCCGCTAAGTCTCACGACGCCCAAAAAACCATTCAAACAAGGCGAAGTAGACGAAAAAAATTCCTCGGTCGTCACCTCACTTCAGGTAGCCTGATTATATCGATAAGTAGAAGCTTAGCCTCCAACAATTTGATGGACGTCTTCGCAGTGCCGGACGAGATTAAAATTCCGCTCGACAAAAGCCTTCAGAGGCGTGTCGATATCAAAGAAATATATGTTGGCAATAAATCCGTAGATTGCTGCGTCAATGCTATTTGGATGTGAGCCAAATGCAAATCCACTTTCCGGCACCAAGTTTGCCAGCACCTGTAAATCCTTAACTCCTCGAGCATAAGCTGCTTCAGGTTCAAATCGTCCGATTCCCTGAAATTGATACCGTTTGAAATTATATTCGCGAGCCCCGTCCATGTCCCCGAGTTTGAGATTGGTATGAGCCCGCAGCATCGCGTCGCGGAATAACGGCCAGAAACGATCGTCCTTCCACCGCGAATAGGACATCACCCAATAAAGGTCATCGAGCATTCGTCCGACAAGCAACTGCAAATCAAGCTGATTTGGTGTGAGCGCCGCATCGGCGTCGAGCCGTTTTTGCGTAATTATATAGTCAATGATCGTATCGCTATCACCAACGACCTTATCATCGTCGATTAGATAAGGGAGCTGACCTCGCGGAGCCGTCGACGCGTCAAAAATCTGCTCGTGGCGAAACGGTATGTTGCTCAACTTAAGGAAAGCATACACCTTAAGCCCAAATGGATTGTTATCAGCTACACCGAACAGTCCAGGGTAAGAAAATAACGTAAGCATGGGAAACTCTCGATAGCGAAAGCGCTTTAATAGTGAAAGTGGACGAAGCTCTTACTTCGAAGACGCCAGAAACTCGCGGATCAGAGTCAATCATGATTACCGGTGGCGATCACGAAGGCGTGGTCAACGGTTTGATTGGCAGTTCAAAAGTCATAAGTCAGTCGGCCCGTGATTGCGTGCGACGAATAGCCGGGAGCGATGCGTCCGTTATAGGTCAAGCGCGCGTCCACGCCATCGACCGTGAACAGATCGAGCCCGATGTCCACCTTCGCAACGGCGTCCGGCAACCTCGATGTCGCGGTGAAGAAACCAGTTCCGGCGGGCGCCTGTTCGAAGCCCGCCTGGCTCGCCCAATCGTTATTGATATAGAACGATGCACCAAGCCCGACATAACCTCGCAGCATACCCCACTGTGTCATGCCGTCTGCGTGGCCCAGTTCCACCATCGGCGCGATACTCCCGGTGGTGTCACTGCTGGATTTGACATTCAGACTGAATGGCGATGACCCACTCTCGCTGTAGCCGGAGGCACTTCGATAGATTGCTGCAACGGTCATATATGGCTTTACGTACCAGTCACCGAAAGTTGCCAGATATTGGGCTCGTAGATGGACGCCGGCGTGGCCGACGCGGAGCGACGCATCGGCGTCTCCGCTAAGCGTGCCGACGGTGATCTGCCGCTGGCTTTTGTACCAACTGTTTCCGCCGTCAATGACACCTGTGAACTCCCAAGGTCCACTCTGACGCTTGAGCATCAATCCTGCCAGCAAAGCTTGGCCAGACACCCTGGCGCCGTCATCGTCGCCATTCAGCCAGCTGCTTTCATAGCCAAGCGACCCGCCGACGAACCAGCCCGGCGATACTTCGAGTTGACCGCCGAGTTGATATGTAACGGCATCTTGCTGATAGCCTGGGTCTCCCCCCGTGTCGTCAAGGCTACTCCGGAAGCCGGTCACACGCATCCATCCGCAGGTATCCTCTACCGACGGCATCGGATCGCCCTCTGGTTTTTTGCAGTTGACCATATTGTCAACAAAGTGCTCGCTCGCCGCCTGCTTTGCCGCGACAACGCCGCCGACTGACGTACCGGCCAGGCTGCGCAGACTGGCGAGATATGATTGCGAGCTTGCAATCGTTCCAAGCGCCTGTGTGCCGACAAATCCCGCTTTGTTGTTCCAGGCCTGCTGCAGAATGGCGGCAATCCCCTGCTGGGTAGCATTGAAGCCGGCAGCTGCCGGCACGAGTTCGGAAACTGTCTGGACTGAAAGCGAATTCCCGCTTTGGACCGTTTTCAGCGAGAAAACAGTGCTGGGATTGCTGGCCGCAGCGCCCGGCACGTCCTGGCGCAGGGTGCCGCCGGCCGCCAGGACCAACGCGCTGCCTTTCTGCCAGTTCGTTACATCGACCAGGATTGTGCTTTTCGAGTCGAGGTCTGCATTGTTCGTCACGACCAGCTTGTCGGCGATGCCTTTGCCGAAATCGGCGCTGACAAGCAGCTTGCCGCCCACTTTCTGTTGATAGTTGCCCTGAAGGATTGTCGTAGCACCGGGAGCCGGCCCGGCGATATCGAGCGTTCCGAAGTTGACCAGGATGCCGGCGCTGCCCAGAGCGAGCCCCGTCGTCTTGATGGTCCCGGAGTTGTTGATGGTTCCGCTGCCGCTCGCGCCGGTCAGATTAATGTTTCCAACGATGGTTCCACCAAGCTGGTTGTCGATGACGCTGCCCGCGCCATTGTTGAAGATTATGTTGCCGGTGATGGAGCCAGAGTTCACAAGGGTTGTGTTGCTTCCGGGGCTGTCGGTCAGGATGGCGGCACCATTCGCGGCGGCATTTTTGATAGTACCCGCATTGACGATCTGATTTCCTGTGCCGCCCAATAACCGGATGGTCGCGACGTCGCCGCCTGAACTGTCGCTCGAGGCGTCTGACGTCTGATCGATGGAAATCGAGATCGAGCTTGAGGATTGGCCATCGCTTTGGGCCAAGATCGCGGTCGAACCAGCCCCCGTCGCCGTCGCTGTAGATCCACCGGTGAGGGATACCTTGATCGATCCGCCGGAGCCTTTGCCACCTGCGCTACCGAGCGCCCCGACCCCTGCTGCAGCGTCACTAGTTTTGTAGCTCAGGAGTCCGCCGCCGCCGCCGATGCTTTGCGCGAAAATGGAGACAGCATCGTTGCCGCTGGTAGCGACGGCCGCATGATCCAGGCTGACCTGGACCGCATTTCCGTTACCCGTGTTGGACTTGATCCCTATGCTGGTGCCCACACCGTATTGCGTCGCGGCAGATAGATCGCCGGCAACGCCGCCGCCGCCTCCGATGCTTTGAGCCAATATTCCATAGGCGCCATTGCCGTACGTATTGATGGTCGCACCCTGTTGAAGGTCGACTGTCACAAGGCCACCATTCCCGGTCGCGCCGCCGGCGCCGCCCTGCGAGCCGTCGTCAATAAGTTGGCCCCCAACGACCAGGCCGCCGCCGCCGCCGATCGATTGCGCCACAATGCCATGCGCATCATTGCCCTTAGTTGTGATCGCGCTGCTCACTGTAATACCGACGCTCCCGCCTGCGCCGCCGCCGCCGCTCGTTCCGCTGTACCCAAGCGAAAGACCATGAATGTCGCCAAGACGGCCCTGGGCGTTCTTGACCGGGTTGTAGACCTCGCTGGTCGTCATCATCTTCACGACGCCGCCGCCGCCGCCAACGCTCTGCGCGAGGATGCCGATGGCGTTATCGCCGTAGGTTGAAATACTGCTGTCGGTTTTTCCGTCGCCGACGACAACATTCACGGCTCCGCCGTCGCCGCCGGCACCGCCGCTGCCGCCGACATTGACGCCCAGGCTTTTGAGTGAGCCATCGACTGTTCCAGCCATAGAGCCTTCGCCGCCGCCGCCGCCGACGCTTTGCGCGTAGATGCCGAACGCAGTGTAACCCATAGTCGAAATCATACCGCCCGCGCCGTTCACGACGCTGACGTTCCCACCGTTTCCAGCCGCGCCGCCCTTGCCGCCGACCCCAATCGTACTTTGGACCTGGGTGTCGTCATTCGCGGAGCCTACCGCGCTTGCCGCACCGCCCGCGCCGCCGCCGCCGCCGACGCTCTGAGCGAAGATGCCATCAGATTGCGCTCCGAGCGTGGTGATGATCCCTGTGTTGGTTGCGCTCGCCGTCCCTCCATTGCCGGCTGCTCCACCCTTGCCGCCAACCGCGACCCCGACGTTGATTTCCAGGTTCGTTTTCCCGCTCTCGGGATCGCCAGGATCTGGCGTGGTGAAGAATCCTTTCAACTCGTCGTAGGAAGCTTTGAATTCTTCGCCAATCTCTCCGATTTGGATAACGCCGTCGGCCACTTTCGTGACCTTTTCATTATCGATACCGAAACCATTCTCCAGCACATTGAAAAGGTCGCCCGCATTTGACACGGCGGTCGATCCGCCAGCCGTCGAACCACCCTTGCCACCCTTGCCGCCACCACCTCCGACACTTTGCACCGATACGCCGATCGAATCGGTGCCAAGCGTAATGATGCTGCCGCTATTCGTGACCGTGGCCGCATTGCCGTTGCCGCCCGCTCCGCCGCTGCCGCCAACACCGACTGAAACGACCAGCGTGTTGCCGGATGCAGTGGCGACGCCGCCCCCGCCTGCGCCGCCACCGCCACCGACACTTTGCGCAAAGATAGCGTCGGCGCCATCGCCGCGGGTAATTACAGCTCCGCCGTTCATAAGGTTTACCAATCCTGCGTTTCCGCCGGTGCCACCGACCCCGCCGACTGAGGTGGAGTCGGTGAAACTCTTGGTCCCGGTCAGCGTTGAGGCGCTGCTGTCGCCATCCCCTCCGACGCCGCCGCCGCCGCCAACGCTTTGCGCGAAGACGCCGTATGCGTCCTGCCCCAGCGTCGCAATGGTGCCGTCATTGACGAGGTTAACCTTGCCGCCCGTGCCGCCCGTGCCGCCCGCACCGCCGATCGCGGTCGAGATCGAGACCGACGTCGCACCTCCTGTGAAAGACGATGCCGTACTGTCCCCACCGGCACCGCCGCCGCCGCCAACCGATTGCGCCATGACGCCGATCGCGCTGTCGCCAGATGTCAGAATAAGCCCTGAGTTGGCAAGCCGGACCGTGTTGCCCGTATTGCCCGAACCGCCTGCGCCACCGAGCGCGACCGAGACGGAGATTGAGGGGAACTCGCCCCCCGGAAAGAATGCGGCTGAATGCGCTATCGCCGCACCGCCGCTGCCGCCCCCACCTCCCACGCTCTGAAGCACGACCCCATCTGCATCTGCACCATAGGTTACGATTTGCCCGTCGTTTGTGACGTTAACCTTGCCCGCTACCCCGCCAATTCCGCCGTTGCCGCCAATGGACACCGATGCGGCCAGCGCCGACCCGCCGAAGGTGAATGCTGATCCGCCCTTGCCGCCGCCACCGCCAATACTCTGCGCCTGGAGCCCGGCGGCGTGGTCACCGTAAGTGGTGACAAGTGCGTCGTTGGTAACGTTCACCGTGCCACTGGACCCGCCTTTACCGCCTTTGCCGCCGATCGCCATTTGCAATGGGCTTCCCAGACCTTTCGACGACGCGCTGCCGCCCTTCCCGCCGCCGCCGCCCACGCTCTGAGCTAGAATCCCTGCGCCGCCGAGCTTGCCGGTAGACGCGAACACGCCCTTATCGAGATTGAGCGTGACATCGTCCCCGTTGCCACCATTGCCGCCATTGCCACCGATCGAAATGAAACTGCCTGCGACGCCTTTGGCGTCGCAGCCCGCGCCGCCGCCGCCACCGATGCTCTGCGCAAGCAATGCACTCGACCCTCTGCCGGTGGCGATCACCGATCCATTAATCGCATCAACCGTGACCGTGCCGCCGTCGCCACCCGCTCCGCCAGTGCCCCCTGAAGCATTGAAACTGGCGTTACCGCCATTGCCACCACCCCCACCGACACTCTGGACCAAGGCGCCGTCGGCAAATACACCCGAAGTGCTGATCGTGGCCGCGGTTGCCGTATTCCCGAGTGTAAGTGTTGCACTGCCGCCGTCGCCGGCAAAACCGCCACCGCCACCGCCGCCGATGATCCCAGCACCTCCGTTCCCTCCGACGCCACCTTTGCCGCCGTCCGACTGGACCAAAACGCCTGCCCCACTCACCTGGTCGCCTGCGCTCAACCCGTTGAAGGTGATAGTGCCCAAGATCGTGGCAGTCGCTGCACCACCGGCCCCACCCTGTCCTCCTCCGCCGCCATCGGTGCCAACGCCGCCCGCGGCATCGCCACCCGCGCCCCCGTCGCCGCCGTTGGCCGAAACATAGATTCCTGCGCCCGGCACCGCACCGGCCTGTTTTAGGTTGATGGTTATTGTGCCGGAGTCGAACAGAACGCTGGCTGGGCCGCCATTGCCGCCTTTACCACCGTATCCGCCGTGCGGGGTTTCCGCTTGATAAGCATGACCGCCCGCACCCCCAATTCCACCGTCCGATGAGGCTACTAAGCCATAACCTAAAGACGTGATCGTACCAGATTGCCACTCTAACGATACTTTGCCTGCCACTCCGCCAGCTCCGCCGGCTCCGCTTTGGGTATCTGTGAACAGGTCGGTGGTACTGGCGTCCCCCCCGTCGCCGCCATTTCCGCCAGCCGAACGCGCCCACGCGCCATAGTCAATGGCGTTGAGCGAACCGCTCGCGGTCAGCATTATCGGCCCCCCAGCTGACCCAGCACCTCCGTTACCGGCCGTTTGGGTGAAGCCACCGATGTAAGGCGATAGTCCACCTTCACCGCCGGTGCCGCCTTGCGATATGACGTAAATATCGCGATCAGCTATTCCGGTAGTTGGGTCGGCAACGAATGTTCCGTTGAATTGCAGCGTGATTTTCCCGCCTGCGCCCCCGCTTCCGCCGTTGCCGCCCCTGTACCCTTCGTCGGCGCCACTGCCTGCTCCACCTGTCCCACCAATGCCGCCAAAGCTGCTGATTTCCGCACCGATGTTTGTTGCCGTGCCGTCGCCCCCAACAATCGTGAGCCCACTATTCACGCCGGTGATTTGAGCGCCAGCTTGTCCTTGATAGCCATCCGTGCCGATGGTCGCATACGCATATTTACCATCGCAGCCATTGGCTCCGTGAGAATCGGCTTGGTACGGCTGCAATGGCGGGGAGCCGAAATGTTGATTGGATTCGCTCGACACGATTGGTGCCGGCGGTGCCGGGTTATTTGATGCATTACAGGCGGCCTGCGCCGCCCAGGGCGCCAAAAAATAGCCGACAACGCTGCAACCAATGGCGATAACGAGTTGAGCACGTTGAGCATTGCTGCGCGAGCTGTTGATCATTTTTGTCCCTTTTTCAATACAACTTTCTTATTGATGACCTCGCAATGGCGCTAACATCCGCTGCGCCACCAACGGGATCCTCGCGGGCTGCAACAATCAACGTCATTACCTTCGGTCCAGCCTGTGGTGCTACCGCTCCAGCACATAGCCCGCAACGAGAAGCACGCAAGTTCGGACAGAAAGAACCGTGAGCAGTTTAAGTCAAAAACATATAGAATCCATTATTTCTCGAAAGACTACTTTACTCTAGTGCTAACGAGCGTAAACTCACAAATTTAAGGTGACAATTAAATAATGTTGAGATTGAGAAAGCGCGTTCCCAATCGAGTGGTGTTTGCGAACAAGTCTATCATCGCGGCCCGCAAAGCCGGCATTTGCTGGTGAAGAGGATTGACGATTGGCTCCTAAACGCGTCAAAAGTATCGCAATTAGGTCGTGAAACCGCTTGTTGGCGGTGAGGGAGAAAGCTGTGGCCACCCAACCTCTGCGCAAATTGAAAATTTTACGTCAGGCGCCGTTGTTTATCACCCTTGCAGGCATCGTTGGGATGATAGCCGGGCTTTTGACAGCTCCTGCTGCGCACGCCCAGGAAGGCGTATGTCCCGATGCCGGCAGTTCGACCCTACCCGCCAAGTGCTACAAAGAAGTACGGATCCTCAACAATACTTCCGGCCCGATATACGTCGTGCTGCAGGGCAGCATCATCGCACAAGCCGCTCTCGGCGCATGCCCCACGGGCGGTGATGTTTGGCTGCAGAGGGCGCTCGGCGTCACCAACAAATGCCTCCCGGTGAAGCATGACTATCACATCTATGTGAACCCGGGTGCGGGCATTGCGAAAGGGCAAATCGCGTCGATAAAACTGCCATGGTGGTCCAAGCGTAAAGCTGGCGCGCCCGACGCCTATATCGATTGGTGGCGTTCCGGCCGACTTTATATATTCGACGATCCGAAGGCGCTGGCTGACATTTACGATAAAGAAAAGGGCACGCCTCAGGTTCAGTTCGACAGCAATTCTCCGCTGCCTGCGTGTCGGACGTCAGTATCCGGCAATAGTTGCAGGACTGTGCAGATGTGGGAGGTCACCCCTCAAGCCGAACTCGGCACGCAAACGCCAGCGCAACTGAACGAGTACACCTTCGCGTCGGTCGACGGGCCGAACGACGACCCCGACAAGAATTTCGCCTTCGTTAACCTGAACCAGAACTACAACGTATCCAACGTCGACCAGTCTTATCTTCCAGTGGCGATGGAGCCGATTCGGACTGAGGCCGATATCGGCTATATGGGCACCACCATTACAGTGGCCAATTTCCGGAAAAATCTGGCAGCGTTCGCGGGTGCCGGCGCACCAGGAACAGCCCCGACCAAATGGCCGGTTTATAACAACCCAACAGTTGATGGGCAGTTGCTTTACCCGAAGGCCGGCATCCGGGTGCCGTCGGCCGAAACGGTGCTGAATTTCTACATGAAACCGTATTTTTTCGGCGGCGATCTCGCGCCGAAAAGCATACCACAGCTACTGCCGTACAAGGCGACGAATCCGGTACCGCCATCGTTGGTCACAGAATTGCTAGCCCGCTGGACGGATTGCACTAAGGCCAGTCCCATCAACTGTCCGGTGTCCGGCAAGGTTGCCTGGGCTGGCTTCTATCAATCGCTGCATAACACCTTTGTTACCAATTACGACAACTGGCGTGCCGCCATTACGGCGGGCGCCTGCAAAGCACCTTCTCCCGATTATTTGGCGCCCGCCAAGGGGAGCAGTCCTGTTGTTCCGGAGAACAAATATGCGTTGTTGCGCTACATCTATGGCTGGGTGCCGTTTAATATCGGTTGCAATGCGGCCGAGACCGTCAAACAAGAACTGCCGTCGGTCGACGGCGGCAGTAAGCTGCCCCTGAGCTACGTTCAAGTGCAGTATAACTACGACATCAAGCCGAACCTGGCCGACAACATCTCGTTCAATCCCTACACACCCATGGTCCATAACACCGTGGCACAGGGGGGCTTGGACTCGAACGCATATGCGTTTTCCATCGATGACAAAACGGCATTCCAATCCAACTCCGGAACCGGCCTTATCTTTGCCATCGGTGGTGCAACAGGACTGCCGAACACGACAAAGGTTCTGCCCACGGTGCCGGCCCCCAATTACCGTTTCGATTTTGGCATCTCGTTAGGTGCGAACACCGGGTCTGTGCATTGGGCAAAATATGGGATCTGTGCCGCATCAGCGACCGAAGATTTTCCGCCCCTCACGGGCGCAGGCTTTTCCATCGGCGTCGATCCGACGATCAGTAATCTGCCGTGCCAAATCACGCTGGAAGACAGCAACGGAGTGATCTACAAGCTCAAGGTCAAATCTGCTCAGATCCCGCCCAAGGCGATCTGGCCATTCTGGCCTCATAAAACAGGGTACGATCCTGCGGTCATCGAGTGCTCGACGACCTCGTCCAAGCCTTGGTGCGAATTCGCCAACGAGCAGACCATCCCGCTAGGCTCAACGGGCGGGCCACTCTATAGCCTCAGCACCAGGAGCCCCATCCAATAGCAGAAACGCTTGCAGGGCTGCAGTGGAGGGCTCCGATGAGGCTTCCAGTCGGTTGAAGACTCGGTACCGGCCCGGCGTTGTCGGTCATCATCACCCGGAAGGGGACGGCGAAGAAGGCGTCGTCGTTGGCCACCGATCGCAGCAATATCGAACGGCACATCAAGGTGCTCCTGGGCAGCCGCCGCGTCAGGACACTCTCCCGCGATGATGTCGAGCAGTTCCAGAAGGACGTCGCCGCCGGCAAGACCAAGGCCGATATCAAGACTCATCCCACTCGCGTGACGCTCGGCATATCGTAGCTTCCGTCGATGAGTGATGTGCTCGGTCCATAGAAGCGCGCGGCGAATTGAAAACCGCCATGCTTTGGCGCCGGCAGCCAGTTTTGCCGCTCTGCTGCGTCCTTTGGCTTCTCATTTTGAATGTAGATAACCAGCTTGCCTCCCCGTGTGGCAAGCTTGCCGTGCTTCAGCATGTAGCTGTTGAGCGAGTAACGGTTAATTGGATTGTCGATAAAATAGCCGAGCCGGTCGTAGATCGGAATCTCCCAGAATTCGGTCACTGGGGGAAGGTTATCGAGGTCGAAGGTAAGGGTGTAGCGGTTCTCGCCCGAAAGCAGTTGGCCCTGCGCGTCTTTCACGCAAAAGGCCGCGGTGTGCGATCGGGAAGGTACGGGACCGAAAACGCCGACCAGCCCATAGCGGGCGCGATTGACCCAATCGGTGTCCTTGTAATCGACATCGGTTGAATATTCCCATCCGTTCCTGACGGTGCCGGCTCCTCGGATCATCAGGGCCATAGCTTCGCCGCGCCCGTCTTCGATACCCGCCTCGATTGCTTCGACGATGGCTGGCGAAAACCTGGAAGGTTCGAAGGGCGTACCGGATTTTAATCCGAGCCGCTCGAAACGCGTGAAGGCGGTGCGCTCCTTATAACCGTCCACCTGTTTGGTGAAGGTCTGATCGTTGAGGACGAGGCTGACCCAGCGCAGGAACTCCAGCCCCTTAAGCTTCCCAGGCTCCTTGGCGGTCTCCATACCCGGAAAGGTCGGGTAGTTGCCTTTGATCAAGGGCAGCTGATCGGCGCGTATCGATTTCCGACCGGCGGCCTCCCATTGTTCAACCGTCGCGAGTGTAATCGAATCCTGGATGTCGTTGACGTGGCGCAGCTCGTCGGCGGTATCATCCGTGACCGCAATCCGCACTGTCGCGACGGCATAGTCGGACGGCGACCGCATGATTTCCGCGCCGACAAATCCGGATGGAAGCTTTCCGCTCCAGTTGGGGCCGACGATCAATCGCTTGATCGGCCCGGGTTCATTGAACTGACTTCCGATCATAAGGGGCCACCAGCGCGCATAGTTGTCGGCGAACTCGATGCTCCAATAACGACCTCTGATTTCCGGAACCGTAACGACGATCATATCTCGGGACAGGTCAAGTGTAGCGCCGCCGTAAATCGTCGTTGCGTTAGGGCCGGTCCCGTGATGGTCGGATGCATCGACCAACTTACGGCGCCAGCCCATTCGGTTGAGGCCGATAAGCTGGGGGTTCGTTTCATTCTGTACCGAGTTGTATCGCAGCAGATAGATCGCCACGGGATGCATGCCCCAGAGGAACACTTCCTTGGCGATGGCTCGTGCTTCCGGCACCGATAAGGTCTCGCTCGCTTCTGCGGATACCGGCGAAGACACCGTGGCCGCCAGGACCATTCCGGCCCCCGTAAGGAGCGCACCGCGCCGATCGATCGAGAAGACCTGATTTATATGCGTTTCCCGATTCATTTCGATTCCATTCTATTTCCAGGAAGGCCCGGCCGGGGCCGTTTTGAAGAAGTGCTGATGACGGTGTTCGACCAGACAATCGACGAGGTCGGCGGATAGATGCCCAGGCGACTGTCTTGGATAGCTCCACAAACCCGACGGAAACGCCGTGGTGAGCGGCACCTTATCGGGTGTGGTAGCCGAACGTTTGTATTAGTTTTTTCTCATTTGCGCCGGTAGTCTTTTTGGGCGAGCGGAATATATCCATTAAACTGAGGAAATAAGTTGGCGTTGGCAAGAAAAATAATTTACCATAGAAACTGAACGATCATATTATATGAGTGGATTTTGAGGTTCGCAGGCTATGAAAATGTGTGTGATCTTTAGGTTGCTGATTGTAACGCTGATGTCGATCACGGCTGGGCGCGCGCTTGCCGCCGACCAGGCGCCTCTCGCCGGCCAGAGCTATCCCGAAGCGAAAGCCAAAGAAGCGCCACGCATTTCTCCGAAGGTCGCAAAGGGTGAACCGAATATTCTGTGGATCATGCTCGACGATGTCGGTTTTGGGGCGTCCAGCTCTTTCGGCGGGCTCGTGCCGACTCCAACGTTCGACACCCTTGCGGATGCCGGGTTGCGTTACACCAACTTTCACACGGCGGGGGTATGCTCCCCGACGCGCGCCGCACTCCTTACCGGCCGCAATCATCATAAGGTCGGCATGGGTCTATTCCCGAATGCGATGCTTTCAGCCGGCTTCCCGGGTTACACCGGTCGGCTCGAAGCCAGGGACGGGACGATCGCCGAGTACCTGCGAGAGGCAGGCTACAGCACTTACGCAGTGGGTAAGTGGGGTTTGACGCCGGACGACGAAGCGACCGACCTCGGCCCGTTTGACCGTTGGCCGACGGGCAAGGGCTTCGATCATTTTTTTGGCTTTCTGAGCAGCGCAGAAGATCAGTACAAGACAGACTTGGTGGAAGACGACATTCACATCAAACCAGATGGCCGCCATCTGAACGCGCAGCTCATCGACAAGGCGATTTTCTATGTGGACCGGCAGGAACAGCTCAATCCGGCAAAGCCATTTTTTATGTATTTGGCGCCTGGCGCCACGCATTCGCCGCATCAGGTGGACCAGCCTTGGATCGACAAATACAAGGGCAAATTCGATGAAGGCTGGGATGTGTTTCGAGAACGCATTCTTGAGCAGCAGAAGAAACTCGGAATCGTGCCGGCGGACGCACAATTGCCCCCTCGGGATCCGCGGGTCCAGGCATGGGATAGTCTGAGCCCCGACCAGAAGCACGTTGATGCGCGGTTCATGGAAGCTTATGCGGGCTACCTCGAATACACCGACTACGAGATCGGCCGCTTATTGGCGCATCTTCGTGAAAGGGGCCTCGACAAGAATACTGTTGTTTTCCTCATCATTGGCGACAATGGCGCCAGCAAGGAGGGAGGCGCTAACGGCAGCCTTATTCGCGAATTTCAGTTGCGGACCACGGACGATCAAACCCAAATTCGTGACTCCGTGGCCAACCTCGCGAAGATTGGAACGCGGGACACCTATAGCAACTATCCCATTGGCTGGGCGCAGACGACGAACACACCTTTTCGTGAGTGGAAGGCCGATGCGAATTCAGAGGGGGCAACGCGCAATCCGCTAATCGTTTATTGGCCGGGACACATCGAAAAAGGCATTCGCACCCAGTACAGCCACATTATCGATCTCCTCCCGACGACCCTGGAAGTGGCGAATGCGACCGTCCCAAATAACCTGCGGGGCATCTCACAGGACCCGATCCAAGGGACTAGTCTCTCATATTCGTTCCATAACGCAGCGGCTCCGACGCGTCACCGCCAGCAATATTATTTTCTGTTCGGATCGGGTGCGATTGAACGAGATGGTTGGAAGGCGAGTTTTGGTTACCGTCCGGATTATGCCGATATCTACTCGGTTTATCCGCCGCCCTATCCCAAGGGTACGACTATTCCCAATAACGCCGGCAAACAGGTTTGGGAGCTTTACGATCTGAACACGGATTTCAACGAAAGACATAACGTGGCCGCACAAAACCCGGCGAAATTGAAGGAGCTACAGGCTCTCTTCGGGAAGGAAGCGGAGATTAATCACGTGGCGCCGCTCATTAACTGGACCGATGTCGTCGAAAAGGCGCGTGACGCCACGGCTCGAGACTAACGCTGGCATGCCGCTAACGCTCAATCAGGGTTGACGGCGGCCTGCGCTTCGAGCGTTTCGGATAAGGTCTTAAGGCCTTGAAGCAATTTGATCGTAAGTTCGAAATGAAAACTGCCTGGTACGTGGGAATCCTCGGAATCGTGTTGCTCTCGGCCGGCATGATGGTGAGGCCCGGCGGCGCGGAGCGGGCACCGCACTCAGCCGTCTGCAACGTTCCGGATCATTCCGAGACCCATATATCGGGCGGAACGTTTCAGATGGGTTCAGTGGAATATTATGCCGAGGAAGGGCCGGTGCATAAGGAGACGGTGGGTCCGTTCTGGATCGATCGCTACGATGTTACCAACGCTGACTTCGCCAAGTTCGTCGCCGCCACCCACTATGTGACGGACGCAGAGAAGACGCCGAACCCGGCCGACTACCCGGATATCCCCGCCGACAAGCTATTGCCGGGTGGCGCGGCATTTACCCCGCCTGCCGGCGGTGTAAGGACTATGGAGGATCCGATGCAGTGGTGGAGCTTTGTGCCCCATGCCGACTGGCGGCATCCGGACGGACCCGGCAGCAGCATTTTCGGGCACGACAACGATCCAGTCGTTCAGGTCAGCTACAATGATGCCGTGGCCTATGCGACGTGGAAGGGGCGGGATCTGCCTACCGAGGCGCAGTACGAATTCGCCGCCCGCGGCGGGCTGGACGGCAAGGCCTATGCATGGGGCGACGACTTCGCGCCTAACGGCAAGTACCAAGCCAACACCTGGCAGGGGACATTCCCCAACAACAATACGGTGGCCGACGGTTTTTCGGGCCGTGCGCCGGTCGGCTGCTTCCCGGCCAACGGCTATGGGCTCTACGACATGATCGGTAATGTCTGGAAGTGGACGTCGACGCTCTATACTCAGCCGAAATCCGGCATGCCGGAGATGCCGATCGACCCCGATCGCACGCCCGCTAACCGCGTTATGCGCACGATCAAAGGCGGTTCATTCCTGTGTGCCGCCAATTACTGCAAGCGTTACCGCCCCGCGGCGCGAGAATCCCAGGAAACTGGCTTCTCTGCGGCGCATCTGGGGTTCAAGACGGTCAGCAACCGACCGTAGATTGACGCGCAAAGGGGCAGCTTAGGTTGAAAGAGTTAGCCTCATAGCTCTGCATCAAGGCCGACTTCCGCCGCTGCTATAGCACAGCCTACTCGAAGTGGTTTCGCCACGGCCCCCTAAGTTGATCTCGGACACCTGATTTTCTCGATTTTGGTTAGCCAACAGGTTGCCTTGCTGCGCTTCGCAATAGAGCGAATACGGTGGTCGAGTTTTGGAACGGTTGTATTTTTCTGTGACGATAATTCGGATATCTGAAGGGCGCCCAGCTTCCTCCCGCCAGAATGTGCCAATATACCTATTGCTATCGCTATGAACGAGTGTATTTTCTAGCCGGAACAAGAGGCGTCGGGCGAAGGGTGGTACGGATAATGGCGGAGATTGAAGCGATTGCGACTGATCTGGTAGCGCGCTTCAGCCGGATTGTCCGTCGCGACGGCGGACGGATCAGGCTGATCGATGCTCGGGAGAATTTCATTCGCATCGGCTACCTGCCCGGCACCGACCTCAATTGCAAAGAGGGCGTTTGCATCATGCCCGAGGCCGAGCTGCAATCGATGATGGAGGAGGTTTTGGCCGTGCAGGCGCCCGATTTGCGGCTACAGGTTATGCGCGACGCCGACTGATCGCTGCGCGGAAATATCGCGCCGCAGATCGGCGCCAAGGAGGAAGCTATGGACGGTGGAGTTACGCAGGCGAGTTTGATCATCGTCAATCCGGTTGCGGAATCGCAAACGGACATCGACCCCACCCTAAGGCACGCCCCGGCGGGCCGCCCTGTTACACTGACGGGGAAAACGATCGGGCTGTATTGGAACGGCAAGCAGAATGGCCTCGATGCGCTTGCCCGCGCCAAAATTCGTTTGGCGGAACGGTTTTCCGGCGTCTCCTTTATCGAGCTCACCGGCGAAATGGGGGGTATTCTACGCTATCTTTCGCCCGAACAGCTGGCGCTGCTGGAGCGGGATGCGGACGTTGTTGTTTGCAGCACAGCCGATTGCGGCAGCTGCACCTCGTGGCTGATGCGCGATATGTGCGAGCTGGAGAAGCGCGGCATTCCCGCGGTCGGATACACGGCGACGATCTTCGATGAAGATTCGCGCTTCTCCTGCAAAACGTTCGGCGTTCCGGAAGCGGTGCCGCTGATCGTTCCCCATTGCTTTTCGAATAAGTCGACGGCGGACATCGCGCAAATGGTCGATGACAGCTTCGACGCGCTCGTCGAGGCCCTGACGGTCGACCGCAAGATTTTGCAGGCCCCACCGCAGTTCAAGAGCGTTGTTCTGGACGATGCACCCGAACTCATGTTCAGCGGCGTGGATTTGATGGAAGCGTTCGACCGGATGCAGGCGGGATTTGTCCGCAATGGATGGTCCGACGGTCTTCCGCTCATTCCCCCAACCTCCGCCAAGGTTGAAGCGATGATCGCCGCCTCCGGCCGCGACGAGGCGGAGGTTGTCGGTATTTTCGCGCCCGGTTTCGGCGTCGGCACGGTTCGCAAGATCGCGGCTAACGCGGTGATGGCCGGTTGCCGGCCAGAGGCTATGCCGGTGATCATGGCGATGATGGACTGTGTGCTCGACCCGTCGCTCGGACTACGGACCTGGGCAATGTCGACGGGACCTCAGGCGCCGTTGGTGTGTGTTTCGGGTGCGATTGCAGACGAGATCGGTATGAATCACGGCTGTTGCGCGCTTGGGCCCAGTTCGATCAGCCAGGTCAATGTTGCCTTGGGGCGTGCGCTCCGGCTGATCGTAATGAATATCGGCCTCTCCTATCCGGGCGTCTCGGACATGGATACGATCGGTTCGTCCATGAAGTTTTCGGCCTGCGTCGCCGAGAACGAGGAGCGCACCCCCTGGGCTCCTTTCCGCGTGCAGGTGGGCTTTGGCATGGACGAGAGTACTGTCACGGTGAATGTGCCGTACGGCATGACGGAATTCTTCGATTTCAAAAACACGACGCCCGAAGGCCTGGTCGATACTTTGGCCTCGCTGACGAAAAACACGTGCGGGTCGCCTTCCATGGGCGAATGGCTGATCAAGAAGGATGCGCCGCTTTCGGCCGGCTATCCATTCCATGGCAAAGTATCCAACCTGATGCTGCTCGCCCCAGATCACGCGGCCGTTTTCGATCGCGGCGGCTGGGGACCGAAAGAGATCGCCACAGCGATCCACGAGAAAACAAAGCTGTCTTTCGAAGAGCTCATGCTCAACCAGGAATATGATGCGTTCCGCAAATCGCATCCCGACCTGGCATGGCTGGAGCAATCCCCGGAGACCCTCCTGAACGTCATGCCGGATGTGGATTCCTGGGAGTTTTTCGTCGTCGGCTCATCGGCTGGCCGAAGCCAATATTGTTTCGGAGGCACCCATTCCGTGACCAAGGCTGTGCGGCGCGCCGGTTGAGCTAACGGGTGTCGGTGCGCAATGCCGGGCGCCCGCGAACTCTCGGTTAACCATTCAACCCGACACTCGCGGCTAGAGTGCGATCCATGCGGGGCAAAGCGAACGAAACCTTTTCAACGAGGTCAGCCCTTGCACCGCCTGGACTGCCGGTCGTCATGTGGATCAATGCGCATCCCAGTCCCCAGATTGCCTCAAGATGCGATTCAAATGCGTCGCGTTCGATCGCCGGATCGGGATTCATTTTCCTCTGCCAGTAATTTCCGCGTGTCATCCGCATATGCCACGCGAGATCCGCGAAATCCGATTCGCGGGCTGCCAGAAGATAAAGTTCTGCAAGTGCGATCGGGACGGAAACGCCGGCAAATCCCGTCCAAAGCATTCCTCCGACCGCAGCTTCAACGCGGGCGTCGTGAGCTTTGCCATCCAGGGGGACCGGGTTGCTATAAACATCGGCTAAAACCTCATCGTAAATCCGACGATAGATCGCGTAAATAAGGGCCGATCGTTTGGGGAAGCAGTAAGCCACGGATGACAAAGCGACGTCGGAATTGGCGGCGACCGATCTATAACTCACAGCCGCCGCGCCCTGTTTTGCCAGAACCTGGGCACCAGCGAAGACCAGCCGGTCATGGACATCCTTCTTCGGAGAACTGTCTTCCAGAAACGGCGGATCAATATCGACCGTTCTCGCGAGTAGCTGGTAGTACCAGATGGGCTCGCGATGTTTGTCCGGGAGTACAATTCGGTCGATCAGATCATTATTGGCGAGCGAAGCTTCCAGAGACCTGTGGCAACCTAAAGTCGAGAGCATTAATCCGATCTGAAGTTCCGTAAGGAGTTGGCCAAAACGCTCCGCATCGGATTGCTGCTGAAAGACTGTCGTCCAGAATCGTCGTACGCGCTCAAGCCACTGGCGAATATGAGGCCTGGCGTCGTCGTTTCTTAGCCCGGCCATAAGAAGCTCCATCAGCAGGAGCTGGTTCGGAGCTTCGTTACGGCATTGTTCGTGCATCAAAACCTTAAACAAACTTAAGCCATTTTCCAGAGTGTCGGCGGGAAACAGATCAGACTCAATATCGTTGAGTCTCTTTATTTCGCCCATAACCACCTGTTCATGAACATAATTTACCAGAACTTCTTTTTTCCCGAAATTAGCCTGCAAACTCCCGACTGATATTTCAGCCTCTTCCGCGAGGGAGCGAAAGGTCAGACCTTGCAGGCCCTCGCGGCGGGCGATCACAAGTGCGGCCCGGCGTGCGTTGCTCTGGGGATCGGAATCATGAACGAGTGTACTGATTTTTCGCACCATAATTAGAATGATTCCTCTAAGTTTCACAAAAACGGCTGTTTTCAGGCTGAACGTTTGTATTTTTTGGTTGCACTACGACTGAACGCATGTATAAGCGGCAAGAGTTGAGGCCTATGCCGATCATACGCGATCTCGGGCGACGGAAAACAAATACGTGAGGGGGAAATATGTCTGCGAAAATGATGCTACTGGGTTGCGCCGCGATGAGCGTGAGTTTGGTGCCCACGGTCAGGTCGGGTATGGCACAAGAGACCGCGCAGCCTTCTGCAGCCCCGTCGCCGGGTCTGGAAGAGATTGTCGTTACCGCGCGACGCCGCGAAGAGCGTATCCAGACCGTGCCGATCGCGATCACAGCCTTCAGTCAGGCTGAAATCGAGAAAAAACACATCGTTCAGGTTAGCGATCTCTCGAAATCCGTTCCGTCCCTGGCGGTGAGCGTGACGTCGTCCGATCCTAACGCGCTCTATAGCGGGCAGACACGTTTACGTGGATTGGCGGGAACCGAGATTTATTTTGCGGACGTACCGCTCAGCAACACCGATGCAAGCACGACCACGGGCCTGACACACGGGCTGGGACAGGGGTTCTATTACGACCTGGATGTTCTGGAGGTCGATAAGGGCGCCCAGGGCACGCTTTTCGGTCGCCCGTCGATCGGTGGGTTGATTTCCATCCAGCCCAAGCGGCCGGCCAACGATTACGATGGGTACATCAAGACCACCTTCGGGAATTATGGCGACAAAGAGAATGAGTTCGCCATCAACGTGCCGATCGTGCAGGACAAGCTGACAGTTAGAATCGCCGGGCAAATGCAGCAGCGCGACGGCTATACGCACGATGAACAGACCGGCAAGGATCTCGACGATCGTAACTTTTACGCTTGGCGCGTCGGCGTAACGTTCAAGCCGACCGACGATATCCAGAACTATTTTCTGTATGACGGCTATTGGCAGGATTCGAACGGATCTTCGAACGTCACAACCTATGTAAATCCCGGAAAGACATTCGCCAGTATAAACCTTCCGATCTTGGGCGCCACCCCGTTGACTCTGGGCAATGGTCCAGCGCTATCGGCTCTGACCAGTCAACCGGCCACCACATTCGGCCAGCTCCTTGCCATTAAGGCCGCGGGTGGTACGCCGTCACTGTCGTTTTTCCCGACCCTCGGGCAGGCCTTCGCCGAGCAACAGGCGTTAGGTCCACGCTCTGTCGTCGGCACGTATTCGACGGATATCGGCAAGGACTATTTCTATGGCTTCACGGATATCCTGACCTGGGACATCGCCGACAATGTCACGCTTAAGAACATTGCGGCCGCTCGCATCTTCAAAGAGCTGAGCACGGATGACTTCGTTCATCTCGGCCTTGGCCTTGAGACCGTAGGCTTTCCCGGCAACAATCACGGCTGGAACGACAACTCGGCGCAGTACACCGAAGAATTGCAGTTCCAGGGGCGGTCTCTGAACGACAAGTTGGAATGGGTCGTCGGCGGCTTTCTCCTGTTCGACCATCCTTTAGGATATAACAGCGAGGTCGGTAACCCGCTTGGATCGACGAACTTCTACCACTTTCACGAGGTCCAGCGCAGCCAGGCGGTCTTCGCGCACGGCGTCTATGACCTGTCGGATTATGTCGACGGTCTGAAGTTCACCGCCGGTTACCGCTACACTTGGGATTATGATTCCCTGGGAGAGGTTAACACCAAACCCCAGGACGGGCCTGTCTACACGAACGGCGTTCCGACCAACTGCGCCATCCCGCTGCATGACAATGTTTGTCACGCTCAGGTGGACTCCTATTTCAGCTCCTACGGCTGGAATCTCGGTCTGGACGAGCAGCTGACACCGGACACACTGATCTATGTCCGTGCAGGCAATGCCTACCGGCCGGGCGGTTCCAACCTGACGGTGCCGGCGCCTTACAACCACTTCCAGCCGGAACACGTGACCGACGTGGAACTCGGCGTGAAGACGGATTGGGAGTTGATGGACGTAAAAGCGAGAACGAACGCCGACATCTTCCATACCTATTATAAGGCGATCCAGGTCCAGCAGACGATCCTCATTCCGACCACGCTGCAAGCCGAGTCGATCACCGAAAATGCGGCCAGCGCGAATCTGGAGGGAGCCGAAATCGAACAGACTTTCGCCCTGCCGTTCGGTTTGGATCTCAGCGGCATCGCTTCCTACTTCAATTCCAAATATGACGACTATCCGGCCAACTTCGGTGGGGGCACCCCAGGCTTCCAGTATATTCCGCGGTTCCAATTCGCGATCACGCCGACGTACCACGTGCCGATCGATCCGTCCTACGGCGAGTTGGCGGTCTCCACGACATGGTCTTGGTACGGTCACCAATCGGTCACTGCGAACGCGAACGAAGTCTACACCAACCAGCCGCACTATGAGAATCTCGATATTCGGGCGGATTGGACGAACATGTTCGGTCAGCCATTCGATGCCGGCTTCTTCATGACCAACGCGACTAACAATGTGCACGTCGTCGGCGCTATCGCGCTGTCTACGGCCCTGGGCTTCACGTCGGTCCACTACAACGAACCGCGTATGTTCGGGTTCTCGCTGAAATACCGGTTTGTCGCCGACAACGAAAGGCCGAAGCGACGACGGCCTACGTGCCGCCGCCGGTCACCGCTCCGGTCCCCGCACCGAAGAGCTATCTGGTGTTCTTCGACTTCAACAAGTCGGATCTGACGGCTCAGGCGACTGAGATCGTCGATACGGCGGCGAAGAATGCCGGTCCGGCGAAGGTGACCCAACTCACCGTCACCGGTCATACCGATACGGTGGGATCAGACGCTTACAACATGCGCCTCAGCCGCCGCCGTGCGGAATCGGTTGCGGCTCAACTCGAGAAGGACGGCATCGCGTCGTCGGAGATCGAGATCGTGGCGAAGGGCAAGCGCGATCTTCTGGTCCCGACCAAGGACGGTGTCCGGGAGCCGCAGAACCGCCGGGTTCAGATCGTCTATTCAGGCGGCCCGACCTCGTAAGCAGTACCGATCGCGCCGCGCGTGGCCTGTCCATGCGCGGCGCGGTCCAAATCGAACCCAGTCACAGCGAATTGGTTTAGGCGGATGACAGCGAGGTCGTGGAAAGTGGTCGTTGCCGTTGTCGCGTATATCGTCGGTTTCGGACAAAGTTGTTCGCTTTCCGCAGCCGACGATCAAACAGCGCAGACGCCAGCGATGGCGCAACCTGCTCCCCAGGCCGCGCCTCCTCCGTGGCAGCAGGCACCGGCCGCACCGTCCGATGCGCCCAATATCGTACTCATTCTTTTGGACGATGTCGGTTTTGCGGCGTCGAGCAGTTTCGGGGGCCCGGCGGAGACAAATTTCCTCCACCGTCTCGCAGCCGACGGGTTGCGCTACATCCGGTTCCACGACACCGCCCTTTGCTCCCCGACGCGCGCGTCCCTGCTCAGCGGCCGAAACCATCACCGGCTCGGCTTTGGCACGGTCACCGAGATCAGCAACAGCTATCCAGGCTATAATGGTTTCTGGCCGAAGAGCGTCGCCTCATTGCCGGAAATCCTGCGGCGGAACGGTTACAGCACCGCAGCCTTCGGCAAATGGCACAATACGCCGCTCTGGGAGGTCAGTCCGGTCGGGCCGTTCGATCGTTGGCCCACCGGCCTCGGCTTCGACTATTTCTATGGCTTCATGCAGGGCGAGGCCAGCCAGTGGGAGCCGCCGCTCTATCGCAACACCACGCCGGTCGAGCCTGGCAAGTCGCCCAAGGATGGATACTACCTCACCACAGATTTGGTGAACGACGCTTCGAAATGGGTCGGCAACCACACCGCGCTTGCGCCGCAAAAACCATATTTTCTGTACTTTGCGACCGGGGCCACGCACGCCCCTCATCATGTTCCCAAGGCGTGGATCGAAAAATACAAAGGAAAATTCGATCAGGGTTGGGACAGACTGAACGCGGATATTTTTGAGCGGCAGAAAAAGCTGGGCGTGATACCGCAAACAGCGGAACGGTCCCCGCGCCCGGCGGTCTTGCCGGCATGGGATAGCCTGTCCGCCGACCAGAAGAAGCTCTACTCGCACCAAATGGAAGTTTACACGGCGTATCTTGCCGCGACCGATTTTGAGGTCGGCCGGCTGGTGGACTCTATTCGCAGAGGCCCGAAGGGCGATAACACGCTGGTTTTCTATATCGTCGGAGATAACGGCGCCGCCGTCGAAGGCGGCGATGACGGTTCCGACGAGAACATGGCGATGTATGCCGGAATACCGAACGATGTCGCCAAGCAACTGGCGCGGAGCAGCAAATTGGGCGGCCCCGACCTGGATAACGTTCTTGCGAAGGGCTGGGCCTTCGCGCTGGGCACGCCGTTCCAGGGGGCCAAGGCCGATGCGACCCATTTTGGCGGGACGCGCAACCCGCTTGTCGTGTCCTGGCCGGCGCAGATAAAGGACGTCGGAGCAATCCGTACTCAGTTCGCGCATGTGAACGACATAGCGCCGACGATTTACGACATATTGGGGATCAAATTTCCGGATACCGTGGACGGCGTCGTACAGGCGCCGATCGACGGTGTCAGCTTCGCGCCCAGCTTTTATGACGCCAACGCGCCGTCGCAGCATCATGTCCAGTATTTCGAAATCGTCGGTAACCGATCGATCTACCAGGATGGTTGGCTCGCGGGTGCCGCACATCATTCGTCCTTCGCCAACCAGGCCGGCAAGCTGGGTGGATACGATGAAGATCGCTGGGAGCTCTATAACGTCGATGAGGATTTCAGCGAGACTCACGACCTGGCGGATCGGCATCCTGAGAAAGTCAAAGCGCTCAAGGCCTTGTTCGACAGCGAGGCGCGCAAGAACAATGTCTATCCGTTGACCCAAAGTACGATGGGCGGCCTTTTTCCCGGGAATACACGTCCGTCGCTTACCGAGGGCCGCAAAGACTTCGTTTACCCCGGCACCTTACCGCGCATCCCCGTCTCTGCCGCGCCGCCGCTGATCGGCAGCTATCGGCTGACGGCGAAGCTGCAGGTGTCCGCATCCGGCGCGTCGGGAGTCATCATGGCCGATGGGGGGCGATATGGCGGATACGCGCTTTACGTAAAAGCCGGGCACCTGATCTTCGAGAGCAATTTTTTCGGGGACGATCGGACGATTATCACTTCGACCGCCAGTCTGCCGTCCGGGCCGGTGGAAGTTGGTTACGAATACCAGCGCACCGATCCTCAGAAGTGGGGTGGAGGCGTCGGGCGACTGTTCATCAACGGACGAAATGTGGGCGAAGGCAAGGTTCTCCATGTCGGTTTCGCCGCGCCCTTCGACACCTTCGATATCGGCGCGGACCGCGGCTCGCCGGTCAGCGAGAATTACGACGCCCCGTTCGAGTTCACGGGGAAAGTCGAGCAGGTGCACATCGTCCTGCAGTAGCCCGGACGATTCACGATACGCAGTCTGTAGAGATTAAAATTTTGGGTTTCTTGGAGGAAATCATGAAGACTGGTTGGAAAACGATAATTGCGATGATGGCTATCGCGCAGTTCTTCGTTATGGGCGCATTCGCGACGCCGCAGGAAGATGCGGTTCAATCAAACCCGCTCAAAGACGCGTATTTCGGGGAATTGCATCTTCATACGTCCTACTCCCTGGACAGCTTCATATTCGGCAATCCCAACGATCAGGACGCTGCCTATAAATTCGCACAGGGTCAGCCGGTCACGCTGTATGGCGGTGAGACGAAGCAACTCAAACATCCGCTGGATTTTGCCGCGCTGACGGACCATTCGGAATTTTTGGGTGAATTAGCACTGTGCACGACCGCGGGAAGTTCGGCCTACGGTACCGACACGTGCAAGAGCATGCGCGCATTCGATCTCAGGGAGTTCGCCAAGATCGCCAACAGCGTCACGGACCGCAAACGTGTGTCGGAGATCTGCGGCGCTGACGGAACAGCATGCACCAACGCGATAAAAAGCACCTGGACTAAGGTTCAGAGCAACGCGGCGCGATATTATCAGCCGGGAAAATTTACGACCTTCATCGGCTACGAATATTCCATCAATATTCCAGGGTCGAAGTTCGGCGGCGATCGTAATCAACTCAGCGCCAGCGTCCCCGGCATGCTGCACCGGAATGTGATCTTCGGGACGGATCACGTTCCGGACACGGTGTTCAGCGCCTATGAAGGCACGGGTGAGGAGCTTCAGAAATGGCTCGAGGAGAAATGCACCGGTCCGTGCAAGGTTCTTACCATTCCGCACAACTCGAACTTCTCGTTCGGCCGTTTCTTCTGGCAAGGAAAGAATTCCGACGGCACGCCTTGGACCAAGGATATTCTCGATCGCCGGGCGCGGATCGAACCCTTGGTGGAAATTTTCCAGATCATAGGATCATCGGAATGTATGGCCGGCGTCGGCTTGACCGATGAGGAATGCGGATTTGAGAATGCCGTGCCCCCTTGCCCGCCTGGTGTCACCGATGGCTGTGGTAGCCCGGATTCGTTCGTGCGTGATGCGCTCGTTAACGGTCTGGCGGTCGATGAGAAAATGGGCGTGAACCCGTTCAAATACGGATTTGTCGGCGGGACGGACAATCACGACGGCACGCCGTCAGCGACTGAGGAGGACAGCTTCAAGGGCCATCTGGGGCAGCAGGACAACACTCCGGAAAAGCGCCTTGGAATAAAACCGGGTTCGTCGGTCGACGATGGGCACGGCGAGACCGCGTCGGCGTTTTCACGCTTCAATCCCGGCGGCCTGACGGGCGTATGGGCGACCAGAAATACGCGCGATGCGATCTTTGGGTCGCTGACCCAGCGTGAGACGTTTGGAACCAGCGGAACCCGAATCCGCGTCCGCTTCTTCGGCGGTTTCGATTATCCCGCCGATTTGAACAAAAAGCCCGATCTGGTGAAGATCGGCTACGAGAAGGGCGTGCCGATGGGCGGAGACCTTAAGGCCGCGTCGCACGGCAAGTCCCCCCGTTTCGTGGTCTGGGCGACGCGCGATCCCGACAGCGCGCCGCTGCAGAAGATCCAGATCGTCAAAGGCTGGGTCGAAAACGGGCACAGCGTGACGAAGATCTATGACGTCGCCTGTTCCAACGGAATCGCCGCTGACCCCAAGACCGGGCTCTGTGTCGACAACGGTGCGACGGTCGACCTCGCGACGTGCAAACAGGGCGGCAACAGGGGCGCGGGTGAACTGTCGACAACCTGGACGGACCCTGCATTCAATCCGAAGAACAGGGCAGTTTACTATGTCAGAGTTTTCGAGAATCCGGTGTGCCGCTGGAGCACCTATGACGCCATCCGTCTCAAGATACCGCCGCTGAAATCCGTTCCGGCGACGATCAAGGAGCGCGCTTGGACATCACCCATCTGGTACACGCCGGCGGCCAATGGCTGACGGCGGCAGGGCGAGAGGCGGCTTCGCGCGCAGCGTTCTGCGGGAGCCGCTTCTCCATTTCCTCGTCTTGGGCGGCCTGATCTTCGTCGCGAACTGGGCGTTACATCCCACGGTAGAGGCGGACAACAGCCGGATTTCGGTCACACGCGCCGACATTGACCGGATCGCCGCCCTTTACACCCAGCAATGGGGTGGTGCTCCGACAAAGGCGGACATGCCGAATCTGCTGGATAATTATATCCGGTCGGAAACCCTTTTCCGCGAGGGAACCAGACTGGGGCTGGGTGCGGAGGATTCGGTGATGCGTAACCGCGTCATCCAGAAGATGGAATTCCTGCTGCAGGATGCGTCGGCGATCGTACAGCCGACCGATGCCGAGATGGCGGCGTATCTGGCATCTCACGCCGCCGATTTCGAGATTCCGGAGCGGCTCGTCTTCGCTCAGATATTCTTCAGCGCGGCGATCCGGGCCGATCGGGCGGAAAGCGATGCCGGCGAGGCGCTGAAACGATTGCCCCCGTCCGCAAGCGACACCGGACAGATCGGCGATCCGTTCATGCTGTCGCAAAGCGGGGCTCCGCAGACGCGGGAAGCTGTCGCGCAAGATTACGGCGATTCGTTCGCCGATGCCGTTTTTGCGATGCCTGCGCCGGTCGGCGAGGGCGCGTGGCAGGGCCCGATACGCTCCGCCTTGGGATTCCATTTGGTTCGTATCCTACGGCATGACAGGTCGCGGATGCCGGACCTGTCCGAAATCAGGGACCGGGTGCACGACGTGATCATGGCCGAGCGTTTCCAGGCGGCGTTCGATTTCGCCTATGACAAAATACGCGCGAAATACCAGGTGACGGTCGATAACGGTGCTTTGGCCGCCCCGGCGAGCAGGGTCGTTTCGGCATCGCCAAAATGAAGCTGGCCGCGATTGTCGTCATTTTGCTGTCGTTGTTTGTGCGGGCAGCGGCGGCGCATGAATCGCTGCCGGCCTATCTGGGTGTCACTGAAACCACCGCCGATACCTTTCAGGTTGAATGGCGTGTTCCCGCCACGCAAGGGCAGCCGCCGGCACTCTCCCCGGCATTTCCCAGCCAATGCACTACCGTCAGCGGACCGACGCTGTCACAGGCACCAGGGAACCTGGTCGGCCGCATGACCATCCATTGCGGGCCGCCCGGTCTCAGAGGCGGCCGGATCACCCTCTCGGGTTTGAGCCTGACCGTGCTGGACGCGCTGGTCGATGTGTCGTTCGCAGACGGCACCGAAATCACGCAGGTGCTTCGTCCCGACACGCCTGAGCTGGTGCTGGCCGATAAGGGGTCCAGGCTGGACGCCATCGGTTATTTCCGGCTCGGTTTCACGCACATACTGTTCGGTGTCGATCACCTGCTGTTCGTACTGGGGCTGTTGCTGATCGTTCGCGGCGGGTTGGCGCTTCTCAAGACCGTCACGTCTTTCACGCTGGCCCACAGCATCACCCTGGCAATCGCGACGCTCGGTCATGTGTCGCTTCCCATGGCGCCGCTGAATGCGGCGATCGCGCTTTCCATCCTGTTTCTGGGGCCGGAAATCCTGCGCGCCAAGGCCGGTAGGACGAGCCTGACCATTCGTCATCCCTGGGTGGTCGCCTTTGCTTTTGGTTTGCTCCACGGGTTTGGTTTTGCCAGCGGCTTGTCCGTTGCCGGTCTGCCCATGGGCAAGATCCCCGTCATCCTTCTTCTGTTCAACCTCGGCGTGGAGGTGGGGCAGATTGTGTTCGTCGGTCTTATCCTGGGCCTCGCCCGGGCTTTCCGGCTGATGGAGATTCACTGGCCCAAACCGGTCGCGTTGATCCCGACCTATACTGTCGGTGTGCTCGGCGCATTTTGGACGATCCAGCGTTTGGCGATCGTTTTGGGAGGCGGGTCGTGAACCGCCCGCGCAACGTCGATCAGCTGTTCATTCTGACTGCGGCCTTGCTCATGCTGTATCGCCCCGCCGAGGCCCACATCCTGCGAGGTGAGCAGATCGGCTTTCTGACCGGCTTTTTGCATCCGCTGTCCGGCGCCGATCACATTGTTGCGATGATTGCCGTCGGGATCTGGGGCGCGCAACTCGGCATTCCGGCGATCTGGCTCCTGCCGCTCACTTTCCCGTTGGTTATGGGCTTTGGCGGTTTTTTGGGTTTGATCGGCGTTCCACTGCCCGGCGCCGAGGTCGGGATCGCCTTTTCGGGCATCATGTTGGGGGCAGTTGTCCTCATGGAGTACCGCGCACCCCTGGTTATCGCCGCTGCGCTGGTGGGTTTGTTCGGGCTGTTCCATGGTTACGCCCACGGCGCGGAGTTGCCGCCGGGCCAGAACGCCTTGCTTTACAGTCTGGGTTTCATCGTCGCGACCGGCCTGCTCCATGCGACGGGCATTGCGATGGGGCTGATCCATCGCTGGCACTGGGGCCGCGTGCTGCTTCGTTTCGTGGGTTTGTCCATCAGCGGCGCCGGTTTCCTGTTCTTATGGCAAGCGGTGATATGAGCCGTCGCGCGCTGCCATGGGGCGCGGTGTGTCTGGGCGGCGTCCTGTTGCGGCCGGGGCAGGCGGTGGCTCACCTCGTCAGTAGCGGCTTCGGTCCCGCCTACGACGGTATCCTGCATTTTGCGTTAAGCCCCGACGACATTTTCACGGTTGTCGCACTGGCTTTGTTTGCGGGCCTGCGTGGGCAGTGCCAGGCGAGGCGCTTGATGTTCACCCTGCCGGCTGCATGGGCCGTGGGCGGGTTGCTCGGAATGCTGTTCCGGCTCGATCCGTCGCCGACCTCTCAGCAGTTGGAAACCGCTGCGGTGTTTTTTGCGATCGGCCTGCTTCTTGCCGCGAATGTCCGGCTGCCCAGTCAGGTAACCGTCGTCGGCGCCGCTCTGCTCGGCGTAGTTCGTGGCGCAGCCGAGGGCGGAACGTTCGCGCACGGCTTTGGCCTCGAAGCGTTGCTTGGGATCGCGGCGGCAGTGTTTGTGACCGCCGCACTGGCGGGCTCAGTCACCCTGCCGCTGAAAAGGCTTTGGATGATCGTCACAATCAGGGTTCTGGGAAGTTGGCTCGCGACCCTCGGGCTTTTGCTGATGGGATGGTCGATCCACGCGAACAGCTAGAGCTGAGCTGTGCCGGGCCCCCAGTGTTTCGTGCGCGGCTTGGCGGACGCGGGATCGACCACGGAACGCTTGCCGAGAACCTCTGTGATAAATCTGAACAAATGTATTTTTTTATTTCGACGATGGCCTAAATATCTTATACCAATTGACATATTATCCGGCCTCCGATATGAACAATCATATTTTTCGGGTGGCACGATGCCGCCGACCGCGGTGCGTAGGACGGCAGATCAATGGCTGGGGCGATTAGTTGAGCTCCGGCAGGAAATATCAAGCGAACGGCTGGCAGGGCATATTCGCGCCCGCCAATTTCGTCCGGTTACTGCCGCCGTATCGACCAGCAGCCCGTCAGCCTCAAGAATTCGGCTTCAGCCGCTTAGCGGGGTTCAGAACTGTCACTAACAAGTCCTAACCCGCGAGTTAACGATATTATCGTCATTCGACCGGCAGATTGCTTTGCTTTTGCAATCGATGAGCATCGGCTATGCGGCGCGCGAATGTTGCAAATGGACGAATTCAACCGCCGCTTGTGGATCGTCCACCGGCGAGATCGAGCAGCACGGAAGGCTAAATGAGAGACTTTGCTGCAGTTATCGAATAGAGCGCCCGCGTATGTTGAATCTTTGGATCGTGGAACAATTTGTTGCTAAAGCCCGGTCATCTCGGACGCGTGATGAACTCTTCGACCTTATGAATGCGTCGGTTCGTGAGATCGGCTTTACCTTCTTCGCACTAGTACACCACGTGGACCTTCGCTGGCCTTCAGCGCATCTCGTCAGGATTGAAAATTACCCCGAGGCTTGGTCCAGGTATTTCGTGACAGTTGCCGCACAATCTAAGCAGATTGTGGTGGTGGTTGGATCGACTAGTTTCCCAGCCGACTATGTGCGCGTCCTGCAGCGGTGCGCCTTCTCCGCAGCGCGTGCACATTCCGCCGGATTCAATCTTAAGATAGTCACGCACGCCCTTGGGTATCGGCGCCCGAGTGCCCTCAGGTGAAGGCCATGGTTCTCGGAGATAAGCGTCGTAAGCTTCGAGCTCGTCCCTGCTGAACCGGGTGGCGGACAAACCGTCGGCCGTCGTAAGCTTTCCGCCGTTACGTCCCTTTGCGCCGTATCTGACGTAATGGAACAGCAGCTCGGGCGTGATCTTGAGGTAGAGGCTTGCCTCTTTGGCATCCAAGATGGACGAGCTCATCACACAGCCGATAGAATCTCATATTCTCGTTTGGCACAAGCTGGAACTGCCTCTGGAGGGACTTGGCACAATTTGACACGCCGAAGGAGAATCTCGGCGAAACCGTTCACCAGCGGGGCCGCATCTGAATCCGCCAGTGCGAGTCTGCCGTGAACGGGCCGCTAACAGATTCCCCGGCGATTCCCCGGATCGGATGTCATCTTCCTGCTTTGTTCGTCCTCGAATGGCCGGAATCGGGAACAAGGCCAAAATCGAAAATGGCGGAAAACCGCCAGAAAAAGTGGCGCACCCGACAAGATTCGAACTTGTGACCTCTGCCTTCGGAGGGCAGCGATCTGTGATGCTAAAGTCTAAGTCGCTATCGCCTTCGCAGTCTCCCTGCTGGCCGGCGCCGTGTCAGGTTTTTCTGCCAATCTCGGTAACGATAAGGCTCCCAGTCGGTCGAAGACTCGGTACCGGCCCACTGTTGTTGGTCATCTCGATTGCCCGAACGGAGCTTCGTCCACGCGACGACCTGCGACCAATTAGCCGCTTCGGTTGTTTGCCATATGTTTGCCAGATACGAACAAGGGCCTAGCCGTTTCCAGCTAAGCCCTCGTTTTGTTTGGTGGAGCCACGCGGGATCGAACCGCGGACCTCTACAATGCCATCGTAGCGCTCTCCCAGCTGAGCTATGACCCCAAACCTTGAATTCCGTGCCCCCTTGGGGCTGTTTCCCGATCAGGCCGGGAACCTAATCAGGCTTTGCCGCCGCTTCAAGGGCTTTGCCCTCGTCACGGTGCAATCTTCTAGAAATTATTCCTCGTCGTCCGGGACTTCAACCTCGACCTCTTCGATCGTGTCTTCGCCCAGTTCGCCCGGATCCTCGATCAGGGCCGCGCCGTCATCGTCGTCGTCGGCATCGGGCACTAGATCCTCCGCCTCTTCCTCGGGATCCGCCGGCGCGATCTCATCGAACACGCCCGTGCGCGCCGGGCTCTTGGCCGGCTTGCGGGTTTCCTCGGCCATGCCGGGCCGCGCACGGCGCGACTTCAGCAACGCTTCCGGATCGTAGACCGTCCCGCAAGCGGGGCAGGTCGGCGGATCCTTACGAAAATCGTAATAGCGCGTTCCGCAATTCGGGCAGATTCGCTTCAGCCCCCATTCCGTCTTAGCCACGCTCTATCCTCCGGCAATCCAATAGGGTGTCGCTGCGCACAGGGCGGCGAAAACACCTGCAAAAATTCGAAATCCGGGAGCGATCGTCCCCGATGAGCCGCGTGCTTTGCCACGCACCGCCCGGCTTGTCAAAGGTAACACCGGAATCAGCACATCTCAGTGCCGCTTGCTGCCGGGCATGCATGTGGTAACACATCCTCCCTATTCCCAGTCCACCGATGGCCCGCGCGTGACCAACCGTCCTCTTAAAGCCTCAAAATCCACCGGCCTGTCCGGCACGGCCGACATTCCGGGCGACAAGTCGATCTCTCATCGCGCGCTGATGCTGGGTGGGCTGGCGATCGGCGAAACCCGGATCAGCGGGTTGCTGGAGGGCGAGGATGTCCACGCCACCGCCGGCGCGTTGCGGGCGCTGGGGGTATCGGTCGAACGCACTGCGCCGGGGAACTGGACCGTCCATGGCGTCGGGGTCGGCGGACTGGCGGAGCCGGCCGAGGTATTGGATATGGGGAACAGCGGCACGGCGGCGCGCCTTCTGCTCGGTTTGCTGGCCACCCATGACCTGACCGCCTTCATGACCGGCGATCATTCGCTGGTGAAACGGCCGATGGCCCGTGTGACGACGCCTTTGTCGATGATGGGTGCGGATTTCGTGACGCGCGGCGGCCGCCTGCCGCTGGTGGTGCGCGGCGCCGCCAGCCCGATCCCGATTATTTACCGCATGCCCGTCGCTTCCGCCCAGGTGAAGTCGGCGGTGATCTTGGCGGGCCTGTCCGCGCCGGGCCGCACCACCGTCATCGAACCGGCGCCGACGCGCGACCATACCGAACGCATGCTGCGCCATTTCGGGGCGACGGTGACCGTCGAGACGCTGGAGGATGGGGCGGCGGCGATCACCGTGGACGGCCAGCCCGAACTGACGGCCGCGCCGATCCTGGTGCCGGGCGACCCCAGCTCGGCGGCGTTCCCGGCTGTGGCGGCATTGCTGGTGCCGGGCTCCGAAATTCGGCTGGGCAATGTCGGGATGAACCCAGCGCGCACGGGCCTCTATGACACGCTGATCGAGATGGGGGCCGATATTGCCTTCCTGAACGAGGGTGAGGCCGGCGGCGAACCGGTCGCGGACCTGGTCGTGCGCTCCAGCGCGCTGAAGGGCGTGCGCGTTCCGGCGGCGCGGGCCCCCAGCATGATCGACGAATATCCCATCCTGGCGATGGCCGCCGCCTGTGCCGAGGGCGTGACCCATCTGGCCGGCTTGGCGGAGCTCAAGGTCAAGGAAAGCGACCGGCTGGCGATGATCGCGCAAGGGCTTGTCGCCTGCGGGGTCAAGATCGAACTGGGCGAGGACAGCCTGACGATCCATGGACTCGGCAAGCCGCCGCGCGGCGGGGCGACCGTCGCCACCGCCTTCGATCACCGGATCGCAATGAGCTTTCTCGTACTGGGCTTGGTGTCGGACGAGCCGGTGGCCGTCGATGACGCGACAGCCATCGCAACCAGCTTCCCGACATTCGAGCCGCTGATGATCGCGCTGGGCGCACGCATTTCAGGGGACGTCTGATGGCCGGCGCAATTGTCATCGCCATCGACGGCCCGGCGGCCAGCGGCAAGGGCACGCTGGCGCGCCGCATCGCGCATGAGCGCGGCTATGCCTGGCTGGATACCGGTTTGCTGTACCGCGCCGCCGGCGTGATCGCCGTCGACGCCGGCGCCAATCCGGCCGATCTCGTGGCTGCGGCCGAGGCGGCGCGTACGCTGGCGCAGCGTGTGGCTGCCGAGGGGCCGTCGGCGCTGGACGACCCGCGCCTGCGCGGCGATCTGGCGGCGGATGCGGCCTCCAAGCTTTCGGTCGTGCCGGCCGCGCGCGCGGCCTTGCTGGAGCTGCAGCGGGCGTTCGCGCGCAACCCGACGTCCCACGGCCATCGCGCGCCGGGCGCCGTGCTGGACGGGCGGGACATCGGAACGGTGATCTGTCCGGACGCGGATGTGAAGCTTTTCGTGGTTGCAAGTGCGGAAGAGCGGGCCCGCCGCCGCGTCAAAGAGTTGCAAGGGCGGGGTCAGGAAGCTATATACGCGTCCGTCCTTGAGGACCTGAAGCAGAGAGATGCGCGCGATAGTCAGCGAGCGGTAGCCCCGCTCAAGCCGGCCGTCGACGCTTTTTTGCTTGATACCTCTGCGCTCGATGCCGATCAGGCTCTCGCGGCGGCTCTATCGATTATCGATGGCAAGCTGTTCCGCGCGGGTTCGCAGTCCTGAAGGTTATTCCCTGACGGAATGCCCGGCTCATCCGCCGAAGTTACATCTCTCCAAGGACCGGATTCCGCCATGGTGGCTGGGTTCGCGCTGAAACGCCGGCTGATATCAGCCGGCCCTAGGGTCGTCATTCCTCCGCCAGGCTGCGGGGCGACGGCGTGGGTATTACTGAGGGTTTTAGATGGCTAAGGCATCCGCAAGCGTCCGGAAGGTTTCCACTCCGGTCGAAGGTAAGGAAAGTTTCGCAGCACTCCTCGAGGAATCGCTGCAGTCCCGAGACAGCTTCGAAGGCACTGTCGTACAGGGCATCGTCGTCGGTCTGGATGGCGATTTCGCCATGATCGATGTGGGCCTCAAGTCCGAAGGCCGCGTCTCACTTAAAGAATTTGCCGGTCCCAACGGCCAGTCCGATCTGAAGATGGGTGACACGGTCGAGGTGTTCATCGAACGCCTTGAAGACAAGAATGGCGAGGCCATGCTGTCCCGTGAGAAGGCCAAGCGGGAGGAATCCTGGGTCGCGCTCGATGTCGCATTCCAAAAGCAGGAACGCGTTACCGGCGTCATCTTCGGCCGCGTCAAAGGTGGTTTCACTGTCGATCTCAACGGCGCCATCGCGTTCTTGCCGGGCAGCCAGGTCGATATCCGTCCCGTTCGCGACGTCACCCCGCTGTTGGGCACGCCGCAGCCTTTCCAGATCCTCAAGATGGACCGCTCGCGCGGCAACATCGTGGTGTCGCGCCGCGCCGTTCTGGAAGAAAGCCGCGCCGAAGCCCGCACCGAGCTGGTGTCCAGCCTGAAAGAAGGCCAGATCCTGACCGGTGTCGTGAAGAACATCACCGATTACGGCGCGTTCGTCGATCTGGGCGGTGTGGACGGTCTGCTGCATGTCACCGACATCGCGTGGCGCCGCGTCAACCATCCGTCCGAGGCTCTGCAGATCGGCCAGTCCGTGCAGGTCCAGGTCATCCGCTTCAATTCCGACACCCAGCGCATAAGCCTGGGCATGAAGCAGCTTGAGGCCGATCCGTGGGAAGGCGTCGCCGCCAAGTTCCCGGTCAACGCCAGGTTCAAGGGCCGCGTCACCAACATCACCGACTACGGCGCGTTCGTGGAACTGGAGCCCGGCATCGAAGGCCTGGTTCACGTTTCCGAAATGTCCTGGACCAAGAAGAACGTCCATCCCGGCAAGATCGTCTCAACCAGCCAGGAAGTCGAAGTCATGGTTCTGGATGTCGACGCTAATAAGCGCCGCATCAGCTTGGGCCTGAAGCAGACCCTCGACAATCCGTGGGACAGCTTCGCCAGCCAGCATCCGGTCGGCAGCGAGCTGACCGGCGAGGTCAAGAACTCGACCGAATTCGGTCTGTTCATCGGCCTGCCAGGCGAGATCGACGGCATGGTCCATCTGACCGACCTGTCGTGGAACGAGCCCGGCGAAGAGGCGATCAAGACCTTCAAGAAGGGCGACGAAGTCAAGGTCAAGGTGCTCGAGATCGATGCCGAGAAAGAGCGCATCGGCCTGGGCATCAAGCAGTTGACCGAAGATCCGCATGAAGACGCCATGGCCGGGCTGAAGCGCGGCGGGGTTGTCACCTGCACCGTTTCGCAGGTCACCGACGGCGGCCTCGAGGTCACTGTCAACGGCATGGTTCCCGGCTTCATCCGCCGCGCCGAGCTGTCGCGTGACCGGTCCGAGCAGCGTCCCGATCGCTTCGCCGTCGGCGAAAAGGTCGATGCGAAGATCAGCACGATCGATCGCGCCGCGCGCCGCCTGACTCTGTCGATCAAGGCGAAAGAGGAAGAAGAAGAGAAGCAGGCGATGGCCGATTACGGCTCGTCCGATTCGGGCGCATCGCTGGGCGAGATCCTGGGCGCGGCCCTGGCCAAGAAGGCCAAGAAGGGCGCGGCGACGACCGAGGAAGAAGACGCCGGCTGACCGGCATTTGCGTAAAATACCGCCGGCTCGCGGATCGTGGGCCGGCGGTAATTTTTCTCATTAACACATAAATCTTGCCGATTCCGGCCCGCCGAGCCCGGCTCGGTTTAGAAAATCCTTTGTTTGGTGTGGGTTATCCTTGACGGACGGTCCGGGACTTGGCACCGTTCGTCGCACGATGATGGTGCGGAGGGCGTGCCGTGCCGGAAGATGATCCTGGGGCGGCTAAAAGTATCCCGACAGAACCAAACGGGGAGGGCCAGAACAACAATGACGAAGTCTGAGCTGATTTTGCGGCTGGCCGAGGCCAATCCGCATCTTTTCCATCGCGATGTGGAGCGGATCGTAACCGCTATCTTCGACGAGGTGACCGAGGCTTTGGCGCGCGGCGACCGGGTCGAACTGCGCGGTTTCGGCGCATTTTCGGTCAAACAGCGCAGCGCCCGCACGGGCCGCAACCCCCGGACCGGCGAGTCCGTTTCGGTGGTCGACAAGACCATTCCGTTCTTCAAGACCGGAAAGCAGTTGCGGGAACGGCTGAACGCCGAATAACCTAAGGCTGACAGCCTCGTAGCCGCCTGCCCGCGGCGACTGCAAAAGGCTCTCTGTTCGCTGAGGTCCGATGAAGCAGTCCGCCAGGATATTATCGTGGATCGTTACGGCGCCGATCGCAGTGCTGGTGTTGCTGTTTGCGGTATCCAACCTGGATTCGGTGACACTTCGCCTGAAACCATTTCCGTTCGACATGACACTCCCGATCTGGGCGTTGACCCTGATCGTGCTGTTCGTAGGGTTCATCCTGGGTGCGATCGTCACCTGGATCGGCGATCGCAAGCGGCGGCGCGAGGGGCGGCTGATGGCGCGCCGCGTGATCGAGCTGGAGCAGTCACTGGCCGTCGCGCGCGCCCAGACGGCGGAACGCCTGTAGCCCTTGTCGAATTGCGTGTCGGCCCGCACCTGCTGTAGACCCTGCCTTCCAGCGGCCACCTCGGCTGCGCAACCATCGGTAATCCGTGTCTGTCGACGTCAAGATTTGCGGAATTCGTACGCCTGAGGCGCTCAACGCATCGGTTGAGGTGGGCGCTCGCGCGATCGGTTTCGTGTTTTATCCGCCGTCACCGCGCGCGCTGACCGCCGATATCGCCGCCGACCTGGCGCGGATGCTGCCCACCGGCACCCGCTCGGTCGGTCTGTTCGTCAATGCGACCGACGAACAGATTGCCGGCGCCACCGCGCGGGTGCCGCTTGACTTGTTGCAACTGCATGGCGATGAAACCCCGCGCCGGGTCGCCGAGATTCGCGGCCGGTTCGCCACCCAGGTCATGAAGGCGATCCGGGTGGCGACCTTCGCGGACCTTGCGCCACTGACCGATTACGAATCGGTTGCCGACTGGATCCTGTTCGACGCCAAGCCGCCCAAGAGCGTCACCGCGCTGCCCGGCGGCACCGGTATCGCCTTCGATTGGCAGTTGCTCCAGCGGGTGAAAATCAACAAACCCTGGATGCTGTCGGGCGGGCTGACGGCCGAGAACCTTGCCGAGGCCGTGTCGCTGACCGGCGCCAAGATGGTCGATGTATCCTCAGGCGTCGAAGACCGCCCGGGTGTGAAGAGCGTGGGGCGAATTCGGGCGTTCGTGGCGGCGGCGGAGGGCTGCCGCTAATCCAATTTCCAGCACCCCACGGCGCGCAATATCTCAGCCTTTTGTGCCGGATCGCCCGGCCCCAACGGGTGCCGCACGATGGCGTCGGTACCGCCGATGGCCAGGCGCGGCACGCGATCATGTGGAATGAGGCCGATCCGCAGCCCCAATGCTTCGCACCGCCCTGTAAGTATGTCGCGGTAGGCGGTGAAGGTCCGTCCGCGGCGGTCTTGCAGGGGATAGGTTTCATGGCCAGCGGTTTCCCAGCTGACTCCATGCTGTTCCAATAACGCGTTCACGGCCACCTGGTCGTCCGGTATCTGTTCGGTCAATGCACGCACCTTGGCGAAGAGCGCCGCCGTAATCGCATTGGCGCGCGCGGCGAACAGGCCGCAGCAGAGCACAAATCCCCACCGTCGCCATATCTCCTCCGGATAGGCGCCGCCTTGAGAGAAAACCAGATCAAATTCGCCCTCGGCAAAGCATAGCGGGCGCGGATCCCGCAGCCACACTGCATCGACATCGGAATGGATGAAGTCCACGCCATGGGCGGACAAAAACTCGAAAACCAGCGCGCGCCGGAACCACAGGTCGCTTAACGAGCCGTCGAAGCTATAGGGGATCACCAGGGCATCGGACCCCGCTGGAAGCGACAGCGCCCCGTCCATCGCGATCACCAACGGCTGGCGGACACCGGTCGCGCCGGCATGGACAAGCCAGTTGTCCAGCAACCGGCCGAAATTGCCGGTCGCGAAGACCAGGGGCGCCGGTCCTGCGTCGCTTGCACGTCGCGCAACCGCCGTCGTTAGGGCGTCGCCGACGGCTGCCGGCAGAACTGTCGGCCGCGCGCTCATCGCGTCATTTGGCGTGAACCTGGGCGATCTCGCAGGTCGAGATGCGGCCCGTGATCGTGCAGCGATTGACCACCGCTCCGCCGGCATCGTGGATTTCCACTTTCCAATCCGCCGATCCCGTCCGCTCCATCGTCATGAAGCCGAACCCGTCGACCCAGGAGCTGAACCTGTCAGGCGCCGCGCCCGCCGCCGGGTCCGAATTCACCGGAAACGCTTCGGGCAGCGGCACGATATCTTCCTCAGTGCCCGAAAACCCAGCGACGATCTGCGACGGATATTTCCCGCCGAAGCTGAGCTGCTCCCACACATGCACATGGCCGGACAGCAGAAGATCGACTCCAGCCGGATAGAGCTTTGGGTCCGCTTTCGTCAGAATCTCCCGCAGCGACAGGTTGTTGGGGCCGACATGAACGACGCCGTTCCTGTCCGCCGCGGCCGCCACGCCCAGCACCGGATGGTGATTGGCAAGGATCGTATGCGGCATTTCTTTGGTGAGCGCGGCAATCGTCCGGATGTTGGCGGCATAGGCAGCGGTGTGCGGATCGTCCGGCGCGAAGACCTTATAGCCGGCGGCGCCGGTGTCCCAATCGATAATCTGTGCGCCATCGCCCAGCGGGACCGCGAACGGCTCGGTGAAATCGCCGTCATTGTCGTTCGCCGGATCGTCGCAGGTGCGGTTGGGCGTCAACGGATAGGCATCGAAGAAACGGCGCCAGCCCTGACCGGCCCGGTTACAGCTTTCATGATTGCCGCGCACCATCACCCAGGGCGCGGCCTTCAGCAGCACCGCCGCCGGATCGAAGAAATCAGCGCGCCATGCGTCCAGCCCATAGCCCCAGGCGGTCCCGGCGCAGGCGGCATTGCCGTCGGGACAGGGCGTTTCGCGATAGAGATAGTCGCCGACATGCAGCACGATGTCGGGCTTCCACGCGGCAGCGGTTGCCGCGATGGCGGCGAAGGGATAGGCCTTCGGATCGTCGCATTTTTGCACATCCCCGCCTTTGATCCGGCAGCCGGTATCGCCGATGACGACAATCCGCCGGATCGTCTTGGGCGGTAGAGGCAAGGACACGCCGCCGATACCGGCGCTCTTGGCATCTGCGGGCAGCGTTGCCTCGCAGATGCGGGCGGGGAATGCGCTGGGCTTAGTGAATTCAGGCTTGGAGGCAGTGGGGCGCAACGGCGCCGTCCCCGGCTCGGCGCGCGTCTGCATTCCGACCGGATGGTTATCGACCGACAAGGCAGGGCAGCGATCGTCGGTGGTCACGGCACGGGCAATGCGCGCACCGTTTGGGCCAAGCACGACATAAGCCGCGAGAGGTTGCGCGGCGGAGGCGAGACATGACGATGTGAGCCATAGTGTGATCGCAAAAGCCGGTCCGATTGGCGCAAGCTTCATTATTGGCTCCTTGAAGCGGTCGATGCGAACATAAAGCATGATGCGGCTTAGGCCTGCTCCGTAAAATCCAGGAGCGCTGTTGCCGGTCCCGTCTTCTCCCACGCCTGAACACAGAGGCGTCCGGTCTTCGGGTTGGCCATGACTGCCAGCCGCGTGTCCGGCTGAAGTATGGGTGGCGTCAACCAGCCCAGCGACCAGTCGGGCCGGTCCGCAATCAGCCGGGTCATGGCCGCCCGGCGCGGCAGGCTGGAGCGATTGCGCGGCCTGCCCTTTGGCCCAGGCACCGATGCCCAATGATTGGCGGCGGCGGGCTCGACGGGTGTGAATGCGCCGGTTTCGGTCCGTTCGATCACGATCGTTTCACCTGGCATCAGCCCAGCCAAGGTGAAGATCGCTGGGACGCAGATCGGCGTCGTGCGGATCAGATCGACCGCTGCGTCGAAATTTTGGCACGTATCGAAGGCATGCCGCAGGAGATGGCTCGGCGGCAGCGCGGTCGATCGATTGACGCGAACCCGGAGCGCGACCCAACCCGCTGCCTTTCCCATCTGTGGTAACGGCAGCGGTGGCTGATTGATTGCCGCCGCGAACCGCCCCGGCGCCAGGCCCGTCAACACGCCGGCATATCCTGGCCAGCCGACATTGAGATACGGGCCTGCCGTCCCTTGCTGGCGAATGACGACCAGCGCCCGTCCCAGCCCATCGAACGGCCAGTCGAGCGTCCGCATCAGCGTAACGCCGTCGCTGTCCGGCATTGCGCCCGTGGTGCAGCCCCACTCGTATGAATAGTTGAGCAGGAACGCGCCCGGACCGCCGATCAGCTGGCTGACTTCGACGACCGCTTCGGCATAGGGGCTGCTGCTGCTGCGCGCATGCCATTTGCGCGACCGCGCGTCGGCCCAGCGCATCCCTATCGGGGTATAGCTGCGCCGCGCCGAATTCATTAGCAGCCTCAGGCGTTCGGGTTCGGCGTGGGCGGAGGCGATAGCCGGTTCTTCACCGAGCAGCGTCGATATCACCGGGATGGACGATAAAATGTTGATCAGTGCAGGCAAGGATCGGTCTTTAATTTTAGCGTGTATCGACATCGTTGACACATCGCGATCAATCTACCATATCGGGAGGCAACCGGAGAGGTCTGAACAATGCGCGTATCGGTCAAAAAATGGGGTAACAGCGCCTCAGTGCGGATTCCAGCGGCGATCATGCAGGCCGCGCGATTCGAACTTGATCAGACTGTCGAGATCAGGGAAGAAGAAGGTCGGGTTGTCATTGAGGCACTCGCGTCGCCTGAATATGACCTTGCTGCACTGGTTGGGGGAATAACGCCAGAAAATCTGCATGAGCCTGTCGATTTCGGTGAGCCGGTCGGCAAGGAAGTTTGGTGAGTGCGTCCTATGTGCCGGAAGCCGGCGATATCGTTTGGCTCCAATTCGATCCGCAGGCTGGGCAGGAACAGGCCGGCCATCGCCCTGCTTTGGTTCTCAGCCCATCAGTCTACAATCGGCCGACCGGACTGATGCTCTGTTGTCCCCTGACCACCAAGATCAAGTCCTATCCCTTCGAGGTTCGGGTCGGCAGCAATCGGCAGGCCGTCGTTCTTGCGGACCAAGTTAAGAATCTCGATTGGCGTGCAAGGCAGGCGCGCTTCAAGGAACGCGTATCGCCACGAGAACTCGGGCAAGTCCGGGCGAAACTTCGCGCTCTGATCGGCGCTTGACGTCCGCAATCGATTCCGTCCGCAGAAATTTGACAGAACCCCGCCGCTCGCTAAGGTGCGCGGCTTCCGCGAAATCCATGTGATCCCCGTGAGCGCAACACCCAATACCTATCGCGCCGGCCCTGACGAGAACGGCTATTTCGGCCTCTATGGCGGCCGTTATGTCGCCGAGACGCTGATGCCGCTGATCCTGGCGGTCGAGAAAGCCTACGACGCCTGCAAGGCCGACCCGGCTTTCCAGGCCGAGCTGGATTATTACCTGCGCGATTATGTCGGGCGGCCCAGCCCGCTATATTACGCGGAGCCGATGACCCGGCATTTCGGCGGGGCGAAAATCTATTTCAAGCGCGACGAGCTGAACCACACGGGCGCGCACAAGATCAATAACTGCCTGGGCCAGGCGCTGGTCGCCAAGCGTATGGGCAAGACCCGCATCATCGCGGAGACCGGAGCGGGTCAGCACGGCGTCGCCACCGCCACCGTGGCGGCGCGCTTCGGCATGTCCTGCACCGTTTATATGGGCGAGGTCGATATGGCCCGCCAAAAGCCCAACGTCTTCCGCATGCGTCTGCTCGGTGCGAACGTGGTGCCGGTGACGTCCGGGACGCGGACGCTGAAGGATGCGATGAACGAGGCGTTGCGCGCCTGGGTGTCGGACGTGGAGGACACGTTCTACATCATCGGAACCGTTGCCGGCCCCCATCCCTATCCGGCCATGGTGCGCGACTTCCAGTCGGTGATCGGCATCGAGGCGCGCGAGCAAATGATGGAGCGCGAGGGCCGCCTGCCCGACACGCTGGTCGCCGCGATCGGCGGCGGGTCGAACGCCATGGGCCTGTTCCACCCGTTCCTGGACGAGCCGACGGTCAAGATGATCGGCGTCGAGGCCGGCGGCGACGGGGTCGAGACCGGCCGCCACGCCGCCTCGATCATCGGCGGCCGCCCCGGGGTGCTGCACGGCAACCGCACCTATCTGCTGCAGGACGACGACGGCCAGATCGCCGAGGCGCATTCCATCTCAGCCGGCCTGGATTATCCCGGCATCGGGCCGGAGCATTCCTGGCTGCACGATCAGGGCCGCGTCGATTTCGTCAGCGTGACCGACACCGAGGCGCTGGACGCGTTCCAGCTGTGCACACGGCTGGAGGGAATCATCCCGGCATTGGAGCCGTCGCATGCGCTGGCCCATGTCGGCAAGATCGCCGGCAAGCTGCCGCAGGATCACCTGCTGCTGATGAATCTGTGCGGCCGAGGCGACAAGGACATATTCGCCGTCGCCGAACGGCTGGGGTTCGACATATGAGCCGCATTACCCGTCGTTTCGGCAAACTGAAGGCGGAAGGCCGCGCCGGGCTCGTCACATTCGTGACGGCAGGCGATCCCAATCTGGATGTGTCGGCGGAAATTCTCGCCGGTCTGCCGGCGGCAGGCGCCGACCTGATCGAACTCGGGATGCCGTTCAGCGACCCGATGGCCGATGGGCCATCGATCCAGGCTGCCGGTTACCGCGCGCTGAATGCCGGCACGACACTGCATAAGGTGATTGCGATGGTCGCCGCCTTCCGCAAAGCCGATGCCGATACGCCGCTGATCCTGATGGGCTATTTCAACCCGATCTACAGCTATGGCATGGGGCGTTTCGCCGCCGATGCGGTTGCCGCCGGGGTCGACGGTGTGATCATCGTCGATCTGCCGCCCGAAGTGGATGCCGAATTCCGCGAACCGGCCTTGAAGGCCGGGCTTCAGCTCATCCGGCTGGCGACGCCGACGACCGATTCCGTGCGCCTGCCGCGCGTGTTGGATGGCGCCGGGGGCTTCCTATATTATGTGGCCGTCGCCGGCGTCACCGGCACAAAGCGGGCGGCGATCGGCGATATCGCCGCGGCGGTCGCACGCCTTAAAAATTCGACGGCCTTGCCGATCGCGGTCGGCTTCGGCATTCGCGACGCTCAGTCCGCGGCCGCGGTTGCGCGGCACGCGGATGCCAGTGTGGTCGGTTCGGCTATTGTTGATATGATCGCCGGCGGACTTGATTCGGCCGGAAAGCCTGGCCCGGCACTTGTTGGGGACGTTCTGCGTTTCGTCAGCAGCCTGGCCAGCGGTGTGCAGGGCGCACGCGCCGCCACCGGCGCCTGACCCAAAAGGGGACTTGAATGAACTGGCTGACCAATTTTGTCCGCCCCAAGATCCGGGCGCTCGCGGCAAAGCGCGAACAACCCGACAATTTGTGGACCAAATGTCCGAATTGCAGCGCGATGCTTTATCAGCGCGACCTGGCGCAGACGCTTCATGTCTGTCCGCAATGCGGCTTTCACATGAAGATCGCGCCGCCCGAACGGCTGGGCCTGATGTTCGACGGCGGCCGCTACCAGCTGATCGAACTGCCCAAGGCGGCAATCGATCCGCTGAAGTTCCGCGACCAGAAACGCTATGCCGACAGGCTGAAGGATGCGCAGACCGCAACGGGCGGCAATGACGCGATCGTTGTCGGCCATGGCGAGATCGGCGGCCTGGCCGCTGTCGCGGCGGTAATGGACTATCGCTTCATCGGCGGTTCGATGGGTGTCGCCGTGGGCGAGGGCATCGTTGCCGCCGCCCGCCTGGCGGTGCTGCAGAACGCGGCGCTGATCGCCGTCACCTCATCGGGCGGCGCGCGCATGCAGGAAGGCATGCTGTCTTTGATGCAGATGCCGCGCACGGTCATCGCCATCGACCAGGTCAAGGAAGCCGGCCTGCCTTATATCGTGCTGCTGACCGACCCGACGACCGGCGGCGTCAGCGCGTCCTTCGCCATGCTGGGCGACATCCACATCGCTGAGCCGGGCGCGCAGATCGGCTTCGCCGGCCAGCGCGTGATCGAGGAAACCATCCGCGAAACGCTGCCCGACGGGTTTCAACGCGCCGAGTATCTGTTGAAGCACGGCATGGTCGACATGGTCGTCCCCCGGCTTGAGCTGCACGACACGCTGGCGCGGCTGCTGCAGTTGCTCCGCCGTCCCAACCCCGCCGCGGACGTCGTTCCGCTACCCGCGGACGGCAAGCGCAGCCGTGCGCCCGCGCGCGGCTAACCCGCCGCGTGATCGGCCGCGACCCGGTTGAGGCGGCGCTCGCCCGGATTGGGCGGCAGCACGGCAAAACGATCGATCTTTCGCTCGCCCGCATCGCGGCGCGGCTGGCGGCGTTGGGCAATCCCGAACGGCATTTGCCGCCCGTGTTCCATGTGGCCGGCACCAACGGCAAGGGATCGACGATCGCCTTTCTGCGCGCCTTCCTTGAGGCGGCCGGATATCGCTGCCACGCCTTCACCTCGCCGCATCTCATCCGCGTCAATGAATCGATTCGCGTTTCCGGCCGCTTGATCGGAGATGAGGCGCTGCTCGCTTTGCTTGCGGAAATCGAGGCTGTACCCGGTGAACCGGTGACGAGTTTCGAGGCGCTGACCGCCGCCGCCTTCCTGGCGTTTTCCCGCGCCCCCGCGGATGCATCGCTGATCGAGGTCGGGCTGGGCGGCCGAAACGATGCGACGAACCTGATACCGACCCCTCACGTTACCGCGGTGACCCGTGTGTCGCGCGACCATCAACGCTTTCTCGGGAACACGCTGGAAGAAATCGCGGCGCAGAAAGCGGGAATATTCAAGCCCGGCCGCCCCGCGGTCGTTGCCGACCAACCCGATGCTAAGGTCCGCGATCGTCTGATCGCCGAAGCGGTTGCGGCGGGCGCGCCGCTTTTCCTCTATGGCCGCGATTGGCGGGTAACGCCGCTTGCCGGTGGATTCCATTATGAAGGTCCGGAACGAACGCTCGATCTGCCGGCGCCGGCGCTTCCGGGGCCGCACCAGATCGTGAATGCGGCAACCGCGCTGACCATGCTCGATGTCTCCGGCGGCGTCCGGATCGGCACCGACGCGGTTCGGCGCGGATTGACCGGCGCCACTTGGCCGGGGCGCCTGCAACGGCTTGAATCCGGGCCGCTGCGCGATCGGCTTCCCGCCGGGTGGGACCTTTGGCTGGACGGTGCACATAACGACTCAGGCGGTGAGGCTTTGGCGCGGCAGGCCGCACTTTGGCGCGCCGAAGACCGGATGCCGCTCAATCTCGTCTTCGGCGTGCGGGCCGACAAGAACCCGGCCGAGATAGTGGCGCCGCTTCTTCCGTTCGCTGGCCGCCTGCGCGCGGTCGCCATCCCCGGCGATTTGACGTCGCTGGGTGCGGACGAGGTGGCGGAAGTCGCCATGGCGGCAGGTTTTGCCGACAGTTTTGCCGCGGATTCTGTGGCCGCCGCCATCGATTCCCTGGTAGACAGTTGCGTACCGCAGCGCATACTGATTTGCGGTTCGCTTTACCTGGCCGGCGCGGTCTTGAAAGAGAATGGGACAACGATCGTTTAATAAGAACGGCGGCGCTGAGGCGAACGCCGGCATCGGAGGGAAACGAAGGTGAGCGGCGGCGGCAACCCGACGCTACTTGAAACGTACCTGCTCCGCCGCGAGGCGTTGAAGCGGTTCCTGACCGCGCGTACCGGCAATGAAGGCGAGGCCGAGGACCTGGTCCAGGAAATCTATTTCCGCCTGGATCGCGAACCGATCGAAGGGCCTATCCTGAACCCGTCGGCCTATCTCTACAAAATGGCCTTCAACCTGGCGCGCGATCACCAGCGCGAACGTCAGCGCACAATGGGACGCGACGGCCTGTGGGCCGAAAGCCGGCGCGAGATGGTGGGGTCGGAGATTGTCGCACCGCTTCCCGCCGCCGACGCCGCCTACGAGGCGAAGCAGCGCCTGACGCGCGTCGTGGCCGCCCTTGACGAGCTCTCCCCCCAGTGCCGCAGGGTTTTCGTCATGCATAAGTTCGATGGCCTGAGCCATCCGGAGATCGCGGCGCAAGTCGGCATTTCCCGCAGCACGGTCGAAAAACACATGGGAACCGCGCTTAAACACCTGATCAAACGGTTGGGGCGAAACTAAAATGCTTTTCATCATGAAATATTATCGCATCTCATGGCGGTGCGGCGCGCTCGGCGGCGTCGAAAGAGCAACAGACGCGAAATGCATTGATATGGATCAGGCTGGGCGCCTGGGGGCACGATGGCTTCGACGATAGACGACAGCGACGACGGTATCCGTCTGAACGCGGCGGCGGTCTGGCATTCCAGGCTGCTGTCCGACGCCGGGTCGGAGTCCGTCTGGACCGATTTCACGGCCTGGCTTGAGGCTGACGCCGCCAATCGCGTCGTGTTCGACCAGGTCGAAACGCTTTATTCCGATCTCGATGAGGTTGCGCCGTCGCGGGGGGCGATCGAACGCGCCGCGCCGGTTTCCAATGTCGTGGCTCTGTCTGGGCGGCCGCGTCGGTTCACGCCGCTGCGCTTGGGTTTCGCCGGATTGGCGGCGATTGCGGCGTCGCTGGCTGTGTTCGTCGGAATTCGCTCGGCCCTCATCAGCGACGGCGCCGCGCATTATGCGACCAAGACCGGTGAAACGCGGACGATCGCGCTTGCCGATGGCACGACAGTTGAAATGAACACCGCCTCCACCCTTGCCGTCACCTTTTCCGGGCGGGAACGCCATGTGACCCTCGATCAGGGGGAGGTTTTGTTCCGGGTGGCCAAGGACGGTGCGCGTCCATTTCTCGTGACGGTCGGCGGGCGCGATGTGCGCGATGTCGGCACCGTCTTCAACGTTCTGCGGGACCACACGCGAACCGTGGTCACGGTCGAATCGGGCAAGGTGTCGGTTTCGCCAGGCGAAGCGGGTGTGCGCGATATGCCGGTGTTGCTTGCCGCCGGCGATCAGTTGGCGGCCGAGGACGGAGCCGGCGACGCCGTCAACCATGTCGACGCCGCGCAGGCGACAAGCTGGCGTAAAGGCTATCTCACTTACAAGGAAGCGCCGCTATCGGTGGTGGTTTCCGACCTGAACCGCTATTTCGCCGGTCGCATCTTCCTCGCGGACAAGGATGCCGGGGTTCGCCGTTTCTCCGGCGTGCTCAAGATCGACGATGAGGATGCAGTGCTCAACCGCCTTTCCCAACTCCTGCCGCTCGTGGTCGATCGCGAGGGCGACGGCGATGTTGCCCTGCGACTGAAGCGCCAAGGGGACTGATCCGGTTTCCCAAGGCCGCCCGGCTCATTCGGCTTCGGGCGCAGGCCGTCAGCTTGTCCCCGCGCAACGCAAATATGGTCTAGCCTAAAGAAACCTGCTTAAACCGTCGACGATCCGGTTGCGGACCGGTATTCGAAACAGTCGGGCGGACAGCTGAAATTGTGGGGTGATCGCCGTCTGAATCCAGACGAATGAACCGGCCTTTGCCCACGCGCAGGCATGCCCGGTTCGCGCTGTGGCTCGGCGTTGCCTGTATGGTGCTTCTATCGCCTGCGCGCGCCGATCTGGACGACGCGTCGTTTCACATCACGGCCAAACCGCTGGCCGATGCATTGGTGGACTTCGCGCTCCAGGCGAAACTGTCGATCGGCTATGCCGGCGTCTATTTCGGCGATGCCGTCGCGAACCCGGTCGATGGCCAGTTGCCGGCGCAAGAGGCGTTGCGGCGTCTTCTTGCCGGCACCGGTTTCGAATCGGTCGCGATCGACGACGATACCGTGCGCATTCGCCAGATCGCTTCGGAAGGCGGGGCCCCGGATCGGCCCTCTGTCGAGGAAGTCGTCGTGACGACCACGCGCCGCGCGGAAATCGCCCAATCGCTTCCCTATTCGATCGCCGTGGTCAGCGGACAGGACGCCGAGGAGGCCGGCTCCCACTCGACGACCGATCTGACCGCCCAGGTCGCGGCCCTCGCGTCCACCGATCTCGGTTCCGGGCAAAACAAACTGGCCATTCGCGGTCTGTCGGATGGTTTCATTGCCGGCAGAAGCCAATCCCTGGTCGGTCTTTATCTGGATGAATCGCGGCTGACCGACGATGCGCCGGATCCCAATCTGCGCCTAGTCGATATCAACCGGATCGAAGTCGTGCGCGGGCCTCAGGGCACGCTCTATGGAGCAGGTTCGCTGGGTGGACTTGTCAAGATCATCACCAACAAGCCGCTGCTCGACCACGTGGAGGTGAACACGACGATTTCCGCCGCCGACACCGAAGGTGGCGGACCGTCCAGCGGCGTCGATGCGATCGTGAACCTGCCGCTCGTTCACGGGGTGCTGGGCCTGCGTGCCGTCGGCTATTTTCACCGCGACGGCGGCTATATCGACGAAAAACGCCTTGGCATCGAAGACTCCAATCAAGACGATACCGAGGGCGCCAGACTGTCGTTTCTGCTGCAGGCGAACGACGATTGGTCGGTCAGCGCGGGTTTGACCGACCAGCTGATCCAGACGGGCGATTCGAATTACTATCAAGGCGGACTGCCGTTTCTTCAGCGGCGGAATTACGAACTGGAGCCTCGACGCGATCAATTCCTGCAGACGAACCTGACGGTCGAAGGAACGCTGGATTGGGCGACCATCACCAACACCACCGCGTTCACCAAGCGGGGTATCTCCGGACAATATGACGCGTCGCTGGGATGGCCGATCCTGACGGGCTTTCCCGTCGGGCCGGCGACGTCCAATTACGGCCGACGGATCGAATCGATCAGTGAGGAAGCGCGCCTGGTGACCAACGGCGAGGGCTCCTTCAACTGGACCTTGGGCGGCTTTCTGTCCCACCGGGATGAAGCCTTCAAATCGTTGCTGACGGGGCCGAGCGCGGTTCCGGCGCCGATCCTGGCCCGGGCGCGGCGCCGCGACGATTATGCCAACGAAGCCGCGATATTCGGTGAAGGGACGTACAAGCTGACGGACACGCTGTCGCTCACCGCCGGCGCCCGGGTATTCTATGCGTCCTTGGTGGCCGCCGGCCGGGTCGACCAGCCGTCGCTGCAGGAGACAGCATTCGCCCAAGGGTCCAATCACACGACAGGGTTCATCCCGAAAGTAGTGCTCAGCTATCGGCCGAGCGACAGGTTGACGCTCTATGCCGACGCGGCGGAGGGCTTTCGGCTGGGGGGCATCAACATCTACAGCCCGCTCGGCGCCCTCAACGTGAACGAGGGTGCGCCGCTGACCTCCACCGCCAGCGCGTTCGCCTCGGACCGCCTCTGGACCTACGAGCTTGGCGTCAAGACGAATTTCCTGGGTGGCCGTCTGGTTACCAATGCCGCGGGTTATTTTACGGTCTGGGACTATATTCAAAGCGACCAGATTCTGCGGAACGGCTCGCTGTTCACGTCCAATGCCGGCGACACCCATGCGCCCGGTTTTGAAATCGACCTCAGCTATCTGGTGACCAGCAATCTGCGTATCCGTGTGAACGCCTTTTGGACGGATACCACGACAACCGATTCGAACCCGATCCTGGTGGCGTCCCAATCCGTCGGTCATCTGCCGGCGGCGCCCGGCAACAATTTCGGCGCCTCCGCCCGCTACGGCTTTTCTCTGGGCGACGGGTGGGACGGGTTCGCATTCCTGCAATATTCCCATGTCGGGCGAGAGACGCTCGGTTTCGATGTGAACAACTCACCGAAAATAGAGAGCTATTCCAATATCAATGTCCGCACCGGGGTCGCCTGGGGCGATTGGCGGCTGGCGCTCTATATCAAGAACCTGCTGGACGAACGTTCGAACATCTTCGCCTACGGCAATCCATTCAGCTATGGCCTTATCAGCCAGGTGACTCCGCCTCGGCCGCGCACCGTCGGAATCGACATCAGCTGGAACTATTGACGGAGAAATCGCCCCGGCGACTCCACTTCCGCGCCGCCGCCCCATATATTCCCCGATGCGGCGAGGGGTTTGTCAGAAAATCCCGGTCGCGTCAGGGGTTCGTCGTGTTTTGGCGTAGCACACGGGGCCTTGGAATTGCCATGAAGCACCCGTCTGATGGGGATCACGATGACAAAGCACACGATTGCCCTGGTTGACGACGACCGCAACATCCTGACCTCGGTCGCCATGGCGCTTGAGGCTGAGGGTTTTGAGGTTCGAACCTATGGCGACGGCGAGGAGGCCCTGCGCGGCATGACCACCCGTCCGGTTTCGCTTGCCGTCCTGGACATCAAGATGCCGCGCATGGACGGCATGGAGCTTTTGTCCCGCCTGCGCCAGAACTCGTCGATGCCGGTCATCTTCCTGACGTCGAAGGACGATGAGCTGGACGAACTGCTCGGCCTGCGCATGGGCGCCGACGATTATATTACCAAGCCGTTTTCCCAGCGCCTGCTGATCGAGCGCATCCGGGCGCTTCTGCGCCGGGAGGAACACCGCAACGGCAATGTCGGCAGCGAGCCCGGATCGGTGATCGAGCGTGGCGACCTGGTGCTGGACAGCAGCAAGCATCTTTGCACATGGAAGGGTAAGCCGGTGCCGCTGACGGTGACCGAATTCCTGCTGATCAAGACGCTGGCGCAGCGCCCCGGTCACGTCAAAAGCCGCAACCAGCTGATCGACACGGCCTACGGCGAACATATCTATGTCGACGACCGGACGATCGACAGCCACGTCAAGCGGGTACGGCGCAAATTCAAGGAGGTCGACGACGACTTCAACCAGATCGAGACTTTGTATGGCGCGGGATACCGCTATAAGGAGAGCTAACGCCGGAGGTACCGTCCGTTGGTGCTGAGCGCCGGCACGCGCCCAGGCGGCCGGCCGGCCCGCAAGCCGCTGCTGGTGCGCTTGCAGGACGTCTGGGCCGCAAGGCGGCGTATTCCCCGAGCCACAGGAACGAAGTCGGTCTCGCGTCGGATCCGGCGACGCCTGCCGGTTTCGCCACTGACCTTGCGCATCCTCGCGGTCAACATGCTGGCGCTGGCGATCCTGGTGGTCGGCCTGCTCTATCTTGGCCAGTACCAGGACAATCTGATCCTCTCCCATCTCGAGGCGTTGAAGGGCGATGCGCGGGTGTTCGCCGGCATGGTCGCGGAAGGCGGGGTCACGGGCAGCGACATCAACGGCCAATATGCACTTTCGCCGCGCCCGGCCCGTTCGGTCATTCGCCGTTGGGTCGACGCCACCGACGTGCGGACCCGGCTGTTCGATCCGCAGGGCGGTTTCTTCGCGGACAGCCAGACGCTGGACGGTCCCAACGGCACCAGCATCGACTGGCGCCCTCTCCCTCCCCCCCACAGTTTCAGTACGCATGTCGAGCAATTGGCCGACCTGTTCCTCCGCCAGTTCGATACCTGGCCGGGACGTGGGACGCTGCCGCTTTATAAGGGTGACGAGCGCACCGCGCCGCTGTCGGCCAATCCTGACCTGACGACAGCTTTGCAAGGCGAGGTTTCGGGCCGCGTCTGGCTCGACTCCGACGGACACCTGAAGCTGACCGCCGCGGCGCCCGTGCAACGCCTGAAGCTGGTTCTGGGCGCGGTCTTGCTGAACGGAGATGGCGGCGTGATCGAGGATGCCATTCGGTCCACCCAGATCGACATCGCCAAGGCGTTCGCCGGCGCGCTGGCGATCACGGTCCTGCTGTCGCTCTATCTTGCCGGCGCCATCGGGCGGCCTATTCGCCGTCTGGCGCAGGCCGCCGAACGGCTCCGCATGGGTACCGGCCGCGAAGACGAGATTCCCGATTTCACAAGCCGGCGCGACGAGATCGGCGAGCTGTCGCTGGCGTTGCGCGAGATGACGGGTGCGCTGCGCAATCGCATGGATGCGATCGAACAATTCGCCGCGGACGTCGCGCACGAACTGAAGAACCCGCTGTCTTCGCTGGCAAGCGCGGTCGAAACAGTGGGGCGGGTCACCGACCCCGTTCAGCAGCAGCGGCTTCTTGGAATCATCCGCGAGGATGTCACCCGTCTCGACCGCCTGATCAGCGATATCTCCAATGCGTCGCGGCTGGATGCCGAATTGTCGCGCGCGGAATCGCATCCGGTCGAATTGCGCACTCTGCTTGAGACTCTGGTTGAGATTCACCGGTCGATCGACGAGACCCGGACCGGATTTTCCGGGCCGGTCACGATCGTACTTGATACCCCGGCCGGTTTGATTGTGCGTGGTCTGGAGAGCCGCCTGGGCCAGGTATTTCAGAATCTGATCGCCAACGCAGTCTCTTTTTCCCCGCCGGGCGGCACTGTCTGGGTATCGGCAACGCGGTCCGGCGGCAAGGCGACGGTCGTCGTCGAAGATCAGGGGCCGGGAATCCCGCCGGCCAAGCTGGATGCGATATTCGACCGCTTTTACAGCGAACGCCCCTCCGGCGAGGCATTCGGAACGCATTCCGGCCTCGGACTTTCGATCTCCAAGCAGATCGTCGAGACACTGGCCGGCCGTATCTATGCCGAGAATCGGATTGGCGACGGCGGTGCGGTGGCGGGCGCGCGGTTCGTGGTCGAATTGCCGCTAGCCTGAGGCCCCGGTGCGATTGACAGTCAGGCATGGCACGCCCAACCTTCCGGGAATGCTAACGGCCCATGCGACCTGTATCGCCATCGACGGACACGGCATCTTGCTGCGCGGGCCGTCGGGAAGCGGAAAATCCGATCTTGCCCTACGCGCCATTGCCGGCGGCGCGCACCTTGTCGCGGACGATCAGGTCCTGCTCGCGCGTGACGGCGACGCCGTGATAGGCTCCGCGCCGCCCGCCCTGCATGGCCTGATCGAGATCAGAGGACTTGGACTTATGCGCATGAACGCGGACGCCCACACGCGGATCGCGCTGGTTGCCGACATGACGGCGGCGGCCGCCATCGACCGAATGCCGGAGCCGCGGCGGTGCCAGTTGGCCGGCGCAAGCCTTCCGTTTTTCGCGCTCGATCCGTTTCAGGCCTCCGCCCCGGCCAAGCTTCGGTTCGCGCTGACGGCGGCGCTCGATCCCGGGCTGCTTCAGCGATGAGCCGCCAGCGTCGCTTCGTTCTGGTCACCGGCATGTCCGGCGCCGGCCTGGCGACGACGACGAACGCGCTCGAGGATATGGGGTACGAGGTTCTCGACAACCTGCCGCTCTTTCTGTTCGACCTTCTGCTGCGCGAAGGGGAATCCCGCGACCGACCCCTGGCCATCGGGATCGACAGCCGGACGCGCGATTTCACCGCCGAACGGCTGCTGTCGCTGGTCGCGGAACTGAGGGCCAAGCCTGAGGTTTCGGTCCAGCTGGTCTTCATCGAGGCGGATGACGAAACGCTGCTCCGCCGTTTCACCGAAACCCGCCGCCGCCATCCATTGGCGCTCGACCGGCCGGTCATCGACGGTATCCACAACGAACGCGCGCTGCTGGAGCCGCTGAAGCTGCGGGCCGATCTTTCGGTTGATACGTCGGACCTCTCCGTTCACGACCTGAAGCGGATGATCGCCGGCCATTTCAGCCTCGATCGGGCGCCGGAACTGGGGGTGTTCGTCACCTCGTTTTCCTATCGTTCCGGCCTTCCGCGCGACGCCGATCTGGTGTTCGACGTCCGGTTCCTGCGCAACCCGCATTGGGACGCGGATTTGCGCCCCCACACCGGTCTCGATCCGCGTGTCGCCGCCTATATCGAGGCCGACCCGGAGTTCGCTCCGTTCCTGGACAGGCTGACTGGCTTTTTGGCGCCGCTCTTGCCTCGATACCAGATGGAAGGCAAAAGCTATCTTACAATCGCCATCGGCTGCACCGGCGGTAAACACAGATCGGTTTTTGTCGCAGAGCGGCTTGCGGCTTGGCTGGGCGATCAGGGAGTGAAAGTGGGCCTAAGCCATCGAGGGCTGGATCGCGCTCTGGACGATGCGGGTGCAAAAACGTGAGTCACGCCGGCCATGAGCATGACCATGAAGCGGGGCACGATCATGCCGCCGCGGCCAGCCAGACGCGTGTCTTTTATACATTCTGGCTGATTGCCGTCTTCATGGTCCTCGAGGCGGTCGGCGGCTGGTGGGCCGGATCGTTGACCCTGGTCGCCGACGCCGGCCATATGCTGACGGATTCAGGCGCCCTGGCGCTGGCCTGGTTCGCCGCGCGCGCCATGCAGCGGCCGAGCGACGCCGAACGGTCTTACGGTCATGACCGGTTCTCCGTTCTAGCGGCTCTGATCAACGGTCTGGCGCTGATGGCTATCGTGCTGTGGATCGCCGTCGAAGCCATCCACCGCATTCTCGCCCCGGAGATGGTCAAAGCGGTGCCGATGCTGGTCATCGCCGTGGCCGGGCTGGCGGTCAATACCGGGGCGTTTTTCATGCTGCACGGCGGCGACCGCGACAATCTCAACATCCAGGCCGCGCTGCTGCATGTCATCGGCGATATGCTGGCGTCGCTTGCGGCCGTGGTCGCGGCCGTTATCATCCTGTTCAATCCGGGCCTGAACATCGCCGATCCGATCCTGTCGATCGTCGCAGGCGCCCTGATCCTGAAGACGTCGTGGGCGCTCGTACGCCGATCCTGGCATGTGCTCATGGAGGCGACGCCAGAGGGCCTGAATGTTCAGGAGATCGCCAAGGCGCTGGAGGGGGTCGGCGGAGTGGCGGATGTCCATCACGTGCATGTCTGGTCGCTGCGGCCGGGCAAGCCGTTAATCACGCTGCATGCGCGCGCGGCTGCGGGATATGCGCAGGACCGGGTGTTGGCCGACATAAAAAACGCACTCGCCGAACGGTTCCACATCACGCACTCGACCGTTCAGCTCGAAGGCGCCTGCGCCGACAGCGACGACCATGACACCCATCGTCACGGGCCGTCGGGGCATGACCACGATCGCGGCCAAGCGCATTCACATCATTCAAAACGGGCGGCATCGCGATGATCGGCATTGTTCTCGTTACACACGGAAATCTGGCGCGCGAGTTTCTCGCGGCGATGGAGCACGTCGTGGGGAAGCAGGAACAGGCGCGGGCGATTTCGATCGGTCCCGATGACGACATGGAGCAGCGCCGCGCCGATATTCTCGCCGCCGCCGCCGAGGTCGATACCGGCGAAGGCGCGATCCTTTTGACCGACATGTTCGGCGGCACGCCGTCCAACCTCGCGATTTCGATCATCGACCGGGCCAAGGTCGAGGTTCTGGCGGGCGTCAACCTGCCGATGCTGATCAAGTTGGCCAGCGTTCGGCGCACGGAACCGCTGGCCAGCGCTGTCACGCAGGCGCGCGATGCCGGCAAGAAATATATCAGCGTCGCCTCGACCTTGCTGACGGACCAGCCTTGAACGCTGATTCCGAAGTCATTCGCCGAACCGTCACCATCGTCAACGAGCGGGGCCTGCATGCCCGCGCGGCGGCGAAGTTCGTCAAGCTGGTCGATGGCTTCGACGCCAGCGTTACGGTCGAGCGTGGCGGCACATCGGTCGATGGCCGGTCGATCATGGGGTTGATGATGTTCGGCGCCGGTCCTGGGACCGAACTTGAGATCAAGGTCACCGGCCCCGACGCGGCAACGGCATCGGCGGCGTTGTTCGACCTGATCGCGCGCGGTTTCGACGAGGGGATCTGCGTATCGGGCAGTTGACGCCGGGTTGCTTTGCAACCCTACCCCCTGGTAGATGCTTGCGCCCACAGCTTTCAAAGGTTTCCACCCATGGCTACCGCCACCGATTATAAGGTCCAAGACATCTCGCTCGCCGGCTGGGGTCGCAAGGAGATTGCGATCGCCGAAACCGAGATGCCGGGCCTGATGGCGACCCGCGAGGAATACGGTACCGCACAGCCGCTGAAAGGCGCCCGGATCGCCGGTTCGCTCCATATGACGATCCAGACGGCCGTCCTGATCGAGACGCTGAAGGCTCTGGGCGCGGATGTGCGCTGGGCCTCATGCAACATCTATTCGACGCAGGACCACGCCGCCGCGGCCATTGCTACCGCCGGCACGCCGGTCTTCGCGATCAAGGGCGAGAGCCTGGAAGATTACTGGGACTATACCCACCGCATCTTCGAATGGGCCGATGGCGGCGCACCGAACATGATCCTCGATGACGGCGGCGACGCCACCCTGCTGATCCATCTGGGCCTGCGCGCCGAAAACGGCGACGTCGCGTTCCTTGAAGGCGCGTCCAATGAGGAAGAGGAAGTTCTGTTCGCCGCGATCAAGAAGCGGATGAAAGAAAAGCCGGGCTTCTACACGGCCTGCGCCACCTCGATCCGCGGCGTGACCGAGGAGACGACGACCGGCGTCCACCGCCTCTATGACATGCAAAAGGCCGGCACGCTGCTGTGGCCGGCGATCAACGTCAATGACAGCGTCACCAAGTCGAAATTCGACAATCTGTACGGCTGCCGCGAGAGCCTGGTCGACGGCATCCGCCGCGGCACCGATGTCATGATGTCGGGCAAGGTCGCGGTCGTCGCCGGCTTCGGCGATGTCGGCAAGGGCTCGGCCGCCTCGCTGCGCAGCGCCGGCGCGCGCGTGATGGTGACCGAGGTCGATCCGATCTGTGCGCTGCAGGCGGCGATGGAAGGCTACCAGGTGACCACGATGGACGATGCGGCGCCGCATGCCGACATTTTCGTCACCGCGACCGGCAACCTGGACGTCATCACCCACGACCATATGCGCGCGATGAAAGACCGCGCCATCGTCTGCAATATCGGCCATTTCGACAGCGAAATTCAGATCGACTCGCTGCGCAACTACAAATGGGAAGAGGTAAAGCCGCAGGTCGACGAGGTCGTCTTCCCGGACGGCAAGCGCCTGATCGTGCTGTCCAAGGGCCGCCTCGTGAACCTGGGCAACGCCACCGGCCACCCCAGCTTCGTGATGAGCGCCTCCTTCACCAACCAGACGCTGGCGCAGATCGAGCTTTGGACAAACCCGACCAAGTACAAGAAGGAAGTCTACGTTCTGCCCAAGAATCTGGACGAGAAGGTCGCCTTCCTGCACCTCGCCAAGGTCGGCGCCAAACTGACCAAACTCAGCGACAAGCAGGCCACCTATCTGGGGCTCAGCCAGTCCGGCCCGTTCAAGCCGGATACCTATCGCTACTAGGCGCTAAAGACCCGGCTTCTCGTGTAAGGAGCCGGGCGGATCGTTAGCGGTTTTCCCATGGATTGATCAGCCGCGCCCCGGTTTGTTCGAAGTCCTTGGTATTGCGTGTCACTAATGCCAGATCGTGTGCAATGGCGGTCGCGGCGATCAACGTGTCGATCACCGGCAATGTGCGTCCGGCGCTTTTTTCGCCCCAGATACGGGCGATAGGTATGCTGACCGGCAATATTCTGTCCGCGAAATCGTTTTCGATTCCGTCGACCCAGACGTTCAAATTTTCCCCCGCGACCGGATCGCTCCGCAGTTTCGCCTCGACACCCTTACGCAACTCGCCGATTGTCAAAACGCTTACGAACAGGCTTGTCCCGTCCGAAGCCGATAGAAACGCCAGGACGCCGGCATCCACCCGTGCTTTTCGAGTTTCGGATAGGACATTGGTGTTGAGAAGATACCCCGAAGCCATGCTCACAACTCGACGATGCGACCGGTATCGCGCTCGCGTTCAATTGAAAATTCATCGAACTTCGGACCGCCCAACAGGTGCGCTTTGAAATCGGGCTTGTGCGCAGCGAGCGCTTTATAGTCCATCACCGACACAATAACGGCGCGTTCGGTCCCATGACGCGTGATTGTCTGCGGCCCTTCGGTCTGCGCGCGCTCGATAACTTCGCTCAATCGGGTTTTCGCATCTTGTAGAGGCCACGTCCCCATAACAATCTCCAATTCGACCAGAGCGACTAGAATATAGTAGTTTGAACTAGAAATTGCTAGCGACGCCGTGAACCTCGACACCGCCGGTGCTTTCCCTTATCGCCCAAATATGGGCAGACGAATCTCGGTCGGTTTAGGGTTGATGGGTTTCCCGTTTTCGGACGCGGAGGCCTATTGGCGTTGGGTCGATCTGTGCGAGGACGCCGGGGTCGATTCGATCTGGCAAACTGACCGGCTGATCGGGACGGAGCCGCATCTGGAGCCGCTGGTCACATTGGCGGCGCTGGCCGGACGCACCCGGCGTCTCAAATTCGGCATGAATGTCCTATCGCTGGCGCAGCGCGACCCGGTACTGGTCGCGAAGCAGTGCGCGACGATCGATATGCTGTCGGGCGGGCGGCTGCTGCCCGCCTTCGGCATCGGCAGCGACCGGTCGCCGGAATGGAACGCGATGGGTCTCGACCCTAAAACGCGCGGCGCCAAGACGGATGAGGCGCTTGAGATCATCCGCCGCCTGTGGGCCGGGGACAGGGTCGATTTCGCCGGCAGGCATTACACACTGACCGCCGCGACGATTACCCCCAAGCCGGTTCAGCCCGATCTGCCGATGTGGATCGGCGGCTCATCGCCCGCCGCGATCCGCAGGACCGCCCGTTTCGGCACCGGCTGGCAGGGCGGCGCGGAATCGCCGGCGCAAACCGCCCAGGTCATCGCCGGCATCAAGGCGGCGCTGGTCGAAACCGGCCGGACCATCGACGAGGACCACTACGGCGCCGGCTTCCCATTCCGCTTCGGCACGGTAGATAATGCGGAGGTTGCGCCGACATTGGCGACATTCAAGGCGCTCGGCCTTGCCGACCCGCTGAGTTACTTCGCCATCGGTGACGCCACGGCGATCCTGGGCCGGATCGCGGCCTATATCGATGCTGGGATTTCGAAATTCATCCTGCGGCCGCTCGGCGAAGGCGACGCCGACCTGATGGCGCAAACGGAACGGCTGATCGCAGAGATATTGCCCGAGGTCGCGCTGCGCTGGCCGAAGATTTAGAGCATTTTGTGATCATACGGGTTTGTACCCTGCGTGCTTGATATAGTTTTGGCATTCCTCAGTTGAGAAAGCATCGAGAAGAGCGCCGATGCGATTCCAGAGGGCTTCTTTGGATCGCTCTGCTGCTTTTCGCAGCAATGTCTTAAGCTTTGCGAAGGCCATCTCGATTGGATTGAGGTCTGGGCTGTAGGGCGGCAGGAAGAGGAGTTTGGCACCACGCTCGGTGATCAGGCCGGCCGCCTTTTCCCCTTTGTGGCTGGACAGATTGTCGAGAATGACGATGTCGCCGGCTCTGATCTCGGGTAGGAGAACGCGTTCGACATACTGCGTAAAGATGGCGCGGTTCATCGGCTGGTCTATGACGAAGGGAGCGACCCATCCGTCCTTGCAAAGACCCGCGACAAAGGTCGTCACCTTCCAGTGGCCATGCGGCGCATAGCCTTTGACCCGCTGCCCGCGCGGCGCCCGACCATAGGTGCGAACCATGTTCGTGGTGGCGCCGGTCTCATCGAGAAAGATCAGGCGATGGGCGGCAAGGTTAGCCTGATCGACGCGCCAGGCTTGACGGGCAACAGCCACGTCAGGCCGGTTCTGCTCATCGGCGTGAACGCTTTTTTTTAAAACTGATCCCGTGACCGTTGAAGAACCGGCTCAGCATCCCGGCATCGGCCTTGACCGCGTGCGTCGTCATCAGCCGCTCGGCTACGGCCATCAGCGTCAAGTCCGGCTCGGCCGCGATCAGCGCCAGCAGCCATTCGGCATGCGCCGGAAGCCGGGAGCGCCGGTCTCCTCCTTGTGACAGCGCTGTGCGACGGCCAGATCGCGCCGCCTCAACCCAGCGGATCGCCGCCGTCTCACTGATCCGAAAGTTACGGGCCGCTTCACGGCGCGAAAGACCTTCGTCCTCGACCGCGCAAAGCACACGATCACGCAAATCCTGAGAATATGCTCGCGTCATTCATGCTGGCCTCCTTCCAGCCAGCATGTTGAATCAGAACAAGCGCCATTCGGGAATCCTAAACTTCCCAATCCGTCAGATCGCAAAATGCTCTAGTGCGCCGCCGGCTTTCGGAACGACAGCGCCAGCCGCACGAAATAGACGACCACCACCAGCGCGACGACGATCTTGGTCCCTGGGTGGAGATAGACTTCAACCTTCTCCCAGTTCTGGCCCAGTCGGTATCCGGCATAGGCCAGGGTGCCCATCCACAGCGTGGTGCCGGCCAGCGAATAGGCCAGGAACTTGCCGAGATGCATGCGCGCGATGCCGGCCGGCAGTGAGATCACGGCGCGGATGGCGGGGATCATGCGGCCGAAAAAGACCGAGGCGGCGCCGAAGCGGTCGAACCAGCGGAAGACACGCGCCACCTCGTGCGGCGTCACGGTCAGCCACCGGCCATGGCGGGCGGCCAGATGCTCCACCCGTTTGCGGCCCAGCAGCCAGCCGGCATAGTACCAAGGCATCTGCCCCACCATCGAACCCAGCACGGCGGCAATGATCACGCCGGGCAGCGACAGTTCCCCGCGCGCGGCGGCATAGCCGCAGAACGGCGCGACCAGCTCGCTGGGCAGCGGCGGGAAGATATTCTCGATGAACAGCAGCAGGAACACACCGAAATAACCCAGCGTGTCGATCAGGCGCTGGAACTGGTCGATCATGGGTGCGGCCCGGCGTCGGCGGGGACACCCTTGCTGGTGGAATATTCGAAATGCAGCGCCTCGCCCGGTCGCGCGACCGCGAAGGCGGCCTGTGCGGCGCATGCCGCCTCGGCGAATCCCGTCAGGATCAGCTTCAGCTTGCCGGGATAGGTCGCGATGTCGCCGATGGCAAACACGCCGGGCTGGCTGGTCGCCATCGTCGCCGGATCGACCGCGACATGGAACCCGTGCAGGCCCAGCCCCCAGTCGGCGATCGGGCCCAGCTCCATCGCCAGCCCGAAGAAGGCAAGCAGGCTGTCGGCCGGAAGCAGGCGTTTTTCGCCATCCAAGGTCTCGACTTCGACGCCGGTCAGCATTCCGTCCGGCCCCTGCAGGGCCGAGAGTTGATAGGGCACGATCATCTCGACCTTGCCCGCCGCCGACAGCGCCCGCATCTTTTCGACGCTTTCCGGCGCGGCGCGAAACTTGTCGCGGCGGTGGACCACCATGACATGCGCCGCGACCTCGGCCAGCGACACCGCCCAATCGACCGCGCTGTCGCCACCGCCGGCGATCACCACGCGCTTGCCGGCGAAGTCCCGGCGCTTCTTCACCAGATAGAAGACCGACTTGCTCTCATACTGCTCCAGCCTGTCCAGCGGCGGCCGGTTGGGGCCGAAGGCGCCGGCGCCGGCGGCGACGATCACGGCGCTGCACTGGATGACGGTGCCTGTGGAGGTTTCGACCAGATATCTGCCGTCGGTCTGCGTCAGGCGAACGACCTGTTGCCCCAGGTGATAGACCGGCTCGAACGGCGCGGCCTGTTCCGCCAGGCGCTCGATCAGCGTTGCGGCTTCGATTTCGGGGAAACCGGGAATGTCATAGATCGGCTTTTCGGGGTACAGCGCGATGCACTGCCCGCCAACTGCGTCCAGCGCGTCGATCACGTGGCAGCGCAGCTTCAGCATTCCGCACTCGAAGATCGCGAACAGCCCGACCGGTCCCGCGCCGACGACGACGACATCGGTCTGGATGGTGGCGGGGGAAGATTCGGGCTGGGACATCGCGGAAAGGCGCCTGTGAAAAGAGACGGTTGTTAATGTCCCATTGCGGCAGGCCGTTCAACCCCGGCATAAGCTTTCGTTATGTCCGCCAGCCCGAAAGACAAAGCCGCGATAACCGTCCAACTGCCGGATGAAACGGCGACGGCCGATCTGGCGCGCCGTCTGGCGCCGTGGCTCAAGGCCGGCGATATCGTGGCGCTGCACGGCGATCTGGGTGCCGGCAAGACCGCCTTCGCCCGCGCCCTGATCCGCTGCCTGGTCGGTGCCGATGAAGAGGTTGCCAGCCCGACCTTCACCCTGGTGCAGACCTACAGCGGCCGGCTGGGGCCGATCTTCCATTTCGACCTTTACCGCATCGTCAGCCCCGATGAACTGACCGAAATCGGTTGGGATGAGGCATTGGCGGATGGGCTGACATTGGTCGAGTGGCCGGACCGGGCGGGGGCGCTGCTGCCTGCGTCCAGGATCGATGTCGAACTTGGGTTCGGCGTCGCGCCCGGGTCGCGCATCGCATCGCTCGGCTTTCCCGAAGGCAGAGGCGACACAAGCGCTTTACAGCGTACGCTGCGAGGAGAATAGTCCCGCCGGTTTCAGGACTCGGGGCGCCATGGACTCGCAAGAAACGGGAATGGCCGCAAGGCAATTGAAGACCGCCATGGTGCTGGCTGCCGGGCTTGGCGAACGTATGCGGCCGCTGACGCTCGAGAAGCCGAAACCGCTTCTGGCGGTCGGCGGCAAACCGCTCATCGATTGGACTTTGGACCGTTTGGCCGATGCCGGCATCGGCCATGTCGTGGTCAACACCCACTACAAGGCGGAGATGATGGAGGCGCATCTTCAAAGCCGGTCGGACCTCGCGATCGGAATCTCGCACGAGACCGAACGGCTTGAGACCGGCGGTGGCGTAACCAAGGCGCTGCCCCTGCTGGGCGACGCGCCCTTCTATGTCGCGAATTCCGACAGCGTCTGGCTCGACGGACCGACGCCCGCTTTGGACCGGATGGCGGCCGCCTGGGATCCGGACCGGATGGATGTGCTCCTGATGCTGATGTCGGCGCCGCGCGCGGAATATTACGATGGCGCAGGCGATTTCCTGATGGATCCAACGGGCCGGCTCAGCTTCCGGCCCGACCGGCGGGTTGTGCCCTATGTCTATGCCGGGCTGCATATCGCCGCGCCCAGCCTGTTCGACGGTGCGCCCGAAGGCTCGTTTCGGCTGACCCGCCTGTGGCGGCAGGCAGAGGCGCGGGGCCGGCTGTTCGGTGTCGTGCATGACGGCGCCTGGTTCCATGTCGGCACGCCGGACGCGCTCGCCGCCGCCGACGGTCAACTCGACGCCCGCAACGCCCGCTGGCTGGAACGGTGAGCGCGGCGCCGAACGTCTATACGATTCCGGCCGGCGTCGCATTCGCCGACGCCCTCGCGGCGGGCATCAAGACCCGGGCCGGCGATCCGCTGGCATTGGCGGCGATGACGATCCTGCTGCCCACGCGCCGCGCCGTCCGCGCCATGACCGACGCATTTTTGCGGGTCAACGACGGCAAGGCGCTGTTGCTGCCCAGATTGCTCGCGCTGGCCGATGTCGATGGAGATTTCGACGGGCTGGGTGACGCCGACATTCCCGCCGCGGTGGATCCCTTGGAGCGCCGCCTGATTCTCGCCCGACTGATCCTGACGGGCGGCGGCACATTTTCCACCGCCCCGGACCAGGCGTTGCGCCTTGCCCAGGCGCTGGCCGACCTGATCGACGAAGCCGAGACCGAACAGGTCGATTTCGCCAAACTGGCCGATCTCGCGCCGGAGGCCTATGCCGGCCACTGGCAGAAGACTCTCGAATTTCTGCGGATCGTCACAGAAACCTGGCCAGCGATTCTTGCGGCAAGCGGGGCTATCGATCCGGCGCGGCGGCGGGTAATGGCGCTCGACGCCAGGTCCCGTCATTGGCGGAACGACCCACCGGCGGACCCCATCATTGCCGCGGGCTTCATCGCTGCCGATCCGGCATTGGCCGACCTCATCGGAACGGTGGCGCGGCTGTCGTCCGGTTCCGTCGTGCTGCCCGGCCTGGACCGGGACCTCGATAACGAGGCCTGGGATGCGGTCGAGCCGTCCCATCCGCAATGGGGCTTCAAACAGCTTTTGAACCGCATCGATATCGCCCGCGATGCCGTGCGCGACTGGCCGTCGGTTCCCGCCCATCCGTCCGCCCGCCGCCATCTGCTCAGTGCCGCGTTGCGTCCGGCGGAGACGACCGCCGCATGGCGTTGCGGCATACTAATCGATCCCACCGCCTGCGCGGGACTGTCCAAAGTCGATTGCCAGACGATCGGTGACGAGGCGGAGGTCATTGCGCTGGCGATGCGCCAGTCGCTGGAAACGCCGGGGCGCACCGCCGCGCTGGTAACGCCCGACCGGAACCTTGCCCGCCGGGCTGCCGCCGCGCTTCGGCGCTGGGACATCGCGGTCGACGATTCGGCCGGCACTCCGCTGGGCGAAACGCCGGTCGGCATATGGCTGAACCTGGTTGCCGAGGCGGCGGTCGACGGTTTCGCGCCGCGCCCGCTCTTGGCCCTGCTCAAACATCCGTTCGCCGCTGCTGGCGCCCCGCCGGCCACGATGCGGCGGCGGGTGCGAGTGCTGGAGCGGCTGGTGCTGCGCGGGCCGCGCACGGCGTCGGGCCTTGCCGGTATCCGTCTGGCCCTCGACCAGGTGGAGGCCGGGAAATTTGCCGACGAACAGGATGACAAAGAGGCGCTGAGCCGGTGGCTCGACGATCTCGACGCTCGCGCCGCGCCGTTTACCAGGCTGCTGGCCGGCCGGTCCGCCGACCTCGCCGAGCTGCTCGGCCGCCACGCCGAGGTGGCGGAGGCGTTGGCCGATACGCCTGAGGAGGCCGGGGGCCTGCGGCTGTGGAGGGGCGACGACGGGGCCGCAGCAGCCGATCTGTTCGCGCGGCTGTCCGATCCTGCCAGCCTCAACCTGCGGGCGATGAAGGTCGATCGTTATCCGGCGGTCCTGCGCGCATTGATGGAGGGCGTTACCGTCCGGCCGCTTTACGGCGCGCATTCGCGTCTTGCGATCTGGGGCCTGATCGAGGCCCGGCTGCAAAGCGCCGATCTGACCATCCTGGGTGGGCTGAACGAGGGTACTTGGCCGCCTCTACCGGGCGACGAACCTTGGATGTCCCGTCCGATGCGGGCCGCTTTCGGACTGCCGCCGCTGGAGGCGCGGATCGGGTCGGCGGTCCAGGACTTCGCCCTCGCCGCCGCCGGGCCCGAGGTGCTGCTGACCCGCGCGGAGCGGGTCGACGGCGCGCCCAGTGTCAAGGCGCGCTTCCTGTCGCGGCTGGAAACCCTGCTGGCCGGTTCCGGCCTGACGATCCCGGCGACGACGTCGGCGTCCTGGCACTATTGGGCGGAGGCGATCGATCGTCCGGCGGCGATCCGATATTGGCCGCGCCCCGAGCCGCGCCCGCCATACGGCGCACGGCCGCGCCGGCTGTCCGTCACCGCGATCGAAACCTGGCGGCGCGATCCTTATTCGCACTACGCCAAGCGCATCCTGAAGCTGGCGCCGCTCGACTTGCTGGACGCCGATCCCGGCGCGGCAGAGCGCGGGCAGTTTGTCCACGATGCGCTGGACCAATTCATCGCGCGCAATCTGGCCACCCTGCCGGCGGACCCGCTGGCCGATCTTCTGCGGGCCGGCCGCATGGCCTTCGCCGAGGCCATCGGCCATCCATCCGTGGCCGCGTTCTGGTGGCCGCGCTTCGAACGCGTCGCCACCTGGTTCGTGGGGTTCGAACAAGCCCGCCGGGCCGCCGGCATCGTTCCGTTAGCGACAGAGATCAAGGGCATTCTCAGCATCGAAACCGCCGGGGAAGATTTCACCGTTACCGCGACGGCCGACCGTATCGACCGGCTGGCCGACGGGCGTCTGGCGATCGTCGACTATAAAACCGGCAAACCGCCATCGCCCAAGGCCGTCTCGGAGGGGGCCGCGCCGCAATTGCCGCTTGAGGCGGTGATCGCCGATCACGGCAAGTTTCCCGGCATAACCGGGCAAACCGGAGAGTTGGCTTATCTGAGGCTCAGCGGCGGCACCGTGCCCGGCGAGTTCCTCCCGGCTCTCGGGCGGGATGCGCCGGACCAGGCTATCGCCGACGCCTGGCTTGAGCTGATTGCCTTGATCGACCTTTTCGACAACCCGGCAACGCCCTATCGCGCGGCGGCGATTCTGGGCGACTACGACCATCTGGCGCGCGTTCAGGAATGGACCCTCGGGTCATGACGATTCCCGCCGAACGTCAGGGCCGCAACCGCGCCTCCGCGCCCGACGCCAGCGTCTGGGTCGATGCCTCCGCCGGCACCGGCAAGACGACCGTGCTGACCAATCGCGTGTTGCGCCTGCTGCTCAGCGGCGCGCGGCCCGACCGCATTCTCTGCATCACCTTTACCCGCGCCGCCGCCGCCGAAATGTCCAACCGCATCATCGAGCGGCTGGGCGAATGGGCGGTGATGGAGGACGCAGCGCTGGAAAAGGCGCTGTTCGACCTGAACAGCCGGCAACCGGATGCCGAGATGCAAACCCGCGCGCGTCAGCTGTTCGCCGCGATCGTCGACGCGCCCGCCGGCTTTCGCATCCAGACCATCCACGCCTTTTGCCAGTCGGTGCTGCGGCGTTTCCCGCTCGAGGCCGGGCTGGCGCCGCATTTCGACCTGCTGGATGATAGGACGGCGGCCGAGCTGTTGGGCGAGGCGCGGCAGGAGGTGCTGGTCCGCGCCGGTCGAGAACCGGATGGGCCGCTCGGCCACGCGCTGGCGGTCCTGGTCGAATATATGGACGAACGCGGGTTCGGGTCGCTGATCCAGGCGATGCTGTCGGCGCGGCGCCGCTTGTCGCAGACCATTGCCGATCACGGCGGCGTCGGGCTTCTGATCCCGCGCATGTGGCGCGGTCTGGGGCTCGAGCCGGGAGAAACAACGGCGGATATCCTGGCGGAAGCCTGCCGCGACGGCGTCTTCGATCATGCCGGCCTGCGCAGCGCTTGCGAGGATCTGAACCGCGGCAGCGCGACCGACCAAAGACGTGCGGCGGGAATCGCGGGTTGGCTGGGCAATGCCGACCGGGCAACGCTTTGGCCCGACTATATCGCCTGCTTCCTGACCAAGGAGGGGTTGCCCAGCGGCACCTTCAGCAAGACCAAGGCGCATCGCCTGGTCGCCCATATCCTAGAGCCCGAAGCCGAGCGGCTGGTCCGTATCCTGGAGCGGTTGCGCGCGGCGGCGACGGCGACGGCGACCGAGGCGATGCTGCAGGTCGGCGCCGCGATCCTTGAGCACTATAATCATCAGAAAACGGCGCGCGCGCTGCTCGACTATGACGACCTGATCGACGTGACCCGCCGGCTGGTGGAGGACCAGGCCAGCTGGGTGCTCTACAAGCTGGATGGCGGTATCGAGCATCTGCTGGTCGATGAGGCGCAGGATACCAACCCCGATCAATGGGCGATCATCAAGGCGTTGGCGGGGGAGTTCTTCGCCGGTGAAGGCGCACGCGAGGCCGACCGCACGGTCTTCATCGTCGGCGACCGCAAACAATCGATCTACAGCTTCCAGGGTGCCGACCCGACCGTGCTGGGCCCCGTGCGGCAATATTTCGAAGAGCAGTTGAGCGCCGTCGGCAAAAGGCTGGAATCGGTCGACCTGACGCGGTCGTTCCGCTCGACCGATCCGATCCTGCGGGCAGTCGATGCCGTGTTTGCCAATCCCGCCGCCAAAGACGGGGTGCATGACGACCCCGATACCAAGCTGCTGCATGAACTGCACCGCGTCGAATCCGGCGGTCTTGTTGAACTGTGGCAGCCTTTCGCGCCGATAGAGCTCGCGGCAAAGCCGGATTCGCCTGAACCGCCGGAGGAGAACGACCCGGAAACCGACCTTGCCGACAAGATCGCCGAGACCGTGCAGGGCTGGCTGGACCGGCGTGAGCCGCTGGCGCCCGGCGGACGGCCGATCGTTGCCGGTGACATCATGATCCTGGTCCGGCGGCGGACGCGTTTCGTCGCTCCGATGGTGCGAGCGCTGAAAAAGCGCGGCGTCCCGGTGGCGGGCGTCGACCGGCTGGCGCTTACCGAACCGCTGGCGGTGCGGGATCTTATGGCGCTGGGCCGGTTCCTGCTTTTGCCCGACGACGACCTGACCTTGGCTGTGTTGTTGAAATCGCCGCTGATCGCGATTGACGAGCAAGGGCTCTACGATCTGGCCTATCGCCGCAAAGGCACGTTGTGGAATGCGCTGCTCGCCGCTGCCGAGAAGGACGCCACGCGGTTCGAGCCGGCCCGCGCCTGGCTGGCCGGTCTGCTGGATCGGGTCGATTTCGTCCGCCCGTTCGAACTGTTCGCCGGCATCCTCGCCGCCGCCTGTCCTGGCGACCCGAGAGGCAGCGGACGGCGTGCCTTGCACGGCCGTCTGGGACCCGATGTGCTGGACCCGCTCGACGAGTTCCTGTCCGCCGCGCTGGACTATGAACGCGGCCATACGCCGACGCTGGAGGGGTTCATCGGCTGGCTGGAAGCCAGCGACGCCGAGATCAAGCGCGAACTGGCGGGCCGCACCGATGCCGTCAGGATCGTCACCGTGCACGGCGCCAAGGGTCTGGAGGCGCCGATCGTGTTCCTGCCCGACACGATGCAGGTGCCGGCCCCGGATACAGGGCCGCAGCTTCTTTGGGCTGAGGCGGACGGTGACGATCGGCCAATCCCCTATTGGTCGCCGCGTGCCGATCTGCGGCCGCCGGTCTGCGCCAACCTGATCGCCGTCGGTCTTCAGGCGCGCGACCGCGAATATCGCCGCTTGCTGTACGTGGCGCTGACCCGCGCGCGCGACCGGCTCTATGTCGCCGGCTGGCATGGCAAGCAGGCGCTCAAGCCCGGACATTGGTACGGGCTGGTCGAGGAGGGGATGCGGGCGCTGGGCGCCGTCCAGATCGGCGAAGAAAACGATTCGGTCTTACGGCTGGATTATCCGGGTACCGGCGTCGCCGTCGTTGAGAAGCAGACGCCGGAGGGCGCGGCCATTGCGCTGCCGGACTGGTCGCGCCGCTTGCCGCCGCCCGAACCCAGGCCTTTCGTCCCGTTGACTCCGTCGCGCATCGAATTTCCGGGCGCGACCGAACCTGCCGTTCGATCGCCTGCCAGTCCCGGGGACGCGGCGCGCTTCCGGCGCGGTCTGGCGATCCACAAGTTGCTGCAATTCCTGCCGGATATCGTCCCCGAGCAGCGCGAAGCGCAGGTGGCCCGCCTGTTCCCCGACATCGATGCCGGCCTGCGCGACCGGATGCTGGCCGAGGTCTCGGCCGTTATCGAGTCGCCGGCATGCGCCCGGCTGTTCGGGCCGGGCTCGCGCGCCGAGGTGCCGATCGTCGGCCGGATCGGCGTGCGCGGCGTCACCGGGCGCATCGACAGGCTGCTGGTCGAGCCGGACCGCGTGACCATCGTCGATTTCAAGAGCGGGCGGGTGCCGGCGAACGGTCCGGACGATGTGCCGATGGCCTATCTGGCGCAGATGGCGGCCTACAGGGCGATTCTGAAGCAGATTTATCCCAAACATACGGTCGAGCTGGCACTGATATGGACCGACGGGCCGGCCGTGGTGACGCTCGCGTCGGGAAAACTAGACCCTTTCGAAACATATCTGACATCCGCCCCGGACAATGCTGTACATCCCAGCGCGGCTTGACCTGACGCGCCGCCACCCCATACTTCACTGACATGTTTTAGGAGTGTGATTCCGTGACCACCGCTGTTACCGACGATACCTTCGAATCCGCCGTCCTTCAGTCCGAGGTGCCGGTGCTGCTCGATTTCTGGGCCGAGTGGTGCGCACCTTGCCGCGCCATCGCGCCGATTCTCGAAGATGTCCAGCGCGACAAAGGCGACAAGCTGACCGTCGCCAAGATCAATATCGATGAGAATCCGGGCGTGCCGTCCAAATACGGCGTGCGCGGCATCCCGACCCTGATGCTGTTCAAGGGCGGCCAGCTTGCCGCCACCAAGATCGGCGCGCTGCCCAAGGGCGCCCTCTATGAATGGATCGATTCGGTCCTCTGACCGTCATTCTTCCGATCTAATCCTGTTTTTCTCCGCCGGCGTCGAGCAAGCGCTCGATGCCGGCCCGGATTTCCGCCAGCGCCGCGTCGATCGTCTGCTCGCGCGACGGGCCCGCGCTGGCGTTGCTCAGCCGCTCGGCCGCCTCGGTCAACCGATTGAGCGGTGCCGACAAGGCGCGCTCCAATGCGGCGGCAATTGTCCCGGTGTCCATGCTGGCGGCCGTCGCGGCGATCGGCGCCGCGGCAGAGCTTTGAACCGAGGTCAGCGGCCTGACCGCGGCTGTCGCCGCCTCCATCGCGGCGCCGATCATCGGGGCGAGCACGGTACGCGCCAGATAATAGGCCGCCGTGATCAGCAGCCATCCGGTGGCGCCGGCGGCGAGATCAAGTTCCCATCGTCCGGCCGAGGCATAATCGATCAGAGCCAGCATGATACCCTGAGCCGCGCAGATTGCCGGCAACGGCGCAACCGTGCCGCTCAATGTCGAACGATTGAGCCAGAGTGGCGCCAAACCCGTCAGCAGATGCGTATCGACCACAACCCGGCGTTCGCTACCGTTTTCGACAGGTCGCAGCGCAATCATCGCCTCTGCCCGGTCAGCGACCGCGGTCGACGCGAAGACGGCGCGCCAGTCGGCGGCGTTCCACGATCCCGCCAAGGCCGGGTCGAGCCTGAGAACGGTCAAACGGGCCCGCGCCCGCGTTGTTTCCACGATACCGCCGATCAGCGCGACCAGCGATGCCAGCATGCCGAACACACTGAGCCCGGCCGCCATCGACCATGCCAATCGCGGCAGAAGCCCGGTCAGCGTGGTCACGAGATGCGATCCCTGCAGATGGAACAGCGCAATCGTCGCCGGCCAGTTCAGTCTCAGGCCCAGGAAGATGGCGATTGCGGCGATCAGCCCGATCGTCACGGCGGCAATTCGTGAAGTCATTGATCGTCTCCCTTGTTGCCGATCCATCGCACCGGCGATGGACGGTGCGTATCGACGTGTCGCAACAGGTCAATATCAACCCGCCGTCGAGTCTGCCAATGGCAGGGGCGATTGGGGTGTATTGGCTCGCTGTTTGCGGGTGTTCCGAAAACAAGGCGCAATTTATTACTCTTTGTGTCCTAGCAACTGAACAATTCCAGCTAAGCCACAGAGCATAAATGATCTTTGCCTCACTCCGGGCAACTGCTATACATTCGAGTTAATACCAATATTACGAACAATCATGCGCCTGAATCGGCTCGCCTCTCTGTGTACGGTCCTCGCTCTCACGGGATGCGGGTCTTCGGAGCCTTCGGATGCCATCGTCCAGTCGAAGGCATCGAACGCGATCTATCATATCGGACCGCTCGACTCGCTCGAAATCTTTATCTGGCGCATGCCGGAACTGTCGCGCGGCGTCACGGTGCGGCCGGATGGGCGGATTTCGGTGCCGCTGATCGACGACCTGATCGCCACCGGCAAAACGCCGACGCAGCTGGCGCGCGATATCGAAACCCAATTGAAAAAGTTCGTCCAGGACCCCACCGTAACAGTGATCGTCGGTGGCTTTCACGGGCCGTTCGACCAGCAGGTGCGTATCGTCGGCGAAGCGACGGATCCGCAGGCGATATCGTACCAGGCGAATATGACGGTACTCGACGTCATGATCGCCGTGCATGGGTTGACGAAGTTCGCCGCCGGCAATCGGGCCGAGTTGATCCGCAACATCAACGGCAAGCAGGCCGTTATACCGGTGCGGATCGACGACCTGATCAAGGACGGCGATATCGACGCGAATGTTGCGGTGCAACCGGGGGACATATTGCTAATACCCCAGGCGTGGTTTTAATAGGCTATGGGTTCGCTCAAGGTCCTCATATTCCAGTATGCGCGCGACATCTGGCGTCGCCGCTGGTTCGCCATCGGCGTGGCCTGGGCGATCTGCGTGGTGGGCTGGGTCGTCGTCTCGCGCATGCCGGACGTCTATGATTCGAGCGCCCGCGTTTACATGAATTCCGACGAGGCGTTGACCCCTTTGCTGCATGGCATCGCGGTGGAAAGCGATATCGATGCGCGGTTGGACCGCATGCAGCGAACGCTGCTCAGTTCCGGCAATATGAAAAAACTGATCCGGATGACCGATCTGGATACCAAGGTGAAGGATAACGCGGATCGCGAGGCGATGGTCGCCCAGCTGCAAAAGGCGATCACGATCAAACCGCAGACGCGCAACCTGTTCGTCGTCAGCTACAGCAGCACCGATCCGCAATTGGCGCAGAGCGTGGTTTCCAGCGTGCTGTCGCTGTTCATGGAATCAGGTCAGGGCGAATCCCGGTCGGATATCGACAGCGCCCAACGCTTTCTGCAGACCGAAATCGACCGCCTCGAAACCCAACTGCGTGAGGCCGAGCGCAAGAAATCCGAATTCCAGACCCGCTATTACGACCTGCTCCCCAACGCCGAAAGCGGAGGATCGCGTCTTGAGCAGGCGCGCGCCGACGTTCAGAAGATCACCGAAGATCTGAACGACGCGATCGCCGAACGCGACAGCCTGCAGAAACAGCTCGACGCGCAGCAACAATTCGCCACCGTGGATAAGCCCACGACGGCGCCGTCCGGCGCCGAGGGATTATCGACGGCGCCGCAAACCCGGCTTGCGCAACTCAAGACCCAACTCGAAACCGAGCGTTCCACTTATACCGACCAGCATCCGGTGGTGATCCAGCTGAAGCATCAGATCGCCGCCGTCGAGGCAGAGATCGCCAAGGCGACAGCGCCGGGCGCGAAGAAGCCGACGGGGCCGACGTCGCAGAACATCGCCAACCCTGTCTATATCGAGATGGCGCGGCAGCTCAGTGAAAAGGAAACCAAGATCGCGTCGCTGCGCCGCCGGTTGGTTTCGTCGGAAGAAGACCGCGACAAGATCGAGGATGAGGCGCGCCGCGCACCCAGCGTCGGCGCGGAGTTCCTGAACCTCGATCGCGACTATGAAGTCGTCAAGAAGAACTATACCGAACTGCTGGCCCGGCGTGAGTCGGCGCAGATCGCGGAGAACGCGGAAAAAAAGGGTGACAAGATCGATATCCGGACGGTCGATGCGCCGGAAGTTCCGTCCTTGCCGTCGTCGCCGAACCGCCCATTGTTCCTGTCGATGGTCCTGGCCGCCGGTTTCGGCGCCGGCGTCGGCGTCGCCTTCGTGCTCAGCCAGATCGATAGCTCGTTTTCGACGACCACCGCCCTGCAGTCGCTCGGCCTGCCGATATTGGGCAGCATATCGGTGATCAATTCATTCGATCGGAAGCCGCGCTATTGGTTCCTAAGCGCCAAGGCGTTCGCGGCAGCCTGCGTGATGCTGTTCATTATCTATGGCGGTCTTCTGCTGGTGGTCATCGGCCAGCACCATAAGGGTGCCTGATGGCCGGTAACCGCTTTGACATGATCGAGCGCGCCGCGGCTCGGCTTCGTGGCGCGACGCCCCCGACGACGCCGCCGAAACAGGTGGTTGACACGCCGCCGCCGGTCCCGCCCGCGCCTGGCCTCCAAAACCGGCCGGGCCCCGTTGCGCCGCCGATTGAGGCGGCGCCCCCCGCCCCGCCGCAGATTGTTGAGCAGCCCGCTCTTGTGTCGCGGCCATCGGTAACGCCTTTGGCGCCGACGCTCGTGACAGGGACCCCGCAAAAACCCGCCAAAACCAGCCGCACCGTCGTGCTGGACACGGCGCGTCTCGCTTTGGCGGGAACGGTTGACTGGAACTCCGACCGCACGCCGGTCATGGAAGAACTGCGGCTGATCAAGCGCCGTCTTTTGCGCAAGGCATTCGACGAGAACCGCCCGGACGATTCGATTTCACACCTGGTCATGATCACCAGCGCCAAGCCGCGCGAAGGCAAGACATTCACCTCGACCAACATTGCGATCTCGATCTCGATGGAAGAGGACTACAACGTCCTTCTGGTCGATGCCGACATACGCCGGCAGGCGCTTCGCCAGAATCTCGGGCTGGAAGCCAATCAGGGCTTCGTCGATCTGCTGCTCAACCCCAGTCTCGACATGGCCGACGTTCTGCTGCGCACCAACATTCCGAAACTCAGCGTCCTGCCTGCCGGGACGATGAGCGACCGCGCGCCCGAACTGCTCGCCAGCGCTCGGATGCGCGATCTGATCGACGACATGGCGCGGCGTTACCGCGACCGCATCATTCTGTTCGACACCGCCCCTTGCCTGGTCAGCAGCGATGCAGCGACGCTGGCGGCGCATGTTGGGCAGGTCGTGTTCGTGGTCGAGGCGGAACAGACCCAGCAGCATGAAATCATCGCGGCCCTGAATTTGATCAGCGCTTGCCCGGATATTTCCTTTATCCTGAACAAAGCGCAGCCTCTCGCGACGACGTCGTACGGCGGCTACGGCGCATATTAAACAACGCACATTAAACGAATCGGACCGGGCGTGGATGGATGTCGCCGCACCCCAGGATAAACATAGGCCGGCATGGCGCCGCGGCGCTTCCGCTTTAGTCTTGGGATTTATCGGGATTGGGACTGCGGGACGCGCATCGGCCGCCCCGGGTCTCATCATCACGCCGTCGGTCGGCCTCTCGGAAACCTATACCGACAATGCGGCCGGCGGCGTTGCCAGCAAACCCGACAGCGTTTCACAGTTCTCACCGGGCCTGAGCATCCACGGCGAAACCGCCTATCTGACAGTCGACGGCGATTACACGCCGACCTATGACCATTTCAACACGCATTCGGCACCTGACCGCATCGACCAAAGCCTGAACGCCAACGGCACGTTCAAGCCAATCGAAAACGTCCTGACCATGGATTTTCAGGCTTACGCCCAGGAAGCCGGCGGAACCGGCAACTTTACGAATTTTTCCGGGGCGCTGGTGCCGACGGTGGATCGCGTCCTGTATTATGTCGGCGCCGCGGCGCCGCACTACCAGACGCATTTCGGGGATATCGCGACCTTCGACGCCTATTATCGCCTGACCTCGACCAACACCAGCGACGAGGGCGTGCATCCGGTCGGGCAGCCCCTGCAGTCGACCAATTCCCTGGGTCAGAACATGGAGATCGCGGTCGGATCGGCCGACAGTCTCGGCCGCGTCGGGCTTAATCTCGATCTGAATTACGGGCTGACATCCGGGTCGGGCGAAAACTCCAGCTCGACCAATTCCGCCTATGTCGTCGGCGGCAGTTTTCATATCAACCGCACCTATGCGCTGACCGGCTCGATCGGTTATCAGACGATCGACTATCCGACGGTCGGTGCCGTCCAAGGCTATAAAAGCAGCGGCGTCACCTGGAGCCTCGGCGCGACGATCACGCCTAACGCGCTCAGCACGGTTTCGGTGGGCTACGGTCTCAACCAGGGGTCCTATAACCCCAGCCTTCAGGTGGGCTACCAGCTTGGCCCGCGCACGACGCTGATGGCCAGCTATGTGGTGACCGTCCAGAATCAGCTGACATCCACTTTGCAGAATCTGCGGTATCTTAGCTATGACCAATTCGGCAATGCGATCGATACACGTACGGGGTTACCCTTTAGTGGCGTCAACCAGACTTTCGGTTCCCAAAACGTACTATTCCGTGATAAGCCCGCTACGATTACGCTGTCGCATCAGCTTTTTAGGTCGGGAGTGTCGTTGACCGCGAATTATGAAGTTCGCCAATCGCTGAGCGGACCGAAACAAAGCGACCGGGCATGGGGCTTATCGGTGAATTACAACCGCGAATTGACGCCATTGATTCAGGGCAGCTTCGGTGTCGGTTACACCACCCACATCTCCTCGGTGCTGGGAAGCAGCGAACGCGCGAATAATTTCAGCGCCAACGCATCCCTTTTCTATAACATAAGCGAAACGGCGACGGTGACGTTGACCGAGACTTACTTTGGGCTGACATCGAACGTGCCCACAGACGTATTTTCGGACGAGCAGTTCACGATCGGAATCAGGAAATCATTTTGAGATGTATGCCGAGTATTACAATTTAACCGGCCTACCCTTCCAGCTGACGCCGGATTCACGCTTCTATTTCGAAAGCAGCGTCCACTCCAAGGCAATGGCGCATCTGACTTATGGCCTGAACCAGGCCGAGGGCTTCATCGTCATCACCGGCGATGTCGGCGCCGGCAAGACCACGTTGGTGGAGCATCTGTGCTCGACGCTCGATCCGCAGCGTTATGTCATCGCGAAGATGCTGACGACCCAGACCGGCGCGGACGATACGCTGCGGCTGGTCGCGAGCGGCTTCGGGATGCAGCCCGATGGGATGACCAAAGGCGAGTTGCTGCGCCGGTTCGAGGACATGCTGGTTACCAATTTCAACCGGGGGCTCCGGTCGGTACTGATCGTGGACGAGGCGCAGAACCTGACGGTGCCCGCCGTCGAAGAATTGCGCATGCTGTCGAATTTCACAGTCAACCACACGCCGCCGCTGCAGAGCTTTCTGCTGGGACAGCCGCAGTTCCGGGCGATCATGGCCCTGCCGGAACTTGAACAGCTTCGCCAGCGGGTGCTGGCGTCCTACCATCTTGGACCGCTCACCCAGACCGACACCCGGTCCTATATCGAGCACCGGTTGGGCCTTGTCGGCTGGAAGAACGACCCGAGCTTCACCGACGGCTCGTTCGTCCAGATCTACAAGGACACCGGCGGCATCCCACGCAAGATCAACGCCCTTTGCTCGCGCCTGATGCTGTTCGGCTTTCTGGAGGAAACCCACGCGATCGACGAGGAGACGGTGGCGCAAGTCGCGGACGAATTGCGCAGCGAACTTGGCGGCGGCGAGCCGGCGCCGGGTTCGACCGGCATCGCGCCAGCGAGCGCAACCCAGAGCGCGGACCTTGCCCAGTTCGACAAGCGGCTGGCTCAGATCGAGGAGAAGATGGATCGCAACGAACAGGCGATCAAACGGGCGCTCGCGCTGATCGCCTCGCGAATGGACAAGGATTCGGGATGATCGCCCCGACCGAGCGGCGTGCCGGGGTAACGATGACCCCGCCGCCATCCGTCGGGACCGCGTCACCCGCCCGGTCGGGCGTCAACGACCGGCGTATCAATGCCATGTCGGTCGATGTCGAGGATTATTTCCAGGTTCAGGCCTTTGCCGACACGATCGATCGGAAGGACTGGGATGCTTTGCCGTGCCGGCTCGAGCGCAATGTCGACCGGCTGCTGGCGATTTACGATGACGCCGGGGTCAAGGCGACATTCTTCACACTCGGTTGGATCGCGGAACGCTATCCCGCGCTGATCGGGCGGATAGTCGCCGGTGGGCACGAACTGGCAAGCCACGGCTGGGACCATACCCGCGCCGATGCGCAGGAACCGGCGGCGTTCCGCGCCGATATCGTCAAAACCAAAAAGCTTTTGGAAGATACCGGCGGCGTCGCGGTCGTGGGCTATCGCGCCGCGACCTTCTCGATCGGCCCAAAGAATTATTGGGCGTTCGCGGAGTTGGGTGAGGCCGGGTACCGCTACAGTTCCAGCCTCTATCCGGTGAAGCACGACCTCTATGGCGACACCAGCGCCTCGCGCACGCCGTTTCATCCGGACGGGTTGCCGATCCTCGAAGCGCCGATGACGACGGTTCAGTATTTGGGACGCAATTTTCCGTGTTCGGGCGGCGGCTACTTCCGGCTGCTGCCTTATTGGCTGTCGCGGATGAACATGCGGCGGGTCAATGCCCACGACAACCAGCCCTGCATCTTCTATTTCCACCCCTGGGAGATCGACCCGGATCAGCCGCGGCAGGCGAATATCAGCGCCAAGTCGCGCTTCCGGCATTACACCAACCTGGACCGGATGGAAGGCAGGCTGAAGCGCCTGCTCAAGGATTTCGCATGGGACAGAATGGACCGGGTTTTCCTGGAATCCGCATAGATGCCGGACACGGCGCATCCATCAGTGACTGAGTCGAGGGCGTCCGGCCTTGTCGTAAAGCCGCTAATCGAGGCGGACTACGCGCGGTGGGATGAATTCGTCCTGGCCACCCCGGACGCAACTTTTTGCCATCGCGCCGGCTGGCAGCGTGTCACCGAGCGCGTGTTCGGCCATCGCACCCATTACGTCTATACCGAGCGCGACGGCGCGATAACCGGCATTCTGCCGCTCACCGAAATCAAATCGCGCCTGTTCGGGCATGCGTTGGTGTCCAGTGCTTTCCAGGTCTATGGCGGCCCGGTTGCGACCGATCCGGAAAGCCGCCAGGCCCTGGTCGACTTCGCGACCGGCCTGCTCGCCACGACCAAGGCCGACCATCTGGAGTTCCGCTCGGTTGAAGTGGATGGCGGCTGGCTGGTCAAGGAAGGCCTGTACGTCACCTTCCGGCGGGAGATTTCGGCCGACCACGACGCCAACCTGACCGCCATCCCGCGCAAGCAGCGCGCGGTGGTGCGCAAGGGCATCGCCAACGAACTGACCACCCGTGTCGGCCATGACTGGCGGACATTGCACCGGATCTATAGCGAGAGCGTCCGCAATCTCGGCACGCCTGTGTTTCCGGCGAAATATTTCGCGGCTTTGTGCCAGGAATTCGGCGGCGATGCGGAAATCCTGGTGGTGGAGGATCGTGGAACCCCCGTCGCGGCGGTTTTGAGCTTCTACTTTCGCGATCAGGTGCTGCCCTATTACGGCGGCGGCACACCGGCGGCGCGCACCCGCGCCGGCAACGACACCATGTATTGGGAAGTGATGCGCCGGGCGGCCGATAAAGGGTGCCGCATCTTCGATTTCGGCCGCAGCAAGATCGATACAGGCGCCTATAACTTCAAGAAGAACTGGGGCTTCACGCCGACTCCGCTCGATTACGCCTTCAAGTTGCGGGTCGGGGACACGATTCCCGACGTCAATCCGCTCAACCCGAAATACCGTTTGATGATCGAAACCTGGAAGCGGCTGCCATTGCCGGTCGCCAACCTTATCGGTCCGTTTATCGTGAAGAATCTCGGATGAGCGCGGTGATCGCCAACGACTCCGACGCCGGAATCGCGGTGCGCCGCCTGTGGGGGGTAACGCTTGGCACGCTCGCCGTCGGCATTGTGGCATTCATCGCTGCCTTCTTTGAAGAGGTCAGACGCGGGCTGCAGGTTTGGGACGAATCCACCGCCTATAACCATTGCTATCTGATCCTGCCGATCATCGCCTATCTGTTGTGGGAACGGTGGCGGGCGCTCTATGCCCGGGCGCCGGAGCCGGTGCTATGGCCGTTTGCCGCGATGATGCCGGTGGCGCTGGTCTGGCTGTTCGCCGCCAATGCCGGGATCATGGAGGGGCGGCAGCTTGCGGCGATGACGCTCTTCCAACTGTTCCTGTTCGCCCTGTTGGGCAAGCAGGTCTGGCGCGTCGCCGCCTTTGCGCTGCTCTATCTCTATTTCCTGGTGCCGGCCGGGGCTTTCATCACGCCCTATCTGCAAACCTTCGCCGCGCGCTTTGCCGTCAGGGGTGTGGAACTGCTCGGCATTCCGATCTATTCCGACGGCTATCACATCGAGGTTCCGGGCGCCCGGTTCGAGGTGGCGGAGGCCTGTGCCGGACTGCGTTTCCTGATCGCCTCGGTCGCGTTGGGCACGCTCTACGGCTACACCATGTATCGCAGCTGGAAACGGCGCGCGGCGTTCATGGTGGTGTCGATCGTCGTTCCGATCATCGCCAACGGGCTCAGGGTATTGGGCATCGTCGTCTATGGGTACATCCTGGGAAACGCCCAGGCGGCGGTCGCCGACCATCTGATCTATGGTTGGGTGTTCTTCTCGTTCGTCAGCCTGATCCTGATCCTGCTGGGCCTGCCGTTCCGTCAGGCGGTGCCGGCCTTCCCGGTGACGCCGATCGAACCGCGCGATGCCGCCGGTCAACGGACCGGTGTCCTGGTTGTCGGCGCCGTGACAGCCCTTTTCGTCGTCCTGCTCACTCGGCCCATGGTGGTGGACAGCCCGGTCGGAACAATGCTGGGCGAGGCCTCATCCACGCTCAAGCATCTGATCGGACATTGAACGAGCCGCTCAGCATCGCGGTTCGCCCGGTCGAAAACTTTCGCACGCTGGAATCTGCCTGGCGCGAACTGGAAGGCCGGTCGGACGGTTCGTTTTTCCAATCCTGGGCCTGGACCGGATGTCTGGCTGAAGAACGCTTTGCCGAACCCTGGCTGCTGTCGGCCAAGCATGGCGACCGGACCGTTGCCCTCGGCCTGTTCAATCGCGCATCGCGCCAGCCGCTTCGGCTCGACCGCCCGCTCTTTCTTGGCGAAAGCGGGGTTCCAGCGATGGACTCCGTCTTTATCGAATATAACGGCCTGCTACTGGACAGGGACGCAGGCGGCGGGATCGCCGAACAGTGCTGGTCCGCTTTGGGGGATGGTGCCTTGAAGGGCGCCCGCTGGGTGCTGGGCGGTGTCCTTCCGACGGTTCAGGCGGCGCTGCCGGCCAATCGCGTCATCCGCGTCCGTGTCCGTCGGCCGGTGTCGTTCCACGAACTCTTCGCGTCCGCCGAAACGCCGATTATCGACCGCCTCAGCGCCAATGCTCGTCAGCAGTTGCGGCGCGCCATGCGCGGCTGGGAAAAGATCGGACCGCTGACCCTCGAGGTCGCGCGGACACGCGAGGAATCTGTCACTTTCCTCAACGGGCTCAAGACCCTGCACCAGCGCTATTGGACCGGGCGCGGCAAACCGGGAGCCTTCGCCGAGCCGTTCTTCGAGCGTTTCCACCGCGAGCTGATCGGGCGTCCGGGCGCGGGCCAGGCGGTCGATCTGCTCCGTGTCACGGCCGGAACGCATGTCGTCGGCTATCTCTACAATTTCGTCCATCGCGGCTGGGTCGCCGCCTATCAGAGCGGTTTCGATTTCAACCAGGATGCCGACCGGCTGAAACCGGGGATGGTCTGCCATCTATTGGCGATGGAGCATTACCGGCAGGCGGGTATGCAGGCCTATGACTTCCTGGGCGGCGAGGCGCGTTATAAGCGGACCCTCGCTAACGCCGAGACCGAATTGCTCTGGCTTGAGGTGCGTCACAAATCGCCTTGGCCTTTCGGCCGCCGCAGGGTTCCCGCGTCTCCGCAAACAATGCAGGCTGGGTAATGCCGTCAGACAAGCCGATCCGCCTCGTCACCTATTCGTCGCTTTATCCCAACGCCGTCCAGTCCAATCATGGAGTCTTCGTCGAGAACCGGCTGCGCCACCTGATCGCCAGCGGGCAGGTGACCAGCAGGGTCGTGGCGCCGGTGCCGTATTTCCCGCTCAAATCGCCGCGTTTCGGCAGCTATGCCAAGTTTGCGCAGGTTCCGGCCTGGGAGGAACGGCATGGACTCACCGTCCATCATCCGCGCTTCCCGCTGATCCCCAAGGTGGGCATGAACATCTCGCCCTTCCTGATGGCGATGGCGACGTTGCCGGCGGTTCGCGCGGCGATCGGGGCGCAGGGCGGTATCGACATACTGGACGCCCATTACCTGTTCCCCGACGGCGTGGCGGCGACGATCATTGGGCGCATCCTGAACGTGCCCGTCGTGATGACCGCGCGCGGCACCGATGTCAGCCTGATCCCCAACTACAAGGTCCCGCGCCGCCTGATCCAAAAGGCCTGCACGCGGGCCGCCGGTGTGATCACGGTCAGCGCCGCGTTGAAGGACGGTCTGGTCGCAATGGACGTCGATCCCGGGAAGATCACGGTCCTGCGCAACGGCGTCGATCTCAAGCTGTTCCGTCCGCTGGACCGGCAGGCGACGCGCAAGCGGCTCAGCCTCGACGGGCCGACCCTGATCTCCGTCGGCCTGTTGATCGAACGCAAGGGCCATGACCTGATCGTCGAGGCGATGCCGTCGTTGCCCGGCTATACGCTGCTGATTGCCGGCGAGGGGCCGGAGCGCGGCAATCTGGAACGCCAGATCGAACGGCTCGGTTTGCAGGATCGCGTGCGCCTGCTGGGCGCTCGTCCGCATTCGGGGTTGCCGGAACTCTACGGCGCTGCCGATGCGCTGATCCTGGCGTCAAGCCGTGAGGGCTGGGCCAATGTACTGCTGGAGGCGATGGGCTGCGGCACCCCGGCCATCGGCTCGCCGATCTGGGGCAATCCGGAGGTCATCTCCAAGCCTGAAGCCGGCATATTGATGACGGAACGCAGCGCCAGGGGCGTGGTCGACGCGGTGAAGACCCTGTTCGAGGCGCGGATGCCGACCCGCGAGGCCACACGGGAATACGCGTGCGCCTTTTCCTGGGACGCGACGACCGAGGGTCAGATCGAGCTGTTCCGGTCGATCATGTCAGAGCGAGAGGCCCGGTAGACAGTGCGTTCGCGAGGCATTGCAACAGCTTGCAACCTCCGGCGTCGCTCCGCTCATTGGATGACGCGAGAGGCGATTCAACAATATGTTGAGCGCGAGGAAAGCCGCGCGGGCTTTCTGCAGGAGGCGCAGGCGTCCTGGGTCGAATATCAGACGGCGGGCAAGCATCTCACGGGCGATGAAGTTCAGGCGTGGCTGCATACGTGTGGCACTGAAACTGAGGTCGAAGCCCCCGATTGCCACGACTGATCGTCACGCCGGGCGCGGCGCGGGGTTTGGAGCGGTGCCGTCGGTTCTCGTTCGATAAGAACCCTCACGCTGCCGTCAGGGTCGCGAGCACGATCGCGCACCACCTGTTGTTGCTTGTCACCAAACCTGAAATGGGCCGGCCCTTTTCCGATGCGCCCGAACTACGTGAATTGCCGATCGGGTTCGGTGCATCGGGATATGTCGTGGGCGACAGGTCGCAACCCGGCACCTACAACATCACCGGAATCTCGGTCTGCGACCTCGCCAAGAATTGCGCAACCATTCGCTCGCCAGATGAGGTCAAGAAAGCGCTCGGCGCGAACACATTCGAGGTCACCCCTTAAGTTTTCCGATATCAGATTATTTATCGTGTTAGGCACTAGAGCATTTTGTGATCATACGGGTTTGTACCCTGCGTGCTTGATATAGTTTTGGCATTCCTCAGTTGAGAAAGCATCGAGAAGAGCGCCGATGCGATTCCAGAGGGCTTCTTTGGATCGCTCTGCTGCTTTTCGCAGCAATGTCTTAAGCTTTGCGAAGGCCATCTCGATTGGATTGAGGTCTGGGCTGTAGGGCGGCAGGAAGAGGAGTTTGGCACCACGCTCGGTGATCAGGCCGGCCGCCTTTTCCCCTTTGTGGCTGGACAGATTGTCGAGAATGACGATGTCGCCGGCTCTGATCTCGGGTAGGAGAACGCGTTCGACATACTGCGTAAAGATGGCGCGGTTCATCGGCTGGTCTATGACGAAGGGAGCGACCCATCCGTCCTTGCAAAGACCCGCGACAAAGGTCGTCACCTTCCAGTGGCCATGCGGCGCATAGCCTTTGACCCGCTGCCCGCGCGGCGCCCGACCATAGGTGCGAACCATGTTCGTGGTGGCGCCGGTCTCATCGAGAAAGATCAGGCGATGGGCGGCAAGGTTAGCCTGATCGACGCGCCAGGCTTGACGGGCAACAGCCACGTCAGGCCGGTTCTGCTCATCGGCGTGAACGCTTTTTTTTAAAACTGATCCCGTGACCGTTGAAGAACCGGCTCAGCATCCCGGCATCGGCCTTGACCGCGTGCGTCGTCATCAGCCGCTCGGCTACGGCCATCAGCGTCAAGTCCGGCTCGGCCGCGATCAGCGCCAGCAGCCATTCGGCATGCGCCGGAAGCCGGGAGCGCCGGTCTCCTCCTTGTGACAGCGCTGTGCGACGGCCAGATCGCGCCGCCTCAACCCAGCGGATCGCCGCCGTCTCACTGATCCGAAAGTTACGGGCCGCTTCACGGCGCGAAAGACCTTCGTCCTCGACCGCGCAAAGCACACGATCACGCAAATCCTGAGAATATGCTCGCGTCATTCATGCTGGCCTCCTTCCAGCCAGCATGTTGAATCAGAACAAGCGCCATTCGGGAATCCTAAACTTCCCAATCCGTCAGATCGCAAAACGCTCTAACGAACCTGTTGGCCGAAGGGCCGACCACGACCCGTTTTTGCCACTCCAACGCACCGTCTCGAATGGGCCAAAGCTGCCACTCCGAGTAGTCTCTCAGGCAGTATCTTTGCCATCAGTTGCATCGAAGCGGCTGGACAGCGCCTCAAAGTGCTCCTCGCCCCCGAAGCCGCCCCCAATGTCATAAAGGTATAGAGTGACACGGCACGGCTGCTGATGCGCCCATGCCACGGCGTCCGCAACTGACACTGCATCCAAACGATCATAATCGACGACGATATTCGGATCGCTCTCAGGTGCTTGATCTGCATCAGCGCAGCTATTGTCGTGTTCGACCGCTTCCACGATCGCGTTTACTGTTTTCCAGCGATATGGCCGCTTCCGGCGGTCAATTATATTCCAAATCATCGCCCCAATTTAAATAACATTGTCCCATTGGCAACGTCTGCTTTTGCAACCCCACCTTCCCTAAGCAGACAGTCTCAAAACCACCCATCTCGGAAATTCGTGACTTACGAGTTCACGATCTACCCGGATTTACGTCGCGCCGGCCGCGACCCTGATCACAGCATCGGTCCTAGTCGAGCGGTAAGCCGGCGCGGTGTGGACGGATTTCAGCCAGGCGTCGAACATCAACAATGACCAGATCGGCTGCGCGTGGTCGGCCGCGCCGCTTTCGTGCTGGCCGATCAGGCGGTCGATCGATGCGGGGTCGAATAGCCCGCTGTCGCGGAACGCCTCACCGGTCAGGCGGCCGCGCACCATGCCCGCGCCCGCGCCCCGGAATTGCGGGGCCAGCGAGGTCGCGAAGCCTTGCTTTTTCCGGTACAAATTTTCGTGCGGAACGTAGGGCTCCAGGGCCTTCTTCAGGATATATTTGCCGCCGGTCGATCGAATCTTGAGGTCCGGCGGCATGGTCGCCGCCCATTCGACCAGCTCATGATCCAGCAGCGGCGCGCGCACCTCCAGCGAATGCGCCATGCTGGCGCGGTCGACCTTGGGCAGGATGTCGCCGACCAGATAGGTCTGGATGTCGGCGAACTGGGCCCGCGCCATCGGCTCGTCGGTGCCGGCGGCCTCCATTGCCGCGCGGATCAGGCCGGCCGGGCTGTGACCGCCCAGCGAACCGGTCACGCCGCGCGACAGCAGGGCGGCGCGCATCGCGTCCGGCATCTTGCAGACGGTGCGATAATAACCCTCCGCCTCGTCCAGCGACAATTCCTGGAACGTCGTCTTGCCCCGCAACCAGCGCGGCGCGCCGTCCAGCTTCGGATAGGCACGGCCCAACAATCCGAACAGTGGCCCCCTGATGAAGCCGGGAATGCGCCCGCGCATGTTCTGCGACGCCATGTGGAAACGATAGCGGCGATAGCCGGCGAACAACTCGTCCCCCGCATCGCCGGACAAGGCGACGGTCACGCGCCGCCGCGCCAGTTCCGACACGCGCCCAGTCGGCACGGCGGAACTGTCGGCGAACGGCTCGCCGAAAATCGCCGCCTGCTCGTCGATCGCATCGATATAATTGACCGATGAATGCTCGGTCGTGTGATCGGTGTGGTACCGGTCGGCAACGGCCTGGGCGTAACCCAACTCGTCCTCCGTCCCGCCGAAACCGATGGCGAACGTCTTCACCGGGTCCGACGTCAGACCGGCCATCATGGCGACGATGCCGGAGCTGTCGACGCCGCCGGACAGGAACGCGCCGAGCGGCACATCCGACACCAGCCGCAGCCGTGTCGCCTCGCGCAGCCGCTCGATCAGCTCCACCGCCGCGTCCGCCGCCGCCATCGGGCGCGGATCGAATTTCAGGGTCCAGTAACGTTGCGGCGCGGGCACCGGCCGCCCGCGTTCGATCACCAACGAGTGAGCCGCCGGCAGTTTGACGATGCCGGTATAGATCGATCGCGGCTCGGGCACATAGCCGAGGGCGAAATACTGGTCGACCGACACCGGGTCGATCCGCCGCTCGATGCCGGGATGGCACAGCATCGCCCGCATTTCGGAGGCGAAGATCAGTTGCCCGTCCGGCAGCAGCGCATAGTAAAGCGGCTTCTTCCCCAGCCGGTCGCGCGACAGAAACAGGGTCTGCCGGCGCCGGTCCCACAGGGCAAAGGCGAACATGCCGCGAAACCGGTCGACGCAGGCCGGGCCCCATTCCTCCCAGCCATGGACGATGACTTCGGTGTCGCTGGCGGTCTTGAAGACATGGCCCAAAGCCGTCAGCTCGGCCATCGTCTCGCGGTAATTGTAGATTTCGCCGTTGAAGACGATGCCGACATCGCCGGTTTCGTTATAGAGCGGCTGCTTGCCGCCCGTCAGGTCGATGATCGCCAGCCGCCGGTGGCCAAGCCCGATACCGGGCTCCAACAGGAATCCGTCTCCGTCCGGTCCGCGATGGGCGAGCGAATCGTTCATCCGGGTCAACACGTCGGGGTCGATCGGCCGGCTACCCTTGGTATCGAATATCCCGGACAGGCCGCACATTATATTTTAGAGAACGCCCAGTTCGATATAGTCGATCAGCGGTTTCCAATCGTCGCGGAGCGGTGCGCGCACCCCCTTCATCTCAAAGATCGACAGGCCCTGTATCGCCGCCTCGCCATAGGTTGCGCTGTCGCGCAGCCGCGCCACGACGGCATGACCTTGCGATGCCAGGAACCGCTCCAGCCGGTCGGCTGCACGCGTACGGTCGCGCATGCGGTTGCCGACGATGGCGACACCCTTACGGTTCTTGCGGATCGATTTCAGCGCGTCGAGCTTTTCCAGAAAGGCGGTGGAGGCATCCTGGTCGAAGGATGACGGCAGAACCGGCATGATGATCAAATCCGCCGCGCCGACCAGTTCCTCGAAGCCATCCTTACGCAGGCCGGCCGGTCCATCGATGATCAGCCGGGTAATCTTCTTGGGCACCTCGCCGGCTCCCTTCGTCCAGTCCGCGCCGAGGATCGGTTTCGACGTTTTTGGACGGCGCCCGACCCAGCGAAGGCTCGACTTCTGCCTGTCGGCATCGGCCAGCATGACTTCGTGTCCCGCAGCAGCGAGCGCCGCGGCAAGGTTGGTGCTCAAAGTCGACTTGCCGCAGCCGCCCTTCGAGTTGGCAATCAGGATGGTGATCATGCTGGAAAGCTATAGGGAGCTAGCGAGGACGCCAAGTGGTTCACCGATATAGTCATCAAATTCAAATTTACATATCACATATGATGTCATATTATATGTGATATGAAGGTCGTTATGGATACAGATACCATCGTAGCTGCGATGCGGAGCAATCAGGGCGCAGCATTCGCTCTCATCCAAGCCGCTCGCGAAAAGAAGGTGGTCTTTACGGCTTCCGTACCGCTCTGCATCGAATATGAAAGTGTGTGCCATCGGCCGGAACATCGGCTAGCCGCAGAATTATCTGTGGCTGAAGTCGGTATATTTCTTGATACGATAATGGAGCTTATAGAACCGACGGAGATATTTTTTCTATGGCGTCCGCAGCTTCGCGATCCGGGCGACGAACTTGTTTTAGAGGCCGCAATCAGTTCTCAGACATCTGCAATCGTGACTTTCAACGTTCGCGATTACCTGCCTGCGGCACAGTTGTTTAATCTAGAAATCCTGACCCCTGCTGAAGCCTTTCGGAGGATCGCATGAAGACGCCGAGCAAAACCTATCCTCTTCGCCTGCCGGCCTCGATCAAGGCAGAGGCCGAGAGGCTCGCCGCCTCGGAAGGGGTCAGTTTCAATCAATTTGCCGCGTCCGCGATCGCCGAGAAGGTGGGCGCGCTTCGGACGGTGGACTTCTTTGCTGCCCGCAAAGGCAGAGCGAACTGGGTTGAGTTTGATCGCATTATGAAGCGCGAGCGCGGCGAGTTGCCGCGCCCGGGTGACGAACTGCCGGATTAAATCCCTTTTTCCAACACCGCCGCCAGTCGTTGGGCGAAGGCGATGGGGTCTTTGACCGCGTCGCCTTCCAGGATGCGGGCCTGGTCCAGCAGCAGCCAGATCCGGTCGGTCAGCGCCTCGGTCGCCCCGTCGCCGCCCGCGCGTTTCGCCATGTTCCGGATCAGCGGATGGCTGGGATTGATTTCCAGCACATGGGGGTTTTCCGCCTGAAGCTGGCCGTGCATCCTTAGCAGCTTTTCCAGATGGATATCCGGTGCGCCCTCCGACGCGACCAGCCGGACCGGGCTTTCGCGCAGGGTCGGCGACACCTTCACATCCTTCACCGCATCGCCCAGCACCAGCTTGGCCAATGTGATCAGTGTGGTGACCTCGCCTTCCGGCGCCACGGGTTCGGCCTTGTCGTCCTTGTTCTCGGTCAGCGGCACCTTGTCCAGGTCGGCTCCGGCACGCGTGACTGACCGCAGCGGCTTGCCTTCATATTCGTGCGCGACCGACGGCCAGAACTCGTCGATCGAATCGGTCAGCAGCAGAACCTCGAGGCCGCGCGCCTTGAACCCTTCCAGATGCGGGCTCCGGCGCAATGTCTCGATGTCGTCGCCGGTCAGATAATAGATCGCCTCCTGGTCGGGCTTCATCCGGCCGAGATAATCGGTCAGCGACGTCAACCCGTCCCCGTTGGTCGAGCGGAACCGGACTGCCTTATAAAGCTCGGCCTTATTCTCGCGGTCCTCGTAGAGGCCTTCCTTCAGGATCGGGCCGAAATTGTTCCAGAATTCGCCATACGCCTCTTCATCTTCGGCGCGCTTGGCCAGTTCGCTCAGGATCCGCTTGGTTACGCCGCTGCGGATCTTGGACAGGATCGGCGACAGCTGCAGCATCTCGCGGCTGATATTCAGCGGCAGGTCTTCGCTTTCCACCACGCCGCGCATGAAGCGCAGATAGGGCGGGATCAAACCCTCGGTGCCCTCGGTGATGAAGACCCGTTTCACATAGAGTTTCACCCCGTGCTTGCGGCTGGGGTCGCCGATATCCATCGGCCGCGTCTTCGGCACGAACAGCAGCGCGGTGTAGTCGATCACGCCTTCCGCGCGCCAATGCAATGTCGCCCAGGGTTCGTCGAAGGCATGGGCGACGTGGTGATAGAATTCCTTATATTCTTCTTCGGTGATCTCGGATTTCGGCCGGGTCCACAAGGCCGCCGCGCGGTTCAGGTTTTCGGCATCGTCGGCCGCGCCGAATTTGATCGGTACGCTGACATGGTCGGAATATCGGGTGACGATGTCGCGCAGGCGCCATTCCTCAAGGAACTCGTCCTCGCCCTCTTTCATATGCAGGGTGATGTCCGTGCCGTGCGTCGCCTTCTCGGCCGGGCCGACGGTGAACTCGCCCTTGCCCTCGGAAATCCAGTGCCAGGCCTCGCCTTCGCCGGCATGGCGGCTCACCACCTCGACGCGGTCGGCCACCATGAAGGCGGCATAGAAACCGACGCCGAACTGGCCGATCAGGTTCAAATCTTTCTTCGCCTCGCCCAGCGTGGAGAGGAATGCCGAAGTGCCGGACTTGGCGATCGTGCCCAGATTGGCGATCAGCTCGTCCCGGTTCATGCCGATTCCGGTATCGGACACGGTCAGCGTCCGCTTGTCCTTGTCGACGACCAAGCGGATGGCGAAGTCGCCGCTGTCGCCCGTCAATTCCGGTTGGGTGATGGCGGCATAGCGCAGCTTGTCGCACGCATCCGCGGCGTTGGAGATCAATTCCCGCAGGAAGACTTCCTTGTCGCTGTAGAGCGCGTTGGCGACGATATCGAGAAGGCGGCTGACTTCGGCCTGGAACGGCAGTTTGGAATCTTGTGCGTCTGTCATTTTAGGTCGTTTGCTTGGTGGAATAAGAGGGCGTCGCTGATGTGCGCCCGACACCCGTCTGCTGCAAGGGTTTTGCACAGAAAATAAGCACGGTCGATCTTGCTTTTTCGGATACGGACCCCGACCATTTAGCCATGGCGCAATCGCCCTCTTCCGCAACCGCGCATGTCCGGGCCGTCCTCGGTCCGACCAACACCGGCAAGACCCATTTCGCGATCGAGCGGATGCTGGGCCACGGCACCGGCATGATCGGTTTCCCGTTGCGCCTGCTGGCGCGCGAGAATTACGACCGGATTGTCGCCCTGAAGGGCGCCGGCGCGGTCGCGCTGGTGACGGGCGAGGAAAAGATCCTGCCCCGCCATCCGCGCTATTGGGTGTGCACTGTTGAATCCATGCCGCTCGACCAGCGGGTCGACTGCCTGGCGGTCGACGAGATTCAGCTGGCCGGCGACCTGGAGCGCGGCCACATCTTCACCGACCGCCTGTTGCACGCGCGTGGCATGAGCGAAACGCTGTTCCTGGGGTCCGATACCGCCCGCACGATCATCCAGCGGCTGGTGCCGGGGGTGGAGCTGATCCAGCGCGACCGGCTGTCGACCCTGACCTATTCCGGGTTCAAGAAACTGACCCGCCTGCCGCGCCGCTCGGCCATCGTCGCCTTCTCGGCGGCGGAGGTTTACGAGACCGCCGAGCTGATCCGGCGCCAGCGCGGCGGTACGGCGGTGGTGTTGGGCGCACTCAGCCCGCGCACACGCAATGCCCAGGTCGCGCTCTATCAGGCGGGGGAGGTCGATTATCTGGTGGCGACGGACGCCATCGGCATGGGCCTCAACATGGATATCGACCATGTCGCCTTCGCCAAATTGTCGAAGTTCGACGGCACACGCCTGCGCCGGCTGACGGCACAGGAAATCGGCCAGATCGCAGGCCGCGCCGGACGGCATATGACCGACGGCACGTTCGGCACCACCGGGCAGATGGGCGAGCTCGACCCCGATCTGGTCGAGGCGGTTGAGAATCACCGGTTCGACCCGCTGACCCTGCTGATGTGGCGCAACAGCGACCTCGACTTCCGCAGCCCCACCGGCCTGTTGCGCAGCCTGGACGCACCGCCGCCGCTGAATGTCCTGCGCCGGGCGCGCGAGGCCGACGACCAGCTGGCGCTGCGCACCCTGTCGCACGATCCTGAGATCGTCGCCCGCGCCAAGGGGGCCAAGGCGGTCCAGCTGCTGTGGGATGTCTGCCAGGTTCCCGATTTCCGCAAGGTAATGAGCGACCAGCACACCCGTCTGCTGGCACAGATATTCCTGCATCTATCGAAATCCGGCCGTGTGCCGGACGATTGGGTCGACGGTCATGTGAAACGGCTGGAATCGCTTGAGGGCGATATCGACACGCTGGTAACCCGCATCGCCCATATCCGCACCTGGACCTATATCGCCAACCGCCCGAACTGGATTGCCAATCCCCTGGAATGGCAGGAACGGACACGCGTTATCGAGGACCGGCTGTCCGATGCCCTGCACGAGAAGCTGACCCAGCGTTTCATTGACCGCCGGGCGGCCGGGCTGGTGCGCAGCCTGGAGAAAGGCGGCGACCTGTTGGCCGGCGTCCAGGCGGACGGCGCGGTCGTGGTCGAGGGACACCCCATCGGCCGGCTGGACGGCTTCCGTTTCGCCGCCGATGAAACGGCCTTGGCCGGCGACGCCAAGCCGGTGTTGACCGCCGCGCGCCGGGCGCTGCGCTCCGAGATTTCCCGGCGGGTCGCCGCCTTCGAACAGACACCGGATTCGGCGTTGGCGCTGGACGCGCTCGATCAAGTCACCTGGGACGGCGCACCGGTTGCCCGGCTGGCGGCCGGCGGCGAATTGCTGAAGCCGAGGGTCGTGCCGCTCGACAGCGATCTTCTGGTGTCCGGCGAAGGCGAGCGCATCCGCGACCGGGTTGCCGGGTGGCTGGAACACGAAATCGACCGCGTCTTCCCAATGCTGAACAGGATCGCCGAGGCGACGCTGGACGGCGCGGCGCGCGGACTGGCTTTCCAGTTGGCGGAGGCGTTGGCGCCGCTGCCGGTCGCAACGGTGAGTCCGTTGTTGGCCGACCTGACGCGGGCCGACATCGCGACTTTATCCCGTCTCGGTGTCGCCAAGGGGGCCGCGTATGTCTTCCTGAAGCACCTGACGAAACCGGATGCCGTCAGGCTGCGTGCCGCCTTGTGGCGCGCACGGCACGACGTCTTCGCCCCGTTGCCGATCCCGTCGGCGGGCCGTGTGTCGATACCGGCCGAATCCGGGATCGATCCCGCCTATTATGCCGCCATCGGCTATCCGGCAGCGGGGCCGCGCGCTATCCGTGTCGACATGCTCGACCGTTTGATCGAGCGGCTGCGCCGCGCCACGGTCCAGGGCGTCATGCCATTCGATTCGACCATCGCGCCGGTTCTGGGTTGTACGCGGGCCGAGGCGGATGCGGTTTTGCTGGCGCTCGGCTGGGGCCGCCGTGAGGTCGACGGCGTTGTCACATACCACAGACAGCGCGCGCCGCCCTCATCCGAAGCAAGCCGTCGGCGCAAGCCGCCGCTCGGCAACGGCGAACGCTCTCCTTTCGCGGTGCTGAAGCACCTGACGGCGGCCAAATGACGGGTTCGGCGGAGAAGATCAGGCTGGACAAGTGGCTGTGGCACGCGCGCTTCGTGAAGACTCGGTCGCTCGCGGTCAAGCTCTGCGCGGAGGGCGTGCGCATCGACGGCGTTCGCGTGGAAAAGCCGGCGGTCAGCGTCCGGCCCGGACAGGTTCTGACCTTCACCCTTGGACGGCATGTCCGCATCATAGAGCTGGTCGCCGTGGGCGTCAGGCGGGGACCGGCGGAGGAGGCGCGCACGCTTTACCGCGACCTCGCACCGCCTGCGGCCGAGACGGCGATTCCCCACGATCTTCCGTTTTGAAGGGGCCGTTTTGAACGTGGCTGTTTGACCTAGACCTCGAGGATCGCCGCGACCTCATCCACGCCCAGTTCCGCGAGGTCCGGACGATGCAGCACGATCACATCGCCCCGCGGGGCGGAGCGCGCGGGGTCGGACTCGTCTGAAAACAACGACACGGTCCGGCAGCCGACCATCGCGATCAGGTGCATCGGGCCGGTGTCGTTGCCGACGGCGAACAGCGCGCGCCGGGCCAGCCGCGCGATCTGGAACAGCGAAGTTTGACCTGTCAGATCCCGCGCCTTGGGGCACAGGGTCCGGACCACGTCAGCCAGAGGTTTCTCCTCTGCGTTTCCAAGGATGACCGGCGTGATCTTCGCCGCGACGAGGCGCTGCGCCAGCGCCGCATAGTGTTCGGTCGGCCAGCGCTTGGCCGGCCGATGCGGGGCGGAACCCGGAACCAGCAAGGCAATCCGCGACGGCAGGCCCAGTTTCGACTTGCTGTCGTCCAGCCAGGCCAGGTCGGGCGGCGGAATGTCGTGTATCCCGGCGACCGCCAATTGCGCCGCGTGAATGTCGAACGCGTGCATGCGCCCTCGGGCGGGGTCGGTATGGGGGTGAGAGGCTCCGGACGCGATCCCCGACCACTCGGGACGCCGGCCCGGCCAAAAGAGTCGAAAATACATCGCGGTCCTATCCTGCGATTGCAGATCGTAGACCCGGTCGAATCGCCCGGCCCTCAACCACTGCCGCATCCGCCACCACGCGGATAGGTTACGCCAACCCGGCCGCGGATCGATTTCTACATGGTTGAACCAACCCGATCGTTTTCCCAATTCCGCCAACGGCTTGGTGGTCAACAAGGTAATCTCCGCGGTCGGGTGATGGCGGCGGATCGCGGCCATCGCCGGCAGCGCCATGATGAAGTCGCCGAGTGCGCTGAGACGGATGACGAGGATGCGCTGGTTCATCGGCGCGACGTTTCGATGCCGGACCGCAGCTTGACAGGATATCGCGCTCTCGCCATCTTCAAAGAACCTCAGTCGATCGTTCGCTCATGGCCCTATCCGGGCTAAACCAAACAGATCGTCGGAAAAAATCGGTTATGAATCTTACTGTCAAAGGTAAACATCTCGACGTTGGCGACGCGCTGCGCGCCTATGTCGGAGAACAGCTCTCGGCCGTCACCGAGAAGTACTTCAGCAACCCCATCGACGCCACCGTCATGTTCGAACAGGAGGCCCATTTCTACCGGGCCGACATCTCCGTTCGGGTCGGCCGCGGCATCATGCTGCAAGCCAGTGCCGAGGCGACGGATATCTATCCGGCGTTCGACGCGGCGGCGGAAAAGACCGGCAAACGTCTGCGCCGCTATAAGCGCCGCCTGCGCGACCATCACATGCAAGAGGCCCAGGCGGTAACGGCTTCCGACCAGGTTCCCGCCCGCCAATATGTGATCGAAGCCGAACCGGACCATCATGACGACGATGCCGGCGAGGAGCCGGTCATCATCGCCGAGATGGATACGATGGTCGAAACCATGTCGGTGGCCGAGGCGGTGATGCGGATGGACTTGGCTGAAATGCCGGCCTTGCTGTTCCGCAGCGGCGCCCATGGCGGCCTCAATATGATTTACCGCCGGCCTGATGGCCATGTCGGTTGGATCGACCCCAAGGGATTGAGCAAAACTTGATCACATCCGTCAAAACGGACCTGGGCGCGAGCCCGGTCCCCGCTTCGTTCGGCTGCGGCGGCCTTATCACCTCGGATTGCGTCATCGCGAATCTGAGGGCCTCCAACAAAAAGCAGGTTCTGCAGGAGTTGGCGCGCAAGGCCGCCAAGCTGACCGGCCAGGACGAAGATGCCATCTTCGAGACCCTGAGCGAGCGTGAACGGCTCGGGACCACCGGGATCGGGCATGGCATCGCCATCCCGCACGGCAAGCTGCCGACCCTGGACAGGGTCTATGGTGTATTCGCGAGGCTGGAACGGCCGGTCGATTTCGATGCAATCGACGACCAGCCGGTGGATCTGATCTTCCTGCTGCTGGCGCCGGCGAACTGCGGCGGCGACCATCTGAAGGCGCTGGCCAAGGTTTCGCGGATGCTGCGTGACCGGATCCTATGCGAAAAGATGCGCGGATCGACCAGCTGCGATGCGATCTACGCGCTGATGAGCGATACGGAAAACCGCAACGCGGCCTGATCGCCGCGGGAGCGACCCCGGGCGTCCGCTATAGGCGACTCGGAATGTCGGCCGTCCCATAGGCGATATCGAACCGCCCAACCCGGCACGGGAGCAACAAGAGGTCGGCGCTTGCGCTGTTTAACCCGTGTTGTTGCTATTCCGGCCGGGATCGTTAAGGCCTCAGGCGGCTCCGCGGGCGCTGCGGTCGTCTCCAAAAATCAGTGAAGGGAAACCGGCTCCAGCTCATGCTGGTGCATGGCGGCGAACCCGACTTCGCGGTTGGCGACAAAGGCCAGCTGCGAGCCGTCGGCCGCGTGGATGGCGTAGACATCCTGCCCGTTGACGCTCGCCGGCTTCAGATAGGCGATATCGTTCAGGCCGAAGGTCAGCAAATCCTGGGCTGAGAGCTTCTTCAGCGAATCGTGCGATTGCGTATTCATCGTTCCTTACTCCTATGGGCGCCGCGCCATGCGGCCCCGCTTTGCCGTGCCTTCCGGCACATCACTTCGCCTCATGCTCCAACGGCAGATCGACCGGCTTGCCGCCGTTCGCGGTCTTGGCGGCGGATTTGATCTCCACCGTCTTGACCCGGGTTTCCGGCAGCGGACGCTTCAATTCGATGTGAAGCAGGCCGTTGTCGGTCGAGGCGCCAACCACCTCGATCCCATCCGCCAGCACGAAGCTCCGCTGGAACTGTCGTGCCGCAATCCCCCTGTGCAGATAGACGCGGTCCTTGTCGTCTTCCGTCTGGCGTCCACGGATCACCAACTGATTGTTTTCGGTCTGAACCGAAAGATCCTGGCTGGTGAAACCGGCGACTGCGACGGTGATCCGAAGTTGATCGGGGCCGACCTGTTCGATGTTGTAGGGCGGATATCCATCCGCGCTTGCCTTCGAAACACGGTCCAGCGTTCGCTCGAAATGATCGAAACCGAGCAACAGCGGGCTGTTGAACAAGGATAGTCGCGTCGTCATTGGCACATCTCCTCAATCGAGCGAGCGGCGATTGCGTTCCCTGAAGCGGGAGGCGCACGGCCCCAATTGGGCGCCGTTATCTACAAATGGTGCGTGTCCAAGCTACCATCAAGACGCCGGTTTCGGCTATTCACGGCCTTGACCTGGGGGCCACCCCGGCACCAGATGCCATGCACACAGACTTATATGGGATTGATGGATCATGACCGCTGACCCGATCGTCATTGCCGGCGCGGCGCGCACGCCGATGGGCCGTTTCATGGGCGAGCTGACTGGCGTTCCGACGCCCCGGTTGGGCGCCGCCGCCATCGTCGGCGCCCTCGCCAATGCCGGCCTTCCGGGCGACGCGGTGGATGAGCTGGTGATGGGCTGCGTGCTGCCCGCCGGCCTTGGCCAGGCGCCGGCGCGCCAGGCCGGGCGGTTTGCCGGACTGCGCGATGCCACCGGCGCGACCACGGTCAACAAGATGTGCGGGTCGGGCATGAAGGCGGTGATGCTGGCGCACGATCTGCTCATGGCCGGGTCCGCCGACATCGTCGTGGCCGGCGGGATGGAGAACATGTCGGCAGCGCCCTATCTGCTGCCCAAGGCGCGCGGGGGGTATCGTTACGGCCACTCCACCATCTATGACCATGTCGCGCTGGACGGGCTTGAAGATGCCTATGAGCCGGGTCGGTCGATGGGCACGTTCGGCGAGGACACCGCGCAGCTTTACCAGTTCACGCGCGAGGCGCAGGACGAATATGCCGTCGGTTCGGTGACCAAGGCCCGGGCGGCGATCGACGCCGGCATCTTCGCGTCGGAGATCGTGCCGCTGACGGTCGGCGGCAAGGGCGGCGACGTTTCCATCGACCGCGACGAAGGCCCGCTCAAGATCGACGTGACCAAGATTCCGAAATTGAAGCCCGCCTTCCGCCCCGACGGCACGATCACCGCCGCCAGCTCGTCCTATAACGCCGATGGCGCCGCCGCTTTGGTGCTGACCCGCCGGTCGGTCGCCGAAAGCCGGGGCCTGACCATCCTGGCGGAGCTGAAGGCGCACACCACCCAGGCGCAGGAGCCGGAATGGTTTTCCACCGCGCCGATCGGCGCGATCCGCAAGCTGTTCGCCAAGACCGGCTGGAGCGCGAACGATGTCGATCTGTTCGAGATCAACGAGGCGTTCGCCGTGGTTGCCATGGCGGCGATCCGCGACCTGGAGCTCGATCCGGCCAAGGTCAATGTCTATGGCGGCGCCTGCGCGCTGGGCCATCCTATCGGCGCCAGCGGGGCGCGGATCATCGTGACGTTGCTGAATGCCATGGAGCGCCAGGGCGCGAAACGCGGCGTCGCCAGCCTGTGCATCGGCGGCGGCGAGGCGACGGCGGTGGCAATCGAACGCGCCGCCTGAGATTGCCGTGAAACAGGCCGTCGCGATCCGCCACGTTCATTTCGAGGATATGGGCACGTTCGGCGCGGTTCTCGAAGAACATGGCTATCGCATAAATTATGTCGATGCGGGTTGGGATGACCTGGCTGCGGTCGATGCGGTCACGCCCAATCTGTTCGTCATATTGGGCGGCCCGATCGGCGCCTATGAGGAAGACAAATATCCCTTCCTGGAAACCGAACTGGCGCTGATTTCCCGCCGGCTGGAATCCGGCCGCCCGATCCTCGGTCTTTGCCTCGGCGCGCAGCTGATGGCGCGGGCCATGAGCGCGGAGGTGCGGCCCGGACCGGCGAAGGAGATCGGCTGGGGGCCGCTTACCTTGACCGAGGCCGGGAAGGCTGGGCCGCTTCGCCATCTGGGTTCGGAACCGGTGATGCACTGGCACGGCGACATATTCGATCTGCCGCACGGAGCGGAACGGCTGGCGTCGACGGAGATTTGCCCGAACCAAGCCTTCGCGCGCGGGCCGGCGGTGCTTGCCTGCCAGTTTCATCCCGAAGCCGGGGCGGACGGATTCGAACGCTGGCTGATCGGCCATGCCGCGGAAATCGCGGCGTTCGGGGTCTCGCCCAACGTTCTGCGGCGAGAGACCGAGATGTATGGCCAAGCCGCCGCCATCCGTGGACGTAAGGTCATTGCCGACTGGCTATCTGGATTGCCGCAATAATCGAAAGCCTTCGCCCGTAGATGCGCGGGTCAAAGCCCGCGCATGACGATTTAGGATTGTCGACTGCTGTTTATACAACCCTTCTGATTCCCCGGACACCCATGCGTCGAACGGGCGAGGCTTATTGCAGTTAATGCAGCGCCGCCCGCAGATTGTCGGCGCCCGGATTGTTGCCCTCGTTCATGTTGAGGATCGACCGCACCGCCATCGGACGGCCGTAATAGGACTCGTTATAACTGTCGCGCGGCTTCACCAGCGACCCCTCCAAGGTCAGGCCGGCATAGGCGCCCGAAGAGGACGACCACACGATGATATCGGCCGAATTGAGGGCCGTCGACGACGCGGCCTGGGCGCTTGAGCCCAAGGTCACGACGGCAATGCCTGCCTGCGCGCCGAATTTGAACTGATCCGACTCCAGTGCGTTCAGCGCCTTGTCGGTCTGGATGATCATGACGACCTCGGCCGACTGGATGCCGATCTGCAGGCCGAACGAGGCTGAGGCCAGCGTATAGAAAGCCGGGTTGGTCCAGGTTCTGCCGGCCGAACGCGCCAGCATGACGCCGTCGCCGCCTTCGCCGCCGAAGAAGAAGCCGGCCTTGACCAGGTTCGGAACGATTAGGACGGCGCGGGCATGCCGCAGAAGCTCTTTGGCGTTGCCGAATTCCTGGTCGTGCTGCAGATGGTCGAGGGTGATGCGGGCCTCGTCGACAAGATTCTGCTGGTCGCTGGCTGCCTGCGCGGCGGGAACGCCGAAGGCGAGGCCGATCGCCGCCAGCGCGGCCATTGCTAACATCTTCATCTTCAAGCTCTCTCTGTGGACTATATGTCGAATGTCGAATCGAACTCGCTAACACCCCGTTGCGGCGCATCGTTCCACAGAAGAACGCTAGAAAAAAGGCAGATTGATGGCTGACGGGTCAGCAGCGCCGCGAAGCAACGGGGACTGTCTCGCCCAGATTATCCACCGCCTCGTCCATTGCCGTACGGCGGTGCCCGCTCATCTCCGCGCCGGCGTTGGGCGATAATTGGGCGAAGATCGCGATCGCCAGGATCGGGATCAGCCCGACGATCAGGAATGTCGGCATGAACGCCCCGGGTCCCGGCGCGGTGGCGCCGCTATACTCGGTCGCAAGATGCAGAACCGTCGCGCCGACCGCGACCCCGATGCTCATGGATATCTGCTGCGAAACGCTGGCGATGGATGTGCCGTAGGACATCCGCGCCGGCGGCAGGTCGGCATAGGTCAGCGAACTCATGCAGGTGAATTGCAGGGTCCGGAAAAACCCCGATGCGGTCAGCACCGCGATGATTAGCAGCCACGGTGTGGCCGGCGTGAAAAAGGCGAACACCATGCTGGATGCGCCGACGATGAAGGCGTTGGCGATTAGCAACCGGCGGAAGCCAAACCGCCGGACCACCCGCGCGGCGCCGAATTTCATCAGCATCGCCCCGATCGCGCCGGTGAAGGTCAGGCTGCCGGATTCCAGAGGCGAGCGGTGAAACGCCAGCTGGAACAGCAGCGGCAAAAGGAACGGAGTCGCGCCGAAGCCGATGCGGCTGACGGCGCCGCCCAGGATCGACACCCGGAAAGTCGGAATCTTCAGCAGCGTCAGGTCCAGCGCCGGCGCCGCCCTGCCCCTGGCATGCAGCCAATAGAGCAGGAATGAGACCGAAGCCGCCGCCACCATGCCGATCACGGCCTCGGTCGGCAGGATCCCGCGGCCGAGATTCTCGATCCCCATGACGATGCCCGCGAGTCCGACGCCGACCAGCAGGAATCCCAGCAAATCGGGCGGCGGCACGTTGGGTTCCGGCTTGGTGTCGATCACGCGCAACGCGAACAGCATGCCGACCAGGCCGATCGGCAGGTTGATGTAGAAAATCCAGCGCCACGACGCATAGGTGGTGATCGCGCCGCCGACCAGCGGCCCCAGCATCGGCCCGATCAGCCCCGGAATGGTGACATAGCTCATCGCCGCGACCAGCTCGCTCTTGGCGAAGGTCCGCCCCAGGATCAGCCGACCGACAGGCATCATCATCGCGCCACCGACGCCCTGGAGCGCGCGCGCCGCGATCAGCATGCCCAAGGACTGCGACAGGCCGCACAAGGCCGAGCTGACCGTGAACATCGCGATGGCGCCGGCGAACACGTTGCGCGGGCCGTATTTGTCGGCCATCCATCCGCTCATCGGAATGAAGATCGCCAGGCTCAGCAGATAGACGGAGACCGCCATCGAAAGGTTGAGCGGCGTTGTGCCCAGCGTGTGGGCGATGGCCGGGATCGACGTCGCGATGATCGTCGAATCCAGGTTTTCCATGAACAACGCGACCGCGATCGCGAAGGGGACCAGGCGGCGCGCGCCAATGCTCGTACCCGGCAACTCCTAAAAACCGAACATATGGTCCAGCGCGATTCCACCGCCGGCGCCAAGGAAGATGTGATAGCCGAACAGGCGGCAGGTTGCGTCCCGGATGATAACGTAGCCGCTGCCCAGGGTGCCGCCGGCCGCATCCGCCAGCGCGGCCGTGCCGAACAATGCTTCGGGATCGACCAGGCGCGAGCCGGAACACGGAATCTGAATGCGTTGGCGCGCGATCTCCGCGCCGTCCGCACGATGCAGGATGACGTCGGTTTCCGACAATGCCCGCCATTGGCCCGATGTCGGATAGGACAGGTGGCACACCGCCTTGCCCGGCCGGTCGGTCAGCCGCAGATAGAGCCGCGTCGACAGGCCGGGCGGCTTGCCGAGATAGGAATTGGGCTCGTTGCGCCAGATCGCAGGCACGTTGAACAGGTGCGAGCCGAAGCTGGTTTCGGCCTGCCGGCCGGTATCGCGCCGCGCATAACGGAAGATGGCGTGAAGCCAGCCGTCGCCCTTGCCGCCGGCCGCGAAGTCATAGCTCACTTCCAGATGGCCGTAGCCGCCGGCCAGCGCGGCACCGCCGAGCAGCGGGTCGAGCTCGACCGCGACCTGATCGGCGCGGGACCGTTTGCCCAGCGGGGCCTCCAGCGCCAGCCTGCCCTCGCTGTCATAGGCGCGCAGGACCAGGGCGATATCGTCCTGCCATGTCGCCATCGGCGTCGGCAGCACCGTCGTGGACCAATCTGCCACCGGCAACAGCGGGCCTGGCAGAATGAAACCCTTGCCCAGCAGACGGCTGACCTCGGGCAGGTCGTCCGCCGGTTTCAGGTCCGACCGTTCGACATTCACATGCGCAACCGACCGGTGGCCGTTGCCATAGGAAATCTCATAGCGCGGCCGGCAGAAATATTTGTCGGCGCGGATTTCGAACTGACTTGGCCATAGGGTGCCCGGGAACACCGCGCCGATATCGATCGCCGCCGTGCCATAAGGCGGTATTTCCGGGCCGGCTGGCGTGAAGTCGGTGCGGCCCATTTCCCGGATCGAGGTCGCGCCCGCCGGGATCGCGGTGGCATAACAGTTCTGAAGCCACAGCCTGACCGTCTGCCCGGCGGTGGGCGCCGGCAGACCGGCATAGAAGTCGGCGGCCCACGGATTGCTGTCATGGGTCGCGGTGGTCGTCGCGCCGGCGTCGTCATAGATATCGACCGCGTATTTCAGCGTGTCGTGCGCCGCGGAACCGATCACATGGACGAACAAGGATCCGGTGAAATCGGCCAGTCCGAACCGCGCGCGCACCTCGGCGCTGTCCAGGCGGATACCGCAGGCGCCAGCCGGTAATTTCTGTTCCCAATCGGCCAGCACGCCGCCGTCCTCGCCGAACAGCCGGCACCACAGCCGCGTCTCGGCCGCCCCGTGATTGTGCCAATAATTGATCGTCGAGATGGTGGTGTGGAAACCATCCGCGTCGCGGAAGAACAGAAAGTCCGATACGAAATTCAGCGGGTCGAGATACTGCTTCGGGTTGGTCAGCCAGCCGGCATCCAGGCGCAGCGCATCGAAACCGGCGGTTTCCGCGATGTCCGGGCGATAGGGTCCCAGCCGCGACAGGCGCGCTTCGCCGTCGAATTCGGCGACGAACAGCAATGCGGCTTTGCTTGCCGGCAGCTCGGTCGGCGATTTGGCGGCAAACCCGCCGCGATCCTGGCCGATCTCTTCCATGCGCTGGACATAGACGCCGTCCACCGCCCACGACGACAGGTCGTACAGGGCGGCAAGGTCGGCGAAATAACCGGACGGGTCATAAACGGCGACGCTGTCGGCTTCTGCAACCTTGGCGATCAGGCGCGCGGTCATCGGCGCGGTCATCGGGTGAATCGCCGCCCGATAAAACACGTTGCGACCCGACTGGTTGTCGAATGTCCGTAATGTTCGACGGCTGACCGTCACGATGCTCGTTACTTTCGTCTAGGGCGAGGCAAATCCCTGACAGAATGGCGCGGCGTTGCCAAGGGGCGGCATGCATGGCTGGGTCGCCACGCATACCGCGCCACCGTGGTCAGCCGCCGTAGAAGACGGTGTCGCCCAGGTCTTTCATTTCCAGGATCGCCGCGTCGGGCCGGCCCGTGATCGGCTTGGGCAGATGCGCCTCGATCACCTCGCCCACGACGATATGGTGGTCGCCTTCCTCGACGATCGTCTTCACCGTGCATTCGACCGCGCCGATCGCCGCATCCAGGATCGGCGCACCGGTCTGGCCTTTTTTGAAGCTTTGCCCCGACAGCTTGCCGTCGGCCAACTGCGCCGGCTTGAAGAAGGTGAAGGCAAGCCCCTTGCCGTCCTTGCCCAGCATGTTGAGCGCGAATTTCTTCGTCGATTTGATAACCGCATAAGCGCCGGAATCGGTCTTCACGCCGACCACGACAAGGGGCGGGCCAAAGGCGCTCTGCGTCACCCAGTTGACCGTCGCCGCGGCCACGTTGCCCGCGCCGTCGTCGGCGGTCAGCACATACAGCCCGTACGGGATCATCCGCAGCACGGCCTTCTTCGCATCGTTATCCATGATCTTCCTCCTCGGTTGCTATTCGTTCAGCCTGGGCGTCAACAAACCGCCCTCGATCGGCACCGCCGCGCCCGAGATATAGGACGCGTCGTCAGACAGCAGGAAGGCGATGGCCTTGCCGAATTCCTCCAGCTGCCCCACCCGGCCCATATGGGACAGGCCGTTCAGGTAGTCCTGCCGTTCTGTCGTACGCGACGGGTGGGGCGGGTTGCCCAGGATCGCCGCATTGATATTGACGCCGCGCCGCGCGACTTCCTTCGCCACCGAACTGACCAGCCCGTGCAACGCCATCTTGCCCGACGCATAGGCGCTGCCGGTTTCCTGCCCCAGCACCGCCGAGATCGAGCTCACGCAGACGATCTTGCCGTATCCGCGTTCCAGCATGCCGGGCAGCAACGCGTGCAGCACCAACGCCTGGCTGAAGAAATTCATCTCGAAGATCGCGCGGAAATCGGCGAAGTCGCTGTCGGCGAATTCGGCCCACGGCGTTGCCGGCGGACCGCCGCCGGCATTGTTGGCCAGCAGGTCGATCTTGCCGTGCATGGCGGTCGCCTCCGCCGCCATGCGCCGTATGAAGGCCGGGTCGGTCACGCTGCCGACATGCGTCGTGACCGTCGCGCCAAGCCGGCGCAGTTTTTCCGCGGTCGTCTCAAGCGCCGTCGGGTTGACGTCGTTCAACGCCAGGCTGGCGCCGCCTTTGGCCAGCACCTCAGCCGTCGCCATGCCGACGCCGCGCGCCGCGCCCGTGACCAGCGCCACCCGGCCCTCGAACCGCATCAGGCGGCTTTCTTCGGCACGCCGAACATCGGGTTGGCGGCGTTGTTGGTCCAGATCAGGTGCTGGATGAATTTCCAGGCTCCGCTCGCCTTGGAAAAGCTGAACAGATACGTGCCTTCGTGCAGCCCGTGCTCCCAGGCGTCGTTCTCCTGGCCGACCAACGCCATCTGGTAATGGCACAACGCCCAGGCCTTCCGGTTGTCGTCGCTGACTCGGGTCATCTGCGTGGCGACCAGATGGCGGATCTCCAGCCCCTTGATCTTGGTCAGGTCGCGTTTTTCCATCTCCACGCCCTTGGCGCGCGGCAAAGCCGGATTGGCGTGCAGGTCGATCAGCCGGTCGCGCCCTTGAACGGTTTCGTTCAGCGTGCCGGTCATGATCCGTTCGATATTCTCGTCGTAAAGCTCCTGCAGCACGTCCCAATAGCGGCTGTCGCAGGCAAAAGCATATTCGTTGATCATCTCGACGATGCGCTGCTTGTCGATGACGAATTGCAGTTTGTCCTCGACGCCGACCCTCTCCCGCTCGTGCAGCGGGGCCAGTTCGCGCCATTTCCTGTAAGCATCGGCAAGCATCGGTGGTCTCCCTAAATTCCGGCCTTCTGGCCGCCGGCGATATTGATCAATTCCCCGTTGATGAATGCTCCGTCGTCGCTGGACAGGAACGCGACCATGGCGGCGATGTCGTGCGGCATGCCGATGCGGCCGACCAGGTTGGCGTTCGCCATCCAGTCGATCTCGTCCTGGCGCCGGTTGCGCTTCATCAGCGGCGTCAGGATTGCGCCCGGCGCGATGCAGTTGGCGCGGATCTTCTGGTCGGCATGGTCCAGCGCCAATGCCTTGGTCAACGCGATGACCCCGCCCTTGGCCGCGACATAGGCCGGGTTCTTCTTCATACCGTTCACGCCGGCGCCCGATGAGATGTTGACGATCGAACCGCCGCCCGAGGCCGTCATCGCCGGGATCGCCGCCTTGCACATCAGGAAGGTGGCGGTCAGGTTCAGCCGCACCCAGCCGTCCCATTCGTCCAGCGTCAATTCGGTCACCGTCTTTCCCGGCCGGCTGCCGCCCACGACATTGACCAGTATGTTCAGCCCGCCATAGGTCTCGGTCGTCAGCGCGACGGCGCTTTCCGCCCCGGCCGGGCTCGTCGCGTCGGCAACTGATGTCGTCAGGCGTTCCGGCGCGGGGCAGTTGGCGCGCGTATCCTTAAGTCCGGCGGCATCGATGTCGGCGGCCACGACCCGCGCGCCGCGTTCGGCCAAAAGCCAGGCGGTCGCCTGCCCGATGCCGCCGCCCGCCGCCGTGACCAGCGCGATCCTGCCGTCCAGTTGATTTGCCATTCCCCAAAATTCCCACCGGCGCGGATGATATTCTTTATGCTGCGCCCGGCCCTATTCTTGTAAGATTGAGACAGCGAATTCAATCCTTTATAAGATTGAAAGAACGATAAAACGGGGAGGATGCATGTTGCCGGAAAACGGCTGGCGGCGGTTCGCCGCGATCGCGGTCCTGCTTTCCGCCGCGCCCGGCATGGCGCTGATGTTTGCCGCGCTCGGTCCGGCTTTGCCGTTGATCGCCGCCCATTTCGGCGCCGAACGGGGTGCGATGCAGGCGCAGATGATCATGACGATGCCGGGTATCGGGGTGGTTGCCGGCGGGGCGATCGGCGGCTTCACCATCGCGCGCCTCGGCGTCCGCGCGACTTTGTTTGCCGCACTTTTCATCTATGCGATCGCCGGCGCGGCCGGGCTTTATGTCACCGGCATCTGGGGCCTGATCGCGGCGCGATTCCTGCTCGGCGTCGCGGTCGCCCACATATCGAACTGTTGCCTGACCCTGCTCGGCGCGTGGTTCGAAGGCGCGGCCAGGGCCCGGATGCTGGGCTTTCAGGCGGGTGTCGCCGGCGCGGTCAGCGTCACCATGCTGATCCTGGGCGGCACGCTGGCCCAATATGGCGGCTGGCGCGCGCCGTTCACGCTCTATCTTGTGGCGTTGCCGATCCTGGCCTTGGCGCTGATCGCCATTCCGCGGCAGGCGGCCCCGCCGCGGGTCGCGACCCTGACCGACTGGCCGGCGATCTTCGCGCTCTGGCCGCTCTATCTGCTCGTGCTTGGCCTGTTCCTCGCCTATTTCATGACCTCGGTTCAATTCTCCCTGCTGCTGGCGGGCGACGGCGTTTCCAACGCGGTGACCCGGTCGATCGTGATCGGGTCGGGCGTCGGCGCCGGCGGTCTCGCGGGCGGCGCCTATGGCCCGGTCTTTCGCAGGATCGGCGGGCGCTGGACGCGCATCGTGCTGATCGGGATGATGGCGGCCGGCTTCGCGTTGATCGGGCTTACCCACACGCTGCCGGCCCTGATCCTGGGTGCGATCCTGTGCGGCGGCGGGGGCGGCATGATCAACCCTTATGTCAGCAGTCTTTTTCTCGCCCGCACGTCGCTGGCGGTGCGCAGCAAGGCGCTCGGATTCATGTTCATGACCTTCTATCTGGCGGATTTCCTCAATCCGATCGTCGTTCACCCGTTCCAAGTCACGGTCGGGTATCATGGCGCCTTCCTGGCCGCCGCCCTGTTTCTCGCCGCCGGGCTGGCGCTCAGCTGGCGGGCCGGCGCGGCGCGCGTCGCGGCAGCCGCGGCGGTGTTGCTCGTCGGCGCCGGCATCGCGCGCGCCGATGCGCCCGCTGCCGGTGACGGCAAGGCGATCTATGCCGAGCGGTGCGCGACCTGCCACGGTTCGGCCCTTGTCGGCGGCGGTGCGCCGCCTCTGGCCGGGCCGACCTTCCAGGCGAAATGGACCGGCAAGCAGGTCGCCGAGCTGGAAAAGCTGATCGCGACAACAATGCCGCTCAACAATGTCGGCGGCTTGCCGCCCGCACAGTACCGGGCGGTGACGGATTTCGTCCTGATCGCCAACGCCTATTCACCGACCGCCATCGTGATGAATGTCGACAAAGGCGAGGCCGAAAAGCCGGCTCCAGCGCCCGAGCCCCAACTGCCCGCACCGGCCAACCTGGTCGGCCACACTAACGTGACAGCGCCGTCCGACGATGAGATCGCCAACCCGTCCGACGACGACTGGCCGACCTATAATCGTGACTATACCGGCCGGCGGTTCTCAGCCCTGAAGCAGATCGACACCGGCAATGTGAAGCATCTGGCCCCGGCCTGTATCTTCCAGACCGGCGACAGCGGCACCTTCCAGGCCTCGCCGGTGGTCTATCGCGGGCGGCTCTATGTCACGACGACGCACAGCACCTTCGCCATCGACGCCGCGACCTGTACGGAGATCTGGCGTCATACCTATACGCCGCCGGGCGCGGAGGGGCTGCCGGTCAATCGCGGCGTCGCGCTCTATCGCGGCAAGGTGTTGCGCGGCACCTCGGATGGGCACCTGCTGGCGCTCGACGCGGACACGGGTAAGCTGCTGTGGGACGTCTGGGTCGCCAGCAGCCTGCGCGGCTACAATATCAACGGCGCGGTGGCCGCGTTCGGCGGCAAGGTCTTCGTCGGCCAGGGCGGCGCCGACCGGGGCGCGACCGGCCATGTCTATGCCTTCGATGTCGAGACCGGCAAACTGGCCTGGACCTTCGACACTGTGCCGACCGGAAAGCAACCGGGCGCGGACAGCTGGGCCAAGGGGACAGAGGTCGGCGGCGGGTCGTCCTGGAGTTCGATCACGGTCGATCCCAAGACCCGGCAAATCTTCGTGCCGATCGGCAATCCGGGCGCGGACATGGATGGGGCCTTACGCCCCGGCGACAATCTCTACACGGATTCGGTCGTCGCGCTGAACGCCGATACCGGCAAACTGGACTGGTATGTCCAACAGGTGCCGCACGACACGCATGATTGGGACACCGCCGCGGCGCCTGCCCTCTATGAAGTCGACGGTCACAAATACATGGCGGTCGCCAGCAAGGACGGCTGGCTCTACATCTACGATCGCGACACGCGCAAGCTGATCGCGAAGTCGGAGATGGACACCCATCTCAACGCCGACAAGCCGCTGGTACCGGGCGTCGAGATGCGGGTCTGCCCCGGCACGCTGGGCGGGGCGGAATGGAACGGCCCGGCCTTCGATCCGAAGACCCGGACCCTGTTCGTCAATTCGGTCGACTGGTGCGGCACCTTCAAGCCGCAGACCGCGCCCGGCAGCACCTTCGGCGGCAATATGCGCTACGACCTTATCGAACAGACATCGGGCTGGATTCATGCGTTCGACGCGGTGACCGGCGCGGTCAAATGGATGCGGCATGAGGAACGGCCGATGCTCGCCGGCGTTACGCCGACCGCCGGCGGCGTCGTGTTCACCGGCACGCCGTCGGGCAAGTTCCTGGGGCTCAGCGCGGCAAGCGGCGACGTGCTTTACAGTTTCAACACGGGCGGCGCGATTGCGGGCGGAATTACCAGCTATGCGGTGAACGGCCGCCAATATCTGGCGGTGCCCTCCGGCAGCGCCTCGCGGATCATCTGGGGGACAAGCGGCGCGCCGACATTGATTGTTTTCGCTTTGAGCCAATGACGGCGGCGGCGTAAGTTAACGAAAAGAGGGGATGTCATGACCAAATATTCAGCGATTGGACTCCTGGCCTGCCTGCTGACCGGCTGCACCGCACCGCAACCGGCCGGCACGGCGACGACGGTTGTCGCGCGGCATACATATTGTGAACCCGCTACCGGGTCACATATCGCCGATCCCAATAACTGCGGGAACGATCCGTTCGTCCGCCATGGCGTAATCACGAGTCCGAACGGCAGCCCGTTGCAGACCCAAGGTCAATAACCTGTGTCGCGGCCTGCCCGTTGACGCGGCTTCGGCCGCTGGGCTAAGCATCGCCCATCAATTCTCGCAGAGGTCGTGATGCCCACAGACTGGCTTTGGGTCGGTATAATTGCCGCCGTTATCGTGTTTTTCGCCTGGCAGACCCGTCACTCCTGATCTTCAGGGTCCAGTCCGCCTCAGGGATTCAGGCGCCAGATTGCTAAATTGAGCAGGCCGGCGAACGACACCCAGGCAAGATAGGGCAGCATCAGCAGCCCGGCCGTCCGGTTCACGGGCCAGAAGGTCCTGATCGTGGCGACAATCGCGATCCATAACAATCCGATATCGAGCAGCGCTGGCAGGACCCGGTGCGCGCCGAAGAACAGTGGCGACCAAATTGCATTGAGCGCGAGCTGGATGGCGAACCACGCAATCGGCAATCGGCGTCGGCCTGGACCGGCGCTTCGCCAGACCAGCCACGCCGCAACAGCCATCACAATATAGAGAACCGTCCAGGCCGGCCCAAAAACCCAGTTCGGTGGTTGGAACGCGGGCTTGTTCAGGCCGGCATACCAGTTCGGAATATTCGGAACTGTAACCATGCCGCCGACCGCCGCCGCGGCGAAACAGAGTGCGAGCAGTATGGCGAGGACCGGCCAATGTTTAGCGGGAGCGGTCAACGCCCTTCACGGTACCAGGTCGCGGCCAAGACGCCGCCGAGCAGGATCAGCAGCACCGCAACGGGCAACAGCGGCGTCTCGGTGACGCCGCGCACGGTATAGCGCCCGTTGCGCCGCAGCCCCATCCATCCATGTCCGCTGGTCGGACCGTCGGCGTCGACGCGGCGCAGGTCCAGCCTGGCGCCGTCGGCCAGCCATTGAATGCCGCCCCCGGTCGCGTCGGTCACCGGCTTCAGCTTGACGTCGGTGGTCAGCACATTTCGCAATTCCGGCGTATCGATCGAACCGATAACCGCGAATGCCGTCCGGACCCCGTCGTTGATCTTATAGAGGCCGATCGCGTCGGCCGGGACCGTGGCCTTCGCGATGCCGTGCCCGGTTTCCTCCAGCGTCGCCTGACGGGTCGTCCCATCGGGATTGGTGATGGTGACGCTGACCGGATCGACCGGCCGCTCCAGGCTGCGGCGGGAAATGGTGATCTGGCGGTTCTTGGCGCTGGCGGTCAGCTGGTTCTCTTCCAGCTCGGGCTCCTTCATCAGCCAGTGCGCCAGCCGCTTCAGCAGCTCGGCCTGCGGCCCGCCGCCCTCGAACCCGCGCGACCACAGCCAGATCTGATCGCTGGCCAGTTGCGCGACACGCCCGTCGCCGGCATGGGACAGCAGCAGCAGCGGTTTGTCTTCGGCGCCGGTCATGACCACGCTGCCCCCGCTATCGCCGGGATCGACCTCGCCTTGCCGGAACCATCGGCCCCACGTCGGGGCGCCGTCGCGTTTGTCGCCGGGCAGCTGCGACGTGACCGGATGCCGGTCGCCGATATCGGTGACGCTGGGCCGGAACGGTTCGTTGATCTCGCGTCCCGTCGGCGCGCCGGGCAGAACGTCGCGCAAGGCGGTGCGATACAGCGAGGTCGTGCCCTCGAATTCCGGGCCGCTGGCGTCCAGCAATGCGCCGCCATGGCGGACGTAATTGGTCAGCGCCTGATAATATTCCGGCAACAGCAGCATCTGCTGATAGTGATCGAAAATGATCAGGTTGAACTCGTGCAGCCGCACGTTGAACAATTCATCGACCGGAAATTGGATCAGCGACAATTCGTTGAACGGCGTTCCGTCGTTCTTGTCCGGTGGCCGCAGGATGGTGAAATGCACCAGATCGACGGACGGGTCGGCCTTCAGCAGGTTGCGCCAGGTGCGTTCCCCGGCATGCGGCTCGCCCGAGATCAGCAGGACGCGCAGCCGTTCATAGACGCCATTGATCGAAACGACCGCCTTGTTGTTGGTTTCCGTCAGCTCGTTGTCGGCGACGGCGGCCTCGAATTCGACCGTGGTCGGGCCGCCATGCTGAATCGGAATTTCGACCGAGACGTCGCCGTTCGGCGGCGCCAGGATTGTGCGCGGCGTGCCGCCGTCCTCGGCCACGCTCAGCGGTATCGATCCGCTGTCGGGAATATTGGCGTCCACGACGCGCAGCTTCACCGTCACCTTGCCGCCGACAATGCCATAGCTCGGCGCGTCGACGATTTCGATCCGCCGGTCGCGTTCGTCGCGCGATCCCGTCAGCAGGACGTGAATCGGCCCTTGGGCCGCGACGGCCGTGGGCTTGGGCACGTCGTGCACTTCGCCGTCGGTGATCAGGAAGGTTCCCGCCAGCCGGTCGCGTGGAATGTCGGACAAGGCGTCGGCGCGCGGCGCGAACAGGTCGGTTTCCTCGCCCACCGGGTTGCCGTCGCTTTCGACCACCCGGGTTTCCAGGTCGGGAAAGCGCGCCAGTTCGGTGTTCAACGCCGCCACAGCGGCATCGGTGCGCTTGGCGCGGTTGGAAAAGCCCTGGCTGGGCGACCGGTCGACGACAACGACAGCGACATCCTTCACCGGGTCGCGTAGTTCCTTGACGATCGAGGGTTGAAAGAGTGCGAGGGTCAGCGCGGTCAGCAGCGCCAACCGCCACCAGCGCCCCCGGCTGCGGCCCAGAAACGCCGCCGCGACGGCAATCGCGGCCAGGCCGATCAGCGGCCCCATCACGATCCAGGGCAGTTGCGGCGCGAACGCCAGGTTGATGGCCCCATTCATCGGTGAGACCTCATTGGCCCAGCCTCTGCTGGATGAACGGGGCATGCACCAGGTCGGACTTATAGTTTCCGGTCAGGGCGTACATCACCAGGTTGACGCCGAAGCGGTAGGCCCATTCGCGCTGCCGCTCGCCGCCGGGCGACAGGCTGAACAAGGGCTGCCCGCTGATATCGTCGATCGCCCAGGCGCCGGCCCAGTCGGCGCTGCCGACGACGACGGAGGACACGCCGTCATTGCGCGCGTCCTGGTCATGTTCGACCCATACGGTGCCGCCGGGCACCCGGCCGGGAAATTCGTCCATCAGGTAAAACGACTTGGTCAGCACATGCCCGGGCGGCACGGGGGCCAGGGCCGGCACGTCGAGCCCGTCGATCAGCTTGCCCAGATTGATATGTCCGTCGCCCGACCCGGCTTTGGTGTCGATCAGGATCATCCCGCCGTTCGACAGATATTTGTTAAGCTTGGTCTTCGCCTCGTCGGACAATGGCTGTGCCGAGGCTGAGATCGGCCAATAGAGCAGCGGATAGAACGACAGCTCGTCCTGTTCCAGATTGACCGCCGCCAGCGTCGCATGGTCGATCGAGGTGCGCAGGATCAGCTGATGGGTCAGGCCCTGCAGGCCCGCCTTGCTGATGCGGTCGGTCGCGGCGTCGCCGGTCAGGACATAGCCCAGCGTCACCTGCGCCGCCGCCTGGGCGGCCTTGGCGTCGGCATTGTCCTGGATGGCCGGCTGGGCGTGGGCTGGAACGCCCATGGCGAACAGTGCCAGCACGATGCCCAGCGTCGCCGCCGGCCGCCGGCCGAATCGCGGGCGCGGCACTCGGGGCAGCGATCCGCCCAGCCACAGCGCGACAAGGGTGTCGATCGCCGCCAGCGCCAGGACGCCGCCCAGGAACCAGGGCGCCAGCGAAACCTCGCCCGACGCGGCGTAATCCTGGTGCGCCAGCCGGCCCGGCATGCCCTCCAGCGGCGCGATCTCGGTAATCGCCTGCGTCAGATTCAGCGAACGCCTGGCGTCGGCTTCGCCGTAATAGCCCGGCGGATGCTGCGGGTCGGGCGTCGTGCCGGCGAACCGGTCGGCCGTGATCGCCGCCGCCGCGCCGCCGGGCGCCGTCAGGCGGCCGAAACCGTCCAGCACGCGATACGGATCCAGCGAGCCATGTTCCTGCGCGCGGCTGATGCCGGCGCTGTAGCCGACGATGCGGCGGAGGATCTGCGGGAACAGGCCGGACAACGGCAGGTTCGACCATGTCGGATCCGCCGAGGTGTGGACCAGAACGACCGTTCCGGCGTCGCGCTTGTCGGCGGTTATCAGCGGGGTGCCGTCGGCCAGCCGCGCCCAGACCTTGCGGTCCAGGTCCAGGCCGGGCTCCGCCAGGATCTGGCGTGACACGGTCACATCCTTGGGGATTTCCAGGCCGGCCAGCGGGCTGGTGTCGGGAAAGGGCGACAGGGTGGCGGGCGTCGTCCACGACATCGCGCCCGACAGCGACCGTCCACCGGTTCTCAGCTCCGTCGGCAACAGGCTGTCGTTCTGCGCGGGATCGGCCGCCGCCAGGCGCGGTCCGGCGAAGCGCAGCAGCAAGCCGCCTTTCGACACCCAGCCGATCAGAGCGGCCCGTTCGTCGGATGACAAGGTCACGTCGTCAGACAACACCAGCACGGCCGGCTGGCCGGCCAGCAATGTCGGCAGGTCGCCGGTGGAAACCTCGGCATAAGGCTGCAATGCGCGTTGGACGTAAAAGGTGCTGGACAGCAGCGCGCTGGTCTCGTCGCCTTGCCGCGGCGTGACGATCGCGACCGGCCGACGGCGCCAGCGTTCGTCCAGCAGGACCGATCCGCCGACCCCATGGACGCCGGCCAGATCGATCCGCGCCACCGCATTGCGCACCTGTCCCGGCAGGTCGAACCGCACGACGGCGGTGGAATCGCCAACCGGGAATTCACCTGTCGCCTGGCCCAGAAACCGTCCGTCTTCGCCGCGCGCCACCAGGGTCACCGGCAGCGACGACCCGCCGGACGCGCGCCGGACCTTCAACGCCAGTTCCGGTCCCATCTCCGGCGGCAGCAGCAACCGCGGCAAGCCGACCTGGCTTGGGGTTCTGAGCCGCGGTTCGGCGAAACCGGCGACCATGTTGGCCAGTGCGGGGGTGCCCGGGCTCATCAGCCCATCGGATAGCCAGATCGCGCTGGACCGTCCGTCGAACCGGTTCAGAATGGCGGCGGCGGCAGCCCGTTCGGCGGGCCACGGCATCGGCTCCAGCGTCTCGGCGGTGCGTCTGGCCTGCGCCGCGGGCATCGGGCCGATCGCATCGACCGGCGCTCCCCCGGCCATGCGCGCCGTCGGCACGATCACGATGGACATTCCGGCCCGTTCGGCGCGGCCGATCTCGGCCAGCATGGCGGCCTTGATCGCCGACCAGCTGTCGGCCGCCGCCCAGCCGGTGTCGACGACGATGACTTCCGGTCCGCGCCCGGGCGGGGCGCTGCTCGGCCGCAGGATCGGGCCGGCCAGCGCGACGATCAGCAGCGCCGCCAGGGCCATGCGCATCAGGATCAGCCATAACGGCGTGCGCGCCGGCGTCTCCTCGCGGTTGACCAGGTCGCGCAGCAGGCGGATGGCGGGAAAACGGACGGTGCGCGGCTGCGGCGGGGTGATCCTCAGTAGCCACCAGATCGCCGGCAGGACCAGCAGCGACAGCAGAACCGCGGGTGTGATGAAGCCGATCATGACGCGGCATTCCCCGGAAGGCCGCCACGCGCGGCCAGCCTTGTGTGCAGTGCGCGGACCGGTTCCTCGGGCGGGGCATCGGTGCCGTGCGTCATGAAATTCCAGCCGCGCCGCCGCGCCAGTTCGATCAGCGCATCCTGCTGCCGCTTCAACGCGTCCCGATAGGCGGTCCGGACGGATTCGACGCGCGGGATCAGCGCGTCGCTTTCGGCGGGCGCATCGGCCGCCATCTCGCGGAATCGCACCCGGCCGCTGAACGACAGGGCGATCTCGGCGGGATCCAGCACCTGGATCATCTCGACCGCCACGCCGCTGGCCGCGATCCGCTCCAGCGCGATGGCGATTTCGTCGACCGGGTCCAGAAAGTCGCTCAGCAGGATCAGCGTCGCATGGCGGGGGACGGCCTGGTTGATCGCGCTGAGCGGGGTATCGAGGCCTAGTCCTGAAAGAACCGTGCTCAGCGCGCCCTTGCCCGCCGCAGGCGTCCGTCCGCCGCCCAGCAGCGCGATCCGCTCGCCGCCGCGCACCAGCAAGGCGCCCAAGGCCAGCAGAAGCAGCTCACACCGCTCCCGCTTGGTCGGCAGGTTCTTGGCCGACCGGTAGGCCATGCCGGGCGCCGTATCGCGCCATAGATAGACCGACTGCGCCGCCGCCCATTCGGTCTCGCGTATATACAGCCTGTCGCCCTTGGCGGATTGCCGCCAGTCGATCCGCTCGATCGTGTCGCCCATCTCATAGGGGCGGAACTGCCAGAAGCTTTCACCCTGGCCGACCCGCCGCCGGCCGTGCGCTCCGGGCGAAACGGTTTCGGCGACACGCTGCGCAGCCACCATCAGGGCGGGCAGGCGCGCGCCCAGCGCCTCGGCCGCAAGGCCGAGCCGCGCCTGATCGGCGCCGGATTGAAGGTCGGACGGGGACGACAAAATACAGTGTGCCTAAGTTTGCTTACCCGAGCCGTGCGGCCAGCGCGTCGATCAGCCCGTCCAGGCTGACGCCGTCGGCGCGGGCGGAAAACGACAACGCCATGCGGTGGCGCAGTACCGGCCGCGCCAACGCCACAACGTCGTCCAGCGACGGCGACAACCGTCCGTCCAACAGCGCCCTGGCGCGGGCGGCAAGGGCCAGGGCTTGGGACGCGCGCGGGCCGGGCCCCCAGGCGACATGACGGCGGACATCGGCCTGGTCGCTGTCTTCGGGGCGTCCGGCGCGGACCAGGGTCAGAATGCCCTCGACGACCCGTTCGCCGATCGGCACCTGGCGGACCAGCTGCTGCGCCTCGATCAAATCCTCGGCATTCAGAACCTGGACCGGCTTCACCTCACGGGCGCCGGTCGTCTCGATCAGCATCCGGCGTTCGGCGCCCAGGTCGGGATAGGTCACGTCGATCTGCATCAGGAAGCGGTCGAGCTGCGCCTCGGGCAGCGGATAGGTGCCTTCCTGTTCCAGCGGGTTCTGGGTCGCCAACACATGGAACGGGGCGGGCAGCGCCCTGTCGGCGCCCGCCACCGAGACGCGGCGTTCCTGCATCGCCTGCAACAGGGCCGACTGGGTGCGCGGACTGGCGCGGTTGATTTCGTCTGCCATCAGCAATTGGCAGAAGACCGGCCCGGGAATGAAGCGGAAGGCGCGCTTGCCGTCGGCGCCTTCTTCCAGAACTTCCGATCCCAGGATATCGGCCGGCATCAGGTCGGGCGTGCACTGGACCCGCTTGGCATCCAGTCCAAGCCCGATGCCCAGCGTCTCCACCAGCTTGGTCTTGGCCAGGCCCGGCACGCCGATCAGCAGCACATGGCCGCCGGCCAGGACGCTGATCAATGTCTGCTCGACCACGGTTTCCTGGCCGAAGATGACCCGGCCGATGCCCGTGCGCAGCGTTTTCAGCCGATCGGCCGCGGCCTCGATCCGCGACGCCAACTGGCGGGCTTCGAACTCCGCCCCGGGGCTGTCAGTCTCAGTCACACTCATGCGCCGCAGTCCTTCCCTGATACCCTGTTCGTCATCATGTTATCTTAGTCATATTAGAACGAGCAGGCGTATGGACAAAATAACCATCCCCAGCGGCGGCGCCACGGTCGATTTCACTCCCGGCGGTGCAGCCGCCGTTGATTTCACCCCCGGCGGTGCAGCCGCCGTTGATTTCACCCCCGGCGGTGCAGCCGCCGTTGATTTCACCAACGACACCCGGCCGGACGAGAATTATGAGATGCGCATCGCGCGCGACGGCACGTGGTTCTATCACGGCACACCGATTGGCCGCATCGCCTTGGCCAAGCTTTTTTCCACAGTACTCCGGCGCGACGCAGACGGCGATTACTGGCTGGTCACCCCGGCGGAACGCGGACGGATCACGGTGGACGACGCGCCCTTCGTCGCCGTCGAGCTGAAGGCAGAGGGTACGGGGGAAGACCAGACTCTGTCGTTTCGCACCAACCTGGACGAGTGGGCGACGGCGGGGCCGGAACACCCGATCCGCATCGGCGCCGATATCGCGCCGGGGGGTACGTTGCCGGGGGGTACGTTGAGTGGCGCGCCCGTACCCTATATCCTGGTGCGAAACGGGCTTGAGGCGCGGGTTGGGCGCACGGTCTTTTACGAGCTTGTCGAACTGGCCGTCGAACGGCAGACGCCGCAAGGAATCGAGCTGGGCGTATGGAGCGAACGAACCTTCTTCCCGCTGGGGCCGATTTCCTAGACGCTGCTGCCCGGACGCCGGACGCGGAGGATATCCGCCGGCATTTCCTTGGCCGTGAACCGGGGCCCGACCGCGGCGGCGGCGTTCCGCGCGGCGATCACGAGCTCAATCCCGGCATGATCCCGGTTGGGGAGTTGCGCGCCGCGGCAGTGCTGGTGCCGCTGGTCGACCGGCCGGGCGGCCTGACCGTTCTGCTGACCCAACGCACGGCGCATTTGTCGCACCACGCCGGACAGATCGCCTTTCCCGGCGGGCGCGTCGAGGAGGACGACGCCGACGAGATTGCAACCGCGCTCCGCGAGACCGAGGAAGAGATCGGGCTGACCGGGCATTACATAGAGCCGGTCGGCCGCCTGGACCGCTATGTCACCCGTACCGGTTTCACCGTCATACCGGTGGTCGCCGTGGTCCACCCGCCATTTACCCTGACGCTTGCCCCCGACGAGGTGGCCGACGCGTTCGAGGTGCCGCTGTCCTTCATCCTCGATCCCGCCAACCGCCAGAAAGAAGGCGCGGAATATCAGGGAATCATGCGGCATTTCTATGTATTCCGGTACGGCGAGCGGAACATCTGGGGCGCAACCGCCGGCATGCTTGTCAATCTTGCAGAGACGCTGAGCGGCTGAACTGGGCATGATGCTCAAGGACCGTTCCTGGATCGACGCCAAGTCGACCGCCAAGGTGATCGCCGCGCTGGATGCGGCGGGCATCGACTTTCGCTTCGTCGGCGGCGCGGTTCGCGATGGGCTGCTCGGCCGCCCGGTTTCCGACATCGATCTGGCGACGCCGTGCAAGCCCGAGCCGGTCATGCAGGCGGTCGAGGCCGCCGGGCTCAAGGTCATCGCGACCGGTTTGAAGCACGGAACCGTCACGGCCATTGCGGAGCGTCGCCCGTTCGAGATCACGACGCTCCGCCGCGATATCGAAACCGATGGGCGGCACGCGGTCGTCGCCTTCACCGACGACTGGCGGCAGGATGCGGCGCGCCGCGATTTCACGATGAATGCGCTCTATGCCGGCCGCGACGGCCAGGTGACCGATTTCTTCGGCGGCGCGGCGGACGCGCTGGCCGGCCATGTCCGTTTCATCGGCGACGCCGAGGCGCGGATCGCCGAGGACGCGCTGCGCATCCTGCGGTTCTTCCGGTTCCACGCGCATTACGGGCAGGGCGCTCTGGACGCCGCGGGGCTGGCGGCGGCTGCCAAGCTGTCAGGCATGATCGACCGCCTGTCGGGGGAGCGCGTGCGCGTCGAGATTTTCAAGACGCTGGCGGCCGACGATCCCGCGCCGGTCTGGCAGGCGATGATCGATGCCGGTGTGATGGCGCATGTTATTCCGGCGGCAAGCCGGGTTGGCGACCTGCCGAAGATGGTCGAGCTCGAACGCGCGCTCGCCCTGCCGCCCGACCCGTTGCGCCGGCTCGCGGCGCTGACCGGCGCCCCATCGGCCGAATTGGCCAAGGCGCTCAAGACGCGCCTGCGCCTGTCCAACCGGGATGGCGATTATCTCGGCGCCTTCGCGGGGCAGGGTGACCGCCTGAAACGTGTGGCGCGCAGCGATTTCGGGCGCGCGCTCTATGGCGCGCAGCCGGATTGGGTCCGCGATGCTGCGATGCTATCTGCTGTCGAAACTGCGAAGCCCGGCCCCAGGATTTTGGCGCAGTTCAGCCTGTTCATCCCGACCTGGGTTGAGCCGTGCTTCCCCCTGACCGGCGCCGACCTGCAGGCAGCTGGCATCAAACCCGGTCCGGAGATGGGGCGGCTGCTGACCGAACTCGAAGATTGGTGGATTGGCCGGGATTTTGTACCCGACCGGGTAGCCTGCCTGGCGAAATTGCGCAATGACCGCCACTCCGGCCCTACCGGAATGGCGGTCGATGGGTAATGGCCTTTAGATATGCGCGCCCGCCGCAGCCTCCTTGGCGACGCTCCGCCGGCCGCCGGCCTTCAGTTCCTTTTCGATCTGCGCCGCGCGGGTCTTCAGCTTGGCGCCAATAGCGGTCAGGTCCATGTCGGTCTTTTTGACCTGCGGAAACAGCTCGGTTTCCTCTTCCTTGACGTGGTGCGCGATGTATTCGCCAAGCACCTTGACCTTGGCGTCATAGAGATCGGCCCCGACCTGCATGGTTTCGATCTGCGCGATCAGGTCCTTGGCGGTCGCATGCTCGACATTCGCCTCGTCGACTAGGTCGGGCTCCTCGATCTGCTGCTGCGCCGCCGGATACAGCAGCTCTTCCTCGATCTTGGCGTGTACCGCCAGCATCAGGCAGATCTTCTCCGACAGCTTCGATTTCTCGGCGCTGCTTTCGGTATTTTCATAGTCGTCAAACAAAGCTTCGACATCGCGGTGCTGCTGCATCAGGAAGCCGACAGCCGGCGGCTGTTTGACGGTCTTGCCGTCGAAACGCTTCACCGAAACGGTTTCCGCCGCGTGTGCCGGCTTGGTGGGTTTCGTGGAATGGGTCTGGGGTGTCGCCATGATCGTTCATCCTTGTGAGAGAGGTTGGATGAAAGGCGAACCCTGTCGTCGGGGCGATGTTCCGGCACCGCTATAACCATGTTTTTGCTGCGAATTTCGGGTATGAAACGCCCGCCGCACAAGGTTGCGCGGCGGGCGGGATGGCGTCTTCCCGGTTAGCGGTCGGCTTTGTCCCGTTTCCTGTCCGCGGCCGCCTTGCCCTGCGGCTGCGCAGCCGTCCTGGCGGCAGGCTGCGGGCGTTGCGCCTGCTGTTGCTGACGCTGCGCCTGTTGCTGCTGGCGTTGCTGGGTCTGTTGCTGTTGACGTTGTGCCTGTTGCTGCTGGCGTTGCTGGGTTTGTTGCTGTTGACGCTGCGCCTGTTGCTGCTGGCGCTGTTGTTGCTGCTGTTGACGTTGGGCCTGCTGCTCCTGGCGCTGCTGCTGTTGCTGGGCCCGGTTGGCGTTGGGCTTCTCGCGGGGAGCCTGTTGACGCGCCGCGCCGTTGTCGGTCTTCTGCCTGGCTTGCTGCTGCCGCTGCGCGCCGGCCGCATCGCCATTGTCCCGTACGGCCGGCCGACGATCAGCCCGCGCGTCACCCGGCTGCCTGGCTTTGTCCTGCTGCTGGTTGGGCCTGGCGTCGGCGCGTTCCTTGGCCTGCTGCTGGCGCGCCGCTTTGGCGTCGGCCTTGGCATCGCGTCCTTGGCCGTCCGGTCCATTCGCTCCGGGCCGGTCCTTGGCCGGCTGCCGCGCCGCCTTGGCGTCCGCCCGGTCCTGCACGGCTTTCTGGCGGTCGGCCTGCGCGGCGTCGCGCGCCTTGGCAGCGGCGACGCCCGGGCCCTTGAAATCGCCGGGACGTTCGGTGGCGGCGACGGCCGGGCGGCCCTGGTTGTTCTTGGCGCGCAAGGCCACGTCGCCGCGTGCCGCGTTGAAATGCTGCTTTTGGTCGTCCGTCAGACCGACATGCCGTTCGCGTGCCGCCAGTTCCTGCTGCCGCGTCGGACGCGCCTGGATCCCCCGGTTGCCGCCATTGAAGCTGGTCCGGTTGATCGTCGTGTTGTTGATGACCGTCTTGTTATAGACGTTGGTGATATGCGTGTTGCCGAAATTATTGACGGCACGGTTGTAGCGGAAGCCGCCACGGTCCCAGAAACCGCCCTGGAAACCGACGCCGCCATAGCCGAAGCCGTAATTGATGCCGCCATAAAATCCGACATGCGGGCCCCAATAGCCGGCGTTGAAGCGGTAGACGCCGCCGACGAATCCCCAGTAAGGCGGGGTCCACAACACGCCGGCGCGCGGCGGCCGCACCCAGGTGCCGGGAACCCAGTAATAATCGTCGTCGCCATAGGCCCAATAGCCCGGCGTCCAGATATAGCCCGGGGCCGGGATCGGCGGCTGTTCATAGATCGGCAGTTCCGGCGGCTCGACATTGACCGAAATGCCGATGCCGATTTGCGCGCGCACCGGCGAAGGATGGGCTACCGCAAGCGTTCCGAGGAGAAGCGGCAGGACAAGCTGGAAACGACGCATCTGGCAAATTCCCTTTGTGGTTTTCTCAAAGGGCAACCGTACGACGGCATTGGCCTTTGCGACGTGCCAACCCGCGTTTCGCGCGCGAAACTAGGATTGTGGGGGTAATATTATAACATAGTGCAGCCCCGGTCTATTCGGAAAGGTCCGCAAGAATCTCCGTCGATCTGGTAAACGCCGCGCGGCGGCGGACTTAGGCCCATCCAGCCAGCGGCGGCAGCGACATCAGGATCGCCTCGACATTCCCGCCGGTCTTCAATCCGAACGTGGTGCCGCGATCGTAGAGCAGGTTGAATTCGACATAGCGTCCGCGCCGCTTCAATTGGTGCGCGCGATCGGCCTCGGTCCAGGCGTCGTTCATGTGCCGCTCGACGATCGGGACATAGGCGTCGATAAAGCCCTCGCCGACGCCTTGCGTGAAGGCGAAGTCGCGCTCCCAGTCGCCGGTCGACAGATAGTCGTAGAAGATGCCGCCGACGCCGCGCGTCTCACCCCGGTGCGGCAGATAAAAATATTCGTCGCACCATTTTTTATAGCGCGGATAATAGCCGGGGTCGTGGGCGTCGCAGGCGGCTTTCAGCGCGCCGTGGAAATGCGCCGCGTTGCCGTCTCCCTCCGCCATCGGCGTCAGGTCGGCGCCGCCGCCGAACCAGCTTTTGGATGTCGCGATCATCCGCGTGTTCATGTGGGCCGTCGGCACCTTGGGCGAACGCGGGTGGGCGACCAGACTGATGCCGGTGGCGAAGAACTGGCCGGTTTCGGCGGCGCCCGGGATCTGTTTGCGGAAATCCGCGCTGAACGTGCCGTAGGTGGTGGAGATATTGACGCCGACCTTTTCGAACACGCGGCCGTGCATCACCGACATGACGCCGCCGCCGCCTTCGTGGTTATCGTCGGCGGTGCGTTTCCATTCCTTGCGTTCGAACCGGCCGGCTTTCATGTCGCTGCCCCCGACGTCGTCTTCCAGCTTTTCGAACGCGGCGCAGATGCGGTCGCGCAGGGTGCGAAACCAGTCCTGGGCGCGGGCTTTCTCCGCGTCGGTCGGTTGGTGGTCGCTGATCGGATGTTCGTTCATTGCGGCAATTGTCCGGTTTGGCGCAGCGCCTCGGCAACGGCGATGGCCGCCGCCTGGGCGACATTGATCGATCGTATTCCAGCCTGCATCGGAATGCGGATGCGTGCGTCCGCCGCATCGTGCACATCGGGCGGAACGCCGGCGCTTTCCCGCCCCATCACAATCCGGTCGTCGGGCTGGAAGACGAAATCGGCGTGCGACGTATCGCCTGCCGTCGTCAACAGGACCAGCCGGCCGCCGGGCGATTTCACGAATTCCGCCCATGAGCGGTGCCGCGCCATGTTCAGCCGGTCGATATAGTCCATGCCCGCGCGTTTCAGACGCTGATCGCTTAAGGGAAAGCCGCACGGCTCGACAAGATCGAGCGCGATGCCCATACAGGCGGCCAGACGCATCATGGCGCCGGCATTTTGCGGAATATCGGGTTGGAACAGGACCAGACGGATCACGAGAAAGACCGGGCTGCGAGGCGGTCGCGACACTATGTCGTCAGCCCCGGCTTTGCAAGGCGAGGGGCGGCATGTATATCCGTTCCATCGTCCGGCCCCCGGTCGTGCTTCGGTCCCCTCGCGACCTGAGGCGAAGCCCTCGCCGACGATGATTTTGGAGTTTGGGAGAATATAATGGTCGATGCCACCCATGACGCCCATGGCGGCGACGGGCAAACCCGGCGGGAATTTCTGTACCTAGCCGCCGGCGCGATGGGCGCTGTTGCCTCCGCCGGTGTCGCATGGTCGCTGGTCGACAGCATGAATCCGGCGACGGATACGCTGGCCCTGTCGACGATCGACGTGAATCTGGCGCCGATCGCCGAGGGCATGGGCATTGTCACGATGTGGCAGGGTAAGCCGGTCTTCGTCCGTCACCGCACCGCCGCGGAAATCACCGAGGCGGTGAACGTGAAGCTGTCGGACCTGATCGATCCGCTCACCGAGAACACCAAGACGGGCACGCGCAACGAGCCGGCAACCGATGCGGACCGGGTGCAGCGGGCTCCCTGGCTGGTCCTGATCGGCATCTGCACGCATCTCGGCTGTATCCCACTGGGGAACAAGCCCACCGACGACCGGGGCGATTACGGCGGCTATCGCTGCCCGTGCCACGGCTCCCAATACGACACGTCCGGCCGCGTACGGCACGGGCCCGCGCCGCTGAATCTGGCCGTGCCGCCGTATATTTTCACCAGCGACACTGCCGTTCGTATCGGCTGACGGAAACAAGGACCGCTCGCATGGCGCACTCAAACACTCCTTCCGCCTTTACCAATCCGGTGATCCGCTGGGTCGACGATCGGTTGCCGATCTTCACCATGATCTCCAAGGAATATGGCGTTTTCCCGACGCCGCGGAATTTCAACTATCTGTGGAATTTCGGCGCGCTGGCGCTGTTCATGCTCGTCACCATGATCGTGACCGGCGTGTTCCTGGCGATGCAGTACACGCCCAACACCGAACTGGCCTTCGCGTCGGTCGACCGCATCACCCGCGACGTCAATTTCGGCTGGCTGATCCGGACGCTGCACGCCAACGGGTCGGCGATGTTCTTCGCGGTGGTTTATATCCACATCTTCCGCGGCCTTTATTACGGCTCGTACAAGCGGCCGCGTGAGCTGCTGTGGCTGTTCGGCTGCGTCATCTATCTGTTGATGATGGCGACCGCGTTCCTGGGCTACACCTTGCCCTGGGGCCAGATGTCCTTCTGGGGCGCGACGGTCATCACCAACTTCTTCACCGCCATTCCGATCGTCGGCAAGGCGATCACCACCTGGCTGTGGGGCGGTTTCTCGGTCGCCAACCCGACGCTGAACCGCTTCTTCGCTCTGCATTACCTGTTGCCGTTCGTCATCGCGGCGGTCGTCTTCCTGCATGTCTGGGCGCTGCATGTCACGGGTTCCAACAACCCGCTAGGCATCGAGCCGAAGAGCGAAAAGGACACCTTGCCCTTCCATCCGTACTACACGATGAAGGACTCGTTCGGCCTGTCGGTCTTCCTGGTGATCTATGCGCTGATCGTCTTCTACATGCCCGACTATCTGGGCGATCCCGACAATTACGTGCAGGGCAACCCGCTGGTCACCCCGGCCTCGATCGAGCCGGAATGGTACTTCCTGCCGTTCTACGCGATCCTGCGCTCGGTGCCGGACAAGCTGCTCGGCGTCCTGTTGATGGGCGGCGCGGTGGTCATGCTGTTCCTCCTGCCGTGGCTCGACACGTCAAAGGTGCGCAGCGCCAAGTTCCGGCCCTGGTTCCAGTGGTGTTTCTGGTTCTTCGTCCTGGATGCGCTCGTGCTCGGCGATGTAGGCGCGCACCATCCGGAAGGCATCTGGGTCATTCTGGGCCGCGTCGCGACGATCTATTATTTCGGTTTCTTCCTGATCCTGCTGCCGTTCCTCGGCTGGTTCGAGAAAACCCTGCCCTTGCCGACAAGCATCAGCGAATCGGTCCTGGGTGGCGGAAAGCTCGCCGGTTCAGCAGTCGCCGCCAAGCCGATGGAGAAGGCTTAATGTTTACGTATAAAGCCTTCATTGCAGGGGCAGCCTTCGCGCTGGCCGCCGTTACGGCGTCGGCGCAGGAAATCCCCGAGCCGGCGAAGCAGAGTTGGAGCTTCTACGGCGCGTTCGGCACTTATGACCGGGCGGCGCTGCAGCGCGGCTTCCAAATTTATCGCGAGGTATGTGCCGCGTGCCATTCGATGAACCTGCTCGCCTATCACGATCTCGACGGCATCGGTTACACGCCGGCGGACATCAAGGCGATCGCCGCGTCGGTCTCCGTGCCGGACGATCCGGACGACACCGGTGAGATCAAGGACCGCCCCGGCCGCCCGTCTGATCATTTCAAGGCGCCGTTCGCCAACGAAAAGGCTGCCAAGGCGGCCAATAACGGCGCGTTGCCACCCGACCAGTCGCTGCTTGTACGCGGCCGAAAATTCGGTCCGGATTACATCTACGCGTTGATGACCGGGTACAAGGATGCCGCTCCCGCCGGCGATGCGATGCCCAAGGGCATGTATTACAACACGGCATTTCCAGGGCATCATATCGCGATGCCGCCGCCGCTCAGCGCCGACCGCGTCACCTATGCCGACGGCACCAAGGCGACGATCGAGCAGGAGGCGCATGACGTCACGACGTTCCTGTCCTGGGCGTCCGATCCCCATCTTGAGGATCGGCACCGGATCGGCGCGCGGGCCATCCTGTTCCTGGGCGCGCTTGCAGTGTTGATGTTCTTCGTGAAACGGCACGTCTGGCGCAACGTCGAACACTAACCAGATCAGCCGCGTCACGGCGCGCGCAATCATTCAAAAGGCGATATCGGAGTAATCCGGTATCGCCTTTTTCTTTTACTGCTATCAAATACGCCTGTTGCATTTTAATCACGGTACTTAGGCGTTCCGCTCTGCGGATCGTCCGTTACCGACAATATGAATTGACCACGGCGTAGAATAACCCCTAGATTTTTACGAATCGCAGGGCGAATTTCTGCGCCACGATGTGTGAATCGGAAGCAGCCGGTAGACGAGGCCGACGCAAAGCCGATCTAGGAATGTTCGTTTAGGGAGGGGTTTGGGATGACGTCACGCTTTATTGCGGCGCTTTGCTGCACATCGGCAATCTGCGCATTTTCGGCGATAGACGGCGCGCGCGCCCAGCAGGCCGCGCAAGCTGCACCGCCCGCTGCGGGCCCGGGGCTGGAAGAAATCGTCGTCACCGCCCGCCGGACCGAGGAAAAACTTCAGGTCGCGCCAGTGTCGGTCACCGCGCTGACTTCGGCCAAGCTGGATCAGCAGAACGTTACGAGCCCCCTCGCGCTGCAGGGATTGGTGCCCGCGCTGACGGTCACGCAGGGTTCCGGCTACGGCGCCAGCCTGAATGTGTCGATCCGCGGCATCAACCAGGCCGACAACAATCTTGAGCAAGATTCGCCGGTCGCGATGTATATCAACGGCGTTTACAACGGCCGCATGATGGGCGGCCTGTTCAACATGGTCGATCTTCAGAGCGTCGAAGTGGAGCGTGGGCCGCAGGGCACGGTGTTCGGCCGGAACACGACTGGCGGCGCGATCAACATCAAGACGCGTGCGCCGTCTGACGATTTCCAGATTCAGGAACGCGTCAGCTACGCGACCTACGATGCGATCGAGCAGCGGGCTGAAATCGATACCGGCGAAATCGGTCACACTGGCCTGAAGGCGTTGCTCGCCATCGACCACACGTCGCGCAACCAGGTTACCAAGACGATCGGCGTTCCAGACGACGAAGGCTATGGCGCATTCGATTCGAACGCCGTGTTCCTGGATGTGCGTGGGGATCTCACCGACGATTTCTCGTTCAACTATCGGTTCGATTACACGAATGAGCACGATATGCCGCTGGCCAGCCAGGTCACCGCGCTGTATCCGGGCGCGGCTGCCTACTACAAGGCTTCGCCCAAACTCGGCGGCGATCCGCTCATCGCTTCGCCCACGCGCCTTGGGACCAGTGGCGGCTTCTACGCGGAGCCGATGAACCATGACGAGTTCCTGGGGCACTCGATCGAGCTCAACTATGACGTCAACGACTATATCCACCTGAAGTCGATCTCGGCCTATCGCTCGTTCGCGGACGATTCACACTCTGACCAGACTGCGTCAGGGAAACTGAAGGGTCCGGTCTTTGATTTTGCCACCGGTCAGGTCAAGAACGAGCTCGTATCTCCGTTCGTCACTTTGTGCCCCGGCAATCCGCCGAACCTTCCGGGCAACAATTGCGATCATCAGCGTCAGTACCAGATTTCAGAAGAATTCCAGGCGTCGGGCACCGTCGGCGAATTCAAGTATGTCGGCGGCCTCTACTTCTTCGACGAACATGTCCATGAAAACGACCCCGAATTCTTCACGATCATCGAGCCGGCCGCGCTCTTTGGGGTGCAAGACAATCCTTTGGTTAAATTGGCGGGCGGCAATATCGGGTTAAACAACTTCAGCACGTCGACCAACTACTATGGCGAGTCCAAGTCGTTCGCCGCATACGGCAATGTCGCCTATCGCCCTGACTATTTCGACGACAAGTTCGAATTCGCCGCCGGTCTGCGCTACTCGTTCGATCAAAAGACCATTCGAATTCGGGACTATCCGCTTGGCCAGCCCCCCGGCACGCCCGCATTTGACGCCCCTCCGGAACTCGGCGGTGGTTATTCGGTCTATCAGAACGGCGCGCAAAACTTTCACGCGATCAACTATTCCGTTTCGGCAAGCTATCAGTTCACGCCTGATTTGATGGGTTATTTGAAAACGGCAAACGCCTACAAAGCGGGCGGGTTTTCTCCGCGCGCGGCGTCTAATCCGCTTTTTCCCAACCTTGCCCCGGCCTACCAGCCGGAAACCAATACAGCCTATGAAATCGGTGTGAAGTCGGAGTTCCTCGACCACCGCCTGCGGGTCAACGCAGACTTTTTCTACATGGAATACGATAATCTTCAGATCAACGAATTCCTTGCCGGTACGGGCGGCGCGGCGAGCGTGACTGTGAATGCCGGTGCGGCGACCTATACGGGTGGCGAACTGGAGGTCAATTTCATACCCGCCGAGCATTGGCTGATCGAGGGTTCCTACGCCTATGTCGATCCGGAATTCCAGCGCTACGACTATGTCGGTCCAAAGACAGGCCTAACGCGGAACGTCGCCGATATCGCCGATTTCAACTATGCGTCCAAGGAGACCTACAATCTTGGCGTGCAGTATGACTTCGAGCCGTTCTCCATCGGCCAGCTGTCGATGCGGTCGGACTATTCGTTCCAAAGCCCGCGTACGTTCCATCCGTTGATCCTCCAAAACCCGCTGAACGAAGTCATCAAATCGGGCAACTTCCATAACCTCAGCGCCCGGATAACTCTGAGCGAGATCGACGTGCCGTACGGCACGGCGGAGGTGAAGGTTTACGGTGAGAACCTGCTCGACGAAGATCAGCGCATCGCCGGCATCGATTTCGGCGCGGCCAACGGTTTCGGCAACAACACCTACGGATTGAAGCGCACTGTCGGCGTCCAGTTGACCTACAACTTCAAGCCGTCGACACCTGAAGCGGCCCCGGCAGCCTATGTCCCGCCGCCAGCCGTGGCTCCGGCGCTCGTGCCGAAAAGCTATCTGGTGTTCTTCGACTTCAACAAGTCTGACCTGACCCCGCAAGCGGTCGAGATCGTCGACATGGCGGCCAAGAATGCCGGTCCGGCGAAGGTGACCCAGCTCACCGTTACCGGTCACACGGACACTGTCGGTTCGGACGCCTACAACATGCGCCTGTCCCGCCGCCGTGCGGAATCGGTCGCGGCACAGCTTGAGAAGGACGGCATCGCGTCCAGCGAGATCGAGATCGTTGCCAAGGGCAAGCGCGACCTGCTGGTCCCGACCGGAGACGGGGTTCGCGAACCGCAGAACCGGCGCGTTCAGATCGTCTATTCCGGCGGCGCGACTTCGTAAGCGGTTCGGCATAGCCAAAACAGGGCGGCGCTCCTTCGGGGGCGCCGCTTTTTTTGTGCCTCATGAAAGCTGAATCGCCGTTCATGTTTAGCGCTTGACGCCCGTAAAATTTTACCTTCAAGCTTCACTCAACAAGGGCCAACGGGCGCGTCCCGAATCATGCTCGGATATCAGTAAATAAAGACCGGTCACGTAGATGCCCGGACACATTGGGAGGAAGTATGTCAGTCCGTTTCACGCTCGCCTTGTGCGCCACAACCGCGGCTATCGCGTTGGTCGGCACCCAGCCCGTCAAAGCGCAATCCGATCAGCCGACCGCTAAGGCGGATACAGGCATCCAGGAGGTGGTCGTTACGGCGCGGCGCCGCGAGGAAAAGGCACAAACGGTGCCTATCACGCTACTCACGTTCACCCCTGAACAGCTTCAGAAGCAGGATATTCGCGACTCGCTCACTCTGACGGACTCGATCCCGGGCTTCAACGCCGCCACCGGCGCTTCACTTGGCCTGAACTATACGTTCCTGCGCGGCGCGCCTGGCGTCGTGTTTTATTGGGACCAGGTCCCGATCAACGTCAACAATCAGGCCCAGGGCTTTTACTTCGATCTTGCCAACATCCAGGTGCTGTATGGGCCGCAGGGCACGCTGTTCGGCCTCAGCAACGATGCCGGTGCGCTTCTGTTCGAACCGCAGCACCCCAAGAACGATTTCGAGGGCTACGGCCAGGTGACCTTTGGCGATTACGGGCGGGAAACCATCGAGGGCGTGGTCAACGTGCCGGTGATCCCGGACAAGCTGCTGGTCCGCATCGGCGGCCAGTACCAGAAACAGGATGGCTATATTCACGTCATCAAGCAGAACGTCGATCTGTTGAATCAGGATTACTGGAATTTCCGCGGTTCGGCGACCTTCACTCCGACAGACAATATCCGCAACGAGGTGATGGTTAATAATTTCCAGGGGCAATACCTACCCGGCACATTCGTCTTCAACCACGCCAATCCCGGTTCCGCGTCGGCATTCCCAGCCCAAAATTCAGGCCCCGGCGGCATTCCATGCGGTCTTGTCGCCGGTTTTTGTGATCCTAATACCGGCCCTTCTCTCCAATACGTACTTAATCTTAACAAGGCATTCATAAACCCTGGCAAGCTTGCCGGCGTGAACGTCGACCTTGCATCGCTTGCGGCGCAGCAGAGAGCGCTGGGCCCATACAAGGTCGCGGCTTTGTCCCTCATGCCCACTGCGTATGTAAGGCAGCTGAATATCGTCGATACCCTGTCCTGGGATATCTCTGATAATATGACCCTGAAGAATATCGCGGCGTATCAGGAGATTTCCCAATACTCACGGGCCGACATTGGCGGATTGGAGCTCGGCCTTCTGGCGGGTGACAATAACGGTCTTCTCGATCAGCCAAGAGGACCCGCGACACAATATAACGAAGAAATCCAGTTCCAGGGCAGTTTCTTCGACGACAAGTTCAAGCTCACGGCCGGGTTTTTCAACCAGTGGGGTGGTGCGTCGAGCGGCGCCGGCGGCAGCACGCCGTCGAATACGCATTCGCCCTACGGTATCCAATATACTGACGATTTCGGCGGTCTGACAGTCTTCGGCTCGACCTCGAACCAGCAAGCCACCACACATGCGGTTTACACGCAGGGAACTTACGACGCGAGCGATTATGTCGAAGGGGTAAGCTTCACCGGTGGCTTCCGCCAAACATGGGACGCTTTTTATACGTCGGGCGGTAACTATTGCGCGACTGGCACTGTCCCTGTCGGTAGCGAGACGGGCACCCCCGGCGATCCATGCGTTACGCGCGTGCGGCCCAACGGCACGCTGACCAAGACGAGTTCGCAGAATGCCCGCTTCCGGTCGCCGAGCTATAGCTTGCAGCTCAACTATCAATGGCGCCCGCAGACGATGTTCTACATCAATAACAGCCTCGGTTACAAAACCGGTGGCTTTAACGGGCAGAATTTCGCGGACCCCAATATTGCCATCTATAAGCCCGAGCACTTGAACAACTATGAAGGCGGTGTGAAAACCGATTTCGACCTGGGGGCCCTCGGGATGGAAAGTGTCAAGGCCCGGGTCGACACCAGCGCATTCTATGGCGTCTATCGCGGAATCGAAATTCAGACCACCGGTGCCTATCTGGGCATCAACGGCACCAAAAATCTCGGTACGCCATATCTAGATGTCGGCGACGGCAATATCTGGGGATGGGACTTCCAGTTCGACATTCTGCCGTTCCCGGATCTCGAGCTTCACGGCGATGCCGAATATAACAGAGGAAAATACAAGAATTTCCAGGGTCCGAATCCGGCAACAGGTGTGGGGCAGATTTCGGTCCCCGGCGTCGCGTTCGAGATATTGCCGAAATACAAGTTCAACGGCGGTTTCACCTATAACTTGTCCTTCATCGATCAGGCTTACGGCGCGGTCAGCTTGAGCGGCACTTACTCGTGGGTTCAGACTTCGGTTAACAGCGATGTCGCCAACATCACGCAGGAAGACCTTCTGCCGGGGCATAAAAACATCGATATGAGCCTGGACTGGAAGGATATCTGGGGCAAGACGGGGCTCAGCGGGCGGTTGTTCGTCACGAACCTGACCAACAACTCCGTCATTAATGGCGCATTGGCCGCGTACCACGCCATCGGTGAAATCGGCTTCCAGCCGGCGCAGCCGCGGATGTGGGGCGTAACGATGCGCTACGACTTCAACGAGCCGAGCGAGCCCGTAACCCCCCAGGCAGCCTATGTTCCGCCGCCGGTCGCGGCTCCGGCCCCCGCGCCGCGCAGCTATCTGGTGTTCTTTGACTTCAACAAGTCGGATCTGACGGCTCAGGCAACTGAGATCGTCGATACAGCGGCCAGGAATGCCGGTCCGGCCAAGGTGACGCAGCTCACCGTCACCGGTCACACGGACACCGTCGGCTCCGACGCCTACAATATGCGTCTCAGCCGCCGTCGTGCGGAATCGGTCGCGGCTCAATTGGAGAAGGATGGCATCCCCTCCAGCGAGATCGAGATCGTGGCGAAGGGCAAGCGCGACCTGCTGGTTCCGACCGGCGACGGGGTCCGTGAACCGCAGAACCGGCGCGTTCAGATCGTCTATTCCGGCGGTGCGACTTCGTAAGCAGCCCGGCATAGCCAAAGCAGAACGGCGCTCCTTCGGGGGCGCCGTTTTTCTTTGTGCGCCGCTGACCGCGATTTATTTCTTGACGTGCGACAAATTCTCACATCAAGCTTCACTCAATAAGGACCGGCTCGGGGGAAAACCCAATCAGGCGCGCGTCCAGTTAGGGCATGTCCGAGTTCGCGCAAAGCGACCGGAAACTTGGGGAGGGGGCTATGTCAGCACGTCTCTGGTTGGCGCTCGGCGCTACGACGGGAATCATCGCGGTTGCCGGTCCGCAGCCGGTCATGGCGCAGACGGATCAGCCGAGCGCGGCCGCCGGATCGGGCCTGGAAGAAATCGTCGTGACGGCGCGACGCAGGGAAGAACGCCTGCAGACGGTGCCGATGGCGATCACCGCCTTCACCGCCGCCGATCTTGAAAAGAAATCGATCCAGAACCTGGTCGACCTGCAGCATGCGGTGCCATCCTTCACCTATAGCCCGACCCAGCGTTCGGGCATCGGCTCCGACCCCACCATCCGCGGCCTTCCCGGCGTCGTCACCTATTTCGCCGAGGTGCCGCTGATCCAGGGCAACCAGATCGGCGATTACCAATCGTTCGACAATACGGTTCAGGTGCTGAAAGGTCCGCAAGGCACCTTGTTCGGCCAGAACACGACCGGCGGTGCGGTTCTGCTCGATCCCACCAAGCCGACCAATAATTTCGAAGGCTATGTCGGCGGTATGCTGGGTTCCGACAACTGGCGGCAGTTCGAGGGCGTGCTGAACATTCCCATCGTCGAGGACAAGCTGCTGGTCCGCGTCGGCGGGAAGCACGACGAGCGCGACGGCTTCACCTCGGTCTATGAGGGCAAGTTCAAAGGCCTGGACATGGACAACCGCGATTCGTGGTACGGCCGCGTGTCGGTCACCTTCCGGCCGACCGACGACCTGGAAAACTATATCGTCGCCGACGAAACCTATGTTCACACCAACGGCACCGCGCTGATCCTGGATCAGTTGAATTACGATCCGAACTTCGCCGGGAGCACGGTCCACTACACGTTGAACAATCCTCCCTATGCGGCGCATTCGCCGACCTATTACCTGAATCTGCAGAAGCGCTTGGGCGTTCGGCAGATCGTCGGGTTCTACCCGCCGGGCACGGGTACATATAACTTCCCCGGTCCGATCGAGAAGGCGCAAAACTACGACATCATCGATATCCTGAAATACGACCTGACCGACGACATTTCGATCAAGAACATCGCCGGTTACGTCAATTCGCGCGAACTGACGCGGTCGGACTTTACCGACACGCCGATCGTCTCCCAGGGATTCTATTCGCCGCGCGGCTGGAACAACGCGTCGGTCGGCGCGGGCGGCGGCGTCGGCATCGTCACGCAGTACAGCGACGAAGTTCAGGTCAAGGGCAAGACACTCAATGACACCCTGCAATATACCGTGGGCGGTTTCCTGCTCTACCGCAGTTCAGGCCCGCAAGACGGGTTGATCACGACGGGCACCAACCAGCTGGCGTCACAGATTCTCGTCTCGACCGGCGGCGGCGGTACCTCCCGGACGCAGGCGCTGTACAGCCAGTTCGACTATGATATCGGTTCGCTTTGGGACGCGCTGGACGGCCTGAAATTCACCGGCGGGTTCCGCTACAACTGGGATTGGCAGTCGCAATTCCAGCATATCCGCATCGTCAACATCAAAGCCCTCGGCCCCTCCTATCCGGCGACACCGATCTGCGCCAGCGGCACGGCCGCGTCGAATTGCGACGTGTTCGGCAGCGGGCATTTTCATTCGCCCGGCTGGAACCTGTCCCTCGATTATCAGATCGACCCGCAGACAATGGTCTATGTCGAATCATCGAAAGGCTATCGCCCCGGCGGTTTCACCCCGGGTGCGCTGGATCCGGGCGATCAGGTCTACCAGCCTGAGACGCTGGTCAATGTCGAGGTCGGCGTCAAAGCCGACTGGAGCCTCTTCGGCATGAAGACGCGCACCAATCTCGATGCCTATCACGGATTCTATTCCAACATTCAGGAGGGCGTGACGGCGACGGTTGAGGTGTGCACGCGGCCCGGCGATCCGACCTCATGCACGCCGTCCAATTTCGGCGTGACCGAAAACGCCGCCGAGGCAACGGCCGAGGGCGTCGAGTTCGAAGGGTTGATCATTCCGGTCGATGGGTTGGAGCTGCACGGCAGCGGGTCCTTCAACCACAACGTGTTCGACAGCTTCACCTCCACGACGTTCGGGCAGTTGGCCGGCCGGTCGTTCACCGGCTTTCCCAAGCTGAAGCTGGATCTGGGCTTCACCTATCACTTGCCGATCGACGAATCCTGGGGCGATCTTTCGTTGACCACCGATTGGGCCTATCAGACCCACTATCTGACCAGCACCGACAACGCACCCGGCGCGGCCCCGACCCATCACCTGATCAATCTCAGCGTCGATTGGACCGACATGCTCGGCCAGCCGATCGATGGCGACTTTTTCATGACCAACGTCACCAACGCGACCTTCGTGTTGGGTAACTTTGCCCTCTGGAACAACCAGGGCTTCGTTTCGAAGGTCTATAACGAGCCGCGCGAATGGGGCTTCCGTGTGAAATACCGCTTCGGCGGCGAATCCGCGCCCGAAACAGCCCCGGCGGCCTATGTCCCGCCGCCGGTCCAGGCTCCGGCGCCCGCACCGCGCAGCTATCTGGTGTTCTTCGACTTCAACAAGTCTGACCTGACCCCGCAGGCGGTCGCGATCGTCGACACGGCGGCCAAGAACGCCGGCCCGGCCAAAGTCACCCAACTGACCGTCACCGGTCACACCGACACCGTCGGTTCGGACGCCTACAATATGCGCCTGTCCCGCCGCCGTGCGGAATCGGTTGCCGCGCAACTCGAGAAGGACGGCGTCGCGTCGTCCGAGATCGAGATTGTCGCCAAAGGCAAACGCGACCTGCTGGTTCCGACCGGCGACGGGGTGCGCGAGCCGCAAAACCGGCGCGTACAAATCGTTTATTCGGGCGGCGCGACTTCATAAGCCACTGCTACACGCAAACGAAAACGGCGCCTCGAAAGGGCGCCGTTTTTTTGTTCAGGGAGATCTACAAGCTGGGCCATTTGAAGATGTACTGACTGGTCGCGATCACGTCGATCTTGTCGACATCGGTGACGAAGGCGGCGGCCTCGTACATCCGGCGGGCATTGTCCTTGGCCTTTTCCGGGTCGCGGCCATGGTCGAAAAACACGGTCGGGTCGGTCATCGCCTCCGGCTGCATGCATTCCTCGACCAGCGCGTCATAGGGCGGCGCCGCGTGGGTCAGCGGGCGGACGACCACATTGGCGGCATAGAAGAAATTGGCCTGGCACTCGATCGCCACCGGCGTCGTCTTGTTGTGCCACTCCTCGATCCATTCCTCGGGCGATGTCTTCTTCGGCCGGACGATGAACACGCACTGGGAAAAACCGTGCGTCCGCTCGCCGGGCGGGGAGCGGTTTTCCGGCTGCATCACCACGCCGTTGGACTCGCTGACGAGATATCCGGCGATGCGGCCGGAGACGGATTCCAGAACCTCGTCATAGGGCTTGCGGAACATGTTGATCGCGCTGTCGACCCACAGATGGACCACACCCTCCATCTGCGGCCGGGTGGCGACGCGGAAGGTGTTGGCGCCCAGAACGGTGTCGTCCACGACATTCACCTGCAAGCCCCGCGCGCCCAGCGCCAGCAGCTTCGGCGCCGCCTCCTCGCGCAGCTTGCGGCTGAATTCGGCGCGGGTATCGCGCACATCGCGCCACAGCGCATAGACGATTTTTTCCATGATGCTTCCCTCTTTCCCGGCGCATTTCGATTGCCTTCGCCTATACCATCTTGAGTGCAACTCGGATAGAATTTCCGAATTGAACCAATAAGAAAGCACGGGGAAACATGGGCAACGGGCGGCTGGCGGACAAAGCGATCCTGGTCACCGGCGCGGCTTCGGGCATCGGCCGGGCGACCGCGATCATGATGGCGGCGGAGGGTGCCCGCCTGGTGCTGGGCGACTTCAACCGCGCCGGCGTGGAGGCGACCGCCGCAGAAATCGGCGTCGCGGCCACGGCTGTCTCGTACGACGCCGCCGATGGCGCGTCATCCCGCGCCCTGGTCGATACGGCGGTGGGCATACTGGGCCGCCTGGATGTCGTCGCCAACATCGCGGGCGTGATGCAGCGCGGCCCGTTCGAGGAGATCACGCCGGACGAATGGCACCGGACCCTCGCGGTCAACCTGACCAGCTATTTCCATGTCAGCCAGCAGGCGCTGCCGCATCTGCTCGAAACCCGGGGCAATATCGTCAACATGTCGTCCTCGGCGGGCATACGCGGCGTTGCACTGTCCGCCGCCTACAGCGCGTCGAAGCACGGGGTGGTCGGTCTCACAAAGTCGATGGCCGCCGCTTTCAAGGACCGCCATGTGCGGGTCAATGCCATTTCCCCCGGCCCGATCGATACGCCGCTGATCCGGCCGATCAAGCCGCCGCCGGGATCGCCGCTCGCCAATATTCCCTGGGGTGAACCGAACGATGTCGCCGCGGCGGCCGTCTATCTCGCCAGCGACGAGGCCAAATTCATCAGCGGCGCCGTGCTGCAGATCGACGGCGGGCTGACCGCGGGATGAACGAAGCCGCCGCGCCCGTACCCGGCTGGGTCACCGCTGGCCGCCTGTTCGTCATCTGCATGGGCCCCAGCCTGGGCGGGCTCGCGCCGCTGGGGCTGGCGGTCGATCAGCCGGCGCTTGCGGCGCATTTCGGCGGCGGCGACCAGGGCATGTTGCAGGCCGGGACGATCTTTTCCGCGCCGTCGCTGGCGATCATCGTCGGCGCGCCGTTGGGCGGCTATCTGGCCGAACGGTTCGGCTATCGCCTGACCTTGCTGATCGCCTTGCTGCTTTACAGCATCAGCGGCATGGCCGGTTTGGGCATCGACGATTACACGCCGTTGCTGGCGACGCGCCTGTTGCTCGGCTTGGCGGCCGGCGCGGTCATGGCGGTCTACCTCGCCTTGGCCAGCGCCTGGTATGAGGGGCAGGCGCGATCCAAGGTGCTGGGATTCGCCGTCGCCACCAGCTCCATCGTCGGCCTGCTGGCCCTGGCGCTTGGCGGGCGGCTGGTCGATCTGGGCGGCTGGCGTACCCCGTTTTGGATGTATGCCATCGGCTTTGTCACGCTCGCCGTCGCCTGGGTCACGGTGCATGGCCCATTTCACAAGCAGGTCAGGGTGGCCAAGGCCGCCGGCGCGCCCGGTCAGATCGGGCTGATCGCGCAGCTTTGGCCCATCTACCTGGTCTTGCTGATCATCTCGATCGGCACCTTCATGCCCAGCACCGGTGGGCCGTTCCTGCTGAAGGCAAACGGCATCACGAGCGCGACTGAGCAAGGCTATATTCTGTCGGTCGGATCGGCGTCCGCAATCTTCACCGCCGCGGGTTACGGCTTCCTGCGCCGCTGGTTCAGCGACTGGGTGCTGTTCGTCCTGATCGCCGGCTTGATGGGCCTTGGCCTGGTTGCCGCCGCGCCGCTGCATTATTGGCTGGCGTTGCTCGCCGCCTTTCTGGTGATCGGGGTGGGAACAGGCTTCAAGGCGCCGGTCGTCGCCTCCGTTCTGATGGCGGAGGCGCCGGCCCATGTGCGCGCGGCCGCCGCCGGCCTCAATTTCAGCTGCATCTTCCTCGGCCAGTTTCTTGGCCCGTTCGTTCTGCGGCTGCTGGTCGGCCCGTTCGGTATCCAGGGCGCTTTCCTCGCCACCGGCGTGGCGTTGCTGCTGGTGGCCGCCGTCATCGCAATTGCCGGAATCGGCCGGGAGACTCGCCAAGCGACGGAGGCAACATGACCGACACCGCCATCGAAACCCTGCTGGCCAAGCAGGCGATCACCGAGGTGCTGTACACCTATTGCCGCGCGATGGACCGGGTCGACCAGGAACTGACCCTGTCGATCTGGCACCCCGACGGCACCTGCAATTACAGCAGCACCGCAGGCATGCCCGACATGCTGTTCCGCGACTACCTGCCCGGCAGCACCAAGGCCCGCCAAAGCTTCGCCAACCACAGCCACCAGATCACCAATATCCTCATCCGGCCGAACGGGGACCTGGCGGTATCGGAGGCTTACTTCACCGCCTCGCTGCAAACCCACCCGACCGATGGGCGCGTTCTGGAGCATCTCTGGCGCGGCCGTTACCTCGACCGCTGGTCCCGGCGCAACGGCAAATGGGCCATCGACCATCGCCAGGTTCTGTTCGACAGCTACACGCCGATCGAATTCGACGCCGAGCGGCTGAAGGGGATGCCGCTCAAGCTGTCGCGGCGGGACGGGGACGATCCGAGCTATGGGCATTAGGGGGATTCTAAAACTTCTCTAGGAAATCTCTCTCAAATCTCAACTGCGGATAGCGATTACGGCTGACCACCCTTGATTTTTCGCAGGACGGGAGTTGCGTCAAACGAAATACCGGCATCAGTCACCCGTTTTGTAAAAGCTGTGATTAAAGCCTCATCCAGTGCTGCAGACGGCGAATATAATATCTCATTGTTGTCGAGTGCAGGAAACTGAAGCGTCACGCTATCTTTGTGTTCGCGATAATCGAACAAAGATCCACTATTCATTTTGCCGAAATAGACACGAAATGACGTCTTTGTTTTTCGAAACGCTAGTTTTTCGACTTGTTGAAACAGGACGTCGCTGCGTACGAGATAAAATAACCTGTTTTTGCAATAATTGAGAACTTCAATTTCCTTTGCAGACGGTGAAAATCCTTCTGCCTCCAGCTCTACTACAGGATGAACGGCTGCGATTGTTTCTGTGCGCTCTGGAGTTTTTACGACGTCTTTGGGCGCATAGCCGAAGCGAGCGAGTGCCTCTTGCGCGACGAAAGCTTCCATCGCCGATCTCACGATGTCCCTGTTCGAATCTATAATTTTCTGCGTCACCTTGCTGATTTTGCTGTCGACTTCCCGGCGTCCCAGAATAAAGCGTACAAAATCGTCGGGCGGCTCAACTTTGAACTGCTTAATAATATCAATGATCGACTCAAATAGTAGTTTGCGCTTCGCTTCCGCGCCTACATCTTCTGGATTGAACAAACCACTCCGAATTGTTGCAATTCCACCAAGGGTATTGTCATCAATATTATTGTCTTTGGCAATGTCGAAGAAGTTGAACCGCAAAAATGCGGTTTCGTCCATCATGTTTGGCTTGTCGGAATCTGCGTAGAATTCGTATTTCAAGCCGTCAGTCAGGATGCCCAGCTTTACAGTAGGGCATGCATTAAAATAGCTGCGAAGCTGGCCCCGGTCATCCTTCATGGCCGCGCCAACTTTCTTTGATTCAAGGGCGATTACTGGAACACCTTGATGCAGGATCGCGTAGTCTACTTTGTTTTGATATTTTTCTGAGAAATCCGCATGATGTTCCGGCGCGACCTCTTCAGGATTGCCGACATCATAACCCAGCGACATTAAAAACGGCTGTACGAGCGACGTATTGGTACTTGCCTCGGACTCTACTTTAGGAGCTCGGGTAACGACCAGCTTAGCATGAGCAAGGATGCGTTGCCGGAATTCATCTAGATCTTGAGACATGGCATGGTCCTGCGGAAAGTGAACGAGCAGGCGCCAAAGCGATCAACCCTGGAAGGCGATGACATCCTTAGCGGAAGCTTGCAGCAGGAAAATATAAAATTCCAGAATTTCTTTTTGTTAAACACTGCCATTGGCATCTGGCGGATTTCTTTGAGGGGCAACTGGCGAGAGCCAGACTTCCTTAAATCGCGATCTTCGCCTCGATCGCGTCATAGTCAGCGCGTACGCCGCTGTCGGTGGCGTCGAGCAGACGGGCGGCGGTCAGCGCTTGGACGTCGGCATGCACGTTGCGGTAGTCGCGGCCAGCATCTTCGCCAGGGCGCGGATGCTGGTGACGTTGTTGCGGTGGACGTGGCGCAGCAGTTCCATGCGTTTCCCGGTCAGCACGCGGGTCAGCGCCTCCCAGCTTTCGAACGCGAGGTGCCGTTCCTGAAAGCGGTCGCCGCGTTCGGCGCGGTGCCAGGCATCGACGAACCGGCGGAGGCCTCGTTCCCTATCGCGCCGCCTACCGCGATTTTCATGTCGCTCATTTGGCGTCTCGGAGCTAGCTGGGATCAGAGCAGAGGTTACATGATTATCGCTGCCTATGCCGCAGCCAGTGCCTTTTCGACTGCCGCCGGCGCCCGGTCGATAATGATCAGCAATGTCGCCGCCGCACCCGTGGGTTGACGCACGCCTTGTTCCCATTTCCGAAGCGTGTCGATTGGGAACCCGTATCGAAGTGCGAATTCCTGCTGCGTAATACCCATGCGCTGCCGGATCGCCCGCACGTCGGGGCGCTGGCGGGTGTGAACCCGATAGGTCTTCTTGTCGGCTGTCCCGTTTACGAAGGCCAGCGCCTCCTTCATTCCGTCAATCAGCCGTTTTTCTGCGTCGCTCATCCTTGATCTCCCCAGATCGTTTAAAGGCTTCGGTTAACGCCTTCGCAATCGCGCGAACCTGCGCAAGCTCGGCCGCTGTGTAATTTTCCGCTTCATTCTTTGCGAATATGTCGATCAAAACACCGGAAACCTGTCGTCGGCGAAATAGTGGATGACGCGGACGCCACCTCTTTTCCCGCGACCCGGCGCGCCCCAGCGGAACTTCCGAATTCCACCACCGCCAGAGACTAACTCGCCGGCCGTTGGGTTTGCCGCAAGATGATCGACAATCGCTATGCGCTGCGCTTCGGAAAGCAATTTGGAACTCCGGCTGATGTAGCCGGGCGATCGTCATAAGCGGGCCGCTTTCCACGCACGATACATAACCCATTGGGTTACTTTCAGCCAGGCAGCTTGTCGCCCACTGGGTTATCTGTTTCCAAGCCGTGCCGCTGCTCGTTCTCTTGAATCCGGGCGGAAACGATCCCGCCCATGCGCATCCCGGCGGCGAAAACATAAAGACTGGGAACATACAGCCCCAAACCGGGCTTGCTCTGCCAGTTCTGAACAGGGGGTTCGTCATGTCGATTTTAGGTTGGATCGTTCTGGGTCTCATTGCCGGTTTCATCGGCAGCAAGGTCGTCAACAAGCAGGGTGAGGGCTTTATCCTCGATATCGTGCTGGGCATCGTCGGCGCCGTCGTCGGCGGTTTCTTGTTCACCAGGTTCGGGGCGGTCGGGGTCACCGGCTTCAACCTCTACAGCATGTTTGTCGCCGTCATCGGCGCGATCGTCGTTCTGGTGCTTTATCACGCGCTGTTCGGCCGCCGGACCTGATCGCTTTTTGACTGAGAAGCCCCGCCGCGCCCTGCTGCTCGTCAATGAAAAAAGCCGGTCCGGCAGGGCTGCCGGCCGGCAGATCGAAGGCGCGCTTGGCGGCAGCGGCTTGAAGGTCGTTCGTTCGCATGCGGATGACCTGCCGGGCGCTATCCGGGCCGCGCAAGGGACGGTCGATTGCGTCGTCCTGGCTGGCGGCGACGGCACGCTGAATAAGGCGCTTCGCGGTCTGCTCGATACCGGCCTGCCGCTCGGCGTTATCCCGCTCGGCACCGCCAACGACCTCGCCCGTACCCTGGCTTTGCCACTGGATCCGATCCAGGCCGCTCAGGTCATCGCTGACGGTTTCTTGAAATCGATCGATATCGGCGAAGTGAACGGCATTCCGTTCCTGAACGTCGCCAGCGTCGGTTTCGGGGTGGATCTGACGCGCGCCCTGACCGGCGATTCAAAGCAGCGCTGGGGACGGCTCGGTTATCTGGTCGCAGCCTTCCGCGTCCTCAGGCGGATACGCCCGTTCCATGCGACAATCACAGTCGGCGACACAGTCCATCGCTGCAAGACGGTTCATCTGGCCGTCGGGAACGGCCGACATTATGGCGGCGGCATGACCGTATCGGAGGATGCCGCGATCGATGACAATCGGCTGGATGTCTACAGTCTTGAGGTGTCCGGCGCTCTCGCGCTGCTGAAAATATTGCCGTCGCTCCGCATCGGCCGTCATGGCCGCTGGGCAGAAGTTCACACGATGGCCGGGCAGGACGTGCTGGTCGAAACGCGGCGTCCCCGATCGGTCAATGCCGATGGAGAGATTGTCACCCGCACTCCGGCGCATTTCAGGATAATGCCGCGCGCGCTGACGGTTTACGTTCCAGCTTAGTCGCTGCGAAGGCTATTCGGGAATTCCGTTTCGGTTACTCCTTATTACCGGACAAACCCCCTAAATCGTTTACCGTTATATAATAACAAGCGAGCATAGTGCTGCCTTCGGATCGATATGAATTCCAGGGGGCGTTGATGCGACCACTCCGAATTCCGCTCGGCGCCCTGGGGCCAATATTCGGCGTCGGCCTTCTCCTCGCGCTTACCGGTCCGGCATTCGCGGCCCCTCCGACCGTCAAGTCGTTCTCTCCCGCCTCCGGAACGATCGGGACGGATGTCACGATTGTGGGTTCGGGCTTCATCGGCGCCAAAACCGTCGGATTCGACAATGCCGGATCCACCTTCAAGGTCGTGAACGACACCAAGATCGTTGCCACCGCCCCCATAAACGCCGCCACCGGCACGCTGTCTGTGACAACGCCAAAGGGCACCGGTCACAGTGCAACGAAATTCACGATATCGCCCGGCGCGCAAATTTCCCCGGCATCGGGGCAGCCTTCGACGGTTGTGACTTTATCCGCCGTGGGATTTCATGCCTCCCCGCAGCGGATATCTACTTCGACACCGCCGATCAGGCTTTGGCGATCGCGAGCGCCAGGGGTGCGTTTTCGATGCGCATTCAAGTTCCGGCAACCGCGCAGCCGGGAACCCACTGGCTCAGCGTCGTGGCGCGGGGCAGCAACGTCGCAACGCAACAGCCATTTGTCGTGAACACGAACTGGCCGATGGCCGGTCTGGCCGCTCAGGCACGTTCCGACAATGAGTTCGAGAACACGCTCGATACGTCCAACGTCAGCGATCTCAGGGATATGTGGACGAAACCCTCCGGCGGCTTTGCGAATCCGTCGCCCTTCGTCGTCATGGACGGCACGGCGTATGTCGGTGACGTCAACGGCGCCATCTATGCCTATTCCAGCACGGGCGCTTTGCTGTGGCAGGCCTCGCCCGGCGTCAGCCTTCAAAGCGTAAATCCTGTCGCGGTAGGGGGACGTGTATTTTTCGGCGCGTCGAACGGGAACGTCTATGCCTACGGCGCGACATGCCGCAAGGACGGCGGTATTTGCACCCCGCTTTGGACGAAGAATGTCGGGACCAGCGTTCCGAGCTCACTCAAGTTTTACCAGGGCAGGATCTATGCGCCGTCGAGCGACGGTTCGATCCATGTTCTCAATCCGGCAAACGGCGCGGCCAGCACGCCGATCTTCGGTTTCGACACCACGCACGGGCCGGTGACGACGCCGGTCGCGTTTTCCGGCGACGGCACGTTCTTTTACGGCGCCGGAAGCAGCTTTGAGTACAGAACCGCGAACGGCTCCTCCGGCGTTTCAACCAAGGGCGGGACCGTGTCGCCCGTCGCGGTCAATAACGGTGCCGCGTATTTCACCAGCGGCGATGGGAAGATCAATGAATTCGGGGGCGCGGGGTGGTCCGCCGCCACCTCCGGCACCAACTGTGCGCCGGCCCCGGCCATCGCGAACAATCTCGTTTATGCGGGCGGCTGTACCAGCCTCGCCGCGTTCGAGGCCGGCCGGGGAACCCTACGCTGGAGCCTGACGACGGCGGGTCCGGTGTTCGGCCTGTCGGTCGCCAACGGCGTTCTCTATGCCTGCGTGGGCACTGGCTCCGGCTTCGGCGGGATCGTCATTGCCTACGATGCGTCTTTCGGATCGGTTTTGTGGTCCGGCGGGCAATGCATCGGCGGCGGCCCGGAAATCGTCAACGGCACCGTCTATGCCGCGTTCGCCAGCATCACCGCCTACAGGCTGCCGGGGTTCCAGCCGAATACCGCCATGGCTATGCCGGCCGCGCGAAAGCTGCGCCCCGACTATCGCCTGACGCCGGGCATGTCTCGAATATCGGCCGTCAGGGGCTAGGGCGACTAAGGCCGCGCCTGCGCCATTAACCGGGTCTTCCGGAAAACCGTTCTTACGCCTTTATCCCCGAATAGCCGAAAGGATCGGAACACGAACCCCGGCCCGCCGTTGTCATCCCAGCACTCGCCACCCGGCGATAAACACAGATTGGAATCCGGCATGCGCGCACTCTGCTGGCACGGCAAGGAAGATATCCGTTACGACACGGTCCCCGATCCGAAAATACAGGATGGGCGCGACGCGATCATCAAGGTCACCAGTTGTGCCATTTGCGGATCCGATCTGCATCTGATGGGCGGTTTCGTCCCGGAAATGCACTCCGGCGACGTCTTAGGGCACGAAACGATGGGCGAGGTGGTCGAGGTCGGCCGCGACAACCAGAAATTGAAAGTCGGGGACCGCGTGGTCGTCCCCTTCACCATCAGCTGCGGCGAATGCCGTATGTGCAAATGGGGCTTGTACTCGTGCTGCGAGCGCTCCAACCCGGCGGGCGCGAAAGAGGCGAAGCAGACCGGCTATCCGACCGCGGGCTTATTCGGCTATTCGCACACCTATGGCGGCTTTCCCGGCGGCCAGGCGGAATATCTGCGCGTTCCCTATGCCGATGTCGGCCCGGTCAAGGTGCCGGACGGTCTGACCGACGAGCAGGTGCTGTTCCTGTCGGATATCTTCCCCACCGGCTATATGGCGGCGGAAAACTGCAATATCCAACCCGGCGACACGGTCGCGGTCTTCGGCTGCGGCCCTGTCGGCCAGTTCGCCATCAAGTCCGCCTTCCTGCTCGGCGCCGGCCGCGTGATCGCGATCGACACGGTTCCGGAACGCCTCGCCTTGGCGCGCCAGTCCGGCGCCGAAACCCTGGATTACAAGGACGAGCATCTGCAGGAACGGATCGTCGAGATGACCCAGGGCCTGGGGCCGGATTCGGTGATCGAGGCGGTCGGCATGGAAAGCCACGGAACCGGCGGGCTGCTGGAAAGCGCGCAAACCCACCTGACCTCGACTGAGCGGCCTTATGCGTTGCAGCAGGCGATCCTGGCCTGCCGCTCCGGCGGGACGGTCTCCCTGCCCGGCGTCTTTGTCGGCATGGTGCCTGTGGCGATGGGGGCGTTCGTCGGCAAGGCGTTGACGCTGAAGACCGGCCAGACCCATGTGCAGAAATATCTGGAACCGCTGATGAAGCGGATCGTGGAGGGTGAGATCGACCCGTCCTTCCTGATCACCCACATCGTCAAACTCGAGGACGGGCCGGACGCCTACAAGACCTTCCGCGACAAGAAGGACGGCTGCATCAAGGTGGTGCTGAAACCGCACTGAGCAGAAGAAGGTCATGGAAGAAGGCTTTAACGCCCTCTGCTGCTTGCCGGAGAGGGCGTTACGAAGGGGCGGCGAAAGGGCGCCGGGATTTCAATCTCAAGCCTCCGTCACGGTCTCGATGTCCAGCGAACTGGGCAGTGCGATTCCGCCGTCGATCAGCAGGGATTGACCGGTGACATAGGACGCTTCGTTGGACGCCAGGAACGCCATGGCGCCGGCGATATCGTCGCCGGTGCCCAGCCGGCCCAGCGGCACGCGCCCCGGCATGGCGGCGAAGAACGGGGCCATCTCGGGCGCGGACAGTTTCTCGGTCATGATCATACCGGGCTCGACCGCGTTGACTGTGATGCCGCTCCTCGCCAGTTCCAGCGCCAGGTTGCGCACAAAGCCGGTGACGCCGGCCTTGGATGCCGAATAATGCACCAGTCCACGCGCCGCCGCGTGGTTGCCGGAGATTGAGGAGGTGACCAGGATGCGCCCGCCTTGCTTCGACGCCTTCAGCGCCGGCAGCGCTGCCTGGGTCAGCCAGAAGCAGGCCTTCAGGTTGACGTCGATCGTGCGGTCCAGGTCTTCGTCGGTCAGTTGCTCGATGCCGACGGACGGGCAATAGGCGGCGTTGTGCAGCAGCACATCCAGCCCGCCATAGATGCGGACCGCTTCGTTGACCAGCCGCGTCGCCTCGGCCCGCGTGCCGATATCGGCCACGACCAAGGCCGCCTCACCGCCGGCCGCACGGATTTCATTAACAGCCGACTCGCCGTCCGTCGCCGTCCGCGTGCCGACCACCACGCGCGCGCCTTCCCGCCCGAACTTCAAGGCGATGGCCCGCCCGATGCCGAGTCCACCCCCGGTCACGATCGCGATGCGGCCTTTAAGCCTGTCCCCCATAATATTCTCCAGTATTTCGGCCGCATGATTGAGGAATATTGAACCGTGTCCTTGGTGCCTTGGCGTTAAAAAATTCTTTCCTCAGAAACGCAATGCCTCACGCGGTTTCCAGGAAATCCAGGCACGCCTCGTTGAAGCGGTGCTTGTCCTCGATCATCACCCAATGGCCGGAATTGTCCGACAGGACGATGCGCGCATTGGGCAGCGCCTCTTTCAGGACCTCGTTCTGCTCATAGGGCAGGAACTGGTCGTGCAGGCCCCAGAACCCCAGGACAGGGCAAGTGATCTCGCGCAGTTGCGGGATGGTGTAATAGGGCGTTTGCAAGGTTTCATAGAGCACCATCGGTTGCTCCATCGCGATGTCGATGCGCTCGGCGATCGCCTCGTTGGTGATGTCCGCCTTGTTGTGCACCAGCTTGGCCAGCAACGCGCGGTATGACGCCTCGGCCTCCGCCTTGTTGTCGGGGCGGGTCTTGGCCCAGTTCCACATCGCCTGCAGGCCGGGCGACACGCCGACGAACTTGCGCGGGTCCACCAACCCGCCCGGCGCCATCAGGATCAGCTTCGCCACCTCTTCCGGGTGGCTGATCGTGTAGTGCAGCGCCACGCCGCCGCCCAGCGAATTGCCGACCGGCACCATGCTGGGCAGCTTCAGCGCCTTCATCAGCTCGCGGATCGTCACGATGTGCGTGGCTGAGTGGTAATAGAGATCCGCCGGCTTGTCAGACAGGCCGAAGCCCAGGAAATCCGGCGCCAGGCAATGCCAGCCATGCTCCGCCAGGAACGGGCCGTTGAACTTGAAATTGCTGTATCCGCTGGCGCCCGGGCCGCCGCCATGCAGGAACACGACGGTGGGCTTACCCGGCGTCGGTGTGCCCCACTCGTGATAATGCATGCGGTATCCGCTTTTCAGCGTGTGATACTTGCCGACGGGGATCGGTGTGCTGGCCATCGTTACTCTCCAAACTCACAATTCATTTACGACCGTCATGACCGGGCTTGACCCGGTCATCCACGTCATGCGGCGCGGTGCGTGAAGACGTGGATACGCGGGTCAAGCCCGCGCATGACGAGGGGAGTAGGTGGGAAGCACCATCTCCCAACCTATGTTCAGCCTGCTCCCAAGAATTTATGGCCCCAATGGCTGCCGCGGGTGGATTCGAACACCTTGTAATTGCCCCAATCCTTGACCGATCCGCCGGTGCCGTACTCCATCTGAAACCCGCCCGGCGTCATCATATAGAACGAGATCATGTCGTCGTTCACATGGCGGCCGAGGGTCAGCGTCAGCTTGACCCCGTTCTGCTCGACGCGGTCCAGCGCGCGGCCGACCTCGTCCACCGAATCGACCTCGACCATCAGGTGGTTGCAGCCTGTCGGGTCGGTCAGCTCGGCAAAGGCCAGGCTGTGCTGGCGGCCGGCCGCGCAGTGCAGGAAATACACGCGGATCGGCGGCACACCCTCTGCCAGGGTCAGATGCAACAGATCGGACACGCCGAAATCCATCACCTCGGTCCAGAACCTCACCGTCGCGTCGATATCGCCGGTCGGCAGAACCGCATGGCCCAGCCCCAGATTGTCGGTGATGAAGTTGGTGCCGATGGGGGAGACGAACTTGGTGAAGGAGGCGATCGGCCCCCACGACACTTCGTGGCGCAGGCCGGCCGGGTCGGTGAAGGAGAAGAAATCCTGCACCTTGCGCAGCTTGATCTCGGCCGGCTTGCCCCGCTTCACCTTGATCTTGGCGTGTTCCAGCTTGGCGCATACGGCGTCGAAGGACTGCACGTCGTCGACGCTCCAGCCTGAGGCGAAGAGCTCGTCCTTGGCACTTTTCTGGATCAGGAAGCGGAAGTCCCGCCCGTCCATCTTCAGGTAAAGTGTGTCGCCACCATTAGCGTCCGGGGGCCCATCGATCGCGGCCATGCCCAGCACGTTCGTGCCGTAGGCACGCCATTTTTCCAGATCGGGCGTACCGATGACGACATAGCCCAGTTCGGTGATCTTCATGTTTCCCCGCTCCCGTTGGAGGCGGCTTTATAAACCGGCCGCGCGCGGAAGGCATCGCCCTATTTTGAGGGGGGCTTATTATGCGAGCCTCGCCTGCCGATCCGCCAAGCCTCGGCCGTCATCGAAACCTTGCCGCTCCAGTTTCGATAGCCTACAGAGTCGGGCTCAATACCGGGGCAAAGCCTGCATAGGGGATGACTATGAGCGCCGATGGCGGAGCGTCTTTACCAACTGCGAACGAACTGATCGCCGCTGCGCGCGCAATGATTCCGACGCTGAAGGCGCGGGCGCAGAGCCAGGCCGAAAACCGCCGCCTGTTGCCCGAAACGGTGGCCGAGATAAAGGCCGCCGGACTGTTTCGCGTGCTGCAGCCCAAGCGTTGGGGCGGGTATGAGATGGACCCGCGCGTCTTCGCCGAGGTGCAGATCGCGCTGGCCGAGGGTGATATGTCGGTCGGCTGGGTCTATGGCGTCGTCGGCGTCCATGCCTTCCAGCTTGCTTTGTTCGACGACCGCGCCGCTACCGAGGTGTGGGGCGAGGACAACTCCACCCTGATCGCCTCGACCTATATGCCGACCGGCCGCGCCACGCCTGTCGAGGGCGGTTACCGTTTCAGCGGCAAGTGGAAGTTTTCGTCCGGCGTCGAACACTGCGAATGGGTCTTCCTGGGCGGCCTGACGGCGAAGGGCGATTACTGCACCTTCCTGCTGCCCAAATCCGACTACATCGTCGTCGATACCTGGGACGTGATGGGGTTGAAGGGCACCGGCAGCCAGGACATTGCCGTCAGCGACGTGTTCGTCCCTGAATATCGCGTGCACAAGACCTCCGATGCCTATGGCGGCACCAGCCCGGGCAACGCGGTCAATACCGGCCACCTCTATTTATATCCGTTTGTGCAGGTATTCTTTCGCGCCGTAACTAACGGCTGCATCGGCGGCTTACAGGCCATGCTGAACGATTTCCGCGCATATGGCGCCGCCCGCATCACCACGGTCGGCACCTCGACCGCCAACGACCCGGATGCGCAGCTCGCCTGCGCCGAGGCGGCATCGGCGATCGACGAGATGAAATGCATCCTGCATCGCAATTTCGGCGAGATCGACGCCTATGCCCGCAAGGGCGAATTGCCGACCACCGAGGAACGGCTGCTCTATCGCTACCAGTCCTCAGTGGTGGCGGAACGTTGCCTGTCGATCGCCGCCAAGATGTTCAAGGGCGCAGGCGGCTCCGGCCTCTACGCCACCCAATCCTTCGGCCGCATCTACGCGGACCTGATCGCCGCCCGCCAGCACGTCTCCAACCAAAGCCAAATCAGCGGCCGCGGCTTAGGCGGCGTGTTGATGGGACTGGAGAATAAGGATCCGATGATTTAATATCCGATTTCATCCAATTTCTGATTTAAGATTTAACGCCAAGGCGCAAAGGCGCCAAGCTAGCCGGAGTTGATCCGCCGCCGGATGCCGTCCCTAATCAGCCTTACATTGAAATTGATCAACAGACCCAGGCGATAACTCGAGAGCTTGAGGTACGTAACGAGTTGCGCTTCATGAATCGGCAGTGTGGTTTCCGTGGCCTTCACCTCAACCGCCACCAAACCGCCGATCAAGAGGTCAATCCGAAAGCCAGCATCGAGCCGCTCGCCGCTATAGATCACAGGTACCGGAATCTGGCGCTCGACTGTGATATTGCGCAGTCTTAGTTCTGCCGCCAGACAATGCTCGTAAACGGATTCCAAAAGCCCGGGATCGAGTGACGAGTGAACCGCGAAAGCGGCATCAACAATTTCCCGGGCGAGCAGCTCATACTCGGTCGAAAGCTCCGGCATCTTTGCGTCTTTGCGCCTTAGCGTTGAATCTTAAAAGCCGCTCACTTATCGAACACGCTCTTATCCGGCATGCCGAAGGTCACGACCTTGGACGACCCGTTCTCGTCGATCTTTTTGATCAGCAGCGAGGTCTGGCGGAAATGTTGGGTCTGGATGTACCAGCGGTAATTCCGCAGAACGTATTTGTTCGTGTACTGCCCGGTCAGCTGGTAGGTCAGGCGGTCGCCGACATCGATGCCGACGAACAGCGCGTCCCAGGTACCCTCGGCGTGTACAGCGCCGGTGATCTTTATCGCGGGGTTGTTGCCGGTGTGCAGGCTGTAAAAGCCGGGCTTGCCGCCCTGCGCCTTCAGCACCTTGATGAAATCCTCGCGCGTGTTGCACGGCGGCACGCCCTCCATGTCGATCACCGCGCCGTTCTCGATGAAGCAGTCGCGCACGTCGTCCAGCAATTGCCGATCGACCGAGTGCCAGTAGCGGTATTGCACTTCCTTGATCGCGTTGATGTGTTCCAGCGCGACAATGCGGGCTTCGAGTTCAGGTAGGCTGGACATGATCGTTTTCCCCAAGTGATGTTGTTGCCCTCGCCATATCGTGCGCGGCGGCGGGCCGCAACGATGTTAAGAATTTATCCACAGATGGACACAGATTAACGCAGATCAAATCCTGTTTTGCCGCCTGCGGCGGGCCGAAAGCGCGCAGCGAGAAATCTTAATCTGCGTTAATCTGTGTCCATCTGTGGATGGAAAATCTTACTTAGGACCAGGGAGAAGACCATGCCCAGCAGGCTTAGTATCCCCGCGCTGTCCCTGTGTGCCGCGATCGCGGCTTCCGGCGCCGTTGCCGCCCCGGTCTATACAGCGGGGGGCGATCTCGGCCCGCCGTCCGATTACCGCGAGTGGGTCTTTATGAGCGCCGGGCTGGATATGAGCTACAGCGAATCCGCCGCGGCGACGGCGCAGTCCGTGTTCGACAATGTGTTTGTCGACCCCGCCGCCTGGGCCGGGTTCAAGAAGACCGGCCATTGGCCCGACAAGGCAACGTTCGTGCTTGAGATCCGCCGTGCGGAAAGCCACGGGTCGATCAATAAAAAGGGCTAGTTCCAAACCGGCGACGTGGTGGGCGTCGAGGCTCATGTCCATGACGAGGCCCGCTTCAAGGGCGGCTGGGGCTTTTTCCAGTTCGACGGGCCGGGTGCGGCGAAGCTCGTTCCCTATGAGGCCGCGTGCTATTCCTGCCATCAGGCGCATGGCGCGGTCGACACCACCTTCACCCAGTTTTACCCCACGGCCAAACCGATCGCGGTCAAGGCAGGCACCTATAAAGAGCAATAAGACGCCCGACATCGATCCAAACCAGCTTCTCCGGCGAATGTTCGATGCCGCGGTCGCTGCCGCGTCTCCGGCGCTCTGCGTGCCGCCCCGTCTGCCTGAACCGCCCACAGGACGGACCGTGGTGCTCGGCGCCGGGAAAGCCGCTGCGGCAATGGCGCAGGCGGTCGAGGCGCATTGGCGCGGGCCGCTCGGCGGGCTGGTCGTCACCCGATATGGGCACGGTGCTGTTACCAGACACGTAGAGGTCCTTGAGGCCGGGCACCCTTTGCCGGACACGGCGGGATTGAAGGCTGCTCAGCGCATCATGGCGTTGGCGGAAGGCCTTGGGCCGGATGACCTGCTGCTCGCGCTGATTTCGGGCGGCGGTTCCGCCTTGCTCACCTTACCGGCGCCGGGCGTGCCGCCGGAGGATAAGCGCGCGATCAATAAAGCGCTGCTATTGTCCGGCGCGACGATCGCGGAGATCAACTGCGTCCGCAAACATCTGTCCGCGATAAAGGGCGGGCGGCTGGTGCTCGCGGCCTATCCGGCGCGGGTGGTGTCGCTGATTATCTCCGATGTACCGGGCGACGATCCGGCCACGGTCGCATCCGGCCCCACCGTTCCGGACGCAACCAGTCTGGCCGACGCGCGGGCCGTCCTGGCGAAATACCGCGTTGCGCCGCCCGCCACCATCGCAGCGCGGCTGAACCATCCGGCGGCGGAAACGCCGAAGCCGGGCGACCTGCATTTCGCACGGGTCGAAAACCGGGTCATCGCGACGGCGAAGGAATCGCTTGCCGCCGCCGCCGCGGTTGCGCGCGATGCCGGTGTCACACCGATCATCCTGGGGGACGATATCGAGGGTGAGGCGGGCACGGTCGCCGCCGAGCAGGCACGCATGGCGGTCGAACTGGCCGCCCGCACGCGCCAACCGCAAATCCTGATCTCCGGCGGCGAAACCAGCGTGACGGTGCGCGGCGCCGGCCGGGGCGGACGCAACGCGGAATATCTGCTGGCGCTGGCCCTCGCGTTGGACGGCAACCCGCAAATCCACGCCATCGCCTGCGATACCGACGGCATCGACGGAACAGAGGACAATGCCGGCGCGCTGCTGCGACCCGACAGCCTGACCCGCGCACGGGCGCTGGGCCTGAATGCGCCTGCCATGCTGGCCAATAATGACGGCTATGGCTTCTTCGCAGGTTTGGGCGATCTGGTCGTTACCGGCCCGACGCGGACCAACGTCAACGACTTTCGGGCAATCCTGGTGACGTGCGCTTAAAAAATACTTGACGAAATCCTGCTATGTTCTTATTTAGTTCGTCATGTTCTCTGTCTCGACCGAAACCGCCGCGCACAGCGCCCAACCGATGCTCATCGGTGTGGAGGCGGCGCGTGCGCTAACGGACCGGCGGTTGGCGGAACTTGGGCGGCTGCGCGACATATGCATGGAGCGGGCCGAAAGCCTCGCTGTGCTGAACGACGATCTTCGGCAATCGCCCGAACAGCGGGTAAAGGCATTGGCCGGGCCGAATGGGATCGTCACGTCATTCGCACGCGTGACACGGTCGTTTCGCCAGATCGTCGTTCTGGAATTCGAACTGTTGGGCCTGTTTAACGCACCGGACCGCGACGCGGGCCGCAAGCCGCGTCTGCCCAAGGTCCATCTGGATGGGCTCGCCGACCTGAAACTGCCGCACCTGGACAGCTTGAAGGATCTGGATGACGCCAAAACGCCTCTGGATTACCGCATCGGCCCGCTGGACCAGGTTGTCGCCGGCATCCGCAAGACTTTGGGCGCCGAAACGCCGGAGGACGACCCGTTCGCGCCGCCTGCCGAGCGCATCGCTCCAGAACCGGCCGCTCCTCAGGCGCGTGCGGCATCGCGGCGCAAACCTGCGATGCAGGTCAGACCCGTCGTGAAAGCCGCTGTTCCCGCCTTGCCCCGCAAGGGCTTCCGCTTGGCCCCGACCAGCGCTCACAACCCGAACACTCCGCCCGCCGCCCGCAAAGGCCCGCATAATCGCGGACCGCCGAAATAATCTTCGGCTTTTGCGATGCGTGCTTTCCTTTTTCCCCTCCGACCAACCCCAACCTGCATCCACCGACGGATGCGGGGCGAAAGCACGTGTGCGCAGTGCCTAAACCCTCTACCGCTTGCGGGAGAGGGAGGGACCCGTCGCTTTGGACGGGAGGGTGAGGGTGCATGGGATTTCCGAAGCCAAATCCGAAATCCCCCTCATCCGGCCCTTCGGGCCACCTTTGTATGTTGGTTTCTAGCCGTTGCTATGATGATAGCGGCGGCAGCGGACGGGAGACCGATCCACCTTTGGTCATAAAGGCCGTGGGAGAGCCTGGTTCCCCGTCCGCAGTTTCAGCGAACCCGAACAGTCGCTTGGTCCGCCGCCGTGCGAGACCGCATTTGCAAGGACGGGTCATGGAACAAGTATTTGTTGGTATCGATGTGGCGAAGTGTCGGCTGGACGTGTGCGGCCAAGTCATGAGGCTTTCGCCGTCCCGCGTGACAGTGATGGGCTGACGGCGTTAGTGAACCGGTTGAAACAGTTGACCCCGGTGCTGGTCGTACTTGAGGCCAGCGGCGGCTTCGAAATCACGGTCGCAGCAGCGATTGCAGCCGCCGGTGTGCCACTCGCTGTGGTCAATCCGCGACAGATCCGAGACTTCGCTCGCGCGACCGGTAAGCTGGCCAAGACCGACGCCCTGGATGCGGCGGCCATAGCGCACTTTGCACAGGCCGTGCATCCTGAACCTCGGCCTCTGCCGGACGATCAGGCCCGTGAACTCGGCGAACTGGTTGCCCGCCGGCGCCAGGTGATCGAGATGATCGTCGCGGAACGCAATCGTATCAGGCAGCTCCAGAGCCCACGCCTCAAAAAGCGGATCGAACGCCATCTGGAAGCACTGCAGAAGGAACTCACCGAGATCGAACGCGACCTCGGCGACAGTATCCGCGACACGCCGGTCTGGCGTGAGCATGAGGACCTGATGACTTCCGTGCCAGGCGTCGGCACAACCACCGCACGAACCCTGATTGCCGATCTGCCCGAGTTGGGAACCCTCGATCGCAAGCAGATTGCCGCGCTTGTCGGTGTCGCACCACTCAACCGCGACAGCGGAACACTCCGTGGCAAACGCACAATATGGGGCGGACGCGCCGGTGTGAGAGCAGCCCTCTACATGGCCGCTCTCACCGCAAGCCGAAGGAATCCCGCTATCGCCGTTTTCTACAACCGGCTGCGCGCCGCGGGAAAACCCGCAAAGCTCGCTCTAACAGCATGCATGCGCAAACTCCTCGTCATCCTCAACGCCATCATCAGGGACAAGCAGCCATGGCAAAATGCTTGACCGACAACACAGTCGCTCTCCCGTCGAACGGGAGAAGGCTTTAAGATTCACACCACCACATTCCGCGGCCGCCCCGCGACAAAGGCCTCGACATTGCCGGTCAGTTGCTCCGCCAGCTTGGTCATCGCGGATTGGCTGGCCCAGGCGATGTGCGGGGTGACGATCAGGTTGGGCAGGTCGAGGTCGAGCAGGATGTTGCCGTTCACCGGCGGCTCGACCGGCAGGACGTCGATCCCCGCGCCGCCGATCCGTCCCGCGACCAGCGCGTCGGCCAGCGCAATTTCGTCCACCAGGCCGCCGCGTGCGGTGTTGATCAGGATCGCATCGGGTTTCATCAAGCCAAGTTCCCGCGCGCCGATCAGGTTGCGTGTTGCTTCGGTCAGCGGGCAATGCAGCGAAACCATGTCGCTGCGCGCCAGCAGTTCGTCCAATGGAACCAATCCTGGCCCCAGCCTGCTGCCGGCCGCCAAGACCTCCATCCCCAATGCCCTGGCGCGGTCCGCCAATGCACGGCCCAGCGCGCCGTACCCGACGATGCCCAAGGTCGATCCGGCGATGTCGCGGATCGGGTGGTCGAAATAGCAGAACTGGTTCAGCGTCTGCCATTTCCCGCGCCGCGTGTCCCGGTCATAGGCGACCAGGCTGCGGCGCAGCGCGAAGATCAACGCAAGCACATGCTCGGGCACGGTGTCGGTGGCATAATCGCGGATGTTACAAACCATGATGCCGTGCGCCGCGCACCAGGCCTTGTCGACGCAATCGCTGCCCGTCGCGGCCAGGGCGATCAGCTTGAGTTTCGGCAGCCGAGCCAGTGTTTCCGCGCTGAGCGGCACCTTGTTGATGATCGCAATTGTCGCATCGACCAAGCGATTGCTTGCTTGGTCCGCTGTTGTTGCTTCATATTCGCGATAATCGTGCGGGAAGGTTGGCGATTTCAGCGGAACGCCAAGCGTGGCGCGATCCAGGAAGACGATGCTGTGGCGCATGGGGAATATCCGATGAACTGGGCAGGCAAAGCTTTTGACGCGCCTCCAGCCCCATCATAGGGTTGCGGCCGGACCGGCGCGAGAGCCGGCTGCATAAGAATAATCGGGAGGGTAAAATGGTTTCGGTACCTCTGCGCCTTGCCGCCGTCCTCGCTGTGGCGCTCCTCACCGGCTGCGCGCAGCATCCTGCGCCGCCCAAACCCACGGTCGATGCGGACGGCACGATCCATATTCCGCCGATCGTTGTGCCGCCGTCCGGTTTCATCAGCCCCGAAGCCCGGACAGCCCAGCACGATATCGCGACCCATCCCTATCCGCCCATCCCCAAGGCGGGCGACCCTGTCGAGGTTTATCAGGCCGGCCGCGAGGCTCTGAATCGCGACGTCTATGCACCGGTGATCGCCCGCGCGGAGGCGCGATTCGCCGTCGACCTCTCATCCAAGACGATCGCCGGAGTCTATGCGGACGTCGTGACGCCCAAGAACGGGATCTCGGCGAAAAACAAGAACCGGATCCTGATCAACCTGCACGGCGGCGCGTTCTATAACGGCGCGCGCACCGAAAGCCTGGTCGAATCCATTCCGATCGCCGCGGTGGGCAGGATCAAGGTTATCAGCCTCGATTATCGGGAGGGGCCCGAAAACAAATATCCGGCGGCCAGCGAGGATGTCGCGGCCGTCTATAAGGAATTGTTGAAACATTATTGGGCGAAGAATATCGGCATTTATGGTTGCTCGGCCGGCGGAACGCTGACCGCCCAGGCGGTGGCCTGGATTCAGGCGAACAGGCTGCCGACCCCCGGCGCGGCAGGCATCTTTGGCGCCGGCGCGTTGAGGGGAACCACGGGGGATTCTGCCTATATCGCGCCGCTGTTTGCCTATGGTCAGATGCCGCCCCCGCCCGGCTATGCCGGAGAGGAGCCGGGCGGCTATTTCACCGGCACCGATCCGAAGGATCCCCGGATCTCCCCGGCCTATGACCTGGGCACATTGGCCAAGTTTCCATCGACATTGATCCTGACGGCGACGCGCGATATGGCGCTCTCCGCAGCTATCTTTACCCACAGCCAGTTGGTGAAGGCCGGCGCGGACTCCGAACTGCATGTCTGGGAAGGGCTGACCCACTGTTTTTTCGGCGACCCGGACCTGCCTGAATCGCAGGACGCCTACGCCGTCATCACCAAGTTTTTCGAACGTCACCTGGGGAAATAATCATGGCTGCATTGGATCTGTTCGGATTGGAAGGAAAGAAAGCGTTGGTCGTCGGCGGCGGCCAGGGCATGGGCGAAAGCAGCGCGCGTCTGCTGGCGCAGGCCGGCTGCGATGTCGCCATTGTCGACGTGTTGGCCGAACGGGCCGAGCGGGTCGCCGGTGTAGTTAAGGGCTTGGGCCGCCAAAGCGTGGCGATCGAGGCCGACGTGCTGACCGACGCCGGCGCCATCCACGCGGTGGCCGAGGCCGAAAAGCAGCTTGGGCCCATCGATGTGCTGGTCACCATCGTCGGGCAGGCGTTGTTCACCTCGATTTTGGATATGTCGCCGGAGGACTGGGATTTCGATCAGCGGCGCAATCTGCGCTATTTCTTCCTGGTCGGCCGCGAGGTCGCCCGCTCGATGGTCGCGCGCGGCAGCGGCGGATCGATGGTCTGCATCGCCTCGACCGACGGCATGCAGGGGGCGCCGTTCCACGCGGCCTACGGCGCGGCCAAGGCTGGCCTGATTCAGCTGGTCAAGTCGATGGCGGTCGAATGGGCGGAGAAGGGTATCCGCGTCAATTCCGTTGCGCCGGGCAGCATCTCCACTCCGCGCCTTCCGGACACCGAAAAGCACCGCCAGGCGATGAAGGACAGTCTGGTGCCGATGGAAAAATCCGGCACGACGGACGATATCGGCAAGGCCGTCCTGTTCCTCGCCTCCGACATGTCGGCCTATACTACCGGCCACACGCTGATGGTCGATGGCGGCTGGATGGCCGCGAACCTGTTTGATGCCCGCAAGATGGGGATCAAGCAGAGCACCGAAAACCGCCTCGCCGGCGTCGTCAAACAGAACTGAAGGCAGCACCTATGTCCGATACTCCGATGGAACATATCCTTTACGAAGTCCGCGACCGGGTCGCGGTCATCACGTTGAACCGTCCGAACCAGCGCAACGCCCAGAACAAGCAATTGCTGGTCGAACTCGACCATGCCTGGGATATGGCGGCTGAAGACCGTGAGGTGCGGGTCATCGTGCTGAAGGCCAACGGTCCGCATTTCTCGGCCGGGCACGATATCGCGCGCGACGAAACCTATGCTGCCAAGGTGAAGGAAGCTCTGGGCGATGTATCGCAGGACGGGTTGTTCACCCTGCATAATTGGGAGGGCAGATATTATCTCGGCCTGTCCCGCAAATGGCGCGATATTCCCAAACCGTCGATCGCTGTCGTGCAGGGCGCCTGCATTGCCGCCGGCTTGATGCTGGCCTGGCCGTGCGACCTGATCATCGCCGCCGACAACGCGAAATTCAGCGACCCCGTGGTGCTGATGGGTATCGGCGGCGTCGAGTATCATGGCCACACCTGGGAATTCGGCCCGCGCAAGGCGAAAGAAATGCTGTTCACCGCCAGCTCGATCACGGCGGAGGAAGCAGCCCAGCTCGGCATGGTCAACAAGGTGGTGCCGCTGGCGAACCTCGAGGAAGAGGCGATGGCGATGGCCAACAAGATCGCCCGGATGCATCCCTTCGCGCTGTCGATGGCCAAGCGTGCGGTCAACCAGACACTGGACATCATGGGCCAATATGCCGCGCTGCAGGCCGTTTTCGATACCCACCAGCTTGGTCATGGTAGCGCGCTCGCGATGACCGGCGAGGCAGTCCTGATGGGGCTGGACGGTTTGAAGCCGGCAAACAAGGCGGGCTGAACCCCCTTGCTGCACGGAACGGATCGGAAGCACCCATGACTTACTGCGTCGGATTGGCCCTCAAGGACGGGATGGTCCTGCTGTCGGACACCCGCACCAATGCCGGGGTCGACAACATCTCGACCTTCTCGAAGATGCATATCTTCGAGAAAAAGGGCGACCGCGTGATCGTGCTGCTGGGCGCCGGCAATCTCGCAAGCACCCAGGCCGTTATCAACCTGCTGCATGAAGGCATCGAGATAGACGGCAAGGTGCGGACCATGGCGAACGTCAAGACGATGTTTCGCGCCGCCGAACTGGTGGGCGAGGCGATCCGCCGCGTCTATCACACCGACGGCAAGTCGATGGAGGATCACAACGTCTCCTTCGACGTGTCCTTCCTGATGGGCGGGCAGATCAAGGGCGGCAGGCTGTCGATGTTCGAGATTTATTCCGCGGGTAATTTCATCGAGGCGACCCAGGACACGCCCTATCTGCAGATCGGCGAGCACAAATACGGCAAGCCGATCCTGGACCGGACCGCGCAATACGAAACCGAGCTTTACGACGGGGTGAAGCTGGCGCTGGTGTCGATGGATTCGACGCTCCGTTCCAATCTGTCGGTCGGCCTGCCGATCGAGCTTCTGGTCTATCGCCGGGATTCGCTCGATATCGAGCTCAAGAAACGGATCACGGAGGGCGACGACTATTTCCGCATGCTGCGCGAACGCTGGTCGGCCGCGCTGCGCGAGGCCTACCGCACGATTCCGCGGCCAAGCTGGCCGGCGGAAAAGGGCAGTTCCTAGCGTCACAAATAAAGGCTTGCCGCGCCCAGTAAAACGGCGACTGGTATGGAATATGCCGCGCACTTATGAATTGTGTGTGGGATATCGAATGCCGATCAGGTCTGTAGCGATAAGCGGTTTATTGGCGGGGCTTTTTTGGGCTGTCGCCGGCACGTCTGTCGCCGGGCCGATCTCGGTTTCCTACAGCGCCGCCGGCGTTCAAACGCCTTCCGCGTCAGCCGTTTGCGGCACGACCGTCGGCTTCAGGCTCGCTTTATCCTTCGGGCACGGTGGCCCGAGCTTCCAATATCTGCAATGATCGGGCGTCAGTAAGGAAACGAGTCCATGCCGCCCATCAATCCGTTAGCGGAAACGGTTGTGCAGATCTGCCGCCGAATGGTGGTGCCGACAGTGTTCGCGGTGGCGTTTCTGGTTTCCGTGGCGCCGTCCGCAAGGGCGGACGATCCTGCGCCGAACCTGAAGCACGGCATCAACCTGTCCAACTGGTTCACGGATTTTCAGCGGCAGCCGTTAACCGCGCATGATTTCGATCAGATCAAGGCTGCGGGATTCGACCATGTCCGCATCCCGATCAACCCCGAATCGCTGGGGTTTTCGATATCGGAAGCATCGACCGGGCGCGTGCTGTTCGATTTCGCGGGGCTGGACGCGGCGGTCGACAATGCCCGTAATCGTGGTCTGAGCGTCATTCTCGATATCGAGCCGGGGGAGGGCCTCCTATCCGAGATGGAACAGGATCCGCGGACCGAGCCGGCGATGATCGCGCTGTGGCACAGGATCGCCGATCATTACAGCACCTATTCCACCGGCACGATGGTTTACGAACTGCTGGACAGCCCGCGTTACAACAGCGCCGCCGCATATCACAATCTGGTTTCCGACATCGTGTCCGCTCTGCACGACGTCGCCGCCAAGAACACCATTATCGTCGATGTTCCGAAACAGGCATCGGTCGACGGTTTTGCCGGGTTCACACCGCTCACCAACGGTACGGTCTGGTATGCGTTTCACTTCTACGAGCCCTATATCTTCACCCACCAGGGGTTGAAGATGGCGTCGAGCTTTGGGCGCAGCCTACGGTATGTCCGCAACCTGCCCTACCCCGCCGCGCAGGCGAACGCCGGCACGAACTATGCGCCGACCGCGCCCGATCCGATCGAGGCCAAGACCGCGCTTGCCGACTATGTGACTGAGAACTGGAATGCGGCGCAGATCGAGGCGCGGATCAAGCTGGCCGCCGATTGGGCGGCGGCGAACAAGGCCAATGTGATCTGCACCGAATTCGGTGTCGTACGCAAAAACGTTCCGCCGCAGTCGCGCTATCTTTGGATCGTCGATACCCGCAACATGCTGGAGGCGGACCGGATCAACTGGACCTTGTCCGACTATGCCGACCTATTCGGGATCGTCATGCTGACCGGCGATACGGCGACAGACAGCGATGGCGCCGTTCGGCTTGCCGATCCAACCCAAGGCTCACGCGATATTGAGCCAGACGCGATCAAGGCCCTGTTCGCCAATTAGGCCGGCCCCGACCAATCGAGAATTCGTAACCCTGCCATCGGTCAGCCGCCTGGGTCGATAGCAACCGATCGGCTACACCTTAATCGATGCACGCCGATTCTCCCGAAGCCGCCGACAGACGCGGCATTGCCGCGGGCCTTGCCTGTTACACGTTCTGGGGCCTGCTGCCGTTGCTGTTCCATGCGGCGGCGCGGCTGGGCGCTGGACCGTTCGAAATCGTCGCCTGGCGGGCAATCTGGTCTTTGCCCCTGGCCGCGCTTCTGGTCTTCATGTTCGGCCGCGGCGCCGGCCTGCGGGCGCTCGCCGCAAACCCGCGCAACATCCGTGTCCTGCTGGTATCGTCGGTCCTGATCGCGACCAACTGGACGGTTTATGTCTGGGCGGTGAATAACGGCCACACGCTGTCCGCCAGCCTTGGCTACTACATCAATCCGCTCCTCAACATGATGGCCGGGGCGATGCTGTTCGGCGAACGGATCGACAAGACAGGTTATATCGCCATCGGTCTCGCGACCGTCGGCGTGATCGTGCAGGGCCTGGCGCTTGGCGAATTCCCGTGGGTCGCGCTGTTGTTGGGTGCAAGTTTTTGCGCCTATGGCGTCGTTCGCAAGCAGGCGAGTGCCGATGCGCAGACCGGGCTTTTGGTCGAATGCGTGGTGCTTCTGATCCCGGCTGTCGCCTATGTCCTGTGGCTTGAGCACGCGGGCGCAAGCATCTTCGGCCGGCATCTCGCGCCAAGCCTGGTCCTGGTGTTTTGCGGACCGGCGACAGTGATCCCACTGGCTGCGTTTTCCTTTGCCGCGCGCCGCCTGCAGCTGACGGTGCTGGGTTTCATGCAGTTTATCGCGCCGACCCTGCAATTCGCGGTCGGGCTTTCGGCCGGCGAGCACATGACCCCACTCAGGGCGGCGTCCTTCGTCCTTATCTGGGCGGGTGTTGCGGTCTACGCGCTTGGCGTACGGCAAAGAGTCCGGACGAACCGCCGGCTGGCGATGGCAACGAGCGATGCTTAGTTCGCCCTAGTGGCGCGTCAGTGCCGATCGTTTTCCCATCAGAAAATCGCGGACAGCGGGATCGGCTTCCAGCCCAATCGCTCGCTCATAGGCATGGTCGGTCGCGTGAATATCTCCGGTGCGCGCCAATATGGCGGCCCTTGCCGCCCAATATGGCTGGTAGTCAGCCAACCGTATGTCGCCGCTCGCCGCGTCCAACGCCGCGATTGCCGCCGCCGGCCCTTCCGCCTCCGCAATCGCAACGGCGCGGTTGACCGAAACGACAGGCGATCCGGTTATGGCGGCCAGCGCGTCGTAAAGCTGGATGATCGCCGCCCAATCCGCCTGGCCCGTGACACGCCGGACCACATGGGCGGATTGCACCGCCGCTTCCAGCTGATAACGGCCGATCTTGCCCATCGCGCTTGCTTGGAACAGCAACGTCTCGGCCTCGTCGATCATCGCGCCGTCCCAGTCGTCCGGGTTCTGCTCGGCCAGCGGCACATAGCGGCCCTGACGGTCGCGGCGGGCATCGCGCCTGGCTTCGGCGTGCAGCATCAATGCCATCAGGCCCAAGACTTCGGGCTCCTCCGGCAGCAATGAGGCGGTTAACCCCCCGAGAAAAAGCCCTTCTTCGGCGAGGTTCCGGCGCCGGCTCTCGGTGCCCGCCGGATCGGCCCAGCCTTCGGAGAACGCGGCATAGATCGCGGCCAGCACCGCGTCCAGCCGCTCCGGCAGTTCATCTGCGTCGGGAATACAAAATGGGATGCCAGCCTCCCTGATCTTGGCCTTTGCACGCACCAGCCGTTGCCCCATCGTCGCCGGTGCCACAAGAAAGGCGGAGGCGATGGTTGCAGCGTCGAAACCCAGGATGGTCTGCAGGATCAGCGGCGCCCTGATGCTGGGATCGATGGCCGGATGGGCGCAAGCGAACATCAACGACAGGCGGTCGTCCGGGATCGCCGGCGCCTCGCAGTCGCGCGCCGCTAATTCCGCCAGGAGTCGTAGATGATCCTCGGAATTCTCCGCGGTGCGGCGGCGTTTGACACCGTCCAGCATCTTTCGGCGGGCCACGGTCAGCAGCCAGGCTTCGGGATTTGCCGGCAGCCCGTTCTTGGGCCAGTCAGCGAGGGCCGTCGCAAAGGCATCGGACAACGCGTCCTCAGCCCCCGCGACGTCGCGGATTCGCGCAGCCAGAAAGGCGACCAGCTTGCCATAGCTTCGGCGCGCCACCGCTTCCGCGGTTGCATGCGGCCGCCGGCCGTCTGCGCTCACCCTCAGTATATTTCCCAGGTCGGCCGGACTTCCATGGTGCCATAGCTGGCGCCCGGGCACCGCGCGGCCCAGGACAGCGCGCTGTCCAAATCGGGCACGTCGATCAGGTAATATCCGCCAAGCTGTTCCTTGGTTTCGGCATAGGGACCGTCGAGAACCTTGGTTTCGCCGTTGACGATCCGAACTGTCGTGGCGGTATCGGTCTCCCGCAAACGGTTCGAACCGACCCTGACACCGGCGGCGTTCAGCGCCTCGGTATAGGCGCCGTAGGCGGCGAGGCCCTGCGCCTTCTGCTCATCGGTCATCTTCGACCACTGGCCTTCTTGGGAATAGATCATCAGCAGATACTGCATCGCGCGTCTCCTTCGTCCGTTGGCGTGGCGACATTGCCCGCCGCCTCAATGACGCGCGAGCCAACCCGATTTCGACAGCGCCCTAAAGTTTTTGTGCCGCGAACAGGCCATAACGCATCGCGCCGCTGCGATAGGCCCACAGGATGCGCAGCAGTGTTATGGCAAAGCTGCGGTCCGAATTGCTGCCGTCCAACAGGAACCTGCGATAGCTGCTCTGCGTGGCGATGCCCTTGGCGGCGCGCATCAGGCACAGCCACCAGGTCCGCCAAACGTAAGACGTCAGGTCTTCGAAGCCGGTGACGGTCAGGCCGGCATCCTTCATCATCGCGCGATATTCGCTTTCCGACCCCATTGAGGGCAGGCGGCCTTCGCGGCAGATCGGCTCCAGCAGATGGTTGATCGCCGCCGGGCTGGGATTTTCCGACGAAAGCCAGACGCAGTTGGCGAACCGTCCGCCGGGTTTCAGCGTCCGCGCGACCTCGGCGAAGAACCGGGGCTTGTCGACCATATGCTCGGAACTTTCGATCGACAGAACCCCGTCAAAACCGGCATCGGGGAATGTGTTCTCGAGCCAGTCCTGGCGCATCAGTTTCGGGTTGGCGCGCGGGTGGGCACGCTCGGCATAGGCGATCTGCGCCGCCGATAGGGTAAGTCCGGTCACGTTCGCGCCCAGGTTGGCTAGTATGCGTGACGTGCCGCCATATCCGCAGCCAACGTCGCATACCGCATCGCCCGGTTTCAGCGCCAGTGTCTGCGCTACTGCTGCACTCAACGCCTCGCAGGCCTCCAGCGGCGTTTCCTGGCCGGTGCGCCACAACCCGTGATGGACATGTTCGCCCCAGATTTCGCGATAGAACCTGTCCAGATTGTCGTAGTGCCGGCCGACGGCTTCGGCGGTCTGTTCGGTGCGGGGAACGATCATCGGTCAGCCTGCCAGGAATTCGGCACGCAGAGCCTGGATCGTCGCGTCTGACAGACCTAGCCCCTCGCGTACATAGCGGTCCATCGACCCGTATTCCTTGTCCACGGCGTCGAACCCGGCCTGCAGATATTCCGGCCGCACGCCCAGAAGCGGCTCCAGCAATCCGGGGTCGATATGGCCTTTCAGTGCCGCCAGCATCTTCTGGTTTTTCGCGGCCAGATAGCTGTTGCTCAGCAGATAGTCCTGCATGATCGCCTCGCGCGGCACGCCCATGATGCTCAGGAAAATGGCGGTCGCCCAGCCGGTGCGATCCTTGCCGCTCGTGCAATGAAAGGTGGCCGGCAGCATCTGCGGATCGGCGAGGCGTTCGAACAGCGCCTTATACGCCTGTCTGGCGCTCGTGCTTTCGACGAACTGGCGATTGGCATCGATCATGAACTGCATACCGCGCCCATTGCCTAGCACCTGTTGGGCATTGCCGCCCTGGCTCAACAGTTTGGTCAAGTCGCTCGATGCGCTACCCTCGCCGGCGACGTCGGCAATCATGGCCTGCGCCCCTTCCGGCAGCCGATCCATTCCCTGCTTGCGCTCGGCGTCGGTCCTCAGATCGCAAACCAATTTCACCCCGATTGCGTGGAGCGTATCGAGGTCCACAGGCGTCAGCCGGTCGAGCTGATCGGACCGGAAGAGCAGACCCATCCGCACCCACTTCCCGTCAGTTGTTCGATAGCCACCGGCATCGCGAAAATTGGGCGCACTGGCCAAATGCAAGCTGCGATCCGCCGTGACCAACGAGCCGCCACGGCCTGGGACAAACTCGAAATACCGGCGAGGTACCGACGGCAGGCCGGCGACTGATGCGACACCTGTCGGTCCGCCCTGCGCAACGCTACGGTCATGTGTGATATGCGCGGGGTCTGTTCCGGCATAGATCGTCACCGTCGTTGCAGACGGCGCGGCCCAGCTAAGAATAACGGCCCCATTATCGCCGGGGACAACCGTTGCCCGGGTAAAGGGAATTTCCCCGCCGCCGGATCGTCCAGCCTGTGCACAGGCGCTCAGACTGCCCGCGATCAGGAAAAGGACAAAAAGGACGGATGTTTTGGTCGTCCGCGCCGACATGAGGCCTCCCACAATTTTTGCGCGGGACTGTAGACGCGCCCACTTGGCTTGAGAAGGCAGAAGCGGCGTGCCCATCATCCGAGGGCACATTTGGGGCGTTCGGCTGTTCGGAGGTTATGGCTTTGAGAAAATTTAAGGCGATAGTGTCCTTGGCGCTTGCCGTTCCCGTCGGGTTCGGCGCGGCAATGAATTCCGCTTCAGCGACGACGCTGGAACGGAAGTCGCTATCCGATCTGGCTAAGGCGTCGGAACTGATCATCGACGGTACGGTGGGCGCGCGTTCGGTCGAGGCATTACCGAACGGGCAAAGCGCCCGAACCTGCTTCACGTTGAAGATTGCCGAGGTGATCGCCGGATCGCACCCTGGCAAGTCGCTGCGGCTTTGCTTCTTTGGCGGTGAGGTCAACGGGCGCGGCTTCGCGGTGTCGGGGATGCGTTACCCCGACCTCGGCGAGCACGGGATTTATCTGATCGAATCGACCCGGGAGTCGCTGCTGAATCCCTTGATCGGGTGGGACCAGGGCCGGTTTCTTGTGGTTAAGGATAGCGCGGGCGGCACGGCGAAAGTGACGACCGCCGATGGGCAGCGGATCACCGGGCTGACGAGCGACGCCGCCCGACCTACAATGGCTGATGCAGGGTTCATCTCGCCATCGGGCGCAGTCGCGGCTGGGGTGATGTCGGACGGCAAACCCGAACTCGCCGGCGCGATGTCGCGCGATGATTTTGCTGCGAAGCTAAGGGCGTATCGTGGTCAGCAATAGATCTTTGAGGATCGCGATCGCCGTCTTGCTTGTGGCGACCGTACCGGCCGCTCGATCTGCGGATGCCTATGCGCTGCAAGGCCAGAAATGGCCGACCGCGACAACAAGTTTCGCCTATCGCATTCCCGGGCGGACACTTGTTTATTCGACTGCGATGAAGCAGGCGATGGGGGAATGGACCAACACCACGCCATTCAAATACAAGCCGCTGAACCGTTCCATCGCTCCATGCAACATGAATGCGGTCAACGGTGCCGGCTTCGCTCAGACTGCCTGCGGTGCGGGATTCGGATCGACCACGCTGGCGGTGACATTCACCGAGTTCACGTCGGCGAACAGATATGTCCACGCCGGCACGGTCTTCAATGCGCACAAGACTTTCAGTGTCTATAACGGCCCGCTGAAAGCCGGATCATTCGATTTTCGTCGAGTTGCCGTTCACGAGTTGGGCCACGCGCTGGGCTTGGCCCACGAGACCAAATCCGGGGTCAAGGCGATCATGCAGCCACTGGTCGGCAATATCGAAAAACCCCAGCCCGACGATATCGCCGGCGTCCGAGCTCTGTATTAACGACCGTTATCGCGGACGGGCTCCCAGTGCACGACCTCTGACCGGATGAAATCCACCCCAACGGTCACGGCGGAAGTGATGGTCGTAGTCCCGGACATAGCGATAACCCGGGCCGCGCGAATAGTAGAAGTAGTTATCCCGGCCCCAATAACCGTTGTAGAACGGCCCGTAATAGTCGTCGTAGAAGCCGTCATATCCGACCGGCTCGAGGCCCACCCCGACAGCAACGGGTCTCGGCCCCGGTCCATAGGCGGGTACGCAAGCGGTGAGCATGCCGATAAGTGAAAGGACGATAAACGGTTTCATGACGGCGGCTCCCCTAGCTTATATCTTTATCAACACCGCGATCTTGCCGAATGTTGCGTCGGCGCCCGCTGTCCTGCGAACCTGATTAGACATCCAGATTGGCCACCGACAGCGCATTCGCCTGTATGAAGTCCTTGCGCGGTTCAACCACCTCGCCCATCAGGGTCGAAAAGATTTCTTCCGCCTCGTCCGCGTGCGAAACCTTCACCTGCAGCAGCGACCGTGCATCGGGGTCCAGCGTGGTGTCCCACAGCTGATCGGCGTTCATCTCGCCCAGGCCTTTGTAACGCTGGATGGTTAACCCCTTACGGCCCTGCTCGATCACCGCTTCGAACAATGCGATCGGTCCATCGACTGTGGCGATCACCTTGTCCTTATGCTTCAGCTTGCCGTTCCGGGCAAAGCGCGTCTGCAGGGACGCCGTTGCCTGATCCAGACGCCGCGCTTCGGCGCCGCGCAGAATATCCGGCGACAGGATATGCGCCTCAAGAACGCCGCGCAGTGTCCGCGTGACGGTGACCCCGTTCTCTCCAGCCGTCGCCGTCCACCCTTGCTCGTCCGCTGAAGAGAGCAGGTTCATACGTTGCGCCAGATAGGCCGCTGCATCGCTCGCCCGCTGGGCGTCAGCCAGCACCGCAAGGCTGAGAACGCCGGCGATCGCTGCTTGTTCGACAAGCATCTGACTGCCGACCTTGCGCGCGATCTGCTGGATCGGCTGCCGGATTGAGCGCGCCTCGCGCACCACCGCGTCCAGGTCGCGGCCGGTGATAACTTCGCCGTCGAATTGTTCGAAGAAACATTCGTCGATACCGGTTTCGATCAAGTAATCGTCCAGCTCACGATCGCCCTTGCGATACAGGGCAGAATTGCCGCGCTTGACCCGGTAAAGCGGCGGCTGGGCGATGTAGAGATAGCCTTGTTCGATCAGTTGCGGCATCTGCCGGTAGAAGAAAGTCAGCAACAGGGTACGGATATGACTGCCGTCGACATCGGCGTCCGTCATAATGATGATCTTGTGGTACCGCGCTTTTTCGATATTGAACTCTTCTCGCCCAATACCCGTGCCCATCGCCGCGATCAGCGTCCCGATCTCGGCCGAGCCCAGCATCTTATCGAAGCGGACGCGCTCCACATTCAGTATCTTGCCGCGCAACGGCAGGATCGCCTGGAATTTGCGATTACGGCCCTGTTTGGCGGTACCGCCGGCTGAATCACCCTCGACCAGGAACAGTTCGGACAAAGCCGGATCGCGCTCCTGGCAATCGGCCAGTTTTCCGGGCAAGGACGCCATATCCAGCGCGCCCTTGCGCCGCGTCAGGTCGCGCGCCTTACGTGCCGCTTCACGGGCAACGGCAGCCTCGACCGCTTTCTGCACGATCCGTTTGGCGTCCGACGGATGCTCCTCGAACCAGTTCAACAAGGCATCTCCGACGACCTGCTCGACGACGGGCCGGACTTCGGACGAGACCAGCTTATCCTTGGTCTGGCTTGAGAATTTCGGATCGGGCACCTTGACCGACAAAACGCAGGTCAGCCCTTCGCGCATGTCGTCGCCGGTCAGGGTGATCTTCTCCCGCTTCGCGATACCGCTGGAAGCGGCATAAGAGTTGATCGTGCGGGTCAGCGCGGCGCGGAAGCCGGCCAAATGCGTGCCGCCGTCCTTTTGCGGGATGTTGTTGGTGAAGCACAGCATCGTTTCGTGATAGGAATCTGTCCATTCCAGGGCCGCTTCGACAACGATGGGAACGCCGAACTCGCCGTTCTTGGTGCCTGCAATGCCGATCGCCGGCTTGTGCAGAGCCGTCTTGGCGCGGTCGAGATAGGTGGCGAAAGCCTGCAGGCCACCCTCGTACATCAGCTCAACCGCATGCGGTTCCATCGACCGCTTGTCCGTCAGGATGATCCGCACGCCGGAATTAAGGAATGCGAGTTCGCGCAGGCGATGCTCGATGGTGGCGAAATCATAATCGGTCTTGGTGAAGGTGGCGGTCGAGGCCAGGAAGGTCACCTCGGTGCCCTTCTTGCCGTTGATCGGACCGACCTTGACCAGCGGAGCCACTGCATCGCCATGGGCGAAGCGGATGTACCATTCCGCGTCGTCGCGCCAGATGCGCAGTTCGAGCGATTCCGACAGCGCGTTGACGACCGAAACGCCGACGCCGTGCAGGCCGCCCGACACCTTGTATGCGTTCTGGTCGAACTTACCGCCGGCATGTAGCTGGGTCATGATGACCTCGGCTGCCGATATCTGCTCTTCCTCGTGGATGTCGACCGGAATTCCGCGTCCGTTGTCCGTCACGGTGACCGATCCATCGGCGTTCAATGTCACAGTTACCAAATCGGCATAGCCGCCCAGCGCCTCGTCGATCGCGTTGTCGACGACTTCGTAAACCATGTGGTGCAAACCCGATCCATCGTCGGTATCGCCGATATACATGCCAGGGCGTTTGCGCACGGCATCAAGCCCACGCAGCACCTTGATCGAATTCGCGTTGTATTCGGACTCTTCCATGCCGGGATCGATTTCGTCGGCCATCGCTAAACTCTCAATCGCTCTGGAATCGTCGCAATTCAGCCGCCGATTCGTGATTCGCCAGTATAAGCCATTATGCGGTGCGGGTGATATGCGCCTCACGCACGGCAAGGTGCTGGGCATCGTCTCCTAACGCCGCGAATAGCGACCGGTCGGTACCGGTCAACCAAGCTTGCGCCCGTAAATCAGCGATCTCGCCATACAGCGCGGCGCGCCGGTCCTCGTCCAGATGGGCCGCCACCTCGTCCATTAGTAGGATTGGTGTCCGGCCCTGCTCAGCCATTGCCAATCGTGCCGCCGCCAGCACGATGGCGACCAGGATCGCCTTCTGCTCGCCGGTCGATGCCAAGCTCGCCGGGACGTTCTTCTCGCGATGGATGACCGCAAGATCGCCACGATGCGCCCCCAGCCGTGTTTCGCCGCTGGCCGCGTCGGAAGGGCGGTTGCGCGCCAGGTTCTCGCGCAGCCAATCCTCGACCGCCAGTGCCGGCTCTCTGGCCAGCCTGGTTTCCACCGGCCCGTCGGCCGCCACGACCGGCCGCGGAAATGGCCCGGTCGCGGCATCGATTGCCCCGGCCAGTCGCCCGACCATGTCGCGCCGTGCGGCAGCTAGCGCAACCCCGGTGGCAGCCAACTCAATCTCGACCGCATCCAGCCAGGCGGTTTCGCCGGGCCGTTCAGCCAGGAGGCGCGCACGTTGCCGCAGGGCGCCGTCGTGCCGCGTCACGCGGCCTGCATGGGCCGGATCCAGGCCAAAGACCAACCGGTCGAGGAATTTGCGCCGGCCCCGGGCGCTCTCGATCAGCAACCGGTCCATCTGCGGTGTCAGCCAGACGACCGACAGCACCTCGGCCAGCGCCGACTGGCTCTTTCCCGGCTTGCCGTCGATCTGGACGATGCGTCGTTCGCTTTCATGGTCGCGGCCGGTACCCACGATCGCTTCACCGGACGGCCCGTCGACGGTCGCGGCAACGCCCCATACGGCTTCGGGTGGACCACCAATCCGCTGTAAGTCGACTGAGCGTGCGCCGCGCAGTCCCCTGCCGGGCGACAGCAGGCTGATGGCTTCCAAAAGATTGGTTTTGCCCGCGCCGTTCGGCCCGGTCAGCACCACGGCGCCGGGACCGGTCTCGATCCGCGCATGGTCATAGCACCGAAATTCGGTCAGCGTCAGGCGCGTTACCGCGGCGGAGGCAATGGGCTTTTTCGTCGTCCGGGCGGCCTGTAACCGCTCTGCGATCATCGGATGCGGATCAGACCCGCATCGGCATCAGGACGTACAGGGCGCTGGCGTCCGACGTGTCGCGAATGATCGTCGGCGCGGCGGCGTCGGCAATCGTCAGCCGACATCCGTCGCCCTCGATCTGCTGCGTGATGTCCAGCAGATAGCGGGAGTTGAAGCCGATCTCGAGCGGCTTGGCGGTATAGACAACCTCCAACTCCTCAGAGGCGCTGCCGTTCTCCGGACTGCTGGCCGAAACAGTCAACGCCCCGTTATTCAGCGACAGTTTCACTGCGCGGGTCTTCTCCGTGGCGATGGTTGCCACGCGATCGACCGCGCTGGCGAACTCACGCGGGTTGACCTCCAGCACCTTGTCGTTGCTGCTGGGGATCACGCGCTCATAGTCAGGGAACGTGCCGTCGATCAGTTTGGACGTCAGCACGACGTCTTCGAAGGCGAAGCGCAGTTTCGTGTCGGATAGCGAGATCGAAATCTGTCCAGTCACGTCGTCCAGCAGCTTGCGTACTTCGGCAACGGTTTTGCGCGGCACGATGACGCCCGGCATGTCGGCGGCGCCATCGGGCAGCGGCATCTCGACTCGCGCCAGCCGATGGCCGTCGGTCGCAACCGCGCGCAGCACCGGCAGGTCGTCGGATTTCGCGGCATGCAGATAGATGCCGTTCAGGTAATAGCGGGTTTCCTCGGTCGAAATCGCGAAACGTGCCCGGTCGATCAGCGTGCGCAGGTCGGCGGCACCCAATGTGAAGCTGACCGGCATGGCAGATCCGGCCATCTGCGGGAAATCTTCGGTCGGCAGGCAGCCCAGGCGGAAATTCGACCGGCCGCCGCGGACCGATAGGACCCCAGAGTCGGGGTTGGTTTCGAACTCCACCATACTGCCGTCCTGCAGCTTGCGGACAATATCGTAGAGCGTATGGGCAGGGGCAGTTGTGGCCCCCGACTGGCTGATCTCAGCCGGAACGGATTCGATGATTTCCAAATCCATATCCGTCGCCGATAGCGACAGTTTTCCCGCTTCGGCGCGAAGCAGGACGTTGGACAGAATTGGGATGGTGTTTCGCCTTTCGACGACGCTCTGAACATGAGCGAGCGACGGGAGAAGCTTGGCGCGTTCGATGATGAATTTCATGACCGGGCAGATACGTGTACAGGGCCGATATTTGTACGCGAGGGTTCAGCGGTACGCAATGATTCCCGGAAAGGGAATAAACAGCTTCTTCAAACGGCGCCGCCATCCCGCCTGTTGCTATCGGGGTGCCTGTCAGACGCGTTTCTTCAGCAAGCGAGCGGCTACACCCAACGCGTGGCGCACGATAATCCCCGGGCGTCTTGCAACACTCACCGACAGCACGCCGATATGCTGCGAGCGATTGGTGGTCCAGCCGCTTTTATACGGATCGTCGCCGCGCCCGAAATCGAGCTTTCGCACGGTTTCGCGTTCCATCAGCCGGCCGATTGCGAAATGTGTCAGGACCGAGCCCGGCGACAACCGGTCGAAGGCTTGGTCGTGCGCCAGTTTCAGGACCGTGGCAGTGCCGTTGACCAATACCCAAAGCTGAGCAGCCACGGGGTTGCCGTCGACATGGCAGAATGCCAGCCGTAGCCAGCCGGCGGCCGCGAGATTACGCATCAGCGTCGGCTGAAATTCAGGGAAAACCTCCAGTTCCTTCCAGCTTGCGGCATACACCGTCTCATAGTCGGCGATACCGCGCTCTACCTCTTCCGCGCTTGCGCCCGGCCCGACCATCGTCAATGTTGCGCCTTCCCGCGCAAGTTTGGCGCCTTTACGCCGAACGACCTCTCGCAATGCGCCGCTGCGTTCCGCCATGTAGGCGGAGAACGACTTGCCGGTGACGTCCTCCCACCAATGTCCGAAATGCCTATATCGCAGAAGAGCGCGCCCCGGCCGCGCGAGACCGGCAATGAATTGCGCGGTCTCCGGTTGCGTGGAATCCAACGTGTCGAAGCCGATGACGGCCTCATCGCGAAAGGCCTCCGTAACCGCCTTGCCAAGGGAATGTGCCGTTACAGCTGGATCGGCATCTGCGGCGATAATCGGTTTGAAATCGCAACTATAGAAACTTGTCAGAGCGGTGATCGAGGTGGCGCCATCGGCGTGCTGCTCACAAGCGAGGATCGCCTGCGGACTGGGATCGTTGCCTAAGACCAGAAAGAACGGTTCGGCGCCCTTCGCCAACCCGGTGGAAACGAAGGTTTCGAACCAAAGCCGGCTGGTGAATAGCTGTTCGCTGCCTGGCCCGTCCAGAAGGGCCTGCGCTACCAGTGGCATGTCACCGATGGTTTGGCAGCGCGTCAGTTGGTTCATGTGCTTAAGAACGAGGTGCCCCCGGCGGCGTTTGTGTTGAGGGTGCTTCGATTGGCGTCGCAGGGCAAGCACCGAAATGATAGGCGATCAGTCCTATCCATTCGTGGATTGCGTAGAAACTGCGAATCCAGGCGTTGGTATGTGGCAGGAAGTCCGCGAATGTCAGGTCGCCCTTGCGTTCGCCGTGAAGCGGGGCCGGCACGATCGGATAGCCGGCACGCTCGAAAGATAGAATCGCGCGCGGCATATGCCAGGAATGCGTCACTACCAATGCCGATCCGATGCCGGCCTTACGCAGGATGGCGGCGCTGAGGCGTGCATTCTCGCATGTGTTCGCGGACTCGTTCTCGCGCCATTTGACCGGCAAGCCAAAGGCTGTCTCGAATGTGTCGGCCATCAAGTCCGCAACAGCCGGCTCTCCGCTTGCCACCCTGCCGCCGCTGATCAGCACCGGCAGGCCGGTTGCACGAGCGACGATCGCCGCACCTGTCAGGCGTTGCATCGACAGCGGGCCGGGTTCGGCCCTGACCAAAGGATCCTGTGTCTTTTCGCCATCGGCGCCCAAGATGATGATCGCCTTCGGTTCCAAGCCGTCTAGGGGGCTGCGCTGCGCCGCTTCGAGCTTTTCGATCAGCAGGCCGCTGAATGCCGGCATGGACAGCACGTATAGCGCAATCAGCCCGAACGCGATCAGGCTGCGCCCAAGCTGCGGCCTGCGTGGTTTAATGAGCCGTCCGGCCAACACGACCCAAAGCAGTCCAGCCGGTGGAATCAGCAGGAGCGGCAGAATCGCGCGGAAAAAGTGGAGCAGTTGTTGCAACATCGCGGTCAAAGTTTCCGGCACATCGCGTTGGTTGCAAGCCTAAGTTTGACCACTCGTCGATTGCGGCCTGTTATTATTTGGTAATGCTGCGTTGTTTTTACTTCCAAGCCTAAGAATCCGACAGCCCCTGCGACAGTGCGTCCAAAGCGGCGGCTCGCCAGCCGCCCAGTCGTTTTCTCTATAACTCTGAATGGTTTGTTTGAATTTTTTCTGAAAAAGGATACTCTAAATACAATTAGCGAGATATTTCGCGGGCAAGTTTTATTATGACCTGTGGCTGCGATGGCACAGTGATATGATGCGGATTTCTTGTAGTGCGATTGCTGGCGCCACAAAAACGCGCAAGCGGGAAGTAAGGCTGAGGTCGCGTCGATGCTGAGACTCTTTGGGCATTTCATCCCAATTAAGATGCTCGCCCTTTTAATTCTCGAAATGGCTGTTCTTGGCGGTAGCGTATACTATCTTTTATCGACGGGTATTCATTCGCCGCAACTTTTGAAGGATTTGCGGGGCCAGCTCGGCAGTTTTTCCTTCCTGTTCGCGGTCGCCGTCGGCATCGCAATGATCTCAATGGGCCTCTATAGCCGTTCGGCGATGAGCGACTACCGGACCCTGACGGTCAAAGTGCTGATCGCGTTGGCGTTGGTTGTGCCGGCGAACATGGTCGGAACGTCACTGTTCCATGAAGAATTGTACGAAAGCGCAAACGCCAACACCTATTGGTGGCTGAAAGCGCCGCTCGTCTGGCTGTCCGTTATTTTGCTGACACGCGTCCTGTTCAACTATGCGAATGGACGCGACTTTATGAAACGCCGGATTTTCGTGCTCGGATCAGGCACGCGCGCGGCTGCAATCAGGCAGATGGCGTTCCACGGGTCCAACCAATCCTTCCTTGTGGCCGGAACCTTCGACCCCGGCGGTCTGGGTACCGGTAGCGAAATCGGCGACTCATACCAATCGATCGCCGACGAACCGACGGGTGCCGCAAACTGGGTCGATATCGTTCGGCGCGCACACGCATCGGAGATCGTGGTAGCGCTGGATGACCGCGGCGGATTGCCGGTCAGCCAATTGCTCCGGTGCAAGATCGACGGAATCCAGATCAGCGACTACCAGACGTTCTGCGAACGCGAAACCTGCCGGCTGGACCTCGACGAACTCAGGCCCAGTTGGCTGATCTTCGGCGCGGGCTTTACCCGTGGATTCTTCACAGATCTTCTAAAGCGCGGCTTCGACATTTTCGTGTCGGGGGTGATGCTGCTGATCACCCTGCCGTTCTCGCTGATCGCGGCTGTCATCATTAAACTCGAAAGCCGCGGTCCTGTCCTTTATCAGCAGGAACGCGTCGGCCTGCACGGGCGCAAATTTATGGTTCTGAAGCTGCGCTCGATGCGCCAGGACGCTGAAACCGGCGGGGCGCCGCAATGGGCACAGGTTCGCGACCCGCGGGTGACGCGGGTCGGCGCATTTATCCGGTTGACTCGAATTGACGAGCTACCGCAACTGCTCAACGTGCTGCGTGGCGACATGAGTTTCGTCGGCCCAAGGCCGGAGCGGCCCTATTTCGTCGATCAGTTGAGCGAATCCATCCCATTCTACCGCGAACGCCATTGCGTAAAGCCCGGCATTACCGGTTGGGCGCAGATCAATTATCCCTATGGCGCGTCGCTGGAGGACAGCCGGCAGAAATTGGCCTATGACCTCTATTACGTGAAGAATCACGGGCTGTTTCTCGATTTCATCATCATCTTGTCGACTGTCCGCGTGATCCTTATGCAGCAGGGCGCACGCTGATGAGACCAAGATCGCCCATGCGATGACCTACGCTTTCTCCTCCACCCTGTTGCACGGTCTGACGGCGTTCGTCTTCCTGGCGCTCGGCATCCAGGTGATCGTGCGCGGCCGGGTGAGCCGCACGGGCCGGTTCCTCGCCGTCGCGGCTCTTGCGACCGCTGCCTGGGCCGGCTCGGTGGCATTTGAGGGTGGCTTCAACCGGTTGAGTTCGATCCTCGAGACCGTGCGCATCGGCGCCTGGGCGTTGTTCACCGGGCATCTCCTTCGTGGTGTGATGAAAGAGCGGCGGAATCTGCCGCGCTGGATTTTGGCGGGACCGATCCTGGCGCTTGTACTCACCACCTGGGCACTGGAAATGCCCGACATGTTCCCGGTTCAGGAACGATTGCTGACGCAGATCAGCTGGCTAACCCAGACCGACCGGGTGATGCGGATTCTGCTGGCGGTTTCCGGCTTCCTATTGCTGGAGAATCTCTATCGTAATGCGATCCCGGAATCGCGCTGGCACATCAATCTGCTGACTATCGGCGTCGGCGCGATCTTCATCTACGATATCGTGCTCTATGCCGACGCTGCCCTGTTCCATGGCGTCTCGCCCGCCTTGTTCGTGGCGCGCGCGCCGGTCGACATGCTGGCGGCGCCCCTGATCGCACTAGCAGTCGGCCGCAACCGGCGCTGGCTGACCGATATCCGCGTATCGCGCAATGTCATCTTTCACAGTTCGACTCTATTGATCAGCGGCATCTTTCTGCTGGCAATTGGCCTCTCGGGTGAAATCCTGCGCGATATCGGCGTGACCTGGGGCCCGGTGCTGGAGATTACGCTGGTCTTCGGTGCGGTTCTGTTCGTCGCGGTGGTTTTCACCTCCGGCCGCATGCGTTCGGAGTTGCGGGTCTTCCTGATCCATAATTTTTTCAGCTCGCGATACGACTATCGCAAGGTCTGGCTGGGTTTCATCAACACCTTGTCCAACCCATCCTTTGCCGGCGAACAACTGCGCGTGCGTATCATCCGGGCGGTTGCCGATACGATCGACAGCCCGTCCGGTAGCCTGTGGCTTAACGACGGGACGGACACTGCCTTCACGCCGGTTGCCAGTTGGAACCTGCCGCGCGACGGCACCCCGGTCGATGCCGGTTTCGCCGCTGCCTTCCGCGACGGCGCCTGGATCGTCGAGTTTCAAAAGCCCGGCGATATCGTCATCCCGGAAATTCTGCTCCGGACGCAGCGTGCATGGCTGGCGGTACCGCTGACCCATCTTGGCCGCCTGCTCGGCTTCATTCTGCTGACCGAACCGCGCGCCGCAATGACGCTCAACTGGGAAAACTATCAGGTCCTGCGAATCGCCGGTCGCCAAGTTGCAAGCTACATGGCGGAGGAGCAGGCGGCGCGCGCCTTGGTCGAGGCGCGGCAGCTTCAGGCCTACAGCCAACGTTTCGCCTTCGTCGTCCATGACATAAAGAACGTTGTCAGCCAGCTTCAGCTGATGCTGTCGAACGGGGAAAAGCATGCCGAGGACCCGGAATTCCAGCGCGACATGCTGGAGACCGTGCGTCACTCAGTGACCAGCATGAACAAGATGCTGGCCCAGTTGCGCGCCAACCGTGAGGCGGAGCTTTCGGAATCGGTGGTTCCCGGCATCGTTGTCGCCGAATTGCTGAAGGCCTGGCAACCGAAGAAGCGGCTGGACATCCGCTTCCATAGCGATGAGGCCGGCAGCAGGGTTCGCATGGGGCGGGATAAGCTGGATTCGGCTCTGCGTCATCTGCTCGACAACGCGGTCGAGGTATCGGCGCCGGGCGCGGAAATCGCGATCGAGGTGCGCGATGCTGGTGACAAGGTGCTGATCGACATTCGCGACACGGGCGCCGGAATGACGGCGGATTTTATCTCCAATCATTTGTTTCAGCCGTTTCGCTCAACCAAATCAGAGGGATATGGTATAGGCGCATACCAAACGCGGGAGTTGATTCGCGCCGCGCATGGGAATCTTTTGGTCTTGAGTGAGCCCGGGCAAGGAACGATCATGAGAATCGTGCTTCCCACCGAGTCGGCTTTGTCGCCGTTGTCGTCGGAAAAGAAGGTTCTAGGAACGGTATCGTGACTGACGAGAAGCCGAAACTTCTGATTCTTGAAGACGATGACGGGCTGCGCCGACAATACAGGTGGGCATTGTCGGACTACGCCCTGTTCCTGTCCGGCACCCGTGCCGAGGCGATGGAGCTGATGAAGATCGAACGGCCGCCGATGGCGGTCATCGATCTGGGGTTGCCGCCCGACCCGGACGGTGCGACCGAGGGGTTGGCCGCGCTCGAGGGTATCCTGGCGATGGCGCCGGAAACCAAGGTGATCGTCGCGAGCGGCAACGAAAGCCGGGAACATGCGCTGAAGGCAGTATCGCTCGGCGCTTATGATTTCTATCAGAAGCCGATCGAGATCGATGTCCTGCGCACAATCCTCGACCGGGCGCTGCGGCTCTATCGGCTGGAGGCGGAGAATCGCGAGCTTCAGAAGCTCGGCCACGTCATGTCGCCGATCGACGGGATCATCGGCGCATCCCAGGAGATGATGCGGATGTGCCGGACGATCGAAAAGATCGCCCCGACCAACGTGGCGGTTCTGGCCCTGGGCGAAAGCGGCACCGGCAAGGAGCTGGTAGCCAATGCGATCCACATGCTGTCCCCGCGCAAGAACCGGCCCTTCATCGCAATCAATTGCGGTGCAATCCCCGAAGCATTGCTGGAAAGCGAACTGTTCGGTCACGAGAAGGGCGCATTCACCGGGGCGATCAAGCAGACGATCGGCAAGATCGAGAGCGCTCATACCGGGACGCTTTTCCTTGATGAAATCGGCGACCTGCCGCATCCGCTGCAGGTGAAGCTGTTGCGTTTCCTGTCGACCCGCATGATCGAACGCATCGGCGGGCGGCAGCAGATACCGGTCGATGTGCGGATCGTCTGCGCAACCAACCAGAATCTCGAAGAGCGGATGGCCGACGGCCGTTTCCGCGAGGACCTGTTCTACCGCTTGAACGAGGTGATCATCCGCATTCCCCCCTTGCGCGACCGTGAGGAGGATTCGGTGCTGCTCGCCAGCTATTTCCTACAGCGATACAACGCGCAGTTCGATCGTAAGCTGCGGGGCTTCACGACCGAAGCGATCTCGGCGATCGCCGCCAATGGCTGGCGGGGCAACGTGCGGGAATTGGAAAATCGAGTGAAACGCGCTGTCGTCATGGCCGACGGCACCAACATAACCGCTGCCGACCTTGAGCTGGCCGAGGGCGTGCCTGAGGTCGACGAGTTTGATCTGCGTGCTGCGCGAAGTCGGGCGGAACGCATCGTTATTCAGCGGGCGCTGACGCAGAGCAACGGAAATCTGAGTATCGCAGCCAAGTTGCTGGGGGTTAGCCGCCCAACTCTTTATAGTTTACTCGAAGGTCTTGGAATGGCGGTTGCGGCGTCAGGGACTGTCGAAACACCTTCTTGAATTGAAATAACGCAATATAGTAATGCGGTCGCGACCCTTTAGGGAGACATAAATGACCTTATCGCAAATTCGCCTCAAAATGCTCGGTTCTGTGGCGTTGATCGCAATGCCTCTGGCGCTGGCCGGGCCGGTGCTGTGGTCGGATTATGCATGGGCCGCCACCGGCGACCCCGCTGCGGCGAAGAAGCATGAGGACGAAGCCGACCAGCTGATCGCCAAGGACGATCTGAAAAGCGGCGAGATCGAGCTTAAGAACGCGGTCAAGGCTGACCCTGACAACGGGCGGCTGCGGCTGAAGCTTGCCGACCTCGAAATCCAGATGAACGATATCGACGGCGCCCAGATTGAGCTGAAGGCGGCGCGCGATCACGGAGCCGATCAGGCAAAGGTCACGACGCTGCTCGGCCGCACCTATATGGTGCAGGGCAAGTTCGACCAGGTACTACAGGACTTCCCGGTTAAGGACGACGCGCCGCCCGATCTCAAGATCGCGACCCTGACCGTCCGCGCCGAGGCGCAGATCCAGTTGAAGCATGTCGAGGACGCACGCTCGTCCCTGATGGCGGCGGAGCAGATCGACCCGAAGGCGACGATGCCCAAGCTGGGGCTGGCGCGCATCGCATTCACCATGGGTCAGTATGACGATGCCATGAAAAAGGCCGATGAACTGCTGGCCATCTCGCCGACCGCGGACACGCATCTGCTCAAGGGCGAAATCCTGGAGCGCAAAGGCGATCACGCCGGCGCGATGGGCGAGTTCGACCAGGCGATCAAGGCCGATTCGAACAATCTGGGCGGCTATATAGAACGGGCGCAGCTGGCAATCGCCTCGGGCGACGACGCCAAGGCGCAGGCCGACGTGAAGACCGCGCTCGGCATCGCGCCCCGCTCGATTCCAGCGCAATATCTTCAGGCGCTGATCTTGGCCCGGGCCAAGGATTACGCCGGCGCCGACTCGCTTCTTACCAAATATGCTTCTGCCTTTCCCGCCTTCCCGCGCGGCTTCTATCTTCAGGCGATCGTTAAATCGGAACTGAAGCAATACGAGCAGGCGGAATCGGCGATCTCCTCCTATTTGGGGGCGCTGCCGAACGATGTCGGCGGCGAGAAGGTCAAGGCCGATATTCTGTTGCGCAAGGGCGACGCGGTCGGCGCGGCCGATGTACTGGAAAAGGTGACGGCCGACGCGCCCGACGACGCAGGTTCGCTTGGCATGCTGGGGCAGGCTTATATGCAGCTCGGCAAATCGCAGCAGGCGGTGGACGCGTTTGACCGGGCCAATAAGCTTGCACCGAACGATGCGGGGATTCTCCGCGGGCTGGCGCTTAACCATATTTCGCAGGGGCAGGTCGACAAAGGCACGGCCGAACTTGAGAAGGCGCTGCAGATGACGCCTGGGGACCCGCAAACATCCCAAGCCTTGGTTCAGGTCTACACGCGAGCGCGCGATTTCGACAAAGCGAAGAGGCTGGTCGATGACATGCGCAAGGCGGCGCCGAACGATCCGGTCGCCGCCAACCTGTCGGGCTCGGTTGCCTTGGCCGCGCAGGACATTCCGGGCGCGGAGGCGGCATATACGGCACTCGCCAAGCAATTCCCCGATTATGTTCCGACCAAGCTCCAACTCGCCTACGTCTATGCGGTCGAAGGGCAGCGGGACAAATCCGTCGAGATGTACCAGACGGTTCTGGCCAAGGATCCGGCCAATATTCCGGCGCTCCAGAATCTCAGCAACCTGTATGTCAGCCAGGGCCAAATCGACAAATCGGCCGACCTCTGGATGAAGGCGCACAAAGCGTCGGCGGAGAATGTCGCCGTCGCCCTCGGCCTGATCCAGGCGCTGATCGCCAAGAAGGATTGGGACGACGGACTGTCGACGATTCGCGACATGCAGGTGCGTCTGCCCAACGAGCCGCGCCTGTTTGCCATGCGGGGCGAAGTGGAACTGCAGAAAGGCGCGTTCAAGGATGCGGTCGTCAGCCTGCAGCGCTTGGCAGAGCTTCAGCCGCAGGACCCGGCGGCCAAGCGTGACCTTGCCGTCGCTCAGGAAAAGGCCGGCGATCTGCCCGGCGCCGTCGCCTCGATCGGCGAAGCGCGCAAGCTCGACCCGAACAATATCGGTCTTGCCGCCGAGGAGATCAGGCTTCTGGGACTGCGCAATCCCGATGACGCGATCGCCGCGGCGCAGCGCCTGGCGCAGCAGATGCCGGATCAGCCGGCGGCTCAGGCGCTTGAGGGGGACTATCTGATCTCGCTCAAGCGTCCGGCCGATTCGAAAGCCGCCTATCAGAAGGCGTTCCAGACGCATCCGTCGATCGTCCTGGCGGAACGCATCTCAGCCTCCGACCTGCGCGATGGGAAGCCGGCTGAGGCCGGCAAGATCCTGAACGATTGGGCGACCGCGCATCCGGACGACATTCCGGCGAAGTTCGCCGTGGCGAATTTCGCTCTGGGCCAGCAGGATTACCCGACGGCAAAGGTCAAGTACGAAGCCTTGCTGACCGGCGATCATGCGAACGATCCGCTGATCCTCAACAATCTGGCGGTCATTTACCAGAAGTCGAGCGATCCGCGGGCGCTGGAATTCGCCAAGAAAGCCCATATCGCCGCCCCGGCCAACGCGGCGATCGGCGATACGCTGGGCTGGATCATGGTGAAGACCGGCGACACGGCCGGCGGGCTCAAGTTCCTGGAGCAAGCGCAGGCGGCGTCGCCCAACGATCCCGACATGCAATATCATCTGGCCTTCGCGCTGGACGCCAGTGGCAAGAAGACCGAAGCGTCCGATCTGTTGAAGAAAGCACTGGCGGGCGGCCGCGACTTCGAGAGCAAGGCCGACGCGCAGGCGCTGGCCGACAAACTTTCGAAGGGCTGACCGGCGCCGCCCGAGAGGCTCAGCGCCGGAAAATACCGACCAGTTCCGTGTGGGGTGACCACTGGAACTGGTCGACCGGCGTAACCTGCTCCAGCTCATAGTCCCCGGCGCCCAGGATCGCCGCGTCGCGTGCGAAGCTGACCGGGCTGCACGACACATAGACGATGGTCTCGACGCCGGAGTCGGCCAGCATCCGCGCCTGTGTTTCAGCCCCGGCGCGGGGCGGGTCGAGAATCGCGGCGTTGAAATCGGCGAACTCGCGCGATGTCACCGGTTCCCGGAACAAGTCCCGCGCCACGGCCTTGACCGGCAGACCGCGCGCCGCCGCGTTCAAAGCCGCGATGCCGGGTGCATCGGTGTCATAAGCAGTGACCGGCGCGATCGCCGATACCGGCAGGGCGAAGGTGCCCAACCCGCAGAACAGATCGGCGATCGGCCCGCTTGCGCCTTTCAGCGCGCCGAGCACCTGCGCCACCAAGGCGTTCTGACCCTCGGCGCTGGGCTGCAGGAACGTCCCGGCGGAGAGCGGCACGGCCCGATCCGCCATGCGGACCGCGGGCGCCCGCCGCGCGGCGACCGGTTCGGCCGGCTTCATGGGTGTCGCCCGCCAGGCGATGCGCGCCAGGTCGGCGGCCTCGCCGAACGCGGCAAGCGCTTCGCGGTCGGCCAGGGTCAGCGGGCGTTCCCGGATCATGATGCAGTCGATGCCGGTCTCGGTCCATGTCAGGGCGAAATCGGCGCTCTCGCCGGCATTCAACAGCGTGGGCAGTTGCGCCCGCAGCGGCCCGACCAATGCGACCAGTTCCGGTCGCATGACGGCGCATTCGGTCAGGTCGACGAGCCGGTGCGATGCGCGTTCGGCGAAACCGATCAGGACGCGCTTGCCGGGCCGTGTCGCGGCCAAGGTTGCGCGGCGGCGGGTTCCCGGTGGGATGGCGATCGCCGGGTCGACATAGACGTCGTTCAGCCCGGCGCGCGACAGAGCCTCGACAATACGCTGTCGTTTCCAGTCCGCGATGAAATCCGTGTCCAGGTGCTGCAGGGCACAGCCACCGCAGCGGCCGAAATGGCGGCACGGCGGCGTGACGCGATTAGGTCCCCCCTCGAGAACCTCGAGAAGCTGCGCCTTGCCCTTGGCCAACGGCATGACGCGCACGCGGTCGCCCGGCGCGGTAAAGGGCACATGCAGCCGGCCGGACGCGCTCTCAGCCACGCCGTCGCCCAGCGCACCCACATGATCGATCGTGACGGTGAGTTCGGCCATGAGGGTCAGTCGAGCGCTAATGTCAGCGATTTCAAATACGCGCTTTCCGGCAGCATCGGGTGGACCGGATGATCGGCTCCGGCACCTGCCTGGCGCAGGATGCGGCCGGTCCGCTTGGCATCGGTCAGCCCGCGTGCGACGGCCTCGGCGAATTCCGGCACGCCGACATTGTGGCTGCAGGATGCGGCGAACAGGATGCCGCCAGGCACGACGAGCCCCGCCGCCTGCCGCACCAGCTTACGGTAACCCTGGATCGCCTGGGGAATATCCTTGCGCGATTTGGCGAAAGCGGGCGGGTCGATCACCACGACGTCGAAGCGCTCGCCCTTGGCCGCCATCTCATCCAAGGCGGCGAAGACCTCTTGCTGGCGGATGACGCAGCGATCCGCCACGCCGTTCAGCGCCGCGGAGCGGGCGGCGGATTCCAGCGCGCCGGCGGACCGGTCCAGCAATGTGACCGACGCCGCCCCGCCTATGGCCGCGGCGATGCCGAAGCCGCCGCCGTAGCAATAGGCGTCTAGCATCTTTGCGCCCCGGCAGAGGCGCGCGACGAAGACGCGGCTATCGCGCTGGTCATAGAACCAGCCGGTCTTCTGCCCCTCCAGCGGGTCGATCTGGAACTTGGCGTCGTTCTCGACCAGCGTCACCGGCCCGTCCAGCGCGCCGTGGGCCAGCCGGGTTTCCGCCGGCAGCCCCTCAAGCGTACGGGCCGGGCTGTCGTTCTTCAGGATGATCGCCCTGGGCGCGAACAGTTCGACCAAGGCGGCCAGGATGTCGGCGGCCGCCAGTTCGGGACCGGCGGCGTTCAGCTGGACGACGAAGACGTCGCCCATCCGGTCGATTATCGTGGCCGGGATGCCGTCGGCCTCGGCGTGGATCAGGCGGTAATAGGGTTCGGGATAAAGCCGTTCGCGCAAGGCAAGCGCCGCCCGCAGCTTCCCTAGGAAGAAATCCTTGCCGATGACGGTTTCGGTGTCGGTCGTCAGAACCCGCGCGGCGATCAGCGTATGCGGGTTGAAGAAGCCCACGCCCAGCCGGTCGCCGCCCGCGTTGGTCAGCGTGACGGCGGTGCCGGGCGGGATGGCCTTCGCCTCCGCATCCATCGCGATTTCGTTGGAAAAGGCCCAGGGATACCCGTGCCGCAGCCGGGCATCGTGCCGTGGCTGCAGCCTGACGGTCGGTCGTTTTTTCATGGGTTTTCCAGCGAAAATGCCGGCGCGTTATCTTGGCGCCAGCACCATCGTCATCTGCCGGCCTTCCAGCTGCGGGGTCTGCTCGACCTTGGCTAATGGGTCCAGCTGATCCTTCACGCGCATCAGCACGTTCATGCCCAGATCCTGGTGCATCATTTCGCGGCCGCGAAAGCGCATGGTGACCTTCACCTTGTCGCCTTCGTCCAGGAAGTTGGTCGCCGCGCGCATTTTGACGTCATAATCATGATCGTCGATGTTCGGGCGAAGCTTGATTTCCTTCACCTCGATGATCTTTTGCTTCTTGCGGGCTTCGTTCTTCTTTTTCTGCTGTTCGTATTTGAACTTGCCGAAATCGAGCAGTTTGCAGACCGGCGGTTCGGCATTGGGCGAGATTTCGACCAGATCGAATCCCGTCTCTTCTGCCTGGGCTATCGCGTCGCGGATCGGCACGATTCCAATCATTTCGCCGTCCGGCCCGACCAAACGCACCGACGGCACGTTGATCTCGTAGTTGACGCGCGGCCCATCACGAGACGGCGCATCGTTCCCAAATCTAGCTATGGAGTGTCCCCTGTATCAATTTCCATCAATCCCCTAGCTTACACGATCCAGGGGTGTCGCCATAGTTACATCGAGATGCCGGACCGCATTGTCGAGGGGCATGAATTCCTGTTTTTCCGCCCCTAGTGTCCTAAGTGCAACAGTCCGTTCCGCCGCCTCTCGCTTTCCGACCACAGCGATGACCGGTACCTTCGCCAGGCTGTGCTCGCGAATCTTGTAATTGATCTTTTCGTTGCGCAGATCGGTGACGGCACGGATGCCCGCCGCCTTCAGCCGCTGGAGGACTTCCTCGGCATAATGATCGGCGTCTTGGGTGATGGTCGCGACCACCACCTGCACCGGCGCCAGCCAGCCCGGCAGGCGACCGGCATAGTGTTCGACCAGGATGCCGATAAAGCGCTCGACTGAGCCGAAGATCGCCCGATGCAGCATGACCGGGCGTTTGCGCTGCCCGTCGGCATCGACATATTCGGCGTTCAGCCGCTCCGGCATGTTGGGGTCGAGCTGCAGGGTGCCGCACTGCCAGCCCCGGCCGATGGCGTCGGTCAGGTGGAATTCCAGCTTAGGCCCATAGAACGCGCCTTCGCCGGGCAGGTTTTCAACCTCAAGCCCCGCCGCCTTGGCGGCAACGGCCAGGTCGTGCTCGGCCTTGTCCCACGATTCCTCGGTGCCGATCCGCTGATCGGGGCGCAGTGCCAGCTTCACCTTCACATCGGTAAAGCCCAGATCGTCATAAACCTGCTTCAGCAACTCGCAGAACTGTTGCGTTTCGGACACCACCTGGTCCTGGGTGCAGAAGATATGAGCGTCGTCCTGGGTGAACTGGCGTACCCGCATGATGCCGTGCAGCGCGCCCGACGGCTCGTTGCGGTGGCATGACCCGAATTCGGCCATGCGCAGCGGCAGGTCACGATAGGATTTCAGGCCCTGGCGATAAATCTGCACATGGGCCGGGCAGTTCATCGGCTTGATGCCGTATTGGCGCACTTCCTCATGTTCGTGGCCGTGGCCGACCTCGACCTTGAACATGTTGTGGCCATAGGTGCCCCAATGGCCCGACGCCTCGAACAGCGACTTCTCGAACAGCTGCGGGGTCCGCACCTCGACATAGCCGCCGGCATCGAGCTTGCGCCGCAGATAGTTTTCCAGGGTCCGGTAGAGCGTCCAGCCCTTGGGATGCCAGAACACGCTGCCGGCGGCCTCTTCCTGCAGATGGTACAAATCCATCTCGCGGCCCAGGCGGCGATGGTCGCGCTTCTCCGCCTCCTCGATCATATGCAGATAGGCGTCCAGTTCCTTCTGGTCGCGCCACGCTGTGCCATAGATGCGCTGGAGCATCGGATTGCGGCTGTCGCCCCGCCAATAGGCGCCCGCCAGCTTGGTCAGCTTGAAGGCTTTGCCCATCTTGCCGGTGGTGGCCATATGCGGCCCACGGCACAGGTCGAGCCAGTCGCCCTGGCGGTAGACGGTGGTCGGCTCGCCCGCCGGAAAGCCTTCGATCAGCTCCGCCTTGAACAGCTCGCCCTTGGATTTGAAATAGGCAATGGCTTCGTCGCGGTCCCACACTTCGCGGACGATGGGGGAATTACGGTCGACCACCTTCTGCATCTCGGCCTCGATCTTTTCCAGATCGTCCGGGGTGAAGGGGGTGTCGCGGGCGAAGTCGTAATAGAACCCGTCCTCGATATTCGGGCCGATAGTGACCTGGGTGCCGGGATAAAGCCGCTGCACCGCCTCGGCCAGCACATGCGCCGCGTCGTGGCGGATCAGCTCCAGCGCCTCGGGCGAGGTGCGGGTGACGATGGCGACATCGGCGTCGTGGTCGATCGGCAGATCGATATCCTGTACGTGCCCGTCGACCTTGGCCGCCAGCGCAACCTTCGCCAAACCAGGCCCGATGGCCGCCGCGATTTCGCCGCCCGTAACGCCGCGCGGAAAGTTGCGGATGCTGCCGTCGGGCAGCTTGATGTCGATATTGGGGGCGGCAGTATCCATGATGCGCGGAGAGTTAGGGGCCGCACGGGTTTTGGTCAAGGTGAAGTCGCGTTCGGAGGTCATCGAAACGGCAGATGTTTAACCGCCAAGACGGTTCAATTCATTACCGGCCTCGCGCCCCGAGAATAGGGGAATTTATTTTCGTCGAAAGCGCGGGGCTGCGACCGATGCCGCAGCCCCGGAATTCGTCGTTACTCGATAACTTCGACAACCGCGCGGGTCTGCGGATCGACGATCACGCGGTGGTTGTTGACGTAGCTGTAGCGATAACGCTGCACGTTCGGTACGTCATAGAAGGTGACGTTCGGCGGCAGAATCGCACCGGTACGGACTTCAAAGTCCTGCACCGCGAACGACGGGCGGGTGTCCTTTACGACATAGTCGTGAACCACAGTCCGCTGCTCGGGCGTCAGCTCGACGGTGCGGGTGGTGGTCGTGGTCGATGTGGTGGCTTCCTGGGCGAATGCAGCGCCCGCGAAGGCAACGGTCAGGGCCAGGGTCGACGCCATAATAATGCGTTTCATGTTGTTCTCCTTTACCGCCCCATTCAGGACTTCGGCGCCGAGGGCGATCGGGGCTTGGGATCGCTCGGTTCGATTTTCACAAAGAACCGCGGTGGGTGACGCTGATGTCCGAGGAATGAACCGGTGGATCCTGATCCCGTTCCAAGGTCATTTTAAGGCAAAGTCTTTTGCTTTTCTGTGGATAGATAGAAACCATTGAAACGGCGGATGTTTAACCGAGAGGGGTGCCAAGAGTAACTTGGTTTAATCTGGGGACATTTATAGACCGTCTTTAACTTTCCCCCGAGGGGCGAGGTATAAGAGGGTATGCGCGTCCACATGCGGAAGCGGCCCCATATTCGCGAAACGCGTGGGGCTGCGGGCATTTGGATGAGAGGACAAGCAAAAGGCGCGAGCGGGACCGAAACCACCTCTACCCGTCGGGCGGGTCGCCGCCGTGGCGGTTGACCAGGGGTGAATCGAACGGCTGGCGAACTTTGATGCCGCCGGGGGTGACGACTACCGTATAGGGCTTGTCGCCGTTGACCGGAACGACCCAGTCGAAGCCGGCGGGCAGGGCAATGTCGTCGTATTTCGGCTCTTCCCAAAGGGTCAGGTCGGCCGGAATGCCCAGATCCTTGCAGATACTCTCGATCAGCTCGGGAATGCTGCCGGTGGCGAATTTCCTGTAGTCGACGAACAGGTCGCCGAGCAGCCGTTCCCGGCCCCTGCGGTCGAGCTGCGGCTTGATGGCGGCCAGCGAGCGGTCGACGGACTGCTGCACCGTGGCCCGGCGCGCGACAGCCCGCTCGGTCTCGACCAGCCTGACGCGCTTTTCGCGCAGGCCGATGGTCTCCTGCTCGAACGCCATGATCTGGCGGATCGCCCTGGAGATTTTGTCGAACGACTGGACCCGTGCGGTGACGGAGGCGCGTTTTTCGACCGGCTTGTCGCGTTCCTCATCCAGATCCTCCAGTTGCGCCATGCCGATCTCGCGCATGCGCGCCAGTTGGGCCAATTGCAGATCGGTCAGCCTGACTTCCCGGTCGGGCGCGGGCGCGGCTTCGCGGCGCCATCCGGCGGTGCCGGACGGGTTTGGGAGTGCGCATATGGGCAACGGGACGTCCATGGACATAGAAAGAACATAGAACGAACTAAATGTCAATGATTTTCGTGCGGCGCGGCCGGATCGGCCATGGATTCTCCGGATTTCCTGCGTTTTACAGCCCGCGATTCTCCGATTTTCAGCACAGTTCACGCATCGGTTTTACCGCATTGCGGTGCGTTTACCGCACGTTGCAACAGCGTTTTCGGCATTATCTTGCTTTCGCCGGGTGTCGAAAGCCTCCTATCCTGCGCAACGTACCGCAGGTCACGCGGCCGGTTGCAGAGGAACGAGCCATGGACACGATCGCCGCGCACCTTCCCGCCTTCGCGAACATGCTCGCGGAAATCCGCGCCCGTCGCGACGAATTCGAACGGTTGGGCCATGTGCCGGCAGATATGATCGAGACGCTGAAATCGGCCGGCATCTATCGGGCCATGGTCGCGCGCCGGTTCGGCGGCGACGAGATGCCGCCGGCGGAATTCTGCCGGATCGTCGAGGCGATTTCGACCGCCGACGGATCCACCGGCTGGGTCGCCAGCTTTGGCTCCATGCCGACCTATCTTGCGGCATTACCCGTCGAGACCCAGCAGGAAATCTATGAAGCCGGACCGGATGTCGTCTTCGCGTTGGGCGTCTTCCCGCCGCAGCCGGCAACCCGGGCGGATGGCGGCCTCATGGTCAGCGGCCGCTGGACATTCGCCAGCGGCAGCACATGCGCCTCCCTTGCCGGCGTGGGGATCGTGACGCCGGAAGAGACCGCTGGCGCGGCGCGGCCTCCACGCATGGCGGTGTTGCCGCGCGCGAAATTCACCGTCGAGGAGAATTGGGATGTCATCGGGCTGGCCGCCACGGGCAGCCACGATCTGGTCGTCCACGATGCCCTGGTGCCCGAGGCATGGACCTTTGTGCGCGGCGGGCCCCCGTCACTCGACGCGCCGCTTTACCGATACCCGCCGCTCGGCCTGGCGGCCCAGGTTCTGGCCGCCGTCGGGCTGGGCGTGGCCCGCGCCGCCCTGGATGAGGTCGCCGGGCGCACGTCGGAGGCGGGATCGATCACCGGTGCGCCCCCCTTGGCCGACCGGCCTTATGTTCACCTGGAGCTTGGCAAGGCGGAGGCGATGCTGCGCTCGGCGCGCGCCTTCTTCTATGAAACGACCGATTGCGCCTGGCAAACCCTGACCGGCGGCGATGCGCTGTCGACCGAGCAGAAAGCGTTGATCCGCCTGGCCGCCAGCCATGCCGCCCACACCGCCGCCGAGGCGACCCGCATTGCCTATAGACTGTCGGGCACCGCGGGGATTTTCACCCGCCATCCGCTGTCGCGCTATCTGCGCGACGCGCTGGTCGTGCCGCAGCATGCGTTCCTGAACGAGGGCACATTCGAAAGCGCCGGCCGGGTTTTGATGACCGGGGACGGCCAACCCGGTTTTACGTGACGCTCGTTCAACGCATCCATCCGCGAAATCGCGCTTGACCTGTTTGCAAATCTCGAGACGATCGAGAGGGCTGCGGCATTAGAGTTGGTCGAGGAACTGATCGTCTTCAATAAATGACGGGCGGCAATTTCGTCATGTGGCTTGCCGGCGTGCACGTCGTTTTGCGCGTTCTGCCATCCACCGCCACCCTTCGGCGATTTGAAGGAAATCGGCTTTTTTATCGGGATTCCGGCAGGTCGCGGCCGCCCGTTCCGCTTCAATCGCCTTGTCCAGAAACGCTTTTTCCTCAATCGTCTCGCCCGGCACCGCGTCACCGCGGTTACGAATCTGGAGAAGGAAAGGCGTGAGTCCGGCACGGTTCATCGGCAGCGGCATTTTCGGAGGCCGGCCCTGGGCATGCGCCGGTGAGCCCAAGCAAATATCCTGCGCGCTGCAGCAAGCGCGCATAACGCCGGTCGGCTTCTCGCTGTGACGCCAAGCTTTGGGCCAATTCTGTAAAGTCCAGCTTATCCATGGGTGCTCCCCTTCGAGGCGGGAGCAAGGCGCGCTCTCCATCGCTTATGCCAAACCTCCGTTTAAGCGATATCCTAGGATCGCATGTTCGCTGCAACGCAGCGATAACATGGGTTAACATAGCCGGCCACCAGCCGAACCTGGGCCGCGCCTCAAATATTCTTGACTAACCGGCGATTTAAGCCGCGGACAATTAACCTATGTTATTAGTTGTCATGCCATTTACGCTTAGCACGTCAGTCTGCGGTTGGCTCGCTAAAGCGAGTCGGCGCTTTGTCCGTGCTGGCAACTTATCCGGTCGAATTGAGCAGCGATGCTGGGATTATACTGCTGGAACCCAAGTGGGCAGCGTCGGCCGCATATCGTTGAGCAGGGCGAAGGTGATCGGTGCTGAATCCGTTTGTTGAAAAACTCGCACGTTGCGGTCAACTTTCAGAAACTGAAAAGCAGATCCTGGGACGGGTAACTGCCACTGTCTCCGACGTAAAGCCCCATACCGATCTGATTCTCGAGGGCGATCGGCCCTCGACGGTGCATGTTCTGATGGCGGGCTTTGCCTATCGCTATAAAATACTCGCCGACGGCGCCCGCCAGATCGTCGCCTATATGGTTCCTGGCGACCTCTGCAATCCGCATATCTTCATCCTGAAACGCATGGATCATACGATCGCGACCCTGTCGGCGTGCAAGGTTGCGGAACTGTCCGCCGCGGACATCTTGCGCATGACCGACCATCACCCAGGGATCGCGCGTGCATTGTGGTGGTCGACGCTGGTCGATGAATCGATATCGCGCGAATGGATATCCAATATCGGCCGGCGCAGGGCGGTCGAGCGCGTCGCGCATTTATTATGCGAGATGGTTCTGCGCCTCCGTATCGTTGGGTTGGTCGAGAATGACCGGTTCGAGCTTCCGGTGACGCAGGTCGAACTTGCCGATACAGTTGCAGTCACCAATGTTCATATGAATCGTGTAATAAATTCATTGAGACATCTTGGTTTAATCACGTTACACGGTAAGAATGTGACGATTATTGACCTTAAAAAACTGCAGAATCTAGCAGGATTTACTCCAGATTATTTACATCTCAATGGGACGTTATTGAGAACTTTGCCGTGAATCATCGCATAAATCGGTCGGCGCTTTCGGTGGTCTGTTGCTTTGCCGCCGGAGTAGCCCATATAGTTAATTATCGCCGGCGCGTATAACGGGATTCGGCGACAGAGAGTATCGCTATGCTCCCCCCCCCCCGACCGGTGGGAGTCTGCGTGCCGCGATTTTTCTTCCATGTTCATGATGGCGTCTCCGTTCCCGATCCCGAGGGGACCGAGCTCAGCGGCATCTTCGAGGCTCAGGCCGAAGCCGTTCGACTCAGTGGTGAGTTGCTGCGCGAAATCGGCCGGGAGTTTTGGGACGGCGGGCTGTGGAAGGTGGAGGTCACCGACCAAACCGGTCGGGCATTGTTTACGCTGACCTTTACGGCCGCGGAGCATACGGCGCCACCGATCGACGCCTGAACGATCCTGACCGTAGTCGCCGCCACCCTTGGGGGTGCCGCGCGGATGCCGATTTTCCGGTAAAGATCGGAATTTTAAGCAAATATCTCTTTAGGCCGGGTCTGTCCCGGCAACTTGCGCGGCGCGCGGAAATCTTTACCGAGGGCCGCACGAAGCGCCTCATCGGCACGGGAAAGACGGCTTTTAATCGTGCCGATCTTACAGTTCATGATCGCCGCGGCGTCTTCATAAGTCACTCCTCCTGCGCGGACGAGGGTGATCACCTCACGGTGATCTGGCGACAGCGTGTCGAGAGCCGCGAGCACTTCCTGCAATTCAAGATTGTCATCCTGATTTGCCCTGACCGTCAGCCGGTCGGTTATCACGAGGTCGAGAGGTTCCGGGCGCGTGCGGCGCAGACTGTTGATGTGCGCGTTTCGAATGATGCAGAACATCCACGCCTTGATATTCGTGTCGAGATCGAACGTTTTATAAGAGCGCAATCCGCGCATGACTGCTTCCTGTACGATGTCGTCCGCATCGGTCGGGTCGCGAGTCAGAAAGCGCGCAAAGGCGCGCATATCCGGCAGAATACCGAGGAGCTGTTTTTCGAACGCGCGGCGTTCCCAGTCGTTTTCGGCCGCCGCAAGCGTTTCCGCAGCCTGAGCGTGCATGCGCATGTCGGCGTTATTTTCTTGGATGCTCAGGAAATCGGTTGCCCGAGCGCGCTTCCGATGCTGATCGGTTCATGGGCTGATCTTCGATCAACGCCGTAACGGCGGCAGGTTGGCGGAACGTCTCCTTGGCGCGCTTGATCAGGTCTGCGAGGGTGATCGCGGCCAAATCTTCGAGCCACTTGGCCTTAAGTCCTGCGATCAGTTCAGCGACAACGCGGTGCGCGGAATGGCTTGAGGCTTCGCGGTCAGATTTCTCCGTATCGGGCGTCGCAGCTTCGAGGATTGCCGCAAGCGTTACATTCGATGGTTCGCGGGCGAGCCTATAGCCACCTTTGGGTCCGCGAACGCCTTGCAGATAACCGGACGCAACTAGGCGGTTGAACGTCGGCGCAAGGTACCGATGCGGAATGCCCTGACGATTGGACGCTTCGGCGGCCGCGACAACCTTGCCGTCTTCCAGTGCGATGTCCAACACCACATCGAGAGACTCCAGAAACCTCCGCGAGAGAGGTCTGATCGGAAAAAGTTTCGGTGTGGCGGGATCGGTGTGTGTCATGTTGCTTCGCAGTTCCCACGTCGCTTTGCGCGTTCGGCTAGCGGACGCTCGCTTTCATCTCTGTCAAACTTTTCCGTATCCAAGTTTTGGCTGTACCGAGCGGCACATCGTTTCGAGCCGCGAATTCGGCATGGGTCAGTTCATCGAAGAAGACGGCCTGGAAAGCAGCCCGGGGACCGGGTCTGAGTGACGAAAGCGTGCGGGCTATAGCCCTCAAATCGCTATTCTGCGCGGCTATCTGAAAAGGGCTCGGCCCGGAATCCGGCAGCAAATCGAGATCGATTTGCGCCAAGCGCGTGGCGGGCCGATCTTTTCGAAGACGGTCCAGCGAACAGTGCCGGATTATGGTCGTCAACCATCCGAGGGCATGTCCCTTCCGTCTGTCGAAGGCCCCCGCTTTGGTCCAGACGATAAAAAACGCCTCCTGCAGCACGTCCTCCGCATCGGTCTTCCGCGCTAAAATCCGGCGCGCAATGTCCAGCAGTCGCGACGCGGTTTGGCAGTAAAGCGCCTGAAATGCACATTGGTCGCCTGACGCAACGCGTTCGATCATATCCGCAAGCGGTGACGCGCGACGTTCGGCCTTGGCGTTATGGTCTTCCGATGTTACGCGATCCAGGTTCAACGGCGCCTCAAGCTTAACAGATCGGCACTTTGGTATCCCGAGCCGATGTTTCATCACGGCGCCTTGCGAAAATACGCCGTGATGTCAGCGTGGAAGAAATACTTAGGGGGAACGGTCGACAAGCAATCGAGGTTCCAGAATAAAGAAAAATTTGGGAATTAACTATTATATTAACATAGATTAATTCCAGGTGTTTCAATGTGGATAACTTTGTTGTCGATAATAAATTTTAACAAAGACTTATAATTTCATCGCAATATCATGCTAATATGAGTTGAATATTTATTAATCACAATATTTTAAATATATGCCGCTGCGCGTCATCTGCGCCGGGAAATAAATGTTGTCTCTTTTCAACTGCGAATCCGGCATTCCCTTGCGCGGTTCGATGTCGGCCATGGCTGCTCCAGACACTGGGATGGTCGATCGTGAACCTGCGGCGGATCGCCTGGTTACGGTACGAGGCGTCAGGAGGCGGGGCGGATATTCCCCGGATAGATCGGGTCACGGTGTGCAAAATTATTGACGGCGATTCCCGCTATTCCCCGATGTCCTCATTCCAGATGTCGGGATAGGCGGCCTGGAATCGCTCCATCAGCGATATGCAGCGCGGCTCGTCGAGGATCACAATCGCGACGCCGTGCGCCGCGAGGAATGCCTCGTTTCCGCCGAACGTCCGGTTTTCGCCGATAATCACCCTGGGAATCTTGAACTGCACGATCGTGCCGGCGCTGAGAGTCGTGAACAAAGTCAGGTCCCGGTACGTCCGCTGGCGGCCGGCATTGCGCAGGCAATCCATCTCGCCATGCGCAATCGGATCGCCCTGTTGCATGCGGCGGTTGTGACCCTTTCCCAGAAGCAGGTCGCCCCGCGCCAGCACCGCCCCGATCGGCAGGCCACCCTCGGAAAAGCCGGCCTCAGCCTCGGCGATGGCGTGTTCCATCAGCAATCGTTCGGCTTGGATGAGGGCGGCCAGCCCTTGGGTCGCAAATGTCACCCTTCACGCCCCGAAACGTTGCGCCGAACGGGCGCGCGCCTTCGCGGCCTCCACGGCGCGGTCGCGCGGCGGCTGATGGGTGTGCAACGAACCCAGAAGCTCGTCGGCGGCCGCGGTCACCGCCTCGACCGCCCGGTTGAACGCAAGCTCGTTTGCCTTTGAAGGATGCGTAAAACCGGAAAGCTTGCGCACGAATTGCAGCGCCGACGCGCGGATTTCCTCCGCATTCGCCGGCGGCTCGAAATTATGCAGTGTCTTGATGTTGCGGCACATAATCTTGGGCTCCCTGTCTGAGCGCGCGGGTTTCCTCCGCGCTCGCCAAAATAGTAGCTGCTACCGTAATTTCCATCCGGCACGGCGCTTTTCGGTATCGTCCTTTGGGCGTTCTTTCCGACGGTTTTCCGGGCGTTATCCCGGAATCCGATTTCGTCGCGCACACGAATATGTATCCTTGGATAACCCCTACGGTCGGGGCTCTGTTCTTTCTTTTCTCGAAGGGGTGGCGCTGGTTCCGACGCTAAACCCAGCGCAGTGTTTGCGAAGCATGATATTCCCAGTGAATAGGGCTGGGGTTTGCTTCACCCATTCGCCCCACCGAAATACCGCCGCGGATTATCCACCAGCATCCCCTCGATCTCCCCCGCGCTCATGCCCGCGCCCTTCAGTTTCGGCGCGATGTTGCGGGTGAAGTGCAGCGGGTGGTGGGTCAGGTTGAAGCGGGCCATGATCGCGGGCGGGAACATGTTGCCCAGCCAGTTGCAGACCGTGTCGTGGGAGATGATCACGCTGCCCAGCGCATCGTCTTGCCGCAGCCGCATCAGCGCTTCGACCCGCTGCTCGTCGGTTCGGATGTTGGTGATGCCGAAGCGGTCGAAGCCGACGAAGGCGCCGCCGTCGACGATGCGTTTGTGATAGGCGTGGTCGCCATTGTCGCAGCAATGGCCGATGACGATCTGCGACGCCGGCACGCCCAGGCTGGTGAGAAGGGCCAGCTGCTCGTCGCCCAGCACGACATCGGTATGGGTGGTGATCGGCACGCCGGTGGCGATCGAGGCCGTGGCCGCGGCCTTGAACACGCGCTTCTCATAGTCGGAGAACGGCGGGTGCGAGGTGCCGATCTTGATCACGCCGGGCTTGATGCCCGCGCCGCGCACGCCGTTCTGGATCTCATGAACGAACAGGTCGGCAAGGCGCTTGTCGGCGTCTGGGTCGGTGGCGAACACCATGTTCCAATAGGACGATCCGCCATGGTGCTCGTTATAGAGCCCGGTGGCGAAGACCACGTTGAACCCGGTCCGCGCCGCCACCTCGCCCATCAGGTCGGCATTGCGCCCCAGGTCGTTGGGGCACGGGTCCAGGATGGTGCCGAACCCGGCGGATTTCAGCTCCTCGATGCGGTCGACGCAGGCGGCGACCATGCTGCGGAAATCGGGGGCCGGGGCTTTCGTGTCGCTTTCCCAGCCCGGCATCCCGATGACCAGATGCTCGTGCATCAGGGTGCGCCCCAGAGCATGCGCCTCGATCGGGCCGTTGGCGGTGTTGATCGGCATTGGTCTTCCCCGTTTTGGCGCCCTGTTTCCGGGCGCCTTAGGGGAGGGTAGCACGGGGGTTTATGGGTTCGGATGTTTTAATGTGAAACTCGAAGAAATCCTTCTGGATTTGCGCCGAGAACTTGTTTGCGCCTTCCGTTGAAGGTCCGGGCTAAAGGACCGGGATCGGGCGCTTGAAACCGATCAGAACCTCATTGAGGTCGGCTCTTATACCACGATCGATATCGTCGATCTTGATCATCTGAAACGCCAGCCCGGAATGATGCTGGAGGTAAGAGACAATCTCGTACCCCCAATCGATCGTGACCAGGGAGCCCTCATCGCCGACCGGGTTGCCGTGATATTCCGGTTCGTGGAAATGCACGAGTTTGCCGTCGACCATCGCGGCCCGGCGAATCGACGGGTCAAGCTGTTTGATGATCGGCACCGTCATGATGACGGCGCCGCCCTCGACCAGGGTGCGCGCGATTTCCTTTATCGCCAGGTCGGGCCGGAGTATGTGCTCGAACACATCCTGAAGGATCACAAGGTCGAAGATTTCGTCCCCGAAGGTCTGCGCCTCCAGATCCTCGCTGCGATATGTGCCGGATGGGGCGTCGGTCGGGACGGTTTCGCCGAACGGGACGCGCAGGTCGTATTGGGAGCAAAGATAGCGGCCGCATTCCGTCACGAGACGTTGGCTGACCTTGTCCCAACCCGCGGAGCTTTCATGGATGCGCAGTTCCCGCCAGTTGGGGAAATACCGCACCAAGGTCGCCATCAGGGCGCGATGCCTGGGACCGGTCCCGCAGGCCGGACAGATCAGCGTGTTCCGAAAATATGGACCGTCGGCGGAAAACACGACCTGTTGCTCGCAGGCGGGACAGAAGCCTGGGTGCGTGAATCGGAAATCCTCCAATGGCTCTTCCCCAGGCATCGTGACGTTCCCTCGCTGTCGTCTTTCGAGACGATACTACAAGGTAATTTCATATGCGCTCCTACGGAGCTGCCGTACCGTCCATAGACAGAAAATGAGTTCAACGCCCTCGATAGATTCGCAAACAAAAAACGGCGCCCTTTCGAGGCGCCGTTTTCGTTTGCCGATGCTGGCTGGTTACGAGGTCGGGCCACCCGAATAGACGATCTGCACGCGGCGGTTCTGCGGCTCGCGAACCCCGTCGCCGGTCGGGACCAGCAGGTCGCGCTTGCCCTTGGCCACGATCTCGATCTCCGACGACGCGATGCCGTCCTTCTCGAGTTGCGCCGCAACCGATTCCGCACGGCGGCGGGACAGGCGCATATTGTAGGCGTCCGAACCGACCGTATCCGTGTGACCGGTCACCGTCAGTTGGGTCACCTTGGCCGGGCCGGCATTCTTCGCCGCCGTATCGACGATCTCGACAGCTTGCGGGGTCAGGTCGGACTTGTTGAAGTCGAAGAACACCAGATAGCTGCGCGGCGCGGCCGGAGCCTGGACCGGCGGCGGAACGTAAGCCGCCGGCGGTTCGGCCACCGCCTCGGACTCGCCCCATTTGAACGAGAGATCCACGCCATAGGTCGCCGGCGGCGAGACGTTGCCGTCTATGAAGCCGACGACCGCGCCAGGGAGGATTTCGGAGAAATACCGCTGGTCGGTGATGTTCTTGCCCCAGAGCGATACCTTGCCGGTAACCGGGCCCATCGGAATGTCCCCCAGGCTGACGCGGGCGTTCAGGATCACCTGTCCGGGCGTCTTATAGCTGTTCAATATGCCCCGGCCGGAGGTGGCCGTGGGGCCCCAGTCGACCAGGCTGTTATATTGAACCTCCAGCCTAGCGGACGGCGTCATGCCGTTGATTTCCTCGAAATTGTAGTCACCGGCCACGCCGAGCGACACCTTGGGGGCATGGTTCTCGGGGATCGCGGAGGGGTTCTCGTTGCCGTCCACCGAATAGCGCGTGTAGCCGAGATTCATCGACAGTTGCAGGCGGTCCGACGGAACGGCCGTGATCTCCGTTTCAAAACCCCAGATACGCTCGGCACCCGCATTCACGATGCAACCGAACGCCAACCCGTTGCAGTCAAGCTTGTTGAAGTCGAAGGTCTGGTAATGCCGATAGTCCGTCCAGAACCCTGCGGTGTTGACGCGCAACTGTTTGCCCAACAGATCGGCCTTCTCACCCACTTCGAACTGGGTCAAAGACTCAGGGCTGAAATTGACGCCGTTATATGTCCCGCCCGAAATATAGCCGCTGCTGGCCTTGCCATAGACGAGCACATTGTCGGTCGGGTGGTAATTGACGCCGCCCAGCCAGTCGACCCGGTTATGCCGGTCGTCCGCGTTCAGAAATGGACGAAGGGGATAGCGGGCTTCCTTGCCGTCTTGCGTGTAGCGAATGCCGCCGACAATATCGAGATTGTCCAGCAGATGCCCGGTGATCTGGGCGTATTCGGCAACGCTGTCATTGTCGCCGTCATCGACTTCACCCGCAATGGGAGGGCCGGGAAGACGCCCATGAACTGCACGTTGGAAAACAGCCTGGCCGTCGGCGTAGTGATACTCCTCGTGGAAATAGAGCTGTCCGGCGGTGACATCAATCCATTGGCTCTTGAACGTCATGGTGAACTCGTTGCTCAGCTGATGCTGGTTCACCTGGCCCGCGCTGACGAACGGGATGAAATCGCCCCCCAGGGGAGAGACGAGGCCGTTACCGCCGTCAAGCTGGCTAACGAAGGACTGCTGCAGCCCGCGATATGCGAGGATGTCCTTCATCTGAATGTTATCGCCGAGATCGTATGAGGTTGTCAGGCTTGTGCCGTAAGTCATCAGATAAACCTGCTCCGCCTGCGAGTTGGAAAGATAATCCTGAGGCGTGGTGCTGACGACGATTGGGGCCCTGGCGAGGTTGCCAAATGCGCCTGAGCCGTATGGCCGCGGATAGGCGCCGTTTCCCGGTGCCCCGATGCCCAGAATCTGGATCCCGGGCGGGGTCTGGTAGTCGCCGGTATAGTCGAACTTCAACCTGAAGGTCAGATCTTCGATCCCTTCCGGGTCGTACTTGACGGCTGCCATGAACCCGTCGGCATCCGATGCTCCGAGATTGCGCGCCGAATATCCCGCACCGACAGTACCGCTGGTCAGCGCGCGCGGATCAACATAGTGCCCGGCGTCCAGATTCTTTATGTACCCGTCGGTCTGCGCATGCAGATAGGTAAGCGACAGGCGGAAACCATTCAACTCGTCGAAGTCGACCCTGGTCTTGTTCCGGAACTCGCCCAGATTGCCGAACGACAGGTCTTCGGTCACGCCGAACTCGCCCGACGGGTCCTTGGTGATGAAGTTGATCGCGCCGCCGACCGAGTCACGCCCGAACAGCGTGCCCTGCGGCCCGCGTAGGACTTCGATCTGCTCCAGGTCGGCAAGGTCGAAGACCTGGCCCGAGGCGCGGGCGACATAGACGCCGTCGACATAGAAGCCGATGCCGCTGTCCGTCTGCACCGTGCCGGTGTTGTTGGCCTCGATGCCGCGCAAGGTCAGCCACGGGGTAGACGTGTTGCCGTTCATCGAGGCGCCCTGCATGATATAGAGGTTGGGCACCGTGCCGGCGAGATCCGTCGAATTCAGAACTCTGGCATTCGCCAGCGCAGTCGCGCTGAGCGCGGTCACCGCAACAGGGACCACCTGCTGGTTTTGGCTGCGCTTCTGCGCGGTGACGACAATTTCTTCCAGGGTTCCCGTACCGGACGCCGCCGGGGCGGCGGCCTGCTGAGCCGAGGCGGATTGATGGCAGAGCGCGGCGACCGCCGTGCAGGCCAATAGACCGGCAAATTTATAGTTTTTCACGGATTTCCTCCCTATGTTTCCGCCCGCCTTGGCCGGATCGTTGACGATCTCTGCGGGGTAATGTCGATTGTCATCATAAAACGGCAGTCACCACAAGGAGTTAAATGTTACTCATAAGTACCGTACGCCGGGCTCTGGAGTCCCGTGTACCGGGCTTTTGCTGGAAAATGCGAAAACCGATGCCTGCGCGAACCGGGTTGCGGCCAGAAACCGGGAAGAACCGCCGCCATGCGTGCGGGTCAGGACCAGTCACAGCACCCCGCGCATGAACATCGACAGGCGGGCATAAGACAGGTCGGTTCCGTCCGGCTGGCCTGGTGGGCTGCCGGCGGCGAAATGGGTATAGGCCGCGTCGTCGACCGGGGTCTGGCGGGCCCAGTCCAGCGTGATGCCGCGATACAGGAATTTCCACACGCCGTTTCGCTTCTCATAACGGTCGCGCGACCCGGGGCAAGCGTTCAGTCGCGCGGCGTGGGCTTTCCCTTTCCCGCACGCCAAATCGTACGAACGCGATTCACCAGATCGACGAAGAGGCGAGGCGGGAGGAAGCCGTAATCGAACCTGTCTGAGTGTCGGCCGATTGGGCGCAGGTCGAAACCCGGCCAAGCAAAGACGTTCATTTCATCGAGCATGACCCAGGAACGCTGGTCATCAAGGCCGAGATGCCGTTTCACCGCCGACGGAATCTCGACAGCCGTCTCCGCATCCGCTGGCGGGGTATGGGTTACGGGCGCAACGCGCACCATGGTTTTGCCGTCGGCTGCGTTAAATGACGAGATAACGATGACGCAGGGGCGATTTTTAGTGCCCTCGTGACGACCCTGACGATGCTCCGAGTTCCAGAGAAACGAATAGGAGATAACAAGGCCAGGTTGCGGGGGAGGAATCGCCATGGATCGCTATGACGACTTGTCCTCGAGCAGGCTATTAAGATGATCGTGCTCCGGGCTCATCCGGGTAGACGCGATCTGCTCGATCTCTTCCTCGGTCATGTCGACCGTCCGGGTCGAGCGTCGCGACAGCGCCCTGAGCCGCTGGAATTCCTCATATTCGATTGCTGAAATGAAATAGCCGGTCGGACGGCCATGGTTCAACACGGCAACCGGCTCGCGCTGCGCGACCTCGCGGTAGCGGCCGAAGTTCTTGGTGAACTCCTTGGTGGGCACTTCTCTCATAAATTCTCCGTATTTAACGGATTATACGTCTTTGACGTCTTATTTCGCAAGCTGAACTCACCCTCACAGCACCCCGCGCATGAACATCGACAGGCGGGCATAAGACAGGTCGGTTTCGTCCGGCTGGCCGGGTGGGCTGCCGGCGGCGAAATGGGTATAGGCCGCGTCGTCGACCGGGGTCTGGCGGGCCCAGTCCAGCGTGATGCCGCGATACAGGAATTTCCACACGCCATCGCGCTTTTCATAGCGGTCGTGCGAGCGGCTGCCGGTGACGATCTCCATCCGCTCCGGCGGCTTGGTGCGGTGGTAATTGATCTTATAGATCTCGCCCTCCGCCGTGTTGCCGTCGACCGCGAACAGCATGTTGGTGATGTAATGCGACGTGCTTTCGAACTGGGTGACGGTCCGGCTGACATAGGCGACGAAATCGCCGCCCTCGCCCGCGAACATGTTGCCGTGCTCGTCGGTGCTGTCCGGGTGATAGAGGCTGCGCAGCAACTCGAAATCGCGCCGGTCGACGGCCCGGGAATATTTGGCGCACAGTTCCTGTAGCGCGAACTTGTCCGCCAGATAGGGATCGACGCTCATACCGTTTCCTCCAGCATTTCGGGCGCACGTCCGTGCGCGGACCCTTTCGGCGCTTTGGCCGCTTGCACCGGCGAGGTTATCCTAAGCCTTCCGATTCGCCACCCGAGATATCGCCCATGACACCCAGCCCTCTACAGCGCGGCGCACGGATTGCCCTCGCAGCGCTCCCCGTGCTGCTGATCGCGGCCTGCCAGACGCCCTCGCAGACCGGCGCGCCGACGGCGATGAACGCGCCGCAGGCGCCGGCCGCGCAGGCGCAGCCCGAGGTTGCTTTTCCCGATTGGCTGGAGAGCGCGCGGCAAGAGGCGCTGCACCGGGGCATCAGTCAGGCGACGCTGGACCAGGCCTTTGCCGGGCTGGCGCCCAATCCGCGCGTGGTCGAGCTGGACGGCAAGCAGCCGGAATTCAGCCAGACCTTCTGGCACTATCTGGACAACGCGATCAGCGATACGCGGGTCGCCAAGGGGCGCGCCTTGATGCAGCAGAATGCCGCCCTGCTGAACCGGCTGGAGGCGCGCTACGGCGTGCCGGGCCGCTATCTGGTGGCGTTCTGGGGGATGGAGAGCGATTTCGGGCACAATACCGGCGATTTCTCGGTCGTCCGTTCGTTGGCGACCTTGGCCTATGACGGGCGGCGCGCCGCCCTGTTCCGGGGGGAGATGTTCGACGCGCTGACCATCCTGGACCGCCGCGACATCGACAACGCCCATATGACCGGGTCATGGGCCGGTGCGATGGGCCAGACGCAGTTCATGCCGTCCGCCTTCCTGAAATATGCGGTCGACCAGGACGGCGACGGCCGCAAGAACATCTGGACCAGCGTGCCGGACGCGCTGGCTTCCGTCGCCAACTACATGAAGACCGTCGGCTGGCAACCTGCCGGCTGGGGCCGCGAGGTTCGCCTGCCGGCCCATTTCGACGCCGCGCTCGCCAGCCTGGACACCGACGCGACGGAGACGGTCAAACCGGCCGCCGCGTGGAGCGCGCTGGGCGTACGCCGGGCGGACGGCGGCGCGCTGCCCCCCTCGGACGGGCCGGCGGCGCTGATCCTGCCGGCCGGCATTGCGGGGCCGGCCTTCCTGGTCTCAGGCAATTACCGGATGATCCTGAAATACAACCACTCGACCTTCTATGCCGTCGCGGTCGCTTACCTGGCCGACCGGCTGGGCGGCGCTGCGCCGCTGACCGCACAGCATCAGCCGGGCGAGCCGCTGAAGCGCGACGACATTCTGACGTTGCAGCAAGGGCTGGGGTCGCTCGGCCTGCTGCCCGGCACCCCGGATGGCGTGGCCGGCACCGCGACCCGCCAGGCCGTGCGCGCCTTCCAAAAAGCCAACGGCTTGCCGCCCGACGGGTTCATCGATGCAAACCTGATCGCCGCCGTCAGGGCGCGGAGCGGGACCGCTTAAATGTCGATCACGAAAACGATCCTCCAGCGGCCGATTCCCAAAACCGGCGAACTGCTGCCTTCGATCGGTTGCGGCACCTATCTTGGGTTCGACGCCGGGCCGGAACGCTATGACGGGCTCGGCGATGTGCTGGGGCGGATGCTCGACAGCGGTGGAACGGTGATCGACAGCTCGCCGATGTATGGGCGGTCCGAGGCTGTCGTCGGCACGCTGATCGACCGGCTGGGGCGGCGTGACGCGGTGTTCCTGGCGACCAAGGTTTGGACGACCGGCAAGGCTGAGGGTATCGCCCAGATGGAGCGTTCGCTGGACCTGCTGAAGACCGACCATGTCGACCTTATGCAGGTCCATAATCTGGTCGACGTCCGCACCCATCTGGATACGTTGTCAGGCTGGAAGGCCGAGGGGCGAACCCGCTATGTCGGGGTCACGCATTATCAAAGCGGCGCCTATGCCGCCCTTGAAGAGGTGGTGGCGCGCGAACACTCGATTTCCTGCAACTGAATTACGCGCTGGACGACCGCGCCGCCGAGGCGCGGCTGCTGCCGCTCGCCATCGAGCGCGGCGTCGCGGTGCTCGTGAACGTTCCCTTCGGCAGCGGCGCCCTGATCAAGCGGTTCGGGAAACAACCGCTTCCGCCCTTCGCCGCCGATATCGGCTGTTCGAGCTGGCCGCAACTTCTGCTGAAATTCGTCCTCGGCCATCCCGCGATCACCTGCGCCATACCCGGTACCGGCAACGCCGACCATATGGCCGACAATCTGGCCGCCGCCGCCGGCGATCTCGAATATGCCAGGCAAAGGATTCTTGCCTGGTGGGAGGCTCAGTGATCGAAACGCCTCGCTGTCAGATTTCCGGCAAATGAAGCCAGATCGCGAGCGCGCTCAGCACCATATTGACCGCAAGCGCCGAGAGGATCAGGCCCATGACCCGGCGCAGCACGTTGGCGCCGCCGGCGCCGATCACGCGGTGGATCAGCCCGCTCGCCAGGAAGGCCGCGAGCAGCAGCAGCAGGATGATCGCCAACGCCACCAATGTGAGAGCCTGCTGGGACGCGGAATTCTGTTGATTGTCCATCAGCAGCACGATGGTCAGCAGCGAACCCGGGCCGGCGATGATCGGCGTCGCGACCGGATAGATGGCGGTGGCGAGAACGCCGTCTTCACTCGCGGCGAGAGAGTGGGTGGTGTTGCCCAACACCATGGACAGGGCAAAGACGAACAGGATGATTCCGCCGGCGATCTGAAAGGACAGCAGCGAAATGCCCATGGCGTGGAGGACAACCTCCCCCAGCAGACCGAAAGCGGCGAGCAACCCGTAAGCGACGGCAACGCCGATCACCGCGACGCGACGGCGGTCGGCGTTATTCAACGCTGCCGTGGCGGCCAGGAACAGCGGCAGATGGCCGATCGGATCCATGACCGACCACAAGGTCACCAGCTTGGTGGTCAGTAAGGTGTAGTCGTCCAGCATCGCCGACCCTCTTCCTGCTCGCGCGGACCAATGCTAACGCCACCATAACACGCGCGTTGATTTACCACGGTTTTTTGCCGCCGCCCTTCGTGGACTCCTCAATTGATACAGGATAACTATCCGTCATAAGGGAGCCAAGGTCATGCGCAATCTACGCAACATCGTCGTCGCGGCGTGCATCGCCGGCCTGCTTCCGGCGGCGGCGTCCGCCGCGCCCTCCGCCGCGGACAAGGCGAAGATCAACGCCGCGGTGACCGGGGCGATGCGGGAATTCAATATTCCGGGCGCTGCCCTCGCGATCGAGACGCAGGGCACGCGCTGGGTGCGCGGCTATGGCTTTGCCGGGTACGCGGCCAAGCGGCCTGTCACGCCGCGGGACTATTTCGCGATCCGCAGCATCACCAAGTCGTTCGTCGTCACCGCATTGATGCAGCTGATCGCCGACAGCAAGGGCGCGATGGCGCTGGACGACACCATCGGCAAATACCTGCCCAACATCCCGAACGGCGGCGCCATCACGCTGCGCCAGCTCGCCAACATGACCAGCGGCCTCTACGATTATTCGGCGGACCCCGCCTTCGGCGCTATTCTGAGCAAGGATCTGGCGCGTCACTGGACGGTCGATCAGCTGCTGAAATTCGCGCTCTACAGCAAAAAACATTCGGCCATCAATTTTCAGCCTGGCGCCAAATACCAATATTCCAACACCAACACCCTGCTGCTGGGCAAGGTGGTGGAGCTTAAGGCCGGCAAGCTGTTCGCCGCGACGCTGAAGGCGGCGATCCTGAAGCCGTCTCATCTCGACTCCACGGTGTATCTGACCGGCGTCGCCCTGCCGGGGCCAAGCGCGGTGGGCTATCAGGGCTTTTACAACAGCCGGCCCGAAGCGGTCGCGGTGAACGCCACGGGACTCAATTTCTCCGGCGCGATGGCCGCGACCATCGGGGATCTGACCGATTGGGGCAAAGTCCTGGTCGGCGGCGACCTGCTGCCGCCCGGACTGCAGGCCCAGCGCTTCCGCAGCCACCTGACCGCCGGCGACCCGCGCAGCCCGCTCTATGACCGCTATGGCCTGGGCATGGGCGAAATCGCCGGCTGGTGGGGCCACACAGGGTCAGGCCTGGGATACGAGGCTGCGGTGTTCCACAACCCCGACACGAACGAGACCTTCGCCATCACGGTCAACGCCTCGAACGACCACGATTCCCCCGCCCGCATTTTCTGCCGCGTGCTGCACATCCTGCACCCCGGCGAAACCCTCCCCGCCAAATCGGTCTGCGACAGCGAGCCCTGACCGCGTGGGTTCGACGCTGATGGCTGCCGGAATTCCTGACGCAAATTAACGGCCGAACTTATGGCCTGCCGCCTGACGCCGAACGCTCACATTAGCGTCATGAATCGGCAATAAACGCGTACTAGATACGGCTGATCGACCGGGGGGAAATCCCGGCGAATTTTAGACCAATTCCCAAAACATAAGTCGGAAGCCTGGACGATCCTCGGTCGTCTCTGCGCCCGCACTTTCGGCTAACTCAGGAGATAAGGATGCGTTTGTTACCGAAGATATTGTCAGTTTGTACCTGTGCCGTGGTCGCTCTCGCCGCCATGGCGACGCCGTCCAATGCTCAGATGAGCAAGGTGAAGACGGTCTGGATTATCGTGATGGAGAATCACAACTGGATCGGCAACAACGCCGGTGCGAAGTTTGGCGATCCGGACATCAAGGGGAACGCGAACGCCCCCTATATCAACGACACGCTCACCAAAATATCCGCCTATGCCGACGGCTATTACAATCCGCCCGGCAACCATCCCAGCCAGCCGAACTATCTCTGGCTTGAGGCCGGGACCAATTTCGGCGTGCTGTCCGACACGCAGCCCGGGCAGCCTCAGCTCAACACCACGCAACATCTGACCCACCTGCTGAATGCCGCCCATATCACGTGGCGGGCCTATGCCGAACCCGATTTCGGCAGCGCGGTTTTCGACAGCTGCCCGCTCGACTTCGGCTATCTGGACGTCGAACATCTGGGGCCGGTCTTCTTCAAGGACATCAACCAGGGCCTGAAGAAAACCTCGCCGATCTGCATTCAGCATGTGAAGCCGTATTACCAGCTTTCGACCGATCTGGTGGACGGCACCGTCGCCCGGTTCAACCTGATCACCCCGAACCTGTGCCACGACGGGCATGAGGGCGTCTCGCCCTGCGACACCACCGAGCCGGCCGACAACACCGCTCGCTCGGACGAGTGGCTGAAGAAGAACGTCCCGCTGATCACCAACTCGGCCGCCTATAAAAACGGCGGCGCGCTGTTCATCGTCTGGGACGAAGGTGAAGACAGCGGGAAGTATAGCGACGGACCGATCGGCATGTTCCTGCTCTCGCCCTTCGCGAAAGTCGGATTCAGCAACAAGGTCCATTACGACCACAGCTCGTTGCTGAAGACCGTTCAGGAAATCTTGGGCGTCAAACCGCTGCTCGGCGCCGCGGCCGACGCCAAGACCACCGACCTCAGCGCTCTGTTCAAGTAAGCGAAAGGAGCGGCCGGCGCCTGCCGGCCGCTCCCCATCTTTCGGGATTCCCGATCATGCCGCATCCGGTCCGCGTCTCGGCAGTGTCCTTGCTGGCGATGCTTTGCGCGTCGTCGACAAATGCCTTGGAGGCCAATTTTCCATGGGGCCGGATCTGCACTCCGGGCGTCCTTGCCGGCCAGCCGGCATTGAAGCGGGCAACCGCGCCATTGGCCAAATGCGGTCCGGCGCCGACACGATTTCATGAACTGCCGTCGGTCGGCGGCAACGGCGACACCAGCGTCGCGCTCACGATCGGGTTCGATTCCTCGACCCAACGCCTCTGCTACACGACTTCCGACCTGCCGGAGGCCCCCGTGATCCGTGTCGGCGTCGGCCATCGATTGACCGTCAAGCTGACCAACAGCCTGCAGGACACCGAAACCGGGCAGCATGTGCCGATCAACTGCCCCATCGACCTCTATGGCGAGATCGCCACCTGCGAGGGGTTGCCCCATCACCGGGAACTGCCGGGGGCCGACGGCAAATATTATCCGCTGATGGCCAACGAGGCGCACGAAGCCGACGGCACCAGCAACCTGCATGTCCACGGTCTTTTCGTTTCGCCGCGGCCCTGCAGCGACGAGGTGCTGAAGAGCACGATCTATCCGGCGAACTGGAACGCCGCCGTCAGCAAAACGGAGGGTTGCCAGACCGCGGCGAATTCCCTGACCTATACCTACGACCTGCCGGCCTACCATCCCGCCGGTCTCTATTGGTACCACACGCACCGCCACGGGCAGGCCGAACATGCAACCCAGATGGGCTTGGTCGGCGCTATCGTCGTCGAGGACAAGGGCGACGCCTATCGCCGCTCGATCGGCGTCACCGATGAGGTGCTGGTGGTCGACGACGTGCCCAATGTCGGCTGCGTGTCCGGCCCGACCTGCGATATCGCGCCGAACGCCCGTGCCCATTACCGCGCAAGCGGCCAGGCGGCGCCCGAGGCGGATGCCGTCCCCGCATCGGCCAAGGAGCCGGTCATCGACCCGCGCATCGACCGGGTCAGCGAAGGGGCTTGCACCTACGGCGCCATCGGCCCGGCGGGCGGGGTCCAGCTATGGACGTTGCTGCTGAACGGCGCGCCGGTGCCGGAGGCGACCAACAAAAACGACTTCCCTCCGGACAGCGCCCTTCTGACTAAAACGATGCATCCGGGGCAGCGCCAGATATTCCGTCTGGCGAACGCATCCGCCAATTCCTTCGTCGCGCCGAAACTGGTGCTGAAGCAGAACGGCAAGGAAACCGTCCAGAAGCTGGAAGTCTTCGCCCGTGACGGCGTCGGCTTGGCGAACGCGGCCGGCAAGCGGCATCTGACCAGGTTCAACGTCGCCAAGGCGCCGTTCATCGTGCCGCCGGCATCGCGCCTCGAATTCGTCGTGCACGCGCCGCCGAAGGGGGCGGTACTCTATCTGCAAAGCGATCAGGTTAAGCCAGGCTGCGGTGGAAATGCCTATCCGGCGCGACGGCTTTTGAGGATTACGTCGGCCGGAACCGCAGTCCCGGCCGGCCGGGCCGACGATCTGGACCTGATGGAGCAAACGCCGTCGCTCGCGCCCTATCTGGCGACATTGTCCGCCAAGCCCACCGTACACCGGACCTTCGTGCTCGCGGAATATAGCCGCGACTTTACCTACAGCGTCACGAAATGGCCGGCGCAGAAACCGGCCTCGACCGACTACAATTTGAACCTGACGGATTTCTATATCCCGGAGGTCGCGTCGGACGACGGCGAGGTGGATCCCAAGAAGACCACGCTGCAGCCGTTCCTCGACAGCGGCCCGGCGCAGGTGATCGTTCACCTGCGGGGCAAGGAAAGCGTCACCGAGGATTGGCTGGTCGAGAACGCGACCTTGGAAATCCATGCTTTCCACATGCACCAGATCCATTTTCGCGACGTGACGACCGACAGCGCCAATCCCGACCTGCAACCGCTGCTCGATACGATCACGGTGCCGGCGGCGCAGCTGGTCGGCAGTATTTCGGCAGGCCATCCCGGCAAGCCCGGATGGGTCAAGCTGCGGATGACCTTCACCAAGGCCGATATCGGGGAATTCGTCTACCACTGTCACATCCTCGAACATGAAGACAGCGGGATGATGGGGAAGGTGCGGGTGGTCGCCGATTGATGCGCGCCGCGCAGTTGAATTTGAGTTTTCCCCGCTTTCCGGCACCACGAATGCGATCGATTTTCATCCTCTGTCTTTTATTGCTGCATGTTCCCGTCGCCAAAGCGCAGGTACCGGACCCGAACGAACCGAAGGAAACGGATTATCGGCCGCAGTCGAATTCGACACATCCCTGCGGCGTCGGGCCGCCGCCACAGGGGCGCGTCATCCGCGAGGCTTCGTCCGATAATGGAAAGCATCCCGTTGTCCTGACGGTCAGGCAGGACGGCAATCGACTGTGCTACGTGAACCAGGGCATGGCCGAGGCGCCGGTTATCCGCGTCCGCCAGGGCGAACAGCTTGCCGTCACGCTGCGCAACGAAATCACCGATCCCGCCGCGATCGACCGCGTGATCCCGGTTGCGGCGCTGGATACCCCGAATCCGGCTATATCCGATGTCGCCGGATTCATTCCCGTCGTCTCGGGCTCCCGTCACCAGGCGACTGGGGCGACCAATCTGCATGTCCACGGCTTCGCCGTTCCGCCGGTCGCGCCGCAGGACGAGGTCATGAAAACCTGCACCGACCCTGCCGTCGGGCCGGTCCTGTGCGGCCAGCGCGAGACAACCTATCGCTATGACGTGCCGGCAGCGATGCCGGCCGGGCTTTATTGGTACCACCCGCATATTCATGGCGAGGTGCAGGCCCAGATGATCATGGGCTTGTCCGGCGCGATCGTGGTCGAGGGACCGGAAGACGATGCGCGCCGCGCCGCCGGAATCCAGGACCGTATCTTCATCATCCGCCAAAACCGGGATACCGACGCGCTGCGCGCCGCCGCGGCTTCGGCGGCAAACACGCCGTTGCATGTCGCCCCGCCGCCTGCACCGCCCGGCGGGCCGGGCAACCTCCCGAACGACGGCCCGGCGGTCGACACGGCCCATGAGATGGGCTGTTCGACCTCCGCCGTTTACGACGAAATCACGATGAACGAGGCGCCCGTCGTCGACGGTGCGGCGCGCGACATGGATATGGCGCCGCTCTATTTACCGCAGGGCGGGCGCCAATTGTGGCGGGTTCTGAATGCGGCGACCGACGCCTTTCTCGATCTGGCGCTGGTCGGCGACGACGGCGTCCCAATGCCGATCGAAGTGGTTGCGGTCGATGGCGCACCGTTGACCGATGACGCGGGAATCCGGCTGCCACTGCAGCCGACGACGGAATCGCAACTGGTGCCGCCGGCGGGGCGGCTTGAATTCATGGTGAATGCCCCGCCTGTCGGCAAGAAAGCCTATCTGGTCAGCCACGCGGTCGATACCGGATGCGCGGGCGACAAGGTGCCGGAACGAAAGCTGGCCATGGTGAAGGCCGCGCCGTTTCCTGACGACGACACTGTCCCCTACACGAACGAGGCCGTGCCGGCTGTGCCGCCGGCCACCAACCTGTTTTCCGGCCTGATTGCCGCAAAGACGGACCGCCAGCGCACGATCGCCTTCGCCGAATATCCGCGGCCCGGAAACCAGGACCTCAACGATTTCTATGTCTTCGAACGCAAGAAGGGCGTCACGATCGCGCCCTTTTCGATGGGCGGACCGCCGACGATCACGGCCGATGCCGGCACGGTCGAGGAATGGGTCATCGAGAACTGGACCAACGAGCTCCACGCCTTCCATATCCACCAGCTGCATTTCCGCGTCCTGGAGATCAACGGGCGGAAACTGACGGCACCGCTCCTGCTGGATACGGTTGAAGTGCCCTTTGCGGCGCCCGCCGATCCTGCAAGCGGACGCCCCGCCATCCCCGGCACGGTCCGGATCAAGCTTGCGTTCCCCCCTGAACTTGCCGGCGACATCTTATTCCATTGTCATCTCGTCGATCACGAGGACGCCGGGATGATGGGCCTGTTGCGTGTCGTCAAACCGGATGGCGCTCCCATCCGTAAAGCGGAATTGCCTGAAGGATGGCCGCAAGGTTTTCCGCGTTCCGCCATCTGCCGGCCGCCGAGCGGCACGAACTGAATGATTTCTCCGCCTTAAATCGGACGACATTTCCGTGTAGGGATTTTCGCTCACCCGCCGGAAATCCTCTTTGCGTTTTATCGAATCGCCCCGCCCAAGCTGGTGGCTTGGTTCCTGCTGATGATCGTGTCCTACACCCTGACCGCTTTGGTGAATCGCCCGGCGGAATATGCGCCGGAAAAAGTTGAGGATCTCGCTCCGGTCGGCGCGACCGCGTGAACACCGCGTTGGCCCGCCGTTGGACCTTTGCGGCCCTGGCGGCCGGGCTGATCGCCGCCGGGCTGATCTGGCGTCTTGCGCCGCTCGGCCTGCCGTTTTTCCTCTACAAATATGGTGGTTCGGCGATCTGGGGCGCGATGGTCTATTGTGTCGCGGCGGCTGTGTTCCCGTCACGCCGGCCGGCGGTTATCGCGCTTGGCGCTGCGGCGGTCGCGATCCTCAGCGAGCTCTTCCGTCTCTATCACACGCCCGGCCTGGACGCGTTCCGCGCGACCCTGTTCGGCGCCCTGCTGCTGGGGCGGACCTTCCTGCTCTGGAACATCGTCGCCTATCTGCTTGCCATCGCGGTTGCGGCGGGGATAGATCGCTTTTTCGGCAGATTGCCGCGACCTTAACAAATAAAAAGGAAAGGGAGATGCCATGACCGCCGCGCTCGATATCAATCTTATCGCCTATCTGATCGCCGTCGCGTTCGGTGTTTTCGCCATTCTGACCTGGCGCAGGCATGGCGCGTCCGCCCTCGCGGGGCTGGGCCTATCGGTTGATGGCCAGGCGGTGCGGGATTTCGGCGCCGGTTTGCTGATCACCACGGCCGTGATGTTCGGCATCCTTGTCGTCGAATTGGCTTCAGGCGGCATTCAGGCGATGGGCGTGCCGTTCAATACCGGTCGCGCGCTGCAGTGTGGCGTGGAGCTGATCGGCCAGGGGGCGCTCGACGAATTCCTGATGCGCGGCATGCTGATTTCCGGCTTGGCGCTGGCGCTGGGCGGGCGGCGTGTCGCGGCGGTGCTGATCGCCGCGGTGCTGTTCGGCCTGGCGCATATGTATTTCAAAGGGGCGTCGCCCGAATCCGTGCTCAGCAATACGGTCGGCGGCGTGACCTATGGCCTGGCCTTCATCCTGACCGGCCGCCTGTGGCTCGGGCTCGGCCTGCATTTCGCCTGGAATTTCGCCGAGGGGCCGCTGCTTGGCTTCCCGGTCAGCGGCTATGATTTCGGCGCCGGGTTCTTTCATATCGTGGATTTGGGGCCGCGCTGGCTGACCGGCGGCCTATATGGCCCCGAAGGTGGCGTGGTCGGCATCGGTTTCCGTTTCGTCGTGATTGCCGCTCTGCTGGCATGGGTGCGCATGACGGGTCGACCGAAAGCCTGACGGGTCATGCCTTAAGGGATCGTGTGAAAAGGATAACAGTCATGGAAACCGTCGCCCATTTGAATAGCGATTTGATCCGATCGCTCCCGGACGACGGTCCTGTCGTCATGGTCAACTTGGTGCGGCTGCGTACGCGTGCGCTGAACGGGGAGGGATCCGGTTGGGATGCTTATCAGCGTTACAGTACCGCGGTGGTGAAGCTCCTGAAGCCGCGTGGCGCGACTATTTTGTGGGCCGGGGATGTCGAGGGCGTCGCGCTCGGCGTCGCCGACGCCAATCGGTGGGACTACGCGGTGTTGGTCCGCTATCCCAGCCGCGCCGTTTTCCTTGAAATGCTGGGTTCGGCGGACTACGCCGCCGCCAATATCGAGCGGGAAAACGCGCTGGAGGAGCATGTCATTTTCGCCGTCAAGGAGACGTTCGGCAAATTCCGCGATTGAACGTACCGGCCGGTTGCAGACTCTCTTCGGTCAGGTGGGCGCCTGTTCTATGGGCTCTTGGACGGGCGGTTCTTGGGTGGCCGGCGGCGGCGTGTCTCGATATTGCTCCGCAAGCGCGTGATAGAGCGCCTCGGGGCACAGCAGTTTGGACACGCCATAGGCGATGATGGCGGAGGCCATGAGCGGGATCAGCATGGCTTGATCGTCCGTCATCTCCATGACGATCACGAAGGCCGTGATCGGCGCCTGCACAACGCCGGCGAAATAGCCGACCATGCCGAGCAGCACGACAGCGCCGGCCGGTGTGGATGTAAAGACGGTGGAGAGCGCCGACCCGATGCCCGCGCCGACCGAGATCGAGGGTGAGAACAGGCCGCCTGGAATCCCGCAGACGCTCGAAATCAGTGTCGCCAATAGCTTCAGAACTGTGAATGCCCAGCCTAGATGGCCGGTGCCTTGCAGTGCGCCGCGCGCCTGGTCGTAGCCGGTGCCGTAGGTGGCCCCGCCGCCTGCGATCCCGATGATCGCCAGTACCAGGCCGCACCCGGCGGCGAAGGCCACGGGCCGCCGCCGGATGGCGCCGCCGAACGCGCTGGGCGCGCGGCGCGTGATGAGGATCACCAGCCGGCTGAAGCTGCCGCCCAGCAGTCCGCCGATCACGCCCGCCGTCACCACCACCGCCCAGCTTTGCGGGCCGGGCAGCGTGGCGCTCGTACCCCCGAAATAGGTACCGTTGCCCAGGACCGTCTGCGCCGCGATGCCCGCCAGGATGACGGCGATCAGGACCAGGCTGCTGACCCGCTGCTCGAACGACCGGCTCATCTCCTCGATCGCGAACACGATGCCGGCCAGTGGCGCGTTGAACGCCGCGGCGATGCCCGCCGCGCTGCCCGCCAGGATAAGCCCGGGTTCGCGCCCGCCCATGCCGGACACTTTGCCGGCCGCAATCATGATGGCTGCGCCGACCTGCACCGTCGGTCCCTCCCGTCCGATCGAGGCCCCGCCCAATAGCCCCAGCAGGCAAAGCCCGATCTTGCCCACCGCCACGCGAAGCGACAGCAGCCGGTCCCGCCTTTCCGGGTGCAGCGGATCGCGCGCGGCAATCGCCTGCGGAATGCCGCTGCCTTGCGAGCCGGGGAAGAATCTGCGCGCCAGGAACGCCGAAAGGGCGAGCGCCGCGGGCGTGATGACCAGCGCCAGAAAGGGTGAGAGCGATATCGCTTTCTGAAAGACCGCCTGTGCGTTGTTCGCGGCGATGGCGAACCCGACAGCGACATAGCCGGTCGCGATCGCGCCGAGCAGGAAGACCAGCCGCCGCCGCCAGGTATGCGACGACAACCAGACAGGCCGCGGTCGCTCCGTCGGGGTGCCGGCCTTCGTGGGAAGCGCGTCCATATTCGTCCTTTACCCAGCCATGCGCCCGAGATTTGCCCGTATTACCCCAACTGCCCCCTTCTCGCGAAATCCGGGCTGGATGCGTTGCGTGTTCATGGGGACAACGCGATAAAGCGCTGGGAAATATCGGTTTAGGCGGCGTATAGGGTTGGGCGGATCGTGCACCGACGCGCTGCGATCCGAACGAAACATTGGGGAAGACAGACATGACGATTCGGCGATTCGAGGGCAAGGTTGCGCTGGTGACGGGCGCGGCGCTGGGCATGGGGCGGGTGACGGCCCAGCGTTTCGCGGCCGAGGGCGCGAAGGTCTGCGTCGTCGACATCATCAAGGACGGGGTCGAGGAGACCGCCGCCATGATCCGCGCCGCGGGCGGCGATGCCTTTGCCTGTGTCGCCGATATTTCGCAGGAAGCCGACAACGAGCGGATGGCGGACGAGACGATCGCCCGTTACGGCCGACTGGATGCGGTCGATCTGAACGCCGCGGTCCTGGGCCAGCATGCGTCCTTCTTCAACTGCACGGTCGCCAATTACGACAAGATCGTTTCGGTCAACCAGCGCGGCACGTTCCTGGGCATGAAGGCCGTCGGCCGCGTGATGGCGCCGGGCGGCGCGGTTGTGGTGATGTCCTCGACCGCCGGCATCATGGGGCACCCGGCCAACCCGGCCTACAGCACCGCCAAGCACGCGGTGATCGGGATGGTGCGCTCGGCCGCGCCGGCGTTCGGCGAGCGGGGCCTTCGCATCAATGTGATCTGCCCGGGCGGGGTAAACACCCGCATGCACACGACCACCGTGGTCGACGACCCGATCGTACCGCTGGAAGATCTGGCGCCGGTTCCGTTCCGTGGGGTCGCCACGCCGCAGCATATCGCCGAGGTGGTGCTGTTCCTGTGCAGCAGCGCGGCCGGTTATATCACCGGCGCGGTCCATACGGTGGATGGCGGCGGCACCTGCGCCTTCAACATCCCGCTCGACTTCGACATCGCGGACCACTGAGCCGGAAATTTCGATTGACTCATCCATAGCTTGTTGGTTATTGATCTAATCCATAACCAATGAGTTATGATTTCCGATGCCTGACGTTCAAGACCTGCTGTTCAAAACGCTCGCCGACCCGACCCGGCGGGGCATCTTCGAGCGGCTGTGCCGCGAAGGGGAGCAGACAGTCGGCGCGCTGACCGCGCGGGCCGGGGTCTCGCAACCGGCGGTCTCCAAACATCTCGGTGTGCTGAAACAGGCCGGGCTGGTGCTCGACCGCCACGAGGGCCGCCAGACGCACTATACCGCCCAAGCCGCCGCCCTGGCCCCAATGATGGACTGGACGCGCGAGATGACCGCGTTCTGGCAGAGCCGGTTCGACGACCTGGAGAACCTGCTGAAGAGGATGGACCAGTGAGCGGCGGATCGCGCGAATCCTTGGGCGAAACCCGCTCCGTCATCGTCGAGCGGGAGCTGCCCCATCCGCCGGAGAAGATCTGGCGCGCGCTGACCCAGCCGCACCTGATCGAAGAATGGCTGATGAAGAGCGACTTCAAGCCGGACATCGATCACCGCTTCAGTTTTCGGAAGGAGTGGGGTGAAATCGACTGCCGGGTTCTGGCCGTCGAGCCGAACCGGACGCTGTCCTACACATGGGCCGCGCGCGGTCTGGAGAGCGTCGTCACCTGGACCCTGACCCCGACCGGCACGGGCACCCTTCTGCGCATGGAACAGGCCGGTTTCCGGCCCGATCAGGAACAGGCCTTCCAAGGCGCCAGGTTCGGCTGGCGGAAGTTCGTCACGAACCTGGAGCAGCTTCTGGCGCGCGGGGATCGAGAGGAGATGTCATGAGTTGGAATTACGGGATACGCCAAACCCATCGCTGGTTGTCGATTCTCTTCACGCTGACGGTGATCGCCAATTTCGTCGCCCGTGGACTGAAGGCAGGAGAGCCGCCGGCGTGGCTGACCTATTCGCCGCTGCTGCCGCTGTTCCTGCTCCTGTTCAGCGGCCTCTATATGTTTGTGTTGCCCTATGTCCGCAACGCGGGCAACGCGCGATATGCCGGCGCGCAGGAGTGAACGCGATGAGCGCAGCGAAAACGGAACAGTCTCCGTCCCAGCTGATCGACGGACGGATCGCGGAGCTGGGCGACTGGCGGGGCGAGACGCTTGCGCGGGCCCGCGCGCTGATCAAACAGGCCGTTCCCGACGTTGTCGAGGAATGGAAATGGCGCGGTGTGCCGGTCTGGGAACGCGACGGCATCATCTGCACCGGCGAGACCTATAAGGCGGCGGTCAAATTGACCTTCGCCAAGGGCGCCGCGCTGGACGACCCGTCGGGCCTGTTCAATTCCAGCCTGGACGGCAATGTCCGGCGCGCCATCGACATCCACGAGGGCGAGGCGATCGACGAGGATGCTTTGAAGGCATTGATCCGCTCGGCGGCGGCGCTAAACAGGTCCAAAGCCAAGCGCTGATCGCCAATCCCATGTGAGAGACGAGCATGAGCACCGATCCGAACACGCTGACTGCCTCATGCCGCTGCGGCCAGGTCGCCTTCGCGGTCGATGGCCGGCCGATCGCGCATACTGCGTGCTATTGCGCCAGTTGCAGGACGGCGGGCCGCGCGTTCGAACAGGCGCCCGGTGCGACGCCGGTCGTGGCCGACGATGGCGGAACCGACCTGGTGCTCTATCGCAAGGATCGCGTTGTCCTTGTCGGAGGCGCCGACCTGCTGACGGAACATCGCTTGAAGCCGGACTCGCCGACGCGGCGGATGCTGGCGACCTGCTGCAACACGCCGATGTTTCTGGATTTCACGAAAGGACACTGGCTGTCGCTCTATCGCGGGCGTTTACCGGGAAATGTGCCGCCGCTGGAGATGCGGGTGATGACGGCCGACCGGCCCGCCGGGGTAACGCTGCCCGACGACGTGCCCAATCATGCGGGGCATTCGGGCAAGTTCATGTGGAAGCTCGTCAGCGCGTGGGCGGCGATGGGATTTCGCCGGCCGAAGGTCGTTTGATAGTAAAGCCTGTAAAGCGTTCCTGAGCTTCCGGCCGGTCAGGCCGCATCCACTTCTGCGCGAACACGGTCTCCGTATTCGCGTTCGGCCTGCCGCAGATCGTAGGCTTGCTGCATGGCGAGCCACAAGCGTGCGCCAGTCCCCAGCGCCCGACCCATCCTCAGGGCCGTCTCCGGCGTAATGGAGCGCCGTGCACCGACGATCTCCTGAATCCGTTGCGGCGGTACGCGCAGCTTGAGACCGAAAGCGGTGGCGCTCAGGCCGCGTGCCTCCAGTTCCTCCTTGAGGATCAGGCCGGGATGAACCCCGTGAAATGCCATGCTCTCCATCGATATCTCCTAGTGATAGTCGACGATCTCAACGTCATATGCGTCGCCGTCATGAAAGGTGAATACTAGTCGCCACGGACCGTTGATCGTCATCGCCCATTGTCCCTCCCGATCATGCGAGAGCTTATGAAGTCCAATGGACGCCAACGATGGAATTTCGTCCAGCTTTGCTACAGCGTCGAGCAACTGCAACCGCGACAAAGCCTTCGTCGTATCCAGCCCGGAAAACTTCGATTTGCAGTTTTCTGCGAACTGCCGCGTGATCGCGTTTTTCCAGCCCTTGATCATCGCTAAGCATGCCACGCCTAACGTGGCGGATCAAGCGCGGCGCTTGTGCCGCATCAGAAATTCCTGGTGCGCCTGGGCGCGGGACCGGGCCAGGCGGTCGCGCACGTTCAGCATGTGGCCGGGGCGCGGCGGGCCGAGAAGATCTTCTTTTGAATAGCCGCCGAGCAGGCGGTCGAAATTGCCGCCGTCCAGTTCCCAGTTGCGCGTCGGGCCACTGTCCAGATGGATGAAATCGGAATGCGGATACCAGCCGACGCCGCCGCGCTTCATCTTCAGCGCCGCCTGTTTGGCGTTGCCCAGCCGCTTGTCGAAGGTGACGTCGATCGCCCGGCCGTAAAGATGCTGGCTCTGCTCGGCGACGCCGAACTGGGTCGCCCGCAGCTTTTCGTTGGTCTCGCGCGTGCGGAAGGCCGACAGCACGGTGGCGCTGCCCTGGCTGGTGGCGGCCATGACGTCGGCCAGGAAATCCAGCATGCCGATATCGACCGGCCCGGTCTTGTCGACATGGAAATCGCGCAGGAAGGCGGCAAGGTCGGTGACGGCGGTCAGCAACGGCCCGTTCCCGTCGCGATAGGGGCCGTTGAAGGTCTCACCGGTATGGGCGTTTTTCAGCATCAGCCGCCGCCCGCCGTCCGGCAGCGCGAAGGCCGTGTTGCTGAAAAGAACACAGGCTCCGCCCGCCAGCAGCAGGTCGCGCCGCCGCAGGCCGGCCCTGTTCAGGGGATTGTTTGGCATAGCCTAAAGGTGGGCGGTGTCCGCCCGTCCGCAAGGACGTGGCGGAATCAGGATTTAGTAACAGAGGCTTGATAGATCCTGTCGATGGCCTTGGCGAGCACGGCGTCGAATTCCGCGTCGCCCATCGATACGCGCAGATCGTCGATCAGCGCGCGGGAGAAACTGGCGATCATGCCGTGATTCATCGCCAACAAGCGGCATGCCTCGGGCTGGGAATAGCCGCCGGACAGCGCGACGAGGCGGGCGACCCGTGGGTCCGCGATCAGCGGCGCGTACAGGTCGGGCACGGTCGGGATCGTCAGTTTCAGCATCACCTTGCCGTCCAGCGCGTCCAACCGCTTGGCGATCTCGTCGCGCAGGATCTCCTCGGCGGCTGCCTTATCCGGCGCGTCGATCGACACTTCCGCCTCCAGGATCGGCATCAACCCGTGCGTGGCGATCTGCCGGCCGATCTCGAACTGCTGTCGCACGATCGCCGCGATGCCCGTGCGCGACGCGCCGGTGATGAACGACCGCATTTTGGTGCCATAGACGCCAAGGCCGGCCGCCCGGCGCAGCACGGCGTCCAGCCCCGGCATCGGTTTCATCAGCCTGACCTCGTCGGCTTCCGGTTCGAGCCCCTTGTCGACCTTGACGAAGGGGACGACCCCACGGTCCTCCCAAAGATAGGACGGCGCCGGCTTGTCCCGAATGGTGCTGTCCATGGTGCCCTCGAACAGGATCGTCCCGATCACCTTGCCGCCGCTGAAGGACGGGGCGGTGACGATGCGTTCCCGCATGTCCTGGATCAGCCGGAACATCTCGGCGTCGCCGGAATAGGCACTGTCGGGGATGCCGTATTGGCGCAGCGCATGCGGGGTGGAGCCGCCGCTTTGATCCAGCGCGGCGATAAACCCGTCCTTGCCGGCCATCTGCGCCGCCATCTTTTCGTTTGCCGTCATGGGTGCCTCCTCGATCTCTGGCAGGCGGAACAGCTAGATGTCACGTATTAAAGTGGGCGGGGCGTATCTTCGCACAAGGCGTCGGTTGCAGGCGTCGATCTCAGATGATCGATCAATGTTTCGGCGCCCGTGCGGTCATGCCACTGATCGAACCAGACGACGTCCTGAAGCGGCATACGGGCAGCCCAGCCGGCCGTCTCCAGTTCGGGCTTTTCGGGGAAATGCGTGACATAACCCAGGCAGAGATAGGCGATCGGCACGATGCTCTCGGGAATCTTCAGCGCCTGGCGCAGATCCTCGGGCCGCATGATGCTGACCCAGCCCAGGCCGATATCCTCCGACCGGGCCGCCAGCCACAGGTTCTGGACGGCGCAGACGGCGCTGTAGAGATCCATTTCGGGCTGATGCGTCCGGCCGAGCACGACCGGGCCGAAACGGGACCGGTCGCAGGTCACGCAGATGCCGACCGGCGCGTCGAGGATGCCTTCCAGCTTGAACGACCGATAGCGTTGCCCGCGCGCGCCGCCAAACATCGTCGCGGCTTCTGTGTCGGCCACCGTGAAGGCGTCGTGAACCCGGCGCTTCACGCCGGCATCCCGCACGACGATAAAGTCCCAGGGCTGCATGAAGCCGACCGACGGCGCCTGGTGCGCGGCACGCAGAAGGCGGGCCAGAACATCCTCGGGGACCGGGTCCGGCAGAAATTGCGCGCGCACGTCGCGCCGCGTCGCAATGCATTTATAGACGGCATCGCGCTCGGCGCGCGTGAAGGTTCCGACGGCGTCGGTTACGGCTTTCATGTTGTCCCCTTGCGAAAGCACGGCCGGCCGCCTGTCCAAGGTGGCCGCCTATCGCTTCCGGGCCGGTCTTCTGACTGAGGTTCACCCCGCCCGGACGCCTTCCCGGCCCTGCGGCCAGTGGCATATGTCCGTGCAATCCCCTTCACAGCGTTGGGCACGTGGCGGAATTTCACCGCCTTCCCGATTCTCCCGAAGCAAGTCCGGGCACCTGGAAGCGAGCCTCTTTTGCACGAAGGCGCCGCCATCCGCCAGCCTCGAAGACTGCAAACGTCTTCTTCGGCCCTAGATGCCGTGCCGTCCTTGGCCCTCGGCGAACCGCGCCGCGCCCGACAGTGCTTCGCCTGAAGCCAGCACGGCGAGCCCATGCCGCGTCTCGTTGTGCACCGCCTCCTCTTCTCCCATATTCCATTGCTCGAGCGCGGAGAGCCGGTCGTTGCGCAGGCAGGTTTGCGGAAAGGACGAGATTTGACGGGCGAGAGCCAAGGCTTCCGAGAGCGCGCTGCCTTTGGGGACAACCCGATTCGCCAAGCCGATCGAAAGCGCTTCCTCGGCGTGCACCGGCCGTCCGGTCAGAATCAGGTCCATCGCGCGGCTATGGCCGATCAGGCGCGGTAGCCTGATGGTGCCCAGATCGACCAAAGGCACCCCGAACCGGCGGCAGAAAACGCCGAGAACGGCGTCTTCCGCCATGACCCGCAAATCGCACCACAACGTCAGCTCCAGGCCGCCGGCCACGGCATAGCCCTCGATCGCGGCAATGACAGGCTTGGACAGGCGCATGCGCGTCGGGCCCATGGGGCCGTCGCCGTCTTCGCCGATACGCTTCCGTTCGTCCGCCGCAAACGCCGTCAGATCGGCGCCCGAGCAGAAGCATCCGCCCGTCCCGGTCAGAATCCCGACATCGGTGGCTGTATCCGCCTCGAACCGGCGGAATGCATCCGCCAGCTCCGACGCCGTTTCCTTGTCGATCGCGTTTCGCCGCGCGGGGCGGTCAATGGTAACGATCGCCGTCCGTTCCATGCGTTCATATCGGATATTTGCCATCCCGCCCTCCCGTGCTTCGGCATCTCGTATGAAGATGGGTACCGCAATGGCAATTTCCCGGTGCCCGCCTGCTGTCAACAACCAGCTTGGCGGCATGGACATGGCGCTCTATCGTCCGCGCACCTTCGATTTGCACGGACTTGCCATGATTTCCCGCACAGCCGCCGAGATGACGCAACCGTGCTGACGGATGAAATCGCGCACTCGGCCGCCACCGCCGAACGGCCGGCGCGGCGGCTGCAAGTGATCTACAATCCGGTCGCCGGCCAGCGTCATGGCGTGCGTTTGCGCAAGACAATTCGTGCGCTGGTGGAATCCGGCGCGTCTCTGTCCACCATCGAAACGCAAGGGCCCGGCGACGCCGAGCGGGCGGCGGCGCGCGCCTGTGACGCGGACACCGACATACTGATCGTGGCGGGCGGTGACGGCACGATCAACGAGGTGGTGAACGGGCTGATGGCCGCGCCGGGACCGATTCCCCCGATGGCGATCATCCCCCTCGGCACCGCCAATGTGCTGGCGCTGGAAATCGGCCTGAAACTGTCGTCCCGGAAAATCGCCTCCGCCATCCTGCGCGGGCGCAGGGTCGGCGTCTATCCGGGTCGGGCCAACGGCCGGTATTTCCTGATGATGGGCGGCGTCGGATTCGATGCCGAGGTCGTGGCGAATGTCGATGCGGCGCTGAAACGCAGGACCGGGCGCTTCGCCTATCTGGTGGAGGTTCTGCATCAGTCGTGGCGCCACGGCTTCGAAACCTGCCACGGTGAGATTGACGGCGTCCCGTTCGAATCCCGCTGGGTCGTGGTCTGTAACGGACGCCATTATGGTGGGCCGTTCGTCGCCGCGCCCCTGGCGCGCATTACGGAACCGGGCTTTTCGGTCTGCCTGCTCGACGGCGCCCGCTTCGATATACCACGTTACGGCGCGGCCCTGGCAATGGGGCGGCTGTCGCACCAGGACGATGTGCGGATCGTTCCCGCCCAACGCGTGCGGATCGACGGTCCGGTCGGCTACAAGGTCCAGGGCGATGGCGACATCATCGCCCACCTGCCCGTCGACATCGTCGCCGCGGACCGGCCCATCGAACTGATCGTGCCCGGGTAATCGTCGGTCAAACCTTCGCTTGAGCGGCGGAGAAGCGCCGCCGTCTTTTTCCCGTTCCATCGGTCAAGCGCGATTGGGGGTGTTTGCGCGGACGCTGAAGCCGCGCAGGAACATGAATTTCGCGCCGGCCGTTCGTATGACATGAACGCCGAACCACAGCCGCCTCGCCAAGCCGCCGCGATCAAAACCGCTTTAACCGTCACCAGCATGGCCTGCCGCGACGGGCTGCTCGTCGAAACGTCGCGTCTCGTGCCGGAGGAAGCCGCGATTGCCTTTACCTACAACCGGAATGCCCACGCCGTCATGATGGCGACGCCGGCCGACCTTGAAGATTTTGCGGTTGGGTTCAGCCTTGCGGAGGGCGTCATAACCGATCCGGGAAACATCGAGGCGCTGGAGACGATTGTCCGCGATATCGGCATCGAACTCCGCATGTGGATTCGCAAGGATTTGGCCGATTCCTATTCCGAACGCCGGCGATATCTCGCCGGACCGACAGGCTGCGGCCTATGCGGGGTCGAAAGTCTGGAAGAGGCCGCAAGACGCGCGCCCGCCGTCGGTGACGGTATCTATCTGAACAGCAGCGACATTGGGGTGGCGATCGAAGCGATGCAGGCGCAGCAAAGCGCGAACCGTCGGACACGGGCCATGCATGCCGCGGGGCTGTGGTCGCCGACATTGGGCCTGGCTGCGGTGCGCGAGGATGTCGGGCGCCACAACGCCCTCGACAAGCTGGCGGGGGCGGCGGCGCGTCAATCGCTGGACTCCACCAAACACGCCGCCGTTCTGACGAGCAGGGTTTCGGTGGAGATGGTCCAGAAGGCGGCAACGATGGGAACATCGATCCTCATTGCCATCTCCGCCCCGACGGCCCTGGCAATCAGGACTGCACGCCATTGCGGGATGACGCTCGTCGCTGTCGCCCGCGGCGAGGATTTTGAAGTCTTTACGCATCCGCACAGGATTTGCGGTCCGGTCATGCGCAATGTTGCCTGACCCGATCGCTCCCGGCGCCGCGGCGACCGATGGATGGGAGGAATCATGAAAACCGAAACGCCGCCTGGCAACGACATTCCTGCCGCTCCTCATGCCGCCCGCTACAAACACTATGACGGTCCGGCGGGCGGTTGGGGTTCGGTGAAGTCTCTCGGCGAAGTGCTGACCCGCGAACGCGCTCTGGCCGGCGGCAGCGTCGCCCTCCTGAGACAAAATAAGCCGGACGGCTTCGCTTGCGTCAGCTGTGCCTGGGCAAAGCCGGCGCAACCGCATCCTTTCGAATTCTGCGAAAACGGCGCCAAGGCGACGGCATGGGAAATCACGAGCCGCCGCGCGGGGCCCGAATTCTTCGAACGCCATACGCTGGCGGAGCTGGAAACATGGCCGGATTACGATCTCGAAGAGGCCGGCCGCCTGACGCACCCGATGCGCTGGGACGCCGCCTCGGACCGCTATCTTCCGGTTTCCTGGGATGACGCTTTTGCTGAAATCGGTCGCGAGCTGAAAGCGCTGAATCCGACCTCCGCCGTCTTTTATGCCTCTGGCCGTGCGTCGCTGGAAACCTCCTATATGTATGGGCTGTTCGCGCGCCTTTATGGCAACAACAATCTCCCCGACAGCTCCAACATGTGTCACGAGACGACCTCGGTCGCATTGCCGAAGAGCATCGGCGTACCCGTGGGCACCGTCATCCTCGACGATTTCGAGAAAACCGACTGCATTTTCTTCTTCGGGCAGAACGTCGGCAGCAACAGCCCCCGGATGCTTCACGACCTTCAGAATGCAAGCCGGCGCGGTGTTCCCATCGTTACGTTCAACCCGCTGAAGGAACCGGGTCTGGTCGAATTCATCAATCCCCAGGCGCCGGTGGAAATGGTGACGCTGTCAACGACGAGGATCAGCTCACAGTATCATCAGGTCAAAGCCGGCGGCGACCTGGCCGCGCTGACGGGGATCTGCAAGGCCTTGCTGGCGCTCGATGACCAAGCCGGCTCTTCCGGCGGCAGGCCGGTCTTCGACTATCATTTCATCGCGGAACACACGGCAGGCTTTGACCATTTCGCCGCCTTTCTGCACGACGCAACGTGGCCTGACATCGAAGAGCACGCCGGCCTTCCGCGCGCGGCATTGGAAAAGGCCGCCGCAACCTACGCGCAAGCCGATAAAGTCATCGCGATCTACGGCATGGGACTTACCCAGCACCGGCGCGGTGTCGAAACGGTCCAAATGGTCGTGAACCTGTTGCTTCTGCGGGGCAATATCGGGGTTCCCGGCGCGGGAATCTGTCCCGTGCGGGGGCATTCGAATGTCCAGGGGCAGCGCACGGTGGGCATCAGCGAGAAGCCCGAGCTCGTGCCGCTCGACAAGATCGCCCAACAGTTCCGGTTCGAGCCGCCGCGCGAAAAAGGCCTGAACACCGTCGAAGCGTGCGAAGCGATCATCGCGGGCGACGTGCGGGCCTTCATCGGCCTCGGCGGCAATTTCGTGCGCGCCATTCCCGAGCGTGCGGCGATGGAAGAGGCCTGGAGGAAACTGCGCCTGACCGTTCAAATCGCGACGAAGCTGAACCGGAGCCATGTCATGCATGGCGACGTCGCGTTTCTGCTGCCCTGCCTCGGCCGGCTCGAAACGGACCTCCAGGCCAGCGGCCCGCAATCGGTGGCGGTGGAGGACAGCACCGCATGTATCCACGGTTCGCTGGGAATGGCGCCGCCTGCAAGCGCACACCTGCTGTCCGAACCCAGAATCGTCGCGGAGCTGGCGAAGAGTACTGTCGGCGACCGCGGCGCAATCGATTGGGACACATGGGTGGCGGACTACTCGAAAGTCAGGGACGCCATCGCCGAGACTTACCCGGCGGATTTCCACGACTTCAACGCCCGCATGTTCAAGCCCGGCGGCTTTCACCGCAATATCGCCGCGCGTCGGCGCGAGTGGAAGACAGAGAACAAGAAAGCGAACTTCATTACCCCCCGCGCGTCATTGGCCGAGGATCCCGACGCGCCGGAACGGGGGAAGGACGTGCTGCGTTTGACGACCGTGCGCAGCAACGATCAGTTCAACACCACCATCTATGGCTATAATGACCGTTTCAGGGGCGTCGACGGCACCCGGATGGTCATCTTCATGAATCCCGTCGATATCGAGCGGCTCGGGCTGATGGAGGGCGACGAAGTTTCGCTGAAAACAGACTGCGACGACCGCGACCGGATCGTGGAAGGGTTTCGCGTTACGCCCTACGACATCCCGCGCGGCTGCGTCGCCGGATACTACCCCGAATGCAACCCGCTGATCCCGCTATGGCATCATGCGGAAGGATCGAAAGTGCCCGCCGCTAAATCGATACCGGTGAGGATATGCCGAACCGCAGCGTCGCCGAATTCCGACACATTCGGCGCTCCGCGCATGCTGATAGGAACCCGCGACGAACGCATCCAAGAGGTCGGTCGCGACCTCCGTCGCGCGGGCGGTGAGGTTACGAACCTGGGGCGGCGGACCGTCGCGAAGAAGCCGTTTTGGGCGCTGTCGGCGGCGTTTCTTCTCGGCGCCGTGAGCGGTGCGGCCTTGCTGCGCCGGAGATAGCGGGCGACCGGGTTGCAACGACCGAAGATTACGCGGCGGTTGGGTTTTTCTTCACGCCGTCATCGGCGCCGGACGTGCGGCTGTTCCCCATCTCGGCATCGATTTCCCGTTCAGCATCAAGCCAGTGCTCCATGTGACCCCCCTTGGGTCGGCCTCGGTGTTCCCAGATTTCATAGGCGCGCAGGCTGATCCGTTCTGTCCGTTCGTCCATGCTTTTCCTCCTTGAGACGTCGCGATCGCCTGTATCGGGATCCCGTCGGCAATGCAGAGCGTTCGTTCATTAAACGCCTGCCGCGGAAGAAGGTTCATGGGTGAGCCCATGCGACATCTGCTTATCGTGTCAGCGCTCCTGGGCTCGATCATTTTGGTGCCAAGCGGCGCTCACGATCCTGCCCCTTTTCTCGATGGGCCTCGTGACATCGGCGGCGCTTAAGGCGCGGCGGGCCGTGACGTCCGCAGTATACCGTCCCCGAGCCTGACGGCCTGCGCCTTGAACGGCGGGAACGCGCCGCCACCTGATAATCATGTCCGATACCAAACATATCGTCTGCCCGCATTGCGGCGCGATCAATCGTATCCCCGCCGACCGTTCGGCTACCGTCGCGCAGTGCGGTTCCTGCAAATCCAAGCTGTTCGCCGGCGAACCGCAGGCGGTCGATGCCGCCGCGTTCGACCGGCATGTCGGCAAAGGCGACCTGCCGGTGCTGGTCGATGTCTGGGCGCCCTGGTGTGGGCCGTGCCGCAGCATGGCGCCCCAGTTCGAGAAGGCCGCGCGAATGCTGGAGCCCGATATCCGGCTGCTGAAGCTGAATTCCGACGAGCAGCCGGCGATTTCCGCCCGCTATGACATTCGCAGCATCCCGACGATGCTGCTGTTCAAGGGCGGCAAGCTGGCCGCGCGGACGGCGGGGGCGATGGATGCGGGCAGTATCGCGGCCTGGGTCAAATCAAACCTTTAGGCGTTCTTGAGCAACAGAAACGTGGTCTTTCACCGTATCCTCGTGTAATCCGGCGATCTGTCGCCGTGTATGTCTATTCGGCGTGCGTGCGTTCCGTCGATAGAGCAGAATTCCATGACATCCCTGGAACGATCAGCCCATCGCCTGTTGACCCGCAACCCGTCGCATCCCCGCTGACCCGGGTCGCGATCTTTCTGGTTGTCACCATGAATCCCGGTGCGGCGGCTGAGACCGCCGTGCGGGGTTTGTGCGGTGATTTGGCCGCCTTGCTGCGCTCGGTTGGGTTTCGTGAGCCCGAGCAGCGCCTGTCCTGCATCATGGCGTTCGGGGCGGACGCTTGGGACCGCCTGTTCGGCACGCCGCGTCCGGCCGAACTGCACCCCTTTCCGGAAATCGTCGCCGGTCCGCGCCATGCCGTGGCCACGCCGGGCGACGTGCTGTTCCATATCCGTGCCGACCGGATGGATCTGTGCTTCGAGCTGGCGACCCAGATCATGACCCGGCTGGGCGATGCCGTGTCGACGGTTGATGAGGTGCACGGCTTCCGTTATTTCGACGCTCGCGACCTGCTGGGCTTCGTCGACGGGACGGAGAACCCGCCCCCTGGAGCGCCGGCGATGGAGGCGACGCTGATCGGCGATGAGGACGCCGCTTTCGCCGGCGGCAGCTATGTCATCGTGCAAAAATATCTGCATGACGTCGCCGGGTGGAACGCGCTGCCGACCGAGACGCAGGAACGCATCATCGGCCGCACCAAGCTGGCCGATATCGAGCTGGACGACACGGTGAAGCCGTCCTATGCGCACAATGCGCTGACCCAGATCGTCGAGAACGGGCGCGAGATCAAGATTTTGCGCGACAACATGCCGTTCGGCAGCCCCGGGAGTGGCGAGTTCGGCACCTATTTCATCGGCTATAGCCGGTCGCCGCGCACCATCGAGCAGATGCTGGTCAATATGTTCGTCGGCAATCCGCCGGGCAATTACGACCGCCTGCTGGATTTCAGCACAGCCGTGACCGGTAGCCTGTTTTTCGTGCCCACGGCGGCGTTCCTGGACGCGGTGACGCCTGATATGCAGGCTGCCCCCATGTCCGCGCCGCCGCTCAATTCGCCAATGCCCGATGGCTCGCTCGGCATCGGCTCGCTTAAAGGAGAACCCTCGTCATGAACAATCTGCATCGCGAACTGGCCCCGATCTCCGCCGAGGCCTGGGCCGAGATCGAGGACGAAGCCTCGCGGACGCTGAAGCGCTATCTCGCCGGGCGGCGGGTGGTGGACGTGGAGGAGCCGGCGGGCACCGCGCTCTCATCCATCGGCACCGGCCACCAGAAAACCATCGCTCCACCTGCCAAGGGCATCCTGGCGCGCCAGCGCGAGGTGAAGGCGCTGGTCGAACTGCGCGTCCCGTTCGTACTCAGCCGCGATGCGATCGACGATGTGGAGCGCGGTTCGGAAGATTCCGATTGGCAGCCGGTGAAGGACGCCGCGCGCACGATCGCCTTCGCCGAGGACGGCGCGATCTTCGAGGGTTATGAGGCGGCCAATATCCAGGGCATCCGCCAGGGCACCAGTAACCCGGCCATGACCTTGCCGGCCGACGTGCGCGGCTATCCCGACGCGATCGCCCAGGCGCTGAACCAGCTCCGCCTTGCCGGCGTCAACGGCCCCTATTGCGTGGTGCTGGGCGCCGAAGCCTATACCGCGTTGCAGGAAAGCAGCGACGAAGGCTACCCGATCCTGGCCCATATCAAGCGTTTGATCGACAGCGACATCGTCTGGGCGCCGGCCATCCACGGCGCCTTCGTGCTCAGCACACGCGGCGGCGATTTCGACCTGCATATCGGCCAGGACGTCTCGATCGGCTATTCCAGCCACACCGACACGACCGTCTCGCTCTATCTGCAGGAAAGCTTCACCTTCCTGCTGCTGACGAGCGAGGCCTCGGTGGCGCTGTCACCGGCGGAGGTCGCGCCGGCGACGTGAACTGCTGTGATCGGATTCAGCGCGTAGGAAGCTCATCGCCTTTCATCGGTGGGTTACCGACGCCGGCGCGCTTTAGAAGGTTAATCGCCTTCCCGACATCGCCACGCGCGCTGCGTTCGCGGAAATAGTCTTCGGTTCGCAAGGCCGAAAGCTTTTCCGCGACCGCTACGTTGATCAGTTGGTTCAGCGCGACACCCTCGGTGTCGGCGACTTTTCGGGCTTCCTCAAGCAACGACGGTTGAAGTCGCAGGGCGAAGTTACTTTTCCTCATTGCCGGCCCTCCAAAAGTTTCCATGCGTCGCCCAGAGAGCATGTGACAATTCCAAACGGCTCTCCAGCTGCGGCAAAATCTTTGCGATTGAACGTCACAAGCCTATCGGCGTGCCCGTTAACCGCAGTCTCAAGCACCATGTCGTCGTCTGGATCCTTAAGAACCGGTCGCCACAAGAAGGTAAGGCGAACTGGTTCCGCTACGCTCACAACCGTGTCGAGCAAGAGGTTGAGGTCAGCCGCGGTTATTCCCGCAGAAGCCAGATGATCGAAACGAGTCATTACGGCTTCGTACTCAATGATCAGTGGCACCGAAAGCAGGAGCGCGTACCGCTTGCTCAAGCCCGCAAGTAGCAGTTGACGCGACGCACCCGCGTTGCTCCGAATGGCTGCAACCATGACATCGGTATCGAGCACTAAGCGCACTGAAAAACAATATTGCTATCGCGGGCGATATTGCAAGCGTAGATTGCTCAATCGATGATCTGTCGATCACCCCGCCGAAATATCGACCGTGTCGTTCCCGGCACAGCGCAGGTTCAGCTTGCGGTGGCTGAAATACCAGCGGCCGTTCTCTTTGCGGAACTTGTTGTCGTAGATGATGTACATGATGTAGTCCGACGCCTTGGTGTCGGACTCCTTGGTCAAGTGATGCGCCACGCAATAGGTTTCGCCGCGGGCGGTGTTGTCGCCGTCGATCCAGACCATATTGTTGTGAACCATGTGCATGGTGCGCAGATACATCTTCTTCAGCGCGCCGGGCACTACGGCGACGATCTGGTCGCGACCGGTCATGGTGTGGCCGGGGGACACGATCTCCCCATCTTCCGTGAAGATCGCGGCGAATTCCGCCCCGTCATGGGTGTCGCAGGCGCGGGCATAGCGTAGGGCAAGCTCAAGGCATTCGCGCTTGTCGTCTTCAACGGACATCGTTTCCTCCAGAAATCGGTTGTTGCCTGCAATGTTTAGCGGGCGGCCTCGACAACGTCGAGCGTCGGGATCGGCACCGTAGGCCGCCACGAAATAACCCCCTCGGTTCTCGCTCGCACCTCGGGCGAAGCCAGGCAAGTTGCGACCGCTTCGTAGCCCGGCGTGCCAGGATAAGGGACGACATAGGTCGGCGGGCTGTGGTTTGCGGGACAGAGAATGATGGCTTCGTCCATGCCGACGGCGGCTAGGTCCAGGATCGCGTTCGAGCGGGTCATCATGAAGATTGGCCGGCCAAAGGGGGGATGCCGCCGAAGATGGGCGATCACAGCCTCCTGTGTCGGTCTATCCAACCCCTGCTCGATCATATCCACGACCACGACAGCCGGGCCATCCGCCTCAAGACCGGCGATCAGTGCCATAAGCGCGTCCGAGACGACGGCGCCGTCCTCCGCCAGCCAGGCCAACGTCCGCTCTACCCGACCCTTAAGGGCAGGGTCCGCATCCATTCGAGCTCGGGCGCCCAGATCGCCTTCCACCGATCGGTCGAGGCCAAGAAAGGCTGCGTTGGGCATGGTCTCGGCCAGGCGCTGCGCCAGTCGTGTCTTACCGCTGCCGAGGGAGCCGATGATGTAGTTCAAGGATCGCAGCCGGCCCAATTCGAATCGCTCTCCGCCCCAGGGCCAGGGAAGATCGAAAGCGACAGCGCGTTCGCAATCCGGCGTGGTCAAGCGCGCCAACTCGCCAGCTGTCGGCGCCTTGCCGCTGGAGAGATCGTGCCGCAGTTTGCCGACAGCCTCGATTGTCCCAACCAGTTGCCGCAGCCGGTCTTCAAGGGCGATCTGATGCGCGGCCAGGGCCGATTCGAGGCCGCTTGAGTCTCCTTCCAAGACCCGCCCAACCTGGGCGAGGCCGAAGTCAAGGGCGCGCAGTGCCACGATTTCGCCGGCGCGGCGCATTTCGGCGGGACCATAGGCCCGCCACCCGGACGCATTGCGGATCGGCATGACCAAGCCACGCTGCTCATATAGTCGCAGGGCTTTGGCTGAAACCCCGAGCCGATTGGCGGCTTCAGACGTGCTTAGAAACCGTGTCGACGCGTTCATGGATCACCTCGCGATTGTTCGACCGCATCCCTTGTCGGGGTTGACCCAGGGGCTAAGTCAACAACTATCTTTGGCGGTGTTCAGCCGCATCGAGCGTCGCGGGCGTCCATTTCGATTGACGCCGCGCACCGCGCTGTTCCGGTGTTTGGGCTTCGAAATTTGTTACCTCCGGCGTGCGGTCGAACGGCGTCGGGTCGTCCAGCGCGTTGACGTTGATCGCGGTGTAGAGCGCGCCGTCCACCGTGGTGATCGCGGCCAGATAGGTACCGCAAGTCCTGCAGCTCAAAATCTCCGCCGTTTGCGTGCCGAAGCGATAGCGGTGCAGCGCCTCGGCGTTACCCACGGCGATCCGCGCGCTGCCGGCCGGGTCGCTGATATAGCGGGCTCCGTGCTTGGCGCAGAACGAGCAGGTGCAGATCCGCATCGGCAGGTCGGCCGGCGGGGTCGGCGTCTCGAATGTCAAATGCAGCGCGCCGCAGTGGCAGCTGCCGGTCAGGGTGTGGCTCATGGATGTCACGTGGATTACCGGGGTGGCAAGCTCATGCCCAACTGGTCGAACAGGAAAGCGAGATAGTCGGCGCTCTGGTCGATCCTGACCGACAGGGCGCTGCCGTGGCCGTGACCGCTGTCGGCGCTGGTGCGCAGGTAGATCGGCTTGCCGGACGATGTCGCCGCCTGCAGCCGTGCCGCCATCTTGCGCGATTGCAACGGGTTGACCCGCCCGTCATTCGCCCCGGTCATGAACAGGATCGAGGGATAGGCCGTGTCCGCGATCACATGGTGATAAGGCGAGTAGGCGTAGAGCGCCTTGAACTGGGCCTCGTCCTTCACCGTGCCGAACTCGGTCGTGTTGAAGGCGCCGTTGGGGTCGAGCTCGACCCGCAGCATGTCGTAGATGCCGACTTGGCTGACGACCGCGCGAAAGGCTTGCGGGTGCTGGGTCAGTTCGGCCCCCATCAGCAATCCGCCGTTGCTGCCGCCCATGATCGCCAGCCGTTTCGGCGGCGCGTATCGCGCGCTGACCATGTACTCGGCGGCGGCGAAGAAATCGTCGAACACGTTCTGCTTGTGGGTCAGCGCGCCCTGGCGGTGCCAGTCCTCGCCATACTCGCCGCCGCCCCGGATATTGGCGATGGCATAGATGCCGCCGCCGTCCAGCCATACGCGCCGGTCCGCGCCCAGGAAGCGGGGGGTCATGCTGATGCCGTAACCGCCATAGCCATAGAGCAGCACGGCGTTGGTGCCGTCCTGTTTCGTGCCCTGGCGGCGGATGATGTTGACCGGAACCTTGGTGCCGTCTTTCGAGGTTGCGAAATCGCGCACCACCTCGGCGTCGTCGAAGCTGATCGGGCTGGTCTGCGCCAGCGCGGTTTCCTCCGTCTTGGCCGTCGCTTCGCTGTAATGCGCGTAATAAGGCGGCCGCAGATAGGTCGCGACCGAGAACAGCACACCGTCGCCGACCGGCAGCACCTCGTCCACCGCCGCCACCCCGGGCAGCGGCAGTTCGCCCAATTTCTTGGCGGTCCCGTCTTTGCTTGCCAAATCATAGATATCGACGCGTGACGGGCCGCCGACCAGTTTCTTCACATAGAGCCTGTCCCCGGCGATGGCGAAGGGCTGGGTCACGTCCTCGCTGACGGCCTCAATCGTGCCGTCATCCTCAGGCACCAGGGTCTTGGCGTGCTTCAGATCGAAATCGCCGGGTGCCAGACGCAATATCTTGCTATGCGGCGCTCCGGCGCGCGACACGATATAGAGCGCATGGTCGGGGCCGAACACGGCGGCGATGACATGGTCGTCATAGGCCGCGACCCGTACCCATTTGCCCTTGTCCCGCGCGTAAATTGCAAAACGGCCGCTGTCGCCGTTTTCGACCACCGCGGTCGGGTTACCGGGGTCGAATTCGTTGTCCAGCCCGATCTCGGCGATCTTCGGATCGGCGATCTCCTTGCCCAGCACATCCGGATCGTTCGCGGCGTCGTCGCCGATCTTGTGGCTGTAGACATGCTGATAGAAATGCCAGTCTTCCGCCGGGCCGGTCGAGGGATAGCGCGTATACCAGAACGACTTGCCGTCGGCGGCCCAGGCCATGCTGCCGCCGCCGGTCGGGTACTGGACGCCCGGGATCGGCGTATCGATCTCCTTGCCCGATGCGACATCGAAGATGTGCAAGGTGCCGTCCTCGCTGCCGCCCTCGGACATCGAGACCGCGACCTTGGTCCCGTCGGGCGAGGGGACGAACCAGTCGATCGCCGTCGTGCCTTTGGCGTTGATCGTGTTGGGATCGATCACCACCCGCGCCGCCTTCGGGTCGGCCGACAAAGGCATGACAGCCAGCATCGGCTGCTGCTTCGGCGGCTGGTTGTACATAGCGAAGATCGTTTCGCCGCCGCGCTTCAGCCCGTAATAGGACGGCGAGGTGGCGGAGATAAGGCGCGTCAGTTCCGCCTTGATCGGTGCGCGGACCTTCAACCCGTCGAGATAGGCGCGGGTCCGCGCATTCTGCGCCTCGCTCCATGCCTTTACTTTCGGGTCGGCGGCATCTTCCAGCCAGCGATAGGGGTCGGTGACCGATACGCCGTGATACTGGTCGGTGACCGGTTGGACGGCGGTCGGAGGGGCGCCGGCGTCGGCTGCCAGCAGGGTTGGAATCGGGGCCGCCAGGCCGCCGCACAGAACCACGGTCGCCAGAATTTTGACCCGCATTGTCCGTCCTCCCGTTCCTCGGCCGCGAACCGTACAACCGGAACCGCCTGAGCCCAAGAACTTCCGGAAACAATTTCTGATTACAAGGCGTTAGTCAGTCAGGAGGTCCGCCATTGCGGTCGGGCCAGTTCGGAGATTGATCGATGGACAAGGATCGGGTCAAGGGCGCGGCCAACGAGGCCAAGGGCGCCGTGAAACAGGCGGCGGGGTCCGTCATGGGCGACGCCAAGCTGAAGGCCGAGGGCAAGGCCCAGAAAACCGCCGGCAAGGTCCAGAATGCCGTCGGTGGACTGAAAGACGCCGCGCGCGGGAAATAAACCGCGATCGACTGAGGTTGCTCGCCCCGCCCTTCTGAAATGGAGGGTGGGGCGAGTTGTATCTGGACCGTACGGTACAGGCGCGTAAGGTTCGAATCGACCGGCGACCAAAGGGATTTCTTCTTATGACGGCTGCCTTGATCGGCGATATCGGCGCGACCAATGCCCGCTTCGCACTGCTTCTGAACGGCGAGGTGACCCATATCGAGGTGCTCCCGGTCGCCGATCATCCATCGCTGGGCGACGCGATCCAGGCCTATCTGAAGAAGGTCACGGGCGCAGGCGTGCTTCGCCCGCGCCAGGGGGCGGTGGCGGTGGCGGGGCCGGTCACGGGCGATTACCTGTCCTTCACCAACCACCCGTGGTCGTTCTCGATCGCCGCGCTGACCCGCGATATCGGTTTCGACCATCTGCGGGTCGTCAATGATTTCGTCGCCCAGGCCATGGCGGCGCCGCGTCTCGGCGTCGACAAGCGGCGCCAGGTCGGGCCCGGAACACCCGTGACCGGCGTGCCCATCGCGATCATCGGCCCCGGCACGGGCCTGGGCGTTTCGATCGTGGTTCCGGTTGTGGAGCACGGCAAGACACGCTGGATCCCATTGCCGGGCGAGGGCGGGCATGTGACCCTGGCCACCGTCACGGCGCGCGAACAGGCGATCGTCGATTTGCTGCACCGGAACGGCAAGGCGCATGTGTCGGGCGAGGTGCTGGTCTGCGGCGCCGGGCTGGCGCTGCTGCATTCCAGCCTGTCCACCTTGGACGGCAAGGGCAAGACGGCGCTGGAACCGGCCGAGGTGACGGGCCGCGCGATCAAAGGCGACGATCCCATCGCGGTGGAGGCTGTCCAGATCTTCTGCGCGCTGCTGGGCACGCTCGCCGGCAACCTGGCGCTGACGGCAGGCGCGCGCGGCGGCCTCTTCATCGCCGGCGGCATAGTCCCGAAACTGGGCGGCCTGTTCGACAACTCCGATTTCCGCGAGCGCTTCGCCGCTAAGGGCCGCATGCGGACCTTCCTGGACCCGATCCCGACCTATGTGATCACCGAGGAATACCCGGCGTTCCTCGGCCTCGCGGAGTTGATTCGGCAGGGCTAGTTGTTGGCGTAGTTCACAACGTCTCGTCAAGCCCGGCCATGACGGTTAAGGGTGTTTGCATGGAATTGTCGGTTGAGTCGGCATATTGCATCGGGCCGTCAGACCGGTAAGGTTCGGTCATGCCTATTCTCCCTCGTGCTTCGCTCCTCCTCATCGGCGCGCTGACGCTTGCCGGTCCGGCCTTCGCGGCGTCCGACCCCGAAGGCGTATCCCAGAAGATCGCCAAGACTGAGGTCGTTACCCACAAATATATGGTCGTCGCGGCCAACCCGCTGGCCAGCAAGGCCGGGGCCGACATGCTGGCGGCCGGCGGCAGCGCGGCCGACGCGGCGATCGCGGCGCAGTTGGTGCTGACCATGGTCGAGCCTCAATCTTCCGGCATCGGCGGCGGCGGGTTCCTCAGTTTCTACGACCATGCGACCGGGAAAATGGTCATCTATGACGGCCGCGAAACCGCGCCGGCGGCCGACAAGCCGGACCTGTTCCTCGGCCCCGACGGTCAGCCGCTCAGCTTTTTCCAGGCCGCTGTCGGCGGCAAGCCGATCGGCGTGCCCGGCATCGTCCGGCTGATGGAGGCGGTGCACAAGGATTACGGCAAGCTGCCCTGGCCGAAACTGTTCGAGCCGGCGATCACGCTGGCGGAAGATGGCTTCGCGGTGACGCCGCGCCTGCATTGGTGGCTCGACAGCGCCAAGGACTTCCTCAGCAATTCGCCAGACCTCAAGGCGCATTATTACAAGCCCGACGGATCGGCCCTGGCGGTCGGCGACATTTTGAAATCGCCGGAACTGGCCAAAACGCTGCACCTTTTGGCCGATAAGGGGCCGAACGCCTTTTATGCCGGGCCGCTGGCGGAGGAAATCGTCAAGGCCGCCGATCAGGGGATGGGTGTCGAGGGGCATCCGAGCCCGGCCGCGATGACCCTGGACGACCTGAAGAATTATCAGGTGATCCGCCGCGACCCGGTCTGCGGCACCTATCGCAAATATGAGATCTGCGGCGCGGGTCCGCCCGCCGCCGGCGCCATCGGGGTGATCGAGATCCTGGGCATGCTGCAGCGGTTCGACCCGCTTCAGCTCGTGCCGCAAAACGCCCGCACCTATCACCTGTTCGCCGAGGCGTCGCGCCGCGCCTTCGCCGACCGCGATGCCTATGTCGCCGATCCGGCTTTGGTCAAGGTGCCGGTGCAAGGCCTGACCGACCCGTCCTATCTCGCGGTCCGCTCCGGCACGATCGATGCCAGCCAGGCGACGCCGCATGTCGATCCGGGCGTGCCGCCGGGGCCGCGCACCGATATCGGCCCAGACGCCACCATCGAACAGGCGGGAACCTCTCACATGTCGATCGTCGACGCGGCCGGGAACGGGGTGTCGTTCACCACCACCGTCAACGCGCCGTTCGGCTCGCATATCATGGTGGGCGGCTTCATCCTGAACGACCAGCTGACCGATTTCTCCTTCCGGCCCACCATCGACGGCAAGCCGGTGGCGAACGCGGTTCACGGCGGCGAACGCCCGCGCTCATCGATGGCGCCGCTGATAATCTTCGGGGGACGGCGGCATCTGCGCCTGCTGATCGGCTCGCCCGGCGGATCGAAGATCATCGACTATGTGGCGCTGGCAACCATGGCCCATCTCGACTGGGGCCTGGGCATCCAGCAGGCGGTCGATTACGGCCATGTCGTCAATACCGGCACGCGGACCGAGCTTGAGGCGGACACGCCTGTCGCCGCCTTTGCCGACCAGCTGACCGGCATGGGCCATCAGGTCGAGCTGATGAGCGAAACCAGCGGCCTGCACGCCATTGCCGTGATGAAAGACGGCCTCCACGGCGGCGCCGACAGCCGCCGCGAAGGCGTGGCCATCGGGGAGTAGCGGCTACTTTTCAAACAGATCGGTGTGGGTTCCCGTACGGATAAAGGCGATTTGCCCTTGCTTGCCGCTATCGTCGATTTTGTAGACCAGCAGGAAATCCCCGCCGATATGACATTCGCGATACCCGCCCCAATCCCCTTTCAGCGTGTGGTCGAGCCATTCCGGATCGAGCGGGCCGTTATTGGCGACCAGCATCATCATCGCTTGCTTTAGGCGATTCATGTCGTACCGGCCGGAATGCGAAAGGCGCTCCCAGTCTTTGAGGAAGCCTTTGGTATAGTCTGCCGTCCGTGGAAGCGCAGTCCGCTTGCTACTTGCCGTTTTTTTCGAGGTCATCGATCAAGCCTTCGGCGGTTTCGAACCGCAGGCGCCGGGCACGAAGCATTTCATCGGCTTCGGCCATGGCGGCTCGGGTTTCCGCGTTGGGGACTTTCAATTCCAACGGAAAGGCCTGGTCGGCCACGATCCGCGTCAGCAACATGCGAACGGCATCCGACAAAGAGAGACCCATCGCGTCGAGCGCCGTGGATGCTTTGTTTTTCAATCCATCGTCCACGCGCACGTGGAGCATCGAAGTTTGTGCGGTCATCAGGGTTACTCCTCAGACCTGATTATGTATCTCATTTGAGTTGCAATTCAAGCTGAGGGTTGAATTATCCTGACCGGCCGAACGACAGATCGAAAGGCCCGCCTTTCTCGATCGCGCGCTTATAGGCCGGGCGCGCTTCCAGCCGGTCAAGATAGGCCAGCAGCGGTTCGCGGCCCTGAAGTGAGCCCAGCGCGCGGGCGGTTTGCAGGATGAAGGCGAGCTGCAGGTCGGCAGCAGTGAAACGGTTCCCGATCAAATACTCACCACCCTCCAGCAGCGACGTGATGTAGTCGAGCTGCAGGGCGATCTGCTGCTGGGCATAGCCCTGGAACATCTCGCTCTCAACCTGGAAGGCGCCGAGGAACAGCGGCATCACCACCGGCATGCTGGCCGATCCCTCGGCATAATGCAGCAGTTCCAGATAATGCGGATAGTCGTCCGAAGCCGGGTCGGGGGCCAGGGTGCCCTGGCCGTAACGCTGAGCCAGCAGTTCGACGATCGCGCCGGATTCGGCCATCACCTTGCCGTCGATCACGACCGACGGCGCCTTGCCCAGCGGGTGAACCTTCTTCATTTCCTTCGGCGCGAAGCCCTGGTCGCGTTTATAGAACTCGATCTCGTAATCCAGCCCCAGCTCCTCCAGCACCCACAGCACGCGCTGCGACTTGGAGTTGTTCAGATGGTGGACGGTGATTTGCGGCATGGTTTTCCCCTGGGCCCCGGTTCTCGTGTTGAGCCGGGACTGTGCTACAAGCGCCGCTTTTTGGCGAGCCAGCTTCTTTCCCGATGCGCGTAGACCTGTTCGATTTTGACCTTCCGGCAGACCGGATCGCCCAGCGCCCGGTGTCGCCGCGCGATGCGGCGCGGTTGTTGCACGTCCGTGCGGATGGGTTCGATGATTGCGCGGTGCGCGATCTGCCGGGTCTGCTCCGGCGCGGCGATCTGCTGGTCTTCAACGATACGCGGGTCATTCCGGCGCGGCTGGCGGGCACGCGCGGCGAGGCGAAGGTTTCGGTGACGCTGCATCAGATTTTGTCGCCGGATGCTTGGCGGGTCTTCGCCAAGCCGGCGAAGCGGCTGCGGCCCGGAGATCGGATTACCTTTGCCGCCGATTTTTCGGCGGAGGTTCTGGAGAAGGGTTCGACGGGCGATGTCGTCCTGCGTTTCGACCGCGCGGGCGCCGAACTGATCGGCGCGCTGCATGACTATGGAGCGATGCCGCTGCCGCCTTATATCCGGGGTGGCGTCGCTGACGGCCAAGATGTGACCGACTATCAGACCCTGTTCGCGAAGGAGGAAGGCGCGGTCGCCGCGCCGACCGCCGCTTTGCATTTCACGCCGGAACTGATGGCGGGCTTGGCGGCGGCGGGTATCCAAACCGCCACGCTGACCCTGCATGTCGGGGCCGGGACTTTCCTGCCGGTGAAATCGGACGATACGGACGACCATGTGATGCATGAGGAGGTCGGGGTTCTGACCGATGCAGTTGCAGACAGGGTCAACGCGGCCCGCCGCAACGGCGGCCGGATCGTCGCGGTCGGCACCACGTCTTTGCGCCTGCTGGAGAGTGCTGCCGACGAGGATGGCACGGTCAGGCCGTTCACCGGCGCAACGGATATCTTCATCACGCCCGGTTACCGGTTCAAGGCAGTGGACGTGCTGCTGACCAATTTCCACCTGCCGCGCTCGACCCTGTTCATGCTGGTCTCGGCCTTCGCCGGCCTGGACCGGATGCAGGCGGCATATCAACATGCGATCGCTTCGGGTTATCGCTTCTATTCCTATGGCGACTGCTGTCTGTTGGAACCGGGAAATGGCTGAGTTCGGATTCGAAATCCTGGCGACCGACGGCGCGGCGCGGCGCGGGCAGATTGCGACCGCGCACGGCACGGTCGAGACGCCGGCTTTCATGCCGGTCGGCACCGCCGGCACGGTCAAAGGCATGCTGCCGTCAGCGGTCGCGGAGACCGGCGCCGAGATCCTGCTGGGCAACACCTATCACCTGATGCTGCGGCCGGGTGCGGAGCGGGTCGAGCGGCTGGGCGGGCTGCATAAGATGATGGGCTGGGACAGGCCGATCCTGACCGATTCCGGCGGCTTCCAGGTCATGTCGCTGACCGGCCTGCGCAAGCTGACGGAGGATGCGGTGATCTTCAAATCGCATATCGACGGGTCGGAGCACATTCTGTCGCCGGAACGGTCGATGAATATCCAGCGCATGCTGGATGCCGACATCACCATGGCGCTGGACGAATGCACGCCCCACCCCGCGACCTATGAGCAGACCGGCAAGTCGCTGGCGCTGTCGATGCGCTGGGCCGAACGGTCAAAGACGGCATTCCGGCAACGCCCGGGATATGGCTTGTTCGGCATCGTCCAGGGCGGCGTCTATCTCGATCTGCGCAGCCGCTCGGTCGCGGAACTGACCGGCATCGGCTTCGACGGTTATGCCATCGGCGGCCTGGCGGTCGGCGAGGGGCAGGAGACGATGTTCACCGTGCTGGACCACACCGCGCCGCAATTGCCGCAGGACCGGCCGCGCTATCTGATGGGCGTGGGTACGCCGGCCGATCTCGTCGGCTCGGTGGCGCGTGGGGTCGATATGTTCGACTGCGTGATGCCCACCCGCTCGGGCCGCACCGGCCAGGCCTTCACCGCGCGCGGCAAGGTCAATATGCGCAATGCCCGCCACCAGGACGATCCGCGTCCGCTGGCGGAAGACTGCCGCTGCCCGGCTTGCACCCAGTTCAGCCGTGCCTATCTGCATCACTTGCAGAGGTCTGAGGAAATGCTGGGGCCGATCCTGCTGACATGGCATAATCTGACCTATTATCAGGATTTGATGGCGGGCATCCGCCAGGCCGTCGCGTCGGCCAATTTCGCGGACTTCGCCGCGGAATTCGCCGAGAAGCAGGCTTTGGGTGACATACCGCCGCTTTAGGGCCGGCCTTGTAGGAACCGACAATGACGGAAACGATCTATAACGACCTGACCCAACTGGGCACGCCGACCGCGGTGCCGGCCTCGCCGGAACTGGCGGTCATCGAGAAGGTCGCCAATCCGCAGCCGGCGATGCAGTACCTCGTGCGCTTCGTCGCGCCGGAATTCACCACTCTGTGCCCGATGACCGGGCAGCCGGATTTCGCGCATCTGGTAATCGACTATGTGCCCGGCGCCTATCTGGTCGAAAGCAAGTCGCTGAAGCTGTTCCTCGCTTCGTTCCGCAATCATGGCGGCTTTCACGAGACCTCCACCTTGCAGATCGCCAAGCGGCTGGTGGACGAAATCGCACCGCAGTGGCTGCGCATCGGCGGCTATTGGTATCCGCGCGGCGGCATCCCGATCGACGTGTTCTACCAAACCGGTCCCGCGCCGGAGGGGCTGTGGCTGCCCGACCAGGGAGTCGCGCCCTATCGTGGCAGAGGCTGACGTTAAGACCGGGGATGATCTTAAAACAAGGCTGATCGCCGAGGCGCGGGCGCTGGGCTTCGACGCCGTCCGTGTCACCCGCGCGGACCTGGCGGAGGCGGTTTCCACCGGCCTGGACGGCTATATCGCGGCCGGCAGCCATGGCGACATGGATTGGCTGGCGCGTGAGCCGGAACGCCGCCGTCATCCGCAAGGCCTGTGGCCGGAGGCGCGGTCGGTTATCGTGCTGGGCGTCAATTACGGGCCGGAAACCGATCCGCTCGACGGCCTGGCGCATAAGGACAAGGGCGTCGTCGCATCCTATGCGCTGGGCAAGGACTATCACGATGTCGTCAAGAAACGGCTGAAGGCGCTGGGCCGCTGGCTGGGCGATGCCAGCGGTCTGCCGCTCAAGGTGTTCGTCGATACCGCGCCGGTGATGGAAAAGCCGCTGGCCCAGGCGGCGGGGTTGGGCTGGCAGGGCAAGCATACCAATCTGGTGTCGCGCGATTTCGGCTCCTGGCTGTTCCTGGGCGAAATCTTCACCGCCGCCGACCTGCCGCCGGATGAGGCGGAGGCGGACCATTGCGGCAACTGCAATGCGTGCCAGGACATCTGCCCGACCGCGGCCTTCCCCGCGCCCTATCGGCTGGATGCGCGGCGCTGCATCTCGTACCTGACGATCGAACATAAGGGGCCGATACCCGCCGAATTCCGCTTGGCCATGGGCAATCGCATCTATGGCTGCGATGACTGCCTGGCGGTTTGTCCGTGGAACAAGTTCGCCAGCCAAACGGCTGAGCTTGCCTTCGCCCCGCGCGAAACCTTGACCGGCGCGCGGCTGGCCGATCTCGCCATGCTGGACGATGCTACATTCCGCGCCCTGTTCGCCGGATCGCCGATCAAGCGGGTTGGGCGCGACCGCTTCGTGCGCAATGTCTTGATCGCCATCGGCAATAGCGGCCTTCCGGAACTGGCGGCCGTTGCCGAGGGATTGCTGGGCGATCCCTCGCCGTTGGTTCGGGGCATGGCGGTGTGGGCTCTATCGAGGCTGGCGCCCCACCGTCTGGTGTCGGACGCATCGGAGAGCGATATGCATGTGTTGGCGGAATGGGCGCTTGCAGCGCCCGCGGTTGACCTTGCCCGGGCGGGATAGGCACAAGACGCCATGACCTATTCAGTCAAAGAGCTGTTCAAGACATTGCAGGGCGAGGGCGCACAGGCCGGGCGCGCTGCGGTGTTTTGCCGTTTTGCCGGCTGCAACCTGTGGTCGGGGCGCGAGGAAGACCGCGCCGAGGCGGTCTGCACCTTTTGCGACACCGACTTCGTCGGCACCGATGGCGAGGGCGGCGGCAAATTCACCGATGCCGGCATACTTGCGGCGGCGATTACCAGCGCCTGGGATGGATCGCAGGAGAACCGCTATGTCGTCTTCACCGGCGGCGAGCCGCTGCTGCAACTGGACGCCGCGCTGATCGCCGCCGTTCACGACCAAGGCTTCGAGATTGCGGTCGAGACCAACGGCACGCTGGAACCGCCGCCCGGTATCGATTGGATCTGCGTCAGCCCAAAGGCCGACGCACCGCTGGCGCTCATCGCTGGAAATGAGTTGAAACTGGTCTATCCGCAGGCAGAACCGGACATCGCGGCCCTCGGCCGGTTGCAATTCGACCATTTTTGGGTTCAACCCATGGACGGTCCGGACCGGGCAGCCAATACGGCGGCCGCCGTTGCCTTTTGCCTTGCAAACCCCAAATGGCGGCTCAGCCTCCAGACGCATAAGTTTATCGGTATTCCGTGATGTACGAGCTGACGAAAGAATTCCGCTTCGAGGCGGCCCACACATTGCAGCGCGCCATCGGCACCGAAGGCAGCCGGCGGGTGCATGGCCATTCCTATCGTGCCGAGGTCGCGGTGCGCGGCGTCCCCGATCCGCAAAGCGGCATGATCGTCGACCTCGGCCTGTTCGACCTGTCGCTGCAGAAGGTGCGCGACCGGCTGGATCATCATTTCCTCGACGATGTCGCCGATCTGGGGCCCGCGACCTTGGAGAACCTGTCCGCCTGGATCTGGAACGCACTGGCGGCCGATGGAATAACCCCGGCGCGCGTCGTCGTGGCGCGCGATTCCGCCGGGGAAACCTGCACCTATACCGGACCGGAATAGATGACGGACGGCGCCCTTGTCCTTTTCTCCGGCGGCCAGGATTCCACGACCTGCCTGGCCTGGGCGCTGGAGCGGTTCGACCGGGTGGAAACGGTCGGCTTCGATTACGGCCAGCGCCATCGGATCGAGCTCGACTGCCGTGTCGATGTGGCGCTTGGCCTGCGGACGCTGAACCCGGATTGGGCGGCGCGGCTGTGGGACGACCACACGATCGATCTCGCGGCGCTCGGCGGCATCTCGGAAACCGCGTTGACCCGCAAGACGGCGATCGAGATGCAGGAAAACGGCCTGCCCTCCACCTTCGTGCCGGGGCGCAACCTGATGTTCCTGACGATGGCGGCCGCGCTGGGCTATCGCCGCGGGCTGACGCACGTTGTGGGCGGCATGTGCGAGACGGATTACTCAGGCTATCCCGATTGCCGCGACCGGACGATCAAGGCGCTGAACGTGGCGATCAATCTGGGCATGGACCGGGAATTCACCCTTCACACGCCGCTGATGTGGATCGACAAGGCCGATACCTGGCGGTTGGCCGAACGGCTGGGTGGGGCTGCCCTGGTCGACATCATCCGCGAGCGCACCCACACCTGCTATCTGGGCGACCGGGGCACGCATCACGACTGGGGCTATGGCTGCGGCACCTGCCCGGCCTGCGACCTGCGCGCCAAGGGTTACGCGGCGTACAGCGCCTAGGACGCCGCGCGCGGCACGCCGATCGGTTGGTCCACGATTCGATTCTTGGGCAGGATCAACGTCACCGTCGTTCCCACGCCCGGTTTGCTGTCGATCTTCAATGTTCCGCCATGCTGCTCGATCAGGGCCTTGGTGATCGTCAGGCCAAGGCCCGTGCCGGTGTGGCTGCGGTGAAACGCGGATTCGACCTGGCCAAAGGGCGATAACACCTTGGGAATGTCGGGTGGGGCGATGCCGATGCCGGTGTCGGATACCGCGATCTCCAACGCGCCGTTGGATTCGAACCGTGCGGTAATGCCGACCGCGCCGCCGGCGCCGGTAAATTTAAGCGCATTCGACAGCAAGTTGGACAGGCATTGCTTCAGCTTGCCGGCATCGACCAGCAGGATCGGCGGCGGCTTCGGCAGGTCGACGGAAAATGCCAGGTTGGCCAGTTGGAAACGGGCACCGAACAGATTGCGTGACGACTCGATCAGCGTCTCCAGTCCGACCTCGCTTTCGCGCAGTTCGCTATGCCCGGCTTCGACCTTGGACAGGTCCAGAATCTCGTTGATCAGCGACAGCAAGTGCTTTCCGGACGTGTTGATGTCCACCGCGTAGGCATCGTATTTCTCCGGTGGATTATTGCCGAAAACGCGATTCATGATGATCTCGGAAAAGCCGATGATCGCGTTCAGCGGCGTGCGCAACTCGTGGCTCATATTGGCCAGGAATTCCGATTTCGAACGGTTCGCAATCTCCGCCTTCTCTTTCTCCGCCCGCAGGTTCTGCGCCGCTTCCACCGCGGCGGTAATGTCGCTGCCGACGCCGCGATAACCGAGAAACCGGCCGGCGGGGTCGAAATACGGTTTGGCCGACACCGAAAGATAGATCACGGTGCCGTCCGGCTTCGGGTAACGCAGGCGCATGTCGCGCATTGTCTGCTGCGCCAGGAACGGGGCCAGTCGCTCCGCGCTTTCCGGATCGGCGGCATAGGTGCGCAGGAATTCGGTCGCGTCCTCGCCTAGAACATCGCATGCCGCCGTACCGGTCAGGGAGAAGAACAGTTCCGAAAGAAAGGTCATTTTCCGGTCGCTATCGACCTCCCAATACCAGTCGGAAGCAACCTCGGCATAATCGCGGAAACGGTTTTCGCTGGATGTCAGCTCGCGGTCCAACGCGACCTGCCGATAGAACAGGCGGGCCGCCAGCGTCATGCCGAACACCCACAGCAGCACCGTCGCCGCGATCAACGTCGTCGAAACGATCTTTTTGGCCGACCCGGCGGCGGCGTTCATGCTGGCCAGAAAGCGGTCTTCCAGGACAGTCAACCGCTCGTCGATCTGACGGATCGCGGCGAGTTGCGCCGCCTGTGTCGTGGGATCGTCGGCCGGATGCGCCTTGATGTCGGCACCCAGCCGGGACAGCGCCTCGACCTGCACGTCGGCGGTCCTCCAGTCGGTCACGGCCGTCTTGAACGGCGGCCACCATTTCAGCGTCCGGTATCGCCGGATGATCTTGCCGACATCGTCCGGCGGATTTTTCCCGCGCAGCAGGCCCTCGACAGCGACAGACCGATCGAACGTATCGCCCTGCATCGCCAGCCGTGCGTCGCGGTCGCCCAGCGGGACAGCCAGGCCGCTCTGGAAAACGTCGAAATCGTCCTGGCTGTGCGACGTGACGAAGCGGTTCAGGCTGACGACCGCGATCTTTTGCGATTTGGCGTAGAAAGCAGCCCCAACCGAGTAGGCGCGCGTGCTGTCCACCACGTCCACGGCCAGCCATCCCGCGGCAAGATCGATGATCAGCAGGATGGCGAACCCGACGCCCAGGTGGCTGACCCGCCTGCCGGTTCGCCGGTTCTCGGCGGTCGTCTTGTCGCCATTGCCCATGCGCGAAACCAACTGCGTCAAACCCCCGGTAGCATTGCCGTGGGTTGGGGGAGCTCCAGAGCGTTTAATTTGCCGCGAATTTTTCATATTCGCGCCTTGCCGGGCGCTTTCTGGAAAGAGGAAACGCGCAGCGAGCGGCACAATACATTGTTTCAGGTCCGGTTCGTAGCCGTGATCGGCGTTGGATACTGTGCTTCCCCCAAATAACGCACAGCGCCGTTTACTTCGGTAAGCAATTTCCGCGCCAATCTTCTAGCGGATTGATTTTGCATCCGTCCAGCGGAGGATTTATTTCACGTTGTAAACAATTCCGACATTCAGAAGCACGCATCTGCCGCGCGAAGCGTCAGTAATCCAGCGAGTATTTCGCGCCGAATCCACTGCCGGTCGCATTGCCGAAGGTAGAGTTGACCGAGATGTTGGGTGTGATCTCTACCTCGACCATCGCCTGGCTGCCGGAGGTGCCGGCAAGTCCCTGCTGCACGCCGACGAAGACCCCGTTGGCGATATATTTGCCGCCGGTGACAGTGGTGCCTTTGGCCTGACCCTGCGTGCCGTTGGGGTTCGCACCACCGGAGCCCAAATCCAACCGGTCCAGCCCGATGGTGCTGCGCACCTTGTCCATGATCCCGGGACCGCCCTGGGCCAATGTCGCGGCCGCGGCGGCCAGTTGGATGCCCTGGCTCGGCGTCAATGAGCCGACATTCGATCCGAACAGCACGCGGGCCAGGATTTCATCCCGCGGCAAGGCGGGGGTCGAACTCAGCGCGATCTTCGGGGCCTGCGCGGTGCCGGTCACATTGACCTGTGCCGTGACGGACGAGGCGGTGACGCTGGCCTGCACGTCCAGGGTCGGGTCGATGGTTTGCCCGCCGGGAAAGCCGATGACGCCGCGGTCGATATTGAAATTCTGGCCCAGCAGGCTGATCGACCCGTTGTTCACCGACAATTGCCCGGTCAATACGGGGCCGGCGGTGGTGCCGCCGACATCGACATGGCCGCGCCATTCGCTGGTGACGCCATGGCCGCGCACAAAAATCTGCCCCGGTGCATCCAGCGCGATATTCAGCGCGATGGGCGCCAGCGGCTCCGCCTTGGGCGCCTCGCCCTTGTCCCGCCCGCCGATTTCGTGAACGTCCAGCACCACGACGCTGGCCGGCAGGCGGTCGGGGATGTAGAGCTCGGCCTTGCGCACGCCCAGCTTGCCCGACGCGGTCATACCCTTGAGGTTGCCGTCGAGCTTCAGATCGCCGTCTGCGGCAATCGTCATATTGTCCCCGCGCGCGACCAGCAGGTCGGTAAAGTTCAGGCCGAAATCAACTTTCGCAGGCGAGACGCCCAGGTCGATGGCGCCCGAGGCCTGCACCTTGCCGGACTTGCCGTCGGTCGCGGTCAGATGGTCCAGCCGGAAGCGGCTGCCGTCGCCCTGGACGGCGAGGTCGATGGCATCCAGCTCGGTGCCCAGCGCCATGTTGGCATAATGCCCGCCCGTGACGGCGATGCGTCCGTCCGGCTTGGGCGCATCCATCGTCCCGCCGATGGCGACGTCGATGGTGAAGCCGCCGGTGATCCTGTCTTCGCCCAGCGGAACGCTCGAGGTCAGATTCTCCAGCCGGCCGCTGCCGGCGATCTTCAACGCCAAGAGCGCATTGCGGGGCACGCCGGGCGTCAGTTTCACCAGGTCGAAGGCGAAGGGGGCCGATCCGGTCAGCGATAACGAATCGCCCGAACCGGTCGAGACCTTGGCGTTCAGGTTGGCGCGTTCGCCCTGCCAGTCGGCATTGGCGGCGAGGCTGAGATTGGGGCGCGGCAGCGGGCCGTCGGTTTCCAGGTCCAGCCCCTTGGTCGACAGGGTCAAACGCGCCGCCGGCCGCTGCGGCGAGCCGGTCATCGTCAGATGCCCGTCCAGAGTTCCGGCGACAAAGGGCTGACCGGCCAGCAAGGCAAGGGGGTGCAGCGGCAGTTGCCGGACAGTCACATCGGCGGTTGCGCTCTTGGGCGACAAAGCCGCCTCGCCGACGATGGTCCCGCCATCGACATCGATACTGAGCCCGGCGATGCGATAAGCGTCCGGCCCGACGGTGATCGTCGCCGGCTTGGTGAGCGACAGGGAGTTCTTGCCCATCCGCGCGGTCAAGCTCGCCAGGCGGAGCGTATCGACGCCCTTTGCCTGGACCGCCGACCCGGCCATGTCGACCGCGACCGCATCGTGCGCCCGCCCGGCGGCGTGCATGTGGAAATCTGTTGTCGCGCCCTTGGCCGCGACATGCGCGTCGGCGGTGGTGATCGCGCCGCCATCGGCCGACAGGCCGGCGACAACCAGATCGATTGTCGCGTTTTTCTTGTTCAGGTCGCCGGACAGGCTGCCGGTCACGCCGGCATGGGTGATGCCGATGGAATGCGGGCTGGCACCCAGGGCGAACTTGTCGAGCGCCAGCTTGATCGGCCCTGCCTGGCCGTTCGCCGGCAGGTTGACGGACAGCGACATCTGCCCGGCCAGTTGCTGCCCGGCGATACCGGACCAGATCGACAAGTCGCCGACCGTGCCATCGATTTTGCCGGTGAAGCGCTGATGCGTCGGATCGGCCAGCAGCGCGGCGGTGACCGTTCCGCCGGTGCCTGCGAGCTTGAGCTGGTTTACGCGATAGGCTGCATTGCCATCCGCCGCCTTCTCGACGCTGACGGTTCCGTCGATGGATTCGATAAGCTTCCCCGAGGCCACATGGCTGTTGACGGTGGTCACGCCGTTCAACCCATTTGGCGATCGGACCTTGGCGTCGACATGGTCGATCCGCGTCGCGCCGAAGACCAGCCGGTCCAGGGTGGCATCGGCGTCGATTGCGGGCGCATCCAACGTGCCGCCGATCTTGGCGGTCAGCGTACCCGTTCCGGCCAATGGGCTTGAGGCCGCGGCCGACAGCGCCTTCAGGTCGGGCAGGTTGGCGGACAGCGATCCGTCCACGGCGCCGGTCGTCGGTATGAAGTTTCCGTCGGCCTTCACGCTCGCCCGGCCTGTCGTCAGCGCCAGTTTGCCGAGTGCGATCTTGCCGTCCGCCGTCCGCGTGCCTGTTGCCTCCAGCGTCGTCGTTCCGGCCAACAAGGCGTCGGCCGCTGGGATGCCGGTGCGCAATTTGTCGCCGGTGCCATTCAGCGTCAGCGCAACGGTCTTGTCGGCGGATGTCCTCGCCTCGACATCGAGATTGAGCGTTCCGCCCGCGGTCTGGCCGAACAATTTGCCCAGCACCGAAAGGTCGCCTGCCGTAAAGGACGCCTTGCCCGCGGCCGCGCCGTTCTTGAAATCGCCGGCGCCTTTGACCGTCACGCCGCCGCCGTCGGCGGTCAGCTCCTTGACCGACACCAGTGTGCCCTGCGTGTCGGTGGCGCCTGCGAAATGGATGGATAGCGGGCCATAGCCGCCGCCCGTCGCCGTGTCGCGCAGATTGGACGCCTTGGCGTCCAGCGTGATGTCGAACAATGGGTTTTGCGCGGTCGCGCCCGGCTTGCCGTTGGCCAGGACGTTCATCGTCAGGCCGTCGACCGCGATATCGCCGAAGGTCAGCTGTCCTTGCTGCGCCAGCGTCATCTTCGGGCGGTCGGCGGTGCCGGCAAGGGTCAGATCGACAGCGAGCGTTCCGGCCGTCGGTTTGCCGGCCAGTGGCGTGGCAGCCGCGAGGTCGCGGGCGGCGATATGCGCCTTACCGTTCAACTGTCCGCCGTCGGAACGGCTTCCCTCGGCTTCCAAAGTTACGGCGGCAAAACCGAGATGCGACGGGGCCAGGACCACGCCGCTCTTGTCGTCGGCGGTCACCGCGATATCGAAGGTGAAGTCGTCGCCGACGATCGGCTTGGTATCCTCGGCCAGCAGCGGCCCCAGGGCCGCGTCGCCTTTCAGCGCGAAGCGTGTTTGAGCGGTCTTTGCTATGTCGATGGTCGCCGCGCTGTGGATGTCATGCCCGGCGGTCAGCTGGAACTTGCCCTGCCAGCCGGACAGCGGGCCGTCGCCGTTCAGCGTGACGCGAAGCGGCAGATGGTCGGTGCGGGCCGCTGCCGCGTCCATCAGGATGCCGGTCGGCTCGTCGATATTCAATTTGAGCGCAAGCAGGTTGGCCGGCTGGTCGAAATGCGCCTCCAGCGTGCCGGTTCCGGGCTGTCCATCGGTTCGGGCCAGTGTCACCGCCAGATCGGCGCGGTCGCCGGTCAGCAGGCCATGCGCCTGGATCGAGGCTTCGGCATTGTCGCCGCCGGCCACGGTGGGCGACAGGATGAACCGGCCGACCGAAAGGCTGCGCAGATCGACCCCGACCGGGAGGCGCGGCAGCGCAAATCCCGATGAGCTGGTCTGTCCGGAAGGCGCGGGCTGCCGCAAGACGGTGATCGACGCGGCGGACAGATTGTCGATCCGCGCCCGTCCACGCAGCAGCGCCGATGGCGACCAGGCCAACGCGGCATGGTCGATATCGAGCCACGGGCCGCCGGCGTCGGCCAGTTCGATCCGGTCGATCCGCATATTGAACGGCACCAGCCCGTCGATCCGGCCAATGCGGATCGTGTTCCCTGGCGCGGACAAAGATGCATTCAGAGTGGCGGTCAGCCGGCCCTTGGCCCAGCCGGTTTGCAGCAATCCGAAACCGGCCGCGCCCAATGCGGCGATGCCGGCAACAGTGCCGAGTGCGATTTTACCGGCGCGGCGCATTAGAAAGCCTGCCCCAGGCTGACATAGATCTGGAACGGGCGGTCGCCGTCGCGCTTGTGCAGCGGTGCGGCCACGTCCAAGCGCACGGGGCCCAGGCCGGTATAATAGCGCAGCCCGATGCCCGCCCCGATCAGCAGGCGTTTGCTGAGGTCGGGCAGGCTGCTGTCATAGACATTGCCGGCATCGACGAACGGCACCAACCCGATTGTTTCGGTCAGCTTGTAACGCAGCTCGACGCTGGCCTCGAACGACGACAGGCCGCCGATCGGGTCGTCATGGATGCCGATCGGGCCGCCATGCTGGAAGGCATAGCCGCGGATCGAGCCGCCGCCGCCGGCATAGAAGCGGTGGTCCTTGGGCAGGTCGTTCAGGCTGACGCCCGCCGTTCCGGCAAGGGCGGCGGACGCGGCCAGCACATATTCGTCGGTGTCGCCCAGCCGCTGATAGATGCTGCCGTTCACCTTGCCGCTGATGAAGGTCAGGTTCGACTGGGTGGGGTCGGCATAAGGCGTGATGATAATGCCTTCGCGGTCGCCCATGGTCGGATTCAGCAGATCGTCGGTCACGTCGCGCTTGGCGTAAGCCGGGATACCGATCAGCGTGTAATGCTGCTGCAATTCGTAATCGTCGATGGTCGCATGCTCCAGCGACAGACCGGCGCCGAAGACGAGATGCTCCAGCACCTTATATTCGAAGCCGCCCGATATTTTCTCCGCCTTGCTGTCATAGGCGTCGGACGTTTCCTTATCGATAGTGATATTGGACACCAGGTCCCAGCCGGTGCCGAACATGTCGGGCCGGCGGAAATCGGCGGTCGCGGCGGATTCTTCCTGGCCGATCAGCAGGCCGAGCTTCAGATCCTCCGCCTCGCCGAACAGGTTGCGGTGTTCCCAGCTGACATTGGCGGACACGCCCTCGGTCGAGGCATAGGATGCGCCGGCGGCGATCGACCGCGGCAGGCGCTCGGTCACGTCGACCGCCATCGGAACGATGCTGGGGTCGGCGCCGTGTTCGGTCTTGATGTCGACGGTGCTGAACAGGTTGCTGGCAACCAGCACATCCCGGGTTTTTTCGACCTGGGTTACATCGTAAGGTTGCCCCTCCAGCCATTTCAGCCGGCGTTCAACATAGTCCTGCTGCAACGATTGCAGCCCGCTATAGCTGGTCGGCCCGAAATTCGCCGTTGGGCCGGGATCGATTTCATAGACGACGGTCATCTCGTGCGTGCCGTGGTCGATCGTGACCTTGCGCTGGGCGATGCGGGCGAACGGAAAGCCGTGCTGCAGGAATGTATGCTCGATAGCGAAATTGGCGCTGGCCACCGGCGCAGCAAAGGCCGGCTTGCCGATTTCCAGATGCAGCTGCTCGGTCGTGATCGCCGGCGACCCGGCCGGCAGCAGCGCACCGCCCGGGCCGGTCACAGTCACCTTGGTCAGCAGATATTGCGGGCCCGGCGTCACCGTGACGGTCACCTTGGCCGGGTTCGCCTTCATGTCGGTCGTGATCTCGACCTGGTCGTCGTAATAACCGAAGGACCGCGCCACGGCGTTGATCCGGCCCTTGTCGTCGGAAACGCGGCTGCGCAGGGCGGCGTCGGAATCCGGCGGCTTGTCGGTCATCGCCGACAGTTGCGATGCATCCGCGATGGCATCGTCCAGCGTGTCGTCTCCGGTCGGGGTAAACGTCACTTCATACGGCACGTCCGCGCGCGCAATTCCCCCGCCGATCAGAAAGATGAGGGTCCCGAATAAAATCTGCCTGGGGACTTTTGCGGTGTTCGAAGGCACTGTCGCTCTAACCATCCTGAGCAGGGGTGGTTCCGTGATTTTTACGGCAGTCGCCGGACTTCAGGGTTGCCGCCCGCGCGTTCGGCGACGGTTGCGAACGGTTCGATCGTCACCGCCATGTAGTGGGCGTTGGCGTGAATGACGTTTCCGTCATCGGTGGCGATGACGACATGGCCAGGCCAGAATACCAGATCGCCGCGCCTGGGCGGGGCGTCGCCCAACACGCGGTGACCTAAAGCACAGCGTTGCGGCCCGCTGTCGCGCGGCGCGGCGATGCCGGCGGCCGCGAGCGAGAGTTGAACCAGCGCCGAGCAGTCGAGCCCAAATGCCGTGCGGCCGCCCCACAGATACGGGGTCTCAAGAAATCGGGTCGCGGTCTTCACGATATCGGTCTCGATCGGCCCGACCTGCGCCAGATGGCGGATATAGATCCAGGCGCCCGGCGCGATCTCGGCAAAGCCGTTGCGCTCCGCCCCCGGCCGGACCGGCGACAGGAAGCTCAGCACGCCCAGCGCCGGGGTCTTCATGCTGGGCTCGGGATAGACATGGGCGCGCAGCGCGCTGATCCGATGTGTCGGGTCGCTGACGGGCTTGGTCAGCGCGGATGCGAGCATGAATCCCTTATAGCCGTCGACCAGGCTTTCGACCTCGGCCCAGTCGGCGCGGCTGAAGCTGACGGATACGTCCTCGCCGAACAAAAGTTCGGTCAACGCCTCCGCCGAGGCATCCGGCCGCCCGCGCAGGAAGGCGCTGGGCGCGGCGACGCGCATCCGGGTCGCGGTCATCGGCCGTAGCGGGTCTTCAGCATGTGGAACAATCCCCGCAACGCGTAGGCCTCGCCGCCGACCGGTCGTCCGGGGCGGGCGCTGGCGTTCCAGGCATAGAGGTCGAAATGCGCCCATTCCGTGCCTGCCTTGACGAACTCCTGCAGGAACAAAGCCGCATGGATCGCCCCGGCAAAGGAGTTCGAGGCATTGTTGTTGATGTCGGCGATCTTGCTGTCCATGTTCCGGCGATAGGGCGCCCACAGCGGCAGCCGCCAGACCGGATCCTCGGTGGACTTGCAGGCGGCGAGGATGTCGTCGGCCAGCGCGTCGGTGCCGAACAGGGCCGGCAGGTCGGGGCCCAGCGCGACGCGGGCCGCGCCGGTCAGGGTGGCGAAATCGAACACCGCGACCGGGTTGGCCTCACAGGCGGCCGCCAGCATGTCGGCCAGCACCAGCCGGCCCTCGGCGTCGGTATTGCCGATCTCGACCGACAGGCCCGCGCGGGTACGGATCACGTCACCCGGCCGATTGGCGTTCGGTCCCACCGAATTCTCCGCGACCGCGATCAGGACGCGCAGGCGAACCTTGAGCTTGGCCTCCATGATCATCTGGCCCAACGCCAGGGCATGGGCCGCGCCGCCCATATCCTTCTTCATCAACCCCATGCTGGAGCCGGTCTTGATGTCCAGCCCGCCGGTATCGAAGGTGATGCCCTTGCCGCACAAGGTGATCTCGGGGTCGCCGGCATCGCCCCAGCGTATATCGACCACGCGCGGCGGCTCGGTCGCGGCCTGGCCGACGGCATAGACGGCGGGGAAATTCGAGGAAATCAGCTGATCGCCGACCGTCATATGACAGATCGCGCCATGCGCCGCCGCCATCACGCGCGCGGCCTCGCCGAGCGCCACCGGCCCCATGTCGTTGGCCGGCAGGTTGACCAGGTCGCGCACCAGCTTGATCGCGTCCAGTTCGCGGAAAACCCGCGCGCGGTCCGCCTGATCCGGCCACACCAGCCGGGCGGTCGGCTTGGCCTTGCCGCGATAGCGGTCGAAGGCATAGGCGCCCAACGCCCAGCCGAGCGCCAGCCGACTTGCGGCCTCGCCGTCGAGAGGCGAGTCCAGCCTGTAATCGCCCTTGGGCAGGCCGGTGGCCGCGCTTGCCAGCGCGTAAATGTCGTCGCCGCGCGAGATGCCGGCCAGCACGCGGTCGATATGGCCGTCGGCGGCGGGAATAGCCAGGAACTGCCCCGCCCCGGCGGTGAAGCCGTTGGCCGTGATCCAGGCGCGGTCGCGCGCGTCCAGCGCGTTCTGCAGGTCGGCGAATTCCGCCTGCGTAACCAGGGTCAGCGGGACGGCGTTTTCGCTGGCTTCGCACAGACTGTCGCGCATCAGACTCTCGTTTCACGCATCTGTTTGATGGCGTCGCGCGCCAACTGATCGACCCGGTCGTTTTCCGGATGGCCGGAATGACCTTTGACCCACAACCAATCGATCTTGTGCAGCAGGGCAGCCGCTTCAAGCCGCTGCCACAGCTCTTTGTTCTTGACCGGTTTCTTGTCCGCTGTCAGCCAGTTCTTGGCCTTCCAGCCCTTCAGCCACTTGGTGATGCCGTCCTTCACATAGGTGCTGTCGGTATGAAGTTTCACCTGCGACGGCCGCCTCAACGCCTCCAGGGCGGAAATCGCGCCCATCAACTCCATGCGGTTGTTGGTGGTCAGCGCCTCGCCGCCCGACAGTTCCTTCTCAACCGCGCCATAGCGCAGCAGCGCGCCCCAGCCTCCGGGCCCGGGATTGCCGCTGCACGCCCCGTCGGTGAAGATTTCGACGGTCGCCATGTCCGGTTTCTCGCTCATGTCGCCCCGTAATCGGCGACGGAGCGGACCGAGCGGTGAAACGCCAGTTTGCGGTAATATTCCAACGGGTTCTTCTTTTTGACGAGCGCGCCGGGCGGGTGGTTGATCCAGTCGTAAAGCCGGGTCAGCAGGAAACGCAGCGCCGCGCCGCGCGCCAGGGTCGGCAGGGCGGCCAGTTCGGCGTCGTTCAGCTTGCGCACCGCCTGGTACGCGTTGATAAGCGCCCGTCCATGCCCCGGCATGAACGCGCCGTCCGGGTCGAAACACCAGGCGTTCAGGCAGATGGCGACGTCATATGCCAGCGCGTCGGTGCAGGCGAAATAGAAGTCGATGAACCCAGTCAGCCTGTCGCCCGAAAAGAACACATTGTCGGGAAACAGGTCGGCATGGATCGTGCCGCGCGGCAGGTCTTTCGGCCAATTGGCCTCCAGGAACGACAATTCCGACCCGATGGTCTTCGCCATGCGCGGCTGCACCAAATCGGAGGTGACCGGATCGATCCGGTTGGCCAGCGGCCGCCAGTCCTTGATCGACAAATTGTTGGGCCGGGTCATCGCGAAATCGGCGCCGGCCTGGTGGAACTCGCCCAGGGCCTTGCCCAAAGCGGCGCAATGGCCGGGGTTGATGCGGCGCGGCCACATGCCGTTCAGGAAGGTCACGATCGCGGCAGGCCGCCCCGCCAGGGTGCGCAAGGCGATGCCGTCGCGGGCATGGACCGGCGTCGGGCAGGTGAAACCGGTGGCGGCGATATGCTCCATCAGCCCCAGGAAATAGGGCAGGTCGCCCGCGTTCACCCGCTTCTCATACAGCGTCAGGATGAACGGCCCTTTTTCCGTGACGATCAGGAAATTGGAATTCTCGACACCTTCCGCGATGCCCTTGCACGACAGCATCGCGCCCAGATCGTAGGCGGCGATAAAATCGCGCAGTTCGTCGTCGGTGACTTCCGTGTAGACGGCCACTTAACGGCCCAGCGTGCGGTGACGCAACAAATGGTCGGCCAGCACGATCGCCATCATCGCCTCGCCGACCGGCACCGCGCGGATGCCGACGCACGGGTCGTGGCGGCCCTTGGTCTGGATGTCCCGATCATGACCCGATGTATCGACCGTTTTGCGCGGCGTCAGGATCGAACTGGTCGGCTTGACGGCGAAGCGGACGACGACGTCCTGGCCGGTGGCGATGCCGCCCTGGATGCCGCCGGCATGGTTGCTGGCGAAGCTGACCTTGCCGTCCTGCATCCGCATCTCGTCGGCGTTCTGTTCGCCCGACAGCAAGGCCGCGCCGAAGCCCTCGCCGATCTCAACGCCCTTGACCGCGTTGATGCTCATCATCGCGGCCGCCAGATCGCTGTCCAGCTTGCCATAGATCGGCTCGCCCAGCCCGGCGGGCACGCCCGATGCCGTGATCTCGATAATCGCGCCGACCGACGATCCGGCCTTGCGCGTGCGGTCCAGCAACGCCGTCCATTCGTCGACCATGCCGGGGTCGGGGCAGAAGAACGGGTTGTCGTCGATGGCGGCGTCGGCCCAGCGAGACCGGTCGATCTTCGTGTCGCCGATCTGGATCAGCGCCCCGCGGATGGCGATGCCGTCGCCCAGCACCTTGCGCGCGACCGCGCCGGCGGCGACCCGGCTGGCGGTTTCGCGCGCCGACGAGCGGCCACCGCCGCGATAATCGCGGATGCCGTATTTCGCCATATAGGCATAATCGGCATGGCCCGGACGAAACGTGTCCTTGATGTCGCCATAGTCTTTCGACCGCTGATCGACATTCTCGATCATCAGGCTGATCGGCGTGCCCGTGGTCTTGCCCTCGAACGTGCCGGACAGGATTTTGACCGCGTCCGGCTCCTGCCGCTGGGTGACGAAGCGCGACCCGCCGGGGGCGCGTTTGTCGAGATAAGGCTGGATGTCGGTTTCGCTGAGCGCGATCAGCGGCGGCACGCCGTCGACCACGCAGCCGATCGCCGGACCGTGGCTTTCGCCCCAGCTGGTGAAGCGGAATATCTGGCCGAAGCTGTTGCCGGCCACGGTGTCAGGATTCTGTGGTGGGAACGACGCCCCGGTCGACCAGGCCTTGCAGCAGGACCGCGGCCTCGGCGGCGGCCTCGACCGTCACCATGCCGACCGTGTTGTATCCGGAATCGACATACTGAATCTGCCCGGTCACGCCCGACCCCAGGTCGGACAGCAGAAACAGGGCGGCGTTGCCGACATCCTCGATCGTCACGTTACGCTGAAGCGGAGCGTTCAGCTCGTTCCAGCGCAGGATGACCCGGAAATCGCCGATGCCGCTGGCGGCCAGCGTCTTCACCGGACCGGCGGAGATTGCGTTCACGCGGATATTGTCGGCGCCCAGGTCGGCCGCGAGATAGCGCACGGACGCTTCCAAAGCCGCCTTGGCGACGCCCATCACGTTGTAATGCGGCATGACCCGCTCAGCGCCGAGATAGGACAAGGTCAAGATGCTGCCGCCCTTTTTCATCAGCGGCGCGGCGCGCTGGGTGACGGCGGTGAAGGAATAGGCGGAGATGTCGAGCGCCAGATGAAACCCGGCCCGGGACGTCTTGGTATATCCGCCCTTCAGATCTTCCTTGTCGGCATAACCGATGGCGTGAACCACGAAGTCCAGCTCACCCCATTCGGCGGCAATCTTCGCGAACAGCGCGTCCAGGCTGGCGTCGTCGCCGACATCGCACGGTTCGACGAAGGTCGACCCGACGGACTCGGCCAGCGGTTTCACGCGTTTGCCCAATGCCTCTCCCTGATAAGAGAAGGCCAGTTGGGCGCCATGCTGGGCGGCGATCGAGGCGATGCCCCATGCCAGGGAACGATCGTTGGCGACGCCCATGATCAGCCCGCGCTTACCCGCCATCAGTGGGTTAGGTCCGGCGCCTGAAGCGCCCGATGCCGGTGTGTTCATTTGGATATGCAGCTATTTTTGATACGGAAAATCCTAGCGATCCACCCTACATCATCCGTGAACTGTCTTCCAAGCGGGCGTGTCGCAGGTGGTTTTTTCGATCACCCGACGATCTGCCAGGTTCCGTCCGATTGCCGGCAGGCGGTGCCGTGGCTCGTGGTGGGGGCTTCCTTCGATTCGCCGATCGCCTGGGTGAATTCGCGGCAATAGGTTTCGTCGGCTTTTTGATAGGCTTTGGCCGGGGTCACCTGCACCTGATAGTCGCCGCTTGGGGTGGTCCAACTGGTGGTCTGTCCGGAGAGCGAGGTTTCCATCGCCTGGTTGAATTTTTCCGCGACGAACGCCTTATCGGCGTCGTTCAGCGACTGCGTCGCCACGGCTGCCGCGATCGGCGGCCTGTTCGGCGCCGAAGTCGGGCTGCTGGCGCATCCGCCCAAGATCATCAAACCAACCAGCGCGAGCGACTGGACCTTCATCTATCCCACCTTGATCTTGGCGAGCCGGCCCGCCTGGGTTGCGATTCGTTGTACTGTCCGGTTTGCTACACCAGATTCCACCGCGCAAGCCAGTTTTCGCGCAGTATTCAATAAGGCCGCCGTCATGGATGAAATTCGCACCCGCGATCCGATCGAGTTGTTCCGCGAATGGTTCGCCGAGGCCGAGGCCAAGGAGCCGAACGACGCCAACGCGGTATGCCTGGCGACCGTCGGCGCAACCGGGGCGCCATCCGCGCGGATGGTGCTGCTGAAAGGCCTGAATGCGCGCGGTTTCGCCTTCTACACCAACCTGGAAAGCCGCAAGGGGGGCGAGCTGCATGCCAACCCGCATGCCGCGCTCTGTTTCCATTGGAAGTCGATCCGCAAACAGGTGCGCGTCGAAGGGCCGGTCGAACCGGTTACGGAGGCGGAGGCCGACGCCTATTTCCACAGCCGCGCCCGAGTCAGCCAGATCGGCGCGGCTGCATCGGACCAGTCGCGGCCGCTGGCCAGCCGCGCAACGCTGGAGGCGCGGGTCGCCGAGATCGAGGCGGACTTGGCGGGCGCCGAGGTTCCCCGGCCGCCCAACTGGTCCGGATTCCGCGTTGTGCCGCACACGATCGAATTCTGGAAAGACGGCGCCTTCCGCCTGCACGACCGCATTTTATTCATACGCGAGGGTATGGATTGGCGCACGGAGCGGCTGTATCCTTGAACACATAGTTCGCGCTCAAGTCGAAAAAAACGGGGAAGCAGCATGATCGATTCCGAAGGCACGGTTCACTTCGACAACCGCACCATCAAGGTGCCGCCGACGATTAGCCCCGAGGCGCAGAAATATCTCGCGACCTCCCCCTTCGGCGACACGCTGCCGACCTTCGACGGGCACGTGCCGGCCTGGGCGATGCGCGATCAGCTCGACGCCGGGCTGGTGGCGTTGGGCGAGGCGATGAAATCGGTCTATCCGGTCGATGTCGAAACGGTCCAGATCGCCGGCATCACCTGCTATTGGGTGCGGCCGAAAGAGATTGCGCCGGAAAACCGCGACAAGGTTCTGATCAACCTGCACGGCGGCGCCTTCGTGCTGGGCCACGGATCGCTGGTCGAGGCGATCCCGGTCGCCAATGTGGGCAAGATCGCGGTGCTGGCGGTCGATTACCGCTTGGCGCCCGAATTTCCTTTCCCCGCTGCGATCGACGATTGCGTCGCGGTCTATCGCGAGATCGTTAAGACCTACAAGCCGGCCAATATCGGCGTCTATGGCGCGTCCGCAGGCGGCACGCTGACGGCGCAGCTACAGGCCCGCATCCTGGCTGATGGCCTGCCCTCCCCGGCGGCGCTCGGCGTCTTCACCTGCACCGCCGATTTCGACGAAATGGGCGATTCGGCCCAGATCTTTTCCGTCGCCGGCTTCTGGGGCGAGATCGCGCCGGGCATGGACCACCCGTCCAGTGAGCTCGGCTCCTATCGCGGCACGTGGGACCGAAAAGACCCGCTGCTGTCGCCGATCCACGCCGACCTGGCGAAATTCCCGCCGACCCTGCTGATCGCCGGCACCCGCGATGCGGTGCTCAGCTCCACCTGCTTGTTCCACCGCGCCTTGCGCCGCGCCGGGGCGGATGCGGAACTCTTCATCTTCGAGGCGATGCCGCATGCCCACTGGTACACCTTCTACCTGCCGGAATCGCATGAAGTGATCGAGATCACCGTGCGGTTCTTCAAGGAGCGGCTGGGGAAACCTGCTGGAGGACAGTGAAGCGGCGTATGTTTGACTGAGTAAAACGACTTGCACAATCAGGGTAAACGGACCACATTTTCTATTGTTAGTTCCAATGAGTGGCTACGAACGCCGCCGTCGAAACAGAAGGTACTTCGATATGCAGCTCATTCGCGAAGGCTGGGGTGACTGAGAATTCTAGGGATTCCAGCGCTTACAGTTGATCAGATTCAGAGGTATGGCCTCTTCTTTCAAGGAGGGGCCATACTTGTATCTGCTGCGGGGTTGATTTGGACTCAGAGGGTAAATCGATCGATCGCGCGGAAACGGGCTACGATCGACATGCTATTGATGGATTTCACAAACGCGACGGTAATTGGAGAGCGGATCACTTTTGTGGGTGCTCGCGCAGCCGGAAGCTTGGTGAAATGGGCAGATCCGCAATACGCCAACACATCTGAGCGTCGGGCAATTCGCATGGTCTTGAACCAAGCCGAATTCGTCGCTGTTGGGATTAAGGAGGGTACCCTTGACGGGCCGCTCTATAAGCGCTCTTGGCGTTCGACTTATATTAAAGATTGGGTCGATCTAAAACCATTCGTGATGGAAATAAGGCGGCTGACCGGAATCTCGACTCTGTATTGCGAGTATGAGGCTTTAGTTCGGAAATGGGCCGCGAGAGCCGAAAAAAAGAACATTTAGATCTCCGGGCATCTTCGCTGCATGCAGATCGAAGGTGGGTCATATTGAGAACGTGATCGGAACGTATTAGGTTCTACGGGTCGTAGCTCTGACCCTGTGATCCGTTCATGGAACTCAAAGACAAGCTTTCCATCCTTGCCGACGCGGCGAAATACGACGCGTCCTGCGCGTCCAGCGGGGCGGATAAGCGCAATTCGCTGGGCGGCACGGGGGTCGGTTCGACCGAGGGGATGGGCATTTGCCATTCCTACACGCCGGATGGACGCTGCGTGTCGTTGCTCAAGATATTGCTGACCAACGCCTGCATCTATGACTGTCTCTATTGCATCAACCGCTCGTCCTCGAACGTACGGCGGGCGCGGTTTTCGACCGATGAGGTCGTGCGGCTGACGCTCGGCTTCTATAAGCGGAATTATATCGAGGGGCTGTTCCTGTCTTCGGGCATCATCAAGAGCCCGGACTACACGATGGAATGCCTGGTCGACGTGGTGCGGACGTTGCGGGAAGTGCACCACTTTCGCGGCTATATTCATCTGAAGACGATCCCGAATGCCGACGAACGGCTGCTGGCGGCGGCCGGGTTGTATGCCGACCGGCTCAGCGTCAATGTCGAACTGCCCAAGGCGGAAAGTCTGAACCGGCTGGCGCCGCGCAAGGATATCCGCGAAATCCGCCGCGCGATGGGGCAGATGCGCGCGCGCATCGACGAGGCCAAGGCGGAAAAGTCCGCGCCGCGCTTCGCCCAGGCCGGGCAATCGACCCAGATGATCGTCGGCGCGGACGGGGCGGACGATCAGGCGATCCTGGACACCAGCGTCAATCTCTACGGCGCCTATCGCCTGAAGCGGGTCTATTACTCGGCCTTCAGCCCGATTCCGGATTCCAGCGCTTTCCTGCCGCTGAAGCCCGCGCCGCTGATCCGCGAGAACCGGCTTTATCAGGCCGATTGGCTGCTGCGGTTTTATGGCTTCGGGTTGGACGAGATCGTCGCCGGCGGCGAGGACGGGATGCTCAATCTCGACATCGACCCAAAGCTTGCATGGGCGCTGAAACACCGCGAGCGGTTCCCGCTCGATATCAACCTGGCCCCGCGCGATGAGTTGCTGCGCGTGCCTGGGCTGGGCGTGCGCAATGTCGACAGGATCATTGCGTCGCGCCGCGTCCGGGCGTTGCGGCTGGACGATCTGGCGCGGCTCAAGGTGCCGCTGCGCAAGGTCAGACCCTTTGTGATCCTGCCCGACCATCGCCCGACACGTTTGATCGACCGGCAGGATTTGCTGGGCCTGATCAAGCCGGTAAAGGCCCAGCAACTGACCCTGTCTTTTGCCTGATATCCTGCTCGACGGCCCGGCGGATTTTGCCGGCTGGCGCAAGGCGGCGCGCGGGCTGATCGCCCGCCGGATACCGCCGTCGGACATTACGTGGCGCACCGACGCGGCAACGGCGGACCTGTTCGCGCAGCCGCAGGCGGCCGATATCGCGCCCGCATCCGGCTTCGTGGTCCCCCGCGCCTTCATCGATCTGGCGGAGCAGGCGGCGCTGCACCGCGACGACGACAGGTTCACCTTGCTCTATCGCCTGCTGTGGCGCTTGCAGGCCGAACGCGGGCTGCTGGCGTTGGCCTCGGATCCTGATATCGCGCGGCTGGGGGCGTTGGCGCGGTCTGTCAGGCGCGACATTCACAAGATGCACGCCTTCGTCCGGTTCCGTGTCGTCGGCACAGGCGAGGCGGAGCATTACGTCGCCTGGTATGAGCCCGACCATCACATCGTCGAGGCGGCGACGCCGTTCTTCATGCGCCGGTTCGCCACCTTGCGCTGGACCATCCTGACCCCGGAACGCTCCGCCGACTGGGACCGTTCAAATCTTGCCTTCGGGCCGGGCGCGTCGATCCACGATGCCCCCGCTGACGATTTGATGGAGGAGCTGTGGTGCGAATATTACGCCAGCATCTTCAACCCGGCGCGCCTAAATCCGGAGATGATGCGGTCGGAAATGCCGAAGCGGTTCTGGAAGAACTTGCCGGAGGCGGCGTCCATCGCTGGACTAATGGCCGGTGCGGACGCCCGGGTGCGGGAGATGGTCGCCGCCGCGCCGACCGAGCCGGTGCAGCGGCGCGGAGCCGACATGCCGGCCGCTAAGAAAGCGGCGCCCGCCGCGGGGTTGGAGGCGCTGCGTGAAGAGGCCGCTGGTTGCCGCGCCTGTCCGCTCTGGGGCCCGGCGACGCAGACCGTGTTCGGCGAAGGCCCGGAAAAGGCGCGCATCGTCTTCGTCGGCGAGCAGCCGGGCGATGTCGAGGATATCAGGGGCCGGCCCTTCGTCGGCCCGGCCGGGCAGCTGTTTGACCGCGCGCTGGGAGAGGCTGGGGTCGACCGCTCCAAGGTCTATGTCACCAACGCCGTCAAGCATTTCAAGTTCGTCCCGCGCGGCAAGCGCCGTATCCATCAGAAGCCGAACAGCACCGAGATCAAGGCATGCCATCCCTGGCTAAGCCAAGAACTGGCGCTGATCGAGCCGGAACTGGTGGTGGCGCTGGGCGCGACCGCCGCGCAGGCCGTGTTCGGCAAGGCGATGGCGATCGGCGCCAATCGCGGCCGGCTGATCGACCATGACGGGCGCAAGGTGCTGGTGACGGTCCACCCGTCCTACCTTCTGCGCCTGCCGGACGAGGAAGCGAAGCACCGGGAATATGCCGCTTTCGTCGCCGACCTGAAGCTGGCGCGGGTTGGGTAGGGGCAAGCTTTTATTAACCTGACCGCTTTCAAGCCAAACCGGTCGCCAGTCACTCCCCCGAACAGCCTTTGCGGTTGCAGAAGAACCTCCGGAGAGGCCGGCCGCAACGTCGATCGGGTAGCGCGCAAGTTCCAGGCAAGGCGATATTTCGCGGGCACGAACCTTCCCCCGCCGTGTTAGTGCCGTATGGCAAAGCGTACCGTTCCCAAGGCGGAGACCATCGATCTCCCAAAATTACGCCGACATATCGCGATCCTGGCGGATATCGGCCGGCTTTCCGCCACCGCCGATTCGGACATGTTCCTCGACCAAGTGGTGGTGCAGGTCGCCCGTGCGGTCGAGATCGACCATGTGAAGATCCTGCTCTATCGCAAAACCACGGCGGATTTCATCATTGCCGCCGGTTATGGCTGGCACGAAGGCGTCGTTCGCGCCGCCACGATGCCTGCCGATTTGCGTTCACCGGCCGGACGCGCGTACCAGACCGGGGAGCCGGTAACAGCAACCGATCTGCTGCACAGCGAGTTCGAGTGTCCGGCGATATTGCGCGCGCACGATATCGTGTCCGCCGCCAATGTGCCGGTTTTTATCGATGGCGCCGTCGTCGGCGTATTGGAGGTGGACAGCTCGACGCATTGCGAGTTCACCCAGGACACGACGGACTTCCTGATGGCGGTCGCCGGCATCGTGGGAACTGTCTTGCAGAAATTCTCAGCGTCGCTGGCCGAAGGCGAAGCACGCGGGGCCACGGCTATATTGAAGGCGCAGCACCAGGATTTGCTTTTGCGCGAACTGCAGCATCGGGTGAAGAACAATTTCCAGCTCGTCCTTGCCTCCATCGCCATTCAAAAGCGGCGTTTCAGCGGTCAGGAGACGCGCCACGCCTTGTCCCACATTGAAAGCCGCATACAGGCCATCTCGCTCGCGCACGACCAGTTGACGCGCAGCCAGGACCGGGTGGTGCGGCTATCCGGATATATCAGAGCGCTGTGCGCTTCGCTGGAACAGCAGGCCGACGGGATTGGCTTCGACCTTGCGCTCGACGAGATCGAGATAGCGATCGACAGGGCGGTCCCGGTAGGCCTGATCCTGAACGAGCTGGCGACCAATAGCATCAAATATGCCTTCGCCGGTCAGCCCGGTGGCCGTATCAGCGTAGGCTTGATGGGCGGGTTGGCTTATGGCGAGGCGCGGCTCACGGTCGCCGACAATGGCGCCGGGATCAAGGCGGGCGCGGTCGCAGGCTCCGGCACCGGCCTGATCGAGGCGCTCGCGCGCCAAATCGGCGCGACGGTCATGCGTGAAAATGCCGATCGCGGCGTCCGCTTCTCGCTGACCTTTCCAGTTATCGCCTGAAACCTCGATCGGCCGCGGCCGGTTGCCGATGGGCCAACCAAGCCGGTGAGGGACACGAATCGCCTGTCTGCCGGGCCGATAATCTTATGTTGGTACATGTCGAAGCTGTCAAAAACCGTCTGTCGAAATGCGCATCAAGGACGCAGGTCTCGCGGGCGTCAGTTTAATACAGTGGAATCAGCTCAATACGGCAAAGCCGACTAGTTGCATAACTGCGATTGCCTACCTCTTTTTTGCAATGTCTGAGTGAAAAAGCGGAACGATCGGCTAATGAGGTGCTTAAAGCTTCATGGCCCGGAAAATAAAGAACCACATCGTCGTAATCGTGATCGAAGATGAACTGCTTATCCGAATGGCAATAGTAGAGGCTCTTCTCGAAGACGGGTTTGAAGTACTTGAAGCTACCCACGCCCGAGAGGCAATTACCATGCTGGAGGCCAATGCGGCCCAGGTTCATGCACTGTTTACTGATGTGAATATGCCCGGCGATCTAGACGGCATGGGCCTTACCCGCCACGCTCACATCCATTGGCCCTGGCTTTCGCTTTTAGTGACATCCGGCCGATCATATCCTACGGCGGGCGCGCTTCCAGAAGGCACCAAGTTTATCTCCAAACCCTACCAGCCTACCAACGTTATCCTAAATATCCGAGAGATGTGCACGGCGGCCTAGCTGCGAGAAGCATCTATCTTAGGGGCGTTAAGCCACCCCAGTAGGTTAGCTATCAACTGCTCAAGCGTTTGACCGCTTGGTGAGAAGGTCGGCTATCGTGTCTCCGACCCCCGAAGGAGAGAGACAGCAATCCACCCATGACGGTATTGCGGACCGAGTTTTCCGCCTAAACCCGGCTCAGCGTGATCGCATGTTCCGGGCAGGCCTGAACGCACAGGCCGCAGCCGTGGCAGGCGTCGATCGCAACGGCATAGGCCTGCTTGCCGCCATGGGCGATCAGCTTCAGCTTGCCGATCAGCGACAGCGCCCGCCGGTCTTCCTTCGGGACCGGCAGGATGGCCAGCACGTCATAAGGACAAATCGGCACGCACGGCCCCTTGGCCTCGCATTTCTCCCGGTTGATGACGGGCTTCATGACGCCCGCTTCGAATTTGCAGTTGGGATCGGTTTCCATGAAGCCTCTAAGGTTCGGTGCGCAGCAGCTGGCCGATACGCTGCGCCAGGACATCGGGTAGATAGGGTTTAGGCAGGATTTCGACGCCCGCCGGCATGATATAGTCATCGCCCAGGGCGGCGGCCGCGTAACCGGTGGTCAGCAAGACCTTGAGGTCGGGCCGCATCGCACGGGCCGTCGCCGCCAGCTGTACGCCGTTCATGGCTCCGGGCATGACCACATCGGAAAACAGCAGGGCGATGTCCGAGGCACCGTTCAGCCGCTCCAGCGCCTCCTCCGCGTTGGTCGCGGTGACGGTGACGTAGCCGAACTCGTGCAGGGTCTCGATCACGATTTCGAGGACGGCGGCGTCGTCTTCGACGACCAGAATGCGTTCGTTGCCGGCCTGCCGTCCGGGGGCAGCGGCTTCCGCCGTTGTGCGCTCAGTCTCCGCGCCCTCGGTGCGTGGCAGGAACAGCTTGATCGTCGCACCCGCGCCGGGGGACGACACGATGGTCACGAAACCCTGCGAGCTTTTGGCAAAGCCATAGACCTGCGACAGGCCCAGGCCCGATCCCTTGCCGGCGGGCTTGGTCGTGAAGAACGGTTCGAAGACACGCAAGATTGTCTCCGAATCCATGCCGATGCCGGTATCGCAAACCGCGATCTCGACAAAGTCTCCCGGAATCGCCTCAGGTGTCGTGTTACGACAACCCGGCTCGATATTCACATCACGGCTTTTGATCGTGATCTGCCCGGCGCCGCCCATCGCATCGCGTGCATTGACGGCAAGGTTGAGAATCGCCGCCTCGAACTGCGCAGGGTCGACCGTTACCAGGCTGATCGGTTCGCCGAGCTCGAGCACGATCTCGACAGTCCCGCCGAGCGCTCTGCGGATCAGCGGTTCGAAATCGCGGATCAGACGATTGGGATTGCAGATCGCCGGATCGACCATCTGCCGGCGGGAGAAGGCCAGAAGCTGCTTCGTCAACTGCTCGCCCTTCGCGGCGGCTTCGGCGGCAAAGGCGGTCAGCCGCGCGGCGCGTTCGTCCATGCCGGTTTGCAGGCGCAGCAAATCCAGCGACCCGATGATGACGGTCAGCAGATTGTTGAAATCATGCGCCACGCCGCCGGTGATCTGGCCGATGGCCTCCATCTTCTGCGCCTGGCGCAGCGCCGCCTCGGATTTCGACAGGGCGTCCGCCTGGCTGCGCATGTCGCCCATCGCAGCCATCAGCCGGGCATACAGCGTGGCGGTTTCCAGCAGCATGGCGGCAAGCACCAGACCGGCGGCCAGCAACCCATAGATCCGCCCGGCATACCAGCCCATCTCCTGCTCGTGCCGGCCGAAAAGGCCGCCCAGCGAAATGTCCAGCACCCAAGCGAACAGCACGACGCACAGCCACAGGTCGAGCACGCGGCGTGCGCGGGTCTTCACATAGAGAACGGCGAGGCAGATCACGGTGACGGCCCAGGCGGTGCCCGCGGCGATCAGGTTGCCCTGGATCGGGTCTGCCTGAAACGGCGGCGCCAGGATCGCCACGGTCAGACAGGCGGTGACGATGGCGGCGGCGATCAACATAGAATAACCGACCATCGCCGGGACCCGTTTCGGATCGACGATCGTGTCGCGCCCCGCGCGCGACACGATCGCGTAGAGCATGACGAAGATCGGGAACAGGCAATGCCACAGCACGAACAGCCAGGTTGCGGTTTCGCTGTTCGCCAGGCGCGGCAGATTTATCTGCAGGATTTCCGCCGAGGCGAGCAGATGCGTCACCGCCAGCAGTCCGGCGATGGTGTAGCCACAGGACAGAACCAGCAGAGACTGGGCGCGGAGCTGGACGAATTGCCCGATCAACAGTGTGGCCGTGATGACGTCGACCAGCGCCAGCCCGGTATCGTCGGACTGCACGAACGCGACCATGCGCGGCCAAGCCTCTGCCGCGAACGGCACCGCGACGGCGAAGCCGATTGCGGAGACCCACAGGATCAGGATCGCGACATAGCGGTCCGCGGGACGCGTCGGCGCGGTCGAGATCAACAGAGGGGCGGTCGGCGTCAGGTCCATGAGGTTCTTTTGCCGTCGAAACGGGCTGCGCTTCACGACCTGCATCATGTCCGATTCAGCGCGCCGTGCAACCGGTTACGCGATCTTGCATATCAGCTGACAATGGCACGTCTGGACGTGACTGCTTGCTTAATTCTATAAGCACCGCACATCTAGTTTCACAGCGCGCCGGAAGCTCCCAATACCGGTGCCCAGCCGAACGGACCCGCGCATGGCCGAAGCCACGCCCACTCGCCGCCCCAGACCCATTTCGCCCTTCCTGTTTCCGCCGACCGGTACATATCGCTGGCAGATCACGTCAACCTTGTCGATTTTGCACCGCGTGTCGGGGATCGCGCTGGGATTCGGCGCGCTGCTGCTGACCTGGTGGCTGCTGGCGCTGCTGGGCGAGCCGTCGGATTTCGACAACGTCCAGGAATTCCTGGGTTCGCTCTTCGGCCGCCTGCTGCTGCTCGGCTGGACCTGGTCGCTGTTTTTCCACCTGTCGAACGGCATCCGCCACCTGGTCTGGGATTCAGGCCATGGGCTTGAACTGCCCACCGTCTATCGCAGCGGCTGGACCGTCGTCATCCTGTCCATCCTGTTGACCGCGGCCACCTGGGTCGCCGGTTACTGGCTCGTCTGAGGACCGTATAACAATGGCATCGCATCATCCGCAGAAACGGCTGGTCGGGCCGCTGGCCCGCGCCCGCGGGCTGGGCTCGGCCAAGCATGGCCTTCAGCATTGGTGGGCGCAGCGCGTCAGCGCCATCGCGCTGGTTCCGCTCACCCTCTGGTTCGTTTATTCCGCCGTCCATCTGACCGGCGCCGACCAGGCCCGGGTTCATGGCTGGCTGTCGCGGCCGGCGTCGGCGATCCTGATGTCGTTGTTCATCGTCACCACGTTTTATCACCTGGCGCTGGGCGTTCAGGTGGTGATCGAAGATTATATTCACCGCGAAGGCGTCAAGGTCACGACCCTGCTGCTGGTCAAGGGGCTGATCGTGCTGACCGCGGCCGCCGCCTTGTTCACTGTTCTGCGCGTCGCGGTCGGGAGCTGACCTGATGACTGCCTATCCGATTATCGAACACGAATACGACGTCGTCATCGTCGGCGCCGGCGGCGCGGGTCTGCGCGCCGCGGTCGGCATGGTCGAGGCGGGGTTGAAGACCGCCGTCATCACCAAGGTCTTCCCGACCCGCAGCCACACCGTCGCCGCGCAAGGCGGCGTCTCCGCCTCGCTGGGCAATATGGGCGAGGACGACTGGCGCTGGCACATGTACGACACCGTCAAGGGGTCGGACTGGCTGGGCGACCAGGACGCAATCGAATACATGGTGCGCGAGGCGGTGCCCGCGATCATCGAGCTTGAGCATTACGGCCTGCCTTTCTCGCGCACCGAGGACGGCAAGATCTATCAGCGCGCGTTTGGCGGCATGACCACCCGCTTCGGCGAGGGTCAGGCCCAGCGCACTTGCGCCGCGGCCGACCGCACCGGCCACGCCATGCTGCATACGCTGTATCAGCAGGCATTGAAGCATCACGCCGAATTCTTCGTCGAATATATCGCGCTCGACCTCTTGATGGACCCCGATGACGGGGCCTGCCGCGGCGTGATGGCCTGGAACCTTGACGACGGGACGATCCACCGTTTCCGCGGGCACCAGACGATCCTGGCGACCGGCGGTTATGGCCGCGCCTATTTCTCCTGCACCTCGGCCCACACCTGCACCGGCGACGGCAACGCCATGGTGCTGCGCGCCGGCCTGCCGCTGCAGGACATGGAATTCGTGCAGTTCCACCCGACCGGCATTTACGGCTCGGGCTGCCTGATCACCGAGGGCGTGCGCGGCGAGGGCGGGTACCTGACCAATTCCGAGGGCGAGCGCTTCATGGAGCGCTATGCGCCGTCGGCAAAGGATCTGGCCAGCCGCGACGTCGTCAGCCGCTCGATGACCATCGAAATCCGCGAGGGACGTGGCGTGGGTCAGCACAAGGACCATATCCACCTGCATCTCGAGCATCTGGACGCGGCGATCATCCATCAGCGCCTGCCCGGCATCGCCGAATCCGCCAAGATTTTCGCCAATGTCGACGTGACGCGTGAGCCGATCCCGGTTTTGCCGACCGTCCACTACAATATGGGCGGCATCCCGACGAACTATCTGACCGAGGTTCTGCGCCCGACGGCTGAGAACACCGACAATGTGGTACCCGGGCTGCAGGCGATCGGCGAGGCGGCCTGCGTGTCCGTCCACGGCGCCAACCGCCTTGGCTCCAACTCGCTGCTCGACCTTGTGGTGTTCGGCCGCGCCGCCGCTCACCGCGCGGCGGATATCGTCAAGAAGGGCGGGGCGCATAAGCCGCTGCCATCGTCCGAGACCGACAAGGCGCTGACCCGCTTCGACCGCTTCCGCAACGCCAGCGGCAACACTCGTGTCGCCCATCTGCGCCTTGAGATGCAGCGCGTGATGCAGAACAATTGCGCCGTGTTCCGCACCGGCGAGGTGCTGCAGGAAGGCTATGACAAGATGCAGGATATCTGGGCCAAGCGCCCGGATCTCGGCGTCAGCGACCGCTCGCTGGTCTGGAACTCGGACCTGGTCGAGGCGATGGAGCTGGACAATCTGATGGCCCAGGCCGTCGCCACGCTGGCGCCGGCTGTCGCCCGTCACGAAAGCCGCGGCGCCCATGCCCGCGAGGACTTCCCGGATCGCGACGACGCCAACTGGATGAAGCACTCCACCGTCTGGGTCGACGACAACGGCAAGCCAACACTCGGCGACCGCCCGGTTCATCTCAATACGATGAGCAAGGACGTCGAGACCTTCCCGCCCCAAAAGCGCGTTTACTAAGGGTCAACGAACCATGGCCGAATTCACCCTGCCCGCCAATTCGAAGATCAAGCCGGGCAAGAAGCACCCCGCGCCTACATCCGCGAAGAAGCTGAAGACGTTCAAGATCTATCGCTGGACGCCGGACGACGATGCCAACCCCACGGTCGACGAATATCCGATCGATCTGGCCGCTTGCGGCCCGATGGTGCTGGACGCCCTGATCCACATCAAGAACGACATCGACAGCTCGCTGACCTTCCGCCGGTCGTGCCGCGAGGGCATCTGCGGGTCGTGCGCGATGAATATCGACGGCACCAACACGCTGGCCTGCACCAAGCCGATCGAGGATGTGAAGGGCGACGTGAAGATCTATCCGCTGCCGCATATGCCGGTGGTGAAGGACCTGGTGCCCGACCTCAACCATGTTTACGCGCAATATGCGTCGATCGAACCCTGGATGCAGACCGAGAGCGCCCCGCCGTCGCGCGAGCGGCTGCAGACCCCGGCTGAGCGGGAAAAGCTGGACGGCCTCTATGAGTGCATCCTGTGTTTCTGCTGCACCACCAGCTGCCCGTCTTATTGGTGGAACGGCGAGCGTTACCTGGGCCCGGCCATCCTGCTGCAGGCCTATCGCTGGATCGCCGACAGCCGGGACGAGGGGACAGGCGAGCGGCTGGACGCGCTGGAGGATCCCTTCCGGCTGTATCGCTGCCATACGATCATGAACTGCACCAAGACCTGCCCGAAGGGGTTGAACCCCGCCAAGGCGATCGCAGAGATCAAGAAGCTGATGGTGGAGCGGGTCTAACTCGCACCGATCGTCTCCGTCCCGACTTTTCACGGTTTGTCGGCGCCGGCGGCGTCGAATTATTAACGTTGGATATGGTCGGAGGCCCTGATTGGTCGATAGCAAGATACACGCGCAGCACGATGGCCGGCTGGTCATCATCGGGTTCGGCACCATCGGCCAGGGCGTCCTGCCGCTGATCCTGCGCCATATCGACATCAAGCCGTCGCGCATCACCATCGTCACCGCCGAGGATTGGGGCGGCGAGGAAGCGGCCGATTACGGCATCCGCTTTGTGGTCGAGCCGCTGACCGTCGACAATTACCGCCGCATCCTCGAGCCGATCATCCGCGAGGGCGATTTCATCCTCAACCTGTCGGTCGAGGTTTCGTCGCTGGCGCTGATCGAACTGGCGCAGGAACGCGGCGCGCTTTATCTCGATACCTGCATCGAGCCCTGGCCGGGCGGCTATACCGACCCGACCAAGCCGCAGGCCGAACGCACCAACTATTCCCTGCGCGAGCAGGCGATGGCCCTGAAGGCCAAACATCCCGGCGGGCCGACCGCGATCCTGACACATGGCGCCAACCCCGGCATGGTGTCGCATTTCGTCAAGCAGGCCCTGCTCGACATCGCCGGCGATACCGGCATCGAAACCGACGTACCGGCGGACCGGATGGGCTGGGCCAAGCTGGCGCAGACGCTAGGCGTCAAGGTGATCCATATCGCCGAGCGCGACACGCAGAAATCCAGCCAGCGCAAGCGGGCGGGGGAGTTCGTCAACACGTGGTCGATCGACGGCTTCGTCGGCGAAGGCTGCCAGCCGGCGGAACTGGGCTGGGGCAGTCACGAGAAGACCCTGCCCGCCGACGGCAACGGTTTCTCGACCGGATCGCGCGCCGCGATCTATCTCAGCCGCCCCGGCGCCTCGACCCGCGTGCGCACCTGGACGCCCAAGTCCGGCCCGTTCCACGCCTTCCTGATTACGCACAGCGAGGCGATCTCCATCGCCGCGCATCTGACGGTGGGCGAGGGCGACACGCCGGAATATCGCCCGACCGTTCATTATTCCTATCATCCGTGCGACGACGCGGTGTTGTCGGTGCACGAGCTGGCGGGCCGCAACTGGAAGCAGCAGCCGGAGCAGCGCTTGCTGATGGAAGACATCGTCGAGGGGATCGACGAGCTGGGCGTGCTGCTGATGGGGCATGCGCGCGGGGCCTATTGGTTCGGCTCGCAGCTGTCGATCGGCGAGGCGCGCCGCCATGTGCCGCACAACAACGCGACCAGCCTGCAGGTGACGTCGGCGGTGCTGGCCGGCATGGTCTGGGCGTTGCGCCATCCCAAGCAGGGCATCGTCGAGGCCGACGACATGGATTTCCGCGAGGTGCTGGAAATCCAGATGCCCTATCTGGGGCCCGTCGTCGGGGTCTATAGCGAGTGGACGCCGCTGAACGACCGCTCGCCGATGTTCGAGGAAAATGTCGACCGCGAAGACCCCTGGCAGTTCAAGAATTTCCGCGTAACCTGACCTTCGGATTACCGCAAGGATAAGGCCATGCTGAGCGCGGTCCTACGCGCCTTCGCCCAATTGCTGGACCCGGCGATCTTCTGGGTGCTGATCCTCAGCGTGCTGGGCGCCGTGCTGGTGCTGCTCGGCTGCTGGTTCGGCGTCGGCGAAGCGCTGGCCCATGTCCGCCTGTTCCAGAACGGCTGGCTGGAGTGGCTGGCGCGGATTGCGATTGCCGCCGGGACCGTCTTCGGCACCATCGCCTTGTTCGGCGTCTTGATGGCGGCGATCGCCGGGCTGTTCGTCGATCGCGTCGCCCGCGCGGTGGAGCGGCGGTATTACGCTTGGGTCTCGCCGGCACGGCGGATCGGCGTCGGCGAACAGGCGGGGGAAATGCTGTCGTTCCTGGCCGGCGCGATCGGTGTCAATTTTGTGGCCTTGCCGTTTTACCTGATCTGGGGCGCCGACGTTCCGATCTTTCTGATTGTCAACGGATACCTGCTGGGCCGGGAGTATTTTGAGCTGGTAGCGCTGCGCCATGTCGATCGCGCGACCGTACGGATGCTGCAGCGGACTTATCGTTGGCGTTTGCTGCTGGCCGGCGTCGCGATTGCCGGTTTCGCCTTCGTGCCGCTGGCCGATCTGCTTACTCCGATCGTGGCAACGGCGTTCATGCTGCATATTTTCCAGGGTTTGCCCGCTGTGAAAGTTCTCTTGCGGACGCCGCCGGTTCGGTGATACCCCGGACGATCCTATCAACATATCTTGAGGAACTCGGCCATGTTCGGACGTAAATCGGGCGACAGCGCCACACCACCGGTATCGCCGACGCCGTTCCAGCCAGCCGCCGCGCGTCCGGCCGCACCCGCCGCGCCCGCTCGCCCGACTGGCGAGGGTGACCTGCCGTCGCGCCCGATGACGCCGGCGCAGCCGATCGGTTCCGCGCCTCGCCGCCCGGCCGAGCCGATCAAGCAGGAAGCCGCCCGCGATGTGCGCAAGTTGATCGTCGGCCGCGATATCACCCTGTCGGGTGAGATCGCCGCCTGCGACCACCTGATCGTCGAAGGTACGGTCGAGGCCAGCGTCAAGGAGTGCCACCGCCTGGAAGTGGCCGAGAGCGGCCTGTTCAAGGGCGCGGTGGAGATCAGCGAGGCGGAAATCGCCGGCCGCTTCGAAGGCCAGATCACGGTCCAGGGCCGCCTGTCGGTGCGCTCCACCGGCCGCATCGAAGGCAAGGTCCAGTATGGCGAACTGGCGGTCGATGCCGGCGGCACGCTGGACGGCGAAATCCGCGGTAACGGCAGCAAAAAGGCATCGAAGGAAAAGGATAAGCCGGTCGCAGAGGCGCCCCTGCTGGACCAGCCTGCGACGCCTGCTTAAGCTTTCCCGCTCGCCGCCGCCTCGTCGGCGGCGAGCACATCGCCCATCCCCTTGGTCTTGTCCTTGAATCCGCACAAATCGCGGATCAGGCAGCTGGGGCATTCGGGCTTGCGCGCCTTGCAGACATGTCGCCCGTGCAGGATCAGCCAGTGATGCGCATGCTGGCGATAATGGGCCGGCACCGCCTTCATCAGCTTCGCCTCCACCGCATCCGGCGTCTTGCCCTTGGCAAGCCCGGTGCGGTTGCCGACCCGGAAGATATGGGTGTCGACCGCGATCGTCGGTTCTCCGAACGCGACGTTCAGCACGACATTCGCCGTCTTGCGGCCCACACCGGGCAGCGCCTCCAGCGCCTCCCGGTCGCGCGGCACCTCTCCGCCGTGGCTTTCGACCAGGATCTGCGACAGCTTCAGCACGTTCTTGGCCTTGGTGTTGAACAGGCCGATGGTCTTCACCGTGTCGCGGATCGTCGCTTCGGGCAGAGCCGCCATCTTTTCCGCCGTGTTCGCCAGCGCGAACAGCCCCGGGGTCGCCTTGTTGACCCCGACATCGGTTGCCTGCGCCGAGAGCACGACCGCGACCAGCAGCTCGAACGGATTGTTGTATTGCAGCTCGGTCTCGGGATGCGGATCGCGCGCCTGCAGCCGGGCGAACATGTCTTCTATCTCAGCGCGCTTCATTGTCCCCTTTACCGTTCGAATTCCAGGGGCATATGCTTAAGGGATGGAAGACCAGTCCGAAACCCCCCGCAGGCTGTTGTTCCGGGCACATCTGCAACCGCACCGCAGCCTGTCGCAGCGTGACTTCCGCCGCATGATGCTGGCGGTGACGGCGTTCAGCCTGACGGTCAGCACTGTCGCCTTCCTGCACGGCGCCTGGCCGATCTTCGGCTTCATGGGGCTGGATATCGCGCTGGTCTATTTCCTCTTCCGCATTAGCTATACCCGCGCCCGCGTGTCGGAGGTGCTGGAGCTGGACGAGCAGATGCTGATCGTCGAGCGCACGGACCCCAAGGGCCGCAGGCGGTCCTGGCGGCTGCAGCCGGCCTGGCTCAAGGTGGAACTCTCCGAGCCGATCCTGCCGCAGACCCCGGTCGTGCTACGCTCGCACGGCAAGTCGCTGGGCGTGGGGGTCTTCCTGCACCCCGATCAGCGGCGGGAGGTCGCGCGCGATCTGCGCGGGGCGCTGGACAGATGGCGACGGCCGTTGTTCGAGTAGGGCTTGCTTTTAATGCCTCTCCCTTCGAGGGAGAGGTCCGATCGCGTAGCGATCCGGGTAAGGGTGGCTAGTCGCCCCCCCTGCCACCGAACCTGCTCAGCCAGCCCCCCTCACCCGAAACGCGTTGCGTTTCGACCTCTCCCCCGAGGGGCGAGGCATATGAAAGGAGTCCACGCCCATTAGTTCCGCCGGTCCGGCAACGGCGGTTTGGCGGCCTCGATCAGCGCGGTTTGCAGAAGCTGGATGACATGGCGCGCCTGGTCCGGCGTCATCGCGATCTCCAGCGGAAATCCCTCCTCCGCCGTCATTTGAAGCGCGATGACCTTGCCGTCCTCGCTATGGCCGGCGCGCCTCACCGTCTCGACGAAATAAGGGACCGTGACTTCAATCGGAGGCTTTCCCTCGTTCTTGCGGACGCTGTCCGCCATCGCGCCATATTGCCGGATATCGCCCAGCAGCTTTGGCACCAACGAGTGGTCGCAGTTGAAAACCACGCGTTCATCGCCTTCGAATTGCAATTCGAAGAACACGGTGTTCCCACCCTCGGCGGCCCCGCCGTTGGTGATACCGATAAACTCACGCGATTGTAGAACTTCGGCCATTCGCATTCCTTAAAAACGTCGGGTGGAAAAGCGAAGCGTCTTCCACCATCGCCGCGTCGGCTCAACCGTTTGGTGGAAGGCGCCGCGCTTTTCCACCCTATCGACTCTGCCCGGCGCGCGCCGTCGCCACCGCCCAACCGTTAACAGTTAGATCGGGCTGATCCTTCTCGAATTTCGCCTCGAAGCCCGCTTCCCATGGGAACAGTCCTTGCCGATCCGGCCAAAAGAGTTGGACACACGGGAAATCGTCATGGCCGTGGAACCATCGGGTGGTGCGCATGTACGTGCGATAATGTTCTTTCGCGACCGGAAGAAACACTGCATCGGCGTTACCTAAGATATTACTGACCGGCACGCCGGTCTGCGGTCGTTGCCCCGATTTGAAATAACGGAACACGTCCCATAGGACGTGGTGTGCGGTCTGCTCGGGCAGCGAGAACAACAATATCTCGGGCGCTTCCAGTGTGCGCCAGAAGCCGGTCGTGTACGAGAAGCTGAGCGGCGATTGCTCGTCGCCGACCACGCGAAGTTGGAACCAGCCGTATTTCCGAACTTTGGCGACTACATCCCGCTCGTAGTCCGTCATCCCTGCGGTCGCCCGATTGAGTGCGGTCTGCGGCGGAGCCTTTCCGGCGGCAAATCTCGTGAGCCAATTGGAAACGCTGAACGGCAACTTATTCGCCCAGCCCCAGCACATCGCGCATCGAATAAAGCCCGGGCGGCTTGCCCACCACCCACAACGCCGCCTTCACCGCGCCGCTCGCAAAAATCTGCCGGCCGCCGGCTTTGTGGGTCAGTTCCAGGCGTTCGCCGTCGCCGGCGAACATCACGGTGTGATCGCCGGGCACGTCGCCGCCGCGCAGGGCGGCGAAGCCGATGGTGCCTTTGGCGCGGGCGCCGGTGATACCGTCGCGGCCACGCACGGCAACATCGTCCAGTTCCACGCCACGGCCTGCCGCCGCTGCGCGGCCCAGCACCAGGGCGGTGCCGGATGGGGCGTCGACCTTGTGCTTGTGGTGCGTCTCCACGATCTCGATATCGAATTCCTCGCCCAGGCTGGCGGCGGTGCGCTGCACTAGGTCGGTCAGCAGGACCACGCCGACGCTGTAATTGGCGGCATAGACGATGGGGATAGTCTTGGCGGCGGTGCGCAAAGCGTCCTCGTCCGCCTTGCTCAGACCGGTGGTGCCGACCACCATCGCCACGCCCTTTTCGGCGGCGATCTTCACATGCGCAACTGTCGAGGCCGGGGTGGTGAAACCGATGGCGACAGTGCTGTCGGCGATAGCCGTCGCGTTATCGCCGACAGGGATGCCGGCGGGCGGCAGGCCGGCCAGAACGGCGGCGTCCTGGCCGATCAGCGGATTGCCTTCATGCTCGACCGCAACGGACAAGGCTGCGCCGTCCGTGGCCGAGACAGCCTGGATCAGCGCGCGGCCCATGCGGCCGCCCGCGCCCAGGATCGCGATCTTTATCGGCCCATTCATTATTGGCAAACCATCAGTTTTTCGCGATCACCGTGTCGCCGAAGCGCTTCACCGCGTCGATCTTCTCTTCACGGCTGAGGTACGGGTTGTAGACGTCCCACGGGGCGGTGAAGATGTGGGTGGCCCCAATCTCGACCATCCGCTTCATCGAATCGACATCGGTCGAATCCATCACGCCGGCATGGATCTCGAACGCCTTCTTATCGGTGCCGTATTCCTTGCGGTTCGCCTGAATGGTTTGCACCATCTCCTTGTTCTCCTCGACCGTGCCGCCGGCCGACATCCAGCCATCGCCCAGGCGCGCGGCGCGGCGCAACGCCGGCTTGGAATGGCCGCCGACCAGGATCGGCACCGGCACTTCCGGCACGGGGCGCATCTTCACTTCGTCGAATTTGATGAACTCGCCGTGATAGGCAAAATAATCGCCGGTCCACAGGCCGCGGATTGCCTCCAGGCACTCATCCATCACCTTGCCGCGCTTTTCCCAGTTCACGTTCAGGAAGACGAGGTCTTCCTTCCACGGGCTGATGCCAACGCCCAGCGACACGCGATTGTTCGACAGGAAGGCGAGCGAGGCATAGGCCTTGGCCGTCAGCACCGGGTGGCGGCTCGGCAACTTCAGAACGCCGCAATAGAACCGCAGCGTCGTCGTCTGCGCCGCGAGCGAGGCGATGGAGGCGGTGGGGTCCAGGAAGTCGATATTTTCCAGGAACGAGCGGTCGCCGCCCTTATAGGGGTAGATCGAATCCGTGTGCTTCGGATAAAACAGGCTGTCGCCGAAGGTGAATGAATCGAACCCGGCCGCTTCCGCCGCCTTGGCGACGTCGGCCATGTGGCGGATGTCGTTCAGCCCATATCCCAGAACAAACTTCATGATTTCCCCCGTATCGTCAGTGCCCGCATGGTTCGCATGAAGGCAGGGGGTAAGTCCAGCGGGGGTGGGGATGCGCCCATGGAGATCAATTCTTCCGAATAAACTTCAGGACACCCACAAGCCCGGACCGGGGGCCCGCGCCCTTGTCCGACGGATGATTGATCCCGTCATTCACCGGCACCTCCTCGAAATCGAACGGGCTGATGCCCTGCACGCAGGCGGCGTTGACGCCTAATTCGTTGGGGTTCGACCGGCGCTGGTGGTGGGTGTAGATGCCGCATTTGGCGCAGAAATAATGCTTCGCCGTCCCGGTGTTGAATTGATAGAGGGTTAGGCTGTCTGCGCCTTCGGTCACGGTCAATCCGTCCAGGTTTGCGGTCAGCGCAACGGCGCCGCGCATTCGGCAAAACGAACAGTTGCAGCGGCGCGCGCTACGCAGCCCGTCGGTCAGCCTCACATGAAAACGAACGGTGCCGCAGTGGCACGCGCCGTCGATTTCCCGGATGTCCATGTCCATATTGCGCTCCTTGCTTGACCTGCGCTTTCGCAGGTTTAGCAGATTGCGGAGCGCCTCAGGGCTTCCTGCCCGGCAGTATTATAACCTGCGGCGGCTTGGCCGGTTTCCCGGCGGCATGATCGAGATGCGCCTCGACCTGGGCCGCCCCGGCCTCGGCGACAAGTTTCAACAAAGGCGAACGGGCGCCTTCCCCCGCCAGACGATATTGCGCATAGGCTCCGGGGAGGTCGATGTCCGCGCCGATGCCGTTCTCCAGGCGATAGGCCAGATCGTATGCCGCCGCCGCGTCGCCGTGGTCGGCCGCGTGGCGCAACCGCTCGGTCGTGGCGCTATCGCCTTTGCCGGATGCGCCGTTTGCGATGACGTGAACGGTGTTGAACGCCAACTCATCCGTCGAATCCGTCTCGGATTCGGGGCGCCGCAGGTGGCTCCGGGCCGAGGTGACGCCCATATGTGCGGCCTGCTGGAAATATTTTGTCGCGGCCTTGTCGTCTTGGGCGACCCCGTCGCCGGACGCCAAAAGCAGGGCCAGATTGAATGCCGCGCGGCCCGATCCTTTCGCGGCGGCGCGGCTATACCAGTCCGCAGCCTCCGCCGGGTCGCGGCGCACGCCGTAACCGCCGTCATACATGACGCCGACATTGTACATGCCGGACAGGCTGCCCTGGTCCGCCGCCCTGCGATACCAAGCCAGTGCATCGGTCGCGCTGGCCGGAATGCCTTGCCCGGTGTCGTACATCATGCCGATGAACAACGACGCCTCGACGCTGCCCGCTTCCGCCGCTTTCTCCCAGGCGACCAGCGCCTCCGCGTAGCGGCCGTCACGGAAATAATTCAGGCCGCCCGGTTCGGTGGCCGGCGGCGGTTCGGCCTGTGGCGATGGGACGGGGGCCGCCTTAGGCTGGGGCAGGTTGGCCATGGCGATCTCCACCCCGGGCGCTCGGGCCGTCAGCGGGTCCACGTGCAGCGGCAAAACCTCAGCAAGGTCCGGCACAACTGCTTCGGGCGGCAACGGAGCGGCAGGTGGCGTTTCGGCGGGGAGTGTCTTGGCTGCCGGCAAGTCGGCAGCGGTTTCGGGAGGCGGAGCCTGATATGGGCTGTCCACCCCGGCATTCCACAGCAGCGAGATTTTCGTTCCGGCATCGGTGCCGGTCGTCGAAACGTCCACGCCGGCACCGTTATGGGTCAGGAAATGGTGGTGCCTGGGCCCCACAACCACATCGGCCATCTGGTCGCGCAGATTAACGCGGTACCAGCCCAGAACCTTGTCGAACGGATCCTTTGTGGTGATCTCGATAATGCCGGCGCCCAGTATCGAGGTGCTGCTGACATGCGCGGAATAGAACGGCACGGGCGGCGGCACCGCTTTTTGCGCCGGTTCGTCGGCCTGGGCCACGCCGCTCGACGCCAGCCAAGACACGAACCAGCCTAAAGAAATGGCGCCCTTCCGCACGCCGCGCAATCTTTGAATCTTCATTCCCATCGCGGTCGCAATCCTCCGGCGCGTTTGCGCACTCACCGCCTCAGACGGGGCTATCCTATGCGATCCAAAGACCCGAATTCCGCCTGGGTCGTCGGACGCGCGCATTGTCACGCGAATGTCGCATTCCCACAGAAAACGGCGGCGCAACCCGGTTGACATATAGCCGGCTGGAAACCGCGCCGATGCAGGAGGTGGCTCGCTGGATCGAGATCTATCGCCATCTGTGGGACGACGGCATGGATCGTCTCGACAGCGATCGGATAGCCGTGCAAGCCAAACCGAAGAGGGAGAAGAAAAACGGCCGCAAATCCCGTTGATGGGCGTCTTCGGCTTCACCCGCGCTTTCAAGGTGCCGCGTTCGCTGGTTTGGAAGGCCTGGAGCGAGGCGGATCGCCTACAAACGCGATGGCGTTTCCGGGCGGCGCGCCGATGGGGGGGGCTTCCTCTATCGCGAAATGGCGGCGCGACCCGATCGTCTGGCTGAATTCCTTTTCGAACGACGGCTGTGGCATCCCCAGGCCCCGTTCGGCATCGACTTCCCATTGGAAGTGGAGAACACGGTGACTTTCACCGAACGCGACGGGCCGACCACCGTGGCGCTGCAATCCTTGCCGCACGGCGCGACCGTGGCGCAGCGCACCGTCTTCGACGGCATGTTCGAATCCATGCAAGGCGGCTTCGGCGGCACGTTCGACCACCTCGGTGAGTATCTGGCCGGGTGCTGCGCTATAGCGATTGGAGACCGATTTGCCCGATTCCCGCACCGGGACTCACGAGCATTCGCGGCGGCCGCGTCCGCGCCTCTTTTGTCTGGGAATATCGCTACCTATCTAAACATTGGGATTGTCACCGCCACAACACTGTCAATGGCCGCCGGCCTGTTGTGAGGTGCACCATGCCTAAAGTCTTCGTAACGCTCGCCATCGGCCTTGCCGCCGTCGCCTTTTCGGGCGCCGTGGCGCATGCCGATATCATCTATACGATCACCGAAACCGGAACGATCGGCGGCGGTGTGAGCCAGGGCATCTTCGGCGTCCGCGGCAGCAGCTTGGCCGGCCAGACATTTTCCGTCACCCAAACCTTCGATGCGACGCTCAGCACCGACAATAGCGGCGGTCCGGTTTACGATTACCTGTCGCCGGCGGCTGGCGGTGCGATCGTGACGGTGGGAAACAACACCTACACCATTCTTTCGAACGGCAATTCGAACAACGAATACCTGATCAGCAGCAGGGCAGGTGGGTATTTTTACGATGAGATTTACGGGCGAACCTATTCCTCCGCGAATAATGCGTCTTACACAGGCTATGTCTATTCGCTCGCGACCAATTTCCTCGCTGGGGACGCGCTGTCCCAGACGCTTGTCTATACGCTGCCCAACTCGGTCGGCAGCTATGCCGGCTTCAGCGGTCCGGACAGCAGCTACTTCACAGGCTCCCTCAACACGATCTCCGTCAACGCAGCGCCCGCCACGCCCGCCGTGCCGGAGCCCGGCTCGGCCGCGCTGTTCAGCGTCGGCCTGATCGGCTTAGGTCGGTTACGCCGGCGCTGGGTCTTTTTTCAAAAGCTCCGCCGTCAATGCCCGCCGCCCGGTTCAGGTGTGGCTGTTGAACATCGCCACGCCGTGTAGCAGATCGACCGCGCGGGCCAGCTGGTAATCGACGGGCGGCGTTTTCGGCGCGCCCGCGGCGGCGGTTGTTGCGCCGGCCTTGTCGCCGGGTTTCGCCGCGTCCTTTGCCGCCGGGGCGGCGCTGACAGAGGGCTGGCCGGGGGCGCCGGCGGCGGGGATGTTCGCCTTGGACGGGTCGTTCGGATTGGGCAACGCGCCCTTTAGATCGGCCTCGTGGAAACGGTCGGCCTGTTCGAATTCCTCGATCTTCGCCGGCTTCACCTCAATGTCCGGGGTAATGCCCTTGGCCTGGATCGAGCGGCCCGACGGGGTGAAATACTCCGCTGTGGTCAGGCGCAGCCCGCCCTCGTTCTTCAGCGGCATGATGGTCTGCACCGATCCTTTGCCGAAAGATTGGGTGCCCATGATGATCGCGCGGTGGTGGTCCTGCAGCGCGCCGGACACGATCTCCGCGGCCGACGCCGTACCGCCATTGATCAGGATGACCACCGGCACGCCTTTGGTTTTATCCAGGCCGGGCTTGGCGTCCATATGCTCCACCTCGGCCGGGTTGCGCCCCCGGGTGGACACGATCTCCCCCGATTCCAGGAAGGTGTTCGACACCGAAACCGCCGCGTTCACCAACCCACCCGGATTGTTGCGCAGGTCGATGACGTAGCCGGCCATCTTGGTGCCCAGCTTGGCCTTCAGATCGGCGATCGCCTTGTCCAGCCCCGGCTGGGTCTGTTCGGAAAAGGTGGAGATGCGGATATAGCCGACATTGTCGCTTTCGACCCGTGAACGGACCGACGGAACCTTGATGATTTCGCGCACCAGCGTCAGTTCGAACGGGTCGCCCTTGATGTCGTGGCGCATGGTCAACTTGATCGACGTGCCGGGATTGCCCCGCATCTTGCCGACAGCCTCATCCAGCGGGATGCCGACAATCGCCTCGCCATTGATGTGGGTGATCAGGTCGCCCGGCTTGACGTTGGCGCGCGCGGCCGGCGTGTCGTCCATCGGCGACTCGACTTTGACGATGCCGTTCTCCTCGGTGACCTGCATGCCCAGGCCGCCGAACTCACCCTTGATGGTGCTGGAGTTCAGGTCGGCATATTCCTTGGGATTCATATAGCTGGAATGGGGGTCCAGCGACGACACCATGCCGTTCAGCGAGGCCTCGATCAGCTGTTCGTCGGTCACCGGCCGGAAATATTTGTTGCGCACGATCTCGAAGACATCGGCATAGAGGTCCAGCTGCCGATAGGTGTCCTCCGGCTTGCTGACGGCGGCCTTATACGACAGCGGTCCAACAACCAGTGATGTGACGATCGCAGTCATCAGCACTTTATTCATCGCGCTTCCTTTTCATCGTGACCGGCGGCCACGCCCCGGTGCAAGAGGCCCCAATCTCAGCCTATGCCATCCGCCCGCCGTCGAACAGGCGCTTTCGGTCGCATTGCGGCTTGATGGTTTTTGGCCGCAATCGCCGGGTTTGACCGGTGGTTCAGTGAAAGAGGCATTCGCAAGCCGCGTTCTATGAACTAGACAGTCAACAAGAGCGGATCAGGGGAGGCCGATATGGCGGGGATGTTTGACGGTAAGGTCGTGCTGGTGACCGGCGGCGGGGCCGGCATGGGCAAATCGGCGGCACAGCGCTTCGCGCAGGAGGGCGCGCAGGTCCTAGTCGTCGATCTGAATATCGAGGCGGCCGAGGCCACGGCCGGGCTGATCCGCGAGGGCGGCGGCGAAGCCTCGACCTTCCGCGCCGATATCGCGTCCCAGGACGACAACGACGCGATGGCAGCGGCGGCGATCGATCGCTATGGCCGGCTGGACGCCGCGTTCCTGAACGCCGCCTATCTGGGGCCGGTGCTCGATTTCTTCGAGACCGACGCCGCGACCTTCGACAAGATCGTGAATATCAACCTGCGCGGCTGCTTCTTCGGTATGCAGGCCTGCGCCCGGGTGATGGGACCGGGCGGGTCGATCGTGGTCAATGCCTCCACCGCCGCGTTCGCCGCCAACCAGTACAACGCGGTCTATACCGCGACGAAGCACGGCGTGGTCGGGCTGGTGAAGGCAGCGGCCGAGCCGTTCGGCGCGCGCAGGCTGCGCGTCAACGCGGTCTGCCCCGGTTTCATGAAGACACCGATGAACGGCTTCGCCGATTCGGTGACGCCGATGCCGCCGGAGGATCTGGAGCCTGCCGATTTCTGCGGCATGGGCCTGCCCCAGCATGTCGCCGAACTGGCCGTCTTCCTGGCCAGCAGCCGGGCATCGTTCCTGACCGGGGCCGCCTATCTGGCCGACGGCGGGCTGATGGCGAACATTCCGTCGATCCGCGCGGAGTTTTAACGCGAGGCTCATGAATTGGTCCCGTCATTGCGAGAAGCGAAGCGACGCGGCAATCCGGAACCATCTGGAGCGTGTTGCGCGTGAGGCTCTGGATGCTTCGCTTGTGCTCGCAATGACGCGGTGAAGGACTTATACCTCCTCCAATAAACGAAACGGGGGCGGTATGTTTCGGCTGGATGGAAAGATCGCGCTGATCACGGGAAGCGGTGCGGGTTTGGGCGTTGGCATCGCGCGGGCGATGGGCGGGCAGGGCGCGCGCATTGTCGTCAACGACATGGACCCGGTGCTGGCCGCCGAGACGGCAAAGATGCTGACCGCCGAAGGTTTCACGGTATCCGCCATGCCGTTCGACGTCACCGACGGCGAGGCGGTGAATGACGGCATCGCCCGGGTCGAAGCCGAGATCGGGCCGATCGACATCCTGGTCAACAATGCCGGCAATATGGGCGGCCGGCGCTATGTGCCGACGCCGTTCGCCCAGACGCTGCCGGAATTCTGGCACCCCTTCATCGCGGTCAATCTGATGGGCGTGCTGTACTGCACCCATGCCGTCATCGAGGGTATGGCGCGGCGAAAATTTGGCCGGGTCATCACGGTATCGTCAACCGCCGGGCGGATCGGCAAATCGATCAACGTGTCCATCTATGGCGCGGCCAAGGCCGGGGCGGCGCATTTCATGCGCCACCTGTCGCAGGAGGTGGCGCCGGATGGCATCACAGCCAACGTCATCTCGCTCGGCTTCATGAACACGATGAGCGGTCCGTTCGCCGAGAAGATATTGCCCCAGGTTCCGGCCGGCCGCTTCGGCACGCCGGAAGACCTCGGCGCGGCGGCCGTCTATCTGGCTTCGACCGAAGCTGCCTGGGTCACTGGGGCGACACTGGTGGTCGATGGAGGATACACGCCGTTTTAAGCGCTAACAGTTGCGGAGGGAACCTTATGGGATTTCACGATTGGCTTAAGTCGTAGCCCGACACGCGTAATCCTGAAGACAGCCATCTTATGATTTTCGACGGAAACGTCACATCCGTCAGCCATCCTGACGGTAGCCGAGACACGTTAGCAATGACGCCGCTCGCGAAAGTAGAGATCGCCACCAATGACTCAGGTCCCCAGGGAATTGATCTCTGGTGGCTGTTGTTCTCCCGCGATGACCAGCTTGAGGCTAGATTACCCCAAGGAGCGGTCCGGGAGCATGCGTCACCGAACAGCTAGTGTTCTTGCCGGCCTTCAGAAGCAGGTGGCCCTGCACTACCCGCCCAGGAATTCCTTCACCTTGGCGAAGAAGCCCTCGCTTTCCGGGTGGGTGCCTGCGCCGCCGCCTTCGCGTTCGAATTCCTGCAGCAGTTCCTTCTGCCTTTTGGTCAGCTTCACCGGGGTTTCGACGCTGACCTCGATATAGAGGTCGCCGCGCGCCGCGCTGCGCAGGACGGTCATGCCCTTGCCGCGCAGGCGGAATTGCTGGCCTGACTGGGTGCCCGGCGGGATCGTCACCTGGCTGCGGCCGCCTTCGATGGTCGGCACCTCGATCGTGCCGCCCAAAGCCGCCGTCGGCATGGTGATCGGCACACGGCATTGCAGGTCGGCTTCCTCACGCTGGAAGAAGCGATGCGACTTGACCGACAGGAAGACATAGAGATCGCCCGGCGGGGCGCCGCGCATGCCCATCTCACCCTCGCCCGACAGGCGGATGCGGGTGCCGTCGTCGACGCCCGGCGGAATGGTGACCTCCAGCGTCTTTTCCTTGCGTACCCTGCCCGAGCCCTGGCAGTTGCGGCACGGGTCCTTGATTACCTGGCCGGCGCCGCCGCAGCTGGAGCAGGTGCGCTCGATGGTGAAGAAGCCCTGTTGCGCGCGAACCCGGCCGGCGCCACGGCAAGTCGGGCAGGTGATCGGCGCTGTGCCGTTGGCCGCGCCGCTGCCGTGGCAAGGCTCGCATGAACTCCAGCCCGGAACGCGGATCGTCACCTGATCGCCGTTGAACGCGGCCTCCAGCGTGATTTCCAGGTTGTAGCGCAGGTCCGACCCGCGCTGGCTCTGGCTGTCGCGCCGTCCGGCCATGTCGCCGAACATCTGGTCGAAAATATCGGAGAAATTGGCGCCGAAGCCATCGGCGCCCCGTGCGCCACCGCCGCCGCCGTTTTCGAACGCCGCGTGGCCGAACCGGTCATAGGCCGCGCGCTTCTGATCGTCCTTCAGAATGTCATAGGCATGCGACAGGTCTTTGAATTTCTGTTCCGCAATTGCGTCGCCCGGATTGCGGTCCGGGTGGAACTGCATCGCCAGCTTGCGATAGGCGCGCTTGATATCCTCGCCGCTCGCACCCTTGGCTACGCCCAATGTCTCGTAACAATCCGCCTTCATCGCCCGCACACATCCCGAAATAAACCGCCCTGGCCGAAGATCAAATCGGCCAGGGCGGGCGTCCTGATTATCTTATTGATGCTTTTTTCATTGCAGGTCTAGCTGGCTTTTTTGTCGCCTTCGTCCACTTCCGTGAAGTCGGCGTCGACCACCTTGTCGTCGTTCTCGGCCTTGGGCTCGGCGCCCGGCTGGGGCGCGCCGGCGGCGGCCTCTTCCTGTTGCGCCTTATAGAGCTGCTCGCCCAGCTTCATCGAGACCTGGGTCAGCGTCGCGGTCTTGGCCTTCAGGTCTTCCAGGTCTTCGCTGCCCAGCGCGGCCTTCAGGTCGGCAATCGCCTTTTCGATCTCTTCCTTGTCGGACGCCGGGGCCTTGTCACCAAGGTCGGTCAAAGTCTTCTCGCTGGAATAGATCAGGGCGTCGGCCTGATTGCGGGCCTCCACCAGGTCGCGCTTGGCCTTGTCGGTCGCGGCGTTGGCTTCCGCGTCCTTCACCATCTTTTCGATGTCGGCGTCGCTGAGGCCGCCCGAGGCCTGGATGCGGATCTGCTGTTCCTTGTTGGTCGCCTTGTCCTTCGCCGTCACCTGGACGATGCCGTTGGCGTCGATGTCGAACGTAACTTCGATCTGCGGCACGCCGCGCGGGGCGGAGGGAATGCCGACCAGGTCGAACTGGCCCAGGATCTTGTTGTCCGCCGCCATTTCGCGCTCGCCCTGGAAGACGCGGATGGTCACCGCGCCCTGATTGTCCTCGGCGGTCGAGAAGGTCTGGCTCTTACGGGTCGGGATCGTGGTGTTGCGGTCGATCAGCCGCGTGAACACGCCGCCCAGCGTCTCGATGCCCAGCGACAACGGGGTGACGTCGAGCAGCAGGACGTCTTTCACTTCGCCCTTCAGCACGCCGCCCTGGATCGCCGCGCCGATCGCCACGACTTCGTCGGGGTTCACGCCACGGTGGGGCTCGCGGCCGAAGAAGCTCTTCACCGTCTCGATGATCTTCGGCATACGAGTCATGCCGCCGACTAGGACCACTTCGTCGATCTGCGAAGCCTGCACGCCGGCATCGGCCAGCGCCTTACGGCACGGCTCGATCGTCCTCTGTACCAGGTCGTTCACCAACTGCTCCAGCTTGGCGCGGGTTAGGGTGACGTTGAGGTGCTTCGGGCCGGTCTGATCGGCGGTGATAAACGGTAGGTTGACGTCGGTTTGCGACGCGGACGACAGCTCGATCTTCGCTTTTTCGGCTGCTTCCTTAAGGCGCTGCAGCGCCAGACGGTCGCTGCGCAGGTCGATGCCCTGTTCCTTCTTGAACTCGTCGGCCAGGAAATCGATGATCCGGTGGTCGAAGTCTTCGCCGCCCAGGAACGTGTCGCCGTTGGTCGATTTCACCTCGAACACGCCATCGCCGATCTCAAGGATCGACACGTCGAAGGTGCCGCCGCCCAGGTCATAGACCGCGATCGTGCCTGTGCCCTTGCGCTCCAGCCCATAGGCAAGCGCCGCGGCAGTCGGCTCGTTGATGATGCGCAGTACCTCAAGGCCGGCGATCTTGCCCGCGTCCTTGGTCGCCTGACGCTGGCTGTCGTTGAAATAGGCCGGGACGGTGATGACCGCCTGGGTCACGGTTTCGCCGAGATAGGCCTCGGCGGTTTCCTTCATCTTCTGCAGGATGAAGGCGCTGATCTGCGACGGCGCATATTTCTTGCCCTGGGACTCGACCCAGGCATCGCCGTTGTCGCCCTTGACCAGCTTGTAAGGGACGTTCTTCGCGTTCTGCTGGACGACCGGGTCGTCGAAGCGGCGGCCAAGCAACCGCTTGATCGCGAACAGCGTGTTTTCCGGATTGGTGACGGCCTGGCGCTTCGCCGCCTGGCCGACCAGCCGTTCGCCGGCGGGGGTGAACGCCACCATCGAGGGCGTCGTACGCTGCCCCTCGGCATTCTCGATCACCTTGGCCTGGGAGCCTTCCATCACAGCGACGCACGAATTCGTCGTGCCCAGGTCGATACCGATAACTTTACTCATCTTCTATCCTCATTTACGGCAGATCGTGCGAACGGCCCGCCAAGGCAGCACCGTTCATGGATCCCCAGGGGTTAACGCGGGGACATTCGCCGTTTCTGGCGCCCGCTTTTGCTAAGGGCTGATATAGGGGCCGTGCATCCCCCCTGCAACCGTTGCGGCGCAGGTTTTACATAACGGATCAACCGACTGGTTTTACGACTTCGGCCCGGCTTTCGCCGCGGCGACGCGCGCCGGCCTAAGCAGGCGGTCGCCGATCGTATAGCCGGCCTCCAGCACCTGCACGACCGTGCCCGCCGGGCTGTCCGGCGCGTCGATTTCGAACAGCACTTCGTGGAAGTTCGGGTCGAACTTCTGGCCCGCCGGATCGAGCTTTTTGACGCCGTTCTTTTCCAGGACCGACAGCATCGTCCGCTCGGTCGCGCCGACGCCGTCGACCAGCTTCGCCAGGAACTCGTCTTTCTCGACCGCCGCGGCCGGAACCGCGTCCAGCGCACGGCGCAGATTGTCGGCGACCGACAGCAGGTCTCCGGCAAAGCGGGCGATGGCGTAGCGCGCCGTGTCCTCGCGCTCGCGCTCCAGGCGGCGGCGGACATTCTCCGTCTCCGCCAGGGCGCGCAGCGCACGGTCGCGCAGTTCCGCCGCCTCGGCTTCCAGCTTGGCGATCCTGTCGGCCTCGGTCGGTTCGGGCGCCGGGTGTTCGCCGGGCTCGGTGATCGGTTCTTCGGGCAGTTCGTGTTCTTCGATCGTCATTCTTCCGTCTCGGTCAAAGGGCGTTCAGCCCAACAGGCGGCCGATTACCTTGGCGGTATAGTCGACCATCGGGATAATACGGGCATAGTTAAGTCGGGTCGGACCGATCACGCCGATCGCGCCGACCACCTGCTCGCGGCTGTTCATATAGGGCGTGATGATCATCGAACAGCCCGTGTGCGAAAACAAATCGTTCTCCGCGCCGATGAAAATCTGCACGCCTTCCGCCTTGTTGGCGGCCTCCAGCAGCTTCAGCATCGTATCCTTGGTCTCCAGCGCCTCGAACAGGGTGCGGATGCGGGCAACATCGTCGCGGCCGCCGATATCGTCCAGAAGATTGCTCTGGCCGCGTACGATCAGCTGGTCGGTGCCGATGGACCGGATGGCGAGCCCCGCTTCGACCAAGCCGGCAGTCAGTGCGTCCAGCTGGGTCTGCGCCGTCTGGATTTCCGCCAGGATCGCTGTCCGGCCCTCGTCGATCGTGCGGCCGATCAGGCGCGACGACAGGTAATTGGATGCCATGACCAGCGATGCCGCGGGAATGCCCAGCGGCGTCTCGATCACCCGATTCTCCACCACCCCGTCATCGGTCACCATGACGATCAGCGTGCGGCCCGGCCCCAGGCTGACGAATTCCAGATGCTTCAGAGGCCGGTCGGTCTTGGGCGCAATGACCAGCCCGGTGCAGCCCGACAGGCCGGACAGCACCGCCGTCGCCTCGCCCAGCATATCGGGCATCGAACGGCCGGCGGCCATCGCCCGGCCGCTGATCGTGTCGCGCTCGTCGTCCGACAGATGTCCGACCTGCAGCAGGCCGTGCACGAACAGGCGCAAGCCCGCCTCGGTCGGTAGGCGCCCGGCCGAGGTGTGGGGCGCGCGCAGCAGGCCGACCTCTTCCAGGTCGGCCATCACGTTGCGGATAGTGGCGGGCGACAGATGCATGCCCAGCTTGCGCGAAATCGCCCGCGAGCCGACCGGCTCGCCGGTTTCGACATAGGCATCGACGATCAGCCGCAGAACTTCGCGGGCGCGCTTATTAAGATCGGCGGTGGGAGATGTCATTGTCATAGCTTGGTCATGAAAGGTAGTGGACCACAATTCCGCTTTCAACGCACACGCTGGACCGGGCGTCTCTTGGGCAGTAGGGTCCGCGCGAAATCCTCACACCGCAATCGAGATCCAAAATGCCAGAGCGTCCTTCCGGCCGCGCCGTCGACCAGCTTCGTAACGTGGAGCTTGTAACCGGCGTCTCACGCTATGCCGAAGGCTCGTGCCTGGCCAAGTTCGGCCATACCCATGTGCTGTGCACCGCCTCGGTCGATACCGGCACGCCGCGCTGGCTGAAAGGCACCGGGCTGGGCTGGGTCACCGCCGAATACGGCATGCTGCCCCGCGCCACGCACAGCCGGATGGACCGCGAGGCCGCCCGTGGAAAGCAAAGCGGGCGCACCCAGGAAATCCAGCGCCTGATCGGCCGCTCGCTCCGCGCCGTCACCGACCGCGCGGCAATGGGCGAAATTCAGGTCAAGGTCGATTGCGACGTCATCCAGGCCGACGGCGGCACCCGCACGGCGGCGATCACCGGCAGTTATGTCGCGCTCTATCAGGCCTTCGCCAGCCTGGTCGCGCTGGGCAAGCTGACAGCGGTGCCGCTGACCAGTTCGGTGGCCGCGATTTCCTGCGGCATCTCGCAGGGCGTCCCGGTTTTGGATCTGGATTATGACGAAGATTCCGTTTGCCAGACCGACAGCAACTTCGTCTTGACCGGCACGGGCGGCATTGTTGAAATCCAGGCGACGGCGGAGCAGGAGCCGTTTCAGGAAGCCGAGTTCGCCGAACTGCTGCGGCTGGCGCGCAAGGGCATCGGCGAACTGACCCTGCTGCAGAACGCGGCGCTGGGCCTGTAATCGTGGCGCGGCGGTTCACCGGCGACAGGCTGGTCATCGCCAGCCACAACAAAGGCAAGGTGCGGGAAATCGCGCTGCTGCTCGGCGCGTATGTCGCGCATTTCCCCAGCGCCGGCGAACTTGGCCTGCCGGAGCCTGAGGAGACCGAAACGACCTTCGTCGGCAATGCCGAGTTGAAGGCGCGGGCAGCGGCAACAGGCAGCGGCCTTCCCGCGCTGGCTGACGATTCGGGGTTGGTCGTCCCGGCGTTGAACGGCGATCCCGGCATCTATTCGGCGCGCTGGGCCGGCCCGGACAAGGATTTCGCCGTTGCCATGGAGCGCGTCCGGCGGGAACTGGGGACCAAGGACCCATCCGCCTATTTCGTCTGCGCCTTGGCGCTGGCGTGGCCCGACGGAGAGGTCGAGGCGGTCGAGGGTCGGGTTTACGGGCGGCTGGTCTTCCCACCGCGTGGCGAAAAAGGGTTCGGCTACGACCCGATCTTTATTCCGGACGGGCACGACATCACCTTTGCCGAGATGGAGCCCGACAATAAACACCGCATGAGCCACCGTGCCGATGCGTTCGCGCAGTTGGTGGATCGATGTTTCGGATAGGGCGATGACGCAAGCTGATCCCGGCTTCGGCATCTATGTCCATTGGCCGTTCTGCCTGTCGAAATGTCCTTATTGCGACTTCAACTCGCATGTTCGCGAGCAGGTCGATCATGACCGCTGGCGCGGCGCGCTGCTGGCTGAGATCGACCATTATGCCGCCCGCACGCCGGGCCGCATTGTCACCTCGATCTTCTTCGGCGGCGGCACGCCGTCGCTGATGGAACCTGCGACGGTCGCGGCGGTAATCGACCGGATCGCGGCGCGCTGGACGGTCGAACCCGGCGTCGAGATCACGCTGGAGGCCAATCCCAGTTCTGTCGAGGCCGACCGGTTCCAGGCCCTGGCCGGGGCCGGTGTCAACCGCGTGTCGCTGGGCCTGCAGGCGTTGGACGACGCGTCCTTATCGTTCCTCGGCCGCCGTCACAATGCGGCGGAGGGTTTGACGGCGCTGGCCGTGGCGAAGCGTAATTTCAAACGTGTCTCGTTCGACCTGATCTATGCCCGGCCTGCGCAGACGGTCGATGCCTGGCAGGCGGAGCTGACGCGCGCCATCGCGGAGGGGACGGAGCATCTGTCGGTCTATCAGCTGACGATCGAGGACGGCACGAAGTTCGCGACGCTCTACGCCCGCGGCGAACTCGCCATGCCGGACGAGGACACCCAGGTTGCGCTTTACGAAACCACCCACGAATTGATGGGGGCCGTCGGCCTGCCGGCTTACGAAATTTCCAACCATGCGCGGCCGGGCGCGGAATCGCGCCACAACCTGACCTATTGGCGTTATGGCGACTATATCGGCGTCGGCCCGGGCGCGCACGGCCGGTTGACGGTGGATGCGCAGAAACTCGCCACCCGCGCCCACCGCGCGCCGGAAATCTGGCTGGAGCGGGTCGAACGTTCAGGTCATGGCGCGCATGCCGACGAGCCGGTCGGCACGGCGGAACGCCGCGACGAACTGCTGATGATGGGCCTGCGCCTGAACGAAGGCGTCTCCCGCGCCCGGCTGCGGGATGAGCTGGGGGCGGATGTGGAGGCGCTGATCGACGCCGCCAAGCTGGAGCGTCTGGTCGGCGGGGGATTCCTTACGCTGGACGACGATGTCTTGCGGGCGACGGCCGCGGGCCGTCAACGCCTCAATGCTGTGCTGGCTTCCTTGCTAGCCTGACGGCTACTCCGCTGCTTCGTCGAACGCGTCGGCCGGTCTCCAGCGCAGCACAGGTTTGCGCGCAGCCGCCGTTTCGTCCAAGCGGCGACGCGGGGTCAGGCGCGGAGCGGCGGTGAAGTGCTCGGCCTCCCCTGCTTTGGCGCGGCCCGCCAGGTTGGCCAGCGTGGCGATGAACAGGTCCAGCGATTCCTTGGATTCGCTCTCCGTCGGCTCGATCAGCATGGCGCCGTGGATGACCAGCGGGAAATAGACGGTCATCGGGTGATAACCCTCGTCCAGCATCGCCTTGGCGAAATCCAGCGTTGTGACGCCGGTGTCCTTCAGGAAGCGGTCGTCGAACAGGGCCTCATGCATGCACGGCCCGTCATAGGCGGCGGTCATCGTGTCCTTCAGCGACGCCAGGATATAGTTGGCGTTCAGCACCGCGTCGCTCGATGCCTGCAACAGGCCGTCCGCGCCGTGGGACAGGATATAGGTCAACGCCCGGGTGAACATGCCCATCTGCCCGGCAAAGGCCTTCATCCGGCCAAAGCTGGTGCCCTCGGCATGCTCGACCAGGGTGAAGCCATTGGCCCCGCGCACCACTGCGCTGGCCGGCGCATAGGGCGCCAGAACCTCCGATAGCACCACCGGTCCCGCGCCCGGGCCGCCGCCGCCATGCGGGGTGGAGAAGGTCTTGTGCAGGTTGATGTGCATCGCGTCGATGCCAAGGTCGGCCGGCCGCACACGCCCGACGATGGCGTTGAAATTTGCCCCGTCGCAATAGAACAGTGCGCCCGCCTCATGGACCAGCCGGGCGATCTCGACGATGTCGCGCTCGAACAGCCCGCAGGTGTTGGGGTTGGTCAGCATGATCGCCGCCACGTCTGGGCCCAGCTTGGCCTTCAGCGCATTCATGTCGACCCGGCCATCTTCCGTTGCCGGGATGGCATCGACGGTATAGCCCAATGCCGCCGCCGTCGCCGGGTTGGTGCCGTGCGCCGATTCCGGCACCAGCACGCGCTGGCGCTTGTCGCCGCGCGCCTCCAACGCCGCGCGGATCGCGATCATGCCGCACTGCTCGCCATGTGCGCCGGCGCCGGGCGACATTGCGACCGCCGCCATGCCGGTCAGCTTCAACAGCCAGTCGGCCAGCGAATCGATCGCCTCCAGCGCGCCCTGCACCGTCGAAATCGGCTGCAGCGGGTGGATATCGGCAAAGCCCGGCAGGCGTGCCATTGCCTCGTTCAGGCGCGGATTGTGCTTCATCGTGCACGAACCCAGCGGATAGAAGCCGGCGTCGATGGCGAAGTTCTTTTGGCTGAGGCGCGTATAGTGGCGAATGACCTGCGGTTCGGACAGGCCGGGCAGGCCAACCGTTGCGCGCGGCTTGACCGTGCCCAGGCGCAATTCCGTCGTCTTCGGCTCGGGCAGGTCGACGGCGGTGCGGTCGGCTTGGCCCTGTTCGAAGATCAGCCCTTCCTCGATCTGCAAGCCGCGATTGCCGGTAAAGGTTGTCACGGTTTCGATATTGCCGTCGGCCCGGGGACGGGTGTCGCCGCGCCCTGTGCTGTTCATCGCCATCAGAGAATGTCCTCGAGAGTGGCCGCCAGGGCCTCGATATGGTCGTCGGTCGTGGTCTCGGTCGCCGCGACCAGCAGCAGGTTGTTCAGCTCCGGCTTGCCGGCAATCAGGCGCGACATGGGGACGCCGCCCAGGATCTTACGGGCGGCCAGTTGTTCGACGACCACCGCCGCGTCTTTTGGCAGGCGGACGGTGAATTCGTTGAAGAAGCTGTCATTGACCACGGTCACGCCCGGCACTTTGGCCAGACGGTCGGCCGCCGCGATGGCGGTGGCGTGGTTGATCCGCGCGAGCCTGGTCAACCCGGCCTCGCCCAGCAGCGACATATGGATGGTGAAGGCCAGCGCGCATAACCCGCTATTGGTGCAGATGTTGCTGGTCGCCTTCTCACGCCGGATATGCTGCTCGCGGGTCGACAAGGTCAGCACCCAGCCGCGCCGCCCCTCGGCATCGACCGTCTCGCCGCACAGGCGCCCCGGCATCTGCCGCATATATTTTTCGCGCGTGGCGAACAGCCCGACATAGGGGCCGCCGAAATTCAGCGAATTGCCGATCGATTGGCCTTCGCCGACCACGATATCCGCGCCCATTTCGCCGGGCGGAGTCAAAAGGCCCAGCGAGACGATCTCAGTCACCACGACGATCAGCAGCGCGCCCTTGGCGTGGCACGCCTCGGCCAGGGCCGACAGGTCGCGCACATGGCCGAAGACGCTGGGGTTCTGGACCACAACGCAGGAGGTCTGGTCGTCGATCAGGCTGGTAAGGTCTTCCGTGCCCTCGACATCGGCGGGGGCATCGACAGCGGTGAAGTTGGTCCAGCGTGCCTGGGTGCGGGTCACTTCGCCATAATGCGGATGCAGCCCGCCGGACAGCACGGCGCGGGTGCGGCGGGTGACGCGGTTCGCCATCATTACCGCCTCGGCGCAGCCGGTCGATCCGTCGTACATGGAGGCGTTGGCCACCTCCATGCCGGTCAGCAGGCCGACCTGGGTCTGGAATTCGAACAGATATTGCAGCGTGCCCTGGCTGACCTCCGGCTGGTACGGCGTATAGCTGGTCAGGAATTCGCCGCGCTGGATCAGGTGGTCCACCGCCGCCGGCACATGATGGCGATAGGCGCCCGCGCCGACGAAGAACGGAACCGACCCGGCAGGCATGTTCTTGCCCGCCAGCGCCTTCATCTGCCGCTCGACGCCAAGCTCGCCCTCATGCGGGGCCAGGCCTTCGATGGCGCCCGTCCGCCGGGCGCTCTCGGGCACATCGGCAAACAGCGCATCGACGGAAGCGACGCCGATCCGCGCCAGCATACCCCGACGGTCGTCGTCGGTCAGGGGCAGATACCGCATCAGGTCAGGTCCGCGATCATGTTCTTGTACTGGTTTTCGTCCAGCAGGGCGTCGAGTTGGGCCGGGTCGGCGATCTTCATCCTGAAGAACCAGCCCGCGACGTGCGGATCGGTGTTGACTGTCGCCGGGTCCGCGGTCAAAGCCGGGTTGACCTCGGTCACCGTGCCGTCGATCGGGGCATAGACCTCGCTCGCCGCCTTCACCGATTCGACGACGGCGGCGTCCTTGCTGCGTTCCAAAACGCGACCGACATCGGGCAGTTCGACAAACACGACATCGCCCAACTGCTGCTGTGCATAATCGGTGATGCCGACGGTCGCGATATCGCCGTCGATCTGGACCCATTCATGGTCGTTGGTGAATCTCAGATTGGTCATGAAGCACTCCTTATTTGAAATAATTGTGCGGAACGAAGGGCATGGCGACGACGCGGGCGGGCTGGATCTTGCCGCGGACGATGAGGTCGACCGCCGTACCGAGCGCTGCCGCGGCCAGATCGACATAGCCCATCGCGACCGGGCCGTCGGCCGAGGGGCCGAAGCCGCCGCTGGTGATGCGGCCAACGGTCTTGCCCGCGACCTGGATCTCGGTGCCTTCGCGCGCCGGGGCACGGCCCGCCGGCTGAATGCCGACGCGGAGCCGACTGGTACCGTCGGCCAGCTGTTTCCGCATGACGGCGTCACCGGGAAAGCCGCCCTCGGTCCGCCGGCGCTTGGAGATCGTCCATTTCAGGTCGGCCTCGATCGGCGTCGTCGTCTCGTCGATATCGTGGCCGTAGAGGCAGAGCCCGGCTTCCAACCGCAGTGAATCGCGCGCACCCAGGCCGATGGGCATGACCTCGGCCTCGCCCAGCAACAGGCGGGCGATCTGCTCGGCCTTGTCGCCGGGTATCGACAGCTCGAAGCCGTCCTCGCCGGTATAGCCGGACCGGGTGAGCGTGATCGGAACCCCGGACAATGTCGCCGCCGCGTCGCTCATGAAGGGTTGGCTGTCGATGCCGGGGATATGTCGCGCCAGAACGGCGGCAGCCGCGGGCCCCTGCAAGGCGAGCAGCGCGCGCTCCGCCTCATAAATCAGCTCCACGCCCGCCGGCAGATGGGCCCTGATATGGGCAATGTCGTTGTCCTTGGTCCCCGCATTGACGACGATGCCGAGCTCGTTCGCTCGCTTGCAGATCATCAGGTCGTCGATGATCCCGCCGGTGGCGTTGGTCAGCATCGTGTAGCGGATCTTGCCGGCGGCCAGCGCCTGGATGTCGCCCGGAACCAATGTCTCGATCGCCGCGATGGCGCCGTCGCCGACCAACCGGACCTGGCCCATATGGGACACGTCGAACAGGCCGGCCGCCCGGCGGGTATGCAGATGTTCAGTCAGAATTCCGGCCGGGTATTGCACCGGCATCGAATAGCCGCCGAATTCGACCATCTTGCCGCCAAGCTCGCGATGCAGCGCATCGAGCGGCGTATGTTTCAACGTAATGGGATCGGCCACGAACGCCCCCGACAGAATGCCCCGACCACGCCAGCCGGCGCGGAGATGGACCCCCTTCTGTCGAAAAACCTGAGAGATTCACGCCGGGGTATTACCCGCGTTTACTCCTTCGGTGAGACGGTACCTTTGCAGGTAAGTCTGCTTTCCAGAGCGCCCACTCCTAAGCGGTCCTTGCTGCCTGAGAGTTTCCGGGGGCGGTTGCTCCTTCGGCGCCATCCGTAGCCTTGGCGTAGGATGGTCTCTCCCGCAAAGGGGTATCGGGCTTGGCAACTGCTAGGCTGCGAATCGGTTCGAGTCAAACGCAAAAGGGGCATCAAACCCAAAGGAGTGCCCGATGCGTCGACCGCTCCCTTATGAGGAAGGGCGGGCAAAGACGACGGCCGTAATCGCTTCAAAAGCGAGCGCCCGGGCCTCGTCGTGCAAAGCGACCCGATCGAGAGCCTCCAGCACGCGGTGGAGTGCTTGCGGGTTTGCGCCGGCCGGTCCTCTACCGCCAAGGATCACCAATGCGCGTAACGTCGTTTCGCCGACATGCAGTTGCGTGGCTGCCTTATCGATTTCCTGCAAATCGTCTCGACTCAGGTCCGAGGGCTCCGGCGGCGCGATGCCGAAAGCCGATAGAATGGCGGCGATCCGTTGCAGGCCACCTGGATCGAGGCGTGCCCGCTTTTCCCATGCGGCCAGTTCCCCCGAGCCCGGCGGCTTGATCAGGGCGCGATAGGGCCAGACCGCCGCATCCGACCCTGACCGTCTTGCTAAATCCGCCCAAGGCGCCGCCCTCTCGAGGTCGTCGACGGCATAGAAAAATGCGGCGAAACGCGCAGCGAGCGCGGCAAGGGCGGGCTCGGGCTTGACCATGCGCAACGGCACTGCCATTGCCGCGCTCACGCCATCGACCGTTCCGTCGGGCGACAGCAATCCTTGCTCGGCCAAAGCCAGCTTCAGCTTTGGGTCGGTGGATCGGTCGATCGCTTGAAACAGAGATGCGGCCTGTTCGCCGGAGACCGGAGGCTCGCCGCGGGGCGCCGCCTGGCCATGAACGGGTGCCGATCGCAAAATCTTCGCATAGACGTCGCCGCCGAGCGCGCTCGCGCGCGCCGCCGTAAAGGCGGCTTCCAGCCGTCGGGCCCTCGGCACCTTCGGATCGTTGCCGACCGCGGCAAGGTAGGCAATCCGACCGCCTGGCTCGCCGGACGGATCGGTGGGGGACGGCGGACCGGCGGGCAGTGGTGCGCCGCCGATCCGGGCCAGCGCGCCAAGCTTGTCCATGTCGGGCGGCGGCGTTGCCCCGGGCTCTCCGGCGCGTGCCCTGCACAAGGCCAATCCATCCTCGACCCACCGCGTAGACGACCTTGCCGCGAGGGCACGGATATCGATGCACGCCGTTTCCACGTTCCCGGCCAACAATTCGGCTTCGATCTCCCGCTGGGCGCTCGCCTCATCGCGCGGCGGGTTCGGTGCAGCGCGCGCTAAGGTCGCGGCGTCGCTCACGTCGCCAAGCCGCATGAGTTCATCCACCCGAAGCGCCAGAAATGCACTACTATCCTCGTCGCCCTGGGGCGCGTCGGCGATGCTGATCAGGAGGTTGCGCGCCAGCCTGTGCTCCGACGCGGACCCGATGCGATCGGGCAACCGCTCGATAAGCTGGTGCACGACGTTGGCGGATGTGCCCTGCCAAGCCTTCCGGTCGAAATCCGTCTCGCGCCTCGGCAAGGTCCCGATCCACACGCGGTTCCGGTCGCCGGGCCCCGCGGGGCCCTGGCAGCCGGCTGCCAGGGCGAGGGTTAACGCCGCGGCGATGCCGCGGAATTGCACGGTCATGAGAAAAGTCATTTCCGAAGCAATAACAACGCGCGTCGACGATGGTTCACAGAAAACGCGAACGGCATGAACATGGTAGAGGTCGCTGGTGTTGAGGAGGGCAAGCCCGCACGAGGGAGACAGCATGGGTATTCTGAGAATCGTCCTGGGTGCGATCGCGGCATTCTGTTTGGTGGTGGGGCATTCGCCCGCGCAGATGGCGGCACCGTCCACCCCGTGGAGCAGCGGAAAATATCGACTCCCGTTCGCCGGCGGCACCGAGGTGAAGGTTTTCGATGATTTCTTGACCCATCGGCCCATAGGACGCGTCGATCTGTTTGCTCTGGGAGGCCACCCTCCCTACCGCGTCGTTGCTGCAGCGCCGGGCCGCATCGCGGCTATCCAGGACGGTTTTGGTGAACAGCAAAGCGGACGGGCGGCCAAAGACTGCCACAACAATTATGTCTGGATCGCCCATCCGAATGGCGAATGGACGAAATATTCGCATCTCGCCCAGGGAACCGTGAGGGATAAAGCCGGCCTGAAAGTGGGCGACCGCGTCGAAGCCGGTCGCTATTTGGGCGACGAGGGCGCGGTCGGCTGTGCCATGTTGAATCATGTGCATTTCGAGGTGGCGGTTCCGCGCGCCGTCTCACCCATCGATGCAGGCGGCTTCTTGCTGGACAATGATGGCGGTGCGCGCGAACGGAACCCGGTATTCTGCGGTGTGCCTGGCGGATCGGCGACCAAGGACGCAATCTACACGGCGGTGTCGTGCTGAGGATTACGGGCTCGGCTGTGACCTCACAAGCGACCGGACTCGTTCCGCATCCTCCGGTGTTGCCGGGTTGTAAATGACCATGCCCAGGTCGGGACGGCCGTCGATGGCGAAGGATGAATATTCGAACGCGATCGGCCCGAGGATTGGGTGCCGCAGATGCTTGGTGTGTTCGCCGTGACTGCGGACGTCGTTGTCGCGCCACATTGCCTCGAATTCGGGGCTTAAGTTGCAGAGCTCGTCCACCAGGTCGGTGACCTGCGATGCGGCCCCGGCGCGCGCGGCATCTGCTCTGAACGCGCCGACGACAAACCGGGCGACGCTTTCCCAGTCGAACTGCGCGGCACGCACGCGGGGATCGCTGAAGATCATGCGCAGGATGTTGCGTTGACCCGGTGGAAGCGCGGCATAGTCGTTCAGCACGACCGACGCGGCGCGATTCCAGGCGACCACGTCCCATGTGGCGGTCCTGATCAAAGCCGGGCTGACCTCCAGCGCGTCGAGCACCCTCTGTAGCCGTGGCGTGATGCCGCCTGGCGCCTGGTAGTGAACGTCTGGCGCGCGGCCGAGACCCAGCAGATAGGCGTGCTCGCGCTCGACGTCGGTCAGCATCAGGGCGCGCGATATCCGGTCGAGGACATCCGCCGAGGGCGCGCCGCCGCGCCCTTGTTCCAGCCACGTGTACCAGGTGGTACTGATATTGGCCCGCTGCGCCACCTCTTCCCGGCGGAGGCCTGGCGTGCGCCTGCGCGTGCCGGACAGCCCGAAGGCCGCTGGATCGAGCTTGGTGCGGCGATCCTTCAGGTAGGTTCCGAGCATGCTCTCGTGGGAGGCTGAAATGCTCATCCTGTTAGCTATTATACCCCGATGATCTCACTACTTTACCAGGATAACGCGCAAGTCAATGTTTGTCCCGACCAAACTTTGGAGACTGTGTCATGCGTGTATTTGTTACCGGCGCCACCGGATTCATCGGCACCGCCCTCGTCCCGGAACTGATCGCGGCGGGCCACAGCGTGCTCGGCCTCACCCGCTCGGATGCGGGGGCGACGAAACTTACCGCGTCAGGCGCCGAGATTCATCGTGGATCGATCGAGGATCTGGAGAGTCTGACACGCGGCGCCGCCGCGGCGGACGCCGTAATCCATCTCGCGTTCAATCACGATTTTTCGAAATGGGCGGAAAACAGCGAGGCGGATAGGAAAGTCATCGAGGCGATCGGCTCCGCGCTTGCCGCCTCCGACCGTCCTTTTATCGTGAGCTCCGGAACTGCCGCAGCGCACACGCCCGGCCGTCTCACGACGGAGAAGGACGAACCGAATTCGCCAATTCCCCGCGTAGCCTCGGAACACGCCGCTGCTGCGGCGTCGGCCAATGGCGCGCGCGTTATGGTGATGCGCCTGCCGCAGGTGCATGACCCGGTCAAACAGGGACTAATCACACCGTTGATCGCCATCGCCCGCGAGAAAGGCGTCTCGGCCTATGTCGGCGACGGCCAGAACCGGTGGCCTGCGGCGCATATCTCCGACGTCGCGCGGCTCTATCGGCTGGCATTGGAAAAAGGCGTCGCCGGTGCCCGTTACAATGCGGTTGCCGAGGAGGGCGTGCCGATGCGGCGGATTGCCGAGTCCATCGGCCGGAGCCTGAACGTTCCGGTCGTGTCCAAAACGCCCGAGGAGGCGTCCGCGCATTTCGGCTGGCTTGGCATGCTGGTGGGCGTCGATATCCCGGCTTCCAGCGCGCTGACGCGGGAATGGTTGGGATGGGATCCGGTGGGGCCGGGAATGATTTCCGACCTCGACCGGGCCGGCTATCTGGAATCCTGAGCGCCAACTAATCCGCCGGATATGACGAAATCCGACGGAACATAGGCCCGCCGGTCTTGACACCCGGCAGGGGCGGTCGGATGTGTGGGGTATGAACTTGCCGCCGCTCACCATCGTCCTTGCCGGACCGCGCGGCTTTTGCGCCGGGGTGGACCGCGCCATCCAGATCGTCGAGCGTGCTTTGGAGCTGTCCGGCGCGCCGGTCTATGTGCGCCATGAGATCGTCCATAACCGCTTCGTGGTCGAACAACTCGAGGCCAAGGGCGCGATTTTCGTGCATGAGTTGGACGAGGTGCCGGCCGGCGCCACGGTGGTTTTTTCCGCCCATGGCGTGCCCAAGGCAGTGCCTGCGGACGCGGAGCGGCGCAAGCTGCTGTCGCTCGACGCCACCTGCCCGCTGGTCAGCAAGGTCCATCGCGAGGCCGAGCGCCATTATGCCGAGGGTCGGCAGATTGTCCTGATCGGCCATGGCGGCCATCCTGAAGTCGAAGGTACTGTCGGCCAATTGCCGCCCGGTGCGGTCGTGCTGCTGGAAGACGCGGCCGGCGTCGGCGCGCTGGAGGTGCTCGACGAAAACAATCTGGCCTATTGCACCCAGACGACTTTGTCGGTCGATGAGACCGAGGACATGATCGCCGCGTTGAAGGCCCGCTTTCCCAACATCGCCGGGCCGCGCAAGGAAGACATCTGCTATGCCACGACCAACCGTCAGGCAGCGGTCAAGGCGATCGCCGGCGATGTCGATGCGCTGATGGTGATCGGCTCGCCCAACTCGTCAAATTCCAGCCGCCTGGTCGAGGTCGCCCGCGCCTATGGCTGCGCCCGCTCGATCATGGTGTCGCGGGCGTCGGACATCGACTGGCGCTGGTTCGACGGCGTCCGCCGCCTGGGCCTGACCGCCGGCGCGTCCGCCCCAGAGATTCTGGTAGAAGAAGTTGTGGCCGCAGCGCGCACGCGGTTCGAGGTGACGATCGAGGAACGCGAGGTCGCGCGCGAAAACGTCACTTTCAAATTGCCGTCCGCCCTAAACCCAAAGGTCGTCAAGCGGCCGGAAACCTCAGCTGCTACTTAGACGTCGTCTCGGCCGGCGGCCCGGATGCGTCGGATCGGTCGTGTGTCGTCGAAGGTTTCTTCGGCCCATGATGCCGGTGTGGCACGTTGGCGCCTGTATCCGTTCCCTCCGTACCCGTCCCCAATGCTCCGTTCTTCGTACTTTCGGCCTGCCCACCGGGCGCGGCGGTACTGGTGTCGGTGCCCGGTGGCGGCGCGGTTGTGCCCGGCACGGCGTCGGATGTTCCAACCGTCGGCTTGGTTGGCTGGGGGGCGGGTGTCTCCGAATTTCCCAGCGGTGTGGGTGCGATCGGCGAAATCGTTCCCGGCCCGCCGGTTGGGCTCGGTGCGGCCTGAGCGAATGAGAGCGCCGCAACGACGGCAAAGCCGGCGGCGGCCGGAAGGATCATGCGCATCTGTTTTGGCCTGGTTGTTTTAAAAGGCGTCTGCCCCATTAAACACCAGCTGCTCGTCGGCCGTTCCGAATAGCCCTCTCCCGATGGGGCGAGGGCTAAAATCCTCACCCCGGCTTGTTCATCCGCTCCTTGACCAGGTCGGTGACGACACCAGGGTCGGCCAATGTCGAAGTGTCGCCCAACTGATCATGTTCGTTGGCGGCGATCTTGCGCAGGATGCGGCGCATGATCTTGCCCGACCGGGTCTTGGGCAAGGCAGGCGCCCATTGCAGCAGATCGGGTGCGGCCAGCGCGCCGATCTCCTTGCGGACCCATAGGACCAGCTCCTTGCGCAGCTCTTCGCTGGGCTGGATGCCTGCGTTCAAGGTCACATAGGCATAGATACCGGTGCCCTTGATGTCGTGCGGATAACCGACGACCGCGGCCTCGGCGACGTCATGATGCGCCACCAGCGCGCTTTCGATCTCGGCCGTGCCCAGGCGGTGGCCCGACACATTTATCACGTCGTCGACGCGGCCGGTGATCCAGTAATATCCGTCCTCGTCGCGCCGCGCGCCGTCGCCGGTGAAATACTTGCCCTTGAAGGTGGCGAAATAGGTCTGGCCGAACCGTTCATGATCGCCATAGATGGTGCGCGCCTGGCCCGGCCAGCTGTCGGCGATGCAGAGATTGCCCTCGGTCGCGCCGTCCAGGACCTTGCCCTCGCCGTCCACGATTTCCGGCTTGATGCCGAAGAAGGGCAGGGTGGCCGACCCCGGCTTGGTCGCAATCGCGCCGGGCAGCGGGGTGATCATGATGCCGCCGGTTTCGGTCTGCCACCAGGTGTCGACGATCGGCAGGCGGCCGTTGCCGACCACGTTATGGTACCACAGCCACGCCTCCGGATTGATCGGCTCGCCGACCGAACCCAGCACGCGTAAGGACGCGCGGCTGGTTGACTTCACCGGCTCGTCGCCCTCGCGCATCAGCGCGCGCAGCGCGGTCGGCGCGGTGTAGAAGATGTTCACCTTGTGCTTGTCGCACACCTGCCAGAACCGGCTGTTGTCGGGATAATTCGGTACCCCCTCGAACATCAAGGTGGTCGCGCCGTTCGCCAGCGGGCCATAGACGACATAGGAATGCCCGGTGACCCAGCCGATGTCGGCGGTGCACCAGTAGATGTCGTCCTCGTGATAGTCGAAGACATATTGGTGGGTCATCGACGCCCAGACGAGGTAGCCGCCGGTCGTGTGCAGCACGCCCTTTGGCTTACCGGTTGAGCCGGACGTGTAGAGGATGAAAAGCGGGTCTTCCGCGCCCATCGCCTCAGGCTTGTGATCGGAGGGTGCGTCCTTCATCAGGTCGCCGTACCAATGGTCCCGCCCGTCCTTCCAATCGATCTTGCCGCCGGTGTGGCGCACGACAATGGCCGTCTCCAGCGTCGGGCATTGTTCCAGTGCGGCATCGACATTGGCCTTCAGCGGAATCTTGCGCCCACCGCGCAAACCCTCGTCGGCGGTGATGATGATCCGGCTGTCGCTGTCGTTGATCCGGTCGCGCAGCGATTCCGGGGAAAAGCCGCCGAACACCACCGAATGCACCGCGCCGATGCGCGCGCAGGCCAGCAATGCCACCGCCGCTTCGGGGATCATCGGCAGATAGATCGTGACCCGGTCGCCTTTCTTGACGCCCTTGTTCTTCAGCACGTTGGATAGTTTGCACACTTGGGCGTGCAGTTCGCGATAGGTGACGGTGCGCGACTGGCTCGGATCGTCGCCCTCCCAGATGATGGCGACCTTGTCGCCGCGTTTTGCCAGATGCCGGTCCAGGCAGTTTGCAGCGACGTTCAGCGCGCCGTCCTCGAACCATTTGATCGAAACCGGCAGGTCGAAGCTGGTGCTCTTCACCTTGGTGAACGGCTTGATCCAGTCGACCCGTTTTGCCTGCTCACGCCAGAACCCGTTCACGTCGGACACTGACTGCTTGTACAGCTTGGCATACCCCTCGGCATCGATCAGCGCATGCGCCGCGACATCGGCCGGCACGGGGAAAAGCTTGTCGGTCTCGCTCATGGATGATCTTCCCGAAGGTATCAGATTTTCGCGTTATTTAAGGGATGCCCACCAATGCGCACAAGCACTTGCAGGAAAAGACTAGGCCGGAGTGATCTTCGCGTTCGAAACCGGCGCCGACCAGGTAAAACTCTGGGGCGCAACGGCGCCGCCCGAGATGATGAAGGTCAGTGCCTCGTTCACCGTCCAGTCGAGCGGGATCAGGGTTGAAGACGGAACCAACTCGACATAGCCGGAGCTGGGGTTGGGCGTGGTCGGGACATAAACGGCGGCAATCTCAATCCCCGTCGCCGGGTCGGTGAAGATGCGGGTGAGCAGACCCACCGCCTTCATGCCGGGTGACGGGAATTCGATCAACACGACGCGCTGCTGGCCGTCCGGCTTGGTCTGCACGGTCTGGATCAGCTTGCGCGCCGAACCATAGATCGACTGGACAAGGGGAATACGCGCCATCACCGCGTCGAAGACGGCGAGCAACCGCCGGCCGATGACGGCGCGTCCGACCACGCCCAGCAGCAGGAGGCCAACCAGCACAACCACGACCGCCACCGCATCCTGGAACCATACTGCCTGAAAAAGGGCGGCCAGGTTGGGGGATGTGGGGGCCAGCCAGATGCCCAGCTGCATGGCGGCGGGGCTGCCGAACTGGATCAGCAGCGTAATCAGGAAGGTGATAACCCAGACCGTCACCCAGATCGGGATGACGATCAGGATGCCGGCGATGATGTTTCGTTGAAGGCTCGCCAGCATCGTTCGTTGTCCTAGAGCTTCAGGCCGCCAAGCTTGGCGATGTAAGTCCATTCTTCCACCGTCACCGGCTGAACGGAAAGGCGGGAGTTTTTAACCAGCACCATCTCGGACAGCTTGGGGTCGGCCTTGATCTGCACCAGCGTGACCGGGGTCGGCAATTTTTCCACCGCTGTCACGTCGACCATGCCGAACTTGCCGGTTTCATCCTTGGGGTCGGGATAGAACTCCTTGGAAATCTTGACGACGCCGACGATCTCCTTGCCTTCGTTGGAGTGGTAGAAGAAGGCCAGGTCGCCGACCCTCATCGCCTTCATGAAGTTGGCGGCCATATAATTCCGCACACCGTCCCAGAAGGTTGTCTTGGCCTTAACCTGCGCGTCCCACGACCATTTTTCCGGTTCGGATTTCACCAGCCAGTAATTCATCTCGGTCCTCGTTGTGAGTCGTCAGTTGTAATTCTTGAACGGGGCCTGTCTGCGATCAACGGCGTCCTGCAACCCCGGAAGGTCATGCGGTCTCGCTCTTCAGCGGGCGGGCCAGCAGGCCGGCGATGGTCTGGCCGATATCGGCGCCGTGTTCGACAATGGCGGCGACCGCGTGGGAGATCGGCATTTCGATGCCGTAACGCGCAGCCAGCGCGACCACGGCTTGAGCCGAGGCAACACCTTCGACCACGCCCTCGATATCGCCGCTCGCCTGCTCCAGGGTCATGCCCTGGCCCATCAGAAAACCCAGGCGGAAATTGCGCGATGTCGTGGATGTCGCGGTCAAGGTCAGGTCGCCCAGCCCGGCCAGTCCGGCAAAGGTCTGCGAGTCGGCGCCCATCGCCCGGCCCAACCTCGCGGTTTCGGCCAAGCCCCGGCTGATCAGGGCGGCACGGGCATTTTCGCCGATTGCTCGCCCGGCGACGATACCGCAGCCGAGGGCGATCACATTCTTGATCGCCCCGCCCAACTGCACGCCCACAGGATCGGCGGAGACATAGGGGCGAAAATTTCCGCTGCTGAGCGCGTTGGCGACCCGGTTTGCGACCGTCGCGTCTGTGCTGGCGACCGTGATCGCCGTCGGCAGGCCCTGGACAACCTCATGCGCGAAAGTGGGGCCGGACAGAATCGCAATCGGCCGGCCGGGCGCCGCCTCGGCCAGGACGTCGCTCAGTAACCGGTCGTCCGGTCGTGCGATGCCTTTGGCACAGATCACCAGCGGCAGGTCGTCGGCAAGATGTGGCGCAATGCTTGCGGCGACGCTGGAAAGTTCTTGCGCGGAAACGGTCAGCAGCAGCAAGCCGACCTGTTCCAGGACGGCGGCATCGCCGGCGACTTCGAAACCGTCGATGACGCGGGCGCCACGCCGGCTCCACAGGATGGGAATCGAGCCGGCGCGCGCTGCCGCATGCGCCAGCGCCAAGCCCCAGGCGCCCGCGCCGGCGATGCCGACCCGGCTCACGCCTTGGCTCCCGGCATCGCCGCCACCTGATCCAACGGCCAACGCGGACGCGGCGCAAAGTCCATGGTGTCGGCCGGGCCGACATTCAGCCGTTCGATCCCGGCCCAGGCCACCATCGCCGCGTTGTCGGTGCAGAGACCCACAGGCGGCACCGCCAATGTCATGCTGCGCTTTGCGGCGAGGTCGGCCAAAGCGGCGCGGATCGCACGGTTCGCGGCAACGCCGCCGGCGAGGACCAGCGGGCGGCCCGTTCCGTGCCGTTCCTCAAACATGGCGATGGCGTGGGCGGTCCTGTCGACCAGCGACGCGGTGATCGCGGCTTGAAACGCCGCGGCAAGATCTGCCTTGGCGATCTCGTCCAGCAGGTCCTGCGCGGCGATGGCTTGGCGCAATGCGGTCTTCAGCCCCGAGAAAGAGAAATCGGCATTCGGACGGCCGATCATGGGGCGCGGCAGGGTGAACCGTTTCGGATCGCCATGCTCCGCCGCACGTTCCAGCGCCGGACCGCCGGGAAAGCCCAGCCCGAGCATTGCTGCTGCCTTGTCGAACGCCTCGCCCGCCGCGTCGTCGATAGTAGTGCCCAGACGGCGATATTTGCCGACGCCTTCAACGTCCAGCAATTGGCAATGGCCGCCGGAAACCAGCAGCAATAGGTAAGGAAACGCCAGTGGTGCGTCCTGCGGCGCGGTCAATCGCGCGGTCAGGGCATGCGCCTCCAAATGGTTGACCGCGACGAACGCCTTGTCCGCGCTCGCGGCGATCGCCTTGGCAGCCATCACCCCGACGATGACGCCGCCGATCAGGCCCGGCCCACCGGTCGCGGCAATCGCGTCGATGTCGGCAAATGTTGCGCCCGCCTCGGCCAGGGCCCGCGTGATCACCCCGTCTAGATGCTCCAGATGGGCGCGCGCCGCGATCTCCGGCACCACGCCGCCATAGGGCGTGTGCGCCGCGATCTGGCTGTGCACGATATTGGAATGGATGCGCCGGGCGCTATCGACCACCGCCGCGGCGGTTTCGTCGCAACTCGTCTCGATGCCCAGCACCAAAGTGTCTCGAATCATCCTATGGTTTAAGCAGGAATCTTCGGGCGGGGCCACATTACAGCGATGCCTGCCCGCACATGCAGGCCGGCATCGGGTTGACGCTATTGGCCCGTCGGACCGGTCGTGGTGGTTGAACTCGGCTGGTTGCCGCCTTGGCCCCGCTTGTCGCCATTCGGGTTTGAGCCCGCCGGCGGCGTGTTGCGGCCCATCGAGCCCTTCGATCCGGCCCTGGGATCCATCGCCATGGTCGATCCGCCGCTTTTATGGTGCTTGGTCGTCGCCGTGTTCGGGCCAGCGCTGCCGCCATTGGCGTCGGCCGCGCCTGGAACGCCAGCAACGCCGGGCGAACTACCCACGCCTGCCTGCGATGTGGTGGTCGATTGCCCGAAGGCCGGTGCAGCGGTGGTGGCCACCAAAACTGCTGCCGCTATCAAGAATGCCCGCATAATCTTTCTCCTTGGTTGTTCTTTGCCTATGCCTTGCCAACGAGAGGTGGCTGTCCGGGTTCCTATCGACCGCACCTTCGTGTGCTTTCCCACCCGACCTGGAAGGCCTAAAGAACTGTCATGATCAGCGAGCATCGGCGATGAGAACAGAATTGAAGATCGGTACGCGGGGCAGCCCCCTGGCCTTGGCGCAGGCGGAAATCGTTCGCGCGCTGGCGGTTGGCTCCGGCCTTGTCGCGGAAGACGCCATCGAAATCGTTATCATCAAGACCAGCGGCGACCGCATTCAGGACCGCAGCCTGGCCGACATCGGCGGCAAGGGCCTGTTCGTCAAGGAGATCGAGGAGGCGCTGTCCGATGGGCGCATCGATGTCGCGGTCCATTCACTGAAAGACCTGCCCGCCTGGATGCCGGATGGCCTTGGTCTCGCCGCCGTCCTGAAACGCGCCGATCCGCGCGATGCGCTCCTGTCGCCGGTCGCCGACAGCATCGCCGCGTTGCCCCAGGAGGCCTGCATCGGCACCTCGGGCCCCCGGCGCAAGGCGCTGCTGCTGAGTCTCAGGCCGGACCTCAAGATCGTCGATTTTCGCGGCAATGTCGGCACGCGGCTTGCCAAGCTGGCGGCTGGCGAAGTCGACGGCACCATGCTGGCGGTCGCCGGGATGGCCCGGCTGGGTCTCACCGTCGAATATCACGCGCTGGACCCGGCGGAGATGTTGCCGGCCGCGTGCCAGGGCGCCATCGGGCTGGAAATCCGGCTGGACGATGAAAGGATGCTGGCGTTGTGCGATGCCATCAACGACCCGGTATCGGCCATCGCGGTGACGGCGGAGCGGGCGTTCCTGGCGGAGCTCGACGGGTCCTGCCGTACGCCAATCGGCGCGTTGGCGACCGTGGATGGCGGGCAGGTCGCGCTCGACGGGCTGGTGGCCCGGCCGGACGGTACAGCACTGATCCGCATGCAATCGGTTGCCTCGATTGCCGATGCCGCGCGTTTGGGGCGGGAACTTGGCCTGGCGATCAAGGTGGACATGCCGCTCGACTTCTTCGCGGCGGCCGAGCTTGGCGGTTGAGCAGCGGGATGGGCCGTCTGGTCGTAATCACCCGTCCGCGGGACGAGGCGGAATCGCTGGCGGCGGCGCTTCAGGACAGGGGCTATTCGACCTTGATCGAGCCGATGCTCAAGATCGTCGAAATACGCGCGGCGATTCCCGATCTGAAATCCTATGATGCCTTGGCCTTTACCAGCGCCAACGGCGTACGCTTCTTCGCCGCCCGTTCGGCCGATCGCCGCTTGCCTGCCTTCGCCGTGGGTGGCAAGACGGCGGATGCGCTGAGGGCCGCCGGCTTTGTCGATATTCGCGCCGCCGCGGGCGATGCGCTGGCCCTGGCCGCGTCGATCCGCGCCGCGACGCCGACGATATCGCGAATCCTCCACGTGTCCGGCACCGCGACAGCGCGCGATTTGGCCAAATTGATGGGACCAGGACAGTCGGTGGATCGCCTGGTGCTCTATGGCGCGATTGCCGCAGGGGATTTTTCAGCAGACTTGGTGGACGCGCTGTACGCGTGTACCGTGAGGTACGTGTTGTTCTTTTCTCCACGTACGGCGACGGCGTTCGGAACGTTAATTGGGAAAATTGGTTTAACAGAAATGATCTGTTCCTGTTCCGCCCTTTGTTTCAGCGCCCGGGTCGCCGCGGCGGCGGCCGATCTGCCCTGGGCCACGGTCCGGGTGGCGGTCGAGCCGACAGCCGATTCGTTGTTGTCCCTGTTGCCTGTCGAGCCAGCCGATGGCTGACGAGGGCGAGGCGGGGACTGTCACCGAGCAGATCATCGAACGCTTCGGCGGCATTCGCCCGATGGCGGCCAAACTCGATACGCCGGTCACCACCGTCCAAGGCTGGAAAAAGCGCGGCATCATCCCGCTGACCCGTCACCCCGACATATTGGCCGCGGCCGCGCGCGAGGGCATCGCGCTCGACGCCGACGAACTGGCGGCTTCCGATCCCACGCCCATCCGGCCCGAACGGCCGGCGGAGACGATCATCTTGCCGCCCCCGACATCCGTGCCACCAACATCCGTGCCACCAACATCCGCGCCTATTGCTCCGACCGTGCCCCCCGTCACCGAGACGGTCATTGTCAGACGTGGCGGCGCAGTCGCCTATTTCGCTCTGATCCTTGCGCTGTTGATTCTGATGGGTGTCGTGGCGGCCGGCTATGGCGGCTGGCAATTTTACCTTCGGCCGTTACAGGTCCGGGTCGCGGCGCTTGAGGCGCATAGCGGCGGTAGCGCCGACCTCGACGCGCGGATCGCGAAATTGGAGGCTCAAGCCCGGGCGGCGTCGCCAAGCCCAGCGACGGCCGCGCAGGCGCAGCCGGCCGGCGCCGCGCCCGATGGCGATCGGCTGTCGGCAATCGAACAGCAATTGACCGACCTGAAAAACGGCGCGGCGCAATCGGCGCAGATCGCCAAGGGTCTGTCCGACCTTCAGGTCGCGGCAGGCGGGCGGGAGCTTCTCGCCCAGTCGATCCGCGACATCCAGGCCAGCACAGCGGCGACCCAGGGTGAGCTTGAGCGGCTGACAGCGCAGGTCACCGCCGATCACACGCGGTTGGATACAACGGCGGCGGCGGTGGCGGAAAAACGCCAGCAGGGACTGCGCGCCGAGGCCGCGCTGCTTGCGGTCGGCCAGCTGCGTGCCGCACTGCGGACTTCGAAACCCTATGCCAAGGATCTGGCGGCGCTGCGCGGTCTGGTCGGCGCCGACAGCGAAATGGCCGCCGTGCTGGATCAGTTGCAGCCGACAGCGGATAGCGGAGTGGCGACGGCGGACGATTTGTCGAAGGATTTCGGCCGGCTCGCGCCCGATATCGTGCGCAGTGCCGTAGTCGGCGACGGGCAAAGCTGGTGGCGGCAGGCGCTCTATCATCTGGAATCGGTGGTTTCGATCCGCCGCGTCGGAGACTCCGTGCCGGGCGATGCGGTGGACGCCATTGTCGCGCGGGCCGAAGGCAAGATCGACGACGGCGACTTGCCCGATGCGATCGCCGGCTTGCAGGCGTTGAGCGGCCTTCCCGCACAGATGGCCAGCCCCTGGATCGCCGAGGCGCAGCAACGTATAGCCGCCGATCAGGCCGAGGCCGACCTGACCCGGCTGGCCATTGCCCGCATATCGACGGGTGCACCGTCGCTGCAACCAGCGTCGCCGGCATCCGCTCCTACGCCGGCGTCTCAGGCGCCGACCGCCCAATGATTCGCGGGCTCAGCTTCTTCCTGCAGCTGACGCTGCTGGTTTTGGCGGGCGTCTGGCTCGCAGAACAGAAGGGCGTGGTGTCGCTGCAGTGGCATGGCCGGCTGATCGAAACATCGGTCGGGGTGCTGATTTTGCTCGTCGTACTGGCCGCGCTGGTGCTGATCGTGCTGTGGCGGCTGTGGCGCATCGTCTGGGGTACGCCGCACGCCATCGGGCGCTTCCGGTTTCGTCGCCAGCGCAGCCGGGGCTATGCCGCGCTGATCCGCTCGCTGAACGCCCTGGCATCGGAGGACGGACCGAACGCTTTACGCCATGCCAGCGACGCGGAGGCTGTGGGTGAACCGGCGGTTTCTCACCTGGCCGCCGCCAATGCCGCCGAACTGGCCGGCGACACGGCGCGGGCCGCTGCCGAATATACCCGCCTCAAAGATCGCCCGGACACGGCGCTGATCGGCCTCAAAGGGCTCGCCGGGTTGGCGGAGAAGACCGGTGACTTGCCGCGCGCCATCGACCTTGTGCAGCAAGCGCGCAAAATCTCACAGAAAAGCCCCTGGGCCGCGCGCGCCTTGTTCGTGCTGCAGGCGCGGACCGGCGCCTATAGCGAGGCGGAGCGCACCCTGGCGGATGCGGTAAAGGCCGGCATCGTTCCGCAAAATGAGGCCGACCCGTTCCTGGCGCGCGTGTTGGTAGATCGTGCCACCCAGGCCGAAGCCGAGGGCCGGGATGCCGATGCCCTTGCCGACGCCGAACGGGCGCATCAGCTCGACCCCACCCTGTCAGAAGCGGCGGCAATGGGCGTGCGCCTGCTCGCCCGTTCCGGCCGTACGCCGGCGGCCGAGCGGATGCTGACGCGCAGCTGGGCCGCCGCGCCCGGCCGCAAGCTGGCGCGGGCCTGGATGGCGTTGACACCGAAGAGCGATGCAACCGCCCGCCTGCGCCAGGCCGAGCGTCTGCACGGGCTGCTGCGCGACAGCGAGGAAGGGCGTCTTGCCCTAGCCGAGGCTGAGCTCGCCGCTGGCCGCTGGGCCGACGCGCGCGGGCATTTGGCGGGGCTTAACACCGCCAACCCGCGCTATTGCATGCTGATGGCTTATCTTGAAGCCGCGTCGGGCAATGAAACCGCGGCGCGCGATTGGTTCGAAAAATCCCTGGTCGAACCGGCGGCGGCGGTGCCGCTATTGCCCGCGGCCTAGGCGGCGCCGGTAGAACTCTCGGATTCCCCAGCCGGCAAGCAGGCCGAAGCCGAACCCGCCGACATGAGCGCGCCATGCAACCGGCAGGCCGCCGCTGCCGATGTTGAACACGCCCGTCACGATCGTCGATCCCAGCACCAGCGCGATCATCAGCGCGAGGTTGATCGGCCGGCTACCGAGCCGGTTCAGTCCCAATAGAATGATCAGCGCACCGAATATGCCGCTAATGCTGGCCGATGCGCCGAGCAGCACCTCGCCGTCGGCGCCGGTCACGGTGGCGGCCTCGAACAGCGCCCCGGCGACGCCGCAGGCCAGATAGAGCAGCACGAAGCGATATCCGTGTAGGACCCGCTCCAGGCCGGAGCCGAAGGCCAGCAGCATCGCCATGTTGGCCCCAAGGTGCAGCCAGTTGGCATGCAGGAACTGGTAGGTCAGAAGCGACGCCAGACCCCACATATCGAACGGCGCGGAAGTGTCGAAGGTGAGATTTTCAAGCACCAGATTGTCCTGCGCTTCGGGCAGGAATTGCCGCGCGACATGGACGAGGACATTCAGCAGAATCAACCAGCCGGTAACCAGCGGAATCCGGAACATCGGCTCCCGCGGCGGCAGCTCCGCCTGTTCATAGGCGGGATCGTCGTGCGGCGGGATTGGGGGCTGATCGGTCAAGATCGGTCTTTATTGCCCGCCCCGGCGACATTGGGCAACCCGGCCTTGCGCCGCGCGCCCTGTTTTGCGTATGGTGCGGCCCGCTTCAGCCCCGTGCATAAGCCGAAATAGCTCAGCGGTAGAGCAACCGATTCGTAATCGGTAGGTCCGCGGTTCAAATCCGCGTTTCGGCACCACGATCTTCTAAAGAATTTCGCCTGGCTATCCGCGAATGCCCGACTTGCGGCGGCGCGTTTCCTGCGCGGCCTCAATCGATCGCGCTTTGCGTCGCTCCGCGCGCAGCTCTTGCAGAGTCGGTTGCCACCAGCCGCGTGCGATGTCGCCTTCCACCGGCGGTTGTTTTGCCGGCCAGGTCTTCACCAGTTCCGAAAGTGTCGGTTTTCGCCACTCCGCCCAGATCAGCGTTTCATTGTTCGCGCCGGCATCCGGGTAATGTTCCCGGCGGATGTCCGCTTCGACGAGTTCGCCGGTCAGGCTGGTGAAGATCACCGCCCCGCAGCTGCCGGTCATGAACACCCGCCCTAATGGCGGAAGCGGTTCCAGGGGGACGGGGTAGCGATGGCGGCGTTTCTCGCGGTTGCGCGCCGCGATCCGGTTCTGAATGTCCGGGTCTCGCGCTGCCTGGCGTCTGCGCCGCTGCTCCGGTTCATTGCGCCGCGCCGCGGCCTCGATGGCCGGCCAGTGCATTCTCAGTTGTTGCAACGAGCGATAAGGCACCCGCCAGGCCTTGCCGTCCGGATCCCACCATGCCCAAGGCACCTCACGCAGTTCGGAAACGATCGTGCGCGAATACGGTGTGACGATCCGCAAATCGGCCCCCGCGGTGAGATAAGGACTCTCGATCGGGTCGAATGCGAAGGCATCGCGACCGCGCTCATCCTCATAGGTCGATGATCCGCCCAGTTCACGCCCGAGCCAGCGGTCGATACGTCTTTCGGCTGTCGTCCCTGGAACGAACCAGGCCTTGAGATCGTCGCGCCAGCGGGCGCGGGGAAAGGCCTTGCGAAAGCGCTCGACCGTCATCCGGTCATAGGGGAACGCGGCGGGGGCGCCGGGCCGGTCGACCGGCGCCGGACGATCCCCAGCATCCGCCGCCGGGTCTTTCGGCGAATGCTTACCCATCATCCGCCGGCGCCGGGAATATCGCTGCGCGGTTCATGATGTGCTTGGGCTTCATGCCCGCTCCCCGCGGTTGGCGGGCACGGCAGTGCCCAATTGGGAAACTGTAAGCCGCTCAGCATGTTCCCCGTCGGCACCGCCCCCGCTTAGGCGACCCGCTCCATATCGTCCGTTCGGCTGCGCCGTTGATCCTGCGCCGCACCACTCCAGTTCCCACCCGTCTTCGACACGCGGGGCGCAATAACGCGGCTCCGAGCGAGCGGCATAGGGGTACAGGCGGCGGTATTCCGAGGCGTTGTTGAACATCCCTCGGCTGCCGTCGTCGATGAATGTTTCCGCCGGTGCGCGCGTTCACCAAGGCACCCGCCGGCTGGTCGCATACGGAGGCGGCGACGCTGACCTGTGCCGGTCTTACCGCGTGGCGCGGCCTGGTGACCGACGGCCGGCCGAAACTGGGCGATACGGTGTTGATCCAGGGGACAGGCGGCGTCTCGACCTTCGCGCTGCAATTCGCCAAGGCGGCGGGCGCCATGGTGATCGCCACCTCGTCGTCCGATGAAAAGCTGGAACGGCTGCGCACGCTCGGCGCGGATCACGTCATCAATTACAGGCAAACGCCCGAATGGGGGCTGAAGGCCAAGGAGATCACCGGCGGCCGCGGCGTCGACCATGTGGTCGAGATCGGCGGCGCGGGCACGATGGCGCAATCGATCCGTGCCTGCCGCCGGGGCGGACATATCGCGCTGATCGGCGTGTTGGCGGGCAATGCGGGAGAGGTGCCGACCTTTGAGATATTCCTGTCGCAGCTGCGGATTTCCGGCGTGATGGTCGGATCGCGCGCTGACCAGGAGGACATGATTCGGGCAATGAACGTGAACGGCATCCGGCCGGTCATCGATTCGGTTTTCCCGCTCGACCGGCTGGGGGATGCCTACCGCCATCAGGCATCGCAAAAGCATTTCGGCAAGATCTGCATCGAAATCTGACCGGGACCGGTTCTATGGCAACTGTGGGAAGCCGTATCCAGTGCAACGCGCAAAACAAACAGTATTTTGCGGTGATTTATCGGATGTTCCAGAATAACGTTCGTTGCAGCAGGAAATAAGAATGTGAACCGTGTTGTCGCTATCTGCGTTATGGTTCTGAACAACAACGAATAAAGGTGACGTCATGCGAATGGTTTCTGCCGCGCTTTGCGCTCTTACTGTCGCCGTCCCTCTCGCCGCCGGCTCGGCGAAGGCGGATACGATTTTGGACGGAACCTTCAACGGCACGTTCAACTGCGCAAAATACCAGGGCGCGACAAACGCCTTGGTGACATTCCTGGTGTCCGGCGCGCGCGTGAAGGCGATCATGACGATCTATTACAACCAGCAGAGCAAATACGGTTTTGCGACGTCGGTCCTCGATTATCGAGGCAACTATAATGCCGCGCAACGGAAATTCACGTTGACCGGATATTTCAAGGTCGGCCTGGAGCCGCGCGGCTGGACTTACGATAACAGCATAAATGGGGTCATCAGCGCCGACGGATCGCGGGTCAAGCTGGCCGGCAATCCTGCCTGCACCGCCCTGCAGGCGCAACGCGTGACGGCCACCGGCTCCGTGATCAGGTGATTTACGGCCGGGGTTGGTTCGGTCGAAGCTAGGGCTTAAGGTCTGCTTGTCCCGCCGGAACGATCGGTTTCGGCGACGCCCCGCATTCAATCGAGCTTTATCGCCCCACCCATGGCCCCGACCGCGCCGAAACACCGGAAGCCGTTTTCATTCGACGATTACGATAATGTCATCGGCTTCGTGGTCAGCCAGGCCGCCTATAGGCTTGGCGACGCGCTGGCCAAGGCGATCGCGGAAACGGGATACGACGTCCGTCCGCGCGAATTCCCGATCCTCAACCGGCTGAATCAGTACGGCAAGCTGACCCAGACCGACTTGGCGGCCATGACCTATAAGGACCAGCCGGCGATGAGCCGGATGCTGGACCGGCTGATCGGGCTGGGGCTGGTCGAGAAGGTGATGTCGCCTGAGGATCGCCGCGCCTTCTTGGTGTCGCTGACTCCTGCCGGCAAGTCTGCGCGCGACGCGATCGTGCCGCTGATCGTGAAGATGCTGGAAAGCGCTTGCCGGGACATCCAGGAGCAGGATCTGTTGACCACGGTCGCCACGCTGCAAAAGATCGCCGCGCGGCTTTAACGCCGGCGCGTCACAATAGCCATCTGTCGCCGGTACGCAGGCGGCCCTATATCCTCTCTTCGGCTTGGGCTTTAGGAGATGGCAATTGGCGAATTTCGAATGGGCGGAAGCGGGTTCATCGGTGTCGGCGGAGGCGCTGCCCGGTTGGGATCTGACCGACCTCTATCCGGCGATGGATTCGCCCGAGCTTAAGGCTGACCTGGACGGCGGGGAGGCGGATGCCAAGGCGTTTGCCAAGACCTATCAGGGCAAGATCGCGAAACTGTCGGGTAACAAGCTTGCCGAGGCGATTGCCGGCTATGAGCGGATCGACGAGCGCCTGTCCAAGGCGATGAGCTATGCCGGGCTGGTCTATGCCGGAGATAACGAAGATCCCGCCATCGGCAAATTCTATCAGGGCATATCGGAGCGGATAAACGACATCTCCGCCCATTTGATTTTCTTCACGCTGGAGCTGAACCGGATCGAGGAGACCGACCTTAAGGACAAAATGCGCGACGACGCGCTGGCGCATTACGCACCGTGGATCGCGACCGCGCGGCTGTTCCGGCCACATATCCTGTCGGACGAGGCGGAGCGGCTGCTGCATGAGCTTCATGTCACCGGGGCGGGTGCCTGGCACAGACTGTTCGACCAGACCATCGCCGGCATGCGATTCGATGTCGGCGGCGAGGAGATGCCGATCAGCGATGCGCTGAACCTGCTGTCCGATCCGGATGGCGCGAAACGCAAGATTGCGGCGGAGGCCGTGGGCAAGGGCTTCGACAAGCAGATCCGCACATTCGCGCTGATCACCTCGACCTTGGCCAAGGATAAGCAGATTGACGACAAGTGGCGCAGCTATGCCCGACCGGTGTCGTCGCGCAATCTGGCCAACCAGATCGAGGATGAGGTCGTCGACGCGCTGACGACGGCGGTCAAGGCATCCTATCCCAGTCTGTCGCACCGCTATTACAAACTAAAGGCCAAGTGGCTGAGCCCGGACGCCAAGGGTGAGCCAGTGCTGCAATATTATGACCGCAACGCGCCGTTGCCGGGCGACCCCGACCGGCATTTCAGCTGGCAGGAGGCGCGCAACCTGGTACTCGAGGCCTATGGCGCCTTCTCGCCGCGCCTCGCTTCGATCGGGCAGAAATTCTTCGATAATCCCTGGATCGATGCGCCGGTCAGGCCGGGCAAACAGTCGGGTGCCTTCGCCCATCCGGTGGTGCCGTCAGCCCATCCCTATCTGTTGCTCAACTATCACGGCAAAGCGCGCGACGTGATGACCCTGGCCCATGAGCTGGGTCATGGCGTGCATCAGGTACTGGCCGGCCCGCAGGGACATCTGATGTCGAACACGCCGCTGACCTTGGCCGAGACCGCCAGCGTGTTCGGGGAGATGCTGACCTTCCGCGCGCTGCTGGCGCGGACTGAGAAACCGGCGGAGCGCCGTTTCCTGCTGGCCAGCAAGGTCGAGGACATGCTGAACACGGTGGTGCGCCAGACCGCGTTCTACGATTTCGAGACGCGGGTCCACGCTGCCCGCCGCGACGGCGAGCTGACGGCGGAACAATTGGGGGAAATCTGGCTGGCGGTGCAGCGCGAGAGTCTGGGCCCGGCGCTGCGGTTCGATGAGGGATATCGCCATTTCTGGGCCTATATCCCGCATTTCATCCACACCCCGTTCTATGTCTACGCATATGCCTTCGGCGACTGCCTCGTGAACGCGCTTTATGCGGTCTACCAGCAGGGCGATCCCGGCTTTGCCGAACGGTATCTTGAAATGCTGGCGGCGGGCGGCACCAGGACCCACAGAGAGCTCCTGGCACCGTTCTCGCTCAACGCCGCTGACCCCGATTTCTGGCACAAGGGCCTCGGCGTCATCGGCGGCTTCATCGACGAGTTGGAGCGGCTCGGCTGAGCCGTTCCAACATATCGCTGTCGATTATTTCGCGGGCTGGCTTGTGAAGACCTTCTGCTGCTTGGCCCAGTCGTCGGCAACAGTCTGATATTCGCTCTGGCCGGCCTTCATCTGGTCCGACAGGCAATGCAGATAGGTGCTCATTTCCTTCGCATAGGGCGGGAACTTGGCGGCCGTCGCCTTCATCTCGTCCGCCGAGGCGCTGGCGCCGTTCGGCAGTGACAGCTTTGCCGGTGCGTTGCCGCAATCCTTTGCGCTGGCGAAAGTCGGAACCGCCAGAACGGCGGCGGCGAAAACAAATGTCGATAGCAATTTCATTGTTGTCTCCTCATCGGGGCCTAAGGCCAGAAACTAGCCGAAACTGTGACCATGTCACACACTAATCATGGCTAGATTCAGGTCGTGAAGCCCAAAAACGTTCCCCGTGTCAGCGGGTCGCAGCCGTGGCGAAGCTTTTCTGCCGCCGCCGCTGGACGGAGGAGGGAATGCCGAGCTGTTCGCGATACTTCGCTACGGTCCGGCGCGCGATGTCCATTCCTTCCCCCTGCAATTGCTCGACCAACGTGTCGTCGGACAGGATAGCCGTTGGATCTTCGGCGTCGATCAGCGCTTTCAGCCGGTGCCGGATCGCCTCCGCCGCGAAGGATTCGCCGCCGTCGCTGCGGACGATCGCGGTAGAGAAGAAATATTTCAGCTCGAACATCCCGCGCGGAGTCGACATGTATTTGTTGCTGGTCACGCGGCTGACGGTGCTTTCGTGCATGCCGATGATCTCCGCGATATTGCGCAGGACCAGCGGCCGCAGCCGCGAGATGCCGTGTTGGAAGAAATCTTCCTGCTGCGCCACGATCTCGGTCGCGACCTTCAGGATCGTCTGCGCCCGCTGGTCCAGTGACCGGATCAGCCAGTTGGCGGCGTTCAGCCGCTCGGTCAGGTATTCCCGGTCGCCCGCGTTGCGGCACGTGTTGGTGACCTCGGAATAATAGCGACGGTTGACCAGCACCCTGGGTAGCGTGTCGGAATTCAGTTCGATGATCCAGCCGCCGCCGCGCGCCAGCCGCATCAGGATATCGGGCACCACGGTCTGCGCCGCAGAGGTCTCGAACAGGTCGCCCGGCTTGGGGTTCAGCGCCCGGATTTCGCGGATCATATCGTTCAGGTCCGCCGAATCGACCCCGCATAGGCGCGACAGGTCGTTGAAGCGCCGCTCCGCCAACAGGGGCAGGTGCCTGCACAAGGTTTCCATCGCCGGGTCGAAGCGATCTTTATCCTTCAGCTGCAGTGCCAGGCACTCGGCCAGGTTGCGCGCCAGGATGCCCGGCGGATCGAACCGCTGCATCGTGGCCAGCACGGCCTCGACCTCGGTGGTGTCGATGCCCAGTGCGTTCGCGATCATGCCCGGCGTCGTATCGCCGTCCGACAAATAACCGGACGGTTCCATCATCTCGATCAGTGCGGCGCCGATCATCCGGTTCTTGGGATCGCCGATCTCAGTGTTCAGCTGCTCCAGCAGATGGTCGCGCAGCGTCGGCTCTTGGGATAGCCGCTCGGTGAAGTCGGTCAACTCGCCGTCGAAATTGCCGCCGCCGGACCCGGTCAGGCCAAAGCTTTGCGGGGTGTCGCCGTCCGCCGCATTGTTGCCCGGCCGCTCGCGATCGCCGTCCGGCACGCCGTCGACGATATTGTGCATCTGGCCGTCTAACAGTCCCTCGCCCAGCCGCGAGGCCTGGTCGTCCGTCGCGGCGCTGCGGTCGTCGTCGGTTGATGCCGCGACCCGGTCCTGCGCGGCCTCGGGATTGTCGAGCGGGCGGTCCTGGTTGGCGCGCCCATCCTCCTCCAGCAGGGGATTCTGCTCCAACTCCTGCTGGACGAATTCCCCGATCTCAAGATTGTTGAGCTGCAGCAGCTTGATCGCCTGCTGCAGCTGCGGCGTCATGACAAGCGTCTGCGATTGCCGCAGGTCCAGTCTTTGGACGAGCGTCACGGCGTCAGCCTCTTTTCACGAATGCTTGGTTCATCGGCTCATCGGATCAGCGCTACGCAAACAGCGCGTCGTCACCTGAACCTGAGGTGGGAGGATGCGTAGGCGAGGCCTACAGACTGAATTTCTCACCCAGATAGACGCGGCGCACATCCTGATGTGCCACGATTTCCGACGGGCGTCCATCCATTAGGACCGATCCGTCATGCAAGATGTATGCCCGATCGACAATGTCCAACGTTTCGCGGACGTTATGGTCCGTGATCAGCACGCCGATCCCGCGTTGGCGCAAATGCGAGATCAGGTCGCGGATTTCGCCGATGGCGATGGGATCGATGCCCGCCAGCGGCTCGTCCAGCAGCATGAATTGCGGTCGCGAGGCCAGCGCACGGGCGATTTCCACACGGCGCCGCTCACCGCCTGACAGGGCCAGGGCCGGGGTGCGGCGCAGGTGGGAGATCGAAAATTCCGCCAGAAGATCGTCCAGAGTCGATTCGCGCACATCGCGTTCCGGCTCGACCACCTCCAGCACGGCGCGGATGTTTTCCTCAACCGTCAGGCCGCGAAAGATCGAGGCTTCCTGCGGCAGATAGCCGATGCCGAGGCGCGACCGGCGATACATCGGCAGGTGGGTGATGTCGGTGCCGTCCAGCTCGATTGTGCCGGTGTCGGCGTTGATCAGGCCGGTGATGATGTAAAAGCAGGTCGTCTTGCCGGCGCCGTTCGGTCCCAAAAGCCCGACCGCCTCGCCGCGCTGAACGGTCACGGTCACGTCGCGCAGAACCGGGCGGCGCTTGAACTGCTTGCCCAGATGGCGCGCCACCAGCCCGGAATTGGCGGTGACCAGGCGCGGTCCGTTGGCGGCGACCATGTCGGTCCCGATCGGTTTGGCTGCGACTTCAGCCGGCACTTTCGCCCGAGGGCGCGCCGGCGATGTCGGGGGACGTGAAGGCCCCGTATTCTTGGGTGGGCGTGAAGAAGGCACTTAGTGTTTTTTTCCGGATGAGTTCTGCTGGGACTGGTCCGACTGTCCCTGCTGCTGATGGACGAATAGGCCACGCACGCGCTGGCCTTCGCCGGGGAAGACTTGGCTGATCCCGGTGGTCATGTTCACGTCGGCGCTGGCCCCTTCCAGGGTGTTATCGCCGCGGCTTGCCCGGACATTGCCGAACAGCACGGTGCGCTTCGCGTCGATGTCATACACGCCTTCGTCGCCATGTACGATGTCGGTCAAGGTCGTCACCACAACATGGCCCTGCGATTCGATGGTCTTCAGCACGGATTGCCCGTGCGCGTCCTTGATGAAATGGCCGCCGATCAGGTCCCCGGCAAGGGAGCTGCCGTTTACTTTTTTTATCAGCGCGTCGCCGCGCGCCACCGCCATGCCCTGATCTTCCCAGTATTCCAGGCTGTCGCGGGCGAAAACGATGTCTTCCAGCGTCGACCCTTTCAGATGCTGGCCGGTCAGGATGGTAACCGACCGGTCCTTATCGTACTCGGCGCGGTCGCCCCAGCCGTCCTTGTCTTCGGAGATGACATGCACATGCCCCTCCGCCACGACACGGTAAATCTCTGTGTTGCTGCTGTCGGGGCTGCTCACGGGGGTCGCACCTGGTTTGGTCGGTGCCGGCGCCGCAGCCTTCGCTGCCTGCCCCGGCGGGGTCAGCGGCCGGTAGTAGGCGATGATCAGATCGGCCATCAACGTCACGGTCCCCTTCTTTGCCACGGCGTTTCCACGCGCGACATAGGCGTGGTCCTGCTGCAGCCATTCCAGGTCGCGGTCGGCGGTCACCTCGAACGTGCCGTTGTCATGGGTCGGAACGGCTTGTCCCCCGGCGGCAGGCGCATTGGCGGCGAGGGCGACCGTGTGAAGGGCGAAGGTAATGGCGAGCGTCAAGCAGAGGGGCAGGTTACGGATGGTCATTTCTTTTTCTTTATGACCTCTTCCGGTTTTTTCGCGACCTCGGTCGGTTCTGGCATCTGCGCCGCGTCGGGCCGCATCAGCAGCCGCGCCGGGCCGGTGAAGACGATGGAGTCGCCGTTATTGATCACGCGAAAGCCGCGCCCCTGAACTTCGCCCTTGGGGCCGCGCCCGGTTACGGCGCGCGTGCCCCAGATCAGGTTCTTGTTGAACTCGACATGGGCGCGTTCGGTGGTGAAGCGGTAACCCGCATCGTGGAACAACTGAACGTTACCGCTGAGGTCAATCGTACCGGCCTGCTGGTCATACCGCGCCTCGTCGGCCTTGACCGCGACCCAGCGGCCGTTTTCCAGAGTCAACTCGGCAATCGGATTGATCATGTCGATCGGCCCGCCCTCAGGCGGCTGCTGCGCCGAGTCATAGGTGATCGTATAGGGCCGGCCATGCGAATCGGAGCCGACGAACCGGCCGTTCACCATCTTGGCCTGGCGTTCTTCCGGTGATGTTTGGGTCGGATGATGGAACTCAGCGCGGATTTTCGGCCACAGGATGACGATGGCGACCGTGAAAATCGCAACCAGCGGTAGAACGATCCGCAGCTGGCGAACGCGGATACTGTAGGCTGGGCGGTAAGCCGACTGGCGCGGCGCACTCGACAGATGGCGCAACCGGTCCGGCGTCTCGTCGCCCGTCTCGTCGTTCATCTCTGTGTCGTCTGAGCGATTCGCCGCCATGGAAGGTATGTTTTGTGCCTAATGGGCGAAGATGTCTATCTCGTCCCAACCGGCAAGATCGAGTGCGGCGCGGGTCGGCAGAAAGTCGAAACAGGCCTGGGCCAATTCGGTGCGGCCTTCGCGCGCCAGCATCTCGTCCAGTTTCTCGCGCATCGCATGTAGATACAGCACGTCGCTGGCGGCATATTTCAACTGCTCGGCGGTCAGCGTTTCGGCGCCCCAGTCCGACGATTGCTGCTGCTTGCTGATCTCAACGCCGCACAGGTCGCGGACCAGGTCCTTCAGCCCATGCCGGTCGGTAAAGGTGCGGACCAGGCGGGAGGCGATCTTGGTGCAATAGACCGGCGTGGTGACCACGCCCAGATAGGCCTGGATCGCGGCGATGTCGAAGCGGGCGAAATGGAAAAGCTTCAGCCGATTCGGGTCGGCCATCAGCGTCTTCAGGTTGGGCGCGTCATAGCCGTCGACCAACTGCACCAGATGGGCTTGGCCGTCGCCGCTGCACAGCTGCACAAGGCACAGCCGGTCGCGGTGGGTCTTCAGCCCCATGGTTTCGGTATCGACCGCGATCACGGATCCCAGGTCGACATCCGCCGGCAGATCGTTGCGGTGAAGAATGGGAGGGGGAAATTCGTTGGCCATCGCACCGCCGCACGGGGGCGCAAATAACAACGTAAGCTACGGGGCCCCGCATACCCGCCGCGTCTGGTGCCCAGGAAAAGACTCGAACTTTCAAGGCCTTTCGGCCACTGGTACCTGAAACCAGCGCGTCTACCAATTCCGCCACCTGGGCAGCGCGGACGCGTCTCATATCCCCCGGCCTTGTGCTTTGTCAACTTGATGCGACGGGATTCGGCCGCCCGGTTTGAAATTCTCCGCCTTATCGTCAATCCGCCGCCGGAACCGAGTGATGTTCGTGGATGATCGTCCATTGCCCGCCAATTTTGCGCAGCCCGATTGTCAGGCGAAAATCGAGTGCGTCGTGCTGCCCGCCGGCGCCCGGCCCGGCGCACCGCATGGCCGCAAAGGCGAACGCGACATCGTTGCCCGCGGCGATCTCCATATCGACAATATCGAAGCGTACCGGGTCGCTCGACCAGGACAAGAAAATATCCCATGTTGCCCGGTAAGCGTCGATTCCGATGGACCGAAAGGGCGGCGGAACGTCGAACATCGCGATATCGGCGGAATGGTGCCGCAGAATCCCGTCGATGTCCCGGCCCCGAACCGCGCTCGCCCAGGCTTCAATCACTTCACGGACCGCCGCTTCTTCTCGTCCGATGTTCTCATTCATCTGAAACGTCTCCGGCGAACCGCACGCAACCCATGACCGGGCGGCTTTATGGCGCTACAATACCGCATCATGCCAAGCTGGAATGCAGACCAATATTTAAAATTCGCCGCCGAGCGCACGCGTCCGGCGTGCGATCTGGCCGCCGCCGTCGGCGTCGACGCCCCGGTGCGGGCGATCGACCTCGGCTGTGGTCCGGGGAACAGCACGGAAATCCTGGCCGCGCGCTGGCCGGATGCAGCGCTTTCCGGCATCGACAGTTCCCTCGCGATGATCGAGGCCGCACGGCGGGACTATCCCACATGGCGCTGGTCGGTCAGCGACATCGCCGCCTGGGCGGCGGAGGTGGGGGAAACCTTCGACGTGATCTTCTCCAACGCCGCACTGCAATGGGTGCCGGACCACGACACGCTCTATCCCAACCTGTTCGCCCGGGTCGCGCCCGGCGGTGCGCTTGCGGTGCAGGTGCCGGCCAATCTGGAGGCCCCGGCACACCAGGCGATGCGCGACCTCGCCGGTTCGAAGCGTTGGTCTTCGTTCTTCCCCAAGGGTGGCGTGCGTGAGTGGTATGTGCACGATGCCGGCTTCTATTATGATCGGCTGGCCGGTTCGGCCGCGCGCATCGATATCTGGCAGACTGAGTATACCCACGTCATGGACGGCCCGTCGGCCATCGTCGAATGGTATCGCGGCACGGGCCTGCGCCCCTTCCTGGACGCCCTGCCGACCGACGAAGACCGCACCGCCTTCGCCACCGATTACCTGGACCGCATCGCCGCCGCCTATCCGGCACAGGCCGACGGCCGGGTCTTGTTTCCGTTCAACCGGCTGTTTGCGGTGGCCTATCGCTAGCTTGAGGCGGGCCGACACCGCTGGGCAAAAATGTGCGGAACGACTAGCCTTCGAATACGTTCATGTTCCGGCGTTCGGCGGCTTGCGCCTGGATTCTGTACAAACTCCGCTCCTTCAATAATCTTCCCCCCCGCTCAGACAAATCGCCGACGAGAACGCCTATGGAAAAGATGGCCGCGCCTGTTGCTCTGACCCGCAAATCGGGGATGGATCCGCTTTTATCGTTTGGCCTCGCGGCTGTGCTTGTCTTCTTCCTGATCAGCGGCGGGATCGCCTACCGCAATATTCAGACTTTGAAGGACGACAATCAGAGAATCGTTCATTCTCATCAGGTGATTGCCGTCCTCGATGACTTGCTGTCGACAGTGAAGGATGCGGAAACCGGGCAGCGCGGTTTCTTGTTGACGAACAACGAGCACTATCTCGAGCCATATAACGCAGCCTTGCTGGACGTTACATCTCAGCTTGATGACCTTTCCGGGCTGACGCGCGACAATCCCAATCAGCAGGCGCGGATTCCGCAGCTTAAGCTGCATATCGATGCCAAACTTGCGGAACTCAAACAAACTATAGATCTGCGCAAGACCCAGGGCACCGAGGCTGCTCTGGCGGTGGTCGAAACCAACCGTGGCAAGGTCGAAATGGATACAATCCGTGCCCAGCTTGCCGCAATGGATCAGGAAGAGGGCGTGCTTCGCGAAAAGCGGCTCGTCGAAATGACGGAGGCCTATAAGACGGCGCTGATCAGCGGCATTCTCTCCGGTCTGCTCGGTATGGTTCTTACCGTGATCGTCGGCTTTCTGATCCGCAGGGCCACCATTGCACGCCAACGGCAGGATTGGCTTCAATCTGGGCAAGTTGGCCTTGGGGCTGCGATGCAGGGCGATCAGCGGACGGAGCAGCTGGGCGACAATATCCTTCAATTTCTCGCGCGATATCTTGACGCCCATGCCGGCGCGGTTTTTGTCGGCGCCGGCAACGCCTATCGGCGCGTATCGACCTATGGCGTTCCGCAAGACGCCAAGATTCCTGAGCGCTTCACGGTAAAAGAGGGGCTTCTCGGCCAAGCCGCATCGGAAGGCCGGCCTTTCGTCATTCGGGATGTGCCTGAAGGTTACCTGACCATTGCTTCGGCACTGGGCCAGGATAAGCCGAGGCACTTGGTCATTTCGCCGGCAGGCGCCGATGGTAGAGTCAATGCGGTGGTCGAGTTGGGCTTTATCAGCCCGATCGGCGACGACACCCTAACGTTTCTGGAAGACGCTTCAGAAGCCGTCGGCGTGGCGGTGCGTTCGGCAACCTACCGTGCCGAGCTTCAGAACCTTCTCGAAGAGACTCAGCGTCAGTCCGAAGAGCTTCAGGTCCAAAGCGAGGAGCTTCGCGTCTCGAACGAGGAGCTCGAAGAGCAGAGCCGGGCGCTGAAGGAATCGCAGGCGCGGCTTGAACAACAGCAGGCTGAACTGGAGCAGACCAACGCACAGCTTGAGGAACAGGCCCAACAGCTGGAAGTGCAGCGCGACGATCTGGAGAAGACCACCGCCGCCGTGCAGTTGAAGGCGCGGGAACTGGAACAGGCAAGCCAGTACAAATCCGATTTTCTGGCGAACATGTCGCACGAACTGCGGACGCCGCTGAATTCGTCGCTCATCCTGGCGAAACTGCTGGCGGACAATCCGGATGACAATCTGACCGACGAGCAGGTCAAATTCGCCAAGACGATCCAGTCGTCGGGTAACGATCTGCTGAACCTGATCAACGACATTCTCGACCTTTCGAAGATCGAGGCGGGACATGTTGAAATCACGCCGGAGACGGTGGGGCTCGACCGCCTGGTCAAGGATCTGCAGCAGGTCTTTCAGCCCATCGCGCAGGAAAAGAAACTGGCATTCGAGATCGAGATCGCGCCGGAAACCCCCGCGACGATCGATACCGACCTGCAGCGGTTGGAACAGGTTCTGAAGAACCTCTTGTCCAACGCATTCAAGTTTACTGAAACAGGCAAGGTCGAACTGGCGATCCGCCGGTCGGGTGACGGACATGTCGCGCTGTCGGTCACCGATACCGGCATCGGCATATCGGAAGAACAACAGCAAAGCGTGTTCGAGGCCTTCCGCCAGGCTGACGGTACGATCAGCCGCAAATATGGCGGTACCGGCCTTGGCCTTTCGATCTCGCGCGAACTTGCGCGCCTGTTGGGCGGCTCCATTCAATTGAGGAGCAGCGAAGGGAGAGGCAGCACATTCACGATCATCATTCCCACCGCGTACAACCCGGCCACGGTGGCGCCGCGCGAGACCCCTGTGACCCTTCACACCGATCCCGCCGTCCAGCGGTCGAAGAGCGCGCCCGCTATGGCGGCCGCGCTTTCGCGTAAAGTCGATGACGACCGCGATACGCTCACGGATGCCAAACGCATCCTGCTGGTCGTCGAGGATGATGAGACCTTCGCCGGAATTTTGCGCGACCTGTCACGCGAAATGGGTTTCCAATCCCTGGTCGCCGGCACGGCCGAAGAGGCGTTGAGCCTCGCAAAACACCATAAGCCGAGCGCGATTGTCCTCGATGTCGGTCTGCCGGATCAGTCCGGGTTGTCCGTCCTCGACCGCCTGAAGCGCGACGTTCTGACCCGGCACATCCCGATTCATGTCGTGTCGGGGACCGACCACGCGGAAACTGCCATGTCGCTGGGTGCCGTCGGTTACATGCTGAAACCTGTCAAACGTGAGGAGCTGACGGACGTACTGAAAAAGCTGGAAGCCAGGCTGTCCCAGCGGATGCACCGGGTTCTGATCGTCGAAGACGACGATGTGCAGCGCGAGGCGGTCGGAAAACTGCTGACCTCTCATGATGTCGAAACGGTGAGCGCGGGTACGGCGGCAGAATGCCTCGCACTTCTCAAGCAGCAAACCTTCGACTGCATGGTGCTCGATCTCTCGCTGCCCGACGCCTCGGGTTACTCGCTGTTGGAGACGCTCAGCCGCGAGGACGCTTATTCCTTCCCGCCGGTGATCGTCTATACGGGCCGCGAGCTGTCGCCGGACGACGAGCAGCGGCTGCGCAAATATTCGAAATCGATCATCATCAAGGGCGCGAAGTCGCCGGAACGGCTGCTCGACGAGGTGACGCTGTTCCTGCATCAGGTCGTCGCGGAGCTGCCGGCCGAGCAGCAGAAAATGATCCGCAAGGCGCGGAACCGGGATGCTCTCCTTGAGGGGCGCCGGATTCTCGTCGTCGAAGATGACGTCCGGAACGTCTATGCGCTGACCAATATCCTCGAGCCGCGCGGCGCGCTGGTGGAGATCGCGCGCAACGGCAAGGAAGCGCTCGACGCCCTCGAAAGAGGGGCCGCGGAACCCGGTCAGTCGATCGATCTGGTACTCATGGACGTGATGATGCCGGTCATGGACGGGCTTACCGCAACGCGCGAAATCCGCAAGAACCCCCAATGGAAGACGCTGCCGGTGATCACGCTGACGGCGAAAGCAATGCCCGACGACCAGCAGCGCTGCATCGCGGCCGGTGCAAACGACTATATGGCGAAGCCGCTGGACGTCGAAAAACTGCTGTCGCTCGTGCGCGTTTGGATGCCGCGTTGAGCGCGTTCAATGGCTGAAAAAATCGAAAACATCGAAATCCAGTTGCTGCTGGAAGCTCTGTATCAACGATACCATTATGATTTCCGGGATTACGCGCAGGCATCGATCAAGCGGCGCCTGCGCCAAGCGCGGGAGCAGATGGGGTTCGGCAGCTTTTCCGCGCTTCAGGAAAGCCTGCTTCACGATCCCGCGATGCTCGGCCGCCTTCTGGGGTATCTGACCGTCCAAGTCAGCGAGATGTTTCGTGATCCTTCCTATTTTCGGGCGATCCGCGAGAAGGTCGTGCCTCACCTGCGGACCTATCCTTCGGTGAAGGTCTGGATCGCCGGCTGCAGCAGCGGGGAGGAACTATATTCCTTCGTCATTCTTTTTCGTGAGGAAGGTCTCGAGCAACGCACGCTGTTTTACGCGACGGACATTAACCAGGATGCACTCAGCAATGCCGAAGCGGGAATTTACGATCTCGACCGCATCCAACTGTTCACCGAAAACCATCGAAATTCGGGCGGGAAGTCGTCGCTCTCCGATTACTACAGCGCGGCCTACGGCAAAGCCTCGTTCGACAAAAGCCTGCGCAAGCATGTCGTTTTTTCGGATCACAGCCTGGTGACCGATGCCGTTTTTGCCGAAATGCATTTCGTATCCTGCCGGAATGTCCTGATCTATTTCGACCGCGGCCTGCAGGACCGGGCGTTGGGCCTGTTCAATGACTCGCTCGCACGAAAGGGATTCCTCGGCCTCGGCTCCAAGGAAAGCATCCGGTTTTCCGCTCACGCGGACGCCTTTGCGGATTGTGTGCGCGAAGAAAAAATCTACCAGAAGCGGGCCAGTTGATGGGCGTATCGGCCGAAGCCGTCGTCATCGGCGCGTCCGCCGGGGCGCTCGAGGCGCTATCGATCATCCTGCCCGCGCTGCCGGCCAATTACGGGCTGCCGGTGCTTGTCGTCGTCCACCTGCCGCCCGACAAAAGAAGCGTCCTGGCCGACCTCTTCCAGGCCAAATGCCGCATCGTGGTGTGCGAGGCCGAGGACAAGGAGCCGATCAGCGGCGGCACGGCCTATTTTGCGCCGCCCGACTATCACTTGCAGGTCGAAACCGATAAAAGCCTGTCGCTTTCCGACGATGAACCGGTTCTCTATTCCCGCCCATCCCTCGACGTCCTGTTCGAGAGCGCCGCCGATGCGTATGGCCCCGGCCTGATCGCGATCGTGCTGACGGGCGCCAGCGAGGATGGGGCCAAGGGCCTGAGAACCGTGGTCGATGCCGGCGGCACGGCAATCGTACAAAATCCGCAAGGCGCGTATGCTGTTGCAATGCCAAAAGCGGCAATCGCGAAATGCCCGAGCGCCCAGGTTATGTCGCTCAAAGAGATTGCGGCCTATCTACAAGACGTTGAAAAGGCATGACATCGATCATGAGCCCCGTTCACTTTCTTCTAGTCGACGATTTGGAGGAAAATCTCCTGTCGCTGGAGGCATTGCTCCGCCGCGACGGGCTCGTGCTGCTTAAAGCGCGTTCGGGCGACGAAGCTCTCGAACTTTTGCTTAACAACGACGTTGCGTTGGCGCTCGTCGATGTGCAGATGCCGGGCCTGAACGGTTTCGAGTTGGCCGAATTGATGCGCGGAAACGAACGCACTCGGGGTGTGCCGATCATCTTCGTGACGGCGGGCAACGCCGACAGTCAACGGCGTTTCCGCGGCTATGAAGCTGGGGCCGTCGATTTCATCCACAAGCCGATCGAACCGGACATTCTGCGCAGCAAGGCGGATGTCTTTTTCGAGCTTTACCGCCAACGGCAGCAGATCGCCCTCCAGCGTGACGAACTCAAGATTCGCTCTAACGCTCTGGAAGAGGCCGACCGCCGTAAAGACGAATTCCTGGCCACATTGGCGCACGAACTGCGCAATCCCCTCGCCCCGCTTCGCCACGGGCTGGATATCCTTCGCAAGAACCCCCACAGCACGGATGCGGTGGAAATTCGCGACATGATGGACCGGCAGCTTGTGCATCTGGTTCGTCTGATCGACGATCTGCTGGACGTTTCGCGCGTCAGCCAGGGAAAGATCGAGCTCCGCAAAGAGAAGATCCAGGTTGCTGATGTTATCCGCTCGGCGCTGGAGACCAGCCGGCCGCTAATCGATTCCGCGCAGCATTCGCTGACGGTCGATATCCCGACGAAGCCCGCGTGGCTCGACGCAGACCTGACGCGCCTTGCGCAGGTCGTCAGCAATCTTTTGAACAACGCGGCAAAATATACCGCCGAGGGCGGCATCATCGGCCTTTCGGCGCGAACCGAAGGGAACGAGGTCGTCATCGCCGTATCCGATAACGGGCTCGGTATTCCCAAGGAGATGCAATCGGCGGTCTTCACGCTATTCGCTCAGGTCGATCATCACGCGGATCGCGCGCGCGGCGGACTTGGAATCGGTCTGGCGCTGGTCAAGCAACTGGTCGCGATGCACGGCGGATCGGTTGGCGCCGACAGCGCCGGCTTGGGAAAAGGCAGTGTGTTCACCGTTCGGATTCCGATGGCCGCCGCCGGAATGGAAATGCAACCGGAAGCCAGAGTGCCAGCAGTTCAACCAGCGCCGACTCAGCCCCTGAAGGTGCTTGTCGTCGACGACAATGTCGAGGTCGCCCAGACAGTCGGCTGGATGCTGGAGGAGATCGGGCACGAATACCGTCTTGTTCACGACGGCCGCAAAGCCCTCGAAGCGGCGCATGAATACAGGCCTGACGCTATTCTGCTCGATATCGGTTTACCGGTGATGGACGGCTATGCCGTCTGCCGCGCGTTCCGCCAGGATGAAGAGTTCAAGAACGCGCTGATCATCGCCCAGACGGGGTGGGGCCAACAGCGCGACAAGATGGCGGCGTCCGAGGCCGGATTCGATCATCATCTCGTCAAGCCCGTGGCCTACGAGGATTTGGAGAACCTGCTCGCCGGCGCGGCCTGATTCAGCTGACCATCTTCGCCAGATCGACCGCCATCGATTGCGGTTGCGTTTGTTGGAAGGAGAGCCTGGCTTCCAGCCTGTCGATATAAATTGCCAGATCGGGATGTCCCGGACGCCAGTCGATGTCGTCTAGCGGCAGGCCCAGATCTTTGGCCATGAATGTAAGCATCGACAGATTGCAGCCGATGCCGATATCGGCATGGCCAAAGCAATCCGCGACCGCGAACATTTTTCCGGAAAGCCGGCGCTCCAGAGCTGCGATACCGCCGGCAACCTTGCGCTTGTGGCGTTCGATCCAGGCAATTCCAGGGGTTGGCCGGTTCATTTCGGTCACAATGCTGCCAGCCGCCATCATGATGCCTTCGGCCAGCACCTGAAGTTGCTTCGCCTCTAAAATCCCGTTGTCATCGGCGGGCAGCAGCGGGGGAGATGGAAAGCGGCGCTCGATCCATTCCAGAATGAAGGTGGAGTCGAACGCGACCTCGCCATCGTCCGCGATCAGAATCGGGAGTTGCTCCAGGGGATTGAACTCCGGCGTGCATGTTCCCGGCGACCAGGGTTCGTCGAAAACCATCTCGAACCGGATACGTTTCTCGATAAGGGCAATGGCGACCTTTCGTCCGAAAGGGCTCGCCTTCGCATTGATCAGCTTCATCCGCGTTCCCCGATGCAAGGGTTTCGATCTTACCTAAACCTCCTGCGAGAGTGAATCGCCGGAAGTCACGCGCTTCCTGCCGCTCTCGGCGACATCGCGCCCTATGGCTCTCAGGCGCCAAAGCCATTATGTAACCGCCTTATCTCGGCGTGAATTTGGGCGGCAGGTGTTTTCGATGGCGACAGGAAACATGACGGCGGTGGTGTTCGGCGGCGGCGGCTTCATCGGCCGCCACCTGGTCCGCAGGCTAGGCAAGACCGGCGCGGTGGTGCGGGTGCCCTCGCGCCATGTCAGCAAGCTCGGCTACCTGCGTACCGCCGGTGTCGTCGGTCAGATCGTGCCGGAGATGGTGAGCGGCTTCGACGAGGCCGAGCTGACCGCCGCGATCCGGGGGACCGACGTCGTTATCAACTTGATCGGCATCCTGGCCGAGGGCGGCAAGAACAGCTTTGCCAGCATCCATACCGACCTGCCGGCGCGCATCGCCAAGGTGGCCGCCGACAACGGCGTCAAGCAGTTGATCCAGGTTTCGGCGCTGGGCGTCGCGGATGCCGCGACCTCCTCGGCCTATGCGAAGAGCAAGCTGGCAGGCGAAGAGGCGGTGCGCGCCGCCTTCCCGAACGCCACGATCGTCCGCCCGTCCGTCGTGTTCGGGCCGGAAGACAAGTTCTTCAACCGCTTCGCCGCTATGGCGCTGATCAGTCCGGCTTTGCCGCTGATCGGCGGCGGGCATACCAAATTCCAACCTGTCTATGTCGGCGACGTGGCCGACGGCATCATGGCAGCGATTTCGCATCCGGAGGCTGCCGGCAAAATTTATGAATTCGGCGGTCCGGGCGTTTACAGCTTCAAGGCGCTGATGGAAATCCTGATGGCCGAAATCGGCGTCAAACGCTTCCTGGTGCCGCTGCCGTGGGGGCTGGCGCGCTTCCAGGCCGGTATCGCCGAATGGGTGCCGGGCAAGCCGCTGACGCGCGATCAGGTTGAGTTGCTGAAATACGACAATGTGGTGTCCGGCGGGCATCCCGGCCTGGCCGATCTGGGTGTCACGCCCAGCGCGGTCGAACTCATCCTGCCGACCTTCCTCGACCGCTTCGTCAAGGGCGGCAAGCTGGGCCGCCAGGGACGCGTTTTTCCCTAAACTTCGCGCCGATGTGGCGCGTGGACTTTGGTCAGTACCGCCAATCCCAACATCAGCAAGACCATGGTCGAGCACAGTCCGGCGCGTTGGCTGTGCGTGATTGAGGTGACAAGGCCGAACAAAACCGGGCCGACGAAGGTAACGGAGCGGCCCACCAGCGCGTAAAGCCCCAGCGACTTGCCAATCCGGTCCGGCGGCGACAGGCGGACGATCAGCGATCGGCTGGCCGATTGCGCCGGGCCGATGAAGATGCCCAGCGCCAGCGCGGTCCAGAAGAACCAGTCCTTGTCGTGAATCAGGATGATCGCGCTGCCGAAGCCGATCAGCCCGGCCAACGACAACATGACCGTGCGCTTTGAGCCGATGCCGTCGTCCAGCCAAGCGAAGGCAGCAGCGCCAAGCCCGGCGGCAATGTTCAGTCCCATACCGAAGGTGATCAGCTCGTTGAATCCCATGCCGAACGTGCCGCCGGCGTACAGCCCCCCGACCGTCAGAACGGTAGTGATGCCGTCACGATAGATCGCGCTGGCGACCAGGAACAAGACCAATTGGGGATACGCCTTCAGATCGCGGATGGTATGAACCAAGTCGATTAGGCCCTGCCGGACCGCCGTGCCGGCGCGAACGCCCGCCTTACGAATGTCGGCGACAAGAAAGAAAATCGGCCAGCCGAAGACCGCTGCCCAGATTGCCGTTAAGGGTGCGGTCGCGCGGATATTCATCCATGCAGTCTTGGGGATACCGAACACTGGATGTTCGGGCTGCACAAGCAGCGCTAGGGCGAGCCCCAGGCAGGCAAGCCCGCCGACATAGCCCGACGCCCAGCCCCAGCCGGACACGCGGCCCAGCCTGCCCGGCGGCGCGACGCCGGGCAGCAGCGCGTTATAGAACAACAGCCCCAGTTCCATCGCGACGATGCCCGCGCCTGCGGCAAACAGCGTCGGCAGGGCGTAAGACGGGTCGGGCCGGGCGAAATACAGCAGACTACCCGACAGGATGATGGTGGCTAGGCTGACTGCTATGCCCCGCTTGGCGTGGCCCATGCGGTCCGCGATGGCGCCTAGCGGTGGGCTTAGAAAGGCGATCAACAGGCCTGCCATACCCACCATATAGCTCCACTCCGAACTGCCGATCGTGGGATCGACGGCCAGATAGTGAGCGTAATAATTGGAGATGAGGAAGGTTGTGACGATCGTCGGAAACGGCGTGATCGCCCAATCGTACAGGCACCAAGCGAATACCGCGTAACGGCGTTTCGCCGGTGCGGGGGCGGGCTCTTCCAGGTCGGGAATCGTAGCTGCGTGTGTCGCTGACATGGTGCGTCCTTATAGGACGGCGCGGCCTGGGACACACGCTTTTGTTCGCCTCGCCTGTGGAATACAGTCGCCGCCGGACCGGGAGGAACACATGGACGAGGCGGCTTTGGGCGTTGAGCAATATTGGGAAGACCTGCAGACAGGGCTCAAGGATGGGGAAATCCTCGTCACCGACAGCGGGCAAAAGCCGTGGAGCCAGGTGCTGATGGACCGCGACCATCTGCTGTTCGCCGACGAACCGCCGGCGCTCGCGGGGCAGAATACCGGCCCGACGCCGACCGACCTGGTGCTGATGGCGCTGGGCGCCTGCACCGCCATCACCTGCCGCATGTATGCCGCGCGCAAGGGCTGGGTGATCGATCGCTTCAACGTGCGGCTGGCCTACACCTCGCCCGATCACATGGCGATTGCCCGCACCATCGAGCTTGATGGGCCGTTGGACGCGGAGCAGCGGGAGCGGATTTTCCAGATCGCCGAGAAATGTCCGGTGCACAAGATGCTGACCGGGACCGTGGCGGTGACGACCGCGCTTGCCCCCGCCAGATAACAGGGGCGCCTAAATTTCATTGTCATTCCGCGAAGCGGGAATCCATTTTTCCGCCATCTTGATGCTCGACCGTGGATTCCCGCCTTCGCGGGAATGACGGGAAGAAATTACAGTGCAACAATCCAGCAAAGGCGATTGCCCCGCCCACCTTACCGGGGGCACATTTCCTCTGTGACCGACTCGCCTGCCAAGCTCTCCATAAAATCGCCGCATGCGCTGGTGTTCGATTCCGGCGTCGGCGGGCTGTCGGTCCTGCGCGAGATCGCGACGTTGCTGCCGCAACTGCGGCTGACCTATGCCGCTGATAATGCCGCCTTTCCTTACGGCACCAAGACCGAGACCGAACTGGTCGCGCGCGTCTCGCTGGTGGTGGGCGCCCTGGTGGAGGAGGTTAAGCCCGACATCGTGGTCATCGCCTGCAACACGGCCAGCACCACGGCCCTGGATGCGGTGCGCCAATTCCTGACCGTCCCGGTGATCGGGGTCGTGCCGGCGATCAAGCCGGCCGCGGCCGCCAGCCAGACGCGTGTTATCGGCCTGCTGGGCACCAAGGCGACCGTGGCTTCGGCCTATACCAAGGCACTGATCAAGCAGTTCGCCGACGGCTGCACCGTGCTGACCCATGGCACGCCCGAACTGGTCGAGGCGGCGGAGCGCAAGATGCAGGGCCTGGCGGTGGACCCGGCCGAAATGTGCGCGGTGGCTGCCCAACTGTTCGGCCAGCCCGGCGGCAGCCGCCTGGACATGGTGGTGCTGGGCTGCACGCATTTCCCGCTGCTGGTGAATGAATTGGCGGCGGCGGCACCCCACCCGGTAATCTGGATGGATTCAGGCACGGCGATAGCCCGGCGGGTGGCGACGATATTGAAACTGGAATACGGCGATCCGACAGGCGAACCCAATGTGGCGATCTTCACCGCCGAAACACGGTTCATCGAAACGATGCGCGATGGTTTGGCGGGCTTTGGCCTCAGCCAGATCGACGTCCTGAAGATTTAAATCAAAACCACCGCTTCCAGCGGAACCAGAGCAGCGGCAGGATGGCGCTTAAGACAGCGATCAGGATCGCGTAGGGGTAGCCCCAGGCCCAATCATACTCCGGGATGTTCTTGAAGTTCATCCCGTACCAGCTGGCGATGAAGGTCGGCGGCACGCCCACGACGGTGGCGACAGTCAGCACCTTGATGACGTTGTTCTGCTCGATATTGATCAGGCCCAGCGTCGCATCCAGCAGGAACTGCACCTTGCCGGAGAGAAAGGCGTCGTAGTCGTTCAGTGACTGGACGTCGAGGCGCAGCGTTTCCAGTTCGGGCTTCACCTCCGCCGGCATCCACTCGACGCAGCGCTGCGCGGCAAACGGCGCGATGCGGCCGACGCCCGTCAGGCTGTCGCGGATTTTCGAGCTCAGATCGCCCAGCCTCCCGATCATGCGCAGCGTCTCGCGCATGTTGCGTTCAGCCCGCGCGGGCTGGTTCGCCAGCTTCTTGCTCTGTTGGGCAAAGATCGTGTGCGAAATATCGTCCAGCTCCGCGCCGACATGCTCCAGCACGTCGGCCATGCGGTCGACCATTGTTTCCAGAAGGCCCGCGAACGCCCCGGCACTGGACGGGTGGATATCCTGATCGACCTTGATCTGGCTTTTGAAGGTCTCGAAAGCCGGCAGTTCCTCGAACCGGATAGTGATCAGGTGGCCTGCCGACAGCACGAAGCCCAGCGGCGTCGTGATCGGCAGGCCGTCGCGGCGGAAGACGGCGGGTGTGGACAGATACAGCACGCCTTTTTCCGACCGCAGCCGGCTGGATGTCTCGATTTCCGACAGTTCGTCGCGCGATGCGATGTTGAGTCCGGTGGTCCGCGCCACGAATGCGGTCTCATCGGCAGTGGGGGCGATCAGGTCGATCCAGACGATGCCGTCGGGCAGCTCGGTTGCCGACAGGTCGGCTTCCGTCAGATTTCCCATCGATCCGCAGGAATGCAGGGCGATTGTCATAGGACGACCTTACAAGGCGGAAATGACGGTTTGATTATCGGCATCACCGATAAGCCCCGCGGCTGCGCGTTCCCGCGGCGGCGCGGGCGATGGCCAGCAGCGCGTCGGCGGCCAGCAGGGTGTCGTTGGCGCCGGTGCGCTTCGACCCTGCCTCCGCCTCCACCAGCCGGTCGAGCGCGGCCTGGATGCGGGTCAGCGGCCAGCGCGCCACGTCGGCGGCGAAGGCATCGCGCGCCTTGAAGAACAAAGGCGGCTGCAACTGGCCCAAGGCGCGGTCCGCCGGGGTGCCGGCATCGATCCGGGCGCGGGTCAAATGCAGGCGGCGGAAATGGATCTGCGCCACGCGCAGCAGGGCGACACCGCCGGTGCCTTCGCCCGCCAGCCGCGCCAGACAGCGGTCCAGCGCCGGGAAATTGCCGTCCAGCGCAGCGCGGATCGCATCGTCCATGCCCAATGTCGCGGTATCGACCACGGCGGCGGCCACGTCGTCCAGCCGGATCGTCCGCTCGCCGCCCATATAGATCAGCAGCTTGTCCAGCTCGCCGCGCGCCAGCATCCGGTCGCCGACCAGGCTGGAGGCCAGCAGGCGCAGCGCGTCCGGGTCGATCGCCTTGCCGGCCTCGTTGACCTGGTTCGCCAGCGTGCGGGAGAGGCCAGCCTCGTCCTCGACATAGCATGGCATGGCGGCGGCGTTGGCGGCGCCCTCGGTCAGCTTGCGCAGGGTCGAACGGGCCGTCAGGTCGCCGGCCTCGATCACCGTCAGGCTGTCGCTTGCCGGCGCCTCCAGCAGCGCGGTCACTGCCTTGGCGATCTTGTCCGACCCGTCGCGGATGCGGATCAGCCGCCGCCCGCCCATCAGCGACATGGAGCAGGCTTCGTCGGCCAGCAGGGTGGGGTCGCTGACGATGGCGTCGGCGGCCAGCACGACGACCTGGAACGGATCGTTGAGATCGGGGGCGACGGTGCGGCCCAGTTGCGCCGCGCGTTCGCGCACCAGCCCTTCGTCGCCGCCGAAAACGACAACTGCCCTTACCGCCGGGTCAGGGCGGGACAGGAACCGCTCGATCGACGTTCCGGTCAGCTTCATTCCAGATCCTTAAGGATTCGGATTCTTCTGGAAATACAGCGCCATATGCTCGGTCATCTGATCTGAGATTTGCTGCAGGCCCTGGTTCTCGGCGTCGTCCTGGCTCAGCAGCGAGCTGAACTGGTTGATCAGGATGTTATAGCCGGCGGAAGTGCGCAGCGTTTCCTTCAGCAGCGTCTTGCCGCTCAGCTTGTCTTCCAGGAAATATTCGACGGTCAGGCGGACCTGGCCGCGAGTCGAGGTCGAATTCTCCTGCAGGCCCAGGTCGATGACCGCCTCCTTGACCGTCATCGTCAGGAAGTAATGCGGATCGTTCGACCCGCCGCCGCCATGCAGCGAATCGATCAGCAGGTTGCGCATCTTCTGGCCCAGCCGGTCGGGAATGACCCCGATCTGGATCGATGCGAACTGCGCCGCCATCGCCGGCTGGTGGCTGGCGCTGTCACGGCCATAGAGCGGATGGAAGCCGCATCCGCCGAGCAGCGTCAGCGCGCCGGCAACCGCACAGGCACTCAATGTTCTAGATAACGACCGCGAAGGCCCGCTAGATAACGACATTGACGATCCGATTGGGCACGACGATCACCTTTTTGATGGGCTTGCCGGCGATGGCCATGACGACATGCCGGTCGGCCAGGGCGGTGGCTTCCGCGACATCCTTCGCCGCATCGCGCTTGAGGTCAATCGTCGCCTTCAGTTTGCCGTTGACCTGCACCGCGATGGTCACCGTGTCGCTGATCAGCAGGGCCGGGTCGGCGACCGGCCAGCTTTCCTCTGCCAGCAGCGATGGGTGGCCCAGAACCTGCCACAACTCCTCGCCCAGATGCGGCATCATCGGCCCCGCTAGGCGGATCAATATGTCGACCGTCTCGTTCAGCGCGGCCACCAGTTCGGGCGCCGCCGGGCGCTTGCCGTCTTCAACCGACAGTGCGGCCAGCCGGTCGGCGATGGCGTTGGACAGGATGCGAACCTCGGCCACGGCGCTGTTGAGCGCGAAGGCGTCGATCGCCGCGCTCGTCTTGGCGATCGCGACATGGCCGACGCGGCGAAGCGCGTCGGCCATGTCGGCGCCCGGCGCACCGGAACGGGCCTCGACCGTCTGGTAATCCTCGACCAGGCGCCACAGGCGGTTGACGTAACGCCAAGCGCCCTCGACGCCGGCCTCGGTCCATTCCATGTCGCGGTCGGGCGGTGTGTCGGACAGCATGAACAGGCGCACGGCGTCCGCGCCGTAGCCCTCGATGATCGCCGCCGGGTCGACGGTGTTCTTCTTGGATTTCGACATCTTCTCGATGCGGCCCGCAGTCAGCGGCGCGCCGTCGGCGATGCGGGTGAGCTCGCCGTTTGCGCCGCGTTGCATCTCAGCCGGCGACACCCAGTCGCCGTCGGGTGCGCGGTAGGTTTCGTGCGTGACCATGCCCTGGGTGAACATGCCGTCGAACGGCTCCGCCAGATCCAGGTAACCGCATTTCGACAAGGCACGGGTGAAGAAGCGGGAATAGAGCAGGTGCAGAACCGCATGCTCCACGCCGCCGATATATTGGTCGACCGGCAGCCAGTAATCGACCGCTTCGTGCGTGAACGCCTGATCGGTGACATGGGGCGAGCAGAAGCGCGCGAAATACCACGAGCTTTCGAAGAACGTGTCGAACGTGTCGGTCTCGCGCTCCGCCGCGCCGCCGCAGGTCGGGCAGGTCACATATTTCCAAGTCGGGTGGTGCGCCAGCGGGTTGCCTGGCCGGTCGAAGGTCACGTCCATTGGCAATGTGACAGGCAGCTGGTCCTTCGGCACCGGCACGATGCCGCAGGCCGGACAGTGGATAATCGGGATCGGGCAGCCCCAGTAACGCTGGCGGCTGACGCCCCAGTCGCGCAAGCGATAGACGGTGGTGCCGTATCCCTTGTCGAGCTTTTCCAGCTCCTCGATCGAGCGCTTCTTCGCCGCCTCGACATCCAGCCCGTTCAGGAAGTGCGAATTCGCGATCACGCCGGGGCCGGTATAAGGCAGTTCCTCGGGCGCACCCGAGGCGGACATGACGACCGGGTTGATCGCCAGCCCGTATTTGGTGGCGAAGTCGAAGTCGCGCTGGTCATGCGCCGGGCAGCCGAAGATGGCGCCGGTGCCGTATTCCATCAGCACGAAATTGGCGACATAGACCGGCAGTTGCCAAGTGTCGTCGAACGGATGCACGGCCTTCAGCCCGGTGTCGAACCCGCGTTTCTCCGCCGCCTCGATCACCGCCTCGCTGGTGCCGGTCTGACGGCATTCGGCGATGAAACCGGCCAGCCCTTCGTTCTTTTCCGCCAGTTCCGCCGCCAGCGGATGGTCGGGCGAAATCGCCAGGAACGACGCGCCGAACAAGGTATCGGGCCGGGTGGTGTAGACCTCCAGCCCTTCGTTGCGGCCGGTGAGCGCGAAGTTCAGCCGCGCGCCTTGCGACTTGCCGATCCAGTTTTCCTGCATGGTGCGGACCTTGTCCGGCCAGCGGTCCAAAGTCTTCAGCGCGTCCAGCAGTTCATCGGCGAATTCGGTAATTTTGAGGAACCATTGCGACAGCTTGCGCCGCTCCACCGGCGCGCCCGAGCGCCAGCCCTTGCCGTCGATCACCTGTTCATTGGCCAGCACGGTGTTTTCCACCGGGTCCCAATTGACCCAGCTTTCCCGCCGATAGGCCAGGTCGTTGGCCAGGAAATCCAGGAACATCGCCTGTTCGTGCTTGTAATAGTCCGGCTCGCAGGTCGCGACCTCCCGGCTCCAATCGATGGTCAGCCCGATCGACTTCAACTGCGTGCGCATGCCGTCGATATTCTGCCGGGTCCAGATCGCCGGATGCACCTTGTTCTGGTGTGCCGCGTTTTCCGCCGGCAGGCCGAACGCATCCCACCCCATCGGGTGCAGCACGTTATAGCCTTGGGCGCGCCGCACGCGGGCGATCAGGTCGCCCATCGTGTAATTCTTGACGTGCCCCATATGGATGCGCCCCGACGGATAGGGGAACATCTCCAGCACATAGGCCTTGCGCTGCCCCGGCTTTTCGGTGGCGCGGAAGGAATCCCGTTCCTCCCAAATCCTCTGCCACTTCGCCTCGGTCTCGCGGAAATTGTAACGCGCCATAATAACTTGAGCCCAAACCTGCGGATCGCCGCCGCGACTGTTAAATCATGTCGCCGTGCGTGGCACGACGAGGAAGGGCACGGTGGTATCAGGAAATTCGGAAACAGTCAGCAGGGGAGGGGGCGCGGGCATGCGCAATGCCAAGCGCATGCGTCGTTCGCCTCCTGGGAAATCGGCGATGCGAAGAGCTGAACCTGCCCAGCTCGCGCCGCCGGGCAGCACGCAACCCGCAGGTCATCGCCTGCCAATGACGCCAAGTCGCTCGACGCGCTGAGAGCAGGTTGATAAGCCCCCTCTCTGCAAGGAGGGTTTCGAGTCGAGTCATGACCGTTGCGATCGAGATGGGACACACGACGGCGGGAGCCCCGGCGACTCTCGACATCGAGGAGCTGTTGGCGACCCGACTGCTGGTACAGGGCAATTCCGGCTCCGGCAAATCGCATCTGCTGCGCCGGCTGATGGAACAAAGCGCGCCCTGGGTGCAGCAGGCGATCATCGATCCCGAAGGCGACTTCGTCACGCTGGCCGACGGGTTCGGCCATCTGGTGATCGACGCCGAGGTCCATACCGCGAAGGCGCTGCAGGCCGCCGGGGAGCGGGCGCGCGTTCATCGCGTCTCCACCGTGCTCAATCTTGAGGGGCTGGACGCCGAGAACCAGATGCGGCGGGCGGCGGCCTTCCTGGGCGGGCTGTTCGAGGTGCCGCGCGACCACTGGTACCCAATGCTGGTGGTGGTGGACGAGGCGCAATTGTTCGCGCCGGCCGTCGCGGGCGAGGTGTCGGACGAGGCCCGCAAACTCTCCCTCGCCGCCATGACGGACCTGATGTGCCGGGGCCGCAAACGCGGGCTCGCGGGGGTGATCGCCACACAGCGGCTGGCCAAGCTGGCGAAGAACGTCGCGGCTGAAGCCTCCAATTTCCTGATGGGCCGCACCTTCCTGGATATCGACATGGCGCGCGCCGCCGACCTTTTGGGCATGGAGCGGCGCCAGGCGGACACGTTCCGCGACCTGGACCGCGGGCAGTTCATGGCGCTGGGCCCGGCATTGTCGCGCCGCCCGCTGGCCTTGCGCATCGGCCCCACGGATACCCAGCCGCGCAACGCGATCCCAGGGCTGATGCCGATGCCGGAGGCGATGCTGGAGGACGCGCACGCGATCATCATGGCGGCCCCGCCACCCGAGGCGGCCCGGCCCCGGCCGGAACGCCGGCCGCCGCCGGACCTCATGGGCCAGCTTATGGCGGCCAGGCCCGCCGCGATGGAGATCGGCCCCACGGCGACGGTGCAGCCACCCAGCGCAGAGGAACAGGCGGAGCGGCGGACGCGGCTGGACCGGATCCTGCGCGCCATACTGGACGAGCCCGACGCCGGATTCCGCGCCGTCGGCGTCCTGTATCAGGAATTCGTGGTGCGCTGCCGGATCGGGGGCTTGGGTTCCGCCGTGCCGGATTTGGGTACCTTCCGCCGCATGCTGACCTTCGCCCGCGCCGGGCTCGACACCGGCATGGCGGAGGACGAGGCCTGGCAGGATGTCTCGGCCCGCGCCGGTGTGCTGCCCGAGGATATCCAGGGCGTATTCCTGATGATCGCCCGCGCGGCCAAGGACGGTTCGCCCTGCCCGGGCGACGCGACGATCGCCCGCGCCTATGGCACGCACTCGCTGGGCCGGGCGCGGCGCGTGCTGACCTATATCGAGGAACAGGGGCTCATCGTGTGCCAGCTTGACGGCGTCGGCCGGCGGACCGTGACCCTCGTCGAGCTGGCCTGGGCGACGGCCCCGGGCGACCCCAACGCCTAAGAGCCGGGCGCCTGCGGCTTATTCGCGGTGACCGCCTGCCATGCTTTGCGCAGGTCGAAATCCGCCATCCCGTTATCGCCGCCCAGCCGCCCATCCCGATAAAGCCGCGCGCGGCCTGCATCTGGATATCCGGACATATCCAGCGTGCCGGTGCCGCACGCCGTCAGCGGCAGGAGCAGGGTCAGCAGGAGCAGTCTTTGCGGGCGGGCCATAAGGTTAGATCAGGTAGCAGATGGCCGGGAGTTGGACAATTTCGAACCATCCACAAACATCTTTCCCACAGAACGATGCCTTCCTGCGGGTGAGGATGATTTCAGGCCGAAAAAGACGACGGCGCTGACCATATCGCGAATGAATACGATTAAATCTCCAGATAATCAGCAATCGTCTGTATAAAATACATAATAAAAAGTATTATTTAAAATTAAAATATAAAATCTGACGATCATAATAAATTTACTCATAATATTGTGAATATTTGAGTCTGCCACAGTATTGTCACAGGTATTTTACTTGACGAAAGGTGGTGCGCCGCACAATGTCCGCGCACCTCTAAAGAGGTAGCCCATTTTAGGTATGAGGGAATGCAATGGCTTCGACGGTCACTCTTCAAGGCGGCGCTGCCAATTACACCTTACCTGTGGGAAAGGATGCGGTAGCCGCAATTAAGGCGGCAATACGGACCGAGTTCACCGGCGCGAAGAGCGGGAATTTTACAGTATTGGACCCGAGTGGGTCTGCTGATATCAGCGTGACCGCAGGGAAGCAATTGCAAGGAATATTTGACCTCGGTCTCGGTCAAGACACTCTTATCGGCGGAACAAAAACGACACTTCTCTATGGCAACGCCCACGATACCCAAGGTGATGCGTTCACTGTCGTGGGAAAGACGACGGTCTTTGGGACAGCCGGCGCCGACACGCTAAGCGTAAACAATGGCTCGGCGACGGCGTATCTCGAGGGTGGCAAAAATACTGTCGATCTTGGTGGCAAGTCCGACACGCTGACCGTTGCCGGTACCGGTGGCGCGAGCATTAAGATCGACAAAGGTACGAAAGCGAGCATCGTTGGCGGCTCGGGCGATGACAAGGTTCGCCTCGGCACCGGTGCTGCAACAGTTACGGCAGGCTCGGGATCGATGTCCGTGATCGGTGGTACCGGGCAGCTTACGTTCACGCATGGCGTTGGCGGAGATGACACCGTGAACGTCGGAAGCACCAAGGCGACGGATTTCCTCACGGGCGCCGCAGGCGATAAAGCCGGCAGCGACTTGTTCACGATGGCCTTCAAAGGTAGCGGCAAGTACGTCATCGACTCCTTCTCGTCGACCAACGACACGATTTCCATCACCGGCGCCAGCAAGGCGCAGATCGCCGCAGCGCTCAAGAACGCGCACACCATCAAGGGCGGCGAAGTGGTTACCATCGGGAAAGATCACATCACCGTCATCGGTGGCGGGCTTACCGGTAAAAACTTCGTTTAACGCGCCGGATATTCGGCAGGCCCGAAAACCCCTCGCTCTGGCGAGGGGTTTTTTGCTTTTCGTAGCTGGACCCTACCGCTAGGTTGCGCCCTCAATCCAGGAGCCGACCCATGCCGCATCTTTCGCTTCGTTTCGACCTGCGCGCCTTTCCCAGCGGCGCATCTCATGCCGAACTCTACAAGGCGGCGGTCGATATGACCGAATATGCCGATGGCCATGGGTTCAGCAGCGTCGTCCTGTCGGAGCATCATGGCGTGAATGACGGCTATTTGCCCTCGCCAGTCGTACTGGCGGGGGCGATGGCGGCGCGCACGGCGAAAATCCGGCTGCAGTTCATGGCGCTGATCGTGCCGCTGCACGACCCGCTGCGGCTGGCGGAGGATATCGCGGTGCTGGACAATCTGTCCGGCGGGCGGGTCGACGTGACGGTGGCAGGCGGCTATGTGCCGTTCGAATTCGCCATGTTCGGCAAGGAGATGAAGGATCGCGCCCGATTGACCGAGGAGGCGATCGTGACCCTGAAGGCGGCCTGGACCGGCGAGGAATTCATCTATCGCGGCCGTAAGGCGCGGATCACGCCCAAGCCGGTGCAGTGGCCGCATCCGCCTTTGTGGATGGGCGGTTCGGTCGAGGCGGCGGCGAAGCGGGCCGGCCGGCTGGCCGATGGCTTCATCACCCACCGCGAAGACCTTTACAAAGTCTATTTCGATGAGGCCAAGGCGCGCGGCAAGAACCCCTGGCCCTTCAGCCCCTCCAGCCCCGGCTTCGTCTATGTCGCCGAGGATGTCGAGGCTGCGTGGAAAGTGATCGGGCCGCACGCGCTGCAGGAAACCAACTCCTATGGCGAATGGGTCGCCGCCGCCGGCACCGACGGCCGCTTCGCCAAGGCGACCTCGGTCGACGAGCTGCGCGCCGCCGGCGCCTATCTGGTGGTGACGCCGGACGAATGCGTGGCGCTGGCCAAACAGTTCAACGCCTTCTCGCTGCACCCGCTGATGGGCGGGCTTGATCCCGACTTCGCCTGGCAGGGCGTCAGGCTGTTTGTCGAAAAGGTGATGCCCCGGCTTTCCTGAGTCGAAGAGGTTTAACGCAGAGGGCGCGGAGTAATCGCAGGGACGCTGAGTCAATTATTTTCTCCGCGCCCTCTGCGACTACTCAGCGATCTCCGCGTTAAAACCCCTATCGCTGTTCCTTCAGCATCAGGTCGATCGCCTCGGCCACGCGCGCCGGAGCATCCGCTTTCTTGACCCGGGCGATCTCGGCGAGGGTTTCGCCGTGGGCCAGCCAGAATCCCGTGACCTGCCAGGCTGTGTAATAGGCTTCGCCCTTAACGCCAGACGGCCCTATGCCCACCGTGAAGCGCTTCACCGTTTCGGCGTCGTCGGCATTCAGCACGGCGCGGACGTCCTGCAGTATCCCGGTCCGGTTCGCGGCGGCGTCGGAGAAGTCAGGGCCGGGCTTGTCCGGGTGCAGGCCGCGCTCCCTGTGCATCGCCAACCCTTGGTCCATCACGATTTCAGCGATGCTGCGCGCCGGCGGCTCGGCATGGACCTGTGCGGCGAGGGCGGCGGTCATCCAGATGACGAACCGCCACATCGTTGCCTACTGGGTCAGCTTGTCGAAACTTGGCGCCGGCGGATCGACCACCGTTAGGCCGTTGGCGCCGATCGCCATGATCGCAAGGTTCCGTTCGCTGAGCCCCGAGGCCAGGAAGCGGAAGCCGCCATCGATGCCGATGAAGCCGTTGGGTTGCAGCAGCACCTCGCGGGTGAACGGATTGGGGGCACCGTTTGCGTTGTGGGCGATGGTCGCCGCCAGCGCGACCGAGTCATAGGCCAGCGTCGCGATGCGCGGCGGTTTGTAGTTGTAGGTTGCTTGGAAACGGGCCGCGAAGTTGTTGAAATTGTCCGGCAACGGCGTCGCGTACCAGCCGCCGGCCAACGCCGGAATCTGCCACAGGCTGGGGTCGTCGGCCCACAGGCCGGTGCCGAGCAACTGCGCCGGATGGGCGGCCGTGAAATCCGCGATCTGCGGTGCGATCTGCACCAGCTGGCTGCCGCCCACCGCAACCAGCAGCGCCTCCGGCGGGTCGGCGGCCAGGCTGGCCAACTGGTCCTTCAGGTCGCGGCCGATTGTGATGATCTTCGGCGCCGGGAGACCTAGCCGCCCGCGAACGAGCGACAATTCGGTTGTTACGGCAGTGCCGTAGGCATTGTCGGGCACCAGCGCCGCCAGCTTGGTCATGCCGCGAGACTTGGCGAAGCCGACCACACGCTCCACCTGGCCGCCCGGCAGGAAGCCCATGATGAAGACGTTGCCGCCGGCCACCGTCGCGTCGGTGGTATAGGCGATGATGCTGTCCTGCGTGGTGGCCGTCGCCTCACGCACCGGAGCCACGGAATTGGAGAAGACCGGGCCCAGAACCAGGCTGGCGCCGTCTGTGATGGCGCGGACGGCGGCGGCATGGGCGTCGTCGGCCGTGCTGCCGCTGTCGCGCGGCAGCACGGCGATGTCGGCCGACACGTCGAAGACCGCCATGTCGGCGGCGTCCAGCAGCGCCTGGCCGACGGTGGCGTTCGGCCCGGTCAGCGGCACCAGCAGCGCCACCTTGGCCTTCCCGGCGGTGACGGTCTGCATCGGCGTCTGCACGGCGACGGGGGGCGCGGTCATGAACGGTGTTTGCGCCGGCGGCGGCGCGACGGCGACCGGCGGCAGAGCTTGCGGCTTCCCCGGCTCCATTGTACAGCCGACAAACTGGGCCACGGCCGCTAGGCCGACAACGGCCAGGGCTATGCGTGCAGGAAAGGAATGCCGGACCATGCGATCTCCCAGGGAGGCGAAGCGGGCCGAGCCTAACGACGCGCTACTGCCAAGTAAATCGGCGCTAAGTAAATCGACGGGTGAGGCTGAAACAAGGCATAAATCCCATGTCGAGGCCGGAACGCTGGTCGTCGTCGCCACACCGATCGGCAATCTGGGCGATATCACGCATCGCGCTGTCGACAGCCTTCGCGACGCCGACGTTATCGCCTGCGAGGATACGCGGGTCACCGCCAAGCTGTTGTCGGCCTATGACATCCACACGCCCATGCTGGCCTATCATGAGCACAACGCCGCCCGTGTCCGCCCGCAGCTGATCGAACGGTTGAGGCAAGGGCAGGTCGTGGCGCTGGTGTCCGACGCCGGCACGCCGCTGGTGTCCGACCCCGGCTACAAGCTGGTCGAGGCGCTGATCGCGGAGGGGATTCCGGTCACCGCCGCGCCCGGTGCTTCGGCGCTGCTGACTGCGCTGGTGTTGTCCGGACTGCCCAGTGACCGCTTCCTGTTCGCCGGTTTCCTGCCGGTGAAGAGTACCGCCCGGCGGGCGGAAATCCGTAGCCTGGCGGCAGTTCCGGCAACGTTGATCTTCTATGAGGCGCCGCCGCGCATCGCCAAGTTGCTGGAGGATCTGCTGGCGGTCCTCGGACCCCGGCCGGCCGCCGTGGCGCGCGAACTGACCAAGCGGTTCGAGGAGGTGCGGCGCGGTCCGTTGGCCGAACTGGCCGCCCATTATGCCGATGCGCCGCAGCCCAAGGGCGAGCTGGTGGTGCTGGTCGGCGCGCCTGAGTTGGGTGCGACGGGCACGGCCAGCGACGCGGACCTGGATACGGCGTTGACGGCGGCGATGGCGACCTTGTCGGTAAAGGAGGCGGCCGCTCTGGTTGCGGCGGAAACCGGCGTGCCGCGCCGCGTCACCTATGCCCGTGCCTTGAAGCTTCGCGGCCGATGACGCTTCGCGGGGCTGGCGAAGCAGTATAGGATTCCCCGACAATCGCAGCGCAAAGCGGTTTACAAGGGGGAATGAGATGGATCGTCGGGATTTCATGGCTTTGGCCGTGGCGACGGGCGGCGCATCGCTGCTGACCGGCACTGCCGCGCAGGCGGCGGACGGCATGCCGCCCGCACCTGCGACCGAAAGCGCGAAGGCCTTCGGCGAGTTCATGGCGCTGCTGAGGGAGATCGAGCAGCGCTATCTCAGTATCGAATGGAACATCTCCCGGCCGCAGGATGTGGCCGACGGCTATCGCGTTATCATGCATCTGCTGGCGGCGGGCCTAGATCTGGTCGCGGAGTCCGATCCCGACGGCCGGCGTTCAACCGGATGATTACGCCGTTCCGCAAGTTCGAGGGCGACAATCCGGACGCGATCTATTTCTCGACCCTGATCCGCGACGACCGCGCCTATCGCATCCGCGGCAACATCGCCGGCGCCGCCTACACCTCGATCAGCACCGAGCAATATAGCGACAAGGGGCATTTCCCGACCGGCGTGCCGCTGGCGGTCAGCGACAAGGACCTCAAGGTCGCGCATGACGGCAGTTATGAAATTATACGCAGCCCCGACAAACGACCGGGCAACTGGTTCAAGCTGGCACCCGGCGTCGGCAGCATCACCACCCGGCATTATTTCGAATTCGAACGGTCGGTCGAAAAGGACCCGCTGAAGGTCGTGCCGCTGTCGATCGAACCGCTCGACCCCGTGAGTCCGCGCCCCGCGCCGACCGACGCCTCGATTGCCGCCGGCATCCGCATGGTCGCCAGCTGGATGCGCGGTTTCACCCTGGAACAGCCGCCAATGACCAAATCGGGCAAGCCGCTGCCCAGCTGGGTGTCGATCGCGCCCAACAAGTTCAACCCGCCGGCCTTGCCCGACGGCACAATCGGTTTCGCCAACCGCGACGCGCATTACGCGATGGCGCCTTATTTCCTGAAGCCCGACGAAGCGTTGGTGATCGAGGGTAAGTTTCCCAAATGCAGCTTCGCCAATGTGATGCTGTGGAACCGATTCATGCAGACATATGACTATCTCGACCATCAGGTGTCGCTGAACCGCAAGCAGGCGAAACAGACGGCCGACGGCAGTTTTCGCATGGTCGTGGCGCACAGCGACCCCGGTGTGCCCAACTGGCTGGATACCGAAGGCCGGCCCAGCGGCCTGATCTTCTGGCGCTTCGTCTTTCCCGACGGGCCGGTCCAGCCGCTCGCATCGAAGGTGGTGCCGTTGGCGAGTTTGAATGGCTAGCCGCGTGAGGCGCGGCGAAGTGAAGATCGACTCGGCGCGTGCCCGCCGTCGGGCGGCCTATCGCCGTGGCCACTCGGGGGAACGGCTTGCCGTTCTGCGGCTGATGCTCTCCGGCTATCGGGTGCTCGCGCGGCGCTACAAGACCAAGGTCGGCGAGATCGACCTTGTGGTCCGGCGGGGCAAGATTGTCGCCTTTGTCGAGGTCAAGCGCCGCCACAACCTTACGACCGGGCTCGAGGCGGTGACGCCCGCCTCGCGCACGCGTATCCGCCGCGCCGCCGAATTGTACCTGGGCCGCAACCCGCATCTGGCGGAACACGGGTTGCGCTTCGATATTATCGTGGTTACCCCTTGGTCCTGGCCGCGCCATATCACGGATGCGTGGCGGGATTTTTAAGGGAAGAGACGGGAGCTCAATGCACCGGGTTGAGATTTTGACGGCACTTGAGGCGATCGGCCGGCAGCCGGATGAGATGATCGATCTGGCCGAGGCGGCCTTGCTGCTGGCCGCCCTGGACCAGCCGGGCAGCGACCTTGCGTCATATCGCCGGCATCTGGCGCAACTGGCCTCGAACCTGGCGGATGCCGTCGCCGTGGCGGTCGCCGGCGACTCGCTCGACGCCCGGGTGGCGGCGCTGACCCAGGTGCTGGCCGAGGAACACGGCTATGGCGGCGACCGGCAAACCTATGACGACCTGCAAAACGCCAACCTGATCCGCGTCATCGACCGGCGGCGTGGCCTGCCCGTTGCGCTCGGCATCCTCTATCTCCATGCCGCGCGGGCCCAGGGTTGGCGCGCGGCCGGCATCAATTTCCCCGGCCACTTCCTGATCGCGGTCGAACACGAAGACGAGCGCGTGGTTCTCGACCCATTCGAGCGCGGCGCGCGCATCGACCTGGCGCGTTTGCAATTGATGGTGAAGGCGACATTGGGCGCGGATGCTGAACTGCAGCCGGAATATTACGCCGCCATGACCAATCGCGGCGTGCTGCTCAGACTTCAGAACAACATCAAGACGCGCGTCCGCGATGCCGGCAATCATCAACACGCCGCCCATGTGCTGGAGGGAATGCTGGCCATCGCACCTGAAATTCCCGATTTGTGGCGCGAGGCGGCGGAGCTTCGCACCGAAATCGGCGAGATGCGCGGCGCGCTTCAGGCGCTTGACCGGCTGCTGCAGCTGTCCGACGATTCCACCCGCGCCGAGGCCATCGCGCTCCGCCGCAACATCGCCAGCAAACTGAACTAAGACGGCGTCCGATGTCACGCCCAAGCTGAGATTTTGTTGGGTCAGATCACCATACAGATCGCCGTCATGCCCGGACTTGATCCGGCATCCACGTCATGGAGCGCGCTGCTGGAAGCGCGTGGATGGCCGGGTCAAGCCCGGCCATGACGAAGTGTTTCGATTTGTAATGGACAAATGAGTGAATGCCGCCAAATTGCCGTCTTTAGTCGCCTGAATCGGAAAAACCCTGGCCGGAGAGCCGCCGATGGAACCTGAAGCCTCGAAATCCCTTGCGGTAACCCGCGCTGTCATCGGCCTTGTCCAGGCTGTCGCGCTCTATGCGATTTATCACGCGCTCAAGACCAAGAGCTGGCCGGCGACCGACCTGTTCGTGCAGGCCCCGCTGTTGCTTGTCGCAACCTATCTGCCGCTGGTGTTTCTGTTCGGGCTGGGCGCGATCCGGCGACGGACGCTGCTGATCTGGGCGGCCGCCGTCGTCGTGCTGACGGTCGGGCTCGCGGTTCATGATATTGCCAGGTCCGGAACTTCGGCGGTCGCGACAGCCGGTATCTTCGACGGCGATCATCCATTCGGCGGGCCGTCATTTACCCTGTGGATTCTCGTCTCGACCTTCCTGTTTATCGGGCAGTCGCTGGTTACCGCCGGGGACCGCGACCGCCATGCGATCGCCCGCTATCCCCTGTATTTCGACGTAGCCTGGAAACTCGCGCTTCAGTTGCTGCTCGCCGGGATGTTTGTCGGGCTTTTCTGGCTGATCCTGGTGCTCGGGGCGCAGCTTTTGAAACTGGTCGAGATCACAGTTCTCACCAGGCTTATCGACCGAGCCTGGTTTTCGATCCCGGTCACCACGCTGGCCTTGTCCACCGCGATCCACCTGACCGATGTCCGGTCCAGCATGATCGAGGGGACGCGCACCCTGATTCTGATCGTGCTGTCCTGGCTGCTGCCTGGCATCGCCATCATCGCCGGCGTCTTCTTGCTCGCTTTGCCGTTCACCGGCCTGGAACCGTTATGGCGCACCTCGCATGCCGGCTTCATCCTGCTGGCGGTCGCGGTCGCTTTCATCGTCCTAATCAACGCGATCCATCGCGATGGGACGGCGGACGGGGAATCACCGCGGCTGCTGAAGGTGGCCAAGATGCTCGCGATGATCGAGCTTGTGCCGGTCGTGGCGCTGGCGGCAGTCGCCGTCGAACTTAGGGTTCGCCAATATGGCTGGACCGTCGACCGCGTCTATGCGGCGGCCGTGACCTTCGCGGTCGCCTTTCACGCAGCGGGATACTTCGCGGCGCTCGTCCGGCGCCGCGCGTGGCCGGGACCGTTCGAACGCTGCAACGTGTTCGGTGCCTTCGTCACCATCGCGATCATCCTGCTGCTGTCGAGCCCCATCGGCGATCCGGCGCGCATCGCGGTGTCCAGCCAGGTCGCGGCGCTGAAATCCGGCAAAATCCCGCCGGGAAAGTTCGATTTCATGTTCCTGCGCTGGCAGGGCGAACGCTATGGCGCGGAGGCGCTCGCCGCGCTGGCGGCCAATCCCGGCAGCGATACAGTCAAGGACGGCGTCGCACAGGCGCAGCGGTCTTTATCCCGATGGGACCGAGGGTCGGTGATGCCGAGCGAAACGGAATTCGCGTCGATGGTCACGGTCTATCCGGCCGGCCGATCCCTGCCGCAAAGCTTCGTCGCGCAGCAGGAGAAATGGCCGGAACATGCCTATGCGGCGGAACCGCTTTGCCTCAGAAGCCGGACCGCCCATTGCGACGTCATCCTGGTGGACCTGGACGGCGACGGCGTCGACGAGATCATGCTGGCGGACACCGACGGCTATGCCACACCCTATGTTTTCAAGATCGACGGAGGAGGAGTCTGGAGACTTATCGGCAATCTGCCGCTGAACTTCTCCTGCCCCGGCATGCGCGACGCGCTGCGCGCCGGGCAATTCACCACAACGCCGTCGCCCTGGAAGGATCTCTCGATCCAGGGCAAGACGTTTCGAATCGGCCCGCCGTTGCTGAATTCGGCGAACTGCCCATAAATAGCGCAGCCGGCGCGCCGGTCTCGCAAAGGATTATTCCATGACTCTCAATGTCGCGTTCCAGATGGACCCGCTGGAAACGATCAATATAGACACCGATTCCAGCTTCATGATGTCGCTGGAGGCGCTGCGGCGCGGCCATCGGCTGTTCCATTACCAGCCCAAGCAATTGGTGCTGGAGGGCAATCAGCTGTCCGCCACCGTGCGGCCTTTCACCGTGGCGCGCGAACGGGGAAACCATTTCACCGCCGGCGCGGCGGAGCGGATCGACCTGTCGAAGCTGGACCTGGTGATGATGCGCCAGGACCCGCCCTTCGACATGGCCTACATCACCGCGACCCACCTGCTGCAGCATATCCAGCCGGGCACCTTGGTGCTGAACGACCCGGACGCGGTGCGCAACGCGCCGGAGAAACTGTTCGTCACCCACTTCCCGGACTTCATGCCGCCGACCTTGATCACCAGCGACAAGGAGGCGGTGCTGGAATTCCGCGCCCGGCACCAGGACATCATCGTCAAGCCGCTGTTCGGCAATGGCGGCGCCGGCGTCTTCCATGTGAAGCCGGACGACGAAAACCTGGGCTCGCTCTTGGAAACCTTCACCTTGCTGTACCGGGAGCCGGTAATCGTCCAGCGTTATCTTCCGGAAATCCGCCAGGGCGACAAGCGCATCATCCTGATCGAGGGTGAGCCGGTCGGCGCCGTTTCCCGCGTGCCGCAGCAGGGTGAGGCGCGCGCCAATTTCCACGCCGGCGGCGCGGCCCAGGCGACGGAATTGACCAGGCGCGAACAGGACATCTGCGCCGCCATCGGCCCGACCTTGCGTGAACAAGGCCTGGTCTTCGTCGGCATCGATGTGATCGGCGACTACATGACGGAGATCAATGTCACCTCCCCCACCGGCATCCAGGAAATCAACCGCCTCAACGGTGTGCAGCTCGAAGTGCTGCTCTGGGACGCAATCGAGGCGCGGGTGGGGCGGGTTTAGGCTTCCGTAGGATGGGTTTCGCTGCGCTCCCCATCCTAAAAAATCACTTATACGCCACCGCCGCGCTCGACGGGCCGGCCAGCTTTATGATCTCGAAGTCTTGGAAGCCCGCTTCGCGGCACCAGCCGATGAAATCGGCGCCGGTATAGTCGAACGCGTCGCCGAACTCGATCAGCATGTTCAGAGACATCAACAGGCCGAAGGCATTCTTGCGCCGTTCGTCGTCAATCAGCGATTCGATCGCCACGAGGGCGCCGCCGGGCGGCAGGGCGTCGTAGGCTTTGGCGATCAACGTCTTTTTCTTCTCCAGATTCCAGTCATGCAGGATCATGCCCATGGTGATGACATCCGCCTTGGGCAGGGCATCTGAGAAGAAATCGCCGCCCACTGCGGACACGCGATCGCCCAGTTGCATCCGATCGATCCGGCGTTGGGCGATCGGCACGACTTTGGGAAGATCGAAGCTGGTGCAGCGCATATGCGGGTTCGTTGCCGCCACCAGGCAGGACAGCTGGGCTGTGGCGCCGCCGACATCGCACAAAGTCTTATAGCCGGAGAAATCGAAGATCTCGGCGAGCATGGCGAAATTGCCGGCAGAAACGCCGGACATGGCGTTCATGAACTGCTCAAGCCGCTCCGGCGTCTCGTACAGCTTGGCGAACATCGGTTCGCCGGTATGTTTGATTTCATTCTGAGGTTCACCGCTCTTCAGTGCCTCGGTCAGGTCCGACCAGAAGCGGTAGAGGCGGGCATTCGCCATCTCCATGATGCCGCCGATATAGGCTGGGCTCGCCCGGTCCAGGAACAGTGCGCCGTCGGCCGTATTGGCATAACGCGCGTTCGGCCCGTCACCACTTCGCTCCAGCAGGCCCAGAGCCAGCAGCGCGTCCGGGAAATCGGGTATGGCGCGGGCGTTCAGCCCCAGCGCACCGGCAATCTCCGCGCCTGTCATCGGGCGTTTGCCGAGTTCGGTGAATAGCCCAAGCTCAACGGCGGAGAGCAGGGTCTTCGATCCGAAGAATCCCATGCCGATCTGCATGATGTGTCCGGGATCAGGGTCGGGCATCCGTTCGCTCCCTCGGTGTTCGGCCGCCAGAATCCGCGATTCCACGCTACATGCAAGGCAAATATTCGGAGCCGCCCCTACGGGCGCTCGCCTTAAGTTTAACGCGGAGGACGCAGAGGATGCGCGCGGAGAACGCTGAGTCAGAATCTCTTCCGCTCCGCGTCATCTGCGCTACTCAGCGTCCTCCTCGTTAAAATGAAAACTGAGTTGTCCAGCAGGAAGGTGTTACTTCCCGTCCACCGTGATCGCCAGCACGGCATCGCCGTGGCGGGGTGACGATAAAGCCGAGTTGCCGGCATTGAGGAACAATGTGCCGCCGGAAACGATCTGCGGGCTGCCGTCCAGATTGCCGCCGAAGGCCTCTACGCCGTTGACCGCGTCCCAGGTCTGCACGTCGTCGAAATCCCACAGGATCTTGCCGTTGGCGGTGTCGTAGGCGCGTAAGTGCCCGTCGATCGAGCCGGAGAAGGCGACGCCGGGGATCAAGGTCACGGCGGCCGTTTGCACATGGCGGCAACCGGCGGCGCCCCAGCCGCACATCTGCGCCGGGGATTCGGTGTGCCAGACGATCTTGCCGGTCTTCAGCTCGATGCCGCTGAAGCCGCCTTCCTTGCCCTCGGTCAGCGCCGCGCTGGGCGTGCCGACATAGACCTTGTCCTGATCGGCAGCCGAACCCCAGATCGGGTCCGACGATGAGCCTTTACCCACCGCGACCGACCACAGGATCTTGCCCTTGTTGGCGGGATCGAAGGCCCAGACCATGCCGGACTTGGAGCCCGACACCAATATGTCCTTGCCGTCCGCCATCGTCTGCATCAGCGGCGGGCTGCTGAAATCATGGTCCGGCCCCTGCGGCGAGGGGCAGTTGCCGACCGGCTTGCCGTCGCATTTGTATAACCATGCGTCACCGGCCAGAACCTGGCTTGCCCAGACGCGCTTGCCGGTCTTGATGTCGAAGGCGACGACCGCATCCGTCGCGTAGGTAGGCTCGGTGGTGTAGCTGTCGCCGGTCGCGGCATAGATCAGGCCGCGCTTCTCGTCGACGGTCGGGGCGGACCAGACGCCGGCGCCCGAGGGCCCGAACATCTGCGTCCCGGCGTCGTTCTTGCGGGTCGGATGCGGTTCCTCCGCGATGGTATAGCCCTTCCAGATCACCTTGCCGGTCGCGGCGTCGATCGCGGTCACGCTGCCGCGGAATTTGCAGCACTCATAAGACGGATCGTTGGCATCGACCTCGTCGGCCGAGGTGGTCGGCGCGTAGACGACGCCCTTATTGACCGTGACCGAGCCGACGACACGGGCGTTGGGATAATCGTCGGTCTTGGTTTCCCACAGCACCTTGCCGGTGGCGGCGTCGAATGCATGCACGACCGCGTGCTGGTCGCCGAAATAGGCGCCGAACTTGCCGTCCTTCAGCGCGCCGACCGCAACGCCATTCCGGATCGGGCCGTCGGCCTGGTAGGACCAATAGGTGCAGCCGGTTTTGGCATCCAGCGCGAACACCTTGCCCATGCGGCTGGTGACGAACAGATAGTCGCCGGCGACCGTCGGCGATCCGGTCAGGCCGGGCAGGGCAAAGGCCCATTTGACCTTCAGCCGCGGCAGGTCGGCGGCGGTCAGGCCGGGGGCGGTCTGGAACCGCGTGTTGTGGACGTCATGGCCCCAGCTGGCCCATTGCTTCGGGTCCGACACGATCTTGCCGGGGGACTTGCACATATTGGCATCCATCGGCGCGTCGGGGATCACCTCCCGCCCGGTCAGGAAACGGGCCAGCGACGTGACGTCATCCGGCGACAGGCCGGCGGCCTGATTCTGCATCTCGCCATGCAGCAGGGTGTAGATGATTTCGCTCGGCAGCCGGGTCGACAGATACGCGGTGGCCGGCGCGCGGCTTCCCGGCTGGTCGTGGCAGCCGGAGCAGCGCTGGGCGAACAATTCCTTGCCGTGCACGTCCGTCACCGGCGGCGGGGAGAATGTCGGAAAGCCGGGCTCACGCTGGGCATAGGCGCTTAAGGACAGGCAGAGCGTCGCGGCGGCGAACCACGCAACGAGAACAGTTTTGAACACCGGGACTTCCCTCAAACGGACGGCGCGGATTTTGGCCGCGCGTTGGCGCGAGACGAAACCCGCAGGCGCAGGGTCTGTCAAGGCAGCGGAGTGCGTGGGTAGTGGGTTCAGTTTGAAATAGCTGATCTCTGTCGGCCCCGCCGCGCGCGATAGCGGTAGATCAGTCTAAGGATTCCAATAATGATCGCTCCAAGGGAAATCGGCGTAAACGAAATCAGTAAAGGGTCCATCAATAATAAGGGCCCCGTCACCGGCGGTGCGTCGTCGGCAATGGCAAATCGTTCCCATAGCACGGGCAAGAACTGGGCCGCGAACATCGTCAAGCCGCCCCGGACCAGCCATTTCCGATAAAACATAATCGCCGGAATGACTACACAAAGCGCGAAAGTGATGAGAAAGACGTGCATCGTTTGAGTGTGAATGCTCATCGTCTCAACTTATGCAATTGAACTCAGCTTGTCAGGTTTTCTTAGACGGCCTTTCAACCGCTCCAGATACGTGCGACGCCGATTCCTTGAATCATTTCCCGACTTGCAACCGTCCTTATTACCCCTAAGCTGCGAATAGAGTTGGCTGTTCGGGCGGATGGGCATGAAACTGGCGGGCTGGGTCTTCGGTGCGGTCGCACTGGTCGGCGTGATGGCGGCGGATGCGCCCCGCGTTTCGGCCGAGGATCTGGTCGTCAATGTCTATAACTGGTCCGACTATATCGGCCCCACCGTCATTCCGGGTTTCACCAAGGAGTTCGGGGCCAAGGTCAATTACGACGTCTACGACACCAACGAGACGGTCGAGGCGAAGCTCGCCGCCGGCAGTTCCGGCTATGACGTCGTGGTACCCACCTTCGTGCCGTTCCTGGCGCGCGGCATCCAGGCCGGGCTTTATGCCGAGATCGACCATTCGAAACTGAAGAACTGGGGCAATCTGGATCCGGACCTGCTGGCGGCGATGCAGAAGTTCGACCCGGGCAACAAGTTCGCCGTGCCCTATATCGCCGGCACCGTCGGGTTGGGCGTCAATGTGAAGAAGGTGCAAGCGCTGCTGCCCGGCGTGTCCTTCGACTCGCTGGACCTGCTGCTAAAACCGGAAAATGCGCAGAAGCTGGCGTCCTGCGGCATTACCGTGCTGGATTCGCCCAGCGACGTGGTGCCGGTCCTGCTGCATTATCTCGGCCGCGACACCGACAGTGAAAAGCCGGACGACCTGAAGGCCGTCAGCGACCTGATGATGAAAATCCGGCCCTATATCCGGAAGTTCGACAGTTCCGGCTATATCAACGACCTGGCGAACGGCGACGCCTGCCTGTCGCTTGGCTATTCGACCGATATCGTGATCGCCGGCGTCCGGGCGCGCGATTCCGGCAACGGCGTGAAGATCGAATTCCACCAGCCCAAGGAAGGCACGTTGGAATATATCGATTCAATGGCGATCCCGGCCGATGCGCCGCACTTGGACCTGGCGCTGAAATGGATCGACTATAATCTGCGGCCCGAGGTCATGGCCGACACGGCCAACACCGTGAACGCGCGGACCGGGGTGAAGGCCGCCGAAAAGTTCGTCCGGCCGGACCTGCTGGCTGATCCGCAAACCTATCCGACGCCGGAAATCCTGAAGACCCTGTTCACCGGCCCCGTCGCCTCGCGCACCTATGACCGGTTGCGCAGCCGCGCCTGGACCCGTATCCGGTCCGGCACCTGATATGAGCCTGGCTGTGAGCGTCTATGTCGCATCCCCCATCGCAGGGCGCTCGGCCAGGGTGCTGCGGGTAAAAGTCACGGGAGAAACATGCCACCGCTGATCAGGGTCGAAGGGCTGACCAAGCGCTATGGCGACATTGTCGCCGCGGACGATGTGACGCTCGATATCGAGGGCGGCGAGCTGTTTGCCCTGCTGGGCGGGTCGGGATGCGGCAAGAGCACGCTGCTCAGGCTGATCGGCGGCCTGGAGACGCCGACGGCGGGGCGGGTCTTCATCGACGGCGCCGACGTGACCGCCATGCCGGCCTATGAGCGGCCGACCAACATGGTGTTCCAGTCCTATGCGTTGTTTCCGCATATGACCATCGCCGGCAATGTCGGCTTCGGCCTCAAACAGGAAAAGCTGCCGAAGGCGGAGATCTCCCGCCGTGTCGAGGAGGCGCTGGATCTCGTCCGCCTGTCGGGCCTCGGCGGGCGCAAGCCCAGCCAGCTATCCGGCGGCCAGCGGCAGCGCGTGGCGCTCGCGCGCGCCATCGTGCTGCGCCCCAAGGTGCTCCTGCTCGACGAACCCTTGTCCGCGCTGGACAAGAAACTGCGCGAATACACCCAGTTCGAATTGATGCGGCTGCAAAAGACGTTGGGCATCACCTTCATCATGGTCACCCACGATCAGGACGAGGCGATCGCCATGTCCACCCGCATCGCGGTGATGGATCAGGGCAAGGTGATTGAGGTGGGCGCGCCGCGCGAGATCTATGAGCATCCGCGCTGCAAGTTCGTTGCCGACTTCATCGGCGCGGCGAACATCCTGGAAGCGGAGCCGGCGGGTGAGAACAGGGTCAACCTGCCCGGCGTCGGCGTAACCTGCGCCACGACGGAATCGCTCGCCGACAAAGGCTGGATCGCGCTCCGCCCCGAACGTATCGATCTCAGCCACGAAGCGCCGCCGGGCGGCCCGTGGCCTTCGGGCATTGTCGAGGCCGCCGCCTTCTATGGCGATTTCCAGGTCTATCGCGTGCGGACCGATGGCGGCGTGGTCGTGCGGGTCGCGGCGACCCATGAGGATCACGATCCCAAGCCGGGCGACCGCGCCTATCTCTCTTGGGGCCGCGAAGCGCCAGTGGTGCTGACGCGGTGAGCAACGTCAACGCGCGACAACGCACGGTCATCGGTCTGCCGCTCATCTGGCTGCTGATCTTCGTCCTGGCGCCGTTCCTGATCGTGCTGGCGATCAGCTTTTCCACCGGCAGCTATGGCGCGCCGCCGATCGACTTCTTCATCACGGTGAAGAACGGCCACCTGGCCTTCAATCCGGACTTCAACAACTATTTCCTGCTGGCCGATGACAGCCTGTATATCATCGCCTTTCTGGATTCGGTGGTCGTGGCCGGGGCGACGACGGTCCTCTGCCTGCTGGTCGGTTATCCCATGGCTTATGTCATGGCGCGCGCGCCGGCGCGCATCCAGCCGCTGCTGGTCATGCTCGTGGTCCTGCCGTTCTGGACCTCATCGCTGATCCGCGTCTATGCCTGGATCGGCATCCTCAAGGAAAACGGCCTGCTGAACGACCTGCTGCTGTGGCTGGGCGTCATCCACCAGCCGCTGGTGATCCTCAACACGCCGATCGCGGTGATGATAGGCATGGTCTATGCCTATCTGCCGTTCCTGGTACTGCCGCTCTACGCCACTCTGCAAAAGCTGGACTGGACGTTGCTTGAGGCGGCGGCCGATTTGGGCGCCAAGCCGTGGAGGGCGTTCTTTCGCGTGACCCTGCCGCTGTCCTGGCCCGGCACCTTCGCCGGTGCGTTGCTGGTGTTCGTGCCGGCAACCGGCGAGTTCGTCATCCCTGAACTGTTGGGCTCGGCCAAGCTGCCGATGATCAGCACGGTGCTGTGGACCGAGTTCTTCGCCAACCGCGATTGGCCGGTCGCCTCCGCCATCGCCGTCCTGCTGCTGCTCGCCCTGGCGTTGCCGCTCTATCTGCTGCAGGGCCGCCAAGCCTCGACGGGGCGCGTCTGATGCAGGCCGGACGAGGCGCGAAGATCGGCGGCGGCGCGATCCTGGTTCTGGGATATCTGTTCCTGTTCACGCCGATCTTTTCGGTCATCGTCTATTCTTTCAACGAATCCCGGCTGGTCACGGTCTGGTCGCGCTTTTCGACCAAATGGTATGGCGAGTTGATGCATGACGGGCGGGTGCTGGATGCGCTGCGCCTGTCGCTTGGCATCGCCGCGGCCGCCTCGACCGGGGCGGTTATCATCGGCACGCTGGCGGCCTATGCCCTGACTCGGTTCCGCCGGTTTCGCGGCAAGTCCCTGCTGTCCGGCCTGGTCGCCGCACCTTTGGTGCTGCCTGAGGTGACGACCGGCCTGTCGATGCTGCTACTGTTCGTGCTGCTGCAGCGTTACACCGGTTGGCCGCACGGGCGCGGCGCGGTCACCATCACCGTCGCCCACATCACCTTCGCCGTCGCCTATGCCACGGTGGTGATCCAGTCGCGCATCGCCAACCTGGACCCGGCATTGGAAGAGGCGGCGGCAGACCTTGGCGCCAAGCCGCTTGCGGCGTTTTTCTCCGTCGTCCTGCCGCTGATCGCCCCGGCCCTGGCGGCGGCCTGGCTGCTCAGCTTTTCGCTCAGCCTCGACGATTTCGTCATCACCGCCTTCGTCACCGGCCCAGGCGCCACGACCCTGCCGTTGCTGATCTTCTCGTCGGTCAAACTGGGCGTGAATCCGGAGATCAATGCCTTGGGAACGCTGATCATCGCGGTGGCTTCGACTGTGGCGCTGACGGCGACGATCCTGCAACGGCGCACGCGTTAGAGAAAGCGCGAACAAACCGTTCGCTCGCAATCGCAGCATCTTTCCTTTTTTGAAGTAAAAACGTATAGACTACCCGGCGATAGGCTGTCGCACCGTGGCGGCACGATTTTGAGTAGTTTTATGCCGCTGGATCCTGTGCCCGCACGCGAACTTTCAGGCTCTTTATCCTACCGCGCCAAGCCGGTGCGGAGCAGCCAGATTCGCGCCCTGGCCATCACGGCTTTGGTGCTGATCGGGATCATAGCCGTCTTTATCGGCTATCATCGGTTCATGTCCGGCGTGATCGCCGAGCATATGGCGGTCAAGCCGCCGCCGACGCCGATCACGGCGGTCACGGCCGAGATGCGGGCTGTGCCGAAATATCTGTCCGGCATCGGCACTTTGCAGGCCGTCCACCAGGTGACGGTCGCGCCCGAAGTTGGCGGCATCATCACCGACGTCATGTTCAAGCCGGGCGCGGAGGTTAAGGCGGGCGATCCGCTGGTGCAGCTGAACGATGCGCCGGAAAAGGGCGACCTTGCCAATTATCAGGCGATGGAGCGTGTCGCCGCCGCCAATCTCGACCGCGACAAAACCCTGTCCGCCCGCGATTTCCAAAGCCGCGCCGCCGTCGATCAGCAGCAGAGCCTGCGCGACCAGGCTATGGCCGGGATCGCCAAGACCCAGGCGATGATCGCGCAGAAGCTGATCCGTGCGCCCTTCTCGGGCCAGTTGGGCGTGCGCCAGATCAATGTCGGCGGTTATCTTAACCCCGGCGGCCCGGTGGTAACGCTGACCGACCTGTCGCAGCTTTGGGCGAATTTCACCCTGCCGGAAAAAGTCGCCGCCCAGGTCAAGGTCGGCCAGGCGGCGGAGCTTAAAGCCGACGCCTATCCCGGCCGCGTGTTCAAGGCGGCGATCACAGCGATCGAGCCGCAGATCAGCCAGCAGACCCGCACCATCCTTGTGCAGGCGACGCTGGACAACAGCGACCACGCCTTGCTGCCCGGCATGTTCGCCAATGTGTCGGTCGTACTGCCCGACGGCCCGCCAAGGGTCGTGTTGCCGGAAACGGCGGTCGACTACAGCCTGTATGGCGATTCCGTCTTTGTGATCGCGGAAGACGGCAAGGACGACAAGGGCCAGCCGATCCTCAAGGCGACGCGCACCTATGTGAAGGCCGGGGACAGGTTCGACGGCAAGGTCGAGGTCCTGTCCGGTCTTAAGGGTGACGAGCGGGTCGCCGGCTCCGGCCAGCTGCGCCTCAATAACGGTTCGCCGGTGACGATCATGCCCGGCAACGTGTTGAATACGCAGCCCGGCGCGACGCGTTACTAGAGTTATCCTGTGCACAATTTCACGGATCTTTTCATCCGCCGACCGGTGCTGGCGGCAGTCCTCAGCGCGCTGATCTTCTTTATCGGCTTGCGTTCCCTGATGGGGCTGCCGATCCGGCAGTTTCCGGACCTGGAATCCGCATCGATCAGCATTTCGACGACCTATCCCGGCGCCGCGCCCAGCCTAATGCAGGGTTTCATCACCACGCCGATCGAACAGGCGATCTCCTCGACCGAGGGGATCGACTACATCACCGCGACCTCGTCCCAGGGGCGGAGTTCGATCACCGTCTATCTGCAGCTGAACTACGACGCCAACAAGGCGTTAACCGAGGTTATGTCCAAGGTTCAGCAGGTCAAGAATCAGATCCCCCGCGAAGCCAACGACCCGGTCGTGGCCAAACAGAGCGCGCTGGGCGCGGCCGGCGGCGCGATCATGATCCTCAGCTTCTCCAGCGACCAGATGAAGCCGCCGCAGATCACCGACTATCTGGGTCGCACGGTGCAGCCGGTTCTGTCGACCGTGCCGGGCGTGGGGTCGGCCGATATCGCCGGCGCCGACGTGTTCGCCATGCGGCTGTGGCTCGACCCGCAAAAAATGGCGGCGCGCGGGGTGACGGGTGAGGATATCGCCAACGCGCTGCGCGCCAACAACGTGCAGTCGGCCCCCGGCCAGACCAAAAGTTATTTCACCGTCGCCAACATCAACGCCGACACCGGGCTGACCGATGTCGACCAATTCCAGAACATGGTGATCAAGGCAACCGGCGACGCGCTGGTGCGGATCAAGGATGTCGCAACGGTTGAGCTCGACCAGCAGCAGATGACCCAGTCGGGTTGGATCGACGACCGCAAGACCGTGATGATGCTCATCAACCAGGCCCCGACCGGCAACCCGCTGGACACGGCGAAGCTGGTGCGCAAGCGTATGGCGGAGATCGCGCCAAACCTGCCGCCGAACTTCAAGGCCAAGGTGGTCTATGACGCGACGCTCTATATCCAGGCGTCGATCGACGAAGTGTCGCACACCCTGGCGGAGGCTGTGGGCATCGTCGTGCTGGTTGTCTTCCTGTCGCTGGGATCCTTACGGGCGGTCGCCATTCCGCTGGTGACGATCCCGCTGTCGCTCGTGGGTTCCGCGGCCCTGATGCTGGCGGCGGGATTCTCGATCAACCTCTTGACCCTGCTCGCCATGGTGCTGGCAATCGGGCTGGTGGTCGACGACGCTATCGTGGTGGTGGAGAACGTGCACCGCCATATCAAGGAGGGACTGTCGCCGGTCCAGGCGGCGTTGGTCGGCGCGCGGGAGATCGTCGGTCCCGTCATCGCCATGACCATCACGCTGGCTGCGGTCTATGCGCCCATCGGCCTGCTGTCGGGCATCACCGGTGTCATGTTCCGCGAATTTGCATTCACGCTGGCGGGCTCGGTCATCATCTCGGGCATCATCGCGCTCACTTTGTCGCCGGTCATGTCGGCAGCGCTGCTGACGCGCGACATGGACGACGGCAAGTTCCCGCATCTGGTCGAGTCCCTCTACAACAAGCTGACCGACTTTTACTCCGCGTGGCTCGACCGGCTGCTGGATTTTCGTCCGGCCGTTATGCTGTTCGCTGCGGTGGTACTGGGCAGCATTTTCTTCCTCTATACCGGTTCGCGCACGGAACTCGCGCCGCCGGAGGACCAGGGCTATCTGTTCGGCCCGTTGAAGGGGCCGCAATACGCCAATCTGGACTATGTCGACGCCTATGGCCGTCAGTTCTATGACCGCGTCGCCAAGATTCCGGAGCTGGAGCGCATCGTCAATTTCAACGGCCAGGGCGGTGCGTTGAACAATGGCATGTTCGTCTTCCACTTCAAGCCGTGGTCCGAGCGCAACCGCTCCTCGGCGCAGATCATGATGGAACTGCAAAAGGCGGCCTTCGCCTCGACCGGGCTGCGCATCCTGATCTTCGGCCCATCCTCGTTGCCGGGCTCCATCGGCGGTCCGCCGGTGCAGATGGTGATTTCGTCGATCGACAGCTATCAGACGATCTTCCAGGTCATGAACCAGATCAAGGCTGAGGCGGCGAAGAGCGGCCTGTTCGCCTTCCAGGACAGCGACCTCGACTACAACACGCCGACCTATACGCTGAAGATCGACCGGTCCAAGGCGAACGATCTCGGCATCACCATGCAGTCGATCTCGAACACGCTGGCGGCGATGGTGGGCGAGAATTACGTCAACCGCTTTGCGCTGAACGGACGGTCTTACGAGGTGATTCCACAGGTGGCGCGGGCGCAGCGCCTGAATTCGGATGAGCTCACCAAATATTATGTCACCACGGCCAGCGGGGCGCAGATCCCGCTGTCGACCATCGTGTCGATCGAGGACGGCACCGGGCCGAACGCGCTGGTCGAATATAACCAGTTGAACTCCGCCACCTTCTCGGCGGTGCCGTTTCCCGGCACGACCCAGGGGCAGGCGGTGGCATTCCTCGAGGATGTGTCGAAGCGGCTGTTGCCGGCTGGGTTCAACCATTCCTACCTGTCGGAATCGCGGCAATATGTTGAGGAAGGCAACGCGCTGGTCGTCACCTTCGGCTTTGCGCTGCTGATCATCTATCTGGTGCTGGCGGCGCAGTTCGAGAGCTTGCGCGATCCGCTGGTGATCCTGGTATCGGTGCCGATGTCGATCTGCGGCGCGCTGATCCCGCTGTATTTCGGCGACATTCTGCAGGTGCCGGGCGCGACGGTGAATATCTACAGCCAAGTCGGGCTGGTGACGCTGATCGGATTGATCAGCAAACACGGCATCCTGATGGTGACCTTCGCCAACGACATGCAGCGCAACGAGCTGGTCGACCGCCGCACCGCGATCCAGCATGCCGCGCGGATTCGGCTTCGCCCCATCCTGATGACCACGGCGGCGATGGTGCTGGGCGTCATCCCGCTGCTGATGGCCTCGGGCGCCGGCGCCGCCAGCCGCGTCTCTATCGGCATCGTCATCGCTAGCGGCATGACCATCGGCACCCTGTTCACCCTGTTCGTCTTGCCTGCCGTCTACACCCTGATCGCCCAAGACCACCGCGGCACCGCCACCTCCCGCCGCACGCTGGAAATCGCGGCGGTCAGCTGAGCGGTAGACAGGTCAAGGTTCTTAAACTTGGCGTTTCAATTTCCATCCAGCCGCGCGCACCTGGAACGGGTAAAATCCAAATCCTGGCGTATAGTCGGACGATACGGGAGGACGCATTCATGGCTTTGAGCAAACGCAAGCTCGGCACACAGGGGCTTGAAGTCTCGTCCATCGGCCTTGGCTGCATGGGGATGAGCCAGTCTTATGGGCCGGCGGATGAAACCGAATCGCTGGCGACTTTGGATCGGGCTATCGAACTTGGCTGCGATTTCTTCGACACCGCGCAGGGCTATGGCCCGTTCAAGAACGAGGAACTGCTCGGCCGCGCCTTCAAGGGCCGGCGCGACAGACTGGTGATCGCCACCAAGTTCGGATTTCGCCTGCGCGACAACCCGCCGGGAACCGACAACCGGATCAGCAAACCCGAATTTCTGAAACAGTCGGTCGAGGAGTCGCTGCAGCGTCTGCAGACCGACCATATCGACCTGCTCTATCAGCACCGCGTCGATCCAAAGACGCCGATGGAGGATGTAGCGAGCGCGGTCGGCGATCTCGTTAAGGAAGGCAAGGTTCGCTTCTTCGGCCTGTCGGAATGCGGCGTCGCCAATATTCGCCGCGCCCATGCGGTCTTCCCGGTGTCCGCTTTGCAGAGCGAATATTCGCTGTGGGAACGCAACCTGGAGCCTCAGATCATTCCGGCGCTGCGCGAACTCGGCATCGGCCTCGTGCCCTTCTGCCCGCTGGGGCGGGGCTTCCTGACCGGCGAAGTCAAGCGCGCCGAGGACTATCCGGAGGGCGATTTCCGCCGCACCGACCCGCGCTATGAGGGCGCGAATTACGACGCCAACATGCAGGCGGCCGCCATCGTGCAAAAGATCGCGGCGGACCTAGGAGCTAAGCCCGGCCAGGTGGCGCTCGCCTGGCTGCTGCAAAAAGGCGACGACATCGTCCCGATCCCCGGCACCAAGCGCCGCACGTATCTGGAGGAGAACATCGCCGCCGCTGACATCACGCTCGATGCCCCGCAGATGAAGACGTTGGACGATGCCCTGGCGCCGGACAAAATCTCCGGCCCGCGTTACGCCCCGTGGGTGATGGCGACGGTGGATCGCTGAACGATAAAAGGAGGAAGCCGATGCCTAAGTCCGTCGAAGAAAGGCTGCGCATCATCGAGATCAAGGATGCCGCGGCGCATGTCATGTATCGCTATTGGCGCTGCCTCGACTACAAGCTGTTCGACGAACTGCCGGACGTGTTCACGGAGGATGCGACCGGCGATTGGGGCAACCCAGCCTGGTGCAAGAACGGCCGCGCTGAAATCTGCGCCTGGCTGGAGGCGAATGAGAGCCGGCCGGACCTGCGGCTCAGCCATTTCGGCCACAACCCGGAAATCTTCGTTATCTCCGACAATGAGGCGCACGGCATCTTTAAGCTGCAGGATCTGGTGATGATCGGCGGCATGAAAATCATGGCCGGGTTCGGCCAGTACCGGATGGTGTTCGTCGAATGCGACGATGGGGCATGGCGGATCAAGAAATTGAACCTCAATTACGCTTATCGTGAATCCTTGCAGCATTTCGTCGATGACAACATGCTGACGACCACCCCTGAACTCAGCGGAAACTCCTGATGCTCACGCTCCTCGGCATGTCCAGTCCGAACGTCCAGAAGGTCCAGATCATGCTGGACGAGCTGGCCGTGCCCTACGCGATCAAGCGGATCGACGTGTGGAAGGGCGAGAACTTCACGCCGGAATTCGTTGCCATCAATCCCAATAAAAAAGTACCGGTCCTGCTCGACGATGACGGGCCGGACGGTGAACCGATGACAGTGTTCGAGTCCGGCGCGATCCTGGTCTATCTGGCGGAGAAATACCGCCGCTTCCTGGCGCCGAAGGGCAGGGCGCGCTACGCGGCGCTGGAGTGGCTGGCGGTGCAGCTTTCGACGGTCGGGCCGATGTTCGGCCAGTACACCCATTTCAAGATGTTCGCGCCGCCCGGCAACGAATATGGCGAGAACCGCTACCGTACCCAAGCCGTGCGCGCGTTCGAAGCCTTGGACAGCCGCCTGTCCAAGGCGCGGTTTCTGGCCGGCGACGATTATTCCATCGCCGATATGGCGACCTTTCCCTGGACCCGCGACCGCGCTGCCAAATGGGGCGGCAATTGGGACGGATATCTCAACGTGCGCCGCTGGTTCGGCGAAGTGGCGGCGCGGCCGGCGGTCGCCAAGATGATGGGGGAGATGGACAAGGTCTGGCAGGAAGATCTGCGCTCAATCGCCGCCGCGACCGACGAAATCCGCGACCGTCTGCTGGGGCGTGGCGCGTTCGACCGGAAGCCGGCGGAGTAACCGGCTTCGTCATTGCCTGGCTGCGCTGGCAATAACGAATGGAAACCTTACTCCACCAGCCGGGCCAGTTTGGCGAGCGACATCAGGGTGCCGACCTCATTGTCTTCCGGCCGGACGCCCGCCGGAAGTCCTTCATGCAACATGGTGACCTCGGTGCCGTCCGCAGTATCGATGAGGCTGGTCGTCAGCCGCATTGTGCCGGCGAAGCCTCCGTCATCGGATTCGAAGTCGATCAGCTCGACCACCCGTTGGTCCTGGGCCAACTCGGCGAAGCGGCCCTGGAACGTGTCGGTGGCGGCCGCCGTCTTGCCGCGCCTGGAGCCGTGGGCATAAGTCAGCGACATCCGATAGGTACCGCCCGGCCGGGCGTCGAACTCATGTATCGTGCCGGTCATATCGTCGGGCACTCGCCACTGAGCCAACGCCCGCGGGTCCGTCAGCGCCCGGTAAATCGTCTTGCGCGTTGCCTTGATAATCCGCGAGACTTTCGTGCTTGTCATGGTCCCTCACGCGAAGGCAGCAGCATGCTCGAAGAACTCCTTACCCGCCAAGACCGAATTGAATCGCGTGAGGCGATCCGCGATTGCCTCCATCGCTATTGCCGGGGCATAGACCGGGCCGACAAGGCAATGCTGCAATCGGCCTATTGGCCGGACGCGATCGACGATCATGGGCTCTATAACGGCAACGCCTATGATTTCATCGGCTGGTGCGTCCCGCTGCTGGCCCAGGTCGAATACAGCCAGCACATGCTGGGCAATATCACGATCGAAATCGACGGCGATGCAGCCAATGTCGAAACCTATTACCACGCCTATGAGCGCCGTCGCCGGGCATCAGGCGAACCCTATGAGATGTTCGTCGGCGGCCGTTACCTGGACAAATTCGCCCGGCGCGACGGCGAATGGCGCATCGCCCACCGCACCTGCATGTGGGACTGGTGGCGCCATTTCCGCGATTCGTTCGATGTGGAGAAGGGCGTGTTCGGCGCCGAGCCGGTCCGCATGAGCGGCAAGTGGCCCGACGACGCGTCCTACGGATTGTTCGGCGAAAGGTTCGGGCGGCGGGGCTGACCGCGCTATCGAATTTTCACCATCGAAAAGGTCGAACCGCCCATATCGACGCCGACGAGACCCGCGACCAGTTCTTTGCTCAAAGACATCGTCGCATGGGGCGCGTTGACGATGAGAATGCGGCCTGCAAGCGCGTGGAAGTTGATATGGAACGTACAGTTCTCCGGGTCCACGAGTACGGCGTTGCCGAGATCGACTGTCCCGTGCGTTACGGCGCCGCCGCCGATACCCGATGACGCGCAAGGCGATCCGTGCCCTATGGCACCCGTTAATGGGTCAATATGCACGGTGCAGCGCAGGGCCTGTTCAAAGGGAAGGAACGGGACGGAAATATCGCCATAGAACTCCCAGGTTCCGCCGATATCTTGATGTACGCAGGCCGCGTTCGCTTGGCCAGCCGAAAGTCCCACCGCTATCGCGGTGGTTGCTAGAATTCCCTTCATCCTCAGGTCCTTCGTTGTCGGATTATGTTGCGGCAACAATAGTATAGTATCGCGTACCTGTCCTAGGGCCTGTTCAGTGGGCTCCTGGTCCCGGGTTGGCCAGGCCACACCCTGTCCGGCAGAACCTTTTTCGTATCCCATTCCGCCTTCTCGAGCCTGTCGATCAGCTTTTTCAGGACCAGCGCCGGAAAGCGTTCGATGATGAAGGTTTCCGTGGTGTCGTTGGCCAAATACAGCTTGATCGCGATGGCGGAGATAATGCCGTTGTCGTCGGTCACCGGCAGTGCGTTCCAGCCTTGCGCGATCCTGAGAGCCTGGGCCGCCTTATTGATGTCGGAATCGACGATGCCGGGCTTGGCGCTCTCAAAAAAATCCGCTCGTTCGCCCATCGGTCTCTCCTGCTGATGCTGTGTGTGGGAATCTAGCGGAGCGTTTTGGAGATGTCTCTAGGATGACCTCGTCATTGCTAGGAGCGCAGCTACGCGACAATCCATGAGTCACCCCCGCGCCGAAGTTGGGCGAGAGGCTCAGGATTGCTTCGCTCCGCCCGCAATGACGAGAAATAATGGCAGTTACCCGAACTCGCCCCGTCCGACGATCACCACGTCGCCGCCGACGCGGATCTGCACGACCTGGCCGGCGCGTTTGACCGCGGTTGCGATCAGTACGCTGGGACGGCCGATTTCCGCGCCCTGTTCGATGGTCCAGATGAATTCGCCGTCGGTGTCGGGCAGGGCGGCGGCTAGGCTGCCGGCCAATGCGGCGGCGGCGCTGCCGGTGGCAGGGTCTTCCGGAATGCCGTCGGCAGGGGCCCACATGCGGGCTTTCAGCCGTCCGCCCGGGTTGAAGTCGCCGGCGACGGCATAGACATCACGGGTATGGTGCGGCCCGGGCGGCAGGACGGTTTCCCAAACGCTGGTGTCAAAGCGCGCGGTGGCGACCGCGTCGAAATCCGACAAGGTCATATAGAAGAAGGGTAAGCCGACGCCGGCCCACCAAGCGGGGCGCGGGCCGATTTTACCGGCGGGCAGCGAAAGCATCGCGGTCAGCCGCGCGGGGTCTTTTTCGGCAGGCTCGATCTTTGCCCCGTTCTCCAGCGTCAGTTCGGCCTGCCAGCTCTTGCCGATAGCCTGCGCGGTGACTTTGACGGTCCCGACATTCTCGTCGAAGACGAAATCGGTGTCGGCGCCGAGCAGGCTGGCTAGCACCGCCGCCGTGCCCAGGTTCGGGTGGCCGGCGAACGGAATTTCCTGTGTCGGCGTGAAGATGCGAACGCGGTGCGAATGGCCCGGCTTGCGCGGCGGCAGGACATAGGTCGTTTCCGAGAAATTCAGCTCGCGTGCATAGGCCTGCATCAGCGCCTCGGGTACGTTCGTCGCGTCGGGGAATACGGCAAGCTGGTTGCCGCCGAACGCATGGTCGGTGAAGACGTCGGCGAGGATGAAGCGATGGGGCATGGTCGGCTTCGTGCGGTTTTGACAACGGGCAAACCCTAACCCAAGAAAAACGCCGCGCCGGTGTTATCCGGCGCGGCGCTGCTATGCGTTTTGGTCAGAAGCTCACTTTCCAGACCTTGAGCACGTTCAAGATATCGTCGACCGCGGCGAAACGTGCCGTGTGAGCGCCCGTCGCCTCGATGGCGAGGCCGAACGCGCCGCCTTGCGACTTGTTGACCGAGAATTGCGCGACGAACTGGCCTGCCGTCGTGAATTCGACGATCTCGCTCGGGTGCTTCGGGTCCGAATTCACCGCGTCGTTGTTGGTCACCAGCAAGTGCCCGTTGGGGGCAAGCGCAAGGCCGAGCGGGCCATGAAGATGCTTGTCGTCCTTATAGACCGTTCGCCCCTTTACCATCGAGGTTGTCCGATCGCCGGCATGGTCGATCGCGTAAACCGCGTTGTCGCCAGTCGAGGCGACGTACAGAACATCTTGCTTCGGGTCATAGGCAACGCCCGTCGGGGCGTCGACAAACGCCGCTGGATCGCCTTTATGGACATAGCCCGCGCCGATTTCGGCCTGGGCGACCAGGTCGATCCCAAGCGGCCCGCGCCCCAACACAAAGTCCATGCGCTTCACCGTCCCATTCAGCGCGTTCGCCATGAAGATTTTGACAAAGTTTCCGGTCTCATAGGACGTCAGATCCCACGGGCCCTCGCTCATCGGAACGCCGAGCGTTTCGACGATGCGGCCGGCAGGATTGATGACGATCAGCGAGCCGAGCTGCGCCGTTTTGGTTGACCCGTCGGGGGCGGGAAGGTTTCCAACCAGAACGAATCCCGCCTTCAGGACCGCGAGCGCGGTCGTAAGGCCGGTTTGCGGATGCCCGGCGAAGAACACGGAGGCGGGGCCACTGGCGGGCACGCGGACGATGGTCGTGCCGGTGCCCTGCAGGTTCTGCTTGCTGTTGAAGTTCGAGACGAGAATATCGCCCGGAACCAGCCCGTCCTTCGCCTTTGGGAAGCCGGCGGGCACGAAAGCGACGCCATAGGGGTTGAGATCGCCATTGGCAGGCACGGTCGAAGTACTCGCGGGCGTTCCGGGAGGCGGTAGAATGTTGCCGGCCAGCGACGGCCCCGCCGCCCAAATCGTGAAGGCTGCTAGCGCTATGGGAAATAAGATGTGTCGTGTCATGTCCAGCTCCTATTCCAAGGGGATCAGGGCTGGTCCGACACCACTGACTCGTGATCTCGACGAATCGAAAGCTGGAATTATTCCCGCATGGGGGACGGGCTTGAATGGAATCTCACGGGACCGTCCGCGATGGCCCCGCGAGATTGCCCGATATCAGGCGCGAAGGCTCAGCCCGCGCCTTTTTCCAACGGCACCGGAACCAGGGCGGTGTTGCCGTCCCGGCTCACTCTCAGAAGAACAGCCTTCTTGCCGGCCTTGGCAGCCTTTTTCACGGCATCGGCGGCGTCGCGCGGGCTCTCCACCTTGGTGCTGTCGACCTGGACGATCAGGTCGCCGCTACGGATGCCCTTCTGATCCGCCGGGCTGTCGGGCTTCACGTCGGATACGACCACGCCGGAGGCCGAGCTGGACAGGCCGAGCTGCCGCCGCGCGTTCTTGTCGAGCGGCGCCAGGCTGAGGCCCAGACCGCCGTTCGAGCCCTCGGTATCGCCAGCGTCGGCCACGACCTTGCTGGGTTTCAGCTTCTCAATGGTGACGGCGAGGGTCTGTTCCTTTCCGTCACGCAGAACCTTCAACTGCGCCTTCTGGCCCGGATGCGTGTTGGCGACATCGAGCGCCAGCTCGTGCGAGCTTTTGATCGCGTCGTCGTTGAAACCGACGATCACGTCGCCGCTTTTTACCCCGGCCTTTGCCGCCGGGCCCTCGGCAATCGCGTCGGCCACAACCACGCCGTTGGTACTCTTCAAGCCCAGCGCGTCCTCCATATCGGGTGTGATCGCCTGCATCTGGACGCCCAGCCAGCCACGCGTCACCGATCCGGTCTTCTCCAGCTCCTCGACAATCGGTTTGGCGATGTTGGAGGGAATGGCGAAGCCGATGCCGACGCTGCCGCCGCCATTGGGGGAATAGATCGCGGTGTTGATGCCGATAACCTGGCCGTCGTCATTGAAGGTCGGGCCACCGGAATTGCCCTGGTTAATCGGCGCATCGATCTGCAGGTAGTCGAGATAGGCGGAGTGTTGTTCGCTGGGCACGTCGCGGCCGCTGGCCGAGACGATACCCGCCGTCACCGTGCCGCCCAGGCCGAACGGGTTGCCGACGGAAACGACCCAGTCGCCGACCCGCGATTTGGCGCTGTCGCCGAACGGAACGAAGGGCAGGGGATGGCCGGCCTCGACCTTCAGGACTGCCAGATCGGCGACCGGATCGGTGCCCACCACCTTGGCGTTCAGCGTCGTCCCATCCTGTAACGTGACTTTGATATCCTTGCCGTTACGGACGACGTGGTTGTTGGTGACGACGAAGCCCGAGGCGTCGACGATGAAGCCTGAACCCAACGCCTTGACCGGGCCGGAACGGAACTGGCGCATGCCCCCGCCCTGGCCGCCGAACTTACGCAGGAACTCGCGCATCTGTGGCGGCATCTGCTGGCCGTCGTCGTCCTGGCTTTCGGCGCTGGCATCCTGTTCGACTTCGGTGGTGGCAATGTTCACCACCGCGCCCTTCACCTGGTCGACCAGGGGGGCAAAGCTGGGGGCGAACGGTGTGGCCTGTACCGATATGGGGGCAAGACCCAGGCCCACCGACAAGGCCAGTGCGGCGGTCGCGGTCAGCGTAGCCGCGCGGACGCCGGTCGATTTCTTTTCGGACATTGAACACTCCATGTTGCCGGCCGAGGATCCCAAGGGTGTTCGGCGCGGCTATCGGATTCTAGGTCGGGCTGCTTTCGCCGCGGCGCAAGGGCCGGGTTCCGTAGGGCAGATGTGCAACTGTCGGCGCAGCAGCCAAAGAGCCACGAAATGGCCTCAATCAACGGCAATTCTGGGCTGATTGCTTCCACCCTCAACGCGGTTCGTCGAAAATTGAAAGCCTTTGGTCGAAGACAGGTTCCCGAAAATCCTCAACGCGGTTGAGGGAAAATGTCATTTCGGATAATATTGCGTTGCAAAACATGGCGGTTTCTCAAGTTTTGCGGCCTTGGCATGCTTTCTGCAAATGCGCCGGTGTTCGTCGCTCGCAGTTGCAATAAGTTCAAAAAGTAAATAATTCATAACTTGAAATACACCCGAGGCCGCGTAATGTCTGCGCAATTGAAACCCGTCCCCTCCGCTTTCAACGAGGACCTGCCCCACATTGGCGTGGACGCCATTGCCGAGATATCTCCGCTGCACGCGGTCATGCGCGGGCGCCGCCTGGCATGGATGCGGACCCGCCGGGGCAAGTTCGGCATCGCGGCCGCGCTGGTGGCGCTGGTCGTCGCCGGGGTGACTGCCAGCCGCCTGTCGCACAAGCCGGCGGTCGCGCCCGTGGCGCCGACCCAGACCATCACGGTGTCCGCCGTCGCCCAGGCGCCGATGGGACGTTCGCTGGTCGTGAATGGATCGCTGGCCGCCTGGGACGAGCTGCCGATCGGCGCGGAGGCCGGCGGCCTTGCGATCGTCGAGGTCGCGGTTGAGGAAGGCGACAGCGTGACCAAGGGTCAGTTGCTGGCGCGGCTGGACGATTCCGTGCTGAAGGCTGAACTGGCGCAGGCCGACGCCTCGGTCGCACAGGCCGACGCCGGTGTGCTGAAGGCGCAGGCGATGGCCGGCACTGCAGGATCCGACGTGCGGCGCGCCAAGGAATTATCGAAGAACGGCTATATCAGCGGCCAGATCGCCGAACAGCGGGCGACGACGCTGACAACAGCGCAGGCGGACGTGAACTATGCCCGCCAAACGCTGGCGACCGCCAAGGCCATGCGCGACGAGCGCGCGGCTCAACTGGCGCAGACTGAAATCCGTGCGCCGACCGACGGGGTGATCTCAAAGCGCACCGCTACCTTGGGTAATGTCGTGCAGGTGGGGGCGGAGATGTTCCGCATGATCCGCGACAGCCGGGTCGAATTGCGCGCCGAGGTGCCGGAGATGGACCTGGCCGGCCTGACCGCGGGCCAGACAGCGACTGTCACTGTCGGCGACGCCGGCAGCACGCGCCGCTTCGACGGCAAGATCCGCCTTGTCGGCGCGACCGTCGATCCGCAGACGCGCATCGGCATCGTCTATGTCGCGTTGCCGGTCGATCCGGCGCTGAAGCCCGGCATGTTCGTGCATGGCGAAATCCAGACCGGCACCAGCGACAAGGTTGTCCAGATTCCGGAAGAAGCGCTGGTGTTCAAGGATGCCAAGCCGGCGATCTTCGTCGTCGGCGACGACAACCGCGCCAAGATCCACATGGTCGAAACCGGCACCCGCCGGAACGGCCGGGTCGAAATCCTGAGCGGCGTTTCCGCTGGTGACCGTGTCGCGGTGGCCGGGGCCGGATACCTCAAGGATGGCGACCTCGTGCGGGTCGAGGCGCCGCTGCCCAAGGCCGAGGCCCTGCCCGCCGCCGATGCTCCTGCCCAGGCTTCGGCGAAATGAGGTTCAACATCTCGGCGGTCTCGATCCGCCATCCGATCCCGCCGATCGTTCTCTTCATCCTGCTGACCATCGCCGGCGTGCTGTCCTATATGTCGCTCGACATCACGGACAATCCCGACATCGATTTCCCGATGGTGACGGTGACGATCAGCCGGCCGGGCGCCGCGCCCAGCGAGTTCGAGGCGCAGGTCACCCGTAAGGTGGAAGACGCCGTCGCAGGCCTGGGCAATATCGACCATATCCAGTCGACCCTGACGGATGGCAGCTCCGTCACCTCGATCGAGTTCGCGATCGGCACCAATACCGACCGCGCGGTCAACGATGTGCGCGATGCGGTTTCCCGTATCCGGCAGAACTTGCCGCAGGACATTCTGGAACCCTCGGTCGAGCGTGTGAATATCGCCGGCCAGCCGATTCTCTATTTCTCGATCGTCGCTCCCGGGAAGAATACCGAACAGCTGTCCTGGTTCATCGACAACGAGATTTCCCGGGCGATGCTGTCGGTCAAGGGCGTCGCGGTGGTCAACCGCATTGGCGGCGTCGACCGTGAGGTCCGGATCGAACTCAACCCTGAACGGCTCATCGCGCTCGGCATCACCGCCGACCAGGTCAACGCGCAACTGGTCGCGCTGAATGTCGATATACCGGGCGGCCGCGGCACACTGGGCGGGTCCGAACAGTCGATCCGCACGCTTGGCAGCGCCCGCACCGTCGAGGATCTGCGCAACACCGAGATCAGCCTGCCTTCAGGCCGCAAGGCCCGTCTGTCCGAACTGGGCAAGGTGATCGACGGCGCGGCCGAGCAACGTCAGGCGGCGCGCTATGACGGCGTGCCGGTGGTGTCGTTCAACATCCAGCGCTCGCCCAATACCAGCGACGTCACCATTGCCGACAATGTCTATAAGCAGATCGACCTTTTGAAGGCCCGCTATCCGGGTCTTGAGTTCAAGCAGGTCTTCTCGTCGGTGGACTTCACCCGCGAAACCTTCCGCGCCTCGGTCGATGCCCTGGCGCTGGGTGCGATCCTGGCGATCGTCGTCGTGTTCTGGTTCCTGAAAGACTGGCGCGCGACGCTGATTTCCGCCATTGCCATGCCGCTGTCGGCGATCCCGACCTTCGCCGTGATGAAGCTGATGGGCTTCACCTTGAACGGCATCTCGCTGCTCGCCCTCTCGCTTGTCGTCGGCATCCTGGTCGACGATGCGATCGTGGAAATCGAAAACATCGTCCGCCATATCCGGCAGGGCAAGAAGCCCTTCGAGGCGGCGCTGGAGGCGGCAGACGAGATCGGCCTGGCGGTCATCGCCACCACCGCGACGATCATCGTCGTCTTCCTGCCGGTCAGCTTCATGGGTGGCGTGCCGGGCCAGTTCTTCCGTCAGTTCGGTATCACGGTCGCGGTTGCGGTGTTCTTTTCGCTACTGGTCGCGCGCCTGATCTCGCCAATGATGGCAGCCTATTTCCTGAAGCCCCATGCCGAGGAAGCGCCGCCGCCGTGGCTGACCTTCTATCTGCGGGCGCTGCGCTGGTCGCTCAGCGAACGCTGGGTTTCGCTTGGCCGCTTCCGTTGGCGGCTTGGCCATCGCTGGATCACGTTGTGGGGCGCGACCCTGGTGTTCATCGGTTCGCTCGCGCTCATCCCCTTCATCCCGACCGGGTTCTTCCCCGATACCGACCAGGGGCAGTCCGAATTGCAGATCGAACTGCCGCCGGGTTCGACCCTGGCCGAGAACGACGCGGTGACCTCGCGCATCGCCGACCTGCTGCATACGCGGCCGGAAGTGACGCATGTGTTGGTGTCGATGGGCGGTATGGGCGACATCCGCAAGTCCAACATGTTTGTGAAGCTGGTGCCGCGCGGCGACCGCAAGATGACCCAGAAGCAGTTCGAAACCTCGATGCGCCCAGCGCTGCTGGCAATCCCCGGAATCCGCTTCGGCTTCGCCGGCACCGGTTTCGGCGACAAGGATATTTCAGTAATTCTGTCAGGCGACGACGGCCCGGTCCTGGAGCAGACGGCCGAACACCTGACCGCCGAAATGACCCGGATGCCGGAGATTGTGAACGTCGCCTCGACCGCCAGCCTGCTGCGTCCCGAGGTGCTGATCAAGCCGCGCTTCGACGAGGCCGCGCGCCTGGGTGTCTCGGTTCAGCAGATCGGTCGTATCGCCATGCTGGCGACCCTGGGCGACATCGACCAGAACCTCGCCAAATTCTCGATGGGCGATCGGCAATTGCCGATCCGCGTGCAGCTCGATCCCGCAGCGCGCAACGATATCTCCACCATCGAGAATCTGCGCGTGACAACATCCACCGGCGCCTCGGTGCCGCTGAAATCCGTCGCCGATATCACGCTGGGCGCGGGCCCGGCGCAGATCGACCGGTTCGACCGCAGCCGCAAAATCGCGGTCGAGGGCGACCTGGTGGCGGGCAACGAGATCGGTCCGGTGCTGAACAAGATCTACGCGCTGCCGATGCTGCAGAATCTGCCGCCCGAGGTGCATCTGGCGAAATACGGCAATGCCGAACAGATGGGCGTGCTGCAGAAGGATTTCGGCACGGCGCTGGCCGCCTCGCTGCTGTTGATCTTCGCCGTGCTCGTGCTGCTGTTCGGCAATTTCTTCCAGCCGCCGACCATCATGATGGCACTGCCGCTGTCGATAGGCGGTGCGCTGTTCGCGCTGCTGTTGACCGGCAAGGCGCTGTCGATGCCTGCTATGATCGGGCTGTTGATGCTGATGGGCATCGTCACCAAGAATTCGATCCTGCTGGTCGAATACGCCATCGTCGCGATCCGCGACCGGGGGATGAACCGCATCGACGCCTTGATCGACGCCGGCCATAAGCGCGCCCGTCCCATCGTCATGACCACGGTCGCGATGATCGCCGGCATGATGCCGATCGCCGCCGGGTTTGGCGCCGATGCCGACTTCCGCTCGCCGATGGCGATCGCCGTGGTCGGCGGGCTGGTGACCTCCACCCTGCTCAGCCTCGTCGTTATCCCCTCGGTCTTCACGGTGTTCGACGACCTGCAACATTGGGTCGTGCCGCGCCTGAAGCGTCTGCTGACCAGCGATGGCCGGGAGCCGGATACTCACTCAGCGGAATAGGGAACGTCCGTTCACGCTATGCCGTTGTTCTGAATTCGACTCGTATGTCTTAACATCGTCGAGTCGCAGGGACGCGCGGGGCGGGCATGGATTTCTATACAGTACTGATTTTCTTTCACGTTTTGCTGTTCGCAGGCTGGTTCGGCGGGCATCTGGGGGTGTTGTCGTTGCTGCGTCAGGCGCGCTCGCCCAGGTTGGACCCGGAACATCGCGGCTTTACCCTCAGGCTGGCGATGCGGATCGACCGGATTCCGCGGACCGCCTTCGCGTTGACACCCGCGCTGGGCCTGACCTTGGCCCAAAACTGGGGATCGCCGGTCAAGGGACCATGGCTCATCGCCGCTTGGCTCGTCACCGCGGCCTGGGTCTGGTTCGTGTGGAGCGTGCCGCGCGAATCGGAAACCGATCGGGCGCAACTGCTGCGCAAGATCGAGGGCACCTTGATGGTGCTGGGCGGCCTGGCTTTCCTGGTCTATGGCGTTTACCAGCTGTATTGGGGCGACCAGCTGACCGCCAAATGGCTGGGGCTTAAGATGGCGCTGTTCGGGCTGATCCCGCTGCCGACGTTGGAAATCGGTGAGGCGATGCACCGTCTGCGGCCGGCATTGGACGAGCTTTCCGAGACTCGGGCGCCGGTTCCGGTAAGAATCGCGCGGGCCATCGATATCGCTTCGATCGCCTCGCTGGTGCTCTATGCCCTGCTGATCGCAGCCGCCTTAATCGGCGCGACCAAACCGATCTGAAATCATCGGTCTTTCGCACAATTCAAGCGGAATCACAGGGAATCCCCGTAAGCCCCTCGACTCACGTTCTGAATCTCTAACTTTGCTTGTGCGCATGGCCGTCTGCGGATAGAATCCCCTGCTGATTTGTTGGCAGGATGTTCGAAGGCAGGCGCACACAATGTTGAACGCTCGGCTGAGCGGCATGACCGATTATCCCTTCACCCGGCTGGCCGGGTTGTTGGGCAAGGTCACGCCTTTTGCCGGCCGCCAGCCGCTCAATCTCGCGGTGGGCGAGCCGCAATCCCCGCCGCCGCCGATGGTAGCGCAGACCCTGGCACGCCATACCGGCGACTGGGGCCGCTATCCGCCGATCGCCGGCACCCCAGAATTCCGCCAAGCGGTCGCCGGCTGGCTCAACCACCGCTATCGCCTGCCCGACGGCACCGTCGATCCCGATCGTGCGATCCTGCCGGTACAAGGCACACGCGAGGCCCTGTTCCAGATTGCGACCGTTGCCGCGCAAGACATGGGCCGTACCGACACGGCCGTGCTGTTCCCCAATACCAGCTACGCCACCTATGCCGCAGCGGGCCGGCTGGCGGGGGCCGAGGCGATCCCGCTGTCGATTCGCCGCGCAAACGGCTTCCTGCCCGATCTCGATGCGCTCGATACCGGATTGCTGGACCGTACAGCCTTGTTTTATCTGTGCACCCCATCCAATCCCGAAGGCGCGGTCGCCGGCCTGGATTACCTGAAGCGCGCCATCGCGCTCGCCCGGCGCCATGACTTCGTGCTGGCGGTCGACGAATGCTATGCCGAGATCTGGGACAAATCCGCGCCGCCCGGCACGCTCGAGGCGGCTGTCGCACTGGGTCATGACGGCGACGATCCGTTCGCCAATATCGTCGTGTTCCACAGCCTGTCGAAACGCTCCAGCGCGGCCGGCCTGCGCTCCGGCTTCATCGCCGGCGATCGGCGGATCGTCGCGCTGATGCAGCGCCTGCGCACCTATGCGTCCAGCGCGCCGCCACTGCCGATTCTGGCCGCCTCCGCCGCCTTGTGGTCGGATGAGGCGCACGCCGTCGAAACGCGCGACATCTACCGCGCCAAGCTGGACATCGCCGAAGCCGCGCTTGCCGGAAAGGGCAAGTTCTACCGGCCTGCGGGCGGCTTCTTCCTGTGGCTGGATGTCGGCGACGGAGAGGAAACAGCGACCCGCCTATGGCGCGAAGCCGGTATCCGCGTGCTGCCCGGCGCCTATCTCGGCCGGCCCGGCGCCGACGGCATCAATCCCGGTGCACCCTATGTGCGTCTGGCCCTAGTTCATGACGACGCAATGCTAGGCGACGCGCTTTACCGCGTCGCTGACTTCTTGCCTGAGGGAGGCTGATCCCATGCCTGTATCCGCTGCCCGCGCCTTGCCGCGTAACACCTCGTCGCGGGGCTCGCGCTTCGCTAATTTCATGCCCGACCGGGCCGAGGAATTCGTCCGCCGCCGCCTTACCGAACTGTCCGGCCTGGCGCAGATCGCGCTCGCCTTGATCCTGGTTGCGGCGCTGGCGACGTTCGACCCGCGCGATCCGTCGTGGAACAACGCCCGGCCTGTGCCCTTGATGCACGGCGTTCATAACCTGCTGGGGCTGCTGGGCGCCTATTTCTCGGACATCTTCATCCAGACTCTGGGTCTGGCCGCCTATCTGTTGCCGGCGGCCATCGCTGCCTGGGGAGGGCGGGCGCTCCGCCACCGGACCCATCTGCCGCTGTGGGCGCGGCTGTTCCTGCTGTTTCCGGCGCTGATGATCGCCGGTGCGGTGATCGCGCCCCTGCCGCCGTTCCGTTCATGGCCGCTCAACGCCACAATGGGGGGCAGCGTCGGTTATGCCGTTCTACATCTCGGCGCGCAGCCGCTCGCCGGCTTCCTGGGCGCAGGCGCGATCTGGGCCGCCTGGCTGGTCTCGCTCGTGCTGGCCGCGGTTTTGCTCTCGGGGGCGTTCGGAATCCGCTATGCCGATTGGCGCAGCGCTTTCGCGGGTGTTGCCGCCGCCGTGTCGTGGATGCGTGGCGGCTTTCATTTCCGCCTGCCCAGCTTCAACCTGCGCCGGTCGGCAACCGATGACGACGAGGTTACGGAGCGGCGCGTCAAGCCGGCAGTCCGCCGCCAGGATCCGGTGGTTAATGACGTCCGGCCGGCGCCGATGCAGGCTCCGGTCAAGGACCGCAAAGCCGCGCGCATTACATTGGGCTCTAAAAAGGCCGAAACTGCCGATCCGCGCCAGCAGGCATTCAATCTGCCGGACCCGACAGACTATATCCTGCCGCCGCACGACCTACTGCAGGCCGCGCCGCCCGAATCGCGTTCGCCGGAACTGAATGAAAGCAACCTGCAGCGCAACGCCGAATTGCTGGGCAGCGTCCTGTCCGACTTCGGGGTCAAGGGCGACATAGTCAATATCCGCCCGGGCCCGGTCGTCACGCTCTATGAGCTGGAGCCGGCGCCCGGCACCAAATCCTCCCGCGTCATCGGCCTGGCCGACGATCTGGCCCGCTCGATGAGCGCACTCGCTGTCCGCGTCGCTGTCGTTCCCGGCCGCAACGTGATCGGTATCGAACTGCCGAACCAGCGGCGCGAGACTGTTTATATGCGCGGCATGCTGGACAATGACGGGTACCAGACCGGGGCCGTAAAGCTGCCGCTGATCCTGGGCAAGGATATCGGCGGCCTGCCCGTCGTCGCCGACCTGTCGCGCATGCCGCATCTGCTGGTCGCCGGCACGACCGGTTCGGGCAAGTCGGTGGCGATCAACACCATGATCCTGTCGCTGCTCTATCGCCTGCCGCCAGAAAAATGCCGCTTCATCATGGTCGACCCCAAGATGTTGGAACTGTCGGTCTATGAAGGCATCCCGCATTTGCTGGCCCCGGTCGTGACCGACCCGAAGAAGGCGGTCGTCGCGCTGAAATGGACCGTGCGGGAGATGGAGGATCGCTATCGCGCGATGTCCAAGCTCGGCGTGCGCAATGTCGACGGCTTCAATCAGCGCCTGAAAGAGGCGCGGGACAATGGCGAAACGCTGACCCGCAAGGTGCAGACCGGCTTCGATGCCGATACCGGCAAGCCGGTGTTCGAGGATCAGGCGTTCGACCTTAAAGAGCTGCCCTATATCGTCGTGATCGTGGACGAGTTCGCCGACCTGATGCTGGTGGCGGGCAAGGACATCGAAGGTGCGATCCAGCGCCTGGCGCAGATGGCGCGCGCCGCCGGTATCCATTTGATCATGGCGACCCAGCGCCCGTCGGTGGACGTCATCACCGGCACGATCAAGGCCAACTTCCCGACCCGCATCAGCTTCCAGGTCACGTCCAAAATCGACAGCCGGACGATCCTGGGTGAGTCCGGCGCGGAGCAGCTGCTGGGCCAGGGCGACATGCTCTATATGGCGGCGGGTGGCCGTGTCACCCGCGTGCACGGGCCGTTCGTGCGCGATGAGGAGGTCGAAAAGGTTGTTGCTTATCTGAAGACCCAGGGCGAGCCGGACTATGTCGACGATGTGACCGAGGACGACGAGCTATTGGACGACATGGCCCTGGCCTTGGGCGAAGAGGGCGGCGGCTCCGGCGACGACCTCTACGACCAGGCGGTGGCGCTCGTCGCCCGCGAGGGCAAGGCCTCGACGAGCTTCGTCCAGCGGCATCTGCAGATCGGCTACAACCGCGCCGCGCGGTTGATCGAAAAGATGGAAAAGGAAGGCGTCGTCTCCACCGCCAACCATGTCGGCAAACGCGAAGTCCTGGTCGGCAATCATAGCGGCGATTGAGATCAGCGATGCCCGAAATCACCGGCATCGACCATATCTATCTGGCCGTCTGCGACCTCGCGCGGTCGACGGAATTCTATGACCGGCTGATGCCGATCCTGGGTTTTCGCAAAAGCGAGTTCGCGATCGGCGGCGACCGGCATATTCAATATTACAACCGCCATTTCGGGTTCGTGTTGCGCCCTGCCAGGACTTTCGGCGAGCATGACCCTTATAGTCCCGGGTTGCATCATTTTTGCCTGCGCGTCGACACTGCCGGTGATGTCGAAGCAGCCGCGCGGGATCTATGCGTGGCTGGGATAGCTGCGACCGAAGCCAAGCTTTATCCCGAATATGCCCCGGATTACGTGGCGACCTTTCTGGAGGACCCGGACGGCATTCGGTTGGAAATCACGAATTATCGGCAGGAGCGTCGGGACCGCCATGACGGGTGGGAAAGCTGCAAACGTGGGGTGGAATAGCGAAGCGTATTTCACCCTACATAAGAAGCATGGGCCAAGGCGATGACGCATGCCCCTTCCCCTGCTAGGCTCCCCCCACACAAAGCATTCAAGGGGAACGCCAGCATGGCGAACTGGGAACATAAATACGCCAAGATCAACGGCATCGACATGCACTGGATCGAGGAAGGGCAGGGGCCGCTCGTCGTGCTGTGTCATGGCTTTCCGCATCTGTGGTTTTCCTGGCGGCATCAGATACCGGTGATCGTCAAGGCCGGCTGGCGGGTCGTCGCGCTCGACATGCGCGGCATGGGCCAGACCGAGGCGCCGGCCGATCCCAGCAAGTATGATTGCAACCATACCGTCGGCGATCTGGTCGGGCTGCTAGACCATCTGGGTGAGAAGGAGGCGGTATTCATCGGTCTCGATTTCGGCGTGTTCGCGACCTATGACTTGGCCTTCCGCCACCCGGATCGCGTGCGCGCGCTGATCGGGCTGGAGAACCCGGTCGCCCCACATAACCCCGCCATCTCGCCGCTGGCCGAATCGCGGGAGATGACGAAGAAACATTTCACTCACATCACCTATTTCGAGCCCTATGGCCCTGCCGACAAAGACCTGCACGAGCATACGCGGGAGTTCCTGACCAAGGTCTATTACGCGCTGTCGGGCGACCATCATCTGCTCGACATGTGGAACCACCCGCCCGGCTCGACCTATCGCGGCGTCCTGCCCAACCCGCCGCCGCTGCCGTGGAAATGGCTGAACGAGCTGGAGCTGGAGTTCTATATCTCGGAATATAGCCGCACCGGCTTTACCGGGGGTCTCAATTGGTATCGTGCGATGGATTTGCGCTGGGAGCAGCGCAAGCAGTTCGAGGGCAAGAAAAACCCGGCCCCGTTCTATTTCATCGGCAGCGAGCACGATGTCGACCTGGAGGGCTTCCATGGCGAGGACCCGCTAGGCCAGTTGAAAAGCCAATACAGCGACCTGCGCGCCGTCGAGATGATCGCCCATGCCGGCCACATGGTACAGATGGAACGGCCGGATGAGACGAACGCGCTGATTCTGAAGTTTCTGGGGATGATTAGGGAGGGGAAGTAGCCTCACCCGTCCAAAGGCCAACTAAACAGAGCGGTTCATGAATATCTCCAGAGCAACCGAGCCGGTACTGACTTACCGTTGCCCCTGCTGCAAATTCAAAACCCTCTATGGCCGAGGTGGGTTTGAAATGTGTCCCATCTGTTGGTGGGAGGACGACGGACAGGACGAACACAATGCCGAATTGGTCCTCGGCGGTCCGAACGGAGAGCTTAGCCTTCACGTTGCGCGGTCAAATTTCCTTCGATATGCCGCCTCCGATCCCCAATACGCAGCAAGGGTTCGAAAACCTTTGCCTGAGGAACTCTAGCCAATCGTCGGGCTGACCATCTCCCCCGGGAAGCGGCCGGTGAATTTGCCGCCTTCGAAGGTCGGTTCCCCATTGACCAGGGTCAGGCGCATCGGCGCCGCGCCACGGGTCCAGCGCCAGGTCATGCCGCCGTCGCCATTGGGCACGTCGCGCACCTTTTCGATGTCGCGCATCGCCACCTCGTCCAGATTGAACACGGCGATGTCGGCGCGCTTGCCGACGGCGAGCGTGCCACGGTCGGTCAGGTTGAAGTAATCGGCCAGCTTGCCGGTCATGATATAGACCGCCTGCTCTACCGACAGACGCCCGGTTTTCACCCAGTCGTCGAACAGCACCATGTTGTATCCGCCGCCGCAAAACATCTGGCCGTGGGCCGGAGCGTCGCTGATATTGCCGACGCTTTTCGGGTCGATCAGCAACTCGGCCACCACATCGTCGATCATGTCGAACGGGGTCATATGGATGGTGCTGTCCAACCCGTTGGCGATGAACCAGTCGGCCAGCGCGTCGGACGGATGAACCCCGCGCTCGCGCGCCATATCGGCCACCTTGATGTTGAGCGGGCCGGTGCCGTTCTCCGAATCCAGCAGGATCAGCTTTTCCGAATTGCCAAACGGCGAATGCTTTAGCGCCTTGTGGTTCCAGCTGTCGCGCGCCCGCGCCCGCCAGTCCGGGTCGTTCAGCAAGGCGAGCTTCTTCGCGTCGCTGTCGGCCTCGACCAGCTCATGCCAGACGAATTCGTCCGACTGGGCGAAAATCAGCGAGGCGCGGATATTGATGACGCTGGTGATCGGCACATGGGCATACCCGGCCCAGTAATCCTTGCCCCGCGCCTTGAATTCCGCATGCATCGCCTTTGCCTCGGCGACGGATGCCTCCTGGAATTTCAGGTTGGGCACGCCGCCTGCCCACTGCACGCGGACCTTGTGGTTGTCGCACAGTTTCGCCAGTTTCCGGATCGAGCTCGCGCCGGTCATGTGGATGACGAAGTCGAGCGCCACCTCCATCGACACGCCGGGATAGCGGGCGAGTGTGCCGATCAGCGCGGTCCATTCGGCGTCGTCGGCCTTGAAAGTCGGCACCGGGCGGCCGGCGCCGTCATGGTCCAGCAGGTTGGTCGACAGGCCCATGGCGCCCGCCTTCAGGGCATCGTCCAGCAGCGCAACCATCCGGTCAATTTCCGCCGGAGTCGCTGCACGCTCCCAGGCCGCTTGGCCCATCGCCGCCAGCCGGATCGCCAGATGGCCGACGAACGCGCCGTAATTGGCGGCGATCTTGAGGTTGGCTTCCATCGATCGGCGATATTCCGACCAAGTTCGCCAGTCCCACGGCAGTTCGTCCAGAAACGGTTTTTCTGGGATGTCCTCGAAGAAGGAAAAGATCTTGGCGATCTCAGCGCGCACGGAAGGATCGTCGGAAATCGGTGCGGCCGAGAAGCCGCAATTACCCATGATCGTGGTGGTGACGCCGTAGCCGGGCAGCGGGTCGAGGTCGGGCTGCCACCACATCGTGCCGTCATAATGGGTGTGGCTCTCGATGAAGCCGGGGGTCACCAGGCAGCCGGCGGCTTCGACGACGCGCTCCCCGGCTTGGGCTTGCAGATTCGGTCCGATCTCCGCGATCCGCCCATCGGCGATACGCACATCTGCCAGGTATCCGGGCTTGCCGGTGCCGTCGACCACGGTGCCGCCGGAAATCAAAAGCCGTTCCATGATCTTCCCCAAATTACGCGCAGAACTTCACTTTATGAAATATCGAAGTCCGCGCGCCGAAAAGCAAGTAGGGGTCAGCGCCTGCTCGCCTGAATCGCCCGGCCGAGCCCTTCCAGCGCGGAGCGCAGTTCGTCGTCGACCACGTTGTGGGTCAGTTCGACGAGCTGGATTTCTTCTGTCGGGCTCAATGGCCGCAGGTTCGTCATTGGCGGCGCGCGGTCGGGTGGACGCTGTACCAGTTTGATCTTGGCGACGGCGCGATAGCCGAACACTGCGTTCACCCGCTCGATCAATTGCGGCATCGAATGCTGCACCTCAATGGCGCGGGCGGGCACGATGTCGATGGTCAGCGTCGCATCGGTGCGTTCGCCCCGCGGGAACGACAGCTTGACCGGTGCGGTAACCTGACCCAGGTCGGCTCCGACGATCATCGCCCAGTCGGTGACTAGCTTGCCGTAACCCAAGCCCTTTTTGCCCAGCGCCTTCCCGGCAACTTCAGGGATCATGCGTGACATATGGCGAGGTCCGGACATCGGCTATGTATAAGCCCGCCATGCCCAAAACAGCTAGAGCCTCCAAACCCGATTTCGCCGGCCAGTTGCTGCGCTGGTACGACCGGCACCGCCGTGTCCTGCCTTGGCGCGCGCCGGCGGGACAGCGAACGCCGCCATATGCCGTGTGGCTGTCGGAAATCATGTTGCAGCAGACGACCATCGCCGCGGTCATCCCCTATTTCCAGCGGTTCCTCGATCGCTGGCCGACCGTCACGGATCTGGCTGCCGCGCCGTTGGACGACGTGCTGACCGAATGGGCCGGCCTTGGCTACTACGCCCGCGCCCGCAACCTGCATGCCTGCGCCAAGGCCGTGGTGGAGCGCCATGGCGGCATCTTTCCGGTGGACCGCGAAAAGCTGCGGGCGCTGCCCGGCATCGGCGAATACACGTCGGGTGCCATAGCCGCCATCGCCTTCGACATTCCTGCCGCCGCCGTGGACGGCAATGCCGAGCGCGCGCTGTCTCGGCTGTTCGCCATCGAGACGCCGTTGCCGGCGGCGAAGGTGGAACTGCGCCGGATCGGCGAATCGCTGGTGCCGCCGGACCGCCCGGGGGATTTCGCCCAGGCGCTAATGGATTTGGGCGCCACCGTCTGCACACCGCGCAAGCCCGACTGCATGATCTGTCCCTGGCGCGAGTCCTGCCGGGCCTTGGCACTGGGCATCGCCGAAACTTTGCCGCGCAAGGCGGAGAAGGTGGCGCGGCCTCGACGCGCCGGCGTCGCCTTCTGGGTAGTGGACGGGACCGGTGCGGTCCTGCTGCGCCGTCGCGAAGAGAAGGGGCTGCTGGGCGGGATGATGGAGGTGCCATCGACGGCATGGGCTGCGGCGATGCCGTTAAATCCCCAAGGGCCGGTCGAGATAGAGTGGCGGGTGCTGCCCGGTGTCGTCCGGCACGTCTTTACGCATTTCGAATTGACGCTGACGGTGTGGACGGCTTGCATTCCGGGGAAAGGCGATTCCCATCACGGTGTGTGGGTAACGCCGGAGAAGTTCGGCGACTACGCGCTGCCTAGTCTGATGATAAAGGTAGCGCGGCACGCGCTGGGGAAAACGTAGGGCCAGGTAAAGGAAGCCTACGGCCGCTCGATCTCGATGCCGACCGTCGCGGCATCCGGGAAGATGTCCGGCTTTTCGATTTTCACTTTCGCCGACACCACGGTGTAGTGCTGCAGGCACTCGGCGGCGATGCGTTCGGCCAGTGTTTCGATCAGGTGGAAATGGCCGGTTGCCACAATCGCGCGAACCGCCTTTACGACGTTCTCATAGGACAAAACGGTGTCGACCGTGTCGGTCGCGTCCGGGCCCCGTGGGCCGACGATCAGGTCGATGGAAACGCGGATGCGCTGCGGCTTTATCTTCTCGAACTGGTGGACGCCGACCGAGGCGATCATTTCCAGGTCGCGGATGAATATCCGATAGGGTTTGCCGGTCAGTTTCTGGCTCACGGCAGTTCCGACCGGATCTGCTGGCGCAGAATATCGATCGGGGTCGCGCGTCCGTCGGCCTCGAAATGCCAGAACAGCCAGCCGTTGCAGGCCGGAGCGTTCTGTACCGCCGCACCCACCTTATGGATGGAGCCGCGGCAGGCGCCCAGCAGCGTGCGCGATTCGATGGTGCCGTCAGCGTAGATTTCCGCGTTGTGGCGGCGGCCGGCATCGAAGATCAGCGTGCCGGGCGACAGCAGCCCGCGCTCAACCACCCGGCCGAACGGCACGCGCGGCTCGCTGCGCTTGGACGGCGTGGCCGCCAGCGAATCGCGCGGCAGGGCCTCGGTCTGGCGGATGCGTTCCAGCGCATATTTGGCATAGGTCTCGTCGCGGTCGATGCCGATCCAGCGGCGGCCCAGCCGCTTGGCGACCGCGCCGGTGGTGCCGCTGCCGAAGAACGGGTCCAGCACCACGTCGCCCGGATCGGTTGAGGCCAGCAGTACGCGGTGCAGCAGCGCCTCCGGCTTCTGCGTCGGGTGAACCTTGACGCCCTTGTCGTCCTTCAGCCGTTCATTGCCGGTGCACAGCGGAATCATCCAGTCGCTGCGCATCTGCAAGTCGTCGTTCAGGCCCTTCATCGCGTGATAGTTGAACTTGTACCGGCCCTCGGAACTCTTTGCCGCCCAAATCATCGTCTCATGCGCGTTGGTGAAGCGCCGGCCCTTGAAGTTCGGCATCGGGTTGGATTTCAGCCAGATAACGTCGTTCAGCAGCCAGAAATCCAGGTCCTGCAGAGCCACGCCCATGCGGAAGATGTTGTGATAGCTACCGATCACCCACAACGCGCCGTCATCCTTCAGCAGGCGTTTGGCGGCGCTCATCCAGTCGCGGGTGAATTTGTCGTAGAGCGCGAAGTCGGCGAACTTGTCCCAATCGTCGTCGACGCCGTCGACCTCGGAATTGTCGGGCCGAAGCAACGAGCCGCGCAACTGCAGGTTATATGGCGGGTCGGCGAAGATCAGGTCGACGGACCCCGCCGGCAAGGCGTTCATCCGCTCGATGCAATCGCCGAGCACAATCTGGCCCAGCGGCAATTCTGATGGAGAATAAGTCATAAGGGGAGGGGTATCGCCATTTTGGCGCGATTCTCTTGTGCGCGAGTCCCGCAGTCAAGAGTCTATCGAGTCAAAGGCTTGTAAGAATACATTCACGTACCGGCGCAAACGACGTTCGATGGTGCGGCGTTGGCCCGTATTTTTTCAGTGCATTGCGATGTGCCAGCGTTCCATAGCCGACATTGGTGTGCCAGCCATATTCCGGATGTAGGTCCGCCAGCGTGATCATCTGCCGGTCGCGCACCACCTTGGCGACGATCGACGCGGCGGCAATCGACAGATGGATGCCGTCGCCCCCAATCACCATTTGACATTGCATCGGCAGCCCGGGATGGGCATTGCCGTCGACCAGCGCGATGTCGGGAATGACCGAAAGCTGCGCCACCGCGCGACGCATCGCCAGGAACGCCGCCTGCAGGATGTTCAGCCGGTCGATTTCTTCCACGCTGGCCTCGCCGACGCCGACGACGGCGCTGCTGCGGATTTCCAGGTCCAATCGTTCGCGGTCCACGAACGACAGCTTTTTCGAATCGTCGACATCGCGCGCCAGGACGCGCGGAATCTTGCGGGGCAGGACGACCGCGGCGGCGACCACCGGCCCGGCGAGCGGCCCACGCCCAACCTCATCGACGCCGACGACGATACCGGCGAACGTCCGTTCGAATCGACTATGGGGCATGCGTGACTCGGGCATGGCGGAACGCTAATGGAAATCGCTCTCCGATCCAATCGGTTGCCTTGACGGCGGGCGTGCTTTCCCGCGCAATGCAGTGCGATCTTGCGATGCGGGACCAAATCATGACGAGCGAAACGGCGCGGGGTTTCAACCGGCGCGACCTGATCACGATGATCGGCCTGACCGCCGGCAGCGGCGCTGCCTATCAGGCGATGGCCGGCCTCGGGCTCGCCAAGGCGTCGGACTATAAAGGGCCGGTAAGGTTGGAGGGCGCGCCGAAGGGTACGTCGGTGCTGGTACTCGGCGCGGGGATCGCCGGCATGACAGCGGCCTATGAGCTGCGGCAGGCCGGCTACAAGGTTCGGATTCTGGAATATAACAGCCGCCCCGGTGGCAGGAACTGGACCCTGCGCGGCGGCGACAGCTACACCGAGCTGGGTGGCGAGACGCAGACCTGCGGCTTCGACAAGGGGCTCTACTTCAACCCCGGCCCGTGGCGCATTCCCTATCACCATTACGGCATCCTGGATTATTGCCGCCGGTTCAATGTGATGCTGGAGCCGTTCACCCAACTGAACCACAACGCTTATCTGCAGTCGCCGCGCGCGTTCGACCGGCAGCCGGTGCGCATCCGGGAGTTCAAGGCGGATTTTCAGGGCCATATCGCCGAGCTGCTGGCCAAGTCGACATCCCAGGGCAAGCTCGACGATATGATGACCAAGGACGACCATGAGCAGTTGCTTGAGGCGCTGCGTGGCTGGGGCGGGCTCGACAAGAACTTCGCTTATAAGGCCGGTCCGGAATCGGCGGATTATCGCGGCTGGAAGAAGCCGCGCGGCGGCGGCGCGGGAGCTGAACCGGTCGCCGGCGACCCGATCGCCATGTCCGACCTGCTTGGGTCCGGCCTGTGGACGAATTTCGCCAACTTCTTTCTCTACGATTACCAGACGACCATGTTCCAGCCGGTGGGCGGGATGGATGCGATCGGCAAGGCCTTCGCTGAGCGGGTCGGCGACCTGATCCAATACAACGCCAAGGTCATCCGCATTCAGCAGAACGAGCGGCAGGTAACGGTAACCTGGACAGACGCCAAGACGGCAGGGGCTACGCACACTGAAACCGCCGACTGGTGCGTCTGCACGATTCCGCTGCCGATCCTGGCGGAGATTCCAGCCGATCTCGGCGCGAAAATGAAGAGCGCCATAGCGGTGGTGCCCTATGCCGCCGCGGTCAAGGTCGGGCTGCAATTCAAACGGCGGTTCTGGGAGGAGGATGAGGCGATCTTCGGCGGCATCAGTTTCACCGACCTGCCGATCGACGTCATCGGCTATCCGCAATACGGCATGAATCGGGGCGGCAAGGGCGTGCTTCTAGGCGCCTATCTCTATGACGGGCCGAATGCCTATGAGTTCACCGCTCTGCCGCCGGCCGAGCGGGTCCGGCGCGCGGTCGCCTTCGGATCGCAGATCCACCCGCAATATAAAACCGAGTTCGAAAACGGCATCGCCGTGGCCTGGCACCGCTCGCCCTTCACCTTGGGCTGCTCCAGCGATTGGACCGACGAGGGCAGGGAGGAGCATTACGAGGATCTGTGCGCCTTCGACGGCCGGTTGGTGCTGGCCGGCGAGCATGCATCCTATCTGCCGGCCTGGCAGGAGGGCGCGGTCCTATCGGCGCTCAACGCCGTCACGCGCCTGCATGAGCGGGCGGTAAAGCAGTGATCCGGACCGTGGTTTCGGGCTTGATGGCCATTATCGCCGTCGGCTCGTTAGCCTGGGCAGACGATGCCACGCCGATCTTCAGCAGAGGCGACAACTTTGACGAGCGGAGCGGACAGTCGCTCTACGCCGAGGTCTGCCAGGACTGCCACATGGCCGACGGCAAGGGCGCGGCCGCGGCCGGGCGGTATCCGTCGCTGGCCGGCAACACCAAGCTGGAGGTGGCCGGCTATCCCCTGACGATGGTCCTGCAAGGCCGGAACGGCATGCCGCCGGTCGGCAAGATGATGAGCGACGAGCAGGTTGCCATGGTGGTCAATTACATCCGCACCCATTTCGGCAACGCCTATACCGACGCGGTGAAGCCGGAGGACGTTAAGCCGCTGCGCTAGAGTCAGAACAACGACATCTGCGGCGTCGGCACCTTGAAGCGCAGCAGGGTGAGCGGTTTGCGCGGCTTATCCAGGCCGTAACGCTTCACGGCCTGAGCAAAGCGCTGATTGAGCAGCTGGGCATAGGGGCCGGTGCCGGTCATGCGCTTCCCGAACTCGGCGTGGTTCAGCTTGCCGTCGCGGCACTGCTTGATCAGGCTTAAGACCTTGTCGGCCTTGTCCGGCACATGGCCGCGCAGCCATTCCTCGAACAGGGTCTTAATCTCCCAGGGCAGGCGCACGATCGTCATGCCCGCCCGTTCTGCTCCCGCTTCGGCGACCGCCTCGGCGAGGCTTTCGATCTCGTGGCAGGTCAGCCCAGGGATGATCGGCGCGATCATCGCGGTGGTGGGGATGTTAGCGGCCCGCAGCGCGCGGATCGTCTCAAGCCTCTTCGGCGGAGTGGCGGCGCGCGGTTCCATCATCCGGGCGAGCGATCGGTCCAGCGTGGTGATCGATACGCCGCACTTGGCCAGGCCCTTCTCCGCCATCGGTCCCAAAATATCGATGTCGCGCTGGATCAACGCCGATTTGGTCAGGATGCCGACCGGATGCTCGAATTCCGCCAGAACCTCCAATATCCGGCGGGTCAGCCGTTCGGTCCGTTCGGTCGGCTGATAGGCGTCGGTATTGATGCCCAGCTGGATGACGCCGGGCTTGTAGTTCCGGGCCGACAGCTCCGCGCGCAGCAGTTCGGGCGCGTCGGGCTTGCGGAAAATCCGCGTCTCGAAATCCAGCCCGGGCGACAGGTCCAGATAGGCGTGGGTCGGGCGGGCGAAGCAATAGATGCAGCCATGCTCGCAGCCCTTATAGGGATTGATCGAGCGGTCGAAGCCGACATCGGGCGAGTTGTTGCGGGTGATGATCTTGCGCGCGGTATCGACGCCCAGGATGGTCCGCGGGACGTACTCGACCTCTTTCGGTGGAACCTCGTCCCCCGCCTCGACATCGTAACCCGGACCCCAGCCGTCATCCGTGGCGAAGCGATCCGGCAGGTCGAACCGCGCGCTGGGCCGGTTGGATACCGCGCCCCGGCCTTTCTTGATCTGGTCGGGAAGGGCCTCGATTTCCGTCCTGATATGCAACTTTCCCATATCGGAAAGATAGCAACTTATACGGAACTTTCAATGAACTTATTGGCGCGAAGTCGCTCGTTCATCCCGCCGTTCCGCGAAGGCAGGCATCCAGGCTAAGAATGTTTATCCACAGATGGACACAGATTTTCACAGATTAAATCGAAATGTGACCACCTTCGGTGGTCTGAGCCGCGCAGCGAAAAACATCTGCGTTAATCTGTGTCCGTCTGTGGATAAAAACTCTGGATGCCCGTCTTCGCGGGAATGACGGGGCGCTCGTCAGCCTTCCGGTGCGGCGAGGCTCTTGCTGACCACCTCGAAGATGTCCCGCGACTTCACACGCGACGCCAAATCCTTGAGCGCTGCTTCCATCATGCCGCGCTGGGGTTCGGCGAAACGGCGCCATTGCCGGATCGGGCCCAGCATACGGGCGCCGACCTGCGGGTTGGTTGCGTCCAGATGGGCTACGATATCGGCCAGCAGGCGATAGCCGTTGCCCTCTGGGTCGTGGAAGCGAGTGAAGTTACCGTCGGCGAAGGCGCTGATCAGGGCGCGCAGCCGGTTCGGGTTGCCCGTCGTGAAGTCTGGATGCCGCATCAGCAGACGGACATCGTTCAGGGTCTGCGGCCGGTCGGCGCGCGCCTGGACCGAGAACCATTTGTCCAGCGCCAGGGCGTTGCTTCTGTGCCGGTCATAGAAAGCGGCAAGCGCGGTCTCCCGTTCCGGCCCGTCGGTGTCGGCCAGCGCCGACAACGCACCGATGCGCAAGGTCATGCCCTTCGCCGCATGAAACTGCCGATCAGCCAGCGCGATCGTTTCCGCGTCCGGCACGGCCATCAGCAAACGCAGGGTCGCATTGTGCAGGGCGCGGCGGCCCATCGCCTGGGCCGACAGGTCGTCCTCCACATCGCCGCCGGTCTTGGCATAGGTGTTAAGCAACGACGAACGTAGACGCTGCGCCAACGCTACGCGGATCGCCTTGGCGGTGGTTGCCAACGCCTCGACATCGACCGGGGTCATATATTCGGCAAGGCCCGAGGCATCGGGCAGCATCAGCATCAGGGCGCCGAGGCCCGGATCCAGCGCCGAATCCTTCAGCATCTGATCCAGCGCCTCGGTCAGCAGGTCGGCCAGACGATCGGCGTTCGGCGCCGCACCTTGGCCGGCCCCAGCCAGCATGGCGCGAACGCCGAGTTCCTGCCCCGCGTCCCAGCGCGCGACCGGGTCATTGTCATGGGCGATCAGGAAGGCGAGTTCCGGCCCGCCCAGGTCGCTGACTAGCCGCACGGGCGCGGAGAAGCCGCGGAGCAGCGACGGGGTCGGCTTGGCTGGAATATTGTCGAAATCGAACCGGGCGCTGGCGCCCTTCAGCTCCAGAACCTGTTCGGTGGCGCCGCTGTCGTCGAGCGGCTGGGGCTTGCCGTCCGGGCCGATCAGCGACAGGCGGATCGGCACATGCAGCGGGGCTTTGTCCGGCTGGCCCGGCGTCGGTGCGGTCGACTGGTTGACGGTCAGGCTGAACCGCTTGGCTGCGGCGTCATAATGGTTGGCGACGGTCAGAACAGGGGTGCCGGCCTGGCTGTACCAGACGCGAAATTGGGTGAGGTCGACGCCCGATGCGTCCTCCATCGCCTTGACGAAATCCTCGCAGGTGACGGCCTGCCCGTCATGCCGGCTGAAATAGAGGTCAGTGCCGGCGCGGAAATGCTCCGGGCCCAGCAAGGTGCGCAGCATGCGGATGATTTCCGCGCCCTTCTCATAGACCGTCGGGGTATAGAAATTGTTGATCTCGATATAGCTGTCGGGGCGGATCGGATGGGCCATGGGCCCGGAATCTTCCGGGAACTGCGCGCGGCGCAGCCGGTCGACATCGGCGATGCGTTTGCCTGCCTCGCCCGCCTGGTCGGCGGAGAATTGCTGGTCGCGGAAAACGGTGAAGCCTTCCTTGAGGGAGAGTTGGAACCAGTCGCGGCAGGTGACGCGGTTGCCGCTCCAATTGTGGAAATATTCGTGACCGATCACGCCCTCGACCCCGGCATAGTCGAAGTCGGTCGCGGTGTCGGGGCTGGCCAGTACGTATTTCGTGTTGAAGATGTTGAGGCCGGTATTCTCCATCGCGCCCATATTGAAGTCGCCGACCGCGACGATGTTGAACACATCGAGCTGGTATTCCCGGCCATAGGTCCGCTCGTCCCACGCCATCGACGCCTTCAGGGAGTGCATCGCATGGTCCAGCTTGTCGAGGTCGGGCGGCGCGGCATAGATGCCCAACGTGACCGTGCGGCCGGAGGCCGTCGTGAACGTATCGTTGATATGGGCCAGGTCGCCCGCGACCAGCGCGAACAGATAGCTGGATTTGGGGAACGGGTCGTCCCAGACGGCGAAATGCCTGCCGTCGGCCAGATCGCCCTGTTCGACCGGATTGCCGTTCGACAGCAGAACCGGATGCCCAGCTTTGTCCGCCGTTACCCTGACCGTCATCGGCGCCATCACATCGGGCCGGTCGAGATAATAAGTAATCTTGCGGAAGCCTTCCGGCTCGCACTGCGTGCAAAAGGTGCCGGAGGAACGGTAAAGTCCGTCCAGCGAGGTGTTGGCCGCCGGGTCGATACGGGTAACGATATCCACCACCGCCGTTTCGCCGACGCCCGGGATCGTCAGATGCTCGGCGTCGACCTGATAACCGGCTAGGCTCAGTGTACGCCCGTCGAGTGCAACCGAGATCAGCTCCAGCTTGCGCCCGTTAAGCACCAGAGGCGCATCCGCAGCACCGGTTCGCTCGAGTTTCAGGTTGGCTTTGACGATGGTCGCGTTGGGTTCGAGGTCGAAGTCGAGGCCCAGATGGGCGACGCGGAAATCCGGCGGGGTGTAATCCAGCCGGCGGACGGTGCGCGGGGTCGCGGCAGGTGCGGGACTCGATTGATCCATAAGACTTCGTTTCCTCGGTCGTCATTCCGCATAGCGGGAAGCCAATGATTTAACGCAGAGGTCGCAAGGAAGGCGCGGAGAACGCCGAGTTAGTGATTCTTTACTCCGCGTCTTTTGCGTCTTCCTGTGCGTCATCTGCGTTAAAATAAACTCTCAAAGATAAGCCCCTATCAGGCCACGCTCTTCATCGGTGAACGGTTTCGAGGCGCGCGTCTTGGGGTCGAACCGCACGGCGATCGAATAGGATGTGGAGGCACAGACGTCGCCGTTAAAGATTGCGCAGGCCAGCGCCAGCGAGCTGTTGCCCAGTTTGCGCAGCCGTACGCCCAGACGCAGTTCCGCGGGAAAACGGATTTCCTTGCGATAGTCGATTTCCAGCCGGACCATCGCCATGCCGACCGCGATCCCGTCGGTCAGGTTGCAGGCCGCCATCGCGGCGACGCGGGCGGTTTCGTAATAGGTCGCATAGGCCTTGTTGTTGACATGGCCCAGCATATCCAGGTCGGCGAAGCGCACATGCTCGGTAGCCCAGAAATTATAGCTTTCGGGCGATGTCGGATCGAAGTCTGCGGTATTTTGGCCAACATTCATCGGTTCTGCATGACCTGAACGACGGTGATTGGGTCGCCGTTATCGGATGCCTGGGCGCGGGCGATGGTGAAGTTGCGGCCCTCCGGGTTTTTCAGCAGCCAGGTGCGGAATGTCGCGCCGGTCTGATTCGAACTGAGGGTCGGCGTCCCTAGACGCTGCTCCAGGGCGGAGGAAAGGCCTTCGAAGCTGAAATCCGGCTGGTCGACCAGTTCGAAAGCGACCGAAAACAACGGAATCTTGTCGCCGGCGGCGCGCGGCGCGTGTGAGATGTCGAAATGCGCCTGGGCATGGCGGACAAAGCCGTCGGTCGAGCCGCCGTCGGAGAACAGCACCATGCCATTGCCTTCATGCCGGACGAAGCGGGCCAGGTGGGCGAAATCAGCGGGCAGGCTGTCGGGTGTGATGTCGGCTTTCTTGCCGGCGGTGACCAGCGCATCGGCAACATCGTCGGTCGGGGCGGCCTGGGCCAAGGGGACGCCGATGGTCGAGAAGGCCAGCAGGCCGAATAGAGCAAGTACGGCGGAGAGTTTCATAGCAGCACCATATCGTCGCGGTGAATCAGTTCTTCGCGGCCACGATAGCCTAGAATCGCTTCCGAAAGGCCACTATGTCGTCCGGCCAGCGCACGGGCCTCATCGGCGGTGTAGGCGGTGAGGCCCCGGGCGATCTCGCGGCCGTCCACGGCGCATACGCCGATCAGGTCGCCCCGCTCGAACTGGCCGGCAACGTCCTTGACCCCGGCGGGCAGCAGGCTCTTGCCGCTGTCCAGCGCGCGGCGGGCGCCGTCATCGACCACAACATGGCCGGTGACCGACAAATGCGCGGCCAGCCACCGCTTGCGCGCGGTCAGCGGCTCGGCTGACGGCAGGAACCAGGTCGCCCGCGCGCCGTCCAGCAGCGCCGCCAGCGGGTGCGCTATATGACCGTCGGCGATCGCCATGCGGCAGCCCGCCGTCATCGCCAGGCGCGCGGCCGCCAGTTTCGTCACCATGCCGCCGGTACTGATGCCAGGCCTCGCATCGCCGGCCATCGCCTCAATCGACGCGGTCAGTTCGGTGACTTCCGGGATATGGGTGGCCGAGGCGTCGCGGCGCGGGTCGGCGGTATAAAGGCCGTCTATGTCGCTGAGCAGCACCAGGGTGTCGGCGCTCGCCATCTGCGCCACGCGGGCTGCCAGGCGGTCGTTGTCGCCGAACCGCAGTTCCGCAGTTGCCACGGTGTCGTTCTCGTTGATGATGGGAACCGTACCGAAATCGAGCAGCGCCGTCAGCGTGGCGCGGGCATTCAAGTGGCGCTTGCGTGCCTCCGTATCGTCGGGCGTGACCAGAACCTGGGCGGCGATGATGCCGTGGCGGGCCAAGGCGGCGCGATAGGCCTCGACCAGACGGACCTGGCCGATGGCCGCCGCCGCCTGTTTTTCCTCGATGCGCAGTATCCGCGTGCGGGCCAGGCCCAGCACCCGGCGGCCGATAGCGACGGCGCCGGATGTGACGACGATGGCGTCGATCCCGGATTTGCGCAGATGGGCGATATCGTCGGCAACCGTCTCCAGCCAGCTTTGGCGGATATCCCCGCCGGCTTCGACGATCAGGGCCGAACCGATCTTCACAACCAGGCGCTTGGCCAGGGAGAGTGGGGGAATTGTTAGGGACTTAGGCAACGTCGCCTCAATTACCCATCGGATGCCAGCTTGGCGGTTCGTCCGTAATGCCGCGGTCGGACAGGTCCTGCGCTTTTTCCTCCGCTGTGCGGCGCGCATCGACGATGTGCAGCAGGTCGGCCAGCGTCTGGCGGACGCCGATGCCGGTCGCGGCGGACAGGACCAGCGGGGTCTTGCCGGTGGCGCGGGCCAGCTTGCGCTTGGCGGCAGCCAGATCGGCGGCCGAAATCGCGTCGATCTTGTTCAACGCGACGATCTCCGGCTTGTCAGCCAAGCCCTGGCCATAGGCCTCGATCTCATGCCGGACCGTGCGATAGGCCTTGGTGACATTGGGATCTGTCGCGTCTATCAGGTGCAGCAGAACGCCCGTGCGCTCGACATGGCCGAGGAACCGCGTGCCCAGCCCGGCGCCTTGGTGCGCGTCCTCGATCAGGCCGGGAATGTCGGCCAGCACGAATTCGCGGTCGTCGACCTGGACCACGCCCAGATTGGGGGCCAGCGTGGTGAAGGGATAATCGGCGATCTTCGGCTTGGCACGCGAGGTCGCCGCCAGGAAGGTCGATTTGCCGGCATTGGGCAGGCCGATGATGCCGGCGTCGGCAATCAGCTTCAGGCGTAGCCACACCCAGCGTTCCTGGCCGGGCCAGCCGGGGGTGGAACGGCGTGGTGCGCGGTTGGTCGATGTCTTGAAATGGGCGTTGCCGAAGCCGCCGTCACCGCCGCGCAGGAACGCCACGCGCTCGCCGACATGGGTCAGGTCGACCAAGACGGTTTCGCCGTCCTCATCGATGACCTGCGTGCCCGGCGGGCATTTGATGACCAGCGCGGGCGCATCGGCGCCGGTACAATCGCTGCCCCGGCCGTTCTCGCCTTTCTTGGCCTTGAAATGCTGGCGATAACGAAAATCGATCAGCGTGTTCAGGCCTTCGACGACCTCGAAAACCACATCCGCGCCCCGGCCGCCATTGCCGCCGTTGGGGCCGCCATGCTCAATGAATTTTTCGCGTCGGAACGCAGTACAGCCCGCGCCGCCGTCACCGCTGCGCAGGAATATCTTGGCCTCGTCGAGGAACTTCATTGCCGATCCTAAAGGGCATGCAGGCCCTTAAGCATTGCCGGCTGCCGGGCCTTTTGAGCCCGGCTAAACGCGAGCTATTCCGCTGCTTCGGCGGTCTCGGCCGGGAGCGGGATAACCTTCACGACCTGACGGCCGCCGCGGGTCTTGGCGAACGCGACATGGCCATGCTCAAGCGCGAACAGCGTGTGGTCCTTGCCCATGCCGACATGCTCGCCGGGATGAACCTTGGTGCCGCGCTGGCGGATGATGATGTTGCCGGCCACGACGAATTCGCCGCCGAACTTCTTTACGCCGAGGCGACGGCCCTCGGAATCACGACCGTTGCGCGAACTGCCGCCGGCTTTCTTATGTGCCATGGCTCTCTACCTTACGCTGCGGAAATGTCTTTGATCCGCAGGACAGTGATGTCCTGGCGGTGGCCGTTCTTACGGCGATAGTTCTGGCGGCGCTTCTTCTTGAAGACGATGATCTTCGGACCGCGATCCTGCGCGACGACCTCGGCCGAAACCGTGGCGCCGGCGATCAGCGGCGTGCCGATCTTGTCGCCCAGCATCAGCACTTCTTCCAGCGCGATCGTCGCGCCGGCCTCGGCCTCAAGCCGCTCAACCTTGATGACGTCGCCCGGGACGACCCGATACTGCTTACCGCCGGTCTTGATGACTGCGAACATCGCTTCAATCCTGAAACTGGGCCAACCTGCTGCCAATATCTCGGCGCCGGGCTGGACAAAAACATAGACTGGGCTCCCGTCGCCTTCAAGCGCCGGTCCCAAGCAAGCGGCGCAATCTAGCGAAAGTTGCGCCGCTGTCAATGGATGGAGGCCTGTTTGGCGGCAATTTCCGCAGCGTAGGATGGCAATAGCTCCGGCACCGACGACCGGAACGCACTCGCTCGGATCAGCGCCTGCACGGCGGCGATATCGGGGGCGAAGAAGCGGTCTTGCTCGTAGGCAGGCACTTTCGAGCGGATCAGCCCCAGCGGTCCGGCCAGCGCGTCCGAGGTCTTGAAGGGCGCGTGAAAGTCGATGCCCTGGGCGGCGGCCAACATTTCGATGGCGACGATATTGGCGGTATTGTCGGCCATATCGTGCAGGCGCCGGGCGGCGAAGGTTGCCATCGACACATGGTCCTCCTGGTTGGCGGAGGTCGGCAGGCTGTCGACGCTGGCGGGATGGGCCAGCGACTTGTTCTCCGATGCCAACGCAGCGGCGGTGACATGGGCGATCATGAAGCCGGAATTGAGGCCGGGATTCTTGACCAGGAAGGCCGGCAATCCGCTCATATGGCAGTCGATCAGCAGCGCGATCCGCCGTTCCGACAGCGCGCCGATCTCGGCCAGAGCCAGGGCCAGCATGTCGGCGGCGATCGCCACCGGTTCGGCGTGGAAGTTGCCGCCGGACAGGATGTCGCCCTCATCGGCGAAGATCAGCGGATTGTCGGTCACCGCGTTCGCCTCGATCTCGATCACCTTGGCGACGTGGCGGATGGTATCGAGGCACGCGCCCATGACCTGCGGCTGGCAGCGCAGCGAATAAGGGTCTTGAACCCGGTCGCAATCGAGATGCGACCGGCGGATGACGCTGCCCTCCAGCAGCCGGCGATAGGCGGCGGCGACTGCGATCTGCCCTTTCTGCCCACGTGCGGCATGGATGCGCGGGTCGAACGGCGCGTCGCTGCCCATCGCCGCGTCGATCGAAAGCGCCCCGGCAACGATGGCGGCGGCGAACACGTCCTCCGCCTTCAGCAGCGCGTATAGGGCAAGGGCGGTCGAAACCTGTGTGCCGTTCAGCAACGCCAAACCTTCCTTGGGCGCCAGCTCCAGCGGCTCCAGCCCGATCTTTACCAGCCCCTCGCGCGCCGGCATGATGTGCCCGTTTAGGCGAACCTCGCCCTCGCCGATCAGGGGCGCAGCCAGATGCGCCAGTGGGGCTAGGTCGCCCGAGGCGCCGACCGAACCTTTCGACGGGATACAGGGATAAAGCCCGGCCTTCAGGAATGCCGCCAGGCGTTCGATGACGATGGGCCGCACGCCGGAATATCCGCGCGCCAGCCCGACGATCTTCAGCAGCAGCACCAGCCGCACCGTCGCGTCGTCCAGCAACGGTCCGACGCCGACGGCGTGCGACAGCACCAGCCGCCGCTGCAGCTCGGCCAATTGCCCGGCATCGATGTGCGTCTTCGCCAGCGCGCCGAAACCGGTATTGATGCCATAGGCGATTTTGCCCTTGGCCAATATGTCCTGGATCACGTCGTGCGAACGGTCCACGGCCTGCATCGCGGCGGAGTCGAGCGTGAAGTCGGCGTCGTGCAGTACAAAGGACTGGAAATCGGCCAGGGTCAGCGGGCGGTCGCCGATGACCAGGGTTGTCGTGCTCATAGTGTCCAGTTCAGCCTTTCAGCCAGGCCGGCAAATTATGGCCGTCTCCGCGCGGCGTTGCGCCCATCGGGAAGCCGCCCATGCCGAGCACATCCGGGTTGCCGTCATACCACAGGGCGGTGCCGACCCGCTTGATGATCCGCCAGCCGGCCTCGGTGCGGGCCAGCTCGTCGGTGTACCAGCCACCGATCAGCAGGAAGGGGTTGGGGGCCAGGTCGTTACGCACGTGCTGGGCCATGAAATAGCAGCGCGCATAGGCCCGGTCGCCGTCCAGACTGATCACCGGCAGGCCGAGATGGTGCTGGGTCGCGTCCAGCGCGGCCAGGCCTTCGGCGCCGATCTTCTTATATGTGGCGGGCGTCATCTCCGGCATGCCGCCCAGGATGATCGGTGCGTCGGGCGTGAAGATCTCATCGAACAGCGACAGGTCGCGGGAGTCGATCGACACGACATAGAGTCCGATGGTCCGTTTGATATCCTCAAGGTCGAGAAGCCGTCCGATGGCTTCCGCGTTCACGTCTGCGGTCATTTCGATTTTCCCCATATGAGCAAGTTGGGCGCGATCCTGGCGCAGTAGGCAGGGGATATCAATGCGCGAGAGCCTGCGTGCCTTGCGGCGGCGGGAGCTATTTGCTATGCCCCGTCCACCTCAGAGCCGGTGGCTCTAAAGTGCGGTCGTGGCGGAACTGGTAGACGCGCAGCGTTGAGGTCGCTGTGGGCTAACCCCCGTGGAAGTTCGAGTCTTCTCGACCGCACCAGAATTCCCTGTCCGAGCCGGACAGACCCCCCTAAATCCCGTTCCCTCGGCATCTGCCGAAGGGAGCCGTCAGTTGCCGGGCTGCGTCCCGATGCGCGCGTGGCGGCGCACATAACCCTGCACTGTCGCCAAGTCGTTCGGCAAGGTGACGATGCATTCCGGCCGGTCGAACAGGTCGGCCAGATGCGGCGGCAACCGCGGGTGGATGCCGGTTGCGGCGGTCACGACATCCGGGAACTTTGCGGCGTGGGCGCAAGCCAGCGTGACGATCGGGACGGCGGGGTCGAGTTTGGCCCGGCCGGCGGCAGCGACGCTGACAGCGCTGTGCGGGTCCAGCGTGTAACCGGTCTTGGCGAAGGTTTCGGCGATGGTCGCCTTGGTCTGGGCATCGTTGACGGCGCTGCCCTCGAACAAGGCGGTGACCTCGGCGAACACCGCCGGCTTCACGCCAAACGCGCCGATCTCCTGAAACTCCGCCAGCTTGCCTTCGACCGCGGCACCGTCACGGCCCAGCAGTTCGAACAGCAGGCGCTCGAAATTGCTCGACACCTGGATATCCATGCTGGGGCTATAGGTCGGGACGACCGCCTCCTTGCGCATCTCCGCCGTTGCGAAGAAGCGGGCCAAGATGTCGTTGCTGTTTGTGCCGACGATCAGTTTCTCGATCGGCAGCCCCATGCGTTTGGCCGCGTAGGCGGCATAGATGTTGCCGAAATTCCCGGTCGGCACGGCGAAGGCGACCTTGCGGGCTGGTGCGCCCAGGGCGACGGCGGCGGCGACGTAATAGACGATCTGGGCCATGATTCGTGCCCAGTTGATCGAGTTGACGGCGGCCAACGCGTGGGTATCGCGGAATTGGGCGTCGCCGAACATCGATTTCACCAATGCCTGGCAATCGTCGAAATTGCCCTCGATGGCGATGGCGTGGACATTGGCGCTGGGTACCGTCGTCATCTGCTTGCGCTGCACGTCGGAGGTGCGGCCCGACGGGTAGAGGATGAAGATGTCGACTGCCTCACGGTCGCGGCAGGCCTCGATCGCGGCCGAACCGGTGTCGCCGGATGTCGCGCCGACCACGGTGATCCGCGATCCGCGCTTCGCCAGGACATGGTCGAACAGTTGTCCCAAGAGCTGCAGCGCGACATCCTTGAAGGCGAGCGTCGGCCCGTGGAACAGCTCCATCAGCCACATGCGTTGATCGAATTGGACCAGCGGCGTGATCGCCTGATGGGCGAAGCGGGCATAGGCGTCATGGACCAGGGCGGTGAAGTCCTTGCGGTCGATACTGTCGCCCAGGAAGGGCAGCATGACCTCGACCGCGATGTCCTGATAGGAGCGGCCGGTGAGGCCTTCCAGGAAACCGGGCGGGAAGCTTGGCCAGGTTTCGGGTACGAACAGGCCGCCGTCGCCGGCCAGTCCCGCCAATAGGACGTCCTCAAAGCTGTGGAGGGTCGCCTTACCTTTCGCGGCTCGGGTGCTGAGATAGTTCATGCGGTTTTGCTCGGCATGGGGCGACTCCGGCTCGACATCACATAGATCAAGGCCAGAACCAGGGCCATGCTGTACCAGAAGATCGCATAATTCAGATGTTCATTGCGGATGCCGGTCCCCTCGGTCCCGCCGGTCGCAACCGGCCAGCCCGGTGTGCCCCCATTTTGGACGCTGACAGGCCGTGCCGCGATATAGACCGGCGCCAGCGTCATGCCAACTGCCTTGGACATCGCCGCGATGTCGACCGCGTACCACTGGTTCTTGTCCGGCTGGTTGGCCGGCATGAATATCCCGCCGGGTTCGGGCGTGCGGACAATGCCGTCGACCGTGGTGGAGGCGGGGGGCTTGGCGAAGGGGGCAAGTTCGCTGCCATGGTCGAACGGCACGAAGCCGCGATCGACCAGGATCGCCTCGCCCGTGTCGGGAATCAGCGGTACCAGCAGATGGACGCCGACCTTGCCGTCATGGGTGCGGCCATAGAGCCACAGGGCATAGCTCTGATCGAAATGGCCGCTGACCGTCACGTGACGGAACGTCCAGCCGGCCGGATTGTCGATGGTGGTGGGCAGGGCGACAGCATCGCTGTTCATGCGCTGCGCGATGGTCGCCAGCAGGTCGGTCTTCCAGACGCGGCGCTGTAGTTGCCAAGTGCCCAGGCCGATCAGCATCGCCATCATGATGAGCATGATGACGGTGGGCCAGAAGCGGAATTGGAATCGATTCATGTACCTATACAAAAGGCCCGCCGGGCGGTACCCGACGGGCCTTTGTCCTTAAATCCTGACCGGCGGGATCAACCGGCCGGCGCGGCGACCGGCGCGATCGGCGTGCCGTGCGGTAGGCCACCCCAGAAATAGATGGCGATAAACAGGAACAGCCAGACCACGTCGACGAAATGCCAATACCAGGCGGCAGCTTCGAAGCCGAAATGGCTCTTGGGCGTGAACTGCATCTTATAGGTCCGCCACAGGCAGACGCTGAGGAAGATGGTGCCGACCAGAACGTGGAAGCCGTGGAAACCGGTCGCCATGAAGAAGGTCGAGGCGAAAATGGTGTCACGGAAGCCGAATTCGGCGTGGGTGTATTCGTACAGCTGGCACATCGTGAAGAACACGCCGAGACCAATCGTGCACCACAATGCGGTCTTCGCGCCGTCGTTCTTGCCGCTCAGAATCTCATGGTGCGCCCAGGTCGCCGTCGTGCCCGATAGCAGCAGAACCATGGTCATCAACAACGGGAAGTGGAACGGATCGACCGGTGTGATGCCGGGCGGGGGCCACACGCCGTTGATCCCGGCATTGGGGAACAGGCTCTGACTGAAGAACGCCCAGAAGAAGGCGACGAAGAACATCACTTCCGACGCGATGAACAGCGACATGCCGTAACGCAGGCCAAGCTTAACCACCGGGCTGTGGGCTTTTTCGACCACCGATTCGTGGATCACGTCGCGCCACCACCAAGCCATCATGGCGACCACCAGCACGAAGCCGCCGATGAACAGATACGGGAAATTCGCGTGCATCAGCAGAATTCCGCCGACCATCATCGTCCCGGCGCACAACGCCATGAGAATCGGCAGCGGGCTGGGCTTCAGAAGGTGATAGGGCTGCTTTGGCCCGCCTTCCAACGTGACTTCGGTTACGGCTTCGGACATGTTCGCCTCAAACGAATCTTAAACGACAATAATTGCGGGCCGACACTATTCGACGCGTGGTGTCGCAGCAAGCGCGGCGGCCCCGGATGATGCGGTTGCGGGCGTTTTCGCCGCAGGTGCGCCATGTTGCGCGGACACAGCCTTATCGATTTCCTGCGTTTCCGCCGCGCGGCCCTCAGCGTCGATTGCCTTGTCCAGCGCCTGGCTTTTCGCCTTGTAGAATGTATAGGACAGAGTGATGACCTGAACGTCGTCCAGGTTGCGGTCGTCGCCAATGGCCGGGTCGACGAAGAACGCCACCGGCAGGTCGGCGTCCTCGCCCGCTTTCAGAACCTGCTGGGTAAAGCAGAAGCACTGGATCTTGTCGAAATACAGCCCGGCTTTTTCCGGGGTCACATTATAGACGGCGGTGCCGACGACCGTTTCGTTGCTGTCATTATGCGCATGGAAGGTCGCCATGCCGGTCTCGCCGACCTTCAGCGTGACGCTGCGCTGGTTCGGCCTGAAGCTCCACGGAAGTTCGGCATTCACGTCGGTGTTGAAGCGGATCTCGATCTTGCGATCGACGGTCTTTTTGGCGCCCTCGGCCACGCGTTGCGTCGTGCCGCCGAAGCCGGTGGCCTTGCAGAACATGGTGTAGAGCGGCACCGCGGCGAATGAGAGCCCGATCATGCCGAAGACAACGCCGACAAGGGCGCCCATGACGACGCGGTTGCGGCGCATCAGTGACCGCCCTTCATCTTCACGATAGAGATCACGAAGATCAGCACGACAAAGGCCAGCAACACGCCGAACACGGCCCAGTTGCGCAGCCGCTGGCGCCGCAACGCCTCAGGGTTGAGGTGGATGGGAGTCGGTTTCAGCATGGGATCAACCACCGAGACGCGCAATCAGCCCCGGTCCATAGTCGATCATCAACAGTCCGAAGATCGCAAACAGATACAGGATCGAGAAGCCGAACATCCGTTTCGCCGACTTGTCGGTTTCGTCACGAATGACAGCGACGGCGGCGGCGATAAACAGGAGACCCAGGATAATGCTGCCGGCCAGATAGATCGGCCCGGCAGCGCGCAGGAAATAGGGCGACACGCCGATCGGGAACAGCAACAGCGTATAGGCCAGCATCTGGCGTTTGGTGCTTTTCGGTCCGGCGGTGACCGACATCATCGGTACACCGGCACGGGCGTAATCCTTGCAGCGGTAAAGCGCGAGCGCCCAGAAATGGGGCGGCGTCCAGAAAAAGGTGATCATGAACAAGGCGACGGCGGCCCAACTCATGTGCCCGGTCGCGGCGGTCCAGCCGATCATCGGCGGGAAAGCGCCGGCGGCGCCGCCGATGACGATGTTCTGCGGAGTCCGGCGCTTCAGCCAGATCGTGTAGACGAAAACATAGGTGAAAGAGGCCAACGCCAGGATGCCGGCCGACAGCCAGTTCACGGCCAAGCCCATCATGCAAACGGCGGCGATCGTGATGATGACGCCGAAGGCCAGCGCGTTCGATGGTTCTATCAGACCCATCGGGATCGGGCGGCCGCGTGTGCGATCCATGATCGCGTCGATGTCGCGGTCGTACCACATGTTGATGGCGCCGGCCGCGCCGGAGGCAAGGGCGATCGCCAGGATCGCGACGGCCGCCAGGATCGGATTCATGGAGGTGTTGGCGGCGATGAGGCCGGCCAAGCCGGTGAAGACGACCAGCGTCATCACGCGAGGCTTCAACAAAGCGAGATAATCCCCGGGCAAGGCCGTTGAGAACTGTTGTTCCTGTGCAGCCGGAAGCCCGGGGGATGCCGTCAAATCAACCATACAAACATAACTCTCGAGATCGAATGCTCAGATCAGTGGATCTGCGGCAGGGTCTCGAACTGGTGGAACGGCGGCGGCGAAGAGACGCTCCATTCCAGGGTGGTTGCGCTGGGGCCCCAGTAATTGCCGGGGACCTTTTTGCCCCAAAGGACAGTGTAGATCGCTAGGCCGACGAACCAGACCATGCCGGCGCCCGAGATATAAGACCCGACCGACGACACATGGTTCCACATCTCGTAGGCGGCCGGATAGTCCGGAATACGGCGCGGCATGCCGGCCAGACCCAGGAAGTGTTGCGGGAAGAAGGTCAGGTTCACGCCGATGAAGGTGACCCAGAAATGCACCTGGCCCGCCCATTCCGGATACTGCCGGCCCGACATCTTGCCGATCCAGTAGTAAAAGCCGGCGAACAGCGAGAACACTGCGCCGAGCGACAACACATAGTGGAAGTGCGCAACCACGTAATAGGTGTCGTGCAGAACCGTATCGATCGACGCGTTCGACAAGACCAGCCCGGTCACGCCGCCGACGGTGAACAGGAAGATGAAGCCCAGCGCCCACAGCATCGGCGTCTTGAACTCGATCGAACCGCCCCACATCGTTGCGATCCAGGAGAAGATCTTAACGCCGGTAGGCACCGCGATGATCATCGTCGCCGCGGTGAAATAGGCCCGCGTGTCGACGGCCAATCCGGTCGTGTACATGTGGTGCGCCCACACGACGAAGCCGACCACGCCGATGGCGACCATGGCGTAGACCATGCCCAGGTAACCGAAGATCGGCTTCTTGGAGAAGGTCGAGACGATCTGGCTGATCATGCCGAAGCCCGGCAGGATCATAATGTAGACTTCGGGGTGGCCGAAGAACCAGAATAGATGCAGGAACAGCATCGGGTCGCCGCCGCCTTCGGGATTGAAGAAGGAGGTACCGAAATTGCGGTCGGTCAGCAGCATGGTGATGGCGCCGGCCAGAACCGGCAGCGACAGCAGAAGCAGCCACGCGGTGATCAGGATCGACCAGACGAACAGCGGCATCTTATGCAGCGTCATGCCCGGCGCGCGCATGTTGAAGATGGTCGTGATGAAGTTGATCGACGACAGGATCGACGAAGCGCCCGCAAGGTGCAGCGCCAGGATCGCCATATCGACCGACGGTCCGGGCTGTCCGCTTGACGACAGCGGCGGATAGATCGTCCAGCCGGTGCCGGCGCCGTCGCCCACCAGGGCAGAACCCAGCAGCAGGCCGAAGGCCGGGATCAGCAGCCAGAAGCTGACATTGTTAAGGCGCGGGAACGCCATGTCGGGCGCGCCGATCATCAGGGGCACGAACCAGTTGCCGAAGCCGCCCATCGTCGCCGGCATGACCGCGAAGAACACCATGATCAGGCCGTGCGCGGTGATCAGCACGTTCCACGCCTGGCCGGAATGGATCAGCGGCGAACCGGGATGCGACAGGTTGGCCCGCATATAGACAGATGCCGCCGCGCCGATGCTGGCGGTGATGATCGAGAAGATGATGTAGAGCGTGCCGATGTCCTTGTGGTTGGTCGAAAACAGCCAACGCTGGACAAAGGTGATTTGATGATGGTGGTCGTCGTGACCGTGCGCATCGTGCGACGCGTGAGCGTCAAAGGCTTCAGTAGTGTGCGCCATCGGGCGTCCCTTTCAAAACTTCTTTAGAATCGCCGATGCTTATCGGCTGGCGGTCACGGACGTGTCGGCAGCCGGTGCGATCGCGGCTGCCTTGGCCGGTTGGTCCATCCATTTATAGGATATGCCCAGCACCTTCTCGTTGGCGTCGCGCATCTTGTCCTTGGCGGTGGAGTGCAGGACCAGATCGGTCCACTGCGCGAACTTTTCCTTGGACACTGCGTGAACCTCGATCGGCATATAGCCATGGCGGTCGCCGCAAATCTGCGTACACTGGCCGTAATAGACGCCTTCCTTGTCGATCTTCATCCAGGTTTCGTTGGTGCGGCCCGGGAAGGCGGACTTCTGCACGCCCAGGTCGCCGACCAGCCAGGAATGGATGACATCCGCGCCGTTAAGCAGGATCTGGATCGTGGTGTCGGTCGGAACGACCAGCGGATAATCGACAGACAGCAGGCGGATCTTGTCGGGCGTGATCTGGTTGTCGGGGATCAGGTTGCTGGAATAATCCTCGACCTTCTGGTCCGGCAGTTCATAGTTCCAGTACCACTGATGACCGGTGATCTTCACGGTCATTTCCGGCTTTTCCGCGCGGTCCATGAAGTACAGCAGCTTGAAGGACGGGAAGGCGATGACCGCCAGGATCAGGACGGGAATGACCGTCCATACAGCCTCAAGCACGAAGTTGTGCGTGGTGCGCGAGGGAACCGGATTCGCCCCCTTGCGATAACGGATCACGACCCAGGCCAACAGCACGAAGACGAAAAGCGTAATCGCGCCGATGATGTACAGCAACTCGGTATGGAAACCGTCCAGTTGCCGCGCGATGATCGTCGCGCCGGGCGGCAGGTCGAGCTGCCCCGGAACCGGGGCGCCGCCGCCTTCCCATGCAAGGGCCGAAGCGAGCGGGCTGCTGACGACTAAGGTGACGAGCGCGGCGATCAAGCCGACGGGTCGCAGTTTTTTAAACAGGTCAAGCGGACCCATCATTATTCCATCCATGCTAGGCAGGCCGTAAGGCCGAATTCGGAATGCCCTTTACCTAGGGCCGGCCGCACTCTACAGGGCGGTTGTGGCTTGTTACAACCGCGAAGCCCGGGGCGCCCGCTGCAAAATCGTCGCAACCACCCCATGTCACCGCTATAGCGTCCTCCCCATACCTTTCTCATTGTCGCCAGGAAGTGTCCATGACTGCTCTCGATCGCACCGACAAAATCTTCTTCGACAAGGCCGGGCTGGATCTCGGCCGGGTCGAAGCCATCGCGGCGGAGGCGCTGGCCCATTCCGACGATGGGGAGTTGTTTCTGGAATACAGCCAGTCCGAAGCGCTGGCATGGGACGACGGGCGGCTGAAAAGCGCCAGCTTCGACACCAGCCAGGGCTTCGGCCTGCGCGCCGTCGTCGGCGAGATGCAGGGCTATGCGCATGCCGCCGACCTGTCGGAGCCGGCGCTCAGGCGTGCGGCAGAGACGGTAAAAGCCGTGCAGGCCGGCTATGGCGGCACTGTCGCGGCCAGCCCGGTGGGAACCAATCGGCAGCTCTATATCGACGAGAATCCGCTTGGATTGGCGCCATTCGAGGCCAAAGTGAAGCTCTTGGCGGAAATCGACGCCTATGCCCGCGCCAAGGATCCACGCGTTCGCCAGGTCATGGCGTCGGTGTCCGGCTCGTGGCAGGCAGTGTCGATCATCCGCCCCGACGGGCATCGCATGGCCGACATTCGGCCGATGGTCAGGCTCAACGTCACCGTCATGGTCGGCGAGGGCGACCGGCAGGAAACCGGCAGTTACGGCACCGGAGGACGCCGGACCTATACGGAGTTTTTCGAGGAAGGTACCTGGAAGCGCGCGACGGACAATGCGATCCGCGAGGCGCTGGTCAATCTGGGATCGGTCGCAGCGCCCGCGGGCGAGATGACGGTCGTACTCGGGCCCGGCTGGCCGGGCGTCATGTTGCACGAGGCAATTGGTCACGGGCTGGAGGGCGATTTCAACCGCAAGAAAACTTCCGCGTTCGCCGGCTTGATGGGGCAGCAGGTCGCGGCGCGCGGCGTTACGGTGGTCGATGATGGCACGATCGAGAACCGGCGCGGTTCGTTGACGATCGACGACGAGGGTACGCCCAGTAGCTGCACGACGCTGATCGAAGACGGAATTCTGGTCGGCTATATGCAGGATCGGCTGAATGCCCGGTTGATGAACATGCGGCCGACCGGCAACGGACGCCGGCAAAGTTACGCCCATGCGCCGATGCCGCGCATGACCAACACCTATATGCTGGGCGGCAAGCACGACCCGGAAGAGATTCTGAAGTCGGTCAAGAACGGGCTCTACGCCGTGAATTTCGGCGGTGGTCAGGTCGATATCACGTCGGGTAAGTACGTGTTCAGCATGACCGAGGCCTATCTGATCGAAAACGGCAAGATCGGGCCCGCCGTCAAGGGCGCGACGCTGATCGGCAATGGTCCGGAAGATCTTAAGAAGATCAGCATGATCGGAAACGATTTGAAGCTTGATGACGGCATCGGCACCTGCGGCAAGGACGGGCAGGGCGTGCCGGTGGGCGTCGGTCAGCCGACGCTCAGGATGGACGGTATTACGGTCGGCGGCACTGCCGCCTAAAGATCTTAGAAGTCGCGAATCCGGGGCTTGCGGTCCAGGCGGGACATCTGTTCGATCTTCTGATCGTAACCCTGGAACCACTCGTTTCGCGACACGATGTCGGACTGCGGGAACGGGTTTGTGCTGCGGCCGCGCCCGGAAGCGGCGGCTTCCGCGCCTTCCCACTGCGCTTGCGTGACCATATTTCCAATTTTCGCCATGCCCTGCTTATGGCGTGCGACTCGGCGGAACGCAAGACCCGAAGGCCGATGCATTGATTGACGATTTCGCATTTTCAACGCGCCGCCGCGCGCGTTGAAATGCACTTAATTTTACGAAAAACCATCATCGAATGTCAGGAACATACCTTTTAATTGCCCATTTTTTACCATGATCGGTCGCCAGATTAGAGGGTGAATGGGGCGGTTTCGGCTCCCTTGATATTGGAGGCAGCGATGCTCTCGACGAAAGGCAAACGGTTTGGACTGCGTGCGGCGCTTGGCGCTCTGGCGCTTGGTATCGGGTTGGCCGGCGCATCTGTAGCGACGGCGCCAAAGGCCGAGGCCTATGGCTGGCACCATGGCTGGGGCTATGGCGGCGGCTGGCACGGCGGCTGGTATGGCCCGCGGGTGACGCTGGGCTTTGGCGGGTACTATCCCGGCTACTATTACGGTTGGCGCGCGCGGCCGCGCTACTACTACCCGCCGGCTTACTACTATCCGCCGGCCTACGTGCCCTACGGTGGGGTCGGCGTCGTCATTCGCTAACGCCCAAGGCCTGCGAACACTAAGTCGAACTGCAAAGCGGCGTCCCTCGGGGCGCCGCTTTTCTTTATGTCATTTCTTGTCGTCCAGCGCCGACTTCGGTTTGGGCATGTCCTGTGCGTGGTCCAAGATCGCGCCGGTTGGCGTCGGTTCGCTCCAACGGGTCTTTTCCCATCCGTCCTTGCCGATCAGGACCACTCGAAAGCCGGTCGCATCGACATGGTAGTGCTTGCGCAACTCGTCGCCCGAAACAGTTTTCATGTCGGGCGGTGGCAGCTTCACCATGCGATCACCGATGACATAGACGACATCGATATCCTGCGAATCGATTTCGCCCATATCGCGCTGAAGGCGTTGATATTGGTCGACCAGCTGTTTGTTGTTTTCGTCGGGCGCGAAGACCAGCAGAAGCCGCGAGCGCGGTTCCGCGCCATCACCGCCACGATGCTGGGCCAGGGCCGGGACGGCGACCGCCATCGTCAGCGTCAAACAAGCCAGAAATGTACTCCAACGAATCTTCATGAGGCTCATGGCGTTTTCCCTAAGGGGCAATCATGCCGTTATGCAGATAGGCTTCATCATAGGTGAAGACCACGTTTGGATTGGGCGTCAACAGTCTTTCGTCGGCGTCAGGGTAACCCAGCCGTGTAAGAAGGTCGCGTATCAGGTTGAGACGCGCCTCCCGCTTGTTGTCGGCGCGCACCACGATCCAGGGTGAAACCAGGTTGTGGGTCCGCGCGAGCATCGCATTTCGCGCCCGGCTGTAGTCATCCCACAATTTATTCGCCTCGCGGTCGATCGGGCTGATCTTCCATTGCTTGAGCGGCGAATTGCGGCGCGCTTTCAGCCGCTTTTTTTGCTCGTCATGGCTGATATCGAGATAATATTTGACCACGGTGATGCCCGAGCGGATCAGCAGCGCCTCCAGGTCGACGACGGCGGGCATGAACGCCTCATACTCGTCGTCGTTGCAGAATCCCATCACGCGCTCGACGCCGGCGCGATTGTACCAACTGCGGTTGAACAGCACCAACTCCGCCGGCCCCGGCAACTGCGCGATGTAACGCTGGAAATACCACTGGCCGCTTTCGCGGTCCGACGGTTTGGGCAGCGCCACCACACGCGTTTCCCGCGGGCTCATATGCTTGGTGATCCGCTTGATCGCGCCGTCCTTGCCGCCGGCGTCGCGGCCCTCAAGGATGATCATGATCTTGCGGTTCTTGGCGATGACGTCGCGCTGCAGTTTGACCAGTTCGACCTGCAGCTTCACCAGCTGTGCCCGATAGTCTTCGTGACTGATTTTCGGCAGCGATGGGACGGGCAGATCGGTATTCCCGCTCTTGGCCTCGGCAGAGTGTTTTTTCGCGTGCGCCATCGGTCGTCGCCCCCTGTAAAGCACTACGAGATTGCGGCGAAATCGTTTTCAAGGAAAGCCTCGGCCAATAATCCCCCAATCATCACCTCTGCGCTTGCAGACCGTTGACGACGGGTTGGCCGGCATGAGATGGAATCAGACCTCGAATAGATCGGAAAGTCGTCGCGAAATGAGCCTGATAGCGGAAAATTGGGCGCTGATTTTCTACGCCGAGGGCGATGACGCCATCGAATATATCGACATGATCGATGAAGAGGACGAGGCGTCCGCCATCGACCAGATCGTCGGCGGCAAGCTGGACGAGATCGAGGACGACGACATCTCTGAGCCGGAAGAGGACGACGAGATGTACGAGCACGAGGACGGTTACGTGCTGTTCTTCAGCCGGTCTCTCGAGCGTGTCTGGGTCTATGAGATCGTCGATACCGGGGACGAGTTTTAGCGCGCCGTCAGTCCGCCAGCAGCTGCGATTCCTGCACGCCCAGGCCCCCCACACTTAAGCGCACGACATTCCCGTCGCGCAGGAATTTCGGCGGTTTCTGGCCCATGCCGACGCCGGGCGGAGTGCCGGTGGCGATGATGTCGCCGGTCCGCAGGGTAAACATCCGGCTGAGATAGCTGATCAGGAAGGCGACGCCGAAGATCATCGTGCCGGTATTGCCGGACTGGTAACGGGTACCGTCGACCTCGAGCCAGAGATCGAGATTTTGCGGATCGGGCACCTCATCCGCCGTCACCAGCCAAGGGCCGATCGGACCGAACGTGTCGCAAGCCTTGCCCTTGACCCATTGCCCCGTACCTTCGCTTTGGAAAGCCCGTTCCGACACATCGTTGATCGTGCAATAGGCGGCGACATGGCTCAGCGCGTCGGCCTCCGACACGTATTTGGCCGGTTTGCCGATGACGACGCCCAGCTCGACCTCCCAATCGGTCTTGGTCGATCCGCGCGGAATCCGGATATCGTCGTTGGGGCCGACGATGCAGTGAGTGCCTTTCATGAACAGGATCGGCTCCGACGGCGGTTTGGCGCCGATTTCCGCCGCATGGTCGGAATAGTTCAGCCCGATGGCCAGGAACGCACCGGGGTTGGCAATGGGCGGTCCAAGGCGCGGGGATCCCTGCACGGACGGCAAGCTGGCGGGATCGATCGCGGCGATTGTCGCCAGCACGCCCGCCTCGAGCGTTGCCGGCGTGATGTCCGGCACGATCGACGACAGGTCGCGGATTACGCCGTCGCTGCCCAACAATCCCGGTTGCTCGTGACCGGCGGAGCCATAGCGGAGAAGTTTCATGTCAGCGGCGCTCGAACTGTTTTTTGCCGTATAGGATTTCGCGAGTCTTTTCGTCCATCTTCTCCGGCGGCGCGGCGCGTTTGTCCGCCAGCAGCGCCATCCCGCGCGCGACGGCAGGCCGGGCGGCCATTGTGGCTTGCCACCGTGCGACATTCGGTAAATCCTCGACGGGGATTTCCAGCCATGTGGACGCCAATGTCCAGGGATAGGACATCATGTCGGCGATCGAATAGGCGCCGGTGATGTAATCCTTAGCGTGCAGCTGCTTGTCCAGAACACCGAAAAGACGTTTCGCTTCGTTGGTGTAACGCTCGATCGCGTAAGGGATCTTATCCGGCGCGGCGCGTTTGAAGTGGCCTGCCTGGCCCAGCATCGGGCCGAGGCCTGCCATTTGCCACATGACCCATTCGGCGGTCCTGTACCGTGCATGCGGCTCCATTGGCCAGAACTGCCCCGTTTTCTCCGCCAGATACATCAGGATCGCCCCCGATTCGAAGACCGATAACGGTCCACCGATAACGTCGTCGTCGACGATCGCCGGCATCCGGTTGTTCGGGCTGATCTTGAGGAAATCCGCGGCAAACTGCTCGCCTGCCGCGATGTTGACCGGTATCACTGTGTAGGGCAGGCCGGTTTCCTCCAGCATGATCGAAACTTTATAGGCATTGGGCGTGGGCCAAGCGTAAAGATCGATCATGTCGGATCTCCAGAGGTGGAAAGCGCGGTATCCGGTGTGTCGCGGTGTCTATATTATGGTGCCGTCAGGGAGGAAATACGAATGATTCGAATCGGGACTTTTGCCGTTGCTTTGTTGATGTTGACGGCTTGCAGCAACACCGGTGTCTACCCGTCGGAGACCGGCAAGCCATGGAATGATGCCGATGAAAACGGCGTGCCGTTGAGCAAGGGCGCCAAGGAATGCAAATACCAGGCGATGACCAGTTCCGCGAGCGCAACCGGCGTCGCCAAGCAGGCGGACGTCGCCGGCGACCTTTACGAGCAATGCATGCGCGACCGGGGTTATCTCAGCCAGTAACGCTTCAACGCGCGGAGCCCACCTTCTCCAACAGCGGCTTGCGCCCATACCAGAACGCCACGGCGCCAAGTGTCGGGAAGATCGCCGCGACCAGCGCCAGCGAGTAGCCTACGTCGTTATCGTTATGAAAAATGTGCGTGGTTGCGAAGCCGATGGCGCTGGGGCCGAAGGCAAAACCGACGAAGGCGGCGATCGCCAGGAACAGCGATGAGATCAGGCCCCGCATGCGGACCGGCGTCAGAATCTGCAGCGCGGCGGCCACGACGCCGATGATCGTATTCGAGAATGACAGGCTGATCGCGATCAGCGGAAAGCAAATCCACGGGTTGTGGGAGGACGATCCCACGGCGCCGGTGACGGCGAACGCAAGGCAGTATCCGACTGATACGAGATAGTGCCCGTCGGGGCGTCCATTCGCCACGAGGCGGTCGGAAAGCCACCCGCCGAACATGCAGCCGCCCACGCCGAAGACCAAGGTTGCAATGCCTAAGAACATGCTGGCGTCGCCGATGGTGAAGCCATAGACACGCTCAAGGAATGTCGGGTACCAGGCGTTGCAGCCATAGCCGTACATGGCCATCAGGCCCATGCCCATGAACAGGCCGGCATAGGCGCGCAGGTTCTGGCCGAAAAACACCAGCGCATCCCCGATCGTCGGCTTGCTTTCGATTTCCGCGTGGGAGGCATGCCGCTTCGGCTCCTTAATCAGGAAAACCGCCAAAAGGGCGAGCAGCAGGCCGGGCAAACCGATAGCCAGGAAGACGGTTTGCCAGGGCCGCGTCATGCCGATGATCGGCACGTCGACGGGACCGATCGCGGCGATCGCGCTGACCACCTGTCCGCCGATCACCAGGGCCAAGCCCGAGCCCACCGGAATACCCAATCCATAGAGCGATAGGGCTTTGCCGAGCTTTTCCTTGGGAAAGATGTCGCTGATCAAAGAATAGGATGCGGGCGATAAGGTGGCCTCGCCGATGCCGACCCCGATGCGTGTCATGAACAGGGATGAAAACGAGTTCGTGACGCCGCAGGCCGCGGTCATGATCGACCACGCCGTGACGCCGATCAGGATGACGCCTTTCCGGCTCCAGCGATCGACGATGACGCCGATCGGCAGGCCGGCGATCGCATAGGTGCCGACGAACGCCAGCCCGGTCAGCAGGCCGTATTCAAAGTCGTCGATCTGAAAGTCGGAACGGATAGGCTTGACCAGCAGGGCCAATATCTGACGGTCGATGAAGCTGGACGTGTACAAAATCATCAGGAAGACGACGACTGCCCAGGCGTAGAACAGGCTCGGCCGTGCGGAATCCGCGATCACGATTTCCGGCTCTACGGCCTCGGGCGGCAATTCGGTCGCAATCGTCATGCAAATCTTCCTCCGGCCCCTCAAAAGACATCGCGCCCTCGGCCGCGTTCGGGCGCGATCCTGGAGATTTTATTGAGCCCGGCGCAAACTAGACATGTCCGGACGCCACCGGCAAGCGGATTTCACCCAGGGCGCAGAACGGCTTAGGGTTTCGGGCCGACCAGCTCGGTCGAACCGTCTGACTTGGTCACCGCGCGCACCGGCAGAAGCTTTTCCAGCGTGCCGATTGTGGTGTCGCGGTCATGCAGTTTCAGCGTCAGCGTGATCGGCATCGCCGCCAGCGCCGCGTCGGGAACCGTAATGGTGCGATCGAACCGGCGGTTGAGATCGGCAACCAGCCATTCGAGCCGACTGCGGTCGTAACTCAGAATTCCAACGCGCCAGGTGCCGACATCCGGCGCGGCCAGCAGCCGTGGGGCGCCGACGATCCGGTCCGCGCCATAGGTCAGTGCCTGCCCTTTGTTCACGACGACGGATTCGCCCGCAACCGCCGTGTCGCGAGGCAGCTTGGAAATCTTGACCGTGCCTTCGGCAACCGCCACGTCGACTTGGTTGCCGGTGGTATCGACGTCGAAGGCGGTGCCGACATCCTCGATGACCCTGCCCATGGCATGGACACGAAACGGACGGGCCGGGTCCCTTCCGACGGTGACGAAGAACTCGCCGGTTTCAATATCGAGGTCCCGCGTTTCGTGCGCAAATCTGACCGTAAGCCTAGTCGCGCCGTTAAGCGTCAGCGTCGAGCCGTCGGCCAGCTTGACGTTCCGGATTTCGCCGACAGCGGTTTCATAGCGTTGTTCTCGCGATTGCGTGACGATGGCGATGCCGATGCCGGCGACGATCATGGCCGCCGCGGCGACACCTGCCGCCATCGCCCAACGCCGGCGCGCGGTCGATGCGCCTTTCCAGTCGGCGCCACGAAGGTTTGAACGGCGCGCCGGGGCGGGACTGCGGTGGCGGTTCGCCGCCGAGTGCGCCGCAAGGCGGCCGGTCTCCGTCACGAAATCATAGGCCTGCTGGTTTTCAGCCTGCGCCGCCAGCCAATCGCCCAGTCGCACATGGTCCTGCGCGGTTGCATTGCCGCTGTGCAGGCATGCATACCACTCGCTGGCCTCACGCAGGGTCTCGTCTGAAAACGCAGTCATCAACGGGCTTCGGTCTCCTGTCCGCCTTCAACTACGATCAGGTGGCACTGTTCCTCAATAGGCATCGTCTGCGCCAACTGTCGCGGGCCGCGAAACATATCGACAGATCCTAGGGCCGTCGCCGCGCCAAACTCAGCCGATAAACGGCTTCGGCGACATGTTTTTCGACCATGCTTTTGGAGATGCCCATTTCGGCGGCGACGTCGGCATGCTTCACGCCGTCGATCCGGCTGCGCAGAAAGGCGGTGCGGCAACTATCGGGCAGCGCGGCAATGGCGGCCTCGACCTTGGCCAATTCCTCGCGCGCGGCGACGATCCGCTCGGCCGAAATGGCGTCCGTCAAAACGCCGTCCGGTTGCGGCGGGGCGTCGTCCAGTTCGGTGAAGCGCCACCGCTGGTGCTCACGCAACCGGTCGATGGCAAGGTTGGATGCGATCCGGAACAGCAACGGCCGTGCCGTTTCCATGTCGACGGTTTCACGGGAATTCCAAATCCGCAGCAGGGCTTCCTGCGCGACCTCGTCGGCATCGTCGTCACGGCGCAACCTGCGCCTGAGAAAGCTGCGCAAGTCGCGTGCCGCCGTATTGAACAGCTGGAGGAACGAGCGTTCTTCAAGCGCCTCGGAGTCCGTCCGGCTCATACGACTGTCATCCCTCCCGCTCATCCATGGCGCTTGTTCCGCCTCTTCGCTAACAGTGAACGGCAGTTCATGATTTTGTCCAGACAAAATCCCGCTATTGTGGCGGAGAAATAAGACGACGATCGGGGAGGGTTCGGCTTGGGTTATATCGGCGCCGATAAGCCGACGGGACGCGCTGGAGCATTTGTCCGCGCGAACCGATGCTTGTTTGCCGTCGGTGTAACCCTCTTGTTGGTTTGCGCCGGGTTTCCTGTCGTTGCCGCCACGGCTGCGAACGGCGAGCAGGCTCGGGTCGCTTTGCGCATCGCCGCGCAGCCTTTGTCGTCGGCTTTGCTCGATCTCGGCCGGCAGGCCCGCATTTCGATTGCGTTGCCGCCAGATTTTCCGCGTGACCTGCTCAGCAAACCGCTGACCGGCGTATATACGGCGCCGGAAGCGCTAGCCCTGCTTTTGCGCGATGTCCATGCCGGATTCACGTTCATCGATCCCGAGACGGTCAAGGTCGGCCTTCCCGTTCTAGCGCAAATTCCGGCGGCAACATCCCCACCGCTCCCGGCGGCTCCCGCGGTTCAGCCGGAATCCTCCCCATTGGAAGAGGTGGTCGTGACAGCACGCCGCCGCGAGGAACGGCTGCAGGCTGTTCCGGTGTCGGTGACGGCGTTCAGCGGTGCCCAGCTTACGGAGCGGAACATCACATCCGTTCAGGATTTGGGGCTGTTCGTGCCGTCGCTCGTGCTGAACAACAATGCGGGCACGGCGCCGGGGTTTGTCCTGCGTGGCCAAGGTTCGACCTTGAGCGCCGGGCCCGGCGTCGTCGCTTATTTCGCCGAAGTCCCGTTTCCAAGCGGCCAGAACGCAACCAGCGCCTTTCAGGGCGGAACGAGCCCCGGCACATTCTTCGACCTGGAAAACCTACAGGTTCTGAAGGGACCGCAGGGGACGCTGTTCGGCCGCAACACCACGGGCGGCGCGATCCTGTTCACGCCGCAAAAACCGCGCAACGATTATGACGGTTACGCCGACCTGACCTTGGGCGACTATGACTGGCGTGAGGTCCAAGGGGCGCTCAACGCGCCGATCGTCCAAGATAAATTGCTGCTGCGCGTCGCGGCCGACATCTCGATGCGCGGCGGCTATACAAAGGATGTCGGTCCCTACTTTCCGGGGAAGGACTACGACGATCGCGATTACTGGGCGTTTCGCGCCTCAGCGCTCTTTCGGCCGACCGATGATTTCGAGAACTACCTGATCCTGACCAGCCTGTATCAGCACCAGACCGGAACCGGCGGCAGCCTGATCGCGGTCAAGCCGGGAGGGCTGGCGGTGAAGGCTTTTCCGGCGATCGAGGCCTATCTCGCGCGGCAGCAGGCGATAGGGCCGCGGGAAACCGAGCTGTCCAGCGCCCAGATCGACAAGCAATGGACCTATGGCCTGGTCGATGTCGCGCGCGACGATATCGGCGACGACCTGACATTCAAGAACATCGCCGGCTATATGGTCGAGAAAAATTCGACGGGCATCATCGACATCGATAATGGGCCCTTCGCAGTCCAGGACACGTTCGCTCCAAAGGGGTGGGCCGGCGCCAGCGCGCAATATAGCGACGAACTGCAACTGACCGGAAAATCGCTCGGCGATGCGCTCGAATGGACCGCCGGCGCTTATATCGAATACGGCAAGCCGACCGATATGCCGAAATATGGCGTATCGATTCCCATCCTCGAGCCATCCGGCCGTTATCGGCCGGACATGATCGCCGCGGAAGGCAGCACCACGCAGCGAACCCAGGCCCTATATGGCCAGGCGACCTATGATCTTGCCGGTCTGACGCCGGAATTGAACGGCTTCAAATTCACTGCCGGGTATCGCTATACCTGGGACTATCGCTCGGATGTCAGCAATATCTACAGCCTGAACACCGGCAACTGCATAGAGCGGGCTGGCGCGGTGGTCCCAAATTGCCAGCTCGGCAAATCGGGCCAGTTTCATGCGCCGACCTGGACGCTGGGTCTGGACTACTGGCTCTCGCCCGCCACACTGCTGTATGTGACCGGCAGGCGTGGCTATAAAAGCGGCGGTTTCAACCTCAACACCCCCGAACATTCGATCTACAGCACCTTCCAGCCGGAATTGGTGACGGACGTCGAGATCGGCGCCAAGTCGGATTGGACCTTGTGGGGAATCCGCGGCCGTACCGACATCGACCTGTTCCACACCGACTACACCAACATCCAGCGTGCGATCTCGGTTCTGATCAATGGATTGAGTTCCCCGGTGACCGAAAACGCGGCGGTTGCGACAATCCAGGGCGTGGAGTTCGAAGGCACGGTCGTCCCCTTGCCCAACACGGAAATCTCACTAGCTTATTCCCATCTATTGTCGAAATACGACCGTTACTATTCGCCCGTACTGGGCGACCTGTCCGGGTTGGCATTCCCGTTTGCGCCGAAGAACAAGGTGAGCGTTACCGGTCGTTATCGCTTGCCCATCGCACCGGCCTGGGGGGAGGTCAGCCTGGCGGCAACCTATCTGTTGCAATCCTCGGTCAATGCCGGTTCGGATTTCAGCGCGGCCAACATCATTCCGGGCTATGGCCTGGTTAATTTGCGACTGGATTGGAAGAGGATCGGCGGCAGCGATTTCGATGCCGCCCTGTTCGCCACCAACGCCGCCGACACGGTCTACAAGACCCGTGTTTCCGGCCTCTACAACATCTTCGGCGTCGCCGGCGCAAGCTATGGCGAACCGCGAATCGTCGGTGTTCAGCTACACTACCGCTTCGGTCCCTGAACCCGCCGATTTTCGCGCCCGCGCGAATTCCCAAAAAATCTTTGAGGTGTCCGTTCGCCCGAACGTAGTGGCTATCAACAGGCCCTAACACGGGTCCATTCGGGGAGGACGACATGTCGGCGACCAGCGCGCGCAACATCACCAATCAGGGCCGCCATCGGTCGATCATGCTGGCCACGGCGGCCGTGATCGCCGGATTCGCCGCCACCCCTGCACAACAGGCGTTTGCCCAGGACCAGACCTCGGCGTCTGCCGGCGGCGGTTTGGAAGAGATCGTCGTCACGGCGCGGCGCCGTGAGGAAAGGCTGCAGAGCGTCCCGATTTCGATCAAGGCGTTTACCGCTGCCGACCTGACCGCGAAGAACGTCAATACGGCACAGGACCTGTCACAATTCGTACCGTCGCTGATCATCAACAATAATGCCGGCTTCGGCGCGGGATACTCGCTGCGCGGTCAGGGTGCTTCGTTAGGCGCGGGACCGGGCGTGGTGGCCTATTTCGCCGAAGTGCCGCTTGTCGCAGGCCAGACCGGCAGCGGGACGTATCAGGGCGGCTTGGGCGACGGGCTTTTCTACGACATGGAAAATGTACAGGTGCTGAACGGTCCGCAGGGGACGCTGTTCGGCCGTAACACGACCGGGGGCGCGGTGCTGTTCACCCCGCAAAAGCCGACGAACAATTTCGAAGGCTATGGGCAAGTCACGCTCGGCGATTACAACTGGCATGAGTTTGAAGGCGCGATCAACATACCGATCGTCCAGGACAAGGTGCTGCTGCGGGTGTCCGCAGACATTGCCCAGCGCGATGGCTACACGACCGACGTCGGCCCGTTCTTCAAGGGCAAGGATTATGATAATCGCGATTTCTGGGCGTTTCGCGGCTCGCTGGTGCTGCGGCCTTCGGACGATTTCGAGAATTACACGATCGTCAGCAGCTTTTATAAGGACGAGCACGGGCCGGGAAGCAGCATCGTGGCGCTGAATCCGGCAGGTGTCATGGTGCAGGCGTTCGGTAAAGCGGCTTACGCCGATCTCGCCGCTCAACAGGCACGGGGTCCCCGCAAGACATCGCTCAATTCGCCGCAGCTCAACAAGGAATGGGATTACGGCGTCATCGACGTCGCGAAATGGGATTTCGCCGACAATTTCTTCCTGAAGAACATCTTTGCCTATCAGGTCAACAAGAACTCCGGAAACTTGACAGATTATGACGGCACGAACCTGGTCGTGCAGGATCTGATGGCGCCTAAAGGCCGCCAGTTTGCGGCATCGAGCGACCAGTATAACGAGGAACTGCAACTCAACGGGAAGTTCCTGGATGATCGGCTGACCGTCACAGTCGGCGGTTATTACGAGTACAGCGCACCGACGGATAAGCCGGAATTCGATGTCGGCGAAAGTGTTCAACCTGATCCCATACATCTACCCGGCGTTTACACGCCGATCGTGGTCAATGCGATCAGTGCGACGACGCAAAGAAGTCAGGCCGTTTACGGCCAGGCGACGTACGATTTCGGCGGTGTTTCCGAATCGCTCGACGGACTGAAACTGACGGGTGGTTATCGCTATACCTGGGATCATCGATCCGACTTCAGCACGATCTATATCCCAACTTTCGGCAATATTTGCGCCGAAACCGGCGGCACGCTCGCGTCGTCGGGCTGTACGCTGGCGTCATCCGGAGATTTCCACGCGCCGACATGGACCGCGGGGCTCGATTACCAGCTCACGCCGGACATGCTTCTCTATGTAAAGGGTAGCCGCGGCTATAAAAGCGGCGGGTTCAATCTGTCGACGCCTCGGCAATCGGCATTCAGCGAGTTCAAGCCGGAATTCGTGACCGACGTTGAAGTGGGCATAAAGGCCGATTGGAATTTCAACGGCGTCAAGGCGCGGACGGACATCGCGCTGTTCAGCGACGACTACAGCAACATCCAGCGGTCGGTCACGCAGCTGATCAACGGACTGAGCGCACCGGTAACCGAGAACGCGGCGACCGCCACAATCCAGGGTGTCGAGTTTTCCGGCAGCATCATTCCGATCGCCGGCACGGAGATCACGATCGACTACTCGTTCAACGAGGGCAGCTACGACAAGTTCGTCGACCCGTTGCTGGGCAATCTTTCGGGCCTCGAATTTCCGTTCCTGCCCCGAAACAAGTTCAGCGTAACCGGGCGGCAGACGATCCCGGTTCCCGCGGAATGGGGTGACCTCAGCGTATCGGCGACCTATTCGCTGCAATCCCACGTTAAGGCGGGCAACGATTACTCGACCAGCAACATCATCCAAGGCTACGGCCTGCTGAACCTGCGGGCCGACTGGAAATCCATCCTCGGCTCCACATTCGATGTCGGGGTATTCGTCACCAATGTGACCGACGAACTGTATGTCACGAAGAATTTCGGCCTGTTCAACTATTTCGGCATGGAAGATGTCGAATATGGCGAGCCGCGCATGTTCGGCGCGCAGTTGCGGTATCATTTCGGCGGCGAGTCCGAACCGGAAGCAGCGCCGGCGGCTTACGTTCCGCCACCGGTCGTGGCGCCCGCACCGGCTCCGCGCAGCTATCTGGTGTTCTTCGACTTCAACAAGTCGGATTTGACACCGCAGGCGACGGAGATCGTCGACACGGCGGCAAAGAATGCCGGTCCGGCGAAGGTCACGCAACTGACCGTCACGGGTCACACCGATACGGTCGGCTCGGACGCCTACAACATGCGCCTCAGCCGCCGCCGAGCGGAATCGGTTGCCGCGCAGCTCGAGAAGGACGGCATCGCGTCTAGCGAGATCGAGATCGTTGCCAAGGGTAAGCGCGACCTGCTCGTCCCGACCGGCGACGGTGTGCGCGAGCCGCAGAACCGCCGCGTGCAGATCGTCTACTCGGAAGGGGCTTCTTCGTAAGGCGGAATAGCACCAGCGTATTCCGCCTTACGCCACTTTAAGCCACCAGCTTCAGTACCACCGGCTCCATGTCGTCGACCTCGAACGACAGGACGTCGCCCGGAACCGGGAACCAGGTTTCGATGATGCTGCCGGTAATGACCGGCATGCCGGCTTTCAGCGCCTTGCCGCGCTTGCCGAGATGACCGGCCAGCCAGGAGATGACGAACAGCGGGTTGCCGCCGATGGTCTCCGCGGTGGTGCCCTCCTTGACGATCTTGCCGTTGACCGTAAGGCGGCCCTTCCGGTTATAGAGGTCGATATCGGCCGGGCGTCCGGGGCCGATCACGATCCCGCCGTTCCAGCTATTGTCCGATACCAGCGAATTGGCGTCCAGGCGGGTCAGGTCGGCGGCGCGGTCCTCCACCAGTTCATACGAGCAATGGATCGAGCGGACGATCTTCTGCACCTCGTCGACTGAGCATTCGTGATCCAGGTCCTTGTCCAGCACGACGCAGATCTCGGTCTCCATAGAGAACCGGACATAGTCGGAGACCTTCAGTGTATGCGGCGATTGGTGGATGCGGTTGCCCAGCACCTGGCCGATGCAAGGCTCGTTGATCTTCAGCCAATCGCGGGTCGATTTCGACGTCAGCGCGATCTTGTAGCCGGCGACGGTCGTGTTGAACTTCTTGGTCAGCAGCGAGACATAGGTATCCTGAATCTTCACCGCGTCGTCCATCGACGGAACGCGGTCCGGAAAGGCGATGAACTGCTCCCGGCGGTCATGCTGCCCCATCAGGTCGTTCGCGATCGTGTTAATTTCGGCTTCACTCAGCATCGTCTTCCCCGTGTTTTCGATTATCTGGCGCCGCCGTATGATGCCGCGCGATTTGGCGGAAGAATGTCATCCCCGCCTGTGCGGGACAAGCGGGAACGGGAGCGAAAACAATGGATTTGGGGGTCAAGGGCAAGGTCGCGCTGGTTTGCGCGTCGAGTCACGGTTTGGGGTTTGCCACCGCCGCCCGGCTGGCGCGCGAAGGCGCGTCGGTGGTGGTTACCGGCCGTGACGCGGACGCGGTCGGCGCCGCCGTGAAAGAGATCGGCGGCAACACCCTCGGGATTCCCGTCGATCTGGGCAAGCCGGAAGAACGGCAGCGTCTTGTCGCCGAAACCCAGTCCAAATTCGGCGCCATCGAGATTGCGCTGATGAATACCGGAGGTCCACCCACCGGCGTGTTCGAAAGCCTGTCGATAGAGCAGTGGCAGAGCGCGTTCCACAGCCTGATCGCGCCGGTCGTCCACCTGTCCCAACTGATCCTGCCGGGGATGGTGGCGAAGAAATGGGGCCGCATCCTGGCCGTCACCTCCTTCGTGGCACGCCAGCCGGCCGATCTGATGTCGTTGTCGAACAGCCTGCGATCCGCGGTGAACGGTGTCACCAAAACCCTCGCCAACGAGTATGGCAGGCACGGCATTACGGTGAACAGCATCCTGCCCGGCTATATCCTGACCGACCGGATGCGAAAGGTCGCCAAGTCTCAGGCCGAGGCGAAGGGCCTGCCGGCCGACGGTGCGTTCGACGCAATCGCAGCCAACATCCCGCTGGGCCGGCTCGGCAACCCGGAGGAGTTCGGCGACCTTGCCGCCTTCCTGCTCAGCGATCTGGCGTCCTACGTGACCGGGCAGGCAATCACGATCGACGGCGGCCTGTCGAAGGGGGTTTATTGATGGTGACCGTGCGTGCGCTCGAGGATGACGATTACCCGCAGTGGCTCGGACTATGGGCCGGGTATTTGCGTTTCTATCGGGAGCGGCTGCCCGAAGAGATCACCCAGACAACGTTCGATCGCCTGGTCGATCCAAACAACGAACTGAAGGCCCTCGTTGCTGAGAGCGAGGGCCGGCTGATCGGCTTCGCGCACTATCTGTTCCATTCGTCCACCTGGTCGCTGAGCGGATATTGCTATCTGGAAGACTTGTTCGTCGATCCCGTCGTGCGTGGGCAGGGCGCCGGGCGCGCGCTGATCCAGGCGGTTTATGCCGCCGCCGACGCGGGTGGGGCCAGCAAGGTCTATTGGACGACCCAGCAATTCAACGCCGATGCCCGCGCGCTTTACGACACGCTCGGACATCTGACGTCGATGGTTAAATACGAACGTTAAGCAGCTTTATTCCGCCGCCATCGCCACCGGTGCGTGGTCCTCACGCGGGTCTTCACTGATCGCGGTCGTCCACGTCCAGTGGCCCGGCGGGTTGGTCGGGGTGATACCGTATTCTTCGCGGATTTCGCTCACCTGGCGATCGACCAAATCGCGGTAGGGCAGCATCATCAGCGGCATCTTCCAATTGCGGCCCTGTTTGGCGCCGAAATCTTCCGCGTCAAGTTCGATCTTGAAGCATTCGGGATAGAACAGCCCGCTCTTCATCATCGTCTTGGCGCGCAGGTAGGTGCCGACGCGGTTGAAGAAGGCGGCCAACTCCGGCCGGAAATACTGGTAATAGGCGCGTGTGTTGGCGGCCAGCAGCGCGATCTCGCCGGCATGATCGGTCTCGAAGCTGGTGATCATATGCTCGATGTCGTGCGTCAGAGTGCGCTGCTTCAGGTAGTAGTCGAAATCGGTCTCGATCTTCATACCCTGGAAGAAGAAGTCATTCTGATAGCCGCTGTTGGCCAGGAAATCATAGATCACCGCACCCAACGTACCCGGCGCGCATTCCTTTACCTCTTCGGCCTTGAAGTCCGCCAGTTGACGCTTCTCCAGCCACGATTTGAATGCGGGCAGGCGGGCCTTCTCCTCCTCGAATAGGCGGAACAGGGTCGCGTGATCCTCAAGCTGGTGCAGAATTTGCGCAACCTCGGGGATGAAGGCGGTGTTCGGCACGTCCGCGCCGTTCCGCCGCAGCATTTCCTGCGCGATCAAATCGCGCAGCCGCGCGTTGTTGAGATAGGGCGAGGATGAAACGAGCGTCGAACTCTCGGTCGCGATCTTCTTCACAGCGCCGTTGAAATAATCGAAATCCGCCTGGGTAACCTCAGCCATAACCGTCTCCTCCGTGTCCGCGTAGCCGGCGATGGTTCGCCATTAACTATACAAATGTATAGTTAATGGACGGATGTATGGGTTTCAAGGGGCGGCGGTTAGCCCGTCATTGCGAGGAGCGTAGCGACGCGGCAACCCAGAGCCTCTTGCACAAATTCCGGCGCGGGTGGCCTGGATTGCTCCGCTTCGCTCGCAATGACGGAGGGGAGCGTTTAAGCGGCTTTCACTCGTTTAAGCGGCTTTCACTTCTACCGGCTTGCGGAACTGCGCCAACAGATCGGCTTCCTTCGCCTTCGCCGTCTCAACGCTCGCCTGCTTCACGGGCCCATAACCGCGAATCTGGTCCGGGACACCTGCCAGAGCCACGGCCAGGGCGTGGTTGGCCGGGGTCAGGCCGGCGACCAGTTCGCCGATCAGCGTCTCGTACTCGGCGATCAGGCGGCGTTCGGTCTTGCGGTCTTCGCTGTGGCCGAAGATGTCGAAGGCGGTGCCGCGCAGGCCTTTCATCGCGGCCAAGACCTTGAACATCCGCATCGCCCAGGGGCCGAATTTGGTTTTCTTCGGCCGGCCGGTGATCGGGTCGGGCTTGTTGAACATCGGCGGGGCCAGGTGGAATTCCAGGCTGACATCGCCCTCGAATTCCTTCTCCAAAGCCGCCTTGAAGCTGCCGTCGGTATAGAGGCGCGCCACTTCGTACTCGTCCTTATAGGCGAGCAACTTGAAGTAGTTGCGGGCGACCGTGCCGGCCAAGCTGGTGAAGCCCGGCGACTTCACCTTTTCGGCTGCACGAACGGTTTCGACGAGGGCGCGATAGCGTTCTGCGTAGGCAGCGTCCTGATAGGCGGTCAGGAATCCGGTCCGCCGGGCGATCAGTTCGTCCAGCGTCTCGACCGGCTTGGCTTGCGGCTTCAACTGGGCTTCGGCCGCGACAAGGTCGGGCTCGTGCGCCGCCAGGCGGCCCCAGGCGAAGGCGCGCTTGTTGGCGTCGACCGATGCCCCGTTTAGTTCGATCGCGCGCAGCATCGCCTCGGCCGTCACCGGCACCAGTCCGCGCTGCCAGGCAAAACCCAGCATCATCATGTTGGCATAGATCGCATCGCCCAGCAGGCGGGTGGCGGCGGTGTGAGCGTCGAAATCGGCGATCTCCTTCGCCGCATGCTTCAGCAGGCGGTGGATGTCGGCGATGTCGTATTCGGCGTCGCGGTTATGGACGAATTCGGCGGTGGGACTGACCGTGTTGTTCAGCACGGTCACCGTGCGGTCGCCGCCGCCGGCGCGCAACGCCAGCTGGGTCACCGCGACCAGCGGATCGGCCGCCAGGATCAGGTCGGCCATGGCCGTGCCGATTCGCGATCCATTCACGATATCCGAGCCGTCATTGATCCGGATATGCGACAGCACCGCGCCGCCCTTCTGCGCCAGGCCGGTCATGTCCAGCGAGGAAAAGCCTTTGCCGTCCAGATGCGCCGCCATGCCTAATATGGCGGTCAGTGCGGTGATGCCCGTGCCGCCGACACCGGCGAGCAGGATGTTGTAAGGCTCCTCTTCCAGCGACGGCAGGGTCGGGACCGGCAACGGGCGTGTCGTTGGGTCCAGCTTGGCCTTGAGCTTGCGCGGCTTGGCGCCGTGCACGGTCACGAAGCTGGGGCAGAAGCCGTTGACGCAAGAAAAATCCTTGTTGCAGGACGACTGGTCGATATGGCGCTTGCGGCCGAATTCGGTTTCCACCGGCTCGACCGACAGGCAGTTGGACTGCGTGCTGCAATCCCCGCAGCCTTCGCAGACCGCCTGATTGATGAACACGCGCTGATCCGGGTCGGGGTAGGTGCCGCGCTTGCGGCGGCGGCGCTTCTCCGCCGCGCAGGTCTGATCATAGATGATGGCGGTGACGCCGGAAATTTCGCGCAATTCGCGCTGCACCCGGTCCATCTCGTCGCGGTGTTCGACGGTGACGCCATGCGCCAGCCCGCTGCCCGCGCCGTATTTCTCAGGCTGGTCGGTAACGACGACGATCTTGCCGACGCCCTCATCGGCCAACTGGCGGCTGAGCATCGGCACGGTCAGCGTGCCGTCGACATGCTGGCCGCCGGTCATGGCGACCGCGTCGTTGAACAGCAGCTTGTAGGTGATGTTGACCTTGGCCGAGACCGCGAAGCGGATCGCCAGCAGGCCGGAATGGAAATAGGTGCCGTCGCCCAGATTGGTGAAGATGTGGGGCGTGTCGACGAACGGCGCCTCGCCGATCCAGGTCGTGCCTTCCGCGCCCATCTGGGTAAAGGTGTCGGTGTTGCGTTCCGGCATCATCCAGGTGACCAGGTAATGGCAGCCGATTCCCCCGGCGGCGCGGCTGCCTTCCGGAATCTTGGTCGAGGTGTTGTGCGGGCAGCCCGAGCAGAAATACGGGCCGCGCTCGTTCTTGGCGACCAGGGTCTTCAATATGTCGTCGTTATACTGCAGCCGTTCCAGCCGCGTGCGCATATGCTCGTCCATCATCTCCGGCGGCAAGCAATAGGCGATGGCGCGGGCAATCTCGGCGGTCGACAGATCGCCGACCGAGGGCAGCAGCGGCTTGTTCTCGCGATTGCGCTTGCCGACGACCTGTGGCCACTGGCCCGACAGGCCGTACAGCACGTCGCGCAGCTGCCGTTCCATCAACTCGCGCTTTTCCTCGATGACCAGGACCTGCTCCAGCCCCTGGGCGAAGCGGCGGGCGCCTTCCGGCTCGATCGGCGCGGTCATGCCAACTTTGTAGAGGCGAATGCCATAGCGGCCCGGATCGTCCTCATCCATGCCAAGATCGTGCAGCGCCTGCAGCACGTCGAGATAGGATTTGCCCGACGTCATGATGCCAAGGCGGGCGTTCGGCGGATTGCTGATCAGCCTGTCGATCGGATTGGCGCGGGCAAAGGCGAGGGCAGCAGGCACGCGGAATTCGCGCAGCAGCAGTTCCTTCTCCAGCGGCCGCATGCCGAGACGGATATTCAGCCCGCCGTCGGGCATGACGAAGTCGGTCGGGAAGACGATCTGCGGCGCGGGGCGCAGATCGACCGTCGCGGTCGAATCCATCGTGTCGGCCAGCGCGATCAGCCCGACCCACAGCCCGGCATAGCGCGACATCGCCCAACCATAGAGGCCGAACTCCAGCACTTCCTGCACGCTGGCGGGATTGAGGACCGGGATTTCCGCATCCATCAGCGCGAATTCGCTCTGCGCCGCCAGGGTGGATGATTTCGCGGCGTGATCGTCGCCGGCGACCAATAGGACGCCGCCATGTTTCGACGTGCCATCGGAATTCGCATGACGGAACGCGTCGCCCGAGCGGTCGACGCCGGGAGCCTTGCCGTACCAAAGGCCGAACACGCCGTCATACTTGGCGTCGCCATGCAGCCCGGCCTGCTGGCTGCCCCACACGGCGGTGGCGGCCAGGTCTTCGTTCAAGCCCGCCTGAAAGACGATGTTCTCAGGAACCAGGAATTTCGACGCCGCCCACAACTGCTGGTCGAACCCGCCCAGCGGCGAGCCGCGATAGCCGGAAATAAAGCCCGCGGTGTTCAGCCCGGCGGCGCGGTCGCGCGCCTTCTGCAACAGCGGCAGGCGCACCAACGCCTGGGTGCCGGTCATCACCAGGCGGCCGGCGGTAGCGGTGTATTTGTCTTCCAAGGTGACGTCGCGCAGAGCCATCGCAAAACCTCCCAGAGCCTGTCCCTTCATTATATAGGACGGAATCGCTGAACAATCCTGTCAAAATGGGTCAGTCTCACTGACCATCACGAAAAATCTATCGAACATGCCGCCGAATCTTGGTAAAATGATCCATGAACCTAGATGAATTCGACAAGAAGATACTGGAACGCCTGCAGCGCGATTCCACTATTGCCGTGGCCGACCTCGCCGAGCAGATCGGGTTGTCGCAATCGACCTGCTGGCGGCGGATCAATCTGCTGGAGCAGGCAGGCGTGATCGGCGGCCGGGTGGCGCTGCTCGATGCCAAGGCGTTGGGGCTGGAGGTGACGGTGTTCGCCAATATCAAACTGTCGGCCCACGGCAGACGTTCCCTGAGCGAATTCGAGGAGGCGGTATCGGTCTGTCCGGAGGTGATGGAGTGCTACACGATGAGCGGGGAGATGGATTTTCTGCTGCGCATCGTCGCCCGCGATATCGAATCCTATGAACGCTTCTTGCGCGGCACCCTGCTGCAAATGCCCTCAGTACAGGAGGTCCATTCCCATATCGCACTCTCACAGGTGAAGCAGACGACCGCGTTGCCCCTGGCGGCGGTCCGATGATCGACCTGATCACGGTGTCGTCGGACGGCTGGCTAAGCTGGGGCGGCCATCGCACGCATGCGGCGCTGGGGCGAGGTGGGGTGACACGGGATAAGCGTGAAGGCGACGGGGCGACGCCGGCCGGCACCTTCGCCCTGCGCAACCTACTGTACCGCGCCGACCGGCTTGCGAAACCGCGGACGATGCTGACCTGTACGGTGATTGCCGAAGGATCAGGTTGGTCGGACGATCCGGCCGACCCGAATTACAACCGGCCAGTCAGCCTGCCCCATGGGTTTGGCCACGAGCGGCTTTGGCGGGACGACGGTGTTTACGACCTGATCGTACCGCTTGGATATAACGATGCCCCGCCCGTCCCTGGGCTGGGCAGCGCCATTTTCTTGCATGTATCGCGGCCGGATTACGCCCCGACCGAAGGCTGCATTGCGCTGACGTTGCCTGATTTGACGGCGCTTTTGGTCGGGTGTGGTCGGGAAACGCGTTTAGCGATCAGCGCTTCAGGCTGACAGGACGGCGAAGGAATCGTGCAAGGCCCAAGGCCATCACGCTACCGCCCATCAATGCAATGCTGGTCGGTTCGGGTACGGTGGTTCCACCATCACCGGATGTCGTCGGCGCTTGATTCGCTGCAACTTCTCCGGTTCTGCCTGACGGTCCGATGATGTCCGCGGCGAAGAAATAGCCGCTACCGTTCGCCGTAAAGTCGCTAAGGCTCAATACACCGGAAGTTGCTGTGATAGTAAAACTGAGCAGGTTGCCGGCGCCGCCATGGCTGGCACCGTTTGGGCAATTGCTGTTGCACGCGATCGAATAGGCGAACGAGCCGAGACCTGAGATCGCAGCGTTGCTTGTACCCACCGTGAAATAGGTCGAGGGCGATCCGGTTTGGTCGGTCAGCCCGCTGATCGCGACGCCAGTGTCGATATTGAAAGAAAACGGTGCGTGGTTCGAGCCGTTACCGGTGTTCACGAAATAATTTGGAGCCGTCAGGTTCAAGGTTACGGTAACTTGCGTCGCATTCACCTGATGAAGGTCGACATAGCCGAAACTGTTGTTGCTTGAGCCTTGCCCATTGTTGCCGCAACCGCCGGTACACCCGTCATAATTGAGGTTGTAGATTGCATCGGCCTTGGCGTGATGGCCGAAGGCTATCAGCGCGGCGGCTGCTATCACAAAGAAAAGGCGGTTCAGCATGGGGCACTCGCTTCTGCTTGGTCCTGGTTCGCTGTGACCTGCGGCGAACGAAATCAAATTCGCAGCCATTCAAGCAAAGTTTATGCCAAATTGTTAAATCATTGATTTCAATGCGTGAAATTAGATATCCGTAAATAGTGTGTAAAGAAAGTTGACGTCGTATTCTATTGGATATGACGATATTCGTTTTCTTGGGTTATTGCCTGCTCAGGCTACGCCGAAATCCGTCGCAGTTAGTTGTTCTGACGCGATTTACCGTCGGCTGCGAACGCAGGCTTCACAACGTCAGGCACCGGCGGCGCGGGGTCTGCTGCCGAAGATCGCGGTGCCGACGCGCACGTGGGTCGCCCCTGCTGCGATGGCGGCCGGAAAATCACTGCTCATGCCCTGACTCAGTATCGGCAACTTGTGCTGCTTCGCCAATGCCGCCATCTGCTGGAAATACGGCGCAGGGTCGCGGTTGACCGGGGGGATGCACATCAGCCCGACGACCGGGAGGCGATAGTCGTCGCGTGCCAAGGCCAGCAGCGCGCTGACATCGTGCGGCGCAACCCCGGCCTTTTGCGGCTCGCTGCCGATATTCACCTGGATATAAAAATGCGGCCGACGGCCAGTGCGGTGCATTTCCTCGGCCAGTTTTTCCGCCAGCTTCGGCCGGTCCACAGTCTCGATCACGTCGAACAGAGCGACCGCGTCCTTTACCTTGTTGGTCTGCAGCGGCCCGATCAGGTGCAGCATCAGGTCGGGATAGTCGGCACGCAATTGCGGGAATTTGGATGCAGCCTCCTGCACCCGGTTCTCCCCGAAAATCCGCTGCCCGGCCGCCAGCGCGCGCCGGACGGCGCGGATGCCGTGGGTCTTGCTAACCGCGACCAGGGCGACCGTGCGCGGGTCGCGTCCCGCCTTGGTTGCCGCTTCGGCGATCTGCTCCCGCACAAGGTTCAACCGTTCGGCAATGGCGCCGTCGTCGGCTTCCGTGGCAAGATCGTTGTCATCCATGCTCAACTTCATCCGTATCCTGGCCTGTCTCGCCTGCGGTCTTGCGGTCTCCGCGGCGCATGCCGCCGATATCGACACCAGTCTCGGCGGGTTCGTCAAATTCCAATATGGCGTGTTCGACGCGGACGCGCACCAGCCCGCCAACGGCGCGCGGCTGGATGGCGAGCTGCATCTGTCGGTCGATGGGCAGACCGACACCGGCGTCACCTATGGCGGCCGCCTGCAACTGGCGCCGGCGGCCAAGGCGCGGGACAACGGCACCTATCTCGACGCCGGCTGGGCTTGGGGCCAATTCCGGCTGGGCGATTATGGCGGCGCGGCCAAGGAGCTGACTGTGTCCGCGCCCACGGTCGGTATCGGCCAGATCGACGGCGATTTGGACCGCTTCGGTGGCCCGTCCGCCCTGATCGCCCCTTACGCGCTGCATAACGACGATTCGACCAAGATCACCTATCTGTCACCCGCGGTGGTCGGCTTCCGGCTGGGCCTGTCCTACACGCCAGAACTGGCCGGGGGCGGGATCGAGCCGGTGCCGCAGCAGCACATCGCCGGTATCGACCGCCATCGCAATGTGACCGAGATCGCGCTGGGTTCGTCACGCGATATCGGCAATACGACGGTGACGGTGGGGGCGGCCTATGTGCTCGGCGACACGGTTGCCGGCGCGCATCTGCACGATCTATCGGGCGGTTCGGTTGGCGCCAAGATCGCCTGGAACGGCCTGACCGCCGGCGGCGGCTTTATCTATGACGGGGCCGACACGCTGCCGGTCGACGGCCGGCCGGGCCATGTCGGGATCGACAGCGTGATCAGCGAGCTCAATCTCGGCGTCACCTACGATATCGACCGCTGGGGCTTCGGCCTCTCCTGGGCGCACGATTACCGCAAGGCCCTGCCGTCCACCGATATCGTCGCCCTGGGCGCCGTCTATCGCATCGTGCGCGGCGTCACCGTCGGCGCCGACCTTGCCCATTTCACCCGGCCCGAGGGCACGATGCGGCGGGAAGCGACGGCCCTGCTCCTGGAGACTGCCGTTCATTTCTGAGGCTCTATTCGTCGGTCCGGCTTGGGGAATCCAAGATGTTTATCCACAGATGGACAGATTTACGCAGATTATGAATTTCTACCGCTGCGCGGTTCATGAAGCGCCGCAGGCAACCGCATTCGGATTTTATCTGCGTAAATCTGTCCATCTGTGGATAAACACTCCTACTCTTGCGTTTACATTTCTAGAACAGTGATGCAATAATTTCTCAACGATAAGGTTGGGGAAAGGGCATCGGACATGGATGAGCTGCGCGAGATGCTCGATCACTATGCGATCGAGAAGATCCTGAAGCGCTATGCGCGGGCGCTGGACGAGAAGGATTACGACGCACTCGACGCCTGTTTCACCCAGGACGCTGTGTTGGATTACCGGGCGGCGGGCGGCATCAGGGACCACTACCCCGTCGTAAAGGCTTGGTTGAAAGAGGTGCTGGATCCGTTGCCGGAGATGCAGCATTTCACAACCAATGTGGAGATCGCGTTCGACGGCGACCGCGCGACCGGCAAGAGCTACACGCTGAACGTCAACGGCGTCATGGCGGACGGTAAGCTGGAGCATATGACGGTCGGTGCGCAATATTTCGATGAGTTGGTGCGCACGCCGGAGGGCTGGCGGATAACCTCGCGGCGAGAGGCCCGGCTTTGTACCTGGGGCTATGTCTTCGGCCCCGAACCGCAGGTCGAAAGCTGATGACGGTTCAAGATTACGACCCGTTCATGCCAGCGGTGGTCGAGGGCGACCCGTCCGCGATCTATGCCGAACTACGCGCGAATACGCCGCGCCTGTTCATGGAGCGTTACAACGCCTGGTTCTTCTCGACCTTCGAGGATGTGTGGAACCTGGAAAAGGAACACCGCCTGTCGGTCTCGAACGGAATTACGCCGTCGCAACTTCTGCTCGGCGCGGCGGCCAACCCGCTGATGGTCAGCCAGATGGAACCGCCGGTCCACACCCCGTTCCGCGCCGCCCTGAATGAGCTAGTAAAGCCATCTGTAGCGCAGAAGCTGGAAGCCGCCATGCGGGAGGAGGCGCAGGCCCTTCTGAAGCCGATCCTCGCCCAGGGCGGCGGCGACATGCTGCTAGACTATGCCGGGCCGCTGGCGTCCAAGTTCGGTTGCCGGTTGAGCGGACTGCCGGGCGAAGATTCGCTGCAGCTGATGCGTTGGATCAACGGTTTCTTCCATCGCGATCCCGATAAGCCGGGCGATACCGGCGTCGGCGCCCAGTCCGGCATGGATATGTTCGCCTATATCACCGATTTTCTGACCCAGGTTCGCGCGGGCAAACGCCCCGCCGAGGGCGCGGTGGCAACCCTCCTCGATATGCAGAGGAACAACCCGGGCGTCAACGACGCCCTCGTCCTGTCCATGCTGTTCAATCTCCAGATCGCAGCCAGCGACACGGTGCCCAAGGCGGTGACGGCAACCCTTCACCGGCTGTGGAGCAACCCGGCCGAGCGCGCCAAATTGAACGACAAACCCTACAGCACGCTCGCGGCGTTCCTTGAGGCGGTGCGGTTCGACATGCCGACCCAGATGCAGGGGCGCACCGCGCTGGAGCGGATCGAACTCAGCGATATCGTGATCGAACCCGGTCAGAAGACGATGTTCATGTTCGCTTCCGCCAACCGCGACGCGGCGGAGTTCGACGACCCGGATCTCTATTTGATCGACCGCGGCAATCGCCGGACGCTCGGCTTCGGCAACGGGCTGCATCGCTGCCTGGGCCTCCATATCGCACAGGTCGAAGGCAAGGTCGCGCTCGAAGAGGCAATCGCCGCGATGCCCGGCTACCAGGTCGATGAGGCGGCGTCGCGCAAGCACAAGACCGAATATGTTAAAGGCTGGTCGAACCTGGTCGTGACGATCCAGTAAGGGAGGCGGAAATGGCGGATGTGGAAAAACGCTACAGCATCACCGGCGAGGCCGCGCTCAAGATCATGGCGCAGGTCTATGAGCGGGCGAACGGAATGGGCAAGGCGGTTTATATCGCTGTGACCGACGGCACCGGTGGTCTGGTAGGGCTGCTGGGCCACGAGAAGTGCCCTGTGATGTGCCGGAAGGTCGCCCAGGATAAGGCTTACACGGCTTTCGCCTCGCGGATGAAGACCGCGCAGTGGAAGGCCTATGTCTATTCCTGCGGTGAGGACGACAAATACGTGATGCTGAACCAGCCGGGCTTCATCGCCGCTTCAGGTGGCGCGCCGATCCTGATCGACGGGATCGTCGCCGGCGCGGTTGCGGTTTCGGGCGCTGGCCAGCAGGAAGACGAGGATCTAGCCGATTTCGGCGCATCGCTGATTGGCGCGATGTGAGCGGGCTGGTCGTCGACCTGCCGCTTGGGCGTGGTGGACCGGGTGGCGGCGCGTTCGGCTGGCTGCTCGCGCAGATGCGGTCGAGTGAGGCGGCGTTCGCGAACGACCTGATCGCACTACGGCCGCGCGGCGGCGACGGGATCATCTTGTCGTTCGACAAGGGCTCCGGCGGGGCCATTCTCCTGTCGGTTCCCATGCCAACGATTTCCAATGATACGGTGGAGGTGTCGCCTGGCCTTCATCTCCAGCCGGCGGATCAGTCGCGCCTCACGGATTTTCTCGCGGACCATTGGCTGGCGCTGGACCATGTCGGCATCAACCTGTCTCATCGCGATCTGGCGGAGGCTGACTGGCGCGTGGCGATTGCGGCCATCGGCGCGGCGCTGCCGGCCTATCGGCTGGAGATCGGTGCGGCCAACGATATCGTCATGATCGTGTCCGAGGGCAAGGACCGGGTTTCGACATTGGAACTGGTCTACGACCGCGCCGCGACACGTAGCAGCCTGCACGTCTGCGCTCGCGTATCGATGCCGCGTGCCTTGATCGATGCCGAGTTCCCGGAGCCGTTCGGGGCCTACAAGCCCGGCGACGAGGCCTTTTTCCGTTCGGTGGCGCTGCCTTACGTGCTCGGCATGCCGGCCTATCTCGACCTGTCGTTCAGCGATGCCCAGATGGCGTCCTGGCCGCAGATCGTCGCGGCGATGGGAAAGCGCGTCGCGTGATTGCCCAGGTGCACAGTTTGGCCAAACCGTCGTCCGGCATTCGTGAAAAGGGTAAGGCCCGGCGCAAAGAGCAGATTCTCCAGGCCGCCAAGCAATTACTGGCAGAGGGCGGGATCGAGGCGCTGTCGACCCGCAAGTTGGCGGAGGCGGCGGAGCTCTCGGTCCACACGCTCTATGCCCTGGTCGGCAGCAAGAACGCGATCCTCGAAGCGGTGATGGCGGACAATCACAACCGCGTGCTGGCCGACATCCTGGAGGTCGATGAGCAGAACCCGATCGACAAGATCTTCGCCATCGTCGATAGCACCTACCGGATCATCCAGGAGGACAGCGCCACGCAGAAACCGCTGATGCGGGTGCTGATGACCTTGTTCTACGAGGGCGGCCTGAACCCCAACCCGTGGTGGATGCTGGCGCAGGAAAAAGGCTGGATGACCAGCGCGGTGGCCGAAGCGATGCGGTTGGAGCTGATCCGCGCGGACTATCCCGCGCCGGCCGTCGCCGACATGCTGATGAAGCTCTATTTGGCCAATTTGCGCGAATATCTCTACGACAAGGTCGATCTCGAAACCTATCGCACCGGTACGACTTTCGAGTTCTGGTTCTGCCTGTCGAACCTCGCTAGCGACCGATTCCGCGACGAATACAGCACGCGCGCCAGAGCCGCCGCCGCAGCGCTGAGGAACAACCATGCCCAATAAGATCAAGGTGAACGTCAACATCTTGACGCTCGACCGCCTGTTCGGAGGCGTCCTTGGTGTCTACGCGGATAAGGCGCGTGCGATGGAGGATGCCGGCATCGACGGCATCGTAATGCCGGACCATGTCGTTTTCGGCAAAGGCGCGGTCTATCCCTGGGGCGGCTGGGCAGTCGATCCGACCGACAGTTGGCCTGAACCGATGTCGGTGTTGTCGTTGGCAGCCGGCGCAACCCGGACCATCGACCTGATCACCAATGTGCTGATCGCGCCGTTGCGCTCGCCCGTTCTTCTGGCGAAGCAGGCGGCAACCCTCTACGGCCTGTCGAACGGCCGCTTTCAGCTTGGCGTCGGCATCGGATGGCAGAGCCAAGAGTACGAGGCGAGCGGTCAGTCCTTCACTGGACGCTCCGCTTTCCTGTTCGATCAGATCCGTGCGTGCCGGGACCTGTGGCACGACTGGCCTGCCTCATTCCAATCCCCGCATTTCAGCTTCGAAAATGTGTGGTGCTCGCCACGCCTGCCGGGTGACAAAGCGCGTTCGCCGCTTAAACTCTGGTTCGGGCTGGCGCCGGTCGCCGCCAATGCGAAATTTTTCGCCGAGTTTCCGGACGCCGGCTGGTCCTGCATTCATCCCGATATCGATTTCATCGCGGAGGGGCGCGCAACGCTTCAAGCCGCTCTTAAGGACCAATTCGGCATTTCCCGCGAAATCCCCATTCGCGCCGCGCCGCCGCTGACGACGGATGCGGCCGGAAATCCTTCCGTCGATCTGACGATCGAGAACCTGCCGCGCGCGATTGCCGCCGGCGTTACGGAGTTCGATTTCCCGCTGATGTTCTATTGCCGCGAGGTGGCCGAGTTCGACGGCTTCATTCGCAAGCTGGGAAAGATCGACCGCGCGATTTCAGCCTAACGGTGCGGCTTGCTGCCGTGCGGATCGTTGAAGTGGAAGAGGGCCGGATCGAGCGGCATACCCAGTTTCATGTTCGAGAACGTCACATCGGTGATCTGGCCCTGGCCGTCGACCAGCCGCCAGCCGCGTAGTTCCAGGGGCTGATCGGCAAAGGCGACCGTGACCGTACCGTCCGCGTCGCCCTTGGCTTCGGCCAAGCTGACGCGGATCATGCCCGCCGTGTGTTCGTATCGCGTAACCTTAAGGCCATCGGTAAGCGAAATCTGGGGCCGTAGCAGGAACGACAGCGGGGTCTGGCCGATCGGCAGGTTCGACGCCTCTTTCTGCACCGCGTCCCAATAGATCACATAGCTGCCGTCGGCGATCAGCAGATTGCCCTTAGGCTCGGTGTACTCGAAGCGTAGTTTACTGGGGCGGCTCAGATAAAAAACACCCTTGCTGACCGAACCGTCCGGCGCCGCAAAGGTGAAGTCCGCCTGCGCGGTCGTCAGCCCGTTCAGATAGGTCTCGATCCGGGATAGATCCGCGGCCTGATTTGCCGCGGGGGCAGTTCCCGCCGGCGACTGTGCAACAGACGGGCCGGCGGCGACCATGGCCGCAAACAGCATGACGGCGATAAACGTGAACTGGCGCATGGCGTATCTATCGGCCTCGACCGTGGCAATACAAGGGCGCCGATTATGCATATTTCTCCAGCGCGTCCAGGCAAGAAAACGCTTACCGCCTCAGGAAAATAAAGGTAAAACTGTCTATAGTTTTGACATAAGCCCTTTCTGAATTTGGTTAGGTTTTACAAAAGTGATTTTATATCAGACGGTTAGCCATAATGGCACATGGTTTGCTCGTTCCCTTTCGCCGCCCTGGATGGCAAAACGGCTCGCTTTAGCAGCTGGTCCGGGGTGATAAGGACAATGGCCCAAGGACGTTGGACATGTTCAGAGATAAACGGGCGGAAGCGCAGGTCATCCCATTCCAGGATGCAAAACCCCGTCAGCCCCGCGCGGGCATGATGGTGGGGGATAATTTCTTCAAGCAGGTCCGTTTCGACGCTACCAACATCGCATCGTTCGCGTTGCTGGCGGGCGACACCAACCCGCTCCACCATGACGCCGAGTTCGCCAAACAGACGCGATTCGGCGGCATCATCGCCTCCGGAAGCCACGTGACATCGCTGATGAGCGGCATGGTCGCGGGCCATTTCGCGAATAAAGGGTTGAGTGTCGGTCTCGATTTCACTTTCCACTTCGAATCGCCAGTCCGTGTCGACGACACGGTCCTGATGCGCTGGACGCTGGCCAACCGGATGCCGAAACTTTCGCTCAAGGGGGATATCCTGACTTTGGAAGGCCAGGCGATCCGCTCTGACGGCATCGTCGCCGTTTCGGCCACCGCCCATGTGCTGCTGATGAACGATTAGGCTCTCCTGGCACTTCTGATGCGCGATCGCCTTGCATTCCTGGCGGTCGGATCGCTATCGTCGCCGCGCGGTTCGACGCCGGGTCCGTAACGGATTCGGCGCCGCGAATCTGGGTTGCGTTACATCTGCGCGCCGGGCGGGAGTTCTCAAGGTCATGCTTCGCACCATATCAGCTTTGTTCTTCGCGGCGGCCGCTTTCGCCGCAGTGCCGATGGTGGCGGCCTCCGCCGCCGACGCGCCGGCCGATCCCCGGATGGCCGAACATGGGTTGGGAAAGCCCAACGCGCCCGTGCGTATCGACGAGTATTATTCGCTCGACTGTCCGCATTGCGCCGCTTTCGTCGCCGAGACGCTGCCGGAGCTGACCAAGACCTATATCGACACGGGCAAGGTCTATCTGGTGCTGCACGACTTCCCGCTGCATGAGATGGCGCTGCGCGCGACCATGCTGGCGCGCTGCGCCCCGCCAGACCGCTTTTTCCCGATGGTCGAGACACTGTTCAACGTCCAGCGCGGCTGGCTGCTGCAGACCGAGGGTGCGTCTATGGACGCGCTGAAGCAGCAGGCGAAATTCGCCGGGCTGACCGGGGACCAGATCGACGCCTGCCTGAACGATCGCGGCCTTGAGGATGCGATCCTGGCCGAACGGCTGAACGCGGAAAAGACCTTGCAGATCGAAGCGACGCCGACCTTCATCTTCAATCAGAAGCCTGACGATCGGATCGCCGCCGCAGCGTCGTTCGATACCTTCAAGCAGAAGATCGACGGACTGTTGAAGAAATAACCGCCGCCATACGCCTCTCGGGCGCTTCTTAACGTGCAGTTCACGCGTCTTCGCCTCGCGGGATTCAAATCCTTCGTCGATCCGGTCGACCTTGAGATCGAGCCGGGGATGACCGGCATCGTCGGGCCCAACGGCTGCGGCAAGTCCAATCTTGTCGAGGCGTTGCGCTGGGTCATGGGCGAAACCTCCGCCCGGCGCATGCGCGGCGGCGACATGGAGGACGTCATCTTCGGCGGCACCTCCAGCCGGCCGGCGCGCAATATCGCCGAGGTGACGCTGGCGATCGTCGATGACGAAGGCACACTGCCGCCGGCGCTCGCCCGTCTGGCCGGGTCGGGCGATGTCGAAATCTCACGCCGGATCGAACGCGGGCAGGGGTCGGACTATAGGGTCGCCGGGCGATCGGTGCGGGCCCGCGATGTTCAGACCTTGTTCGCCGATGCGGCGGTTGGCGCGCAGTCGCCGGCCCTGGTCAGCCAGGGGCGCGTCTCGGCGCTGATCAACGCCAAGCCGACCGAGCGCCGCCAGGTGCTGGAAGATGCGGCCGGTATCTCCGGCCTGCATGCCCGGCGGCATGAGGCGGAATTGAAGCTCAAGGCGGCTGAAGCCAATCTGGAGCGATTGCTCGACGTGCTGGGCACGATGCAGGCGCAGCTTGCCGGCCTGAAGAAACAGGCGCGCCAAGCGATCCGTTACCGCGAGTTGTCCGACGAGATCCGCCGCGCCGACGCGGTGCTCTTGGCGCTGCAATGGCAGACACTGCTGCGCCGCGCCGAGGCCACGCGCGGGCAGTTCGCAGCCGCGGATGACACGGTGCGCGCGGCGATGCTCGCCGTCACGCAGGCCACCACGCGCAATACCGACTGCGCCGCGGCCCTGCCGCCGTTGCGCAAGGATGAGGCGGCTAAGACCCAGGCCTATTCTTCCGTCCTGGCGCGCCGCGACAGCCTGGTGGCGGAGGAACGGCAGCTAGCCGCCGCAACCGCCGAGGCGGACCAGCAGGCGCGCCAGCTTGCGGCCGACCGTGCCCATGAGGATCGCCAGCAAGGAGAGGCAGTCGCCGTCGAGGCGCGCCTGGCCGGCGAGGCGGACGGGTTGGCAACGCAGGCTAAGGAGCATCCGGCTCGCTTGACCACAGCAAATACCGATCTTGCCGACGCCCGCACGAAGGTCTCGGCGATCGACACCGAACTGGCGCAATTGACGGCGACGGTCGCAACAGCCGAAGCCGAAACGGTTTCGCTCGGCCGACAGAAGCGCGACTTGGAGCAGCGGCTGGCGACCTTGGACCGGCGGCTGGCCGACGAGAAGCGCAGGCTGGATGCGTTGCCGGCCGATCAGGTGGATGCGGACGCCATTGCCAAGGCCGCGGTGGTGCTGACGTCAGCAGAGCAGGCGGCGGTCGGCGCGCGCGAAACCCTGACGGCAACCGAAAAAGCCCGATTCGATCAGGAAACCGCGATCACGACAGCCCGCGCCGCGGAGCGCAAGGCAGTCGGCGAATCGACCCGCCTATCCGCCGAGCAGCGCGCCCTGCAGAGCATGCTGAAGAAGGTCGGCGTCGGCGACTTCGCCCCGGTTCTGGACCAGATGCGCGTGGCGCGCGGCTTTGAGGCCGCTTTGGCGGCCGCCTTGGCCGAAGGGCTGGAGGCATCGCTTGAGTCCGCCGCCCCGGCCCATTGGCGCGCCGAGAGCACCGACGAGAAAGTGGCGTTCCCGGCAGGCGTGGAGCCGCTGGCGGCAAAGATCACCGCGCCCAAGGCGCTGGCGCGCGCACTGGCCCATGTCGGCCTTGTCGCCGATGACGCAACGGGCGACAGCCTGGCCGCCGATCTCGCGCCGGGGCAGATATTGGTGACCCGCACCGGCGGCATGTGGCGCTGGGACGGGCTGGTTCGCCGCCCGGGCACGGCATCGGCGGCGGCGGTGCGGCTCGAACAGCGCAACCGGCTGGAGCAGATCGAGCGTGAACTGGCCGAAGCCGAGGCCGCGACGAAGACAGCGACCGAAGCCCTGGCGACGGCGGAGCGCGCCTTGCTGGTGGCGTCGAATGCCGAAAAGCAGGCACGCGGAACAGTGATGTCGGCGACGGCGGCTCTGGAGCGCGCTCGCGGCGAACATGCCCAACGTAAGCGCGAGGCCGAATCCCGGGCACAGACCCGGCAAGCCCTCGCTGGATCGTTGGCGCTTGCCGAGTCCGATCGCGCGGGCGTCGCCGCGGAAATGGCGGCGTTGCAGGAGACATTGGCGGCACTGCCGGATTCGGCGTCGTCGCGACAGAGGCTGGAGGCTTTGCGCGGCAACCTTGCCGGGGAACGTAATCGGCTGGGTTCCTGCCTTGCGGCGGTCGAGCAGCTGGGCCGCGAGGAATCTCAGCGCAATGGGCGGTTGGCGGCGATTGCCGGCGAACGCCAAGAATGGCGGGAACGCGCCGCGCGCGCCGCGACTCGCCTCAAGGAGTTCGATGAGCGTGGGGCGACGCTGGCGGCGGTACGGGCGCGCTTGGCCGAAGAGCCGAAGCGTCTGGCGGCATCGCGCGAAACCATTCTGTCGGAACTGGAAATCGCCGAAAAGGCGCGTGGGCTGGCGGCGGATAGGGTCGTTGCCGCCGAGGCGGCGCAGGCAGCCAGCGAGCGCAACCTGCGCCAAGCCGAAGCGGCCCTCGCCGATGCCCGAGAGGCGAGAGTACGGGCCGAGGCCGCGGTCGCGGCGGTGATCGAGGAGATCGAGCAGCTAAAGCTGCGCGCGGTCGAGCGGCTAGGGGATGTTGCGCCTGATTCCATCGACCTGATCCTGTTGTCCAACCTGGCCGGGCTGACCCCCGACAAGTTGCCGGAACCGGATGCCGCGGCGGCGCGGCAGGCCAAGCTGTTGCGTGATCGCGAATCGATCGGACCGGTCAATCTGCGCGCCGAGCTGGAGGTTAAGGAGCTTGACGCCGAAATCGAGCGCATGACCACCGAACATGACGACCTGGTCGCCGCGATTGCCCGCCTGCGCCAGGCCGTGCACGGGCTGAACAAGGAAGCACGCGAGCGCCTGCTGGCCTCGTTCGGCACCATCGACGCGCATTTCCGCCGCCTGTTCGTGCAGCTGTTCGGTGGCGGTAGCGCCGAGCTGAAGCTGACCGAGGCGGACGATCCGCTGGATGCGGGCCTTGAGATTCTGGCCAGCCCGCCGGGTAAGAAGCTGCAGCAGCTTTCGTTGCTGTCGGGCGGCGAGCAGGCGTTGACGGCTATTGCGCTGATCTTCGCCATGTTCCTGACCAACCCGTCGCCGGTCTGCGTGCTGGACGAGGTCGACGCGCCACTGGACGACGCCAATGTCGATCGTTTCTGCCTGTTGGTTCAGGAAATCGCCCGCGACGTAGGAACGCGGTTCCTGATCATTACGCACCACCGCCTGACAATGGCGCGCATGGATCGCCTGTATGGTGTAACCATGGCGGAACGCGGCATTTCTCAGCTTGTTTCGGTCGATCTGCGGCGTGCCGACGAGCTGACCGCCGCTTGAAAAAGGCGGGCGCGGCGGCTTGGAGGAACAGGGGAATGGCGCGGATGGGGTTTAGCCGCTTGACACAATGTAGCGTCCCTCATACGGTCGCGCCGCTTTCAGCGCCGAAGGGTGCTGAGGGGTTTTTGGCTGTGTCTTTTGCAAGGTTACGCCGGTGAATTCCGACGATCTCGACGATCGGATCGCTCAGGCGCGCGCTCGAAACGAGCGCCGCGATCCAGCGACGGAAGTCGAGTCTTCCGCCGCCGAGAGAAGTGGGATGAGCGTCGCGTTGCGCGCTGGGTCTCAATTCGGCGCGGCAATCGTCGCCGGTGGAGTCCTCGGCTGGGGGCTCGACCGTTTGCTGGGAACTTCGCCGTTCGGCCTGCTGGCCCTGTTGCCGGTGGGGTTCTTGGTTGGGCTGATCGGTCTCAAAAGGTTTATGACCTGATCGACCGGTGGCGCCTGAAGGTTTGCCGCTCCGGCGGTTGGGCAGTTTGAAAGTTTGCCGCCTCCGGCGGTTGGATAGATAAAAGAGGGTGCGGACGGGACGATGCAAAGTCCATTAGAACAATTCGTTATCCAGCCGATCATTCCGATTCACGTCGGCGGCTATGACCTCTCCTTCACCAACTCAACGCTGGCTATGGCGATTGCGCTCGCCATCATTTTGTTTCTGTTCCTGGTCGGCACCAGCAAGAAGGCCCTGGTGCCCGGGCGTCTGCAAAGCGTCGCCGAGATGACCTATGAATTCGTCGCCAACATGGTGAACGAGAATACGGGGCATGAAGGCCGGAAGTTCATTCCGCTGGTGTTTACCGTCTTTCTGGTCGTGCTGTTCGGCAATCTACTGGGCCTTGTTCCCTATAACTTCACCTATACCAGCCATATCGTCGTCACGTTCGCGCTTGCGATCTTCATTTTCGCGGTGGTGGTGACGTTGGCGCTGGCGCGGCACAAGCATCGCTTCTTCGCCCTGTTCCTGCCGCACGGCGTGCCGATCTTCCTGGCCCCGCTGGTTATTCCGATCGAGATGATCTCGTACATCTTCAGGCCGATCAGCCTGTCCGTCCGACTTTTCGCCAACATGCTGGCCGGTCACGTAATGGTGCAGCTGTTTGCCGGCTTCACGATTGCGTTGGGCATCTTCGGCGTGATGCCGTTCGCCTTCATCGTCGCGTTGATCGGGCTGGAACTGATCGTCTCGTTGCTGCAGGCCTATGTTTTCGCAGTTCTGACGGCGATCTATCTGCGCGACACCGTGGATCTGTCCCACTAAGGCGGGCCTGATTTCGTCTAACCTGTTTCTCAACCAACCACACGACTTACTGACTAAAGGATCTGATCATGGATATTGCTTCCGCGAAACTCATTGGCGCCGGTCTGGCGGCCATCTCGCTCGCTGGTGTCGGCATCGGTCTCGGCATGATTTTCTCCGCCTGGATCAACGCGGTCGGTCGTAACCCCGGCTCGCGCTCGGTCGTCAGTGGCGTGGGCTGGATCGGTTTCGCGCTGACGGAAGCCGTCGCGATTTATGGCCTGATGGTCATCTTCCTTATCCTCCTCAACGTGCTTTGATCGTCCCGGCTATCTGGGGATCTGACATGCGTGGATCGTTTCATCGATCGGCTATCGCCGGCTGCGCCTTAGCTCTTCTCGTCCTCTCTTCGGGGACAAGTCGGGCGGCGGAGGTCGTCGGCCTGCCGCAACTCGATGTGCATTCCTATACCAGCCAGCTTTTCTGGCTGGTGGTGTTCTTCGTCATTGTCTACGTGTTCATGCGCTATGTCGGCATTCCGCGGGTTGCCGCGATTGTAGACGCGCGCAAAGCGCAGGTGGACCGCGACTTGAGCACAGCGGAAAGCCTGCGTGCGCAAGCTGCCGCGGCACGGAATGCTTATCAGGTGACGATGGCTGAGGCACATGCCAAAGCGCGTCTGCTGCTGGCCGAAACGCACGAGCGGAATCAGGCGACCCTGGTTGAGAAGACCAAGGAGGCCACCGCCAATGCGGATCGTCATATCAGCCAGGCGGTGAAGCGGATCGAAGCCGCCAGCCATGAGGCCTTCAAGTCCATTCCGGACATGGCGGCCAACCTCGCCGCGGAAATCACCGCCAAGTTAACGGGCCAAACCCCGCAAGCGGATGTGGTGACGCACGCGGTGACTGAGGCCGTGGGCCGGGGAGGAGCGTGATGGCGCTGCTGCACGAACAGGAGTTCTGGTTCGCAATCGCGTTTGTGGTGTTTGTGGTTTCCGCATTCGCCCCGATAAAGCGCGCGCTGACCGGCAATCTCGATACCCGCGCCGGAAAAATCCGGACGGAACTGGAAGAAGCCGAACGTCTGCACGCGGAAGCCCAGGCCTTGCTCGACGATCTGCGCAAGCAGCAGGAGCAGGCGAAAAAGGATGTGGAAGACATCCTGACGTCCGCGCGCGAGGAAGCCGAACGGATGCGCCTCGAAGGCGAGGAAGCGGCGCGGCGCGGCCTTGCCGCACGGGAAGCTCAGGTGCACGACCGGATCGCGCTGGCCGAACAGGCCGCGCTTCAGGTGGTCAAGGCGCGTGCGGTGGATATCGCCATCCGCGCCGCAACCGGCCTGGTCGCCGAATCGATCGACAAGGCGGGCGCCGCCGCCCTGGTCGACAAGGCCATCGACGATCTGCCGAAGCGGGCTGCCTGACCAGGGACCGGCTTCAAGACAGCAAGTTAGCAAAGGCGGGTCCGGCATGCTGGACCCGCCTTTCTGCTTTGCGCCCATCACTCTTGCCAGTGCGGCACTGCCGCGACTAAATCCAGGCCATGGTTGCTTTATCCAAAGACGATCTCAGCGGTCACCAGACGATCGCCGAAACGATGGCGGCGATCGGCGCGCGTGCGCGCGTCGCGGCAACCGCGATGGCGCTGGCATCGACCGACGCGAAAAATGCGGCGGTAATGGCCGCCGCCGCCGCCATCCGGCGCGATTGCGATGCAATCCTTGAGGCCAATCGGCGTGATATCGCTGCCGTAAAGGGCAAGCTGTCGACGTCGATGATTGACCGGCTGGCGCTGGATGCCAAACGCGTCGATGGAATCGCCAAGGGCCTTGAGGAGGTTGCGGCGTTACCCGATCCGGTCGGCACCAGTCTGGCGCGCTGGACGCGCCCCAACGGCCTGGACATCGAACGGGTGCGGGTCCCGCTCGGCGTGATCGGCATTATTTATGAATCCCGTCCGAACGTGACCGCCGATGCCGGCGCGCTGTGCCTCAAGGCCGGCAACGCGGCGATCCTTCGCGGCGGATCGGAAAGCACGGAATCGTCCCGCGCCATTCATCGCTGCCTGGTCGCCGGCGTGACCGAGGCCGGCCTGCCTGCGGATGCGATCCAGATCGTGCCGACGACGGACCGCGAAGCGGTCGGCATCATGCTGGGCATGGCCGGCGTCATAGACGTGATTGTGCCGCGCGGCGGCCGCTCATTGGTCGAGCGGGTGATGAACGAGAGCAAGGTGCCGGTCTTCGCCCATCTGGAGGGCTTGTGCCATGTCTATGTCGACGCCAAGGCCGATCTGGAAATGGCTCGGCAGATCGTAATGAACGCCAAGATGCGACGCGTCTCGGTCTGCGGTGCGGCGGAGACGTTGCTGGTCGACCGGGCTGCGGCCTCGGCATTCCTGGTGCCCCTGGTCCGCGATTTGCTGGATGCGGGGTGCGAGGTGCGCGGCGATGAGGCTGTTCGCGGCGTCGACGCCCGCGTCGTCTCGGCGGCAGAGGCCGATTGGACGACCGAATATCTCGAACCCATCATCTCCGCGCGGGTGGTGGACGGGGTGGCCGGAGCGATCGCCCATATCAACCATTACGGATCCCACCACACCGACAGCATCGTCACCGGCGACGGGGCGACGGCGGAGCGGTTCCTGAACGAAGTCGACAGCGGCATCGTGCTGGTCAATGCCTCGACGCAGTTCGCCGATGGCGGCGAGTTCGGCATGGGCGCTGAGATCGGCATATCGACCGGCAAGATGCACGCGCGCGGGCCGGTCGGCGTCGAACAGTTGACCAGCTACAAGTACAAGGTGCGCGGCCGGGGGCAGGTCAGGCCCTGATCTCGTATCCGGGCCGTTTCACCGGGCCCGCCTGGGCGGGGCGCCGGATCGGGCTTCTGGGCGGGTCGTTCAACCCCGCCCATGAAGGCCACCGGCATATCAGCACGATTGCGCTGAAACGTCTGGGGCTCGATCAGGTCTGGTGGCTGGTCAGTCCGCAGAATCCGCTGAAACCGACAAAGGGTATGGCGAGTTTCGCCAAGCGGTTCGCCATGGCGCGGTTCCAGGCGCGTCATCCGCGCATTCTGGTGACCGACCTGGAGACGCGGCTCGGCACGCAATATACGTTCGATACGCTGAAGGCGCTCGGCCGCTACTATCCGCGTACGCGCTTTGTCTGGTTGATGGGGGCGGACAATCTGGGGCAGATTCACCGCTGGCAGCATTGGCGGGCGATCTTTGGTACAATCCCGATCGCGGTATTCGACCGGCCGCCTTATCGGCTGCAGACATTGGCCAGTCCGGCCGCTTCGGCCTACGGGAAATATCGCCGCGACCAGTCCCGGGCGCGCGACCTCGCAACATGCAATCCGCCGGCCTGGACGTTCTTTCCGTCCCGGCTCGAACCGCTTTCATCCAGCCAGCTTCGCATGGCGGCGCGCAGTTTTGGCCCTGACTCATTGCGCGCGCGCTTCGCCGCCTCTACCTTCAAGGATATCGATCCACTTATGGCCGCATCATCAATGGCGAAAACGCCAGCCGAAACACCGCCTGCGGGCGCCCCGAAGAAGACGACCCGGAAAAAGCCGGTGGCTGAAGTCGCCTCTGTGCTTGGGGGCGCCGTTGTGCAGGCCGAGCATCAGTCTGGCCCGGAAGCCACGCGCGATGCGATCGTGAAGTCGATCGACGACGACAAGGGCGAAGACATCGTCGTTGTCGATCTCGAAGGCCGGTCCAATCTTGCCGACTATATTGTTATTGCCACGGGCCGCTCGGCGCGCCAAGTCGGCGCGATGGCCGACCATCTGGTGAAAAAACTGCAGCCGGAATTGTCGTTTCGCATGACCATCGAGGGGCTGCCGCAAGGCGACTGGGTGCTGCTCGACTGCGGCGACGTCGTGGTCCACCTGTTCCGGCCCGAAGTGCGCGACTTCTATGCGATCGAGAAGATGTGGGGCCTTGAGCCACCGGCACTGAAGGCCTCGGAGGGGGCGGGCGGCCTCGTTTAGGTCCGCAGGCCCTCAGACCCAGCCCTCGTTTCGCCACAATTTTATCGAATTATTCGATCCGTGCGCATCATCATCGCCGCTGTCGGGAAACTGCGCGACGCGCAAAGCCGCGCGCTGTTCGATCTCTATGCCGGACGGCTGACCTGGCCGGTGACGGTGCGCGAGGTTGAGGCGAAGCGGATTCTGGCATCCGATGCGATGCGCACCGAGGAGGCGCGGCTTTTGCTCGATGCCATTGGCGAACGTGCGACGGTCGTCGCTCTGGACGAACATGGCGCCGACGTGGGCAGCACCGTTTTTGCCGACCGGGTTCGCGCCTGGCGCGATGACGGCGTCGCCGAACTGGCTTTCGCCATCGGCGGGGCCGATGGGCACGGTCCGGCATTGTTGAAACGTGCGGCACTGACCGTTGCCTTCGGCCGGATGACGTGGCCGCATCGGCTGGCGCGAGTCATGCTGGTCGAACAGATTTACAGGGCACAGCAGATCATTGCCGGTCATCCCTATCACCGCGAATAGGCAATGCTATAACAGGCCGAGTCGGACCACCCGGGGACGCGAAGTGTTTGGTCGATAGAAGCCGATGAGTTCCTCGCCTGCTCAAGATCCGGTCCCATCGCCCGCGGCGTTTTCGCTGTGGGAGGCGTTGCGCGAGCGCGCGGGCATTATCGCGACCGTCGCGGTCTTTCTGCTAGCCCTAGCGGCGCTTCAGCATCTTCTGCGCGACTTTCGTTATCATGAGATCATCGGCCAACTGCGGGCGCTGTCCGGCGGACAGATCGCGATTGCCCTGCTCTGTACGGTCGGCAGCTATTGGGCACTGACCTTTTACGATCTGTCGGCGCTGCGTTATGTCGGTATCAAACTGCCTTACCGGCTGGTCGCATTCTCCGCATTCACCGGCTACGCCGTTTCAAACAATCTCGGTTTTGCGCTGATCTCGGGCGGCGGCGTTCGTTTCCGTCTCTATTCGGCGGCGGGCCTGTCGGCAGGTGATATCGCCAAGGTCGTCGTATTCTCGGGCCTCACCTTCACCACCGGCCTCTTTGCGATCGGCAGCTTCGCCTTTCTGATCGCGCCCGGCGAACTCGGTCCCGTGGCCCATATCTCCCCCGCATTCGCAGCGATGATCGGCGGCGTGGCTCTGGCGTTGATCCTGGCGGTTATCCTGACCGCGGCGATCAATCGCCGGCCGATCCGCCTTGGGCGGCTCCGGATCGCCATCCCGTCCGTGCGCACGGTAATCGCCCAGATTGTCATCTCCGGTGTCGATATCGGCCTGGCCGCCGCCGTTCTCTATGTGATGCTGCCGCATGTGACCGGGTTCGGCTATTGGGGCTTCCTCGGCCTGTTTTCGGTCGCGCTCCTGTTGGGCGTAGTCAGCAACGTGCCCGGCGGGTTGGGCGTTTTCGAATCGGTCATGTTGCTGGGCCTGCGGCATGCCGACAGCGCCGCCGTGCTGGGCGCCATCGTCGCCTATCGCGCGATCTATTTCCTGCTGCCGCTGATCGTCGCCGGCATCCTGCTGGCGGCGAACGAACTTCTGTGGCGCAAGCCCGGGCGTCTGGCGCAACTCAAGGTGGTCGGCGCGGCCGGATCGCGTATCGTGCCCCCGCTGACGGCGGCGCTGGTCTTTATCGCCGGGGTCATCCTGCTGATCTCCGGCGCGGCGCCCGAGACGGATTGGCGGATAGAGTTGCTGGAGGGTGTCGTCCCGCTCTCGGTCCTTGAGGTTTCGCACATTCTGGGCAGCCTCATCGGCTTGGCGCTGCTGATCCTTGCGCGCGGCCTTTACCGACGCCTCGATATTGCCTGGTACGTCTCGATGGCCGCGCTCGCCGCCGCCGTCATCGTCTCTCTGGTCAAAGGGCTGGATTATGAGGAGGCGATCGTCATCACGGTCATTCTCTCCATCTTGGCGGCCTGCCGGGCGGAGTTTACGCGCCGCGCCCGGATCGTCGACCTCAGGATCAGCTTTACCTGGCTGCTGGCGATCGTCGGCGTCGTCGGCGGTATCGTCTGGCTGACATTCTTCACCACCAAGCATGTCGAATATTCGAACGAACTGTGGTGGCAGTTCGCCTTTTCCGACGACGCGCCGCGCTCGCTGCGCGCGACGTTCCTGATGGTGGTGATCCTGATCGTCTTCGGGCTTAGCCACATGTTCCGCCCGACGACCGTCAGGCCGCATCTGCCGACCGAGGCCGAGATCGACGCCGTGCGTCGGATATTGCCCCACGCTGAGCGGCCGGAAGCGAATGTCGTTTTCCTGCGCGACAAGGCGTTGCTGTTCAATGACAGCCAGACCGCTTTCATCATGTATGCGGTACGTGGGCGAAGCTGGATTGCACTGGGCGATCCGATCGGTCTGGCGGAGGAATTGCCGGAACTGATCTGGCGCTTCCGGGAAATGTGCGACCGCGCCGGCGGGCGTCCGGCTTTTTACCAGGTGTCAGCCGACACATTGCCGCTCTATCTCGATGTCGGACTGACTCCAATCAAGGTCGGTGAGGAGGCGCGGGTCGATCTTACCGCGTTCTCGCTCGACCAACCGGGCCGCAAGGATTTGCGTTACTCGGTCAAACGCGCCGAACGAGACGGGTTGACCTTTTCCGTCGTGCCGCGCGCGGAGGCGGCGTCGTTGATGGGCGAACTGAAGCCGATTTCCGACGCTTGGCTCGACACCCGCAACACGTCGGAGAAGCGGTTCTCTGTCGGCGCCTTCGATCCCGCCTATCTAAGCGAATTCGATATCGCGGTCGTCCGGGTCAACGGACGGGTGACTGCCTTCACCAATATCTGGATGGCGGAAAGCAGCCGGCAGGCTGCGGTCGATGTCATGCGGTTCGCCCCCGACGCCTCGACCTACACAATGGAGTTCCTATTCGCCAAGCTGATGCTATGGGCCAAGGAACAGGGCTTTCAATGGCTGGGATTGGGGATGGCGCCGCTGTCCGGGATGGCGGGTCGAGATCTGGCCCCGATCTGGCAGCGGCTGGGCGCGGTGATCTTCCAGGCCGGCGAACGTTTCTATAAGTTTCGTGGTCTTCGTCTGTTCAAGGACAAGTTCAAGCCGACATGGGAACCGCGCTATCTGGTGTGTCAGGGCGGGCTGACCCCTGTCGGCGTCTTTTCCGACACCGCCGCTTTGATCGCCGGCGGCCTGCGCGGGGTATTGTTGAAGTGATTCGTTTTTCCGGCGCAATCTGCGCCATCGGCGTCGTCGTTGCCCAGCTTTGCGTTGCGCAACCTATTCGGGCCAACGATTTCAAACCGACGCGTGCCAACGGCGCCCCTCTTTATCCCGTGCATTACCTGATCCCGGACGATCCCAAGACGATCCACGGCCTGGTAGTCATGATCTCCGACACGGCCGGTTGGGACGACAATGCCGCCGCCATGGCCCGTCATCTTGTCCAGGCGGGAAACGCGGTTGTCGGGCTGGAGTTTCCGATCTATCGCGCGGCGCTGGCAAATGACCCGTCCGAATGCGTGATGTTTTCGCGCGACCTGGAAAGCCTGTCGCGGACCGTCGAGGAAACGCTCCCGTTTCCCGAGTTTCGCCCGCCGGTGATCCTTGGGCTTGGCGCGGGCGCGGGCATCGCCTACGCCGCGGTCGCGACGGTTTTCCCCAATACCTTCGCCGCCGGCGTTGGCCTGCATTTCGACCCGACCATTGATGTCGGGCGCAAAGTCTGCCTGCCCTTGGCCGATCCGGACACTCCCGCCACGGTCCAAGGATCCCTGCGATACGGCCCGGTTCCCGACCATGAGACGCCTTGGCTGTTCACTCCGTCGGCGGCGTTCGCCGCGCCTGGCGGTGGGCTGGATGGGTTCGTCGCGGCGATGAAGCAGGCCCATGTCATCGCCGGAACAACCGACGACATGACGGCTGTCGATGAGGCGCTGAAAGAGATACCCAAGGTCGGCAAGGCGGAATCGTCGATCGAGGGCCTGCCGGTGGTCGAGGTGCCGCCGAATCCGGCGCAAGCAGGCAAGCACCCGCTGGTGATCTTCTATTCCGGCGACGGCGGCTGGCGCGATATCGACAAGAAAATCGGCGCCTATCTCGCCGACCAGGGCTATCCGGTCATCGGCATCGATTCATTGCGGTACTTTTGGCGGGAGAAAAAGCCGGAGGCGATGGCCGCCGATCTCGACCGGCTGATCCGGCATTATCGCGGGCTGGCGAAGAACAACGGCGTCATTCTGGTCGGTTACTCGTTCGGCGCCGACGTGCTGCCGTTCATGATCAACCGGATGGCGCCTGAGACGAAGGCGGAGATCAGGTTGATTTCGCTGCTGGGAATCTCGGAACATGCCAGCTTCGAAATCCGTCTTCAGGGCATATTAGGCGCGGCCAATATCGATGGGCCGCCGACATTGCCGGAACTGATGAAGCTGCGCGGCATTCCGATACAATGCGTATTCGGCGCCACCGAGCAGGATTCGGTTTGCAGCCAGAAGGAACTGGCGGCAACGGTCAATCGTGTGGAAATGAGCGGCGGTCACCATTTCAACGGCGACTATCGCGATACGGCCGATCTGATCATCGGCGCTGACAAATCGAAGGCGAGCAAGCGGCAATGAGCAAAAGCGAATCCAAACGGCCCCGTCCGGCCGTTCTGTGCGTGCTGGATGGATGGGGTTATCGCGACAAGCTGGACGACAATGCAGTGACATTGGCGCACACGCCCAACCTGCATCATTTCTGGCGGCATTCGCCGCACGCCTTGCTTGAGGCGTCCGAGGAATGGGTCGGCCTGCCGGCGGGACAGATCGGCAATTCCGAGGTCGGCCATATGAATCTGGGCGCCGGCCGGGTCGTGATGCAGGACCTGCCGCGCATCGACACCGCGCTTACCGATGGCGAGTTTCCGCAAATTCCGGCACTGGGTGATTTAATCCGGAAGGTGAAGGCCAGCGGCGGCGTCTGCCATATTCTGGGGCTGGTGTCGGAAGGCGGGGTGCATTCGCACCAGTCGCATATCGCTGGCCTTGCCAAGACCTTGGACGAAGCCGGCATCCGGGTCGTCCTCCACGCGCTGACCGACGGTCGCGATGTGCCGCCGCAAGCCGCCGAGGGCGAGATCGGGCGATTCCTGCAATCGATCGCCGGAACCAGGTCTGTACGGATCGGCACGCTGGGCGGCCGCTATTATGCGATGGACCGCGACAAGAGATGGGACCGGGTGGCGCTCGCCTATAAGGCGATCGTCGCGGGTGACGCGCCGGTCAAGCCGGACCCACTGACCGCGATCCGCGATTCCTATGCCGTCGGAAAACACGATGAGTTCATTCTGCCTGTCGTCATCGGGGACTATAAGGGGATGAAGGACGGCGACGCGCTGATCCTCGCCAATTTCCGGGCCGATCGCGCGCGGCAGATTTCGGCGGCGCTGCTCGACCCGGATTTCGAAGAATTTCCGCGCGAGAAGGTGGTGCGCTTTGCGACCTCCGCCAGCATGACGGAATATTCCAACTCGCTGAGCAAATTGATGCCGGTGATGTTTCCGCCGCAGTCGCTGGACAAAGGCTTCGGCGAGGTGGTGGCCGCTGCCGGCCTGACCCAGCTGCGCGCCGCCGAGACCGAGAAATATCCGCATGTCACCTTCTTCTTCAACGGCGGCCGCGAGCAGCCTTACGAGGGTGAGGAGCGCATCATGGTTGCGTCGCCCAAGGTCGCGACCTATGACCTCGAGCCGGCCATGTCGGCAGCCGAATTGGCGGGCAAGGTGGTGGCCGCAATCGACACCGGCAAATACGACGTCGTCGTGATGAACTTCGCCAATTGCGACATGGTCGGCCATACCGGGATGCTCGGCCCGGCCATCAAGGCCGTAGAGGCGGTGGATGACGGCGTCGCCCGAGTGGTCAAGGCGATCCAGCGCCAGGGCGGCTTCATGTTCCTGACGGCCGATCACGGCAATGCCGAACAGATGCACGATCTGGAAACCAACGGTCCGCACACCGCGCACACGCTGAACCGTGTACCCGCCATTTTGATCGACGGTCCGCCGGGCGTGACGCTCAAGGATGGCCGCCTGGCCGACGTCGCACCGACCCTACTGGCGCTGATGGGCTTCGACCAGCCGGCGGAAATGACCGGAGTCAGCCTACTCGAACGCGAAACGGCCCTTGCCCGTTAGCCCGGGGCGATTTTCGAATGTTGCGGTCGTGCTGCTCGCCCTTGGTGCGATGCAGTTTGCGCCTGCGCACGGCGCATCGGCAAAAACCACGAAGTCCGCAAAGGCGAAATCCACGCCAGTGAGGTCGGGGAAGCCTTCGGCCGAGGCTGAGCGGCTGAAGGAGCTTGAGAAGCAGGCGGCGGAAAGCAAGGCGCGCGCGGCCGAGCTGGCGGCAAAGACCGCGCAGATGCAGAAGGACCTGGACGCACAGCGCCAGGCCCTGACCAGTACAGCTGCGGAGGTACGCAAGGGCGAACAGACACTGACCCAGCTGGAAGGCGAACAGGCTTCCATCTCCAGTAATCTGGGGAACCAGGCGGAGATGCTGGGCGCAGACCAGGTCAAGCTGTCACGCCTGACGGATGCTTTGGTGCGGCTGGCGCGTATTCCGCCGGGCGGCTTGCTGAGCAGCGAGGATAGGCCGGTCGAGGCCGGCCGGGCTCAGATCCTGATCCAATCGGCGCTGGCGGCGACCAAGGATGGGGCGGAGAGGGAGCAGGCGGAGCTGGGGCGGTTGGCTGAACTCAACCGCCAGCTCGACGCCAAACGGCAGGAAGCGGAACGTACCGCCGGAACGCTGAAACAGCATCAGATGGATTTGGCCGGACTGGTTGAAAAGCGCCAGGCGGTCTACCGCCAGACCGAAAGCGATCGGCGGGCCGAGGAAGAAAAGGCCCGCAAGATCGCCGACGAGGCCAAAGACCTCCGCGACCTAGTGGCGCGGATCGAGGCGCAACAGAAGGCCGAGCAGGAAGCGGAGGCACGGCGCCGCCCGCATGACAAGAAGGCGCCCGTCGCCCCCCGCGGTCATTTCGTGGCTGGAAAGGGCTTACCTGTTGCCGGCCAAGTCAAAATCGGATTCGGCCAGAACGATGGTTTGGGAACGACATCGCATGGAATCACGATCGTGACCCGCGCCGGCGCGACAGTGACCGCGCCATCGGCGGGTATTGTGCGCTTTGCCGGCCCGTTTCGCAGCTATCGCGAAATCTTGATCCTTGAACATCCCGGTGGATATCTTAGCTTGATTGCAGGGATGGCGCGGGTCAATGCTGCGGTCGGCGCCTCTATCGGCACCGGTGAGCCGATCGGAATCATGGACGACCGGCCGGATGCGCGGCCTGAGCTTTATTACGAATTGCGGCACAGCGGCCAATTTATCGATCCCGAGACGGCGGCGTCCTCGGCCGATGCGAAAGGAAGAGCACGATGAACAAAACTCTTGTTGCGGTGGTAGCGACAGCGCTCGTCGTGGGGCCGCTGTCCTATTACGGCGCCGCGCAAAGCAAGCCGGAAGACACCTATAAGCAACTCGATCTGTTCGCGGACGTCTTCGAGATTGTCCGTAACCAATATTTCAAGCCAGTTCCCGACGACCAGCTGATCGAAGCCTCGCTGAACGGCATGGTGTCGTCGTTGGATCCCCATTCCAGCTATATGAACCCAAAGGACTATGCGGACCTGTCGACCCAGACGAAGGGTGAATTTGGCGGCCTTGGGCTTGAGGTCACGCAGGAGAACGGGATCGTCAAGGTCGAATCTCCTATCGACGATACGCCGGCGGCGCGCGCCAACATCAAGTCGGGCGACCTCATTACCCATATCAACGGCGAGCCGATTGTCGGCGTCCCGCTGAACGAAGCGGTCGAGAAGATGCGCGGGCCGGTCGGTTCGTCGATCAAGCTGACCATCCGTCATACTGAGAAAGGCGATCCGTTCGACGTCACTCTGACTCGCGAAACCATCAAGGTGCCTTCGGTCAAGTCCAGGGTCGAAAGCGACAATATCGGTTACATCCGCATTTCCAGTTTTTCGGAGCAAACCCAGCCTGGGCTGGACAAGGCGATCAACGATCTGAAGACGCAGCTTGGGCCGAAACTGGCGGGGTACGTGATCGACCTTCGCAACAATCCGGGCGGACTGCTCGGCTCGGCGATTTCGGTGTCGAACACGTTCCTCGACCAGGGCGAGATCGTGTCGACGCGCGGCCGCAATCCCGAGGACGTAGATCATATGGATGCCAAGCCGGGTCTGGATAAGACCAAGGGCGTGCCGGTCGTCGTGTTGATCAATGGCGGCACCGCCTCCGCTGCGGAGATCGTGTCCGGTGCTCTGCAGGACCACCATCGTGCGATCATCATGGGCACGCAGTCCTTCGGCAAAGGATCGGTGCAGACCATTCTGCCGCTGAAGAACCAGGGCGGTCTGCGTTTGACCACTGCCGAGTATTTCACGCCCTCCGGCCGCTCCATCCAAGCCAAAGGCATCACGCCGGACATCGAGGTGAAGCCGGCGAAGATCGAGGAGTTGGAGCAGGCCGGCCGCCTGCATGAGGCCGACCTGAAGGGCGCGCTGCCCAACCCGACCGACCCGAGCAAGCCGAACGTGCCGGCTGCCGGCGCCCCCGGCCAGCCCTCGACATCGGTTGCGCCGGCCACGCAGAATGCCGCCGCGAAACCGGATGCGAAAGCACCCGACGGTGCGCCGGATGCGACGCAGGCCAACGCGGCGACACCTGCTGCTCCGCCGATCGATTACCAACTGGCCCGCGCCGTCGACCTGTTGCACGGGGTGGCGATGTTCAACACTCATGCGGTGAACTGATCTCTCATGAAAACCGTTGAAGCGGACGCCCTGCCATACCGGCGGGGCGTCGGCATTGCCCTGTTCAATGCACAGAGCAAGGTGTTCGTGGCCGAGCGCATCGATACGCCCGGCGCATGGCAGATGCCGCAGGGCGGCATCGACAAGCGCGAGGATCCATGGCCTGCGGCCTTGCGCGAATTGAAAGAAGAGATCGGGACAGCCAAGGCCGAGCGATTGGGAGAGACCGATTGGCTGCGCTACGAGTTACCCCCGCACCTGCTGGGCGTGGCCTGGAAGGGCAAATATCGTGGGCAGGAGCAGAAATGGTTTGCCGCGCGCTTTACCGGCGAGGACGGCGATATCGACCTGGAGGCGGATTCGCACCCGGAATTCCGCGCCTGGCGCTGGGCGTCTCTCGTTGCGTTGCCCGACCTGATCGTGCCGTTCAAACGGCCGCTTTATCTCTCGGTCGTCGAGGCATTCGCTGCGTTTGCAGTTTAGTGGATGCGCCGGAACACGGTCGGCGCGCCTGAACCGTTCAACGGTTGCTCTGTATATTCCGTCTTTGTCACGGTGATCGCCGGTGCACCTGCCTTGGGCACGCCGGGCGCCTCCTTGCATGAACCCGGCTTCAGGGTGCCGTCAAATCCGTTTTCAGCCCGGTGCCAGATCACCACGCATCCGCCGGTTTCGGGCTTCAATGTGCTGGCATCCATCTTCGCCAACGGCGTCGGGTCCTTATAGGCGCCGGCGACGGTGTGGCCGTTGCTGCCGATGGTGTAGGGGGTCATGACGATCTGCTTCTGGTCCGGATCGAACTTGAAGCCGTAAAGCTTTTGCCACAGCATCGGGCCGTCGACGGCGTTTTCATGCTGCTCGGCATAAACGACCTCGTCACCCAGCGCCGGAATCTGGACGCGCTTGGCCAGGTTATAGAGCGGCTTTGTGCCGGCAGGTGCCGGCCCGCTATCGGGCAGGGTGGTGAATTCCCCCTCGAACAAGCTGGCAAGATCGGATACCGAAGCGACGGTGCCGGTCTGCGTTTCCGCTGCCTTGGCGTCGCATGCGCCAAGTAGAAATAAAAAGGGCAACGCGGCATATTTCATGGTCATGGGAAAAGGCTCCGGTTCGGACGCGCGGTCCGCCTGTGTTATCAACAGCCCAGAGCCGGAGAAGTTGCATTGAGCAGTACCAATGATCGAAATCACTCCATTATCCGATGATCGTTCCGTTGCCCGCACGGCCTTTTTGGCAAATATAGGCCAAGCCGCCGCGACACTTGAAGCTTTGCCGGTCGACGCCTCGTTCCGGTGCTATTTCCGCCTGCAAGGCGCGGCGCGGCCGATGCTGCTGATGGATGCGCCGCCGCCGAAGGAGGATGTGCGGCCGTTCATCCGGATTGCGCAGCATCTGAGCCGCTTGGGCCTCAGCCCGCCGGCGATCTATGAGCATGATGACGCGCAGGGTTTCGCGCTGATCGAGGATTTCGGCGACGCCACCTATACCCGCCTCCTCGATGCCGGCGTGGCGGAGGGGCCGCTGTTCCATGCCGCGACAGAGGCATTGATCGCGCTTCACATCCATCCCGATGGGGCCGCCGTTGCCGCTTTGCCATACGACCAAGCCAAGCTGCTGGATGAGGCGACGGAACTGCCCGAATGGTACGGTCTGGCCATCGACGGCACCATGCTGCCGGCGGACGCGACGGCAACCTTCGCCGGGCTTTGGCGTGACCTGCTGGACGCCATGCCGCCGGCCGAGGACGGGCTGGTTCTGCTGGACTATCATGTCGACAACCTGATGCTGTTGCCGGACCGCACCGGCGCGGCGGCCTGCGGCCTGCTCGACTTCCAGGATGCGCGGATCGGGCCCCGGGCATACGATCTGATGACGTTGCTGAGGAACGAGCGGCGGGGGATCGATCCGGCTTTGTCCGATGCGCTCTACGATTATTACATCGCCACGGCGCGGCCCGCGGATTCGGACGGTTTCGGTCTGTGGTATCGCGTTCTGGCGGCGCAGCGTTATACCAAGGTGCTGGGCCGCTTCGCCCGCCTGACCCTGCGCGACAGCCGCGACGGCTATCTGCGTTACATGCCGCGCTTAATCACGCTTTTGACGGATGCGCTCGACGCCGAGCCGCTGTTGTGGCGGGTCCGCGATCATCTAAACGCCATTTTGCCGAACTGGAAGATCGCGCCTGCCGACGACCCCGCAGGTCTGCGAGGCAGGGTTGCGTCGCTGTCCGGGGCATCCTAGCTTCCGCCGCAAAACCTTATCGGACCTCAAGTCATGTCCTTCATCGCATCGCGCATCGGCCGCATTAAGCCGTCGTCCACCGCTGTCGCTGTCCAGAAGGCGCGGGACTTGCGCGCCCAGGGGCGGGATATCATCAGCCTGGATGTGGGCGAGCCGGATTTCGACACGCCGGACCTGATCAAGGAGGCGGCCATCGCCGCAATCCGCGCTGGGCAGACGAAATACACGGCGGTCGACGGCACCCAGGAGCTGAAATCGGCGATCGCGGCAAAGTTCAAGCGCGAGAACGGGCTGGAATACGGGCTGGACCAGATCATCGTCGGGGTGGGCGGTAAGCACGTGCTGTACAACGCCCTGATGGCCACACTCGACCCCGGCGACGAGGTGATCGTGCCCGCGCCATACTGGGTGTCCTATCCCGACATGACGATCCTGGCCGAGGGCACGCCGGTGATTGTCCCGTGCCCGCAGGAGAAGGGTTTCAAGCTGCAGCCCGAGGACCTGGAGCGGGCGATCACGCCCAGGACCAAGTGGCTGATCATGAACTCTCCCAGCAACCCGACCGGCGCTGCCTATTCACGCGCCGAACTGAAGGCGCTGGCGGATGTGCTGATGCGCCACCCGCAAGTTCATGTGCTGAACGACGATATCTATGAGCATCTGGTCTATGACGGGTTCGAATTCACCACGATCGCTCAGGTCGAGCCAGGGCTCTTCGACCGCACGCTGACAGTCAACGGCGTTTCGAAATCCTATGCGATGACCGGCTGGCGGATCGGCTATGCCGGCGGTCCGGCGCCGCTCATCAAGGCGATGACCAGGATCCAAAGCCAGTCGACGACCAACCCGTCCTCGGTCAGCCAGGCAGCCGCGGTCGCGGCGCTGAACGGCCCGCAGGACTTCATCGCCGAGCGCGCGGCGGTGTTCAAGGAGCGGCGCGATCTGGTGGTCGGCATGCTGAACCAGGCCAACGGCCTCACCTGCGCCCGGCCCGAGGGCGCGTTCTATGTGTATCCGTCTTGCGCCGGAACGATCGGCAAGAAGACCCCCGACGGCAAGACGATTTCCAGCGATGAGGACTTTGCAACCTATCTGCTGACCGAAGGGGGCGTGTCGGTGGTGTTCGGCGCGGCGTTCGGCATGTCGCCGTTCTTCCGGATTTCCTATGCCGCCTCGACCGCCGCGCTCGAGGAAGCCTGCCGCCGGATACAGCGCGCGTGCGGGGCTTTGACGTAAAAATTTGGTTTTTTGATTTTGAGTTCAACAGAGCGCCCGTGTAACGTCTAAAAGTTGAACGATCCCACAACCGAAGATCGGCGATCTATGCGCACAACCAACTGGCCTGTTCCCAGCAAGCGCTCTTCGCTTGGCAACGGGCTCTTCCTCGTCGTTATCTTGATGGTACTTAGCGCCTGCCCGTCCCTTGCGATTGCGGAGGATGCACCCAGTGCGGGGGCGGCTGCGTCACAGCCGCAGCGCGAACGCGATCTGATCGCGATCCTGATGGATGCGCGCAAGGAATATCAAACCGCCAAGACACCGAACCCCGCGCAGGATGCGCGGATGGATATGCAGCTGCGTGTGATCGGGTTCATGCGGCAGAGCCAGGTCGCCGACAAATGGGTCGGAACGGTCAAGTCGCGCGGCCTGACCCCGGAAGGCAATGCCTGGATCGTGATTGAGATCGCCGACGGGATCACCGTCGGAACTTGGCAGTCGCAGCGCGACGACGTTCAGTCCGGCACGCTGGTCCGCGAACACGCCCCGCTATTTTCCGCGTTCCAGCAGGCCAAACTCGGATCGACCGTTATTTTCGACGCCACGATTCTTAAATCGGTCTTGGCCTCCGACGACGATATGGTTCTTCGGCCGCAATTCATCGCGCGTTTCGGCAGTTTGAAAGTAACGCAATAATATCAGGGTTTTACCGCACGATTTTCGCTGCGAAGTGTCAGAGACCTTTACAATCGCCTGGACGACCAATAGGTCAACCTGATTACGGCACTGCTGGAAAATGGTTCGCTGCAAACACAGAGCACGCTCAACACCGCCGCGCCGCAGATCGCGATTTGGGATGTTGAATACGACAACCCGTCGAGCGGGAGTTATAACCTCACAAATCGTTACGGTTTCTATTTCACGTCAGCCGGCGCGTCGGGCAGTTTCTCGGCGATCAGTCTGGCGCAGACCTATCTCACCGATGTGACAAGCGGGGCCTGGGTGACGGACGCGTCCCATACCATTCAGTATTTAACGGCCAATCAGTCGGGCACCCAGAACCTGATTTATCCGGCGTCGACGCCCACGACGCCGGTCGCCACGCCGAGCCCTCGACGGTTGCCGCGTTCGGCCTCGGCTCGATCGACCTGTCGGCCGCACGTCGCCGCAAGATGATCTGAAATACAATAACAGGAGCTGACAGTAAGGGCGGGCGCGCAAGCGTCCGCCCTTTTCTTTTGTGCGCATTCAAGGGCTTGCCAAAACCTTCACACTGTTCCACCCAAGGGTAACGAAAAGGGTTGGGGGAAAGATGGGGCGCATTTTCTTTGCGTGTGGATTGCTGCTTGCGGGCCTGCTCGGGCGGCCCGCAACCGCGGCGACGCCGGTAGACACGACATTGGTCCTGGCCGTCGACGTGTCGCTCAGCATGGCCGAGGACGAGGCAAAGTTTCAGCGCCACGGCTATGCTGACGCCTTGCGCGATCCGCAGGTGATCGAGGCCATCCATTCCGGAAAACTGGGCAAGATCGCGATCGTCTATATCGAATGGTCCAGCGTCACGGACCAGCGCGTGCTGGTCGATTGGCAGATCATTTCCGACAAGGCGTCCGCCGAGGCTTTTGCGACGGCGCTCGACAAGGCGCCGTTCAAATCGGGGACGACGACATCGATAAGCGCCGGCATCGATTTCTCAGTCAAACAGACCTTGGAGGGGCCGTATATCGGCACGCGCAAGGTCATCGATGTATCGGGCGACGGTTACAGCGATTATGGGCGGCCGATCCGTCTTAGCCGTGATGCCGCCGTGGCGGCGGGCTTTATCATCAACGGGCTGCCGGTCATGAATCCACGGCCCGCCTGGCGCGAAAACGCGCCGCCCGATCTGGATCATTATTATGCCGACAACGTCATCGGCGGTCCGGGCAGTTTCTATCTGGTGGTCAAGGACATCCACGATTTCGGCAAGGCGGTCGTCCGCAAGATGATCCTCGAGATCGCTGATCGGGGCGATTCGAAGCTCAAGCAAGGATAGATGGCTCAGGCCACGCCGTTCAGCGCGGCCAGGAATATAGCGCCGTATCTCTCCAGTTTTTTCTCGCCCATTCCGGGAATGCCGGTCAGTTCGCCGAGCGAGCGGGGGCGCATTGTGGCCATGGCGATCAGCGTGGAATCGTGGAAGATCACGTAGGGCGGCACGCCCTGTTCCTTCGCCAGCCGTCCGCGTTCGGCCCGCAGCGCCTCGAAAACACGCGTGGTTTCCGGAGTCAGCATCGCCGCGGGATCGCCGTCCCGTTTCTTCACCGTCGCCTTCAATGACCGTTTGACCGACACGGCCTTTTCGCGCCGCAGATTGATCTGCCGTTCGCCGCGCAGGATCGGCCGTGCAGCCTCGGTGCCCTTCAGCGCGCCATAATCGTCATGCGCCACCGACAGCAAGCCCAGCACGACAAGCTGGCGGAAGATCGAGCTCCATTCCTTGCGGCTGAATTCCTTGCCGATGCCATAGGTCGATAGGCTGTCATGTCCCAGCCGCTGGATGCGCTCGTTTTCAACACCCAACAGCACATCGATCAGGTGCCCGACGCCGAAGCGTTGCCCGGTTCGTACGGCGGTGGAAATCGCCTTCTGCGCCGCGACCGTCCCGTCAAAGGTTTCGACCGGCTCCAGGCAGGTGTCACAATTGCCGCAAGGTTCATCGCGCCGTTCGCCGAAATGCGACAGCAGCGCCTGGCGCCGGCATCCCCCTGTCTCGCAGATGCCGAGCAGCGCATCCAGCTTGCTCTGCTCGACCCGCTTGACCGCGTCCGGCGCCTCGCCATCGTCGATCATCCGGCGGCGCAGCACCAGATCCTGCATGCCATAGAGCATCAGCGTTTCGGCCGGCAGCCCGTCGCGTCCGGCGCGGCCGGTTTCCTGGTAATACGCCTCCAGGCTGCCCGGCAGGTCGAGATGGGCGACGAAACGCACGTCCGGCTTGTCGATCCCCATGCCGAAGGCGATGGTCGCAACCAGAACCAATCCCTCGGTCTTCAGGAACGCATCCTGGTGGCGCCGGCGGACCCCGGCATCCAGCCCGGCATGATAGGGCAGCGCGTTGACCCCTTGCGTCGTCAGCCATGCGGCGAGGTCTTCGACCTTGGCGCGGCTCAGGCAATAGACGATGCCGCTTTCGCCGGAATGGGCGCCCTTGATGAAGGCGAGCAGCTGTCGTTTCGGGTCGTCCTTCAGCGCGATGGCGTAACGGATATTGGGGCGGTCGAAGCTGGCGAGGAACAGCTTCGCATCGTCCAACCGCAGCCGCCGCCTGATGTCGCCCTGGGTCTGCGGGTCGGCGGTCGCGGTCAGCGCAATACGCGGAACGCTGGGGAAACGCTCCCCCAACTGCTCCAGCTTCATATATTCCGGGCGGAAGTCGTGGCCCCACTGGCTGACGCAGTGGGCCTCGTCGATGGCGAACAGTGCGATTTTGGCGCCGTCGAGAAATTCCATGAACGATGGCAGCATCAATCGTTCGGGGGCGACATAGATCAAATCCAGCCGCCCGGCACGCAGGTCGGCACGCACCCGCATTCGTTCGTCGTCGGTCAGGCTGGAATTCAACGCTGCCGCGCGGATGCCCAGTTGGCGCAGCGCCGTCACTTGGTCATGCATCAGCGCGATCAGCGGTGATACGACGACACCCACGCCGTCGCGGCAGAGCGCGGGGATCTGATAGCACGCCGACTTACCGCCGCCCGTCGGCATCAGGACGATCGCGTCGCCGCCGCCGATGACGTGACCCACGATTTCGGCCTGTGCGCCGCGAAAGGCCTGATGACCGAAAACGGTGCGCAATATCGCGAGTGGATCGCGGGCGCCATCCGGGTCAGTGTCAGGCAGGTCTTGCGTTGCGAGGTCGGGCATCGGGTTGTCCAAATGGCGCGGCGAGGGCCGCACGACTCGATGGCTTCGAGGGTAGACGGTGGGCGGACGAAAACAACGGGTCAGCGAAGATAGGGAAGGGATTGGCGGTTTGAAACGTTATAGTCTGTACAAATAGCCGTTCCTGTCCCTTGGGAGGAAACCATGAAGTCCGCGTTCAGTCTTTGTTTTTTCGCCGCCGCTGCCGCGCTGGCGTCGTCGCTGCCGGCGATGGCCGACGAAGCGTCCCACAAATCCGTCTGCATCCGCAGCATGGATATCGATCACACGGAAATTCCGAACGACACCACGATCCTTTTCTATATGCGTCACCACGAGGTGTGGAAGAACACGCTGGTCGCACGCTGCACTACTCTGAAAAACAACACGCGCGGCTTTACCTACAGCCCGACCATACCGGGCAGCAACGAGATTTGCTCCAACCTGTTCACGATCCGTGTGAACGATACGGGTGAAACCTGCCTGCCGGGTGAGTTTACGCCGGTCGAGCCCGCGCCGAAGGGATAGGCTAGGCCTATGCTGCGTGGACCGTCTTGGCGCGTTCACGCAGGATTTTCTTGTCGATCTTTCCGGTGCCGCCCAACGGCATCTCGTCGATGAAATAGACGGCATCCGGCAACCACCATTTCGCCATCCTGCCGGTCAGGAAGGCGATGATCTCGTCCTGTGTCGCCCGTTCGCCGGGCTTCAGCGTCAGGAACAGGATCGGCCGTTCCTCCCATTTGGGGTGCAGGACGCCGATGGCCGCAGCCAAGCTGACCTTAGGGTGCATGGAAACCATGCTTTCGATTTCGATCGAGCTGATCCATTCCCCACCAGATTTGATGATGTCCTTGGCGCGGTCGGTGATCTGCATATAGCCAAGCGGGCATATCGTCGCGATATCGCCGGTGTCGAACCAGCCGTCCGCGTCGATCGCCGGATGGTCTTCGCCGATATAGGCGCGCGTGACCGCCGGTCCGCGCACCTGCAGCCGCCCCATCGTCTGCCCGTCATGGGGTAACGCGCCGCCGTCCTCGCCGGCCAGCCGCATCTCGACCATGAAAGTCGGCCGTCCTTGTTTCAGTCGGTGGGTCAGTTGCTTTTCATCGGAAAGGGCTGCGATCTCCGGCATGGGCGCATTGATCGTGCCCAGCGGCGACATTTCGGTCATGCCCCAGGCATGCAGCACATCGACGCCGCGTGCGTGGAACCGGCGCAGCAGCCGTTCGGGCACCGCCGAACCGCCGGTGATCACCCGCTTCAGCCTGCCGAGATCGAGCCCCTCCGCGTCCAGATAGTCCAGCAGCGCATTCCAGACGGTGGGTACGCCGGCGGCAACCGTGACGCCCTCCTCGACGATCAGGCCGTGAACCGATGCGCCGTCAAGCTTGAGGCCGGGCAACACCAGCTTGCACCCCATGGCCGGCGCGGCGAAGGTCAGGCCCCAGGCATTGGCGTGGAACATCGGCACGACCAGCAACAGCGAGTCGGTGGCGCTCAGATTCATGACGTCGGGTTGCACTGTGGCGAGCGCGTGCAGGAAGTTCGACCGATGCGAATACAGCACGCCCTTGGGATTGCCTGTCGTGCCTGACGTGTAGCAAAGGCCGGCGGCGATCCGTTCGTCGAACCCGCCCCATACGCAATCCACGCCATGGCCGGCGGTGAACGCGGCCAGCGTTTCAGCCGGAATGGCAAGATCGACCGGCGCGGAATAGGACGTCAGGTAGACGACGCGCTCGACTTTGGGACAGCGCGGCAGGATGCGTTCCAGGATCGGGCCGAAGCAATTATCGGCCAAGATGATCCGGTCTTGGGCATGGTTGACGATATAAACCAGCTGCTCGTCGAACAGGCGCGGGTTCAACGTGTGGCAGACTGCGCCGATGCTCGAGATCGCGTACCACGCGGCCATATGCTCGATTCCGTTCATCGCCAAGGTCGCGACCCTGTCGCCCGAGCCTATGCCATAAGCAAGAAGGGCGTTGGACAGGCGTTTGGCATCGTCGAAAAGCGAGGCGTAGGTGTCGCGATGGATGCTGCCGTCGGCATGGCGGGATACGATTTCACGCGCGCCGTGCCAGCACCTGGCATGCTCCAGGAACCGATCGACCGTCAGCGCCCAATCCTGCATCAGCCCGAAGACCGGTGCTTTTCCCTGTTCCCCCATCGCCATCCTTCTGGATTGCCGTTCATGGGAACCCTACGGCGCGAAGGGCGATGCTGTCGATTGGATTCGGCGTCAGTCGTCGTTGCGGATACTACCGCGCGCCGCTTTGATGCCGGAACGGCGGCTTTTGCCCTCCAGTCGCTTCAGTTTGGAGCTATAGGTAGGTTTGGTTTTCCGCCTTGGCTTTGGTACCTCGGTCGCCTTGCGGATTAGCTCGACCAGGCGGTCGCGTGCTTCCTGCCGGTTCATCTCCTGGCTGCGCGCGCCCTGGGCGAACAGGACGATCACCCCCTCCAGCGTCATGCGGCTGCCGGCCAGCTTAGCCAGCCGCGCCTTAACGCCATCCGGCAGCGACGGCGAATTCGCCGCGTCGAACCGAAGCTCGACCGCCGTGCTTGTCTTGTTGACATGCTGTCCGCCCGGACCGCTCGCGCGCACAAAGCGTTCTGTGATCTCGTCATCCTCAAGGGCGATATGGTTTGTGATCGGGATCATGGCGTTTCGGCGAGAGTACAGGCTGAGCCGCCCAAAAAAAATGGCCGGAACACTAGGGCTCCGGCCAAGTTGAACAGGGAGGCTTCACGTCTGGAAAGACGTGGGTCAAATGACCCTTTCGGAACCGGGGGAGGTTCTCGAAGAAGTGATGCTGCAACGCAACATCGATTGGTAATTTGGTACGGTTTATGTTGCGATTCCAGGGGACTACCCTCTGTGCTGCATTGCACGAAAGGCATAGCTCCGATCCTCGAACCGCGTTAAGGGCGGCAACTTAGAACGCCGACTGGCTGACCTTCTTGATCAGATAGTCACGGAGCACCGCGATGCGCTTGGAGTGGCGCAGTTCCTCGGCATAGACGAAAAACGACTCGACTTCCGGGCCTTCCAGCTCCGGCAGAACCCGCTCGATATTGGGGCTGTCGGAGACGACGAAGTCCGGCAGCGCGGCGATGCCAAGACCGCTGGTGACGGCCTGGAAGATGCCGAACATGTTGTTGATCAGCAGCACCTTAGGCGATTCGAAGCCGATTCCCGCGACTTCCAGCAGCCAGTTCGCCGTGTTGAACGGCAAAGACATGTTGGGAGGGAAGCCGATGATCGAATGATTGTGCAGCGACGCCATCGAATCCGGGCGGCCGTGCCGCTCGAGATATTCCTTCGACGCATAGATCTTGACCTTGATCGTCGCCAGATGGCGCTGGATCAGGTCAGGCTGGCGCGGCGGCATCATGCGGATCGCGACATCGGCCTCGCGCATCGCCAAGTCCAGTTCGCGGTCGTCGATCAGCAACGTCATCTGGATATCGGGATACAGCTCCAGAAATTCGCCCATCCGCGGGGTCAGCCATTTGACGCCGAACGCAAAGGTGGTCGTGACCTTGAGCGGACCTCGCGGGCGCAGCTTGCTTTCGGTCAGCATCGCCTCGGTCATGGCAAGCTTGGCGAAGACGTCGCGCGCGGTGGAATGCAGAACCTCGCCCTGCTCGGTCAGGATCAGGCCACGCGCATGACGGTGGAACAGGGTGACCTTGAGGCTGTCCTCGAGCGCGCTGATCTGCCGGCTGATGGCGGATTGGCTCAGATTCAGCGCTTCACCGGCATGGGTGAAACTCCCGGCCTCCGCGACTGCATAGAAAATCCTGAGCTTGTCCCAATCCATCCCGGTGTCCTGTCCAAACGCCGCGGGGATTCGCGGCGCGCTCTCTTTCCGTTACTCGGCAGCCTCCGCCGCTTTCTCATACGATGTCGCGGCGCCGTCATGTTCCTGCTGTGCCAGGAAGCGATCTGCTTCCAGTGCGGCCATGCAGCCCATGCCGGCGGCCGTAACCGCCTGTCGGAATACCTTATCCTTGACGTCGCCGGCGGCGAACACGCCGGGCCGGCTGGTCTCGGTCGAATCCGGCGCCGTTACAATATAGCCTTCGGCGTCGATGTCGATCTGACCGCGGAACAACGATGTTGCCGGGTCGTGGCCGATAGCGACGAAAAAGCCGTGAACGGCCAAATCTCTAAGCGCCCCGGTGTTCACGTCGCGCAGCCGCACGCCGGTCACCGACTTGTGTCCTTCCTCGGATGTGCTGCCCAGGACCTCGTCGATCGCGTGATTCCAGATCACCTCGATCTTGGGATTGCGGAACAGCCGATCCTGCATGATGCGCTCGGCACGCAAGCTGTCGCGGCGATGGATCAGTGTGACCTTCGACGCGAAATTGGTCAGGAACAAAGCCTCTTCGACCGCGGTGTTGCCGCCGCCGACGATCGCCACTTCCTTGCCGCGATAGAAGAATCCGTCGCAGGTGGCGCAGGCGGATACGCCATAGCCTTGAAAATGCTGTTCGCTGGGCAGGCCGAGCCACCGTGCCTGGGCGCCCGTGGTGATGATCAGCGTGTCTCCAGTATAGACCGTGCCGGAATCGCCGACCGCGCGGAATGGGCGGTTGTTGAGGTCGACGCTGACGACCAGGTCATGCTGCAGATTGACACCGACATGCTTGGCCTGCGCCTCCATCTGCTCCATCAGCCAGGGACCCTGGATCGGATCGGCAAAGCCAGGGTAATTCTCGACATCGGTCGTGATCATCAGCTGGCCGCCGGGCTGCATGCCCAGAACCTGGAGCGGCTGGAGATTGGCGCGCGCGGCATAGATCGCGGCGGTATAGCCGGCAGGCCCCGAGCCAATGATCAGAACCTTGGAATGAAGCGCGTTCGGTGTGGCAGAATCGGACATGACGTGACTCGCGAATGGCCTCTAGAGATGCCCCTTTTTGCACTGCATTACAATCTCCGGCTGTTTAAGACGGGTAACCGTCTTACGACCTCTGCCACGCGGGCGGTTTCGTCGAACGGCGGATATGTCCAGTTTTCAATCACGCCCGCATAGGGGCGGGTAATACCGCGCGCGCGCATCGCATTATGGAAACGGGAAAATTTCGGTGATCCGGCTTTCAGCGGCAAGATGTAGATCGGTTTTCCGGTAGTTGCGGCCTCCGACACCATGGACGCGGAATCCTCGGTTGCCAGAATAACGTCGGCCAAAGCCAGATAAGCAAAATATGGGTTGGATCCTTCGCCGTTCCAGATCACGGCAGCGGTGTCGGCCAGCGCCTCGCGGATGATTCCCGCCATCTCCGCTCCGGTGCGGCGCGAAAATGTTACCATCAGCCCCATGCCGCGCGCCGCAATCCCGGCCAGATGCTGGCCGGTCGCGTGCGAAATTTCAGGTGGCGTCTCGAAAACCGCATTGGCGCCACCGATCAGCGCAACGACTCGCGGATGGGGCAGATGCGACAGTACGGGGCTGAATTCTTCGGCGGCGGCCGACAGCTGCGCCGGGGTGATCCGGCCAAGCGCGCCGGCCGTCGTGATAACATTCGGGCCGCTCAGCTCGTCATGCTCGGGCACGACGATCAAATCGAACCGGCTGCGCAGCCAACCCGGATCCTGCACATTGACCACCGGCGTGCGGCCGCCAGTCTTACGCTTGATCGCCAGCGCCACCGGAATCGCTGACCGGCCTGAGGTGATCACCAATTTCGGCCAGGGTGGCGAAATCGCCGCCGAATCGACGGTCAGCGCCTGGCCGTCGCCCCAGCCGAGAAAAGGGCTGAATTGGCGGTAGGGCGTGCGCAGTGCGATACGCTTGACGATCGGGGCGGGGGTCAAGGCTTCAGCCAAGCCCAGCGTTTGGCTGATATGACCGGGCCGGCCGTCGGTCAGAACCCAGATTTCATCGGTCGTCGCGGTCGAAATGCTCATTCACCCTTGGCTCGCGCAGATCGCGCCGTTAATGTTGGGTAATAAAATTACCAAGGCAACCCATGGAACGCGTGAAACTGGACCGAATCGACCGTCTAATTCTTCGAAATCTTCAGGAAGACGGGCGGATGACCAATGTAGAACTCGCCAAACGCGCGTCAATTTCGGCGCCACCATGCCTCCGCCGGGTCCGTGCGCTCGAGGAGTCGGGCATCATCACCGGCTATCACGCGGATATCGACCCCGGCGCGCTCGGCTTCGGCGTCATGGTGTTCGCCCAGGTCGGTCTGTCCAGCCAGGCGGAGCACGACCTGAAAGCGTTCGAGGACTTGGTCGGTGAATGGCCGGAGGTCAGGGAATGCTACATGCTGCGCGGCGAAACCGATTTTATTCTCAAGATCGTTGCTGAGGACGGCGAGGCCTACAACCGATTCCTGACCACCCGCCTGACCGCCGCGCCAAACGTCGCCAAGGTTAAATCCTCCGACGTCATCCGCCGCTCGCAGTACCGGCCGGGCGCTCCGATCGCGGATGAGGACGATTAAGAGGCCAGTTTAAGTGCCATCTTCAGGTCGGCGGCGAAGGTCGCTTCGGTTTCCGGGCCGATCGAATTCTGCCGCATTACGAAGCTGGGGTGGAATGTCGCGATCACCGGCGCGGGGCTCAGCCGGTTTTGCAGAACCTGCCCACGCATCGCCGTAATGCCGTTCAGGCCGGTCAGCGCCCATAACGGCGTCCGGCCCAGCGCGACGATCACCGGCGGCGCGGCCTCGGTCAGCGCTTGGCCCAAGGCTTCGATCTCAGTCGCGTAACGCGCCTTGCAGCAATCCGCGCCCAACGAGCCCCAGGACTCGGCCAGGGGCTCGCCCTCCGCCACCGCGCGGCGGCGCGAGGAAAAGAAATGCCCGACCTTGTTGTCGGGCGGACGGTAGCGGAAGACGTTGGCGATCAGGCACCGGTCACGGTCGATCCCGACCTGCCCCAGCACCCGGTCCAGCAACTGCCCGGCGCGGCCCACGAAGGGCCGTCCAAGTTTGATTTCATCAGCGCCAGGGGCTTCCCCGATCAGCGCCAGCAACGGCGGCTTGCCGTCGGCGGGGTAGGAATAGTCGGCAAAGGGGAGGTTTTCGGACATCGGTTCGATACCGCACTCAAAAGCAGCCATGAAGTCATCGGGCAGCGGATCGAAGAAGCTGTCGTGGATGACCACTTTCCCAACATCCAGACCGATAGGGCGCAGTTTGCGTGGCTTTGCGCCCGGTCGTCAGGCGGTTTTTTATCTCTTTGCCCATCTCTGTCGTTCAAAACCCACTCGTCATGGCCGGGCTTGACCCGGCCATCCACGCGCCTCAACCGGAAGAGTTCATGACGTGGATGCGCGGGTCAAGCCCGTGCATGACGACTTTCGGGGCGATAGAGGCGGTTGGGGAAACCAACCTTCACCGAAACTCGATCTTCAGAATCTCGTAAGCTTTCGATCCGCCGGGCGTGGTGACCTCGATATTGTCGCCGACTGTCTTGGCGATCAGGGCACGGGCCAACGGTGAGGTGATCGACAGAAGGCCGCCATTGATGTCGGCCTCGAATTCGCCGACCAGCTGATAGGTCACTTCCTCGTCGGTATCCTCATCGACCAGCGTGACGGTTGCGCCGAACTTGACCGTATTGCCGGACAGTTTCGATGCCTCGATCACTTCGGCGCGGCTAATCCGATCCTCGATCTCGCCGATCTGGCCTTCAACGAAGCTCTGGCGCTCGCGCGCGGCATGATATTCGGCGTTTTCCGACAGGTCGCCATGCTCGCGGGCTTCGGCGATGGCGCGGATGATCGCTGGGCGTTCTGAGCCCTTAAGATGCTTCAGTTCTTCCTGCAAACGCTGGAAGCCTGCCGCGGTCATCGGAACCTTATCCATCGAATCGATCCGTTCAGTGTTGCCGTTCTCGCAAGAATGCAAGGCGGTTCTAAATGGTGCCGGAAAACCGGCTTTTCAATAAGCGCCGCTGAGATAAGACTGCAGCGGTGCAACCTCCAACGCGCCACGGCGCATGGCCTCGATCGCGGTCACTGCTGCCCGCGCACCAGCCACCGTCGTGTAATACGGGATGCTATTGGTGAGCGCGGTGCGACGCAAGCTGAAGCTGTCGGCAATAGCCTGCGCGCCTTCGGTGGTGTTGATCACCAATTTGATCTCGCCATCGATCATGGCGTCGACGATATGCGGCTGGCCTTCCAGAACCTTGTTGATACGCTCCGCCGCGATGCCTTCCGCCTGGAAGTGCTTCTGCGTGTTGCCGGTCGCGACGATCTGGAAACCAAGTTCGACCAGCTTGCGCGCCACCGGCACCATCATCGGCTTGTCGTGATCCTTGACCGAGATGAACACAGTCCCACCCTGCGGCAGCAGGACCCCGGCGCCCAGCTGCGCCTTGGCGAAGGCGAGCGCGAAGTCAGCATCCAGCCCCATCACCTCGCCGGTCGACCGCATCTCGGGTCCCAGGATGACGTCGACGCCGGGAAAGCGGTTGAACGGGAAGACGGCTTCCTTGACCGCGGTGTGACCCAGCGTGCGCTGGACCAGGCCGAAGCTGGCCAATTTTTCACCGACCATCAGGCGGGCCGCGATCTTGGCGACCGGAACGCCTGTCGCCTTGGCGACGAACGGCACCGTGCGGGATGCGCGCGGATTGACCTCCAGGATATAGATCGCGTCGGTCTTGCCGTCGTTGGTGATCGCGAACTGGACGTTCATCAGCCCGATGACGCCCAGTGCCTTGGCCAGCGCCTCGGCCTGGCGGCCCAGTTCGGCGATGACGTCCGGCTTCAACGAGTAAGGTGGCAGGGCGCAGGCGCTGTCGCCCGAATGAATGCCGGCTTCCTCGATATGTTCCATGATGCCGGCGACATAGACGGTTTCACCGTCAGCCAGCACATCGACATCGACTTCGATCGCGTCCTGCAGATAACGGTCGATCAGCACCGGATTGTTGCCGGAAACCTTCACCGCCTGGTCGATATAGCGGGTCAGTCCTGCATGATCGTGCACGATCTCCATCGCCCGTCCGCCCAGCACATAGGACGGGCGGATCACAACCGGAAAACCGATCTTGTTGGCGACATCGGCCGCTTCACCCTTCGACCGGGCCAGCCCGTTCGGCGGCTGTTTCAGATTTAGGCCGATCAAAAGCTGCTGAAACCGCTCGCGGTCCTCAGCCAGGTCGATCGCATCGGGTGGCGTGCCGAGGATCGGAATCCCGGCGTCGAGCAAACCTTGCGCCAGCTTCAGCGGCGTCTGGCCGCCCAGCTGGACCACCGCGCCCAGCAGCGTGCCCTTGCTCTGCTCGACCCGTGCGATCTCGATCACGTCCTCAGCGGTCAACGGCTCGAAATACAGCCGGTCGGACGTATCGTAATCGGTCGATACCGTCTCGGGATTGCAGTTGACCATGATGGTCTCGATGCCGGCCTCTTCCAGCGCGTAACAGGCGTGGACGCAGCAATAGTCGAACTCGATGCCCTGGCCGATGCGGTTGGGACCGCCGCCCAGGATCATCGCCTTGCGCCGGTCGGACGGTTCGGCCTCGCACTCGCCGGCCGACTGCGTGTCGCCGACATAGGTGCTGTACATATACGGCGTCTGCGATGGGAATTCGGCGGCGACGGTGTCGATCCGCTTGAAGACCGGCCGGACCCCGGCAAGGCGGCGGACCGTTGCCACCTCAGCCTCTGTCACGTTGCTGAGCTTCGCCAGCCGTGCATCGGAAAAGCCCATGCGCTTCAGCCGCCACATCTTGGTGGGGTCGATGGACAGGCCATCGGCTTTCACCTCCGCCTCGGCGGCCACGATCTCGGCGATCCGTTCGATGAACCAGGGGTCGAATTTGCAGGCCGCATGGATTTCCGTGTTGGTCATCCCGGCGCGCAACGCATCGGCGACATACAGGATGCGGTCCGGCCTGGGCTTCGCCAGAAGGGCGCGCAGTGCGTCGTGCTCGAGAATCTCGTCCGACTGTTCGTCGAAGCCGGTCAGGCCGGTCTCGAGCGACCGTAGAGCCTTCTGCATCGATTCGGCGAAGGTCCGGCCGATCGCCATGGCCTCGCCGACCGATTTCATCGCCGTGGTCAGCGTCGGGTCGGCGCCGGCGAATTTCTCGAAGGCGAAGCGCGGGATCTTGGTGACGACATAATCGATGGTCGGCTCGAACGCCGCCGGCGTGTTGCCGGTGATGTCGTTGGTCAACTCGTCCAGCGTGTAACCGACGGCCAGTTTCGCCGCGACCTTCGCGATGGGGAATCCGGTCGCCTTCGACGCCAATGCCGACGAACGGCTAACGCGCGGGTTCATCTCGATGACGACCATCTGGCCGTTGGCGGGATTGACCGCGAACTGCACGTTCGACCCACCGGTGTCGACGCCGATCTCGCGCAGGCATGCGATCGACCAGTCGCGCATCCGCTGATATTCCTTGTCGGTCAGCGTCAGTGCCGGGGCGACGGTGATCGAGTCGCCGGTATGCACGCCCATCGGGTCGATATTCTCGATCGAGCAAATGATGATGCAGTTGTCGGCGCGGTCGCGCACGACCTCCATCTCATATTCTTTCCAGCCCAGCACCGATTCCTCGATCAGCACTTCGCTGACCGGCGAGGCGGCGAGGCCGGATCGGGTGATCTCCTCGAATTCGGTCTTGTTGTAGGCGATGCCGCCGCCGGTGCCGCCCAGCGTAAAGGACGGCCGGATGATCGCCGGCAGACCGACCTCGGCCAGCGCTGCTTTGGCATCCTCGAACGTGCGGACGACGCGGCTTTTCGGGCAGTTCATGCCGATTTTCAGCATGGCGTCGCGGAACAGCAGGCGGTCTTCGGCCTTGGCGATGGCCGCGCGGTTGGCGCCGATCAGCTCGATCCCCAGCCGTTCCAGCGTGCCGTCCTCGGCCAGCGCCATCGCGGTGTTCAGCGCGGTCTGTCCGCCCATGGTCGGCAACAGCGCCTCCGGCCGTTCCTTTTCCAGAATGCGGGCGACGGTCTCGGGGGTGATCGGCTCGATATAGGTGGCGTGCGCCAGACCCGGGTCGGTCATGATCGTAGCCGGATTGGAATTCACCAGGACGATGCGATAGCCTTCGGCCTTCAAGGCCTTGCAGGCTTGCGCGCCGGAATAATCGAACTCGCAGGCTTGGCCGATGACGATCGGTCCGGCGCCGATGATCGCGATTGTTTTGATGTCGGTACGTTTGGGCATTGCGTCTAAAAGCGGGTCCGTTCGAACATGAAAAATCGACCGGCCCCTTAAGGGGCGACCGGACCCGCTAAGCTGCGATGTCTAAAAGAGCCTTATAGAGGTCCCAGGGGCGTCGAAACAAGGGCCGCAGGATTGGCGCAGGCGACTAAGGCGGATAATAATCTGGCCATGCTGTGGAAAAAGACTGTTCGCCATCGGTCTCAGTTCGGCCAGGACGCACTCGTCGGCGACGTCCTTTTCAAAGGAAAACCCGGCATATTCGTCGATGTCGGCGCACGTGACGGGGTCACGATTTCAAATTCCGTCTATCTCGAACGAAAATTCGGCTGGACCGGCATCGCGATCGAGCCCCACCCGGACCTTTTCGCGAAGCTTGTGCGCCGGCGCAGATGCGATTGCCGTAACGTGGCGGCGTCCGCTTCGGCAGCCGACGGTCTGGATTTCGTCAAGTTTCTTGAGGAACCATTCGGCAATTCCGGCCTGCTGTCGACCTTCCGCGAGCCCGAAAGGCTGAAGGCGATCAAGCACGAGATCATCCGCGTTCCGTGCAAACCCTTGTCTGAGATTATCGGCGATCTGAAGCTGATCCACTATCTCGATATCGACGTCGAGGGGCACGAACTGGCGGTTCTGCGGGGAATCGATTTTTCCCGTGTCGAAATCCGCATCGTCGGCGTTGAGGTTTCCGAAGGTACTGCGAACTGCCGGGAAATCGATGATTTCCTGATGGGAAAAGGCTTCCATCCCTTTGCCCAACTGCATTCGGACCGTTTCTATAATTTCGGATCGCCTGTTCCGTCGACGGAGCGATTGGCGGCAAGCACGAAGACGCGATAGCCGGAAGGCATCCGCAAAGATCGGGAGAGCGGCATGTATCAGTTATTTGGCCGGGCCGGGTGGGGATCGGTGCTCGTCGAGTCGCAGCTCGTTTGGTACGGGCTGTGCTATCAGTTTGCGGAGATGGACGATTTGTTCACCTCCTCTACGGCGCGGGCAAAACTGGCGCGGGTCAACCCGCTGTCGCAGGTGCCGACCCTGGTGCTGCCGGATGGCCAGGTGATGACCGAGAGCGCAGCGATCACGCTGTACCTAGCTGATATCACCGGCGAGACTTCGCTGGTACCGCCGGCCGGCGATCCGACGCGGGCGAAATTTCTGCGCTGGATGGTGTTCATGGTCGCCAATCTTTACCCAACCTTCACCTATGCCGACGATCCCGCCCGTTTCGTGACGGGGGAGGAGGCACAGGCGGCTTTTCGAAAAAGCGTCGATGCCTATGCCATCAAGTTATGGGGGATGATCGAGGGTGAGATCACCGGCCCATGGTTCCTGGGTGACCGGTTCTCGATGATGGATATCTATATCGGCGTCATGACCCGCTGGCGCCCGCGCCGCGACTGGTTCGCCAAGCACAGTCCGCAGCTCACCGCGCTGGCGCAGGCTGTCGACGCTGAGCCAAAACTCGCATCGGTCTGGGCGCGGAATTTCCCAGTGTTGCTGCCGCCCGAAGAGGCGCCCTAACCGTCAAGTTCGGGATAGTGGCGGAAGATACCGTTTACGCTGAACGGCATACGGCGGTCGGATTCCAGATAGGCGGCGATTCCCGGCCGCGTGGCGACGCAATCATGCAGGGCGATGGCCAGTGGCCAGTGCCGTTCGCGCTTGGCCATCGCCTTGGGAAAGGCATAGCGGAGTCCTTCGACGGCTTGGAACAAGCTGAAATCGGCATAGGTGGCACTTTTGCCCACCAGCCAGCGTGCGCCGTTGGGGTTGGCGGCCAGCACCCGCTCGAAATAGCCGAGATATTTGGTGATCCGTTCCTCGCGGAACTCCTTGGCGCGCCGCTGGGCCTCCGGTTTCTGATCTTCGTAATAGAGCCCGCCGCCAACCGGATGGTGCGCGTCATGTGCCTCAACCACCAGGTCGGCGATGGTCAATTGCAATTGATGCACAAATAGCCGGCCGTCTTCGTCACCGGGCGCCAGATGCAGTTTCGGTCCGAGATAGAGCAGGATATTCGCGGTCTGCGCGACGATGCGGTCCCCGTGCTTCAGGAAAGGCGGCGCGAACGGCAGGTCGGACAAGGTCTTGTCGGCCATGATGGCGGTCATGGTCCCCATGCCGTCCGGCTCGCGCGCCATGTCGATATAGTCGGCGCCGGCATCCTCCAGCGCCAGTCGCACGAATTCGCCGCGGCCCTGGATTTCCGGCCAGTAATACAATTCGTAGCGCATCGGCGACCTCCTTCAGGATGATAACGCCTGTGCGCTAATATCGGGTGCATTTCGATTCGAGGTCAGGAACCGCCTGCGGATGAGCAATTCCCAAGTGCGCTATGAGGCGATCGTCACGGCCCTGATTTCCAAGCCCGGCGTCACCCGGTCAACGAAACGCGGCTTCGCCGACGGCGCACTCATGGTCAACGGCAAGCTGTTTTGCTCGCTGATGCGCAGCCGGGACGGGCTGATCATGAAGCTGCCCGCACCGCGCTGTTCATGGCTCGCCGATTCGGGCGACGGCGAACGGCTCGATTTCGGTCACGGCGTGACGAAGGAGTGGATCGCCGTCCGCCCCGATTCCGCGGTCGACTGGCTGGACCTTGCGCGTGAGGCGATGGCGTTCGTCGGAGGCTAGGCGCGCTTAGTGGCCCTGATGGCGATGCAAAATTACGTCGGCAAGGCCCGTGTCATAGCCAAGTCCCGCCGGGGTCAGGGTCGCGCCTTGCGGGAAATGCGACAGGATCAACCCCTTGCGCTCCAACGCGACCCATGCCGCCTGATTGGCAAGGCCGGTGGCGTCCCGGCTCGCCACCACGGCGTCACCCATATGGAAATGGTCGCCATGCGGCGCGGGAATGCCGGCCACCGTCACCGAGCCGTCTTCCCCCTTCTGGATCACATGCCCTTGGATGCCGGCCAGCGCCTGCAGCAGGGTCAGCGTCTTCAACTGGAGCGGGTTCAGATTCAGCGGGTTGCGTTTGGGGGGCATGGTTTTGACCGTTTTGTTGAGGTGCCAATATAGCGTGTTGTCGTGGGGGGCTTATGCATAATCCACCCCCACCAGGTAAAGCCCGTCGGGTGGTGCGGTCGGGCCGGCGGCGCTGCGGTCGCGGGCGGCGAGGGCCTCGGCGACGCGGCCGGGGCTCCATTTGCTGCGGCCAACCAGGATCAGCGTGCCGACGATATTGCGGACCTGGTGATGCAGGAACGCCCGCGCCTCGACCGCGAAATCCAGGCGGGTGCCGTCCACCAGAATATCCAGCCGATCCAGTGTGCGGATCGGTGATTTGGCCTGGCATTCGGTGGCTCGGAAGCTGGTGAAATCGTGCTTGCCCTTTAGGTGCGCTGCGCCTTCCCGCATCGCCGCGACATCCAGCTCGTATGGCACATGCCAGGCGCGGCCGATGTCCAAAGCGGCTCGGGCTGGGCGATTCAGCACGCGGTAGAGATATCTGCGATGGCGCGCCGACATGCGGGCATGGAAATGCGGGTCGGCTTCTTCCGCCGACAGGATGGAAACCGGCTTCGGCCTCAGATAGGCGTTCAACGCCTCACGTACGGTACGACTGTCTGTGTGTTTCTCGAGATCGAAATGGGCGACCTGGGCCAGCGCGTGGACACCGGCGTCGGTGCGGCCGGCCGTATGGACGCGCGGTGTTTCGCCGGAAAATTTCTCGATCGCGCGTTCGATGTCTTCCTGGACCGACGGCGCATTCAGTTGCCTCTGCCAGCCTGCGAAGGGCCGGCCGTCATACTCGACGGTCAGTTTCCAGCGGGTGGTCATGCACTTAACGACGTACCCGGCGGCAGCGCGAAGCCACGCAGGAACGATGCGCCGTCCTGGGCCGCCTTCCCGGGCCGTTGTAGCAGGGCCAGTTTGAGCGAACCTGTGCCGCAGGCGGCGATGGGGCTACCGTCCTCGGATGTGCCGATGATCGTGCCGGGCGCACCGCTTGCCGCTGTCGGGGTCGCCTCCAGCAATTTGATGCGTTCGCCGTTCAACTCGAAGCTGGTGCCCGGCCAGGGGGTTAAGGCGCGCACGCGCCGGTCGATCTCCGTCGCCGATTGCATCCAGTCGATGGTGCTCTCGGCGCGGTCCAGCTTGGCGGCATAGGTCATGCCCTCTTCCGGCTGCGGAATGTCGGGCAGATCGCCTTTTTCCAGCCGCGCGATGGCCTCGACCACCAGGGCAGCGCCCAAATCCGCCAGCTCGTCGGTCAGGCTGACGCTGGTTGTCCAGCGCCCGATCGGCACGGTGCCCGTGAGCAGCATCGGGCCCGTGTCCAGGCCGACATCCATCCGCATGATGGTGACGCCCGTTTCACTGTCGCCGGCTAATATCGCGCGTTGAATCGGCGCGGCTCCGCGCCAGCGTGGCAGCAGGGAAGCATGGATGTTGAGGCAGCCCAGGCGCGGCGCATCCAGGATCGCCTTGGGCAGGATCAGGCCATAGGCCGCGACGACCGCCAGATCGAGATTCAGTGCCGCGAAGGCAGCATGTTCGTCCGGCGATTTCAGCCGCTCCGGCGTGCGCACTTCGACGCCATGGGATTCGGCCAGCGTCTGCACAGCCGATTTGACCAGCCTGTGCCCGCGTCCCGCCGGGCGGGGCGGCTGGCTATAGACGGCGGCGATCTCATGGCCCGCCGCGATCAGCGCCTCCAGTGCGTGCGCCGCGAAGGGCGGCGTTCCCATGAAGGCGATGCGCATAGACCTAAACCGTCCCGGCGCGCTTGGCCTTTTGCAGCTTGCGCAGGATGATATTGCGCTTGACCAGCGACAGATGGTCAACGAACAGCACGCCGTCCAGATGCTCGATTTCATGCGCGATGCAGGTCGCCAGCATGCCGTCGGCTTTCAGCGTCTTCTTGTCGCCGTGTTCGTCCTGATATTTGACGGTGATCGTGTCGGCGCGCTCGACATCGGCATAGAAATCGGGGACGGACAGGCAACCCTCGTTGGTCACGCGCAGATCTTCCGACGCATCGACGATCTCAGGATTGACCATGCGATACGGGTGCGGCGGCTCGCCGTCGTCGGCAATGTCCACCACGATCACCCGCACCGGCTTGCCAACCTGCGGCGCGGCCAGCCCGATGCCGGGCGCCGCATACATCGTCTCCAGCATGTCATCCATCAGCCGGCGTATCGTGTCGTCGACGACCGGGACCGGTTGCGCCGTCAGTTTCAGCCTGGGGTCGGGGGCGATCAGAATATCCAACTTGCTCATTCGTCCATTTCCATCGTATCCGGCCCGTCCTTTTCCGGGGCCTTCAGTAATTCGGGTGCGCTGACCGGGCGGGCCGCGATGTCGATCATCGGCAGGTCCGGCAGTTCGGCCGTCACATGCACCGCCTTTAAATCCTTGATCCGGCGGGCGCTGGGCAGAACCTGGCGCTCCATCGATCCGACAGCTTCGTTGTAGCTGCCGATCGCGGTCGTCAGGCCCCGCCCGACCTTCTGAAAATGTTCACCGAATTTTGATAGCCGCTTATACAGCTCGGCGGCCTGTTCGGAAATTTCCCGGGCGTTGTCGGCCATCGCCTCCTGCCGCCAGCCGAATTCGACGGCGCGCAGCAGCGCGATCAGGGTCGTGGGGGTCGCCGGCACAACATGGTTCTGGATGCCCGCCTCGACAAGGCCGGGATCGACCCGCAACGCGGCGCTGAAGAACCCTTCGTCGGGCAGGAACATCACCACCAGGTCGGGGCTCGGCTGGAACTGCTCCCAATAGGATTTGCGGCCCAGGTCCGCCATGTGATTGCGCACCGCGCGGGCATGGCGCAGCAGGGCTTCGCGCCGCGCCACGTCGCCGCCGACCACCTCGTCGTTTTCCTCGCTCGATGCCTCGAAATAATGGTCGAACGGCACCTTGGAATCGATCACCAGCGTCCGTCCGCCCGGCAACCGCACGACCACGTCCGGCCGCTGGCGTCCCTCATCGACATTGACGCTGGTCTGCTCGACGAAATCGACATGCGCCTGCATTCCGGCCATCTCGATGACCCGGCGCAGTTGCAGTTCGCCCCAGCGGCCGCGAACGCCCGGATTGCGCATCGCGTTAACCAGTTTTTGCGTTTCACTGCCCAGCCGCAAATGGCTCTTGGCCATTTCCTCGACTTGGGTGGACAGCTTGCCATAAGCGCCGGCCCGCTCTTTTTCCATCTCCGCGATCTGCAGATCGACCTTGGCCAGCGAGTCTTTCACCGGCTGCAGCATCTGCCCGATATCGCCTTTGGCCGATGCTTGGAAGCCCTCGAACTGGGTCTTCGCCAGATCGAGGAATTGACGGTTGTTCTGGCCCAGTGCCTCGGTCGAAAGGCGGCGGAATTCGGCGGCCAGCCGGTCGGCCATCGCACCGCGTTCGATTTCGATCGCGGTGCGGGCGGCCTCGGCGGCGCGCGCGCCGCTGCCGCGCAATGTAAGCCAAACGAGGCCCGCGCCAAGAACCAGGCCTGCCGCGAATGTCAGGACCAGCGACAGGGCATCCATGGGATTATTCGCGCAGAATCATGGTGCCGGCGCCGCCGGTAGTGAAGATTTCCAGCAGCAGCGCGTGGGGCACGCGGCCGTCCAGGATGACCGCTGCATCGACACCCTGGTCGATGGCCTCAAGGCAGGTCTCGATCTTGGGGATCATGCCGCCGGATGCCGTGCCGTCGGCGATCAGCCGCCGCGCCTCGGTCGCGGTCAGGCTGGGCAGTAGCTTCTTGTTCTTGTCCAGCACCCCGGCAACATCGGTCAGCAGCAGCAGGCGCGTCGCGCCGATGGCCCCGGCAATCGCGCCGGCCGCCGTGTCGGCGTTGATGTTGTAGGTCTCGCCGTGCTTGCCGACGCCGATCGGGGCGACAACCGGGATGACGTCGGAATCCTCGAAGCTTTCCAGGATTTCGGTATTGATCTGTTGCGGCTCCCCAACGAAGCCCAAATCCAGGATTTTCTCGATATTGGAATCCGGGTCGCGCGTGGTGCGGCGCAGCCGGCGCGCCATGATCAGCTTGCCGTCCTTGCCCGACAGGCCGATGGCCATGCCGCCGGCATCGCCGATGGCGCTGACGATCTGCTTGTTGATCGAGCCCGATAGGACCATCTCAACCACTTCGACCGTCGCGGCATCGGTGACGCGCAATCCGTCGATAAAGGTACTTTGGATTTTCAGCCGCTCCAGCATCTGGCCGATCTGCGGGCCGCCGCCATGAACGACGATCGGGTTGATGCCGACCTGCTTCAGCAGGACCACATCGGCGGCGAATTGTTTGGCGGCGGTGACGTCGCCCATCGCGTGGCCACCGTATTTGATGACGAAGGTCGAACCGGCGTGACGGCGCATGAACGGCAGCGCTTCGGCAAGCGTTTCGGCCTTGGCCAGAAATTGGTCGCGCGTCAGTTCATCCATTACCGGCAGTCCTAGGGTGACAGGTTGCTGCTTCTAGCGTTTGCGCGGCGAAGCCTCAAGCAACTCGCCGCATGACTGATTATCGTTCTATTGAGCGATCAGAACCAGAATCAGTTCGCGCAGTTCCGGAATGCCGGTTCCCTTTTCCGAACTGGTCAGCAGCACGTTGGTGCGCGCGGCTGTGTGCTTCAGAAGTGCGGCTTCCGTCGCGACCCGCATCCGTTCGGCCGCGGCGACGCCGACCTTGTCGGCCTTGGTCAGGATTACCTGATAAGGCACGGCCGCGCGATCCAGCATCGTCATGATTTCATGGTCGTTCGGTTTCACGCCGTGCCGGCCGTCAATCAGCAGAAGGACATGGCGCAGCGTGACCCGGCCCTTGAGATATAGGCGGATCAGTTCGGTCCAGCCGGCGACAGTGTCCTTGGGCGCCTCGGCATAGCCGTAGCCCGGCAGGTCGACGACGACCATGCCTTCGTCGACCGCGAAGAAATTGATCTGCTGGGTCCGGCCGGGCGTGTTGGAGACACGCGCCAGCGCCTTGCGGCCGGCGATGGCGTTGATCAGGCTGGACTTGCCGACATTGGACCGCCCGGCGAAGGCGATCTCGGGCGGGCCGGGCGGCGGCAGGCCGCCCAGGTCGGCCGCGCCCGTTATGAACCGCCATTCGTCGCCAAGACGGGGGCCGGCGACTTCGGGCATGGCTCAGGCGCTTCCCGCGGCGGCGGCCTTGCGGGCCTCCGACCGGCGGCGGATCAAGGCCATCTGGCCGATCGTCAGCACGGCGTTCCACGAATAATAGATCGTGAGGCCGGCGGGGAATCGCGCGAACAGGAACATGAAGACCAGCGGCATCATCGCCATGATCCGCGCCTGCGCCGGATCGGCGGTCGGGGTCGGCGTCATGCGCTGCTGCAGATACATGGTCAGGCCATAGACCAGCGGCCAGACACCCAGCATCAGGAATGCCGGCGGGGTCCATGGGATCAGCCCGAACAGGTTGAAGACCGTGGTCGGATCGGGCGCGGACAGATCATGGATCCAGCCGAAGAACGGTGCCTGGCGCATCTCGATCGTCGTGGAGAGAACGCGGTAAAGCGCATAGAAGATCGGCAGTTGCACCAGGATCGGCAGACAGCCCGACGCTGGGTTGATCTTTTCCTTCTTGAACAGCTCCATCTGCGCGGTCGCCATCTTCTCGCGATCGTCGCCGAACTTTTCCTTCAGCGCGGCAATCTTCGGCTGCACGTCGCGCATCCGCGCCATCTGATGGAACGACCGGTCCTGCAGCGGGAACAGGATGATCTTCAGCAAAACGTTGAAGATCAGGATGGCGATACCGAAATTCCCGACGTAAAGCGCGATATAATGAATGCCCAGGAAGAACGGTTTGGCCAGGATATAAAGCCAGCCGAAGTCGATCGTCTTCTCCAGCGTGGCAATGCCGTCGATGTCCTGATAGCGCTGCAGCACGCCTTGTTCCTTGGCGCCGGCGACCACCTCGGTCGTTGCGTCGACCGTGGCGCCTGGCGCCACGGTCATATCGGCCGTACGGTAACCGGCGGTGTAACGTCCCTCGGCGCCATGTAGCGCGAACGATGCCGTCTGGCCTTTCGCCGGAACGGCGGCGACCAGCCAGTATTTGTCGTTCATGCCGATCCAGCCACCGGTGGCCTGATTGTCGATCACGCCTTTCTTCGTCAGATCCTTGTAACTGACCTCATCGAGCCCATTGCCATAATTGCCTGCCAGCGTCGGCGATGCGCCGCCACCTGCCGAGGTGTCGCTCGGCGGGTTTGTGCGGACGATGGTGCCGTACGGGTGCAGCGTAACCGCGGCGGCCCCGTGGTTGGCGACGGATTGCTTGATCGTGAACAGGTAATCGGCGTCGACCGAGATGACACGGGTGAAGATCAGGCCTGCTCCGTTGTCCCAAGTCAGTGTTACCGGCGTTTGCGGCGTCAGCGTTTGATCGCCGCTTGCGGTCCAGATTGTCTGCGCGGTCGGCACTGCCGTGCCGCCGTCCGCGGTCCAGCCGAATTCGACATAGAACGGCTCGGCCGACCCGGCGGGCGACAGCAGCGTTACCAGCTTCTGCCGTTCGATCGTCTCGTAGTAATTGGCGAGTACCAGATCGTCGATGCGGCCGCCGGCCAACGACAAGGTGCCGTGCAGCTTCGGCGTTTCGATCTTGATCCGCGGGGCCTCGACCAGAACTTCCGCGCGCTCGGCTTGCGCTTCTGGGCTCTTTGCAATGATAGGTGCGGCCGGACTGGTCGGCGCGGGTGGGGGCGGATTGGCGACCCGGTGTCCCTGCATGAACTGGTAGCCGAACAGCAACAGCCCCATGAGCACGAAAGCGAGGATAAGGTTACGTTGGTCTTGCTGCATGGGTTTTTCCGGATTTCCGAGCGAGCGTGCGCTGCGTTTCAGCGGCGCGACGCGTCGTGCAGATGCGACGGGACGGGATCGTAACCGCTGCCGCCCCAGGGATGGCAACGGGCCACGCGCCCGATGCCCAGGGTTACGCCGCGCAGCAGGCCGTGTGTGGCGATCGCCTCCTGCATATAGCGTGAGCAGCTTGGCTCGTAACGGCAGGCGGCGCCGAACCAGGGTGAGATCGCCAAGCGATAAAACTTGATCAGCACAATCAGGGCTTGGCCGACGGCGCGATTCACGGGGCGACACCCAATTTGCGCAATGCCTGACGCAGATCGTTCTTCAGGTCGGCGAAGGGGCGGGTGATCGTGCCTTGCCGGGCGACCAGCACCAGATCGGCAGCCTTTGCCGTTACATCGGTCATGACGTCGCCGACGGCGGCGCGCAGACGGCGGCGCGCACGATTGCGGATAACGGCATTGCCGACCTTCTTGGTCGCGGTGAAGCCGACGCGCACAGACGTCCGCGCCGGGCAAGGCTCTGCCCTCACGGTTTCTGCGTGAATGTCGTGGTCAAGCGGCCGAACCTGCAGAACGAGGCCCGGTGTCGTATATCGGCGGTTTGTCCCGGCGACGGCGAGGAATTCGCTGCGTTTCTTGAGATGGTCGAGAGCAGCGGGCAAGGTGTCTCTCCTTAGGCGGAGAGGCGCTTGCGGCCCCTCGCGCGGCGGCGAGCCAATACCTGGCGGCCGTTCTTGGTCGCCATGCGAGCGCGGAAGCCATGCCGGCGTGCCCGCACCAGCTTGCTTGGCTGGAATGTGCGCTTCACAATTACACCTGTAGTCCCTGAAATGAGGCGGCTTCATATCGTCGGGGCCTTCCTACGTCAAGCCTGTGAGGGCTTTTGCGTACGAATTGTCCCGGGAATAGGGCTTGGTAACACGACGTCTGCAATCTGTTGTGACATTACCCGCCCGTCGGCATAGTCTTGCACAGGTTATGTGTGTCGCCGTCGCCGATTTTTGATGGGACGCACCGCCGCATGTCGTAGGGAGGGCAAGCGGCAATGGCCTAAGTACCAAGGAGCCGTGATTGACCACCGCCTATATTAATCGGATCGCCACGGCGGTGCCTGACAACGATGTCCACTCGGTGTTCGTACGGTTCGCGCGCACGCTGCTCGACGAACGCCGGCGGAAACTTTTCGACCGTATGGCGGATCGAGCACAAATCACCCATCGCTGGTCGGCCCTAATCCCTGCCGAGGAACCGGAAGGGCCGTCGATCGATGCCGCCGGCCTGTTTTCACGCGGCAATTTCCCCACGACCGCCCAGCGCATGCGCCTCTATGAGGGGGCTGCTCCCGCTCTGGCGGCCAAGGCGGTCGACCGGCTGGGCCTCGACGCCGTCGAGCGGTCGCGCATTACCCATGTGATCGTCACCACCTGCACGGGTCTTTCGGCGCCTGGGCTCGATCTGGAATTGATCGCACGCTGCGGCCTCAATCCTTCGGTGGAGCGGACCGTCATTGGTTTTATGGGATGCTATGCGGGTATCAGCGCGCTCAAGATGGCGCGGCATATCGTGCGCTCCGAGCCGGAAGCTCGGGTTCTGACCCTGTCGCTGGAGCTTTGCACCCTGCATCTTCAGGAAACCGACGATCTGGAGCAGGTGCTGTCCTTTCTGGTGTTCGGCGATGGCGCCGCAGCCTCGCTGGTAACGGGCGACCCCTCGGGGATCGCGCTGGACCGGTTTCGCGCCGTTCTCGTTCCCGAGACTCAAGGTCTGATCACCTGGCATATCGGCGAGGTGGGCTTCGACATGTTCCTGTCCGGTCAGGTTCCCGGCGCCATCGGCGCAGGGTTGCGGCCATTGGCCGGGGAGATTTTGGCTGGGCAAGCGCCTGAGGAGATCGATTTATGGGCGATCCATCCCGGCGGCCGGTCGGTTCTGGACGCCGTCGAGGGCGCCCTTGGGCTGGAGCCGACGGCTCTCGCTGCCTCCCGCAATGTTCTGGATAATAACGGCAATATGTCGTCGGCCACCGTCATGTTCGTCCTTAAAGAACTCCTTGAGAACGGCAAACCCGGAGGGCGCGGCTGCGCGATGGCGTTCGGGCCGGGGCTGACGGCCGAAACCATGCTGTTCCGGAAAGCTTCGTAAAGAACGCCTCGATGGACGGGCTCGACTTCTCGCGACGCTCAACCACGCCGGAGCTGATGGACACCGAGGTCACCGGCTTCACGGAATTCCGCGACTGCCTCGTCGATCTGGAGCGCGTCAATTTCTGGACCATGACCTATCGGCCGATGATGGCGTTCCTCGACCGGCTGGTTGCGGCAGGATTGGTGCCGGAAGACCGGCCATTGGTCATCCTGGATGCCGGCAGCGGCTATGGCGGAATGCTCCGCAAAATCGACGACTGGGCGGCAAAGCGCGGGATTGCGGTCGATCTGACCGGCATCGATCTCAACCCCTGGTCGGCTGCGTCGGCCGAAGAGGCCACGCGGCCGGGCAGGCCGATCCGCTGGGTGACATCCGATATGTTCGATTACCGGCCCGTCAGCGGGATCGACCTGATCGTCAGCTCGCAATTCACCCATCATCTGGATGACGAATTGCTGGTGAAGTTCCTGGGCTGGATGGAGCAGACGGCGCGGGTCGGCTGGTTCGTCAGCGACCTGCACCGGCATTGGCTGCCCTATCATTTCTTCCGATTGTTATCGCGCCTGATGCGTTGGCACCGTTTCGTCCAGCATGATGGGCCGGTTTCGATCGCGCGATCGTTCGTCACCGCGGATTGGCGGCGGCTGCTTGAACTGGCGGGTATTCCGAGAGGCGACGTGACGGTGGAATGGTGGATTCCGTTCCGCCTATGCGTCGCCCGGTTGCGTAGCCGGTGACCACGGACGCCCTGATCGTCGGCGGCGGCCTGGCCGGCGGCGCGCTCGCCGTCTCGCTTGCCTCGGCAGGCCGCGATGTCGTGCTGCTGGAACGCGAGGCTGGGCCGCACGACAAGGTCTGCGGCGAATTCCTCAGCCGCGAGGCGGTGCTGTATCTGAACGCGCTCGGTGTCGATCCGCTGGCCCTGGGCGCGCAACGCATCGATGCGGTACGCTTGGCCTCGGGAAAGCGGGTCGCAACCGTCGACCTGCCGTTTTCGGCCGTCAGCCTGTCGCGGCGTGTTTTGGACGATGCGCTGCTGGCGCGGGCCGCGCACGCTGGCGCGCAGATCAGGATGGGCGCCCGCGTGCAATTTCTCGAACCGGATGCGCACGGCTGGCGGGCGCGCTTGGCCGGCGGCGAAGGCTTTGCCGCCAAGACAGCCTTCCTGGCGACCGGGAAGCACGATGTTCGTGGCTGGCCGCGTCCGGCCGGTCGGCAGTCAGACCTGATCGGTTTCAAGCAATATTGGCGGCTAGTCCCTGAGCAAGCGGCGGCCCTGGCCGGGCATGTCGAACTGATCTTGTTCCCCGGCGGCTATGCTGGGCTTGAACCGGTCGAGGACGGCCGGGCCAATCTTTGCCTAGTGGTTCAACGCAAGCGTTTCGCCGCGCTGGGTCAGCACTGGTCGCACCTGCTGGATGCGATCCGTGGCGACTGCTCGCTGCTCGAACAGCGTCTGGCGGGAGCGGAGCCTTACATGGACCGCCCGTTGGCGATCTCTTCCATACCCTACGGTTATGTGCGCGGTGGAAGTGACGGTCTATGGCGCTTGGGGGATCAGACCGCCGTCATTCCGTCATTTGCCGGCGACGGCATGTCGATTGCGTTGCACAGCGCCAACGTTGCCGCCGGTTGTTTCCTGGGCGGCGGCTCCGCAGCCGACTATCAGCAGCTAATGGCGGCCGATATCGGGCCCGCAGTGCGATTTGCAACGATCCTATCGTTGCTTTCGGTTCATCCGGCCGGCCGACACTTGATCGGGTGGAGCGCCGCTTTCCTGCCTGGCGCCATGCGGTTGGTGGCTGCCGGCACGCGCGTCCCAAGATCCGCGCTACGCCGCGCGGGGCTGGTGCCTGCGTGACGCTTTGCGTGTATTTGATAAACCGATTCCACAGCATGCCGGGTTCTACCCTGCGCACGCAACGCCCGTATGGTTTCCGATGACGTCAACGAATACCGAGAAAGCTTAATCAATGTCGCAATCGGAAGCCGCGGCCGTTGAGCCGGCTGAGCGCGCGCATCATTCCAATCATGCGTCGGGGAAGAAATGGTTTCTGCCCGCCGTTACAGCCCTGGGCATCGTTTACGGCGATATCGGCACGTCGCCGATGTATGCATTGCAAGTGGCGCTGGGTTCGACCGGTCATGCGTCGCCGACGCCAACCGATGTCCTTGGCATCGTCAGCCTGATCTTTTGGGCGATCGTCATCATCATCGCCTTCAAATACGTGACGATTGTGATGCGGGCCGATAATGAAGGCGAAGGCGGAACGCTAACCCTTTTGTCGCTTGTGCTTCCGGCCCAGCGGATACGAAAACAAGGATTTCCCATCCTGCTGGTGTTGGCGGTTATCGGCGCGTCCTTCGTCTATGGCGATGGCGTCATCACACCCGCGATGTCGGTATTGTCTGCGATGGAAGGCCTCAAAGTGGCTGCACCGACCCTTTCGTCATTGGTACTGCCGCTGACCTTGATCGTTCTAGTCGGTCTGTTTTCAATCCAGTTTCGCGGGACAGGAGAAATCGGCAGTCTGTTCGGACCGATCATGATCGTCTGGTTCACCACTATCGGTGCTTTGGGCGTGGTTGAAATCGTACGGACCCCTGCCGTTCTGGCGGCGGTCGATCCGCGCTACGCCATTCACGTGCTGACCCACGGAGGCAAAACTGTTCTGGCTATCGTGGGCGCGGCATTCCTGGCCCTGACCGGGGGCGAGGCTTTATATGCCGATATGGGCCATGTCGGCGCGCCGGCGATCCGCAGGGCGTGGTTCGCCGTGGTCATGCCGGCGTTGCTTCTGTCATATTTCGGGCAGGGCGCCTTGATTCTGGCGGAGCCCGGCAAGGCGTCCAACCCGTTCTTCGAACTGGCGCCGAGTTGGGGCGCCATCCCTCTGGTCGTTCTGGCGGCCATGGCATCAATCATTGCCAGTCAGGCCATGATCAGCGGCGCGTTCTCACTGACCCGGCAGGCGATGCAGATGCATTTGATGCCCCGTCTGCAAATCCGTTCCACGTCGGGACGGCATCAAGGGCAAATCTATATCGGCGCCGTCAACTGGGCGATGATGACGGCGGCGATCGCGGTGGTGCTCGGTTTTCGGACATCCAACAATCTGGCTGCCGCTTATGGTATCGCAGTGTCGGGAACGATGCTGGTCACCAGTATTCTGCTGTACAACGTCGTCAGAAAACGATGGCATTGGCCCATGCCCGCCGCAGTGGCGCTCTGTGGCGTTCTGACAGTGGTCGATGCGACATTCCTCCATGCCAACGCGACAAAGATCGTCGAGGGCGGTTGGCTCCCGCTGGCGATCGGAAGCACACTCGCCTTCCTCATGCTGACTTGGCGCAGCGGTGCTATCGAGGTGCAGCGCCGTCTCGATGAGATGACGATTCCGTTCGACGAATTTCTGGCGGAGATCAATGAGGACGAGATCGTCCGTGTCTCCGGTTGCGCCGTCGTGTTTACCCGCGCCGAGCATCACACCAGTCCATTGCTCATCCAGCAGGTCCGCCACAATCATGTGTTGCACGAGAACGTCATCCTGATGACCATCGAGGCGACAGGGCGCCCTATCGTCCATGCCCGCGAACGATTCGAGATAACCAGCCTGGAAAAAGGATTTTATCGCGTCATCGTCAAAATTGGCTTTCTGCAGACGCCCGACCTGCAGGCTTATGTCAAAGGCCTGGTTCGGCTGGGGTTGGACTGCGCGAAAAAGGATATTCACTATTTCGTCGCCTACGAACATGTCGTTCGCAAACCGCGCGGCTCGCACTTCCCGCTGATTCTGTGGCACATTTTCAGTCTGATGGCCAAAGTCGGTGTTCGCCTCACCGATTTTCTTAATGTTCCCGACGATGATGTATTTGAAATCGGGATAAAAGTGCAAATATAGCCAAAATTATGATTGATATTTTGATTGAGTATTTTATGATTTTTATGTAAGACCTTTTGCGTGACTGACCGGGGGATTGTCGCGGTGAATCGACCCAGATATCTCCACCTGCTGGGGGATCAATCCGCGCCGGGCGACACAACCCGCTATAAGGCGACCTTGATGGCCTATGGTGAAGGTGGCGAAAACACCTTCGAATTCCTGGGCCCACCAAACCTCATGGCGCAACCGGCCGACGAAGTCGTCGATGCCTTTATTGCCTATATGAACGGCCAGGGAATGACCGACACGCCGTTCCGATACGAGCTGAACGGCGCGCTGAAGCATGGCGAGGTTTTAACGGCGATGGGCTCGCTTTTGCTGAAGGGCCGGTCATTTCCCTTCATCGCTATGATCGCACCGGCGAACGCAAGGTAGTTAGAAACAAGAAAATTTTTATTAATCTATTTTTTATTAATCTATAATGCTGCCTAGAACGCGACGGAACTGTAATAACAAGACCGTCGATGCGCGATCATGGCTTAATCGACGCGTTCAAATCACAGATAAATCCTAAGCAGACCTTTTAGGTGCAGAGTGGGTCGGGGCGTATTCGCTGGGTGGGCCGTGAAGAATCCTGTTGCACGCAGCCACCGGTACATGTTCACCTGATATCCATCTTGGTACACACCCCGACTTGGTTCGTCACCAGGGGTGGAACTACCCCCGCGATTTCGGTCGCGGGGGTTTTCTTTTGGAAAGCAGGCCGGTCAGTTCGGGTTCGTCGTGGTTGTGCGCGAACTGCTTTCCGAGTGCGATCCATCATCGTTCGTCTGTTCCTGATGCGTCGTTTTTTCGGCGCTCTTGTTGCCATAGGCATCGGTCGTCATGGTCTTCGACTTGGCTTCCATCGCCTGGCCGTCTGGGCCGGCCTGGGTCTTATAGACCTTCTGTGTCGTGGTTTGGGCGGGCACCGGCGCCGGGGCGACGCCTGTCGTAACGGTGGTGCTCTCGCTGGCTGAACTGGATTGTGCGAGGGCCGGGGCCGCCATCAAGGCAATGGCGGGTACGATCGTCAGCAATAGATTGCGCATCTTCATATTCCTTGCAACGGAGTTCGCCGGCGAAGGCGCATCTTGGCGCTGACGAATAACGCCGGCATCGGTGGCTTTATGGCGACCCGCTCGCTTCGTAATGAAAGCGGTCGCCGGCCCTGGTGGTAGTAACCGCGGGAACTTGCGGCTGTTCCCTGAATCGGCGCTCCGGAAGACAGTGGGAACAGCCGTTCGACGTGTTTGTTCAATCGCGACGTTGGCGTTTATGAAAATAGTATTTTCCCGCTGCTTTCCACGCATTCATGCCTGATAACGGTTGAAAAAACATGGCGTGATGGGCAGCTATCGAGAGGCTGTCCGCGCAATCCCTATCCCGCGATGAGAAGGACCACACGATGAATCCGTTGAAGACGCTTCAGGACCACGGACAATCGGTTTGGCTGGACTATGTCCGCAGGGATTTGCTCGAAAAAGGCGGGCTGAAGCGGCTGATCGAGGAAGACGGCGTTGTCGGCGTGACGTCGAACCCGGCGATCTTCGAGAAAGCCATCGGCGGCAGCACGGAATATGACGCTGCGGTGAAGCGGCTGGTTGATGCTGGCGATCTCGATGCTGCCGACCTGTTCGAACATCTGGCGATCGAAGACATCGAGAAGGCTGCCGACATTCTGCGGCCGGTCTATGACCGCACCAAAGGGCTGGACGGCTATATCAGCCTGGAGGTCTCGCCTTATCTAGCGATGAACACCGACGAGACGATTGCCGAGGCACGGCGGCTGTGGAAGTCGGTCGACCGTCCGAACCTGATGGTGAAGGTTCCGGGCACGAAACCTGGCGTGCCCGCGATCCGGCAGTTGATCTCGGAAGGGATCAACATCAACGTCACGCTGTTGTTTTCGAACGACGCCTACAAAGCGGTGGCGGAGGCCTATCTCGCCGGCCTGGAAGCGCGGGCCGCGGCCGGTCAGCCGATCGACAAGATTGCCAGCGTCGCCAGCTTTTTCGTCAGTCGGATCGACACCGCGATCGAGAAGAAAATCGAAAAGCGCCAGGGCGAAGCGGATGCCGCAGCGCTGACGGCGCTGGACGGCAAGGTCGCCATCGCCAATGCGAAATTGGCCTATGTCTATTACCAGGAGTTGTGTGAAAGCCCCCGCTGGCGGGCACTTAAAGCCAAGGGGGCGATGCCGCAGCGGCTTTTGTGGGCCTCTACCGGGACCAAGAACCCCGCCTTCAGCGACGTCCTCTATGTCGAGGAATTGATCGGTCCCGACACGGTAAACACCATGCCGGTCGCAACTATGGATGCCTTCCGTAACCACGGAAGGACCGAGGACAAGCTTTTGGTCGATGTCGATGGCGCGCGCAGAATCTTGGCTGAAACCGAGCGGCTGGGGCTTGATCTCGACGCGGTGACATCGGCTTTGGTCGTTGACGGCGTCAAGCAATTCGCCGATGCGGCGGACAAGCTATTTGGTGCCGTGGAAGGCAAACGCGCGACGGTGCTGGGTGGCCGGTTGAACGGCATGAAGCTGGCGTTGGGCAACTATCAGGGTGCGGTCGATGCGGCGGTTGCCGATTGGCTGGCGGGCGGCAAGTGCCGGCGTCTTTGGGCGCATGACGCGTCGCTGTGGACGGGTGCCGATGAGGCCAAGTGGCTTGCCTGGCTGGATGTGGTCGCGGCCCAGCGGAAGGAGGTCCAGGCGCTGAAAGATTTCCAGGCCGATATCAAACGTGAAGGCTTCACCGACGTTCTGCTGCTCGGCATGGGCGGCTCCAGCCTGGGGCCGGAGGTGTTGGAGAAAACTTTCGGCAAGCAGGCCGGCTATCCGACCCTGCATGTTCTGGACTCAACCGACCCGGCGCAGATCAAGGCATTCGAGAACAAGGTGGATCTGAAGCGCACGCTGTTCATCGTCTCCAGCAAATCCGGCAGCACGCTGGAGCCCAATATCCTTAAGCAATATTTCTTCGCCCGGGCCGAAGAGGCGGTGGGCGCGGATAAGGCGGGCAGCCGCTTCGTAGCCGTCACCGATCCGGGTTCGAAGATGGAGACGGTCGCCAAGAAAGATGGCTTCCGCCGCATCTTCTACGGTAACGCCCAGATCGGCGGCCGTTACTCGGTGCTGTCGCATTTCGGCACGGTGCCGGGGGCGGCGATGGGACTGGATATCGAGACATTTCTCGCCGACACCGAACTGATGGTCCATGCCTGCGACGCCAGCGTGCCGGCCGACGCCAACCCAGGCATTAAGCTTGGCTGCGTGCTGGGTGTGTTGGGCAATGCCGGGCGGGACAAGGTGACGGTCATCGCCTCGCCGGGCATCGCGGATTATGGCGCATGGCTGGAACAGCTGATCGCGGAATCGACCGGCAAGATCGGCAAGGGCTTGATCCCCGTCGATTCCGAGCCGCTGGGCGCGCCGGACGTCTATGGTACGGATCGGGTATTCGCCTATCTTCGGCTCGACAAAGGGGCCGACGCGGCACAGGACGCGGCGGTCGATGCGCTTGAGAAAGCTGGGCAGCCAGTGGTCCGCATCTCGCTGTCTGACCGGCGCTATGTCGGCCAGGAATTTTTCCGCTGGGAAATCGCGACCGCAACTGCCGGCGCGATCCTGGGGATCAATCCGTTCGACCAGCCCGATGTCGAGGCCTCCAAGATTAAGACCCGCGCCCTGACCGACGCCTATGAGAAAGACGGCTCGCTGCCGCCCGAAAGCCCGTTCCTCGAAGACGCCGGAATCAAGCTGTTCGCCGATCCGGTAAACGCCTCGGCGCTGAAAGGTGCGACGACTTTGGACGCGATAATTGCTACCCATCTCGGGCGGTTGAAGGCGGGCGACTATGCCGCACTGCTTGCCTATATCCCGCGCAATGCCGACCATATCGCGACACTGACCGATCTTCGCCGCAAGATTCGCGATGCCAAGACGGTCGCCACCGTTGTCGGGTTCGGTCCGCGTTTCCTGCACTCCACAGGGCAGGCTTATAAGGGCGGACCCAATTCCGGCGTGTTCCTGCAGATCACCTGCGACGATGCCAACGACTTGGCGGTGCCGGGCCAGACCTATAGCTTCGGCACAGTGAAGGCGGCGCAGGCACGCGGCGATTTCGGCGTGTTGGCCGAACGCGACCGGCGGGCGCTGCGGGTTCATCTCGGGGCTGATGTCGATGCCGGATTGAAGCGGCTGGGTGCTGCGATCGAACGCGCATTGGCCGGTTAGACCTTGCCTTCCGAGCCGTCTCGCTCGACAACCCTTGCGAACTTAGGGAGCGACAGGCCGGATGGATAAGAATGCAGCAAAAAAGGCGGCGGCTCAGGCTGCCGCCGACCTCGTCATGGACAATATGGTTGTCGGGTTGGGCACCGGCTCGACCGCGCAGTTCCTGGTCTCGATTCTTGGAGAGCGGGTGCGCGCTGGGCTGAATATCATCGCAATCCCGACCTCCGAGGCAACGCGGCAGCAAGCTTTGGCTGAGGGCATCACGATAGTCGGCTTCTCGGAACAGCAGCGGATCGATCTTACCATTGATGGCGCAGATGAGATTGCAAATGGCACGCTCGACCTGATCAAGGGCGGCGGCGGCGCATTGCTACGCGAGAAGATCGTCGCCGCGGCGAGCAACCGGATGGTGGTGATCAGCGACGATTCCAAGCTTGTGGATCGCCTGGGCACCACATTCGCGTTGCCCGTCGAGATCGTGCCGTTCGGTTGGGAGGTAACGGTCGGCCGGCTGCGCGATCGCGGGCCCTTGGTTGAACTGCGCCTGGGTGCGGATGGCGGCCCTTTCCTGACCGACGGCGGCCATTACATCGCCGATTGCCGGTTCGACGCGATCGAGAATCCGGGTGCGCTCGAGCGCGAACTCGACACCATCGTGGGCGTGGTGGAAACGGGCTTGTTCGTCGGAATGGCGGCCGAGGCGATCATTGCCGGGGCCGATGGGGTCCGCAGGCTGACCCGTTAACGGTTCGTGCGGTTCAGCCGAACCGGCCGGTCACGTAATCCTGCGTCCGCTGCTCTTTCGGGTTGGAAAAGATCTGTTCGGTCTGCCCGAATTCGATGATCTCACCCAGATACATGAAGGTGGTGAAATCCGCCGTGCGGACCGCCTGTTGCATGTTATGGGTCACCAGGACGATGCCGTAATCGTCGGCCAGTTCGAGGATCAGTTCTTCGACCCGCGCGGTTGAGATCGGGTCCAGCGCCGAGCACGGCTCGTCCATCAGGATGACTTCCGGCTTCACCGCGATGGCGCGGGCGATGCACAGGCGCTGCTGTTGGCCGCCCGACAGGCTGGTGCCACTGCGCTTCAGCTTGTCCTTGACCTCTTCCCAGATCGCCGCCTTGCGCAGCGCCCATTCGATACGCGCCTCCAGATCGGGCTTGGAAAGCTTTTCATAAAGATTGATGCCGAAGGCGATGTTATCCCAGATTGTCAGCGGAAACGGCGTTGGCTTCTGGAAAACCATGCCGACCTTGGCGCGCAGCCGCGTCACGTCATAGCCGGGCGCCAGGATGTTCTCACCATCGACATAGACTTCGCCGGTGGCACGCTGCCCGGGGTAAAGATCGTAAATGCGGTTGAGGACGCGCAGCAGCGTGGACTTGCCGCAACCCGACGGGCCGATGAACGCCGTGACGCAGCGGTCCGCGACGGACAGGTTGATGTCCTTCAGCGCGCGATGGCCGGTCTGATAATAAAAATCCAGCCCCTTCACCAAAATCTTCGGATCGAGGGAAGGGTCAACCGCGAGAGGCGGCGGCATGATGGGCGCATTCTGCACGCTAAGGTGAGGCTCGCTCATGCGTCAGTTCCTCGTTCTTGGGGCAAAACTGCGGGCAATGATATTCAAGATCAACACGGAGAAAGTTATCAAAAACGCGCCCGCCCAGGCGAGCTTCTGCCAATCGGCGTAAGGCGTGCCTGCGAAATTATATATGACAACAGGTAGAGTTGCCATGGGAGACGACATATCGGTCGTCATGCCTTGATTTGAAAGGGCAGTGAATAGCAGCGGTGCGGTTTCACCGCTGATGCGCGCAACCGCCAGAAGGACGCCGGTCAACATACCTTGAAACGCGGCACGGTAACTGACGACGACGATGACCCGCCATTTCGGCGCGCCCAGCGCATAGGCTGCCTCCCGCAAGGCATCCGGCACAAGCTGCAGCATATCCTGCGTGGTTCTGACGATGATCGGCAACGCAATGATCGCCAATGCGATCGAACCCGCCCAGGCGGAGAAATGCCGGCTCGACGCGACCACCACCTGATAGACGAAAAGGCCGACGATGATCGACGGTGCGCTGACCAACATGTCGTTCACGAAGCGGATCACTTCGGCCAGCTTGCTGCCCCGGCCGTATTCGATCAGAAACGTGCCGGCCAATATTCCGATTGGCGTGGCCAGCACGATGGCGACGCCGGTGATCATCAGGCTGCCGACGATCGCGTTTGCCAAACCGCCCCCGCTGCCCGGAGCCGCTGTGTTTTTGATCAGCAGATTCAGCGACAGGGTGCCGAAACCCTTGATCGTGAGATACCCCAGAATCCAGGTCAGCAGGAACAATCCGGCCACTGTCGCGATAAGGGACAAACCCGAGACGATCCGATTGATGAGAAGCCGGCGCCCGATGACCTGGCGCGAACGGGACGATGTCTTTGCTGGGGCGACCACGGTTCAGCCGTATCGCTTCTGAAGTTGAAGCAGCATCAGCCGCGCGACGCCGATCACCGAGAACGTCAGCACGAACAGCAAGAACCCATTGGCGAGCAGCGCGGACAGTTGCATCCCATCGGCCTCGGCGAATTCATTGGCTAACGAGGCGGCGATCGTGGTGCCCGGCGCCAGGATCGATGTTTTGATGTGATAGGCGTTTCCGATCACGAAGGTGACCGCCATAGTCTCACCAAGAGCACGGCCCAGCGCCAGCATGAAAGCGCCGATGACGCCGACGCGGCTATAGGGCAGCACCACGCTGCGTACGACCTCCCAGGTGGTGGCGCCGAGCCCATAGGCCGATTCGCGCAATTGCGGCGGCACGGTCTCGAACACGTCGCGCATGATTGAAACCATGTACGGCATGGCCATGGCGGACAGGATGATACCGGCGGTCAGCAGGCCGATGCCGAAGGGCGGCCCTTCGAACAGGCGGCCGATAACGGGAAGCTGCCCCAGCGTCGCGATTGCCGCCGGCTCGATATATTTCTGCATCAGCGGCGCCAGCACGAACAGGCCCCACATGCCGTAGATGATGCTGGGCACCGCAGCCAGCAATTCGACCGCGGTCGAGATTGGGCGCTTCAGGTAATTGGGGCAAAGCTCGGTCAGGAAGATCGCGATGCCCAGGCTGACAGGCACCGCAACAACCATCGCGATGGTTGCAGTGATCAAGGTGCCATACAGCGGGGCCAGGGCACCGTAATGTTCCTTCACCGGGTTCCAGGCTTCGGTCCAGATATAGCTGATGCCGAATTCACGGAAAGCGGGAACGGCGCCGATTACCAAGGCCACCATGACGCCGGCAAGCAGCAATAGAACCAGAAGTGCGAAGGTCCAGGCGGCGCCACCGAAAAGCGTGTTTCCCATGCGTCCTGGACGAAGCTTGCCCAGGGGGCGCTGGGGCGCGGTCACTGCCACATTGGTCATCAACGGCCTTTGTGTCGGTCCTGCGGAAAGAGTGGCGGGAGGGGTAGACATCTACCCCTCCCTGTATAGCGCATTAGGTACTCTTACGGCCAGACGGGTTTGCCATCCGACGTTTTGATGTCGCTGGTCCAGGTGGCTTCGATCATCTTCACCAGCTTCTCGGGCAGCGGCACATAAAGCAGATCCTGAGCCATCTGCTGACCGTTGTTCAGCGACCAGTCGAAGAACCCAAGAACGGCCTTGGCCTTGGCGGCATCCGTCTGCCTCCCGTGCACCAGTATGAAAGTCGCTGCCGTGATCGGCCAGCTGTCCTTGCCCGGCTGGTTGGCCAGCACGAGGCGGTAGTTCGGCGCGGCGGCCCAGTCGGCGTTGGCGGCGGCGGCCTGGAAGCCCGACAGCTTCGGCTCGACGAAGAAACCGTCGGCGTTCATCAACTTCGTATAAGTCAGCTTGTTTTGCAGCGCATAGGCGATTTCAACGTATCCGATCGATCCTGGGCTTTGCTGCACAAGGGCGGAGACGCCTTCATTGCCTTTGCCGCCGACGCCGGTCGGCCAGTCGACCGCCGTGGCCGCGCCGACCTTGGCCTGCCAATCGGCGTTCACCGCGCCCAGATAATAGGTAAAGTTATAGGTCGTGCCCGAACCGTCCGAGCGATGGACCACGGTGATCGGCGTGTCGGGAAGTTTCACGCCGGGGTTCAGCTTCACCAAAGTCGGATCATTCCAGTTCTTGATCGTGCCGAGATAGATGCCGCCCAGTGTCGCGCCATCCAGCTTGATTTCGCCGTTGCCGATGCCCGGCAGATTGACGATCGGTACGATGCCGCCGATCACCGCGGGAAACTGGATAAGGTCATTCTTCTTCAGCTCGTCGGCCTCAAGCGCTTTGTCGGACGCACCGAAATCGACGGTGCCGGCCTCGATCTGCTTGATGCCCGCGCCCGACCCTACCGACTGATAGTTAAGCGCGGTGCCGGTCTTGGCCTTATAGGCCTCGGCCCATTTCTGGTAGACCGGATTGGGGAACGTCGCCCCTGCGCCGGTTATGTCGACTGCATGCGCGGCGCCGGTAAACACCAGAACCGCGAGCGCACCGAAAGCGGCCTGTCGCAAAGCTTTTACGACGGTTGAAGACATGGTTCGTCACCCTTAATTTTTTAGGACGCGCGGGTTAAAGCACAGAACCGTCTACAATGCCATTAGTTTTTTAGACACAACGGGCGTTTGGTCTATTGGTAATATATATTTTAACTATACTGAATAATTATCAAATATATTTCAATAATGTTACATTGTAACTATATTTATATCATGTAGCGCCGCATCGGGCGAAAAAACGGCTTACGCGGCTCGGCTTTCTGCGGATTCTGTTCTCGCGCGCTCCCAGTCGAACATGTAATCGCGGGTCAGCGGAACGGTATCGATCTTCTTGGCAATTTGAAGCTGAAACACGATCGCGCGGAGATAGCGGAAATCCATTTCCGCGCCGGCTAAATAGAACTCCCACATCCGGCAAAATCGTTCGTCATACAGCTTGGCGATTTCAGCTCTATTGGCCAGAAAGCGTGTACGCCAATGATCGATAGTCATTGCGTAGTGCATGCGAAGGATTTCGATATCCGTGGTCGACAAGCCAGACTGCTCTACAATCGGCAGCACCTCCGACAGCGCCGGGGCATAGCCGCCCGGGAATATATATTTCCGGATCCAGTGATTGGTTTTGCCCGGACCGGTGAGGCGCCCGATCGAATGGAGCAGCATGACGCCATCCGGTGCCAGCAGACGGTTCACCGTGTCGAAGAAGGTTTCGTATTGCAGGGTGCCGACATGCTCGAACATGCCGACCGACACGATCCGGTCGTAGGTGCCGGTCTCGTCGCGATAATCGCGCAGATGGAATCGCACCCTGTCTGCCAACCCCATAGCGCGGGCACGCTCGTTGGCCACCGAAAGCTGTTCGCGTGACAGCGTCAATCCGGTGACGTCGACATCCGCGTTCTGTGCCAGCGTCAGCGCAAGACCGCCCCAACCCGAACCGATATCCAGCACGCGCATCCCGGGCTTGAGCAGCAGCTTGGACGCGATGTGCCTTTTCTTCGCCACCTGCGCCGCCTCGAGCGTCATGCCCGGATCGGAGAAATAGGCGCAGGAATATTGCTCGTCTGTATCGAGAAATAATTCATACAGCCGGCGTGACAGATCGTAATGGTGGGAGACGTTTTTCCGCGAGCGCTTGATTGGGTTGTAGTGCTGCAGCCGCCGGAGTAGCGGCCGGAACGGTCTCAGAAGGGTGTCCTGCGGCATGGGCGGCCCATCCGCCATATTGTCGAAAACCAAGCCGATCACATCGCGGATACTACCATTCTCGACGGTCAGCGTGCCGTTCATGAACGCCTCGCCCAGAGCGAGATCCGGGTGGAGGGAGATGCGCTGCATTGTCGGCTTGTCATGCACGCGAATTGTAAGTGCCGGGCCGTCCTTCTTTTCCCCAAACGTGGTAACGCGACCGGTAGACTCGACTAGAACCAGTGTGCCACGCCGAATGGCCCTGGAAAGATACCATCGGAACATCTTGCGCCTATTAATTGAGCGTCAATTAAAGGATCCGGCAAAATTTCATCATCAGCCCAACGGGAAGTCAATTTCCTTTTCCGGTTTGCAGGTTGTACAGCGCCGAAGCCCTAGAAGTTCCAACCTGACATCAAGTTATCTTGGAAAGGTAAGGTCGCCGTGCAAGGGTGGCAGGAACAGGCTGTCGATTGCGCTGTCGTCAACGGCATCGAGGGTCGCTGGATACCATCTCGGATCGCGGTCCTTGTCGACTAGCTGGGCGCGGACGCCTTCATAGAAATCCCGCCCGGCTAGAACGGACTGGCTAAGCCGATATTCCATGACCATGCACTCGTCGAACGTCATTGTCCTGCCGTTGCGCAGCTCTCTCAATGTCAGCTTCAGACTGGTTGGGGACATGGTCCGCAGTGTCGCGGCGGCGTGGGTGGCGAATGGATCGCTGTTGGTATCCAGCGCCGCCATGATGTCTTCCACCCGGTCGTGTCCGAAACAGCGGTCGATGAGAGGCTGCCGCGGCATCATGTCCAGGGGGCTGGGTGGCGACCGGTAGTGTCGCAAAACCTGTTCAATCGAATCCAGCGTATTGACGTGGCCGACAGTGGCGAATAGATCCTCCCGGCAGGCCGCCATCCGGTTGCCGCCGACGATATGGGTCGCAATGCCCAACTCGAGCAGGTCGCCCGCCTTCAGGCGCGCGCCGGTCAGGCCAAGATAGGTGCCGATCTCCCCCGGCAGCCGGGACAGCGCATACGACGCTCCGACGTCGGGGAACAGGCCGATATTGGTCTCCGGCATCGCCAGCAGAGTCCGCTCCGTGGCAATCCGATGGCTGCCATGAACCGACAGGCCGACACCGCCGCCCATGGTGATGCCGTCGATTAGCGCTATATAGGGCTTGGGAAAGGTGTGAATACGCCGGTTCATGCGATATTCGTCGCGGAAGAAGTCACGCCCGATCCGGCCCTCGCTCTTCCCCTGTTTCCAGGCGAGGCCGTCCTCGCGGACCATGCGCACATCGCCGCCGGCGCAGAATGCGCGTTCGGTCGAGCCGTAGATAACCACCGCCGCGACTGCGTCGTCCCGGGCCCACGCGGCCAGCGCGGCGTCGATCGCCAAGCACATCGGCTGATCCAGCGCGTTCAGCGCGCTTGGCCGGTCGAGCGTCAATATCCCGATGGCGCCCTGGATGCGGGCTTTGACAAAGTCGGTGTTCACTTCGATCGTGTTTCGCCGGATGGGATAAATTACCGCCGCAATACTCTCACGAGTTGTCGCCCGATCTCGGACGGCGTTTTACCGCCCGGACGATACCAGAATTTGGTACCGTTGAGCGCCGAAAGGATATGCAGCCGGAAAATATGCTTGTCGATATCCGGCGGTAGATTCAGCCCGTCGATCAGGTCGGCGAAAATCGTTTCATAGGCATCGCGCTGGGCGGACAAGGCATCGCGCACCGCGCCGACGGTGACCGGGAAGATGGGCGTGACGACGCCGACAAAAGCATTATCGCCGTTCAGCGCCTCGCAATGCGCGGCGGCGGCGGCGTCAAGACGCTCCCACGGTTCCGCGACGCCTTCCAGCGCCGCCAGCAGGGCCTGGGTCATCATGTCGACTGCCGCGCCGTGCACGGCGATATAGAGCGCGTCTTTGGATTCGAAATGGTAATAGATCGACCCGACCAGTACGCCGACATCCGCTGCAATGTCCCGCATGCTGGTGGCGTGATATCCCGCCGAACTGAAATGCCGGGCTGCGGCCTCGAGTATCTGCTGCCGCCGGCTGCGGCCGCTTCTCTCCTCGGGTATGTTGGCGACGTGCGTATCCATCTCGAACCGTGCGTATCGATCTAAAACCCGCGGGGCGGCTCTTGTGCCGCATAAGCAGTCTGAATATAATTAGACGAACGCTTGTTCAATAACCAGTGGCCTGTTGGCGGGGACGGTGCGGCATTTGCCGCATGGCCCTGGGCAAGCCCGTTTTCGTGGTTCTTTCGATGACCGAATACGTCGCTCCATTGGCCGATATGCGCTTTGCCGTCACGAAGCTTGCCGGCTTCCAGGATGTCGCCGCCCTGCCGGGCAATGAAGAGATAAATCTGGAACTGGCGGAGTCGGTCTTCGAAGAGGCGGGCAAGCTGGCGGGCGGCGTGCTGGGGCCGCTGAACATCATCGGTGACCGGCAGGGTTCCCGTCTGGAAAACGGCGTCGTGCGCACGCCCGACGGTTGGTCCGATGCTTATAAGCAGTTCGTCGACGGCGGCTGGAACTCGGTGCCGTTCGATCCGAACTATGGCGGTCAGGGCCTGCCCTGGCTGGTGTCGATCGTACTCCAGGAAATGTGGACCTCGGCCAACATGGCCTTCTCATTATGCCCGATGCTGACCCAGGGCGCGGTCGAGGCGATCAGCCATCACGCCTCGGACGCGCTGAAAGCGGCCTATCTGCCCAAGCTGATCTCCGGCGAATGGACCGGCACGATGAACCTGACCGAGCCGCAGGCTGGGTCGGATGTTGGCGCGGTCCGCACCAAGGCGATCCCGGAAGGCGATCACTACCTGATCACCGGCCAGAAGATTTTCATCACCTATGGCGACCACGAGATGACGGACAACATCGTCCATCTCGTGCTGGCCCGCCTGCCCGATGCGCCGGCGGGAGTGAAGGGTATTTCGCTCTTCATCGTGCCGAAATATATGGTGAATGAAGACGGTTCGCTGGGCCAGCGCAACGACCTGCGCTGCGCGTCGCTTGAACATAAGATGGGCATCCATGCCAGCCCGACCGCCGTCATGGCCTATGGCGATAACGGCGGCGCCATCGGTTACCTGGTGGGTGAGGAGAACAAGGGTCTCCAATATATGTTCACCATGATGAACAACGCCCGCCTGGCCGTCGGCCTGGAAGGCGTGGCGATTGCCGAGCGCGCGACCCAGCGTGCGGTTGCCTATGCCAAGGACCGTGTGCAAAGCCGCGACATCGCTGGAACCGAAGCGACCCCGGTCAGCATCATCCATCACCCTGATGTTCGCCGCATGCTGCTGACGATGCGCTCCCTCACTGAGGCTAGTCGGGCCATCGCCTATCTGGCTGCCGCCTCAATCGATATTGCCAAACATCATGCGGATCCCGAGACCCGTAAGGTGCGCCAGGCCATCGTCGATCTGCTGATCCCGGTCGTGAAGGGTTGGAGCACGGAAGTCGGTTCCGAGGTCGCCGCAATCGGCGTCCAGGTCCATGGCGGCATGGGCTTCATCGAGGAAACCGGCGCGGCGCAGTATATGCGCGACGCCAAGATCGCCGAGATTTACGAAGGTACGAACGGCATCCAGGCCAACGACCTGATCGGCCGCAAGCTGACCCGCGACGGCGGTGTGACCGCCAAGGCCTTCATCGCCCGGATGCGCGACGTCGATGCGGCGCTGGCTGATGCCGGGCCGGAACTGGCCTCGTTGCGGTCGGCATTGGCTGACGGCATTGCCGCCTTGGACAGCACCACCGACTGGATCCTCGAGGCCCAGAAGGGCGATCCGCGCGACGCCGCTGCGGGCGCGGTTCCGTTTATGCGTCTGTGGGGCACGGTTGCCGGCGGCTGGCTGCTGGCCCAGGGCGCTGTCGCCGCCAAGGCGGAACTCGATACTGGCGAGGGCGACTCGAAGTTCTTGAAAGGCAAGATCGTGACCGCCCGCTTTTATGGCGAGCATATCCTGCCCCGTTCCTCGTCGCTGAAGGCTGCGGCGACAGCCGGCGGCAAAACCGTGATGGAAATGGCGGAAGAGGCCTTCTAAGCCTTTGCCGCGACTGAGATAGAATTGGTAGGAGAAAGCAGTGCCAGATAGCGTAACCACGGTCGAAGTCACCAAGCCGAAACTCTACAAGGCTGTGCACAAGGTTCGCTTCGTCACCGCGACCAGCCTGTTCGACGGGCACGATGCCGCGATCAACATCATGCGCCGCATCATCCAGTCGACGGGGGCCGAGGTCATCCACCTTGGCCACAACCGCTCGGTCGACGAGGTCGTCACCGCGGCGATCCAGGAAGACGTGCAGGGCATCGCCATCAGCTCTTACCAGGGTGGGCATGTCGAATATTTCAAATATGCCATCGACCTGCTGCGTGAGCGCGGCGCCGGCCATATCAAGGTGTTCGGCGGCGGCGGCGGCGTGATCTCGAAGGAGGAAATCGCCGAACTGCATGCCTATGGTGTGGAGCGCATCTATTCGCCCGGCGACGGCCAGTATCTGGGTCTGCAGGGCATGATCAACGATATGATCGAGCGCGCGGATTTCGATCCTGCCGCCAAGGAGAAGGTTTCGCTCGACGATCTGGGCGCGCCAGGCTGGCGTCGCCTCGCGCGCCTGATCACCGCGCTGGAGCAGGGTAAGGCAGATTCCAAAATCCTGGGTGCGCTGCAAAGCGACGTGCGTCGCCCGATGCCGATACTGGGCGTCACCGGCACCGGCGGTTCGGGCAAGTCGTCCCTGACCGACGAGCTGATCCGCCGCTTCCGGCTGGATAGCGACGATTTCAAGATCGCCATCCTGGCGATCGACCCGTCCAAACGGAAAAGCGGCGGCGCCCTGCTGGGCGACCGCATCCGCATGAACGCGATCAACGGCGCGAACATCTATATGCGCTCCATCGCCACCCGCGAATCCGACAGCGAGGTGCCCGATTTCGTGCCGCAGGCGGTTGAGGCCTGCCGCATGGCCGGGTTCGACCTGGTGATCGTGGAGACGCCCGGCATCGGCCAGGGCGACGCCGCCATCGCCGATCTGGCCGACATCTCGCTCTATGTCATGACGCCGGAATTCGGCGCGGCCAGTCAGCTCGAAAAGATCGACATGCTGGATTTCGCGGACTTGGTGGCGATCAACAAGTTTGACCGCAAGGGCGCGGAAGATGCGCTGCGTGACGTGCGCAAGCAGGTCCAGCGCAACCGCGAAGCCTTCATGCAGTCGCCCGACACCATGCCGGTCTTCGGCACCATCGCCTCACGCTTCCAGGACGATGGCGTTACCGGCCTCTATCTCGGCCTGCGCGGCCAGTTGGCCGACAAGAACTACAAGCTGCCGCCGACCCGCTTCGGCGCCGTCTTAGGCTACACGCCTTCGGCGCGCACCCCGGTCGTGCCGCCGTCGCGTCAGCGTTATCTGGCGGAAATCTCCGACACGGTGCGCGGCTATCACAAGAAGTCGATGGAGCAAGTCAAGGTCGCCCGCGAGTTGCAGCAGCTGCGCGGCACCAAGCAGATGCTGGGCAAAGGCGATGACGCGGCGATCGATACGCTGATCGCGCGGCGCGCCGACAAGCAGGACGTCGAGGCGCGCAAGCTGCTCGAAAGCTGGCCCGCTGTGAAAGAAGCCTATTCGGGCGACGATTACGTCGTGAAGGTCCGCGACAAGGAAATCCGTACCAAGCAGGTGACGATCAGCCTCTCCGGCTCGCGCATCCGCAAGGTTGCGCTGCCGCGTTACGAAGATCACGGTGAACTTCTGCGCTGGTTGCTGGCCGAGAACGTGCCCGGTGTCTTCCCCTATACGGCGGGCGTCTTCCCGTTCAAGCGCGAAGGTGAGGATCCGACCCGCATGTTCGCGGGTGAGGGCGATGCCTTCCGCACGAATGCCCGCTTCAAGTTCTTGTCCAAGGATTCCGACGCCAAGCGCCTGTCGACCGCATTCGATTCCGTCACGCTCTATGGCGCCGATCCCGACGAGCGGCCCGACATCTACGGCAAGGTCGGCAATTCGGGCGTATCGATCGCCACGCTGGACGACATGAAGGTGCTCTATTCCGGCTTCGACCTGTGCGCGCCGGCGACCTCGGTTTCGATGACGATCAACGGCCCGGCGCCGATGCTGCTGGCGATGTATTTCAACACCGCGATCGATCAGCAGGTCGAGAAGTTTACTGCTGAAAAAGGCCGCGCCCCGTCCGCGGAAGAGGCGGTGGGGATTAGGGATTACGCTCTTCAGACCGTGCGCGGCACGGTCCAGGCGGACATCCTGAAAGAGGATCAGGGACAGAACACCTGCATCTTCTCGACCGAATTCGCGCTCAAGATGATGGGCGATATCCAGGAATATTTCGTCACCAACAAGGTGCGGAATTTCTATTCCGTCTCGATCTCCGGCTATCACATCGCCGAGGCCGGGGCGAACCCGATCTCCCAGTTGGCCTTCACGCTGTCCAACGGATTCACCTTCGTCGAATCCTATCTTGCGCGCGGCATGAGCGTGGACGATTTCGCGCCCAACCTGTCGTTCTTCTTCTCCAACGGTATGGACCCGGAATACACCGTGATCGGCCGCGTCGCCCGCCGTATATGGGCGGTGGCGATGCGCGACAAATACGGCGCCAACGACCGCTCGCAAAAGCTGAAATACCATATCCAGACGTCGGGTCGTTCGCTCCACGCACAGGAGATGGATTTCAACGACATCCGCACGACCCTGCAGGCGCTGATCGCGATCTATGACAACTGCAACAGCCTGCACACCAACGCATTCGACGAGGCCTACACGACCCCGACCGAAAACTCGGTGCGCCGCGCAATGGCGATCCAGATGATCATCAACCGCGAATGGGGCCTGGCTAAGAACGAGAACCCAAGCCAGGGTTCGTTCATCATCGACGAGCTGACCGACCTGGTCGAAGAGGCCGTGCTGCTGGAGTTCGACCGCATCACCGAGCGCGGCGGTGTGTTGGGCGCAATGGAAACCGGCTATCAGCGCGGCAAGATCCAGGAAGAAAGCCTGTTCTACGAACACAAGAAGCATGACGGCAGCCTGCCGATCATCGGCGTCAACACCTTCATCAACCCGAACCAGGAATCCCTGGCGCCTCCGCCGCTGCAACGGTCCAGCAACGACGAGAAAGACAATCAGATCGTCCGCCTGCGCGATTTCAAGCAGCGCCATCACGACGAAGGACAGAAGGTGCTGGAGCGGCTGCGCAAGGCGGCCATCGCCAATGAGAACATGTTCGCCGTCCTGATGGACGCGGTGCGTTATTGCTCGCTCGGCACGATCAGCGACACGCTGTTCGATGTCGGCGGCCAGTATCGCCGGAACATGTGATCGGCCGGCCCCGATGGATATCGGGGCGATATGTGGGCGCATCGCCGCGTCGGGCCTGGCCTGGCGCGGCGCGTTTCACCCAGATGCCGAATGCCTGGCGCCGGCGGGAACGGGTACGCTGGTGCTGGTCGGATTCACGGGTAATCGTGAGTGGCCGATTTTCGCCAATTCGTCGGAGGCCTCCGACGGACAACCCGATCCGCTCGACCGCTGGTCGCGGCGTGTCATCGGTGGATTGGCGGACGAACTCGGCGCGGCGGCTTTATTTCCCTTCGGCGGTCCGCCATTCCTACCGTTCCAGCGTTGGGCGCAGAAGGCCGAGCCGGTTGCGCCTTCGCCTATCGGCATATTGATCCATCCCGATTGGGGGCTATGGCACGCTTATCGTGGCGCTTTGGCCTTCCACGACCGGCTGGACTTGCCGCCGCTGGATTCACGCGCCAGCCCATGCGAAAGCTGTGCGGAAAAGCCGTGTCTGTCAGCCTGTCCGGTCGATGCATTCGGCCCGGCGGGTTACGACGTTCCGGCCTGCGTTGCCCATGTAGGTGGTTCCGCCAACAATGGCTGCATGAGTTTCGGCTGCCGTGCTCGGCGTGCTTGCCCGGTTGGGGTTGAGCACCGGCATGGGCCGCACCAGGCGCATTTTCACTTGAAAGCGTTTCTGGCGGCGCAACGCTGAAAGCCGGTTGTGTCGATGGGTTTCGCTCCGCTCTGCCCATCCTACGCGTCACTACTTTGCCGCCTTGATCCAATTTTGCCCGATGATCTTCTCCATCTGGTCCAACCCATCGGTCAAAGCCGCCGGCCCAGGTTGCAGAATGATGGAGGACTTTATCTCGTAAAGCCGGTTGTTGGCGACAGCGGGGACCGCGCCGAAGCCGGGGCGGGCGGCGACCTTTTCCGGCCGGAATTTCTTGCCGCACCACGATCCGATGATGATGTCCGGCTGACGGGTGATGACATCGTCGATCTGTACGATCCGGTCTTTGGCGGCGGCCTGCTTGGCCTGCTCCGGAAATATCTCGATGCCGCCGGCGGTCTCAACAAGCTCCGATACCCAGCCGATGGTGGAGATCAGCGGCTCGTCCCACTCCTCGAAGAAGACTTTTGGCCGTGCCGGCAATTGCGCAGCCCGTTCGCGCGCTGCCGCCAGTCTTTCCTCATAGCCGCGCGCCAAGCCATCGGCTTTCTCACTGACGCCGACCATCGCACCCACCATGCGGATCATATCCAGAATGCCGGCGATGGTGCGATGATTGAACGCGTGGACCTGCAGCCCGTGCCGGATTAGGTCGGCCACGATATCGGCCTGCAGGTCGGAAAAAGTGAAAACCAGATCCGGCCTCAACGCCAGGATTTTTGCCGTGTCGGCGGAGGTGAATGCGCTGACCCTCGGTTTGTCGCGCCGGGCCTCCGGCGGCCGCACGACATAGCCCGACACGCCGACGATCCGGTCCTGTTCGCCAAGCAAATAGAGTGTCTCGACCGTTTCCTCGGTCAGGCAGACGATCCGGCTGGGCGGGAACATCTTCGCTGCTATCCGGCGCTGTCTTGGGTCAGGGTGACCTTCAGCCCGTCCAGGTCGGCGGTCATGATCAGTTGGCATGACAAGCGGGAATTGGGTTCGACCTCGAACCCGCCGTCCAGCGTGCCGCGCTCTTCCTCGTCCATCGACGGCAGCTTGTTGACCCATTCCTTGGCGACATAGACATGGCAGGTGGCGCAGGCGCAGGAGCCGCCGCATTCGGCGCGCATCGGCAGGTCACCGTCGCGGATGATCTCCATCACCGTCCAGTTCAGCATGGCATCGATCGAATGCTCGACGCCCTCCAGGTCGGTCACCAACAGTTTCATTCCGCCGTTACCCCCAGCTTGCTCTGCAGGTCGCTGGACGAGGTGGTGTATTGGAAGCGCAGCTTGCGGTCCGGGTGGACATAGCGGAACGCCTGCTGCGCCATCAGCGCCGCCTCATGGAAGCCCGAGAGGATCAGCTTCAGCTTGCCGGGGTATGAGTTGATATCGCCGATGGCGAAGATCGTCGGCACGTCGGTTTCGAACTTTTCGGTGTCCACCGGAATCAGGTTCTGATGGAGGTTGATACCGAAATTGGCAACCGGGCCCAGTTTCATCGTCAGGCCATAGAATGGCAGCAGCGCATCGCACGTGATCTTGTAAGGATCGCCGCCGTCCGGCTTCAGCGTCACCGCTTCGATCTGCCCGCCCGACCCGTGCAGGTCGCCGATCTGGCCGATGCGCAGGTCGACTTTGCCGGCGGCCACCAGTTCGCGCATCTTGTTGACCGAATCCGGCGCGGCGCGGAACTCATCGCGGCGATGCACCAGGGTCAGCTTATGCGCCAGCGGCGCCAGGTTCAGCGTCCAGTCCAGCGCCGAATCGCCGCCGCCGGCGATCAGAATTTCCCGGTCGCGGAAGGTTTCCATCCGGCGCACCGAATAAAACACCGACTTGCCCTCATATTCCTCGATGCCTTTGATTGGCGGCTTTTTGGGCACGAAACTACCGCCGCCAGCCGCAATCACGACCACCGTCGCTTCAAGCGCGATGCCGGCATCCGTGGTCAGCCGCCATTTGCCCTCGGGCGTCTTGGTCAGCGATTCCGCCATCTGGCTCAGGTGGAACACCGGGTTGAACGGGTCGATCTGCTTCATCAGCGCGTCGGTCAGTTCCTGGCCGGTGACGATCGGCAACGCCGGAATGTCATAGATCGGCTTTTCCGGATACAGCTCGGCGCACTGCCCGCCGACCTTGTCCAGAATGTCGACCACATGACACTTCATGTCGTTGAGGCCGAGTTCGAACACGGCGAAAAGCCCCACCGGGCCAGCGCCGATGATGATCACATCGGTCGTAATTGTGTTGTCCGTCATTGCGATATCCAGGTCTGAGAAAAAGAGCCGCCGCGCCAGCCTTACTTCGGGGCCAGGCGGATGGCGCCGTCGATGCGGATGACTTCGCCGTTGAGCAGCACGTTTTCGGCGATGTGCTGCACCAGCTTGGCCAGCTCCTCCGGCTTGCCCAGGCGATGCGGGAACAGGGTGGAGGCGACCAGCGATTCGACGGCGCTGGCATCCAGGTTTGCGAACAGCGGGGTCTCGATCAGGCCCGGCGCCATGGTGACGACGCGGATGCCGAACTTCGACAGCTCGCGCGCCGCCGGCAGGGTCAGGCCGACGATGCCGCCCTTGGACGCGGAATAGGCGGCCTGGCCGATCTGCCCCTCATAGGCCGCGACCGAAGCGGTGTTGACGATGCAGCCGCGCTCACCGTCTTCCATCTCCGGCAGGGTAGTCATGGCCTGGGCCGCGAGCCGCATCACGTTGAACGTGCCGATCAGGTTGATCTCGATCACCCGCTTGAACAGGGCCAAGTCGTGCGGACCCTCGCGACCCAGGATCCGGCTGCCGGTGGCGATGCCGGCGCAGTTGACGACCAACCGCGCAGCGCCGTGCTTCTCGGCCGCTGCGGTCAGCGCCGCTTGAACTGATTCCGCATTGGTCACGTCGCAAACCTGCGCCAGACCGCCGATTTCCTTGGCCACGGCCTCGGCATTCGCCTGGTTCACGTCCAGCACCGTCACCTTGGCTCCCTGCGCCGCAAGGTTGCGTGCCGTGGCCGCACCGATGCCCGAACCGCCGCCGGTGACTATCGCCGCAATTCCCGAAATCTTCATTGCCGTGAAACCCCCATAAGATCAGGCCGTTCTCGAACCACGAATGGCGCGCCGGGTCAATATTCAGGGGTGCAAAGCCCTATTTTGTGGACGGCATGATGAACTCGGCGCCGGTGCGCACGCCGGCCGGCCAGCGGGCCGCTACGGTCTTGACCCGCGTGTTGAACCGCACCGATTCCGGCCCATAGATATTGTGATCGCCGAAAGCCGAGCGCTTCCAGCCACCGAACGAGTGATAGGCCATCGGCACCGGGATCGGCACGTTGATGCCGACCATGCCGATCTTGACCCGGCCGGCATATTCGCGCGCGGCGTCGCCGTCGCGAGTGAAGATCGCTGTGCCGTTGCCGTATTCATGATCGTTGACCAGACCCACCGCCTGCTCGAAATCGGCGGCGCGGACGACCGACAACACCGGACCGAAGATTTCGTCCTTATAGATCGTCATGTCGGGCCGCACATGGTCGAACAGGCAGCCACCCAGATAGAAGCCGTTCTCGTAGCCTTGCAGCGTCAGCCCACGCCCATCGACCACAAGGTCGGCGCCTTCAGCGACGCCCTGCGCCACATAGCCTTTCACCCGTTCCAGATGCTCGCGCGTCACCAGCGGGCCGAATTCCGCCTCCGGGTCGCTGCCCGGGCCAACCTTCAACGCCCGGATGCGCGGCGCCAGCTTCGCCACCAACGAATCGCCGACACCGTCGCCGACCGCGACTGCGACGGAGATCGCCATGCAGCGCTCGCCCGCCGAACCGTATCCCGCGCCGATCAGCGCGTCCGCCGCCTGGTCCAGATCGGCATCGGGCATGATGACCATATGGTTCTTGGCCCCACCGAAGGCCTGGACCCGCTTTCCGGTCGCGGTGCCGCGTCCATAGACATATTCCGCGATTTTGGTCGATCCGACGAAGCTGACCGCCTGGATGGTGGGGTGATCGAGGATCGCATCGACCGCCGCCTTGTCGCCGTTAACCACGTTGAAGACGCCGTCGGGCAGCCCGGCTTGCTTGAGCAGTTCCGCCAAGCGCAGTGGCACTGACGGATCGCGCTCGGATGGCTTCATCACGACGGTGTTGCCGCAAGCGATCGCCATCGGCGCCATCCAGAGCGGGATCATGCAGGGGAAGTTGAACGGTGTGATACAGCCGACCACGCCCAACGGCTGGCGTACCGACCAGCTGTCGACCCCGGTGCCGACCTGCTCGGTGAAATCGCCCTTCAAAAGGTGCGGGATGCCGCAGGCGAACTCGATCACCTCGATGCCGCGCGCGATCTCGCCTTTGGCGTCGTCCACAGTCTTGCCGTGTTCGGACGACAGCAAGCTCGCGATCTCGTCGATCGACTGTTCGACCAGATCTTTGAACTTGAACATCACCCGCGCGCGCTTCAGCGGCGGCGTTGCGGCCCAGGCAGGCCAAGCGGCGGCGGCGGCTTCGACCGCTTCGCCGATTTCCACTGTCCCGCCCAAGGCTACCTGCGCCTGAACTTCGCCAATGGCCGGATTCCAGACGTCGGCGGTGCGTCCGGATGCACCGGCAACAGGCTTTCCACCGATCCAATGGCCGATATGTTTCGTGGAGTTTTCGGGTGCCATGGCAGGCTCCAGTTACTGCGGTCAGTCGTTCTAATCTGTGATCTCAGATGATGCAATGTGAGGGAACGGGGGAATTGCAGGCCGGTGCGACGCTTCCCATATGCCGGGTGCTGAGTGTTTTCGCTCTTCAAAAGGAACAGGCAATGACCCCCCAGGAACGCGATCTGCTTGCCAATCTCGTCAGCCGTTTGCGTCAGTCTCCGATACAGCAGCCCGACGCCGAGGCCGACCAGGTGATCAATGATCTTGTCAGCGAGCGGCCCGATACGCCCTACACCCTGGCGCAAACCGTGCTGATCCAGGACTATGCGCTGCACCAGGCACAGGCCCGCATCGCCGATCTCGAGCAGCAAATGCAGGGCCAGTCCCAGGCCGAGGGCGGCGGGTTCCTCAGCGCCATCTTCGGCAGCGGCAAGGCGCCGCAGCGTCCGCAGCCGCAATACCAGCCGCAGCAGGCCTATCAGCCACCACCGGCCGGTTACACCCAGCCGGCACCCGGGCCATGGGGTTCGGCTGCACCGCAGATGTTCGCCCAGGCCCCGTCACAACCGTCATTCTTGCGCAGCGCCGCGACGACGGCGGCAGGCATCGCCGGTGGTGCTCTGCTGTTCCAAGGCATCGAATCCCTGTTCGGTGGCCATGGCTATGGCGGCGGGTTCGGTGGTGGATTCGGCGGGGCCGGGTTCATGCCCCAGCCGGGCATTACCGAGACCGTGGTGAATAATTATTACGACAGCCCGACGCCGGGTACCGAGCATGCCGATTTCGACCGCGGCGGCTACGACAACGCGAATTTCGATCAAGGCGCGGACACGGGCTCGGGTTTCACCGATGTCGGGTTCGACGACAATAGCGGCGGCGATTTCGGCGGCGGCGACGACACGATTTAAGCCGTCGCCGCCTGTCGTCACCGGGTAAGCCATCCACGTTTGACAGCCAGAACCTGTCCGGGCCCGTGCGCGGCCGCGAACAACAGGCCGGCGATAAACGTGAAGTGATCGACGAAGAACCCGAACTCCGCCTGGTTCGTCGCCCAGTGTGACGGCCCGTGGAACGCGAAGGCGAGGAACAGTACATAGGCCGCCGCCGCCAATGCGATTTCGGAAAAATAGGCCCCTGTCAGAAAACCCACGATCAGCGTCAGTTCCAGCAGAGCCGCGAGCACGGCCAGAAGCTTGGGCACCGGGAAACCCGCCGAAGCTATCTGGCCTGCCGTCGCGTCGATATCCATCAGTTTGAAGCTCGCCGCCATGATGAATATGGCGGCGAAGATCAAGCGTCCGGCGAGAATTGCCGTTGTCGTCCATCCCGCCCGGTTTGTGTCTGTCGTCATGTGTCTGTCCTCCCTTTAAGCGTTGTGTTTATTCGCCCGACGGAACGGCGGCAGGGTCCATCCACATTGGTTCCCAGACATGGCCGTCGGGATCCGCCAGGCTGCGTTGATACATGAAGCCGTGATCCTGCGTGGGGTTGATGTCGGCAGTCCCGCTGTTCGCCGCCGCCGCCTGGATCATCGCATCGACCGCCGCACGGCTGTCGCACGACAGGGCCAGCGATACTTCGCTCGACGTCACAGGCGGGATCGGGCGATCGGTGAATACGCGCCATTTCGCGTGCGTCAGGAGCATGACGTGGATCGCCTCGCTCCACACCATGCAAGCGGCCGTCTCATCGGTGAAATGCGGGTTGTTCTCGAAGCCGAGGGCGTTATAGAACGCCATCGCCGCCTTGAGGTCGCGGACCGGCAGATTCACGAAAATCATCTTCGACATCACGGTCTCCGTATCCTGTTTCAGCCGGCGGAAATGCCGGCTTTTCAGGATGACGAACGGGCCGGTGCGATGCCGACACGCCGCGAAAAATAATTCTCGCGGTCCTAGACCGTCAGCAATTCCTCATAGAATCCACCGATCTGGCGGACGCGGTCGACCAGGTGGATTTCCAAGATCCAGTGACGCTTATGGCCGGCTGAATCCAGGCCGCTAATCGGCGCCGGATTGCCGGGCGCAATATGCGACGCCACCTTCTCACCGGGGGCGCGCTGGTGCGGGAATTCGCCAACCAGATGACCGGCGATCGAACCGCCGAATTCCCAACCGGCATCCGCTGCCAAGGCGCAGGCGACGTCGTAGAGGTCTTTACCGGTGATGTTGGGGTTAACCTGGAAATGCGCCTTCGTCTTGGCAAAGATCGGTTCCAGATCGTCACGTAGCCGCTGCTTGACCGGGTCGCTGCCCAACACATAGGTGCGACCGAAATCCGCCTCCCACGCTTCGAAGACCGGACCTAAATCCAGGAACAGGATATCGTCTTCCTGGAGGGTGAGCTCGGGTGGGCTGTAACTATAAGGGTGTAGGGTATTGGCCCCGGCCCGCACGACACGCTTATGCCAATGCGCCTTGACCCCGAACATGTCGGCAGCCAGCGCGTGGATTTCGCGGCTTAGCGCCTTTTCTGTGACGCCGGGCCGGATCAGCGTACGCTCCGCCTCGGCAAACAATGCGGCGGCCTTGTTTTGTGCATCCAACAGACCGGCTGCGCGGGCCTCGTCGGAAAAATCCGTAATTGCGGTTTTCATCCCGCAATTACGGATGGCTATCCGCGGGCGTCAAGACACCTAAGCGGCATCCTTTGGCCGGACCGATCCGCCGATATGGCTCATATAGTCTGGTTTGCCGAGCGGAATCCCGACGTGCCGCAGGATGTCGTAGGCGGTGACGACATGAAAATAGAAATGAGGCAGGAACCAGTCGCGCAACAGTTGCCCACCTTTCATGTCCAGGACAAGATCGTTGAATAGCGGGATCACGACCTGCCGATCCTCTGCGCCTTCGAATGCGGTCTCCGGAACGCTTTCGACGAAGGCGAGGCACTGCGCGATCCGGTCCTTCAGGTCATAGACTGTTTGCTCTTCATCGGCGAAAGCGGGCGGTTCCAGCCCAGCCAGACGCGCCATCGTGTTCTTGGCGTGGTCGCAGGCGATCTGTACTTGCTTGGTGAGAGGAAACATGTCGGCGGCCAACCGCGCGCCCGGCAATTTGGCCTCATCCCAGCCTTCTGCGACGGCATATTCAGCCGCCTTGTCGAGAATCTTACTGAGCGAGCCCAGCATACCGGTAAAGGTTCCGGCGGCCGTGGCGTGAAGCGAAAAGCTCATGAGTGCTCCTTAGAGTGACGATCAGGCTGCCGAGTGACAGACTTTCGCTTCGGGTTTGGTTTCGTATTCGTCGTGGCGGCGGACCCAGTTCATCGTCACCGCTTCATTACGACCCAGCGGCGCGCGATCCAGGATCATCAGCGTGCCGATCAGCTCCTCAGGCCCGCGGGCATAACTTGAATAGGTGTGGAAGATATCGCCCTTCTCATTCTTGTAGAACGAGCTCAGACCCGGAAGCTCTTGCTCCACAGGTTCGGCGCCCTTCGGGCCGGGGGCTGGTTGAAAATTATATTCGACGTCGCCTTTTGCGACCTGCTCCGCGCTGAAAGACACGTGGAAATCGTAATTGAAACTGCTGCCATTCGACGACACCCACGGGAACTGCCAGCCCATCCGTTTCTTATAGGCGGCGATCTTGTCGATCGGCGCGCGCGACACGGCGACCAGGGTCACATCGTGATTATTCAGATGCGGCAATGCCCCGTCGATATGATCGACTAGGAACGAACACCCGGGGCAGCCGGCATCCCAGCTGGGCGGGAGCATGAAGTGATAGACGATCAGCTGACTGCGGCCGTTGAACAGATCCGCCAGCGACTTCTTGCCGGCCGGGGTATCGAACACATAATCGGCATCGATCTTGACCCAGGGAAGTGCCAGGCGCTCGGCGTTGATCCGATCGCGTAAGTGGGTTTCTTCCTTTTCCTTGGCTAACAGCGCCTTGCGGGCTTCGACCCATTCGGTGCGCGAGACGATGCGATGGTCGACAGGTGACGGGACGTCGTTGATCATGATGGTTCTCCTAGAAGAATTGGCCGTCCGGACCATGCGCCGGCCGGTTGGCCAGCCTGAGGTCCGCAGCTCTCAGCGACGGCGCGATCCACAGATGCGACATGGCCGTGGCGTCAGCGCCGCCGTCTCGATGCATCAACGCGTGAGCGGCGAACATGGTGACGGCTGCCGTAACGATCGCGGCGGAGGTGAGCAGCGCCACGTCCCGCAGGAAAAGGTGTCTGCCGGCGGCCAGCAGCGCCCTGCGCCAGGCTGGAATGGTGGCCGCGGCTGCAAGACCGAGCGCACAACAAAGCATCGCTGATTCCCCTTTCGCGATCGTCGCCAAAACCACGAATTGGCCTTGACGGATAAGTTGATATCAACATAATATGCGTCATGTCAACCACTGTGCCGTTTCAAACCACCCTGCATGTCCGCGACACCTGCCTTTGCCTGTATATGCAACGTGCGGCGCGGGCATTGGCTCGCCGTTTCGACGAGGCGCTACGGCCGATTGGGCTCACCAACGGGCAGTTCTCGCTGCTGATGGCGCTGAACCGGCCGGCACCCCCGGCGATGGGACCGGTCGCGTCGTTGCTGGCGATGGACCGTACGACATTGACCGCCGCCTTGAAGCCGCTGGAACGACGCGGCTTAGTCGAAATCGTCACCGATGCCGCCGACCGGCGTGGGCGGCTGCTGAAACTAACGCCCGACGGTCTTTCGGTGCTCGCCGCCGCCGTCCCGATCTGGCAGCGCACCCGCGATGAGGTCGAGGCGCCGCTTCCCGCGGGCAATCCTGACCGGCTGCGCGCCGACTTGCAGGTGCTCGCGGCGGAGGTTTAAACGCGATCGATCCGGCCGGAATAACAGCCCCGTCTGGCGTTGTGGGCGTGGATGTAGCTGACGTCGGGGTTGGTAAACATCCACGCAATGAGCGGTTCGACGTTCGCCCCGTCGACAACGTCCCCGTCCAGCATCATGCCCTCGACATCGAAGGCGCGCAGCGAAAGTAGGCGCGTGCGCATAACCGACGGCACTTGATCCACTTGGTCATAGGCATCCGTTGCTCCTTCACGGACGAAGATGGCATGCGACGCGCGATAAGGCGTGTCGGCCGGCTGGCAGGTATGATTGAGCAGAAGCAGCGTCTCGCCCGGCTCCGCGTCGCGCATCTCGATCCGGCATGGGAAGGCAGAACCCTTATCGGCGACGTATCGCAGTGCGCCATGCCTGGCTAATGCGTCTTCGGACAGCCCGAACAGATGCTGGAAGGGCTGGGGCGACAGCCCGGTAATGCGGAAAGTCATGGAGATCTCCTCTCGGTTGAGACCTCACCCTAGGTGGCCGTGCGGCAGGGCAGCGATCCGTTTCTTGCCGTCCAATTCGTTTAGGCGGCAATCCGCCTCTGCGACCCGCCAGCTAAAGACAGCCGATTCCCGCCCGTCTATTCGTGCGGATGCCGGTGGTGCAAGTCGGGATAATGCACATGCTTGTGCCGCATAGGCTTATGGCGGTGCCGGTGCGAATGCGGTTCGGTCACCGGTTCATCGTGATGATGGCCATGATGCGCATCATGGATATGCGCGTGCTCGTGCTCCAGCGGCTCGTGGATGTGTTCGTGCTCGTGGCGCTCCGACAGGTGCAGCCAGAGGCCGAGCCCCATCAGCGCGCCCGCCAAGAGAAGCTGCCGTGTAACCGGTTCGCCTAGCAGAAGGACCGCGATTGTCGCCCCGATGAACGGGGCGAGTGAAAAATAGGCCCCCGTGCGTGCGGTTCCCAGATGACGCAGCGCCAGGATGAACAACACCAAGCTGACACCGATGGCGAAGAAACCCAGGATGGCAGCCATCAGTAAAGTTAGGATTGGGGCGAGCGCAGCACCGTGAGCCAGTGCGATCAGAACGTTGACGCTACCCGCGCCCAGACCTTTGGTCATCGCAATCACAACGGGGTCAGCGGCGGAGAGTTTGCGTGTCAGGTTGTTGTCGATGCCCCAGGCGATACAGGCCCCGGCGATATAGATCGCCCCGATGCCGATCGTTACGCCGCTGCCACGCCATGCCAACAATGCCGCGCCCGCCAGGATGGCCAGCGCGCCCAGCAGCAGGCGCCGGTCGACATTCTCCCGAAACACGACCCAGGCGATTCCCATCGTCGCCAACCCTTCGAGATTGAGCAGCAGCGCGCTCTCGGTTGCCGCGGTTTGGGCAAGCCCAATCATTAGCAATAGGGGACCGACAACGCCGCCAAACAGGATGACGGCGGCAAGCCACGGAAGATCCGACCGGCGCAGCGGCGCTTCGGGCGCCGAAATGCCGAATATTTCGCGCCCGGCATGCACGCCGGCCAGTCCGACGCCCGCACCCAGATAGAGTACGCCGGCCAGCAAGCCGGGGTCGACGGTGCCGAGGAGTAGCTTCGACAGCGGCGTGGACAGTCCGAACAGAATCGCCGCGCCCAGCGCCATCGGCACGCCGGGCCACAGATGCGCATGTCCGGAATGTTCGTGGCGGTGTTCCATGCCCGGACCAATAGCCCTACGGCATATACACGCCGCCCGACACGCTGATCAGCTGGCCAGTGATGTAGCCGGATACGTCCGACGCCAGGAACAGGGCCAGATAGGCGATATCTTCCGGACGGCCCAAGCGCTTGATCGGCAGGTTGGCCATGTTCTGCAGGTTGCCGGTTTCCAGCGCTTCCTGCATCTGCTCCGGCTTGCCGCGGTTATCCACGACCAAGCGGTTCCAGAAGCTACCGGGCCCGACATCGTCGTTTTTGTAGGGGACGATCCAGCCCGGCGCGATGTTGTTCACCCGCACACCGCGTGGCCCCCACTCATAGGCCAGCGACTTTGAGAAGCTGTTCACGAAGCCTTTGACCGCGCCGTAATGCACGATCTGCTGCGACGCCTCGCCCAAGAGGCCGGAGTTGGAGGAGATGTTGATCACGCTGCCGGTGTTGCGTGACAGCATGTCGTGCGCCACTGCCTGGGTGCAGTGGATAACGCCGTCGACATTCAGCGCGCGCTCCCAATCGCGGGTTTCCTGGGACAGTTCCTCGAACGGGCCTTGGGATGCGACGCCGCCGGCATTGTTCACCAGCACATCGACCAGGCCGAATTTCTCATGTGCCACTGCGACCATCGCATCGACGCTCTTGCGGTCGGTCACATCGGTCTTCACCGACAGGATCGTACCCTTCAAGCCCTGGGACTTCGCATCGGCCTCGATCGCCGCGCCGATCTTCATGTCGCGCGACGCGTTGATGACGTTGCAGCCCTCACGGGCGAATTCCATCAAGAGACCGCGCCCGATGCCGCCCGACCCGCCGGTAACGATGACGGTTTTGCCTGAAAGACCGAGATCCATGATATTCCCCTGATGAGCGCGTTAGACGCTATGTTTGGTTAATTAGCGTAATTGCGAGAAACGAAGCGACGCGGCAATCCAGAGCCTCGCTTCCGACAGTTGGGCGGGTAGCTCTGGATTGCTTCGCTGCGCTCGCAATGACGAAGAAATTAGCCCTTCGCCAGAACCTTCTTCGCCCGGGCCAGCGCTTCCTTGAAATGGCGGGGCTGGACGTCGTGCGGCAGGATGGCCTGCGCGTGGCGGACGAAATAGCCGAAATGATGGCGCAGCATCTCGGCCTCTTCAAGCTCATGCGCGACGGTCAGCAGGAAGTCTTTCAGCTCGGGGTCTTTGTACTTGGCGGCATATTGCTCAGCCTTGTCGTGCAGTTCGCCGATCGTCTCGCTCATGCCCGTTCCTCCGATTGCGTTGTCTATCCGCGCAAAGTCGCGCCGGTTTCTTTCCCCGCAGCGGCAATGATCTTGGTGGCCACCGCCTCGATCTCCGCATCCGTCAGGGTGCGTTCAACCGGCTGAAGCGTAACCTCGATCGCCAGCGACTTGTTGCCGGACGGGACGCCCTGACCGGTATAAACGTCGAACAGGCGGGCGTCGACGATCATCGTCTTGTCGGCGCCGCGCACGGCCCGGATCAGCTTCTCTGCCGGCACATCCGCCGCGACGATGAAGGCGAAATCTCGTTTCAGTGGCTGGAACGCCGACAGCACCAGTTGCGGCCGCGCCGTGCCCTTGTTGCGTGGTAGTGGCACGGTGGACAGGTCCACCGTGAAACCGACGCACGGCCCGTCGAGACCGATGGCATCCAGAACATCGGGATGCAGCCGGCCGAACGTGCCCAGCACCGTGGGGCCAAGCTTGATCAGCCCGCCCTGGCCGGGATGCAGCCAGGTCGGCGGGTTGGCGTCGATGGTCAGTTTGGCTGTATCCAGCCCCAGCGAGGCCAGCAGAGCCAGCGCGTCGGCCTTGGCGTCGAAGGCATCGACCGCCTTCGGCTTGCCCGACCAGTGGCGGCCGTCCGACTGCCCGGTGCGGATGCCGGTCGCGACCGTCGTCTGGCCGGCCTCGGCGAAGACCGGCCCGACTTCGAACAGCGCAACGTCTGCAAAACCGCGCGCTGCGTTGCGTGCCGCTGCCAGGATCAGGTTCGGCAGGATCGACGGGCGCATCACCGACAGGTCGGCGCTGATCGGGTTGACCAGTTCCAGGCTGTCCGATGCGCCGAACTGCCGGGCGATCTTGCCGTCCATGAACGACCAGGTGACCGCTTCCTCCAACCCACGGCTGGCCAGCAGGCGCTTGGCCCACGCCACGCGGCGCTGCGCGGCATCGACGGCGGGTTGCGCGATGGCGACGGTGCGGGGCAGGGGCGTCTCGGGGATATTATCGTACCCCTCGATGCGCAGCACCTCTTCGACCAGGTCGGCTTCGCCCTCGATATCGGCACGCCAGGACGGCGGGGCGACGGTCAAGGCTGCGCCGTTGATCTCGATGCCAAAGCCCAGCGTGGTCAGGATTTCCTGCTGCCGTTCCGGCGTCACGCCGACACCGCCCAGTGAGGCGACGCGGCTGGGACGATGCTCGATGGTTCGGCGCCATTCCGGCGCCGCGCCGGTGACGATCACTTCGCTCGGCTCGCCGCCGCACAGCTCCAGGATCATCCGCGTCGCCGCCTCGATCCCGTCGAACAGACCGTCCGGGTCCAGTCCGCGCTCGAAGCGGTAGCGGGCGTCGGAATTGACCTGCAACGCGCGGCCGGTTTCCGCCGTGCGCTTCGGGTCGAAATAGGCGCATTCCAGAATGACTCGCGTGGTCGTTTCTGAGCAGCCGGTGCGTGCGCCGCCGATGATGCCGCCCAGGCTCTCCGGCCCTTCGGCATCGGCTATCACCGTCATGCCGGCGGACAGGGTGTAGGTCTTGCCGTTCAGCGCCTCCAGCATCTCGCCGTCGTGGGCGGAACGCACTGTCAGCGTGCTACCGGCGATCTTGTCGACGTCGAACACGTGCAGCGGGCGGCAGCGGTCGAAGGTGAAGTAGTTGGTGATGTCGACCAGAGCCGAGATGGGCCTGAGGCCGATGGCGGTCAGTCGGGCCTGGAGCCAGGCCGGGCTCGAGCCGTTTTTCACACCCTTTATCGCGCGGCCCAGGAATATCGGGCAGGCGTCCGTCGCTTCCAGCACGATGCTGCCGGTCGATTGGAATGCGGCCGGCACCGGCGCGGTCTCGATCGGCTTCAGCGTGCCCAGGCCAGCGGCCGCCAGGTCGCGGGCGATGCCGCGCACCCCGGCGCAATCGGCGCGGTTGGGCGTCAGATTGATCTCGATCACCGGGTCGTCCGCACCCAGCAATGGCGCAATCGGTTGGCCCGGCACCGCCGTCGCCGGCAGTTCCATGATGCCGTCATGGTCCTCGCCCAGCTTCAACTCGCGTGTCGAACACAGCATGCCGTTGGAGGTGACGCCGCGAATGGCGCCGACCTTCAGCACCTCGCCCGAAGCCGGAATGCGGGTGCCGGGCGCGGCGAAGGCAGTCTTCAACCCGACCCGCGCATTGGGCGCGCCGCACACGACCTCAACCAGGGCATCCTTGCCGATATTGACCTGGCAGACGCGCAGGCGGTCGGCGTTTGGATGCTGAACCGCCTCGACGATCTCGCCGACGACGAATGGGGCGAGCGGCGCGGAGCGATCCTCGATCCCTTCGACCTCAAGGCCGATGCGGGTCAGCGTCACCGATATCTCGTCCAGCGAGGCGGCGGTGTCGAGATGGTCTTTGAGCCAGCTTAAAGTGAATTTCATGATGCGCGTCCAAGATCATCGGCAACGCTACCCACACAACCGTCATGCCCGGACTTGATCCGGGCATCCACGTCATAGACGCGGTGCTTGGGGAGACGCGTGGATGCCCGGGTCAAGCCCGGGCATGACGAAGAAAGGTAAATGGACTCTGCCATCTGCTTCCCCTCAGCGGTTCAGCCCGAGCCCAAGACTCGGCTGGTCGAGGAAGGAGAAGCCGTAATGCTTGATCCAGCGCAGGTCGGCGTCGAAGAAGGTGCGCAGGTCGGGGATGCCGTATTTCAGCATCGCGATGCGCTCGATCCCCATGCCGAAGGCGAAGCCCTGGTAACGGGTGGAATCGATGCCGCACATTTCCAGCACCTTGGGGTGCACCATCCCGCAGCCCAGAATCTCCAGCCAGTCGCCATGATTCCCCAGCTTCAGCTGGCCGCCCTTGCGGGAGCAGCCGATATCGACCTCCGCCGACGGTTCGGTGAAAGGGAAGAAGCTGGGGCGGAAGCGCAACGGCAGATCGTCGATCTGGAAGAAGGCGCGCAGGAACTCGGTCAGGCAGCCGCGCAGATGGCCCATATGGGTGGCCTCGTCGATCACCAGCCCCTCGACCTGATGGAACATCGGCGTGTGGGTCATGTCGTAGTCCGACCGATAGGTCCGGCCCGGGGCGATGATGCGGATCGGCGGCTTCTGGTTCAGCATGGTGCGCACCTGCACCGGGGATGTGTGGGTGCGCAGGACGCGCGCCGCGCCGTCGGCGCCCGGCGGCAGATAGAAGGTGTCGTGCATCTGCCGAGCGGGGTGTTCAGGCGGGATGTTCAGCGCGGTGAAATTGTTGAAATCGCTCTCGATCTCCGGCCCCTCGGCGACGGTGAATCCCATCTCGGCGAATATCTGGATCAGCTCTTCGATCGTCTGGCTGATCGGGTGGATATGACCCTCGGGCTCCTGCCGGACGGGCAGGGAGACGTCGATCCGCTCAGCCGCCAGCTTCGCGGTGCGCGCGGCGCGGCCCAGCTCGGTCTGGCGTTTCGCAATCGCCTCGGCGACGGCGTTCTTAAGCTCGTTGTTGGCCTGACCGACCTCGCGGCGCTTCTCAGGCGCGACTTGTCCCAGGCTTGCCATGCGCAGCGTGATGACGCCCCTCTTGCCCAGCGTCTCGACACGCAACTGCTCCAGCGCCGTCTCGTCGGCTGTCGCCGCGATCTTCCCCAGGAGTTCGACGCGCAAAGCGCCCAGATCATCTGTATCGGTCATAGTCTGCTACCGCTTATTCACGTCGGCGAAAGACACGAAAAAAGGGGCCCTCGCAAGAGCGGCCCCTTTGAACGTCGATTATGTTGGAGACTTAGGCTGCCTGGGCTGCCGCTTCGCCCAACGCCGCCTTGGCTTGGTCGACCAGCAGTTTAAACGAATCAGGCTCCTGTGCCGCGATGTCGGACAGGACCTTGCGATCCACCTCGATCGAAGCCTTCTTCAGGCCATCCATGAACTGCGAATAGGTCAGGCCGTTCAACCGTGCGCCGGCATTGATGCGCTGAATCCACAAACCGCGGAACTCACGCTTCTTGTTGCGGCGGTCGCGATAGGCATATTGCAGCCCCTTCTCGACCTTTTCGATTGCGACCCGATAGGCCGTGGAACCGCGACCGCGGTAACCCTTGGCGAGGTCGAGAATTTTCTTGTGACGGGCATGGGCGGTAACGCCCCGTTTTACGCGTGCCATTTCATGCTCTCCTTATGCCAGCCAATAACGCTTGACCTTGTACGCATCGGCGGCGACCAGAACGGACGTCCCCTTGTTGCGTGCTTTGGCCGATTTACGCTTGCTGACCAGTCGGTGGGCAGAATACGCGCCCTTGAATTTCACCTTGCCAGTGGCGGTGAGCGAGAAGCGCTTTTTTGCGCCGCTCTTGGACTTCATTTTAGGCATTTTCGATCCCTGATGGATGGACGCCCCGAAAGGCGCGGAAAGGATGGTTGGGCATGCCATTGTTGGGTCTGCACCCGGCCTCGCCACCCGAAGGGCGCGCTTATACACGGCATACCCTAAATGGGCAATCCCTCGCACCCTCAAGGGCTGTGCCGTCCGCGAGAGATGCGAAGCAATCCAGGGCACACGATCAGCAGCACGGTTCACGCATCGGTTTTCCCCAATTGCGGGTGCGTTTACCGTGCGTTTCAGTGCCAAATTCGGCAGTTACCTCCGCACTGGCAAATTCCCGGTTTGCCCAGTATCGTGCCGGCCATCAATCAAGCCAGCAGGGGATAGAGCATGGTCACGGCGCGGGATTTGTCGAAGATGTCGGCAGAGCGGATCGGGGCTCATGATCGCGACGGCTGGATCGCGCTGTTCGCCGACGACGCCGTGGTGCAGGACCCGGTCGGCCCGTCGGTATTCGATCCCGAAGGCAAGGGCCATCACGGCAAGGCCGGCGTAACCCATTTCTACGATACCGCGATCGCCCCCAATAAGAACGTGACGTTCGAGGTGCACCAGTCACATCTGTGCGGTGACGAGGTGGCCAATGTCGTCACGCTTCACATTACTCAGGCAGACGGCAACCTGTTCAAGCTGCCGTGCGTGATCTGCTACAAGGCGACGCCCGACGGCAAGATCGCGTCGCTGCGCGCCTTCTGGGAAACCGGGAATATTCCAGGGTTCTAAGGCGACATCAGCCGCCCATTACCCATTGCTGGAAGCTGAGATGTGCGAAGCCGAGGTGATAGACCGCGCTGGGCAGCCACCCGAGCATTCTGAGCAGGCCGAAGCCCACGGGCCGTAGAAATTGCCAGGCGACCGATCCGGCGTCGGCCAAACCGTGCGGTAGGATCAGCCCGTGAAGGATCGGCAACCACGCCTGGATGACCAGGATGCTCCCAAGCGTGGCGCCGATAATGATATAATTGTGGATAAACCGCAGAACAGCCATCTAACACTCCCCGAGGCCCTGTATATTGTCTAATATAGCGAGTTTATCGCTTATATAACAGATAAGATAATATAACATCCAAAGAACGGGCCGCGAAAGCCGAATCCGTCACCGCATGGTCACCAGCCGTCGAACAGCCATTGCTGGAACGTCATATGCGCGAAGGTCAGATGATAGATCGCGCTGGGCAGCCAGCTATACATTCTGAGAACGCCGTGGCCGGTGGCGAGCAGCAATGAGATCGCCAGCGGCTTGGCCTCTGGCCAGCTGCGCGGCAGCTTTTGGCCGGCCAAAGCCGCCTGCCAAAGCGGAACGGCAAGGATCACGCCCAGCGTGACGCCGATAGTGATGTAGGTCCGGATGGAGCCGACGAATCGCAACATCTTTCTGATATACAATATATTATACAGCGATGCGATGCTGTTCGTGCGCCTCTTTCGCATGTACCCAATCGTCCGACTGCATCTCGATCAGGCGGCTGGCCGTGCGCTCGAATTCCTTGGCGTGCAGCCCGGCGGCATAAAGCTGCTCGGCCGGCGCCTCCGCGCTGGCGATCAGGCGCGTGCCGCTGTCGTACAATACGTCGATCAGCGTGATCAGCCGCCGCGCCTCGTTGCGCTGGTCGGCGGCCAAGAGCGGAATGCCGGACAGCATGACCGTGTCGTAGGATGCCGCCAGCGCCAGATAATCGGCGGCGGAGCGCGCCTCGCCGATCAGGTCCGACGCATCGAACCAGGCCACCTTGGGTCCGGCGCGTGGAATGTCCAGGCGGCGTCCGCCGGGCACCGCGATGGCTGCGTGATGGGGTGCGGCGCCGGCGGCCAGGTCCTTGAATATCCGGGCCAGTTCGGCCTCGGCGTCATCGTCGGCCGGGGTGAGATAGACCTTGCGTCCGTGCAGCCGGCCCAGGCGATGATCGCTGGCCCCGGCAACCTCCAGCACGTCCACGGTGTCCTTCAACAGCGCGATGAACGGCAGGAAAAGCGCGCGCTGCAGCCCGTTGGCATACAGATCGTCGGGCGCGGTATTGGATGTGGCGACCATGACCATCCCGCCGGCGAACAGGCCGGTGAACAGACGGCCGATGACCATCGCGTCGGCGATGTCGGTGATCTGGAATTCGTCGAAACACAACAGGCGGACTTCGCCCGCGATCTCTTGCGCCAGGGTATCCACCGCGTCGCCGTCCCCCCGGCTGCGCAGCATATGCAAGCGGCCGTGAACTTCCAGCATGAAGGCGGCGAAATGGACGCGCCGCTTCTTCGGCTCGGTCGTGGCGTCGAAGAACAGGTCCATCAGCATGGTCTTGCCGCGCCCGACCGGACCCCAGAGATACAGGCTGCGCGGGACCGGCGGCTTCTCGCCGAACAGGCGGCCCAGCAGGCCGCGCGATGCCGGCCTGGCGGCCAATTCCCGCCACAGCGCGTCCAGGCGCTCCGCGGCTTGCAACTGGGCGGAATCGGGCTGCAATACGCCCGACGCTATGCGCTGGCGATAGGCAAGAAGCGGGCTGTCGGGAAGGCTCATCGATTCCGCAACGCAGCAAACAGGAACGGGGTGTTCCTATCGGAAACGCGCCGGGGAGGCAAACGCGTGCGCCGAAACGCAAGCGACTACGCAAAAGAGTTGTCAAAAATATGCTGATAATTAAAGTGTCCCTTGCAGGGGGTAATCTGCGCCACCAAAAATGTGATAATCGCCGCCAAGGCGATATCTCGTCGGGCCTTTCGATCCCTTTAAGCCGACCGGTTTCATCGAATGAACAGTCCGACTCCCGCGGCGCTGCATCGGCGGTACGATGCCAAGCGGCCCATCCTTCCGGCGACAACCCTCCTGGCGACAGCAATGCTGTCCCTCCACGTCCAACCCGCCCACGCCCAGTCGGTCGACGACCTGCGGGCCATGTCGATCGAGGATCTGGCCAATATTCAGGTGTCGTCGGTGTCGAAGGCGGCCGAACCGCTAAGCGACGCGCCGGCGGCGATCTACGTCATCAGCCATGACGACGTGGAGCGGTCGGGCACGACAACCTTGCCGGAAATGCTGCGTCTCGCCCCCAACCTGGAGGTCGCGCAGCTGACGCCGAGCAGCTACGCCATCTCCGCGCGCGGTTTCAATGTCGGCGACAATGCCAGCCTGTCGAACAAGCTGCTGGTGATGATCGACGGGCGCAGCGTTTATACCCCGCTGTTCGGCGGCGTTTATTGGGACATGCAGAGCGTCCTGCCGCAGGATATCGACCGGATCGAGGTGATCAGCGGGCCGGGTGCCACCTTGTGGGGCGCCAACGCGGTCAACGGCGTGATCAATATCATCACCCGCAATTCCGGCGACGGGACCGGCGGAACCTTCACGCTGGGCGGCGGCAACCAGGAACAGATGGCCAGCCTGCAATATGCCGGCCGGCTGGACGACGACCTGACCTATCGCGTCCATGCCGAGGGTTTCAATTTCGACGAATTCAAATCCACCACAGGGCGCGGCGCCGACGACGCCTGGTCCAAACCGCAGGGCGGGTTCCGGCTGGATTGGAAGCCGGCGCCCGAGGACACGGTCATGTTCCAGGGCGACATCTATGCATCGCCGCAAGATCCCGCAGGCTTCGTCAGCGGCCGCGACCTGGTTGCGAACTGGCAGCATCAGTTCACCGACGGTTCGAACCTGCAGCTTTTGACCTATTACGACCAGGCGAACCGCTCCAGCGACAATGGCGGACCGGCACTCTATGTCTCGACCTACGACATCGAACTGCAGCACAGCTTCACGGCGTTCGGCTGGAATAACATCGTCTGGGGCGCCGGTGAGCGTTCAATTTCCTATAACTTCCGCAACACCGCGCTCCAGCTGGTGCCGGACAGCCGCACGCTCAACCTTGCCAATGTGTTCGGGCAGGACACGATCGCGCTGGACGACCGGCTGAAGGTCACGGTGGGGATCAAACTCGAGGACGAACCCTATGCCGGATTGCAGGTCATGCCATCCGTCCGGGCTTCCTGGAAAGCATTCGACAGCACGTTGCTGTGGGGGGCGATCTCCCGCGCGGTGCGCTCGCCCACGCCGATCGACGAGGATTTGCGGGAATTCGCCGGGCCAATCGATTTCCTCAACGGTTCACGCGATTTCCGGCCCGAAATCCTGACCGCTTACGAGATCGGCACGCGCGTGCAGGCGTCGCCGCGCCTGTCGTTTTCGATCTCGTCTTTCTACAATGTCTACGACGACCTGCGCACGATCGAAGTGTCCGGCGCGCCGAACGGATTGCCGCTGTCATTCGCCAATACGATGAGCGGCCTGATCTATGGCGTTGAGATGTGGGGCAGTTATCGCGTCGCGGATTGGTGGAAGCTGTCGGCCGGCTTCAATATTCAGCACGAGCATCTGCGTTTCGACCCCGGCAGCAGCGGCGTCGGCGGTCTTGCCTTTGCCGCTGACGATCCGAACCGCCAGGCGTCCCTGCGGTCGTCGTTCAATATCGGCGACAAAGTCACCTTCGACGTCGATTTCCGCTATGTCGGTGCGTTGCCGCACCCTTATGTCTCGGATTACGGCGAGATGAATTTGCGCCTGGGCTGGAAAGTCACCGACACGGTCGATTTCTCGGTTTCCGGCTTCAACCTGCTCCATGCCCAGCACCTGGAGTTCTTCCAGGACGGCCAGACGGACGAGATTCCGCGCAGTTTCTTCGTCGAAACGCGTTGGCGGTTTTGACGTGACACCCAGCCCGATCCGGGCAGTCGTCGCGGCGTTCGCCGTTCTCCTCGCACTGAGCGGCGGTGGAGCGCGGGCGGACGATGCCGGCGCGCTGGCGCTCGCCGTTAAGGCGACCTATCTCTATAAATTCCAGCCCTTCATCTCATGGCCGGATCAAACGCCCTTGGCGGCCGGCGAGGCCTTCAATATCTGTATCGTCGGAAACGATCCGTTCGGCACGATGATCGACCGCGCCGTCGCCGGCCAGACCGCCGACCAGCACAAGCTGGCGGTCGTGCGGCTTGCCGCCGTGCCAAGCGGCGGCGATTGCCGGATCCTTTACATCGCCGTCGGCGACCCGAAGCTGGCCGGGCAGGCGTTGGCTGCGATGGCCGGCAAACCGGTCCTGACCGTTACCGACGGGGTGGCGGAAGGCGGGGCCAAGGGCATGATCAATTTTGTGATTGTGGGGGGGCGTGTGCGTTTTGAGATCGACGATGCCGCCGCCAAAGCCGGCGGGCTCGTTATCAGTTCAAAGCTGCTCAGCCTTGCCGTTTCCGTGAAGTCGGCGCGGTAATGACATGAGCATGTTCACCCGACGCCTGCGACGCCTGAATGTTTGGCGAGCCACGCCGCTGATCGCGATCACCCTCGCGGTCGTCCTTCTTGTCGCCGGGGTTTCGATCACGATCGTCGCCGCGCGGTCCGCCGTCACGCAGAAACGGAATGAGATCAGCGTCCAGGGCCAGATTCTGGCCTCGACCGTCGCCGCCGCATTGACCTTCAACGATCAGGTGGCGGCGCAGGAATATGTCAACGCGCTGCACGCCAATCCCGAAATACTCAGTGCCGCGGTTTACGATGCGAACGGCAACCTGTTTGCCGCCTATGCGCGTTTTCCGGAGTCGCAGGTCCCCCAGCGGCTCCAATTGCAAGGAACGGCAGTCGAGAACGATCACCTGACCGTGGTGACGCCGGTGACACAGGAGGCGGCGCAGATCGGCTCGGTTTATCTGCAGGCCCTGACCGAACCGGCGAGCCGCCGCAACCTGCGTTACGGGATCATTGCCTTGCTGACAACAATGGGCGCCATCGTGCTCGGCGTGCTGGGCGTTGCCCAGTCAACGCTGCGTGGTGCCAATGCGACCCTGGCGCGGCAATCGCGGACGCTGGCGGATACCAACCGGACGCTGCTGAAGCAGATCGAGGAGCGGGAAAAGGCCGAGGCGGCTTTGCACCAAGCGCAGAAGATGGAGGCTGTCGGGCAGCTGACCGGCGGGGTGGCGCATGATTTCAACAACCTGCTGCAGATCATCCTGTCCAGCCTGACCATGCTGCGCCGCCGGTCCGCCGGCTGGAGCCTGGCGGCCAAGCCGGCCGAGGACTTCAAGACCTTCATCGATACGGCGGTGGTTGGGGCGGAACGGGCAGCGGCGCTGACCCGTCAACTGCTCGCCTTCGCCCGCCGCCAGCCGCTGGAGCCGACCCGGCTGGACATCAACAAGCTGGTCTCGGGCATGTCCGAACTGCTGCGGCGCACATTGGGCGAAACGATGGAGGTCGAAACTGTTCTGGCCGGCGGGCTGTGGCCGACATTCGCCGATGCCAACCAGCTGGAAAGCGCCCTGGTCAATCTCGTGGTCAACGCGCGCGATGCGATGGACGGCGGCGGCAAGGTGACGATCGAAACCGGTAACGCATCGTTGGACGAGGGCTATGTGCGGTCCCATGCCGATGTCGAGCCTGGCCAATATGTCATGATGGCCGTGACCGACACCGGCAGCGGCATGTCCAAGGAGGTTCTGGCCAAAGCGTTCGAGCCGTTCTTCACGACCAAGGATATCGGCCACGGCACGGGCCTTGGCCTGTCTCAGGTCTATGGCTTCGTGAAGCAGTCCGGCGGGCACATCAAAATCTACAGCGAGGCCGGACTGGGCACGACGGTGAAGCTGTATCTGCCGCGCCTCATGACTTCGGAACATGAAGCCGGCGCGGTGTCGCAGCCGGTACCGTTGCCGCGCGCGGCCCTGGCCGAAACCATCCTGGTGGTCGAGGATGAAGAGGGCGTGCGCACCTTCACGGTGGAAATGCTGCGGGAACTCGGCTACCGCGTGGTCGATGCGGCTGACGGGAACGCCGCGCTCGCTCTCATCGACGCGGACCCGGCGATCCGCCTGCTGTTCACCGATGTCGGGCTGCCGGGCGGCATGAACGGACGGGAATTGGCGGACGAGGTGCTGAAGCGCCGCCCCGGCCTCAGAATCTTGTTCACCTCCGGCTATACCCGCAACGCCATCGTTCACGGCGGCCGCCTGGACGTCGGCGTTGCCCTGCTGAGCAAGCCCTTCACCTACACCGCCCTGGCGGAAAAGGTGCGGGAGGTTTTGGGTTAGGCGACCGAAATCCCGCCATTGGCGCTGACGACCTGGCCGGTGATGTGGCTGGCCAGCGGGCTTGCCAGGAAGGCGATGATGGGGGCGACGTTTTCCGGGACGGGTACGCCCAGGCGGGCGCGGGCTTCGGCTTTCAGAAACAGCTTGCGGCTGAATTCCCCGGCCATCACCGCGTCATAGGTCTTGGTGTTGCGGGTGATCGAGGGCGTCACGACATTGGCGCGGATGTTCTGGCGCGCCAATTCCACCGCCAGCGTTTTCACGAACATCGCGTTGCCGGCAAAGGCCGCGCCGATGACGGATTCGCCGGGCGTCGCCAGCTTGGCCGCGTCGGAGGCGACCGAGACGATGGCGCCGCCGGCCGCCGCCTGCATCTTCGGGATCGCCAGCCGACAACATCGCATCAGGCTGATCAATTTGCCGTCCAGCGTGCGTTGCCAGTCGTCGGGCGGGATGTTCATGAACAGATCGGGCGGCCCGCCGCCGCTTGCGGTGTGGACAAGGATATCCAGCCGGGGGATTGCCGCGAACAGGCCGTCGACTTGGCCCTGGTCGGCGTAATCGGCGGCGATGAAGCGGACTGCGCAGTCCGGCGCCAGGGCGGCGATCCGTTCGGCCTGCGCCTGCCCCATGACGGCGTCGCGCCCGTTCAGGACCACCGCCTCGGCGCCGCACCGGGCGAACAGTTCGGCGGTTGCCAGCCCAATTCCGGAGGTTGAGCCGGTAACGAGCGCGGTCTTGCCGGCGAACAGGTTGGGCGCGAAGGCGGGGTAGCTGCTCATCCGGGCGCTCATCGCGCCAGCGTGCCGCCGTCGACCGCCATCGGGTGGCCGGTAATGAAACTGGCGCGGGGCGAGCACAGGAACAGCACCGCGTCGGCCACCTCGTTGGGCTGCCCGATCCTCTGCATCGGGTGCAGCTTGGCGATCAGCTTCGCGTTGGCCGGGTTGCGCTCGGTCACCTGTTGCACCATCGGCGTGTCGATCGCGCCCGGGCAGATCGCGTTCACGCGGATGCCCTGGGTTGCGTGCGCCATCGCGACGGTCTTGGTCAGGCCGATGACGGCATGCTTCGATCCGTTATAGGATGGATGCCCCGTTCCGCTCAGCCCGGCGACCGACGACACGTTGACGATAGCGCCGCCGGTGCCCTGTTTCAGCATCTGCGCCACCTCATGCTTCATGCAATAGAACGTGCCATGGCAGTTAATGGCGAAGGTCTGGTTGAAGATCGCGCTGTCCCAGAATTCGTCCGGGGTCGCGCTGCCGGAGATGCCGGCGCTGTTGAAGGCGAAATCCAGCCGGCCGAACCGATCGACCGCCCCCGCGACCATGGCCGTCACCGCCGCTTCGTCGGTGACGTCGGCATGAATATAGATCGCCTCGCCGCCAGCATCCTGGATCATCTTCACGGTTGCGCGGCCGTTATCGTCGGCGATGTCGTCGACCGCGACCTTCGCGCCGGCCGCGGCAAAGGCGACCGCCGTCGCCCGCCCCAGCCCGCTGCCGCCGCCGGTCACCAACGCCACCTTGCCCGTGAATTCCCGTTCCATCATTCCTCACCCGCTTTATTTCTTAGACGAAACACCAAGACACCAAGGCACCAAGGCACCAAGGAAAACAATCGGATTCGATTCGCATATTCGCGTAAAAAATTTATGCCGCAGATTCTGCCGATTTAAGAATGTCGCCCGCGGCGGCCAAAACGAAACTTCCTTGGTGTCTTGGTGCCTTGGTGTTTCAATTCATTGCTTCTTAGGCAATGGCAGATGTGCAGCCATTCCGGCTTTGCGCAAGCCTTCGGGAACCAAGAACACTACATTGATTGTTCGGAAAACAACGCGCGCCCAGCTCGGGCCTTCTCATGCGCGACCTGTCTTTAGGGGAATTTCATGTCCATTTACACCGGCCCTGTCTTCGCCATGGCGAAGGAACAGTTCGGTACCATTGCCGATCATTTGGGCATTCCGCTCGATGAACGCGACCGTCTTCTTTATCCCAAACGCGCCATCACGGTGTCGATCCCGATCCATATGGATGATGGAACGACCGCGGTGTTCGAGGGCTACCGGGTGCAGCATCACCTCACCTTGGGGCCGACCAAGGGCGGCGTTCGCTTCGCCCCCAATGTCGATATCGGCGAGGTCGGCGCGCTGTCGATCTGGATGAGCTGGAAATGCGCGCTGGCCGGCCTGCCATATGGGGGGGCCAAGGGCGGCGTCGCCTGCGATCCGCAGAAGCTGTCCAAGCGCGAGCTGGAGGCGGTGTCCCGCCGCTATATGCAGGAGATGATCCCGTTCGTCGGCCCGCACACCGATATCATGGCGCCCGACATGGGCACCAACGAACAGGTCATGGCCTGGTTCATGGATACCTACTCCACCAATGTCGGGCATTCGGTCAGCGAGATCGTGACCGGCAAGCCGGTGGCGATCGGCGGCACTGTCGGCCGGCGCGAGGCGACCGGGCGCGGCGTAGTCTATCTGGTCGAACGCGCGCTCTCTCTGTTGAAGATCAAGCCGTCGGGAACGACGGCCATCGTCCAGGGCTATGGCAATGTCGGCAGCGTCACCGCCTTGTCACTGGCGCGGCGCACCGGATCGACGATCCTGGGCGTCAGCGATCACACCGCTGCCTATTACGATCCGAAGGGACTGGACCTGGATTCGATCGAGCGCCATGTCGCGGCCAATGGCGGCGTGCTGAAAGGCTGGTCGACCGAACTTGGCATCGATCCCGGTGAGATGATCGAGCAGCCGTGCGATATCCTCGTGCCGGCGGCGGTCGAGCGCGTGATCACCGGCGACAACGCCGCGCGCATCAAGTGCCGCATCTTGGCCGAGGGCGCCAACGGACCGACGACACCGGAAGCCGACCGGATTCTGGATCAACGGCGTGGCGAGGTCTTCATCATCCCCGATATCTTGTGCAACTCGGGCGGCGTCATCGTCTCCTATTTCGAATGGGTGCAGGATCTGCAGCAACTGTTCTGGGCGGAGACCGAGGTCAACGACAAGCTGTACCGCCTGCTGGAAATGGCCTTCTCGCAAGTAACCAAGCGCGCCGCGGCGGAGAATATCTCCAACCGTACCGCCGCGATGGCGATCGGCGTGGAAAAGGTCCGCGAGGGCAAGCGGCTGAGGGGGCTGTTCCCGTAAACAGAATCCTTCAAGATTTTAACGCAGAGTACGCGGAGTATCCGCGGAGAGCGCAGAGTGAAGTCGTTTAACCTCAGCGTCCTCAGCGTTGACTCAGCGTTCTCCGCCGTATGACGTGGATGCCCGGATCAAGTCCGGGCATGACGCAAGTGCGTGGTCCCTGGACTCGCGGCATCTATCCCGCGCTATAACCAGCGATCAATTCGGGAGGACAATCCATGAAGGCAGTGACGCTGACCGCGCCGGGCGGCCTCGACAAACTTAAAGTCGTCGATATGCCCGACGCCCCGCCGCCCAAGGTGGGGGAGATCACCGTCCGCCTGCATGCGTCGTCGCTGAACTATCACGACTATGTCGTCGCTATCGGCCAGTTGAAGACCGCCGACAACCGCATACCGATGTCGGATGGGGCGGGGGAGGTCGTGGCGGTGGGTGAAGGTGTGACCGAGTTCCAGATCGGCAATCATGTGACCAGCATGTTCTATCCCGACTGGGAACTGGGCGATGCGACGCCGGCAACGACCCGCAATATTCCCGGCGACACGATCGACGGCTGTGCGCGGGAATTCGTGACGGCGCCGGCACGCGCCTTCACGCGCACGCCGCCCGGCTATACCCACGAAGAGGCGGCGACCTTGTCCTGCGCCGGGCTGACCGCCTGGCGCGGGCTGGTGGTTGCCGGTGGGGTCAAGCCGGGGGATTTCGTGCTGGTCCAGGGATCGGGCGGCGTCTCAGTCTTCGCGCTGCAATTCGCCAAGATGGCGGGCGCGACGGTGATCGCCACCTCGTCATCGGATGAGAAGCTGGAGCGGCTGAAGGCGCTCGGCGCCGACCATCTGATCAATTACAAATCCGAGCCCAAATGGGGCAAGAAGGCCAAGGAACTGACCGGCGGGCGCGGTGTCGATCATGTGCTGGAGGTCGGCGGGCCGGGCACGCTGACCCAATCGATGTGGGCCTGCCGCATGGGCGGGCATATCGCACTGATCGGCGTGCTGACCGGCATCTCCGGCGAGGTGCCGACCTATCTGCTGTTCTCAAGCCAGCTGCGCGTCACCGGCATCATGGTCGGCAACCGCAAGGACCAGATCGACATGAACCGGGCCATCGCCGCCAGCGGGATCAAGCCGATGATCGATTCCCGCTTTCCCCTGGACGGCATCGCCGACGCGTTCCGCCACCAGGAATCGCAGAAGCATTTCGGGAAGATCTGCCTGGAGTTTTGATCGGGCGTTGCTTGAACGGAGACGCTTTGAATGACTAAGTCGGCGAGCGAATGGTTTGCGGTGAAAGGATTGTTTCGTTGGTATTTCAAGGATACCGGCGATACCGGAAAGGTCGAGGAAAGAGTTGTTTTGTTTGGGCCGAGAATTTCGACCAAGCGATTGAACTTGCCGAGAAAGAGGGGGTTGCTTATTGCGAGGTAGACCCTGCCGCTAACTGTCAAATTGAGTCTCTCGATTGGTGGAACGCCTACCAGATCGGGGAAAACAGATCGGGCATGGAGTCGAAGTCTATTCGCGCCTCGCGGACACTTCCCTTTCGGGGGAGGGGTTCATCCGAAGATATTATCCGAAGTCTCAAGACGGCTAAAATCTGCCCGCGTTTTGCTGAGAAGCGGCGCGACTTTAATCAAGCAAAAGTTCGTCATGGCCGGGCTTGACCCGGCCATCCACGCGGTTCCGCAACACCGTTGTATGACGTGGATGCCCGGATCAAGTCCGGGCTGACGATTAGTAGACGAGATTTTAAAATTTCAACGCTTCGGATTGGCGATCGCCATGCCCTTTTGATAGGCGGGCCGGGCCTCGACGCGGGCGAGATAGGCGGCGATGTTCGGGTATTGCGTCATGTCGGTACTCATGATCGGACCACGAACGATGCCGAAGCAATAGGTCATCATGATATCGGCGGCGGTGAATTCGTCGCCGGCGAAATAGGGCGTCTTCGCCAATTCTCCATCTATGAATTGCAGCACCTGGACGCTGCTGTGCTTGGCCATGCCGACCAAGGGCGAGCTGGGATCGACACCGGGGAAGAAGCCGCCGACGAACAAGTTCAGGATGAAGCGCGCCATCGCCGAGCCTTCGGCGAAATGCATCCATTGCAGATAGGCGGCGTAGTTCGGCGCACCCGGCTTCACGGCCAGCCGGCCGCCGCCCTCGGTGTTGGCGATATATTCCAGGATCGCGCCGGATTCGACGATCACCGTGTCGCCGTCGCGGATCATCGGGGCTTTGCCCATCGGGCTGATGGTCTTCAGCGCGTCGGGCGCCGCCATGGTCGGTTCGCGATCGAAGCGCTGCAGGTCGTATTCCAACCCAAGCTCCTCCATCAGCCAGATGACCCGTTCGGAACGCGAATTTTCCAGATGATAGACCGTGATCATAGTCGAGTTCCTGTGGATTAAGCTTATTGCGCGGAAACGGTGATTTGCCCGGTCATGCCCAGCATGTCGTGCAAGAATTCGGTGCAGTCGAGCGGATATTGGCCGGGCGTACCGGGTACAAGGTCGATCTCCGCCTTCTGGTTCCCGGCCAGCGAAACCTTTCCGGCCATCGGCGGCGTGCCGCCCACGCGGAAGGCCGAGGCGGCGAAGAAGGCCGGGGCGGAGAAATCGTGCTTGCCGCTGCCGGTGTTCGACAGTATCAGCCGCACCGGCTGGCCGGCGCTGAGCGTCAGGTGATCGGGCGAGAATTCGAAATCGCTGAGGCCGATTGCGATGGTTTTCACGTGGGTCCAGTCAATGGATGCGTCGGCAGCGCGGAGCGGCTGATTAGCCGCCGGCTGGTGGGTTGTGCAGGCGCTGAGCGCGAAGACCAGCGCCAGCATGCATCCCGATAGCTTCGTCATCCCGCGTCTTCCCCGTTTGGCAGTCCGTGCCTTTGCTTGCGCGCGCCTGTGGCCTCCGTCAATCTGATCTTTCCCTTGGAGAGTCGGCATTGGCCAAACATACCCATAACGAACGGCATTTTCTGGCGTCGCAGACGGTGCGCGACGTTGTCATCGGCATGTCGGATGGTCTGACCGTACCGTTCGCGCTCGCAGCCGGCCTGACCGGGGCCGCCGCGGCCGGGCATATCATCGTGACGGCCGGACTGGCGGAAATCTCAGCCGGCGCCGTCGCCATGGGGTTGGGTGGGTATCTCGCCGCGCGCACCGATGCCGATCATTACCGCTCGGAATATCGCCGGGAATTTCGAGAGACCGAGGAAACGCCCGATGAAGAACGGCGCGAAGTTCGGCTGATCCTGACGGAACAGGGGCTGGACCGGGCCATGGCCGATACGGTGGTAGAGGCGCTGACCCGCGACCGGCATCGCTGGGTCGATTTCATGATGCGGTTCGAACTGGGGCTGGAAAAGCCCGATTCGGCGCGCGCCCCCACCAGCGCGCTGACGATCGGTGCGTCCTACATCGTCGGCGGGCTAATCCCGCTTTTGCCCTATATACTGATGGCGGATGCGGCGGCCGCGCTGCCAGTATCGATCGTGCTGACCTTGATGGCGCTGGCGCTGTTCGGCGGGGTCAAAGGTGGCCTGACAGGCGGGCAGCCGCTGCGGGCGGCAATTCAGACCGTGGTCATCGGCGGCATCGCGGCGGCGACCGCTTTCGCGATCGCCCGGCTGGTGACGTCTTAGTCTCGCCTTACGGCAAACCGACGCGGTCGAAGATATCGGGGCCGGACAGCACCTTGCTCGCCATGCTGGCAATAAGCGCCTGGAAGGCGGGATCGTCCGGGCTGTTGGCGTCGACCTGGCCGGACGCGCTGGCGACGACCGTGCCGCCCTGGAACAGCGCGACCTTGACGGCGACATTGTTGGGCGCCGGGCGGTCGCTGATCCAGTCTGCGACGTTGACGGCCAGCGCCGGCGGATGGGCATAGGCGGAGCGCCAATCGGGTGGGCCGAAGGTCCAGACGATGTGGTCGCCGGCGCATTCGGTGAAGGGCTGGCACGGCGCATATTGCGCGGCCTTGCCCTCGACCGTTTTCGGCATGGCCGCCGCGACGGCTGTGGCCAGCGGCGCGCCGCGCACGGCACCGACGGAACCGTCGACCTGAATCGGAATGCCCGCCGTCTGCGCGCTGAGCGCCGCGTCGGAGTAATTATTTGAGGTCTGGACGTTGTAGGCGCCGCAGGCGCTGAGCGCCATGCACAGCCCCAGGGAAGCCGCGTAAGTCCTGAATTGAAGCATCGATCTGTCCTGCGAGGGTCGGTGGTCACGCTGTGGCGTGAAGGCAAGAAGTTGTGCCTATGTCGCGCGCTGCCGCGGGCGGGTCAAGGCCACGCCCCTACAGCCTATATCGGTCAATGACCCCCCGGCGGGTGGAGACGATGGGATTCCGCTTCCATCGCCTTCAGCACGACGGCGCGGCCTTCCGGCGTAACGGTCGACAACTCGTCGAAGAAAATGCCGTTGATCGCCGTTTGCTGGGTGTCGCGGGCCGAGCGGATCGCCTCGAACGCGTTTTCCATCCCGGGCTTGTCCAACGGCGAGACTGCCAGGATGGCGCGAATCTTCATGTAGGCCTGATGGACGGTGGCGTCCGCCTGGGCTTGCGTGGCGGCAATGCGGTTCGTCGCGTTGCTGACGATCGGCACGTCGGAGGCCGGCAGCGTCGGCAAGAGCTCGCGCTGCCAGGTGACCAGAGCCTGGCGTGGCGCCGGCGTGTGCATCCGCGCCGCCCAGCCCAGGATCACGCCGATCAGCACCAGGTTGAGCGCGACCGATAGCGGCAGCCAGCCCCAGCGGGTCCTGCTCATCGGGAAACTGCGCGAAACGCTAAAAGAGGACATCGTCCGCGCTCGTGGGCATGAGAGGGGCGCCGCCAAGATCGAACCGGGCCCCGGTGGCGGGAGTTGTCACCGCCAGCCCGATGGCGAAACCGATTGCCGTCAGGCTCATCGCCATGGCGGCGCGCGGCAACGGCGCCAGCAGGAAACGCCGGAAACGCTCGAGCAACGGCGGATTGGCCTCGCGGCGCGCGATCTCGTTCACCGCGCGGCGCACCACAAATTGTGCCTGGGCCGCCGAAACAGCCGGACGGCTCTCCGCGATATAGGATTCGACCCGGCGCAAGGCGTCATAGGCGGTCTGCGCGTCCTTCGACCAGACGAGCAGCAGGCGACCGGCTTCCGCCTCGACCTCAGGCCACGCGGTGAAATCGGTTCCCCACCGGTCGAGCAGCATCTCGAAGTCTTTGGTCAGCATGTCATTGCTCCTCAAGATCGCTGGAAATGCCGCTCAGCCATTCGCGCAGGCTGCGCCGGGCACGAAACAGCAAACTTTCCATGGTGCCGATCGAAACGTCCATTGCCACGGCCGCCTCGGCGCAGCTCAGCCCCTGATCGTAACACAACGCGATCGCCACGCGCTGCCTGTCCGGCAGGCGGCCGACGGCCTGGGCTATGGCTTTACCGATCTCGCGCCCGGCCAGTTGGTCGTGCGGGCCCGGCGTCATGTCTGGCGGTTCGGCGATGGCATCGATCGATTCGGTCGTCTTGCGCCGTAACCGGCTGATCGCCTGGTTGCTGACGATCCGATAGAACCAGCTTGAGAAACGCGCCGCATCCGGATTCCAGCGGTCGGCGAAAATCCACAGCCGGGTTAGGCTTTCCTGCACCACGTCTTCCGCATCGGCGGTATTGCGGACGATCCGGTGCGCCAAGCCCAAGGCGGCTGTGGCATGCCGTTCCGACAGTTCGGCGAAGGCCTGGGCGTCACGCGCGACGACGCGGGCCATCAAGGTGCGGTCGACAGCGTCGCCGCTCTGCGTTTCTGCGGCTTTCGCCTCGGTAGACCGGCGTGCGGACACGATGCGGCGGTCCCTGGTTACCTTAGACAGTTTATGTCCGAGGCCGGCGACCAGGGACAGGACGGGCGCCGGCTCGCGCAATCCCGTTACAGGTCGATGCGCGCAGACAGCCGGCATATCGGCATCGCCCGGCATATCCGGGGCGACGCTCAATGCGCCAGCATAGTCGTGCTTCGCCATAACGTACACTCCTCGACCTTTCCCCGGCAGTAGCACAAAACGCACCGGATTCGGGGGCGTCCTATTCGGCTGGTGCCGTCATCCTGATAGGGGTACGTTCGCCCACGGATAATCCCGCGCGGCATTGCGAAGATTCCGCCGTGCCGGCCCCCGCATGGGAACGTTAGTCGCGTTTCAGCCGTTTCTCGACGCTATTTCAAACGAAAAATCGACGATATTGGTGAGTTAGAGGCGAAGATGACCGGAGAAAAAGAACAAGCCGCCGGTCGGCGCGTGCTTATAGTCGAGGACGAGGTTTTGATCTGCATGCTGATCGAAACAATTCTTGACGATGCCGGCTATCGGGTGGCGCTCGCCCACTCGGTTCCCGAGGCGCTTGAGGCGGTCGAGCAGGGGCCAGTCGATCTCGCGATCCTCGATCTCAATCTTAGGGGCAAAAAGGTTTACCCCGTCGCCGAACAGCTGGCGGCCCGCGGTATACCCTTTATCTTCGCGACCGGCGGCGGCGGCCACGATATCGAGGGCTTTCCCGGCTGCCCCTGGGTCGCCAAGCCCTTCGACGAGCGTGTTCTGCTGGCAGAGGTCGCGAAGGTTTTCGCCTGATCGCTCTACCCAAACTGCGCAACCAGCGCAGACCATAATGCCATACCTCGTCGGTCGTGTCGTCGAGGGCGGTCTGCACCATGATCAGCTTTGACGCCGGATCGATGCAGATGCGCTGGCCATAGGCGCCGACCAATGCGAACTGGCGACGGGTTCCGGGAAGCAGCCACAACAGATAGCCGTAGCCAAACCAAGGCATGGCGTTGTTCGGCGCCAAATAAGCATCCGATGGCCGCACCGTTGTCGCGTCGATCATCCACTGCCTCGGAACGATCTGCTTGCCTTCCCACGCGCCGTCATGGGCTAGGAGCCGCCCGAGCCGGGCATAATCGCGCATGACTGCGCTGAAGCCGAAATGAGCGACTTCAAACCCCTCCGCGTCCACCAGCCATGTCGCACCTGCTTCCGCGCCGATCGGCTGCCAAACCTTGTCCTGCAGGTAATCTGAAGCCGTCCTGCCGGTAGCGTAACGCAGCACCACGCCGAGGACATCGGGCTCAATGCTGGCGTAAGAATATCTCGTCCCCGGCGGGGCGATCCGTCGGTTGAACTGGACGATGCTGCCGACAGTGCCTTTCGAACCGCCGGTTCCGGCAACCATATCGCGCCACAGGCGGTCGAGGTCGCGTCCGCCGTCCCTGTCTTCCCCGAAATCGACTCCGGACGACATGTGCAGCAAATCGCGGATCGCCGTTTTGCCATATTCGGTGCCTTTGAATCCTGGCACGTAGGTTTCCGCAGTGTCGTCGACGGACCTGATCGTGCCCTCGGCCGTCGCAATGCCAATCAATAGTCCAGTGATCGATTTGACCATCGACTGGGCAACCAATCGGTCGCGGTCGGTTCGACCGTATTGGTATTCCTCAAACAGAATTTGATCGTCCTTGGCGATCACCAGACCGGTGACGGGATTTCGCGATAGATAGTCGGCCACCGAGGATTGGCGTCCCTGAAAGCGATAGCGGATCTCAGGTGCCAAGCGCTTGAACATCCATGGTGTGGCAGCGCGGCCGACCGCCCGCGTCGGGTAAATCTCATCGAGATGGCTGAATGCGCCGACGCGGTATTTCGGATCCCATGGATTGCCCTTCAGCCGCGCATAAGGAGCATCGGGAACGGGGTAGCCCTCGTTCGCTCCGTAGAAATCCGCATCCCGGCCCGTGTTGGAAAAGATTGCGCCCATGCCGCTGGAAAGCTGTTGGGCGACCGCGGAATTGCGCCCGCATGCGATGGCAGCGGCGAAACAGGCAAGCGCTTTGCGGCGAGAAAACAGGTATCCGGACTTGCTCGGCACCCGCCTGCGCGGCCTAAAGCCAGGATGGCGTCGGCAGCCCCTTGGATTTCAGGAAATCGGGGTTGAACAGTTTCGACTGATAACGCGCCCCGCCGTCGCACAGGATCGTGACGATCCGATGCCCCGGCCCCAGGTCGCGCGCGACCCGGATCGCCGCGGCCACGTTGATGCCGCTGGATCCGCCAAGCACGAGGCCCTCGTCCTTCACCAGGTCGAAGATGATCGGCAGCGCCTCTTCGTCCGTGATCTGCACGGCATCGTCGACCGGTGCGCCGGCCATGTTGCCGGTCACGCGGCCGGTCCCGATACCCTCGGTGATCGAGGTGCCTTCCATCTTGTGTTCGCCGGTTTTGTAGAAATTATAGAGCGACGACCCCATCGGGTCGGCCAGAACGATGCGCACGTTCGGGTTGCGCTCCTTCAATGCCATGCCAACGCCGGCCAGCGTGCCGCCGGTGCCGGTGGCGCAGGTGAAGGCGTCGACCTTGCCCTCCGTGTCGCTCCAGATCTCGGGGCCGGTCGTCCGCCGATGGCCCTCGCGGTTGGCGGTATTGTCGAACTGGTTCGCCCAGATCGCCCCGTTGGGCTCGCTGGCGGCCAGTTCCTGCGCCAGCCGGTTCGACACATGGACGTAATTGCCCGGGTTGGCGAAGGGCAGGGCCGGCACCAGCTTCAGTTCCGCGCCGATCAGCGTGATGAAATCCTTCTTTTCCTGGCTCTGGGTCTCAGGCATCACGATCACCGTGCGATAACCGCGCGCGTTGCCGACCAGGGCCAGCCCGATGCCGGTATTGCCGGCGGTGCCCTCCACGATCGTGCCGCCGGGCCGGATCTGCCCGCGCGCCTCGGCATCCTCGATGATCGCCAGCGCCGCGCGATCCTTCACCGAGCCGCCAGGGTTGAGGAACTCCGCCTTGCCATAGATGTCGCAGCCCGTCTCCTCCGAGGCGCGCTTCAGGCGGATAAGCGGGGTGTTGCCGATACTGTCGAGAAAACCGGTGCGGAGTGTCATGGCGGCAGTGCGCTTCCCATCATGCAGTCGTTTTGCAGAAAGTGGCGGGTTTGCCGCGCCGATTCAACCGCCAAGGCGCGGCGCGATCGTTCGATTGCTCGAGCGATCGCGCTTACGCGTTAAAGAAACATATTTTAGAAATCGACGGCGGGGAACAGGCTGTTTCCAGCAAGCTGACCGCGACCGCGCCGTCGCAGGGAGTCACCTCGTTCGTGCTACCGAAATGAGGTTTCGCGCACTCGACAGTCCGTCTAGAGTACGGCGTCTTCCGACCGCGACAGCGAGTGCACCGGCGGTTCTGTCTGCGCTGTCGCATCGGACCGGAAATGCGCCCCCCGGCTCTCCGTGCGGGCAAGTGCGGCGCCAGCGATCGACAGGGCCGTGGCGGTTGCGTCGCTTGCGCTCGTGCCGTTGGCCTCCGCGTGCAGGCCGTGCAGCCGGTCGATGGCGCGCGCGAGGCCGGCGCCGCTGCGAACCACGCCGACATCCTGGTTCATCAGTTCACGCACAGCGGCGATGACGGCGCTGCCGTCTTCCAGACGTGGCGGCTCGTCGGGCTGTGGAACCGGCGCTGGCCTGTTCGATCCGGCAACATCCTCCGCGGCCAGGCGTCCGCACACCGCCGCCTCAAGCAGAGAGTTCGACGCCAGGCGGTTCGCGCCGTGCAGGCCGGTGCAGGCGACCTCGCCGGCGGCCCACAACCCATCGATGCTGGTACGGCCGCTGACCCCGGCCCTGACGCCCCCCATGTGATAATGCGCCGCCGGCCGGACCGGGATCGGCGTCCGTTCCGGGTCCAGCCCGAAACTCGCCAGAACGCGATGGATGTTGGGGAAGCGGGCGGCGAAGCTGCCGACCGGGAAGTGGCGCACATCCAAAGCCGCGCTGCCGCCCTTGGCCCACTCGGCAAACACGGCGCGGGCGACGATGTCGCGCGGGGCCAGGTCGCCGCCGGGCGTTCCGGTCATGAAGCGATTGCCATCGGCGTCGACCAGGATCGCGCCCTCGCCGCGCACCGCCTCGCTGACCAGCGGCATCGGGTCGGCGCCGACAGCCAGCGCGGTCGGGTGGAACTGCATGAATTCCAGGTCGGACAAGACCGCGCCCGCGCGCGCCGCCAGCGCTACGCCCGCGCCGCGCGCACCGACCGGATTGGTGGTCGATTGCCACAGGCCACCGACACCGCCGGTTGCCAGGATCACCGCGCCGGTCGGCAGCAGCGTGGTTTCGTTCCCCTGCCGGACGATCACGCCGGCGATGCCGCCGTCGCCAACCACCAGTTGCAAGGCGGCGGCGGTGATGACCTCGACGGACGGGGTGGCGAGGGTGCGCGCGCCCAGCGCCTCGACGATGGCGCTGCCGGTTGCGTCGCGCACATGCAGGATACGGCGGCGGGAATGCGCCGCCTCCAGGCCCAAGGCGAAATTGCCGGCGCTGTCGCGGTCGAAGCGGACGCCGAAACGCTCCAGTGCGGCAACGGTCGCCGGACCTTCGGCCGCGATGCGCGCCGCGACTGTCGCGTCGGTCAGACCCGCGCCCGCCGCGACCGTGTCCTGGGCCTGCAACTCGGGTGAATCGTCCGCGCCGACGGCGGCGGCCAGCCCGCCCTGCGCCCAGCGGCTTGCCGCTTCGCGGCCGACCGGCACCGGATCGACCAGCACGCAAGGCTGAGGCGACAGGGTCAGCGCGGCCACGGCGCCGGCAACGCCGCCGCCGACAATGACGGGGCGACCCCAGAGTGCCTGCGGCGCAAGCGTGATCATCGGCACGGCATTACTCTTGGTATCGGAAAACGCCCAGGTTCAATCGTAAATTCAGTCGTAGAGAACGACGGAACGGATCGATTCTCCGTGATGCATCAGGTCGAACGCATCGTTGATCTTGTCCAGCGGCATCGTGTGCGTGATCAGGTCGTCAATATTGATTTTGCCGCTCATGTACCAGTCGACGATCTTCGGCACGTCGGTCCGCCCCTTGGCGCCGCCGAAGGCCGAGCCTTTCCAGACGCGGCCCGTCACCAGCTGGAACGGGCGGGTCGCGATCTCCTGCCCCGCGCCGGCCACACCGATGATGATGCTCTCGCCCCAGCCCTTGTGGCAGCATTCCAGCGCCTGGCGCATGACATTCACATTGCCGATGCATTCGAAGGAATAATCGACGCCGCCGTCGGTCAGGTCGGCAATGGCCGTGACGATGTTGGGCACGTCCTTCGGATTCAGGAAATGTGTCATCCCGAACTTGCGGGCCAGCGCCTCGCGCGCAGGGTTCAGATCGACGCCAATGATGATGTCGGCGCCTGCCAGCCGCGCGCCCTGGATGACGTTGAGGCCGATGCCACCAAGCCCGAACACCGCGACGGTGGAACCCGGAGTGACCTTTGCCGTATTCAACACCGCGCCGATGCCGGTGGTGACGCCGCAGCCGATATAGCAAACCTTGTCGAACGGCGCGTCCGAGCGGATCTTCGCCACCGCGATTTCCGGCAGCACGGTGAAGTTGGAAAAGGTGGAGGTGCCCATATAATGGAGCACCTGCTGGCCTTTATAGGAAAAGCGCGAGGTGCCGTCCGGCATCAGGCCTTTACCCTGGGTGGCGCGGATCGCCTGGCACAAATTGGTCTTGCCCGACAGGCAGAATTTGCACTGGCGGCATTCCGGTGTGTAGAGCGGGATCACGAAATCGCCGGCCTTGACCGACGTTACGCCGGGGCCGACATCCCGCACGATGCCGGCGCCTTCATGGCCCAATATGGCGGGGAACAGCCCCTCCGGGTCGGCGCCCGACAGGGTGAAGGCATCGGTGTGGCAGATGCCGGTCGCCTTGATCTCGACCAGTACCTCGCCCGCCTTTGGGCCTTCCAGATCGACCGTCTCGATGACGAGCGGCTTGCCGGCTTCGAATGCAACCGCGGCTCTTGTCTTCACGTCCACCCTCCAAGGCGACGCACAGCCCAACCGGCCGTGCCCATCAGGGGGCGGACATTAGCGGGGACGAACGCCCTCGGCTAGACGGGGACGGTCACCGTGGTTTCGCCTCCGCCGGTGGTGCATCGGGCGGCGTCTTGGCCGTGCCGGGCGGGGGATTGTCCATTGCCGGGTCGACGTCCGGGACGGTCTTCGCCATTTTTGGATCGACCTCGGGCGGCTTGAGAACGCCGGACTTGGGATCGCCGGTCGGCCTGGCTTCCGGCGGTACCGGAGCCGGTTTCGGCTTGGCGCTGTCGGGGGGCGTCGGCAGGTTTTGCGGCGCCGGCTGCTGCGCCCGCACGGAGAACGAAGTTGCGGCGACGAACAAAGCCGCCGCCGCGATTACGGCCAGCGCGCGGACGCCTGAGGCCGGTCTCATCGGGGTCTGTTGAGCTAACATCGTTTTACCCGCTCACAATTTACGCATCTTATGGAAACCACGCCATTTCGCGGTCAGTTCCATTCCAGTTGCAATTCCCCGGCTACGCAAATATCAATCCCGCGCAGGGCTGAGATGCGTTGTTCCGTCATTGCGGAGCCGCGAGTCTTTGTGCAAATGTGCGCAAAAGTGATGCTAACCAAGGCGCGGGTTCAGGACTAGGGAGTGGCCGTACGCGGCAAGCTATTGGAATAACCTTTAGAAACCCCACCTGGGCGAACTGGGCTGAACAATCCCCGTGTCTCTCTTATAGATGGCGATGATCGATGGACGATGGCGCACGCGTAACACTAACTGATATCGGCGACCCGAATTACTTCCATAAAGTCGTCGATTGCCAATGGGCGTGCCCCGCCCATACGCCGGTCCCCGAATATATCCGGCTGATCGCCGAGGGCCGCTATAGCGACGCTTATATGATCAACTGGAAGTCGAACGTCTTCCCCGGGATTCTCGGCCGCACCTGCGACCGCCCGTGCGAACCCGCCTGCCGCCGCGGCCGCGTAGAGAAAGAGCCGGTGGCGATCTGCCGGCTGAAGCGTGTTGCCGCCGACTACAAGGACGACGTAACCGACCGCATGCCGGCGCAGGGCGCATCGAACGGCAAGCGCATCGCGATGGTCGGCGCCGGACCTGCTTCGCTGGCCGTCGCGCGCGATCTTCTGCCGCTGGGTTATGAGGTCGTGCTGTATGACGGAGACGCCCAGGCCGGCGGCATGATCCGCAGCCAGATTCCCCGCTTCCGCCTGCCTGAATCGGTCATCGACGAAGAGGTCGGCTATATCCTGAACCTGGGCGCCGTGACCAAGCTGGGTCAGCGGGTCGACAGCCTGAAAGACCTTCTCAAAGAAGATTACGACGCGATCTTCGTCGGCTGCGGCGCGCCGCGCGGCCGCGACCTGGACGTGCCGGGCCGTGACGAGGCGCGCGCCAATATCCATATCGGTATCGACTGGCTGTCCAGCGTCTCGTTCGGCCATATCACCAAGATCGGCAAGCGCGTCATCGTGCTGGGTGGCGGCAACACCGCCATGGATTGCTGCCGGTCGTCCCGCCGTTTGGGCGGCGAAAGCGTGACCGTGGTGGTCCGTTCCGGCTTCGAGGAAATGAAGGCCTCGCCCTGGGAAAAAGAAGACGCGATGCATGAGGATATTCCGATCCTCAATTTCCATGTTCCCAAGCGCGTCGAACATGACAACGGCAAGCTGAAGGGCATGTGGTTCGAGAAGGTGAAAGCCGAACTCGACGCTAAGGGCCGGCGCAACCTGGTCCCGACCGGCGAGCCCGACGTGTTCATCGAATGCGACGACGTTCTGGTCGCCATCGGCCAGGAGAACGCCTTCCCCTGGATCGAGCGCGACGCCGGCATCGAATTCGACAAATGGGGCCTTCCGGTCCTCAACGAGAAGAGCCTGCAGTCCAGCCTGCCGAACGTGTTTTTCGGCGGCGACGCGGCGTTTGGACCGAAGAACATCATCTGGGCCGTGGCGCACGCGCATGACGCGGCGATCTCGATCGACAAGTTCTGCCAGGGGCAGGATGTGAACGACCGGCCGCCGCCGCTGACCACGCTGATCAGCCAGAAAATGGGCATCCATGAGTGGAGCTATGACAACGAGGTCTCCAACGACCTGCGTTATCGGGTGCCGCTCCGCGAAAAGGCGCTGGCGCTCAGGGACATCAAGATGGAGGTCGAGCTCGGCTTCGATCCGGTCCTGGCGTTCCAGGAGGCCGAACGCTGCCTGAACTGCGATATCGAGACGGTGTTCGCGCCGAAGCTGTGCATCGAATGCGATGCCTGCGTCGATATCTGCCCGGTCGATTGCATCACCTTCGCCCCGCCGGGCGACGAGGAGGATCTGCGCACCCGCCTGATGGCGCCGGCGGTAAATCTGACGCAGGACCTTTATATCGCCGACGGGCTCAGCACCGGCCGGTACATGGTCAAAGATGAGGACGTCTGCCTGCATTGCGGCATGTGCGCCGAACGGTGCCCGACGGGCGCCTGGGATATGCAGAAATTCTTCCTTGAGATGGCGCACGCAGACGACGCAGTAGGACACGCATGTCACCGATAACCGCGACGAACGATTTCGTCATCAAATTCGCCAATGTGAACGGTTCGGGTTCGGCTTCGGCCAATACGCTGTTCGGCAAGTCGATCATCCGCATGGGCGTGCCGACAGCGCCCCGCAACATCTTCCCGTCGAACATCCAGGGACTGCCGACCTGGTATGAAATTCGCGTGTCGGAAGCCGGTTATCTCGGCGCCCGCGCGGGCGTCGACCTGATGGTGGCAATGAACCCGCAAACGTGGAACCAGGACGTCGCGTCGATCTTGCCGGGCGGCTATCTGTTCTATGATTCGTCCAAGCCGATTCCGAAATCGAAATTCCGTGAGGACATCAACGTCATCGGCATGCCGCTGACCGAGATCTGCAACGCGGCCTATACCGATTCGCGCCAGCGCCAGCTGTTCAAGAACATCATCTATGTCGGCGCGCTGTCGGCGTTGCTGGACATCGAAGCCGGCGTCCTGGAGACGCTGATCGCCGAGCAGTTCCGTGGCAAGGACAAGCTGATCCCGCCGAACCTCGAGGCCCTGCATATGGGCCGGGATTATGCACTGAAGCATCTCAACTGCCCGATCGGCCTGCGTGTGCGCCGTTCGGACGGCGTCGGCGACCGGATCATGATCGAGGGCAATGCCGCGGCCGGCCTTGGCGCAGTCTATGGCGGGGCCACGGTCTGTGCCTGGTATCCGATCACACCCTCAACCTCCCTGGCCGAGGCCTTCACAAAATATTGCAACAAGTTTCGGGTCGACCCGGAGACCGGCGAAAACAAGTTCGCAATTGTTCAGGCCGAGGACGAACTCGCCTCGATCGGCATGGTGATCGGCGCCTCCTGGAACGGGTCGCGCGCCTTCACCGCGACGTCGGGTCCCGGCATCTCGCTGATGCAGGAATTCCTGGGCCTGGCCTATTTCGCCGAGGTTCCGGCGGTCGTCTTCGACGTGCAGCGCACCGGGCCGTCTACCGGCATGCCGACGCGCTCGCAGCAATGCGACGTGCTGTCCTGCGCCTATGCCAGCCACGGCGACACCAAGCATGTGCTGCTGTTCCCCGAGGATCCGCACGAATGCTTCACCATGGGTGCGCAGGCGTTCGACTTGGCGGACCGGTTGCAGACGCCGATCTTCGTCCTGCTGGATCTCGACATCGGCATGAACGAGCGCCTGTGCGCGCCGCTGCAATGGGACGACAGCCGTCTCTACGACCGCGGCAAGATCATGACCTATGAAGAGCTTGAGGCGGGCAAGGATTTCGGCCGCTATCTGGACGTGGACGGCGACGGCATTCCGTACCGCACCTTGCCCGGCACGCACCCGAAGCGCGGCTCGTTCTTCACCCGTGGCTCGTCCAAGGACCGGTACGCCAAGTACACGGAGGACGCGGTAGCCTATAAGGACAATATGGACCGGCTTTTGCGGAAGTTCGAAACCGCGAAAAGCTGGGTGCCCATGCCGATCGAACACAAGTCCGGCGCGATCACCAAAATCGGCGCGTTGTATTACGGTTCGACCAGCCCGGCGATGCGCGAGGCCGGCGACCTGTTGGCCGCCGACGGCATGGCGATCGACCTGATGCGCGTACGCGGCTTCCCGTTCCACCAGGACGTGGTCGATTTCATCAACGCCCACGATCAAATCTTTATCGTCGAACAGAACCGCGACGCACAGTTGCGCACGCTGGTGGTCAACGAATGCAATATCGACCCGGCCAAGCTGGTGCCGGTGCTGCATTACGACGGTACGCCGATCACCGCGGCGGCGATTTCCGAAGGCATCGCGATGCGCCTTCGTCCTCCAGTCCAACAGGCCGTGGCATGACCTATCTCACCAAGCCGAAGCTTCACCATCCGAGCCTCCAGCAAAACCAGCTGGGCTTTACCCGGCGCGACTATGAAGGTGCGATCTCGACCTTGTGCGCCGGCTGTGGGCATGACTCGATCAGCGCCGCGCTGATCCAGGCCTGCTATCAGCTGGACCTGCCGCCGCACCGGATCGCCAAGCTGTCGGGCATCGGCTGTTCGTCCAAGACGCCGACCTATTTCCTGGGCGCCAGCCACGGCTTCAACTCGGTCCACGGGCGCATGCCGTCGGTGCTGACCGGCGCCAACCTGGCCAACCGCGACCTGATCTATCTCGGCGTTTCCGGCGACGGCGACAGTGCTTCGATTGGCCTGGGCCAGTTCGCCCACCTGATGCGGCGCGGCGTCAACATGCTCTACATCGTCGAGAACAATGGCGTTTACGGCCTGACCAAAGGCCAGTTCTCGGCCACGTCGGACCGGGGGTCGAAGTCGAAAAAGGGCGTTGCCAACACCGACGAGGCGATCGACATGGCGGCCCTGGCGCTGCAGCTGGGCGCGACTTTCGTGGCGCGCAGCTTCTCCGGCGACAAGACCCAGCTGGTGCCGTTGATCGAGGCGGCGCTGTCGCACAAAGGCACGGCGTTCATCGATTGCGTCAGCCCGTGCGTCGCCTTTAACAACCACATGGGCTCGACCAAGAGCTTCGACTATGTGCGCGAGCATAACGAAGCGGTGAACTTCCTTGACGTTATCACCCCGCGTGAGGAAATCACCACCGAATATGCCGAAGGCACGGTCCAGGAAGTGACCCAGCATGACGGCAGCGTTCTGCGCCTGCGCAAGCTGGCGGGCGACTATGACGTCAATGACCGCCTGGCCGCCCAGCGCTTCTTGGGCGAACACGCGGCCGACGGCGAGATCGTGACCGGTCTGCTGTTCGTCGATCCCGATCCGGAAGACCTGCACGCCCATATCAAGACCGTGCCTACCCCGCTGAAGGAGTTGGGCGAGACGGCTTTGTGCCCCGGTTCCGCCGCGCTGGACAAGCTGAACGCCTCGCTGCGGTAACCGGACCTTATAGCGCGGCCGCTTAACCTTAGGTGGCTTGATCCTGCGCATCGAGACCGATGCAGGCTAGCCTGACGGTTTTGGGCAGCAAATGGGTTCCAGATTCGTAGTAGCGCCACATACGGGGGCTGCGCCGACCGCCCGGGCGGCTTCTTCCTGGGTCATCGCGTGCGCTTGACGCCAGGTCCGCAGCCAAGCGCCCCCCTGTTCCAGGGCAAGACGATAGAGCGTGTCCGACGAAATTTCGACTTGATCGGTCCAGTGGGCGGACCAGCCCCACTCACCCGCCTGTACCGTCCGAAACAGTCGGGCATCGCGCATGGCGCAAGCGTCGTGTAGGCCGTGATATGGCTGGATGTATCGATTATGCTTTCGCCTACGCCTTTCCAGACGACGATCAGGCGGTCGCTACCGTCGGATCGGACAGCCTTGATATTCGGTGTCTCGATTTCCATTCTTACGCCCTTTTGTTGAGGCGGACCCACTCGTTGCGCAATAATTCAATATCGTTTCGCGCCCAGATCATGGCATCCGGCGCTTTACGCGGCGTCGCCTGCTCTGACGGTCAGCGTTTCAATCTCGATCACAGCGCGGAATCCACGACCTTCGATATGAAAGTGCGGCGGCATATGATCGTCAGCGTAAATCGAGATTTTACAATTCGCGAAACGATATATGGTCGGCATCGCGGTTCCATTTTCGTCAAAATAGGCAATGCCCTGCAAAAAGTTTACGCAGTGTTGTCGCCCAACGACGCGGGCCGGGGTTATTGATTCATGATCAGCAATCAAGACCCAGATCTGCTCCGCAGCGAGTTCAAGCGCCGCTATCTGGCCGAGTTCTCGACCTATGTCGGTGGATTGATGGAGGAAAGCAGCGGGCATTCCGCGAATTTCCTGTTCATGTTCCTGGTATTGGCTGTCGGGCCGATGAGCGTGCCGGTGGCGGGGCTGCTCGGGTTGGGCGTCTCCGCTCGCTATGCCCAGGTGCAGAAGAGCGTGAAGGCCGCGCTGGCTGAGGCCGCCATGCAGGCGCGCACAGCATTGCGGGATGCCTCCCCCGATCTCTCCCATGTGGAAAGCTGGCTCGATGCGCACGAGGGCGATCTGCCGGAATATCTCGACCGGCTGGATCGCTATGAGGAAGATCGCCGGCGGGTCCGCGCACTGATCGATCGATGCAACAAAGCGGGCAGCGTCGCCAGCCTTTCGCACGAGGATCGCGCTTTCCTGAAGCGGCATGGCGTCAAGCGCTTTCGCACGCCGCTCTATGCCGCCTTCACGCTGCCGCCGCGATGCCATCTGGGGAACTGGCATTTCTCCCAGCTTGACCGGGCGCTGTGGCGGGACATATCCAAAATTGCCGGCAGTCGCGGCCGAATGATCGGTCGTATGCTGGGTGCCGCTCGGGCAAGCTAACGCTTTTCCGGCGCATATCCGGGTGTTAGAAGGCTGCATGACCGATAAAACTGTCGATATTCCTCACGCTCGATCTCATGTGCGGCTCCATTCCTGGCTGCGCGACGCCGCCTTGCCGCTCTGGATCGATCGTGGCTTCGACCACGCCGCGGGCGGGTTCCACGAACGCCTGGATTTCGACGGCAGTCCAATCGCCCTGCCGCGACGGCTGACCGTCCAGGCGCGCCAGATCTTCGTCTATGCACGCGCCATTCTGCTGGGCTGGACCCCCGATAACGGACACGTGCAGACCGCCTTCCAGGCGATGCTCGCGCGTTACCGCAACCGTGACGGCCAACCGGGATTCGCCTTCACCGTGGCCGCCGACGGCGCCGTCGTGGATGGAAGGCGGGACCTCTACGCCCATGCCTTTGTATTGTTGGCGGCCTCGGCCTATTTCCGCCTGACCGGGGACGACCGGGCCATCGCACTAGCGGACGAGACACTCGCCTTTATCGACCATGCGATGGTTGCCCCGAACGGTGGCTATCTGGATTTCCTGCCCAATCCGCCGTCGCGGTTGCGCCAGAACCCGCACATGCATCTGTTCGAGGCTTTGCTGGCGCTCTATGAGGCGACCGGCGACGCCGCTTACCTGGGCCGCGCCGGGGAAATCTATGGCCTGTTCCGGACCCGCTTCTTCCAGCCGGCGACCGGAACGATCGCGGAGTATTTCGGCCCCGACTGGGCGCCGGAGGATGGCACCGACGCCATGTGGGAGCCGGGGCATCACATGGAATGGGCCTGGCTGCTGACCGAATATGAGCGGCTGACCGGCACCGCGACCCGCAGCACCGTCGATCGTTTGCTGCACGTCGCCTACACCCATGGCGTCACTGCTGACGGCGTGATCATCGACGAGGTGCGGGGGGACGGAACGGCGCTCAAGAAAAGCGCGCGCACCTGGCCCCTGACCGAGGCGGCAAAGGCGCAGGCCGTGCGGTTGTCGCATGATCCGCTGGCGGCTGGGCGTCTGACCTTGGCGCTGGACGGGCTGCATGACCGCTATCTGGCGCCGGTCGGCGCCGGCCTGTGGCACGACCATTTCGCCGAAGACGGCACCTTGCTGACCGATTATGCCCCGGCCAGCACGCTCTATCACATCGCGATGAGCGTCTTCGTCGTGGAAGAGGCGTTGAAGAACGGCAAGTAGGGTTGGGGGATCAGCCCTGAATCAGCCTTGGCCGCGCTTCGAAGGCGGCCAGCAGGTCGGGCAGGGTATGGCGGGCTTCCAGCCGTTCCGGGCCGGCGAACAGGGCATATTCGCCGGAATCATCGTCCGGCTGTTTCACAATAGCGAACAGAGGCTGGGCGAAGCTGTGGCGGAAGATCGAGAAGATCGCCTTGCCGTCGCGGTTGTCGATCGCGTAGTCGCGCCACTCGCCGTCGATGACGCGGCGGCTATAGACCGACAGCATTTGCGAAAGTTCCGACCGCGTGAACGCGGCTGGGGGAACGGGCCGATGGCGTGGCTCGAACGGATGCAGAGTCGCCATCGGCCGTTATCGTTCCGGGTCGCTTACGCGGCCGGCTTGGACTTGCCCGCGACGATTTCGTCCTGCACGTTCCGGGGAACCGGCTCGTAGTGCGAGAACTCCATCGTGTAGGACGCGCGGCCCGAGGTCATGCCGCGCAGCTGGCCGATATAGCCGAACATTTCCGACAACGGCACGCTGGCCTCGACGGCGATGGCGCCACCGCGCTCCAACTGGCCGATGATCTGGCCACGGCGGCGATTGATGTCGCCGATCACGTCGCCCAGGTGGTCGTCCGGGGTCACGACCTCAACCTTCATCACCGGCTCCAGGATCACCGGGCCGGCAAGGCGCAGAGCCTCACGGAAACAGGCGCGCGCCGCGATTTCGAAGGTCAGCGCGTTGGAATCGACGTCGTGATACTTGCCGTCGATCAGGGTGGCGCGGAAGTCGACGGTCGGATAGCCGGCCAACACGCCGTCTTCCTTCTGGACCTTCAAGCCCTTTTCCACCGACGGGATATATTCGCGCGGCACCGAACCGCCGACGATCTTGTCGACGAATTCGAAACCTTCGCCACGCTCGCGCGGCTCGAAGATGATCTTCACTTCGGCGTACTGGCCCGAACCGCCGGTCTGCTTCTTGTGGGTATAGACATATTCGACCGGCTTGGTGATCGCCTCGCGATAGGCGACCTGCGGACGGCCCATATTTCCTTCGACGCCGAATTCCGTGCGCATACGGTCCAGCGTCACTTCCAGGTGCAGCTCGCCCATGCCGCGCAGAATGGTCTGCCCGGTGTCGCGGTCGGTTTCCAGACGCAGCGACGGATCCGCGCGGACCATCTTGCCCAGCGCCGTTGAGAACTTCTCCTGGTCGGCCTTGGTCTTGGCCTCGACCGAGACCGAGATGACCGGGTCGGGAAAGCGCATACGCTCCAGGATCACCGGGGCATTGGCGTCGCACAGCGTGTCGCCGGTATCTGTCTCGGCCAGCGAGACGAAGGCGATGATGTCGCCGGCGCGCGCTTCTTCGATCGGGTTGGCTTCCTTGGCGAACATCTCGACCATGCGGCCGATCTTCTCGCGCTTGCCGCGGGTCGAGTTGACCACGGACATGCCCTTGCTGATCACGCCGGAATAGATGCGGCAGAAGGTCAGCGCGCCATAGCTGTCGTTGATGACCTTGAACGCCAGCGCCGAGAACGGCTCGGCGTCGGAACAGATACGCTCGCCGGTCGGGTTGCCGTCGGCGTCCACCGTCTTGATCGCCTCGACGTCGGTCGGGGCCGGCAGGTAATCGACGACGGCATCCAGCAACTGCTGCACGCCCTTGTTCTTATAGGACGAGCCGCACAGCACCGGCGAGAACGCGCCGACCAGCGTGCCCTTGCGGATGCAGCGATTCAGGATCTCGACCGACGGCGCTTCGCCGGTGTCGAGATAGACCTCCATCGCCTCGTCGTCCTGCTCGACCGCGGTGTCGACCAGCTGGGTGCGGTATTCGGCGATCTTGGTCAGGATCTCGCGGTCTTCCGACACGGTGATCTTCAGCTTGTCGGCGATATCGTCGCTGATATCCCACTCTTCCCACTTGGCGTCCTTGTCGTCCGAGAACCAGACGAGCGCCTTCATGCGGACGAGGTCGACCATGCCGTGGAAATTGTCTTCCGAACCGATCGGCAGCTGCAGAACCAGCGGGGTCGCGCCCAGGCGGTTCCTGATCATGTCGACGCAACGGCTGAAATTGGCGCCGCTGCGGTCCATCTTGTTGATGTAGCAGAAACGCGGAACATTATAGTTGTCGGCCAGGCGCCAGTTGGTTTCGGACTGCGGCTCGACACCGGCAACGCCGTCGAACACCACGACCGCGCCGTCCAGCACGCGCAGCGAACGGTTCACTTCAATGGTAAAATCGACGTGTCCGGGCGTGTCGATGATGTTGATCTTCTTGTCGCGCCAGAAGGTGGACACAGCGGCCGACTGAATGGTGATGCCGCGCTTCTGTTCCTGCTCCAGATAGTCGGTCGTCGTCGACGTCTTCATATCCTTGGTATCGTGGATATCGATGATCGTGTGCTTGCGGCCCGTGTAATACAGGATGCGTTCGGTCGTCGTCGTCTTGCCGGCGTCGACGTGGGCGATAATGCCGATGTTGCGGACGTCGGCGAGGGGAGTAGTGCGGGGCATGACAACGACCTCATGACAATCGGTCCCGTTTGGGAACCGTAGTACGACAAAGGGCGCGCCGGTAACGACGCGCCCGTGACTGGGAATGGCGAGGCGACATTTTTGGAGCCGCCGACGGCGAGGCTTATACAGGCCATCGCATAAAAAAGCAAAAACCTAGGTGCGATATCTCGCCTGCGCGGAACGCGTTTCAAGAGACCGCAGCGCGCTATCCGGCGATATCAGTCTTTTTGAAATCCTCTCCCTTAAACAGCAGCTTTGCTTTGTTAGACTTGGCGCATGCGTAAGCATAGCAATCGCCTATATTCAGGGCGGCAGGATGCCGGCCTTTCCCGAATTGCGCATATGCATCGAGAGCGATCTCAAACTCGGTTTCGCCGATCGGGACGAAACGAAAATCCGCTGCCTCGAGGAAACGTTCGACCTGCACGCGTGCCGACGGCACCGAGAACATATGGCTGTGGCACAACCCCGCGACGGTTTCCCAAACCGATATCGCCGAGCAAAAGCGAATTCGATCGCTTTCCAATGTGTCGGCCAGCATGTCGGCCTCCGCCTCCCCGGCGATGATCGCGATCAGAGCGGAAGCGTCGGCGAAGATCACTGTCAGCTGCCGGACAGGTCGTCGAAGAATGTCTTGTCCGCTTTCTTGCCTGTTGCAGGCGGCAATGGATGCGCCGCTCGCAACTTGGCGAAGCGCTCGCGTAGCGGAACAGCGTCGGCGGCCCGCTTCAACTCTGCGGTGACTGCCAATTTTACGGCGTCCTGCTTGGTCAGGCCACGAAGCTTGGCGAGTTGGTCGACTAACTGCGCGGTCGTGTCGTCCTTGATATAAAGCGGCATGGAAATCTCGGATATTCAAATATCTATTTTAGAATATCCGAATATTCATCTCACTGCAAGCAACCGACTAGATGACATAGACATGTGCATCGGCGAGGTCCGGTAGGTTCGGTATGAAATCCGATATGTCGATGCGGGCGGTCGGTGCCTTAGCGTCATCCGAAGGACCGATGCGCTCCCCATACGACCTTAGCGTTGCCGTCGGGAGATGGCCAAGTTTTGAGTATTTCGCCAATCTGTTCGCCGGCAATCGCGCCTCCGAGGGATACGGCAATCAAGCCAATCGGCCACCAATTGGTCGACTGGCTAAGCTCATTTAAATTGTCCCGGAAACAGCCGTCCCAGCCCCGCTCGCGTGGCGTGCGCAATACCGCGTTCGGTGACGATCCCGGTGACGTAGCGCGCCGGGGTGACGTCGAATGCATAATTGGCGACCGGGCTGCCGGGTGGGGTCAGGCGCACGGTTTCGATGCTGCCGTCTGCGGTCATGCCGGAAATCTCGCTGACTTCGCGCCCGTCGCGCTGTTCGATGGGGATTTCCTTGACGCCGTTGGACAGGGTCCAGTCGATCGTGGTCGAGGGTACGCAGGCATAGAACGGCACCTGATTGTCGTGCGCCGCCAGCGCTTTCAGGTAGGTGCCGATCTTGTTGCAGACGTCGCCTGATGCGGTGGTGCGGTCGCTGCCGACCAGGCACAGATCGACATGCCCGTGCTGCATCAGATGTCCGCCGACATTGTCCGCGATCACCGTGTGCGGCACGCCGTGCTGGCCCAGCTCCCAAGCGGTCAAGGACGCGCCTTGGTTGCGCGGTCGGGTCTCGTCGACCCAGACATGGACCGGGATTCCGGCATCGTGCGCGACATAGACCGGGGCAAGCGCGGTTCCCCAATCGACCGTCGCCAGCCAGCCGGCATTGCAATGGGTCAGCACATTGACCGGGCGGCTGTGGCCGATCAGGTCATAGGTGTCGGCAATCAGCCGTGCGCCGTGTTCGCCGATGGACCGGCAGGTTGCAACGTCTTCGTCTGCGATGTCGGCGGCCTGCTTATACGCAACGGCGGCGCGCTCGACCGGCGGTAGCGTTTCAACGGCACGCCGGACACGGTCCAACCCCCAGGCGAGATTGACCGCCGTCGGGCGGGTCGCCAGCAGCAAGGCATGGACCTCATCCAGCGCTGCATCGGACGGATCCGCCCGCATCGCCAGCGCCAGGCCATAGGCTCCGGCCGCGCCGATCAGCGGCGCGCCGCGCACCACCATCGTGCGGATGCCGTCGGCGGCTTGGCTAACGGTTTCCCAGCGTTGCGTCTCGAACGCATGCGGCAGCTTGGTCTGGTCGATCACGGCAACGGCCTGGCCGTCGTCCGCCAGCCAGATCGTGCGGTAGGGTTTGCCGTCGACCTTCACAGGTCGATCTCTTCCACCGCGTGCAGCACATCGGCGAAGCGCGTCATGGCGTTCCGCGTCATGATCAGCTGGCGGCCCAGCGTCAGAACCTTACGCTCCGCCCCGGCGCGCAGGTCGGGATCGGCGATGCTTTCCAGGTCCTCCACATGGGCCAGCCCCAGGATGCGGCGGATCATCTTGGCGCCGGCGAAACCCAGCGTATCGGCGAACAGATTGGCCATATAGCGGTCCTGGGCGGCAGCCAGCGCGGCCTTGCCCGACGCGTCGGTGAACAGTTCCGCCGTAAAGGCATCGCCGGTGGCTTCAGCATCCCACAGCGCGCGGAACTTCCGGTCGAACTCGGTCCAGATCAGCTCGCCCTGGTCCAGAATCCAGGTGCGATAGGCGGTGCCCAGATCGCCCGGACGATGGACCCGGTGGGCGATGGCGGCGATCAGCAGGTTGGCAAGCAGCGCGCCGACGTCGAAGCCCATCGGCCCGAAAAAGGCGAATTCGGGGTCGATCGCCCGCGTGTCGGTATCGGTCACCATGATCGACCCGGTATGGAAATCGCCATGAACCAGGGCCTCGCCGCTGGTTAGGAATTTCAGCTTCAGCGCTTGCACCTCGGCCTTCAGCGGGCCGTCGGCGCGGAAGGCGGCCGCCGCGTCGTCCAGCTGTGGGCTGGTCCAGCGGTTGCTGGGCGCGATGCGATAGGGGTCGGTGAAGACCAGATCCTCGGTGATCTTGCACAATGCGATATTGGCGGCGAATTCACCCATCAGCTGCTTCTTGCGCGCGGCGGGCAGGAACAGGTCGGATGTCTTGAACAGGGAATTCGCCAGGAATGTCGACATATGGTCGGCGAAATTGGGCAGCGCCTGTCCCTTGATCAGCGCCTTGCGCAAGATGACGTGCGGGGTCAGGTACTCCATCACGATCGCCGCGCCCACGCGGTCGGTCGCATAGAGGCGCGGCGTCAGCCCGGGGGCGGCGCGTGCCTGCTCGATCAGCGCCAGCGATTCGAAATAGGACCGCTCCAGCGGCAACGGCCACGCCTCCCCGACCAGCCTGAGATAGGGCAGGGCCTGCTTCACCACCACGCCACCCTTGGGCCCTTCGACGATGAACACCAGGTTCAGATTGCCGTCGCCGACCTCCCGCACCTGCCAGCCCGACCATTCGCCGCCCAAAAGATCGGTCATGATCGGAATCGCGGTCAGATATCGCGCGACCTTTTTATCGTCGAGCGGGCGATAGATTTTGGTTTCGATACGGAACGGTTCGTCCATCCCAGCTTCCCCTGTCTAAAGTCCTGTGACTCTGTGCCGACCCGCGCCGTGCGGGTCAATGACCAAGCGCGATTGACCTTGCCGACGAGCCGGTACCGACGCCCGCCATGGGACAGAGTTGCCGTTGGCCCTGCGCGGACGGGCGGCATCGACTTGCGATGTGCGAAACCGGCGGCCATGATCTCAAACTAAGCCGATATTAGAGGCAGACATGATCGATCATTGGCAAGCTTGGTTGCTGTTTTTCAGCGCTGTTCTGGCTCTCAACATCTCTCCCGGGCCGGACATGATCTATATCCTGTCGCGGACCATCGCGCATGGCCGCCGCGTGGGTTTTGCTTGCTCTTTGGGCGTTTGCACGGGGGCTTTGGTGCATATTTCGGCGGCAGCGTTGGGGCTGTCCGCCATATTGGCGGCGTCGGCGACCGCATTCGGTGTCGTGAAATGGGTTGGCGCGGCGTATCTGGTCTATATGGGCGCGCGGTCCTTGCTGTCGGCGGGAAAGAGCTTCGCACTCGATAGAACCGGTATTGCGAAGGTGACGCCGTTGGCTGCCTATCGGCAGGGTGTCATGGTGGACGTCCTGAATCCGAAAGCGGCGATTTTCTTCATGGCCTTCTTGCCGCAGTTCGTAAACCACGCGAAGGGGCATATTGCGCTGCAAATATTCATTCTTGGATTGCTGGTCGTCGCGGTCGCGGTTCTGTGGGAGGCCATTTTGGTGATTGGGGCGTCGCGCCTGACCGCCGTGCTCAAGCGATGTCCCAATGTCGGCAAATGGCTGGATCGAACCTTCGGCGGTTTGATGATCGGCCTGGGCCTGCGCCTGGCGGCTGAACAAAGGACCTGACGCGTTGGGGAGGCATTGAATTTTGGGGCGCCCCTCGGCGTCGGACCGCCGATTGACCTGCCCCGCGCATCGGCGCTAGCACAGTCCATGGACATAGAATCGCCTCCGGCCGTTCCGCGGCCGGCCGCCAGTGTGCTGTTGCTGCGCGACAGTCCAAACGGCATCGAAGTTTTCATGGCCACCCGGCATCAGGGCTCCAGCTTCATGCCCGGCGTCCTGGTGTTTCCCGGTGGCGGAGTCGATCCCGGAGATGCGGCCCTCGTGCCGGCGGATGCGCCGGAGGACGCGGTATCCCGCATCGCCGGTATTCGTGAGGTCTTTGAGGAGGCCGGCTTCCTACTGGCCCGGCCCGAGGGCCAGGACGGTCTGGTGCCCGCCGGCAGGTTTGCCGATCTTTTGCATTCCTATCGTGCGCCGCTTGTTGCCGGAGAGGGCAGTTTCGCGGGAATGGTTGCGCAGGAAGGCTTGGTTCCGGCCATCGACCTGATGGTGCCGTTCGCCCGCTGGATCACCCCGATCATCCGCAAGAAGCGGTTCGACGCCCGGTTCTATCTGGCGCGCGCGCCGGAGGGCCAGGTCGGCGTGCATGACGAGCAGGAACTGATCAATTCCCGCTGGATTCTTGCCGCCGATGCGCTGGACGCCCAGGCGCGCGGCGAGATCAAGGTGGTGTTCGTCACCCGCTCCAATCTCGGCCTGTTGGGCAAAAGCCGCACGGTGGACGAGGCGCTGTCCGCCGCGCGGGCCCGGACGGTCGTTCCGGTCCAGCCGGAATTGTTCGATCACCCGGACGGACCCGCGCTGCGCATTCCGGCCGAGGCCGGGTACGATATCACCGAGATTCTGGTCAGGGACGTTGGCGACTAAAGCCTTCTCCCGTTCGAACGGGAGGGGTGCTCATGAGCCGTCTACAGCGCCGCGATGATGCCGATTTCGACAGCGTATTTCGGCGCTGCCAGGGTTGCCTGCACGGTGGTGCGGCAGGGCGTGTTGCCCGGTGAAACCCAGGCATCCCAGACCGCGTTGATGTCGGGGAAGGTCGCCATATCGACGACATAGAGATTGGCCGAGAGCAGCTTGGTCTTGTCCGTGCCGGCTTCGGCCAGCAGGGCGTCGATCTGGCCGAGGATTTCCTTGGTCTGGTCGGTCACGGAACCGCCTGCGGTCTCGGTTGCGACTTGACCCGCCAGATAGACGGTGTTGCCGTGGACGACGGCCTGGCTCATGCGGGGGCCGACTTTGATGCGTTTGATCGACACGATGCTTCCTTCAGTCATTGGGCGGGTTTGTTGTGGGCTGGAGGAATAGGGCGATCCGGCGGGAAAAAGAAGAGGGCGGGGGAAGTTGAACAAGTGGCGCGCATGGGCGGTTCTGGTCATGGTGCTGAGCGCAGCGTCGGCCGAGGCGGCGCGTCCGGCATCGGTGGTGGGGCGTTGGCGGTTGAATATCAAGGAATCCGAATCGCTGCCGGGGGAAGAAGTGCCAGCTGAGTTGATCATGAACATCACCGACGACACGCCGACGGTTTTTCGCTGGACGGTCACTGTGCGCATGGCGGACGGCGCCACGGGCGCCACACATTTCGACGGCGCGATCGACGGTAAGCCCCGCCCGGTCGAGGGACGCCCGGGCAGCACGTCCTATTTCAGCTGGACGCCCGAGGGTGCGCTGAAACAGGTATCGGAAGGCCCCGGCGGCCTATCGGTCGAGGTCTGCACATTCTCCGCCGACATGCGCCGGATGGATTGCGACGCAAGGCAGACCGTGAAGGACGGGCGGACCTGGGCTTACGAAGAGATATTCGATCGGCTCTGATTGGAAACTCATGCCCTATTGTGCAGTGCAGCACAAATGATAAGCTCGGATTATGACGGATCAATTGCGATGACAATATGAGCCAAATGCCACCTCGCTCGGGCCTGCTTCGGAGTTACGATTCCGGCGAATATTACTGCGAGCTGTTGGGGGTGTCCGGCAACACGCATCCGATCTACGAAACCATCGAACGCCAGCTATCGACGATATCGGAGGAAGAACTGCGCAACCGCGCGGTGGCGTCCGAAAACGATATGTTCGATCTGGGCATCACCTTCACCGTCTATTCCGAAAAAAGCGCGATCGACCGGGTGCTGCCGTTCGATCTGATCCCGCGCGTCCTGTCGGCATCGGAATGGGAGATTCTGGAGGCCGGCGTCAAACAGCGGGTCGCCACCATCAACCTGTTCCTGACCGATATTTACGGTCCGGCCCACGTCATTCGCGACAAGGTCGTCCCGGCTGAACTGGTGTATGGCAACGCCAATTTCCGCAAGGAAATGCAGGGCATCAAGGTGCCCAACGATGTCTATGTCACTATCTGCGGCATCGATATCGTGCGCGATCAGACGGGCGGTTTCCGGGTGCTGGAGGACAATGCGCGCACGCCGTCGGGCGTGTCCTACGTCATCGAGAACCGCCGTATGATGTTGCGCGCCTGGCCGGAGCTGTTCGAAGGGTCGGGCGTCCGCTCGGTCGACAGCTACGGCGCCCGCCTGCACCAAGCGTTGGCTGAGACCTCCCCCGGCGCGAGCGGCGATCCGCATATCGTGCTGCTGACGCCTGGAACCTACAATTCAGCCTATTTCGAGCATGTGTTCCTGGCGCGCGAAATGGGCATTCCGCTGGTCGAAGGCCGCGATCTCGTCGTCAATGACAGGAAGGTTTTCCTGCGCACCATCGCCGGCCTGCGCCGAGTCCATACGATCTATCGCCGTATCGACGACGATTTTCTCGATCCGCTGGTGTTTCGCGCGGACAGTGCGCTCGGCGTTCCAGGGCTGATGAGCGCCTATGTCGCCGGCAATGTGCAGTTGGCCAACGCGGTCGGCACCGGCGTGGCCGACGACAAGGCGATCTATGCCTATATGCCCCGGCTGATCCGCTATTACCTCGATCAGGAACCGATCCTCGACAATGTCGAGACGCATCTGTGCGCCGAAGACGGCGGGCTGGCTTTTACGTTGGACAACATGAAGTCGCTGGTGGTGAAGCCGGTCGGCGAATCCGGCGGCTATGGCGTCGTGATCGGCCCGCGTTCCACCGAGGCGGAGATCGAGGACACACGGAAGAAGGTGATTGCCAATCCGGGCAATTTCATCAGCCAGCCGGTGGTCGGCCTGTCGGTTTGCCCAACACTTTGCCCAGAGGGGATCGAGCCGCGCCATGTCGATCTGCGCCCATTCGCCATCACCGGCAACGACACCTGGGTGTTGCCCGGTGGGCTGACCCGGGTGGCGTTGCGCAAGAACTCGCTGGTGGTGAATTCCAGCCAGGGCGGCGGGTCCAAGGATACATGGGTCCTGCTGCCGGAGGGGGCCGGCTGATGCTGCTCGCCCGCCACGCCGAAGCCGCGTTCTGGATGGCCCGTTATGTCGAGCGCGCCGAGAACCTCGCCCGCCTGCTGGACGTTCAGCAGGTCTTTGCCAATGACAGCCGCGACCCCGGCAGCTGGGGTTCGATCCTGGCGTTGAATTCCGACGAGCCGCGTTTTCTTGAAACGCACGATGTGGTCGACCGCGCCTCGGTGACACAGTTCTATGTGCTGGACCAGGAAAACCCGACCTCGATAGTCTCGGCCATCCACTCAGCACGGGAAAATGCGCGGTCGCTGCGCCCGTTGATCTCGACCGAGATGTGGTCGCAGCTCAACGTGTTCCATCGCCGGCTGCAGGCATTGACGCCGCTCGACCTGGGCGATGCGCGCCTGTCGCGAACCTATGCAATGGTCAAGGAAGGATGCCAGGCGCATACCGGCATCACCGAAGGCACGTTCTTCCGCGACGAAAGTTGGTATTTCTACTCGATCGGCCGCTGGCTCGAACGCGCGGACCAGACGACTCGCTTGCTGGATATCAAATATCACCAGCTGCTGCCGCGCGGCGCCGATGTGGGTTCGGCGTTCGATATCGGGCAGTGGAATTCGGTGCTGCGCTCGGCCGCCGGTTATTACGCCTATCGCCGGATGCATTCGCAGGCGATGAGCCCCGGGACCATCGCCGGCTTCCTGTTGCAAAACCGCGCGTTCCCCAGGTCGGTCGCGCTGTGCGTCAACGATATCGACCGCGGGCTGAACGATTTGCGGTCACGCTATGGGTTGCGCGGCGGCTCGGCGGCGCTGGAACGGGTGGATGAGCTTCAGGCCGAACTGAACGGCCGGTCGATCGAAAGCATCCTGATTTCAGGCCTGCACGAGTTTTTGGACATGTTCCAGAAGGCGCTCGGTCTTCTCGGAGCGGATATCGCGCGGGACTTTTTCCACCACGAAGACACCCAGGCGCAGAGCCAAAGCCAGACCCAATAGGGTTATTTCTTCGGCGGCGCCGGCTCTTCCAGGATTTTGAAATCGGAGAATTTGGCGATCACCCGGGGCTGTAGGACCATGTCCTCGTCGCTGCTGATGACGGCGCCGATCAGGTTGGCGCTGAAACTGACCGGCTGGCCGAGCGACAGGTCGCCAATCAGCTTGCCGATCGGCATGAACGGCTTGATCAGCGTTTCATAGGCGCGGTCGTCGAATTCGTTGTCCCAGGTCTCGATCGTCACATTGGGCGAGATTTCGATCCGCAACGACCGTTTCCCATTGGGCAGGAACTTGCTCTCCTTAAAGATGCCGACCCAATCCTTCGCGTTGTGCGACAGGCCCATGAAGTTGTGGGCGTCGATCTGGAGTGCAGCCCTGGCGGCACGCCGGCCATCGACGCTTTTCGCCGACTGAAAGGCCTTCCGCGCCTTATCGATGATGTCGATATATTCGCGTTCGCGGTCGGGGGTCGGAATTCCCGACGGTGCGCTGAAGACAGGCCCGACCGGCACCTTCGATACGGATTTTACCACCGGCGTGTCGGCAAGCGCCGTCCCGAACAGGCAGACGGCGATCAGCGTAACGAACAAAGCTCTCATGGGCGGCGCTTTCGCGCCGATCCGGCGCGCAGGGATTACGATCGTGACGCCGACACCATACGCCGGCGCCTCGCCAGGGCCAAAACAATCAGCCCCGTGCCGAACAATGCGACGGTTCCCGGTTCAGGCGTCGCGACCGTTGTGCCGCCGGTACCGGTATAGGCCGGCAGGGTCGCGGTGAACGGATCTTCGTGCAGTTCGCCGGGGCCGTAATAGTTATTGGCGATCAGCGGGCCGTTCAGTTGGCCGCTGGTGAAATCGACCGTCGCCAGCGGCGCCAGCAGCGCGCCGTTGAATGCAAGCGAGGTCATGTTGATGCTGGTCGCGTTGCCGAAGTTGAACAGAACTTGGCCGTCGTTCAACGAGCCTAGGTTATATGTGCCCCCATTGAAGTTCAGGTTGTCGCCGGCAACGTTGATGATCAGACCGGTCGGCGTGACGCCTGCCGCATTCACGATGTTGATGCCGGTGATCGTCGCGCCGTTCAGTACTGACAGGTCGATCACATTCATGCCGTTCTTGGTCAGCGTGATCGTGATGGTGCCGCCGCTTGAACTGATATTGGCGGCGCCGCTGAGCGCACTCAGTGATTTCGAGGCGTTGATGATGTCGGTCGAGCTGCCATAGACATCCAGCGGCGTCGCGGGGGCGCCAGTCGTCTTGGGCGTATTGAAATAGGATGGGTCGTGCACCGTGGTTGTCGGCGTGACGTAGATATTCGACGGTGAAGAGGCGTCGCTCGAGGTATAGGTCGAGTTCGCGGCGCTGAGCGTGATGCTGCCGTTGATTGTCGCGCCGCCCGAGAAGGTCGCTGAAGATCCGCCGACGAAAACATTGCCGGCGTCCGTGCCGCCGTTCTGGACCAAATTGCCGCCGACGATCAGCGACGCATTGCTGTTGCTGCTGCCGATCGACGCTCCACTGATATAGGCATTGCCCGCGACCGCGACGGAACCGACCGCGTCGGAACTGAACGGCGAACTGGCGGTGCCCAGATTGCCCAGCAGGAACATGTTATAGGTGCCGGCGATCGACGTCAGCGTATCGTAGGGTGTCGCGAACGCGCTCGGCGCAACCAGCAGGGCGGCCAGCACGGCCATCTTGGGCAAAGACTTCAACAATTGCATCTCAAACCTCATCACGAACCCCGGGATGTCTTGTCGCCCTTCCGAAATATCGGCGGCTTGTCCATTTCCCGGCTGTCCGACACGAAACTCACCTTTATGTAAGGCGGCTTTATGCCGACAACACTCCATCCGATGCAAACTTCGGGCCACTGGCCTGATTCCGCTGATATTACGTTATGAAATCCGGGCCGGCTCACGAAAAGCGATGGGTCTGTAAAGATTCTCGACGGCAGTTATAAATCGATCCGACAGGGAGATGGGGAAGCCTATGGAATTCCAGACGTTGGTCGAGGGGTGGGAATTTCTCGAAGCGCCGCGCGCCGACCGCGCGGGGAATCTTTATTTCAGCGACGTCACCGTCGGTGGGCTGCATAAGCGCCATGCCGACGGCCGGATCGAAAGCTTCCTGGCCGGCCGCACCTGGATCGGCGGCATCGCGTTCAACGATGACGGTGGCATCGTATGTTCCGGCAAAACCGGGCTTGTCTGCTTCTATGAGAAGACCGGCGAAATTCGCCCGTTGCTTACCGGTTTTGGTGCGATCAACGATTTCTGCCCCGACGGGTGGGGCGGGATCGTCGCCGGCGTTATCGATGCGGACAGCGTCGGCGCCGGCAAGGCGCCCGAGGGCCGGCCGCTTATCAGGCTGGATGCCAACGGCAAGGTCACGCGTTTGTGGGAAGGGATCACCGTGCCCAACGGCATCGGTTTCAGCCCGGACGGAAAACGGCTTTACCAGTCGGAAAGCTATAAAACGGTGTGGGTCTATGACGTGCAGCCGGATGGCAGCCTCGCGAACCGCACGGTCTTCGCCGACATCCAGGACGCGGACGGAATGGCGGTCGACGCCGAGGGGGGCGTGTGGATCGCACGCTTCGATTCGTTCGGCGTCACGCGTTTCACGCCGGACGGCGCGGTCGCGGCGCACTATAAAGTACCGGTCAGGGAAGCGCAGAGCGTGTCGTTCGGCGGTGCGGACCGGCGCGATCTCTATATCGTCACTGGCAGCAACTTCGCCAATCCGAACAATCTGAGTGAGAAAACGGGAACGATTTACCGCGGCCGGTCGGATGTTCCGGGTCTGGAAATGCCGGTAACGCGGTTTCGGTAAGTCTTAGCGATCCGCGTGGCGCCGCTTCTTCGGCCGCTCGCCGTCATCGCGCAGTACGATATCCTCGGAATCGCAGCACGCCTTCCAATTATCGTAGCGGACGGACTTGTCATAATCGTGGATATGCAGGATCGCATTGTCCTCAACCGCCCAGCCTTCGTCGCGTGCGGCGACTTCGAACGGACACGGGTGGGTCACGTATTCGCGCAGCTTATCGAGCTCCTCAGGGTGCTTGAGGAACAGACGCACATAGTCGATGGCATCGAGCAGCTTTTTCCGGTCCTCGATCAGGCCGGATTGGGCGAATTCGGTCAGGGGCTCGGACCCCGCGACCCCGCCCCAGCGCTTAGCAATGTCGCGGGCTTCGTCGTCGTTAATCATCATCGCTTCAGTGATCTCAACTTAGGTCCGGGTCGAGCGCTATCTTGGATACTTCATAATCCCAGACAGCGCATACACAAAGTCCCGGACAATCGGTGGGCATATTTGCTGCAGATCAGCGTTGCAAAATCGTGCTTGAAGAACCCAGCACGGTTTCAAGGCGTTCCCACACGGACACCGCATGTGGGATGCCGAAGCGTAAAAGACCAGGGTCGGCGTCGAACGGCCGGACCAGGACGCCCGCCTGCGCCAGCCGGACGAACCAGGCGCCGGCATCGGCGCAGCGCACCAAGCGAAACAGCGGCGTTCCGCCGATAATCGTGAATCCGGCCGCCGTCAGCAGCCGATCCAGCCGAGCGGATTCGGCAGTCAGGCGATGGATCGCATCTGCCAGCCATGCGGAATCGGCAAGGGCGCGCTGCCCGATCGCGATCGCCGGTCCCGATACCGCCCACGGGCCCAGCGCCGCCCGCAGCCGCGTCGCCAAATCTGCGTGCGCAACGGCGAAACCAAGCCGCAAGCCCGCCAGGCCATAAGCCTTACCGACAGATCGCAGCAGAACGGTATTAACCGGCAGCACCGGCGCGAGGCTCGCCGACGGCTGGACGACATCCATGAAGGCTTCATCGACGATCAGGGTACCGACTTGGGCGGCCGCTTGTTTTAGCGCGTCCGGCGACAGCAAGCGTCCGTCGGGATTGTTCGGATTGACCGCGACCCCGACATCGCACCCGTCGAAGTCGGCGAGCGAAGTGGCCGCCACGATCTTCGCGCCGGCTGCGCGCCAGCATTTTTCGTGCTCCCCATAGGTTGGGCCGAGGATTCCGACGCGCAGCGCTAAAACGACGCGGGGCAGCGTTTGGATAATAGCCTGCGTCCCGGGCGCGGCAACGGTTTCAGCCGACGGGGGAGCCCCATAGGCCGTCGCCGCTGTCGCCTCCAGCGCGGCCTGTTCCGACGGTTCCGGCAGGCGCGACAGGCTGGAAAGCGGGAATTCGGTAACCGGATAAGGTACGGGATTGATCCCCGTCGACAGGTCGATCCATGGCGTGGGTGCATGGGGGAACTGCCGAGCGGCGGCATTGATGTTGCCGCCGTGATACCGTAGCGCTTCCTCCAATTTCGATATCATCTCACCGCAATCCATGCCGCACTTTTTCACTGTTGCGCTGGCCTTGGCCACGCTCCTGGTCGAGGGGACAATCGGCTACCCGGAGTTTGTCTACCGCGCGGTAGGCCACCCTGTCACCTGGATGGGCAAAGCCCTGGCGCGGCTGGACCGGGCGCTCAATCTTGAGACCGATGACGCGCGCAACCGCAAGCGCGGCGTCGCCGCGCTTGCGGTGCTGTTGGGGGTTAGCGTCGGCTTGGCGTGGGTATTCGTACTTGCTGTCGGCAATGGTGCCTTCGGGACGATCGTAGTGATCTTGGCCTCCAGCACGATGATTGCCCAACAGAGCCTCCATAAGCACGTGCGCGCGGTTACGATCGCGCTGCGCACTGAAGGATTGGAGGCTGGCCGCCGCGCGGTTTCGATGATCGTGGGACGAAACACCGACGTCCTGGACGAGGCCGGGATTGCCCGTGCCGCGATCGAAAGCCTGGCCGAGAATTTTTCGGACGGCGTCGTTGCCCCGACATTCTGGCTGACCCTCGGCGGGCTGCCCGGGGTGGTGTTTTACAAGGCATCGAACACAGCCGATTCGATGATCGGTCACCATTCGCCCCGATATGAGGCCTTCGGCTGGGCCGCCGCGCGGTTGGACGATTGGCTCAACCTGCCGGCATCGCGGTTTGCCGCGCTGTTGTTGATCGCCGCTGCCGCGCTGGCCGAAGGATCGCCCTGCGTCGCATTCAGGATCATGCTGCGCGACGCACCGCGCCACCGGTCGCCGAATGCCGGCTGGCCGGAGGCGGCGATGGCGGGCGCGCTCGGGTTGAAACTGGGCGGACCCAGCATCTATGGCGGCACGGTGGTGGACAGCGCGACGTTGGGCGACGGAACGCACCAGGTCACGGTCGCGGATATCGATGCGGCGCTGCGTCTTTACCGGATCGCGTGCGTGTTGCAGTGGCTGCTGCTGTTCGGTCTTTATCTTATCTGACGAGGCTGAGCAGGCGATCGAGGTCGGCATGAGCGGCCAAATGCTCGGCCAGCGCGTCAAGCACGCGGTCGACTTCCTGCTCGTAGCCGACGCCGGCGGACTTGCCGCCAAGCCATTCCAGCCAGGCCGCGCGCTGGGCGTCATCGGTGAATAACCCATGGACATAGGTTGCGCGGATGCATCCGTCGGTTGAGGTCGCGCCGTCGGTTCGGCCGTCATCGAACCGCAGCAGCGGGCGGCTGCAATCAGGCCCTTCAGTCCGGCCGATATGCATTTCATAGCCTTGGAATGGGACCCCGCCATCGGCTGAACGACCTGCGACGGCGGTCAGGGTCTTGTCGCCGGTCAATACCGTCTCGACGTCCAACAGCCGAAGCCCGGCCGCCTCGCCAGGGGGGCCTTCGATGCCGTCGGGGTCGGCGACCGACCGGCCCAGCATCTGATAGCCGCCGCATAGGCCGAGGACTTTGCCTGCGCGCCGGACATGTGCCGCAAGGTCGATATCCCAACCGTTGCGGCGGAAATCCGCCAGATCGGCCAGCGTCGCTTTCGAACCCGGCAATATGACCAGATCGGCGTCCGCCGGCAGTGTTTCGCCGGGATGCACCATCACCAGCCGCACCGCCGGTTCCAGCTTCAGCGGGTCCAGGTCGTCGAAATTGGCGATATGGGCCAGGCGCGGCACGGCGATCACGATTGTGCCGGGCCCCGCATCGCCGCGTCTATCCAGCGCAACCGCATCCTCGGCAGGCAGGCGGCCCGCGTCAGGAAAATGGGGGATCAGGCCAAGGGCAGGCCAGCCGGTATGCTGCGCGATCGCCGCCATGCCGGTGTCGAACAGGCTTGGGTCTCCGCGAAACTTGTTGACCAGGAATCCCGCAACCATCGCCGCGTCCGCCGGATCGATCACGGCGGCAGTGCCGACGATCTGGGCGATCACGCCGCCGCGATCGATATCCCCAATCAGGACCACCGGCACGTCGGCGGCGCGGGCGAAACCCATATTGGCGATGTCGTTGGCCCGCAGGTTGATTTCCGCCGCGCTGCCCGCGCCCTCGACCAGCACGAGGTCGGCCTCGGCCTTCAGCGTGGCGAAGCTTTCCAGGATCTTGGGCATCAGGCCGGCCTTCATCGCCTGGAATTCGCGGGCTGGGACGTTGCCCATGACCTTGCCGCGCACGACAAGCTGCGCCCCGACATCGCTCTGCGGCTTCAGCAGGACCGGGTTCATATGTATCGATGCCGCCACCCTGCAGGCACGCGCCTGCAAAGCCTGGGCGCGGCCGATCTCGCCGCCGTCGGCCGTCACGGCGGCGTTGTTCGACATATTCTGCGGCTTGAACGGGCGCACCGTGAGGCCTCGATTGGCCAAGGCGCGGCACAACCCGGCAACGATCAGCGACTTGCCGACGTCCGACCCCGTGCCCTGGAACATGAGGGCCTTTGCGGTCACTAAAATTCGATCCCGATCTGCGCCTTCACCCCGGCGGCGAAATGGTGCTTCACCAAAGTCATCTCGGTCACCAGATCGGCGATGGCGATCAGTTCCGGTTTCGCATTGCGCCCGGTGACGACGATGTTGAGGTCGCCGCGCCGCGCCGCCAGCGCAGCCAGCACATCGGCCAGCGGCAGGTAATCGTAACGCAGCGCGATGTTCAGCTCGTCCAGCACCAGCAGGCGGATTTTCGGATCGTCCATGAGTTTCCGCGCCATGTCCCACGCCCTGCCGGCGGCGGCGATGTCGCGTTGACGGTCCTGGGTTTCCCAGGTGAAACCTTCGCCCATCGTGTGCCACTCGATCAGTTCGGAAAACCGCTCCAGCGCGTGCTTCTCCCCGGTGTCCCAGGCGCCTTTGACGAACTGCACCACGCCGACCGGCCAGTCATGGCCCAGCGCGCGCAGCACCAACCCGAAAGCGGCGGTCGACTTGCCTTTGCCCGATCCGGTGTTGACCATCAACAGCCCCTTGGCCGTGATGGTCTTGGACGCGACCTCGGCGTCCTGAACCTGCTTGCGCTTCGCCATTTTCTCGGCGTGGCGGCGATCGTCATGTGTCATGTGCGTCTCCTTGTCGTCCACGATAGGCTGCGGATCAGCCGCCGCAAACCCAGATAGGCGCCGATGCAGCAGACGGACGTCGTGGCCAGCAGCAGCGGCAGCATGACGAAGTTGCGGAACAGGCCGGTGCGCCAGGACGGGAAGAAATCCAGGTGGTGCAGCCCGTCATGCAGCCAGCGATACCAGCGGCTGCCGCCATCGATACTCTGAACGATCTCGGCCGATACCGGATCGATGTAGGCGCGTTCGCTACCCTGTGTCAGCCGTACCACCGGCAGCAAAATGGGTTCTCGGCGGCTGAAATAATACGGATCGCTATCGGTCAGGATCGTACCTGGCTGCGTGTCGAGCAGGGTTGCCAGCCGGGCTGGGTCGATATTGGGGGTGTCGTTACCCTCCGCATTCAGCCGTCTGCGCGTCCCGTCATGCGCGACCGCGACGAAACCGATGGCGCCATCGAATGGATGTAATGTCAGCGAAGCCGCGCTTGGAGCGGTCGCGGCCAGCACATTCAGTGAGGCTGAAAGTTGCGCCACTGTCGGCGGTGGGCCGCGCAATGTCGCTTCTTCGGTTTCCGCGCCGTCGCCCTCCAAAGCACCCCACGGGTTCATCGACAGCAGCCCGCTCAGCGTCCAGGTTAGCGCCAGCAAACCGGCGACGAGCCCTGTCATATGATGCCAGAACATCGGTCCGCGATAGGGCGAGCGGCCCCGGCGCAGGCGTTTGATGCCGATCCACAGGCCCGTGATCGTCAGAAAGCATCCGATCAGCGACGTCCAGATGACGATCTGGGTCCACAGCGCAATGTTGCGGCGCAGGCCGGTGAAGTACAGCCAATGCGGGATCGCCCCGGCCCAAGCCAGGACGCGCTGCGGCCGCGTGGTCGTCTGGACTGCCTTGCCAGTGGTGCTGGAGACATAGAGGCGCATGGCCCGCGCGTCGGCGAAATCGAAACGGAACAGCGGCCGGTCCCGCCTGAATCCGCCGGCCACCGTCCATTGATCGTCATGGATCAGATTCGGCGCAGGCGGCTGTTCGCCCGACAAGGCCCGTGCGACTGCGGCTGCATCCGCTTCGCCGATCCGAGCCGGATGCCCGCTCGTCAGGTCGATCATGGCTGCCGGCTGGCCGGTCAGGCGAACCCGCAAGACAGGCCGGCCGGACAGCATCTCGATCTCCGCCCGCTCGACCTTGGCATCCGCCGGAAGGTCGTCTGTGCGGCAGCAGCCATCCCAGTCGATCGGCGGCAAGGCGGCAACCCGCTGCCCTTCGTCCAGTTCAGGATAATGGGCATACATCATGACGATGCCCGACAGACACCAGACGGCCATCAGCAGCCCGACCGCGATGCCGAGATAGCGATGGATGAGGATCAGCCAGCGCATAGTCGGCATCGCGATTTCAGCCGGCTAGAACTTGTAGGTGTAGCGAGCCGAGAAGGTCCGCGGCACGCCCAGGTTCCAATAGGTAAAGTTGCCGCCGTCCGAATCCCGTTCGGCGGAGCCGAGGGACGACGCATATTGCGTGTCGAACAGGTTCGCGATGCGCAGCGTGATGGTCTGTTTCAGGTCGTCGTCCAAATAGACGCGGCCGGCAAGATCGACCACGGCATAATTGCCGTATTTCTCCCGCCCGTCCCACAGGCCCGACCGGTATTCGTTGCCGACATAGATGAAGGTCGCCGTCACGCCGACCGGCTGATCCTCGGGATGGTAATCGATCGAGCTTTTCACCTGGTGCACCGGCACGCGGTCGATCTGCAGCTCGTTGTCTTTGACCGAGTGCGAATAGGTGTAGTTGACGTCGGTCGAGAAGTCGTCGAACTCCGCCGCCAGATCCAGCTCGCCGCCGCGGATCCGGACGAGGCCTGGAATATTGCCGAACACCGCCTGGTCGGTCACCCCGTCGAAGGTGGCATAGTCGATCAGGTCGTGGACGTTCCGCACAAAGCCGATCACCTCCCATTTGAAGTGATGGTCCACGAACCAGCCGCCGATCGAGGCGTTCAGGTTCTCGCTCTTCTCCGGCTTCAGCGTCGCGTTGCCGCGTTCGTCTGACGGGTCGTCGGCGAACAATTCTTCCGCCGTCGGTAAGCGGAAGGCGGTGCCGATCTGCCCGCGCACGAACAGGTCTTGTGTCAGGTCGTAACGGCCGCTCAAGGTGCCGACCGTCGCATCCTGCCCGACGCTGGGCGCGTTATAGCGCACGCCGAGCGCAACCTTGCCATTCGGCAGCAATTCGTCGCTGGTCGCCACCTGGCCGAAGACAGCATTGACGGTCTGCGTCGTCTGGCGGATCACCAGCACGGCGTCGCTGCCGCCATAACGCTGGAAGTCGTAACCGGCTATGGCATCGACCGATGGGCCCAGCTTGAATTTCGACATCAGGTTCAAGCCGTAATCTTCATAGCCCCAGGGCCCGTGATCCTCGCTGGTTTCCAGCTTCCCGGGGCTGCCGATGACGTTGTCGTACTCGGTGTAATGGGATGCCCAGTCGTGCCAATAACCCTTGGCGAATAGTTGGAAATCGTCGCTCGGCGTATAGTCGATCTTGCCGCTAAGAATATGTTCGTTACGGTCGTTGAAGGCCTGATAGACGCCCTCCGGCGCGGGGTAGTCCAGTTTCGAAAAATCGTACTGGTAAAACAGGCTGGCGCGCACGTCGTCGGTCACGTCGTAGGCGTATTTGCCGCCCACCGAATAGACTGTATAGGCGCGGTCGCGGCTGGTGCTGCTGGGTTGGAAATCCCGCTCGCGCAACGGCCGGAAGCCGGCCGAAACGTCGGCGTCGGCATAGAGCACGAAATGACCGCGGCCGAAACTGTCGCTGAACGAGCCGTCGAAATGGCCGCTATTGTTGGTGTCGCCGCCCAAGGTCAAGGTGCCTTGGGGCGTGTCGGTAAAGCCTTTGGTGATGATGTCGATCGCGCCGGCGGCCGCTTCGGTGCCATAGAACAACGACTGCCCGCCCTCCATCAGTTCGATCCGGTCGACCATCGCGGACGGCAGCGTGTCCAGCGGCGTGGTGCCGGCATAGAGGCGATTGTTGATCCGTACGCCATCGACCAGCCACAGAATGTCGGATGTCCGCGACCCCTGGAACGAGGCGTCGATATAATCGAACGGCCCGTTCTTCGGGCTGATATAGAGGCCGGGCGCGAGTGACTGCAGCGTCTGGGCGATGTCGACATAGCCGCCATTGGCGATCTGCTGCGCGGTGATCGTATCGACGCGGATACCCTGCTGCGACAGGATGCCGGGTAGGCTTTCCTCAAGCCGCTCGGCGGTGACGATGATTTCCTCCGTTCCGGAACCGCCCTGGTCGTTTTGGGCGAAGGTGGGCGGATGGAATGCGAGCATGGCGGTGGTGGCGAGAAGGGCTGTAGACAGAAATTTTTTCATTGAAAGACTCACGGTGTGGCACGTCACCGTGAGCGGGATTTTCCTGTTGGTGACAGGAGCTTCCGACCGATGCACCCCGCCCGATCTGCCCACGTGTGACCACGTTTGACGGCAGGTCTCCTGGCTTGCGGGTCTAGGCCTTGCATCGCCTTCCCGGTTTCCCAGTGGCTGAATGATGCTCGGCTCGCCGCTTACAGTTGCGGGGGCAGCCGCGGCTTCGGGATAAATCCCTCATCGCGTTCCCTTTTGATCCCCGAGGGGAACCGTCGCCGGGGAAACTACAGCCATTTTACGGTGGGTCAACCGGCCCGCCTCATCGGGCAAACGCGTCGTCTTTATCGGGAAAATATTCCCTCATCATCGGGAATATTTTCCTGATACATTGCAATTGCGAATGCTTTGCATTACCAGGGCGTTTAAAGATGCTCTGGGAATAAAAAATGTTTAAAAAGTCGGCTTTGGCAGGTTTGGCCCTCGCGATCGGTTTCGCGGCAGGTGCGCACGCGGATGAACCGGTGTTGGGATTTCTCTATTCGACCGATCTGCTACCGAAAGGTGGCATGGAGTTCGAACAGCAATTTACTTGGCGTCACCAGAAAGCCGGGGGCGATTACGATCTGCTGAACAGCCAGACGGAACTCTCTTACGGCCTGACGGATTCCATTCAGTTTTCGCCGTCCATCATCCTCGACTACACTCACGCCTATCACAACGGAACCGACGGATCGACGGTCCCGCCGGAGCAGTTCTCGAACTTTTTCCCCAATCCCAACGCTTCCTTCGATCATGGCTTGTTCGAGGGCGTCGCTTTCGAGACCATCTGGCGGGTGCAAAGCCCCTATACCGATCCGGTCGGCATCGCCTTTTTGGTCGAGCCCGAATTCGGACCCCATCTGATCGAACTTGAGACTAAGGCGATCTTCCAGAAGAACTTCCTGGACGACCGCCTGGCGATCATCGCCAACATCACCTGGGCGCCGGAAATCCGGGATCTGGACCGCAATCCCTATGCCGACCCGGACGAGGTGGCGGCCAAGCCCAATACCAATATCGAGACCGACATCAATTTCGGCATCGGCGTCTCGTATCGCTTCTCGGAAGACTGGTCGGTCGGCTACGAGTTTCAGAACGAGCGCGAAATCAACGGTTGGGCGATCTTCTCGCATCGCCAATGGATGGGCAACGGCTTCTACACGGGGCCGACCATCCATTATGGCGGTGAACATCTCTTCGCCACGCTGACCTGGTGGCAGCAGCTCCCCATCGCCAACAACTACATGGACCCATCGCTCATCAAGCACGGCTATGACGACGATGTGGATTTCGAACACACGCGCGTGCGGTTGAAGTTCGGTTACTATTTTTAGGAGGAGAACGCATGGCGAGCGGCGAGCGGTTTGTAACGGTTGAGTTTTGCTTATGAGATCTCGGTTATTCTGGCTGGTGGCGGCGCCAGCCGCGATTATCGTCCCCGGCGCGCATGCCGAAGTCTATATGACGCTCGAGCAGGCACAGGCGCAGATGTTTCCCGGTGCGACCTTCGCACCCGATTTTCGCACGCTGACGGACGCCCAGGCCGATCAGATCGAGAAACTCAGCGGCGAAAATGTCCGCAACAAAGAGATCAAGATCTGGAAGGTTTCGACCGGCGGCTGGTTCATCGCCGATGAGGTGGTGGGCAAGCATGAGTTCATTCCGACCGCGCTTGCGCTTAATGCCGACGGGACGGTCAAGGACATCGAGATCCTGGAATATCGCGAGGCCTACGGCAGCCAGATTCGCGACCCGGCATGGCGCGCCCAATTCACCGGCAAGCGTAACGGCGATACGCTGACCTTGACCCAGGATATCAAGAACATCTCCGGTGCCACCTTGTCGTCCAGGCACATCACCGGTGGCGTCAAACGGCTGCTTGCGACATATGCTACGATCATCGTCCGCGGCTAAGGTCCGGCCGTTGCCGCCGCGCCGGCGGCCGATTACCGGTCCCGTCAGGCTGACCCGCGCCAGGAAATGGGGCGTTTACGGCGTCGCGGGCGGCATTTGGGCAACCGGCGCCGTTTGGCTGGTGCTGCATTATTTCCTGCGCCGGAATAGCGAATTCGGGTTCGAATCCAATCCGGCCGAGCCTTGGACGCTCAGGCTCCATGGCGCCTTCGCCTTCGCCGCCCTTACCGCTCTTGGGCTGTTATGGGGTGTCCATGTTCTCAATGGCTGGTTCAGCCATCGGCGGCGCTGGTCGGGCGGTATCGTCTTCGGACTGGGCAGCTTCCTCTGCCTTTCAGGCTACCTGCTTTACTATGCCGGCGATGACGACTTCCGCGACATCGTCTCGGTCAGCCATTGGGCTGTCGGGCTCACAGCGATCGGTTTTTTCCTATGGCATCGCTTTTGGGATGAGCGCAAAGGCAGATGACGTACTTTGCATCTTGTCCCGTGGCCGGCGTGGTAATACTCTTACATGTAAGAGTAAGGAGGCAATATGCGAATTACGTCGAAAGGGCAGGTAACCATCCCGGTCGAAATCCGGGAGCAAGCGGGTTTGCTGCCGCATACTGAAGTGAACTTCGAATTCGACGGCAAGGTGGTCAGGATCATGCGCGCCAAGCAACGCGCGTCGGAGAATCGCGGATCGCGCTTGGTCGCGCATTTGCGGGGACGCGGCGATGTCGCGATGAGCACCGACGCCATTATGGCGTTGACGCGCGACGATTAAATGACCGCGATATTTGTTGATAGCAACGTGCTGCTGGACCTTATGACAGAGGACAAGACGTGGTTCTCATGGTCTGCGGACGCCATCGCAAATGCTGCGGATCGATTTCGCTTGGTCATTAATGCCGTCGTCTATGCAGAGGTCTCGGTCCGTTATTCTCGCATCGAGGATCTGGACGCGGTTTTGCCAAAGGCAATGTTCGATCGCGAGGCCATCCCTTATGAGGCGGCCTTTCTCGCCGGCAAAGCTTTTCTGACCTATCGAAAAAATGGTGGTGCCCGCCGGTCGCCGCTGCCGGATTTCCTGATCGGCGCGCACGCCGCTGTGGCAGGCTATCGGTTGCTGACACGCGGTGCGGCCCGCTACCGCACTTATTTTCCGAAGCTTACTCTGATCTCTCCGGATTAAAGCGGTTTGTCGGTTAACAGGGCTAATGAATATGGCTCTGGAACCGGTCCTTAATGAACGGCATGTCGATGGTCAGATCGTTGTCGCTGCGCTCGACAGGGTAGGTTGGAACCAAGATTTCCACCGTGCCACGGCCGGGCGTGCCTTTGCCGTCATTGGTGCTGAGGTCGCCTGTCAGCTGGATCGTGGTCAGCACCTTGTAGTCGGGCGTGTGCAGAACCTTGTTGAACAGGTTCATCTGCTGCAGGTCGTCCCAGAAACCGGCCTGGGCGACGATCATACCGACACCATACTTGTGCAGGATTTCGGCGATCTGGTCCTGGCTGTAATCGGTCTGCCCGACGCCCCGGATACGTTCGACCGCGATGCGCAGCAGCAACTTGTCGGCGCGCACGATGGTGAGGTCCCGCCGCTCGCCATGTTCGCGCATGTCGAAGGCGAAATTGCCGTCGCGGTATCCGGAATAGACGACCACGCCATCCTTGGGCGCATGGTCGGCGACATAGGCGGCGATCTGGCGATAACCTTCGACGGCGGGCGGGCGATAGAAGAACGCACTATAGATCAGTGTTGCGAGCCCCAGCCCGGCCAGCGCCGCCTGGGCAAAACGGCCTTGTCCCAGCAGACGATGCCCGGCCAGCCCGGCCGCCAGCACCAGCGGGAACAGCGCCATGAGGTCGTGGCGCGCCTCGCGGACGCTGATCGAGGAGAAGAATAGGTAGCCGACAACGAACCAGGTCGTCATCAGGGCCAGCATCCAGCGCTGCGGAAAATTTATCCGGCCGATGGCAATCAGCGCGGCCCCGACGGCGGCTAGAACGCCGGTGACGAAACCGAGCTGATGCGGGATCAGTTTGCCATAGAACAGCCAGGCGCCCAGGCTGGAGCGGGGCAGATCGCCCGGCCGGCCGGACAGGGATTCGGCATTCACAGATCCGAATTTCATGAACAGATAAGCGGCCGGAATCAGCACCACTGCCGTAATCAGGAGCGCCCCCAGGGCATGCCGGTCACGCCATAACGATTGCCGGCGCGCGACGACGAACGCCAGCAGCATCGGCAGGGCCACGAAGCCGACATTGTACTTGGTATAGATCGCCATGGTGAGCAGCGCGGCCGACAGGTAGATGTCGCGCGGCCTGTTTTTCAGCAGATAGTTCACCAGGCACAGGATAGATGAGACGATCAGGCCGTAGGCCGGGATGTCGAGCATCACCTGGCGGCCCCAATAGGCAATCTCCGGCGCGCCGATCAGCAGCAGGGCGACGCCAAGGGCGGACCAGCGCGGCAGCATATGGCGCGCCAGCCGATAGGATGCGACCGCCAGCAGCAGATAGAACGCGGTCACGGTGAACTGCGCGGCGAAATGGCTGACGCCCACGGCGGCATAGACCGCCGCCTCCGCCAGATAGAAGAACGGCGGATAGAACATCGCGGTGAGGGCCGGGTATTTGACATAATAGTCGATCGCCCAGCCGACCGGATCGTGCACGGGATGTGCAGCCAGGAGGTCTCTGACGAACGCGCCGTTCAGTGCATGCCGGGGCGCATCCTGCCACCAGAAGTCGCCGTTCGTCGGCGCGGTGAACAGCAACAGCGTACAGCCCGCGATTAGGATCAGCCCGACGGCCAGGCGTTCGGTCCGGATGTTCTGCAATTGATGTTTTCCGCCGCTGTTCGCGACATTTGTTGCATGCGGAGGCCACTTTGGATCACCGCTGCCTGCCGGTAAAGCGCCTGGTGCCTGGCGTTCAAGCGCTGTGGCGAAAATGCCGCCGACTCCCAAAAACCCGTGTGGCTTAATGAATTGTGCGAATAGGAGTGAGAATCGTTTGCATTTAGGAAATCACTAAGATATACGCCGCCGCATTGCCGAACACGAAGTCAGCCTCTCGGAGAATTCCTGAATGCGCGCCAAGATCACGATCGAAACTTCCGCCGTCAGCCATCCCTTTTTCCATGTTTCCCGCCATACAGCTGGCGCAACCGCGCTGTTTGTGAGTTCGACACTGGGCGTGGTCGGGGCATCCGCGCAGACGCCGGCGCCCGATCAGGCGGCAGGAAACGAAGCTCAGGAAGAAATCGTCGTTACCGGCGCCCGGTCGGTCGTGAACGAAAAGCTGGGCGGCAGTGTGCAGAACACGCCGCAATCGATCCAAATAATCAGCGTCAAAACGCTCCATGAGCAGGCGGTGACCAACCTGGCGGACGCACTGAAAAACGTTCCCGGTATTACACTGAATGCCGGTGAGGGTACGGCACGCGGCGACAGCGTGAATCTGCGCGGCTTTCCCGCCTTCAACGACTTCTTCCTCGACGGTATCCGCGATGCCGGCAACTACACCCGCGATACGTTCGACCTTGAAGCGCTTGAGGTGCTGAAGGGGCCGTCAGCCATCCTGTTCGGCCGTGGCTCGACCGGCGGCGTGATCAACCAGGTGACCAAGGCTGCGACGCTGGCGCCGATCGAAGACGCGACCTTGCAGTTCGGCACCAACAGCCAGGTCCGCGCTACCGGCGACGTCGATCTGCCGATCGGGCCGTCCAGCGCCATCCGCCTGAACGGCATGGTCGAACGGTCAGAGGTGGCGGATCGCGACAATCTGTTCAACCGGCGCTGGGGTTTGGCGCCGACCTTTTCGTTCGGCATCGGCGAGGCCGACCAGGTCGATCTGTCCTATCTGCACCAGCAGGAAAACGACCGGCCGGAAGTCGGCTTCCCCTTCTTGTACGGCCAGCCCGCGCCGTCGCCGCGCAATGCCGATTTCGGCCTGCTGTCGGACCGTTTCAAAACCAGCGCCGACGTTACGACGCTGCGTTACAAACACGAATTCAGCGAGGACTACTCGCTGACCAACACCTTCCGCGCCGGTATTTATAGTTTCAACAACCAGCGCTCGTTTCCGAACTTCGGTGATTCTCTGCCTGCCCCCGGCACGCCGTTGAACAAGATCAAGGTCGGCTATGACGACCCGTTCAGCTCCGGCACGCAGCGCAACCTGACCGACCAGTTGGATTTCCGGGCGCATTTCGAAACCGGCTTCGTGACGCACGATCTGACGGTCGGCTTGGAATATGGCCGTGAGACGAACGATCTCGACCGCTATCTCAACCCATTCAACGCCAACAATAATTGGATTCCGTTCACCTCGATCATGAATCCGAACCCCAACAAACCGCTGCCGGGGGTTCTTGGCGTTACAACCGCGCAGCACACGGCGGCGTTGGTGCAGGCGGCATACGCGACCGACACGATGCATATCGGCGAATATGTCGACTTAATCGGCGGCGCGCGGTTCGACCGTTTCTCAGCGACCTTCACCTCGGATTCCTACACAAGCACGCCCCCCAGCACCAATTTCGGGCATACGGACAATGTCACCAGCCCGCGCGCCGCGCTGGTGATCAAACCGACATCGAACCAGAGCTTCTATTTCATGTATGGCACGTCGTTCGACCCGTCAGCCGAGGCCTTGTCGCTGTCGGCCGGCACCGCGCATTTGGGACCCGTCAAGGCGGACACCTATGAGGTGGGCGCCAAGGCCGACTGGCTGAACGGTACCTTGACCACGACCGCCGCCCTGTTCCGCACAGAGGTCAGCAACGCCCAGAACAATGATCCGGAACGCCCCGGCGTTGTGGTTCTGGCCGGCAACCAGCGGGTTGACGGGCTGGAGCTCGGTGTCACCGGCCATATCACGGAAGATTGGGAAATACTGGCCGGCTATACCTATCTCGACCCTAAGACCGTTTCCTCGCTCGTCCCCGGTGCCACCGGCGAGATGCTGCCGAATGCCGCGCATCACGCATTCAATATCTGGACCGAATATTATCTCGACGACCGTTGGGAGATCGGGACCGGCGGCAATTATCTGGGCAAGCGCTATGCCGACCTGCAGAACACCGCGTCGATCCCGTCTTATTTCGTCTGGAACGGCATGGTCGCCTATAAGATTGACGACAATTACAAAATCCAGATGAACATCACCAACATCACCGACGAGCGCTATTTCGATAACGCCTACTATTCTTCGCCGTCGGAAGCCCACGTGACGCCGGGCGCCGGCCGTACCTTCACCTTCCTTGCAACTGCGCATTTCGGCGATGTGGCGCCAGAGCCCGAAGCTGCGGCGGCCTATGTGCCGCCGCCGGTGGTTGCCCCGGCGCCGTCCGTTCCGAAGAGCTATCTGGTATTCTTCGACTTCAACAAGTCGGATCTGACGCCTCAGGCGACTGAGATCGTCGATACGGCGGCGAAGAACGCAGACCCGGCCAAGGTCACCCAACTGACGGTGACCGGGCACACGGACACTGTCGGCTCGGACGCCTACAACATGCGCCTGTCCCGCCGCCGTGCGGAATCGGTCGCGGCACAGCTTGAGAAGGACGGCATCGCGTCGTCTGAGATCGAGATCGTTGCCAAGGGTAAGCGCGACCTGCTGGTTCCGACCGGTGACGGAGTCCGTGAGCCGCAGAACCGGCGTGTGCAGATCGTCTATTCCGGCGTTGCAACGTTATAAAATAAAAGCCCTCGCCCGCTTGGCGGGCGGGAGTATTTTAACAAGGCTATCGATGCGGGCAGCGCGACAAGACACTGAGATATCGGTCATGCGGCTTCAACGCATGACGCCGGGAGAACTCGAAGCGCTGTTCTCGGGCGATCAGGTTGAAGCGGCGCGCTGGGTTCAGCTGGCGGCAACGCATGGGCTAGCAGCAGCGCAGGTCCGCCTGGGTCGGATGCTGCTGGACGGCACCGGTATGGTCGAGGACAAGCCGGCCGCGCTGGGCTGGTTCAAGACCGCGGCCAGGTCCGGCGATGCCGAAGCGATGAACATGGCCGGCCGCTGCCATGAAAACGGTTGGGGTACTGCCAAGGACAATGCGGTCGCCGCGGGCTGGTATCGCCGGTCTGCCGAGCGCGGGTACGATTGGGGCGAATATAACTACGCCAACATGCTGTTCGACGGTCTGGGTACCCCGCCCGATCTTCCCCGGGCGTTGGACTGGTATCTGAAGGCGGCGGCTCAAGGGCACAGCCGGGCCATGAACCAGGCGGCCCGCTGTTACGAAGAAGGCTGGGGAACGGCGAAGGACCACACGGTGGCCGCCGATTGGTACCAGAAATCCGCCGAGGGTGGATATTTCCGTGCGCAATATAACTACGCCACCCTGCTCACCACCTTGCGCCGCTTCCCCGAGGCCGCCCATTGGTTCGGCAAGGCGGTGGAGGCCGACAATCTGGAAATCCGCCGTCGCATCGGCCGCGAATTGCTCGGTATGGCAGAGGCGGTATTTCACCCGGTCGGATTGAACGCGCTGGCGCTCTGCTGCGACGGCGGTGAGTCGTCCGACTGCTATCACTATGGCCGCGTGCTGCTGCATGGATACCACTGCGCTCCCGATATATCGGGCGGCCTGGCACGGCTGCGCACGGCCGCTGAAGCAGGCCATGAAGGGGCGATCGCGGAGCTGGCGCGCCACCCCGAACATTGACTCGTAACGTCGGCAGCCGCACACAGACGGCTGGTCTGACGGTCCCTCTTCTCATGAGGGTGAAACGGGAATGCGGACGGAGCCGGCAACGGTCCCAGGCCGCAGCTGCCCCCGCAACTGTGTGTGGTTAGCCGGACGCATCGAAGCCACTGGGAAACCGGGAAGGCGGCGTCGGGCAGTGACCCGCAAGCCAGGAAACCGGCCGGCAGACCAAACGAATGCGGTGGGCGGGGTGCCCCGGCGCGGGTCGGCTGAATCGGTATGCGCCGATCGACCTCTATTGCCCTCAAGTTTTGGAGTGTTGGCATGCAGGCGATGGCGAAAATACCGGTCACGATCGTTACCGGATTTCTGGGATCGGGAAAGACGACGCTGATCCGCCACGTGATCGAAAATGCCGGCGGGCGGCGGCTGGCGCTGATCATCAACGAATTTGGCGATGTCGGCGTCGACGGCGCGATCCTGAAATCCTGCGGCATCGACACCTGCCCGGAGGAAAACATCGTCGAGCTGGCCAACGGCTGCCTATGCTGTACCGTCGCCGACGATTTCATCCCGGCGATCGAGGCGCTGCTGTCGCGCACTCCGCAACCCGACCATATCGTGATCGAGACGTCGGGGCTTGCCCTGCCCAAACCGCTGGTCAAAGCGTTCGACTGGCCCGATATCCGCACCCGCCTGACGGTCGACGGCGTCATCGCGGTGGTCGACGGGGCGGCGGTTGCCGACGGCCGGTTCGTCGACGATCCGGTGAAGGTGGCGGCACAGCGCGCGGCCGATCCGACCGTCGATCATGAGAACCCGTTGGAGGAGGTTTATGAGGACCAGCTGCTCTGCGCCGACCTGGTGGTGCTGAATAAGGCCGACCTGATGGATGCGCCGGGCTTGGCCCGCGTTTCGGCTGAAATTCGCGCCAGCATTCCGCGCGCTGTCAGGATCGTCGAAACCCGTGAGGGCCGCATCGATCCCTCCATATTGTTGGGTTTGACCGCCGCCGTCGAGGATGACTTGGGGCAACGCCCCTCGCATCACGACGGTGAAGAGGGGCATGACCACGACGATTTCGACAGCTTCGTCGTCGATATTCCGGCGACTGCAAATCCAGCACAGTTGGTTGCACATCTGGCGACCGTGGCGGAACGGTTCGATGTGCTGCGGATGAAGGGCTTCATTGAGGTCACCGGCAAGCCGATGCGCCTTCTGATCCAAGGTGTCGGCCAGCGCTTTCGCCAGCAGTTCGACCGCCCCTGGACGCTCGGCGAGGATCGCCGCGGCCGGTTGGTCGTGATCGGTGAAAAGGGCCTTGACCGCGCCGGCATCGCCGCCGCCCTGAGGGGCTGAGGAGCCCGCTCCATGCATATGCTGCGCGTCGACAGCCGGTCGATCGATGGAGCCGCCCAGCCCATCGATCTCGACCAGACGCCGGCCGATATCGTCGCTTTGTCCTTCACCGACACCGACCTCGCCGTGCTGTCGGCGGCCTGGGCGGGTAGCGGTGACACATTACCCAGCCTCCGTCTCGCCAATCTGGCAAACCTGAAGCATCCGTTTTCGGTCGATCTTTATCTCGACAAGGTAATTGCAAAGGCGCGCTTCGTGCTGGTCCGGCTGTTGGGCGGTAAGGATTACTGGCGTTATGGCGTCGACGAACTGGCGGCTTTGGCACGCCGGCAGGGTTTTCATCTGGCGGTCGTTCCTGGGGATCACCGCGAGGATGCCAGGCTCGATGCGGCCTCGACCTTGCCGCCGGAAACCTTGCGGCAAATCTGGTCTTACTTCGCCGAGGGCGGTCCGGACAATATTGCGGCCGGCCTGCGCTTCGTGGCTGGGCATATTTCAGAGCAGCCGGATGCGGCGTTGCCGACGAAGGTGGCGGCGTTCGGGATTTACGCCCTCACAAAATCATTCGCCTCGCCCCTCAAGGGGGAAGGCGAAATTGAAGGTGACGAAGGATTTCACGCCCTTGTCGTCTTTTACCGCGCCCAGATGCTGGCCGCCGACACAGCGCCGGTGGCCGCGCTAACACAGGCTCTCGAACAACGCGGATGCCGGGTGACCGCCATCTATGTCACCAGCCTGAAAGACCCTGCGGCGACCGGCCCTCTGGCGGATCTGCTCAACGAAAATCCGCCCGATGTCATCCTCAATCTCACCGCCTTCTCGGCGCGCACGGATGCGGGTTGTTCGGTGCTCGACGCCGCCAATGCGCCGGTCCTGCAACTCGTCATGAGCGGCGGCGGACGGGAACAGTGGGTGCAATCCCAGCGCGGCCTTGGGCCGGCCGATTTGGCGATGAATGTCGTGCTTCCCGAATTCGACGGCCGCATCGTCGCCGGCGCGATCTCGTTCAAGGGCGAGCGGGACCGTAGCGCGGCCCTCGAATTCACGCAGTTGGTGCATGAACCCGATGCGGAGGGCATCGCCTTCGCTGCCGACTTAGCCGTTGCCTGGAGCCGTTTGCGCCAAATCCCGCGCGGTGACAGGCGGCTGGCCTGCGTGTTGTCCGACTATCCCGCCAAAGGCGGCCGCACGGGTTATGCCGTCGGGCTCGATACCCCTGCCAGCGTTGCCGCGATTGCCGAACGGCTGGCGGTTGAAGGGTTCGACACGGACGGGATGCCGGATGGACAATCGCTGGCCGCCGCTTTGTCGGAGGGCGACGCTGTCGCCGTTCTGACCGTTGCCGACTATGACCGGTTGCTGGCCGAACTGCCGCCCGCCTTCGCGAGTGAGGTTCGCGCGGCTTGGGGCGATGCCGAAACAGATGATGCGGTCCGCGCCGGCGCATTCCATTTCCGCATCGTTCGGGCCGGCAAACTGATCGTCGCGGTGCAGCCGGATCGTGGGGCGAATGCGACCCGCAAGACCGACTATCATAGCCCGCTCGTGCCGCCGCGCCACGCCTATGTCGCCTTTTATCTCTGGCTGCGCCATGTCGAGCGGATCGACGCGATGATCCATTGCGGCACGCACGGCACACTGGAATGGCTACCGGGCAAGGCGGCGGCCTTGTCGGAGATCTGCGGTCCGCGCATCGTTCTGGGGCCGGTGCCGCTGATCTATCCCTTCATCGTCAACAATCCGGGTGAGGCGGCGCAGGCCAAGCGCCGCGCGGCTGCCGTGACCGTCGGGCACCTGACGCCGCCCTTGATCGCCGCCGGCTCGCATGGCGCGGCGATCGAATTGGAAGGGCTGTTCGACGAATATTCCGACGCGCAGTCGATGGATGCACGCCGCGCGGCGCGCTTGGCGGAACTGATTATGGGCCGCGCGCGCGATACCGGATTGGCCGCGGAATCGGGTGTCGCCGACGGCATGGAAACCGGTGAGGCGCTGGTCAAACTCGATGCCTGGCTGTGCGACCTGAAGGACATGCGGATCGGCGACGGGCTGCATATTTTCGGCCAGGCGCCCGATGCGGAGCGCCGCGCCGAAACCGCCGCATCGCTCGCCGCGCTCAACGGAATCAGTGATCGCGCAGCGATCGATGCATTGCTGGACGCTTGCGGTGAGGCGGAGATGCAGGGGTTGATCGCTGCCCTGGATGGCCGGTTCGTCGCGCCAGGTCCGGCCGGCGCACCGGCGCGCGGACGGCTCGACGTGCTGCCGACAGGGCGCAACCTGTTCGGCGTCGATCCGCGCGCCGTGCCGACTCGCACCGCATGGGAGATCGGCCGCCGCACGGCCGAGGAGATGCTGACCCGCCACACCCAGGACCATGGCGAATGGCCGCGCAGTGTCGTGCTCGATATCTGGGGTAGCGCCACCATGCGCACCGGCGGCGACGACCTGGCCCAAGCCTTCGCGCTGATGGGCGTGCAGCCGCGCTGGGACGCCGGATCGAACCGGGTCTCGGGATTCGATATCCTGCCGCTTGCCGCCGTCGGCCGTCCGCGCATCGACGTGACGCTCCGTATTTCAGGCCTGTTCCGCGACGTGTTTCCCGCCCAGATCGCGCTGTTCGACCAAGTCGTGCGCGCCGTCGCCGAGTTAGATGAGGCGCCGGAAGACAATCCGCTGGCCGCCAGCGTGCGCGAAGGCAACGACGATGCCGGGCACCGGATATTCGGCGCTGCGCCGGGGCAGTATGGCGTCGGCGTCTCGGCCTTGCTCAATTCCGGCGACTGGCAGGCGCGGGATGCGTTGGGCGCGGCCTATCTCGACGCCACATCTCACGCCTACGCCGCGAATGACGTGGTTACCCCCGCGAATGCGGGTTTCCGGGCGCGTGTCTCTGTTGCCGATGCCTTCATGCATGTTCAGGATCTGGCCGACCAGGATGTGCTGGGCGCGGACGCTTTTGCAGAACATGAAGGCGGTTTCGCCGCCGCCGCGGCGTCGCTCGGTAACCGCCCGGCGCTCTATCATGCCGATACGACTTCGCCGGATAAATCCAAGATTCGCACGCTGCGCGAAGAGGTCGCCCGGACCTTACGCGCCCGCGCCGCCAATCCGCGCTGGCTCGCGGGCCAAATGCGCCACGGCTTTCGCGGCGCCGCCGAGATCGCGGAATCTGTGGATAATTTCTTCGCCTACGCCGCGCTGACCGACGTCACCGAAGACCGCCAGTTCGACCTGCTGTTTGACGCCACGCTGGGCGACGAGACCGTGCGCGGTTTCCTGGCCGAGGCCAATCCCGCCGCCGCGCGCGGCATGGCCGACAAGTTCGAGCAAGCGATCCGGCGCGGCCTCTGGACCAGCCGCCGGAACTCGACGGCGGAGATACTGGCCGGGCTGCGCGCATGACCGACAGCTTGGTCAAAGGCTGGTGCCCCGGTGCGCTTCGCCCGATGGAAAGCGGCGACGGGCTGATCGTCCGTTTGAAGCTGACGGGCGGCATCGTGCCACTCGATCTAGCGGCGAAGATCGCCGATTGGTCAAAGCGTTGGGGCAATGGCCAGATCGACCTGACGAGCCGCGCGAACTTGCAGATTCGTGGGATGACCGAGGCGGATATCGAACCCTTGCAGGATGCGATGGCTGCCGCCGGCCTGCTCGACGTCAGTTCGGAGGGTGAGGCGGTGCGCAACGTGATCGCCAGCCCGTTGGCGGGAATCGATCCGGACGCGCTGCTGGATATCCGTCCTGTCGTTGCGGCGCTCGAGGCGCGGCTGACGTTGGATGATCGGCTACACGGGCTGCCGGCGAAATTCTGCTGGTTGGTCGATGACGGTGGTTCGTTCCCGCTGGATGATGTTCGCGCGGATGTACGGTTTGAGGCGATTTCGGCGACCACGTTCGCGGTAGTTTTGGACGGCTCGGATAACGGGTTCAGGCCGGTTTCGACCAACGAAGTGTCTAACGCCGCAGCACGGATCGCGATAGCGTTCAGACTCAGTGGCGCACGCAGAATGCGCGATCATTCAGACACCACTGCAATAGCCCAGGCGGCGGGTTTAAAAGCCCTCGCCCGCCTCAGCGGGAGAGGGTGGTGCGAAGCGTCGGGTGAGGGTGCAGGGGATTTTAAAGACATAAGCACCCTCACCCTCCCGTCCAAAGCGACGGGTCCCTCCCTCTCCCGCGCTGCGGGCGAGGGGCTTTTTCTTGCAGGCGTCGGTCTGCCGTTCGGGCGAATTGCAGCTTCCGATCTTCTGCAGTTGGCTAAGAACGCAGCGGCCGGTGGCGCATCCGAACTTCGCCTCACGCCCTGGCGCACGATCCTCATCCCGCTGCCGACGCACGACAGCGCACAATCCCTCGCCGAAGCTCTGTCATCCGGCAGCTTCATCCTCGACCCCGGCGACCCGCGCCTGCGCGTTGCCGCCTGCGTCGGCGCGCCGGCCTGTCCGCGCGCGACGACCGATGTGCGCGCCGATGCTGCCCGATTGGCGGCGCTGGTACGGCCGGGCGATCTGTTGCATGTCTCCGGCTGCGCCAAGGGCTGCGCGCATCCGCGTGCGGCAGCGGTGACGCTGGTGGGCGACGGCGGCGCCTATAATCTGGTATGCGGCGGCTCGCCCGGCGATCAACCTGTTCGCACCGGGCTCACCGTCGATAAGGCTGAGCAAGAGTTGCGCCGGATCATGGATGAGGGACAAACGGCTTGACGGCGCACGATTACATCAAGGACGGCGCGGAGATTTACCGCCGGTCGTTCGCCATTATCCGCGCGGAGGCGGACCTTGCTCGCTTCGCGGCGGAGGAAGAGCGCGTGGCCGTCCGCATCATCCATGCCAGCGGCATGGTCGAGGTTGCGTCCGATATCGCCGTTTCGCCGGGCGCGGCGTTGGCCGGCATCCGGGCGCTGGAGGCGGGTGCGCCGATCCTGTGCGACGCGAAGATGGTGTCCAACGGGGTGACCCGCGCGCGATTGCCCGCCGATAATCCGGTGATCTGCACCTTAGACGATCCCTCCGTCGCTACGCTGGCCGCCGAGATGGGCACGACCCGCACGGCGGCGGCGATGGAGTTTTGGCGCGACCGGTTGGGCGGAGCGGTCGTCGCCATCGGCAATGCGCCGACGGCCCTGTTCAGGCTGCTGGAGATGCTGGATGCGGGCGCACCGATGCCGGCCTGCGTCATCGGCATGCCGGTCGGCTTCGTCGGCGCGGCGGAATCCAAGGAAGCTCTGATCGCCGACGGCCGCGTGCCCTTTATCGTCGTGCGCGGCCGCAAGGGTGGCAGCGCGATGACGGCGGCGACGATCAACGCACTGGCGAGCGCTAAGGAATGACGGGCCGACTCTATGGCATCGGGCTTGGCCCAGGCGATCCGGAGTTGATGACGGTCAAGGCGCTCCGCCTGATCCAGTCGACCCCGGTCATCAGCTATTTCGCCAAAGCCGGGCGGCGCGGCAATGCGCGCGGCATCATCGACCAGTGGATGACGGGCAAGGTGACGGAGGTGCCGCTCTATTACCCGATGACGACCGAGCATGCTTTCGACAGCCCGGTCTATGTCGTGGTGCTGGCGAAATTCTATGAGGATGCGGCTGCGACACTGTCGGCGCATCTCGATGCCGGTCAGGACGTGGCGTTGCTCGCCGAGGGTGACCCGATGTTCTACGGGTCGTTCATGCATCTCTATATCCGCCTGCGCGACCGCTATCCGGTGACCTTGGTGCCCGGTGTGACCGGCATGGCCGGCTGCTGGTCGGTGGCAGGCGCGCCGATGACCTGGGGCGACGACACCATGGCGGTGCTGCCGGGGACGCTGTCGGCTGAGGCGTTGACCGAGAAGCTGCGCGGCACGGATGCTGCCGTGATCATGAAATTGGGCCGCAATTTCGCGAAAGTACGCGCGGCGGTCGCCGAGGCCGGGCTGCTCGATCGCGCTATCTATGTCGAACGCGGCACGATGGCGGACGAGCTGGTGATGCGACTCAGCGAAAAGACAGATGGGCAGGCGCCCTATTTTTCCCTGATCCTGATCCCCGGCCAGGGAAGGCGGCCGTGACGGGGCGGCTGTTCATCGTCGGCCTGGGTCCCGGTCCAGACCGTTGGATCGTGCCGGAGGCGACGGCGGCGCTTGAGACGGCCACCGACGTGGTCGGCTATCAGCCTTATATCGACCGCCTGCCCGAGCGCGGCGGACAGCGGCGACATGGCAGCGACAATCGGGTCGAGATCAATCGGGCGCGCGATGCGTTGGCGATGGCCGCCGACGGCCGGGCCGTCGCAGTCGTGTCGGGCGGTGACCCCGGCGTATTTGCGATGGCGGCTGCGGTGTTCGAGGCGGTCGAGGCCGGTGCACCAGCTTGGCATGACCTGGATATCACCGTCATCCCCGGCGTGTCGGCGATGCAGGCGGCCGCGGCCCGTCTGGGCGCACCGCTGGGTCACGATTTCTGCGCGATCTCGCTCTCGGACAATCTGAAACCCTGGAACATCGTCGAGCGCCGGTTGCGTGCCGCCGCGGACGGCGACTTCGTGATCGCGATCTATAACCCGGCATCGAAGGCTCGGCCGGATCGCATTCATCAGGCGTTCGATCTGTTGCGTGGCATCAAAGGCGGAACGACGCCGGTCGCATTTGCGCGTGCGGTCGGGCGGCCGGACGAGGCAATCACGCTGACCACGCTCGGCGATGCCGATCCGGGCGTTGCCGACATGAGCACGCTGGTCGTGATCGGCTCCAGCGAGACGCGGTTTATCGACCGGTCCGGCAGGCAGCCCTGGCTGCTGACGCCCCGGACCTATGGGGCAGGCCGATGAGCCAGCGCCCAAGCGGTAATCGCATCCAGGCTTTCGAACGCCGGTACGTCCGGCGGCCGCGGCCGCTCGACCATGATCACCTCGATACTCAGCGCGCGGGCGGCAGCAAGCTTGGCGGCCGTCGCCTTGCCGCCGCTGTTCTTGGTGACCAGCACGTCGATACGCTCGCCCTGCATCAGTGCTGTTTCCTCATCGACGGTGAATGGGCCGCGCGCCAAGATCAGCCGGTGGTCCCGCAAGGCGATGACGGCGTCGGGCGGGTCGATGCTGCGGACCAGATAGTGATGCTGTGGTGCGGTGGCGAACGCGGAAAGCTGCAAACTGCCGATAGTCAGGAACGCGCGCCGGGGCACTTCGCCCAGGGCTTGTGCCGCTTCTTCCATGGTGGGAACCATCGTCCAATGGTCACCCGGTACCGGTCGCCAAGCCGCGCGGGTAAACAGCGCCAACGGAATGTCCAGGGCACGGCAGGCCTCGGCGGCGTTCCCGGACATTTGCGCGGCGAAGGGATGGGTCGCGTCGATCACGGCGTCGATCTTCTCGCCGGTCAAATAGGCCTTCAGCCCGTCGACTCCGCCGAAGCCGCCGGTGCGATACGGTATCGGCGGAAGCACCGGATTCTCGGTACGGCCCGCCAGCGACAGGATTGGGTCCAGGTCCGCCCAGCCTTCGACAGCGCGGGCCAGCGCGCTCGCCTCGGTGGTGCCGCCCAGAATCAGAAGTCGCATCGCCATATCCTTGAAGGGTGGCCGCATTGAACGCCCCCGGACGCTGGCTGTCGATCATCGGCATCGGGGAGGACGGGGTTGCCGGCCTGTCTCCTGCCGCAAGGGCGCTGATAGCGCAAGCCGGCCTTGTCGTCGGCGGGCAGCGGCACCTGGATTTTCTAGGCGACCTGGCGACCGGCGAACGGTTGGCCTGGCCGTCGCCGATGCACGATGCATTCCCCGCCATACTCGCCCGTCGCGGCGGCCCCGTCGCCGTCGTCGCCACCGGCGACCCGTTCTTCTATGGCGTCGGCTCGCTGCTTGCCGCGCAGGTGCCGGCGGGCGAGATAGTCTGCCTGCCGGGTATTTCAGCCTTCAGCCTCGCGGCCAGCCGCCTGGGTTGGGCGCAGCAGGATTGCGCGCTGGTGACGCTGCATGGCCGGGCGTTGGAGAGGGTGCTTCCGGTGCTTCAGCCGAATTCCCGGGTGCTTGTCCTGTCGTGGGACAGCGCAACTCCAACCAGACTGGCCGAACTGCTGGCGCGTTATGGTTTCGGCGACACCCGGATGACTGTATGTGAGGCAATGGGCGGGCCGGACGAACGCCTGCGGGCAACGCTTGCTAAAGATTTTGCACTGGGCGGCATTGCAGCGCTGAACTTGATCGCGCTGGACATTCCAGCTTGCCCAGGCGCGCGGGTCATTCCACTCACGCCCGGCCTGCCCGACGACTGGTTCGAACATGACGGGCAACTGACCAAGCGGGAGGTTCGCGCGGTGACGCTGGCTGCGCTGGAGCCGCATCGCGGCGGGTTGTTGTGGGATATCGGCGCCGGGTCGGGTTCGATCGGCATCGAATGGATGCTGTGCCATCCCGCGAACCAGGCAATCGCGATTGAGCGAGATGAAGCCCGGGCTGGGCGGATCGCCCGCAACGCGGCGTCGCTTGGCGTTCCCGACCTCAGTATCGTCGAAGGCGTCGCGCCGGCAATGCTTACAAATCTGCCGACGCCGGATGCCGTTTTCATTGGCGGCGGCGCGACCCATGCGGGCGTGATCGACGCGGCACTGGCGGCGCTGTCCGTCGGCGGCCGGCTGGTCGTGAACGGTGTGACCATCGAAACCCAGTCCGCGTTGGCCAGCCGGTTCAAGACGCTGGGCGGCGACCTGCGCACCATCCAGATTTCCCATGCCGACCCGGTCGGCGGTTTCCACGGCATGCGTCCGGCCCTGCCGGTCACGCAGTGGGCGGTGACCAAATCGTGAGCGGACGCGTCGCCATCGGTGTCGGCTGCCGCAAGGGCTGCTCGGCTGACGCCATCGAGATCCTGATTCACAGGGCGTTAACGCTCATTCCGTCATTCCCGCGAAGGCGGGAATCCATGATGGGGCACCGCGAAGGCGGGGAAATGGATTCCCCCCTAAGCGGGAATGACGATCCTTTTGACATTGCCGGACTGTTCACGTTGGTCGACAAGCAGAGCGAACCCGGCCTTGCCGAGGCCGCGAAGCGGCTGGACCTTCCCCTGACTTTCCTGTCGCGCGAGACGCTGCGCGCACAGGCGGTTCGTGTCCAAACCGCCGCGCCACACGCTGAAGCCGCGTTCGGCGTCCCATCGGTCGCGGAGGCTGCGGCGCTGGCGGGTGCAGGGCCAGACGCCGTTCTGATCCTGGGGCGTATCGCTGAAGGCGGCGCCACCTGCGCCGTTGCACGCGCCCCATGACAGTCCATTTTATCGGCGCCGGTCCTGGCGCGCCTGACCTTATCACCGTGCGCGGGCGGGACCTGATCGCGCGTTGTCAGGTCTGTCTCTATGCCGGCTCGCTGGTGCCGGCGGCGCTGCTGGCCTATTGCCCGCCCGGCACGCGGATCGTCGATACGGCGCCATTGTCGCTGGATCAGATCGAGGCCGAATTCCAGGCGGCGTACGATGCGGGTCAGGACGTCGCCCGCCTGCATTCCGGCGACCTGTCGGTGTGGAGCGCGATGGGCGAGCAGCTCCGCCGGCTGGAGCGGCTGGGCATTCCCTATACCGTGACCCCCGGTGTGCCGTCCTTCGCCGCCGCCGCCGCGACGTTGGGACAGGAACTGACCTTGCCCGGCGTGGCGCAGTCGGTGGTCTTAACCCGCACGACCGGGCGGGCATCCGCGATGCCCGAACGCGAGACCTTGGCCGCCTTCGCCGCCACTGGCGCGACTTTGGCGATCCATCTGTCGATCCATGTGCTGGATAATGTCGTGTCGGAACTGACCCCGTTCTATGGCGCGGATTGCGCGGTGGCGGTGGTCTATCGTGCCTCCTGGCCGGATGAGCGCGCGATCCGGGGCACCCTGACGACGATCGCCGCCCTGGTCGCCGCCAACCCGGTCGAGCGGACCGCGCTGATCCTGGTCGGCCCGGCCTTGGCGTCCCGCGATTTCCGCGAGAGCGCGCTCTACGATGCCGACTATCTGCGCCGGTTTCGGCCGGATCGTGGGCGTGGCCTATCGGACAGCGGCAATTCTGATTAGTTGTAATCCACGATGACAGACACACGATTACAAGCCGCCTTGGCCGCATTTCCCCTGCCGGAATTCCGGCCCGGCGAGGTCTGGCTTGCCGGCGGCGGGCCAGGCGATCCGGGCTTGCTGACCTTGCACGCGGTCAATGCGCTGACCCAGGCGGACATCATTCTTTACGACGCGTTGGTCCATGACGGTGTGTTGGCGCTGGCGCGGCCGGAGGCGGTCAGGGAGTTCGCGGGTAAGCGCGGCGGACGCCCATCGGCGCAGCAGCGCGACATTACCGAACGGCTGATCGAACTGGCGCGGCAGAATCTGCGTGTGCTGCGGCTGAAAGGCGGCGACCCGTTCGTTTTCGGGCGCGGAGGGGAGGAGGCACTCGGGCTGGTGGCTGCCGGCGTTCCGTTCCGTGTCATCCCCGGTGTCACCGCTGGTCTCGGCGGTCTCGCCTATGCCAACATCCCGGCCACGACCCGCGACACCAATCACGGGGTCATTCTCGTGACAGGGCAGTACGCCGCCGGCAACGAGCGCAACCTGGACTGGGCTGCGGTCGCTGCGACCAAGCTGCCGATTATCCTCTATATGGGCATGAGCCGCCTGCCGGAGATTTCAGCGGCGTTGCTGGACGGCGGCATGGCGCCGGACATGCCAGTCGCCATCGTCAACAACGCGACCACCCCGCAACAGCGGGTTTTCGTTACCACTCTCGCGCAGGCCGGTGTCGATGCCGCCGCGCAAGGGTTCGGCGCACCGTCGATCATTGCCATCGGCGAGATGGTCCGCCTGCGCGAGGCTTTGTCACCTTTCGCGGTGTCGCTGACGTGACAGTCGCTAATTTAACTCCGGGGCTGATGATCGCCGCGCCGCGATCGGGCAGCGGCAAGACGACCCTGATGCTTGGTCTACTCCGTGCATTGACCCGCGCGGGAGTGAAGGTCGGCAGCGCAAAATGCGGGCCGGATTATATCGATGGGAATTTCCACCGCGCCGCGACCGGCCGGATCGGCGTCAATCTCGATTCCTGGGCGATGTCGCCAAGCCTGATCGCCGAACTGGCGGCGGGCGTCGGCGCGGATGCCGACCTGGTGATCTGCGAGGCGTCGATGGGCCTGTTCGACGGCGTGCCCGGTGCACCGGGCCGCACCGGCGCCTCGGCCGACATCGCCGCTGCGCTCGGCTGGCCGGTGTTGCTGGTGATCGACGCCTCCGGGCAGGCGCAGTCGGCGGCGGCGATCGTCAAAGGCTGTGCGACCTACGATCCGCGCATCCGCATCGCCGGCGTCGTACTGAACAAGATCGGCAGCCCGCGTCACGCGCGGTTGGCCGGCGACGCCATTACAGCTTTGGGTATTCCGGTCGTCGGCATCCTACCACGTTCGCCGGACATCGTATTGCCGGAACGACATCTGGGGCTGGTTCAGGCAGGCGAGACCGACGATTTGGATCGGCGCCTGGATGCCATGGCGGACTTCGTCACCGCTAATGTACAGATCGACACCATCCAGTCGCTGGCCGGGCAGGGCGCCAGCAGTGTTGCATCGAATTCTGTTGCGGCAGTCCGTCCGCCGGGTCAACGAATCGCGATCGCCCAGGATGCGGCGTTCTCGTTCCTCTATCCGCACATGCTGCAAGGTTGGCGGACCGCGGGGGCGGAAATGTCGTTTTTCTCGCCGCTGGCTGACGAGGCTCCCGATTCATTGTGCGACGCCTGCTGGCTGCCCGGTGGCTATCCGGAACTGCATGCCGACAGGCTGGCCAACGCCGGCGGTTTCAAGACCGGCCTGCGGCAATTCGCTGAATCTCGGCCGGTCCACGGCGAGTGCGGCGGCTATATGGTCTTGGGCCGAACCCTGACCGATGCGAGCGGCACCGCACATTCGATGGCCGGTCTGCTCGGCGTTTCAACCAGCTTCGCTAAACGAAAATTGCATTTGGGTTACCGTACCGCGCGGCTTCTGGAAGACGGTTGCCTTGGCCACGCGGGCACCGAACTGCGCGGGCATGAATTCCACTATGCCAGCATCGAAGACACCGGCGACGACCTTGCCCTGGCGACCGTCACGGATGCCTATGGCGGTGAGCCAACGCCAGCCGGCGGCCGACGCGGGCATGTTTCCGGCGGTTTCTTCCACTTGATCGCGGCGGCCTGACCATGGCTGGGACAACCATCTTTGTCTGCATTTCCTGCAAGCGGGAAGACACGCAATCCCCACGGCCGGGCGCCGTATTGCACGATGCCGTCGCCGCGGAGATATCGGCGCGCGGGCTCGATCTTCAGGTCACGCCGGTCGAATGCCTCTCGGTCTGCAGGAGGCCCTGCACGATTGCGTTCGCGGCCGAGGGCAAATGGACCTATGTGATCGGCGATCTGGAGGCCGGGACGCATATCGACGACATCGTGACCGGCGCCGAACGTTATGCCGCCAGCACCGACGGCATCGTTCCCTGGCGTGAGCGGCCGGTACCGGTTCGCAGGGGTGTGGTCGCGCGCGTTCCGCCGATGCAGTTCAAACCGGGCGATCCGCGCTAACGCTGAACCGGTCGGACGGCAATCACCGGGTCGATCACTGTCGGCACGCCGAAGACCAGCGATGGCGCCAGCGGGTCCGACTTTTCGCCGCGGAACTGTGCGTTCAGCACCTTCAGCGGTCCGCCATGCGAGACGATCGCGCAGTCCTCGTTTGCCAAAAGGCGGTCATTCACGAAATCCGTGGTCCGGTCGACCAGTTCCTGCGCGGTCTCGCCGCCGGGCGGACGGAAGGTCAGCGGTTCGGCGGCCCAGCGGTCGAAATCGGCGCGCGGTATGTCGTCCCATCTGCGCCCTTCCCACTCGCCAAAATCGAACTCATGCAGCCGCGGATCGATCGCAAGCGGCAGTTGCAGTGTCTCCGCGATCATTTCGGCAGCGATACGGCAACGTTGCGCTGGGCTGCTCCAGACACATTTCGATCCGGCGAGAACCGGGTTTGCGCCAAGTTCGGCCGCGGTGCGCAGGCCTTTCACGGTCAGCGCCAGATCCAGCCGGCGGCCATAGCAGATGCCGGGTTCGACCAACGGCTCGGGATGGCGGATCAGGACGATCTTCACGGATTATTTCGCCGCGATCGACAGCCCGGCCACCATCAGAACGACATGGCCGGCGCTTGCAGCGATCCGCTGGTTCAGGCGTCCCGCCTCGTCCCGGAAAAGGCGGCCCAGTTTGGTCTCCGGCACGATCCCCAGACCGACCTCGTTGGCGACCAGGATGGTCGGTCCGGTCCGGTCGGCGAGTGCGGCTTCCAACGCGTCTGTCGCCGCAGCGATATCGTGATCGCCCAGCATCAAGTTGGTTAGCCAGAGGGTCAGACAGTCGACCAGAACGGGCGTCTCCCGGCTGGTCCGCAACGCGCCGGCCAAATCGATGGGGGCTTCCACCGTCTGCCAGCCGTCGCCGCGCCGCCGCCGATGTTCGGCGATGCGGTCCCGCATCTCATCGTCCAGCGCCTGGGCGGTGGCGATATAAATCCAGGGCGCAGGATGGGCCGTCGTCAGCCGTTGTTCGGCATGGCTGCTCTTGCCCGACCGCGCACCGCCCAGCACCAGTGTAACGTGAGGCAGATCAGGGATGACGGTGTGACCTTTGAGCGGAAGCGGGGAAGGGTTTATACGCCAATAGCGCCGGTGCTTCCACCACGCCCGATACCCGAGTTTCCATGCCTTTCTTCACCACTCTTGAATCGCTGCGCGCCGCTTGCCTTGATCTGCCGGGCGGCGACGCGTCAGCGTCGGCGGCGGTTGCCGCCCGGCAGGCCCAACTGACCAAGCCGCCGGGCAGCCTGGGTAGGCTGGAGGATCTGGTCGCCTGGCTGGCGCACTGGCAACGTCGGCCGATACCCAGGCTGGACATTGTTTCGGTTCTGGTCTTCGCCGGCAATCATGGCGTGACGGCGCAAGGCGTTTCGCCCTATCCCTCCAGCGTCACCGCGCAGATGGCGGCAAATTTTTCGCATGGCGGTGCCGCGATCAACCAGATCGCCCAAGCGGTCGGGGCAACGTTGCGGGTCATTCCATTAGCGCTGGATAGGCCAACGGCGGATTTCACCCAGGCGCCGGCGATGGATCTGGCGGAATTCCTGGACGCGGTCAGCACGGGATATGACGCCTTGACGCCCGGCGCCGATCTGCTCTGCCTGGGTGAGATGGGCATCGGCAACACGACCGCCGGCGCCGCCGTCGCGGCCGCCCTATTCGGCGGCGGCGGCTTGCGCTGGGCCGGGCGCGGCACCGGGATCGACGATGATGGTTTAGGCCGGAAACGCGCGGCGATCGATGCCGGGCTGGCGCGCCATTCAGATTTGCTGGACGATCCTCTGGCCGCCGCGATGGCGCTGGGCGGACGGGAACTTGCGGCGATTCTGGGCGCGACCTTGGCCGCCCGCCATCGGGGCGTGCCGGTGATGCTAGACGGTTTCATCTGCACCGCGGCCGCCGCGCCCCTGGCCCTGCTGCATGCCGGGGCCTTGGCGCATACACAGCTGGCGCATGTGTCGGCGGAGATGGGTCATCGTGACCTGGCGTCGGAACTCGGCCTGCGGCCGTTGCTCGATCTGGGCATGCGCCTGGGTGAAGGATCGGCCGCCGCGCTTGCGGTCGCACTGCTGCGCGCTGCGGTCGCCTGCCATACGGGCATGGCGACTTTCGCCGAAGCAGCCGTGGACAACAGGCCCTAAGCGATGCTGTCCGATCTGTTGCATGGCTTCGCGCTGTTAACCCGCTTGCCGACAGGCCGTTTCACCAAATCGGCGCCGAACCTCGGGCGGACCGCCTGGGTATTCCCGCTGGTCGGGCTGCTGGTCGGCGCGGTCGGCGGCCTTGCCTATTGGGGCGGTTATTGGGTGGGGATGCCGCCGGTGCTTGCCGCGCTTGCGGCATTCGGCATTACGACAATGCTGACCGGCGCCTTTCACGAGGATGGCTGCGCGGATGTCGCCGATGGGTTCGGTGGCGGGCGGACGATGGACCGCAAGCTTGAGATCATGCGCGACAGCCGGATCGGCAGCTATGGCGCCATGGCGCTGATCTGGTCGGCCGCCATCCGCGTTGCCGCCGTTGTCAGCATCGGCAAACCGCGGACGGTGCTGATTGTGCTGGTCGTTGTCGCGACAATCGCGCGGGCCGGTATGATCGGGCCGCTTTTGCTCCTGAAACCGGCGCGGGCCGACGGGCTTGCCGCATCGATGCACGTCCCGGAATGGAGTGCTACATTGGGGCTGGCGGTGGCGCTGGTCACGCCATTCCTGCTGCTGGCGCCGGTGCTGGCGATCGTCGTGCTCGGCCTGGGCGCCCTGACGGCCTTGGCCATGGCTGGGCTGGCGCGCTGGCAGATCGCTGGCCACACCGGCGACGTGCTGGGCGCCACCGAGGTCGCGATCGAATGTGTACTGTTGATCGCGATCGCAACCTTATGGCATGTCCTCGGGAAGATCGCCTGAACCGCTTTCCGCCGCGTGGCGGATACGTGAATCCTCCAGGTCGAATTCCCGCTCGATCCGCCGGCGCGCCCCGTCGTCGAGCTGTCCGGCATGATAGAGGCGGGCCATGCTGGTGCGTTCGACCTCGACCAGTTCAAGCTGCAGCCGCGCCGATTCCGTGATTGGCGGGCGTTTTCGACCGCGGTCGCACGCCACGGCGAACTCGGCATGGCGGTCGGTCTGCCGCCGGCGCAGTGCCGCGACGATCTCAACGTCGGCACCGTCTTTTTCCAATTCGTCCAGCTTGGACAGGACATCCTCGATTCCGGTCAGGCGATCCTCAAGCTCCTTGCGTTTGCGCGCACTGGCTTCGCGCCTGCCGACGGCGGCCAGACCTGAGGCACGCACGACGCTCGAAAATGTCGATCCCTGACCCACGAGGGTTACCAGGATGACCGAGAAGGTGACGAGCAGCAGCAGCCCGCGTGCGGGGAAGGGGGCATCGTTGACGGTGAACGGGATCGACAAAGCGGCCGCCAGCGAGACCACGCCGCGTATGCCGGTGAAGCCGATGACGAGCGGATAGCGCCAGTGCGATCCCGGCGACCGCGCGCGGATTTTCGCCGACAGCAGCGGCAGGTAATAGGCAGGGAAAACCCAGATGAATCGAACGATGACGACCACTGCGCTGACGACGACGGCCGCCGTCAGAAGATAACGCCACTCGCCGCGGTTCAGATTGTCGACGACGATGCGCGCCTGCAGGCCGGTCAAAAGGAAGATGACGCCCTCGATCATATAGGTGATCAAATCCCAGACGAAGAAACCCTGAAGACGCGTAGCCGGCGAGATAAAGCGGGGGCCGTTCCAACTGACCACCAGGCCGGTCGTGACAGTCGCCAACACGCCCGATCCGCCCAATATCTCAGGCACCCAGAAAGCAACGAACGGCGTCAGGAACGACACCGCGATCTCGACGTGGGAATCGCGAACCCAGCGGCGCACGAACAGCGTACCCCAGCCGACCGCCAAGCCCCAGGCTAGCTCTCCACCGACGATCGCCGCGAATTTGCCGACAGCCCCGGCGTAAGAGAAGTGGCCGGTGCCGACGGCGGTCACTGCAAAGCTGAACAGGATGAGCGCGGTCGCGTCGTTGACCAACCCTTCTCCTTCCAGAATGGTCAGGATGCGTTCGGGCACCGAGAAGCGGCGGGCAATCGCCATCGGCGCAACCGCGTCAGGTGGTGAGACGATCGCGCCGAGAACGAAGCCGACCGCCCATGGAAGGCCCAGCAGATAATGGGCCACAGCCGCGACCGCGGTTGCGGTAAACAGCACGCAGCCGACCGCCAGCACCATGATCGGCCAGATATTGGCCTTGAAGCCGCGCCAGCTCATGCCGACGCCTGACGAATAGAGCAGCGGCGGCAACAGGAGCGTCAGGACCAGGTCGGGTTTGATCGCCACACGCGGCATGTCGGGAATAAACCCGACGCCCAGCCCGACGATTACCAGCATGATCGAATCCGGAACCCCCAACCTGCGCGCGGCCAACGCCGTTGCCGCCGTGGCGGCGACAAGCGCGAACACGGTCATCAGGGCAGGCGTCACCATGAGCGGTGGACGCCCGGTGATTTCGCCCGCGAATTCGAATAGGGTCGATGGATCAACTGGGGCGCTCGCTCGAGAAAACAGGCATGGGAAGGAAGATCATGGAAATCACGCTCAGCGGCAAGGTCGCGCTCGTCACCGGCGCCGGCGCCGGCATCGGCAAGGCAATCGCCGAAGCCTTGGGCGCCCTAGGCGCCAAGATCGCGGTGATGGAGATCGACGCCAAAAAGATCGAGCCGACCCGCGCGGCGCTGTCGGGCGCGGGCATCGACGCATTGGTGCTTCAGGCGGATGTAACCAAGGCGGCGGAGGTCAATAAAGCGATGACGGAAATCGCCGCCAAGTTCGGCCGGCTGGATGTGCTGGTCAACAATGTCGGCCACCATCTGGGCAGCTTCAAGACGCTGGAGACGATGGAGGAGGCGGAAATCGACGCGCTGTACGACATCAATCTCAAGCATTTGTTCATCGTCACCAAGGCGGCAATCCCGCTGATGCGGAAAAGCGGTCCGGGCGGCAGCATCATCAATATCTCGTCGATCGAAGGCTTTCGCGGCAGCCCCTATAATATCGCCTATACCGCCTTCAAGCATGGCGTCACCGGCTTCACGCGGGGGCTGGCGATCGAGTTGGCGAATGACGGAATACGGGTCAACACCATTGCGCCGGAAACCACGGACAGCGAACAGGTGTCGCTGGCGATGTTCATCCGCCCGGGTTTTGAGGCGGCGGCCAAGCGCACAATTCCGCTGGGCCGGTTCGGCGTGCCCGACGACAGCGCCGGCGCGGCGGTTTATCTAGCAACCGGTCTGTCGGCCTGGGTCACGGGTACGACCATCCATGTCGATGGCGGCGGGCTCGCCGCCGCGGGGTTGCAGCGGACGCCCTCAGGCGCCTGGACCGTCGCGCCGGTCGTAACGGAGTCAGCGATGGGGGCATAGCCAAGCACGTGAAATTGGAACGAAAATGGTGCAGCGCGTCATCGCTCGCGCTGTAACCTTTCGTAACACTGCTCACAATGTTCGCAGACCCCAGTGCCTAACCGGAACAGAAAATCCTGCGCTTTTTCATCTAAATAGCTTGATTCCGCAGGGTTGGCGCGGCGCAACAATCATCTGGCCTTTTAGGCAAATAAACTGGAATAAAAGTCCCAATACTTGCCTTAACGCCTGAGATGGTTCAGGATTAATCGCCTAATCTGCGGGTCCATATGACATTATTCATTTTTTATAGCGACTGCGCATGAGCCAGCCTCTGCGCCGCACCGCGACCCGTGAAGGCAGCCAGCCTATCGGACTGGGTGACTGCGCGGAGTTTATGCCCGAGGACGTGTTGCGAATTCCAGCATCGCTGGCGGCGCGCGTTCCTGCTCTCGGCGTTTTTTTGGCGGATAATTTCGCTGCTGTTGTGCAGAGCGAAAGCTGGGATGCGCCCGATCTTTTGCAGCGCTCCGAGGTCTGCCTCAAGCGTATCGGGATGTCGGGCGACGAACCGCGAAGCCAGCGCGCCTTTGCCGCCGCCTGCCTGTTGTCGACCCGCTATACCAATCCCTATACAGGCGACGCCTGCTCTTTCGAAGAGGCATTGTCGATCGCCGGCGACCTGCGGCGGACGGCAAATGTCATGCAGGGCATTGCCGTGTGTCTGGGCATGTCGTTCTGGAAGCGCCGCCGGATGCAGGATTTTCTGTCGGCGGGCGGGCGAACCCCGCTGTTTCGAAGCACCGCCAAAGCGGCTGTCGATGCGGCGGTCAAACGCGGCGGCGCGATTGCCGTCTGGGCAGCCCGCGAGCCGGCCGAACTGGCTTCACTGGCCGCCGCCGCCGGTGTCCAAGTCATCCATATCGAGGACGGGTTCGTGCGCTCGGTCGGCCTGGGCGCGGATTTCATGCCCGCGGCGTCGGTCGTTCTGGACAGGACGGGTATTTATTTCGATCCGTCGCGACCGAGCGGATTGGACAAAATCTTGCTGGAAACGGAATTCGGCCCGGAAGAAATCGATCGGGCCCGACGTCTGATCAGCATGATGGTCGAGCGCGGTATCACTAAATACAATGTCGGTTCGGTGTCGCCGCAGATTTCTGCTCCGCCGGGACAGCGTGTTATCTTTGTGCCGGGGCAGGTCGAGAACGATCGGTCCGTGGCGCTTGGCGGCGCCGGAATCTACCGCAATCTCGATCTGCTGAAGCGTGTCCGCGAACTCAATTCTGACGCATTTATTCTCTATAAACCCCACCCGGACGTAGATGCCGGCCATCGCCCGGGGGCCCTGCCGGACGATGAGGTTTTGGCCGTCGCCGACCAGGTCATTCGAGGAATTTCGAGCGCAGCGATCATTTCTGCGGTCGATGAGGTTCACACCCTAACGTCTCTCGCAGGATTCGAGGCGCTTATCCGTAACCGCTATGTTGTAACTTACGGTCAGCCTTTCTATGCTGGCTGGGGATTGACCATGGATTTCGCGCCAGTGCAGCACCGACAGAAACCGCTTTCGCTCGAACAACTTGTCGCCGGCGCCCTTATTCTCTATCCATCCTATTTCGACCCGGTTCTGCGGCTTCCCTGCGGACCGGAAGTCGTGATCGATCGGCTTTCGCGCCCCGAAGTGTGGCGGGCGGGTCCGTTGATCGCGCTCCGCCGTTTGCAGGGTGAATTCATGCGCTTCGTTCAGAAGCGGCGTCCGTCTATCGCGTCAAACTCCCGATAAGAGGTAGAAGACATGAAGGATCAACGCAGCTTTTTGTTTCTGCAGGGAATGGCGACCCGCTTTTTCCAAAAGCTCGGTCAGGCCCTCGATACGATGGGCTACGACGTCCATCGCATCAACTTCAACGGGGGCGATCTGCTGTTCGGGTCGTTGAAGGGAGCGGTCAGCTTTTCCCAAGACTTCTCCGCGTGGCCTAAGTACCTGGAAGACAAGCTGGTGGAGTGGAACGTCACCGACATCATCCTGTTCGGTGACTGTCGGCCGTTGCACAAGGAAGCAGTACGTCTGGCAACCCTGCGGGGCGTCAGGGTCTATGTCGTCGACGAGGGCTATATCCGGCCGAACTGGGTCACGGTGGAAAAAGGCGGCGTGAACGGCAATTCGAGCCTTCCGCGCGATCCAAGCTGGTACCGCAATGCGGTTCTCGCCGTTCCCGAATGGGATCCCGGCCAACCGGTGGTCGGTTCCTTCCGCCGGCGCGCTTTCGAGGACGTTGCCTATAATGTCGCGTCGGTGGCGTTACGCTGGCGTTTCCCAAAATATCGCACGCACCGTCCATGGCATCCGTTTGTCGAATATGCCGGCTGGCTGCGTCAGTTCGCCAAGAAGCCGGCCGCGAAACGGCGGACCGATCGCGGGATGAACCGGGTGATGACCGGCGGGCGGCCGTTTTATTTCTTCCCGTTGCAATTGGATTGCGATTCGCAAATCCGCAATCATTCGTCATTCGGACGGATCGCGCCGTCGATTGAATTTGTCGTCAAGTCGTTCGCCACGAAGGCCCCTGCGGAGGCGGTGCTTGTCATCAAGGAGCATCCACTCGACAACGCATTGACCAATTGGCGCGCGATGGTGGAGCAGGTTGCAGCCGCGGCGGGCGTTGGTGACCGGATTATCTATCTTGAGGGCGGCGACCTGGATGCGTTGATCAAAAAGTGCGAGGGCGTCGTACTGGTCAACAGCACCGTCGGCTTCCTTGCGCTGTCGTATAGCAAGCCGGTTATTGCCATGGGCGAGGCGATCTATGACATGCCGGACCTGACTTTCCAGGGTTCGCTGGATGCGTTTTGGGCCAACGGGGCTCCCCCCGATCCCGCCACATTCGATGCTTTCCGGCGCGTCGCGGTCGCGCGCACCCAGGTCAATGGCGGTTTTTTCAGCAAAGACGGGCTGACCCTGGCCGTCGATGGAACAATACAGCGGCTGGAGACAAGCATGCGGGACGTGCGGGCTCCGGCGCTTCTGGGCGATGAGGTTATGGTCCAGACGGTCAACAAGGACATGCAGCCCGCGTCGAGCCTTCTATAAGGGCGAAACCAATTTCTGGGCGCTCCAAATTGGGCACGATCCTGATCACCGGTGCATCGAGCGGTCTGGGCGCGGAGTTGGCCCGCGCCTACGCACACCCTGGTGTCATATTGGGTTTGATCGGCCGAAGCGAGGCCAAGCTCAAGGACGTCGCGCAGAACTGCCGGGATGCTGGCGCCACTGTTGAGTTTGCTGCGATGGATGTCGCGGACGCCGACCAATTGCCGGCGTGGATCGACGCGTTTGAAAATCGCAACGCGGTCGATCTGGTCATCGCCAACGCCGGGACGTCGGGTGGCCCGGCGCCGGGATCGGCGGCCGAGGGCCTGGAACTGGCGACGCGGCAAGTCCGCACCAACCTTCTTGGCGTTATGAATACGGTCGAACCGTTGCTGCCCTATTTCCTTGCCAGGCGGGCGGGACGCGTGGTCGTCGTTTCGTCCATCGCGGGTTATCGCGGCCTTCCCTACAGCCCGGCCTACAGCGCCAGCAAAGCCGGTGTCAGGGCTTATGGCGAGGCGATCCGTGCGATGCTCGGGCCGCACGGGATTTCCGTCACCGTCGTATGTCCGGGCTTCTTTTCCTCTCCGATGACCGACCGTTTCAAGGGCGGGACGCCGTTCCTGTTCACATTGAAGCAGGCGACGGCAATCGTGAAGCGCGGGATCGACCGGCGGGCGTCTCGCGTAGCGTTTCCATCTATTCTGGTTCTGGGACTTCGGCTGGCGGACCTTATCCCGGCTGTCTTCGGGGATGCGATCATGCGCGCCAACCGCTTCCACATCGTGTCGGGCTGACGGGGGCGGCGATGCCGTTGATGCATCTACTCATCGGAACGGCGCTTGCACTGCTGGGCTGGTATCTCCCGCGCGTGGTCGCGCAAACCCGGTTCCGCTGGGACATGGCGCTGGCCGCCGATCTGGCGCCGACGATCATCGGTTTCGCCGTCTTCACCGCACTCACCGCGCGGCCGGTTTTCGCCGGAATTCTTTGCCTTGCCCTGATGGGCGGTTTTGCCTTCACAGATCTGATCAAGCGCGCGACGTTGCGCGAGCCCGCCGTCTTTTCCGACATATCCGAACTGCGCGAGCTCATTCGCCACCCCGACCTCTATCTGCCGTTCGCCGGGCCCTGGCGCGTTATCCTCGTCGCGCTGCTCGTGTTCGTGTTGTTTGTGGTGGCTTTTATTTGGGACCAACCGATTTGGCAGTTGACCGCGATACGCGTGGCCGCTGTAGCGACCGTTGTAGGGAGCATCGGCTGGGCGATCCATGGCCCCTATATCGGCCGCACCGCACAGGCGTTTCGACGCCTGTCCCCAACGGGAGAGCCGTTCGTCGACGCCGCCACCTTGGGGCCGTCGGCGATCCAGTTCACCTACAGCTTCATCGCCCGGGCCGAACGTCCGGCCCGCCAGGCCGCGGCTGCCCGTTCGGCGCCGGCCACACTCGTCCGTCGGTCACCCAATGCGACTCCGGTCGTCCTGGTGCAGTCCGAGTCGTTCTTCGACTTTCGGCGTCTTCATCCGGGGATCGCACCTGACCTCTTGCCCAATTTCGACGCCTGCCGGCGTTCTGGGGTGCAATCCGGCCTGCTCAGCGTTCCGGCCTGGGGCGCCAATACGATACGCTCCGAATTCGCCGTCTTGACCGGGATGTCGGACGAGGCGAGCGGCTTCGATCGCTTTAACCCGTATTTCGCCCTTGCGCGCACCAAATTGCCGTCGCTCGCTTCCCGGTTGCGGGCCGAGGGTTACCGGACGATCTGCCTGCATCCGTTCGACCGGACCTTCTATGGGCGCGACCAGGTGATGCTCAATCTCGGCTTCGATACATTCATCGGCGACGAAGCATTCAAGGGTGCACCGCGAAGCAACGGCTATATTTCCGATGCGGCGGCCGGTGCGGTCGCATTCGATATTTTACGCGAAGAGGGTCCCAGCGTTTTCGTCTTTATCGTCACGATGGAGAATCACGGGCCTTGGGAGCCGCTGCGCGGTCAGATGACGGCGATGGATGCGTTGGCGAAGGTTCCGGATGTTCCGGAGAAAGCGTCTCTTGCCCGCTTCATCGAAGGCGCCAGGAACGCCGATGCGATGTTGGGTTCGCTGACCGCTGAACTCGGGCGCTTGGACAGGCCGGGCCTATGCGCGTTCTACGGCGACCACCTGCCCAGTTTTCCAGCGGCGTTTCCGGCGCTCGATTTTCACGATACCACCAGCGACTACGTGATTTGGCATGGCGATCGCGGCCCAGGCTTGCGGCGGGACATTGCTGCCCATGACCTATCTGCTGCCATTCTGAGTGCGCTGACCGTCCAGCCGGCGCTGGCCGCGCGGGGCGCCGAGGCGTCCTAGCAAAGAAAAAGGGCCGGCCCGATAAGGCCGACCCCATTCCGTATCGCTAGCAACCCGATAAGCGCGCTGCCCGCGACCTCATGAGAGGCCGCAGGCATACTGGCTATTGATGCTCGGGCTTCTTCTCGCCGCCGGCCTGACGGGCCGCCGGATGAGGGGCGGCCGCACGGGGAGCTGCCGCAGGATGCGGAGCCGCCCCCGGATGCTGAGCGGCCGCACGCGGCGGCTTGGGTGCCGCACCGTCGGGACGCGCTGCCGGAGCGTGACGCTGAGCGCCCGGAGCCTTGGGCGTCCGCGCCTTCGCGGCCGGGCGCTCCGCGCCGGGCTCTTTCGCGCCGGCGTTGGCACCGGCATCTGCACCGGCCCGCGCTGTTGCGCCGGCCCGTGCCTTGCCGCCTGCCTTGGCTCCGGCCTTCGGCTCGTCGCTGCCGGCCTTTTCCTTGGCAGTCGCGTCGCGCTTTTCCTTGGCGACCTCGCCCGGCTTTTCCTTGGCGCCGGCTTTCGGCTCATTGCCGCCAGCCTTTTCCTTGGCGGCCGCGTCGCGTTTTTCCTTGGCAACTTCGCCCGGCTTTTCCTGTGCGCCGGCCTTGGCGGCCTCGCCGGGCTTTTCATTGCCTTCGGCTTTGGCCGGCACGACTGCCGCGCCTTTGAAGTCGCCCGGCTTTGCCGTTGCGGCAACCGCAGGCCGGCCATGGTTTGCCGATGCACGGAACTGCGGATCGGCTTTTGCCGCCTCGCGGTTGTGAAGCTGATCGGCCGTCGGTTCGACGTGCGGGCCGCGTGCCGCCGCTTCCTCTTCCGCATTGGCGCGGGCTTGCACGCCGCCGGCGCCGCCATTGAAGCTGGTCCGGTTGATGGTCGTATTGTTGACCACCGTCTTGTTATAGACGTTCGTGATGTGCGTGTTGCCGAAGTTGTTCACGGCGCTGTTATATCGGAACGCGCCGCCTTCCCAACGTCCGCCTTCGAAGCCGTTGCCACCATAGCCGAAGCCATAGTTAATGCCGCCGTAGAAGCCGACATGTTCGCCCCAATAGCCGGAATGGAATCCATAGGCTCCGCCAGCGAAACCCCAGTAAGGCGGGGTCCACAGCAAGCCGGCACGCGGCGGACGCACCCAGGTGCCCGGCACCCAGTAATAGCCGCCGACCGCCTCATAATGCCAATAGCCCGGCGTCCAGATAAAGCCTGGCTCGGGAATGGGGGGTTGAACGTACACGGGCAGGGCAGGCGGGGCGAAGCCCACGGTAATGCCGATGCCGATTTGTGCGGACGCGGGCCCCGCAGGAAGAGCGGCCACTCCGGCCAAACCTAGGATAACCGGTAGAACGTAGGGTGATAAACGCATTTTTTCTTTCCTCGTAGCTGACCAGCCTCCTAAAGGCAGGAGGATTACTGGGATATACGGCCGGGGCGGATGATTTCCATCTTTCCGCTGCATTAAATCTCCGTAATCTGTCTGTTTGTTCCGTGGAATGCGTGCCTATGGTGAAGTTTCGGCGAATGGTCGATGCTCGGCTCGTCAGACGGGAGGATTGAATGATCGTTGAATTCGATATCGTCATTCGCGGTGGAACGGTGATCGACGGCTCGGGTGCCGTTCCCTATGCCGCCGATGTGGCAATCAAGGACGGCAAGATCGCCGCCGTTGGTGCGGTTGCCGGCAAGGGCGCCGAAGAGATTTCGGCTGCGGGTCTGATCGTCACCCCCGGCTTTGTCGATATCCACACCCACTATGACGGCCAGGTCACCTGGGAAAACCGGCTGGCGCCGTCTTCGCTCCATGGAGTCACAACAGTATTGATGGGCAATTGCGGCGTGGGCTTCGCGCCCTGCAAGCCGGAGCATCGGGCGATGCTGGTCAAGGTGATGGAGGGGGTGGAGGACATCCCCGAAGTCGTGATGACCGAGGGTGTGCCGTGGAACTGGGAAAGCTTTCCCGACTATCTCGACGCGCTGGACAAGCGCGAGGCGGATATCGATTTCGCCGCGCAGATCGCGCACGGGCCGGTGCGCGTCAACGTGATGGGACAGCGTGGTGCCGACCGCGAGCCGCCGACTGAGGCGGACATGGCGGAGATGAGCCGCATCGTGGCCGAGGCAGTGAAGGCCGGCGCAATCGGCGTCACCACCTCCCGCTCAATGGCGCACCGCGCGGTCGACGGCACGCTGGCGCCGACCGTAACGTCGGAGGAACAGGAACTGCTGGCGTTAGCCGAAGGTTTGCGCCAGGCCGGCGGCGGCGTATTCCAGATTATTCCCGGCGTCCATGAAGGACGCGATCCGGTTGTTGAGATGGCGATGATGCGCCGGCTGATCGAGCGTTCCGGGCGGCCGCTGTCCTTCTCGCTGATGCAGACGGGGCAATTTCCCGACGCCATGCCATTGACGTTGGACCTGTTGGGACAGGCGACAGGCGAAGGTGTGCCGATCAAAGCCCAAGTCTTTCCACGCGGCGTTGGTGTCATGCTCGGGCTGGACCTGTCTTTCCATCCCTTTCGCTTCAATCCCAGCTACCGCGCCATCGAAAACTTGCTTTTGCCTGAGCGGGTAGCCGCGATGCGCGATCCGCGACTCAAGTCGCGCCTGCTTTCCGAATCGCCGGTCCACGAGAACCCGATCCACGTCTGGTTCGCCAGCCAGGATGCCGACATGTACCCACTGGGTGACCCGCCGGATTACGAACCGAGTCCGGACGACAAGGTTGGCGCCCGCGCGGCGCGGGCCGGCGTGTCGCCGCGCGAATTCATCTATGACCTGATGCTGGAATCGGACGGCAAGGCGATCTTCCTACTGCCCGCCGCGAACTTCGTCGGTAACACGCTGGAGCCGGTGCGCACGATGATCGAACATCCCGATGCACTGATCGCATTGGGCGACGGCGGGGCGCATTACGGGATGATCTGCGATTCCAGCTTTCCCACCACCTTGCTCGCCTATTGGACCCGCGACCGCGCGAGAGGGCCGCGCCTCGCCCTGCCGCGTGCCGTCAACGCCCTGACCCGCGCCAACGCGCTGGCTGTCGGCCTAACGGACCGAGGGTTGATCGCGCGAGGTATGAAGGCGGACATCAACGTGATCGATTACGACCGCTTGACCCTGCACCCACCCCATGTGGTTGCCGATCTGCCGGCGGGTGGGAAACGCATGATCCAGGATGCCGACGGTTATGCGGTCACCATCGTCAGCGGCGTCGTCACCTATCGCGCCGGGATTCCGACGGGCGCGTTGCCGGGCCGGCTGGTCAGAGGCGGGGCCTATAACCGTTAGGAAAGCTCCAAATCGTCCCAGTCGACCTGGGTGCACATGCGGTGGAACTCCTGGCTAATCCAGGGGGCGCTGACCTGCAGGTGGCCGTGTTCGTTGTTGACGTAATAGTTCTTTTCGACGCCGCCTTCCTTTTTCATCAGGATCAGGTCAGCGCCGGCCTTGTCCAGGTCGGCGTTGTAGCGTTCGTAGGCCTCGCGCTTGACCTCGACGCGCGACAGGCCCTGTTCGACCATTCGCACGATGCACTGCGCGGCATAGGACGCCCATACCAGATACCACGCGTGCAGGCCCGTCCCGCCGGACAGCGGCTGCGAGTTCGGGCCGTAGAGCATGAAGAAATTGGGGAATTCCGGTACCATCATGCCGAGGTAGGCGCGGGGCCCGTCGGCCGCCGTCCACATTTCATGCAGGTCGCGCCCTTTCTTGCCGCTATAGCGTGCCGGCAACAGAAACTTGACGATTTCGAAGCCTGTCGCGGTGACGATGACGTCGACTTCACGCAGTTTGCCGTCGTCTGTCTCGATGCCGCATGGCGTCAACCGTGCGATCGGATCGGTGACCAATTCGACATTGTCGCGCGTCAGGGCGCGATACCAGCCATTATCGACTACAGGGCGGCGTGAGAAGGGCGCGTAATCGGGAATAAGGCGTGCGACCAAATCTTCGCGGCCGCCGGTTTCTGTCTTGATATATTGCGTCAGGAAATCGCGCAGCGCATCGCTCCGCGGGTTCACCTTGCCGCCCTGTGCTTGCCATTCTGCATCCGCCGTCAGGAAAGCGTGCGTTTCGAACAAGGCGGCGGTTTGCATATAGCGCCACCAGTTCCAATAGCCGGGGAAGTGTTCCAGCAGCCAGGCGATTTCCGGCTCAAGCGGCTTCCCGTATTTATCGCGCGGGCTGATCCACTGCTGGGTCCGTTGAAAGACATGGACCTGTTCAGCGGTACGGGCGATCGATCCGAGGATTTGCACACCGGTCGAACCGTTGCCGACGACGGCGACACGCTTTCCCGCAAGGTCGAGGTCGGCCGGCCACATGGACGGATGGACGATTTGCCCTTCGAAGCTGTCCCGGCCTTCGAATTCCACGACACGGGGATTGGCGAAGAGGCCGGACGCCGAAATGATGACATTGGCTTCGATGGTCTCGACGCCGTTCGGGGTTTCATACCGAAGCGTCCAGATGTTGCGCGCTTCATCGAAGGTCGCCTGCTTTACGTCGCTGTCGAAGCGCGTGTTGGCGAACACGCCGTATTTTTGGGACACATGGGTCAAGTAGGCGCGAACGTCGTGCCCGCGGCCAAAATACTCATTCCAGCGGTAATTCTTCTCAAAGCTGTATTCATAGATGATCGAGTGGGTATCGACCCGCACGTCGGGATAGCGATTGATAGTCCACACGCCGCCCGGCTCGGAGCGGCGCTCCAGCACCGTGTAGGGAACGCCCAGCAATTCGCACTGAACGGCCGCCGCGATGCCCGAGACTCCGCTGCCGATAATCGCGACCCTGAAACCTTCGGGCAGTTTGGGCTTGCCGTTGGTCCAGCCTGTCACGGTAAAGGGGAACGGGCGGAAGGCCGGCAACTCGCGGCGCGCCTCGAATTCCAGATCGCCCATTTCCACGCCGGTGGCCATGTTCATAAGCTTGCGCAGTTCGGGCAAAGGCGGCTCCGCCGGCGGCTCGGTCGTGGCGTTGTCTTCAAGCCAGGCAACGGCCTTGCGGATCAGCAACTCGCGACCCTCGGGGTCGAGTTTCGCCGCGACCGGCAGCGCCTGAATTTCCGGATCGCCGGTCTGCTGGAACAGCGCCAGGCGTACTGCGTCAAGATTTGCGAACTCAATGGCGCGCCGCAGGAAGTCGGTATCGATAGCTGAATCCATGAGAGAGAGGGCCCCTAGGTGTGCTGATAGCTGCCATAAGGCGCTTTGCGCGCGTTAGCTACTCTTTTTGCTGGCGTCAGACATCACCATGAACGCCGATCACAAGCAAGCTGTTGCTTGGTTCAGTACAAGCAAAAATATTGATGTCAAACCGAAATTATATTCGTTTGTCTGCGTCGGATATGCGGCTTAAACCCCTGAGTTACTTGACGAGACTGATAGTCGTTTCGAACAGCGTCTTATTCAGAAACCGCGTGTAATATTTTGGGCATCATTGGCACTCAATCTCCTGGCAGCATGTCCGGCATGGTCAGCGTCGCGACATCGTTTTCCATCGACGCCGTTGGCATTGGACGGATTTTCACAGTCGCAATCGTCGGGACTTAAGGGTCAGCGCCGCTCATCTGGGATTCAGGACGGTCAGCAATCGGCCTGGATGAGGTTGCAGCCGGTTAGAAGTTTGCGGTGATAGTGAATCGCGCCGATATCGGCTCCAGCGGATGTACCTGAAAATCGTCGATGCCCGTCGTGCGGTATTTGGTGGCCTCGGCCCGGTTGATGTTCGTCGCGTAGTAGAACTCGGACGAATAGGCTTTTTGGTTGAACAGGTTAAAGATCGCGACCTGCAGCTTGAGCGCATCGCTGACCTTGTAGCCGATATCGATATTGGTTTCGGTGTATCCGCTGCCCCGTGGATTGGCGGGGCCGTCGGTCAGCGGATAGGGGCCGAGAATCCGCATCTCCGCACCGCCGAACCAGGGGCCTAGGTTGTCGACGATCGCGCCGAATGACAGCGTGTAGCTTGGCGCGTTGGCGATGTAGGTGCCGCCGGCGATTTGATAGAAACTTTGCAACGTCGGCTCGTTCTTGAAGAAGCGGGCTTTGGTGACGGCTAGATCGGTGTTCAGCTCCAGCCAGTCGACGGGATGATACTGAGCTGACAGCTCGAAACCCTGGCGGCGGCTGGGCGCCGTTGCCTGATCCATGCCCGCGTCCTGATCGTAGATTTCTTCCGACCCGAAATCCTGGCGGAAAAGGGCCAGTTGAATCTGCAGGCCTGGGACCGAGGCGTTGCGAATACCGAATTCCTCACCATAGGTCCGCGCCAGAAGCGGCACCGGGCCGATGGCAAGTTGGGTTCCTTGCAGCGGTACGGAGCCGACAACGCCGCGTACGTCGTCGGAATGAAAGCCCTTGCCCGCGCTGACATAGAATTCGGTATTCGCCCAGGGCCCGAACGTCACGCTTCCCTTGGGTTGAAACAGAAATGCCTGGGTGGAACCGGAAATGCCGCCGATTACGCTGCGTGCATCGCCGGTCGCGTATTCCTCGCGGATGCCGACGGTCGACCGCAGCCAGCTCAGCCAATGCGTGGTGTTGGAGATAAAGGGGCCGGTGTCGTTTACATTCACCAGATCGGCGGTGCAGGCATATTGGCCGACTGAGTAATCGCCGCCGCCGTCGTTGCAGTAATCCAGAACCTCGCGTTGCCGCGTATGGCGGCGATCGACAAACTCGGTGTCGTAGTGTTCCTGCATGCCGATTGTCGTGTCGGACTCGATATCGCCGAAACTCATGTTCCGCGTGAACGAGACTGTGCCGCCGAACGTGTTGCGGGTTTCGTCCTGCTGTTCTTGGTCGCCGTTCACCGGGTCGAACAGAAAGTGGGTGAAGTTATTCCACAGGACCTGCGTGCTGTGGATCGCATAGGCGTTAGCCGACAGCTGCCAGTTGTCACCGGTGACACCGTAATGACCCGACAGGCTCCAACGGCTGGATTGCGCGCCATCGGTCGGGTCGAGCGTGCCGTAGAGGCCGATCAGGCCGCTCTGGATGGCGCGCAGCGGCTGGTCGGTGGAGAAGCGGCCCTGGCCTTTGTAATACATCGCCATCAGGCCGTAGCCGTCGGCATCTGTGCCCCGGCTGTAGCGAGCGGCGAGCGCGATCTTCCGGAAATTGTCGGGATGGGTATAGGGGCCGTCGACCCGGCTGACATCGGCCGCGCCCAGCAACTTCCCGCCATTATCGAAGTGTAACGTCCCGCCGGCGAACAGCTCGTCGTCGCCCAATGTGCCGGCGCTCAACACGACCTGGTTCGGCAGGTCGTCGAGCAGCCGCATATGCTCCGACCCGACCGAACCGAAATCGCCAAGCTCCGCGAAATAAGGCCCCTTGGTGTAATCCACGCCGGCGAGAAGCTGCGGGATCACGAAATTAAGGTCGGAATAGCCCTGACCGTGCGCATTGCTTGGCCGGTTGACTGGCATGTCGTCGACGAAGTTGGCGAAATCGATGCCGTGATCGAGATTCACCCCACGCAGAATATATTGATAGGCCTTCGCCTCCCCCGAATGCACGGTGACGATCAGGCCCGGCACGCTCTCCAGCAGCTGGCCGACGCGATATACCGGCCGCAGTTGCAGCTCTTCCTGCGTGACCGAACCTTGGCTCGCCGTCTGTGCTGATCCGATCAGATCGCGGCGGGACGCGGTGACGACGATCTCTTCGCGCTTTTGTGGGGTCGCATTTTCCGCCGGAACGGTGTCTGCCCGCGTGGTCGGTTGCTGAAGAATACAGGACAATGTTACGGCGAAAATGCCGCCGCGCCCCAAACCAACGTAACGCCGGGATTTAACTATGAAGCACATATCACATATTTAAATTGCTGTATTATTCAATATAACAATACATTCTCGATATAACGATTCAAACAGGTGGCCAAGGTCGGATATCAGATGATCGTGATGGCGAATGCGCGCTCGATAAACCAAGCGCTCGCCAGAACGGCAATGCAGGCCGAACCACCGACCAGAATCCCCCGAGAATAGAAGCGCGAGGGGCGCAGCAGGAATGCAACCGGCAGGAATGTCGCAACGATCGTCAGTTGGCCCAGTTCAACGCCCAAATTGAACCCGACCAGCGCCAGATAGAGTGTCTCCTTGGGTAACCCAAGCTCGAACAGGACGTTCGCAAAACCAAGCCCGTGGACTAGGCCGAAGGCGAAAGCCACAGGCCATGTCTTGTCGCCGAACAGAGGATAGATGTTGTTCAGCGCGGCGATTACGACCGAAGCCGCGATGGTCGACTCCACCAATCGCGATGGTACCGCGATGACGCCCAACACGGCGCAGCTTAACGTGATCGAATGCGCGATCGTGAACGCCGTTACCGTCTTCAAAACGGAGATCAACGCCGTCTTGAAGCTGTCGGCCGGCACCCAGCCGGCCGGCGTCCTGCGGAGAACGGACGGCAGCAACAGCGCCAGCAGGAACAGGATGTGGTCGTATCCCGACCAGATGTGCCAGACGCCTTCGCGGATATAATCGGCAAACTGGCTGAGCCAGCTGACCGGCTCAGCGCCAAATGTCAGCGAAGACCGGGCCGGGCTGAACACGGCAGTACTGGCCACGCCGTCGCGGGTCAGGTTCAGCAAACCGCGATGCTGTGGGTCGACATCGAAGAACAGACTGTAGGCGACGGTCAGGTTTTTCGCCGTGCCCGCCGTGCAGGTGCCGCTGAAGCGCAGGACGATATAGCCGCCGTCGCTGTGCTGGTCGATCAACTGCTCGGTGTCGTCAAGCGGACAGGCTGCACCGTCGGCGGAGATCGCCAGGTGACGCAGCGCCAATTGGGCAATGTCGAGGCGATGCGCCTTGACCTCGCCCCAGGTCAGCTTGCCGTCGCCGTCGTCATCCAGGCCGATGGCGAAATCGATATCGCGCAGCGCGATATCCCACTGCCCGGTGACCTGTGCGCCCTCGGTCTTAACGGTCAGATAGCTATCGCTCGGCTTATGCGCCCAGGCGGGCGCCGACATCAGGCAGAGTGCGAACCCAAGCAAAAGCAGCCGATGCAGCATCACGACCGGCCTTTTCCCAGTTGACGAACCAAAATATCGGTATCGACATCTTCGAAACGATTGTCTCGTATCCAGACCAGTGCAGGTTCGGCTGCTGCGGGGTTGGCCGCCAGTGCGGCCTGCAGTAAAATCAGCACATCCGCCGGCTCGCGCTGTACCGTCCAATTCGCTTGTGCCAGGCGCAGCGCTTGGGATGGATCTTTGGCTAGAAAGAGTTGGTATCGCGCCTCTTCCCGCCGGTGCACGCTGTCGCCGCGCGCCCGCGCCGTGGCGAAACGCTGCCCCAAATCGGCGACATGCGCCGCCAACGACGGCGCGCCAAGCTGTTGTTCGGCCAGCGCCAAACGCAGCAAAAGTGGATCGATGCGTATCTGGTCGCTCAACAATGCGACCACTTCCGCCGGGCGATTCCGGTCCAACAGGAAGTCGGTGTATGCGCCGAGGAGGTAGCCGTCTTTATAACCCAGCGCCAAAGCCCGCTTGAAATAGCCTTCGGCCTGATCGGTCTTGCCCTGGCGTTCGGCCATTTCACCTAGCAGCGTCAAGACCCAGGACTGGACGCTCTTATCGCCATCCGCGCCGGTCATGCTGTAGGCGTTCCGCAGATCGGTGTAACTGTCAGCCGCCCGGCCGTTGACGCTGCCAACGGAATCGGCGCAGGCGCGTGCCGCCAGCCCGGCAGTCAGCCTGCCGAGCGCCGCACAGTCGTCGGCGGCTCCGGCAAACTCACCACGCACCTGCCGCACTACCGCGCGTGTCAGATAGGCTTGCCCGTCCTGGGGCCGTATTTTCAGAACTTGCGCCAGATCGGCGAGCGCCCCTTCGAAATCATGACGATTCTGCCGGATCGTCGCCCGCAGCATCAGCACCTGGACAGGCGGGGCGGGCAGCGACCACCAGGGCTGCAGCGCCGCCTCGGCATAACCGGTAAAGCGCGGATCCGACTGCGCGCGGGCGACATCCATGTCCTTTGCCGCGGTTTGCAGCGCAAGTTCGAGGCTGTCCGGCGCACGCGCCAGCAGCTTGTGCAGCATCATCGCGCGTCGCGCGTCGGGGCTGGAGGCAGTGGGCAGATCGGCAACCAGATCGCCGTCTTGGGCCGGAATATAGGGGGCAGCGCGGGGTTGCCCCGCCGAAAACAGGATAAGACAAATCACAACAAACGGGACGCGGTGGAATTCCTTCCACCGCGCCCCGCGTTGTTGCGTCACGGACAGAGTGCGCACGGTCGAACCGTCAAGCGCTCTGCTTTACCGATCGGCCTTCACCGCCGCCTCGTACGCTGTTTCCGGCGAGCCGGGCAGCGGAGCCACGAGATAGGGGAACGCCTGCGGGAACTGCGTCGCGTTCTTGCGGACGCCATCGGTCAACTCGACATTGCCGGACGGTGCATTTTTCGCCCCGCCGAACAGCCCAAGCGAATAGAGCTTGCCCATAACAACCCGGAGTGAAATGTCGGTCACGTCATCGGCCGGCCTTCTCCCGTTAGGATAACCCGCATTGTCACCGGCGATCACGCCCAGCGCATTCTGCTTTGCCGCCGCGATCGGCGCGATGGTGGTGTTGAGCCGCATCTCTTCCGCTGCTTTAACACCCTTCGGCTGGTTGAGACCCGGGACGCCGGTCAGAAACACCGCGACAAGATCCTGGCGCGGCAACTGCGTCGGTGCGGTCAAGCTGGGATATAGGGCATGCAGCAGGACAGGTAGCGTCGGGTTGGTGACATACTTGGCGAACTGAGCATCGCCCGACGGCTGGCTGGCATTCCACTTGTCTTTGTCCGGCAGTCCGATGACCAGTTCGTTGACCAGCGGATTGCCCAACCGCGACATTTCCTGCGAGCTGTCGATTGTGAGGACCTTGTAAGAAGTGGTCCAGGCGCCGACGATCGGATTGCCGGCTGTCCTAACGCATTTGATCGGCACCTCGATGGCGATCGAGGTGACGTTAAAGCCCGCCAGCGTATCCGTCGCGGTGTTGGCATTGGCTTCGCCGATCGGGTTCTTGTAATTCACAAGATCGAATGTCTCGCCCAGATTGATGTAAAACGGATCCTTGCGCTGTCCGACGAATACCTTCGCCGCAGTGGCACAGCCGGGAATTTTCGCCTCTTCAACGAACTGCCCAGAATAGATGTTGTAGTGTGGATTGCTTTTTTGCCCGATATAGTCGGCAGGTTTATGAAAGTAGAGACCGCCTTTCATGTTGGTGATCGGCATGTTCGATACCAGTGCACCGTTTTTCATCGTCAGCAGGTTGATCTTATACGTCTCCACGACGTTCAAGGTCTTGCCGCCGAAACCCGCGATGGGGCCGTCATTGATCAAAGGAATTGCGTTGGTATCCTTGCCGACCGGCACCGCCAGACCCTGAATCGCGTTCTGAAAAGTGAACCGGTAGACCTGATGGATCTGCCCGTCGCCGACATTGTCGATATCGATGTCGTAGAAAGCAGCCGGATCCATCTGGAAGTAATTCGGGCCGCCGCGCGGATCCTCGAACGGCTGGTAATTGGCGATCATGGTCATGAAATCGGCACGACCCGCCTCATAGCTTCGGAACATATAGAAGTCGGTCGCATCGAGCTTTGGCGCCATCGTGATGCCGGGCGCCTCGCGATGGCTGGATGCCATTGCCGGGGACGCCATGCCCGCCACTATCACCGCCGCACCAGTCATTAGAAAACTTAATATTTTGTTGCTCATGCCCATTTCTCCCCGCCGGTTCGGCCATTCGAAATGAGGGCCGCCTCATCTCTAAACGTCGAAAGATCAATTACGGATGCAGATCGGCAAAAATAAATATGGAAGAGGGAGAAAGAGTCACTTGAACACTATTTATATCCTATACTTGAACAAGTTACATTTATTATATGCTTAACCCGGATTGCGAGTTTTGATGCATCCGGCGGTCAAGATTCAATGAGATAGTTTGAAATCTCGTCTATGCGGTAAGCAAAGTTATGTCGTCGGCGTTGCGCCGACGCGCGATTCTATAAGTTGCGGCAGGCGGAATCGTGACGTCTCCGCCTGCCGCAACACCCGCCTCTATTCCAACCGATGCCCGTAGCCGGCAGTGCGGTCGTGGCCTGCTTTGGCACGCTGTTCCGCAGTTACGGCGACAATGCCGGGTGCGGTCTGCGGCAGATTTATCAGCTTCACCACTTTTGCCGACTTTACCGCGCCCTCGGCATTGGTGCTTGCCGGCAGTTTCTGCCAGCGGATTTGGAAAAAGCCCTCGGTGAGCCCGGAGGTATCGAGCCAATTGGCGACGCCCGGATCGCGTGCGGCGATAACGTAAGTGAACGTTCCGTCGGCATTGGCGATCGCCTGGTGATTGTTCAGGCTGCCTTGGTGCTGAATATAGTCGGTTGAGATCGCCCACGGATCGGTCAGTTGGAAGCCGACATATTTGGCGCCGAGCGGATCGAGCGTCACCACCAGGGCCTCGTCGGGCTGCAGTTGGAACTGCCCGCTGGCGGCAAAGCCCCAGCCGCCCTCGCGCGGGGTCACCTTGCCCGGCACATTGACCTGACCGCCAAAATTCTTGCCCAACGCATGATCGCGGAAATTGAGCCAGAAGCTGGCGAAGGCGGGGAGGTTATGCGCGGCGCTGAGCGCCAGTTCATGAATCCCGCGCAATTCGCCGAGGACGGCGCCAAGGCGCCGGATTTCAAGGTCGTTCGGCCTCTGGCTCGACCAGTCGCCCAGCGTGTCGCGAATCAGCAAGGCTTTGGCCGCCGCGGTCGTCTGGATGTGATTGGGGCGGCCCGCGGCTGGTTCGGGATCGATGGCGATCGTAAACGAACCGTCGGCATTCGTCTTGATGTTGTCGTCCGACAGGAAGGCAAGATGCTTGCCAATGCCGTGGAGACCCGGCGCGCCGTCGAGAAGTTCGAATCCGAACTGCGTCGGTCCGGTACCGTGGCGGTGGCCCCTGATCTCATAGTGGCCTGTCCCATCGAGCAGGACCAGACGATAGACATTGTCCGGGTTGTCGATTCCATAGCGCGCGCCCGGCACCGAGAGATTGAACCATTGGTGCGGTGCATTCAGTGTCCAGACGAGCGCCGGGTATGCTTTGTCATCCGCGACCGTGTCGATCACCGCGGCATGGACGGTTTCGCGTACTGCCTCGTCCAGCGTCGATCCGCCGGAAGCGGTCGCGGCGGCGGGGTTGCGGTGAAACAGATCCTCGACCTCCCGCCGCGCCTCCTGAACCTCGGGAGTGGCGAGAACCCGTGCCGCCAGCGCCTCGATCCGTATCTGGTCGGCTGTCCCCAGACCGCTATCCGTGCTCGCCGCCACAGCCGGCGTTGCGCTCGCGACGATTATTGCCGTTAGAGCCAAGGCTGTTGGGAAACGCTCAAATCTTTGTCCAGCAAAAAATCTTGTTCGCATCTGCAAAATTCCTATTGCGTTATGAAAGCCAAATCATTATCCGTTATATCAGATATTAAGGTGGTATGTAAGATAAATTTGCCAATCCTGAGTACGAAGCGATGATTATGCTGTCAGTTTCCTGTCGCCGCTGTCGGCCCTGAAGGGCCGTCTCAAAATCTGAATTTCGTTAATATTATCAAAAAGTTCAGTCACCGTTGCGACTGACCCGAAGAGAGGTTTTCATGCTTCGCGCGCTTAGTATCCGTAATAACGGACGTTACCAACGTTATAAAGGACGAGGGCTATTGGCGGTTCAAGTGTCCGCTATAGCCTTGTTGATCGGGGTCGGCGGGGTCGTCCACAGCGCACGAGCGGACATGCTGTTGCCGCCGCCCAGCAATGTCGGCGGAGGCAGCGCGGAAAACTCTGCCAACGCGCCAGAAGAAATTGTCGTCACGGCACGCCAAAGAAAGGAAAAGGCGCAGGAGGTGCCGATTCCGCTGACCGTGCTGAACGGCTCGTCCCTTGCCGCCACCAGCACAGTGCGGATCGAGGAGATTCAGAACCGGCTGCCCGACATGAACGTGGCCTATCTCAATCCGCGCCAGAGCTCGATCGCGGTGCGCGGCCTTGGCAACAACCCCGCCAATGACGGGCTCGAGGCGTCGGTCGGCGTCTATCTGGATGGCGTTTATCTGGGGCGCCCCGGAATGGCGATCCTCGACTTTAACGATATCGATCAGCTGGAGTATCTGCGCGGTCCGCAAGGCACGTTGTTCGGCAAGAACACCACCGCGGGTGCGCTGAACATCACAACCAAAGCGCCCAGCTTTACCCTGGGGGGCGATGCCGAATTCACGGTCGGCAACCTGGGCAACCAGCAATATGCCGGGACCATTACGGGGCCGCTGATCGAAAATGTGCTGGCCGCGCGTCTGTCGGTCTACGACCATACCCGCGAAGGTTTCGTCCAGAGCATCGCAAACGGGAAATGGAATAACGACATCGGACGTCAGGGTGCTCGACTGAGTTTCCTGCTCAACGTCAACGATGACCTCAATTTCCGTCTGATCAGCGATTACAATCGCGAGCATGACGGCGTCGCCGCCACCTTCTATTCGGCGGCGCCCAATAACACGCTGTTCCCGTTCTTCACGGCGCTGGCGGCCCACGAGGCCGGGCCGACGGGCTCCGGTCTTACGGTCATTCCGACGCCGAAGAACATGTATCAGACCAATATCAACGACCCGCAGACGGTCTCGGTCCAACAGGGCGGCACCACGCTCCAGGGCGACTGGGATCTACCCGGCGACTACAAACTGACCTCGATCACCGGCTATCGCTTCTGGCGATTCTCGCCGCACAACGACGCCGACGGCACTAACCTGACTTTGCTGCCGGACGCGCACGTCCAGAATCACGATCAGCAGTTCAGCCAGGAACTGCGGATCAATTCGCCGAAGGACGAGGGCCCTTTCGACTACACCGCCGGCCTCTATTATTTCTGGCAGGCACAGCGGACCAACCAGGACTTCATCTACGGCAACAACGAAGCGACGGCCTTTACCTATGGGCCGCAATTCCTGAACAAGAGCCAGATCGTGCTGGGCCGGCTGCGCACCCGCTCTTACGCCGCGTTCGCCCAGGGCAACTACCATATCCAGGACGATCTGACTCTCACGATCGGCGTGCGCAATACGCTCGAGCAGAAGACCATGGGGCTGTACCGCGATCTCGACGGTACGGTGCTGAACCCAGCCGTGCCGAACATCGATTCGACGGGCGTCAGTCCGAAGAGCAACAACGTTTCATGGACGGCGCAGCTCGCCTATCAGGTCGAGCCGGACATCAATCTCTTCGCCTCTTACGCTCACGGCGCCAAGGCGGGTGCGACCAACAACTCACCACCGCAGTCGGTCCCGCTCTCACGCGCGCCCCTGGTCGTCTATCCAGAGAAGGCGGACGACGTCGAGCTCGGGATCAAGTCGGAGCTGTTCGATCGGCAGTTGGTGCTGAATGCCAATGCGTTCTACACGCTGGTCCGCAACTATCAGGCCACCAGCTTCTTCTTCGATCCCAGCAATCCGGCGCTCGCCGGATCGATCTTGACCAATGTCGGTGCAGTCAGGACCCGCGGTGTCGAGGTCGAGGCGACTGCGCGGCCGCTCGAAGGCCTGACGCTCAACAGCAATATCTCCTACGACAACGCCAGCTATCAGTCCTTCCGTAAGGGGCCGTGCGCCGCGGAATATGGGCTGCCCGGCTCGGCGACCTGCGACCTCACCGGCCGTCCGGTCGTCGGCGCCCCGCGCTGGACCTTGGACATCAACGGGACCTACGAGTTCCCGGTGACCGACAGCGTCCAGGGCTATGTGAATGCCGAATTGTCGTGGCGGTCGAGCTTCTACAGCGTCATCGACGACAGCCTGTACTCGAAGATCGGTAATTACGGCGTGGTCAACATGCGGGCAGGCGCGAAGTTCTACGACGGGAAGCTGGACGTATCGTTCTGGACGAAGAACCTGGGTGACCGGTCTTACTTCCAGACGCTCTCAATCTCATCCAGCCGTGGCACCTATTCCGGCTATCCCGGCGATCCGCTGACCTTTGGCGCCACCATCCGGGTGTCGATGTAACGGCCCGTTTTCTCTTCATCGACAGGTCCGTCCGTTACGCCCCGTCGGGGAATAACCGACGGCAATAGGGAGACGACAATGAACATCAGCCTGAAATCCGTCTTGCTCCTGACCGCAATGGGCGCTGCGGCGATCCATGCCGCCCAGGCGGACAACATCACGGCCAAGCCGCCAACGACGAAAGACGGCAAACCGTACTCGGGCCCGACGGGCAAGACGGTGCCGTTGCGGGTGCTATGGGGTGATGCCCACCTGCATACGACCTTTTCGTTCGACGCCGGCTTATTCGGCACCAAGCTGACGCCTGAGGACGCGTTCCGTTTCGCCCGCGGCGAGGAGGTTGTTTCGACCACCGGAGTGCCGGCCAAGCTGCGCCACCCGCTCGATTTCCTGGTCGTCACCGACCACTCCAACTATCTGGGATTGCCGGTCGCGCTGCGCGAACGCGATCCGGCAATCGTGGGCGACCCTAACGGCAAGAAACTGGCCGATGCGATCGGCCAAGGCGGCGATGCCGGATACAAGGTGTTCCATGATCTGGCCGACAGCCTGTCGGCCAATAGGGAAATCCTCGATACCCGCCCGCTGCTGAAAACCACCTGGGCCAAGTCGGTAGCAGCGGCCGAGAAATATAACGAACCCGGCCGCTTCACCGCCTTCATCGGTTTCGAATGGACCTCCACCCCCGGCGGTAACAACCTGCACCATAACGTCATCTTCCGCGACGCCGCCGACAAGGCGTTGCAGGTGGTGCCATTGACCACTTTCGACAGCGAGGACCCGGAGAAATTGTGGGCCTATCTGTCCGAGTACGAGAAGAAGACCGGCGGCCAAGCGCTGTCGATCCCGCACAATTCCAACCTGTCGGGTGGTCTGATGTTCGCCGACAAGACCTTCGGCGGCAAACCGTTCGACAAGCCCTATGCTGAGGCGCGGGCGAAATGGGAGCCGATCGCCGAGATCACCCAGACCAAGGGTGACAGTGAGACCGATCCGTCGGTGTCGCCGGATGACGAGTTCGCTAATTTTGAGCGTTGGGACAAGACCAACATTCTGGGTTCTCAGGACGACAAGCCGGAGGACCAGCCGCACAATTATCTGCGGCCTGCCCTGACCCGCGGTCTCAAATTCGCCAACGAATTGGGGGCCAATCCCTACAAATACGGCTTCATCGGCGCGTCGGACAATCACACCGCGCTGACGACCGTGGCGGCCGATAATTTCTTCGGCGTCACCCCCGCCGGCGAGCCCAACGCTGAGCGGCTGAAGGCGCCGCCGATCCTGGCGCCGAGCAAGGGCCGCAAGGCGCAGCCGCCGCAGTCCGAGATGGCGTCGTCGGGGCTCGCGGCGGTGTGGGCGGCGGAGAACACGCGCGAATCGATCTTCGACGCGATCCGCCGCCGTGAGGTCTATGCGACCACCGGCACGCGCATCACTGTGCGCCTGTTCGCCGGTTGGGAATTCACGACAGGCGACGCCGACCGTTCCGACTTCGCCGAATATGGTTATGCGCACGGCGTGCCGATGGGCGGCGACCTGTCCGACGGGCATCAGGGCCAAGCGCCGACCCTGGTGATCCAGGCGGCCAAGGACCCGGACGGGGCCAATCTCGATCGGGTCCAGGTGATCAAGGGCTGGGTCGACCCCCAGGGTGAAACCCATGAGAAGGTCTTCGATGCGGCTTGGTCGAACGACCGCAAACCCGGCGCGGACGGCAAGCTGCCGTCCGTCGGCAGCACGGTCGATGTCGCCAACGCCAGCTACAGCAACAGCATCGGCGCGGCAGTCCTCGACACTGTCTGGACCGACCCGGCCTTCAACCCGGCGGAGCGCGCCTATTACTACGTCCGCGTGATCGAAATCCCAACGCCGCGCTGGAGCACTTACGACGCCAAGCGTTTCGGCGTCGAACTGCCCACCACCGTTCCGTCCGCCGTCACCCAGCGCGCCTACACGTCACCTGTTTGGTACGCGCCGTCGGGCGTCTGATTTCTAGGAAAGAGTAAATAACACAATGACTAAGGGACTTAAATTCGGCCTTCTGCTGACCGTGATGAGCGTTGCGACCATCCATAGTGGCCGCGCCGACGCGATCCAGGCCAAGCCGACGACGACCAGGGATGGCCTGCCTTATTCCGCACCGACGGCGGCGGCGATTCCGACGCATGTGCTGTGGGGCAACACCCACCTGCACACCGTCAATTCTTTCGATGCCGGCATCATGGGCACGCGGGTCGAGCCGGAGGACGCATTCCGCCTCGCGCGTGGTGAGCGCGTCGTTTCGACAACCGGCGTTCCGGCGAAACTGTCCCGCCCGCTCGACTTCCTCGTCGTCTCGGACCACTCCGACTATATGGGCCTGCCCGACGCGTTGCAGGCCGGCACGCCGGAGCTGCTGGCCGATCCGGTCGGCAAGGAAATCTATACCGCCTACAACGACAAGAACGGCGGCAGTTTCAGGCTGTTCAACCGCTTCATCACCGACATCTCCACCGGAAAACCATCGCTGAAGGTCCCGGCATTGGCAAAGTCGGCTTGGCAGCACGCTGTCGGCGCCGCCGAAAAATATAATGAGCCCGGACGGTTCACCGCCTTCATCGGTTATGAGTGGAGCTCCACGCCCGGCGGCGACAATCTGCACCGCAACGTCATCTTCCGCGACGGCGGCGAAAAGGCGCTGAAGCTTCTGCCCTTCACGACATTCGAGAGCCAGGACCCCGAAAAACTGTGGCAGTGGCTGTCCGACTATCAGCAGAAGACGGGCGGCCAGATTCTGGCCATTCCGCACAACAGCAACCTGTCGGGCGGGCTGATGTTCGCCGACCGGACATTCGGTGGTAAGCCGCTCGACCGCGCCTATGCAGAACAGCGCGCGAAGTGGGAGCCGGTTGCCGAAATCACCCAAAGTAAGGGTGACAGCGAGACCCTGGGATCGATATCGCCGGATGACGAATTCGCCAATTTCGAACGCTGGGACAAGACTAACATCATGGGGTCCAAAGACGACAAGCCCGAGGACCAGCCGTTGAACTATCTGCGCCCGAGCCTGACCCGGGGCCTGAAGTATGAGGGCAAAATCGGCGTCAATCCGTTCAAGCTGGGATTTGTCGGAGGTACCGACGCGCATACCGGACTGACGACTGTCGACGCCGACAATTTCTTCGGCATGACCCCGTCGGGCGAACCGAGCCCGGGACGGCTGGCGGCCGCGAGCATCAAGGGAGGCGACTCGAAGGTCAGATTGCCTCCGGTTTCAGAAGTCGATTCCGCCGGCCTGTCGGCGGTCTGGGCCAACGAGAACACCCGCGAATCGATCTTCGACGCGCTACGCCGCAAGGAGGTCTATGCCACGACCGGTCCACGCATCACCGTGCGTGTCTTCGCCGGCTGGGACTTCAAGCCGACGGATGCCGGCCGGTCAGATTTCGCCCAGTATGGCTATGCCCACGGCGTGCCGATGGGCGGCGATCTGGCGGCCGCGCATAAAGGCCAGGTTCCGACCCTGGTGATCCAGGCGGCGAAAGATCCGGAAGGCGCCAATCTGGATCGGGTCCAGGTGATCAAGGGCTGGGTCGACGCCAAGGGCGAGACGCATGAGAAGATATTCGACGCCGCCTGGTCGGATGGCCGCAAGCCCGGTCCTGACGGCAAGCTGCCCTCAGTCGGCAGCTCGGTAAACGTCGCCGACGCAACCTACAACAACAGCATCGGCGCGGCGGTGTTCGACACGGCCTGGACCGATCCCGGTTTCGACGCCGAAGAGCGCGCCTACTATTACATCCGGGTCATCGAAATCCCGACCCCACGCTGGACGACCTATGACGCGAAGCGCTTCGGCGCGGCGCTGCCGACCAACGTGCCGCCGGCCGTAACCCAGCGCGCCTACACCTCACCCGTCTGGTACACGCCGCCGGGTGCGTGACCCCGGTCGGTACCTGCATTCCAAACGTCGAATTTATGTCAGGGGAGATATTTCAATGACCAAGGGTCTTAAATTCGGTTTGCTGCTGTCGGCGATAAGTGTCGCGGCGATCTATGGCGGCGCGGTCCAAGCCGATGCGATCGCCGCCAAGCCGCCCACGACAAAGGACGGCCAGCCCTACTCGCCGCCGGTCGGGAAAACGCACCCGATCCGCGTGTTCTGGGGCGACGCCCATCTGCATACCGAATTCTCGTTCGACGCCGGGCTGATGGGAACCAAGCTGAGCCCCGAGGATGCCTTCCGCTTTGCCCGCGGTGAAGAGGTCGTGTCGACCAGCGGTGTGCCGGCTAAACTGCGCCATCCGCTCGATTTCCTGGTCGTTACCGACCACTCCAATTATCTCGGCCTGCCGATTGCTCTGCGCGAGGGCGACCCGGCGATCCTGGCGGATCCGGTCGGCAAGAAACTGTATGACGGGAGCCACGCGGGCGGTGAGGCGGGATTCAAGCTGTTCGCCGATCTGGCCGCCAGTCTGTCGAACAACACGCCGTTGCTGAAGACGTCGGACCTGTTGAAATCGACCTGGTCCAAGTCGGTCGCGGCGGCGGATAAATATAACGAGCCGGGCCGCTTCACCGCCTTCATCGGATTCGAATGGACGTCCATGCCGGGCGGCAACAACCTGCATCACAACGTCATCTTCCGCGATTCCGGGGAGAAGGCGCTGCAGGTTCTGCCTTTGACCACGTTCGACAGTGAGGACCCGGAGAAGCTGTGGGACTATCTGGCCGATTACGAAAAGAAGACCGGCGGCCAGGCACTGTCGATCCCGCATAACAGCAACCTGTCGGGCGGGCTGATGTTCGCCGACAAGACGCTGGGCGGAAAGCCGTTCGACAAGGCCTATGCCGAGGCGCGTTCCAAGTGGGAACCGGTGGCCGAGATCACCCAGACCAAAGGCGACAGCGAGACCGATCCCTCGGTGTCACCGGACGACGAGTTCGCCAATTTCGAGCGTTGGGACAAGACCAATATCGCCGGAACCCAGGACGACAAGCCGGAGGATCAGCCGCATAACTATCTGCGCCCGGCCCTGACCCGCGGTCTGAAATTCGCAAACGAGCTGGGGGCAAACCCGTACAAGTATGGGCTGATCGGCAGTTCCGACAACCATACCGCTCTGTCGATGGTCGCCGCCGACAACTTCTTCGGCGCCTTGCCGGATGCCGAGCCCAGCGCGACGCGCCTGACCCATGCGCCGTTGCTGGTGACCAAGGGCCGCAAGCCTTTACCGCCGCCATCGGAAATGGCGTCGTCCGGCCTGGCCGCAGTGTGGGCGACGGAAAACACGCGGGAATCGATCTTCGGCGGCATCCGTCGCCGCGAGGTCTATGCCACCACCGGTACCCGGATCACCGTACGCCTGTTCGCCGGATGGGACTTCAAGAAGGGCGACGCCGAACGGTCGGACTTCGCCGATTACGGCTACGCCCATGGTGTGCCGATGGGCGGCGACCTGTCCGGCGCGCATCAAGGGCAGATGCCGACCTTGGTGATCCAGGCGGCGAAAGATCCCGATGGCGCCAATCTCGACCGCGTCCAGGTGATCAAGGGCTGGGTCGACGCCGGGGGCCAGACGCACGAGAAAATCTTCGATGTTGCCTGGTCGGGCGACCGCAAGGCTGGGGCCGACGGCAAGCTGCCCGCGGTCGGCAGCACGGTCGATGTCGCCAATGCCACTTACAGCAACAACATCGGCGCGCCTGTACTGGATACGGCCTGGACCGATCCGACCTTCAACGCAGCGGAGCGGGCTTATTATTATGTCCGCGTGATCGAGATCCCGACGCCGCGCTGGACCACGATCGATGCCAAGCGATTCGGCGTGGCGTTGCTCAAGACCGTCCCGCCGGCGGTCACCCAACGGGCCTATTCCTCTCCCGTCTGGTACGCCCCGTCGGGTGCATAAGTGACGACCAGCCAAACCACGACCCGGGGCCGCGTTCGCGCGTGGCTCCGGGAACCGCTGTTACAGTTCACCGTGCTGGGCGGCGCCCTGTTCCTGGGCTGGCCGCTGATCGCCGACAAGGTCGCGCCGCCGCAGAACAAAATCGTCATTTCCGCTCATCAGATGCAGCGGGCGATCGACTATTTCTACCAGACTCATCTGCGTCAGCCCGACCCCGATGAACTCCAGCCGCTAATCGAGGGCGAGATCCAGACCGAGGTCGAGTTCCGGGAAGGGATCGCTCTGGGGCTGGACCGCGACGACGAGATCATCCGCCGCCGCATTCAGCAAAAACTCGAATTCATGACTGAAGACGTTATCGATCAGGCTAAGCCCAGCGATGCCGCGCTTCAGAAATACCTGAACGATCATCTCGAAGAGTTCGGCGCTGGACCGCAATTTGTTTTCAGCCAGATCTATCTCGATCCCAGCCGCCATGGCGGCAAAATCGCCGACGATGCCAGCCGGCTGCTGGCGAAGCTGAACGCGGGCGACGGGCGGCTCGATTACGGCGTAGACAGCGATACCTTGCCGGTGCCGAACGATTTCGAGGCGACGCCGCTGCATGACGTGACGGCCATGTTCGGCTCGGATTTCGCGGCGGCACTGCCGCAGCAGCCCGTCGGCCGGTGGGTGGGCCCGATCAAATCCGGTTATGGCCTCCACCTTGTGTTGGTGCGCGCCGTGAAGCCCGGCAAGCCGCCCGAACTGGCGGATGTTCGCGACCAGGTGCTGCGGGAATTTCAGTCCGACCGCCGTGTCGAAGCCAACCAGCAGGCCTATGACAAGATGCGCGCCAAATACGTTATCTCCGTGGAATTGCCGCCGGCCCCGGCGGCAGGCGTCGCCAGCAATGCCGTTGTCGCCGCGCCGGTGACTCGATGATGCGTTTGGCCGTCCTGCTGATCGCCATTCTCGGGCTCGCTTTGCCGGCCGGCGCACATGAGGCACGCCCCGGCTATCTCGAGCTGAATGAGACGGCTCAGGGACAGTATGATGTGCTGTGGAAGCAGCCGGCGAACGGCGAATACGCGTTGCGGCTGAACCCTGTCTTCCCGACCGATTGCACCCTGTCGGGCGCGGACAATCGCAAGCTATTGCCGGGCGCGATGCTGACGCGCTTCCGGCTTGCCTGCCCGAACGGGCTGGAGGGGCGGCCGATCACCATCGACGGTCTGGAAATGACGCTGACCGACGTTCTGGTGCGCCTGCACAAGCTCGACGGCCGGGAGGAAACGCATCTCGCTCGCGCGACCGATACGACCGTCACCATCGGCGGCGGTGGCGGCGGCTGGGCGCGCGCCGGCACCTATCTCACGCTTGGCATCCAGCATATCGCGATGGGCATCGACCATCTGCTGTTCGTGCTCGGCCTGCTGCTGATCGTCCGGGACCGCTGGACTCTATTGAAGACGATCAGCGCCTTCACCGTGGCGCACAGCCTGACCCTGGCCGCCGCCACCTTCGGCATCGCCAGCGTGCCGGGCCAGCCGCTGAACGCGGCGATTGCGCTGTCGATCCTGTTCCTGGGCGTCGAGGTGGTCCGGACCAACCGGGGGGAGGACAGCCTGACGGCGCGCAAGCCGTGGCTGGTGGCCTTCGCCTTCGGCCTGCTGCACGGCTTCGGTTTCGCCACCGGCCTGACGGCGATGGGCCTGCCGCGCGCGGAGATTCCACAGGCGTTGCTGCTGTTCAATGTCGGCGTTGAGATCGGGCAACTGGTCTTTGTCGCCATCGTCCTTGGGCTGGAACGGGCCTTCCGCCAGATGGAGATCGTGTGGCCCCGCGCGATCGCAGCTTTGCCGGCCTTCGTCGTCGGCGTAGCCGGCGCCTTCTGGACCTGGCAGCGTTTGGCTATTTTCTTCGGTGGCCCGGCATGAGGGCGAAGAACCCGACCTTGGCGGCGCTGCTGACGCTGATCGCGCTGCCGGCCGAGGCACATATCAAGCAGGGGGAGGCGACCGGATTTTTCAGCGGCCTCGCCCATCCCGTCTCCGGGCTGGATCACATCATCGCGATGGTCGCGGTCGGGTTGTGGGGCGCGCAGCTTGGCGCGCCGGCGATCTGGTTGTTGCCGGTCACTTTTCCGATGGTGATGGCGTTCGGCGGTTTCCTGGGGTTGATCGGCATTCCGCTGCCGGGTGTTGAGATCGGCATTGCTTTGTCCGGCGTCCTGCTCGGCGCGATGGTGCTGTTGGAGGTCAAGGCGCCGCTCTACGTGGCGGCAGCTTTGGTCGGCGTGTTCGGCCTCTATCACGGCCACGCCCACGGCGCCGAACTGCCGCCCGGGGAGAACGGGCTACTCTATAGCCTGGGCTTCGTGCTGGCGACCGGCGCGCTGCATGCCGCCGGAATCGCAATCGGCACGGTCCATCGCTGGGACTGGGGCCGCACCGCGCTACGGCTGGCCGGGGCGGGTATCTCGCTCGGCGGCGTCTCCTTCCTGTGGGCGGCGCTGTGATGCGGACGGTTTTGCGCCTTGCGGCACTGCTTGCGCTCGTTCCCGGGGCGGCGTCGGCGCATCTGGTATCGACCGGCATCGGTCCGGTGACCGACGGCGCGTGGCATTTCGCGCTCAGCCCCGAGCAATTCCTGCCGATGGCGGCGTTCGCGCTGCTGGCCGGCCTGCGCGGGCCGGTCCATGCGCGGCGGGTGATGTTCATCCTGCCGGTGGCATGGCTGGTCGCCGTGCTGGTCGCGATCCCGCTGCCCGTCGGCTGGGCCTCCATCGTGATGGCCGGCGCGTTCCTTCTGACCGGCGGGTTGCTGGCAGCGGATATCAAACTTTCGCCGACGGCGATCGCCGTTTTTGCCGTCCTGCTCGGCGCGGTCGGCGGCGGCGCTTACGGCGCGGAGGATTGGTCCGTGCTCGCCACGCTGGGGGCGGCTTTCACGATCTTCGTGCTGATGGCGCTGGTGTCGTCGGCGGTGCTGTCGCTGCGCGTCGGCTGGGGCGTGATCGCCGTGCGCGTGTTGGGCAGCTGGACCGCCGCGACCGGCCTTTTGCTGGCGGGCTGGATGCTGCATGGCCGATCATGACGGTCCTGGCAGTATCGAACGTCCGCTACATCTATCCCGGCCGTTCACCGATCGAATTCCCTGACTGCGTGCTGGCGGCCGGCGATGTGGCGGCGCTGGTCGGACCGTCGGGCAGCGGCAAGTCCACTTTGCTGATGCTGATCGCCGGTTTGCTCAAGCTTCAGGCCGGGCAGGTCGAAGTCGCCGGAAAGGCTGTCAAAGCCGGCACTGGCGCGGCCGGCGACCGGCAGCGCAGCCAGTCAATCGGGATGGTACTTCAATCCTTCCAGCTACTGCCGCGTCTGACGATCCTGGAAAACTTGGCGGTGGCGCAGTTCCTGGCCGACCGCCCCGTCGACCGGCAGGTGGCGCGGGAGACGCTCGACGCGCTCGGCATTGCCGATCTCGCGGATCAGGTTCCCGGCCGCCTGTCGCGCGGGCAGGTCCAGCGTGCGTCGATCGCCCGCGCGGTTGTCAACCAGCCGGCGCTGATCCTGGCCGACGAACCCACCTCCAGCCTGGACGATGCGGCGGCGGACAGCGCGCTCGACCTGCTGATCGGCGAAAGCCAGCGGCGCGGGGCGGCCCTATTGATCGCCACCCATGACAGCCGGGTCAAACGCCATGTCCCGAACGTCGTCACGCTCGGCGCCCAGGTTCCGGCGTGAATCTGTTTTCCCTGTCGCTGGCAGGCCTGCGCGGCAACGGCCTGACACATGCCTTGAACAGCGTACTGCTGGGGCTGGGTCTCGGCACCGTCACATTGCTGCTGCTGATCTCCGGTGCCATCGGTGATCGTGTTGTGCGTGACGCGCGCGGTATCGATCTCGTCGTCGGGGCCAAGGGCAGCCCGCTCCAACTCGTCCTCTCGACTGTGTTCCAGGCCGATATCCCGACCGGCAATATCCCTTTGGCTGAGGCGGACACCCTGCTGCATAACCCGATGATCGAGAGCGGCGCACCGCTTGCATTGGGCGATGCGGTGAAAGGCTTCCGGATCGTCGGCACGACGCCGAATTATCTCGATTTCTATGGCGCGAAGCTGACCCAGGGGCAGATTTGGCAGCAGCCGATGGATGCCGTGCTGGGCGCGACAGTTGCGGCCAAGCTGCAGCTCCATGTCGGCGACAGCTTCGTCGGTGCGCATGGGGTCGCCGGGAACGGCGAGATGCATGGGGGATCGCCTTATCACGTCACGGGAATACTTGGCCCCACAGGCAGCGTCATCGACCGGCTGGTGATCACCCCGGTGGAGAGCGTCTGGCAAGTCCATGAACGGCACCATCACCCGGAAGACGGCGGCGCACGTGAGGTCACCGCCGTTCTGCTGCATGCCAAGACGCCGCTGGCAATCGTCACGTTGCCGTTCCAGATCAACAGCCAGACCAATTACCAGGCTGCATCGCCCAGCATCGAGGCGGCGCGGCTGTTTTCCACGCTGGGGTTCGGATTGACCACCGTTCGCGCCTTTGCCGGCATCCTGATCGTCTCGGCCGGGCTGGGCATGCTGATCGCGCTGACCACCCGGCTGCGCGAGCGGCGGCGGGAGCTGGCGACACTCCGGCTGTTGGGCGCGACGCCGATTCAGCTGTTTGCCATGGTGGTGATAGAGGCGATGTTGCTGGCCGCGCTGGGCGCCATTCTAGGCCTGGCTTTCGGCCATGCGGCGGGCTGGGCGATGGGTGCACTGCTGCCAGCGGGCGATGCCATGACCGCCATGGACCTGCACGCCCGCGCCTCGGAATGGGCGATCCCGGCCCTGGCGCTCGGCGTCGGGCTGATCGCCGCCGTCATTCCCGCAATCGGCGCCTATCGCACCGATGTCGCCTCGGCTTTGGCCGGCAACAACGAGTGATCGCCATGATCCGCTGCCTGACCCTGATCGCCGCCGCCCTGATCCTCTGTCTGCCGGCCTGGGCGGCCGATCCCGAACTGCAATGGGATTTCCTGCGCAACGCGCAGCAAAAGACCGTCGACGGTAAACCAGTGATGGATTTCGAGCCCGAGGCGATGGCGCTGAACGGCAAGCAGGTCACGTTGCATGGCTGGATCACGCCGTTTAATCTGGGCGACGGCGATACCGTCACCAGCTTCCTGCTGACCGGTACGCCCGGCACCTGCCCGTTCTGCTCCGGCGCGCTGCCGCAGGATTTCGTCCTGGTCTCGGCATCCGAACCGATCCCGGTCGATATCACCGCCGAATTGGTGCTGACCGGGCGATTCGAGGTCAATCAGAACGATGAGACCGGTTTCTATTATCGTTTGCGGGACGCCAAGCGAAAATAGCGTGGGGTCTACCCGGCCTTGGGTCACGGTCGGCCTGAACGTCAGTGACTTGCCTCTTGGGGGTGTGCCCCACCGCGTTGAGCGTTGAGTTCCTCCAGCAATGCACGGCGGCGAAGCCATAGGCTGGGGCGGTAGCGATCCGATCCGGTAATCGCCTGAAGCGCGGTGAGTATTGTCAGCACCTTGGCTGCGCCGAGATACCCGATCCATTCGATCGGCCCCTTGGGGTAGTTCTGCGCCAGCTTCATCGCGAGATCGATGTCAGCCGGTGCACCGATGCCCACCTGAGCGATTTCCGCGCCCAGATTGGCGATCATCGCGATAATCCTCTGCAGTACGAAGCCCGGGGAGTCGGCAATGACCTCGACGGTAAAATCCTGGCCGCGCAGCCAGCGCGCCACCGGTTCAATCTGGCTATTCTCGCAAGGGGCGCTCATCAGTGTCAGATGACGCCGTTCCACTGCGGTGAAGTCGACCGCAACCGTGCGGGTGGGATCGAGACCCAGGCGGTGGCACGACGTCGTCGCATCCTCTCCGATGGGCGCGATAAGAACCGCTTCCCCATCTCCGCCGATCAAACCCGCCTCGGCGCGCAGCAAGTCGAAGCCGGGTGCCTCGTCGTAAACGCGTGCGGCGAATAACTCCGGGGTGCTCAGGGTAGCGGGCTCCACCACATGTGCGGGCTCGATCTTGTCGTAGTCATAGAAGCCCCGGCCGGTTTTGCGCCCAAGCCGGCCCGCGTGGAACAACGCCTCATGTGCCGCCGTCGTTTTGAGCCGCGGGTCGTTTTGAAAGCCCTGGAAGATGACGTTCGTCGCCGGAAAATTGACGTCGATGCCGGTAAGATCCATCAGCTCGAACGGACCCATGCGGAAACCGGCGCCGTCACGCATGATCCGGTCGATCGTCGCGCAATCGGAAACGCCCTCCCAAAGAATGTGAAGGGCCTCCGTAGTGAAGGCTCGACCCGCAAGATTCACAAGGAAACCCGGCGTGTCCTTCACGAAGACCGGGGTCTTTCCAAGCATCCGCGCCAAATCGGCGGCACGTTCCGCAATCCTGGGCGCGGTGTCGGACGTGACGACCACTTCGACGAGCTTCATCAACGGTACGGGATTGAAGAAATGCAGCCCGCAGACGCGCGACCTGTCGCGGCAGGCGGCAGCGATCGACGCTACGGGAATGGACGATGTATTGGTTGCCAGAATCGTATCTTGCGACACGATGGCCTCGAGCGCACCGAATAGAGTCCGCTTTGCGTCCAGACGTTCAACGATAGCCTCGACAACGACCTCGGCTCCGGCGAAGTCATCGAGCGAATCGGCAAGCCTCATGCTTTCGCTCGCCAGTTCGGCAAAACCATCGGCCAGTGCACCCTTCTCGACCAGGCGCGACAGGCGTTGCATCAGGCTTTGCGCTGCCGCCTCCAGCGCCGGGCGTTCGCTGTCGAACAGGATGACGCGAAGCCCGGCCATCAATGCGGACTGGGCGATGCCGACGCCCATCGCGCCAGACCCGACGACGCCGATCGTTATGAACGCAGTCATTTTTAACGCCCTTTGAACGACGGTTGCCGGTTTTCCATGAAGGCGGCGATCCCTTCCTCGCGATCGTCGGACGCGAAAAGAAGCTGGAACGACTTGCGTTCGAGGGCGAGGGCGGCCTGCAACGGTGCGTCGGCCCCAAGCTGAATCGCTTCCTTGATCGCCGCGATTGCCAGCGGAGGTAATGCGGCGATCTGCTGAGCTATGGCGATCGTGCGCTTCATCAGCGCTTCGTCGGACACCACCTCGGACACCATGCCGATATCGGCCGCCATGCGTGCGTCGATCGTGTCGCCGGTCAGCAAAAAGCGGGCCGCCTTGAATTGTCCCGCCACCCGCAACAGCCGTTGCGTTCCGCCCGCGCCCGGCATGATGCCCAGCCGCACTTCCCGGAAGCCGAATTGGGCGCTTTCCGCGGCGATGATGATGTCGCAGTGCAGGGCCAGCTCGCAGCCACCGCCGAAGGCGAAGCCGCTCACCGCCGCGATCAGCGGTTTGCGGCACTGCTCGAGCGCCGCCCACGCTGCGCGAGACGCCGCGAACTCCGCGTCCAGTACCGTGCGAGCCCGGAGCTCCTTAAGGTCTGCACCTGCCGCGAAAGCGCGATCATTCCCTGTGATAATGATCGCGCGAACGTCCGGGTCCTGTTCGGCTTTGGTAACTTCTTTTGCCAGCGCTTCACGCGCCGCCATATTGAGTGCATTGAGCGCCTTGGGCCGATTGATCCGGAGCAGCGCCACACCCGCAATCGGGTCTTCCCGCAAAACCTCAAACATCAAATTTCTCCTCGACGACTAAGGCAGACCGGCCGCGCGTAACAACGATTTGGCGATGATGAGCTGCTGGATCTGCGAGGTGCCTTCATAGATACGCAGCAATCTGACATCGCGATAGAAACGTTCGACCTTGTATTCCGCCATATAGCCGGCGCCGCCATGGATCTGGACGGCGCGGTCGGCCACCCGGCAGACGGCCTCCGTGGTGAAATATTTGACGGTCGCGATGTCGGCGGCCGAGGCCTCTCCCGCATCGAAACGTCGCGCGAGGTCGGCCACCATGACCTGCGACGCATGGGCGTCCACGTGGCTGTCGGCGACCATGCCCTGGATGAGCTGAAATGCACCGATGAGTTGGCCGAACTGCTTGCGGCGCACGGCATAATCAACCTGTTCGTTCAGCAGGCGACGGCTCATCCCGGCGGCCAGCGCGGCGATATGGATGCGGCCGCGGTCGAGCGCCTTCATCGCCGTCTTGAAACCGCGGCCGGGAATGCCGCCGATGATGCTGGCCGCGGGAACCACGACATCGTCGAAGATAACGTCGCAGGTCAGGGTGCCGCGTTGGCCCATCTTCCTGTCGGGCTTGCCAAAGGAGATGCCCGTGGTTTCGGCCGGCACGATAAAGGCGCTGATTCCGGCTGCGCCCGGCTTATCGGGGTCGGTTCGCGCTATAACGGTAAAAAGCCCGGCGCGCGGGGCATTGGTGATGTACCGTTTGGTCCCATTCAGGCGATAGACCTCTCCTTCACGCTTCGCTTCCAGGCGGATCGAGGCGGCATCCGAGCCGGCATCAGGCTCGGTCAGGGCGAATGAGGCAATCCGCTCACCAGATGCGAGGCGGGGCAGCCACTCGCGCTTCTGTGCATCGGTACCGTCAATGACAATTCCCTGACTGCCAATCCCGACGGTCGTGCCGAATACCGAGCGGAAAGCGAAGGCCGTGCGACCGAATTCGGAGGCGACAGCGCACTCTTCCTGCATCGACAGCCCCAGACCGCCATACTCCACCGGTACCGAAAGACCGAAAAGGCCCAGGTTGCGCATTTCCGCGACAATCTCCGCGGGTACGGCGTCTTCGGCCTCAACACGGTCCTCGTTCGGGATCAATCTCTCGTCGACGAAGCGCCGCACGGTGTCGAGCAATATGCCGAATGTCTCGCGATCTACTACGGTCTCTCTACAGATTACGCCCAAGCCGGTTGCGGCACGGTCTGCAGGGTCGTCTTTCGCCGAGCAGCGTCTATCGGGCGCTCGGACTTCGTTTGGACGATCCCCTTTGAATAATTCAGTATACTGGTTATTCTTCGGGTTGCTACATGATTTCTGGCTTTCGGAGGTTTCTTATCCGCATGCAACCGGACCATTCCGCTGTAGGGGGGGCTGACGTGGCGGACGACGTCCCCTTTCGGAAGCGCGCGCGCCCTACAGGCAAGCTGGCGGAGGTTGTCGCCGCGAAAATCGAGCGCGAGATCATCGAATTGGGATGGCCGGTCGGGCGTCTGATCGGATCGGAAGCCGAGTTGATCCGGCGATTCTCGGTCAGCCGGGCCGTGATCCGGGAGGCGGTGCGCCTGCTTGAAGCGGACATGATGGCGCGCATGAAGCCCGGGCCTCACGGCGGTCTTATCGTCATCGCGCCGGATACGGAGGGCGTGGCGCACACCATGGCCCTCTTTCTGACTTTTCAACGCGTCAGTGTCCGGCAAATCCTCGACGTACGCAGCCAGGTCGAGGGACAGGCTGCCGCCTTGGCCGCGGCCCATGGCTCCGAGCAGGACCGCGCGAGGCTGAGAGAGCTTCTGCAAGGCGAAGCGGCATGCGTCGAGCATGACTGGCATTCGGCAAAGAATTTTCACGTGCTTATCGCGCAGATGAGCGGGAACCCCGCCAGCTTTCTCGTCGCGCAGTCATTGATCATGTTGACCGAGCAGCAGACCGTGCCGACCCGCACCAGGCGCACGGCCGCAAATCATGTGCACCGAGCCCATAACAAGATCGGAAACGCCATATTGGCGGGCGATGCGGAACAAGCGCGCGATCTGATGATACGCCATATACTGGCACTTGACCCATGGGTCGGCGAAGCGTACCGGCCCGCGCGCTCGCGGCCCTAGGCTTTCGCTTCAAGCTTGAGCCTCTGACGGGCGATGATGCTTTGCATGATCTGGGTCGTTCCCCCGCCGATCGTTTCGGTCATCGTCTGACGCCAGAGCAATTCGATGCCTGCATCGGACGACAGTGCATCCGCACCGCCGAACTCCATCGCGGTGCGCGCGATCGACTGCAGGGCGCGGGTATGCGTTACCTTGTTTGCCGCGGCCTGCGCGGCGTCTGCCCCAGGGACCAGCATGGGCAAGGAAATGGCCTCGGCCTCCAGCACTTCGACCGCCAGTTCACGTAGCGCGGTTTGCACGTCTGGGCGCTGATCAAGGCCGGTCGATGCCGCCCACGCAACAACGCGGCGAAAATCGCTACGCACGCGGCCCGGCCCGAAATGAATGTGCCGTTCCTCGGCGAGAGCCTGCCCGATCATCCGCCAGCCGTCGTTTTCCTTGCCCACCAGGCAATCCGCCGGCAGGCGCAGATCGGTGAAAAAGATCTCGGTGAAGACGTTTCCGTCCATCTGTTCGATCGGCCGGATTTCGACGCCCGGCAGCGTCGTATCGACGATAAACAGTGAAAGGCCGCGTCCGCGCGAGGCCTGCTCGCCCGTGCGGGCCAACAGCCAGAGATGGCTTACGACATGCGCCTTCGAGTTCCAGCATTTGTTGCCGGTGATAACAAAATGATCGCCGTCGCGAACTGCCCGGCAGGTCAGCCCGGCCAGGTCCGATCCCGCATTGGGCTCCGAATAGGCAAGTGCGAAGGTCGCGTCATGGCGGCGGATGCGATCCAGCCAAAAGGCTTTCTGCGGGACGGTACCGTACGTCATGATCGACTTGGCGACGACGCCGACGCCCTGTGGCGGACGCGCGATCCCTTCAAAGGCGATCTCGTTCCATAGCAAAAACTCCTGCAGCCGCGATTTCTCCAGCCCACCGGCTTCGCCGGGCCAGGCCAGGGCCAGCCAATTGCGTTTGGCCAGCGCTTGGTAGAATCGCTCAGACGCCGCGTGATCCTGCGTCACCAGATAGTTCTGGATCGACCGGTACGGTTTGAGGAATGTGCGGACCTCCTTCAGAAACCGTTGGTCTTCGCCGGTCAATTGCGGCACGCACAGGAGGAGCGACGTGTCCGATGCGAGCGCAACGCATTCGTCGGCCGGCGGCGCGACCGGTTCCTGCCGGCTCCATTGCTGGAAACGGCGCGACAGCGCAAATACCGGCCCGTTCTTGATCGTACCGAACGCACCGAAAGTCTGGTGGGCGACGAACGACACCTCCCGCGCGGCGTGGTCCGCCAGGCGGCGGGCGGCGGCGGTCAGCGCCTCCGCATCGCTCGTGCCGGCATCGAGCCGGTCGGCGGCGACCTGCAGCAGATTGCGGGCCGCGTCGATACGCGTGGAGGCGGCCGCGAGCGGCAGCGCGACGCCCTGAAACTCTCCGATGGAACGACCGAACTGGCGGCGCTCCGCCGCATAGGCCGCAGTCTCATCAAGCAGACGTCCGGCCGCGCCGATCAGATAGGCCGCCAAGGGCAGGTCGTATTGGACGGTAAAGCGTGTCCACGGCCCGAGTACCGCCTTTCGATTGAATTCCATCCCGGCCCAGTTCTCACCTCCCAGCGTCGCGACCGGCGCTTTCGCCTTTGCGTCGATCAGGACCGCGTCATCGCCCTCAATCGCGATGAAGATATCGGCAAGGTCGGCCCAGGGCATCGTTGGCCCTGGGCCGACCGACACGATGCTGGCGCCCTCCGCGACCGCCGCTGCCGAGGCGGGCTCCAATAGCGCGCTTGCGAGGAAAGAAGCGGGCAGGGGGCCGGGAAATGCCGAACGCCCCAGCGCCAGAAGGGCCGCCGCGACCAACCCGTTCTCACCGCTTCCAAAGCCGGGTTTGAGCGCGAGTACCCCCATCTCGCCCAGCGACCGCCACAGCAATCGCGTGAGTGGCGCCGTGGCGCTTTGATGCAGGCTTTCCCCCAGGGAACGATCGCAGAAGCGCCGTACCGCGTCCGTGATGGCCTCAGCTTCTTCGGAAGCGAAACTTACCATTCTGCCCTCATGGCGTGGTGCGCTCGATCGGTCGCAACCGATAGAGTGCGCAATTGATGTCCGATGAAAAATAAAGGCAGCGGTCGTTGCCTACGGCGACGCCGGTCGGCACGAAGGCTTCTGGCCAATCGTTCGGCCCGCGCAAGCCGACTGGCAGGCCGCTCGCGACCGGGCGGGTCGCTCCCGTAAGCCGGTTCACCGCGACAAGCCTGCACTTGCCGACCTCGCTGACCAGCAGCTCCGCGTCGTTAAGATCGGCTATGCCCTCCGGACTGTTCAGCCCTGTGGCGAGAGGCGCCTGCGCGAAGGTAACAGGATCGATTCGGGTCAGCGTGCCACCTGCTTGTGCGGCATAGAGATGCCCGTCGCGCGACGCCAGCAGCGCCGTCGCATGGGGAAGCGCGAGGCCGACGGCTCGCCGCGTCCGCGCGCCTGCCGTCCCCTCGACCAGAACGAGCGCGTCCTCCCCATAGTCGGCGACCAGTATGCCGTCGCCGGAGGGGATCGCCTGATACGGGAAGCGAAAGCCCTCGATCGTCTCCAAGCGTTCCCCCGTTCCGATATCCCGAATTTCGACCGAGCGTGTTCGCAGGCTTGTGAGATAGGCCCGCCCACCGGCGATCGAGACTGAGCACGGGATATTATTCGTGCCGCCACCGCGCCGCGCGATCTCCGTGACCTGTCCGGCTTCGACGTCGACCGTCCGGTAGGAATACTGATCGGCGACGTGCAGCCGTGCCCCGTTTTCCGGATGCTCGAAGGCGATGCCGCCAGGCAGATTGAAATCGCTGCGAAACAGTTCTTCCACCGTCCCGCTGTCCGGATCGATGCGGAGCAACGCGTTGTCGGCCATGTTGGTGACATAGATGCGGCCCGTGGCGTCGATCGCCAGATTGTCCAGAGAGGGCGTCAGTGTGACGGTTCTGGTGATGGCGCCTGTCCACGGGTCGAGGGCGCACAGCAGCCCCAGCCCGGCATCGACCACCCACAACCGTCCGGCGGGATCGAACTTGACCGCGCTGGGTCGCATGAAGCCATTCGCAATAACCTCCAGCGTCGCGGAGTCCACATCGATTCGGGCGATCTGTCCCTTGAACCAGAGCGGACCGTACAGCCGGTCGTCCGGCCCGAAGGCAAAGCCGTTCAGGCCGCCTATCCCCTCCAGGATCGGACGCGGAGCGTGGGTCCCCGCCGGATCGATTTCGTAAAGCGCATCACCTGTAAAAAGGCTTGAGGCATAGAGCCGGCCGTCGCGCCGGAAGGCGATGCCATTGATTCCCGGCAAGCCCGTCGCCACCGCCCGCACGCCTCCGGCTACCTGCGTCCAGATCGTCCCCGCATCGGGGTCGGTCCATAACAGCGCGCCGTCGGGGGCAAAGGCGACATCGTCCGCCTGACCGTAAGGCGGACGAACGACGGCCTCGATCCTTCGCCGAGCAAGGTCCACCGCAAGGATCGACCGCCGAGCCAGGCTCGCCACGTACAGGCGGCCGGTCCGATCGAAATTCAGGCCGTGCACGCCGTTGAACGGTGCGGAGGCGACCAGCGTCTCGATGCGGTATCCGGGCGCGTCCACCTCGTCGAGCGACTGTTCCTGCCATTGCCAGCCGGCAGATCTGTCGAGACCGCTCGGAGCCATACAGTCAGCGTCCGCCGAACTTGGGTTCGCGCTTGTCACGGAAGGCCAAAGCCGCCTCGCGGTGATCCGGATCCAGGTGCGTCAGTGTCTCCAGGCCCAGATGGGCGTCGAGCAGATCCTTGACCATTCGGTTTCGCTGCAGCGCCAGGGCCCGCTTTGTCGCGTAGATCGCGCCGAGCGGTGAGGCCGCCAACCGATTTGCCAGGCTGAACACACGCTCGTCCAATTCCTCGAGCGGTACCGCGTGATTGATCAATCCGATCTCGGCCGCCTTGGTTGCTGTGAGAACGTCGCCGGTCAGCAGGTATTCCATTGCGCGCGGAAGCCCGATCAGCATGGGCCATAAAAGCGCGCCACCGTCGCCCGGAACCAACCCCAGCTTGACGTGCGTGTCCGCGATCTTTGCCCCTTCCGCGGCGAATGTGATGTCGCATAGGACGGCCAGGCTGGAGCCGAGCCCCATCGCATGGCCGTTGATCCGTCCGATGATCGGTTTGTCGAGATCGAGCATCCCGAAGATGATCTCCCGCACTTCGCGAATACCACGCTGCCAGCGCTCCTGATCGTCCAGGCCCGCGATCAGGGAATTGATGTTTCCGCCGGCCGAAAAGCCCCGGTCGGCGCCCGTCAGAACGACGACGGCCGTTTCGTCGTCACGTTGAATGTCGCGAAAAATCGTCGACAGCTCATAGTGCAGCCGCGGGGTCATCGGGTTGAGCGGTGGGTTGTTCATCGTGACCACGAGGACACGTCCGCGCCGTTCGATCAGAAGGTTTTCATAGCCTTCGTACATATAGCCTCTCCATCTTATGCATCACGGTCGCGGTCCCAGCATCCGGCAAGATCGATCTCGGCCAGCAGCCGGTATTTCTGGACCTTGCCGAAGGTCGTCAGAGGCAGATCGCCCCGCACGCACACATAGCGCGGCACCTTAAAGTCCGCGAGCCGGGACGATATGAAGCCGACCAGCTGAGCCGGATCGACGATTTGGCCCGGAGAGGGCTCGACGATGAGCAGAACTTCCTGGTCGTCGAAATCCCCGGCCACCCCGACCGCAGCAGCCTGCTGAACCGAGGGGAAGGCGAGCGCCTCCCGTTCGACCTCGTGCGACGCGATATTCTCGCCCCGGCGCCGGATGCAGTCCTTCAGCCGGTCGTGGAAGAAATAATTTCCGTCGCCGCCCTGGATTGCGAGGTCGCCGGTATGGAACCAGCCGTTTCGCCAGGCACGGACGGTTGCTTCGGGATCATTGTGATAACCGGCATTGAGCGTCCACGGCAGATCGGCGCGCAGCGCGATCTCACCGATCGTCCCCTGCGGCACCTCCACATCGTTGGCGTCGACCAGCCGCACCTGTACGCCGGGCCGCGCATGCCCACAGCTGCCCTCCACCGACGCGTTGCGCGACGACAGCGTCACGCAGGCCGTCTCGGTCATGCTGAAAGAGGAGAAATAGTCGACGCCGAACCGCTTTGAGAATGCCTGGACCGCCGCGTTGGGTGCCCGAACATTGACGATCCGGAGCGGATTGTCCCGGTCGCGGTCCGTTTCGGGCGCCTTCAGCAGCATCGACAGGATCGCCGGGCCCATCCCAGGTACGGCTGTGGCGCCGATAGCGCGCAGCCGGTCCCAGAACTGGTTGGCGCTGAACCGTTGAAACAGCGCCACCGATGCCCCGGCATAGAGCGCTGCCCATACCGAGCTGACCGTGGAAATATGCGACAACGACGTGGAAACCATCACCCGATCGTCGGCGCCCAGATAACCGATCTGTGCCTTGGCGAGCGTCCAGAACTGCGCGTAGGGAGAGCGGACGCCCTTAGGCAAGCCGGTGGTGCCGGACGTGTAGATGATAAGCGCAATGTCGAAGAATTCTACCTTCGCGTCCGGTGGCGCCTCCAACCGGTCATCGCATTGCGCTCCGTCAAGCGTCCTGCAACCGATCGGCGCTGCCTCGCCCTCCCCGAATAGGATCACAACGTCGAGAGTCTCGACCTGCAATTGCGCGATGTGTTCGACCAGCGTGCGGTCGGCCGCGAGCACGCGTGCGCCGCTGTTCGCCAGGATGTGCCGCAGTTCTCCGCTGCGCGCCGTAACGGCGATCGGCACATGCACTGCGCCGATATAGTTGGCGGCCAGCCAGAGACGCAGATGATCGGGGCCATTGGGAAGCCAGTTGAGTACCGGGTCTCCCGCACGCACGCCCTGCGCGAACAGCATCGCTGCGGCCCGGCGCACCTGCGCGCGCGTTTCGGCAAAGGTCCATTGCGTGCCGTCCTCGAACAGCAAGAACGGCTTTTCCGGCGTCTCGCGCGCCCAGCGTTCAAGCAAGGGACGCACGGTGCATTCGGCTGCCGTCGGCAATCTGTCCGGCAGCGTCCACCCTAAGGCGGCGGTCCAGCCATCCAGGGCCTTAAGACTGTCACCCATATTCCGCTCGCCGCCGCTCCAAATACATCCTCCCCGGCAGAGGGTTTTGCTAATTCCTTATACTTGTTTTACCCTCCTGTCTCAAGCGACAATGACCTGGGCGAACGCCGACCAGCCTGAGCGGGACGAGATGGATTTCGACTGGAGCACGGACCAGCAAAGTTTTCGGCAGCGCGTGCGCGACATTTTGCAGAAGGCATTGCCGGCGGACTGGGAACAGAAATCGCGCTACGACACCAGTTCGCGATATGTGTCCGAATTTTCCAGGACCTTCTGCCCGTTGCTGGCCAGCGAAGGCTTGTTGATCCCGCATTGGCCGCGGCAATACGGGGGCGAAGACCTTGATCCGTATTATCATTGGATCTTAGGTGAAGAGCTGTTCGCCTGGGGCGATCCACGCAGCTATCAATATATGAACGTCAACTGGGTCGGCCCAGCCATCCTGCAGTTCGGCACGGCAGAGCAGAAGGACGAGCATATCGGCCGCATTGCTGCTGGCACCCACATCTGGTGCCAGGGCTTTTCCGAGCCGTCGGCCGGCTCCGACCTTGCCGCGCTGTCGACAACGGCACAGCGAACCGATTCGGGATTTGTCATCGACGGGATAAAGGTCTGGACCTCGGGCGCGAGCCTCGCCGATTTCTGCCTTCTCCTCGCACGGACCGCGTCGGACCGATATCACGGCATCTCGGTGTTTCTGGTGCCGATGAATGCAGCTGGGGTGTCGGCGCGGCCGATCCCCAACTTCATGGGCGAGTTCTCGCTTCACGAAACGGTGTTCGACCAGGTGGAAGTCCCGCACTCCGCTCTCCTGGGCGAAGAAAACACGGGCTGGCAGATCGTGCGGCAGATCATGCACAACGAACGCATGGGCCAGCCGCGCTACTCCCTCGCCATGCGCGGGCTGGATCGCGCGGTCGCCTTATTGAAAGCACGGGGACGCTTTTCCGGTCAGTCCGTTCGCACTGACGCAGCGCGCGCGCGCGCCGCCCTGGTCGCGTCACGAAGCTTGGCGCTGCGGGTCATCGACGCCCGCGCCAAGCGGCAGCCACCGACCGCGATCACGAGCATTGCCCGCTATGCATTGGTTGCAGCCGACCGACATGTGGCGGATTTCCTGAGCGCATATCTGCATGACGAATTGGCCGATGGAAAAGACCACCTGATCGGCGCCACCTATCGCCGCACCGGGTCGACCGGGCTGGCGGCGGGGGCGGCCGAGATACAGCTCAACCTCATCAGCCGCGATTTCCTTGAGATGCCGAAGGCTTGACCATGGATCTGGCACCGAACCCCGATCAGATCAGCCTGCTCGATGCGGTCCGCAAGTTGGTGGCGCCGTTCCGCTTGCCGCCGCCCAACACGCGCGAGACGTTGCTGACGAGTTCCGAGCTTGAAAAACAGCTTCGGGAAGCGGGCTTCATGGATATCGCCCGGTACGAGGGCATGGGGGCGCTCGATGCCGTCCTCATGGCCGAGGTAGTGCACGCCTTGCCCTACGCGGTGGAGTTCATCGGATCGGCGCTGGTCGGCAAGGCTCTGGGCTTGGACGGCACGACTTCAGTTGCCTTGCTGGAGGCGCCGGGCGAAGCACCCGCGCGATTCCTGGCCGCCGGCTGTGCCGCGCTGCTCGCAGATGGCGAGGACGTGCGTGTTCTTCCCGTCACCGCCGACATGGTGGCACCGATCGCAACACCGTTCGCCTACCCCCTTGGCAAGCTCAAGACGCCAGGCGCAAGCCGGGGCGCCGTTCTTGCCGGGGCAGGCGCGCAGATGCGCCAGTGGTGGAGCGTTGCGCTTGCCGTCGAACTGGGCGCGACAGCCAAGGCGGCAGTCGACCTGACGATCGATTATGCGAAGAATCGCCGACAGTTCGGCAAGCCGATCGGTGCGTATCAGGCAGTGCAGCATCGTCTCTCGGAATGTACGGTCGCGGTCCATGCGATCCAGACCTTGGCGCGCCGCGCCGCAGCGCTCGGTACCCGGGAAGCCGCTCTCGCGGCGGTCGTCTATGCCAAGGAGGCTTGCCCTCGGATCATCTATGACACGCATCAGTTCCAAGGGGCGATCGGTCTGACATACGAATATCCTCTGCATTTTTTCACCTACCGCCTCCGCCTTCTCCACGGCGAACTCGGCAGCCTGGCCGATTGCGCCGAAAGCCTGGCATCCGAGCGATGGGCTGGGGAAGCGGTCGATTGGGAGCGATGATGCACGCGTTCGCGGACAATATCCTGAAGGGCAAGGTCGCGTTTGTGGCGGGCGGCTCCAGCGGCATAAACCTGGGCATCGCACAGCGGCTGGCCGAGGCCGGCGCGGCGGTCGCGATCATGAGCCGCAACCAGGGCAAGGTCGATGCGGCGGTGGCGGCGCTCGACAAAGCCGGTCACCAGGCGATGGGCATCGCGGCGGACGTCCGCGACTATGCAGCGACAGAAGCCGCATTGCAGAAAACCCACGGCCGCTGGGGCGGCATCGACATCGTCATCTCCGGCGCGGCGGGGAATTTCCTGGCGCCTGCGCTCAGTATGTCAACCAATGCCTTCAAGGCCGTGGTCGATATCGACTTAATCGGAACGTTCAACGTCTTTCGGGCTTCTTATGGTTTTTTACGCAGGCCGGGCGCGTCGCTGATCGCCATCACGGCGCCGCAGGGGCAGCGGCCGACACCGTTTCAGGCACATGCCTGTGCGGCCAAGGCCGGGGTCAACATGCTCACGCAATGTCTTGCGATGGAGTGGGGGCCGTCGGGCGTCCGCGTCAACGCCATTTCGCCTGGCCCCATTGCGGAAACCGAGGGCATGGCGCGATTGGCCCCATCGCCTGAGGACGAGGCCAAGTTCAAGGCACGGCTTGCGCTTCGCGACTATGGCACCAAACGCGATATCGCCGATCTCGCCCTCTATCTTTGCAGCGACAATGCGCGATACATGACCGGGTCGATCGTCAATTGCGATGGCGGGTCGGCCCTGGGTGACGCGTCGGCCGTCGACGCCAGTTGACCGGTCGAATTTATGGCGGGTAGGGCAAGGGCGAGCGGCGAGGGCCGTGCAGACAAGGTTCTCCGCTGGTTTCACGATCTTGTCTCCGACGCCTTCCCGGCCCCGGTGCTGCAAACGTTCCTGGGCGTATCACAGCGAGCTTGGACGGGGCGTCCAATGCTGTGCCGGGTGATCTCTTGGTCGGCGTCTGGGTATACCGGATTCCCCGTGCAAAAGACCAAAACAATTTCCCGATCATCCGCAAGCGAAAAAAGCCTCTGAAATCTTAGTTTCGTATCTTGCGGCGATCTTGACGCCTGCCCCACGCGGCCATCGTCGGCAACCCCTTTTTCCGGTGGTCCCCTGCTGTTTCGGTCCAGGGTACATTACCGCCTACGACCTACAGTCGGATTTGCAGTGCTTCGTCGACGCTCTGGCGACCTGCCAAGCGCTCTCAGGCCGGAGGGCAAGGTGGTCCATCCAGCGAACGCGTTAGGAGGAAAGAGCATGCAGCGCTATAGGGCAAGGATGGAACAGCTCGCTGCTCATGGATGGAAAGGTTCTCGCCACCCAAGGTCATTATCGGCTTCGAACTTTCAAGCGCGATGGAAAAAACCGACGGCCGAGCATGGGTGGGCCACGCCCGGTCCAACCGCAGTCGATTGTGGAGATCCAGATTCCAGCTCTCGTCGACACGGGAGCGATGCCGCCGACATACGGTCATTCGTAGGATAGAGAACTCCCCGCTCTGTCAGCGTCGGTCGAAGAGCGGCCTTTTGCATTCGAGCCAAGCGCAACCGCTGCATCGACAACGGCGACCGGTTTCGTGCAATTCGCGGTTGCTGTTCGATATCGCCTCAATGTGGAGGCACGTGCGCCTACAATCTGCGTCAACTAGGATGCGCCGGATCCTCATGGAGTGAGTCTGCATGAAATCAGTCGTCGTCACCGGCGCGTCCACTGGCATCGGTTTGGCTTGCGTCAAAGTTCTGATCGCCGGCGGTTTTCAAGTATTTGGCAGCGTACGCAAGCCGGAGGACGGCGAGCGGTTGGCGAGCGACCTCGGCAGCCGCTTCACCCCGCTTGTCTTCGACGTGACTGACCGGTTAGCGGTTCAGGCGGCGGTGCGGCAAGTCGAGGCGACGTTAAAAGGCGAGACCCTCTTCGGACTGGTCAACAATGCGGGCATCGCCGTGCCGGGACCGCTGTTGGATATCGAGATCGGCGAGTTCGAGCGTCAGATCGCCGTCAATGTAACCGGCCAGCTGGCAGTGACTAAGGCCTTCGCGCCAGTGCTGGGCACCGACCGCGGTCGCAAAGGCGCGCCGGGCCGCATCGTGATGATGTCGTCGATCGGTGGAAGGGATGCTATCCCGTTCCTAGGCCCCTACAGCGCGTCGAAGCACGCCCTTGAAGGCTTGTCGGAAGCGCTGCGCCGTGAACTGATGCTGTTCGGCATCGATGTCATCATTATCGCACCCGGGGCGGTGGCAACGCCGATCTGGGACAAGGCGGACGAACTCGACGTTGCACAGTTCGCGGGCTCGCCCTACTTGCCGGCGCTAGAAAAGTTGAAGGACTTCCTGATCGCCGACGGGCGGCAGGGCTTGTTGCCTGAGGTCGTCGGCAAAGCAGTCAAGCATGCCCTGACTGCACCATCACCGAAGATCCGCTATTCGGTAACGTCAAATCCATTGCGTATCTGGCTGATGCGATTATTGCCCAAGCGCTTCGTCGACAAACTGATCGCGCGCCGGCTAGGACTGAAGTAATCGGCATCAGACGTCTTCGGCACCTCTATATCGAGTGCTTCTGCTCTTCCAAATCTTTCCACGCAATATGTGGATGCAGTGCCAATAGCATTGAGTTATCCGGCGGCGGCATCGATTGCGGCTCCAAAGCGGCGACATTCCACATGGGATGGGTCGCCAGCTAGAACCTGATGCCGGGTCGCCGTGCCGTCCCGCCAGAATCGGATCGTGAAAGTCTTTTTGCCAATTGAAAGATTAGAAAGCGTTATGTCGGGCATCCAGGAGGGAAGGGATGGATCCACGTAAATTCTGTCATCGGGCGCGTTCGGCGTAATACCCAGCATCGCCTGAAGCAAGGCGAAAGCAGAGCCGGCTGCCCATGCCTGCGGAACATTGGCGCCAATATATTGCACCGGGAAATTTGTCCGGTCCTCTTGGATCCCCGCGAATAATTCGGGCAACTGGTTACCTTGAAAATCACTGGCGGCATCGCTGATGGCGCGGGCAATTCGTGCTGCTTCCGCCGCGAACCCATACCGCTTGAAGCCCAGCGCGATTATGGAATTGTCATGCGGCCAGACGGCGCCAAGCTGGTAAGCAAAGGGATTAAAGGATTTGTGATCCGCCGACAGAGTCCGAATACCCCAGCCTGACCACATGTCGGGCGCCATCAACCGTGACACGACACGCGCGGCACGGTCTGGCGGCACGATGCCCGACCACAAGCAATGCCCGGGGTTTGAGGCGACAGTCAAAACCTTGTTCTTCTCGCCATCAAGGGCAAAGGCGTAGAAACCGCTGCCCTCATCCCAGAAAGCGGCGTTGAACCGGGTGAACAGGTCCGCAGCCTTGTTTCGCAGATTGTCGGACTTGGCCGTCTCGCCGAGGGCGGTATAGATTTGCGCCATGCGCAACCACGCATCGTAGACATAGCCCTGCAGTTCGCAGAGTGCCTTGGGGCCTTTCACAAGCGTGCCGTCAGGATACATTACGGCGTCGCCACTGTCTTTCCAGCCCATGTTTTCATAACCGGCCGTGGAACGCGTCTGATATTCTTGGAACCCATCGTGATCCAAATCGCCGGATTCGTCGATCCAGGTGAGGCAGGCCTCCGCGGTTTTTAGATGCTGAGCCAAGAGGTCGCGGTCGCCGGTCGCGCGCCAAGCCGCATGCAGCGTGATTAGCCAGAGAGGCGTGGCGTCTGCCGTCCCGTAATACGGCGTATGCGGGATCAACTTGAAGTAGGCCAGCTCGCCGCGGCGAAGCTCATGCATGATTTTGCCGGGTTCGGCGTCCCGATAATCATCCCGCTCGGTCGCTTGCAGGCTGCCGAGCATCTTGAGGGCGCCATGGGCGAATTCCGGATAGACCGTGATGTTCTGCAAGGAGACGATTAGGCTGTCGCGGCCGAAGGGGGCCATAAACCAGGGAAGTCCCGCGGCCGGCATAAAAACCATGTGATCACCGCCGCCGACTTGCAACCGAAGAGAAGCCATATCTTCGATCGCCTGATGGAAGAACCGATAATACTCCTCGTTCACAGTGGAGATGCTGAGTACCCGTGACTGCCAATCGCGTAAGTTGTCGGCGTGCTTGCCCTGGGCGTCATGCGCGACGCAATCGGCCGGCGCGGCAATGGACGTGCCGCAATCCCCAAGGTCGTAACGCAGGCAGCAATGCCAGCTTGCGCCAGGCTCCAATTCGATTCCGAATGTCAGACGGCCGTTGGCGTACAAAGCTTTCGCGTGAATCGCGGTCACAGTTACGGACCGCTCGAAATCCTGATTCCGGTATGTATTCGAGAGTATCTGGCGATCCTGATCCCACAATGTGCTGATCTGGCCGCGGCGCACGATTTTCTTGGACTTTACCTCGAACGTGTCCGCGAAATCGCAGCGTGGGGCGATCTCCAGATTGAAGTGAACCGCATTCATGCCATGATTGGTGACGTCGAGATCTTCGTGCATACCGCCGTCGATCTCGCGACTGACCACGAGCGCAAGAGTGCGTTCTGGAACGGTGCCGGACACCGTCAGCATCTCGCTGTTCGTCAGGAAAATTCGCGATGCGTAATAGGCGATGGGCCCGCCATTCAGCAAGACCCATGGATCGCCGTTCGCATAGATCGACCAGGCGCTGATCAGGCGTGTATCGCGAAAGTAAAGCCCCTTATCCGTCGGCCAGGCGATCTGACCATCTTCTCCAGATAGCAGAACCGTCTGGTCTTGATGAATCGCGATCTGGGGCGGACCAACCTTAACTTTAAAGGGCATGGTGACCTCAACTTCGCACTGAGTTGGAGATGAATAGCGTCTGCGGGATACCCATTAGGGCGCAAATCAACCGAATAGTTCCCGGCAATTCCGCTTACGACAGCATGCTACCGACGGGACGGATCCGCATCACCTGGCGGCAAGCGGCAGCGGGTTGGAACTCCGGCGCCCTCTCGGAGCTTCACAGACTGTGACATATCGTTCCGTCACAATGTCTCACAGGCTGCCATGCCGTACGACCATTATGACGTCATTGTAGTAGGAAGCGGCCCGGGTGGCGCATCGTTGGCGCAGAAGGTAGCCGAAACCGGGAAGCGGATTTTATTGCTGGAACGTGGCGATTACCTTCCCCGATCTCCGGCGAACTGGGAGTCGCAAACGGTCTTCGTCGATGGTGCTTATCAGGCGAAAGAGATTTGGCATGGCGCGGATGGCCGGCCCTTCCATCCCGGACTGCACTATTTCGTAGGCGGCAACTCGAAGGTCTATGGCGCGGCGTTACTGCGTTTGCGGGAACGCGATTTTGAGGAAATTCGTCACAGCGACGGCGTCTCGCCGGCCTGGCCGCTCAATTACGATACCTTCGAACCTTATTACGCCGAAGCTGAAAAACTTTTTCATGTGCATGGCTGCCGGGGCGAAGACCCGACCGAGCCATTTTCAAGTGGGCCCTACTCATTCCCGCCGGTTTCCCACGAACCCCAGATACAGGCGTTGAGCGACAGCTTGGCAAGCAGTGGGCTTCATCCATTCCACCTGCCGCTCGGAATTCTGCTCGACGAGCGCGATGGCCACGCTACGCCAACCAGTATCTGCATCCGATGCGACGCCTTCGACGGTTTTCCATGTCTGTTGAATGGAAAGGCCGATGCGCAGGTGATGTGCGTCGACCCCGCTCTGGCCAAATTCCCCAATTTGACTTTGCTCACCAACGCTTATGTTTCCAAGCTCGGAACCGATCCGGCTGGAACGAAGGTCACGCAAGTTCATGTGATCCGAAACGGCGCGCAAGAGCGGTATTCAGCAGACCTCGTCGTTGTGTCTTGTGGGGCCCTTTCGTCGGCGCTCCTCCTGTTGCGCTCGGCGAGCGATAAACATCCGAATGGCTTGGCGAACGGCTCCGGCCAGGTCGGCCGCAATTACATGCGGCACAATCAATCGGTGTTGATGGCGCTGATGAAGGAACCCAACGACACCGTTTTCCAAAAGACGTTGGCGATCAGCGATTATTACTTTGGAGCCGACGATTGGGAATTCCCGCTTGGCCTGATCCAAATGTGCGCGAAGTCTCACGCCGACCAAATTCGCGGCGAATCCCTGCCGAGCTGGCTGGATTGGCTGCCGGAGATGCCATTTGAGGTAATGGCGCGCCACTCGATGGATTTCTGGCTGTCGAGCGAAGACCTGCCACGTCCGGAAAATCGAATCTTCTACGACGGCGATCGAGTCATCCTCGACGTGACCGAAGGCAATATGGAAGCGCACCGGCGGCTCAGAAAGAAGCTTGAAGAATTAATGAACAGGGCAGGCGCACATCCGGTGCTGCTCGAGCGTGGCCTGTATTTTGGAAAAAACATCCCGATCGCCGGAACTGCTCATCAAGCTGGCACGACCAAATTTGGAACAGATCCGACAACCTCCGTTCTGGACCTCAATTGCCAGGCGCACGAATTGGACAATCTCTATGTTGTCGATGGAGGGTTTTTCCCATCGATCGGGGCGGTCAATCCCACCCTGACGATCATCGCCAACGCGTTGCGCGTCGCCGAACATATTCGCGGGCGCCTGACAGCATGACCGCGGGCATACTCATCCAACTGGCGATCCGCTGCCTGCTGGTTGTTTTATTTTTGCCATTCAGCGTATTGGACAAGATCGTCAACTTCCGCGGCGCTGTTGCGCAGGCGAAGCAGGTGCTCCCCTCGACGGCTGTGGCAACAGCGGCAATCCTGGCGGGCGCCACCATCGAAATCGTCATGTCGGCGGGAATATTGACCGGCGTCGCTGACCGTATGGCGGCTTTTTTGCTCGGCGGCTACTGCATGGTGACAGCACTTCTGTGGAAGCAGTTCTGGGTGCCCGGCGATTTCTGGCGAACCGGCGAGAGCAAGGGCCGCGATCTTTTCTGGGACTTTCTGAAGAACTTTTCGTTGGCAGGCGGCTTCATGATTCTGACGTTTGGCGTCACAGCCCAGACCGCTGTCGGCTTCTTCACTCACCCGCTCGCGTCGTCCCAGCCTTATCGCCCAACGCATCAGGACACCGGTTTATGACAGATTCGCCTCCCGATGCGCCGAAACCCCAGGTGCCTTATTGGCACCTATGGACGGATGCGAACGGTGTCAGCCATCAAACCCGTTGCCATCTCGAAGAATTCGAATGGAGCGGTGTCGGTCCCGCCGCGCCTCAATGGAATGGCAAGCAGCCGACCGGTCAAGCGACAGTTGTGTTCACGATCCAGCCGGTCGGCTGGACTGGCGAGTGGCACCAGAATCCCGCACCTCAATGGATCATTCCGATTTCCGGACGCTGGTGGGTCGAGGCAATGGACGGCACCCGGGTCGAGATGGGACCCGGCGAGTTTTCGTTGGGCGAGGATCAAAACTGCACTACCGACTCCTCTGGACGGAACGGCCACCGTTCCGGAACCGTAGGCGCCGAACCGGCTGTCCTGATGACCGTTCAACTGCACATCGCGCCGGTTCGCGAACCTTGTCATGTCAAGTAAGTCTATACCCGGCTTTGAAATCGTCGATGAGCGCTTCATTTCGCTCGTGCTGCCGAATGCGCCGCTGGAAACGCTGGCGGACGGCTTCCGCTGGTTGGAGGGGCCGGTTTGGTTCGCCGACCATGACTGCCTTTTGTTCAGTGACCTACCCAACGACCGTATCGTGCGCTGGACCGAGAACGGCGGTGTGTCGGTCTTTCGGCAGCCGGCCGGTTTCCCGAATGGCCACACCCGCGATCGCCAGGGCAGGCTGGTCGGTTGCTCGCACCGGAATCGCCGTCTCGAACGCACGGAGCCCGACGGTTCGATTACACTATTGGCGGGCGGGTTCAACGGACGGCGTTTGAATTCACCGAACGACGTTGTCGTGAAACGCGATGGAACGATCTGGTTCACCGATCCGCATTACGGCATCAACACCGACTATGAGGGTGGTCGACAAGAACCTGAATTGCCGCCATCGGTATACCGTCTGGATCCGGAAGGCGGTGTCCTAACGGTCGTCGCCGACGATTTCCAGGGTCCCAATGGTCTTTGCTTCTCACCGGACGAGAGCCGTCTTTATATTTCGGAGACGGGGCGCCAGTTCGCGTCTGACCCGGTCCAGCACATACGCGTCTTCGATGTGTCGGACGACGGCAGCCGTCTGCGCAGGGGGCAGTTGTTTCATAAGGTCAGTCCAGGCGCGGCCGATGGCTTTCGATGCGACGAGGCTGGAAATATCTGGGCCAGCGCGGCCGACGGCGTGCATTGCATCGACCCGGCTGGAACTCTTCTTGGCAAGGTTTTCGTCCCGTCGCCCGTCGCGAACCTGACCTTTGGCGGCCGCAACCGAAGCCGGCTGTTCATCTGTGCCGGGACACTCCTTCACGCGATCTACCTCAACACACGCGGCGTTGGTTACTCATGACCATCGGCGTCCTGCGCCTCCTGCGGGTCGGCCTGAATGTTGGCGACCTCGACCGTGCGTCGGCCTTTTATCGCGATGCCCTAGGCTTCAGCGCGATCGACCGCCAATCCTACCGACAGGCCGGAATCGACTTGCTTGCCGGCGACGGCGTTCGCGTGCGCACCGAGAGGCTCGGGCTCGGCAGTCAGCAAATTGAATTAAGCCAGTTTGAACTCCCGGGAGCATCGTACCCAGCCGACAGTACCGCCGCGGATCTGTGGTTTCAGCATTTCGCCATCGTCACCCGCGACATGGCGGCCGCGTACGAACGTTTAGAACGCTCTGGCTCCACGCCGATCACTCGGGATGGCCCGCAGAGATTGCCGCCCGCCGCCGGTTCGGTTGTCGCCTATAAGTTCCGCGACCCCGATGGGCACCCTCTGGAGCTGATTCATTTTCCACCCGGCGGTCGTAATCCGGTTCGCCGGTTCGGACCTTTGGGGCCAACCACGGGCATCGACCATTCTGCCGTGAGCGTCGCCGATGCTGACCGCAGTGTTGCTTTTTACAGTGCGCTCGGACTGTCGGTGAGTTCGCGTGAGGTCAACTCCGGGCCTGCGCAAGACCGGCTAGACGGTCTTTCCAGCGTTTCAGTCCGGGTGATCGGGATGCTGCCCGCCGACACGCCCACCCCGCATGTCGAGTTGCTGTCTTACGACAATCCCCGCGGTAGGCCAGCCTCGGTATCTTCCAGCTACCGGGATATCGCGGACAGCAAATTGATTTTTGAGATTGCCGATTTGGCGACATTCATCCAGGAACTGGCCCTGGCCGGCATATCGCCGGATTCGACCATAAAGGATGGTGTAAAAACGTCCGCCGCTCGGCTTCGCGACCCCGACGGGCACAGGCTCGTTCTGCTTCAAAAAGCCTGAGCGATCAGCCGCCTGTCGAGAAGCCCGGATAGAGAGTCATTCCGCCATCGACGAATAATGTTGTACCGACCACGTAATCGGAGTGGTCGGACGCAAGCCAGACCGCGGCTTGCGCGATATCCTCGGGCTCACCGATCCGGCCGTAGGGCACCAGTGTCATCAACTGACCGTAAGCAGCCGGAGTGTTCCAAGCGGATGTGTTGATTGGCGTCCGTATCGCGCCCGGCGCGATGGCATTCACACGGATGCGGTGCGGTGCGACCTCCTGGGCCAAGCTTTCCATCATCATCCGGATGCCACCCTTCGACGTCGCGTAATTGGCGTGGCCGGCCCAGGGGATTTCCTGATGAACCGAGCTCATGCAGATGATTTTCCCGGCGGCGCGCGACACAGACGGCACGACACCGCGTCTGCGAAACTCGCGGATCGCTTCGCGCGCACACAGGAATTGGCCTGTGAGGTTGACGTCGAGTACCTTATGCCATTGCGCGAGTGTCATTTCATGGAACGCGGCGTCGCGCTGCAATCCGGCATTGGCGACCAATATGTCGATCGTCCCAAACTTCTCGATCGCATCCTTGAACATCGCGCCAACCTGATCTTCGGACGACACGTCGGCCTTGTAGGCAAACGCTTTTACACCGGCGTTGGAAATCTCCGCGACGACGGCGTTTGCCGCATCGTCGCAATCGATATAGTTGACGACGACGTCCGCGCCCGCCTGTCCCAACGCTATGGCGACGCCGCAGCCAATACCGGAATTCGCGCCGGTAACCAGAGCTTTTTGTCCAGTCAGAACGCCTTTTAATACAGGCAGGGCTGTCGGCGAGGAGCCAGACTTGGCGATAGAGTCCATCATAGTTTCGCTCCGATGAGATTGCCGCACGTCCGGCATTTCAACTAACCCAAGCGGACGCGAAATGGGCCCATCGATTGGGAAGTAGGGCCGGTCATGGCACTGGTGATTTTGTATCGACTGGGTTGGAGCCGAGCATTGGAGTCACGCCCGTCATCAGCCGTGCGCCGCGACCATAAGTGAACCAGGACCACGTCCAATTGAGATAGACCGCAAGCTTGCCGCGAAAATCCACCAATAATAACAAGTGCACGAGCGACCAGATAAGCCATGCGATCAGACCGGTAAGCGAAACACCGGGTAGCTGCGCAACCGCACGAGATCGTCCGACTACCGCCAAGGTGCCGAGATCGCGATAGTGGAATGGCGGAAACGGCTCGTCGCTCTTGAGGCGCGCCGAGAGTAACTTCCCGACATATGCTCCCTGCTGCTTCGCAACCGCGGCAAGGCCGGGCAGCGGCTTGCCGGAGGGGGCGGCTTGGCTGGCGACGTCGCCAATGGCGAAGACATTTGTCAGGCCGATTACTTCGCAATTGGCGTCAACCCCGACGGCGCCATGATGCGCGGGTTTCAGTTTCATCCATTGGGCCGCCGGACGTGCCTTTGTTCCGGCGGCCCAAAAGATATTGGGCGTTTCAATCCGCTCGTCGCCCGCCGTCAAGCCTCGCATGTCGATGTCTGTTACCGGCGTGCTGAGCCGTACTTCGACACCGAGCGAAGACAATGCGGCGGCGGCATATCGAGATAGACGATCCGGAAATTCGCCCAGAACCTTCGATCCACCCTCGCACAGAATAATACGAGCGGATTTCGGGTTTATATGTCTGAAATCCCGAGCCAACGTCGAGCGCGCGAGTTCGGCGATATTGCCGGCCAGCTCGACGCCCGTGGGGCCGCCGCCGACGACCACGAAGGTCAGCAGACGCCGAATTTCCTCGGAATCGGTTCGGCTTTCGGCCCGCTCGAAAGCACCGAGCAAGACTCTGCGGATTCCCGTGGCATCTTCCAACGTTTTGAGAACGTGACTATATCGAGCCCATTGTTCGTGGCCGAAATAGCTGTATGCCGCTCCGGTAGCCACGACCAGGAAATCATAAAGCACGTCTTCCGCATCACGTATTTGTACGTGCTTGTTGACCGGGTCGATGCCGATGACCTCTCCCATTAGAACAGTCACATTTGGTTGGCGACGCAACAGCGCGCGGGTTGCGGTCGCAATATCCGCCGGAGACAAAGCCGCCGTCGCGACTTGGTAGAGCAGCGGCTGAAACAGATGATGATTGGTACGGTCGATCAGTATTACATCTGCGTCTGCGCGCTTGAGCGCCTGAGCGGCGGCAAGGCCGCCAAATCCAGCACCAACGATAACAATCCGCGACGGGGTCATGCTCGCTCCTAATGTCGTCAGCGGGAACGGAAAAGCCGGTGCGAACCGTGTGCCGCATTGCTATATGGAAGCCGGTCTGGAGACGCTGAAAGGACCACTGCTGAACACGACGGAAGATAAGCCGTTCCTTCAGTCGGGTTGTGTCGGAATCTCGATCACCCGAATATAGTAGCAGTAAGCCCGCTGCCCGGATTGATTCGGAATCGGCCTGGGCGGTCCCGAAAGCTGGACACCGATGTTCTTGCTAGGAGGTGAGAAGGGTCTACCGTGATCTTGCTACCGATGGACGATTTCCGAGAACCATGGTCCGCTGGTCAAACGCAATCGAAAGGTAGTGTCTCAGGTTGAAATCTTGGCTTTACCCGGCGGCTGCAAGACCCTGGAGGCCAATATTAGGCTATAACGCCAATAAATAAGCTAGCGACGATGTCAATCGGAGCCGTAAAGGGGAGTGGCAATAGGAAAGCCCACACAACGCCACCTCCGGAACTCGAGTCTTTGGAGTCTCCGAAAGCTGCTATAAATCCCTCCATTGTGATCCCGGCAATCAATACAAGTGAACCGACGCATGCCCATCGGCATATTGAAGGCTTCCGGGGCCGCGCCATACAGCTTGATTTGTTGAGCGTAATCGACATCGCCACCGAATGCGCCCTCAACGGCTTAAGTACGATCCAGAGCGCTGTCAGTTTAACGCTAACTTCTCTCAGGTGTTGCTTTCCAGCCCGCAGTTATTTCAGAAGCCACTATTATAAATAAGTAAGCTGCCTTAGTGTGACGGTGCGACTGTATCCGGCGAACCAGATCGGTCGCGTGCGACGCAGTGAAATTAGAGGGACCGATGCAGGACAATGTGTGCCCCGCTGGCGAAGGCGATAAACCGGCGGCGGCCGCGGCGAAGCACGGTCGCCGCGCTCAGAAAGCCATGGAAAAGATCATGGACGCGGCCGAACAGCTGTTTGCGCTGAACGGGATCGAGGGTGTGGCGCTACGGCAAATCCTGATCGCGGCGAAGCAACGGAATAAATACGCGATCAGCCTCTATTTCGGCAGTAAGGAAGATTTGGTGTTCGCCATCATCCGACGCCGGATCGCGGAAATGAATGTGCATCGCAAAAGGCTTATCGCGGCGGCGGAACAGGCGGGAACGCCCGCCGATGCACGGATGACCCTCGAACTGATCTTCCGTCCGCTGGCAGAGGTCAGTGACAGCACCGGCCAATATACCTATGCGCGCTTCCTGCAGCAGGCGATGTTGTACCGCTCGTTCAGTCCCCGCTGGCCGTTGATCCAGTACGACGACGAGCATTCCCATGCAAACCTGGCGCTGCGGCGCCTGGCCTCCGGCCTTTCGCGGGATCACTTCGATGGCCTTGTCGTCGTCATCGCCGGCATCTTCCTCGGTGCCACCACGGCACGGGGGCAGCGAGTCATTGAAGGACATCCGATCGTTCCGTTCGACGAATTCTTCGATCAGTTGCTCGATATGGCGACTGCCGCTTTCGAGGCGGCCCAGCCTGGATCCAAGGCGCGTCGTCCCAACCGTACGAAACGGCAAGCGGCGCAGGTTTAGAGCCATCGCCGTATCCCGGCGCGCCGCACACCCGAATAGCCTTTTTGTATGACGCCCGAATCGGTGCCGTTGTCACCCGCCGTGACAGCGGATGGCTCCATCGTAATTCAAAAATAAAGGAGGTTGACTTAGTTTTTTCGGTCGATCATAAGTCATTCGACTTAGTTTTGGCGCTGCCCTCAAGGACGCGTCGAACGCGATCATAAAAATTTGAATCCGGGGAGTTACTCATGTTCAGGAAACTATCTTTCTGGGGCGCCAGCTGCGCGGCAATGTTGATCGGCATGAATGCGATGGGACAGCCGGCTGCCCAGGCGCCGGCCGGTGGCACCGACAATGCTGCGGCAGAGCAGGGCAACCTGGAAGAGGTGGTGGTAACGGCGCGCCGGCGCGAGGAGAAGCTGCAGACCGTGCCGATCGCGGTCAGCGTGATATCCGGCGATAAGCTGACCGCGCACTCGGTCAACAGCGCGCAGGACCTGGGCAAGATCGTCCCCGCTCTGAGCACCGCGGAAACCAATCGCGACCTGGAAGGCTATTCGATCCGCGGCATGAGCAACAACAATGCCTCTGCCCAGGGGCAGTCACCAGTGATCACGCCGTATTTCGCTGAAGTGCCGTTCCCGGTCGGCGATGGAGGCGGTCCCGGGCGTTATTTCGACCTTGAGAATGTACAGGTCCTGAAGGGGCCGCAAGGGACGCTGTTCGGGCGCAACTCCACCGGCGGCGCCGTATTGTTCCAGCCGACGAAGCCGAACAACCAGTTCGGTGGCTACCTCGAGGCGCAAGTCGGAAATTACAGCGACGAGGAACTGCAGGGCGCGGTCAATGTCCCGATTGTCGAGGACAAGCTGATGGCCCGTTTTGCCGGCGCCCAGGCGACCCGCGATGGCTTCACCAAGGACATCCTGAACGGCAAGGATCTGGATAACCGCGATTATTGGGCGGGCCGCTTCTCGCTGACCTTCCGCCCGAGCGACGATTTCGAGAACTATATCGTCGCCGACAGCCTCTACAACCACACCAACGGCTCGTCGGAAGTCATCGCGGCGTTCGATCCGTCGGCCCGGCTCGGCTCGATCGCCGGCTTTCCGCTCACCTTCAGCGGCAAGGGGCCCACGGTTGCTCAACTGACAGCGGACCCGGCCAAATATTTTCCCATAGGGATCGCAGCCGGCGGCTTCTCGTTCTTTCCGCAGTCGCAGCTCAATCAGATATTGAAACAGCAAGCGGCGCTGGGCCCGCGCGAGGTAGCCACCGGCAACGATCCGCTGGAGAAATACTGGAGCTGGGGTATCACCGACATCGCGCGATGGGACGTCTCCGACAACATCACCTTCCGCAACATCTTCGGCTATCGCGAATTCAAGCAACTTGTGCGGAGCGACTATGATGGCACGATCCTGCCTCTCATCGGTACGACTCCGTCCGCGGGCTGGAACATCAATCTGGCGCAATACACCGACGAGATGCAGTTCCAGGGTCATTCGTTCAATGACAGCCTCACCTGGGTCGTCGGCGCCTTTGGCCTGTTCTCCCATGCGGCTGGGGACAACGCCAACACCACCATCCAGTTCGGCAGTCCGATCTATGGACAGAACCGTCCGACCAGCCGCAGCGAGGCGGTCTATGCGCAGGGCGCCTACGACCTCGGTCACGTGTTCGATGCTCTGCAAGGGCTGAAATTCACCGCCGGTTATCGCTTCACCTGGGATTACCGCTCGCTGGATCTTATTCAGAAGAATGCCACCGGCGGGTGCAGTGCGCCGGGCGCCGACAAGAATTGCGATGTTTCGGTATCGCTCCACGGCAGCCAGCCCTCCTGGGACGTTGGGCTGGATTACCAGCTCACGCCGGACACGATCGTCTATGTATCGGCGCGGCGCGGCTTCCGCGCGGGCGGCCTTAACTCCCAGTCGCTGATCGGCAATGAAGTCGAGTTCAAGCCGGAAACGGTTCAGGACGTTGAGATCGGCATCAAGTCCGATTGGCAAATCGCCGGCATGAAGGCCCGCACCAACCTGGAGGGCTTCAACACAACCTATAACAACAAGCAGGCGGCGCAGAGCTATACCGCCAACATCAATGGCGCGACGGTCACGACTAACCTGATCGTCAATGTCGGTGATGTCACGATCCAGGGGCTCGACGGCGAATTCACCCTGATCCCCTTCAAGGATCTCGAGCTCACCGCCGGCTGGGCCTACAACGAAGCCAAATACGACCACTATGTCCTCGTCGCGACAGGGCAAGTCTCGAATGGGCAGACCTATCCGTTCGTACCGCAGAACAAGCTGTCGCTGACCGCGCGCTACCAGCTGCCGATCCCGGAGGAGCTGGGCGACATGTCGCTGACCGGAACCTGGTCTTACCAGTCCCACCAGTATCTGGGCGTCCAGCCGGCCGACCCCGCCTTTACAACGATCGGCGGAAGCTATTCGGTCTTCGATATGTCGCTGGATTGGAACAATATCTTCGGCAGCACCGTGGATGGCTCGCTGTTCGTCAATAACCTGACCGATGCGGTTTATCGGGTTGGCGGTTTTCCAGTCTACACCACCGCTGGGTTTACCTCGTTCTTCTACGGCGAGCCGCAGATGTACGGGGCGCGAATCAAATACCGGTTTGGTGGTCCGACCGAAGAGGCCGAGGCGCCGGTGGCATACGTCCCGCCGCCGGTCCAGGCTCCGGCGCCTGCACCGCGCAGCTATCTGGTGTTCTTCGACTTCAACAAGTCGGACCTGACCCCGCAGGCGACTGAAATCGTCGATACGGCCGCCAAGAATGCCGGTCCGGCGAAGGTGACCCAGCTCACCGTGACCGGTCACACCGACACTGTCGGTTCCGACGCCTACAACATGCGCCTGTCCCGCCGCCGTGCGGAATCGGTCGCGGCACAGCTTGAGAAGGACGGCATCGCGTCGTCGGAGATCGAGATCGTGGCCAAGGGCAAGCGCGACCTGCTCGTCCCCACCGGCGATGGGGTTCGCGAGCCGCAGAACCGGCGCGTCCAGATCGTCTACTCAGGCGGCCCGACCTCGTAAGGCAGACGGGTGCGAGCCGGCTTCATCTCCGGCTCGCACCATTTCGCAAAGACGTTTGCGTTCGGAAAAGTTGGAGGGAAGCATGGGGCTGAGAATTGCAGTGCTGGGCATAGCCTGTCTGGTCGGATTTGCCGGCTCTTTGCCGCATGATTCACATGCCGCCCCGGCTGTCGCGGGATCGATCCTCCCCGCGCCGCCTGCTCCGTTCGCCGGCAAGATCGGGCCGAACGTTATCGAATCCACGCCCGCCTTTCCCAAGCCCCTAACCGCGCCCAAGGGGGCGCCGAACATCTTGCTGATCATGACCGACGATGTCGGTTTCGCTGCCAGCAGCACCTTCGGTGGTCCGATTCCGACGCCGAATCTGGACAAGCTTGCTGCAAACGGCTTGCGCTATAACCGGTTCAACACCACAGCCATGTGTTCGCCGACCCGCGCCGCGCTACTCACCGGGCGCAACCACCACGCGGTCGCGACCGGCACCGTTCTGGATTTCACCACCGGCTATCCAGGCTATTGGTCGATCATCCCCAAAAGCGCGGCGACGGTTGGCGAAGTTCTCAAGGACAATGGCTACAACACCGCGTGGTTCGGCAAGAATCACAACACGCCGGGTTGGGAACGATCGCCCGCGGGACCTTACGATCATTGGCCGGTCGGGCTCGGCTTCGAACATTTCTATGGCTTCATGGCGGCGGAAACCGACCAATGGACGCCGACCATGTATCGGGACAATTCGCTGGTCGCGATTCCCAAGAACGATCCCGATTATATTCTCGACCACGATCTGGCCGATGAGGCGATCCGTTGGATTCATAACCAAAAGGCCGGCGCACCGGATAAGCCGTTCTTCGCCTATTACGCTACCGGCAGCGGTCATGGCCCGCATCAGGCGCCCAAGGCGTGGATCGAGAAGTTCAAGGGCAAGTTTGACCAGGGCTGGGACCAGACCCGCGCCGATACTTTCAAACGGCAGAAGGAAGGCGGCGTTATTCCCGCGGACGCGGCCAACAATCCACGGCCCGCCGGCGTTCCAGCTTGGGATTCGCTCTCGGCCGACCAGAAAAAGCTCTATGCCCATTTCATGGAGGTCTATGCCGGTGTCCTCGCCTATCAGGACGAGCAGGTCGGCCGGGTGATCGACGAGCTTCAGCGCATGGGGCAACTCGACAATACCTTGGTCATGTTCATCGAAGGCGATAACGGCGCCAGTGCCGAGGGGGGAGCGGGCGGAACATTCAACGAGATGGGCGTCGTCAATGGCGTCCATGAAAGCCAGGACTGGAAGCTCAGCATGCTCGACCAGATGGGCGGGCCGAACACCTATGAGCATTATCCGATCGGCTGGGCCTGGGCGATGAATACGCCGTTCCAATGGTTCAAATCCTATGCCTCGCATCTTGGCGGCGTGCGCAACGGGCTGGTGGTTTCCTGGCCGGCGCGGATCAAGGACAAGGGCGCTATACGGCCCCAGTTCCATCATGTCGTCGACATCATGCCGACGATCCTCGAAGCGGCCGGCGTTCGGGCGCCGACGGTGGTCAACGGGACCGAACAGCAGCCGGTGGATGGGGTCAGCATGGTCTATACGTTCGACAAGGCGAACGCACCGAGCGAGCATCACGTCCAGTATTTCGAGATGCTGGGGAATCGCGCCATCTATCAGGATGGCTGGATGGCGAACACGACGCCGAAACGGACCTTCGACGGCGGCCTTTATGTCAGCGACGGCCATCCCGATACGAGCTATGGCTGGGAACTGTACGACCTGACGAAAGATTACAGCCAGGCACACAATATCGCGGCCGATTACCCGGATAAGCTCAAGGCTCTCGAGGCACTGTGGCTGGATGAGGCCAAGCGCAACAAGGTCCTGCCGCTTGACGACAATATGAACCTCGTGCGGTTCAGCGATGCGCGCAGAGCCTACGAATCGAAGAGCGCGGTCTACGATTATTGGGGCGGCGATATCAGCGTCGGCAACGAGGTGATGCCGCCGATTCTCGGGCGCTCCTTCAGCATCGTCGCCGATGTCGTGATCCCATCTTCCGGCGCCGACGGCGTATTGGCGGCGGCGGGCAGCAAATTCGGTGGCTGGGGGTTCTTCCTCAAGAACGGCCGGCCGGTCGCGTTGGAGTCCTTCTCCCAACAGGCGACGGACCAGTACCGCGTGGCGGGGACCACCGCCATTCCCGCCGGGCCGGCCAAGATCGAATATGATTTCGACTATGACGGCGGCGGTGTGGGCAAAGGTGGCGTGCTGCGGATCGGCGTGAACGGTCAGGAGGTCGCGCGCGGCCGGGTCGAGCACACGATCAATCTGCTGGCCGAGCGCGACGACACATTCGATATCGGTTTCGACGCAGGCACGCCGGTCTCGGATGAATATACGAATGGCGGCAGATTCACCGGCGACATCCGGAAGGTTACTGTCACTATAAAAGGCTCTGATCCGCTGGCGGGGCCGCCGAATGCCGCTCCTGCCAAGCCGTCTTCGGCGCGGATGGAAAAGACGCTTCAAGGCGAGTGAGGCAATGCAGGTTCCGCAGAAGCTCATGATCGTCGCTTTAGCGGCCGTCGGCTTGGTCGGCGCGGGCTTAGCGGCAACGCGCGGTCTGGCGGTGACCGCGCCCCATCCCTCCGCCGCCTGCGGGATGCCGGACCGTTCTGAGGTGCAAATTCCGGGCGGGACATTCCAGATGGGCTCCGTCGAATATTACGAAGAAGAGGGGCCGGTCCATTCGGTGAGCGTAAAGGCATTTTCGATCGATAAGTTCGACGTGACCAATGCGGAATTCGCGCGGTTCGTCGCGGCGACGCATTATGTGACCGACGCGGAGCGCAAGCCCGATCCCAAGGACTATCCCGATATTCCCGCCGACAAGCTGAAGGCCGGCGGTGCGATCTTTACCGCGCCAACGGGTGTGCGCAGCCTGGAAGACCCCAATGCCTGGTGGGCCTTCGCACCCGGTGCGGATTGGCGTCACCCCGACGGTCCGGGCAGCAGCATCGCCGGTCACGACAGCGATCCTGTCGTGCAGGTCAGCTATAACGATGCGTTGGCCTACGCCCAGTGGGCCGGCCGTGACCTGCCGACCGAGGAACAATATGAATATGCGGCGCGCGGCGGACTGGACGGCAAGACCTACGCCTGGGGCAACGACCTGACGCCCGGTGGAAAATACCTGGCGAATGTCTGGCAGGGGACTTTCCCGAACCATAACGCGGACGCCGACGGCTTTTCGGGCCGCGCGCCGGTCGGCTGCTTTCCGGCCAATGGTTATGGCCTCTACGACATGACCGGCAATGTCTGGCAATGGACCGCGACGCTCTACAATCGCGGGGCGGAGGACGGGATGCCAGGGGGCGAAATGCCGGGGGACGAGATGCCCACTATGGGCAAGGCGTCGGCGCGCGTGCTGCGCACGATCAAAGGCGGCTCGTTCTTGTGCGCCCCCAACTATTGCCGCCGCTATCGCCCGGCCGCCCGCCAGCCGCAGGAGTCAGGCTTCAGTGCAGCCCATCTGGGATTCAGGACGGTCAGCAATAAGGCCGGTTAACAGGATAATGGGGAAGGAATGAATATGATCGGTCGCGTGGGATGGATCGGCGGTTTTCTCGGTTTGCTGTCGCTGGCAGCCGTTCCGGCTGTGGCACAGGATGTGCTGCCGCGCCCGGAGGCCCCGCTGCAAAGCTATGTCGGGCGCACGCCGGCAGAATCGGCGCCGCCGCAATGGCCGAAATATCCCGAGGCACCCAAGGGAGCCCCCAACGTCATCGTCATCATGACCGACGATGTCGGCTTTGGCGCGAGCAGCACCTTCGGCGGGCCAATCCCGACCGCCGCTTTCGATGGGTTGGCGAAAACCGGCCTCAAATACAACGAGTTCCACGTTACCGCGCTCTGTTCGCCGACCCGCGCCGCCTTGATGACCGGGCGGAACAATCACGATGTCGGCGTGGCGCTGACCGAGGAATCGGTCGATGGCTATGAGGGTTATACCGGTATGATCCCCAAAAGCGCGGGGACGATCGCCGAAATCCTCAAACAGAATGGTTATAACACCGCTCAGTTCGGCAAATGGCATTTGACGCCCCATACGGAGGAGGGGCCGACCGGACCGTTCACGCATTGGCCGGTCAACATGGGGTTCGAATATTCCTATGGCTTCCTGCCGGCGGAAACCGATCAATGGCAGCCGGCATTGGTCGAGGATCTGCATACGGTAGAGCCGCCGCATAACGACCAGAGCTATATCCTCGATCGCGATCTTGCCGATCATGCCATCGGCTGGATTCGGCAGCAGAAGGCGCTTGCGCCGGCCAAGCCGTTCTTCGTCTATTACGCGCCGGGCACCTCGCATTCCCCACATCAGGCGCCCAAGGATTGGATCGCCAGGTTCAAGGGACAGTTCGACCAAGGCTGGGACAAGGTACGCGAAGAGACATTCGCACGGCAGAAGAAGCTGGGCATCATCCCGGCCGACACGCAACTACCGCCCAGGCCCGCCGCGGTCCCCGCTTGGGATTCGCTCTCGTCCGATCAAAAGATGGTCTATGCGCACATGATGGAGGTCTATGCGGCGGCCTTGTCCCATGCCGACTATCAGATCGGCCGGGTCGTCGACGCCGTGCGCGATCTCGGCGCGCTCGACAATACGCTGATCGTCTATATCCAGGGCGATAATGGCGCCAGCGCCGAAGGCGGGCTACAGGGCCTGGTCAACGAAGTGCATCTCTTCAACGGCCTACCGGAAGACTTTAGCTACATCAGGCAGCATATGGACGAGCTGGGCGGCCCGACGACCAGCGGCCACTATCCGGTAGGCTGGGCGTTCGCGATGAATACGCCGTTCCAATGGTTCAAGCAGGTCGCGTCGCATTTCGGCGGGACCCAGGACGGCATGGTGATGTCCTGGCCGGCCCGGATCAAGGACAAGGGCGGATTACGGGGGCAATTCCACCATGTCATCGACATCATGCCGACGATCCTCGATGCCGCCGGGGTGCAGGCCCCGTCGATGCTGAACGGCGTGCCGCAGAAGCCGGTCGAGGGTGTCAGCATGCTCTACAGCTTCGACAACGCGGCGGCGCCATCGACCCGGCGCATCCAATATTTCGAGACGATGCGCAATCGGTCGATCTATCAGGATGGATGGATCGCGGCGACGACGCCGAAGGATCTGCCATGGATTTTTGCGGGTCGCGGTCAATGGAGTATCGACGACCAGAAGTGGGAGCTTTATCACGTTCCCGACGATTTCAGCGAAGCGGTCGATCTCGCCGCCAAGGAACCCCAGCGTGTCCGCGATTTGCAGGATTTGTTCTGGGCCGAGGCGGCGCGCAACCACGTGCTGCCGATGGTCGATCTCGTCCAAGAAGTGATGTCCGGCAAAGGCGGCCATCCGCCGAGCGCAATCGACGGGGTAACCCACTTCACCTTCTATCCGGGCATGACCCGCATTCCCGAAATGGCCGCGCCGGACCTCAAGAACCGGTCATTCACGCTCACTGCCAATCTGGAGGTACCGCAGGCAGGCGCCGAGGGCGTGTTGCTGACCGAGGGCAACGCGTTCGGCGGTTTCAGCTTTTACCTACTGAAGGGCAAACCGGTCTTTTGCTACAATATGGCTGCGTTCAAGCTCTATAGGGTGGCCGCGCCGGATACCCTGAGCGCGGGCCACCATGCCGTAACCGCCGACTTCAAATATGACGGTGGGGGGCACGGCAAGGGTGGGACGGTGACATTGTCGGTCGATGGCAAGACCGTCGCGTCGGGGCGTGTCGATCAGACCATCCCCACTCGTTTTGCGCTCGACGCCAGCATGAGTGTGGGCGAGGGGCCCGGCGCTCCGGTCAGCAGTGACTATGAAACCCCATTCAAGCTGAACGCCGCGCTCGACAAGCTGGTGCTGACGCTGAACTAAAGTTTCGGGTCGCCGCTGAAACGCGACAAAAGGAGGAAACGCATGACGATAGGCCGGCGTACTTTGCTCAAATCGGGCGCTCTGCTTGCCGGGGGTGCCGTGAGCAAGGTGGCTTTCGGTGGAACACGCGGCCTGTCGCAGGCGGATTACGCCAATGCCGATGCCGTCGCGCTGGCGGCGATGATCCGTTCCAAACAGATCAGCCCGACTGATGCCCTTGAGGCCGCCATCGCCCGCGCCGAGCAGGTCAATCCAAAGCTGAACGCCGTCGTCCAGAAATATTACGACGAGGCGCGCGCCACCGCGTTGAGCAACCTGCCGAAGGGACCGCTACACGGCGTGCCCATGCTGCTGAAAGATTTGGGCGTGTTCATGAAGGGCACTGTCACGACCGATGGTTCGCGTTTCTTCAAGGATGCGGTCGTCGACCACGACAGCACTCTTGTGCAACGCTACCGTGCCGCCGGACTGGTTGTTTTTGGCAAGACCGCAAGCCCCGAATTCGGTGCGACCGCCACCACCGAATCGATTCTGTGGGGCAAGACGCGTAATCCCTGGAACCCCGAATACAGCAGCGGCGGTTCATCTGGCGGGGCGGCGGTTGCGGTGGCCGCGGGCATTCTGCCGGTGGCACATGCCAGTGACGGTGGCGGCTCGATCCGCATTCCCGCGTCCCATTGCGGGCTGTTCGGACTGAAGCCCAGCCGCGGCCGCAATCCGGCGGGTCCCGACGCCATCGAAAACTGGATGGGACTGTCGGTCACGCACGCGATCACGCGTACTGTGCGGGATTCTGCATTGATGCTCGATATCTCGGCCGGGGCCGAGCCCGGCAGCCGGGTGATTCCGACCGCGCCGCCATCCTATCTCGCAGCGCTGGCAACGCCGCCGCGACCGCTGCGTATCGCGCTGATCGAGGCCAATATCCTCGGCGTGCCGGTGCATCCCGACTGTACGGCCGCGCTTGCCGCCACGGCCAAGCTTTGCGAACGGCTGGGCCACCATGTCGAACCTGCTGCGTTACCGGTGCTTCCCGTCGGGCCGATGATGCAGGGAATGGGTGTGATCACGGGGACGGGCGTCCTCGGTCTGATCGAGGATCGGGCGAAGATTCTCGGACGCGCGCCGACCCAAGCCGATCTTGAGCCGATCACCTGGTTCAACTATCAGAACGCCCAGAAATACACGGCTGAGCAACTCTTCCGCGCCCGCGCCGCAGCCGACCAAGCCGGCCGCATATTCGATCAGTTCCTGACCGGCTACGACGTGATCCTCTCACCGGTGACGGCCGGCCCGCCGCCTCTGCTGGGCGCCCTGTCTCTCGACCAGCCGTACCAGGATTTCGTCAAGAACGCCGTGGCGGCGTCGTGCTTCACGTCGATGTATAACATCGCGGGTTTGCCGGCGATGTCGGTGCCGCTGCACTGGACCATGGATAATTTGCCGATCGGGAGCATGTTCGCCGGCCGTTTCGGCGATGAGGTCACGCTGCTGCGTCTGGCCGCGCAGCTTGAACAGGCCGCGCCTTGGCGCGATCGTCGTCCCCCCGTTTAGCAGAGCGAACCAGCTGCTGTGCGTTTCCGTGAAGGAGCAGTTTCAATGTTTGCAAACACGTAGCTGATCTTTGCCCTCTAGCGGCCCCTTATAGCCTGTCGGCCCACACCTACCTCGGCGGCAAGAGTGTGACGGTCGTCGTTCGAACGCAAGGTCTCCGCGTTGGGTCTTCGTCGCACCACAAGACTGACGCGCGTTCCTGCGAACCTTATTAGATTAGTCGCGCCGCTTGGACTTGCCCCCCCGTGGTGGGGTAGCAATATTTCCGCAGCCAGACCTCTCGCTGGCGGCGGTTCTGAATTAGCGACGTTTATTGCGGCTTACGGATAATATTGGTGTTGAGAGGTTCCCTGGAACCTGAAGCCCAATCATGCGTTTCGGCTAATGAGGCGGTGTTCGGTGAGGACATGCGGCCAGCAGCATGGAATACTGAAATGAATCGCGGCGATTACTCAGGATTTGGCGTTGACCGGCATTATGCGGTCGCCCTCGGCGGCCAGCCTTCAGCGCTGCCTACCAGTCCCGATCCGACCTTTGTCTCGATGCCCCAATCGGAGGTGCGCCGCCTCCTCGATATCGAAGCTGCGGCGCAGGCCGCGTATCTGGAAATGTCGGACACGCCGATCGAACGGAAAAGTTTTATCGAAGCCGCCGTGGCCTTGGACGCTGCGCTGCATAGCCCTGTTTTGGGGGGATAGCGCTCAGAATTTTCTGACCACCACCAGTGCTGGCACCGACGCGATCCGGCTCATTTGCAAACCGTCGCCGGCATTCTCGCCGAAGATCATTTCGGTTTCCGCGCAGGGTGCAATGTCGATATGCGTGTCGCCCCACCATTCCGGGCTTGGTACGATACGGTCCGAGCCGATAACTGCGTCGGCGCACCGTATGGGCACCGCCACCACCAGCTCATGGCCATTATGTCGGCGCGCGTAGGCAATTGCTCTGTCGCGCCGGCATCCGCGTATTTCAAGCGGTCGATACTCATCCGAGGAAAACAATCCCGGTAAACGGCGGCGAAGATCGAGCAGGCGCACCGCGATCGCCTGTTTGACCGTCCCGTGCGTCCATTCGACCGGCAATTCGCCTCCGGGGTTAAGCGACGCCATCCTCGCGGCGAAATCGACCGGCCTGCGATTGTCGGGGTCGACAAGGCTGAGGTCCCAATATTCGGTTCCCTGGAACATGTCCGGCACGCCGGGCAATGTCAGGCGCAGGACCGTTTGGGCAAGGCTGTTGAGGACGCCCGCCGGGGCGATCGCCTTTATAAAATTTCGTACCGCAGTCACGAACGGGCTGTCGAACCTGTCCAGTATTTGGCCGATAAAGGCGGTATTCGCGTCCTCGTAGTCCGTGTCGGGTTGGGCCCAGGACGAACGCAGTTTCGCTTCGCGCAGCGACTTGATGCGCCATGCCGACAGCCGTTCGTCGAGCGACGTCAGACTTGCGCCGGCGTCCGTCTCCAGTTTGAACGGCCAGATTCCGACCAGTGTCTGGTAGAGCTGATATTCGTCGTCCTTGGCCAAATTCTCAGGCCGGATCGTGTCGTTTAGGGCGAACCAACGCTCAACTTCCGACCGCCACCTGTCGGGCATTTCGCTAAGGACCGCCAATCGCGCCCTGACATCTTCGCCACGCTTGTGATCGTGCGTCGCCGTTGTCAGCATCGCCGCCGGATGGCCTGCCGCGCGCGCCATAGCAATTGCATGAAATTCGGTCACGGCCAGTGACAGCCGGGCCGGATCGAACCCGACATCGTTGCGGGACAGCAGCCGGCCGTAACGATAGAAGGCCGTATCTTCGACCGCCTTCGCGGCTACTGGTGCTGTCAGTTGGTTGAATCGGCGCACAGCTTCGATAGCTTCGGTCGAAGCCATTGTTCGCGCGACGAAATCCAGTGACAGAATTTCGGTTGGGGCCTCGTCTTTCGCTGCCGCGACGGCTGCATCGAACGCAGGTCCGGGTGGCGGGCTTCCCGTCGTGCCGGTGGCATAGGTGCGGTAGATCCTGAGATGCCGGATGATATGGACCAGAGCGCGGTTGATGGATTGCCGCGTGATATCGCGCGACCCGCCGGTTTGCGCGATATTGAAGAATGCCGTCGCGGTACTCGAAAGCTGATGGTCAAAGCTGGTGCGCAACATCTCCTCGCGCGCCGTCATTTCTTCCGGCTCGAAATCGGGCGAGCGTCCGCTGAGTTCACTCCAAAAGCCGTCCAGCATTGCCTCGCCGTCGGGCGAATGCTGCAGGGCCGATACCTGGTTCATGAAATCATAGCCGGTGGTGCCGTCGGTGCCCCAATCCTCCGGTAGCGCCTCTCCGGCGCCCAATATTTTTTCCACGACAATATAGGCCCGGTCCGGCGGTTCACGCTCGCCGCCGAGTTCGTCCAGCCGCTTGCGCAACAGCCGGCAATAGGCGGCCGGCCGGGTCAGCCCGTCGACATGGTCGACGCGGACGCCATCGATCAGCCCGGCACGATAGAGGTCGAAAACTTTGGCATGGACAGCCTCGAAAACGTCGGTCCGTTCCACGCGCAGCGCTGCCAACTCCGTAATGTCGAAAAAACGCCGCCAGTTAATCTGATCGCCCGCTGTGCGCCACCAGGCAAGTACGAAGTTCTGCTGTTCCAGCAAGGCATGCAGAGCATCGGGATCGTCATAGCGTGCCAGATCGGCGGCAACGGTGTTGCGATCCTGCGGGCGTATCGGGAAACGATGATGGTGATAGGCAACGGCGATCTTGCCCAACTTCTCATCGCGAATGACCTCGATCTCGCCGGATTTAAGGGTCTCTTCGTAGGTGCCTCCCAGGAACGGCGCCAAGACCTTTCCCTTTAGGCTGGGGACCTTACTGTCGAAGTCGATGTCGAAATATTGCGCATACCGGCTGGCTGCGCCGTTCTCCAATACATCCAGCCACCAGGGATTGTCCCCGCCGCCAACTGCCATGTGGTTCGGCACGATATCCACGACGATGCCAAGTCCTGCCGCCCTCAGCGCCTCTGCCATGCGGGTGAACGCAGCCTCGCCACCCAGTTCGGGATTGATTTCAGTGTGGTCGACGATGTCGTAACCATGCATGGAGCCCGCGCGCGCCGTGAGGATCGGCGAGGCATAAAGATGGCTGATACCCAGCTTCGCCATATAGGGTGCCAGCGCGGCTCCGGCGTCGAATGTAAAATCCTTATGGAACTGGATGCGATAGGTGGCGCGCGGGGTCATCGGTCGCTCTCAGACACGGGCGTCAGCCAGACGGCAGTCGATTTCGCGCGCAAGCGTGACCCGTCCGGAATGCCCCAGATCGGTGATACATCGGGCAGGTTCGCTTCGACGATGTCGGATCCCAGGTTGCAGGCTATGGTTAATATCCGGTCGCCGGCAATCCAGCGAACAAGCACGGCTTTAGTACCGACCACTGCGGTGTCGAGGATCCGCGTGTCTTTGAGCAGCGGTACGATCCGGGTGCGCCGAAGCGTCAGCAGCGTCCGGTACAACTCTTGCCAACTTCGCGCGTCAATGTCGGTCTCACCAGGAGCGCTTGCCGTGAAGGTAGACAACGCATTGGGATCGGGGATCGTGTTTCGCCGGTCGGGGTCCGCAAATGCGGGGAAAGCGGCGAATTCCTTTCGGCGTCCTTCGCGCACAGCGTCCGCCAAGGCACCCGCGAAATCGGTGAAGAACAGGAAACGCGTATAAGCGCCGTTTTCCTCGCCCATGAAAATCAAAGGAATTTGCGGCGACAGCAGCAGTAATGCGACCGCGGCCTTCAACGAGTCCGGGTCGGTCAGGAGCGTCAGGCGCTCACCCAGCGCGCGATTGCCGACTTGATCGTGATTTTGCAGAAAATTGACGAAGGCGGTGGGCGGCAGGTCGATGCTCGGCGTGCCCCGCGCCACGCCGTCATGGTGGGGGGATGGCTGACCCTGATAGATGAAGCCCTCAGCCAGCGACTTGGCCAGACCTTCGATCGGTCGCTCGGCGAAGGCACTGTAATAGGCAGTCGTTTCGCCGGTGAGCAGTACATGAAGAACGTTGTGAAAATCATCGTTCCATTGAGCATCGATGCCTTCGCGCATGTGCTGCGCACGGTTATCTTCGTTCTCCAGCACCAGATGCACATGGCGGCCGGGAAAGGCAGCGCGGACCTCCGCCGCCATTTCCGTGATCCAGTCCTGCTCCGAGATCGCATGCACGGCATCGAGGCGCAGGCCGTCGAATTGGAATTCGTCCAGCCAGTAAAGCGCGTTTTCGATAAAGAAGCGGCGGACTTCGGGCCGACAAAAGTCGATCGCCGGGCCCCAGGGTGTGTGGATGTCGTCGCGGAAAAAGTCGGGCGCGTATTTCGATAGATAATTCCCATCGGGCCCGAAATGATTATAGACGACATCGAGAAAGACCATCAGCCCCAGCCCGTGCGCCGCGTCGATCAACGCCTTGAGCGCCTCCACCCCCCCATAGGCGCGGCTCGGTGAAAACGGCAGCACGCCGTCATAGCCCCAGTTCCGCGAACCGGGAAATTCCGCGATCGGCATCAGTTCGATTGCCGTGACCCCAAGCGCCGCCAGCGCCGGCAGCTTGTCGCTTATGCCCGCGTATCCGCCGAGTACGCCGGCATGCAGTTCGTAAAAAACGACCTCTTCCCATGGCCGTCCGCGCCAGGCGGTGTTCCGCCAGCGATAGGCGCTTGGGTCGGTCACACAACTCGGCCCATGCACGCCTTCGGGCTGGAAACGCGAGGCCGGGTCGGGCACCAATGTCCCGTCGGGAAGGCGAAACCGGTATCGCGTGCCCGCGCCGGACGTCACTTCCGCTGAGTGCCATCCACTTTGCCCTAACCTGAGCGGGATAGGTTTCTCGCCGTCGATTTCGAGTAAGACATCGTTGGCCCCGGGTGCCCAAAGTCGGAATTCGACGACATCGTCGCGCAGGACAGGTCCGAAACAATAGTGCTCGTGTGGAATCATTTCGGCGGTTCAGCCTGGCGAAAATGGTGGTTGGCGGCGGGGCGCCTTACCAGCCAAATCGCTGCAGTGCGGGAACGGTTCCCGTCGCCGCCCCTATGTCTCCGGGCGGGTTGGCGTTTTCCGGGAAACCTAATCAGATATTTCATTTTTTGACGGGAACTCGGGCCGGCCTGACCGGTTCAACGTAGGTGCACCGCGGGATTGCGCCGCACAGTCCTCATATTCTCAGGGAACTGCGATGGCCGAACTTTGCCGACCGCCTCATGCGATCAGAGTGCTCTTCGTGTCTCCCGAGGTTGTTCCGCTCGCAAAAACCGGCGGCTTGGCGGATGTATCGGCTGCGTTTCCCGTGACGCTTGAGGCTGCCGGCGCTGACGTCCGGATCATGATGCCGGGTTATCCGCAAGCGCTTGATACCGTGATCGGCAAGCGGGTGATCGCGATACTGGACGATGGACTCTGTCATGGCCGGATCATAGAGGCCGCCGTGCCGGCCAGCGGCATGGTCGTCTATCTCTACGATTGTCCCGAACTCTACGATCGTCTAGGTGCGCTTTATCAGAACGCGGACGGCGATGACTGGTGGGATAACCATCTGCGCTTTGCTGCCTTCTGCCAGGCGGCCGCCAAGGTCGCCTTAGGCGAGGCCACTACAGGCTGGCGTCCTGACATCCTCCATGCAAACGATTGGCATACCGGCCTGCTGCCGTTTCTTCTCGCCGACCGCCCGGACCGGCCGGCGACGGTGTTCACCATCCACAATCTGGCTTTCCAGGGAAATTTCGATCTCGATGTGGCGGAGCAACTCCATTTCCCGTCCCATTGGCTGACGCCGGACGGAGCGGAGTTTTTCGGCAGATTTTCGTTCCTCAAGGCCGGTATTCGCTTTGCCGACCAGCTGACGACGGTCAGTCCGAACTACGCGAAGGAAATTCTAACCCCCGAATTTGGCTGCGGCATGGATGGGCTGTTGCGCAGCCGGGCCGACGCTCTGACCGGTATCCTGAACGGTGTGGATTATTCCGTGTGGGACCCCTCCACCGATGCCGCGCTCACGCAACGCTATGCACCTTCCGATCTCAGAGGAAAGGTTGCCTGCAAGGCAGCGTTGCGTGAAGAGACCGGACTGGCGCAGAACGCGGTGCCGCTCATGATCTTCGCCAATCGCCTGACCGACCAGAAGATGGCGGATATCCTGTTGCAGGCGCTTCCGGCCATCCTGAGCCAGGGCATTCAGGTGCTGGTGCATGGGCGTGGCGATCGCGCGCTCGAAGCCGCTTTTGCGCAGGCCGCGCACACTGCGCCCGGCCAGCTATGTGTCCGGATCGGCTACGATGAGATTTTCGCTAGGCGCGCGACCGCCGCGGCCGATCTTTCCTTGACGGCGTCTCGCTTCGAGCCGTGCGGGCTGACGACGATGTATGCGATGCGCTATGGCGCATTGCCGGTGACGCGTCATGTCGGGGGAATCGCCGATACGGTGGTCGATGTCGAGGGCCCGGCGAACGACGAGGGGCCCAGCGGCTTCGTTTTCGGCTCCGCCACGCCGGATGCAATGGCGGACTCTGCCAGGCGGGCTGCCGACTGGTATGGCAGGCCGCATTGGTTCGGTTTGCAGCAGTCGGCCATGCGTCGCGACTTCCGCTGGGGACGGTCTGCGCAACGCTACATCGAGCTCTACCGGAAGATGCTTCCGACAGCGTTCGCGCGCCGGGAAGAGGAAACGCCCGCACATGCAGTGTCGGCATGAGTAGGAAACACCACGGCGTAAGGGAAGGCTTGCCTTTCCCGCGAGGCGCAACTTGGGATGGCGCGGGCACCAACTTCGCCCTGTTCTCCGCGCACGCGACAAAGGTCGAAATCTGTCTTTTCGATAAGACCGGCCAACGCGAAACCGCCCGGATCGAACTGCCCGAATATACCGATGAGATATTCCACGGCTATGTGGAGGGCGTGGGGCCGGGAACCTTCTATGGGTACCGCGTGCATGGTCCTTATGAACCGGAAGCCGGGCACCGCTTCAATGCTAACAAGCTGTTGCTGGACCCCTATGCCCGCGCCCATGCCGGCAGCCTGGAATGGAATCCTGCCGTTTTCGGCTATCGCATGGAAACGCAGGATGACCGGACATTCGACGATCGCGACAGCGCACCGTTCGTGCCGAAATGCGTGATCGTCGATTCGAACTTCGATTGGAAAGGTAAACCGGCGCGCGTCCATACGCCGTGGGACCGAACGATTATTTACGAAGCACACGTCAAAGGATTCACCCAACACAACCCGGTCGTGCCGGAAAATCTGCGGGGAACCTATGCGGGCCTCGGAGTTCGCGAGGTCGTCGACTACGTCCGGTCGTTGGGCGTGACAGCAGTCGAATTGCTGCCGATACATACCTTCGTTAACGACAGCCATTTGCTTGAAAAAGGCCTGACCAACTATTGGGGCTATAACTCGATAGGGTTTTTCGCGCCCGATCCGCGCTATGCCCACGACGTTCCCAACAGCTTGCGCGAGTTCAAGGAGATGGTCTCCCGTTTCCATGACGCTGGGCTCGAGGTGATCCTCGACGTCGTTTACAACCACACCGCTGAAGGCAACGAACTGGGGCCGACCCTGTCATTCAAGGGGATCGACAATTGCAGCTATTACCGCTTGTTGCCCAACCAGCCACGCTATTACATCAACGACACCGGGACCGGTAACACGGTCAATCTCAGCAACGCCCGCGTCATCCAGATGGTGACGGATTCGCTGCGCTATTGGGCTGAGGAAATGCATATCGACGGCTTCCGTTTCGACCTCGGCACCATCCTTGCCCGTGAAGCCAGCGGTTTCGACAATGAAGGCGGCTTCCTGAAAGCCTGTGCGCAGGACCCTGTGTTGAGCACGGTTAAGCTGATCGCCGAGCCCTGGGATTGTGGCCCGGGCGGATACCAGGTCGGCGGTTTTCCGCCCGGCTGGGCTGAATGGAACGACAAATACCGCGATACCACGCGCGATTTCTGGCGCGGCGAAGCCTCGGCTGCAGCGTTGGCGCCGCGCCTTTGCGGATCACGGGACGTATTTGACCATCAAGGGCGCCGGCCCTGGGCCTGCGTGAATTTCATAACGGCGCATGACGGCTTCACCCTGGCCGACTTGGTCAGCTTTAACGACAAGCATAATGAGGCAAACGGTGAAAACGGCCAGGACGGAACGTCCGATAATCGGTCCTGGAACTGCGGCGCCGAGGGGCCGACGGATGACGCAGAAATCGTCCAGCGTCGGTTTCGCCAGATGCGCAATATGTTGCTGACGCTGCTTTTGTCTCAGGGCACGCCGATGATGTTGGCGGGAGACGAATTCGGGCGCAGCCAGCAGGGCAATAACAACGCGTATTGCCAGGATGATGAAATCAGCTGGCTAAATTGGGATGTCGCCGCAGCAAACGAATTGCAGGTCGAGTTCGTGCGAAAGCTCATCGCGTTGCGCAACAAATATCCGGTTCTGCGGCGCAGCCGTTTCCTGACCGGCGAGCGCAACGAGGCGCTCGACGTTAAGGATGTCACCTGGATGAACGCCAACGGCAACGAGTTGACGCAAGAAGATTGGGAAGACGGCAACACGCGCTGCTTCGGGATGATCCTGGACGGTCGCGGGCAAGCGACCGGCATCCGCAGGCGCGCGGGCGACGCCACGATCCTGATCGTACTAAATGCTCACCACGGCGTGGTGACGTTCAAGCTGCCGAATTACGGCGACGGGGTTGCCTGGTCGTTGCTGATCGATACCAACCAGCCGGAAGGCGCTTCCGGCATGTTTCCGTTCGGCACAGAATACGACCTGACGGAACGATCGTGCCTGGTCCTCGTTCTGCTGGCCGAGGTTTGAGCTGACGCAATCAAAAATGGCGTCCCGAAGGGAACGCGTTCCATCGAGATAATTAGATGAATGTCCGCTCTTGGCGCGAAGCAGACCAAAGAGAGGATTGGCTCAACTATATTTTGCACCCTAGGCATTCGCCGATCGGACGGCCCGAACCGGCGCGGTCGGCACTCTATCCGCAGTTAGGAACTCGCGGGTGACAGTTGTTTCGATCTCAAGGCTAGCGAGGTGATTCCGCGAACCTGCTCCCGGAAGCTGACGGGGGTCCCACCTGTCGCGCGGCGGAACGCGAAAGAAAAGCTACTGGCAGTACTGAAGCCGAGTTCGGCGGCGATTGCCTTAAGCGGTAGCCTGTTTTCGCGCAAAAGTTCTCGCGCTTTCTCAATTCGGATGCTTTCGACGTAGGAATGCACCGTCCAGCCGGTCGTCTGCTTGAACGCCCGCATCAGGTGGCTGGAACTGACGCCGCATAACTCCGCCAGCCGATCGACCGATATCGACGTGTCGCATGAGTCCTTGAGGCAGCTTTCGATTCGATGCAGCTGCCAAGGCGCCAGGCCGCCTTTAGCCTTCGGCCGAGCATCCTGGCATCGGCGGAAATAGCGGGCAAGGTCGACGAACAGCATGTTCGCAAGCGAATCGACCAGGATGTCGGAGGCGAAGGACGGCATCAGGGTTTCTTCGGCAAGCCTTACCAGAGCAGCGTCGATCCGCGGCACTCGGATATTGCGGCAGGTCTCGAGTAACGGGTCGTCGCAGATATCGCCAAATCGCGTCACGCGTTCGAAGGTGATGCGGTCGAAGCGGCAGGCGAGATGCCGGTACGGTCCGCCGTTGCTGCGGTATTGGAGCGGGACCCCGGCAGGTACCAGGAAGACATCGCCGAATCCGGCGAAACGGCTGGAGCCTGCACGGGCGGTGCGGTCCGTGGGGCCAAGAGTGCGGACGAGCGTATGCTCAGGCCAGGCAACGACCTGATCCAACTCGTCGTTCGGGCGGCGGTAGCTGCGGACCTGGACCATGGCCCGATCGGCTTGGATCTGCCCCTCGAGGATCAGCAGCCTCTTTTCGGCGGGATAATTTTCCTGTTGATCAGGCATCGGTGCCGCGACCGCGACAGTCATGGCGCGGCAACCCTGTTCAGCCGTTCCTGACGCAGGGCGGAGCGACGGACCTTGCCATCCTCGCCGCGGAGCGGTTCGGTCACGAACTCGATCGTTCGGGGCAACTTATTGCGCACGATTTGGTCCTGTAGATGCGTCAACAACCCGTCGCCGGTCAGGCGCGCGCCGGGCCGAATCTCGACGATTGCGTGAACGCGTTGGCCAAGGTCCTCGTCGGGAAGGCCGATCACGACGCTCGATATGACTTCGGGATGCAGGTCGATTGCTGCCTCGACCTCGGCCGGATAGATGTTCGCACCGGCGGAAATGATCAGATCGGTCCGCCGGTCGGCCAGGTATAGATAACCGTCCTTCCCGAAATAGCCGAGGTCGCCGATCGATTCCCACTCGCCGGCGGCTTTCGCCTCGGCACCGATATAGTGATAGGTCGAGTTGCGCCCGCCGCGCGGTAGGAAGAAAATCTCGCCGACCTTACCTGGCGCGGCCTCGGCGCCCGCCTCATTGAGGATTTTCAGTTGGGTGCCGGGAAAAGGGCGCCCGACCGAGCCCGGATGTTCCAACGCCTCGCGTCCACCGATTATGCAGCCGCCCTGCGCCTCCGTGCCGCCATAGCCTTCCCACACGCGGTCAGGGCCCAGCCATTCGATCCAGTTGGCCTTGAGCCAGACCGGGCAGTGGGCGGCGGTGTGGAACATTGTGCGCAGGCTGCTGAGATCGAAGCTTTCGCGAACGGCCGGCGGCAAGCGCCAGATGCGATTCATCATCGTTGGCACCAGCATGATCCAGTTGACCCGATGAGCCTCGATCAGGCGCAGCGTGTTCTCGGCATCGAACTTGCCGCCCTCCACCACATGGGCCCCGGCGAACAGGCCCTTCATCGCGTACATGAAGGGGCCGTTGTGATAGAGCGGTCCGGCATTCAGCACGATGTCGTCGACCTGCTGCATCGCGAACGTCATCGCCGGGTCCCAGCGCGCCGCCATGTGATCGACGATGACCTTCGGGCGGCCGGTGCTCCCGCCGCTGGTCATGGCCCTCCAGTAGCGTGCAACGCGCGGCGGCAGTGGATCGGCCGACAGTGACGGATCTGGCTCGAAACCCTGTGGCAGCACCGTATATCCGGGTGCGCGGGACGGGTCGACGCCGACCACGAGTTTTGGTTTGGCGGTCTCGACGATGGCGTTCAGCTCAGCGTCCGGCAAACGCCACGACACAGGGTTGACGGTGGCGCCCAGCTTCCACACCGCAAAGGCTGTCTCATAGAATTCCAGGCCATTGGGTAGCGCCACGGTCACGAAATCGTCCTGCCCGATCCCCAACGCCGACAGCGCTCGTGCCCGCCGGTTGGCGCGCGCCTCAAGCTCGACACGGCTAATGGACCGGTCGCCGATCGTGATCGCCGGGCGATCCGGGTCGCGCGCGGCGTGATAGGCAGGCAGCAATCCCAGCGGAATGCCCTCCGCATGCTCTGCCACGGTCAGGAAGCTTTCGACAGACTCGCGATCGTCTGCTTCATTTTCGATAGTCATGACGTTCGCTTTCCCCAACACCAACCCTTAGAAATCGGAAACACACGCAGTCGGGAGGACGCGGTATGGGAGCTGTGGATGGAAAGGTCGCGATCGTAACCGGCGGCGCGCGCGGCCAAGGGGCGGCGCAGGCGCGGCTGCTGGCGAAGAACGGCGCGGCGGTCGTGATCACCGACCTGCGCACGGCAGACGGTAAGGCAGTGGCGGCCGGGATCGGCGGCGATGTGCGCTTCATAACGCACGATGTGACCGATGAAGCCGGCTGGCAGACGGTCGTCGACGACACTCTGTCGGCGTTCAGCCGCATCGACATTCTGATCAACAATGCCGGCATCGTGGCTTTCGGCGCCGTACAAAATACCAGCCGCGCCGAATTCGAGCGCGTCGTTCAGGTCAATATGATCGGTGCCTTCCTGGGCCTGAGTGCCGTGCATCCGGCAATGAAACAGGCCGGCGGCGGATCGATCGTCAACGTGGCGTCGATAGCCGCGGTCAAGGGCGCACGCGGCATGGCCGCCTATGGCGCCAGCAAATGGGGTCTGCGTGGACTGGCCCGTTATGCGGCGCAGGATTTCGCCGCCGACCGTATCCGCGTGAACACGATCCTCCCAGGCCTGATCGACACGCCGATGACCGCCGAAAGCGCGCCGCCCGGCAAGATCGCGCAGGTGATGGCCGGCATTCCGCTGAACCGCATGGGTACGCCGGAGGAGGTTGCCGAGCTGGTACTGTTCCTGGCGTCCGACGCTGCGGCATTCATCACCGGCGCCGAGATCAGCGTCGATGGCGGCGCGACAGCATGACTTGGTGTACCACCGGTTCATTCTAGCCCCGCGTCCGCGGCAGGCCGAGCGCCTGTTCGGCGACAACGGACCGGTGGATTTCGCTGGTCCCGCCATAGATCGTGGGGCCGATCGAATGGCGGTGCTTGAACTCCAGGATCCCGGGCGCATCTTGCCCCTCGAACAGCGAGTCCGGCGCGGCGAGCTCCAGGAGATCGGCGGAATCGCGCAAGTAGGTCTCGCTGGTAAACAGTTTCGACATCGGCCCATAGGCGCGCGATTCCAGGCCTTCGACGCCCGCCCAGACAGCCCGGCGGCACAGCAGATCGGCGATCTCGTTATGAATCGCCGCGCGGGCGATGCGGGCGCGGACCTCAGCGCTTTCGATACGCGGTCTGCCGTCGTCGTCCATAGCGGTGCGGGCCCAGGCGACTGCCGCGTCGATCAGCGCCGGCTGCGAGACGTGATAACCCTCTCCACTATGCTCGAATTTCATCGCCGCGCCCATAACCCCGACAGCGCCGCCCACCGGTCCCAACCGGTAGAAATCAGCCACGCGGACGTCCTCATAGAAGGTCGTATTGGTTCGCTCGTCCTGCAGCGTATGAATTGGGAAGACCGCGATACCAGGCAGGTTCATTGGAACCAGGAACATCGTCAGGCCCTGATGCTTGGGCGCATGAGGATCGGTCCGGGCCAACAGCAGAACGTAATCGCTGACGTGAGCGCCGGTGGTGAATATCTTCTGGCCGTTAACGATCCAGTCGTCGCCGTCCCGCGTGGCACGGGTGCGGGCGGCGAACACGTCCGAGCCGGAACCCGGCTCCGTGAAGCCGAGGCAAGAAGAGGCGGTACCGCTGGATAAGCGCGGCAGCGCCTCGGCCTTCAGCGTATCCGAGCCGAACATCATCACCATCCTCGCGCCCATATTGGTAGTGCCGATGATCACCCTGCTGACGTCGGACGCCTCATAGGCAATCGCTAGAGCCGACAGCTCAAAGGCGCTGCGGCCCTGACCGCCATATTCGTCCGGCCAGTCAGGGCAGAGAAACCCACCTTCTGCCAATTTTTTCTGCAATTCCCGGTCGTAGCCATCGAACGACGCTCTGGCCCGCGCCTTCATCTCGGGCGTGAGCGTCGCTGCCAAGAAGGCGCGTATCTCCGCCTCGAATCGCTCGGCCGCCTCGCCATAACCGAACTCGATTCCGATATCGCCGGCGGGCGGCAGTGGATTGGTTGCGCCGCGCCACAACCGGTCGGCGACACGAACCAGTTCATCCTGCGGATCGCCCAGGGGCAGAGCCATCGCCTTGCCTCGGCGGAAATAGAGCTGGATGTCATATTCGACCGACAGGCCATACCCGCCGAAGGTTCGCAAACTGCGGATGAGCGCCGTCCCCGCCGCCTGGCTTGCCCACCAGAATGCCATCGAAACTGAGGCTGCCGCATCCTCGCGGGACCGCGCAATCGCCCAAACCGCTCGCCACACCAGAAGCCGGGCGCCTTCGACATCGACGATCGAATCCGCCAAGGGGTGCGAAATGCCCTGATAGGTGCCGATGAGCCGGCCGAAGGCTTCCCGTTCGGTCGCATATTCTGCCGCCATCTCAAGCGCTCGGCGGGTCAGCCCGGCCAGCGCAGCCGCCGTCAGTATCTTCCATTCCTCTATGGCAGCCAGGAACGCAGCCCTGGCGTTCGGTCCGCAGATCAAGCTGCGGCAGTCAGCGACGCTGCTAAGATCGATACGCGCCAGCGGGCTTTTGCCGAGATTGGCCCGCGTATCAGTCGGCACCGGTATGCAAAGCCGGATGTCATCGCCGGCCAGATACAGAACCGCATCGGCGACTGTGCCGCCCGGTACCGTCTGGATCGGACGGATCGCCGCATCGTGAAGCGCCAGTGTCACCACGGCCTGGCCATCGCCGATGCGCGCCACCCAATCGTCGGCGCCGAATTCGGCCAGCAGCCGCGCGGCGACGATAACCTCCGCCGTCGGGGCAGACGCGAGGTGACGACCGCATTGCTCCGCCACCAGCACAGCGTCGAGCAAGCTCATTCCGCCACCGCCTGCCGCTTCCTGCACCCGCATCGCCGGGACGCCCATTTCCGCTAATCCAGCCCAGAGCGCCCGGTCGAAGCCCAAGGGTTCTGCCGCACGGACGCGAGCAGGGCTCGATTGCACACCTAGGAAGCGGGAGACGCTTTCGCTGAGCAGCGCCTGTTCCTCGCTGAGGTTCATTTTCATGCCGGAAGTTTCAGGCAAGTTTCAGAACCTTGAGCGCATTCTCGCGCAGAAATTTGGGCCACACATGGTCGCGGAACGGCACATCGGGCAATTCGGCGAAGATACGGTCCAGCGTCAGGCCGGACGGGTAATAACCGGCATAAATGATCTTGTCGGCGCCGCGGCTGTTCGCGAACTCAACGATATCCTTCGGATAGTGCTTCGGCGCGAAGGCACTGGTCGAATAATAGAGGTTCGGCCATTTCAGCATCAGCTTGACCGCCAGGGCGGTCCCCGGCTCCGCGCCATGGCGCAGTACGACGCGCAGGTCGGGAAAGAACCAGCACACTTCGTCGATTAGCCCGACATGCTGGGGCGCGGAGGGAATACGCGGACCGGCCTCGCCAGCATTGATGAATATCGCGATGTCGAGATCGACGCATTTGGCATAGACTGGATAGGCCCGCTTGTCGTCGATCGGCACCGGCGGGTTCTGTCCGGCCGGAAAGAAGCTCGCGCCGACGATGCCGTAAAGCTCATAGGCGCGGGTCAGCGCACGCACCGTGTCCATGCCCTGGTTGGGATCGATATAGAGCTGGCCGAGGAACCGGTCGCGATGGCGCGTTACAGCCTCCGCCGACAGATCGTCATTCACCCGGATCAGCGCCTTCTCGATCCCGAACCTGTCCATCTCGCGCAGCGTATCGCCGATCGCGTCGCCGGAACGGGTGATCTTGGGCGGATCCTTGAATAGGAAACCCGCGGCATGGGGCAGCGCGCCGGACTTGCTTTCAGCATCGCGGAACAGCGCACTGAAATCGCCGACCCAGCTGGTGCGGTTCTCGGGCGGCAGGTCGAAGAACGTATCGACGACGCCGATGCCGGAGGGCATGCCCATTACAGGCCTGGGAACAGCAGGTTGCCGTTTTCGCAAAAAAACGCTTCTTCATAGTCCGCGCCCAGTCGGTCGATCGTCTTGCGGAACCTGCCGATCGGGTCGCGGCTGCCCTCGACATGCGGGTAGTCGGTGCTGAAGCAATAAACCTCCTTCAGCCCATGCCGCTCGACCATCAGATTGACGTCCTCGTGCCAGAACGGCGTGACGCGCACATTGCGGCGAACGAACTCGGACGGGGTCAGCGCGTAGGTGATACCGACCTTGGCCATCAGCTTGGCGTGCAAGTCCATCCGCTCGCACATCGGTCCGACCCAGGATGCGCCGACTTCGATCACACCAAAGCGAAGCCGCGGGAACCGCTCGAACACCTTGCCCATCACCATCGAGATCAGCCAGACCTCGGGCGCCATGTGCGAGATCACGAAATAGAACGGCCCCAGCGCCTCCTCCGCGCCGGACCGGTCCTTGAACGCGGCCTTCAGCCCGGTGGCGTCGGCGAATTCACGCGGCGGGATGATGGGATCGTCGGCGTCGCTGGTCAGGACACCGCCCGACGCGATGTGCAGGAAAGCCGGGACGTCCGCCTCCTCCAGCATTGCCCAGAACGGATCCCAAACATTGTTGGCCGGGGACACGCCGCCGGGCGCCGCCGCGCAGGACAGCAGGACGCCGCGCGCGCCGAGCTTCAGGACTCGCTCCAGCTCCTCGATTGCCCAGCCGACATCGCTCATATTGATCTGGCAGACGGCGCGCGCCCGGTCGCCCGTCTGGTGGGTCCAATCGATGACGTAGTCGTTATAGCGGCGGCACACGGCGCGCGCCGCCGCCGTCTGCAAGCGCAGTTCGCGCAACGCAGTGTTGGGGAACAGCAGCTGGGCGCGGATGCCCATGCCGTCCATCGCCTCGACCCGCCCCGGCGCGTCGATCGCACCATGGGCGCTGATGCCCTTGATGCCGAGAAGGTCGGTCTTGGCCTGCGCGCGGGCCTTCCGGTCCTGCTCCGATCCGGCATATTTGCGCAGAAACTCAAGCACAAAGCCGGCTCCTACATCGCCGACCAGCTGGGCCATGTCATCGGGTTCGAGATAGAGATGCGCGTCGCAATCGAGAATGCGGCCGGCGAGCGGTCCAGGATCGGCGCTTCCAGCAACGGTGGCGGTGATCGGCATTTTGTTTCCCCTACCCCAACCATTCATCGGTCACGATGGACATTGCTGGCTTTATCTTCTCGGCCCGCAGGGATTACCACCGCCTATTGATCGGTGGCTGCCCAACATTTTGTCATGCCGCATAGTTGGGTTAGGTTGCTCCTATAAAAACATCCGGGGAAGCTTCCAAACGCCATGCGCCGTCTGATGCCGCCACTCAACCCACTACGGATGTTCGAGGCCGCGGCGCGGCATGTGAATTTCACCCGCGCGGCGGAAGAGTTCGGCGTCACCCAGTCAGCAGTCAGCCGGCAAGTGGCTGTGTTGGAGGAGTTCGTGAAGGTGCCGCTGTTCGAACGGCGCAATTCCGAACTGCTGTTGACCGACGCGGGCAAATCGTATCTTCGCGCCGTTCAGCCGGCGCTGGACATGATCTCCGAAGCGACGGCGGCGATACGCAGCCAGACACCCAACCAGCTGACCATCCGATCCTATCTCACCTTCGCCATGCAATGGCTGTTGCCGCGCCTGCCGCGGTTTCGCGAACAGCAGCCTAAGATCGAGATCACGGTAATGACCTCGACGGCACCGCTCGACTTCGAAAGCGACACCGTAGATCTCAGCATCCGTTACGGTTACGGCGGCTGGCCGCGCTCGAAAAGCTGGCTGCTGTTCAACGACCAGTTGACCCCTGTCTATGCCCCCGCGCTCGCCGATCGCGCCATGACGCTGGACGAATTAGCCGGTAAGACCCTGCTGACCTCGCGTAACCGGCTTGACGATTGGTCAGACTGGCTCAAATTTGCGGGGGTCGATCTTGAGACTCCACAAAAACTGGTGTTCGAAACCTCCAGCCTGGTCTACGAGGCCGCGCGCCAGGGGCTGGGCGTTGCCATCGGCCAGCCCAGGCTGCTGGAATCGGAGCTCGCCAGGCGGGAGTTGACCGCACCTTTCCCGGTGATGGAACGGCCGTTCGGCTATTACCTGATGCACAGCGAAACCGTTTCAGACCCGAAGATCGAGGCGTTCCGCGACTGGCTGCTGAAAGAGGCCGGCGCTAGAATCTGACCGTCGGTGTCTTCTGGCCGGCTACGTCCGACCGGGCGCGATAGATACGGCCGCTTCGTGACGACGGCTTACGGTAGTCGCCGGCTGTGACGACATAGAGATCGCGCAGGTCCCGGCCCCCGAAGGTCAGGCTGGTCACCAGGCAACCTTCGAATTTCTGAGAGAAATCATAGCGGCGGTCGATCCGGCCATCCGGCAGATAACGGATCACCTCGCCAGAATTGTAGCCCGCGACCCAGATCCCGCCTTCCGAATCCACCGCCAGCCCGTCGGCGCCGCGCAACTGGGCCAGCACACGACGGTTCGAGATCGTGCGATCGGGCGCGAAATCATAGACGCAGACCCCGTCGCGACTCTCGGCATAATAAAACAGCGTGCGGTCCGGGCTGAAGCCGATGCCGTTCGATACGATGATCCCGTCCTGCAACGCGGTCACCGTGCCGGGCGGATCGATGCGGTAAAGTTTGCTGGGATTGGGCCGGCCGCCGGCCTGGATCGATGGAAAATCGGTTCCGCCGGCAAAGATGCTGCCATGCTCGTCCGGCTGTATGTCATTAAGCGGACCCAGCCCTTCGCCGTCGCAGGTGAAATCGAGCGCCCGGCGTTCGCCGGTTCCGGGATTGTAATATTCCAGCCCGACGCCGCCCGAACAGATGAAGCCGCCATCCTCGGTCAGCACCAGCCCACCGATCGATTTGCGATCGGTGATGTAGCTGTCGACCGCGCCTGACGGCGACAGACGGTGGATCCCACCCTCCATGATCTCGCTGAAATAGAGATTGTCCGCGTCATCGACGCGCGGCGCCTCCAAGAACACGAAACCTTCAAGGATCTGCTCGAATTCCATCGCTGCTTCCTAGATTTGCATCGGGGGAACGGCGGCCATCGCCAGACGCTCGGCCCGTTCCGGATCGTTGTTCACCGCGCATACATTGTCAAAAATCATCGTTGCTCGCGTTGCCGCATCGAAACGCGGCCAATGCGGCAATCCCGGGTGGTCAGGGTCGCCGGTCCGGGCGAAGGCGAGCCAGGCTTCGCTCATCCGGTCGGACAGCGGGCGGCGCTCCGGCCCCACCCCGACCATCGATTTGGCGGCGTCGACAGTGCGGAACACGAACGGCACCGTCACGCCATGCGGCGCGCCAAGCTTTCCGCCCAGGATCGGGATATTCCAATCGAACCGGTACATATAGACCGCGCCGCTCTGCGCCGCCTTGCGTTCGGCCTGGGTCACGGCGTTGATCCACAGCATCCGCGCGTTGGTTACGGCGAAGAAGATATCACTGGGCGATGCCGATGGGCGTTCAGTGCGAAACACGGCAATAATGCGGTCCGTCTCGTCCGCCCCGACATCCAGGAAGGCGATCAGGCGGGATCGCATCTCGCTCTCGCTCAGGTCGAAATTGCCGTCGTCGCCGGCCAGCAGCATCCGGCTTTCGTCCTTCGTCGTGCCGAGCAGCAATGGGATCGCCGCCGATATCGCCGGTGCGTCGGGATCGAACGGATCGCGGGGCAGAGACCGCCCGTCGACCACGGGCGCGAAGGGATTCTCGCCGGGCACACTTACCCGGTTCAGCACCACGGTAGCGGCATCGATCAACCGTTCGAGCGGCATGGTCTCCAGCTCGCCGATCCGGGCGCCCGTCAGGCCCAGATGATCTAGCACCCATTCGGCATGCCGCGTCGCGATGGCCGGCGGGTTGCCGCGAACGACCGAGCCGCTCTGCACGGAGACCTTGTGGAACAGGCCGTGGGCGGCCGGCATGGCCATCAGCGTGCTGATCTTGAAGCCGCCACCCGATTGCCCGAACAAAGTGACATTGCCCGGATCGCCGCCGAACGCTGCGATATTGTCCCGCACCCACTCCAGCGCGGCGACGATATCCAATATGCCGACATTGCCGGAATCGGGATAGCGACCGTCCGCCAGCTCCGCGAGATAGAGGTAGCCCAGGATGTTCAGGCGGTGATTGAGGCTCACCACGACGACATCGCCGTGGCGCGCCAGGTTGGCGCCGTCGTTCCATTTGCCGCCGCCGGACCCGGCGAAATACCCGCCGCCATGACACCACACCATCACCGGCCGCCTGGCGGCATCAGTGCCCGGCGTCCAGACATTCAACACCAGGCAGTCTTCGGATGACGGCACGGACTCAGCCGCGCCTTCGAACATCGCCATGATGTCAGGATTCTTCATCGCCTCGGCGGCAACGCCGAATGCCGCCGGCGCGGATGGACCCAGCGCGACAGTCTCGCGCACGCCGGTCCACGGTACCGGGGGTTCGGGCGGCATGAAGCGCCCAGCGCCGGCGGTCGATCTTCCATAGGGAATGCCCTTGAAGATCTGCACGCCGTTTTCGACGAAACCGCGCACGGCACCATAGCGCGTTTCAACCATTGAGAACTCCCCCGCTGCTCTGAAAGTCTATCGCTGCCTCGGCACGGCCATTCAAGCAAAGGAACGATCTTCGGCGTTTTCATGATAGGTTTTCAGCAGCTTGCAACAAAAAGCCGCCGCCTGTCAGTCCTGATCGCAGCGAGCGCGTGGCATATCCCCAAGCGCGTTCACCGAACGGGAAAGACCACGTCATGGAACTCGATATATCGATCAGCGCCGTCGTCACCGGCGGCGCTTCGGGCCTCGGGGCCGCTTCGGCGCGTGCGCTGGCGGCCCTGGGCGTCAAGGTGGCGATCTTCGATCTCAATTCCGACAAGGGATCGGTATTGGCCGGTGAGATCGGGGGCGTTTTCTGCAGTGTCGATGTGCTTTCAGACGACTCCGTCGCCGCAGGTTTCATCAGAGTCCGCGAAGCCCATGGCCAGGAGCGTATCCTGGTGAACTGCGCCGGAAGCGGCAACGCGATCCGCACAGTCAGCCGCGACCGGAAAACCGGCGAAATCCGCCGCTTCTTGTCGGACGACTTCGCCTGGGTGCTGGCGCTCAATACGGTCGGCACCTTCCGCTGCATCACCCATTCCGCCGCCGGGATGATAACTTTGAATCCGACGGATAGCGGTGAACGCGGCGTGATCGTCAACACCGCCTCGGTCGCCGCAGAGGACGGCCAGATCGGGCAAGCCGCCTACTCGGCATCCAAAGCCGCGGTGGTCGGGATGACCTTGCCGATCGCGCGCGATCTGGCGGCCGAGGCCATTCGCGTCAACACGATCCTGCCCGGCATCTTCGACACGCCGGCAATGCACGCAGCGCCGGACGCGCTGAAAGCCTCGCTGGGCGCGGCTGTACCGTTTCCCAAACGGCTGGGCCAGCCCGACGAATATGCTTCGCTGATGCTGGAGATGGTTCGCAACGCCTATTTCAACGGCGCCACGGTCAGACTGGATGGCGCGATCCGCATGTCGGCGAAATAGAAATTAGCGCAGACCGAAGACAACGATGGTCGACGACCCGGGGTCCGCCTGCCACATGGAGTTCGCCATGCCGGTGACAGCGGCTACATATTGCGTGTCGCCCACCTTATAGGTCGCAATTCCGCCGACCATCGGCCCGCCGACATTGAAGCGCAAAAGCATCTTGCCGGTATCGGCATCGAGAGCAAGAAGGTCGCCGGTGAGTTCCCCCCCAAAGACCAGTCCGGCGGAGGTGACGGTAACGGCAGCCAACATCGGGCGTTCGGATGGATATTGCCAAAGAACCTTACCACTCGCTGCATCGACTGCCGTTAAGGATCCACGCGCATCCGCGCCGGGCTGCTTGCTGAACGCGCACCACCGGACGGCGGGAACATAAAGCGCGTTCTTGGCGGGGCTGAAGGCCGGTCCGTTCCACTGTATCCCACCCAGCGCGCCCGGACAGACTTGGGAGCCGTCGGCACTCTTGTCGAGATCGATCCACGGCACCGTCGTGTTCTGCCACTGCGTTACCGGCGTCTGGTAAAGCTGCGTATGGCTGTCGCGGTCGATGACGTGGAGCTGCCCCTCTTTGCCCGCCGCCACCACGAGGTTTCGTATCTTCCCGTCGATACGGGTGGAGAATTGCGGGCTGGCCTGCGTCAGGTCGTAATCGTGCGTATCGTGAGGCGATACCTGATAATACCAGATAAGCTTGCCGGTCTTGATGTCGAGAACGATCATCGCGCACGTATAGAGATTGGCGCCAGCTCGCGTATCGCCGTTGAAATCAGGCGTCGGATTCGACACGGGCACGAAGAGCAGCCCTTTCTCGACGTCATAGGTCAACGCGCCCCACACGGTGCCGCCGCCATGCTGGCGCGAGGCATGGTCAGGCCAACTGTCGGCGCCCGGTTCGCCGTCGTCAGGGATGGTATTGAAGCGCCAAACCGGTTCGCCGGTCGACAGTTTGTAGGCGCCCACCCAGCCCTTCACACCGATTTCGCTGCCGGCCGGCCCCATGATGACCAAGTCACCGACGATAATCGGCGACATGGTGAAACCGCCCTGATTGTCCTTTGGACTGATCGCGTCGCGCACCCAGATTTCCTTGCCGGTGCCGGCGTCGAGCGCGATCAGGAATCCGTCATGAGTGCCGAACACCAGCTTTCCGTCCTTGATCGCGGCGCCGTGGTTCATCTTTTCGATATAAGCCTCGGGCACACGTGAGGGCCGGTCGTAGCGCCAGTTCAGCCTGCACGTGGCGGCATCGATCGACGCTACGGAGTGGCGGCCGGTGATGAAGATCGCGCCATGATAGACAATCGGGCTGGTCGGGAATGGATTGAGATCGCTAAGTTGGTACAGACATACGGGCCGCAGGCCGGCGACGTTCTTCTTGTTGATCTGCTTCAGATCGACAAAGCGCTGGCCTGCGTAATCATGCGTGGCGAACATCCAATCCGTCGATGTCCCGGCATGATTCAGTTCATCCTGGTTCGGCCCCCCGCCGATCACCGCCCCGATATCCCGCCGCGTTGTGGTCACCGCCTTGGCTAGGCCGGGCTCGTCGGCGCCGATCTCGACCTGCCGCAACGACGCCGGGTCGCCGCTTAATATCCCGTTTAGCTTTCCGCCGTTGCGCGCGACGATGAAGGCCGTCAGATCGACATAATCTTGTTTGGGCAGGCTGCCGGGCGCGCCGAGCGGCATGACCCTGACCTTCTCGTACAGATCCGCGGCGGTTTGGCCGATCCAGCGATAGGCTGGACCGATGCCGACCAGATCGAGACCGCTTTTCCCCTCGAGCTTATCGCCATGGCACGCCGCGCAACGCGCCGCATATATCTTCGCTCCGCGATCGACTTGCGCGAGTACCGCCCCATCCTGCTTCTGTCCGGACGCAGGAGCTGAAACGAGTCCGCTCACGAAAAAGGCCAACAGCCATAAAGAACTGCGCATCATGGTCCTCGCGGCTTCACGCCGTGCTTGGCAGCATGGCCGGATCAATCGGAGACCTCAAAATTCCCGCATTCAATGTCTTCCGGCAGCGTGGAAGACAATCGAAAGCTGTATAGAAATTCCGCTGTTATTCTTTTTTCCAATCAATAGATGTAGCGCGGTTTGGCCTAGGACCGAAGCTGCTATCGTGCTTACCGATCGGTCGCGTGACGACAAAGCGCTTTCCCTGCTCCGAATATCCGCTTCTGGCGCGCAAAGCGGATTGAGACAAATCCAGACGGCCATCTCCGCTAAGCGCGCATGTAGCTCATTAAAGAGCGCTCGCTATCTCCAAAAGCGGACGTGGATTTCCCGACTGCGGCCGGAGGGCGAAGCTGGCGCTAAGGTCACAGGTGAATTCTTGGCTCGCTTCTCAAAGTCAGTTGGTCCCATGCCATCTTGACGGTGCGGTCCCCGTCCATCGCCTGAAGGCACGGCGGAAGCAGGTGGTGTCTGAGAAGCCCAGCCGGCTGGCAATCACGTATATTCGTTCGCCGCGGCCCAGTAGTTCCTCTGCCAATTGCCGGCGGCAGAATTCCTTGATTCTGGCGATTGATGTCTGTTCCTCTTGAAGACGGCGGCGGAAGGTAGCGTTCGAAAGGCCGAAGGCGCCGGCAAGATCGGGGATGGTCGGCAGCGCCGCCCGGTTCAGCAGCGCGCTGTACATGATTTTACGGACATGATCCGAGACCCGGGCCGTCCGGTAGTCGGGCGGCATTACGTCGAGTGGAAAGGTTTCCAGAAGCCGCTCCAGTTCTGGGTAAGAGCGGACCACCGGACGGTCCAAGATCTCCCGGTCGATGCGAAAGCGGTTGCAGTCACCGTTCAGCCGAACTGGAACTTGGAAGAAGTCCATGAAGAGGTCCTTCTCGAACACCGCGCCATAAGCCATCTGGACCTCGCGCGCTGCGATCTGCTCGCCGATCAGCCAACCATAGAACTGATGGAAGGATGACAGGCCGACGAGGTCAGATAGGAAAGCCGCGCTGTTCTTGTGATTGCGCCGCGTCATCAGCGCGAAATCGGCGAAGCCATCGCCATAGTCCAGGCTAAGGCGGATGCCGCGGTCAAGCATGTCGAAGAACTCGACGGAGCGCACGATCGCCTCAAGCAAGGTGCGGCAGTTGATGATGCAGTAATAGAGCATCCTGGTTTCGTTGAGCTCCATCGACAATCGCCCACTACGCTGATTGGCATGCGCCTCAAGCGCCAGGATGCATTCGCGGTAGAGCGCGGAGAACTGTTCGCTCGGCAGGGTCTGCACGCGCTCCTGTTCGAATTCGGCGAAAGCGAAAGGCAGCCCGGCGCCCTTGAGGATCGTGTCGGCGTCGGCGCCGATCTCCTGCACTTTCAGCAGCAAATGTGCCGCGGCGTAGGCCGGGATGTTCTTTGGCGCGGGACGGGAGGGTGCGAACAGCATGGCGACCGACGATCTGGACGAAATACGCGTTGAGCAGAAAGAGCACGCCCTTTGAGCAATTATGCCGTTCCGCGACTGCGGGCAACGGGTAAATCTGCACTCAACGAACCAAGCATACCGACAAAGGGGAGACGATGATCATGGCGGGGAGGCATCGCATCGCTAGGACCGCGTTCGGCGCGGCCGCGGCCGTGGCGGCATTATCCGTGGGCGCCAGCAAGGCCGGTGCTCAGGCTCAAGCTCAGGCTCAGGGACAAGCAGCAACCGGGCAGCTTGAGGAAATCGTCGTCACCGCGCGTAAACAGGAGGAGAAGCTGCAGACCACGCCCGTCTCGGTCTCCGCCTTCTCCGCCGCCATGCTGGAGAAGGAGAATATCCAGACGGTAGAGCGGATCAGCAATTTCGCCCCCAATGTCCAGATCACTCAGGCCGCCGGCACCGGCTCGGCTGCGGAGGTCTACATTCGTGGCATCGGCCAGGCCGACTACGAACTCTATATCGATCCACCGGTCTCGATGTATATCGACGGCGTGCTGATCGCCCGGCCGGTCGAAGTTCTGCTCGACCTGGTCGATCTCGAACGAATTGATGTGTTGCGTGGGCCGCAGGGCACGCTTTTTGGACGCAACACGACAGGCGGTGCGATAAACGTCTTCACCAAGGCGCCCAGAAATGACTTCGGCGTCGAGCAGAAGCTGGGTTACGGTAGCGATGACGAGTTTGTATCGCGCACGATCATCGATACCGGCGAGATCGGTGACAGCGGGCTCAAGGCCAAGTTCGCCTACTCGCACCACCAGCGCGACGGCTGGATACGCAACCTGAACGTCGACCCGGACCACGATCCTGGGAAGTTGGACACAGACGGCATCTGGTTCGACCTTCACGGCGATATCGGTGAACAGTTCAGCTTCGATGTTCGGGAGGATTATACCGAAATCTATAGCCAGCCGATCGTCTCTGAAATGACGGCCGCCCAGCCGGACATCGTCAATTATTTCAACCAATCGACAAAATACGGCGGCGATCCCTTCCAGATCAGCCCTAAGTACCAGAGCACCGTCCGGCTGCCCGACAACCAGTTGCCCGACCAGTACGATCAGCTGGTGGGTCATTCCCTGACGCTCGATTACGATGTCAACGACGCGTTACGCATCAAGGATATCGCCGCCTACCGGTCGGTGGCGATGAACGAACATCCGTCGCAGGGCGAAGGCAATCTTAGGGGATTGGTGCTCAACCCGGTGACCGGGAATGTTTCCGTCGGCAACGTAAACCCGTTCTACACGCTCTACATCCACGACCGGCAGTACCAGATTTCAAACGAATTCCAGCTCTCCGGCACGATCGACCGTTGGCGCTATGTCGGCGGACTTTATTATTTCGAGGAGAACGGGTCGGGCAAAAACGGCAACTTCTTCACTTTCGTCTCCCCACCGGTCGGTATCAACGAGACCACAGCGCGCATTTATGGGCTGGATTCGAAATCCTACGCCGCCTACGGCCAAGCCTCCTACACGCCGCCTGTACTGAACGATCAAGCGGAGATTACTCTCGGCCTGCGCTATACGCGGGACGAGAAGACACTCAGCGAGGCCGACTACACCAACTTGGCGCTTAACGGCGCGCAGAACCTCGCCAACAACTGGCACAATCTCAGCTGGCTCACGACACTGAAATACCAGTGGACGGATGCGATCATGACCTATTTCACGGCGTCGACCGGCTATAAGTCCGGCGGATACAATCCCGGTGCTCTGCAGGCGCCCTACAATCCAGAGCGGGCCATGGTCTACGAGGCTGGCATCAAGTCGGATTGGTTCGACCATCGACTGCGCATCAATGCATCCGCTTTCCAGACCGACTATGACAATGCGCAGATCAACCAATTCGAAATCCTGCCCAGCGGCACCGAGGCGACAATCGTCACCAATGCCGGCAAGGCGACCTACCGCGGCGGCGAATTGGAGATTACCGCGTTGCTCGGCGACGGCTGGCAAGTCGATACGTCGTTCGGCTATGTCGACCCGGAATATAATGTGTACCTATCCCTGGATCCGAAAACGGGTAGGCAAGTCAATGTCGCCAGCCAGGCGCGCTTCCCCTATGTCTCGAACGCGTCGGTCAACCTTGGCATCCAGTACGAATTCCCGCCGATGGAGTGGGGCGACCTGACTGTACGGGTCGATTATGCCTATAAGAGTCCCCGCGTCTTTTTCCCGCTCAATAGTTTGAACCCTCTCAACGACGCGGTCGGGTCCGGCCCCTATCATGACGTGTCGGCTCGCCTGATTGTCGACCATATCCCGATCGGCGACTGGGCGAAGAACTTGAAAGGCGAATTCTGGGGGAGCAATTTGCTCGACCGGCACGAGCGGATCGCAGGCATCGACTTCGGTGCGCTCGGCTTCGGCACTGACGCCTATAACCGGCCGATCGCCTTCGGGTTCAACGTAACGGCCGATTTTGGAGGCCCAGCATCGGAGCCGGCTCCAACCGAGGCCGCCTATACCCCGCCGCCGGTCCAGTCACCGGCCGCGCCGCACTCCTATCTGGTGTTCTTCGACTTCAACAAGTCTGACCTGACCCCGCAGGCGGTTGAGATCGTCGATACGGCGGCGAAGAATGCCGGCCCGGCGAAGGTGACCCAACTGACGGTCACCGGCCACACCGACACGGTGGGTTCAGACGCCTACAATATGCGCCTGTCCCGCCGCCGTGCGGAATCGGTCGCGGCACAGCTTGAGAAGGACGGCATCGCGTCGTCGGAGATCGAGATCGTTGCCAAGGGCAAGCGCGACCTGCTGGTCCCGACCGGCGACGGTGTGCGCGAACCGCAGAACCGGCGCGTTCAGATCGTCTATTCCGGCACAGCCGGTTCTTGAGGAGGTACTGATGGACGCTTTGGACTACTTCGCCATCCAGAACTTGATCCACCGCTATGCCGACTTGTTGGATCGCGGCAAAGTGGATGAGGTGGGCGCTCTTTTCGACCATGCCGACGTCTATATGCCGGGCGAGGCCGAGCCCTGGTCGCGCGCTGGGCAAAACAAGATGGCCGAGATTTTCCGGCAATGGACCCGCTTCTACCCGGATGCTGACGGCAGGCCGCGCACACGGCATGTCACCACTAATTTGATCATCGAGGAAGACGGGCTGAACCGAGCGAATACTCAGTCGTACGTCATCGTATTCCAGTCGGTCGACGGGGACTTCCAGATCCAGCCGATCATCGGCGGCACCTACAACGACAAGTTCGAAAAGATAGACGGCAAGTGGCGCTTCACCGAGCGACGGGAAGAAATGTCGCTGTTCGGCGATCTGCGTCACCATCTGCTGCAGGCATACGCCGGTCCCACCTGATCGCGAGGATGAAAATGAACTGGAATCTGGAAGCGGATATCGTTGTGCTGGGCTGCGGTGCCGCCGGCTCGGCGGCGGCGATCGAGGGCCATGACCGGGGCGCCAAAGTTGTGATCCTGGAGAAGATGCCTCCTGCCGAGGCCGGCGGCAATACCCGGGTCTCTGGGGGCATCTGGTTCAACAATCGCGATCCTGAGCGGGCTGCGGTCTATCTCGAAAGTCTCAGCGGCGGCTTCAAGCTGCCCGAGCCTATCGTTCGTGCCTGGGCCCAGGAGACGGCGGCCAACACGGACTGGCTCAAAGGGTTGGGTGCCGAAGTCGGACCGCATGCCGACTATACGCCGGAATACCCGGAGCTTCCCGGCAGCGACGCCTATGGCGGCTATATGGGAATCGGTGGGAATATCGGGAACGCGCTGTTGTTCGATGTTCTGCAATCCGCGATCCGACAGCGCGGCATCGAGATTCTGTATGAGACTCCCGGACAGGAGCTGATCATCGATGGCGGTAGCGTCATAGGCGTGCAGGCGGTGCGGACCGGCAAACCTTTCCGGATCCGGGCGCGCCGCGGTGTGGTGCTCGCAACCGGTGGATTCGAGAACAATCCTGAGATGGTGCGAGACTATCTGGGTATGGTCGATCCGCCGATCTGGGGCACCCCCGCCTCGACCGGGGACGGGCACAAGATGGCTATGCGGATCGGCGCCGATCTTTGGCACATGGACAATATGATGGCGATCGTCGGCGTACACACACCGGATTTCCACTCCGCCTTCTCCACGATGGGGCTTGTCGGGCCCAAGGGCTATATCTATGTCGGTGCCGATGGGTCGCGCTTCGTCGATGAGGACGTGCAGATTCGTCACGGCCACGCCCTGATCCATGGCCGTTACGAGATCTATCCGCATCAGCGTGCCTTCGTCGTCTTTGACGAGCGCACGCGCCGCGCCGGCCCCCTGGTGCCGAAGCCGGAACACATGCCGGTCGGCTGGAACCTCGTCATTGAAAATTATGTCTGGAGTGACGACAATTTGGCTGAGATCGAGAAAGGCTGGATCGTCAAGGCCAACACACTTGCTGAGCTTGAGCGTAGGATCGGCATCCCGGTCGGCAGGCTGGAGAAATCCGTCGCACTCTATAATCGCTATTGCGCAGCCGGGGAGGATGAGCAGTTCGGCCGCGACGCGGGAACGTTGATCCCGCTCGACGAATCGCCTTTTTACGCCTTCACCTCCGGACCGATCCTGGCCTGGAGCAACGGTGGCCCGCGCCGCAACGAGCATGCCCAGGTATTGAATCTCGCGGGCGAGCCTATTCCCGGCCTTTATGCCGCCGGGACTGTTAGCTCAACTTATAGCTGGTGCAAGGACGGCGGCTTTCATATTGCCGACGCATTGGCGTTTGGCCGCGTCGCTGGAAGACACATCGCAGAGACCCCGAACTAGACTTTTCCCCTCGAGATTGCTCAAGCGAGATTGGCGCCAGAGTTGGAAGCCGGTGGGCTGCGAGATATCTCGCATTCTGGAAAGGCGACGTCGGTTTTTAGGATACGCCATTCGTCCGGCGACGACCGCAATGAGCCGACCCTCCGCCCTTAGCATTGTATCTCTGTGTCCGCTTTTTTGATGTCCCTCACGAAAGCTGCCCGGTCCGCTCCCGTAAAGAGTTTCGGACGCTGGAAGCATACGGCGGTCCCCGAGGAACGAACCCGCGAGCCCCGGGCTGGGCTATGGGGATTTTCGGCGGCGAGGCGCGGATCTGGATGGCTGAGGCGGAAGAGGGCAGGGCGCGGTCGGTTATGTCGTCATGTGCCCGCCCGACCTGCCGCTGCCGGGCATCGGCCCGGACGACGCCGAGATCCGCCGCATCTATGTCCTGCATCGCTTCCACGGCGACAAGGTGGGCTGGCGGTTGATGAAGACCGCGTTGGACGCAGCACACGGCGCACGGGGCGTAAGCGGATGTTGGTGGGGGTGTATGGACAGAACCGGATGCCATCGCCTTCTACCAGCGGGTCGGCTTTTCGCCGTTATGCGCCGGGCCTGCCGCATAGCCGTCATTCTCCGCGATTTTCCGCACCGGTGCGCCCCCGCCCTCAGGTCGAGGGCGCCGCCAATGCGTCCCTTACGCGCCGGGGCCGCCGTCGAAGACGATCTGGACGCGGCGGTTTTGGGGCTCGCGCACCCCGTCGCCGGTCGGCACCAGCAGGTCGCGTTTGCCCTTGGCCACGATCTCGATCTCGGACGACGCGATACCGTCCTTTTCAAGCTGCGCGGCCACCGATTCCGCACGGCGGCGGGACAGGCGCATATTATAGGCGTCCGAACCGACTGTGTCCGTGTGACCCGTCACCGTCAGTTGCGTCACCTTCGCCGCCGAAGCGTTCTTTGCCGCGGTATCGACAATATCCGTTGCCTGCGGGGTCAGGTCCGACTTGTTGAAGTCGAAGAACACGAGATAGCTCTTCGGCGCGGGCGCCGGAGCCTGGACCGCCGGCGGAAAATACGGCGCCGGGCCCGGCGCTGATTCCGACGATTCCCCGTACTTCAAATCGAGCGTGAAGCCGATGCTGCGCGGCTCGCCGAAGGAGATACCGGCAAAGCCAAGGCCGCCGAAATCGATGCCGGAATCGCGCAGATCCTGGTTCAGCAGGTTGGTGCCGTAGATCTGCACTTCCATCGTCGCGCCGGTCGTTACCGGAATGTCGGATAGGATCAGGCGGGCAGACAACAGGTTCTGGCCCGGATCCTTGATCACATTATTGAACGGGTTGGCGTTCGGCAGGTTGGTCGAGAACCAGTAGCGCTCGCTCATCATCGAATAATCGACGCGCAGCGACGGCGCGCCCCAACTCTGCACTGGGAAATAATACTGGGCGCCGGCGTGGATGGTCCAGTCAGGCACATAGGGGAAGTGGGCGATCGACGCGTAGTTCTGAACCTTGTTCGTGATCGGGTTCGAGTACGGGTAATCGGTATAGACCGGGTTCACGTAACCGATGCTGCCATCCAGGGCCAATTCGTGGACCGGAATGAACTGGCTCTCCAGCTCGAAACCTTCGTAATAGGCGTTGGCGTTCGTCGTGGTGCCGACGCCGCCGGTATATTGGTTGACCTGCAGGTCGGCATAGTCGGTGTAAAAGCCGGTGGCGTTGAACCGCAGGCGGTGGTCCAGCCATTCCGTCTTGAGGCCGATTTCGTAAGCCGTCGCTTTTTCCGGATTGTAGACCAGGCTGGATGTCGCGTCGGTCACACGGGCGTTAAAGCCGCCGGCCTTATAGCCGCTACTGATGCGGATGTACGACATGATGTCGTCGGTCCACTGATAGTTCAGCGAGAAGTTGTAGTTGAAGTTGTAATAGTTGACCCCGCCGTTGCGCGCCGGGACATTGGGGTCGTCCACATTGATCGAGCGATGATCGATAGTGTAGCGCACCCCCGCCGTGACCGACATCCGGTCGTCCAGAATCGGCGGCTTGTAGGTCGTCTGGCCATAACCGGCGTAGGACGCGCTGTTCTCGCGATAGCGCAGCTCCGAGTTCAGGTTGAATCCGACATATTTGTAGGGCGTCCCCGGGACCGGGTTCAGCGATACGAACGTGTAGTAGTTCGGATTGTCCTCGTGGACGTGTTCGTAGAAGTAATAGAGCCCGCCCACCGTCGTCCAGCGGTCGGTCTTCCAGGAGAGCTGCGCCTCTTCGGAGAACTGATACTGCCCCACGTCCTGCGGTGCGTAGAACGGGCTGACATTCTGGATGGTAATGCCAGTCGTGCCCAGCACTGGGCCGCGATAGCGCGCGCCATATCGCGTCGGCTCCGACGCGTACCAATGGCGATAGGCAGTGATCGACTTGAAGGAAAGATCGTCGTTGAAATCGTATTTCGCGGTGATCGCGTCGCCGATCGTCGCGGAATGCTGCGTCACGCCTTGCTGCGGAAACTGGTAGAGCCGCAGAGTGCTCTGCCGGTGGCCGGACAGCACCAGCGGATCGCCGCCATAGCGCGGCGACTGGCCGAAATAGGCGATGTTGGCCGGGCTCATCGCCGCCAGCTGGTATCCCTCGGGCTGCCCATCCTCGGTGTCATAGTCGAATGTGTTGATGACGGTCAGGTTGTCGCCGAAATCACCGCGGACCTTCACCCAGACGGCGTCGCTGTGCAGCGACCCGGGATCGTTGGCGTCGGACGTGTAGGGGTTGTCGACCCAGCCGTCGCGGTCGCGGTGCAGATACGAGATTGTTGCCCGAATCGTGCTGTCGCCCAGATAGCCGGTGTCGAGGGTGGTGCGGGTGAACCACCCATCCTTGTCGCCGTAACCGGTCTTTTCCTCGAAACCGAAATCGGTCGTGGGATCCTTGCTGGTCATGTTGACGGCGCCGCCGGAGGTGTTGCGGCCGAACAGTGTGCCCTGCGGCCCGCGCAGAACCTCGACCTGCGCCAGATCGACCAGATCGATATTGAGGCCGGCATCTCGGCCGAGATAGACGCCGTCGAGATAGACGCCGACCGGCGAGTCGACGGTCAGCAGCGGTTCCTGGTTACCGATGCCCCGGATGGAGATGGCGACATTGGTCGGGCCGCCGGCGCCTTGCGACAGCACGAAATTCGGGATGACCTGGGAAAGCTGAGTCGCCGACTGGATGTTCATCCGCTCCAGTGCCGCGGATGTGATGGCGCTGACAGCGACCGGCACGGCTTGCAGCTTTTCCTCGGTTCGCCGCGCGGTGACGACGATTTCTTCCAATTGACCGCTGGACGCCCCGGCCCCCGTGGCAGCGACCGGTGCTTGCGCGAAGGTTTTTGGAGCGGTCACGGAAAGGACCGTCAGACTTGCAGCGCCAAGCAGCATAAACTTAACAGTCGCCGACATAATCGATTCCTCCCCTGAAAGGCGACGGATTGTTTCTATCGCCGTAGATTCAGAACGCTTTCCGCGTCGCGCGTTACTTATACCGCATGATGGTGCGGGCGGTCTTCATGCAAATGAATGATGGCAGGCGCTGCGGAATTGGCGAGCCCGCCGAGGCTTTTTCATCGCTTTGATCAGCGACGGCGGTGCGATTGGACGATCGCTAAAGGCGGTCCGCTATAGGGCAGGAAGGCTCGGATCGCGACGCCTGGGCTTATTACGGCGCCCATCATGTTCTTCGGGGTGTACGCCGCGATCTGCGGTCCCTCGTTCCTTGCGGCGAATGAACCCCGGTCAGCCCAGAAGCACGCTGTCAAACTGGACCCACGCGTCGCCCGGCCCCGGTGTGAAGCCGAGATCGGCCTGGATGTCCGCGATCTGCCAGTCCAGATAGTCTTCCCAATCGACCATCAATAACGGCTTCTTAATCGCACGGCCGGCGGCGATGCCGCGTTCCATGGCCTCGAGCAGGATCGGCATGCCAGCCGGATAATGAAGGCCCGCGCGCATATAGCTGGCACTGCTGACGAACAGCGTCCCGGTATAGATGGCGTGGGCAAGCTCAGGGCTGAAATAGTTGGCGTCGCAGGTCACGTTCATCATCGCCATCGCCGTTTCGCCGGCAATGTTGGGGCCGAAATTGGTGACCATGTGCTGAATGTCGTGGCTTTGGGCCCCGCGCTTGAACAGATATTCGATATCGCTGGTGACCTCCTTCCCCTTATAAGAGAATTCGATGTCCATACCGGACTTCGTGAGGAAATCCCGGATCGTCGCGCCCAGCGTGCCGTCAGCGTAATGGTTCATTTCCGCCGGGTTCCAGCGTGTGTCCCTGCGGCGGTCCAGCCATGCGGCGAATTCAGGCTTCTTCTCGCGTTCCTCGGCGATCAGGCGGATCGTGTTCCTGACATCCGCGACATCCTCGATGCCGCGCTGCATGTCGGGAATATCGTAGGTGACGGGCACATCGTGACCGAACCGGCGCAGCGCCAGTGTGGTATAGGCGTGCGAGAACAGCGGGCTGTTGAGATAGCGCGAGGTCGACATCGGGATGCTGCCCGTGACCGGCTTGCCGTCGCCCTTCATATAGGCCGCATCCGCGGCAATCATCGCCTCGTCGCGCAAGCGGACAGGCTCTTCACGGAGTGCGGTCGCGGTATCGTCCATCGAATGTCCCCTGTTCCTCGACGCCATTCGCACCGTTTATGGGCGCTCGGGCATCCAATTTGTATATGTCGTATATAAACCCGATGAGGGCGGTTGCCAAGGCAAAGAGTGGGCAGCATAGTCGGCCGGATGAACCCTCAAGCCATCGTCAAACCGCGACCGCCGGGCCGGCCCAGCCGAATCTCACACCAGCAGATCGTTGCCGAAACCTTGGCGATGCTGGAGACGGACGGCTTGGCCGGCTTCAGCCTCGCACGGCTGGCGCGGTGCATCGGCGTGACGCCCATGGCGCTCTACAATTATTTCCCCAGCCGCGACGCCCTGCTCGACGCGGCGGCCGAAGCGATGTTCGACGGCTTCGAAATACCGGCCGGCGAAGGGGATTGGGAAAGCAAGATTCGCGCCTGGCTTGAGGCGTTGCGCGATCTGATCCGCCGATACCCGGTCAGCCTGCAGATCATCCGCTGGGACGACCATATCGCGCCCTCGTGGATCAAGATCTGGCTGCCGATGGCGCAGGTCTTGGAAGGCGAAGGCCTGCGCGGTGACAGGCTCGCATTCGCCCTGCTGTGGTTGATCCAGGCCACCATGGCCGTCATCCGCGGCAATCTCGAAGCGCGGCAGATCTCAAGATACGAGCATGAGGTCCACGACCCGAGCCTGGCATCGGACGGCGATCTGATTGCGCAGGTCTTCGCGCATGTCGATACCGTCAGCGCCGAGGATATTTTTCAGTTCGAAATTCAGAACATCCTATCCGCGACCAGCCGCCTGATCGGATCTGCCGCAGGCTAGCGGATCGAAACATCATCGTGACCATAGAAGTTGTCAGGATAAGCTAAAAAAGCGCCTCCGTTGGCGATATGTCCGAGGCGCTTTTCGTTGAAGCCAGCTTTAGGATTTCGTGTCTTTACGCACCCGAAGCGTACCAATGCGCTCCCGTTGGGTGCAGTCCCATGACGCTTTGATTGATCTGGCTGAAACCGGCAGCGAAAGCGGGCGAATTGCTGGCGAGCGTGTAGTTGCCCCCTGTCTCGTTGCCGAACAGGGCGTTTCCATAGTGGGCATTCGTTTCGTTCAAGGCGGTGCCGAAGGTTTGGAAGTGGCTGTTCAACAAATCCATATAGAAATTGTCATCGATAGTCGGATTACCGCCGTCGATGTTGCTATAGGCGGCAGGCGTCGAAGAGGTCGAGGCGATGATGTTGTGTGAGAAGACGTTGTTGTTCATCGCGTAACCGCTGATGGACTGGAACAAGGCTGCGGTATCCCAGCCCCATGTCGAACCACTCTGCGATCCGAGATCGAAGATGTTGTTCTCGGCGGTGATGTTGCTGCCGCCGTGGATCTGAAACGAATGATCGACGGTATTGGCGACGATATTGTTGGTGATCGAGACACCCGATGTAAGGTCGTCGAGATAAATGCCGACGATCTGCGGATGGCTGGACGTCGGGACGGTCGAAGAGATGTAGTTTCCGCTGATGGTGGTGTCGGTATTCACATCGCTGCGGCCAAGAAGATAGATCGCTCCGGTATCGGTCGATTGCGAACTGACGCCGCTATTCTGGACGACATTGTCGATAATGCTGTTTCCCACATTGACCGTGCTTGAATCCCAGTTCTCGACGCCGATACCCATCCCACCGGTATTCTCGACCTGGTTGTGGCTGATGACGTTGTTGTTGGCGCCGTGGAGGAATATTCCGCCCCCGATCGTTCCGATCGCGCCGGTTCCGTTGATCAGGTTGCTGTCGATCGTGTTGTTGTTGCTCTGGTTGTCCAACTCGATGCCGCTGGTGCCGGACTTGTCGATCTCGTTGCCGGAAATTTGATTGCCGCTGGATCCCTGTGTCAGCAACACGCCTTCGTGAGTGCCTGAGAACAGGTTTCCCACTATGTGATTGCCGCCGGCGCCACTCAACACCACCGCTGCGTTGCTGCTGCCGGTGTCCTGAAAGGTCAGCCCCTGGAGCGTGACGCCGGATGCGCCGTTGAGCTGGATCAGCGTCGACAGGGAACCCTTTCCGTCAAGTACCGCTTGGGCGCCCGGGGCCGATTCTATCGTGATCCCGTTGGCGGCCGAACCCAGGCTGACGGTCGAACTCATGGAGTACTTGCCGCCCTCAAGATAGATCGTCTTGACACCGCTTTGCTCCGCCGCGGATACGGCCTTCGCCAAGCTTGCGAACGGGCTGCCGGTGCTTCCGCTGCCGTTGTCGCTGCCGCTTGTCGATACGTAAAGGCCCGCGCCCGACGATGTCGAGGAGCCTGGGAAATAGGACGACGGCAAACTGAATTCCGCGGTTCCATTCCAATACATATTTCCGTCGGACGCGAGATTGCCCTGGCCTTGGGCGTGGTAGGTCTCATAGCTGCTGGTCGCCGAAATCGTCTGACCGTTAACGCCCACCGATTTGAGGGAAAGATTCCGGTCCTGTCCGTTGACCACGGCATCGTTGGTATATTGGATCTGAACATCGTGACCGACGCCGGTCGCTAACGTTGTGGCGAACGAATAGGTCTGGGTCGTCGCCCCGACGGTTGTCGAGCCGATCACCTTGCCATCGACGATGACATTCACCTGCGCTCCAACACCGTTTGCGAGCGCGGCCGATGCTGTGAATGAGATTGTATCAGCCATAATCATGCCTCATAAGTTTTCCAATGGTCACAGGAATGACACAGTCATAATAGGGTCAAAGATAATCACTGTCTTATCGAAGAATATATTATAACGTATAGTAATAATATAACCGATAATAAGTTCTGAGAAGACCCCGATAGTTGTTAATATGAACTGCGGCACGAAGCACGCATATTACATATATCTTCGACGCACAACCGATATTGCTTTTTAAATGAGAATCATATCTTTCGCTAATCCAAAGGTACTACCCATTTTTGGGCATATGTGTGGGGCAGGTGGCGGCGTAGCCGACTTTCCGGATCTGCCTCTGGGGGACCGTTCCAACGGGAAAGTCGCAATCGCGTCCGGTTCAAGACCGGCCGACGTCTGGCGCGCAATCGGCCGCCTTTCGTACGCGGCCCGTGTCCATGAGCGGCAGGTTAACCGGCGTTAGGGTTGCTGCCGATCCCCGCTCCATAGCGCAGCCCATCCACCAGCAGCGCCATCATGCGGCGGGCCTGCGCGGCGTCGCCGTCATTCGCCAGCCGGGCGGCGGCGAGCAGCAATTCGCCGGCCTTCACATCCGTGCGCACGGCGCCGGCCGCCGCCGCCGTGTCGAGCAGGCTTTGCAGCGCGGGCGTCAGCCGGCTTTGGAAATAGCCCGGAAGCGATTCATAGGCCGGGTTGCCGGAATGCAGCGCCGCCCCCAGGCCGCGCTTGGCCGTGATGAAATCCACGAAGCGCTGCATCCATAAAGCGAGCGCCTCGCCGGGGGCGTGTTCGGCCGCCAGCGCCGCCGCGGCTTCGGCGCAGGCGTCCACCTCACGACGGACGACGGCCTTGATCAGGTCGGACCGCTGCGGGAAGTGGCGATACATCGTGCCGACGCCGACACCGGCCTTCTCCGCGATCTCCCGCACCGGTGCGTCCACGCCGGAGGTCGCGAATACCGCCAAGGCCGCGCGTAGCAGTGCATCCAGGTTGCGCCGGGCGTCGGCGCGGATCGGCCTGTCCTCGCCGGCGGAACTTTTCATCTCGTCGTTCAAAACCGCCACTCTTGTAAACGGAACATCGTTCCGTATATAATCGGAAAGGTGTTCCGTTTATATTTAGTCCGGCAATCACGGTTTCGCCAGTTTTCAGTGCACGCCAGTTCCTAATATAAGATGGAGACAAACATGCAGTACCGTCCGTTCGGCCGCACCGGCATGAAGGTCAGCCCCTTTTGTCTGGGCGCGATGATGTTCGGCGGCATGGGCAACCCGGACCATGACGATGGGGTCCGCATCATCCACAAGGCGCTCGATGCCGGGATCAATTTCGTCGATACCGCCGACATGTATAGCCGCGGCGAGTCAGAGGAGATCGTCGGCAAGGCGCTGAAGGGCCGCCGCGCCGATATCGTCCTGGCGACCAAAGCGCATAACCCGATGGGCGACGATCCGAACATGCGGGGCAATTCGCGCCGCTGGCTGACGCGGGCGGTGGAGGATTCGCTGCGCCGTTTGCAAACGGACTATATCGACCTCTATCAAATTCACCGGCCCGATCCCGAAACCGATATCGAGGAAACGCTATCGGCGCTGACCGACCTGATACGGGCCGGCAAAATTCGGGCGATCGGCTCTTCGACTTTCCCCGTCTCCGACATTGTCGAATCGCATTGGGTGGCGGACCGGCGCGGCCTTGCGCGGTTCCGTGCCGAGCAGCCGCCTTATTCGATCCTGACCCGCGGCATCGAACGCGAGGTTCTGTCCATCTGCGAGCGTTACGGCATGGGCGCGCTGGTCTGGAGCCCGCTTGCCATGGGCATGCTCACCGGCCGTTATCGCAAGGGGCAGGACATGCCCGACAGCTTGCGGGCCAAGTTCTTCCCCAAGCAGATGTCGGACGAGCGCAGCCTGGACGCGGTGGAGGCGTTGATTGCGCTTGCCGAGGGCGCCGGCCTGACGCTGACCCATATGGCAATGGCGTTTACCATTGCGCATCCCGGCGTCACCTCGGCGATCATCGGGCCGCGTACGATGGAACATCTCGACGATCTTCTCGCCGGCGTTGAAGCGCGCCTGAGCGACGCGGTGCTGGACCGGATCGATGAGATCGTGCCGCCGGGCACCGACCTCCTGCCGCTTGAGCCGAATTACAACCCCCCGGCAATCAAGCAAGCAGGCATGCGCCGTCGCCCATTGGCCGAAAGGGCGGCTGCTTGATTGGGGCGGACCGGTCAGCGGGTGCTTGTCCTGAACGCGTCGCGGCCGATAGGTGTTGACCAGCGGCCTACTACCGGCTTGACGGTTCGGCTGCCAATTTGAGCAAACACCCCCAGCGAACTGACGCCTGCTCGATGCGTAAAGTCGTTGAGAATGAACCGCGCAGATCGCAAGCCTTTTGTTGTGCCGTCGCGATGGAAGACAGGGCGGTGTCCCGCGCGCCCGAAAGGGCCGCACGTGGCTCGACGTCCAATTCGGTTTCAGCCTTTAGGGCGCCCTCGATGTTGCCTTGGACAGCCATATCGATGGCAATTGCACTCAAGGCATTCGCTTTCGGCCCCGAAACCTGGTTTGGCAGCATATTTGTCGAACGTTGCATGGCAGCGGCAAGTTCGGATTGAGAGGGTGGTTTTGTCGCACCGTCGAACTGCATCACCGTCAAGACGCCGACCATAGCCGGGGTCGGTTTGGTGGTTAACGGACCAGCATCGTTGGCCGCCTGAAGCGCGCTGGCTAGATCGCCCGTATCTGCTTTTAGGACCGCCAGCTGCCATGGCAAAAGATGGTCTCGTGACGTCGCGGACGCACTATTCGTAAACTGTATTAGCGCTTCGTATGGCTTCTTCGCTTCATCGCGATAGCCGTTGTTCGCTAGCGTTCTGGTCAGGCCAAAAAGAAAGCTCTCCGCGCGGGTGCCGGCCGGAGTGGGCTGTGTGACTGCATCAATCGCTGTCGGGAGGAGATGAGCGATAGCTGCAGAGTCCTTCCGGTTAATCGCGGCCTGTACTACGGTAACGTAATACTGCTGCCGGTTCACAAGCTCGATTGGCTGTACCGTCGCGAGAGCGGTATCGTAAGCGCCCAGATCGGCTAGAACACCGAAAATTCGGTTCAACAAAGCGAAATGATCGTACCGGTTAGATGGCGGTTGAGATGGGGCAGTTTGTGTATCTAGTGCCACCTGGGAGGCCGCTGTCGCGGCGCGAACAGCGGCGACCGTATCCCCCTGTTTTGCCAGACGCTTCGCGACGCCGAGAAGATCGTCGGCGTCGTTTGCATCGATAGGCGGTGCTGTTGCCGCAGCGAGATCGAATTCGCGTTTATCTGTAAGCCGATCAGCCAGCCTGGAAAGCACCTGGTCAGTCTGCGGCGGCCTGGTTGTTTCGCTGACAAATGCCTTTGCTCGATCAGCACCGTCACATTTTGCCACGGCTTCGGCAGCGATCTCGACGACCTCGACACGATCAATCGGCGCGGTGATAAGCGGCAGCGCAGCGCTCGCAGATTTACGAACGTCCTCGGCAACTTTCCGTCCCATTCCCGGATTGGCGCCTTTCCCCGTTATATCGCACAGTGCGAACGCAGCATCACTAAGGAGGCGGACGCGGGGAATTCCCTCTGGTAACCGGTTCGCCAGATACAGCACTTCGTCCGTCGCGCCGCTGGCAACGAGTCCAGCGCCAGCTCCAGCGAGCGAAGACGAAATCGGCGTGGCGATTACCCAGCTTGTTATTCCCGGGGTGTCCGCCAGCGGCGCGAGCCTGTCGGCTACTCGATGGACATCTTTGGTGGCTCCAGCAGCTGCCAACCCTGACACCAGCTTGCTCAGAAGCATCACTCTAGTCGGACGCGGAACGTCGACATCCGCCAGTTTTTCCGCATCAGATGCACCGCCGAGCCCCGCCAACTCTTTGACGATGTTACCGCGATCCCACGAAGGGCCGATCTCTCCGGGAGGAGGCAATAGTTTTGCGGCCTCCAACAGCACGGCTTTGGCGCGTGGTGTATCTCCCGCTTTCGTCAACGCTTCGGCGAGTAGCACAAGCCAAGGTACTTGGACGCTCTGACCGGCGGCCGTTTGCACGGCGGCATCAGCCACGGCGTCAAGATCGCGGGTGGTCCATGTGGGATCTGCCAAGGTAGCGCTGGCCGAGCAGATGGCAGTCGCCAAAGCGAACTGAAAGAATGACCGCATCGCCAGTCGTGCCCCTTGTTACCCGCTCCAGACGTCAATTGGTGTCTCGCCGTCGGACGATTACCCGGCCTTCAACCGCCGCGCCGCATCCAAGGCGCCATAGGTCAGAACCGCATCGGAACCGGCGCGGCGGAAACACAGCAGGGCTTCCATCAGGGCTGGTTCATACTCGAACGCCCCGGCCTGGGCCGCGAAGCGGAGCATCGCGTACTCGCCGCTGACATGATAGGCGAAGGTCGGGACGCCGAACGTCTCTTTCACCCGGTGGATGATGTCGAGATAAGGCATGCCCGGCTTCACCATCACCATGTCGGCGCCCTCGATCAGGTCGAGTTCGATTTCACGCAGTGCCTCGTCGCCGTTGGCGACATCCATCTGATAGGTGCGCTTGTCGCCCTTCAGCAATCCGCGCGTCGACAGCGCGTCGCGGAACGGGCCATAGAAAATCGAGGCGTATTTCGCGGCATAGGACAGGATTTGCACGTTCTGGTACCCGGCGCCGTCCAGTGCCTCGCGAATTGCTCCGACTCGGCCGTCCATCATGTCGGACGGGGCAACGATATCGACCCCGGCTTCGGCTTCGGCCAATGCCTGTCGACACAGAATTGACACAGTCGCGTCATTGACGATTTCGCCGTCAATCAGCAATCCATCGTGCCCATGCGTCGTGTACGGATCTAACGCCACGTCGGCGATCAGCCCAATGTCGGGGACCTGTTTTTTGATTTGTGTAACTGCTCGCCCGAGCAAATTATCGACCTTCAATGCCTCTTTTCCATCCGCCGATTTCAACTCCGGCGCAATCGCCGGGAACAGCGCAAGCGCCGGAATTCCAAGGGAAACCGCCTCTGCCGCGACTTCGGTCGCCAGATCGATCGACAGCCGCTGGACACCTGGCATGGTTGCAATTTCTTCACGCCGGTTGTTACCGTCGATGACGATGATCGGCAGAATCAGGTCGGCTGCCGACAGACGGTTTTCCGCAACCAGGCGGCGGCTCCAATCGGTGCGGCGGTTGCGGCGCATACGGATAGACGGGAAATTCATGTGCGGAAAACCTTGAAACCTTGAGGAAAATTTGGCTCGATAGGCGATAACTAAATTTTACAATGTTATTGCTATAGAGTTGAGCCGTTTCGCTTCGGGAGATTACTGTGCGAGCTTATTACGAAACCATCCATGTGATCGAGCGACTGCATCGTCAATCGCTTGACGTGCTGAAGCTCGAGTTGGACCGCCTGAGCATCCAGGACATCAATAACGTGCAGAGCTTAATCCTCTACAGCATCGGCAGCGATCAGCTGACCGTCGGCGAACTGACTCTGCGCGGTTATTATCTCGGGTCGAACGTCTCTTACAATCTGAAGAAGATGGTCGAGTCGGGATATCTGGTCCAGGAGCGCTCGCTGCACGACCGCCGCTCGGTTCGTATCAAGGTGTCGCCCAAGGGGGCGTCGCTGCGCGCCAAACTCGACGACTTCTTCGAGCGCGACGGCCAGCAGCTCGTGGCCAACGGGTTGGACGCCGGCGAACTGACCCTGCTCAGTGAAATGCTAAACAAGCTGGAGCGTTTCTGGTCGTCGCAGACCGACACGCAGATACGCGGCGTCTGACCGCCCGGAAACGCGTTTAGTCAGCGCCTCCTCCGCGCTCCACGGTGAAGGAAGAAAGTTATTTAACGCGGAGGTCGCCAAGACTCACGCAGAGGTCGCGGAGATTTAATAATTTTACTCAGCGCCCTCCGCGCCTACTTTGCGTCCTCTGCGTTAAATCTTCCCTGCCAGTTTGGAACATGTTCAAGGCGGGTCGCGAGAGCGCGTTAAAATCGGATATTGGCGGAGCCCAAGCGGTGGTTTTGTGACGCAAGCGGTGGTAGGTTCGCCGCCTGATGCCCGCTAAGTCTGCGGGTGTGATGTCTTGCCTGAGGGTCGGCCCATGAGTTCAGCCAGCAACGCCACCGCGCCACAACGCAGCCCGTCCGGAGCGCTCTCCGGCTTCTTTTCCGCAGGCCTGGCCGCCGCCGATCCGGCCATCGCCCATGCCATCGCCGAGGAACTGGGCCGCGAGCAGAACCAGATCGAGCTGATCGCCTCGGAAAACATCGTCTCGCTGGCGGTGCTGCAGGCCCAGGGTTCGCTGCTGACCAACAAATATGCCGAGGGCTATCCCGGCAAGCGTTATTACGGCGGTTGCGAATTCGTCGACGTGGTGGAGCAGCTGGCGATCGACCGCGCGAAGGAACTGTTCGGCTGCACGTACGCCAACGTGCAATCGCATTCCGGCAGCCAGGCCAACCAGTCGGTGCTTCTCGGCCTGACCAAGCCGGGCGACACGATCCTGGGCATGTCGCTCGATGCAGGCGGTCACCTGACCCACGGCGCGGCGCCCAACCTTTCCGGAAAATGGTTCAACGCTGTGCAGTACGGCGTGCGCCGGCAGGACGGGCTGATCGATTACGATCAGGTGGCGTCCCTGGCGCGCGAGCATAAACCGTCGCTGATCATCGCCGGCGGCTCGGCCTATGCCCGCGTCATCGACTTTCCCTGGTTCCGCAAGCTGGCGGACGAGGTCGGGGCGCTGTTCATGGTCGACATGGCGCATTATGCCGGGCTGGTCGCGGCCGGCGTCTACCCCAGCCCCCTGCCGCACGCCCATATCGTGACTTCGACCACGCACAAGACCTTGCGCGGCCCGCGCGGCGGCCTGGTGCTGTCGAACGACGAGGCGATCGGCAAGAAGATCAATTCGGCGACCTTTCCCGGTCTGCAGGGCGGCCCGCTGATGCATGTCATCGCCGCCAAGGCCGTGGCCTTCGGCGAGGCGCTGACCGACGATTTCAAATCCTATGCCAAGTCGGTTCTGGCCAACGCCCGCCAGTTGGCGGCGACGTTGCAGGAAGGCGGCCTGGACATCGTCTCGCAAGGCACCGACTGCCATTTGATGCTGGTCGATCTGCGTCCCAAGGGCGTGACCGGCAAGGCGGCCGAGGCCAGCCTTGAGCGCGCCGGTATGACTTGCAACAAGAACGCCATCCCGTTCGATCCGGAAAAGCCGACCATCACCTCCGGCATCCGCCTGGGCAGCCCGGCGGCCACCACGCGCGGCTTCGGTCAGGCGGAATTCCGGCAGATCGGCGAGATGATCCTGGAAGTTCTCGACGGGCTGGCGAAGAATGCGGAAGACAACGGCGCGACGGAACAGCGTATCCGTGACAAGGTGCGGACGCTGTGCGACCGTTTTCCGATCTACCCGACGCTGTAGTCGGCAAACGAACGGGGAAAAACAAGAATGCGCTGCCCCTTTTGCGGTAACGACGACACCCAGGTTAAGGATTCGCGGCCGACGGAAGACAACGCCGCGATCCGCCGCCGGCGCATCTGCGGCAACTGCGGCGCCCGGTTCACCACCTTCGAACGGGTGCAGTTGCGCGAACTGACGGTCGTCAAAACCAACAACGACCGCGAACCGTTCGACCGCGAAAAGCTGCTGCGCTCGATGCGCATCGCGCTGCGCAAACGCCCGGTCGAGGTTGAGCGGGTCGAGCGGGTGGTGAACTCCATTGTCCGCCAGTTGGAAAGCTCGGGCGAAACCGAAATCCCGTCCAAACAGGTCGGCGAAATGGCGATGCAGGCGCTCAGCCAGCTCGATCCCATCGCCTATATCCGCTACGCCTCGGTCTATCGCAATTTCCGCGAGGCGGCGGATTTCAACGAGTTCCTCGACGGGCTGCGTCCCGAACTCGAGTAGTTAAAGCATGCCTGATTCGTTTGCTGATCGCCGCTTCATGGCGGCTGCCCTGGCATTGGCCGGGCGCGGGCTTGGCAATGTGTGGCCGAACCCTGCCGTCGGCTGCGTCATCGTCAAGGACGGCCGGATCGTCGGCCGTGGCTGGACTCAATCGGGCGGGCGCCCTCATGCCGAGACGGAGGCGCTGCGGCGCGCCGGCAAGGCGGCCAAGGGGGCGACAGTCTATGTCACGCTGGAACCTTGCAGCCATCACGGCCAGACGCCGCCTTGCGCCGACGCGTTGATCGCGGCGGGCGTTGCGCGGGTTGTGGCCGCGATCATCGATCCCGACCCACGCGTTTCGGGCCATGGGCTGGAGCGTATGCGCGATGCCGGGATCAAGGTCGAAACCGGCCTGATGGCCGACGCGGCCGAAATCTTGAACGAAGGCTATTTGACCCGCACCGCGACCGGCCGGCCGATGGTGACGTTGAAACTGGCGGCGACCTTGGACGGGCGGATCGCCACCCATAACGGCGACAGCCAGTGGATCACCGACGAAGGCGCCCGGGCGATGGCACATGGCTTGCGGGCCACCCACGACGCGGTCGCGGTGGGCATCGGCACGGCGTCAAGCGACGATCCGCACCTGACCTGCCGCCTGCCGGGGCTGCCGGTCCGGCCGCCCGCGCGCATCGTCTACGATTCCCGCCTGCAGCTATCCTTGACCCGCCAACTGGTCACCACGGCGCGCGACGTGCCGACCTGGATCGTGACCCTGGAGGAAACAGTCGCGGAATCGGCGGCCGAACGCGCGGCGGCGCTGGAGGATCTGGGCGTCGTGCTGATTCCGGTGGGCGCGGACGACTATGGCCGCATCTCCGTCGCGCAGTCGCTTCAGGCGCTGGGCGAAGTCGGCCTGACCCGGCTGATGGTCGAGGGCGGGGGCAAGCTGGCCGCCTCATTCCTGGCCGAAGGGCTGGTCGACCGCGTGGCCTTGTTTCGGGGACCGTCGATCATCGGCGGCGACGGCATCGCCGCGATCGGCCCGCTGGGGCTCGATCGTGTCGCCGACGCGCCGGGCTTCCGGCTGGCCGATCAGCGCAAGATCGGGCAAGATACAGTTGAGAGCTACCGCCTAGCGCATTGAAGAGGCGAAAGCCAGTGCCAGGAACACCAGTGTTACCCCTTGCAGGATAACCCTGAGGCGCATCAGCCTATTTGAGTTCCGGCGGTGGAAATCGGTGCCGCGAACCAGGCCGCTGACACCCAGCACCAAAACGCCGGCGGTGGCCAGGGCGAAAACGAGAGCCAAGACGAAGAAGATGTTGCTCATGTCCGATCAATCGCTGTCGGGGGTCTTTCAGCTTCGCATCTTTGCACTGTGCGGCCGAAAGGAAGGGCTATGACATTGCTCCGCCATGTCGAGGCTTGCAACCGCTTCGACCCTGCCGACTACCAGGATTTCGCAATCTCCGGCCACGCCATCGGGAGCCTTCGCCACGCCGCGGCGGAGTTTCTGCTGGCTCAAAAATTGGCGAGCAAGCTGCCGACCGGCATCGGAATCCCAGGCGGTGGCTTCAAGGCGTTGAGCGCGCGGCTGGAGGGGATAACCGGCGCTTTGTCGCGGGCCGGCCTGATGGCGCCGCTGCGCGGCGAGATGACGCCGGTGCTGCGCAAATGGGGCCTGGGGCCCTGCGCGGAGATCGACCGCGCTGGCTTGCCTGGGCTCGGCGTGCCGGCGTTCGGCGTTCATGTGAACGGTTATGTCCGGTCCAATGACGGCCTGTTCCTGTGGGTCGGCCACCGCGCGCGTGACCGGCAGGTGGCGCCGGGCAAGCTGGACCATCTGGTCGCCGGCGGCATTCCCATGGGCTACACCGCCGAAGAGACGGTGATCAAGGAGGCCGACGAAGAGGCCGGACTGACGAAGGAGATCGCGGCGCGGGCGAAGCCGGTGTCCGTGGTCTCATACCAACTCGCCATGGACGGTTTCCGCAACGATGTCCTGTTCGTCTACGACCTGGAGGTGCCGCACGGCGTCGTTCCGGTCGGCACCGATGGCGAGGTCGAGCGGTTCGAATTGCTCCCGGTCCAGCGCGTCATCGAAATCCTGCGCGACACAGACGACTTCAAGTTCAACGTCAATCTGGTCCTGATCGACTTCCTGATCCGCCACGGCCTGCTCGACCCGGACAACGAGCCGGACTATGCGGCGCTGGTCAGGGGGCTCAGGCGGTAGCTGAGGGCACTCGCCTATTCGCCTCCCCCTTGAGGGGAAGTCGGTCCGAAGGGCCGGGAGGGGGTACTGTCTCCGCCGCGTCTCCTAAGCAGTCGACCTGCGGCACCATACCCCCCACCCGCCAACGCTGCGCGTTGTCGACCTCCCCCTCATGGGGGAAGGCGATTTGAAGAGGTTTGCGCCATCCCCCACACCGCCTCCGCCGTCAGTCCTTGCGCCCGCAGCGTCCTTACCGCCAGCGCGCCGTCGCGTTTGGAGTAGCGCACGCCGTCCGCGTTCAGTTTCAGCGGATGATGGCAATAGTCGGGCACGGCATAGCCCAGCAGCCCTTGCAGCAGCCGATGGACATGCGTCGCTTCAAACAGGTCGATCCCGCGCGTCACCAGCGTCACGCCTTGTAGGTGATCGTCGACCGTGACGGCGAGGTGATAGGAGGTCGGCGTGTCCTTGCGGGCGATCACTGCGTCGTCTTCCAGCGTAACCACCACAACGCCGGCTTCGCGGTCGTGCCACGATAACGGCCCAGTCAGGGCAAGGCCGGCCCGGACATCCAGCCGGATCGCATAGGGCTCGCCTGCTCCAATCCGCGCGTCGCGTTCGGCGGCGGTCAAATGACGGCACGTCCCAGGATAGGTGGCAGGCACCCCGTGCGGCGCACTGGCTGCGACGGCGATGTCCTTGCGGGAGCAGAAGCAGGGATAGGTGACGCCCAGCCTGCCCAGCCGTTTCAACGCCGCGCGATAGTCATCGAAGTGATCCGACTGCCGGCGCACCGGGCCGTCCCATGTCAGGCCCAGCCAGCTCAGGTCTTCAAGGATCGCCGTCTCGAACGCGGGGCGGCACCGGATCTGGTCGATATCCTCGATCCGCAGCAGGAATCGTCCGCCCTCGACATGCGCGGTCTTTTCGGCGAACAGGGCCGAATAGACATGCCCCAGATGCAGAAAGCCGGTGGGGCTGGGTGCGAAGCGGGTGACGGTCATGGGCCGATGTTACCCGTTGTTTCGCCAAGATTGACAGTCTGGCGCCGGACGGCGAAAAACTGGCGTTATGACAAACGAAACCCTTCCCCTGTCCGGCCCGTCGCGCGAACCGGCCAGCGGCAAACCCGCCCGCCAGTTGGTGATCTTCCTGCACGGTTATGGCGCCAACGGCGACGATCTGATCGGCCTGGCGCCGTTCTTCGCCCAGGCTCTGCCGGACGCGGCCTTTCTGGCGCCCAACGCGCCAGAGGCGTGCCCGGGGGCCTATAACGGCTATCAGTGGTTCGGCTTGACGACGATCACGCCGGTTGAAATTGCCAACGGCGTACGCCGCGCCGCGCCGGTGCTCGACGCCTATATCGACGGCGCGTTGAAAGGCTTGGGGTTGACCAGCGAGAACCTAGCGCTGATCGGCTTTTCGCAGGGCACGATGATGGCGCTGGAGCGCACGATGCGCAAAGGCGATGCGGTGGCGATCGTCGGCTTTTCCGGCAAGATCGCGGACACCGTTTCGGCCCTGCCGAAAGACGCGCGGCATCCGCCGGTTTTGTTGGTTCACGGCACCGCCGACCCGGTCCTGCCCTTCGCCAGCCTGGGCGAGGCGGAGCATGCGTTGAAGACGGCGGGGTTTCCGGTTGAAACGCTGGCCCGTCCGGGCCTGCAGCACGGCATCGACCAGGAAGGCGCTACACGCGCGGCGCAGTTCCTGAAGGCACATTTGCCGGCCTGAAATCGCTTTGGTGGAAACGATTTAAGAATTTTAACGCGGAGGACGCTGAGGTCTCGCAGAGGGCGCAGAGAATAAAGGATTTCGGTCCGCGATCTCTGCGAGACCTCAGCGTCCTCCGCGTTAAACTTGCTTTAAATGCATTGCCTGCGGCGCGATTTCGAAACATGTCGGGATTGTTTTTGCTTCGCGAATCACCTATTCAGGGCGCGGCTTACTGTGGCGTAGCTTACTGACGAGGATGTGGAGTGACTCCACCACTCGAGAGCTGTCCGGCGCTTGTACTCAATGCCGATTTTCGGCCGCTAAGCTATTTTCCGTTGTCTTTGTGGTCGTGGCAGGACTCGATCAAGGCGGTTTTCCTCGATCGGGTGAACATCGTCTCGCAGTATCCGCAGGTGGTGCGCTCACCCTCATTCGAGATGCAGCTGCCCAGCGTTATTGCGCTCAAGGAATATGTGCCATCGGCCCGCCGGCCGGCCTTCACCCGGTTCAACGTGTTTCTGCGCGACCGGTTCTGCTGCCAATATTGCGGCACGCCGTTCCCGACGCATGAGCTGACATTCGACCATGTCGTCCCGCGCTCAAAGGGCGGACGTACGACCTGGACCAATGTCGTCACCGCCTGTTCCGGCTGCAACCTTGCGAAGGCAAGTTTCCTGCCGCACCAATGCGGCATGCACCCGCTGACACATCCATTCCAGCCCTCGGCCTTCCAGCTCCAGGAAAACGGCCGCGCCTTTCCGCCCGGCTTCCTGCACGAAAGCTGGCGCGACTTCCTGTATTGGGACAGCGAGCTGGATTCGTAGGGTGAAAAACCGTAGCACCTTCCACCGAGGCCTTGGCGGTTAAATTTCAGAGTTTGGCGGAATGCGCCCAGTTTCCACCTTGCACCACTCCCGGATTAAATCCGCTCCGACAGCCAGATCGCAGTGCGCACGCCGTTCTTGATCGCGTGCTTCATCGTCCGATACCCGGGCGCCTTTTCCGCATCGTGTTCCAGCGCCGTGTCGCGGTGGTGCAGTTCGTCGGCGTGGAAGCGTTCGATGGCTTTCTTCAGCTTTGGCTCGGTTTTGCCCAGCGCGGCTTCCTGCGCCTGATAGTGCTCGTCGATGGCTTCCTCGACCGCGACGGTGCAGGCCATCGCCGCCTTGGGTCCCAGCATTGCCGTGGCCGCGCCCAGCGCATAGCCGGCGACATGCCAGAACGGATGCAGGGCGGTCGGGCGCACATGGCGGGCGACGAGCTCTTTGTCGAACCACTCCAGATGCTCGGCCTCGGCCGCGGCCATTTTGGCGATCGCCTCGCCCGCCGGGCTGTCGCCCAAAACGGCCAGTTGCCCGTCATAGATGCGCTTGGCGCCGTATTCGCCGGCATGGTCGACGCGGACGATGCGCTTGACCAGCGCATCGCCGATCGGGTCTCCGGGTAAGGGACGGCGACGTTTAGCGCGCATGGCGGCCTCTGAATGCCAGGGTCAGCAGCGCCAGCCCGGCAATGAGCGACACCAGGAAATTATACGTCGCCATCGACAGCCCCAGGAACGTCCAGGCGATGGCGTCGCACTGTACGACCTTCTGGTGCATCATCATGGCGCGCAACTGGTCCACCGAATTCGCACCCGATGTGCTGCCGCCGGTACAGGCCGTCGGGCCCGGCCACCAATGCTGTTCGACTCCCGAATGGTGCCCGCCCAGCCCGGCGCTGACCAGCAGCAACACGGCAATCAGCAGGACGAACCAGCGCGAGGGGAAGATCGTCCCGATCAATCCCAGGCCGACGATCGCGTACCAGGGCAGGCGCTCGCGCAGGCACAGTTCGCAGGGTTCGTAACCTTGGCCGTACTGGCTGAACAGGACGAAGCCGATAATCGTCAGGCTGAGCGTCAAAGCGAGCGCAGCGACGGTGCGGGGGTTAAGTTGCATGATGGCCTTTTATAGCCGCTCCGCATGGTTGCGGTCACGAGGCAAGCGCGTTATTGATGCCGCTTAGCCGTCGACGGCCTGCCCCAGTGGTGAAATTGGTAGACGCGCCGCACTCAAAAAGCGGTTTGTCTATCCTGCGGCAGCGTGTCGCGGTTTGGGAAAAGATCGTTTGATCTCAGTGGGTTAGAAGTCCAGGTAGACAGCCCTCGTTTCAGGGCAAAATTGCGCTAGGTGCAGAATAGGTGCAGAGCGCGGGACGTGCCGTCAGGGGGCGATATGCGGGCGCGGTGGAACCTGTCGGCCCGCTGATTCAAAATCCGTTCGGACAGATGTGTCGGTTCGACCCCGACTGTCCCATCAACTTCCCGCTTGCCAAGATCGATTGGCCTTGGGTCAGACGGCCACAAACAGTCCCGGCCCGCATGAATTTCGTACCCTGGGGTGGGTACACAAGACGCATTGGTAAACGCGCTGTGAAGCACTGGACGACAAACGGTCGTCAGTCTCACAATGACTAATGCAGAGAATACAAAGTCGGTTCGTAGCGGACTAATAAAAAGTCGATATTGACCGTCACTATCGACTTTTGAGCGACGAACAGTCCGGCAAGGCGAAAGAGCTGGCCGATGGTCACGCATTCCCTTTGAGGCCTATCTGCGGCATGCCATGCCTGAAGCGCTGGCCCATGCCGAAATGCGGAAGGGCGGCGCGTCCTCGCGGATATTCGTCCAGCTGCCCCCATCCGGGGAATGGACGACTGTTTGCCGTTCTGGGCGCATGGGAGCGATATGGAAATTCAGCTGGGCGAGGAGAATGCGAAGCTTTACAGCAAGCATTACGTGTCGCGGGTCGACATCGGGTTCGCGCGGAGTTGCGCCGCCATGCTGTTGAAAAAAGGCTGGCACGCCCAGCCGTGGGAACGGCGCGGGACAATCTATTTCCAGCAATCCGCCTTTACTTCCGCGCTGGTCGTCGCCTATTGCCGACCGTTTACGAAAACCAACGGGTGGAAGAGGCTTTCCTTCGAAATGATCGCCCCGAACGCTGAGGAAACGGCGCTGCATGAGCAGCTCAGGCATTTACGCGACAAGGCTTATGCCCACTCCGATAGCGAAAGCTATTCGGTAATCCCTTATGATTTCGCGGGTTTCAAGTCCCCCATGGTCAGCCAGCCGGCGCTACGCCTTTCCGCGGAAGATTTGACACTGTTTCAGTCCATGTCGCGCAGGCTGCTTGATGCGATCAATGAAAAAATGAACGAGCTGTGGCCCCGGTGATAAAAACGGGACCCGCCAGCGCAATCGAAAGGCGCCTGGGAGAGATCCGCAGCGAACTGATCGACCGGCTGAAGCCTTATTTCGGCTATGCGGGAGAATTGGACGAAGGCCAGCGCCGCGGTCTGGCTGCGCAGGTCGAGGCGCTGCTTGAGTTTGAGGGAGACCCGCCCTCCGACCCGGCTGTCATGGCATTGCTCGACGAATGGGCGGCGGTGCAGTTCGAGCACGGCAGGCTGACGGATTGGAAGTAAGCGCATCCGGCGTCCTGACCGGCCGTCGCGAAGCTCCTCGTCTTTCCAGTCATGCTGTTCCGGATGCGATACGCACTAGACAGGTTTCGTGAATAAAACCCGCCGGTCTCATGAAACATGAGCCTGCATCTGTTCGTGCATGCTTTTCGTTCTCTCCAGTCGGCTCTCATCCATTGGTTTCGTTATCTCGGTCAGCGGTATGCCGTACGCCATGATCTCTGTCTGCCTGTTACAGAACGGATACCATTTTTCATGATTTTCGCGAATTTTCGCGCTTATGATATCCAGCCATTGCCTTTCTAAGAAAGCTTGGTATATTCAAGATGCATAAATTCATCAAAAGGCTGAAAAACAGCATCAAAAGAGTACTATGAAACAGCCAAAGCTCACCGCTGTCGTCAGGGCCGCTGGCGATGTCATTCACATCGACGACGCCGCGCGCGTGCTTGACGTGTCGCGTGTGCAGGCCGCTAAAACCCTGTCCGCCTGGGCAGCGCAAGGCTGGCTGCAGCGTGTCGGCAGCGGCATCTATGCCCCCATATCGCTGGAGATGCGAGGCAGTGAACAGGCAGTAGCCGATGCATGGCTGCTGGTCCCGGCGCTGTTTGGCCCCGCTTACATCGGCGGCCGCACCGCCGCCGAATACTGGGATCTGACCGAGCAGTTGTTTCGTGACATCGTCGTCTTTACTGCGCGGTCCATTCGTGACCGCGTGAAGCAAAGCGGCGGCGCGCAATTCACGCTGCGCCACATCCCGGAGTCGCGCATCTTCGGCACGAAATCCGTCTGGCGCGCCCACACCAAAGTCAGCGTCTCCGACATCGACCGGACCATGCTCGACATACTGGACGACCCCGCGATCGGCGGCGGCATCCAGCATGTGGCCGATTGCCTCGACCGCTACCTGCAAAAGGACGAAAGTAAACCGGACCAGTTGATTGCCTATGCCGATCAGCTTGCCAACGGGGCTGTGTTCAAACGCCTCGGCTTCCTTGCGGAGCGCCATCCCCTCGGACAGGCACTCGTTGTCGCGTGCAAAGTGCGCCTCACGAAAGGCTACGCCCAGCTCGACTCAGAACTCGCCTGCGATCGCGTCGTAACGCGATGGAGACTCAAGGTCCCCGCCGCTTGGATTGGAGTGTCTGGCCATGATCAGTAAGGCCGAGATATTGGAGACGGCGGGCAAGGTCGGGCTACGGCCCGATGTTGTCGAGAAGGATTACGTCCTTGGCTGGACGCTCGCTGGAATCGCCGCACACGAACAACTGCGGGACAAATGGATCTTCAAGGGCGGAACGTGTCTGAAGAAATGCTACTTTGAGACCTATCGTTTTTCGGAGGATCTCGACTTTACGCTGGCGGACGCCACGCATCTTGATGGAGATTTCCTTAAACGTGTTTTCGGCGAGATCGGCGAATGGGTCTACGAGCGGTCAGGCCTTGAGATGCCAGTCGAAGGACAGAGTTTTGATCTTTTCAACAATCCGCGCGGCAACCTCTCCTGCCAGGGGAAACTCAGCTACAAAGGCCCGGTTTCGCCGAACGTAGCCGTCATACGCCTGCCGCGTATCAAGCTCGATCTCACAGCCGACGAGCGGATTGTTCTGCCGCCTGTGAGGGTACCGGTGTTTCACACCTACAGCGATGCCCAAGAAGCGAGCTTCGAGGTGCTGGCCTACAGCTATGAGGAGGCTTTTGGCGAAAAGGTGAGAGCGCTTGCCGAACGCACGAGGCCACGCGACCTGTACGACGTTGTGAACCTGTTCCGGAACAACGAGGCGCGCCCCTCCGCCGCTGAACTGCTGAACGTCCTGCGCCAGAAGTGTGAGTTCAAGGGCATCGCCGTGCCGAAACTCGAAGATCTCGCGGACCATCGCGACGCTGTCGAAGGCGGCTGGGCGACCATGCTGGCACATCAGCTTCCAGCTTTGCCGCCCGTCGCCGCTTTTTGGGACGTCTTGCCCGACTTCTTCGCTTGGCTTGCTGGAGGCGAGGCACCCGTCGAACTTCCTGCCTTCGCGCTGGCCGCCGGTGAGTCCGTCATTCATGGCCGCACACTTGGACTGGACATTCCGAATGCGGCGCAGACGCATCTTGAGATAATCCGGTTTGCAGGCGGCAACCGGCTCTGCGTCGAGTTGGACTATCAGGGCTCGACCAGACGCATTGAGCCCTACTCGCTGCGGCGCACGAGCGAGGGCAACATCGTACTGCACGCCTTCAATCTCGATAAAAACGAGCATCGCAGCTACCGGGTCGACCGGATTACCGGCGCACGAGTAATCACAGAGACGTTTGTACCCCGCTACGCCGTGGAGCTTACGCCATCGGGCGCTCTCAGCGTGCCGCCGTCACGGAGCGGGCGCGCATTTGGTGGCATGGCCTTCAGCCGTCCCCAGCCCGTCCGCTCGCGGGCTCGCGCGTTTGGTCGTCCGACATACGTCTATCAGTGCCCCGTCTGTGAGAAAAAGTTCCGCCGGCAGACGCACGACAGTTCTCTGAAACCGCACCAGTCTCCTGCCGGATACCCATGCCCCGGCCGCACAGGCTATCTGGTGGATACGCAGTATTGAGCCCGCAATGACCGAACTCGATTCACCGCAGAACAAAGAGAACAGGGCGCATCCTCAAAAGTCGAACGACATGGGAATTCTGCGCTCGGTCGTCGGGCATATGCATGACCAGCGCCTCTCACGCGAGGCAGCCTTGCGGCACAAGCTGAAAACCTCGGCCGTGCCGCTTCCACCCGACCTGTTTGAAGAGGTCGCGCAGATCGGCGGGCTGCATATCGACGAGGTGATGACGGATCACCCGGGCCGCAAGATCTGGGAACGCTATAGCTCCTACCTGGTCAGCGCGCGCGTTTTTGACCGTTCGCTTGCAGACCTCTTTACGGCCATCGCACGCTTTGAAGAGACTGTTGGGCGAGACATTTTCGACAGGAGAAATGAGCTCGAACTCGAAGACATTGAAGGCGACGTGCAGAAGGAACTGTTCGCCGCGACGAGCGCCGCTCATTCGCTGGTAGATCATTCACGGCGGCTTCAGAAAGTCGTCAAGCTCGCTGAACACGATACCAGGCGCGTCGAATGCTTCGGCAGTGACGGTCTGCATGATTTCGTTATCGCCCTGCGGACGCTTCTGCATCATCTGCACGCGATTAAGGCGGGATGGAATGTCACGAATAGTCTCGAATTCGGCAGAGAGGCTGGCTTCATGCTGCAGCGGCACGAACTGCAGTCGGCATTGAATCAGTCGGAAAAGTCCTTCACAGCAGAACAACGCCGGAGCATCCGCACTTTTATGGCGAAGGCGCCAGAGCGTAATGACCTCAGGGCGGTGTTCGAAGAATACAAGCGCCGGTCGGAAGCCTTCCGTGCTTGGTTCAACGCACAACTGCGCGGCGATGACCTGGCCGCGTTGCGTGATTATCAGCGATGCATTGCAGAGAATAAAAAGCGCTCGATCCGGCAGATGTGGAATGCGCTGATCGGCAACTGGCTGAACTGGAAAGAGCCGCCACGCCTGTACCATCATCTGCCACGCTATCTGACGGCGGACGAGATCGCCGAATTATACGCCATGCGTCTGCGGTCACCAGAACAGATCGACCGGCTGATCGAACTTGTCGATCGTGAGGGTGCATGTGATGCCGCCCTGCGCGAACGCATCCACCTGCTATTTCAGAATGTGGCGCCGCCTGAATTGTAAGCATTGCGTCCGTGGGCGCCGCCAGATACATCCCGCAATGGGCGGGGCTTTGATCCTGTCCGCAGGCTTGCAAACCATCGAAATTCAAGCCCTCGCCGCGCCGGACAGCGCGTGCAAACATGAACGGTCAAGTGCGCGGTAGCCGCATGCTCGGGATTGTTTCAGCCGGGAACTTTCTCACGCTAAGCATTTGCGAGCAAAGCCGCCAGGAAGGGGAATTCCTGGCAACAAATCGTATCGATCTGCTGACGAAGACTCTCATGCCCGCTTTGTTCATGCCTTCCCAGGCAAAGGTAATAATTCTGGTTTCCATACTGCGCGTAGATAATCCATTCTCCGGTTAACGCCTCGGAATCGGCCAATCTCATCCAGTTTCCATGCACCACGTCATCTGAAATCGATTTAATGTCCTCGGCGGAGACATAGCGTTCTTCACACGCGTCAGTCGCCTCCTGGATTTTCTGTTTAAACAGCGGCAAGCCATATTTCTTCAGGCCTTTTTGTATATTTATTGCCATTGCGGCAACCCCATCTTCCAGATAATGCTTGTGCCACAGGCCTTTCAGGGGCGGGTATTTGTTTTGAATCGGCGGCTTCAAGTGGCTTGAACCTCCGATGCCTTCCAAAGCCCTTATCTCATGCACAACTTTTGCCGGATTTAATTGGCCCGATTTCGACCCGCCAAACAGGCCTAGGACCAAAAGTAAGCTGTATCGACCCGGCGCCGCCCGTTCCAGGCCGATGATATTCGCAAAATTTGTAATCTCGTCGGTCATGTCCGTCCCGTCGGCTGCTGTCAGAGTGAATTTGTTAGCCGTCATGAAGGGCGATGTCCGCGTGGTTTGTACCTGACTGCCGCTTTCGGCGCGGCAGTCAGGATGCCTGCCTCACGTATCCTGTGCCAGCGTTATGATTTGTAGCCGTGCATCCGGCCGGGTATCGCCGTGCAAGCCGCACAGGCCAGGGAAGGGGGGCAATCGATGCTTTGGCGTCTCGTCTGGACGAGGGTTGGCTGCGCCACAACCTCGCCACAGACCCATCGGACCGGAACGGAGAATTGAGGATTTTCGCGGGTTAATCACAGTCTGGGGAGACTGCCTTCACTCGGCAGAAGCATTAAACAGACTGATCGGAATCCACCCTGTTTGGTCATTCGCTGCCAGCGACCCGAAGGTCCACTTCTGGCGCGACCAGGACCTAGGTAGCGAGTGTCGCAATGTCCGCTTCGGTGCTGGAGAGGCTATGGTCGAAACAGCTTGGGTGGGCGCTAAGCTGCCTCAAGACTCAGATAGTCCCACTGGCGGCCATTGGAAGTTGGACACTAGGTCGCTGGTGGGTTACGGAGCGAGAAAAGATGGCGGCCGCGAAGGCGAGCGGCATTTGGTGAGGGATGTCAAAGCCAATGAGACAGCCAAACATGTTGTCACTCGGCGGTGCTGACGATGGAATCGATGAGCCCTCTAGTTACAGTAGGGGTTTTCCGATCGCGTGCATAAACCGCGTCGCGACCAAGCGTTTCGCGGCGTTCTTCGCCAAGACAGAGGGGCTGGACCGTCGGCCCCTGTTTGTGGCATTTAAACCGCGTGGTGCCTTTAGAGGCAGGAAGTGGCCGCTTGAGGGTCATTTGTTGGTTCTGAAACCTAAGCGGGCGTGGTGGAACTGGTAGACGCGCTGGATTCAAAATCCAGTTCCGAGAGGAGTGTCGGTTCGATTCCGACCGCCCGCACCACCTTCTTTACCTCTTTATTAATCGTACGATGTTTGGTATTCGTGGTTACTAGCCTTGCAAAGGTTGGGTCGAGGGTAACTCGTTGCTGCTCGGTTGTTGTCATGGCATTAGCGGCGACTTGTCCTCGCCTGTGACGTTGTAGCGCTTACAAGATCCCGGAGGTTTGGAATGGCTGATATTGGAGTTTCCACTCCAACGGTTTTTGACATCAGCGCCGTAGACGCGGAATCGAATGTCGAGGTTCCATCATTCACGATGCCGTTCAGTTCTTTGGCCAGCCCCGAGGCCCGAAAAGCCTATCTCGAAGCAATCTGGGCTGTCCGCCTGCCTATGATGCCTGGGGCGGACTTTGCGACCATTATGGCAGAGATTCATACAAAGCTTGTTGCGCCCTGGATCGACAAACAGAACGCCCGCTACGCCGTTGAAATGACGACGGAGATCCTTGGTGGCGTCTTTACCGAGATATTTACGCCGAAAAACGGTATTGCAGCGAAAAATACGAACCGCGTACTGATCAACCTGCACGGCGGAGGCTTTGTCGGCGGCGCACGCACCATCAGCAAGATTGAATCGATCCCGATAGCAGGGCTCGGTCGGATCAAGGTCATCAGTATCGATTATCGGATGTTTCCTGAACACCTGTTTCCAGCAGCCAGCGAAGACGTGGCTTGCGTCTACAGGGAGTTGCTCAAGGATTATTCGCCAGAGAATATCGGGATATATGGATGTTCAGCCGGCGGAATTTTGACGGGACAGTCGGTCGCGTGGTTTGACAAGGAGCAGCTTCCGATGCCCGGTGCGGTCGGAATCTTCTCCGCAGCGATCAGTCCTTTGGCCGAGGGCGACTCGGTCGTTTTAAGTCCACTCCTCATGGGGTTCGACGCGCCCATGGCTGCGTCGCTCGAGTTGCCTTATTTTTCGGGTACTGCTGCTACCGACCCGCTAATATGGCCCGCCAATTCTCCGGAACTTCTCGCAAAGTTTCCGCCGTCGTTGCTGCTGACCGGCGCACGCTCCTGGGACTGCAGCACAATGGTGTTCGGTCATAGCCAACTCATCAAGGCTGGCGTCGACGCGCGACTGCACCTCTGGGATGGTCTGTGGCATGGTTTCTTCATGGACGCCGATATTCCAGAATCTAGGGAAGCTTATCAGGTGATAGTTAGCTTCTTTGATCAAATGCTGGGCGGTAAATGATGCCCCCGCAAACGCCTGGATCGCCTGCCTTCACGATCCAAAGATGATCGAACTCCCCTGCCGGTAATGGCCGGGCACTGAACCTCGGTCAGTTGTTCCTTTGGGGGCGGCGCGTTGGAGCGTAACTTGCCTCATCACGTTGGGACCGAAGTACCCGGGCGCCCGAACATGAGGCGGTCCCTTTACATTTGTTGCTGACACCATCGTGGCGTCCGTGACAATCTCGCCGCCCTGTACGATTTCTCCGGGAGGCCCTGGTCCGATGCCGTAAAGCGCGAGCTAAGGGGTTGGCAGGGAGCGAGAGTTTGTGGCTATGCATGTCTCGACCGCGCAGCATCGGGCTGCTCACTTCATGATTTGTGGCTGGCGGCGAGATCACCGCAGCGTATCAAGATAGTCAGGCGGCTGTCACCCCGGACTCGCCAGCAGTGCCTCCCGCGCGGCGATCTTGTCGCGATCGACCTGTTCGATCAGCCCTTCGATGCTGTCGAACTTGGCCTCCGGCCGCAGCCGCTCGATCAGGCGGACGCGCAGCACCTGGCCGTAGATATCCTCGGAGAAATCGAACAGATGCGCTTCCAGCATCGGCTCCGGGGTCCGCCACATCGGCCGGATGCCCAGATTGGCGACCCCGTCGATCCAGCTGCTGGCGCCGGGACGGTCGACCAGCGCGCGGATGGCATAGATGCCATAGGCCGGCCGCATATATCCGGTGATATTGAGGTTGGCCGTCGGAAAGCCCAGTTCGCGCCCGCGCTTGTCGCCGGTGATGACGCGGCCATCGATCTCGAACGGCCGGCCCAGCAGCGCTGCGGCACGGCGCAAATCGCCGTCGGCGATGTATTTCCGAACCGCGGTCGCCGAATAGACGGTGCCGTCGGCGGCGCTGACCGGGGCCACGCGGGTGACGCCGAAGCCGTGTTTCAGACCTGCGGCCGCCAGCGTCTCCATGGTACCCGCATGCTTGTGGCCGTAGCGGAAATTACCGCCGGCGACGGCGTGGCTGATTCCCAGCCCTCGGGCCAATACGTCGGCCGCGAACGCCTCGGCCGACACGGCCGCCAGGCTTTCGTCGAAGGCGAGCGCCACCACATAATCGACACCCAGCGATTCCAGCGCGTGCAGCTTGACCCTGAGCGGCGTCAGCCGGAACGGCGGCATATCGGGACGGAAGAAGGCCTTGGTGTGTGGCTCGAAGGTCAGCACGCCCAGCGGTCGGTCGGAGGCGCGTGCTATCCTCAACGCCTCCGCGATCACCGCCTGATGCCCGAGATGGACGCCGTCGAAGTTGCCAAGCGTCAGCACGGCGCCGCGCGCATCGGACGGAAGATCGGTTTCGTGGCGGTAAAGACGCATCAGACGGATCTAAGAGAAGAAATGAGCCGATGTGTATGCGTGTTTGGCGAACGACTCAAAATGCTACCCAATTCGAGCCGCAAGGCTTTCACCTGAATTGGCAATAACGCGAACCCGTCCATCAAATAGCTGTTCATCGCGCCACATGCATCCTCCGAACCGGCTTGTTCAGCTGCGCAACACAATCGGCTTAAAAAAAGACTCGAAATCAACCAATGTTTGGTATAGCATATTTTGAATAACAATGAAGGCTGATGATGCGCGTTGCGCACTTCAGGTCAGATACGATGGAGGGTTTCGTTTCTCTGGGGAAGCAAACTTCGCGATATCCCAGATAAGCGACGGCCTCCGAATGATAGCAGAGTAATCTCTGAGTGTTTGGCGCGAACAGGCTAATAACCAATCGTCGTAATAGAACCCATACTCGGTTCGGATGAGATTGAATGCAGGCAAAGTGGTCAGACAAAAACGGTATGGAAGGGTAAGGGTCTCGATGAGTGAAAATATTATGGATGCAGGATTGCCGGCCAGTCTCCGGCCTTTTGCCGGCAAACTTCTCGATGTCGACTCCCACGAAATGATGCCCGCGCAGCTTTGGGTGCAGACATTCGGTAATGCCGCAAAGCCTTGGGCCGACTTCATGATTGCGCAGAAACCGGCAGGTACTGAAAGCGATCTTAATATGCCGGACTTTGCCGGTGACACGACTGAAATCCATCTTAAGTCGGTACAGTCCACGAAGGGTCCGAAGGCTCCTGGTTCGACGGATATGACCAGGCGGGTTAAGGTTTTGGATCAGATGTCCGTCAAACGCCAGCTTATGTTCCCTACGGGAGTCGGCATGGGGGCGATGCTACTTAATGCTGCGCCAAAGGGTTCGCCATTTTATAAGATTTTCGGAGACCGGACTCGCAGCATCTCACGTGACCTGTTGGAAGCGAACAACTCATGGATGACTGAATGCCTGCGCTCGTTTCCCCGCATTCGCCCGGTTGCACCGATTTTCGCCGAATCGCCCAAGAAGCTTATTTCAGCCACGAAATCGCTGATTGACAAAGGAATTCGCGGGATATGGATTGCCGCTGGACATCCACCGGCCGGCGTTTCGCCGGCGTCGAACGAACTCGATGGCTTCTATGCGATGCTCGCCGAAGCAAATGTTCCGCTGACCGTTCACCTTAGCAATGAAACCGATATTTTCCAGACGACGGAATGGCGCAATGCGAAAGCCTTTGACAATTACAAGGCCACCGATGAGGTAAGTCTAGATCCCTGGAACCTGTCTACGATGCATCTGCCGGCTCAGAATTTCATCGCGACGATGGTGACGGGCGGAGTATTCGATCGTCATCCGACGCTGCGGATGGGGGCACTCGAATATTGTGCCCACTGGATCGCTCCGCTAGCGAGAATGCTTGATCTGTGGCATGAAAACAATCAGTCCATCCAGCCGGCCATGTTCGCTGATGGTAGCACGGGGCGCCGCTTGCCTATGCGACCGTCCGAATATATCGCTCGCAATGTTCGCGTCGCACCCTATGATTTCGAACCTGTGGGGCAATATATCAGGGAAAATCCGGGCCTTGTGGATGTCTACGTTTTTCAAACAGACTATCCACATGTTGAAGGCGGCAAGCAGACGATCAACAAATTTGCCGCATCGCTCGAGCCGCTCGGATCGACCGTTATGGAGAAATTCTTTGTCAAGAACGGAGAGCTTCTTCTGCCTGCTTAATACTCTGCGTTCCGCCTTGAACGTCGATCCTGACAATGCATCCCACGGTACCGTGAGCGCTGCATCACTAGAGCGAATAGTCTTCTGCTCATAACGATGCGGCACTCGCGGACCGGTCAATCTGCCCACGGAGGGGATCGCGACGGCGGAGCAGCACTAAAATAACAGGCGTCGGCCTCGGTGTGATGCGTCAGCCCACTATTTATGGGTCGCTCCGATCATGAAGACTGTTGGGTGTGAGTCTTTGCAAGGAGATTCAGTATCTCCGTTGTTGTAGCGGTTTCGCCCAACTGCGGAAAGATCGTCTTAATACTGTTGACGTGAGCGTCGATGTTTGTATCGGTCATGGCATCGAAAGCAAGAGTGACATTGAAGCCGAGTTCATACGCATGGCGAGCGGTCGATTCGACGCCGAGACTAGTTGCGACCCCGGCGATCACGACCTGTGTTACGCCCCGGCTTCTGAGATAGGCCTCAAGGTCGGTTCCAGTGAACGCCCCCCACGTTTGCTTGGTCACCGTGTGGTCCTGCGGCTGCTGACGGAGTTCCGGGACCAATTCAGCCCATCCAGCAGGAAGCTCCGCATTTCGGCGTGGCTGCCCGGTACGTCCGCCGGGAAGTGTCCACCACGTTGACGAGCACGACGGGTAAGTCATGGCGGCGAAAGGCGTCCGCGAGCTTGCTGGCACGCTCTACTATGTGCTGCATGGGGTGCGACCCACGTTGCGCAATCAGGCCCTTTTGCAGATTAACGACGATCAACGCTGTTTTGGCATCAAGAATTGTTGCAGTCATTTGGCGGTGTTTCCCATTTATTTGAGGAACGCTGCATCCTTTACGCACTCCTTAGGTGAACTGAGCGCTTCGAAGATGGGATCCAGGGATCGCCCACACGCTTGAAAGGAACGGCGGGTGAGCGGCTGCGATACATCGAGTTTTACGGCTGCTATGGCGGCTGAGCGTCAATCAGAAAATCCTCCCTGGCATTCTGCGGATCTCGGGAATGCAAAATTTGCCCTCAGGTCTCGTGCATACTATCATAACCAAACGATGTATGTTTTACAATTGAGCGAAGCGGTAGAACTCTTCTTCTCCACCTCACTTGCCCCTGGGGTATTTTGGCGCTGGCGGATGGAGTCGTTAACGACATCGCTCTGCGGAACCACACACATCATAGTATGAGTCGAGCTTTGACTGAGGCAATCAAGAGGGGACCTGGGAAAGCTAGCCGACCCAGCAGTGCAGCTGGCGGAGATTTAGATGCCTATCGGATTCGTGGTCGACTGTCCGGCTCGCGTGTGGTGGCGTTCGCTGAACTTATTGTGCGCAGGACGTCGGTCGCTTCAAACTCGACTCTGAGGGAGAATAGCTGATGGACTCGTGCGGCGTCGGCACCGAGCGCATGGTGGAAATCGCGGCCAGGGTCGAGGCGTTTATCCGCGACATTGTCATTCCTTATGAGAAGGACAAGCGGCGGACCAGGCACGGGCCGACCGGCGGGCTGGTGATGGAACTGCGCACGAAGGCGCGGGCGGCCGGCGTCCTGACACCGCATATCCTGCCCGACGGCAGCCACCTCAACCAGCGTGAGACTGCGATGGTGCTGAAAAAGACGGGACTGTCGCCGCTGGGGCCGCTCGCCTGCAACACGGCCGCGCCGGACGAAGGCAACATGTACCTGCTGGGCAAAGTCGGTACCGCGCAGCAGAAGGCGCATTTCCTCAAACCCCTGGTCGAAGGGCGGGCGCGCTCAGCCTTCTTCATGACCGAGCCGGCGGATGAAAATGGGGCCGGTTCCGACCCCTCGATGATGCAGACCACCGCGACGTCGGATGGCAATCACTATGTCATCAATGGGCGCAAGACCTTCATCACAGGTGCGCATGGTGCGAAGGTTGGCATCGTCATGGCGAAATCCGCGGGCGGTGCCTGCCTTTTCCTGGTCGATCTTCCCGATCAGGCGATCCGGATCGACCGCGTGCTAGATACGATCGACAGTTCGATGCCGGGCGGTCATGCCGTGGTGACGATCGAGAGTTTGCGGGTGCCGGTCGACCAGATGCTGGGCGCTAGCGGCGAGGGCTTCAAATACGCCCAGATCCGGCTGTCGCCGGCGCGCCTGTCCCACTGTATGCGTTGGCACGGGGCGGCGACACGGGCGCAGGAGATCGCGACAGACTATGTCTGCAAGCGGCAGGCTTTTGGCAAGCTGCTGATCGACCACGAAGGCGTAGGCTTCCAACTGGCCGATAATCTGATCGACCTGAAGCAGGCCGAGCTGATGATCGACTGGTGCGCCGATGTGCTCGATACCGGCTCGCTTGGTACGGCCGAAAGTTCGATGGCGAAGGTGGCGGTGTCCGACGCTTTGTTCCGCGTCGCCGACCGCTGCGTGCAGGTGATGGGGGGAACCGGCGTCACGGAGGACACGATCGTCGAGCAAGTGTTCCGAGAAATCCGCGCCTTTCGCATCTATGACGGGCCGACGGAGGTGCACAAATGGTCGCTCGCCAAGAAGATCAAGCGCGACCAACTGAAAGACCGCGGGGCATGAATCTTGCCACGGAGAATGCGGGCACGACCTCGGTCCGGGAGGCACAGCGCTTCGACGATGCACGGCTGGCGGATTGGATGGCAGCAAACATTCCGGATTACGCGGGGCCGCTGACGATCGATCAGTTCAAGGGCGGACAATCCAACCCGACTTACCGGCTCACAACTCCCGGACGCCGATATGTACTGCGGCGGAAACCACCGGGGCCGCTGCTGAAGGGGGCGCATGCGGTCGAGCGTGAGGCGGAAGTCGTCTCGGCGTTGGGCTCGGCCGGCTTCCCGGTGGCTCATGTCCATGGGCTTTGCACCGATGAGACGGTGATCGGTACTTGGTTCTACGTGATGGAGATGGTCGAAGGGCGCATTTTCTGGGACGCCACTTTCCCGGACGTGAACCGGGAGGCGCGGCCTGCTTATTTCGACGCAATGAATGCGACGCTCGCACAGCTGCACATGGTCGACTACGCAATGATCGGGCTCGAGAGTTATGGACGGCCGGGCAATTATTTCGAGCGGCAGATCTCGCGCTGGTCCGGGCAGTATGTCGAGGATGTCGATGCCGGGCGCGACCCGCACATGGACCGGTTGATCGAGTGGTTGCCGGCCAACATTCCGTCTGGCGACGAAACCTCGATCGTCCATGGCGACTTTCGTTGCGACAACCTGATCTTCCACCCGACGGAGCCGCGAGTTCTGGCTGTGCTGGATTGGGAGCTGTCGACGCTCGGCCATCCACTGGCTGATTTTTCCTATAGCGCGATGATGTACCATATGCCGCCGCATATCGTGGCGGGGCTGGCCGGGGCGCACCTGGGCGCGCTCAATATCCCGAGCGAGGAGGACTATCTCGCGGCTTATTGCCGGCGCACAGGCCGGGCGGGGATTTCGGACTACGAGTTTTATATCGCTTTCAATTTCTTCCGGATCGCCGCGATCTTCCACGGCATCAAGGGCCGCGCGATCCGGGGCACGGCGTCGTCTGCCCGAGCGAAGGAACGTGCACGGGTCTTTCCAGAACTCGCGCTACTGGCATGGCAGCAAGCATCTGCAGCGAAGGGATAAATTCACGCGCCAACCGCTAACCTGGCTTTGGAGGATTGATATCCAAACACCATTTGGTAAATTAAGCGAAGTGCTGTATGTTCAAGGCTTCACTGTTATTTGGAGAAGTTTAACGTGACTAGTTTGGGAATTGAGCAGGTATTGAGCGTCCGGCACTGGAACGACACGCTCTTTAGCTTTACCACTACGCGCAGCCGCGAGCTTCGGTTCGAGAACGGGCATTTCGTCATGGTCGGGCTGGAGGTCGAGGGCAAGCCGCTGACCCGGGCCTACTCGATCGCCAGTGCCAATTATGAGGACCATCTGGAATTCTTCAGTATAAAGGTGCCGGACGGTCCGCTGACCTCCCACCTGCAACATCTGAAGCCGAACGACGAATTGCTGATCGGCCGCAAGCCGGTCGGAACGTTGGTGCTGCGCGACCTTAAGCCCGGCAAAAATCTCTACATGTTCGCCACCGGCACAGGGCTGGCCCCATTCATGAGCCTGATCCGCGATCCCGAGACTTATGAGCGATTCGAGAAAATCGTGCTGGTCCATGGCGTGCGGATGGTCAGCGAACTCGCCTATGCCGACTATATTCGCGAGGAACTGCCGGCCCACGAACTCCTGGGGGAGGAGATAGCGGAGAAACTGATCTATTACCCGACCGTGACCCGCGAGCCGTTCCGAAATCGCGGGCGGCTCACCGACCTGATCGAGAGTGGCGGCCTGTTCGACGACATCGGCCTGTCGCCGCTCGATCCATCCAGCGATCGGGCCATGATCTGCGGCAGCCCCTCAATGCTGACCGAAACCGCGGCCCTGCTCGACGCACGCGGCTTCGCTATCTCGCCCTCCAGTGGCGTGCCCGGCGACTATGTCATCGAGCGTGCGTTTGTGGAGCGATGAGAGCGCCGTTAATAGGAGTCCTTTGATTGGAGAACCTTCCACTTCGAGGACGCATTCACGAACAACCGATCGGGCGACGTCTGTCAGTGGCTACCTAGAATTACTAGCCGTTAACCCAGTTCATACACGGGAGCGCGCCTATTATCGGTGGCCGCACATCGGCTATGGTGCATGCCCGGATCGGGCTCTGCCATTCTGAGATAGCGGCCGGCTCTAGCGACGCCAGCCTTGATCCTCCGGGGGGAGACCACGCAGGGTTATTGATCGCTCGGACGGCCCGAGTCAGCGGAGAAGGTTTCTTCCATTTCGCGTTCTCGTTGTAAACGATCATTGTTTGGTTTAATGGTGGGGCACAGGACGACTTTGAGTCGGCCGGTCGAAAAGCTTCTAGCCAAATTGAAAATTACGACGATGCCACATAACAGACTTACGCAGCTAGTAGCCATGCAAAGGCTTCAAAGAAAAGTCCGGGGAAAAATCGGTCTTGCTATGTCTTGCATAGCGTTACTTTCCCCTGTCAGCTTAGTTCTAGCCGAAGGCCAAGATGCTCCCGGCCCAGGACGATCACTTTATAGCGAGCATTGCGCATCTTGTCATGGAGCGGCGCTGAACGGCAGCGGTTTCGGGCCAATGTTGTCAGAGAAGGCGTTCCAACATAAATGGCAGGCTGCCGGTTCTGACGCGTTGTTCGCCTATATTAGGACGAGGATGCCGCCAGCAAAGCCGGGCGGGCTTGATATCGCATCCTACCGCGCAATAGTCGAGTTTGTGGCAGGCGCAAACGCCCTGCCGCCGCCGAGCGCCCAGGCCGTCGCGATGAGCCCGGAAGAACTTGCATATCAAGACGGATTACGAGCTTCGAATGCTGTTACCAAGAACTTTGATCGCGAGTACCAGCAAGCGATGCAAAGCCGTAGCAAGCTCATCAACGGGGTCTCTCCAGTAACCGATTCATTTCTTAAGCTGCCGCCAGATGAGGACTGGCCAATGTGGCGCCGCACGCTCGATACTCTTGGCTACAGCCCACTTACGAGCATCAACCGCGAGAACGTAACAAAGCTGACACTGGCGTGGAGCTTGTCACTGGCACCCGGGACGGGCGGAATCGCACCTTTGGTGCATGACGGGGTGATGTTCCTGAACGCCAGCGGAAAGATCATGGCGCTCGATGCCACGACCGGTGACACTATATGGCAGAAGGTGGTTAGCACCGACAGCACGAGTTCTCTCGTGCCGCTGACGCAGCCTCGTACCATCGCGCTCTATGGCGATGCGCTTTATGTTCCGACCCTCGACGGACGCGTATTGGCGGTCGACGTGCGAACTGGCCAAACTTTATGGGACACGCAAATTTTCGGCGTAGGTGACAAGCTCCAGTTGACGTCAGGGCCACTCGTTGTTCGCGGAAAAGTCTTTCAGGGGGTAGCCGGCTGCCAAGGTACCTTTTATCCTGGGGGTTGCTTCATCGTTGCGCTCGATGCGAAGACGGGGAAGAAGATCTGGACCTTTCATACTATCGCGCGGGCCGATCAGCCTGGTGGTGACAGTTGGAATGGGGCGCCGGTCGACCAACGCTTTGGCGCCTCGGTCTGGATTCCAGGAAGTTACGACCCTGGTACAAATCTTCTCTATTTCGGAACGGGCCAGACATATAAGACCTCCACACTTCTGCTTCACAACGCTCAGCCGGGCACCTCGAGCGACGCGCTCTACACGGACACGACCCTCGCGCTCAATCCTGACACGGGCGCGCTTGTCTGGCATTACCAGCATTTGCGCGCCGACGTCTGGGATCTGGATTGGGCGTTCGAGCGCTCGCTGATAACGGCCGGAGGGCGGAGAGCAGTTTTGACAGGTGGTAAGGCCGCGATCTTCGATGTTCTCGATGCCCAAACGGGCGAGTATATCAGTTCAGTCGATAGTGGAGTTCAGACATTGGTCTCGGCGATCGATCTCAAGACCGGTCAAAAGACAATTAATCCTGCGGCGATGATCGGCCCAAATAAGTCCGCATTTGTCTGTCCGTCCACAATCGGCGGTCGCAATTGGCCGTCCACCGCATACGACAACCAGCGCGGCGTTCTTTATGTGCCCATCTTCGAGTCCTGCATGCAATTGTCGATGGACTTCACAGGGATGACTTTTGAAAAGCGCCCCGACAGCAATGGCCTCTTTGGACGAACCGTCGCGATCGATTTGAACACGGGTAAGATCCTCTGGACCGACCGCCGGCGCTCCCCGCCGTCAAGCGCACTCCTCGCCACTGCTGGTGGATTACTCTTTGGCTCCGCGCAAGACCGATGGTTTCGTGCCCTCGACTCTTCAACCGGCAAGGTTCTCTGGCAGACCCGGCTAGCGGATACCTCCAGCGGATTTCCCATCACTTTTGCGACTGGCGGCAAGCAGTACGTTGCCATCGTCAGTGGCGGTCACACACCTTGGGATAGCATTCTCAGCACCGTGACTCCTGAAAATGGCGACCCCGGAGCTGCTCGGACGATTTGGGTTTTTGCACTCGGAAATTCCTAAGGATTAGCAAGGTCGCTGCGCATCCTTGGCCAAGTGATCGCCAAGCTCCGCGATCCATCACGCGTGCTGCGCAAGTGGCCCCTAGACCGATTGCCAGGTTAGCCCCGTCGGCGCCACGACAATCTTAGAAAAGCGATTGATCCGCAGCGGATCGATGAAGGACGAAGTCAGATGGCTGTGGCGCCGCCATCGATGGCAAGGATCTGGCCAGTGATATGGCCGCCAGCGTCGGAAGCGAAGAGTAGGGCTGGACCCTTAAGGTCGTTATCGTTGCCGAGCTTGCCCAACGGCGTGTTCTCGACAAGGTAGCTCTCAATCTTGGGCAGCACAGCCGCGGTCAGCTTGGACGGGAAGTAACCGGGCGCCAGCGCATTGACGGTGATACCGTAGCGGCCCCATTCTGCGGCCAGCGCGCGGGTCAGATTGACCATGCCGCCTTTGGCGGCGCTGTAGCCGATCATGCCGCCCATCGACACGTGATGGCCCTGCAGCCCCTCGACCGAGGCGATGTTGATGACCCGGCCCTTACCCTGCGGAATCAGCCATTGCTTGGCGACCGCCTGGGTCAGCTGGAACGGGCCGGTCAGATTGGTGGCGAACACCTTGTTCCACCCATCGAGCGGGTAATCCTCGGCCGGTGCGCCCCAGCTGGTGCCGGCGTTGTTCACCAATATGTCGATGCGATCGTAACGGGCTTTCAGCCAGGTGACGAAGGCTGGGACAGTCTCATCCTTGCTGAAATCGCCGGCGAAGGCGGCCGCCTTGGCGCCCTGCGCCGTTAGCTGCGCGACCGCGGCGTCCAGCTCGTTCTGCTTGCGCGCGGTCAGGATTACCGTCGCGCCGTACTCGCCCAGCGCCTCGGCCATCTGAAAGCCCAGCCCGCGCGACCCGCCGGTGACGATGGCGACCTGGCCGGTGAGGTCGAACAGCCATCTGAGCAGCAACGAGTCAGACATCGCGATGCACCTTATGAATGAATGGCAAATAACCGCACTTCACATCCGACAGCTCTTCGGCGGGGGTGGCGACAGCCGATCGCTAAGGCGTTTGTCGAATCGCGGTTCAGTGGGCGCTGAAATTTCGAGGTCAAACCGATTTTCAAGAGCAGCCGGCCGCCGAGCCGTGAAGGCTAGCCAAAATAAGGGATGAGTTAGGTAGTCAGTGGTGACCCGCTTCGCTATCCGCGGAATCATGCGGAGAGAAATGCGCAGCCTACGAACTATGATGAAGCTGACCGGCGCCAACTACCTCGATTTAATCAAATCACCAATTCCGGTTGCTCTCAGGTAGGAGTCCACGCCACGGGGACGGTGAGCGCCGACCTTAAGGTCCAGCCTTCCATCGGTGGTATCGACTGGAGCTGCGGATCCCATCGCACTCCTGGCATTTCGTCCAATAGTGTTTCGAGATAAATTTGAAGTTCTTTTCGCGCCAGGTGCAATCCGATGCAAGCATGCGGGCCGTAGCCAAAGCCAAGATGCCCCTTTTGCTCTCTCGATACGTCAAATTCGTGGGGTCGATCCCAGCGCGTGGAATCTCTGTTCCCCGCCGCCAACATCAGGTAAATCATCGACCCCGCTGGAATCGCAGTGTCACCCAGCACCACATCATGCTTGGCCAAGCGCGGAAACATGGTCGCCGGGCCTTCGAAACGCAACGTTTCTTCCACCGCACGCGCTACTAACGTACGATCACGCCTTACAGTTTCGAGCTGCTCGGGATGAGATAGCAGGAGATAAGATAAATTTGAGGCTGCTCGATATGTCGTATCGACGCCGGCTGGGAATAGATGAAAAATAAAGGCTCTAAGACGGGTATCCGAAAGCTTCTCGCCATCCACTTCCGCATCCATCAAAGCAGAGATGAAGTCGTCGGAACGACGACGTCTCCGTTCTTCGATGTACCTTCCGACATATTCATGCATCTCCTTTGATGCAGTGAGAGCAGTCGTAGGATCGTAGGTTGCGCGGCCAATTTTTCGTAACCGTTCGCCGACATACTCAAAATCCGATGGGGGTAAGCCGAGTATCTGGCAAATGATCTGATATGGAAAATTAACCGCTATATCCTGAGCTAGATCGCATTTGCCGCGACCGCGGACAGCCGCGAAACAGCGCTCAATCGTCGGTTTGACTATATGTTCGTCCCACGACTGCACAATCCGAGGCGTGAAGCCCTTTTGAGCGAGTTGACGATAAATAGTGTGCTCAGGCGGATCCATACAAAAAAGTCCGCGCCCTGTAGCGGCCAGAAAATCCTCGGAGAAAAGGTCTGAGGAAAAATTTCTGAAATCGCCGAAAACTTGTCGGATGAGGTCATGCGTCATGATAGCAAAGGACGGGATGTCCTGATGCTGTCCGAAAAGATTTGGAAGGGTGAAGCCCTCGAACGTTGTGCCGTAACCGGGCATGATAGACCGTCCGTCCGCGATCCTGAAAAGTTCGAAGACCGGATTTATTGACGTATCAAGACCATTCAAATCGTCAACGGGCTTAAGATCTAATCTTCTCGCTTCATTCATCACTCAGCTCCTTACGCAGGTTCGTCATATTACTTAGATAAGCGCAGAATTATGGAGTCTACGATGCCGGCAAACTCACGAGTCGATCGGTAGAAGCTTTTAGATGACGTCGCTGGATTAAGCTCATGGGTTTACGCACTCACTTTCTGCGCCCATGCAGCGGCATTTTTCCCCGCGATGCGACCAAATATCAAAGCATTCGCGATCGAGTTTCCTCCGCCGACATAGAGATCGGCCATCGCACACGTGGTCTCACCGGCGGCGTACAAACCGGCGACCGGCCGGTCTGCCTGATCAAGTGCCTCGGCATCGCGATCGATGCGCACACCGGCAAAAGTTCCGGCGAGCGTCGCGGGCCTGAGTTCAACGGCGTAATATGGACTTACAGACAGCGATAGCAGAGCTTGTGGGTTCTTTTTGTAGACGGAGTCGCTTCCTGCTTCGCAATCGCGATTATAAAGTTCTACGGTCGTGGCTAAAACATGGCTGTTGACACCAATCTTTTCGGCGAGCCCGTCCAATGTTGAAGCTGCCGCAATATGGCCTTGCGCAACCATTTGCTGAATTGTCTCGTCCGTCCAAGTATATGGCATAATGCCCATGATCGGCGATTTCTTGGGCTTCGATTTGCAACGAGCGGCCTCATCGAAGAGGGCGAAGGCTTTCTTGCCCGGCTGGTCCAAGATGGTGCGGGCGCGCAGACCGTAGGGCAGAAACTCCCGCATAAAGCGCCGCCCGTCACTGTTGACCAGCAGGAGCCATTCCGGAAGGAGCAGATCATCCCGTGCAAAGCGAGGGGCCACAGCAATAAGGCCGCGATTACCTCCCCCGAGGGTCGCTCCAACCTGCTTCGCCATCGTTAGACCATCACCCATAGAATGGACGTTTCCAATATGCCAAAGCCAATCGCCGGCCGCTTGCGCAACCTCTGGATAGAGCTCCTTCACCATCGGCTGATTATGGCCAAACCCGCCGCATGCAAGAACGACAGCTCCAGCTCGGATGTCGTCGTCGCCAGCACGTATTCCGCAAACAGCCCCAGACGTATCGGTGAGCAGATGCTCGACGCGGGTCTGCATTGCTATATCGACGGATTGCCGGCTTACCGCGGCGTCAAGAAGCGCCACGAGCCCTGTTCCTTCTCCTTCGACGCAGTGGCTCCTTTTTACGTCAGCGCCCTCCATTCCGAGTTGGAAAAGCCTTTCGGGCTTGAACTCGGCGCCTAAATTCTTAAGCCACTCGATAAGGTCAGCGGATTCATCACATAGGCGACGGATGAGGGCTGCATCCATTCTGTTCTGGGTGATCGTCGCGCAGTAATTGAACATGGCGTCCGCCGAATCCTGTACGCCGGCGGCCCGCTGAACGCTCGTTCCGGCTGCATAGATCACGCCACCCGCAAGTGCCGTTGAACCGCCCACGCGCTCGCCAGCCTCGACGAGTAACGTGTTAGCGCCGGCTGAGCTGGCTTCGAAGGCGGCCGCCAAGCCGGCTCCACCAGCGCCAATCACAATGACGTCATAGTCTCGCGCGGAATCCATTTTCCCTCTATCGGTTCTAATTGCCCGCTATGCCTGGGCCTACTCGATCGCGGCCGAAGCTTCAACGTTGGCAAAACGTCCGTGAAAGAAGAGGACGCTAAAGGATCACCCGGATGATATCAGACGGTGTTTGGTTTGAAAAGGGCCCTACGGCAACCCACGCAGAACCGGATCATCCATTTCGGGTTCGTCATCGAATATCGTGTTCGGGAGCCAAGTCGCTATGAGAGCGCGAACTTTTCGGTAGACCGCAGGCCCAATTCAGGCGGCGCTCCATTCAGACTGCTGGCGGTGTCGAGGCTTTTTTTAATCCCCCTCTTTATTAATCATACGCTGTTTGGTAAATATGTGATGGAGGGCGGATGCGTTGCATTGGCTGCGTCCTGGCAAGTGCCAAAGGAGATATAATGAAGTTCAGCCTTTTCTACGAAATCCAATACCCGAAGCCCTGGGAAGAGGGCGGCGAGCGCCGCATGTTTGCCGAGGCGATCGAGCAGGCTGTGCTGGCCGATCGTCTTGGCTTCGACTGTGTTTGGCACGCAGAGCATCATTTCCTTGAGGAATATAGCCACAATTCGGCGCCCGAAATCGTCCTGGGAGCGATCGCTGCTCAAACGAAGAACATCCGTATCGGGCACGGAATCAAGCATCTCACGACGAATCATCCGCTCCGCATTGCCGAACAGGCTGCGACGCTCGACATTGTCAGTGGCGGCCGTCTCGAGCTCGGATTGGGCGAGGGTTCGAACACGACCGAGCTGCATCCGTTCGGGGTGCGGTTCCGCGACAAGCGCGACCATTGGGTCGATGCTGCTAAATGCTTTCTCCCAATGTTCTGGAAGGAAGATTGTTCTTACAAGAGCGACCGGTTCGATATCCCGCCGAGGAACGTGCTGCCTAAGCCGGTTCAGAAGCCAAACCCGCCGCTTTGGGTTGCCTGCTCGCAGACGGAAACGATCCGCCAGGCGGGAAGATGGGGCATGGGTGCGATGGCGTTCGCCTTTGTCGATCCCAATGGGGCGGAGGCTTGGGTCAATGCATACTACAATGCCTTTCTGAACAATCAGGAGCGTTTGACCGATTACGCTCCCAATCCGAATTTGACATCAAGCTACTATTTCCATTGCGCTCGGACGGACGAATTGGCGATCGAGCGTGCCGATGGCGCAACGTTCTTTGAGTTTGCGTTGGGGCATTACCAGAAAAATGGCCCTTTCGAAGCCGGAAAAACCGATTTTTGGCCGGAATACCTAAAATGGCGGACAACGGAAAAGGCCCAACAGAAGGAAAAGTTCATCGCAAATAATATGCTGATCGGCTCCCCCGCGACGTTACGCAAGCGCCTGCGAAATCTACATGATCTGCACGTGGACCAGGTTCTTCTCACTGCTCAGGCCGGCAAGATGAGCCACGAGCATATCTGCGAGAGCATGGAACTCTTTGCGCGCGAAGTGATGCCCGAATTGCATGATCTGGAAAAAGACCATCAGGCCTGGAAAACCAAAATGCTCGGCCGCGAAGTCACCCTTGAAGAGATCGATACAACGGGGCGGCATCTTTCAAATCCCGAAGACGTGGCAATCGATCAGGCGATCAAGAAAACCCCGCAACAATCTTCCTTCGCTAAGAATCTCTGAAATTCGACGCGAATAGGCGAGAAAAGAGTTGAAGGGCAACCAACTGGGAAGGGCGGATTAATGACCTACGTCGTCACCGAGGCCTGTATCAAATGTAAGTACATGGACTGCGTGGAGGTGTGCCCGGTCGATTGTTTCTACGAGGGTGAGAATATGCTGGTGATACACCCCACCGAGTGTATCGATTGCGGCGTTTGCGAGCCTGAATGCCCGGTGGAGGCGATTCGACCAGGTGCGGAGGACGGTCTTGAAAAATGGCTTGAGCTCAACGCAACCTTCTCAGCGCAATGGCCGAACATTACGCAAAAAGGTGATCCTTTTGCCGACGCTGACGATTACAAATCGGAGCCGGACAAATACATTAAGTACTTCTCAGCGGAGCCGGGTTCTTCGGGTTAAGCGCTGGCGACGGCAAACGCGATGTTGCGTTTGGGAATTACCGGGGCTAGATATAATCAACCGTCGTTGGATTTGATGGAGACAGTGGGAAGGGCATCGTGAAGCTTTCGCGAGATGCGAACCGAATAGGTCGTTGGGCGCGAGTGGTTGCGGCTAGTTGCCCGAGCTTACCAGCTTTGTCCGCGCCTGGTGGGCCCGGCACTATGCAGGCTGAGCTTTGTGGCGGTCTAAGCGCCAAGCGGTGGTCAGTTGCGATACATCGCTATTCTGCTAGCAGATCCAGGCGCCGAGCTCGGGATGATTGTGCTGAAGCGGAGTTTCGCAGTGAGTGAATCCTCCCAAGAGGCTCCAGCTGAGAAGCTTCCAGCCGAAACGAGTATCAAGACCCACTGTCAGATTTGCGAACCTACTTGCGGCGTGGTGGTAAAAATCCAGGGCGGAAGAATTTCCCGCGTTGAGCCCAATCCCGATCATGTTCATTCCCGCGGCCATATGTGTATCAAAGCGCGCGCTGCAGTCGATGTTCTTTATGATCCCGATCGCGTTCTCTACCCTCTGAAGCGGACTGGCGGGCCGGGCGAATTCAGTCGCGTAACTTGGGATGAGGCGTTGACGGAAATCTCTTCTCGCCTTGCTGAAATACGCAACACGCACGGACCCGAGGCTTTTGCGACGTTTATCGGTAATCCGCCAGGCTTCTCCTATGCCACTCTCATGTGGTTTGGCGCGTTTCAGGAAACGCTACAGGTCAAATGGCGCTACGCGGTCAATGCGGAAGACGGCGCATCGATGTTGGCGGCGAATGAATATTTGTTCGGAACTGCGGGCGTCATTCTAAAACCCGATTTCTGGCGGACAAGCTTCGCCATTATTACTGGCGCCAATCCGCTTGTCTCTCATGGCTCAGGATTCTCCGAACCCAAGGTTCGTGATGCAATGGGAAGCATCGTCAAGCGTGGCGGCCGAGTTGTCGTAATCGATCCAAGGCGCACGGAAACGGCTCGCGAATTTGAGCATTTGGCTGTCCGCCCTGGGGCTGATGCATTTCTTCTTATCGGGCTTATCCGCACGTTGTTTGATGAGGATCTCATAGATCGCGCCTTCGTTCAGGAGTGGACATCGAACATCGACGAGTTGAGGTCATGGATCGGCCGTTTCGATCTTGACGAATGTTCCCTCCGCTGTGGAGTGCCGGCGAACGAGCTTCGGCAGCTAGCGAGGGACTTTGCAGAGGCGGAATCGGCTGTCATTTACGGTCGCACAGGAACATGCACGCAGCGCTTCGGAGTGCTCAACAATTTTCTGATTGGGGTTATCAATGCACTGACTGGCAACGTCGAGCGAAGCGGTGGAGGTGTTTTTGGATGGGGATACACCGGTGCCGGTGGGGATGGTGCTCCAGTTGACGGCAACAGGCCGGCGCGGACAAGAGTAAACAATCACCCGGGTGTCGCCGGACTGCACCCGTCGACATCTCTGGTTCCTGACATCACTGTTCCCGGAAAAGAGCAAGTGCGAGCGCTTCTTGGCGTTGGCTGCAATCCAATGCTGAGCAGTGCCGGTGGCGGACCCAGGTTGGAGGCCGCACTGGAGCAGCTTGAATTGCATGCTTCCATCGATCTCTACGTCAACGAGACAAACAAGTACGCTCACTTTATCCTTCCCTGCACGAACTTCTACGAGCGATCGGATGTCCCGTTTGCCACCGCGGGCCTCATGCTGCGTCCATCGGCCTGGTACAGTCCTGCCGTCGTCCCCCGCCACGGTGAGGTCAGGGAAGAGTGGGAAATTCTTCAGGAGATTGCTCGGCGCCTGGGCTTAGGCGGGGCCTATATTGATCCCACCATGCGGTTGCTCGCAAAGTGCGGCATTGAGGTGAAGCCAGAGACATTGCTGGATATCGCAATCCGCACGGGGCCAGCGGGAGACCAGTTCGGACTGAGACCGGACGGCCTCAGTCTTCAAAAGTTGAAAGACAATCCTGATGGAATTTCATTAAAGCAAGAGCTGCCTCTTGGGGATCTTGGCGAGATACTGAATACGCCGGACAAGAAGATTAATCTTTGCGGCGCTGTGATTGCGAGCGATTTTGATCGCTTGCTTAACTACCCAGACGATTCTGAGTACGAATTTCGTCTGATCGGAATGCGCGAGATACGATCCCACAATTCCTGGATGCACAATTCTCCCAAACTTATGTCCGCAACACGGCAACACGCGGCGCTTCTCAACCCGGTAGACGCTGCGGAGCGGGGAATTGCCGACGGATCGCAGATAAATATTGAGTCAAGGTCCGGCAAAATTTGTATCCCGGTGAAGCTAAGCCAGGATGTCTCGCGGGGCACAGTCGTCGTTCCGCACGGATGGGGGCATGACGCCGGCTGGCGTCTAGCCAATTCCAAGGCAGGCATCAATTCAAATTTGCTCGCCAGCGGTGCTCTGGATGACATTGAGCCAATCGCAGGAATGTCGATCCTAAACGGAATTCCTGTGCGTATTTCACCATCTTCAGAATCGCGGGCGTGAGGGATTTGCCGACTACTACGCATTTTTCTGGACGAAGGGTTCCGCAGAATAGGGACGGTGGAAGGTATGCATGTCTCGATCGGCGGGGACGCAAACGAAATTTCGTCACGGAAAGGCCGATGAACTAATGAATCGTCTCGAAGACTTGGACATTGTCGAGGTGGATATTTTTGACCAAGCATTTATCGCCGACACGGCGGCGGGTTGGTCGCGAGCATTGGAAAAGAACTGGCTCGCCAGATACAATCACGGTTACGCCTTACTCGATTCGGAGGCCATGCAGGACTTTGCCTCCGACGAGCGGTGCCGACCTCCCAACGCCGATATTGTGAAGATGATGGGGGCGGCTCCCGGAACTCCGTTCGAGCGTTTTACCGGACATTTTTTGACGGCGCTCAATGGAGACGAGCATAAGCGCCTCCGCAGCCTGTTGGCTCGTTCGTTCACGCCGCGCCAAGCCAATATGAACCGTCAGTTCATGCAAGACAGAATTAATTCCGTCTTGGATCAGGTATCATCTAAAGGCGAGTGTGATTTTCTTGAGGTAATAGCGGAATATCCAATTAGCATATTGTGCCGGATGGTTGGCTTTGCGCCCGACGATATACCAGCTATTCAGCATTATTTGGAGCGCCTCTCAGGGGCCTTCAGTCTCGATCCGCAGCAACTTAACGAGCTGAACGAGATTTTTGGGCATCTATTCTCCTACGCGTCCAAGATTATCGAACATCGCCGAGGAGCTGGGGAGCATCCGCAAGACTTGGTTCAAGATTTGTGTGACCTTACTGGCGAGGGAGATAAGCTCTCCGACGAAGAACTCCGGGTATTGTTGATCACATTGCTTGGTGCTGGATACGATACAACCAAGAACCAGCTCGCATTTATGATGAAGCTCTTGTGTGACCACCCCCACGAATGGGAGCAACTATTGAATGATGCCTCGCGTGTTAAGCCCTTTATCGAGGAATCATTGAGATTTCTGAATCCCAATCCGGCAAATTATCGCGTGACAAACGTCGATGTTGTTTATCGGGACGTGTTATTTCCTGCGAACACCATGATCATGATTCCAGAGGGATTTGCTGGCCGCGATCCTAAGAAAAATGCAGAACCTACCAAGTTTGACCCCGATCGCCTGACCAAGTTCCACATGACCTTTGGTTCTGGCGCCCACTATTGTCTAGGCATATTTCTTGCCCGAGCGCTGATGGAAGAGGCGCTTCCCGTAATCGTTCGTCGCCTGAAAAGACCACGACAGACCGCGCCGATGCGCTTGTCGGACACTTGGGGCGGCATTTTGCCATGCAGATCACTTCGGATTGCTTTTGAACCGGAGACCCTTGGATCCTAAAGGGTTCAATTGTAATCGGTTTCCAGCCAACTTTTATTCAATGTGGGACGCGGGATCTGTTTTTGTCAAACGGTGAGAATGCACCGTGCTCTGCGCCGGGCCGGGATAAGAGCGGATATTCACGTTGGGGAAGGTATGCCCATGGCGGATTTATGGGGGCGCCAGAGGACAAGGAACTGCGGAACTAGTTTCTACTGTTTTTGGCCGAGATCGCGGGCTGGGCCTCGCCCCAGTGTCGAGGCGAGGTGGATATCAATTCAAAGCGTTTTCTAAGGCTCTGTTCCCGGGGCGAGCGTGATCATCATACCGTCGTGCTGCTCCTCCAGCGTAATCTGGCAAGCGAGCCTGGAATTCTTTTTCACCGTGTCGGCTATGTCGAGCATTTCAACCTCCAGTTCGGATGCGGCGTTGACCTTCTCGCGCCATGCATCGTTAACATAGACGTGACAGGTGGCACAGGAACACGCTCCGCCGCATTCCGCGCGAATTGGCAGACTAGCATCGCGAAGTGCTTCCATTGCCGTCCAACCAGGCTTTGCGCTGATCGCATGCTCAGTACCTTTTTGATCCACAACAAAAATTTTCATCTCTTAGCCTCTAGTGCAACGCAGCAAAATTCCGAGATTACATAGCGAGCGGTAAAGAGGCACAAGCCTCCGCTCTAAGCGTAGCAAATTTTTCCGTTGCATCCAAACGATGTTTGGTTTACCTACGACCCTAACATTATGGTCGGTCCCGACCGGCGGGCTGGTTGGTGCAACTACAATGGTTACCTGGCTTACGTCGGCGCTCAGGCCTTTTTTGCGATCTCGCGTGGCCGCGCGTTCAGTTCGAAGAAAAGGGCTTTGTCGGAGCCGGTAAGATTTCGGAAGAGGATTCGAGAATGGTGACTAATAATCCGGATCAAGACACGCTGATCGACATATATTCTCGTGTGGCGCTTATTAGACAAACCGATGATCGGATTGTGAAGTCATTGCGTGCGGGCAAATTTGCGGCCCCATACTACTCGCCCCGCGGTCAAGAATGCATACCATCTGCTATTTCGGTTAATCTGCGCGATGACGATTATATCTGCACGATTTATCGTGGCTTTCACGACATGTTAGCCAAAGGCATGCCGCTCAAAGATATGTGGGCGGAAATAGCCGGCAAGGCGACCGGTACTTGCAAAGGCAAAGGTGGTCCGATGCACCTGACTTACCCCAGCAAAGGCATCATGATCACAACGGGCGTCGTCGGCTCGTCCATGCCGATTGCCAACGGTCTTGCCTTGGCTTCCAAACTGGATGGTAACGACCGCGTGACGATCGCTTATTTTGGCGACGGCGCTTCGAATATCGGCGCATTTCACGAAGCCCTGAACTTAGCTGCGGTATGGAAGTTGCCCGTGATTTTTGTGTGCCAGAATAATCAGTTCGGCGAACACACCATTTACGAGAAGGCAACCTCGTCCGAGCAAATCGCGCAGCGGTCGGCCTCATACGGTATGCCCGGTGTGCGCGTAGACGGGAATGATCCGGTCGCGGTCTATCGCGCGGCGGTTGAAGCGATCGACCGCGCGCGCGCCGGCGACGGGCCATCATTAATTGAAGGAATGACCTTCCGATTCAGGGGGCACATTCTAGGCGACGACGATTCCTATATGGACCCAGCGCGAAAACAGGCAGCAGTGGATGCCGATCCGGTGCCGGTTTTTCGGGCAAAACTCATTGGCGACGGGGTCGCATCCGAAGAGCGTCTTAAGGATATTGAAGACGGCATCGAGATCGCACTCGATGACGCCGAGGCGTTTGCCTACGGTAGCGCGTATCCGGATGCGTCCGAGCTGCGTGCGGACGTCTACGAGACGGAGATGGCATAATGGCAACCGGCGACCAGATCACTATGCTCGGAGCGCTGCAGCAGGCGATGCAGGATGCGCTCGCCGAAGATCCGAAGGTTCTCGTCTTAGGCGAAGACGTAGCCGACCCAGAGGGCGGCGGGGTAGTTGGCGTCACACGCGGATTATCCAGTAAATTCGGAGAGGAACGAGTGCGCACGACGCCGATCGCGGAGCAGGCGATAATTGGTGCGGCCATCGGTGCCTCCATGGTCGGCTACAAGCCGGTTGCAGAGATCATGTTGATGAACTTTACGACCGTGGCGATGGACATGATCATCAACCATGCGGCTAAGCTTCGCTTTATGTCGGGGGGACAAACTACCGTTCCGATCACGATACGCACCATGACGGGCGCCGGATTCCAAACGGGGGGCCAGCATTCGGACTATTTGGAGGCTTGGTTCGCACACACACCGGGCTTAAAAGTTGTTGCGCCGAATTCTCCCGAGGACGCGTACGGACTGTTGCGATCATGCATTGACGATCCCGATCCCTGCATCTTTATCGAGAACATGCCAAGCTACCGCGTGAAAGGAGAAGCGCCCGAACCGGGCCTGAGAATCCCGCTGGGTAAGGCAAGGATTACGCGGGGGGGCAACGATCTGACCATCGTATCCTACTCCCGCATTGCAACCGAGGCATTTGCTGCAGCGGAGACCCTTTCAACGGAAGGTGGATCAATCGAAGTCATCGACTTGCGGACAATTTCTCCCTGGGACCGGGAAACGGTTATCACATCAGTGCGCAAGACTGGCCGCCTCCTGGTAGCGCATGAAGCAGTCCGGTCATTTGGAGTCGGCGCGGAGATCGCGGCAACGATCGCCGAAGATCTCTTTGGAGAGCTGAAGGCTCCGGTACGTCGCCTTGGGGCTCCGTTTGCGCCAGTGCCGTTTTCCAAGCCGCTCGAGAATGCATTTGTGGTTAACCGCAATGACATTATCGCGGCGGCCCGGGAATTATTGTCGGCTGGAAAATAGAGGGTATTGGTTTCATGAGTGATATTTTATTGCCCAAGATTGGCTTCTCAATGAATGAAGCTCAGCTCTTGGAATGGATGGTAGCGGATGGCGAGCCTGTCACCGCCGGTCAAGCCCTGTTCGCTTTAGAAAGCGAGAAATCAATTACCGAGATCGAGGCACCGGAGTCCGGCATTCTGCATATCATCGTTCCAGCCGGCGAGATATGTGAGGTTGGAACTGTTCTCGGGACTATCTCGTGAAACCCGCTCGCACGTTTTCCGTCGCAAACGGGATCCCTAGAAATTGATCGTAAGCCGGAACGATCTTTAGCGGCGACAATCCCGATGGCGCATCCTGGTATTTGGCCAAGCGTGCTTTTCGGGCCCTCGTCCTGAGGAAAGGTCGGCCGCGATCACCCTTAAAAAGGATATGGTAGTGGCGTTCGTAGGGACGGTTGTCGGATCGGTTAGGCGCGGCAAAAATCCCTTGGGATTTCGCCGGCGAACTCGCAAGCTTTTCGATCGATCGCACTCGGGTCGGAAGAGGCGGCACGTGCAAGACGTGTCTGCATGAGTGCGTTCGGATGCATCAGATGGCAATGCTGAATGCGACCCGATCGATGTCTGTCGACGAGGCGCTGGTGCGTCTTGAGGCATGGGATTGGGTCGGGGGAGTGGAAGAGATCGCCCTCGCCGATGCTCTATCCAGGATATCAGCGGAAGACATTATTGCACCATTTCCAATGGCCCCATTCGACAGCGCCGCGATGGACGGTTTCGCGTTCAGCCTGGCCGACGTTCCAGGTGACAGGCGAATGGAGCTCGTCGCGCGGGTCAGCGCTGGACACCCGATGACCACGCCGCTTGGTGCCGGCAAAGCCGCACGAATTTTCACCGGCGCTGCAATGCCCTTGGGCGCTGACACTGTAGCGATGCAGGAGGATTGCCAACTCAACGACGGCTTTGTTTGCGTGCCGGGTGATCTCCGTCGAGGCACTAACCGCCGGCTGATGGGGGAGGATGTTGCACAAGGCAGTCTTGTGATCGCAGCTGGGACGCGCTTGCGTCCGCAAGACATTGGAATGGTTGCGGCCGCCGGCCGCTCGCGACTCATGGTACGCCGACGCCTGCGCGTTGCCCTGCTATCGACCGGCGACGAACTCCGTTCGCCGGGGTTGCCGCTGCCAAACGGTTGCATCTACGACGCAAACCGGCACGCAATCCGCGCGGCTCTACTTGGGCTCGGCGCGGAAGTGTCAGATCTCGGGGTCGTACCCGACCGGCTTGAGGCGCTTTGCGATCAGCTCTCTGCCGCTTCGGTAGATAATGATCTGATTATCTCGACCGGCGGAGTTTCCGCCGGCGACAACGACCATGTCCGTGCCGCCCTACTCCAGATTGGCACAATCGATTTTTGGAATTTAGCGATCAAGCCGGGTAAGCCTGTGGCATTCGGCGAGGCTGCGGGAACGCCGTTTATCGGGCTTCCGGGCAATCCAGTGGCGGCGATGGTCGTCTTTTGGCTGATTGCGCGGCCACTGCTGCTGCGACTGATGGGGATGCGGGCAGTCGACTTGGCGACGCTGCGAATACCCGTGATTGCCGCCTTCAAGTATCACCGTAAGCCGGGGCAACGGGAATATCTGCGGGCTCGTCTCAGGCGTGACGGCGACGGTTGCCTTCGAGCTACAATTTACCCATCAAATAGTTCGGCGCAGATCAGCTCCCTAGTTTGGGCGAACGGTCTTATCGAGCTGAAGGAAACCATGGAGGATGTCGAATATGGCGATTTCTTGGACTTCATGCCCTTTGAAACTCTGGCTTGACCGCTAAGAGTTGGCACATGTGCAAGGAACGACGATCGCGATCTTGATTTTGGCCGAGACTGTTCAGCGTTCGAGCCAAACTTCACGTTCTAGAAGAAATATTCTGTGAATAAATTGGACGAGAGGCATCAATAATGACGGAAAGTGCGACAGCCGAGGCAATCTTCGAGGAACTGGGGATGCCCCCTGGCAGCTACAACTTAAAGAAATTAACGAGTCGGCAGCGGCTCGTAAGTCGTCGCTTAACCGAAGCAGCCTCAAGCATACCGTCTTTCTCACTCACCGTCACAGTGGAGATGGAAAATCTCATAACGCTGCGCGAAGAGCACAACGCCAAAGAGCCAGTAAAGCTATCGTTAAACGATTTAATAGTGAAGGCTGCGGCTGTTGCCGTTGAACTGGTAAAGGAGGTGAATGCGAGTTATTCCGACCTGGGAATTGCGGAACATCACAACGTCGATATCGCCATAGCGGTCGCATCCAAGTATGGCCTCATCACACCGATCGTCAGGGCGGCCAACAAAAAGACGCCAGCTGAGATTGCTGGCGCTATCCGTGACCTGAGCGCTCGCGCTAACGAAGGCAAGTTGCAGCCTGCGGAATACACCGGCGGTAGCTTTTGCGTTTCCAATCTGGGGATGTTCGACATCGAGAACTTTACGTCGATTATCAACCCACCGCACAGCGCAATACTTTCAGTTGGGAGCGTCAGACGTCAGCCGAGGTTGATCGGCGATGATTGCGTCGCGATGCGTGTAATGACCGTGACGCTTACCTGTGACCACCGTCTCGTCGATGGCACCACGGGGGCGCGCTGGTTGTCTATATTCAAGGATCACATTCAAAATCCGATATGTAACCGACCTACGATAGAAACATAGAATTGAATTTAAGACTTGGCTCCGGCTCACGTATAAAAATTAGCTAATTACTCTATAGTTATCTGGTAAATTTAATGAGAGGCCGCAACGGTGAGTGAAAACTCGATGTGTTGGTTCTTTAACTCGAGCAGCATGCAATCGATCGTGCGCCGACGAGAGACGATTGTTTTCTTGACCAGGGTCAACAAACCTCGGAAAAGCGATCGTCGTTTGATTGTTGTAGCTGAAAGAAGATGTCGCGTGCAGCCTTCGCGTTACCTCCATCTGATCTCGCCAATTCGAAAGGTCATGACATGAGCCAAGAGGTGTTTGAATGGGGCCGCGAACTCGTGAAAGAGCATGTGAGGTCGTATCCTTGCAATGTGTACAAGCTGCGCCGCCGGCATATCGCTGACCTTCTCCTGGAAGCACGAAAGTGGCAGGGGCGGGAATATCTTGTTCATGGCGCGGACCGCGTTACCTTTGAGCAGCATGAACTCTATGTCGAGCGAACGGCTGCGCGCCTATCCGGAAATGGCATTAAGGGGGGCGATAGGGTCATGTTGCTCGCCCCCAATAGCGTTGAATGGGTAGTAGCGTTTTGGGCCATCGCCCGTCTGGGCGGCATTGTCGTTTCGGCAAACGGCTGGTGGAGTGACCGGCAAGTCGCGCACGCTTTGACCTTGACCCAGCCGGCGCTCGTCATTGCGGATGATCGTCAAGCGCAAAAATTGCCGGACGTCACTCCATGCCTTCGTATACGGGAAATTCGCAACTCGTGGGACTCGGACACCCACGATCTCGCGCCGCCGAGGCCTGAGCAAAGTGAAGATGCTCCAGCAGTTATCCTCTTCACCTCAGGCACGACAGGAGCGTCAAAAGGCGCAGTTCTGTCTCACCGTTCTCAGATTGCCAACCAGCACAATCTACTTGCGGCTTCAGGCCGCCTGCCGCAAGATTTGACTGTCCAATCTCCCGTAATCACCACGCTGCTTAGCGGACCACTGTTTCACATCGGTGGTATCCAGGTGATCATGACGCACGCGCTCACGGGCGGCCGGATTGTCATGACCGAAGGGCGGTTTGATGCTCGGCAGATTCTAAGGCTTATCGAGCAAGAAAGGATCGATCGCTGGGGCGCTTCGCCTACAATGATCATGCGGATACTCGACTGTCCTGACTTGGCGAGCAGGGACACGAGCAGCCTCAAATCGATAGGGACGGGGGGAACCTTTGTTTCGCCAGATATCGTATCACGAATGCGCCAAGCGCTGCCCTCGATCAAAGACAGTGCCGCGGTCGTCTACGGATTGAGCGAAGCGGGGGGAACTCTATGTATGCTTGGCGGCGCGGAGTATATTCGAAAGCCGACAGCAGCCGGGCGGCCCTTCGCTCCGGTCGAGATGCGTATCTCCAATCCAGACGCGCAGGATCAGGGCGAAATTCTAGCCCGATCAGCGACCGCCATGACGGGATACCTCGGGCTGCCTGATGATCGTACTGTTGACGATGACGGGTGGCTCCACACCGGTGACATCGGCCGATTTGACGATGAAGGTTTCCTCCATGTTACTGGGCGCCTCAAGGATGTAATTATCCGCGGTGGGGAGAATATATCCGCCGCGAATATCGAAAATTGCCTTCTCGACCTACCAGAGATCAGGGAAGTCGCCGTTGTGGGCCTCGATAATCCGGAATGGGGCGAGGAAGTTGGGGTCGCGCTGGTTTTCAAAGAGGGAATGTCACTCACGCAGTCTGAGTTGGATCGCCATTGTAGGACCGCGCTTGCGCAATTCGAAGTGCCGAGCCGCTGGTGGATTCGCTCCGAGCCCCTGCCAACGACCGATGCGGGCAAGGTGGTCAAGAACCTAATCAAAGAGGAATGGCCTGCAGCTAACACAAATCCGACCCGCGGTTAAACGCACGCGATTATCGATACTCGGGACAACCGGTAACGATCGGAGAACCACACGATGTCGAGAACTTACCTCATAACGGGCACACGGTCCGGCATCGGCGCCGCTACCAAGGACGTCCTCGAGCGGCTCGGTCATCGCGTGATCGGTGTCGATCTCCGCGATGCCGACATTAACAGCGACCTGGCGACATCGGCCGGGCGAGCCGCGATGATCGATCAGGCCACCGACATGAGTGGTGGAGTATTGGACGGCGTATTTGCCGTCGCCGGCATCGCTGACGACAGCCCGCTAACGGCGCAAGTGAATTATTTTGGTGCGGTTGCGACTCTGGATGGATTGCGCCCCCTACTAACCAGGTCGCGGGCGCCGCGCGCGGTCGCTGTCTCGTCTATCGCGCTCACGTTCCCGATCAACGATCTCCTTCTTGCGGCGCTGGTGAACGGCGATGAACCCGCGGCGGTTTGTGCTGCCCAGCGCTCCCTTCCGGGAAATAACTTAGTTTATAGCACCTCCAAACGAGCGTTGGCCCAGTGGGTGCGCAAGAATGCCCCAATGAAGGATTGGGCTGGAGCAGGAATTGCACTTAATGTTGTGTGCCCCGGTACGATTTTGACGCCCCTGGCGAAATCCTTCCTTCTAACCCGCGAGGAGCGGCAACGGGTGGCTAGAGAGCTTCCAGCCCCTCTCAACGGATTCGCCGAACCGGTCGTTTGCGCAAACTTGCTAGCATGGTTGGGGGGTGAGGAAAATAGTCACGTAACCGGTCAGGTAATCTTTTTGGATGGTGGAACAGAAGTATATTTGCGCCCAGACAGAGTATTATGAACCTACCTCTTGGCTCACTGTTAGCAGTTGGACTGCGATGCAACATATGATTTGCTCGAATGACGTGCACTCATTTATTAGGGGGCTCTTAAAGGAGCGAGAGTTTACATGTGCACCGTGACCGATGTTCCAAAATCGATTTTCGGGCTATCGACCTGTGACGGCGCGCCTGCGGTTGCGCCTTGACGTGCTGCGGAAGAAACTCTAAACCTACCGTTGTTTGATTAATAACGTGGTGGTCTGGTTGGGGACACGGACGCGTTGGCCGCAAGATCCGATAAATTGATATCGAGCCTGTGACCAGCTCTGCGCGAATCTGCCGGTGATATATCGCGCGCGTGATGGGGAGTCAGGGCGTGGTTTCAAAAAGTCGCTCTTCCGTTGAGCCCCGCGATAGGGCCGAAGTTGGCGGTGGTAAGGCGGTCTGGTCGGACTTTTGCCAGCGTCTAGAGCGTGCCGGACATCAGATGATGTCGATGGAGAGTGTGGAGACGCCGGTAGACGAAGCTGAAGTGCTGCGTTTCCTCACCGGTGAGCTTCGCGCTGCTCTCGAATGGGAGGTGCAGAACGCCGACCCCGCCTTTCCAAATGTATTTCGAGAAGATGAATGCGGCTCGGGGCCGATGGGTCCTAATATTGATAACTCCTATTGGTATGTTCGGATCGACCCAAAGTTCGAATACCGACTGACTTTAAACACGACCAGTATTTTCGATATTGTAATTAGCGTTTCTGACCTAAATTTGACTAACTTCGGGGATTTCTCGTTATCTGATTTCTCTATCGGCTCAAATGGTCTGCTGGAAATCACCGCTAGCGCGCAAGATCAGCGGGGCAACTGGCTTCGCATGATGCCCTATGCATCAATCCTGACTATAAGAGTTTACTATTATGACTGGGACGTTCAAAAGCCACCACCCGTGCAGATCGAGCGGCTGGGAAGTGCCGGTCAGTCCCCGGGACGGCCAACATTAGAATTTATCGCCCAAAGAGTTGATGCCGCCGTTCGTCGATTGGACCGTCCACTTCGCTGGCTGCCCTTTCTGTCGAAATTGGCCGACAATTCGGCTGCGAACACGATTGCTCGGGTTGATGTCCCCGAAGCCGCCGGGCCGATCCAATACGGTGCTGGACGTTTTCGCCTCTCGCCACAGGAAGCGCTCATCGTCGATTTCACGCCTCCTAATGCTCGCTATTGGGGCATCAATTTATACACATTACCGTGGATGTCATTGATCGATCCGTTAAATACGGTAACAAGTCGTAACGCGCATCAAACGATGATTGATCCCGACGGAATAGCCAGACTCGTCATCGCGGAGAATGACCCTGGAGTTCCAAATTGGCTCGGGACAGGTGGATTTTCTACCGGAGCTTGTTGGTATCGCTGGATTTGGTCCGAGGACCATCCGATCGTGAATACGCGGGTCGTCCCCTTCGATCAGGTTCGGCAGTTTGTTCATGCCGCAACACCTGTGGTTACCCGGCGAGAACGAGCGGAGGAGATCAATCGGCGACGCCGCCATTTGACAACTAGGTTTCGGTTCTGAATGACGGCCGGCAAGCGATTGTCGGCCAGCCAATTGGTGGAGATTGCTTCAACTTTCCGATTGGAAGAACTCGGTAAATGAGAGACGCATAGGACATGATAAATAGGAATTTTGATGCCAGCATACAGACGGAGGTGGAGAGGCTTTTGGATGCTGCGCGAAAGGAAACTGGCCTGGATGATTTCGGCGACGGGTTTGCGGGGATCCATTTCTATGAAGGTTTGGCGTGGCTTCTAAAATCGACCCGTGAAGTTCCCTTTTCGGCGGTTGGACTAATGGGTTTCGGGAGCACGATTCACCGTCAACTTGTCAACCGCCTGAGATTCCATCGCGATCTAAAAGAGCATCCCGAGATACTGGCTGAGGATGTGTCCGACCCTATTCTCATTTTGGGCATGCCCCGCACCGGCACGACAAAATTGTCACGTATGTTGTCGGTGGATCCGCAGTTTCAATCGCAAGCGTTCTGGCGTCTGCTCAACCCAGCGCCGTTCCCGGATTCGAGACCCGACCAGTTGGATCCGCGGATCGAGGCTGCCCGCCAAATGATCACGGCGATCAAAGCTACTGATCCCGATGCCTTTGCTGCTCATTCGTTTGCGGCGGAGGACGCGGACGAGGACAACCATCTTTTCCTCATGACTTACGCACAGGTCATCTGTTGGCTACAAAGCCCAGCGCCGGAATATTTTGAATATCTCCGGGAGTTGCCGCGCGCGCCGCCGTATAACTATGTAAAGGCGATTCTACAGTACTTGCAGTGGCAGGACGGTGGGCGTCGCGGGCGGCGTTGGGTCGGGAAAAATCCAGTTACCATGGGTTCAATTGACGCCTTTCTTGAGGCGCATCCTCGATCAACGTTTGTTTACTGCCATCGTGACTTCAATGAAATCATTGTGTCTCTCTGCCGTTTGTTCGAAACATTATATGCCCCCGTGCACACGCAGGTCGATCTAAGAAAGATCGGCCGAGACGTTCTGATGTTTTGGCCCACCGAGCTTTCCAGATTCGACGCCAGCCGCAAGCGCCTCGGTTCATCGCTCAAACTGATCGAGATTCCCTTCCAGCAGATCGTAGATGATTCGATCGGGGCAATCCAAAACGTATATGAGTTTGCCGGAATAACGCTCAGCGATGAAGGCAGGCGTTCGATGCTCGAATGGGAGGCACGTAATTCAGAGGTTAAGAAGTACGAGAAGCAAACCTACAATTTGGAACGCTATGGGCTGACCCAGCGGAAGATCGAGCGGGCATTCGGCTCTCTTCCCACAAGGGCGACGGCATAACAAAGTTAAAGACAAGGACGCTGGATGAGCATCGAATCTCGCTTTGATTTAACAGGCAAGGTGGCATTTATAACGGGCGGCGGACGCGGGATTGGAAGGAGCATCTCGCAGGTACTGGCCGAGGCGGGCGCCAGCCTTATGCTTGTTGGACGGGACCTGGCGACGCTCGAACGAACGCGCACTGAATTGTCGTCGTCGTTGGGCGCCAGGGCCGAAATTTTTAAAGCTGATCTTGGCGATCGTATGGGGACGGAAAGTGCTGCGGCGGATGCGCTCAGTCAGTTCGGACGAATCGATATACTCGTGCATTGCGCGGGACTGCCGTCGGAGGAGGCTGTCGTCGACATTACAGACGAAGGCTGGGATAAAGTTTGCGAGGTTAATCTCTTTGCGGCAGCGGCGCTTACTAGGGCTTTCGTTCCGAGGATGAAGGAGCGGTGCTGGGGGCGACTAATCTACATCTCTTCCGCGGCGACCGAGAGGGCATACTCTGACGGACAGCATGCAGCCTATTCCGCGAGTAAGGCAGGGCTCCACGGGTTCATGCGTGCAGTTGCGGCGGAAACTGGCCGGTATGGTGTCACCGCCAATTGCATCGTCACTGGAATTTTTAAGACGGATATGTCTACTCGCGGGAGCGTAGATCCTCGCTTGATTGAAGCGCTGGCCGCTCAATCTGCTGTCGGGCGCGTGGCTGATACGTGCGAGATGGGGGGGCCTGTGCTTCTTCTCGCGAGCGATGCAGGGAAATACATCACGGGATCTTTGCTATACGTGGATGGCGGCTATACGATTTTGAAGTAATCGGGGCGGAGGACCAATCCTCTGAACGACCAAGTCAAGATGTGGAATTTTCGTCGTACGCGATCCGTCTCGGACGACGAAAGTCCGGCATATATCCAGCCGGAGCCGCAATCATGAAAGGCCATTAGAACCGGGTGGGTTTTTGCGAATCCCAAGCCCCTGGACACACTAATAGCTCTGTCTGAGTCCTAGAATGTCGTCCGTGAACAACGCTCAGATCGTTGATCGGCTTTAGGTTTTTACTCTCGTCAAGTAATGGATTTTGCAGGAATCTGGGTGTTTGGTTTCGGTTTTCCTGCGTTTTTGATTCCCTGTTTTTGCGTTTTGTGATTCGATTCAGCCGAGGGTTTCAGCTCGGAGGGGTCGATGTCACAGCCTCGGGACGATCGTCAGAAGGATCTGTTGCAGCCTGCGCTGGATCAGATTATCGCCATGAGCCATCCGCTGGTTCGGCTGTCGCATGAGATCGATTGGGCATTCCTCGACCGCCGGCTGGGCGAAGTCTATCGGTCGCATGACGGTCATCCGCCGCTGCCGATCCGACTGGTGGCGGGGCTTTTGATTCTGAAGCACATGCATTCCTTGTCGGACGAGGCATTGTGCGCACGCTGGGTCGAGAACCCGTACTACCAGTATTTTTGCGGCGAGGCGGTGTTCCGGCACGAGGCGCCGTTCGACCGGTCGTCGCTGACGCGCTGGCGCCAACGGCTGGGCGAAGAGCGGTTAACGGCACTGTTACAGGAGAGCCTGCGGGTTGCGCACGCGACCGGGGCGCTGGCGACCAAGGACCTCGAACGGGTCGCAGTGGACACGACGGTGCAGCCCAAGGCCATCGCGCATCCGACCGACGCCAGGCTGACTCACAAGGCGATCGGCAAGGTCGTTGCCTTCGCCAAGGCGAACGGAGTGACGCTGCGGCAAAGCTATCTGCGGGTGGCCAAGCGGGCAGCGATCATGGTCGGGCGCTATATCCATGCCCATCAGTTCAAGCGCGCCAATCGCGAGCTGCGGTTCCTGCGCAAGCGGCTCGGCCGGCTGATCCGCGATGTCGGCCGCAAGACCGCCGGCGACGAGGCGCTGACCGAACGCTTCGCGCCGCTGCGCTCCCTCGCCGTGCGGGTGCTGTTCCAGCATCAGCGCCAGCGCGGCCAGAAGGTTTATTCGCTGCATGCTCCGGAGGTCGAATGCATCGGCAAGGGCAAGGCCCGCACGCCCTACGAGTTCGGCTGCAAAGTGTCGCTGGCGACGCCGGTGACACAGCCCAAAGGTGGACAGTTCGTACTCCACGCCAAGGCGCAGCACGGCAATCCCTTCGACGGCCACACGCTCGCCGGAGCAATCACCGATATCCAGAAGAATACCGGCGTCGAGGTCAGGCGAACCCATGTCGATAAGGGCTATCGCGGACACGATGAACCCAACAAATACCGCGTCTGGATCACCGGCCAGGTCCGCCGCACCACCGCTACCCTCAAACGCGAGATGAAACGACGCGCCGCGATCGAGCCCGTCATCGGTCACGTCAAGGCCGAACACCGGATGGACCGAAATTACCTCAAAGGACGTGACGGCGACCGCATCAACGCCCTCCTCGCCGCAGTCGGCTTCAACTTCCACCTCCTCATCAGGTGGTTCGCCAAACTTTTGTGCGCCCTAATCCAGGCGATCCTCGCGCACGTCAAAATCCACAAAATCGCTTGATCGAAGAATCAATGCCGTACTTCACAGACGACTAGAATTTCTCAGTTTGGAAGAGCCATAGTCGGAATGTCCAAGATCGGAGCGATAGATCCGAAGCTAGGACTTTGCGTCCGCGCTAGCGCTAATGGGTAGAGGCGGATCGGCGAGCTTCAGAAGCTGCCGACCGGCGTTCTGGCCGTCATATAGGCGGATAAGTGCGGCGGGAGCCTCGTCAAACCCTTCTAGAATGTCCTCGCTGACACGGAGTTGTCCAGCGCGCAACCAAGCTGCGATTCGCATGCGTGCTTCTGGAAAATGCTTAGCAAAATCGAGCGAAAGGAATCCGGTCATGGAACCCCGCATTAAACAAAGCTTAAAGTAATTTCCCGGGCCGGCCGGAGGTGTCTGCAGTTCGTAACGCGAAATTCCACCGCACAGCACGACACGTGCCCGCAACGCAATACATGCCAAGACCTCATTGAGAATGCTGCCCCCGACATTATCGAAAAAGACATTGACGCCCGCAGGAGATAGCTCCCGAAGTCTGTGTTTCACAGGCTCGGATTTATAGTCAATGCACTCATCAAACCCATAGTCGCGAGCGATGGCACATTTCCGCGGACCTCCAGCAATCCCGATGGTTCTACATCCTGAAAGTCTGGCGAGCTGACCGACCACGTTGCCGGTTGCACCTGCCGCGCTCGAAACAACCACAACGTCACCGGGAACCGGCTTTCCGATCTCGAATAGGCCAAAGTAAGCTGCGAGCCCGCTAGAGCCCAACACGCTGAGATTGGCTGTTAGAGGTACCGTTGCATCGGCCTTTTCCAGTCCGATGTCCGCCGGTTTGGCACAAATATGTTCTTGCCATCGCAGGTGTCCCCGCACCAGATCGCCGGCATGAAAAGCAGCGTGATGGCTTTCGATGATTTGTCCCAACCCGATACCGAACATAACGTCGCCAAGATTAAGGCCAGTCGAATAGTTTGTAGCATTTTCCATCTGTGCCTTAAGGCCAGGTTCAAATGCGAGATAGAGGGTCCGCACCAACACCTCTCCAGAGGCAGGTGCGCCGAGTGGAGAATGGACAAGACGGAAATCATCGTGCGCAACGGCTCGGCCGATGGGCCTGCGTTCGAGAAGCCATTGTCGATTGTCTATCGGGCTCGGTGGCATGTTAATCTTCCCCGATGTTGTCTAAAAGTGCCGTGACCCAACGGCGAATCTCACGCCATCTTGGGCCGCTTGCTGAAACAATGACGTTCGCTTTATTTGACGAATTTCAAGCGGAGTGCACAGCTGAGGTGGCCCGACAGTCCACTGCGATAGATTGGCCGAGCACATGTTAAGATGTAGAAAAATGGTGATCGTTGCTGTGCATAAGCCATCACGCGGAGGAAACTCAAGGCGGGCTGCCTAGTAGATATTTGTGCGATCGCTCCCTTTTAGCCCAAGTCTTTCACGGGCTTCCTCCGGCCCGGCGACCTCGAGGTCAAGCGATTCGATTATTTTACGTGCAATGGTAACCTGTTCTGCGTTGGACTGGGCAAGCCGTCCTTTTCCCGCCCACAAAGAATCCTCCAGCCCGACACGAACGTTCCCACCTTGAGCGGCAGCTATCGCCAGAATCTTCATTTGGCTTTTGCCCGCGGCAAGGACCGACCATTCGTATGCCGAACCAAATAGCCTGTCGGCTGTGCGCTTCATATGGGCGACATCATCTGGATGGGTGCCAATGCCCCCCAATATTCCGAAGATCGTCTGGATAAAGAGCGGTGGCTTCACGAGCCCCTGATCCAGGAAGTGGGCAAGATTATAAAGATGGCTGGTATCGTAACATTCAAACTCGAAGCGCGTGCCCCCGTCGGAGAGCTTGCCGAGGATTCTCTCTATATCGCCGTAAGTATTCCGGAAAACGAGGTCCTTTGACGCTAGGAGGGCCTTCTCCTCCCAGTCGTATTTGAATTCCTTGTAGCGTTTAAGCATGGGATACAGGCCGAAATTCATACTGCCCATGTTCAAGGAGGCGACTTCGGGGGCGAACCGCAAAGCTGGAAGTATGCGATCATCGAGCGACATCCCCGCCGCACCGCCGGTGGTAATATTGATCACAGCGTTGGTGCGCTGCTTAACAACCGACAGGAAGGGTTGAAAAAGATCAGGATCTTGGCTTGGGCGGCCGTCGATAGGGTCTCGTGCATGGAGATGGAGCACCGCAGCGCCGGCCTCGGCGGCGTCGATAGCAGACTCAGCGATTTGTTCGGCGGTAATCGGAAGATAAGGCGACATCGACGGCGTATGAATCGATCCCGTTATCGCACAAGTGATAATGACCTTTTTGGTAGGCACCATATCTACGCACCCCTTTTTTTGACCAGGTAATGCTCAATGTTGCTGATAACCGCCCCGATATGGGCACCATCGATAACCGCCTTGGCGCCGACGACGTCTTTTGAGGAGGGGATATCGAATCGTGCTGTAACCGTCACCTGCGATAATTCTGGCGAGATCCGATCAACATCGGTCGTCGCCAAATAGTTATGCATTCCCATCGGCCCTTCGCCATCCATACAATACGACAAGTGCATCAACCTGTCGTCTTGATTGAGCAATATTTCTCGTATCGGCGCCATTGAACTCGCAAAATGAATTACCCGCGTGCGAGGCGTGCGTTTGGGATCGCCGATCAGTTCAACTCTATCGAGTTTGAACACCCCGGGATCGATATCCTTGCGCTCAAGCTTCTCGATACCGCCCCAGTCTATAAGAACGGACCACACTTCCTCGGCGCTGGCGTTAATGATTGCCTGGTTAAAGATACGGGCTCGAAAAATTTCGTTCATTACCGGCTCCCCTATTCTAGCTCGAGCATCATGATCGCGACGTGTTGAAAGCACCGTTTCAGATAGTCATTAAAAAGTTCAGCAGAATCTCGGCCGTCAAAATCTGAGTGGCTCTGAATGACGCGGCAAACCAAATGATCGGCTGCGCACGCCATTTTGCACTATCGCTGCCAGAGCGCTTTCGGATTAGGATGCGAGTACTTCTATACCCGCTTTCGCAGCTATTGGCGTTTCCGCGCTGTCTAGATATGGAACGATTTCCTCCATGAATGTCTTGATCATTTTGAGTACGTCATCCTTTGGCTGCTGGGCGTAATGCACGACCAACGTGATGTATTCCGTCGGACATTCACGAAACATCCTTTGCCACTCGGCCCGCACCTGTTCAACCGTGCCACCAATGTATAGACCGGTCTCTTTAATATTTGAGATCCAGTCGTTATTTGGGTCAGCAAAGCGCGGGAAAAATGCGCTATAGAAGTTCTTGAAGATATCGAGTTCATAATCGCGAAGCTTCTGATCATATTGAGCTTCGCTCTCAGAGAAATGGACCCACCGCACGATATTTTGTCCGGCGCCTTTGGGAATAACACGTCCGTTCTTTGCGCACTCCTGAACATATATCTCGCTTTGTTTAACAAGCGTTTCGAACTTGGTGAAATAAGTCGGAATAAATCCCTTTCGTGCACAATAGCGAATGGATTCATCGCTCTTGTTTGTTGCGACGAGAACGGGTGGGTGGGGCCGCTGGTAGGGGGCGGGAACGACACTTATGCGCCGTATAACGCCTTCATCATCGACTTCACCGACCGCACCGGCCGAACGCGTGATTTCCCGAGCAGGATAATCCGCTATTCCACGGTCACTCGGATATGGCGCCTTATAATAGGAACCGTCCAGCACGACAGAGTCGTTTTCCCAGCATTTGAGGAGCATATCGACCCGCTCTTCAAATATATCTCTGTTTTTTTGATCGGCCGCACTTCCGTCAGATAGCGTGGCGACGGAGTCGGTAAATTGACCTAGAATATTAGTCCAGCGAGACTGATATCCCCGTGCCAAGCCCACGAAATACCGTCCTTTCGTGAGATGATCGAGGATTGCCGTTTCTTCGGCAATCCGAATGGGATCTTGCGTAGCCATCACATAGCCGATCGCTCCAACGTGCATCTTCTTGAGCTGACCTGCCCACCATGCATTCAAGACCCCCGGATTTGGGCCGACTTCGTAACCCTCAGAGTGAAGGTGATGTTCGATGGTCGCGGCGCCCCATACTCCTAGGTCTTCTGCAGTCTTGAGGATTTCAAGCCACTCGTGGACTATCCACTGGTACATGGAAGCGTCGCGGCCCAGCGGGCGCTTCGCTTTTCGTTCGTCTTCGTCCTTTGTTGGAAACATGGGATAGACTTGTAGGATCACTTTAGGCCGGGCCATGCTCGTTTCCTCCTGTAGCATTAGCTGGCGCGATTATTGCGCGCAGTGCTTGCGAAAAATCGTGGTTGCTCGATGCGAAATTTAGATTTGCTACGTCAACTGAATTGAAAGCGACGACGGTCCACGTAGGATAAAGCCGCCGTATTTGACTTCGCCGACAGTCTGATAATTCGGAAATCTGTCGAAAAAGGAGCTCATGGCAATTTTCGCTTCCAACCTCGCCAAGCCCGCTCCAAGGCAATTGTGCATTCCGACCCCGAAGCTAAGGTGGGGCTTCAACGCTCGATAAATGTCGAACGATAATGGCTGCTCATATTTGTCTGGATCTCGATTGGCTGCTCCAACCAAAACGAAGAGTTGATCTCCGTCGGTCAGCTCCACTCCCGCCAACTCCATATTGCCGCGCACAAGGCGGGGACCGCCTTGAGTCACCGATTCCCACCGCATGACTTCTTCTAGTGCTTTCGGCAAAATCGAGCGATTCTCGACCACTTCCTGTCGGGCTTTAGGATGATTGGAAAAAACCGCAATCGCCTGCGCGATCCATTTCGCCGTCGTTTCATTGCCTGCAAAGAGAAGTTGCCGACAGTTTTGTAGCAACTCGCCATCGGAAAGCGTCTCGCCGACGCCTGAATTCACCATCTCGCTGATTAAACCATCTCGAGGATCGCCGCGTCGATCACGAATCTCTCCAAGAAGATAATCTGACAATTCGAGTTTAGCCCGTTCACCTGCCCGCCATTTTGGCGATTCATAATCATCGCCGGCCGAGGTGGCATCCCCCATGTCATCGCTCCACTTCACAATGCTTGGATGCATTTCCCGCGGAAGGCCCAGCATTTGGAGGATTACGTAGGCAGGTAGGTCGCGCGAGAAAGCGCCGATGATATCGACGACCTCTCCATCGTGCAGTCTATCCTCCACGGCTCCAAGCAGCCCTTGAGCGACATCGGCAATGATTAGGCGCAGCGTCTCTAGAGATGGAGGCTTGAATGATTCGCTCCAAACGCCTCTCAGCTGGTCGTGCCGTGCTTTGTCATCCATGCTGATAAAAGCGTCAGCGCCGAATAGCTGCGCCTCGAACGTCCCTTCAATTCCAAAGCAGCGATAGTCCGACAGAATTCTGCGGCAGTGAGCATCTGAGGTTGCCATCCAGGTATTCATTTTGCCGTTCCACACCAACGGCCCCTGGGCGCGGATTTCCTCGAGTGTCGGATATGGATCCCTTGCCATCTCCACTGAACCGAAGTCGACATCCATACTGAGAGATCCTCGTCGTCTTTGGCGGAAAGCTCCTGGTGCGTAAACGCAACCGTCACGCACACCGGCGCCCATGGAGAGAGAATACCAAACGCCGTATGATTAGTAAAGTAACGTGATTTTTGTTAGTCGGCCGCGATCCATCTCTCTGAAAAGACGCTTAAATCTTGAATGGACGCGACTTAAACCCATTCGAACGTAAAGACGAATGCACCGAGCCGAGTTTTTCGATCCGTGCTCCGCGGAGCTATCGAAACATGAACATGACCGTCCAGCGATGACTGGGGAAGCGGCTGCGAGCAATTTCGGCAAGATGCTTGAGCCGTGACACCCGCGATCGGACGAACGATGCAGAAAAATATCATGTTGCGTCGATCCTGCATCTGGACTATTAGGTAACCAAACATCGTTCGTTTAAAGGCTACTCGGAGATTGATAATGAAGGTCGGCATGGTGCTGTTGTTCCAGGGGACTGGCCCGAAGCGTACGGATCAGGATGTCTATAAGGCGGAGTTGAAGCTCGGGGATCTCGCCGAACCGCTTGGCTTTGACTCCCTGTGGGGTGTCGAACATCACTTCACCGATTATACGATGATCCCTGACGTGATTCAGTACCTGACCTATTTCGCTGGGCGTACGAAACACATTGAGCTGGGCACCCAAGTCGTCGTTCTGCCTTGGCATCAACCAATGCGCGTCGCGGAGCAGATTTCGATGCTTGATAACCTATCCGGCGGACGGGTCCAATTTGCTATGGGTCGCGGACTAGGTCGCGTTGAGTTTGGCGGCTTTGGTGTTGACCAGAACAAGTCTCGTGAAATTTTTGTTGAATCGGCAGAGATGATTCTGTCCGGGCTTGAGCGAGGCTGGTGTGAATATAATGGCAGTCAGGTAAAGCAGGAGCGGCGAGACATCCGCCCGCGTCCCTTTAAGTCTTTCAAGGGACGGGTTTTTTCTCCCGTTGTTTCTCCTGAATCCGCTGCGGTCGTGGCGAAGCTAGGCCTCGGTCTTCTTATAGTTCCGCAGAAGCCTTGGGAGCAGATTGATGCGGATATCGCGAACTACAGCAAAGTATATCGCGAAGTCCACAACGAAGAGCCACCGCTTCACGTCGCGGGCGCGTGGGTCTTCTGTGACAAGAATGCCGCGCGCGCTGAAGAACTGGCGCGTAAATATATTGGTGCTTACTACGATTCAGTCGTAGAACATTACGAATTGGCGAGTGATCATCTCGGCAAGACCAAGGGCTACGAGAGCTATCGCGCAATGCAAGAGGTAGCATCCACGGCGAGTGGAAGAGATCAGCTGATAGACTTTTTCCTCAGCCTGCAGGTCTACGGCACCCCCGATCAGGTGTATGAGCGTATCGTTGAAAACGCGACGCGCCTGCGCGCGGGCACCTTCACTGGCTCGTTCAGCTATGGCGGTATGCCCTATGATGAAGCGGAGCGGAGTTTGCGTCTTTTCGCATCAGACGTGGTGCCGAGACTAAAACAATTCACGCCTAAGCGTGAATTGGCAGCATGAACAAGTGTGTGTGACGACGCCCAGGCTTCTGCGGAGTGCCCAGTCCTCCTAAGCTTTATCCCTGCTTTGCCCCGCAAAAGATGAACGTGGAGTTCAGGGCGCGCCGATAAAACGATCATTTCGCCACGGGAGCGCCGGGGAAGACTCGAAAGATCGGCGCCAAACTCCGACAGAGAGATCCATGAGAAAAATTGATTTGCAGACGATCCCCAAGTTTGAGGAACTTCCGACTAGGGCGGGGGCGCCGAGCGATTCCAATTGGGGTGTGTTTGGCGATGAGGACGAAGTCGGGTGCGTTAACTTCCTCACACCGGAAGGAATTGTCGCTGCGGCTAAGCTTGTTAGCGCCGGTAAGGTTTTTCGTCTTGACACCCCGATCAACTTTGCCGAGCCGCCGCTATTCGGGCGAGAAGCGACCCATCACACGAAGATTGATCATTCCAAGCATGGGTTCCTGTGTTTGGATGACAAACTCGACTCTTATAACACCCAGGAAGGCAGTCAATGGGATGGGCTCGGCCATATCGGCAATTTGCGCGCTCAGGCGTACTATAACGGGGTCACTCATGATCAAATCAAGAATTCGGATAAGCTCGGAATTCATAATTGGGCCGACCGTTTCGTCGGGCGTGGTATCTTAATCGACGTCTTCCGATACCGTGCGGACCAGGGGCAGCAGGTCAATCCCTTAAGTAATCATAAATATAGTCTTGACGATCTTCAGGCGGCACTCAAGGCTCAAAATCAGGATATCAAACAAGGATCAATCCTCCTGGTGCGGACCGGTTGGATGCAGGCCTATCTCGCGGCCTCACGTGACGCGAAGACCGAGATGGCTCCTATGGACAAGCTAAAGGCGTGTGGATTGGATGATAGCCGCGAAATGGTGGCTTGGCTGTGGGACAACCGGATCGCTGCGATTGCCACGGATTGCCCAGCGGTAGAGCCGTGGCCATGGGATTTTCAAAACGAAGGCGCATTGCACTATCGCACTCTGTCGCTGCTCGGTCTGCCCTTGGGCGAACAGTTTATGCTCGATAAACTCGCTGACGACTGCGCTGCCGACGGTCGCTGGGAGTTCATGCTGGTATCGACCCCGCTAAATTTACGCGGGGGCATAGCTTCTCCACCCAATGCAGTCGCCATTAAATAGTGCGGGACTAACCTGCTTTATCGGAGGGTAGCTTCGGAGAAAGCCGTAAATAGGACGTGCGCGTCGTAACGGTGAAACGGGCTCATCTCGTGGTTAAGGTGGAAGAATAACGGCAAGTACGGGGACGTGATCTTGCCACTGTCTCAACAAGTTTAACGCATATTGACCAATTGGAAGGGGTTATTATGAATCTGGAAGGTGGGTGTTATTGCGGGTCAGTGCGGTATTCTGCCATAGGCGAGCCGGTGATGCAGGCGCAATGCCATTGCCGCGAGTGCCAATACATCTCGGGCGGGGCACCGCATCTCTTTGTTGCTATTCCAGTTACGGGGTTCAGCTACACCAAGGGGTCCCCGAAGCAATTCGTTCGCAGTGACCTCGAACGGCCGACGATTCGTGAGTTCTGTGCAGAGTGCGGAACGCATATCGTTACCCGTCCTCCAGCGTTTCCCCTGGCGCTCATCAAGGTTGGTACGTTCGACGATCCGTCGGTCTTCGAAGGGCCAAGACTCGCGATTTTTACGATCGACCAGCAGTCGTACCATCAAATTCCGGAAGGAATTCCCTCTTTTGAGCGCCTCCCGGGGTAGCCTGTGCAGAGTTGTCGGGTGGCCGATAGGCAAAGCTTTGATTGATTGGACGATCCATTTACGAACCCCGTTAATTCGGTCCGATACTTCATTAACGGCGTGGCGGCAGTCGCGGCGGCAACCGGATACCTCACGAGAGGGTGAAAATTCGGAGGGCCCCGCCTGCGGTTTTGCGTCGCCGTTCGCCGGCAACGCGTTTGCGGTGGTTTCTCAATGTGAGGCGGCCACCCGGCCCCTGAATTTGGAGAGGTAAGGAATGGATATTCATGGGCACGCGGCTATCGTAACTGGGGGCGCGTCCGGTTTGGGTGGTGCAACCGCAGCGTTGTTGTCTCGCGCTGGCGCCCGGGTCGCTATCTTCGACCTCAATACGGAGGCCGGACTCGCCCATGCTGAGACAATCGGAGGGATGTTTGTCAGGACCGATGTGAGCGACGATCAAAGCGTCACTGACGCAATTGACGCCGCAAGTAAAGCCCATGGCGTAGCACGTTTATTAGTCAACTGCGCGGGGATTGGTCCGGCAATAAAGACGGTTGGCCGAGATGCGAAGCCACACCCTCTCGACGCATTCCGCAGAGCAATCGAGGTCAACCTTATTGGGACGTTCAACACTGTTTCCAAATTCGCCGCGCAACTGAGCGAAGTTGATCCAATAGGTGAGGAGCGCGGCGTGATCATTAACACCGCGTCGGTTGCCGCCTATGACGGGCAGGTTGGTCAGGCCGCCTATTCGGCGTCCAAAGCTGGGATCGTTGGCATGACGCTGCCGATTGCGCGCGATCTTGCGCAACACCGGATTAGAGTTATGACGATCGCGCCTGGCCTTTTCCTGACTCCGCTACTGATGACTCTGCCACAGACCGCGCGGGATAGCCTGTCCACCCAAGTTCCGCACCCAAGCCGTCTAGGCAGTCCGGAGGAATATGCTCAGCTTGTGGAGAGTATAATCACGAACCCGATGCTCAACGGCGAAACCATCCGCCTTGATGGCGCCATCAGAATGGCGCCCCGGTGAATACTGCATGTCGTTCTACCACCGAGTCCTGTGGACGGATTTGCTCAAAATAATGCCGCAGACGAAGGCGACGATTGCTTTGTAGTTCCGGGCGGTTTTTTTCACAGCAGACCCGAATCAAACCGACCTCCTATGAATCACGCGGCAAGCCCAACAAGAATCATCGAAGCGCAAACCGATTCAATCGGTCGCAAATCCGTGCACACGACCTAACAACACGCACAGAACTACCCTCCGTTTGCACAGCTGTAAATTGCGGAATATCTAGCTGAATATAACGACTGGAGAACCTGTGGTGCGTCTGACTTTGTTGATTTCATTCCTTTCCGCCGGACTGATAGTGGGGTCGAACGGCTTAGCGCAGGCTCCGGCGCGCGCCGACGACCTCCCAGCCGCCGAACCGGCTCCGGCTGCTCCGCCCACCCTCGCACCCTGCACGAGCGCCCAGGAGGTCTTCTTCACCGATTGTCCGCTGACTTGGCAAGGCATCACCCTGTACGGCACCTATGACCTCGGCTTGGGCTGGGTCAGTCACGGTCTACCGGCAAGCGGCTCTAACTATGAAGGCGAATCGCTGGTCAACCGGAACGGCAACCACTCACGATTCCTTGTTGCGCCGAACAACCTGTCGCAGACGGGTCTGGGCCTCAAGGCCAAGGAAGAGATTACGGATGGCTGGTCCGTTGTGTTCAACGCTTTGACCGGCATCAATCCGCAGTCCGGCGAACTCGCCGACTTGGCAGCCACCAACACCCGCAACAACGGCCTCCCCCGGGGCAGCTATGCCTTTGCCGGCGACGGCGCGCGCGCTGGGCAAGTCTTCAACGACGAACTCTATGGCGGTATATCGTCCGACGAACTCGGCACCCTGACCTTCGGCCGTCAGCGCGCTCTCGGTACCGATGCGATGCTCGCTTACGATCCGGCCGGTGGCGCCTATTCCTTTTCGTTCATCGGCTATAACGGCCTGATGGCCGGCGGCGGCGACACCCAGGACACACGTTGGGACGACGCGCTTAAATATCGCCTCACCTATGGCCCCGTCCATTTCGGCGCGATGTATAAATTCGCCGACGGCCAGGGCGGCTGCTACTCGGCCGCCTCCACGTTTACTGCCGTCACTTGTACACCGGAAGCGCCGCATAACTCAGCATATGGATTCGACCTCGGTGGAACTTACGCTAACTTCTCCGCCGATGTCGTTGTCCAACATGTTAACCAGGCAATCAGCGTCCTCAACCCGTTGCTAGGGCCCACCAGCCTGTCGGCGCCGTATCAGTCGGCCCTCGACAGCATCAATACAAACCCCATCACCGGGGCCAATCTGGTCGGAACGAACAACACCGAATATGGCATCGTGACCGACAACACCGCCGTTATGGTCGCTGCCAAATATAGCTGGGACCCGTTCAAGTTCTTTGTCGGTTACGAACACATCTTGATGACTAATCCGGCTAACCCGCTGGGCATCGGCGCCACCGCCCAGGGCGGTTATGTCTTGAGCGGCGTCGAAGACAACAATCTTGATTCCACAAAGATTGTTCAGATCTTCTGGACGGGTGTGAAATATGAGTACGACAGCAAGACCGCCATTACCTTGTCCTACTACCGTGAGTGGCAGAACGACTTCCGTCTTCCATCGACCTGCTCGGCCGCCGCCGGCTTCCGCAGTTCCTGCGCGGGCACGCTCAATGAGGTTTCGCTTTATGTGGATTATCACTTCACGAAGCGCTTCGACATCTATGGCGGCATTGCCTATTCTAACGTGACTGGCGGTCTGGCCATCGCCATTCCTCACGGCCCCGGCGTCCCATATTACTACGACGACAATCTCGCTCCGACAGTTGGTGCGCGTTATGTCTTCTGATCGGTTTCCGTGGAAAGCAATCCGCCGAATCGGGCATGAAATCAGGCCCCGCGAGCATCGGCTCGCGAGGTTTTTGGGGACTGTTTAGTTAGGTGTTGTGGACGGATTGCGGCAAATAGAATCTGGTGGCCCTAAGGGGTTTCGTGCGTGATTCATAGCAAGTCGGTTGACGGAGGCCGACCATGTGACGCTGATGACGGAAGAAGAACGGGATTTTGCGGTTGCAGTTTTCCGGGCGGCTCGCTCGCGCCGCGGCGACGTTGGCGTGATGAGCGCAAGTTCCTGGAGGCGCTGCCGTATTTTTCGCTCTGCGATGTGAGAAAGCCGCTCTCAATTACGCCGCAATCATCGCCTTCGCTTGCGCTCTCATCTTGATCAAATGCGTCCACACCGCCTAGACCTGATCGTGACGACCGCAATCGTACCGCCGTGTGACAAGCCGCGCGGCACGTGAGTAGTGCTCACAGCGGTTGCCCGGCGCCGCTCAAGGCCGCCGTCTCGATCGCCTGCTGCCAGCGATGGAGCTTAACTGCATGCGCGAAGTCAGGCGCACAATCCGAGGGCCGGCCTTCGCGAAGGCCTTTCGAGAACGCGGCGTAGAGACGCGCGACATTGCCAGCCGGTCCCTCTGGCGCAGCCGGCACGAGCTCGTATTCGGACGGCACCGACATCGCTTCAACCTCGACCGCCTCGCCACAGCCACCGAACAGCAACGGCGGAACAAGCTGCATGTTGCCGACCGGTGAGGTCAGGATCAGATCGCCTTCGCTGCCATTGATCTCCCAGCGGAAATTGTCACCACGCGAGACGCCGCCGCGATAGAAGACGGAGGCGATGGCGCCGCTTGCGAACCGTCCAGTGAGTGCAATGTGGTCAGGGGCGGAAACTGTGATTTCCTCGCCAGTATCGGCCACCTGCACGACCTTCCGTCGTATCGCGGACTCCGCGCGCACTTCCGTAAAGTCGCCCAAGACGTAGCTAAGCGCATCGATAGCATGCATGGTTGGAACCGATAGGGTCGTGACGTTGTTCGCAGCATCATAGACAAAGCGATGCGCCTCATCGGTCACCGGACCCCAGCCCAGCCCGGATCCCACGATGGCGGTACCCAGAACTTCGCCGACATAGCCCTGCTTGACCAACGCCCGAGCGTATCGGATCGATGGTGCCATAGACGCCTGTAGACCGATCAGTGTCGCACTGCAGCTCCTTTTCGCCTGCAGAGCGAGCCGGTTGGTCTGATCCATATCAATTCCCAACGGCCACTCGCACATGACCATCTTGCCGGCATCGAGCCCGGCCGCGACCAGTTGGTCATGGCAAGGAACTTTTACCGCGATGACAACCAGATCGACATCCCGCCGGGCGATAAGCTCGCGTGCATCGGCAAAGCCGGGTACACCGAACCGCTGCTGTGCGGCGCGGGCGGAGTCGAGATTCGAGGTTGCGACGGCTCTCAGTCGGTACTCTGACAGCGCGTCGATTGCGGGAAGGTGCGCGGCTACCGCCCAGCCGGGACGGGAGGGGCTCGCGCCGACAACGCCGACACCGATCAATTGCACCGACACATCTCAAGACCGAGCTGGTCCGGCCGTCTCTTCCCGTCCCTTAGACGACGAGCGGGAGGTCTACCAAACCGACCGATCGGCGGCGTGCTGACCGCCCTTATATCGCCGGTTATGAATTCAAAGCTGCACGCCGGAAGATGGCGCGATCGAATGAGTGTTTCTACGTTCTGAACACAATTCTGGAGCATTCTGTTCTCTCCTTTTCTGTCCGAGAACGTAGTCGTCGCGACAAAATACATCACCACATCCAATGGCGCTGGATGCGGCTTTCCGTAAGTTCCCTCAATACCGGACGCCGTTTGGTTTGAACAGAGCTTATTGCTATCCTGGTTCGACGGGCGCGCGATCGGCAGGTCCGTGCCCGCCAGCCCCTTGATTGTTACGATTAAACGGGCATCTGTGAACGAAGATGCGGCATGCCGATCCTGTTTAGCGCGACGCTGACCATTTTTCTGCTTTGTAAATCATGCGGCGTGTCGGAAGTAGGGCAGAGCGCGCTGAATGTTGCGCGGGTACGGCTCCCATAGGCGCCACGGGGGATGTCAAAGGTCCAGCGTCTTCTTTGCTTGCCAGCAGTGTTCTCGAGGACATAGGACCGATGACAGAATGTCGATCATGAGTGGAATTCTGGATCGGATTTCACTGTCTTGCGAAGCCGAGTGCAGCGCAGCAGCGAGAGGCGACACCATTTTCGAAGCCGGAAAAGACTAGGTGCCTGCGGATTCGCTTTGCGCGTCCTGTCGGGGTGCCGCGTTGTTGACTGCGCACAGCTCCCGTGGCATTTTTTTCCAAACGCCGTTCGGTGAAACGATCCGCTCCTGGAGATTAGCGTGCTTGCGCGGCGATGAGGCCGATTATGGTCCTATCTCCTAAAACGAGACAGAAACGAGAGAGAATGGACCACATTCAACGGTTAGACTCAGGCATGGCGACTATGACTGCCGCCATAAAAAGGGGGAACAAGATCGTGGTCGATACGATCGATGTTCCCAAACCGAAAAGCGGCCAGGTTCTAGCGCGCGTGTTGCACTGCGGGGTTTGCGGATCTGATCTGCATGCGTTTCACCACCTCGATGGTCTCATCGAGGCAGGTCAACGCAACGGGCAGTTCTGGGGCAAGCTCGACTCCTCGAAAGACATGGTCTTCGGTCACGAGTTCTGCGCTGAAATCGTCGCCTTCGGGCCTGATACCCAAAAGAAACTCAAGGAGGGTGATTCCGTCTGCGCGATCTCCGTTGCGACGGACGAAAAGGGCCTAGAGGTAGTCGGATATTCCAATCGGTATCCCGGCGGCTTCGGACAATACATGGTATTGACCGAAAGCATGATGTTCCCCGTGACGAACGGCGTCGGGAGCAGTGTTGCCGCTTTGACTGAACCGACGGCCGTGGCCGTCCATGCGGTGGCGAAAGCGGACACCGCAAACTCCGTTTACATGGTTATCGGATGCGGGCCGATCGGTCTTGCCGTGGTTGCCGAACTCCGGGCTCGCGGTTTCGCTCCAGTGATCGCAGTTGACTTCTCCGCCGAACGCCGGCAACTCGCGGAGAAGCTGGGAGCTGATGTCGTGACGGATCCCGCAGTGCTCGATCCACACAGTTGCTGGGCGGAGTTCGGCGTTGCTGCCGGCCTGTTCGACTTCGCTGAATCACAAGCCAACGCGCGGAGGGCTGTCATTTTTGAGTGTGTTGGAGCAGCAGGAATCCTCAATCAGATATTCACCTCCGCCCCAAAAGGCGCACAGTTGGTAGTGGTTGGCGTCTGCATGACTAAAGACGAAATCGAGCCGGCTCTCGCAATAGACAAGGAATTGGAGTTAAGATTTTCCACAGGCTATACGCCTGATGAGTTCTCGGCAACACTTTCACGTATCTGCCGAGGGGAACTAGACGTCTCTGCCATGAATACTAAGGTTATTACTCTGAACGAGGTTGCGGCCATTCTTGAAGGTCAAGTCCCTGCGCAGGCCGAGGGGAAAATCATGGTCGAGTTCGGATCCTCCGCATAGGAAATGGCTGGGCACACGCCGCAGCGCCCAACCCAACTCGCCGATCGCGCCGACGCCTTACTCTGATGGGAGTGCGCTAAACTCTGCCGAGATCATTCCAGTTCCTCTGTGACGAACGCCATCTGGTATTGAACGAGAGTGGGAGCAGGTTGAAAAAGGTCGGAGCATCCGTGTCCATCGGGAGGGAGGCCAGTGCGGCCTCAGCCGCTCGCCGCTTTCTTAGCCAAAGTGATTGCGATGTTGTCAATATCCGGCTGACAGACAATCTGGCACGCTAGCCGCGAATTTGCTTCGACAGCGTGGGCGAATTCTAATAATTCGCTCTCTGCGGGAGCGGGTGCCGGAAGCTTCTTAAACCAATCGTGCTCGACATAGATGTGACATGTAGCGCAAGCACAACCACCGCCGCATTCCCCTTCTATCGGAAGACCTGCGTCGCGCAGAATCTCCATCATCGTCCAACCGTCGATGCCTTCGAGAACATGCTCCGCGCCATCCCGATCTATCGCTCGAATCTTCATGTCACGCTCCGCTTTTTTCGCAGGCCGAAAGCAGCGCTTCTCCACCTTCGGTTTCAAATCGGTTCGAGCACATATCTCGTCGCCTGAGTTAGAAAGCTCCAGGAAGGCCCGCGGTGTCTCTCGAATGCTAATCTGTCGCTAAGTGATCGATTGGATGAATCTGCGCCGTCCACTCGTTCTGTGCACACCAAACTGACAAGCCTACCAGAGACGGCGGCTAGAAACCAATCGTCGTTTGGTTTCTAGCCGATCGATGGCAGGTTTGCAAGATATGCTGCCACGCATCGTGGATGGGGGAGCTGTCCTTGGCCTCCTAAAAAGGCGAGAAATCTGAAGCCGGCTAGCAAAACCGGCTCCTAGCGTTTCTAAAAGGCGGCGAGTTCTCAGTCGCAAACGATAGATGCAGTTCACTAGGGGGCGGCGAGGGGCGCCTTGTCGCCATGCCACATGAAGGGATTCTGCTCGCGGAGGGAGTGCGGCGTGGGCCTTCATCGTGCGACGCCTACGGAATATGCCCTGCTGTCTAGCCAAACTGCCCAATGGCTCTCTCCGACCAGAAGGAGAAACCGGGCTCGCTCACGCTACTGGCCGGAAATCGTCGAGATTTGAAACATTATCTGCGCGAGTTGAAAATAATCTCACGTTGTGTTCGTCCGATCGGGAAAAGAGATACGACTTGTTCAAGTCAGCCACGGACTTGCAGCCCATTAGAATCAGAGCGCGTTCCATTTCTTCCCGGAAAATGCTTAGGATCGCTGAAGCGCCATCTTGACCGTTCGCCGCGAGACCGTAGAGATACGGGCGGCCAATAAACACGCCCTTCGCGCCGAGGCACAGTGCAGCGATAACGTCCGTCCCGCGTCTCACTCCGCCATCGAGATAAACTTCTGCACGACCACCTATCCTCTCCACAATGCTTGGCAGTGCGTCAAGCGTTCCGGGAAGCTTATTAAGTTGTCGGCCGCCATGATTGGACACGACAACACCGTCAGCGCCAATCTTATCCACTGATTGCGCCGCATCATCCGGATGCATCACGCCTTTGACGTAGAGTCTGCCCTCCCATTGGTCGCGTATCCAAGCCAGATCATCCCAATCCAGATCGCCCTGCATATACCGGGCTTGGAGTCCGATCGAGCGCGCTGCAGCGGCGCTGTCCCGCTTCATCTGGTCCATGATTGTGCCTCCCTCCGCAGGCTCCATGTAATGGATCGCAGCGACGCGCTTGTGGCGCAGGAAGCCGCTTATCCATCGCGGATGACAGGCAAAGTCCAAACAGCGGCCGGGAGTTAGCCGGATCGGCACACCCATTCCAGTGAGCCGCTCGCCCTCGCGATTGCCCATCACTGGTACATCCACGGTAACAAACAACGCCGTGTATCCCGCAGCCCTTGCTCTTTTAATAAGCGCTCCGACCCTGTCACGGTCGCTATACGGATAAAGCTGAAACCAATGGTTATCAGCCGTCGCTTGAGCTACTTCCTCAAGGGAGTAAGACGAAGCTGTACTTAATATTAAGCGCGTGCCGGCTTTCTCCGCGGCGCGGGCACTTGCAACATCCCCGCTGGAATGGATCAATCCTGAGAGGCCGGTCGGCGCCAGGCCGATAGGTAGCGCAACATTGGTGCCGGCAATGACAGAGGAGAGAATGGGCGTTTTGATCCCTTGAAGAACGTGACCGTTCAGCCTCCAATGGCTAAAAGCCTGTCGGTTGTCCACCAAGGTAGCAAGATCCTCCGCCCCGCCATCGAGATACGCCCAAATCATCTTAGGTAGGGATTTCCTTGCGAGCGCACGGTATCCTTCAACCGAGATCGGGGCCGCCTTATCGCGAATGCTGAACTGAAAGGGCTTCATCGGTATCTCGCAGTCAGCGGCCAAGCGCCGACAAGTCTGCTCGTATCCCGGCTGCGAGATAAACATGGTCAAGACCGAGCGTGAGCATCCGGTAGCCGTCTTTGATTAATTCGGTTGCGCGAGCGCTTGAACCTGCATGGATGCCTGCAATGATGCCGGCTCGCTTGCATTCTTCGCCGACCCGGCGGATCGCACGTGCAAGCTGATCTGGAATCTCCTTCGCATAAACTGGCAGGCCCATGCTGATGGAAAGGTCCCCCGGACCCAGGTAGACGCCGGCTAAGCACGGTACCGCGCAAATTTCCGAGATGTTGGCGATTGCTTCCGTCGTTTCAATCATCACAAAACAACTCGCGCGGGCTTCGAGTTTTTGAGGGTCCATACTATCAGCCATCCCCCGTCGGATCGGGCCGTAGCTCCGCACGCCATCCGGAGCATAACGGCAGGCGGCGACAGCCTTCCGGGCCTCATCTGCGCTGTTGACCATCGGCACAATAACCGCGTCAGTGCCCGCGTCCAGAACCTGACCTATTTCCGCCGCTTGATTCGCAGCCACTCGGACAATGGTAGCCATAGTCGGGCGCTTGATTGCGTGCAACATACGCCCGGCTGAGATATGGCTGATGAGGCTATGCTGACAGTCGATCGCCACATAATCCAAATCAGTGGAGGAAAGTAGATCCGCTGTCGATATGCAATCGAATGTAACCATTGCCCCATAAAGCGGAGCGCCTCCATTCGCGAGGCTCGCGAACTTATCGTGACCCATGATATTTCCTGATAGTGTTTGGGGGACGGCTTACTTTATCGCGATTGGAGTAACAGGTGATCCGACGCCGCCTTCTACTTTGATGGGGGGCGCCGAAAAAAAGAACTCCCATACCTCATCTGCCAGGCAATCTGCAGCCAGCGCTTCGAGATAGAAGTTCTCCCCAAGCGTCATGCCCATGTCTCTGATGGCGATACTGTGGAAGGGCAAGGTAAAATCCGCCAAAGACTCGATCATTTCGATACACCAAGTATCGGCGGCAAGCGCAGCCACCTCCCGCTCATATAAAAATTCTGTTGCGCTGTAATGCAATCCGGGATTCACCTTCCAGTACGTCGCGGGATTACGATCAACAGTGAAATGGCGGATCCAGCCAGTACGAATGATTAATATGTCACCTGGACCAACCTTCACGCCTTGGCGAGCCTCAGCCGCCTCCAACTCCTCGCCGTGGATAGGTTTCTCCATCCCAATCATTTCCACGCCGCGTAGTGCCGCTATGTCTAGAAGGACTCCCCGACCCGCGACCCCTTTCTTCGCAATCTGGTCGATCGAAAGGATCGCTGACCCGCCCATGCTTGTAATACTATCCTTTGCTACGTTGTTGTAGAACGCATCATCATAGCCGACGTGACCAAGTCCATCCCAATGGGTCGCTGCCTGTAGAGCCATAAAGATATAGTCGTCGGACACGATCAACCCGTCCTCTCGACCGCGATAATCGAGGGGTGTTACCGACATGAGATGAACCGGATTGATGCGAGCGCCGCCCGGAGCTTGGATTCCCTGCGAGCCCACCGACAACCCGAGGTCATAAATCTTCCCCCTTTTGATGGTGGCCGCCGCCGCGACAAGGCGCTCAGAAGTGATGTAGTTGAGGGTGCCAATTCGATCCGTATCACCCCAGCGCCCCCAATTTCGGAGGCGACCACCCATCGACCGGAATGTTTCTAGAGCGCCGTGATTATGGCAGGGAGATACCATGGTTTTATGCCTCCAAACTCAAAAGTAGGACGAATATCCGCAGCACCTACAAGTGATTGCGGCTGACATAACTATCTAAGTGCGCTCGCCGGAATTTAGGCCATTTCCGAATCGATCCCCGGCTCGTCCATTCGCAGATATTCCGGGACGATTCTTCCAGCGCCTCTTGCGCATTTCACAATTGACGAATACCAAACATCGTACGATTAATAAAGAGGTTAAGTCGCGGCGTCCCGCCAAGGCCCTTCCGACGAGACGTTCAGCCATCGTTATCAGCAGATACTGAACGGAGCCGCAGGAGGACAAAGCAGGATTAGAGCCATTAGCGGGAGTTGAACCACGGGCGATACGGCGCGCATCCGTCGGATAAGCGCGAATATAGTCTGCTGCTAGGCCTTCATTATTCGCTATGAGGCGGACAGCGCATGATGGGTATGTCGAAACGTCAACGAAGCATCGACCATGCCGGTGTGAAGCGTCTATCAGACTAAGACATTGGGCAGATTAATGGTGAAAGAGGCATGGCCGAGCTACATATCCCATCCGCCGTTTTGATTGATCGCACGGACCACGTGATGATCGTGACGATCAATCGGCCGGAGGTGCGCAATGCTGTTAACTGCGCCGTTCACGTCGGCGTCGGATCAGCGCTTGAGGAGGCGGATAAGGATCCGTCAGTCCGAGCCGTCATCATCACGGGTGCGGGTGATCAAGCATTCTGCGCCGGCGCCGATCTCAAGGCTTTGTCTCAAGGCGATAATCTCATCCCGGACGATGCTGCTCAGAGGGCTTGGGGTTTTGCCGGCTACACCAGCCATCATATTAGCAAGCCCACGATCGCCGCAGTGAACGGGGTGGCAATGGGTGGCGGCACGGAGTTGACCTTGGCGAGTGATTTGGCCGTGGCTGCCGATATCGCCCAATTCGGATTGCCAGAGGTCAAGCGCGGTATTCTTGCGGCCGCCGGTGGCACATTCCGACTGGGAATGCAGGTGGCGCCCAAAATCGCAATGGAAATACTGCTAACCGGAGATCCAATCACCGCACAGCGCGCACTTGAACTGGGTCTCATCAATGCTGTTGTTCCGCAAAGCCAGGTACTCGATGCGGCTTTGAAACTGGCAGCGCGAATAACCTGCAATGCTCCACTGTCGGTACAGGCTTCGAAACGGATCGCACGCGGTATGGCCGGAGGTCAGGTGGGAACGGAGGAGGCGCTATGGGCTCAGACGATCCAGGAGTTGTCCGCTTTGAGAAAATCCGATGATGCGCGCGAAGGTCCCCGTGCCTTTGCGGAAAAGCGCATGCCAATTTGGAGAGGGCGATGATTACAAAAAAAGTGCGCAGGCCGAGCATGTTAGAGAAGGCGCATGGCTGAACGGGAACTCCTCATTCCAGTTATTATCGGAGTGGGGCAGGTTAACGACAGGCCGTTGGACCCGGCCCATGGCCTGGATTCACTGGGACTTATGGAAGCAGCTCTCCGGGCAGCGGACGCCGACGCCAAAGGCGGATGGCTTTCGCAGCTCGATAGTCTGGCAGTCGTGGCTCAGATATCGTTCTGGCATCTGGGGGATGTCTCTGGCCCTCTGGCGGAACGCCTCGGCGCAAAGGCGCGTGTCTGTTACCAAACAGCAACGCCCAGCGGGGATAGCCCGATTCTCCTGTTGAATGAAGCAGCCAATCGGATCGCAGCCGGTGAGATTGAAATCGCCGCCGTTGTTGGCGGAGAAGCCTTGCGAACTAAGGCCCAGCGCGCCGCCGCAACTGCGCACGACAGTCAGTCAAATCATAATCTTACACGCGAAGTGCTGGAGCGACCCGCATCCTACCGGCAGCGGTACGGCTTAACGACGCCGGTGGACATATACCCGCTCTATGAAAACGCACTCCGCGCTGCCTATGGTCAAACGTTGGCCGATGGTCAACGGGAGACTGGCGAGATTTGGTCGCGCCTGTCGCAGATCGCAGCACAGAATCCGGGCGCATGGATCACATCTCCGAAGTCGGTCGAGGAGATCATTCGCCCTTCTTCCGATAACCGTCCGATCGCCTTTCCCTATAATAAATTTATGGTCGCCAACAGCTCGGTCAATCAAGGCGCCGGGTTCATCGTCACAAGTCTTGGACGCGCAATGGCCAGCGGCCTCAAAGAAGATGATATTATTTACATTGGCAGGGGCGCAGCAGCTCATGAACCTGAAGATTTTCTTGCGCGCGATCGCTATGATTACTCGTCCAGCATGGCAGTCACGTTGCAGCGTACACTTGAATTGAATGGTCTTTCCGCCAGCGATATTGACTTCGTGGAGCTCTACAGCTGTTTCCCGTGCGTTCCGAAAATGGCACGGCGCCTGATCGATTGGCCATTGGACAAACCCGCAACCGTCTTCGGCGGGCTGACCTTCGGCGGTGGACCCATCGGCAATTATATGAGCCACGCGGTTGTCAGCATGGTTGAGACACTGCGTAGGAATGGCCGCACGGGATTGCTGTTCGGAAACGGCGGCATAGCAACTCATAACCATGCAATCATTCTGAGCAGCGACCGCCTAGAAACCGGCATCCTACCGCACGACTTCGATTTTCAGGCCGACGCCGATGCCGCGCGCGGCGCAGTTCCGTCGCATATGAGGAACTATGTTGGCCCTGGTGTGATCGAAACCTACACGGTTTTATATGATCGCGATGGCTGCCCGAAGTTCGGCGTCATCATAGGTCGCAATCCTAATGGGGCACGTTTTCTGGCCAAGGTCTTACGGACCAGCACGGCGGACATTGCCTTTCTTGTCGATGGCGCGAGCGAACCCATAGGTACACCAGGGTATGCCGTTGAGGGCGCGGATGGTGACATTCTGTGGGTTAGATGAAGAGCAACTTTGGAATATGGCGATGGGGTTACGCTCAATCTACGCATCGAAGCTATGGCGGAGACGCTCGGACAGGATTGCTCCGGAATGGATCTACGATAATCGTTTCTTTTACCAAGAGTTGGACCTGGCATGAGCGAAGCGTTGATAGTCGATGCGGTTAGGACCCCGCGTGGCATTGGAAAGATTAACAAGGGCGCACTGGCGCATATGCATCCGCAGCACGTTGCTGCCGCGGTGTTGCGGGCCCTTTCGGAGCGCAACAATCTCCGCACGGCGGATATCGACGACATTATATGGTCGACGAGTGCGCAGAAAGGCATTCAAGGTGGCGATCTCGCCCGCATGGCGGCGCTCGATGCCGGCTACGATATCAAAGCCAGTGGGGTGACGCTCGATCGCTTCTGCGGCGGCGGCATTACAAGCGTCAGCCTCGCCGCGGCGCAAATCATGTCGGGAATGGAAGATCTCGTAATCGCCGGCGGGAGCGAAATGATGTCGCTCACCGCTCTGATGGCACAGGAAGAGCTGACGACGGGTCAAAAGCCGATGCGGATGGGGTCGGGCAACGCAAGGCTTGAGCGACTGCATCCCCAGTCGCACCAGGGTGTATGCGGCGATGCTATCGCATCAATGGAAGGGATCAGTCGCGAGGAGTTGGACGCGCTTGCGCTCGAAAGCCAGCGCCGCGCCGCACGTGCCATAGCTGACGGCCGTTTCGATAATAGTCTTATCCCAGTTGTGGACGAGGAGGGCAATTTGGTTCTTGCCAAGGACGAATATCCGCGCCCCGAAACGACGGCCGAGGGGTTGGCACAGCTCAAGCCGGCGTTCGAACTACTTGCGGACCTGCCGCTAGATGAACATGGAACAACATACCGAAGCCTTATCAACCAAAAATTTCCGGATCTGAAAATCAAGCATGTACACCACGCTGGAAACAGCTCTGGCGTGGTGGATGGTGCGGCGGCTCTGCTGCTGGCTTCACCGGATTATGCTGAGAGGTACGGGCTGCGGCGTCGAGGGCGTATAGTTGCAATGGCCAATATGGGCGACGATCCGACGTTGATGCTCAACGCGCCGGTCCCCGCTGCGAAGAAGGTGTTGCATAAGGCTGGACTCGAAACGAAGGATATCGACCTCTGGGAGATCAATGAGGCCTTTGCGATCGTCGTGGAGAAATTTGTCCGCGATCTCGATCTCGATCGTGACAAAGTTAATGTCAACGGCGGCTCGATTGCGCTTGGCCACCCGATCGGAGCCACGGGCGCTATCCTTATCGGCACACTTCTCGATGAGCTGGAGCGCCGCGATCTTAAGCGCGGTCTCGTGACCATGTGCGCCGCCGGCGGTATGGCGCCGGCGATCATCATCGAACGGATTTAGCGTACGCGTCCGGTTATGCTTTCAATTACCCACATAATTCGCCGCCGTGAGCTCTGCGCCGAGCGCGATATCGGTGAGCCGCGTAAGTCCGCGCCAGACGAACGTGTTTCCTGGCGGAGGACTGAGGCTCATGCCAGGTAACCGTCCAATCGCGCGAGCTTCGTCAGGTAAAAGACCAAAGTGCCGGACTGTGTCTTGCGGTTGCCGGCGTCACCGACCAAGCGGTCGAGGAGGAGGATCTCATTGTCGGTAAGCGCGACGGTCGGTGGGGCATTGGGCGACGTTCGGCTCAGCATTGTCAGCCACAGTACTCTCCAGCTGATGATACAGAAGACCGAGACCAGGTTCGCTAGTCGATCGGCAGTCCGCAGCTTGGCATCCTCCGCCCGACATCCAGACTTTAGGCTTTTATGAAAGACCTCGATCTTCCAACGCATGGCGTACCATTTGATTTTCTCGACAGCTTCGCCGCAGGTTCGACCGGAAGATCTGTGAGTAGTTTCCACTCGATCCACTTTCGACGCGGTCTGCTCAACGGCGTGGATGACCATGCCCGGACGCGTACCGAAGTTCGGCGCGATTAGGGGCGCAATCGACCAGCGCACGCTTCCTGGCCAAGGTCCGGCCAGCCGGCCAAGCCGACATCCCACTTCGTACTGATGGTATAAAGCGCACCGGCCCTGACGCCGGAGGACGCGGTTGAGGACGTCGATGTCGATACCGATGAAGAGCGCGAGGGGTGATTACCGTTTACAACAAATCTTTGGCACTCGTTTGTCTACGTGAGATACAAAATGGGTATCGTAGATTTGCGTGATTCCACCGACCTATCGGAAGCTCGGCAGACCTACTTATTGCGGCGTCAGACCGATTTCCTTCGCATACGTCTCAATGCATTTTAGAGCATTCGAATAATCTCGTCCCCAGGGAGTAACTACCATGCGATCAACCCCAAGCGAGAAATAGGACTCAAGTTCGGATCTGCTGGGCGCATCGATCCGTAGGATTACTGTTTCAAAGGGCTGTTGATCCAAACCTAAATCTACACGGTAGCCTCTGATTTTATCACGGAGACGTTCAACAAGCTCTACCGATCCGCCCCCATACCAGCCGTCCCATTTCGCGGCTCGGCGCAATGCCGCATCCGCAAAGCCTCCCACGAAGACGCGAGGCCGCGGTTTAGTCAGCGGCTTTGGATCGAACGGTGCGCTGGGTATATCGTAATGTCTCCCGCGAAACTTTACGTCCTCCGATGACCAAAACATCTGGAGCATCTCAAGCATTTCATCGGTGCGAGCGCCGCGTTCGCGAATATCAACCCCCACCGCATCAAACTCTTCCTGATTCCAACCCACGCCGACGCCGAGATCAAAACGGCCCCCTGAGAGAATATCCATACCAACGATCGCGCGCGCGGCGTGAATAGGCGCACGTAGCGGGAGAACAAGCACACCAGTGGCAAGTCGAATGCGCTTAGTCTTCGCAGCGAGATATGCTAAGAGAGTAAAAATGTCGATGAATTCTTGCGGCCCGTAAGGCTGGGGTTGCACGGGATACGGAACCTTCATCTCATTTGCCAAAAGAATATGCTCTCCATGCCAAATGGAGTCATAGCCGAGAGATTCCGCCAACAACGTTCCGTCGACAACATCGCCGAAACGCATCGACACAGTATTTATTCCGATCTTCATCCGCATGCACCTATTGAGTTACCGCCATCGAAAGTCGCGTGCCTTTGACGTCCCGGCCAAAAGCTTGCGCAAAGGAACCGTTAAGGGAATAGCGGCGGACCGTGTTACTGAATACCGTATTGCGAAATGTCCGCGTGCCGCGCCGAATCGACGCTACCCGCATCTCCCACGATTTCAGCCAGCTCCAACCAAACTATAATACGCATTTGAACGTTTATGATCTGCTAAACATTTATCGAACGTCGATTGTTTTCACGAGTTTCTACCAGGGTCAAGGGTCATAGCGTGGCTTCGCGAATTTTGACGTGACGTTATCGCGACTGAGAGCTGCCGCTACGCCTATCGACGCAACCAACTCCCAATGCAAATTGACAGCGGCAATTCCCTTGCTATAATCAAACATAGTTTGGTTGTAGCTGTGCGCGTTGGGAAGCAAGCGTGTCGTACGATCGCGGAGGCAATGTCGAAACGCGTTCCTGTGGGGCGATCACACGGTCCTGGCGGCGTGTTTCCATTTGTGCGTTTAAACCGTACCGCTCTGGGACTAGATTAGGTCCTTGGCAGGCAAGTTTATCAAGGATACCTCCGAGATGATGCCGACTCAACTTTGGTGGCAACATTTCGGCGAAGCTCACGAAGCAACATGATGGGGATCAGGAAAATGGATTTAGAAAACATTGAAGGTGTTCGCGACCTCGTTTTGCGTTATTGCGATGCAATAAACCTTCAGGACCTTGATCTGTTCGCCGATAACTTTAGCGAGAGCGGAATTTGGGAGGTCAATGGCCACTTTAAAGCTGAGGGCCGCGCGAGTGTCCTCGCGCAAGTGACCAAGGGTATAGAACTCTTCGATTGGGTATTCCAGGTCGTGCAAGGAACGCGTGTCCTTTCGGTCGACAACGAAAAGGCTAAAGCCCGGAGTTACGTCGCTGAGTGGGGTAACCTACGGAAGGAGGGCTATTTCTTTCTCGCCACCTACCACGACGAATGCGTCAAGGAAGATGGCGTTTGGAGGTTCGCACATAGGACCGGGGACATTCTTTATCAGGCCCTTCCCGATTTAGTGACGCCTTTACAGGGATACACAAGGGCAGTGATGGCATGTCCTTCGCCCAAGAGATTTTGACGGACTACACACACAGCGCGGCGGGCCATTTCATCCGTCCGTGCAGTGCAAAGTTGCGATCATCCCAATCGACCTCCGGCCGTCGCTTCGCTGTCCGCAACGGCACGCCGTCAGTCTTGCGATCGGATGGTCGCATGGCGGCGCTGGCAGGACCTTATACCGGCTGGCCATACCTCCGTTCATAAGACCTTCTACATGACATGATCTCGAAGCCTTCTACCGGCGTCGTCCCTTGAGCTTCTGCTTGCGTCGATAAAGGTTTATGATCGCGCAGCTCTACCCCCACGATCGCCAAGCAGCCGGGAAGTTACTTCGTCATCATCCGGAGAGCCGCTCATCTGAAAAAGATCGCACGCTTGCCTCCCCGGCGCGACGGAAAGCGCCATTGTACTGATTCGGAGTACAAGGCGAATCAAGCCTGTGATTGTCGCGGACGCTAGCCGAACGCCGACTGATTTCATGTCATAATTTGGCCTCGGACCGGTAGCTAAGCTGTTCGGTGGACCGGTGCTCGCAATCATGTAGCTCGGCCTCGCGAGGCAGCCTGCATCGCGCTCCAATTGCCGTCAAAATAAGTCTTGAACCCTAAAACCAAACGCTGTAGGGTAAAGCTGCCTAGTCCAAACGGACGAGACAAAGCGGCTGATGGCGCGAGCCGTGAGCTAATGGCGGTTAATCACGATTCCGTCATTGCAACTAGAAAAAAACCAATGGGAGTGGGGGGCATGTTTCAATCAAGCAAAATTCGCTCTAGTGAACTTTTACGTCAAATGATTTGGCCCTCGGTTGGGTTGGCGATCATGGTTGCACCGTCGGCCGGGTTTGCAGAGACTGAAGCGCAACAAATCGCGCCCAGCCAACCTGCGGCGCCGTCCCCAACAGTCCCGGGAACGGAAAGTTCAGTACCGATTGAAGAAATCATTGTTTCAGCGAAGCGTACCGGTGTATCCGTGCAAGGTTATGCGGCGGCTATCACCGCACTTAATGCTAATGAGATTCAGACCCGTCAAATTACGAGCTCTCAGGATCTCCAGCAACTCATTCCAAGCTTTAACGCGGGCGAATCGGGTGGCTTTCCAAAATTATTTATTCGAGGCATTGGCCAGAATGGGGGGACAACCGGGCAGGATCCCGCAGTGGTTTCCTATATCGACGGTGTTGTTGTCGGCCGCGCCATCGCGTCCTACGAGGAACAGTTTGACTTGCAGACGATCGAGGTTCTGCGTGGACCTCAAGGCACGCTCTTCGGCCGCAATGCAGTAGCGGGTACCATCAACTATGTTTCTAAAGATCCAACAAAGGACTTCGGAGGCGAAATTGCCGCCGGCTTTGGTAATCTGGATTCGAAGACGGTGAGAGGCATCATCAATGTACCACTGTCGGATCTTTTAAGTGTACGATTCGGCGTGTTTCACAACGAGCGGGATGGTTACGTAGAAAATCCCACCACCGGGCATGAACTCGATAGTTACAATGCCACGGCCGGTCGTTTATCGGTTCTGTACACACCTAGCGACTCTTTTACAGCTTCCTTGAAGGTTGACGGATCCCAGTCTTTCGAGCAGGGCCCCGTGTATCTTGACCTCGATACTCCAACAAATGTTGTCATCTGCTGCGGTGCAGTCCCGGGGGTGGACTTTACTATTGCAGACGGCAGAAATGTAAGCAACATGAGCCAACATGATGAAAATTTGGTCGGTACCGGGCGAAACAATTATGGGGCAAATCTGACCCTGACATGGAATTTATCGGACGATTTGACGGTAAAATCGATTACCGGAGAGCGTGGTTTCCAACAAAACCAGACCACAGGCTCGTTCGGAACTAGTGTCGAGTTTGGGGGGCAGCCGAATATCTATCCCTACGGAGTCTCTGTCAATGCTCACCAGGATAGTGAGGAACTGGATATTTCTGGCAAAAGTGGAATTTTTAACTTCGTCACGGGCGTATACTATTATCACGAGCAAGCAAATGAAGCCGACGACGTAAACTTCAACAAGGGATTTCCGCCCACTTTTTTTCCTCCGGCCGAGCTTCTCTATTATCTTTATCAAGACACGGATTCTTATGCCGCGTTTACGGATGTGACAGCCAATTTGACAGATGAACTTAGACTCATTGGCGGCATACGTTATACAGAAGACTCAAAGACTGCGGCGCAATTATACCAGATTAAAATTCCTACTTTCAACCTCACAGAAGATTCCTGCGCTGGAGGTTCGCCTCAAACTCACTCAAAGACATTCGAGAAACTTACCTGGAAAGGTGGCGTGGAATATTCGGTCGATCCATCTGGTCTTATCTATGGAACAGTAAGCAAGGGTTTTCGCTCTGGGGGCTTTTCTGATTTCGCGGTTTGCGGCAATACGTTTGCCCCTGAGCTTGTGACTAATTATGAGATAGGATTCAAGGAGCGATGGTTTGGTGGCCGTTTGACCACACGTCTCGCTGGATTTGTGACTGATTACTCAAACTTGCAAGTTCAACGCGCCACTATTGCGGGCACTGTTACGGAGAATGCTGGCGGGGCACGCGTGAAGGGCATCGAGGCTGAGGCTCAGGCTAATCTTACCAACACGATAAGCGTTGATGGAACTGGAAGCTGGCTGCAGAGCGAATACACGAATTACGTATCGGTCTATCCACTCGATCCTACGGCTACCCCAACGCAATTGAGGGGTAACCCGTTAATTCGAGCCCCGAAGTTCTCCGGCACTGTCGGTTTGAACTGGACAAATCAGTTAAGCGACGGTGGTGTAGTTGACGCGCGAGTAGAGGGTTATTTTACTTCGAAGTACTCTTTTAGTGCTTTCGCGGCCGAATTTAGTAACTTTGATGTTCAGCAAGGGTACGCATTGGCAAATGTCTATGTGACTTACACGTCTCCCGATGAGCTTTGGAAGGTAAATGTGTTTGGCAAGAATTTGACCAATACATTTTATGTTTCGGATGTACTCGATCTGGCTTCCACGAATAGTCATCTTGCGTCTCCAGCAGTGTTGCGTACTTTTGGCTTCGAGGTGGCTCGCAAGTTTTGATAATTTCGAGACGCCTGGCAGGTGGGGCCGATCGGCTCCGCCTGCCATTAAGCAAGCAGGTAGTCGGCGGCAACGTGATGGTGAAACTGTCCGCGTCGAGTTGTTCATAGGACATGGATTTTAAGCGGCTTTTTTTGCGAGCTACGGTGGCGAACTGCGAGGGAACATCTATGGATGTGGAGGCGATTGAAGGTGTGCGTGACGCCGTTTTACGTTACGCCGACGCGATAAACCTGAACGATATAGATCAATTTGGCGATGTGTTCGCGGAAGATAGTGTGTGGGATGTGCAAGGTCACTTCAGAGCGGAGGGCCGGAAGAATATCTGCAGTGCATTCGGAGAAGCCAGAGCGCGATTTGACTGGCTTTACCAGGTGATCCATGGAACTCGCGTTCTCTCGGTGACCGGCGGCACGGCGAAGGCCCGGAGTTATGTCGCCGAATATGCGAACGTGCAAAGCAGACCGTACTTCCTGTTGGCGTCATATCAGGATCGACTAATACGGCAGGACGGCGTCTGGCGCTTTTCGTCTCGCATCTGCGATCCGCTTTATGGTGGTCCTCCCGATCTCTCAGCTCCGCCAAAGGCGCTTCGTGTGCTTAAGCGTAATTGATATTCCGTCTATTTGTTGATGCTGCAACGGCAACCGTAAATCAAAGCTAGGAGCGTTCCAGCAGCAAAATGGGAAACGGCGAGGAGCGTGGTTTGTTACGTGATCAGCTGAGGTTGGAAAAAGAAAATGATGCAATCTGGCGATAGCTTTACGATGACAATCGATGGGCGGGCTGTTGCGGCCTCATCGACCTTGCGGGTCATAAATCCGGCGACGGAAGATATTGTTGCGCTTGCGCCAAGGGCGACGCGACAGGATCTGAATGCAGCGATCGCGAGCGCGCGAAGAGGCCTCCCTAAATGGTCTGGCCTCGCCATTGCAGAGCGTCGAACTGCGCTTTGCGCGGTTGCCGAGTGCCTGAAAGTCAATGCCGAAAAGCTGAAGGCAGTGCTCACGGCTGAACAAGGGAAGCCCTATGCTGACGCAATGATGGAGATCATGGCCTCGGCCTTTTGGCTAGAGAGCTTTGCTCAGCACGATTTACCAGTTGAGGTCGTCGAAGACGGTCCTACGCATCGGATCGAAATTCGCCGTGTTCCGGTTGGTGTGGTGGGAGCTATTGTTCCCTGGAACTTCCCGATCATGCTAGCCTTCGGAAAGATAGGAGCGGCGCTTCTTGCCGGCAACACGGTGGTTCTGAAACCGTCACCGTACACTCCTTTGACCACGCTTAAGATAGGCGAACTGCTGAAAAACGTCTTGCCGGCCGGAGTACTAAATGTGATCTCCGGCGACGATGAGCTCGGACCGTGGATGACCGGGCATCGGGATATCGACAAGATCGCCTTTACTGGCTCAACGGCGACGGGCCGGAACGTCATGCAGAGTGCGGCGTCCAGCCTAAAGCGATTAACACTTGAGCTTGGTGGAAATGATCCGGCTATCGTGATGCCGGACGTCGATATTGACACGACGGCTCAACGCCTTTTCTGGACTGCATTCATGAATAATGGCCAAGTCTGCATTAATGCCAAGCGGATGTATGTCCACGAAAGTATTTATGACCGATTCGCGATGGCATTAGTCAAGTATGCGGGCCAGATAAAGGTCGGCGATGGCGCAAAGGAAGGGACACAGATTGGTCCTATCCAAAATGGCGCACAATATCACCGTGTTTGTGAGTTGATCGCTGATGCTCGCCGCGACGGGTTTAAATTTTTATGCGGAGGCGAGGTTCCGGAAGGGAAGGGTTATTTCGTTCCGCTGACGATTGTCGATAACCCGCCAGACGACTCACGGGTGGTTGTCGAGGAGGCTTTCGGCCCCGTCTTGCCGCTTCTGAAATTTAGCGATGTTGATGAAGTTATCGCCCGTGCCAATAATTCCGAGTTCGGCCTTGGAGCTTCGGTGTGGTCCGCAGATCTTGATCAAGCATACGCAATCGCTGCGCGTCTCCAAGCCGGTACGATCTGGGTCAACACGAGCCACTACGGGACCCCTTCCACGCCTTTAGGAGGACACAAGCAGTCAGGTCTCGGTGTAGAGAACGGCCGAGACGGTCTGCTAGCCTATACTAATCCAAAGGTTATCATAGTTCAGAAGTCCACCGCTTCAGCGTAAAGCGAGAGCCTACACCGAAACTTCTGGGTACGGTTTTTTTATTAGGATTGGTAGATGCAGGAAAACGCGAAGCATCCGTTGGAATCTCTTTTCCGGCCGCGATCGATTGCTTTGGTCGGTGCCAGTGAGCGATCGCTCTGGTCAAGGATGACATACGAGAACCTCAATCGCTTCGCATTTCCCGGCGACATCCATTTGGTCAACAGGACCGGGGGTACGGTTTATGGACAAAAGGCGGCGGCACGTTGCGTTGACATCGGCAAACCCGTTGACCTCGCCATATTGATGGTGCCCGAGACAGCCATATTAGAAGCGGTTGATGATCTAGCTAAGGCAGGAGTCCAAAATGCGGTGATTTTGACATCGGGATTCGGAGAGATGGGAATAGATGGTGTGGTTCGTCAGGAGGCCCTTGCATCTGCTGCAAAATCCCACGGTGTTCGTTTCCTCGGACCGAATTGCCTAGGCTTCGTCAACTATTTGGATCGCGTCCCGGTTTGGACGGGCCAGCGCCGGACGCAACGCTCTACAGGATCTGTCGGGTTCGTATCACAAAGCGGCGCCATAGCTGCCCTGATGGCCGACTATGCGTTTCATCAAAACTTGCCGTTGAGCTTTCTCATTTCAACCGGCAATGAGGCGGACGTCGATGTTGCAAGTGTGATCGATTTCCTTGCAGAAGAACCAAATACTAAGGTAATCGGCGTCTTTTTAGAGGGAGTCCGGGACCCTCAACGTTTCGCCCAAGCAGCCTGGAAGGCGTTCCGGGCAGGTAAGCCCGTCATTATACTCAAGGTTGGGAAGAGCGAGCAAAGCGCCAGGGTAGCTCAGGCCCATACAGGCTCGCTGGTAGGGGATGATCGCGTCTTCGACGCTGCCTGCCGCCGTTATGGGATGGTGCGGGTCGACGCTCCGGAAACGGTAGTGTCGACCTGTGCTATCCTGTCTCGTGTCATGCTTATTGAAGGCGGCCTCGCGTTAGCTGCCCTTTCAGGTGGTATGTGCGAAGTAGCCGCCGACTGCGCGGCAGCCGAAGGCCTGATCTTACCGCCCCTTGCTTCAGAAACAGTGGAGAGCCTGCGGGAGTCGTTCCCGGCTTTTGGGACGCCGCAAAACCCGCTCGATTTAACAGGTGCGGCTATGCTCAATCCTGATCTCATCGAACATGCACTTCGATGCTTGGCGCAGGACCCGGGTCTTGGTGTCATTGCGTGCGTGCTCGACGCACCGGAAATCGAAGACCAGTCGGGTTTCGTTGCCAAGGCTTTTGCCGCAATCGCCCGGGGGGTCGAGGGCTCTGTTAAGCCGGCGCTGGTGCTTAGCAACCTGTCGGCTCAGGTGACGAAGCTTGGCCGCGAGTTAATCAATGGTCTCGGTATTACTTACGTCGCATCGGGTGTTGACCGTGGTATCGCCAGTCTCGCTCGAGCCAGCGCGTGGAGTATTTTAAGCAGGGAGCTAAGCCACCGTGGTGATCCGCTCGAAGCCGTTGAGCCGGGTTCAAATACCCAACGCATGACGACTGAACGAGAGGCTCTTGAGCATCTCGCCCATCACGGCGTGCCGGTGATCCCGACGGAAATTGTGGCGTCTCCGGAGCAGGCTGTTTTCGCCGCCCGTGCTTTTGCCGGCCCCGTGTCTCTGAAGATATTATCTCCGCAAATTCCGCACAAGACGGAGGTCGGCGGCGTCATTCTAAATTGCGCTGCAGCTGCGGCGGGAGATGCATATCGCAAAATATTAGATCGAATTACAAGCAGATGCCCGAACGCAACGATAGAAGGCGTTCTTGTGTCGCCCATGCGCCTTGGCGGTGTCGAACTGTTCGTTGGTGTCGCGCGAGACCTAGTTTGGGGCCCGGTAATAGCCTTGGGCGTCGGCGGTGTTTTCGTTGAGCTGATTCAGGATTCGGCCCTGCGCCTGCTGCCCGTCACGGCCGAGGATGTTTTGGGCATGCTTGCCGAATTGCGGGGCAGTTCTCTCCTCGACGGCTTCCGCGGGGCGGCGCCCGTGAATCGCCGGTCCGTCGCCGAAGCTGTTGTTCGAATTGGCAATGCAGCTCTTGCTCTCGGCCCTGATTTGGTTGCGCTGGATGTCAATCCACTTTTTGTAAAGGGCGAGTCGGTCGAAGCTTTGGATGCACTTGCCATCTGGAACAGTTGATAAGGTCTGCGGGGTCAATCAGTATTGGTGGAATTGCATGTACGGGAAAGTTGTAATCGTCACAGGAGCGGCCTGGGGTATTGGAAGGGCCGCCGCAGACCTCTTCTCGGAGCGCGGCGCAAAGGTCGTCTTAACCGATATCGACGCTGAGCAAGGTGAAGCATCGGCGCTGGCATTGGGAGACAACGTATTCTTTAGGTCTCTTGATGTTGGGGATGAGGGTAATTGGATCGACGTTATTAATTTTGCGCAGTCAGAGTTGGGCGGCCTTAACATTCTTGTGAATAACGCGGGCGTACCGCCCCGCGGCGATTTCATCGAAGACTCAACCTACGAGGAATGGTCGAATACGTTCCGGGTGAACGCTCTAGGTCCATTTCTGGGATGCAAACATGCAATTCGGGCGATGAAGGCGAGCGGCGGCGCCATTGTGAACATATCTTCGAATTCCAGTATTATCGGCTCCGCTGGCGCATCGATCTATTCTTCTTCGAAGGGTGCCGTCAACGCACTGTCAATGTCGGTGGCGGCGCATTGTCGGGCTCAGAAACTGCCAATTCGGTGCAACACCGTTATTCCTGGCGGCACCCGATCCAAAATGCAGCGCGAGACCTTCATCCACGCGTTGGGCATCGACACAGAGAGTGGAACTCCCGGAGCCCAAGCTCTCCTTGCCGACTTAGCTGAACCGGAACTGATCGCTAATGCGATCGTATTCCTTGCGTCTGACGAGGCCGCACGAATTAACGGCGCAGAGCTTATCGTCGATGGAATGCAAGGTCGCGTATTTGGTAGTGATTGAGGAAAATGTGCGGCGAGTACCGGTCTTTGCCGACAATGGCTGATGCGTTTGTATCGTAACTTAATTTCCTCAACGAAGTTCAACTAAAACCAGTGGCTGTATTTTTAATTGGCAAACGTTTGAGGTGGCCGTGGAATATATAGAAGTTGCTCGAGCGCGGAATATGCCGGGCGTGAAGCTCATTTTGACGGCTGGCGCTCCCGGCCCCTGGAGCGAAGCGATCAAGAAGGTGCTGGAATATAAGCGGGTTCCCTACGTGCCTACTCTCCAGCGAGGCGGCGAAACAAATAAAGATCTTGTCGCCTGGACCGGCATCAGAAACGCTCCGGTCATTGTTAACGAAGGCGACCCACCGCTGGTCGGATGGGCGGAGATGCTCATGTTCGCAGAGAGGCTCGCTCCGTCCCCAGCGTTACTTCCTGCCGACTCAGCGCTTCGCGTGCTTGTCTTCGGTATCATCAACGAGCTGGCCGGCGAATGGGGCTTTGGCTGGTGCAGAAGACTGATGTCGTACAAGGCTGTTGCGGGAATGAACCCCACCCGCACGAAGCCAACTCCGCTAGGCGAAAAAATAGCGGCCGACTATGGTGCAAATCCCGAGGCGTTGGATGCGGCGCCAGAGCGCGTAGCAGATATTTTGCGCATGCTCTCGGACCGAATTGTCAGCCAGAGGGCAGCCGGCAGCCTCTATCTCGTGGGCGACAAATTAACCGCTGCGGACATCTATTGGGCGGCATTCTCCGCTCAGCTTGATCCGATGCCGGAGGATGTCAATCCGATGCCGGATGTGATCAGGAGGCTATATAAAATCACTGATCCGACCATTCTAGCAGCAGCAAGTCCGCTCCTGATCGAGCACCGCGACAATATTTTCAAAACACACTTTACTCTGCCGCTCGATTTCTGAGCACTTGTTCATGCTTATCCAAGGAGTAGTGAGATGATCGAGCTATACTATATGCCAAGCCCTAATACCTGGAAGGTCTCGATTATGCTGGAAGAGTGCGGCCTTCCTTACACAGTGAAACAAGTGAATATTGGGAAAGGGGAGCAAAACGAGCCCGCCTATCTGGCGATCAATCCCAATAGCAAAATTCCTGCTATCATTGATTTGGAAGGCCCTGATGGTCGGCTGCCTATCTTCGAATCTGGCGCCATCCTTGTCTATCTCGCGGACAAGAGCGGCAAGTTTCTGCCCCCCTCTGGCAACGGCCGATATAATGTCTTGCAGTGGCTGTTCTGGCAAATGGCGGGGCTCGGGCCTATGGCGGGGCAGGCGCATGTTTTCCGCTCCGCCCGCGATCCGATCCATTTTGCCATCTTGCGTTACACCACGGAATGCGAGCGATTATACGGCGTTTTGGACAAACAGCTGGCAGCGCAGGAATATATTTGCGGAGATTTCAGCATAGCCGACATTTCCTGTTTTGGGTGGGTCTGGTTTCACAATATGCACGGCCAAGATCTCGCGGACTTTCCGAATGTAGATCGGTGGTTCAACCTAATGAGCAACCGAGAGGGCGTGCGACGTGGCCGAGAATTGGGCATAGAAATGGTCCCTGAGCATTTGCAAGCCTCTTTGCGCGGCCGGGAATTTCGATTGAAGATCGATTCAGATGGCGAGCGACTCAACCAACAGCTGGATAACGAGACGCTTCCGGAGGATATGCGGCTCGCTTTGCGTCGCGGAAAGTAATCGGCAGATATCCGTGTGTCCGGAAATACAATAGTTTTATAATAACCGGGAGTGGAATGTCTTCGTGAAACTGTGTCGACGGTAGATCGGATTCTCGAATGGTCGACCTAGATCATTTGATATCGGGCTATTAATGTCGTCGACCCTCGGAGGCCCGAGAACCAAATACCTAATATAGACGAAATTTTCTTTCTTTTCGAAGCTGGAGGCGCTAATGGACTTAAGTCAGATTGACATTAAAACCCGCTTGGATCTTCTGGATGTTCCACAAAAAGCAATGGATGCTTTAATCTGGAGAAATTCTGACCAATATGCGGACTGTTTTACCGAAAACGCCGTTTGGGATCTGCGGCCGTTGATACCGCATCCTGTTAAAGGCCGAGCTGCGATACGTCAATTCTTTATAGATGCGTGGGATAGTCTTGAATGGGCCGCGCAGGGACTTTATTTTAGCAGGATAGTCGAGTTCGACGGCACCCACGCGAAGCTTCGCAATTATCTGGGGGAATGGGGGCCCTACAAGGGCGGAAACTCGGTGGTCGGCTTTGCCATGTATATAGACGATTGCGTTTTGGAGGATGGTGTATGGCGAATAGCCAATCATAATATCGTGCCCATTTATTTGGGCTCCGCAGATTATGCTAAGCCATTATTCCAAATGAGTCCGCATCGAGGAATTTCCAAGGATGGATTGTGATATTTGGATTGAGACACCCGAACGCATGGCTTTTAATTCGATGACTTTCCTCCGGTTGCGAAACAGAAATATTGGATAAATGCGTTCGGCGCGTCGCATTTCGAAAACTCTGAAACGTGTTTGGCTGCGCTCGGGATTGCCGGGCGGGCGGGGGGGGGGGCTTCGGCTGTTGTCTCGAATTTCCATACCTCAAGATCACCTATGTTCCCTGAGCCCTTCGTTACGAACAGGGTCCACTTTGCCCGAGCCGGTACTAATCTCAGCTCTGGGGCAATGCGGCGACCGCGTGTGAGATCATGAAGCCACGGAATAGGGCCGCGGCAATCACTGGAATTGGTTTGTCGGCCGTCGGCCGCCGACTCAACCGCGAAGGACTTGGGCTCGCAGTTGACGCAATGTTGAACGCGCTCATTGATGCTGGGCTTACCGTAAGCGATATCGACGGCATGGCCTGTTGGCCTGGGCGCGTCTCTGACATTCCAGGTTTCTCGCCAGTAGGCGTATTTGATCTCGCCGACGCCGCGGGCATATCTCTCAAATGGTACTCGGGGGGAGGTGAAGGCCCGGCGCAAATGAGTTCCATTCAGAATGCGGTCCTCGCGGTAAGTTCCGGATTTGCTCGCCATGTTCTGTGTTTCCGTGTCTCCTGCGAATCGTCTTCCGCATTCATTTGGAGTTCGCAGGCAGACAATTCTGTGCCCGCCGAGCCTCGACCCGACGATTTTAGGCAGTGGCTTGCGCCCTTTAACTCGCTTTCCCTCGCCAATTGGATGGCGCTTGCCGCCCAGCGGCACGCTCACCAGTTCGGCACGCGGCGGGAACATCTGGGATGGATCGCACTGAATGCGCGCCGGAATGCTGCGTTGAATCCGCTGGCGGTCTATAAGGACCCGCTTTCCATGCAGGACTATCTAAATGCACGGATGATCTCGACCCCGCTATGTCTCTATGACTGCGATGTGCCGGTTGATGGTGCTGTCGCAATTATAGTTAGCGCGGCAGAGACGGCCAAGGATCAGCTTAAGCCATCGATCTATGTGGAGGCGATCAGCGGGGCGCTCGCGCAACGCCCTTTGTGGGATCAAGGTGATCTTACTCGGCCAGCTGCTTTCGACGCCGCGGCGCACATGTGGTCCTTGACCGATCTCAAACCAATAGACGTGGGCGTGGCGGAGCTCTATGACGGCTTCACAATCGTGACGCTCAATTGGCTCGAGGCCCTGGGATTTTGTCAGCACGGCGAAGGCGGTGCTTTCGTCGAGGGAGGTGCGAGAATCGCCCTGGACGGTAACCTACCGCTCAATACGGGGGGGGGGCAGCTATCTGGTGGTAGACTCCATGGTCTAGGACATCTTCATGAGGCCGTCGTCCAGTTACGTGGCGAGGGGGGCGCGCGCCAGGTTCGTGGCGACCCGCGGGTGGCAGTCGTTTCAAATGGCGCGGGACCGCTCGCTACCTGCGCTCTCCTGATTCGGGACTGACAAGCAGCTGCACCAGGTAGATAAGGAACGCGAGTGAAGCGCATTTTACCCGCCGTCACGGACACGACCGCACCTTTCTGGCGCGGTGGCGCAGACGGCAGACTCCACTTTCTAGAGTGCGAAGTGTGTACATTGCTTTTACACCCGCCCGCACCGATTTGCCGAAACTGCAGTTCGAGAAAGCTTTCATGGCGCCCAGTGTCAGGCCTGGCCACGGTGGAGAGCTTTACGATTAATTATCAAGCGTGGCGCCTGGGCCTCGACCTGCCTTATGTCATAGCTATCGTACGCGTCGATGAAGGGGCTTTATTGACCACCAATATTGTAACCTGCCCTCCCGAAGATGTGCACATAGGACAAAGAGTTCGCGTTAAATTCGAACTTGTCGAGGATGTTTATCTACCATTGTTTGAGCCTGTCGATAGCTGACAACACATGGCGCGGAAACAATCGATGACGTGTGTGGGCCGCAACTCTTCTCGCGGAGCCTCCAGGCGCATCCCGTCCGTGGTGTTCACGCAAGAATTCCTAGCTGCCTGCTTCACGGAAGGATGAAACTTATGATCGAACGTCACGCGCAAACTAGGGGCGCCTGCGCGCCTGGAGATCTAGGACGAGTCAAGCTGGATGGCTTAGCTGCGATCATGACCGGCGCCGCGAGCGGGGTGGGCCTTGGCGATTGCACAGGAGTTAGCACCTGACGGCGCGTCCGTGGCAATGACGGACATAAAACCGGAGCGGGTCCAGATCGAAGCGGCGGCGATCCGTGAGCAGGGAGGTGATGCGCGTGTCTGGAAGCTCGATGTATCCAGCGCGAACGAAATCGCAGTCACGGTTGCAGAAATCGCCGAAGCGTTGAGCGGCATCGCGATTGTAATCAACAACGCCGGAATTGTTGGAATGACTGCACTCGACAGTGATGGTTATGATGCCATCTGGGAGCGGGAACAAACGATCAATCTCGTCCGCCCACCAACGAATGGTGCAAGCCGCATTGCCGTTCCTGCGCGCTTCCGCGTGTGCCCGCATCGTCAATATCGCGTCAGTCGAGGGCCTGGGGGCGTCTTCGAACAACAGGCCTTATTGCGCGGCCAAGGCGGGAGTGATCGGCCTGACCCGGGCGATGGTAGTCGAGCTGGGCTCGGCTGGTATCACCGTCAACTGCGTCTGTCCCGGCCCGATCGATACTGAAATGACGGCGGCTGTCTCCCTCTGCTGACAAAAGCACTTTCGCAGAGCAGCACACCGCCCTCGGACGGTATGGACGCCCCGAAGAGGTCGCCCATATAGTGGTCAGTCTCTGCATGCCGGCAGCATCATATGTCACGGGAGCCATAATCCGCGTCGACGGGGGACTCACAGCTCTTAATTGATCGCTTGAGCTTGAACCTAAAAATCGCCTGTGCCACTGCCAATATACCGGGCCTGGGAGTGGGGCGCGACATAATCGTTGGGACTGCTGATCACAGGACGCGCCCAAAGCCGTAGCTGCTTATGCAGTTCCGGCGGCGTCCAGCCAGATTGTAATTCGATCTGCGATTTACTGCGATCGGCGAATTCGTCACCAAGCTCGGCAATGTCGCTTACCTGCTCGCCCTCTTTCGATCTGGAAGAGCTTTCTCTTGGGGTTTGCTAAGGCCGGCTGCCAGCCCATCAACAAACAACTGCAATACTTCGATGAAACTATCACGCGCAGTTATATGCATTTTCTTGGTTACATTAGAAAGCAGAGGAAAATCCTCTTCAGAGATCATTCCAAAATCGATTTTATTATGCATCGTGATTTCGGCAAGTGCGCTTCCACTTGCAATAACTTCGATGCCGATTAGTGCTATTAGCGCCTTCTCGAGCGAAAATCCGGCAGCGGAGAGTGATTCGAGAACTTCTTCGTAGAGACTGTGGTAACGCGAGCGCGTCACACCTTGGCTATGGTCAAACATAAGACGGCTAGCATTGGGGTAAGCAACGGTTTGTAACCTGTAAAACTCGGCCAGCCGTAGTAACGTTTCTTCCCATGTATCTGCTATGATTTGAGTGGGGCGAACTTTCGCTGCAATATACTCACAAACAGCTTCAACTATCTCTTCTTTGTTCTTGAAATGATGGTAAATTGAAGCGGGGTTCACGCCAATGCGCTTCGCGAGGGTGCGCATGCTCAAGCCGTCCTCGCCGTCTATATGTACGATGCGGAGCGCCTCTTTGATCACGCGATCATACTCAATGAGCGCTTTTGTTGGACGCCCCATAAAATCCCATCTCGTAATAGATTGCGCAACCCAATGAATGGGAACTACACGAAAAACAATGCCTCGGTAAGCCGCCCATGTCAATGGCAAGACAAGCGCATCCCACGGCGAGGCACCGTTGAATCAACCCACCACCGTACGAGGTCAAGCGGCAAGATTTTGCCTTTTAGAATCGCGCGAGGAAATGGGGGACGTAACTGGCGATGCGGCCAGCTCGTACAGCAGTATTATTTCGCTGGTGAGTCGGAGGTTTCAGCATACCATCCAAGCGATATCCCTATTTCGCGGAAGGCGACGTGCACAGCGGCTAGGCTTAAGGGCCGTCGTGCTACGAACTACAATCCGGCCTGTCGAGCGCAATCGCGGCTGACCTTTGGCGAAAGCCGAACGTAAAATCGCTCCCCGTCGGCGACAGGTCGTCACCTGCTCGTGCTGGCGAGCGGTTCACTTCCGTTTATGGCGTGCATCGTTTGGCATTTTTGACTTTATTAATCAGACGGCGTTAGGTAATCATATGGTCGAGCGGGTGTTAGGCGGATCTGATCCCGACGGGCGCCGCAGGAGTGGCTATGAAATTCGGTCTCTTTTACGAAATCCAGTACCCAAAGCCATGGGAAGAGGGGGGCGAGCGCCGGCTTTTTGAGGAGTCGATCGAGCAGGCTGTGCTGGCCGATCGTCTTGGCTTCGACTGTGTTTGGCATGCCGAGCATCACTTCCTTGAGGAATATAGTCACAATTCGGCGCCCGAAATCATCCTGGGAGCGATCGCTGCTCAAACGAAGAACATCCGTATCGGGCACGGAATCAAGCATCTCACGACGAATCATCCGCTCCGCATTGCCGAACAGGCTGCGACGCTCGACATTGTCAGCGGCGGCCGTCTCGAGCTCGGATTGGGCGAGGGTTCGAACACGACCGAGCTGCATCCGTTCGGGGTGCGGTTCCGCGACAAGCGCGATCATTGGATTGATACCGTCAAATGCTTTCTCCCAATGTTCTGGAATGAAAGCTGGTCTTACAACAGCGACCGGTTCGATATCCCGCCGAGGAACGTGCTGCCTAAGCCGGTTCAGAAGCCAAACCCGCCGCTTTGGGTCGCCTGCTCGCAGACGGAAACGATCCGCCAGGCCGGAAGGTGGGGCATGGGTGCGATGGCATTCGCGTTTCTCGATCCAATGGGGGCCGAGGCCTGGGTCAACGCATATTACAACGCCTTTCTGAACAATCAGGAGCGTCTGGCGGAGTATGCACCGAATCCGAATTTGACATCGAGCTACGCCTTTTGCTGCGCTCGGACGGACGAATTGGCGATCGAGCGTGCCGACGGCGCAACATTCTTTGAGTTTGCTCTGGGGCATTACCAGAAAAATGGCCCCTTCGAAGCCGGCAAAACCGATTTCTGGGGCGAGTTCCTAATATGGAAGGGAACGGAAAAGGCTAGACAGAAACAGCAGTACCTCAAGGACAATATGCTGATCGGCTCTCCCGCGACGTTACGCAAGCGTCTGCGAAAGCTGCATGATCTGCACGTAGACCAGGTTCTTCTCACTGCTCAGGCCGGCAAGATGAGCCACGAGCATATCTGCGAGAGCATGGAACTCTTTGCCCGCGAAGTGATGCCCGAATTTCACGATCTGGAAAAAGAGCATCAGGACTGGAAAGCCAAGCTGCTCGCACGGGAAATCACCCTTGAAGAGATTGATACGGCTGGTCGTCATTTGGCGAATCCGGAAGACATCTCCATCGACCAATCGATCCGGAAAACGCCACGGGAGTCGTCCTTCGCCACGAATCTATAAAAAGCGATAAGTCGATTACCAAGACCGCGGCAGGGGATTTGCCCAGGGTAACGGAGATTTTTGGCTCGAAAATGTTAGAAGCCTTCACCCCTGGTTCTTTGTCAACATGATGGTTGGAGACACCTAATGCCTGCGTTAAAAACAAACGTCGTTCATAGACCTGCGCGTTACGCAGGCGGCCCCAGTACGCACGACATCTTGACTTCAGACCGTAACCCGGCTGCCACGCTACTTCGCGAGGAAAGTTTTGTCCCTGATGATAGCGAAGATATTCCAGTCGACCGTTACATTAGTCAGGCGTGGTTTGATCTCGAGGTAGAGCATGTTTGGAAAAAGTCTTGGCAAGTGGTGGGCAGGCTAGAAGATATTCCAGATATCGGAGATTATATTGTCTACGATATCATCGCCTTTTCACTCATCGTGGTTCGGACGGATATTGATACCATACGCGCCTACCACAATTTCTGCTTGCACCGTGGTCGGAAGCTCAAGACCGATCCCGGATCGGGAAACGCGACGGAAATCAAGTGCCCCTTCCACGGCTTTTCATGGAAGCTCGACGGTAATATCAAAAATGTCCCATGTCAGTGGGACTTCCGGCATATGTCGGAGGAGGATCTTCGACTTCGAGAGGCGAAAGTCGGTAGCTGGGGTGGCTTCATCTTCGTAAATATGGACCCACAGTGTGAAGAACTGGAAAGCTTTCTTGGTTCATTGCCTGAGCATTTTAAGGATTGGGCCCTGCAGGATCGATACAAGAGCGCCCACGTCCGAAAGCGCATTGCCTGCAATTGGAAGGTTGGGATGGAGGCCTTCTTGGAAGGTTACCATGCTGCCACCACACATCCACAGATGATGCCTTATTTGGCTGATGTAAATAGCCAATACGATACCTACGAAGGTGAGAATTTCAACAGGATGATCAACCCGCTGGGCGTTCATAGTCCGCAAATTTCGCCTCTTTCTGACGATGAGATCGTGGCGAAGGTGATGGGGTCTTTCTCCGCGTTTAAGAATTCCAGTGAAAAGCTCGCCGATGGAGTAACCGCGCGAAGCTTTCTCGCCGACCTCCAACGCAAGATATGTGCGGCACAAACTGGCTTGGATCAGTCCAGTCTCTCCGACTCTGAGATGTTGGATATCATACAGTATTTTGTATTTCCCAATTTCTTTCCCTGGGGCGGCTTCCTATTAAACACTCTTATTTACGTATTCCGACCCGATGGCAATAATCCCAATTCGTGCATTTTGGATGTCATGGAATTGCGGCGCCGAGACCCCTCCACTCCCATGCCGAAGGGTGTACCCGTACACGTGCTCAGCGACGACGAAAAATGGGCTGATGCGCCAGAATTGCGCGGCAATGGTCCGGTTTTCGACCAGGACATGGCAAATATGCCCTATGTTCAGCTCGGCATGAAGGCATCCAAGATGACCAAAGCGGCTATTAGCTTGGCGAATTATCAAGAAAGCCGGATCCGTGATCTGCATCGAATGCTGGATAAGCGTATCTTTGGGGGTCGTGACGCCCGCTAATAGACGGGTTCAAAGTAAAAATACGCAATTTTCGCCGGGAGGGCGTTTTGATCAAGCTGATGGGAATTCTGCACGCAAAGCCTGGGCTAAGTCAGGCTGATTTTATCGAATATTACGAGAAACATCACGCACCGCTTATAATCTCGCTTTTCCCGCAAGTCGTAAGGTACCAGCGAAATTATCCGTTGCCGGCAGCAGAAGCGCCCGGCGCAGGTGCTGACAGAACTATGCTACCGGTGGAGTTTAGCGTCATCACCGAAATGTGGCTGCAAGATCGTAACGCTTACAACGAAATGATAGCATTGCTAAGCGACCCAACCGTCGGCGCCAGGATTGCAGCTGACGAAGAGCAATTTCTTGATCGCAGCCGAGTAACGGCTTTTTTCATTGACGAACGCAGAAGCGAAGTTTGAAGAGTCTAGCGACATGTCGATCGCGCGCTTACCTCGCGTCGCGCCGGCGCTTGATGTCCTCCAAGAACGAGGCTGCGCCTCGGATACAGCACCTCCTCGTCGTCACCTGCCCGGCGCACAATTGAGACCGGCTGAGCTGGCTCATGGAGAATCACCCCTCGGTAGCCATAGCGTGACCCAGTGAATCACTGTTCGAATAGGATCGGAGGATATCCCGCGCGGGGATGGCAGCCGGTAAGAAGGGGTTAGTACTTAATGCTAGTTTCCGATACTGTATCGCCAGAGCTGATCGCCGGCATGAAGCAGGCGATGCGCCGGCTGGCCGCTTCGGTCGTGGTGGTCACTGCCCGCGACGGCGATACCCGCTATGCTATGGCAGCTTCGGCCTGCACCTCGCTGTCGATGGAGCCGCCGTCGATCCTGCTCTGCGTCAATAAGACAGCGTCGATCTACCCGGTGCTCAATCACGGCAAGGATTTTTGCGTCAACGTGCTGTCCGGTGCGCATGAGGCACTGTCCATCGCCTGCAGCGGCGGTTTGAAGGGCGAGGCCAGGTTCGATGTCGGCGATTGGCAAAACGACGCTGACACTAACACGCCGTATCTAGGCGACGCGCAGGCTAGCCTGATCTGCGCCGTGGACGATATCCACCACTATGGTACGCACGGCATCTTCATCGGCCGGGTTAGGCGCGTACATTTACACGGCGACATCCATCCGCTGATCTATATCGACGGGCGATATTTGGCATCCACTTAGAACCTAATCAACGATATCGGTCAGATGCAATTATGGACATCGTTGACCTTAAATACCTGACGGCTGCGGTCACCGCTGGAAATTTTGCTCAGGCCGCGAAATCGCTTGGGCTCAGCACCTCCACCATCAGCCGAAGGGTCAACCGAGTCGAGGATGAGCTTGGCTTGACACTGTTCGAACGCGGACGCTCGGGCGTTCGACTGACGGTAAGCGGTAAGGTGGTTATGCGACATGTCTGGCGCGCGCTGGCCGAGCTTGACGCCGTCCAACGTAGCGGACGCCAAATAGATTCGGGCGAGGCGGGCGAAATTCGTCTCGGAGTCCGGATGCCGCCGATCGGGGAGCCTCTTAGTGGGCTTTTCGCAGGCTGGCGCGAACAAAATCCCAATGTCGCGATGACGCTTTCAGAAATGAATGAGCGCGACCTTGCCTTGGCTCTGGACGAACGGCGCTTGGACGCCATTTTGATGGTGAGTCATGCGGTTTGGCCCGGCGCCGCCAGCGCAATACTCTACAGTGAGCGGCTGGTGGCGGCGATCCCCTCAGACCACCCTCTAGCGCAAGGTGTAAGCGTCGGGTGGGCTGCGTTGCGTGGCGAGACTATTCTGGTTCAGGGGTGGGATGAGAGCCAGGCGGCCCGGGAGTTGTACGCGTCGCTTCTCGGAAGCGGCACGGATTTTCGCGCGCACGCCGCCAGCAAGCTCAGTCTGTTCGCGCTCGTCAGCGCCGGATTTGGAATCACACTCACCACCGCTAGCCAGTCGGAAATCGCCTTCCCCGGCGTAGTGGTCAGGCCGATCGACGAACCAGACGCGATTGTCCAGATCGCTTTGGCGTGGGCTCCAGCGCTGGAGGACCCTGTCGTCGGACGCTTTATCGCCTTCATGCGCGACGAAGTGCGCCTACGCGGATTGCGCTGACACTGACTGCGTTCGCTGTGCCTTGGCGAAAGCACGGTCCGTCGCCATGAATCGGGTCAGCATCGGCCCAACCAGCTTCGCGGGCTCAATAGCGTTGTGCCCCGTCTCGCGCGCGAGCGCATGGCCGTAAGCAATGAGATCGCGGTGTACAACCGCCGACAATTCCACGGTTAGCTTCACCGGCCGATCGTCCGTAATCGCTCCTAGTTTCAGTTTCGCCAAGACAGCCTCCTCAAGCGCGATAGGGTTCCAAGACGAGATCCTGAGTCACGAGGACCCGAACCGGGAAGCCCGGCCGGATCGTGATGGTCGGCTGGACGTTCAGCGATCGCCCAACGACCTGTTCGCCGGTCTGGTTGAAGCTTTGGGACGCGCCCTGGCGAATCGCCTGGCTCAAAGAGGCATTGCTATCGCCGCTGGTGCCGGCCTCGGCGCCGACACTCAACACGGTGGAGAGAATCGCGGCCTCGAACAGCATGCCCCAGTGGTTGTCGACCTCGTCCTCCAAGCCGGCATAGCCTTCGGCGTCCGCGCCGGGCTGCCGTTCGAGCACGATCGAACGCCCATTCGGCATGATCAGCCGGTTCCATACGAGGAGCGCGCGCGACTGGCCGAAGGCGATCTGCGCATCATACTGGCCGACCAGTCGCGCACCCTGTGGAATCAAAAGGGTCTTCCCGGTCGGACTATCATAAACATCCTCGGTGACCTGGGCGGTGACTTGGCCCGGAAGGTCCGAGCGCAGTCCTGTGATCAGCGCTGCGGGGATCACGGCGCCGGCCTGCAGCAAATACGGGCTGGCCGGAGCTTCAATGCGATCGGGACTGACTGTGCGGCGGTCGATGCTTTCGTTCAGGAAGGCGAGCTTGTGATCCTGTGATGCCAGATCGCTGGAGCCGGGCGCCGTTGGCATTGCCGCTTGAGCTCCTTTCATTCGTTGAGTGATTGTCGTGGCGATTTGCCCGGCATTGGTTGTCGCAAACAGGTGGCTGGTGCGCGCCGCCTCCTGCTCCTGGGCGATGCGCTGCTGTTCCGGATCTTGCCCCGGTATTGGCATTCCGGGCACCGGCGCGCCGGCATTCGCGATCGGCCTGCCAAGATCGCCGGGAAGCGGCGGTCCGAGCTGGGGGACAGACTTGGGGAGGCCCGTATAATCGCCTGGCAGGTTGGCGAGGCCATCCGGCGTCATGCGGTTGCTGGTGTTGTAGAGCTCGGAGTCGGCGGTTTGGTGCTGCGGCCGTAAGGCCAGGAACAGCGCGCCGCCGATGCCGATGGCCGCGACGGTTCCAAGTCCAAGGAGGACCTTCCGAGAGATCCGGGTGACAGGCGCCCGACTGGATCGCAGGCACATTTCCTGCGGCGGCCGCTCGCCACCGGGTGGGTCCGCCGCTCCACCGTGCGAAGGGTCGGTCACGATTGCGACTTCCCATCGGTGCGGACGACGCGAACCTTTTGCTGCGGATCGCCGCCGAGCCGGAGTTCGGCCGCGGCGAACAGCTGATCGACGATCATATGGCGGCCCTGTACCCGGTAGTTCACCAGTTCCGCCCCGCCCTCCGGTCCGATCACCCAAAGCGGCGGCATTTCGCCCTGGCCGATGCCGGCGGGAAACTCGATGAATACCTGCCGCCCGTCGTCGAAGGCGCGTAGCGGTTTCCAGGCGGGGTCGTCGCCTTCGATCCGGTAACGGAAATTGAGGGCGTTGAGGTCGATGCCGGTCGCTACTGAGGCTACGGCATCGGCGGCCGCGTTCTGCTGGCGCAATGCGATCAACTGATCTTGCGGATAGGCCCAGGAGACGGATGCCATGTAGGTCTTCTCGTCCGAGCGCAGTTCGAGATGGTAGGTGCGGCGGTCGGTGTTGATGATGAGATTACTGACCAAGTCTGGCCGCGTCGGCTTGACCAGGATATGGACGCGCTTTCCGGCTGCCGTGCCACTTTCGGTGTCGCCGATGATCCACCGCACCGTGTCGCCGGCGGCGACTGGACCAGGTCCGACCAGCTGTTCTCCCGGCTCCAGTGCGATGTCGGTGATCTCTCCCGGCGCGGCATAGAGTTGATAGAGCGCGCCCTCCGAAAACGGGTAGACCTGAATGGCGTTGAGATAGGCAGCCCGTGTCGGCTGGATTCGTGCAGAGCCGTTTGCTTGCTCGATACGGTCGTGGGGGTCGGGCGCCTCGCGTGGCGCCGTCTTCCCGGAGGGCATGGGTTTGAGCTGGCCGGGGAGGGGCAGAGGCTGCGGCAGCTCTACGACCTGCACAGGCCTCGGCGGAGCGGGGGCGAGCACAGCCTCATGCGGAACGTTGTCATAGCTGATCGTGGGCGGCTTGTATGCCGAGCAGGCGCCGAGCGTGGTGGAGGCAAGCAGAAGGGTTGCGAGTGGGAGGGCACGCATCAGCCAAGCTCCTTGGACCAGTTGAGGGCGTGAACATAGATGCCGAGCGGGTTCTGTTTCAGCCGATCGGCATCCGTCGGCGTTTGCACGACGATGGTGAGGATCGCGCTCCACCGCTCGGTCGCGGCGAGGACATCATCGACATAGTGACGTTCGACCCATTCGACCCGGAAGCTGTCGTCGGAGGCGCGGATGACGCTCGCCACATCCACCGAGATCTGAGCTTTACCGAGTTTCGAGAAGGGATCGTTGGTGCGTGCATAATCGTTGAGCGCCAGTGCGCCCTTGTCCGTGACGTACTGGTAGGCTTCCAGCCAGTTGCGCCGCAGCACGACCGGATCGGCGGGGATGCCACGGACCTCTTCGATGAAGCGCGCGAGGTGCCAGGCAATTTGTGGGTCGGTCGGCCGGTAATCGGCGACGGCGGGAGCCACGGTCTGGGCTTGGCCCAGCCGGTCGACCTGCACCACCCAGGGCGTGATCGTCCCGCGTTCAGTCTGCCAGACCAAGCCAATGGTGAGGCCTCCGCTGAGCGCCAGCATGCCGAAGAAGGCGAGCCGCCAGTTCTTCGCCTGAACGCGGGCGGATCCGATGCGCTCGTCCCAGACTTGGCCCGCCCGCTGGTAGGGCGTTTCGGGTTCGGGAGTCACGCCATAGCGGACGCTTGGTCGCCGGAACATGGTCTAGTCTCCTTCCGAGAGATCGACGCCGCTCCCGCCGCTGGGACGATCACCCGAGCGAAGCGCGTGGCTCGCGGCGGAGGCGCCCTGGCTGACGGTCTGGTCGCGCTTCATCCGGCGCGCCCAGGCCGGCGGGCCGGGCGCGGTGCTCTGGTTGGGGGCGGCCCCCGATCCGGCGGAACCTGCCTCCCCCGTTCCGGCCCGACCTCCGGTCGCGAAGCTTTCGCGCAAGCTGGATGCGGCGCGGCGGAGCGGACTAACCGCTGTGGAAACCCCCGCCTTAGCGACGCCCGCTACGCCACCCGCGCGATATGCGGCGGAGGCGCCGCTCGCGACGCTGGCGCCCGCGCGTGCGGTCCCGGCGATGACGCCGCCTGCGGCCCCGATGCCGCCTGCCGCTAGACCGACACCGGCCGCGCCGATGCCGGCGACGGCCAGTCCCGTTCCCACGGCGGCGCCCGCGCCAAGCTGCGGGCCACCGGCGATCAGGCCGTTGGCGATGCCGGGCCCGAAGATCGAGAGGCCGAGCAACGACAGCGCTGCAAGGATCAGGGTTAGGGCATCATCAATCGTCGGCGGATTGTTGAAGCCGCTGGTGAACTGACCAAAGATCGTCGAGCCGATGCCAACGATGACGGCGAGCACCAGGACCTTCACCCCTGACGAGACGACATTGCCGAGCACTTTCTCGGCCAGGAAGGCGCTGCGGCCGAAGAGTCCGAAGGGCACCAGGACGAATCCGGCGAGGGTCGTCAGTTTGAATTCGATCAGGCTGACAAACAGCTGGATCGCCATGAGGAAGAAGCTGATGACGACGATCAGCCAGGCGATCAGGAGAATTACGATCTGGACGAAATTGTCGAAGAAGCTGGTGAAGCCCATCAGTCCGGAGATCGATTGCAGGATCGGCTTGCCGGCGTCGATACCGACCTGCGCCAGCCGCCCCGGCTGAAGCAACTGCGCCTGAGAGAGCGTCCCGCCGCCAGCCTCGATGCCGAGTCCGGCGAAGGAATTGAAGATGATCTGCGCGAGGTTGTTGAAATTGCCGAGGATGAAGGCGAAGACGCCGATATAGAGCGTCTTCTTGACCAGCCGGGCGATGACATCCTCGTCCGCCGCCATCGCCCAGAATAGGCCGGCCAGAGTGATGTCGATGGCGATCAGGACGCCGGCAAGCCAGCGCACGTCGCCCTGCACGAGACCGAAGCCGGAATCGATATATTGGGTGAAGGTCCCCAGAAACCGGTCGATGACGCCCGTGCCGCCCATGTCAGTGAAACATCTGTGCGGAACCGGCCTGATAGCCCGAGCCGTAGTTGAGGAAGTTGGACAGCTGCTGTTGCGCCTGAGCCTGGTTCTCGACCGTACGGGCGCCCTCCAGGCTCTGGGCGCGGGCGATCGCCGCCATCACGGCGGTAAGGTCGGCGAGCTGCTTGGTTTGCAGCGCCACGAGCTGGTTGCCGGACTGCGCCGCCTGAAGCGCGCCGGTCGCGGACTGGCTCGACGAGACCAGGGCGTCGACCTGTGTTCGGGTGCTGTCGAGATTCTGAACCACCCCGGCTTGCACGCGCATCGCATCCTGAAACCCGGCGCGCGCGTTCTGCCACCGGGTCTGCGCATCGGCGAGGAGCTGCGTGCTGGACGTCGAACTCGAATAGGCCTGCGGATAGGTCTGGGTGAACGCCTGGTCGATGGAGGCGACGCTGTAGGCAATGCCCTGCGCCTGGGCAAGAAGCTGCTCAGTCTGCGCGATCGACTGCTCAAGCTGGGCGAGCGCGGAGAATGGCAGGCTCGCCAGATTATGCGCCTCGTTGACTAGCATCTGCGCTTCGTTGGTCAGACTCTGGATCTCGTTGTTGATCTGTTGCAGCTCGCGCGCCGCCGTCAGAACGTTCTGCGTGAAATTGGTGGGGTCGTAGACTATCCATTGCGCGCGGGCGGGAACGCTGGCGGTCACGAGCGCAAAAATGGCGGCGCCGGCGGCGATCGCCTTGCGGAGGCGACGGCTGGTCATTGGGATTTCTCCTGGCTATCTGCGACGAGCATGTCGGCCGCCCAATTGAGTGCCCTGCGGCGAAGCCAGGCATCGGCGAATGCCTGCCGACCACGGGCAGCTATCGTCTCGGTGATGGCGGTCTGGTCGGTCTTGGAAGAGGTTCCGACGAAGGCGAGCGCGACTTCGCTCAAGCCCAGTTCGAACAGGCGGTTGCCGCGGCGCGACTGGCAGTAATAGTCGCGCTTCGGCGTCGCGCGGCTGAGGACCTCGATCTGGCGGTCGTTCAGGCCGAATCCACGATAGATTGCGGTGATCTGGGGCTCGAGTGCCCGATCGTTCGGCAGCATGATCCGCGTGGGGCAGCCCTCGACGATGGCAGCGGCGACGCGGCTGTTTTCGAGATCGATATCGACGAGGCTTTGCGTCGCAAAGATCGCCGAGGCGTTCTTCTTGCGGAGCGTCTTCAGCCATGTCCGCAACTGGCCCGCGAAGCCCTCATCGTCGAGAGCGAGCCACCCCTCATCGACGATCAGCAGCGTCGGTCGGCCGTCCAGCCGGTCTTCGATGCGATGGAACAGGTAGGAGAGGACGGCCGGTGCCGCGCCCGCCCCGATCAGCCCCTCCGTCTCGAAGGCTTGGACGTCCGCTTCCCCAAGGCGCTCGGATTCCGCATCGAGTAGTCGGCCCCAGGGACCGCCGACGGCGTAGGGCTGCAGGGCCTGCTTCAGCGCGTTCGACTGCAACAGGACCAAAAGACCGGTGATCGTTCGTTCCGATACGGGCGCCGAGGCGAGCGAGGTCAGCGCCGACCAGAGATGTTCCTTCAGTTCCGGGGTGACCGAGACGGCCTCGCGGGCGAGCAGGGTTGCGACCCATTCGGCGGCCCAGGCGCGCTCGCCGGCATCGTCGACGCGCGCCAGAGGCTGTAGCGAAACCGGCTCGGCGATGTCGTCGGCGAGGGCGCCGCCGAGATCATGCCAGTCGCCGCCCATGGCGAGGGAAGCCGCACGAATGCTGCCGCCGAAATCGAAGGCGAAGATCTGTGCGCCCACGTAGCGGCGGAATTGCAGCGCCATCAGCGCCAGCAGCACGCTCTTGCCGGCACCGGTCGGACCGACAATCAGCGTGTGGCCGACATCGCCGACATGGAGCGAGAAGCGGAACGGCGTCGATCCTTCCGTCCGCGCGACGAACAGCGGCGGCGCCTGGAGATGCTCATCCTGTTCCGGTCCCGCCCACACCGCCGAGAACGGCATCATATGCGCGAGGTTGAGGGTCGAGACCGGCGGCTGGCGGACATTGGCGTAGACATGACCTGGCAGACTACCCAACCAGGCCTCGATCGCGTTGACCGTCTCGCGCATGCAGGTGAAGTCGCGGCCCTGGATAGCCTTCTCGACCAGACGCAAGCGATCGTCGGCGGTGCGTGGATCGTCGTCCCAGACCGTGACCGTGGCGGTAACATAGGCCTGACCGACGAGGTCCGAGCCGAGTTCCTGGAGCGCCAGGTCAGCGTCGAGCGCCTTGTTGGCGGCGTCGCTGTCCAGCAGCACGGTCGCCTCATTGGTCATGACCTCCTTGAGGACGGCCATGATCGACTTGCGCTTGGCGAACCATTGACGGCGAATCTTCGCGAGCAGCCTCGTCGCATCGGTCTTGTCGAGGCAGATCGCACGCGTCGCCCAGCGATAGGGAAAGGCGAGCCGATTGAGATCGTCGAGCAGGCCGGGCCAGGTCTGCGATGGGAAGCCCATGACTGTGAGCGTGCGCAGATGCGTCTGGCCGAGTTGCGGTTGCAGACCGCCGGTGAGATCTTCATCCACGAGGATGGCGTCGAGATGCATCGGCGTCTCGGGCACCCGCACACGCTGCAGGCGGGTCGAGACGCAGGAATGCAGGTAGGTGAGTGTCTCGGGATCATCGAGCCACTCGGCCTCGGGCATGAAGCCTTCGATCAGCGCCAGCACCCGGTCCGTGCGATCGATGAAACCGGCCAATGTCGTGCGCCAGTCGGCGCCCTTATCCGAGCCTCCCTCATAGAGCCAGGCTTCGGCCCGGGCGGCATCGTCGGCCGGCGGCAACCAGAGCAAAGTCAGGAAGTAGCGGCTCTCGAAATGCGCGCCCTCCTCCTCGAACTGCGCCCGACGCTCCGCGTCGACCAGGCCGGAAGCGGCATCGGGAAATTCACTGCGCGGATACCGATTAGCCGGCTGGCGTTGCGCTTCGACGAAGATCACCCAGCCGGAACCGAGACGGCGCAGCGCATTGTTGAGCCGGCCCGTGATCGCGACGAGTTCGGCGGGCGTCGCAGAATCCAGGTCGGGCCCACGAAAACGCGCGGAACGCTGGAACGAGCCGTCCTTGTTGAGGATGACGCCCTTACCGACCAGCGCGGCCCAAGGCAGGAAGTCGGCGAGGCCCGTATTATGACGGCGATATTCGGCAAGGTTCATCATGCGCCGGGCCTCACGCGTCCAGATGCTGCGGATAGCGCAGATGCCGGCGCACGACATCGACGAAGGCGGGATCGCGTTTGGCCGCCCAGACCGCAGCCAAATGACCGAGCAGCCAGATCGCCGCGCCGGCGATCCAGAGCCGAAGTCCCAGCCCGACCGCGGCGGCGAGCGTGCCGTTGATGATCGCCACCGCGCGCGGCGCGCCACCGAGCAGGATGGGGTCGGTCAGCGCGCGATGGACCGGCGCGTAGAAGCCGGCGATCGGCTCAGCGTCACCCATCAGACCAGCGCTCCGCCGGCGAACTGGAAGAACGACAGAAAGAAGCTCGAAGCCGCGAACGCGATGCTGAGGCCGAACACGATCTGGATCAGTCGCCGGAAGCCGCCGGAGGTCTCGCCGAAGGCAAGCGTCAGACCGGTGACGATGATGACGATCACCGACACGACCTTGGCGACCGGCCCCTGGATCGAAGCCAGGATCTGGGTCAGCGGCTGCTCCCACGGCATATTGGAGCCGGCCGCGTGGGCGGGTGATGCCGCGAGCGCCACGAAAGCGAATGCGTACACCAAGGCGAAGCGGTGGCGGATCTGGATAAGCGACATCACGATTCTCCTGCGGGCATGAGGACGTAGTCGGCGGTCGGGCCAAGGCCTTCGACCGTCGCGAGTTCGGCGAGTTTGCGGGCGGAGCCGCGGCCGACGAGGACCGCGATGAGATCGATGGTCTCGGCGATGAGCGCGCGCGGCACAGTGACGACGGCTTCCTGGATGAGCTGCTCCAGCCGGCGCAGCGCGCCGATCGAGGAGCCGGCGTGCAGCGTGCCGACGCCGCCAGGATGGCCGGTGCCCCAGGCCTTCAGCAGATCGAGCGCCTCGGCGCCGCGCACTTCGCCGATCGGAATCCGATCTGGCCGCAGGCGCAGGGAGGAGCGGACGAGATCGGACAGCGAAGCCGCGCCGTCCTTGGTCCGGAGCGCTACGAGGTTGGGCGCGGCGCACTGCAGCTCGCGCGTATCCTCGATCAGGACGATCCGATCGCCCGTCTTGGCGATTTCGGCCAGGAGCGCATTGACCAGTGTGGTCTTGCCGGTCGAGGTGCCGCCGGCGACCAGGATGTTCTTCCGGTCCCGGACGGCCGCCCGCAGCAGTTCCGCCTGGACGCCGGACATGATGCCGGCCTCGATGTAATCACCGAGCGTGAACACGGCGACGGCCGGACGGCGGATTGCGAAGCACGGCGCGGCCACGACCGGCGGCACCAAGCCCTCGAACCGCTCCCCGCTTTCCGGCAATTCGGCGGAGACGCGGGGCGAACCCGGATGCACCTCGGCGCCGACATGATGGGCGACAAGCCGGATGATCCGCTCGGCGTCTGCCGGGGTTACGCGACTGCCGGTGTCTTCGAGCCCGCCGGCCAACCGGTCGATCCAGAGCTTTCCATCGGGGTTCAGCATCACTTCGACGACGCTGGGGTCTTCGAGATGACCGGCGATCGCAGGGCCGAGCGCGGTGCGCAGCATCCGTGCGCCGCGGGCAAAAGCTTCGGATCGGACCGTGAGCGTCGTCACATTGAACCCCGTGATGGCGCCTTCGTGTCGAGGCGCATGTGTCAGCGAGGTTGATTAGAAAGAGCCGGAAATGAAGGGATGCAACAAGGTTGAGGAGGGTGTAGGGCTCCAGGATAGAAAGACAGCTTGCTGGGATGACGGGCCGTCAGGAGCCTTCGCTGGACCCGTTCCGCTCCGGGTCGGCGGCGACATCGCGACTGACTTCGTCGGCGAGCATGCGCCCGCGGGCGAGACGCCGCCCGAGCGCTTCGACGAAACCGTCATAGCGCTCTCGGCCTTTCGCTTGCGCGGCCGCCACCGCGGTATCGGGGAGGGGTGGCGTGCTGGTCAGCCAGAAACGCACGAATACCGCCAGCGCCTCGTTCGAGATGCCGACGTGTCGTTCTATTCGTTCCATCTGCCGCGTCATGCGATCGAGCCGGCGCGCCAGCGCGGCTTCCAGCCGGTCGGCGCCGTCGGGGGACAGGTGCGAGGCCAACGCCGCCTCCACAATCAGAGCCTGGGGCAGACGCTTGCGTGCGGCGTAGTCGGCTAGCCTTCCAGCCAACTCGGGCGGCAAGCGGAAGGTGTGCTTGGTTCGCATCAGCTCATCTGCATGTCGTCGCCAGGATCGAGCGAAACCTGACGGGCGACCGCGCCCATAGTCCTTTGCATCATGCGCTGTCGCTGCGCCTCGTCATCGGACTCGTCGTCCGCCGGCTCGAACTCCTGACTGGGTTTCCTGGGTTCAGGCGATATGTCCTCGTGTTCGGGAAGTTCGGGCTCCCGCCGGATGCCGGCGTTCGCCGGGTCTTCGGTCGAAGCTGCTACCGGTGCCGCCACGATCGCGTCGGTCCAATCACCGGCCACTGGAACAGGGGGATCGCTCAAACCGTGCGACGCTTTCGGAACGGCGAGTGCTGGCGGCGGGAGGATCCGCGCCTTCATCTGTGGGTCTTCGAAGTAGCGCGCCTTCTTCGCCCTGATCGGATGACAGCCGGAGACCAGCACCAGCTCGTCGTCATGCGGGAGTTGCATGACCTCGCCCGGTGTCAGCAGGGGCCGGGCGGTCTCCTGACGGGAGACCATCAGGTGCCCAAGCCAGGGGCTGAGTCGATGGCCGGCGTAGTTCTTCATGGCGCGCATCTCGGTCGCGGTGCCGAGAGCGTCGGAGACCCGCTTGGCGGTGCGCTCGTCATTGCTCGCGAAACTCACGCGCACATGGCAGTTGTCGAGGATCGAATTGTTCGGGCCATAAGCTTTCTCGATCTGGTTCAGCGACTGCGCGATCAGAAAGCTCTTCAAGCCGTAACCTGCCATGAAGGCGAGCGCGCTCTCGAAGAAGTCCAGGCGGCCCAGAGCCGGGAACTCGTCAAGCATGAGGAGCAGCCGATGCCGCCGCCCCTTTGCCTCGAGGTCCTCGGTGAGACGCCGGCCAATCTGGTTGAGGATCAGCCGGACGAGCGGTTTGGTGCGGCTGATGTCCGAGGGCGGCACGACGAGGTAGAGCGTTGCCGGTTGGCTGCTCTCGACCAGATCGCCGATGCGCCAATCGCACTGCCGCGTGACCGAGGCTACGACGGGATCGCGGTACAATCCGAGAAACGACATCGCAGTGGAGAGCACGCCGGATCGTTCGTTGTCGCTCTTGTTCAGAAGTTCTCGCGCCGAACTGGCTATGACCGGGTGGACGCCGCGTTCTCCAAGATGTGGGGTCGTCATCATGGCGCGCAGTGTCGTGTCGATCGGACGACGCGGATCGGAGAGGAAGCCGGCAACGCCGGCGAGCGTCTTGTCCGGCTCGGCATAGAGCACGTGCAAGATGGCGCCGACGAGGAGCGAGTGGCTGGTCTTCTCCCAATGGTTCCGGCGTTCGAGCGCGCCTTCGGGATCGACCAACACATCGGCGATATTCTGAACGTCGCGCACCTCCCATTCGCCGCGACGGACCTCGAGCAGGGGATTGTAGGCGGCACTGTCGATGTTGGTCGGATCGAACAGCAGCACACGGCCAAACCGCGCCCGCCAGCCGGCGGTCAGCGTCCAGTTTTCACCTTTTATGTCATGGACGATCGCCGAGCCCGGCCAGGTCAGCAGTGTCGGTACCACAAGCCCCACACCCTTGCCGCTGCGGGTCGGGGCGAAGCACAACACATGTTCCGGCCCGTCATGGCGGAGATAGTCGCGGCGCCAGCAACCGAGCACCACCCCCTCGTCACCGAGCAGACCGGCTTGGCGCACTTCGCGCGTCTCGGACCAGCGGGCTGAGCCATAGGTCGTGACCTTCTTGGCCTCCCGCGCCCGCCATACGGACATTGCGACCGCGACGGCGACCGCGGCGATGCCGCCGGCCGCCGCGATGTAGGCCCCTTCGACGAAGATATTCCTTGCATAGGCATCGTAGGCGAACCACCACCAGAAGAACGCCGGCGGCTGATAGACGGGCCAACCGAGAAGCTCGAACCAGGGATGTCCGAGTTGAGGCTGGTACGCCAGACGCCATGCCACCCATTCCGTCGCTCCCCAGACGAAGGCGAGCACGACAACGGTGACGAGGAGCACCTGGCCCCAGAGGATCTTGGTCGCGGACATGGCGACGCAGGATCAGGATGGCTCCCGCGATCGAGTGCAAGTCTCTTAAGGCGATCGTCGAAATGCCGGATAGGACAGCGCAGAAATCGGATGATTCGCGCGAGACAGCGATTACGATTGGGACAGTACACGCCGGATCGGGATGTCCGTTGGCGGAGACTATGAAGAGGAAATCATGGAGCAAGAGCCGTCACGCGCCGATCGCCGCGATCTCGCCCGAGGCGCGAAGTCGCTCGTCGAGACATGCGTTCGCAACACCTTCCTCGAGGATCTTCATGCCGGGACTTTCCCAGGATCGGAAACCGGCGACTACAGCGACGTGAAAGTTGTCACGCCTTATGGCGAAATCCCATGGACCGACCTCTCGCGAATTTCGGACGCGGAGATGAAACGGTTGATGACCGAGATCGTGAACAGGGTATTCACCTATCTGAGCTATCCCGACGAATTGGCTCAGCTCTCTGCCTCGGCCCGCAAATGGAACCAACCCCGGCTCGATGCCAACCTCATGCGGACTTTACGACGGCGTAAAGCCGCGGCCTCGCCCCCGAATGAGAGTTCGACCTAAGGCCCGCGCTTACCGGGTCGGACGGCGGTCCAGCCGATGATCTCAGAGGCCGAGGCCGCGCTTGCGCCCAAAGCTCCAGTCCACATTGCCGCCCGGGATCAACGTGCCGGATACCTGCCGTCCGAGCTGCTGCTCCAATGCCGGCCGCCAAGGCACGAGCTGGAAGCCCATCCCGTCATCGATCATGGCGAAGCGGCCGGATGAGAGCGTGACGCGCTGCCGGTAGACGCCGGATACATGCTCGCCATCTGCAGAGGGTCGATGCGGGAGCCCTGTCTCAGCCGACAGTCTCGCCACTGCATCACCCAGCTCTCGCCGACGCAGCGTGTTGATGAGATCGCGGGCGAAGGTGATGCGTTGGCCCTGACGTTGCGCCAGGCCCTGCTCGACAAGATGATCGACACGCCGCTCCATTGCCTCGTGGACCTCGGCACCGAAGCCACCGCCGCTGAGCGCGGGCTCCTTCGCGAGAAGCTGGCGGTCGATCCAGGTCGCACCCGGCGCCGAGACCTGCGCTTCGATCGTCAGATCGGATCGCGTGGCGAGCGACAGGCGGTTTCGCCCGGAGGCATCCTCGTAGGATCGCGTCTCCACGAGGGCGCCGGGCCGGGCGTCGCCGGTCACGTCCAGATCGGAGAAGGTGAGATGATGCGTGCGCCCATCGACACCTTCGATGATGGCGAAGGCGGTCCCCTTCAGTTCGTCGTGAAGACCACGTGCGACAAGTCGGCCGACCACCGGCTCGGCCGCGGCGTCTCCGTGCAGGGCGAAGGCGGCGATATCCGGCGTGTTGCCTGTGGCTGTCATTGCCCGGTGCATGGTCTTGATGATGTCGCCACGGGTGCCGAGGTCGCGGAGAGCCGGCTCGAGGCCCGGATTCAGGGTCCAGCGCGCCGAACCGACTTGCTCGGCGAGACCGAGGCGTTCGAGTTTGGCGGCGCGGCCGAGCATCAGCCGGCGTAACTCAGGGTTTTCGCCGGCCTCGCCTGGGCGCAGATCGACAATGCCTCCGCCTTCGTCGGAGATGTCGCGCAGCGATCGATCGAGGCTGGTCCAGTGTTCCGCCTCAACCTCCTTCCCCAATGCGGTCCGGATGTCTAGCTCGGTTCGCGGCCCCAGTTCCAGGCTGACCCGCTCGGCAGCGCGGGCGCGAAAGCCATGGCTGACATAGTCGCGGCTGATCACCAGATCCTTGCCGTCGTCGGCGCGACCGCGCACCAGGACGTGGATGTGGGGATTGTCGGTGTTCCAGTGATCGACCGCCACCCAATCGAGCTTGGTGCCGAGATCCCGTTCGGCGTCGGACATCAGCTCGCGCGTGAATGCACGCAGGTCAGCCATCTCTCCCGCGTCTTCGGGCGACACGGTGAAGCGAAAATGATGCCGATCGTCCCCGCATCGTTCCGCGAAAGCCTTAGCGTCGGCCTCATCCGATCGCGCGTCGAACATCCGTGCATCCGCGCCGTCGCGGGTGACGCCCTCGCGCTTCAGATAGGCCACATGCTTCGTGAGCGGGGCCGAGCGGAACGTCTTGCCCTGGTGGCGGACAATTCGCGTCATGATGACGACGCGTCTGCTGGGCGATCGTGACGACAGAGATAGGGCTGCGCGCCGGCCGCGCCCGAAGGTCGATCGTCCCTGCGTCCCCCGGGTCCGCCCGAATGACTTGCCGGTATGGCCCGCCTTGTTCGCGGCGCGCATGACCTCGCCGACAAAGCTCTTAGGCCGCTTGGCGCCTTGATTGCCATGGCGGATGCGGCCGGGGCGAACATTGAGGTCGTCGTCGCGGGTCGTCACGGTTCCCGGAGCCTTCCAAAATGCGGGCGATGGCGCTCGGGGGATTGAAATCGTTGAGATATTCGGAGCGAGCGCCGGCAGGGCTGATGGGCCGCATGGTCAAAATGTCTAACCCAACCAACCACATACGCCGACCCATGGGCGGCGCTTTTATCTTGCCGTCGGTCGCTCGTGGATTCCGGCACTCCCTGTCCGACACTCAAATGTCCGCCGAAGCCCGCCAGACCACGATAAAGCCCGCTTGCGCTCATGGCTTCGGATTTCGACGGGCGATCGTGACGAACAGCCCGTCCGATCGTGGAGCGAGCGCTGTCCAATCTTCGGCGGTCTTGCTATTCGATGCCGGACTGTCACTAGCATCTGCTGATGGCCGAGGTTTTGCCGGACTGCTGTCGGCGCGCGCCGCGAACAGCGGGGCGTCGATCCAGGAGTGTTCCACAGCGGCGACACTTATCGCGTCGTCGACCGGCCGAACATCAATCAGCGGAGCAAGCAAAGCGACGTAGGCGCGTGTCTCGTCCGGTAGCGGCTGGCCGGTCTTCAGATGGTTCTCGTACCGAGCCGGACCTGCATTATAGGCGGCCAGAAAACCAGCCGAACCGTAGCGGTCATGCAGTTCGCGCAGATATGCGGCACCGGCCAGAATATTGTCGTGCGGATCCCACGGGTCGGCGCCGAGACCATAATCCGCCCGCAAGATCGTCCATGTCTCCGGCATGATCTGCATCAGGCCCGTTGCGCCTTTGGATGACAGAGCATGCACATCGCCGTTGCTTTCGACCTGCATGACGGCGCGTATCCAGGATTCAGGCAGATCAAACCGTTGCGCCGCCTCGGCGATAAATCCTGTAATCGACTCGGCTGCGGATTGGCCGCTCGCCGATACCACTGTCGACGTCGTCTCAGCACTCACCGTCCTGGTCGCCAACAACACCGAAGTGATCGTTGCGACGATGACGAACGCCGCTGCCCGCGTGCGCCGCGACGAAATCGGGATCGTCTCGGCCGCTTGAGCCATGGCCGGGAAGGAGGAAGGGATCGATCTCGGCGACGGCGACCGACCGGAGAGATATCGACGGATTGTCGGCATAGTCGGCCCTACTCGTTGACCCACAGAGGTTCGGCTTGGCCGACGATCGTCGAGGCGGGGAGCGAGCCGAAATACCGGCTATCCAGAGAGTCCTTGGACTGCCGGTTCATCAGAAAGACTTCGCCTGCCGGAACGACACGGCAGCCCTGCCACACGGGGAGGACCCGACCGCGCCGATCGCGTTCGAGCTTCGCCCATTGCGATGCCGTCGACGGTGATGGTGCGATCCGTGCGGCAGACGACCTGGCCTGGAAGGGCGAGGATGTGTTTCAGGAGCGGCACGTCTTTGGGCAGGTAGCCGCGATCGGCGAGGAAGCGCGCGAGCGGTTCCGGTGCCTTGACGACGACCAATTCCGTGACGTGGAGCGCTCCTGCCGGCCGCATAGCATAGAGACCGATGGGGACGCTGGCGCTGGCGTTCCAAATCAGTTTCGGCGTCGGCTGAAAGAGCGCGGCGAGCCCGGTGGCCAGCGCCGCCAAACATGCCGTGATGGCTACTCCACGATGCGTCATGACAGGGACCTCTGCCGCAGAATCCAGGCGGTGTGGCGTTCGCGTGTGTAGGGACGCGGCTCGCTGCCGGTGATCAACCGGTTGTGAACGTGCCGCCAGTGATCGGGGCAGGCATCGGCCGGATCGACGCCCGCCTGCTCGACGGCGTCGATCGCCTGCAGCACCCGTTCGACCTTCGGCCAGCCGGAGGCGCGCAGCAGGATTTCGCCACCGGGCCGCACATAGCCGACAGTTGAAAACGCCTCGTTGGGCCTCACGGCGCGCAGAATGTCGACGCGAGAGACGATGGTGCCGAAGTCGTTCGCGGCCCAGCGGACATAGGCGAAGATGCTGTTCGGAGCGAAGCTGAGGATGCGTCGCCGGCGATCGAGGATCTGTTCGGCGACATCGTGGCCGAAGCGGATCCAGTGCTCGATTTGCTTCTCCATCCAGATCAGCTCGACATGGGTGAGGTCACCAGGTGGGAGCCCGCTCATGGCGGGGCTCCGCCGTCGTCGGGGAATTCGCGGGCAAACAGCGCTCGCAGCATGTCGGCGACTGTGAGACCACGGCGGAACGCCGCGACCTTGATCCGGCCGCGCAGGGCGGGGGTGACGTCGATGGTCAAACGTGCGGTAAATTCGTCGCTCGGACTGCGATCGGCGGCTCGATCCGGCGCACGGACCCATGATTCCGGATCGCCGGGTCGGGAGGCAAAGCGACGCTTCGGCTGCCGCCCTGTCATAACGCCTGCCCGCCGACTTCGCAGGCGAGCGCCGCGATTTCGCGCGAGGCCAGACTGTCCTCGTCGAGTTCCGAGACGAGCCGGCCGGATCGCGCCGCCTCGGCAAAGACCACGCGCTGGCCGATACGCGTAGCGAGCACGGGAGGTTCATGATCGGCAAGCGCCTCTGCGGTTTCGCGGGCGATGATCGTGCGCACAGCGCAGCGATTGAGCACGAAGCGGGTGACAACTTGGGGACGGAATATCCGGGCTTCGTCGATTAGCCGCAGAACCTCACCCGACGCCCACCCATCGAAAGGCGATGGCTGCGCTGGAATCAGAACCAGGTCGGCGGCAAGCAGCGCCGAACGCGTCAGCCCGGCGACGCGGGGCGGCCCATCGATGACGACATGGTCGACGTCGCGGGCAAACGCCGGCGCTTCCCGGTGGAGCGTGTCGCGCGCAAGCCCGACGACACCGAACAGCCTCGGCCAGCCCTCTTTCAATCGCTGTTCGGACCAGTCGAGCGCCGAGCCCTGCGGGTCGGCGTCGATCAGCGTGACACGCTTCCCTTTCCGGGCCCATGCGCCGGCAAGGTGCAGGGCGAGGGTCGTCTTGCCGACCCCGCCTTTCTGGTTGAGGAACGCGACGATCATAGGTCGCGATTCCCGGTTTTCCACAGGCGGCGCCCGCCCTCAACATCGGAAGCGTTAGAGTCTTCTTTGTTAGACTCTAAGTTACGCGGGCCGTAAGGGATTGGTCTTAATCGGGAAAGTCGGGCTGCCGGTTCCTGATAGCACGCGGTGCCGGTTCCCGATGGCACGTGCCTGTTGGTTCCCGAAAGCACGTTCGCATTAACATCTTGTCCACAGGGATTTGTTGAAGCCGGTGGCCGCGTGAATACGAGCAGTTCACGTCCGCCTGGTGCGCGTTCGACGGCGAGGCGATAGCCCGGCAGCGGCTGGCGTTTCGCCATGTCCCGCAATTCGAAGGCGAAGCGCTTGAACGGCGACAGGCTCGCCGACTTGACATGCAGGTGCCTGAATTCGAACCGCCAGCCGGCCCGTTGCCGGCCGGCATGTTTGCGGACCAGGCGGTAGAGCCAGCGCTCCAGTCCGCCAGTGAGAGCGAAATATTCGCGGTGGATGGTCAGAACGAGCGCATCGTCGAGAACCGCGCGATAGAACCAGTCCGGCACGATGAGGTCGATACCGTCGGGACGACCGTGTGCGTCCGCGCGCTCGGTCCACTCATTGATCCATGAGAAGCGGTGCATGCGCCGCTCGCTGACCTGCCGTAGCGAGGTCGCGACTGTGGTCGATTGCAGCCGGTCGAGCGCGGCTTTCAGCCGGTGATAGTCGCGCACGCTCGTGCCGCGGCCGATGAAGGTCAGGATTTCGTGCGGCGTCGCGGCCATCAGGCGCGATGTGCGCAGGCCGGCGTCGCGGGCCTCGACGATCTGGCTGGCGGCCCAGATCAGTACGTCGGCATCCCAGATTGTCGCCATGCCGTGCTCCGGCACCGCCTCGACACGGATGGTGATGGCGTCCGTTCGGAAATCGATGGGCGTGACGCGATGGGTCTTGGCGAGGCTGAAGAACGGATAGGCCATGAGGTCTTGCGCGTCTCTTGGTGCAAGATCGCCGGGCAAAGCGCGAAACAGCTCGAGTTGTTCACGCTCAGATTTGGTGCGGTGTCGCCCTGGCACGGCGGAACGGGCTCAGCGGCGAGCCTGGCCGGCATCAGCCGGCGGGAGGGAAGGGTGACGCTTCGCCGGCAGGACCGTGCCGATGCCGGGATCGGAGGTCGACGCTTTAGCGCCGCGCTCAACCCACGCTTGAAGGTCTTCCAGGCGATAGACCACGCGACCGCCGAGCTTCGAATAGCGCGGTCCGGTGCCGTAGATGCGGTGCTTTTCCAGGGTGCGGATGGATAGGCCGACGAAGCGGGCGGCCTCGGGCGTGCGCAGATAGCGTTGCGGCAGGCCGGCTTGTTGAGCGGACATGGGGAACCTCCGTGATCCTTTCGGTGGCCGCCGGACGTGGGCGGCCGTCGGGGATCACGGTGGCGGAGGAACCCCATGTGGAGGGATGGTGATGTCACGGGGTGGTGAGTTCGCCACCCTTTGATCGAGATTGGCAAAGCTACGCCAGCAAATGACCAAGGGGGGCCTTGATTACTTTGGCCATTGATAGCTGCTTATCGCCCATATTGGCCGTTTAACAAACTATAACCGCACCCCAAAAGTGGACATTCAGCCGAACACGTGAGGCGGCACGTCTGTGCCTAGGCAATCGAAATCGCCACCCGGACATTGGCCCCTGGCGCCGGTCCGACGCCTGGGTCCAATGTTCCGGTCAGGGTTGAATGTTCTCCAGATCATCCAGCAGGCTGGGGTGCGCCGGGGTCCAGCCCAGCGTCTGCTGCGTGTAGGTGCTGGATGAGGGCTGGTCGGCCAGAAAGATCGGGGCAAGGGGGCCATAGGTTTCCCTCGGCACCGGCTTCACCGGCAGGCCAAGCCGCCGGCCAATGACCGCCGCGATATCGCGCACCCTGTCGCCCTCATCAGCTACCGCGTGCCAGGAGGTGCCGGCCTCCGCCCGCTCGAGCGCAATCCGGAACAGCACTGCCGCGTCTAGCGCGTGCACGGCCGGCCAGCGCTGCGCCCCGTCGCCCGGATAGCCTGCAACGCCGCTCTGCCGAGCGATGTTGGTCAGCAGCCCGGCGAAGCCGCCCTTTCCGTTGTTGTGCACCGTACGGGGCAGGCGCACCGCCGTGCTCCGAACCCCACGCGAGCCGAGTGCCAGCATCGCCGTCACCGCGCGGCCACGGCCGCCCACCGGCCCTTCGGTCAACGCCGGGTCAGCCTCGGTGGAGGGCCGGCTAGGCGTGAGGGGCGTACCGGAGACGGTGACCAGCGGGCGACTGCTACCGATCAGCGCCTCTCCGAGAGCAGCGATGGCCGCACTCTCCTCGGCGACCGCCTTCGTCAGTGCGTCAGGACCGCTGAAGTCGTTGGCGAACGCCAGATGGATCACCCCTTCGGCCTCCGCCGCGCCGGCGCGAAGTATATCCAGATCGGCCAGCGCGCCACGGAGCGACTCGGCGCCGGCGGTCTCGGCAGCCCGCGCCGAAGCGTCCGAGCGGGCGAGCGCCAGGACATTGTGACCGTGGCCGATGAGTTCGGCGACGACGGCAGAGCCGATTAGACCAGTCGCACCGGTAACGAAAACACGCATGACGACACTCCGTGCTTAATGTCAGTAACTGACACATAGGAATGATGACAGCCACTAACAACACCCTTATATCGTTGGAATGCCCCGCAATAAGGAAGATGCTCGCGAACGCTTGCTGCAGGCAGCCCTTGAGCTGTTTGCCGACAACGGCTTCGATCGCACAACGGCCGCCCAGATTGCGGCGCGGGCGGGTGTCACGGAGCGCACGTTCTTCCGCCACTTCCCCGACAAGCGGGAGGTCCTGTTCCAGGGCCAGACCATTCTGAGCACAGCATTGTCCAAAGCAATCACGGAGGCGCCGCCTGAGCTGTCGCCGGTCGAAACGCTCCGTCGGGCGTTCGCCGCCATCACCGATATGCTGGATCAGAATCGCAGGTTTTCCGAACCCCGTCAGCACATCATTTCCGTCACCCCTGCGCTGCAGGAACGGGAAGTCGCCAAACACGCGGCGATCACCCGAGTAGTGGCGGAGGCATTGCAGAAACGGGGCGTTCAAACCCGGCGCGCCGATCTGGCCGCCCAGGCGGGATTGGCCGTCTTGAGCTACGCGCTCGACGCCTGGTTCGCCGACCCATCCTCGCGACTAACCAACTATCTCGATTGCGCCTTCGCCGAACTGCGGGACCTATCGTCACCGACCGACCGTTGATGAGGTGATGGCCGCCGCAGTATTCCGGGAGAGTCTGCTTTGGTCACTTGTGTTCGCTTGGCCCATTTGTCGTGAACGGCAGCTATCGCGGGTCTGCGTGTCGAAAGCTGCCGGTCCGGAAGCGTGAAGAGTTTCGGACGCTGGAAGCGTACGAAAGTCCCCGAAGACCGAACCCGCGGGCCCCCGGCTGAGCTATGGGGATTTGAGTTTTGAAGTCGCCTCAGGCGAGCGGGCGCAGACAGCCAGTAGGGTTGCGCATGCTGGTCTGGAAGGTTGGTTGATCCCAGTTGTAACGCAGAGATGGCGCTGCTCGAGCGATCGCGCCGCTGTTGTCATCGGTGATTATCGCGTTGGGCACGCCAGAGACCGATGGCCGGAGCGCAAACGCTACAGCTCCTCCGGGTGAATGGAAGCCTCCATGCTCAGATTGCGGCCCCATCCCCGCAACCCACGAGCTTAGATCTGGGGATGACGCGTCAGTGTCTCGGCCTGCCCCCTCCCGCGCAACGGGTTCGTTCTCCGGCCAATATCCGTCATAGATGACGATACGGATGGAGCAGCAAACGCCGATAGCCACCCCTCATCATGTCGCGGCCGTACCGGACAAGGCGAATTGTGCGATCTCGCAGATCGTGGCTTTTCCAGGCCCTTCCAGAAATGTCGCCGACGCCGAACAAGCCATCAGCGATCTCGCGGTAGGTTACCCCCTGCAGCCGGCCATCGACGGCGCGCAACGCGAGGATGAGGCGGTTTCGTCGCGCGTTCGAAAGCGCGGCAGGATCAGGGCCTGGATTGCGGCCGCTCAAGCTGCGCCAAAGGCGGATCGCGGCGGTCGCGCGGATTTCAAAAAATTGGTCGAGCGGCAGGAGAACGGCGAGTGGACCGGCGCTGGTCGGATCGATATGCACGCGAAGTGTCGTGCCTTTGGATTCGATGATGCGTTCCGCGCCGTCGGCTACGGCTGTGGGCATAAGCGATAGCGACGAACGCTGGAATTCAGGGTCGGCAAGGCCAGAGGAAGCTGCGGTCAAAGGGACCACACTTGGCAATGCTTGTGGCGTCCAGAGGACAAAGAGGCTCCTCATCGGGGGCGCCTTCACGAAATCGAACGCCCCATCGTTGGGTAAACGCCTCGACCTCCTTTGGAGTCAAAGTGCGCCGTCGAGCAGCGCGCTCGAGTTTGGTGTGGTCCTTTATAAAATCGGCATTGCGCCGAAGATACTCCCAGGCGAACCCTGGCGCATCGAGCGACAGTAAATCCTCATAGGCATCCGGCGATCTCCAGTCAGCGCGGCTCATAGTCGCTCCTCTGATAACTGCCGATGATTCGGCGCATCAGATCAAACGTTTAAGGCAAGAAAATGATTGTGGAGTCGACACGCAACGTATGTTGCCGAATCGGCAATGAACCGCGCTTCAGTTTGGGGCGCCGCCCCGCAACAGGTGCTGGTAGCCGCTCTCGGTCATCCAATGCGCTCGGGCCAGATGGGTTTCCCAGGCCTGCTTGGCGCGCGCCGGTTCGAGCACCGGATCTATATGGAGCACGAGATTGGCGACCTCTTGCCAATCGGCTCCATCTGCCTCGGCATCAAGCAAACGGAGATAGGTGACGAGGTGTTCCTCGTCATAGGCCGTCAGAATTCCGTCCGAAGGCGCTACGTCGGAAACCGGGGGATCAAGCGGTGGGGACTTCATAGGCTGCTTTATCCAGACGATCAAATTTATCGATAAGCCAGCATAGCTACAATTTAACGCGAATACATGGCATCGATGGGCTGACCCAACAGGTCGGGCTTCAACTCTAGTCGCGTATTATAATACGTAGCAATAAAATACGCGATTGTTGTCCATCCTGCTGATGGATATGCGTAAAGTGTTCGGCCAAAACCTGCGACGTTATAGGCTAGCAGCTGGGCTCAGTCAGGAAGCGGTGGCCGAGCGTATGGGTGTGGATCGCGCCCATGTCAGCAGCATGGAACGGGGTCAGCAGAACGTCACTATTCTGACCGTCTGGCAGGTCGCGCAGGCCGTAAACTGCCGATCAGCCGAGCTTTTGGACGAGGATGGCGCTGAGAACGGCAACATGCCGGATCCGTTAGCGAAGGCGCCAAGGCGAAAACGTACAAAAGCGTAATTTAGCGGATGCGGAGAGCGCAAGGCCGCGGTCGCACGGAAGCGGGTTTCAGCAAAAGCGGCTTTGCGGATTTGAGGCATTGCGCCTCTTCGCAACTGCGGTAGGCGTGGACAATCGCCTTAGATAGCGGCTAAGCCGAATCTCACCGCGATTCGGTGGTCTCAGTATGTTTGGCTGGCGCGGGAAGAATCCGACCTCAACAAAGCCCAGAATGAATCTTACCGACTCATCGACCGTCTCGCCGAACAACAGCAAATCACCAAAGCGAGTGCAAAGCAGGCGATCGAGACCGTCCTTGCGGCGATCACCGATGCCGCCGTGAAAGGCGACGAGATTTCATTGCCCGGTTTTGGGAAGTTCAAGGTGGTCAACCGGGCAGCGCGGGAAGGCCGCAATCCTGCGACCGGCGCAACAATCAAGATTGCAGCGTCGAAAAAACTGTTCTTCACGCCGGCGAAGGCGGTGAAGGACGCGATCAATCCAGTTCCCAAGGCAAAGGCAGACAAGGCGAAAAAGTAATTTGGTTTGAGGTCCGCGCTCTCGGCCCCGATATGGTGGGATCGGCTGGTACGTGTGCGCCAGTAGCTTGGTATCCGAACGTGTCTATCTGATGTGACGCCGCCGTCGCCCGATGCGCTTCGCGCCGCCTTGGCGGATGCGTTCTCCGCCTCGGGCCGCCACCAGTAGGCAGCCTGATCTTTGGCGTCGCGATGGGAGACGGATCCAAGAGCGAAACCTAAAGGCCTGGCCGGCCTTGCGCTTCGGCCTTCAGGGTCGCGGCGCCCCGTGGAACGAGGCGCCGCGAATTCCGATCAATCGCCGTTGCGCTTGGTGGGGCGCGACCAGATCAGGGTGTACCCCTCACCGTCCTCGTCGTCGAAGAGGTTGGCGAAGATCGGCGCGTTGAACGACGGATCGTCCAGCTTGACCGAGAGATAGGCGCGGCCCTCGTTGGACTTCTTGGCCCAGGCGGCTCCGATTTCGGCGCGGCCGACATAGATCCGGTGGCTGGGAGCGTTGTCGTTCGCCCGATTGGTTTCGGGGACGATGCGCACGCCCTTCGTCTGGAGGCTCAGGGTGACAACTTCTCCCTGGAATTCGGAGTTGACCTTCTTGAAAGAACCGATATTAGCCATGTCACTTCTCCTTGGGTGTTTCGAGCCCGCGACCATCGCGGCCTCGATGGCGATCTCAAGGCAGGAGGCGATCGGCGACGCACCTGCGCGCAGGCCGAAGCGCAGCGGAGGATGGCGGTAGAGAGACTTTCTTGCCTCGCGAGGAATGCCGGCACAGCCGGGCAGGGGAAGAAAGTCTATCCGCCGCCGTTGCGGCTCAGGCGATCGAGGCGCAGCCGTCCTCAAGCCAGATCAAGCCATTGAGAGGCCGTGTGGTACGGGTCGAACCGCTTTCCGGGAGAAAACATGGCGGACGTCGATCGGTCGCCTCAAGAGGGCCGGGCTTCCTGGCGAAGGAAAAGAAATCCTGGCGCGGAGAACGGATACCTTAGTCCCGATCAAGTCGGGCGAACGGGCCTTCAGCCACGGCCCATGTGTCGGCGGCCCGCGAGAGACGTGAGCCATCTGAATCACCAGCGAGGGCCCCGCCTACCTTACGTGTCACGCGTCCGAGCGTTCATCTGCGGGTGTCCAACCGATCGACAACGAGGCGAGGGCTTATCCGGCTTTGGTCGCCGTCGCCAGCGGTTGCGATGACGGAATTTTCGCGCCACTCCCTCCGGGCGGTGGTGGGACAAACAGGGTCATCCGCGCCCAGGCCGTGCCACCGATCAGAATAGCGCCCAGGACGGCGAACGCGGCGCGCCAGCCTTCGGACGGTATGCCGACATGTGCGAGCCCAAATGTGGCGTGGTACCCGGCGATGGCAGCCGGAACGGCATAGAGCAGGCCAATCGCAGCACGGACGAGCGGCGTGCGAACCGTAGCGAAGGCGATCTGTCCGATCGCCAAAGTCGCGGCGCCGGCGAGGATGCCGGCGGTGAACGCGCCGACGACGCCCGAGCCGCTATGAAAAGCGGCGAGGGCCGCCGTCAGACCGGCGAAGAACGGAAGTGCGTAGATAGCGAGCGTGAACAGCAGCCAGAAGACGAATCCGAGGCCGACAAAACTGAGAATGATTCCGATGATAGGCATGGTGGAAGCTCCGTTTCAAAGGTTGAACGGGTGCGCCTCCACCACCACCGCGGCGCAACCTCATTATAGTCGAAAATGGTGGAAAGCGGCAGCGGAAATCCGCATCGGATCTCCACCGCCGCCGGTGATTTGGCGCCCCCTCAAGTGAAGGGGTCGAATTCGCAGACGATCGAAGCGGCATCGCCGTCATATTCGGCGGTGGGCATGACACCGAACTCGCCGTTGCCAGCCTGAAAGACGACGATACAGACCATCAGGGTGGTGGCGAGGTTCCAGCCGCGGGCGTGAGCGGTTTTGAGGGCTTGAGACATTGTTTCGGCTCCTGGTTCGAGGCGGGGACCATCCCCGCGCGACAGGCGCCCGAAGCATCCGGAGCAGGGCCGCAATCACCGCGCAGGCGAAGCCGGAGCGGCCGTACGCGTGCGTAACGGACCCTTTACGGGTTGATAGCGGTCGTGATCTGGATCAAGGATCAGCGCCAATGGGAGCGGGGTTGGTTCCCGCCGTCAGGAGCCGGTATGCCGCAGCCCTCGATCGGGTCGCGTTATCCGGAACCGTCTCGGGCAGCCGTGCTCGCCTCGTGGCCTCGGGCTGAACGTTGCCGTTGGATACCCATCTCCAGGAGGATAAGCTCGGCGACAGCATGTCGGCCCAAAGGCGGGGAGACGGGGCATGGCGGAGTTCATCCTCAGGGATTTGCACCTGGTGAAAAAGGCCCTGGCGATCGCGGTGTTGGCGATCGAACGCCAGCCGGGTCCGTATCAGTCGTTCTCCGACCAAGCCGATATGAAAGACCTGCTCGATCAACTAATCGAGAGCGATGTCGAGTTGGCGCATTACACCCGCGCCGCCCGGATCGCGGTTACCGGCGACCCGACCTGAAAGGCGGATTTCCGTAAAAACGGCGATCCGATTTTACGGATGCGCCGCTTCGCGGTTTGACGGAAATGCGGCGGCGCTCATGCGCCGCCGGTGCCGAACTTCCAGACCGGAATGCCGAGCTTCCGGGCCTTATCGGCGAGGTTGTCCTGAATACCGGTGCCGGGGAAGTGCATGATCCCGATCGGCAGCACCTCCAGCATCTGGTCATTGCGCTTGAACGGTGCAGCCTTGGCGTGACGGGTCCAATCGGGCTTGAAGGCGATCTGCGGCACCTTGCGGGTGTCGGCCCATTTGGCGGCGATCAGTTCGGCGCCCTTCGGTGACCCGCCATGGAGCAGTACCATGTCGGGATGCTTGGCGTGGACTTTGTCCAGCCGATCCCAGATCAGGTGATGGTCATTGAATTCCATCCCGCCGGTGAAGGCGATCTTGGGTCCAGCGGGGTACAGTATCTCGGTCTCGGCCCGACGTTTGGCGGCGAGGAATTCCCGGCTGTCGATCATCGCCGAGGTCAGGGTGCGATGGTTGACCATCGATCCTGAACGGGGCCGCCAGGCCGAATGGGTGCGGCGTTCGAACTGTTCGGCGGCCTGGTCTCGGAAGAATTCCATGCTGTCGCGACGTTCGAGCAGCGTCATGCCCTCGGCGGTCAGGCGCTCGAGGTCGACTGAGCGAATTTCCGAGCCGTCCTGTTCCTTCTGGCTGCGGCGTTGCCCCTGCTCATTGTCGTCGAGTTCGCGCTCGATCCGGCCGACGGCGCGGTGGAAGATGTTGACCGTCGACCAGAGCAAATCCTCCAGGTCGGGTTCGAGGCGGGTATCGCCCAGAGTGGTGACGAAAGCGTCGAAGATGTCTGCGACGGCGCCGGTGACGGCTTCCGCTTCAGGCAGCGGCCTCGGGTCGGGTTCGTCCTGGAAGGGGCGATAGCCGTAGAGTTGGAGTTCGGTGAGAACATGGTCGGTCGGGGATGACGTGTGCGGCGGTTCAAAGTCGGTGTCGTCGTAATCGGTCGTCATGAGTGCTTTCCTTCGTCGGATCGGCCGCGCCCATCGCGGCCTTCGTGGCGACGACAGGCGGCGGGCGGGCCGGACTTGCGCCCCAAGCAAAGCGCAGGGGCCCAGCGTCAGCGCCGAATGACGGTGGCCGGCTATTTTGTCTCGCGATGTAAAGCGCTCCCTGGAGCGCGACGGAAAATAGTCGGCCATCCGGCATTGCAGGGACGGACCGTTTGCCGCGAAAGTCGCCCTCTCAGAAGGCCATGGGCGTGGCCCTCTTCGACGACGGCGGCAAGCGCTACGATCCGATGGGGCGAGATGGCGATTGGGCCGTCCCTACATCCCCGTTCCGGTTCATGCCACCGATTCCATGAAGCGCACGACATCCTGTGGGGCGATCTGCTCCCGCAAATCAGCCCGAAGCGCATCGAGGCCCAGGAGCCGCAGATCCTCGTTGAAGTCCCCGAGCCTTGGTGACAACACGATCGCCTCGATCCCGGCCGCCTGCGTCCGGTCGATCAAGGTGGCCATCGCCGCGTCGCCGGCGGGGTCGTCGTCTCGAGCAATGTAGAGCCGGCGCAACGTGTCGGGAAAAAGGATGGCGGAGAGATGAGCCGCCGACAGCGCCGCCAACATCGGCATGGTGGGCAGCACCGATCGCTGCGACAACATCGTTTCGATGCCTTCGCCGGCTGCCATCACCTCGCCCGCCACGCCGAACCGGACCGCGTGCCCCAGCAGGTCACCCATCGCCCGTCGCGGGGTGTCGATCGGCGCCTTGCCAAGGGTCGCCTCGCTGAAGCCGCCGGCATCGAGCCAAGTGCGATGCGCACCGGTCAGATGTTCTGCAAGATCGGTGACTGAAGCAATCATCGCCGGCCGGGTTTCGGTCGGGGAATGCTCGTCGGGGCGATAGTAGCAACGTGGATGGAAGCGTAGGCTTTCGGTTTCGTGCAAAGCCGTAATGCCGCGGTTGCGTAAGTACGCTTCCACGATTGTGCCTCTGATCGGCTGCGACATGGCGAACAGACGGCGTGCGGATTCGGGTGAACCGCGAGGGACGTAACTGCCGCTACGCTGTCCGATTGACGGTTCCGGCAACGGCATCCGCAGAAAATTCCGCGCCTCGTCGAGAACGTCGCGCAAACGATCGAGGCCGCGATTGAGGGCGATAAGGTCGAGGAGATCACCATGCTGAAAGGCGGCGGCGTCCGTCCATTTTCCAGCGCCTCCCTTGCCGCGGCCTGGGCCGGCCAACCGGACGAATAGGCTGCGGCCGGGGTTGTTGGCGACGTCGCCAACCAGCCAATAGCGACCTTCGCGGCGGCCATTCGACAGGTAATATCGGCACACCGCCTCGGCATTCAGCGCGAGGCGGTGCGCGAGGTCGGAGGCGTCGCGCGGCATCAGGCGGCCTCCCGCTCGCCAACGCGCTCGAGGGGATAGCAATCCAGCATCTTCGCCAGAACGGCGACGCCGTCGGCGTCGGTCGGTACGAACATGCGCAGCTTCCAGGAGATGATCTCGTGGAAGAGCCCATAGGTTCTGAGCCGGTCACGCATCGTATCGGAGAAGCCCGACAGTTCGATGCGATTTGCCCCCATCACACGGACACGCCGCAGCTGCAGGCCCTCGGCCAGGTCGAGGATCGTCCGGCCATCGAGCAAGGCGGCATGCGCATCCTCCGCCGTCATCATATTCGATCCTGTCGCCATCGCTCCGGCGACCCAGGCCGGCGAGACCTTACGGCCGATGACCCGCTCGCCGGCATCGGTCTGAAGCCGATAGACCCGGCTCGACTCATTTGGCAGGCGCTTCCAGATCGGCAGCAGCAGGCCGGCAACGATGTGGATGGTGCTGTCGGTAAATTCCGGCACGGCGGCGACCTCCGCCTGCCAGGCGGTCGCAAAACGCGCCTGGTCTGCCTCGGCCCAATGGCTCTCCGCCATCATCTTCAACGGCACGTTCGGCGCCTCCATAGGCCGGAGCAGCCGCACGCGGCGCTCGACCTCGCCATCGTCGAGGATCACGCTGACGGTCGGCACCTGCACTGCGGCGCGGGCTGACCGTTCGTTCACGAGCAAGATGGCGCGGGCATCCTGGAGATGATCCAGCGCGTCCGCGAGCGTCAGGGGCCGATTGCGTTCGCGTTGTTCGATTGTCAGCAGGCGGGTCTCCGCACCCGTCGCTGGGTGGGTATAGATCGTGCGTCGGTCGGTGACGGTGGAGCTTTCGGCATTCAGCGTTTCTAGCCCGACATCGTAAGTGCCGGAGGCAATGGCCCCCTCGATGCGCGCCATCAGTAGTTGCTCGAAGGCGGTGAACAAGATGTTCTGCAGGGCGATGGTGAGCGCCAGCAGACGGTTCAGAAACGTCGTGATCGGCGGGAGCTCATCCTTGATGCCGTTCGTATCCATCAGCTTGAGGCCGGTATTGTTCTCAAAGGTCTGCAGCGAACAACCCTCGATCTTGCCGCCGACGATCAGCATGTAGAGCCGGCGCAGCGCATCGCGCGCATACTGGCTTTCCAGATTGTCCTCGGGCCGGAACAGCCCCTGCCCGCCCGTCTGGCGCTGGCCGCGCGTGATCGCGCCCAGCGTGTCGAGCCGGCGCGCGATGGTCGACAGGAACCGCTTCTCGGCCTTCACGTCGGTCGCGATCGGGCGGAACAGCGGCGGTTGCAGCTGGTTCGTCCGGTTCGTGCGGCCGAGGCCCTGGATAGCGGCGTCGGCTTTCCAGCCGGCCTCGAGCAGATAATGCACGCGCAGTCGGCGATTCTTGGCCGACAGTTCGGCATGATAGCTCCGCCCGGTGCCGCCAGCCTCGGAGAAGACGAGAATACGTTTCTCGTCGTCCATAAAGGCCTGGGTCTCGCCGAGATTGGCCGAGCCGGCACGGTTCTCGACCCGTAGTCGGTCGGCCTTGCGAACAATCCGGCGGGACCGGCCGGTCACTTCGGCCACCATGTCGGTGCCGAAGCGCTGGACGATCTGGTCGAGCGCGCCTGGCACGGGCGGCAGCGAGGCCAGCGTTTCGATCAACCGGGCGCGGCGGGCGACCGCTTCCCGGCTCTCGACCGGCTGGCCGTCGCGAATGACCGGGCGCGAGCAGAGATTGCCTTCTCCATCTGTGAAAGGCTCATAGAGCTGGACCGGAAAGGAATGGGCCAGATAGTCGAGGACGTATTCGCGGGGTGTGATGTCGACCTGGACATCGCCCCATTCCTCGGTCGGGATTTCCGCGAGGCGGCGCTCCATCAGCGCCTCACCTGTCGAGACGATCTGGATAACCGCGGCATGGCCGTCGGCGAGATCGCGGTCGACAGACCCGATCAGCGACGGCGTCTTCATCGCAGTGATCAGGTGGTTGAAAAAGCGCTGCTTCGCCGATTCGAAGGCAGAGCGCGCGGCAGATTTGGCCTGGGCGTTTAGTGTCCCGGGTTCGCCGGTGACATTGGCCGCCTTCATCGCCGCGTCCAGATTATTGTGGATGATGGCAAAGGCGCCGGCATAGGCATCGTAGATGCGGATCTGTTCCGACGTGAGCTGGTGCTCGACCAGCTCATATTCGACGCCTTCGTAGGACAGCGAGCGAGCCGCATAGAGGCCGAGCGCCTTCAAGTCACGGGCCAGGACTTCCATGGCCGCGACGCCGCCCGCCTCGATTGCCTCGACGAACTCTGTTCGTGTGGCGAACGGGAAATCCTCGCCGCCCCAAAGCCCGAGCCTTTGAGCATAGGCAAGGTTATGCACCGTCGTCGCTCCGGTCGCGGAGACATAGACGACGCGGGCGTTCGGCAGTGCATGTTGAAGCCGAAGGCCGGCGCGACCCTGCTGGGAAGCGGCCTGGTCGCCGCGCTCGCCCTTGCCGCCGGCGGCGTTCTGCATGGCATGGCTCTCGTCGAAGATGATGACGCCATCAAATTCCGAGCCCAACCATTCCACGATCTGCTGGACGCGCGAAAGCTTCTCGCCCCGCTCGTCCGACCGGAGCGTAGCATAGGTGGTAAATAGGACGCCTTGCCCCAGCCGGATCTGGGTGCCCTGGGGGAAACGGGAGAGCGGCGTGACCAGCAGCCGTTCCATGCCGAGCGCCGACCAGTCGCGCTGGGCATCTTCGATCAGCTTGTCGGATTTGCTGACCCAGACTGCGCGGTGGCGGCCCTTCAGCCAATTGTCGAGCAGGATGCCGGCAACCTGGCGGCCCTTGCCGGCACCGGTGCCATCGCCGAGGAACCAGCCGCGGCGGAAACGAACGGCATTCGGCGCGTCGTCTGGGGCGGCCGAAACGACATCGAAGGTCGCGTCGACCGTCCAGCAGCCGGCGAGAAAGTCGGCATGCGCCTCGCCGGCATAGATCACGCTTTCGAGCTGGGCGTCCGACAGCAGGCCGTCGGATACCACCTTGGCCGGCAGACGCGGCCGATAATTCGGCTTCGGCGGCGCAACCGAGGCCATGGCGGCCGACTGTACGAGCTTGGTCGGATGGGCCTGAGATCCGGGAATACGGATCGACTGCAATCCGTATCCCTCATAGAGCGCGTCTGTGAGCCCGACGCCCTCAGCTGGCGTCCAATCCATGGTCTCGTAAGAGAGTTCGATGCCCTCCGGGTCGGAGAGCATCGGCGTCAGGGACGGGCGCGTTGTAAACGCGCGGACCGTCCGTGGGATATCCGGCCGGGTCGCAACCGGAACGGCAAGGGGAGCGGCGAGCGGCAGGCGGGGCGGAACATGGTCCGTCACCCACCTGAGCAGCGTTGCCGCGTCGGGAGCGACGCCTGGCGACACCGTGCATACGGTCGGATCGGCGGCGGGCTGCTTGTCGATCACGAGCAGGCGCGTATCGATGGTCGTGCCGTGCTTGGCGTAAACCGAGCCGTCGACCGCCGCCGAGAACACGACCCGGCCACGCTCCTGCAACCGGACGAAAGCGTCGGTCCACGTCGGATTCTCGGGTGAGAAGCTCGCTCCGATGATCGACACCAGCCGGCCGCCGTCTCCAAGGCGCGCCAGCGCGGAGGCGACGTGGCGAAGCGCGGCGTCCGGCATACGGCGATCGACATTGGCCATTGCCGAAAAGGGCGGGTTCATCAGAACCACGCTCGGCGTGATGCCGGGATCGAGATAATCGTCGATCTGGGCACCGTCGAAGCGGGTGACGGTCAGGGACGGAAAGAGGAGGGAGAGCAGCGCCGCGCGCTCCTGGGCCAGCTCGTTCAGAATCAGCGATGCGCCGGCGAGTTCGGCCAGGACCGCCAACAGACCGGTACCGGCTGAGGGTTCGAGCACATGATCGGCCGGCGTGATCGCCGCCGCCGCGCAGGCGGCAAGGCCAAGCGGCACGGGTGTCGAGAATTGCTGGAACGCCTGGCTCTCCTGCGAACGGCACGTATGGGTCGGGAGCAGGCCGGCGATCTTCGCCAGCAACAGCAGCATGGCGGCCGGCGACGCGGCCTTGGCGCGGATAGCCGGTCCGAACTTTCGCAGAAACAGGACCGTCGCTGCCTCGCAGGCATCGTAGGCGGCTTTCCAGTCCCAGGCGCCGGCGGCGTCGGAGCCGCCGAAGGCGGTCTCCATCGCGGCGCGCAGGATAGCCGCATCGATACGGCGGCCGTGTTCGAGATCGGGAAGAAGACGATGGGCGGCGTTGGCGATGCCGGCCGAGAAATCGATATCGTCTTGCGCCGGGGAGACCGGCGCGGTGGCGGAAAGGATTGTCATGGAAGAACCTCGGGAGAGCTGGAAGGATTGAGCCGGAGGCGCTCTCTCTCGGGACCCGCCGGCTCAAACCCAGCCCGGCCACCCCTCTCCCTCGGCTTGGGCGACCGTAACGACCGCGGGCAAAAAGAAAGCCCGGCACATGGCCGGGCTGAGGGAGGTCGATGAAGAAGGATTTAGTCACCGGGAACCGGATGAATCCGATCGTCGTCAAATTCAACGTTTTCGATCACGGCAACCCGGCCCTCGGGAGCGTCGCGGTCGATATAGACAATCACGCCTTCGCGCCGTTGCTTGATGTCAATGTGTTCGGGCTGGATGGTCGACGCCATTGCCGATTTTGCCGCCACCTTGGCCTTCTCGACTGCTTCGGCGTCCGATTCCGCGTTGAGCGTGAAACCGTCATACGCCCGAAGCCAGAAGCCGATCTTGACGACGTATTCGATCATGGTGCGTCCCCACCATTGTCTCGCCTGACGAGGGCAATGCCGTCCTCAACGGCATAGTGTTGCGCGAGTTCGATCGCCCAGGATCGAGCTTGGTGGAGATCGTCGTTATACGATTCCCACTTGCGCTCGACATGGATACAGCCCTCGGCGATGAGCCAGGGAAGGTCTGGGTGATCGGCGAAGCTTTCGCGGGCCTGCTCCAGCGTATCTTCGACGGTCAGGATGAGCAGTGGGTGCCACCCGGCCGGACACCGGCAATCGAGCATGATCTGCTGGGCATCGTCGGCGCCGAGGCGACCAACGAAATAGCACCAGGCACGAGCCAGCCGCTCGATGCGGTTCTGGATGCGACGCCGCCACCGTCCGATCGGAAATGTAAGAGCCGGGGACTGTCCGTGGGCCAGGTCAAACATGGCATGCCTCCCTGATGCGGCGGGCGAGTTCCTCGGGCCGGTTCAGAAGATCGAGCGAGGCGAAATCGTTCGGACCGCCGCAATAGTCCTTCCGGCCCTCGCAGACCCGAAACAGGACGCCGGTATCGTGACCGGTCGCGGGCTGGCATGCCTGCACATAGAGATGAGCGGCGTGCAATGTAATTTCTCCGGAAACCGCGATGCCGCCCTGGTTGGAACCGAGATCGTAGGAGCCCGGCCCAAGGCCAAGCGCGTCGGCGAGGCACTTGAGCTGGCGCCGCGCGCGGCTATGGAAGGCGCGCTTCGCGGCGTCGTCATAGGATACCGGCCTTCGGAAATCGAAGGCGGCTGATGCGTTGAGCATAATCGAGACTCCGAGAGCGGATGGCAGGTAAGACCGGCGACGCACTCTCTTTCATCCGCCGGCCTCGCCCGCGTTCCGGCGCGCCTCTCACTCTGATTCAGATGCTCACGACCATCAGTCCGGATCTCGCGTGCCGGCGAGGATCGCTTCGGCCCTGGCAATCGCGGCTTCGGCGCGCTCGCGCAAATAGGACAGATTACTCCCCTCACCGCCGGGCCCATGGACGAGAATCTTGAGGATGCCGAGCAAGGTCTCGAAATGCTCCGCCTGACGGTGCATTTTCTCGGCGAACTCGGACGGGATGGTGAGCGGCGAGACCCGGTAGGCAGTGTCCTTCCCCGGCCACGCGGCGAAGACATAAGTCGCGCCGGCGGAGTCGGAATCCTCCTTCTGGTCGGACCAATCGTCATCCTCGACGGCTAGCTGGCAGGCCTCCTCGAGCGATGCGGCGTCGTAAGTGTGCTGGCGGAAGACCGGCAGGCGGTATGTGGTTTCGATGGTAAAATTGGCCATGATGGGCTCCGGAAATTCAAAACGCCCGGCACGATGGCCGGGCGTTTTGGACTGAATAGGAAGGGGACGACCGAAGCCGCCCTGAGGTTTATTCGGCGGCTACAGCGAGCGGCTGTGCTCCATCCGCTCGCTGTATGGCGAATCGCCTTCGCCGGCGAGGAACGCGGGCAGTTCCGCGGTTTCCTCCGGTGCCGGTTCAAGGGCCATATCGGCACCAACGGTCCGCAATGGCTCCGGCAGCCAGCCGGTGCCGTCGAGGAGCCGTTCGGCTTCTCGCGCCATGTCGCCCTTTTTGAGATGGTCGATCAACTGCGCCGCCTGCTCACCCTTGGCCTCGCGGACCGCTTCGAGGATTCGCGGCTTGGTCACTTGGCCAAGATAGTTTTCGACCGTCGGACGCCAGCCGGCATCCACCATGTCGAGCCCGACCGCCTGCGCCACGCGGCCGGCCTGGGTCAGGCGCTGGTCGAGGCCATGGGCCGAGATACCTGAGCCACCGTAGCGATCGACCTTCTGGTAGAGGGCGTTGACGCCGAACGAGACGCAGTGAGCAAGCAAGGCCTGGCGGCTGGCTTCGTCCAATGCAACGAGCCAGTCCCACAGTTCCGCCTCGCCGACCGGAAGTTCCAGCTTCCAAGCCTCGTGGCGATCCGCCACCGACTTGGCGGACAGGCTCTCCTTCAAATCCTTGGCCTGGACCTGGAAGTAGGTATGCTTCACCGCGGCCTCCAGGCACGTTCCCTGGATGCTGCGCTGGAAGGTGTCGAGGCAGAGCTTGTGCAGTAGCATCGTCATCGCGACATGCGGCTGGCTCGCAACCGCGTCTCGCAAAGCCAGCGTCCGGTGCGCGGTCAGTTCGCCCAGGAGCCGGTCGGGCAGAGGTCGAATCGCGTCGCCTTCATCCTCCTCCGGCTCGGGCTGGCCGCCAATCGTGATGACGGCGCGCTGTACGGCGGGTGTGGGAGCGTCCGCGCCGTCCGACGAACCGACATCGCCATCCCCATCCGATTCACGGTCGGTGCCGATCGGTGTCTCATCCTCGGCACGAACATATCCACGATCGATCGACAGCGAACCATCGTGCCCGATGCTGACGAACACACCGGCGCGCGCGATTTCGGCCGGGTCGTAGACGACTGGCCGATCGTCGAACGCGGACAGCGCATCCTCGATCTCGCGCAACCTCACATCGACCGCATCGGGGATTTCGTCGGCTTGGCCGTACTCCTCCTCGAGCTTGCCGTGTTCCGCCTGCAAGGCTGCGATCGCGGTCTCCTCGTCAGCCGTCAGCTCTGACGGAGGCCCATCGAGCTCGCGGAGATCGTGCGTATGGCCATAGGAAAATTCGACAGCGACCTCGATCCATTTCCAGCCCTCGGCGGCGATCGTCTCCGCCTCGGCCTTCAGCCTCTCACCAACTAGGATGTCAAGCAGACCGACACTTTCCAGCCAGCCGCCGCCATCCTGCTGGAAGAGATCCCGCATTACGACGCCACCGGCGGCTTCGTAAGCTTCGAGTCCGACGAACACCGCCCGCCTATCCGACGCGCGTACCGAGCGCTCGGTCAGCATGCGGCGAATCTGATAGGGCTCCTTCGACCACGACTTCTCCAGCGCCTCCCAGACCTGCTCCTGCCGGGCATGATCGTCGGTCACGGTGAAGGCCATCAACTGGTCGAGCGAGATGCCGTCGTCGGCATAAATTTCGAGCAGGTTCTCCGACACGGCAGCGAGACGCAGGCGCTGCTTCACAGTATTGACGTTAGTGAAGAACGCAGCGGCGATGTCCTCCTCGGACTGGCCCCTCGTACGCAGGGTCTGGAACGCCCGGAACTGATCGAGGGGGTGCAGTGGCACACGGTTGAGATTCTCGGCCAGGGAATCGTCCTCGGCGAGGATCTCGCTGGACGGATCGCGCACCACGCATGGCACGAGCGCAGTCTTGGCCAGACGCTTCTGCTTCACCAGCAGTTCGAGCGCCCGGTAACGGCGACCGCCGGCCGGCACCTCGAACATATCGGTCTCGGCGCCGTCTTCGCCCAAAATCGGGCGGACGTTGAGACCCTGGAGGAGCGTGCGCCGGGCAATATCGTCGGCCAGTTCCTCAATCGAAACGCCGGCCTTGACGCGCCGGACATTCGACTGGCTGAGCTTCAGCTTGTTGAAAGGTATGTCACGGGAGGGCGATAAGGTGATCTTCTGGATGGCAGTAGCCATTTCGGTTTCCCCACGACGGGCGCCGAAAGACTTTCTCTCGACTTCCAACCCGCCGCGAAAACCGGCGCAGCCCTCTTCCTCTCTAGCTGCGGGAATCCGGAAAACCGGGATTACTGAAATCCGACTTTGCGCGACCTATCCCGATTATGCTGCCTCCCGTTCATTCGGTTCAGACGATCGCTCGAACCCTCTATGACGCCTCTTTCGTACCGCCCGATTCCGATTGCAAAGCGCAACCACATCGCATTAAGGTCAATCCAGTTGCAGCGCGCAATCAGAAATTCGATGGCGATGGATCAGCATTCAGGATGCCCCATAAACTTAACGACCGAAATTCTTGGCGACCGCTGGAGCATGGTCGTCGTGCGCGACGTCATGTTTGGTGACAGGCGAACATTCCGTGACGTTCTCAACAATTCCCTTGAGGGGATCGCCACCAACATTCTCGGCAGCAGACTGAAAAAGCTTGTGGAAGACGGCTTGCTGACGAGCGCCGCCGACCCAAACCACAAGCAGCGGACGATTTACAGTTTGACGGAGAAGTCCATTGCTCTGCTACTGGCGCTGATCGCACTCGGCGCTTGGGGACGACGCTTCCTTCCGACAACACCGGAACTGGCGATCCGAAATCAGGTGCTTGAGGACGGTGGGCCCGGTTTGTAGGAGGCGTTCATGGCGGAGTGCGGAGCGCCATCTCGGCATTCCGAATTCAAACGAAGGTCCTTCCGTCTCGCACCAATTGGAGGCGGCCTACGCGGCAACCATCGCGCAGGCTTCAAAACGAAACCCCTGAAAGGAGTCCGCACAATGCCTAAGTTCTTCACAATCGGATATGGCGATCAAGCCGGCTACGATCGCACGCCCCGGCCTATCAGAGATGCAGCCCACGAGCAGGATGCCAAATTGTGCTCGGAGGGTGCGCTGATGGGGATTGCCGGAACACCGGTACAAGTGCGCAATCCAGAGGCGGCGCATCTCGAAACCCTTGACGGCCCGTTCATGTCGTCAGCCCTGCCGATCGCCGGATTCGCCATAATCGAAGCCGCCGACTTGGCTGAGGCCATCGAAAAAGTCTCGCGCGTTCCATGCGCCGTCGCACACGGTGTCGTCGAGGTTTGGCCACTGGTGTAGTTGGCCGACTTCTGCTGGTAGATTGTCCAGAGGCAATCCAGCGGTGGACCGGTTCGAACGGCGGCTAGGTCCGCTATGTCGGAGAGTGTGGCGCCGTTTGAAGCGGATGGCGTCGTGACTAAACACCTAATGCGGCTGGCAAAATGAGAACTGACACTGCTTCGAGGACCATCAAGGCGTCGCGTCGAACCCTGTATGAAGCGTTCCTGAATGCTGACGCCCTGGTCTCGTGGTTACCACCAGAAGGTATGAGAGGTCACGTCGACGCATTCGATCCGCGAGGAGGCGGACCCTATCGAATGTCGCTCACCTATAACGGAACGGACCATTCAGTACCCGGAAAGACATCGAATCATTCTGACGTTGTCAAAGGGCAATTCCTGGAACTGATCCCGGACGAACGCATTGTGTGGCAAGTCAAATTCGAGTCGGATGACCCTGCGTTCGCCAACGCGATGACGATGACATGGACCTTCGTGGAACTCCGGGCGGCACTGAAGTCACCGTTCTTTGCGAGAACGTACCCGAGGCGGTTCGGCCGGAAGATCATGAGATGGGCATGAGGTCGAGCCTGGAGAATCTCGCTGCATTCACCGAGTGAACCGCTTTTCGCTAGCCCCCCGGGGTCACGATCCTAAACGGTTCTGATGCCGTCGCTCGGCTTCGGCCGCCGAGTGGACCATGAGGCTGGCCGATATGGACCTGATCGCAGTTCACTTTAGGGTTTTGGCACAGCCTGGGGGTGTCCCCGCAGAACGGGTCGGCCGAGACCACGGCTCGGCCGCAGGGGAAGACCTTCCCCTCCCGGAAATCCGTAATTCAGTAGGAGCGTAAATCCGCCGAACCACAGATACGGCTAAGCGAGCGCGGCGTCCCGATGATTTGGCGAGCGCCTTCTTGCGCACCCACAGCTCGCTCGTCGGCTCCATTTCAATCGAGTCGTCAGGGAAGCACTGGTTCTGGAAGAAGAGAAAATCTTCGAAGGACCCATGCACCGATCGGTCATGTCCATCGGGATGAAGCAGGACCGGCATATGATCGTGAACGGGTCTGATCTGATCGCCTCGTTACGGTCGTTCATGGCGCCGGGATAGACAGAGCCCCATCCGCGCTCTGGCGCCAGAGGCTGCCCCAGGCGAAGATCGGCTAGTTCCTTCACGTGAAACCATGTCCTTGTCCTCGAGCCCTTCGTGCCGCCCGCTTCAGCAAAACCGTTTACTGGGATCAGACAGCGCCATTAAGGCTTCTTGGCCAGCCCGATCCACATCGATTTGTTCAGGTCGGCGAAATTGTTGATCGGCTTCGGTTTCGCCTCCGGCTTCATGCCATTCAGCCGCAGCGGAAAGTCCCGGACCATCGACTGGAGCAATCGCTTCCCCTCGGCTTCACACACAACCATGCCTGGATAACCGGGGTAGGTCGTATAGGCGAATTGAACTGGCTTGGCGCCGCCACAGCGAAATTGGCCGCGACCTCGGGCTGCGCTTTTCCTGATTGCGTAAAGATTGCAAACGGCCCCCACCTAGCACGAGAATTTGGCCGGCCTGGTTTTCCATCAGGAGTTGGCTTAGGGGTCGAAAAAACGAATGAGAGCGTGATTGACGCGCTCTGCTTGTTCGATATTGAGCAGATGAGCAGCCGGTGAAAGAATATCGAGGGCACTGCCGGCGATGCCGTCGCGAAGGTCTTCCATCATTGTCACAGGTGTTGCGGGATCCTCACCTCCCGCCAGGATGAGTGTCGGTATCTTGATCTCGCCAAGCGCCTGGCGGAAATCCATTCCGGCGATGGCCTCGCAGCACCACGCGTAGCCGCGCGGATCATTCGCCAGGAAGCGCTCACGGACCAACCTCACTTCAACGGACGATAGATCGACGAAGTCAGGTGTGAACCAGCGTTGGATGACTGCATCGACGATGGTAGTCATGCCGCCCGAACGTACCGTCCCGGCGCGTTCGAGCCAGGCTGCCGGCGGTGGCAAATAGGCCGAGGTCGCCATCAGGACGAGCTGGTCCAAACGGTCGGCATGCCGAAGCGCGAAAGCTTGAGCCGTCATACCCCCCAAGGAGAGGCCTACGACATGGGTTTCTTGGATCGAGAGCGCATTGAGTAAACCGGCAAGATCGTCTGCCAAGTCTTCAATGGCGACCGGGCAATCGACGACCGGCGAACGCCCATGGCCGCGCGTGTCGTAGCGCAAACACCGGTAGTGGCCCTTTAGAGCAGCAACTTGTCCGTCCCACATCTCCAGTGTGGTGCCGATCGAGTTGGAGAAGGCGATAACCGGCGCTCTCTCTGGCCCGGCCAGATCATAGAACAGATCAATACCTCGTGACCGGATAAGAGGCACGCAATCAGCCTCCGACGCCGAGAATAGCACGTGCTTCGCAGGGGGTTGCAGGCCGAGCGCCGTGCCGAGCGCAAAGGGCCGCCGCAACTCCGACAAGCTCGGCGTTGCTTCGGGCCAGTCGGTCCTTGGTGATCCGGATATTGTCCTCCAGACCGGTACGAATGGCATCGCCGCCACGGGCAAGCACCCACCTCATTACCTCCGATTGGTGGCGCCCGATGCCGGCTGCCGTCCAAGTCGCCCGTGGCAGCACGCGCCGAAGTTCTCTCAGCATCAGCTCAAGCACTGGCTCTTCTGCGGGCAGTGCGTTCTTGATGCCCAAGACGAATTGCACGTGCGGGCGTTCATCGATAAGGCCAGCTTCGACGAGGCGCCGAGCGCCATGGATATGCGACAGGTCGAATGCCTCGATTTCGGGGCGGATTCCATGAGCCTTCATGTGGGTCGCCAGGTTGTCGACCATCACGGGCAGGTTCTCATAGATGATGTTCGGAAAATTCACAGAGCCGGTGGCAAGCGAGGCCATGTCGGGTGACAGCGACAGTGGGCTCGCCCGTGCGCTCGGGTCGCGACCGCGGCCGCCGGTCGAGAATTGCACGATCATTCCGGGGCAATGTTTGCGCACGCCTTCCTGTACCGCAGCGTACAGCTCGGGAGCCGAGGATGGGCTCTCATCCGGGCTTCGCACGTGGATATGAACCACAGTAGCGCCAGCCTCGAACGCCTCGTGTGTTGATTCGATCTGTTCGGCGACTGTGATGGGCAGCGCCGGATTGTCCTTCTTGCGTGGCACCGAGCCGGTGATCGCGACGGTGATGATGACGGGTTTCATCTTTGTCTCCATGTTCGGGGCCGTTCAGCCAAGATCGCCGCCTGCCACGGGCAATACCGTGGCTGTGATGAACGATGCTTCGTCCGAGGCGAGGAAAAGAATGGCAGCCGCCTGTTCATCAAGCGTGCCGTATCGCTTCATCAGGCTTGATTGCGTGGTTTGGTCGACGACGCGCCGATACCATGCTTTTTCCTGATCACTCTGATCGGCCGGATTGCGGGGTGTGCGACGGAGCGGCGCCTCGGTACCGCCCGGTGCGGTCGCGACGACGCGAATACCGTGCTCGGCATATTCGTAAGCCAACGAGGCGGTGATCGCGTTAACGCCGCCCTTGGCTGCCGCATAGGGCACACGATGGACACCGCGCGTCGCGACGGACGAGACGTTGACGATCACGCCGTTCTGCCGTTCCAGCATGTAGGGTAGCACCGCGCGGCAGCACCATAGCGTTGGGAACAGCGATCGCCGGATCTCGGCCTCGATCTCAGGCTCGCGGTATTCGGCGTAAGGTTTGGCCCATATGGTGCCACCGACATTGTTCACCAGGATATCGATCCGACCGAAACGCTCTGCTGCCAGCCTCATAACCGTCTCGGCTCCGGCATAGGTCTCCAGATCGACGGTGACGGCGAGAACTTGGCCTCCCGCCTGGACGAACTCTGCCGCGACTTCGTCCAGAAACGCCGCGCGGTCTGCGAGCACGATGGAAGCCCCTTCGGCAGCGGCGAGACTGGCTACCCGCTGGCCGATGCCTTGCGCGGCGCCCGTGACGATCATGACCTTGCCTTGGAACCGTTCACGGATCATGACGTTTTCCCCTCGGCGCTGGAATCTTGACACCCATGGCGCCTCTCGTCGCGTGCGGCTTCGTCAGCGCTGAGAGGCGGTCATACATGGTAGATATCGACAACGTGGTGGATGTAGTCGTTCTTCAGAACGACTTTCTTCGCGGCGATGAGCGGACTCTCGCCAGCAGTGTCGAGAGTATAGAACGATGAGCCGAAGTAGGTGTCGGTCACCTTATGGCGGAAGCTGAACGTCACCCAATTGAATCGGGCAGAGCAGGTGTCGGCGCCTTGCTCGACTATTTCGATGTTGCTGAGATTATGCGAGGTCCGTGACTCTGGAAGACTGGTCGCGCTCGACCGCCCGGTCTTGATCCGGAACACGCGATCTTCGAGACCACTCCGATCGGCGTAGTAGATCAGCGAGATATCGCGGTCTGGATCGGTGACGAGCGTGCCATCGTCATCCCAAGCCGGCATCCAGAACTGCGCGTCCGGGCGGTAAAGCGACAGCCAGGCATCCCAGTCCTTATCGTCAAGCAGGCGGGCCTCGCGATAAAGGAAGGATCGCAGCGCGTCATAGGAAAGCTTCATCGGCGCGACTTCATGCGTGCCGCTCGGCGGCGAGCGCGCGCTGCAGCGTGTCTCGCCAATACCGGTGCTGGACCACGAATAGACCTTCGTCCTCGGTGCGTGCGCCACTCAAAGAGGGGTTGAGACCGATCGCCCGTGCATGCTCGTCAGGACCCTTGATCCAATGGGCGGCGCCCCGGCTCATGTCACTCCAGCCGGCGGCCCCGCCCATGTAGCCGATTTGGCAGGACCGAAATTCCTCAAGATCGTCCGGCGTCGCCATACCACTTGCATTGAAGAAATCTTCGTACTGTCGAATGCGGCGTGTGCGCGCTTCAGCGCTCTCGTTCTTGGGCCCGATGCAATAGATGGTAACCTCGGTCTTATCGACTGAGATCGGCCGGTAAAGGCGGATTTGCGAACTGAATTGATCCATCAGGTAGACATTGGGGTACAGGCACAGATTGCGGGAATCGCCGATCATCCAGTCCGCACGTGCTTCGCCATGCTGGGCCACGAGCTCATCCCGACGCTCGTAAAGCGGCCGGTTCTCCGGATTGGCCCAGCGGCTCCAGAGCAATAGGTGGCCGTGGTCGAAGGAATAGAAGCCGCCCCCTTGTTTCGCCCAGCTACCGGCGTCCATGGCGCGCACGGCGTCCGGCGTTTCCGCAGTCTTCCGGCGGTTGGTCGTCGTCGCATAGTTCCAATGGACCGCGCTCACGTGATAACCGTCGGCACCGTTCTCGGTCTGGAGCTTCCAGTTGCCGTCGTAGACGTATGATGAGGAGCCGCGCAGCACTTCGAGCCCGTCCGGCGACTGGTCGACGATCATATCGATGACCCGCGCCGCCTCGCCCAGATGCTGTTCGAGCGGCAGCACGTTGGAATTGAGGCTGCCAAACAGGAAGCCGCGATAGGACGCGAAGCGGGCCACCTTCGTCAGATCGTGTGAGCCGTCGCGATTGAAGCTCTCCGGGTAGCCTGCGTCCGTCGGATCTTTAACCTTGAGAAGTTTACCGGAGTTGTTGAAGGTCCAGCCATGGAACGGGCAGGTATAGGTCGCCCTGTTCGCCCGTTTGTGCCGGCACAGCATCGCGCCGCGATGGCTGCAGGCATTGATGAACGCGTTGAGTTCGCCGTCCCTATTGCGGGCGATGAAAATCGGCTGACGCCCGATATAGGTGGTGAAATAGTCGTTCCTGTCGGGGATCTGGCTCTCGTGTGCGAGATAGACCCAGTTTCCTTCAAAAATATACTTCATCTCGAGCTCGAACAGCGCGGGGTCTGTAAAGATGTCGCGCCTGCAGCGGTAAACTCCGCTCGCTTCATCCTCGATGAGGGCGGATGCCAGGCGCTCTTTCAAATCGGTCGACATAGCGCTGCCTCAAGTGTTTTGCGTTGGGCGGAAAGGAACCGCATTCGGTCAGGCCCCCGTTGCGCGAGGACGGTCGATCAGCGTCGAAGGCGCACCAGCGACGGCATGAGGCAAGGCGAAGTCGAAAGAGATTGTGGCGAACGGCCGATCGACGGCGCGATCACGAAGCGCCGCGGGGGCGCTGTGATGCTTGATCGTCGGCACCAAACCGTCGCGGGTCGCAAACGCGAAATCGTCATGCAGGAAGGGATCGTCAGCGATGTTGATCTGCGTCGTAAGTTGGCGATAGCCATCGGCCGAAACCATGAAATGGATATGCGCCGGGCGCTGGCCATGCCGTCCGAGCCGATCGAGCAGCCTCAGGGTCGGCCCTTCGGGCGGGCAGCCGTAACCGGACGGCACGATACTGCGGAAGCGGTAGCGGCCTTCTGCGTCCGTCCTGATCGTCCGGCGCAGGTTGAACGGGCTCTGGCTCTTATCGAAGTAGGAGTAGTTGCCGCGCCGGTCGGCGTGCCAGACCTCGACGGAGGCACCGGCGAGCGGCCGGCCGGCCACGTCGGTCACCCGTCCGTCCATGAACAGTATCTCGCCGTCGTCGCCATCGTCGTCGAGGCGAGCTTCACCAATGGCGACCGGCGCGCCGGCCACATAGAGAGGCCCCTCGATGGTGCGTGGCGTGCACCCGGACTCAATGCCGGCGGCGGCTTCTTTTTCGTCGAGCCGGAGATCGAAATAATGCTCGATGCCGAGGCCTGCGACGAGGAGAGCACATTCATTGGTTTGCCCGAGCTCGGTCACGTAAGCGAGCGCCGACCAGAATTCCTCCGGCATCACCTCGAAATCGTCGATGAGAGTGAGCAGGTCGAGCAGCAGGCGATCGACGATCGCTTTGATCCGCGTGTCGGCCGCTTTGCTTTGAGTGCCGCTGATGCGGGCGGCGAGCTCCTGGATCCGTCGCTTATCCAATTTTCCTCTCCTTTGCTTGTTTTGTCGTTGTCCGTTGACTGACTAGCGATCGTCCTCACGAGTCGATGAGGGATGCCGGCACAGCGCAGTCACTTGCATGGTCATGAACGGGAAGAGCGGCAGGGATGTCAGTATCCCGTGCAACTCGTCATGGCTTCCTACGTCGAAGATGCTGACGTTCGCGTAGCGACCGGCGACGCGCCACAAATGGCGCCACTTTCCGTCACGCTGCAGTTGTTGCGCCCGGGCCTTCTCGACCTTCCTCAGTTCGTCGGCCTGTTCCGCCGGCATGTCATGCGGCAGGTCGACCTCCATTTCGACGTGGAACAGCATGAATCAGGCCTCAGTGTTGGCGGGGACGCCGTAGACAGGGCGGCTCGATTGATCCCGACGGAAGAAAGCGATCCGATCGGCGTCGAGGTCGACGCCGAGGCCCGGCCGATCCGGCACCCGCAGCGCGAAGTCCCCATAGACGAGGGGCTCGGTGAGGATTTCTTCCGTCAGCAGAAGCGGTCCGAACAGTTCAGTGCCCCAGGCCAGCTTTGGAAACGTAGCGAACAGATGGGCTGAAGCGACCGTGCCGATGGCAGCCTCCAGCATCGTGCCGCCATAGAGCCCAATCCCCGCCGCGTCGGCGATGGCGCCGACGCGACCCGCCGCATAGAGCCCGCCGGATTGCGCGACCTTGACGGCAAAGACGTCGGCCGCCGCCCGCGACGCAATATCGAAGGCGTCCTCCGGCCCCCGCAGCGCCTCATCGGCCATGATGGGAACGATGAAACGGGCGGCGAGGCGGGCGAGGCCCGGCCGGTTCCCGCGGGCGATCGGCTGTTCGACGAGATCGACGCCTGCCGCCTCGAGCATGGCAATGCCGCGGGCCGCTTCTGTCTCATCCCAGGCTTGGTTGACGTCGACGCGGACGCTTGCGCGATCACCCAAGGCCAGCTTGATGGCCGCGACGTGGCCCACGTCGTCCTCGACGGAGCGCCTCCCGATTTTAAGCTTAAAGACATTGTGCCGACGCTCGGCCAACATCCGTTCGGCCTCGTCGATGTCCCGGTCCGTGTCGCCACTCGCGAGCGTCCAGGCGACGGGAAGCACGTCTCGCCGGCGTCCCCCGAGCAGCTCAGAAACCGGTATTCCAAGCCTTTTGCCCAGAGCGTCGAGCAGCGCCGTCTCGACAGCGCATTTGGCAAAATGGTTGCTGATGACCGACCGGCCGATCGCCGCCATAGTAGCAGCCACACGGGACGGGTCGGCTGCGAGCAGGATCGGAGCCATATAAATGTCGATTGCGAGCTTGATCCCCTCTGGGCTCTCGTCGCCATAGCTGAGTCCGCCGATCGTGGTGCCTTCACCGATGCCGGTGAACCCGTCGGAGCAATGGATTTCAACGATCGTGATCGTTTGTCGGTGCATTGTCGCCATCGACAGCACATGCGGACGAATTGTCGGGAGATCTACCAGATAGGTATTGATCTGCTCGATCCGCAACATGCATCGGCCTCTGGTATCGCTTCCTTCAAGGTCGGAGATTGGCCGATATTTTTTCGTTAAGGAAATATCATGTTAGTCTGCAATCGATACCTCATAGGTATTATCGCGAAACAAAGGCGGTAAGGGAGGAAGAAATGGAACTGCGCCACATGCGCTATTTCGTGACGGTCGCCCAGGAGCGAAACTTCACGCGCGCAGCCGAGCGATTGCACATGGCGCAGCCTCCGCTCAGCCGGCAAATCCAGCAACTCGAGGACGAGCTTGGGTTGCCCTTACTCGATCGCGAGAGCCGGCCCCTCAATATGACCGAGGCCGGCCGATTGTTCTATGAGCAGGCGACTCAGTTGCTTCAGCGGGTTGAAGGCCTCCGCGCGATAATGCAGCGGCTAAAGTCGGCGGAGCGAGCGCGATTCGTGATTGGCTTCGTGTCATCGACAATCTATGCGGCGCTGCCAGACCTGATTCGGAGGTTTCGCGCAGCGGCACCAGAGGTCAACCTTAGTTTGGTCGAACTCGTCAGCCTCGACCAAATCGCCGCGCTCAAGGATGGTCGGATCGACGTCGGCTTCGGACGGATTCGCTTCGATGACCCGCTGGTTCGCCGTGACGTGCTCCGGGAGGAGCGCCTTGTTGCCGCCCTGCCGCACGATCACGCCTTATTGCAACACGAAGGACCATTCAGCTTGGAGCAATTGGCGAGCGAACCGCTCATCATCTACCCTAGCCAGCCGCGGCCGAGCTATGCCGATCAAGTGATTTCACTTTTTCAGGACCGCGGGCTTGAACCGCGCGTCGAGCATGAGGCACGTGAGTTGCAGACGGCAATCGGGCTCGTCGCGGCAGAAGTCGGCATCGCGATCGTACCGACATCCGTACAGCGGTTGCGTCGGGATGATGTAGTTTACCGTGAACTCGACGATCCCAGCGTAACCTCACCAATCATCATGAGTCGCAGGGCCCACGATCATTCGCCACAGTTAGCACTGATGGCTAAAGTAATCGTCACCGCTTATCGGGATTGGGGCTGGCCCGTGCCGGTCAGCCTCCGTGACGAAATCCGATAATTCAAAGCGGTGACCCCGGCCGGAGATCCAAGAGGGCTACTTCGCCTTCAAGGATCTGCCGAGCGTGCTCGAATTTGCCGTCTATGGGCTCGGCGTGTGGGGGGGGCGCGCATGGACATCGCCACCTTGCGCGACCTGTCGCAGCTCGACGGGCTTGGTCGGTTTGCGGTCGCGGCGATCAAGACGCTCGAAGCATCGACCCCCCCGGCCTAATTTGCGGCGTCTTAGGACGACTGGAGACCTGGGAAATTTCAGCCACCTCAGGTCTCTCGCGCACGCAAGGTATCGCAGGCAGCGAGTTGCCGCAGCCGTAGGGTCTCGGCTACACCCGTCTGCCTTCGGAGGACAAGCTAGCGCGTCTTTGACCGCCAACTACGCCCATTTATTGTATGGGCACATCGTTGTCTGCGACCTTCGCGGAAACTTCGAGAGTTTCTCCTAGGTGATGGATGCGCATCGTGGGGAACTGCGGTAGCTTGACCAACAATTCGAGTTCACCACCGACCGCCTCGACGTAACTCCGCAGGGTCGATAGGTACATATCAGTCTGTTTTTCGATCTTCGAAACGGACGGTTGTTTAATATGAAGAGCAGCGGCGACGTCGGCCTGGGCCTTGCCTGCAATCTGTCGCAGTTGGCCTAGGCCTTTGACCTCCTGCTTGAGTTCCTGATATCGCGTCTCAACGCGCTTCTGCCGCTCGGGCGGAAGCTCAGCGATAATCTGGTTCAGATTCCGGCCCATCTCACTTTCTCTTCTTTACGGCTTTCAGGCTTTCCAGATGCAGGGAAAACCGGAAGTCCGCCTTTGCGATAAGCCGGTCGTAGAAGCGCTTCTGACTTCCGCCAGATTTGTCGCCGGCGACAAGCAGGATCGCCTTTCTTCGCGGGTCGAAAGCGAAGGCCGCCCGCCATTCGCCGTCCGATGCCTCAAATCTCAGTTCCTTCATATTGGCGTACCTCGAACCCTTCAGCGTGTCCGCGTAGGGTCGGCCAAGCTGCGGACCGTAATCGGCAAGCAGTTTGGCGACGGCCAGCAGCGCTTCTTGCACGGCCGCTTCGAAGGCCAGAAACTCCACCTCGAACGCATCATGAAACTCAACGTCCCACGTGGTCATTATATAGCTCTGAGGCTATGTCAGGTCAACGGGAAGAAAGCGCGGCGCGGCAGGGGACGCTGTGGTGACCCGCCGGCAGGTCTCGGCCCAGGCGTCGAGATCGTCGACTGCGTAGCGGACGTATTTTCCGAACTTGTAATACACGGGGCCGCCACCGACAGAGCGGTAACATTCGAGCGAATGGGCTTCCAATGCGAGATAGCGCGCTGCGGCCTCGGTGTCGACAAAACGGATGGGACCGGCGTCCTTCACGAACTTTGCGTGCTTGAGGATATCGAGCGGGGGCCAGTGATTTTCCAGGTTCGGATCACGCGGCATTGCTAATCTCCTTATTTGGCACTTCGGACCGTTTCGTGCCGGGCGGAATGTCCCGGTTCTCGCCATTCCGATGTCGATATGGCTGGTAGCTGCGGACGCTCGTGCGCGGTCCGGCACTGCCCCCCTCAGGGTTCCGCGCGATTGGCTTCGGCACGACGAACGGCTCGACATTTGCGGGCGAGGGCGTACAGGTAGACTGATGTGTGGATGGCGGAGGGGATGCGGCGGGGGCATGTCCCAAGAGGGCGGCGCGGCGGGACGCGACCACTTCGGCTGCCGCACGGACCTGATCGTCCTCGGTGTGAACGTATTCCATGAATTGAGTGACGGTTTTGTGCGCGGTGAGCGCCATGCCGACCTTTATCGGGATACCGGAATTCGCGATGTCCGTCGCCGAGCGATGCCGTATGCCGTGAGTACCGACGTGAGCGAGCCCCGCCCGCTCCAGAATGCGAACCCAACCGCCATAATAGGTGTGCTTCGACATTGGCAGTTGTGGGTCGAACACGGATGGGCAGACGTAGGGCGAGCCCTCGAGACGGGGCGCATTTGCCAATAGGTAATAGGCTTCGGCGCTGATCGGCTTCGACATTTCGCCGGTTTTGCTGTCAGGCCAGGCGATGCGCCGGTTGTCCAGGTGGACCCATGCCCATTCGAGCAGTCGGATCTCCGACATGCGGCCGGCAAATTCGAACTGAAGTCTGACAGCGAGGATGATGAACGGATGCTCGAGTCCCTCTGCTTCAGCTTTGTCCAGGTAAGCGTAGAGCTGCCTCAGTTCCGCGTCGGTGATCAGCCGCGTTCTCCGGCGTCTCGGGAACGTTGGAACATGTCTACAGGGGTTCGAACCGTCCGGTCGAATGCCCCAGATTTCTGCCATGTTGAACATCTTGCGGATGATACCGAATACCCTGTTGGCAGCGCCGGGGCGCGTCATCAGCTTGGTCATCAGATTCGCGATATCTGAGCGCTTAACGTCGGCGGCTTTGAGATTTCCGAGTTGCGGAATGATGTGGGCTTTGCCGTAGCCGCGATTGCCGCTAACGGTCGAGGCTTTGTTTCGTGGCTCGGAGTATTCTGTCATGAAGCGCTCGAATAACTCTTTGACGGTCGGCGCCCGCCGAGCCTCGCGTCTTTCGAGGCTAGGATCCTTGCCCTTGCGAACTTCAGCGAGCCAGTCCTGTGCGACCAGTCGCGCCTGCTCGACAGTCATTTCTCCAAAACGGCCGATGGCCGGCTTGCGACGCTGCCCGTTGTTGGCGACGTAGGCGATCATGAAGACTTTGCGGCCTGCCGGAGTGACCTTGAGCAGGAACCCCGGTATCGTTGTGTCGCGCAATTCGTAGACCACCGCCTTCGGTTGGGCAGCATCCGCGGCAGTCTTTGTAAGCTTGAGTTTTGGCAATCCTAACCTCCGATTTAGGTCGAATTTCAGGTGCAGTATGGGCGCACCTAGAGATCCAACCGTGGCGTACGACCGGTTAGGACTGGAACACGAGCCGATCTGAAAAGACCAGTTAGTTCAGGTGGTTATAGGGCTCTGGGGGCCTACCGGATAAAGATAGGATAGGCCGTTTTTCAAAGTTCAAAATCCAGTTCCGAGAGGAGTGTCGGTTCGATTCCGACCGCCCGCACCACCTTCTTTTTCCTGGTCGACTGTTCAGTCCCTTATTCTTTCCAAGAAGCAAATGGTCAGGCCTTCGCGGCGTAGCGCCATACACGTAGCAGAGTTAAGACTGGAGGGGTCGCCGACCTCAACAATGCCATTGTCGGCTTCGTGATACGCCAAAGCATGCAAGGATATCCCTAGCAATGACTTAGCTGGATCGGAATACGCCATAGGGACCTTCGGCAGCCTACTTTCTGCTTTCTGGTGCGTACTGGGTGAGTGCTGGAAGGCGGCGTCGTGCTAGTAGGCGCGGATGGCGTTGTCCTGGAAAGGCTACAACACTGGTCCTCCATGATCCGGTCTCTCGCTCGTACGCCTCATAAAACCAAAGCTTACTGGTTCAAATTCTGCCCCCGCAGCCCGTCTCATTTGCGATGAAATACGCTGAAACATGATCTTGCAGTAGGGCGCAAGGGCAGGTGTCGATGGCAGCCGTCAGCAGCCCGATCAGGCAACCCCGGAACCAAACATTCAGAGGATCGCCCTACCGGCAGCTATGCGCCGATTGTGTTGAAAAACTCGACGTTGAAGTCGTCGTGCTGATCTGATTCAGTTTTCCTGGCAGCGGGAGACTGAAGATGATGGGTGATCGAGCGGTGATGCAGGAAGCGCTGTTCTACGGCTTCAGCCTTGAGGATCACGTTCCGCAGGATCATCTGCTGCGGTTGATTGATCGGTTCGTCGACCTCGGAGGCATCCGCGAGCACCTGCGGCCCTATTATAGTGAGATGGGGCGTCCCTCGATCGACCCGGAGTTGATGATCCGGATGCTGATCATCGGCTGCTGCATGGGAATCCGCTCGGAGCGGCGCCTGTGCGACGAGGTGCATCTCAACCTGGCGTATCGGTGGTTCTGTCGGATCGGTCTCGACGGCGCGGTCCCGGATCACTCGACCTTCTCGAAGAACCGACATGGTCGCTTCCGCGACAGCGATCTGTTGCGAGAGCTGTTCGAGACCACAGTCCCGCGCTGCATCGCAGAGGGTCTGGTCGGCGGTGACGGCTTTGCCACGGATTCGAGCCTGATCAAAGCCGACGCCAATAGGCCGCGCTTGGCGGAAGGGTGGCGGGAGGTCGATTGGGAGGCGATGGCAGCTACCCGGCGCCCGCCTGGGGCGCCGCCACGGATGTACAGCCGAAGTTTGTCTCGAAGTCCGATCCGGCGGCGCAGTGGACCGGTGCCCCAAGGGCCATGCCTTCTTCGCCTATCCGCGCTATCAGGCGGCTCCCCATGCCAAAATTTTAACCGCGACTTTAGAAAAAGAGTTTGAAATAATCAGCGCGTACATAATACCAAACCGGCCCAAAGAGAGCCGAGCGACTAAAAGGGCCAGCGGAATGACAATCACTACGATTTCATCCGGTCAGACCGTTACCAGCAGTTTCATCACCAACGGCAACTCCGAGGTCGTGCTCTTCGGCGGAATGGTGGTTAGCGCGCTGGTCACTGGCGGCGAACTCGATGTCAAAGGCTCTGCGGTTTCGACGGTAATGTCCCGCGGCAAGGTGGAAGTTTCTTCGGGCGGACGCGTTGATGGATTGACGATCGGTTCCGGTGTCCTGGGCATTGGATCGGGTGGGATAGCTTCGAATGTTGTTGGGTCCGGCAGCGCCTTTGTCGGCCTCGTTGAAGGTGGCACGCTCACGACGGCGACATTCTCCGGATTTACCAGCGCCTTCGTGAATACGGGAGGCGTACTGGTCAGCACGAGCATGCTGGATGGCGGCTTCATCGATGTTGAGGGCGGGTCCACCAACCATCTTATGCTTCATGATGTCCATGAGGCTGTGTTCAGTGGGACGGTTAACGACACGACGCTTTTTGGCGGCGACGAGTCTTTGGTGTCCGGGCGAGCAAGCCACACGATTCTAGCTGACAGCGCCACACAGGATGTCAGCCAGGGAAGCGTCGCTAGCGACACCACGATAGACTACGGCGCCTCGGCAACCGTTGAAAATGGCGGTCAGACTTCTGGCGTTACGGTTGGCAGCGGGGGCGCCATGACGTTGGGCGGAGGCGGCCATGCCAGCGGTGTCACGGTTCTGTCCGGCGGGATAATCGTGGTTGATGGCGGGACAGTCGAAGGCCTGAAACTCGAACAAGGGGCGTTCGAAATCATCCCTAACGTCTCGTCCGGCATGACGGTGACGGGGTCGATTGTTTACGATTCGCAGGCGGTCAGCCGCGGGGGTACGGTCGTCGATTCGCATATCGTTGGCGGACGGCAGAGCATATTGGGCGGGGCTATAGCGATCGGGACCGTCATCGATGGCCCCACCAGCGCATCGTTTTACCCGGCCACGCAGACCATCGCCTCGGGTGGCCAGGCTCGCGGCACGCGCGTTAACCTGGATGGAGAGCAGGTCGTCGACCGTGGAGGCGTCGTGGTGGGCACGGTCGTCTCGGGTGGTCTCCAGGATATCCAGGGCACGGCCAGCAAAACTACGGTTCATGGAGGTAGCCAGACGGTCGACTCACGGGGGTCGGCTGTCGGCACAGTCATCGTCGGGAGCGGCGCCTATCAAAGCGTAGCGGGAACAGTTTCGGGGACCACGATCCGAAACGGCGCCGATCAGCAGATGCTCGACGGGGGCAAGGCGTATGATACGACGATCTCCTACGGCGGCACACAATATGCCAATAGCGGGCTTGTCAGCGGCACAGTGATCTCTAATGGCGGTCGTCAGGATGTTCGGGGCGGCCATGTTGTCGGCGTGACCGTGGAGAATGGCGGGATCGAGGTGATTCATTCCGGCGCGACTGTCAGTGGGCTGACGGTGATGAAAGGCGGCGAGCTGGTCCTCGATGGCGGCACCACAAAGGGGATCACTCTCAGCAGTGGCGCTAAGGTGATCTACGAAACGCTGTCATCCGGCATGTCGGCGAAGAATGTCGTCGTTGCAAACGGCCTCTCTCAGACGGTCCTCTCGGGCGCAACTGCCACCGGTACCAGGGTGCTGAGCGGCGGCAGCATCACCTTGGGCGGCGGGGTCGTCAAGAAATTAAGCGTTGCCAGCGGCGGCACTGTTTATGTTGCGCAAACGCCGCCGCTGGCCGGCTTCTCTGTCGGAAACGGCGTCGAACTGTCCGTCGCGGCCGGCGCTTCAACGCGCGACGTGATCGTCAAGCACGGCGGACGGGAGGTGATCGGTTTAGGCGCCCGCGCGAGCGGCACGCGGGTCGCGGGCGGTCTGGGTGTCGCCTACTCCGGCACCGCCGTGAATACCACGATTCAAAATGGTGGGCTCGCCACCGTCGTCGGAACCGTGTCCGGCACAATCGTTAAGGACGGCGGCGAGCTGGATGTGACCTACTTCTTCGAAGGTGCCGTCGCCCTAGGCTCGGCCTACGGCACCACCGTGCAGAGTGGCGGCCTCATGACCGTCCAATACGGCGTTGCCAGCGGCGTGACGGTGCTGAGTGGCGGTGAGCTTCTGATCGAAGGGGGCACCCAAGTAACCGGCGTAACCGTCAGCAAAGGCGGCGTCGAGGCCGTCGGCGCCACTGGCGTCGTGTCGGCATCCTCCGGAACGGTGCTCTCCAATGTGCGTGTGTTGAGCGGTGGAGAAATCGTCTACGCCGGGGGCCGGTTCGTAAATCTTTCCGTCGACAGCGGCGCCCTGGAGGCGGTTGCCTCGGGGACGACCCTGAAAAACGCATCCGTGGGCCGTGGCGTCAATCTTATCGTAAATTCTGGCGGCAAGGTCAGCGGGGTCACGGTGCAATCGGGCGGCACGATCACGCTCAATGGCGGTACGGTGACAGGACTGAAGCTGAAGACGGGCGGCACGGAATATCTCGGCCAGGGTGCCGTAGGCTCCGGCATTACGGTCAGCAGTGGTATAACCCTCGAGGTCGGCTTCGGCGGCACCGCCAAGAACGTAACGGTCGCCAACGGCGGCAGCCTGATCTATGCCGGCGGCGCCGTAACTGGCGTCACAGCTAAAAATGGCGGCCAGGTCGGTGTCAGAGATACCGAAATAACGGTGCTCGCCGGCAAGACCAGTTCAGGCCTGATTGTCTATCAAGGCGGTACCGAAACCGTCTCGGCCGGTGGGACAGCTATAGGCACCCAGATTAGCGGCGGTGATCTCGATCTCTATGGCGGTAAAGCTGTTTCGGTCACGATAACAAACGGCGGGCAGGCGTACATCTACAACGACGGTGTCGTTAGCGGCGCGACGATCGCGGGCGGTTCGGGCGGATCGCCGTCGCTGCTTTATGTTTATGGGCTCTGCGTCGCCAGCGGTGTAACGGTCCGCGACGGTGGCGAGCTGCAGGTCGATGGATTTACCAGCGGCGTCACCGTCCTCAGCGGAGGAACCGTCGCCTGGAATCTCGGCGCCGTGCTCGAAGATCTAACAGTTCGTTCCGGTGGCGTTGAGGAGCTTTGTAGCGGTGGTGTAGCGCAAGGCGCCACAATCGGGAACGGCGTCACGCTTAAAGTCGATGGAGAACTGTCCGGCACTGGATCCGCCGTCAATGTAACTGTCGCGAGCGGTGGCACGATCGTCAACGGCGGCGGTTTTATCAGCGGTCTGAAAATCGAGGCTGGTGGATCCGAGGTCATCGGCTCTGGTGCCACGGTCAGTAACATCACAATCTCCAGCGGTGTCGGCATCACAATCTCGTCGGGAGGAACGGTCAGTAATTCAGTCATCTCCGGTGGCAGCGAAACCTTGCTCTCCGGCGGAATTATGAACGGCGCGGTGGCGTTCGGCGCCGGCGGCCGGTTTACAATCGAAGGCCAAGTAACCGGGCTCCAAATGACGGGATTCAAGACAGGCGCCACGCTTGACTTGGCGTCGTTCGCACATGCGGCTAGTGAGAAGCTGACCTTCACCGAAAAAGCCACGCATACGAAGGGTACACTGACGATTACGGACGGAGCCCTGAGGGCTAGCATCACGCTTTTTGGCCAATATACCGCTGGCGGGTTCAAGCTTGCCGGCGATGGCGCCGGGGGCACGGCAATTACCTGTGCGACCTCAGGCGCAGCCTTGGAACTCGCCGTCGGGCGCAATTGAGTGCAGATGGCGAGTGCTCGCTTTGGCGGCGCATTCAAAATAATGCGGGAGGAAACGATGCGAAATATCAGTGCTGCAGCGATCGCTTTAGCGATTATGGGTATAATGAACTCGGGGGCGAATGCAGCGACCGAAACGGTGCTTTACGCGTTCACGGGAGCGGCTGACGGTGCGATCCCGGAAGCCGGGCTAGATGTTTAGTCCCGGCATTTGCTGGATCGGGTTGAGGGTGAATCTCTCTGGCTCTTTTGTCCAGCTTTTGCAGATGAACTCGTACGGGGTGAGGCCTTTGAGGGTCTTGAGCCGCTTGGCGAAGTTGTAAGCCGAGACAAAGTCGGCCAAGTGGCGTCGGAGCTGCTCGTGAGTTTCGTAGTAGAAGCGTTTGACGGTCGCCTCCTTGATCGTGCGGTTCATGCGTTCGACCTGGCCGTTGGTCCAAGGGTGCTTGGGCTTGGTCAGACGATGATCGATGTTGGTGATGGCGCAGGCGTACTCGAAGGCATGGGCCCGGAACACTTCCTTGCGTTCGATCATCTGCCTGATCTCGACTGGGCTCCAGCTTTCGGCCCGTGGATCGGTGAAGTGGGTGCCGTTGTCGGTCAGCACGATATGGACCCTGTAGGGCACGGCCTTGATCAAGGCATGCAGGAAGTCCGCGGCGACACGGGTCGTGGCTTTTTCATGCAGCTCGGTAAAGGCGAACTTGGAGGTCCGGTCGATCGCAACGAAGAGGTAAAGCCGGCCTTCGGCGGTCCGTACCTCAGCGATGTCGATGTGGAAGTAGCCGATGGGATAGGCTTTGAACTTGCGCTTGCCCGGCTTGTCGCCTTCGACGTCCGGCAGCCGCGAGATGCCGTGACGCTGAAGGCAGCGGTGCAATGACGAGCGGGTCAGACGGGGAATCGTCGCCTGCAAGGCATAGAGACAGTCGTCGAGCGGCAGCAACGTATGCTGGCGGAAGGCGACGATGATCGCCTCCTCCTCGATCGAAAGCACCGTCGACTTCGCGTCCTTCGGTCCGGTCGGCAGATCGGCGGCTGACGTGCGCTTCTTCCACTTTGCGACGGTCTTTTGGTTGATGCCGTAGCGCTTAGCCAGAACCCTCAGGCTCTCTTGACTATGCTGTATCGTTCGACGGATTGCCTCTGTCGTTGTGGCGCTGCCGTGAAGAATCTGGCCCATAGTGCGTCCCTCCATTCGCAGGAAAATAATGCACCATCAAAGCCCGGGACTAAACATCTAGTCTCGGATTCTGCGGGCAATCTCTATTGCACCGCCAAAGCCGGCGGCTCCGCCACAAAATGTTCTGGCGGGTGCGGTGTGGTGTTTAAGCTTGCTCCGCCGGCAGTGAGTGGCGGTGTGTGGACAGAAACCGTGGTTCATGCGTTCAAGTCTGGGATCGACGGAGAGGCTCCGGTCGGCAGGCTTGTCTTCGACGCGAACGGAGCCCTGTACGGGACCACGTCGTCTGGTGGGAAGCCATCAAGCTGCACGACTGGCTGCGGAACCGTTTTCAAGCTCACACCGCCTGTCGGCGGTGCAACGCTCTGGACTGAAGCGGTCCTTTACCGGTTCACTGGCTCAGCGGGGAATGACTCAAGGGCCACGCCTTCTGCAGAACGCCGTAAGCTGTCCACAACAGAAAACCGCATACTGTGACGATATACATCCCTGTCGATATGCCGCTCGTATCGCGGCTGCGGATGATTTTGATCGCTTGCGGCACGAAACCCACAGTCGATAGCACTGCCGCGACACCACCGACGATCGTCACGTAACTCGAATTCATGTTTCGGTTTCCGCAGGTGTTAGGGGGGCTTCGAAAGACGCCGACGATTAGCCCGAACCTTCCGGTGATAATGCGCGATCGTTTTCGTTGCCGCTGACGGGGCAGACCAGCCCAAAGCCCCGGTCAGCGCCATTATCCCCAGGGTATTCGCGGCGTCGACTTTCTCGCTGATCATTTGGCGTGCTTCGCCTTTGGCCCTGGGGCCGCCAGCTACAATCTTCGCGGTCCGTAGCGCAATGACGGCGGTGGCTTCGAGACTGAGCGACCAAGCGCTCGCAACGATGCGAAGCCATGGATTACGGCGGCGCGGCATCACGCGGCTTCCGATAGGGCGAACCGCCGGCAATGGTGAAGGTAGGCGGACTCGTGAACGACAAGCAGCTCGACGACGCTCGACCGTAGCCAGGAAGGCGCATCGAGCTTCGAGTCGAATGAGTTGCTGATCTCAGCCTGCCACCGCTCGCGGGTCTCGGGGTCCATTTGCCGACCGTGCGCATGCCCCACCACGGCAGCGAGATAGGCCGCGAGAGCCATTGCCTCGTCAGGGGTCTGGCGATCGCCGAAAGTGAATGGCATGGATTTCCTATTCTTTTTCAGGAACGCACGAAGTTTATTCGTCATTTTTATGATACAGCATCAGCGCCGTTTCGTGAGACTATCCGGAAAGTAGAGAACGAGGAGGCTCCATTCGATAAAGCGCCCCATTCTTGCAAGCCGGATAGAGCCGGAACTCAGTACGGGCTGGTGTCGTTCTGTAAGGACCGAAACAGCAGAGACATCACATGCCCAGCTCCGCTTTCCCTATTGATCACGCCGTTCTTCTCAAGGCACTGAGAGGCGCTATCGCCCCCACTGGGGGGCCAAGCAACGTTGGGCTCGACAACCACATGTGGGCTGCGGTTGTCGATCGTCAGGGCATCGTGCAAGCGGTCTGCTACTCAGGTGACGATGTCGGCGATCAATGGCCGGGCAGCCGCGCGATCGCTATTGAAAAAGCGAACACCGCCAACGCTCTTAGCCTTCCCAAATTCGCATTCTCGACTGCTAACCTCTACGCCGGGGCACAGCCGGGCGGGTTTCTATTTGGCATCGGCGAAACCAATCCAGTCGATACAGCCACGATGTACGCGGGCGAGGGCGCGGATTATGGGACGCCCAACGATCCGATGGTGGGAAAGAAGGCGAGCGGGGTCGTCGTGTTTGGCGGAGGATTGGCTCTTTATACGAACGACACGATCAGCGGAGCGATTGGCGTGTCCGGCGACACCTCTTGCGCCGACCACAATATCGCTTGGCGGATCCGCAAGAGCCTGGTGCTGGATAACGTCCCAGGCGGCAGCACCGAAGACGACAACGATGCGATCATCTACGATATCGGTCTGATGGGCAAAAGCAGTTCAGGGCATCCGACTACCGGCCTAGACGAGGAAGCCGTTGCCAAGGATATTCGCGCTTCAGCGGCGGCTAAGTAATCGGCCTATAGAATGGCCGAGATCAAGATGATCGATGCTGGCGTTCTAAACGTCGCCTATACGGAGTATTCCGCTGGCGGCGGATGGCCTGTCGTCCTGCTGCACGGCTTTCCGTACGATGTGCACGCTTACGACCAGGTTGCCCGGTTGTTGGCGGCCAAAGACGCCCGCGTCATAGTTCCCTACCTGCGTGGCTATGGACCGACCCGGTTTCTATTCCCGGAGACCGTTAAGTCGGGCCAGCAGGGTGCATTGGGTGCCGATCTGCTGGCGCTGCTGGATGCTTTGAAAATCCAATCGGCGATCCTCGCGGGGTATGACTGGGGAGGTAAGGCCGCCTGCGTGGTTTCGGCGCTTTGGCCGGAGCGTTCCACGGGTTTGGTGTCTGCCAAGGGCTACAACATCCAATCGATCGCAAAATCCGGCAAACCCGCAGATCGGAAAATGGAGCACCGGCTTTGGTATCAATATTATTTCGATGGCGAGCGCGGACGCGCCGGGTTGCGCGATAATCGACGCGAGTTCTGTAAGTTGCTTTGGCGGCTATGGTCACCACAATGGGCGTTCACCGATCAGGTCTTCGATCGATCGGCTGAAGCGTTCGATAATCCCGACTTCGTCGATGTCGTTATCCAGTCTTATCGCCATCGGTTTACCCTGGCGGACGGCGATCCCGTGTACGAGGATATCGAACGCAAGCTTGCAGCCTCGCCGCCCATCAGTGTACCGACCATCGCGATCGACGGCGACGCGGATGACGTCGCGGACCTCCCGGTCTGCTGAGGTCATCCTCCAAATTCACCGGGCCGATCGAACATCGGATCTTCGAAAATGTCGGTCACAACGTTCCGCAGGAAGCCCCTGAGAAATTCGCGGACGCTACGCGACCTGCCCTCGTAGCTTAATGCTTACCGCGCCCGCACCGTCCCCAGGTGCCAGCCTGCGACAGAGTGCGCAGGAACGCCAATCGAAGCGAGTACGTCTGTAGTCAGGCGCTTCGTAAGGGAAAATATTGTGTTAGCCAACGATCCAGCTCTATCTCGGCTACAGAGCAAAATTCACAAGGTTTCGCGGTTATCCGAGGAAGTCGAGCGTCTAAAGCGGTTGCTAGCCTACCTAGAAAAGATGCGCTGCCTCGAACGTCTCCATTAGCTATCCGCACCTACACCGCCCCAGGTGTCGGAACCGAACCGCGTTTTATTCGGTCGCGGGCAACTCGGCTGGGCCGGATGGTGCCAAGGGTTCCTCAGGAGGTGCGGTAGGTGCCTTAGGCTTCCCGCCTGTGAGTTCGTCCCGACGCGCTTTCTTGCGCCTGAGCTTCTCAAGACTGTCAGAGAGTTCGCTCATATCGAAGTCGTCTTCGGGCTTCATATCCCGTCTCCCGGCCATAGGCGGGAGCATGACGCGCTCTCAGTCGCTGGTGCCCATAAGGTTCAGTCCGACGATGGCTGATGATGCGCTCAATCTGCCAGATTGGCGAATCGATTGTGTTGCAGCAGACATAGCAGGCCGAATTTTCAGATGAACCTACCTGACGAGATCAATGACGGCGGCCCGTTCATCCCACTCCGCCGCCATAGATAGCATTGTCGCCCGAAAAGCCGGCACGTGTGTGTTCTGAGATAAGTTCCGAAGAGATGCTGCCCGAATTCGACATTCCTGGGCGGTCTGAAACGTTAGATTATTGCTTTTCATGTGGCCGTAACGTCGCGTTGAGCTGTAAGGGTCCGCTCTGTCTAATGGGGGGCCGTCAAGTATAATATGCCGTTTGTTTGACGAGGCCAGCGAGGGCCTTCCAACACTCGAACTTTGCAACGGCCTTGGATACGACCTTCAATCGGCACCGCTAAGCCGGTCATCACGGGTAAACGCGGCTAACCGACGGTCGATCTCTGCGTGAAATTGCTGGATGCGCTGTTCCTGCTCCGACAGCCGGATGCCGTTTGCCATGCCAGCTGAGGCCAGGCCCCGCTGTACGGCAGCCATGTTGTCGATGTCCTGTTGTAGTACGTCGCCTACGCCGGCCTGTGCTTGGTGGGTAAAGGCACGTCCCGGCCGAATGGCGCCAGTCACGTCGATGTCGTCCTCGACGCCGAAATTGGCCGGCGGGCGGACGCCCGGCTTTGTCGAGGGCACCAAGATCCAGACATGGAAGATGGATTTCGCCGGGTCGCTCGGGTGGGGCAAGAAGCGCATTACCTGCACCGCCTCCGGGAATGCGTTCAGCGCCATGTTGGGGAAGATCGATGGGTTCCAGTCATCGGTTAGCTGCGCATCGGTAAAGGCGGAATAATCCAGGCCGAAGACGTTGTCCTCCCTTCGCTTGGCCCGCGCGATCGCGGCCCGGACGTTGCCGGCGAAGCCGCCGGGGTCGATACCAGCTTCGCGCAACATATAGGCCAAGCCCGGATTGATGCCTTCACGTTCGCGCTCGCGCGGGCTGGGGATGCCAAGCGGGGTGATTAGTCGGCCGTGGCCGTTGGGATAGAAATCGTACTGGTTGTGCACCTCGTCGACGACGGGCAGCAGGGCAGGGTGGGTGATGTGAACGTGATAGGGCTCAAGAAAGGCCTCTACGGCGACCTTCCAGTTGCAGTCCATCGAGATCACGACGTCCTTAACGATATGCATGCCGTCGATAGCGTAGGCCTGGAGCATCCCTGGCAGGGCACCCAGAAAATCGAGCAGGGGCTCGGCGTCGGGATCGGGGTTGATGAATACGAACCCGCCCCATGTCTCGCAGCGGACCGCGCGCAGATTTAGGTCACCGCGTAGCGCGTCGGCGTGGAAATACTCATGGTCGGTTACGCGGCGATTGGTGCCGTCCATCCCATAGACCCAGGAATGGAAGCGACAGACGAAGCTGGGACCTCGGCCAAACTCCTCGGTGGCCAGCTGCCGCCCGCGATGCTGGCAGGCGTTGTAGAAGGCTCGGATGACACCGTCAGTTGCCTTCGTAACAAGGAAGGATTCCGTGCCCAGGTCGTATTTGAACCAACTGCCAGGCGTGGCCAAGTCCGACATCCGTCCGGCACAGGTCCAGTTTTTCGTCCAGATTTTGCGCCATTCTCGCGCCATGAAATCCGGTGAAGTGTATCGCTCTGCGGGGATAATCCGGTAACCGTCGATTTCAGGGTAGAGTGCTTTTAGCGGCGGCGACTTTGCCGACGGCGAGCCGGCAACCGCGTCCGGGTTGAGCGTCGAGGTTCCGGGAAAAAAAGCCGGATCGAAACCTGCCATGCTCGACATGCGCGCCTCCCCGTCCCCGTGCCGTCGGGCGAAGATGGTTGAGACATCGGATGTTTGTCAATGCCATCGTAGCCGGCGGCGGGCCGAATTCTTGAGATGATCATTGGGGTGTGCGGCGATCCAAATCCTAAGTTTCGCTTACTTTGGGATAGCGTATCATGGTTAAGCTAGCGCGAAGCGACCGATATAGTCTGCCGCGACAGTGCCGAAGTCAGGCAGCATAGACTGATCGGAAAGTCGGTCGATTATAACGTTCGATCGCGGCAACGATGAGGCTACGAGCCTCGGCGGCGTCGCCCCAGCCTTCGATCCGGACCCATTTCCCTGGCTCCAAATCCTTGTAATGAGCAAAGAAATGCTGGATTTGCTCCAGCGTGATTTTTGGTAAGTCGTCGTAGTTATGCACATCGATATAGCGTTTGGTTAACTGCGCTGAGGGGACTGCGATGATCTTTTCATCGGTCCCTCCATCATCGGTCATTCTGAGGACACCGACCGGGCGAACATTGATAACCGCACCCGGCAGAATTGGGCGTGTGTTCGCAACCAGGACATCAATCGGATCTCCATCGTCCGATAGCGTATGCGGCACAAAACCGTAGTTGCCCGGGTAGCGCATGGGCGTGTGCAGAAATCGATCGACGAAAAGAGCGCCTGCCTCCTTATTCATTTCGTATTTGATTGGCTCTCCGCCGGTTTCCACTTCAACTATGACGTTCACGTCGTCCGGCGGCACGTTACCAATAGGAATGCAATCAATTCGCATTATCTAACTCCCTTTAATACTCAATGACCCGACGCTGAGGGGCCTAATTCCGGTCGACGTCGAGCACCCTGAGGCCGAGCTTGTTAGCGGGCAGGTCGGTACTACTGCCCTCATACAAAATAAGCCCACTTGAAAAAAAGATTAAATTTATCTTAACAATTCTTCGCAACTTTTGGTTAGCAATTGCAGGTATCTATGACAGGCAGAGGTATTAGCCCTCTGCGGCAGGACCTTCCGCGAGATCCGGCAGCTTGACCGACCAGGACAGGGCATTGCGGCTGAGCAAGCGTCCGGCACCGCCGCCGATATGCGCGAGCATGCGATACCCGTCGAACTTCATTGCGTGCAGCCAGCCGTGCCTGCCGGCGCGGCCCCGCTCAACGTTGCGAGCTGCGGCGCGATGCTCGCCGGTGGCGCCGCTTTCCCAGCACCGGAGATCCCGGACGGGTCAATCGCGAACGCAGACTTACTTTTGGCCATGGTCCGCTTCCTGCACAGGCTGCTGTTGCGCCGCCGGCTCCCACATCTCTGCCAAGCAAATCGCCCGATCTTGCGAGCGACCGGGATCCAGCATTTTTGCTATCAGGCGCAGCGATGCAGCTTTACGCATGCATTCCGCAGGCGTGGCGTCGCCTGTCTCGAAAGCGTCGGGGTTGGACATCAGCGTTTCTTTAGATAACGCTCTACGTCGGCGGCAATCGGACCGACGACTTTGATGGCGTCCCTTAACTCGCCGATCGAAGCGTCGAACTTCCGACTCCAGTCTCGGAGTTCGTAGTCTTCGCTGATGTTAATGCGTTGGCGGTCGGTGCGGCCGGTCTTCGATTTATCCTCTGCCATGATCCCCCTTTCGCGATTGAGCGAGTCTTCAACATGAAGAGGAGGGTTCGGTTCCAAGGTCTGCGTTCAACCCGCGTGATGCTGCTGAGACACGCGTTCGGGGGCGCAATCTCAACCGCGAGCCCAGCGCTAGCGAAGTCGGAGTCTCGTGCGCGTTATCCTGTCGCAAGCACCGAATTCCGGGAACGGCCTCATAGGCTTATCCGTCTTCCCACATGATCAACGCATGCTAGGAAATGATGTGCCGCCAAGTTACAGCCACGACGAAACGATTGTTCAGATGGCAGAAAGAATTGGGGCACTGTCAGACGAAATTATGGACCTGGAGGCCGACCTCGTGCGACACGATCACCGTCATCCTTGGAAACTCTCGGACGATCAGCGTGAGCGTGTCGACTTCGGGGGTGCTGCCGGATGCGTCATAAACCAGCAAAGGGCGCGCTTCCCAACGCCGCGCAGGAGATAAGGGAGGCGGGAGACTCGCTTGCCTCTGGCCAGCCCGTGGCGAGCGTTTTTTATTCTATGCGCGCTCTTGAGCATGGCCTGAAAACATTGGCCTCTGAAGTTGTGGGCATTGAGTTGGAACATGGAAGCGTTCTCAATGCTTTCATTTTTTGCCGGCCTGCTCTGCACTTCCGGAGAACTCAAATGATCAACCCGCCTCGCGACCCCACCGCGAGAGAAGCTGCTGAACTGCGAAGTGAAGACGATGGGATGCCTGAGCAGTCCCGCTAAAGCGGCTGACCCAGTTTCGTGGGCAGAGGAAACGGCGCGAGAAAACACATGCGGCAGGTTATCCGGCCAGCTTGATCGCGCGCGCCGACGGGACAACATCACATCTATTACGACGATATACTAGATAAAACTCTGCAAATATAGCTAAGGTATTTTATATGTTGGTATTTTAAAATAAAAACCGGCTCAGAGTTCCACGAGGTCACTATTTCAAATATATTTTTTGCTATATTACGCAGTGACCTTCACAACGCTGGGTTTCCATGGGAGAGCGGCTTCTCGCATACGGCCTTTTTATCGCACTGGTGTCCGCCGCATTTTGTTTCACAAGATTAAGCGAACTAAATTTGTCGCAGCAGCTCCATGATGCTGTCATTGTTTTCATGGTCTTCGGCGCACTTTTGGCGCTTTGCGGCGGGTGGCTTATGCTGAAGTTTCATCGCGACGAGCAGTGAACAGTTCGTTGGACCGGTCTTCGGTTGCGTGCCGATTTTTCCTAGCCGCGCGGTAACCGCAGCGAACTCAACGATCGACTACGCAATAGCAGATTACCGCCGCAGCTCATATTTGCGGCAGGTGCTGTCAGTCCAACTGCAACTTGTCTCCGGGTTGGCGGAGCGAGGGCAGGGGGCCTGAGCGTTAGGCGATGAGAGACTTCCATTCGACCATCGCGGCTGAGCGGTTTCCCTTGAATGTTTGTCGGTCTGCGAGGTGTCGTTCCCGGTTGAAGTGATTATGCACGGTGCCGTGAACTGAGGCGAATTTCTGGAGTGTCTTCATCCTCCGAAATCTGAGCATGGCTCGCTTTCGTCGGCGGAACGGCTGGTGGGAGTTCTCAGCCCTGTTATTGATCCATCGCCCGACCTCCTGTTTGTCGGCATTGCCGATCTCGGTCATGGCCACTGTGTAGGAGCGCAGGCCATCGGTTGCGACAGCTTCGGGCTTGCCATGGCGCCTCATCGCTGCCTTGATGAATTTGAGGGCTGCGGCTTTGTCACGGGTCTTGCTGGCAAAAGATTCCAGCACTTCACCTTCATGATCGACCGCGCGCCCGAGGTAGTGCAGCTCCCCGTTGATCTTCACGTAGACCTCATCGAGGTGCCAACGCCAGTGGGTGTGCGCCTGCATCCGGTCGACGCGTTTGCGTCGGATCTCGGCGGCGAACATTGGGCCGAACCGGTTCCACCAAAGGCGCACGGTCTCGTAACAAATGTCGACTCCGCGTTCAACCGCCAGATCTTCAACGTTCCGCAGCGACAGCGGGTATTTGACGTATATCATTACCACGACGCGGATCACCTCGGGCGAGCTGTCGAAATAGCGAAACGGGTTTTTCATCCCGGAGTTTAACCGGTCAGCTGATGGTCCGCAATTTTGGGATGAAAGACCCACACGTGTGCATTGTCATTCGTGGCGCCTCTATTTCTCCACTTCGCGAAACATGAATCACAATTCATGTTTATCGCTTGACGTCAGTAAAATTTTTGCCTCAAGCTTCACTCAACAGGCATACGGGAAATCCCGAATCTTGCCGAAATATAAGTAAAGCCCGGCCGCAACACGCGGTTGGATATGGAAGGGAGGAAGCATGTCAATCCGGTTTACGCTCGCCTTGTGCGCCACCACCGCGGCCATCTCTCTGGTAAGCAACCAGCCAGTCAAAGCGCAATCCGATCAGCCAACCGCGAAAGCGGAGACAGGCGGCATCGAAGAAGTAGTCGTTACGGCCCGCCGGCGCGAAGAAAAGGCCCAGGACGTGCCGATCACGCTGCTGACTTTCGCCCCTGAGACCCTGCAGAAACAGGACATTCGCGACTCGCTGAGGCTGACGGACTCCATTCCGGGGTTTAACGGCGCCACAGGCGGTTCTCTTGGTCTCACCTATACATTTCTGCGTGGCGCTCCAGGCGTCGTCTTTTACTGGGACGATGTGCCGGTAAACGTCACCAACCAAGCTCAGGGCTTTTACTTCGACCTTGCTAACATCCAGGTACTTTACGGGCCGCAAGGCACTCTATTCGGGCTCAGCAACGACGCGGGCGCGCTCCTGTTCGAGCCACAGCATCCGAAAAACGACTTCGAAGGCTATGGCCAAGTCACGTTAGGTAACTATGGCCGGCAGACGATCGAGGGTGTTGTCAACGTTCCAGTGATCGAGGACAAGTTGTTGATCCGCATCGGCGGGCAATATCAGAAGCAGGACGGATATCAGCATGTGATTCAGCAGAACATCGACCTGCTGAATCAAAACTATTGGACTTTCCGCGGCGCCGCGACCTTTACGCCGTCAGACGATTTTACGAACGAGGTCATGCTGAACTATTTCGACACCCAGTATCTCCCGGGCTCGTTCACGTTCAATCATGCAAATCCGGGCCCTGCGCAGGCCTTCGGTATTCCGCTGCAATCGATTTTGAATTTCGCGCAGGAGGGATTCATCGGCCCCTATGCGGCGGCGCAGCTAAAGGGCGTGAACGTCAACTTGGCGCAACTTGCGGCGCAACAAAGGGCGCTTGGCCCTTACCAAATTCAGTCATTGTCTTTGGTTCCTACGGCTGTGTTGAAGCAGCTGAACATCGTCGATACTGCGTCATGGGATATCAACGATAACCTCACCCTGAAGAACATCGCCGGCTATTCGGAAATCTATAATTACAGTAAATCCGATATCGGTGGCTTGGCCTTGGGTCTTTTGCAGGGCATCATTCCAGACGTGACCCATACAGGGCAGATATCCGACACGCCGTCTGGCCCAACAGTTCAGTATAACGAAGAGATTCAGCTGATCGGCAGTTTCTTCGACGGCAAGCTGAAGACGCAGAGCGGCTTTTTTAACCAGTGGGGCGGCGCCACGACCGGCGCCGGCGGCGGACTCGCGTCCAACACCCGCTCGCCTTACGGCATCACCTATACTGATGATTTCGGCGGCGTATCGATCACGGGCGCCACGACAACGCAGGCCTCCAGGACAGACGCCGTCTATACGCAAGGAACATACGACGCCAGTGACCTCGTCGAAGGGGTGAGCTTCACCGGCGGTTTCCGCTATACCTGGGATAAATTCTATTATTCCGGTGGCAATTACTGCGTGAGCGGCGACGTTCCCGCGGGTAGCGCGACTGGTGTCCCCGGAAGACCCTGTGTCACTGGCGCCCATCCCGGCGGGACGTTAACGGGAACGTTGTCGCAGGGCGCGCGTTTCCGGTCGCCGAGCTACACGTTGCAGCTGAACTATCAGTGGCGCCCGGAGACGATGTTCTACATCAACAACAGTCTTGGTTATAAGACGGGCGGCTTCAACGGCCAAAACTTCGTGGGTCCATTCTCGATCTTCAAGCCCGAGCATTTGAACAACTACGAAGGCGGTGTGAAGACCGACTTCGATTTGGGTGCGATCGGGTTGGAAAACGTCAAGACGCGATTGGATACCAGTCTGTTCTACGGCGTCTACAGAGGCATCGAAATTCAAACGACAGGCGCCTATCTTGAGGTAGGCCACGCGACTCCTTCGCTCGGGACGCCCTATCTCGATGTTGGCGATGGCGATATTTATGGTTGGGATATTCAGTGGACACTAATGCCCACGCCTGATCTCGTCATCACTGCCAATGCCGAGTACAACAAGGGAAAGTATAAGAACTTCCAAGGTCCCAATGCCTCCGGCACCGGTCAGGAGTCGGTGCCGGGCGTCAACTTCGAGATTTTGCCGCAATACAAGTTCAACGGCACCATGACCTATCATCTGTCGTTCATAGATCCCTCGTTTGGGGACGTCAGTTGGACGGGGGCCTATTCCTGGGTGCAGCACTCTCTCAACAGCGATGTTGCCAACGAAACGCCTGAGGATATTTTGCCAGGCCATCACAATATCGACATGAGCCTGGACTGGAAGGATATCTTGAGCCACGAGGGACTGAGCGCCCGAGTCTTTGTGACCAACCTGATGAACAACTCCGTCGTGAACGGCTGCCTATGCGCCTATCGGGCTATCGGCGAAATTGGCTTCCAGCCGGCTCAGCCGCAAATGTGGGGTGTGACGTTGCGTTACGAATTCAACGAGCAAAGCGCACCGCCAGCGGCTTCCGCCTACGTTCCGCCGCCCGCAGTTGCGCCGGCACCCGCGGCGCCGAAGAGCTATCTGGTGTTCTTCGACTTCAACAAGTCGGATCTGACGCCTCAGGCAACTGAGATTGTCGATATGGCGGCGAAGAATGCTAGCCCGGCTCACGTAACGCAGCTGTCGGTCACCGGTCACACTGATACGGTTGGCTCCGACGCCTACAACATGCGCCTCAGCCGCCGCCGTGCGGAGTCGGTCGCGGCGCAACTCGAAAAGGATGGTATCCCATCGTCTGAGATCGAGATCGTAGCCAAAGGGAAGCGCGACCTGCTGGTCCCGACCGGTGATGGGGTCCGCGAGCCCCAGAACCGGCGCGTTCAGATTGTCTATTCGGGTAGCGTGACTTCGTAAGCCACTCGGCAGAGTGCAAACAGGACGGCGCTCCTTCGGAGCGCCGTCCTGGCGTGCCGGCCAAGCTCGCGCAGAACATCTCACTGCAAGCGCCTAATCTGAACTGTTCAGCCGGCCCGAAAATCTTATAATCTACCCGCGCAGTAGATTGGGAACGCATCAAAAGCGGGAACGATGGGTGGCAAAAGCAGCAGAACCAGACAGCGCTCAGGCATATTCTGCCCGCCAGTTTTTCGCCCGCTTTTCGTCCAATGAAGCCTGCCTAAAGCATATCATGGATGTTCGGCACGGATTGCGACGGACCTGTGAACGTTGCAACGCAATGAATACAACATTCCATAAGCTCGCGAGCCGCCCGGCCTATTCTTGCGCGTCGTGCGGCGCTCACGTCCACCCGTGCGCTGGTACAATTTTTCAGGACACGCGCACGCCGCTGCAAGTTTGGTTCTATGCAATTTTTCTATCCGTTTCGAACCCTGACGGAGTCAGCGATAGGGAGCTGCGACGTATCCTCGGCGTTACGTATAGAACAGCCCAGCGGATTAGAATGCAGATTGGACAGCTGATTGACGCAACCGATATCGTTCAGATGCAACAACGGCCCGAGGGACTTCGGAACACGATTATCGGGCTCGCGCTGTCGTCAATAGAGACGCATTTCAATCCTTCCAGCGGCTCTGAAAGCTAGGAGCCGAAGTCCTTTGGGAAAATTAGGGTTAATTGGGAGAATCACTTTCCGTTCGAACCTTCGCGCGCCTTGGGAGGGGGTGTCTCATTCGGGGATCGCGGCAGTTGAAGCGCCGTCTGGATCAACCGCTCAAACTGGCGCTGATTAGCATGGCGGCCTGCACACTCTTCCTGCGCGATAAAATCGTGCAAACGACCGATTCGAATGGCCTCAATGAGAGTGAGTGTCATCGTATGCATGATGGCGACTCGCTCCGCCTGAATAAGGGGGAACCGGCATATTATGTCTTCCGCACGTGTGAGTGCCGATTATGGGTGATCGGATGTTTGTTGCGCGTCACCTGTGGCGGCGGCTTATGATGCTCAGCTAACAGCTTCAACATAGCGGCGAGCGGCAAGAGATCTGCGCGCCGGTCGTTATCGTCCGTTCGACGTGCCTTCAGTTCAGCTGTCCTGGCTCTGCTCAATAGCAGTTTTGGCGATCTAGCCATCACGCGCCTCGTCCGCTCCAATGCCTAACTGAACCATTCCGCACCCGATCTGCTCGGAACTGTAGTCTACAACTCAGTCCGTCGCAGCCGGAACTCGTCGAAGTTTGACGCGTGGCCTCTCGGCGCGACGAATTTAAAATCGAAACTATACAAGGCTGTTAGCGAAAGCTTAGTCGATCCGACAGGCAGCTGCGCGGCTTTCCGATCCCCCGCTGTCGGCCCGGTGTTTTGCTATGGCGGACCGGTGGGAAGCGAAGCCGCAAGAGATGGCGTCACGACAGGCCAGCATCCTGGAAGAGCGGGAGGATCAATCTATCCGGTCATCATTGACTGTCAATGCGCCGAAATACGGGCAACAAAATTCCACATGAGGCTGTTGAGTTACCAGTTAGTAGGCACCCAGGGAGGAACTGTGAATCGAAAATTTATTGGCGCCGTGTCCAGTGTTGCCTTGATCGTCGGGCTGGCGGCTCCGAGCTTTGCTGCGGATCTTACAGCGCAAACTATCCGCCGCGTGGATGTAACCACTCTTGCTGACGGATACCGCTCGTCGAAGCTGATTGGCTCAGGCGTGACCAATGATGCGCAGGAAACGATCGGAAAGGTCGATGATCTACTCGTCGGTCGCGGCGACAAGGTTCTCTACGTGGTAATTTCGGTCGGCGGTTTTCTTGGCGTTGGCAGCAAACTGGTCGCTGTCCCGTACAGTTCGCTGTCGATTGGCAAATCGAGCATGGTCTTGCCCGGCGGTACGAAGGAGCAGCTGAAGGCATTGCCGGAATTCAAATACGCTTCCAGCCGAAGTTTGAATGGTCAAGGTTGACTTATCTGAAACGGCGTCGACCTGGACTTCAGCCTGTTCGGCAGACCCGTCTGGCAGGCGATCCATCATCAAATTTGAACGTGAAATTTGATCCCGAAGACGGAAACCGGACCACGATCCTGATTGTACCCAGGATTCACGATCCACTGATAATCCAGCGTGATCTTGAGCGGATCCCAGACCGAGGCGGAATAATAGGTTTCCAGTACGTGCTCACGGCCATAGTTCAGCTTGCCGTCACCGACGATGAAGCCGTAGCCGCCCGCGGCGAGGTAATCTCGATGTTCGGCAGATAGAGCGTTGACCGCAATCGCCAGCGCTACGGCGTCGTCGGCCCTGCCCCAACTTGTTCCTTTGAGACTGGCACCCACTGCCAGGCTTCGATCGATCTCCGTAAACGCGTAAGATTCGGTGTGGCCGTCGTTCCAGCTCAGCCGAGCAAATAGACCCAGGTCGTCTGAAACCGCCTGTTGCTGATTTATAGCAAAGCCGTATTTCGTGCGCGCCGCTCGCGTGTCGGCAATGACCGGATTGACCGGCTCTTCGCGCAGCGTAAGGGCGTAGTCGCCCGCCTCAGAACGGTTGGAGAACCCGAGCAGGCGCAGCTTTCCCTTCTCGCCCCAGATTTCGTCGCGCAGTTCCAATTCAACCGCGGCGCCATGGTAATGAACGAAGTTGGCAGCCAGCGGCTTTTCGTTGGGAATTTTCGGCTCCAGCATCCAACCGGCGCGCAATGCCCAGTCGGGCTGGTTGAAGTCCAATACCAACCCATAGGTGTATCCCCGGGCGTCGGCCGGATAATCCCAGGCTGCTGATTCCCACACGCTCCAATTCAGGAAGTCGTTACGTGGGTCATGAGCATAGTCGTTGTCATCGAAAATGTCCCCCGGTGCAAATTTGCCCAATGTGACCGTCAGCCGCGAAACATCGACGGTTTCTTCAAGTTGATTCTGGTCGGACGGCAGCTTTTCAGCATCGCCACCGAACCCGATCGTATCGCGAAAGAAATAGCGGGCTGCATAGAATTTCGGAGTGGCGCCCCCAGCGTGCGTTCCCTCGCCGTTGGGAAATCCCGCGACGCCAACCGTATCGCTGAGCGCCAGCCCTTGCGTCATTTCTGGATCAAAATAAAGCGCCAATCCATCGGCGAGCCGCGCGCCTGCAAACAGCGTGGCGGTGGCCGTGTCCCGGATTTCAGTTTGGGGGCGCAGGCTGTTTTGCCCGCGATAGGGCGAGTTGAAGGATGGATGCGCCTGATAGATCAACGTCGATTGCAGGTGAACTTGATAATCCTCAGGTGAGTCTTGATCGCCCGAATATGAGCCCGTGATCGGCGCGGTGTTAGGCTTATCATCTGATGATGCCGTCGGCTGCCCGACGGTCGCGGCGACTTGAGATCGGGCGAAATGCGACGTACATGAGCAGAAGACCAGAACGCATGCAGCGACGAGGTTCCAACGGCACCCGGATGGCACTCTTCATCTCCCCATGCGGCCTGAGCGTTTGCCTTGCTCGTTAATCAACGGGATCAATTTCCCCACGTCGCAAACATGCCGACGGCTGCTGCGGCCATCACGAACGTCGCCAGCCAACCCGTGAATTTGAGTCCGCGCGTCAAGACGAACTTGCCCATGACCTTTGGCTTTGACGCCATACGCATGATGAGCACCATTACGGGCACGGCGACGACGCCGTTGATGACCGCGCTCCAAAAGAGCGCTTTCACCGGATCGAGTGGGGTGAAATTGAGAGCGGCGCCGATAATCGTGGCGCCAGCAATTGTGGCATAAAACGCCTTTGCTCGCTTAGGGAGCTTTGCAAGCCCAACCGGCCAGCCAAAGACTTCACCGACAGCATAGGCCGCTGACCCGGCAAGCACAGGGAGCGCCAGCATGCCGGTCCCAATAATACCCAGCGCAAAAATCGCAAATGCAAATTTCCCGGCGATCGGCTCCAGGGCTTTGGCCGCGTCAGAAGACGACTGGATGTCGGTTATCCCATGGGCGTGGAGCGTTGCTGCCGTGCACAGAATGATGAAGAGCGCCACAACATTCGACAGGCCCATTCCGATGAACGTATCGAGCTTGATACGCTCCAATTCTCGCGGCGCATCTTTGGGTTTTTGCTTGAGCGGCTTCGATACGGGATTTTCCTGCTCATCCTCGACCTCAACATTGGCCTGCCAGAAGAACAAATATGGACTAATTGTCGTGCCGAAGATGGCTACAATTACCGTTATGGTCTTGCCGTCCATCGTGAAGTGAGGAACAAACCCCAGCAATACGTCCCGCCAGGAGACACCGACAAACAGCACAGTCGCGACATAGGCGAAAAGCGAGATCGACAGCCATTTGAGGATCGACACATAGCGCGAATAACGCGCGAAGACCTCCAGCAGGATCGAGACGATAGCGAAGCCTAGCACATAGACCAGACTGGGACCGCCGATCAGGAGTTTGAGCGCGGCACCCATCGCGCCGATATCCGCACCGAGATTAATAGTGTTGGCGATCAGCAGTAATCCGACCATGCCATAGAGCATGGGACGCGAGTAGTGTTTGCGAAGGTTTCCGGCGATGCCGAGGCCCGTGACCCGACCGATCTGAGCGCTAATTATTTGGATGGCTACCATCAAGGGATAGGTAATCAGCAAGGTCCAACCCAGCGCATAGCCGAACTGAGCGCCAGCCTGCGAGTAGGTCGCGATCCCGCTGGGATCATCGTCGGAAGCCCCAGTGATCAATCCGGGTCCTAGAACTTCCAGCAATTTAGGGCGTTCCGGTTGTTTGACGTCTGTTGCGACTGCGAGCGCTTGGTCAGTTACCACGATAGACCATGACTATTTTTCCCCTAATCGTCGCTGGGGCGACTATTAGGAGAAGATCGCACAGATTTAAGTTTCGTTCCCAGATGAACAGACCTTTTTCTTTGTTACTTTATAAACTACCTTGTAATTTTTTCGTGCTCGCAGCGTTCTTACGTAATTTAGCTCCACATCGAGCGCGCTTATTGACCGCGCGCGAAGTTTTCTTCCGCCGTCGGGATTGAATTGAACTGAAGCGATCCCAAATTTTTTCGGGGATATTGTCAGGGCAAACAATTTTAGGGCGCTTTCTCGGCCCCGCTCCCTTGAGCGAAGGGCAAAATTATAGCGCATTCGACCATCATCTTCCGTCTCCTTGAACGTAAACGTCAGCTGATTTACGCGGCAGCCATGATTTTTTCTGGACGGAGGCTATTCCAGGGCAGAAGTTCGCTGAGCCGGTTGATCGGATGCCCCTTGGCCATGCGGTCGATGACATCGGCCAGAAGGGTTCAGGATTGAGCCCGTTGAGCTTGGCCGTCTCAAGCACGGTGTAGAGTATGGCGGCGCGGTCGCCACCGGCCTGGAACCGAGGAACAGGAAGTTTTTGCGGGTTATGGCGATGCCGCGCAGGCTGCGTTCGGCCGGATTGTTGTCGATTGCGAGACGGCCATCGCCGGCGTAGCGCGTGAGCGCGTTCCAGCGGGTCAGCGCATATTGGATCGCCTTGGCGAGCGCGGTCTTGGATGACAGCCGGCGGCGCTGCTCTTCGAGCCAGGTCCGAAGTTCGGCGAGGATCGGAGCGGCGTGTTCCTGACGCGCTGACAGGCGCAGCTCGGCAGCCCGGCCGCTGATCTCGGCCTCTATCCGATAGAGTTCGCCGATCTGCCGCAGCGCTTCTTCCGCGATCGGCGACTTGGTTGCTTCGAACACGTCGAAGAACTTGCGCCGCGCATACGCCCAACAGGCGGCGTGGAGAAGACGCGGTGGGTCCTGGCCGCTCGATGCCTCCGATCGCACCAAACTCTCGTAACCGCTGAAGGCACCCGCCTGGATGACTCCGCGGAATCCAGCAAGATGGCCCTGCGGCCGCTCGCCTTTGCGATCCGGGCTGAAGCGGTAATAGGCGGCAGGGGCGCGATAGCCCTGCCAAGGTCGTTCATCCAGCACATAGGTCCAGATGCGTCCGGTCTTCGTCTTGCCGTTCGCCGGCGCCAGCACCGCGACGGCTTTTCGATTTCGGTTGCCCTTCTTCGCCCCGAGAGCCGCGGTGAAGTCACCATCCGTTCGGCGGATCCAAATGCCGATCCCGTTATTCGGCCGAACTTCCTGGCCACCGAAAATGATCGAAGGACCTTTCGGGAGGGTATCCGCGTGGCTCGAAGGGTGGGAATGCAGTCTGCACTTGCCGACTATCGCATCGCCGAATATGAGCCCGGCGCGGACGCGATATCCGACGAAGCTCTCGATCGATGGATAGAGGAAAACGCCGAGACCATTTACCATCCCGTCGGCACCTGCCGGATGGGCGCGCGGGGAGATGACATGGCCGTTATTGACGAAACGCTGAAGGTTCAAGGTATTGATGGTTTGCGCGTTGTTGACGCTTCCGTTATGCCAATGATCGTCAGTGGCAACACAAATGCGCCAACCATTATGATCGCGGAGAAGGCGGCGGACATGATCCTCGGGCGCGCTACTCCAGCACCGAGCGAATCGATTGTGTTTGAAAGCTAACCATCGCTGATCCGCTCGCGTTGCCGTGAGCATAATCTAATGGAAACAGCAGTGTTTTGCATAGCGCAATCAACCGAAAGCATAACAGTGACCCTTGAAGCTCAATCGATCTCGATCCGCCATCCCGACCGTTTTTTCATCGGGGGCCGATGGGTCGCACCATCCAGTGCGAGCCGGTTCGACGTGATTTCCCCCGCGACCGAAGAGTTGGTGATGAGCGTTGCGGAGGCCCAGGCCGCCGATGCCGATGCTGCTGTCGCCGCCGCTCGGACGGCGTTCGATTACGGGCCGTGGCCACGCATGTCGCCGAAGGAGAGGGCCGATTACCTTAACGCGCTCGGCGCGGCTTTGACCGCACGCAACGAGGAATTGGCCCATATCTGGACCAGTCAAATGGGCATTGTGAATAGCGCCGCCAAATTCGGCACGCCCGGCGCGGCCGGTTTTTTTCACTACTATGCCTCGTTGGCGGAGAGCTTCCCCTTCATTGAGCGGCATCAGCCGTCCTATGGCGGCGGCATCGGGCTCCTGGTGCGTGAACCTGTCGGCGTCGTGCTGGCAATCGTGCCGTGGAACGCGCCCTTGATGCTGGCGGCGTTGAAGCTGGCGCCGGCGTTGCTAGCCGGCTGCACAGTTATCCTGAAGGCATCACCGGAGGCGCCGCTCGACGCGTATGTCATCGCCGAGGCGGCTCAGGCTGCGGGTCTGCCGCCGGGCGTGCTGAACCTGGTCACCGCCGATCGCGAGGTTTCGGAGCGGATGGTACGCAATCCTGGCGTCGACAAGGTCAGCTTCACCGGATCCAGTGCCGCCGGGAAGAAGATAGCATCGATCTGCGGGGAGCGGATCGCGCGTTGTACGCTTGAACTCGGCGGTAAATCCGCCGCCGTGGTGCTGGAGGATGCCGATGCCGAGAAAGTGGCGACGGAACTGGCTCAATCGATCGCCTTGATGTCAGGCCAGGTTTGCGCCGCGTTAACCCGGATCGTCGTGCCGCGCAGCCGCCACAGCGAGATGGTGGGTGCGCTCGCTTCAGCATTCGATTCGTTAAAGGTTGGAGATCCGTTTGAAGCCCAGACCCAGGTCGGTCCGCTTGCGATGAGCCGACAACGCGACAGGGTCGAGGACTACATCGCAAAGGGTCGCGCCGAGGGAGCCACTGTCGCCGCCGGCGGCGGGCGTCCGGCGAACCTCAATCGCGGCTACTATATTCAGCCGACGGTATTCGCCAATGTCGATAACAGCATGGTGATTGCACGCGAAGAAATCTTCGGCCCTGTCGTCAGCGTCATACCCGCCGGCAGCGAAGATCAGGCGGTCGATATTGCCAACGATACCGCCTTCGGGCTGAACAGCGCGGTCTTTACCGGCGACGCCGACCATGCATATCGCATCGCCCGGCGTCTGCGCGCGGGTTCAGTGGGTCATAACGCTTTCCGCACCGATTTCATGATCGGTTTCGGCGGGTTCAAGCAATCGGGCCTCGGCCGTGAAGGTGGTCGCGACGGGCTGCTGCCGTTCCTGGAATCGAAAACCGTGCTGCTCGATGCGGAGCCATCCCTACCGGTAGTTTAAAGCCAAAAAGCTGTTCGCCGTCACAGCGTTGGAGCGTTTAATGGACCGAAAAGCATGAGTTTCCCGTGTCGAACATGGCAGTTCCGCGCGCCCGCGATGGGGCTGGAATTGCTCCAAACACCAAGTCGTTTTGATCAGCTCAATAACCGGAAAAATATACGTACGCGATTAACTTCAGACATGATTTCCGTCGGGCGCCGGGACGAGTTGGCTAGGTTGCCCATAATAGTGACGCAAGTGTCGTTGGCAGCGGACAGCGATCGCTTACGCGGCTTATCCGAGAGAGTCTTTTGACTGACGTTAGTGGCCCTCGCCGTTCCTTCGATGATGAAGCCGGACGCCTCGCCGCACTGAAAAGATATCAGATTCTCGATACGCCACCCGAGGCTGAGTTTAATGACATCGTACGAATCGCTTCCCAGATTTGCGGCACGCCGATGGCGCTTATCAGTCTGGTCGATGATAGACGACAATGGTTCAAGGCGGCGGTTGGGCTGACAGTCTCCGAGACCCCGCGGGGGATAGCATTTTGTTCACACGCCATCGAACAGCCGGATGTTTTCGTCGTAGGAGACGCAAGCAAAGATGAGCGGTTCGCTGCCAATCCCCTGGTCACCGACGATCCGAACCTGCGGTTTTACGCCGGTGCACCGCTTAAGACTGCTGATGGCTTTCAACTGGGAACGCTGTGCGTACTTGATAGAGAAGCACGCGCTCTAACCCCCGATCAGCTCGAATCGCTAAGCGCGCTTTCACGACAAGTAATGGCTCAACTTGAGTTGCGGCTCGCGGTGCGGCGACAAGCTGAGGCTCTCGTGGAGAAGGACCTGTTAATGCAGGAGGTTCATCACAGGGTAAAAAATAGCCTGACAATGGTGCGTTCGTTTCTGCTCCTCCAAGCTCGAGGCGCGAAAAATCAGTTTGTCGGACGCCAACTGCAGGAAAGTGCCGCGCGCATCAACACCTTCAGCGCGATGCATGAGCATCTTTACCGGGTCGGGGCTGAATCAGAAGTTGAGATCTCGGCCTACTTGAAAAGCCTTATCGATGACCATGACACGGCTTCAGCAGCGACGCACAATGGCCGAGATATCAAATTCGCCTCGGATAAGGTCCTTTGGCCCTCTGCCGAAGCCGCTACTGTCGGCCTGATTGTTATCGAACTCGTGACGAACGCCCTGAAGTATGGTGCTGGAACAATTGCCGTCGCATTTCGTGTGATCGGAAATGAGGCGGTCCTGACAGTTGAAGACGAGGGACAAGATCTCCCGCCTACCTTCGAACCTCCTCAAAGCCAAGGTCTCGGAATGCGAATTATCACCGGCCTTTTGCAGCGACAAAATCGAGGGCGCATAGAAATCGACCGATCGCGAGGCCACGCTTGCTTCGTTGCAACTTTATTTCTTCCTGATGAGCACGGCGTAAGCCGAGCACCTGACATGACATTTTAATATTTCTGATAGTCACAGGATGGGCGTTTGCTTCTGGATAGTTCCGGAATCGCAGTAGTTGATAAGCTTGGCCCCGGAGGAAAACGACGATCGAGGTAAATGTTGTCTTTTCAACATGCGCGCTAGCTGTGAGCTTTCAACAGGTTGTCCATTCGGTGGTGAGCGAGGAAGCTGAAGTTGCTGAGGCTTCACCCTTTCTCGGAGGACCGAATGAACATCCACCAGAATGCCCGTCTAACACCGCATGGTCGAGCCTGGATCGTTGGCCAGGTTGTTGCGCGCGGGCAGACGCCGGAGGTCGTCGCGGCGACCGCAGGCGTCTGCCCGCGCACCGTCCGCAAATGGGTGGAACACTATCGGCTGGAGGGGCTGGCCGGGCTGCGGGACCGAAGCTCCAGGCCGCATCGCTTGCATCGACCAACCCCCCGGCGCCCCGTCGTCACCCAGGTCGAGGCCCTGCGCCGCCAGCGCTGGACCGGCCAGCAGATCGCCACGCAGGTCGGCGTGTCGCCGGCCACGGTCAGCCGCATCCTCAAGCGACTGGGACTGAACAAGCTCAAGGCACTCGAACCCGCCGAGCCGGTGCGCCGTTACCAGCGGGAACATCCCGGCGAGCTGATCCACCTGGACATCAAGAAACTCGGCCGCTTCGACAAGCCCGGCCACCGCATCACCGGCGACAGAACCGGCCAGAGCAATAGCTGCGGTGTCGGCTGGGAGTTCGTCCACGTCTGCATCGACGACGCCTCGCGGATCGCCTTCAGCCAAGTGCTGCCGAACGAGAAGGCGGAAAGCGCCATCGCCTTCTTGAAGGCAGCCTTGGCCTACTATGCCAGCTTCGGCGTCGCCGTCACCGCAGTGATGACCGACAATGGCTCCTGCTACAAAGCCCATGCCTTCCGCGACCTCTGTCGCGATCTCGGCCTGAAACACATCCGCACCAAGCCCTATACGCCCAAGACAAACGGCAAGGCCGAACGCTTCATCCAGACCGCGCTCAGGGAATGGGCATACGACCAGGCATATCCGACCTCGGACCGCCGCGCTGACGCGCTCCCCGTCTGGCTCCACAGATACAACTGGCATCGACCACACGGCGGGATAAAATCCAAAACACCCATCAGCCGACTCGCTCTCCCAGAGAACAACCTGTTGAGGCTCCACATCTAGATGACAGAGAGGGTGGATATCTCTCGCTTACGGCATTCTGAGTGCCAAGCTGTGCTGCGGGTCGGGTCCTCAAAACAATGCGCGAACTCGTGGCCGAGTTTGGCATCGCCATTCTGGAGGGCCTTGAGCGTGCCGTGTCAATGGCGCACCAGGCGGTCGATGGAGCCGCGCTACGCGTGCTCGCCACGGCGTACGATCGTTCTCATGCTTTCGCAGCACGCTGGAGCAATTACGCGCGGTTGCGAGAGATCGATCGCGCTCTCGCTGGTGTGCCTCTGATAACTATGTGGCACGCCGGCCCGCCATAATCGCTGATCGATCCAGTCGGAGCGGGCATGGACTCGTTGACCAGCCTATTGGATTTGATGCTCTCGGTGCCAAGGTGCGCTCAATGTTCGAGCGATAGTTGTCCGGGATTCGCTTACGCCGATCCATGCACGCGCGGCGTTGCCGCGGTCGGGAGGAACGTAAACGGCAATTTTGACGTTGCCCGAAAGACGCTGGCTTTGTGCGCATGCACCGACCGGACACGTCATACGTCCCGTCAAATGGAGATCTCGTGCCAGCGTTCAAATCAAAATCCATGACAGAACCTGATGACCGATCCGAAGCACTGACCCGCGCCCGCAACCTAAAGATGGCACGCTCTGCGCACGCCTATGTTCGCGGTAGCACCGTCAAATTCTACGAATGGCTCCAAGCCAGCGCGGGCAATGTGCCAGATGGTCCTCCAGTCTAGATTTGCGGGGATTGTCATGTCGGTAATCTTGGTCCCCTTGCTGATGCCGAAGGCCGTGTCGCGGTTCAAATTCGCGATCTCGACCAGACAGTCATCGGTAACCCGGCGCATGACCTCATACGGCTCGGATTGTCACTCGCGTCGGCGGCACGCGGCTCTGACCTTCCAGGCATGATGACGGCACGCATTCTCGAAAAGCTGATCGACGGATACGGTTCTGGCCTTGCCGGTGCGTCAGACGAAGGGCGTATCGAGGTCGATTGTCCGGAAAGCATCGAGAAACTGCTGAAGAAGTCAATCCGGCGGCGATGGAAGCATCTTGCAGAAGAACGTCTCGACACCGTGAAGCCCGTCATTCCGATCGGGAAAAAGTTTTGGACGCTCGATATAAAAGAACGCGAAGCCCTGACCGAGTTATTCGCTCAGGAAGATGTGCGTGTTTTGGCTACAGGCCTCAAGTCGCGAGGTTCGGACGATAAAATCGAGATGATCGACGCTGCCTACTGGATGAAAGGCTGCAGCTCGCTCGGCCGGCTGCGTTTCGCCGTGATGCTGAAGATCGGCAAGGGCGATGACTCAGCGATTTGCCTGATGGATGTAAAGGAGGGTGTGACCGCGGCGGCACCCCGTGCGCCGAACGCTCAGATGCCACGCGACAACGCTGTGCGCGTCGTGACCGGCGCGAGGGCTTTATCGCCCAACCTGGGCGAACGCCTTCTACCCGCGCGCTTGCTGGGAAAGGGTGTCATTCTTCGCGAATTGATGCCGCAGGACCTTAAGATAGATGTCGATCGTCTCACGGCCGAGGAGGCCATGGCTCTGGCGGCGTATCTTGCCGCCGTCGTCGGGCACGCGCATGGTCGCCAGATGAACCGCGAAAGCCGCGAGCGGTGGCAGGCGGAGATCAAAAATTCCTTCGACTCTAAACTCGATGCTCCGTCATGGCTCTGGTCAAGCGTTGTCGAGCTATTGGCGATTCACGAATCCGCCTATCTGCATCATTGTCGCCGCTTCGCACTCTCGGAAGCGGCTTAGCCCATGGCATGCGAAAATCCATGGTTTCGAATCGCCGCCAGCGCTTGGTCACTCGGCGTCGATGCCGCCGCCGTCGTCGCGCTGAGGTCAGTGAAGATCGCTGCCGGAGGGCGTCGGCGGAGATCGAGGCGCATCAAGTTATCGGTGAGAAAATGAAAGCCGCAGCGTTCTGCAAATGATTCCGCTAACCGGCGCGCTGGATTGGTCCGCGCCCAAGACCAAATCAATTGCGCATTATCATCGAAGGTTCGCGGAATCGCCGTCGCCTTTCCAAGAAATAACTTAGGTGACTGAGGGAGAAGGGAATGCACTCAAATTACATCACGGTCATCGGCGGCATCGCGGCGGCACTATCAACCGTCAGCTTCGTGCCGCAGGCGGTCAAGATCATTCGCACCCGCGGCACCAGTGCCATCTCGACGAGCATGTATTTCGTCACAGTATTAGGGGTTTTTTTTATGGGCGGCCTATGGAGTGCTGCAAGGGGCATGGCCCTTGATCGGCTCCAACAGCATTTGCCTTCTTCTCTCGGCCTTTATCCTGACAATGAAGTTGTTGCCCGATAAGGAGACCGAAAAAGTTGCCGAGGCGTTGGAGCCCGTGGTTGGCAAGGACGCACCGGCGACATCGGGCGCAGGCGCGTAAAGCTGGTCGGCGGAATTATCGTCCCGACTTTTAGATCGACCGACTTAATCGCCCACCACGATGGATCAGTGTGTAATTCACCTATGCGAAATCGGCGACCAAGTAACGGGAACTCGGATCTGATTTTCGCGTTCACGCTCCGATATTCCACGGAGCTAGAGAATGCTTATACGTTACGGGTTCAATATAGAAATCGATGTTTGGCAAGAAACGACAATTCTGACGGTATTAGATATTGCCCCGGAGCGGCGCGCTGATCTCGTGGAAGAGCGCCCCTTTGCAGGTACATCGGTCGCGTCGGTGCAACAATACACGGACGGTTTCGGCAACATCTGCCGACGGATCGACGGATTGCCCGGTACCATATCGATGTCGCTTGAAGGGACCATCCATGACGACGGCAAGCCCGATCCCATAGCCTGGGACGCAGAGCATGTGCCGGTCTCTAGGCTGCCAGTCGAGACGCTTCCGTTTCTTCTTGCGAGCCGGTATTGCGAAACCGAACTGCTGAACAGCGCGGCTTGGCACTATTTTGGCGGTATCCAGGGCGGCTGGGCCCGGGTACAGGCGATCTGTGATTTCGTGCACGACCGCCTGACTTTCAGCTACCCCAATGCCCGGCCGACCCGTACCGCGCTCGAGGCATTCAATGAGCGGACCGGCGTTTGCCGCGATTTTACTCATCTGGCCGTCGCGCTCTGCCGTTGCATGAATATTCCGGCGCGGTATTGCAACGGTTACCTGGGCGACATCGGTATTCCGGCCGACTCGGCGCCGATGGATTTCAACGCTTGGTTCGAGGCCTATATCGGCGGTCGTTGGTACACGTTCGACGCGCGCCACAACACGGCGCGGGTCGGCCGGATCCTCGTGGCGCGGGGCCGCGATGCGATGGACATTCCAATGATCCATACCTTCGGCCCGCATGGATTGCGGAAGTTCACGGTCATCACCAGAGAGGTGCCGGAGTCAGCTCACGATCTCGCCGCCGAGTAACCCGGCGTCGGAACAGCTTCCCCTGTGCAGCTAATCACTTTGGCATTCGACCTTGCCCGTGCCACCACGCGCCTTCAGCCCGTTCACCTCAAAGGTGCGAATGCTTCCGTGGCACCCGGGATGTCGCGGCGCGCCGACGCGGCCATTACCAAATCATCCTACGCGATGTTGGAGCCGAGAGTGATGAAACATAGGTCATTCCACTGGTAGGCAGTTTGGCAACGCATCCCGTATGCAGAACACCGGATGGTCGATACCCGGCCGGGCCAAGCTGGCGGCCAACTTATTTGAGCCGTTTCAGCCCCTGTCGAAATCGCGACGCTGTTTGCTTTTAGCCAGCAAATGAAGCGCAAAGGCAGCGGCGGTCGCCAGCCCAATCTTAATTGCCGCGTTCCTCGTCTCGGGTTCAAAACGAAGAATCTTTGCAATGCTTCGAACTACCCCAGCCAACGCGCTAGCGCCCCCTGCGATGGAAGCTGCTTTATTTTCTGCGGAACTGAGCGGCTGGCGAGTCAACATGGTTTTCTGGGTGCGGGTCGGGTTACAAAACAACGGCCTGGACTTTCTTGAGTTCCGTAGCCAGACCCGGGAGATAATGACAAAAATCGCCGAGCGGAGCTGGGCGGGTTCAGTCAGATATGTCTGAGAAACGACATAGTCTCTATCTTGTGTCGGACAGTGGCGTCATTACTTTGCAGCGAGTCCGCCATGCAACTTCCCGATACCACGACGTTGCACGTTGTGCAGCCGATCGACTGTTTCCGAAGCCGGCCACGCCGAAGCCATCGGGTACGTTAACTAGTCAGTGAAGTAAAATCGAGCACGCTCCGTTTTGAACCGATCCCGCACTATGAAACCTGCTACGTGCGGATGCACAGCCGTTTGGCTGACTAAAAGCTCCTGGCCACGTTTCAACTGCCCATTGATCGTATGGGCCAAGATTGCAAATCGAACGACCGCCTCGCCGCTGTCGCGACCGGTCACGAAATGCACACTGAACAACTTCTGAGACATCTACCTGCTATACGACTAGGGTGGATCACACCGCATTATTGCGCATGGATGGGCAGATAGCGTCGGACATTACGGCGCTTTGGCCGAACTCTGAAACACCAGCGATTGCGGGCGCGCGGAAAGGTTTCGCGAAATCGTTCGACCGTCATCCGGTCATACGGAAAAGTGGCTCGCGCACCCGGCTTTCCATCGGACGCCGAAGACTCAGTCGCTTGATTCTCGTGGCGATGATCAGCCGCCATTCGGCTACCGCGCGAAGATCGTTTCGTAATTGATCAGGATGTCGCTCGGGCTACGATAAATGGCCGAGCAGCCGGCCTTTGTCAGGCTGCTGGCCGGGAACCCTCCGCAAAGCACGCCGATCGCCCGCAGTCCGGCTTTCACCGCGGCCTCCGCATCGTAAGGCGTATCGCCGAAGACCACGATCCTGTCCTTGGCTACCCCGTGCAGCTGTCGCACGGCTGCATGAAAGATGTCAGGTGCGGGTTTCGACTCCTCAACATCGTCCGACGATGTCTCGGCATCGAGAAGGTCGTCGATCTGGGCGATCTTCTTATAGACTTCCATTTCATCCGGCTTCGCCGAAGATGCCAGAGCGATCTTAATCCCGCTGTCTATCAGACGCGTGAACAACGGACGTACCCCCGCGAACGGGCGAAGATAGTTGAGATACTTGCGTTTGAAATGACCGCCGCGGAAGGTTTCGAGGTCTTCACCGAATTCGTGGATTTGCTTCTGGGATAAAAACACGGGCAGCAGGTTGTCTCCGCCCTTGCCGATCTGCCGCCGGACTTTGTCGAAGGCGGTGGCCAGGCCAAACTCGGCGAATGCCTCGACCCAGGCGATCGCATGAAAATCTACGCTGTCGATCAGCGTGCCGTCGACATCGAAAATCGCTGCCTCAACCGGCTGGGGCTTCATGGCACGATCACGTCCTTGATCAGGTCGATGACGCCCTTGGCGCGTTCGCCGCCGGACAAAAGGCCCTTCGACGAATTGAGCGCCATACCGAACACCTTTGACGGCTCGATCTTGGCGGGCATCACCAGCTCGTTGCGATCGACCACCACGTCCAACAGGGCCGGGCCGGGCGCGGCCAACCAATCGCGCACGGCGGCGTCCAGGTCGGCCGGATCCTCGACCCTGCGTCCCCACATCCCCATCGCCTCCGCGACCCGTCCAAAATCAGGATTCTTGAGGTCGGTATAGATGTCGAGCAGCCCTTCGACTTTCTGCTCGATTTCCACGAATCCTAGCGACCCGTTATTGAAAACCACGATTTTGATCGGCAGGTTTTCCTGCACGGTGGTCAGCAGGTCGCCCATCACCATTGTTAGGCCGCCGTCGCCCGAGAGAGAGATGACCTGTCGATTGGGATAGCCTGCCTGCGCGCCCAGTGCCTGCGGCATCGCATTCGCCATCGTGCCGTGGCTAAGGCTGACGACGGTCCGGTTGCGTCCGGTGGCCGGGATGTGGCGCAGGCACCAAACCATGGGGGAGCCGCCATCGGCGGTGAACACCGCGTCCGGGGCCGCGTGCTTGGCGATCGTCTCCGCGAGATATTGCGGATGGATCGGGCCTTTGCCGACGACCGCACGCTTCTCTAGTTTGGCCTCGGCTTTGGCCCCGCGCGCCAGAGCGTCGTCCAGAAACGACCGGTCCTTATGCGCCGCGATGCGCGGCAGCAGCGCGTCGAGAGTCGGCGCGATATCGCCGACGACGCCGATATCGACCGGATGCCGCCGCCCGAGATGCGAACCGTCGATATCGACCTGAATGATTGTCGCGCCTTCGGGATAGAACTGGCGCCATGCGAAGTCGCAGCCGAGCAATAGCAGGGTGTCGCATTCGGTCAGGGCGTGATAGCCGCCCGCCGTGCCGAACACGCCGGTCATCCCGACATCGAACGGGTTGTCATGCTCCAGGAAATCCTTGGCGCGGGATGTTCGGGCCACCGGTGCGTTGAGCTTCGTCGCCAGCGCGATGACTTGGTCGTGCGCGTTCTCGCAGCCCGAGCCGCCATAGATCGCGATCTTCTTGCCCTTATCGAGCGCGGCGGCGATTCGGTCCAGTTCGACATCGCTTGGACGGATAACCGGCGCGGCGCGATGGACGGCGAAGGCGGGCTCATCGGGCGCCTTTGCTTCGGAGACATCGACCGGCACGATCAGCACGGCGACGCCGCGCTTCGACAGGGCCGCCTGTGCCGCCATTGCCGTCATCCGCCGGGCCTGGGCGGGTGTGCGGATTTCCTCGCAGAACACCGTGACGGCGGCATAGACAGCCTTGAAGTCGACCTCTTGCGGAAAGTCGAAGCCGAGTTCGTCGCTAATAATCTGGCTGGCGATCAGCACAACCGGCGCCCGGTTGCGGTTGCTTTCCCACAGCCCGTTGATGAAGTGCAGGCTTCCCGGCCCGCACGAGCCGGCGCACAGCCCAACTCGCCGGTCAACAGCGCATCGGCCCCAGCGGCCATCGCGCCCGCTTCTTCGTGGCGGACATGCACCCCACCGCAGATCCGACCGCCGGACCGCATCGGTGAAATAGTTCAGCGTGTCGCCGGGCACGCCATAGCATCGCGTGGCCCCGGCCTGTGCAAGCACTTCCACCATTGCGTCTGCTACTGTTTGTGCCATCTCAATTCCTTCAACGCTTGGACGCTCGATCAGGCTCCCGGCAGTGAGCCATCGCCCTGGTGAATGGGCGGCGCGGTGTGGGCCGCTTGGCAAATCTCCCGAAGAGCGGACTGGAGCCCCTCTTCGAGGGTCGGGTGATAGAATGGCAGCGCCAGAACGTCCGCCGCGGTCAGGCGCTGCTGCACTGACCAGGCGATCAGATGCGCCAGATGTTCGACGTCCGGGCCGAGCATGGCCGCGCCGAGCAGGCGGCCGTCATGAGGATCGGCGAAAATCCTGGTGAGGCCTACGGTTGCGTGCCATGACGCGAGCCCGGCCTTGATCGCTATATGAAACTCGACCGACAGCTTTGCCCTTACTGATCTGATCGCCGACGATGGCCAGCTGCGGGTCGGTGAACATGATCGAAAAAGGCACCGGCCGTTTGCCCGGCTCGATTTCAGGAAACGACGCGGCATTCGCGCCGGCTATGGCGCCTTCGAACGAAGCTTCGTGCAGCACAGGCCTATCGGCATCCGCATCGCCGGCGATGAAAATGGGCTGACTGCCGCATTGGCGTGTATCGGGATCGAAGACGGGCGTCCCATGCTTGTCGAGTGTCAGGCCGCTTTGTTTAAGATCGAGCCTCTTCAGATCAGGCGGGCGGCCGGTCGCGACGAGCACCCGTTCGAACGTGGCGGATCCCGATGATGAACCTGTCCAATGCAATTTCACGGCATCGCCATCGCGCGCGGCTTTAACCTCGACGCCCAGCCGAAGCTTCAATTCCTTGGAGAGGATCGTCTCAAGCGCGTCGGCGACCGGCCGGTGTTTCACATGGGCCAGCGACTTATCCGCACCGAAAACCTCGGTCCTCACGCCGAGGCGACCAAGTGCCTGGGCGAGTTCGAGCCCAAGTGGCCCGGCGCCGATCACGGCTATCGATTTCGGCAGTGTCGACAGCTCGAAGATCGTCTCATTAGTGAGAACGCGATCCCCTAGCGGCTTGAAGATATCCGGCATGCTTGCCCGTGAACCGGCGGCGATCACGATCGCCTTTGCGGTGATGGTCCGGCCGTCCTCGAGAGCAAGCTTCGACGGTCCGATAAAACGGGCGGTGCCACGCAAGGCCACGCCTGCAGGTAATTCAGCGATCGATTTCTTCACTGTAGCGACGAAGCGATCGCGTTCTTTCCGGACACGGGTCATGACCGCCGATCCGTCGATGGCCGGCTTTTGTGCTTCGATGCCGAAGATATGCGCCTGACGTACGGAATGTGCTGCTTCCGCCGCAGCGATCAGAAGTTTCGACGGCATGCAGCCGACCGATGCGCAGGTCGTGCCGGCGAATCGGTCATCGATCAGCAGCGTTCGCGCGCCGGCAGACCGCGCCGTGCGTTCTGCCGCCAGCCCGGCGGTTCCCGCGCCGACAATGGCAACGTCACATTCGAAATTGGGCATTACTTGCTGACGCGCCAAACGATGTTTCCGACATCGTCAGCGACCAAGAGGCCGCCGCCCTTATCGACCGCCACGCCGACGGGGCGGCCGCGCGCTTCATCTTTGTCATTCAGGAAGCCGGTCAGGAAATCGACCGGCGGGCCGGACGGTTTTTCCCCGGCGAAGGGTATGAAGGCGACGCGATAGCCGTTGAGCGGCTTGCGGTTCCATGAACCATGCTGGCCGATAAAGACGCCGGACGAGAAATCCGGACCCAGGTCGGCGCCCTTGGCAAAGGCCAGCCCCAGCGATGCGGTATGGGTGCCAAGCGCATAGTCCGGCGGAATCGCCTTGGCCACCAGTGCCGGATTCTGCGGCTTGACCCGGTCGTCGAGATGCTGGCCGTAATAGCTAAACGGCCATCCGTAAAACGCGCCGTCTTTGACCGATGTCATGTAGTCCGGCACTAGGTCGCTGCCTAATTCGTCCCGCTCGTTGACGGCGGTCCACAGCACGCCGCCATCGGTCCAGCCCATGCCGTTCGGGTTGCGGAGGCCGGATGCGAATATCCGGTGCGCACCGGTTTTCGGATCGACTTCCCAGATCGCCGCGCGGCCTTCTTCATTCTCCAGGCCGTTCTCCCCGGCGTTGCTGTTGGAGCCGACCGTCACATAGAGCTTGCTGCCGTCGGGACTGGCGATAACGTTTTTCGTCCAATGATGGTCGATCTTCCCGGCTGGAAGGTCGATGATCTTTCTGCCCGGCTGAGTGATCTGCGTCTCGCCGTCCTTATACGGAAACGCCAGCAGCGCGTCGGTATTGGCGACATAGAGCGTGTCGCCGATTAGGGCCATTCCAAAAGGTGAATTCAGCCCCGAGAGGAACACGGTTCGTGTATCGGCCACACCGCTATGGGTGGAATCCCGCAGCAGCGTGATGCGATTGGCGCTTTTGATAGACAGACCGCCAACCCGACGAACAAGGCTCTCGACCCAGCCGCCATAGCCCATCGTATCGGCCCACTGCGTCCCACGGTTGGTCTCGGCCACGAGCACATCGCCGTTGGGCAGAACATAGATCCAACGCGGATGATCGAAGTTCTTGGCAAAGGCTTTGACGGTAAGCCCCGCCGGCGCCGTCGGCGCTGTGCCTTCGAACCAGGGTTTCGACGCTGCCGTGTTGTTCTCGGGAATGAGCGATTTCTGCGGCGCTGGCAGTTGAGGGTTTTCGCCATAACTCGCCGATGGCGGCAGAGACGCAATGTCGGCACATGCGGTGAGAGAGAAACACACCAAGCCCGATGCCACGGCCAGGCCGATCGCGGATGAGGATCGAAAACGAGCGCGGTGAATGGCTGATGTCATTGCGGTAATCCTGATCGGAGAGGTTTCTCTCAAACCGCGAATGCCATGATGCTGTTCCTGTCGCCGGCAGCGACCGCAGGCGCGTACACCGCCGGCTCGCAGCCGGTCACGTAGGAACTGGCCGCCGCCCGCTCTGTTTCAGCCAGACAGATAATTTGAATGGAGCCGGAAAATGAAGCTGTACTACGCGCCGGGAGCTTGCAGTCTCGCAGACCATATTGCGCTCATCGAATCGGGCACGACCTACGAACTCGAGAAGGTCGATCTGAAGGAAAAGAAGACCGAGCACGGCGACGACTACGCCAAGATAAATCCCAAGGGATATGTGCCGGCTCTCAAACTCGATGACGGCGAAATCCTGACGGAAAATATCGCGATTTTATCCTTTATCGCCGAGCAGTCGGGCAAGCTGATGCCGCGCGACGGGATCGCGCATTGGCGTGTCTTGGAAACCACGGCCTTTATTTCCAAGGAACTTCATAAGAGCTTCAGGCCGCTGTTCATGCCGGATTCGAGTGCTGACGATCAGGCCAATGCCAAGAAAACACTTACGAAGCGGTTTGATTTTCTGGACGGCCGGCTCGCAGACCAGGACTTCATCCTGGGCGAAACCATGACGATCGCCGATTGCTATCTGTTCGTCATGCTGATGTGGGCGACGGGAAAGGCAGGCCTGACCTTGCCGTCGCGGCTCGGCGCCTATTACGAGCGCCTGAAAGCGCGCCCGGGGATCGCCCGTGCCCTTCATGAGGAAGGGTTGGGCTGATCGAACTCAGTCAGAGCGGGGCTGGCGCGGCTTCCACATGTCGCGGAACCGCAACCTAGCAGCCCCGTTCTTTTGATTTATCGGCATTTGGAATGCGCCTGTCACAGTGAGGGCATCGTCTGGGTGTCGGTCTTGCGAGGAGGTCGAGGATGGCTTGTCTGATGGCCGGCATGCTGGGCTGTGGCGGCGGTCCCGCGACTCTTTTTTTTCCGTCCCGCTGCTTTAAGGCGGCGGGATTGGAGGAAGGCGTAGGCGATCATCGTCATCAACGCATGTCGATGTAATCCGCTCCATGATCGACCTTCGAAGTGGTCGAGCCCGAGCTCCTCCTTGAGCTGCTGGTGGGCCTGCTCACAGACCCACCTGGCCTTGATCGTGGCGGCGAGCGTCTTGATGGTGGCCTCGGCCGGCAGGTTCGAGACATAGTATTTTTGCTCTCCGGTCGACCGCCGCTCGCCGACGAGCCAGACCTCGTCGCCAGGCATGCACTGCATACGATTATCGAGCATCCGGTGCTTATGGCCATCGGCGACGCGGACACGGCGGGCCGCGAAGAGACAGGACAGCCGACCTTTGGTGCCCCGCCGCCAGCTGACCTTTTGCCATTTCCCTGCGGCCAACGCCGCTTCAGCAGAGACCGGGGGCTGATCAGGGATATGGTATTTACGGGGCTTTCCGGCCGGCGCGACGGGGAAGATCAGGGCAACGTCGACGGGATAGACGTTCTGGCGCCGCGACAGACCCACCGCCCACAGCAGACCGCGCTTGCTTAAAGCCTGGCGGAAAGGTCCGCTGGAGCCGTACCCTGAATCGGCAAGCACACAGCCGAAACGCCCACCGGAGGCGATGACGCGGTCAATCTCCGCGATCGCAATCTCCGGCTTTGTCAGAGCAGCCTGTCTATCCTTTGGCACACGGGCTCGCGCCATGCGCTCAGGATCATCGGTCCAGCTCTCGGGCAGGAACAGCCGCAGGCCCACCATCACCGGCACCTCGCGCGACGCCAACGTGACCGAGACCAGCGACTGGCAGTTGGCGGTCTTTCCCAGCGACGAGGCATATTGTGGCGCGACGCCAACCGAGTGACGTCCCTTCTTGGGCAACGCCGTGTCATCGATGACAAGGAAACCCGCCTTATCGCCAACCAGCCTATCGGCCTCCCTCAGCAGGGCAGCCTCGAGGGGTGCACTGTCCCAAACGCCGGCGGCGACGAAATGATGAAGCTGATCGTACCCGACCTCATCAGCGCGCGCCGCCATCGGCTGAACGCTCTTGCGGTCTCCTGGACCAATCAAACCCGCGATATAGAGTGGGCACATCCGCGCCCGCGCCTTGTGCCCAAGCGCCGCAACAAACGGCGCAAGCCAGCGATCGAGATCGGCTTGCCAGTCCATCCCCATTGATCGGCCCTCCATAAGCCGACCTCTCATGAATCACGCAAAACTCCTCTTGGGAATCCCAAAAACGAGACCGCTCCTAAAAATCTGCCAAAGTAGTGCTAGGCGGTCGCAGCCTAGAGATCAGCCAGACACGGGGAGCAACTCGACTGCAACCGTGCTGAGCCGATGCCAGAACTTGCAAGGAAATGAACAGTTGGTGTGATCGATGATCCTCAGATGCGAGACATTCCGATCAGCCCAATGGCCCACCTCTGAGGTCACCAATTTGTTTTGGAACTCGTGTCGCAGAAACCATCTTGCCAGCGCTCATGTGCGAGCGCACGAAAAGGTCGGACATATGGAAGCAAGCGATCTGATCAGAAACTGCAATTCTCTTGCGAGGAGGCCGTCCACATATGCGCTGACAGAGCATTCTAAAGCAGTCCTGTGGGTATTTTTCGCGGCTTATTAGTGAGGCCCAGCTACCTGCTCCGGCGCGTGCTCCAATCAACTCCCAAAATGATAGCCGCCGTTCGTTGCTCGACTGCTTCTTTCGACAATGCGAGGTTTTGCCAGTCGACAGCCATCCTGAAGATCATTGCGCGCTCGTCTAGGTTGCCACACCGCTCGGCCATGCCTCTCAACTCCAGTGCTTTCGCTCGGCATTCTTTGGCTGTGACCTCAACCATCGATTCTCCGGTCGTTTTCGCAATTCGATTATGACGATCAATCGGTAGGGCGTCTGGACGAACGGCAGTTTAATTTTCCCCGTCCGCGCCTAACGAAGCTCCAAAGTGTGAATTGCCCGATCCGCTATGCGCCTGTTCGCCATCAGGATTTCCTGACTGATATTCAACCATTCATTGAATCCACGACGCATCAAGTCTTGCTGGGCCTGCGCGAGTTCGGCGAAGCTCGTGCAGGTCGCAAATTGAGCCGGCATCTCGACAGCGGTTTGGAGCGCGCGCTGCATGGAGGTCCAGATCATCTGATGTATCTCGGTCGCGCCAGCGACAACATCGCCGGCCGCCTTTACAATTTCCTCCGTGCTATCGAGCGTTTTGGTTGCTGCGTTCTTGTATGTATCGATTGCGTGTGCGGTTCCGGCCTTGGCGGATTCAGTGGCGGCCGTCGCGCCCTTCCGAACCTTATCCACAACAATGACGGCTTCGTTCGCTATGGCCTTGACCGGAACCGGCGCGATCGCTGTCGCTTTAGCGGCCACGGTCGATCGTGCGCGGGGACCGGGGGATTTTGTAGAACGGGGGGCGATGGCGGTGATGGCCGCGCCCGCTTTCGCTGACACCTGCGAAGCCATGTCCACCCGCTTCTCGACTTCCTTTACTGCAGTCTCTGGCGCGCTCATTGCCAGTCCCATGGCTGTTGCAGGTGGCTCGATTTGTGAACGTGGACCTGAGGGTTCGGATGGATTGGCGGTTGTGCGCGTCCGTTTTTTCACGGCTGTGCTGACATTCGCTGCATGAGTTGCAGTCTGGTCCAGGGAAATCACTGCCTGTTTGACTGCAGCCGTAGTTCGAGCAGGTGCTAGTTCAACGGCTTTTACGGCCAACTTCGATGTCGAACGAGAACTTGGAGCCTTGGGTGAACGAATTGCCATATTACTCTCCGCTGCACTGCACAATAAGTAAACGGCGTAACGGCGCTCGTGTTCCTGTGCGAAAGGTCGCGACCTCCATCAAGGCCGGCCGCCCAATCGACGGCTGCCGATTCTGGTGAAGACATCTGATCGGCTTGGCGACCTAGGGTTGTCTCAGGCCACTGCTTGCCGCCATCAAATCGCGGATGAAGTTGATCTCTCGTAGCGCCGCCATGAAGTTGCTGCAGGCCGGCGTCGATTGCTCGGTCATCTCGCTGTGGCTCGAGCATGAGTCCGTCACGTCGACCCAGGCCTATCTGCATGCGCATATCGCGCCGAAGGAAGCCGCTCTGGCAAGAGTTCAGCCGTTCGAACAAGGAAAGGCTGCTCGTTATCAGCCCGACGACCGGCTGTTGGCGTTCCTGAACGCACTGTAGGCTAGGGTGATTGAACCTGACTATTGGGCAGATGCGGCTGCATGGCGCCCTAAGTCCTTCAGCTAATTCGGGCTGCGCCTCTTGAACGGGACATACGGGCAAATGACGCTAGTGACCGACTTGGGTGGATTCCTCCCTGTCCGGTTTCGGGCGTGATCCTGGGAATTTCAGACGGTCCGCTTTTGAGCGGCGACCGAGCAATAGCGCGCATTCAACCAACGCCAAGTACGGCGGCATCTAGGCAAGCGCGATCCAAGTCTTCAAGTCAGTTCGGCAAGGATACCCGAGAGTCGCGTGTCCGAGGCCGCCGTAGAAACCCGACCAGAGGAGAGCGGAAGGGGTGCCCGAAGCGACCGCTTATTTCCCCGCTTTCCACGCTTCAGTCCGTTCCCGGATAAAATTACGAGCCTCCGTCCCAGTACGCAGCGAAGGCGGACGACGCTGACTGCTTCCCGGTTCACCCGGAACTGGGAGCGCCGCGACAAGCTCGGCATGAATCCGCTGAAGGTGCGAAATCTCGTCGGCGTTCGGAGCCGTCACACCGGATTGCGGGACTTGGACGCCCGCAAGCGGATCGTCGGTGCGTGGCGTTGCCAAGGTCAAGACCAAGCCGACATCGGGCGCGGCTGCGTCACGCGCCGTGAGAGGAGATAGGCCCCAGCGCGTCTCGACCGTCTTGAGGATCGAAGTGTGGTCGAAAGGGGGACCACTGTCGGGCGCTCGAAAGACGGTGCCTGGCGCGATCAACGGCGAGACGAGGACGGTCGGAACGCGAACGCCAAAACGCGTAAAGTCGAAACCATACTCTCCAGCGCTGCTGTCGGCAGGGGTAGCGCCGGACGGTGGCGGGACATGGTCGTAACACCCGCCATGCTCGTCATATGTCACGATTAGAAGGGTAGAATTCCAGTTCGGCCCGTTGCGTAGCGCATAGTAGACATCGTGGATCAGCTGCTCGCCCTTAGAAACATCGTAATTGGGATGTTGGCTATTGCCGGAAGCCTCCCAACTTGGCTCGATAAACGCGTAAGCGGGCAGTGAGCCGGAGGCGGCGTCGTTTTGAAAGTCGGTGAACAGGCCGAAATGGTCTTCCGACGCGTTCGTCGTGTCGGAAAAGTCCTGCCGGGTCAGCGGATCCGTGTCGTAACCGTAGATCTTCCAGGCCATGTTCGCGTTCCCGAGCAGGCCGAAGATGCTCGGCGACGTGAACGTCTTGGTCTTGTCGTCCATATGGCCCTGCGACGTGCCTGCGCAGGCAAACGCACGATTGGGCATCGTCTCGGTCGGGGCGGACGCGAACCAATAGTCGCAAACAGCAAATCCCTTGGCGAGGCCGGAGAGAACCGGGAGCATTTCAGGCGTGAACACACCCATAATGTCGGACGCTGTCGTGCCAGCCAGGATCGACCTTTTCTCAGGTCCTTCCCAACCGAGCGCGTAGGCGAAGTCCTTGACGAAACCCTGATTGGTCGCGGCCGCTCCCGCTTTGGGTTTAGTGGTGCCATAGAGTTCGGAGTTCGTGGCGCTGAACCCCTCGCCGGGGTCGGCGCCCGGCATGAAGTACGCATACTCGGCGGTGGGGTCGATTTTGAAAACCGCAACCGGGTTGCCGTCAGCGTCAGGATTCGATTCGGTGCCGCTCAGCCCCTCGAAAGCATGTCCGGCGGGGGAGATATTTCCGGCGTCGGTATAGAGAAATCCAAGCATGTGATCGAGGGACCGGTTTTCCAGCATTAGAACGACGACGCGGTCGATTTGCGATAGCAGGTTGGACGGCGCAGGGCTCGAGGCTGGCTGGGGCGGTGGCGGCGGTGGGACCGGTGTGGTTGTCGGAGTTGGCGCCGGGGCGGGGGGCGGGGTCGGCGTCGCGCTCTGGCTCAAGGCGTTGAACAGCGCCTGCCCCTGCGGCACCCCTAGCCCGGTACATGCGTTCCAGCCAAGGCCGGCGGAATAGCCGACCGTCGATCCCGACGGCCGATTATTGCCATCCGTAACCTGCCGCAGCAACGACGGCTGCGCATAAAGCGCCGGCAGGAAAAAGCCGATGTGTTTTGTCGATCCGTTATTGATCAGGCCTTCATTGATAAGGGCCGCGAGACCTGCCCACAGCGGCGCGACCGCGCTGGTGCCGCCAACGGGGCTCATCCGGCCGCTGATCACGATGTCATAGCCTGTGCCAGGAGCCGCATCCCCGGCAATATCGGGAACGCCGCGGCCGGCATGCTGGTCGTTGACGCTGACCGGCAGCCTGGCTTCGGCTTGGAAGCTCGGCACGGGATAGACGTCGCTGATTCCGCCGCCGGTGCCCGAATTTCCGTCGTTCCAGACTGTCTCGGCTGTGATCGCTCCGTTCGACACGGTGATATTCGTCCCCCCACACCCGATGGCCCACGGACTTGAGGCAGGGAAATCCACATGCGCTTTTCCGTCGTTGACGCCGTCAGTCGCGAGGTTGTCCCCTGCGGCTACGAAGACCGAGACATTGACCGCGGCCGCGTCCTGAAGGGCGTTGGTCATCGTTTGCATCGCCTGCGCCGTCCAGCTGGATTCCGGACCGCCCCAGCTGATCGAGATGACAGAGGGATTGTTGGTTGTGTCGTGGGTTGCCATTGTTACCGCGTCAACGAAACCGGCATCGGTGTTGGGCGAGAAGTAAACCGCGATCTTGGCGCAGGGCGCTATACCGCCGGCGACCTGTAAATCGAGCGCAACCTCACCGTCAGCGCCATCGTCGGAGGTGGGCTTGTTCGTGCCGCCATCGACCGACACGGCAAGCACTTTCGGCGGGGTCAATCCCATCGCCTTGAACGCGGTTTGCGTGTCAGAGGGGGTGAAGCCGCCCCCAAGCTCGATCAATGCGATGCATTGACCCTTGCCGGTCACATTTGTCGGATAGTCGTAAAATGCTGCAACTTGGTTCGGCAAATAGCCTGCCATTGCCGCGGCGTCGTTCGAATGCCGAAGACGAGGAACGGCCTGCGGTCGCGTATCCAAGCCCAGCACGGATTCGACGATCGCCGAAAGATCCTGAGGCAAGAAAAGCACGCCGGAGCGCGCCCGAAAACGCTGTTTGCCGTCATGGAAATAGCTTAAATGCGTGCGAAAAGCGGCCTGGAGTTTCGCCGCCGAACCCGACAGGCGGACCAATCGCCGCCCTGGCTCGACCGAAAGCACGGTGAGACCGTGCTCGCCCGCGAATTCGCTGATCAGACGAATATCATCCTTATGAACTTCCGCACGAGCCGCGCTCAGCGCCGCGCGCGGATGGTCGCTGTCCGGCGCTGGCGAAAGGTCCCGCGGTTTCAAATAGATGCTGATCTCGATCTGCTCGTCATCCGGTACATCACCCATTCGAGTAGCCGCCGCTGGGGGAGGGCGACGGCTTGCCTCAAAGGGAATGTACGAATTGCTGGGCATTGTTACCTCGCGTCCTAAGTACGGGTCGCTAGATCGGCCCGTTGGCTTACGTTCCGCCTCGGCGCCCTCAATGGGTTTAGGGATGCAGGCTATGATAAGGGACAGCGCTCGTCACGAGACAATTTTGTGACGTCCACAGTATTAACCATCAGTGCTCAGGGCGTTCGCAACAAACTATCAAATGTTACCTGCCCTTATTGTCAGGGTTCCTCTGTCCTGAACAAAAAAACTCTCAGAAACTGTAAATAGGAAGTTGAGATGTTATTTATCGTGGACCTTAATTACCGGTATCGGTGTCATACATCTGTCATGGTTGGCGCTTAGAATGGCGGTGATTTAACAACCTCGCCATGCCGATGTTCTTTCACGTGCTTGCGACCGATTACGACGGCACGATTGCTGAGGACGGCGGTGTCGCCGAAGACACGTTTGAGGCGCTGAGGCGTTTGCGCGCGAGCGGACGGCGCTTGGTTCTCGTCACGGGGCGCGAGCTCGAAGATTTGCAGCGAGTCTGCCCGCATCTTGAGGTCTTCGATGAGGTTGTCGTTGAGAATGGCGCGGTGATCTTTCGTCCCTCGACCAAGGAACTTGTGTTGCTTGGTGATGCGCCCCCCGACGTCTTCTTGGAGCGTCTGCGGGAACGGGGTGTATCACCGCTATCGGTCGGGCACGTCATCGTCGCGACCTGGGAGCCGAACCAGGATATCGTACTCCAAACCATCAAGGAGCTCGGTCTGGAACTGCAGATCATCTTCAACAAGGGCGCCGTAATGGTCCTTCCGCCCGGAATCAATAAGGCAAGCGGTCTTCGCGCCGCGTTAAGCAAATTGTCGATCGCGCCGATCAATACGGTCGGCGTCGGCGATGCGGAAAACGACCACGCCTTACTACGCGCCTGCGGATGTGCGGTTGCCATGGCCAATGCCGTCCCAATGTTGAAAGAGAATTCTGACTGGGTCACCATTCATTCGCGTGGACAAGGCGTCGTCGAACTGGTCGAACAGCTGCTGAAAGATGACCTTTCTGCCATAGTCCGCAGTGAACGCCATGCGGTTTCATTGGGAGAGTTGGACAACCTGGATGCGAAGCAAGCCGGCGCGGGCGCGCTTTTCGCGAGCGACCCAGGCCGGATGCTGATTTGCGGAACGTCGGGCAGCGGCAAATCCACTTTTACGCAGGGATTGCTGGAGCGCCTTTCGGCCGCTGGAATGCAATTTTGCATCATCGATCCTGAAGGTGACTACGAAGATCTCGCCGATGTCACCACCGTAGGTGACCCCCAACGATTGCCCTCGCTCGATAGCGCGCTCGAGGCGCTCGAATTTCCCGACCGCAATGTCGTGATCAATCTTTTAGCTATCTCCCTCGCCGACCGGCCAGCATTTCTATCTTCGCTCATTCCTCGGTTGAGCGATCTACGCGCGCGTACCGGACGGCCACATTGGGTCGTGATCGACGAGGCGCATCATATGCTTCCGGCAGAGAACGAGGCGATAAGCCCGCGTTTACCCGCAGATTTCGATCACGTTATTTACGTGACTGTGCATTCCGGTCATCTTGCGAAGTCGGCGCTTTCCGGTGCCCGTTGGCTCGTCGTATTAGGGGACGACATAGCGGATAGCGTTGCGAGTTTTGCCGACGCAGTCGGCGAAACCGTACCTCCATCCATTCCGGCGTCAGTGGAAACAGGCCGAGCTTTGGTGTGGCCGGTGGGACAGCATCGGTCTCCGTTCGAGGTGAAGGTCGTTCCGCCGACGGATGAGCATCGCCGGCACCTGCGGAAATACGCCACCGGCACCCTAGGCGAAGACAGAAGTTTCTACTTTCGGGGCCCTGAGAACGCGCTCAACTTGCGCGCCCAAAACCTCGAAATGTTCTGTCAAATCGGGGACGGCGTCGATAATGATACCTGGCTACATCACTTAGTGGCGAAGGATTACTCGACGTGGCTGCGGGATTGTATCAAGGACTCCGAGCTTGCGGATGAGATCGAACGCATCGAATTAGCCGCTGACGGCGATATCGATGTTATACGAGGAAACGTAAGGGCAGCGATCGAGAAGCGCTATACGAAAGCGGCCTAATGTCACCTAGTGAGAGTATCAATTATTTTCGGCAACGGCCGTACACGTTAAGCCAGTTAGTTGGTGGAAATGACTTAAATTTTTAACGATCTCGAGCTTCCCAACACTGGGGAATTTAAATGGCGATTGTGAAACTCCATGCCGTCGTTGCAAACCGAAATGAGATCAGGCAACGCATCGTCGACTTCGAGGCTTCCGATGAATTCTTGGAATTGCCAGTCGATGAAATTGTCGAAATGGTCATTCGATATGTGGGTAGGAACAATGGTACGCACACTGCTCCCCATTACGAATTGAATTTTGCCAACAGTTTTCCGGATAAGAGCATTATCTGCGCGATTGGCGCACTGCTCTTCGATGGGCGTGAGGCATCCCCATTCATCGCAATGATTGGGCCAGCCTAGGTGGAAAGCGTGAGTGGCCGCGACTGTGCCGAAAAACCAAAGTTTATGCTCAGTCGGCTAACGTCGCTAGCGAGATTCGAATGATCGCGCTTTATCCCGTCCGCGTTCAGATGAGTCGTCGCAAAGGCTTTCGTCTTCAGCAGGTTGCCGACAACGGCCTGCTAACCGTGCGGGTCGATCGGGCAACGCGGTGGGGCAACACCTTCATTCCTGGTTGGCCCGATCCTCAACGGGAGAGCCGGTACGGTCGCGGGAGGACGCTACTATCAGGTTCCGGGCGCATTTGCTGGCGACACCTGATCTTCTCGCAAGGGTCAGACCGGAACTGCGAGGTAAGAACCTTTCATGTTGGTGCCCGCTTCCGTCGCCCGGTCAACTGGATCTCTGTCACGCCGCAGTGCTAATCGAAGTCGCGAATACAGCTTTGGATTGTTGCAATCCCGAAAGCGATCGGATGCAATCAACTTCTCTGAATATAATCGGCACATCCCCGTACTTTATTCCCATCTTTCCGATGCTTATTGGAGGAGAGCCCTAAAAGCTTCTCTTCTAGCGGAACAGCATCCTCTGTCTGCACGTTTATTAAGTTCACGCTATTCGCAGCTGCCAATCGGCTCGCCATTTGCTTAAACCGAGCGACGGGTCCCCGCAAAAGGAAATTCCAAATGAACCATTTTAGATCTGCCGCTTTCAGTGGTGCCATGATTGCACTTTCCGGAATTGTCGGTTTCGCCCAAACGGCATCTGCCGCAGAAGGAATGATGTCGGACAGTGATCACAAAATGATGAGTTCGTGCATGGCAATGTCCAGCGACGACATGATGAAAGACGCAAGTTGCACCGCGATGATGAAAAAGATGAACATGTCCAGCAACGACATAATGAAGATGAAATCGTGCCAATCGATGTCCAAAGATGCGATGATGAAGGATGCGGACTGCGCTTCCATGGAGAAAATGCACCCCGGCATGATGAAGTCCGGCATGATGGAAAAGTAAATTTCGGTTAAACTCGTCGGCTGTCACCGAAAGCCTCCGGTTTCATGGCTTTGTATGGCAGCCAGCCGGGCGCGAGGAAAACCAACCCTAAGCCAAGGCCCCCCTTTCGCGCCGTCGGTGCAGCGGTGGAACTTGATGCAGCTGTCGATGAACAGCCGGTCGGGTCTGTTCTCGGCACCCGCCAGCGCGCTGAAAATCCCTTCCCAGATGCCGCGCTCGGACCACAGTACAAACCGGTATACAGCATCTTCTTCGGGCCGTTGACGTGTTCGGGGCAGTTCCTTAGCGCCCGCCGCTCCTCAGAGCATGCGCGATCCCGCTCAGACACGACGGTCGTCTACCCGCTCCCTGCCGCGCACGTTCGTCGGCAACAATGGCGTGATCCGTGCCCACTGCGCGTCTGAAAACCAAAAGAAATCCGCCATGTCTGATTCTCATCGCCAGAGCAAGAGAATCAGATTTCAACCTATCTGGGCATCCCGTTAATGGGGCCGGACCCTAGCCTAATGCATGGATTTATTTGCTGGAAAACGCCGCTGGCTCGCTAGGATCGATCGAACCGAACTCCAGGACATGCACTTCTAACGAATAACGACTTAAATCAGGGCTTCAGGATGAGGTAGCGGACCGTTACGATCTGACCCTGCCCACCTTCATCCCGGCCTAAGGTTTGCGTGGATTATTGGTTGCAGAAACGGCGTTCGGATCATTTGACCCGAAGTGAGCTGCTGCCGGTTTGATGGACACCGAGATAGGGTGTTTTCATTAAGCCGCAGGTGCAGATGGAGCGACGGAAGTTTGGTCGAGAGTTCAAGATAGAGGCTGTCCGCCTGATCAAGGAACGCGGGGTGAGTGTGGCGCCGCAGGCGGCTCGGGATCTGGATGTCCACGAGAACGTGCTGCGCAAGTGGGTGAAGGACTTTGCCGCCTATCCGGGCCAGGCCTTTCCCGGCCATGGCCAGATAAAGCCGGAATAGTTGGAGATCGATCGTTTGCGGCGTGAGGTCGGCAAGCTGAAGGCGGAGCGCGACATCCTAAAAAAGGCAGCAGTCTACTTCGCGAACGCAGTGACATGAGGTTCGCTTTCATCGCGAAGCACCGTTCGATCTGGCCGGTGGCATGGCTTTGCGAAGCGCTGGATGTCTCCCGTTCCGGGTTCCACGCCTGGCTAGGGCGCGGTCCCAGCCAAGCGGTCACGGGACGACGAGGCGATCGGCGCCAAAGTGCGAGCAAGCTTCGTCGCCAGAGACCGGACCTATGGCGCTCGCGGTGTCTGGCGCGACGTGCTGGCCGATGGGGTCGCTTGCGGCCTGCACAGGGTTGAACGGCTGATGCGATCGCAGGCCTTGCGCGGCAGGTCGCGCCGGCGCGGCCTGCCGAAAGACGACGGCGAACGCCTGGCCTCGGTCGTTGCGCCGAACGTGCTCGATCGCCAGTTCACCGCGACACGGCCGAACCAGCGATGGATCGCCGACTTCACCTATATCTGGACGGCCGAGGGCTGGCTTTACGTGGCCGACGTGATCGACCTGTTCTCGCGCCGCGTCGTCGGCTGGTCGATGAAGGCGGAGATGGCCGCCCAGCTCGTTACCGATACGCTGATCATGGCGATCTGGCGCCTCGGCAAGCCGGATGCCCTGCTGCATCACTCAGACCAGGGCAGCCAATATACCAGCCAGCACTTCCAGGAACTGCTGGCCGACAATGGCATCGTCTGCTCGATGAGCCGGTCCGGCAACGTCTGGGACAACGACGCGATGGAGCGGACATCGTGCGGAGTGGAGCCGATGACAGGGGTTGGGTGGATTGATACGGTCTGCCTTCGGGCGACCCAACCGATAACCCAACGTTCACCCCACGGCCGTTTTTCGCCGGAAGCCGAATGGTGGGAGATGACGCTGTTATACGCGATCGTCGTCACCACCAAAGCACTAGCAGATGAAAAACTGATCCTTCGGAGGTTCGCAAAGTGGCATACGAGAACATCATCGCTGTCTTTCGAACGCTTTCGGCGGCAAATGAAGCAATAAGTGAGTTGCAAGCGGCGGACATTGGAGCCAGCGACATCAAGTTGCACAATTCCGACCAAACAGCCTCAGCACCAACGGCAATAGGCCTTAGGGCGCACTTTCTGAGTGATGAGATTTCTGAAGGCGATGTGGATGTATATGAAAGGTGCGTTGCCAAAGGTTGGGTCGTTGTATCGGTAACCGTGCAGATGGAAAGGGCTGATATGGTCATGGCTATCCTCGCTAGCCACGCCCCGGTCAACCTGGATGAAAGTCCCGAAACCTATGGATCCACTCTGAATTCCCCAAGCGCAAATGCGCAGCAGCGGGTAGTCCGACGTTTCTCTTCATCGAGCAATCCTCTGAACTGAAGTCCAAACCGCCACTCAGATCGTTTATGCTGCCGCGAATTTGGCCGCCTCAAACTTTGCTGACCTCAGTCGTACTGAAACCTACCGGACATCATGGCCGCTAGTTTTTAGGCAGGTCGCGGGCGTCGCCACCCAAGCTTCCGTTCGAGTTTCTGAAACATGTCGATCAAGCTGAGCGCCTGCGCCGGCTCCAAAACGAACTGGACGGCCGGCAGTTTGAGCTCTGGCGGGAATTCGATGCGTATGCCGGGCGAGTTGCCATCTTCCGCTAGCCCAATCGCCATCTTATGGACGATACCAAAGTCCAAAGTGCCGTCGACTTCAGCTCGGACGATGATCTCTTTCTTTGCCATCGCGCCGCTCCTTTAACTTTTGGCGAGACCGGTAGCAAGGCCCATTCGCCAACGTTCTCGATCGTCGAGGCGATCTGTCTGTGGCCGTCGCGTTCCGGTTTCAACCGGCCATCGGTGGTACCCCTTCGGACATAGATCCATCCTGAAAGACCGAGCTGACTGGCTGGCTTCGCCATGCGCCGCTAAAATCTGAAGTTGTGCTAATTCTGGAACAGCCACCCGACAGAAGTAGTTGGTCTATGTAGGGCCGTCGACCATAAACGACGTGTAATATGACAATATCATGATAATAATTTCAATAGTGTCTGGCGAATTGCGGGCGTCAGCCATAAGCGCTGAAATCGGAGAACGTCGATGTTAAATTTCGCGCCGTCGTCTACCGAAGCTTATATAGCCCTCGGGCTGTGTTTTATCCTAGTGTGTGTTTTCGAACTCGCGAACGGCTTTCATGACACCGCGAACGCGGTAGCCACTGTGATCTACACGAACTCGCTGAAGCCGCGGGTTGCAGTGGTGTGGTCAGGCCTCATGAATTTTCTCGGGGTTCTGCTGGGGGGGATCGCGGTAGCTTACGCTCTGGTTGAACTGCTGCCTGCTGACGTTCTGTCGCCTCCCAATGGCAATCCAGCGGTGCCAATGCTTGTCTCCCTGTTTGCCACGGCGCTGGCGTGGAACCTGTTCACTTGGTGGTTCGGGATTCCCAACTCAAGTTCGCACTGCGTGATCGGTTCGCTGATTGGCGTGGCTCTTGGAAACGCTTTGGTCAATTCCCGTAGCCTTTCCCAGGGCGTGGACTGGTCACAAATCTGGACTGTTTTGCGTGCACTTGCGATCTCGCCGATCCTCGGATTGATTGGGGCCGGCGCATTATATTTCGTGATCCGCCATCTGGTTAAAGACCGTGCCCTTTACGAACCTCCTAAGGACGGCAAGCCACCGGTCGGATGGGTCAGAGGCTTGTTGATCTTGACCTGCACCACGGTCAGTTTTTCTCACGGCAGCAATGACGGACAAAAAAGTATTGGTCTTATTATGCTGACCATCATCGGACTGATGCCGGCGACCTTCGCGCTCAATCCGAATGCCCAGCAGCAGATCGCACAGCTAGCTCAGAATGCCGTGGCGGCTCAACCGTTGATCGAAAAATACGGCGACGACGAGAAACAGCTCGCGCTGGATGCCGTGAATCGCATGCAGCACGGCGGACAGGCGCCAAAAGCCGCCGGCATCGCAACCGGGTTTCACGCGGTGGCCGATCGCAGTGGATCGATCGATTCGGGTGCCGGCCCGCAAACCTCATCCACAGTTACCCGATCAGCAACCCGCGATGAGGTTTATCGCGTCGTCGGTGAGATGAAGTACGTCGCCAAGGCGAAAGATGTAACCCCGCAGGACAAGGCCGAAGCGATGCGCATCCGGGACGCACTGAGGCCAACGGTCGAGTACGCTCCCTGGTGGGTTCGAGCGCTAAGCGCTGTTTGCCTCGGTCTCGGAACGATGATCGGCTACCGGCGGATCGTCACAACCTTGGGTGAACGTGTCGGAAAAGCCCATCTGACACCAGCGCAAGGGGCATCCGCAGAACTCGTCGGTGCGGTGCTGATTGGTAGCGCCGGCTTTACGGGCTTACCGGTCTCGACAACACACATCATCACTTCGGGCATCGCGGGTACGATGGTGGGTTCCGGCGCTGGCATTAACCCAGCTATGTTGACGCGGATCGCTCTCGCCTGGGTTTTCACACTACCGGTTACGATTGCGGTAGCAACGGGGCTCTTCTGGCTTTTATCCGCACGCCCATAATCTTTTTCAGGATAGAGACGTGTGAGCCTGGCTCTGCTGAACAGCGCAACTGGTCGCGAAGCTACCGACACGTTTCCGCTAAATTATCTGCTTCCAAGGCGGTCCGGTCAGGGCGACCCAAGGGAAAACCGGACATTTGGCCCGCGGGTTTCGGCCAAGAGATTGCCGAAAGCAGACGCTGCGCCGGCACTTCTGTTATCGACGGTTCAGATTCAAATCGGGAGTTTGCAAGCATCTTGATTTGCTCTTTATCGCTCGCGATGCCTCAGGGATTGGACCTTAGGAATCGCAAACTGTCTCGCGGCTCCGAATTCATTTCCCTCCCCGCCGATGGGGCTTCGGAGTGAAGTTCGTGTCGTGCAGATACGCCAAAGCCGGCGCATGCCGGCTTTTCTTTCGCGCAAATCCTTTCGCCGACGCATGGCGATCTCATATTCCTTCGATGCGCCCAGGAACCGTTGGCGGGTGCCTGGGCGGATAAAAGGCCGCGGCTTCCGTCAGTTTGCGACGAACACGACGCCGTGCGGTGCATCCATATTCGTGACCGCCGGGTATATCGCGCCGCTACTCTCCTCGAGCCGACCCACATAGCCGGGAATGGCCGGGGTTTTACCGGCAGCGGCAACGCCCGTCGACGCGGAGAAGCCGGTGCCTGGTGACCATATCTTCGCGGTCAGCTTATAGGTGACGTTTGCCGCCGTATCGCTGATCAGGAGAAAGCCGCTACGTGCGGTCACGAAGGCGGTGTCGTCGACCTGGACGCCACCCAACAGGGGCAGAACCTGGACGGCAGGCTCCTTCACTTTCGAGAGACGCAGCAATACCAGCTGAGCATCGCCCTGATCGGTCATCAGCAGATCGCCCGACGGCGTGACCGACAGCGAATCTGGATCGGTGAGATTAAGAGTCGAAACCGTGCCAAACGGAATATTGGCGGCCTTCGCGCGACCGGACAGCACGGGCTCGATGGTGGCCACGGATGAGGAATTTAGCGCGACACTGACAATCGCCGGGCCATGGGTGAAGCCGTTCTTGTCGAGCGTCGGGTTCGACGCGCTCATATAGGTCTTGCCGCCGATGAACGCGACATCGTCATAGCCGCCGCCATGCAACATCTTCGGAAAAGTGTAATTCTTGGTCGCGCCGGAGGTGGGGTTGATGACGACGAGTTTTGGGTCGGCGTCCTCGTTCTGGATCGCCCACAACTCCTTCGTATAAGGATTCAGCCTCAACCCGTCATTATGGCCCTTGACCGAGACGGTGCGGATTATCTTGCCCGCAGGGTTGAATTCCACGATTTCGTTGCTGAGCCCGTCCGAGCCGTCGGGCAAATGGCCGTCGCCATAGCCGATCCACACATTGCCATCGACCGCCGCGATCGAATCGGGGGCCGATGATCCCTTAGGTGGTTTAGCGAAGACCGTCAGATTGAAGCCCGGCGTGACCACCGGGGCGGCCCTGGCCTGACCGGAAACAGGAGGAGACAGCGTTGCGGCGAGTAGAAGGCCAGCGAACGCCAAACGCCACGAAGGTTCACGGTGGCAAACATTCTCGCCCATTTCCACTCTCCCAAATGTAGATTAGAATCCATCGAAAAGTAACATGGTAATGTTAAATATTTGTGACTAGAAATTATATATATCTACCGGCTGACGGCGTTGCTGTATATAATCTCTCTAAAATCTGTAATAATAAATGATTTAGAATGTCAACCTGGCTCTTTTTCAATGTATAAAGTCGAAAAAATCTTAATTCTCTATAGCTCTACTTGCGATTTTATTTATTATGACCTGATTATTTAATCGCATGACAAACTGTGCCGGAATTTCAAGTTATGTCCGCGTTCGGCAGCACAAGATGTGTCGGTATATGACGCAAATAGGGCGACAGTCGCCTAACTCAATGCTTCCAGGGCTTAGCGTCTCGTGACCCTCCCCCACCGCGACACTGCCGCAGTCGCGATCCAGCACAACATCTCTGGCCACCTTGTCCTCGCGCAGGCCTGGAAACGCCGGGTGGCCTGTCGTGCCCAGGGCATCGGCAATCGCCGTCAGCTCCTGTTCCGCGGCCGTCAGTGTTGGAATCAGCGTGCCGTCGCTTGCCCGGTGATTGATCGTGCGCGAGGTGGCAAAACCAAGCGCCCCGGACGCCATCGCCTCGATCGCCAGTCGGGCCATGGTCGCGCAGTCCCCAATTGGCCGCCAGCTGCCTCTGCGAAGCGTAGACAGATACATATCCGTCTGCTTCTCGATCTTGGAGACCGACGGCTGTTTGATATTCAGGGCTGCGGCGATGTCGGCCTGGGCTTTGCCTGCGATCGTGCGCAACTCACGCAGGCCCTCGACCTCCTGGCGCATTTCCTGATAGCGCGTTTCAATGCGTGCCTGTTGCTCCGCTGGAAGCCGGTCGATGATCAGGTTCAGAGGCTGGCCGATCTCACTCTCCTTCTTTACGGCTTTCAACATAGGCGGAAAGCCGGGATTCAGGCTCAACGGCCTGTTTCTCGCGTGCTGTTCGACGATCGACAGGGCTCTTTGAACAGCAGATTCGACGGGTAAAAGAGCCTGCCATTTGATGATCATGAATACCGCTTCCACAGTGATTCTATAGCTCAGAAGCTATGTCAGATCAACGGGAAGTGCACGTGGGGCGGCAGGGGATGTGGTGGTGATCCGCCGGCAGGTTTCCGCCCAGGCGTCGAGATCGTCGACTGCGTAGCGGACGTATTTTCCGAACTTGTAATACACGGGGCCGCCACCGACAGAGCGGTAACATTCGAGCGAATGGGCTTCCAATGCGAGATAGCGCGCTGCGGCCTCGGTGTCGACAAAACGGATGGGACCGGCGTCCTTCACGAACTTTGCGTGCTTGAGGATATCGAGCGGGGGCCAGTGATTTTCCAGGTTCGGATCACGCGGCATTGCTAATCTCCTTATTTGGCACTTCGGACCGTTTCGTGCCGGGCGGAATGTCCCGGTTCTCGCCATTCCGATGTCGATATGGCTGGTAGCTGCGGACGCTCGTGCGCGGTCCGGCACTGCCCCCCTCAGGGTTCCGCGCGATTGGCTTCGGCACGACGAACGGCTCGACATTTGCGGGCGAGGGCGTACAGGTAGACTGATGTGTGGATGGCGGAGGGGATGCGGCGGGGGCATGTCCCAAGAGGGCGGCGCGGCGGGACGCGACCACTTCGGCTGCCGCACGGACCTGATCGTCCTCGGTGTGAACGTATTCCATGAATTGAGTGACGGTTTTGTGCGCGGTGAGCGCCATGCCGACCTTTATCGGGATACCGGAATTCGCGATGTCCGTCGCCGAGCGATGCCGTATGCCGTGAGTACCGACGTGAGCGAGCCCCGCCCGCTCCAGAATGCGAACCCAACCGCCATAATAGGTGTGCTTCGACATTGGCAGTTGTGGGTCGAACACGGATGGGCAGACGTAGGGCGAGCCCTCGAGACGGGGCGCATTTGCCAATAGGTAATAGGCTTCGGCGCTGATCGGCTTCGACATTTCGCCGGTTTTGCTGTCAGGCCAGGCGATGCGCCGGTTGTCCAGGTGGACCCATGCCCATTCGAGCAGTCGGATCTCCGACATGCGGCCGGCAAATTCGAACTGAAGTCTGACAGCGAGGATGATGAACGGATGCTCGAGTCCCTCTGCTTCAGCTTTGTCCAGGTAAGCGTAGAGCTGCCTCAGTTCCGCGTCGGTGATCAGCCGCGTTCTCCGGCGTCTCGGGAACGTTGGAACATGTCTACAGGGGTTCGAACCGTCCGGTCGAATGCCCCAGATTTCTGCCATGTTGAACATCTTGCGGATGATACCGAATACCCTGTTGGCAGCGCCGGGGCGCGTCATCAGCTTGGTCATCAGATTCGCGATATCTGAGCGCTTAACGTCGGCGGCTTTGAGATTTCCGAGTTGCGGAATGATGTGGGCTTTGCCGTAGCCGCGATTGCCGCTAACGGTCGAGGCTTTGTTTCGTGGCTCGGAGTATTCTGTCATGAAGCGCTCGAATAACTCTTTGACGGTCGGCGCCCGCCGAGCCTCGCGTCTTTCGAGGCTAGGATCCTTGCCCTTGCGAACTTCAGCGAGCCAGTCCTGTGCGACCAGTCGCGCCTGCTCGACAGTCATTTCTCCAAAACGGCCGATGGCCGGCTTGCGACGCTGCCCGTTGTTGGCGACGTAGGCGATCATGAAGACTTTGCGGCCTGCCGGAGTGACCTTGAGCAGGAACCCCGGTATCGTTGTGTCGCGCAATTCGTAGACCACCGCCTTCGGTTGGGCAGCATCCGCGGCAGTCTTTGTAAGCTTGAGTTTTGGCAATCCTAACCTCCGATTTAGGTCGAATTTCAGGTGCAGTATGGGCGCACCTAGAGATCCAACCGTGGCGTACGACCGGTTAGGACTGGAACACGAGCCGATCTGAAAAGACCAGTTAGTTCAGATGGTTATAGGGCTCTGGAGGCCTACCGGATAAAGATAGGATAGGCCGTTTTTCAAAGCTCAAAATGCGGTTCCGAGAGGAGTGCTGGTTCGAGTCCGGCCTGGGGCACCACCAAATTCCAAATAAATCAAAAACGATCCTGACGGAGCGCCTTGGGCTAATGACGCCTTTCGGGAGGATCCAGCTTTCGCAACTTCTCGAGGTAAGAGATCAACCGCTGCAGGCGCCGAACTTCCTCGGACAATCGCGAGAGTTTCTGAAGTTTGCACTGTAGCTGCGACAAGGCTGGATCGTTGGCTGACACAATATTTTCCCTGGTGAAACACCTGGTTACTAACTTTCTCCCTTCAGTTGGCGTTCCTGCGCATTGTGTCGCATGCGGGTATATGAGGGCGGTGCGTGGCGGTTGTCGGCCGCAAAAAAATGCCTCGCTCCTAATGAGAGGGGCGAGGCCAGTTGGACCTAACAGGACAGAGGGATGTCGCTCTGTCTTGATCTTCGAGTGTAGGTGGGTGGGCAGCTACGTCCCAGTACTCTTCCGGCTAAGGGCAATGGCCAAAAGTATTAGTCCCGGGCTCCAGCGCGAACCACATTATGCACATGCGCAACAGCGTGTCTGCGCAGGGCAGAGAGTGTTATCGCGGTGCTGCCCGCGGTTGACGCCCAGAGACAATATCCGCATCACCTGATGATGACGTTGGCGGTGGTCGTCGCCTTTTGTCCTTTGAAGGTCACCGTCCCGACGAGGGTCGCAGGTCCCGGGGAATTCGGGATCGCGGGGCTATAAATTTCCCACTCCCAATAGGTGCCGGGAGCGCAGGCATAGGTGTGGATACTGCCGCGCGCGAGAATTTTCGCCCCACGTTGAAGGACATAGGAATCTGAGCACGTGCCTTTGAAGTCGATATTCTGCGATGCCAGCAGGAAGGCATAAGAATGTCCACGCTGCAGGATGGCGATTGGGCTCGCCATCGAAATGTTGGTTACGCCGGCCCCCTTGACGGCGTTCAGCGCCGGCACTTTGCCGTTGGGGTCGATTGCGCCGGCCGTAATGAACGCCGCGATGACGCCTGGTGTTGCCGCCGTGCCGACGATTTCGGAATCTTGCGCGGCGGCCTCGCCGGCAACGCCCGCCGCAATTGCCATCAAAACCAGCGCGGCGCCGTAATATTGCTTCATCATTAAATGGTTGCTCCAAGTTGGGGGGCGGCAATCGGCGGAACGGCTAAGCAGCAACGAGATTACGCCGGTTGTTCGCCGCCATGCCCATGGCGTTTGGGCGGGCGACAGGACATCCGAATTACCACCATTCGCGTTTGGTTGAGCGCCATCGCATGGCGATTCGCCGGTTCCCCTGGCGGCGAGGCCCCGAATATGGCGCGACGGCCAAGTGGGCATATATCCGGAAGAGACAAAGACCTCGGTTTACAGCGCAGCTAACCTGCCGCGAGCGCTAGGGAGGAAATCTTATGTCGGAACTTACCCCTGAACAGTGCCTGGAGCAGGCGCGGACAGTGCGGATTTTGGCGGAACGGTGTAGCGACACTCTTCTTGCTTCATGGCTTAGACAACTCGAGGACGAGTGGCTGCAGCAAGCGATACAAAGGAACGCGGAAAATCAAAAACGTCATCACCGCCAACGGCCTCTGCCTTAGTAGTGAATTGGCCCGCGACGTTCAGGTCGGCACAGCCCCTCTCACTCCTGTCGAAGCGGCCAAAGGACGAAATGAAGCAAGTATGCGTTTCCAAACTCGCAGCATCATCCCTGCCGGAAATGGCAAGGTGTGCCGCAAGAAAGCTATCTTGCGAACATATACGTCGACATGCCAAGTCGCGGAGGTTCCTCCAGGGAAGAACACGGCGTCGCCGGCCTTCACGCAGCAGGTCCCGGTATCGGTAACCAGAGTTACTTCACCTTCGATGATATGCACGGTCTCGTCGCAGTCATAGTACCAATTGAACACACCGGCAGTGCAGTCCCAGATCATCGTTGATGCTGTACCGTCGTGGCTCTTGAAGATCATCCGATTGCGGGCTTCCGGGTTTCCCTCAAGGATCCAGCTCGGTTCGATCGGCGCCGACCGAAGTTCGATTTCAGTCTCCGACTTAGTCACTATCGGCTTGCTCATTTACTCTCCGAAGCGATTTGGAGTTTAACCGAAATGCATCGGCAATACTTGTTCAACCCTCTAAGATGGAGAAAAGCTCCTGAATCTTACAGGCTAAGCCAGATGCGTTTCGAAGATGTTCGGATGTAATCAGACCTGAGTGCGCTAGGAATCCAGTGGCTCGGTACTATCGCGCGGCTTGGACTGTCCGTCGGCTAAGTCTGATAGTTCCTCTGCCATGGCCAGGAACTCATTCGCCAGATCCCATTGATCCGCGGGGAGCTGATTGGCGAGCACGCGAAAACGAATAGCGAGATAACGTAATAGGCGAGCATCCGGCATTCTGGGCAACCTTTAATTGCGTCTTACTACACATCCGGGGCTTGGAATGCTGTGGTAATTCTGTGCTCTCCTGTCGATTCTCCAATCGTTTCAGTGCACAAGCGCTTATTCGGCAATATGTCCGGTCTGGGGCCGCCATCCATCTGGGGCGTGCCGGCTACTCGGCTCTGCCAATCTGCGGCCGACGGTTTCACTACCCCGATCGCCAAGGCAGTGGGAAAGGCACTGAATGTCAGAACCCCGGCGAAAGTGGCATCCTTCGGGCAGAGAAAGAGGCTTCAGGCAGTGAAAGAGGCGCAAGGGCACCGTGTTAAAGGCCAACTTGCCGCACTTTACGCTTCGGTCGCTGTAGCGGCCTCTCGAGTGAAAGCGGAATATCGGGCGTCCAGGCCGCCTGGGGGATTTGAAATTTCGCACGACCGAGTACCGTTCGGCCGCATTACGACAAGAGATGCAACACAGAATTCGAATAGCCGGGCAGGCGCACTAGGTCACTGCTCATAAGTTGGCCGAAACGAACCAACGAGTTTTAGGCGACGTCGGCGGCCCGTCGCCATGCAAATCCGTTCCCCACCGGCATCAGCAAATTCTTGAGCAGTCGTCAGCGCCGCCTCGATCGAAGGAGAGGGTGCCTTTTTCAATATCTGCGGCCATCTGCTCGTACTCACGCGCCAGGCGTTCGAGATTCTCGATTACGTCTGGAGGCGTTAGATACCGCGCCAGTCTGCGAGCCTGAGCGGATTTGTCACGATAATGCTGGGGTGTGTCCATTGCGGTTGAGTAAGCATGCGATCGCGCGTGGCGTTCCGTTTGCCAAGATGAGCAAATGGATTAAGCCGCACGGTCTATGCTGCCTTGGCTAGCGGACAGACTGCCGATCTAGGTTCCGGGCATGTCCGGCAATTATCCCGTCTGGCTGCGGTTGATCTGGCGTTGAAGATCGCCATGGCGCGGGAACCGTTAACGATTCAAACCGCGCCGCCTGTCAGCCCAACCCGCGCGACGCCTTCTTTCCCTTTTCGTGAAACTGCAGGCTGACGACATTGTCTTCGTTTGCCGCAGCGTCATCGCCTTCCGCCTCGGCCACCAGATCATTCCAGTGATCGACTGGAATTCCATCCACCGGCTCCTTCGCTCGGCCGTCGATGCGAAGTCGCGACCCGTCGTGTTGGCCAACGCCTTTATAGCGCCCGTCCAATACGACAAAATGTACCGGCCATTCCCCTGTCGCCTCAACGGAACTGATAAGCACACGCTCGCCGCGGCGACTTACATAAACTTTCCCTGCCGTAATTTTCACATCAGAACTCCAGTTACGTTGTTCGTACCAGCTATAATACTAAGCAAAGATTCCGCAACTAACCCAAATGCGCTTCTATTTTCGAAAAATTTGGATATTTTATTTTGTATAACGCAAGCAAGATTCTGAATGGATTACCGTTAACTGACCGATATTTCCAAGTTTTGAAATAAAATGTCAGGAATTGTTACTTAATAACTTCTGGCAATCTCTAAGAAAAGTGAATTTGTTCAGATGTCGAGCTAAGGATGGCGTCATTCCTCTGGCGTGAGGCTAGCGGTCCTGAATGATTTTCCGATGTCGCCAGCGATACGGCCAATTGAAACGACGTTTCCATTGCTTCGTTGCGATCTCAATCACGCGCCCGCGGTCCGGCATAGTCCAATCTGCCGCGTCGTTCGTCCTTCGGCGGTTCGATCTGTACGACGCTGTCGCGCCAGCGTTTCGCCATCATGAGCAATGAGCTGCGCATGGCCGGATCTGAAGCACGGGCAGCCAACTGCTCGTACTCCATCATTTTCTCCAGACATTTTTCGCGTGTGATCATGACTCTGTGCTAACCGAGTACATGACGTGCGGCTACGAAGCATTCGGAGTAGCCAGATCGATGGTTGCCTCCACAGTACCGGTGGCTTACGCATTCTTGCCGTGACGGGGTCGGGTTGAATGACGCTTCCAGCTATGGCGGATCGCCGGTATAAAATATGGGGAACCGACTGATGCGCGGCCATAAAGGTTCTGCCGACGTCCTTCCTTGGACCGTCACTGCCTCCAGGATCACCTTCCAAGATCGCTGGCTCACGGTTCGTACCGACGATTGCCTCACAGCCGAAGGCGTCGAAATTACGCCGTTCCATGTGATTGAATCGCGGGATTGGACGGCAATCGTTGCGTTAACCAAAGATTTTCGCCTCGTGTTGGTTCGTGAATATCGCCACGCACGCGGCATCGTCATCGACGGAATGCCTGGCGGCGTCGTCGAACTTTCAGACGACGGGATCTCGATGGGCATCGCGGAGGCAGGTGCGAGGCGCGAATTGCTGGAGGAAACCGGCTATGGCGGTGGCCGTTTCGAACCTATTTTAAGGGTCTATCCCGATCCCGCGAACCAAACCAATACGGCAAGTGCTTTTCTGGCTTTGGGTGTCGAACCGCTGGGTCGGCAGTCGCTCGATTCCAGCGAGGCCATCGCGGTGGCACTGGTCGATATGCCGGATGTGTTAACTCGGCTCGCAAGCGGGGAACTCACGATGCATGCCGTGCATGTGGCCGCGTTATGGTCCGCGGCCGTCCGTATGATACGGGCCGCCGACCAGCTGTCGGTGCCCGCGAGCCTGCGTAAGCGTTTGCTCGCGGTCTTTACCGGGACGTAATCGGCGCCCCGGCATCGCGCCTTTCAGTGATCAGTGGCCATGACCGGCAGCCAATGCATGGCCGGCGCTTACCGGCGGCGTGTAGGTCAGTGCGGTGCCGGCACCTTCCTTGGAGAGGTTAAAGCCGGCTGCGGAATATTGTCCGAAGAGAACAACGTTGGCTTGCTGCAGGCCCTCGGTCACCGTCAGCTGTGTCGTTGCTCCGCTGGTCACGACTGTCAGGTGCTGCGAGCCGCCGAAACTGAATGCGGCAAGGTCGATTGCGTCCGTCGCATCGAACCCGGATACCGTGATCAAAATCCCCGTGTTTGCACCGAATTCCACCGTGCTGCTTTGAACGAAAGTCGTGGTTCCCGAAACCTGACCGCCGGCTGATACGATTTCATGCGCAGATTGGAGCCGCGTATCTGTTGCCGTCCCGCCGGACATAACGGTCAAGGTCGCGCCCCGCACTGTGGCGCCAACCGCCGCCCCGCTTCCCGAAACGATCAGCGATGCACCGGCGTTGTCGATACCGGAGACGGTTGCTCCGAATTCGACGACTTCAGTGGCGCCTGAGCTCGCGATAAGGTTGCTAACCGAGCCGCCGCTGTAGTCAAGTTCGCCGCCACTAAGAATTTTGAGGCTAGTGGCCGTTGCACCGCTGACAACCTCGAAACGACCCCCTGCGCTGACCACTCCGCCCGTGGTCATATTCCCCGACGAAAGCGTGACGATGGTTTGATTCCCGACGAACAAACCACCGGCGGACATGGATTGAATTCCATCGACAAATCCGCCTCTGACAATAACCCTTCCGCCTCGCTCAATATCCAATTCGGAACGTGCACCGCCGCTCACCCAGAGCCGTCCGCCACTCAGCACGCTGACATCTGAAGCCTCTGAACCATCCTCGAGGATAATTACACCGCTATTGCCGACCGTAATATCGCTTATTGAGGAACCGTCGAAGGCGACGACGCGCCCTCCGCTCGATATCGTAATGCCTGTATCGCCCCGCCCCTCGTCGAGCTTCATGAGCCCGCCGGCTAGCACAGTTGTGCTAAATACCAGACAGTTGCGTCCGACGTGCAAAACTCCACCGCTGCTGATCGTGGTGTCAGTGATTGTGGAGGGGAAGGGAAATTTGCCAAGCACCATGCGCCCGCCGTCGGCGATAGTGGTTCCGGAGGCATTTGCGCCTGAGATCAAGGTCTCGACGCTGCCGCTTCCGCTGACGAGTGTATCGTTGGCGGTACCGGCATTCACCGCCAATCGGCCGCCTGCGTTGACGGTCGTGCCCGATACGAAGCCGCCGCGCGTGACGGTTTCCAGACCGCCGGAGTCGATGACGGTATCCACCGCGCTTCCGGCGCTACCGACCGTCAGATGACCGAAATCGACGAGTTCGGTGTTGTGCGCGACCCCGCCCGAATTGACGCGTTCCGTCGATCGGATGCTCGGTCCGAACCCAAAGGCGTGGAAGCCTGACACGGTGGAGCTCAGTGTTTCGCCGTTGTTGACGACAACCAATCCCCCGGCGGTCACACTGGTGCCGGTCGCTGTCCCACCGGACGATATGACCATCTTTGCCGAGGCCGTATCGGCGATGGACGAGAGGTGCAAGCTGGCGCCGGTGACGCTGCCGCCCGCTGTCACGACAACCACACCGCCATTGGTGATTTGCGGATCGACGCTGGAGCCGCCCGCCCGGACGACTTCCCGGTCGCCGCTGGTGACCGTGGCGCTGCTGACGATTTGCCCAGACGAAATCACTGTCGTGGTCATGCTCTTATCCCCGCCGTTTCGATTACTGCCGCCGATGAAGCGGACGATGACGGGCAGAGTAGGGTCTAGGGCGTAGTTTGTCCGGCGGTCTTAGGAGTTAACTCGATTGCGACTAATGACCGTGCCCTGCCGCCAGTTCATGGGGGGTGTTCGTCGCTGGCGTATAGGTAAGCGTAGTCCCGGCGCCATCCTTGGCGAGGTGAAAGCCGGCTGCTGAATATTGTCCGAGGAGGATGACCTTCGCCTGCTGGAGGCCTTCAGTAATCGTCAGTTGAGTCGTTGTTCCGCTGCTGACGACTGTCAGGTGTCGCGAGCCGCCGAATTTAAACGCCGCGAGATCGACTGCATCCGTTGAATCGAACCCGGAAGCTTTGAGTGAAATGCCGGTATTCGCATCGAACTCCACAGTGCTGCCATGAGCGAACGTCGTCGTGCCCGAAATGCGGCCCCCGGCCGATACGGTTTCATGGGCGGAACGAAGCTGGGTATCGGTTGCGATTCCCCCGGACATCACGGTCAGGGTGCCGGCCTGTATGTGGGTGGCGACTGCCGTGCCGCCATTAGACACGATCACGTATGTGCCGGGATTATCGAGGCCCGATACGGTTGCACCATATTCAACAACTTCGGTGGCGCCGTGGCTTGCGATGAGGCCGCTGACGGCGCCGCCGCGATAGTCGAGCTCGCTGCCGCCCACGAGTTTAAGGCCAATCGCCGTTGCGCCGCTGACCACCGCGAACACGCCGCCGGCACTTACGATTCCGCCCGTGGTTGTGTTACCCGACGAGATGACGGCGATGCTGTTCTTTCCGACGATCAGACCGCCCGCCGACATGGATTGAATACCGTCGATCCTTCCGTCTTCGACGACGACGGTCCCGCCTTTCGCGATATTCGATAACGAAGCGCCGCCCCGGACCACCAGGCGTCCGCCACGTCGTACATCGACATTGCTGGCGTCTGATTCCTTAACGACAAGTACGCCGCCGTTATCGACCGTAATGCCGCTTATGGAGGAATCGTCGTAAGCGACAACGCGGCCGCCGCTCGAAATCGTTATGCCGGTATCGCCGCGGCCCTCGTCCAGCCTCATGAGCCCGCCGGCCAGTACGGTCGTGTCGCGTACAGGACAGTCGCGTCCAACGTGCAAAACGCCGCCGTTGCCCACTGTGGTGTCGGTAGCGGTTGAGGTGAAGGGAAAGGCTCCAAGGACCATCCGGCCGCCGTCGGCGATGACGGTGCCGGAAGCGCTTGCTCCAGAAATCAGGAGCTCAGTGCTGCCGCTGCCGCTGACCAGCGTGCCGTTCGCCGAGCCGCCATCGACCATCAGTCGGCCGCCCGCGCCCATGCCTGTATCCGTGGCGACGCCGCCCGACAGGACGACCATGCGGGCCGGCGCTGCGTCGGAGTTGACCGCGACATGTAAGCTTGCCCCGGCAACACTCCCGCCCGATGAGACGATAGCAACGCCGCCATCGCTAATCCGAGGGACGAGGCTTGTTCCGCCGGCGAACACGACTTGACGGTCGCCGCTGTTGATCGCCGCGCCGCTTACGATTTGTCCAGACGAGATCACCGTCCTGGTCATGTCACTACTCGCCATCTGATGCTGTTGTGCCGACAAAGATCGGCAGTGGCGGCGAGGGTAGCGGGCGGGACTCGGTGTGTCCGTAAAGCTTCCGGGTTAGCTCGATCGCATCGACGATTGGGTAGCGCTCGGTGTGAATACGCGCATACGGCGCAAAAGCCCGGTCTGAAAGGCATTCGACGAATAAATTTGGAATCTAAAGTTTTAGATAACCAGCCATCACCATCCGAAAGTTGATATAAAATATACTATATAGTTAATCTACAGAAGTTAATGATTGCTTATGAGGGCGGATGTTATCCTATGCAGCCAATAAATACTATAAGGTTTGAATAAAATACAAACTAATAGTTTTGGGTTTATTAAGATGTTTTTTAAGATTATTCTCGGTAATGGCACCGGCTATGTCATAGATGCCGGCGATGCAAACTTTATTGTCGAGGGTAGTACCGGGCTTAGCTCGATAACATTGGGCGGCGGCGAGGATACCGTGACATTGGGTGGGTCGAACAACACGATCACACTGGGCAACGGCGACGATACGATCGATCCGGGGGCGCGCGGGGCAGATCATCGTCGCCAGCAACGGAAACGATACCGTCGAAGGGGGAAGCGGGACCAGTTCGGTTCAGCTTGGCAATGGCGACAACCTTGTCGAACTGGGCGGGATCGGTAACACGGTGTCGTTGGGAGTCGGTAACAACGTCGTCGATGCGGGTTCGGGAGACGAAACGATCCTGCTGCATGGCGGAAGGACCGACCTGACCCTTCACGGCGCCGGCAACGTGGTGACGCTTTTTGCCGGCATTGCGACCATCGCCGACTATTCGAGCGGGCTGACACTCGGCGTGGCAGCGAACACGGTGACCAATATTACCGGCTTCGCGCCAGGCAGCGGGTCAATTGTGGATCTGCTTGGTGTGACCGGCTTTGACAGCGCCCAGGCGCCGTTCATGGCGCTTCAGTCGGATGGGAAGGGCGGCGCTATGCTGGCATTTGGAGACGGCGGCCGGATCGACTTTCTGGGAAGTTCGGTCGCGTCTTTTCACGCCGGCAACTTCACCTTCAGAAGCCTAGCCTAACTCCGTATGTCGGCCGTTTACGCGAGAACCAGTTCAGGTGCCTGCGATGGCGGGGTCGACATAACATCGCCGGCGACCTTCTCTTCTGCGAGGTGATCGCATAGGCGCAAGCCAAGCGCGATCGACGTCAGAGTCACGTTTGGAAACCCGGTGCTCGGCATGACAGCTGCTCCGGCGACGTAGAGGTTCGAACTCCCATGCACCCGGAGATTGCCGTCGACGACGCCGCTCTTCGCATCAAGGCCCATGCGGGCCCCACCCATCTGGTGAAAGGTGTCGCACGCGGTTGCGAGAAAGGCGGGGTCGCGCGCGACCAAAGCCTCTTCCAGCTTGAGGTCGGCGATCCCAGCTTTCTTCAGCGTGTCGCGGACTTGCTCCGAAAAATAGGCGATCGTCTCCAGTTCGCTTCCGTCGACCTGCCAGTTCAGATCGACGAGCGGCATATCCAGCGCGTCGCGCTCGTGTCTTAGGGTGATCCGGCTATCGCGCAGGGGGAGCTGTTCAGCGGTTACCCGAAAGAGGACCGATGAACTGGCGGGATGGAATGTTCTGTTGTCGTGAAAATACCGATAGGCAAATGGCAATAAGACCTTGGCCAACGAGAGCGCGTGGCCGGGTAACTGCCAAAAATTCGGCGGAAGTTGTCCATCGCGAACCGAGCGCAGAAACAGCTTTATGTTTTCCGCGTTATCCTGATACGACGTCCTGAACAGGAACCAGCCGCAGATCCCGAGAAGAGAGCGATCTCGTTGAGCTTGTTCCGCCAGTTTGATTTTCGGGTTGTATTTATAGCCGTCGAAAAACAGATTCTCGAACAAATTTCGGAATGTGTTTCGATCCTTCCAGACCACTTCGCCGACGGTCGTATCAAGATGATCGATATATCCGCGGCCAAGCCACGCATTGTCGTTCCACGGGGCGGTTGCGCCGTCGATATATGGCATCATCAGTAAGCGCGCGATCTCGATCGTGCCGTTGGCCAGGACAGTACGCTGCGCGGTCACGGTCGCCCGGCGACCGTTGAAGGTTCGCATATGCACGCGGGCGATACGCTCACCCGTGGCATCGGGTTCAAAGCCGCAGACATTCGCGTGAACGAGCACTTTCAGATTGGGATCGGCCAGGTCGGTTTTGAAATGCTTTGCCAGGTTGGGGGTTTTGACCCATCGCGTCATGCAGAATTCCAGCGCCTCCGGAAGGTCGGGGGGCACCGTATTCGCGCGGGTCCAAACGTCGTCATCGTGCGGCACGCCCTCGTCCATACCCAGTAGGCTCATTGCACGGTCGTAATATGGGTCCAGCGCTTGCCGGTCGAAAAGCCACGGGTCGATATTGAGCGACGGGCGCCCCTCGAACACGATCGGGTCGAAGGGAATTAACTCCCCGCCCCAAAAGTTTGTCGTTCCGCCAAGCAGTCTAAATCGCCCGGAATGTAGGCCGGTATGGTTTACGCCGGTCGACCGGGCATTGTTGAAAATATTTTGCGATTGCGCTTCCAGGCTGACGCCGCCAGCCTCCAACAACATGACGTCATGCCCTCTGCGAGCCAATTCCGCGGCCATCGTAATCCCGACCGCACCGGCGCCGATTATCGCAATTTCACACGAGAACGAATTTTCCGTATCGCTGTTCTCAAGGTCGATAATGGCCATCGATTAATGTTCCTCGCGAGATTCTCGGCGAAATTTCCGACACGATTGTGAAGCTCGCTGGTCCCTGGATTCCGGATTGCCGGAATCCAGGGTTTAGTTAGCCAATGTCAGCCAAGGCCTCAAATCCTGATCGTCTAATCACGATACCGCAGATTTAAGTCTTTCAGCGGGAAAAATAAGACATTGGAAATATTCTTTAGGATTAATCCAAATGTCCGAAAATAATAACGCCGAAGCTAGGGTTGTCAGGAGGATTGATCGATCCCTTCCATTCATAAGGCGGAAATGTCGGCGCACGCATAGCAGTTGATCTCCATGCCGACATGTATTTCGACGACACGTGGGGTGGTCCAGGTCATTTGCGGAATCCTTTCAATATATAAGTCTGGCGTAAATCCGATCGAAGCGGCTGGGGGCGCTCGCCCTCAGCTGTCTTTCCCCCACAGCGTCTTCAGGTTTTCAACGCGCAATATGCTGCTCGCATGCAGCACGTTTGCCCCCGTATATTGGCCGTGCACAAGCAGCGCGCCGCCGACGAGCGGAAGAACACTGTGATGGGCTTTGACCGCGGCGGTGTTGTCGACCGTGAGCAATCCCGCTCTGGTGCGCAGGGTAAGGGTGTTTTTGCCGACTTTAACCAAGACCCCGTAAACCGCGTGGCCCTGCAATGTCGGGCTCGCGTCGGCCTCGACCGATGCAGGGGTCGCGATCTTAGCGACTGCGACCATCTTCTTGGATCTCACGGCGGCGGACGTATTTGGGAACTGGGATGCGGGCAGACTGAACTCAGCGATGCCGGTCCAATACATGTTGCCGTTGGACGCAAGATCCCCCGGGCCGCCACCGGCCTTTGAGTGATAGATTTCGTAAGGGCTGGTGGCAAGAATTGTGCTGCCGTTGATGCCGATCGAGTTCAGGATCAGGTTGCGATCCTGACCGTTGATAACGGTGTCGTTGGTGTAGGCGATCTGGATGTCATGGGCGGTATTCGCCGCCAGTGGCGCGTTGAAGGCGTAGGTGGTTTTTGCCGTGCCGACGGACGTGGTGCCGACGGCTTTGCCATCGACTATGACATTCACCAGAGGGCCGACCCCAGCCGCTTGCGTGCCGGACGCTGTGAATGAAATGACGCCGGTCGTCGTACTTGTCGTGAGCCCGAAAATCGCCAGCTGCTTATAGGTGGCGACATATACGCGGCCGTTCGCAACTGTGGGAACCAGATTGGCGCTGCCGCTCTGAGGCCAACTTCCGGCGCCTGCCGTGAACAGCGTTTTCATTTTGCCGGATCCGTCGATCGTCGACGGATCGAAGGCGTAGAGATTCATGATCGCCGGCGATTTATCGATCGGTCGTCCCAGCGCCCAGATAACCTGGCTGTTCGCCTGAGTTCCATTCGATGAAACCGTCGTGAAAAAGCCGTGATTGGTGCCGTTGACGATTGGATTTGAAATGCTTTCCTGGCTGAAGGTGGGATTCAGTGTCGTGTTGACTTTCCAAACCACCGCGGTGTTGTTGCCGCTGCTTACCACCCGGCCAACGCCATCCGCCGCCTGGTAGTAGGACGCGCCGCAATAGCAGCTGCCGATAACGTACGAATTCAACATGCGGTCGGGAGCCCCGGCCGGCCCTTCGTTGTAGCCACCCAGGTCGTCGGTGTTCAGCAAATACATGACGCCCGCCTTGCCGGCGGCGACGGCCATGTTCGGATGCGCACCGGGTTGGGTCGGAAGAACGAGTACGCCGCCGCTGCTGAAGTCTCCATCGGTCGCTTCAAGCGTCTTGTAGTCGACGCCTTTTCCGGCTGGTGTGAAGATCGACTGCACGGTCTTGAGGTCGGATGACAGTTTGACCACGCTCTCGGCGATGCCATAGGGCGGGTTGTAGGCGGTCCCGGCGGGGTCCGAATTCCCAGTCGTCACAAAGATACTGCCAGCGTTGTCGACGGCCGGCCCGTATCCCGACATCCAGACGGTGCTCAGGAAATAGTTGTTGGTAGTCTGGGATTCGCGGTTGAGCAACGCCGGTTGGGCCAGCGGCGCCAGGGAGGCTGCGTTCCAACCCAAAACCCAACCCCGCGCGATGTTCGCGTTGAAATCGCAGAAGCTGGTAAAGGCGGCGTAGACGTTGCCACCATTGAGAAGAAGCGCCGGCCTGGCGCGTGCCGCCGACGGGTTGAACGCATATTTGGCGTTGGACGGATTGAGTGTCCCGGACCCGGTGATAACCACGGGCGTCGTTTTATCGACTAAGGTGGCCAAATCGAGCGCGTGGAGGCGATAGACCGCAGCGGCGTTTTCGTAGGTGTAGGTGATCACATAGAGCGTCTGCGCGGTGGTATCGAGCACGGGCGTCGACGTTATGCCCACGATGTTGGAATTATTATTACAGGCCCCAGGCAGCTGCGAGATCGAGACCGGAGTTCCGAAATTCTTTTGCAGCAGTATCGCGCCGGTATCCCCGTCGATCGCGTATACCGTGTTGTTTTCCGTGACCGTGTAGATGACGTTGTGCGAACCCCGGCCAGTGATTGTCTGGCCGCTGACATAAAGCGGTTGCGCGTCGACCTGAGCGTCCAATGCGACGCTCCCGACTTGACCGAAGGTGCTTCCGCCAACGGCTGCCGGCGTCAAGATCGTCTCAGCCGGATTCCAACCGGTTCGATGTGCGTCGCCGTGGTAAGTGCTGATTTGAACATTAGCGGCCGACGCACCCGCCGAGAGGCCAACAGATAATACGGCAACTCCTGCGGCCGTCATAAGCGACCGCCTAACTCGATTTCGTATCAGGGATCCTACTGTTCGGCCGACCGTGTTCCGCATCGAAGAACCTTTCAAAAATCATCAGACTTTATAGCTTAGGGATTTTAAGCCTCGTCGCTTATGAAGACCTGTCATGTCGATGATGTCCAAAGAACTTTTGGCAAAAAAATGCGAGAATGAGTTACTTAAAAATACTTAAAAAGGGCAAGTGAGTTACCCGATTGGGTATAGGCTGTATATCGTTTTGCAACTGTATACAGTTTGTCCGGAAAAACTATGCAATGACCGCTTGGAGGCTCCTGACTGTCTGAAGCGTCTAGCAATTTTGCGCGGACGGGAATGCAAAAGCCTAGTCTCGGGACGCGACGAAGGCCTCAGGTGGTGAAAAGCCGGCGCCCAAAATCTCACCCGCAAATGCCGAGCCTCTCCATCTCACCGGATCGGTTGGGACATCAAATGCCATCACGAGGCGTAGATTCCTCCGAATCTATCACAGTGCAATTAGGGCCATCAAAGGCTAGCCCAAAGGGATATATATAATTAACTGAAATATATTTAAATCTGAGAAACCGATAATAACACATTGATTTCATTAGATTAAATCATATAAATACAATTTATTATATGTTGTATTGGCTGGTGGAATTCTCGTTCCCCAGGAGGGATATAAAGTGATTACCTCTAATTATTCGGAACACCGCCCGCTTTTTGTGTCTTTTATGGGTGGCTCAACAAGGTAGTTATTTGGGATTAGCAAATGGCCTTTCGGACTAATGCTGATCATTTTCCTAAAAGTCCGTTAAATTATTTATTAGGAGGCAAGAATGTCGAACTCTAATACGGCATCGTCAGCTGATGCGATCGCTCAAAACGGTTTGATCCTGTGTAGTCAAAGTCGCCTGTCGCGCGAAGGCTTGCGGCGTATATTGGATACGGGCGACTTGACGGTCGTCGGTGACGCGAGCTCACTTGGAGACGCCTATTCGATGCTGGCGTCGGCGGATGGGACCGTTCGCCTCGTGATTTATGAGAACTCCGGGGGCATCGGCGACGATCGAGGGACTTTGGCAATGATGAGTCATGAGTTTCCTGACACCGCAGTGGTCGTTTTGACCGATTGCATGAACCAGGAAGATCTCAACGCGGCGATAACGGCCGGCGCTCGCGGATATCTTCCGAGGGATATATCCCCCGCTGCATTACGGATTTCACTTGACCTGGTCCTGCTTGGCGAGCCGATCGTACCAATGTCGGGAGCGCTGAAAACACTACCATATGAGATGCCGAGGCCGGTACAGCAGCCGTCCGAGTTGCGCACGCCGTTGTCTGAGCGCGAAGGCCAGATATTGGTGTGCCTGGAAGAAGGCTTGGCTAATAAGGTGATTGCCCGCGATCTGCAGATGGCCGAGGCGACAGTGAAGGTACATGTGAAAGCCATCATGCGGAAAATCAGGGTAGACAACCGGACTCAGGCGGCGGTCTGGAGCATGAATAATAGACGGACAAGTTCACTCGCTGCCGGCGCAGCGGGGTGAGGGCGGTTGGAAAATGTCTGCGCGCCGGCAATCGGGCGGCGCGCAGACATCATCGCCTAAAAAGACTAATCCTCCTGCATCATAGGCAGAACAGGCGCAACTAAATATCATTCTAATCGTCTGGTTTTTGAGCGAACCCGGGCAGGGGACGTGACCGTCGTGCAGACGCGGTCGCGTCCTTTGTCGGTCAACAAGAGAATTGGTGAGCCAATCGTGCACCGATCGATGCGATCCCGTCGAGTTGTCGAGCAAGAGCCCTAGACGAGAGAACCTTGGTTATCCGATTTCCTAAACCTGTTAAAGGCGTTGTTACGTCACGGAGGGATCCTGTGCCAGATATCATGACGACCGCAGACATGTCGGATAAGCTCTATATCGACGTCGATAATCCCGAGGACGTGCTGGCCTGGAGCCGAAAGTTCTATGTGACCCCGGAGCTGCTGAAAGCTTCGATCGCACTCGTGGGGACGATGGCTGAGGACGTCGAATACGAGCTTATGTCGAAATCATAATCTCGGAGCGATTCAACGGTATTGGCGCGGGCGTTGTAAATTTGAAGCCGCTGGGCGCCGGCGCCGATTGCGGTTTGCCGTGTGGATTTTCACGTGTTGCAGGTCCACTGCCGTCCTCGCGCAGGGCGGCGCTATATCTGGGTTGAACGAATGCCGGCGGATTCGGCATTCGTTCAACGGTGCGCCTCCCGGATTATTCAGCTCCCCCCGAGTTCGCGCGTATTTTCTGGAGCTCATTCCCCTGGGAACGGTCAGGCTGCATATACGTGCTGATCGGGATAACGCGATCGGGGTTGGGGGTAACCGCTTTGCCTTGTTTATCCGCTACCCAAAGCATGGCGATCCGACGCCACAACCGTAAGGCAACTCCCACTGCCGTGGGGACGGTCTGGCGAACGAACGCGACCTTTCGAATATAGGCATCGACCTGCCAAGTGGCTTCGCTTCCGGCAGGAAAGAAGACGATAGAACCCGGCCCGATGTCACGTTTTCCGGTCGCGGTCGTAAGCGACGCATTGCCCTCGATGACATAGAACGTTTCGTCGCAATCATACGACCAGGTAAAGCTGCCGGCCGTGCAATCCCAGACCATCGTATAGGCGGTGCCGTCTCGGCTTTTAGAGATCGCATTGTTCCGAGCGACAGGCGCTCCTGATAAATGCCAGCTTGGCTTAATGGGCGCAGAGTGCAGCGCGACATCGGAATCCGAGATAGAAACGTCGATCATTTGCTCATTCCTGTTATAATATAACTATCTATACTATAGGATGGATTTGCCCCCGTTGGTATAAATCAAAGGTATTAGTACTTTCTCTTATAAATAGACCAAAGTTATCAGATCATGCGCATCGCCTTGGATCTGCTGCATATTTTTTCTGTTATTTCTAATGGCCCGCCGCTTATCAGTTGCCGAGAGTGAAACTTTAGGCGTAACAAATTTCGATTAAAAACATACTTTTTATGAAATAATATACCAAAGTATAACCGTTTTATTCACCGCCTGTCCCTCATGTTCCAATGTAATTCGAATGTCATATGGTAAATCTGACCATAGCCAACGTGATATTCAATTTGGCTGATCGTGACCCTCGAACATGGGCTGAGTAGAAAATGGTGATGCGCGTAGCCGTGTTGGTAAATGAGGTGCCGCCGTATCGTGTGGCATTGCTGGAAGCGCTTGAGCGCGAGGTCGATCAGCTTCGGATATTCGTATCGACCCCGCGCGAACCGGACCGGCCCTGGGAGACGGATTGGGGATCGCTCGACGTCGTGGTCCAAAAAACGTTGACTGTCACAACGCGGCGCGCGCACCCCCAAGGCTATCGCCAGACGATGTATGTGCATGTGCCCTACGACACACTGGCTCAACTTCGCCGCTACAAGCCGGATGTCATCATCACAGGCGAGATGGGCGCACGCTCGATACAGGCGGCTATCTACCGCCGCTTGGCGCCCTCCGCGCGGTTGGTGGTGTGGTGCACCCTGTCGGAAACCAGCGAGGCCGGCTGGAGCTGGGCTCGCACCAAGGTGCGGCAGTTGCTGGTGGCGGTTTCCGATGGGTTCGTCGCCGGCGGACAAAGTGGGCGCCGATATCTCCGCCGCATTGGTGCGCCTGACGCGAAGATCTTCATTGCGAATCAGACAGTCGACATAAGCCTGTTCTCGTCCTGCCCGCTCATCAGGCCCGAGAGCGCAGCGCGAAAATTGCTGTATTCCGGCCGGTTCATCGGGAAAAAAGGCCTTCAGGCGTTTCAGGCGGATGCGGCGCGCTGGGCGATTGAGAATCCTCATAAAACCGTATCGATCCGCTGGGTCGGCGACGGCGAACTTCGGGAGGCTTTGGAAAGCTTCAGCGGACCAAGCAATTTTCAGCAAGAATTTACCGGCTCGGTAGATTACTCGGATTTGCCCCGTCATTATGCCGAGTGTGGCATTTTGGTGCTCCCAACCCTCGACGATGAGTGGGGATTGGTAGTGAACGAGGCCTTTGCGTCCGGCCTTCCGGTGCTGGGAACCATCTACAGCCAGGCCGTCGAAGAGTTGGTGGAGGAAGGCAGGACGGGTTGGATTTACGACCCGAAGCAGCCCGGCTCGGCCCATCACGCCTTGGACCGGCTGTTCGCGACCTCCGATGACGATTTGTACGCCATGCGCGAAAGGGCGCGCGCCCGCATCGGCAGGTTGAACCCGCGAACGACAGCGGCAATTTTCAGAAAGGTGATCGGCAACGTGCATAAGGCACGCGAGGGCCGACTCCTTAATAGGACGGCACCATAATAAGCCGGCTTATTGAGCCGCGGCTGCGCGGCCTGCCGCCGTCGATACTCTAAGATGAGCCGATCGCCCCGGCGATCGGCTCATCTTAGCCGCCATCCCTTAAGAGCCGATGCGCCGATACCAGCCGGTTTGGTTCCGCGTATCCGCAGATACCGCCAATTTCCACCTTGAATGCTCGATCCGAGCGGACGATTTCGTGCCCTGATCGAGCCAGTCCTCAAGCTTTCAGAGTTCGCGCGCGCAATACTGCGCGCAAATTTCACAAATATTATTGATAAAATTTGTATTGTGCAGACTTGCAATGGAATAATTATGCAGTTATCAGAGATTTGTGAGTAATCCTTATGGGTAAAAACTTCGAATATATCCAATTGTTGGCTAAAATAATCAATAAATCATCACTATAAGGATTAGAATTTAGACAGGATCTTGTGAAATGGGCAACAAGTCGAATACGTTACCCTGCACTCCGTTGGGAATTTTATCTCTCCAGCGTCATCGCGAACACCTATTCGTATTGGCCGTTTCAGCGGCTGCGCCGCTTAATCATGGTGGCAATCCCCACTCCGAATCAGCTCTTCCCACCATCACCGGGGAGATCCGGGTATGAAAAAAAATCTCGAACTGATCGCCTCCGGTCTTGGGACGCCGGATTTGGATGCGGCAACGGCTCACAGCTCAGCGCTAGGAAAATCTTTCAGCATCGCCGTAAACGCGTCTTCGACCCTGGCGGCCGGGGTGGGCGCGCATGTCAAGATATTGGTGGACGGCAAGTCCGTTGGCACAGCGACAATTAAAGCGACGCCCGCCCACTACACCTTTAAGAGCACGCTGACACAGAACGCTCCGCACACTGTGAAGGTGGTCTATTCGAATGATGCCGTCGTCGGCGGGCACGATCGGAATCTGTCGTTAAATGGGATCCGGATTAACGGCCATTCCATTTCCGCCTCCAGCAGCTACGAGACGTACCACGCGAACGGTCAGGGTACTTTCAAAGCCGATGGAGCGATGAATTGGAACGGCACCGCCGCGTTCAAATTGCCCGCGTCAATCTTTCATGGTTCCGGCGGCGTTCCATCGGCGCCGACGATTTATGTTTCCACCGGAGGAAACGATAGCGGGAGCGGCAGTGCCGGCAGCCCCTTCGCCACATTGGCGAAGGCTGTTTCCGCTGCTGAACAGGCTGGAATTCACGTCATCAAGATAGAAGGCGGCACGTATAGGCTCACCTCGACCATCAATCTGAGCGGGAGCAACTCTGGCCTGACAATCGAATCTGTCCCAGGAACCCACGCAGTGCTGGATGGGGGGGGCTCACTGTCGACCCTCATCAATTTAAGTGGCGCCACGAATGTCGTGTTACGTCACCTTACGTTTCAGAACACCGGCAGCAATGGCGCCGCGGTCTCGCTCAGCGGTGCCGACCATAATCGTATCGTCGGAAATTATTTCTCAAACACGGGCGAGGGGCTGATTCTGCAGAACGGCTCGAGCAACAATGTCGTTTCGGGCAACGAACTGGACAATTCGAAAACCAGCGCAATTGTGGTGCAGAACGCCAGTAACGGGAATCGTTTCGACAGCAACCTGATTAACGGGACCGGGGCGATCGGCACTCAAGGTGGCGGCATCTTCATGCACGGCGCCAACAACAATATGGTTTCGCATAATCTCGTCGAGAATACAGCGGGAATCGGCATCGGCATCGAGAACTGGGATTCCAGCACGGTCAATGTCGGCAACAGCGTCATCGACAACGTCCTGAAAAACACGAGCATGAGCACGGCCTCGACCGACAGCGGCGCGATCTACATGCTCGGGCGTAGCGACGTGAACACCCAGACCGTCATCCGTGGGAATTACATTTCCGGGCCGAATGCGCCGCAGAATGCGCATGTCGTCGGCATCTATCTCGACGAGCTGACATCCGGCGTAAAAATCAGTAACAACATCGTCACCAATGTTATTACGCACGCCGTGCAGATTCACGGCGGAAGCAACGACACGGTGTACAACAACGTCTTCGACCTCGGCGCCAATAGCGGCCTTCAATATGGCAAGGATTCGGCGATCCTGTTCCAGTCGATGAGCGGCCATGGGATGACGGGGAACTCGTTCACGCAGAACATCATCGCGTCGACGTCGCCGACGCCGATCGGTCTGAGCTCGATCGGTGGCGGTAACCCGACGATCGACGATAATTTCTATATGGACCTGCTGAACAGCCACTTCGGCACAACGGGCGATCACTTGAACGAAACCAACGCGCATTTCGGCAACGCGGATTTCCTGAACCAGGCTGCCGGGAACTATGCGCTAGGCGGCGGATCCGGGGCGCATGCGATTGGCTTCGTCTCGATCAACCAATCTGTCATGGGCCTCCATCCGACAGGCGCTCATTGGTATGCGAGCGTATAGGGTCCGCGCGGTCACACAATTGCCACAGTCGGCTTCGTCGGCCCCAAGGCGCTTCCATAAGCGGATCGCCGTTGGGGCCGACGAGCTTCGTCGGCTGAATTCAGCCCTTCATAACCAGATCTTTCGGTCGCGTGAGGGGGCTTTGAACGCGGCGACCACGCCTTGGCGCGGTCGCCGCTACTTACCGAAAAACAATCAACTTTTTGAACCGGTCGAATTCTTGAGCCCGGCCGGTTCAGAAGCCGCGTTCGCATAAGGGCGACGATAGATGCCTTATATCCAAAAGGGGTAGTCCACATGAATTATAAGTATATTAATTCATTAAATAAATAAAATATGAGTCATATAATTTTTAACCTGATATAGAAATTATGGGGTTGCCTAATAAATTCGATGACGCTAGGGGTGGCTCGTCACCTATGCAAAACAGGTAATCTTTTATTCCTCGCATATACCGTGAGAATCATCGGAATATCCTGGAACTGTATGTGGTGACTGGCAAAATCGTCATTCATCTGATGAGGGGTTTACTCCATGACTGCGTACAATATTTCTTTTAACGCATCAGCGACGCTGGCTGGTGGCGTCGGAGCCAAGGTCGATGTCGTCGTCGATGGCAAAGTCATCGGATCCACTACCGTAGGGGCATCGACCCAGACCTATTCTTTCGGAACGACCCTTGCCTCGCTCACAGCTCACGACATTCAGATTCGGTACAACAACGATGCGATGGTGAACGGGCAGGACAGAAACCTGAAGCTGAATTCGATCTCCGTGAATAATCAGACGATTTCGGCGACTAGCAGCTCCGAGGTTTACCACGCTCAGGGACAGGGCGACCACGCGTCGAGCGGCACGATGAGTTGGAACGGCACCGCCGAATTCAAGCTGCCGTCTTCAATGTTCCCGTATTCCGCATCACCGCCATCGCCGCCGTCGCCACCATCACCGCCGCCGCCGCCGCCGAGCGGCCCGGGGTTCTATGTATCGGCATCGGGCAGCGACAGCGGTGACGGAAGTTCCGCTCATCCGTTCGCCACCTTGGCCAAGGCCGTTTCGGTCATGGAGCATAGCGGTACGCACACGACCTATGTCGAGGGTGGAAATTATTACCTCAATTCGTCGGTCAATCTCGGTTCGGCCGATTCGGGCATGACCATTAAGGCGGCGCCGGGCGCTACCGCGGTATTCGACGGCAGGGGTTCTTTATCGACGCTCATCAATCTGAACGGCGCAACGGGCGTCACGCTTCAGGGGTTGACGTTCCAGAACACCGGCAGCAACGGCGCGGCAGTGAACCTGAACAATGCCGACGGCAACAATATTGTCGGGAATCATTTTTCGAATACAGGCAAAGGGCTGCTTCTGCAGAACGGTTCGAGCAACAATGTCGTTTCGGGCAACGAATTGGACAATTCGAAAACCAGTGCGATTGAGGTCCAGAACGCCAGCAACGGCAACCACTTCGACAGCAATCTGATCAACGGCACTGGGGCGATCGGCACCCAAGGCGGCGGGATCTTCATGCACGGCGCCAACAATAACGTTATCTCGCACAATCTGATTGAGAATACGGCGGGAGTCGGCATCGGTATCGAGAACTGGGATTCCAGCACGATCAATGTCGGCAACAGCGTCACCGACAACATCCTGAAAAACACCAGCATGAGCACGGCCTCGACCGACAGCGGTGCGATCTACATGCTGGGGCGCAGCGATGTGAACACCAACACCGTAATCAGCGGGAATTATATTTCCGGACCGAATGCGCCGCAGAATTCGCATGCCGTCGGAATTTATCTCGATGAACTGGCTTCGGGCGTGAACATAAACAACAATGTCGTCACCAACGTAATCACGCATGCCGTGCAGATTCACGGCGGAAGCAACGACACAGTTCACAATAACGTCTTCGACCTGGGCGCCAATAGCGGCCTTCAATACGGCAAGGATTCGGCGATCCTGTTCCAGTCGATGAGCGGCCATGGGATGACGGGGAACTCGTTCACGCAGAACATCATCGCGTCGACGTCGCCGACGCCGATCGGCCTGAGTTCGATCGGTGGCGGAAATCCGACGATCAACGATAATTTCTATATGGATCTGTTGAACAGCCACTTCGGCACCACGGGCGATCACTTGAACGAAACCAACGCGCATTTCGGCAACGCCGGGTTTGTCGATCAGGCCCATGGAAACTATGCCCTGACCAGCAGCGCCGGCGCTCATGCAATCGGCTTTGCGTCGATCGATCAGTCCGTCATGGGCCTCCACCCATCGGGTGCTCACTGGTACGCGACCTCGTAAAGGCGGACGAACGCAGGAACTGCAATTGTCTTCTCTGCGTACCCGGCCGCCTCGGCCGGGTACGTTCCGTTTATCTCCGTAATGCCTCTCGCCTTGCTGTGCCAACCGTTACCTTGGTGGACCTCGTCACGTGACGTTTAAATCCTGGCGGGCAGAAAAAACTGCCGTCTTCCATGGGATGCTTCGACGCCTGTCTCGAGCATATTGGCGTCGGCAAGCGGATCGCGCCTTTTCGAAAGGGAGTAATGCGGCGGGCGTCGCGGCGCTGCTCCAGCTCAGCCATGACGCGGAACCGGCGATCCTCTTCCGGCTTGGCGAATGCTATGAAACAGGGTTCGGTGCCTTACGGAATTTCTCAACTGCCGTTCGCTGGTACGAAGCCGCTGCCGAACGTGGGATGATTGAGGCCATGGTCAAACTCGGGGAAATCTATCTGTCGGGCCGTCTTCTGCAAGTGCCTCGGCCGTCGGGCAATTCTTCCGCAAAGCAGACGGGGCCTGAAAAAGGCGGGGCTTTTTCGATGGTCAGGAACTCCGTGCCTCGTGACCATCAAAAAGCAATCCACTGGAATTCCCGTGCCGCGGCGGCTGGATCGCCCGACGCCAAGGCCCGGTTGGGATTCCAATACGCGACCGCGGCGGGCACGGCTAAGGATGTCGTAAAGGCAAAGGAATGGTTCTCTGCCGCGGCCTCGCAGGGCAATGCGGCCGGGCAGTTCGGAATGGGCGTTTTGCTTGCCAATGGAATGTTTGGACCGCCAGACGCCGCCGCCGCCGCCGCTTGGTTCGAAAAAGCGGTCGAAGGGGGAGATGTGCAGGCTAAACTCGCGCTTGCGCAGTTGCTGTTGAACAGTCGCGATCACGGGATGGACTGTGCCCGGCTAGTCGGTTTGTTGCAGGACCTGGCGGATGGCGGACATACCTGGGCAATGTTTCAACTCGGCGCCCTCTATCAAGACGGCATCGGGGTGAAGCAGGATCTGACGCTTGCGGAAACGTGGCTCCGCAGAGCGGCCTCACGGCAATATTTGCCGGCATTTGTCCCGTTGGCTCGACTATTATCGAAGCAGCATCCCATGCACGATACCGACGCGGCTGCCACTGTATTGCGCCAAGGCGCCGATCTTGGCGACGCCGGGTCGCAACTGGGACTCAGCGAAATCTACGCTTTGGGCTTGGGTGTGCCGCTCGACCTCACTGAGTCAGCGGTCTGGTTCAAAAAAGCGTCTTCCGCGCGGCAGCCTGCTTCTCAGAATGGTTAATAATATCAACGATATTCCAATAAATTCCAAATGAATTACTCCCTTTAACTATTGGACAGGCAACAGAGATTCTCCGCTTATTGTCAGTAATGCGGTGACCTGTTGAGGCCTGGGATGAGTGTCGATTTAGAGGTTGCGCCCGAACAGCATTTAGAGCTGCCTGTTCACCGGTCCATCGAGCCTCGTCTGCGAAAGCTGCGCAGCGAAACGATAGCCGTTCAGGGGGGGTACAGCCCGGATCCAACGACTCATGCTGTCGCGGTACCCATCTATCAAACCGTAGCCTATGCCTTCGACAGCGCCGAGCACGGAGCGGCGCTCTTCAATCTGGAAGCGGAGGGGCATCGCTACAGCCGTATCAGCAATCCGACGAATGCTGTGCTGGAAACGCGCCTTGCGCAATTGGAGGGCGGGGTTGAGGCGCTGTGTGTCGCGTCCGGGCAAGCGGCGCTTCACTATGCTTTGCTCAATCTGGCCCAACCGGGCCGCAATATCGTTTCCGTGCCGCAACTCTATGGAACGACTCACACTTTGTTCGCCCATCTTTTTCCGGCGATGGGGATCAATGTGCGCTTCGGAGCGACGGACAAAGCGGACGCGATCGAACGTCTTATCGACGAAGATACCTGCGCGGTCTTCTGCGAAAGTGTCGGCAATCCGGCCGGCAATGTCTGCGATATCGAAGCGCTGGCTGTGGCGGCGCACCGGCACGGAATTCCCCTGGTCGTGGACAACACCGTTGCCACGCCGATCCTGCTGCGTCCGATCGATTATGGAGCGGACGTCGTCGTGCACTCGCTTACGAAATTTCTAGGAGGTCATGGGACGACACTGGGCGGGGCAATCGTCGATGGCGGGAATTTTCCATGGGCTCGCCATGCCGAGCGTTTCCCGATGTTCAATGAGCCGGATGCTTCCTATCACGGCTTGGTCTATGCCACCCATTTCGGCCGGGCAGCCTATATCGCGCGTTGCCGGAGCGTCTTCCTGCGAGCGACCGGCGCCTGCCTGCCACCCTTAAGTACTTTTCTACTATTGCTCGGCGTGGAGACTGTCGCGCTGCGTGTCGAGCGGCATGTCTATAATGCCCGGCGGGTAGCGGAATTCCTGCGCGACGACCCCCGCGTTGACTGGGTCAACTATGCCGGTTTCGCCGGCCACCCATCTCATGAGCTGGCGTCGAAATATCTGGGCGGCAAGGCATGCTCGCTGCTGACATTCGGCGTGCACGGCGGCTTTGCGGGCGCATGCCAATTCTACAACGCACTGCAGCTTGTTCAGCGCCTGGTCAACATGGGCGACGCCAAATCCCTGGCATGTCACCCAGCCTCGACGACGCATCGTCAAATGCCGGCCGAACAGCAGCGCATCGCCGGCGTGACACCTGAAACAATACGCTTGAGCGTCGGTATCGAGCATATCGACGACATCATCGACGATCTCGATCACGCGCTCGGCGCGATAGATCCATCGGATAAAGCGTCATGACGGCGCTGCAGAACGATAAAATTCTGGCGACGTGGCCGGTACGGTGCGTCAGCAGCCTGCCGATCGTAATCGGCTTGGTCAACAATATGCCGGACGCAGAATTCGAGACGACCGAAGCCCAGTTCCGGAAACTGCTGCATGCCGCCATGCCGCCTGGCGCGGCGTTGGAACTTCGCCTTTATACGATTGACGATGTGCCGCGATCGGAGGCCCGCCAAGCCCAAATAGCACAGCGATATGAAAATACGGATGCCCTTTGGGGTGCTCGGCTCGACGCATTGATCGTGTCCGGCCTTGAGCCGCGCATGGCAAGCCTGCCAGCGGAACCCTACTGGCCCACGCTCACGAAGATATTCGACTGGGCTGCCCGACACACGCATTCGGCAATCTTCTCGTGCCTGGCGGCGCACGCGGCTGTCCTGCATTTCGACTGTATCGAGCGTCAGCCGTTGGCCGCAAAGGTTTCTGGAGTATTCGATTGCGAAAAGTCAGCCGACGCCATGGCGTGGGCGGAGATGCCGGATAAGTGGGCTTTTCCCCACTCGCGAAATAACGGCTTGGCCGGCGATGCGCTGATCGCGCGTGGATACCGATTAGGATCGAGCTCATCGGTGATCGGCGTCGATATCTTCGAAAAACAAATCGGCAGTCATTTCACTTTCATGCAGGGGCATCCTGAATACGATGCCGGCGCGCTGTCCCGTGAATATAGAAGGGATGTTCGGCGGTTTCTGACGGGAAAACGCGAAACGCACCCAAATATTCCGGTCGGGTATTTTGACCCGCTCACAGAAGCCAAGTTGAGCGACTTTCGGTTGCGGGCCGAACGCGACCGCCGCGCGGACATTTTTCTTGAGATGCCGGATATAGAGCAAAATTCGCTCGTGCATCGTTGGCGATCGCCGGCGATCCAGTTTTACCGGCGATGGTTCGCCCGACTTCTCGACAGCCATATTTCGAATGGCGGCGCCGATGCAATCGGGCACGAGTCGATGCGTCTCTGGCAAGAGCATCAAGGACAGATTCAGGCGTCGTTGTGATGGACGGTGCATATGATTAAGGCAGAGTACGCATTGAAATCGCGCGGCGCGCTTTTCCCCGACCGGGGGGAACGTGAACACTGGGATAATTTTCTGACGCAAGAGTTGGCGTCAGCGCGTGCCCGCGTGGCGAGTGGACCTGTTAAGCCAAATTTCGACGGCGCCGCATTTCAGGAGGAGCTCGCCCGGTTCGATTTCGATGAGCCACAGGAGATCGACGGGCTGCTGCCGTGGATGATCGAGCAGATGGAGCGTGGCATCGTTCAAATCATCCATCCGCGATATCTGGGCCTGTTCAACCCGGCGCCGACATTTGCGTCGCAGTGCGCCGACCGGATAACTGCGGCATTCAATCCTCAACTTGCCAGTTCTTCGACTTCCCCCGCACCCTTTGAGATGGAAAAGCACACGATCCGCGCTGTCGCCGGCAGGGTCGGTTTTAGCCGGGATGCAGGTGGCCATTTTACGTCCGGCGGCTCCGAGGCGAATGCCACAGCGCTGATCTGTGCGCTGACGAAGAAGAATGAGCGCTTTGCCGCCGAGGGCGCCCGCGCATTCGATGGCCCGCCGGTCTTTTATGTTTCACGCGAAAGCCACCTGGCCTGGGTAAAAATCGCCCATCAGGCGGGCATCGGCCGGGATGCCGTCCGTTTTGTTGAAACCGATGGACATGGCCGGATGGACGGCGATGCGTTGACGGAAATGATTGCCGAGGACATGCTCATCGGCCGCGTACCTGTCATGGTTGTCGCGACGGCCGGCACGACGGGCGCAGGGATGATCGACCCGATCGAACGTTGCGCCGCGATCTCCCGGGGTTTGGGGTTGTGGTTTCACGTCGATGCGGCGTGGGGGGGCGGTCTCATCGCGTCCGATCGCCTGCGCCGCGCATTGGTGGGAATCGATCGCGCCGATTCGGTCACTTTGGATGCGCATAAATGGCTTGCGACTACCATGGGGTGCGGCATGTTCATCTGTGCGGACCCGTCCCGCCTGTCGTCGACCTTCGGCGTTACAACCAGCTTCATGCCGCCGTCGTTGCGGCCCGATGGCGATCCGTATGTGACTTCGATGCAATGGTCGCGCCGTTTCCTGGGGCTGCGTCTTTTCATGTCTTTGGCAGTCGCCGGATGGGGCGGCTACGCTGACCATATCGAGAAATCCGTAACTCTGGCCGCATTCCTTAAAAATCTGCTGCTGGATCGGGGTTGGCGGGTAGCCAATGATTCGTGCCTGGCGGTGCTCTGCCTCGAACCACCTGCCGGCGGCGTCGGCGCGCGCTTGGTGGTCGATCGGGTGGTCGCTTCCGGACGCGCGTGGATATCAGCCGGCGTTTTCGAGGGGCGCGATGTCGTGCGAGCATGCGTGACCAATGGAGAAACGACGCCCGAGGACATCCGGCTTGTGGCCGACGCGCTTCAAGCGGCTCTTTGAGACATGGGCGAGGCTACTATCGCGGCCGTCGGTACGGCGACAGCTGAAGCTGTCTGTGTCACAGCATCGCCTGCCGATTTGAGCGGCGCCAATCGGCGTTTTGCCCGTGACGCGTGGCTGCGTGCGCTCGATCGGTCTGCCGCAATCACCCGCGAAGGCTCGGCGATATTCCCAACTGTGATTGCGGATCTTGCGGATAAGTTCGAAGCCGCGCCCGCTTTGCTGGACGATTTGACCAGTCTCAGCTTTAGAGGCTTGGCGACGCGCGCCAATCGCTACGCGCGATGGGCGCTGAACCAAGAACTCGTCGCCGGCGATGTCGTCTGTTTGATGATGGCAAATTGCCCTGACTATATGGCGGTCTGGATCGGGCTGACCCGGGTGGGGGTCATCGTCGCGTTGATCAATACCAATCTTGTTGGCGACTCTCTTGCCCATACGATCAATATTGCCGATCCCCGGCACATCATCGTCGGCGCCGATGTGGGTGAAAGCCTGCTGTCGGTGCGGTCTTCCATCGGTTCCCGAAGCCAAATCTGGGTACATGGCGGCACAATCGAACCTCTTCCGAGAATCGAGGATCGACTGGACTGTCTCGATGGACGCCCCGTCGGTGCGGACGAATGCCCGATTCCGTCAATTCGAGAAAAAGCCCTTCTGATCTACACGTCGGGTACGACGGGCATGCCTAAAGCCGCCAACATCAGCCATCTCCGCATCATGCAGTGGGCCTATTGGTTTGCGGGGATGATGGATACCAGCCCGAGCGATCGCATGTATAACTGCTTGCCGATGTATCACAGTGTCGGGGGGATCGTTGCGACCGCCGCGACGCTTGTGGGCGGCGGATCGGTTGTGCTTCGCCGAGGCTTTTCGGCAAGCCGCTTCTGGGGCGAAGTCGTCGCTTGGGAATGCACGCTTTTCCAATATATCGGTGAATTGTGCCGATATCTGGTCGACAGTCCGCCCGATCCCCTGGCTGCTGCCCATAAGCTTCGATTGTGCTGTGGCAATGGGTTGCGCCAGCAAGTCTGGGAGCCTTTTCGCCAGCGCTTCGCCATCCCGAAAATATTGGAATTCTACGCTGCGACCGAGGGGGCCTTTTCGCTCTATAATTGTGAGCAGGAGGCGGGCGCCATCGGCAGAATCCCGCCGTTCCTGGCGCACCGATTTCAAGTGGAGCTGGTTAGGTTCGATTTCGCGACGGATATGCCTTTTCGCGATGAAAACGGGCTTTGTGTCCGTTGCGACAGGGACGAAATCGGCGAAGCGATCGGAGTGATCGACAAGACGGGAGGCGGCAACCGCTTTGAGGGATATTCCGATGCGGCTGCGACCGATCGGAAGATACTTCGAGATGTCTTCGCCGTGGGCGACTCCTGGTATCGCACCGGTGACCTGATGCGTCGGGACGCGAGGGGGTTCTTTTACTTTGTCGACCGCGCAGGAGATACCTTTCGCTGGAAGGGCGAGAACGTATCGACACAGGAAGTGGCGGAGGCAGCCGCCGGCTGCCGAGGTGTCCTCGACGTCGCGGTCTACGGCGTTGCCGTGCCTGGGATCGAGGGCCGCGCTGGAATGGCGGCCATCGTCGCCGCGGGCGATCTCGATCTCGGACTGCTTTATCGCCACCTTGCCGCTCGCTTGCCGGATTACGCGCGCCCTCTGTTCGTAAGGCTTTGCCAGGCGATCGATACAACGTCGACTTTTAAGCCGCGCAAGCAAAGGTTAATCCAGGATGGATACGATCCGGGTCTGACGACAGATCCGATTTATTTCAACGATCGGCTCAAGCAGGCATTCATGCCAGTAAACGGCACGACACACGCTGAAATTCTAGCCGAGCGATTTCGCTTCTAGAGTCGTCACGCGGTGCTGCCGCCGTCGACGGTCATCACCGTACCGGTGATGTTCCGCGCCTTATCGCTTAGCAGATATTCGACGGCGTTCGCGACATCGTCGGCCTCTGCGAGCCGTTTCAGCGCACTTCTCCGAATGATTTGCTCGCGGTGCGCGCCGGTCAACCCATGCGTCATTTCGGTGTCGATGAAGCCGGGGGCGACAGCATTGACCGTGATCCCCATGGGCCCGACCTCTCGCGCCAGCGACCGCGTGAATCCGACAATAGCCGCCTTGGTCGCGGAATAGGCCGATAAACCTTGAAATCCTGTGAAGCCCACGATGGACGACAGGTTAACGATCCGTCCGCCGGCGCCATCCGCCATCATCGCCCTGACGATATATTTGGTTAGGGTTATGGGCGAGACGACGTTCAAGGTCATCAGCTCTTCGATTTGGGCATCGCGCATGTTGGCCAACAGTCCGCTGGTGCCGACCCCGGCATTGTTCACCAGAGCGGAAATGCGGCCGAATTCCTGCCGGATATCCTTTACCAGGATCGGTATCGCTGCGATGTCCGACAGGTCGCCGGGGTAAAACGCAATCGAGCCGGTCCCGGCCAGTTGCACACGATCGATCGCTTCGCGCAGTGGATCGCTATTATTGCGGGCAATGGCGACGACCTGGCACCCCGTTGAGGCGAGCCGCTCGGCAATACTCAGACCTAAACCGCGGCTTCCGCCGGTAACGATCACATTAAGCAATTGCACGCACCAATTTACCTGAAGCCGCCATCTCCAGCGATGCGACGACGTTTATGATCGCCGGAACCTTATGCGGGGGAAGAGCAGTCCTACAGGTCGCCGCGACCTCCATTTTCAACTGCTCGATTGTCGTCGGAGATTCGCCCGCCGAATATGGTTTAACGACAACCTCCGCGGTCACGACAGCTCCGGTAATCGGGCTCTTGCGCGCGCCGACGCGAGAAATCTGGATCTGCGGGTGCCGGTTGATAACGGCCTCGATTTCCTCCGGGTGGACCTTGAGTCCTCCGACATTGATGATGCCGCCCCGACGCCCGACAAAATGGCAACGCCGGTCCCGCAACTCGATCATATCGCCGGTGTCGACAAACCCGTCCTCGTCCAACAGCACGGTATTTCCAAGATACCGAAAGGCCGTCCGCGCGGAGCGGATGCGCAGCGATCCGTCGCAAAGTTTCAGCGCTACAGCGCCATTTGGCTGATCTAGGAAATTCTCTGGGAATCCGGCCAGCCCGTCGTTGACTTCGAATGCCACGCCCGCCTCGGTGGATGCGAACGCGTGGGCAATTTTTGCCTTGGGGAAGACGGACTGTAACCGATCGAGGATGGCTTGATCGGCAATCTCACCCGAGAGGCGAATATATTCCGGGTTGATGTTCTGGATGGAAGGACTCATCAGCGCACGCCGCCAATGCGACGGGGTACCCGAAATATGGGTAATTCCGGCTGCTGCGACCTGTGAAAGAAATTGATCCGGCGAGGCGCCGCTACTCGACATGATCATTGATCCGCCGCCCGCAAGGGCACGCAGCAGCACCTGCAAGCCGCCATACCGTCGGATATCGTAGAAGGTCGCCCAAGCGACGGGAGAGGCCGGTGTACCTTGCGCAAACGCACCCGTCAGGCTCGCCAAACTGTGGACCACCAGCTTCGGCCGACCTGATGTTCCCGATGTCAGGAGTACCCATTCAGTATCAATATCGCGTGGCGGCGGAAGCGAGACATGTCTGAACCTCGGCAGTCGCAGTTTGAAAAGCGCAGCCTCGCCGACACGCCATATGTCTTCGTCCGTGACCACCGTGCAGACATGGGCGTCTTCCATGACCGCCGCGATCTGGTCGGCCGGAAGCCCTGGGGGGCAAAGGACGAGACGCCTTACCAAGCCATCCAGCTCGATAAGCGCGACAGCGGCGGCCAGCTGGCTATTCGTCGCAATCAGAACGGACCGGTTACGCAGAGCGCCCAACCGGCGTTCGAGGCAAGACCCATAGGCCAGTTGCAGCAGATCGACGCTGGTATCGCCGTCCCTAAGTCGCCTGTCGAGGCCAAACTTAGGATCGACCATATCCCTCAGCGTCAGTCTCACTGGATGGCGCTTTCATAGAGCGTGACGAACTCGCCGATCGTTCTGGGGAACTGAAGTTCCGCTGCGGAGCTGAACGGGTCGATGCCTAATATGTCATCGAGTCTGGCGACAATAATTGCGAAACAAAGAGAATCAAGGCCGGAGTCCAAAAGTATTACCTCGTCGGAGAGATTTTTGACACTCTTGTTCTGTTCCATAGCCACCTGAGCGAATTGTTCTAATACGGCTGATCTGACAAACATATTCCCTAGTTCCTCTCCTGATTTAACTTTTGTGGCCGCGGTCGAATTAAATGAATGAACTAACGCCGACATCGCAAATTCCTCCGGATCAAAAGATCGGTTTGTCTTCTGCGCCTAGAGTAATGTGCAGAGAAATCCATACAAATGATGCAGAGGGAGTAATCAGTTTGTTAACCCGCGGTTTCGGCGAAGCGCGAGATCGAGCGTTTTGGGCCACCGCGTTTAAGCGCATGACTGTGCATTTAACGCCTACTGGTTATCCCAAGTACGGTTATATACTTGAGAGTGGCGGCGTACCGGTCGGCGTGATCTTACTAATTTTTACTTCGATGGACGAAGGCGCCGGAGAAAAGATCAAATGCAGCGTATCAAGCTGGTTTGTCGATCCGGAATATCGCGCTTTCGGCACAATGCTGATCTCGTGCGCCCTTAAGCATAAGAACGTAACCTATTACAACGTCACGCCGGCGCCGCATACTTGGGCAATCCTGACGGCGCAGGGCTACAAGAAATTCAACTCGGGTCGCGTTGTCGCGCTGCCGGCGCTCTCGCCCGGCATTCGTGGAGCGCGGACCGTTGAATTTCCCACCGGTCTTCGACAGGGCGACGGGCTGTCGAAACTCGAAATCGACATTTTGCGATCTCACCAGACCTACAATTGCCTCAGCCTGGTCTGTTACGCCGATGGCGAAGCTCACCCGTTTGTTTTCTCGGTGCGCCGGCGGCTAGGCGTCGTGAGGCTGGCGTTCCTGGTCTACTGCCGCAGCCAAGACAGCTTCGTCCGCTTTGCCGGCACATTGGGAAAGTTTCTCGCTGTCCGCGGCATTTCGATTGTCATGGTTGATGCAAACGGCCCGGTCCGCGGCTTGGTCGGGCGTTATTCCGACAGAAACCCGAAATATTTCAAAGGTCCGGATCAACCGCGATTGGGGAATCTGGCGTATTCGGATCGCGCGATGTTCGGCGTGTAAAAGGTTGGACCATAATAAACCCAACAGAAATGTTGATCTTATTAGAAATAGGGGATTAAAATGAACGCACCGATTAACCTTTATTCAACTATCATTGCCGAAATATGTGGACTTAACTGGCAAACACTCGACCAGTCCGATCTCACAAGAATTGCATGGGCGTATTATTTCTTTTCTATACAGTTTCGCGAGAATCTGGAGATCGCGCGTGCTCTTTATCCAGATGACATCAATTTGAAACAGCTGGAAGAAGAAGAGTGCAATACGAGCAATCTTTCCCCCTGGGTCGGTGTTGCTGCGCAGCTCGAGAAAATGGATCACGATGAATTTATGCGGCGGACACTGGCATTGTCGCCGTTGGACGATCTTGAGCAGCGGCGCGCCCAGTTCCTTGGTGAAATATATCTAATCGAGGTCCGCAACGTCGAACCGCAAGTGCGTGCGACCAGTCTTGCCAGCTATGAAAGTGGCGGCCTTCAAAGTGTGTTTACGGCGTTTATGAAAGCCCGGGACTGGGATACCCCGCTTCTGCAGGCGTTCCGCCATTTCGTGACTGAGCATATCCGCTTCGACGGCGACGACGTGGATAGTGGGCATGGCGCTCTCAGCAAGCACTTGTCCGTCGATGACCGGATCCTTCCTCTATGGACGGCATTCAGGGATTTGCTTGTAGAGTCAGTTCCTTCGCTCGCGCTCACGCGCGCAATCCTTTGACTTTCCGTGGAAACACTCCAGCACCCCTTCATGTCGATGAAAGGGTGGCCGGTGGCGCAAGTCGCCGCAGTGCAGTGGATGGGTTGGAATTCGAAGTGAAACTTGAAGTCGGGCGTGAATATTGGAGCCGTCGCGGAGAACGTGTGAAAGTTACTGCCATTGAACCTAGCGGGCTGCGGCCCGTCCACTATGTTGTTTTGACAGGGCGGTATAAAGGGGTGGGCTCACGCGACGGTTCGCGCCTGACACGCGACGGACGTATGCAGATATCGGAGGCTGGCGAGTCTGCGGACCACTGGAACGACCTGGTCGCCGAATGCCCGGATTCTGAAGCCAATCCTCAGCCGGAAGAATAAATCGTCAGGTTGAGGCGGACAGAATACCGGTTCAGTTACTCCGCTGACTGCACGGCGCTGTGAAGTCGGCCCGTCGATCGCGCGCAATAGCCGATCTGCTTCATATATCTGCGCTTTACATAGGCTTCGGTCTTAGCCATTCCGTGGCTTAGATCGAATTTAGGTTGATAGTCCAAAAGGCGGCGCGCTTTGTCGATTTGAATGGTGCAGCAGGCGGAATACAGCGCCAGCTTGGCGCCGGTTGGGAATGCTGGTGAGTTTTTCCCAAGAATCACTTTCAGGCGACGAAAAAGCATGTTGATCCTTCCCCTCGCGCGACCGCTCAAAGGTCCAAGAAGCGTGGTTTTGGTCAGATCGATCATCTTTCGCCGAAGAGACGTTTCATCGACCGTCTGGATCTGCTCAGGCGAGACCTTATGTGCCGGCGCCAGGATCAGATTGCTTCGGCCGATCATATCCGCATAGCTTTGAAAGAAATCCCGCCATTCGACAGGGGCGTTGCCGCTTATCAGGAATTTTTCTCCGGTCGGTATGTCCGATCTGATAGCACTGATAATCGCTTGGCAAACGTCGTCGACGAACACAGCGTTGCAGAGCCCTCGGCCCATATTGGGGAGGATTACGGATCCGAACAACAGCTCGCGTACCGGCGAGTCCGTCCATGCGCGGCCACCCGGGCCATAGACGATTGTCGGCTGCAGAATGACGACGTTCAAACCGCTTTGCCGGCTATGCTCGAGCAGCATCTCTTCGATCTCTGCTTTGCTCGTGCTGTAGGCATCGGTGAACTGCGTGGGGTAGCGTTCATCCAGGTGCCCGTCCGGTAGAGGTTCGTACACTGCGGCGGTGCCGATATGGATGAGTTTCACCCCGTTGGCGGCGCAAGCGCGGGCCAGGGTGTCGGCGATCCTGAGATTGGAGGGGATATCGAGCATGTTGTACGCGCAATGCACGACGGCTCCACAGCCGATCAAAGCATTTTGCACCTCGGCTTCGTGGTCCAGCCTTAAGTTGATCAATTGCCTGCTGCGATCGGCGCGCCGCGAAATCCTCAGAACCTGCTCGACGCCTTTTTCTTGCGCCAAAAGATCGGCGATCCGTCCACCGATGAAACCGCCGGCGCCGGTGACCAGAATGCGAGAGGGCAGGGGGCGCGTTTCGCCGGCCGGTTCGTTTGTCGTTTTCATGCTAGTGCACCTCTGGAAACTAGAGCGCGTTTGCCGGGCGGCAGATTGCTGATTAGGGCGCGGGGCAACGTAAGCCGCCTGGCGGGGGCGCGGGGCATCACCGATGCCATCAGGAGCAGCAGACTGAGATTCGTCGGCGTGGTCGCAAGCGCGCTCGTGTCCGAAATCCCGGAGATTACGACAACGAGGAAAAACAGGTCGCGAAATGCGTATGGCCGATAAATCATACTAAAGAGCAGATAGACCGATATAACCAGAACGGGCAGGGTTCCTATGAATCCCACCGACAACAGGCTCTGCAAAAGCATATTATGTGCCGTGTCGATCATCAGGCCATCTTGAAAACCGATATGCGCCGGCAGCAATACTTTACTTGCGCTATAACCCCATCCGAAAAACGGGCGTTCCTGGATTTCCTGCCAAACGAAATCCCAGATTTGTAGGCGGCCGGTCAGCGTATAGATTTCCGTCGGATCGCCCGACCGGCTGAAATGACTACCGAGTGCATCCAGCCGAAGCGAGAATACCAGCACCAACAGCGTTCCCATCACCGCGGCCAGCGACGCGGCCGCGAGGCCTTTTAGCGAACGCGCGAGCACAACCGCCACGATTGCGACAACCGCGGCTATCATACCCGTTCTCGCGTCGCTGGCGCTGAGGCTGGCCACGCCAAGAGCCGCCAGCGGGATGGCATAGCGTAACTTGCAGCGGCCGCTGGCCCACAGCAGGAATATTCCGCCCAGGTATTTCGCGCAGATCGACCCCAGGTTGTTCGCTTGCCCGGCAATCCCGCACATCCGGTATTCGATGCCGCCGTAGGTCCAAAATTCCGACGTTCCAAGCGTGGGATTTACGTAATAAACCACCCATCCGATCGCGATGAACACTGCCAGCGTACCGGTCAATGCCCACAGGAATTGACCTTCCGACAATTTGGTAATGAGGGCGAATGCGAATGCAAGGAAGCAGAACAGTGAGAAAGCGGTGCCGAAACTGTAAGCCGGCGCCGGGGCGTAGATGCTCGAAATCATTGCGATTGTAGTATAGATCAGCCAGCAGGCAGGCCCCAGCCGGTTGAACCAGGTACGAATTGGCGGGGCGTGCGCGAAGCCGATTGCACCCGCGCCCAGCCAGAGTCCGAATTTCATCGCACTTTGCCAGTCCGTGCCGATCTCTCCGGCCCCGCGCGCCCTGAACTGGGCGTCGGTGATGAAAATAACCAAGACAAGGTACGCGATAATGGCCGGCGTCGACCCGCGAATGGCACGGATGACGACCCAGAGTCCGATGCCGATCGCGATGACGATCAAAGGAATGAACATGATCCAGCTCGCCTGATCGGACAACTGGATCGTCAAGGCGGAAATCGCCGCGAAGGCCAGAATAAATCCGCCGGCGACGATAATATTCTTCGACGCGGGACCCGGTAGCGCCAGGTGGGGACGAGATTGCGGTGAATCGAGGTTGATGTTCGTCATTTGATCAGCCAGGCCAGGGTCAAGAGTCCGACGGTCATCGCGGTCGTAAGCGCCATCAGCAGCACGAGAGCCGATGTTTTAAGAATATGCGTAAACCTGAGCTGGAGCAGGAGCATCAAGACCAGCGGAAGAGCGCTGATAATAGATGCGGCGGCCGCGCCAATGTCTTCGAAGCGCGCTGCCAACACGCGCATGGCGCCAAACAATATTGCGGTTGCGATGGGATAAACGATGAGTCCATCGATCCACGGACGCCGGCCGGCGGATAACGAAATCGGCATAAGCCAAGAAGCCAGCACGGCTACGGGAACAGCGGCAAGCAGGATGCGAACGCTGCTCACACTCTGGGAGTATTGCGGATAAATATTGGCCAGCAGCGGTGTGGCGAGCGCGATGCCGATTGCGACCACCGCGCCAAGCGCGAGGAGCAATTTGCTGAAGTCGATCATGATCCGGCGCGACTGCGCAAACGGCTTCCCCTGGGCAATACGGCCGACGATGGTGGGGTAATAAAACGCTGAGAATCCGCCGAGCACGCCGACGAGCAGCGAAAAGACATTGGCGCTGAATGCGAAATGCCCGAAGATCTGAATGTTCAGATCCTGTGAAGCAAACCAACGGTTTGCGGTCAGGTAGAATGCCCAGACGAAGGAGGTTGCGAAAAACGGCAACCCCATTGCAACGAGACGCAACGCTTGCCGCGGCGAAGGGCGCGCAGCGAGCTTGGGCGGCATTTTCAAATTAAAGAAGATCGCGAAGGCGAAGTACCAGACCGTCAATGCGGAGAAACACCCGACGAGGCCGCCGGTGATTATTCCCAGGGGGCGCGCGATAAAAAGGCCGAGAGATAGTGTGCCCATTGCAAATGCATAATTGCGGCGTGCCGACACTGCGCGATAGATGTTGCCCGGCCCGAGCGCGACCATATAGAGGATACCGGCGCCGGCCGATAAAATGCCCTCAGTTAGGCTGAAGGGCAGCATGTTTCGCGACGACAGGGCCGCCAGAGCCGCTGCGGCCGCGGCAAACAGAAACAGCCCGATATAAAGGCGCACCCAAAGCAAACTTTGGCTCAGCCTCTCGACCTCATCGAGCCTTCCGATTTCAAGCGCCGGCGGTATCCAGCGGTCGATCAATTGTGCGCTGCCGCAATCGAAGATCAGGCCATACTGAAACAAGGTGACGGCCAGCGCGTATTCGCCGAACTGCATCGGCGTCATCACCATGGGTAAAGCCACACCGACAAACGCGTTCAACAGCGCAATGGTCGGGATATAGGCCCCAAACACGATAGGCCGCGAAAGAAAGGCGATCGCCGACCGCCATCCCCCTCTCCGGCTGGATTCGACTGGTAAGGTCGCTTCGGTTGAAGTCAACGTATGGCCCTCTTGTCGGTAGCCGACTTGCAGATAATGGTTTGGGCCGCGCAGATCGGCAGGTGCTCGATACCCGCCTCTCGAAGTACGGTTTCGTCGGAAACCTGGAATCCTGCCGCGGAATGGAACAGCGATTCGCGATTGAGCTGAATCGGGTTCGCATCGCTCAGAGGGGAATTTTCTGGATTGCGCCCGCCAGTCAAATCCAGATAGCCATTGCCGGTAATCAAGGGTGCTCCGGCGTGCAAGTCCTTGTAATAGCTGTCACCATCCGCCGTGGCATAGACGATGTTATGGGTGACGACATTGTTGGTCATCTCGCCTTGCAGGGCGGGCGCGGTCCCTTCACCGACGACTTCTCCGTCGATCTTAAGGATAAAATGCCCGCCGATACCGCCTGCTGTATTGCTCCAAGCGTATACGGAGACTGGCACGGGCGTTCCCGGGATCAACGCCGGTGTCTGAAAGTTCCAGACCAGCGCGCCGTTCCATGGAAGCGCGGCCTCTCCAGGCAACAACTTTCCATTGTCGACGGCGTAGCGGCTATCGTCAGGCTTTATCGTGTAAGATCCGATCTCGATCTTGCCGAGGAACAAGTCCCGGTCTTCGCTCCCAATCACCGCGTCGTTGTCAAAGCGAAACTCTATGCGATGGGGTGTATTGGCGGGCTCTGGCGGGGAATTGGTCCAATTGAAGTTGAAGCGCGTCCCGCCGGATTTGGGCGGTGCGCTCTGCATGAACATGAAAGCTGCGCCGGGGCGGTCCAGTATCGCGAAGTTGTCGCGGACGGTAACGTTCGAGCCGCCATGAACTTGAATCGCCGCGAGCGGGGCGCCGCTGATGCGATTGGCGCAAACGAGGACACCAGAGGTCAGGTCGTCAAGGTAAATGCCGGATGCGACCGTGGGCTTGAGTTTTTCGGGCGCCGCCGCCGTCGGCCCGGCATCCTGGATGTCATTGTAGCGAATGATAGATTTCGTATCGACGCCGCTGCGGCCGAGCATCTCAATTGCGCCGGTATCGAAGGTGTCTTCGTTGGTATTCCGAAGCTTGTTGTATTCGACGACGTTCCCGATATTGACGGTAGCGTCATCCCAATTGTCGATTCCGATTCCGTGGCGGGGAACATCTGCGATCGTATTCCTTGAAATCCGATTTTCACTGGCCGCGTGTAGATAGATCGCGGCGCTCGCCTGGTCGATCCTGCCAACGGATTTCAGCGTATTTCCCGCAATTTCGTTTTTATCGCTGCCGTCCTGGAGCTCGATACCAACGCCGCCCGCATTGCTGACGACATTGTCGGCGATGAGATTGCCGGATGACCGGGTAAGCCGAATCGCTTGGCCGACATTGATAAAATTGTTGCCGGACACTGTGTTGGCGAAGGCATCTTCAAACGTGATCGCCGCGTTTTCCAGCGAACTCGACGGCGCCGTCGCAGTTTCTTCGAACGTCAGCCCCGTAACGGCATCGTCATGCGCGCCGCGAAAGATGATCAGGCTGCTCGAAACGGGAATCTGAGCACCCGACTTCAACAGTGCGGCAGCGCGGCTGGGGAACAGGACAATTTTCCGGCCGGATGGGTCACGGCCGAATTGTCCGCTTTTTCCAACCCAGGCCGCCTTGCCGCGAAGGCGGAACGTGCCGATGTCCGAGACAGGTCCGCTCTCCGGCACGGCGATAGTTGCAGTGTGTCGCTCCGCGTCGATCGCGGCGATCCTGGTGAATGCATTCCACGATTGCGGCGTGTCTCTGAGCTCGACGCGGACGTCCCGCTCGAGCGCTTGAGGACCGACGCTCCCGGCGCTGAACGAAAAGCTATTTGGTGCATCGACGACCCCAGCGTTCTGCCAGCCGCCTGCCGTTCCCGGTTTGATCGACAGCGTCTGCCGTTCGCCGGCGACAAAAATTTCTCGATCGATGGCGACCGGCGAAACAGCGCTAAACCGCCCTGCAGTGCCGGGGCGCCAGTTGTTTACCGTTACCGAGCCGGCAAGCTCCGGTTGCTCGTCTTCATACGCACCAATGGTGATTCCCGTATCCTCGGCGGCAAAGACAACCGGTTGGGTGAAACGATACCGGCCTTTCCGGAAATAAATCGCGAAGCTGGCGGTTTCCGGTCGGGCCGATCTCACTGCGCGGACGGCATCGCGCGCACGCTCCAACGTGGCAAAAGGACCGTCGGATTTATCGGCATTCGGCGACGCCAATCGCCCTGACCACGCATCGTTCCCTTCGGTGGATATAAAATAGGCACTTTCCGCTAAATGCCGCTTTTGGATCATCGTCGGCGCGTTTTGGGCGGTTATGCTGGCTGCGGGCAAAGCAGAGCCGTGACCGAAATCACCCGGCAGATCGCAACGGGCCCCGCTGGTGGCGGTAAATGCCGCCCCGAACGAGGTTGCCGGAATTTCCGCCATATTCAATGCAATAAGGATAAGTCCGAGGCGTGATTTCATCGTGCAGTGATGACCCAAAACCGGTCGTGTTGCACTTCTGCATACGGGTTAATCCATACGAAATTTTGTTTGAACGCACTAACGGATGCCTCAGCAGTATTTATAGTTCGAATCGATTTCCACAATTATTTTGTAAAGACCAAAATCTTGCATCGCGAAAAAAGATTACCCAAATTGAACAACAAAATGCCGCGACTGCTCAATTGCATTTTTTAAAAATTCGATCAACATGGCGTGAAATCTAAGTTTCAACATCAATATATTCGCGAATAAATACCGTTGCGGAGTTGTCGTTTAAGAGGTGAGCGGGATTTTTATGAAATGCTTGATCGTTCATAATTTCTATCAGAAGCGTGGAGGCGAGGACGCGGTATTTGAGGGGGAATGCGACCTTCTTTCAGCCGGCGGTCATAAGGTCGAGGAGTTTACCCTTCACAACGACGCACTCGACGATCAATCGAAGCTTTCGATGTTTTCCAACATGATTTGGAACCGCGACGTCTATCGCCGGCTCACGAAGCGCCTTGAGGATTTCAATCCCGACATCGTGCATTTCCACAACACGTTCCCGATTATCTCGCCGGGGGCGATCGTCGCGGCGAAACGTTCGGGCGCGGCCGTCGTGGTGACGCTTCATAATTATCGATTATTGTGTCCGTCCGCCAATCTCTACCGCGCCGAAGCCATCTGCGAGGATTGCCTTGGTAAAACGATAAAATGGCACGCTGTCTCGCACGCATGTTACCGTGAAAGCCGCCTACAGAGCGGCGCTCTCGCGACAATGTTGGCCGTGCATCGTGCGATGGCAACATTTGAAACCTCAGTCGATAAGTTCATAGCGTTGAGCGAACATTCGCGCTCGTTGTTCGTGAGGGCCGGGTTCGCGGCAGACAAGATCGCGGTAAAGCCGAACTTTGTGCCGCGGCCGGCGCATTCGCCGAACCAGCAGCCAAGGCGCCCGTTCGCCCTGTTCGTTGGACGGCTTGTTCCCGAGAAGGGAGTTGCCACGCTATTGAAAGCCTGGCGCGGTCCGGACGCACCGGACGCGGATCTCTTGGTCCTCGGCGGCGGACCGTTGGAGCGGCAGGTCGCAGAGGCGGGAGGCAGGGTCAAATTTCTGGGTAAAAAAAGCCGATCGGAGGTGGACGAGCTGATGCTGACCGCCGGCCTCCTCGTTTTTCCATCGGAATGGTACGAGCCGTTCGGGCTTGTGGTCATAGAAGCGTTTGCCAGCGGCCTGCCTGTACTGGCGGCGGATGTCGGCGCCGCCAAGGAGCTGATCGACCAAGGCCGCACCGGCTTCCTGTTTCCGTCAGGCAATTCGCAGGCATTGGCGCGCGCGGCGCGGTATGCTTTTGAAAGTCCTACGGCGCTCGAGAGCATGGGGCGTGCGGCGGAACAAGAATATTTTGCCCGGTATACGCCGGCACGTAATCTCACATTGCTTGAGGCGATCTACCGTAACGCCATGAGCGATTCCGGCGCCCCGGTGTCATCGGAGAATACGCCGAATACCCTAAGACGGTTCGCTTGATGCTCGGTCGGCGAACCTGACGATAACCGTGTTATCTCGCAAAAAGGTAGCGAAGCTGGTGGAGCCCCCATCCCGGCTCCAGCCGCACGCGGGGGATCGCCCAGCGCGATGCGCCCCTTCTGGCAGACCCGCGAATCGTGGTGAAGAAGGATTTATATCCTGCTTCCGCCGCCACGCCCGGATCGCGCTCGACGAGATAGTCCGCCCTCGGTTGTCCCCAGGGGCATGCAAAGTGATCGCATGGCGCACCAAGCTCAGCTTCGACCCGCGCCTTAGATGCCGCCAGCTCATGGCGGGCCTGCCGGTCGTCCAAGGCTGAAAACCGGCGGTGGGAAAGGCTATGCGAACCGATGGAAGACCCAGCATCGACGAGTTGCCGGCATTCGTCCCAGGTCATGTAGCGTCGATCTGCCGCCGAAATCCATGACGGGACGACGAAGAATGTGCTTGGAATTCCGCGCTCCGCCAAAAGCGGCAAGGCATTGTCGAACGCATTTTTTTCGCCATCGTCGAAAGTGACACAAAAATAGCGCCCGGAAATCGGTGCGCCGCTGTGCAGCAACTCGACCGCTTGGCTGACCGTCAGAAAATCTCCGAGGGACCGCATATAGTCCAGCTGCTGCGCGAACATCGGCCGCGTATCGGCAGGCACGTCGTGATACATCACGGTGGTCAGCGTGCCGGTGGTCAATTCGGGTCGGCTTCGCAGGGCGCGAATGCGCATAATGGGCGATCGTATGGCGGGTACATCGCGCAAATAACTTAACAGCCGCATCGTCTGCGTTCCCTTGGAATGGGGCCGGTAAATGCCGGTTAACGTGTTGCGGGGAATCTGGCGACGCGAAGAATTTGAGCCGCTGCCAACACAACGAAGGCCGGATTGTTGAGTAGATATCTGCGCCACAGCCGGCGGGGCTCGACCATCAGCCGGTAAGCCCATTCGAATCCGGTGCGCCGAATAAATTTTGGTGCCCTCACGACATTTCCCGCCTGCATGTCGAATGCGGCGCCAACACCCAGAAGCGCCGGCGTATTGAGCAATGGCCGATGGGCCGCCATCCAGCGCTCCTGCTTCGGTGTGCTGAGGCCGACCCAAACGATATCGGCATTGCTGTCGTTGATCGTACGGACGATTTCGTCGTCTTCTGCCTGGGTGACCTGGCGGAAAGGCGGGGAGATCGAGCCGACGATTTCAGCGTCGGGATAATCTTCGCGAACGCGCGCGATCAGTTTGCGGAGCGTTTCTTCGGTGGATCCATAGAAGAAATGACGCTGGTTTTTGAGGGTCTGGAACACCAGCGGCATGAACTCCGGGCCGCACACGCGGTCCGCCTCGCGGTTGCCGGCGCCGCGCACCCACCAGGCGAGCGGCATTCCGTCGGGAAGGACCAGCCCGGCCCGATTATGAATGATCTTCAAAATCGGGTCGCGCTGGCATTCCATGACGCCGTGGACGCCGCTGACACAGACGTAACTCTGCTCTCTTTCCGAGATCCATCTTTGGATCTCAGCGACAGCAATCGTTGGATTGACGATGCTGACGCCGACGCCGAGCAGGTTTACTTTTCCGATCATAGCGGTCGTCCCCGGTGCCGGATTTAGAACGATACCGCCGAACGCGGCTGCTGGTTCTGGATGATTTCGTCGTAGATCCAGCGATAGGTGCGCTCCATGCCGACCTCGAGGGAGGTATCGGGTGCCCAGCCATGCGTGGCCTGCATCAGGGTATTGTCGCTGTTGCGGCCGCGGACGCCTTTGGGTGCATCGAGGTTATAGATACGGTTGAGCTTGATGCCCGCGATGTTCTCAACCATGTCGACCAGTCCGTTGATCGAAATCAGGCGATCGCTGCCGAGATTGATCGGCGGCAGAAAATCGCCTTCGAAGATCATCTCCGAGCCTTTGATGCAGTCGTCGATATACATAAAGCTGCGCGTCTGCTCGCCGTCGCCCCAGATTTCGATGTCCGTATTGCCGGTCAGCTTCGCCTCGATCACCTTGCGGCAAATCGCGGCCGGCGCCTTCTCCCGACCACCCTCATACGTGCCGTTCGGGCCGTAGACATTGTGATAGCGCGCGACGCGTGTCTCTAGGCCGAAATCTTCATGAAAATGCCGGCACATCCTCTCCGAAAACAGCTTTTCCCAGCCATATCCGTCTTCCGGCATGCCGGGGTAGGCGTCTTCCTCGCGCAGCGCCGTCACCTGGGTGTCGCGTTGCAGGTCCGCGTTGTAGACGCAGGCCGAGGAGGAGAAGAAGAACCGCGACACGCCGGCATCCCGGGCCGCCATCAGAAGATGCGTATTGATAAGCACTGAAAGCATGCATTCGGCCTTATGAGTCTCGATGAAACCCATTCCGCCCATGTCGGCCGCGAGATTGTAGATCCGTGTCATTCCGGTAGCGGCTGTATCGCAGGCCGGGCGCTCGCTGAGGTCGAGTGTCAGATTTTCGACGTCCGGGTACACCTGATACCACTCCGAGATCGGCTTCCGGTCCACGGCGCGGATTTTTGAGACGCCTTGGTTCCGAAGATGGGCGACCAAATGTCCCCCAATAAAACCGCCAGCGCCGGCGACCAGAACGTGTCCTCCGATCGGAATAATATTGACCATGAAAGTCTCCTGACTTTGTTAGAGAAAACAAATACAGGGGGATAATAAATCTATCTGAGGACTATGTTGTTATGTTCAAAAGGATAATGAAATAATCTTTATAGGTAGTTATAATGTACCTCTGCATCCGTTCTAATGCGCGGAGAGGAAGATATAATATCTTAAAATCAGAACGCGTTCTTATTTATGAAGCCTACAAAAACCGTGCGAATCATGACCTTGAGGTCCAAAATAATCGACCAGGTGTCGATATATTGAAGATCATACGCGACTCTCCGTTCCATCTTGTCGATTGTGTCGGTTATGCCACGGCATCCGTTGACCTGAGCCAAGCCGGTGATCCCCGGCTTTACCCGATGGCGTCCGAGATAGTTGTCGATAAGCGCCATATAGCGCTCATTGTGGGCCACGGCGTGCGGCCTGGGCCCCACCAATGACATATCTCCGCGGAGAACGTTCAGCAGCTGGGGAAGTTCGTCGAGACTGGTCCTGCGCAATATCCGGCCGATCCGCGTGACGCGGTCGTCGTCGCGTGTTGCCTGCTTAACCGATGGGTCGTCAGTCGTACTAACCTTCATCGTGCGGAATTTCAGCACGCTGATTTTCCGAGCGCTGAATCCCCAGCGATCCTGGCGGAAAAGCGCCGGGCCCGGACTGTCAAGCTTTACCAGCAGGGCGATAATCAACATCAGCGGGCCGGCGAACATCAGGGCGATCGAGGAGATAACCAGATCTTCGGCACGTTTCAGCGCGGCCTGGAAGTCCGTAAGTGGGCGCTCGATCACTGAAATAGCAGGTAAACCGCATCGTTCGCTGAACGACAGGCATGAGAAAGTCGTTTGCGGTACTTCGGGGATCAACCTCACGGCGATCGGCAGGTTGCGAAGCGGTCGAAGTAGGGTTTCCAACGGCAGCACATTGGTCCAGGGCAGGGGGATCAGGATCTCGTCGATGACGTTGGTGCGCGATGCTGCCGCCACCTGTTCGAAAATGCCGAAGTCCGCTTCGTCCGTGTCGTAGGTCCCAACCAGTCTGATCGTTTTGCCGGCTTCAGCGGCCAACACGCTGAGCAGCCTCCGCACGGAGTCGGTAGAGCCCATGACCGCGACCGGCGTTGCGAATCGGCCGGCGCGATACAAAGATTTGAGCAATCTCCAGACACCCAGGCGCAGCAAGGTGAGAGAAGCGATTGTGATCAAGAACCAAATAATCAGCCAGGACCGAGAGATGTCGCTGGAAATTTTCGTCAGATAATCGATGACTATAAGTGTCGCTGAAACGCCGGTATAGGAAAGTATAACTTTCGATATCTGCGTGTTGGGGGATCGCATGCTGGCGATCTTGTAAAGCCCAGCGTACTGAAAATAGAGACTAACGAGCAACACAGACAGAACTACGTCAGACGCGTAGGCAGGGAATGCCTCGCTGTTGTTATTCCCAAAGGAGTAGGCGATGAGGGCGGCACCGACAATGAAGACAGCGTCAGCGATCCGCACACCAGTAGAAATCAGGCTTCGTAGGCTTTCGTTTCCCAATTGGTCGGGCCACCGACGCGTACCGACAGCGGATGAATGAATTGGGATTGCTGTGGCGCCGATGTCCCCGCGCAACGCTGCGAGGTCGGGCGAATTGACGAGCATCTCGGACATCGCTCGCTCCTATTGCACGACGTCGAGTGAACGAACGCGGCAAGCCGAGGCGCTAGCCTCGCCGACGGCGGCCAGTCTTTTAGCTTTCACCTCGGAAGGGTCATGCCGTACGACCTTGATGGCGGAGTACAGCCGTGCAGCCGCGCGGCGTGGCGTAATCTTCAAGGCACGCTCGCGTGCCGCGACTCGCATTTCCCTAAGGACATCCGGCGAAGCGTCGTAAAGCGCATCGAGCGCCGCCTCGATGGAGGCAGGATTAAGGGGGTCGATCAGCCACCCGTTCTTGCCTTCTTCAACCATTTCGATGGCGGCCTGGCTGTAGATGCTTCCCATCACAACCAGCCCGCTTGCCATGGCTTCGTTTACCACCAGGCCCCACTCGTCCATCAACGATGGGAGGATCAGCGCCCCGCAGTCCCGGTAGGCGTCGGGAAGTTCGGCGTAGGCCTTGTTACCGTGAAAAACCTGCTTGAAATTCGCTGGGAGAGAGGCTTGCTCCAGGCGACCCCGCAGCTCGCCGTCTCCAACCCACGCAATTTCCAGTTGGCGCGTCGGATTTGCGCGGGCCCACCGCGACAACGTTTCCTGCAGCTGGACAACGGCCTTTGCAGGAATCAGACGGCCTGAAAACAGCAGCCGGTGGGCATTTTCCGGTCCACGATCCGCCGGCAGCGCGGAGAACATATCAACGTCAACCGGCTGGTTGACGATAAAGGTCTGCGACGCCGGGAAACCCATGCTGCGCACGTATCGTGCACCGCTGTTGCCGTTGCAGATAACCGCGTCGGTCATCTTCAGTATCGCGCGCCTCAGTAGCCGTCGGGCGAGCCCCCAGCCTTTTTCAGTCTCTTCAGAGAGAGTTGCCCATACAATCAGGCGTGCGCGCGGATGCATCGCGCGATAGATCACCGCCTGAAGCGTGCGCAGCCCAAATTCGCTGGAGACCAGAACCTCCGGGCGATACCGCCACAATTGGGCAAGAGTGTCGTATGGAAAATGGATGAACATTCGGAATGAAAAGCCCGACGGATGATGCCTGGTCCGCTCGAATGTCATCGTTTTTGCTGAACGACGGTCAGCGATCCCACGTCGGGAATCCACGGGCGATCCCCCTCCATCTGTGTCGAGACAAAGATCTTCAGCTCACCGAGATGATCCTGGAGCGCATGGAGCAACGGAAGCCGATATGGAGGGATGAAATTCGTGAGCAGCGCGGTCCTGATAACCATCGAACACCTCAATGTCTCGGTGTCGATTTTCTATCATCGCAACTGCACGTTCACGACTGAGCATAAGTATTAGAACGTAGCTATGTTAAATAATAAATGAGTAATTCTAATCTTTATGTATATAGACCGGCGAAAACGTGGGTAATACCTTTGAGTGTTCCACGCAATGGGAACAAAACTACGTCGCCGAAATGGCGGAAATCCTCATATCGACGGTCATTTCGATCCGAAGTTAGGAAAATTCGAAATACATGTGACTATCTTGGATAGGTGTTCAGTCAGCTGGAAATTACGGGTAGGTCGATCGCCTGGGTGTCAGAACGCGGCTTTCACGTCGATTCCGATGACCGCGCGGGTAAAACTATTGATCGAAAGATTGGAGTTTCGATGCTGGATTATACCCGTAAGGCCTACGCTGTAGACCTGGGTAAATTTCCAGCGTGCGCCGACGCTTCCCGAAATCGTGGTGTCGCTTCGCGCGATGCCCTCATAGTCGTTCAGGCTGTAATTTATGCCCGCGGTGATGAGAATGTTTCGCAACAATTCATGTTCCGCCGTCACACTCGCCTCGGTATCCCAAAAGCCCGAGCTGCCGACAAGGATAGTTTCCTGGACACTGCGGGAGACGGCAAATTTCAGCGACGTCAATGTCGTGACATTCCAAAGAACCGAACCGCCCAGATACAGGCCGGCATTCGGCGACAGCCGAGCGTCGTCATACATCTGGTCCTGGTACCCGATATAGATTTCGCCGGAAACGACATTGCCCAATTGAAGCTGCGTTCCGGTTGCGACCGCGTAACCGGAAGAACTCCGTTTCAGGTGATCGGGTGTCGCATCGAAAACCGAATCATATTGGCGCCGGTTGCCCCATCCCTCCACGAACGCTTGATATCCCGGACTCAACTCGTAGCTGACACGCGGGTTCAGCACGTATTCCACCCGGTTTCGGTCGCCTTCGATGGCCAGGCCGCCGTTTAGCGTCGGCTCATTCGTATAGGCGTATTTGTTGATCGAACCCAAAAGTTCGAACCCCAGCCGGCTGGGCGAATAAATATATGTGAACTGCGCAGTGCTCACCGCGTACTGGGTCGGATATCGCGCGTAGTCGCCTCCGCCTGCGAGGCTGACAGCGGCCTGAGATTCCGGCGAATAACGCGATTCGTGGGCTACTTGATAGGCGGCCTCAAAGGCCAGTGTCTGGCCGCGCTCGATATCGAGCCGGCCGTCGCCGCGGACAAGGAAGTTTTCGACATTTTCGGATGTGTAGCGGGCATACCGGTCGATGCCGCCTTCCGCATAAAGCGAAACGGCGTCTTGGGCCCAATCCGAGTCCAAACTCACCGTGGGCTTCACGCTGGTAAAAAAGTCGGAGCGCTCGAATGCCGATGAGCCCAGGATATTGCTGTCGAGTGTTTCGGCGGCCGATATCGTCGGCTTCAGGACATAGCTCCCCAGGCGGTAGCCGACTTCGTCATATTCCGGATGCGGCCGCTGCCCGACGCTCAGCGTTTGCTCCGGAACCTCCGGTCGCGTCAGATCGGGCACCGTGTTCGGCGTCAAGTCCTGGGCCATGGCCAGATGGGCGTCGCCCATAATGCAAAGTGACGATAGAAGCCCGATGGCCCGAACCCCGCGAACACTAAACATCCCATTCTCCTTATTTGACACGCCCGAGGCGGAAATTGCTCGGCCGGGATGAGGATATTCGGCTGAAGCGCGGTTGCAATACACTAATAGGCCGTCGGTCGATATTTATATTATGAAATTCCATAATATAAGATCCTGCGCGAACGCGCAGTCCATCGCCCGAACTCAGAAATAGCGCTGGGTAATCCTGATGACGTCATCCGGCAGAATGGCTGTGTCGGGTCCAACACGACCGGAAACGATCTTATCGCCCTGCTTGCGTTCGACGACCGCGAAATCCTCGTTCGCCCGATAGGTGTAGCCGCCGGCGATCGCCACGGCCGATAGGACGCGTGACCGGGCCGTGCAGGGATACGCGCCTGGATGATTCACTTCGCCGACAATGTAGAAGGGTCTGTAGGTTACCAGCTCGACACCGACCTTCGGATGCTTCAGGTATCCTTGTGCAAGCTTGGCGGTAATCTGCTCTTTCAACTGGTCGACGGTCAGCCCGGCCGCGGGGACTGCGCCGATCATCGGGGCATCGACCGAGCCGCTCTCAGAAACCGTAAACTGCTCGCCGCCATTTCCGACCGCGGGACGGTCTGTCCCAAGATTCGCGTCGTAAAGCGCGATCTGGAGCTTATCGCCCGCGCCGAGCACGTACGAGTCGTCCAGCGTGGCGGAGGAGGAGAGGGGCGGCAGGCCGGCGCCGTCCGATGCGCAGCCGGCAATGAGCAGCATGATGCCGACGATAGAGCCATAGCGTAGTGTGTTGTTCATTTTTTGAGTTCCTACTTAAAAAGTGGAAATTGATTTGATGCGGGTATTGTTGACGTCTGCAACGCGGCTTCAAATGTCGTCCGCACCGGCGGCCAGCGAATGCGAGCCGGGCAGCGAACCGCAATTGATGCCCCAGATGGCGGCCTGTGTGCGGTTTTGAACGTTGATTTTCCGAAGCAGCGTTTTCAGATGCACCTTCACCGTCGCCTCGGCCATATTGAGGTTTCGGGCGATCGTTTTATTGGGTAATCCGCCGACCAGGCATCCGAGGATCTGAACTTCACGTTCCGAAAGTGGAACCGAACGCGAATTGGAGATCGCCGAAATCATTGATGGCACCGTCGGCGCATAACGTTTGGTGTCCAGCAGCGAGTGGAACATCGGGAATATCCGTTCGCCCAGTTGAACCAGTTCCAGCGAATACCGCAGGGCATCAGCCGATATATCTTTCGGAAGGAACCCGCTTGCACCTGCGTTGACAGCCTTTTCCAGCCAAGGCGCCGCAATGCGGTCGCTCAGAAGTACGATCTTGATCTCCGGAAATTGCTGACTGATTTCCTTCATCACTGAGAATTCCACCTCTGTGTCCAGCGACGGATCGCAGAGGATCAGGCTCGGCTTCTCGTCGGCTTCGCGAATATGTTCGACCGCTTCCGTCAGCGAGCGGACTTCACCGACGATATCCATTTTGCGGTTTGACAAAATGAGCTTCACACCTTCGCGAAACAGGCGGTTGTCGTCGGAAATCAGAATGGTTATTCGGTTTGTCATGTGCATTATCCCTTTATGTCGCGTGACGCGGATTCTGGTCCGTGCCGGAGGTTTCCAGAAAGTAAAATTGGGCGCTCAGAAGGTTATCGATGGGCATGCTCACTAAGAGGTCTGTATTTCTCGCCGCGAGGGCAATTGCGCTGGGTAATAAGCAGAGCCGGCCAAGGCGGGCAGGCGTTTCATGTCCGCCATCGTCAAGAGAACGCCGGCCATATTGCCGCCCGCCGCCAAAATTTGACGGATAGCGAGGGCAACGGCGGCTTTCGGCGTATGCTGCCAGCGCACCACCATCAGAACTTTGTCGGCCAAGCGGCAAAGGTTTCGAGTGTCGGACACGGCAAGCAAAGGTGCGGAGTCCAGGATAATCAGATCGAATGTCGCGGACAGGGCGCGCAACAGCCGTTGCATGTTGTCCGAACTGAACACGTCGGTCGGGTTGGGAGCGTGGGTGCCTGGCGGCAGAACGAAGGCATCGGACTTCGTATCCTTCAATAGGACGTCATCGAGCGAAGCCCGCCCCGCTAGATAATCGACAAGTCCGGGACGGATCGGAACGCCGAATTCGAGATGGATACGCGGGTTTCGAAGGTCGCTATCGATGACGACGGCTTTCCTCCCTGACCGCGCAACCAGGCGTGCCAGAGCAATCGAGGTGGCCGATTTGCCTTCGCCGGGCAGGGCGGAAGTGATAAGAACGATCTTGGGCGGGTGATCGACGTCCGAAAGGATGAGGCTGGTATAAATGCCCCGGATCGCTTCGGTGTAGGCCGAGAAAGGCTTGGAAAGAACAAGCGTTTCCGGGTGTTCCGTCGGGCGCAGTTTGGGGATAAACCCGAGCGCCGACACGCCAAGTCCATTTTCGACCTGATTAAGCTCACGAAATCCTTGGTCTACGCTTTCGAGGCCGATGACGAGCAACACCGCAACCAGCCCGGCGCCAACGAAAGCCAAGAGCAGTACCAGGGGCTTATTCGGGAAGCTGGGATGGACCGGAACGTCTGCAGTAGAGACTATGTGGGCGTCAGGCTGTTGCAGCCCGCTCTCGATGCTGGTTTCCTTGGCGCGCGACAAAAGCCGATCGTACAAATTGTGGTTGGCGGCTGCTTCGCGTTCTTCCGCTGCGATGTCGACATCCGCGGCGTCGGCCTTGCCGGCCTCTTTCTTCAGTGTCGCCAGCGCATTCGACAACGCCGTTACGCGGGCGTGGGCGATGGATGCGTTGTTGGCGAGCCCTGAAACAACCCTGGACGATTCTCCTCCGAGTGCTGAGGAGTTTGCGGCTAGTTGTGCACGCAACTGGATCAGCACCGGGCTTTTTTCACCCATGGTCTGCTCCGCTTGCGCAATCTTCTGACGCAGGTCCGCCTGGTCGGCGCGCAGTTTCTGGACGACCGGAGACGCCGCGACATCGCTGATCGCGGTTCCGGTACGAGACGCTTGCCCGGATTCTGCAACCTTGGAATCCGCCTGGGCTTCGTCGGCCTCCGCCAGAATTAGCTGCTCGCTGAGGCTCGATATCTGTTCGTTGACCAGATCGACCTGCTTGCCCTCCGTGATGCCCGCCTCGATTTTGCGCTGTTGGACACGACGGTCGGTGCCGATCACCTGATTGCGCAGGTCGGCGACCCTTTCGGTCAGCCATTGGTTCGCCTGAATAGTCGCCTGCAATTTGGCGGTCAGCTGATCCTGAATATAGGCTTGCGCGACCTCATTGGTTATGGCGGCGGCCATTTCGGGATCGGGCGATTCGTATGAGATGCCGATTACCCGTGACCGGCCTTTGGCTGTCACCTCCAGATGCTTGAGGAGACTGTCGACGCCGCGCGCCATCGCTATATCTTCGTCGAGCGCCTTTGGCGGTTTGGCGGCAGTACTCTTCAGCCCGGTCACGTTTGCGACCGTCTTCCAAAAATCACTGACATCCTGCGCGAGACTGGCCTGCCAGCCCGCTTGAGTTTTTTGCGGCACGAAGCTGGGATTATGGAGAAGATCCAGTTTCTCGATCACGAGACGCGCAATCCGGCGCGATTTGATGATCTGAATTTCGCTTTCCGTTATCTCGGTTTCGACACCGGTAACGACGGATTGCAAATCCAGCATGTGCGGCTGCTGGTCTCCGACCATCAACAAGGCTTCAGTGGTATATCGGGGGGTAAGCGTTTCGACGACACCGATGGCTGACACCATCAGCGTTACCACCGTCAGGATAATGAGCCACCGCCGGCGCACTAATATGCGCCATATATCTCTAATGCCCGTCTCTTCCTCGGCGCGTTCGGCTTGCGCAACGCGGTGAGGCACCATTTGAATTGTGGGTTGGTCGCGTACGAAGAGCGAAAGGTTGTCTTGGGGCATATCCATCTTCCTAATAGAGAATTAGGTGCATCCATTAGGGTATGGAGAATGTTTTAAAATAAAACTTAAATCCAATAAGTAGATGGACTACCCTTATTGGTGGCTGGGTAAAAATCATAGCCAATGTAGGTAGTGTGGTGGTAGCTCATTTGGGATGTCGGCCGTTAAATGTAGGTAATCAGCGGCTTGTGATATACATAATCGACCTGTGTTCCAATCTATGGTATGATTGAGAACAAAAAAATGTAATTTAATTCCGACGTTTAATCTGGAATATCGTCGAATTCATTTAGTCTTTTATAAAATCGCCGCGTCTTGCTCGATTGTCATTCCGGGCTAATCCATTTTAAATCGGCATGCAGCCGTTTGATTGATTTGAAAGTCCTGCGTTCGAGGGTTTACTGAAGCATAAGTGGTCGATTGGATTGCGCTGCTTTTGGCATCGACCCGACAAAACAATAAAGGTGTTCGGATGAACCTCGAACAAGGACAACCTGCTCCTATCGCCCGGGATAAACATCCCGGCGGTCCAGAAAACCAGCTGCCGTTGGTCGATGTTGCAAGGCTATTGGAGCCCGGGCGTCATGCCGCTCGACAGGTCCTGGAGGTCTCGCGGGCGCTCGCAATCCATCGTTGGAGACACGCGACATAACATTTCGCGCGGAACGACGCGACGATCGTCGAATTTTCGGCCCACGATCCTCTTAAGATTCTAGACTAGCCTGTTTATGCAGACGTCTACGCCCGGCGCGGCTATTTCCGCCGTCGATGTTCAGACCTCCGTCGGATCCTTGTCTTTACTTGTCATATCAGGGGACATAACCGACTACGATCCCCGGAATTTTTGACTCTGGCGCGCTGGAACTTCTGTGCCAATTCTGTGACCAAGCCTCAATTTGACACCTCGTACCCGCCTGCAAAACGCTAAATTACAGCAAAAACTGGGGTTCTTAGATTTTTAAAGGTCGGGATAGTTCATAATTATCAATGGGTTACTCAGTTCTACAACTTTTAGATTACGATTTATGTATTTCAGTATATGTAAGGCATCACTAAATTGTCACGAAGTGGAACATTTGTATTAGCTATACGCTCTAGTAGGGTCCGAAACTGAATGGCGGCGGTAGCGCGCCGACATTGCCGTGGAGGCAAACTTCCATGGTTGGGAGGTTGGGATCTGAAATGAAAGTGAGGGTGCGATGGTAAGTTTGACGCCTGTTTATTCCGTTAACGCTAACCGGGGCGATCGCTCCACCGGCAGCAATCTGGTGTTGTGCAGTGGAAACCGCCTGTTCCGTGAGGGACTGCGGCGCATCCTGGCAAGTACGACCACCCAGATCGTTGCAGAGGTGCGCTCGCTTCACGAGGCGCACAGCGCGATGTGTTCCGAAGAATTTAGCGCCAATTTGATGGTCTGCGATGCGGATGAAGACTTCCCGGCGTCGTTTGAATCCCTGAGGTCGATAACCGATCGGTTTCCGAAGGTCGGTATTGTCGTCTTGGCGGATCAAATGAGCCAGCGGGATTTGGATTTGGCGATGCAGGGTGGCGCGCGCGGCTTCTTGCCGAAGGACATTTCCTCGGAGGCTTTGCAAATTTCGCTCGCGTTGATCCTTCTGGGTGAAGACATCTTCACTGCGCCGGCATCGCTGACCGCGTCCGCCATGCCGCGCGCGCTTCGAGCGGTGGCACAGGCGCCCGGCAACCTCCGCTCTCCGCTCTCAACCCGCGAAAGCCAAATTCTGCGTTGTCTTGAAAACGGCTTGCCGAATAAGACGATCGCGCGGGATCTCGATATGGCTGAAGCGACGGTGAAGGTCCACTTGAAAGCGTTGCTCCGTAAGATCAACGTTGAAAATCGGACGCAGGCGGCCATCTGGAGCATGAACAATATGCACTTACCTCGGGAGGATGGTCCCAATTACGCCACCGAGCCCGGAAATACTGTCTGAGGGGATTAGTACCGATCAGTGTGGCGAGTTGGCTTTAATTTTCATCAGTTCGGCCGAAGAACAAGAGGAAAATTATTTATGTTGTCGTCGTTTGCATGGCGGTCAACAGTGTTAGGAATCGGCGCTATGGAGTGCGCCGGTACAGAAGGGTATCTGCATGAAGCGGGTCATCATCGTGGACGATCAGCCGACCAATCGACGCGTTATGTCGATGTTGATTTCGCGTGTGGACGCGAAAGCCGACGTGCATGCGTTTGAGGATCCTATCGAGGCGTTGGTCTATGCCTACCAGTACACTCCCGACCTGTTGATCACAGATTTTAAGATGCCCTTCATAGATGGCGTCGAACTCATCCGCAGGTTTCGCGATTTCCCGCATTGCGGAGATGTTCCTGCCGTTATGGTGACCGCTCACCAAGATCACGACGCACGCAGGTTGGCGTTTGAAGCGGGTACAACCGACTTTCTCTCTCTGCCGTTCGACCATGCTAAATTCTGCGAGCGTTCGCGTGCGCTTCTCGCCCTCAGCGACAATAGCGACGGTAACGTGGCGATTTCCACCGTCCATGACGAAGGAATGCTCAAAGCCGTCTTGGCGCCCCCGCCGATCGTTGGGCAGGTGGAGATGTTCAATCGGTTGCTTGAAACGGTCGGGTCGAGATTATTGCAGAAAACTGAAGAGCTTGATCGGACGTCCGCGGAGATGGAAAGCCTTATCGCGCTTTGCGACAAACCGGTTGTCGTCGTTGATCCGGCCTTGGAGGTTCGCTGGTTTTCGAAGGCGATTTCCGACGTCTTTTGCCTCGATCGCTCAAGCATCGGCGCTTCGATAACGAGTGCGATCTGCAAACTAGACTATCCTGATCTTGAATATGACATCCTATTTGCCGGGCACACCTGCGATACGGTCATCAGGCAATTGCATGGTTACAGCGACGGCCAGCTGTACCAGGTGAAGATCATTCCCAATATTTCAGACAGCGCCGTTATCAGAGGGGTAACGCTCGTGTTTGAAAAAACAAGCGGGATTACCTTCCATGCAGGATTGTCTCGCACACGGCACTAGATTGCATCCGAGGATTGCACTGGAGCCCGTCTTTGGAGATTCAGACTCATAAAATTCCCTGGTCATTCGGATAAGCCAAACGACCAGGGCCAGTTCCTACAGGATAAGCGGCGCCTGAGGGTACAGTAACCGCCTATCAGACGCCGCGAAGCGCCTGATTGCGAAAAGCAATGCTCTTGCCAAGTCAAAAGACAGGCGCATAATATTTTTAGACCGCGAAGCAGTCTAGAAATATTAAGGACTATCCATTTAAGCTTTTATCCCAGAATCAAAATATTAATCTGGAGTAATCCATAATAAATCAAATTATATTGCCGCGTGGACGAATTTCACCTTTATAGAGACTGAACGCGCACACAAGATTTTCAAGCGGGGAGACCATGAGCGCCGAGACCATTCAGCCTACCGTGCGCAGTTGAACCACATTGCGGTATCTTCGGAGGTAGATCCGATTGGCTCACAATCATCTGCCTTAGCTGCGGCAGGTGCTTCCAGATAGAGTATAATTCGGATGATTGACCGGCCGATACGCAGCCGGACGATCAACCAAGATGCAAGGTTGGTTGTCGTTTATACTGAAACGGGTGCGCAAAACTGATGTCTCCTGCCTCCAGCACGGTTATTTCTGAACGCATCCCTCCACAACTCCCCGATAGGAACGATTTCAAATTCTTGCACCGGCCGTTGCTTAATTGGGTTGGGGTGAGCTTATTCGTTATCGCTCTTGTGCTTCTGACTTATCGGTTGGTCGATCAGCCCGCGGCCTTCTTGGCTCACGACCTGGTGCGCCCCGGGGGGCCATTGCGACCATTGTTTACGCTCCTGACGCGATTGCCCGACTTACTGACAACAATCTCCGTTTTGCTCATCCTTCTGTTACCGGTGCTCGTTTTGTGCAGGGGTTTTTTATCCCGGCTAATCGGTCTGCGATCGATTATCCTCATCAGCAGCAGCTTCGTCTTTGCCTCAGCAATTAAAACGCTGCTCAAGTGGGCCTTTGGGAGAACCTGGCCGGAAACCTGGATCTATAACAATCCGTCTTTGGCACACGATGGCGTGTTCGGGTTTTTCCCATTTCACGGCGGTGCCGGCTGGTCGTCTTTCCCGTCAGGACATATGACCGCGGTCGTGTCGATCGTTGCGATGGCGTGGCACATCTGGCCACGCCTTGCACCGATTTGGTGTATGATTTGCGCCGGTGCGGCCACAGGGCTGGTGGTGCTGAATTTGCATTTCGTCAGCGATGTGATCGCCGGCGCTTACGTTGGATGCGCGTCTGCATTCGCTGTTTTATGGCTGTCAAAGCGCCAGAATATGTTGAATCACCAACACGCCGATTAGGCTGGAATTTACGGGCTAATGCATGCGGCGTTTCTGGACGGACGCGTCCATCCGTTACCGCCAGCTGGGCGGCAAAATCCGACTAATCAACACTTGCGCATATTTAGGTTGCGCTCAACATCCGCCGCCTGCGGTCCAGCAACTTCGACTGCTGCTTTTAGGCGCTCGGCGGTGACAGCGAATTTCTCTGTCCAATATGCAACCTGATATGCATCGGCCAGATCGATGCGTGTGTGCTCGAGACGGCCGATGGTCGCCTTGTCCTTGGACATTTCCGTTCCCCGGACTCATTCTCAACAAAAAATCTAACCGTCAGGTCGTGAAGTTTTCGCCAAGGCCGCATCGAACGCGATCGCCTTTGCCTCCCAGTCGTCCGCCATCGCCAGAAGTTTATCGCGCATGTGCGGTGTAGCCGTCTGCGCCGCGATGTTCCTCAGCGACGAGGCTTTCGCTCGGCATGCGCCGGAATTATCAAACTTGGACTTCTGACCGACCATGAATGACGGAGGTCTTCAACGTCACGGTCGTTCCAGAAATGCGCCACAAGGTGGACGGGGCATTTGGGGTACTTCGAAGTTGCCGCGCGGCAGCGGCAAGTGAGATGCCGCTTGAATTGCCCGTAAGTATAGCATACCGGCAACGCAAGAGTGTCGCCTGCTCAAACCCTGGGAGGTTTTTTCAATTCTTCATATTGCCTTAGCGATATGAGCTGTTACCGTATACGTTTCCTGTGTCTTACTGCCGCGACACCTACCACAAAAATAAACTGTAACTTGGAGTGCGTGCCGCTCCTTGTATGGGAGAAGCTAACCAGATGCCGCGTTTCTACTTCGATTTTGAAATTGGCGAAAACTGCTATTGCGACGATCAAGGCGTTGAGCTTGAGAGTTTGGACGTGGCGCGTCGAGCAACGATCCGCATCCTTCCAACGCTTGTTCGCGATGAACTAACAAACGGCACTTCCCACGATGTTTGCCTCAAAATTCGAAATGAAACCGGTGGGCTGATCTGGATTGAGAATATCGCTGATAGAGACTTCGAGCCTAAACAGGCTAGTACCGACCAGTCGGGAATATACACGAGCCGCGGTCATTAGCGGTCGCGCGCCATTAAATTTTCAGGTCGTGAGTTTAGCCCGAGTGGGTGTTTCAAATTCTGAGTGTCGGCGCATTTTTCAAGCCAGCTAAATTCGACCTGATCAATTTTTTTAAAGGGCGCGGCTCATGGTGACGCGCGATGCGCCGAACACTCGTACTGGAATGCCCCGCGCCGATGGTCCGGCAATGTTGCCAGGCGGGCTGCACATCGGGATCGGCGGCGTCTTGAGTGACCACTGCGTCATAACCAAGTCTGGCACATGTTGCCGGCGATGGATGCATGATTGAGCCCCTGCTGCAATTCGGCCGCGAAATCTGGATGGCCGATGGTCCAGTGACGCCGTTTTATGGCTTCCCCTATTCAACGCGGATGGCCGTGATCCGCTTGTCCGACGGCGGCCTGTTCGTTTGGTCGCCCATCGCGCTATCGGACTCGCTTCGCTCTGCAATCGACGCGCTCGGTCCGGTATGCCACCTCGTCTCGCCTAACGCACTTCACCATCTTTTTCTCGATGAGTGGAAATCGGCCTATCCAGCCGCACGCCTCTACGCGTCGCCAAAGTTGCGACGAAAGCGTAAGGACCTTGTCTTCGACGCCGAGCTTGACGACGCGCCCGAGCCCGAATGGACGGCCGACATCGACCAGGTCGCCCTGCACGGAAGCTTTGCGTTGACCGAGATCGTGTTCTTCCATCGCGCCAGCCGCACGGTCCTGTTCGCCGATTTGATCCAGAATTTTCCGCGCGACTGGTTCAGGGGATGGCGCGGCGTCCTTGCCCGGCTGGGTGGGATCGTTGCCCCCAACGCGGGTGCTCCGCGGGATTGGCGGACGAGTTTCCTGAACCGCCGAGCGGCTCGGACTGTGCTCAGTAAGGTCCTCGCATGGCCGATCGAGCGGGTGCTGTTCGCTCACGGCGACTTGCCGGCAACCGATGCGGCAGGTTTCGTGCGCCGTGCTTTCGGCTGGCTGCTCGGGTCTTCCAAGGCTTCCTGACGGATTGCGGCCCGAAACCGGTGCATATTCTTTGTGCTGACGTCTTTCCTGCCCACGCCACCGGTTACGAATGAAAAGAATGGCGAATCTCCAGGATTAAAAATTATCCTTTCTCTATCAGCCTCTGCCGGCGATTATTCGGTGTCGGCCGTTTCATGCCAGCCCCACCCCGGGAAAGGGTGAGTTTTCGATGCCGACCAGTCAGCTTCGTACAATCGTCAGCACAGCACTTTCCTGCATTCCGGCGAACGTCAGCGTCGGCGTTACCGTGGCGTCGGGCCCGAACTTCCCACTCTACGCTCGTTACGACGGCATCCTGTATACCGGCAACACCAGTTACCAGAACGTCTCGGCCGGGTTGCGCTGGCAGTTCTGAACGGCTTTCAGGCCGTCATGCCGCGGCCATGTCGAGCGCGGCCAGATAGGAGAAGACCGCAGAGGATCCGATCGGATTGCCGCCGCCCGGATAGGCTTCGCCGCTGACCGCGGCCATGGTGTTGCCCGCCGCGTAAAGGCCGGGAATAGCCGACCCGTCTGGCCTCAAGACCCGCGCAGTGGCATCCGTCTTGAGGCCGCCCTTGGTGCCGAGGTCCGAGACGGCGATCTGCGCGGCGTAGAACGGTGGCTCGGTAATCGGCGTCAAGCCCGGATTGGGGCCTTTCTCGGCCGGACCCTTGGCCATCTTCCCCTCGTTCGAGACCATGTTTTCCAGATATTCGGCGGCGGCGAAGATGAATTTCTCGTACGGCTCCTCGCCCCGGTGGAACGCCTCATCGACACCGGCTTCGGCGAACCCGTTGAACTGGCGGACGGTCTCCTTGAATGCGCCGGCGGGGACGCCGATCTGCTCGGCCAAACCGTCGAGCGTGTCGGACGTCTTCCACAGGCCGGCCGCGATATAGTCCCCCTCCGGCCGCAGCGCCACCGAGGCATTCATGACCGGCGGTTCGTTGCGGAATCGTTTGTCCCAGATCATCCAGCAAGGGATGTGCCGGACACCGGTCTTTTCGCCCTTCAGCATTTCCCGGCCAAGTCGGTCATAGGCCATCGATTCGTTGGCGAACCGCTTGCCGGCGCCGTTCACCATGATCCCGCCCAGGATGCCGACCGTGAAGGTCGCGGTGCCGTCCGGATGCATCAGGCCGGGCGACCACCAGGCCTGGTCCATCAAGTCGGTGGCGGCGCCGATGGCGATCGCCGCCTCCAGCGCCTTGCCCTGGCTGCCCAGCCCGCCGACCGACCATGTGTTCGGGCCGGCAATCCCGTATTTCTTGCGCAATTCATTGTTCTGTTCGAAACCGCCGGCGGCCAGCAGCACGCCGCGCCGCGCGCGGATGCGCCGCCGCTTGCCGTCGGCGACAACCTCGCCACCCACGACCGCGCCATCCTCGACAATCAACCGATCCAGCGGCGTGGAAAGCCGCAGTTCGACATTGCCGGTACTTTGGTTGGCCAGCAGGGCGCGCCCGATCAAAGCCTGCCCGCCCATCAGCGTGTCGCTCGGTTTCTGGCCCTCGCGTTCGGTCGAGAGAGTCGGGCGGATATGCTGCCGCATCTCGCCCAGCTCGGACGCCGTGATGGTTTGGCTGACGATATGCCGTCCCTCGGGATGGGCGTTGGCGACGTTGCCGTAATAGTCGGGCCAGGGAAACACCACGAACTTGAAGTTCGGATTGCGTTCCAGCTCTTCGATCATCTTGGGGCCGGTGTCGAGATAGGCGTCCTGCAAGGCTTCCGGCGTGCGGGACCCGACGACCGCCTTGTAATAGGCGCGGGCCGCGGCCGGGTCGTCCGGCACGCCGGAGCGTTCCAGCACCGGGTTGCCAGGATGCCACATGCCCGACCCGGAATAGGCGGTGGTGCCGCCGAACTTATCCGTCGCCTCCACGACGATGGTCTTCAGTCCGCGCGATCCAGCGCTATAGGCGCCGATCAGCGCACCCCCGCCCGAACCCGCGACCAGCACGTCGCAAACATCGTCCCAGCTACTCTCGGCCATTCCCCACCCGTTCGATTCGGTCCCGTCGTTCCTCTGGAGACCCTAGGGAGCTTCTATCCCCATTGTGAAGACCCGTGCGGCCTGTCGTGCATATTGTTCGACCCTTTCCGCGCCCGGCAGGTCGAAAAGCAGACGTGACGCGTGTGTAACTCTTGCGTATTGCAGGACGAACGTGGCTGCATATTTCAATATGAACCACGCCTGAATCGTTCGCGCAGGAGAGAGCCATGCCCGATTATCACAAAGACCCCGAAGCCATCGCGAAGCTGACGCCCGAGCAATATCGCGTGACGCAGCAAAGCGGCACGGAGCGTCCGGGGACCGGGCCGTATCTGCATAATCACGAGCCCGGCATCTATGTCGATATCGTGTCGGGCGAGCCGCTGTTCGCCTCATCGGACAAGTTCGAATCCGGCTGCGGCTGGCCGAGCTTCACCAAGCCGATCGAGCCGGCGCATGTCAGCGAAATCCGCGACACCACGCACGGCATGGTCCGCGTCGAGGTGCGCTCGACCCACGGCGACAGCCACCTGGGCCATGTCTTCGACGACGGCCCGCGCGACCGCGGCGGCTTGCGCTACTGCATCAACGGCGCCTCGCTGCGCTTCGTGCACCGCAAGGACATGGAGGTCGAAGGCTACGGCGCCTATTCCGACCAAGTCGAAGACGTGCACTGAGACAACTGTGTTTTACTCCGCGCTCTCTGCGCCTACTCCGCGTCCTCTGCGTTAAAAATCAGGAAAATCCATTTAACGCGGAGGTCGCGGAGTGATTTAATTTGCTTTCCGAATTCGACCGCAAGAGGCGGAGTGTTTGGTGCTCCCGCCCTGCCCATACTCCATCGTGACGCGCCGCCCGGCGCACCATATTAAGATGGAGACACTCATGAACGCGGTACAGACGATGCCCGTCGCGGAACGGCTGAACACAGCTATCTATACGACCGATGCCGATCGCTGGCAGGCCGTGGCCGGCCGCGACCGAAATGCTGATGGAAACTTCTTTTATTCGGTCGCCACGACCGGCGTGTACTGCCGCCCGTCCTGCGGGGCACGGCTGGCGCGGCGGGAGAATGTCGCCTTCCATGAAACGACCGAGGCAGCCGAGCGGGCCGGCTTTCGCGCCTGCAAGCGCTGCAAGCCGGACCAGGCCGATCATCAGGCGGCGGCGGTCGCCGAAGCCTGCCGGCTGATCGAGCAGGCCGACACCGCACCCAGCCTTTCGGCCCTGGCCGACGCGGTCGGGATCAGCCCGTTTCACTTTCACCGCGTTTTTAAGGCGGCGACCGGCGTGACGCCGAAGGCCTATGGCGATGCGGTGCGCGCCCGGCGGGCACGGGTTGCGCTGGGCGACGCGGCGACGGTGACTGAGGCGATCTATGACGCCGGCTTCAACTCCAGCGGGCGTTTCTATGCCGACTCGACGCCCCGCCTGGGCATGACGCCGACCCGGTTCCGCAAAGGCGGGACAGGGGAGACTCTGCGCTTTGCCATCGGCGAAAGTTCGATCGGTTCGGTTCTGGTCGCCGCCACCGATAAGGGCATCGCGGCGATCCAGTTCGGTGACGATCCGGAAACGCTGCTACACGCGCTGCAAGATCAATTTCCCAACGCCCGGCTGATCGGCGGCGACGAGACCTTCGAGCAGTTGGTGGCGCGGGTGGTCGCTGGTGTCGAGAACCCGGCTGCCGGTTTCGACCTGCCGCTGGATGTGCGTGGCACTGCCTTCCAGCAACGCGTCTGGCAGGCATTGCGCGCGATCCCCGCCGGCGAGACGGTGAGCTATTCCACCATCGCCGAACGCTTGGGCCAGCCCAAGGCGGTGCGCGCGGTCGCCGGGGCCTGCGCGGCCAACAAGATCGCGGTCGCGATCCCGTGCCATCGGGTCGTGCGCAATGACGGTTCGCTGTCGGGCTATCGCTGGGGCGTGGATCGCAAGCGCGCGCTGCTCGACCGTGAGAACGCGGCATGATCGGCGGGCTTGACTGGCAGTCAATTGGGGCGGAACTGGACGCGGAAGGCTGGGCGGTTTTGCCCGGCCTTCTGACTACCGCGCAATGCGAGCAACTCGCGGCGCTCGACGGTCAGGATGCGCGGTTCCGCAAGCGGGTCGATATGGGACGGCATGCTTACGGGCGCGGGCGTTACGCCTACTTCGCCTATCCTTTGCCCGGGCTGGTCGCGGATATGCGGACCGCGCTCTATCCGCCGCTTGCCGATGTCGCCAATCGCTGGAACATCGCGATGGGCATCGATCGGCGCTATCCGGCCGCCCATGCCGAGTATGTCGAGCTTTGCCGTGGGGCAGGGCAGTCGCGCCCGACGCCGCTGCTGCTGCGCTATGGCCCCGGCGACTACAACCGGCTGCATCAGGACCTCTATGGCGAGCACGTGTTCCCGCTTCAGGTGGCGATCCTGCTGTCGCGGCCTGGCGACGACTTCACCGGCGGCGAGTTCGTGCTGACGGAGCAGCGGGCACGGATGCAGTCGCGCGCCGATGTGGTGCCGCTCGCCCAAGGCGACGCCGTGGTCTTCGCGGTGCGCGAGCATCCTGTTCGCGGTTCGCGCGGCGTGTCGCGCGCCTATCTGCGCCACGGCGTCAGCCGCCTGCGCTCCGGCGAGCGGCTGACGCTCGGCATCATCTTCCACGACGCGGCATGACGGCGCTCGACCTCTTCGCCGATCAGGAGCCTGCGCGCGAAATCCTGGCCGATGAGGCGGTGCTGCTGCGCGGGTTCGCCCTGCCGGATGTGGACAGGCTGCAGACGGGCATCGATGCCGTTACCGCCGCTGCGCCGTTCCGCAACATGGTGACGCCGGGCGGCTTCACGATGTCCGTCGCGATGACCAATTGCGGGCCTGCCGGCTGGATAACGGACCGCAGCGGTTATCGCTATGACCCAATCGATCCGGAAAGCGGCCGCCCCTGGCCCGATTTTCCGCCGGGCTTCGCCGATCTTGCGTCGCGCGCGGCAGCGGAAGCCGGTTTTCCGGGATTCCAGCCGGACTCCTGCCTGATCAATCGTTACCAGCCCGGCACGCGCCTGTCGCTGCACCAGGACCGCAACGAGGGTGATTTCGCCCAACCGATCGTGTCCGTCTCACTCGGCCTGCCGGCCGTCTTCCTGTTCGGCGGGCAGAAGCGCACGGACCATCCGCGCCGTTTCCTGCTGCGCCATGGCGACGTCGCCGTCTGGGGCGGCCCGGCGCGGCTGACATTCCACGGGGTCGCGCCATTGGCCGCCGGCGAACATCCGGCCACAGGCAAGGTACGATTTAATCTGACATTCCGCTGCGCTCTGTAGGGCAGAGAGAACAAACGCTAGCGACAGATCACGGTGGTTGCCTGAAAAGATCTGATTTTAACGCGGAGGGCGCGGAGAAACCGCTGAGATCGCGGAGAAGAATTGATTTCTTTACCCTCTGCGCCCTCCGCGGCTCCTCTGCGCCCTCCGCGTTAACCCGGTTTTGGTTTGCTGTCTCCGATTGCCCGGCCACGCGCTTTGAGGCTTTCCCCGACCGTCTCAACAATGGAATATGACGGCCGGAGGAAACGAATATGAAAATCGGAAAGCTTGGCGTTTGGGGATCGACGGAAAGTTTGAGCGCTAAGGATGCCGCCGCCTTTGCCAAACGGGTCGAGGCCTGGGGCTATGGCGCGCTGTGGATCCCCGAGGCGGTTGGGCGGAACGTTCTGGTCCATTCGTCCTGGCTGCTGGCCAACACCACGTCGCTGGTGATCGCGACAGGCATCGCCAACATCTATGCCCGCGATGCCGCCGCCATGGCCTCGGCGCAACTGGCGCTGGCCGAACAGTCCGGCGGGCGTTTCCTGCTGGGCCTGGGCGTATCCCACGTCCCGCTGGTCGAGGGTTTGCGCGGGCACGTCTTCGAAAAGCCGATCGGCAAGATGCGCCGTTACCTTGAGGACATGGCGAAGGTGACCTATATCGCGCCGCGCCCCGCCGAAAAGCCGCCGACGGTGATCGCCGCGCTTGGGCCCCAGATGCTGAAGCTGACCGCCGAGCTGACCGAGGGGGCGCACCCCTATAACGTGACGCCGGAGCATACGGCCAAGGCCCGCGAGATTTTGGGGCCAAGCAAGCTGTTATATCCGGAACAGAAGGTGCTGCTGCAGACCGACCCGGCGCAGGCGCGGGCGGCGGGCCGCAGGAACCTGTCGACCTATCTGACCCTGCCCAACTACCGCAACAACATGCTGCGCATGGGCTTCAGCGAAAGCGACCTGGATGGCGGCGGTTCCGACCGGTTCATCGACGCGATGGTCGCGTGGGGCGACGAGGCGGCGATCCGCAAGCGCATCCAGGCGCACTGGGACGCCGGCGCGGACCATGTCTGCATCCAGGCCATCGCCCCTGACGGCGATTCCAGCCGCCCGCCGGACGAAAAGCTTCTGGCGTTGCTGGCGCCTGCCTAAAATATCGCATTTCCCCCGACCGCATTCCGCATTAGGGTGCGGCCCGGTTCTGGTGTGGAGGGATGAATGGGTTCGACGCGAAATCTCGCGGCGCTTTTGGCGTTTGGTGTTCTGGCGTTGGCGGGCTGCTCGGACGATGCACCGCCGGCCGACCAGGAGGGCGGTCTGCCGGCGGGCAACGGCATCTGCTTGGCCGTGGCGCAGATCGATCACACCGAAATCATGAACGACAGCGCGATCATCTTCTTCATGAAAGACGGCAAGACCTATACCAACGCCATGCCGATGCCGTGCCCCAGCCTGACGATGGAAAACGGCTTCACCTATCTGAACGATGTGCCGCAGGTCTGCTCCAACTCGCAGACCATCCGCGTCGCGCGGTCCGGCAATTTCTGCGAACTGGGCCAGTTCACCCCGTTCCAGGTGTCGAAAATGCCGGAGACGCCGCCCGCCAAGTAGGGGCCGTTGACCCTCGGGGTCAGGTCAGCGGCCGCGCTTTCAGCTGATCGCGGATTTCCTCCAGCAGCACCTCGGTCTTGGTCGGCGCGGCGGGGGCGCTCTTGGTCGACGTAACCAGCCGGTTGATCCAGCGCACCAGCATGAAGATCGCGAAGGCGACGATCAGGAAGCGGATGATGGCGTTGATGAAGACGCCGTAATTCAGGGTCACCGCGCCGGCCTTTTTTGCGGCGTCCAGCGTGGCGGCATGATCGCCTTTCAGAACAAAGAAGAAGTCCGAGAAGTCGATGCCGCCGAGCGCTACGCCCAACGGCGGCATCAGGATATCCGTGACCAGCGAGTTGACGATTCCGGTGAAGGCGGCGCCGACGATGACGCCGACCGCTAGGTCGATGACGTTGCCCCGCAGGGCGAAGGCCTTGAACTCACTGAGCATGTCGAATGTCTCCCGATCGAACCCGATCGGGAGAACATGCAACGCCGCGCGCCGGCTGTCTAACAGTTAAAAGATATCAGTACCTGAAGCTGGCGCTGAACAACGCCGACCGGCCGGCGCCAGGAATGACGTGCCAGTTGTGGATTTGGTCGTAATAGTACCGGTCGGCGATGTTGTAGATATTGACCTGCAACATGATCTGCTCGGTCAATGGATACTTCGCCATTGCGTCGAAGGTGACATATCCCGGCACGGTTTCGACCGGCGCCGTCACCTGCGCCACGCGGCTGGACATGTAATTGACGCCGCCGCCCAGCTCCAGGCCGAAGGGCAGGCGATACTCGGTCCACAGCGTCGCCGAATGCTTCGGCACATTGGCCAGCACCGCGCCGATCGGTGGGGAGCCCGCGGTCAGCGTGGTCCCGTCCTGTACGCTGTGCAGATAGGTGTAGCCGGCATGGAACTGCCAGGCGTCGGTGATGTGGCCGACCGCTTCCAGGTCGACACCGTCGACCCGCTGCTTGCCGGCCGTGATGGAAAAGCCGGAATTGTACGGGTCGGGCACGCGGGCGTTGGTCTTTTCCTCGCGGAACAGGGCGGCGGTCAGCGAGAGCTGGCGGTTGAACAGGTCCCACTTGGTGCCGAGCTCGAAATTCTGGTTCTTCTCCGGGGCCAAGCCCTCGTATCCGACGCCGAGACTGCGGCCGCTGGTGATCTGGGTCAGCATTTCGGCCGACGGGTTGAACGATGTGCCGTAGGTGAAATAGACGCTCGAATTCAGCGTCGGCTTGTAGACGACCGCCCCGCGATAGCTCGGAATCTGGTCCAATTCCGACTGCGTGTTGGATTTCAGGAACTGGTTCAGTTGGGCCGGCGGCACCGTGAAATAGGTGCCGTTGAAGATGGAATCGAAATGGTCCCACCGCCAGCCGCCGGTCAGTTCCCACTGGTCGCCGATCTTGATCGTGTCCAGCACATAAGCGGCGAAGCTGCTCGCATCCGTGTTGGACCGCAGCCGCAAATAAGGCAGTCCGGTATAGGCCTGGTTCTCGTTCGGGTGCAGCAGGCCGTTGGTCGGCGTGTTGATGCTGTTCTTGTATGTCGGATCGGAGCTTTCCGACCCGACTTCGAAACCGGTCACCAGCGTGTGTTCCAGCGCGCCCGTCTCGAACTTGAAGGTCGCGTCCGTCTGGTCCTGCAGCATCGTCTCTTCGCTGTTGCCGATCCATTCGTTGCGGTTGATCATGATCGACCCCAGCGGCGAGGTTGCCGGCGTGTAGGTCGTCGGAACGACCGGTTCGCTGATGCGGAAATCGCGGGTATAGTCGGCATAGCGCAACTGCGTGCGGACCTGGATGGCGTCGCTGAAATCATGCTCCAGCTTGGCGGTGACGATATTGGCTTCGGTGTTCAGGAAATCGCCTTTGAAGCCATAGAAATTGTTGCGCGCGACCGGGGCCGGGCTGCCGGCGAACCACGGAAGGCCGTAATCCGGCACGTCGTCTTCGGTCTGGTGAAAAAAGCTGACGGTAAAGCGGGTCGGCGTGCCCAGGCCGAAGGCCAGGCTGGGCGCCACGCCGTAACGTTCGTTTTCGCCGACATCGCGGCCGGCCACCATCGAATCGTGACCCATCACGTTCAACCGTGCGGCAACGCCTTCGCCCAGTTCCGGCAATGGTTGGTCGATATCGACCGTCGCCCGCTTGGTCGCGTCGGTGCCGAAGCTGACGGTGCCGGACAGAAGCGGGTTCATCGTCGGTGTTTTACTGACCTGGTTGACGATGCCGCCGGTCGATCCGCGCCCGAACAGGATCGATGACGGGCCTTCCAGAACCTGCACCTCTTCCAGGTTGAACGGGTCGCGGTAATAGCTGCCGAAATCGCGCTGACCGTCCAGATAGATGTCGTTGCGCGCATTGAAGCCGCGCAGCGTTATATTCGTGCCCTGCCAACTGAATTCGCCGGCGCCAAGGCTGATGCCCGGCACGTTACGCAGCGCATCGTTCAACGTTGCGGCGCCCCGGTCGTCGATCAGTTGCTTGGTCACGGTGGTGATCGATTGCGGCGTGTCGACCAGCGGCTCGGTCAGTTTCGAGACCGAGGGAACGTCGACCTTATAGTCGCGCTCTTTGCCGATGACGGTGATCGTTTCCAATTGGGATGGCGATGCGTTCGGGCCGTTGCCCGGGGCCGTCTGCGCCCCCGCGGAAACGGAGACGATCGTTGTAATCGTCAGCGTCGAGACGCCAGCAAGAAACATCGCGCGCCGCTGACGGCCGCACGATTCATTTGTATGAAAACCTGTCACGTCGAACTCCCAACCGAGAATCTTTGCCTGTTCCCGGCACCGCTGCCGGGTGCGCCGAACGGCGCTTGATTGGTCTGACGACCCAACCGCTTGTTTCCTCATGCCGTGGCCGTTATTTTATTTCGTGAAGAATTTGCGAAGGGTGCTCGACGATCGCAAGGCGGGCATTTAGGTTTGGCCGTGCGGCAACGGCCGTAGCTGGATTTGGGGAAAACCGGGATGGCGACCAATCGGGGCAGCAAGAACAGGCAGGCCGAGCCGGACCTGGCCACCGCTTATAGCCAGGTCGCGCCGCAGATCGCGCGGATGGGCACGCGCCATGCGCTGGACGGCGAGGATATCGGCCAGGACGCGATCGTGCGGATGCTGCAGGTCAAGGACCGGTCGGCGATCGAGGACCCGGTGCGGTATCTGTTCCGCGTCGCCCGCAACCTGTTCGTCGACGCGCAGCGTTCGCGCGGGCGGGAGCGCGGGCTGATCGACGCCGATGCCGATCTCGACAGCAAGGCCGACGGAAAGGCCGATCCCGAACGCGCCCTGGCCGGCAAGGAGCGGCTGGAGCGTGCGCTGGCGGTCATCGAGGATCTGCCGCCCCGTTGCCGCCAGGCGTTCCGCCTGCATCGCTTCGACGGATTGAGCTATGCGGCGATCGCGCGGGAAATGGCGATCAGCCCGTCGATGGTCGAAAAACATATCGCCGAGGCGATGCTGCGGCTTGGCCGCGCCATGAACGGCGACGAAGCCTGAGGTATTTGGATGCTCATGCGTCTAAACAGGCAGTCGTGTTTTCGAGGGCTTACCGTCGATGAACAGTCATAGCGAAGAAGCCGCGCGCTGGTTCGCGGCATCGCGCCGGGGCGTGATGCTGCATGACGAGCGTCAGGCCTACGATGCCTGGCGCAGCGTGCCGGAGAACGCTGCCCGCTTGGCAGCGTTGCAGGCGATCTGGGATGAAATCGGCCCGGTCGGCGCTGTCGATATGCCTGTCGCCGCCGTGGAACAGACCACCGGCCACGCACGCCAGTTGGCGATGGTCGTCGGTTTCACGATGCTGATGGCCGTCGTTCTGCCGCATCTCGATCACGGCTGGTGGAACACGCTGGACTGGTGGTCGCGCTGACGGGCAAACGCCGCTTGGGTTGACAGCGGGGACGCCGCCCGCCACTTAGCGGCCATGCCCGACACCACAGCCCCACTTACGGCGACGGAAGATCATCTTCCGCACGAAATCCGCCGCCGCCGGACCTTTGCCATTATCGCCCACCCGGATGCCGGCAAAACCACGCTGACGGAAAAGCTGCTGCTGTTCGGCGGTGCCATCCAGGCCGCCGGCGCGGTCAAGGCGCGCGGCGATGCGCGCCGGGCGCGGTCGGACTGGATGAAGGTGGAGCGCGAGCGCGGCATCTCGGTCGCTTCGTCGGTCATGACCTTCGATTATCGCGGCTGCACCTTCAACCTGCTGGACACGCCGGGCCACGAGGATTTCAGCGAGGACACCTATCGCACGCTGACCGCGGTCGACAGCGCCGTCATGGTGATCGACGCGGCGAAGGGCATCGAAGAACAGACCCGCAAACTGTTCGAGGTCTGCCGCCTACGCGACGTGCCGATCATCACCTTCATCAACAAGATGGACCGCGAGGGCCGCGACCCGTTCGAGCTGATCGAGGAGATCGAGCAGCAGTTGCAGCTCGACATCGCCCCGGCCTCCTGGCCGATCGGCAGCGGGCGCGGCTTTCTGGGCTGCTACGATCTGCGCGCGGACCGTCTGGTGCTGATCGCGCGCGGCGGCAAAGATGGCGGCAAGCCGATTGCCCTGGACGATCCCGAACTGGACGAGGCGCTGCCGGCCGACGCCGCCGCGGCCCTGCGCGACAATGTCGAGATGGCGCGCGTGCTGTGCAAGCCGCTGGATATCCAGTCCTATCGCGAAGGCCACCTGTCCCCGGTGTTCTTCGGCAGCGCTGTTAATAATTTCGGCGTCAAGGAATTGCTCGACGGCCTGGCCGACCTGGCCCCGCCGCCCCGGCCGCAGCCGACGACCGCCCGCACCATCGATCCGGGTGAAACGAAAGTCACCGGCTTCGTCTTCAAGATCCAGGCGAACATGGATCCGAAACATCGCGACCGCATCGCCTTCTGCCGCTTGTCGTCAGGCCATTTCAAGCGCGGCATGAAGATGCTGCATGTCCGCTCCGGCAAGCCGATGACGATCCACAACCCGCTGATGTTCCTGGCCGCCGATCGCGAGCTGGCGGACGAGGCGTGGGCCGGCGATATTATCGGCATTCCCAATCACGGAACGCTGCGCATCGGCGACGGCCTGACCGAGGGCGAGGCGCTGGACTTCACCGGCATCCCCAGCTTTGCACCGGAACTGCTTCAGCGTGTTCGCCCCGAGGACCCGATGAAGGCCAAGCATCTGGGCCGCGCGTTGGAACAGCTGGCGGAAGAGGGCATCACTCGGGTGTTCAAGCCGCGCATGGATGCCAACTGGGTGGTCGGCGTTGTCGGCGCCCTGCAGTTCGACGTGCTGGCCGACCGCATCCGCACCGAATATGACGTGCCGGTGTTCTTCGAGCCGGCAGCTCTATCGACCGCGCGCTGGGTCGAGGCCGACAATCCGCTGGAACTGAAACGCTTCGCCGACGGCAATTTGAGCGCGGTCGCCGACGATCACGACGGCGCCCTGGTTTTCCTGGCCCGCAACGCCTGGCACCTGACGCATACGTCGGAGCAGTGGCCGCTGATCAGGTTCTTGAAGACGAAAGGCTAAGGCTGTCAGCCGGGCTTCTCCCGAATAGGACAGCTCTTATCGTCATGGCCGGACTTGATCCACGGTTGTCCGGTTTAGATTTAGTAGACAGGTTGCATGGTATTGATTCTACTTGTTTCCAAGCGTTTGGCGACGTTCCTGGACACGAGCCGAGTTTCAACACCATGCAGCACCAGAATAGCGTTTTTCACGATCTTCTAAAGCATGTTCCGTGGTCTGAGTTCGAACGGCTGGTCGCTGTTCATGGGGCTGATGCGCGGATACGCCGGCTGACGACGAAGAGCCAGTTTGTGGCGCTGCTTTATGGCCAGCTATCGGGTGCGTCGAGCCTGCGCGAGATCACGACGGGATTGGAGAGCCATCAGGCGCGGCTTTATCATCTTGGCGCCAGATCATCTTGGCGCCAGTGTCCCGCGCCGCTCGACGTTCGCGGACGCCAACGCGTTGCGTCCAATCGCGGTCTTTTCCGAGCTGCTGGCGACCCTGATGAAGCAGGCGCATCGCGGACTGCGCCGGGCCTTGGCCGACACGACCTATCTGATCGATTCGACGGGATTGCGACTGAACGGGCTGAGCGCCGGATGGGCCCGGTTCTCCGCCGGGGTCTGCGGTGCGAAGCTGCATGTCGTCTATGACGCCGCTGCCGACCGTCCGATCTATGCCGCGGTCACGGCGGCCAAGGTCAACGACATCACCGCCGCCCAGGCCATGCCGATCACGCCGGGAGCCACCTATGTCTTTGATTTGGGCTATTATGACTATGGCTGGTGGGCCAGGATGGATGCCGCCGGCTGCCGCATCGTGACCCGCTTCAAAGCCAACACACCGCTCGACCGCATTGAGGAACTGCCACTGCCGAAAGACAGCACTATCCTCTCGGACCGCATCGGTTTCCTCCCGGCGCGCCAAGCCAGAAGCCGACGCAACCCGATGCACGATGCCGTGCGCGAAGTTCGGGTTGCGACCGATAGCGGCAAGGTGCTGCGCATCCTGTCCAACGATCTCGACGCCTCGGCCCAGGAGATTGCCGATCTTTACAAGCGCCGATGGGCCATCGAACTCTTCTTCCGATGGGTCAAGCAAACCCTCAAAATAACCCGCTTCCTCGGCACATCCGAGAATGCCGTGCGCATCCAGATCGCCGTCGCCCTCATCGCCTTCCTGATCTTGCGCCTGGCCCAGGCAACCCAGAATGCCGTGCAAAGCCCGATCGCTTTCGCCAGGCTCGTCCGGGCCAACCTCATGCACAGGCGCCGGATCGATCGTCTCCTCGAACCGACCGAAAGACCTGCCGGAAACCCAGACCAAATGGCACTAAATTGGCTATGAATGCTAAACCGGACACCCGTGGGCTTGACCCGGCCATCCATAAGTCCGGTGAGTGACGTGGATGCGCGGGTCAAGCCCGCGCATGACGGGGAGGGTTTCCAATGACGATACGCACAGGAAAAGGCCGCCACAAAACGGAGCTTGCTCCGCTAAAAAATAGTGGCAGCTGTGGTCCGACGGTCGCGCCGAAGATGATACTCGACCTGTTAAACTATCCCGGCATGGAAGACATCGATTTTGACCCGCCGCGACTCAACATAGTTTTTCCGCCGGCTGATCTGATTTAATCGCCTTGAACGTCAAATCACGTACGGAATCAGCGCCTTCGCCTCCGCCCGATACCGGCGATAGGCGTCGCCGAATCTTTCCGTCATCCAGCGTTCTTCCAGGCGGATTTTGATCAGGAAGGCGACGATCACCAGGGCGACAGCCACCACACCGCGTACTTCGCCGAGCGAGATCGCCGAGCCGATGAAGCCGAGCAGGATGCCGGTATAGATCGGGTGGCGCACCAGGGCGTAGGGACCGGTGCGGATCAGCTCGTGGTTCTGTTTCACCGTCACGGTGCCGCTCCAGTTTCCGCCCAGATGTCGCCGCGCCGCCACCGTGAAGGCAAGGCCCGCCACCAGCACGGCGATGCCGATCCAGTAGGTTACGAAACTGAGCGGCAGTATCCGCAACGACAGCCAGCCGCGCCACAGGTTGGGTAGGGCGAACAGCGCCACGGCGAGGGCCAGCGGGACGATGTGCGCCGCGCGTGACGCCGGCGATTCGCGGCGCTGCACGGGCTTATCGTTCCTGCGCGCGGCATACCAATAGATGAACCATGCGCCCCATAAGGCTGGGATCAGCACTGCATAGAACATCGGGCTCTCCATCGCGTGCCGCGACAATCAGGCCGGAACGCTTTCCCCAGCCAAAGGTTGGTTGGGTAGGTTTTGATCTGGAAATGGAGACTAACAATGACGATCAGCTTTGCGGAAGCCAAGAAGTCGGTCCGGCGCGGCCAGCGTTCGGCCAATCATGCGATCGACGTCGCCCACGACCTGTCGCAGCGCAAGCTTGCCCGGGCGCGCGAAGTCGCTGACGACGTCATCGATTACGGCGACCATGCCGCGCGCCGTACCAGCCATGCCGCCCGCTCGGCGCATGAATGGATGGAAGAGAAACCGCACCTGGCTGCCCTGGCGGCGCTTGCCGCCGGCGTGATCCTTGGGGCGATTCTCAGCCCCCGCCGCTGATACCGGGGGAGTGCCGGGCCGCGCGAGTCGTTCGCCGGCCCGGCCTTTTCGCCTAGGCCCGTTAGGCGTGTTTCGCATTGCTGAACAGAATTTTGCATTCATATCAGTAGCTTGCTGAAAAGCGAGAGGCGCTTGCGGGGGGCTTGGAGCGTTTCTATACTCCGCCCGCTTTCGCGTTCATTGCTGCCGGCGCACACGCATGTCGTTACCAACGCTACCACCCGATTATCAGCCGTCTGACGACGAGCCGTTCATGAACCCCATGATGCTCGAATATTTTCGGTTGAAACTTCTCCGATGGCAGTCGGAATTGCTGCACGAGTCGAACGAGACGCTGGCCAGCCTACAGGTCGACGGCGGCATGCAGGAGCCCGATCTGGCCGACCGCGCATCGGCCGAAACCGACAGGGCGCTGGAGCTCAGGACTCGCGACCGCGAACGCAAGTTGCTGTCCAAGATCAGCGCGGCCCTGCTCAGGATCGAGGATGGTTCCTTCGGCTATTGCGAGGAAACCGGCGATCCGATCGGCGTCAAACGGCTGGAAGCCCGGCCGATCGCGACATTGTCGCTCGAGGCGCAGGAACGTCACGAGCGCATGGAGCGCACCCAGCGCGACGACTAAGATCCCGTTTTTATAGATTTTGATCCGCGTTGGTTCGCGGTTGTTCTTTTCTGTTGCGAATCAGAACAAATACGGTACACTGTTGTTCTGGACACGCGGAATGCGCGTGTGGGACAACGGAGAGATCGTATGACGAGTCCTGTTTTACGCGTGGTCGACAAGGATCCCATGGATAAGCAAAAAGCGATCGATGCCGCTGTCTCTCAAATCGAGAAGGCTTTCGGCAAGGGCTCCATCATGAAGCTCGGCTCGCGGGGGGTTCTGGATGTCGAGGTGGTGTCGACAGGGTCGATCGGCCTGGACATCGCGCTCGGTATCGGCGGCCTGCCCAAAGGCCGTATCGTCGAAATTTATGGGCCGGAAAGTTCGGGCAAGACGACGCTCGCGTTGCATGTTATCGCTTCGTCGCAAAAGGCCGGCGGCACCTGCGCCTTCGTCGATGCCGAACATGCGCTGGACCCCGGATATGCCCGCAAGCTGGGCGTCGATGTCGAAAACTTGCTGATCTCCCAGCCGGACGCGGGCGAGCAGGCCTTGGAAATCGCTGATACGCTGGTGCGGTCGAATGCGATCGACGTTCTGGTCATCGACAGCGTGGCCGCGCTGGTGCCGCGCGCCGAACTGGAAGGCGAGATGGGGGACACCCATGTCGGCCTGCAGGCCCGCCTGATGAGCCAGGCCCTGCGCAAGCTGACCTCTTCGATTTCCAAATCGAACTGCATCGTCATCTTCATCAATCAGATCCGCCTCAAGATCGGCGTCATGTTCGGCAATCCCGAAACGACGACCGGCGGCAACGCGCTGAAGTTCTATTCGTCCGTCCGGCTGGATATCCGCCGTATCGGATCGATCAAGGACAAGGAAAACACCGTCGGCAACCAGACGCGCGTCAAGGTCGTGAAGAACAAGATGGCGGCGCCGTTCCGCGTCGTCGAGTTCGATATCACGTTCGGCGAGGGCATTTCCAAGACCGGCGAATTGATCGATCTGGGCGTGGCGGCCGGCGTGGTCGAGAAATCCGGCGCCTGGATTTCCTATGACGGTCAGCGGATCGGTCAGGGCCGGGAGAACGCGAAACAGTTCCTGAAGGACAATCCCGAAGTTGCCGCATCGATCGAGGCGAAAATCCGCGGCAATGCGGAGACGGTCGGCGACGCGATGCTGGATACGCCCGAACCCGATGGGGACGCGGCGACGCCGGATTGATCCCGGACTGACAACACACGTGAAACGGCCGGGCATTGCTCGGCCGTTTTCGTTTAAGGCACGTATGGCCGGTTGGCTTGCCGCGCCGATGTCAGTACATACGGAGACCATGGAGTCCCCGCTCGCCTTCCGCCCCAGCACCGCGGACGAAATTCCCGATTTTCTGCATGAACGCTGCCAGGCCGGAAAGCCGATCCGGATTCTGGGCGGCGGCAGCAAGGCGGCCTTCGGTGCGCCGGGCAATCCCGCAGAAGCCAGACTCGATCTCTCGGCGCTCGCCGGCATCACGCTCTATGAGCCCGACGAACTGGTCCTGACGGCACGCGCCGGCACGCGACTCTCCGATATCGCGAATATCATCGCCGAACGCGGTCAGTGCCTCGCATTCGAGCCGCCGGAATTCGGCGCCCTGTTGGGCAACGGCGAAGGCCAGGGGCCGACGCTCGGCGGCGTCGTTGCCTGCGGCTGGTCGGGCCCGCGCCGGATCAAGGCTGGGGCCGTGCGCGACCATGTGCTGGGCATACTCGCGGTCGGCGGCGACGGCCAGTCCTTCCGTTCCGGCGGGCGGGTGGTCAAGAACGTAACCGGGTTCGATCTTCCCAAACTGCTGACCGGCTCGCACGGCACGCTGGCGGCAATGACCGACATCACCATCAAGGTGCTGCCGGCCCCCGAGGCAACGCGAACGCTCGTGCTGCTCGGGCTGGATGACGATGCCGCCGTCCGCCTGCTCACCAGCGCGCTCGGCGCCCCTTACGAGATCTCCGGCGCCGCACATCTGCCGGCGGCGATGGCAGCCCGCTCCTCGGTACCGGCTATCGCCAAATCGGGCGGGTCGGCGACGCTGATCCGGCTCGAAGGCTTCGGTCCCTCGGTCGCCGACCGCCATGCGACGCTGGAGGGCCAGTTCCGCCGCGATCATGCGTACCTATCGCTCGATGCGGATGAATGCACCGTCCTCTGGCGGGAGGTTCGGGAGGTGGCCCCGCTGATCGATGGGCAGGCGGTCGTCTGGCGTCTGTCGCTGCGCGCAACCGATGCCGCGCGCGTCGCCCGCGACATCCTTGCCGTAACCGGGGGCGAGGCGCTCTACGACTGGGGCGGCGGATTGGTTTGGCTCGCATTGCAGGGTCTTTGTACGGTGGACGGCCTCGCCGCCCATGTGCGCGGCGCGCTCCCCTCGGGTCATGCGACATTGATGCGCGCACCGGCCGAAATCCGCGCCGCCACCGCGGTCTTCCAGCCGCGTGCGCCGGCGCTCGCGGCCTTGGAAGGCAGGGTTAAAACGGCGTTCGATCCGCTTGGCGTCCTGTCGCCGCATTTCATGACACAGGGCAGCTGATGCAGACCCGATTTACGACGGAGCAATTGGACGATCCGGCGATCCGCGATTGCGAACGCAACCTGCGCGCCTGCGTTCATTGCGGCTTCTGCCTGTCGACCTGCCCGACCTACACCTTGCTGGGCGACGAGCTCGACAGCCCGCGTGGGCGCATTTATCTGATCAAGGACATGCTGGAGCATGACCGGCCGGCGACCGCCGAGGTGGCGCTGCATGTCGATCGCTGCCTGTCCTGCCTCGCCTGCCAGACGATCTGTCCGTCCGGCGTCAACTATCAGCACCTGATCGACCACGCCCGCGCGCATGTCGAGGAAACCTATCACCGCCCGTTCCTCGACCGGATGCTGCGCGACGTCCTTGCGGTGCTATTGCCTTATCCAGTTCGCTTCCGTTGGGCCATGCGCGCCGCCGCGTTGGCCCGGCCGTTCGCACGGTTGTTCACCGGGCGGTTGGCGGCCATGCTCGCGCTCGCCCCCGCACGCCTGCCTGCGACGGGTGCGGAAGAAGCTCTACAGATATTCCCTGCCGTCGGGCCGCGCCGCAAGCGTGTGGCTCTGCTGACGGGCTGCGCTCAGCGCGTCGTTGCTCCGTCGATCAACAGCGCCACCATCCGCCTGCTGAACCGCCACGGCGTCGAGGTGGTGACGCCCAAAGCCGTCGGCTGCTGCGGCGCGATCGTCCACCATCTAGGCAAGGCGACCCAAGCGCGCGGGCTGGCCACCGCCGCGATCCAAGGATGGATGCAGGAGCTCGCGACCGGCGGGCTGGACGCAATCGTCGTCAACACCTCCGGCTGCGGCACGGAGATCAAGGATTACGGCCATATCTTCCGCGACGATCCGGTCTGGGCGGCGCCGGCGCGCAAAGTGTCCGATCTGGCCCGCGATATCAGCGAGTTCATGGACGAGATCGGCATCGCTCCGGCTGTCCCAGAGGCCACGAACCTGACCGTCGCTTATCACTCCGCCTGCTCTTTGCAACATGGACAGAAGGTCACCAGGCAGCCGCAGGCGCTGCTGACTGCGGCAGGCTTCACCGTGCGCGAAATCCCGGAGGGGCATCTCTGCTGCGGCTCGGCGGGGACCTATAATTTGCTGCAGCCCGAGATCGCGGGGCGCCTGCGTGAGCGAAAGCTCGCCAACATCGCTTCGGTCGCCCCGGATGTTGTTGCGACCGGCAATGTCGGCTGCATCACGCAGTTGCAGGGAAACGCAAAACTTCCCGTTGTGCATACGGTGGAACTGCTAGACTGGGCGACGGGTGGCCCCATTCCTGAGGGTCTTGCCCGCAAAAACTAAGGGCAGGGGACGCGTTCATGGGGCAGACAAATCGCGGTTGGGTGCTGGAGTCCTACCCGGTCGGTGACAATTTCGACGCGGCGCTGAAACTGCGCGACCGGCCGATGCCGGAGCCCGGGCCCGGGCAGATGCTGGTCAAAAGCCTGTATCTGTCGCTCGACCCGGCCAATCGCGGCTGGATGATGATGCCGACCTATATCCCGCAAGTGCCGTTGGGCGACACGATGTGGGGCTTCGTCCTAGGGCGCGTCGAGAAATCGAATGTAGCCGGCTTCGCGGCCGGCGACCTTGTCAGCGGCTTCGGCGCCTGGGCCGACTATTGCCTGATGGGCACGGAGATGTCGAACAAGGTGCCGGATCTCGGCGGCCTGCCGCTCTCCGCGGCGCAGAGCCTGTTCGGCTTGTCGGGCGGCACCGCCTATGTCGGCGTGCTCGATATCGCCAAAGCCAAGGCCGGTGACGTGTTCGTCGTCTCGGGCGCGGCCGGCTCGGTCGGGTCGCTGGTCGGCCAGATCGCCAAGATTCAGGGCTGTACGGTCGTCGGCATCGCCGGCTCGCCGGAGAAATGCGCCTGGCTGACCGGGGAACTCGGTTTCGACCACGCCATCGATTACCAGCGCGAGGATGTCGGCGCGCGCCTGACCGCTTTGTGCCCCAAGGGGGTCGATGTCTATTTCGACAATGTCGGCGGCCCGCTGACCAATACAATCGCCCAGCACATGGCTTTGAAGGGCCGGATCGTACTGTGTGGGTCGATGGCGAAATTCTCGAACCCGGGACCTGAGCTCGACCTGGGGGCGATCCTGCTCAACCGGGTGACGATGACCGGCTTTATCCTGATCGACCATTTCGACCGGCTGGATGCGGCGAACGCCGATCTCGCCAAATGGGCGGCGGAGGGCAAGTTGCAACACAAGGCCGATATCGTCGAGGGGCTGGAGAATACCGTGACCGCCTTCGGCCGATTGTTCACGCCGGGGGCGCCGCATATGGGTAAGCTGCTGGTCCGCATCGACCCGACCGCGAACTAAGATATGAGGAAACGACAATGGCTGAGATCAATCGCGCATGGGTGCTGGAGCAGCGGCCGGTCGGCGACGATTTCGACAGCGCGCTGAAATTCCGCGAACTTCCGATGCCGGAGGTTGCGGACGGCCAGGTGCTGATCCGCACGCTGTATCTGTCGCTCGACCCCGCCAATCGCGGCTGGATGGCGGGGCCGACCTATATGCCGGCGGTGCCGCTTGGCGTCCCGATGTGGGGCGGTATAACCGGGCGGGTCGTGCAGTCCAAATCACTCAAATACAGCCAAGGCGATATTGTCGGCGGCTTCGGCAGCTGGAGCGATTATTGCGCTCTGCCGGCCGACGGGCTGAATAAGATCCCGGACACCGGGTTGCCCCTGTCGGCGTCGCAGGCTTTGTTCGGCGGCGCGGGCGGCACCGCCTATATCGGCACGCTGGATGTGGGCCAGGTCAAGGCCGGCCAGACCTTCGTCGTGTCGGGGGCGGCCGGATCGGTCGGTTCGCTGGCCGGGCAGATTGCCAAGATCCATGGCGCGAAGGTCATCGGCATTGCCGGCTCGGCCGAAAAATGCGCGTGGCTGACCGGCGATCTCGGCTTCGACCACGCGATCGACTACCAGACCGAGAATGTGCGCAAGCGCGTGGCCGAACTATGCCCGGACGGCGTCGATGTTTATTTCGAGAATGTCGGCGGCAAGGTCGGCAATGCCGTGATCGCCAATATGGCCAAGGGCGGGCGCGTCGCCTTGTGCGGGCTGGTCTCGCAATACAACGCCGACGGTCAGGTCGCCGGACTGGACATGATGCCGATCCTGCTGAAAAGCTGCACGGTGCATGGCTTCATCCTGCTGGACTATCTGCACCGCCTGGGCGAGGCGAGCCAAAAGCTTGGCCAATGGCTGGGCGAGGGCAAGATTAAGTTCCACGCCGACGTCACCGACGGGCTGGAGAATGCGCTGACCGCGTTCAAGACTTTGTTCCAATCCGGCGCGTCGCATAAAGGCAAGCTGATGATCCGCGTCGATCCGTCGGCGAACTGATCCGATGCCGCCCAAACCCCGCGCAAGAAAAGCCCCTGCCGCGCCGCCGGAACGCCGCCTGACATTTGCGCCATGGCTCAGGCTGGGCGGGGCCGCCGTCCTGGGCGGTGCGGTCTTTGCACTCGTTTCCCCGTCATACGGCCACGCCCTGCGCGCGCTGTGGGGATGGGACGCAGGGGTTTTCGGCCTGATCGTCGCGATTGTGGTCATGGTCATCCGCAGTACCACCGATCACATGCGCCAGCGCGCCGCGACCCAGGATCCGGGGCGATTCATCATCCTGACCGTGATTGTCGCGGGCTCGCTGTTCAGCGTGATTGGGCTGGTGGCTGTTCAGAAGGCGCTGAAGAATGCAGGCGGCGACGCCTCGATCCTGCCCTTGGCGACGATAGTCGGAACCATCGTGCTGTCATGGTTTCTCGTGCATATCGTCTTCTCGCTGCATTACGCCCATGGCTATTATGGCCCGGCGGCGGATGAGAACGACGAGGACGGATTGGTCGGCGGGCTGGACTTCCCGTCGGAGAACAAGCCCGACTATTGGGATTTCATGTATTTCTCGTTCGTCGTCGGCATGACCTGCCAGGTGTCCGACGTCGAGATCAGCGGCCGCCAATTGCGCCGGCTGGCCTTGTTTCATGGCATCGTGTCGTTCTTCTTCAACACGATCATCCTGGCCTTGACGATCAATATCCTCGCTTCAGCCCTTTAGGCCGACCTCGACGAATCCATCCGCCTCGCGCACGGGGAACGTCTCCAGGCTGGTGAAGGCGGGCGGGCTTTTGGCCGCGCCGGTGCGCAAATCGAATCGCGCGCCGTGCACCGGACAGGCAAGCTGGCAACCGTGATGGATTTTCGACGTGATCAGCGGGCTGTTGGCATGCGAGCAGCGGTTCTCGACGGCATAGAGCCCGTCTTTCAGCCGCGCGATGACGATCCGCGTACCGCCCACCGTGACGGTCTTGCAGGCATTGGCCTGGATCTCGTCGCTGCCCGCGACTCGCACGAAATTCATTGCGGGCGGCCATCGCGCCGAATCGGCGGTAACAGGAACATCTTGGAAAACCGAGGGGTTACTGGTCGGAATCGTCGGCACCGGCCGGCGCCGAACAAAGGGACAATCAGATTATGAGCAAGAACATTCGCAGCAAAGCAGTTTCCGTCGGCGGCCTGATCGCCGTTTGCCTTTTGGCCGCGGCCTGCAACACGGTTGCCGGCGCCGGCAAGGATACCAGCGCGGTCGGTCATGCCGTGACCAACACAGCCGACCAGGCGAAGCCGTAAGTCACTTCCTGACGCGGCGGCTGTCGCGTCAGGTTATTGCGTTTTAACGCGGCCGGCGCCGGGCGATCTCGTACAGCCCAATCGCCGCCGCGTTGGATACGTTCAGGCTGCCGATCGGCGGCTGTGTCGGCAGTTTGACCAGCGCCGTGCAGTGTTCGGCCACAAGCCGGCGCAGGCCTTCGCCCTCGGCGCCCAGTGCCAGCACGACGCGCTCCCCGAAATCGATATCGGCCAGTTCCGCTTCCCCCTCCTCATCGAGGCCGGCGACAAAAAATCCCTCCTCGCGCAACCGCTCGATCGTCCGCGACAGGTTCGTTTCGCTGAGCAGCGGGACGATTTCGACCGCGCCCGACGCCGACTTCGCCAACACGCCGCTGATTTCGGGCGCGTGGCGTGTTTGAACGATGACGCCCTTGGCGCCCAGCGCCGCCGCCGACCGCAGGATGGCGCCGACATTATGCGGGTCGGTCACCTGGTCCAGCAGGACCAATACGATCGGCCCGGCTCCGGCGGCGATCAGCACATCGTCCAGGCCCACCTCGGGCAACGGTTCCGAATCCAGCGCCAGTCCCTGATGCACCGCGCCCGGCGGCAGCATGCGCTCGATCGCCTCGCGGTCCACGGCGATCGGCGGGGGCCGCTTGAGATCCAGCCTCTTGGCCTCCTCGATGGTGTTTTCGAACGCCGCCAGCGCCGGTGGCGTGCCATAGAGGTGGCGGCAGTTCCGCTCGGGGTTTACCCAGGCGGTGGCGACCGGGTGAATGCCATAGAGCATCAGCCCGCGCCCCACCGACGGGGTGGGGACCGTGCCTTGGACCTTGACCCGCTGGCCGTCGGCGGCGGGCTTGAAGGGGCGTTGAGACTTATAAATTGGCTTGCGCATCGCCAATGCATAAACGACCGGCGCGGTTCACGCCAATCATCTCGGCGAGTGGCAGGCCTGCCCCAGTTGACGGCGCGTCATTGACCCCCTAAGACCGCACTCTCTTGCGCCGACCCCCGATCGCCAGATCGCCGCGGGTGCCCTCAGGAGGGGTGGCCGAGTGGTTAATGGCAGCAGACTGTAAATCTGCCCTCTTATGAGTACGGAGGTTCGAATCCTCCCCCCTCCACCAAATCCCATTGAAATGATTGGATTACTTTGGTTTTTCTGCGGTCTACCCACAGAAAAACCCATTCAAAAATCTCGGTTGAATGCACCAGGGTGCGACAACCCGCCACGCGCGAGTATCAGTTGAGCGGGTGTCCCATTGCCTCGGTCCTAGTCAGCTCGTTGACTGCCGTGACGACCCGCTTCCAGACGACATAACCTTCCTCGTCGCCCAGATCGCGTAGGGCATCGGCGCGGGTGGCCGCTATGACCGCAGCATCCTCGCCGAACTGGTTGATGATCCCGTTTGCGGTTATCCAGATATCCCGGTCGATCATCGGAACCCACTCAAAAGCTTAGCGTTGGAATCTAGCAATGAGTACCGGGGAATGGCTATGCACGACCCGCGACACTATCGAGCCAAAGGCGCTCAGGCCCGTAGGTTAGCACGGTCCGTGACTGATCCCGACGTGGTTCAAAATTTTGAAAAGTTGGCGCTCGAATACGAGCAGATCGCTGACGAACTTGAGAGGGGCAGGGAGCTGCCGCCGACCGACTAGGGCAGGAGTGGAATCCGTCTCGCCGCAGCAGCCGGCCCCGCGGCTAGTCAAATGCCACGGCGAAACTTTAGAAACCACGACGCGGACTCGTTATCGATCCAGGCTTTTGCTTTATCGACCGCCTCGAAGGGGCTCCCGATGGGCAGCCTCGGCGCAATCGAATTCGGCTCGATCATGATTTGGTACCCACCGTCGCGGGTTTCACTTATCGAGAACATCGCATTTCGATTGTTATCGATCGTAAAGCTATCGGTCATAGCCATGATAGAAAAGCTCTTCTGACGTGCTGGACAATCGATGCTGATCGTCCTGCCGCCAGTGAGCGATGAAAATAGGGCGGAAGAATGGCTTCGTCGCCGCGGCTCGTCTTCCTAATGTGCGGTGGCCGCCCTTTCACGCGGCGATGGCCTGCAATCCTTCGAGCCAACGGAATTCCTGGGCCGTTTGATATAGGGCGAGCATCAGCGAAACCACCGTCGGACCGTCCATTGAGAATTCGACAGCTGGCATTGCCGCGCCAGCCTTAAATCCGACGGTAAAGGTCGGTATCCCAGTCGACGTGTCGACATTGGTCGCGATGTTGTCGATCGGGCCGCAGTCGACCGCCTCTCGGCCGTTGGGCGATGGCAGCATCTGGTTGGCGCGATAACCCTGCCAGAAGTCAGTTGCAGGCCTGTCCAGTTTATCCAGTAACTGCATGGCATCGAGCGGAGTCATCGTGAAGTCGACGGAGGGTACGTCGGTTGCGATGAAATCCAGCTTTACGGTGGGCGCGCCGTTATCTACGGCGTTGTCCATCGCCAATATCTTCACCATGCCGGCATGCATCCGTTTCACCCCGGTGCGGGGATGTTTGGAGAGTTTGATCTCGGGCAACGTCATCGTCTTGAACCTCATCCCATCGTCTGAATCGGCATCGGCGGATCGCGCTTCTCTCCCTTGGCCATGATGCTCATCAGCTCGGCCGGCGCCGGCTGCTGCAGCTTCAGCACCTCGGCCGTTTCGCCCTCCAGCCACAGGTCCCAGGTGTCATCGGTCGGGATTACCGGCATGGCCTTCTGGTGAATTGGCGATACGATCTCGTTCGGCTCGGTGATCAGGAACGAGAAAATCAGATGATCACTGTCAACCGGGTTGGCCTTGGTGCCGCGCGCGCCCGTCCAGAGCTGCCAGACGCCGGCGAAGGCGAACGGGCGGCGGGACTGTCCATCACGGGCGAACCATGCCACACACAAGGCTTGCTGGTGTCTGGTTCGCAGAATGCATTGGCAGGGACCAGGCAGCGGTTAGCAGGCCCCATTCAGCGCCGCCAGTGCGGTCCCGTGGGGTTCCGGATATTGGTGATCGGCTTCTCGCCGGAAGCTATCGGTCCGGGCATGCCCCATCGCATCAGCGGCATCTCGCGTTCGCCGTCGGCACCCTGGCGAATGACAGGAGCTTCGCCATCGGGGAACACCGCGTATTTCGGGGGCAGATTGCCGGTGCGGTCCCATGCGGGTCTAACCTTGAACAGGTCGCGCAGCGCCTGCTGGCTCGTCGTGATCGAGTAGAGATTGCGCATTTGTTCTCACCCTAACGCGAAGAAACAGACTCGCCAAGCCCAGTTGTTCCGCTCATGTTCTCAATCATGGGAGCACGCCGGCCTGAATCCGATCCACATCTCTACCTGGGCACCTGGGCGGGATAGGAACTCTATGGCAAATGCAAATGCGGGCAAGAGCGCCGTTTTGCCATCGCGCCGCTGGCCAGGCGGTTCGGCCCGAACGTGCATTTCTCATGGGTCGGCCAGCAGATGGTTTGTGGCACCTGCGGCCACAAGGGCATTCAGCTGGAGAAGGTCCGCTGGGATGAAAAAGACCCGGGCGACAGGATTCCGCACTGATGAGCCGCCCAAGGGACGAACCGCCGCCTCCGCGCCGGCGCCGGCAGCCTGCCGATCCAATCGGCGTCGGTTCGACATCGCTCGGCGATCTTCGCAGCGGCAATAACCCCTGGATGTGGGCCACTTGCAAGAACACCCCGCTGCGGACGGACGGTGCCGATCGGGCTGGTGCCGTACATCATCAGGCTGGGACCGCTTTATCCGTCGCGGAATTCAAGCGCCGGGTCAAATGTCCGGCCTGCGGGCACTCCGGCATCTCGCTCATGCCGCCCGGGTGGACCACCGCGAATGTCGGTTACACCCCATGGCCTATCTGCTTTAAAGCTGGTCCCACCGGCGCGATGGTCCGGTACCGCATGCATGTTTCACCGTCGACGCCGCCTGAGACGGAATGGGATCGAAATCCGCCCATTCCGGATTAAATCTTTCTAAACTCACCCTGACGTTTGTCACGTCATTCGGTTGGAGATATCGTCATCAACATGGCCAGCGTTAAATCGCCGGCGCCGCCGGACGATCCCGAGCTGTTGGACTTGATGCGGGCAGTTTCTCGCGTCCGCGAGACCTATGCCATGCCGCTTCCCGAGATGATCCGCAGGTGGCGCAAGCCCCCACGACGTGTTGGCGAGCTATCCCGCCCGTATGCGGCCGACCCCACCGCAACTGATCGGGAATAGGAACCGGAACCTCACACATTGGTTTTCCCTCGCAGCAAGGAGGTAACCGATGTCCGACGACAAATCCAAAGCAGGAAATCCCGACCGCGCCCGCATCAACACAAGCGAGGCCTACGAACTCCGCGACTGGAGCCAGAAGTTCGGTGTCACGCCGGAGGAACTCACGGCTGCCGTCAAGGCAGTCGGTCCGATGGTCGATGCCGTAGAGCGCTATCTGAAGGCGCCCTGATGTCTGTCGCGGACCGCCCGGATGAATCTGGCCACATGAAGTGCAAGCGGATGGCGCGCGAACTATATGTCATGGCTGGAACGATGAAGTCCGGCGAGGCGCGCACTCGAACGTTAACGCGCGCGAGGTTCTGGGACGATATGGCGGGCAAGCCCCAAGAACACAAGGCTCGAAGGCTGCAGACGCGACATTCGGATTAGGCAAATGCGCCGGGAACCGGCACCTGTGTCATTGGTTCAAACCCTCGGAACCGAGAGGGATCAATGTCCAAATCCGATAGCACCGTTCAGCGATGGCTTAGCGCCCGATAATGTCCGAATTAGATGCCTTAAATCCGAGCAATGCGACCGCGGCAGAGTGTCTGCGCAAGGCCACTTCGCTACGCCTGATGGCAAGAATGCTCGATCCTGGAGTGACCCAAGATCGAGCGTTGCGTTTAGCCGAGATGTGGGAGCAGAAGGCGCGGCAAGTGACCGGCGGCGATGAAGATCAGCTTAACCAGTCGCCTAGAAGATCGTCGTCGTAAAATCGCCCACTGGAGCCGCATCGACATGCAACTGTCACCACTGATCAGCGAGCGTCCGATATAAAATCGGCCGCCTCGGCGCAAAGGCACCGAGAAGCCTTATCATCGATCTCTAGTGCTTTGGCGCGACATACATCCGCAGTAATTAACATAATATTGCCTTTCGCGCGGCAAAGTCCGCGATAGTGAAGGCCCTCAGCCGGTGGTTGTTCCTGCGCGGGAACGCTGGGCGCGTAGAAATGTCTATCACTAATCGGCATATCATCTTCTGCGTACCCAGCGCTTTAAGCTAGTAGTCCGGGCGCGCCCCGAATACTGGACTGCGACCAATCCGGCACCACGGTCCATGATGACCAAAGTGCCTAATGCCGGACCTGCTGCGGTTCGTCCGTCTGCAAAGCCTCGATCACGTCAAAGAGCCTTGTCCATATCGCGGTCAATGCCTCGCTACCTTGATCTAGCGACTCTTCAATGCAATCCGCTACGTGCTGCAAGGCCTCGTCGCCGTACAGCTTGATGACCTGATGCGCCATGATCTGAATGCTGCGTTGGTCCATGCCAAGACGGTAGCACGCACAGTCTATCAGGCAAGCCGCCACGGATGACGGGCAACTCAGTGGGTCCACAAAGTATAATATGCCGGGATTTCACTCTTCGCCATGCATTGATTGGGAGGCCGTAATTGCTCGCTTTCGTGCCCATTTCAGCTTGGAAATATGGGCGAAGTCGACTGCCCAGCCGGCCGCGTTGTAAGCGCGGATCAATGATCCGAACCGTTTGATGAGCGTTGTTGTAGACGGCAGGTTCGGGTCTGCCTTAATCAACTGCACGGATATATGCCCATTGCGTTCAAGAACGCCTTTGAGGCCACTAATCATAGATTCTTCGGTCCAGTCTCCAGTTCTTTGCTGCTGCCGGGGTTGAGGTACACCTCGGTTCCGCTGGCTCGCGCGAGCGTACGCGTCGTTCATGATCTCGGCGTAAGTTTTTGGTGGAAGATGTGCGAAATCGTAAACCGCCGACATATTTCCGATCTTTTTCCTGATCGTAGCTATCGTGGGTAGACGGGGATCAGCATCGACCATGGCCGATGAGAGATAGCCGTGCTCCGTGTAGAGACGACGAATACCGGCGCGGAGGTTGGCCTCAGTCCATATCTGTTCAGGCCTTCCGCTGAAGCAGACTGGGTTAACATAGTCGATCCGCCGTAGCGCCTCGTTGAAGCTCCCAAAATGTATTTTGTAAGCACAACTGCTAGGGATATCGGGGCAGGCATTGACGATGGATGTCGATAGACGACCCTTTGCCTTCCACAAGCGTTTTAGCCCGTTGAGCATGTAATGATCGTCGAGCCTGGTCGGCTTGCGTTGAGCAATGCGCGTCTGCGCGGCCGAGAACAGTTCGATGCTGACTATTGGATTGACGTTCGCTGGTCCTCTTACCCATAGGTGCTCGGGGTTGGGCCGGACCGGACTCTGAAGCTTTTGCGTTGTCCGATTGTAAGTGTAAATCCCGATGCTTAGCTCACACGTCAATACGGAGCGAACCATACTCGCTGTCCATCGCTTCCCTCTGTTTCCGGCAATACCCTGACTGTTCAGGTGCCTCGCCAAAGCTTTTAAGGTGAACTCGCGGCGCACATAGAGGTCGAAAATGCTACGGATGACCTTCTGCTCTCGCACTGATCCCAAACTGAAACAAACACGGTCAGTGCGCAGGGCCTTTAACTCGCCGTCTTTGAGATAAAGCTTCGGCCTTCCATGCTCATCGACCAAAAGCCTTCTGAACCCGTAGACCATGGCGCCGCCCTGTTTTAGACCAAGGCCGGCTTGATGGAGGTGCGCACGTGAAAGCTTGTCGGAAAGCTCCCGGCTAAACTCGTGCGCCATGACCCTTTTCAGGTGCTTGAAGATGGTTGCCATTGGGGAGGCATCGTTTTCGAATGGCTCGGCGCAGTAGACGACACGCAGCCCAGCTTGACGGCAGATAAACTCGTAGTGCGCGGCCTGATCAGGGTCTTGGAAGCGACCCCATCGGCTAACGTCGAGGATTAGAATGGCATCGAAATCCCTTTGTGGGCTGAGCGCGTCAGAAAGGAGACTGCGCAGAGAATCTCGGCCTTTCAGCGACAGTCCGCTCTTGCCTGGATCGGCGTATGTTTTGACAACCTCATATCCACGCTTTTCCGCATAGTCGGCGATGGCGATGCGTTGCGCACCAATTGAAAACCTCTGGTGCTCGGTTGACATGCGGAGATACTGAGCCGCGCGGATGCGAGGGCTGGCTCCATCTTCGACTGGCATGAGTAACCTCCTCCGGTCACGCGGTGGCAGATATGAATCGGCAAATTGATTTCGGCGGCAATCGAAACCATATTTTCACGGCACGCACGTAATGCCGCCGACCCTGTCCAAGATGCGCTGCCATTGGCAGCGTGCGAGCGTCGGAATAATCCCAGCCGGCATAACTGCGGGCAACGCTCTGGCCCGCGATGACTTCGATTATCGCGCGTAACGATGTTCAGCGAGCGAACCCAGCCGGGCCGATGAACCCTTACAAGATACAGTGCGCTCTCCGCCTGCCTGGGCCGCTGACAATCGGCCGCAGCTCGCAACGCTAACCAAGGCGGCGACCGCCGGTGAGGGACGGCTGCACGAGATCGAGTTTGACGGCTATTGCATGATGGGCCACATCGCCCGCGGCCACGCGCGCCTGATCGGCCGCAACGGCCTGACCTGGACCACGAAGCTGCCGGAGATCGCGGGCGCCGTTCACGACCGCCTATCCCAATACCAGTTGTGAACGGTCGACCCGGCCGAGACATCGGACGGCGCATGACGAATGCAGGACAGCGCGTAATTGTAGCCCCGGCGTTCTTCGATCCGTCGGTGCGCCAGAGCTGCGGTGATCTCGTAAACTGTTTGACTCTTGGGTGCCTTCAGGTAGTTGCCGGGCAGGAGAGGGCCGCGCATGGCCGGCCAGCGTGCTCGGAGGATGCAGGGCTTCATCGTGACTCACGTATGTGTTCTGGATATTTCCCCACCCCGGAATCGCAATCGGATGCAAGTCGCAGCATTATCTTGGAAATCTGGCGAACAGGACGGGGACAAGGGTTCGCGGGCGTTCTAGTTTTTTCGCGGAACCTAACGGTGTGTTCATCGCTCCGCTACCTGCAACCTTACAAGGCCGGGATCAATCCAGGACTGCAATTCGACCTTTGCGTGGCCGATTGAACGCTGCCGCTGACCCTTCACCTGCTCGCTGCGCTCCGCTCACCGAGCGTGACGCACTATAGCGTCGACCCTATCGACTAGTGCGCCGTCGGGCGTAATAATCTTGCAATGGCACCACCGAAACTCGAAAAGCGCGCCGGCCGCTACAAGCTGATCGCCCTGGCTCTCAACTATGACGAGCTCGCGGAATTTATGGAGTGGATCGCGAAGCACGCCCCGGGTAAGAGCAAATCGGAAATTGCCAGAACGTTGATCCTGGCCGGCATCCGGGCACCGACCAACCAGGCAGAATGACGGCCGGGATATCTGGCTCAACGCCAACGAGATGATCAAGCAGTTCGGCGAGGACCCGGCGGTGATCTCGGCAACCCGCGCGGACGACATGGCCGAGTTGGGTGACGAGGAAGGCTATGGGACCTGGAAGAGGATCGCCCGCCATAAACGAACTGCGAAGCACGGAATCAAGCGCGGCACCGCACTAACCTACTGACCGTTTCTCGTCGCCCGATCGCCGGCGGCATCAGCTTCTTTTCGGCACACATAGGCGCCGGCCTTCGTATTCCCGTACAAGCGCTGTCCAGAGAAGTGATAGACGCCGGTCGGTAGGTTCAGTCAGACGACGGTATCGGCCGGACAATGCTGCTGGGCTTGCTGTTCGGAATTGAAAAGTGCTGGCCTGGCATTTTGCCCGTAGACCGGCGCGGTCCCGACTATCAGCAGGATCGCAAGAGCGGCAATCAGATTGCGCATGACATTCCCCGGTTATTTTGGTGGGAATTGTATCTTAACGATTCGGCTAAAGCTTTATATTCTTGTCCATCGTTTCGGTATAACCTCCGGTTGCGGATCACCGCCAACCGATGAGGGAATCAATGTTCAAGGGAATTCTGTCAGCCAGCGCAATCATGCTCAGCTTTTCTGCCATTCCGGCCCATGCAATATGCGCGGAAGCCAATGTAATTGGCACCTGGAAACTCTATTCGGTCAACAACACCAGCGGCCAAGTGGGTTGGGCCAAATGCACCATGGTGGTCGTATCCGGCGGTAAGGTGAAGTCAGGCTCAACCTGCTCAAACGACCTTGGGCAAAGCACTCCCATCGTGGGCAATGTTCACCTTACCAGCGCAAGCAGCTGCACGTTCACCGGCTCCATCACGTATACGCTTAATGGGCAAGTAAATCAGGTAAATGAGGCTACGATGGGAGAAGATAAGAGGACGGTTACCGGCGTCGGTTCAGGTGCCGGTCCGTTCCTCTTCACGATGACGAAGATTCGCTGACGGACTGCAGATACCCTTAGACCTGAAAAATGATAATTCAGATGGGAAAAAACAATGAAAACGATCACTGCCGTTCTGGCGTTGGCCGCACTGTCGGCCTGCGTTTCGTCCGGTACTAAGGTGACGGAGGCGCAGGCGGGCCAGTTCGAAAAGGGAAAGGCGACCGAAGCAGAGGTAATTGCTAAGCTCGGGCCACCCACCACCGCCACACGAGCGGCCGACGGATCGCGGTCGGACGCATACCTATACACTCAAGCGCAGGCGCGAGCGGCGAGTTACATCCCGGTAGTCGGCCTAATGGCCGGCGGCGCCGACGGCACGGCAACCGTGATCATGTTCAACTTTACGCCAGACGGTGTTCTCAAGGATTGGACGTCCAGTGTCTCGAACACTTCGGTCAATACGGGATTGGCAAATCAAAAATGAGGCCCACCATAGCCTTAGTTTTTTGCCTCTTGCTTAACGGGTGCGACCAGCACGATCCGTCAGAAAAATCGGAAGCCTTAAAGCGCCAAGATGAAGAGCAGGCGCTTCTAAGTGATCCTGTCCGCGCGGAGCCCGAGTTAGAGCGCCGCCTTAACGCAGCGATCAGCGTGCAAGGGCGAGTGCTGATCGTTCGCGATCCGATCCTCGGAAATATTGGTTCGGCATACCTCCCAGCGAACACGCCGTGGGTTATAAACTGCGGCGCTGGAGTGTCGGTTGCGTTCGCGAGCCCGGTTAGCAGCGACGGCTCGAACGAAGCTGAAGTGAACTTGTCATACGGCTTCTCCGAACAGAAAGACTGCGCAGTCATCGGCCCACAGCTGGCTAACCGGCTTCTCGATATCCTTAAAAGCGGAAAGCAAAACGACTAGGTCTAGGCATTGGGGCGAGCTACGCCGTGCCGGTAGCGTCCGCCAATATCGACAGACGCACCAGCACTTCCGCCGCCCTCGCGTCGCCGGCGTCGGCACGCTCGACGAGCCCCCGTAGGATACGGACACGCGATGACCGCGATAGCGATTGCGGACGCCGCTCGCGCTTCGGCTTTTCAATTTCCTTCCCGGTCATCAGTTGATCCTCTGCAGGTCGAGACGGTGGACGATATCGGCGATTGGCTTCCGTGGGGTCCAAAGAGGGCGGGTTGTCCCCAACCTGCGCTTATGTGCCTCGATCTCAGTGGCGGCCTCGAAGAGCAAATCCCCGAGGGTGTCGGCACGGACGATGAGCTGCTTGAGTACCTCGTTCTCTGTCTCGGTCGCCAGGGCCTGTTCGGCTGCTGAAACCCGCTGGCGGGCATTCTGTACCGCGGTCTGCAGGGGCGTTACCGTTGCCTCCGCATCCGACAGCAGAACTTTCAGATCAGCCACGTCCTGATCGATGAGGACCAGACGGGCGCCCGCGGTCGCGTCATCGGTATCGCCGCCACGGCGCGCGGCCAGGATCGCAGACCGCTTGGTCTCCAGGGCAGAGATACGGCCGCTGACGATGTTGCGGGCAGCGACGGCGACGGTCAGCGCTGCGTCACCGTCCTGCAGGTCTTCGGTGGCGCGAGCGACTGCGTCGGCGGCAGCCTGGATGATGTTCGATGCCATTTATTCGATTTCCTTCTTGGGGGGATTCAGGCGCGCTAGGCGCCTGGCGATGTCCTGATCTATGTCTGCGGTGCGGCGGGCGACGCGGGAGCGACGCGCTTTGTCCCGCATCTCCTGCCGCTCTTCTTCGGTAACGGCGACCCTGGCGACCCGCTCCCGGATGCGGCGCGCAAAGGCTTTGATTTCAGCCCTGGTCATCTCGGTGTTTCCGCCGGCCAACAGGGTGGCTTTGAGGTTTGCGTGGGCATCGTCTAGACCCCGCTGGAGGTCGGCGGTGTCGCCGTCATCGTGAATGTGATTGCCCATCACAGGCCAACCGCGAAGCGGTGAAGCAGAGCGTCGGCAAGACTGCCTTGTTCCGCGGTCATTTCGCCCGACTTAGCCAGCCGGGTCGCCCATGCGTTGAATTCGGCGGTAAGGGCGCGCCGGTCGATGACGTTGTTCCTGGCGGGGACTTCACGGCTCGCGGCAACGGTCTTGGGGGCCTTCGCCACCTTCGGTTCCAATGCCTTTGCGAGGGAGACGCGGTCAGCGTAACTAACATAGAGGGCAAGAGGCCGCGCCCGCTGCCGTTCTGGCGACGGCCCTCCCATAATCATTTTCACGAAATTGTCGAACTTTGCGGTCATCACCCGTTCCCCACTCAGCGTCTTGATCAGCCTTGATCATCGCGTCACGACCTCGAAATCCGGACGATTTCCGGCAATTTCCGGCGAGTTTGCAGCGTCGTTGGTCCGTCGTGACCGGAAACTGGTGATCGATAACGGCGTAAGGCGCACTCAGGCGCGGCCGGGACACCTACACAGTGGCGCAAAATATCAAAATCGGCGTAGCGTCGGACACCAGTGGCGCCACCAAGGGCGTCGAGCAGCTCGACCGCGCGACTGAGGGGCTGGTCGGCACGCTCAATACCGTCGAGCGCGCAGCCGATGCTGTCGACAAAAAACTCGAAAAGGTCCTCAACACCGCCAAAAAGGTTGGTGACGCATCGGCCAAGATTGCCGAACTTCAAAAGACTCTTGGCAAGGCGCTGGGCGCGAAGATCAGCGAACCCGACGCCCGCAGGTTTTCCGAGAATTTTGAGAAGGTCCGGACCGGCGGTGGGTTCGGTTCGCAGCGCGTCCGCGATTTCGACGATTTCGGTTCGTGGTATAATGGTCACTCCAGCACGTTTCGGAGCCCTCAGTCCGCAGCGTCGCATAGGAGCCGCATTATCGCGCGCGGCATGCAGGGCACTGAGTGGGCCAACAACAACGCACCGCCGCCGGCTCCCCCTCCGCCGCCCGGAAACGGTCGTGGTTTCAATCACCCCGCCGTCGCCCGTGCCGGCAGTTCCGCGCTTGGAGTCGGTGCCAAGCTGCTAGGCATTGCTGGTATCGCCACAACGATCTCCGGCATCATGGGAATGGTCGGTCAGGGTGTCGGCTATGCTGCCGATGAAGGCGGCACGCTCGATACGCTGAAGCGCCGCTTCGGCGGCAACGGCATGTCGTATCGGTTCCTCCAGCAAGGCACGCGTGGCGCCGCCGCAGGGCTGGGAATTTCCTATACGGATTCCGCGCAATATGCCTCGACCTACGCCGGCGCTGCGGGGCGCGGTGGCGACGATATTGGGAGCAGCCTGCGGATCGCCTATGGTACCAGCCGCGGGCTCGGCGTCGATCCGGGGCAGGGGGCTGAATTCTTTGGCTCGATGTCAAAGCTCGGCGTCGCCAAGGATGATGCCGGGCAGCGCCGTCTCGCCGCCCTGATCGCTGACGGTATCGAACGTGGCGGATTCACGGCTAAAGCCGATGAGGTGCTGCGCGCCGTCGCCGATTACGCTGGCACCGCATTCCGCGCATCGCTGTCGACGCCGAACGTTGGGGCCTATCTGTCTGGACTCACCAGCATGACGTCCCATGTGCCCGGGCTCGATCCTGCTGGGGCGGCCAGCATCATCGGCCAGGCCAATTCGGCGATGACACAGGGCGGTGCCGTCGGCGAGGCCAGCAAGAACCTCGCCTATGCCGCGCTGGCACCCGGCTACGGCCCGGCGATCGCCGAGGGTCTGTGGGCGGGCGGCGTCTTTGGTACGCCGGACTCCGTGTTCGGCACAGCCGGCAACCGCACCATGATGGGGCAATGGGCTGACAGCACCGGGCAGGGGACCCCGACCGGATCGATGTCGAACCTGCATGGCATCCGGCAGATGCTCTCGAAACAGACAGCTGGAATGGGCCGCGCCGACGGCGCGATGGTCCGCGCGAAATCGATCCAGGGATTCTTCGGCCTTAATTCGATCCAGGACGCGCTTGCTCTCGACCAAATGGACGAAAATCCGGAACAGCTCGGCGGGACGCAAAAGCTGTTGAGTTCTGTCGGCGTCGATATGTCCAGGATGACGAATTTCAGCGGCATCGCGGATATCGCCAAACTGTCCGGGGCGAAGTCGCTGGGGGATATGTGGGGCACATATCAGGACGTCTTGGGGCGTAGCGACGTCGGCCAGGCGCAGAAGGACAGCCTCAGGGGATTATACAACTCCGGCGACATAGACGAGACCCGGAAGACGCTGGCGAAAATCCTCGCCATACAAGGGCAGGCCGCGACGCCGGGCAGCGAAACTCGCGTCGCGCTGTCCGATCTAAAAGATACCCTTACTGATGTCGGCGGCAAGCTGCTCGATCCGCTTGATAAAATCCGCGAGGCCGTGGTCGGCATGTATAGCCTCGTCGCACCGCAGGAATACAAAGACAAGCAACAAGCGGAACGGGATTCACGGACAGACTTCGCGCAACGTGTCCGAGATGGCGACAACGGCGATGAGCGCCTGGGCAATATCTATCGCCAAGCCGATTCTGAATATTCCGATGCGGCAAGCCGTTCCGGGGGCAAGCCCGTCGATATTAATCGTCTCGCGCCGGAGCCGGCGGGTTCCGACGGCAATGCTTGGTACGATGCCAGGCAGGCTCGCCGCCAGCATCTTTTGGCCCGGTACGACGCAGATTATGGCGCCGCTGCGAAACAGAAGGCGATGACCTATTTTCGCAGTGTCGGGTGGTCGGATGAGGCTGCGGCGGGGCTTACCGCGAATGGCATGGACGAAAGCGGTCTCGCCCCTCATGGGCCTGATGGTGATGGCGGGGCGGCGGTCGGCGCATTTCAGTGGCACCCGGACCGTCAGGCCGCGATCGAAGCCCACTTCCATAAATCGATCCGCGATATGGACCTCGGCGAACAACTCAGGGCCAAGAACTGGGAACTGCAGCCCGGCGGCCCGGAAGAGCGCGCCGGCAACGCACTGAGGCATGCGAAGAATGCTTATGACGCCGGCGAAATTGATTCCAGGCTCGATCAGCGTCCCGGATTAACTCAGGAGGACAAGGATAGGGCTGCATTCCGCCGCGGCAATCTCGCGGATGGTATCTCCAAAAACACCCCGCTTCCCGCCGGTGATCCGAATGGCACCTCCGACCGCCAGTCCAGTGATGTCCGTGTGCACGGCAGCGCAGATATCATTATCCGGGATTCATCTGGAAAGCAGATCGGGACGGCGACCGCGCCGATGACTCAGATGCCGAAGGCGCCGTCGCCGGCAGGAGTGTCGGGGTCGTGGTGATGGCGGGGTGCCCTCGGTCAGGCGCGGTGAATCAGGTCGGCCGGACCAACACCCAATGCCTTTGCCAGGCGTGCCAAAACATCCAGGGTCGCCGACACGCGGCCGCGTTCGATCGATCCAATATACCTCGCGCTTAGATCAACCTGAGCGGCAAGGTCTTCCTGTGTCCAGCCGGCCTCATTTCGAAGGCGGCGCAGATTTTTCGCTAGAGCATCCTCAAGGTCGGCCATGGCGATTGCTCGCCCGATCAAGATCGACGCTCCAGGAACTATAGTTCCGAATCGTTGCGCGACCCGCTATGCTAGACTTTGGCCGAGGGGAAAACGCGCATGACATCGAAACCGTTAGCCGCGGTCAGCTTCGCGTTTGCAGGCGTGATCGGCATATCATGGTGTGCTGTTCCCGCCTTCGGCCAGGAATATCGCCGGCCGTGTGATTCGATAACGCCGTATGAAAACAACGTGCTGAACGCCAGCCCGGCCGGGCCACGAATTCGGGCTGAGTGGGCTCAGGCCTGCGCTGCAGAGAAAAATAGGGAAGAGGAAGCTGTCAGAGCCAGGGATGCTGCCGAAGCGACAAGGCTCGCAAAGTCAAAAGACGACGACGAAAAACGGAGAAGCGCTCGGACTGCCGCAATGATAGCGACTATGCCGAAATGCACGCTTGTCGAATTTACCGGCGTCGCGGTCGGCGCCACTCAGGATGCGTTACAGGCGGCGAATGGGGCGGCGGATATAAACAGCTTCCTTGATGAATATCCGCTGCGCTGCTCTCCAAGCATGATTCAAACCTACGCCTGTACGGGGGCTGGCTCCTTCGTGGGGCAACTTGGTTTCATCGTCGACTGGGATGAAAACTCTTATGAAGTTGTGTCGCCTGTAGAGTTTTCCCGCGGTACGCATGATACCCTGATCTTCATCAACCGGGACGATGCCGTCTGCCTAAACAATCGGCGTTCGCTACCGAGCTTCCCGGATAATCTCAGGGCATTTTTCGCGGCTTCTGAATTGCATCGGTGACGGTCGGTTGCCGCCTGGCGGGCGCGATATGCCAGCGAGATGACTGCACCCCGCTGGTAATCACTTCGAAGGGTCAGACATCTTCCGGATCGCTTGTCATCTTTGTCTCCCACCCCAGGAGCTTAGACGCCGGATAGAGGATATGGCCGCCCGCCTTCAGGAAAGGCGGACCCATCTGGGGTCGGCCGTTGCCGCTCCTCCAGTTCGCAAGCGTTTGGGCGCTGACCCCGGGAAAGCGCTGCATCAAGTCCTTCGGCGTCAGATAGATTTCGCCCATGGTTGCAATGAGCTTCACGATGCGGTCGAGTGTGAGGAGTGTGGCGTCTATTTCGAGCTTGAGCTTGGCATCGCGTGTCTCCATGGCATCGGCGATCTTGCGCATGTGCTTGAAGTGCGCGCCCACTTCCTCGATTTTTAGCGTCAGCCAATTCAATTCGGTCTCAGGTTTGTTCACGATGGCTCCTTCTGTTGAGTGAACAAAGGCGCGGTCGCGGGCTGATGATCCAACCCGCGCCGCCGCTGGTCTTCTAGGGCGCGTGGCCCTCGGGCATCCCCTGCATGCTGGTCATCCGCGTTTCCCACACCAGCAATTTCGATAGCGGGTAGAGGATGTGGCCGCCGGCCTTTAGGAAGGGCGGCCCGCATTTGACGCGGTTGTTTCCGCTCCTCCAATTCGCCAGGGTCTGACTGCTGACTTTGGGATAACGCCGCATCAAGTCCTGCGGTGTCAGATAGGTCTCGGTTTCGGATGCCGGTCGAATTGGTGTAATGGTGCTGTCAGCCATGAGACGAAGTCCTATTCGTTTCGGGGTTAGGCTCGGGTCTCGACGCTCCAACGTCAGACTCGGGCCGCCAATTCAGATTGGCATGTGGAACATATGCGAATCGTTTACCCTGGCAACAATTTTTATTTCGATAAGTAATTTTTTTATTCCGTTACGTAACGGTTTATTTCGTAACGTTACGAATCAACTAAGGTGGATTCGGCAATCCGCGATCTTTATTGTCCCCTTTGAAACGTGGTCATGTTCTCGGCGGTCGACAGCTTCGTCCCCGGACCGATTGCATTTTCACCATCGCGACTCGATATTAAAGTTATGCCAATACCGAGCCATAAAGAGCGACCCGACCTCTATGACTATGAGGACTGTCGACCTGGGAACAGTTGTCCCGCCAAACAAGACGCCGAGATGGCGGCGAAGATGCGCGCGAAATATCCGGAGCGGTATGCGGCTGAGGAAGCCCGGCGGGCGCAGCGGAATATGCCACGCACCGATCAGGAGTAATCCGGGCTGATCTTAGCGGCGAAGTCAGCTCCGTCAGTGGCTGCGAGGTGCGGATAGCCCTGAAGCCCCGACGTCGAGACCTGATGTCGTGACGCCATGATGTGAACCCTAGAGGCGCTGTTTCAGCGGGGGGTTCAAAAATTGGCCGCAGGTCCCACCACACGCGCGTTCGTCGATAAAAATAACGAGACCGTCAATTCGGTTGGCGGGCAGAACGCTAACGGCGATTACGTTACCGGCTCAACTGCCCATGACATTAATGGCAACCCGATCTCGGTCGCCTTAGATTCCAGTGTACAGGAGCTGGCGACCGCGCTGGCGCTGATCATCACGAACACGACCGGGGTTTCGACGGCTACCGCGCAGGCTGCTGCAAATGCCGCCTTGACGACAATCGCAACGAATACGGCCGGTCTGGCAACCGATGCCCACATGACGGCGCTGATTTCGGCTCTATCGGCCGAACTTGGACCGCTGGCCACCGATGCTCATCTGGTCTCGATCCTGAATGCTTTGACGGCGGCGTTGCCGTTGCCGACCGGGGCTGCCACCTCGGCGCTGCAGTCGACCGGAAATACAACGCTCGCGGCTATCCTGACGCGGTTCGATACGCTGAGTGCCGTCGCCAATACGGTGGGGGGGGCGTCCACGTACTCGGCGGTCGGCGGTACCGGCAATGCGCTGCTTACGGCTACGCTCGTCGCGATCAAGGCGTCGGGGGGAAACCTCTACGGCTTCGATTTCGTAAACACCGGCGCAACTGACGCCTATGTCCAGTTCTTCGACTTGGCCGCCGGCGGCGTCACGCTCGGCACTACCGTCCCCAAGCTCTCGAAATGGGTCCCTTCAGGCGGCGCGTGGGAGGAGAAATTCTCCGGCGAAGCCAAGGTTACATTCGCCACCGCCATTACCATCGCCGCGACCGCGACGCCGACGGGCAATGGCGCGCCGGCCACCGGCATCCTTGCCAACATTCTCTTCAAATAAGGGGCTGACATGGGCGCAGTCATTCCCGTCACGCGGGCTCGTATTAAATCAGCGAACGCCAATACCGACGCGCTGCAACGCGCGCGCCGCCTGACACAGTACGCGCGGTTCAATAATCCTCGGTTGCGACCGGTCATGGCGTCGCCGCCAACGATCACGACGGGAACGTCGCTGCCTAGCGGGCAATCCAACCAATTCGCCTGGAACGGGTCCCGCGCCTCGGCGATCAATCTCTATTCCGGCCAATCATCGAGCCTCGCCGGTTATCGCGGTTGCCTCGGATCGACGGTCAGCGGTGTACGCAACAGCGGCCACAGCCGGATCGAGTTCAATACGGATGCGGCAAAGGTCACGCTGAATTTCTTTGGGCTGGATTCCACTGGCGCCTACCGGTTCATCATCGACGGCCAATATGCCAGCCTGGCGGCGACTGCACCCGGGCTATCCGGATCGCATTTCGTGACGCTCGATTTCACCGGTTTCACGACGCCGTTTGGGGGTGCCAACGCAGTCAAGAATATTGTGGTCGAGCTGACCTCCTTGTTCGGTTCGGTCTATGTCGGCGCGACCGAGACGGTGTTCAAGCCGCCGGGTGATGTGGTCAGCATGTCGGTGCTGGGTGATAGTTACACTGCTGATGCGGGCGCGACCTTCCCTTTCAATGGGTTCCGCCATGTCATGGGAGACATGCTAGGCATCCGCGATGTGCGCGGGCTCGGCATCGGGTCCACGGGCTATTTGGCAACGGCGAGCGGTACACAGCTGACGGCGCGCGGCCGCATCCCAGATGTCGTTTTTGCCAACGCGGATATCGTCGCAATCTGCATGGGTCATAACGATGCCGCGTTCCTCGCCGGTCTTCCGGCGGAGTTGGCGCTGTTCTTTCCGGCCTTGCGGGCGGCGGTCCCGACCAAGCCGATCATCGTGTTCGGTACGTTTAACGGCAACCAGACAACGGCGTTGCTTCCGGTCGAAGCCGCGATCTTGGCGGCCTTCACGGCTTGGGCAGACCCCCTCAGCTACTACATCCCGGTTACCAATGCCGCTCAGGGTGCGCCGTTCACCGGCACCGGTTTCATTACGACGCCCGCTGGCAACGGTAATTGTGATCGGGACATCGCCACCGATAACGTGCATCCGAACGATTCGGGACACATGGTCCTTGGCGCATTCAACACCGATGCGCTGATTTCGCAAATTTTGCCCGCGGCGTGATGGTCTAGCGGCCCTGCTCCATGGAAACATTTTCACCGTCGAAAGACAGGATAATCCAGTCGCCTTGTAACGGCACAACGCTCTTGTGCCCGATTGATCGGCGGCCGTTTTTCCACGTCACGACAACCGATGCGGGAGCTAGCCGGATGTCGCCGTCTGGTGTTCGCAGGACATAGCCAGTCCCGGCGCACTTGATCGCGTCTAGTTCGGCTAGTTCAAGTGCTGATTTGTCGATCGGCTTAATGAGATGTCGCCTTGATTGATGTCGTCATTTCAATATGTGCCGGCTGCAGCACAGGCGGTGCCGTGGTCTTCATCATGGCCGGCGGGGGAACCCATACGATTATCGTCTCCGATAGTCCGTTCACGCAGACCTTTCCGTACTCCGTCACCGGTATTGCAAGTGGCGGAACAACTGCCTCGGCGGGCGGAATGTTTCCGATGGGTTCGAGCAGTCGCCTATTGTTGAACCAGTCGACCCATTCCAGCGTGGCGTATTCGACGGCTTCGAAGGATCGCCACGGGCCTCGCCGGTGGATCAGCTCAGCCTTGTAGAGACCGTTGATGGTCTCGGCCAAGGCGTTGTCATAGCTGTCGCCGACGCTGCCGACCGATGGCTCGATCCCGGCCTCGGCAAGGCGCTCTGTGTACTTGATCGATAGATATTGGCTGCCGCGATCGCTGTGGTGGATCAGACCGCCTCGATGGGCTGGCCGCCGCTCGTGGATGGCCTGCTCCAGCGCATCCAGCACGAAGCTGGCGTGTGCCGTTCTGCTGGCCCGCCAGCCGACGATCCGCCGCGCACCCGCCGATCCAGAAAGCGGACATAGTTATTGTAGTGCCTCTCGACCAAGTTCCCTTATAATCTCCGCCACTTATATTTCGCATTCTGCTCTATTCTTAAGCTAGATATGGAGAGACGATCAGTGTTCACGATAAGGGGGCCGACTGCGATCGGATCGCCGAGGCCCATCTGAAAACCGCTATCACGACGATCCACGAGAGATAGCGCTTCATAGTCTTCGATTTTCCTTTCGGGACACGTGAACGTCGGCTTCTGCGATACTGGTCCCCAAAGCAGACAGTCCGAAATCCACCCATCTCGGACATTCTTGATTCAGGGTTTGCGCCAAATTCGACCGGCCCGCAGGCCTTCAGCCGGTTGCTGTTCTCTGTTGGTCCCTCGAATGCTCGACCATATGACGCCAGTTATCGATCGTGACGCCATCCTCGGCGGCCTTGGCGAGGACCTGCGACGCCGCCGCGACTGATCCGAGCACGGTCCGCCCTTTAATCGGAGCGGGCGCCCATGATGGGTAAGCGCCGAGCTCGCCCGCGTCACAGAATTCGACCTCGCCCTGGTGGGTTCTCTCAACATGGTAGCGGAGTTCGGGGGCGCCGGTACCGATATCCGCGAATTCTACGATCCGCTCCGTAGGCAACCCGACATCAAGACGCACACCGATGCGGACAAGGCTGAGTTCGCCCTGAGCTTTTAGCGGAGCCGAGCCCTTCGCGTTCTTCCCTACCAGGACTTCCCGTTGCCGATTATAGCACGTGAGGCAGACGCGATTTGAAACCATTCGACGCGTAGTGCCGCGGCGACACCGAGGACAAACATTATTTCCATATACCGTTGCCCTGTGAATGAATTTCTCGCCGGCGTGCGCGGCGCCGGTTGGACATTGGCGGCAGAGGCGAAGCTGCTCGGCGCGCTCGGCTTTGGCGGTTTGCGCCTCTCGCCACCGGCCGGCGCATGCGGGGATGGATAGGGTGGCGCGCCAGGTCGTGCACCGGAACAAATCGAATTTGAAACCTTCGATCCGCCAATAGTCGAGGTCGGGAGAGCGCTGCTCGGTCATCGGTGATCCTCTGGTTGGAGGAGCATCGTGGCGTCACGATTTCGCCGGACCGACTCTCTGCTTGATTTCGCGAAAATGCCAGTTTTCCGCCAGAAGAACTAAGCTAGGCAAAGTCGTGAGCCGATCCTAGCCGCGATGTAACAACCGGAGGATGGGCGCCGCGAGGAGTTAAAGACAATGGCTTGGGCGCTAATCAGGCTAAGGCCGCGCCCGGATCGCGAACGCCTACCGATAACGGGAACTCCGATGCATCTCGCCCACGGCGGCTTCGACCCACCTGCGAAGGGGATTGAAGACAAGAAAGTTGGGCTGTGAAGTCTTTCCGTTGACAATGATTTGGAAATAACCATTAATCTTTAGAAATAAAATATTTGAGGTTAATTTTGGGGGACCACGTCAGCAGGGCGAAGCTACTCAAGAAAATCGAGCGAGCGAGAAATTCTAAGGCTATCCTTTATGTCACTGGCGACCGCCCCGGCTGGGAAACGCAAATTGCAGCCGATGCGCGAGATCGCTTTGTCGACCATCTGGATGGAATAGAACCCAACGGTAAAATTAGCCTCATCCTGCAGACCAACGGCGGGCAGACTCTAACTGCTTGGACGCTTGTCAATTTGATCCGAAGCTATTGCGATGAATTCGAAGTCATTGTGCCGTCTAAGGCGATGAGTGCCGGGACGCTTATGTGCCTTGGCTCGGACACTATCATTATGACGAAACAAGCGGTGCTCGGACCGATCGACCCTAGCGTCAACGGGCCGCTTAACCCGATGATTCCCGGCGCTCCGCCGTCTGCGCGCGCGGCAGTCAGCGTCGAGGCTGTGCGAGGCTATTTGGAGATCGTCACCGGCGATTTGAAAATCAAGGACGATCACGCTCGGGCGCAGGTATTGATTAAGCTCTCGGAAATGGTTCATCCGCTGGTTCTTGGCGAAATCTTCCGGTCGCGATCTCAGATTAAATACCTAGCCGGTCGACTTCTGAAACATCATCTAAAAGATCAGAAGAAGGCGCCAGAGATTGTTTCCTTCTTGTCCGCTGATGCTGGAAGTCATGACTACACTCTCAACCGAGCTGAAGCTCGTGAACTTGGGCTAACAGTCGAAACCCCCTCGGCAGACTTATACAAGTTGATTAAAGCACTCTATATTGATTATAGGGACGAACTGATGCTGAATGTGCCGTATGATGCCAACGCACTGCTGGGCGCGAACGCTCAGGTGAACTATTTTGTGCCTCGTTCGTTAGTTGAGTCATCATGGGGAGGTTCGGAGTGTTTTGTGAGCGAGGGCACGCTGACTCGGTCAGCCGCGCCGGCCGTGCAACTTCCGGGATTTCCACAGGGTGTTGCTATTCCCGGCATGCCTGCGCTAGTTGTCGACGACAAACGGACCTTTGAGGGATGGAAAAAGCGATGACCGACGTCTGGCAGGTCAAAACGCCCGTGGATTTTTATCAACCCCCGCAGTCCGCCTGCGGGCAACCAGCCATATCTCCAAGCGTGGTCCCGGATTCAACGTCGAACGTATTTCGCAACGCGACGTGGAACGCCGACCAACCAATCAATTTTACCCAGTGGCAGCGGTCTAGCGTCAAATCTAGCGTTTAGTCAGTCTCGCTTTCATTTCGCCCAAGGTGGCGGAAGCGCTGAAGGTGACGGTCGGCACCGTGGGCGTGCGCGGCCGGCCGTGATCAAAAAGCCTCGGCCTCGATAACCACAACGCCGTCGGCGTCCTCCGCGCGGGTCCATAGGGCATCCGCCTTGTCGATCCCAAGAACTTCCTTTGCGAATACCAGCAACTGTGTCGACGACACCGGAACGCGCGTCCAGTCATTGTCAACAAAGTACGCCGGGATATCATGCGACGTTGCCCACTCGGCAAGCTGGTGGGGGTAGCAGTCTCGCGATCGATGATCCTAATCCACAAGCCGCGTTGACTTGGTGGCCGCAGCCTCAAACTCGACCGGCGTTACAGTCGCCGGGTAATGTTGGATCGATAGGGTCGAGTATGTCATGTCGGTACTCTACCGCGGCCTGGGCACATCGTGAAACGTTGATCGCACCGGTCAAATGTCCAGTGCCACACCGGTATGTTGCTCGATTTTCTTTTTGAGGAAACCCTTCGCCAGCGCCTTGAAAAGGTCGATACCGAAGCCGCCGATCTTGTCTGCCTCGGCCTTGGTCTGGCGCCAGACCTCCGGATCGCGGACTGTGTCCAGAAATTCGTGCCCGTCCCACGTCATGCGGCTAATGATGACACTGTTGATTGACGCCATCTTGAAGTTGCCTGCGATATAGCCCGCCTCATGAAGCAGGGTCGCGTTATAAACGAACGCTGCATCCTGGCCGGCGAGACCGAACTCTTCGGCATCCACGCTCCAGAGACTGCCATCGTAGCGGGGGTCGGACTCGATCTTCAGCAGGATCGTCCGGATCACTTCCATGTCGCGCTGCATTTTCACCCGGTAAGGTTGACGCCGATTCCTGAACGTTGATGGTCTCGCCGGGGGCGCCGGTTTGCAACATTCATTGCAACCCTCGTTCCCGCGCCCAGCGTGCGCAATGTTGCAGCAAGGCCCGTCGATCTGGCTCAACTCCAGGCGCCGCGCCGTTGCAGTACGAGTGCAATGGACGTGAAATGTGCAGACAGTATGCAACCCGTATGCGGGTACGCACGGGGGTAGCGGGCGAACGGGAAATATAATTAATTGGAATTGCAGGATTATTTAATTCCTAACGGCGGACGGTGCGGGATACAAACCTCGATTAGCCTTTAAAACCCTTCCGCGGGTTAGCCATTTTGAGTCTATCTCCCATTGGTGCCGGGCTTGCCGGGAAGTCCCATGCGGTGGCCAATTGCGGCAGCGGTTTAGCGCAACTTCCGAGATCGTGCCTGAAGTGCTTTCCATGCATCTCCATTGATTTGAGCAGCCAGTGCCTGGACTTGCTTAGCGCGCGTCGCGTCGATCGCGCGGCCTGGCACGGAGAAGTTGCCGCCCGTCATCACGTCGTTCAGATCAAGCATGTGCTTGGAGGCATGCTCTGCATTTACGCCCGGGGCCGCAGCGAGAGCGAGATAAAGGTGCTGCAATCGGAGCTGGCGGCCAATTAGCTCCGCCTCCATTTTTGTACACCGCAACTGGACGGTCGGATCTACTGGATTGAGCAGCCAATATTCAGTCGCTAGATCGGCGGCAGAATTCACCTCTTTACAAAAGTGATCTGTGAGCGAGGCAAGCCGGTCAACTGAATAGCGCCAACGCTGCACGAGGTAATTGGCGATCGCCACCATAAGCGCGCCAGTGACGCTGATGACAGGCGTCGCCCAAGAAGGTAGATCGCCCACCGGGCACCCGGCCGTTAGGCTGCGTGTTTCGACAAGGCTCTTTTCGCGTCCGCAAGATAACGAGCGGCTAACTCTTGGTAAGGCGCGTACACTGGGTCGGTGGCCATTATAGAAAGCCTACCCTCAAGCTCGCCGGGTGTGAAAAGCCTGTTCCGTATGAGGCCGCCAAAAGCTTCCTCTAAAAAAGAGGAGCTATAGCCAGCGGCACCGTCTAGGTCCACGGACACGGTTTTATCACCCTCGACCGCCTGCTTTAAGGCAGGCACGAGAATCTTATCGCGAAACCATTCGCCGCTATATTCGCCGTCGCGGGCAAACCTACCGCCCGGCGCCGGCGCGTAATCAACAACTCGCAGCTGATTCATAGCTACCCTCGCCGTCACAGCAACACGTTCCATTCTATAAGCGTTCCTCCGATGCTCGTCTCGTAAGAATTTACCTCCGGCGCCTGATTGGGCCGAAAAATCACCTCACCGCACCGGCTCATAATTCGAAGGTGCCCTTCGCGACATCCATCGACAAAGTTCTTCATCCTTGCCAGCCCTTTACCGCGATGGCTCTCGCCCGAGGAAGTGGCTGCCTCTTCAACTGCAGCGTCAATCGCCGCACCATCATATTTATGGTCACTTAAAGGGCTGGCTCCAAGGGCTCCCCCAAGCTTTGCGTGGATTCGACGCAGCAAGCTCCCATACCGTTCCCAATTTGGCAGGCTGCCAGGAATGCTCACGCCCTGATCATAAACCACGGCCGTAAGGCGCCGAGCGGCTCGATCGACGGCGCCGGTTATCCACCAACTGTCGAGGTTGGGCAAGTCGAAGACGTGTCCTTTTGGATAAGCGTGACCGACCACATTATCCAATGCATCGACCATTGCTCCATAGAGCTTGACAGTCTCACCCGTGATATCCACCGGGAATAGACCTCGAAGATCGTCAAGCAGCTCATCGACCTTTTTCCCATCGGCGGTGTCACCCTCTCGAATTTCAACCACGATCTCCTCCGGCGACCTCTCGGGCGGCTCTACGGGGAAGCCCATGATTTTGAAAAAGCCGATGCCCCAGAGAGTATCGATGACTGACTGATGCCAGGCCTCGACGTTGGCAATAAAGACTTCTTTTCCAGAAACCCTCATCCACCGCCGATACTCTGCTGCTAAGACGAGCGCCGCTGCTGGGCTGATCTGCGTCAAAGGTTCGAAATGCCAATAGTCGATTCGCCGCGGCTTTCCACGTCTATGCCTCGATGTAGCGCGGCGGCCGCGCGCCGGCAGATTTTCGTAGGCAAGCTGTATTCTGTCCCGCAAACGCCCCAAGGTCTCAAGCGTTTCAGCCGGATTTCGATCAAAGCAGAGGATACCGGGCATCGCCATCGACAGCCGGCCTGCCCGAGCTTTATAGGAGTCAGTGGGCGTGAAAACGGTAATTAGGCCGCGCGATTGATTTCGTCTCGCGCGCTTCCAATCCTCGTAGACTTGGCGGTGCAGTAGCCAGCGCTGCCGGCGCTCAGTGAGCTTACGCATTCTATTGTTCTTATGGGTGGCCCGGCGCGATCGTCGCGATCCCGGCATAGCTTATTGCTTAACCACAACGCAACGACTTATGTCGTGAGATGATCGTTGAGACCATCGGCACGCAAAAAGCGTAGCGCGTGAAATCAGCCCAGCCGACCGACGCCAACGGGGCTTTTGGTTAGTCCATAGGTTGCACGGACCCGCCGCGGTCGAGGTAGAAGTTTGGTTCCGCAGTTTCGCGCAACTCGGCCGCTCGATAGCGCCCCACCGCGTCGTCATGTCCCCTCCTGCATATAGCCCCGAGGATCGCGTGCACACGGTCGATTAATGCTATCGGTAACCGCGACAACGCCTTCCTGATCAGCAGGGATTTTCCATCACTGCGGTGAGTCCTGGCGTCCGGTGAGAAGTAGAAACCACCCGAATTGCCGATCGATGGCGGCTAGCTTATCGTCTCGATACCGCACGCAAGGTGGGGACGGATCTGATGGGCGATGCGCTAAGCTTTCTTGGCAAGCTGCTCGATATCACAGCTCGAATTGCTTCGGCTTTCGCAATCACCGGAACGATCGTCATTGTAATGCATCATTTCGGGGTCGGCCCGGTTGAGTCGATCCCGGCCACATGGTGGACCGTAGTCATAGGGCTGACGATATTTGGCTATTCGGTTGTAGCCTATGATGTTGCCAGGGCATGGCTCCCCTCAATCGGGGAGCAGCTGGTAGCGCGACTAGAGGTGAAGGCACGGGCAAAAGAAGCGCTGCGGAATTATGATTCTATGCTGCCTGAGCATTCACAGGCGCTCCGTTATCTCAAGCACATTGACCGCCAACGATTCGTTGCCAACCCGACAAACTCGTTGATTCACAGCCTGAATCAAGCGGGTCTAATTGACGTCGATCAGCGAAATTGGTCAATGCAGAGTCGGCAGGTTTACTTCAAGGTTCCGGCGCCTATCTGGGATAAGATCGAAGTCGGACAACCGCAGCCGACCGTTCCTATCTCACTTGTGTTCGAGAACCCAGGTTATTGGGTGTAGCCCTATGATGACCAACGACGGTTTCCGGTAAGGAGGCAAGTTATGCGAGAATTGAAGTCCGGCGACATCGTAAGGCTCCGGAGCGGAGGTCCGATCATGACTGTCGGCGACATCAACGACAAACTCGAATGCCACTGGTTTGAAGGACCCAAGCGGCAGCAATTCACTTTTCGTGCCGAAATGCTAATGCCGGTGCCACCCGAAGACCTTACCGACGAACAGATTATTGCGATGATCCATTCTTTGCGTGCAGACCCCGGTTCCGAGACCCCGGCAGCCTAGGGGAAAACCGAATTCGGAAAACTAGGTAGAGCCGATTGCAAAAATCATGTGTCCTGACGGCACAACCCCAAAATTTCGCTGAAAGTCCGACGCAGAATGCGCCCTCACCAATGGGGAGCTTTTCATGTCAAAACAGCGCGGCAAGGCGATCGACACTCCGTACTTCGTCAAGTCCATTGGACCATCATCTATTGAGGCGGCGCCCTACTCACAACGGCGTCGACCAGTTGCTCTAAACGGTCAAGCATTGGGTGGCCTGCAGAAAGAGAACGATCCTCCTGCTGACGGCGCGGCTACGCCCTAACCCGATGTCGAGAAACCAGTGCCGGCGCATGTCTCACATGGCAATTCCGGTGGGATCGCGGGCACTGTCGCAGCGGGAACGATATCGTATCCTTTTGTTTCCACGCCCAGGCCGCCACAGGCCTTGCAGGGCGTATTGGATCGCGCCCCCAACATAAAGGCCATCTCTCGTCGCTCGCGAATATTGGGCGGCTGAGCGGTGAACCCGTTGCTAGGTCCGAACGTCGCAATCATGATCCGTCGGCCCAGCTCAATGTCCACGCCGGCGTCGATCGAGATAGTGTTGAAACTGTAAATTGCGGACGGGTTTCGCTGCCTCAGAAGCAGCGCGATAACATGCTGCTCCAGGCGAGCGGCGGCAGCATCTTCCTCCTTCGCCTTAGCCGCTTTCTTCGAATCTGACCCACGGTAGGAGCTTCTTCTGATTCTGATTGGGTAGCTCACCATGGGGCGATGATACCTAGTCGATGTCTGCGGTCAACGCGTATTCGGGTAGATTTCGGCAGTGGCGTAAAACCCACGGCGATAAGACTTTTCCGTCAGGGTCCGGTCAGGGTTCCGTCAGGGTAGAAACTTCAAATATCTCTTTATTTCCAATGCCGTCAGGGTAGTCAGGGTAGAAACTGGCGAACAAAAATGATCTTGTGACACTCGCCATGGGGTGAAGCACCGAGTGTCACAAAGCAGTGTCACAAAATGGGCCGGATCGCTAAATCATCAAAAGAGTTTACCCGCCCTGACTACCCTGACGTCGTTGTCGTTCAATGGCTTAGCCATGGCAGGCGCCAGGGTTACCCCTGACGCCCGTCAGGGCTTTACGCTGCTTCGGCCGAATCCCACTGAATTGTGACACCCAGCGCGTCAGAAAATTTCGCCCGCGCCGCCTCGATGTCACCAAGGACATAGCCGTTCGGATGATCCTTCATCATGGCCGGCCTCGGCACCTCCCGATCGATCACATCGACTTCGTAGATCGGATGTTCGCCGCTGGCGCGCTTCTTCACGAAGAGACGGGTCATCATCTGCCCGAGCTGCGACTCGTCTTTGATATATGACACGCGGTTTTCGCCGCACCACTGCTGATAGCTGCGCACCAAGAGCTGTGTCGTCACGAATTTCATCCAACCGGCGAACAGGTCGGCACCATGGCGACTCTTCCAGACATATCCGCGCATTAGGACGGCCATGAGCCATTTGTCGAGGCTGTCGAGGCTCATCAGCTTCTGCTCGTCGAGTGCAGACGTCGCCGGCACCGAGCGGTGATTGAAGTCCGATATGTCGTACGCCAGCAGATCATGAAGCATAGCCGCGCCGCCGCCGGCGGCCATCTGATCCTGTAGCGCCGCGAAATAGCCGAAGTCGCCAATCTTGGCGGATGAGACATCGATCACGGCATAGCGGCGCTCGTCTCCCGTCGCCGGGACGACGTAATTCGAGTTCGACGCCATCAGGATATGCAGCATGTTCCGGCACTGGACGCCGTCCTTGCCCTTCGCCTCCACGAAGATCAGCGGCTCCGTGACCAGTCCCTTCAGGATGCCATCGTGCTGGCGATCGGCGGCGAAGAAGGCCTCATCCGCGAACAGGAAAATCGCGTCGCGGAGGTGGGCATTGAAATTCCCAACGAGATGTTTCGGATCGCCGATGCGGATGCCGTGTTGGCCAAGGAGCTTGTTGAGAATGTTCCCCAACGTACCCTTGCCACATCCTTTCTTGCCGCGGAGGACCAGTGCCACCTCGCCCGGCTGATCGGGATGCTGCACCATTCTGGCGAGCCAGCCCATCACGTAGCGGTCGAGTCTGTCATCGCCGGAACAGATGACGTCCCGGATGTGCTGGCGCATCAGGGACCAGTCGCCCGCCCTCGGCGGTGTCGGCCAGCCCTGCCAGAGATTCCAGAAATCGCGCGGCGCTTTCCCCGTCGGGTCGAATATGACCCCCTCCAGGTACTGGCGGCGGCGGGTATCGATCAGCCACCAGTTCGCTGCCGACTTCGTTACGGTCTCCTCTTTCCCGCCTTTCCAAACGGACACGGATATAGGCACGTTCGCGTACATCTGGCGAAAACTCGCGGGCGCGATCCGCTCCAGCTTCTTCCTGTTAAAAATGGGATCGTGCCCCATCCGGAAAATCTGGAAATCGCCGTTATCGCTGACCGCAGCATATTTGCGGTTCATCGTCTCGATTGCTGCATCCAGCGTCGACCAATCATCTGCGATATCGGCTTCGGCCGGCTCCGCTGTCGGCGCCGTGTCCGCAGTCGAGGTCGGGGCAGGTTCTCCGTCCGGATCGTCCGGTGGTGGCACGATGGGGCCATCTGGCGGGCGGCCATTTTCGACCGGCCACCAGGGGTTGATCTCGTGCCCGATGCCGTCACTGGAGCGGCGCTCCCAACACCTGGTGCCCCATGCGGTTTCGGTGATGAACCAGGCGTCGACCCCCTCGTAGTCGGGTTCGCCTACCTGGTCGCCATCGACGCCATAATATTCCGCCCAGGCCTCGCGGGTGCATTCGGTTGCCAAGCGCAGCGACTGCAGGCGGGGTTTTTCGTGCAGGCGCTCAATGCCGAGGAGGGCAAGGCCGAAACCCGGCGGGTGCAGCTTGTCGATGCCGAGAAAGTGGGCGGCAGCGATAACGTGGCCGCTCTCGAAGGGTGGCGACACGCCGTGCTCCCGCCTATACCACGCGGCAATATCGTGGGCGCAGCGGTTCGATGAGTAGCCGGGATCGATCGTCGGCCGCTTGGCCTGGCGGCCGAGGCGTTCGACACACATCAGAAAATAGGCCAATCCCTCATCGCTCATCAGGCCGTCACGGTAGAAATGGAAATCGCCGGGGTCCTCGCATTCACCGATAAATCCCTTGCGCCCCAAGTCGGGCAAATCCATGAGGATGCTGTTCATCGCTTCGCGGGCCGCGGTAAGAGAAAGCCGCTCCGGATTGTGAGGGAGATTCATCTGATCAAGGTCGGGCCACGCTTCCGCTGGAAAATTCGTGACGCCAGAATAATCGAACGAGCTCCCCTCAACTGTGCCTCCGATGCGATGAACGTCGGGGGCGCTTTTTTGGCCGGTGCCGTGCTGTTGCGCGCTCAAGCGGGCACCTGAGCGCTGGCGTCGGCATCGCTGTTCAGCCAGGCCAGCGCATCACTAACCAACACGACGGAACGCCTGCCTTTCTTTGTCAGGCGGAGATGACCGGCGGCGATTTCCTCGTAAAGGAAAGTGCGGCCGAAATCCGTAATCTCCGCGAGCCTATTGATTGAAACAGCCAGAAAACCGTCGAGTGGGCCTGAAGGATGTGCCACCGGCGGCGCGGCACCGGGAGCGGGGCAAATCTGGGTCTGTTGCATAAGTCACCTTTGTTCGCCGACGTCGGCGGTTGCTGATGAACAAAGGATTCCGTCCCACGTGGGATTAAGGTGTGATTTGTTTGGGAGGCTTATGATTTCGACATTGGCATATCGTACTCCCCCCAGGGTACGAGCTGAAAATACCGCTCCAGACGCTTTGCAAACGAGGGATTAATTGTATTTTCTTCCAAGAGAACTTTCCTTGCTGCTGCGCTGATGCTCCGCCCGCCAGTCGCATTCATGAAAAGCCGCATTCGTTTCAGTAGCGGCCAGTCCGTTTCCCGCGACCTATCTCCAGCGATCTGTTTCGGGGGTATCTGCGGATATCCCAGCAATGAAGAGTTTTGGTTCGCGTCCTCGAATTGTTTCAAGGCGATGCCGGCTTTCTGAATGATCTCGGAACTGCGCACGCTGACGTCGACAAACTCATTTGCCGCCGCGCCATAACCGGTGCCGATCGATGCCAGCAGGCTATCCCGGCGGGCGTAGTGCCATTTGTCGGTCATCACCAACTTGGTCGGGATAGCCCGGGCCTCGCGATGCCTCCCAGTCTGCGAATTAAGTTTCCCGACCAATACGATCGTCCCGGAGCGTATCGCTCCCAATATTTTCCTGATGGCGGCCTCGATTGCGTCTTCCCGCAGGCGCGTCAGCTCCTTCGGGATATAGTCGAAATCGTCCAAGCCAATCGTGGTGATTTCGGCGCCATCCGGCGAAACGTATGGAATCGAATTGCGACCGGCTGGTGCAGTTTCCTTGTCGATGAACTCAACTTCGACATTCGTCGCGAAAAACCCCGCCCAGCATTCTGGTTTCGGGTGCGGAGATTCTCCAGCCGGTGTCAATCGGCAAATCCGTGCCCAGGCTTCCGGCTTAGCCTCCGCAGCGTTCGAAAACGAGATGTCGTAGACTCTGTCGATGACCTGATGGAGTGGCCAGCCGTCGAACGCGGACCAGTGAATGTTGACTTGCAGGACAAGGCGATCCGTAGGACCCGTCGATTTTGCGACCGCAGTTTCGGTAACCTCGCGTGTCATTCCTGTACTGGTGGGTGCCGCGCTGGTCATGCTGCAAGCCTGTCTGATGCATTGGCGGCTTCCGCCTTGCGCGGTTTCGTTGCGAAGCTCGCCCATGCGTCCATGAGACGCCGGCGTTTCTCGATGGCCGTGCCCCTCCGATAGGCTGCTTCGGTCTGGTCGCTGACGACGTGGGCGAGTGCGGCTTCGGCGACGTCGCGGGGGAAATTGGTCTCCTCCCCCGCCCAATCGCGAAAAGTCGACCTAAATCCGTGAACTGTAATGTCGGCGTGTCCCATCCGGCGGAGCAACTGAAGCATCGCCATATTACTGATGGGCTTCTTGCGGTGGCTGCTAACGAAGATGGGCGTGTCGGCCGGCTGGGCGTCGGCGTCTGGAAATGGGCGTAACCGATTTAGAATCGCGAGTGCTGCGGGCGATAAGGGCACCTTGTGTTCCCGGCCGGATTTCATTCGGGTCGCGGGGATTGTGAGAACGTTCGTCCCGGTGTCGATCTCTGCCCATGTGGCGTTAATCGCTTCGCCGGTTCGCGTTGCGGTCAATATAGTGAATTCGAGCGCACAAGCGGCGACCCCATCCTGGTTGCGCAATTTCGCAATGAATTCGCCGATCTGGTCGTAGGGAAGCGCAGGATGGTGAGAAACTACGTGGACCTGACGCTGTGCGGGTAGCAACTGATCGAGGTGATGGCGCCAGCGCGCCGGGTTTTCTCCAGAGCGAAATCCCGAGACTGTTGCCCATCCCAGTATGCTTTCAACGCGACCACGGACGCGGCCGGCCGTCTCCGGTTTTGTCAGCCATATTTTCTGCAGCAGCTTTAGGACTAGGCTTGTGTCAACGGCGTGAACCGGGAGATTCCCTATCGTTGGGTTCATGTACGAATCCACCGTCTGGCGCCATTGATATCGATGCTTCTCATTTTTCCAGGCGGCGCTGTGCGCATCAATATAGGCGGTGGCACACTCCGCGAAGGTGATGGACTTGGCGGCCTCCGTCCGCGCTGCTGCGCGTTCGGCGTTGCGGTGGTCGATCGGGTCGATACCATCGGCTTTTATCCGCCGATACACGGCAGCTCGTTCTCGCGCGTCGGCCAGCGGAAACACTGTATAGCTGCCGAGGCCCATTTCCCGGGTGCGCCCTTGGAAAGTATATCTGTATATCCATGATTTTGCCCCGCCCGGAGTAACCTGCAGGTACAGTCCGGCACCGTCGTTGTGCATGCCCGGTAGTTTTAGCTTGTCGACCTTCAGCGCCGACAACCTGGCCATCCCACGCGCCAATTCTATCTCCCGAACCCACTTTCCTACCCACAGATCGACCGCGGATTTGGGCGAACGCCAGCGGACACTCACGAACAATGTAGCAGTTCGCTAGTGATTAAGCCATTGAGATAGCGGGTAAATCGGGTGACGCTTGATGATCTATAAGCATCAATTGTCTAGTCTAAAAGTGCCTCCCCCCTCCACCACGCACCCAAGGGTGACGTGCCCAGTACCCGAAGCTTCAAGATATATCGCCTGATTTCAAAGGCTTAGGCGCGCCTAAGGGCTGTCCTGTCGACACCAGAGAGCAAAGATGCGGCCCAATATCGGAGATATTATCCCGGTTTCTCCGGGCGCCTGATGCGCAGTACCTGAAGCTTTAGATCCTCGAGGCCCCGAGCGGAGAGAATCCGAGCATTCGACGTTGCTCGGACCACGCGAAAGGCAGTTTATCCGAATCAGCCAGGAGGCGCGTTACCGAGATGTCGGGTGGTTGTTTACCGTCGAAGATCGACTCAACGATGTCGGGTGCCAGGAAAGCCAGTCGCACTGTCCTGCTCACGAATGATGTGGTCAAGCGGTTGGCCTGAGCGATCTGTTTGACGGTCCCGCCATCTTTCAGGTGAGACAGCCAAGCTTGCGCACGCATGATCAAGCGAACAAGCAGCTGGTCGGGATTTGTGGTTGCTTCTGTCCGTCCGTCCGGGATGATCAGTTTCAGTTCACCATTTCGCCGACGGAATGCGATGGGAATGGAAAGCTCAATCGTCTGTAATGGTGTCGCCGGCGGAGACGGAGGCTCAGGCAATGATCCATCCAAAGCCGCCAGCGAGATGGTGAGACGCAGTTGGCCCGATGAGATCGTAGCCCGCACAACGAAGTCGCTGACAATGCTCGACCGCGTGTTCTCGTCGTCTAGCGCGTCCGCACGCTCGGCAGCTCGTTCGATCATGTCCGCCGCCCAGGGCGTTTGCGGAAGGTACTCGAGCATTTGCCCCCTGTCCTGAAGCAGGGTTCGGAGCGCACGCACGGTGATCATATCGAGTTCTTCTGCCGGGATGCGCATGCCGTCCTCATGACTTGGTCTGCCGGCTGTGATCAAGGCTCGGCTCACATAATACCGATAGCGCTTCGATCCTTTGCGAGCCGAGGTGGGCGTTAGGCGTTCACCTTGGTCGTCGAAGATCAGACCTGTGAGAAGGCTTCCTGGGCTATTGGGGTCGTGCTGCTGTCGCGGCGACGTTTGATCCGACATCAGCGCCCGCACAGCGTTCCAGATGACCTGATCGATGATGGCTGTGTGCTGGCCCTTATAGAGCTCGCCCTTGTGGGTGATCATTCCAATGTAAATCGGGTTGGAGAGTAGGTGGTAGATGTGTCCGCGGTTAAGCGGCTGGCAGCCCGAGACCTTCCCGTTTGACCATTCACGACGTTTCGTCCGGAGTTGCAGCCGATCGGATTCTTCCTTCACCCGCGCGACGTTTCCGAACCGTCGATAGAGATCGAATACCGTTCGAACCGTGGCGGCCTCGGCCTCATTGATTTTGAGGGTTCGCTCATCGGGATCATAGCCCAGTGGTGGGAGCCCTCCCATCCACAGGCCTTTGCGCTTAGAGGCAGCGATCTTGTCTCGGATTCGCTCGCCTGTGACCTCCCGCTCGAACTGCGCAAAGGACAACAGCATGTTCAGAGTAAGCCGACCCATCGATGTTGTCGTGCTGAACTGCTGCGTAACAGATACAAAGCTGACGCCTTTCCGATCGAACATCTCGACCATCTTGGCAAAGTCCATCAGCGATCGGGTGAGCCGGTCCACCTTGTAGACCACGATGATGTCGATCTTGCCCGCTTCGATATCGGCAAGAAGGCGCTGCAAATCCGGCCGATCCATCGAGCCGCCTGAGTATCCACCGTCGTCATACGGTGACCCGGCTGACCTCCAACCTTCGTGTTTTTGGCTTCTGATGTAAGCTTCGCAGGCCTCCTGCTGCGCATCCAGAGAGTTGAACGATTGCTCCAGGCCCTCTTCGGAGGATTTGCGGGTGTACACAGCGCAGCGCCTGCGCGGCTGCGCTTCATGCGCCATGTTTGTTACCCCCTCGCTTCTTCAATCCGAAGAATGCTGGGCCCGACCATCGCGTACCGGTGATCTCGCGCGCGATTTCCGACAGGCTGCCGTAGGGCCGGCCATCGAAGATGAAGCCGACATCGATTACCTGCACCTGATAGGTGCGCCCATTCCATTCCCGGACTAGCCGGGCGCCGCCTTTCAGTTTCGGCGTGATTTTTGGAGTAACCAGAGCTCCCGTTTGAGAGGTCGCAACCATCCGACGATATGCCGCTTTCAGTCGGGCATCGGCAGCCTCGAGTTGGAGTTCAAAAGCGATGGCGCGCCGGAGAAAGTCATCGCCAATTCGTAAGGGAGGAGGGGCCTCGAAGGCTTCGCACCACATGGCCACGAGTTGCGTCCGGTCGGCATATAATAGCTCAGCCACCGCGGATCGACCGGCAGGCCCGGGAAAAGCATCAACAGCCGCCGGTTTTAAACGGGCGACTGCGACCGACATCACATCGTTTCCGAGCATGTCGCGATTCGGTAGGTTGTGGTTCCGTTCGGTGCCGATGATTTGGCGATGGTGTTCCCCGCCTTGCGTACCCCCGTCAGCGCGGCGCGTGCGCTGTGCGGCAGCCAGCCGAAGCGCCTGGTCAGCTCGCTGATCGTCACGCCGTCCGGTTGCTGCAGCATGCCAATCAGTTGGGACTGTTTCGATGGCCGCTTTGCGCCAGGGACCGGGTCCGTCGCTTCGGGGATATCCGCGATTACTTTGATCGTGGCGCTGATGGGTTGCCCCTTGGCTGCTTCTTTTGCGGCGGACCGCCTTATGGCTTTTGGCTTGACGTGAGCGGATGTGTTCGGCCGATCTATTGTGTTGGTGTTCACCTTGCTCTCCAGTTTGGGCGCCGCGGAGATCGCTACGCCGTCACTGACGCAAGCCCGGCGCGCGACCGGGCAACTGGAGAAACTCAATGATGACAGCAATGCTTGCCGTCGCAGGGAAGTCGACTACTCGTTTCAGGAATAGATATCCGCGATCTCCGAGCAAAGCATCATCAATGGAGCGGAAGAGCGCATTGGGATATAGTCAGCCCGATCGATGGCAGCTAATGACCGATAGTGTTGAAGAAGTGGGCGGTCAGCGGCGTGTCCGGGATCGTTTAGGTTGGCCCGATCGTAGTTACCGGCTCACCGTACTAGCGCGGGCTCCGGCATCGGGAGCAGCTTTGCCATCTTGCGGAGGTTTTGTGCGGTGGCGGCGAGGAGGAACTCGTCTCTTGCTCCGTTTGGGCCTCTCAGGCGCAGGCGATCCAGCTTCAGGATACGTTTGAGGTGCGCGAACAGCATCTCGACCTTTTTCCGTTCGCGCCGTGAGGTGAGATAGGCGTCGGTTTTGGAGAGGTCGCGGGCCATGTCGCGGGCCCCTTCGTGTATCGAACGCGGGATCTTGCGTGCCGGCTGACCGGGGCAGCATTGCGGCTTGAGCGTACAGGCGTCGCAGTCGCGCTTGCTTGCCCGGTAGCGCATGAAGCCGTCCTTATGGACGCCAGAGCGAGGCGTGGCGTAGGTCCGGTTGAACTGCCGGAGTTCCTTGCCGCCGGGGCAGATGTAGCGGTCGTGCTTGTGATCATAGGTGAAGTCGGATCGGGCGAAGCTGCCGTCGCTGCGGTCAGATTTCTCGAACACCGGAATGTGAGGTTCGATGCCTCGCTCGTGGACCAACCAGGCCAGGTTCTCGGCCGAGCCGTAGCCGGTATCCGCGGCGAGGCGCTCGGGCCATAGGCCGAACCGCTCCTGTGTCCGGTCGAGCATGATCCGCTGCGCTGTCACTTCGGCTTGGCGCACCGCTGTCGTCGCCTCGACGTCCATGATCACGGCATGCTTCAGATCGATCAGATAGTTGGTGCAATAGGCGAAGAAGGCAGGGCCGCCGCTGGCACTTGTCCAGCGTGACGCGGGATCGGCAATCGACAGGAACTTGGGCGCCACCGGGGTCGCGGCGCCGAACGCGGCATCGTCGAGCACGGCGAGATACTCGCGCACGGCATGGTTCGCTGCCTCGGGCGCAAGCCCTTCGATTCCGGGTACACCGCGTTGACGGTTGGCATCAGCCTTGATCATGCTGGCATCCACCGCAAAGCCCTCGCCGCCAACCAGCCCCTCGGACATGCAGCGCGCAACCGTCGTCTCGAACAGCTCGCGCAGTAAGCCGCTGTCGCGGAAGCGCCCGTGCCGGTTCTTCGAGAAGGTCGAGTGATCCGGTACCGCGCCGTCGAGGCCGAGACGGCAGAACCACCGATACGCCAGGTTGAGATGCACCTCCTCGCACAGGCGCCGCTCCGAACGGATACCCATGCAATAGCCGACGATCAACATCCGGATCATCAGCTCCGGATCGATCGAGGGACGACCCATCTCACTGTAATAAGGCCGAAGGTGCTCGCGGATGCCGCCGAGATCGACGAACCGATCGATCGAGCGCAGCAGATGATCCTGCGGTACGTGACCCTCAAGGCTGAAGCCGTAGAACAGCGCTTCCTGCATCACAGTCCGCTCGCCCATCATCTTTCCGTCTCCCCGCTGCCAGGAAAACTGAATCAGATCAGAACGATGACTTCAACGATGACTTTTTCAACACTATCGACCCTTAGCGGACCTTCGGAATCTAGGGCAGGATAATTCCCAATTGTGGGGAGTAACTAGTCGATTGGCTAAGTCATACACATGTCGAAAAGGTCTTTGAGGCTCGCGTTGACGACCGGCATGAAGAAGACGATGGATGAGTTCTGAACTGTTAGCTCTTGGACATATGCCTAAGCGGTTTTTGAGCGCGCCTTAGCGATGAGGCCCTTACCGAGAGCGGAAAGAAAGATCGCAGCTTCCTCGACTTCCGTGCCGAGGACATCAGGATCGGCCGAGCCATGGGCGATCTGGTTCCTAAGCCGCACGAGTTCATCGAGATTATCACGCACGAGCTTTAGGGCTTCACGAGCGCCTACGTTTTTCGCCCACGACTTTATGCCTGGATCCTTTCCCAATGCATCATCGAATGCCTTGCCCATATGCAAGGCTTCGAAGACGGAGTCGACGCGCTCGGAAGTGCATACGCCTAGAAGCGCGGTGAAGGCGTCCGCGCCGAGGCGGTACTCGGGGTCGTCGCTGAAACAGGCGGCCATGTTTAATTGAAGGTTCACGAAGTCGAACGGAACGCCATTGATATTACGGTCGTGTAGCTTTGCGAGAAGACGGGCAGAGCCAACGGTATGTGCATTCCGCACGCCTTCGTTCAGCTCGCTGTACCGGCCAACCTTCGCCCTCACAGCGCTGAGGGTTGCCTCGGTAATTTCAGTCACGAAGCGCTCGAAGGCACCGTATAGCTGCAAAACGAGGCCGCGGTAGACCACGGCTTCGGGGGCGCCTTTTAGGTTTAGCGCCCGATTGAGTTCGGTCTTCAGATGAGCCGGTATCGTGGAGTACGCGAAAAGACTAGCCTGATTCCGAACGAGGAAAGAGTGGGACTGGCGAGCTCGCAGGTTTCCCAGAACCTCATCGATTCGGGCGGCGAAGACGGACCAAACCCGGTCAAACCCGTCCATCAAATCTTGTTGCTGATGGCTTCTTGGACGAGCGAGATGCGCTCCTTGATTGATGCCGCCGTGTTGCCGCGGCCGACCATCAGGTCGTAATTGTCTGAGGCCGGCGAGGCCAGCGATAGGACGGCAGCAGCGATCTTGGTGGCCGTCTTCGATTGCGTCGAGGATCGCACTTGAGACCACGGACGCCTGGCCAGGCGCCCTCCAGGTGGTAGGCTCCGCTGAGGTCGTGTAGCGTTGAACCGTCGGCGTAGCCACGCCGCGGCGAATAAGGCGGCAGTCAGTCTGTAAATTTTTTTGCGCGGAAAGCAGTTCTTGGACGCGTTTAGTGCGCCTCTCGCTATCCTGCTGGACAAATCCAAATCCACCACTTTGTTGCCAATAACGGATTCGCCCCTTGTTTTTAGCCACCCGTTTGCCCTGGTTGATTTGGAAGTTAGGTCCTTAGGCCGCTATTCTAGCGTGAAACTTGAAGAACAACAGGGCGATCTCACTCGACCCGTGGATCTCAGCGGCATGAAGAGCCCGCAACATCGACCGAATCTGTGGCCATGGAAATTCAGCATCCTGCCCGCATTCGATCGGGGCCATCCCAAGCAGCACCGATAGCTTGATGATCGTGGCCGGCAAATCCGCCGACGGCGCATCGATTACATTTGCCATTGCCAAATATAGCTGCTCCTCGATCTCGACGTTGGCATCGTCGCCGTCGCCAACTGGCATGTCGATTGCCACGCGTAGAACGCGCCAGCGTTCCCAGAGCACGTCAATCGCCAGCCGCGGGGTAAGCCCACCTGTTGGCAAAGGAAGAGCAGCCACTGGCACGCTAAACGTAAACGCGCGCCGTGTCAGTCCGGCATTGGAGTTTGGTGGTTTGCGCGGCATCGGACGACCTCCTCATAGAGGTCACGACCAGTGCTTCCTTTGCCGCTGAAGTCGAATGGAAAGACCTATTGGCTAACCCGCCCAGCGAGTGGGATTGCCTACTCCTCCAGGAGCTTCGATGGCGAAACCTTCAGACCGGCTGCGATCTTGGCCAGCCCGGTCATGGTCGGGTTCCGCACGCCGCGCTCGACACCGCTGATATAGGTGCGATGCAGCCCGGCCTCGAACGCCAAATGCTCCTGCGACCAGCCATAGTCCTTTCTCAGCTGTCGCATATTTCGGGCCAAGAGCCGCTGGATATCCATCCGGATAGCCAACGAATTTGATGACTATTCATCTACAGCCGATGAGTCTCATTTTCCGTGGACTTCCCACTCTTTCAGAGCAATCACTTGCGGACGCGCTAACGCGTGACATGTCAAAGGGACGAACGGATGCTCGGGTTTAACGCTATCTTACGCGACGCGGACATCGATCCCGGGACCGTCAAACTGCTGCGACATCAGGATCGGCGCGCGAAACGCGGAGCGACCCCATTTGATTCCTGGTGCGCTCGGGACGGTCGACTGGAGGCATACCAGGCCCTACAGCACAGACCCGTTTTCGTCGGTATGCAGTATGTTGCTTCCTTCGTCGCGACCCCGGCAAACGAAACGCTGTTTATTGGCCTCTATGAAGTCAACGGACACACCGTTGCACCCGCGGGCACGCTGGATCCAATCACCAAAGGCGAGGTCGGCGGCCACCTACTTTACGACCTCAGCAAAAGCGAACGCCTCAGCCAGTATGATGGCCGCATCGTGATCGACTGGGGACTTAGCTTCATCAGCTGGGCGCAGAACGCCAAAACCCAAGATAAACCGATCATCGAGATCAAGCGAGAAGTCGGCGAACCGCCGTTTCCCGGCTATATGCCCTTTTTCTCCGATCTTGACGCGCTCGCCGGGGCGCCACCGTCTTGGCAAACCGCACTCAGAGTGGTGAAGGGTGTTTACCTCCTCGTCTGCCTCAAGACCGGCATGCAGTATGTCGGCTCGGCTTCCGGACCGGGCGGTTTTTGGGAACGATGGGAAAGCTACCGCCAAAACGGTCATGGCGGGAACGAAGCACTCAAGCTCGATCCTCACCTTGAATATCAGGTCTCCATTCTGGAAACCGCACCGTCCTCGGCCATGGTGTCGGACATCATTGCCATAGAAAATCGCTGGAAGGAAAAGCTCAGGTCGCGCGACGAATACGGCCTGAACTATCCGGAATCCGCGAAATGGAAGCGCCGCTCGCAGGCCATTGGAAAAACCGAGCTTGTTCCTGACCCTGCAGCGCCTGCGATCGGGCCGGTGGGCGTCGATCTGCCGACATCGCCATAGGACGATCAAGAGCATGTCTACCCAATCACATATCGGGCTGCGCTCCAGGGTCCAGGGGTGCCTGCTCGGCGGGGCGGTCGGAGATGCACTTGGCGCTCCGGTCGAATTCCTCAGCCATGAGCAAATTATCGCGCGGTTCGGTCAGCAGGGCATCCGCGATTTTGTGCCCTGCTATGGTCGGCTCGGCGCGATCACCGACGACACGCAGATGACGCTGTTTACGGCCGAAGGACTGATCCGTGCGGACATTCGTCTCACGAATCAAAGTCGGGGGGATTTGGTTGATACTGCGCGCCGCGTCGTGCATCACGCCTATTTACGCTGGCTGAAGACACAGGGCGTCACACCGGCTCGCTTTGAAGACGAGATCGGAATGGATGGCTGGCTGATCGGCGTCGACGCGCTCTGGGCGCAGCGCGCGCCGGGCAGTACCTGCCTGTCGGCGCTGCGGGACGCCGAAGTCCTTGGGGCGCTGGCACGAAACGACAGTAAGGGCTGTGGCACGGTCATGCGGACCGCGCCCATCGGAATTGTGGCACGAGACGACTTACTGTTCAGGCTTGCCATAGAAATCTCTGCGCTGACTCATGGCCATTTGAACGCGTCGCTCAGCGCCGGTTTCTTGTCGCGCCTTATTGCCGGATTGATGAAAGGAGCCGACCTTGCGGAGGCTATAGATGCTGCGAAGCGCGAACTCTTGCACCATGCGGGGCATCTGGAAGTTCTTCGCGCAGTAGAGGGCGCCGAGAAGCTCGCCAGCGAGCGCAACGCTGCGGCGATTGTGGATGGCCGCCTCGGGGAGGGCTGGATCGCCGAAGAAGCGGTTGCCATCGCGCTGCACGCGGTTCTGGTGGCAGGGGATCTGGAGGAGGCTGTCATTCTTGCCGTCAACCACTCTGGCGACAGCGACAGCACCGGTGCGATCGCCGGCAATATCGCCGGCGCACTTTACGGCCGGGCCGCGATACCGGACCGCTGGTTATCGACGCTCGAGTTACGCGATGAGATCATCGACATCGCGACCGACCTCGCGGGTATTCGCGACGGAAGTCTCAGTCAGACGGCGGAGTCGGTCTGGGCTAGTTACCCGGGCTGGTAGCGCCAATTTTCGAGCTGTTGGGCGTGTTCTGTCTACGCGGGCGGAGGGGTACGCCGCCGCGTCTGATCCGCGTCACAGGGCCGTCTGAAGCCCGCCCAATGCGGTCTGACGCTATTGATGCGGCGCCGCCTGCTAATTCGCCTTCTAATGCCGCCCTAGCATCGGGATACCCAGCTTCGCCAACCGGCCAATCTCCGCCAATATGGCGGCATCATCCGGTACACGCATATAGGCGAGAGCTTGCGCGGTGGAATCCACCTGATCATTGAACTTCGTACCGGGAAATCCGGTAACCTCATCGACATAGGTGTTCAACCACGGTGCGTTATCCGGCAGGAAGACGTACCCATTGGCGAAGAGGTCCGTCTGGGCGCGCCACCGCATGGTCTTATCCATTCCAGAGGTCGGCTTGTACGGGGTAATTTGATAAATTCCCTCGCGTTGCAGATCCTGTATTAACTGGGTGCCCGAAGCTTTGTCCTCGATGACGATGTTCTGCGGGTTGAAGTGATCCCGCTGTTCCAACACGGCCCGCTTGAGGTCGGGGTATTCCAGGTGGGCGCGGAACACGTTCAGCAGATAGAATTTGCCTTGCGCGACTGCCCAGGTCGTGCAGACCGAGAAAGCATTCAATTCACCCGGCTTGTTCGCCGTGTCCCAGGATTGAACCACGCGGTCAGGTTTTGGGTACTGGCCGGGCAGGTAATATTGCAGCGATTCCCGCTTGACCATCAAACCGGCGATTGACGTCGGATTCTGCTGGTACTGACTGTTAAAGTTATAGTCATTGATTAAATGGCGTATCTTTTCGAGCCGGGGCAGGGACTCGCGCAAGGGGTTCAGCGCCTCGCCAGTCTTGCGGCTATACCGGTAACGGCCCAATACCGAGTTAACTACATAGACCTCATCACGTTCGGCGATTGCGGGAAAAGACAAATTGTTCCAGTCTTCAAGCTCCGTCACAAAGCCGACCAAGTCGTCTTGGTGCAGGCGCTGCATCACGATGATGATGCGCCCGGTCTCTTTGTTGTTCAGCCGGCTCTGCAGGGTGTTGGCGTACCAGTGATTGACCGCTTGCCGGCGCGTGTCCGACAGCGCCTCATCCGGCTTTAGGACGTCGTCCAGGATGATGAAGTCAGCGCCAAGGCCGGTCAGCGGACCGTTGACCGAGGTTGCCCGGATCGCGCCGCCGGCGGTGGTTTCCAGGTCGGCAGCAGATCGACGCCTCAGTCGGGTTGGAAAAAGTGTCTGATAAAATGCGCTCTCCATGATCTTGCGCCGGTCGCGGGCGAATTTCTCGGCTAAATCCTGGCCGTAACTGGCACAGATTACTTGAGCCGACGGATTGTGCCCGATTACCCAGAGCGGGAAAGCGACGGACGCGAACACAGATTTGAGGCTGCGAGGCGGCACGCAAACGATCAATCGGGTTTCGGTGCCGAGCCGGCACGCGTCCAGCTCGGCACCGACGACCCGGAGGAAATCCGCCTTTATTAATGGCGTACCAGGATTCAATTCGACGAAACACTTGAAGGCAAAGGTCAGAAAATCGGATTGCAGGAGTTTCAGATAATCCCGGGGATTGATCGCCGTCATCGACCATCTCCTTCGTCGGCCGGCGTCTCGGAATCGTCGACTTCGTTTTCACCCGCGTTGTACTCATCATTTTCGGGCTCTTCGGTGTCGGGCAAGGCCGCCCGAATTCGGGCGACAATGTCGTCCATCAATGACGCGTCGTTCGGGCCGATGACCGCGCTGAGGTCTTGAGGCGCAGCGTTTTTGGGAGACGTTTCGCGAACGTGCTGTAAGAGCATCGCAATGTATTTGGGATCCTTCTTCACTACTGCGCCATGGAATATCGTCTTTGCCACGGCCTCAGCGCCTTCGATTTTTTCCCTTTTCCCATTCTCGGTGATCGGAATACGCTTTTTGAGAATTTCATCGATATAGGTGGACAGGTTCTTCCTACCTTTCGGCCGCCCATTGCGGTTGCCCGATTGGCCCGGGCTCCACCTCTTATCGCGAGGCGGGTTTTTGTATCCGGTTGCGGGAACTTCGTCCTTGTCGTTGGTGTCGTCATCATCATCGTCGCGAATATTACTCTCCTGCGTGTACGGTTCGGGATTGGGCTTCATGAAAATCAAAGGTCTGGCCGGTGACCGCATGGACAGCGTTGGCGCCGGTATGGCGCTGCCAGCGCCGGATCGCGGTATCGACATAGAGGGGGTCGAGTTCGATCCCCCTGAACAGTCGTCCGGTGCGTTCGGCCGCGATAAGGGTCGACCCGCTGCCCAGAAACGGGTCAAGGACGATGTCGCCGCGCGATGAACAGTCGAGAATGGCATCAGCGACCATCGCCACCGGCTTAACCGTGGGGTGCAGGGCGAGGAGGTTGCCATCCTCGCCGCGCCGGCCGAAATTATTCACCGAAGGGTAGTTCCAGACATTGGTCCGGTTGCGGCCATATTTTCCAAGCTGCACGTTGTTCTGGTGCGGCGCATTGCCATTTTTGAACACGAAAATCAGCTCATGCTGGCTACGGTAGAGTGAGCCCATCCCGCCATTGTCCTTTACCCAGACGCAGAGATTTTTGAGTTCCGCGTAGGCCGGCTTGGCCGCGGCCAGAACTTCCTCCTGGTGGCGCCAGTCCATACAGATGTAGTGGATCGAGCCATCGACGCTGTAGCGCACCAGATGAACGAAAACCCTGCATAGGAAAATTTCGAACTGGCCCGAACTCATCTCGCCTGCCGCCATCGCGAAATCCCGATGACGGATGGAGCCCAAGCCCGAAGCGTGGCCATCGATCGGTACGTTGTATGGCGGGTCAGTGAAGATAAGGTTGGCCGAGGCGCCGGCCATTAACTTGGCATAGGACGACGCTTCAAGTGCGTCGCCGCACAAGAGCCGGTGACCGTTGAGCAGCCAGATATCGCCTGGCTGGGTTACGGGAGCCTGGTCCGCGAATTCCGGAACGACATCGTCCGGGTCAGGCCCTTCGCCGGCGTCAGTCAGACCTTCGATCTTGATATCGATCTCGCCCATCGTGAAGCCGGTCGCCTCGAGGCTGAAATCCAGATCCAGCACCGCCAGCTCGGCGAAGATCTCCCCGAGCATGTGATCGTCCCAAGTCGAGTTCTCGGTCAACCGGTTGTCGGCGATGCTGAAAGCACGGGCCTGCGCCGGGGTCAGGTGTGACAGCCGCACGATCGGAATCTCGTTCAGGCCAAGTTTCCTAGCGGCGAAAATTCGACCATGACCAGCGATCACATTGTTATTGTCGTCGAGGAGTACGGGGACGCTGAAACCAAAGGCTTCGATGCTGTGAACGATCTGCTTGATCTGGCGGTCGCTATGGCGGCGCGGATTACGCGGATCGAGCTTCGGCGCATCCGTCGGCAAATATTCGATCCGCAGACGTTCTGTCGATCCCGCCTGCATGAAAGCAGGAACGGCAGGCCGGTCGGCCGGTTTTTTGCGCGGTAATTCTGGAACGCGAGCCCTCATAGTTTCACCTTAGTCCGCGCTACGTATTTGTTTTGCAAATCGATCATTCGCATAGCGGTGCCAAGAGAGCGTTCAGATCGAGGATAGCCATGACTTCTTTCTGATCGGCGCCAAAAACTTCAACCGGATCGATGTTGACTGACGCACCGTCTGGCGCAGTCCTAACATCCAACGAGAATGAATCCGGAGTGCGTTTAAACAGCATGTAGTTTACACCGTGTTTGGCAGCCGCGTTGACCAACGCCGGCCCCATTCCCTTTGGAAGGGACTGGGTGAGCGCTATGACCGCCCCAGGGTGGGTGAGGTAAAAAGCGTCCCTCAAACGATCGGCTAAGCGCCTCAGCATACCGATCGGTGTGCCGATACTTGCAAGCGGCACAAGAAGAGCGGCGATCTGCAGCTCGTCGAACGTGAACATGCGGTGGACGCCCGTGCCGCTTCGGTCGGTTTCAGGCAGTGCATGCAGGACGCCACCATCCGCCCACAGCTGCACGGCCCGACGTTTAGCACCGGTGCGGCGGACAATTTCCGCTAAGCTGTAAAGCTTATCACTACTCATTAACCACGTTCCGCCCAAGTGCGATCTACGTACTTTGACTTAGCGCTCTTGTCAATGACTGCCTCCTGGCGATTTGTCGGCCGCACCGGGACGCGCCGGTTCTAAGCCAGCCCCATCAGCATGAAACCTGAACACGCGAGGATCGTTTGCATTACATTGCGTTAACGAAGGAAACCCGATATTTGAGGTCACAGCAGCCGAGTGTCGTGAAAAGGCGACGGAGATGAGGCAATACGCTGAGCAGTCTAAAGACTTGTCGCAACGTGCGCTATTCCTCAGGATGGCTGTCGATTGGCAGAAACTCGCCATCAGCAAGGACGAAGGCGAAGATCGAGATGCCGCGATCATTTTGGGCGTGGATTGGGGAAAGAAGCGCAAAGCGTAGTTGGCAGTTTCCCCACGTGACCGCGCCGATCTGATTGGTTTGCATAGCACTTTTTTGGACACAGGATGAAACCTTATACGCTTTAAGCCGTTAACCCTCTATTGAAGTAGTGGATGGAGGCAAACTTGAGCGAACTTACACCGGAGCATTGTCACCAAAGAGCTTTGGAGACAAAACAGTTGGCCGACTGGTCACCCGACGAGCAGAGATACACACTGTTGATCCAGGTTGCCGAAGAGTGGGAACGTCTCGCACAGTCGAAAGAACGGGACGGCGGGCACTCCTGCTAGCTACAATCCTTCCTCGGTCCGACATTATAGCCCGCCGCGCAAGATATACTGAGCAACGGCGGGGAGGCTTAATCTGTTAGCCAGTGCGCAGCAGCGGGCCGAGCGGATCTCAGCGGAGGCGGTGGGCGGGATCGGGCGAAACCCGGTCGGTGGTTGGCATGGCCTGAAAAACGGTTTACACGGGCGGTTCGGAGTCTATGCTTCCGGTCCTCGAGATATAGGATTAGCCGAAGTCGGGAAGCTGCCGCGGAGCAGCCGGATGAGAGCGCTTTAAAAAAGGCCGTCTGGACTAAGCAGTTAGCTCATCTGGAATCATGCCTTCGGCTTTAATTCCCGGACTGAGATACCCATCAAAAAACAACCGACCAAGATCTGTTCCGTCTCGCGGTTTTCTGCGACCAACGGCAACATTAAGGTGATGTGCCTCACGGATACGCGATCTGGAAACGCGAAACAAAAAGTTTTGGCGTGTGCTCCTGCCACACTGTCGAGACCAGCTTGCCACTGAGCGGCAAGGCCGGCGGAGATCGAACTTACGCCAATCTTTTGGCCGATGAGCGCGACTCCCGCGCGGGCCTCGACCGCTGTACCGGCCAACCGATAACGGTAATCGCCGGCCTCGGTTTTCTCGAGAAGCATCAGATTTGCTCGCAACGACGGGATGTCGATCGGCGGATCAATATCTTGGCGTGCCGGCGGGCGAACGCCAACGTGTTTGAACCGCCAATAACTAAGAGACTTTTCCAGTGATCCATACGCGGCTCATTTGCTGGTGAAGCGGACCGGACGTCTCAGCAATCCAAGCCCGGAGAACTAAACGCCGCGTTGGATCTTGGTCTTTATCTACACCGATTCCCACCATGCTCGACCTCGTATCAGCAATCCGTGCGATTTCGATCCGGCGCGTTGGCTTATTTCGACCACATCCTTGCCGTTCGGACCACCACCTGCGATTTCCCGAAAGCATTGATAGCCGAAACGAAGTTCGAAGGTTCATTCTGGATAAAAAAGCCGCACAAAGGCGGCTTTCCTAGGTCGCAGCTCGGCTGAGATCACTTGGCGCGGACGCTATCTTTCACTTTTCCGGCAGCGCTCTGAACCTTGCCGGCCAGTTTCTCCGCCTTGCCCTCTGCTTTAAGCTTTGTGTCGCCCGTCAACCTACCAGCAGCCTCCTTAAGCGAACCGGCAACCTGTTTGCCTGTGCCTTTAATGCGATCTTTGTCCATCACGACCTCCTGAACCGGCCGCGCCAAGTTAGCCGACCTTGGGGAAGTACCTGGAGCCTGACAACATTGTTGCACCACTCTAATCCCGCCTGCTCAAAAAATAACTTTATCCCCCAAGGCTTCAAGGTAAAATGGAACGATCAATTGATGAAATAATTCCAATCTTATGTCCGAGGAGTTCACAACCAACACCATCGTCGTAGTCGTCGTTGAAGATGAGCCACTTATCCGGATGGTGCTGGCCGAAGCATTGTTGGATGATGGTTTTGACGTGATCGAAGCCACGCATGCTCGGGAGGCTATAACGATTCTGGAAGTCGAAGCGGCTCGGGTCCACGCTCTTTTCACCGATGTCCATATGCCGGGCGACTTGGACGGGGTTGGGCTTGTCCATCACGCCCGCCTTCATTGGCCATGGCTTTCACTTTTGGTGACATCCGGCCGGGCATATCCCAAGACAAATGCGATGCCCGCGGGCACCAGGTTTATTGCGAAACCCTATGAGTTTCGTCACGTCATCCGTCATATTCGGGATATGCACGCGGCGGCCTGAGTCCGAGAATCAAGAATTTTCAACCACGCCTTACTGCGTCCATCAAGCCAATGTCTGGCAGGGGACGTTTCCAACAGCTAACACCGTCGCCGATGGCTTCTCCGGCCGCGCTCCGGTCGGGTGCTTCCCGGCCAACGGCTACGATCTCTATGATATGATCGGCAATGTCTGGAAATGGACGTCCAGCCCTTACGCTACTCCCGAAAGCAAGGACGCGATGCCCGCCATGACGCTGAACAAAATGGCCACGTGGCGTGTGTTACGCACGATAAAGGGGGGCTCGTTCCTCTGCGCCCCTAACTATTGTCGCCGCTATCGGCCGGCCGCTCGCCAATCGCAAGAAAGTGGTTTCAGCGCTGCGCATCTGGGCTTCAGGACGGTCAGCAATCGGAATCAATAACCGCAGCCCGCCGAATGCGGTCGGCCCGCTATATCGCTGCAGGCGCAAAGCGATCGCGAATGACGATGAGCGGGCAAAGGCGCCTCGCGATAAGAGATAAAAATGGGACCACAAAAAATAGTTAACGGTGCTAATTTGGAAGGGGCGAAATCTTGGGTGGCACGCATTTGGCAGGTTATGGCGATAACGCTTGACCTCGATAAGTCGGCTTATTAACGATAACGCATAACATGGGACGGTATGTCCTATATTGGCGGCTGCGCTCTATGAGCCGGCCTCGTGCGCCCACCCGCCCGTTCGGCGAGGTCGCGGATTTACCTATCGGTAGGGGATCAAATGAAACGCCCGAGTAATCTTTTCTCTCTAGTTGGAACCATTCTTGGCACTGCTTTACTGGCATCAGGCACTGCGTCAGCCAACGGCGGCGAGTTTTTCCTGCCAGCGCCTGAGCACGGCAAAGTCGATTTGGTCTATTTCGGGCACATTAAAGACACCGACGGCAATTATATCGACGGCGCCGAAATGACGATCAAGGTCGCCGGCATGGGTATGTCCTTTCCGTTCGACAATGACAGCGTCGGGCATTACCGCAGCCCTGACATCGGTGCGTCGATCAAGGACAACGGCGAAAGCGTCGATCCCGGTAAAATTACAATCGGCTGCGCCAAGAAGGGCTATCGGATCGTACGGCCTACGACCGACGCGGTGCCGCTCAAGGCTGAAGGCACGTACGAGATCGACTTCGTGCTGGCGAAGGAGAACGCGGTTAATTAATCGGACCCCTGCGGCACCAGCTTTCTGCAGTGGCAGTCGCACGCTTTACGGCGTCAATATCCGCCAAACCAGCTCACCTACGCCACTCTTGATAACGAGGTCGGCGTCTGTGTACGGATCGTTATCTCTCATGATCTGGTAGGTTTCGTTGCCCAGCATGTCACCCGGCTTGCTGTCTCCGGTGAAAGTGTAGACCGGGTAACCGCGATAGACCCACTGCCTTCGGCCGTCATCGCGCGTTACGACCTCCCAGTCGCCGGAGCCAAGCGCGTCGGCCGAGGCCTCGAGAATATTCCAGGTTTTTGTGCACTCGTCGTCGCAGACCGCCGTGCCGAGTATCATTCCGACCTTCGGCCGTCCGCGCGAACCGACACGCAGATTCTGGCCGTTTTCGGTACCAACGACGCGATCGCGGATATAAAGGGGCCGCCGGTTCGTCGTCGCCAAGTTCTTGCCGCCGAACCGGTTGCGCATAATCACGATTCCATTGGGCATGAAATTTCTAAAAACGACGGCTGCGTGCCATTTGCCATCTATGCCATCGCCGTTAACGTCGCCCGGTTCGACATCGCCGTCATAAGAATAGAGCAGCTGGCCTCTGAACGCCCATTGAAAGAGGCCGTCACCCCGATCGACGATGGTCAAGGTATTGACCGGCTTGGCCAGTTGTCCCGCCAGATAAGGCGCCCAGTGATCTGTGCAGGGGCTTGCCACGCAGCGTGGCTTGCCACCACTGCGCTCCTCGTCGAACGTGTATAGCGGCATTCCCTGTTGGTTGGTTAACACCTGTCCGGCGGCGTTGGCCGACTCTGCCAATTTGACGGCATTGGGCAATTTATAGTTCGCTCCGGGCGCAAATTCGGCGATATGCCAGACGCCGTCGTGACCGTTCCCGCCGCCGTCGCCGGGCTTCATGTCATGCGCATAGCGATAGAGGGGCTTTCCCCGCAGAGCCCACTGCTTGCTGCCGTCGTCGCGTGTTATGGGGGTCCATTCGCCAAAAGGCTGTGCATCGTTCGGTGCGGCCAGGGCCGGCCACAATCTGTTGCAATCGCCGGTGCACGCAGACTTGCCTGCTTCAGCATCACTATCGGATGTGTAGAGCGTCATGCCGTTGGCGTCGGCATAAGCGCTCACAGTAACAGGAAACTGTTTTCCGGCTGCGGCGATAAATACAGATTTTCCAGTTTGTGCCATCTGATATGTCACGCCGGGGGGTGTTGCGAAGGGTGCCCGAACCGCAAACGCGGTTTGCGTCTGGATATCCGCCTCATAGAGATAGAAGGCGCCGGCGGCGACCATGACGCCAATCACGCCGACAGCGAGAAGAAATGCTGGCCGCATGGTCTATTTCCTCCAAGCGCTGAGCCACTTGCGACCGGTCACGTCATGATCTCGGTGATCGTCTTCGATGTTTGCATGCCCTCGGTCCCCCAACTGCTGACGGGAACGCCCATAGCCTGCTGCATCGTTAGGCCGACACGGCTCACAGGGTCGCCCACCGCCGCAATGTGCAGTCCGGTCTTGATCCGCCCGTTGCCACCGCCAAATGTCAGTATCGGCATGTTTTCCAGTGAATGGACCTTGGCATATCCGGTGTCGGTGCCGGTCATCATGATTGTGCGGTCGAGCAATGTGTGGTCGCCTTCGCGAATGCCGTCGAGTGTCGAGACCATAAAGGCGAGGCTGGTCATGATTTCATTGAAGAACCAGGCAAGTGTCGGCTGGTAACCCAATTGAGCGTCGACCGGCTCTTCGTGGCTGAATTCATGATGCGTCTGCGTACCGCCGGCCCGCCTGAGCGACGAGGTGGCGTCGGCGAATGCGACATTGATGATCTGGGTTTGGCCACAGGCCAGCGCGTGGGCCAGGAGACCGGCGAACAGCTTGTGATTGTTTTTCACAATTTCGATCTCGGTCCCGATCGGAGTTTCGTCGACTTTTCCCGGAACAGTGCATGCTGCGAGGGGCGCGGGCTTTTGCAGTTCCAGGTCAAGCTGCTGCTCTAATTCCCGGACTGAGGTGAAATATTCGTCGAGCCGCGCCTTATCTGCGTTGCCGAGGGACCGCTCGAACTTCTGCCGGTGGTCGCTAACCGCCGACAGCGCGCTGCGGCGGACCATAACGCCCGGGTCCGGCTTGAAGTCGGCTGCATTTGGGTCGGCGAATCCGGGACCGAAAATGCGGATATAGAGTGCCGCTGGCGAAACCTCACCGGGATTGACGACGGCGCCACTGCGCCTGCTTTGGCTGTGCGAGGGATTGCCCGTGCAAGCGACTTCCAGCGATCGGAAACGCGTGCGCGTGCCGATCTGGTCCGCGATAAGCGTATCGACGCTCGGTTTGTCCGCAGTCATCGTGTGGGGCACCGTGCCGGTCAGAATTCCCTGGACGCCGGAGAAATGCACGCCATTAGGCTGGCCGTTGAGAAATGTCTTCATGCCGCTATAGACGTTCATCTTGGCCATGTAGGGCGTGAGCGGCTGCAGTTCGACATTCATCGTTTCCAGCTTGCCCGGCTTAGCGGGTTCCCAACGGCCGGGATTGAGGCCCAGGCCCCAGAACCATGTGCCGAAATTGACCGGCAGCGCCTGTCCGTCGGCAAGCGCCGTTCCATTGGTATTTAGGAAGCAATCCAGGAACGGCAGGCCGACGGTGACGGCGCTACCGCCCAGCATGCCGCGCAATACGCCGCGGCGATTTAGGGATTTCGTCGAGATCATTTCTGAGCCTCCCGATTGGGATTTGTGTCGGCCGCCAATTTGGCGGACGTATCAAGCGCGCCCATCTGCGGCGGTGCCAGACGATAAAATTCCGGGCTCGTCGCAATCCGGCGCAGCAGAGCCGGGAGGCGATAGCCGTCGTCCTTGAACCCCGCTTGCAGGGTTTTTACCCATTCGCTCTCGCCCTTGGCCGGCAATCTGCCCAGGCCATAAGACGAGGCACGCGTAACGACACAGGCGGGCGCGGCCGGGTCGTCGTGCACTGCACGGGCCAAGCCGGCCGCGTCGGTGAATTTCATGCCGTCCAGTTCGCCGGACGTGTCAATCGTCTCACCATTCTCGCTGGCGCGCAGCGAACCGCCGGAGTCGAATGCTTCCAAGCCCAGCCCGACCGGATCCATGATCTTATGACAGCCGGCGCAGGTCGCTTCGGTCGCATGAGCGTGCAACCTGGCGCGGGCAGTCTTGTATTGCGGGTTCTTCGTATCTTGCACGAGCGTGAAATTCACATTGGCGGGCGGTGTCGGCACGCGCTGGCACAGCAGAACTTCACGCACCGCTTTGCCACGCAGCGTCGGCGAACTGCGGCCCGGATGGGAATGCAGCGCAACGAACGCCAATTGTGAGACGATGCCGGCGCGCGGATCGCCTTCAGGGAAGGTGTAGGGCACCCAACTACCGGCCGGCGCGACAAGCGGTTCCTGATACACAGAGGCCAGCAACCGTGTCAGATAGGTCTTGCGGGTCGTGAAGATGTCCCGGTAATCGCCCTTTTCGGTCAGCAGAGCGTTGGTGATTGTGCGCAGGGTTTGTTCCTGTGCGTCTTTCGCGACGTTGCCGTTAAACTTCGGGAAGATCATCGGATCCTTGGCCAGCGTCGCGAACTCCTCGAAGCCGAGCATATCTGCAAAAAAAGCCCTCACGCCGTCTTGCAAGCGGGGGGAGGCGATCATGCGGTCGACCTGCTTTTCAAGGCCCCGGTCGGTATTCAGGTCGCCATGTTCCGCCGCCGCCAGCAATTCAGGATCAGGCGCAGCGTTCCATAGGAAAAAGCTTAACTGCGACGCCTTCGAATAGGCGTCCATGCGATACCGCCCGGAATGGTTGGGGTCGGCCTCGGCCACCTCCTGGCGAAACAGGAAGTCCGGCGAAACCAGCATCGTTGCGAGGCTTGTGCCCAGTCCAGAATAAAAATCATTCAGGCTTGCGGCGGCGTTGTTCGCGACCTTCACCTGTAGACTGAGTTCGTCCTGCGTTAGCGGCCGACGGTACAGCATCTTGCCTACGTCGGCCAGAAACTGGCCCGCGCAGCCGTCGTCGGGCTGCTTTAGATTGGCCGGCTTGCACGGGATGAGCATGTCGCGGTTCTGCTCGCTGACGACCTGGGAGGCGACGTTGCGAGCGATCTGGTCGTAATCCTCAAGTCCCGACGCGGTGACCGAGACCTGGCTCGCCCCTACCGCCAACAATCCGTCGCGGCGAATATCTGGCTCGAACCGTCCGCCCACCCTAATTGTTGAGCCGAACAGGTCGGTGACGATTTGCCGGTACTGATCCTGGCTAAGCCGCCGTGTGGCGCCTCCAACCGCTGTAGGTTTGTCATCGGCGGCCGACGGCAAGCCCCCCATGAGCGTTCCGATTGCGGCCGCGAACGAAAGGAATACGAATACTTTTCGGGCGGATGCCATCGTCAGTGCGCCCCAGATTCGTTGCCGATTTCCGCGGCCTGTGCCGTCGTGGTTGGCTTTCCGCCGACAGGCGCCAGATAAGCCGGAACGGCTTCCACGACATAGGCACAGGAAATCTGGCGGTTTTGTCCCGTCTGCGGGTCAGGGTCGTAGTCGGCGTCACGTTTCAGCGCATAATAATAGGCCGGCATATCCACTGAGGACGCGTACTCGTTGATGTATCCTCTGACCGCGATACCAGCCCAGACCGTGTACCAGGGCTGATAGCCGCCGAGTATTCCGCGTGCATTCCCGTCCGGGTTGATCACCAGCCGGAAATGGGCCTTGGTCAGCCGCAAGTCGGGCTGGATATAAGGATCGAAGAACATAAACAGGCTCGGGACTTCGGCGGTGATTACGCCGCCCCGAAGATGCCCCTTGAGCACGTTATGCGAGCGCGGATCCGGATCAACTTGATAGGTCATGTCGGCCTGCGCGGTATTGCCGTTGGTATCGCGTGTGATGCGTTCGAGTGCGCGGTCGAAGGTCACCGTGACCTCACCGTCCTTGGAAAAACCGTTGGGCGCATCGACGCCGATCACCCACGCCGGGATGACGTTGCGCACAGCGTCCCAAGTTACATCCGCATAGGCAGCTCGTCCGGGAGGCGGCAGGCCGCGCAACGATCGGATGCAGCCATTGGCCTTGTAAAGCTGATTATTGACGCCGACCTCATGCGTCTCGGGATCCTCGAATTTGCTCGGCGAACCTGCGCCTTTGCCATCCAAGTTGAAGCCATAGGCGTATTTGCCGCTAACCTCGATAAAGCCGGGATCGGGCATGGTCTCGGGATGAATATAGACATCGTCCTTGCGGTTGCCGCGTGTCTCCACCATCGGAACCCACGGCTGCCCTAGGCCGCCCTCTCCAGGAAAGTCCTTCAGGGCGGTTTCGATCTCCTCGTGGGAATATCCGGCTTTCGCCAATTCGGCGCGGTAGAAATCGATCGCGGAGAGGTTCAGGCCGTTGGGACAGTCGGTTTTTCCATCGGAGTAGTTTGCGTTGGAAAAAAAGCTGACGACGAAGCCTTTGGTTTCGGCCGCCGCTGTCCCTGCCGTTGCGACAAAAGCAGCGCAAACGAGCAGCATCGGGGCGATCAATCGCCCCACACCATCGCCCTTTATCGCCAGAGCATTGTGAGCCATTCATTTCCTCCTATCGCGGACTAGGCTCCCCAGAAATTCGGCCGCATCCCACTGTCAGTCGTCCACGATCTCTTTTCAGGGCTGGCAGCATCCGATAAAAAGTAGGACATAACGTCCGACATTAGATTGATGATTATGCGGAAGATCGAAGCTGGTCAAGCAATATCCGTGAGCGCTCGGGCATCCTTGAAGGGCCTTTCGCATCTATCGCGCTTACGAGGTGGTTGATCAGGCTTGACCTGATCCAATCCCCTCAATATTTGTAAAAATATGGGACGTCATGTCCTACGTTAATTTGCATTAAACATAATCGGACGATGATGAACCTGACTTCGATCTCGCTGGACGATAAATACACGGCCACGTCGGGGCGGGTGTATCTGACCGGCATACAGGCGCTGGTGCGGCTGCCGATCAGCCAGCATCTGCGCGATGTCGAGGCCGGGCTGAACACGGCGGGCTATATCTCCGGCTATCGCGGATCGCCGCTCAGCGGTTACGACACGGAGATATTCAAAGCCAAGAAGATATTGGAACCAAACAATATTTTCTTCGATCCCGGCCTGAATGAGGAGCTGGGGGCGACCGCGGTTTGGGGCTCGCAGCAGGCTGGCATTTTCGGCAAGCCGAAATTCGATGGCGTCCACGCGATCTGGTACGCCAAGAACCCGGGGCTGGACCGCGCCGGCGATGCGCTGAAGCATGGAAACTTCAACGGTTCCGCCAAGTTGGGCGGCGTGCTGGCGGTGGTCGGCGACGACCATGCGGCCAAATCCGCCACCATGCCGAACCAGGGCGATTTCGCCTTTATGTCGTTCGGGATGCCGATACTGTATCCCAGCAACGTGCAGGAGGTGATCGATTTCGGCCTGTATGGCTGGGCGATGTCGCGGTTTTCCGGCTGCTGGATCGGCTTCAAGGTGCTGCCGCAGCTGATGGACGCCTCGGCCTCGGTGTCGATCGATCCGGGCCGTATCTCCTTGATAAACCCTGAGTTTTCGTTCCCGCCGGATGGCGTAAACATTCGTTGGCCGGACGATCGGTTCACGCCTGAGGCGCGGCTGCTGGACTTCAAATTGCCGGCGGCGCAGGCCTTTGCGCGGGCCAATAAGGTCGACCGGGTGGCGTTCGGCGCGGGCAAAAGGTTCGGCATCGTCACCGCCGGCAAGTCGTTCCTGGACGTGCTGCAGGCGCTGGACGAGCTGGGCATCGACGAGCGCCGGGCCAACCAGCTGGGCATTTCCGTCTTAAAGCTGGGGCTTACCTGGCCGATCGATCCCGTTGGTGCAAAAGAGTTTTGTGAGGGCCGCGAAGAAATCTTCGTGGTCGAGGAAAAGCAGCCGATCATCCAGGATCAGCTGCGCACCATCCTCTATCACCTGCCGGAAAATCGCCGCCCCCGCGTGGTCGGCCAGACCGATCAGGAGGGCCGGCCGGTCCTCTCGGCCAAGATGGACCTGGACCCGCTGGAGGTTGCCCAGGCGCTCGGCCGCCGCCTGCTCGCACTGGCGCCGGACGATGAGTTGACGCATCGATTATCGCACATTGATGCGCAACTTTCGGCCCCCAAATGGGCCAAAACGAAGATGCAGCGCGTGCCCTATTTCTGCTCCGGCTGCCCGCACTCCTCGTCGATCCCGCGCCCGATGGACAGCCGCGAGATGGGCGGCATCGGTTGCCACTGGATGGCGGTGTGGCACCCCGAGTTCGACCTGGAGCCGTCAACCCAGATGGGCGGCGAGGGCGCCAACTGGGTCGGCCAGGCGCGCTTCACCGAAAGCGATCATGTCTTCCAGAATCTGGGCGACGGCACCTATTACCATTCCGGCTATCTGGCGATCCGCTGGGCGATCTCCAGCAATGTGAACATCACCTATAAGATCCTCTATAACGACGCCTCGGCGATGACCGGCGGGCAGCCGGTCGAGGGCCACCCGACGGTCGCGATGATCACCAATCAGCTGCATGGCGAGGGCGTGCGCCGCATCGCCGTGGTGTCCGACGAGCCCGGCAAGTACCCGTCCAACATAGGATTCGCCCCCGGCACCACCATCCATCACCGCGATGAGATGGAGGCCCTGCAGATCGAGCTGCGCGCCATAAAGGGCACGACCGTCATCGTCTATGACCAGACCTGCGCGGCCGAAAAGCGCCGGCGGCGGAAGCGCGGCACGATGCCGGATCCGCAAGCCCGCATGTTCATCAACGACCTGGTATGCGAGGGCTGCGGCGATTGCAGCGTGCAGTCGAACTGCATCTCGGTCGAGCCGATCGAGACCGATTTCGGGCGCAAGCGCCACATCAACCAGTCCAGCTGCAACAAGGATTATTCCTGCAAGTCCGGCTTCTGCCCCAGCTTCGTGACGGTCGAGGGCGGGACGCTGCGCAAGCATAAGGCCAAGGAGAACGTGGCCGAACTGGTGGCCACCCTGCCGCAGCCGCGGGCGCAATCGTTGGACAAGCCCTATAACCTGGTCGTCACCGGCATCGGCGGCACAGGCGTCATCACTGTCGGCGCCCTGCTGGGCATGGCGGCGCATATCGAGGGCAAGGGCTCCTCCGTGCTGGACTCGATCGGCCTGGCGCAAAAGAACGGCTCCGTCCTCTCCTATGTCCGCGTCAGCGCGACGCCGGAGGCGCTGACCACCGCGCGCATCCCGCTGGGCGCGACCGACTGCCTGATCGGCTGCGACATGGTGGTGGCCGCCGGGCCCGAGGCAATGGTGGCGATGGCCAAAGGCCGGACGCGCGGCGTGGTCAACGGCAACGTGACGCCGACCGCCGCCTTCGTTCTGAACCCCGATGTCGACACCGACACCAGCGAGCTGTCGAACCGCCTGAACCGCACCTTGGGCAAGGATGCGCTTGACTTCATCGACGCGCAGGAGCTGTCGGCCCGCCTGCTGGGCGATGCCATCGGCCAGAACGTCATGCTGCTGGGCGCGGCATACCAGAAGGGTCTGCTGCCGGTGGGGCTGGCGGCTCTGGAGCAGGCGATCGAGATGAACGGCGTGGGAATTCCCATGAACCGCGAGGCGTTTGCATGGGGCCGCCTGGCCGCGCATGACCTCGCCATGGTGGAACGGATCGCCGGACTGCGCGCGGACCGCAAGGTGCCGGTCTCAGAGTCGGTGGCGGACATGGTGGCCCGCCGCGCCCTATTCCTGACCGACTATCAGAACGCCGCCTATGCCGCGCGTTACCGTTCGCTGGTGGACGAAACGCAAAAGGCGGAGCAGGCGGCCGTGCCCGGAGCCACCGCGCTCAGCAAAGCGGTCGCCCGCTATTACTTCAAGCTGATGGCCTATAAGGACGAGTATGAGGTGGCGCGCCTGCACACCGACCCGGCCTTCCTGGAAAAACTGAAGGCCGAATTCGACGGCGACTTCAAACTCGCCTTCAACCTGGCCCCCCCGATCATGGCCAAGCCCGACCCCGTGAGCGGCGAACCGACCAAGAAGCGCTTCGGCCCGTGGGTGGTTTCGTTGTTCAAGGTTCTGCGCGCGCTGAAGGGCCTGCGCGGCACCCCGTTCGACATCTTCGGCTATTCCGAGGAACGCAAGCTGGAGCGCCGGCTGATTGTGGAATATGCCGACCGGATGCGGGGGCTGCTCAGCCGGCTGTCGGCAGTGAATTACGACGTGGCCGTCGAGATCGCGAGCATTCCCGAGCGCATCCGCGGCTATGGCCACATCAAGCGCCGGCACCTGGCCGAGGTGAAGCCGAAGGAAGCCGAACTGCTGGCCGCGTTCGAGCATGCCCGGCCGGAGGTTGTGGCGGCGGAGTAGGGGCTACAGTGGGTTGGTCCACGGCAGCGGCAACGAGACGGCATACCAAATTGTGAGTGAGGGAATAAATGACTGGCTTATATTTTGAAGAGTTTGAGACTAACCAAAAGTTCATTCACGACATTCGGCGAACGGTCACAGAAACCGATAATCTTTTATTTTCTACACTCACGCACAACCCGCAGCCACTTCATCTCGATATCGAGTTCTGTAAGGCCGAGAGTGAATTCGGCGAGATTCTGGTCAATAGCATCCTCACCTTCGGCCTTATGATCGGTGTGTCGGTCGGCGATACGACGTTGGGCACCACCGTCGCTAATTTGGGCATGGACGGAGTAAAGTTTTCCAAGCCCGTTCGGATCGGTGACATGCTTCGAAGTGAAACTGTCGTACTGGAAAAGCGCGAGAGCAAGACTCGGCCGAATGACGGCATTGTCGTGTTTGAACATCGCAGCTTCAACCAAAGGGGTGACGAGGTCGCTTATTGCCGACGCTCGGCTCTGATGAAGAAAAAACTGTGAGGTGATACGACAGGCAAGCCAGCTGCAAGGCGGGGTAAGGGAACGGACGGCGGTCGACGTGTCGCGGCGGGAAGCTGCGATGGCAATTAGGCAGCAATCGTTCAGAAAAATACCAGCCATGCGCGATATCTCGTTGGCGTTAGTTAGCGTTAAATTTTGCGGTTGAAATGGAGGACATGTTGTCCTACATTTCACCCGTGGATAAGAAATGCGCCGAGCAGAGCTGGCTGCAAAGGCGAATGACCGGCTCGAAGATTTCAATGAAGTGCCGCCATGTGCGTTTCCAGAAGGGGCTAGAGATGTGGGGAATGGGAACGACGACGCCTGGACATACATTCAGAACATGTGTTGCGGCTGGCGCTACCATCATGCTCGGCCCTTTCATATCGTCTGCGAACGCCGCTCAGACCAAGGGCTTCGTCGTCAGCTGGTTCGCGCAGGCTGAATATGCTGATCCCCAGGGCCGGGACTGCCCACACGGCGTGAATGACGCCCCTGAAGTCTTTTATCGGAAAGAACTGACGCAAAGCGGTTTGCCCAAAGCGGAGGTCGACAAGTTCATCGCCGAGTTCAACGACCTGACCAAGATCAAGACGACGATCCCGGTGGCCGAGATGCGTGGCCGAATCGATGGCAAGCCGGCCGATGTCTATGCCTTCCCGGATTCGATGCCCGACCCGCATATCAAGCTCGCCGAAGGGCCTATGGGCTATGGCTTCAACCTGGACGGCAAGGTCAAGCCAGGCGACTTCACCGATCCCGAGACCCGTGAGAAGGGCGTCAAGAATCAGCTCTATCGGGTGTTCGGATGCATCAATGAGTTTAAAACACACACGCTGACCGATCATCAGCCGCTACAGCTCAATCACTGGAACATTCTCTATGAGCAGATGCCGGCCTTGCTGATTGAGATTAGTGGGATGGACGATCCCCAAAACGACGCCGATGTCACAGTCACCATCACACGGGCCATGGAAGCGCCGAGCAAAGACACCGCCGGCAATGTCGAAACCAACCTAACCTTCACCTCCGATCCCAATCCGCGCTGGCACAATGTCGTGCATGGCAGGGTCAAAGACGGGATGCTGGTCACTGACAAGTTCGACCTGAACATGATGACTGACCCGTTCTGGGTTCAGGAGTTCCATTTCAAGGATGCGCGGCTGCGGCTCAAAATCGCCGATGACGGCAGCATACGTGCGTTTCTCGGCGGCTATCACGCTTGGTTCCCGTTCTATTGGGAGTTTGCGTCAGAGGGCTGGGCAATCGAGTTCACTAACAACCTGGACTTGCCGGGCTTTTACTATGCCCTGAAGAATACTGCCGATGCCGATCCCGATCCTAAGACCGGGCAAAACCGCATGATCTCATCCACTTGGCAGATCGAAGCGGTCCCTGCTTTCGTCACGCACCCGTTCGACGGGGATGAGCGTGCCGAGCTATCTCCTCCAACAAGCCAACGGGTCGTCCGTGACAACTAAAGGCAAGGTTCTCCGCGTAGGCGCGGCGGTCGTGACATTGGTCGCCGTCGCTGTGATTCTCGCCGTACGCATGCTCGGCACGCCCGTACAAAAAACTGACACTATTGCCGCATCGGCTGGTGGTCCGACCGTGATGCGCAGGCTGACCCAGGCGCAGTACAAGCATGCGATCACCGATATTTTCGGGGACGACATCCAGATCGGCGGCCGGTTCGACCCCGACATCCGCGATAATGGGCTGATCGAGGTCGGCGCCGGCAAGGTCAGCGTGCCTGCTGCCAGTCTAGAGCAATACGGCAAGATGGCGCGCAGCATCTCGGCTCAAGTCTTCGACAAAGCGCATCAGGGCAACATGGTGGACTGCAAGCCTGCCGCAGTCACCGCGCCAGACGATGCCTGCGCCGGGCGATTCCTGTCGCGCGTCGGACGGCTGCTTTACCGACGTCCGTTGACTGGCGACGAATTGAAGGCGGCGGTTGCGGGCGCAAACGAAGCGACCAAGACGGTGGGCAATTTCTATTCCGGGTTGAGTATTACGCTTACCAGTATGCTTCAGTCGCCTGAGTTCCTATTCACATGGGAAACTACCGGCAAGGGAAAGGAACTCGACGGTTTTTCAAAGGCTTCGCGCCTCAGTTTTTTCCTATGGGATACGACTCCCGACGATGAGCTGCTGACAGCCGCTGCTAATGGTGATCTCGATACCCAAAAGGGCCTGGCGAAACAGGTCGACCGGTTACTGTCCTCAACCCGGGTCGAGGCCGGCGTGCGAGCTTATTTCGCCGACATGTTCGCGTTCGATGGGTTCGACAATCTGGCCAAGGATCCGGCGATCTATCCCAAATATTCGTTCGGTTTGGCGACCGATGCGCAGGAACAAACACTGCGCACCATCACCAATCTGCTGCTCACCCATGACGGGGACTATCGCGATGTGTTCACCACGCGGGATACTTACATGACGCGCTCCTTGGGCGCAGTCTATGGTATTCCGGTACCGAAATATGCGTCGGGCGCGATGCCTGACGGCTGGCAGCCCTACAGCTTTCCGGCGAACGATTCGCGCGCCGGCATCTTGGCGCAGATTTCCTATCTGTCGCTGCATTCACATCCGGGCCGCACCTCGCCGACTTTGCGCGGCAAGGCGCTTCGGGAAACCGTGCTGTGCCAGAAGGTGCCGGACCCGCCGGGCAACGTGAATTTCAACCTGGTGCAGGACACGAAGAATCCGCTCTACAAGACCGTCCGGCAGCGGCTCGAGGCTCATCGGACGCAACCCACCTGCACCGGCTGTCACAAGATGATGGACCCGATCGGCCTGTCGCTGGAGAATTTCGACTCCATCGGCACCTATCGCGCTGGTGAGAATGGCGCCGCGATTGACGCGTCGGGCGATATCGACGGCGTGAAGTTCAATAACGCCGAGGGGCTGGGGCAGGCGATCCACGATCATCCGGCGACGCCTGCTTGTCTGGTCAATCGCGTTTATGCCTACGCGGTCGGCCGTGCGCCGACCAAGAGCGAGTCCGAGTGGCTGCGCAACGACGTGATGAAGGATTTTACCGCCGACAAGTACCGGCTGCGCCCGCTGCTGCGTGAGATCGCAACCAGCGATGTTTTCTTCCGCGTCGTCGAACCGGCGAACGATACCAAACCGGTCAGACAGGCTTTGGTTCAAGGAGTTGGGCAATGAACGTCACACAGCGTCTCGCCACCCGGCGGAATTTCCTGCGCGGTATGCTGGGGGCGACGGCGATTAACGTCGCCCTGCCGTTCCTCGATTGCTTCCTGAATGCCAACGGCACGGCGCTGGCCGACGGCGCGCCGCTGCCGACCCGGTTCGGCACGTGGTTCTGGGGCTGCGGCCTGACGCCGGGCCGGTGGGAGCCGAAAACGCTGGGCGCCGCTTACGAGATGCCGCCGCAGTTGACGATGCTGACGCCCTACAAGGACCAGCTGTCGATCTTCTCAGGCTTCAAGACCTTCCTGGACGGCAACGGCCTGGTGCCGCACGTGTCGGGTCAACGCGGCATCATGACGGGCACCACCGGCAAGGAGCCCGACCCGTCGGTCGACGTGCTGATCGCCGACAGCATTGGCGTCAACACGCGCTTCCGCTCTTTAGAGGTTTCGGCCACAGGTAATCCGAATACTACGATCAGCCGGCGCAGCAGCAGCGTTCTCAATGTTTCCGAAGGTTCCCCGGCGGCGCTTTACGCCCGCCTGTTCGGGCCGGAGTTCCGCGATCCCAACGCCGCCGACTTTAAGCCTGATCCGCAGGTGATGGCGCAAAAGAGTGTGCTGTCGGTGATCAAGGAGCCGCGCGACGCGCTCGCCAAACAACTGGGCGCGGCCGACAAGGCGCGGTTGGACGAATATTTCACCTCGCTGCGCCAGATCGAGCAGCAGATAGACATCGAATTGCAAAAACCCGCGCCGCTGGCCGCCTGCACTACGGGCACGAAGCCGGAAGAAATCCCGACCGGGACCGAGGTCACGATGGTCAGGGCCAATCATAAATTGTTCGCGCAGATATTGGCGCATGCCATTGCCTGCGATCAGACGCGAGTGATGAACATCGCGTTCGCCGATGGGCCGTCGTCGCTGCGCAAGGCGGGCGACTCGACGACGCACCACATCCACACGCATGAGGATCCGGTCGACGACAAACTTGGCTACCAGCCGGGCGCCGCATGGTTCGAGGACCAGATCATGCTCTCGTTCGCCGAACTGCTTGAGACGTTGAAAGGTGTGCGCGAGGGCGACGGCACCTTGCTGGACCGCACCGTCGTGATGGCACTCAGCGAATGCGGATATGCAAAGCAGCACTCGCTTGAAGGCATCCCGATTTTTCTTGCGGGCGGCAAAGGAAGCGGCAAGATCAAGACCGGCTTGCATGTGAGGGCCGAGGGCGAGGCAGGAACGCGCGTTGGGCTGACGGTTCAGCAATGTATGGGCCTGTCGGTCGACAGCTGGGGCGTCGGTGCGATGCGTACCGCTCGTCCGCTGACGGAGCTGTCGGTGTAATGCTCCGTAGTGCAGCAATTTGTGCGGCCCTGCTTGCGTCGCCTGCCTTTGGGTCTGTGCCTGATTTCGCGACGCCGGCCACGCCCCCTGGCGTGACCATGGAGCCTGCCTTGCGCGCCACCGCGACCGGTTCCAACGGACCGACGAGCGCCAGCCAGAGTTCGTTCGAAGACGCGAACGGCATGACGCTCTACACCTTCGCGGGCGACACCCTGCCGGGCCGGTCGTCCTGTGATGGCGATTGCGCCAAGGATTGGCCGGCATTGACCGCACCAGCGGAGGCCAAGCCGTTCGGCGGCTGGTCTTTGGCGACCCGCGCCGACGGCACGCTTCAATGGGCCTATAAGGGCAAGCCACTCTATCACTGCGCGAAAGATACCGCGCCGGGCGATGCCAACGGCCGTGCCGCCGATAACGGGCAATGGCAGATCGCGACGACGCAACTGTCTTCGGACGAAATCCTGTCGCCGGCTTCCGTGAGTCTGAGGGTCGTTGGCAACGCGTTCGGCGATGTGCTCGTCGATTACAAAGGCATGACGCTTTACACGTTCGACGGCGATCAACCGGGGCGCTCGACCTGCGCCAGCGATTGCACCAAGGTCTGGCGTCCGCTTAGGGCCGCAGGATTAGCGATGCCGGTCGGCGACTGGACGACGGTTCGCCGCGACGACGGTACCCGGCAGTGGGCCTATAAGGGGCGGCTGCTTTACGGCTTCGTTGGCGACGGCAAACCCGGTGATGCTAAGGGTATGATCGCGGACGCGCGGTTTCGTCCCGCCGCTGTCCGGCGATATTTCATGCCGGCAGAGGTCACGACGCGGATCAACAACGGCTTCCCCGTGTTGGCGACCACCGACGGCCGGACGCTCTATGCCCGCGACAAGTTCCGTTTCAGCTTCGGCAGCTACAGTGTCAACGATGCACCGCCGCCCACCCCGACGGTCGGGCGCTCGGTTGGTACGGCCGGCTGCGACGGCGACTGCGTCCAGACCTGGCAGCCACTCATTGCGTCGAATGATGCGCAATCATCGGGCTTTTGGTCGGTTGCGCTTCGTCCCGATGGCGCCCGGCAATGGGCTTATCAGGGCTACCCGGTTTACACCAACGTCCAAGATAAAAAACCGGGAGACATGCGTGGGCGCGACCTGTTCGACCTGACAGACGGCTCACACGCCCTCGTTTGGCGCGTGGTGATGCCGTGAAAGCGATGTCGCTGCTGGCGGCACTCCTGCCGATATTCATGGCCACCGGCACGAGTGCGGCCGATTTGCAGCAAGCTTCCATCATGTCGGTGAAGATCGCCGTCGCGGATTTTCGGAAATCGACCGATTTCTATGTCAGATATCTCGGGATGAAACAGGGCACGCTCTATAACGAAACCGAACAGGGCGTGGACTGGCCGGCGCCGGGACAGGGATCGAATCTCATCCTGGTGCATGACCCTAGCGAAACGGTGAAACTGACGCCGGGGACGGCCTGGATCGTCTTCAAGGTTCCGGACGCCCGGAAAACCGCGAAAGATATGACGAATGCTGGCGTCGAGGGCGTCAGCAAGCCGATGGAAACCGACTTCCAAGGTCATCGCGCCGTTGTCGTCGTGGCGCGCGATCCGGATGGAAACCAGATCGAAATGCTGCAGGTCGGGGCCACTCAGTAACGCCGACTACAGGAGCGTGGGCGCTGTAATATTCAACGGCGTAAACCGGCGTGCGATTTCGCGCCTGCCGACCCAGAGTATCAGGCAGGTCAACGCCATCGAGCCGGTTCCGACAAGTGCGATGGAATATCCGACGGCGTTGTCACGCTTGAACAAATAATCTGTGGAAGCGGCGATCATCGTAGGGCCGAGGCCCATTCCGACGATGTTGGTGAACAACAGATAGATCGCCGATACCTGACTGCGCATGCGAACGGGAGTGATCGTTTGCAGCACCGAAACATTGACCCCTGCCCAAGTCAGAGAAAAGAAACCCGAGAACGACACCAGCGTAAGCGATAGCCAAGGGATCGGCATGATCGGACCAACGCCGCCGCACAGGAACATTCCGACGGCATAGGCTATGCCGATACGACTGAGCCCATCGCGATAGCCGCGCTTTGCCAGGCTGTCGGCCAGCCAGCCGGCGGTAATGCTGCCCAGAATGCCGAATGTGAACACAGACGCACCGAGGAAACGCCCCGACTCCCCGGGCGTAAATCCATGGACGCGTTGCAGATAGGTCGGAAGCCAAGCACCGGCGCCCAAGGCATAGATCGCAAACGCGCCGATGCCGAGCGCAAGGGTTGCGTAGATACCCAGGTTCTTTCCCATATAAACGAAGACTTCGGTAAAACTGGCCCGACCCTGCACCGTCGACCGGTGCCGATGCCGTGGTTCGCGCAGGATCAAGATCGCCAGCAAGGCCAGAAGCAGGCCGGGCAGGCCGACGATCAGGAACACCGATTGCCACGGTTTGGTCATGCCGACCACCGGCAGAGCGACCGGGCCGATTGCCGTTATGGCATCGATGACAGAGCCCCCGATAATCAAAGCCAATCCCGATCCGATCGGAATGCCCAGCGCGAAAACCGATAGCGGTCTGGCCAGGCGCTCCGGCGGAAAATAGTCGCTGATCATCGAATAGGCGCACGGCGACAAAGTCGCTTCGCCGATGCCGACGCCGACGCGTGAGGTGAACAATCGCCAGAAGCTATTGGCCACACCGCAGCTCGCGGTCATCACCGACCACACCGCGACGCCGCCGGCGACCAAAAGACGCCGGCTCCACCGATCGGCGGCCCAGCCCAGAGGAATGCCCGCCAGGCTGTACATGACGACGAAGGCCAGCCCCGTCAGATAGCTGAATTCTGTGTCGCTGAGACTCAGATCCTTTCGAATCGGCCGAACCAGCAAACTCAGAATGGTTCGATCGATAAAGCTCGATGTCAGAAGAACCATGAGGAAAAGCACAACGAGCCACGGGTAAAGGCGCCCGCCGGTGGGTGCCGTCGATAGGCCGGTCACAGTTGGTGTTGGCGTTATGGGCATGTTTCGATTAGCGCCAAAATTTCGCCGGTTTTAACGGTTTCGCCGGTCGAGCAGTAGATCTGTGTGACCTTGCCGGAGATCTGCGCCGGCAGGCTATACATCAGCTTCATTGCTTCCAGCACAATCACCGCATCGCCTTGGCTGACGATCTGGTCGGGTTCGATATTCAGCTTACTGATCAGCCCAGGTAAAGGCGCCACGATCTGCCCGGCACCGGCCGCCTCGGACGCGGCCTGGATACCGGCGTTCTCGATCCGCGGCGCAATCTTGAACTCTGCGGCGCTGCCATTGTGGCTGAGGTCTACGGTTTTGTGGTTGCAGACGAATTCATATTCTTGGATAGCGCCGCCCAATTCGACCGCCGCACGCTTGTTAGCCAGATCGATCTTTAGCACCGCTTCGGCGTCGTCATATCGGACCGAGAACTGGTTGCGGTCGTTGGTAATTTCGACTTCGACGGTATTGTCGGCGGTTGTGACATCGAGGGATACCCATCCGCGATGGCCGACGGCGCTTGTTACGCGAAAGCCGCCGAGCGTTTGCCAGGGTCCGAGACCGGCGTCCGCCGCGTTCATACCGCGCTGTACCGCCCATATGGCGCAGGCGGCTGCGATGTCGCCGGCGGTGTCGCCCATAGTGTCATGCCAGCCGTCGGGGAAGGCCTCGGCGATGAAGCGGGTGGTCAGGTCGCCGGCGCGGAACTGGGGGTGATCGACGATGTCGCGCAGGAAGGCCTGGCTGGACTTGATGCCCAGGATGGCGGTGTTGCTGAGCGCGGCGGAGAGGCGGGTGGCCGCAATCGTGCGGTCCGGGCCATAAGCGATGATCTTGGCGATCAGGGAATCGTAATAGGGCGTGACCACGCTGCCGGTCTGCACACCGGTGTCGGTCCGCACGCCTACACCTGTGGGCGCGACGAACAGTTCGATTGCGCCGAGGGCGGGGCGATAGCCGGCGGCCGGGTCTTCGGCGGTGACCCGCGCCTCGATCGCCGAACCCTTGTGGGTGATATCTGTTTGGCTGAGCGGCAGGGTCTCGCCGTCGGCGACACGAATCTGCCATTCGACCAGATCCAGCCCGGTGATGAACTCGGTCACCGGATGTTCGACCTGCAGCCGCGTGTTCATCTCCAGGAACCAGGGGCCGCCCCCGTCAGCATCCAGGATGAACTCGACCGTGCCCAGCGAATCGTAGTCGATCGCCTTGCCCAGCTTGACCGCTGCATCGAACAGAGCGGACCGGATATCGTCGGACAGGTTGGGGGCAGGGGCCTCCTCGACGACCTTCTGGTAATTGCGCTGGATCGAGCATTCGCGCTCGAACAGATGAACCAGGTTGCCGTGCTTGTCGCCGGCCAGCTGAACCTCGATATGACGGGGCCTGAGGATCAGCTTCTCGATCAGGAGCGATGGATCGCCGAACCCGGCCTCGGCCTCGGCACGGGCCAGCGCCAGCGCGGGGATCAGCTCCGCCTCGGCGTGGACCGCGCGCATGCCGCGCCCGCCCCCGCCGGCCGAGGCCTTGATCAGGACCGGGAAGCCGATGGACCTGGCTGCCTTCAGCAGCGTGTCGTCATCCTGCGCGCTGCCGTGATAGCCGGGAACACACGGCACGCCCGCCGCCTCGGCGATGCGCTTGGATTCGATCTTCGATCCCATGCGCGCGATGGCGTTGGCCGACGGGCCGACCCAGGCAATCCCGTTCGCGGCGCAGAACTCCGCCAGCGCGACACGTTCGGACAGGAAACCGTAACCGGGATGGATCGCATCCGCCCCGGTCTGCTTTACCGCTGCCAATATGGCGTCGACATTCAGATAGGAGCCGGAGGCTTCGGCGGGGCCGATCCGCACCGCCTCGTCGGCGGTCGCGACATGCAGCGCGCCCTTGTCCGCATCGGAATAGACCGCGACCGTGGCGATCCCCATATGTTTGCAGGTCCGCATGATACGGCAGGCAATCTCGCCGCGATTGGCGACGAGCAGTTTGCGGATTGTCATGATTACATCCGATACACAGGTGCGCGGCCGGTCTTGGGCGGCTCAGCCGCGGCCAGCGCCAGGATCATGCCCAGGACATCGCGGGTCTGCGCCGGCTCGATGATGCCGTCGTCCCACAACCGGGCGGTCGCGTAGTAGGGATCGCTCTGCTCAGTGAACTGGGCGCGGGTTTTGCGCTCCAGCTCGACCAGCTCGGCGTCGGAAGCAGCATCGCGCTTGACGCTGGTCTTTCTGAGTTCCAGCAGCACGTTGGTCGCAATGTCCGGGCTCATCGTCGCGATCCGCGAGTTGGGCCAGGTGAACAGGAAGCGCGGCTCGAACCCGCGCCCGCACATGCCGTAATTGCCGGCGCCGTACGATCCGCCGATGATGACGGTGAAGCGCGGCACCCGTGCCGCCGCCACGGCATAGACCAGCTTGGCCGAATGCTTGGCGATGCCGCCGCGTTCGGCCTCGGTGCCGACCATGAAGCCGGTGATGTTCTGCAGGAACAGCAGCGGGATGTTGCGCTGGTCGCACAGTTCGATGAAGTGCGCGCCCTTGACCGCGGATTCCGAGAAGATCGGCCCGTTATTGCCGATGATCCCGACCGGATAACCGTGAATGTAAGCGGTGCCGCAGACCAGTTCGCTGCCCCAGTCGGGCTTGAACTCCTGGAACGCGCTGCCGTCGACCATGCGGGCGACGACCTCCCGCACGTCATAGGGGTTCTTAGGATTGGCCTCGATGATCCCGGCGATCTCGTCGGCATCGTACAAGGGCGCCTCGACCGGCCGTGTGGCGGCATAGTTTTCCCGCCGGGCATTCAGCCCGCCGACGATATCGCGCAGTTTCTTCAGCGCCGCCGGTTCGTCTTCGGCCAGATAGTCGGACACGCCGGACACACGGGAATGCATCTCGGCACCGCCCAAGGTCTCGCCATCGACAACCTCATTGATCGCCGCCGCGACGATCGACGGGCCGCCCAGATGGATGCGGGCATTGCCCTTCACCATCACGACCTCGTCGGACAGAGCCGGGATATAGGCGCCGCCGGCGGTGCAGCCGCCGAACACGGCGGAGATCTGCGGGATGCCGTCGGCCGACAGACGGCACTGGTTGTAGAAGGTGCTGCCGAAGTGACCCTTGTCGGGGAACACCCGGTCCTGCTCGGGCAGGTAGGCGCCGCCGCAATCGACCAGATAGAGGCAGGGCAGGCGGTTCTCGCGGGCGATCTCCTGCGCCCGCACATGTTTTTTCACCGTCTCGTGGAAGAACGAACCGCCTTTGACCGTCGCGTCGTTGGCGATGATCATCACCGGCAGGCCCTGCACGATGCCGATGCCGGTCACCACACCCGCGCCCGGCACCTCATTGTCATACAGGCCCCAGGCCGCCAGCGGCGACAGTTCCAGGAACGGGGTGAACGGATCGACCAGCAGGTCGATACGGTCGCGCACCAGCATCTTGCCGCGCTTGCGGTGGCGCGTGACATGCGCCTCGCCGCCGCCGGCGACGCCGTATCTCAGCGCCTCGCGCAGCCGGTCGATGAAGACCTGGTAGTGTTCTTTATTGTCTTTGAACTGGGCCGATTGCGGGACGATACGGGACTTGAGGACAGGCAAGCTCGATAGTGTCGTTGCTGCTGGGGGCATCACTTACCCATCCGCTTGGCGATCTCTTCCAGCATGACCTCGGTCGCGCCGCCGCCGATCGACTGGACCCGCGCGTCGCGCACCATCCGCTCGATCGCACTCTCGCGCAGGTAACCCATGCCGCCGTGGAACTGCTGGCAGTCATACATCACGTCGTTGACCAGCTCGCCGCACAGCGCCTTCACCATCGATACTTCTTTCACACAGTCGCGGCCCTGCCCATCCAGCCAGGCGCAGTGATAGGTGAACTGTCTTGCCGATTCGACCCGGGCGGCGAGCATCGCCAGCCGCTGACGGATCGCCTGCTTTTCCCATAAGGGCGCGCCGAACGCCTTGCGCTGCGTCACCCAATCCATGGTCAGTGACAACGCCGCCTGGCATTCGCCTAACGCCTGCGCGCCCAGCACCATGCGTTCGTTCTGGAAGTTGCGCATGATCGAATAGAAGCCGCGATTCTCCCCGCCCAGCATATTGGCGGCCGGCACCCGGCAATCCTCGAAGATCAGCTCCGCCGTGTCGGACGACAGCCAGCCCTGTTTCTTCAGCGCCCGGCCGACGGAAAAGCCAGGCGTACCCTTCTCGACGGCAAAGATCGAAATGCCGCGCGTCCCCTTCACCGTGTTGTCGGTCTTGGCGGCCACGAAATAGAGATCGGCATGGACGCCGTTGGTGATGAACATTTTCGTGCCGTTCAGCACGAAGTCGTCGCCATCGCGCTTGGCGGAGGTGCGGATCGCCGCCACGTCCGAACCGGCATCGGGCTCGGTGACGGCGACAGCACAAATCTTGCGCCCTGCCACCAGGTCCGGCATCCAGCGTTTCAGCTGTTCCTCGTTCCCGGCATTGGCCAAATGCGGCGAGGCCATGTCGGTATGGACCAGGACGGTGATCGCGAAACCGCCGAAAGTCGACTTGCCCAGCTCCTCGGCCAGGATGACGCTCGACATCGTGTCCATCTCACTGCCGCCATAGGCCTCGGGATAGCGGATGCACAGGAATCCAAGCTCGCCCATGCGGCGCAGGATCGAGCGCGGCGTGAAGCCATCGTCTTCCCAGGCTTCCGCGTGCGGTTTCACCTCTTCGTCAATGAAGCGGCGCAGCTGGTCGCGGAACATCACATGCTCTTCGCGGATATAGGGGCTTTCGCCCGCGTCCATGTTGGAGACATCCATGCCGGCCACGGCGCTTAAGGTACCAAACGCAGTTCTACCGGCGGCATGTCATCGACTTCGAAGACCAGATGATCGTCCGGGACTGGGAATTGTGTCTCTATGATGCTGCCGGTGATGATCGGTTGGCCGGCCTTGAGCGTCTTGCCGCGTTTGCTGAGATGGCCTGCCAACCACGCGACGACATAAAGCGGGTTTCCACCCATAGTTTCACGGGTGGTGCCTTCCTTTGTGACAACACCGTTCACCTTCAACCGCCCCGCCCTGTTCTCGAGGATAAGGTCGGTCGGTCCGGGCGGCCCTATCACGATGCCGCCGTTCCAGCTGTTGTCCGACACCAGCGATCGCGCGTCCAGCCGCGTCAGATCGGCGCCTCGATCTTCGACCAGCTCATAGGAGCAATGGAGGGACCGAAGGGAGCGCTGCACATCCTCGATGGTGCATTCGCCCTTCAAATCTCGATCGAGCACGACGCAGATTTCCGTCTCGACGCTAAATCGTACGTAATCCGCAACCGATAGGGTATAGGGCGAATGGTGAATTCGCGATCCCAGAATCTGGCCCGCGCAGGGCTCGTTAATCTTCAACCAGTCCCGCGTAGATTTCGATGTTAGAGCGATTTTATATCCGGCAACCTCGGTTTGCTCCTTCTCCATCATGAGCGATACCAACGCGTCTTGGATATCGTAAGAATCGGTCGAGGTCGGAACTCGTTCGGGAAACGGGATGAATTTCTCACGTCGCTCGTGTTGGACGAACAATTCCTGCGCAATTCCCTCAACGCCTTTCGAATTTAGCACTCCCCGCACTCCCATCCTGTTCGGGACGGCCCAGAATTTTGCGCCCCAATGCACATGCAAAATCCGCCGCTTTTTTACCGGCTAAGATTCTGATCGCTCAAAAATATAGGACATTGCGTCCTACATTTGAAAGTTTGTATTTAACGTCTGGTTGCGCGTCAAGGCGGCGATCGCGATATGCGGGGCCGCGTGCGAATATTCTTATTCGCTGAGCGGGAGCTTCGCCGGGGAAGACGTTTCAAGGTCGCTACTGGGGTCTGGAGGACCGCGCCCGATTAGCCTTTGACGCGGGTCCTTCGTGCCGGCGTCGCGACTATCGTCATGCTTTTATCGTTGACTTGATACATTTTTCTCCCGTCCAGAAACAATTTAATGTGCCTCGCCATTGCTTTCACGGATGTATCCGTGCTTTTGAAATATTCATTGTTCAAAACACTACTATAGAAAAACTTATTTAATTGCATCATAAAGAGATGATCGAAAAAATACGCTTCGCTTCTAGCTTTAGGGGTGGGACGAAACGTGGTGTTCTGACCGATAAATTTGAGAAGAACATCCGATTCTGTTTCGCTCTCTTCTACCGCGTGTGCAACAAAAACAAAGCTTTTCGAGGCGTTGAGTACTACGAGGAGTCGTTGCAGCCATTCAGCAAGCTTTCCGACGGACATACCCTCGCCAAGCGGACAATCCTTCCACATTTCCAGCCACATAGGAAAGAACAGGCCAACGAGCTCCTTAGCAATTTCATTTTTTGTTTCAAAATGCCGATAGAGAGATGATCGGCTGATCATCGCCCTGGATGCGATCATCTGCATCGAAGTTTGAGCGTAACCCATATTCTGAAACAACTCGCGCGCGGATGTCAGAATAAGTTGCCGTGTCTCTTCTCGAAGATCATCCTGAGATTTGCCTAGAGTTTGTCGATTTCCAACTGGCACGGTCTATATCTCAACATCTATTTTGTGAATGTTCATCGAAGGAATAATCTCAAAAACGCGACTGCTAGTTAAGACGCGTACCGCCAAAAATACCTCAGACTCAGAGGTCCATCGCAGTTCGCCGCGCAGCCCGAACGGACTGTCCTCTCGCAAATATGCTTGTCACCATCGACAGTCTCATCGCTGTTTCCCATGTGATTGCGGCATAGCTCAAGCCATCGGTCGGATAACGGGGAGCGACTGTTGATGAGAGTGTTGATTTCGGCAGTCCCCAGCGCGTCTCCCCGGAGTTGCAAATCGACAAGCAGATAGAGAATTTGACCAACCTTATGCCGCAACCGTTCTTAGATGCAAAGTTCTACGGCAACATTGGCGTCCATATAGCGAAAATAGGTGCGGAAACTGCGGGCGCGCGGACGAAATTGATGCCCTCTGCTCGGACGCATCAAATCACGATCGAACGACGAGTGCCGGCGAAAGATCGGATACCGACGTGACACCCAATAACGCCATATCGCGCCTAATTTCATCTCGCAGCAAGGTCAAGGCGCGGTCGACACCAGCCTCGCCGCCGGCAGCCAAACCGTAGAGATAAGGCCTACCGATCATGCATGCTTTTGCGCCCAGGCATAGCGCCTTGAGGACATGTGTCCCTCGACGAATTCCGCCATCAAGAATGAGCTCGATGTCTTGCCCAATCGCATCTGCAATGCGGGGCAGTGCGTCCAATGTGGCAGTCGCCGAATCGAGCTGCCGCCCGCCGTGATTGGAAATCACGATTGCCTTGGCACCGATCGCGTGAGCCATCTTGGCGTCAGAAGGGTTCAAGATTCCTTTAATGATCACCGGGCCGCCCCATTGCCCGATCATCCATTCGACGTCCTTCCAGGTCACGCTCGAATCGAATTGGCTGCTGATATAGGCAGGGGATATCGGTTTGGCGCGACCGCCGGCTCCCTCAATGGCGACGTTGGCGAGCTTCGGAGGTTTGTTTGTCAGGTAGCTCCATACCCAGCCAGGGCGCTTGGAGAATTCCAGCATGCTGCTTAGCGTCAATTTCGGTGGGATTGTCATCCCCGAACGGTGGTCTCTTTCCCGGTTGGCTGTGACCGGTACGTCAACGGTAACGACCAGCCGCGTATAGCCGGCTGCTTTCGCGCGCGCTATCAAGTCACGCGTTAGTTCTCGATCCCGGAAACAATACATTTGGAACCATTTCTGGCCGGTCGTCGCGGCCGCCACCGCCTCGATGCTGAGGGAGGAGGTCGTCGAAAGCGTGTAGATCGTTCCGGCCTTTGCGGCGGCGCGCGCGGCGGCGGCCTCGCCGTCGGGATGGAAAACACGCGAGAGCCCGGTCGGAGACAGCATGACCGGCAACGCAATTTTTTCTCCCAATACAGCCGTTGTCGTGTCTATCGCGGCGACATCGCACAAAACGCGCGGCGTGAACGCCCATTGATCGTAGGCCGAGATGTTGCGGCGCAGCGTCAACTCATCCTCCGCGCCGCCTTCGAGGAAATTGAACAGCGGCAACGGCAGGCGTCGGCGTGCCGACTCTTTGATGTCCCAGACATTGTAGTGCGAGGTCAGTAGGCGATCCTTCATCTCAATAGACGCCCTTGGTCAATCCGCCGTCGATCGTAATTGCCGTGCCGGTGACATAGCTGGCGGCCCGACTCATCAGGAAGGCGGCGAGGGCGCCGAACTCCTCAGGATCGCCAAGCCGGCCGAGCGGGATATTGGCGGCGATGCGGTCGAACGCCTGATCGGCCGGCAATCCTCGCGCCTCTGCCTGCGACCGGGCGACCTTGCGCATCCGGTCGGTCAGGATATAGCCAGGCAGGATGCTGTTCACCGTGATGCCATGCGCCCCATATTCGTTCGCCAGCGTCCGCATCAGCCCGATCACCGAGGCGCGCAGGCTGTTCGACAGGCTCATCAGCTCTCCGGGCTCACGCGCCACATAGGAAGCGACGGCCAGGATGCGGCCCCATTTCCTGGCGACCATCCCGGGCAGCACTAACTGGCTGAGGTGAACGACAGGCTCAACCAGACTTCCGTAGGCCTCCTGCCACTGATCGAGCCCGAGGCCGTCGAATCTACCGACCGGGGGGCCGCCGGTATTGAGGACGGCGATTTCAATCGGACCCAGCATGGATTCGATATCCCGGACCAATTTCACCCGCGCGCCGGCATCTGTCAGATTGACGGCGAACCCGGCCACTTTCCCGCCTCCGGCTGCGATGTCACCGCGCGCCGCTGCGACCGCGTCGGGATCGCGGCCGCAGATGACCACAGACGCCCCTTCCCGTGCCAAGCGGTTCGCGGTGGCGAAACCCAGTCCGTGACTGGATGCGCAAACCAGCGCGACCTTATCCGCGATTCCCAAATCCATGCGTTCATTCCCAGTCGTGTAGCCGTCAGATCCAATGCGCCAGCAAGGACGCCAGCGCGTCGGTGCGTTCTAGGGGGATCAGATGACCGCAGTCCTCCATGATCTCGAGGCGAGCGCCTGGGATCGCTTCGAGTATCTCTTGCTGGTTGGCCAGCGTGGCCAAGCCGTCATGCCGTCCGAATAGTATGAGTGTCGGGCAGGCGATCCGCGGAAGCAGCGGGCGGCTGTCCGGCCGGGCCATGATCGCCCGCTGTTGGCGCAGAAAGGCCTCCGCGCCCGTATCGTGTGCCATCTTACGGATCGACCGGAGGAGCGGTTCGTCGGCCGCCCGCTCAGGGGGAAGCAAGATCGGAATACGTTCCTCAACGACTTGCTCGAAGTTGCCTTCTTCAACCAATCGGAGATAGCCCAACCGGCGTGCTGTTTGGGCCGGGCTATCGTTGCGGGCCTGGGTGCTGATCAGCACGAGTTTTTGTACGCGACTAGGCTGTTGCCGAAGCATTTCGAATGCGATGAACCCGCCCATGGCATGCGCGACCAAAACGAATTGCTCCGGTGCATTGTTGAGAATGGATCGCGCCATCGCCGCCACGGTGTCTTGTCCAGCGTGGTCGGCGACCGTCGCGTCGATCTTGTGCTGCATTTGCACCATCAGCGGCGCCCAGAAATCCGCGCTGAGAAGCTGGCTGGAGATAAAGACCGCCTTTTGGCGGATAGGACTGGTCATTGCTGGATCAGCCATGTCCGGCACACTCGGGTATCTCTGCGATGGACAGACTGTGCCGCCCGGATTTCCTTGGTTAAATAAGAATATCCGCGACGGCACAGTTTCGTGTCCACCCGCAGCCGCTATGAGGTTGGACCGCCGGAATAGACGATCTGCACGCGCCGGTTCTGCGGTTCGCGAACCCCGTCGCCGGTCGGGACCAGCAGGTCACGCTTGCCCTTGGCTACGATCTCGATCTCGGACGATGCGACGCCGTCCTTCTCAAGCTGCGCCGCGACCGATTCCGCACGGCGGCGGGACAGGCGCATGTTGTAGGCGTCCGAGCCAACGGTATCGGTGTGACCGGTCACCGTCAGCTGGGTCGCCTTGGCCGGGCTCGCATTCTTGGCCGCCGTATCGACGATCTCAGTCGCCTGAGCCGTCAGATCCGACTTGTTGAAGTCAAAAAACACCAGGTACGAGCGCGGAGCTTGTGCCGGCGCTATGACCGGCGGCGGGACGTAAGCGGCAGGGGCCGATTCCGGCTCGGATTCGTCCTTAAACCGGTATTTCAACGAGAAGCCGAACATGCGGGGTTCGTTATAGCTGAGCGAGGTATAACCAAGCTGCGAGTAGAGATCCTCGGCGCCTTGGACGTATGTGTTGTTCAGCACGTTGGTCATGAAGAACGCGCCGTCCACCGAATAGCCGAACATGTCTGACCAGTCCACGCGTATATCGAGATTATCGTGAGACGGGATGATGTTGTAGCCATTCGATTGGCCCGCTGCGTCGACCGCAGTAGTTAGATACTCATGTCCGGTAAATGAGTAATTGGCGGATATGGCGATATCGCCAACCGACGAATCGACGGGCAGGTGATACGTCCCGGTAACCCCAATCTGCCACTTCGGCTCATAAAAGAACGGCGGGGCTTCGCCGTTGGTGAACACGTTCGGATATTTATCGTAGTGCGAATAAACATATGACGCGCGCGGGGAAATTTCGACGCCTGGAACCGGCACAATCGTGGCCTCCAATTCCCCGCCTTCAAGGTAAGCCGAGGCGGCGTTCGTCTCCAGTGTTTCCGCCGTCGGCGGGCCGTTAGGATCGTTCTGGTTTGGGACGGCGACAGTTTGCTGAACCTGGATCGACTTATAGTCAGTGTGGAACAGGTCGCCGTTCGTGCGCAACTGCATCCCGCCGATTTCCCAGTCGACCTTGCCGCCAATCTCGACGTCCGTCACATGTTCAGGCTTCAGCGACTGATAGGCAGCGGGGACAAGGGGCTGGCTGGTGCCGGGACGATAGGCATTCCCGGACCGCACATAGATCAGTGTGGTTGGCGTCAGTTGCTCGTCGAGGCTCAGGTTCCAGCCGTAAGAGCTGAAATGTGAGTTGGAATCCGATTCGCAGTTTGAATCGTAGACAGCTGCGAAGCAGTTATTTGGCGTTCCATTTGGGTTTCGCGTCTCGTAACGGGTATTGGCAAACCCCTTTTCGTTAATCGAAACAAAGTCCCAAGTATAACGATAGCCGGCGGTGAAGCGCAGCCCGTCGACATAGTCGCCAAGATCATAAATGCCATGCGCAAAAACCGCCTGGCTGCGATCGGAGTCATGATAGTTCGAGAAGCTGTAGGATCCGAGCGCCGCGGACGCCACATAGTTCGTGCCGATCGGGTGATCGAACTCCAGAAATCCACCCAGGACCCAGGTCAGCTTGTCGTTGATCGACTTGCCTTGCAGCTGGAATTCCTCGGTATATTGGGCCGAGTTGTCGCTCCAGCCGTGGTTGTTCACCGGATCGCCGACGTTCAAAAGCGGGATCGGGACGCCGGCAAGGTCGATGCCGCTCAATTCCTTATAAACGCGCGCCGCCGCGACGTTTTTGATTGTCAGGTTGTCTGTGATGTCCCAATTCGTCGTATTCGTTATTCCGTAGAAATAATCTTTACCGATCGTTGGCGTCGAAGTGCCGACAACTGCCCGCACGCCAAGCGCGCGCTGCTCGGCCAGTATCTGGGGAAGGGTGGGAAAGAACGAAAGCGATGCTATTCTGCCGGCCGCGTTCGCCGCCAACAGCTGGCCGAAGGTCGCCGCCGCGGTCGCTGGGTTTTCAAGCGCCGCGAGCGTGGGGCCGTTGGCCAGGGTAAGCGGTACGGGAGCAAATTGACCTGGATGCCTGGCGATGGGATTGACCCCCGGGATCGGGATTTCGGCGAAAGTCAGCCCCGGGTTTATGGCGCTCAATACAGGGACCGAACCGTTTGAATCCTGCCAATAGCCGTCATAGATCAGGCGGTCTTCAAGATCGTCGGTCGGGCGGGCTGTTACGCTGACACGCCAGGAATAATAATTTCGGTTGTCGTAGTCCTTGCCGTTAGAGGCGTCGATCGTATAGCCGTCGCGCTGCTGCGATTGGCCGGCGACGCGGACAAGCAATTTGTCCGGGACGACCGGAATGTTGACGGCGCCTTCGAACTGGCGGTCGGAATAGTTTCCGAATGTTGCCTGGAAATACCCTTCGTAATCGTCCGTCGGCCTTTTCGGTTCGATGGAAATCAGGCCGCCGATCGAATTCTTGCCGAATAAAGTACCTTGCGGTCCCTTTAGGACTTCAACGTTATCCAGGTCATACATCGACCCGGTGGACGTCCCGTGAACGATACCGGTTGTCGGATCGGTATCGGCGCTGCCAAGGGGCACATCGGCGAAATAGATTATCGTGCCCGGCAGCCCGCGAAGCCGAAATTGGCCGGAATACCGGGCGTTGGCATCCGATGAGGTCGAGGTTGAAGCAAGCGACGGGACATTTTTCGCCAGGTCGGAGACCGTCATAATATGCTTTTTCTCGATGTCAGCCTGACTGAACGCGGTGATCGCGATGGGCACAGCCTGAACGCGTTCTTCGCGCCGCCGGGCGGTCACGACGATCTCTTCAAGGCCCCCCCCAGCTGCGGCAGCCGGCTGATCGGTTTGTGCCAGAGCCGGCGGTGCGCTCATGCTGCCCACGAGCGCCGTCGTTACGCCGAGTGAAAACGCTATTGCCATTTTTTTCATGATACCCTCCCCCTTCAGTGTTATCGGTCTCAAGTAAAAGCACCCGAGACAGTTTTCTAAACGCGACATTATTTAGGTTGTTCTGACGGATACGGGCTTTGATCTTGATGTAATTCACGCCCGCATCGAGACGTTCTTTAACTGTTGGGCTTTGTGATGTGGTTCGGCACAGACAAGGCGGCTAAAGGGAACGGTTCCCGGAACGACCGACACGCTCTGAGGGCGTTGTCAGTCGATCTCATGGGCCGCTCAGTCCAGCACTGCCTAGTCCGCGAGCGGATTGGGGCGCAGCTGGAGCATGACCACTTTGCTGTTTTCGCCCTCGCCGCCCTCCTGGTGCCACTGCACCGCGCTGGAGTAGGTCATGGTCATTTGACGACCCTTCCAGCCGGCCTTGGGATCGTTAATCCGGAAGTCCATGCCGCGTGTGTAAAAGCCCATCGGATAGGGAACGCGGAAGGTCAGTAGCTTGTCGGTGCCGTCCTTCATCGCCAGGACCGAGTCAGAGTTGGTGGCCGGGAAGAAGTGCGTGTTTTTCCCCAGCCCCATCACGTCGGAATAGTCGGGCCATTCCGAATAGACGAAGTCGGATGTCGCGAAGGTGCCGCCGACATGCGGGCTGGGCGTGTCATAGAAGGTCCAGCCTTCCGGGCATTGCTGGCCGGTCGCGGTCGGTCCGTTGATGACTTTGCACTTATTTCGGTCGAAGCGGCCGATCTGGCCTGACGAAAATGCTGCCCAGGCCACGCCGCTCTTTTCATCGACGCCGACGCCGCGAATGCCGACGGCTTTATATTTGCCGTCGAGCTTCGGCGGCTCATAGAATTCGGTCACGCAGGTCTCGGGTGGGTTTTTGCCTGGGATCATGTGAACGATGCCGCTCGGCACGGAGGGGATATAGCCAGCCAGCCAGACGGTTCCGTCTTTGGCGGTGGACATCCCATAAAGGTAAGTGTTGAGGACGGTGTCCTTGGTCGGATCCAGCGACGACTTGGCGACCGCGCCGTCCTTATTCGCTTCCTGGGAGTTGCCGCCGCCTTCCTCGCCGCGGACGCCCTTCATATCGAAGGTGGGCTTGTTCCACTGCGTCCGATCCTGCGTGATCTTGCCGTCGCCGTTGGTGTCGAGCACCATCGGACACCAGCCGGTCGCCTTCTTGGCGTCGTGGGTTTCGTCCCACACATTGGTGTTGATCCACGACACCACGCCGGTGTCGCCGCTCAGATAATATGTATTGGTGCCGTCGAACGTGAAGCCGGAGTGGTTTCCGCCGACGCAAAGGCTGATGACCGTGATTTTCTTGGTCGCCGGATCGTAGACGGGCAGGGCGGCCATCTTCCTATAGGACAGCGGGAACAGCTTGGACGAGGGGACCGAGCCGTCGCTGCACCATGGTTGCATATCGCCTTCGCGGAAAACCGAGGGCATCCATACGCGCCCTTTGCCGTCGATCTCATCCGCATGCACCGTCGCCTCAACGTCGTGCGCGGCGCCGTCGACGCCCGGTATGTCGATCGAGCTCAGCTTGTGGGTCTGCGGATCGAGCATTTCAAGCGTGCCACCCAGCATGCCCATACCATAGATTGGGCCGTTGGCGTTCACCGTGGGATTGCGCCGGTCGCTCGACGCTTGGTCGTGAACGAAATGGCCGTGACCCCAATCCTGGATGGTGAGGACGACGTTGCGCTCGATGCCTTCCGGCCGCGGCGGCACCGGCGGCAACTCGCCGGCGGCGATCCGGTCGGTCCAGTCGGCATACATCTTCAGGCCGCGTTCCTTGCCGAAATGGGCCATGCTGTTCTGCATCTGCTCGGACAGGCTTTTCCCGTCGTCGCGGATCGCGACGTCGCCGTTGGCGCGGGCCATCTGAATGCGTTGGGCCCAGGCCTCAACGCTGTTGCCGGGTGCGAGAATGGTGCGCGTGGTCTTGTCGCCCAGCTGATGGCAGAACATGCACTGTTCTTTCATCTGCTCCATCCAATGCTGCTGCGTCACCATCATCGGCGAGATGCCGTTGCCGGTTGAACCCGTGCCCGGGAACTCGCTCTCCGGCGGCGGCCTCAACATCGAATACCAGTAACTGGACGGGTAATATTCAGCGGCGTCTTTCGCGCTCGGAGCGACCTTTGCGGTCAGGTCGGTCTTGTTCCCCGGGGTAACATCGACCGGGTCGCTATCGACCAAACCGTAGCCACGCACCCAGACTTTGTATTTGGCCTTTGGAAGGTCAGGCAGGACATAGTGTCCCTCATCGTCGGTCACGACGATCTTGATGAAGCGGGTTGGAAGTTCGCTCGTTTCCGCGATTACCCACACGCCCGCCTCAGGGCCTTTGGCGCTGGTAACAGTTCCACCAATGTCATCGCCGGTGATTTTAACTGCCTCTGCCGCTTGGCTGTTAGGCGACAATGGAAGTGCTACCGTCAAAACCGTCGACGCGAGCAGCGCAGCGAAATGCTTCGTCACTGTCTATCCTCCCTAAGCCGCCGACAGGCGGATGCATGCGTGAGGGCTATCGTTTTTCGCCCGCCTGATTTTTGAACATAGGACATCTAGTCCTACATTCTTGATGCTTATTTATTAAGGAGCGCGTTCCGCGTCAAGCATATTTCTCGGATCACCGAGCCGATCGTTCTTGCTGGCGTGCGCCAGCCTGTTAAGCTCTGGGCAAGAGGGTTTAAGCTCTGGGCAAGAGGGTTGGGGTTTAAAATCGAACTGCGTCACTGTGCTGCCCGTAATTCATGCGATGTTGAATTTCCCATGAGTGACCAAGAGACTGACAATTCTCAGAGGACCATGCTTAAGGCTCGGTTTCATCCATTATCGCAACGGATGTTGTCGCTCGGACCCGCATGGTCAGAAACGTGGAAGGATTGTCCGCTTGAAGACAACCCTTCTGTGGGCAAAATATCTGAATGGTTGGAAACGACGTTCGTGCTCCTAAAGGCTTCGGAGCACTATTTCCTCTTTAGCCCTCGGCCGGAGGATTTCGAACAAGAAGCGGCGGATATTCTTGCCATTATCGGACAAAATGTGTCCACATTTCGGCCTGCCCAAAAAGTCAATACTGAAGCTTACTTCTTTGATCACTATTTCATAATGAATTTAAACAAATTCTTTCGCGATAATTTAGAAAAATCGAAACGTTTGCAAATTAACAGCATTTCCTTCAAAGCTATGGCATTGCATGTGAAACTATTTCTGGATGGACGGAAGTTTTATACCAGAGAAGTCGATCGAGCGACCAGTTAGCTCTGCGTTCTGAAAATTATTCATGACGATTTTCATGGCAGTAGGCGGCGCCGCCATATAATTAGTCAAAGCTGTCTCCCCTAATTTTCCTGTTCCGCGGGTTTACTACGTCAGGGCCGTCGCTATAAATTTCCGCTTCAAATGTAGGACATAAAGTCCTAGATTCAGAGCGATTCAGGCGAGCTATCCGCTTCAGGCGTTATTCTTCGGGTCTCAACGGATGATTAAATGGTAGCGGACCCGAGCAATTGAGTTGGAGGAGCAAATAGCGTTCAATTTCTCCGATGCGGAAGCATTCAGCGACCATCGTCGTATTAAAACTAATTTCGACAATCAACCCGTCGGGGGCAAGCGCGCTCTAGCCAACGTCATACCGAGTACGGCACACCACCGAGCCGTATTGCGGCCGACCTGGCAGGGTCCGAAAGGGTTCGCCGTCATCCCGCGCGACGGCATCTTCGATGCTATTGAGTCCTGGGCCTATTTTTTCCCAAGTCTCCGCCGATCAAGCAGCGGCCGCGGCTGTCTGATCCAACGACGCTGCAAGTACGATTGCGCGAAAATTCTCCAAAAGCTCAGGGTGACGGTCTTCCAAGAACTTTTCGATCTCCGGCCGGGACAGGAGGCGCTCCAAAAACCCTGCAGCGACGACGAGAACGAGCATGTCGTCGCCATAGGAAGCCTCCAGCTCCTTATAATCCTCCCCAACAGAAGCCATCTCCCGCTCTAGCCTTGCCATTTGTTCAGTCGAAAGGCCGGTGGCCTTTTTCAGTAAATCCGGGCGGTACAAATCAGCCGGCTTCGACGTCGCCAAAAGCGCCTTCGCGTAGCTCGCGGTGAAATTGTTCGCCGACACCATGAGCTCGGCGACCTCAAGCTGCCGAAGCGGCTTCATCTTCCGCAGCTTTGCAAAGGCGGTGTGCCCGACTGGCTTGTCCTTGAGCAGATCCGCAACTTCCTCGCTGATGCCGGCGAGAAGCTGGCGACGGGCGTGGATCACTTTGACATCCACGTCCAAAGCTCGGGCCAACTTTTCCTGCGACACGCCACGGCCAAGCGCGCGGACGATCATATAGTGCTCTTGAATGGTCGCCAGACGGTTCACCCGCTTGTTGTAGGTGAACGCCTCGTCGTCATCGGCCACAATGCATCGAGCTTCGATTGCCTGTTGCTCCCGAAGTGCCTCGAACCGGATATGACCATCGAGCAGAAGAAAGCTGTCGGTATTTTGCCGGGACACCACGAGGGGCTCGATCAGACCCATTTGAAGGACTGACGCAACGATCCGCTTATACTTGACGCGCTCCTTGATTTCGGCCGCCAGAACACGCGACGGTAGGATTTTCGTCAGCGGTATCATCACCACCCGCTGCTCGAAGGCGACTTTGACCACCTCCTGCATCGGCTACGCTTTCTGAGGCCCGATGCGCTCAGCGAGCGCGCGCGGAATGGTCTGCAACCCCTCAGCGCGAAGCAGGGCGAGAAAATGATCGTCCGCCAGCAATCGCTTGAGGGCACTAGCGACAAAAAGCAATCGGCTACGCGCCAGCGAAGCGCGTTTGATCAGCAGCTTTTGCCGTTCAGTTTCACGCTGATAGGCTCGGATCAGGTTTTCCGACGTCACGCGCCGAGTGGACCGAACACCTCCGGAGCGACGGCGTAACCCTTTGCCGCTAGTGTTTCTCTGCTCAACAATCTGGCGGATCGCCAGAACCTGATTTCCGGGAAGCGCTTTTTCCTCATAGGCCTGGGCCAGTGCTTGCTGGACTTCGCCGTCTTTTGCGGTGGCAATCATTAGGGCGACTGTCGCTGGCATGACACCTCGCTCAACGGCGTTTAGCAGTCGATCCTCACCACTCTCGAGCAATGTGCAAATGGCAGTTACGTAGGGGACGCTGAAATCCACCTTGTCAGCGATCTCGCGAAGCGAATAACCGCGTTCCTTCAGGTCACCGACGGCATGAATCAGCTCGAGCGGCGTGTGATTACGACGAGCGAGGTTTTCGACCAGGCTCATCACAAAGCAATCTTCCTCGGCAACCTCAATGACGATTGCCGGGATCTCAGATTGCCCTAGGGCGATAAACGCCTCGAGGCGCCCCTGGCCACAGACCAGGTCGTAACGCGATCTGCCTGGTCGCTGACTGACGGTGATCGGCTTTTTTAAACCGAGATGTTCGATGCTTGTGACCAACTCTTGGAAGACGCGCTTATTGCGTACGCGCGGATTCAGGACCGTCACCGCGTCGACCGGCACCATCCGGATTTCTTGGGGCTCGGTATTCATGCTGCAGGCCGAAGCGGTGAGCGGCGGGTCAAATCCAGGAAGCCATCGAGCGTGTCGAAGCGATAAGCGTCGAGCAGGACGCCGTTTTCTGGCGCGAGTTTAAGGTTGGGCGCGGCGCCAAGATCGAACCACGGCAGCAGATAATAATCTCTGACGGTCGCGTTATCGCTATCCATCCGAACAGCAATCGTGATGTCCGGTCGCAAGCCGCTATCCAGCCGAACTTTCCACCGCATCGATCCAGCTTCGCTCATATGGCAGCGAACGATCACGACCGATGCGGAAAACTCCTCGTTAATCCGGAGCAGGTCATTAAGTGGATTTCGGCGGACGGCGCCGCCTGCCGTCTCAATATCGACAACAACCTGCGTGACAATATCGGGATGTAACGCGCGCAACGCGCGGTTTGTCTCGATATAGCGATAGTCCCGCGGCGGCGAATAACCGACGAGCTGGTAGGCTCTGACGAGGCTGCCAAACCGATTCCGAAATACCGAGCTCGACGGCATGTCATCGGTCTCGTCGATGACCAGTCCGGACAGCCATCCCTTCTCCGCGTACAACGCGGTCAAGCGATCGAGAAGATCCTGGTCGCTATAGCGCCGCGCTCGATCTTGGATGATGCGCTGAGCTGCCTCGAAGAAATCAGCGTCAACGATCCCCGCGAACGCACCATCGCTCCGCACCCACATCTCCGGGTCATTAACGACCCGTTTCTGTTTCAGCTTGTACGAGATGCGGTTGTAGACGTTGTTGCCGATGTATTTTTCATTCGTGAGAATCTGATGAACTGTACCGCGGGTCCAGGGCCGATTGAGGTCACTGAGAATGCCTTCGCTGTTGAGCGTATCGGCTATCTCTTGCTCTGATCTCCTCTGGACGACAAACATCCGATAGAGCCGACTGACGACCTCGATTTCTTTGGGCGGTCCAGGCGTTAGGACCACCCGATCGGTTTGAATGCTTTTCTGCTCGCCGCGGCCAAGTTCGGCTTTCGGGGTCCCATGTTCGTCAACCAGCGTTCGCCGAAGCCCATAGCCCGCCGGGCCGCCCTGCCGATAGCCGAGGCGAATGAGCCGGCATGACCCAGCGAACACCTTGGCGGAAAGCTCGCGGCTGTATTCGCCCGCCATCGCCCGCTTCATGCTTTTGATGATCGTTGCGCTGATGCTGCCGTCATTCTCAAATTGCTCGGCGCAATATTGAACGCTGATCCCGGCCTCACGACAGACGAACTCGTAATAGGCGCTTTCGTCGGCATCCTGGAACCGGCCCCAGCGGCTGACGTCGTAGACCAGGATTGCCTTGAAATCGGTATTGCCGTTGCGGACGTCGGCGATCAGCTGCTGGAGGGATCGGCGCCCATCAAGGCTGAGACCACTCTTACCTGAATCTTCGTACGTCCGGACGATCTCAAAGCCGCGCCGGGCAGCATACTGCGCGATGATATCGGCCTGATTTTGCGTCGAGTATTTTTGATGCTCGGTCGACATGCGCACGTACTGCGCAGCCCGCACTAAGGCCACCGTCGGCGCGTAATCGCTTGTATCAAAGAAGTTACCCGTTACCTCGAAGGTCATTCGCCGTTGTCCCAGCAGACACATCGTCGGCAGCCACTTTATGGGGGGTTAAACGGAATGTCCTTTCACAAAAACGACCGAAAAATTCAGTCGAAAAAAGGAAAATCTTTTCCGGGCGAACTCGCTCATAGTGACGAGTTCTTCAATCAGGCGATCGCTTCCGCGCTGAAGGAAGAGTTTGGCGGCGGGCCATCTGCAGTGAAAACTGTTGCTCGTCTCACGGACGCAAACGAGCGAGCGGTTCGAAACTGGTTCGAGGGTTCGAACGGTCCAAGCGGCCGATCCCTTGTCAGGCTCATCCGCCAATCGGATCTAGTCCTGAAGGCGGTTCTAACAATGGCGGGACGACAGGATCGAATGGTCATGGTCGTTTTAGCCGGGCTCCGGGTTCAGCTACTTGAAGCGATCACCGCGATAGATGGCTTGCGAGGGCCCGAGCCCTAGTCGCTTTTCATACCCTGATCAGGCGATTCAAATTCCCTGTTCGGGGTGAATTAATTCCCTGTTATTTTTCGTGTGGGTTTTCGCGAAAAGCCCGCAAACACTGGTTCTGCTAGGCCCATTCCTTACTTTAACTGACCTGAATCGAGCAAATTCCCTGTTAATTTCCCTGTTACCAGGGAGTTTTGACCGGAGAGCGGTTCGCACATGACTGCCTCCACCACCAAAGCTCACGTCATATAACGTCTTGTAGGCGCATGACGGCCTCGAATGGGAACCGTCGCGTCCGTTGAACGATTGATCACCATGGAGTGACGTCTCGCGCGGCGTCGGCATCCGAGGTCTAGAAATCATGCATCGATGGCGGACGGTCGCGGCGACGCTCACAGTTTTGGCGGTCGCGGGTCTTTTTGGCGGAATGGTCTTCATTTATTCCGGTGCCTACAATGTCGCGGCGCTGGACCAGCATGGGCGGTTCGCCAACTGGCTGCTGCACAGCGTCGCCGTGAACTCGATCCGGCAGCGCGCACGTGATGTGACAGTCCCGAACCTGGACGATCCGGCAAGGATCGCCAGGGGCCTCGTCCTCTATCGGCAGGATTGCGTGCAGTGCCACGGCGCCCCGAGCGTGGCGCGTGCGCCTTTCGCCATGGGGCTGATGCCGGGTGCGCCGCCTCTGATACAGGTCGCCAGGGAATGGCCGGCGAACGAGATCTATTGGGCGGTTGGCAACGGCCTCAAGATGACCGCGATGCCACCCTGGAAATATCGGATGACGGACAAGGCGTTATGGGATGTGGTGGCGTTCGTCGAGACCCTGCCGAAACTGTCGCCGGCCGACTATCGGGCGCGCGTCAAGGCGGAAGATGGTTCAGTGAACGGCTTGGACGAGGTTGTCGTCGGCGACGTCGGCGATCCCCGGCGCGGCAAGCTTGCGCTCGAACAATATGCCTGCGCCGCGTGCCATGTCATTCCGGGTGTGATCGCGCCGCCCGGGCGCGTCGGACCCTCCCTTGCCGGCATCCGCGAGCGCAGCATCGTCGCCGGCCTGAGGGCCAACACGCCGGAAAACATGATCGAATGGATACGGCATCCGGACAGAGTGAGCCCCGGAACGGCCATGCCAGATATGGGCGTCACCGCGCGGGACGCCCGCGATATGGCGGCCTATCTGGGAACGCCGTGACGGTTACGAACCGTCCAGAGGCACCCGATAGGTTTGCAGAATCCGCCTGATTTGAGGTGCTTCACGCTTCAAGGCTGCACCGATTTCATCGGCCAGCTCGGTATTGCCCTTCTTAACCCCCATCGCGATGTCGAAGCGCATCGGCCAGCCCGGGCCATCGAACGGTGCGGCGATCCGGGAGATCTCCAGGGCCGGCTTTTCCTGACCGGCGAAATAACCGGCCATCGGGCCCCAGGCGACCGCGACATCGATCCGGCGGTCTGCGACGGCATTCACGATCGCGGCGGGCGGGTTGGGATCGCGATAGTCGCCATACAGCATGAATCCACGCACGTTCTGGGTGATGCCGCGCCGGGCGAGCGCATGGGCAGGCGGTGTGTTCATCGCATCGTTGCCGACCATCTGGACGCCGACGGTCAGCGTCTTCAGCCGTGGATCGTCGAACGATCTGATATCCAGCCCGTCCGCCCTGCGCGACACGAAGACATAGCTGGAGCTGTAGTAGGGCTGTGTGGTGGTCAGCATGTCCATGCCGGCGGCGACACCGGGCCAGACATCGCAATCGCCCTTCCTCAGCGTGTTGCGCACGAAGCCGCGCCGCTGTGCCCACCAGGTGTATTTGACCGTCGCAGCCAGATCCTTCGCGACCAGTTCGACGATCTTGTTCTCGAAACCGTCGCCGGCCTTGTTCGAGAACGGCATGTTGTTGGGGTCGGCGCAGACCTTGAGGTCGCGCGCCGCCGCCGGCTGCACGGCAAGCAGTATCAGTGCGGCAATCGGTGCCGCTGCAATCGTGGCGCGCATTATTTCTTGGCGTCCGGTCCGCTGGTTTCCGGGGTCGGCGGCTGCGGCAGCGCTGCAGGCGGCGACGGTGGGCTCGGCGTCAGCTGGTCGGGGCCGTTCGCCGCAGTCGCGGTCGACAGCGAATGCACATAGGCCGCGATCTCCCATATCTGCTCTTCCGGAATCTTATGAGCCCAGGACGGCATGCCGTTCGGTCGGCCCTGATAGATCGAGGCATAGATCTGGTCGATCGAGCCGCCGTAACTCCAGACATCGTCCATCAGCGACGGGCCGATGCCGCCCGCGCCATGGAAATGGCAGCCGGAGCAATTGTACCAGTCGAACAGCCGGCCGCCGTCGGCGATGGCGCGCGGATTGCGGTCGTACTCAGCGCCGCGCGGGTCTGGTGGCGGCGCGGAACCGCCGCCGGGGAACAGGGTGGTGACGGCGGTCGATCCCGGCGCGCCCTGCGCCCAGGCCGGCCCGGTGAGCAGCAGCGCGAACGCCGCCGCCACGCCGCAACTCCGAAGGAGTTCGGACCATAGATTACGAAGGAAGTGCGAATACATAGAGCATTCCTCCCGCTGTCGTCTTTTGCTTGAGGTCCGGCATCACGCCGACGAAGCCGAGCGCGCCGGAGGGGTCTCGCGGATCCAGGTTGCCGGGCACGATCGCCCCCGCCCAGCCGCCGACACCGGACAGGATGGCGATATATTCCTTGCCATCCGGTCCCTTATAGGCGATCGGCTGGCCGACGATGCCCGAGCCGGTCCTGAACTGCCACTTGAGGTCGCCGGTCTTGGCGTCCACCGCTTTGAACCAGCCGTCCATCGTGCCGTAGAACACGAGGTCGCCCGCGGTGACCAGCGCGCCGCTCCATAGCGGCAGGTCTTCCTTGATCTGCCATATGGGCTTGTGCAGCACCGGATCCCAGGCGGTCATCTCACCGCGATTGCCGCCGGGCCCTGGCTTCATCTTGACCACCGCGCCGACATAGGGCGTGCCGGCGATATAGTTGGTCTGTACGCTTTCCCAATCCATGCAGATATTCTCGTGCGGGATGTAGAGCAGGCCGGTGCGCGGCGAATAGGCCGACGGGTTCCAGTCCTTGCCGCCCGACGCGGTCGGGCAGATGTCGCGCACGACCGAGCCCAGCCGCGTTTCCTTCTCGGGGTTCATCACCGGGCGGCCGGTCTTCAGATCGACCCTCAGGATCGAATTGACGCTCGAATAGGGCTCGGCGTTCAGGGCCTCGCCGGTTTGCCGGTCCAGCACATAGAGGAAGCCGTTACGATCGGGATGCAGCAGCACCTTCCGCGTCTGTCCGTTCACCGGCATGTCGAGCAGGATGATCTCGTTGATGCCATCGTAATCGTGCTCATCATGCGGGTTGGTCTGATAAAACCACTTGGCCGCGCCGGTGTCCGGGTCGCGGGCGAAGACGCCGGCCGTCCATTTATTGTCGCCGGGCCGTTGCTCCTGGTTCCAGGGGCCGGGATTGGCGGTGCCGTAATAGATCAGGTTGAGGTCGGGGTCATAGGCGATCCAGCCCCACATCGTGCCGCCGCCGATCTTCCAGGCGTCCGGCGGCCAGGTCTTCACGCCCAAATCCTGCCCCTTGTCGCTGTCATAGAAGGGGTGGAAATCGGGGCCGATCAGCACGTCCTTGTCGGGGCCGGTCGAGTAGGCCTTCCAGACAACATCGCCGGTCTTGGCGTCCAGCGCCTGGACCCAGCCGCGCACGCCGAACTCCCCGCCGGAATCGCCGACCAGCACTTTTCCCTTCACCACCAGGGGCGCCATGGTGATGGACTCGCCCTTGTTGATGTCGGCCAACTGCTTGCGCCAGACCTGATGGCCGTCCTTGGCGTCGACCGCTACGGTCATGCCGTCCAGCGTATTGTAAAAGATCTTGCCGTCGAAATAGGCAGCGCCGCGATTGACCACGTCGCAACAGGCGACGCCCTGGCTCGCCGGCTGCGGTTTGGGCTGATACTCCCATTTCATCGGTGCGCCGGGCTTGGTCAGGTCCAGTGCATAGAGGTTATTGGGGTATGGGGTGACGATATACATCGTGTTGTCGACCACCAAAGGCGCTGCTTCCTCGCCATGGGTGGTGCCGGTGGAGAAGGTGAAGGAAACCTGCAGGCCTTTCACGTTCGTGCCGTTGATCTGGTCGAGTTCCGAGAAACGCGTGGCCGCATAGTTCTTCTCCGCCATCGCCCATTGCCCGTCATCCTTTGGCGCGGCGGAGGGCGGGGGCATGGGCTTGGCGGCGCCCTGCGCGTGGGCGATCGCGCACAGCGCCAGCATCGCCGCGCCCGTCAGCGCGGACAGCCGCAGCGCGTCAGCGCAGCGTAGAGAGATAGGACGCGATTGCGCGGGCATCATGATCGCTCAACTCCGTATTGGGCATGGCGTTGCCGGGTACGACGCTCTGCGGCGTCCTGATCCATTGGATGAGATTGTCTTCAGTGTTCGGCAGCATGCCGCCGATGACCGCCTGGCTGCCGATCTGGTTCAGCGGCGGGCCGACCTTGCCGGTTGCGCCCCGCACGCCGGGGATGACGTGGCAGGCGCCGCAGCCATGCTGCGCGACGAGTTCGGCCCCGTGTTTGGCTCCCGGGCTGCGTCGGTCGCAGCCTGTCAGCGCGACTGCGAACATCAGGGCCATGACCGTCAGCCGAAGCATCGTGGCACCATGATGATCGCGACGGTATCGAACAGGATGGCGACCAGGAAACCCAGCCCCGCCAACTGTCCGCACATCGCCAGGAAACGGGTGCGGCCCTCGCCGGCCGTCAACAGATGGTGGGTCGAGCTGTTGTGCTCGTCCTTCGTGCGATGCCAGATCCGCCGCGCCGCGATAGCGGCGGCCACGGCCGTCACGATCGCCAGGACGTTCAGCGCCAGCAGGGCGGGATAACTCCAGCCGGGAACGCCGGGCGACAGGACCGGCATGTTGTCCGGGTAACAACGATGCGCCGCCAGCCCGTAATCGACGATCAACTGGATCAGCCAGGCCGCGCCTGCGCCGGTGACGGCGAACAGCATCAGCGAGGCGGAAACACGGTGGCGGTGCGGGGCTGGATGGGGGTGTGTCGTCATGCCGTCACCCGCGCAGATAGGGGGTGATATAGAAGGTGAAGAACACCGCCAGCCACACCGCATCGACGAAATGCCAATAGGCGCCGCCGATCAGGATTGGCGCGCTGCGCCGCCCGGAAAAATAACCGAGCGCCGACCAGACCAGCAGCGTCGCCAGCACCAGCAGGCCGACGATCACATGGGCCATGTGGAAACCGGTGATGGTGTAGAACAGCGAGCCGTACTGGCTGCTGCGCAGGGTGAAGGTCTGCGAGTGCCACTCGATCAGTTGGATAACGACGAAGGCGATGCCCAACACCAGCGCGATCGCCAGCCCGATGACGAGCTGTCCCTGTTTCCCGCGCCTGACGCCGGAATCGGCCCACCAGACGCCGACGCTGGACAGCAGCAGGATCGCGGTATTCGGCAGCGACAGCGCGATCGACGGAGGCTTGTCGGGCAGGAAGCCGCCGCTGCTTTGGAAGGCGAAGTAGTAATAGCTGAACAGCAGATAGATGAAGAGCGACGCCTCGGTCAGGATCAAGGTCAGGACGCCCCACCATCCGGTGCCGCGGCGGCGGATGCTGCCGACCGGAACGCGGGGTTGTTCGAGCGCGACCTCACTCATGGCCGGCATCCGCAGTCTGGCCCAGATCATGCTCGGGCCACAGCCAGATGACGATAGACCCCACGGTAAGCAGCCCACCCGCCGCCGCCAGCCACCACCAATGCAGCAGAAGCGCGACGAAGAATGCGGCGACCGCCACCGTCAGCATGAACGGCGCGTAGGAATCCTCAGGCATCTTCAGGATCAGGTCGATATCGCCGTCCATCGGCGTCGTACCGATGGTCTCGCGGCCATGGTCCAGCAAATAACCCTCTGTCAGCGAGGTGCGCGCCTCGCTTTCCTGCAGCCTGTCCTCCCACAGCGGGTGGCGGCTGGCGACATGGGGGATGACGTCGAAATTATAGGGCGGCGGCGGGGACGGCACCGACCATTCGAGTGTCGGCGCATCCCACGGGTTCGGGCCGGCAAGCTTGCCGCTGCGCAAGCTCCGCACGACGTTGACGACGAGCAACAAGACCCCTAGCGCGAACAGGAACGATCCGACGGTGATGAGCATGTTCAGCGAACCCCAACCCATGCCTGCCGGATAGGTGTAGATGCGGCGCGGCATGCCCCATAGGCCGGTGAGGTGCATCGGCAGGAAGGCGACGTTGAAGCCGATGAACATGGTCCAGAAATTCCACCGGCCCATCCGCTCGTCCAGCATTCGGCCGGTGAATTTGGGGAACCAGAAATAGAGTCCCCCGACCACGGGGAAGACATTGATGCCGATCAGCACGTAATGCAGATGGGCGACGACGAAATAGGTGTCGGTCAATTGCCAGTCGACCGGAAGCGATCCGGTCATGAAGCCCGACACGCCCCCGATCACGAACAGCGCGATCATGCTGGAGAAGAACAGGAAGGCGGTGGTGATCACCGGCCGCCCGCTCCAGATCGTCGCCAGCCAGGCAAAGACGGCGACGGCGCTGGGTATGGCGATGGCAATCGAGGCGCCGCTGAAAAAGGACAAAGCAATGTTGGGCATGCCGGTCGCGAACATGTGATGGACCCACACGCCAAACCCCAGGACCATCGTCGCGACGGTGGACAGCGCAACCGGCGTATAGCCGACCAGCGGACGGCGGCAGAACACCGGCAACCCATCCGACACCATCCCCATCGCCGGCAGCACGATGGCGTAGACCCAGGGATGTCCGAAGATCCAGAACAGGTGCTGCCACAGCAGCGGCTGACCGCCCTCGGCGACCTCGAAGAAATGCGTGCCGAACTGCCGGTCCATCCACAGCAGGAAAAAGGCGAGCGACACCGCGGGCACGACCAGGATGTTCGCGGCGGAGGCGGTGAGCGTGCCCCAGATCAGGATCGGCAGCCGGTTGATCGACATGCCGGGCGCGCGGGTACGCATCAGTGTGACGATGAAATTCGCCGCGCCGACCGAGGTCGAAATCCCCAGGAAGATCATCCCCAGCGCATAGAAATCCATATTCATGCCGGGGTTGTATTGGCGCGAGGCGAGGGGAACGTAGTTGAACCAGCCGTCGTTCGGCCCGGCGCCGATGGCGAACCCGGCATACATGAAGATGCCGGCGGCGACATAGATCCAATAGGAAAAGGCGTTGAGGCGCGGGAAGGCCATGTCCCGCGCGCCGAGCAATAACGGCCACAGATAGTTGCTGAATCCCGACAGGATCGGCAGCGCGTACAGGAAGATCATCGTCATCCCGTGCATCGAGAACAGCTGGTTGTATTGCTCGGGCGTCAGCAGGCTTTGCTCGGGCCTGGCGAGTTGTATGCGCATGATCAGCGCCTCGACCCCGCCCAGGATCAGGAAGACGAACGCCGTGACGATATAGCGGATGCCGATATCCTTATGATCGACGGTCGACAGAAAGCCCGCCAGTCCCGGGCGGGTTTCCCAGATCGCCTGAAGGCGGGCGCGTTCGGCCGCGTTCGCCGTGGCGATCTCGGGGCGTCTTTCGATGTCGAGTGTCGTCATACGGGCCCTCCTATCGCAGCGTTTCGAGGTAGGCGGTGATGTCCGACACCTCCTGCCCGGACAGGCCGGGCGCGGGCATGTTGGTGCCCGGCTTGATCGCCTGCGGGTTGGCGATCCAGCCGGCGAGATTGGACGGTGTGTTGTCCAGCGTGCCGGCGGCAATCGTCTTACGCGTCATCAGATGGGTCAGGTCGGGAGCGACCGTGCCGCCGGCGTCGGTACCGCGCACGGTATGGCAAGCGCCGCAGTGGAATTCCACGCCGACGCGACCGCGCGTTGCCTGCTCGGTGGACGGATCGGATGCGGGGGTCAGTTCCGCGTCCCACCATGCCTTGAATACATCCGGAGGGTCGGCGACGACGAAAGCGGTCATGTGGGCGTGCTGAGCGCCGCAATATTCGGTGCAGGGGCCGCGATAGATGCCCGGCTTGTCGGCCTCCAGCCACATTGTGTTGGTCTGCCCGGGAATCGTATCGGTCTTGCCGGTCAGCGCCGGAATCCAGAAGGAGTGGATGACGTCGGCGCCGATCAGCTTGATCCGCACCGGTTGGCCGACCGGGATATGGATTTCGTTGGCGGTGGTGATGATGCGCGAGGCGTCGTCGGTCAGATAGCGCGCTTTCCACCACCATTGCTGGCCGGTGATTTCGATGGTGACGGTCGGCTTGGTCGGTGGGCCATTGATCTCCGCCAGCACCGCGACGGTCCAGACCAGCGATCCGAACAGCGCGACGGTGGAGATGCCTGTGCCCCAAACCAGCCAGTTCATGCCGCCGCCGCTGCGCCCGACGGTCGTCGCGGCGATGTCGCCGTTGCGCGTCCGCTTCGCCATGATGCCCCAGACCAGCAGGGTGCAGACGATCAGAGTCACGATGATTGAAATCGCCAACAGGCCCCATGTCAGCGCGACGACGGGATAGGCTTTGCTGCCATTGCCATGGAGGTAGGAAAGGGGAGGTTCGGCGCAGGCCGGATCGAAGGGCGCGGCGCTGCAAAGCGCCACCGCCGCTGTGAAGTAGAAGCTCCGGAAAATGGTTGGTTTCTGCCCCATTACTTCATTCCCGGGGGATGAAAAGTCACGATGCTCAGTCAAGGAACTACGCAGGTCGGTTGGTGTTCCAAGGATGTTGAGGAATCGTATAAAATATCGTGGAACGATATAATGAGGTGAGTGGAAGCCGTGACAGCCACTGATTTTCTGCCATATTGCGGCAATGCGCCGGTCCCCGGCGGCCTGCATTGGAACCTCGATCCCGTCCTGATCGTCGTGCTTATCGCCGTTGCCGGCATCTATGCGGCCTGCTATCGGCTACGCAAAATCGAAATCGGCAACCGCCGGCTTTTGGCGTGCGGGGCCGGGTTTGCCGTGCTGGTGGCGGCGCTGATCTCGCCGCTCTGCAATCTCAGCATCGCGCTGTTCACCGCCCGCGCCGGTCAGCATGTGCTGATGCTGCTGATCGCCGCGCCGCTGTTGGTGCTGGGACTGCCGCGCGGCCGCGTCGGTCCGTTCGAAGCTTTCGCAGGCCCGCTTGCCTTCGCCGTTATGCTTTGGTTTTGGCACCTGCCGGCTTTCTATGACGCTACATTGCAAAACAACGTCGTGTATTGGGCGATGCACCTGACCTTGTTCGGCGCGGCCATCAGCCTTTGGCGTGTGTTGCTGGACGACAGCGGCGTCAACGTGTTCGCCAGCCTGTTCACCGGCGTGCAGATGTGCGCGCTGGGTGCCTTGCTCACGCTTTCCCCGCGCCCCTGGTTCTCGGTGCATGCCCTGACGACATGGCAGTGGGGGCTCTCGCAAAGCGCCGACCAGCAGCTTGGCGGCGTTATCATGTGGGTTGTGGGCGGGGTCCTGCTCAGCGCGTTTACCGTCGCCTTGTTGGCCCGGATGTTCGCCGCCTCCGCACCTGTCGGCATCAGGTCCTCACCCCTCGGCTGATCGCCGCTTCACGCAGGGAACTTTTTCAGTTGCCCTTCGGGTTTAGCCATCCGTGGACGGATTTCCGACGGACGGAGGGTCGTTTTGGCTTCGGACGAAAAAGATGCCGCGCGATCCGAAGACGATCGCGGCGACGATGAAAAACCGGGCGAAGGCCATAAGGATTCTTCCGGCGAACAGTCGGACGAAAAAGATGCCGACACGAAAAAGCATAGAGGCAGCAACGACGACGACGACGAGGATAAGCCGAAAAGCAAGCTGCCGCTAATTATCTTGGCGGCGGTGGTGGTCGTCGCGATCGTCGTCGCGCTGATTTACTGGCTGATGCATCGCGGGTTGGTCAGCACCGACGACGCCTATACCGAGGGGCGGGCCATCGCCATCGCCGCCAAGGTCAGCGGCTACGTTACCGAACTGAATGTCGACGACAATACGGTGGTGAAAGCGGGCGATCTGCTGATGAAGATCGATCCGCGCGATTATATCACCGCCCACGATCAGGCTCAGGCCAATCTGGCGTTGGCGCAGGCGCAGTTGACCAGCGCCGAAGTCGATCTGGAGATCGCCCGGGTTCGTGCGCCGGCCAATCTGGAACAGGCCCGGGCGCAGTTGGCGCAGGCCGAGGCGAACAAGCAGCAGGCGGAGCAGGATTATCGCCGGCAGCGGGCCGTCGATCAGCGGGCGACGACCCAGACCAATGTCGACCAGGCGACGGCGCAGATGAAATCCGCGACCGCTGCAGTCATGAACGCCAAAGCCCAGGTCGATGTCGCATCTCTGGTGCGGCAGAATATCCAGTCGGCCGAGGCGACGGTCAAGCAGCGCCAGGCACAGGTTCAGCAGGGTCGGGCCAATCTGGAGCAGGCGGACATCAATCTGTCCTATACCGAACTCAGGGCTCCGCAGGACGGACGCATCACCAAACGCAATGTCGAAAAGGGCACTTATCTTCAGCCCGGTCAGCAGATTCTCTACGTCGTGACACCCGAAATCTGGGTGACGGCAAACTTCAAGGAAAACCAGCTGACCCATATACGGCCGGGGCAGGCGGTGACGATCGACGTGGACTCGTTCCCGGATATGGAATTGCACGGCCGTGTCGACAGTATCCAGGAAGGCAGCGGCGCCCGCTTCTCCGCTTTCCCAGCCGAAAACGCGACCGGCAATTTCGTGAAAATCGTCCGGCGCGTTCCGGTCAAGATTATCATCGACAGCGGGCTGGGCGACAGGCGCGGCTTGCCGTTGGGGATATCGGTAATACCGACGGTCGATACGCGATGAGCGTCCAGCAATGAGTGACTCGGGCCAACACTGGAAGCCGCGCTCGAATCCCTGGCTGGTCGCGGTTATCGTCACCCTTGGCGCCTTCATGGAGGTGCTCGACACCACCATCGTCAACGTTTCCCTGCCGCATATCGCCGGCAGCCTGTCCGTCAGCAGCGACGAGGCGACCTGGACCTTGACGACCTATCTCGTCGCCAACGGGATCGTGCTCACCATTTCCGGGGCGCTCAGCCGACGGCTCGGCCGCAGGCATTATTTCCTGATCTGTATTGGCGGCTTCACGGCGGCCTCGCTCGCTTGCGGGCTGGCCAGCGAGTTCTGGCAGATATTGCTGTTCCGTGCGGTGCAGGGTTTCTTCGGCGGCGGGCTGCAGCCGACGCAGCAGGCGATCATCCTGGACCATTTCCCACCGGAGAAACGCCAGCAGGCGTTCTCGATCTCCGCGGTCGCCATCGTCATCGCGCCGATCCTCGGGCCAGTGCTGGGCGGGTATCTGACCGACACCTATTCCTGGCACTGGATATTCCTGATCAACGTGCCGGTCGGGGCGCTGACCTTTTTCGGCGTCATGCACTTCGTCGAGGATCCGCCGCATGTAACCAAGGAGCGGAAGACCGCGCCGCCCTTCGATTATATCGGCGTCGCCTTCGTCACCTTGGCGCTCGGCTGTTTGGAGGTCGGCGTCGACCGGGGCGAGGATTACGATTGGCTGGGCTCGCCGTTTATCAGGGTCATGCTCGTTCTGTCGGCGTGCGGCTTCCTGTTCGGCTGCACCTATCTCTATTACGCCCGTCACCCGATCGTCGATCTGCGCGTCTTTAAGGATCGCAACTTCGCGTTGGGAACTTTGCAGATCGCGTTCATGGGCTTCATCCTCTACGCCAGCGCGGTTCTGATTCCGCAATTTGCGCAACAGCAACTGGGCTATACGGCGACATGGGCCGGCCTGGTCCTGGCGCCCGGCGCGGCCATTCTGGTCCTGTTGATCCCGGCGGTCGGCCGGACATTGAACTATGTGCCGGTCAAATATGTGATCGCGTTCGGCGGAATGGTGCTGTCAGCGGCCCTGCTCTATTCCAGCTATCTCGTGCCGGACATGGACTTCACCCAGCTGATGATCTTGCGCGCGTGCCAGACGTCCGGGCTTGCCTTCCTGTTCGTGCCGATCAGCACCATCGCCTATGCGACGGTTCCGGAAGAACTGAACGGCGATGCCGCCGCCCTGTTCAGCATGGCCCGTAACGTGGTCGGCGGCATCGGCATTTCCGTGTCGACCGCGCTGGTGACGGATCATTTGCAGACCCGGCAAAGCCGGCTGATCGACAATCTGACGCCCACCAGTCAGGGCTATGTCGATTTTCTGCAGCAGGTTCAGCGCGCCTTGGTCGATACCGGGCAGACTGCGGCGCAGGCAGCGCAATCGGCACCCCGCCAAGTGTTCCAGATGCTGAGAGACCAAGCTGCCGTTCTTGCCTATAGCGACGTGTTCGTCATCACCGCCGTCATGACGCTGATTATGATCCCGACCGCGCTTCTGATGTCGGGGATCAAGGGCAAAGGCGGCGCGGGGGCGGCATGACGGTGAAGCGCCTCGCGAACGCGGCACTCTGTGGCCTTCTTCTCGGTTCGACCGCCTGTACGGTCGGCCCCGACTTCGTTCCGCCCAAACCGATCGATACGCCGCACTGGAACGATCCCTCGGCGAACCGAGGTTCGGTCAGCCCGTCGATGAATCCCGATCCCGAATGGTGGAGCGGTTTCAACGACCCGGTGCTGACAGCGCTGATCGAGAAGGCGGTCAAGGGCAATCTGGACCTGCAACAGGCCGTCCTGCGCGTCATCGAAGCGCGCCAGGGTGAGGTGTCGGCCCGCGCCGAGGGCCTGCCCACATTGGGCGGAACGGGCAGTTACATGCGCAGCCAGCTCGGCGCCAAGGGCATCCTGGAATCCAAGGGCGCCTACGACCAGCTGAACAACCTCGCCAACAAGAAGACGGCCAAGGTGATTGGCGGGTTGTTGGATCAGATCAGCCAGCCGGCGGATATCTATCAGTACGGCTTGTCCGTCTCGTGGGAGCTGGATCTGTTCGGCAAGGTCCGCCGGTCGGTCGAACAGGCTGGCGCGAAGACGGAAGCCGCCGCGGAGGCAACCGACGACGCGCTGGTGATGCTGGAGGGGCAGGTCGCCCAGGCCTATGTCCAGCTGCGCGGCGCGCAGGCGCTGGCCGCCAGCCAGCAGGAAAATGTCCGCGTCGCGCGCGATGTCCTGGACCTGACCCAACGGCGCCAGCAGCATGGACTGAGCACCGACCTGGATGTCGAGCAGGCGCGCACCCAACTGGACAGCGCCGAACAGCAACTGCCGGCGTTTGAAAAGCAGGTCGCCCAGGCGATGAACAGCCTGAGCGTCCTGGTCGGCGAGCCGCCGGGTGCCGTCGACGCGATGGTCGCGACCCCGGCGCCCTTGCCGAAATTGCCGCAGATGGTCGGTATCGGCGTCCCTTCGACCCTGGCCCGCCGCCGGCCGGATATCCGGGAAGCCGAAGCGCAATTGCATGCGGCGACAGCGAATGTCGGCGTGGCGGTGGCGAGCTTTTATCCCGACATCTCGCTGACCGGAAATCTGGGCATCCGTGCGCTGGATGCGAGCTACCTGACCAACTGGGCCAGCCATTTCTATTCCTTCGGTCCCAGCGTCTCGCTGCCGATCTTCGAGGGCGGGAAATTGACGGCTGGCCTGAAAGTGGCGCGTGCGCAGGCCGCCGAGGCCGCCTTGGCCTATCGCGGTGCAGTGCTCAACGCGCTCAGGGAGGTCGAGAATGCGCTGGTCGCCTATCGCACCGACAAAGTGGCGCGCGACAAGACCGAGGAGACGGTGAAGTCGGCGGAAACCACACTTTATCTCGCCCGCAACCGGTACGATCACGGCCTGTCGGATTTCATCCAGGTGCTGGACGCCGAACGCACGCTTGTCGGCGCCCGCCAGCAACTGGTCCAGGCCGACATCGGCCTGACCGGGGACATCGTCGCGCTCTATAAGGCGCTGGGCGGGGGCTGGGAGAAGAAGGCCGGGGATATAACGATTCCGCATATCGACCCGACCCCGCCGCCATTACCCGCAGCTCTGGACAGCGCGGCATCGGAGCCCTTGCGCCCTGAAGCGCCGAGGACCGATTGAAACGATCCCCGCCTGGCCGGGTTCATGCGGAATGGAAATGCCTTTCCGCATCATGACTTATAATGTGCATCGCTGCCTCGGCACCGACGGCAAGCTGTCGCCGCAGCGGATCGCCGGGGTGATTGCCGCGTGCGATCCCGATATCGTCGCCTTGCAGGAACTGGATGTCGGGCGGGTGCGCACCGGTAGCATCGATCAGGCGGCGGCCATCGCGCGGGAGCTGGGAATGCAGTCGCATTTCCACCCCGCCCTGCGGGTGATGGGGGAAGAATATGGCGACGCGATCCTGACGAAAGCCCATTCGACCTTGGTCAAGGCCGGGGTTCTGCCCAGCCCCAAAACGCCGCACCGGCGCGAGCCGCGCGGTGCCCTTTGGGTCGTGACCCAGCTTGCCGGCCAACGGCTGGACATCGTCAACACCCATCTCGGCCTGACCCGCGCCGAGCGCAGCATGCAGGTGGGGGCGTTGCTGGGCCCCGAATGGCTGGGCGGCCATCCTCAGGATGGCGCGCTAATCCTGGCGGGTGACTTTAATGTCGGCCGGCGGTCACGCAGCTACCGGCGAATCTCCGACTGTCTTCATCCGGCGCGGGATGCGACGGGCAGGCGGCGCTTGCGCACCTTTCCCAGCCGCTTGCCGATGCTGTCGTTGGATCATGTGTTCGTCAGCGATTCGATCGAAATCGTCGATGTCCGTACGGTCCGTACGAAACTGACGCGGATCGCGTCCGACCATCTGCCGCTATTGGCTGAATTCCGGATTCTTCGCGACGTCGCCGCGCCTCGGGAGCAGGCGGCGTGACCGATGCGCAGGGTTCGCCCGGCCGCCGTATCCTTGCCACCGCCTTCGTCGTCATCGGCATCTCCGTTGCCGCCTATCTGATCTATCGCGGCCTCAGCCGGTACCATTTCGACGAGATCGTGAAGTCGGTCCGCGCCGTGCCGGCGCGCAATCTGGTCCAAGCTGCCCTGTTCACGCTGGGAAGCTATTTGTGCCTGACCGGCTTCGAGTGGCTGGGTATTCGCTATACCGGTAACCGGTTGCCTTACGGAAAGATCGCGTTGGCCTCGTTCGTCAGCCTCTCGCTTGCCCATAATATCGGTTTCTCGGGTCTCAGCAGCGGCGCGATCCGCTATCGTTTCTATACGCGTTGGGGCCTGTCGGGTGGTGATGTCGCCAAGCTGGTGCTGTTTTCAGGCGCCACTGTCGGTCTGGGATTGGCGGTGTTAGGCGGCGTGGCGCTTTTGACCCAGGCGCAAATGTTGACCGGTCTTGTTGGCATCGGCGTACTGCCGCTCCAAATCGCAGGGGGAATCTCACTGGCGGCCGTGGCGGGTTACCTGATCCTGACCTTTACAGTCCATGGCACGCTGACCATCCGCCAGTGGACACTCAAGATGCCGTCTCCCCGGATCGCGGCCGCGCAGATCGTCGTCGGCACGGTCAATTTCCTCTGCGTTTCGGCGGCGCTGCATGCGCTGGTTTCTTCCGTGTCGGATGCGACTTTCCTGCGTGTCGCCACCGCCTATGTTTCAGGCAACTTGCTGACGCTCATGATCCACGTCCCGGGCGGGCTGGGCGTGATCGAGGCGGCGACGCTCTACCTGGTGCCAAGCCGGCAGAACCTGATCGGGCCGCTCCTGGTCTTCCGAACGATTTATTACATTGTCCCGCTTACGATCGGGCTGACGACGCTGGCGGTTACCGAGGCGATCTTTCGCCGGAGAAAAACGAAAAAAGGCGCCTGAGCGGCGTCAGCAGGCGCAAGGGGCGGCTTGGGTCGATCAGGAAAGTGCCCCATACACGGTGCGTCGGGAAAGCGTGTCGGGCTATCCGATATGGCCGCAGCGACCGCGGGTTTCCGCTGAGCGTGTCGATCGTCTGGACCAGCGATCCGGTTTCCCGGATCGTCTCTTCGACCATTTCGATCGCGACACCCAGATGTTCCGACAGCAAGCGGTTTCGAATTTCGGCGATTTTTTGTCGATCCGCCGTCTCTTTCGCCTGGATCGTCAGGTCGCACTCGGTGTCCACGCCCGTCGAGCGGTAATTCAGGTTCGACGACCCGATCCGCAGATATTCGTCGTCGACGATCATCAGCTTCGCGTGGACCTTGACCAGGCAGTCACCGCCGCTGTCCGGCACCACGGGATAAACCGCCCGCAGGCGGCCGTGGCGGTCGGCGCGCTTTAGCCAGAGCAGCAACCGATCCCGATTGCCGCCCATATAAATCCGTTCGACGGTGCCTTCGAGCTTGTCGTTTACGATCAGCACGATTTCCGGCCCGCGTGTGCGTTTCAGCGCGCGTCTGAAAATCCGCGCGAAGGATCGGACCGTCAGATATTGCTGCTCGATGAAGATCGTGCGTTCGGCGGCGCGCAAAAGCGCCTTCGTGCAGGCTTGTCCTTCACGCACACCCTTGGCCCCGCGCCAACGTGGACTGGTGCGTGACAGCGCGACGCCGATCTTGTGGAAATCGGGTTCGAGAGCCGCCGGCCATAAATCACCGTTATCGTCGACTGCCGCCAACGGCTGCTTGGTCGCGTCGAGCCATCGCTGTCGGGCGATGACCGAAACGGCTCGGGCCGCGGCGCCATCGACAACCATCTGGCTGTCGTGAAGCGGTCCATAATAGATCCCGTCCGGGTTCAGCCGCCGCGGATCGTGCGCGCGATGCTCCGACGTGTCCCAGCGGCCGACGGTCAGGTCGATACCACCCACGAAGGCGATGCAATCGTCGACACACACGATTTTCTGGTGATGCGCGGCATAGATCGGGTGATCGGTGTCGAGGCGCAATTGGATGCGGGGATGGTCCGGCCAACCGAGCCCGGTCAGCAACGGAATCGGCGCGCCCGCGGCATGAAGCACGGCCATGCTCCAGACCAGGATATGGATCGTGAGGTCCGGTTTGTCCTCTACAAGACGCCGCAGGAACGGCCCTAATGCGAGCGGCGACAGGCCGGGCCGCAGCCGGATGCCGCCGTCGAAATCCCATCCGACGATGACGATGGACCGCCGAGCCCGGGACAGCGTTTCCTCAAGCGTCGCAAAATAACTTTCGGAATCGATCAGAACGGCCATGCGGTCCGCCTGCGCGATGCGCCAGCAGGTTCTGCCGGGCGTAAGGACGGGGGCCGAAGTATCGGGAATGAATGCCTCGCGCGGAGTTCGGTTCGCCATGCCCGGGAACCGGAAACATGGCCAGTTCTTACTACTTAGAACAGGGAGGATACAGCCATGCAAAGAACGAACGGTTCCAAGTCAAAAGATGCCGCCGAAGAAGACTTCGGGTTTGAGGGCAAATTTCGCGAATATCACGATCATGGTGGCCCGCAGGGCGACGGCCGTGCCAAGGAACTGGAGGGTGAAATTGCCGCCTCCGACGCGCGGCACGGCCACCAATTGAAAAAGGCCCGACCCGATAGTTCAGCCACGCGCCGCAAATAGAGGAGGACATCATGGCCGCAACCAAGAAGTGGTCGGCAGAGGTCACCGAGCATAGCGATGCGCTCGACCTTAAGGAGGAAGTTTTCAAATCCACCGATCCCGCCAAGATCGCCGGGTCGCTGAAACGTTCCGCCGAACACAGCACGCGCCGAAAGGGCACGCCGCTTCAATCGGCGATGTCGATGCTGAATTTCTATATCAATCGGGCGGGCAAGAATTTGCCGGCGAAACAGAAGCATGTGCTGGAGCGGGCCAAGGACGAATTGCGGGTCGCGTTCGGACGCGACCCATCGCGTGGTTAGCAGCGGTTATTTGCCGCCTCGACTACTTGCCGCCTAGCGCGCTCGCCCCGATCTGGCTTGCCACGGCATCCTCGCTGTGCCCGCATTTGGGGTGGCCATAGCCCGATCCGCTTTTGCCGGTCGCATCCACGTCATAGATGATCGCGTCGTTGGCCTTGTCGGTCACGCCGGCCGGCACTTTGTCCAGGCCCAGCGCCTTGCGCACCCGCCACGCCACATTGTGGTCGCCGCAGGACGTGTCGCCACTGACGCCCAGCGCGCCGACGATCGTCTTGCCGTCATAGAGCGGCAGGCCGCCCCCGAACACGATCACACCAGAGGCCGGTTTGTGCATCATGGGGTCGGATTCGGTGCCGTATTTCTCGGCGGGTCCGGCATACATTGTGGCGGTATCGACCGGATAGGAATTGGGCAGCCCAAACAGGAAGCCGCCCGGCTGCGCGCCGGAGTAGAGATTGGCGGTCGACAGCGCGAATTTCGGCAGGCTGAGCGCGTTGGCGGTATTGGCTTTTTCGATGGCGATGGCGCGGCTGCCCGGCCACTGGTCGCCCGCCGCCGCGCCTGTGAACGTCACCGCGCAAACGCTGCCGTCGCGGCCCACCACCGCGCCCCACATATTATTGTCCAACCCACCGTTCGACGGACCGCCCGACGGCTTGACGCTGGCCTTCAGCACTTGTGTCAGCTTCGCGTAATCGACCGGACAGGTCGCGCCTTTTGCGGCAACCGCCGACGCCAGGAATCCCACGGCGGCGATTCCCATCAACGCAGCGCCCGCTATTTTTGTCGACGACATGATGAGTTCCTTTCTCAGCAAAACGAATACTTCGTAAAACCGCGGCCGATACTGATGTTCCACGGACTATTCGGCGACCGTTTTCTGTGGATCGGAACCCGGATTGCGGACTGCTGTTAGCGGATAAGACCCTAATTTTTCGGAGGAATGAGAATGGCAACGGCATCGGGACATACATCCGCAATCCGCAGCTCGAAGGTCATAGGCACAACGGTCAAAGACGCCGGCGGCAACACCATCGGCGAGGTCGAGGACATCGTGCTCGACAAGCAGTCTAACAATATCATGTTCGCCGTCGTCAGCTTCGGCGGGTTCCTCGGGATCGGCGAGAAATACCACCCGATCCCCTGGGGCGCCCTGAACTACGTTCCCGACCAGGACGCCTATGTCGTCAGCTATACGAAGGATCAGTTGCAGAACGCGCCGGCGGATTCGATCGAGGAACTGTCGAAGGACGACGGGCGCTATTATCGCGACCGGACCTTCGATTACTACGGCGCTGCACGTTATTGGCAGTAACGGTGTTGAGACGTGAGGCCGCGTCGCCGACGTGACCTCACGCTGCCCGCTCTCGACAATCATCGGAATGGAGATTTGAACATGCCTGCGAAATCCAAAGCTCAACAGATGGCGGCGGGCGCCGCCTTGGCCGCCAAGCGCGGCGACCGGAGCAAAAGCAGCCTCAAAGGCGCGTCGAAACAGATGGCGCAGTCGATGAGCGAGAAAGAGCTGCACAAGATGGCGTCGACCAAGCAGAAGGGTAAGCCGAAGCACAGCTCGGAGTCGTGACCGACCGTCCAAGCTCCCCGGCGCGCTTTGCGCGCCGGTCGATCTATGCGACGCTGGCCATTATCCCGTTCGGCTGTTTTCTGGGCACCCTTCTCACCGATGCCGTCTACACGAAGACGGCAGCGATGCAGTGGGCGAATATTTCAGCTTGGCTCCTGATCGTCGGGCTGATCGTCGCCATACCAATGGTCATCCTGGGATCGATCGATCTCCTGGACCGCCGGGTGCGGGCGATTCCGGCTGTTTGGTTTCACGCGATTACGGCCGCTTTGGCCCTCGCGCTATCGATACTGAATGCCCTTGTGCACACTCGGGACGCCTATAGCTCAGTCGTGCCCGACGGTCTGATCCTGTCCGCCATCGTCGCAATCCTTATTCTGATCTCGGCTGTCGCCGGTTGGTGCGCGACCTATCGCTGTGGTGTCGATAAGTATTTGGAGGATGCGGCGTGAATATCCTGCATCTCAGCGTCGCCTCGGCGTCGATTCTCGGTCTTTTCAGCAGCGGCCCCGATCCGATCGATCCGCACCGGCAAATTGGCGCCGATCCCTATCTGCCGCCGATCCATCAATATCTTTTGCCGCCCACGCACGTGGTCAAGATCGTCGGATGGCATCAGGGCGAGACGCCGACGGTTCCGGCCGGATTGCAGATCGAACCCTTCGCGACCGGCCTCAAGAACCCACGCTCGCTCTATGTCCTGCCGAACGGCGACGTTCTGATTGCGGAGACCGAGGGGCCGAAGGGGCCTGTCAGCCGACCCAAGGAATTCGTCATGAACTGGCTTGAGAAACAGGCGCATTCCGCAACCAAGGCGGGAAACCGGATCCTGTTGGTTCGGGCTGCCAAGGGCGGGCCGCCGGCAATGCCGACGGTTTTCCTGGACCATCTGAATTCGCCTTTCGGCGTTGTCCTGGTGGACGGCGACCTTTACGTCGCCAATACCGATGCCGTCATGCGCTATCACTACGAGCCGGGGCAAACGAGCATCACCGATCCGGGTGAGAAGCTTTGCGACCTGCCCGGCGGCCCGATCGACCATCACTGGACGAAAAGCCTGACAGCCAGCCCCGACGGCACGAAGCTGTATGCCGGCGTCGGCTCGAACAGCAACATCACCGAAAACGGAATTCAGGCCGAAATCGGCAGGGCCTCGATCTGGGAGATCGATCGCGCGACCGGGTTGCACCGCGAATTCGCCACGGGATTGCGAAATCCGAACGGCTTGCAGTTCGAGCCACAGACGCATGTCCTGTGGGCGGTGATTAACGAGCGCGACGAGCTGGGGCCGGACCTTGTCCCCGACTATCTGACCTCGGTCAAGGACGGTGCGTTCTACGGTTGGCCCTACAGCTATTACGGCCGGCATGTCGATCCGCGCGTCATGCCACAGCGGCCCGACCTCGTCGCCAAGGCGATCCCGCCTGACTATGCGCTCAGCTCTCACGTCGCGCCGCTGGGCATGGTGTTTTACACCGGCGCCAACCTGCCGGAGCATTATCGCGGTGGCGCGTTCGTGGGCGAGCACGGCAGTTGGGATCGGCCCGCGCTGAACGGTTACAAAGTGGTCTACGTACCGTTTACGGATGGTAAGCCAAGCGGCATGGCGGAGGATGTGGTCACCGGTTTTGTGACCGACGGCGACAAGGCTAAGGGCCGCCCAGTGGCGCTGGCGGTAGACAATGACGGCGGCCTGCTGATCGCGGACGATGCCGGCAACACGGTCTGGCGGGTGTCGGCCGCGTCGCCATAAGCCAACACGCCGGAGCCGTCATCGGCCCCGGCCGCTCCATCTCGCTACGGGCAGCCCGCCGCGCCCGGATTGGCTTTGCAGCGTGGGTCCGTGTGATCGATCGTGCCTTCGTTCAGCTGCTCAGCGTTCTTCAGCATCACGCCGGCCCGTTCCTTGCCGGTCCCGGCAAGGCCTTTCAGTTGCGCGTTCCCGCCCTTTGCCGCTTCGTCTGTATAGAGGGCTAGAAGCTGCTGCTGGTTGTTGTGCTCCAGCTGTCCGTACAGACTGTCGAACACAGTAGTCTTGGCGGCTTCGAGTTGTTGCACCTCGTCGTTTGCCTTGGCGTCGCTTTCGGGAAGCGGAACGCCTACCGTCTTGCCGATGCGTTGCAGAGGGCCCAGCGACGTCGTGCCGGTCGACACGGCCTGCTTGGCGTAAGCGACCACCTTGGGCTGATGACTGACCTTGAGCGCCAGCCGGCCCGCGGCGACTTGAGCTTCGGCATATTGCGCAGCCTGCGTTAGGAATGCCCTGTCCTGGTCCGAGAGCGCGGCGTTTCCCTTGCCGCTCGTTATCAGCCCTTGACCGGCCTGACGTTCAGGCGTCGCCGACGGGTCATCCGCGTGCGATGCCCCAGTCGCGTTGGCCGGAGGATTGGGCATGCTTTCATGTAGTTGAGACGTATCCGATTGTGCCCAAAGCGGGCCGGCGGCCGAAAGCGCCAGCGCGCCGCCGACGGCTAAAATCACGTTCTTTTTCATCGCATTGCCTCCTTTGCGGTTATAAAATAATAACCGGAGGCGATTGGGTGGGGTTCCCGGCGCGCGTCGCGCTCCAGCCGCTCACGGGCAAGGTCTGATGCCCATGCAGGAACCGAGGACGGTGCCGCTCGCACAGGCGATTTCCACACCGCCGATACAAGCGCTGGTTTCGGGCGAGGCGCCCGCCTGCTGGCCGCGTCCGGTTTCTGCGCCGATCGGGCCGCGCACGAACTCCACGACCGCGCCTCTGCGCAGGTGCGCGCTGCCGTCGACGATCTTGATATCGTTCTTCGGCACACGAATGACGCCGCCGTCGGCGCGGCACATATAGTGCGTTTGCTCTTCGACGAAGATGCCCTGAAACACCACGCTTTCCATAATCGTCCTCCGTTCAGATGAATTTCGGCAGCACGTTCCGCCCATAGAAGTCGATCAGCTTCTTCTGGTCGGCTTGCCCGGTATGGACGTTGACGATGGTCGCCCCGCTGTCGAAAAGTTCCTGCAATTTCTTGACGTGAACAGCGGGATCGGTGCCGATCGCCCACGAGCTCATCACTTTTTCGAGCGGGATTTCACTGTCGGCGCGCCGTTGGATCAAAACGGGATCCGGATCGTTCTCATAACCTTTGAACGCTTTGGGCCCGAAGCGCCAAAGCTCGGCGGCTTGTTTTGCCTCGTCGGGAGTGCCGACGACGGCGTATTGCTCGACCAGCACCGGCATGTCCGCGGTGTTCTTGCCTGCGGCGTGCGCTCCGGCCTCCCATTCGGATTTATATTGCTTCCAGGTTTCCGGATCGGTGATCAGCCCGTCCGCATGCTGGCCGGACAGTTTCATCGATTTCCTGGCGTTGGCCGCCGCAAGCAGCGGGATCGGTTTTACCGGCGGGTCGTATAGTTTGGCGTCGACCGAATAATATTTGCCGGTGTGATGGACGGCTTCTCCGGACCACAAGGCGCGAATGATCCCCATTGCCTCGATCAGGCGGTCCCACCGCTCTTCCCATTTGGGCCATTGGCCAGTCGCCGCCTTTTCGTTGAGCGCCTCGCCCGAACCGACGCCGAGGAATATTCGTCCTGGATAGAACCGGCTGAGCGACGCGAAAGCCTCGGCGACGACCGCCGGGTTATAGCGCAAGGTCGGGCAGGTGACGGTCGTGCCCATCCAGGCATTGCCGGTATGGGCGCCGAGGGCGCCCATCGTGACCCAGGCTTGCCCGGAATGCGCTTCATTGGCCTGCCATGGTTGAAAATGGTCGCTTGTCGCTAATAGTTGAAATCCAGCCTGGGTGGCGCTTGCACCGATCTCAACCAATTGCGGGCCGGTGAACTGCTCATGCCCCAGCATCAATCCGATTGTCTTGCCGGTCAGCGATCCCGGTTCGCCGACAGCGGCGGACTTCGGCGCAGCCTGGGCCGCGGCAGAACGCGCGATGGGCCCTATAGCGGCGGCGATGGCGGCGGATTTCAGCAACAAACGCCTGTCAACGTGGCCTGCATTGGCAAAGGGAAAGGTCATTGTCATCACCTCGGTCTGAGATATGTCCAACGAACTGACGATGTTCGGGTTCCTGCAATGGCGATGGATCACATCGCGCCTTAGTGGCGTTTTGAGATCATGCACAATGCAATGCCTGAAACAGTCAGCTGGACTGACATCTTCGTTCGGCTGGCGCTGACCTTGCTGGCGGGAACCTTGATCGGGCTCAATCGCAGCGAACATGGCCGGCCCGCCGGCTTGCGCACCGTGTTGCTCGTCTGCCTGGCGGCATCGATCGCCATGATTCAGATGAACCTGCTTCTGCCCACAAAGGGGAAAGACCCGGATTCGTACGGCGTCATGGACATGATGCGCCTTCCGTTGGGCATCCTGTCGGGCGTCGGTTTTATCGGCGCCGGCGCGATCTTGCGGCGCGGCAATATGGTGACCGGCGTCACCACGGCGGCAACTTTGTGGTTCGTGACGGTGCTGGGGCTCTGCTTCGGCGGCGGCCAGATATGGCTCGGCCTGGCGGCACTGGCGCTCGGCATGGTCGTCTTGTGGGCGCTGAAGATCGCCGAGCGGTTCTTCGATCACAACCACGAGGCCATGTTCATCCTCGAGGTTGCAGGGTCGGGTCCGTCGGACGAAGAGTTGCGCGCGTTGTTGAGGGCGGCCGGCATCAAGATCCGATCCTTTGGCTTGACGACGTTCGGCGATGGAACGCGGCGCCGGATACGGATGGCGGTACGGTGGAAAGCGCGACTGCTCGATCCGGCGTTGCCGCAGGTGGTCTATGACCTGCAACAGCGCCCTGAGGTGCTCTATCTCAACTGGCGGCCGTAGTGGAGGTTGAACTCAAGTTCAGGCTGACGGCCGAAACCCAGCGCGCTGTCCTGGCCTATCTGGCCGATATGAAGTTGCCGAAACCGGCGACGCGAAGGCTGATCAGCCACTATTACGACTTTCCGGATCGATCGTTGCGCGGCGCTGGCTTCAGCCTCAGAATTCGCAAAACCGGTCGCCGTCATGAACAGACATTGAAGGCGGCGGGGACAGGCGGCGCGGCGGCCCAACGATCGGAATGGACTTGGCGCCTCGCATCGGGTCCGCCCGATATCGCGCGGCTGGCCTGGACCCCGGCTGCCGGGATCTTCGCCCAAAAGACGGATAACGGCATCGAACAAATCTTCGTCACCGACATCAAACGCACGGCCTATCGCCTGACCCTCGAAGGCGGCACCGTGGCTGAACTGGCCATCGACAACGGGGCGGTTCGCGCCAATGGACATAGCGAATCCCTGCGTGAATTGGAGATCGAGCTGAATGCGGGGCCGGTCGGACCGCTATATCGCTTTGCCGCTGCATTGCATGAGGCCTGCCCGTTGAACATCGCCGTCGGCAGCAAGGCCGACCGCGGCTACCGCCTTCTCACCGGCAAGCCGCCCGCGGCGGCGAAGACGGACGGCGTCAGGCTGGCCGCGCATGTCGATGTCGCGCACGGCCTGCGCCGGATTGTCGGCAGCGGCCTTGGTCAACTGGCGGCCAATCTGCCGCTGTGCTCGGTTGGCGATCCCGAGCCATTGCATCAGGCGCGCATCGCCATCCGGCGCATCCGGTCGGCGCTGGCCTTGTTCAAGCCGTGTCTGGAGCCCGGGGCGACGGAACGGTTCGAGGATACACTGCGCCGTTTCGGGCGCGTCCTCGGGGCCGGCCGAGACCACGATGTATTCGCCAAGGATATCAGGAAGACCATGTCCGAAGCCGGCCGAGACGGGGCTTGGCTTCCGCTGCTGATTCCCGTAGCCGAAACCAACCGCCGCAACAGCTATCGCCAGGTGCAGGCGCTGATCCGCTCGCACGAGCCGACCGGTTTCATCCTGGCGCTGGCCGGGTGGCTGGAAAGCGATCTGTGGGAAGCGCCGGGTATCAGATCGCAGAGGCTGGCCGATAGCGTTCCGAAGCTGCTGGACAGGCTTCGAAAGAAGGCATTGAAGCGCGGCCGCCATCTGGAAACGCGACCGCCGCCGGAACTCCACGCGTTGCGTAAAACCCTGAAGAAATTGCGCTATTCAGTCGAGTTTTGCGCATCGCTCTACCCGGCCAAGGACGTCAAACGCTATCGGAAGGGCTGTAAGGATGTGCTCGACGTTCTTGGTGAGATCAATGACACGATCGGCGCCGAAGCACGGTTGGAAGGTCTGCCCATGCGCGATTCGGCGTTGACGCCGGCAATCGGGCTGGTCGGACGAATGGCGGTCGAACGCCGGAAAGCCGCCGCGAAGAAACTTGGTGACGCGTGGCGGGATTTCGCAAGTGAAAAGCCATTTTGGTCGTAATATCATGATGTTAACATCATAATATCGCATGACTATTATATCTTAATACGATGTATTGCCCTAATGCCGTCACAATTTCACGCTAACTGCGGCAGGTGTCTCTTCACATCCAAAGCTACGGGCTCGACGACAAGGGGTATTCAAATGGAAGGCGGAAAGTTCGCGGCGATCACCGTCATCTTCTTAGCGTTGATCGGTGGATCGATGTATTTCAGCTATTCCCAGATTCAGGCTCTCCAGGGCCAGATCGCGGACCTTCGGACCCAGGTCACAGGCGCGGCGACGGCGGCATCGGATGCCAAGTCGGCCGCGGCGCAGGCCAAGACCACTGCCGACAGCACGGCCGCGTCCATAAGCAAGGCGGGCGATCTCGCGCAGCTGGCGAAATCGGCGGGCGATGCCGCCTCGGCGGCGGCGAAATCGGCGGCTGACGCCAAGGACGCGGCCGCAGCAGCAAGCGCACCGAAGTCGTCGGGCGCCGCCCATCGGCATTGAGGCGGGGCGCCGACCTTTCGGCGCGACGAATTGCCTCTGAACCGTCCTTTCACCCGAGGTTATCGCTAATTATATCGTATCACGATATATAATTCCGGTTGCAGTTCCATGGGCGTTTCACAAAATCGATCGATTCCGTTCGGGCGCAGAATTCACGCGATATCGGCATTCGCCTGCGTCCTGCGACTGTTGTTGGGCGGGCTCGCCGCTTTGGTGGGCATAAGCCAGGCGTCGGCGGCGGACATGACGATCCTGAATGCGTCTTACGATCCGACCGGTCAGTTCTATGCGGCGTTCGACAAGGCGTTTGCGGCTCACTGGCATACCGAAACCGGGGAGCAGATCACGGTCAACCAGTCGAACGGAGCGTCCGGAGTGCAGGCGCGCGCGGTGATGAACGGGTTGGACGCCGATGTCGTGACCCTGGGGACCGCGTCCGATATCGATGTCCTGGCAAAAGCCGGCATGGTCGCGAAGAATTGGCGGGATCGCCTTCCCGACAACAGCGCCCCCTATACGTCGACGATCGTTTTCCTGGTCAGGAAGGGCAATCCAAAGGACATCCAGGATTGGGACGATCTGGAACGGACCACCGTCACTGTCGTTACGCCGAACCCAAAGACGTCGAGCGACGGCCGCTGGAGTTTTCTCGCGGCATGGGGTTGGGCGCTCGACAATTGGGGCGGCGATGAAAGCAAGGCGCGCGCGTTCGTCGGCAAGATATACAAAGACACGCCCCAGCTGGAGACCGCCGCCCGCGGCGCCGCGATCGACTTTACCAAGCGGGGCGTCGGCGACGTTCTGCTGACCTGGGAGAACGAGGCCATGCTGGCCATGCATGAGGCCGGCGGCGGCCAGTTCGAAATCGTGCGCCCATCTGAGAGCATATTGGCCGAACCGCCGGTCACCCTGGTCGATAGGGTGGTCGATGCCAGAGGCACGCGCGGCGCGGCCGAGTCATATTTGAAATATCTCTACAGCGATGCCGGCCAGGAGCTTGCGGCCGAAAATTACTACCGCCCGCGATCGGAAAGCGTCGCCGCCCGGCATCGCGATGAATTCCCGCCGCTGAAACTGTTTTCCGTCGCCGACAAGTTCGGCGACTGGGACACGGCGCAGGCCAAGTTCTTCGCCGCCGGCGGATTATTCGACCGGCTGTACGCGCCGGCCTGAGCACGAGGGCGGGGCCAGGCCGTGAACAATGTCGGTTGGTATCTGCTGGGATTCATTCTCGTCGTGGTGGCAATCGCGGTCGCCGCCATCGCGCTCGACATCTGGCTGGACGCCGCCAGACGCCGCAGCCGGTACCGCGAGCGCTTTGCCGACGAGCATGGACATCGCCGGAAAACCGCGCCGAACGGACGGTTCAAGGGGCTGGCCTGGATCGTTCTTGTCTGCACGATCGTCGGCGTCGCCACTCTCTTCGCCATCGCCCACAACACCGCCACGGCGCTGGGAACCGAACATTCTTGGCGGGGTTAAGGCCCGATGCGCGCCGTTTGGATGGGCATATCCGCGCTGCTGGTTTTCGTCGCCGCCGGACTGGGCGCGGGACTTCTGATCGTCCGGTATTATGCCGACGGCTTGCCCGGCTACGGTGCGCTGACCCATTATCAGCCGAAGGTGGTGACCCGGGCCTATGCCGGCGACGGCGGGCTGTTGGCCGAGTTCGCGACGGAGAAACGAATCTTCGTCCCTGTCGCCTCGATTCCCCGTCTTGTGAAGCAAGCCTTCATCGCGGCCGAGGACAAAAATTTCTACCGCCACGGAGGCGTCGATCCGGAGGGGATACTTCGCGCCGCGATTGTCGATCTTAAGAACCTGCATTCCGGCCGGCGGCCTGCGGGGGGATCCACGATCACCCAACAGGTGGCGCGCTATTTCCTTTTAAGCCAGCAGGTTTCGGTCAGCCGGAAGATCAAGGAGATGATCCTCGCTTATCGGATCGAGCAGGTTCTGTCCAAGGACCAGATACTCGAACTGTATCTCAACGAAATCTATCTCGGCCTGAATTCCTATGGCGTTGCCGCCGCAGCGCTCGATTACTTCGACAAGCCGATGGATCGGCTCAGCATCGCCGAGGCCGCTTTCCTGGCCGCGCTTCCCAAGGCGCCCGATAGATACGGCCGCGCCCGGAACCATGATGCCGCCCTTGAGCGGCGCGATTATGTCATCGGCAGGATGCTGGCGGACGGTAACATCACCGAGGCGCAGGCGAAGGCTGCGCGCGCGGAACCTCTGGTCATCCGGTCGGGAAAGACGCCGGACCTCGTGCCGGCTGGATATTTCACCGAGGAGGTGAGACGTGAACTGCTTCAGAAATATGGCCGGGACGGCCTCTATGGCGGCGGCCTGACGGTTCGCACGACGCTCGATCCGAAACTACAGGCGATCGCCGTGAGGTCGCTGCGCGATGGCCTGGTCGCATACGACCAACGCCACGGATGGCGCGGTCGGTTCGCGCATCTGTCGAGCCTGGCCGATTGGGGCACTCAGCTTTCGAAAATTCCGCCGCTCGAAGGGATCGGCGATTGGCATCTGGCGGTTGTGCTGGAAACCGGGAAAGGCGCGGCCAAGGTCGGGTTGGCCGACGGCTCGATCGCCGAGCTCGGCACCGCGGATATACGGTGGACAGGGCGAAGCAAGGTGAGCGACCTGCTATATGCCGGCGACGTCGTTCTGGTGGCGACAATTGAGGACAGTCCGCAGACCGCGCCCACCGCGCCGATCCATGTCGCGTTACGTCAGATGCCGGCGGTCAATGGGGCTGTCGTGGCGATAGATCCCCATACCGGGCGGGTATTGGCGCTGACCGGCGGCTTCAGCGATGCGTCCAACGCGTTCGACCGCGCGACCCAGGCCTACAGGCAGCCGGGATCCGCCTTCAAGCCGTTCGTTTATCTGGCTGCGCTCGACAGCGGATACACGCCGTCGACGATCGTGCTGGACGAACCGATCGAATTCGATCAGGGGCCCGGCCTGCCGAAATGGCGCCCGAACAACTATGAGCATGACTATCTCGGCCCGCTGCCGTTGCGGCGCGGCCTCGAACTGTCGCGAAATGCCATGACCATCCGGCTTGCCGCGGCGGTCGGCATGCCGAAGATCGCCGGCTATGCCCGGAAATTCGGCATCGCCGACAATATGCCGCTCGACTTGTCGATGGCGATCGGCGCGGGCGAAACGACGTTGATGCGGTTGGTGACCGGGTACGCCGAAATCGACAATGGCGGCAGAAAGATCGAGGCCACGCTGATCGACCGCGTGCAGGATCGGCATGGCCGGACCCTGTTCCGCCACGATGCGCGTGACTGTCCGGTCTGCAACGATGTCGCGTGGAGCGATCAGCCGGTGCCGCGCATTCCCGATGCAAGGCCGCCGATCGAGGATCCGCGAACCGCGTATCAGATGGTGGAGATGCTGGAGGGCGTGATCAAGCGGGGGACCGGCAGAAGCCTGGCATCACTGGACCGTCCGCTTGCCGGAAAGACGGGCACCACGAACGACAGCAAGGATCTTTGGTTCGTCGGTTTCACGCCGAACCTGGTCGTGGGCACGTTCGTCGGGTTCGACGAGCCGAAATCCCTCGGCGCGCATGAAACGGGCGCTACCGTCGCCGCCCCGATCGTCAAGGAATTCCTGGCTTCGGCGCTTGCCGGGAAGCCGCCGATTCCGTTCCATACGCCGCCGGAGCTTCGCTTGGCGAAGGTCGATCCGCTGACTGGGCAGGCGGCGGGTCCGGACGATCCTGGCGCGATCTGGGAGGCGTTCATGCCCGGCACGGAGCCCGGCGCGGATCACCCCGAACCGCCCGGAGCCGCAGTGCTGACGGCGACCGATCAAGGCGCTATGCAAAGCCTGCGGGCGGCCGAAACCGGCATGGGCGGGATTTACTGAACCGCCCGGTTACCGGCAAACTCAAGCAATGGATGCAATTCAGGGCTTGGCGCCGCATTTACCCCGAGGGCCCCGGCCGATACGAAATAACGTGCGCGCCGTCCCGGCTTATGGCAGGGCAACGCTCGATAGAGAATGCATGAGGCGCGGTATGGCGAAAACGAAACCGGTTCGGCCTGAGCCTGGCGACGGTCAACCTGTCGAAGCGATGACGAAGGAGGATTATGTCCGCTTGGCCAGCTTTCGGTTGGCGCTGCGCCGCTTTACCGCGTTCAGCCAGACCAATGCGCGTGAACATGGCCTGACGCCCCAGCAACATCAGGCGCTGCTGTCCATTCGCGGCTTTCCCGACCGCGACATGATCACGGTCGGTGAATTGGCCGACCATTTATGCATCAAGCACCACAGCGCCGTTGAGCTGGTCAATCGCCTGAGCGGACTCGGTCTCGTCTATCGGACGGTCAGCCCCGACGACCGGCGCAGCGTCCTGGTTGGTCTGACCGAAGCCGCGGAAACGGCGCTGGCGTCGCTGTCTGCGAATAATCTCGAGGAGATCAGACGCCTGCGACCGTTCTTTTCCGCCCTGATAAAGTCCCTCGGGAAGGATCCGTAGCGCCGCCCGCGCGCGTCGCTCTAAGACCGGTCTATCTGCGGCCAGATCAGGTGGATATCGGTGGGCGCTCTCGCGCCGATGCTGATGTCTTTCACTTTCTGGATGCCGTCATATGTCGCGTGGATGACATAGCTGCCGGCCGGCAGTTGCGCATAGAAAAGCGGCCCCGTGTTGTGGGCCCGCAATATCGCCCGTCCATGGCTGTCGGTGATGAAGTAGTCGGTGCCCGCGGTGAACTCGCCGTCCTTTTCCGCGTTCGAGATCAGCAGATTATAATCTCGCGCCGAGGCCTCCATGGCCTGCTGTTCGTCCTCGCCGATGCCGCCGGTCATGTAGCTGACCTGCCCTTGTTGAACCGCCTTTGGAAATGCAGGACCGGCAAGGGCGGGTAGGGCGGCGCTTGCCGCAACCGCGGCTGCGAGTACGCCATAACGAAGAGTGTGATGCAAAAGCATGTTATCCTCCTGATGTGATTGTCGGGTGCGCGTTCGGTTCTATTTCCGGCGCGCGTGCCCTTTGTCTGCCACTTCATCGGCCGCCTGCTTCGCTTGGCTTGCGGCCTGGGTGGCTGCGGCGGCGGCATCCGTCGCCTGCTTCACCAGCTGCGCGACATCGCCCACCTTTTGGCTTGCCGCGGTAAGCCCGGCGACAGCCGCCTTGGCCTCGATTGCGGTCGCCTTTGCCTGGTCGGCGGTCAACTCGGCGTTTTCGGCTTTGGACTGGACCACGGAAATCCGGTCATTGATGCCGGTCAGCCGCGCGTTCCCGTAATATCCAAGCGCGCCGATCAGGATGACGACGATAACGACGATTGTTGCGAATCTTCCGCTCTCCATTTCAGCCTCCGTCGATCATGGGTTGAACGCCGTTCAATGCGCCGACGGCGCAAGTGAGACCGCAGGCCGTCTGTTCCAGCCGAACAGCGAAAGAAGCTCCGACGTGACGAACTCTAGCCAGGTTCGGATCGGCTCGTCGGCAACCGGAAAGCGCGCATCCTGCCAGCCTCCGGCGTGGGCGTGCGCCAGCCGGCCGATATCCTTCGCCGACAGCGGGACGCCCCGCGCGGTCAGCATATCGGCCAAAACCCTATAGATCGTTTCGTCGGATCCCTCGCGAATGCAGCGTTCGCGGACGCTCAGCGCGAATTCATGCGCGTCGGCGTCTCGCAAATTGAGGGTTTCGGCGAGTTTAACACCCAGTGTTTGACAGCGGCGCGATCGTTCGCGGAACGCGGCAAGCTCCAGTGATGCGAAATGTGCTTCGATCGCGTGTTCCCGCTCGGCAAAAGTCGTCATGTGCGATTCCTTGGTTCGTTGGGCCGGCCGAGGTGGGGGCGGCGACGTCGATCGTCTTGCGAGGCTGTGCATCTCGCGGCGAACCCGGGCGTGTCCCCTGGGCGGGCAACGCCCGCTGGCCTTGGACCCAAATGGTTTCTTTTAGCTAAGTCGGGCAGCGGCGCTGTTCAATGCGCTCCGCGGTGCGCCCGGGCGCATGCAAGTACAATTATTCTTAATGTTTCGCCGAGACTATTCTAAGGCGCGATCCCCCATCTCTGTTTTGTGTCGGCCGGCGATTTGCGCGGCCGTTTCCATTCGACAGAGAGAGATCGCCATGAGCCAACCCAACGACATCGGACAAAAGCGCAGTCCGCGCACATTTCTTGCCGCGCTTCTCGTGACCACCACCCTTGCCGGTGGCGGCATCGCCACAGGCGTTCTGTCGGCGCGCGCCGCCGAGCCCGCCGCTCCGATCGCCGTCGCCCCCGTAAGCAACCAGCCTGGTTTCGGCGACCTGGTGTCCAAGGTGAAGACCGCAGTGGTCAACATCGCGGTGACCGAGAAGGTCGAGCACGCCAGCGTTCAGCAGATGCCGGACTTTCCGCCCGGCTCTCCGTTCGGGCAGATGTTCCGGAACTTCCAGGGGAACCAGCGGCCGCAAGCGCAGCATGCCCAGGGATCGGGCTTCATCGTCGATCCGGACGGCTATATCGTCACCAACAACCATGTCGTCGATGGCGCAACGAAGATTACCGTGACCATGACCGACGGCACCACTTATCCCGCGACGGTGAAAGGCCGCGATCCGAAGACGGATGTCGCCCTGCTGAAGATCGACGCCAAGAAGCCGCTGCCATACGTGGCGTTCGGCGATTCCGACAAGGCCCGCGAGGGCGACTGGGTGATCGCCGTCGGCAATCCGTTCGGTCTCGGTGGTACGGTTACCGCCGGCATCATCTCCGCGCATGGGCGCAATATCAACGAGGGGCCCTACGACAACTTCCTGCAGATCGACGCCCCCATCAATCCGGGCAATTCCGGTGGACCGCTCTTCGACCAATCGGGCCAGGTCATCGGTATCGACAGCGCTATCTATTCGCCGACCGGCGGCAGCGTCGGGATCGGCTTTGCGATACCGTCGGACATCGCGTCCAAGGTGGTCGCGCAATTGCGGGATCATGGCAAGGTCGAACGCGGCTGGCTTGGCGTCGAGATGCAGCCGATCACGCCGGCGCTTGCCAAGGCAATGGGCCGGTCCGACAATAACGGCGTCATCGTGAACAAAGTGATGCCGGATTCGCCCGCCGCCAGCGCCGACCTGAAGCAGGGCGACGTGATCACCGCCGTCGATGGCAAGCCGGTCAAGGGATCGCGCGAGCTGGCCATGACGATCGCCGGTGTCGAAAAGGGCACCACGGCAAAGCTGACGATCTGGCGGGATGAAAAGGAACGCACGGTCGATGTGAAGATCGGGGCCCAGCCCAATGACAAGGTCGCGTCGGCTGACGGGGCAGATCCGGACAGTCCGGTGGGCCTGTCGTTGGCGACGCTGTCGAATGCCACCAGGTCGCAGTTCGGCCTGGACGACCAGACCAAGGGCGTTGTCGTGCAGGACGTCGCGCCGGACAGTCGGGCGGCGGAAAGCGGTCTTCAGCCCGGCGATGTGATCGTCAAGGTTGGCAACGAGGCTGTGACGACATCTGCGCAAGCCGTGTCCCACATCCGCGCGGCCGAAAAGGCGAAGAAGGACGCTGTTCCCTTGTTGGTGATGCGCGACGGGAACACCTATTATCTGGCGCTTCAACTTGCCTGACAGGCATCCGGCCGGGAGGTTCGCCTCCCGGCCAAAGGACGATCATGAAGGTGTTGCTGGTAGAAGATAACGAACGGGTCGCCAGCTTCGTTCGCAAGGGATTGGAAGAGGACGGGCACGTCGTCGACTATGCCGACAATGGCCGCGACGGCCTGTTCCTCGCCAGCACCGAGCGGTACGACGCCATGGTGCTCGACCGCATGCTGCCCGGCGGCGTGGACGGCCTTGGGATCATCGAGGCGCTGCGCAAGACCGGCAACAAGACCCCGGTTCTGATCCTCAGCGCCCTGGCCGACGTTCAGGAGCGCATTGTCGGCCTGCGCGCCGGCGGCGACGATTACCTGACCAAACCGTTCGCTTTCGGCGAATTGGCCGCCCGCTTGGATGCGCTCGTCAGGCGGGCGCAGGCCGCCGACTTCGACCGCATGCTGGCGGTGGGCGACCTCAGGATGGACCTGCTGTCGCGCAAAGTGGCGCGCGGCGACAGGTCGATCCAGCTGCAGCCGCGGGAATTCAAATTGCTCGAATTCCTGATGCGCCACGCCGGAAACGTGGTCACCCGCACGATGCTGCTCGAAAATGTTTGGGATTATCACTTCGATCCGCAAACCAACGTGATCGACACCCATATCTCCAACCTTCGCCACAAGATCGACGTCGGGTTCGCCCGGCCGCTGCTGAAAACGGTCCGCGGCTCCGGCTATAGACTGAGCGCGGATGATTAAGTTCTTCCGCTCCAGCTCCGTGCGGCTCGCACTGGGCTATGCGGGGTTGTTCATCGCGTCGTCGTTTCTGCTGCTCGGCCTGCTGTGGTGGCAGACGGCGGGCTATCTCGACCGCGAAACCGACGCCGTGATCCTCGCCAATACGCGGGCGGTCGGCGATCGCTTTCGGGATTTCGGCCTTCCCGGCGCCACCGCGACGGTGCGCGACCGCATCGCCAACGGCGACAAGGAGGCCATCTACCTGCTGGTCAATCCGGCCTTCGAACCGCTTGTCGGAAATCTCAATGCCTGGCCGCAGGAAGTCGGCTTCGCGACCGGCTGGTCCTATACGCAGATGCTGAATAACGGGCAGGTCCACGCGACGCGCCTGCTGCATGTGTCTCTTCCCGGCGGGTTTCATCTTCTGATCGGACGTGACGTCGAGGACCGTGCCCAGGTTCGAGCGTTGATTCTCAACGGCCTGGGCTGGGCGATCCTGGCGGCGCTGGTGATCGCCGTCGTGGGGGGCGTCGTGACGCGGCGTGCGCTGTCGGCGCGCGTCGATCTGATCAGCCGGACGACGGCGGCGATCGTTCAGGGAGATTTGGGCCGGCGCGTGCCGGAGGGCGGGTCGGCGGACGAGTTCGACCAGTTGAGCAGAACGATCAACCAGATGCTCGAACAAATCCAGGCCCTGCTCGAGGGCGTCCGCAATGTCTCCAACGCGGTGGCGCACGACCTGCGGACGCCGCTAGCCGAGGCGCGGGCGCGGCTTGAGGGGGTGCTGGGGCGCCACCCTTCGGTTGAGGTCGCAGCCGGAATCGAACAGGCGCTCGACGACATCGACCGCCTGATCGGCATGTCGAACGCGTTGCTCCGCCTGGCGGAGATCGACTCCGGCGTCCGCCGGTCCGGCTTCCAGGAGGTTCGGCTGGCCGAGATCGTCACCGAAGTCGTCGAGCTCTACCAGCCGACCGCGGCGGAAAACGGTGTTACGTTCAATGTTCGGATGGACGAACAGCCGACGGTCAACGGCGATCCGTTTCTGTTGGCTCAGGCGGTCGGCAATCTGGTCGACAACGCGATCAAATACGCGCCGGCCGGCAGCACGATCGAGATCCGGGTGGGCGCCCCGACCGAAGATGCAATCACGGTATCTGTCAGCGATGCCGGGCCGGGCGTGCCGGATGCCGAAAAACTCCGCGTCACCGAACGCTTTTACCGTGGCGATTCCAGCCGGGGAAAAACCGGCGTGGGGCTCGGCCTCAGCGTCGTCGCGTCGGTGGCCAAGCTGCATGGGGGGACGCTGGCCCTGGCTGACAACAATCCCGGCCTGGCAGCTTCACTGCAATTGCCCAAGGCGGATCAGCGTCCGGACTGACGCACGCTCATGATTCGCGTGAAATCATCGCGCTCAACTCATCCGTTGCCCGAACGTCGCCGAAATTCAGGCAGACGGTCAGCAGCGCCGCATTGTGTTCCTCGTCGGTGCGGGTTGCCGTCGCATCGCTCAGGAACACGATCTTGTATCCCAGCATGTTGCCGTCGCGGGCGGTACTGTCGCAGCAGCAGTTGGTCAGCGTGCCGGCAATCACCAGCGTGTCGATATGCGGCCGCGCGTCGAGCGTCTTCTTCAGGTTGCCCGCCGGGCATATGAAGGCGCCATAGCGGTATTTGTCGATCACGATGTCGCCGTCCCGAACATCCATCGCGTCATGCACGGCATGCGACCGGGTGCCGGCGACCATGGTTTCGACGGCCCGGCGCACGGTTGGGATCGACAGGTCGTATTGCCAGTCGGGCATGGCCAGCGCCGCCTCGTCGCTGACTGTCTCACGGGTCCAGATCACCGTGGCCCCGGCATCGCGCAGCGTTCGGACAGCGCGGTTCACCGAGCCGACGATGTCCAGCGCGTTCGGGTTGCCGAACACCTCGGCCGGTTCCATGAACACGTTCTGCATGTCGATCACGACCAGCGCCGTTCGCGCCGGGTCGATTGCCGGGAAGTGGTTCATGTAGCGGCCGCGTTCGACCGCCCAGTCGGGAAGATGGACCTTATGCATGCTTCAGATCATGCGCCTCCAAATGGAAACTTACCCCAATGAAAAACGGCGCCCCTTTTGGGGGCGCCGTAAGTCTGTCAGTCGATCCGGCGTTATGAGCTTGCCGCGCCCGAATAGACGATCTGCACGCGCCGGTTCTGGGGCTCGCGAACGCCGTCGCCGGTCGGAACCAGCAGGTCGCGCTTGCCCTTGGCAACGATCTCGATCTCGGACGATGCGATGCCATCCTTTTCGAGCTGTGCCGCAACCGATTCCGCACGGCGGCGGCTGAGGCGCATATTGTAGGCGTCCGAGCCGACCGTATCGGTATGGCCGGTAACCGTAAGCTGCGTAACCTTGGCCGGACCGGCATTCTTGGCCGCCGTGTCGACGATCTCGACAGCTTGCGGGGTCAGGTCCGACTTGTTGAAGTCGAAGAACACCAGATAGCTCTTCGGCACGGGTGCCGGAGCCACGGCCGGCGGCGGCACATAGGCTGCCGGTGGCGTCTCAGGTTCGGACGATGGGCCGCCGAACGAGTAGGAAACCATCCCCAGGATCTGGCGCGGCGGGATGAACTGCTCGGACGTCTGGAAGGTGCCGTAGGGGTCGGTGTAGCGCGAGTTTACGCCCGCCGTGTCGAACAGGTTGGTGACGGCGAAGTCGACCTTCCAAGGTGCGTCTTCCGGCACATACTCGAAGTTCAGGTTGACCAGGCTGTAGGCCGGCACCCGGTCGACCGAAGGTTCGGCGAAGATGCGCTGCCAGAAGGCGCCGCGATAGATATACTCGACGCGCGGGGTCAGCGTGCCGGCATAGACCGGGAAGTCGTACGACACCGCGATCGAGGCGGTGACGTTCGGCATCTGGGCCGGGCTATTCCCGCCGATATTGCGCAGACCGCCGAGGATGGCGTGCTGGCAGACCGGATCATAATACGCGCCGCCAAAATTGCAGGCCGACGTCCTGCCGATGATTTTTGAGGCGATAGTCGAATCTAGCGCGTTGAAGTTGCCTTCGATCTCGCCATCTTCCAATCCCAGCGACGCGTCGATCTTCAGCCGGTCTTCCGGCCCGCCAAGATAACTGGCTTCCGCTTCGCCACCCCAAATATGGGTCGATGGAATGTTGCTGATGCCGCCCAAGAAGGGTTCCACATCGGTGTAGAGGAACTGCATGTCCTCATAGAGGTAGTAGAAGGCTGAGACGTTGAGTGTCAGGTGCTTGTCGAGGAACTGATTCTTGGAACCGATTTCAAAAGATGTATTGGTTTCCGGAGTATAGGTCGGAACGTCGAAATATCCGGCGTTGCCGTTCGGGCCGCCTGGCTTATAGCCGCGCGAAACACTGCCATAGAGCATGTTGTCCGGTGTCACGTCGTATTCCAGCCGTGCATCGAACGTCGGCACGATCGAATGGAACGTGCTCTCGAACCTGGGCGTGCCGAAGTTGATGGTATAGAGGTCGGAGTTGTCGCGGTTGACGCGCACGCCGCCGACAAGGCGCAGATCGTCGGTGATGTGATAGGTGCCCTGAGCGAACCAGGAATAGGATACCCTGGATGCCTGGATTTTCTGGCCGAAGGTCAAGAAGGGATATTTGGGGTTCGCTTTTGGTTTTTTTGAGCCAAAGCGTTCGATATCCGGTCCATAGCTATAATCGCCCCGCGTTGGCGGGGCACACTGCCCCACGGTCGTGCAACCGAATTCAGCTACATATTGCTGGGTCTTCTGGCTCAGCAGAAAAATACCGGTGATCCAGTCGAAATTGGTGTCGCCGTTGGAAACCAGGTCGAGTTCCTGGTTGTAGTTGTACAGCTTGGTGTTCCAGGCGGCGACATTGTCCCAGATACCGAGCTGGGCGAAGCTGCTACGGGAGCCGTCCTCGCGCTGGCTGTTGGCGAGATACTGATAGGCGGTGACAGACTTGATGTTGAACCATGGCGTTTCGTATTCCATGTTCAAGTGCGAAACATTGGTGTTCAGCGTGAAGTTGCCCGGATAGTCCTGGGTGACGACACGCGGATCGGAATTGGGATCGTTGATGTTCTTCTGGGCCGAGCCGCTGGTGGCGGCCGAGTAGAACTGGGTCGTCAGGGTCGCCTTGAACTCGTCGATCGGCTGCCACAGAACAGCGAACTTGCCGCTCGCGTCGTTGGCGTCGTCCAGATAGACGTTCTTGAAGTAATTGTTCCTGGTAAATCCGTCATGGGCATATTCCTGCACCGATGCGCGGATGGCCAAGGTGTCGCCGATCGGCACGTTGATCTCGCCGCGCTCGCGGTGGAGGTCGTAGTCGCCGAACTGCGCGTCGACGGTGCCGGAGAGTTCGTTCAGCACGGGCTGCTTGGTGACGATCGAGATGGCGCCACCGGTTGAGCTTTGCCCGTACAGCGCGCCCTGCGGACCGCGCAGGATTTCGATGTGATCAATGTCGAACAGCGTCTGGTCCAGCGAGATGGTGTTGGCGACATAGACGCCGTCGATGAACAACGACACACCCGGGCTGGTGGTCAGCGCGTTTTCCGGTGTTTGCAGTCCGACGCCGCGGATCGTCACGACCGTCTCGTAGCCCGAGCTCTTACTGATCACTAGCGAGGGGACACGCCCGTTGATATCGGCCAACTGCGTGACGTTGGCTTTTTCCAGCGTGTCCGCTTTCAAGGCCGCGATAGACAAGGCTGTCTTCTGGATGTTCGTGGACCGGCGCTCCGCCGTCACCACGATCTCCTCAAGGCCGCCTCCCGGTGCGGCGGCAGGACCGGCCGTCGCTTGGTCGCCGCTCTGCGCGTGGGCCGAACCCAGCCCGCCGACCAAGGCTACAAACGCGCATGATGAAATAAGAAACTTGCGAGAGGACTGCTTTACTGCCGACATGACCAATCCCTTTTTAAGTTACACTGGTGTTTATTCTTCAGGGGCACTATGACCCGCTCCCCGGCGATTTTCTTGTGCTGCGGCGCATAAAAACTTGTGCGATTTGCGTCCATTTTTCCGGTTACGGAAACCGGATTCTTTTTGCATTGCAAATGCTCAGTGATTGCCCAACTTTTGGTCAAGAGTTGAGGCGCGTTTGCGCAAGTACGCAAGGGCCGATCGCCATATGGTGACGCCGTATTGAGTATCGAGGAATAAGTATCATGGTGGAAAACAAGCCCGGCGCGGCCCTGCCGCAGCCCGATTTCGGCTTGCCCTCGGATCGCGGCGGGAAGGATTTCGGCGTATTTCTGCCGATGGCGAACGGCGGCTGGATTCTGTCCACCAACTCGCCGATCAAGGAAGCGTCTTACGACTATAACCAGAAGATCGCGGTCCTGGCCGAAGAGGTCGGGCTGGACTTCATCATGTCGATGGCCAAGTGGCGCGGCTATGGCGGTGAGACCCAGCAATGGCGTTACGCATTGGAATCGCAGGTTCTGATGGCGGCGCTGGCGGCGGTGACCAAGCGGGTCAGGGTGGTGACCACGGTCCACACGCTGCTGCAGAACCCGGCGGTGACCGCCAAGATGATCGCGACGCTCGACCATATCAGCCACGGCCGCGCCGGGCTGAACATCGTCACCGGCGCCTATAAGGGCGAGTTCGAGCAGATGCATGCCTGGAAGGACCAGGTAGGGCACGACGAGCGTTACGACCTGGCCGATGAATGGATCAGCATCATCAAACGGCTGTGGACCGAACCGTCGGTCACGTTCGACGGCAAGTATTTCACGATGGACGACTGCCAGTCGGACCCCAAGCCGATCAAGCCGCCCTTCCTGGTGTGCGCCGGCACTTCGAAGCGCGGCATGCGCTTCACCGCCGACCAGGTCGATGCGATGTTCGTCGGCGGCAAGGACTTCACCGAGCTGGCGCAGGTCAGCCGCGACATGAAGGCGATGGCGCGCGAGTCCGGCCGCACGATCAAGACCTATTCGATGCTGAATCTGGTGATCGGGGAAACCGACGCGGCGGCGGAGGCCGAAGCCGACCATTACCGCGAAGGCTTCGATATGGAGGCGTGCAAGGGCATGATGCGCGCATACGGTTTCCTGGATGCGGAGATCGGCAAGGAAAACGCCTTCGTGCAGAATGCCCGCTCCAGCTTCATGTCCGCCAAGATCATCGGCTCGGCTGAGACGGTGACGGCGCATCTGATGGAGATGTTCGAAAAGTGCGACCTCGACGGGATCATGCTGATCTTCCCGGAATATCTGCGCGGCCTCCCGATTTTCGCCCGCGAGATCATGCCCAAGATCCGCGCCCGCTTCCCCGAACGCAGCGAGCTGGCCCATGCCTCCTGACGGTATCACCCTGGTCGAGCCGCTGATCGATCCGGCGGAACTGCCGCCGCTGATCGATCCGGCGAAAACGGCGCTGGTGATCATCGACATCCAGGTGGATTTCGTCTCGCCGGACGGCGCCGCCGGGCACTGGGGCGTCGACCTCTCCGTCCTCGACAAGCCGCTCGACAATGTGGACGCGATCATCGCGGCGGCGCGCGCCAAGGGCGTGACCTTGGCCTATGTCCGCGTGGTGACGCAGCCGGAGACGGACTCCGATGCGCTGAAGGCGTTGCATGCGCGTAAAGGCCAGCCGCCGGAGGCCATCGATATCTGCCGGGTCGGGACGCCGGGCGTCGATTACTACCGGATCAAGCCGGAGCCGGGCGATATCGAGATCGGAAAACTGCTCTATTCCACCTTTGCCGGCACCGATTTCGACGCGCAACTCAAGGCGCGTGGGATCGACAATCTGGTGATCGTCGGCTTTACGACCGACTGCTGCGTCGATTGCACGGCGCGCGATGCATTCCACCGCAACTACGACGTCTTCATCGTCACCGACGCGACCGCCGCCTATGACGAGGTGCTGCATTACGGCGCCCTCAACGGCTTGGCGAAAAATTGTGCTTTGCTCACGGATACTCAATCAGTCTTGAAGGCGTGGTCCTGACGCGCGTGTCCGAAACGGCAAGCGCTGGAATCCAAGCAGACACCCTGATCCGGGGCGCCGTCATCGTCACAATGGACGATGAGCGCAGGATCATCACCGACGCCTCGATCGCCATCGCCAAAGACCGCATCGTCGCGATCGGCAAGCGCGCCGACCTGGAGCGGACCGTCGATGCCGGCGAGGTGATCGACGGACGCCGCTTCATCGTCACGCCCGGTTTCGTCAACGGCCACATCCACGCGACCGAAACTCTGGTGAAGGGCTATATCCCGGAAAATCTCGGCTTCGACGAAGGCGTCTGGCGCTGGTCGGTTCCGCTTTATGAACTGCAGACGCCGGAGGAACAGGCGCTGGCCGGGCAGCTTGCCGCGGTCTCCATGCTGCGCACCGGCACGACCTGCTTCCTCGAGGCCGGCACCGTCACCCATCTCGACCCCGTGTTCGAAGCCATCGATGCCATCGGCATCCGCGGCCGCATCGGCCAATGGGTGTTGGACCGGGCCTTTTCGCCCGACGACGACCAGACAGCGATGACCGACGCCGCACTGAAGATCCTTGAGGAAGAGTTGGTCCGCTATCCCGGCAAAGACGGGCAACGGTTGGCGGCGTGGCCTCTGCTGATCGGCCACAACACCAATTCCGACGCGCTGTGGCAGGGGGCGAAGGCCCTGGCCGACGAACATGGCGCCGGCATCTCCGCCCATATGAGCCCGGTCGAGAACGACCCGGACTGGTACATCGCCAATATCGGTCGCCGCCCGATCGAGCATCTGGCGTGGCTCGGCGCGCTGGGTCCGAACGTCAACCTGACCCATATGGTCCATATCGATCAGTCGGAGTTCGACCTGCTGGTCGAAACCGGTACCAATGTCACGCATTGTCCCGGTCCGGCGATGAAGGGCGCGTTTGGCCTTGCCCAGTTCGGGCGGTTTCCGGAGATGGATGCCGCCGGTGTCACCGTGATGCTGGCGACCGACGGGGCCGATCACGCCGACATGATGCGCTCGATGACGATGGTCGCCTCGGTCTTCAAGGATGCGCGCCGCGACGCCTCGATCTTTCCTCCGCATCGGGCGCTGACCATGGCGACATTGAACGGCGCGAAGGCGCTGGGCCTCGCCGACCAGATCGGCAGCCTGGCGGTCGGCAAGAAGGCGGATTTCGTGCTGCACGACACCGACCGGCCGGAATGGAGGCCGGTGACAAATTATATTGCCCAACTGGTGTGGTCCGCCGATGGGCGCGGCGTGCACAGCGTGTGGGTCGATGGCAAGCGCGTGGTCGACAACTACCGCTGCACGGCCATCGACGAGGAGCGGCTGTTTATCGATGCCCAGCGCGCGTCAGACTCGATCATCGCCCGCTCAGGCCTGCCGCGCGTCTATCGTTGGCCGGTGATTTAGTTGCCTCAGTCCTCCGGCGGGAAGATGGTGCGCGGGATGCGCACATGGATGCCGCGTACACCGTCCACAACCTGCGTCACGCCGAAATCGGCGGCGATGCTCATCAGGGAATAGGCGTCGTTTTTCGACAGGCCCTGATGTTCGTTCAGCAAGGTCAGCATACCCATCGACGCATCGCGCATGGCCACGTTCAAATCCTCGTTGAAGCCGTGGACGATCCAGCAATCCGGCGCCTCCAGCAGGGGCGAGTGGAAATGGAAATCCTTGCGCAGGATGACCTGGAACAGGACGTCCAGCGAGGATTCGATCGCCGTGCCCGACAGCTCGCCGTCGCCCTGGGAGATATGCGGGTCGCCGATCGAGAACAGCGCCCCGTCGCACTGGATCGGGTAATACATCGTCGCGCCCGCGCCGATCCGCCAATTGTCGATATTGCCCCCATGCAGGCCCGGCGGAATGGTGCTGACCCGGCCGCTGACATCGGGGGCGACGCCGGCGGTGCCCAGATGTGGGCGGACGGGAATGCGCACACCCTCCAGCGCCTTTTCCCGGTCGCATTCCGGGCAGCGTGTGATCGTGCCCGGAACCAGGTATTTCCCCGGAAAATCATAGGCATAAAGCGCGGACGCGGTGTTGCCGGTCTGGTCGATCTGATAGATCGTGACCCGCTCTGTTTCGCCGAATTCCTTGTAGAGATAGCCCCAGTTGGCGGCGAGGTTGGAGCCGTAACGGTTGCGCGGGGTCATGCTGTGATAGCGGACCTCCAGCATGTCGCCCGGCTTGGCGTCCTCGACGAAGATCGGGCCGGTCATGATATGCACGCCGGGATTGCGGTCTTCGGGCGGGATGCCGTCGAAGATCGCCTTGATGCCTGCATCGAACATCAGGTCGGGATCGTCGCCGGCATGGTGGGTGACCGCCTCGGTCTGGATCAGGTCGCCGCTTTTGACCTTGAGGACGGGCGCCTTCGCCGGGTCGAAATAGCCCCAATGCACCGTCTGCGGCGTGGCGCGCAGTTTGTGCAGGGCGGACGGCACGATCTTTTCGCGGGCGTTGGTATGATTGTGGCCAAGCGGCATCGACGACCCCGTGGGTTCAAGAGTACAAACACGCGGCACTGACACTAAGCAGACATCATTTGCTGTTCTTGCTTCAAGACGCACTCGGTCTTGTGCAGTGCAACATCGCGGCAAACGCGTCGCCCGGGCGGTTCCCCAACGGTGCAAGTCTGGGTTCGCGCTCATCCAAGACGCTGATAATGCGACGGGGTAGTTTTTTGCAGGGTTCGAAACCCGCTCAACACAGGACCGCCTTTATGGCTCGCTCACTTCTTGATGACGCATTTTTCGACAGTTTCTCCAGCTCCATCATTGGGCTTGAGGACGCAGAATCCTTGCCGCCGGAATGCTATGTCGATGAGGAATTCTACGCCTTCGAGAAGGAGACCATGTTCTTTCGGGAGTGGCTCTGCGTCGGGCGCGAAAGCTGGATCAAGGAGCCGGGGGAATATTTCACCTCCCGCCATGTGAACGAGCCTCTGGTCATCGTGCGCACCAAGGAGGGTGAAATCGCGGCCATGTCGGCGGTATGCCAGCATCGCGGCATGCTTGTGGCCGAGGGGCGGGGCCGGGCGCAGTCGCTGGTCTGCCCCTATCATCACTGGGTCTATTCGCTGACCGGCAGGCTGGTCGGCGCCCCGGCGATGGAAAAGACCTGCAACTTCCAGATGGGCGACCACGGTCTGCCCAGGTTCAAGGTCGAGACCTGGCAGGGCTTCATCTTCATCAATTTCGACCCGGATGCACCGCCCTTGAAGCCGCGCCTCACGGCGCTGGATGAGATTGTCGCCCATTACGGCCTGGCTGAACTCGAAGGTCCGCCGCCGCCGCCTTCCAACCGGTACAATTGGAACTGGAAGGTGATGTTCGAGAACAACAATGACGGCTATCACGCCAACAAGCTGCATCGCGGCCCGCTGCACGATTTCATTCCCTCAAACCTGGCGACCTTCCCGGAACTGCCGGGCGATACCGCCGGCTATTACCGGACCAACGGTTCGCTGCATCCCGACGCCAGCTTCAACCCGACGACCAAGGCCCTGTTGCCGGTCTTCCCGGGGTTGACGCCGCAAGAGCGGCATCGGGTTCTGTTCGTCAATGTGCCGCCGACCCTGTCGCTGGTCATGAATGCAGACGCCGTGCTGTATCTGATCATGCAGGCGGAAAGCGCGGACTATCACACGCTCCAGATGGGGACGCTGGTGGCGCCCGGTGCGATGGAAGAACCGATGTTCGAGCGGTTCATGAAGATCAACGACGACTCCGTCGCCGAGATCGTGAGCCAGGACCTGCATGTCGATCTGCTGGTGCAGCAGGGGCTGAAGTCGAAGTTCGCGCCGCGCGGCCGTTATTCCTGGCAGGAAGGCGCCCAGCGCCAGTTCAATCTCTGGCTCGTCGAACGATACCAAAAAGGCTGGGATAGCCTGAAGTCACGCCGCGTGCAGTGACCGGCCTATTTTTCAGGAGCATCGATCCGTGACCTACCGATCCATCGAAGTAACCCCGCTGACCCCGCGTATCGGCGCCGAAATCGGCGGAATCGACCTGACCAAGCCGCTGTCCAGCGACCAGGTGACAGACCTGAAACAGGCGCTGGCCGACCATCTGGCGATCTTTTTTCGCGAACAGCATCTGGACTTCGAAAGCCACAAGCGGCTGGCCAACCATTTCGGCGGTATCCATGTCGCGCCCAGCACCAAGCCGTGGCAGGTTCCCGGCCATCCCGAAGTCACCATCATTCATGCCGACAAAGATTCCACCTTCGTCGCCGGCGAGGACTGGCATTCGGACATGAGCTGCGACCCGGAACCGCCGCTGGGGTCGATCCTGTATCTGCACACGATCCCGGAGCCGGGCGGCGATACCGTGTTCTCCAGCATGTATGCGGCCTATGACAGCCTGTCCGACCGGATGAAGATCTATCTGGAGGGGCTCACCGCCACTCACGATGCCGTGGTCGGATTCGGCGGGATCACGCCGGAGGGGATGAAGCTGCCCCGGTCGACGCATCCGGTAATCCGCACCCATCCGGTGACCGGCAAGAAGGCGCTCTACGTCAACAAGGGCTTCACGGTCCGTATCGAGGGCATCCCGAAAGGCGAGTCGGACGGTTTGCTCAACTTCCTGTTCCAGCATGTGCAGCGGCCGGAATATCAGTGTCGTTTCCACTGGCGCCCGCACTCGATCGCCTTTTGGGACAACCGGTCGTGCCAGCATTCGGCGATCTGGGATTATTTCCCGCAAACCCGGTCGGGGTATCGGGTGCAGATCCTGGGGGATAAACCCGTCTGATGACGACGTAATGGCGGAGGCGGCTTGATCCAGCGCCGCGAACTCGCGGGCCTGATTCTCGCGGCGGCGATCTTCGTCTTCGGGTCGGCCACCACGTTCTCGAGCATGGGCATCGTGCTGTTCGCGATGCTGCGCGACCTCGGCTGGTCGGAAACGGTGGCCGGCGGCGCCTTCACCACCCTGATCCTCGTCTGCTGTGCCGCGCATCTGCTGCCGGTTCCGCTGATGGCGCGGATCGGCGCCCGATGGACGATCGTCAGCGGCGGCATCATTTTGGCGACGGGCTTTATCGTCGCCTATGCGACTCACGGCTTCGTCACATTCTATGTCGCCGCCGGAATTCTGGGGGGCGGCTTTTCACTGGTCGCCAACACCCCCGGCATCTATCTGATCACCGGTTGGTACCGCGACCGCGCGCCCCGGATGATCGGTCTTTACATGATGATCGGCACGCTGGGCAACGCCATCGGCCCGCCGGTTGCCCAGGCCTTGGTCTCCAGCAAGGGCGGCTGGCATCTGTACTGGCTGGCGATGACCGCGACCGCGCTGATCCTGTCTGTGCTCTGCGCCGTCGTCATCAAGGAACCCGCACCGGTCCGGAAAGACGATGCGGCTGCGGAGGTTGTGCCGGCGGATAACTGGACCTATCGCGAGACCTTGCGGTCGCCGCAATTCATCGTCATTGCGTTGGCCATGGTGGCGACCCAGACATGCCTGATCACCGTCGCAGGGGTGACACCCTCGCACTTCGCCCGTCTTGGCTGGCCGGTAGGATTCGCCGCGCGGCTGCTCGGCCTCCAAGGGTTCATCGGCACCTTGGCGACCGGCATATCCGGGCGGCTATCGGAACGGTTCAATCCCAAGGCGATGTTGGCGTTCGGCATGTTCAGCGAAGCGGTCGGCGTCGCCGCGCTGGCCTTCGCAAAGAGCGCCTGGATGGCCTATCTTTTCGTGCCCCTGTTCGGCATCGGCTGGAGCGTGACCGCGCTGGCCGTCACCGTATTGCTGGTCCGGTATTTCGGCCAGAAGACCGGCGTTGCCGCGTTGGCGGCGATCTTCATGCTGGCGGGCGCAGCCGCGGTCGGCCCCGCAATCGCCGGGTCGGTCGCCGATGCGACCAGCAGTTTCGCCCCGGCATTGGGTGGCCTCGCCTTGGTTCTGTTGCCCATCGCGCTTGCCGTCGTCGTCATGCCGGCGGCCCGCCGTCGCGCCCCTGTCGAGATGTTTGTGCCTCGCCTGCAAACCGAATGAGTATACATCATGCGGCGTGAATGGCTGGTCTTGATCGCGGTGACCCTGGCTCTGCTTTTCGGGTCCGGCGCGACGTTCGCCTCAATGGGCATTCCGCTCTTTGCGATGGCCGAGGAATTCCATTGGTCGCAAGGCGCGGCCGGTGCGGCGTTCCTGGCGACTGGCGTGGTCTGTGCCGCGACCAGCCTGGGGCCGATGGTGCTGATCCCCTATATCGGCGGCCGTTGGACGGTGACGATTGGTTCGCTGCTGCTCGCGGCCGGCTTTGCACTGGCGTCTGCGACCCACGCTTTGCCGGTCTTCTATGGCGCGGCCGCGATCTTCGGCCTTGCCTTCGCGCTCGTGGCCAATGCTTCCGGCACTTATCTGGTCGCCAACTGGTTCGGTGACCGCGCGGGGCGGATGATCGGCATCTATATGATGGTCGGCGCCCTGGGCGACGCGATCCTGCCGCCGGTGGCGGGGGCATTGACCGCCAGCGCCGGCGGCTGGCGTCTGCACTGGGGCGTCATGGCCATCGTCGCCGTGCTTGTCGCGATCGTCTGCGCGGCCTTCATCCGCGAGCCGCCCAACGCGGTTGAGGTCGCCGCCGGCAATCCCAAGGCCGAGGGCTGGGGTTACCGCATCTTCCTGTTGTCGCCGCAATTCCTGGTGCTGGCGGCGGCGATGGTCGGGACGCAATTCGTCAAGCTGGTCGTGTCCGCCGACATCGTGCCCCATTTCGCGGATATCGGCCTGTCGGCCGAATATGGCGCGCAGATCCTCGGCCTGCACGGCCTCGTCGGGGCTGTCGCGACCGGGGTTTCGGGCTGGCTGACCGAACGTTACGACCCGAAAAAGCTGCTGGCCGGGGCGCTGGTCATGGAGGCGCTGGCCATGCTGTTGCTCGCCTTCGGGCACGGCCTGTGGATGACTTATGCCTTTGTGCCGCTGTTCGGCATCGGCTGGAGCGTGACCTCGCTCGCGGCGACGGTCCTTTTGATCCGCTATTTCGGCAACAACAGCGGCACCGCCGCGCTGTCCACAATCTGGACCTTCGCCGGTTTCGCCACCGCCGGCCCGGCGATCGCCGGCTATATGGCCGACATCACCGGCAACTTCGTCGCCGCGCTGGCCGTGTTCGGGGTGGCGCTGGTGCCGGTCGCGGTTGCCGCGCTGTTTATGAAGTCGGCGGGACAGACAAAAATCGCCTCGCCCCTCGGAGGACAGATCGGCAGCGAAGCTGCCGGGTGACGGGGCTTGTCCCGCAGGTCCGGCGTCAGGGAGCAATCGACGAGAGCCACTTTCACCGGGAACGCTTTGCGAAGGGCGAGGCGATTTCGAAGGTCAGATCACCGGCCACGTCGAAATCGTCGGCAGACCGGATCGCGCGATGACCGCTTCCGCGGCGGACTGCGCCTTCGCATAAAGCCGGTCCTCGTCGATCGTCGTGCAGCGGAAATTGTCGACCACGCGCTGGCCGCCGATCCACACGCTGTGCACGCTACGGCCATCCGCCGACCACACCAGATTGGCGACGGGATTGATCATCGGCCGCCATTCCGGGCAGTCGGTATCGTGCAGCACCAGGTCGGCCTTTTTGCCAACCGCCAGGCTGCCGATCTGGTCTTGCATCCCCATGAATTTCGCGCCGGCCACCGTGGCCATCTCCAACACCCGATAGGCGGAGAAGATTGTGTTGTCGGCCCGCGCATCCTTGAACAGCCCGGCCATCAGCGACATTACCTTGATCATGTCATGGCTGTCGGCGCCGTCGGTGCCGATCATCAAGGGTACGCCTGCCGCCGCCATGTCAGGGTGCAGCCCGACCTTGCTGGCGCCATAGCCGCCCTTCATCGCCGCTCCCGGGCAGTGGATGACGCCGGCCCCGGTGGCGGCCAGCAACGCGACCTCGTCGGCATCGACATGGACCATGTGGGTCAGCGCGACATTGCTGCCCAGCACGCCGATCTCCGCCAGATGCTGGATCGGGCGCTTGCCGGTGTTGGCGACATACCATTCGGGATCGCTCGCCGCCGGGCTCATATGGGCGGTCACGCCGGCGCCGTGCCTGTCGGCGATCTCCTTTGCCGCGCGCCACAGATCGTCGGTCGCCGTGCTGTGGCCGATCAGGAACGGCCAGGCCGCGACCCGCGCATCGCCGCCGTTCGCCGGATAGCGCGCCATCTGGTCTTCCAGCGTGCGGATGGCCGCGTCGGTCAGCTTCGCCTGGTCCTGGTCGGGCGAGAATGCCCGGTCCAGCATCCACGCCCCCATACGTCCGCGCAGCCCGGTCTTCTTCACGGTCTCGACCACCGGGTCCAGGGCCATGATGGTGCCGGCCTCAAGGAAGGTGGTCGTGCCGGTGCGCAGCATGCTCAGCGCCGCAAGCTCCGTCCCGATGCTCTGCTCCTCCGGCGTGTGCGCCTCATAGAGCGGCACGGTCCAGCGCCAGATGCTTTCGCCGAACTCGGTGTCCTCCGGCTTGAAGCCCTTCAGCAGTGTCTCGGTGACATGGACATGGCAGTTGACGAAGCCGGGCGTCATCACGAACCGCCGCCCGTCGATGGTTTCGGCTGCTTCGACCGTCGGTTCGACATCCGCCCGCTTGCCGACGGCGACGATTGTGTCGCCGGTGATGGCGAGCGCACCGTCGGCGATGATCCGCCGCTGGGCATCCATGGTCAGGATGGTCGCGCCGGTGATCAGTGTATCGACTTTCATGGGCGGCCTCGGTGTACAGGGAAAGGAATAGATTAATGGGAAACGGCGGCGGCGGATTGCTCCAACGCGCCTTGTGTATTGTTCAGGCGCTGAGCGCCAGCAGGGCGAAACTCGCCAGCCAATGCTCGCCGGCATAATCGCCGGCAATGTGCGGCAGGCTGGCCGCGAGGTGCAACTCGGCGGCCTCGGTCGCGATCATTCTGGATGGCCCATCCAGACCCGCTGCAATCGACCGCCAGCACCAGGCACGGCTGAGATTCAGCCCGTCCAGATGCGCGATCTTGCCGTCGGTACGGTCGACGACCGTGGCAGGCGCGAACAATGTTGCCGGCTCTCGACGGTCGAGGGTGGGTAGAAAACGCGTGAACCAGCCCCGGAATTCATCGGCTGGCAGGACGCGCCGCATGCATTCCGCCTCGACCAGGGCAGGGGACAGGAAGGCGTCGCCGTCCGGCTCCCACGCCTGGGCCCAGGCATCCGCGCCGTACCACGCGCGCGCCCGGTCGGCGATGATTCCGGCCAGTTCGGCGTCGGCATATTCCGATGCCAGCGCCAGCGCGAAGGCCGAGTTGGGATGCGCCCCGGTGCGGTTGGGATAGGGCTGGTTCGGCAGGAACTGCTTGAACCGCTCGGCGAACGCTTCGGCCAGCGGGGCCAGTGCCGCCGCCCAGGCCTTGCCCTCGTCGCTTGTGCGCCGGTTCAGCTCCGCCGCCAGCATCAGCAGCCACGCCCAGCCATAGGGGCGCTCGAACGTCCGGCTGTCGGGCCGCGCCAGATAGGAAAGCTCCCCCGCGACATTGCCGGGCGTCAGATGGGCGTTGAAAACGGTGCGGGAATACTGTTGCCCCGGCAGGTCCGGAAACCGGCGATAGAGGGTCGCCAGCAGCCAGTACCCATGCACGCAGGAATGCCAGTCGAAGCTGCCATAGAAGATCGGATGGAGCGTTTTCGGGCTCAATAAATCATGCGGCCCGCCGATCACGTGATCGAGCTTATTGGGGTATTCGCGGGTCACGTGGCCTTGCGCCAGACGGACGAATGTCTGGGCTAAATCCGAAGTAAGGTTTTGAGGCATCGCTAGAATTTAACCTCACAATTCGTCACGCCCGGACTTGATCCGGGCATCCACGTCATGTTGCGCAGGTGGAACCACGTGGATGGCCGGGTCAAGCTCGGCCATGAAGACCGAGAAGGTTGAATCAGTTCTTATTTTCCTCGTGGCGCCCATGCCTACCGGAATGCCAGAAAATACATCAGCAGCGTATTGACCGCCAGCAGCCACAGGGCGGTCGGCGCCTGCGCCTTGATCACGCCGTTGCGGTCTTTGAGGCCTAGCAGCGCGACAGGCACGATGTTGAAATTGGCCGCCATCGGCGTCATCAGCGTGCCGCAAAACCCCGAGAGCATACCCAGTGCCGCCACCACCGCCGGGTCGCCGCCGAAATGCCCGACGAGCAGCGGCAGGCCGATCGCGGCGGTCATCACCGGGAAGGCGGCGAAGCCGTTACCCATCACCATGGTGAACACCGCCATGCCCACCGTATAGGCGACGACGGCCGCGAACCGGCTATCCAGCGGCATGTCGTGGGTCATCAGATGCCCCACCTGATCGCCGACGCCCGCCAGCGCAAAGACCGCACCCAAAGCCGCCAGCATCTGCGGCAGGATGGCGGCCCAGCCGACTGAATCCAGCAACCGCCGCGCCTCTTGCAATGGCACCATCGGTGACGACCGCAGCCAGATCATGGCCGCCACAAGGGAAGTGACAATCCCCAGCGCCAGCGAGATCGGTGTCGCCTGCGCCGGGTCGATCAGCATCACTCCGCCGAGGGGAATGCGTTTCAGGATCAGCGACCCGATAAGGGCAACCGCCGGGATGATGAGGGCAGGCAGGAACAAGGCGTTGCCGCGCCGGGCGGCGCTCGCCTGCCGTTGTTCCGGTGTCGTGGTCGCCGGCCGGCTCGGCCCCAACCAGCGCATTCCGCCGGCGCCTGCCAGCGCCAGCACCAGAATGCCATTGCCGAAATCGCCCAGCATGTTGCCGAACAGGAAGCTGACCGCGAGCAATCCCCAGAACACGGCGTTCCCGACGCGCTTCGGATTCCGCCGGTCTCGCGCGCTCAGCACCGCCGCGGCGGCGAACAGCAAGCCCGCCAGAAGATAGACCGCGCCGATGCGGATCATGTCTTCCGCCCCAGCCGCCGGTCGAGCAGCATCAGCCGCACACCGTGGATGACCAGTGCCGCGACCGCTGTCGGGATCGCCCAGACCGACAGCGACAAAGGCGACACGTCGATGCCGTTCTGCGCCAGGAAGCCTTTGATCAGCAGGATCGAGCCGATGGCGATGAAGATATCCTCGCCGAAGAACAGTGAGACATTGTCGGCAGCCGCCGCGTGCGCGAGCACAGCCTGCCGGTCGGCTTCGGACAGCTCGCCAACGTCATTCTCGGCCACTGCCTCCGCCATCGGCGCGATCAGCGGGCGGACCATCTGGGGGTGTCCGCCCAGCGAGGTCAGGCCCAGCGCGGCTGTTGTCTGGCGTACGGCGAAATAAACGATCAACAGCCGCCCCGGCGTCGCGGTGCGCACCCGGCCGATCAACTGGCGCGCCTGTTCCTGCAGCCCGTAGCGTTCCAAAAGCCCGATCACCGGCAGTACCAGCCACGGGATGGAGACGTAGCGGTCGTCGTTGAACGCCTTGCCGAAGGTGGAAATGACCGTGACCAGGTCATGGCCTGCCGTCAGGCCGGTGACGATGGCGGCCAGCGCGACGACGAGCAGCGGATTGATGCGAAACAGGAAACCGGCAACGACGATGGCGATGCCGGACAAAGTCAGCATGCGCCGAAGCCGCCCCCGCCCGGCGTCTCGACGACGAAGACATCGTCCACGCCGACATCCGTCGCTTCCGTTGCCGCGAGTTCATCGACGCGTCCATCGGCACGGATGACGGCGTTACGCCCGACCTGTCCGGGCATGCCGCCCGCCACCCCGAACGGCGGCACGCTGCGGCGGCCCGACAAAATCGCGGCGGTCATGGCTTGCCGAAACCGGATGTGCCGCACGACGCCGTCGCCGCCGCGATGCCGCCCGCGCCCGCCTGAGCCGTTGCGGATCGCAAACCGGTCGATCATCACCGGAAAGCGCCATTCCAGCACCTCCGGGTCGGTCAGGCGGCTGTTGGTCATGTGGGTCTGCACCGCATCGGCGCCGTCGAAATCCGGCCCTGCGCCGCTCCCGCCCGCGACGGTTTCGTAATACTGGCTGTCGCGGTCGCCAAAGGTGAAATTGTTCATCGTTCCTTGGCTTGCCGCCAGCACGCCAAGCGCGCCGTAGAGCGCATCGGTGATGACCTGGCTGGTCTCGACATTGCCCGCCACCACCGCCGCCGGCGGCCTGGGATTCAGCATCGACCCCTCCGGCACCTTCAGCGTGATCGGCCGCAGGCACCCCTCGTTCATCGGGATGTCGTCATCGACCAGCGTGCGGAAAACATAGAGCACCGCCGCCCGGCAGACGGAGATCGGGGCGTTGAAATTGGTCTGAACCTGCGCGCTGGTGCCGGCGAAATCGACGATCGCGCTGCGCGTTTCCCGGTTGATGTCGATTTTCACCGAAACCACCGTGCCGTCATCCATCGCATAGCTGAAGGCGCCGGATTTCAGCTTGGCGATCGACCGGCGCACCGCCTCCTCCGCATTGTCCTGGACGTGTCGCATATAGGCCAGCACGACGTCACGGCCGAAGCGGCCGACCATCGCCTTCAGCTCCTCAGCGCCTTTGACGCAGGCGGCGACCTGGGCCTTCAAATCGCCGATATTCTGGTCCGGGTTGCGGGCAGGGTAGGGACCGCTGCCCAGCAGGGCACGGGTCTCCGCCTCGCGGAATTGCCCTCTATCGACCAGCAGGAAATCGCTGATCAGCACGCCTTCCTCATCCACCGTATGGCTGTTCGGCGGCATCGACCCCGGCGTGATCCCGCCGATATCGGCTTGGTGCCCGCGCGCCGCGACGAAGAACAGCAGTGTATCTGCGTCGCCGAACACCGGCATCACCACCGTGACATCCGGTAGATGCGTGCCGCCATGGAACGGATCGTTCAGCATATAGACCTGGCCAGGCGCGATGCTGTCCGCGCGGTCGGTCAGTATGGTGCGCACGCTCTCGCCCATCGATCCCAGATGGACCGGCATATGCGGCGCGTTGGCGATCAGCGCCCCGGTAGGGTCGAACAAAGCGCAGGAGAAATCTAGCCGTTCCTTGATATTGACCGAATAGGCCGTGTTCTGCAGCGCCGCGCCCATCTCCTCGGCGATGGCCATGAACAGGTTGTTGAACACCTCCAGCATCACCGGATCGGCGTCGGTGCCGATGGCGACGGTTGACGGTAGCGGCACGATGCGTTCGAGGATCAGGTTGCCAAGGGCGTCCACCCGCGCGCGCCAGTCGGGTTCGACGATGGTGGTGGCGTTGTCTTCGGCGACGATCGCGGGGCCGGCGATTTCGGCGCCGGCGGGCAAGGTGCTGCGGTCGAACAGCGGCGTGTCGCGGTCCTTCCCGGCCATGCGGACGGTTGTCGTCTTCGATGATCTGGTGATTCCGGTCGGCGGCTCAGCGTGGCTAAGCTCGGTTGCGGAGGCGTCGACGGCCTCGACTGCAACGCTCTCGACGATCAGGGGCTTTCCCGGTGCGGTGAAACCGAAGCGTTGCCGGTGGATGTCTTCGAATGCCTGGATGATGTCAGCCATCGCGCCGAACGGAACGGGCAGGGCCGTGTCGGTGCCGTCATACTTGATGAAGAGGTGGCGGAAGAACTCAGAAGTCGCCTCCCCCCTTGAGGGGGAGGTCGGACGGAAGGTCCGGGTGGGGGGAATGGTCCCGCCTTCTCCCAACGTCCCGGCCTGTGGAGGCAGTACCCCCCACCCGTCAACGCTTTGCGTTGCCGACCTCCCCCTCAAGGGGGGAGGCGACTTATTAGAGCCAAGCTCCGCAGACGCCTCCGTCTCCAACCTCGCAATCGTCCGCGCCATCTCTGTCAAGGTCGCTCCATCCAGCGGCGCATTCACCGCCGCCTCGCGCACCGCGCGCCGTTCGGCCAATCCCATGCCATAGGCCGACAGCAGTCCGGCCAGCGGATGGATCACGATCCGCGACATGCGCAGCGCGTCGGCCACCAGGCAGGCATGCTGTCCGCCCGCGCCGCCGAAGCAGGACAACGTATAGCCGGTCACGTCGTGCCCGCGCTGAACCGAAATCTTCTTGATCGCGTTCGCCATGTTTTCGACGGCGATCTTGATGAAACCCTCGGCGATCTCCGCCGGACTCATCGTGCCGACCTCCGCCGCCAGCGCGGCGAATTTCGCGACCACCACGTCGCTGTCCAGCGGTTGGTCGCCGTTCGGGCCGAAGACATGCGGGAAGCTGCCGGGCTGTATCTTGCCCAGCATCACATTGCAGTCGGTGACGGTCAGCGGCCCGTCCCGGCGATAGCAGGCCGGACCCGGCACAGCGCCGGCCGATTCCGGCCCGACGCGCAGGCGCGCGCCGTCGAACCGGCAGATCGACCCGCCGCCCGCCGCCACGGTGTGGATATTCATCATCGGCGCACGGATGCGCACCCCGGCGACCGTTGTTTCCTGGGTGCGCTCGAAGTCTCCGGCGAAATGCGACACGTCGGTCGAGGTGCCGCCCATGTCGAACCCGATCACATGATCGAATCCGGCCTCCGCCGCCGTGCGCGCCATGCCAACGATGCCGCCCGCCGGCCCCGACAGGATGGCGTCGCGCCCCCGGAACCGCCCTGCATCGGCCAGCCCGCCGTTCGACTGCATGAACAGCAGCCGCACATCCGCGCCCAGCTCGCCCCGCACCCGGTCGACATAGCGCGCCAGGATCGGCGACAGATAGGCATCGACTACCGTCGTGTCGCCGCGCGCCACCAGCTTCATCAGCGGGCTGACCTCATGGCTGACCGAGATTTGCGTGAAGCCGATATCCCGCGCCACCGCCGCGATCTGATTTTCGTGACCGGGAAACCGGTAGCCGTGCATCAGCACGATGGCGACGGAGCGGAAGCCCCGGCCATAGGCGGCTTGCAAGCCGTTCCGGGCAGTTTCCAGGTCGAGTTTCTTGAGGATTTCGCCGGTTGCCGACACGCGCTCCGCGATCTCGATCACCGCGCCGTAAAGCATGTCCGGCAGTACGATATGCAGGTCGAACAGCCTGGGCCGGTTCTGATAGCCGATCCGCAGCGCATCCCCGAACCCCTCGGTGATCGCCAGCACCGTCGGCTCGCCCTTGCGCTCCAGCAGCGCGTTGGTCGCGACCGTGGTGCCCATCTTCACCGCGTCGATGGTGCCGGGCGGGATCGGTACGACTGGTTCCAGCCTCAGGATGGCCCGGATGCCGGCCACCGCTGCGTCGCTGTATTTCTCCGGGTTCTCCGACAGCAGCTTGCGCGCCGTCAACGTGCCGTCCGGCGCGCGGCCCAGAATGTCGGTAAACGTCCCACCCCGGTCGATCCAGAATTCCCAGCGGGATTGAAGTGCTTGGTCGCTCATGGCGCCATGCTAGCGCAGAATTCTGGGCGGCCTAGAGGGGCTCGTAAGTTTGCCATTCGGAGAACAGCAGATTGCGCGCGGTCAGCATCCTATTCGGCGCACGACCCAACACATCGGTGAAGGTCCCACCCCGTCGATCCAGAATTCCCAGCCGGGTTGAAGCTTTTGGTCGCTCATTGCGCCATGCTAGCGCAGATGGATTTTTATCCAAGAGGCAGCAGCGGATGGGCCGACTAGGGATCGCCGGCACGAGCAATCATGATTTCGGCAATTTGCCGAGAGCGTTGCATCTCTTCCGGGCTTGTCGGATCCAGCCGGTTTTCCGTTGCGATCATTACAAGGCCGCCCCCTAGAGTTGATTCGGTTTGCACGTCGGGGGGCGGCTGAAACCCTGCAACCAGCGGGGCAGATAGATAACTGATCCAGGGTACCGAATACCGAGAATAGGGATGGGGCGGGACACCAGGAGCGGACGCTGTTTTTTCGTAATCCCACCAATAGATTTTCGCATTGGCCCAGATCACAGGCCACTGCGCGATAAAGAGGGACAAGACGTTCTTGAAAAGGGAATAAGAGACAACCGATAAATCGGACCTCACGCTAGTCGATCCAACGCCGAAATCGAGGTTTGCACGGAATTTCCCGCCGACGCTGGCCGAAAAGCCAATGCTATTGCTTGACATTCCTAATTTATCGAGTGCGGTGAGAAAATAACCCTCGTCAATATCCGGCTGCATATCGACTGTCGCGACATTATCGTCGACGAATTTTTCTATATTCTCGGATGCTTCTGCGAAGGTTAATGAATCGCGAGCGAAGGGGCGCGGCATCAGTAGCCATTCGTCTATCGGCGACGAACACTTAGCGATATCGGAGAGCGTCTGCATGAATCGCCTTCCCAATTCGACAGATGAGGTTTTTTCAGTCTGAAGGCTCGCGTAAATTGAATAGCGATAATCGTTCACTGTGATGCTCCGAGGCGCGGTACAGTCGTCACCACAATACGTTCCCGGCCTCCTTCATTCTCTCGGAACCAACCGCTGGCGGAGTTAGCGCTGCCTTTTTGAGCGAACACCCATAAAAGCGGGTATCCTCTACTCACCGCCAACCGGTTCTTTGATTGATTAAGCCAAGTTGCTTTAAGTGATTTTTCACCCCAATCGTATTGAAGCAACTCATCATATTCGCTCTTGATCTCCACCCGCATGCCCGTCTGATGCTGGCAGTCGTCGATAAACACCCATGCGTCGCGTTCGGGATCGTAGAAGCTGTATCCGTATCCGCGCGGCCGTAGGCCGTAGCGAGAAGGGCCAGAACCCGCATCTCCTGGCCGGCTAACGGTTCAAATTCACGCTTTGAAACGGCCCCGACCAGAACTGTTCCGGAGCCCATGGTCAGCCCACGGGTTCCGGAAACCGGGGCCGCGTTTAGCGGGATGCTGGACGCACGGGCCGCCCACTCTTTTCTAAGCTGTTCAATCGGCAAGGACTTGCTCCCGACAAATCGTCATCAGGAGCGACCATATCAGATTAAATTAAAAACTACGAGAACATTAGCAGAACATAAAGAGTTTATCGGCCCGCAGCATGCGCCCCGGCCCTGCGTCCAAAAAACGACGATTCCCCGATCATGAACCCGCTCGAATAACCCCGGCTGTCCTTGGCGATATTGCTCGCCGTTGCCCCCGCCGCGTAAAGGCCTGGGATCGCATTGGCATTCTGATCCAGCACCCGCGCGTCCACATCCGTCACCAGCCCGCCCTGGGTCAGGCCCTGGGCGCGGACCGGGCCCAGCGTGATGTTCACGGCGGCGAAGGGCGGTTCGGCGATGGGTTTCAGGTATTTCTTGCCCTTGTGAAAATCCGGGTCCTCGCCGCGTTCGCATCCGGCGTTGTAGCGGGCGACGCTGGCCTGCAATTCGCCCTCGGGGATGCCCAAATCGCGCTCCATCTCGGCGATCGTTTCCCAGGCGTCGATCAGCAGTTCGAAGCCGGTCTGCTCCCCGAAGCTCGGGGCGTCGCAGATCAGATAGGCGATCATGCCGGGCTGGTCGCCGGCGAAGGCGGTGGCACGGCCGTGATAGACGTCTTCGTTGATGAAACGCTTGCCGAACTTATTGACCAGAATGCCGGTTATCCTGCTCTCCGGCGGATAGATCGGGATGGAGATCATCGCCGCCTGCATGTTGGTGAACACGCCGCCGACCGATAGACCGAGTTGGTGGCCCGACCCGTCGGAGCCGGGCGCGCCGTGCGGGTTGATGGCCTCATGCTCCATCGCCGGGGTGTACTCGGCGATCATCTCCGGGTTCCAGACATAGCCGCCGGTTGTCAGCACCACGCCCTTCTTCGCCCGGGCATATTTGATTTCGTCGAAATTGCGGTAACGCACGCCGACGATGCGGCCGGTCTCGTCGCGTACCAGGGCGTTGACGGCGGAATCGAACTCGACCCGGATGCCGATGCGCTTCACGGTCGCGATCAGGGCGTTCATCATCGCATAGGCCGCCGCGCCGTTGACGCCGATCTTATGGCCGCGCGGCACCGGCTTGGCGATCAGGTTATAGGGCCAGCAATCCTCATTGCCGGTCCAGGACAGGGTTTCGTCGCTCGGATGCTCGGAATGCTTGCCCGAATAGAACCGGTCGTTGAACGGCACGCCTTGGCGTTCCATCCAATCGAAATGGGCGACGCTGCCCTCGCAATAGGCGCGGATCTTCACGGCGTCCGGCTTCGGCGACACCGCCATCATGTAGTCGTACATGTTCTGCACGCTGTCTGCGAAGCCGTTGGCCTTTTGCACCCGCGTGCCACCACCGAAATAGACATAGCCGCCGGCCATGGCACTCGACCCGCCGCCGCCCGACGTGCGCTCGATCACCAGAACGTCCGCCCCGGCTTCCTTCGCCTCGATCGCCGCGCTGGCGCCCGCCGCGCCCATGCCGACGACGATGACATCGGCCTCCAGGTCAAAGGCGATGTCCTTGGACGATAGAGGCGGCGAGATTTCCATGGAGTTCCCCGAGAGATGCGTTTGGTTGGGGATGTTTTAGAACAGATTTAACGGGGCGCGATATTCCCAAATCGTCATGACCGGGCTTGACGGTGGGGATAGTGGAAGTCGACGTGAATTTTAACGCGGAGGTCGCAGAGGTTTCGCGGAGGACGCAGAGTTTAATTGTTTTTCTCCGCGACCTCTGCGTTCCCCTCCGCGACCTCTGCGTTAAATTCTTTAACTTCCCGCGCCAGCCCTAATTCGCCAGCGGGTCGGGCCGCATCTGGAAGGTAACGATCTTGCTGTAGGAGCCTTCGCCGTCTTCCTGGTGCCAGGGTGTTGCGCTGGCGAAGGTTGCGTGCATCACGCGGGACTTCCAATCGCCCTTGGGATCGTCGATGCGGAAGTCGACGCCGCGCGTGTAGAAGCCCATCGGGTAGGGCACGCGGAAGTTGATGAATTTGTCGGTCCCGTTCTTCAACGCCACGACCGAATCCGAATTGATCGCCGGGAAGAACTTGGCGTTGGGCCCGAGCCCCATCACGCCCTTGAAGTCGTTCCATTCGGAATAGACGAAGTCGGACGTCGCGCTGGTGTTGCCGACATGGGGGCTGGGCAGGTCAAAGAAGGTCCAGCCATCCGGGCATTGCTGGCCCATGGCCGTCGGGCCGTTCGTCACCTTGCACTTGCGGCGGTCGAACTTGCCGACCTGGCCGGACGAGAATGCCGCCCAGGCCACGCCGTCGGCATCGACGCCGACACCGCGAATGCCGAAGGCCGGGTATTTTCCGTTGACCAAGGGCGGCTGGTAGATCTCGGTCTTGCAGGTTTCCGGCGGGTTCTTGCCCGGCGTCATGCGCACCAGCGCGGACGGGACATAGGGCACATAGGCTGCCTCCCATACGCTGCCGTCCTTGCCGACCGACATGCCGTAAAGGGCGGCGGCGAACTGGGTGTCCTTTTTCGGGTCGAACGGGGCAGGGGCCGCGTCCGCCACCTTGGCGGTTCCGCCGCCGATATCTTCGCCGCCGCCGAAGCCCTTCAGCGGGTTTTCGGCCGCGTTCCACTTGGTGTGGTCCTGGTCGATCTTGCCGTCGCCCGAGGTGTCGATGACCATCGGGCACCAGCCGGTCGCCTTCTTGGCGTCATGCGTCTGATCCCAGACCTTGGTGTTAATCCAGGAAATCACCTTCAGATCGCCGCTCATATAGAGTGTGTCCTTGCCGTCGAACGAGAAGTTGCCGTGATTGCCGCCGGCGCACATCGGGATGATCTCGACCTTCTTGGTCGCCGGATCGTACATCGGCAGCACCGCGCCGGTCTGCTGATCGGTCAGCGGATAGAATTTTGAGAACGGCGTCGACCCGTCCTTGCAATAAGCAGGCTCCGCACCCTCCTTGTAGATGGTGGGCATCCACACCCGGCCCTTACCGTCCATCTCGTCGGCATGGACCCCGGCATCGGCTTTGTGCCCGTTCGACCCGTCCAAGGTCGGGATCGGCACCGTCACGTTCTTGAAGGACTTGGGATCGAAGACTTCCAGATAACCGCCCAGCGTTCCCATGCCATAGATCGAGCCGCCGGCATTGACGTTGGGGTCGCGATGATCGCTGGAGATCTGGTCGTGGACATAGTGCCCGGCACCCCAATCCTCGACCGTCACCACGATGTTGCGCTCCACGCCTTCCGGCCGCTTCGGGGTCACCTTTGGCGTTTCGCCGGCGGCGATCCGGTCGGTCCAGTCGGCATACATCTTCAGGCCCCGGCTGCGGCCGAAGCGGGCCATGTTGTTCTGCATCTGCGCCGACAGGAACGCGCCGTTGCTGCCGATCGCCTGGTCGTCGGTCCGCGCCATCTGGATGCGCGAGGCCCAGGCCTCCACGCTGTTGCCGCTGCCCAGCAGGGTGCGCGTCGCCTTGTCGCCCAGCTGGTGGCAGAACATGCAGTTCTCTTTCATGTTGTGCAGCCAGTGCTGCTGGGTCAGCATCACCGGGGCGATGCCGTTGCCCTTGGACCCGGTGCCCGGGAAATCGCTTTCCGGCGGCGGGTTCAGCAGAGCGTACCAATAGGCGGCGGGGTAATATTCGGCGGCCTCCTTGGCGGATGGCGCGATCTTGGCCGTCAGGTCCAGCTTCGTACCCGGATCGGCGTCGACCGGATCGGAATCCATCAGCCCATATCCCCTGACCCAGAGTTTGTAATGTGCCTTGGGCAGGGCCGGCATCACATAGCGACCCTGGTCGTCGGTCACGACGCTTTTGACGTAATGGGCGGGCAGGTCCTTGGCTTCGGCGATGACCCACACCCCGGCCTCCGGCCCCGTGGCGCTCTTCACCACCCCGGCGATATCGTTCGGTCCGCTGGCCGCCAATACGGGAAATGCCAGGCAACTGAACGCCAACAGGGCGGCCGCTGTCAGGTGCGTTTTCATGTCTTCCTCCCCAGATGCCGTTCGGCCGGCTTTTCTGCCCGCTCGATAACTGTGCGAATTATAGCGTGATAAACTGAGGAATACTCCTAAGATTGCAGGCGGGTGTTATGATGGGCAATCGTCTCGGCATCCCTTAAGGGCTCCATGGAAATGCACACGAAAATCGTTCCCGTCACCGACACGCTCGCGGTCGCCTCGCAGATCGACCTGGACGATATCGCGGAGATCGCCCGGCTCGGCTACCGGACGTTGATCAACAACCGGCCCGACGGCGAAGAAGCGGGGCAGTTGACGGCGGATGCCGCGCGGCAAAAGGCCGAGGCGGCCGGGATCGCCTATCATTACCTGCCGTTCACGGCCGCGACGCTGACGGCGGCGGACATCGCGGCTTTCGACACACTGCTGCGGAGCGCGGAAGGACCGGTCCTTGCTCATTGTCGATCCGGCACGCGCTGCTTCCTGGTGTGGGCCGCGACGCAAGTTCAGGCCGGCGCGGGAACCTCCGACGCGCTGATCGCCCAGGGCGCGGATTTGGGCTTCGAGATTTCCGCGTTGAAGCGATTCGTCTAGAAACTCCGTGCCATCGAAATCGTGGCGCGAACACCTCTTTCACCCTATATTGACGGTAGGACAACGCCCTGAAACGGTGGCATGCGGCCAGTGCCGATCGCGGTGCGGCCTGCTTTTTGGAGGAGGATACGCCCATGGATCGTCAACATCGCATCGCCATCGCCAAGCAGGTTCTCAAGATGCTGGAGACCGATGAGGTCCAGGTCGGCGAGGAATCGCTGGAATTCGATATCGGCCGCTTCGTCGACCAGGGCCGCTTCGAGAAGGAAAAGCAGGAATTCTTCATGAAGCGGCCGCAGCTGATCGCCTTTACGGCCGATCTGCCGGACCCGGGCGATTATTACGCGACCCAGATCGTCGACAAGCCGATCCTGATCGTGCGCGGCAAGGATGGGACGGCGCACGCATTCCTGAATGCCTGCCGCCATCGCGGCGTGAAGCTGGCGAAGGGTTGCGGCCATGCCAAGGGCTTCACCTGCCCCTATCACGGCTGGACCTACAACAATGAAGGTGAGCTGATCAGCGTGCCCAGCCGGGGCGCGTTCGACGCGGACCAGTTGGCCAACCGTGACCTGATCGCGCTGCCGATCGCCGAGGCGCACGGCTTTATCCTGGTTCATCCGCAGCCCAACGGGCATGTGGATTTCGACGAATTCTTCGGGCCAATGAAGGATCATATGGCCGGTTATCACTATGAAAATCTGCGCCTGGTGCGGGAATATCGCGCCCCGGCGCGGATCAACTGGAAGCACGCGGTCGACGGCGGCGTCGAGGGCTATCACGTGCCTTATCTCCACCCTGAGACGGTGGGGCCGATGACACTGCAGCAGTTCCTACATATCGATTGGGGCTTGCACCACACGCTGGTGTCGGTCGGACCGGATATCGCCAAGTTGCGCGACATGCCGGAATCGGAATGGCCGGAATATTGCAATTTCTCGACCTCCAACGCGATCTTCCCCAACACGGTGGTGGGCGCGGGTGAGCTTATGGCGTTCTTCCAGCGCAGCGAGCCGGGCGCCAAACCGGGCGAATGCGAATATATCTTCCGCCTCTATGGCTGGGACCGGAACGCCGGCCCGGAAATCCTGGCGCGCGACGCACAGATCGCCGACCTGCTGGTCCGTGTCGCTCTGGAGGAAGACATGAAGGTCCAGTCCACCTCCCAGATCATGATGGAGGCGGGCGCCGTGCCGTCGATCATCCTGGGTAAGCGCGAACAGAACGTGCTGCGCATGCACAAGAACTACGACAAACTGATCGGCCACGATGCCCAGGCGGCTCTCCGCGCGGAGGGCCTGCTGGAAGCGGCGGAGTAGAAAAAGAAAATTGAACCGCCAAGACGCCAAGATTAAAACGGTTTTCCTTGGCGACCTTGGCTTAACTTGGCGTCCTTGGCGTTAAAAAGTTCGTGGGTTACGCCTTCGAGGAGCCTACCTTAGGGGCCTTAAGCCTTCATCAACTCGACCCGGACGCCGTCGGGGTCGGTGCAGTACATGATTTCGATGCCGCTGCCGAACACCGCGCGGGTATGTAGATAGGTGCGCCCGCCGGCCGCCAGAACCTCGGCGGCGACAGCGTCGATATCGTCGACATAGAACGCCATGTGGGTCAGCCCGTATTGGTTCATCGGCCGCCGTTCGCGCGGGCCGAAACAGGCGGGCGACTCCATTTTCAACAGCTCGACGGTGTTGCCCTCGGCGCTGCGCACCATCTGGGCGCGTAGCTTCACCCCGTCCAGCTCATTGACGATATCCAGCCAGTTGGAATGGTCCGACAGGGCATAATTCTCGGCCGGCGCGAATCCGATCGCCTGGTCATAGAAACGCATCGACCGATCGATGTCGGTGACGCAGATGCCGGAGTGCGAAAATCGCGCCGGAATGTCCGGATTGTGCATCAACTCGATCCGCGTCCCGTCCGGATCGGTGCAATACATCATCGTGGTATTGCCCTCCGGGAACGTGGCCCGCGTACGTTCCAGGACTGCGCCTCCTGCGCTGCGCACCCGCCCTGCGGCTTCATCCATGTCGTCGACATAGAAGGCAAGGTGGGTCAGCCCAAACTGGTTGTTGGGACGCCTTTCGCGGACGCCTGATGCCCCCGGTTGCACAAATTGCAACAGTTCAAACGCAATGCCCTGTACATTACGAACCATTTGGGCGCGGATTACAGCGCCCTCGATTTCCATCACCGTGGCCAACGCCGGATCATCCATGGCGAAATGTTCGGCTTCGGCAAAGCCAAGCCCATCTCGATAAAATCTGAGGGATTGTGCGAAGTCGCTCACGCAAATTCCGCGATGTGAAAGCCTGATGGACATTGTACGGGACCTCTCCTGGCGCCTGTAGACCATCAAATGAAGGTGAGCGGCCAGTCAAAAATTTACGCTCCACGGAAGTTTAGCAGGCCGTGCCCCAATTTCGCCTTCTTCCCGCTGTTGCAAAAAGGCGACAGCCCCCGCCTTTCTGCAAAACATCCTTCAAAAACTGTAGCAATCGTCATGGCATTCCGCATAGGAAGGGACGCTATGCATTTTCAGTATATCTGGGAGTATCTTCAATGAACGTCAGAATGACGCGTTTGCGCGTTGGATCCTCACTCATTGCGCTCGCGGGCACCGCCCTGCTGAGCGCGGCGCCGGCGATGGCGCAGGACCAGGCTCAGGCCGCCGCGGCGCCTGCGGCCGACGCGGCGCAGCCGGCAATGGAAGAAATCGTCGTTACCGGTTCGCACATTGCCCGCAACACGTTGGAACAGCAGGTTCCGATCGTCTCTCTCTCGGCTACGGCGCTGCAGGCCACCGGCATCAGCAACCTGGCTGACAATCTGAATAAACTGCCGCAGTTGGGCGTTCCGACCTTCTCGAACGTCAGCTCGAACTTCTCCGATGACGGTGCCGGTATCAGCACGATCAACCTGCGTAACCTCGGTGAAGAGCGGACGCTGGTACTGATCGACAACCGCCGCACCGTCAGTGGTGTGGCCGTTGGCCAGAGCGGTGCCGCAGTCGATATCAGCACGATCCCGACTTTCTTGATCGACAGCGTCGATATCGTTAGCGGCTCCGCGGGCGCCAACTACGGTTCTGAGGCAGTGGCCGGCGTCGTCAACATCAAGTTGAAGGACCATTACGAAGGTCTGATGGTCAACGAGCAGTATGGCCTGACCACCGATCACGCCGACAGTAACACCGAGACATTCGACCTGTTGACGGGCACCTCTTTCGCCGACGGGAATGGTCATATCGTGTTCGGCTTGGAATATAACAATCAGGGCGAAGTTCTCTCGAAGGATCGCGCGATCTCCGCGCGCGATCTCAATTCTGGGCCAAATGGACCGGTTTACGGACCCAGCACCTATTCCGTGGGCGGCACGTTCCTCACGACAGCGCATGACCCGGTGAATGGCACGTTCTATGCTATTAACCCCGCTGGAAAGCTGGTGCCGTATAATAACTCACTGGGCTATGACCGTGAGCCGGCCCGTACAATTCAGATTCCGACCGACGCGATCAAGCTGTACGAAAAGGCAAGCTACGACATCACGCCGGACGTCACCTTCCATATCGACGGCCGCTATACCCGTTCGACCGCGACCAGCCAGCTTGAACCGATCGCGATCGGCGTTTTGGGAACACCGATCGGCTTCGGCGGTCAGTTCCTGCAGCTCCCGCTCAACAATGCCTATGTGCCTGCGGCGCTGAAAGCCATCGCGTTTAGTGACGGCCACGGCAACTTCTCCGATTGGCGCCGTCGCTTGACGGAATTGGGCGACCGTGGCGTCGACGACACCCGCACGAATTTTGCCTATAATGTTGGCTTCAAGGGGACGATCGACGATCGTTTCACCTGGCATGCAGATTATACGTTCAGCGAGATGGATAATTTCCAGACCGGCGTCAGCGGCAACGTCGTAAAATTGCAGCAGGAATTGCGCACGGCCACTGTGGGCGGAAAGATCGTCTGCGCCTCAGCGGCCGCACGCGCCAACGGTTGCGTGCCCATGGACCTGTTCGGTGCCGGCAATGCCGCGCCGGCGATCAATTACATCAAAACGATGAAGACCTATAACGATCAAAACCAGGAAAACGATCTCAATCTCGATATTGCCGGGCCGATCTATACCCTTCCATGGGCCAATGCCGGCGACGTCAGCCTGGCCGGTGGCTTCGAATATCGGACCGAGTCCGGTTACAACCGCGGTGACCCGGCCAGCTCCGCCGGTTTCGACCTCGACACGTCGCAGCCCCCCTCGGGAGGTTCCTACTCCGTCGAGGATTATTGGGCGGAATCCAAGGTCGAGCTGTTGAAAGACCTGCCGTTCGCCAAGAGCCTGACGTTGGACGGTTCGTTCCGCTACAGCGACTATTCGAATTCGAATGTCGGTGGAAAGCAGTCTTACAGCTATGGCCTGACCTATGCCCCGGTTGAGGACATTCAGTTCCGCGTCACCAACGGCGTCGCCATCCGTGCTCCCGACTTGACGGACCTGTATCAGGGTCGCGGCAACTCGGCGATCTCGGTCAATGACCCATGCGCGCAGGGCCAGGTTGCCGGTGCGCCCAACAAGGCGGTCCGTATTGCCCACTGCTTGGCCATCCCAGGCATGGCGGCCCGCATGGGTGCGAATGCCGGTACGGCAGCGAACCCAAACGGCAACTTTGTCGAAAGCAACGCTTTGCAGCAGTCGGAACTCAGCTATGTGCAGGGTAACCCGAACCTAACGAATGAGCGTGCCCAGGTGCTGACTTATGGCGTGACCTTCCAGCCACGCTGGATTTCGGGCCTGACGGCAACGGTCGACATGTTTAAGTACAAGATCGCCAACGCCGTTCAGTCGATCGACCTCCAGACGGAGGCGGATCAGTGCGCGGATACGCTGGCGGCAAACTTCTGCGATACCGTTCGCCGTTTCCCTCTGGGTGGCCCCAACGCGGGCCTGATCCAGGGTGTGGATCAGGAGCCGATCAATGTCGGTTCGCTGGATGAACGCGGCATCGACGTTGCCATCGCTTATGGCTTCGCGCTGAACGATGTCTGGGGCGGCGCGGATGGTCGGCTGGACTTCGGTTGGAACTACGAATTCCTCCAGCAACTCGAATACACGTCGATCAACGGCTCCACCACCAATCAGCGCGGCCTGTTCGGCGCGCCGAAGAACAAGTGGAACTTGAACACCACCTATAGCAACGACCAGTTGGAGTTTAACTGGCAGCTGCGTTACGAGGGTTCCCAGAGCTTCGATGGCGGCGCGGGCGGTCCGACGTTCCAGCCGATCCTCTATAACGACATCAGCCTGCATTATCACATCACGGATCAGATCACCCCGTATTTCGGCGTGAACAATCTGTTCAACGTGACCCCGCCGCTGGTGACGCAAGAGTTCCAGCAGACGGGTGGTGGCGTGACTGCTGCTGTCAGCGGCACCAATACGGTTCCGGACGTCTATGACATCATCGGCCGTTACATCTACTTCGGCGTGAAGTACACGATGAACTGGGAAGAGGCTCCGGCTGAGGCTGCTGCTTATGTTCCGCCGCCGGTGGTCGCTCCGGCCCCGTCGGTGCCGCGTAGCTATCTGGTGTTCTTCGACTTCAACAAGTCGGATCTGACCAGCCAGGCTGTGACCATTGTCGATACGGCGGCGAGGAACGCCACCAACGGCAAGGTGACCCAGCTGACCGTGACGGGCCACACGGATACCGTCGGTTCGGACGCATACAACATGCGCCTGTCCCGTCGCCGTGCGGAGTCGGTTGCGGCGCAGCTCGAGAAGGACGGCATCGCGTCGTCGGAGATTGAGATCGTCGCCAAGGGCAAGCGCGACCTGCTGGTTCCGACCGGCGACGGGGTTCGCGAACCGCAGAACCGGCGCGTTCAGATCGTCTTCGACGGCGGTCCGACCTCGTAAGCGGTTCGGCATAGCCAAACAACAGGGCGGCGCTCCTTCGGGAGCGCCGCTTTTTTGTTTGGCTTGCGGCTAGCGATAATCCCTAAAGAACGCCCGCATGTCCTCGACCAGCAACGGGCCGTTCTCCAGTGCGGCGAAATGGCCGCCTTTGGCGCCCATACGGCGGTGCTTCAGGTTATAGACCCGGCGGGCCCAGCTTTCCGGCGCCGGCGGGATCAGGTCGTTGGGGAACAGGAACAGGCCGGTCGGCACCGCGACCTTCTCGCCGGCCTTCAGGAAGAAGGCGTCGGAATCGACCAGCGCGACATAAAGCCAGGCGGAGGCGTTGAAGCCGTTCAGCCAATACAGCATGACGTTGGTCAGCAGATGGTCGATATCGAACGGCGGCGGGTTTGGCGATCCCGGCGTTGTCCAGCCGTGGAACTTCTCCAGGATCCAGCCGGCAAGCCCGGCGGGCGAATCCGTCAACGCATAGGATAAGGTCTGCGGCTTGGTGCCCTGAATCTGCTGATAGGCCGATTCCAGCCGCGACTGCTCCTGCGCCAGCTTCAGCCAGGCCAGCTCCTCATCCGTCATCGGCGGCACACCCTCGCCGCGGAACGGCAACAGCCCCTGCATGTTCAGGTGGATCGCGGCCAGATGCTCGGGATGGTCGAAGGCGAGCCACGAGGTGATGGTGCCGCCCCAGTCGCCGCCCTGCGCGACATAGCGGTCGCAACCCAGGACATCGACCATAAATTCCCGCCACAGGCCCGCGACCTGCCGTGGCAAAATCGGCGCCTCGGGCGGATCGGAAAAGCCATAACCGGGCAGGCTGGGCACGACGACGGTAAACGCGTCTTTTACGTCCCCGCCGAACCGCTCCGGATGGGCCAGCGGTTCGATCACGTCCAGAAATTCGACCACCGACCCCGGCCAGCCGTGGGTCAGCAGCAGCGGCATCGGATTGTCGCCCGACCCGCGTTCCAGGATGAAATGCAGCTTTCGTCCGCCGACGGTTGCCTTGTATTGCGGAAAACGATTGAGCTTCGCCTCCCATGCCCGCCAATCGTACCGGTCGTGCCAATGCGCGACAACCGACTGGAGCCACGTCTTGTCAGTGCCGTAAAACCAGGGTTCCGCCTTCGCCTCGATCGGCCACCGCGTGCGGGCGAGCCGCGCCTTCAGGTCGACGAGGACGTCGTCGGGAACGGCGATCTTGAAGGGTTCGGCCTGGAAGTTCTCGCGCATGCTCCATTCTCCGTTGGTCGCCGGATTTTACCTCGCCCCTCGGGGGAGAGGTCGGCGCGAAGCGCCGGGTGAGGGGGGCTGTTTCCGCTTGCTCCCATCTACCCGGCACGGTGCAACCTGCGAGAGCCCCCCTCACCCGGATTGCTTCGCAATCCGACCTCTCCCCCGAGGGGCGAGGTTAAAATCCCATTCACACGTAATACGATCCGCCATTCACCGTCAGCACGCTGCCGGTGGCATAGCTGGCCTGGTCGCTGGCCAGGAAGGCGACGGCGGCTGCGACTTCTTCGGGCTGGGCCATGCGGCCGAGAGGAACGGCGGCTTCCATCGCCGCGATCATCTCGTCCGGCAGGTTGGTCATGATCGGCGTGGCGGTTGGGCCGGGATGCACGGCGTTGACCCGGATGCGCCGGGTCGACAGTTCGCGCGCCAGCCCGCGTGTGAAGCCGACGACGCCCGCCTTGCTGGTCACGTAATGCAGCGGCCCTTCGCCCGACGCGGCGGAGGTCGAGGCGATGTTGACGATACTGCCGGCGATGCCTTCGGCCGCCATCAGGCGGACGGCGGCGCGGGCGCAATAGAACTGCGCCGTCAGGTTTACGTTCAGAACCCGCGCCCAGCCTTCATCCGACATGTGGATCATCTGGTCGGGATGGGCGGTCGGCGTCTCGCCCTTCGCCATTTGCGCCTGACGCTCGGCGATACCGGCATACATCTGGTTGCTGCCGTCGTCCGGTCCGCGTCCGATGCCGGCATTGTTGACCAAGATGTCGACGCCGCCGAACGCGGCCTTGATCTTCGCGAACACGGCGTCCACCGACCTGCTGTCGGCGATATCGCAGGCAAAGCCCAGATGCCGGCCCGCGTCCTTGCCGGCCCAAACCTTCTCGGCTGCCTCGGCGTTGATATCCAGCGCGGCAACCCGCGCGCCCTCGGCCGCCAACCGGTGGGCGATGGCCAGGCCGATCCCGCTCGCCGCGCCGGTCACGACCGCGCGCTTGTCTTTCAACAACATGGTTCGTCTCCGCTCAGCTTGGGATGTTCATCTGGACGGACTTGCCGCCGTCGACGGGAATGCAGGCGCCTGTGACGAACGACGACTCGTCAGACACCAGGAACAGAACCGCGTTCGCCAGTTCGACCGGCTGCCCGCCACGCCTCATTGGGATCGCTTCCGTCGATTTGGAGGCGCGCACCGGGTCGTGCTTGGCGAAATTCTCAACCGCCGGGGTCAGGATCTGGCCCGGCGCAATGACGTTGACGCGCACGTTATGCTCGGCAGCCTCCAGGGCGGCGACGGCGCTGAAATGGATCAAAGCGGCCTTCGACGCGGAATAGCTGCTCATCCCGATCATCGCCAGCAACCCGTTGGTTGACGCGATATTGACGATCGACCCGTGCTTCTGCGGATACATCAGCCTCAATGCGGTCTTGGTGCCGACGAACACCGCGTCGGCATTCACCGCAAAATCCGCTTTCCAGTCTTCCAGCGAAGTAGACAGGATATCGGAGTAATGGACCGACATGGCATTGTTCACCAGCGCGTCCAGCCGCCCGTGCCGCTTATGGGCATCCTCGATCGCCTTGGCATAGGCGGCGGTGTCGCTGACATCCAACTGAAGCGCCTCGACAGAGCCGACGGCCTTCACCGCCGCCTCGGCCTCCGCCAGGTTTTCCTTGCGGCGGGCGCAGATGATGACATGCGCGCCTTCCTCGGCCAGCCGGATCGCGGTGGCGCGGCCAATGCCGTCGCTGCCGCCGGTGATGAACGCAACCTTGCCCTTCATCCTGTCGCCCATTGGGTCTTCCTCTTCTTAAGTTCGGTTATGCGATTAATCGGGTAGAGACGGGTTCCAATTGACCCCGTTGATATGGCCGCCGCCGTCGACGAACAGCGTATTGCCGGTCATGAACCGGCAATCCTCGCTGGCCAGAAAGACTGCCACCGGTCCGATGTCGTTTTCCGCGGTGGTCATCGTCGCCAGCGGATAGCGCTTGGCCATCGCCTCGAAGATTTCCGGATGGCTCGCGGCAACGCGTTTCGCCGATTCGGACACCGCCGCCGGGCAAATCACATTGATGCAAATTCCATGGCGCGCCCATTCGACCGCCGCCGACCGGGAGAGCGCCCTAAGCGCTTCCTTCGCCACGTTGTATTCGACCGTGTAGAGATGCGCGTTCACGCCGTTCAGCGAACACATATTGATGATACGGCCCCAGCCCTGCTTTTTCATATGCGGGAAGGCGGCCTGCATCGACCAGAAGCCGGGCCACAGCGCCATGTTGAGCCCGCCGGCCAGTATGTCGTCGCCCTTGCGCTCCAGCCGCTCGATCTTGCTGCCGCCCCAGGCATTGTTCACCAGGATGTCGATGCTGCCGAAGCGTTCGGCCGCGAAGGCGATCATGCCCTCGACCTGATCCTTCTTCGTCACGTCCACGGCCAAGAACGAGGCCTCGGCGCCGAAGTCCTTCTTCAGTTCGGCAGCGGTTGCCGCGCCGGTTTCCGCGTTGATCTCGGCGATGACCACGGTCGCGCCTTCGGCGGCGTATTTGCGCGCGATTCCGTGACCGATGCCCGCGCCGCCGCCGGTGATGACGGCGACTTTCCCCTGAAGCCTGCCCATGATCCGTTCTTCCCCAATGTCCCGGACCGGCGGTTTAACGAATTTCTGTACCGCAGTCTATTTATTTAGGAACGGGTAGTCAGTGTAACCGACAGGGCCGGGCGTGTAGAGGGTCTTGCGGTCGAAATGCTGCAAGTCGTACCCTTCGCGCAGGCGCCGCACGAGATCCGGGTTACCCAGGAAATGGCGGGCGAACGACACCGCCGCTGCCTCGCCGCTGTCGACCATCGCGTTGCCGCGTTCCAGCGTGATCGAATCGTTCAGGATCATCGGCCCGGTAAAATTCGCCTTCGCCACCGCCAGCCCATCAACCTGCGGCGTCTTCAGCAGAATTACGTGCAGATAGGCCAGTTTCATCGGGTCGATGGCGGTCAGCAACGTGGCGTAGGTTTCGGCCGGATCGTCGTCCTGGATGTCGTTGAACGCGACACCCGGGCAGATACGGATTCCGACGCGTCCCGGTCCGGCGGCTGCGGTCATCGCCTCCAGCATTTCCACGACAGCGCGGACGCGGTTTTCGGCGGACCCGCCATAGCGGTCGGTGCGTTTGTTGGCGCCGGTCGACAAGAACTGCATCGGCAGATAACCGCTGGCTGCATGCAGTTCCACACCGTCGAACCCGGCCTCCAGCGCGTTTCGCGTGGCCTGACCAAACTCCGCGATCACGCCAGGAATCTCATTGGTTTCCAGCGCGCGCGGGACGTCGAAATCCTGCATTCCGGCGGTGTCGGTGAACATCTGGCCCTTGGCCTGGATGGCGGACGGGGCGACGGTTTCGGCGCTCGGGTCTTTGTTCGCTTTCGCGCCGATGCGGCCGCAATGCATAATCTGCAGCACGATCTTGCCGCCCTCGGCGTGGACGGCGTCCGTCACTTTGCGCCAGCCGGCAATCTGCGCCGGCGTATGGATGCCGGGCGTGCGGCAATAGCCTTTGCCGTTGGCGCTTGGTTGCGTGCCCTCACTGACGATCAGTCCCGCCGTCGCGCGCTGGCGGTAATATTCGACATTGAGGTCGGTCGGCACGTCGCCGTCGCCCGCGCGGCTGCGGGTCATCGGCGCCATGACGATACGGTTCGAAAGCTCAAGGTCCCCCAGCTTTGCGGGGTCAAAAAGTGTCGTCATGAGTTTGCGCTCACGCCTTCGCGCGGAGCGGTCAACGGACGCGCACCGAAGGCGGCTTTTGGCCGCGCCGCATGGTCTCGATGAATTTCTCGAACGGGGCAGGGGGCTCCACGGGCAGCTCCGACGGTTCCTTGCGCGACCAATATTCCTTCCAGGACGGGAACAGGTCGTGGAAGCTGCCCTCATAGGGCTCGCGGCCCGGCCAGCGCATCTTGCGGCTGCCGATCGGCGGCTTGTTCAGGTCGGTGGCATACCAATAGAGCGGCAGGCGGCGGCGGAAATACCAGCGCCCGGCGATTCGCTCGTACTTGTCGAAATACATCATCTGCATGATGACCCATTCCGCCCCGGTCTCATGCTCGTTCTTGGAATAGACGACGCCTTGCGCATGGTCCGGGTCGTCGAACTCGACGATATGGCCGCCGATATGGTGCGACGTGCCGTCGAACTGCATGCGGTGGGTTTCGTCGAACCAATGTTTCAGCGCCGTGCGGCCGGTCTTGCCGCCGCCGACCTTCACGTCCTTGGGAAACAAATTGGCCCATGCATCGGCGTCCCGCATATCCAGCGCCAGCGAATATTTCGCCGCCAGCTGCCGGATTTCGTCGATCGACTCCAGCCGGTCGATCCGGGCTTCGAGCGAGGGCTTGGCGTCTGTCATCGATTGTCCTTCAAAGTTTCCGGGGCCTTAGCGGTCGGCGAAATCTTGCGGCGTCACATCCTTCGCCGGACCGGCCGCGGATTTCAAGAAGGCGATCAGGCTCGCGAGTTCATCCTTGGAGTAGCCCGACAGGTCGTGGGCGTAAGGTGGAACGCCGTCCGGGTGGAATTCGCTCCAGCCGTCCGACTTATAGAAAGAGCGGAGCACGGGCGGGGTCGAGGACAAATCGTAAAGCTGGATCGCCTCGTTTTGAGGTTCGCCTTTGACAACGCCGAAGACCGTCTCGCCGGTTTTGAGGCTGATCTTGACCGTCGGGTAGCCGCTTGTCGGGGATTTCGGCGTCGCCATCGCTTGGTAGATATCCCGCGGCGCCCGCTTGGCGATCCCGCTCAGGTCCGGGCCGATCGGGCCGCCTTCTTCCTGATAACTGTGGCAAGCGGCGCAGCTGCCCGTGCGCGCCAGATCGAAGAAGACGGCACGCCCTGCCTGCGCCTGTGCGCTGAGCGGTGCGGGCGGCGGTGCGCTTGCCGGGGCCGGGGTTGTCGGGCCTGCGGCGGCGTTCTGGTTGTTGGGCGACAGCGACATCACATAGTCGACCACCATGTCGATCTCATGCGGCGACAGCGAACCCTTGAAGGACGGCATCGGCGTGCCGGACCGCCCGTTCGTCACCGTATTGCGCACGAAGTCCGGCATGAAGTTACGGTTGCGCAGCGACGGCCCGCGCGCACCCACGCCGCCGTCGCCATGGCAGAACGAACTGGAGCAGGTGATCGCGAACACGTTTCCGCCCTGCATCATGTCCTGGGCGGGCGGCGCGGCCTGGGCGGTGCTTACGAGGGCCAGCGAGAGTCCCAATGTTTTTATCGTCATTCCGGCTTTCGCCGGAATGACGGAGATGGGATCAATGCGCATCGGCCGCTCCCTTCCCGCTTTCCGGCAGGGCGAAGACGAACAGGGTCGATCCGACCGGCGGCATTTTGCCCGCCAGTTCCGGCCACAAGGGTGCGATCAGCGTCGCCGGGGCGCCCTGCAGGCCGGATGGGATGGCGACATATTGCCGGCCCTTGACCGAATAGCTGATCGGCGAGGCGGAGATGCCGCTGCCGGTTGAGAACGACCACAGTTTCTTGCCGGTCGTGGCGTCCAGCGCGAAGGCGTTGCCGAGCACGTCGCCGCCGAACACCAGGTCGCCGGCCGTCGCGGTCAGTGGCGAGACGCTCGGCACCTCGGTCGGATAGGTCCATTTACGCTTGCCGGTCAGCGGGTCGAAGGCGCCGATAAAGGGCTTTGTGTCGGTCGAACGGACCGGGCGGATGAAGCCGCCCATCGCCATGTCGCCTTCCTTGCCGGCCATCACCGGCATGGCCTTGGTATAGGCGCAGACCTCGAATGACGTGCTGTACCACCAGCCGGTCTTGGGGCTGTAAGTCGAATGGTTGCCGGCGCGCGAGCCATAGAGCGACGGGCAGATCAATTTCTCGACGCCGATTTCCGTCCGCACCTGGTCGATCGGGTGGCCGTCCTTGTCCAGCCCCTTGGCCCAGGTGATCTTGTCGGCATGGGGCCAGCCGGCGACATATTTCCCGGTCGCCCGGTCCAGCACATAAGTGAAGCCGGACTTGTTGGCGTGCAGCAGCAGCTTCTCGGTCTTGCCGTCACGCTGCACATCCAGCAGCGTCGGTTCGGGCGCGGAGTCGTAGTCCAGGCTGTCGTTCGGATTTTCCTGGAAATACCATTTCAGCTTGCCGGTCGCCGCGTCGATCGCGACCACGGAATCGGTATAAAGATTGTCGCCCGGCCGTGCCGCCGCGTTCAGCATCGGCTGCGGGTTGCCGACGCCCCAATAGATCAGGTTCAGATCGGGGTCATACGATCCGCCATACCAGGTCGAACCGCCGCCGAAACCCCACATATCTTTCGGCCAACTGTCGTTGCCCGGCTCGCCTTCGCCCGGGATGACATAGAAGCGCCAGGCGAACTTGCCGGTTTTGGCGTCATAGGCGGTGATATATCCGCGATGGGAAACGTCGCCGCGCGCGCCGACAATCACCTTGTCGCCGGCCATGATCGGCGTGAATGACGTTGTGCATTTGCACTGGCGGTAGTCTTCGATCTGGACATCCCAGACCTCATGCCCGGTCTTGGCGTCGACCGCGACCAGGTGATTGTCGCGCGTGCCTTCGAACAGCAGGCCGAACCCCATCGCCAGCCCCGTGCTGCTGCCGACTCCGCCCAGCGTGCCGGCCGGCACCTCGCGCGGGCTTGCCCAGATCTGCTTGCCGGTCGCGGCGTCCAGCGCGAACAAATGATTGTTGGGAGCCAGCAGATACATGATGCCGTCGACCACCAACGGTGTCGCGCCCAGGCCGCTTTCACCGGTGGAGAACGCCCAGGCGACCGTCAGATGGCCGACATTCTTGGCGTTGATCTGGTCAAGGGGGCTGAAACTCTGCGCCTTATTGTCGCCGAAGAAGCCGGGCCAGTCGGCGCCGGTTTGCGGTGCGGGCGCCGCGTGGCTGGCGCCGGCGAAGGAAAGCCACAAGGCTGCCGCGGCGCCCGTCCAGGCGCCGGCCCGTCTTGCCGGTTTGCATCGAATCATCCCCACAACCCTTTCTGAAGCGCGCAGTGGTCTTATCGTTTTTTGTACCGAGGGCAATATGCAGATGCCGGTACATTTTGTTCTTAACAGCATCGATCCACTATCCGCCAGACCGGAATCAACCTTGCGGCCATCGGTGGGACGACGCAGAAATACAGCCACAGCGGAGGATTCGATGGGCAAGATGACCAGACTTTGGCTTTCGGTTGCGCCGTTCCTGTTCAGTACAGCGTTTGCGGCGGCCCAAACCGCAACACCGGCATCCTCGACGATCGAAATTTCCTATATCGGGCTGAAGGTCGATCGCGTCCTGCCGATGGCCTATCTCGATCAGCCGCCGGCCGATGACGGATTGCAGGGCGCCCAAGTCGCCGTGGCCGATAACCAGACCACCGGGCAGTTCCTGAACCAGTCCTTCCATCTGAACGAAGCAATCGTCCCCGACGCCGCCGGCGCGGTCGATGCCTTCAAGGCGCGTGTGGCGGCCGGCGACAAACTGTTCGTCACCGACCTGCCGGCGCCGATCCTGCTGCAGGTCGCGGACCTGCCCGAGGCCAAGGGCGTCACCATCCTGGATGCAACGGCAACGGACGACGCGCTGCGCGCCGAAAGCTGCCGCCGCAACGTGCTGCACACTTCGCCCAGCCGGGCGATGCTGGCCGACGCCCTGATGCAATATATGGCGGTCAAGAAGTGGAGCCGCATCGTACTGGTGATCGGCGGCGACCCGGCGGACAAGCTGTATGCCGACGCGATCCGCAGTTCGGCGCATAAATTCCGGATCAAGATCGTCCAGGAAATTCCCTGGACCTACGATCCCGGCTCGCGCCGGACCGATACCGGCCACTATGCGGTCGAGGCCGAGGTCGCGCGCATCACCCAGGGCGTCAGCGACTATGACCTGATGGTCGTGGCCGATGAAGCCGATAATTTCGGCGACGATCTGGGATATCGCACGACGGACCCGCGGCCCGTCGCCGGCACCCAGGGGATGGTGCCGACCGCCTGGGCCCGGCCGTTCGACCAGTGGGCCGCGACCCAGTTGCAGAACCGCTTCCTGAAGACGACAGGGCGTTGGATGACGACCAACGACTATGGCGCCTGGCTGGCTGTCCGCGCGGTGGGCGAGGCGGCCTCACGCGGCCAGACGACCGATGCCGCACAGATCGGCCAGTTCATGCGCAGCAAGGATTTCGACCTTGCGGGGTTCAAAGGAACTAAATTGACATTCCGGGACTGGGATGGACAATTGCGCGAACCGATCCTGCTCGCCGATGCGCGGTCCCTCATTTCGGTCTCGCCGCAGCCTGGCTTCCTCCACCAGTTCTCAGAGCTCGACACGCTGGGCGTCGATCGTCCCGAAACGAAATGCCATATGCCATGAAGATTTTCTTAGATCGTCATCCCCGCGAAGGCGGGAATCCATCGTCGGACATCGCGAAGGTGGGTAAATGGATTCCCGCCTTCGCGGGAATGACGGCTGTGATGTTGGCGGCGTTGCCTGCCCTGGCGGAGCGCATCTTCGTGTCGAACGAAAAGGACAACACCGTCACCGTGCTGGACGGACAGTCCTATAACATCGTCGCGACGGTGAAGACCGGGCAGCGACCGCGCGCCATCCTGCTCTCGGTGGACGGTAAGAGCCTCTATATCTGCGCCAGCGATTCCGACGAGATTCAGGTGCTGGACCTCGCCAGCCTGAAGATCACCGGCAAGCTGCCCAGCGGTCCCGATCCGGAGCGGTTCGACACCAGCCCCGACGGCAAGTTCCTGTATGTCGCCAACGAGAACGACAACAAGGTTTCGACCATCGACGTCGCTTCGGCCAAGATCGTCGCCGAAACCCCGGTCGGGATCGAGCCGGAAGGCATGGCCGTCAGCCCGGACGGCAAGATCGTGGTCGATACGACCGAAACCACCAGCATGGCGCATTTTATCGACACGGAAACGCACAAGGTTGTCGCCAACGTGCTGGTCGACAGCCGCCCGCGCGTCGCCGCCTGGACACCGGACGGCAGCCAGCTCTGGACCTCGTCCGAGGTCGGGGGCACCGTCGCGGTGATCGATCCGGTCAGCCATAAGATCTTGAAAAAAATCGGTTTCAATGTTCCCGGCCTGACCTCGGGTCACGCGCAGCCGGTCGATATCAAGTTCACCAAGGACGGCAAGACCGCCTTCGTGGCGCTGGGGCCGGCGAACCGCGTGGCCGTGATCGATGCCAAGACATACGAGGTGCAGAAATACATCCTGGTCGGCCAGCGCGTCTGGAACATGTCGTTCACGCCGGATCAGAAACAACTGATCACCGCCAACGGTGTCTCGAACGACATCACGATCATCGATGTCGCCGAGCAGAAGCCGATCAAGTCGGTGCCGGTCGGCCGCTCGCCCTGGGGTGTGGTTGTCAGCCCATGACCGATTCCCGGGCAGTGACCGACGCCGCGCTCGCGGTATCCAATGTCAGCCATAGCTTTGGCGAGCGTAAGGCCTTAAACGGAGTCAATTTCTCGATCGGCGCGGGCGATTTCACCGTGCTTCTGGGCCTGAACGGGGCCGGCAAAACGACTTTGTTCGCCCTGGTCACCGGCCTTTATCACAGCGGCAACGGGTCGATCTCGGTCTATGGCGCGGACCTGAAGACGGGTTACCTGAAGGCGCTGGCCAGGATTGGCGCGGTGTTCCAGCAATCGACGCTTGATCTGGACCTGACCGTCGAACAGAACATGCTCTATCACGCCGCCCTGCACGGCATGGCGCGCTCGGTCGCCGGCCCGCGCATCACCGCCGAACTGGATCGGGTCGGCCTGGCCGACCGGCGCAAGGACAAGGCGCGAGATCTGTCCGGCGGCCAGCGCAGGCGGGTCGAGCTTGCCCGCGCGCTGATCCACGAGCCATCCTTGCTGCTGCTCGACGAGCCGACGGTGGGGCTGGATATCGAAAGCCGCCAATTCCTGCTCGACCATGTCCGCAGCCTCTGCGCCGAACGCGGCATGGCCGTGCTGTGGGCCACCCACCTGATCGATGAGGCGGGCGACGATGCCAGGGTGATCGTGCTGCACAAAGGCAAGGTGCTGGCATCCGGTGCGGCGACAGAGGTCATCGCCGATGCCGGCGAAACGACCCTGCGCGGCGCGTTCGACAGACTGGTTGGACCAAGCGAAGGGAAGGGCAAGCCATGAGAGCGGCCCAATATTGGCGAGCCTTCGCCGGCATCGTTTGGCGCGAGGCGTTGCGCTGGTTCAATCAGCGCGGCCGGTTCGTGTCGGCGCTGGTTCGGCCGCTGGTCTGGCTCGGCCTGTGGGCGGCGGGTTACCGCTACATCCTGGGTATGTCGATCATCGAGCCTTACGACACCTACATTCCGTACGAGGTTTATTTCGCACCCGGCCTCGTCGGCATGATCCAGCTGTTCAACGGCATGCAAAGCTCGCTTTCGATGGTCTATGACCGCGAGATGGGCAGCATGAAAACGCTGATGATCAGCCCGTTCCCGCGCTGGTTCCTGTTGCTGTGCAAACTGTTGGCCGGCGTCGCGGTGTCGATTGTCCAGGTCTATGTCTTCCTGGCGATCGCAGTGATCTGGGACGTCGTCCTGCCGCCGCTGGGCTATCTCGAGATATTGCCGGCGCTGATCCTGGCCGGGCTGATGCTGGGCGCGCTGGGGCTGGTTCTGTCGTCCTTTATCAAGCAACTGGAAAATTTCGCCGGGGTGATGAATTTCGTCATCTTCCCGATGTTCTTCGCCTCCACCGCGTTCAACCCGCTGTGGAAGATCAAGGAAAACAGCCTGTGGGTTTACCGGCTATGCGAGGTCAACCCGTTCACCCATGCGGTCGAAATGATCCGCTATTCGATGTACGGCAAGTTCAACGGAGAGGCTGCCGCGATCGTAGGCGGATTCTTCGTCGTCTTCATGGCGCTGGCGGTGTGGGGCTATGACCCGGGGCGCGGGCTGATCGCCAAACGGGGCGGCCCGCCGGAGTAATTCGACCAAGCGCAGGCGTGTTTCGACCAAACAACGTCAGATATTGACGCATTTTCCGCGCACGTGCGGTATTTAAGACAATGGTTAATTTCGTTCTCCAAACGCCCGCCTGGATGCCGCGCGCCGCGGGCAGAGGCCAGGAAACCGATACCGTACCCGCGGAGGCCGGGCTGTCGCCGCGCATCGCCGCGGCGTCGATCGTCAATTTCTGGATATTCTATTTCGTCATCAACACCGTCCGCATGGCCGTCATGGATGCGCCGGACCAGCTGCACATGATACTGCGCCGTCTCGCCGTCTCGATCACCGGCATGGTCATCACGGCTTTGCTGTGCCTGCTGCTGCGGCGGTTCGACGGCAGGCTGATGCGCGTGCAGGTGACGATCGCCTTCCTGGCGTCGATTCCCGCCTCCATCGCCTATGCCGCCACCAACTACGCGGCCTTCTACATCGTCCATCCCGGCGAATACGAACTGAAAGAGCTTCAGGACGCGCCGGCGCAGCATATGACGTACACGAACGTTATCCTCGATCAGGCTTTCAGCTGGTATTTCTTCATCGTCGCCTGGGCGGCGCTCTATATCGCGCTGTCCTACGCCGCCAAGGTGCGCATCGCCGAACGCGCCGCGGCGCGCTTCCAGGCGGAGGCGCAGACCGCGCAGCTTCGGGCGCTGCGATACCAGATCAATCCGCATTTCCTGTTCAACACGCTGAACTCTCTCTCGACCTTGGTGATGCGCCAAAGCGGCGACGAGGCGGAACGGATGATCATCAACCTGTCCAATTTCTTCCGCACCAGCTTGACCGCCGACCCGACCGAGGATGTATCCCTGGCCGACGAGGTGAAGATGCAGAGGCTGTATCTGGACATCGAGCAGATCCGTTTTCCCGACCGGCTGAAGATCGAACTCGATATCCCGCCCGAGCTGGAGGGTGCGGCGGTGCCCGGCATGATCCTGCAGCCGATCGTCGAGAACGCGATCAAATACGGCGTGGCGCGCAGCAGCCGGCCGGTGACGGTCACCATCAGCGCGCGCAATGTCGATGGATTGCTGAACTTGACCGTCGAGGACGACGGGACCGCGGATGTCGTACGGGGCGCCGCGGAAGAAAAAGCGCCGGGCCACGGCGTGGGCCTGCGCAATGTGTGCGAGCGGCTTGCTGCACGGTTCGGCGCGCAGGCCGAGTGCCGTTACGGCGCCCGGCCGCAGGGCGGGTTCCGCGTCTTCTTGTCGATGCCGTTCAGGAACAGTCTTTCCGCCGCATGACCGAGCCGACGCCTTTAAGAACCCTGTTGGTGGATGACGAGCCACTGGCGATCGAGCGGCTGCAGATCCTTTGCGCGCGCGTTCCCGGCCTGCATCTGGTCGGCACCGCGTCGGACGGCGAAGGCGCATTGCGGCTGGTCGAGGCGCTGAAACCGGACCTGCTACTGCTGGACATCGCCATGCCCGGCCTGGACGGCATGGCGGTGGCGCAGGCTCTGGAAAGACTGAACCCCAAGCCGGCGGTGATCTTCGCAACGGCGTTCGACCAGTTTGCTGTCGCGGCCTTCGACGTGTCGGCGGTGGATTACCTGTTGAAGCCGGTGGCGCAGGACCGGCTGGAACGCGCGGTCGGCCGGGTGCGCGCCCAGATCGCCGCCGCGCCCGCATCGGCGGCCAGGAATGCCGCACCGGCTGCCTCGCCCTATACACAGGAATTCTGGGTGCCGCACCGGGCCGAGATCGTGCGCATCCCAACCGCGGATATCGACCTGATCGAGGCGGAACGCGACTATATGCGCCTGCATGTCGGCTCGCGCTCATATTTGCTGCACCAGACGATCACCGCGCTGGAGCGGCGCCTGGACCCTGCTCTATTCATTCGCCTGCACCGCTCCACCATCGCCCAACGCGACCGCATCGCCGGCTTCAAGCATGATGGCCTGGGCGCCTGGACAGCCCAGCTCCGCGACGGCCGCGAAGTCCGTATCGGCCGCACCTACCTTGCCGAGGCGAGGGCGTTGGCCGGACGTTAGACCATCTTCACCTCGTCCCCAGAGGTGGACGAGGGCCAGGAACTCTATCCCCCGAACCGCGGCTCTGGAACGCCGGTCACGCCCAGCCCGGTGATCGCGAACAGCCCACCATCCGCCGGCCGGTCCTCGGGAAATCCCGTCATGTTCATCGAGGTGACATAGAGGATGTCCAGGTTCGGCCCACCGAAGGCCAAGCTGGTCACTTTCAAGCTCGGCAGTTCGATGCGCCGGTCCAGCGTGCCGTCGGGCGCATAGCGGCGGACGTCGCCGTGGCCCGAAGCGGCGCCGTTCCAGGCGTTCCAGAAATAGCCTTCGGAATCGACCGTCGCGCCGTCCGGCATGCCGCCGCCGCTGCCTTTGACGAAGTCGCGCTTGTTGCTCGGCGTGCCGGTTTTCGTGTCGTAATCATAGGCCCAGACCGTGTTGGCCCAGGTGTCGGCGAAATAGAAAATCCTGCCGTCCGGGCTCCAGCATGGGCCGTTCGACACGGCGATGCCGGTGTCCAGCTTGGTCAATTTCAGGTCGGTATCCAGCCGATAGAGCGCGCCACGCGGTGTGGCGTTCGGAGCCGGGCCGAACATCGTCTCGTCATAGGAACCGACGATAAAGCGGCCTTGGCGGTCGACCTTGCCGTCGTTCAGGCGGATATTCTCCAGGCCCGCCTCGGGATTGGCGATGAGTTCGACCTTACCGCTCTTGAAGTCGAAGAAATGCAGGCCGGTGCGCAGCGACACCAGCGCGCCGCCGCCCTTGCGGATCGCCAGAGAGCCGATGGTGGCCGGGGTCGTCCATGTCTCGATCTCCGTTCCCTTGGCGGTCGCGCGGAAAATCGTGTTGTGGTGGCAGTCCAGCCAATAGAACCGTTGCTCGTCCACATCCCACAACGGCCCTTCGCCCAGGACGTAATGGCCGTCCACCAGCAGATCGATCTTCATAGTATTCCCCGTACAATGCGCAATTTGAGGTACCCTATCGGGCAGCGGAAGGAACTCAAGGGTCTTGAAGCCGCGATCTGCCAATCATAGTATGACACTGTAATATTCAGCAGCAGGTAGATGCGAATGTCTCGTTCGAGCCGTCCGATCACGGTGACGCTGGGAGAACTTCACGATCACGTCGAGGAGCGCGTGAAATCCGGCGCCTACGCCTCGGCGAGCGAGGTGTTACGCGCCGCGGTGCGTGCGCTCGATCGAGAGGAAGCCGCAATCGGCGATTGGTTACGCCAGCGCGTCGATGAGGCTTTTGCCGATTCACGTCCGAGCGTGCCGGCCGATGAAGTTTTCAACCGGCTCCGCCAGCATCACGCTGCCCGTCTTGAGGCGGAGAGCAGATGACATTCAAGGTCAGGTTTCTCCCTCGGGCAGAGGCTGACCTCATCGATCTTTACGATTATATCGCTGACGAAGCGGGAGCATCTGTCGCCGGCGGCTATATCGACCGGATCGAAGCCGCTTGCCTGGCTCTTGCAACTTTTCCGGAGCGCGGCGCGCGGCGAGACGACATACGGCCCGGCTTGCGAATAGTCGGATTGGAGCGCAGGGCGACGATTGTTTTTCGCGTTACGGAAGGCGAGGTTCTGATGGTCCGCTTTCTCTACGGCGGTCGAGACCTCGAACGCATATTGATGCCTGATAGGTAATTACGCGGCCTGCGCCGGTTTCACGACCATCTGCCGCACCGCCGCCGCGACCGCTATCCCTGCCAGGAACAGGACGCCGACCAGGACGAACGCGACATGCAGGCCAAGCCGCACGCCCAGCGGATGCATGATCAGCGGGTTCAGGAAGTCGCCGCCATAGCGTGCGGTGTAGGACGCGCCGATGGCGCGGCTGCGCATTTCGGGGGTCGAGTGGGAGACGAGAATGTCGGAGATCAAGGGATTGGAAATGCCCGTGCCGATACCCAGGACGCCGCAGCCGACGGCGATGCCCAACGCCGCGTGCGACAGGCCCATGATGATGATTCCGGCGCCCTGAAAGACGAAGCAGGCCATCAGGATCTGCGCCCCGCTGAACCGCCGGCGGATCATGCCGAAGCAGAAGGCGGCGACCGCGACCGTAAAGGCGCCGGTCTCGATCACGTGCGATTGGGTCAGCGGCCGGACGATGCTGTCGTCGCGCAGCAGGAACGACACCTGGATGTTGGGCATATAGACCGCGATGAACATCGGGATGATCATCAGATAGATCGGCCACAGCCGCAGCAGGCTGCGATAATCGTTGGGTGCCGCCTTGCCGGCGGTGCGTGCACGGCGCGGCGGCGACGGCAGGTAGAAGATGCCGAGGACCAGCAGCACGAAGGCCAGCAGATAGAGCGCGAAGGGCGTCCGCCAGCCGAGATCGCCCAGGCGGCCGGCGGCCTCGATCGTCAGAACGCCCATGAAGGCGCCGCTGCCGCTTTGATAGCCCAGAACCTTGGCGCGCTGCTCCGGCGTATAATGCTCGCCGATCATCGTAATCATCGCGGTGACGATGCCGGCGGTCGACAGGCCGAGGATGAAGCGCGAGGCCATCAGGGTGGAGGCGTCTTCAAGATAGAGACCGGCCGACCCGGCGACGCCGAACACGGCCAACGCGACCAGCATGAAAAGCTTGGCGCCCACCCGGTCGATCAGCCAGCCGCAGAGCGGGCCGCCGACGATGATGCCGACGCTGGGAACCGTGACGATCATCTGCGCGACCAGGTCGCCGTCGCCCTTTTTCCCGAAATAGAGCGATGCCTCGTGCGCGATCGGCGACATCGCCGCGACCACCAGGCCCAGCATGACACCGCCCGACAGGATAACGATCAGCGTCATCCATTCGCGAAAGCCCGTTATCGTCGCCTTCGGCTCGGCCATTATGGTCGATTTAGGCTCAGTCGCCACTTGGTCCAATGCGTCCTCCCACGTCCTCGGCGCAGTTCGACTGCGGTTGTTCCGACGATAACCGCTTGCCCGAACCCTGTCATCGCATTTACGAATAGACCAAGCGAATGGTTGGTTGTTTTGGGGAGGTTTCGATGAGCGATGCGACTGCGGTGAGCCCGAAGGTGCCGGGGCTGGAACCGATCTTCCGCCACCTCGACGATGCCGACCAGAAATGGCAGGAGGTCAAGCGCGTCCGCAAGGCCGACGGCACCACCGCCTCGATCTGGGAAAAGTGGCTCGCCTTCTCGCCCGACCCGCAATATCTGTCGCTCTATGCCAAATGGGATCCTGGGATCGTGACCCGCAAGCACGGTCATTATAGCCCGCATGTCATCTTCGTGATCGAGGGCGACATGTGGTGCGGCGACCGCTACTGCCCTGCTGGCACCCATGTCGAACTGCCGCTCGGCGCCTCGTTCGGCCCGTTCGTCTCCGGCCCCAACGGCACGAAATTGCTCGAGGTGATGATGGGCGATCCGCGTTCCTGGGGCGACGACCCCGAGGCGTTCCAGCGGGCGCTCGACGCGCAGGGGGCGACCCCGCTGCCCGATCCTGAGATCGAAATGCCGGACTGGCTGCAGGACCTGCGCAAACGCTGGATCGTCGACGGTGCGCCGGTCGACAAGTCATGACGGCCCCTTTCGCTCCGGGCTCAATTTCGCTTCGCCTCTACCCGCATAACGACCTTCCGGCGGAACGGATCGTCTCGGTCATGCGCGACCAGGCGGCGCTGGCCGCGTCGGTCGGGTTCGACGGGGTGATGACCAGCGAACATCATGGCGGTTTCGGCGGCTATCTGCCCAACCCGGTGCAGATGACCGGCTGGCTGCTGGAGGCGATGCCGGCAGGCTGGGCTTCGCCCTGTCCGCTGCTGCTGCCGCTGCGCCCATGGGCGCTGGTGGCGGAGGAATTGGCTTGGCTCGCCGCCCGCTTCCCCGGCCGTGTCGGGCTGGGCGTCGCCGCGGGATCGCTGGAGGAAGACTTCACGATCATGGAAACCAACAAGGACAATCTGGTCGCCCGCTTCACCGACGGCATCAATAAGGTGACGGCTGCATTGCGTGGCGACGACGTGGGCATCCTGTCGGGCGACATCGCGCTGAAACGCTGTCGCGAACATCCGGTGCCGGTGATCAGCGCGGCGATGAGCCTGACCGCCGTGCGCCGCGCCGCCGGCGCCGGCGCCGGCCTGCTCTATGCCGGAACCAGCTCCAACGATCATTGCCGCGAGATGTCGGACGCCTATCGCGCCGCCGGTGGAACCGGGCCGGTCGTGCTCGTCCGCCGCGTCGCGGTGGGAGAAGGGGACAAGGCGCATCACGGAGCGCAGGTCGATCTCTATAAGAGCTACACCCCGGCAACCACGCAGGCGAAATGGAGCGCCAACCAGTTGACCGATGGCACCCCAACCGAAATCGCTGCGTCGCTTAAGGCTGACATGGTAGCGACCGGTGCGGACGCGTTGAACCTGCGCGTCCACGTCCCCGGCGTCTCACCCGAAGAGGCGGCAGGGCATATCGCGGGGTTGGAAGAAGTTTTGAAGGAACTCAGAAAGTAGGGTGGGTTACGCTCCGCTAACTGTCGAAGCTATGAAGGTTGTTCATCCGAGGATGGGCTGAGAAGCTGGGGTTGCGAAGCCACCCAACGCTAAGCCGGAGTTCCTCGGATGAACGTGCACAAGAATGCTCGCCTGACGGCGCATGGTCGAGCCCTAATGATCGAGCGGATAGAGCGGCATGGCTGGTCGGTGAAGGGAGCGGCGCATGCTGGTGGCGTTTCTGAACGCACCGGTTACGAGTGGCTGAGACGCCACCGTCGAGGCGAGCGGCGTCTTGATGACCGAAGTTCGGCGCCGCATCGGTGTCCGCACAAAACGTCGAGTGATCGTGTGTTGCAGATTGAACGGCTCCGCCGCGACAGGATGACGGGTCCGGCGATCTCACAGGTTCTGGCGATACCCCGATCGACGGTGGGCGCAATTCTGCGCCGTCTGGGCCTGGGCAAGCTGTCGGCACTCGATCCCAAGCCCGCAGTCGTGCGCTACGAGCGCGCCATGCCGGGAGAACTGATCCACTTGGATATCAAGACATTGGGTAAGATCGACGGCATCGGCCACCGTATCACCGGCCTTCATGCAGGTTATCAGCGCGCGGTCGGCATCGGCTACGAGCATCTGCACGTTGCCATCGATGACGCGTCGCGGCTCGCCTATACCGAGATACTGCCGACCCTGGGCCAGCACGATGCCATCGGCTTCCTGCAGCGGGCGCTAGCCTGGTACGCACACCACGGCGTACGGGTCGAGCGCGTCATGACAGACAATGGCTCAGCCTATCGCTCCAAGCTGTTCGCCAAAGCTCTCAGCGAAGCAGGAGCTCGCCACCTGCGCACAAAACCCTATACCCCAAGGACAAATGGCAAAGCCGAACGCTTCATCCAGACAAGCCTGCGCGAATGGGCCTATGCCAGACCCTACGCGTCATCCGATGAACGCAACGCTGCAATCAAACCCTGGATCAAAAACTACAACCTAATCAGACCTCACGCCGGTATCGGCGGAAACCCACCTTGGATTAAGCTGAACAACCTTCTTGGAAACGACAGCTAACCCACCCTACACTGCAATCACCCGTTCGGGCCGACCGGCTTATGCCCGACCAGCGCCACCCGCTTCATGATGCGGCGGGAGGTATAATCGGCGACGGCATAGTGAACCGAGCAGCGGTTGTCCCAGAAGGCGACGTCGTTGACGTTCCAGTTGTACCGCACCTGGAATTCCGGGTTCTTGATATGGTCGAACAGGAAGTTGAGCAACGCCTCGCTTTCGGTGTGGGTCAGGCCGATGACCTCTTCCGTCCAGTTGGCATTGACGTTCAGCGCTTTGCGGCCGGTGTCCGGGTGAACCTCGACCAATGGGTGGATCGTCGTCGGCCAGGTCTTCAGCTTGTCGCCCAGCGTCTCCCGCACCTTGCGGCTATAGCTTGCCAGCCGCTGGATCGAATGGCGGGCGGTCAGACCGTCGATGAATTTCCGCATCGGTTCCGATAGCGCCTCATAGGCGGCATACATGCTGGCCCAGCACGTGTCGCCGCCCACGTCGGCGCGCTGCACGCATTGCAGGATCGAGCCCTGCGGCGGCACCTCAAGATAGGTGCGGTCGCGGTGCCAGCGGTCGGCGCCATCGCCCTTGGGCGACACCTGGTCCAGTACCAGCACCTCGCGATGTTCGCGCGGCGTCGGCTGGATCTCCGAGATGTCCAGCGTGCCGAAATACTTGCCGACACGGATATGCGTCTCGTCGTCCAGCGCCTTCTGGTTGCGGAAAAAGACGACCAGATTCTCGTTATAGGCCTGCTGGATCGCCGCGACCGTATCGGCGCTCAAAGGCTGCGAGAGATCGACCCCGCCGATCTCAGCCCCGATGTTCGCCGTCAGTTTCTTGACCGTGATCATGTCGTCCTCCCATAGCCGGCGATGCCCGCCGATCATTCCCCGCACGGCTGATCCTCGCGCCGTCCGGACGTAGCCGCAAGCACGCCGTCGGTCAGGTCGCGCCGTCGCGATACGATGATTTTAGGCAAAAACCAATCTAATCCTATTAATGATTGCAAGCATTCTGTTGTCCGATATCCAGTGTCTGGTACTGTATACCGAACGCCTCCGCGGCGGTGACTGGAACATCATACCAAGCAACCGGTTGGTTTTCCAGCGCGACGAACGGCTCCCTGTTTTCGGTGCCGTTTCTGATTTTTTGTTTGCGTCCGGGCCGGTCGAAAACGACACCCGTATCGAGAAAGGGAGGAATTGGATGGGCTTGCGTCTTGCTGCGTTGTTTTGCGTTTCGGCGAGCGTTTTGGCGATGGGGTTTGCGGGCCGGGCGGTCGCCCAGGCAGCGGACCAGCCGGCAGCCGCGCCCGGCTCCGGCCTTGAGGAAATCGTCGTCACGGCCCGCAGACGTCAGGAGAAGATTCAGAACGTCCCCGTAGCCATCACTGCCTTTAGCCAGCGCGACCTCGAGGAGAAACGTGTCCAGCAGGTGTTCGACCTGACGCGCAACGTGCCGTCACTGGCCCAGACGCTGAGCCAGTCCGACGCCAACGCGCCCTATGCGGAACAGCTTAGCCTGCGCGGACTGGAAGGGGTGGTAACCTATTTCGCCGACGTTCCCAGCGGCCGGGCGGACTATAGCAGCAGCACCGGCTTGTCGCACGGGCTGTCGCCGGGGAATTTCTTCGACCTCGACCATGTGGAGGTCGACAAGGGACCGCAGGGCACGCTGTTCGGCAAGAACTCGATCGGCGGCCTGATCTCGTTCCAGCCCAAGCGTCCGACCAATGAATTCGAGGGATACGGCCAAGTGACGCTCGGCAATTATTCCGACCGCGAGTTCGAGGGCGCGGTCAATATTCCCGTCATATCCGACAAGCTGATGGTTCGCATCGCCGGCCAATCGCAGCAGCGCGACGGCTATACGACCGACGTGCTGAACGGCAAGGACTATGACAACCGGGACTATTACGCCTGGCGCGTCGGCGTCACGCTGCGGCCCAGCGACGATTTCGAGAATTATTTCGTCTATAGCGGCTACTGGCAGCACAGCAACGGATCCTCGACCATCCTGATCGATGCCAATCCTGCCAACCCCGCCCTGACCCGCTTCCCGGTGGCGCGCGTCTTGGAACGGCAGAATGCCCTGGGGCCGCGGCAGGAGCTTGGCCGCACCACCCCGGGGATCGGCAAGGACTATTTCTATGGCTTCATCGACCAGGCCACCTGGGATATCGGCGACGATCTCACGCTGAAGAACATTGCCTCGGCCAACGTGACCAAGACTCTGGCGACGGAGGATTCGGACGGAACCTATCTGCCGCTGATCAATATCGGCGATCCGGTCAATCCGCATGGCTGGACCGACAATTCGGTCCAGTACACCGAAGAACTCCGGCTGCAGGGAAAGGCCCTGGCGGGCAAGCTGGACTGGGTGGTCGGCGGCTATCTGGAATACGATCATCCGCTGGGCGATTCGCTCTATGAAACCGATACTCTCGGCTCGCTTGCCTATTATCACTTCTATAATTCCGCCCGCAGCCAGGCGGCGTTCGCGCACGGCATCTACGATCTGTCGGACTGGGTGGACGGGCTGCGCTTCACCGCGGGGTATCGCTATACCTGGGACTTCGTCTCGACGGTTCAGCGCAACACGGTCGGCGTCGACGGCATCAATCGTGGTCCAGGTGGCGTCCCCGCCAATTGCGGGTCGACCAACGCAGACCGGAATTGCGTCAACGCGGTCAGCGGCGGCTTCAATTCGCCCGGCTGGAATCTCAGCCTCGACGAGCAGCTGACCGACAGCACTCTGGTTTATGTGCGTTCCGGCAACGCCTATCGCCCGGGCGGGTTCAACCTGACGGTCGCACCGGCCTTCCAGAAATACCAGCCGGAAAAAGTCACCGACGTGGAAATCGGGGTGAAGACCGACTGGGACCTGTTCGGCATCCAAGCGCGCACCAACGCAGACCTCTTCCATACCGACTATAAGAGTGTCCAGGTGCGCCAGACGGTGACGTTCGTCGATGCCACCGGCGCAACCCGGGCCGCCTCAGCCTATCAGAACGGCGGCGGCGCGACCGTGGAAGGTGGTGAGTTCGAGGGCACCTTCACCTATGGCGGGTTCGAGCTGTCGCCGCACCTGTCCTATGTCTACGCCCGCTATGACGTCTACCCTGGTTACCCAGACGGCAGCTTGCCGCCCTTTCTCTATTTCCCGAAGATTCAGTACGGCGTGGCCGGCACCTATCATCTCCCGCTCGATGAAAGTTGGGGCGATGTCAGCGTGTCGTTCAACTATTCGCGCAGCGGACAGATCTATGACGCGATCCTGTATTCCGAGGCCTACAACATCATCCCGGCGCACGATCAGGTCGATTTTCGTGTCGACTGGAACAATGTCCTGGGCAACCCGATCGACGCGTCGTTCTTTATCACCAACGCGACCGACAATACCTTCGTAGTCGGGGCGATCCCGCTCTATGCGCAGTTGGGATTCGACGCCGTGGCCTATAACGAACCGCGGATGTTCGGCTTCTCGGTGAAATACCGCTTCGGCGGCGAGTCCGAGCCTGAAGCGGCTCCGGCAGCCTACGTGCCGCCTCCGGCGGTCGCGCCGGCTTCGGCGGTGCCGAAGAGCTATCTGGTGTTCTTCGACTTCAACAAGTCGGACCTGACGCCTCAGGCAACTGAGATCGTCGATACGGCGGCGAAGAATGCGACCGGCTCGAAGGTCACGCAACTGACGGTGACGGGCCACACCGACACGGTGGGTTCGGACGCCTACAACATGCGCCTCTCCCGCCGCCGTGCGGAATCGGTAGCGGCGCAGCTCCAGAAGGACGGTATCCCATCCAGCGAGATCGAGATCGTGGCCAAGGGCAAGCGCGACCTGCTGGTTCCGACCGGCGACGGCGTGCGCGAGCCGCAGAACCGCCGTGTGCAGATCGTCTATACCGGCCAGCCAACCGCCTAGGACGGATCGACATTCAGGATTCCCAAGTAGGGTAATTGGTGATTCATAAGGCTCCGTGTTGAGAGGCGGAGCGGACGATGGGGATCAAGCGGTACGAGTTGAACGAGGCGCAGTGGGTAAAGATCGCACCACTTCTGCCGGGCAAGGCATCGGATCCTGGACGGACCGGGCAGGACAACCGCTTGTTCGTAAACGGATGTTTGTGGGTGCTGCGCTCGGGCGCACACTGGCAGCACATGCCGGAGCGTTACGGCAAGTGGAAGACGGTGCACCGCCGCTTCAGCCGCTGGTGTCATGCCGGCGTGTGGGAGCGGGTGTTCGCGGCACTCACGGCTGACCGCGACAATCAGTACCTCATGCTCGACAGCACCATCGTTCGCGCGCACCAGCAGGCGGCGAGCGGAAAAGGGGGGCCAAGGATCAGGCGCTGGGGCGTTCCCGAGGCGGACTGACGACCAAGGTCCACATGCTCGCCGACGCGCTCGGCCGGCCGCTCAAGCTCGTGGTCACCGCAGGCCAAGTCGGTGACATCACGCAAGCGCCTGCGCTGCTCGACGGCCAGGTTGGCGATGCCGTACTCGCCGACAAAGCCTATGACAGCAATGCCTTACGGGCGACAATCGCCGACATGGGTGCCGAAGCGGTGATCCCCTCCAACCGCTGCCGCAAGATCGCTATCCCGCATGACGCCACCGCTTACAAGCATCGCAACCGCATCGAGCGATGCTTCGGCAGGCTCAAGCACTTTCGCCGCTTCGCTACCCGTTACGACCGGCGAACCATTCACTTCACAGGCTTCGCCCATCTCGCCGCCGCAATGATCTGGCTACGCTGAATGTCGATCCGACCTAGTCCTCAAAGGCTCTTTCCTGCCCACGCGAGGCAAGTCTGCTTCATGAAAAACCAAGCAGTTGCTTGCTTTGACGACGAAGCCGGACTAGCTTTGCGGCTATGGTGCCGACGCTCGATCCCGTGCTGTGCGAAATCGTCAAGAATGCGCTGCTCATGGTGGCGCAGGAGGCGGGGATTCGCGCGGCGCGCAGCGCGGGGTCCACCTTCGTCAGCCAATCGGCCGAGGTCGCCTGCGCGTTGTTCGATGCGCGGGGCCGGCAGATCGCGCAGACCGAGGTCGGCCAGATGCATATCTCCGCCTTACGCGCCATGCTGGTCGCGATCCGCGAGGATCACCCGGCCGACACGCTGACTGAGGGCGATATACTGGTCACCAACGACCCGTTCCGCGGCGGCATTCACCCGACCGATGTCGGGGCCTTCCGGCCGATCTTCCATGAGGGCCAAGTCGTCTTTTATTGCGGCGTGATGATGATCGTGTCCGACCTGGGCGGCATGTCGGCGGGCGGACTGCCCGCCAACGCCACCGAATGCTTCCAGGAAGGGCTGATGATCCCGCCGGTGAAGCTCTATAGCGCCGGCACGCTCGATCCGGCGCTCGCCCGCATGATCCGCGCCAACAGCCGCACGCCGGGAAAGCTGGCCGCGGATATCGACGCGCTCGCTGCCGGCGGCAATGTCGCGGCCGCGCGCATGGGCGACCTGATCGGCAAATACGGCTTCGCGCAGCTGACCGCGATCGTCGACGAGCTGCTCGACTATTCCGAACGGCTGGTGCGGCTCGGCTTCGAAGGCATCCCCGACGGCAGCTATCGCGGCAGCTATACGGTCGAGGAGGACGGGGTCGAGCCCGACAAGACCTATGAGGTCGTCGCGACCGTCACCATCGCCGGGTCGGACTGCCGGGTCGATTTCACCGGCACGGCTCCGCAGGCGCGCGGGCCGATCAACGCGTCTTACTCGCAGTCCCTGTCCTGCACCGTCTTTGCGCTGCGCTGTTTCCTCGATCCCGATATCCCGATGAATGAGGGCTTTTACCGGCCGATCGCGACGCTGTTTCCCGACGCGTCGCTGGTGAATGCCGCCTATCCGGCTGCGTGCAACCTGCGCATGGCGGCGGGGCAGGCGATCATCGATGCCATCTTCCGCGCCTTCGCCGAGATCTATCCCGACAAGACCATGGCGGCCTCCGCGACCGTTCACACGGTGAACGCGCATGGGCGGCATCAGGATGGCAAGCGTCCCTACGCGATGCTGGACATCAATATGGGCGCCTGCGGTGGCCGGCCCGGGCATGACGGCGTGGACGGCATCCCGTTCTTCTTCTTCGCCAGCGGCGGCTATGACCGCAACATCGAGCCTTACGAGTGGCAGAACCCCGTCCGTTATCACCGCTATGAACTGCTGCCGGATTCGGCGGGGGCGGGCCAATGGCGCGGCGGGGCGGGCACGATCAAGGAGCTGGAGTTCCTGACCGACGCACAGATCACCGTGCGCGCGACCGATCGTTGCCGCACCAAGCCGCAGGGCGCGGCGGGCGGGCAGGCCGGGCGCGGCGGCGGCTGGGTGCTGAATGCCGGTGGTTCCGGCGAACTGGTCCTGCCGCCGAAAAAGACCAACCATCCGGTCAAGGCGGGTGACGTGCTGACCGTGACGGTGCCGGGCGGCGGCGGATTCGGCGATCCCTTCGCGCGCGATCCGGCAGCGGTGGCGGCGGATGTTGTCGCCGGAATGGTATCGCCCGAAGATGCCGCTCTGTCCTACGGCGTCGCCGTCGACCGCGAAGGTGATGTCGATTTGGCCGCGACCGAAGCGTTGCGCCGGTCATGAGCGTCTATATCGGCGTCGATATCGGCGGCACCTTCACCGATCTGGTGCTGGCCCAGGATGGCAGCGACCGCTTGCATAACGTCAAGACGCTGACGACGCCGGCCAATCCCGTCGAAGGGGTGATGACCGCGATCCGGCAGGCTCTGTTCGAGGTCGGCCGCTTTCCCGGCGACGTCAGCCGCCTCGTCCATGCCACGACCTTGCCGACTAACCTGGTGCTGGAGCGTCAGGGCGCGCGCGTCGCCTATCTCACCACCAAGGGCTTCGGCGACATCTTCCTGCTCAGCAAGCAGCGGCCGGTCGGGCCCGACCGGTTCAATATTTTCTATGAGCGCTCTCCGCCCTTGGTGCCGCGGAATCTGGTGGCCGAGTTTGTCGAGCGGATGGATCATCGCGGCGATGTGCTGACGCCGCTGGATGTGCCGGCTGCGGAGGCGGCGCTCGATGCCCTGGCCCGCAAGCAGCCGGAGGCGATCGCGATCTGCTTGCTGCACAGCTATGCCAACCCGTCGCACGAGCAGCGTCTCGCCGAGCTGGCCCGCGCCCGCTTCCCCGGCATCCATATCGCTTTGTCGTCGGAGGTCTGGCCCGAATATAACGAGTATGAGCGGGCGACGACGACTGTGCTGTCGGCCTATATCGGGCCGATGCTCTCCACCTATGTCCACGCCCTGGAACGGGAACTGGCGGAGTTCGGCGTGACCTGCCCGCTGCAGATCATGCAGTCGAGTGGCGGGGTGATGAGCGCCGCCGCCGCCGTACGGAAAGCGGCCTATCTCATCGAATCCGGTCCCGCGGCGGGCGTCGTCGCCTCGGCGCATCTGGGACGGGTGTCGGACTTTCCCAACCTGATCTCATTCGATATGGGCGGCACGACCGCCAAGGCGGGGGTGATCCGCGACGGCGTGCCCAGCATCACCCATGATTTTCGGGTCGGCGGCAGAACCAGCTCCGGCGCGCGCGATGCGGGCGAGCCGATCAAGGTGCCGGTGGTCGATCTGGCGGAGGTCGGGGCCGGCGGCGGCAGCATCGCCCGGGTCGATGCCGGCGGCTTCCTGCAGGTCGGCCCCCGCAGCGCCGGGGCGTCGCCGGGACCCGCCTGTTACGGCTTCGGCGGAACCGAGCCGACCGTCACCGACGCCAATATCGTGCTGGGCTATCTCGACGCCGGTTATTTCCTGGGCGGCCGGATGAAGATATTTCCGGAACTCAGCCATACCGCCATCGCGCGGCAGCTTGGCGACAAGCTTGGGATGGACGCGGTGACCGCCGCCAAGGGCATCTACGATCTGGCCAACACCCATATGGCCTCCGCGATCCGGGTTGTGACGCTCCAGCGCGGCATCGATCCGCGCGACTTCACGCTGACGGCGTTCGGCGGGGCCGGCCCGCTCCATGCCGTTCGGGTGGCGGAGTTGTTCGATATCCCGACCGTGGTCGTGCCGCCGTCGCCCGGCGTGAAATCGGCCTTCGGACTGCTGGTCTCCGATCTCGCCTATGATTATGTCGCGACCACGATCATGCCGGCTGCCTCGGCGGATTGTGACATGCTGAACAGCGCGCTCGCGCGTTTAGAGGATAAGGGGCGGGGCGAACTTGCCGTCTCGGGCGAAGGCGCAGCGGTCGAGATACAGCGCTCGCTCGATCTTCGCTTCGCCAGCCAGGCGCTGGATATCGCCATCGAAATCACCGATGGACCGGTGACTGAAGACACCATACGTGCAGCCGAAGACCGGTTTCGTGTGAAGTATTTCGAACTGTGCGGCATGCGCCCGGCCGACCCCTGTCAGATCGTCAATTGCCGCGTCCGCGCGATGGGCATCGTCGCCAAGCCCGACACGCCGGCGGTTGCAGCGGGCAACGGCGATCCGGCGCGGGCGTTCAAGAACCGGCGGCGCGCCTATTTTCCCGAAACCGGGGGTTTTGCCGACACGCATGTCTATGACCGGCTGCGCCTCGCGCCCGGCGACCGTATCGCCGGACCGGCGATTTTCGAAGAGCCGGATTCAACGACACTCTGCCCGCCCGGTTATATCGCCCGGGTCGATACGCATCTGAACCTGATCGTCACGCGCGAAAAAAAGTAGGTCGGACTAGGCTGCAAGATCGATTGTCAGATTAAGCTTCGCTCATCCGATGTATACGGTGCCTTTACCCGATAAAGGCTTCCGCGCGTTCATGGTGGGGCTCTGTCCGCCTTATCGAGGGTATCTGTAAAAACATGCGCAACGGCGTTGTTGGTCGTCGAATTAAAACCTGGGTAGAAAGCCCAATACTCATGTGGGTCGGTGGAATCGCGGGCTAAATTTAACTCCAACTGTCCAGATGTGGTCTTCAACCGGACCTGGAAATTGTCGGTCGGATGGGAATGATGGCCCATGGTTGAATGCATAGTCCGCAGGGCGTTGACTAGATCATCGGCGCGGTCCGCGCTGTGTCCATTGACCGTTACGGACTGAATATTTCCACTCAGGATGGGCCCGATCTCGGTTAAAGCAGCCCCACTTAACACCGAGGCCATCCCAATCTCCCCGCCGACAATACCGGCAAAGCAGATCATTGCGATAATAAACGTCCGGCTATAGCGGCGGGGCGGTGTTCTGCGCATTGCGCGGAACGTGCCGAAGACCCCTATCACCCAGCAGCTCACCGCGGCGGCAATCAACGCTGGTTGGATTCGGTAAATGGCAGTGTCCAGAAAATGTAAGACGCTCATAGCTGAGGCATTTTGTGTTCCCTTAAGCGCGCATAATAGCAAACGCAGGGCGAATGAGTGCAGCCTAATCCGACAAGCCGTGCGAAGCGCGGCATCCGGTGTGGGATGTTGAAGACCTGGAGGGCGGAGCGGACAAGAATGCTTTGGCCTGGGTCATAGCGGCGGACTACAGTTGGACCCATCCGGCCCATGCGCAACGCAGTGAACAGATCATGCGGGAATACGAATTCGTTACCCTCGATGTATTTACGGAACATCGGTTCGGCGGCAATCCTTTGGCGGTTTTTCCCAATGCCGACGGCTTGTCGGGTGAGGAAATGCAGGCAATCGCCGCGGAATTCAATTTATCCGAGACGAGTTTCGTCCTGCCGCCCAACGATCCGCGCCACTCAGCCCATGTGCGGATATTCACGCCGCGTAGCGAACACCCTTTCGCCGGCCACCCGAATGTCGGCACCGGGTTCGTTCTGGCGCAGCGGCAGGGGGGCGTGCCTGACCATTTTATTTTCGAAGAGATGGCAGGGCTGGTGCGCGTACATATCGAGCGCGATGGAACAGGCGCGGCGATTGGGGCGCGGATTGACGCCCCGCGCCCACTTTCGATCGGTGCTGTTGTGCCGGTAGAACGGGTGGCCGCCTGCGTCGGGCTTAGACCTGAAGAACTCTCCACGGCGGCGCACGATCCGGTCATTGCTTCGGTGGGCGTGCCGGTCGTGATCGCCGAGGTGGCTGATATAGGCGCGCTGTCCCGCGCAAGTCCTGACGCTCGCGGTTTCGTCGAGACGCTTGCGTCTCTTTCAGAATTGGGAAAACGCCTGACCGTGCATCTCTACGGCAAGAGGGGCGATGGTTCGGCGCAGTTGCGGAGCCGGGTATTTGCGCCGCTGGAAGGGATTCCCGAGGATCCCGCGACCGGCAGCGCCAACGTGACTCTGGCCGCGCTGCTGACATCTCTCGATCCCGCCAAGGATATCGAGCACAGCTATGATATCGAGCAGGGTGCCGAAATGGGTCGTCCAAGCAGACTGTTCGCTACTGCGATAAAGAATGCGGCGGGGCAGGTGACGGCAACGATCGGCGGGCGGTGCATCCCGGTCATGCATGGGGTTTTTCGATTATAGCTGTCTGAGAGACCAAGCAAGCACTTGGTTAAATGTGAATGGCTGCCTATAATCGGGCGATCAAGACAAGGAGATACGCGATGCGCAACAGCCTGCCCTATCCGGTCTATGACTGTGACAACCATTTCTATGAGTCGGCTGACGCGATCACGCGGTACCTGCCGAAGAAATATGCCAAGGCGCTGCAGTTCGTGCAGGTGAACGGGCGTACGAAACTCGCGATCGGCGGGCAGATCTCCGACTACATCCCGAACCCGACCTTCGACGTGGTCGCCGCGCCCGGCGCACATCTGCCCTATTACCGGGCGGAGAATAAGGACGGCCTGTCGCTGCGCGAGATTACCGGCGCGCCGATCAAATCCGGCCCGTCCTTCCGCAACGGCGCCGACCGCCTGCCGGTGATGGACGAGCAGGGCATCCATGCGACGATCATGTTCCCGACTCTGTTCTCCGCCATCGAACGGCGGATGAGTTATGACCACGACCTGCTGAACGCCGCGCTGCATTCGCTGAACCGGTGGACGGCTGAGGAGTGGGGCTTCGCCCGCGCCGACCGCATCTTTGCGACGCCGGTGATCTCGCTCGCCGATGTCGACCAGGCGGTGAAGGAGCTGGATTGGGCGCTGGCCAACGGCGCCCGCACCGTCGTCATCCGCCCGGCGCCGGTCCCCGGCTATCGCGGCAGCCGCTCGATGGGCTTCGAGGAGTTCGATCCGTTCTGGGCCCGGGTCAACGAGTCGAAGATTTTCGTCTCGTTGCATGCCTCGGATTCCGGCTACGACATCCTGACCCAGATGTGGGTCGGCGGCCAGGAATGGAAGCCGTTCGAGCCCGATCCGTTCTCCGCCTGCCAGCGCATGATCGACCGCGCCATCGCCGATACGGTCTCGGCGATCATCTGCCACGGCGTATTCGACCGGCACCCGAACGTCCGCATCGCCTGCATCGAGAACGGCGCATTCTGGGTCGACGGGCTGATCAAGACCTTCAACCACGTCTACGGCCAGATGCCCCAGCACTTCAAACAGCACCCGGCCGAAGTCTTCCGCCGCAACTTCTTCGTCGCTCCGTTCAACGAAGATTCCGTCCCCGAACTGGTCGGCCAGATCGGCGCCGACCGCGTCCTGTTCGGCAGCGACTGGCCGCACCCTGAAGGCGTGGTCGAGCCGCTCGATTTCCTGGCGGAACTGGAAGGCCTGACCGCCGCCGACCAGCAGAAGATCATGAGCAGCAATTTGAAGGGCTTACTGGAGGGCGCGCGGGATTGAGAGATTGCGAAGCCCCTCTCCCGTTCGACGGGAGAGGGAGGGACCCATTGCGCCAGCAATGGGAGGGTGAGGGTGCCTTGGGTTTCTTTCTTCCGCCCCCTCATCCGGCCCTTTGGGCCACCTTCTCCCGCCGAGCGGGAGAAGGCTTAAGAAAAAGGGCTTGACGGCGCACACATAAGTTCCCATAATGTTCTTCATGTGTCCCGATATCGCTCATCCCGATCAACTGCCGGCCGCCGAGGCCGCCGCGCTGACGCGTGGGCGGCTGGCCGAGCTCGACCGGCTGCGGAACATGGGCATGGCGCGGGTGGAGATGCTCGACGCATCGCTCGATCTCGTGCCGCCCGAACGGCGATGGGAAGTGCTGCTCGGCCGTAACGGCCAGGTTGCCCAGTTCGATCGGATTTGTCGCGCCGTACGTCAGATCATCGTTCTGGAATTAGAATTGCAGGGACTTTTCCGTGGCCCTGACCGGGAAAAGTTCGGCCTCGGCCTCGCGGTCTCTCGCGCCGACCTGGATATCAACGATCTCAACGATCTGCGCGATCCCGACGAACGCAGGCGCGACAGCCGGGGTGAGCGCGAAGACCTGCGGGATCCCAGCGATTATCGGCGCGGTCCCTTGGATGAGGTGGTCGCCGGCATCCGCAAGACATTGGGCGCCGAGCCGCCTGAGAACGATCCCTTCGCTCCGCCGCCCGACCGCAAGCCGGTTCAGGTCGCGTTCCCTGCCAAACCCACACCCAACGGCCTGCCCGCCGGCGCGAAACCGCGCCGTCTCGGCATGCAGGCAAGGCTCCTCGCCACGGCGTCGCCGATGCCGGCCCCGGCCAAATCAGCGCTCCCGGCCAAGGGCTTCCGCCTGCCGCCGAGCAGCCCGCACAATCCGGGCACCCACGCCCGAAAGGGCCGCCGCAATCGCGGACCACCGATCTGAGTGTCGGTTGTGATGACGTGTCGTCGTGTTTTCCTCTGTCTGATGTCCAAGCCGTGTTCGACCTGCATCCAATCTCTGGATGCGGGGCGAAGGCGCATGAACTCAAATCCCCTGCACCCTCACCCGGCGCTGCGCGCCACCCTCTCCCATTTCATGGGCGAGGGCTTCAGAAGCCTTCTCCCGTTCGACGGGAGAAGGTGGCCCGAAGGGCCGGATGAGGGTGCACGTGTCTTCCGCTGACACTTGAATGTTCCCCATCCAACGCGCCCGAAAACTCCGAACCAGATGACGGACGCTGAGCGGCGTCTATGGTGGCTGCTGCGAGGTCGCCAATTGCGAGACTTTAAATTCCGTCGCCAGCATCCGGTCGAGGCGGATGGCGGCAGCATGCCGACAATCTTTACGACGAACGACGTACTGTCTGGCTTGAGAGTCAGGGATGGCGGGTGCTGCGTCTCTGGAACACCGATATTCTGACGAATGGCGATGGGATTCTGACGGTTATCCTTCTGGCGCTGCAGGGCGGTGAAGAGTAAATCCTTTGCACCCTCATCCGCCCGCCGCCAAAGGCGGCTTAACATTTTGACGACCTTTGGTCGTGGCGGCACCTTCTCCCGTCGAACGGGAGAAGGCTTCAATGCCCAATGCCTTCTCCCGTTCGACGGGAGGTGGCCCGAAGGGCCGGATGAGGGTGCATATGCCTTTCTCTCCGCGACTGTGCAAAACCGCGCTATGTGGCCGAATTTCCCGTGTATGTCCGCCGTACACTAATGCACCGGTCTTGCCATCGACTGCTCATCGGGCGACTAACGTCTTTCGGTTATCAAGAACGAACGCCGGGAACGGCGATGCGGGGGGACGTGCTTTGAAGACATTGCTGATCGGTCTGCTGCTTCTGGCCGCAACCTATGCCCCCGTCGCCTTTGCCGCGCGTGACGGCGAGGCGGTCTATACCCAGCAATGCGCGGCCTGCCACAATGGCGGCAATGAGCGCGCGCCCCGGCGGGAGGCGTTCAAGTCGTTCGAGCCGGAACTGGTCCTAAAGGCCCTGATCGACGGGCCGATGGCGGCGCAGGGGCGGGCGCTGAACGATGCGGAGATGCATGCGGTCGCCATCTTCCTGACCGGCAAGCAGTTCACTTCGGGCGGAATTCCGGCGAAGGCTTACTGTGCCGACAAGACGGCGTCGTTCGATAAGGTCAAAGACCGGTCATCGTGGAACGGCTGGGGCAACGGCAACGGCAACCAGCGCTTCCAGTCGGCAGCTGGCGCGGGCCTAAGCGCGGCGGACGTGCCGAAGCTGAAGCTGAAATGGGCCTTCGCGGTGCCGGGCGTGATCCGCGTCTACGGCCAGCCGACCATTGTCGGCGGCACCGCCTTCTTCGGCACGGCGTCGGACAAGGTCTTCGCCCTGGACGCCAAAACCGGTTGCATCAAATGGCAGTTCGAAGCGGATGCCGGCGTGCGCACGGCGATTTCCATCGGGCAGGTCGGCGGCAAGTGGACCGCCTTTTTCGGCGACCTGCGCGGGCAGGTCTATGCGATCGACGCAACCAATGGCCAGGCGATCTGGAAGCAGCGGGTCGAGGACCACCCGCTCACCTACATCACCGCCGCGCCCAACCTGTATGACGGCCGCCTATATGTCGGCGTCGCTTCGCGCGAGGAGACGGCGACGGGCCCCGATTATACCTGCTGCACGTTCCGCGGCAGCGTCGTGGCGCTGGACGCGGCCAGCGGCAAGCAGATTTGGAAAACCCACACAATTGCCGGCGAACCGAAGCCGACGGTGGATGACGGAACGGGCAAGAAATTGTGGGGCCCGGCGGGCGGTTCGGTCTGGGGCGCACCAACGGTCGATCCAAAGGCCCATGCCGTCTATGTCGGCACCGGCAACGACTATACCGGGCCGGAGCCGAAGACGACCGAGGCTGTCATGGCATTCGATATGAAAGACGGGCATGTGTTGTGGTCGCAGCAGACCTATCACGACGATGTCGAGTTCCAGCCCTGTGCCACGCCGGCGGATCCGATGAAATGCAAGCACGGACCGGACTACGACTTCGGTTCGTCGCCGGTCTTGGCTGACCTGCCCGGCGGGAAGCGTGTTGTGATGACCGGCCAGAAGTCGGGCGTCGTCCACGGCATGGATCCGGACAATGGCGGCAAGATCCTGTGGCAGACCCGGATCGGCAAGGGCGGCTATGAGGGCGGAATCGAGTTCGGCATGGCAACCGATGGCAAGCTGCTCTATGCGCCATTGTCGGATTTTCGCTTTACCGTTGCGATCAACGGCGAGGCTGGGGCGCGGGCCACGATCATGGGCGTACCGACGACACTCGACCCGACCAGCGGCGGCGGCGTGTTCGCAATCGATCCGGCAACCGGAAAGATCGTCTGGCACGCACCGGCCGCCGACTGCCACGGCCGCACCGATTGCAGCCCGGCGCAAACCGCGGCGCCGACGGCCATTCCCGGCGTCGTGTTCTCCGGCGCCATCGACGGCCATATGCGCGCCTATTCGGCGGTGGACGGCAAGGTGATCTGGGATGTCGATACGCAGCAGACCTACGACCCGGTGGACGGCGTCCCCGGCCATGGCGGCTCGATCGACGGTCCGGGGCCGGTGGTGGTGGACGGAATTCTCTACACCAATTCCGGTTACGGCTATGTCGGCGAGGCAACCGGCAATGTGCTGCTCGCCTACAGCGTCGATGGTCAGTAGGCGAGGGGCAAATAAGGCGTTTTTGCGACAGAATACCGCCGTTTCCTGCAATCCTCCCCTGACATAGCGTCCTAACCGGCGTCGAGGATGGGCTGTATCCAGCGCCCTTGAGACAGGGGACGCTCGATGATTCCGCAGGACGATACATTTTCAACTCTGGTTAAGGCTGTGCTCGGCGACGAAGCCGCGGCGAGCATGCTCGACACCATCGAGATCGATCCGGCCTTGCGCGGAAACGGCAAGACCGCGTCGCGCGCCGTCGTCGCCATGGCGCTCAACATCGTGTTGATGCATGGCCTGCTGGCGCGCGTGCCGACCGGCGCCGGCTATGTCGCCAACCGGGTTCTGGCCGGCCGCCGCATCCTGTTCGACCACGGCGCGTTGCGGACCGTACGTTTCGCCGACAGCGACACCGGCGCCCTGCCGCCGGGCGAGCAGGCTTTTGCGCGCATCCTCGGGCAGCTCGGATACAGCATGGCGGGACTCTATCCGCTGGACCGTCTGCGCATGACCGGCCGTGCCTATTCCCATAACGACCTGCCCGAGACGATCCCGCAATTCTTCGTCAGCGAATTGCATGTCGAACGCTTCTCTTCGGCGTTCCAGGCGACGGCACGCCGTGTGTTCGACAGTTCGCGCGATCCATTAACCGCCGAGGCGCGGCTCCTGCTCGCGACCCTTGCGGCGTCCCAGCAGGCGCCGCTGCCCATGGCGATCGCCGGGTTGCCCGCCTTAGCCGCCGCTTTCGACCGGCAGCATGAGATGCCGACGATCGAGGATTACCGGCTGCTGCTGGAAGAATCGGCTGAGGCCGCGTGGATTTCGACCGAAGGCAACGCCTTCAATCACGCGACCGACCGGGTCGGCGACGTCGTGGCGTTGGCGGAGCAACAGCGCGCGCTCGGCCGGCCGATCAAAGATGAGGTCGAGGTTTCATCGACCGGCCGCGTCCGGCAGACGGCTTACAAGGCTGATCTGGTCGAACGTCGCTTCCGCACCGCCGCCGACGGCATCGTCAGGATGCTGGTGCCGGGTTCGTTCTATGAGTTCATCAGCCGCGATCCGTTTCCCGGCGGCAACGCGTTGGACCTGACCTTCGACAGCGGCAACGCCCAGGGCATCTTCAAGATGACTGCTGCGGCGGCTTGAGGTATTCGCGCTCGGCCTAATGGCCGGGCGCTCTCATGCTTGCGGCCCGCCGGTGAGGCGTGTCCAGATGTGTGCGATCTTCTTGCCCGCCAGAGAGTTCCGAATGACCCCCCTCACACTCGCCGCCGCCAAAACCCTCATCGCCGCCGCCTTTGCCAAGGGGCAGGAGCTGAAGCTGAAACCGCTCAGCGTCGCGGTGCTGGATGCGGGTGGGCATCTGATCGCGTTTCAGCGGCAGGATGGTTCTTCGACGCTTCGGCCGCAGATTGCGATGGGCAAGGCCGGCGGCGCGTTGGCGATGGGTGTGTCGTCACGCAAGATCGGCGAGATGGCGGCGGAGCGGCCAAGCTTCGTTGCTTCCCTGGGATCAATTGCGCCGCACGGCGTGATTCCGGCAGCAGGCGGGCTGTTGATCCTGGGCGCTGACGGCACTGTTATCGGCGCGGTCGGCGTGACCGGCGATACGTCGGATAACGACGAGTTGTGCGCCAAGGCCGGTCTGGAGGCCGCCGGTTTGACGATCCAAAGTTAACCTCTGGTTCCACCGCGCCGGGCAGTGCTAATTTCCCGCATGCTTGGACCTGAACTTGATTCGCGCCTCATCCAGTTGCTGACGCAGAACGCCCGGATGTCGAACTCGGAACTCTCGCGGCGCCTCGGCGTTTCGCGCTCGACCGTGCAGGCGCGGATCGAGCGGCTGGAGGGATCGGGCGCCATCGCCGGCTATACGCTAAAACCCAGCCAGCTGGCCGAACACAACACCGTCCAGGCGCATGTGTCGATCAGCGTGTCGCCCAAGCTGCAGGCCGCCGTCGAGCGGAACTTGCTGAAACTGAACGGCCTCAGCCGCCTTTATTCCACCAGCGGCACTGATGACCTGATCGCGATCGTCCAGGCCGGCAGCATGGCCGAGCTCGACAAGGTGCTGGACGCGATCCGCGATACCGATGGCGTGCTGGACACGCGATCGGCGATCATCCTGTCGACACGGACGCCGCGTTAAATCTCTTCTTACGCCTCTTCCCCGAGGGGCGAGGCTCTTTGCTAAAGCCCAACCTCGGCCATGCGCGCCCGAATCTGCTTGTGCAGAATCTGCAGCGCCCATTCATTCTTGCCGAACACCAGCTTTGGAATGCCCCCAGCCTTCAGTGCCGCGTGGGCGGTGGTAACGCCAAAGGGGAAGTCCTGCTTCTGAACGACGGTATGGGCGCTTTCCCATACGCGCTCATACATCGCGGCGTTGGCCGGGTCGGCGAGATCCACCCTGCTGTATGAGGCATGGCGGACGATGGACTTGTCCACCGATACCGGGACGATCTGATAGAACTCCATCCCCTGGGCGCTGTTGATCATCACCGTGCCGGGGAACAGCACATATTTGACGTGGATGTAGTTCTCCGGAACCCACTCCTCGACCGGCAGGTTCGGCAGGTCCTTCTGGATCGTGTTCAGCGATGTGCAGGTCCGCAGATGCAGCCCCAGCATGTCCACCGTGTTGACGTTGCCGTTGTAATAGTGGGCCAGGTTGTCCTTGTGGGCATAATTGAAGTGGTAGGATTCCAGGAAGGTCTCCAGTACCAGCTTCCAGTTGCCGTCCAGCGGGATGGGCCCGACCTTGTCACCCTGCACCTTGTCGAATCCCCAATGCGGCAGTTCGGCGTCGAGCTCCGGCCCGATGAATGCGTCCCAGTCGATCTTCAGGTCCGGCTTGGGGGCGACAAAGATGATGCCGTGGCGTTCCGTGCAGTCGAGCGGCACTAGGCCGAGGTCGGACTTGTCGGGGTTGCCGAAACTTGAATTGCAGCTGATGCCCAGCAGCTTGCCGTTCAGATCGTAGCTCCAGGCATGATAGGGGCAGGTAAAGCCGGTGCTCGATCCACGCTCGTCATACACCAGGGCGGAGCCGCGATGGCGGCAGGAATTGACGAACGCCCTGACCTCGCCCGCCTTGTTGCGGGTCACGATCGTCGGCGTGCCGAATTCGTCGATCTTGATCCAGTCGCCCGGGTTTTTCACGTCGTGCGACAGCCCGGCGACGAAGGGCGTGCGGTCGAAGATGCCGCGCTTTTCGGCCTCGAACACAGCAGGATCGGTATATTGGCTGGCCGGCACCTCCAGATAGGTGTCGCCCTCTTCCGGGTGGCCTTCGTTGGCCAGCTTGATCAACCGCTCAGCCAGATTGACCATGGTCTGCCGGTTGATGTCCTTGATGCCGCCGACGCTGTCCAGCCTGGACGTCATCGTCGTGAAGACATCGACGACTTCGCTGTCGGTCATCTTCAGCTTGAACATCCGCTTCCTCCCAATTGGTTGAACGAAGTGTATGGCGGCGGCCCGGTCCGGGCAACCGTCATCCGGCAACGCACGCCAAAGCCACCACGCCGATCACAACCGCCCAGGTCGGCACGCGCTTGAATTGGAGCGCAACGAAGCCGGCCGCCGCAATCGCGAAATCGAGGACGGTGTGGATTCCGGCGACCCAGACGGGGTTGTAGAAGGCGGCGAGCAACAGCCCAACCACTGCGGCGTTGATACCGGCCAGCGCGGCGGATGCGTCTTGGTTGCGCCTGAGCGCGGTCCAGTGCGGGAAAATGCCGATCACCATCAGGAAAGATGGCAAGAAGATCGCGCCGAGCGTCAGCAAACCGCCCGACCAGCCGTTTGGGCTGCCGTTCATGACCGCGCCCAGATAGGCGGCATAGGTAAAGAGCGGCCCGGGCAGGGCCTGCGCCGCGCCGTACCCGGCCATGAAAGTGGATTGAGATACCCAACCGGTCGGCACGACCTCGTGGGCCAGCATCGGCAGGACGACCGGCCCTGAGCCGAATACCAGCGCGCCGACGCGATAGAAGCGGTCGAACACGGCGACCGCATGGATGCCGGTCAGGTGCGCCGCGATCGGCAGGACGACGAGCAGGGCAAAAAACGCAATGGCAGCAAGGTTGGACATCCAACGGGGCCAGGGCGTCGGGATGTGGCGCAGCGCGAGCGTTGCCTCTGTTCGCGGCAGCGCCTTCCACCCCAACACGCCGGCAGCGACGATGATGGCGATCACAACCCAGGAGGCATGGAGCGTCAACACGGCGGCGGCGGCGGCCAACGCCATCAGCGCGTGCCAGGCGCTCAGGATGAACCCGCGCGCCATGCCGACGACGGCTTGCGCCACCACGGCCACCGCCGCGATCAGCAGCCCGTGCAGCGGGCGGGCGAACTCGGCGATCTCCGGCATCCTGGCGAGATAGCCGAACGCGATCATCAACGCGGCGGAGGGCAGGGTGAAGCCCGACCACGCCGCTATGGCGCCCCAGATGCCGCCCTGAATCAGGCCTATGGTGATCCCGGCCTGGCTCGATGCCGGGCCCGGCAGCACCTGAGACAGCGCGACGATGTCGGCGAATTCCTGGTCGGTCACCCAATGCCGCTGACGGACGAAGGCGTCGCGGAAGTAGCCGTAATGGGCGACCACGCCGCCGAAGCTGGTCAGTCCCAGCCGCAGGAAGACGAGGAAGAGCGAGAGCGGTGACGTGTGTGTGGCTTCGTCGGCCTTTGCCGGGACTTGGGTTCGCGCCGCTTTATTCAACTTTAGGCGCCAAGGGGTGCACGTCCAGTTCGGTGACTTCCCGAAACCCGGCAATTGGAGGCATCGCTTCCGTCGGCAGGCAGAGCAGGTTGAAGGGCGCCAGGTCCGTACCGGTTCACCAGGAAATAGCTGTGCCGCCCGGCGACGAGGCGGTTCACGTCGCCGGGCGGCAGGGCCCGATTGTAAGGTGGAGAGCTCAACAGCCTGTTCTCATTCGACCGCCTGCAGCACCTTGCGCAACGTCTCGACGATCTGGTCGATCTGCGATTTCTCGATGACCAGCGGCGGGGACAGGCAGATCGTGTCGCCGGCCTGGCGGACCATCACCCCGTCCGCATAGCAGCCGGTGAACACGTCATAGGCGCGCTTCATCGGCGCGGCTGGGCGCGGTTCCAGTTCGATCGCGCCGACCAGCCCGATATTGCGCAGGTCGATGACATGGCGCGTCCCCTTCAGGCTGTGGATCGCATCCTCCCAATAGCCGGACAGGTCATGCGCGCGCTGGAACAGGCCCTCGTCGCGATAGACGTCCAGCGTCGCCAGCGCGGCGGCCGTCGCCAGCGGGTGGCTGGAATAGGTATAGCCGTGCGCCAGCTCGATCCCGCCCTCGGGCGTCGCCTCGATCAATGTCTTGAAGACCTTGCTGCTGGTGAACACGGCGCTCATCGGCACGGCGGCGTTGGTGATGCCCTTGGCGGTGGTCATCAAATCGGGCTGGACGCCGAAATAATCGGCGCCGAACGGCGTGCCCAGGCGGCCGAAACCGGTGATAACCTCATCGAAGATCAGCAGGATGCCGTATTTGTCGCAGATCGCCCGCAGCTTCTCGAGATAGCCCTTGGGCGGGATCAGAACGCCGGTCGACCCGGCCATCGGCTCGACGATCACGGCCGCGATGGTCGAGGCGTCGTGCAGCCCGACCAGCCGCTCCAGCGCGTCGGCCAATTCGGCGCCCTCCGTCGGCTGGCCGCGGCTATAGGCCTGGCGCTTGGCGTCATAGGTATGGGGCAGGTGGTCGACGCCGGCGAACAGCGCGCCGAACTGCCGGCGGTTGGCGACCATGCCGCCGACCGCGATGCCGCCGAAGCCGACGCCATGATAGGCCCGTTCGCGCCCGATCAAGCGCACCCGGCCGGCGTCGCCCTTGGCGCGGTGATAGGCCAGCGCGATCTTCAGCGCGGTATCGACCGCCTCCGACCCCGAATTGCCGAAGAACACATGATCCAGATCGCCCGGCGTCATCGCCGTCAGGCGCGAGGCAAGTTCGAACGCCTGCGGATGGCCCATCTGGAAGGGCGGGGCATAGTCCAGCTCGCCCGCCTGGGCGCGGATTGCCTCGGTGATCTTGGGATGGCAGTGGCCGGCATTGACGCACCACAGACCCGCGGTGCCGTCCAAAATCTGGCGGCCGTCATGGCTGGTGTAGTGCATGCCCTTGGCCGAAACCAAAAGGCGGGGCGCATTCTTGAATTGCCGGTTCGCCGTGAACGGCATCCAGAACGCGTCGAGATTGTTGGAAATATCCGTATTGCTCATGGTTTCGCTCATTTTCCTAAAAGACTGACGGTCTTCCCGGATATTTCCCGAAATTCCGTGTCATTTCCGCAACGCCACCGATATATTGCAATGCAGCAAACTCATGACTGCATTGCGGCAAGTCGTTGATATTAAGGGGCCTATGCCCTGTCCTTTCAATGAAAACCGATTATATCTCGCATCGTGAACAGGGTGCTTCTCGCTTTGGCACTATACGCAAAGAGGAGATTACACATGAAGTTAAATCGGGAAATACTCGAAGGCGTCGCAAACTTCGCCTTCGCTGCGCTGGCCCCCTTGGCCACGGTCGCTTGGATTATCGCACGGATCTGATCCGTCGCTTACAAGTTTCCGCGCTGAACGGCGCAGTTGGATACCGGAACGTCTCCCGCAACGGTGGGGGACGTTCGGTAAGCCCCTTTTGAATACCTACTCCGTTTCTCATGGTCCCCGCCCGGGTTGCTACCCGCAGTCGGCGTGGCTGTGCATCGGCCCGGCGCTCCGCACATTTCATGACAGCACTGCGGAGGGCAGGCTTACCTGGGCAGTTCGGATGAACTATCCGCTATAGTCAGGCCGGTGACGACGGGGCAGCCCGGGTCACGAGCCAGACAGGTGCCGAATGACCGATTATGTCCGCAGAATCCTCGATGCCCGCGTCTATGACGTTGCGGTGCGGACACCTCTGGATCCGATGGTGCGGCTGACGCAACGGCTGGGCTCCGAGATCTTCCTGAAGCGGGAAGACCTACAGCCGATCTTTTCGTTTAAGATTCGCGGCGCCTACAACCGCATCGTCCGGCTCTCCGATGCGGCCAAGGAAGCGGGTGTCATCTGCGCGTCGGCCGGCAATCATGCGCAGGGCGTGGCGCTGTCGGCCAGCAGACTGGGTATCGCCGCCACCATCGTCATGCCGGTCACCACGCCGGCGATCAAAATCGATGCCGTACGCTATTGGGGCGGCACGGTTGTGCTGCACGGCGATACGTTCGACGAGGCATACGGACATGCCAAGGCATTGGAACGCGAACAGGGGCTGACCTTCGTCCACCCCTATGACGACGGCGATGTCATCGCCGGGCAGGGGACGATCGGCGTAGAGATGCTGCATCAGCATCCCGATCCGATCGAGGCGATCTTCGTCCCCATCGGCGGCGGCGGGCTTGCGGCCGGCATCGCGTCCTACGTCAAGTTCCTGCGGCCGGAGACCAAGGTGATCGGCGTCGAACCGGTGGATGCCGCCTCGATGAAGGCGGCGATTGCAGCCGGCGAACGTGTCGTTCTCGACCGCGTTGGTCTGTTCGCAGACGGCGTCGCCGTCCGCCAGGCGGGCGAGGAAACCTTTCGCCTCTGCCGGGACCTGCTCGACGATGTGCTGGTCGCCGATACCGACGCGATCTGCGCCGCGATCAAGGATATCTTCGAGGATATGCGCGTGCTGGCCGAGCCGGCCGGCGCACTCTCGCTTGCCGGGTTGAAGGCCTATGCCCTGGCGAACCCACGGCGCACCGGCGCCCTGATCGCCATCAATAGCGGCGCCAACATGAATTTCGACCGGCTTCGCCACGTCGCCGAGCGGGCCGAGTTGGGTGAGGCGCGGGAGATATTGCTCGCTGTCACCATCCCGGAAGCATCCGGCAGCTATCGGCGGTTCGTTCAGGTTCTGGGCAACCGCACCGTCACCGAATTCAACTATCGCTATGCCGGTGGCAGCGAGGCGCATGTCTTTGTCGGGCTGAAGCTGGCCGATGCCACGCATGAGAAGGCGGAGATCGTCGCGCAGCTTGAAACGCTCGGCTATGGCGTGCTCGACATCAGCGCCGATGAAACGGCCAAGCTGCATGTCCGCTATATGGTGGGCGGGCGGGCGCCCGCGCTGACCGACGAGCTGATCCTGCGCTGCGAATTTCCGGAGCGGCCCGGGGCATTGCTCCGGTTCCTGGACGGGGTCGGGGCCGACTGGAACATCACCTTGTTCCATTATCGCAACCACGGCGCCGATTACGGCCGCGTTCTGGTTGGGATCCAGGTCGCCGAGGATGATCGCGCCCGCTTCGACGCGCGTCTCGCAACGCTGGGTTATCCCTATGAGGATGAAACCGCGAACGACGCCTATCGGCTGTTCCTGCGCAGTTGAAGGGCCGTCAAACCCGGTTCAAAACCTGGGTAGTGGGTCAGTTTGAAATTCTTCGTGCGGCTTGTTTCGCCATCGACTGTTCGATGGACCGCTTTAGAGCCTCGGGTTTGAAAGCCAGCACAAAGGTTGTGATAAATCCGAGAATTGCCATCCCAAATACAAAAGTAATGTCGAAGATATAGACGATGCCGTACAAGGCACCATGGTCTTTAATTGTATATCCCAGTATTTTATGGGAAAGCCACAGAAATAAATTTGCGGCCACGATAACTGTCAAGATTACAGTAAATCTTGCCTTACGGTTAGTCCACATTCCATGTCCCTTTTGATTGCTTATTAATGTGCGGATTTCTTGTGCTGCCGCGCTTCGCGGCGGCAATCGGTTCGGTCAATGTCGCGATATCTTCCATCTGCCACAACGTATCGGCGACCCCGCCACTATCGCCGGGGGCATTTTCAACGTCTTATGAAAACGGGCGAATATAGAACGGCGTGTAAAGCACGATCCTGTGGAAGTGGTCTTCAGACTTCCTACTTAACGCATTCGCCAGGGGGAGGGGGGGCGGCGCAACCGCCTTCCGACGCGGCTAATACGGGACTTGAACCCCGCCGTTCCCCGGTTCAGTAATCCTTCGCGACCAGCCGCTCGGCGATCTGGACGGCATTCAACGCGGCGCCCTTGCGGATATTGTCGGCGACGATCCACAGATTCAGGCCGTTTTCGACGGTCTGGTCCTCGCGGATGCGGCTGACGAAGACGTTGTCCTCGCCGACGCATTCCGCCGGGGTGACGAAGCCGTCTTCGGTGCGGTGGTCGACGACGCTGACGCCGGGCGCCTTGCGCAGGGCATCGCGCGCCTGGGCGGCGGTGATCGGGCGCTCGAACTCCACATTCACGGCCTCGGCATGGCCGATGAAGACCGGTACGCGCACGCAGGTCGCCGTCACCTTGATGGCGGGGTCGAGAATCTTCTTGGTTTCGACCATCATCTTCCACTCTTCCTTGGTCATGCCGTCGTCCATGAAGACGTCGATATGGGGAATGACGTTGAAGGCGATCTGCTTGGTGAACTGCTCCTTGGTCATCGCGTCGTTCACATAGATGCCGCGCGTCTGGACGAACAATTCGTCCATCGCGTCTTTGCCGGCGCCGGACACCGACTGATAAGTCGAAACGACGATGCGCGTGATCTTCGCCATGTCGTGCAGCGGCTTCAGCGCCACCAGCATCTGGATGGTCGAGCAGTTGGGGTTGGCGATGATGTTGCGCTTGGTATAGCCGGCGATGGCGTGGGCGTTCACTTCCGGCACCACTAGCGGCACGTCGGGGTCCATGCGGAACTGCGATGTGTTGTCGATGACGATCGCACCGGCCTTGGTCGCGCGCGGCACGAAATCGGCGGAAATCTTGGCCCCGGCCGACGACAGCACGAAATCCGTGCCCTTGAAGTCGAACTTGTCCAGGTCCTCGACCGTCACGATGTCGTCCTCGCCGAACGATACTTCCGTGCCGATCGAGCGATAGGATGCCAAGCCGGCGATCTTATCGACCGGGAACTTGCGTTCCGCCAGGATATTGAACAATTCGCGCCCGACATTGCCGGTGGCGCCAACGACAGCGACTTTGTAACCCATGATTTTTACCGTCCGAGAGGGCAGGGCGCTTTAGTGCGCGCCGCCGGATCAAGGGCGGGCTCTAACGTACCGGGGCGGTTTTTTCAAACCCTAACCCGGCATGGCCGCCACGCGTTGACGCGTTCATCACCCCGAACCTATAGCCAGTTTGGAGGATGTACCTGCCTTCGCTTGTCGCTATCTATAAATGCGTGCTGGGGTGATTCCCGTTACAGGGAAGCCGCATGGTCAAGAATTGGGTCTCGATTTTGAGTCTTTCGACAAACACGGATAAACATCGGCCTACTCGTTCTTTTGGGCCTAACTAATGCGGCTTTTCCGACACGAAACCGATCTGACCCCCGACGCCCGCGGCGCCGTGCTGACGCTCGGCAATTTCGACGGCGTGCATTTGGGGCACCAGGCCGTCATCGCCGAGGCGCGGAAGATCGCAAAGGCCGAGGGCCGCCCGCTGGGCGTCCTCACCTTCGAGCCCCACACCAAGGCCTTTTTCAACCCCGACCTGCCGCCATTCCGCCTGACGCCGTTGCGGGTCAAGCTGCACGCGCTGGAGGCGCTGGGCGTCGATTATGTCGTGGCGCTGGCGTTCGATCAGCGCCTTGCCGGAGTCACGGCGGACGATTTCGCCAAGGATGTCCTGGCGGGTGCGCTGGGCATCGACCGCGCGGTTGCCGGCGGGAATTTCCGCTATGGCAACAAGCACGCGGGCACGATGGAGACCTTGGCGGCGGCCGGCGAGACATACGGTTTCAAGGTCACGCGCGTCTCCCCCGTCGCGGCGGCCGACGGCACCGTCTATTCGGCGACCACCGTGCGCAAATATATCGAGGCCGGCGACTTGCGCCGCGCGGCGATGCTGCTCGGCCGGCCCTATGAGATCGACGGGCGGGTCATTACCGGCGACAAACGGGGGCGCGAGCTCGGCTTCCCGACCGCCAACCTGGAAATCACCGACTATATGCGGCCGGCTTACGGCATCTATGCCATCCGCGCCTTGGTCGACCGGCCCGGCGAAAGCACGTGGATCGACGGCGTCGCCAATCTGGGAATCCGCCCGATGTGGCGAACCAAGGAGCCGATGCTGGAGGCGCATCTGTTCGACTTCTCGGAAGACATCTACGGCCAGGTGCTGCGCGTCCGCCTGATCGAACGGTTGCGGCCGGAGGCGAATTTCGACAGCATCGAGGCGTTGGTCGAGCAGGTCGACCGCGACAAGATCGCGGCTCGCGTGGCATTGCTGGCGTCGCCGGGGTGACCGGGGCCCGGCTCCGTCTTCTTTTCCATCGAATTTAAGTGTGACGTAGCCCCACGATTGTGGTCAGGTGCGCGCACTCGATTCCGCCCCCCGGAGACAATCTATGATCAAGAAGCTTTTCGTCGTTCTCTGCACGACCCTGTTCATGGTGTCCGCTTCGGCGCCAACCCGTGCCGAAGGTGCCGCAGGCGCGTTCACGGTGGATGCCCGCGTCGCGCTCGATGCGTTTCAGGGGGTGGTTGAGGAGCATCTGACCGGCGCCCTGTATGGCCTGCGGGCTCTAGCCGCGACTTCGGATGTCCAGTCGGGCGACTGGGACCGGATCAAGGGTCCGCTTGGGCAGTTCAGCGGCGACCTGCCGAACGACGCCGTGATGTGGTTCGCGAAGACTGACGGCTCCTACTCCACCGTCGAGAAGGGCATGACCGACAAGAACCTGAAGGATCGCGATTATTTCCCGATCCTAATGGCCGGCAAGGACGTGAACGACGCGCTTGTGGTCAGCAAGACGACGGGCGTCACCACGGTGGTGGTCGCGACCCCGGTGACGAAGGGCGGCAAGGTTGTCGGTGCGCTCGGCGTCTCCATCTCGTTGGAAAAGTTGACGAAGCTGATCGACGATACGCTGGGCCTGCCGAAGGAGGTCGTGTTCTACGCGTTGGACAAGAACGGCCAGGTGCCGTTGCACCGGGAGGCGTTCAAGATCCTGTCGTTCCCCGGTCAGGTCGGCGGCGACAGCCTGAAGGCTGCGGTGGAGCAGATGCTGTCCAAGTCCGAAGGGACCGAAAGCTATACCGTTGACGGCGTCACCAAGACCGCGATCTTCAAGAAATCCAAGGCGACCGGGTGGGTTTTCGTCCTGGGCGCCGCGCACTAAGCCCTGGAGATTATCGTTGATGAAGACGCTTTTTGCCGTTCTGTGCGCCGGCCTGTTCCTGGTTTCGGCATCGACTCCGTCTCGCGCCGAAGGTGCCGCCGGTGCCTTCACCTTGGATGCGCGGGTGGCGCTCAACGCCTATCAGGGAATCGTCGAGGAGCATTTGACGGGGGCGCTCAACGGCCTGAAAGCATTGGCGGTCACGGACGATGTCAAATCGACTGAGTGGGACCGGATGAAGGGACCGTTGGCGCAGTTCAGCGGGGATCTGCCGGCTGGTTCGGTGACCTGGTTCGCCAAGCCGGACGGTTCGTATCACACCGTCGCGCTCGGTTTCACGGACAAGAACCTGAAGGACAGGGACTATTTTCCGGTGCTGATGGCGGGCAAGGACGTCAACGACGCGCTCGTGCTTGGCAAGACCACCGGCATCTTCAATGCCATCGTCGCTACACCGGTGATGCAGGATGGCAAGGTTGTCGGCGCCGTGGGCGTTTCCATTTCGCTGGAAAGGCTGGCGAAGCTGGTCGACGACACGCTTGGCCTGCCCAAGGACGTCGTGTTTTATGCGATCGACGACAAAGGGCAGACGGCGCTGCACCGGGACACGAGCCGCCTTCTCGAATTTCCTTCCGATCTCGGCGAGCCGACCTTGAAGGCGCTGGTGGATAAAATGCTGCTCCAGCCCGAGGGTGTTGAAGAGTACGACTTCAAGGGCGCGCACAAGACCGCGATCTTCAAGAAGTCGAAAGTGACGGGCTGGGTTTTCGTGCTCGGCATCACCCACTGACCCCCGCCATCTTGTACGCCATTGGGCCGCCGCCAGCTTGACCCTGGCGATTCGGCGACGGATAACCGCGCCATGACCGACTATAAAGACACTGTCTTCCTGCCGCGGACCGAGTTTCCGATGCGCGGCGGATTGCCCACCAAGGAACCGGAGCTGCTCGCCCGTTGGGGCGCGATGGACCTGCACGGCCGAATTCGCAAGGCCAGCGCTGGGCGCGAGAAGTTCGTCCTGCATGACGGCCCGCCTTACGCGAACGGCAACATCCATATCGGCCATGCGCTGGACAAGATCCTGAAGGACGTGGTGGTGCGCGGCCAGCAGATGCTGGGCAAGGACGCGCCCTATGTGCCGGGCTGGGACTGCCACGGCCTGCCGATCGAATGGAAGATCGAGGAACAGTACCGCCAGAAGGGCAAGGACAAGGACCAGGTGCCGATCCTGGATTTCCGCGCCGAATGCCGCGCCTTCGCCCAGAAATGGGTCGATATCCAGGCGGCCGAGTTCCAGCGGCTGGGTGTGATCGGTGATTGGGCCAACCCGTATCTGACCATGACCTTTCCCGCCGAGGCGCAGATCGTGCGGGAAATTCATAAGTTCCTGCTGTCCGGCGCGCTCTATCAGGGCGTGCGGCCTGTTCTGTGGTCGGTGGTCGAGAAGACCGCCCTGGCCGATGCCGAGGTCGAGTATCACGACCATGTGTCGGACACGATCTGGGTACGCTTCCCCGTCGTGAAGGCATCCGATCCGGCGCTCGACGGCGCGGACGTCGTGATCTGGACGACGACGCCTTGGACCATGCCCGGCAACCGCGCCATCGCCTATGGCGACGAGATCGAATACGGCGTCTATCAGGTCGTCGATCCGCGCGAGGCGCCGGTCGAGCGCGGCACGCGGCTGGTGATCGCGACCTCGCTCGCCTCCGCCGTGCAGACCCACGCGGGTATCGGCGCCTGGACCCAGGTGGCGACGCTGAAAGGCTCGGCCCTGGCCGGGACCGTCACCGCCCACCCGTTCCGCGATATCGCCGAGGCCGAGGGCTATTACGGCTACGACGTGCCGCTTCTGCCGGCCGAATATGTGACCGAGGATGCCGGCACCGGTTTCGTCCACACCGCGCCGGGCCATGGCGAGGACGATTTCAGCCTGGGCAAGCGCCATGGTCTGGAGGTGCCGCGCACGCTGGACGACGAGGGGCGGTTCTATCCGTCCGTGGCGTTGTTCGCGGGCAAGGTCGTCTATAATCAGAAGGGCAAGATGGGCGACGCCAATGCGGCGTCGATCGCCTATCTGCGCCAGGCCGGCCGGCTGCTCGCCAACGGCAAGGTCGAACATTCCTATCCGCATTCCTGGCGCTCCAGGTCGCCGCTGATTTTCCGCACCACGCCGCAATGGTTCATCTCGATGGAGACGACCCGGCTGCGCGACCACGCCCTGGCGGCGATCGCGGAGACGCGCTGGATTCCCGCGCAAAGCCGCAACCGCATCGAATCGATGGTCGCCTCGCGGCCGGACTGGTGCATCAGCCGCCAGCGCGCCTGGGGCGTGCCCTTGGGCTTCTTCGTGCGCCGCTCGGACGGCAAGCCGCTGGCCGACCCGACGGTGCTGGACCGTATCGCCACGATCTTCGAACAGGACGGCGCCGACAGCTGGTATGCCCGCCCGGCGTCGGATTTCCTGGGGCCGGATTACGATCCGGCCGAATATGACCAGGTGCGCGACATCGTCGATGTCTGGTTCGAGAGCGGATCGACCCATGCCTTCGTGCTGGAGGCGCGGCCCGACCTCGCCTGGCCGGCCGATCTCTATCTCGAAGGGTCGGACCAGCATCGCGGTTGGTTCCAGTCGTCCTTGCTGGAATCGGTGGGCACGCGCAGCACGTCCAACCATGCCGCGGCGCCGTTCAAGGCGGTGCTGACCCATGGCTTCGCCCTGGACGAGCAGGGCCGCAAGATGTCCAAGTCGCTGGGCAACACCACGGCCCCGCAGGATGTCTGCGACCGGCAGGGCGCGGATATTCTGCGCCTGTGGGTGCTGGCCAGCGATACCGAGGACGATCTGCGGATCGGCCCGGAAATATTGAAGTCACAGGCCGACAGCTATCGCCGTCTGCGCAACACCTGGCGATATCTGCTCGGCGCGATCGACGGGTTCTCGGACGCGGAGCGCGTCAAGGTTTCGGAGATGCCGGAGCTGGAGCGCTGGGTGCTGCATCGCCTGGTCGAAATCGACGAGATTGTCCGCAAGGCCTATGGCAGCTTCGAGTTTCGCGGGCTTCTGACCACGCTGCATAATTTCTGCGCCGTCGACCTGTCGGCCTTCTATTTCGATATCCGCAAGGACTGCCTCTATTGCGACCGTCCCGATTCGCTCCGCCGACGCGCGGTCCGGACGGTGATGGACACTGTCTTCGACTGCCTGACGGCGTGGCTCGCCCCGATTCTCTGCTTCACCGCGGAGGAGGCATGGCTTGCCCGGCATCCCGGTGAGACCGGCAGCGTGCATCTGACGGAGTTTCCGGCGATCCCGGCCGACTGGCGTAACGACACCCTCGCCGGCAAGTGGGACCGAGTGCGCGAAATCCGCCGGGTCATCACCGGTGCGCTGGAAATCGCGCGGGCGGAAAAGGTGATCGGCGCGTCGCTGCAGGCCGATCCGGTGTTGTATGTGCACGATGCCGCCGATCGGGCTTTGCTAAACACGATCGATCTGGCGGAAACGTCGATTACCTCCGACATAACCTTGTCGGCCGATGCACCGCCGGCGGATGCCTTTACCTTGCCGGATGTCGCCGGTGTGGGCGTGGTGGTGAAGCTGGCGTCGGGCGAGAAATGCGGCCGGTGTTGGCGCGTGCTGGACGAGGTCGGCACCCATCGCGACCATCCGGAGTTGTGTGATCGCTGCACCGACGCCGTATCGGCGTACCCTAAGGCGGCTGAATGAGCCGCGGGCGTATCTATCTGGTGGCGCTGATCGCCGCCGTGCTCGGGCTGATCGCCGACCAGGCGTCCAAATGGGCACTGCTGGAGGTGGTCGGCTTGCGGGAAAATCCGCATGACATCCGCATCCTGCCAGTCTTCGATATCGTCCTGTGGTGGAATCACGGCACCAGCTTCAGCCTGTTCCGTACCGGCAACCCTTATGTTTTTGCAATTCTGTCGCTAGTCATCATCGTCTTTCTGGTGCTATGGCTGTCTCGGATGGTGAGCCCGATCCTTGCCGCTGCTATCGGCGCGGTGATCGGGGGCGCACTTGGGAATGTGGTAGATCGTTTGAGATTCGGTGCCGTAGCGGATTTCTTCTACGCGCATCTCGGCGATTATGGCTGGCCTGCGTTCAATATCGCGGATAGCTTGATCGTCGTGGGAATTGGGGTTTTGGTGTTCGACGGAATGTTCCTCAGCCACAAGACCGACAAAATGGCACGAAGGAAGCAACCTTGACGAAAAGCATGTTGGTCCGTTCAACAATTCTCGCGGCTTCGGTCCTGACTTTGGCCGGCTGCGACAGCTTCAGCAGCATGCTGGGTCTTGAGCGTCATATTCCCGACGAAACCCAGGTCGTTACGCGCCCGCCGCTGACGCTGCCGCCGGATTATGACCTGATGCCGCCGGGAACGCCCAGCGCGGTGTCGTCCGAACATGAAGCCGGCTCCAGCATGGGCGGCCAGGCGAGCGCCGGTTCGCCCGAGCAGCCTAAGAAGGAGGAGCGCGGCTTCTTCGGCCGGATGTTCCATGGCGATTGGTTCGGCGACGATGTGGATGCCACCACGGCCAAGCCGGCCCAGCCGCAGACAGCGGCGCCGGATCAGTCCAATCCGCCACCCGACGTTAACGGAACGCCTCAGGCTCCCGCGCCGACTGCTAAATGATTTTCCGCGCGATTGCCGGAGCCTTCGCGGCGTTGCTGCTGGCTTTTGGCGGCGGCGGGGCAGCGGCCAAGGTCTTTAGCCCCACCGTCTTTACCCTGCAGAACGGCCTTCAGGTTGTAGTCATCGAGGACCATCTGGCGCCGGTCGTCACCCAGATGGTGTGGTACCGCGTCGGCGCCGCCGACGAGGACCAGGGCCATTCCGGCATCGCGCACTTTCTCGAACATCTGATGTTCAAGGGCACGAAGGATGTCGGGCCCGGTGAATTCTCCAAGATCGTCGCCCGCAACGGCGGCGAGGATAACGCCTTCACCTTTTACGACTACACCGCCTATTTCCAGACCATCCGGTCCGACCGGCTGGATCTGGTGATGAAGCTTGAAGCTGACCGAATGCAGAACCTGACGCTGACCGACGCTCAGGTCTATCCGGAGCGCGACGTCATCGTCGAGGAGCGGCGCCAGCGGATCGACAATTCGCCCGAGGCGCGGCTTGTCGAGGCGCTGCGCTATACACTGATGGCCAACTCTCCCTATGGCCGGCCGGCGATCGGCTGGAAGCAGGAGATGGAGGCGCTGACCACCGCCGATGCCGTCGCCTGGTACAAGAAATGGTACGCGCCGAACAACGCGACCTTGATCGTCGTTGGCGACGTGAAACCGGAAGAGGTTAAAACGCTGGCCGAGAAATATTACGGCCCGATTCCGTCGCATCCCGTGCCCGAACGCGTCCGCCCCCAGGTTGCCCCGCTGGAGGGAACCGAGCGCCGCGTCACGCTGCGCGACCCCAACATCCATCAGCCGAACTTCGTCCGGTTGTATGTCGCCCCCAATTTCTCGGCCAAGACGCGAAAGCAGGCGCTGGCGCTTGAGGTGTTCGACGAGATTTTCGGCAGCACGACGACCAGCCGGCTGTATCAGGCGCTGGCCGTCAAATCCAAGGTCGCGACCGCCGCCGGCAGCTCCTACGACGACACGGCGGTCGATCCCGTCGCCTATGACCTGTTCGCCAGCCCGGCGCCGGGCAAGGACATCGCCGACGTGGAGAAGGCGATGGATGCCGAGATCCAGAAAGTGGTGAAGGACGGCGTGACCGCCGCCGAGGTTTCGGACGCCAAGACCCGGCTGATGGCCGATGCGATCTTGGCGCGTGACAGCCTGAACGGCCCGGCCAATTCGGTGGGCGAGGCTTTGGCGACCGGGCAAACGATCGACGATATCGAGAATTGGCCTGACGCGATCAATGCCGTGACGCTTGAGGAGGTCAATGACGCGGCGCGTGCCGTATTGGGGCCGAAGGGTATGTCGGCCACCGGCTGGCTGCTGCCCGCTGAAGGCACCAAGGCGCCGATGGATGCGGCCGCCGCCGCGAACACGACGCCGGTCAGTTCGGGGCCGATCCGATGAATATGCTCGTGCGTTCGTTCGTCCTGGCGGCGCTGGCCTGCGTGCTGCTCGTATCGCCGGCATATGCCGCATTCCAGATTCAGCGCGTGCTCAGCCCTGGCGGGATCGAAGCCTGGTTGCTGGAGGACCACCGCGTTCCCATCATGTCGCTGGACATCTCGTTCAAGGGTGGCGCGGCGCTTGATCCAAAGGGGAAAGAAGGTCTGGCGGTACTGACCGCCTCCATGCTCGACGAGGGCGCGGGCGATCTCAACTCGACCACCTTCCAAAAGGAACTGGCGGACAAGTCGATCGGTCTTAATTTCGGCGCCGACCTGGACAGTGTGACAGGCCAATTGAAGACGCTGACCCAATATCGCGATCGCGCGTTCGAGATGCTGGGCCTGGCGCTGGAAAAGCCACGGCTGGACGCGGAACCGCTTGAGCGGATGCGCAACGAAATGGTGACCTCGATCGCGACCGATCTGGGCAAGCCGAATTGGATCGCGCGGCGCAAGCTGACCGAAACCCTGTTCGCCGGGCATCCTTATGCCCGCTCGCCCAGCGGCACGGTGGCCAGTGTGCGCAGCATCACCGTGGGCGATATCCACCGCTTCCTGAAGGAACGTCTCGGCCGCGACCAGATGCTGATCACCGCCGCCGGCGACATCACGCCGGCTGAACTGTCGGCCCTGCTGGACAAGACTTTCGCGTCGCTGCCGGCCAAGGCCGCGCCGTTTACGATTCCGGAAGCCAAGGTTGCCGATGTCGGCACAACCGTGACCATCCAGCGCGGTATTCCGCAAACGATGATTTCGATCGGCGCGCCGGGGCTGAAGCGGGACGACCCCGATTGGTATACCGGGCAGATCATCAATTACGTTCTGGGCGGCGGCGGCTTCCAATCCCGCTTGATGGATGCAGTGCGCGGCGCGGGGACGAAAAAGGGCCTTTCCTACGGTTTCTCCAGCGCCTTTGCGCCCTATAAGTATGGCGGCGTGGTTCTGGCCGGCGGTTCGACACGGAACGCGACGGCCGCCGAAACGCTGGGCGTGGTCAAGGCGGTGTTCGATAAGCTGCACACCGACGGCATCACCGAGGCCGAGATGAAGGATGCCAAGACTTATCTGACCGGGTCATTCCCACTCTCCCTGACATCGACCGACAGGCTGGCCGCGATTTTGATGCAGTTGCGCGTCAACGACCTGGGAATCGATTACCTGGACCGCCGCGACGCACTGCTGGACGGCGTGACGCTGGAAGACGCGAAGCGCGTTGCCGCGCGCCTGCTCGATCCGGCCAAGCTGACCGTCGTCATGGTCGGGCAACCTGAAGGGTTCGATAAACCGACCGCCGCGAAACCGGCAGCCGCGCCCGCCAACTGAGTGCAAAAGAAAAGGGCCGCCCAGGCGGACGGCCCTTTCGGCATCAATGGCTCGGACCAGAATCGGAATCATGCGCCGGCGCTGATATGCTCGGCGCATGACGATTCGCCGTCTGCCTGAAACACTGGTCAACCGCATCGCCGCCGGCGAGGTCGTGGAACGGCCCGCCGCGGCGGTGAAGGAACTTGTCGAAAACGCGATCGACGCCGGCGCGACCCGAATCGAGGTGCGCCTGCGCAATGGCGGGCAAAGCCTGATCATCGTCGACGATGACGGCTGCGGCATGACGCCGGACGAGATGGAACTCGCGATTGAGCGTCACGCCACCTCCAAGCTGCCCGAAGACCGGTTGGACCGGATCGCCACCCTGGGATTCCGGGGCGAGGCGCTGCCGTCGATCGGTTCGGTCAGCAGAATGACGATCCAGTCCCGTCCGCGCGGCGGCGAGGCAGGCTGGGCCATCGGCGTGGAGGGCGGCGAAAAGCGCGTCATAGGCCCGACGGCGCGCGCGCAGGGTACGCGTATCGAGGTGCGCGACCTGTTCTATGCCACACCGGCGCGACTCAAATTCATGAAGACGCCGCGCACTGAGACGCAGGCCGTGCGCGATGCCGTTGAGCGCCTGGCACTGGGCCGGCCAGACCTGGGCTTCGTGTTGGTCGACGAGGAACGCACCTTGCTGGCCCTGACGCCGGAGGCGGGCGACGAAACGGTTCAGCGGCGCGCTCGTCTGGGCGCGGTGCTGGGTGAGGATGTCGCGGCCAACAGTCTGGCGATCGGCGAAACCCGCGAGGATCTGCTGATCTCCGGCTATGCCGGGCTGCCGACGCTGAATCGCGCGACCTCCCGGGAGCAGTATTTCTTCGTCAATGGGCGTCCGGTGAAGGATCGGCAGCTCAGCGGCGCATTGCGCGGCGCGTATATGGACGTGCTGGCGCATGACCGGCACCCGATCGTCGCCCTGTTCATCGAGGCGCCGCCCGGCATGGTCGACGTCAATGTTCACCCGGCGAAGACCGAGGTTCGTTTTCGCGACGGACAGGCGGTACGCGGGCTGATCGTCGGCTCGATCAAACGCGCGCTTGAGGCGGGGGCGCAACGCGCCTCCAGCAGTGTGGCGACGGCAACGCTCGACCGTCTGCGTGTCGCCGCCGCGAATGCAGGCGGCTGGGGCGGCAGCCGAAGCGCCGGGCCGATCTCGCACGCCGCCGCGGCGCGCTATCTTCCCGAGCGGCCCGGTCTCGCCGCGCGCGGGTTCGCCGAGGCGGCGCAGGCAGCCTTCGCCGTGATCGACACCCCCAGCGCGCGGGCGGAGATGGAAGCCGCCGACCCGACGCCGGTGACCCATCCCCTTGGCGCGGCGCGGGCGCAATTGCACGAAACCTATGTCGTCGCGCAAACCCAGGACGGCATCGTGATCGTCGACCAGCATGCCGCGCATGAGCGGCTGGTTTATGAGAAGGTGAAGCAGCAGGCGGCGGATGGCGGTGTCGCCCGGCAGATCCTGCTGGTGCCGGAGGTGATCGAGCTGGGGCCGGCTCGCGTCGATGCCCTGATCGATGCCACCGAGGCTTTGGCCGAGTGCGGCGTGGTGGTCGAACCCTTTGGCGAAGGCGCTGTGCTGGTGCGTGAGGCGCCGGCGATGCTGAAGGGCAAGGCCGTCATCGACATGGTGCGCGACCTATCCGAGGAATTCCTGGCCGACGGCGCCGCCGTGGTCGGCCGTCGGCTGGATCAGGTCTGCTCTTCCATCGCCTGCCACGGCTCGGTCCGCGCCGGGCGGCGGCTGACCGTGGAGGAGATGAATGCCTTACTGCGCGAGATGGAGGCCACGCCGCTATCCGGCCAGTGCAACCACGGCCGCCCGACCTATGTGGAGCTGAAGCTCGGCGATATCGAACGGCTGTTCGGGCGGCGCTGATCGCACGCAATGCGCCGTCGGATCGGGGCGGGCGCGGATATCAAATCCTCGTGCGCGTATTGACGACAATTCGCAATGCTCCCGGTGCGAATATACCGGTCAACGCTTCGCGTTTGTAAAAGGGAGGATCGCGATGAAGACAGTCACGCTCGTGGCCAACGGCGACCTGCGGCCGTCGGCCAACCAGGTGTGCTGGCCGGTCCAGGAAGAGGTCGAGAGCAAGATCGCGGCGGCCATCCGGGCGTTGGGGTATGAGGTCAAGCGCGGCCATGAATTCGACCCCGCCAAGGGGCACGGATTCATCGACAGCCAAAAGCGCGGCATCGAGGTGTTCCGCCAGATCCCGCACGATGCGCCGCTGATCGTCGTCGAAGCGGTCTGGCAGTACAGCCAGCATCTGATGCCCGGCCTGCTGGGCCATGAGGGGCCGATCCTCACGATCGCGAACTGGAGCGGCAAGTGGCCGGGGCTGGTCGGGCTGCTGAACCTCAACGCCTCGCTGCGCAAGGCGGGCAAGGCGTTCGATACGCTGTGGAGTCGCGATTTCGACGACGCGATGTTTCTCTCAGGCCTGGGCGCGTGGCTCGAGGGCGGGCACGTCCCCCATGACCGGTCTCATGTTCGCCCAGGCAACGCGGTGGCATTGCCTGACGCGATGGTTCGGCTGGGCGGCGAGCTCGCCCAAACGCTGCGCCACGACCGTTCAATCATGGGCGTGTTCGATGAGGGCTGCATGGGCATGTACAACGCCATCATCCCGGACGAGCTGCTGAACGCCACCGGCGTCTTCAAGGAACGGCTTAGCCAGTCGACCCTCTATGCCGAGATGCGGGCAACGCCCGAAGCAGAGGCACGGCAGGTTTATGATTGGCTGGTCGGCAAGGGCATGACCTTCCGTTACGGCGCCGACGAAGCCACCGAGCTGACAGAGGCGCAGGTGATCGAGCAGTGCCGCATGTATATCGCGACACTGCGCATTGCCGACCGGTTCGGCTGCGATACGATCGGCATCCAGTATCAGCAGGGGTTGAAGGATCTGGTGCCCGCATCGGACCTTGCCGAGGGCATCCTGAACAATGTCGACCGGCCGCCCGTGACCGACGAGACGGGGCGGGTGCTGTATGCCGGGCAGCCGCTGCCGCATTTCAATGAGGTGGACGAATGCGTCGGATTGGACGCGCTGGTCACCAATCGCATCTGGAATGCGCTCGGCCTGCCGCCGGAAACTACACTGCACGATGTGCGCTATGGCGAAAGCTATCCGGTCGGCGACGGCAATCCGTTCGTCTGGACTCTGGAAATCTCCGGCTCGGTGCCGCCCGCGCATTTGGCCGGCGGCTATGCCGAGGCGGTCAGCGAGCGGCAGCCACCGATGTATTTCCGGCTCGGCGGCGGCACTATCAAGGGTGTCAGCAAGCCCGGCATCGTCGTGTGGAGCCGCATCTATGTTGTCCCCGAGGGGCTGAAGGCCGATCTCGGCCTCTGCGACGCGGTCGAACTGCCGCGCGCGGAATCGGAACGGCGCTGGGAGATCACGACGCCGCAATGGCCGATGATGCATGCCGTGTTCCCCGGCATCACGCGTGACCAGATGATGGCGCGGCATTGCTCGAACCATATCCAGGTCGCCTATGCGCCGGACAGGGCCAGCGCAGCGAACGCGCTGGCCGCCAAGGCGGCGATGTTCGCCGCGATGGGGATCGAAATTTTCTTCTGCGGCGATATTCCGTTTGGGTCTAAACACTGACGGAGCCAATTTTTCAGGAGCGGCACCCTGGCCATCGTCGCAGGTGTGGATTTCGGCACGGCGAGCGTGCGCGTTTCGATCTTCGATTCGGAACGCGGCTTGCTCGGCGCCGGCGTGGTTGCCTATCCGGTGCTGCGCAGCGCGGCCGACCCGGATTTCGCAACGCAACGCCATGAGGATCACCTAAAGTCGCTTGAGGCGGCCTTCGCTGAGACCTTGATCGGCGCATCGGTCGCCGGACAGGCGGTCGCGGCGCTTGCGGTTGCCACCACCGGCTCTTCGGTCGTCATGATCGACGAAAAACTCCAGCCTCTGGGCGACTATTACCTGTGGTGCGACCACCGCGCCTGGCGGGAGGCTGCCGAGATCACGCAGGCAGCGCGGGCGCAGGGACTTCCGGCACTCGATTTCTGCGGCGGCGCCTATTCCGCCGAATGGGGCTGGGCAAAGGTTCTGCACTGGCTGCGCCGAAACCCCAGTTTGCGCAGCCGTTTTGCCACCGGCGTGGAACATTGCGACCTGGTCGCGGCCACGCTCTGCGGCATCGCCGATATCGACGCCTTGCCGCGTTCGGCCTGTGCCGCCGGCCACAAATGGATGTGGAACGCCGCACTTGGCGGCCCGCCCACGGCCGCCTTCCTGGAATCCGTCGATCCGCTCCTCGGTCCGGCGCGGCGCGGCTACACCGGGCGCTTCGCGACGTCCGACGCGATCGCCGGTTATCTCTCCAACGCATGGGCCGCGCGGCTGGGTTTGCGGGCCGGTATTCCGGTGCCGGTCGGCGCGCTAGATGCCCATTGGGACGCCGTCGGCGCCGGCTGTGGGCTGGGCGACATCGTCAATGTCATCGGCACCTCGACCTGCATCATGGCGCTTTCGGAAGGCGGCGTGCCGATTCCGGGTGTTTCGGGCGTCGCCCAGGGTTCGATCCATCCGGGATATGCCGGCATCGAGGCGGGACTTTCCGCCGCCGGCGATGTGTTCGAGGCGATCGCGAACCGGGCCGGTACCAAGGTTGCCGTCCTTGCCGAAGCCGTTCGGGAGTACCGCGCCGGCCAGACCGGTCTCATGCGCATCCCGTGGGACAATGGCGATCGTTCCATACTGGTCGATCCGACATTGCGCGGTGTCACGATGGGCTGGCGTCTGGGCAGCACTGCGGCCGACGAGCTGTTCGCCGCGATCGAGGGGACCGGATTTCAGACGCGGATCATACTGGACCGGATGGCCGCGCATGGTGCCATCGCGAAACGCGTGATCAATGCCGGGGGAATCCCGCGCCGCAATTCGACGCTGAACCGGGTCTATGCCAACATCCTTGGCCGTCCCATCCTGGTGCCCGGCTTCGACGGAGCCGGGCAGGGATCGGCCATCTTCGCCTTCCTGGCCTGCGGCGCTTTCCAAACCATCGAGGCTGCCCAGGCGGCGCTCAGCAAGGACTACAAGGTGTTCGAGCCCGACTGGAGCGAGGCCGCGCGGTACCAGAACCTCTACGGCCAGTTCGTCCATTATTACGAGCTGCTGTCCCGTGAAGCGCACCGGTTCGATGCCTAGATCGCGTAATGTGGTGAACTCTATGGCCGGGGAAAAATCCATTTGTCCGCGACCGCCAAAAGGGGCTTCGACGCGCTGAACAGGACCGCCGGCGGTTTAGGGAACGGGCTCATTTGTCTGAGCTGAGCCACGATTTCATCGTCGACCGACGGGTCGCCTGAACTCGCGACAACGTGGATGTCGGTCAACATGCCGTTTTGGTCAAGCACGAGTATCACATCCGTGTCGTGGGGTTCCCGGTGTCTGTCCCCGCCCTTGCGCGAGTCGATATAGGCCTTCAGCCGGATGAGATAATCATTGCCCTCCTGGCTTCCGTTTCCAGTGCCGATGCCATTGCCGCCCGAACCGGCGCCTGGCGCGCCCGCGCCGGAGGGCGCCGGCAGCGACATTGGCGGTTTCGGCAACAGTGGGGGCGGCAGCGTTAGGTGGATCGGTGGCTGGACTATGTGAGCCAGTCGCGGCGCCGGTTGAAGATGCGGCCGTGCCGCGGACGAATTCTTTTCGGCTGGACGTGCCGCCGGCTTGACGCGAACGGGTTTGGGTCGCGGCGGAGGCGGCATGACCGCGACCTCCACCGAATCGCTCGGGGCCGGCTGCGACCGATTGATTATCGATGGCAGGACCAGCCAGAGCAATCCAACATGCAGCAAAAGCGCCACCAGCAACGTGGCGTGCCATCGCCACGACGCTCGCGCCCGATCATTCATGGCAAGATAGAACCAATGGGGAAAACGACTGCCGTGAGGCCATCCGCGATCGGCGGCAAGCAAGGCTGCTCACCGCCGATCCACATGGCGTCGACGACTAGGTCGCCTCAGCTGTATTCCACCGCGGCCCGGTCCTGCATCTTCCGGCGGACGGTGAGGATGCGGCCTCGGCCCAACCGACGGGGCTGCGGCGTCAGATCAATAGCCTGCCGGCGGCGGCGGCGGCGGATAATACGGCCGCTGCCGCGGCGGCGGCGGCGTAGTGGCATAGCCGGTGGCTGCACCGGCTACTGCGCCGACGCCCGCGCCTATGGCCGCGCCGGCGGGCCCGCCCGCTATGGCACCGATCGCCGCGCCTGAGCCGGCGCCGATCAAAGCGCCGCCGGCGGCACGCTGGCCGGGGTCATTAGGATTGGTGCAGCCGGCGAGGGCGCACATCATCAGGGCACCGACCGTGCCTGTCTTTAGTAAGCGGTTCATTTTTGCACTCCACCTTGTAGATGCATCCGTGTTGTAGACGCATCCCTAACCCCGCTGGGGCGGCCAAGTTCCGGCTGACCGCGGGTTCCATCGCTCCCTCCTTAAGAGGGCGCGCTAAGCGCCAAGCTCTTTCAGCTTCGCCTTCGCCGACAGCAAGTCGGCCCAGGCCTCGCGCTTCTGCGATGGCGAGCGCAACAGGAAGGCCGGATGGAAGGTCGGCAGCATCGGGGTGGTCGCGCCCGATGCCGCGTCGGTCCATTCACACCACTTGCCGCGCAGACGGGTGATGCCCTCGCTGCGCCCGGTCAGTGTCTTGGCGGCGGTGTCTCCCAGCAGCAGAATCAACTTCGGTTTCATGAGCGCGATGTGACGCGCGATGAACGGCTGGCACAGCAGCATTTCCGCCGGACTGGGCTTGCGATTGCCCGGCGGGCGCCAATTGACGATGTTGGTGATATAGCTGTTGGTCCGGTCATGGCCGATGGCGGCCAGCATGCGGTCCAGCAACTGGCCGGCGGCGCCGACAAAGGGAACGCCGCGCCGGTCCTCTTCGCCGCCCGGCGCCTCGCCGATCAGCATCAGGGCGGCCTCCGGGTTGCCGTCGGCGAACACCAGGTTGGTCGCGGTCGCCTTTAGGCTCAGCCCGTCGAACCTGGCGATGGCATCCTTAAGCTCTTCGAGCGTATTTGCGGCGGCAGCCAATTCGCGGGCTGTCGCGGTGTCCTCGGCTGTACCGAGCGGCGCCTGCGGTGCCAGCCGGCTCGGCGCCGGCTGGACGGCGATGGGTTGGGGCAGCGCCGCCGGTGGCGGCGACATGACGGCGGCGGGCCGCGCAGGCTGCTCCGCGAGCGCGCGGAACCGATCCAGCGGCACGTCGCCGATGGCCTCGTCGGCGCCGACAGATATCAGCCACGCCAGCGCCGCCGCGTCGTCTGAACGGTCTCCTACCATCATTCTTAGCGCAAGCCTTCATATTTCATGTCAGACCTTTTATGACGGACAGGGATTATCGGCGAAAGGGGCAATAGCCATGGACGAAACCGTGGAACGCGAAAGCATGGAGTATGACGTCCTGATCGTCGGGGGCGGTCCGTCAGGGCTGGCCGCAGCGATCCGTCTGAAACAGCTCGCGGCCGAAGAAGGACAGGAAGTCTCGGTTTGTGTCATCGAGAAGGGCTCTGAGATCGGGGCCCATATCCTGTCGGGCGCGGTCATCGACCCCATCGGCATCAACGAACTGATCCCCGATTGGAAGGAACGCGGCGCGCCGATCCACACCAAGGTGACCAAGGACCGATTCGCCATTCTGACTTCGGTCGCGTCGATCGGCATTCCTAACGTCCTGCTGCCGCCGCTGATGAACAATCACGGTAACTATATCGTCAGCCTGGGCAATCTTTGCCGCTGGCTGGGTACGCAGGCTGAGGAGATGGGCATCGAAATCTATGCCGGCTTCGCGGGTGCCGAAGTGCTGTACAACGATGCCGGTGCGGTGGTCGGCGTCGCCACCGGCGACATGGGCATCGGCAAGGACGGGCAGAAGACGGACCACTACACGCCGGGCGTGGAGCTCCGCGCGAAATACACGCTGTTCGCTGAGGGCGCGCGGGGCTCGCTGACCAAGACATTGTTCGAACGCTTCAAGCTGCGCGAAGGTGTCGATCCGCAGAAGTTCGGCATCGGCATCAAGGAATTGTGGGTCGTCGAGCCCGAGAAGCACCATCTGGGTTCGGTCACGCACACCCAGGGCTGGCCGATGGGCACGGCGGGCGACGGCTCGTTCATCTATCACCTTGAGGATAACCAGGTGGCGATCGGCTTCGTCGTCAACCTGAACTACACGAATCCGCATATCTCGCCGTTCGACGAGTTCCAGCGCTTCAAGCAGCATCCGGACATAAGGCCGCTGCTGGAAGGCGGCAAGCGCGTGTCCTACGGGGCGCGGGCGATCAACGAGGGCGGGCTGCAGTCGATCCCCAAGCTGACCTTCCCGGGCGGCGCGCTGATCGGCTGCACGGCCGGCTTCGTCAATGTGCCGCGCATCAAGGGCAGTCACAACGCGATGAAGACCGGCATGCTGGCGGCGGAGGCGGTATTCGACCGGCTGAAGGCAGGGTCGGAGGGCGGCGACGAAATCGTCGCCTACCCCAAGGCGTTACGGTCCTCGTGGGTTTGGGAAGATCTGCGCAAGGTCCGCAACGTAAAGCCCAGCCTGAAGCACGGCCTGATCCTCGGCACGTTGCTGGGCGGCATCTATATGTGGCTGGAGAGCCTCGGGCTGGGGTTCCTGACGCCTTGGACGCTGAAGCACAAAAAGGCCGACTTCGAGGGACTGAAGCCGGCAGCGGAGTGTAAGAAGATCGCCTATCCGAAGCCCGACGGCGTCGTCAGCTTCGACAAGCTGACATCGGTCTTCATCTCCAACACCAACCATGAAGAGAACCAGCCGGCGCATTTGAAGTTGAAGGATCCGACGATCCCGATCCGGGTCAACCTGCCGCTCTATGACGAACCGGCGCAGCGTTATTGCCCGGCCGGGGTTTATGAGATCGTGCGCGACGATTCAGGAGAAAACCCGCGCTTCCAGATCAACGCGCAGAACTGCGTCCACTGCAAAACCTGCGACATCAAGGAGCCGGAGCAGAACATCAACTGGGTCGTACCCGAGGGCGGTGGCGGCCCGAACTATCCGAACATGTGATCGGGGGGGCGCCTATGTCTGAAATCGTGACGCTCGGCAACGGCCGGCTGACCGCCGTCATTGCCGCCAAGGGCGCCGAGTTGCAGTCGCTGGTGCCGAACGGCGGCGCGGATGTGATGTGGTCGGGCGATCCCAGCGTCTGGGGTTGGCACGCGCCCAACTTGTTCCCGATCGTCGGCGGCTTGGCCGACGATATCCTGCTGTATGAGGGCAAGTCCTATCCGATCAGGCAGCATGGCTTCCTGCGCCACAGCCTGCTTGAGATCGTGCGGCGGGAAGCCGATATCTGCGCTTTCCGCCTGACCGATACCGACGAAACCCGGGCGCAATATCCCTTCGCATTCGAACTTACGATCACCTATCGGATGGTCGAGGATCGCCTGACCTGTGCGCTGTCGCTGCGGAATCCGGCGGGGACCGCGCTTTATGCCAATATCGGCCTGCATCCTGCCTTTCGCCGTCCCTTGGGTAACGCGCCGCGCGCCGCGCATATCGTGCTGTTCGACAAGCCCGAACGGGCGCCGATCCGCCGTCTGGCAGGTCGGCAGATCGATCCCGAGCCCAAGCCGACACCCGTCGAAGGGCGGGTACTCCATGTTCGCGATGCGCTGTTCGATGCCGATGCGATCATTTTCGACCGGCTGGCCAGCCGAAAGCTGACTTATGGCGCGCCCGGCGCCTCGGCCGTGGAGCTCGATTTTCCCGATTTTCCCTACCTCGGTATCTGGGCCAAACCCGGTCAAACCCCATTCCTGTGCCTGGAACCCTGGCAAGGCATGGCGAGCCCCCAGGGCTTTGCCGGGGAGTTCTCGCAGAAGCCCGGAATCGTCCGTCTGGCGCCCGGCGAGACACGGGTTTGGCATTACGCGATCCGACCCCTGGGCACGATGCCGCCTGTCCCAGCCTGAGACAACCTGGACACTGCGGCGCACGGTCCGTTCCTTGTAGCCGTGACAGATTCCGCCTAGCTTTATTGCATGGGTGCCGGCGGCTCCGACAGGCTGGCCGGTTCGCGATTTAGGTGTCTCGATGAGATTTCAGCCGACAGGTCTGGTCGTCGCTATGGCCGTTCTGGCCGTTTCGCATGTGGCGCTCGCCGATCCTGTAGCCTCTCCGAAGGCCGCCGCCGCCAAGGCGCCGGCGGAAACGCACGAGGCTAAGCCGCGGCTGGGCGATTACCTGGCCGGTCGCGCCGCGCAGCTGGACCATGACTGGCGAACCGCCGGGGAAATGACCCGCCATGCCTGGGAGGCCGATAAAGACGACACCGGCTTGCGCCATGACGCCTTGCTGCTGTCGATTGCCGGCGGCGATTTCGCCGGCGCCATCGAAGTGGCGCATGCCATTCCCGCCGATGCCAGCGATGCCGAGCTGGCGGGCTTTGTCCTGACGATCGACGATATTGCCGCCGGCCGTTATGCGCAGGCATCCGCCAAGCTTGCCACTGCGCCGGCGGACGGTCTCAATCACTTTCTGGTGCCGCTTATGAAGGCGTGGGTGGCCGTTGGTGAGGGCAAGAAGGACGTGGCGTTGGCGGCGCTGACGCCGCTCGACGACTCACCCCCCGAGATCACCGCGGCGATCGAGCTTCAGCGGGCGCAGTTGCTGGACAGTTTGGGCGACCATGCCCAGGCCGGCGATCTCTATGCCAAGATGCTCGATGCCACGCCCTCGATCCGGATGATCGTCGCGGCGGCCTATTTCTACGAACGGCAGGGCGCGGCCGATAAGGCCCGGGCTGCGATCGAGAAATTGGATGCCACTGGTGCGCAGGCGTCGCTCCGGGTCGGGATGTTGACCCGTGTCGGTGACAAAGGTCGGGCGCCGCCGGCGCTCGACGCCAAATCCGGCGCCGCTGAGGTGCTGCTTGGGGTTGCGTCGGCGCTCGGCGGACAGAAACAGGTCGATGTCGCACCGCTGCTTTACGTGCAGTTCGCACTCCATCTACGCCCCAATTTCCCGTCGGGACAACTGTTCCTGGCGCAGATCGACGAGCGTTTCGGTCGTCTGGACGATGCGGCCGCTTCATTGCTGGCGGTAGATGAGAAGTCCGACGTGAGGTCGACCGCCGAGCGCTTGGCAATGGGAGTGCTGGAGCGGTCCGGTCAGACCGACAAGGCTTTGAAGCTGGCGCAGAGCGCGATCAAGGCGCATCCGCAGGACATCGATTTGGCGTTGTCCGCCGCCGACCTGCTGCGCCAAAAGCTGCGCTATGCCGATGCGATCAAGGCTTACAGTGAGCTGCTGCCCCGCATCCCAGGCACGAGCAGCGATCGGAAAGGCATCGCCCTGTTCCATCGCGGCATGGCGTACCAGCAGTCACACCAATGGCCGCCGGCCGAGGCCGACCTACTGGCCGCGCTGCAGCTGCGGCCGGACGATCCAGCGATCCTTAACTACCTGGGATTCTCCTGGGCCGACCAGGGTGTCAATCTCGATCGCGCGCGCACCATGATCGAACGCGCCCTGGCGCTGGTTCCCGATGACGGAGCCATCGTCGACAGCCTGGGCTGGGTGATGTTCCGATCCGGCGACTATGACGATGCCGTGAAACAGTTGGAGCATGCGGTGTCGCTCGATGCCAACGACGCGACGATCAACGACCATCTGGGCGATGCCTATTGGCGCGCCGGCCGGCAGATCGAGGCGCGCAGCCAGTGGGAAAAGGCGGTGCGATTCAGCGACGACAAGGACCTTTCGGAGCAGATCAAGGCGAAATTGCGCGACGGCTTGCACCCCGACAACACACCCACGCGCGCCGAAGTCAATTAACGTGGCAGAACGGACACTGACCTTGGCCGCGCCGGCCAAGCTGAACCTGTATCTGCACGTCACGGGCAAGCGCGCCGACGGTTATCACCTGTTGGACAGCCTCGTCGCTTTCGTCGATGTCTGCGATCGGGTCACGCTGACGCCCGCGTCGGAACTGAGTTTTCAGGCCGATGGTCCGTTCGCCCACGCTTTTGCGGATGAGGATCCGGCCGGCAACCTGGTGGTCCTCGCCACGCGCGAACTGGCGGCCGTTGCCCGGCGAGATGCCAATGTCGCCCTATCATTGAGCAAACACCTGCCGGTCGCATCGGGCATCGGCGGCGGTTCGGCTGACGCAGCGGCTTGTCTACGTGGGCTGGCGCGGCTGTGGGGCATCGACCCGACCGGCGAAGCGGTGATGACCGTGGCAGCCAAATTGGGCTCCGACATTCCGGTTTGCGTTGTTGGCCAGGCCTGCTTCATGGGTGGGGTCGGCACGGAACTGGCCCCGGCGCCTTCATTGCCCGATGCCGGGCTGTTGCTGGTCAATCCCGGCACCGGCCTGTCCACGCCGGCCGTGTATCGCGCGCGCCAGGGCGACTTCACCCCGGCGATGCGTTTCGATACCGTGCCGAAAGATGCCCGCGCATTGGCTGCGCTTCTGGCCGACCGGCGGAACGACCTGACCGGACCGGCGATTGCGCTGGTGCCGGAAATCGCGGCCGTCCTGGCGGCGATCGGCGGGGTAGAGGGTTGTTTGCTGTCACGCATGTCGGGCAGCGGCGCGACCTGTTTCGGCCTGTTCGGCGATGTTGCCGCCGCGACACGCGCCGCTGAGCTGATTGGACGCCATAATCCAGGTTGGTGGGTCGCGCCGGGGCGACTGATCTCCGATACAGCGGTTTTATAGCCTCAGGGGAGAGGCAGCCTGAAATCAAGCCTGCGCTTGGCCGGTCAGGCGTTTCATCCAGCCGGAGAAGCGGTGCCGCGCCAGTTCGCGGCGGACATATTTATCGCCCGACACCCAGTTGAATTGCAGCGACAGCCTGCGCCCTTGGCACGGCAGGTGGCCATGCCAGGATCGGTCGCTGCGCCGGAAGACGACCATGTTCCCTCGGGCTGGCGGAACCTCCAGCGCATAGGCGTCGATATCTTTGCCGTTGGCGAGCAGGCGCAGCCGCCCGCCGGGTTCGGTCCAGTCGGGGTTGAGATACAGCAGGCCGGTCAGGATCTTGTCCTTGCTGTCGACATGGATCGCGCCGTCCTTGCCGCGGACTTGGCCGCGCACCGTGATGTGGAGCGGGTAGGGCGACAGATCGATATCGAACTTGTCCTCGAAGACCGCGCGAAAGGCGTCGCCGCGCATCTCGTCGATCAGGCGGTGGAAGGCGGGACCGGAGTCCAAAGTCGCCGCATCGAAACTGCCGCCTGCGGGAACCTGCGGAAAGTCGTGCGCGATGGTGGCCAACTCGTCGGGATCGACCGTTTCGGGAATGTAAACGAAGTCGAACGGGTCGGTCGTCAGTGGTGCCGCATGCAGTCTATCAAGTCGCACTGTAAATACTCCGAGGGCACGGCAAGAATAGTCTTCGGAAGATGGCCGGGCAACGTTGCGCTATGCGTATGTGATACGCAAAAACTGATGCCAAAATGTAACACAACAGTCTGAAATGGCGCGCGATGGACTGTTGGGTCTGGACGCGGCGCAGGAGACGTTCATAGTTGTACCCGTAACGGCGTACAAAACAGTTACGAACGACACCAAAAAAAAGCCCGGCATCCGTAAAGGAGCCGAGCTAGTTTAAGGGAGGGTGCCGGTGTCAGCGCCGGCATCCACGCTTAATATAGACCCTTTCTAAAAAATTTCCAGGGCTCCCGTCGGAGATGCTTCCGCTTGACGCACAGGACAGCTATGCGCATGCCTAGCCGACTTTCTGCGCAAGTCTAACCGGCCTTTTGCGTAAGGCGGCGCGGAACCGGGTCGGTCCACTCGCGCCAGAGCGAAACAAGCGCGGCCATGATTGCCGGCCCGAGGAACAGTCCGACCAGCCCAAACGTCTCCAGCCCGCCGAAAATACCGAGCAGAACCCACAGGAACGGCAGTTTCGCCGCGCCGCCGATCAACACCGGACGGATCGCATGGTCGGCGATGCCGATGACGATCCAGCCGAAGATCGACAAGCCGATCGCACCGGCGATCTGGCCTTTGATCAGCAAAACCACCGAGGCCAGCGTGAAGATGACCGGTGCGCCGAACGGAATCATGGCGAGCAGACCGGTAAACGAGGCCAGCAGCGCCGGATGAGGAACCCTGACGATCTCATAGGCGACGCCGAGCAGTGCGCCTTCACCCAACCCGACCAACACCAGCCCGTCGGCTGTACTGCGGACGGCCGAAACCGCCAGTGTCGCCAAATGCTCACCCGGCTCGCCCATCAGGCGGTGGCACAACAGGCGAAAGCGCTTGGCCAGGGCGAGGCCGTCATGGAACAGGAAGAACAGCGTCAGCGCGGTGAAGAGAAAGAGCGACAGCCGGCGGGCAATGATGACGCCGACCTCCTGCGTGATCCGTGCGAACTTGCCGGTGTCGGTCCGGCCGAGCAGGTCGGTGATCGCGCCGGGTTCCGCCAGATTGGAATTCCACCAGCTTGCGACTTGCGGCCCGACCATCGGCAGGCTCTCGACTTCCGACGGAACCTGGACGCCGGTTTTCTCGGCTTCGCCGATCCAGTGGATAACCCCCTTCATTTCGCGGAAGGCTTCGACCACCGCGACGCCGAAGGGAATGATGAAGACCAGCGCGACGATCAAAGTGAACAGCACGGGCGCCAGGGTGCGCCGGCGCTTTTCGTCAAAGAGTTTCGCGAAACGCTCGTAAAGCGGCCAAGTCGCGATCGCCAGCACGACCGCCCAGGCCAACGCGCCGAAAAATCCGCTCAACACCCAAAAGGCCAGTCCGACCATCGCCAGATCGACGACAGTCGTGGCGGTGCGCTGAAACGGCGTCGTGCGGTTCGGCATGGGGCCCGCCGGCTTGTTGTCGACCGGCGGTTTTGCCGGCTTTCTGGGCAGGTTCAGGTCGGTCATGGGGCAGTATAGCCGTTGAGCGCGTTGGCGATCAGGAAGTCGGCGATGTCCGTCGGCTTGACCTTGAAGTTGGGAATATCCGGCTCGCCGGCCATTGTGCGCGCGACCAGGATGCTGTTTTCGACGCTGGCCGGCACGATCTTGAAGATGCCTGCGGTGTCGCGGATGCGCGGGTAAAGTTTCGGGTCAATCATTTTCTGCTTAACCGCGAGCCGTGCGATGATCTCATCCTCGGTGACGCCATCGACCTCGTCCTGTTTTTTGACCAGGACCCAGTCGGTAATTCCGGCCCAGCCGGCGGCGACCACATCCTTAACCGGCTCATCGGTCAGCCCGACCTTATAGATATTCTTGCTCAAGCCCACATCGTATCCCCAATCGCTGAGGGTCTTGCTGCGCGCGACATAGATCGTGGCCAATTCACTGTCCAACTTTATCAGGATTTCAGGAACGGCTCGACGACCGCCAGGAATTCTTTCAGCCGATCATGATGTACCCAATGGCCGGCCTTTTCGATGGTCGCCGTCTGTGCGTTGGCGAAGAATTTCAGCGCGCCGTTGTTCTGTGGCGTGCTCATCCAACTGTCGGCGCCGTGGATCAGCAAGGTGGGGCAGGAAATCTCCGCCCAAAGCTGGGTAATTTCGGCGGCACTGAAGCCATAGGGCGCGAAAGCGCGGACATAGTTGTCGAACTTCCAGCTGAACGTGCCGTCCTCGTTCTGGTTCACGCCGTGGATGGTCAGATGGTGCGCCTGTTCGGGAGACAGGAACGGATTTTCGGAGCGCATGCGCTCCACCGCTTCTTCCAGTGTCTTGTATTTGCGCGGCGCCCGGCCCGACAGGTCGTGCAGTTGCTCGACCCAATCCGACAGGCGCTCGCGCAAGGGTGTGTTGCGGCGTGTCTCGAACTCGGCGGGCGACATGATGATGCCCTCGATCACCACTAGTTTCTTGACCGTCTCCGGGAAGGCGCCGGTATAAAGCAGGCTGATCGCGCCGCCCATCGAATGGGCGATGACGGAGACCGGCGTCAGGTTCTTCTGCTTCAGCAGGTGCTGGATGTCATAGACGAAATCGGCGATCGCGTAGCTGCCGCCCACCGCCCACTGGGAATCGCCGTGCCCGCGCAGGTCCGGCGCGATGATGTGATAGTCGTGGCGCAACGCCTGGGCCACCCAATCCCAATTGCGGCAATGGTCGCGCCCGCCATGGACCAGCAACAGCGGCGGCGCACCCTCGTTGCCCCAATCGACATAATGCAGGCGCAGACGCTGCGAGAAATAGATTTGTGAAGTCGGCCCGGACATCTTTTCCGACATGATGCACTCGTAAAGTTTCGACCTATTATTGCATCATCCGGCCAATTGACCACCGTCGATCGCATAGGTGGCGCCGGTGATATATTTCGCCTCGTCCGACGCCAGGTAGGCGAAGCTGGCGGCGACCTCCTCAGCATGCCCCATCGCGCCACCGTTCAGCTTGCCGTTCAGCAGCGACAGCAATTGCACGTCGAACGTCTCGACCCAGGCCACCTTGTCCGACAAGGCGGTATCGATACCGCCCGGGCACACCGCGTTCACCCGCACGCCCTTGCCGGCATATTCGATCGCCAGCGCCTTGGTCAGGCCGACGACACCGTGCTTGGCGGCGCAGTAGGCCGCGCAATAGGCTTGCCCTTTAAGGCCGGCCGTGGACGAGGCGTTGACGATGTTGCCCTTGGTTTCAACCAGATGCGGCAGCGCACGCTTGGAGATGTGGAACAGACTGCTGAGGTCGATGCCGATGATTTCATCCCACGCATCGTCGTCGAATTCGGTGGTGTGGTTCCAGTTGAAGATGCCGGCGATGTTCAGCAGCACATCCAGCCGGCCCAACACCGCGACCGCCTTATCGACCATCTCGCGGCAGGTTCTGGCTTGCGTGGCATCGAACCAGATCGCGGTCGCGGCAACGCCATATTCTTCCCGGATCGCGCGGGCAACGGCCTCGGCGCCCTCCAGGTCGATATCGGCCAGAACCAGCGCGGCGCCTTCGCTGCTCAGCCGTTGCGCCGATGCCCGCCCGATCCCGGATGCCGCGCCGGTGACCAGTGCCGACTTGCCTGCGAATCTTTTACTCATGAAATCCCCGAATAAAGCCCGGAATAAAGCGATATTGTTATCGGTTCAGTCGCCCGTCGGCACTGGACCTGCCTCAAGCCGCATCAGTTCGACGCGAACGCCGTCAGGGTCCAGCACGAAGATGAAATCGCCCTGCGGGGATGTGCTGCGGGTTTTGTGGACGATGGTGCCGCCATGCGCCTCGGCGCGTTTCGCCATGGCGTCGATATCGGTGACCAGCAGCGACAGGTGGGTCAGTCCAGGCTGGGTCATCGCCCTGCGCTCGCCGTCGCCTTCGATCGCCGGGGATTCGAAGCCGAGCAGTTCGATGCTGACGCCGTCACGGCGGATGAAGGCAGAGGTAAGCACGATCTCACCCTCGATCTCCATCGTCGTCCCGACCTCGTTGCCGCATTTGAACGCGATCCCGGGTTTGAAGCCAAGTCCATCGCAATAGAACCGCTTCGATCGCTCCAGATCGGTTACGCAAATGCCAAGATGTGAAAACTGGCGGATATCGGACAGCGACATGAGATTCCCCGAAACATTCAGCTCATGCAGGTATAAAGCTGTCGGTGACGTCGCGAAACAAAAACGGCGCTCCGTTGCGAGGAGCGCCGTTCGTGTTGACCAAGATATCGCTGTTATGAAGCGGTGCCGCCGGAATAGACGATCTGCACCCGCCGGTTCTGCGGCTCACGCACGCCGTCGCCGGTCGGGACCAGCAGGTCGCGCTTACCCTTGGCGACGATCTCGATCTCCGACGACGGGATGCCGTCCTTCTCGAGCTGCGACGCAACCGATTCCGCACGGCGGCGGCTGAGGCGCATGTTGTAGGCGTCGGAGCCGACGGTATCCGTATGGCCTGTCACCGTCAGTTGGGTGACCTTCGCCGGGCCGGCGTTCTTCGCCGCCGTGTCGACAATCGCGACAGCTTGCGGCGTCAGGTCCGACTTGTTGAAGTCGAAGAACACCAGATAGCTGCGCGGGGCATGGGCCGGAGCAACGGCCGGCGGCGGAATGTAGGCCGCCGGCGGCGCCGCGGGCTCGGACTCGTTGCTGAAGCGGTATTTCAGCGAGAAGCCGTACATCCGCGGCGGGTTATAGGCCGCTGAGGTGAAGCCCAAGGAGGTCATCAGCGGGATGACGCCCGTGATATGCACATTGTCGGTCACGTTGGTCATGAAGAAGCCGAGATCGATCGGCTGGCCGAACATGTCGGTCCAATCCGCGCGGATGTCGAAATTCTCGAATTTCGGCATGTAGTTGATCGGCTCGTTCATGATCGGGCTAACCGACTGATGGCCGTACCAGGACCAGGTAATCGATGCCGAGATGTGCCCGATCGATTCGTCGACCGGCAGATGATAGGTCGGCGTGATGGCGAAGGAGAACCGCGGAATGTATTGAAATCCCGGAGCTCCGCCGCCGAACTGCTTGGGATATTGGTCGTAGCCGCCGTTAAAATACGCGCCTTTTGCCGCCAACTCGAACCCATAGGGCAGGCTGAATTGCTGTTCAAGCTCGATGCCCTGCATGTTCGCGCTGGCCGCGTTCGCAGTAATCGACTGCGCGGAGGGGGGTTGGCCTTGTACCGGGCTCGGGATTGCTACCACTTCCGCCACCTGGATGGCCTTATAGAATGTATAGAAGACAGCGGCATCTGTACGGGCGTGGATATCTTCGCCGATGTCGTAGTCCGTCTTTACGCCCAGTTCGACGTCGGTGACATGTTCAGGCTTGTATTGGTCGAACGGCGGCAAGACAGCCAGATTGGTGCCGCCCGGTCGGTAAGCATTGCCGGAGCGGACATAGACCAGCGTCGTGGGGGTCCACTGATAGTCGAGGCCCAGGTTCCATCCATAGGAATTGAAGTTGCTGTCGACCTGCCGGAAGCAGTTGTTGTCGGCTCCCACGATGTTGCAGTTATTCGCGATGCCACCTGGGCCGCGCGTGACCATATCCACCGGCTTGGTCGACACCTCGCCCAGCGAGTCATAATCCCAGGTGAAGCGGTAGCCGGCGGTAAAGCGTAGATTGGGCACCCAATCCGACAGGTCGTAGATGCCGTGGGCAAAGACCGCCTGGCTGCGGTCGAATTCGCGGAAATGGTCCCAGGTCGTCGCCCCAACCGCCGTCGATGCGAGGGTGTTGTAGCCGAGCGGCTTGTCCAGCAGCAGGAAGCCGCCGACGATCCAGCTCAGCTTGTCGTCCAGCGACTTGCCCTGCAACTGGAGCTCTTCGGTGTACTGGATCGAATTATCGTTCCAGCCGTTATTGTTGCCAGGCGTGAGGCCCCCGTCCGTCGAGGGCCAGCCGATCGTCAAAATCCCAAGATTTGTGTTGGTGAACTCGTCGACGGCCAACTGCTTGGTGACGCGTGCGGCGGCGATGTTCTTGATCGTCAGGTTGTCGTTGAGATCCCATGTTGTGATGTTGGTGAAACCATAGAAATAGTCCTTGCCGATGCCGCTCGAATAGCGGCCGGCGATCGCGCGGACGCCAAGCGCCTGCTGTTTGTCGAATGCGGCCTGAAGGCCCGGCACAAGGCTAAATCGCAGCGCGGCCGGCTTTCCGCCGGGACCGCATTTGTTGCCTGCCGGCGCCGGGCTGAACGAAGCGCCACCGACTGTGACGGCGAGACCGGAATTACACTGCAGGATCAGATCTGGGTTGACCTTCTCAAGCACATCCGACGTGCCGTCGGAATCCTGCCAATAGCCGTCGTAAAGGAAATAGTTTTCGAAATCGTCGGTCGGGCGGAAGGTCACGCCGACGCGCCACGCATAATAGTTCCGGTTGTCCAGATCGACGCCGGTCTGCAGATCCTTTGTATAGCCATCGCGTTGCTGCATCTGGCCGGCAACGCGGACCAGCAGCTTGTCGCTGACGACGGGCACGTTGACGGCGAACTCATTTTCCTTGTCGCCGTAGTTGCCGAAGGTTGTCTGTACATAGCCTTCGAAATTGTTGGTTGGGCGTTTCGGTTGAATCGCGATCAATCCACCGATCGAGGGGCGCCCGAACAGCGTACCTTGCGCGCCCTTGTCCACTTCAAGCGAGTCGATGTCGTAATAGAATCCCGGCGACAGGCCATGGGTCAGGCCGGTCGTGTTGCTGTAATCGGTACTGCTGACCGGCACGTCAGCGAAATAGATCACCGAACCGCCAAGGCCGCGAATACGCACCTGGCCTGAATAGAGCGAGTTTGGGTCGGATGAGGTGAGGCTGATCGAAAGGCCCGGCACGACCTTGAAGAGATCGCGAAGCTGTTGGATGTGCGCTTGCTGGATGTCTGTCTGGCTGAGCGCCGTAATCGCGATCGGCACTGTCTGGACACGTTCCTGCTTGCGGCGGGCGGTGACGACGATTTCCTCCAGGCCGTTGCTCGCAGAGGTCGCCGCCGGTTGATCCGATTGGGCCGTCGCCGGCTGCGCGCCGAGAAACCCGATGAAGGGCAACGTCGCACACAATGCGGCCTTGAGCGTCTTTGACATACCGTCCTCCCTTATTCGTCCTGCCCGCTTGGCGGTGCATGGTTACGGCGGTACTTCCCTCTATCCAGAGCGGGAAACGCCACCTGTTGAGCTAAAGTCAACTAGAACGGTTTTCCGCGCAATATTAATTTCTGAATCGCGATTCATGAAAACTATTTCGTTTTTAGAAATAAATCCATCGCTTGATCGCATGTGTACAAGTTACTCGTTAATTCTGAACTTGCTCGAGTACGAATGAATATTGCCGAGTAAGGCACCTTTTGATTGAACAGGGTATTCGTGCGTAGCGAATTCTGACAAAAAGCGGCGCTCCCTTTTGAGGAGCGCCGCTCTAACTGATTCCTCTACCGCGAAGCGAGAGAGGGAGGCTTATTTCTTACGAAGTCGCACCGCCGTCGAAGACGATCTGAACGCGCCGGTTCTGCGGCTCACGGACACCGTCACCGGTCGGAACCAGCAGGTCGCGCTTGCCCTTGGCCACGATCTCGATCTCCGACGACGCGATGCCGTCCTTCTCAAGCTGTGCCGCGACCGATTCCGCACGGCGGCGGGACAGGCGCATGTTGTAGGCGTCGGAACCGACAGTGTCGGTGTGACCGGTCACGGTGAGCTGGGTCACCTTGCCGTTGGTGGCGTTCCTCGCCGCCGTATCGACTATGGTCACAGCCTGGCTGGTCAAATCCGACTTGTTGAAGTCGAAGAACACCAGATAGCTACGCGGCACCGACGGGGCCGGGGCGACCACCGGCGGCGGCACGTAGGCCGCAGCCTCAGCCGCAGGCTCTTCATGCTTGCCGAAGTGATATGTCACGTCGCCGCCGAAGGTTGGCGGATCGCCGTAATACGAGATCGTCATGTTGCCAAAGCCGGGGCCGAAATCGATACCGTTGATCCGGTATTTGTCGTTGAAGATGTTCTTGCCCCACATCTCGATATCGACCGTGCCGTCCGGCACCTCGATGTTGGTCAGGCGCAGGCGGGCATCGAAGAGGTTCTGCGGGCTGGCCTTGGTCGAGCCGGCATAATAACCGCCGTTGACCGCCGGATTGGTGCTGAGCGAATACGGATATTCGTAATAGGCGTCGGAATGCCGGTAATCGACGATGAAGTGCAGTTGGCCGATGTCGTTGTCCATAAGCTTCGCGTCAGCCGAAGCGCTGGCGGTGAACTGCGGGGCATACGGGAAGGCACGGTCGTTGGCGACGTTTTTCCCGGCATCTATGAACGTGTTGTATGCCGTGTTGAGATAACCGACCTGTGCCGACAGGCTCAACCAATCGACCGGCAGGGCCTGTGCGTCGAACTCGACACCACTGATGTCGGCCGAACCGGCGTTACGAACAACCGACGCGGCAGCGCCGTTGGCCGTGAAGACAGAAAGCTGCAGGTCGGAATGCTGGTCATAAAAGCCGGCCAGATTGACGTTGAGCTTGCCGTCGAGCCAGCGCGTCTTGATGCCGACTTCGTATTCGTCCACGGTTTCCGGCTTGAAGGGGATCCGTGCCTCCGATGCCGGGTCCTTCGGGTTCACAATCGGCGCTTCGCCGTTGAAGCCACCGCTTTTGAAACCTTCGGCATACTTGCCGTAGACGTTGATGTCGTCGGTCACCGCGTACTTGGCGACGAACATGGGTGTGGCAGAGTCGAAATTTTTCGTCTCTTCAGTATACGGAATCGCCACTTTCTGGCTTGTGAGCGTTCCGGCAGTTTCGAACCGGCTGCCGAACTTGGTCTCGTTGCTGTAGCGCAGACCGACGGTCAGCGTCAGCTTGTCGTCGAGAATCGGCGGATTGTAATCCACCTGGCCGTACCCGGCGTAATTTTGCGTGCCGTATCCATACTGGGAATTGAAGACGGTGCTGCCGAAAAAGAAGCTCTGCGGATTCTGCGTGTAGCCGCCATCCTCGAAGTAGAAGGCACCGACGGTGTAGTGGAACCGGTCGACCTGGCCGCTGGCCTGGATTTCTTCCGATGCCGAATGATAGTGCGTAAACAGTTCGGTGCCGGCGACGCCCAACGGTGATCCGTCGAGGTCCAGATTGTTCGACCAGTCGATCCAGCGGATCGAACTGATCGACTTCAGGGTCAGTTCGTCGTTGACGTCCCAGGCTGCGGTCAGCGAATGGGCGCGGACGTTGGCGACCTCGAACGGGCGCGTGCTGTTATAGCCGCCATTGGCTGTGGCATTGGCGCTGGGACCAGGGCTCGGCTGAATATAGTTGGCCAGCGGAATGCCGCTGTATCCCGGCGAATTCGAATCGAAAAGACCGCCGGTTCCGACCCGCGTCAGCTGCGAGTAGTTCGGCGTGTCCTTCTGGTAGGACAGGTCGAAGGCGTAATCGAGCGTGATGTCGTCGGTGACCTCGGCGCGGATGGCAACGCGGCCGGACTGGCTGTTGAGGCTGTCGAACGCCCCGCGCCATGTCGGCAGGCCACCCTTACGGTCGGCGCCGGCGGTGATGTAACCGTCATGCGCGTTGAGCACGCCCGACAGGGCGATGCTGAAAATGCCGATCTTGGGCAGGTTCACGTTGCCGCGGAACTGGGTCGAGCCGTAATTGCCCGCGCCGGCGGTGAGGTAACCCTCGAACTGGCCGGTCGGCTTCTGGGTCACGATATTGACCGCGCCGCCCAGCGAATTACGCCCATAGAGCGTGCCCTGCGGGCCGCGCAGGACTTCGATATGGTCCAGGTCGGCCAAGTCGGTCACGTTGCCGATCGCCTTGGGAATATAGACGCCGTCGATATACAGACCGACGGTCGGGTCCCAGTAGGGCGCCGGGTTGATCGTCACGCCGCCGCGAATCGCGATGTCGGTTTCAGTCTGGTAGCCGGGCGACTGGACCAGCGATACGTTGGGTACGAGGCCCTGGATGCCGCGGATGTCGGTGATGTTGCGCGACTGGAGGGCGGCCGTATTGAACGAAGTCACCGCGATCGGAACGTCACGCAGCTTTTCCTCGCGGCGTTCCGCGGTGACGACGATTTCTTCAAGGCCGCCGCTTTGTGCAGCGGTATCGACGCCCTGAGCGGGGGCTTGAGCGAAGGCCGGCGCTACGAATCCTGCGGCAATCGCCGTTGCGGTCAGGAGTCGGTTGCGCAAGCCACGGTAAGATGGCGAATACATATCTGTCACTTTCTTCCCTTGGGAGGTGCCGAAGACCCGATTTAGAACGCGTAATGAATTCGCCGCGTGTCAACGAGTCGGTCGTTTTTTCGAGGCGCAAGCTCGCGGATCAGACGCTGGCAGTCAATGTTCTCTACGCATCTGCGGGCAAAACGCTGGGCCGCGTGACATATGCGCAACAAGTTGTTCAGGTCGTGAACTATCGCCCTAGAATTGACGTTTTCTTGTGCTAACCAGCAAACGTCGCCGTACCGCCCAAGATTGTAGAGCGCGACCCTTTAGGCTAAAGAAGTTTCATTCTAAGAAATATTGTGACAAGTTTCGCCGCTAGGGCACCTTTCAAAATTCAGAAAATGCTAGGGTGAAGTGACCGCACCAATCATTCATACAGATCGACCGGACCTCGCTGCCGAGGTCAGTACGTTTCTGCGCAACCTGCACGGGCTCAATATGAGCATCGTCCAGCAGCTGTCCCCGATATTGGAAGATCGGCAAGGGATAGACTTGCGGCTCTATTATATTCTCCACGCAATCGATAACGGCGCGGTTCATCCGGGCGCTATCGCCCAGGTAATGAAGCTGCCCAACAGCCTCGTGACCAAACATCTGGACCAGCTTGCCGACCGCGAACTGCTGGAACGCAGCATCGATTCCCAGGACTCGCGCCGCATCCGCATCAGCCTGACCAAAAAGGGCAAGGCGATGATGGATTCATCCGACGATATCCTGTCCGAAATGGTCGGTATCCGCCTGGCGCGCATTCCCGATGATCGCCGCGCCGGCTTCATCGAGACCCTGGTCGAACTGGCGGCCGATCCGGACCAAAAATGAGTTCTCCCGTTACGCCGCGCCGCGCCGTTACCCCACAGGAACGGCGGCTGACGCTTGCCGCCTTGATGGCGGTTCTCTTGCTCAGTTCGCTCGATCAGACCGTGGTCGGCGTCGCCATGCCGCGGATCATCGCCGAACTGCACGGGCTCAGCCTGATCGCCTGGCTGACCACCGCCTATATGCTGACCTCGACCGTATTCGTGCCGATCTATGGCAAGCTCAGCGATCTCTATGGGCGCAAGACCATTCTGGTGTTCGGCATCTGTGTGTTTCTGTTGGGCTCCTGGTTCTGCGGAATGAGCGGGGAATTCGGCGACTTGCCGCTGATCGGCGGCGGCATGAACCAGTTGATACTGTTCCGCGCGCTGCAGGGCATCGGCGGCGCGGCCCTGTTCACCATGACCTTCACCATTATCGCCGACCTGTTCGAACCGCGAGAGCGCGGCAAGTTCATGGGGATTTTCGCCTCCGTCTTCGGCGTCTCGCTGGTGCTTGGGCCGCTGGCCGGCGGGTTCTTCACCGACCTTGGCACCGTCCACGTCATGGGCCACGGCTTTGCCGGGTGGCGCGGCGTATTCTATGTGAATCTGCCGATCGGCTTGCTGGCGCTGTTCATGATCATCTTCAAGATGCCGGAACTGGGGCAACGGCGGCCTGGACGCGTCGATTATCTGGGCGCGATCTTCTTCATGGGCGCGGTTACGCCGTTGCTACTCGGGCTGACATGGGGCAGCAGCTATGGTTGGCTTTCGGGGCATGTGCTGGGCGCCTTTGCCGCCGCTCTGGTGTCGTTCGCGATCTTTTTCCTGATCGAGGTGGGAAATCCCGATGCGCTGATGCCGCTGGGGCTTTTCCGCAACAAGGTCTTCTCGGTCGCCAATTCGGCCGCTTTCCTGGTCGGCATGGCCTTCATGGGCGTGATCAGCTTCCTGCCGCTCTATATGCAGGTCGTGCGCGGCGTCGGCGCGACGAAGAGCGGGCTGTCGATCCTGCCGCTGTTGGGCGGCCTGATGGCCACCAGCGTCATTTCCGGGTTCCTGGCATCCAAGACGGGGCGGTACAAGCCGTTCATCCTGGTCGGCTATGTGTTCGTCATGATCGGGCTGGTGCTGCTGGCGCAGATCGGGCCGGACACCTCGACGCTGGATCTCGGCTGGCGAATGTTCATCATGGGTATCGGCATCGGCCCAACGCAAAGCCTGTTCAGCCTGGCGATCCAGAATGCCGTGCCGACCGAGCAGATCGCAACCGCGACCAGCACAAGCCAGTTCTTCCGCCAGATCGGCTCGACTGTCGGCGTCACGGTCTTCGGAACGATGCTGACGGGCAATCTGCTGGTCGAGCTGCCCAAGCAGTTGCCCGCGGTGCCGGGCATGACGATGAAGAAGATCGACATGGGTGAGGCGCAGTCCCAGGCGATGAACCCCAACCACACGCATGACCGGATCGCCCAGGCGTTCGACGATCAATACGCTTTGTTCGACCGCGCCTATCATGGCGATCAGGCCGCCGTCACGGCGGTTTTGGATAATCCCGCCGTGCCGGAAGGCATGAAAGCCAAACTCCGCGCCGGCGATACGGCCAATGCGGACCAGACGCTGAAGGCCATCCGGCAGTCGCTGGACCACCGCCTGCCGGACATGGTGGCGAAGGTGGAACGCGGCACCAAGGTCGCCTTTTCGAATTCGATCACCGCCATGTTCAAGAACAGTTGGGCGATCGTGTTCTTAGGTATCGTGGTCGTGATGTTCCTGCCCGAAGTCCCATTGCGGCAGAAAGCCAAGCCGGGTGAGGCCAACGACCACGCCGAGATCGTTATCGCGGCTGAGTAGCTTGCGCGTGCAGCGCTTCAGCGAGATTGCCCTTCTGATCCACCGCGACCGTCTCTAACTTCAACCACGCCGCCATCAGCCGAAGTTCGGCCGCCAGTTCGTGCGCGGTCTTGTCCGCCTTCGCGTCCGGCTCCAAATGCGCGGCGGCAACCCGCAGCACGCCGGTCTTACGCTCGGACTTGAGGTCGACGCGGGCGGCCAGCCTGTCGCCAAGCAGGAAGGGCAGAACGTAATAGCCATGCTCCCTTTTGTGCGCCGGGGTGTAGATTTCCAGGCGATAGCGGAAATCGAACAGCCGTTCCGTCCGGTCGCGTTCCCAGACCAGCGGGTCGAAGGGGGAGACCAGGGCGCGGCCGGCGACGTGTGCCGGGATCGCCGCCTCCGGATCGAGATAGGCCTGTTGCCGCCATCCTTCGACCGTGACCGGGATCAAGCGTTTGGCTTCGACCAGTTCCGCGACGCGCGCCTTCGCGTCGGCCAGGTCGAGGCGGAAATAATCCCGCAGGTCGGATTCGGTGGCGATCCCCAATGAGCGTGCGGCGATGCCGACCAAGTGGCGCTGGGCGTCTGCCTCGCTGGGTGTCGGAATGGCCTGGATGGCTTCGGGTATGACCCGCTCGGTCAGGTCATAGATGCGCTCGAATCCGCGACGCGTCGTGGTGGTGATGCGGCCTGCCCAGAACAGATATTCCAGCGCGATCTTGGTGTCGGTCCAGCCCCACCAACTGCTGCCTTTATGGTTGGCGCGGTCCAGGTCGCCGGCGGCTGTCGGCCCGCGCTTTTCGACCTCGGCCAGGATGCCGGCGACGAAGTCCGGCTTGTCGCGCGCCACATTGGCGATGCCGGAATAGATGCCGTCCAGCCGCTCCGCCCGTGCCATGCGCCAGCGCATAAAGGGTTGCAAGGTCAGCGGCAGAAGCGACGCTTCGTGCGCCCAATATTCGAAAAGGCTGCGCCGTCGCTTGTCCCAGGCGCCGCCTTCCAGCAGTGCCGGGTCATACGCGCCCAGCCGTGAGAAAAGCGGCATATAGTGGGCGCGGGCCAGGACATTGACCGAATCCATTTGGATCAGGCCAAGCCTGTCGACGATTTGAGCGAGATGGGTCCGATTTTTGCGGCCGGCCCGGCGCGCCCGGTTCAGGCCCTGGGCGGCAAGAACGATGCGGACGGCCTCGCGCCGGCTGAATGTGTTCGAAGTCATCCAGCTTTTATAGCCGGAGCGGTGGAAGGGCGTTAGATTGTCGGCTTCCGCGCTGGAGAGTGGTCATCGCATGCTGGTTCGTAGCCGTCTCGCGTTTATGTTCATGGCGGCCGCCCTGGCCGGCTGTTCGATATTTGGCGGCAAGGAACCGCCGCCCCGCCCGACCTTCAGTCCTACCGGCCAGCCGCTGATCCCACCGCAATATCCCCAGAAATGCGAGGATGCGCTCGATATGTGGTTCGATGCGCTGGACCCTGCGCATAGCGGGAAGATGACGCGCGATGTCCTGTTGGCCGATGCGAAGGTTCAGTATCAGCGGATGGATATGCGCCACGACGGCAAGGTAACGGCGGAGGAGCTGTCGCGTTACCGCATGCAGGCGATGGGCGGGCACTATCTCAGTGTCAGCACCCCCGGGGAATATTCCAATCTCGGCCACGGCCGCAACGATGACGAAGACCGTCCCGGCGACAGGATCGACAGCGGCTATGAGGACGAGGGTCGCCATGGCAAGGACCACGATAAAACCATCGATGCCTATGCCGCGCTGACCACCGACCAGGCCGACCCGGTGATGTCCGCCGACACCGACCTCAACGGGTCGGTGTCATGGGAGGAATTCCAGACTTCGATCATTCAGGACTTCGCCCATTTCGATAAAGACCATGAAGGCTTCATCACCAAGTCCGAAGTGGAGACGATGTGCGGTCCCAGCGGCAAGAGCTGGTTCTAAAGTCCCATCAGTTCGCCGATCGACTCCCCGAAGAACTGCCTCTTTGCATAGTCGCCGACCCCGTCGAGTTGCGTCGCGCACAGCTGAAACGCCTCCGCGCGGCCTTCCAGGTGCGGGAAATCGCTGGAGAACACCAGCAGTTCGGGCGGTAGCTGGCTTATCGTCGGCTGAAGCGGGTCGCAGGCGGTCAGCGGCGTGAAACGCACCTGCCGGCGGATATAATCGGACGGCTTCAGAGGCAGCTTATAGTCCCCCTTGCCGATGCCGAACTGCGCGCCATAAGGTCCGACAGTTACCGAATCCAGCATAGCGATCAGGTTCGGCACCCATCCGATCCCCAACTCCTCAACGATGACGTTCAATCGCGGATGGCGCTCCAGCACGCCGTCGATGATCAGCGCCGACAGCGCGATCTGCGGCACGACCTGGCCGTTGATCAGGTGCAGGATGGCGTAATGCGACGGCTCCCCGCCATTGAAATACCAGCCGTGCTTCACCTCGCTGCGCCCCGCGCCGATGTGAAATATGACCGCCATGCCGAGATCTTCGGCGGCGGACCACAGACGTTCGAAATCCGGATGGGTGAAGGATTTGGTGTCGCTCACCGGGTCGGCCCGCACCTGAAAGGCGCGGCTGCCCAGCGCGCGCATCCGGGTGATCTCGGCGATCGCCCAATCCACATCGGCGATATCGACCAGCGCCACCGGGATCAGCCGGTCGGTATGGCCGTGGAACGTGCCCGCCGCCCAGGTGTTGAACGCCTGGAAGGCCCTGAGCGCCAAGTCGCGCCGGCCCTGCTTCATTGCCAGCACATAGGGGGTGGACCCCATGGTGGAATTGACCAGTTGGATATCGATGCCATGGTCGTCGCAGAATTTGACCCGCGCGTCGCCGTCATAACCCGCGGGCGGCGTGTTCAGCATCTCCTTCTGCTGCTCGGCCGTGGCTGCCAGCAATGCCTGCAGGCTGCGCTTGCCTGACGGCGCCAACAGGTCGATCAGGTTTTTCGGTCGCTGTTTGCGCGGAATCGCCTCGATCAGGTCGCCGACGACACCCTGCACCACACGCTCGACAAAGCTCTCGTCGGTCGGCGGAATTGCCTTCGCCAGCGTCGGATCGACTTGCTCCAGCCAATCGATCGGCTCCATGAAATGGCTGTCGACATCGATAACGCGCATGTCTGCCTCCCCTGATTTTTATGCCAGAATGATCCGTCCGGGGGGATGGGGAGTCAATCGAGGAAGGGATTGCGGATTGTTAGGTTCCCGATGATACGACCGTGCTGCATATCCTCGCTATAAAGCACGTCGCAGTCCGCCTCGATGGCGGCGACGACAATCAGTGCATCGTAAAACGAAAAGCTGTGATCGCGGGCCAATATCAGGGCGGCAGAGTGCATATCGAGCGTGAGTGCCAGCGGGGTCACCAGTGCCAGCACGTCTTCAATCGCCTCTGAAATTTCAGCCCAATCCTTGCTCTGCTTGCGGTGGGAAACAGCTGCAAATTCGTTCAGAACTTGCACGCTGACTTTGCCGCCAAGGGCCAAAACCGTGCGAGCCCTATTGGCTTTTGCGCCTGTTTCCTGGGCATACAGCAGAATGTTGGTATCGAAGAATGCGCTCACCGCTCATTGGCCTCGTCACGATTGAACCGGTAGCCATCGGGACGCGTCCAGTTGCGCGTGGCCATGCGCTCGAGGGCCCGGCGGCGGCGATCTTCCTGGGTTTCGACTGCGATGATGCCGGGTTCAGCGGAGACGACATTCAATTCATCGCCGGGTTTAAGGCTAAGTTCGTCTACCAACGCCTTAGGCAAACGAACCGCGAGGCTGTTGCCCCATTTTGACACCTGCATCCCAGCCTCCATGATATCCATAAATAATTGTATATCATGAAATGGATATCTTTAGAAAAAAAACAACATAAGCGAACAGCCGAATATCGTCGACGACGTCGGATTTGCTGATAGCTTAAAGACAGATTTGCGGGTTTGAGGGGGGGGCCTGACCATCGTGTCGCTTGAACCATTCGACTTCATCATCGTTGGCGCCGGAACCGCCGGTTGCCTGCTTGCCAATCGGCTGAGCCGTGATCCGTCGAAACGGGTGCTGCTGCTGGAGGCCGGGCGGCGCGACAGCTATCCTTGGATTCATATTCCGGTGGGTTATCTTTACTGCATCGGCAATCCCCGCACCGACTGGCTTTACCAGACCGAACCCGAACCGGGGCTCAACGGGCGGTCGATCCGTTACCCGCGCGGCAAGGGGCTCGGCGGTTGTTCGTCGATCAACGGCATGATCTACATGCGCGGTCAAGCGCGTGATTATGACGGTTGGGCTCAGGCGACCGGCGACGATTCCTGGTGCTGGGACAACGCGCTGCCGGACTTCAAGGCGCATGAGGATCATTACCGACTGGACGGCAGGGCCGATCCGCCGGTCGGCGGAAACGGCCGGTTCTCGGATTTCCACGGGAGTGGCGGCGAGCTTCGGATCGAGCGGCAGCGCCTGCGCTGGGACATTCTCGACGCCTTCGCGGTCGCCGCAAACGAAGCCGGCTTCGCCTCTATTGACGACTGCAACACCGGCGACAATGAAGGCGTCGCCGCTTTCGAAGTTACGCAGAAACGCGGCTGGCGATGGAGCGCGGCGCGCGCCTTTCTGCGGCCGGCCATGCCTCGCCGGAACCTGACAGTCTGGACCGAGGCTCAGGTCGAACGGCTTCTTTTCGAGCAGATGCCGGACGGCCGGCAATGCTGCATAGGGGTAATCGTCCATCGCGGCGGCACTGCGGCGATCATAAGAGCACGGGGCGAAGTGATCCTGTCAGCGGGTGCGATCGGTTCACCCCAAATCCTCATGCTCTCCGGCATCGGGCCGGCGGCGGATCTGCGGGCTCAAGGGATAGACGTCCTGCGCGATGCGCCCGGGGTGGGCGGCAATCTTCAGGATCACTTGCAGATCCGCACCGTATTTAAGGTCGAAGGCGCTCCGACGCTCAATATGCTGGCGGGCAGCCGGCTCGGCAAAGCCAGGATCGGCCTGGAATATGCGTGGCGGCGTTCCGGCCCAATGAGCATGGCGCCCAGCCAGCTCGGCGCGTTCACCCGGTCCGATCCGGGCCGCCAACATGCCAATCTGGAATATCATGTGCAGCCGCTCAGCCTCGACGCGTTCGGCGAGGATCTGCATCGCTTTCCCGCCTTCACGGCCAGCGTCTGCAACCTGAACCCGACCAGCCGCGGCACGGTGAAAATCCGCTCGAACCGCTTCGCCGACGCACCGGAGATCGCGCCCGGTTATCTTGCGACCGAAGAGGACCGCCGCGTCGCGGTCGACAGCCTGCGCCAGGTACGGGCAATCGTCGCTCAACCCGCCTTGGGCAAATACCGCCCGGTGGAATGGCGGCCGGGCGTTCAGTTCCGGACCGCCGCCGAACTGGCCCGGCTGGCGGGCGACATCGCCAGCACAATTTTCCACCCCGTCGGCACCGCGAAGATGGGGCCCGACGACGATCCTACGGCGGTGGTGGATTCACATCTGCGCGTGCGCGGCGTCGACGGTCTTCGGGTCGTGGACGCCAGCATCATGCCGACGATCACCAGCGGCAACACGAACGCGCCGGTCCTGATGATCGCGGAAAAAGCCGCCCGCTGGATTGCCGGCGGCGGTTAAACCTTCAGGTGATCGGAATGTTATAGAGCTTGGCCGCATTCCCGCTCAGGACCTTGCGTCGAACCTCCGGTGTCATGGCGGCAAGGCCTGAGGCGGCATGGCCCAGCGGGTCGGGGAACAGGCAAGTCGGGTGCGGGAAGTCGGTCTCGAACATCACCTTGTCGGCGCCTACCTGACGGATCGTGTCGGCGATGTTGCGCCGCTCGAACCAGAAGGATGACCACATATTGCGTTCGAAATACTCACTGGGCGTCAGATCGAATTTCCGGCCGGCGGCATTCTCCGCCAGCTGATACTCGATCGTTTCAAGCAGGAAGGGAATCCAGCCGACGCCGCTTTCGACCGACACGAACTTAATCGTCGGATGGCGGTCCAGGATACCCGACAGCAGGATATTAGCCATTACCCGGGCATTGCCGAAGAACAGCATGGATGATCCGATGGCGAACTGGATGTCCTGCGGCTGGCCCGGCCAGAATGAGGTGCCGTACCAGGCGATCGCCGAATCCGATGCGCCGATATGGAAATTCACCGGCATGTCGATCCCGGCGCAGGTTTCCCACAGCCGGTCCCAATGTGTGTCGGTCAGGTCGGGCGTGCCCGGCAGGTTGTGGGGGTCGGAATTGATGTTGACGCCGCGCAGGCCCATCGCCTTGCAGCGCTCGGTTTCCTTGGCCGACGCATCCACATCCCACCACGGCAGCAGCGCCATCGGGAAGATGCGGCCCTTCGAATCCGCCTGGATTTCGGCCATCGCGTCGTTGAAAATCTGGATGCTGGCGATTCGCAGTTCCTGATCCACCTTGGTGGCGTTCTGCCCGCCGAAACCCAGCACGTTGGGATAGACGATCTGGGCGAAGATATTGGTCTCGTCCATCACCTTCAGCCGCGCCTGGGTATTGTAGGCGCCGGCATGCACATCCTCGATCTGCCAGCCGAAGAATTCCAGGGATCGCGATTTCGAGCCATCCTTGCGAATCACCGAGATCGGGCTTGCGCCGTCGGATAGCGGAATATTGTCGTCGATCACCCAGCGGCGTTTGCCGTCAACGATCTTCACGCGCGGCACTCGGTCTTTCAGCCGCGCCGGCGCGCGCGAAGTCCACAGATCGTGCGGTTCGCTTAAGTGCGTGTCCGCATCGATGATCTTGATGCCCTTGATCAGATCCTGCGTCGTTGTCACGCTTGCCATCATGATTATCCCCTTGCCCCTAAACGTGGTCTGAGGGTAGGCGACAAGATGGCAGCGGGGCAAGGAGGTTGGTTCCGCGCCTAGGATGGCGGTGCGGCGAACCTCGCTTCCAGGCGGCGGTCGCGGAGGATACCGGCGACAAGCAAAATAACCGCGAAGCTTGCCGGCCACATCAGCCGGGACTGGTAGCGGTCGTGCGGGTTCGATAATGCGCCGCAGATAAAGGCGTTGCCGAACAACGCGATTAGCAGGAAGGCAGGCAGGAAGATCCGGTCGGTCCAACAATGCCGCCACAGCGCCGCGGCCAGGATCGCGCCGAGCGCGACGATCGACAGGCCGCCGACCGGGATATGCAGCAGGTTGATCCAGTCGAAATCGATCCGGTCCTGCTGCTGGCGGGAGGCGCGATAGTCGTCCAGCTGGTCGGGCATATGCCGCGTCATCGCCGGCACCGGTATGTCGTTCAGCGGTTCGATGCCGTCCCCGGTTTCGAACGTCACCAGTTGCTCCAGCGTGTTTAAGATCGCCATCTTCATATGGAGCCACGGATAGCGCCTCAAGCTGTCGGACAGGATTTGCTTCGCCTCCTCGTTCGTCCCGGCGAAGCCGCCCAGTTCGTCGAACGGCGAATCGCCCCATAGGAAGTCGTTGGCGGTCTTGGGCAAATTGTCCTTATAGACGCACAGGCGATAGCCGGACCGCGGGCAGGTATCGTCCAGCAGACGCTGTGCGATTCCATCCTGGATCAGCCGGCCGAGCACGAAGGACGGGCCGGCGCGGCTGACGAAGACATCGCCGGTGCGCACGAAGTTGCTGCCCACCAGCGCGACGAGGGACAACGCAAATACCAAGGCGGGCAGCCGCCAGCTTGGTTCGACGGTGGCCGCCGGCAGTCGGCGTGTCGCGGTCTGCATCAGTGCAACCAGGATGGCGAGACCCGCCGCCAGGCCGAGATGCGAGGCGTGCGCGGTCAGGCCGAGGACGGCAACCCCGACCAAACCCGCCTTGTGTGGCAAGGTCAGTTCGGCGGCATGGAAACCAAGCAGATAGAGGCAGAGCACCATCAACGGCGCCAGAATGTCCGGCAGTACCTCCGCCGCGTACCAGGGAAGCCCGGTGACGACGCACAACGCCAGTACGATGGCGAAAAAGCGCCAAGGCGACAGGCCGGGCAGCACGATCCGCGCGAACTCGGCCATCACCAGCACAGTGATCGTGACTTGCCCGACCATCGCCGGCCAAAGGCTGAAATGCGGCCAGAAGCTGCCGAGGAACAAAGCGTAGAAAGCGGAGCGTTCCGGGCTGAAGCCACCCTGCATCGCCAGATCGATGAACGCGCCGGTGTCGTAGAACATGAACGGAAAGCCGTTCCACACGGCCGGCATCAGAACAATCAGAATGGCGGCGGCAAGGGCCGAAATCCAGGCGAACGGAAGTCGGTGCCGCATGGGCGTCCAGAAGCCGACCGGGGCGACTAGCGCACGGGATATCACGACAAGGGTCCGAGCCTGTTTTTATATTGCGGGAATTATGCACCCGACCGAGCTCAGCGACCATAGAAAGCGATTATGGCTGGGATGTGGCGCTATTTCCCGTCAACCGTGAAGGCGTAAAACTTGTTGTTGCCCTTGAACGGCGGCCCGAGATGGGAATAGCCGGAACCCCAATAGACGGTGCCGTTCGCGATGACGGCGCCGGCGATCACCGAACCGCCCGAAGGGTATTTCCATAAGATCCGTCCTGTCGCGGCATCCAGCGCCAGCATATTGGACTGACCCGCGCCGGCAGCCATGGACCCGGCGAAAACCACACCGTTCGATACCGCGACAGGCCCAATATCGACCGCTCCATGCAGGTCCGGCACCCGCCACAGCACCTGGCCGGTCGCGCTATCCAACGCGGCCCAGGAACCCGCCGTTCCGCCGGCATACGCCGTGCCCGTCGAATCGCCGATCGAGACATAGATGCGGCTTCCGTCGGTCGCCGATCCCCACATCATCCCGCCCTCCGGCGATCCGGGGCCGACCTGCTCAGACCACAACAGCGTGCCCTTGTCGGCATCGAACACCGAATAGAGCCCGCTCTTCTGGCCGGCGCCGATCACCGTCTTCGCGCCCATCGTGAATTCGTTGGGCGCGGAGCCGAAATCATAGTCCGGTCCGGCGCCTTGCGGGCAGTTGCCGACGCCGGGCATATCGGTGAAGCAGGCGGTGTTCCAATCGTCGTTATCGCGCAGCCTTTTGGACCAGCGGATCGCGCCGGTCGCCGAATTCAGCGCCACGATCGAATCGACATGGTCGTCCGGCGACAGGCAGGCGCCCTCGCTTCCGCCGTTGGCGATACAGGTCAGATAGGCCGGGTCGGTAGGCTTCGCATAGTTGTTGCCGGTGCCGACATAAACCGTCTTGCGCACGACATCGACGACGGGATTGCTGCCCCACACCGCCGTGCCACTGTAATTCAACGGCGTCATGTAGGCCTTCCAGCGGACCGCGCCGGTCAGGGCATCGACCGCCACGACGCTGCCGCGGAATGAGCAGCACTGGTATCCGGCGAGGGAGGCTACGCCTTCCTCCGTCGATGCCACGCCGATATAGACGACGTTCCCCGCGACCACCGGCGAGCCGGTCAGGATCGCATGCGGCTGGCTGTCGACGGTCGTTTTCCATTTCAGGATGCCCGTGACCGCGTCGATCGCCAGAAGATTCGCGCCACCCAGCGTACCGATATACAGAACCCCGCCGAAGACCGCCGGGCTGGTGCGCGAGACCGTATCGGCGGGAAATCCATAGTCCGACAGTTGATGCCGCCATTTGAGGCCGCCGCTAAAGGCGCCCAGCGCCTGGAGATTGCCGCCCCAGTCCGGGAAATAGACCACGCCGTTCACCACCGCCGGCCGGGCCGACACGTCGCCGCCTACGGTTGCGACCCATTTCGGCTTCAGGTGCGAAACATTTTGGGGCGTGATCGTAGTCTCGCCGGTGGTACCGGCTGTGTTCGCGATATTCTGGCCGAACATCGGCCAGTCTGTTGCGTTAGCGAGATTTGAAAGTGCGATTGCTGCCGTAGCGGACAGGATCGATGCCATCGAGAGCTGGAATTTCATCATTGCCCTCCCTGATTTTCAGGATGGCAATAGAGCGCCGATCCGGCGGCGGCGCGGATGACAAATCCGTGGCTATTTCGATCTTCAGGCCGCCGCGAGGCCCCGGCGTTCCGCGCTTCGGATCCAGCCGCCGCCGATCAGGCGGTCGCTCTGGTAAATGACGCAGGCCTGGCCCGGTGCGACGCCGAATTGCGCGCCATCCAGATCCACGGTTGCCAAGCCACCTTCCAGTGCGATGACCGTGGCGGGGGCCAGAGGCTGGGCGGAGCGCAGCTTGACCTCGGCCTGTATTGTGTCGCCGGGGGCAATCGGCATCAGCCAGTTCATCTCCGACAGATGCACGCGGTCGCGCGCGAGGGCGGCCTTGGGGCCGACGACGACCCGGTCCCGTTCGGGATCGACGGACACGACATAAAGCGGTTCGGGATGGGCGATGCCCAGGCCGCGGCGCTGGCCGATGGTATAATTGATGATCCCGTCATGGGTGCCCAGCTTCTCGCCTTCCAGCCCGACGATCTCACCGGGGCGGGTGGCGCCAGGGCGCAGCTTCTTGACCACCTCGGCGTAGCCACCGTTGGGAACGAAGCAGATATCTTGGCTGTCCGGCTTCTCCGCCACCGCGAGGCCCAGCTCCTGTGCCATCCGGCGGACCTCACTCTTCGGCACCGCACCCAGGGGGAAGCGCAGAAAGTCCAATTGATCTGGGGTGGTGGCGAACAGGAAATAGCTCTGGTCCCGCGCCGGGTCCGTGCCGCGGTGCATTTCCGGTCCGTTCGGCCCGACGATCCGCTTGGCGTAGTGTCCGGTCGCCAGCGCGTCGGCGCCCAAGGTGCGGGCCATGTCCAGCAGGTCGCCGAACTTCACCTTTTGGTTGCAGCGGATGCACGGAATCGGCGTCTCGCCGCGCAGATAGCTGTCGGCGAAATCGTCGATGACGCCCTGCTTGAAGCGGGATTCGTAGTCCAGGACGTAGTGCGGAATGCCCAGCTTGCCGGCCACCGCCCGGGCGTCGGCGATATCCTTGCCGGCGCAGCAAGTGCCGGTCTTGCCGGTCAGCGCGCCGTCGTCATAGAGCCGCAGTGTCGCCCCGATCACCTCATAGCCCTGGCCGGCCAGCAGCGCGGCAACGACCGAGGAATCGACGCCGCCGGACATGGCGACGACGACGCGTGCGCCGGGTGCCAGGTTATGGTCGGCGGTCATGTCCACGGGACGGCTCTCAGGCCTTCTGCATGTTGCGGGTGCCGGCGGGCAGGCGCACGGTCAGGCCGTCCAGCTCTTCGCTGATGATGATCTGGCAACCCAGGCGGCTGGTCTTGGTCAGCGCAAAGGCCAAGTCGAGCATATCTTCCTCGTCCTCGGTCGCCTCGGGCAGCAACTCGTACCATTCTGGATCGACGACGACATGGCAGGTCGAGCAGGCAAGCGAACCCTCACACGCGCCCTCAAGGTCGATATCGTGCTTGTGCGCGATCTCCAGCAGCGACAGCCCGACCGGTGCGTCGAACTCGCGCCGCGTCCCATCGCGCTCAATGAAAATAACCTTGGGCATTAAACCGGCAACTCCTGCTTCGATAAACCTTTCGGCGACGACATAGAGGATTTTGCCCGGCGATGCACGTCAGCCCAGGTTTCAACCAGCCGGTCGATGTCGTTGGCGGTGGTTTCCCAGCCCAGGCTGATCCGGATCGCCTCGCGTGCCGTCGCCTCCGGCACGCCCATCGCCAGCAGCACGGGCGACGGCTCGACTGCGCCGCTGGAGCAGGCCGCGCCGGAACTGACTGCGATGCAGGCAAGGTCCAGCGCGATCAGCAGCGTCTCGGCCAGCAGTCCGGGGGTGCCGAAACAGCTGGTGTTGCCGACGCGCGGCGCATCGCGGCCATGGATCGCGAGGTCGGGCGCGACTGCCAGCAGCCGCGCCTCCATCTCGTCGCGCAGCACCCCCAGGGCCGGATCTTCAGCCGCCAGCCGGGCGGCGGCGCCGAAGCCCGAGATGGCCGCGACATTTTCCGTTCCCGCGCGCCGGCGCTTTTCCTGCCCGCCGCCGCGCAGCAGCGGTTTGAGGGCGACGCCGTCACGGATATAGAGTGCCCCTGCGCCCTGCGGGCCGCCCATCTTGTGGGCGGACAGGGTCAGCAGGTCGACATCCAGTGCGTATACGTCGACCGGGATACGGCCGGGGGCTTGGGCGGCATCGGAATGAATGAGTGCGTCATATCGGTGGGCGATCGCTGCTGCCTCGGCCACAGGCTGAATGACCCCTGTCTCGTTGTTGACCAGCATCAGCGAAACCAGGGCAGGTTGCCCCAGCGCGCCAAGCATCCGGTCCAATGCATCGAGATCGACTATGCCGGTTTCCAGGACCGGAACGGTCAGCAGATGTGGGCGCGCTTTCAACACCGACGGGTGTTCGACCGCGGAAACCATCAGCGGGCGGTCGATGCCGTTGAGCGCGGTGGCGTTGGCCTCGGTGGCGCTTGATGTGAAAAGGATTTCGCCCATACTTGCGCCGATCAGGGCGGCGACCTCGGTACGGGCCCGCTCGACGGTTTGGCGCGCCTGCTGGCCCAGGCGATGCACGGACGATGCGTTGGATGGAACCTCCAGCGCATCGAGCATCGCCGCGCGCACGGCGGGCTTCACCGGTTGCGTTGCGTTGTAATCGAGATAGATGTGCGGGCGCATGATGCGCGAATTAAACTCTGGCAGCTTATTCCGCGGCGTCGGAAAGCGGCGTCGGGTGGCGTGCCTGTTCCTCGGTTTGCGCGGCCTCGATCGCCTGCAGCCGTTCCGTCAGCGTCCGCACCTGGGCATTCAGCGTGGTCAGCAGGCAGGCGATCGGATCGGCCGCCTCGCTGCACGGCGTGCCATACGCCAGGAAGTCCGGCGCGGAGCGCCCGATATCCTGCGACGCCTTGGCGGGAATGCCGACCATCGTGGCGCCTTGCGGCACGTCATGCAGAACCACGGCGTTCGCGCCGATGCGCGCGCCGTCGGCGACCGTGATCGGGCCCAGCACATGCGCGCCGGCGCCGACAATGACGTTGTTGCCCAAGGTCGGATGGCGCTTGACGCCACGCTGCAGCGATGTGCCGCCCAAGGTCACGCCCTGATAGAGCGTCACGTCGTCGCCCACGACGGCGGTCGAGCCGATGACAACGCCCATGCCGTGGTCGATGAACATCCGCTCGCCGATCTCAGCGGACGGGTGAATTTCAATGCCGGTGAAGAACCGCGCTACCTGGGAAACCCAGCGTGCAGCGGTATGCAGGCCGTGGACGTCAAGCCGGTGCGCACCGCGGTGCAGGACAAGGGCGTGGAAGCCCGGATAGCACAGCCAGACCTCAAGCCGCGATCTGGCGGCTGGGTCGCGCGCGATAATGCTGTCTACGTGAGCAAGAAAATGCTTGAACACACTGCGACCCGTTATGATATGATTGCGGCCCGCCGCAATTTGCCTTCGCAAAACTGTCTTCCCAACGGCTTTGGGATGACTTTTACGATATGGTGATTGCGGGGATAAAGGCAATCGGGGTCCAAGGTCAAGTTTTGCGGGTCGCGATTCCAGCGGTCGCGTCTCGGCCGGCGGGCAGTTTTCTGCGCCTCAACGGCGCGTCGTACATCGAGTAGATCAAGAACTATGCCTGAAGTGACAATCAACGGTCCGGCCGGCCGGCTGGAAGGGCGCTATACCCATAACAAGGCGCCGAACGCACCGATCGCGCTGGTTCTTCATCCTCATCCCCAACATGGCGGCACGATGAACAATCGGGTCGTCTACACGCTGTTCCAGTCTTTCGTGACCGCCGGCTTCTCGACGCTGCGCATCAATTTCCGCGGCGTCGGCCGCAGCCAGGGCAAGTATGACCGGGGCGAGGGGGAGATGAACGATGCCGCTTCCGCCGTCGACTGGTTGCAGACCTATAACCCGCAGGCTAGCGCCATCTGGATCGCCGGCTTCTCTTTCGGCGCCTGGATCGGCATGCAGCTTTTGATGCGCCGCCCCGAATTTGACGGCTTCGTTGTCGTCTCGCCGCCGGCCAATCTATACGACTTCACCTTCCTGGCGCCGTGCCCGTCATCGGGCCTCATCCTGCAGGGCGACCGGGACGACTTGGTCAGCGAGCCGGCAGTCGCCAAGCTGGCGGACAAGATCGCCAAGCAGCGCGGCTTGGCGATCGATTATCGCGTGGTGCCCGGCGCCAACCATTTCTTCGGCGAGCAGCAGGAGATCATCTCCGAGCATGTCACCGGCTATCTGAAGGAAGCCCTTGCCAAACAGGCGCAGCAGCCGGTCGGCTAGGCGTAAGGCTGGCCGGTTACAGCCGGTCCGTCGATCTTCTCGAGCCTGAAGCGCGTTATCTTCGCCGTCAGCCGGCCGTAAGCATGCGGCCGAAATTCGAAGAGCGGCAGCGCATTGGAGACCGCAAAGGTGAATTCTACGCGGCCGGCGACAGTTCCTGCCGGTTGCCGGTGCTCATACAGTGTCTGTCGACCGTGATCGTAAACGAGATCGACGACAATGCGGGGCAGCGCCTCTTCCCTGTCGAACAGGATGGTCAGGCGATATTCGCCGGGCGTCACGTCGAATGTCAGGATTCCGGAGGCGTCGGGCTCTGCGGCGATACCGTCCTCGGTGCGCCGCGCCTGCTTGGTTAAGTGGATCGCCGGGTCGTCGAACGACCAGACGCTGACCGGTTCGCCATAGATCGATCTGCTGTGCCAGTAATGGTTGTAATTGTTTCCCGTACAAACCGATCAGCGAATAGTCGGGTGCGATAAAGGCAATGTTCTGCTGGGGTTTACCTTGCATGATCGGGCGGCGCAGGCCGATCCATTGGTCGTCGGCATCCTCCTGCTGCCTTTTCCCGGCCATCGCCGCGGCCAGTGCGCGACCGAACAGGACCGGCCCAGTGGGATAAAGCGGATTGGCGCCGTAATATTTGCGGGCGCAGTTTTCGACGACATAGTCGATTGCGATGCGGAATTCGCGTCGTCCCGGAACGGCCCAAATGATGCCGACCGCGCGGCGGTCCAGCTGGGCGCCATCAGGTCGTCGTCTCTGAACGACGCCAGCCCGACGCCCGGCGGGGGCTTGATTGCGTCGATGGGGCGGATCGCCAGGTCGATATACAGGCCGCCGAAAACATAGAGCAGGCAATAGCGCGCGAGATCGGCCTTGTAGGCATAAGGGCGCAGCCGATCGAAGGCCGCCAGAACCTGCGGTTCGAAATGCTCGGCGATCATCCTGCGCAGTGCATGACCGTCCCATAGCCGATACTCGGCGGCCGGATAAAGCGCCCGCAACGCAGCGGCATTTTCAGTAACGAAGTGCGGCAGGCGCGCGGGCAGAGTGAAGCCGTCGACCAGCAGAATTTGATGGATCGCGCGGGTGATCTGCCAAGGGCTATCCTGATGCGGCAGATCCAGAAACACCTCATACGGGCGGCGGAAGCGTTCCAAGAAAGGTTCAGGCAGCGGCGCGGCGGTGGGGTCGTCATCGATCATGCCGGTCACCTGCGATCGATAGAGCAGGATTGCCTGGTGCTTGAGTTCCGCTTGCCCTGCAATGTCCAGCCGATAGCCGTTTACGCTGCCGATCCCCACGTCTTCGGGCGCATGGGCACCCCAAATGGGATATTCGATCAGTTTCAACGCCGGCATCCACAGATGCACCAGATGCGCGACGGCATAGGCGGCTTTGTGATCGGGATGCGGATCGTCTCGCCAGGTCACGGCAATTGCGCCAAGGGCGTCCGGCTCGCCGCCCATCGTTCGAACAATGGACAGAACCTCCTTGGCGACGGCGGTCAGTTCCCCGCCGGTTGCCAGGACCGCGCCGTCTTTGATGTCCAGGAAATGCATGTCCTGACGGTCGACCCCCAGCGTTTCGAGCGCCGCGATCGATTCCGCCTGCCGGATGATGCGTAGGCGGTCCGGCGGATATTCCCGCGACCTGGGGTGCGAGCCGGTCCCGTCGCTGAGGATGACGACGCGAACCTCGCGCTGGTCCAACCGCGCTTGAGCAATCAAGCCGCCGCACCCCAATGTTTCGTCATCCGGATGAGGGGCGATGACGATCAGCCCGCCCTTGCCGACGATCCGATCCAGAGGAACGAACGGCAGGTTATCCAGCGATTCAACGAAGCAACCGCCGTCCATGATCACATCCTCGGATGAACAACCTTCTTGGAAACGACACCTAGAGCGCTCCACCCAGTTGGCGAAAGAGGATAAGGACTTCGTCGACGGCCCGCCAGGATGCTCGGCTGCGCCGGTCCGAGGCGGGCAATGTCAGGTAGCGGCTCGCCGGCTATTCCCCGATCACATGGGGCGCGCCGCCGGCCGGCTGGAACTTCGGCACATGGAGGAACAGCACGACCGGCAATATGGCGACGCACAGCACCGCCAGCATCATGAAGACGTTGATATAACTGACCATCATCGCCTGCCGTGTGATGTCGGCGTTAAGCAGCGCCATGGCGGCGTCCTTGCTGAGGCCGGGCAAGGTTGGCATCGGCTTGAACGGCGTCATGAATTCCGACAGATAACCGTGATTGACCTGCGCCGAACCCACCAGGATCGCCGAGGTGATCGAGATGCCCGCCGCGCTGCCGATATTGCGCATCAGGTTGTAAAAGCCACTGGCCTCTGTCCGCAGGTCGGTGTCCAGCGTCGTGAAGGCATTGGTCGTCAGCGGCACATTGATGAAGCCGATGCTGGCCCCCTGCAGCAGGCCCAGCGTGATGATGCCGCGCGGGCTGACATCCAGCGACCAGCCCGACATCAGGTAGAGCGAGAGCGCGCTTAGGGCGAGGCCGAACGCGATCTGCACCCGTGTATCGAGCCATTTGCTGATCCGCCCGACCACCAGGATGGCTGCGATCGTGCCGATGCCGCGCGGCGCCATCACCAAGCCTGCCGTCAGCACCGGATAATTCAGCTCGCCTTGCAGCATCTGCGGCGTCAACGCCATCGACCCATAATAGACTAGCATGATCAGGGTCATGATCACGTTGGACAGCAGGAAGGTCCGGTCCTTGAACAGCCGCACGTCGAAGAACGGCCTGCGTGTGGTCATGCTGTGCGCGACGAACATATAGGCGCCGAACGCCATCAGCGAGAATTCGATCAGAATTTCGGGCGATTCGAACCAGCCCTTCTGCTCGCCCCGGTCCAGGCCCAACTGCAGGGTGGCGATGGCAAGGCTGAGGAAGCCGAAACCCAGCCAATCCAGCTTTCGCCCGGTGGCCTTTGTGGTCTCGGGGATGAAGGCAATGGCGCCCAGAATGGCGACAATGCCCAGCGGTACGTTGATGTAAAAGCACCAGCGCCATGACAGTTGGTCGGTCAGATATCCGCCGACGATGGGGCCCAGGATCGGGCCGACCATCACGCCCATGCTGAACATGCCCATCGCGCGGCCAACCTCGCTGCGCGGATAGGTGTCCAGCAGGATTGCCTGCGACAGTGGCACCAGGGCGGCGCCGAAAACGCCCTGCAGCAAGCGGAACAGCACCATTTCCGGCAATGTCGTGCCGATGCCGCACAGCATCGACGCAATGGTGAAGCCGGCCAACGCGAAGACGAACAGCCGCGTGCGGCCCAGTTGCGATGCGAGCCAGGCGGTGACCGGCGTCGCGATCGCGGCGGCCACCAGATAGGAGGTCAAAACCCAGGCGATCTGATCCTGGGTCGCGCCCAGACTGCCCTGCATGTGCGGCAGCGCGACATTGGCGATGGTCGTGTCCAGCACCTGCATGATCGTCGCGCCCATCGTCACGATGCTGATCATCGTCTTGTTGGGCGCGGTGCCGGGCGTGTGCTGGCGGGGGGAAAAAGCCATGGTTTACGCGAACTCGGATAGGCGAAGCAGGCAGATGCCGTGCCGTCAGGAATAAGATGGGTAGCTAGCTGATAGTTAGCAAGCTATCGGAATGCTGCATTGCAAAATAATCGTGACGGCTGTTTTGCCTTAACGACCGAGGCGCCCGATTTGCTCCGGATTTCCTTTTCAGCCGCCGGCACGGCGGCTACAGTTCGCCGGCAATTTCAAAATCTCGATCGATAAGGGAGGTTCACATGACTGAATTCGGCAAACTTACGCGGCGCAGCCTGTTCGCTGCGGCGGCGATCGTCGCCTTTGCGACGCCCGGCCTAGCCGGCAGCGCCATGGCTGAAACCGCCACCGAAAAAGCCAACGTCAAAGTGGTCAATGACTTCATCGCCGCCTGGAGCGACCCCGACAAGGCGGTCACCTTCCTGTCCGACAAGGCATCGGTACGCATGGTCGAAGACCAGCCCGCCGTGGTCGGTCCGGCCGCCGTGGGCGCGGCCTTCAAAAGCTTCATGACCCCCGGCGTGTCGCTGACGGTGAAGACGCTCAGCACCACCGTGCATGGGCCGGTGGTGCTGAACAGCCGGGTCGACACGATGAAAACCCCGGGCAAGCCGGATCAGGCGTTCCCGGTTGCAGGCGTCTTCGTCGTCAAGGACGGCAAGATCGTTGAATGGACCGATTGGCTCAATAAATAATCCCGCTATTCGCGGGTGTTGCGGCCGACGATATAGCCGACGACACCCGCGATCGAGATCGCCAGCAGCAACAGCAGAACGTCCCACGTGCTCCAGTTGCCATGGAGCGCGAGCGGCGTGGCCGAGGAAGGAACGTCCTGCGGGCTTGGCGCCAGGGCGGTTTCGGCCGCGTTGGGCGCCGCCGCGCTGTTGCCCGCAGGGGCGGCAGGCTGGGTGCCGGGGGCGGACGCCGTATCCCCAGGATGCTGACCCACCGGATCGACCAGTTCCGAGGCCAGAATATAGTAGGAGCCCGGGGCGCCGACCGTGCCGGCATATTCCATCAGGGCCACGCCGTTATCCTGGGTCACCAGCTTCCACGGGCTTCGCGGCGTGATGGTGACGCAGCGCCCATTTGAGATCGTGGTTTTCATCCAGGCGGGGTTCGATTTGCGGGGCTCGTTTGGATCGGTCAGCAGCCTGGTTGCGCTGGGGTCTCCGCAGCCGAACGTATTCTCCTGAACGTGATAAAGCGTCGCCTGCGGATCATCGGCCTGGGCATATGGCGCGGAACCGAGGCATGCGGTGAGCGCAACAGCCAGAGCGGCAAAATGGGCGCGGGGTCCAAACATATTCTTATACATCGAAAATCGTCTCCCAAGGTCCCCGGTGCAGTTCGTGGCTTGCCTGAAAGTCAAACCGGGATTACCGGCTATACAATCGAAGAATGGCGACAAATTGTTCCACGCGGCGCTGTGGAAATAGCGTGGCGAAATCGGGAGGCAAGGGGATGAAGCGAACCTTCGGCGCGATACTTGTGACGGTTGTCGCCTTTGGTTTGGCGGGGCAGGCCAGTGCCGTCGGTGCGCCATCGCCTGCCGAACCGCAACCGGGTACGGTTCTGCCCCGGCCGCCGGAACCGTTCGCCGGCGTGATCGGCCCGACGGTGCCGGAATCCAAACCAGCCTGGCCGAAACCTGTGACCGCGCCGGCGGGTGCGCCCAACATCCTGCTGGTGCTGACCGACGATACCGGCTTCGGCGCCGCCAGCGCCTTCGGCGGCCCAATCCCGACCCCTAACTTAGAGCGGCTGGCGGCGAGCGGCCTGAAATACACGGCCTTCCACACCACCGCGATGTGCTCCTCCACCCGCGCGGCCCTTTTGACTGGGCGCAATCACCACGCGGTCGCGACAGGCACGGTGGTCGATTCCGCCACCGGCTATCCCGGCTATTGGTCGATTATTCCGCGCAGCGCTGCGACGGTCGCCGAGATCTTGAAGGACAACGGTTACAACACGGCGATGTTCGGCAAGCATCACAACGTGCCGCACTGGCAGGAATCGGCGGCAGGGCCGTTCGATCTGTGGCCCACGGGGTTGGGCTTTGAATATTTCTACGGCTTCCTGGGCGGCGACGCCGACCAGTGGACGCCCAAGCTTTATCGTAACACCACCCCGGTGAACGGCCCGCTGGCCGATCCGACGCAGCCGCTGGACAAGGAACTGGCCGACGACGCGATCCACTGGCTGCATAACCAGAAAGCCAACGGGCCGGACAAGCCGTTCTTCATCTATTACGCACCCGGAACCACGCATGCCCCCCACCAGGCGCCCAAGGATTGGATCGCTAAGTTCAAGGGCAAGTTCGACGGCGGCTGGGACAGACTGCGTGAGGAGACCTATGCCCGGCAAAAGGCGATGGGCGTCATCCCCGCCGATGCCGCGTTGACTCCCCGGCCGGAGCAACTGCCGGCTTGGGATTCGCTGTCGCCTACGGAAAAGGCCGTCGATGCCCGGTTCATGGAGGTCTATGCCGCCATGCTCGCCTATCAGGATGCCCAGTTCGGCCGGATTTTGGACGAGCTGCAGCGCATGGGGCAGATGGACAACACGCTGATCGTCTTCATCGAGGGCGACAACGGCGCCAGCGGAGAGGGCACGCCCAAGGGCACGCTGAACGAGATCGGCATGCTGGCCGCCAAGGTGGATTACGATCCCGCGCGCACCGCCAAGGCGCTGGACGTCATGGGCGGCCCGCACTCCTATGAGCTTTACCCCGCTGAATGGGCATGGGCGCTGGACACACCGTTCCAGTGGATGAAACAGGTTGCCTCCCACTTGGGCGGTACGCGCAACGGCATGGTCGTGTCCTGGCCTGGCCACATCAAGGCGAAGGGCGAAATCCGCACCCAATTCGGCCACGTCGTCGACATCGCACCGACCTTGCTGGAGGCGACGGGCATCCCTCAGCCGACGATGGTGAACGGCGCCGCCCAACAGCCTGTGGATGGCACCAGCCTGCTCTATAGCTGGGCCGACGCGAATGCCCCCACCCGGCATACGACGCAGTATTTCGAGATGATCGGCAACCGCGCGATCTATCAGGACGGCTGGCTCGCCAACACCGTGCCGCGTCGCATGCCGTGGAGTACTTACACCCCACCGGGCAACCCCGCGACGGATTATAAGTGGGAACTTTACGACCTGAATCACGACTTCAGCCAGGCGCACGATCTTGCCGCCATGCAGCCCGACCGGCTGAAGCGGATGCAGGATCTGTGGATGGAAGAGGCGAAGAAGAACAATGTCCTACCGATCGATGACACTTACGGCGTGTCCCGTTCGGCGCCCGACCGGATTCAACACATGCTGCGGCAAGCCGACTTCACCTATTGGGGCAAGAACATCAATGTCGGCGAGATGCGCGCGCCCAGCTTCGCGGGGAGGTCCTTCAGCATCACCGCCGATGTCACGATCCCTAAATCCGGCACGACCGGCGTGATCGCTGCGGGCGGCAGCTGGTTCGGCGGCTGGGCTTTCTACCTGAAAGACGGAAAGCCCGTCGCCTATGAGGCGTTCTCGCAGGAACCGGGCGAGCAATACCGCATCGCTTCAAGCCATGCGCTCAGCCCCGGCAAGGCGACCATCCGCTACGATTTCCTGTCGGACGGCGGCGGCGTTGGCAAGGGCGGCACGATGCATGTCAGCGTCGATGGTAAGGAAGTCGCATCCGGCCGCGTGGAAAAGACGATCTCGATCTTCGCCGGGCTGGGCGAAACCTTCGATATCGGCTTCGACACCGGCACCCCGGTCAGCGAAGACTATCCCGGCCAGGGCAATTTCCCCGGTGACATCGAGAAAGTCGCGGTCCATCTGGAGCCGTTCGGCAAGGGGGCAGCCGCCGGGGCGGGGGCCGCGGAGAAGAAGGTGCAGCAGGGGGCGGATTAAGGCCGTTAGCTGGAGGCGAGAACTTCGGAAAGCTGCTTACGCAGGCCCACGCTCACGGCGGGACGATCCGAAGCCGGAAGGGTCCCCAGTCGCTCGGCATCGGCGCTGTCGATGGTCGCGATCTTCGCCGTTCGAACAATCGACGCGGCGGGCAGGCCCGCCCGCATAAAGTCCGAGATCACGACATCACCCGTCCAGCCGCGGTTTTCGGCGCTTGTGATCATCAGAACCCACAACACATCGCCACTTATATTTCCGCCGTGTCGAGCGACGATAAGAGCAGGACGATGCTGGCGGGTTGGCCTGTCGGTATAGGGAAAGGGGACTTTGACTATGTCCCAGATATCAGAGGTCGGCATAGGCGCGCGTATCGGCTTCTGAATCCCATTCGGCAAAAGTCCGGAACGGATCGTCCAAAGGTTCGGAGGAGACCTTCGCCAAAATAACGCGATTCCCTTCGATGCTGTAGGCGATCTCATCGCCCTCTTTCAAGCGAAGAGCCGTGCGGACCGGTTGCGGGATTGTCGTTTGCGCCTTGCTGGTAAGCTTACTGGTAATCATGGCCAGACCGAAGGTAAGGAATATCCTTACATGCTCATATTTGATCTCCAGTTCAAGCCTGTCAGGCGTTAGCCAATTTCGGATTGTCGTTGCAAGATCGCTCGAAAGAAATCGTCACATCGCTGTCGAGCATCGGGGATGAGTTGCGGAACAGTTTTGCTGACGGCATATTGATCACGAATCGCGATTAACCGTCCTGATAGTTAAACTCCCTCAGCCGCCGCCAGCACCTCGGCGACGTGGCCTGTGACTTTCACCTTGTTCCAGACGCGCTGGATGACGCCGTTCTTGTCGATCAGGAAGGTGGTGCGGACGATACCGAAATAGGTTCGGCCGTACATGCTCTTTTCCGCCCACACGCCGTAATCCTCGCAAACATGGCCGTCCTTGTCGGACGCCAGGGTGAAGGGCAGGTCGTATTTCTTTTTGAACTTGTCATGGGCCGCGACCGAATCCTTGGAAATTCCGATCACCTTGGTCTTGGCGCCCTTGAAATTGGCCTCGGCGTCGCGAAAGCCGCAGGCCTGGGCGGTGCAGCCGGTGGTGTCGTCCTTGGGGTAGAAATACAGGATCACCGCCTCGCCCTTGAGGCTGGACAGGGTGACGCTGCCGTTGCCGTCGGTCGGCAGGGTGAAATTGGGGGCTTTGTCGCCAACAGCTAAGGTCATTTGGGCCTCACGAAGCAGGGGTGCCGCCGACGATCTCGTCATAGCGGCGGCGGGATGCGGCAAGAATGCCGTCGAGTATGGTTTCGGCCTGTTCAAAGTCAACGCTTTGGTCGACTGGGATGCCGGTGGCGCGGGCGATCTCGCGCGCCAGCATGGCCTTGATCGCGGCGGGCGCGGTCGCCGGGTCGAACGCGCCCTGGGTCGTCAACCGGATCAGACCCTGCACCCGCCAGGCCAGCCTGACCGCGCGGCACAGGTCGGCGGCTGCATCCGTTGAAAGAATGCCCGCCGCTGCCAGCCGTTCGATCGTCGTCATCGTCTCGGTGGCCAACAGGCCGGGATTGGTGTGCACCTCGCGCAGCAGCAGGTACTGAACGGCGAACTCGATATCGATCAGCCCGCCAGCGGCATATTTCAGTGCCCAGCGATTGTGCGACGGATGCTGCGTGGCGATCCGCCGGCGCATGTCGATCACGTCGGCCAGCAGCTTTGCCGGATCGCGCGGCATCGTCAGCGTATCGCGAATCGCGGCTTCGACCGCTGCCTTCAATGGCGGCGGCCCGGCAATCGGCCGCGCCCGGGTCAGGGCCATATGCTCCCAGGTCCAGGCGCTGTCTGCCTGGTACCGGCGGAAGGCGTTCAGCGCCACCGCGACCGGTCCGGCCTCACCGGACGGGCGCAGCCGCAGATCGACCTCATAGAGCCGCCCCTCGGACATGGGCGCGGTGATCGCCGCGATCACGCGCTGGGTCAGGCGAATATAATAATGCGAGGCGTCCAGCGTCCGGTCGCCGCCCGATTCCGCACCCTGCGGCGCATCGTAAATCGTCACCAAATCGACGTCGGACGAGAACGACATCACCTTGCCGCCCAACCGGCCGAAGGCGACGACACCAAACGCGCCGCCCGGGACAATGCCGTGCTTTGCGGCGAAGTCGGCCTCCGCCAGCGGCACCAGCCGGACCAAAGCGGTTTCGGCGATGGCGGCGAGGAACCGCCCGGCCTCCTCGCCGTCGCTGATCGATTCCAGCACATGAACGCCGGCCTGGAATTTGCGGCCCGCCGTCCAGCGGCGAAGCCGCACCAGCGTGTCTTCATAGTCACCGGCCAGGGCCAGGGCGCGGTCGAGATCGGCCTCCAGCGAGGCTGTGCCGGGCAACGCTTCGAAGAAATCCGGCTGCAGCAATTCCTCGAACAGGCCCGGCATATGGCCAAGCTGTTCGGCCAAAACCGGCGCCATGCCCATGATGCGCCCGACCAATCCCAGCAAGCCGCGATTCTCGGCCAGCAGGGACAGGACCATGACCCCCGCCGGGATGGCCGACAGGAACGTGTCGAAGCGCAGAAAGGCCGCGTCGGGTTCGGCGGTCTTGCCCAGCGCCGTCAGCAGGTCGGGCGTTAGCCGGGTCAGGATTTCGCGCGCGCGCTCGCTGCGCGTGGCGCGGTACCGCCCATGATGCCAGCCACGGATCGCGGCGGCGACGCTGTGGGCATTGGTGAAGCCGAGTCCCGTCAGGGTCGCCAGGGTATCGGGATCGTCTTCGACACCCGTGAAGACCAGGCTGCCGGGCCCCGACAGCGACGGCGACTGCCCGAACAGGTGGGAAAATCGCTCGTGCACCCGGCCAAGCTGTTCTTCCAGGGCGGCCGCGAATGCGTGCCGGTCGGGATAGGCCAGGAAGGCGGCGATCCGGTCCATGCCTTCTTCGGTCGTCGGCAGGCTGTGGGTCTGCTGGTCGTCGACCATCTGCAACCGATGTTCGACCGTGCGCAGGAAGCGATAGGCCGCGATCATCTCGTCGGCGGCTTGGGGTTCGACGTGGCCCGCGGCGGCCAAGGCCCGCAGCGCATCGCAGGTGCCGGGGACGCGCAGCGCCGCGTTGCGCCCGCCGAAGATCAGCTGTTGGGTCTGGGCATAGAACTCGATCTCGCGGACGCCGCCCCGGCCAAGCTTGACGTTATGGCCCAGTAGCCCGGCCTCGCTGGGTTTCAGCATATGGCGGTTGATCTGCCGCTTGATCGAATGGATGTCCTCGATCGCCGCGAAGTCCAGGCTGCGCCGCCAGATCCAGGGCCGCAGGAAGGAAAACAGCGACCCGCCGGCGGCCATGTCGCCCGCCAGTTGCCGGGCCTTGATCATCGCCGCCCGCTCCCAGTTCTGACCCAGGCTGCCGTAATAGATTTCGGCGGCCGACAGCGAGACCGCCAGCGGCATCGCCGCTGGGTCGGGGCGCAGGCGCAGATCGGTGCGGAAGACATAGCCGTCGCCCGTCCGTTCCTCCATTACGCGGACCAACGCGCGGGCCAGCCGCACGAAATCGGACCCGATCTCCGCGGACGCAAATTGCGTGTCGTCATAGAAGATCACGAGATCGATATCGCTGGAATAATTGAGCTCATAGGCACCCAATTTGCCCATGCCCAGCACGATCAGCCCATCGCCGTTGGGAGGTAGTTTGGCAAAGGGCGGCGTGGCCAGCAGATGGCGGATTGCCTGGCGCAGCGTCACTTCGGCTATCCGGCTCAGCGCACCGGTAACGGCCTCCAACGGCCATTGTCCGGCGATATCGGCCAGCCCCGCGAGCAGCGCGGCGCACCGTTTCGCCTGGCGCAGCGCCTTCATCACCGCGGGTGTCGGCAGCTTGGCGGCGTCAAGGTTTTCAAGGTCCCCGACCAGCCGCGCGAAGGCCTTGTCCGGCCCCAATTCGACAATTTGGCGGACAAAGGCGATATTGCCCGCAAGCTCCTGGGTCAGGAACGGGCTGTTGCCGAACGTGGCCTTCAGCAGGGGCCCGACCGATCCATCCGCCAGCGCCCCGGCGGCGAAATCCGCGATGCCGGAAATGCCGCTCTCCCGGGCGCGCTCCAGCCAGCGCTCTTCTCCGCGCCTGATAAGCGAGGGGTCGTACGTATGTGGTAAGGTGGCGGACGGGTTTGTGATCATACTGCAGTGTTGGAACAGGGCGCGCGTGCGTAACTATAGAACTACATGATATATCGCATCGCGCGCATTTTACTTGAGATTATGGGCATCGCGGTCGGCGGGATCGTTGTCGTCGGCGCCTTGGCGGTCTGGCGGCTTTCCAGTGCGCCGGTGCAATCGCACTATGTCGGCGCCTATCTCGAACAGGCCATCAACAATGCGCATCTGGGCTTCGTCGCACAGGTGACCGACGCGCGGATCGAATGGCATGGCTTCCGGCCCGTTCTCGGTGTCCAATTTCACGGCGTCAGCATCGTCGGCGAAGGCGGCGCGGCGGTCGGCGCTTTCCAGGACGGCACGCTCGGCATTTCGGCGCGCGACCTGCTGTTCGGCAAGCTTAGCGTGCTGGAAATCGATATCCGGCATCCCGAGGTCACCGTCATCCGCGACGCTGACGATCATTTCTCGCTCCGGGTCGCTCAGCCGGACGCCGGACCGCAAAACACTGACTTCGGCGCGCTGATCAAGAATTTCATCGAACAGCCCAGCGGCGATGGGCCGATCGGTCATTTGCGGCGGGTTCATCTGGTGGATGGGCGGATCAAGGTCGACGACCAGAAGACCGGCGGCACGTGGTCGGCGCCGAATGTCGATATCGATCTGGCGCGCACTCCCCAGGTGGCGACGGCCAAGGTCGATATCTCGCTCGACCTGCCGCAGCACCCGACCAAGATATTCGGCCGGGCGCGGCGGGTTCTGGGTGAAAACAAAACAACGGTTTCGCTCGATGTCGACGGGTTCAATGCCGCGTCGATCGCACCCTTTGCCACCGCTTTAGCGCCGCTGGGCGCCCTGGCCATTTCGGTTTCGGGCCAAGCGCATGCCGTCATCGACGATTCCGGCCAGTTGCTCTCCGGCGATGCCCAACTCTCGGGGGCCAAGGGCGGCATGCTGGTGCTGCCTGCCTATTATCCGGGGCCGCTTGCGATTCGCGCCGTGGATATGAAACTCCACTTCACCAGCGCGCCGCAGGTTCTGGTGCTGGACCGGATGACGGTCGATTTCGGCGACGCCAAGGCGTCGGCCAAGGGCGTGGCCAATTTCAGCGGACCGACCGTCGCGATCGACAGCCAACTCGATGTCTCATCCATTCCGCTGGCGCGGTTCGACGCACTCTGGCCACAAGGCGTGGCCGCGGGCGGCCGCGACTGGGTAACCACCCATATTCCCGATGGGATGATCAAATCGGGCAGCGTGCATGTCGTGGCATCCGGAAAATTCAGCGATCCCGGCTCCATCCAGACGACCACCGTCAACGGCACGTTCGATTATACGGGGCTGGAGGTCCATTTTTATCCGACGCTCCCGCCGATCAAAGGCATAGACGGCCATGCGGCCTTCGACGGCGCGCGGATGGCGCTGTCGGTCGATACCGGCCAGCTGGGCGCGCTCGCGGTGTCCAAGGGAACGGTCGTCATGACCGGGTTGGACCAGGACGACCGCAATATCGATATCGGGCTGAATCTTTCCGGGTCGCTTAAAAACGCGCTGACGATCCTGGATATGAAGCCGCTTGGCTATGCCCATGATCTGGGCCTGTCGCCGGACGGGGTGGGCGGCACCGCCGAGTTGCGCGCCAATTTCGCGTTCCCGCTGGTCAAGACCCTGCTGTTCAGCCAGATCGCGCTCAATGCCAAAGGCACGCTGGACAACGTGTCGGCCGCAAGCGTGATCGGCCCGCGCGATGTCGGCGCGGGCAAGTTCGATATCGCGCTCGACAAGGCGGGGATGACCCTATCTGGCGGCGCGAAACTGGCGGGTGTGCCATTGACTTTCGATTGGCGCGAATCCTTCGTGCAGTCCGACAAGACCCGCAGCCATATTACCTTTCAGGCCGACGCGGACGATGCCCAGCGCAAGGCGCTGGCATTCAACGTGCCCGATCTGGTCGGCCTGACCGGCAAGATCGGGGTCAAGGGCGACGTCGCCGTGGACCGCGACCACACCACGACCTTGACCATGAATGCCGATATTGGCGCGGCCGAGCTGACGGTCGACAAAATCGGATTGCGCAAGCCGGCGGGTGAGGCCGGAACCGCCGACCTGACCTTCGTCTTCGAAGGCGACACGCTGGCGCATATTCCGCACCTGCATATCGCGGGTAGGGATCTGACCGTCGATGGCGACCTCGATCTTGGGCCGGACTATGGGTTCAGGCGCGCGCATCTCACCCATGTCATCAACCCACGCAACGACTTCACCCTGCTGGCGGAGGCCAAGCCCGGCGATCCGCACGGCTATTCGCTGTCGATCGGCGGCGCCAAGTTCGATGCCGCGCCGATGCTGTCGGCCAAAGGCGACGGCCAGCCGCCGACCCATCTGCCGCATCTCGATCTGAAAGTGGCGCTGGACAAGGTTCTGACCGGCGCGGAGGCGCATCTGGACCGGGTTTCGGGAACCGCGACGCTGGCGGGCACGCGGCTCGACCGTGCCGATCTCAAGGCGGTCGCCGGCGGTCCGCTGACGCTGACCTATACTCCGGGCGGCGTCGGCCGCACGCTCGCGCTTTCGGCCGATGATGCAGGCCCGGCCTTGGCGGCGATGGGCCTGACGCGCGGTGTGCGCGGTGGCATCCTGCGGATCGACGGCGCCACCGACACGTCCAAGGAACCGTGGCGTACCACCGGCACGCTGGACATGAAGGATTTCCGCCTGACCGACGCGCCGATTATGGCGCGCTTGGTCAACGCGATCTCGCCGACCGGTTTCATGGACTTGCTGTCGGGCCAGGGGCTGGGCTTCGACCATCTGGAGGCCGGGATCGAATATACCAACGGCACGATCAGCTTTCGCGACGGACGTTCCGCCGGGGCTTTGGGCATCAGTTTCGAAGGCGACGTCAACCAGGACAAGGACACCGTCGCACTGAAAGGCACGGTTGTGCCGGTGGACACGTTCAACCGCATCGTCTCGTCGATCCCGCTGGTCGGCGATATGCTGACCGGCGGCAGCCGTGGCGGGTTGTTCGGCTGGACCTATACAGTCACCGGAACCGCAAACGATCCCAGCGTCTCGGTCAACGCGCTGTCGATGTTCGCCCCAGGCTTTCTGCGCAATCTGTTCTTCCTGGGGCCGTCGGAGCCCGAGAAGCCGGAGGAAGACAAACCGGCTGACAAGCCGGAAGCAAAATAGAGAATCCGGCTTACGGCTCGCCCGCAATCGCGTAGATTGAGCGAACGAATAGTCTGAGGGGAAAACGATGAGAGCGGTCCGCTGCGCCGAAGGTCATATCCATCTGGTCGAGGTCGACCGGCCAACCGGCGAGGGCGTGCGGGTAAAGGTCGCGGCGGCTGGCATTTGCGGGTCGGACCTGCATCTGGTGACCGCCGGCTTCCCGCTCGTATCGACTTTCGGTCATGAATTTTCCGGCGTCACCGAGAACGGCACGCCCGTGGCCATTGAGCCGCTGGCGATTTGCGGCACCTGCCCGGCCTGCCTATCGGGCGCCTATAACCACTGCGTGGTCGGTTCGTTCGCCGCCACCATCGGCGTCGGGCGCGACGGCGGCATGGCGGATGAGGTGATCGTGCCTGCGCGTTGCCTGGTTCCGTTGCCCTCCGGCCTCAACGTCGCGGACGCCTGCCTGGCGGAACCGTTGGCGGTGGCGGTGCATGGCATCGCCCAGATCGGGCTCAAATCCACGGACCGGGTTGTCGTCATCGGCGGCGGTTCCATCGGCCTGTCGGCAGTCGCTGTCGCGCGCGAGATCACGGCGGATGTCGCGCTGTCCGCGCGTCACGATGCCCAGCGCAGGGCAGGCGAAATACTCGGAGCCACGCTCGACCCCAGCGGCGACTATGACGTGGTGATCGAATGCGCCGGCACATCGGACTCGATGGCCGACGCGGCGCGGTTCGCGCGGACCGGCGCGACCGTATTGATGCTGGCGACCTATTGGGAGGGGCTGACCCTTCCGGCGTTCGAGGTCGCGGGCAAGGAACTCAGGATCGTCGGGTCGGCAAGCTATGCCAGCAACGGCCCCGTGCGGGACATCGATATCGCTGCCGCGATGCTGGCGCGCAACCCGAAGATCGCATCCAGCCTGATTACCCACCGCATGCCGCTCGACGCCGCGGTTGAGGCGTTCGCTGTCGCGCGCGACCGTAAGGCAGGGGCGATCAAGGTCGTGCTGACGCCGTAAGGAGAGCTGCCATGAAAATCTGCGTGGTCAATATCATTCCGGTGCCCGACGAATATCTGCCGGGCTCGGTCGCCAATATCGAAAATTGCTGCCGCCGCGTGCTGAACGCCGACACCGAACTGGCGTTTCGCGCGCCCAAGGCCGGGTTGTCCCTGGGCGTCGAGGGCATGGAATATCACCGCAACCCCTATTACGAGCACCTGCTCAGCTGCGCCGTGGTCGACACAATCGTCGCGGCCGACGAGGAGGGTTTCGACGCCTTCGTCATCAACTGCTTCGACGATCCCGGGCTGAAACAAGCGCGATCCGTGGTGCAAACCCCGGTGTTTGGGCTGGTCGAGCCGACCTTCCATTGGGCCATGGGGCTGGGCGCCAAATTCGGCGCGCTGGTGCCAGACATGCCGGGGCAGGTGACCTATGTCACCCGACAGATCGAGCAGCTGGGTCTCGGCCACCGCCTGATCGCCAATGGCGTGCGCGCCGAACGCAAGCGTTTCGTCGACAGCTTCGGCGAGGCGCTGACCGACACACGCCCGATGATCGAACGCCTACAGGCGCAATCGCGCGAGATGGTGGATGAGGGCGCGGACTTCATTGTCATCGCCTGCGGGGGCCTTGGCCAAGTCGCGGGCAATGCCGGCTGGCATTCGCTGGAGCATCGCGGCGCGTTGATTCCGGTGGTCAACCCGCTGACCACCGCGGTCAAGTCGGCGGAGATGTCGGTCGCGATGGGCAGGGGGCTGGGCTATCACATTCCCAGCCGTGTCCATGCCGGCACGCGCCTGTCGCCGGAGGATTTCCAGCGGTTTCGTGGGGCGTTTCATTAACGGACGCTTCATATCCGCTATACAAGGGGATAAATCCGTTATATAAGACACGCCGATATGGCATCTTCCCCGCCATATCCGACGCCTTTGGGCGTTTCCTCCCAAGCCTTGAGCCGCCAATGCGCGGCTCTTTTTTTAGATGCCGGTCATCGGAGCGTATGGGCTATCGCAGAGCCAATTCGGTCTGGTGCTTGATCGTCTCGTAGCATTCGCAGGCCGCACCTTCGAGCGCCCGACGATCGACGATCTCAATCGATCCGCGGCTGTAGCGAATGAGGCCGGCGGTTTGGAGCATGCTCGCCACTTCGCTGACCGAGCTTCGGCGTACGCCCAGCATCTCTGACAAAAGCTCCTGGGTAAGCGGGATGATGTTGTCATCGACCCGATCGCGCGTTTGCAAAATCCAACGCGCCAGCCGCGCCTGAATCGGATGCAACGCATTGCACGCCGCCGTCATCTGGACTTGGCCGAGGAGCATCTCGTTCGCGCGCATCACTAGGTTCCGCAATGCATCGGACCCCTGCACCAGTTTTCGGAACTGCGCGGCGGCGATGCGCGAGGCGATAAGTGGGGTCTGCACCACGGCACGGGTGAGTGCAATATGCAGCCCGAGGCCCGCCATCGCACCGACGACGCCCTCGCTGCCGACTGTTGCCGTTTCAACCGCTTTGCCGTCTTGCATGACTGCCAGCAGCGAAATCATCCCGGTGTGTGGAAAATAAATTTGCTCGGTTTCATCCCCCGGCTCGGCGAGCACCCGCCCTTGTTCGTAAGAATCCACGATGAGCGCGGAAGTAAGGCGCGAGGCGTCCATGCGGGATAGCGACGCCAGCAGGCGATTGACGGGCAGACCGGGAGTTTCGGTGTCCATTGCGGTTCCTTCGCCCGGTCAGTCGGGCCGATAACCGCAGTTGTTGATTCTTGGGGTTCTGAAAGCACCCCACTGAAGCTAAGACCTATATGGGCAGTCGGCGCTTGAATTGTCTGTCCGGATTACGTCATAGCGCAGTCGGCGACATAAACGGCGGCAAAAAATGATATAAAATCTTTTATTTTTCAATATGTTCTGTGCTTTCTCGCGGATCGTAAATATTTATAATTTCTCTAACGAGCAATTATAAATGTCGGGTTCCGTTCATGTCATTAAGTCGGATACCGGTCATATACTCGAGTAAACCGCGTGCTCGTCGCGGTAGCTTAACCCTTTGCCTCAACGAATTTTTGCCAAATACAACTTAGCCATCGTGGTCTCACGGAGGATCGAACGCCCTAAGTTCGTCTGAAGGTCTTCGATATTTAAGACAACACACATACGTCGGCTACCGGACAGACGCGTATTTCATGCGGGGTTAAATTATCGTCGAAGTAACCTTCGGAGCGGCTAATGCGCTGAATCGGCTGTGTTCCGGATCACGAGCGCCGGAGGATTACGGGCAGTGAAATTCGATAAAGATATGATGGCTTTGTTGAAAGCGATGAAAAAGGCCTCCAAACGGCCGGCGGCTTCGATCGATCAGCGTCGAAAGGCCCATCGAAAATTCGGACTGCCAAAAGAACATCCTTTGCGAACAAGCCTCACCGCCGAGCAGTCCATCCCTGAATCGGAGGGCTCATAGAGGGGCTGAACCAAGCTGAATTTACCTTCCTCTAATAGTGGAGACACGCGGTGCCGACGGCACATTATGAGGTCCTTGAAATGCTTGACGCGAACGGCAAGCCGGGCGGCGTCTTCAAGATGGTGCGGCGTTGCCGCACGTTATTCGGGGTCCCGCTGATTTTTTGTGAACATCTTCATCCCGACATAGAGTCCGCACGGGCCTGTCAGTATTTCGTTCGTCCCGGTCAAGATGAGAGTTTCACGCCTCTAATCGGCAGTGTTTATTAAAGTTGGTGCGTCGTCAGATGCTGGATTCGACCGCGGTTGCCAGGTACGACGGTCACGCCTGCCGCAAGCCGGCCCGATGAGCCGCATAAAGCACATCGATTATTCTGCCGCTCAGCATTTCCAAGCGCAGGCGGCATCGATCAGGATGCTCGTGATCGCTATTAAAAGCTCATCTTTGCTGAAACGCCTGGAAGAGAAAGCGCAGGGGTGCGAACGCAGGGCGCTCGATCTGGAATCGGCCGCCCTCGATAAATCCAAGAGCACTGCGGGTGTTTAGCGCCAGTTCCGAGGCTCCGGTGACTGCCCGCTTGCTACGGATGCGCGCCAAACTCATGCAGGCGGTCGCTTCCCGCATGGTGGGGCATACCGTTGCCTTGCGTTTGATCCGGCGCGCCAGCGAATACGAAGTTCAGGCCGATCTTATGGACAGTTCACGTTTCAGGGCGCCGAAAGAAATCCGGAAATGAAACCTGCCGCTTCCTGAATTGCGCGACCCCAATTCGGGCGGCTGCCGCGACAACGCAAAGAACTTGCGTCAACCGTCCCACGCAACGATACGGCGGCAGGCGTCGCCGGGCGTCAGGTCTTCCAGCCATTCCCGCAGCGTGACGTCGATCCAGACGATTGCCGCCGCCAGGCCGCTATCCTGCAACCGAGGGTCGTACCGGTCTTTCATCGTCCTGTATTCGCCCTCGGGCAAACCCGGCAGATAGCCGGCGACGACCGTGACGATGATGCCGATGGCAACCGAAAACACCGCCGCCTTGTACTGAAACAGCAACTCGTCCAGATCGAGGGGCAGGCCGCCGTTCGCGACATATTCGGCGATGAACGTCGCCATGACATCATCCCGTAATTCCAGATACGTGTCGGGATCCGGCATCATCAGCATGCCGCAAAAGGCCTGGGCGATGCTCATCTGGCCGGCGCCGCCCCAGTCGATCAGCCCGACCCGCAATTCGCCGGACCCGTCGCGCCAATACCAAGCGTTGTCGATATTCAGGTTGGGATGGCACAGGCCGGTGTAATCGACGTCCCGGTGCAGATAGGCAATCGCCGCGTCCTTGTTCGCCAGGCCGAACAGCAGATCCGCGCGCCATTGCTTCAGAAACTCAGGCGTCGTTGCCCCGGCAGGGAACAGCTGCGGCGCGACGCGGCCGATAAAGTCGATCAGCCGGTCGATATTGATTTCGGGCGATGGGATCGGGTGGAAATTCCGCGCCGCGCGAGCGAACGGGAAGATGTCTTCCATGTCATAGCCCAGCGCGCCGGTTTTGTGGGCGGCGACCAGTCCGGCCAGCGCCTTGGCCAAAACGCGGTAATGCTCCCCGACGTCGGCGATCAGGTGATCGCGGCCTTTCCGATAGGCAGGTTCGATCGGCGCCACGCCATAGGCGATACGCTCCGTGATCAGGATATAATTCGTCGTGCCGGAGCAATAGTCCGCGAAGTAAGATTTGGCGACCGGCATCGGCAGGCTCCGGCGGTTCGAAAGGCGGGCCATTTCCACTTCGCCGTGAGACATCACCGACAAGCCGAATTTGTAATCCGTGGCGGCCGGCGGAAACTTCACGAACAGTTCGGTGTGCAGGCCGGGCTCGGATCGCGCATAGGCGACAGTCAGGAACGCACTTTCGGACGCGCCCAAGAGCGCAATGGGCTTCAGCTCAACGATTTCCGTTACGCGATTGTCCGGCGAAATGCTGCCTGCGGCGCGAAACGCGGTCGTCAGAAATTCGGCGTCGAACTCGCGCAGCAGGTCGACGCCGATCGGAAAATCCAGCCCATAATGATCGCCGGGCGCGATGTTCCTGTGACAGTTCTTGAAAGTCTCGTAATCCAGTTCCAGCGACGGAGCCGGTTCGGCCGGTTCCAGGTCGCCGGCACTCATCCAGCCGGCCGGGCTGCTGATCCGGACACGACCGCCGTCATTGCCGTCGACCCGCCTTTCGGCACAAACGACGATCGTCCCACGAGGAAGATGATGGAGCGCCTCCGACGCGGGAGAACAATCGGAGGTGACCGTTGCTCCTGTGCCCGAAATAACCCTGAAACGCATCAGGCCGGCGGCGTGTCCATGAAGACGCGCAGGCCCTTGAACTTGTCCGCGTCGTCGAAGATGAAAATCTGCACGATGGTCGACGTGACCGGCGGATGCCCGCCGACACCGGCGGTAGCCTCGGTGATCGAAACGCCTTCACTGCCGTTGATCATGATCTTCTTGGGCACCAGGCCGATGTCCCAGCCGCTGGCGACCGTGGCGACGAAATAGTCGTTCATCGCCTTCTTCCCGACGATCGGCGGCGTGCCGACCGGATCTTCGAACACGATCTCGTCGGCGAACAGGGCGATGCGGGTCTCGACATCCTTGACCTTATAACTGGCCAGGAAGGTTTCGATGGCGGCGGTCTTGGATTGATTGCTGCTGGACATGAGCTGCTTTCGAACGTGAGTGGGATTGCGAAACTTTGGGCAAAGCTAACGGGTTCGCGCGCCGCCGTTAAGGTTATTCGACATAGGGCTTGAGGTCGGTCGCTTGTCAGGCGTAGTTGCATCGAACAGGAGGAGGAAATCGGGGATGGCTGAGAATTTGGGAATGCGGCTGAAGGGCCGGGTGGCGATCGTGACCGGGGGCGGGCAGGGTGTTGGGCTCGGCATCGTGCGGCGCTTCGCGCGCGAGGGTGCCGCGATCTTGCTGGCGCAACGCAACGCCGACCAGGGCGAGGCGACGGTCAAGATGCTGAAATCCGAATTCGGCGTCGAAGCCAGCTACATCAAGGCCGACGTGACCAAGGTCGATCAGGTCGACGCGATGGTCGCAGCGGCGGCGGATCGGTTGGGCGGGGTCGATATCCTGGTCAACAATGCCGGCGGCAGCTTTCCCAAGCGGCTTGAGAACCATACCGACGCGGACATGGCGGCCGGCCTTGACCTCAACTTCTGGGGCAGCTTCTGGGCGATGCGCGCGGCGTTTCCGCATATGAAGGCGAAGAAATGGGGCCGGGTAATCAACCTGGGCTCACTGAACGGCGTCAACGCCCACATGTTCACGGCGCAGTATAACGTCGGCAAGGAAGCGGTCCGCGCGCTGACCCGCACGGCGGCGGTGGAATGGGGCCCGCACGGCATCACCTGCAACATCATCTGCCCGGCCGTCGGCAGCCCCGCCGCCGGCATCTATTACGAAAAAAATCCCGAGATGTTCGAGGCCCTGCGGTTGCAAATCCCGCGCGGCAGGCTGGGCGATCCGGAGGCCGATGTCGGCGGCGTTGCCGCATTCCTGGCCAGCGACGACGCCGCCCATGTCAACGGCACAACCCAGTTCGTCGACGGCGGTTCGCATGTCAACGGCGTCACCTGGCGGCCGGAGGTCGAGGACTGACCCCGTAATTTACTTGCCCGTCCGGTGATAGACTGATGTAGTTCGCCGACGCCCGCAGAGACCGGGCGGCCACAATCGAACGATTGGGCGGGACATGGCGGGGAACGGGACCTATCGCTGGCTGCAGCTTTTGCTGGGCGTCATCTGCATGGTGATGATCGCGAACCTGCAATATGGCTGGACGCTGTTCGTCGGCCCGCTCGATGCCAAATATCACTGGGGCCGTGCGTCGATCCAGGTGGCGTTCAGCATTTTCGTGCTGTGTGAAACCTGGCTGGTGCCGGTCGAGGGTTGGCTGGTCGACCGCTTCGGCCCCAGGATCGTCGTCCTGGGCGGCGGCATCCTGGTGGCCATCGCCTGGGTGATGAACGGGCTGGCCGATTCTCTTGCCGTTCTTTATGCCGCCGCCGCGATCGGCGGTATCGGCGCGGGCGGGGTCTACGGTACCTGTGTCGGCAATGCGCTCAAATGGTTTCCCGACAGGCGTGGGCTAGCGGCCGGGCTGACCGCCGGCGGGTTCGGCGCGGGCTCGGCGCTGACCATCATTCCCATTCAAAGCATGATCGGGTCCAGCGGGTACGAGGCGACCTTTATCTGGTTCGGCCTGGGCCAGGGGCTGGTGGTCGCTATCGCATCGCGGGTGTTGGCCGCGCCGGTCCATGCGCCGCCGCCCGCCGCCCGCCTGCGCCAGAGCGCCCGCAGCTACGGATCCTTGGAAATGGTCCGCACGCCGGTCTTCTATGTCCTGTATGCGATGTTCGTGATGGTCGCCGCCGGCGGCTTGATGGCGACGGCGCAGCTGGCGCCGATCGCAACCGATTTCGGGATCGCGAAGTCACCGGTCAACCTGATCGGCATCACACTGCCTGCGCTGACCTTCGCCTTGTCGATCGACCGGATTCTGAACGGCGTGACCCGGCCGTTTTTCGGCTGGGTGTCCGACCATATCGGCCGGGAGAACACGATGTTCATCGCCTTCGGGATCGAGGCGTTGGGCATCTGGGCGCTCAGCGCCGTCGGCCACGACCCTGTCCTGTTCGTTATCTTGAGCGGTATTGTGTTCTTCGCTTGGGGCGAGATCTACAGCCTGTTCCCCTCGACCTGCACCGATGTCTACGGCCCGCGCTATGCCACCACCAATGCCGGCGTACTCTACACCGCGAAAGGCACGGCCGCCCTGCTGGTGCCGTTTGGCAATGTCATTGTGGTGGAGACCGGCAGTTGGCACACGGTATTCGTCATTGCGGCCTCGGCAAACGCGGTTGCCGCGGTCATGGCCCTGGCTATTCTGAAGCCGCTCTGCCGCAGCCACCATACGCGGCAAGCTGACCCAGCCTTGGGTTTGGAGACCGCACCGGTTCTATAACGCTGGCGCATGGATTTTCGCCGAAAGCGGATGGGTGGCGTTCAGGACTTGACCCCGGCGGCATAACGGGGCATCCGCCAACCAAGCCGGCCGCGACCTGCGAAGAGGACCGGTTCAGGAGGAATCAGTGGTTACCTATTCTGCGAATACCGTCAGCGAGCTGTTCGGCAAACACCCGGCGGACGCCCTTGCGATCGGTGCGCCCGACCGGCCCAGCCTGACCTATGGGGCGTTGCGCGACCTGACCGCCAGGACGGTGGCATCGCTGAACGGCATGGGCATCGGCCGCAACGACCGTGTGGCGCTGGTTCTGCCCAATGGGCCGGAAATGGCGACGTCTTTCATCGCCGTTGCCTGCGGCGCCACGACCGCGCCGCTCAACCCCGGCTATAAGGCCGAGGAGTTCGATTTTTACCTCTCCGACCTGAACGCCAAGGCGCTGGTCATCCTCAAGGGCATGGAAAGCCCCGCCCGCGCGGTCGCGGCTGAACGGGGCATCCCCGTCGTCGAACTGGTGCCGGCGGATGCAGCGGGCGATTTCACACTGGCCGCCCCCGCTGGGCTCAGCGGCGCACCGGCCAAGGCCGGCTCCGCCGAACCCGAGGATGTCGCGCTGGTGCTCCATACCTCCGGCACGACGGCGCGGCCAAAAATCGTGCCGTTGCGCCACGTCAATGTTTCCGCCTCGGCGCAAAATGTCCGCGCCACCTTGGCGCTGACGTCTGCGGATACCTGTCTCAACATCATGCCGTTGTTCCACATTCACGGGCTGATCGCGGCGGTGCTGTCCAGCCTGTCGGCAGGCGCGTCGGTGATCTGCACGCCCGGCTTCAACGCCTTCAAGTTCTTTGGCTGGTTCGATGCGGTGAATCCGTCCTGGTACACGGCGGTGCCGACCATGCATCAGGCGATCCTGGGCATGGCCGCGCGCCGGCCCGCCGGGTCCGGCAAGGGCCGCTTGCGCTTCGTGCGCTCGTCCTCCGCGTCGCTGCCGCCGCAGGTGATGGCCGAGATGGAACAGGTCTTCGGCGTACCGGTGATCGAGGCCTACGGCATGACCGAAGCCTCGCACCAGATGGCGTCCAACCCGTTGCCCCCGCGTGCGCATTTTGCCGGCTCGGTCGGCATCGCGGCGGGTCCGGAGATCGCGATCATGGACGTGGAGGGCAATCTTCTGCCCGCCGGCGATACTGGCGAGGTGGTGATCCGCGGGCGCAACGTGACCGCCGGCTATGAGAACAATCCCGAGGCCAACGCCAAATCCTTCACCAACGGATGGTTCCGCACCGGCGACCAGGGTGTGCTGGATGCCGATGGTTATCTGCGGCTGACCGGTCGCCTCAAGGAGCTGATCAACCGGGGCGGCGAGAAGGTCAGCCCGCTCGAAATCGACACCGTGCTGATGGACCATCCGGCGGTGACGCAGGTGGTCACCTTCGCCATGCCGCATGACAAATTGGGCGAGGAGGTCGCCGCGGCCGTCGTCCTGAACGAAGGTGCGACGCTGACCGAGCAGGAATTGCGCGATTTCGCGGCCGGCCGCCTGGCCAGTTTCAAGGTGCCGCGCAAGATCGTGTTCCTGACCGAAATCCCCAAGGGCGCGACCGGTAAGCTCCAGCGCATCGGTCTGGCGGCGAAGCTCGGCCTCACCGGATGAAGATCGCGATTTTCGGCGCCGGCGCGATCGGCGGGCTGGTCGGCGTCAAGCTGGCGCAGGCGGGCGCGGATGTCACCTTCATCGCGCGCGGGCCGCATCTGGCCGCCATGCAGGCCAACGGCGTCACGCTGAAGACGGGCGGTGAAACCATCGTCGTCCATCCGCGTTGTGTCGCCGGCGCGGCGGAGGCCGGGCGGCAGGATTATGTGCTGGTCACGCTGAAGGCGCATTCCCTGCCGGGCGCCGCGCCCGAGATCGCCAAGCTGATGGATGCGAACAGCACCCTGGTGACCGGCGTCAACGGTGTGCCCTATTGGTATTTCTACGGCCTGGACAGCCCATGGCGCGACCGGCCGGTGGAGAGCGTCGACCCCGGCGGCGTCTTGTGGAAATTGCTGCCGCCTGCCCAAGCCTTGGGTTGCGTCGTCTATCCGGCGGCGGAGGTGATCACCCCCGGCATCATCGAACACACCTATGGCGACCGCTTCAGCCTGGGCGAACCCGATGGCAGCCGTAGCGCGCGGGCAGATGCCCTGTCGCAATTGATGATCTCAGCCGGCCTGAAGGCTCCCGTGCGGCCGCGCATCCGCGACGAAATCTGGGTGAAATTGTGGGGCAATATGGCCTTCAACCCGCTGTCGGCGCTCACGGCATCGACACTGGGGCGGCTGGCCGGCACGCCCGACCTGCGCGCCGTCGCCCGCGCGATGATGACCGAGGGCCAGGCTGTCGCCGAGGCCCTGGGCGTCAAATTCCCGATCGATATCGAAAAACGCATGGATGGCGCGGCCGAGGTCGGCGACCACAAGACCTCGATGCTGCAAGACCTGGAACGCGGCCGCCCGATGGAGATCGACGCCCTGCTGGGCGCGGTTATCGAGCTCGGCCGCCTGACCGGCATTCCCATGCCGACCTGCGGGATCATCCTCGCACTGGTTCGAGAGCGCGCCCGCCGGGCGGGATGTTACGACGCGTAACGGCGGGCTGCCGACTGCGGCATTTTAAGGAGAGCCGACATGGCGTGGGTACTGTTGAGTGTCGCCGGTGTCCTGGAAGTCGTATGGGCATTTTTCATGAAGCAGTCTGATGGCTTTGCCAGGATTACACCGACCACCATCATGATCGTCGCGATGATCGCGAGCGTCTGGCTGTTGTCCGTATCGATGAAGACGCTGCCGCTCGGGACGGCCTACATGGTCTGGACCGGTATCGGCGCGGTCGGCGCATTCGCGGTCGGCGTCACCTTGCTCGGCGAACAGCTGAGCCCCATGCGGATTGTGGCCGCGTTGCTGATCCTCGGCGGCATCGCCTTGATGAAGCTGTCCAGTCCGGCCTAGCTAATGTGGTTTGTAGGGTGGAAAAGCGTAGCGCGGTATTAGGTAGCAAACTCCACAAGGAATCTTAGCCCCTCGGACTCGCGTGCGATATCAAAGTTCGCATGAAAATTCCCATCGTCATTCACGGCGTGGCTAAGAAGCGCGCCCAGCTTGTCGCGGAGCTTGCCCATAAGGACGGACGGCATGACTACTGCCGCGCGGGGATCGCAGCCATAGACGCCGTGCTGCCACTTTGGGACGTGACGCCTCCTGTATATAAGCGCCAGCACAAGACCAAGCCTGCATTGGTTCGCCGTCTAAGCCTGCGGATTATAGGCGCGTTACGCGAGGGGCCGCGAACAACGCGCCAGATCGTCGATCACGTCTCAACCGGCTTGGAACTAAGCAAGGAAGATCGTCACCGGCTTACCGTCACAGTCGGGACGCGGCTCAAGGAAATGCGGAGAGACGGACGGGTGACGGCGACCACGAAGCCGGATCGCAAGAACGATTGGGCGCTCGTGCCGTAAATCAGCCCAAGTCTCTGAGTGCGTATTTTTTGTTATGGTCGAGTTATCGAATTTCGCTTGCGCCCGTTCCGGGAATCACACAGAGTCCCAGGCCCCAGCGAGTCGCGGACAAGAAAAAGGCCAGGATTGCAGTCCTGGCCGTCTAAGTCTCACCGGGACCAACGAATCGGCCGCCGGGTATATTCACAAGTGCATAACTGCATTTTTAAAAACTTCGGTCAAGCCGGTTCTCAAACCTTAGTTAGGAACCCAACTGATGATCGAAGACAGCAAACAACTCGTCCTAATCCCCCACACCTATGAAGGGGCCGTAATCCATCACCGTTCCGGCGATGGCTATATCAATGCTACTGCGATGTGCAAAGCCGCTGGTCGCGAGTTCAAACACTACAACGAGAACAAGAACACAAGGGCCTTCATAGCCGAGCTATCTTCCGTGGTCGGAATTCCGACCACGGAACTAATTCAATCATTTAGCGGAGGAAATCCGTCTCTCCAAGGCACGTGGGTACATCCTCAGGTTGCAATCAACTTGGCGCAATGGGTATCGCCTGCGTTTGCGGTCAAGGTTTCCGAATGGGTAGTGGAATGGATGTCAGGATTGCCTGCATCCGCCAGTGTCTGGAAGCAGTTCGAGGACCGGGTGTCCCTCATATATGACAACGTGCCGCTAGGGTATTTCTGCGTATTCAAAGAAAGCGCAGACATCTTTGCGGCCCTCATAATGGGGGGAGCAACATTTGGCACGCGCATGATAATTGATATTAGCGTCGGGCTGACTTGGGCGGCGTTTTGGAAAGAAAATAACCTCGCCACCATTTACGGGGAGAGGCAATATTTCGACCATAATTACCCGAAATACTTCCCTCAATCTCTTTCCAATCCACAGTCCGCTTCGTGCTATCCCGATGAAGCCATTCCGGTGTTCCGCAAATGGATGCGCGACATTTATATGCCAACAAAGCTTCCGGCTTATCTGCAGTCGCAGGTACAGGCTAAGCGGATACCGGCACCGATAGCAGCCGATGCCATCGGTGCACTTAAAGCGCGCGAGCAAGCACGCGCGCTTCCGCGACCGACTAAATAGAGTTACGCGGCGCGGCGCTGCCAGTAACCCTTCCACTTCGCGGAGGGGCTTGCGACCAGCGCCGCGTTCACCGCAATCAGGTATTGCTCGCCGTTCGAGACGCGGCGGTTGTCTTCCCGCCAGTCCATTTCACCGGCATAGGCCGCGAGGTACGGGCCTGCAACGTGGTGGTGAATGCCAATCTCCGCACGACGCAGGCGGGAGAAAAACGACTCAGCCTGATTTGTGTTCGCCTGTCCGTCGCTGTAGCACTCGGAATGGTTGATGCGCTTGGTGAGGTACTTGCTGTGCAGGGCATTCCAGCCGTTGGCGTCATCGGCATAGACCGTGCTGCCTGCCTCGATACGCTGACGCAGGACCGGAACCGATGCGGCTTCCGTCTTGCTGACGAACGTGAGGGTCTTGCCGGCACGCTCGCGCATCACGATGACTGACTGGCGTTTGCCGGTCTGGTGCATGGCGAGACGGCGATCAACACGGTTCACTTTGTTGTTCGCGGGCTTCACGTAGCCGCCGAAGTACGCGCCGTCGATCTCGACTTCGCCCTTGACCGTGTTGCCCTTGTCCAGCCCGCAGATCGCTTCGCGGATTTTGTGAGCCAGGACGAAAGCGGTCTTGTACTGGACATCCAGGTCGCGGGAGAGTTGCAAGGCGGAATGCCCCTTCGCACCGTTCACGAAGATGGCAATCGCCAACAAGATATCGCGGATATCGAGCTTGCGGCCGGCGAAGGTCGTACCGGACGTGACGGAGAACTCTTTCGTGCAGCCTTTGCACTTCCACAACGGACGAGCGGCGCGGGCATACAGGGCAACGCAACCGCACTTCGGGCAATACGGCTCACCGCCGTTGTCGCTCCACCGGATCGCTACAAACGCCGCATGCGCTTCCTCGTCCGTCATGCGCGCAACAGTGCGGAGCGAAAGGCTCCGTGCTGCGGCTGAAAGGAGGAAGTGCTGAGACATTGGGGCGATGAAGTTCCGTATCTGTGCGATACGTCACATATATATAACCTTATTGCCCCTATCTATAGAAAAGGTTACAGATATGCATCTTTTATCACGGGAGCGTATCTTATGGGCCTAGCTGTATCCGAGCAGGAGCTTGCCGACCGCACAGCCAGCTTTCTAAAGGCTGAATTGAAGCGGGCAAAGATCACCTACGCCGATCTAGCCGAGCGGTTGAAGGAGCATGGCCTGCCCGGTGAAACGGAAGGATCAATCAAGGCCAAGCTGTCGCGCGGGACGTTCCCGGCGACATTCTTTCTGGCTGTGGTGGCGGCTATTGGGCTAGCCGAGGTCGCGCTGGAAGACCTATGAATTACAATTTGCCGCCGCGAAGAGTTTTATAAAGCTCTTCGTTTACTTGGTTTCTGGACATAGAAACACCTTTATTACAGATGTCTAGATACTTAGCCTGAAGGTCTATTACCTTTTTGGCATCTAAATCGTTCATTTTGCGAATTTCTGATATCAATTCTTTCAATCTATCGCTTGTGATGCAAACCAAGTTCTCATGTGTTTCATCGGCTTCTCGCTTAATGATTTCTTGAATCTCTGCAAGATTTTTCTTTGTTGCTTCTAGATCGACCTGCAGACTATCAATTATTTTTTGATCCGCAGCGCTTCGCGTTGGCGCAACTTTTACCTTGAGCTGGGATGTAGGCTGAGGAACAGGAATGGGGATTTCCGGTCTGGATGGCTTTTCTAGGCGTTCCTCAAGGTCTGGAGCGAAGGCGACCCCGATAAGGACACACCCGATCCCTAATCCAATATCGGTTAATACACGATGCATTTTAGGCCACCGTAAAGGTGCAATAATCGAGATTACCGCTAGCGCAAGGCCGAGAAGGCCGACTTGGTGGTCTGTCATGATCCGACAATGACTCCGGCGGCCTGAGTCCAGCAAACGGATTCCAGTGATCGCTCGTAGAATTGAGTCGAACCTGTGCCGCAGATCGGGCAGGATCGCGGAATGCGGAAGCGAGCCTATTATGCGGCGGTCGTCGCGATTCTTGCCTTACTGGTGGGCGGCGGATGCTATCTAGCGCTCTCATCGCCGCAACCAAACCAGTCCCAAGCCCAGTCCGGCGAAGAATGTGCTCAAAAAGACGATCAGGGTAAGTGCCGCAAAACTCTGTGGGAGAGGACGACGGATGATCCCGTTGCTTTCTTCACTTTGGTCTTGGCCGCACTGACGGCAGTCTTGGCCGGTGCCGCAATCCTCCAAATGATCTTTTTGGTTAAGGCCGATAAGACAGCGCGTCTCTCCGCCGACGCCGCCACTAAAGCGGCGGACGCCGCCGTTGCTGCTCAGCGCGCTTGGATCGACTTCACCGTTGAAGGCGGGAGCAATATCGTAAGCAATCTGCATGGAGTGTCGTTTCTTGCGAAGATAACTTGCAAGAACATCGGAAACTCCCCGGCCACCAAAGTTCGGACCTATTTTCACCACGTCGCCCAAGCCGCCAATAGTGAAGTGAATGCGTCTCGATTGGCTGTGGAAGCGGCGATGCAGAAGGCCGATATTGATCAAGCCGAAGCGGTCGGAACCGTTGTGTTCCCAAAAGGGGAATATCCTCATATGCACGCATTGCGTGTCCCCCGTTCCGTAGTTGACGAGGTGACTGACGGAACCAGCGAAAGTTCTTTGCAAATAACCTTCGGGATAGTTGTTCGATATGAATTCGCCGGAGGCACCGGCGAAACGGCAAAGGTCTTCACAGTATGGGAGCAAGACACTCGTAGTACCAGTACGACATGGATCGATTCTGCCCCAACTTATAGGCCAAGGGATATTAGTGTTTACGTGCCGAATCTCTCCGGCAGTTCCGCCACATAGGAAGCATAACGCGGCCACCGCCGCCAATTTGAATACCATGGTAGATTAGCTCCACCGGTATCAAATAACTTGCTCTAAACCCTTGAAATTACGGGGTGTGGAGTTTGCTACCTAATACCGGCGTAGCGCATTCCACCCTACATTCAAGCGACCGTCAGCAGTACGTGCCGCTTCCTGCCGGCCGACAGTTTGATCGCGCCGTCGCGCAAATCCGCTGTCGTCAGCTTGCGCTGCTCGTCAGCCACGACATCGTCATTTACCCGGGCTCCGCCGCCTTTGATCAGCCGGCGCGCTTCGCCGCCCGACGCGGCAAGCCCGGTTTCCGCCAGAGCCAGGTAAAGCGGCTTTCCCTCGCCGGCCAACGCTGCCTCATCGATCAGATGCCGCGGCAATCCCACCGCCGCCTCACCCTCCTCGAACGTCCGTCGCGCGGTCTCGGCGGCTTCGGCGGCGGCGCTTGCGCCGTGCAACAGCGCCGTTGTCTCATAGGCCAACACCTTCTTGGCTTCGTTGATCTCCGCGCCCTGCAAGGCCGCCAGGCGAGCGATCTCATCCAACGGCATCAGCGTGAACAGGCGCAGGAACCGGCCGACATCGGCATCGTCGGTGTTGCGCCAGAACTGCCAGTAATCATAAGCCGAGAACCGATCCTGGGCCAGCCACACCGCGCCGGCGGCGGTCTTGCCCATCTTGGCGCCGGATGCGGTGGTGATCAGCGGCGAGGTCAAGCCGAACAGCTCGGCATTGGCGGCGCGACGGCCGAGTTCGATGCCGTTGATAATGTTGCCCCACTGGTCCGACCCGCCGAACTGCAAGGTGCAGCCGTAACGGTTCGACAGCTCCAGGAAGTCGTAGGCCTGCAGGATCATGTAATTGAATTCGAGGAAGGTCAGCGGCTGCTCGCGGTCGAGCCGCAGCTTCACCGAATCGAAGGTCAGCATTCGATTGATCGTGAAGTGCCGTCCGACATCGCGCAGGAACGGCACATAGGCGAGCTTTTCCAGCCAGTCGGCGTTGTTGACGACGAATGCGTCTGTCGCCCCGTCGCCGAATTTCAGGAATGGCTCGAAATTGCGGCGGATGCCCTGGATGTTGGACGCGATCTTCTCTTCGGACAGCAGCTGGCGGCTTTCGTCCTTGCCCGACGGGTCACCGACTTTCGTGGTGCCGCCGCCCATCAGGACGATCGGCCTGTGCCCGGTCTGCTGCACCCAGTGCAGCATCATGATCTGCACCAGGTTGCCGATATGGAGACTGTCCGCCGTGGCGTCGAATCCGCTATAAGCAGTGATCGTGCCTTTGGCCGCGCGCTCGTCGAGTGCCGTGGCGTCGGTCAGTTGGTGGATGAATCCTCGTTCGGAGAGGACATTGAGCAGGTCTGAGCGAAAACTGGTCATGATGCCTGTATGGGCGCGGTACGAAGAAGATCGTTCGCTTAGCATATACCGGAAGGTGGTCCAATGAATGCAATCCCACGCGACGACCGGGTATTCACCGCGGTTGGACTGATGTCCGGCACATCGATGGACGGAATCGACGCCGCCTTAGTGCGAACCGACGGTCGCGACACGGTCGAGGTTGGGGCTGCATCGACACTGCCCTACAGCAAGAAATTCCGCGAACGCCTGCGCCGGCTGGTCACCGACCGGGGCCGCGATGCGGCGGAAGCGAATGCCGTTGAGCGGGAGTTGACGCTGATCCATGTCGAGGCCGTCGAGCGCCTGTTGACTGGCGCCGGCCTGAAGCCGGAGATGGTCGACCTGCTGGGCTTTCACGGTCAGACCGTGTTCCACGATCCATCCGAACGCTTCACCTGGCAGATCGGTAACTGCGCCGTGCTGGCTGAACGCACGGGCATACCGGTCGTTGGCGGGTTTCGCCTGGCGGATGTGGCGGCGGGCGGGCAGGGTGCACCCTTTGTGCCGCTCTATCACGCCGCCCTGGCGGCCAAGCTGGAAAAGCCGGTCGCTGTCTTGAATGTTGGCGGCGTCGCCAATGTGACCTGGCTGGGCGCGGACGACGCTGTCGTGGCGTTCGATTGCGGGCCGGGCAACGCGCTGATCGACGATCTGGTCCATGCCAAGACGGGACGGCCCTACGATGCGTCCGGTACGCTGAGCCTTTCCGGCAAGGCCGATCCGGCCGCGCTCGCCAGGTTGCTCGAAAATCCCTACTTCGATCTGCCGCCGCCCAAGTCGCTGGATCGCAACGCGTTCGACGCGGCGCACGTCGCCGGCCTGTCGACGCAGGATGCGGCGGCGACATTGGCTGCCTTCACAGTACAGGCGGCAACGCGGTCGATCCTCAAAGTCGGCAACCCAAGGAGTGTGCTGGTCTGCGGCGGCGGGCGGCTCAACCGCGCGATCATGGCCGGCTTGGCGGCGGCTTTGCCTGGCGTTCAGGTGCAGCCGGTCGAGGGAGTTGGCTGGCGCGGCGATGTGCTGGAGGCGGAGGCCTTCGGCTTCCTTGCCGTCCGGTCGGTGAAGGGGCTGCCACTCAGTGTGCCGACCACGACCGGCGTGCCGGAGCCGATGCCGGGCGGCGTGCTCTATGCCGCGCCGGGGCGGGCGATGGAGTGCAACCGCGCGCCAATCTTCAACGGTGCGATAGGCGTTTGATAATCTCGTCCGCCAACGCCAGCAGCTCTTCGCCGGCCTTGGTCTTCGGCGCGGTTTCGGCAACGCCACGCCCGTCCAGCATCGAGGCAGCGAAGGACGTGCGGTTGCCCAAGGTCGCATCCGCGACGGGGACGCCCAGTTCGGCGATTTTGGCGACCAATGTCTCTGCCAGCTTCATCCGGCTTTGCACCCGATTGATGACGATCATCACCGGCCGCTTTTCGGCTTGGGCCAGCGCCAGGGTCGTTTCCGTGGCCCACAAGTCCAATGGGCTCGGCTGGATCGGCACAAGGATAAGGTCGGCGACGCGTACCGCGATCTTCGCCTCGATCTCCGCATGCGGGGCGGAATCGACCAGGACGATGTCATGGGTGGATTTCAATTTCTCGACCGCCGCTTGGGCGCGCCAGCCGGTGACGGCGGTGAAGTCGATTTTGCTTGCGATATCTGCGTCTTCTCGCGCCTTGAACCAGCGGGTCAGGCTCCCTTGGGGGTCGATATCGACCAGGGCGACGCTCTTGCCGCGCGTGGCGAAGGCGACGGCAAGCTGGGCCACCAAGGTGGTCTTACCCGCGCCGCCTTTCTGCTGCGCCAATGTCAAAACCTTGCCGGCCATCCGTTTTCTCCCGATCTCTGCTAGAGCATGCATCCTTCCAGTGTGAACGGGAAGGATTATATTGCAATGCAACATAAAGCCTATTCGCCGATGTCCAACCTTGTTCCGGCCAATCCTGACTCCATTGCGCGCGCCGGTCGGCTGATCGCCGAAGGCCGGCTGGTCGCGTTCCCGACCGAGACGGTCTATGGGCTGGGCGCCGATGCGACCCAGGGCCGGGCGGTCGCCGCGATCTTCGCCGCCAAGGGGCGTCCATCGTTCAACCCGCTGATCGTCCATGTGCCGGATATGGCGCATGCCGAAGAACATGCGGTGTTCGACAGCCGCGCCGAAGAACTGGCGACGCGGTTTTGGCCGGGTCCGTTGACCCTGATCCTGAAGCGGCGAGCGGGGTCGGCGATATCCGACCTGGCGACCGCAGGACTGGATAGTGTCGCCATCCGCGCACCGGCCCATCCCGTGGCGCGCTCCCTCCTGCTGGCCGCCGGACGGCCGATCGCGGCGCCCAGCGCCAACCGTTCCGGTAGAATCAGCACGACCACCCCGGCCCATGTCGCGGAGGAGCTTGGCGCTGCGGTGGACATTATCCTGGCTGCCGGCAGAACGCGTTTCGGCGTGGAATCGACAATCCTGGACCTGACCGGCGAACGCGCCGTGCTGCTGCGCCCCGGCGCCGTGACGGCGGAGGAGATCGCCGACGTCATCGGGCCGATCGACCATGCCGACGGCGACCCCGACAAGCCGAACGCGCCCGGGCAGTTACTGCGCCATTACGCGCCGTCGACCAAGCTTCGCCTCAATGCCGCCATGGCCGATCCGGGGGAGGCGTTGCTCGCCTTCGGCCCCGATCCGTTCGCAGGACGTTATGCCAAGACCGTGCTCAACCTTTCGGAAACCGGCGACTTGACCGAGGCGGCCGCCAATCTGTTCGCCATGCTGCGTCAACTGGATGCCGGCGGGCATCAGGGCATCGCCGCGATGGCAGTACCCAACAATGGATTGGGCGCAGCGATCAACGACCGGTTGCGCCGTGCCGCCCAACCGGCGGAGGCCGACGATGGCTGATCCCGCGCTCCAGGTGCTGCGCGCAGCCGTCGACGATAAGGGCTGGATCGACGATCCGGCCGGGATGGCGCCCTATCTGCATGAACAGCGCGGCCGTTTCGAAGGCGGTGCATTGGCGGTGCTGCGCCCGAACAGTACCGCCCAGGTTGCCGCCTTGGTGACAGCGGCGCGGGCGGCGAACATCCAGATCGTGCCGCAGGGCGGCAATACTGGCCTGGTCGGCGGATCGATGTCCTATCGCGGGGAGAGGGCGGTCGTGCTTTCGCTTGGGCGGCTGAACCGCATCCGTGAGATCGACCCGCTGGATTACACCGCGACGGTTGATGCGGGCTGCATCCTGGCCAATGTCCAGCAGGCGGCGGAGGCGGTGGACCGGCTGTTTCCGCTCAGCCTCGGGTCGGAGGGTAGCGCCACCATCGGTGGCCTGCTGTCGACCAACGCCGGCGGCACGATGACCATCCGCTATGGCAATATGCGCGAACTGATCTTGGGGCTGGAGGTCGTGCTGCCCGACGGCCGGGTCTGGAATGGGCTTCGCCGGCTGCACAAGAACAATACCGGCTATGACCTGAAGCATCTGTTTATCGGTGGGGAGGGCACGCTGGGGATCGTGACTGCCGCGGTCCTGAAACTGTTCCCGCGCCCGCGCGAGGTCGAAACCGCCTTCATCGCCGTGCCCGATCCGAGGGCGGCGATCGAACTCTTGGCGCGGCTGCGCGCTGCAACGGGCGACGCCCTCTCCGGGTTCGAGCTGATCCCGCGCCGCGCGTTGGAATTCGCGCTGAAGCACATTGAGGGCACTGCCGATCCATTGGGCGAGCCGCACCCCTGGTACGTGCTGACCGAGGCGACGGCGGGAACGCCGGGTGGGATGCTGCGCGCCGCGCTGGAGGAAGCGCTCGGCGCGGCGGTTGAGGCCGGGCTGGTGCGCGACGCGACCCTGGCCGACAGCGAGGCGCGGCGGGCGGCGTTGTGGTTTATCCGCGAGGCCATCGTCGAATCCCAGAAATTCGAGGGCGGCTCGATCAAGCACGATATCTCGGTGCCGGTCAGCCACGTCGCCGATTTCATCGCCCGTGCGACAGAGGCAGTGGAAAAGGCTTTCCCGGGCGTGCGGCCGATGCCGTTCGGTCATGTCGGCGACGGCAATATCCACTTCAACGTCACCCAGCCGGTCGGCGCCGATCAGTCGGCCTATATGGCGGGATGGGAGGCGATGAACCATATCGTCCATGCCGTCGCGTTGGGTCTCGGCGGCTCGATCAGCGCGGAACACGGCATCGGACGCTTCAAACGCGACGAGATGGGCCTTGTGAAAAGCGCCGAGGAGTTGGACATGATGCAGCGGGTCAAGGCGGCGCTGGATCCGGAGCGCATGATGAACCCGGGTGCATTACTGCCCCAGGACGATGGAGAACGAAACTAGATGATCGAAGCGACGACGCAAGCCGCCGGCGCGGAATCTGCGAACCCTGTCCAACCCAGCCGCGCAGCCTTCGCTTTCATTTTTATCACGGTGCTGCTCGACATGATCGCGCTTGGCATCATCGTTCCTGTTTTGCCGATGCTGATCAGGGAGTTCCTGAACGGAAACACCGCAGACGCTGCCCATATCGTCGGATATTTCGCCTCTGCCTGGGCGCTGATGCAGTTCCTGTTCCAGCCGGTTATCGGTTCGCTGTCGGACCGGTTCGGCCGGCGACCGGTTGTCATCCTGTCCAATCTGGGGCTTGGGTTCGATTACGTCCTGATGGCAATGGCCCCCAATCTTTGGTTCCTGTTCGCCGGCCGTCTTGTATCGGGCATCACGTCGGCCAGCGTTTCGACCGCCGGCGCCTATATCGCGGATGTCGCGCCGGCCGCGAAACGGGCGGCCATGTTTGGGATGCTCGGCGCCGCGTTTGGGCTCGGCTTCACGATCGGTCCGGCGCTGGGCGGTTGGCTCGGCGAAATCGGGCTGCGGGTGCCGTTCTGGGGCGCCGGTGCGCTCAGCTTGGTCAACGGCATCTATGGTTTCTTCGTCTTACCGGAGTCGTTGCCCCACAGCCGCCGGTCGCCGTTTTCATGGCGAGGCGCCAATATGGTCGGCTCATGGCGACTTTTAACGTCGACGCCAAGGCTGACGCATTTGTCGCTCGGCGCGTTTTTGCAACGCTTCGCCCATGGGTCTTTGCCCAGCATGTTCGTGCTCTATGCGGTCTATCGCTATAACTGGAGCCCTTGGGCTGTCGGCACGGCACTGGCCGGGGTCGGCATCTTGCAGACCATTGTATCGGGCGGCCTCATCCGTCTGGCGATCAAGCGCCTGGGCGAGCGTGGAACGCTGTTGCTTGGGCTGGTCAGCGGCATTGTCGGGTTTGCGATCTATGCCGTCGCGCCCAACTCGGTGATCTTTTTGCTGGCCTTTCCACCGATCGCGCTTTGGGGATTGGCGAACCCGGCCATCCAAAGCCTGTCGACTCAGGCCGTCGGCCCGACGCAGCAAGGCAAGCTGCAGGGTGCTCAGGCCAGCGTCGGCAGCATCGCCGATATGATCGGCCCACTGCTGTTCACGCAGATTTTCGCCGCTGCGGTAGCGGCGAGCGGCGCGATGCATGTTCCCGGCGCGCCATATTATTTGGCGTCACTATTCGTGGTCGGTGCGACGATAGCCTGTATCCCGCTGATACGGCCTACGCCGGTCACGGCGGAATAATCAGCCGCCGGCGACCTGGCCCTCGAACGGGTTTTCCCCGGGTTTGGTCTCGACCTCGATGACCCACAGATCGTAGTCGCGGGCCACCGCGCGGTCGACATAGGCGTTGGCGTCTTCGTTGCTCAGGACCGCGCCGTCCTTGGCCGGCATCCAGGTTAGTTTGCCGTCCAGGTCGCGCACCTGGGTCAGGATGCGCGTGCCTTCACGCTCCGCCAGGCGGACGATGACCGCGCCGCGTTCGGTGTCGCCCCGGCGCAGCAGATAAGCGCCGACGCCCGAGGCGTTCAGGCGCCGCAATTGTGCGCTGACCCAGAACTCGGTCGGCAGGCGATTGTCACTCATGGAGATGACATTTAACGCCTGCGCGCCACAGACGCTATCGCCCGAAACGTCTCATGCAAACGTGGCGCGGAGAGAACCCCGCGCCACGTAAGTCCTGATGAACCAGGGTTAGTTATTGTTCTGGTTCTTATCCTTATCCTTCTTCGCAGGCCCCTGCGGCGGAGCCGGAGGCTGCGGCCGCGCCTGAGGTTGTGGCTGCGGTCTCGGCTGCGCTTGCGGGTGGGGCTGAGGCTGCGGCTGAGCCTGAGGGCGAGGCTGTGGCTGGGGCCTCGGTTGAGCCTGCGGCTGGGGTCGAGGTTGCGGCTGCGCTTGGGGGCGCGGCTGAGGCTGCGGCCTTGGCTGGGCCTGTGGGCGCGGTTCGGGCTGTGGCTGAGCCTGCGGCCTGGGCTGCGGTTGCGGCCTGGGCTGGACCTGGGGCCGAGGTTGCGGCTGAACCTGGGGCGTCGGCCTCGGCTGCGCTTGTTCCGGACGGGACGGCCGTGGCGTGGCCGCATCGGGCCGGTTCGCCGGCCGTTCGGGAGCCGGGCGTGCTGCATCGGGCCGGGGCCCCGGACGGTCGATGGCCGGTTTCGATTTGTCCTGCGGGGCGGGCCGTGCCGCCGGCCCTTGTTCACCGGTATCCGGCTTCGCGTTGGGCCTGTTCGGCCCGGGCCTATCAGCACCGGGCCTGTCGGCGCCCGGGCGAAGGCCGTTCGGCGGCGTCGGCGCTGGGCGGTTCGGACGGGCGGCCGGACCGTTGGGTGCGCCGGGCCGGTCGTTCGGCTTGCCGCCGGCCTGGGGCGGGGTGGGAACCTGACCCGGCCGGGTGGCATTGGGGGCGGGCCGGTTGGGACCCGCGCCTGCGTTCGGGCGATCCTTCGTGCCCGGCCGGCTGCCGGCTGGCGGCAAGGCCGGGCGCGCGTTCAGGGCCGTCGGCCGCTCACGCGGTGGCCGCGCAATCGGGCCGGGGCGTGTGCCCGGACGATTGACGACAGGAGCCGGCTTGATGTCCCGCACAACCTGCGCATCAACATTCGCCTTTTCCAGCGCCTCCGGCCGAACTTTTATGGCTGCCGCGGCAACCGGGCGGCGCTGGCTCATCGCATCGGCCGGAACCACCGTGGCGAAGCGCCGGTTGGCGAATCCCGCCGCGGTCCCCGGCTGCTGGTCGGCGCCGAAACCGCGGCGGCCGGGGCGGTTGTTGATGACAGTCTTGTTGATCGTCACGTTGTTGACGATGACCGTTTTATTGATGTTCTGGATATAGCGCGGGCTGGCGCGATAGGGTGGACGATAACCTTCGCCCGGCGCCAGCGGCACCCAACCGACGGCGCGGCCGCCGCCGAATGAGATCGTCGCGCTGAAACCGCCGCCGCCGACGAAGGCGACCAGGGCCGGCGCATAAACCGGACGGCGCTGATAGGCGCCCGGGACCCAGCCCCAACGATTGCCGACAAACGCCCAGCGGCCATAGTGGAACGGCGCGAAACCCCAAGGCTGATCGTCGATCCAGGTCTGTCCCCACGGCCGCACATACTGCCAGTGGCCATAACGATATGGCTGCCAATTGGCTGGTACCGTTCGCGGGTACCACACCGCGCCATATTCCGGCGATTTGTCGAACGAACCATATTGATAGAGGTCTTCCGAACCGGTCATGTCCGGCGCGACATAGCGGTCCGCCTCGGCCACCGTCACGACCCGCGGCGGCGTCCGCCACGCGGCTGGCGGTTGGTCGGTATTGCTGACATAGGAATATTGCGGTGCATCGGGCGTGCCGTTGATCACCAGGGTCTGGCCCTGTTGAACGGTGACGGCGCTGGTGTCGCCCAGCTGCGCGGTTCCGTTCCAGGCGGTGACCTGGGTCGGCTGGTCCTCGGTGCCGGAATCGATACGGTAAAGGCCAACCTGGGTCAGCTTGACCGTGCCGCGCGGCGTATCGATCGACAGGCCGTCCTCGGTCGGCAACTCGGAAACGCGCAATTCGACCACGCCGCTGTCCAGTCGGATGCGGCCGCTATTGTCATCCAAAGCCGCGATATCGATTTCGGCCCCGGCCTTAAGGTCAATGTCGGTCGCGCCGATCTGCACGCCGGCCTCGCTGTTGTCCCCGGCATAGACTGCATCGCCGATGGTGACCGGCTGGTTGACGCCGGCGTCGCTCCAATCCTTATCGTCGGCGCGCTGCATCGACACCTCGCCCTGAATGTTGGAGATGCGGCCGACCAGAGACGGCGGTTCGACATCGGTATCCTGGGGCGCGGCGTCCTGAGCGATCGCGCTGCCCGCCATTACGACGGCGAGAATGGCCGGGGCCAAACCCTGCAAGCCGGCGCGGAGAAGACGGTTCGAACGCAAAAGTCGGGCAGGTCGGGTCATCATGGCATCTTCCCTGTTGTTGATTTTTAAAGCTGGGCCGGCTTTGTGGCCGCCACGTGGCGTCGGTGTGATAATATTACTGCACGTGACAGATGCCTGAGCGCACCGTCTTGTTCCACGCCTTCTTTGCGGAATTTTCAATATAGAACATAGCCGGCGGCGAATTTGTCAGCGTGGCCGCGCCAGGGAAATGCCGTCGCCGACGGGGATCAGGGAAAAGTCGATCCTGGGATCGTCGCGCAGTTTCAGGTTCAGGGCGCGGATCGCGACGGTCGATTCCGATTTTTCGGCGGGGTCGGCAACGCGGCCGTCCCACAGCATGTTGTCGATCGCGATGAGGCCGCCCTTGCGCACCAAAATCAGGCATTGTTCGTAATAGCGGTCGTAATTTTCCTTGTCGGCATCGACGAAGGCGAAATCGAACCGGCCGGCCTCACCGTTGGCGATCATCGTGTCCAGTGTATCGGCGGCCGGCCCGATCCTGAGGTCGATGCGGTCCGCCACGCCGGCGGCCGCCCAGGCCTTGGCCCCAACCGAAGTGTATTCGGCGCTGACGTCGCAGCACACCAGCTTGCCGTCGGGCGGCAGTGCGCTGGCCACGGTGAGCGCGCTGTAACCGGTGAAGGTGCCGATCTCCAGCGCGTTGCGCGCGCCGGTCAGTTTGATCAGGAAGGCCATGAAACTGCCCTGGTTCGGGCCGATCTGCATCCCGGCGTTCGACATCTTGCCGGTGACCTCGCGCAGGTGCTTCTGGGCGTCGTTCTCGGGCCGGTTGGTGTGGTCGAGATAATCGGCCAGACGGTCATCGACCACGATTGTCGAGCGGGACATGAATTCTCCTGACGTCGTGCGGGCAAGAAAAAAGACGCCCGAAGGCGCCTTTATAGTTGGGGAGAATGACGGGAAAAACTACTGCTTCTTCTGCTTGCGGCGGCGGACGAAACCCAGGCCGGCAAGACCGGCGCCCAGCAGCGTCATGCTGGCCGGTTCGGGAACCTGGGTCATGGTCACGCCGTCCAACAGCGAGAAGGGCGGCTCGCCGTTCGGCGTGCCGGACGCAAGGAACGACAGCACGTCCGTAGAGCTATCGGCGGTGAAGGTCAGATAGGTGTGGGTCCAACCGGTGAAGCCGTGGCTGGCGTCGGTGACGATATTGGTCGACAGCGTCTGGGCGCCGAGGCTGACCAGCCATTGTTCGGTGGTGATGCCGTCAAAGCCGGATTGCTGCGCGCCGGCCCAGTAAAAGCCGACGGTATATTGCGCGCCGGCGGTCAGGCCGGTGAGGGTCTGGCTGATCGGGCCGACTTCGAAGGCGCCATCGGCGCCGATATAATTGCCGCCGTCGGGGCTCGGCCCCAGGCCGTTCGCGCCGCCCCACAGCGACAGGCTTCCCGACGAACCGTTGACGGTGCCGCCGATGCTGGGGAACAGGAAATTATAGCCGTTGGTGGTCCAGCCGTTGAGGGTGTTGCCGTTCCAGCCGATCTGGCCGTAGCCGGTCGTCGTTGAAAAGCTGCCGTTGGTGATCAGGTCCGCTTTCGCGCCCGCGCCGAACAGCAACAGGGCCGCGCCAAGGGTCGCCGCAAGTTTCACAGTCTTGAACATCCCGAATTCTCCTAGCTGGGTTCGACCAGCAAAGCACACGCTCGCAAATCGGAATGCAATCCATATGCCATGAGATTTTATCTATATCTATCAATGTATTGATATTGAAATAATTGTATCATTCAGGAAGGATGTAAAAGAATCCGACGGCTTGACGTGCACCCACCTGTAGGGGCTGTGCGTCAGCCGGGGCAATGACGTAGCATGGCGTCGTCATCATCTATCGGCATCATGGAAACCAGCGAAACAGACCTTGTCACGAACCAGCCCCCGCCGCTGGTGGACTATGACCTGTTCTCAACCGATCCGGTGCTGCCGTCGGCGATTGCGGCTGAGGGTGCCGGCTGGGCCGCGGCCGCCCTGTCCGAATTCGGTGCGCGGCTGGGACGGTCCGAGACATTGGCGCTGGGCGCCGTCGCAAACCGCAATGCGCCGATTCTGCACAGTTTCGACCGGTACGGCCGGCGATCCGATACGGTCGAGTTTCACCCGGCCTGGCACGCGCTGATGACCTTGGCGGTCGGGCAGGGGCTGCACAGCGCGCCCTGGGCCGATCCCAAGCCGGGCGCCCATGTCGCGCGCGCCGCCGGTGTCATGCTGATGTGCCAGGTCGAAGCCGGCGTGCAGTGCCCGGTGACCATGACCTATGGCTCGGTCCCGGCGTTGCGCCGGCAGGCCGGTATCGCGGTGGAGTGGCTGCCGCGCATCTTCTCTCAGGATTACGATCCCGCCTTCCGGCCCGCTGCCGAAAAAACCGGCATATTGATCGGCATGGGGATGACCGAAAAACAGGGCGGCAGCGACCTGCGCGCCAATGTCACCCGCGCGGAACCGCTGGTTGAGGCCGGGGCTGGCGAGGCCTATCGGCTGACCGGCCATAAATGGTTCTTCTCCGCGCCGATGTGCGACGCTTTCCTGGTTCTGGCGCAAACCGGCGCCGGGCCATCCTGTTTTTTCCTGCCGCGCTGGCTGCCGGACGGGACGGTGAACGCCATCCGCATTCAGCGGCTCAAGGACAAGTTGGGTAATCGCTCGAATGCCTCCAGTGAGGTGGAGTTCCACGGCGCGGTCGGCTGGATGATCGGCGATGAGGGGCGGGGTATCCCGACGATCATCGAGATGGCGAACTATACGCGGCTGGACTGCGCGCTGGGGACATCCGGCCTGATGCGGCAGGCGGTGGCGCAGGCGGCGCATCACGCCGCCCATCGCACGGCATTCCAGCGCAGGCTGATCGACCAGCCCCTGATGCAAAACGTCATCGCCGACATGGCGGTTGAGGTTGAAGCCGCGACCCGTCTGGCGCTGCGGCTGGCCCGTGCTTACGACCGGCCCGACGATCCGGCCGAGGCCAGCTTTGCCAGGCTGGTGACGCCTGCCGCCAAATACTGGATCTGCAAGCGCGGGCCGACCCTGGCGGCGGAGGCGATGGAGGTGCTGGGCGGCAACGGCTATGTCGAGGATAGCGGCATGCCCCGGCTCTATCGCGAGATGCCGGTGAATTCGATCTGGGAAGGCTCGGGCAATGTCATGTGCCTGGACGTGTTGCGCGCCGCGACGCGGACGCCCGACAGCCTGGAGGCGGTGACGGCGGAACTGCGCGCTGCAACCGGTGCTGACCGCCGGTTCGACCGGTTCTGCGCTGATCTTGAAAGCGATTTCGTCCGTGGCCCCCGGGAGTCGGAGGCGCGGCGCGTGGCGGAACGGCTCGTCTTGGCGATCCAGGGTGGGCTTTTGATCCGGAATGCGCGTGACGGGATCGCGGATGCCTTTTGCGCGTCCCGCCTGGGCGGCGATTGGGGCGGAGCCTTCGGAACGCTGCCGGATGCAATCGACGCCGCCGGAATCTCTCGTGCCGCCGCTCCGCTGGGCGCGGGTTGATCGAGATGCGCACCCTGATGGCGGTTCTGGTGTTTTGCGGGCTGTCGGGTATATCGGCCGCGCAGCCTCAACAAACAGCGTGCGCGTATCTGGCCAGCCTCGTTCCGGTGGAAGCCGGCCCGCTTTTCCTGCCGTCTTATCCTACGGCGGGCGAGGGGCCGCTGCGCGGCGTCGCCTATCTCTATGACGATGCGGTGGCGGCTATCGCCTTGGTCGGTTGCGGCGAGCCCGGCCGTGCGCGCCATATCGGCGACGCCATCCTGGCCGCCTTGGAGCACGACCGTGCCTGGCATGACGGCCGCCTGCGCAACGCCTATGCCGCAGGCTCTGTCCGGCAATTTCCGGTCAAGCTTGGCGGCTGGTGGGACAGAACCCAGAATCGCTGGCTGGAGGACCGTTATCAGGTCGGCAGCGACAGCGGGAACATGGCGTGGGCGATGCTGGCCTTGCTGGCGATCGATCGGGCCGGGCAAGACGCGCGCTATCGTGACGGCGCGGTGCGGATCGGCAATTGGGTGGCCGGGCGTGCCGATACGCGCGGCGCCGGCGGGTTCACGGGTGGGACGTTGGGCTGGGAGCCGAATCCCACGGCGATGCAGTGGAAGTCGACCGAGCACAACACCGACCTCGCCGGGGCCTTCGCGCTGTTGGGTCAAGCCACCGGGCAACCCGTCTGGGCGGACCGGTCGCAGGCTGCGCGACAACTGGTGGCGGCGATGTGGGACGACGGCTGCGGGTGCTTCGAGGTTGGAACGACCGATGACGGTGCAACGCCCAACCATATCCTCGCGCTGGATGCCCAGGTCTGGCCGCTGATTGCCATCCCCGGTTTCGCCGCTTTGCATGGCGACGCGGTGTTGGCGACGATCGATAAGACGCTGCGCGGCGGCAACGGCTATACCTATAGCGATGCCGGCGGCGGCCTGTGGACCGAGGGGACCGCGCAAGCGGCCCTGACGATGAAGCTGCTCGGACACACGGATAAGGCGGCGGCATTGGTCACCGCGGTTGCCTCCCAGCGCGCCCCGCAGGGTGGATATTTCGCGACTGCGGAGGCCAGCATGCCCACCGGCTTCGCCGAAGCCTCCGAGCCGGGCGCGCGGCGGCTGTATTTCCACTTGCCCCATCTCGCAGCCGCCGGTTGGGCAGCCCTAGCGGAGACGGGATTCAATCCGTTTACGGCGTCGCTGAACCTTCCATAAGGCGGCCACTCGCGGCGATTGACTTGCCCTGGCATCGCAGTTACGCATTTTGTTGCATGGCAACACGGCGCACATCTCGGCGGGCTTCCCTGGGCCGGCTTGTCAGCCCGACGGGCTTACTGCGCTTCGCGGCGCTGCTGCTGCTGCTTGCCCAGCTTGGCATCGTCGCCCACCGGATCGAACATTATATCGCGCCCGACCATATGGAATGTGGCGAGGATGCCTGCGCCGCCTTCGCGCCGGCGCCGGATACGGCCGAACCGCTGTTGTTCATACCGCCGATATTCCTGGTCGTTTTCTTCCTGCAATTCTGCATGCCCCGGGCGGTCGTTCTGCGCGCGCCCACCGGCCGCCTTGGTTTTCAAGCGCACGCCCCGCCCGCCTGACTCCGACAGCTTGCTTCCGTCACATGAGATCGCCGGCCGTATCATGCCCGGCGATCCGCCATTGATCGATTTGCGCCTGTGGAGTTTTTTTATGACTACGCCCGTATTCCGCCTTTCGCTTATGGCCGGCGTCATTGCGATGCCGTTCACATCCGCTTTTGCACAATCCCCCGCGCCTGCGCCCGACAGCGCGTCCATGGAAGAAATCGTGGTCACCGCCAAGCGGCTGGACACCAAACGCGATGCCATCTCACCCAGTCTCGGCGCCAGCGACTACATGATCGACAGCAAGGCGATCGCCAACCAGCCGCAAGGCGTCGACACCAGTTTCAACCAGGTGCTGCTGCAGGCGCCCGGCGTGAGCCAAGACAGTTACGGACAACTTCACGTCCGCAACGAGCACGCCAATCTTCAATACCGGATCAACGGCGTCATCCTGCCCGAAGGTATATCGGGTTTCGGTCAGACCCTGGATCCGCGTTTTGCCGATTCGATCGACATCATTACCGGTACGCTGCCTGCCCAGTACGGCTATCGCACGTCCGGCGTGGTCAATATCACGACCAAGAGCGGCGCATTCGACGACGGGGCGACGGTCGACCTCTACGGCGGCAGCCACGACACCTTCCAGTCTTCGCTGACCGCCAGCGGATCGTCCGGCGGGTTCAACTACTACGTTGCCGGAACCTATCTTCGGAACGATATCGGAGTGGAAAACCCAACCAGCTCGGTCAACCCGATCCACGACCAGACCGAACAGGGGCATGGCTTCGCCTATCTGTCCGATATCCTGTCGCCCGAAGCCCGTATCTCCGCGATCCTGGGCAGCACGGTCGAGTTCTTCCAGATTCCGAATAATCCGGGCCAGACGCCGAATTACATCGTGAACGGCGTCTCGCGCTTCAACTCGGCCGACCTCAACCAGAACCAGCGCGAGATCAACCACTACGCGATCGTCGCGCTGCAGGTTTCAGAGGACAAGTTCGACTATCAGATCGCGCCGTTCACCCGCTATTCGGAAACCAAGTTCACGCCCGATCCGCTGGGCGATTTGGTCTTCAACGGCGCCGCCGACCGGTCCCAGCTGTCCAGCTGGTCGTCGGGCATCCAGGCCGACGCGAAATATGAGGCAAGCGACACGCATACGCTGCGCGCCGGTCTGATCTTCTCCGCTGAACGGACGATCTCGTCAGTTGCCTCGGACGTTTTCTTCGTCAATGGGGCGGGCGCCCAGCTCAGCGACATTCCCAGCCGATTCTATGAATCGGGCGCCAAGACCGGGTACCAGTACGGCATCTATCTGCAGGACGAATGGGCGCTTTCGGACGCGGTGACGGTCAATTTCGGCGGCCGGTTCGACATCGTGAACGCCTATACCAACGAGAACCAGATCAGCCCACGCATCAACCTGGTCTGGAAGATCGATCCCGATACGACTTTCCATACCGGTTACGCGCGGAACTTCACCCCGCCGCCGCAGGAATTGGTCTCCACCCAGTCGGTCACGCGGTTCGCCGGTACCACGAAACAGCCCGAGGTTCTTGAGAATGGGCCGGTGCGCGCCGAACGCGAGCACTATTTTGACACAGGGATCACGCACACGGTGCTTCCCGGACTCGATGTGGGACTGGACGCTTACTACAAGATCAAGCGCAACCTGCTCGACGAGGGGCAGTTCGGCGAATCCCTGGTCGTGTCGCCGTTCAACTACGCATTCGGCCGTGCCTATGGCATCGAGCTGACCAGCTCCTATCACAACGGGCCGTTCGGCGCGTACGCCAACGTCGCCTATGGTGAGGAGAAGGGGAAGGACATCGTCTCCAGCCAGTTCTTCTTCAACGCGGCTGAGCTCGCCTATATCCACAACCACGCGATCTATACCGACCATGACCAGCCATGGACGATCTCCGGCGGCGCGTCCTATTCGTTTTCCGACGCCGTCGGACAGGTCCGCACCAGTCTGGATCTGATCTTCGGCAGCGGCCTTCGCCGCGATCCCGGCGGCGCCGCGATCGAACCGAACGGCGAGAAATTACCCAGCTATACCCAGGTCAATATCGGCGTCGCGCAGGATATTGAGTCGACGGGAGTGTTTTCAGGAACAACGGTGCGATTCGACATCGTGAATCTGTTCGATGAAAGTTACGAAATACGGGATGGCACGGGCGTTGGCGTCGGCGCGCCGCAATTCGGTCCGCGCCGCGCGTTTTACGCAGGCGTGAGCAAGAGTTTTTAGGTGGCACGGGGCTTTCAGTTGTTTCGTGCCGGGATTAAGCTTGTTGGTGAACGAGGGGGACTGGAATGAACGATGCCTCAACTATAGCGCTGGCTAAAGGTGTAGCGACCGCGTCTGATCAGGGCACCGGTCTGACCGAGACGCGGCGTAAAGTTCTCGACCTTGTGGTCAAGGCCGGACAGCCGGTCGGCGCCTATCGCCTGCTTGAAGCGATGCAGGACAAGGGAACGCGGGTGATGCCGCCCACGGTCTATCGCGCGCTCAGCTTTCTGCAGGGCCGGGGCCTGGTTCACCGTATCGAGTCCTTGAACGCGTTTGTCGCCTGCACGCGGGGCGAGCACGAGCACGAACATAGCGGCCAGTTCCTGATCTGCTCCAATTGCGGCCGCAGTGACGAGCTGGACGATGGGGCGGTGTCGGATCGGCTACGCGAATGCGCCGACTCGCACGGCTTTCGCCTCAGCCACCAGACGATCGAGCTTCGCGGCCTGTGCGCGGACTGCGCGAAGAAATAACCCTGCGATATGTGCGCCGCGGTTAAGGCATCCTGCCACTGCGGCGCCGTTCGCTTTGAAGTTGCCGAAGCGCCCACGGAGATCGTGTCGTGCAACTGCTCGATCTGCCGCCGGAATGGCACGCTGTGGGCTTATTACCACCCGGATCAGGTGCGCTTCGGCGACGCGCCGAACGCGACCGCAACCTACATCCAAGGTGATCGCATGCTGGCACTCCACCATTGCCGGACCTGCGGATGCACGACCCATTGGGTGAGCATCATGCCCGATTATACCCACCGTATGGGGGTCAACGCCCGCCTGTTCGAGATGGATATCGGTGGAATTCCGGTGCGCCTTAATGATGGCGCGTCGTACTGACGGCAAACTAGAAGGCGCGGTCTTCCTCCAGAAACGCCAATTCCTCGGGCGTTGAATCCCGGCTCAACGCGAGATTGCGGGTGGGGAAGCGGCTGAACTTGTCGACCACGGCCTTGTGATGCTCGGCATATTTGAGCTGCTCCGCGATGCCCAGCCTGCTAAAGAGTTTGACAGATCGCGCCTGTGTCTGCGGCGCTTCGCTGTGCATGAACGGCATATACAGGAACATCCGCCAGCTGGGCGGCATCGTCCGGTCCAGCCCGGTCTCGATGGCGTATTCGGCGAGGCTCAGCGCAAGGCCGTCCGTTGCGAAGGCCTCGGCCGATCCGCGAAAGATATTGCGCGAAAACTGGTCGAGCACGATGACCGCCGCCAGCAGGCCGCCGGCGTCCAGCGTCGCCGGATCCGGCGGGTGGCGTTTCAAATCTTCGCGGATGGGGCCGAAGCGATGCAGGATTTCCTCATCCAGCGCCGGCCGGACCGCGAACCAGTCCGCAGACTTCAACTCCTCGAACCAGAACCGGTTGACGGCGTCGGCCCAGACCTGATGGTTTTGCATCTACTGGGCCAATTCTGAAACCACCCGATCGGCGTGATAGATCTTGGCCAGCGCCTCACGCAGCGCCCCGCTGTTGACCGCGACGGCGCGGTTGACCGATCCGTCATAGCCGAAATCGCCGCCCAGCGATTGGATGTCGCCGTCGAAGATCAGGCCGATTACCTCCCCGTTCCTGTTGATCACCGGCGATCCTGAATTGCCGCCGATGATGTCGTTGGTCGTGCAGAAATTCAGCTTCTGGTCCGGGTTGATCTTGCCCTTCGCCGCCAGCCAGCTTTCCGGCAGCTTGAACGGCGTGGCGCCCGTCGCCCGTGCGAAGGCGCCCGCCATGGTGGTGAAGGGCGCGACATGGCCGCTCTTCTGATCATAGCCCTTCACCGAGCCGTACGAGAGGCGCAGCGTGAAGGTCGCGTCCGGGTCGACCGAGGTGCCGTACTGCTTGAACCGGGCCTGCGCCAACTGGCTGGTGGCCTTGGTCAGCGGCGCATCGATATTGTCCTCGAAATCCTTGCGCACGGCGCGGGAATCGCCGTCGACTAGCCGGGCGAACACGATCATCGGGTCTTTCGACGCGTCGATCGCGGCCGGGCCGCCTTCCAGCAGTTTCTGCCGCACCGCCAGGTCCTTCAAGGCGGTCTTGTCGACCAGTTCGGCCGCGAGGTCATCCGGCGACTTGTTGCCCAAGACCGTCTTCACGGCCGCATCGTCCGGCCCAAGCAGCCGCTGCAGAACCGTCAGTGAGAAACGCAGCGTCGTCTTATCGAACTCGGGATAGATCGGGGCTTTGGACAGCAGGGTCTGCCTGATCGCCGGGAAGTTGGCGTCGGTGTATTCGCGCAGCCGCTGGCCATCCGGTTTGGCGGATTCGGCTGCGTAGCGCACCAGATAGCGCGCCGCGCGGAATGTGTCGGCATCGAAGCCGCGGCCGGTTTCCAGCAGGTTGTACCGGTCGGCGATCAGCTTGGTATGATCGACCGCCTTCCTGATCGTGTCCCACACGCCGCCATATTCGGCTTTCATCTGCGGATCGGCATCGATCTTGGCCTTCAGCACGGCCTCTTCATCGTGCTTGGCTTTGATCAGCGCCGGGTCGGTCAGGGCCTCGAACTGGCCCTTGAAGGCCTTATAGGAATTCTCCGTGAAGAACAGCTTTGAATCGGCGATGCGGTGTTGCTCCGGCCCCTGCTCGCTGAACTGCTCCAGGACGCCGCGCAATTCGGCCAGATAGAGCAGCCGCGCGGGGATGCGGACGTCGCGGGCATATTCCAGCTCCGGCACGGTTTCCAGCCGTTCGGTGCTGCCGGGGTGACCGGAAACGAAAGTAAGGTCGCCTTCCTTTGCGTCTTCCTTGGCGAAGGGCAGGTAATTCGCGCTGGAATCCAGCGGCTTGCCGTTGTCATAGATGCGCACGAAGCTGACATCCAGGTCGTATCGCGGGAACTCGAAATTATCCGGGTCGCCGCCGAAGAAGGCCATGGCGAATTCCGGCGCGAAGACCAGCCGCAGATCCTGGTATCGGCGGTATTTGTACAGGTTGTAGATGCCGCCGTGATAGAGATCGACCACGTCGCAGCGCAGCGTGTCGCCGTTGCCGCCGACGCATTCCTTGGCGATGTCGGCCTCGATGGCGCGCAGCGCGTCGGAATAATCCTTGCCGTCCTTACCGGCGATCGCCGCCTTGACCCGCGCGGTCACGTCGGAAATCTGGATCAGCTGGTTGGCTTCCATATCCGGGCATTTGACCTCGTCCTTCGCGTCCTTGGCGTAAAAGCCGGTCTGCACGAAATCGCGGTCCTTGGTCGACAACTGCTCGATGCAGCTATGGGCGCAATGATGGTTGGTCATCACCAGCCCGTCCTTCGACACCAGGCTGGCCGAACAGCCGCGCGCCAGTCTGATGGACGACAGCTGCACATGGTCCAGCCATTTCTGATCAGGTGCGAAGCCATAGGCGTGACTGACCTTGCCGGCCGGGAAATTGTTGAAGGTCCACATGCCCTCGTCGGCCTTGGCGAAGGCGGGGGCCAGCAGCAAGGCTGCGGCGGCAAAAGCGGGGGAGAGGCGGAAAAGGCTCTTCAGCATGGATTTGGTCCGTCAAACTTTGGCAGAGAGGAAGATATCAGACGACGCCCGGAGTCAGGGCATCGTCCGGCTGGGCGCGTTCGAGGATCGGCCTGAGCGGCCGGCTGACGGCCCAGATCGCGACGCCGGCGGCTATCGGGATGATGGCCGCCATGATGAAGAAACTGCTCATCGACATCGATTCCCAGAGGCTTCCGATATAGCCGGCAATGAAGTTGCCGACAGCATAAGACAGCAGCCACAGCCCCATCATCATCGAGACGATGCGGGCAGGCGCGACCTTGGTGACCAATGCCAGGCCGATTGGCGAAACATAAAGCTCACCCAGCGTATAAACTGCGTAAAAGGCGACCAGCCACCACAGACTGACTTTGTGGTCCGGTCCCAATTCGGCAACCGGCAGCAGCATGAACAGGAACGACAGGCCGAGCAGGACACAGCCGATGGCCATCTTCGTGGCCGTACTGGGTTCGCGCCTCCGCTTGGCTTGCCGCGCCCACAAGCCGGTCACGAACGGCGTCAACGACAGGATGAAGATACCGTTGATCATCTGGAACCACGTCGTCGGCACCGTGAAGTCGAACAGCACGATGTGACGCTCGGTGTTCACGTCGGCCCAGGTGTTCATGATGTTGAATTGCAGATACCAGGCGCCCCAGAAGAAGATGTTGAGGAAGGCGAGGAGGATCAGCGCGACAACCGCGCGCCACTCCTCGGGGCCGAACTTCACCTTCACCGTCTGATTTTCACGCGCCTTGGTCAGCGCATCCATCGGCAGCTCGCGCAGGCCGCGCATATAGATCAGCAGCCCGCCGGCAAGTCCGACACCGGCGGAGATGAAGCCGTAGGGCCAGGCCACTTCCTCGCCCAGATATCCGCAGATGAACGGGCCCATGATGCCGCCGATATTGATGCCGACATAGAAGATCGAAAAGGCACTGTCGCGCTTCAGATCGCCCGGCGCATACATATTGCCGACCTGGGTCGAGATGTTCGGCTTGAATAGGCCGTTGCCCAGGAAAACCAGCGGGAAGCCGACGAAGAACAACGATTCCTGGCTGAGCGCAAAATACCCCGCCGATAACAGAATCGCCCCAAACAGGACGGCCTTTCGCTGACCCAGGAACCGATCGGCGACGATGCCGCCCAACAGCGGCGCGGCATAGGTCAGAAACCCGTAAATGCCATAGATTTGCGACGCCATCGCCTGCGGGCTGAGGGGCCCGAAGACGGACTCAAGCCCGCGCTTGATCGGTGCATACAACAGGACATGTTCGGCATGGCCGGGCTGAAAAAGATAGTTCTGCATATACAGAACCAGGATCGCGACCATGCCGTAATAGGCGTATCGCTCCCAAAGCTCGGTCGAGAACAAATAGAACAGGCCACGCGGATGGCCGAAGAAGGTGCCGGATTTTGCCGGCGCCGTGGCGACAGTGGTCATCGGTCAAATTCCAATCGGAAAATCAGTTCGTCATGCTCTTTTTCAGCCAGCTGCTGACCGAGGGCAGCAGGCGGGTGCGGAAGTCGGACTTGAACGATATGTCTTCGACCGCTTTGTCGGCGTCGTGGCTGGCGCCGGAGGAGATGTTGCTGTCGGGCAGGGTCTTGAGTTCGGCCCCGATTGCCGGGTCGAACGACGTGCCGGCGATCGACGGCAACAATTCGTTGGCCTGCATCGGCGTCAGTTTGGCGGCGACCGCCTTGCGTTTGGGCAGGAACAGTTTCCAGACCAACTCCGGATTGTCGCTGGCTCCGGCGGCCGCGCCGATGAACCGGTTGACCCGGCCCGCGGAAATCTCGTCGGTCTGGGTGATGCCGACGGTTTCGGCGATCAATGCAGGGTCATGAGCGCCGCCCAGCGCGTTGTAGTAACGCAGGCGCATTTCGGTTCCCGGCGCATCGCGGCCAAGCCGGCGCAGCGTTTCATAGGTCTTCTTGTCGGCGGTATAGCCGACGACGGTCAAAACCGCGTCCTGCAGACTGGGCGGCAGGCTTGCCGGGTCGGTCAGGAATGCGGCAAACCGCTTCTTGGCCTCTGCCACGACGGCGGGGTCTTCGAACCGACCCAGCGTACGGATCAGGCTGCCGCGCAACAGGACGACATCGGGCGTGTCGTCCGGCTTCGCATCCCATCCGATCCGCGCCAGAACCGGCCCCAGCAGGCCCCTGGCATAAGCGCGATAAGCGGCCCGGTCGGGCGATCCACGCTCCAGGGCATCGATTTCCCTGAGCGATTCCAGAACCTGAGTCCACACGACCAGTTCGGTTTCGCCGTTCAATTGTTTGGTGAGGTCCAAAAAGCGGTCCGGCGTATCGCGGCCGGCCTCTGCCATCGCCCAGACATCGCCCAGCAGATTAACCCTGTCGGCGGGGGCCAGTGTCTTATAGGCGGCGGACAGCGCCTTCAGGTCGGCGGCGGCATATTGCGTGCGGTAATAGCCGCCGTCGCCCATATTGGCCTTCACCGGCTTGTCGCAGCCGGCGAATTTGACGGTCGCGGGCTTGGCGTCCAGCAGCAAGGTCTGCGTCGCCTCCTCGCCCGCCCGGCCGACGATGACGGGAATACGCCAGGTCAGCTTCTTCGCCGCCGGGTCGTGGATGGTGAAACGGTCCTGCGTCAGCGTCGCCACCGTTTCGCCCTTTATGCAGGCGGTCGCCGCCTTGACCAGCGGAATGCCGGGCTGTTCGGTGAAACCGGCGGCGATGTCCGCCACCGGCTTGCCCGATGCCGCACCAAGCGCCGCCCACAAATCTGCCGTAGTGCTGTTGGAATAAGCGTGCGCGGCCATGTATTTGCGCATGCCCTCGCGGAAGGTGGCCTCGCCCAGATAATTTTCGGTCATCCGGATGAAGGCCTGGCCCTTCAGATAGGTGATGTGGTCGAACGCGGCGTCGGCCTCGCTCTCGTCCTTGATCGTCTGTTGGATCGGATGGGTCGTGCGGCGGGAATCTTCCGCCATCGCCGCCTCGGTATCGGAATGGGCACGCAGCCAGACCTTCCAACTGGGGTTGAAATGGTCCGTCGATTTGGACGCCATCCACGAGGCGAAGCCTTCGTTCAGCCAGATATTGTCCCACCACGCCATGGTGACGAGGTCGCCCGACCACTGGTGCGCCATTTCGTGCGCCACGACATTGAAGATGTCTTGCTTGGTGCCTTCGGACGAGGTCGCCGGGTCGAACAGCAGGTCGTTGTCGATATAGGTGATACCGCCCCAGTTCTCCATCGCGCCGGCGGCGAAGTTGCCGGGAATGGCGATCAGGTCCAGCTTGGGCAGCGGGTATTTCACCCCGAAATAATCGTTGTAATAAGGCAGGATTTGCGACGCCGCGCCCAGTGCGTACCGCCCTTGTTCGGCCTTGCCGGCGATGGTGTCGACGAAGATATCCGTGTCCGCCACGGTCTGGACGACCCGGTCCATCTCTCCGGCGACCAGCACCAGTAGATAGGTCGACATGCGAGGCGTGGTGGCGAAGGTGACTGTCTTCGCTTTGGCATCCAGCGCTGTCTCCTTGGCCACCGGCGTGTTGGAAATCGCCCGGTAAGAGGTTGGTACCGTCACGGTCAGACTGAACGTCGCCTTGAAAGCCGGTTCGTCCCAACCCGGGAACATGCGGCGCGCGTCGGTCGATTCGAACTGGGTCACCAGCATCCGCTTGTGGACGCCGGCCACATCGTAATCGTTGTAGTAAAGGCCTGCCGGCTGCGCGGTGATTGGCCCGTTATATTCGATCTCCAGCGTGTGCTTGCCGGTGGCCAGCGGGTGCAGGAAGTGCAAGGTCGCGGTCTGCTCCTTGTCGTTTGCCTTGACTGTCGCCTTGGCCTCGTCTTCGCCCTTGACGGCGATATAGGTGAAACGCAGCCCGTTGACGTTCAGCGTCACATCCTCGGTCGGCTGGGCGACATCGATGTCGACCTCCTCCTTGCCGGTGAAGGTCAGTTTATCGAGGTCGGGATCGATGGCGATGCGATAGGCGGAGGGAACGACGGTCTTGGGCAGCTTGCCCGGAGTGGCGGCGAAATCGAACGGCTTTTCAGCTTTCGCGAACCCAGTGGCGGACAGTGCCGCGACGACGAGAGCGCTTCCAATCGACCCAAATCGCAAGATCCGTCTCCACCCCGATGGCCGCCGCGCCAGGGGCGCGAGCGAAGACAGGGTTATACGCCCTGATCATAGCTCCCATGCAAGTGCCGAATTTCGATCGGCGGATCAGCAGGTATGGATGCCGAACGCGCCGCCCTTGAAGGCGCCGACGCAGACGCCCGAGCCCAAAATATTGTAATTGAAGACAGCGGTGGCGTCCGGCGCGCCGAAGCGGTCGGTTTCTTTTTGAAAGCGCGCACGGTCCAGAATCACCGAATTCGCGTTCATGTCGGGCGGCCGGTCATGCTTTAAAGCATCGCGCTTCCAGAGGTCCTGCAAAGCGTTGAGCGCGCAGTAATCGCCGTCGCAGGGTCGGGCAGGCGGTCCTTTCGGTGCGCGCGTCGCATGAGGCGCGAAAACCGCCCAGACCTTGGGCTGCCCGGCCGATGCCGTGGCGGCGAGGCTTACCAAGCCGACCTGAAGAATGACGTGCCGAATGCCAAAACGCATGGGACTGTCCGGTCTGGGACTAACCGGACGATCCTGCGCCCTGTGCCGATGCCGGGCAAGACAGGAAGCGCACTTGCCCCCGCGGCCTTTGTTGGCCATGAGGGGGGATGCCCAGGCCCACAGCCCCCTTGCCGATTGACGACGCACTCCCCGGCCTGCTGGCCGTACTGGAAACTGGGCCGGCGGCGGTCTTGGTCGCGCCGCCGGGCGCGGGCAAGACGACCCGCGTACCGTTGGCGCTGCTCGATGCGCCCTGGCGCGGCGACGGGCGGATCATTGTGCTGGAGCCGCGCCGGTTGGCGGCACGAGCCGCAGCAAGGCGGATGGCGGAGTCGTTGGGCGAAGAGGTCGGCGACACGGTGGGGTATCGTGTTCGCCTGGATGCCAGGGTCAGCAAACGGACGCGGATCGAGGTGGTGACCGAGGGTGTGTTCACCCGGATGATCCTTGGTGACCCGGAACTCACCGGCATCGCCGCCGTGCTGTTCGACGAATTCCACGAACGCAGCCTGGACGGCGATCTGGGGTTGGCGCTGGCGTTGGATGCGACGGCGCTGCGCGACGACCTGCGTCTGCTGGTTATGTCCGCGACCATCGACGGCGCACGTGTGGCCCGCCTGTTGGACAACGCGCCGGTCATCGAAAGCCTGGGTCGCGCCTTCCCGGTCGAGACGCATTATGTCGAGCGCGATCCGGCCAAACGGCTGGAAGATCAGGTCGTCGCCATCGCGCTGGAGGCGATGCGGGCCGATGGCGGTTCGGCGCTGGTGTTCCTGCCAGGCCAGGGCGAGATCGCGCGGACCGCCGAGCGGCTGACCGGGCGCACGCCGCCCGGCGTGGTCGTCGCGCCGCTCTACGGCCAGCTGACCCCGGCGGAACAGGATCGCGCCGTGCAGCCGGCGCCCCCCGGCCAGCGCAAGATCGTGCTGGCGACCTCCATCGCCGAAACCTCGCTGACCATCCAAGGCGTGCGGATCGTCATCGACTCTGGCTATCGCCGTGTCCCGGCCTATGAGCCGGCGACCGGCCTGACGACGCTTGAGACCGCGCGGGTGTCCAAGGCCGGGGCCGATCAGCGGCGCGGCCGCGCGGGCCGAACGGAGTCCGGCGTCTGCTACCGTTTGTGGAGCGAGGGACAGACGGCGGCGCTGGCGCAGTTCGACCGGCCGGAAATACTAGAGGCCGATCTCGCCGGTCTGGCGCTCGACCTCGCCGCCTGGGGCATCGCCGATCCGGCGCAGTTCCGCTTCCTCGACCCGCCGCCCAAGCCGGCCTGGGCCGAGGCCGTCGCGTTGCTGAAAAACCTAGAGGCGCTCGACGCCGACGGCCGCATCACCGCCGAAGGCAAGGCGCTGGCCCGCATCCCGCTGCATCCGCGCCTCGCACACATGATCCACCGCGCAGGGGAGGAGGGCGACGCCCTGATCGCCGCCTATCTGGCGGTGTTGCTGACCGAGCGCGGCCTGGGCGGTCTGTCGAACGATCTCGCTCATCGCCTGTCCGGCTTCTTATCCGACCGCTCCAAGCGCGCGGACGAGGCACGCGGCCTGGCCCGCCGCTGGGCATCGCTCGCCGGCGGCACGCAGGGCGACGGCCGGTCGGGCGAGATCGGCCGCCAACTCGCCCGCGCCTATCCCGACAGGGTCGCGCAGGCAGCCGGTGCGCGCGGCCGCTTCCGGCTGGCCAACGGCCGCGCTGCCAGCCTGGAGGAAAGCGACGGGTTGGCCGCCGCGGGATATCTCGTGGTCGCCGACATCACCGGAGCCGCCGCCACGGGCCGCATCCGCGCCGCCGCCGCGATCGGCCGCGAGACGATCGAGGACTTGTTCGGCGCGGCAATCGTGACCGAAACGGCGATGGCGTTCGACCGGGCCTCGCGCAGCATCCGTGCGCGGCGTGTGCGGCGGTTGGGCGAACTGAAGCTGGGCGACGATCCGGTCGCGGTTGACGATCCAGTCCGGGCCGCCGAACTGCTGGCAGCGGGTATCGCCGAAATCGGCATCGGCGCGCTGCCCTGGTCGGCCGAACAGAACGCTCAGCGCGCCCGGGCGACCTATCTGTCGCGTGCGCTTGGCGATGATTGGCCCGATCTGTCCGACGCCGCCCTGGCGCACGACGCCGAAACCTGGCTAGCGCCGTATATCGTCGGCCGCACGGGTTTATCCGCCATCACGGCCGACGATCTGGCGTCCGCGCTGGATGGCCTGCTGCCCTGGAACAAACGCAGCGAAATCGATCGCCTGCTGCCGTCGCATTTCGACGCCCCGTCGGGTTCGCGCGCACCGATCGATTACGAGGCCGGGAACGGCCCACTGTTGGAAATCCGCGTGCAGGAACTGTTCGGCCTCGATCGCCACCCCAGCGTCGCGGCAGGCAAGGTGCCGCTTCTTCTGGTCCTATTGTCGCCCGCGCACCGCCCGATCCAGATGACCCGCGACCTGCCGGCCTTCTGGCGGGGCTCGTGGAAAGAGGTGGCGAAGGACCTTAAGGGCCGCTATCCGCGCCATTTCTGGCCGGACGATCCGCTGGCGGCACAGGCGACGAACAGGGCGAAGCCGCGCGGAACGTGACCTAAGACTTCATCGCCGCGTCGCACGCGTCCGGCACCACCGCATCGGCTTTCGCCTGCCCAGCGGCATATTTCGCCAGCATCGCCAACGCTTGCCGGTAGGCGTCGTTCTGCTGCTCGGCAAGGCACGCCGTCTTGCGCCGGTCCAGGCGGGGCGGCAGCTTGTCGTGTTCGGCGATGTAGCGCTGGACATCGGCGCTGCCCTGGGTTTCGGCAGCGCCGGCCCATTGGCTGAAATCCGCCTTGGCGTCCTTGGTGAACGGGCAGTGCTCCACCCGGTCGATCAGGGCCTTGCGGTACAGTCTGCCGTTGGCCGAGTCGCCGCACACGTCGAAGCCATAGAACGAACCCTGGAAGGCGGACCGGAACCGCCCGGTGTCGGTCAGCGTGTTCGCGGCCAGCGCGCTGCCGGCTATGGCGAGTGTTGCTAAAAAGACGAACCCGAAACGCATCGCACTTCCTTCACTGGCGGGCCCTGCCGCGCCACCCCACATAGAGCCTGCCCAAGATGCTGGAGCGCGGCCGGAATGGATAGAGCGTTTTCAACCGTCATCGACGATCCGTCGCTGGACGATTTCACCGAACTGGCCGAAGCGGCGTTAGCGGGGATTCCGCCCGAATTCAAACGCCATATCGAAGGAGTCGGCCTGCGCATCGAGGATGTGCCCGACAGCGGCACCTTGCGGCGGATGCGGATCGGCCACCCGCTTGGCCTGCTCGGCCTCTATAGCGGCCTGCCGATCGGCCATAAACAGGCCGGTGGCGTGGTCCAGCATGTCGACATGATCTTCCTGTACCGCCAGCCGATCCTCGCCTTCTGGCGCGCGCGGGGCGGCCGGTTGCGCGACATCGTCCGCCACGTGCTGGTGCATGAAATCGGCCACCATTTCGGCCTGTCCGACGACGACATGGAGCGGATCGAGGCGGAGGCCTAGGCGGCCTGCTCGCAACGGTGACCGGAACCGCGTCCGTTACCCCAGCTTCGCCTTCATCTCGCCGACCCACTCCATCAGCCGGTCGACATCTTTCGGCGATTGGCAGAAGCTGATGACCAGCGGGGTCACCGTCGTCGCGCCGGCCTTGGCCCAGGCGAGGCCGGCTTCGGTGGCGGCGGCGAAGTCGACGCTGCCGTCGGCCTTTCGCTGCGGGGCGAACTGGATCTCGATCTCCAGCGCGTCAGGGTCGCGGCCATGGGCGGCGGCGATGCGCTTCAGCGCGGTCACGCGTTCGGCGAATTCGCCAAGGCCGGCGGGGTTCACCGCCCAGCCGTCGGCGACGCGGGCGATGCGTTCGAAATTGCGGTCGGTCGGCGAGAAGCCGAGCAGCAGCGGCAGCTTCGCGCCCTGGATCGGGTAGGGCAGGGAATGAAAATCGTCGAAATTGATATGCTTGCCGTGGAAGGATGACGGCGCGCCGCCCCACAATGCGCGGCAGGCCAGCACCAATTCCTCCAGATAGCCGAAGCGGCCTTCGAAGAAGATGTTGTTGGCGTCGAACTCCGCCTTCTGCCAGCCGACGCCCAGGCACATGGTCACACGCCCGCCGGAGATCACATCCAGGCTTGCAAGTTGCTTGGCCAGCAGCAGCGGCGGCCGCAACGGTGCAACCAGCACGAAACAGGACAGGCGCGCGCGCTTGGTCACCGCGGCAACTGCGGACAGGAACGACAGCGGCTCGATCCAGGGCTGTTCCAACCCATAGGGGAAGCCGTGCGTGCGCCGGCGGTCGGCATGAACTTCTGCGTTGAAGCCCAGATGATCGCAGGTGCTGATCAGGTCGACGCCCTGTGCGTCGGCCTTGCTCGCCAACTCCAGAACCGGCGTCAGTTGCCCGCCGAACAACCCTTCGGCGCCCATGAAATTCAGACCGACCTTCACCTTATCCTCCCGTCGCACGATTTACCGGCGGAAGGTTTAGCAGGCGGGCGGGGCGGTTGGCGATGGCCGCCGACGGCAATCCTTATCCGAAATGGGCGTGGTTCACGGCCACCGCCGGCGTGAGCTGGCTGCTGTCGGGCGTTGCGGGCAAGCCGGTGGACGCCATGTTCGGTGGCGAGAATGCAGCGACCGCCTCGATGAAGCGATGAACCGCCGGTATCGCCGCCGTGACGGTAATCTCCGTGCCGCCCTTGCCGTCCGAAACAAGGCCGAACGTATCGCCGGTATAGGTGCCGCTGAGCTGCAACGTGGCGATCACCGCGCCCTTGTTCTTGACGGTCAGCATATCGGTGCCGGCGTGATAGGCAATGGCGGTTGCCTTGGTGTTGATCATGTCGATCGCGTTGCCTGGGGCGAAACCGGCGATCGTCCCGGCGAAGCCGCCGGCGTTGCCCAGGGTCAGCGTGCCGGCCGCGCCTTCGAAGGTGAGAGTCTGCCCGGCGGAGACGTTCGCGCCGAACGACAAGGTCGCGTTGTTCTCGATCTCGCCCGCGCCGGTGCCGGTGACGCCCTGGCTGATCGTCAATGTGCCGCCGGACGCGTTTATGGTGCCGGCATTGGCGACAGCGCCCAGCACACCGCCATGGCCGTCGATTGCTCCGCTTGCGGAAACGGCGGTGCTCGACGCACTGAGATTGCCTCCGCCCAGACTAATCTCGCCGTCCAGTGCGACGTTCGAAATATTCGCAAATCCGGTGCCGGTTTGCAGCGCTAGAACGCCCTGTTCGTCGATGGCTAGGGTCGATACGCCTTTCAGCGTGCCCCCACTTCCCAATGTCACTGTTCCTTGTGCCTCGATTGTGAAGGTGGAATTTACGGTAAGCGACGCCCTGTTCTGTAACGTCAACGCCCCTTGCGCGCCGACGGTGAACAAACCTGCGCCGAGGAAGCTTGCGCCCGAGCCTTCGAGCGCGACATTTGCTTCCAGAGTTTTGATGACCAGGGAACGGCCGCCGGCCATCAGCGCACCGCCCGCGCCGATATCGTAGGTGCCACCCGCAAGCGTCAGTCCAGTCGCAGTACCGCCATAGGTCAGGTTGCGGAAAGCAGCTTGTATGATGCCGAAAGAGCCACCTTTATCGACTTGTATCGTTCCGTTGTTTGTGAAATTGCGGCCGGCGATCTTAAAGACCCCGGCGGTTTGACCGCCGGCTTCCAAAAGTCCGTTATTGACGACGGTCCAGCCGCGATAGCCGAGCGAAAAGGCGCCGGCCGCTTTGACCGAAAAATTAGTGCCAAGCGTGGACGCCTGTAAGAGGGTTTTTGCGGCGGCAACGACATGCACGTTGTCCAAAGCCGTATTGCCTGCGTACAGCGCATAGTTATCGAGGTTGATTGTTCCTGGGCCGGTGCCGTCCGCCCCGGTAAAGGTTGTGCCGGTAATCGTCAGACCGTTCGCTACGGTAAGCGGCCCCTGGACGATTACGTCCGTTAAGTCGCCGCCAACCGGTGCGTCGGTTGTAAGCGTTCCGCCGGTGATATTGAGAATATAATTGAAATCGGCAAAGCCGGAGGGCTTGGCCAAATCGATCGTATTGCCGGTATTATCCGTCTGTATGACGATCTCCAGCTTATCGTTTTTTCCAGCCAGCATGGCGATCGCAGACGAGACCGAGCTGGAGTTGATCGGAAGTTCGATCACGACGGTCGAGTTCGTGATGTTGAGTGTTCCGAGACCTCCGCCATTTTGTGTGTCCAAGAAAACATATGCGTTGTTGGCGGTCAGGGTGCCGGCATTGTCGAAGTTCCCGGCCGTAAAATTGGATCCGGCAAACACCGAGATCTGCCCGGTCGCCGCGTTCGAAAAATCGGTCACGGTGACCACCCCGCCGCCGTCGGTGAACTGGCCGGTGTTGGCGACCATGCCGGTGACGGTAAGGGTTGAGCCCTTGCCCGCAACGAACGTCCCGTTATTGAAGACGGAATCGAGGGAACCGGCTTTTGTGGTTTGGTCGACGAACCTCTCCACTGTGCCGATCGTCAACATGCCCGTGCTGTTCAATACAGTGGCGCCGGTGAGCGTCAGTGTTCCGCCGCCAAGGCTCTGATCGCCGGCCAACGTGACTTGGCTGGCGTTGGCAAGTTTAAATGCTCCCGCGCCAGTGCCCTTGGCTCCACGCAGCGATAAGCCGTCGGAAATGGTGATCGCGGTCGCGCCGGCATCGAGGTTGAAGATTCCGTCGAAACTCACGCCGGCAAGCGTCGCCCCGCGCAACTTCAAGCCTTGCGTCTGCATGATTGTCCCGCCGTGGATCTCTCCCGAAACGGTGACCGTCCCTTTCGACACCGTCAGCTTGTTCTTGAGGTCGAGAATCCCGGCAATCGACAGTGTGGCGCCGGCGGCGTTTAGCGAGATCGCCCCGACATTATATTCCAGGCCGCTGCCGATCGTGACGGTATAGGTGCCGGCGGCATTGATGACAGCGAAACTTTGGGGCGTCGTCGGCGCGCCGTTCGACCACTTGTTTGCGGTCTGCCATTGCCCGTTGCCGCCCTTCCAGTTCGTTGTCATGCTACTCCCCCGTTTCGATGCGTGCGGCTGTTAATGTATCACACGGAGCTGCCCATGCTTTCCATGCGCCCGAATTGCGAATGTTGTGATCGCGATCTGCCGGCCGATGCCGGCGGGGCGGTGATCTGTTCCTTCGAATGCACATTTTGCGCGGCCTGCGCGTCCGATCTGCTGGGCGGCGTCTGCCCGAATTGCGGCGGCGCGCTGACGGTCCGCCCAGTCCGGCCGGCATCCAAACTGGCGGCCAATCCGGCCTCGACCGAGCGCGTTCTGAAGGCCGGCGGGTGCGGATCCCGTGTCGGGAAACCCATGCCGTTCGTATAGGCTGGGCTGCCGTTCGTCGAAAAGCGCTTGGACTTTCGTCGAATAAACCGACTATCGTCCGCCTTCCGATTTCGTTCCCGCCAAGGAAATGCACCTTATGAATTCTCGCTTTCCCCGCCTGCTTTCGGGCGCGGCTGTCGCGCTGTTTTGCGCCGTTCCCGCCTTCGCCGACCCGGCCCAGATGTCGAAACCCCTGGACCCAGCCAATTTCGACAAGACAGCCAATGCCTGCGAGGACTTCTATAAATTCGCCACCGGCGGCTGGACCGCAAGCCATCCCATACCCTCGCACCTGTCGCGCTGGGGCACGTTCGACCAGCTGTCGGAAACCAACCTCGCCAACATGCACGACTTGTTGGACAAGCTTGTCGCCAAGCCGGACAAGAGTGACCCGGATTTCGTGCGGGTCACCAACTATTACAAATCCTGCATGGATGAGGACCGCATCGAAAAGGAAGGCGACGCCTGGCTGCAAGCCCAGTTGAAGCCGATCGACGCACTGACCGATCGCGCCGCCGTGCTGGCCGCGATCCCCAAACTGCAGGCCGCCGGGGTTTCGGTCTTCTTCGGCTTCGGCGCGAGTACGGACGGCAAGGACAGCGATCGCCAGAATGCCGGCATCAGTCAGGGCGGGCTGTCGCTGCCCAACAAGGAATATTACACCCGCGACGACGAGAAGGCGAAGATGATCCGCCAGAAACTGGTCGAACATATCGCCAAGATGTTCGTGCTGTCGGGCGAGGACCAGGCCAAGGCCGAGACCGACGCCAAGGCGGTTTTCGATATCGAGACCAAGCTGGCAACCGCCTCCCGCACGCAGGCCGAACTGCGCGACCCGCTGAAGAACTATAACCTGATGCCGGTCACCGACCTGCAGAAGCTGTCGCCCGATTTCGACTGGAAGGGCTTCATGAAGGCCGTGGATTCGCCGTCGGTCGATAAGGTCGATGTCGGCCAGCCGGACTTCGTGAAGGGATTAGGACCGGTTCTCGCCACCGCCGATGTCGGCGCGCTGAAGGCCTATCTGCGCTGGAACGTCATCGCCAATGGCGGCAACGCGCTGCCCAAACGCTATATCGACGAACAGTTCGAGTTCACCAGGCTGCTGACCGGCGCAAAGGAATTGCGCCCCCGTTGGCAGCGCTGCGTCCGTTCGGTCAAGGCGGCGATGCCCGACGCGGTGGGCAAGGTGTTCGTGAAGAACTTCGTGCCCGCCGGCACCAAGGAACGCATGGTGGCGATGGTGAAAAACCTGCGCGAGACCTTGCGCGAGGACATTCAGGATCTGGACTGGATGAGTGCGCCGACCAAGAAGCTGGCGACGGCGAAGTTGGACAAGATGACCCAGCACATCGCCTATCCGGACAAGCCGATCGATTATTCGACGTTAAAGATCTCGGACAATGAACTGTTCGGCGACGTCACCATGGCGGCTCAGAAATTCGAGGAAAAGCGCGACCTGAAGAAGATCGGCAAGCCGACCGACCATAACGAGTGGCACATGTCGGCGATGGAGACGAACGCCTATTACGAGCCGTCGGACAACAGCATCACCTTCCCGTCGGGGATTTTGGCGCCGCCGTTCTTCGACGTGAAGGCCGACGATGCGGTGAACTATGGCGGCATTGGCGTCGTCATCGGCCACGAGATGACGCACGGGTTCGATGACGAGGGCCGCAACTTCGACGCCAAGGGCAACCTGACCGACTGGTGGACCAAGGAAGACGCGGACAAGTTCCAGGCGCGCGGCAAGTGCATCCAGGACGAATACTCCGCCTTTATCGCGGTCGACGATGTGCATGAGAAAGGCGACGTGGAGGAGGGCGAGGCCATCGCCGACCTGGGCGGCACCGTGATCGCGCACCGCGCCTTCCTGAAGACGCCGGAGGCCAAGGCCGGGAAAGAGATCGACGGGCTGACGCCCGACCAGCGCTTCTATGCCGCCTTCGGGCAGATCTGGGCGCAGAACATCCGCCCGGAAGAGGCCCGCACCCGCGCTCTGACCGATCCGCACCCGCTCGCCAATTTCCGGGTGATCGGCACCATCGGCAACATTCCGGATTTCGCCAAGGCCTATCAGTGCAAGCCCGGCGATGCGATGGTGCGGAAGGAACTCTGCAAGATCTGGTAAGCGATTAGGCCGCGCAGTCGTACCCGAAAGACGAGGCGTCCTCGCCGCACGCCTCGTCGATCTGTCGGCGCTGTTTCGCCGGCAGGTCGCGCCACCGGCCGGAGACCAGCTTGCCGATATGCCCGCGATGGATTTGCGTCGTCGGGCACCAGGCGTCGGATGGGTTGTCCTGGCCACGCATCAGGCCCGGCACGGAGTCCAGCCGGTCGGCATAGGCCCTGACTCCGGCTGTACTGAATTTCAGCGCGATCTCCGCCAGACGTTCCGCCGGCACTTTCACCCCTAGGACCTGCGCCAGCCCCGGCACCGTCCGCGGACTTGAGGTGAAGCGGTCCTCATAGCGGTACAGCACTGTGTCCTGCAGTTGGCGAAGTTGCGCACAGAAGGTGAGGGACAGGGCGACACGCTGCAGCGCGTAGTCGAAGGCATAGCCGAACCGCTCCATGTCCGAGCAGACGCTGTCGCCGGGATGGCGGACCGAAATAATCGGCAATAGACCCCCGCGCTCCGCCTGCGGGACCAGGGCACGAATGCCCCAATGGCTTTTCAGCACCAGCCGCCCATGCATAGCGAATAGCGGGTTCCATTCGTCGGAATAGGTGGCGACGACGGGAATTCGCGGGTCGGCCGACAGGATTTCGCGCAATATGTTGTAGAGGAAGGTGCTTCCGCTACCGACCATGCCAGCCGCCAGAACGCGGATTGCGCGATCAGGCATCGGCGAAGGCTTTCAGCGCATCGGCGGCCTCGGCGATGGCCGGTTCCCAATCGCCCATGCGCGGTTGCCGGAAGATGCGCAGTGCCGGATACCAGGGGGTGTCGGCCCGGCCGCTTAGCCAACGCCAGCAATTGTCGTACCGGTCCAGCAGGAGCACCGGCTTGCCCATTGCGCCGGCCAGGTGCGCCACGGCGGTGTCGACCGAGATTACCAGATCCAGATTGGCGACGATGGCCGCGGTGTCGGCGAAATCCTTCACGCCGCCCATCGGATCGTAAACGCCCTGCGGCAGTTCCATTCGCGCAGCGCCCATTTGCAGGCTGACGAACGACAGGCCGGGAACGGCGATCAGTGGGGCGAAGGCGGCTCCCGGCAGGCTGCGTCGCCGGTCGAGCGCCTGTGCCGCCGGGTCATAGCCGCGCGGCTCGCCCGCCCAGACCAGCCCGACGCGGCGGCCGGCGGTCGGCGCATGCTGCTTCCATGCCGCGGCAAGTTCCGGATCGGCCTGGATATATGGGATGGGCGCCGGGATCGTCTCCACCGTCGTCTCGAACACCAGCGGCAGGCTGTTGACCGGGCAGTGGAAATCGAATTTCGGCAAGGTCACGTTGCCGGTCAGGCATTCCGAAATCGCAGCCTGCCCACGGACCAAGCGCACCAGCGGCTCGGGCATCCAGGCGATCACCTTCGCGCCCGCCGCGGCCAACAGGTCGGCATAACGCAGGAACTGGATCGTGTCTCCGAACCCCTCCTCGTGATAGATCACGACCGTGCGACCATCCAGGCCGTCGGGCAGGGCGGACAGGCGTGGCAACCTGAGCGCGGGCGGCAGTTTTTCCCGGCCCGACTTCTTATGCCGCCACTCGTTTTCGCTCCAGCCCTCCAGCAGCCGTCCGGCTTTCAGCATCGTGACGGCGTGGTTGATATGGATGTCGATATCGCTTGGCGATATCCGTAATGCATCGCCGATCGCGGCCAGCGCCGCATCGAACCGGCCTTCGCTTGCCAGCGCGTTACCCAGATTGGCGGCAGCGCCGGCATTCGCTGGATCCACCGCCGTGGCCTGCGCGAAGAATGGGATCGCGAGGTCAGGCCGGTTCAGGTCCACCTGCATCATGCCCAGCCCGACCAGCATGCGCCCCAGTTCGATGCGAGCATCCGCATGTTCGGGACGCTCCCGGATGACACGGGACAAATGGGGGACCGCCTCTTCAAGCTGGCCGCGCGCCGCCAGCGACACGCCAAGGAAAAAGCGCGCGTCTGTGTCGTGTTCGTCGGCCGCGAGGACGGGCTGGCACAAAGCCGCCGCCTGCTCGAACCGGCCGCCCTTAAGATGGTCGAGGGCGGTTTGGAGTGTCTGCAGTCTATTGGACATCGTTACTTTGTCGCATTCCAGATTTGGCGCACGCCGACCACGATATATTCGACCGCCACCGCCGCCAGCAGGATGCCCAGCAGCCGGGTGGCGACACCGGCCAGGGTCGCGCCGATGATCTTGCCCAGCCGTTCCGCCGCCAGGAACGTCAGCATCGTCAGCGCCAGCACGATCAGCATCGCGCCCAGCACGATCCCCTGTTCGATCAGGTCGCCCTTATACCGACTGGTCAGCAGCAAAGCGGATGTGATGGCGCCGGGTCCGGCGATCAACGGGATGCCCAGCGGGAAGATCGCAATGTCCTCGACCTGGGGCTCGTCGATCACGTCGCGCGCCTCCTGGCTGCGGCGCTGAATCCGGTGCTGAAAGATCATCTCGATCGCCAGCAGGAACAGCAGCGCTCCGCCCGCCGCGCGGAAGGCGGGCAGGGAGATGCCGAGCGCGCCCAGCAAACGTTCCCCGGCCAGTGCGAACAACAACAGCACAAAGCTGCCGACCAGCGTGCCGCGAATCGCCAGCCGCTGCCGGTCCTTGGTGGTGAGATGCGCCGCCAGCCCATTGAAAATCCCGATCAGACCGATCGGGTCGATGATCACGAAGAACGTGACGAAGCTGTTGATCGCCAGGTCGATCAGAAGTTGGGAAGACATCGCTAAATTCTCATGGGTCGCGCCAGCCGCAGGCGGCCAGGGGCTCCAGCATATGGGGCGGCGGGGGCGCCGTCACCTCGATGGCGGGCTTTGTCGGATAAATTGGAATCACCACGCCCTGCGAATGCAGGTTGAGCGGTACAGCCTGACCGGCGAGGCCGTAAATCGTGTCGCCCAGGATCGGGCATCCGATGGCGACGGCATGGACGCGGATCTGGTGCGTGCGGCCGGTCTGCGGCTTGAACTCGACCCAGGTGAGGCCATCCACCTTGCCCATCACCCGATAATCCGTAACGGCTGTCTGGCCGGCGCGGTCGGGAAACATGCGCCAGGAATCCTTGCGCAGAACCTTCTGCAGCGGCAGGTCTATCTGTCCCGCGTCGTCGTTCGGTGCACCCTGCACGATCGCCCAGTATGTCTTATCGATCCGCCCGTTCTGGAACATCTTGCCCAGCCTGGCCAGCGCCTTGCGGTGACGCCCAAGGATCAGACAGCCGCTGGTGTCGCGGTCCAGTCGATGGGCCAGCGCCGGCAGACGCGGAAGGCCGAATGTGAGCGCCGGAAAATACTGCTCCAGATTGGCGCCGCCGCCCGGCCCCAGATGCACCGGAATCCCCGACGGCTTGTCGATCACCAGCATCATCGCATCGCGGAACAGCACCCGGTCGACCAGGAAGTCGGCGGGATAGGCCGGGGGCTCGGGCGGAGGGGCAAGTTTCTGCATAGGCGTGACTGTAGCCTATGCCTCGGTAGGGTGGAAAAGCGAAGCGCATTCCGCCTACAAGTCGCTATCCGTGCCAGACCTCCAAGGTCAGTTCCTCCAGCGGGCTCATGCTGGCATCCATCGCGTTGTTGACCAGAATGTCGATGCGCCCGAACTCAACCGCGGTTTCCTTCAACGCCAATCTTCGAGCCATCTTTTCCTTCGAGAAAACATTGCAATCACAATGCAACGGCAGGGAGCGTTTTGCCGGTATCGTGTTGGAATTCCGCTAAGTTTTCACGGTTGCGTGCACGCCATGCCTGTGCGCTAATCGCGCGCAACCGAAGCCGGCAACCGGCGCGGGAACAGGGACTGGGGAAACATGACTGCTGAAGCCATAGGCCGGGAATCCGCGCTGTTCCGCGCGCTCCGTATGATCGTCCTGCTGTCTGCGCCTGTGCTGGCGGGCGCCGTGCAGCTGGTGGTGATCCCGTCGCAGACCGGCATGGCGGCGCAGTTCAACGCGCAGGGGCTGGACGGCACACTGGACGCCCAGAACGTCATGACCATCGCCGCCTTGGCGATGGCCTTCGGCGCACCGGTGATCGGCTGGGTCGCCGGCAAGTTCGGCAAGCGCCCGACGCTGTTTGCATCGATGTTTGTGTATGGCCTGGCTGGACTGGCCGGCGCCTTCATGTCTGATTTTTACGGTCTGCTCGCGTCGCGGCTGCTGTTGGGCATCGCCTCGGCCGGCTATGTCACGGTCGCTGTGTCGCTGATCGGCGATTATTACGTAGGCGAGGGCGTACGCGATCGGCTGCTGGGTTGGTTCGCCATCGTCGGCGGCGGCGGATCGTTGGCGGTGCTCTACGTCGCCGGCGTGCTGGCGAAAACCGGCGGTTGGCATGCACCGTTCGCCCTCTATGGGTTTGCGCTGCTCTTGCTCGTGCTCGCCCCATTCGTCATCACCGCGCCGCGCCAGGACCTGGCCGCCCAAGCGGTCAGCGGCCCGGCGTCGGATTCGATCTGGGGCGCCTGGGGCATTTACGTTCTGATCATCCTGATCAGCATCAGCATGTATGCCGTCACCATCCAAGGCACCTATCTGATGAACGAGGAGGGGATCACCGATCCCTCGACCCAATCGAACGTGCTGCTGCTCTCGACCATCGGCAGCATGGTCGGCGCCTATCTGTTCCGCTTCGTCCGCCCCAGCTTCGGGTTTTATCTGACGCTGGGGTTGACGTGGCTGGTGCTGGCGCTCGGCAATATCGGGTTCGCCTCGACGCTCAATGTCTATCTGCTGGCGGGGTGTGCCGCCCTGGTTGGCATGGGCAGCGGGCTGATGCAGCCTTTGACGCAAAGCACAGTGCTCAACATGGTGACACCGGCCGCCAGCGCCCGTGCGATGGGCATGGCGCTGGGCTGCATTTTCGCCGGCCAATTCGTCCACCCGTTCGTGGTCACGCCGCTGCGCACCGCCTACGGCCTGCACGACGCATTCCTGATCCTGGGTGCGGCGTCGCTGCTGGCGGCGGTTCTGGCCGTGCTGTGGCGCTTTGTCGGCGCGCGCCGAGCGGTTGCGTAGATCATGACCGCATCCGGCAGCCAAGGCTCGGCGCTCTATCGCACGCTTCGGATGATCGTGCTGCTCGGTGGCGCGATACTGGCCGCCATGGTGCAGCTTGCGATCCTGCCGGCGATGCCGGAAATGGGTACGCACTTCTCCGGGGCCGGCCGTGACGGCACGCTGATCGCGCAGAACGTCACGACGATCTCCGCTTTGGCGATGGCGTTTGGCGGCCCGCTCACCGGCTGGCTGGCGGGGTTGCTCGGTAAACGGCGGGTGCTGCTGGTTTCGGCGCTGTTGTTCGGCCTGTCGGGCGTCGCCGGGGCCTATGCGCCGGACCTGTGGACCTTGCTGGCCTCGCGCGTTCTGCTCGGCGTCGCGGCCGCCGGCTATGTCACCATCGGCGTGTCCTTCATCGGCGACTATTATCCCGATCCGATGCAGCGCGACCGGCTGATCGGCTGGTTCACCGTCGTTGGCGGCATCGGCTCGCTCGCGGTTTTGGAGGCGGCGGGCGTTCTGACCAAGGCGGGCGGCTGGCACGCGCCCTTCGCGCTGTATCTCAGCGGGATTCCCCTGTTCCTGATCGGGCTGTTCACCATCACCGACGTGCCGGTTACCGCAGCTGAGGCAGCAGCCGGTTCCTCCGGATCGATCCGCGGCGCCTTCGGCATCTACGCCCTGATCATCCTGATCAGCATCAGTATGTACACAGTCACGATCCAGGGCGTCTTCCTGATGAACCAGGAGGGCATCACCGATCCGACGATCACATCGAACGTGATGTTGCTGACCTCCGCCGGCACCATCGTCGGGGCTTATCTTTTCCAGTATGTCAGGCCCGCCTTCGGGTTCAGCCTGACTCTGGCGCTGATCTGGGCGTTGCTCGGCCTCGGCAATGCCGGGTTCGCGATGACGCTGAATGTCTGGCTGCTGGCCGTCTGCGCCGGGCTGGTCGGCATCGGCAGCGGTTTCATGACTCCGCTGATGACAACGGCGATCTTCGGCGTGGTGCCGCCCTCCGCGACTGCCAGGGCGGTCGGGATGGCGATGGGCTGCCTGTTCCTCGGCCAGTTCCTCCATCCTCTCGCGCTGACGCCGCTGCGCACTGCATTCGGCCTACACGACGCCTTCCTTGTGATGGGCGCCGTCTCGCTCGTGGCGGCGGTGCTGGCCGGGCTGGCCCGCCTGCGCGGCGGGCGCCAAGGCGCGGTTGCGTAACTTCGCCCTGGAAAAGCGGTACCCGCGCTATAAGCTTTAGGGGACCCAAACTTCTCAAGAGCTTCCAATGGATTATGTGAATCTCGGCCAGACCGGCCTCAAGGTGTCACGCCTGTGCCTCGGCTGCATGACCTATGGCACCAAGGACTGGCGCGAATGGGTGCTTGAGGAAGAGGACGCGAAGCCGTTCATCCGCCAGGCGCTCGATGCCGGCATCAATTTCTTCGACACCGCCGATATGTATTCGACGGGCGCCAGCGAGGAGATTTTGGGCCGGGCACTGAAGGAATTCGGCGTGCCCCGCGACCGCAGCGTGATCGCCACCAAGGTGTTTTCGCCGATGAGCGACGACCCGAACGACAAAGGCCTGTCGCGCAAGCACATCATGCATTCGATCGACAACAGCCTGCAGCGGCTCGGCACCGACTATGTCGATCTCTATCAGATCCACCGCTTCGACTATGAGACGCCGATCGAGGAAACGCTGGAGGCGCTGACCGATGTCGTGAAGTCGGGCAAGGCGCTCTATATCGGCGCCTCGTCGATGCATGCCTGGCAGTTCACCAAGATGCTGCTGGTAGCGGAGCAGATGGGCTTCAGCAAGTTCGTGTCGATGCAAAACCACTACAGCCTGATGTACCGGGAGGAGGAGCGGGAGATGATCCCGCTGTGCCAGGACCAGAACATCGCGCTGATCCCGTGGAGCCCGCTGGCGCGCGGCCAGTTGGCCGGCAACAAATCGACCAACACCAAGCGGGCGCAGACCGACGATTTCAGCAAGCGCATCTATACTCATGCCGGCGACGCCAGGGTGATCGAGCGGGTGACGGACGTCGCCGCCGCCCGGGGCGTCCCGCCGGCGCAGGTGGCGCTGGCCTGGATGCTGTCAAAGCCGCATATCACCTCGCCGATCGTCGGGGCCTCGAAGCCGCACCACCTGGCCGACGCGGTTGCCGCTTTGTCGCTTTCGCTCGACGCGCATGAGATCAAGCGGCTGGAAGAGGTTTATGAGCCGCATGCGGTGCTGGGCCACAACTGATCATGGCCGAGCCCGACACCGACGACGTTCTGCGCGTGCTGGACGCGGCCGCCGCGTGGGCTGACGAGGGCCGCAAGGTGGCCCTCGCGACCGTGGTGCAGACCTGGGGATCGTCGCCGCGCCCGGTCGGCTCGCAGATGGCGATCGCCGATGACGGCCGGTTCGAGGGCTCGGTCAGCGGCGGCTGTGTCGAGGCGGCCGTAGCAGAGGCCGGACAGCAGGCTATGGTGGATAACCAGACACGCCTGCTGACCTTCGGCGTCGCCGACAGCGAGGCCTGGGCGGTCGGCCTCGCCTGCGGCGGCACCATTCGGATCTTCGTCGAACCCGTGATCGCATGAAGCGCGATATCCTCGATGCCCTCCGCGCGGCCCGGCGCGGACGTTCGTCCATGGCGCTGACGACCGAGTTGAACACCGGCGCGCAGACATTGGAGCCGGCGGGTAAGGCGAAAACCGGTGTCGAATCAATCGGCAACAGCGAATTCTTCACCCATGTCTTCGAACCTTCGCCCCGCCTGATCCTGGTCGGGGCGGTTCATATCGCGCAAAAGCTGGTGCCGTTGGCACGGTTGGCGGAATTTACCGTCCATGTCGTCGATCCGCGCGCGGCGTTCGCCAGCGCCGCACGGTTCCCGGACGCCGACCTGTCGCTCGACTGGCCGGACAAGGCGGTCGCCGATCTGTCCCCGGACTCCGCGACCGCTGTCGTCACACTGACCCACGACTCGAAGCTCGACGATCCAGGCCTGATCGCGGCGTTGCGGTCCCCCGCCTTCTATGTCGGCGCGCTAGGCAGCCGGAAGACACATGGCCGAAGGGTCGAGCGGCTGCAGGCCGCGGGGTTCGACGATGCGGAGATCGCGCGCATCCACGCGCCGGTGGGCCTGCCCATCGGCGGTATTTCGCCGGGTGAGATCGCCGTGTCGATCATGGCCGAGATCATCGCCGCGCGCCGCGGCCGCAGGCTGGAAGCCGTCGCGGCGTGAGGTTCGGCACTGTGCCGGTCGCCGAAGCGGAGGGCGCCATCCTGGCCCATGGGGTGCGGACGCCTGGAGCGGTTTTCCGCAAGGGCCACCGGCTCGGGTCGGCTGAACGTGCCGCTCTGACGACGGCGGGCGTTGAAACCGTCACCGTTGCGCAGTTGGATCCCGGTGATATCGCAGAGGATGAGGCTGCACGCCGGCTTGCCGAGATCGTTGCGGGATCGGGCGCGTTGGCCGGGGCGGCGTCGACCGGCCGGGTCAACATCTTCGCCGATCAGGCCGGCCTGCTGTCGTTCGATCCGGCGGCCATCGACATCGTCAATGCGATCACCGAAGACGTCACGCTGGCGACATTTCCGCATCTGTCGCCGGTCGAGGCCGGGCGGATGGTGGCCACGATCAAGATCATCCCCTTCGCCGTGCCGGAGGTGGCGCTGACGCAGTGCCTGACGGTGGCGTCGGCGGCAATTGCGACCGTTGTTCCATTTCGCCCGCTGGCCGCCCGGCTGATTCAGACGGTGAATGCCGGACTGAAACCCAGCATCATGGCCAAGACCTCGCGCGTCACAGCCGACCGCATGACCCGCCTGGGTGGCGGCTTGGCCGGCGAGACCCGCTGCCCGCATGAGGTCGGCCGGCTATCCGCCGACATGCGGTCCGCGCTGGACGCGGGTTGTGACTTGCTGCTGGTCATTGGCGCCTCGGCCATCGTGGACAGGCGCGATATCATTCCGGCCGCCATCCTCGAACTGGGCGGACGGATCGAGCGGCTCGGCATGCCGGTCGATCCCGGCAACCTGATCCTGATCGGCGAGATCGCCGGAACGCCGGTGCTCGGCCTGCCGGGCTGCGCGCGTTCCCCTTCGCGCAATGGCCTGGACTGGGTATTGGAGCGGCTGTCGGCGGGTTTGTCCGTTACGGCCGGCGACGTCGCCCGCATGGGTGTCGGCGGTCTGCTGATCGGCCAGGAAGAGGAGAAGGATTATCTCTAACGTCGCGGCCGTCCTGCTCGCCGCCGGAGAATCGCGCCGCTGGGGGCAGGACAACAAGCTGCTGGCTCCCGTCGACGGACAGCCGATGGTCAGGCGAACGGCGGAGGCATTGCTGCAATCCTCCGTCCGCCCCGTCCTCGTCGTGATCGGCCACGAGCGGGAAGCAATTGAGACCGCGCTAGCCGATCTGCCGCTGACATTCCATTATGCGCTCGGCTATGCGTCCGGCATGTCCGCCTCGCTGAAAACCGGTGTCGCGGCGGCGCGGACCGCCGAAGCCATCCTCGTCTGCCTGGGCGATATGCCGTTCGTCCAACCGGGCACGTTGGACCGTCTTGCCGCCGCCTATAGTGGGCAGGCCGCCATCTTCCCGACCTGCCAAGGCCAACGCGGCAATCCGGTTCTTCTCGGCCGTTCGTTGTTCCCCCAAATCCTTAGATTGACCGGCGATGAGGGGGCTCGCGCCCTGCTGAAGTCGACCCCCGAACAGGTGGCCGAACTAGCGGTCGACGATCCCGGAATCTTACGCGACATTGACCGGCCCGAGGCTTTGCGCGACTGCTGATCCCATGAATCTCTCCCCCGAGGAATGGCAGGCCATCTGGCTGACGCTCAAGGTCGCGACCTTGGCGGTGTTGGGCAGCGTGCCGTTCGCGGTCGCCATCGCCTGGGTACTGTCCTACACCCGCATTCCCGGCAAGATGGTGATCGAGGCGGTCATCAGCCTGCCGCTGGTTCTGCCGCCGGTCGTCACCGGCTATGCCCTGCTGATCCTGCTCGGCCGGCACGGCTGGATCGGCGGGTTTCTGGATCGCGACCTCGGCATCGTCCTCGCCTTCCGCTGGACCGGCGCGGCGGTGGCCGCGGGCGTCATGGGATTTCCCTTCCTGGTGCGCGGCCTCAAGCTGTCATTCGACGCGATCGACCGCGACTTGGAAGGCGCGGCGGCCAGCCTGGGCGCGCCCGGTTGGCTCGTGTTTCTGACCGTTACACTACCGCTCGCTTTGCCCGGCCTGCTATCCGGCGCGGTGCTCGCCTTCGGCCGCAGCCTGGGCGAATTCGGCGCGACCATCACCTTCGTCTCCAGCATTCCCGGTGAGACCCGCACCATCGCCTCGACCATCTATGCCCTGCTGCAGACGCCGCAGGGTGACGACGCCGTTCTGCGCCTCTGCGCGATCTCCGTCGTGCTGTCCTTCGGATCGCTGATCGCCGCCGAACTGCTGCTCCGCGCCGGGCGGCGGAGGCTGGCGCGATGACGGCTTTCGAATTCCGGGCGCAGATTCGCCTCGGCGAGTTCCGGCTCAATGCGGCTTTCGCCGGCACGGCGCGGGTCACAGCCCTTTACGGACCGTCCGGTTCCGGCAAAAGCACGATCCTGCGGTTGATCGCCGGCCTGCTCAGGCCGGAACAAGGGCGGATCGTTCTCGACGGGCATGTCGTGTTCGATTCTGCCGCCAGGATCGACGTACCCACGCATCGAAGGCGGGTCGGGCTGGTCTTCCAGGACGGCTTACTGTTCCCGCATATGTCGGTACGCCAGAACCTGCTTTATGGCCCCTGGGCCCGGCATATGGAACAGCCGGCGGCGTTCGACCGGACAGTGGAGCTTCTCGATCTTGCCCGGTTGTTCGACCGCACGCCCCGCACCCTATCGGGCGGCGAACGCCAGCGTGTCGCCATCGGCCGCGCCCTGCTATCGGATCCCGCGGTCCTGCTGATGGACGAACCGGTGACGGCAATCGATCAGGAGCATCGGGCCGAAATCCTACCCTATCTGGAAGCCCTGACCCGTGACGCGACCACCCCGCTGCTCTATGTCTCGCACGCGATGGCTGAGATCGAACGCCTCACCGGCGATGTTGTTTTCGTAAGGGACGGGCGGGTGGTTGAGAATAGGGAGAATGAGCAATGAAATTGAGCGCGCGCAATCAGATCAAGGGCAAGGTGATTTCGGTGCGAAAAGGCACCACGACCTCGCATGTCGAGATCGACGTCGGGCACGGTGTCATCGTCACCTCGTCGATCACGAACGAGGCGGTCGAGGAACTGGCCCTGGTCGTCGGCGACGACGCCATCGCCGTGATCAAGGCATCCGATGTCATGATCGGGAAGTGAGTTAAGGCGTCCGGTTGAGTAGGACGGGGAGAGCATAGCGTAACCCATCGGCTGGAGCCACCAAGAAATAAGAAACCACCAAGGTATCAAGGGCATCGATGAGAAACCTGGATTTCGGCTTTAACTTGGTGTCTTGGTGACTTGGTGTTTCATTCATAACTCGTAATCGATGGGTTTCGCTGCGCTCTACCCATTCTACAAAGTCATTTCCCCAGGACCGCGAACCCGTACTTCACAAAAATCCCCTGCGCCGCGGGGGAACTCAGGAAGGCGACGAACTTCGCCGCATCGGCGTTCTTGCTCGCCTTCACCACCGCGACCGGATAGCGGATCGGGGCGTGGCTGTCCTCGGGGAAGACCGCGACGATCTTGACGCTCGGGTCGACCTTTGCGTCGGTCTCGTAGACGATGCCCAAGGGCGCCTCGCCGCGTGACACCAGCGCCAGTGCGGCGCGCACATCGGCGGCGGGCGCCAGCTTGGGCTGCACCGCGTCCCACGCGCCCAGCTTGGTCAGCGCCTCCTTGGCATAGATACCGGCCGGCACGTTCGACGGGTCGCCGACCGACAGGCGGCCGTCGCCGAGAGACTTGGCCAGGTCGAAGCCCGGCTTGATGTCGATTTTCACCGTGCTGTCCTTGCCGGCGATCAGCACCAGCCGGTTGCCAAGCAGGTCATGCGCCGGCTGGATCAGGCCCTTTTTGTCCAGGTAATCCATCCACTGCGTATCGGCCGAGATGAAGATGTCGGCCGGGGCCGCCTGCTCGATCTGCTTGGCCAATGTCGAGCTTGAGGCATAGGACGCGACGGTCGCCGCACCCCCCGTTTTTTTCCAGTCCGCTTGAACGTCATCAAGCGCGTTCTTCAGGCTGGCCGCGGCAAAGATCGTCAAGCTGCCGGCGCGGGCAGGTGCAACGGACGCCACCGCCAATACGGCCATGGCGACGATGAAGGTCCGGCGCGAAAACGCCCGGGTGGCTTTGGTGAGCATCAATGAACCTCGATTGTTGAAATGGCGCTTATCGCGCGGCCGGCGGCCTTGTCGCCCGCGACGATCAAGCGGGCGAATCCGTTGGCGCCCGCGATTGGCTTATCGGACAGTTCATAGGCGATGATCGCCTGTTCGTTGCCGAAATCCGGCGCAAGTTCGCCCAACGACAGCACGGTGCTGTAGCCGTCGCTGGCGGTGATCGTCACCGAATGGCGCAGCATGTCGTTCTTCTTGCCCGGTTCGGCGGTGATGCCGGCCTCCTGCAGCAGCGTCCAGAGCAACACCCCGGTGAACTTCCCGACCAGCTGCCCATGGTTGGTATGCTGCGAAATCTCGATCGAGGTCGATGTTTCTTTCTGAAGGTCGGCCAAGGTCACGGTTCGCGGATGATCGACGCCGCCTTTGATGGCGAAACTTTCCGTTCGGCTCGGCTGGGCGATGGCGGCTGTTGCAATCAGGCAGCCGGCGAAAATCAAGGCGGAGGAGCGGATCATGCGGCCTCTTTTATGTTCGTAATATTGTACTGGATATAACGCGCCGCGCAAGGATTGCGCTGGCATTACACGGGCGCAAGGTCGGCTTTCAGGCGCTCAAGATCGTCGGCCACCGCGACGGTCGCATCGTGTTCGATCTTGCGGTAGCGATCGATCAGGGATTGACCGAATTCGGTCAGTTGGGCGTGGCCGCCGCCCTTGCCGCCGGTCTGGGTCGTGGTGACTTGCTGGCGGAAACTCTGATTCAATTCCGCGACCAGCAGCCATGCCCGGCGGTAGGACATATCCATGGCGCGCGCGGCCTCGGAGATCGAGCCGTGCACGGAGATCATTTCCAAAAGCTGGATTTTGCCGGGGCCGAGCCGGACTTCGCCTTCGACACAACGAATGAAAAGACGCATCAGGCGGTCCGGCGGCAGTTATCGGTTAAGCGATACTACCGCCGTCAAAGATGACCGCAACCGTTACTCCGCGTTGTGCGGTGGTTTTCCCGCGGCGCAATCGCGGCAGACGCCGGCGATTTCGACGATCTGCTGTTCCGGGCGGAAGCCCCGGGCCACCGCTTTCCCATGCAGCAGGTCGGTGATGGCGACATCCGAAAGCTCCTCGGCGAAACCGCAGTCGGAGCAGATCAGGAACTGTTCGTGATGATCGTGCCCCGGATGGGCGCAGGCGACGAAGGCGTTCAGCGATTCGACCCGATGGGCGAGGCCCGAACGCTTCAGGAAGTTCAGCGCGCGATAAACGGTGGGCGGCACCACGGATGTGCCCTGTGTGCGCAGCTCCTCGATCAGCCAATAGGCGGAAACCGGCTGCCCGGTGGCGACCAGCAATTCCAGGATCTTGCCGCGAATGCCGCTCAAATCCTGACGCGGGCGCCGGCGGGCGCGTGGTGTACGCTCAGTAACTACCGATGAAATGTCGACCACGGCCTGGCTCCCAAAAACGCTCCAATGCCCGATCCGCAGCTCCTTGCGAGCCCGTCTTCGTCATTGGCGATACTTTGAGACGCCGCCGTAAATGAAACACCTTACCGTTAACGTGAGATACTTAAAATTTTTCTCATCTGAAGTGTTTTTGATGCGCAGCACTATGCTCTGCGCAGTGGTTAGAAATCGGCTTCACCGTCTGGGCTGGCAATCACCACGACATAACCGTCCGGATCGCGAAGCCAAATCTCTCTGTGCTGGGGCGCCGGGTTGATGTGGGGCTCTTCGATAATCTCAGCCCCCAACCCGACGCGCCCGCGCCACGGCCGCGTCGAAATCGTCCACCTGGAACCACAGCACGACACCGTGTCCATGCGGCGCCGCGTCCGCGTCGACGAGGCCCGGATGATCTTCGACGTCCCAGGCGTGCAGTTGAAGAACCAACTGGCCGGCGCATGAAACCCGGTCGTACACGTCGCGGTGGCCGTGTTCCTGAAGCGAGTCGGCTCCAAGCAATTCGGTGTACCAGCGGCTGCTCGCCCTGACATTGCGCACCGCGATCAGCGGTTGTGCCTGTACGGCTGATTTCGGTGGGGAAACGCTCATGCGGCGCTCCTTTTGGGTATCTTGGCTGCTAATCCCCATGCCCTTCATGCTCCCTGAGCCTCGGGAACAGCTCCACGAAATTGCAGGGCCGGTGGCGGTAATCCAGCTGGTCGCGCAGGATCATCTCCCAGCCGTCGCGGCAGGCTGAAGGGGAACCGGGCAGGGCGAACAGATAGGTGCCGCGCGTGACGCCGGCCGTGGCGCGGGACTGGATCGTCGAGGTGCCGATCTTTTGATAACTCAACATGCGGAACAGCTCGCCGAAGCCCTCGATCTTCTTTTCATAGACGCTCTCGAACGCCTCTGGCGTGACGTCGCGGCCGGTGATGCCGGTGCCGCCGGTCGAAACCACCACCTCGACCTCGTGATCGTCGATCCAGGCCTGCAACTGTTCGACGATCTTCGCCTTGTCGTCCGGCACGATCGCGCGCGCCGCCAGGACATGGCCGTCGTCGCTCAGCATGTCGACCAGGATGTTGCCGGACTTGTCGTCCGCCGGCGTGCGCGTGTCGGACACGGTCATAACCGCGATGCGGACGGGCACGAAGGCGCGGGTTTCATCGATCCTTGGCATGGCGGTCTTTCTCGTGGCCGGAAGGGGCGGGGTGTTATTACCGGGCGCCCGCCCAAATATAGGGTGCGGCGTTGGGTGGTTGAAAGAGATGGTACGATTTGTTCGCCTTCCCGAATGCCCTTATATCTTTTGCACAGGTAGGGTAGGGCGATACGCATGACGTTGCCGGTCAGGCTTGAATATTTTGCACTTCTGCGGGAACAGCGCGGGCTGGCGTCCGAAACCGTGCAGACGGCGGCGGCGACGGCGCGCGACCTTTATCGTGAGTTGGCCTCCACCCATGGCTTCACCTTGGGCTTCGAGCGGGTAAAGGTCGCGATCAATAACGAATTCGCCTCCTGGGACCGGGCGCTGGCGGCGAACGACAGCGTGGTCTTTATCCCGCCAGTCGCGGGCGGCTGAGCGATGACACCTCCGATCTCAAAATTCGAAATCTCCGGCAACACGCTCGACATCGCCGCGCTTAGCCGTTCGCTGATCGATCGCACCTCGGGCGCCTTCGCCAGCTTCGAGGGCTGGGTGCGCGACCATAACGATGGGCGGCAGGTCGATGGGCTGGACTATGAAATCTTCGCACCGCTCGCCTTGGCCGAGGGCGAGAAGATTCTTGAAGAAGCGCGGGCCAAATTTGCGGTGAACGCGATCCGCGCCGTGCATCGCCAGGGCATGCTGGCGATCGGCGACCCGGCGGTGTGGGTCGGCGTCGTCTCGGCTCACCGCGATGAGGCGTTCCGCGCCTGCCGCTATGTGATCGATGAGGTCAAGCACCGCCTGCCGATCTGGAAGAAAGAACATTACCGCGACGGTACCGCCGAATGGGTGAACTGCCAGCATCCGGGTACGGGTCAACCGGATCATACCCATGGCGACGGCCATGCGCACCATGCGCCGAAGATCGAGGAAGCGGATTTTTACGCCCGCCAGATTCGCCTGCCGGAGGTCGGAACCGACGGCCAGGCCAAGCTGAAGGCGGCGAAGGTTCTGATTGTGGGCGCCGGTGGCCTTGGCAGCCCCGCCGCCTTGATGCTGGCAGCGGCGGGCGTCGGCACGATCGGCATCGCCGAATTCGACCGGCTGGAGGCGAGCAATCTCCACCGCCAGATCATCTATACCGCTGCCGATATTGGCGAGCCCAAGGCGGCAATGGCGGTGAAACGCCTGACCGCGCTGAACCCCTTCATCGATGTGAGGCTGCATGACGGCAAGGTCGATGCCGCCAGCCTCCCAGTCCTGTTCGCGGCCTATGACCTGGTGCTCGACTGCACCGACAATTTCCGCACCAAATATCTGCTGGCCGACGCCGCGATCCTGTTCGGCAAGCCGCTGGTGCAGGCGAGCATCCACCGGTTCGAGGGGCAATTGCTGACCATCGATCCGAAATCGCCCGGCGGCTGCCTGCGCTGCCTGTGGCCGGAGCCGCCGCCCGAGGGTACCGTCGGCAACTGCGCCGAGGTCGGCGTGCTGGGCGTGACGCCCGGCCTCTTCGGCACATTGCAAGCATCCGAGGCGCTGAAGATCATACTGGTCCTGCCGGGCATTCTGGACCGGCACCTGCTGATCATGGATGCGCTGTCGTTGGATTCGCGGAAGATCGCCCGGCGCAAGGATGCCGATTGCCCGCTCTGCGGCACCCATCGTTCTATTCATGCTCTGGCCGCGCAGGCGGATGCCGATTTCGAAATTGCGGCGGCGGATATCGCCGACCTGTCGCGCTATCGCGTGGTCGATCTCAGGGAGCCGCATGAATGGGCCGACGCGCCGCTGCCCGACGCGCAGAAATGGCCGTTCACGACGTTCAACGCCGACGCGCCGCCGTTCGACGCCAGTCAGCCGGTGCTGTTCGTCTGCGCGAAAGGCGGGCGCAGCCGGAACGCCGCCGAGCAGATGCGCCTCAAGGGCTGGCAGGATGTGTTCAGCCTGATCGGTGGCGCTGCCGCGCTGCTGCACAGCCATCGGCAGGCGGCGGAATGACCGTTCCCAACCGCTTGGTCGACCGGCACGGCAGGAAACATACCTACCTCCGCCTGTCGCTGACCGACCGCTGCAATTTGCGTTGCAGCTATTGCATGCCGCCGCAGGGCATCGAGTGGACGCCGCGTGCGGACATTCTGACCGAAGGCGAGATCGTCCGGCTGGCGGGCATCTTTGTCAGCATGGGTATCGACAAGATCAGGCTGACCGGCGGTGAGCCTTTGGCGCGGCGCGACATCGGGCGGATTGTCGAACGGCTGGGCGCGCTGCCCGGGCTGAAGACCCTGGCGATGACGACCAACGGCATCTCGCTTGCCGAACGCGCGGTGCCGTTGCGTGCGTCGGGCCTCAACAACCTGACGATCAGCCTGGATACGCTGCGGCGCGACCGATTCAAGGAAATCGCCAAGCGCGATAAGTTCGATGCGGTGATGGCCGGGATCGAGGCGGCGCTGGCGGCGGGCTTCGCGCCGCTGAAGATCAATGTGGTCGCGATGCGCGGCGTCAATGACGACGAGATTCTGGATTTCGTCGCCTGGGCGCAGGATCGGCCGATCAATGTCCGCTTCATCGAATATATGCCCTTCCCCGACAACCATTGGTCGAAGGGCGGGCTGATGCCCTATGCGGAGATGCGGGCGCTGATCTCGCAGCGTTACCAATTGATTCCGCTGGTCGGCCCGCTGACCGACGTCGGCAAGGATTTCCGGCTCGCCGGCCATGTCGGCACCGTCAGCTTCGTCAGCTCGATGACCGAAAGCTTCTGCGGCGGCTGCAACCGGCTGCGCGTCACCGCCGACGGCAATATCAAATCCTGCCTGTTCCAACCGGCCGAGCAGAGCCTGCGCGACGCCATGCGTGCTGGCGCCCTGGATGCCGATATCGAGGCGTTGATCCTCACTGCGGTCGCAGGCAAGCAGGCGGCGCACCCGCCGATGGAAGAGCTGATGACAATGAAGAACCGCAACATGATCGAGATTGGCGGCTGATGGACGATTTGCCCGATTATGAATACCAGCCGCCGGGCATGCGCGACGTGTCGGAAAAGCGCGTCACCAAGCGCACCGCGACGGCGCGTGCGACCTTGCGCTGCAAGCCGCAAACCGTGCGCACCATCGCCGAGGGGCGGCTGCCCAAGGGCGACCCGCTGCCGGTCGCCAAGGTCGCGGCGATCCAGGCTGCGAAGAACACCAGCCAGATCATTCCATACTGCCATCCGCTGCCGGTCGAGCATCTGGGCGTCGAGTTCGAGATCGGCCACGATTTCATCCATGTCACCACCACGGTGGTCGCGCACTACAAGACCGGCGTGGAGATGGAGGCGCTGACTGCCGCGGCGGTAGGGGCGCTGTCGATCTATGACATGGCCAAGATGATCGACCCGGCGATGGCGGTTGAGCAGGTGATCCTGCTGAACAAGACCGGTGGCAAAAGCGACTTCGATCGCGGCGATGCCGGCTGAGTTCGCGGCACCGATGCCGCTGGACGATGCGCTCGCCATCGTCGACCAGGTGGTTCAGGCGGTCGGTGGCGACGAATGGCTGGGCGTCGACCAGGCGTTGGGCCGCTGCCTCGCCGCGCCGGTTATCGCGCCGCGCGCGCTACCGCCGTTCGATAACACCGCTGTCGATGGTTACGCCTTCCGCAGCGACGATGTGGAGGACAGCGGTTCGGCGCGGCTTATCTTGCAGGGCGAATCCGCCGCCGGGGTGCCGTTTGGCGGCACGCTGCGGCCCGGCGCGGCCATCCGCATTTCAACCGGCGCGGTGCTGCCAAAGGGCGCGGATACGGTCGCTATGCAGGAAGATTGCACGCGCGACAGCGACTATATCGTCGTCGATCCGGTTCCGCCCAGGGCCGCCAATGTGCGCTTCGCCGGCAGCGATATCGAGATCGGGCAGGCGGCGTTCGACGCCGGCCAACGCCTGCGCCCGCAAGACATCGCGCTGCTTTATGCCCTGGGCGCCGGCAGCGTGTCGGCCAAGCGGCGGCTGCGCGTCGCCATCGCCTCGACCGGCACCGAACTGCGCGAGGCCGGGGCGACGCTCGATGCGGGGCAGATCATCGAGACCAACGGCCCGATGCTGGCGCAATTGCTGCGTAATTTTCCGGTCGACATCACACTGCTGTCGGCGCTGCCCGACGACCGCAAACAGACCGAGCGCGCTTTGGCCGAGGCGGGTGCTCTTTATGATCTGATCATCACCACCGGCGGCGTTTCGGTCGGCGACCACGACCATGTGCGCCCCGCATTGGCATCACAGGGCCAGGTGCATTTCTGGCGGCTGGCTTTGCGCCCGGGAAAGCCAGTGCTGTTCGGCCGGATCGGCGCGGCCTGTATGCTGGGCCTGCCCGGCAACCCTGTGTCGGCGATGGTGACTTTCCTGATCGTCGGCGTGCCGGTGATCCGTAAGCTGCTCGGCATGCCGACCGTCCCGCTGCCCGGCTTCACCGTGCCGCTGGCGCTGGCCGTTTCCAAATCGCCCAAGCTGCGCGAGTTCCCGCGCGTGCGTCTGGAATGGATCGACGGCAAACCCAACGCCGTCCCTTATCGCGACCAAAGCTCCAACCTGCTGACTTCGCTCGCCTGGGCCGACGGCATCCTCGACCTGCCGGTCGGGCTGTCGCGGGTCGAAACCGGTGAGAACGTGGTCTACCGGCCGTTTTCTGCCCTATTGGCTTAAATTCGGCGTTGAAACACAGACGAATCGTCCCACCAATTGGCGAAAAGCGATGCGTGAACTCCGTTGAACGGCGCGATGGGGTTCACCGGGCTTTCCCCCCGCGCGCCTATGCTATAAAAGCGCAACCCTTGCGCGGGCGTGGCGGAATGGTAGACGCGCTGGATTTAGGTTCCAGTGATGAAAGTCGTGGGGGTTCAAGTCCCTTCGCCCGCACCAATTCTACGTACGCAGCATCTTTGTTAACTCTGGAAGCCGAGCTTTAGCATTATGAACGTGACCGAAACCGCCAATGAAGGTTTGAGCCGCAGCTGGCGCGTTGTCGTCCCCGCGACCGAGATCGGCGCGAATGTGGACCGCCGGCTGACCGAACTCAGCAAGACCATGAAGATGCCGGGCTTTCGCCCGGGCAAGATTCCGATGGCCCTGCTGAAGAAGCGTTATGGGCAGTCGGTCATGGGCGAGGTTCTGGAAAAGACGGTGCAGGACAGCTCCAACAAGCTGCTGCAGGACAACGATGTCCGCCCTGCGCTGGAGCCGAAGATCGAGGTCGTGTCCTTCGCCGAAGGCACGGACCTGGAATACACCATGGCGGTGGAAACCCTTCCGGAGATTGAGCCGGCGGACCTGACCGGTCTGTCCCTCGAGCGTCTTGTCTCGCCGGTCGACGACAAGGCGATCGATGAGGCGCTGGAGCGCATCGCCAACAGCAACAAGCAGTTCGAGCCGGTGAAGAAGGCGCGTGCGGCCAAGAAGGGCGACCAGTTGTCCATCGACTTCACGGGCACGGTCGACGGCGAGGCGCGCCCCGGCATGGACGGGCAGGATTATCCGCTGGAATTGGGCGCTGGAAACTTCATCCCCGGCTTCGAGGACCAGCTGATCGGCATTAAGCCGGAAGAGGTTCGCACGGTCACCGTGACGTTCCCGGCCGACTATCATGCCGCCGATCTGGCCGGCAAAGAGGCCAAGTTCGAGGTCACGGCCAAGGAGCTGCGCGCCCCGTCCAAGACCAAGATCGACGACGAATTCGCCAAGACGCTGGGCCTGGAAGACCTCGAAGCCCTGAAGAAGATCGCCCGCGAGCAGATCGAGGGCGAGTATGGCCGTCTAGCGCGGCTGAAACTGAAGCGCGGCCTGATGGACGCGCTGGCCGAGCGTCACGATTTCCCGGTGCCGCAGGGCATGGTCGAGTTGGAATTCGAGTCGATCTGGAAGCAGGTCCAGGCCGAACTGACCGAGGAAGAGAAAGCCAAGCCCGAGGACGAGGTGAAGGCCGAATACCGCCAGATCGCCGAACGCCGCGTGCGGCTCGGCCTGCTGCTTAGCGAGATCGGGAAGCGCAACACCATCCAGGTGACCCAGGAAGAGCTCAATCGCGGCCTGATCGCCGAGGCACGCCGCTATCCGGGCCAGGAGCGCGAGGTGCTGGACGCCTATCGCAATAATCCGCGTGCGCTCGACGCATTGCGCGCGCCCATCTATGAGGACAAGGTTGTCGATCATATATTGGGTGGGGTCACTTTGACCGACCGCAATGTCACAGCCGAGGAACTCGCCCGCGAGGACGACGACACGGAGACCGCGGCAGGCTAACCGAGAAAGATCGCAGCCATGGCTTTTGATGATTTGCAGATGAATTCGCTGGTGCCGATGGTGGTCGAACAGACCAGCCGCGGTGAGCGCGCCTACGATATCTTTTCCCGGCTGCTGAAAGAGCGGATCATCTTCCTCGTTGGCGGCGTCAACGATTCCGTTGCCAGCCTGATCTGCGCGCAGTTGCTTTTCCTTGAGTCGGAAAACCCGTCCAAGGACATCCATTTCTACATCAACTCGCCCGGCGGCATCGTGACCTCCGGCCTCGCGATCTATGACACGATGCAGTACATCCGGCCGGATATCTCCACCGTCTGCATCGGCCAAGCCGCCTCGATGGGCTCGCTGCTGCTTGCGGCCGGTGCGCCGGGCAAGCGTTTTTCGCTGCCCAACGCCCGCATCATGGTACATCAGCCTTCGGGCGGCGCCGAAGGCCAGGCGGCGGATATAGAAATTCATGCGCGCGAGATTCTGCGGATGCGCCAGCGGCTCAACGAAATCTATGTTGCCCATACCGGCCAGACGCTGGAGCAGATCGAACTGGCTCTGGAGCGCGACAAGTTTCTCGACCCGCATGAGGCGAAGACCTTCGGCATCATCGACGAAGTGGTCGAGAACCGCCCGCGCGGCCTCGAAGCGGCGGCCTGACGCAGAATTCTCATAGATTTCTGTGATATAAAGCCCGGCATGGCTCCATGCCGGGCTTTTTCATTATGAGGATGATCGCAGCACGCCAATGAAGGGTCTGTTTCTCCCGCCCGTCAGAAATCTGACGATCACCGTGCTGTACATGATCGTCGTCTTTATCGTCGCGACGGCCGGCTATTTGTATGCCGGCTGGAACTTCGAAGACGCGCTCTACATGGTCGTGCTGACGATCTACACCGTCGGCTACCAAGAAGTCCGCCCCATAACGACGCCGGAACTGCGCGATTTCACGATGATCGTTATCGTGCTCGGCTGCACCGGCATGATCTTCCTCACCAGTTCGCTGGTGCAATTCATCACCATCAACCAGCTGCAACAGGTGTTCGGGACACGACGGATGCAAAGCCAGATCGATAAGCTTAAAGACCATGTGATCGTCTGCGGATTCGGCCGGATCGGCCAGATGCTGGCCCTGGAGCTGAAAGCCGGCGGCGCCCATTTCGTAATCCTGGAACGCAGCGACAAGCGCGCTGATGAGGCGCGAAACCTGGGGTATCTGACAATGCAGGGCGACGCGACCGACGAGGCCGCGCTGAAACTGGCGGGTATCGACCGAGCCCGGGCGCTGGCAACCGTCCTGCCCGACGATGCGGCGAACGTGTTCATCACCCTGTCGGCGCGCAACCTGAACCGGTCGCTCGAGATCATTGCGCGCGGCGAGGTGCCGTCGACCGAAAAAAAACTGCGCCATGCCGGAGCGGACAAGGTGGTGTTGCCGACCCATATCGGCGCCGAAAGGATCGCCGAGATGATCCTTTATCCCGGCTCGGATTCCCTGGTGCGCGGCAGCGATAAGGCGCGCGACGTGGATCGTGCCCTGGCGACCCTAGGATTGCAGATGGAGGTCATGGTCGCATCCGAGAACAGCCCTCTGGTCGGCCGTTCGATCGACGACATCGAAAAGCAGGCGAACGGTGCGTTTCTGGTCGTTCAGCTGAAACATAAGAGCGGCGAAATGCGGGAGGCCCCCACCGGCGATCAGCTGGTCGAGGCGGGTGATGGCCTGGTCTGTGTTTTCCGCGAGGGGCATACGGGGTTCACCGCCGCAGGTTGAGGCAGATTGGCGCAGGCCCCGCCCAGCCGGTTCCACATGCGATCTTCGCGATTTCCCTGCGTGCGTATGGCATTCGGGCTGTTTATGAAGTTACCTCGATGCTTGATGCAGGCCGATAATTCAGGGTGACGGACAATTTCGGAAGCGTCGGCTAATGCGGCGGCGACGATGCGTAAAGGTGCTGGAGAATGCCCCAAAGGTGCCCCGCGGACATCGTGAATCCAGCGCCGGGATGATTTGGCAGTTCGCATATCCGCCGATAAGGTTAGGCAAGACGTACGGGTCGGTCGCTTGAAGCCGCCGCCGCAGGAGCCATCTTAGTGGATGAGGGTTGTGCCCGACTGCCGCTTGATGGGGTAGGCTTGATCCGTCACCGAGTCCCGATCGCTTCGTCGCTGACGAACGCCGGGACCTTTTGAAAGGGACCTTATGATGAAGACATCCGCGGGATCGATATATCCGGTGTTGCCGCTTCGGGACATCGTTGTTTTCCCGCACATGATCGTTCCGTTGTTCGTCGGCCGTGAGAAATCCGTCCAGGCGCTCGACGACGTCATGCGTGACGATAAGCAGATTCTCCTGCTGACCCAGAAGAATGCCGGCCAGGACGATCCGACAACGGACGATTTGTATCGCGTCGGCACCGTTGGCACCGTGCTGCAGCTGCTGAAACTGCCGGACGGCACCGTCAAGGTGCTGGTCGAGGGCGTGCATCGTGCGCGCATCGAGAATTTCACCGACAACGCGACCTTCTTCCAGGCGTCGGCTGAGCCGCTGGAGGACACTGTCGGCCAGGGGCAGGAGCTGGAGGCCCTGTCGCGCGCGGTGATCGCCCAGTTCGAGCAGTATATAAAGCTGAACAAGAAGATTCCGCCCGAGGTGCTGGTGTCGATCAATCAGATCGACGAGCCGTCGAAGCTGGCCGACACGGTCGCGTCGCATCTCAATCTCAAGATTCCGGAAAAGCAGCAGCTGCTGGAGCTTGAGACGATCAGCGAGCGCCTGGAAAAGGTCTATGGCCTGATGGAGAGCGAGATCGGCGTTCTCCAGGTGGAAAAGCGCATCCGCAACCGCGTGAAGCGCCAGATGGAGAAGACCCAGCGCGAGTATTATCTGAACGAGCAGCTGAAGGCGATCCAGAAGGAGCTTGGCGAATCCGAGGAGGGCCGCGACGAGCTGGCCGAACTCGAGGAGCGGATCAACAAGACCAAATTCTCGAAAGAGGCCAAGGAAAAGGCCAAGGCCGAGATGAAGAAGCTGCGGACGATGAGCCCGATGTCGGCCGAAGCGACCGTGGTCCGCAACTACCTCGACTGGATGCTGTCGATTCCGTGGGCCAAGCGCACCAAGATCAAGAAAGACATCGCGCTCGCGGAATCCGTGCTCGATTCCGACCATTATGGGCTGGAAAAGGTCAAGGAACGTATCCTGGAATACCTCGCGGTCCAGCAGCGGACCGACAAGGTGAAGGGTTCGATCCTGTGCCTGGTCGGCCCGCCCGGTGTCGGCAAGACTTCGCTCGGCAAATCGATAGCCAAGGCGACCGGCCGTAATTTCGTCCGTATGTCGCTGGGCGGCGTGCGCGACGAGGCGGAAATCCGCGGTCATCGGCGCACCTATATCGGGTCGATGCCCGGCAAGGTGATCCAGGGCATGAAGAAGGCCAAGTCGTCCAATCCGCTCTTCCTGCTCGACGAGATCGATAAGCTGGGCGCCGATTGGCGCGGCGATCCGTCTTCGGCTCTGCTGGAGGTTCTGGATCCGGAACAGAACAGCACGTTCAACGACCATTATCTTGAGGTCGATTACGACCTGTCGGACGTGATGTTCATCTGCACGGCGAACACGCTGCGCATGCCGCAGCCCCTGCTCGACCGCATGGAGCTGATCCGCATCTCCGGTTACACGGAAGATGAGAAGGTCGAGATCGCCAGACAGTACCTGGTCAGCAAGCAGATCGAGGCCAACGGCCTGAAGCCGGCGGAGTTTTCGGTCAGCGACGACGCGATCCGCGACCTGGTGCGTTATTACACGCGGGAAGCGGGCGTTCGCAGCCTTGAGCGTGAAATCGCGAATCTGTGCCGCAAATCGATCAAGGAGATTCTGGTCAAGAAGATCGAAAAGGTCGCGATCACCCGCCGTAACCTCGACAAGTTCGCCGGCGTGCGGAAATTCCGCTTCGGCGAGGCCGAGCTTGAGGATGCGGTCGGCATCGTTACCGGTCTGGCCTGGACCGAGGTCGGCGGCGAGCTGCTTCAGATCGAAGCGGTGTCTCTGGCCGGCAAGGGCCGGGTCACCATGACCGGCAAGCTGGGCGACGTGATGAAGGAATCGGTGCAGGCGGCCGAGATGTATATCAAAAGCCGCGGGCCCAGCCTGGGCATCAAGCCGACGGTGTTCGAGAAGAAGGACGTCCACGTGCACGTGCCGGAAGGCGCGACGCCCAAAGACGGTCCGTCGGCCGGCGTCGGCATGACCACCGCCATCGTCTCGGTGCTGACCGGCATTGCGGTCCGCAAGGACATCGCGATGACCGGCGAGATCACGCTGCGCGGCCGGGTTCTGCCGATCGGCGGCTTGAAGGAGAAGCTGCTGGCGGCGCTGCGCGGCGGGCTGAAGACGGTCCTGATCCCGAAAGACAACGAAAAGGATCTGGCCGACATTCCGGACAATGTGAAGCGTGGCTTGAAGATCATCCCGATCTCGACGATCGACGAGTTGCTCCGCAATGCGCTGGTGACGCCGCCGGTCCCGATCGAATGGACGGAACCGGAAGAGCCGGCCATCGCGGCCCGGGTCGCCGAAAACAAGGAAGAAGTGATTCGCCACTAAGCCGCGACTCGCGCAAAGCACCAAGGCCCGCCGCCTCTTTTCCGAGAGGCGGCGGGTTTTTTGTTGGGTGGGCAGCACAATAACCTGTGGAAAACCTCGGAATTCCGCCAGTAAATCGCATTTACGGTGCTTTGACGGGCGATTATCGGTTGAGTGACCCTATGATTTTGGGCATAAAGTCCAACCTCCGCTTTGGTTCGTGCTTTGCACGATAACGATGCGGTTCATTCAATCCGCCGAAGCAACCCCGACCGAACTAAGGTCAAAGCTTCCGGCGCTTTTAGGGGGCGCAAGTGAATAAGAACGACCTCGTTGCTCATGTTGCCGACAGTGCTGGCCTGACCAAGGCTGACGCCGCGAAAGCAGTAGACGCGATTTTCGATGGAATTACCTCGACCCTGAAGAAGGGCGACGAAGTCCGCCTCGTCGGCTTCGGGACCTTCCTCGTCAGCGCGCGTGCCGCGTCCGAGGGCCGCAATCCGCGGACCGGTGCGACGATCAAGATTCCGGCTTCCAAGCAGCCGAAGTTCAAGGCCGGCAAGGGCCTGAAAGACGCCGTTAACTGATTTTGCGCCGGTGGGCGTCCCTTAAAGGGCGCTCACCGGGCATTCTCGGGCGATTAGCTCAGCTGGGAGAGCATCTCGTTTACACCGAGAGGGTCGGCGGTTCGATCCCGTCATCGCCCACCAGTTTCACTGCTTCAGTACGAACGCATAATCAGCCGCCCTTCGGGGCAGTCGAATTTTGGGTCCGTGGGACATACTGCCGGCCGCAGCCATAAGGCGACGGTTGCATATGCGCATGGGTTTTTGCCCGCGCGCATGAAAAACTTGGGCCCGCCCAAGGATTTCACAAAAACATGATCCGGCCGGGGTTGGTCGGATTGACACTGCCGGGGCGGGCGCGTACCAAACCGGCTCCCAAAGCGGGAGTAGCTCAGTTGGTTAGAGCGCCGGCCTGTCACGCCGGAGGCCGCGGGTTCAAGTCCCGTCTCTCGCGCCATTCCTCAATAGGAATGGCCGCCGTGAACATGCAAGATACTTATATATTCGGGGATCATACCTGCCCGCGGGTTCGGCGCGGTAAACTGGCCTATAGCCAAGCCGAATTCTTGTGCTAAACCACACTTTGCCGTGCTGCGGTGCGGCAGCGAAACGTCATCCGCCTCAGAAATCGTGACCGAAATGCAGAATCCGCTGCTCGTCGACTATGTTCCCATCCTGATCTTCCTGGTGGTGGCCACGGTCGTCACCGTCGCGATGATCGGCGGCTGTTATCTCCTGGCCCAGCAAAAGCCCGACAGCGAGAAGGTCTCGCCGTATGAATGCGGCTTCGAGGCCTTTGCCGATGCCCGCTCCAAATTCGACGTGCGCTATTATCTGGTCGCCATCCTGTTCATCATTTTCGACCTTGAGGTCGCGTTCCTGTTTCCCTGGGCGGTCTCGCTCAAGGACACCGGCCTTTTCGGTTTCCTGTCGATGGCCGTGTTCCTCGGGGTTCTGACGGTCGGCTTTATCTATGAATGGAAAAAGGGAGCGCTCGATTGGGAGTAATCACCTCATTCGATCCGACTCGCCCCGCGGCTCTGCCGCCGGGACAGGCACAGGACGAACTGCTCGCCCGCGCAACTGAGCGGCTGCAGGAAAAAGGCTTCCTCGTTTCCAATCTCGAGCATCTGGTCGATTGGGCCCGCACCGGCTCGATCTGGCCGATGACCTTCGGCCTGGCCTGCTGCGGCGTGGAGATGATCCACGCCTTCATGGCGCGGTATGACCTGGACCGGTTCGGCAGTTTCCCGCGCGCCAGCCCGCGCCAGTCCGACGTGATGATCGTCGCCGGCACACTGTGCAACAAAATGGCCCCCGCTCTGCGCAAGGTCTACGACCAGATGGCCGAACCGCGCTGGGTCATCTCGATGGGCTCGTGCGCCAATGGCGGCGGCTACTACCATTATTCCTATTCGGTGGTGCGCGGCTGTGATCGCATTGTGCCGGTCGACATTTATGTACCGGGGTGCCCCCCGACGGCGGAGGCGCTGCTGTACGGAATTCTTCAACTGCAGAAGAAGATCCGCCGCGACGACACGCCGATTTTCCGCTGAGCCGCCATGCTGACTGCCACCCCCACATTCCAGGCAACGCCTGAGTTTCATGACGCGGTAAACGCCGCGCTGGGCGCCGATGTCACCGCCTCGGTGATCGAGCACGGCCAGCTGATCGTCACGGTGCCCGCCGCCAGCATCGTCACGGTGCTGACGACTCTGCGCGATTCGCCGAATCTGCTGTTCGAACAGCTGATCGACGTCTGCGGCGTGGACTATCCCGACCGCCCGCAGCGGTTCGAGGTCGTCTATGCGCTGTTGTCGGTATCGCTGAACCTGCGCGTGCGGGTGAAGGTGCTGACCGACGAAGACACCCCCGTTCCATCGGTCGTGGGCATCTATCCTTCGGCCAACTGGTTCGAGCGCGAAACTTGGGACATGTACGGCGTCTTCTTCGCCGATCATCCGGATTTGCGCCGCATTCTGACGGATTACGGCTTCGACGGGCATCCGATGCGCAAGGATTTCCCGCTGACCGGATATGTCGAATTGCGCTACGACCCGGACCAGCGCCGCGTCGTCTATGAGCCGGTGAAGCTGACTCAGGACTTTCGCACGTTCGATTTCGCCAGCCCGTGGGAGGCGATCACGGACATTCAGCTTCCGGGCGACGAGAAGGCGGTCATACCGCCTTATTGGGAGAAGCCGGTATGACCGAACTGGTTATAGCGACGGGCGATTTGGGCGGCCTGCCGGTCGAAGACAAGATCGGGATGCGGATCAAGCCGTTCACGATGAATTTTGGGCCGCAGCATCCGGCCGCGCACGGCGTGCTGCGCCTGGTGATGGAGATGGACGGCGAAATCGTCGACCGCTGCGATCCGCATATCGGGCTGCTGCATCGCGGTACCGAAAAGCTGATCGAATACAAAACCTACATACAGGCGGTCCCGTATTTCGACCGGCTCGATTACGTCTCCCCGATGTGCGAGGAGCATGCCTTCGCGCTCGCGGTCGAGACGCTGCTGAAGATCACGCCGCCGCCGCGCGCGCAGTATATCCGCGTGCTGTTCTCCGAATTGACGCGGATCATCAATCATCTGCTGAACGTCACGACCTTCGCGCTGGACCTTGGCGCCACAACCCCGCCGATGTGGGGCTTCGAGGAACGCGAACGCGGCATGGAATTCTATGAGCGCGTGTCCGGCGCCCGGATGCACGCCAATTATTTCCGTCCGGGCGGCGTCCATGCCGACATGCCGGCCGGCCTTGCCGAAGACATCTATTCCTGGATCGACCACCTGCCCAGCGTGATCGACGATTTGGAAAACTTGCTCAGCGAGAACCGCATCTTCAAGCAGCGTACCGTCGATGTCGGCAATGTCAGCCGCGCCGACGCGCTGGCCTGGGGTTTCACCGGTCCGATGCTGCGTGCGTCGGGCGTCGCCTGGGATTTGCGCAAGTCGCAGCCCTATGAGGTCTACGACCAGCTGGAATTCGACGTGCCTGTAGGTCTGACCGGCGATTGCTATGCCCGGTATCTGGTCCGCGTCGAGGAGATGCGCCAGTCGATCCGCATCATGCGCCAGTGCCTGGACAAGATGCCCGGCGGCCCGATCAAGGTCGACGACCGCAAGATCGCGCCGCCGCCGCGGGCGGAGATGAAGCGGAACATGGAATCGCTGATCCACCACTTCAAACTCTATACCGAAGGCTATCACGTGCCCGCCGGCGAAACCTATTCGGCGGTTGAGACGCCCAAGGGCGAATTCGGCGTCTATCTGGTGTCGGACGGCGGCAACATGCCCTATCGCTGCCACATCCACCCGGCTGGTTTCGCCCATCTGCAGGCGATGGATTTCATGGCAAAGGGCTACATGCTGGCCGATGCGGTCGCGATCATCGGGTCGCTGGACATCGTCTTCGGGGAGATCGACCGATGAGCGCAAGCGTCGGAATCGCCGACACCGGGCCGGAACAGCCGAAGGAATTCGCCTTCACGGCGGAAAATCTTGAGAAGGCCAAGGCCGTCCTCGCCAAATACCCGGACGTCCGCCAGCAGAGCGCGGTGATGCCGCTGCTCGACCTAGCGCAGCGGCAGTGCGGCGGATGGCTGCCGCGGGTGGCGATGGACGTCGTGGCCGACATGCTGTCGATGCCGCGGATCAAGGCCTACGAGGTCGCGACTTTCTATTCGATGTACAACCTGAAGCCGGTCGGCAAGCACTTCGTCCAGGTCTGCACGACCACGCCGTGCTGGCTGGTCGGCTCCGAGAACGTCGTCAACGCCTGCAAGAAACATTTGGGCATTGGCCTTGGCGAAACGACGGCGGACGGCGAGTTCACGCTGGTCGAGGTCGAATGCCTGGGCGCCTGCGTCAACGCGCCGATGGCGCAAATCAATGACGATTATTACGAAGACCTGAATCCGGAAAACACGGTCGCCCTGCTGCAGGCGCTGGCTGGCGGCAAGCCGGTCAAGGTCGGTTCGCAGACCGGCCGGCGCGGGTCGCAGGCGGCGTCGGGTCCGACCAGCCTGCACGAGTTCGCGAAGGCCGCCGGGGTGGAGAGCTAAGCCGATGTTGAAGGATAGCGACAGGATCTTCACCAATCTCTACGGCTGGCAGTCGTTCCGCCTTGAGGCGGCGCGCAAGCGTGGCGACTGGGACGGCACAAAGGAAATCCTGGCCAAGGGCCGTGAGTGGATCATCGAGGAGATGAAGACCTCCGGCATGCGCGGCCGTGGCGGCGCAGGCTTCCCGACCGGCATGAAATGGTCGTTCATGCCCAAGGACAGCGGCAAGCCACATTACCTCGTGGTCAATGCCGACGAGGGCGAGCCCGGTACGTGCAAGGACCGCGACATGATGCGGTACGACCCGCATAAGCTGGTCGAGGGCTGCCTGCTGGGGTCGTTCGCGATCGGTGCGCACGCTTGTTACATCTATATCCGCGGCGAATTCATGGAGGAGGCGACGAACCTCCAGATCGCGATCGACGAGGCCTATGAGGCCGGTCTGATCGGCAAGAACGCCTGCGGCTCGGGCTGGGACATGGATATCTATGTCCATCGCGGCATGGGCGCCTATATCTGCGGCGAAGAGACCGCGCTGATCGAAAGCCTTGAGGGCAAAAAAGGCCAGCCGCGCAACAAGCCGCCGTTCCCGGCGGGCGCCGGCCTCTATTCCTGCCCGACGACGGTCAACAACGTCGAAACCATCGCGGCGGTCCCGACCATCCTGCGGCGCAGCGGCGCCTGGTTCGCCGGCATCGGCCGGCCCAAGAATGTCGGCACCAAGGTGTTCTGCATCTCCGGCCACGTGAATCAGCCGTGCAATGTCGAGGAAGAGATGGGCATCCCGCTGAAGGAGCTGATCGAGAAGCATGCCGGCGGCGTGCGTGGCGGCTGGGACAATCTGCTGGCGATCATCCCGGGCGGTTCGTCCACCCCGATGATTCCGCGCGATGTCTGCGACACCGTTTTGATGGATTTCGACGCGCTGAAGGATGTGCGGTCCGGCCTCGGCACCGCCGCCGTCATCGTGATGGACAAGTCGACCGACCTAGTGAAGGCGATCGCGCGCCTGGCCAAATTTTACATGCATGAAAGCTGCGGCCAATGCACGCCGTGCCGCGAGGGCACCGGCTGGATGTGGCGGGTGATGGAGCGCCTGGCGCGCGGCAATGCCCGCGTCGAGGAAATCGACATGCTGCTGGACGTCTCGAAAGAAATCGAGGGCCACACGATCTGCGCCCATGGCGACGCTGCGGCCTGGCCGATCCAAGGCCTGATGCGGCATTTCCGGCCGGTGGTCGAGCAGCGGATAGCAGACTTTCATGCCCACCGGATGGCTGCGGAATGACGGTCATGGAGATGGACGCGCAAGGCCCCGAGATCAGCGCTCCGCGGCAGTGGATCGGCAAGGTGTTCCTCGCGCTGGCGCTCGCCTGGTTCGGGACGATTTTCTACATCCAGCGCCCCGACCAGCACCATTTCGAACCGCGTCCGACGCCGGTGATCAAGATGGACGACGGCAAGATGCACAAGGTGTATTTGCCGTCCGAGGTGCTGGGCGTGCAGGCCGGTTGGGTCGAGGGGATCGACATCAAGACCCAATACACCACCCGGGATTTCATGCACCGTCCGATCGTGCATTTCCTGATCGTCGCGGTGGGCCCGATCTTCACGGCGCTGATGGGCGCGCTGATTTATCTGGGTGTTGCCGAGTGGCGCGTGCGCCGCCGCTATCCCGTGTCCAACGACAGCCTGTTCTGAGGATCGCGTCATGCCGACCCTGACAATCAACGGAACCGAGATCGAAGTTGCCCCGGGCACGTCGATCATCCAAGCGTGCGAGCAGCTGGGCGTCGAGGTGCCGCGCTTCTGCTATCACGAGCGCCTGTCGGTTCCAGCCAACTGCCGCATGTGCCTTGTCGAGATGAAGGGTTCGCCCAAGCCGGTCGCCAGCTGCGCGATGCCGTGCGCCGACAAGATGGAAATCTTCACCGACAGCGAACTGACCCATAAGGCGCGCAAGGGCGTCATGGAGTTCCTGCTGATCAACCACCCGCTGGACTGCCCGATCTGCGACCAGGGCGGCGAGTGCGACCTGCAAGACCAGGCGCTGGGCTATGGCTTCGACCGCGGCCGCTACGAAGAAAACAAGCGGGCGGTGAACGAGAAATATCTCGGGCCGCTGATCAAGACCTTCATGACCCGCTGCATCCAATGCACGCGCTGCGTCCGCTTCGCCGACGAGATCGCCGGCGCGCCGGAAATCGGCCTGCTGGGCCGCAACGAGATGGTCGAGATCGGCACTTACGTCGAAACCGCGATCACCTCGGAACTGTCGGGCAACCTGGTCGATGTCTGCCCGGTCGGCGCGCTGACGTCCAAGCCCTATGCCTTCGCGGCGCGGCCGTGGGAGCTGAAGAAGACCGACAGCATCGACGTGTTCGACGCCGTCGGCTGCAACATCCGCATCGACGCGCGCGGCCCCGAAGTGATGCGCGTGCTGCCCCGCACCAACGAGGACGTGAACGAGGAGTGGATCGCGGACAAGACCCGCCACGCCATCGACGGCCTGCTGCGCCAGCGGCTCGATCAGCCTTATGTCCGCAAAAACGGCAAGCTGTCCCCGGCATCCTGGGCCGAGGCGCTGGCGGCGGTTGCCGACGGGCTGAAGAGCCTGGACGGCGGCAAGATCGCGGCGATCGCCGGCGACATGGCCGATGCCGAGGCGATCCTGGCGCTGAAGGACCTGATGGGTTCGCTGGGCTCACCCAATCTGGAATGCCGCCAGGACGGCGGGCGCTTCGACCCGGCCAACCGTGCCGGTTATCTGTTCAACTCGACCATCGCCGGGATCGACCAGGCCGATGCGATCCTGATCGTCGGCGCCAACCCGCGTTGGGAAGCACCGATCATCAATGCGCGCATCCGCAAGCGCTTCCTGGCGCTGCGCGAGAATTTCAAGGCGGCCGTCATCGGCGCCAATCTCGATCTGACCTACCCCTATGAGTATCTGGGCGCCGGGCCGCAGACATTGGCCGATCTGGTCGATGGCAAGCATCCCTTCGCCGAGGTTCTGAAGAACGCCAAGAACCCGATGGTGATTCTGGGTTCCGGCGCGGTTGCCCGTGCTGACGGCGCGGCGATCCAGGCGCTGGCGGGCAAGCTGAACGTCGTGCGCGACGGCTGGAACGGCTTCAACTTCCTGCACCGCGCCGCCGCACGGGTCGGCGCGCTGGACCTCGGCTTCGTGCCGGGCGAGGGCGGGCGCGACCTTGAAGGCATCCTGGAGGGTGCGTCGAACGGTGAGATCGCGGCGGTCTATCTGCTGGGCGCCGACGAGATCGACACCGCGCGGCTGGGCAAGGCCTTCGTCGTCTATCAGGGCCATCACGGGGACCGGGGCGCCCACCGCGCCGACGTGATCCTGCCGGGGGCGGCCTATACCGAAAAGAACGCTACCTATGTGAACACCGAGGGCAGGGCGCAGATGGCGCGGCAGGCCGCGTTCCCGCCGGGCGACGCGCGCGAGGACTGGAAGATCGTTCGTGCGCTGGCCGGCGCGCTGGGCAAGACCTTGCCGTACGACACGCTGGGCGAGCTGCGCCGCAAGCTGGCCGAGGCATCGCCGACCTTCCGCGCGATCGACAGCGTGACCCCGGCCGAAGCCGCGCCGCTCGGCGCTGCCGGTGCGGTCGATGCCGCCCCGTTCGTTATGCCGATCCAGAATTATTACATGACCGACGCGATCAGCCGGAATTCGCCGACCATGGCGAAATGTACCGAGGACTTCCGCATCGGCGAGCCGAGGACCGGCACCCATGGTTAACGGCCTTTGGTACGACACCTGGCACGCCGCGTTCTGGCAGACGATTGCCGGGCGCGGGATCACGATCCTGGCGGCAACGCTGGTCGTGATCGTCGTCCTGCTGATCTTCGTCGCCTATGTGACCTATTTCGAGCGTAAGGTCCTGGCGCTGGCGCAACTGCGCCGTGGCCCCAACGTCGTCGGCCCGTTCGGCCTGTTGCAGCCGTTCGCGGACGGGCTGAAGCTGATGGCGAAGGAAACCATCATCCCGGCCGGCGCCAATCGCGTCCTGTTCATTCTGGCGCCGATGCTGACCTTTACACTGGCTTTGGCCGGCTGGGCGGTGGTGCCGTTTTATTCCGGCGGGGTGGTTGCCAACATCAATGTCGGCATCCTGTATCTGTTCGCCATCTCGTCGCTTGGCGTTTACGGCATCATCGTCGCCGGCTGGGCGTCCAACTCGAAATACTCGTTTTTGGGCGGGCTGCGTTCGGCCGCGCAGATGGTGTCCTACGAAGTGTCGATCGGCTTCGTCATCGTCTCGGTGCTGCTGACTGTCGGCTCGCTGAACCTGTCGACCATCGTCACGACGGAGCAGCCCTGGTGGGTCTGGCTTCTGCTGTCGCCGATGCTGGTGGTGTTCTTCATCTCGGGCCTCGCCGAAACCAACCGCCCGCCGTTCGACCTGCCGGAAGGCGAATCGGAACTGGTCGGCGGCTTCAACACCGAATATTCGGCAATGACCTTCGCGCTCTTCATGCTTGGCGAATATGCCAACATGTTCATGATCTGCGCGTTGACCACGATGCTGTTCCTCGGTGGATGGCTGCCGCCGTTCGGATTGGACATCGCGTTCCTCAAATGGGGACCGGTGCCGGCGCTCCTGTTCATTATCAAGATCTGCGCGGTGATGTTCGTGTTCCTGTGGGTCCGCGCCACCCTGCCGCGTTTTCGTTACGACCAGCTGATGCGGTTGGGCTGGAAGGTCTTCCTGCCGTTCTCGCTCTTTTGGGTGATGCTCATTGCCGGCGTTCTGCTGGCGACCGGCAACCTGCCGAACCCGCAGTGACCGGGAGTAATTGAACCATGGCATTCCTGGACAGAACCGCGCGGGCGATGTTTTTGACGGAGATCGTCAAGGGCATGGCTTTGACCTTCAAGTACATGCTCAAGCCGCGCATGACGATCAACTACCCGTTCGAGAAGGGGCCGCTCAGCCCGCGCTTCCGGGGTGAACATGCGCTGCGCCGTTATCCCAACGGCGAGGAACGCTGCATCGCGTGCAAATTGTGCGAGGCGGTGTGCCCGGCGCTGGCGATCACCATCGAAGCCGAACCGCGCGAGGACGGCAGCCGCCGCACGACGCGTTACGATATCGACATGACGAAATGCATCTATTGCGGCCTGTGCCAGGAGGCTTGCCCGGTCGATGCCATCGTCGAAGGACCGAACTTCGAATTCGCGACCGAAACACGCGAAGAACTCTATTATAATAAGGACAAGCTGTTAGCGAATGGCGACCGGTGGGAAGCAGCCCTTGCTGCCAATATTGCGGCCGATGCGCCCTATCGTTAAAACCCGGCAGGAAATCGGCCAGTCCCGGCCGGTGGTTGCCCCTTATTCCAGTGCGCCCGTCGGGCGTAACGATTTCTGGCGTGTTCTCCGCACGCCCGGGCAGGACGCGACATGATCGAGACCATCGCCTTTTACCTGTTCAGCGCGGTCCTGGTGGCCAGCGCGGTGATGGTCGTGTTCTCGAAGAACCCTGTCCATTCCGTGCTGTTCCTGATCCTCGCCTTCTTCAATGCCGCTGGGTTGTTCATCCTGCTGGGCGCCGAATTCGTGGCGATGATCCTAGTCATCGTCTATGTCGGCGCGGTCGCGGTGCTGTTCCTGTTCGTCGTCATGATGCTGGACATCAATTTCGCGGACTTCCGCAAAGGCATTAACAGCTATCTGCCGTTCGGTATTTTCCTTGGCGTCGTGCTGTTCATCGAACTGGTGTTCCTGGTGTTCCAGACCTGGGTCGTGCCGACCGGCGGCGCATCGATCGCGGCGCCGACCCCGGCCACGGCGCAGATCGCCAATACCCGCGCCTTGGGCCAGCTGATCTATACCCACTATCTCTACGTCTTCCAGGTTTCCGGCCTGATCCTGCTGGTCGCCATGGTCAGCGCCATCGTCCTGACCTTGCGCCATCGTCCGGGTGTGCAGCGGCAGCGCATCGGCGTGCAGATCAACCGCAAGCGGGCGGAATCGATGGTGATCAAACAGGTCGCCTCCGGCGCGGGAGCCCCCGAATGATCGGTATCTGGAATTACCTTATCGTCGGCGCTTTGGTCTTCGTGATCGGCGTCATGGGCATTTTCCTGAACCGCAAGAACGTCATCATCATCCTGATGTCGATCGAGCTCATCCTGCTGTCGGTCAATATCAACTTCGTGGCGTTTTCAGCCTATCTGGGCGACCTGTTCGGACAGGTGTTCGTCATGTTCGTGCTGACCGTCGCCGCAGCTGAATCGGCGATCGGGCTGGCGATCCTGATGGTTTACTTCCGCAACCGCGGTTCGATCGCGGTTGAAGACATCAACACGATGAAGGGCTGAGCGCGCCATGTTGGAAAGCTTGGCAATTTTCCCGCCGCTGCTGGCGGCATTCATCGTCGGACTGTTCGGGCGCCGCGCCTTGGGCGACCGCGCCTCGCAGCTGATTACCTGCGGCGGCGTGCTGCTGTCCGCCGCTGTGGCGATCTGGCTCTTCATTACCGTCGCGCTGGGGCACCAACCGCACACGATCCATCTGTTCCACTGGTTCGGTTCCGGCACTCTGCAGATCGACTGGGCGCTGCGCCTCGACACGCTGTCTGTCGTGATGATCGCGGTCGTCACCGTCGTGTCGTCGATGGTGCATGTCTATTCCGTCGGCTACATGGCGCATGACCGCGATATTCCGCGCTTCATGGCCTATCTCAGCCTGTTCACCTTCATGATGCTGGCCTTGGTGACGGCGGATAATTTCGTCCAGATGTTCTTCGGCTGGGAAGGCGTCGGGCTGGCGTCCTATCTGCTGATCGGCTTCTGGTATGAGAAGCCCGCCCCGCAGGCCGCGGCGATCAAGGCGTTCGTCGTCAACCGCGTCGGTGATTTCGGCTTCACGCTCGGCATCATGGCCGTCTATTTCATCTTCGATTCCGTGCAGTTCGACCCGGTCTTCGCCGCGGCGGCGTCCAAGGTCGGGATGCATTTCAGTTTTCTGGGCGTCCAGGCGGACGCGCTCAACACCTGCTGCCTGCTGTTGTTCGTCGGCGCGATGGGCAAGTCGGCCCAGCTTGGCCTGCACACCTGGCTGCCCGACGCGATGGAGGGGCCGACCCCGGTCTCCGCGCTCATCCATGCCGCGACGATGGTGACCGCCGGCGTCTTCATGCTGGCCCGTTGCTCGCCCTTGTTCGAACAGTCGCCGCTGGCGCTGGAGGTCGTGACCATCGTCGGTGCGCTGACCGCGTTCGTCGCGGCAACGATCGGCCTGACTCAGTTCGATATCAAACGGGTCATCGCCTATTCGACAATGAGCCAGCTCGGCTACATGTTCTTCGCCATCGGCGTGTCTGCCTACAGCGCCGCGATCTTCCACCTGATGACCCACGCCTTCTTCAAGGCGCTGCTGTTCTTGGGCGCCGGCTCGGTGATCCACGCCATGTCGGGCGAGCAGGACATGCGCAAGATGGGCGGGCTCATGAAGGTGATCCCGAAGACGGGCATCCTGATGTGGATCGGCTCGCTGGCGCTGGCCGGTATCGGTGTTCCGATCGTCCTCGGCGGGTTCGGGTTCGCCGGTTTCTATTCCAAGGACATGATCCTGGAGGCTGCTTATCAGGGTGGAGGCATCGGCCAGTTTGCCTATTGGCTGGGCGTCGTCGCGGCGTTCTTCACCGCCTTCTATTCCTGGCGCCTGATCATCATGACGTTCTACGGTGCACCGCGCGCCGACCATCACACGATGGAACATGCGCACGAATCGCCGCCGGTCATGCTGCTGCCGCTGACGGTGCTGGCCGCCGGTGCGCTGTTCGCCGGTGCGCTGGGTCATGACTATTTCGTCGGCGAAGGCCGCGAAGCGTTCTGGGGTACGTCGATCTTCGTCGCGCCGGGTCATGACACCATCGCGGCTGCGCATAAGGGGCCGGAATGGGTCGGCGCGTTGCCCCTGGTCGTCGGCTTGCTCGGCATCGCGCTTGCCTATGTCTTCTACAAGTACCGGCCGCGTCTGCCGGCTGCCTGGGCTGAAACACTGGGCCCGCTGTATCAGCTGATCTTTCGGAAATACTATTTCGACGAGTTGTACGACATCCTGTTCGTGCGCCCGGCATTCTGGCTCGGCCAGTTCTTCTGGAAGCGCGGCGATGAAGGCACGATCGATGCGTTCGGGCCGGACGGCCTGGCTTCCGGCACGCGCAGCATCGCCGGCGGGTTCAGCCGGATGCAGACCGGGTACCTGTTCCACTACGCCCTGGCGATGCTGGTCGGCGTGCTTGTTCTGACCACTTTCTATCTCGTCCTGGGGGGCGTGTAAGCCATGGCGCCCTGGCCCATCCTTTCCACGATTACCTTCCTGCCGCTGATCGGCGCGCTGCTGATCATGACCTTGCCGCAGACCGAGGCCGGCGTGCGCAATGTGCGCTGGCTGGCGCTCGGCACGTCGGTTGTCACCTTCATCGCGTCGCTGTTCATCCTGGTCTATTACGATCCGGCGAACCCGGCATTCCAGTTGATCGAACGCAAGGAATGGATCCCCGGAACCGGGATCATCTATCAAAAAGGCATCGACGGGATTTCGATCTGGTTCGTGCTGGTTTCTACCTTCCTGACACCGATCTGCATCATCTCGTCCTGGCACGCGATCCATAACCGTGTGCGCGAGTTCATGATCGCCATGTTGGTGCTGGAGACCATGATGGTCGGCATGTTCACCGCGCTGGACATCATTCTTCTCTATGTCTTCTTCGAAGGCGTCCTGATTCCGATGTTCCTGATCATCGGCATTTGGGGCGGCCCGCGCCGGGTCTATGCGGCGTTCAAGTTCTTCCTCTACACCTTGTTCGGCTCCGTCCTGATGCTGCTGGCGATCCTCGCCATGTATCTGAAGGCCGGCACCACCGACCTGGTCGTCATCCTGCATTCGCCGTTCAGCTTCGAACTGCAGATCTGGATGTGGCTCGCCTATTTCGCGTCGTTCGCGGTCAAGATGCCGATGTGGCCGGTTCACACCTGGCTGCCCGATGCCCACGTCGAGGCGCCGACGGCGGGTTCCGTCATCCTGGCGGCGGTTCTGCTGAAGATGGGCGGTTACGGCTTCATCCGCTTCTCGGTGCAGATGCTGCCCCAGGCCAGCGAGTATTTCGCGCCGTTCATGTTCACGCTGTCGATTGTCGCCATCATCTACACCTCGCTGGTGGCGCTGGTGCAGACAGACATGAAGAAGCTGATCGCCTATTCGTCTGTCGCTCATATGGGCTTCGTCACGCTTGGCATCTTCACGCTCAACCAGCAGGGCATCGACGGCGCGATCTTCCAGATGCTGTCGCACGCCATCGTCTCCGGCGCGCTGTTCCTCTGTGTCGGCGTCGTCTACGACCGGCTGCATACCCGCGACATCGCCCGCTACGGCGGCATGGCGCGGACGATGCCGCGTTATGCCCTGGTCTTCATGATCTTCACCCTGGCCTCGGTCGGGCTGCCCGGCACCTCCGGTTTCGTCGGCGAATTCCTGGCGCTGCTCGGCGCGTTCCAGGTTAATCGCTGGGCGGCTTTCCTTGCCACCACCGGCGTCATCCTGGGCGCCGCCTATATGCTGGTGCTCTATCGCAAGCTGTTCTACGGCGAGGTCACCAAGGATGACGTGCGCGCCATGCCGGACCTGAACTGGCGGGAAATGACCTTCTTCGCGCCGCTGGTCGCGCTGACCTTGTGGATGGGAATCTACCCATCCTCGTTCAAGGATTTCATCGACCCGTCGGTCGCGCAGATCGTCGCGCACCAGCAGGAGGCGACAGGCCATGCGCCGCGTACCGCGTCGACCCCGTCCGCCCAGATTGAGGCCGCCCGATGACCGCGACCGTTCCCTCACTCGCCATCGCGCTGCCTGAGCTGGTCCTCACCGGCTTGGCGCTCGTGCTGCTGATGGTCGGCACCTTCGGCAAGGAAAGGTCGATGGGGCTGGTGACCGCGCTGTCCGTCGTCAGCTGCGCCGTCGCCGGTATCCTGGTGCTGACCACCGACATGGTTCCGCACGCGGAAAGCTTCGAGAACCTGTTCGTCGTCGACCGCTTCGCCGGTTTCATGAAGCTGCTCGTGCTGATCGGTTCGGGCCTGTCAATTGTCATGGCCGGCGGCTACCTGCAGCGTGAAAAGCTGCAGCGGCCGGAATTCCCGGTCCTGGTCCTACTGGCCACCATCGGCATGCTGCTGATGATCTCCGCCAACGACATCATCTCGCTTTACGCGGGCCTGGAACTGCAGAGCCTGGCGCTCTATGTGCTGGCCGCGTTCCATCGCGACACGCTGCGCTCCCCCGAGGCGGGCCTGAAATATTTCGTCCTGGGCGCGCTCGCTTCCGGCGTGCTGCTCTATGGCGCAACGCTGGTGTACGGCTTCACCGGCACAACCAGCTTCGACAAGCTGGCCGCGCTGCATATCGTCGGCGGTGTCCAGTCGGTCGGCCTGCTGATCGGCATGGGGCTGGTCGCCAGCGGCCTGATCTTCAAGGTTTCGGCCGTGCCGTTCCATATGTGGACGCCCGACGTCTATGAGGGTGCGCCGACGCCGGTGACCGCGATGTTCGCCGTCGCGCCCAAGATCGCGGCGCTGGCGTTGCTGGTCCGGGTGCTGATCGTCGCCTTCGGCCCGCAGGTCCATGAATGGCAGATCGCCATCCTCGCCATTTCGATCATGTCGATGGCCTGGGGCGGTTATGCCGCCATCGTCCAGCGCAACATCAAGCGCCTGATGGCCTACAGCTCGATCGCCAATGTCGGCTATATCCTGCTCGGGCTGGCGGCCGGCACCGAAAAGGGTGTCGAGGCGGTCCTGATCTATCTCGTGATCTATCTGTTCATGACCGCCGGTGCGTTCGGCGTCATCCTGGCGATGCGCCGGGACGGGCAGATGGTGGAGCAGATTTCCGACCTGGCCGGGCTGTCGCAAAGCCGGCCGATGCTGGCGCTGGCGATGACGATCTTCATGTTCTCGCTGGGCGGCATTCCGCCGCTCGCCGGTTTCATCGGCAAGCTTTACGTGTTCCGTGCGGCGCTCGATGCGGGCAACCTGGCCGCGACGGCGGGAGTGGCGAATGCCTTTTATGTCGGCGCCGGCCTGGGCGCGGCGATCAGCGTCGTGTCGATGTTCTATTATCTGTGGATCATCAAGATCGTCTATTTCGACCCGCCGGCTCAGCCGCTGGACCGTCCGGCCGGTATCGGCCTGAGCGGCGTCGTGCTGGTCAGCGCTCTGTTCACGGTGCTGTTCACCTTCACTTTCTTCGTCGGTCCCGTCGTCGGCTGGGCCGATGCCGCGGCCCAGTCTTTGGTGGTGCGGTAATGGCCGCTGATACACACTCATGAATGACACTGATCTGCCGGTATTGCCCCCCGGCTACCGGCTGATCGCCCGCGAGGAAGTCGGCAGCACCAACGACGAAGCCCGTGACCTGATCGCCGCCGGCGTTCGGCAGGGCGCGGTCGTCTGGGCCGAAAGCCAGAGCGCCGGCCGTGGGCGGCTTGGCCGCGATTGGGTGTCGCCGCCGGGCAACCTCTATTGTTCGATCGTGATGCGCCCGCAGGTGGAGCAAGCCCGCCTGCCGGAGATTTCATTCGCGGCGGCACTGGCGGTGCGCGATGCGCTGGCGCCCTTGGTCCCGCCGGAGACCGCGCTGGAGTTCAAATGGCCGAACGACGTTCTGGCCGGCGGCAGAAAGATCGCGGGAATTCTGGTTGAGGCGGAAAAGCTGCCGGACGAAGACCGCACGGCCTTGATCGTCGGAATCGGAATCAATGTCGTCTCCGCGCCGCGCGAAACCGACTATCCGGCGACCTGCGTCTCGGCCGTGGCCCGCGCTCCGCGCGTATCACGTTTGTTGACTTCGCTGGTCGCGGCGCTGGATCGACGTGTAGAACTGTGGACGCGGAACGGCTTTGCAGCCATACGTCAGGATTGGATGAATCATGCTTATGGTGTCGGTGGACAGGTTACGTCCTCCAACGGCATCAGCGGCACGTTCACTGGGTTGGATGAAACCGGCGCGCTGATCGTCTCGATGACGGACGGCGAGCGCCGGCGTTTGGTATCCGGCAGTGTACGCTTTGCGGAAATGGGATAGGACATGTTACTCGCGATCGATGCTGGGAATACAATCACCGTCTTTGCCGTTTTCGACGGCACGGACAGCCGTGGCGTCTGGCGTCAGCCGACGGACGCGCGGCGCACGGCCGACGAATACGCCGCCTTCCTTGAGCCGGCGATGCGCCGCGACGGGCTGGACCCCAAGGCGATCGACCAGGCGATCATCGCCAGCGTCGTGCCCTCGGCCAATTTCAATCTCAGCCGCCTGTGCACGGACAAGTTCTCCGCGCGCCCGCTGATCATCGGCGAGGACGGCGTCTATCTCGGCATCGAGGTTCTGCTCGACCGGCCCGACGATGTCGGCGCGGACCGCCTGGTCAACGCGGTCGCCGCCTATGACACGATCGGCGGTCCGTTGATCGTGGTCGATTTCGGCACGGCGACGACCTTCGACGTGGTCGATTCCGAAGGCAATTATCGTGGTGGCGCCATTGCGCCCGGCGTCAATCTTTCGCTCGAGGCATTGCATCAGGCCGCGGCGAAACTACCTAAGGTGGACATTGTTCGTCCCCCCTATGTCATCGGCAAGACCACGGTTTCGGCTATGCAGGCCGGAATTTTCTGGGGTTATGTCGGCCTGATCGAGGGGCTGGTGGGTCGGATGCGCGCCGAAATGATCGGCGCCAGCATCGGTGCACCGCGTTCGGTCATCGCCACTGGCGGCCTTGCAACCCTGTTCGCGCAGGCCACCACCGTGATCGACCGCATCGACGACGACCTGACTTTGCGCGGCCTCGCAATCATCAACCAACTGAATCGATCTCCTTGATGTCACCTGATTCCCTCTTCCGGCCAATCGACGACGCCGTCGATATCATTCCGCTGGGAGGGGCAGGTGGCTTTGGGATGAACCTCACCCTCTACGGCCATGCCGGCAAATGGCTGATGGTCGATTTGGGCATGGGGTTTGCCGGCGAAAACGTACCCGGCGTCGATCTGCTGGTTCCCGATCCCACCTTTATCGCCGAACGCCGCAAGGATCTTGTCGGCATCGTGCTGACCCATGCGCATGAGGATCATCTGGGGGCGGTGCCGTTCCTGTGGCCGCGCCTGCGTTGCCCGATCTATGCCACGCCGTTCACCGCCACTGTGCTGCGAATGAAGCTGATCGAGCATGGGCTGCAGAACGAGGTCGAGATCAATGTGATCCCGCAGTCCGGCAGCTTCAGCCTGGGCCCGTTCGACCTGCGCTATGTCGATGTCACCCATTCGATCCCCGAACCCAACTTGCTGACGATCACCACGTCCGCCGGAACCGTCGTCCACACCGGCGATTGGAAATTCGATCCCCGTCCGGTGATCGGCAATCTGACCGATTTCGATCAGTTGAAACGGGTCGGCGATGCCGGCGTGCTGGCGATGGTCGGCGATTCGACCAACGCCACGACACTTGGTCATTCGGGCTCCGAGGGCGACCTGGGCGACAGCCTGAAGGAATTGTTCGGCCGCTATGACCAGCGGGTCGTCGTTGCCTGTTTCTCGTCGAACGTCGCGCGCATCGAGAGCATCGCCGCCGCCGCCGCCGCCAATAATCGCCACTGCGCGATCGTCGGCCGCTCGCTGTGGCGTATCGTCGAGGCGGCGCACGAAACCGGTTACCTGAAGGGGCTGGAATTCCTGACGGCCGGCGAGGCGGAATTCCTGCCGCGCAGCCAGGTTGTGATCATCTGCACCGGCAGCCAGGGCGAACCCCGGTCGGCGCTGGCGCGGATCGCCGCCAAGAACCACCCCGAGCTCAGCCTCGATGCAGGTGACACCGTCATCTTCTCGGCCCGCCCGATTCCGGGCAACGAGATCGACATCGCACAGATGCAGGGCCGCCTTGTGAAGCAGGGCGTGAAGCTGGTTACGGCCAAACAGGAATTCGTCCATGTCTCCGGCCATCCGGCGCGCGACGAGCTGGTGGAGATGTATCAGTTTATTCGTCCGGAAACCGCGCTGACGGTCCATGGCGAATACATTCATCAGGCCGCCCATGCGCAGCTTGCCGAGGATTGCCAGATTCCGCACAATCATGTCGGGATCAACGGCGAGATCATACGGGTCAGGGCCGGCATCGGTCCTGAAGTCGTCGGTGAGGTGCCGGTCGGCATCCTGGCGGTCGACGGCAAGCGCCTGATCGCGATCAATGGCGGGGTACTCAAGGGCCGCCGCCGCCAGATCGAGCAGGGCAGCGCGGTGGTCACCATCGTCCTGGACCAGAAGGGCCGGGTCATGGCGGAGCCTCTGGTGTCCGCAACCGGCCTGCTCAGCAACGACCAGGACGCTGCTGCGCTGCAGAAGGTCGCCGGCGACGTCGAGTTCGAACTCGAGGAGATGACCGGGGCAATGCTGCGCAACGACGGCGAGGTCAAGGAAGCCGTGCGCCTTGCGGCACGCCGCTCGCTGACGGCGCTCACCGGCAAGAAGCCGGCGATCGACATCCATCTCGTCCGGGTTGCCTGAGGCCGGCGATGGGGTGGGTCACCGGGATTGCCGTCTATATCCTGATCTGGTGGGTCACGATCTTTACCGTGCTGCCGTTCGGCGTGCATCGCGCGAAAAATCCGCAGGCCGGGACCGTCGAAAGCGCGCCGGATAATCCGCGCCTGTTGCTGAAGTTCGCGATCACCACAGGCATCGCCACGGTGCTGTGGCTCATCCTGTATGCACTGGTCCAAAGTGATATTATTTCGTTTCGCGACATGGCGAAGCAACTTGCCGGGCCGGAAGGTTGATTTCTGAATGGCTTCCCGCTAGGTAAATCCCTCCCTCGACGACCCCATCGTCTAGAGGCCTAGGACACTGCCCTTTCACGGCGGTAACAGGGGTTCGAATCCCCTTGGGGTCACCAGGTTTTCACCCTTGTTTGTGCCAATTCTGATCCAATTATTTATTGGAAGGGTTGGACAATGGGCAGAATCAGGCGCGAGCCGGTGGTGGATCCCGCTACCGGCAAGGCTCTCCCCGACGGTGTCACTTATCGCGGACCAGGCCAGTACCTGGCCCGCAAGCTCGTCAACGACCGGCGAGTCGTCAAAACTCTCGCGACTGCAAAGAAGGCCGGCGACTGGATCAAGTCGGTCGAAGTCGATTCCAAGCGCGGGGTCTTCGTCGATACGACCGAGGCGCAGCGCGTCAAGCTCGGCAGCCTCTTGCGGAGCTACCAGCTCGAGATTCTGGCCGACGACCCAGCGCGCGTGATCCTCGACGACGACAAGCGGCCCATGCCCTATCGGCCCATGCGCCCGGTCGGCGAGCAGATGACCACCGAACTCCTCGGTGCGCGGGAAGAGATCGTGTTCATCGATGTGATTCTTCGCGACGACGTCTGTGCCATTCGGATGGCCGTCCTCACGGGCGCCGACATGGCTCAATTCCGCAACCGGATGAAAAAGACCGGCTACGCACCCTCGACAATCGTGCGGCGCCTTAACCTCATCGCCCGTGCGATCGGCGTCGCGCGGCTGGAATGGGGGATAAACATCCCGGTCAATCCGGCGGATGCCTCTCAGTGCGCGCGACCGAAGGGGGCTGACCGGAAGCGGGACCGGATACTCCTGCCGGCACCCCTGCCGATCGCCATGGCCATCGCGAGTCAAGCGATCCCCGCGAACCTGCCGGCAGTGCGCGTGCTTGAAGGCGAGGTCTTGCCGCCGCTTGCCGAGCGCGACGACTTCGTCAAAGGCGAGGAGGAACGGCTTCTCGACAGCTGCGTGCTGCAGCCGATTGAGAAGCCCGACCCTTGGCTGATGCTGGCGGTCCGGCTGGCGATCGCCACAGCAATGCGGCAGGGCGAAATTTGCGCGCTCGAATGGCCGCATATCGACTTTCAGCGGCGGACGATCGCGGTCCTGGGCCCTGAGCGTTGGGATGGAAACCGCTGCACGAAGAACCGGACCGTGCGGATCATCCCGATGCTCGACGACGCCTACGAGATCCTGATGGCGATCCCACGCGGCGAGGATCGCCGGGTGATCAAGCTGGGGCAGAACGCGCTCAAGATGCGGTTTCGCAGGGCCGTCGCCCGTGCAGGCTTAGTGGATCTCACTTTCCACGATCTCAGGCACGTCGCGACCTCGAGGCTGTCCAATATCTACCGGGATCCGCTCAGCCTGAGGCTCGTGACCGGCCACAAAGACCTCAAGAGCTTAGCGCGTTACTTTCATAAGACACCGGAGGAACTGCGCGCGGAGGCGAGCGGCATGCTGCCGCCGGCTGTCCCGCTGCTGCGTGTGGCGGCCAACGACGACAGACCCGATGACGGGGAGATTCTTGCGTTGAAATAGCCGCTCTGGACCCAAGGCACGGATAAGGACTTTCCCGTGCCTTGGGTCCATCCAGGTGCTTACAACTCGCCTTGGCCGGCTTGTGCGCGTCGCCATTGGGCAGCTTTGGTCGGTCGGCCGCGCCTTTCTCGTTTGGCCGTGTCCTGCGGGGGTTCAGCGGGAGTATCTGCGTTGTCCTGCCTGTGCGACGGCCCGGAGTGTTTTCGGCCAGCCAGCCAGGCGACGATGTCGGCTGTCTCGTACCAGGCGTTTTTTCCGATCAACTGGTACAGCGGACCTTTGCCGCTATGGGCCAGTTTCTTAAGAACGGCAGCGTTCTTGAACTGACGAAAGTAGAGCGGGACTTCTGATCGTTCGAGCGCGGGAGGAGGGCTTTCGCGCCGGCTCGCCGGCTCGACCGACGGCGGTGCGAGTTCTGTTGGTTGGTCCGGCATGTAAGTCACACCTGTAGTCCGGTTGGCCAAGTATCATGGTTCAAGCCGCCCGAGCGGGGCTCGTTGTCCGCAATGGTTACGCCACGGCAGTCGACTGATGCCGGCATCCCGGTGTCAGTGGTTCCCCAGACTTCCAGGCTCGTTGTCGTTGGCGGGGGAGTAAGCTTCCGCAAAATTCGTCGCGCTGTTGGGCCACTGAACGGGTTCGAGCGACGCCTAACGGACGCACCGGTGCGGCGCGCATCGCCACGAGCACGACCGTCGTATGAGATCGGACTGCGTGCGTCGCCCGGTATGTCATCTCGACCACCCATCGTCGTCCCGTCCGCTAAGTCGTCGCGTCTGCTAGGATGCAAGATTAATGCAGGGCGATTCACGATCAAAGGGTCGTCCGCAGGGCTCAGCTTTTTGGGGTGCTGTAGGAGGGCGAGAGCCTGCAAAAACCACAGCTCGGGGCTTGCGAGCACGAATGAGACTGCGAGGTACGGCTCCTCGTCGTGGCTCGCCGAATGTTGCCTTCAGTGAAGGTTGTGCCTCCGGGGGCCGGATTCGAATGAGTTTTACCTCTGTCTATGTTATTGAAAATAAATGAGAAAATCAGATTTTGCATTTTTCGACCCCCGCGCCAGCCCACGCTTTAGTGTCTGATTGATCTGCAGCGGCCGCTTTACGTTTGTGACCTCGGCATTCGGAGGGCTAACACGACTTGAGCTTTATCAATTAGTTCTTAGATTTTTCCCCTCTCCGCCCCCATCCTAAGTCGTTTGGCTCTAACTGTGTTTTGGAATAACCCACTTATCCCGACAGCTTAACGCGAGTCAGCGAACTACGTCCGGTACGCATTAGATCAAGGCAACGGGCGCGAGCGGTATGTCTGGACATCGCGGATCTCCGCGACGGGCGCCGGGAGTCTCTCTCCCAGCCTTCAACCCGTCACGGAAACCGGGTCCGCACTCTCACTCCCGGGGCGTTGCGGAGTGTCCCGTAGAAGGGGTTGGCCGAGACGACAGGCTCGGCCACAGGGGAAGGCCTTCCCCTGTGGCCTCTTGGGGGCTATGGCGTTCGATGGCTCCCAGGGTCGCGTCATTCTGGAAAATACGCTGAAAGGGGTATTAAATGCCCTTTTCGGAGCGCTTTTAGCGATGAATATGGCGGACTGGCTTTTGCTCTTGAGAAGACATTGTTAACAAATATGCGTCATAATGGCTATTTATTGACCACTCTGACGCAGAATCACAGACCCACCATGCAGCCTCGCCAGCACAAAACGGCCAGCTTTCTGTCGGCTCATCCGGTCTTCACCCGGGCGGAGTTCGCTGCGGCTTTCGGCCATCCGGCGGGCGCGGCCAATGTTACGAGCCTGCTCCGGCATCATCTGCGTGCTGGCAACACCAAGCGCGTCAGTCGCGAGGTATTTGCTGCGGTGCCGGCCCACCTGGCGGCCGAGCGGATGGTGATCGACCGCTTCGCCGCGGCGAGCAAGCTGCGCTCCGATGGCGTCCTGGGATTTCACTCCGCGCTTGAGCTGCACGGCATAGCCTACTCCGAGTTCAACGAGGTTCAGCTCATCAGCGCCGGACGGATCGAACGCGTGGACCTGCCATTTGGCGCCTGCCGCTTCGTCACTCCGCCGAAGGCGTTGGCGGCGGCTGGCCCGGCCGACTACCTGACCGTGACCATGGATCGGCAGGGGGCGGCGGTCCGTGTCACCGCAGTCGAACGCACGGTCGTCGACATCTTGCACCGGCCGGAACTTGCGGGCGGCGCCGAGGAAGTCCTGAAGTCGCTGGACCTGGTGCGCTATCTCGATCCGGCGAAGGTCGCCGGCTATGTCGAACTGCTGGACAATCGCTCGCTCGCCTCCGTTTCCGGTTGGTGGGTCGAGAAGCGGCGCGCCGCGCTCGGCGTCGCCGACGACGTCCTGGCGCGCCTACGGGCACGGCTTCCGCGATCGAAGCACTACGCACTGGGCGCCGAGCCTGGTCATGCGGTGCTCGTCGAGCCATGGCGCTGCTTCTCCCAGCGCAGGCGGTCGACGCCGCCTTTGAAAGCGTCTGATGGTTGCGTCGCGAGAAACCCTTCAGGACATCGCGGCCGAGCGGCAGCTCCAGCCCGCGACGCTGGAGCGTGTGATCCGGCTGATCGACATTCTCGATGCCTTCGGCGCCGAGACGCTGATTCGGGCCGCGCGTCGCCTTGAAGGGCGGTACAGCGCTCAACGTCTTCCATTCCGATCTGGACCGCCTCTCGGTCGATATCGACGTCAACTATGTCGGCGCGCTCGAGAAGGAGCAGATGAACGCCGACCGGCGGGATTGGAAGACCGGATCGAGCGGTTGATGGAATCGAAAAGCTATGCCGCGCGGCGTGAACCGTCCGAGCACGCTGGCGGCAAATGGATTTATCGCTACGCCTCCGCGCTGGGCGGCGCGGGGACCATCGAGACCGACATCAACTATCTCTGTCGCGGCCCCTTTACGGCGTGGATCGCATGCCATCGGCGGCAATCGGATCCTACCAGGCCACAAATGTTCCGGTTCTCGATATCCACGAGATCGTTGCCGGCAAGATGATTGCGCTGGTCACGCGGCGCACCGCGCGCGATCTGTTCGACGCGCACCGGATCATCGCTATGCCGTCTCTCGACTGGGCGAAAATCAAGGCGGCCACCTTGATGATCGGCGCGAGCGCCAAGAGCTTCGACTGGCGCACGGCCTCGCCTGAGGCGATCGGATGCGAGGTCGGCGACATCACGGGCAAGCTCACAATGTGCCTGTAGGTTCGGTATTTCGATCCCTTCGGCGGTCCGGCGGCCTGGCTCGAGAGCGTCACGGCGGAGTGCCGCGATAAGCTCGCACCGCTGTTTCAGTTCACGGCGGGGGAGAGTGCATTTCTGGATGCCGTGCTGGACCGGGGTGAGATCGACGCGTCCGTTCTCGAGGTGCCGGAGACCGTGCGCGCCTCGATAGAATCCAGTCCGGCCTTGCGGTGGAAAGCACAGAACGTCAAAGCTTGGAAATCCGGCGACAAGTCGCTGGCGCAACGCGCAAGAAGAGGACGGCGACGCGACAGGCCGAGGTCGTAATCGGCGCTCCGGTGTCGTCAAATCGCTCAATCTCGTGCTGACACCCGGTCCCTCCGAATATGCATCAGGGACATTTTTTGCAGAGCGAACCACGCTTCACAGGGCTAAGTCGATCGCCAGCAGGTATTTTGTGGCGGCGATAAACAGGCGTGTCATCTCCGGGCCGCCAAATGCGCAGTTCGCGCAGATGTCCGGTGTAGGGAAGTAACCGAGTTGTTTCCCCTCGGGCGCAAAGACATGTATCCCGTCTCCTGCCGTGGTCCATATCCAGCCCCGTGTGTCGGTTTTGAAGCCGTCGGGATATCCGTGATGCGTGTGACAGAAGAAACGGCGATTGGAGAGGCTGCCGTCCTTCGCCACGTCGAACGCCTCGATCTTGTGTGTCTTGCCGGTTTCCGGCCCCGGGATCTCATTCAAAGAGAGCGCCGTGTCAGAGACATAAAGTGTGCGGCCATCCGGAGAAAAGAACAGACCGTTCGGCTGCTCGAAGTCGGCCATGCGGCGCAGCGCGCCATCGCGGGGGTCGAAGCGGTAGACGCTGCGATGGTCGAGTTCCGGCTCGACAAGGCTGCCCTGGCTCGGCATCAAGAGTCCGAAGGTCGGGTCCGTGAACCAGATGGTGCCGTCCGAGGCGACCGTGACGTCGTTCGGCGAATTGAGACGCTTGTTCTCGAAATGCGTGATGATCGGTACCGGATCGCCATTGCCTTCTGAGCGGCTGATACAGCGGCGCCCGTGCTCGCAATGCACAAGCCGCCCTTCGGCATCCAGTGCATTGCCATTCATGAAGTAGGTTCCGTCGATCACGACCTCCACATGCCCGTCGGGATGCCAAGCCAGCAGCCGTCGGTTCGGGACATCGGACCATACGAGGCGGTCGCGGTCAGGCTCCCACAGTGTGCCCTCGCCATGCAGGGTTCCCTCATAAAGGCAGAGCAGCTTCGCGTCTGGAGACAGCACTTGGGCCAGGCGTGGGTCGTCGATCTGCACACCGGCAAAATCTTTCACGGGCTTGGGCGGCCCTGCCTTGCGCAGGAGACGGCCCGGCAGCAAGGAGGTGTCTTGGGTCATTGTCGAAGCTCCTTCGGAGTAGTCCTAACCGATGCTGATACAGGATGCCCGCTGAGGATCGTCGCTTTGGGGAAACGGCTTGGTCGTCGTGGTCAATGGTGGCGGCCGCCGTCCCGAGAGCTTGTATTCCTCGACTTGATGGAGATGACCATCCGGATCCCTGAAGAGCGCAGCGCTGCTGCCTCGCCAGATGACCCGTGTCGCCGCGACATCGTTCGGCCGGAGAGGGGTGGCGGCCGGTGCGGGCGGAACGTTGTAAGCGAGCAGCTCCAGATGAGGCGGCTCGATGCCGGGGGCCATCGGTGTGACGGCGACCTTGGCGTTCTTCAGACCGTCGAGCCTTTCCTGCGCGGGCCCTTTGTTATAGGTTCCCTTGCCCGATTTGAGGCCGAGAGCGGTGTAGAAGCCGATGCTGACATCGGCCTTCCCGACGCTGATGGCTGAGTGGTCGATGCCCAGCGCAATCTGTGTCGGCAACGCGCTGCGGTCCTGCCAGGCCGTCGGCACGCCCGCCGGCGGAAACTGTAGCAGCTCAAGCGGGTGTCCGTCCGGATCGCGAAACTTGAAGGCATGGGCACCGCCGGACTCCGGAGGCAGGTGCTGCGGTCCCCCGACGGAGATCTGAGGCGCATCACGCAGGCGCGCGTAGGCCTCTGCGATATCGACCACAACGAACGCCAGATGCTGGAACCAAAGTGAGGCCGCATCGCTGTCGCCGGGATAGGGACGGCCCGCGGCTTCGAACTGGTCGAGCGACACACTCTGTCCGCCGATGCTCAAGATTTGACGTTTGCCCTTCCCAGTCAACCCGAGCAATTCCATCTCCCCGGCTGCAATCGGCCGCACCGCTCCTTCCACTGCGAACCCGAGCACATCCCGGTAAAAGCGTGTCAGCCGTCGGATATCCGCCGTCACAAGCCGAAAACCCTGAATGCTTTTGAGTTGTTGAGCGCTCACCCGATCACCGTATGTGACAAGGCTGACGCTGCGGATCGATATGCAACTGCACCGTCATCAGCACGGCGGGCTGGTCGCCGAGCGTGCCTGACCGGTGGCCCTTGCGGCCGTCTTCGCTCTGGGTGCAGTTCTGATCTTCGCCGAAGGAAAACTCCCCCGGACCCTGCTCGATGCGGGTCCCGTCCATGCTTTCGATCCACCAGCGTCCCGACAGAACCACGATCCATTGCGGTGCCGGGTTTTCGTGCCAGTCGCCGACCCAGCCGACGGGCTGCACCGTGACCACCACGGTCGAGGGGTGCCTATCGTGCTTGTTGTTCCACTGCGGGTCGGCCCCGCCGACGCCCTTCAGCTCGAACTCCTTCAGTGCGCACTGAGCCTGATGGCTGACGCCCTCTTCGTCGGCCCAAAGGTGCCAATACGGCACGCTTGGCCGGAGACCACTCTTCTCGTCGGCCTGCTGTTTGCCGGCGATATTCGCAAGCATCGCGATCGGGTTGCTCATCTTGTGTCTCCGGAATCAGTCAGCGGCGTCGATATTGCGTAAGGGTGGGAGGAAGCGAGAGGTTGATGCACGAAGGTTTGCCAAGCGTGGCCATCGAGTCCGACGGTGATCAAAAGGAAGCCGGATGCGAGGGAGAAGTTCTTCAAAAAATCCCAGAACAGATTACGGCCCTTGCTTTCCCCTGACTTCCAGAAGTCGCCTGGCCCCCAGAACCGCTTGAACAAGATGGCGGTGACCGCGCAATAGCCGGCCAAAACAAAGGCGGCGAGCCGATCGGCGATCCCGGTCAATATCCCCAGAGGCATGACCAGTTCTACAAACACGCCTATCAAGATCAGTGCCACTGCGATCCGGTACGACTTGAATACTTGCTGCGCCTGTTTCACGGCGCCATTAAAGTTGAAGATCTTGTCCAGTGCACTTGCCGGAAAGAACAGCACGACGATACCGTAGCGCACGATCAGGATGACGATGTCTGATACGGTCACTGCTGCTCGCCTCTCGTCAGGAAATGGTCTTGCGCGCGGTGCCGGGTCATCAGAGTTCTCCGCGCTTGGCGAGGATGCCGATCCGCGTTGCCGTCCGCATGGCGATGGTCTGGATCGTTAGGGCCGGGTTGACGCCGCCCACCGTCGGGAACACCGAGCCGTCGCACACCCATAAATTGGGGACGTCCCAGCTTCGACAGTCGGCGTTGACCACGCTTTGCGCCGGATCGTCGCCCATGCGCACCGTGCCGCCCAGGTGATTTGTGTCGTCCTCCTGGCGGAACATGTCGCGCGCGCCGATCGCCGCGATGGAGCGCCCCATCTGTTCCAACGCATGTTCGATCAGCGCCTTGTCGTTCTCGCCCCATTTGTAGGTGATCTTGGCGACCCGCAACCCGTATTGATCCGTGTCGTCAGCCAGAGTCACCCGGTTGGCCTCATCGGGCAGCATTTCTCCGACCATCTTCACGCCAATCATATGGTTGTAGTCGAGCATGGCGTCATGCAGCGCTTGGCCCCACAGCTCCTTCGACCCGGTTTGTACTGCGGCCCATTCGATCGGTAGCGGTCCCTGACCCATCCAGCAGTAGCCGCCGTGGAAGTCCTTTCGGTCGTCGTAGTTCCAGTGCTCAGTAATCGCGAGCGATGGCGGTCCTTTATACCAGCGGACCTCGTCCTCCATCCTGCCCCAGACCGCTTGGTTGGACTGTGTCATCAGGTTCTTGCCGACCAAGCCCGAGCTATTCGCCAGCCCCTCGGGATGCCGGTCCGTAGACGAGTTCAGCAAGAGGCGAGGAGACTCGACGGCATAGCCGGCGACGATGACGTGGCGTGCGCGTTGGAAGTGCCATTCGCCTTCCCGGTGATAGTGAACGCCGGTCGCTCTGCCATCCGCGCCGGTCGCGATCCGCCCGACCATTGCGAGGTCGCGCACCTCGGCACCGGCGCTGAGCGCGCGCGGGATCCAGACGGTTAGCGCTGAGCGCTTGGCGTTGGTCGAGCAACCGAAGCGGCAGAAGCCGCGATACACGCACGGCGGCGACTTGCCTTCCTTCGTTCGCTGCGGGGCGGAAAGGGTGGCGAGCGGTGTCTCGGTCCAGTCGATGCCGATCGCCTCGCAGCCCTTCGCCAGCAGCTTCCCGGCGCTGTTCAGCTCGTGCGCGCGATAGGGATAGCGCGGGCGCTTCGGTCCCCAGGGGTAGCGAATTGGGCCGGAGATATTGATCTGACGCTCGGCCTCGCCGTAGTAGTGCCACATCTCCTCCCAGGAGATCGGCCAGTCCGCTCCGTAGCCGAGCGTCGTGCGCGACTTGAACCACTCGGGCCGAAAGCGGAGCGACACCATCGCGTAATGAACGGTCGAGCCACCGACGGCCTTGCCGCTATTTTTGCCGCCCATGCGGATCGGATTGGCGCCCGTCGTCACCCGCTTGTCGGTCCAGTACAGCTTGTTCTGTTCGCTTTCGTCGGAGGCGAAATCCTCGAGCGGGCGGAAGAACGGGCCAGCGTCGAACGCAACAACGGAGAATCCCTGCTCGGCGAGCAACGCGGCGAGGGTGCCGCCGCCAGCGCCCGTCCCGACGATGACGAAATCGACGGCTTCGGTCTTCCGATACTCGCGCATCGGCACCCAGCCGCCTTCGACGAAAACGTCAGGAGCGCGACCACCCGTCGCGCGCGGCGTGATCAAAGGGTCAGAGGACACGCTTGTTCTCCCGCAAAGCGCTCGCCTCGTGGCCGGGAGTTGCCTGCGCCGCCTCCCACGGGTCGCGCCGGTTCAGCTCCATGCGGACATAGCCGCGCGGGCTCGCGGGGCCGCCGAACCCCATTTCCGACCAGGCGGTCGGATGGCTGTAGTAGAGCCCCGGCACATCGGTCAGAATTCGCTTGGTGAAGAAGTTGCGGGCGCCCAAGCCATCCCACGCAGGCGCGTTCAGCTCACCGCGATGCATCATGTCCAAAAGTGCGTCCTGCTCGACAGCGTCGAGCGTTGCAAAGCCTCGCCCGTCGTGGCGCGCCTTACTCTCGGCTTCAATCGCTGCAATCCCCTGTTGCCAGGCCTGCCTCATGTAAGGCATGTCGCCCTCCCGAAAGCCGTCACCGCTGTCGGCCACGAGCTTGGCATCAAGTAACGCCGCAAGCGGCACGGGCGGGCGGTCTACGGGCTGCGGCAGGATTCGCCGGCACACCGCGTCTGCGACCGCCCATTCCGCGGCGGTGAAGAAGTTCGGCTCATGCGATACGGCGAGGCGACGGTTGATGACGCGGCGCGTGATCGCGTCCCAGGAAAGTGTGATCCGTTTGTCCAAGACGTCATAGCCTGGATAGCGAGGCAGTTCAGTCATCTGGATTGTCCTCGAGCAGGCCAAGTGCCGCGAGGCCGGCCAGCGCTAAGCCCGTAAAAGAGGGCGGCGCGGGAAGCGGCGGTCCGTTGAAGAGGTTCTGTCGCCAGTTACGCCATCCACCCATGTTGCGGGAGACGCCGTAGGCGTGGAAACCGACCCCCGCGATACCCATCAGCGTGGTCGCACGTAACCACCAGCGCGTGAATGGCCGACGTACACGGGATTTGCCGAGTGCTGTGCTGCCGAGGAGCGCCGCAGCGACCGGAGGTACCGACACCGGCACCAACATGAACGGGTTGTGATACGCGCCGCGAAAGTGAAGCAAGCCCGCTTCGCCCATCGTGCCGAGTAGTGAAGCCCCCGTCAGCGCCGCAACCACCCGTCCGGCCGGGAAGCCACCGATGGACGGGCGCGTTCCCGGCGGGTTATCGCGCACGCGCTCGGAGAGAAATCCCATGAGCCCGGAAAGCGACAGGGCCGCCGGCGCTCCAATCGGCGCCGAATAGAACACGTTCTGCCAAGACAATCCCCCCGGCTTCTTGGTGATATTGTAGAGATGAAAGGCAGTGCCGACGATACCGGTCAGCGCCGCCGCGGCGTAGACAACGTCCCGCCCACGATGTGCGCCGTGGTTTTTGTCCCGATGCCCATGCACACTGACGGCGAGCGAAAGCGCCGAGGAGATGAGGGGCGTCCACATCGCCTTGTTGTGAAAGCTGCCGCGGTAGTGCTCCATCGCGCTATCAGCCAGCACAGACGCCGCGATCATCCCGGCAGCGCGGTTGAGGCGGCGCGCTGCCTTGACCGTCGTCGACTCACTCAGTGTTGGCGGTGTGGGGAGGGACAGCGTGTTCCCGTTTGTCGAGGTCGCCGCTCGGTTGATGTCGGCACGGACAGGGCCACGCTTTGTCCCGATATCGCGCGTTGCCCGGCCGTTGTCCGGTCGCAGTTCTCGCCAAGCCATGCTTCCTCCGCAAGTTCACGTTGATGAGCTCTGAGCGTAGATTGCTCGATGCGCTGCCGGCCTAGCTCCGGTGCGGCAGGATGCCCGCCAGAATCTCCTTGGCGCTGTTCTTGAGCACGCTGCCCAGTTCGGGCTCATCGGGCATCATCGACATGAAATTCTTCGCGTCTTTGAGCGTGATGTGCGGCGGCAGCGGCGGCACGTTCGGGTCGGTGTACATTTCCAGGATTACCGGGCGATCGGCGGCGAGTGCCTCCTCCCAAGCGGCACCGATCTTCTCAGGGTCATTGCAAAAGATGCCCTTCAATCCGACCAGTTCCGCATATTTATGATAGGGAAAGTCTGGAATGGACTGTGTCAGCTCGGTCTTCCCCTCTCCGAGCTGTACGCGCTCCTCCCAGGTCACCTGATTCAGATCACGGTTGTTCAGGACCATGATAATGAAGTGCGGGTTGGACCACTCGCGCCAGTATTTCGACACGGTGATCATGACGTTCAGCCCGTTCATCTGCATGGCGCCGTCGCCGATGAAACCGATGACGGTCCTTTCAGGAAACGCCATCTTGGCCGCCATAGCATAGGGCGTCGCCGCCCCGAGTGACGCGAGCCCGCCGGAGAGAGAGGCTTTCATGCCGCGCCGGATCTTTATGTCACGCGCGTACCAGTTGGCGACCGAGCCGGAATCGGCGGTCAGGATGCAGTTCTCCGGCAAGCGAGGCGAAAGCTCCCAAAAGACGCGTTGCGGGTTGATCGGATCAGCCGGACTCATGGCCCGCGCCTCGAGTGTTTTCCACCAAGAAGCGACGTTCTTCTCGATGGTATCCCGCCAGCTCGCGTTCGTATTCTGTTCGAGCATGGGAAGCAGGGCGCGCAGCGTCTCGGCGCTGTCGCCGACAAGGCTGTATTCCATTGGGTAGCGCAAGCTGAGATTGGCGCCGTCGATGTCGATTTGCACGCCACGGGCGGACCCTGGCTTGGGAAGGAACTCGCTATAGGGAAAGGCGGAGCCGACCATCAGAAAGGTGTCGCATTCCTGCATCAGGTCCCAGGACGGCTTGGTGCCGAGCAATCCGAGCGAGCCCGTTACGTAGGGCAAGTCGTCAGGCACGACAGCCTTGCCAAGCAACGCCTTGGCGATACCTGCGTTGAGCCGCTCAGCCACCGCGATCACCTCGTCTGTCGCGGATAGGCATCCGGCTCCGACGAGCATGGCGACCTTCTTGCCCTGGTTGAGGATGTCTGCGGCTCGGTGCAACGCGGCCAGGTCGGGAAGCCGGGACTCGCCCGGGTAGCCGACACCCGTGTGGGTCGTGCCATGCCGCACCGGCGGGTCGGCATAGGTGAGTTCCTGTAGGTCATTGGGAATGATCACACACGTGACCGCCCGCTTGGCCTGCGCGATCCGGACCGCGCGGTCGATCAGCGTACGAACCTGGCCTGGAACGGTCGCGGTCATGACGAATTCGCTGGCCACGTCCTTGAACAGATTTTGCAGATCGACTTCCTGCTGATAGGTAGCGCCGAGCGCCGAGCGCGCCTGCTGGCCCACGATGGCAACCACCGGAACGTGATCGGCTTTGGCGTCATACAGTCCGGTGAGCAAATGAATGGCGCCCGGGCCGGATGTGGCGTAGCAGAGGCCGACTTGGCCGGTGAATTTTGCGTGCGCGGACGCCATGAAGGCGGCCATTTCTTCGTGGCGCACCTGGACATAGTGCATAAATTCCTTCGCCTTTTCGAGCGCCACGTCGAGGCCGCCAACGCCGTCGCCCGGGTAGCCATAGACCCGCGAGAGTCCCCACTCGGAAAGCCGCTTCCAGACGAACTCAGATACGTTCTGTGACATGGGGTATCCTAACATGTGAGAGTGGGGGAGGTGATGCCTCGGCAAGGCGCAATTGGAAGGAAGTTCTGTCATGACCGAATCGAAGATGCCGCCATGGCGGCTGGTGCTGCGGCGGCCATCGATCACGGGAGAGAGTCCGGTCTGGTGCGATCGAACCGCTCGCTTGTACTGGGTCGATGTCCAGCAGCCGGCGCTGCATCGCCTTGACCCGGAGACGGGATTGAACGAGAGCTGGACGATGCCCGCCTGGATCGGTTGCCTGGCGCTCGGCGGCGGCCCGGCGGATGGCAGCGTCCTGGTTGGCCTTCGTACCGGCGCTTACCGATTTGATCTCGCCACCGGATCGCTTTCTCTTGTGGCTCCCGCTCCCTATGATCCGCGTCGCTTCTTCCTCAATGACGGCAAGTGCGACCGCGCCGGCCGTTTCTGGGTCGGGCCGATGCGCCATTCCCTGCTTCCGCTCGTGGGGCCGCCCGGCCCGAAACAGGGGCCGTTGTGGCGGCTGGAACACGACCGGCTGGTCGCTGCTGGAGATAAGTCGGCGCTGTCGAACGGCCTGGCGTGGAGCCCGGATGGCCGCACCATGTATCACAGCCATACCGAAACTGGTGAAATCAAGGCTTGGGACTATGACCCCGAAACTGGAGAAATGGCGCGGGGCAGGCTGTTCGCCCGGGTGGACGGTCCACCTGGTCCGGATGGGGCCGAGATCGATAGCCACGGCTACTATTGGTCTGCGATCAACGGCCAGGGGCGCATTCTCCGCTTCGATCCGGACGGCAGAGTCGAGCGCGAGCTGCGTACGCCATTCAAGTTTCCGACCATGGTTGCGTTCGGCGGTCCGGAGCTGCGGACCTTGTTTGTCACCTCGGGGCGCTGGTCGATCGCCGACAAGGATGCAGCCGATCATCCGCTGGACGGCAGCATTGCCGCCATCGAGGCGCCCGTGCCTGGACTGCCCTGCGCGCGGTGGAGGGGCTGAGCGCCAGCCGATCTCGCGATAGTTCCAGGATGCGGTGGGAGCGCAGATCGCTGCGGTTGGCGTCATTGCAACACGACCTCCAGGGCGCCGTCCGTTGCTATTACCTCGGTATCCACGGCCTCGCCGCGACGGGTAAACCGAAGGGAGGCGGACCCGGCGGCCGCCCGAATATCGTGCAACACGAGCCCGTCGACGCCGTCGGGCAGCAAAGGCTGGCGCACATAAAGGCGTCCGGCAAAGCCGTCGGCGTCGAGCCCGAGCAGTTCGGTGACCATGAAGGGCACCGCGGCCGCCGACCATGCCTGTAGCGGGTCCGCCCGCGGCGTGTGGGTCGGGCCGTCGCCGGGCTGGCGCTTCGTCCCCGCGATGAACTCGGGCAAGCGACCGTGACGGAAGCCAGATGCCGCGTCCAGCGTAGCGGCGGTCACGCGCAGGGCGGCGCTGTTCTGGCCGTAGCGGCGCAGGCCTGACACGATCAAGGCATTATCGAATGGCCAGACGCTGCCCTGCTGATAGGCGAGAGGGTCAAACGCAGCATGATCGGCAGAGAGCGTACGCACACCCCAGCCAGAAAACATGTCCGGCAGCATGATACGCTGCGCGATAGATGCCGCGTGGTCCGGGGTCGCGATCCCGGTCCACAGTACCTGAGCGGCGTTGGAGGTGACGGAGGCGACCTGATTTCCGCCGTGTTCCAGCGCCAGGCAGTAGCAACCCTCCGCCTTCATCCAGAACTTATCGAGGAACCGTTGTTGCAGTTCGGCTGCCGCTGCTTCCAACCGCTCCGCGCGCTTGGTCTCGCCGGTGCGACGCAGCAAGCCGGCCACCAAGGTCATCGCCTGGAAGGCGTAGCCCTGCACCTCTACCAGGGCTAGCGGTGGAACGGGGTAGGACCCGTCCTGGCGCAGCACGCCCGTGCCGGAATCGCGCCAGCTTTGATTGACCGGCTGGCCGCCCTCCGCCAATCCATCATAGGTGACGTAGCCTTCGCCGTCCGCAAGCTTACGATCGAGCCAGGCCAGGGCAGCGTCGATGTTGAGACGCAACTCATGGAACAGCGTTATGTCGCCCGTCCAATTCACATGGCGGGCGATAGCAATGAGAAACACGAGGGTCGCATCGACGGTGGCGTAACTTGGCGTCTGTGACACTTCGTGCAGATGGGGGAGTTCGCCGACCCGCAACTCGTGGAGAATCTTGCCCGGCTCTTCGCGCGTTTTGTCGTCGTTCCCGCGACCTTGCCAAGGCGCCAGAGCGCGCGTGGTGCGGGCGCCGAGATCTGGGTTGAAGGCGAGGCATTGGATAGTCGGCAACAGGCTGTCTCGACCGAACAGCCCCACGAACCACGGCACCCCGGCGGCGGTGAAGCGGTGTTCGCCGCGCTGCACTTCGAGCAGCGCCAAATCCGACAGTGAGCGGGCAACCACGTCGCCGAATCCCTTGCTCGAAGTCTCAAGGCGTGCGTAGCCATCGAGCAAATGGTCGGACGCGGCCTCCTTGGCTTGGCACATGAGCTCGGCGCTGCGAGGTGCGCGAGCCGAGACCGGGCCGGGCTCGCCCACCGGCCGTTCGTCGACCCGGCAAGTGACGACCAAATCCTGGCTCGCATGGGGAGCAAGCGAAAATTCGAAATGCGCAGCGGTCTGTTCCGTCGTGCGCGGCGCCACGATCGGCGTCAGCGAGAAGTCAACGAGCAGCGTGCGTTGTACGCCGTCGGCGCCGTTGTAGCAGAATCGCAACGCGGTCTCGTCCCAAGCGGGCGCCTGCAACTGCCCGCGCTCGCCTTCTGGGGCGCCGCGCAGGACGAACATGCTTTTGAAAGTTGTATGGAACTCGAGCGAGACGGGCAATACGATTGGGTCGTCGGCGTAATTGTGAATTATGATCGTGTCGATAAAGACTGGCCCTTCGTCGAGGACCAGCAAGGTGCGCCGCACGCTCAGCTTGTGGTCGGGAATGGTTTTTCCGTTGGCCGTCGCGAGCTTGCTGTTCGTCAGCTCGATTTGCGCCGCCATGCCTTCGATATCCGATGCCATGAGCAGCAACGGATTCGTGCCGTGCAGGCGCAACGCATAGGCGCCGAGATAGCAGGTATCGCGATAGAAAAGCCCGAAGCCGGGAATATCGAGCGGAAAATTGCCGTCTTCGCGCGTCAGCAGCACAAGGTCGTTCGCCTTGAGCAGCAGCGGGTTGCGGATGTCGATCGAGAGAGGGCGGTCTGCCACCGGTCGTAATCCTAGGGCTGTTGGAACTCGATCATTTCAGGCGGTCCGCGATGTGGTCCGCAACGCGAAGGGCGTTGGCGATGATCGTCAGCGTGGGGTTCACCGCGCCGATCGACGGGAAGAAGCTGGCGTCCGTGACGTAAAGATTGTCGACCTCATGGGCGCGACAATCGAGGTTCAGCACGGAACTCGCCGGGTCCGGACCGAAGCGACAAGTGCCGGCCTGGTGCGCCGTGCCACCGATTGGAATGCTCTTGCCGAGATAGAAGCTGCGCTCGAACAGGTGCTTGTGTGCCCCGATCGGCTCCAACAGATCCTCCAGTTTTTGCTTGAGGCGGTGGGCCGCCTCTTTATTGCCTTCGGTGACGTCGAGGACGACATTGTTCCCGTCATAGAAAATGCGGTTTTCGGGCCGCGGGAGATCCTCGCTCTGCAGCCAGAAATTTATCGAGTGCTCGGCCATCTTCTCGAACGGCATTTCCGGCAGCCAAGACAACCAAGACGGCAGCTCTTCACCGCGTATCTGTTCGCCGTGCGAGGTGGCACACATCTGGATCAACCCCATCGGGTATGTCCAATCGTGCGAGCCGAAGTAATAGTCGCTTACGGCCAGTGTTTTTTGGAAAACGGTATGGTTCTGCTCCTTCAGCAACGCCATCAGCACGGACATGTTGTGGCGCATGTAGTTGCGCCCGACCTGGTCCGAGCCGTTCGCCAAGCCACGCGGATGAGCATCGCACGCCGAGCGCAGGAGCAGGAGTGCGGAGTTGAGCGCGCCGCAAGCCACGACCACGACGTCTGCGGAGTAACGCTCTTCCTGCCCGTTACGGGTCACATGAACGCGGCTGACGTTCCTGCCCGATGCGTCTGTCTCGAGCTTCGATACGTAAGCGCCAGTCAGCAGCGTAAAGTTGGGGTGGGCGGCCAATGTCGGGTCGACACAGATTACCTGCGCATCCGCCTTGGCGTTGATCGCGCAGGGAAAGCCGTCAAACGTGTCGCATCGGATGCATGGGCTGGTCGGTGTGGGCTTGCCGTCCTTCTCATCTAGCAAAATACCCAGCGGAAGGTGAAAGGGATGCAGGCCTTCGCCGGAAAGCCTGTGGCTCAGCGCTTGGATGCGGGGCTCATGACTTACCGGCGGGTAGGCGTAGGGCTTGCTCGACCACGGCTCATTGGGATCTTCGCCGCGTTGGCCGTGCACATGGAATAGCGCTTCGGCATCGCAGTAGTATGGCTCGAACACGTCGTAGCCGAGCGGCCAGGCTGGCGAGACACCGTCCTTGTGCTGCAGCTCCCCGAAGTCGCGCTCCCGCAGGCGGAACAGCGCCGCGCCATAAACCTTGGAGTTGCCGCCAACGTAGTAGTGCAGCCCCGGACGGAAAGTCTCGCCGGTCTTGCCGTACCAAATGTCGGTGGCTTGATATGCGCCGTCCACGAATACGGTCTTGCTGTCCCAATTCGCGCGCGAACGAGGAAGATAATCGCCGCGCTCCAGCATCAAGATGCGCTTGCCGGTCGGGGCCAATCGGTGCGCCAGCGATCCGCCGCCCGGGCCGCTGCCGATGACGATAAGGTCATAATGGTCGGACGAGGCCATACTTCGGCGTCTCCCTGAGGCTGTCGGTCGATACCGACTGAGTGAAAAGTAAAAGCGCTAGGCGCTCCCGCGCTGGAGTACGGAACCAGAGAGATTGAGGGCGGTATTGACAACCGCCAAATGCGTCAACGCCTGCGGGAAGTTGCCGGCGAGGTGCTTTGCCGGCACGTTGAACTCCTCCGACAGCAGACCCAGATCGTTGGCGACCGCGAGCACGCGCTCGAACTGCGCGCGGGCTTCCTCGTGGCGGCCCTGCAGCGATAGGCAGTCGGCCATCCAGCAGGAGCAGGCGAGGAACGCGCCTTCCTCGGTCTTGCCCGGCTTTGCCTTCATCCGGCGCACCAACCCGCCTTCGGTGAGTTCGCGCCGGATGGTTTCGATCGTGGCGACCATGCGCGGATCATCGGCGGGCAGAAAGCCTACAATCGGCAGCAGCAGCAGGCTGGCGTCGATCTCCTGCCCGCCATAGTGCTGGGTGAAAGTGCCGAGGCCCTCGTTCCAACCCTCGCGACATACCTCGTCGTGAATGGTCCGACATAATGTTGTCAGGCGATCGACTGTTTCCCAGTCCGCGTCGGCTTGGCCGTCGTCCGATTTGAGGAAACTGAGAACTCGATCAACGCCGACCCAAGCCATCACGTTTGAATAGGTGTAGCGCCGCAACTGCGCGCGGGATTCCCAAATTCCGGATCCGGCGGTATCCCAGACTCTTTCCAGGTGCTCGACAATTTTCGCTTGCGCTGCTTTCTCCTGCGCAGAAACAGGCAGCCCTCCCTTGCGTGCCAGGCTGAGGCAATCGAGCACCTCGCCGAATACGTCGATCTGGTGCTGCGTAGAGGCGGCATTGCCCACCCGGACGGGGCTCGCGTAGCGGTATCCAGGGAGCGTATCGACTGTCCACTCTGACAGGTGTCGCGAACCGTCGACGCGATACATGATCCGCATGCGCTCGGGCGATCCGGCGATCGCGCTCAGCAGCCAGTCGCGCCAGTCTTTTGCCTCCTGATGGAACCCTGCGTTGAGGAGTGCTCCTATCGTGAATGTCGCATCGCGCAACCAGCAATACCGATAATCCCAGTTCATGTCTCCGCCCGGCGCTTCTGGTAGCGAGGTGGTCGGCGCGGCAACCAATCCGCCGCTCGGCTTGTAGATCATCGCTCTCAGCGTGATCAGCGATCGGCGCACCACCGAGGGCCATTTTGTCTTGCTGTCATCGAACCGGCCGATCCAATCGCGCCAGTACGACTGGGTCGCCGTCAGTGCCTTTTCCGCGTCGAGCGGCGCAGGGAGTCCGCGAGAGGCCCGGGTATGGCTCAGCACGAAGGCGACGCGTTCCCCCTCGCAGACGGTAAACTCGGCCTTCTGGCAGTGCTGGTGAATCTCAAACGGTACCGGGGCGCGGAGAATGATCATATCCGGGCCGACCCGAGCCACGACACCGTCTTCGATAGCCTCGCACCATGGTGGCAGCGAGCCGTAGTCGAAGCGCAGCCGCAGCTCCGAGCGTATCGAAACGCGCCCGCGCAGTCCGACCAGGATCCGCACCAATGAGGAGAAGGTCTGCCGCTCGGGCATAAAGTCGATGATCCGGATGGCCCCATCATTGGTATGCAGGTCTGTTTCCAGGATCAGCGTGTCTTGCTGGTAACGCCGGTCGATCGACTGGACCGTGGCCTTTGGAGAAACCCGCCAGCATCCATTTTCAGTTGTCCCTAGCAGGGCGGCGAAGCAGGCGTCATTGTCGAACCGCGGCCAGCACAGCCAGTCTACCGATCCCGTCCGGTTGACTAATGCAGCCGTCTCGCCATCGCCGATGAGGGCGTAGTCCTCGATCGGGCTGCTCATGCCCGCGATCCTGGCGAGCGATTTTGCCGATCGGGCCGATGCGTCGGTGCGGCTTCTGATGCGAACGCCACTCGTGTCAAAGGGTCATGACCAAGCACTACACGGGACTGGCTTTTCCTGGGATGTTGGATAGATGACGCGGAGATGGTCATCAGATATCCAAGCGCTTTGCGAGCTGATGCACCACAGCGATGACGCCGATCGCGGCCGCGGCCCAAAACGCCGTGCGGTGCCGATCGGTAAACATCTCCCAACTGCGGCCTTTCGATCGGTCATCGAAACGCCCATGCGCCCCGTAATTTCCCGGCACCGGCTCATATAAATTTGCCGGCGGGTTCTCGCCGAGCGGCTCGTCGGAAAGCTGTCCGGAATATCCCGCCGATGCCAGATACCTGTCGATGAGCCCAGGCGCGATCCGGTTGGCCAAAATCGCCTGCACCGTTGGGTAGCCCACCCAAACTTCCCGACGGCGATGCGTAGCGGCGAAGAAGATCGCGCGCGCCGCTACTTCGGGCTGGAAAATTGGAGCGACCGGCTTCGCCCGCTTCCCCATTTTGTTCAACGCCCAATCGAATTGGGGCGTGTTCATGGCTGGCAAATCAACCATGGTCAGATGCACGTCGAGCTTGTCGTGGATGATCTCCGAGCGCAGAGAATCGGTGAAGCCGCGTATTGCGAACTTGGCGCCGCAATAGATGGACTGAAGCGGGACCGACCGATACCCCAGAGCAGAGCCGACATTGACGATGATGCCGCGATTGCGCGTCCGCATACGGCTCAGCGCCGCCATGGTGCCATGAACCTGGCCCAAATAGGTGACGCGAGTGCCGCGTTCAAACTCTTTGGCTGTCAGCTTGCTTACCGGGGCGAACACGGTTGCCATGGCGACATTGACCCAAACGTCAATCGGGCCAAGTTCGTCCTCGACCTTTGAGGCAGCGGCTTCGACCGCGTCGGCATCGGCGACATCGGTCGGGATTGGTAGGGCTCGCACGCCGTGGCGACGCAGCTCAGTCGCCGTGCGCTCCAGACGGTTCGGGTCGCGGGAGAGGAGACCGATGTCGTAGCCTTGTCGGGCGAATTCTTCAGCCGTGGCTCGACCGACACCAGCCCCAGCTCCCGTCACGACGACGATCTTCGGCATGCCATAACTCCAGAACTGTAAACTTTTATGACCACAGGAACCGCTACGCTTCCCACGCCGTTATTGAATGAGTTCAATCATCTTCCGGTTTCCGGGATCCGGGCCGTTGGATGGTCACGTCCAAATGCACCGGATCGTGAAGCGTGTTTGCAACGGGAGACCACAGCTTGGCGTTGGCCACCAGCGAGTCCAGCGCCTCTCGAGAAGTATTGGCTTCTATGAACACCGCGACCCGGATTGATGCGAACCCCGCCGAGCCCGGTTCCTGGCCTGGGGGATTCCACATCGAACTCGGTCCGATGTCGGCCTCGACTTCGATCTCCAGGCTGTTCACTAGGATTGATCCGGCTGCGGCGTTGGCGTGGATTCGCGCAGCCAGGCAGGAACCAAGAGCTGCCAATAAGGTTTCCGACGGGGTTGCGACGGCAGCATCGGTCGGTAGTCCAAACCGCTCCTCAATTGTCAGCGGTGGCAGGTCGCGAAGGTAGTTGAGTTGCTGGAAGCCGCCCGAGCTGACCGTCCGGCAGCGCAGAGTCTGAAGCGTCGGCCCGGGAATAGGTGTCATGACCGACGCCGAAGATCCGTGAGGACGGCTTGCAACTGGTTTCGTGGTAGGAAGGAGATTGTCATCGCTGGACTTTACGCGCCTCGGCGATATTTGATTAGAAGCGTTCCTGAATTATGGACACGCATATTTGCACGGTGAGTGATGCTGGACTGGGACGATCTGCGGTTTTTTCTGGCGCTCAGCAGGCTCGGCACTCTCGCGGGCGCCGCCAAACACCTGCACGTCACCCAGTCCACGGTCGGGCGCCGCCTTGCTTCGATGCAAGCTGGTATGGGTGTGCGCTTGTTGCAACGCACGCCGACGGGATATGTGCTCACGCTCGCCGGTGAAAGCATTCGCGCGAGTGTCGAGCGCGTTGAAGCCGAGACGCTGGCCGTGCAGCAGGCAATAGCGGGGCGCGATATGCGTCTGGAGGGGTTGGTCCGAGTGACGAGTCCGCAACTCGTGACAAGCCACCTACTGGCACCGTGTTTTGCGGCTTTGCACGCGCAGCACCCCGATGTAATGATCGAGTCGTATCCTTTTCTACATGGTAAGGCGCTCGTAACGCAGGACGCCGAAATTTCCGTGCGTCTGCAGCCTTTCGAGCACCAGGAATTGATTGTCCGTAACATCGGCGAAATCGCTTTTGGTTTATATGCTTCTATCGCCTATTTGGCGCGTTTCGGTGAGCCGGATGTGGCGGGCGGCTGCCCAGGTCATCAGCTCATCACCTTCCTAGATGCCGATCTTTCCCAGCAGGCAAACTGGCTACACGAGCATATCGGTCGAGCGCTGGTCGTGTTGAAGGCGGAGAGCTACGAGACGCGGCACTGGGCTGCTTATTGTGGCGGCGGCGTCGCTTTGTTGCCGAGATTTCGGGCCGATCCAGAACCGACGTTGCGCCGGATCGCCACACGCGAGCCAATTCCCAACGCTAGTATCTGGTTAGGTGTGCACCGAGAGAACCGCGCGACACCGCGTGTCCGCACCGTCTTGGATTGCATTGCAGGCGCGGTCCGCGGCCGATCCGCCACTCTCAATCCCGTTATCGCGGTAGCCGCCTAGCTGATGGGCTGACTCGAGCTCCTCATTGCGGCCGACGAAAACCGTATCGTCGCGCACAACGAACGTACTTGCCCGGTCGCGGTTGCATCCATTTCTGCTTTACCGGAGAGCGAAATTGCGTGTCGCGATGACGGCGACTTCCGGTTAGTCTCTCGGTCATGATTGACCCCCGACTTGTTGCCGCGCCGGTAGCAAAGAAACGGTCATTTCCGCGTAATAGTGCCCGGCAGGTGCCGCTGTGTCGCCTGAGGGTGCAAGCGTTTCGTAACCTAAGGCCGCGATCCAGTCGCGCTCGGGTTAAAAGGCCCAGCGCAAGGAGATTCTCTGTGCAGGCAATCCATCCCGCGGATGCCGGCGAGAACCGTCCGATCCAGCGGACATCGATCAATTCCGATCGAACCCGGCTGTTGACGCGGCGATGGGTGCGTAAAGCGGTGGCGTGGGGTCGTGGCGTCGCCTTGTGTGTCTTGGTGCTGCTGCTCGCTGCCTGCGACGGTGGCACCCATCTGACCTTCCTCAACCCACAAGGCCCGGTCGCCGACGCCCAGCGCTGGCACTTTTACGAGGTGCTTGGAATTATGGCGGTGCTGGTGGCGGGACCGATCTTCCTCCTGCTGCCGTTTTTTGCCTGGCGCTATCGCTATGGCAATACGACATCCAAGTACTCACCCAAGTGGGGGTTCACCCGCGTGTGGGAGATCACCGCCTGGGGCGGTCCGATCGTCATCGTGGTGGTGCTGGCTTTCTTCGTGTGGCGAGATTCGCACAGGCTGGATCCGTACAAACCGCTGGCTTCCGATCAGGCGCAACTGCGCGTGCAGGTGATCGGATACGACTGGAAATGGCTATTCATCTATCCCGACCAGGGCGTTGCCAGCATCGGCATGCTGGCCATGCCAGCCGGACGTCCGGTATCCATGCATATAACTTCCGCCACGGTGATGCAGTCGCTGTTCATCCCGGCGTTGGGCAGCCAAATCTATGCCATGGGCGGCATGGTCACGCAGCTGAATCTGCAGGCCAACAAGCCTGGGCGCTTCTTGGGCGAAAACACCATGTACAACGGCAGCGGCTTTCACCAGGAGCATTTCACCACACTCGCCATGACATCGGCTGATTTCGATGCATGGGTCAGCAAGGTGCGCGCGAACGGAATTCCCCTCGACGCTCAGACCCTGAAGGTCATTTCGCAGCGCGCTACCCTCGGCGACTTGATTGCCGCGCTGCCCAAGGCCGGGGACATGGATGGCCATGTGTACCTGACCGGCGTGAGCAAGACGCTATTTCCGGCCGTCGTCGAAGCCACCATGGATGGCAAGGCGACACTGGCACAGACGGATTTGGGGCAAGTCGGCGCGGTACCCCCAGGCGCTGAAAACGTCGCCCCTTTGATGCCGGAGCAAAAACAGTGAGCGGCACCGCCGTTTCCGTCGGCCCGTTTCTGGGGCGCCTCGGCCTGAATTCGCTGCCGTTCTGGCAGATGCTGCAACATCCCACGGAAGGCAACATCATCAACGGCTGCATCGCCACGGGCGCGGCGTCGCTGGTGGTGATCGGCGCGATCGTCACCGTCGCGTTGCTTACCAAATACCGTCTGTGGCGCGTGCTGTGGTCGGACTGGGTGACCAGCCCCGATCACAAGAAGATCGCCATCATGTACATCGTGATCGCCTTCGTGATGCTGGCGCGGGCGTTGATCGAAGCGGCGTTGATGCGGGCGCAGCAGGCGTTCGGCCTGGGAGGCGGTTTTCTCTCGCCCGATCATTTCGGCCAGTTGTTCAGCACCCACGGCACCATCATGATTTTTTTCATGGCGATGCCCTTCCTCACCGGCGTCATTAACTATGTGATGCCGCTACAGATTGGTGCGCGGGACGTTTCCTTCCCCGTGCTCAATTCCATCAGTCTGGGCCTGACCGCAGCGGGCGCCGCGCTGGTGATGATTTCGCTGGTTATCGGCAAGTTCTCCACTGGCGGCTGGTTTGGCTATCCGCCTTATACGGAAGCGACGTTCAGTCCCGGGGTCGGACCGGATTACTGGATCTGGGCACTCTCGCTGGCCTCGCTGGGATCAACCTTCACAGGTATCAACTTCGCCGTCACCATCTACAAGGAGCGAGCGCCCGGCATGAAGTTGATGCGCATGCCGCTGTTCACGTGGACCGCGCTGTGCACGAGCATCCTCATGATTTTTGCGATGCCGCCGCTGACCGTGGCCACCGCGCAACTGGCGCTCGATCGCTACCTCGGGTTCCACTATTTCACCAACGGGCTTGGCGGCAACATGATGCACTTCGCCAACATGTTTTGGCTGTTTGGACATCCTGAGGTCTACATCCTGATCCTGCCGGCGTTCGGCGTGTATTCGGAGGTCATTTCGACGTTCTCCAGCAAGGTGCTGTACGGCTATCGGTCGCTGGTGATGGCCACCATGACCATCGCCGTGCTGTCTTTTACCGTCTGGCTGCATCACTTCTTCACCATGGGTCAGAGCGCCAACATCAATGCGGTATTCGGTATCGCGTCGATGCTGATCGGCATTCCCACCGGAGTGAAGATCTATGACTGGATGTTGACGATGTGTCGTGGCCGCGTCCGTTTCACCGTGCCGATGGTCTATTCGATCGGCTTCATCCTGCTGTTCGTTCTCGGGGGCATGAGCGGCATCCTGCTCGCCGATCCCACCGTCGACTTCCAAGTGCACAACACGGTGTTCCTGGTCGCCCATTTTCATAATGTAGCGGTGCCCGGCGTGCTGTTCGGCATGATTGCCGCGTACCATTTCTGGTTTCCCAAGGCATTCGGATTCCGCCTCAACGAACGCTGGGGCATGGTTTCGGCGCTGTGCTGGATCTTCGGATTCATGCTGGCATTTTTTCCGTTGTACGCGCTGGGCATCATGGGTCTGCCGCGGCGCACCGTGGCCTACACCGAGCCATCCTACGTGCCGCTGGAATGGGTGGCTTTTCTGGGCGCTCTGCTAATACTTGCCGCATTGGCGGCACTGCTGATGCAGCTGTGGGTGTCAGTCAAGCACCGCGACGAGAATAGGGTTTTTGTCGGCGACCCCTGGGACGGCCGCAGCCTCGAGTGGGCGATCTCCGCTCCACCGCCGGAATATAACTTTGCGATGATTCCCGTGGTCAAGGACCGCGATACATTCACCCTTTCCAAGGAGGATGGCAGCGCCTATCAGCGGCCCGATACCTATCTGGACATCGAGCTCCCGAAGAATAGCGCCATGGGCCCGGTGATCGCAGCGATGGGCTTCGCGCTCGCCTTCGGCCTCGTCTGGCACATCTGGTGGATGGTAATCCTCTCGTTTCTGGTCGCGGTCGCGACCATGATCATCCGTGGCTTCGCCCGTGACACCACCCGCATCGTCACCGCGCAGAAAGTGCGCGAGGAACACCATCGCTGGCTCGACGCGGCAGCAGCGACCCATGCCATATCCCGTGCGGACGAACGCTACCCGGCCAACGATGGACTGGCCCAGCACGAAGCCAGTGGGGTGGTGCCATGAGCGAGAGAGTCCTCAAGTATCCGGGACTGAACCTCGGACCCGCGCACGGTAAGGATGACGATGCCGCCCAACCCGTGATGTTCGGGTTCTGGGTGTTCCTGATGAGCGACGCCATCCTCTTTGGCATGGTGTTCGCCACTTATGTGACGTCGTTGAATGGCACCGCGGGGGGGCCGGGGCCGCACCAGCTATACGACATCAAGAGCATCTTCATCGAGACGCTGCTGTTGCTGGCCAGCAGCTTCACTTTCGGCATGGCATCGCTGGCATTGAAGTACAAGCACAGCAAAACGCGGCTGATCGGTTGGCTGGCTGTAACGCTGGTGCTGGGTGTTGCCTTCCTGGGCTTCGAATTGCACGACTTCAGCAGCATGTTTGCCAAAGGCGGTATACCCAGCCGCAGCGGGTTCTTGTCTGCGTTCTTCGACCTGGTGCCGCTACACGGGCTGCACGTCACCGCCGCGTGCATCTGGCTGATCTGCCTGGTGGGCCAGATCGCGCGCTATGGGCTCGACACAATGACCAAGCTGGGCATCATGCGCCTGGCCCTTTTCTGGCATTTCCTGGACATCGTCTGGATCGCGATCTTTTCGGTGGTCTATCTGGCGGGGCTGACATGAGCGAGCCAGCAGACAACCGCAGCGACCAGCAGGAGGTCAAGCAACTGGAGCGCCGCGAATTCCGCTCCTACTTCTGGGGCATTGGCCTAGCGTTGTTGCTGACCGTGGTCCCGTTTGCACTGGTCCACTGGGTCGGCCTGCCTCGCGTTCCGCTGCTCATCGTCATCGGCGCCTTTGCGCTGACGCAGATGCTCGTGCACTTTCGCTGCTTCCTGCATATCGGCTTCGGGCAGACGCGTGAAGACCTGCAGCTGATCCTGTTCGCGGCCTTGCTGCTGACCATCATGGTCGCGGGCACCATCTGGCTCATGGCCAGCCTGGCGCTACGCATGACCATCCCGATGTCGCCTTGAGCGCGAGCGAGGCGACTCAATCTGTCGGCAACCCGATCGCCAAGTAATGGCCGTCTGAATCTTGCATGTCGGACGCTAACACCGAAGAACCAAAATGAGACAGAATTGGTCTATTGAGAAGGGAGGCTTTTTGGTTCTTCGTAGCCTCACAAGGATCACACGCGAAGGCGTTTTGGCGTCGCTGCGTTTTCTGATGCTCGCGTTCCTTCCGATCGCGGCCTTCCTTTTGTATTTCGTCCATAGCGATCCGGTCTGGATCTTCGTCACTGGCGCGATCGCGGTCGCAGCCCTCGCGGACTGGGTGCGCCGGGCGACGGAGCAGGTCGCGGCCCATGCCGGACCGGCCATCGGCGGTTTGGTGACAGTCAGCTTTGGCAGTATCGCCGAACTCCTCCTGGCCTTTTTCGTGCTGACCTCGAGCGACGCCGCAGTTGTCAGGGCTCAGATCGTCGGGTCTATCATCGGCACCAGTTTGCTCGGGCTAGGTCTCGCGATGTTCGCCGGCGGCGTGAAATTCGAGCGCCAGAAATTCGATCGCGTGGGGGCCGGGCGACGGTCCAGCATGTTGATTCTGATCATGGTCGCCCTGCTGCTACCCGCGATTTTCGATCTGGCCGCAGCGAGGCCGGGTCAGCATCACGCCTCGCCGATCGGCAACGAGGGGTTGAGTCTCGCTATTTCGGTGGTCCTTCTGCTGCTCTACGCTGGTGGCCTGGTCTATACGCTCGTCACGCGCCGGGATGTCTTCTCTTCAGAGAAGGAGGAGGTTGCGGGCGGGACGAACTGGAGCCTTACCGTGGCGCTCGTTGTGCTGGTTGGGGCAACGGCCGCCATTGCGTTCGGCGCCGAGATGGTCGCGGGCGCGCTACAGGCAACCGCGCAGAGTCTCGGGCTGCCGCTTCTCTTCCTGGGTGTCGTTCCGCTGGCGTTGATTGGCACATCCTCAGACCTGCTGGCCGCGGTGACTTTCGGGCGGCAGAACCGAATGAGCCTGGTCATGAGCATCTGCGTCGGATCCGCGATTCAGGTTGCTTTGGTGATCGCGCCGTTGCTCGTGCTCGCGTCCTGGGCAATCGGTCGCCCGATGACACTTGTATTTTCCAATCCTTTGGACTTGTTCGCAATTGCCGGTACCGTCTTCGTTGTAAACGCAATCTCTAGTGATGGGGAGACGAACTGGTTCGAAGGGCTGCTGCTGATTGGCGTTTATGTCCTGCTCGCAATGGCGTTTTTCTTTATGGGATCGATTTGAACATGACCGAGGACGGCTCTTGGTGGGAGCGCGCGGCGAAAGCGGTGCGTCATGCGCTCGCCGAGTTCTTGGCCGTGCCGATCGCCGTTGTGGCCGTCTTTCTGCTGCTAGCCGCGGGCGTATATTTCATCGACGCGGCGTTCTGGTCGTCAAAGCAGACGCCACCGAACTGGCTGCACTGGCTGAGCGATGTGTTCGGCGACAGTACCGCGCTCAGCAGCCTGTTGAGTACCATCGCCACGAGCCTCATCACCATGACGTCCATCACCTTTTCGCTGCTATTGGTGGCCGTGCAGCAAGCGGCGTCATCCCTCACCAACCAGGTGTTTGATCAGTTTTTGCGCCGGCGTGGCAACCAGATTTATTTCGGCTTCTTCGTCGGGTTGAGCGTATTCGCCTTGGTCAACCTTATCGTCGCCAGCCAGTCCCACCGGCCCATATTCGGCGCGCTCATTGCGGTGCTGCTGACGGGCGTCGCTCTGTGTCTGATCGTCGTGCTTATTTATACAACGATCGATCAGATGCGGCCGGATACGATTATCGAGGCGATTCGTGGTCATGTGCTCAGCGCACGCGAGAACCAGCGCTTTCTTCTGCAGGCGACGCGGCGGCGGACCGCTTCGCAGACACCGCACGTTGCTGGGCAGGTGCTTTCGGAACGCCAGGGATATGTGACTGCGGTCGGTGTGGACCAGATCGCCCGTGCTGTCGCGGACATCGAGAGAAACCGGAAGAGCGCCGGCGGGTGCGGGTCAGCCATCGAGGTCGAGCTACGCATCGCGATCGGAAGTCACGTGGCATTCGGCGATCTCTTGGCCGACCTGAGATGCGATAGCGATCTGACTGACGCCGGCGCCCTTTCGAGAGCAATTGTCGCGGCGATCACGTTGGACAATGCCCGCGACTTCGAACGCGACCCCGCCTTCGGGATCGCGCAACTCGCAATTATCGGCTGGACATCTGTTTCCACGGCGCGGTCCAATCCCAATCCGGGTATTCTGGTCTGCCACGCGCTGCGCGACATCCTTGCCCGATGGCTGGAACATGGTGAAGCGCCCGAAGACCGCTCCTCGCGGATCGTCTATGCGGATCGTGTCACCGATGCCGTGATCTCCACCTTCGAATCGCTGGCAGTGGTTGCGTCCGAGTCGATGCAACACCAGACGCTTGCCGAGATCATGCGAACCCTTGCGATGCTGCTCCCGAAGCTGCCACCGGAGGGCGTGGACCAAGTCGCCGACGTTGTCCTGCGCTCGTTGTCGGCGCTTGGCGAACATGTGTTATCCCGCGATCTGGAGCGCTCGCTCCAGATCGCTTCGCAAGCCATGGCCGCAGCCGGCCGCGATCCGGTGGCCGAGGCGGTGACGCGCGCTACCGATACCCTTCGCGGGAGCATCGGCGTTCTCAACTCGCGCTCGACGCGCGTGCCGGCCGTTGCTCAGAGTCGGTAACATGCGCATAGAGAGGATATTATTTTCTAGCTCGGCTCAGTTCGATTTGACCGAATTTGAATGGTTGGGTCAGGGGTTTGACTCCCTTCCGGGACGCCATTCTCTCACATGTCCGACCCGGACAGATAGGTAACATCTCGTACTAAGACATAGGTAACAACCTGGTGCCGAACGGGTTGTCGAGAGGTTGCAGGGTTTTTTGCTCCAAGTCGATAAATCCGAGATCGTATTGCATGAAGGTGACGATCCAGATTCCGTCGTCGACCTCTTTGATGCCGAGGCGCTGACCGGCCAGGACTGTTGAGACATTGACGCGTTTTCGATGCATGCAGATACGTCCGCAGGCGGTGACCAGGACTTCACGGTCGTGCAGCGGATAGGTGAGTTCGGGCAGTCCGTCATAGGGCTTCGGTGAGTTGCGGTCTGCTCTAGAGACGGCCAGGGTTGGTGAGGGATTGATCGGGTAGGGAGCGGCGTTCTCTTGACCGCCGGAGCACTGTTGGTTTGGTTTAGCCAGGGGGAAACATTCAGCGCGTTGCGCTAGTTATTGAGATAATAAAAGAACATGATAATTGAACACGAACAGGAGCAGCGCCGCGAACTCAAATCTCTTACGTCTTTGCGGGGAATCGCGGCCTTTGCTGTGGACCCTCAGCATTTCTCAACGACGCACAAGATCACTGCAGGGCTTCGTCCCATCGCTTGCTCCGCACGGATATTTGCCCATCGATTTCTTCTTTGTGCTGAGCGCCTTCGTTATATCGTATAATTATTTGGGCACATTCGAGAAGCAGGGCACACGGGCGCTGGGGCCTTTCCTTATGAAACGCGTCGCCAGGGTCGTGCCGCCAGGCTTCGTGCACAGTGCTGACCGATTAACTGATCACAATGATTTCAGTATGCTTACGCCAATGATGGCCGCAATGAAAACCCACAGAAGCACTAGCACCGATGTGGCCCGAACATATGTACGACGGATGATTGCATTGGTCTCGCGGGTCGGTCCCTGCCGTGACATGACCGCCCAGGTCCGAAAATGGGCGATCAATGCAATACGAATTCCCACCCCGCACGCCATCACGCCGGCGAACAGCGCGAGTTTTAAGCGCAGCCAGGGCGGCATATTCCAATCGTTGCCGATTATGCCGAAAGCAATGGCCACGAGCAGCGCCATGAAGAAATAGCGCGATCCGCGGTCGATCGCAGCAAGTCTGCCGCCGACTGGAGCATGACGAAAACGGTGGAGCGTCTCAACAAAAACAAGCCAGAGCGCGGCCGCGATACCTGACGCCAATGCTGTCGTGTTGCCTCCCGGCACGTATCCGTAGTAGGCGGCGAGGGAAAAGCCTAGTCCAGCCTGCAGTACCAACGCATAGCGGACATGCTGGTCAACATGCATGACATGGTCCATTAGTCGGTTGCGCTCTGAGAACGGCATTTCATCGCTGTAGCAGACATAACGATAGGTGCTGTTGATCACGAGTTCCGATCCCAACCAATAGCCCAATACAGCGATATGGGCGATGAGAATGACCTGCTGCAGCACGATCAACGATCCTGTCGTTCGTATCGGGTGAGTTCGTAGGCGATCCGCATGTATCCGCCCACCCTCGCCTTGCGTTAGACGTAATCTTCGGCGGCGGCTACCCAAAGATCGTAGGGTGAGTGTTCGACCGGCAGACCGGGCACGTCCACCATGCGAAAATGGGGTGCTCCGAATTGACACGCCGCAACCGTGATTTCCTCTTCGCCTAAATATTCGATCGCTAGATCCACCGGGAACAACATCGGGCCCGCTGCGCCGCGGTGATCGGGTGAGGATAGGAGCAGTTGCTCCACGACCTGCACGCCCGGGCCCTTGGATCGATCAATGAGCGACATGAGAAAGCCATCGTTGATCATAGCGTGGTTACCAAATGCAGAGGCGGATCGCGTCTGCGTAATCGACTGGCTAAAACGGCCCTCGATCACGGTGAATGCTTCGCACTGAGCGACGCCGGCGCCAAAGCGGAACCAACTGGAACCGCGGAAGTGGCCGTCCACGGCAATCCGGACGAGGCATTGCAGCGATATCCGGTCCTGTCCTACATGCAGATTCACGTCGCGCACAACGGAAGGCGCGTTATCGATTTCACTATGCGCGGCGATAGTCCGCGAACCGTCGCGATAAATATCGATCCGGAAATCCTCACGACCACGGAATGGTGCCCAGGCGATGCTCCTGATTGCTCGTATAGCGAAGTGTGCCGAGCATGGAGCGGACGACACCGACGCTCATATCCGCGGCTCCTCGCTCAGCGGATCGATCTGCATTACGCTAACAAGCACACCGTCAGCATCATAACAAATCATTTCATTGTATATTCCGGCGGGCGAGCGTGCGCTTGCCTGGCGCTTGGGATAACGAACGGGTGGGGTCAGGAAGGGTGTATCGGCTGCTTTCAACCGTGCATATACGGCCTGGAACGCGAGGGTCGACAACACCAGCGCTGTCTGACCATATAGGGGGCGTGGCGATCGCGGTGTACTCTCTAACGGCGCGTTAGAAACCTCGAAAAGGCCGACTACAGCATGTTCGGCGGCCGTTTCGGCGAGCAGCGCGATCCTGAGCCGGCAGGGCGGCAGCCTAAGCAGGCTGCCCGCCGCTACTCCTTCGATCTGCTTCTCCTCTATCACGACCAATCCCAAGGTATCGCGATAGAATGCCAAGGATTTATCTAGCTCCCGGCAAAAAATGGTCATCCGTTCGAAAAGTATTCCCATGGCCAGAGTCCTTGTTCGGTCGATGAGCAGCGTGTGGTGTTTCTGCGTCAAAAAGGTTTGACGACTCCGAGATAGGCTATCCCGAGCAAGAGCAGGTAGACCGTCCAGACCCACAGGCGCGCACGGTTCATCGTTTTGAGAAGCGGTAGCTCGGTCGTGTCGCTGGAGCCGTTGGCGATGAGTTGAGCGAGCTGGGGGCCGACCGGTCGGAAGGCGACGTCGATCATGATTGCGGCTGCGAAAACGATCCCGAACATCAATGCCTTGGTCGCCAGCCAGCGGGGGGTGAGCGGTTCGCCAGTGCTGAGCGAATATATGCCGAGCCCGAGATAGGAAGCTGCAAGGACGATCTTCAGCCAATACTCGATGCGTCGGTTACGTAACGCCCGAACGGTTTGATCGTGCAGATGTGCATCCCATAGGAGCCACAGCCATAGGGCGCCGATTAGCCACGCCGAGATCAGTAGCCACGATGGCATTGCCCAATATCCGCCCATCTCCACAACGGTCAGGGAAATCGGAACCATCAGCGCCCACGCGGTCCGCGGCACCATGTCCACCTCAACCAGCAGGGTCAGGAGCGCTAGACGCTGTTCGAGCGAGTAGCGCGTACGTTTTCGGAAATGCTGCCCGAGCAGAAAGACGCCGGCATCGGCACCCAGCCACATTACGAACAGGAGCACGTGCACGAACACCAGCGTTGGGTATCCGAGAGCCCACATTCCACTCATCCACTACGTCCGCGCCTTTTCAATGGTACGGACAAATCATATTGCGAGAGCACCGGCAAGACATTTCTGCGAGGGAGGCCTGCAGTCCGCCAGGACACTGTCAATCACCGGCAGCAGCGCGCCAAGCTTCGCCTGCGATAAGAGACGAGCTTCAGCACCGCGCCGTCCGGAATCATTCCCTGTGCCGCGAACAGCCAAACCGCGATTAGCGGCTTGCGAGGCCCATGCCGGCGATGTTCTCGTTTGTGTGTCCATGCTCAGGCGGACATTTTGGAAACGACCGCCGATGCGCGGTTCTATTGTTCTTCTTCGCCTGATAGCAACGGCGGGCTCCGCCGCCGCTATTTGGGGACTTGGCGGACTGCGGGCTAGTTCGTCAGTGCTCCACTGAACGTCCGAGATGCTGAAACCGTTCAGTGATATTCCTCGCCGCCTGAAACATTCATGGCTTCCCCAGTGATGTAGGATGCTTGGCTTGAGCTGAGGAAAGCGCAAGCATTCGCCGTGTCCTCCGTCAAGCCTGGGCGTCCAAGCGGGATCCGCCCGCGCATCGCGGCCATATATTCGTCCATCGTCTGACCGCGCGCCTTCGACATAAAGTCGTTTTGCCAGGAGCCCAGGCCGGTCGTGACGTGGTTTGGGCAGATCGCGTTTACCGTAATCTTATGCTGTCCGAATTCCAGGGCGGCCGAACGGGTCAGCCCGACCACCCCATGTTTGGAGGCGGTATAGGCGGCGGCGAAGGCAAAGCCCGTTTTCGCGGCTTGGCTGGCGATCGAGATGATCCGGCCGCCCGATCCCTGACGGATCATCTGATCGGCGGCGTATTTCATTCCGAAGAAGCAGCCGCGCAGATTGACGCCCAGCACGGCATCCCAACGCTCTTGGGTCATTTCGATCAGCGGGCCGAACAGATATCCGATTCCCGCATTGTTGATCATGATATCGAGCCGGCCGTAGGTCGCGACCGCGTGCTCGACCAGGGACTTGACCTCGTCTTCGATCAGGATGTTGGCTGCGAAAACCGAAGCTTCGCCGCCGTCGCGCCGGATTTCCTCAGCCACCGCCTCCATCTCGTCCCGCTTGCCGACGCCGTGGGCCGGCGCGATCTCGCCCTTCACCGCACCCAAATCATGGACGACAAGCTTGCAGCCCTCGGCCGCCAGCCGTTTGGCCATCGCTTGCCCAAGGCCTTTGGGGCGCCCCGAGCCTGTGACGATGGCTACCTTGCCCGCGAGATCGGGATATTGCGCCACAGTTACACCAAGCTTTCGCACAATATGAAGGTCGGATTGTCGGCGTAGTTACGAAACTCGCCGGCGACGCGCTTCATCGTGTCGCTCCCCGCATCCTCGCCAAAAGTCGTCATGTCCTTGACCATGATCATCTCGACATAGTGATAGGGGGCCGGATCGCCGCCGCGCAGAAGTCCCTTGGACTTGTAGACGTCGAAACTGCCGATCGATTTTAGGCCGCGCACGATCGGCAGATCGGTCGATTTCGCCCAGGCTTCGTAAGATTCCGGGCTCACTCCAGCTTTCAGATTGAAAAGCACGATGATCGGCGTCATAAATGCTCCTTGGGTTTGATTTGTCCGGACTATAGCGGCCGCGCCGTAGGGATAAAAGTACTTTGATCCCGCCATCTAAGTGCGCGACATCGACATCAGCGAGGCTCGTGCCGGCCATGAATCAGTGACCACCCAAATCGCCGTAAGCCAGCCCATTCTGGCGAATGACCCCGCGACCCCATTGGCCGGCAAGGGTGATATCCGCGCGGCGATCGCACAGCTTCGCGGCAAACCGCTGCGGATTTTCCTGTTCTGCCTGGCGATCTGGTCGATCAGCAACATGGACCAATCGCTTTTCAGCTATGCGGTGCCTGGAATATTGGCCGATCTGCATATCGGGCTGGACGTCGTCGCGATCATGCTGTCTGTCGGTTTCGCCTTCACCATCGTGGCGGTCGTCATCATCGGCCTGCTGACCGACAGGTTCGGCCGGCGGCTGGCCCTGGCGGTGTGCCTAGGTCTGTCGGGCATTTTCGTCGGGCTGCAGGGGCTGGCGGAATCGGCCTTCGCGCTCACCGCCTTTCGCGCGCTTGCTTTCGGGGTCGGCGGCGGTCTCTCGCCGATCACCAATTCGTTTGTCGCCGAAAGCGCGCCGCCGCGCATCCGCGGGATCATGGTCGGGCTGCTCCAGTGCGGCTATCCGCTGGGCTGGTTCATCGCCTCGATTGTCGTCGTGCCGCTGATGTCGCATTATGGCTGGCGCTCGATCTTCATCGTCGGCTTCGCCATCCTGCCGCTGGCAATACTGATCTATTTTATCGTCCCGGAAAGTCCCCGCTTCGAGGTCGTCCAGCAGGCCAAGGCCAATCGGGGGCGATGGCAGGATCATTTGAAAGAACTGTTCGGGGCGGCGCGGCGGCGGCGCACGCTGCTGTCGGGCCTGGCGTTTTTCGCCCAGGGCGGCGCCTATGCTGGCAGTGCACTCTACTTGCCGACGTTCTTTCACGCGGTGCGCGGCTACGATGAGGTCGAATCGGCACGGATCGTCGGCATGTCCTATGGCATCGGGATCGTGGGCTATGTCGGCGCGTCGCTGGTCGGGGAGTTCCTGCTTACACGGCGGAACACGATCATTCTCTGGTGCTGGACCGGCGTGTTCGCGTTCCTTGGGTTCGTCTGGCTGCCGAACAGTCCGGCGCAGGATATCGTCTGGTGCGGCCTGATGGCGATCTTCTTCTACGGCGCCACTGCGATTTTGGGGACCTATCTGCTGGAGCTCTATCCGACGCGGCTGCGCGCGACCGGGGCGGCGTTCGGGTCGGCCTTTCTCAGCCTGGGCTTCGCGAGTTCGCCAATCGGCGTGGCCCATCTGGTCGGCATGATCGGCTGGCAATGGTCGTTCACCGCCGTGGTCGCGCCGGCGCTGTTCGTCGTCGGGCTGGCGATGCTGGGGCTCGACAATTTCAAATCAGGACAGGCTGTCGAAGATATTTGACGGGTCGGAGTTCGGCGCATGATTAATGGGCTATCGGATCGGCGCATTGCCGTGGTTGGCACCGGGTTTCGCCCGACTGGCGCCGACGCGCCGCCGCGGGAGATCGCCGAGATCGCCGGCAGCAGCTTTCGGCCGCAATTGGTCGAGCCCCGCTTCGGCGCGTTTCCACGCACGCCCTATGACCGCAACCTCGCGGCGCTGGGCAATATCGATGCCGGCATCGAGGCAGAGAAGGATGGCTTTGCCGCCGTCTTCCTGAATACATTCGGCGATTACGGCATCGTCGAACTAAGGTCGGCGCTGCATATCCCGGTGATCGGCGCCGGTGAGGCGGCGATGTCGTTGGCGACCACATTGGGGCGGCGCTTCGCGATCGTCACCGTCTGGCCGCGCTCGATGAACTTCATCTTCGACGAACGGGTCGCGGCTTGTGCGATGACGGGGCGCTATGCCGGGATCGTCAATATATTCGACGATGCGGATATCGTGGCGACGGAGCGCGGCGATGCCGACGATCCGATCAGCACCATGCGCGCCGGGGCGGAAGCGACCGTCGATCGCATCGTGGCGGGTGCGCAACGCATTCTGGCCAAGGGCGAGGCCGATACCATCATCCTGGGCTGCACCTGCATGGCGCCGATCGGCCGCGCCGTCGCGGCGCGCCTCGGCGTTCCGGTCGTCGAAGCAATGACGGCCGGCTACAAGATGGCGGAGATGGTGGTGTCGCTTCGACTGACCCAGAGCGCCATCGCCTTTCCCAAGCCTCCGCCGGAACGGCTGGAGCGCATCGGGCAGTTGCTGTCGGGCGCACCGGCCCCGGCGGCTGATGAGGATTGCCCGGTCTGCGTCATCGGGGCGGATACGGCTTCTCAGGCGAAGGCGCTGTCAGGGTCGTAGTCGAACAGGGCGCGGTTGGCGGCGGGCGGGTTCGCCTGCAGATACTGGTTAGGGTCATTGCCCTGATAGACATCGCCCTGTCGCCGGGCCTCGCCGAAGATCTTCGTCGCTCGCCCGATTCGTGCTCGCTCATAGCGCATTAGCGCTGCCGTCATGTCGGTCTCGCCACCCAATGCCATCGACAGGACGATGGCATCTTCGATCGCCAGGGCGGCGCCCAGCCCCAGGAAGGGCAGCATCGGATGCGCGGCATCGCCGAGCAGCGTGATCCTACCGCGAGTCCAACTCGGCAGCGGTTCGCGCTCGAACAACGCCCATTTGAACAGCTGTTCCGGCGGCGCCCGCGCGATCAGGCCGACGACATCCCGGTGCCAGCCCTCATATTGCTGTCTGAATTCCGCCACGGTCGAAGGGACCGACCAGCCTTCGGCCGACCAAATCCCGGTCTTGGCGGTGGCGACGCAATTGACCAGCGTTTTCCGGCGCACGGTATAGCGATTGAAAAACCGCCCAGGGCCGATGAAGATCGCGGATCGTCCGGCGCTCATGAACGGCGCGGCGACCGCGATCGGCAGCAGGCAGCGCCATGTCACCTGACCGGTGAAGCGCGGCGTGGCGGTCCCGAACAGATGGGCCCGCACCGCCGACCTCAGCCCGTCGCAGCCGATCAGAAGATCGCCACGGGCGAAGGTGCCGTCGGCGAACGTGGCGCTCACCCCATCGCCGTGATCGTCCGCCGTCACGAATGTGCGATTCAGCACGAACGCATCCGGGTCCAACGCCCGCACGGCATCGATCAGGATCGAGTGCAGGTCGGCCCGCAGCATATGCCGTGTCGTCCATGCTGCGGGATCGTCGAAATCCGTTTCGTCATCGATCGCGCCGGCCATCAGCGCCGCGCTTTGATAATGCAGCAGTGCCAGCTTGGCCGCTCGTTCGGACGCCGCGCGAACAGCCGCGCCGACGCCGAGCGCGCCGAGGCTGCGCATCGCGCCGAGGCCGACGGTGAGGCCGGCGCCGACTTCCTTCAGAGCGGCGGACTGTTCGAAAACGCGGACGCGAAAGCCGCGCTGCAAAAGCCCGAGCGCCGCCGCGGCCCCGCCCAACCCGCCGCCGATGATGAGAATGCGCGCCTTGGCCATCGCCTGTCGCGAACCTTAAGGCAGCCGCGCTTCGACAGGCGGAAAACCTGCGAAGCCGACGACGATGGAGGCGTGAGGCGCAACCGGGATTTTGCCGATCCAGGACCCGGTGGTGACGATATCGCCGGCTCTCAGCCCACCGGCCCAGACAGAGCCGTGGTTGGCCAACCATATCAGCAGCGCGACCGGGTCGCCGGCCGGATTGCTGCCGGTCCCCTCGGCGATCCGTTGACCGTCGGCCTCGACCCGGACGCTCAGCCGGTCGAACGGGATGTCGCGCCAGGCGAGGTTGGCCGCGCCGACGACGAGGGCGTGGTGATTTTGCAGATCGGCCAGCGCCGACAGGTGGGTTGCACTGTCCATTTCGGCAAAGCGGCATTCGACGCTCTCGATCGCCGCATGGCAGCTTTCGATCGCGCCCAGCAGATCGTCGCGCCTGTAGGGCTCGCCGCGCGGCGGCAGCGCCCGGCCGATGCGGAAATCGATCTCGGCCTCGATTCCGCGATAGCGCAGCGGTCCGGGTATCGTGGCGGGCGAGACCAGCATGCCGCCGCGGGGCAGGGGGGAACACATCGGCTCGGCATCCGGCGACGGGCTGCCGACCTTCCATCCGCCGATCGGTCCGAGCGATCGCGCCACCATCGCCTGGATGGCATAGGCGTCCTGCCGATTTCCCGGGCGGCAGGATTCAGGGAAATCTGCCGGCGTCGCGCCGCCGGCGCGCGCGGCCAGCAGGATATTCGCGGCCTCGGCCGTTCGCGGGTCATGCGCCATGGTGTGCCTCCGCCTGGGCCGCGATCGCGCTGCGCCGGAACGCGGCTCGGCTCGACAGCAGGATGATCGCCCCCAGAATACTGCAGGTCGCGAGTATGAACGCCAAAGCCCAGTCCACGTGATCGCGGCCGACGGCGTAGTCGGTCAGAAGGCCGACCGAAGTCGGGCCGAAGCCAAGCGACACGATCCCGGCGATCAAGGTATAGAGGGCGACCACCTGCCCGCGCAGCGCGTTCGGGGTAATCTGGTTGAGGCCGGTCAGAACCGCCGATGAGGACCAGTTGGTGAAAAACGCCATGACAGCGAACGCCGCGAATGCGGTTATCGGGTCTGCGATCAGGCAAGCCGCGGTTCCCAGGATGAGAAAGGCCGGCGTCGCCAACAGCGCCAGCAGCAGCGGCGCATCTTGACGCCCGCGCCGCGCCAGCCAGGAGATGATGAACCCGCTCGACAGCGCGCTCAGCATCCCGCCCGGAACGGCGAACAGGCCAATCGCCCTGCCGATTTCCGGAGCCGTCCAATGATGAATGCGGATGAACAAGGTCGCGTACCAGCCGAGAATCGCATAGATCGACAACACGTTGAGGGCGCAGCCGGCCATCAGCCCGCCATAGGCAAGTTTTTGACGTCCCATATGGGCGAGTAAGGGCCTGAAGGATGTTCCCGCAAGGCGCGGGCCGCCGCCATGACGGGTCGGCTCGCGAATGGTCGCGGCGACAATGATGGCCACGGCCACGCCGGGAAGGCTGACCAGAAGAAAGACGATCTGCCAGTCATGCAGTGCGCCGATCAGCGGCAGGCCGAAACCGCGGATGCGGGTCACGATATCCAGCGCCGATGCGCCGAGGAGGAAGGCTATGCCGGTTCCGAGCGACGTGCCCATGACGTAGATGCCATAGGCCTTGGGCCGGGTCAGCGGCCGGAAATAGTCCGCGATCAGCGAGGCACCGGCCGGACCGATCGTTGCTTCGCCGACACCGACGCCGATCCGCGCCAGGAAAAGCCATCCGAAACTGCTCGCGAAAGCGCAAGCCGCGGTGGCCAGGCTCCACAGCCCGATGCCGATCGCCACGATATCGCGGCGGCTCCGCCGGTCGGCCAGCATGCCGATCGGAATCCCCAGACCGCCATAGAAAATGCTGAACGCAAAACCCTGCAGCAGCCCCATCCGAGCGTCGCCGATGCCTAGGTCATGTTCCATCGGCTGGACGAGAAGCCCGAGCACCACCCGGTCGAGCACCGCGACGGCATTCGCCAGCATCAGCAGCGTGACGAAGTACCAGGCGTAGCGGGGCGATGGCCAAGCGTCGGGGGCTTCGATCTTGCGGGCTCCGGTTAGCGCTGTCCTAGGCGGAAATCGGGAAATCGCCTATTCGTGGCTTGCGACCCCCGACACCGGGGTTTAGCTTCCCATTGTTCTAATGGTCCGGTCAAATGAGAGGTCGAAGGCCAGAGGCGACCAATCGGAGTATGCCCTCAACGTGTCGAAGGAACCGCTATGCTAGGCCCCATTCGTGCCGTGACGACGACTGCCGCAGATCTCGAGGCCGTGGAGCATGCCTATGTGAATGAGCTTGGCTACAGGGTGGTGGAGCGGACCGTCGTTGCCGATGCGACCGCGGCCGGCTGGGGCGCGCCGGCCGTGTCCGGCCGCAAGATGCTGGTGATGATGCCGGAAAGCGGCTTGCCGACCTATCTGCGCTTTGTCGAACAGGATTTGCCGAAAGGCTATAAACCACTCACCACCTTCGGCTGGAACTCGACCGAAATCGTGGTCCAGAACTCCGATACTCTGTACGAGAAGCTGAAGGGCACCGCCTTCAACATCACATTCGCGCCGCACGACCTCGATGGCCTTCCGGATATCAGGGCGATGCAGGGTTACGGGCCGGCCGGCGAGATGCTGTACCTGACATGGATCAAACGGCCGGTTGCCGGGTTTGACCTTCCCGTCGCGAAGTCGTTCGTCGATCGCTGTTTCATCGCGGTTCTCGGCGGGCCGGATATGGAGGCGATGCGGAATTTCTATCGCGACACGTTCGGCAATCAGTCCGAGGCCGTCAGGGACACGATGGCGCTGGTCCTCTCCGATGCTAACGGATTGCCGCCGGATTGGAAGCATCCGCTATCGACCCTCGCGCTGGGCGGTGGCTCGCTGGTCGAAATCGATCAATATCCCGCGAACGCGACGGGGCGTCCCAAGCCGCCTGGCGGATTGCCGGCGGGCATGGCGATCGTCACCTTCGAATATGGCAAACTCGACCCGCTGGCGGCGCGCTTCATCACTGCGCCTCATCCGTCGCCGATCCCGCCTTTCGCGGATCACCGCACCGCAACCCTGGTGGGTGCGGCCGGCGAGCTGATCGAACTGGTCGAGGTCTAACCTGGAGGACAGCGCATTGGATGCATCGCAGAATAGTCAGGCCGCGCCTCCGCCGTTTACCGATGCCATGCGCCATGGCATGTCGCCCGATCCTCGTCATGACGAGATCGCGCGGTTCAACTTCATCGGTGCGCTGGCCAATCACGTCGCGACGCGTGTGTTTCCCGGCAACCGCTCGGCCTATGAGGCGCGGGTTCGGCCGGCCTTCGAAGCCGAGCATGGCCGTTCGCCCACGACCAGGCGAGAGGTCCGCCGGGCGATGGAGCGCGACGGATATTACCAGTTCTGGTCCGGTCTGCGCCGCTTGGGCCAGGAGATGCGGCAGGAAAATGGGCGCACGATGGTCTTGCGCCAGTTGCCCGCACTGATCGAGCGCGCAAGGGCCCTGAACGACGGCAGCAACCGCCTTCAGCTCGATCCCGATGTCAAGATTCCGAGCTACCTGTCGGCGGTCGACGTGCATTGCATGCCGGGCGGTTACCATACCGAACTCGTGGCCGACGATGTCGCCTCGGCGGCCAATTACGATATCGGCCTGTTCACGATGACCGCCGGGCTGATCGGTAAATGGACCGACGGCGCCGGCCGTGCCCTGCTGGCCTGGCTGCGGCGTACCGCGCCCGGGTTCAAGCCGCGCAGGATTCTCGACCTCGGCACCGGAGTCGGCCACAATATCGTGCCGTTGGCGCTGGCTTTTCCGGAAGCGGAAATCGTCGCGATCGATGTCGCCGCGCCGATGCTGCGCTATGCCCATGCCCGCGCGCACTCGATGGGCGTCGACAATATCACCTTCATCCAGGCCGACGCCGAGGCCACGGGTCTGTCGTCCGACAGTTTCGACCTGATCACGACGTCGATGTTTTTCCACGAAACCTCGGCGAAGGCCCTGCCCGCGATCATGCGCGAAATGCATCGGGTCCAGACACCGGGCGGTCTAAACATCAGCCTCGAACAGCCGCCTTACGGGGGCATGTCGCCGTATGACGCCTTCATCCGCGACTGGGACAGTAACAATAACAACGAGCCGTTCTGGACCACGATCCACGATCTTTCGATGATGGACTGCCTGGCGGCAGCGGGTTTCGATCGGGACGAATGTTTCGAGACCGATCTGCCCGCCGTGCTCGAAAGCGCGGCGAACACTGTGATGGACCAGGGCCAGGATTTCGGGCGCGGCGCACTCTGGTACGGCTTTGGAGCGTTGAAGCGCTGACCTTTCAGATCGCGTTCCCGGCGGCGTGACCTTCCGCCGTCGCCATCAGGAGATAGCGCGGCGCGTAGCAATCCCCGATCAGCCGCACCTCCAGCCCCGCCTGCCGTAACGGCATTGCCAGCTGATCGTTCGGTACGCGCGGCGTCGCGTATGTGAACAACGCCACATCGCCGACCTCGCGTGTCCTGCCGCTATAGACATTCGTGAATGTGACCACCCCGTCGATCAGGGCGCTGTCGCCCGATGGCTCGACGAGCGGAATGATCTCGATGCCGAGCATCGCCATCCGCCTGTCGATACCTTGCGTCACGACCAGCGCCTCGTCGGTGCCGATCTGCGGACGGGGCGTTGCGATAACGACCCGGTCGAAAATCTGGTGCATCAGTTCGGCGGCGGCATAGGTCCCGGCGGTGTGATCGGCGTCGAAGATGACCGCGGTTCCCGGCTGTCGCGGGAAACCGTCCAGCAGCATGGCCGCTGCGGTGCGCAGGTCCGGTACGAAGCCGTCGTCGCGCCAGTCCGCCGGCAGCATGCGCGGCCAGTTCTGCGTGCCGCCGGTGGCCAGGACCACGCTGTCGGGATTCAACGACAATATGTCGGCTTCGGAGGCGGTGACGCCGTATTCGTAGCGAACGCCCGCCTGCATCCCCTTGACGATCTGATAGTCGTAAACGCTGGAGACCTGCTCGCTGCCCGGCAATCGGGACAGGAGGGCGAGCTTGCCGCCATAGCTCGGCCCCGCCCCGAAAACCGTTACCGAATGGCCGCGTTGGGCGGCGACCCAGGCCGCTTCCAGTCCGGCGGGGCCGGCGCCGACGATGACCACTCGTTTGTGGATCGCGGCGGGTTTCGGGCGCCAGCCGGCTTCGCCGACCGTTCCGACGCGCGGATTGTTGTCGCATGCGATCGGCCGCTTTTCAGCGATCAGGCCCCAGCAGGTATTGCAGGATACGCACCAGCGCACCTCATGTTCCTGGCCGGAAAACGCCTTGTTGACCCAGGCCGGGTCGGTGATCAGGGCGCGGCCCAGTTGGACGAAGTCGCCGACGCCGTCGGCCAGCGCCTGTTCCGCCTGAACCGGCTCGACCAGCCGCGCCAATGCCGCTACCGGAATGCCGCCCGCCGCGCCCCGCAGCCGTTTGGTCAGGTTGTTGAACGGCACGCGCGGCCAATGCATATCGGGAAGATGGTTCTCGAGCGTGCGATGATGCGACCCTTGGCAGAAGGACAGTGTATCGACCTCGCCCAGCATGACCACCCGGTGCACGATCTCCTCGGCCTCATCGGGGCCGATCCCGCCTTTGACGCCATCGTCGCCGGGAAGCTTGACCGCGATGATGAACGGCCGTCCGACCGCGGCGCGGAGTGCCTGGATGAGCTCGATCAGGAATCGCATCCGGTTTGCCAGCGGGCCGCCATATTGGTCGGTGCGGATATTGGAATGCGGCGAGAGAAACTGATGCACCAGATGCCCGTGTCCGGCCGAAATCTCGACGCCGGAGAAACCGGCCCGCTGCAGGCGCTCGGTCGCGGCTGCCATCTGCTCGACGATTTCGCCTAGCCGCTCGGTTTCGAGAGCATGCGGCACCGTCCAGCTCAGATCGTCCGCCAAGGCTGACGCGCTCAACGAATAGGGTTTGCGCCCCTTATGGTGCATGCCACGCCCGGCATCCTGAAGCTGGCCTACCAGCCGGCAATCGTGATGCTCGATCGCCGCCGCCCAGCGTTTCAGCCCGTCCATTTCCGATTCGTCGTAGGCGCGCACCTTATGGGTCTCGTCGGTCTGCCATTTCAGCACGGCGAGCGGCTCGGTAATGATCATGGCGCAGCCACCCTCGGCGCGGCTGGCATGATGGGTGATCAACTGGTCGGTAACGCGCTGCTCCTTGGCGAAGCGCGTCGTCATCGACGCGTGGGCGACACGGTTGCGCAATGACACGCCGCCAAGCGTGATCGGCTGGCTGAGCAGGGGATAGCGATCCTGAACCGATAAAAGCGGCGAGGCGGAACGCGTATCGGGCATCGATAACCACCAAATGTATCGGGCACGGGGGAGGGATCAGGTCATAAAACCTATCCGACGGCTTCAGGTCACAATACTATGGTCCGGACATATCGTCCATCAGCGAGCGCGATAGAGATGAACTCGGATATCAATCTGCCCAGGCGTTCCAAAGGTAAGCGTCCGACATTCTTCGGCGACCCGTCGGTCGATCACCTGATGACCATGGTTCTGGAATTGTCGACCGAGCTTTCGGTCGTCTATAGCCGGCTCGATATGCTTGAGCGCGTGCTCGAAGACGCCAAGCTGATCCAGCGCGAATGGCTCGAGACCTATCAGCCCGATCAGAAAGCCGAGGCGGAGCGCGCCGAATGGCGGACGCTGTTCCTCGACCGCCTGTTCCGGACCATCCGCGACGGCGAGATCAAGAACGGCGCTTAGTTATTTCCAGGCGCCGAAAGTGAACCAGCTTCCGCCATTGCCGACGACCGGCGCTTCGGTCTCGCCACGCGCGCAGGCGATAAAGGTTTCGTCCGGATATGTACCCCAGTTGAATATCTGCTTCTGCAGGAATTTGTCCGGCGAGAAGCCCGCTTCCGAGCAGAGCAGGTCGGGCTTCTGGGCGCGAAACTGGGCATAGCTGGGCTCGTTGTTGTTCTGCGCGTCCCAGTCCAGATAGAAATCGTAATACGGGTCGACAACGGCGGCGGGGGGCAGTTCGAAATGCAGCATCAGCCCGCCCGGCTTTAGAACCCGGTGGATTTCCTTGAACACCGCGCGGGTCGACTTGACCGGTATCTCATGCAGGAAAAAGCTGGAGGTGACGAAGTCGAAACTATTGTCCGGGAAATCGAGCGCCTCGGCGTTTTGCTGAGAAAAATGCACCTTTCTGCCGGTGGCCTCGGCACGGGCATGGGCATACCGTAAAACAGGCGCGCCGACGTCGACGGCATGGACGTCCGCGTTCGGGAACATGTCGACATAGGGGAAGGTATTGGTGCCGGCGGTGCAACCGATATCGAGGATTTTCGCCGGCTGGAAATCGGGATAGCCATATTTCAGAAGATGGGCGATCGATGCAGCCGGTCCTCCGCCTTTCGTCACCATCGCGAGCCCGCCATAGAATACGCTGGTCCCGTAGATATACATCGCGCCCTGTGCGACATCTTTTTCGGCATGCGCGCTGTGGAAGCAGCCCGGCATCAGATGGACGTCAAGCTCGGAGACGTATCGCGGAATCGCCAAGTTGGGATCGAGACGCAGCGTGCCGCCGGCCGGAGAGTCATGCTCCGCCTCGTCGGCGAGCGCGATCATGTCGGGCAGGAAGCGCTCGACCTGCGGGCGCACGGACTCCCACACCATCTCCTGGGCGTTGTAGCGCAGACTCGAATAGAATTTGTAGATCGGCTCCTCCGCCATCGCATCGCGGATAGCGCGGGCGCTGATCGGTTTATGTCCGTTTTTGAGGGCGGGCGCGACCGTGGTTTCGTAGGTTCGTTTCATCGCGCCGCCGATATCGACCAGAACGGTTTTGCGCAGGGTCGAGACGAATTTCTGACGTGCCAGTTCGTTGGCCGTCGGCCGGGCGATCGTGTCGATATTGTCGAGCATTTGCTCGCTCATGGCTTTATCCTCGCGTTGTGGACCGCATGCGGTCCTTACTTCACATGTGCTTGGAACTCTGCCGGTCAACCGTTGGCCGCCACCGCTCCCTCAATGATATTCCTCGCCGCCCGACACGTTCATGGCTTCGCCGGTGATGTAGTTGGCCTGGCCGGAACACAGAAAAGCGCAGGCGTTGGCGCTGTCCTCGACCAGTCCGACCCGGCCGAGCGGAATGCGCCCGCGCATCGCCGCCATATAGTCTTCGTGCGTCTGGCCGCGCGCCTTGGCCATGAATGCATTCTGCCAGGCGCCAAGCTGGGTGGTCACATGGTTCGGGCAGATCGCATTGACGTTGATCTTATGGGCGCCGAACTCCAGCGCCGCCGATCGTGTCAGGCCGACGATCGCGTGCTTCGAGGCGGTATAGGCGGCGGTCAGCATCCCGCCCGACTTCGAGGCTCTACTGCCGATCGAGATGATCCGGCCGGCGCCCCAATCGCCTTGCGGGCCTTGGGCAATCATTTGAAGCGCGGCGTACTTCATCGCGAAGAAACTGCCGCGCAGATTGACGTTGAGGACGGTATCCCAGCGTTCCGCAGTCATCTCCACCAGCGGGCCGAACATGAACCCGACCCCGGCATTATTGACCAGTATATCCAGTCGGCCATAGGTCTTGACCGCGTGATCCACCAGCGCCGCGACTTCGGCCTCGACCAGCATGTCGGCGGCGAACATCGTCGCCTCGCCGCCTGCGGACTGGATGTCCTTAACGATGCTCTCCATTTCGGCGATGACGCCCACGCCATGGGCGGGCGCGATGTCACCCTTGGTCAGGCCGATATCGTGGACGATCACCCTGGCTCCCTCGGCCGCGAGACGCTTAGCCATGGCTTCACCCAAGCCCCCACTGCGTCCAGAGCCGGTAACGATGGCGACCTTGCCTGCGATGTCAGGATACATTGCGATGCTCGTTGTTCGGGTTGCTCACCAGCAGGCCGGCGCGGCCGGCCCCTCACCACGCGCGCCGGCAAGACTGTCGGGCAAGGCGGGATCGTATTGCGGCCACCATTGGAACGGTGTGTCGGCATCGACATAGTCGGTCGATAGCGCGCCGCCCTTGGTCCGGAAAAAATAAAGGTTTCCCGTCAGCGTACCGTATGGCCCATGCGGTATGCTCGGCGGCCGCCAGAAATAAGCGCCCGGGCGCATGACACCCCGGTTACCGTGCGATTCCCCGCTCAGCAGGTACATTTCCTCAACGATCGGATGGACCTCGGCCCGCTCCGCCCAGCGCATCGGCAAGGTTCCCAGAATCCAGCTTTGATCATGGGTCACCGGATCCTCGTACAGCATTTTGCGGCCTGCGCCTGGCGGGAATTCCGGATGGAATTTACCGGTATACGGGACCGCGAAACCATCCAGATATTCGACCAGCCGCGCAGAGTCGGGCGTGGTCGTGCCACCGCCCCGGGCCGGCCGGGCGCTGAAGAAGGTCAGCACGACGGCGTCGTCGCCGACCGACATCGCCGCGCGGGAATAGCCCGCCGGCAAATGGGCATAGGACCGTTCGCCATAGACCCGTTCGCCGATGGTCAGCGCGCCGGACAGGACCAGGAATTCTTCATCGACGGCCAATATCCCCCCGCTCGCCAGGGTCCAGCCGGCGGGATAGCGCGCCAGCAGGCTGGCCGCACCGTCATCCGGGTCCAGGCTGAGCGTCTTGGTCGAGAGGCCCGGACGAACGCCCCACAGGTCGCTGGGACTCCAGTCCAGATTTTGCGATTGCACGAATTCGATCCAGGGTCGCGCCATCAGTCCTGCCCTTCCGTCTTGCTAGATCCGTCCGCCTTCAAGGGCGTGCGGACATCGCCGTTCTCCATGACGACCCGCATCAGCTTGGCCATGGATCGGTCGAGTTCCTCCCGCGCGCGGTCCAGGAACTCGGTCGAATCGCCGGTTGCCGCCAGCGCCTCCGCCGACAGCGCGCCGGAGCGGATCAGCGCAGCCTCCAGCGCCAGGCGGTGTGACCGTTCGATGTGAAGCTGCGACGCCAGTTCGAACACGAGGCCGGCAAGCCGGTCAGTATCCGGTTGGCCGAACGGCGAAAGATCGCTCATGCCGGCTTCTCCGCGGCGAGTACTGCCCAGGGGAAATGCCATTCCCGCCGCTGAGGCCAAGTGGCGGAGGGCAATTGGCCGATGTCGCGCTCATCGAACGCGGTCCAGCGCGCATTGACCAAGCCGGCCGCTTCGGCCATCCGAATGGTGTCGGCCGCCAGCATCGGCGGCAGAAATGGTTCGTTGTTGCGCACGCCGTGTTCGCGGATCGCCAGGTCGCGGAACCCATCGCCGGTCGGCTGAAAATCGAGAAAGCGCAGCACGCCGCCGGGCGCCAGCAACCGCGCCGATTCCGCAAAGACCGACGCCAGAACGTCGATCGGCAGTTCGTGGATCAGCATCGTCGAGGTCACAAGATCGGCCTCACCGCCCGGCAGGCCGGTCGCCATCGCATCGGCCTGCCGGAAGGCGATGGCCAGCGCCTGATTGTTGCTGCGTTCCGCCGCCAGCCGCAGGCAGGTCGCGGCAAGATCGATGCCGATCACTTCGGCGTCCGGAAACGCTTTTTTCAGCGGCCATGTCGATTTGCCGAACCCACAGCCCAAATCGACGATGCGGTCATAGTGACGGTCGGGGATCGCGGTTTCGACGAATAGGCGGTGAAATTTATAGTCGTCATTGTCGCCGAGCATCACCAGCTTGGCGCCCAATTCATAGACGTTGGCGGCGTTGTCGCCGGACCACACGCCGCCCGGCTGCACATGGATATCCCAGTCTGTGTACCAGTCGGGCAACCGGAATTCCGGGTCTATCTCCAGGGTCGCCGGGCCGCCGGCGGTTTGCGGAACCGAACCGCGTTCGACGGTATCGGCTGCCGCGCGCCACAGCATTTTCTGCGATGCGCGCTCAAGCCAAGCAAACCAGCCATAGCTGGGCAGCGCATGAACCTGCGCGGCGATGGACTCGGGCGCATTCGGCCGGGCATGCGCGGCGTCGGCGTCGAACTCCGAGCGCAGCCTCGGATAGAGCGTATCCGCCCAGCGCCGGCGCAGCGCCAGGACAAAATCGAGCGATGCGCGGTCTTCGATATTCATCGCGGTCATGGCGCCACGGGTGTTTCATAGGCGAGCATACCGTCCATCTCCACGACGGCGCGGCGATAGGCGGCAAAGCCCAGAAGGACGAGCAGGATCGATGGAACGCCGACGATCACCGCCTCCAGCGACACGGCGAATCGCAGGTCGTTCGGATTGCCGAAGCCATCGGTGATCAGCCCAACGATGGGCGGCCCCAAAAGCTGGCTCGAGATGCTGATCACCAGATAGTAAATCGCAGTCGCCTGGCCGCGTAACTGGCCGGGGGCCAGCATCATCAAGGTTGCCGGACCGGCCGCGGTCGACATCGCCTGTCCGATATGCGCGCAGAACAAAGCGCAGAGCCCCAGATTCGCGTTCGGCAGCAGGGGGAATATCGTATAGGCGGGCACCCCGATCACCAGCCCCAGAAGCAGGACGCGCAGGGTTGCATCCCGCCGCCCAGCGGCGATCCCGCGATTGGTCATCCAGATGCCGAACAGCGTGCCGGCCGGTCCCGCGGTCAGCAGGATAAGCCCGACCGCGGTTCCGACCTCACCGACATTCCAGCCCCAACTCCGCTTGAACAGGGCGACGTTCCAGAAGGCCAGCGCCCCCATCGTCAGATTGGCGGCCGATGCCACGAACAGGGTTCCGAACGCCGGCCAGCGTTTGGCGATGAAGCGCAATGCATCCTTGATGGACGGCCTGCTCATGCTTTCCGTGGCGTCGAGCTTGACAGTATCGAGCCGCGCCGGCTCGCGAACCGTCAGCACCAGCAGGGTCAGGACGATGCCCGGAAGCCCGATGATCAGGAAACACAAACGCCAGGACTGAAGCACGCCGATCTGTGGAATCGTGACGGGCGGCAGCGCCTGGACGTAATGCACCAGGGGACCGAAGAACAGGAACGAACTTCCGGCGCCAAGAAAGGTGCCGCTCATGAACAGGCTGATGGCGCGGGAGCGCCGATCGCGCGGAAAATAGTCGCTGATCATCGACATCGAAGACGGTACGACCGTGGCCTCGCCGATCCCAACGCCCAGCCGTGTCGCGAATAAAGGCGGGAAGCCGCGGGCGATGCTGCCGAAAGCGGTCATCACGCACCAGACCGTGATCCCGACCGCGAGGATAGCCCGCCGGCTGATCCGGTCGGCCAGCCAGCCGATGGGAATGCCCAGTGCGATATAGAAAATGACGAAGGCCGGACCGAGTAGCAGGCCGATCTGAAAGTCGCTGAGATGAAGGTCCCGCTTGATCGGCTCCAGCAGCAGGCTTGGCAGGAACCGGTCCATATAGGAGACGACCTGTATCGCGGTCAGCAAGACGACGACATACCAGGCGTACCACATGGAGTTGCCCTGCATGTCCCGCCGGGCCAGCGGTGCGGTCGCCATCGCCTGCGTCATCAATCAGACAACCTCGATTATTTGTCCGAACCTATCCTAGCCAATTCCGGCCGTGCCGCAATCACCTAATCGCCGCGGCCTGCCGCAAGCCGGTGATCATCGCGCTATTCAGCAAATAGGTGCGCGCCAACGCCGGGTCGGCGGCCGTACGCTGCAAATCCTTCAGCATCGCGCTACGCCGTTCCGGGTCGAGTTCGCGCATGCGGCGGCGGTTGCGATCGGCCTGGGCGATGACATGCTCGATGGCGATCGGACGCCGCTGTCGGTCGTAGAGATCGATCAGCGAGGGGTCTGCCCCGTGCAGGACCCGGATGAGCTTTTCCGTCAGGTTGATGGCGTCATGAATGCCGCCATTCATCCCCATGCCGCCGCTGGGGCTGTTGAGATGGGCGGCATCGCCTGCCAGGAGCATCCGGCCCGACCGATAGGTCTCGGCAACGCGCTGATGGATACGATAGGATCGCTTGTGCAGGACATTATAGGGCCCCGTCCGCGGGACGACGCTTTGCAGTTGCTGCTCGACCGCGTCGGGCGACAGGGCCTCATCCACGCTTTGCCCAGGCTTGGGGTAGAAGCTGCAGCGCCAGACCTGCGGGAGGCGCAGCAGGCTGAATGTCCCGGCGGGCGACCAGACGTAGTTGACGCCCGATAATCCTTCCAGGGCCTCGGCGAAATCGAAGTCGGTCGTGACCAATATCGTCGTTTCGGGATAGGTCTCGCCGCCGAAGCCGATGGCGCAGCTCTGGCGGACGATGCTGCGCGCCCCGTCGGCGCCGATCAGCCAGCATCCCGTGACGCGTTGGCCGGCGGCCTCGACCCAGACATGGTTGCCGTCCTGGCCCACGGAATCGACTTGGTTGCCGAACCGGATATCGGCGTGGGCAAAGCCGTCCAGCCTGGCCTTCAGCAGATGCTGCAGTTTTTGCTGTTCGCATTGCAGGCGATAGGGATGTCCGGTGTCGTCCTTCAGCACCGACAAATCGAACTTCGCCCGCTCCCCGGTTTCCTGCATGCGGATCTGCCAACCGGGCGTGATCAGTCCTTGCGCAACCAGTTCTGTCCCAAGCTCGAATCGGTCGAGCATGTCCAACGTTGGAGGATGAAATGTCGATGCCCGCAAATCGTCGGAAATCGCCGCATCGACTTCGAACAGGACGACCGGCATGTCGGCTGCCGCCAGCGCCAGTGCGGCCGTGAGGCCGACAGGGCCGCCGCCGACGATCAGCACCGGCATCATGCCTGGCCCAACCGATCGTCCCAGCCGCCATAGAGCCGGGATTCCGGCCCCGCCGACACCGGGCACGTTTTTTTCGCCAAAGCCCAGGCCAGGCAAAGATTCGAAGACAGGACCGGGATTTTCCGTTCGGCCTCCAGCGCGAGGATCAGCCGCAGGCTGGGCATGCCGGTGCCGGAGATCAGGATGGCATCGGCATTCCCGGTATCAAAGGCGCGGGCCGGCGCCAGCACCGCCTGCGTCGTCAGGGCATAGATGCCATGATTGTCGGTGCCGCCAGAGGGCAGCTGTAGAACGGCAGTCACTGCCAAGCCGCTGCGTTCCCAATGATCGCGGCATGCGGCGGTCAGCCATTCGGGGTACGGGGAGATCAACGCAACCCGGCGAACCGCCAACACGGCGCAGGCCTCCGCTACGGCTTGGGCCGCAGTGACGATTGCGCAGTTCCTGGTCTCCTCAAGCGCCGCGACGATATGGCGCTCCTCACCCCGGTCGATCAGGTAGCACGAGCCGGTGCAGGCGAAGCCGATCGCATCGAACGCGATGTCGTCGAAGCTGGCCACTGTGGCGGACAGCTTGCGGATATAGTCCACCAGCCGTTCCCGCAGGGACGAGCAGGTGCTGGTCAGGCGGGCGGCGAGTATCGCGCTCCCGGGCGGGAGCAGTATGCCGAGTTCGGGCTCCGCCGTCGGGTTGCCCTTTGGCGTCAGGATGCCGAACATGCCGTTGCGGCCGTATTCGCGCTTTTCGAGCGATCGAAGCCGTTCGTCGATCGGAATCATGTTGTTATGTCCGGTCATATGCGCAAACATAAACCGTCCGATACGAATTTGTCTTGTGCCGAAACGCCGCGATGGCGGGAACAGGAATGTCCGCGTCCATGGATTCAGCCCATCTACAAATCCCCGGCGCACCGGATCGTTTCGCCTTCCGCAGCCGGGTCACCGCGTTCATCGACAATACCTTTCTGGCGGCGGGACCTGGGCGTCTTCTGCCGGTTATCTATCCGGCGACCGAGGAACAGGTCAGCGCGGTCGAGGAGGCGGACGCCGCGGTTGTGGATCGTGCCGTCGCCGCGGCGCGGCGGGCCTTCGACCATGGCCCATGGCGGCGCGTGGGCATTGATGAGCGCCAGGCGCTGCTGCGCCGCCTGGCATCGTTGATCCGCGACCATGCCGAGGAGCTCGCCTATCTCGAATGTCTCAATTCCGGCATTCCGATGCGGCATCTGGCAAACGGCCAAATCCCGCGGGCTGCCTATAATTTCGATTTTTTCGCCGAATTCATCGGCCAAAGCGCTGGACAGGTTTACACGCAGAATCCCCAATATCTGACGATGGTCACGCGTGAGCCGATCGGCGTGGCGGCGCTAGTTGGTCCGTGGAACGCGCCACTCGCGCTGACCTCGATGAAGATCGCCGGCTGTATCGCCTTCGGCAATTGCTGCGTGGCGAAGCCGGCGGAACAGACGCCGCTTGCCGTCGCCCGCCTGATGGATCTGATCGAGGAGGCCGGCATTCCTCCCGGCGTCGTGAATATGGTGAACGGGCATGGCTCGGTGACCGGCGATGCTCTGATCCGCCATGATGGCGTCGACCTGGTATCCTTTACCGGCGGCACCGGCACCGGACGGGCGATCATGTCGGTCGCCGGCGCCGGCCTGAAGCCGTGTTCGCTGGAGTTGGGCGGAAAATCCGCGAATATCATCTTCGCGTCCGCCGATATCGATCGGGCGCTCGACGGTGCGTTGCTGGGTATTTTCTCTAATAATGGCCAGCAATGTCTGGCGGGTTCGCGCATTCTCGTGGAACGGAGCATTGCAAGCGACTTCATTGCGGCTTTTGTTGAACGGACACGAAACCTCCGGATCGGCGATCCGATGGATCCGGCAACGGAGATCGGGCCGCTGGCGTTTCGCAGCCATCTCGACCGCGTCCTGTCCTATGTCGCGGTGGCGCAGGCCGACGGTGCGGAGTTGCTGGTCGGCGGCGGGCCGGCACCGGGGTTCGAACGCGGCGCCTTCATGCGGCCGACCGCCGTTCTGGCGCCGAACAATCGGACGCGGATCTGCCAGGAGGAGATTTTCGGTCCATTCGCGACCTTCCTGACATTCGGCAGCTTCGACGAGGCGCTGGCGATGGCGAACGACTCCCGTTTCGGCCTGGTTTCCTATGTCTGGTCACAGGACATCGCTTCGGCGCTGAAGGCCAGCCGTTCGATCCGCAGCGGCGTGGTCTGGGTGAACACGCCGATGGTCCGCGAGCTGCGCGCGCCGTTCGGCGGCTTCAAGCAATCGGGCATGGGCCGCGAGGGCGGTCTGGCCTCCATGCATTTCTACACCGGCGAAAAGACCACAACGATGCCGGTCGGAACCGTCGCGATGCAGCGGCTCGGCCTCGGCTGACCATTCGCTAGAGTGGCCTCAGGTCTCGACAAGCTCCAACAGCTCGCCCGCCGCGCCGGCGACCGTCATCGCGCGATGATCGGGATAGGGCGGCAAGACCACGCCGTACATGCCGCCCACCGGGTTCAGTTTCAGCCCGTCGAAGCGTCCGTGTTCGAATGTCACGATCGCCATGCCGGGTGGCAGGCCGCCCGGCGGCTCGCCGCGTAGGCCGGCGCTCGGCGGATATTGGTCGAGCTCGACCTTGCTGTCGTTCTTCAGCGCGACAACGGACAAAAGGTGAGTGGTTTCAGGCGGCAGGTGGTTCGCGGCAGTCAACGCGTGGATATGCACGGGCTTCGGCACGCTGCTGTCATTGCCGAATGTCGCGCGATAGAACTCCCGCATTGCCTCGATGTCGGGGCCGCCGGCGACGCCGATAAAGCAATAATCGACGAAGGACCGCGCGATCGGGACGTCCGGCGTCACCGGCTGCTTCCAGGTCAGGTAGAGGGCTTCATCCGCTGGGCCGATCACCTGCATCGCATGGATGGTCGGCAGGCCGTCCAGCGGTTTCGGCGGGCCGATGATCCGGAACGGCGAATCCGCCAGCCGTTTCGCCAGGGCCTCGACGTCCTGGATCAGAATTTCGGTCGCGTTCCAGCCCCACGTGACCAGCGGATGGTAGGGTATGGGCGGCGCCTGTTGAACAAAGCGCAGATAAACCCCGGCGCCGCTTTCCGGCATCATCACCAGGATCGGTTTGCCCGCGACTGCCGGCGCACCCCAGCCGGCCGCGGTTTCCGGCGTGACTGTGCCCCGAAACACGACGCGGTAGCCTAGATAGCGCGTGTAGGCCTGCTCAACCGCGATCAGATACGGGGCTGTGGTCGTGACCCCGCGAATCGGTCCCAGCATGCCGGTCACCCTATTTGGTGGCGAAGGCGGCATACCAGGCGCCGGGCCCGTCTAGTTTTGGAATCAGGGCTTCTTCAACGCGATCCTCGGCGAAGCCTGCCGCGACCATCGTCGCGCGCACATCGGCTTCGGCGAAAACCTCCCAGAACGGTTCGTTGTTGTTCTTGGATTCCCAATTGAACATGAAACGCTCGAACGGCGTGCGCTCGCCCTTGATCGGGACGTCCTGGTGCAGCGCGATTCCCCCCGGCCGCAGGACGCGATGCGACTCCGCGAACATGCGGGACATCACGGCGGACGACACTTCATGCATCACATTGTGGGATACGACGAGATCGAAATCGTCGGACGCAAATCCCAGATGCGCGGCGCCCATCTGGTGGAAATGCACGGCGACACCCAAGGATTCGGCCCGTGCATGGGCATAGCGCAGGATTGCCGGGCCGACATCGACGGCATGGACTTCAGCGTCGGGGAAATGCGCCGCGTAGCCGACCGATGCGCCGCCGGCGGAGCAGCCGAGGTCAAGGATACGGCGCGGCGCAAAGGCTGGAAAGCGGTCGGCCAGAAAGCCGATAACCGCGGCCGACTTGCTGTCGCGCGCGCCGATGCCGACACCCAGCGAATACATATTGCCGCCGCTCTCATACAGTGCGCCGGCGGTGATATCCTCCGCCTCGTTGTCGCGCATATAGCCGCCCGGCTGGCAATGGATCGGAACCGCCGTGACATCTTCCGGTGGTTCGAAGTCCGGATCGAGGGTCAGCGAGCCCATCGGATTGCCCGTACGTGTCAAACGGCGGGCGGCATCGCGCATCCGCGGCATATCGCGATCTACCGTGGTTTCGACAGCGTCCCACATCAGCTCTTGCGCCGTGCGGGTCAGCGCGCTCCAAGCTTGATAGAAAGGCTGCCGCGCCATGCCGGGTGCGATCTCCCCGATGGTCTCGGGCAGGCGGCCATGTTGGGCTTCGAAATTCGGCGCCACGACCTTCGCGTAGGTTTGGGCGTTCCCGCTTGAGAGTTCGCGCAAACGACATTTAAGGCCGATGACAAACTTCGCCCGCGCCAGATCATCATGGTTCTGCCGCGCCATGACCTCATGGGTTTTGCTGCGATCCATAACCATCGGCTCATCTCCATCCGTCTAGCGTTGATCCGTTTGCGCCACCGCTGCCTGGATTATGCCGGCATCGTACCGTTCGCCGGTCGCCAGCAGTTCCCGTGTGCCGAGAACGGCATTCAAACCGGATATGTCCAACATATGATCGCGGTATTCGGCGGTCGTGCCGTTCTCGCGGAGCGACGCGAGCAAGCGCTGCATCGTCCAGACGACAGCCCTGACCAAGGCGCCGGGGTAAATGACGATCCGAAAACCAAGGTCGTTCAGTACGTCGGCTGAGACGATCGGGGTCGCACCCCCCTCGACCATATTCGCCAGAAGCGGGACCCGTCCGGAAAACAGCGTGGAGATTTGCCGGATCTGATCGAGCGAGGCTGGCGCTTCGATAAACAGAACGTCGCAGCCGGCAGCCAGATATGCCTCCGCGCGTTCGGTCGCCGGGCCGAATCCCTCGACGCCGATCGCATCCGTCCGAGCGATAATAACGGTGTTTTCATCCACCCTCGCATCCAGCGCGGCCTTGACCTTACCCACCATTTCGTCACGCGGAATCAGGCTTTTTCCAGTCAGATGACCGCACCGCTTCGGCATCACCTGATCTTCGATTTGAATCGCCGACGCGCCCATTCTCTCGAATGTCTTGACCGTGCGCTGAACGTTCAGGGCGTTTCCGAAGCCAGTATCGGCATCGACGATCAGCGGAATATCGACCCGTTCGCGGATATGCGCGATCGTATCGGTGACCTCGGCGGCGCTGACCAACCCTATGTCGGGCCGTCCCAGTTTCGTATAGGCGATCGAGGCTCCAGATAGATATGCCGCTTCAAATCCGCCTTCGGCGACCAGGGCAGCAGAAAGGGCGTCATAGACCCCCGGTGCCGTAAGCGGTCCCGTGCCAGCCAAAAGCCGACGGAGCCTTTGGGCGTGTTCGCCAAGCATGATTCCCCTTGGGTGTGGAAACCGGACAGGCCGCGAAGCCGCAGCATATGTCCGGACATGTTAGCAGTTTCATTGCACGGATTACAAACGATCAAACGCAAACGATCGGTTGACCGAGCGGCGCTCGAATCGGCGATTCGGTCGCAATATGTCGCTCGTGGCTCGAACCGGCCGGTAGCCAGAGGCTGTCCGAAGCGGCCGGCCTATAACTCGTCGGGTTCGTTGCGGCTGAAATTCAGCTTGTAGCTAAATCTGTCTCCTGGATGGATACTCTCCGTCGCCAGGAACAGATCGCCGCGCTTTTCATAATACAGGCGCCGGGCACGCAGGGCCGGCGCTCCAGAGGTCGATTTCAGGTTCCGGGCGGCAGCCCGATCGATGGCGACGGCCGAAATTTCCTGATCGATCCGTCCAACAACGATATCGCTGCTTTTTTCTATTAATGCACTCAGAGAGGTTTCCGAGGCTTCGAGCGCCGATTTGGGCGGTGCGCAATCCCTGCGAATGACAATCGTCGCAAGCCCGATGAGACGGTCGTCCGGACCCCGCCGCCCATTGATACGCAGCCAGCGTTTGGCGTCCAGGTCCAGATCCTTCGTAAGCGGGCAATCGAATGCCGCGTCGTAGGAGTCGATGATGAGCCGGACTTCGCGGCCATATTGCATGAGCTCGTCGAAGCCGGGCAGCGGTTGAACGAATTCCGCCGACTCGCTCTGCGCGGTGACGATCGTTCCGACACGCCGGCGCCGCTGGATCAATCCCGCGCCGCTTAAAATCCGCAGCGCGTCGCGTACCGTGTGGCGCGACACACCGAAATTACGCGAGATTTCGATCTCGGTCGGCAACAGGCTGCCGACGGGATACTCACCGGACACGATCGCCGCGCGTAGCGTCGCCGTGAGTTGTCGATACATGGGAAGTTGGGGGGGCAACATACTGAAACTCTTTACGCCGGCATCTCTAAGGGGGTTATACGATAAATCCCGCGATTCTTTGAGCTGAGGCTTGGAAATCACATCTTATATCCAACATCTTTCGCGCCGGGCAGCGGCTGAAAGCGCGATCACATATCACAGTTGGCCATAAGCAAAGCAAATAATATAGCGCGAGTTGCTCGGCGCGATGCGAATTCAATCGATTCCGGGCGCGGCGGTGTCACGGCTGAATCCCTGCCCGTACGTCCGCTTGGGATGCCCGTACGTCCGCTTGGGAGTTGCGCCGGCGGCGCAAATCATCGTTAATTGTTCGGACATGTCGTTGCTGCCGCTTCGGCATTGATTGACTGCGGCCGGGAGTCCCTGCATGACGCCAAATGGAGAGTTCAGACGGGGCTGGAAAGTGGTTTTGGCGGCCAGCCTTGGAGTCGGAACCGGGCTTTCACCACTTCCCTTCTACACGATCGGTGTATTCGTGCGTCCGCTGTCGGCGGAATTCGGATGGACGGTCGACCAAATCCTCGTCGCACTGATCGTCACGACGCTGTCTGTTCTGGTCACCAGCCCGATCGTCGGCATTCTCACCGACAGATATGGCGTCAGGCGGATTGCCCTTGGTTCGACCGCCGCTTTCGGCCTTTGCTTCATACTTTTCGCCTTCAATCCCGGATCGCTGTACCTGTTCTATGCGAACTATGCACTCCTATCGGTGTTAGGCACCGGCACTTTGCCGATTACATGGACGCGCGCCGTCAATAATTGGTTTCATCAAAGCCGCGGTTTGGCGCTTGGCCTGTCGTTGCTGTGTACCGGGATATTCGGATTTCTCGCCAAGATCTATGCCAACTGGATCATTGACGTGGCTGGCTGGCGCGTCGCATACGCGGCCTTGGCGGCCTTTCCCTTGATCATCGCTCTGCCGGTCGCGATCGCGTTTTTCCACGATGTCGACGAGCCCGCAAACGCCGGCGAACCCGTCATTGTCGAAGACGGTTTGTCGTTGAAACAGGCATTCGGTACCCGGCAATTTTGGACCATTGGCATCGCGCTCTTCCTGATAACGCTGCCCATCGGTGGTATCATTCCCAATCTTGAGCGGTTGCTGGGATCGAAGGGTTTCAATACGGGGGAGGCGGTCGAGTTGGCTGGAATTATCGGTTTATCGGTCTTGGTAGGCCGGCCGATCGGAGGGTGGCTGATCGATCGTTTCTGGGCGCCCGGCATAGCTTTTTTTCTTCTGTCGGCCCCCATTGTGGCCTTTTTGATCATAGGCCATGTCACGCTCTCGATGCCGCTCGCCGCGTTCTGCATCTTCCTGGTGGGCTTTGCGTCCGGGGTGGAATATGACGTTGTGGCGTATCTGGTGTCCCGATATTTCGGCATGCAAGCCTATAGTGCAATATACGGCTTCCTCTATATCGCTTTCGCCTTGGGGGCCGGCTTCGGGCCTTATCTGATCGGTCGCGCGTTCACTCTTCATCAGACCTATAACGGTGCTTTGGCGGTGGGCGCCGGGGTGCTGCTTTTGGGCGCCGCGATGCTCCTGACGCTCGGGCGCTATCCGGTCTTTACGTTCCAGGCCGCAAACGCCCGTCATCGCGCCGCCTGAAGGTTCTCGTCCTGATGGGCGGCCGGGAGGCGCCGGACTGCAATTTCTGCATCATCGACATTGCCAAACCGGCATCGGTCGCGCAATTATGTCCGGACATATGCGGCGGCACTGGTTGGATCGTTCATCCACGGTCGGGTGATTTCAATTCCATTTAGCCAACGCCTTGAGGTGGACATGCCTAATCCAGTGTTGCGCGAAAAGCTTGAGCGCAGGGAGTTTTTTTCCGCGCCCGGCATTCAGGACATGATCACGGCCGTGGTCGCCAAGGACATCGGTTTCGACATCGTCTACGCGTCGGGCTACTGGCTGACGGCATCGGCCCTTGGCCTGCCGGACGCAGGTATCGCAACCTATACGCAGATGGTCGATCGGGTCGGCACACTGGCTCGGACGATGCCTGGGGCAGCGATCATCGCCGACGCCGATACGGGTTACGGTGGGCTTTTGAATGTCCACCATACCGTGCGTGGATACGAAGCCGCCGGCGTTTCCGCGATACAGTTGGAAGATCAGGAATTTCCGAAGAAATGCGGGCATACGCCGTTCAAGCGCGTCGTTGCAATCGACGTCATGGTGTCGAAGATCAAGGTTGCGCTGGAGGCACGCTCAAGTCCCGATTTTCTGGTCATTGCGCGCACCGACGCCCGGCAAAGCGAGGGGTTGGACGGCGCGTTGCGCCGGGCCGAAGCCTATGCCGAAGCGGGGGCGGATATTGTCTTTCCGGAGGCGCTGGAATCGGAAGCCGAGATGCGGAAGGCCTGTGAGGTCATAGGCAAGCCGCTCATGGCGAACATGGCTGACGGCGGCAAGACGCCGATCCGGTCAGCGGGCGAGTTGCAAGAGATCGGTTATGCCTGCGCCATCTACCCGGCGATGACCGCGCTCGCGGCGGCGGCGGCGGTGCGTCACGCGCTGATGCGGTTCAAGCAGACAGGCACAAGCGCCAATCCCGATGTCCAGCTCCATGATTTCAATCGCTTCTGCGAGCTGATCGGATTTCAGGAAGTCTGGGATTTCGAAAGGCGCTGGGCGAAGTGAGCTTTTTGGGTGGATCTCGCCGGGACGTTATCCATGGCTGAAACGCTTTATGAAAAACTTTGGAACGCGCATCTCGTTTCGACGCGGGATGACGGTTCGTCGTTGATCTATATCGACCGGCATCTGCTTCATGAGGTCAGCACGCCGCAATCCTTCGTCGCGCTCAAGGATGGGAACCGCCGCGTCCGGCGTCCGCAATCGAATCTCGCCGTCGCCGACCACGCGGTTCCGACGCGCAACCGCGATCGGCCGATTGCCGATCCGCAGGCGCGCGCGCAAGTCGCCCGGCTGGCTGAAAACACCACTGCTTTCGGTATTCCCTATATCCCGTTAACCGATAACGCCCAAGGCATCGTTCATGTCGTCGGGCCGGAGCTGGGCTTTACTCTCCCGGGTATCACCATTGTGTGCGGAGATAGCCACACTTCGACCCATGGCGCCTTCGGCGCCTTGGCGTTCGGGATCGGAGCCAGCGAATGTGCCGTCGTCATGGCGACGCAATGCCTTTTGCAAGGGCAGTCCCGGACGATGCAGGTCGATATTGCCGGCGAGCTCAACCCTTTGCTCAGCGCCAAGGATGTGTCGCTGCACCTGATCGCCAAAATCGGAACCAACGGCGGCGCCGGTTATGCCATCGAATATACCGGGCAAGCCGTGAAGGCCCTGTCGATGGCAGGGCGTATGACCTTGTGCAACATGACGATTGAGGCCGGGGCTCGTGTCGGCTTGATCGCGCCCGACGATACTACCTTCGCCTATCTCGAGGGTCGTCCCATGGCTCCCAAGGGGCGCATGTGGGAGCAGGCGTTGGATTACTGGCGCACGCTTCCAACCGGTCCCCAGGCAGCCTATGCGCGTACCGTGACGATAGATGCTGCCGCCTTGGCGCCTTACGTCACATGGGGCACGAGCCCGGAACAGGCGGCGCCGATCACGGCGCGCGTCCCGGATCCCGTGCTGGAAACCGATCCCGTTGAGCGCGAGCGCATTGAAAAATCGCTTCGCTATATGGATCTGAGACCGGGTGCGTTGTTGTCGGATACGCCGATCGATCGGGTTTTTATCGGGTCGTGTACGAACGGCCGCATAGAGGATCTGCGATCGGCCGCCGCGATCGTTGCCGGAAAGCGCGTCGCGTCCAGTGTTTCGGCGATGGTCGTCCCGGGGTCGACCGCGACCAAGCATCAGGCCGAGCGGGAAGGTCTCGACCGTATTTTTCGCGACGCAGGATTCGAGTGGTGCGACGCGGGTTGCTCCATGTGCGTCGCGATCAACGATGATCGCCTGCGGCCGGGGGAGCGCTGCGCTGCGACGTCGAACCGCAATTTCGAAGGCAGGCAGGGGCCCGGCGGGCGGACGCATCTCATGAGTCCGGTCATGGCCGCCGCGGCGGCCATGACCGGACACTTGGTCGATGTCCGCGAGTTGAAGAGCTGATCATGGAAGCGTTTAGGCATCTATCCAGCGTTGCGATCGCGCTTCCCGAAGGCAATATCGATACTGACGTGATCTTTCCCGCCCGCTTCCTGTTGAGCATGGAGAAAAGCGGGCTTGGCGAATATCTGTTTTACGATCGCCGATTCACCACAGCCGGTGAGAAGCGCACCGATTCCGTGCTGGATCGTCCCGAAATCCACGGCGCTTCGATCCTGATCGCGGGGCTGAATTTCGGCTGCGGATCGAGCCGCGAGCAGGCTGTCTGGGCATTAGCGGGGTTCGGCATCCGCTGTGTGATTTCATCGAGCTTCGGTGAGATATTCTTCTCGAACTGCTTCAAGAACGGCGTGTTGCCGATCACCCTGCCGGGGGACGTTATCGCGGATGTGATGTCGCGCGCCGCCGCCGGGGCGATATTCGATGTGGATCTCGTCGATCAGAAAGTCGCGACCAGCGACGGCATTGCCGTGCCGTTCGAAATCGATCCCGGACGGCGCCAGGCGCTACTGCGCGGATGGGACGAGATCGATATCTTATTGAACGAAGAACTATCGAATATCGAACGCTTCGAATCCATCCATGCAGAGCGGCAGCCTTGGCTTTTTAGCGAGGATGCCTGAATGTCCAGTGATATTGGCCAAGCGTCGTCTAAGCCTGGCCCGGTCAGGGGGCCGCTATCCGGCATCAAGGTTTTGGATCTTTCCCGCGTTCTGGCGGGACCCTGGTGTACTCAGTGCCTCGGCGATCTTGGCGCGGATGTTCTCAAGATCGAAGCGCCCGGCGAGGGCGACGATACGCGCGGCTGGGCTCCACCCTATATGGGGGAGCTCTCAGCCTACTTCAGCTGTGCGAATCGGTCGAAGCAAAGCCTGCTGGTGGACCTCAAAAGCCAGGCCGGACGGGAGCAGATCCAGGCGCTGGCCGCCATCGCCGATATCGTCGTCGAGAATTTCAAGCTTGGCACCCTGGACCGCTTCAAGCTGGGTTACGCCGACCTGAAGGCTATCAACCCGCGATTGATCTATTGCTCGATATCCGGTTATGGACGCTCAGGGCCCGAAGCCGCGCGGGCCGGGTATGATTTCCTGATTCAGGCGGAAACCGGCCTGATGGCGGCTACCGGGTTTGCCGACGGTCCTCCCACCAAGGTCGGGGTTGCGGTCTCCGATCTGTTCACCGGTCTTTACGCATCCCAGGCCATTCTCGCTGCCCTGTTCGAACGGCGATCGACAGGCGAGGGACAGTTTCTCGACGTCGCATTGTTCGATTGCCAGCTTGCCGCCCTTGCCAACGTCGCGGCATCGGCGCTGGCCACCGGCGCTTCGCCGCGCAGGCTGGGCAACGCGCATCCGACGATCGTGCCCTATGAGCTTTTCGCCGCTTCCGACGCGCCGTTCGTTCTCGCTATCGGTAACGACCGCCAATTCCAGACGTTATGCGAAGCGGTCATACAAATGCCGTGGTTGACCGCGGATCCATCATACAGGCGGAATTCCGACCGGGTCGCCAATCGCGTTGCGCTGCGGGCTATCTTGCAAGGCGCATTCGAAACGCAGCCGCAGAGCCATTGGCTGGCGCTGCTGCACGCGAATGTGCTTCCGGCCGCCGCGGTCAAATCGACCGACGAAGCCCTCGCCTCCGACCAGGCAAAGTCGCGCGGGCTCATTCGGGAATTTCCGGATGCGCCTGACGGTCCGGTTCGTGTCGTCGGCTACCCTGTGCGCTTCGAGCATGGGCTGCCGAATCCGACATGTCCGCCGCGGCTCGGCGAAGGCGGGGGAGAAGCCGCCGCGAGATGGCTGATGGCCGGCGAAGTGTAACAGCTGACCCCGTCAGCCCGCCTCGATGATTTCCACGAGCGTGCCGTCAGGACCCTGGGCAGTACCCGCGCGCGCTCCATCATAAATCGGTCCATCGCGCTTTGTCGGCGGCGTAATCCAATCGCGCGCGATACGGTCAAAGTCGGGACATCGGAAGGATGCGATCGCGATGCCGGGCGGAAGCGCCCCCTGAATTTTAGGTCTGGCTTCCGCCTGCGCCGGATACTGGTCCAGTTCGAGGAGGACATCGCGTTCATGGGTCATCGTGCAGATCGTATATTTCCGGTCCGGCGGGGTTCCGAACGCCTTGGTCAGCATCGTATAATCGACGTCGATATCGCGGCCGAGGGAAAGGCCCAGATTGGTTTCGAACCAGCGCCCGCTGGCGCGCATGTCCGAACACCCCAGCACCATGATGAAGATGCGATCGATCAGCGACTTTGCACGCGGCAGACCGTATTGCGGCAAATCGGACAGTATCTGGGTCAGATAGACGATCTCGTTGTCGGGTCCGCGCACCTGCATCGGAAAGATCGTCGGCAGCGACGCGTTCTTCTGCGCCGGGCCCTCGATCCGGAATGGCGAGCGGGCCATCCGCTCCTGAACTTCCAGAACATCGGTAACGCACAGCTCGATCGTCGACCATCCGTAGGTTCGTAATGGTCTGTAATCGGCGATCAGATCGCCTTCGATAAGTCGTATGAATACGGGTAGTCCGCTGGCCGGCTGCAGGATTGTGTAAGGGCGCAAGGCGTTCTTGGGACAACCCCAGGATTGCGCCAGTTCGACCGCGAGCGTGCCGCTGTCGACCTCGTGGTAGTCCAACCATTCCGCATAGCGCGCGGCGGTCGCCGTCACATCGCGGACGGTAAGCGTGGCGGCGCGCAAAAGCTCCATCAGATACTCCTGCTAACAGCGCAGGGTTGGTTCATTCGGCGGCGACCCGCAGGCTGTCCGGAAACAATCCCATATCGACCCTGCGAGACAGCGCCGCATGATCGGGCCGACATAGGCGTTCATGTCCCAGTTCGCCCGGGGGCGGAAACAGATGGACATGCATTAGCCTTGGGCATCCCAGTCTTGGGCTTGCCCGCGCCGCCGCATCGTTTTGACATGGTAGTGAAAACGGTCGGACCGATAATGGGCGTAGACGAGCTGGACGGGATTGCCCTTTTTATCGCGCATGATGCGCTCGATCTTGAGCAGGGGAGACGCCGTGGGAACATCCAGCGCCGCGGCAATGGTCGGGTCCGCGGATACCGCGCTGATCCATTGCTCGGCCTCCGACACGTTCGCGCCGACCTGTTCGAGCAATGTCAGCATCGGGGTCTTCGACAGGTCTTCCCGCGCATATCGGCTGGCGATGGTCTGTGGAATATAGGTCAGGATATGCGAGAACGGCTCGCCGTTCAGCCGGCGGACGCGGATGGCGCGTTGCACCATCGCATCGGCTGGTAATTCAAGCAGCCGGCCGATCGCGGCGCCCGCATCGATATCCGCGACCTCGACAAGCTCGACTTCGGTTTCGAGCCCCATCTGCTTCAGCCCCTCGATCAGGCTGAAAAAGCTCCCGCGGACGACAGGCACTAGGGGCGCGGCCGTGACGATCGACCCGCGTCCCCGATGCCTCGAGATCAGCCCGTCGGCGGCGAGCTCGTTCAATGCCCGCTTGACGGTGATACGCGAGACTTTGAACAGAACAGCCATGTCCTGCTCCCCGGGCAGCACGGCGTGCTGGGCGAACAGTCCGGTTCTGATCCGGCTTCGCAGAATGAGATAGATCTGGTGATAAAGCGGGGTCGGGAGACTCGAATCCAACAGAGTCGGGTCGAGGACGATGACCTGATCGGGTCCGCTGATGCCTGGGCCGTCCATTATTGGAACGCCTGCAGGCCGGTAATACCGCGACCCATGATCAGCGCGTGGATATCATGCGTTCCCTCATAGGTGTTCACCGTCTCGAGATTTATGAGGTGGCGCATGACATGATATTCGCCCGCTATGCCGTTTCCGCCGTGAATGTCGCGCGAAGCCCGCGCAATATCGAGCGCCTTGCCGCAATTGTTGCGCTTCATCAAAGAGATGGCGTCGATGCAAGAATCGCCGCGATCCAGCCGCCGGCCAAGCGCCAAAGCGCCTTCGAAGCCGAGCGCGATTTCGGTCTGCATGTCGGCCAATTTCCTTTGCACAAGCTGTGTCGCCGCGAGAGGCTTGCCGAAAATCGTGCGATCGAGCGCGTAGTTGCGCGCGGCATGAAAGCAAAACTCCGCGGCGCCGATCGCACCCCAGGAGATTCCGTAGCGCGCTTTGTTGAGGCAAGAAAATGGACCGCGCAGCCCGGTTGCGTCCGGCAGCATCCGATCTTCCGGTACGAAACAGTCCGCCAGGGCGATTTCACCGGTGACCGAGGTTCTGAGGCTGAGCTTGCCCTCGATTTTCGGTGTCGAGAATCCCGGCGCGGCCCGCGTAACGAGGAAACCACGGATGACGCCATCGAGTTTGGCCCACACCACAGCCAGGTCGGCGACCGGGCTGTTGGTGATCCACATTTTCGTGCCGTTCAGGACGAATCCGCCATCAACGCGCTTGGCGGTCGTGCGCATTGCTCCTGGGTCGGAGCCGCCATCCGGCTCGGTCAGGCCGAAACAGCCGATCATGTCGCCCGATATCAAGGATGGCAGGAAAGTTCGCTTCTGCTCCTCGCTGCCGAAGGCATAGATCGGGTGGATGACCAGCGACGACTGAACGCTCATCGCCGAACGGTAGCCTGAGTCGACCGCTTCGATTTCCCGGGCGATCAGGCCGTAGGCGACATGGGAGGCTTCGGCGCCGCCATATTCAGCTGACACGGTCGGCCCGAGGAAGCCGAGCGCGCCCATCTCGTTCATGATCTCGCGGTCGAATCGTTCCTGGGAAAACGCGCTGACGACCCGCGGCAATAGCCTGTCACGCGCGTATGCCCGGGCGCTTTCCATGACTAAGCGTTCTTCGTCGTCCAGGCGCCCGGCGATGTCGAGGGGATCTCCCCAGAGGAAACCCCGCGCCAGATTGTCGTCGTTCGAGCCCATATCGGTCATTCCCATCGTGCGATAGCGCTATTTCTATACCCGAGCGAACCATAATGATATAAGTCTATATCATTATATCATCAGTGCATCGCTTTCCATCGTTTAAAATGAGGGTAGGGGCTTGGGACAGACTCTGACGGAAAAAATCATCGCGCGGGCTGGTGGCCTGTCTGAGGTCCGGCCGGGGCAGATCGTGACGGTCAAGGTCGATCTGGCGATGGCTCACGATTCTTCCGGTCCTCGCCGATGGCGGCCCCGGCTCGAGGAACTGGGCGTAGGGCTTTGGGATCCTGAGCGGGTCGTGATCGTATCCGACCACTATGTCCCGGCCGTCGATCCTGCTTCGGCGCAGATATTGCACGGCGTCAGGCAATTCGTGGCGGATTACGGCGTGAAGCATTTCTACGACATGCAGGGCATCTGTCATGTCGTACTGCCCGAACATGGTCATTTGCTGCCGGGGATGCTGCTGGCCGGTGGTGATAGCCACTCACCCATGGCAGGCGCGTTCGGCTGCTATATGGCCGGCTTTGGCGCAACCGACATGACAGGCATCGTCGTAACCGGCGAGACTTGGCTTGACGTTCCGGAGACGATCCGGGTCGACTGGTCCGGGTCGTTCGGCCCCGGTGTCGTCGCCAAGGATGTGATGCTGTTCCTGTGCCGGGAGCTTGGCATGGATAACGCATCACGGGTGATCGAATTTGGCGGACCGGCCGTGCGCGCCATGTTGATGGAGGCGCGCATGGTCCTCTGCAACATGACGGCGGAGCTCGGTGCGGATACCGGCATCATCGAACCGGACGACAAGACGCTGGCCCATATCGCCGCTCATGGCGGCAACCCGCCGCCGGATGCGCTGTCATGGCGATCCGACGATGACGCCAATTATTTTTCCATCATGAGCTTCGAAGCGGCGGAACTCTCGCCGCAGGTCGCCGCACCGCATTCGCCGGCCAATAGCGCGGCGGTTGACGAGCATAGCGGGGTGAGAATCGATCAGGCCTATATCGGCGCCTGTGTCGGCGCGAAGCTGGACGATCTGGAGATGGCGGCGCGCATCCTGCGGGGGCGGCACATCGCACCTAACGTCCGTTTGCTCGTCGCACCAGCTTCGGCGCGGATCACACGTGAGGCGGCGAATGACGGAACATTGGGCGTATTGATCGAAGCCGGCGCGATCTTGCTGCCGTCGGGATGCGGCGCCTGCGCCGGCATGGGGGCGGGCTTATTGACGTCGGGCGATGTTTGTATTTCCACGACAAACCGAAACTTCAAGGGCCGCATGGGCGACCCGGGCTCATCGGTTTATCTGGCGAATCCCTATTCGGTGGCGGCCGCGGCGGTAGCGGGCCATATCGTCGATCCACGCGAGATGCTCGCTGAGCAGATGGGACAAGCATGAGCGATAACAGCCAAATCGGCCGAGCCTGGGTTTTCGGCGATCGGATCGATACCGATGTCTTGGCACCTGGACATCTGATGAAGCTATCCGCGGAAGACCTGGCCCGTCACTGCCTCGAGGCGATCTCCCCGGATTTCGCAATTGAGGTTCGCCCCGGCGATATGGTGGTGGCCGGCCGCAGCTTCGGCATCGGCTCGAGCCGGGAGCAGGCGGCGGTGTCTCTGAAGCTGCTCGGCGTCAAAGCGATCCTGGCGACGTCGTTTGCCCGCATCTTCTGGCGCAATGCGCTCAATCTCGGGTTGCCGGCATTGACGATGCCCGAGGCCGCCGAGATCAGGCAGGGGGATAGTATCTCGGTCGATCCAGCGTCGGGCCGGGTCGAGAACGTGACGAGCGGGCAAATCTATCAGGTTCAGCCATTGCCCGCGCATTTGCTCAATATCGTCGAAGAGGGCGGATTGATGCCTTTTCTGAAAAGCCGCTACGGTCGGGATGCGAAGGCCGCGACCTGATCCGCCGCGGAAATCGGCGCGCAATCGGGCAGTGCGAGCGCGACCGCCAGGCTCTTTTCAAGCGATGAGATCCGGTAGGGCTGTCCCATGACATAGGGGCGGACGGTCAGCGACAGGATTTGCGAGCCGAACCGATCGGCTTCATTCCTCAGAAGCTTGGCTGCATCGCCGACCTGCAGGACGAACTCTTCCTCGGGCCGCTTATATTCGACCAGGATCTGCCAGTCGTCGAGTTCGTTCGACAAGGGAAGGGCGGTGAGCGTCTTCGTCCGGGTCTTGAGCTCGGTCGGCAAATCGTCATGGGCCCAGTCGCCGCACCACGTGATTCCGGCTTCGGCGAGCAGGTCAGGTGTCTCAAAGCCTTCCGCGCGCGCCGGGCTGATCCAGCCTGTCGGCCGAACGCCCGTCACGTTTTCGACCGCGCCCAGCGCATCGGCGATATAACGCCGCTCAATGTCGCGATCGAGGCCAGAATAGTGCAGCGCGTCGGAATCCCAGCCGTTCGAGCAGATTTCATGCCCGTCGGCGACGATATCCTTGATCAAGGACGGATAGCGCTCAGCCACCGCGCCCTGAACGGCGAACGTCGCCCTGACGCCAAGCCGCTCGAACAGTTTGAGCATCCGGTAGATTCCGACCCGATTGCCATAATCACGTGTCGTGAAATGACGCAGGTCCGGATAGGGCGTTTGCATTGCACCGGGCGCCTTGAACGGTTTGCCGGATGGATTCAGTGGGAAGAACTCCACCAGTACAGTCACCCAAAGACCGAGCTTGATGCTATCGCGCACCGCCAGCGGCGGGCGGTCCCGATAGGGTGACGCAGCGTAGCGGCTGTGATCGGGGCCGGCCTTGCGGGCGGGATAAATCAGGTAATCATCAGGAAGGGGCATCGCTGAAACCTGCCTAAGACGCTGAAGCCGAGAATCCGAAACCGGGCCGGGCCAGGCCGCGTCGGTCGATGTCGGCGAGCGTCTGGTCATAACAATTGGCGAGGTAGAACTCAGCGATTTCTTTCGCCGTCGTCACCCACACGTCGTCGCGATGGCTGGTGACATAGCGCAGGGCTTCGCGGAACGGTTCTATGCGGTGCGGGTGCCCGACCTGATAGGCGTGGAGCGGTATGCACATGACGGTGCCGCTGTCGTCGCCCTCCGCCAGAAGCTGGTCGAAATGGCGCATCAGCACATCGGCATAGGCGCGCGGCGACTGCATATAGGTGCCATAGGTGATCGTGTCGTTGATCTCGAGGCTATATGGCATTGAGATCAGCTTGCCGGACTGCACCTTCAGCGGTTGCGGCTGGTCGTCCTGGAACAGGTCGCAAGTATACCAGAAGCCATACTCGGCCAGCAGCTCCATCGTCTTTTCGGTATGGGTCAGCGCCGGCGCGAGATAGCCGCGGATACGCTGGCCGGTCGCCTGTTCGACCGAGCGGATCGAATCCTCGATCACCGCCCGTTCCTGTTCCTCCGACATGCCGTAGGAATAGCGCGTGTTGTAGATGCCATGGGAGAAGAACTCCCAGTCGCGCGCCACGCAAGCCTCGACGATTTCCGGATGGTGGTCCAGCATCGCGACCGATAATGAGATGCTGCCGCGCACGCCGCATTCATCCATCGCTTCCATCAGCCGCCAATGGCCGACGCGGTTGCCGTAGTCTCGCAGCGAATAGGGCACGATATCGGGGTTGGGCCGGGGCCAGGGCATGCGGCTGGGGTTGTTCGGCGGATCGAATTCATAGAACTCGATATTGGGTGCCACCCAAAACGCAACTTTCTTGCCGCCCGGCCAGACGATCTTCGGCCGGTCGCGGTATGGCCAATAATCATAAAGATTCGGATCGCGATGCATAGGCGACCTATTCCTTGAAACCGTTGAACCAATTGATGACTTCGCCGACCGAAACGACGTCGGCATATTTAAGCTGCATGTCGGTCAGGTTGGCGAAATGATAGGATTCATGCTTGTCGGCGACGCATTCCTCGGGAACGATCGTGCGATAGCCATGCGACAGGCTATCGACCGCCGTCGCCCGCACGCATCCGCTAGTCGAGCCCCCGGTTATGACGAGCGTGTCGATGCGGTGCCAGACGAGATAGGAGCTGAGCGGAGTTTCAAAAAAAGCCGATGGCATCCGCTTGGTGAAGACGAGATCGGTGGCATGGTCGATCTCGACCCGGAGGTCGAATTGATGCCGCTCTGACTCGTATTTTATATTCTGCAGGCTGTCGGGCGTGTCCGTCCGTGTGCCCCAGACACCGGCATCGCCGGCATCCGGTTTATAGGCGACATGGGTCCAGATCACCGGCATGCCCGCTTGGCGGGCGAGAGCGGAAATTTCGTTGGTATATTCGATCTGACGCGGATCGGTGACATAGGACGTCTTGGGAAACAGGTCGGGCCGCGTATAGGCCTGTTGAAAATCGATGTTGACGATGGCCAGGCGTTTTCCGAACCCGAACCGGGCGCGTGCCGGATTTGCCTTGACCGCCTCATAAAGCTGCCGTGCGGTTTTATCCTCTTGGACCATCGTCGGTTCAAACTGCATCCTGGCTGTCTCCTCGTTGGTTTCAAATGGTATAAAGCTATATCATTAGATTGAACAGAGCCCGCGAGATTCATTGCGCCCAAGATTTTTCGTCCTATATTTGTCCGAACCATTTGCATTTGCAAATCGAGACGTGCAGGCTGCTCACATCGTCGCGGATACTGGTGTTGGCGACGAGCGAATCCCTCGTTTAGCAATTCGGAGGATTGATCATGCTTGAGCTAAAGCACCTGATGCGGCCGGAACTTAGCGCCGACGAGCGTGCCCGCCAGAATTTCGTCGCGGGTTTACGAGCCTTCGTTTTGAACGATCTGGCCGACGATATGCGCTACGCCTACGACACGCGGGTGAAGCCCGCCTTCGAACGCAAGACGGGTCAGGCACCCGCCACCGGCCCCGAAGTCCATAAGGCGATGCGCGGCGATCCGATGTTTTCGCTCTATTCGGCCCTCCGGGTGAATGCCCAGCGCATGGTGTGGGATTCGGTCGTCCCGGTAGTCGCACGCGAAACGCCGCGCCTGGCCGCCGTGGCGGGGTCGATCCGGACCAACGGGTCGATTGAAATCGATCCCACCTTGCCGATTCCACGCAATGTCTCGGCGGTTGACGTCCATCTGATGCCGGGATCGTATAGCCGGGAAAACGGTCCCGACGACCTGACCGCCGGCGCGGTCTACGATCAGGGGCTGGCGGTTTTCTCGTTCGGCCTGATGGGAGAGAATCTAGACGATATCGGCCGGTCGATGTCGTATTATATCCATCGGCGATATCCGGATTTTCGGCCGCGGTCGATTCTAGATACCGGTTGTACGATCGGTCATAACACCGTGCCTTGGGCCAAGACATATCCGGCGGCCGATGTTCATGCCGTGGATGTCGCCGCGCCGGGCTTGCGCTATGGCCATGCGCGCGCCGCGATGCAGGACGCGCCGATACATTTCCATCAGATGAATGCCGAAAAATTGGATTTCCCGGACCAGTCGTTCGACTTGGTATTTTCATCGATGTTTCTACATGAACTGTCGCTCAAGACCATCGACCAGGTGTTTCGCGAGGCGCATCGGGTTTTACGGCCGGGCGGACTTATGCTGCACATGGAGTTGCCGCCCAATAATCAGATGTCGCCCTATGACGGTTTTTATCTGGATTGGGACTGCTATTACAACGATGAGCCATTTTATAAGGCGTTTCGCGACCAGGATCCGAAGTCGCTTTGTGTGAAGGCGGGTTTCGGTAGCGATGAATTCATCCAGTTTGTTGTCCCCAGCCTCGGGTTTTATGGGGAAGAAACTGTGAATACGGCAATTGACGAGGTCATGGGCTCGGTAGATAGCGATAAGACTGGCCGTCTTGCCGCTGGCGTACAGTGGTTTGGCTTCGGTGCCTGGAAGGCATGATGCAGTCGAACGACGACATCACCACTCCGGATCAAGCTCCGCCTGGCATCTATGATGGAGCCGGGCGGCCACGGTTTTTTAGCGATCCCACAATCGATCGTCTGGTCTCGGTGATATTGCAGTTGACGAGCGAAGTCTGGGTGCTTGCCGAAAGGCTGGAAACTATCGAGCAGTTGGCGCAAGCCAAAGGTCAACTGACCTATTCCCAGATTAAGAACTATAAGCCTGATCCGGAAGAAGTGCGGCAGCGGAATTCGGACCGAGACCGCTTCGTACAATCCGTGCTCGGGCCGCTTCGCGAAACGCGCGGATAGCGTCGCCCTAGCGGCCGATTGTTGCAAAACCGACACAGTCCATCGGTATTCCGTCATTTAATTGTCCGTACCTAATTGCTCGCGCTGACGGCAGAGGTTAGGCTTCTCAAAACGTAAGGAACTGAGATCGCGAAAGACTTCAAACAGATTTCATTCTTAGGGGGTTCCGATGGTCAGAAAAAGAGAACTTTGCGCGAGTGTAGCGGCGCTTCTCACGTTGTCTCTTGTACCCGCAAGCTCGGCATTCGCGCAGGATACAACTCCTGGCAACAATCAGATCGAAGAAATCACGGTGACGTCGCAGCGTCGCGAAGAAAAACTGCAGACGGTCCCCTTGGCAGTGACGGCGTTTTCTTCAGCTAGCCTACAAACCCGACAAATCAATGATACATTGGATTTGGCTCAATTCGTTCCGAATATGGTCGCGCATAACAATACCGGCCTCGGCTCCGCAAATACATATTATATTCGTGGGCTTGGTAATACAGAATCGATTGCGACCTTCGATCCGCCGGTCGGTACCTATGTGGATGATGTTTACATCGCCCGGCAAAACCTTAACAATTTTTCTCTGTTCGATATTGAACGTATCGAAGTCCTGCGCGGCCCGCAGGGTACGTTGTTCGGCCGCAACACGACCGGCGGCGCCATCGATATCATTTTGAAAAAGCCTTCGGACGAATATCAGGGCTACGCCGAAGCCGGCTATGGGAAGTATGACGCCGTCAGCACCCGAGCATCCGTCGATCTGCCGATCAACGATAAAATATTGACGAAAATCTCCGGTTTCTGGGATCGAGATTCGGGTTGGGTAACGGATGTCGTCACGAAAACAAAGTTAAACTTCGACCATAATTGGGGCATGCGCGCCGCGGTTCGCCTGCTGCCGACCGACGGTATTACCTGGGATATCGAAGGGGATAATGTTTACGAGAATTATTCCAACTATCTGAATTTCGTCGATCCGGTAACGGGCGGGCGTGTATCTCACAGCGGGTTTGTCCAGGGGGGACTTGAAGGTCTGGTTTATGGCGGCAAGGCCACTTACGGGCCGACGGCGATCTCCGATTCCTGGGCCGCGACGTCAAACCTGACATGGGATATTAACGATGATCTGTCGATCAACAATATTAGTGGCTATCGTCAAACGACGCAGAAATATGCCAACGACTTTTTCGATTTCCCCGATTCTTCAGCGGGTGGTTTCAACATCGCCAATCTTGGCAGAAACGAACAATATACGAACGAACTCAAGGCGACGGGAAAATTAGCCGATGGGATGTTCGATTACGTTGCCGGCTATTACTTTTTCAGGGAGAATAATCGAACAGACTTCGCCGATGTCTTCAACAACTCTTCGGTAGGTCTTCCGTTCGCTTTACCGGATGCCCCCCTCGTCTTGTCGGACCGTCTGGTCGTGAATTCGACTGTGGCGCATGCGGTTTATACGCAGTGGGATTATCATCCGACCGATCAAATCACCCTGACCGCCGGGGCGCGCTTCACGGACGAAATCAAGCGTTTCGACGTCAACTCCAATCCGACGGTGGCGCCGTTCCCCAATAACGCGATCATCGGCACATTAAGTTCGGCAGGCGTAGCTGCCGCCGGAATCCCACGGGAACTGCATTCCGCCCTGGTTACGCCTCGGTTCGCGGCGCAATATCAATTGACGCCGGACATCATGCTCTTCGCATCGACCACACGCGGCTTCAAGTCCGGCGGCTGGAATGCCCGTGGCGAATCCAGCGCTTCCGACACGGCCTTCGCACCGGAAAAGATCTGGTCCGAGGAACTCGGTGTGCGGTCGAGCTGGTTTAACGACCGTTTACGGGTCAACATCACCAGCTTCTACGCTTACGACGAGCAAATCCAGATTCCGGCTGCGATCCTTGTCAATGGCGAGACGGTATTCAACACCACCAATCCTGCCGATATGGAAATCTACGGCGGCGAGTTCGAAATCACGGCGCTGCCGACGCCCGATCTGACGCTCAATGCGGGAATTGGCGTCGCTCATGCGCAATATCAAAACGTCTCGTCCGGGGTTAAAGTTCAGCAAGCGGCCTGTCATGGGGCGCTCTCGTCGGGCAATGCGGCGGGGGTCGCCGCGAACTGTAACCAGGGCTTTGTCGACTCGACCGGAGGAATCGCCGACCCGGTCCGCGTTCCGGATTACACGCTGACCCTCACAGCCACCTATAACATGGACTTCGGCTTCATGACCGTGGCGCCGACGGCCACGATCAGCGTCGAGGGCCCCCACGCGATCGGCACCGCCGGTGATGGCCGAGCTAGCAGCGACCCGAAAGCCTATATCGGGAGCGAGCTGCTGCTCGATCTTGGCGCAACATTCACGCCGGCGGCATATCCAAACTTCTCATTCACCGCGGAATGCAAGAACTGCCTCAATAACGACTATCCGGTGTCGTTGCTGCCGCCGAACCAGTTCCTTAACAATCCAGGGATTTGGGACATCAAGCTGCGGTACAAGTTCGATGTTAAGAATGAAGTCGCCGAAAGCCAGTCCACCTATACGCCGCCTCCGGTCGTCGCTCCGGCGCCGTCCGTGCCGCACAGCTATCTGGTGTTCTTCGACTTCAACAAGTCGGACCTGACGCCCCAGGCGGTGTCGATCGTAAACCAGGCGGCATCCAATGCCGGCCCGGCGAAGGTCACGCAGCTGACGGTTACCGGTCACACCGATACGGTGGGGTCTGACGCCTACAATATGCGTCTGTCCCGCCGTCGTGCGGAATCGGTCGCGGCGCAACTGGAGAAGGATGGCATCGCCTCCAGCGAGATTGAGATCGTTGCCAAGGGCAAGCGCGACCTGCTGGTCCCGACCGGCGATGGGGTTCGCGAACCGCAGAACCGGCGCGTGCAGATCGTCTATTCGGGTGGTCCAACCTCGTAACGCCGACGCCGGCGCGATAGTAAAAGCGGCGCTTCTGATCGGAAGCGCCGCTTTCTTTTGACAGGACGATAACGGGACGAAGGGGGCAATGCCCTTCGACATTACTCCGCGGCCATCAAGGCCAACTGCTCAGGAGCGATCGGCGCCGGCAACCCTGTGTCCTCGAAGCAGGTTTTTCTCAGCTCCTCGATCCGGGGACCGAAATCGAACAGTTTGGTGGCCGTCTTGGGTACGTTCATGTCGGCGCGGAGCATCTGGGTTGCCTCGAGATCGACCTGCCAATCGCCGTGACCGTCGCTGTCCAGCAAGACAACGCCATAGCGTCGTGCGCCCTCAGGTGTGACAAGCCCGCGCCGCGCCTCCAGCCCCACCAGATCGGGATCGCGGGTGAGAGGGTCGCCCCATCCGCCGCCGCCCCAGGTGATATATTGAAGCGTATCGCCGGGTTCGACATGGATACGATCGCATTTAGCCGGCAGAATCTCTCTTGTACCGTCCGTACGCTTGAATATCTTGGTCGACCGCGCGCCCGGCAGGCCGCCATTGACGCCCCAGGGGTAGGTGAACCAGCGATCGTCATGGATCGAGATCTCGCCCTTTTCCAGAAAACAGTAGGTCATGTCCAGGCCGTTGCCGCCTCGGAAGAAGCCCGGACCGCCTGAATCCGCGACCGTCTCGTATCGTTCGATGCGGAGCGGGAAATAGGCCTCCAGGAATTCGTTGGGCACGTTGGTAAAGGACGGCCACAGGGAATGCCCGTCAGGCCCATCGCCGAAGGGCCGGCCCGGTATGCCGCCGAAGCCGATCTGGAACAGCTGGTACCATTCGCCTTTCGCGCTGGTCCCGGAATACATAAGATGAGGTGACGAGGAAAAGCCGGCGGCGCACAGGAATTCGGGCTGACGTTGTCCGAGGAGGCCGCCGAGTATGTCGAACACCCGGCCGAGCGCATGGGTACGGCATGAAAGCGCCGCCGGAAAGCGGGGCTTCAACAGACACCCTTCCGGGATGATCACCTCGACCAGGTCGTAGAAGCCGTCATTGAACAGAATCTGAGGATCGAACACCATCACCATGTAGATGCCGAAGAACATCTTGAACATGTTCTCGTTCAGGAAAAAGTTGATCGAGCTGTCGGATTGGGCGTCCGTACCGGTCCAATCGAGGACGACCTTCTCGCCGACCCGCTTCATCGAGCAGCGCAGCTTGAAGGGCCCGCGACCGCGGCCGTCGTCGCAGATATAATCCTCGAAGAAAACCTCTTGCTCGCCCACCGTATTCAGGATGAGCTGGCCCATGGCGCTGTGATTGCGATCCAATGCGGCCTGCATGGCGGCCACCACGACGCTATCGCCGAAACGCTCGCACATTTCGATGACGCGCCGTTCGGCCGTGCGGCAGGCGGCGACCACTGCGTTCAGGTCGGACCGGTTCCAGTGCGGCAGACGGCATTGCCGCACCAGCAGCTCCACCAGCCCGTCGTTGCGCACGCCCTTGTCGTACAGCTTAAACGGCGCGAACCGGATGCCTTCCTCATAAATCGTGGCGGCGTCGGTCGGCAGCGAGCCGGGAACCTTGCCGCCGACATCGGTCATGTGACCGAACATGGCTGCCCAGCCCACGAGCCGGCCGGCGAAAAAGATCGGCAGCAGCACCAGCCAGTCGTTCAGATGACTGATCGCGCCCGCGACCGAATAGGGGTCGTTGGTCAGGAAGACGTCGCCTTCATAGACCTCTCCGTCATAGAGCGATAGGAAGCCGTCGATGAAGGAGCCGAACTGGCCCACCACCATCTTGCCGTCCTTGTTGGCGATCAGCGGGAACTCGTCATGCTGTTCGCGGATGCCGGGCGACATGGCCGTGCGGAACAGGACCGCGTCCATCTCGAAACGCGCGTTCCTGAGAGCGCTTTCGACGATGTCGAGCGTGATCGCATCGACTGCGATGTCGTCGAAGGGGGCTGTGTTTGTCTCCACGATCCGGGCAAGCTGGCTATGCATCATATCTCTCCGTCTCTTGCTCAGTGACCGCCGGACTTACTGTCCGACCGGGCGGATCAGCACGTTGCCGAATGTGTCCACCTTGCCGGCATGCCCCGGAAGGATGATCGTCGTTGTGTCCATCTGGGTCAGGATCGCCGGCCCGACCACCGCGTTGCTGGATTTGAGCTTGGCCCGGTCATAGATCATGGCCGGATGGTCCGCGCCATCGACGAAGATACTGGTGGTGTCATAGGCGGCGTGCGCGGGATCTTCGGTGCCAACCTCGACCGAATCCGGCAGCACGTTCGCCGGCTTGCCCAGAACGATGGACCGCAGATTGACAATCTCGTGCGGCACCTCCAGCGCGAAGGTGAACATGCGCTTGTGAATCTGATCGAAGGTCTTTCCGGTCGCGTCCAGTCCTTCGGCGGTCAAATTGTCGATCGCGACTGGGATCGGCACCTCGAAGCCCTGTCCCTGATAGCGCACGTCCATTTCATATAATGTCACTTGATCGCTTTCGGCCACGCCTTCGCGCGTCAGCGATTCCGAGGCCAGTGCGGCGAGCTCCAGCAGGATCGCCTCGACTTCTGCCCCGCTCGTATCGCCGAAGCGGCGGATGAACGTGCGTGACGCCTCATTCCTGACCCGTGTCGTGACGTCGCCATAGGCGCATAGGATGCCGGGCGAGGCGGGGATGATTACCGGCCAGGCCCCGGTCAGCTTGCCCAATGCGTTGGCATGCAGCGGACCCGCGCCGCCGAACGCGACCAGCGCGAAATCTCGAGGATCGTAACCCTGCTCGATCGACACAAGCCGTAGCGCGCCAAGCATGTTCTCATTGACGATGTCGATGATCCCCGCCGCCGCCGCCTTGAGGCCGATGCCCAGGCCGTCGGCGATTGTTTGGACCGCGGCCTCGGAGCGCGCCCGGTCGAGCTTCATCTCGCCGCCCAGCAGCGAGACCGGCAAGTATCCCAGCACCACGTTGGCATCTGTTACCGTCGGCAATGTTCCGCCCCGACCATAAGCCGCCGGTCCCGGAGCCGCCCCCGCGCTCTCTGGACCGACGCGCAGCGCCTTTGTCAACTCCGGCACCCGCGCGATCGAGCCGCCGCCGGCGCCGACCGTGCGCACGTCCAGCGACGACGCGCGGACCGTGACGTTGCCCACCCGCGTCTCGCGGCGCACCCGGGGATCGCCATTTTCGATCAGCGCCACGTCGGTTGAGGTGCCGCCCATGTCGAAGGTCAGCAGATTCTCGAAGCCGGCCTGTTTGCATACCCACAAAGCGCCCGTCACGCCGCCGGCCGGTCCCGACATCAGCAGATTGACCGGCGCCTCCTCGGCCACGCCGAACGACATTAGCCCGCCGTCGGAGCGCAGAACCTTGAACTTCGCGGCGATATGCTCGCTGTTCAGCTTGCTCTCGAGATTGCCGAGATATTTTGCGACCGTGGGGCGGACATAGGAGTTGGCGACCGTGGTCAGCGCCCGCTCATATTCCCGCATCTCAGGCAGAATGTCGGACGACAGCGAAAGGGGCAGATCCGGCAATATTTCCTCTGCGAGTTCGCGAATCCGCCGCTCATGCGCCGGGTTGGCGAACGAGTTCATCAGCGAGACCGTAACGGCCTGAACGCCGCGCACCTTCAAGGTTTCCAACGCCTTGCGCACGCTCGCTTCGTCCAGTTCGCGGACGACCTCGCCGCGCGCCCCGATACGCTCCTTGACCTCGACCGTGTTCTCCAGCAGGGCCAGCGGGGTCGGTTTCGGCCAGACAATCCATCCGGCGAGGCCTCCTGGGACGAACGATCGGGCGATCTGAAGCACCTGACGATAACCCTCGGTCGTCACCAGGCCGACCACCGCGCCCTTACCTTCGAGCACTGCGTTTGTCGCGACGGTCGTCCCGTGCATCAGTTCGGTGATTTCGGTCGGTGTGATATCGGCGATCCCGCAGACTTTCAGGATGCCCGCCATCACGCCTTCGGACTGATCCCACGGCGTCGACGGCGTCTTTGCGCGAAACGTCCTGCCGCTCGAATCGTCGATAAGCGCGAGGTCCGTGAAGGTTCCGCCAACGTCAACACCTAAACGATAGGACATCCACCAACCCCTGTAGATCCACTAATGATGTTGATTTGCCGACCGGTCACGCGGCATCCTGCATTGACGACGCGGGAAAATCACCGGCCTTCGAGACCATGCCCGGCACCGGGCGGCCAAGCTGATTTTCCAGCCAGCCCGCCGTCTCGATTACACATTCGAGCGACATTCCGGTTTCGATTCCCATATGCTGCAGCAGGTAAAGTACGTCCTCTGTCGCCACATTACCGGTGGCTTTCGGCGCGAACGGGCAGCCGCCGATTCCGCCGGTGGACGCATCGATAACGGTTGCACCCGCCTGTACTGCGGCGGCGATGTTGGCGATCGCGGTATTGCGCGTATTGTGAAAATGCGCCCGAATCGGGATGTCCTTCGCCAGCGGCTGCACACCCTCGATGATGGCAGTCACCTGGGTCGGGACGCCGACGCCGATCGTGTCCGCGATCGCGAGCTCGATCGACGGCGACTTCACCACCTCGGCGGCGATTTCCAAAATGCGCGAAACCGGCACCGCGCCTTCGAACGGGCAACCGCAAGCCGCCGAGATCATGACGCTTGCGTTTATGCCCCGCTCAGCCGCGGCGCGGGATATCTCATGCCACAGCAGGATACCATCCGCGGTTCCCATCCCCTGGTTGCGCCGGCTGAACGTATCGCTGGCCAGTATAACGAAACCGACCTCGTCGCAACCGGCGGCAACCGCTCGTTCGAAACCGCGTTGATTGAGGACAAGCCCGATATAGGAAGCCGCTGTGCCGCGTGGGACGCCGGCCATGACAGCCTCGGCATCCGCCATTTGCGGCACGCGCTGGGGGTTGACGAAACTGGTCACCTCTAGCCGGCGCGTTCCGGCGGCGATGACGCGCTGAATGAATTCGAGCTTTATCGCCGTTGATAAGGCGACCTTCTCATTCTGAAGCCCATCGCGGGGGCCCACTTCAACAAGGGTGACAGAGCGTGGCAGCATCAACGTCTCGAAATTTGGTATCGGCTAGAAATGATGTTGCCAGATAATACCAAGCTGCGCAATTATGTCCGGACATAACGCGCACCCAGATAGCTTGATAAAAATGACAGACAATACATCCACCGGTCCGCTCTCCGATCTTAGGGTCCTGGAGATGGGGCAGCTTTTGGCCGGTCCGTTCTGTGGCCAGCTATACGGAGATTTCGGCGCCGAGGTCATAAAGATCGAGCAGCCCAAGGTGGGCGATCCGATGCGCGAATGGGGCCGTGAAAAGCCGCATGGCAAATCGCTATGGTGGCCGGTCGTCGCGCGTAACAAAAAGTCCGTGACGCTCAATGTGCGCGAGACCGAAGCGCAGGAGATATTGCGGGATCTGGTGAAGCGTTCGGATATACTGATCGAGAACTTTCGCCCGGGAACGATGGAGAAGTGGGGCCTTGGCTATGAAACATTGGCCGAGATCAATCCCAAGCTGATCATGATTCGCGTGTCGGGCTTCGGCCAGACCGGTCCGCGTTCGGGCGAGGCCGGATTTGGCTCGATCGGCGAGGCGATGGGTGGCCTGCGCTACGTGATCGGGGAGCCCGACCGTCCTCCGGCGCGCGCAGGTATTTCGTTGGGCGATTCCCTGGCCGCCACTTTCGCCGCGCTGGGTGGACTGATGGCGCTGCATTCGATGAAGCGCACAGGGCGAGGGCAGGTGGTCGATAGCGCCATCTACGAGGCGGTACTGGCGATGATGGAATCGCTCATCACCGAATATGACAAGGCCGGCTATATCCGTGAGCGGACGGGAGCAATCTTGCCGAACGTTGCGCCCGCCAACGCCTACACCTGTAACGACGGCATGGTATTGATTGCCGCCAATCAGGATACGGTGTTCCGCCGATTGGCCGATGCGATGGGCCGCCCGGAACTGGCGGACGATCCGCGATACGCCACCCATAGCGCCCGCGGCGCCAATCAGGTTGAACTGGACAGGTTGGTCGATGATTGGACACGGACGATGCCGGTCGAGACGGCGATCTGGCTGATGAATAAGTTCGGTGTGCCGGTCGGGCGAATCTATCGTGCGCCGGACATGCTTGAGGACGAGCACTTCAAGGCGCGCGAGGCGATTATACGAATTCCGCACAAGATATTCGGAAGCCTCGCCATGCAGAATGTGGCGCCAAAACTGTCTGCGACACCTGGACAGGTCCGCAGCGTCGGCCCCGAACTCGGCGAGCATAATGATGAGATCTATCGCGGCATGCTGGGCTTCGACGACTCCAAGATGGCCGGATTGCTGAGCAAGGGAATTATCTGATGGATAAAGTTGCGCGATCGTGACCACGGCGGGCGCGGCATGGCCTAACCGCGCCTATGCCTGGTATGTTTTGGCGGTGCTGGCGACGGCCTATGCGTTCGCGATCCTCGACCGGGTGGCGATCGGACTGCTGGTCCAGCCGATCGAGGCCGACCTCAAGATTTCCGACAGTCAGCTGGGCCTTCTCCAGGGATTCGCTTTCGGTCTTTTCTACAGCGTGTTGGGCATTCCAATCGGCTTTGTCGTCGACCGATGGCGCCGGGGCCGGATGATCGTCTTCGGGATCGCACTGTGGAGCGCGGCCACGGCGATGTGCGGGATGGCCCGCGGCTTCACCGGCCTGTTCCTCGCCCGCATGGGTGTCGGGGTGGGTGAGGCGACGATATCGCCCGCCGGCTCGTCCTTGATTGCAGATTATTTTCCGCCGGAAGAACGCCCGCGCGCCTTCGGCATATATATGATCGGAACGACCCTGGGCACCGGAATGGCCTTCCTACTCGGCGGCGCTGCGATCGACCTCGCGCAGCATATCCGGCTTGCCATGCCAGTCTGGTTCGGTGGTTTCGCGAACTGGCAGATCGTTTTCCTGATCATCGGCGCGCCGGGCATTGTGATGGCCCTCGTCATGGCGCTGACCGTGCGCGAGCCTGTGCGGCACGACCGGCTTGAGCGTCAGGGCCAGTTGTCGATCAAGCCTGTGTGGGCCTTGCTGATCCAAAATCGCAGCGCGTATGCCGCTCTAATCTCCGGCGCCGTTCTCAATCTGATGTGCATCTATGCCCAGCTGGCCTGGTTGCCGACTGTTTTTATCCGGATGCATGGGTGGAACGCGGCTGAAATCGGCGAGGCGCTGGGTCTCCTCGGTGTTCCCGTCGGCATTGTCAGCGCGCTCACCAGCGGCTGGTTCATGACATGGCTTGCGCGTCGTGGTCACGCGGATGCACCGATGCTGGCGGCGCGTTGCCATTCGATTGCCCTGGCCGTCTTCGGCGTGGGGGCATCTTTGGTCGCATCGCCGACATTGGCATTGATCTGTTTCGTGGCGATGGGGTTGCCGACCAACTGGTCCTACGCGTCGGCTCTGACCGGCCTCAATCAGATCACGCCGAATGAAATGCGCGGCCGCATGGTCGCGATCTACACATTGATGGTCGGCTTGGTGTCGGTCGGGGTCGGAACCTTCGCCGTTGGCTTCCTGAACGACAGGGTCTATGGCGGCGGGCAGGGGATCGGGGCCAGCCTTGCGACGGTTTATGCGGTGTGCGGGGTGTTGGGCGCGGTCGTTCTCAGCCTGGGGCGACGCCCGTTTCGGATGGCCGCGGCGCGCGCCTTGGCCTGGACGGACAGGCCGTGATGCCGCACCCGGCACAGTGTCGCGGTGCGGCGACCGCAAACAAATTCTCTTTAATCGCTTGCCGTGAAGCCCCACCTAAATCATTATGTCCGGACTTAAAGAGGAGAGCCAAATGGAACAGCCTCAGACCGCCGCATTCCCCAGTCCGATCAAGGCTCCGCCGCCTTGGACCGACGTCGCCCGCCATGGCGTGTTTCCGGAAGGCAGGCACGACGAAATCGCCCGCTTCAACTTCCTGGCCTCGCTCAACCAGCACATCGCCATCTCGGTCTTTCCAGGCAATCGGCTGGCCTATGAAACGCGTGTGAAGCCGGACTTCGAGCGGCGCCACAATAAGCCGCCTGAGAACCGCCAGGAGGTTCGCAAGGCGATGTCCAAGGACGAGTTTTATCAGTTCTGGTCGGCGCTGCGCCGAACCTACATGGAAATGCGCCAGGAGAACGGGCGAGCGATGGTTCTGCGCCAAGCTGATACGCTGATCGAAAAGGCGAAGAAGCTGAACGAGGGCGCGGCCACCTTGCAGCTAGACCCGTCCATCCAAATGCCGCGCTATGCGACAGCCGTCGATATTCATTGCATGCCGGGTGGCTATCACACCGAGATCAAGCCCGACGACATCACCGCGGCGGCGAATTACGACAGCGGCATCTTCGCCACCACCGGCGGGTTGCTCGGCCGGCATAATGACGGCGGCGGTCGCGCGGCTGTGGCATGGCTGGAAGAGAATCTGCCCGATTTCAAGCCGCGCAAGATTCTCGATATCGGCGCGGGGCTCGGTCACAACACCTTGCCGCTTGCGCAGAAGTTTCCCGATGCCGAGGTCTGGGCGATCGATGCCGCGGCGCCGATGCTGCGTTATGGCCATGCGCGGGCAAAGTCGATGGGTGTCGAGAACGTGCATTTCGTTCAGATGGACGCCGAAAACCTCAGCTTCCCGGACAATGAGTTTGACCTGATCGTCACCGCCCAGTTCTGGCATGAGACATCGATCAAGGCACTGCGCACGATCATGAAGGGTCTCTACGCCGCGGTGAAGCCCGGCGGTGTGACGCTCAGCCTCGAACAGCCGCCTTTTGCCGGCATGGACCCCTACGACGCATTCATCCGGGACTGGGATTCGTTCAACAATAATGAACCGTTCTGGACCACCTTGCACGATATGAGCATGGTCGATGAGATGGAGCGCGCCGGTTTTGCACGCGCCGACACGTTCGAAACGCGCTGCCCCGCGGTTATCGAAGCCGATTATGCGGGCGAATCCAAGATGGACAAGGGCAAGGATTTCGGGCGCGGGGCGGGCTGGTACGGTTTTGGCGCCTGGAAGCGGTGATCGCGATGAGTACCGATCCTAGATTGCTGAAATCGACCGCCAAGGCCAAGGGGCGCCGTCCGTATTTCTTCGATGATCCGGCGGTCGATAAGCTGCTGGCAATGACGATGGCGCTGGCGGGCGAACTGGCCGTGTCGCGCGAGCGGCAGGACACGGTCGAACGGATTCTCGGTGAAAAAGGGCTGATATCGGCCGCCGAGATCGACGCTTGGCGTCCCGATGAGACGGCAAAGCAGGAGCGGGCGACGCTTCGCCAGGAATTCATTTCGCGAATCCTGATGATCCTCCAGAACGAACTCGAAGAGCTGGAGCAGCAAAAGGCTGTCGCCGACTATGAGGCGTTGCAGCAAGAGCTGGCGCAAACATCGTGATTTATCGCCATCGCGATTTTACGGAGATCGCCTTTGGGCTTTGGAAAGCCGATAGATGAATCCCGGTTATGCCGCGCTGATCCTTCTGCATATTCTACTGCTGGTCTATTGGCTCGGCGCCGATCTCGGCGTTTTCTACTCCGCTGGCTTCCTGACCAATCCGGCTTTATCGGTCGAGACCCGGCGGACGGTCATGAGGATTTTGCACTTCATCGACCTCTTTCCGCGCATGGCCCTGGTGATGATGCTGCCGGTTGGCAGCAGCCTTGCGCTGATCGGCGGATATGCCGCCTTGCCCGACGGGTGGACTGTCCCCGCGATCGCCTTGATCTGGGTCGCGGCGACCGCCTGGCTGGCGCTCGTCATCAAAATTTACGGCCGGACCAGCCCAGGCCTGACCTGGCTCGACTATGCGATCCGCTATGCGGTTATCGCGGGCTTGCTGGCGCTGGCAATCGGATGGTTCATGGGGATCGGGCCGATCGGTCCGGGTCAGGGGTGGCTCGCGGTCAAGCTGGTGATTTTTGCCGCGATCATTGTTTGCGGTTTGGGCATCAGGGTGTTTTTCAAGCCGTTCACGGCGGCGTTCGGCAAGCTGGTGACCGAAGGCTCCAGCCCCGCCATCGAGGCGGCGATGAAGCAGGCGCAGACCCGCGTTCGCCCGGTCGTGCTCCTGTTGTGGGTCGGGCTGGTCGTCGAGGCCTTTCTCGGCCTGAGCAAAATCTAGGAACCCGGAATGCGCGCCGTTGTCATCGAAACATTTGGTGGTCCCGAGGCGATGGTGTTTCGCGAACTCCCTGTCCCCGAGCCGGGCGCCGGCCAGATTCGGATCAAGGTTGCTTTCGCTGCCCTCAACCCGCTTGACGTCAATGTCCGCCGCGGGCTGATGAAATGGCGGATGCCGGCGATGCCGGTCACGTTAGGGTACGAATATTCAGGGGCTGTCGATGCGGTCGGCCCCGATGTGCCCGACGCCATGATGGGTTCACGCGTCGGGTCGCTTGGAGAATGGGGCGGCTACGCCGACTATGCCTTGGCGACAGCCGCGAAGGTCACGCCGATACCTGACGGCATGCCGATGGACCTCGGAGCAGTATATTTCTCGACCACCGAAACCGCCTGGCAGGCTTTGCATACGGTCGGACGCATCAGGCCGGGCGACGTCGTCGTGGTGCATTCCGCCGCCGGGGCGATCGGAATCATGACCACCCAGATTGCCCGCGATGCCGGGGCGACCGTCGTCGGCTTGGTCGGCAGCGATGAAAAGATCGCCTGGGCGAAGCCTTACGGTGCCGACTGCCTGATCAATTATCGGGCCGATCCCGCTTGGCCGGTAACGGTCAAGCGGCTCGCCGGGCGTGGCGCCGATCTTATCGTTGATGGTGTGCAGGGACCCGATTCTCTCAAGAACCTGGATGCGCTCTCACCCCTCGGCCAGATTGTATATCTGGGCGCGTCGGGCGGGCCGAGCCCTGATGCGCCGATCGGGAAATTGATCGCTGGTTCGGCCGGTATTAGAGGCCTGGTTGTCTATGACGCGATGGACCGGACCCAAGGCGCTGAACTGCCCGAAATCCAGGCGAAGATAATGTCCGGCGCTTGGCGGTATCCGTTGAATCCGGCGGTTCCTCTAGCCGACGTCGTCTCCGCCCATGCCGATTTCGAAAATCGGGCGCTTCCCGGCCGAACCATCTTTCGCATCGCCAACGAAACCTGATCCCGGGAGAGATTATGCCGACTGTATTCATATCCGGCGCGAATCGCGGTCTGGGGCTGGAGTTTGCGCGCCAGTATGCGATGGCCGGCTGGCATGTTCTGGCGGGGTGCCGTGACCCCGCGCGCGCGGCCGAGCTGGGGTCGATCGCGGACGTCGAGACGATTGCGCTGAATGTCGATGACCCGGACTCGATTGTCGCGGCGGTGCAGGCCATCGGCGAACGTGGGATCGATTTGCTGCTCAACAATGCCGGAATTTATGGTTCGATCGTCGGCGACAGCGAACAGACGCTTGCAAATATCGATCTCGATGTATGGGATAAAGTTCTTAAAACCAATGTTATGGGACCGTTTGCGCTGACCCGGGCGTTGCTGCCGCGATTGAAAGCCGGCGCGATCATCGGGATCTTGTCCAGCGAGCTTGGATCGATCGCAAAAAATTCGACGGGACAGATTTATGCTTACCGCTCGTCCAAGGCCGCGGTGAACATGGTCGGAAAATCGCTGGCGATCGACCTTAAGCCGTGCGGGATTATCGTCGTCCTTCTGCATCCAGGATGGGCGCACACCGATATGGGCGGCCCAACCGCTCCGGTCGATCCCGTGGAGTCGATCGCCGGATTGCGCAAAGTCCTGGCAGCGGCAAGCCCGGACTCAAGCGGCCGGTTTCTGGCTTGGGACGGACGCGAAATGCCCTGGTAGGGTCGATTCCGTCACGCCCTCTGAAACCGGCATTGCCAGCCGACCGAATGGGTCCGCATCCGGCGCGTCGAGGAAGCTTCTGACCAGCGCCGCGGCATCGGCCGTCGAACCGTCAAGGAAACCATGTCCCCAGGATGGCAGGTCGATGATCCTGCCGTTTCGCAGGAAGGGCGCGGCGCGTGGCGTGTATTCGCACAAATCGTCATTCGGATTGAACATCAGTATCGGCTTGTCGGTCAGAGGCAGCCGCTTATCGGGATAATGGTTGAAGGCGGCCCGATGCCCCCACCAGCTGTTGTTGCGGCCCAGCAGCATATCGGGGAAGGCGTCGGCGACGTCGTCGATGGTCAGGCCGCCGCGCAGGTTGTGAAACAGAAAGCTCCGCCACAACGCCGCAAGATGGCTACCGTCCGCGGCGGGCGTCTTAGGGCCGTAATGTTCGCGGAAGGCCTGCCTTTCCGCGTCCGTGAAGATGGTCGCCGAGATGAGGACGAGCCGCCGGATTTGTTGCGGCCGCAGGATCGCAAGTTCGAGCGCAACCTTTGCCCCGGTGTGATAGCCCATCACATCGACTGGTCCGGACAGGCCGAGCACATCGATGGCATGGGCCATCGCTGTCGAATAATCGATGATTTCAGGCGAAGTGGGCGGGGTATCGGATGCGCCGTAACCCGGCGTATCGGGGGCGATGGCAATACGGTCGGTTCCCATCGCGGCCAGGAAGTTTTCAAAAATCCGCCCGCTCATCGGGCTCATGTGAAAGCACATCAGTGCCGGCATTCCAGTGTCTTCGGCCGGTACGGCGATTCGGAGATGAAGCTGGCCGAACGGGCCATCGATATAGCTTCGGCGTACCTGAGAAATCCGCCCGGCCATCGTCCGCACCTCGTTGAGTTCGAGGTTATTGTAAAGTATAAGTACGGACAAATCAAAATTCGAATAGCAACCCGCGCCAAGTGGCAGTCCGGTGTTCCCGTCAGGTTTACGAGGCGATGGCAGGTATCGGAAAACCGGCAAGGAGAGTCCAATGGAACATGAAACCATTCGCGGCCGGCTTCTGTACACCTCGAAAAAACCGGAGATCTACGGCAAGGTCCGCGGCGGCGAAACCTATATCATCACCCAACATGCCGATGGCCGCCGCACCCTGAGGGCGCATTGTGCGATCGACGAAAACCCTCCGCGGGTATTGCGGGATTCGATCACCAGTCTGGATGTTGATTGGCACCCGACGGATGCCTTCGTACGGATTACCGTCGATGAAGCGTTCGCGGGGTCCGCCTGGTACCGCTTCACCGACACAATAGCCGAGTGCGAGGGCTTTACCGCGCGCGAGGGCCGCATCAGCCAGAGGTTTGAGCTGCAAAAACCTGCTCCCTTTCTCGGCACCCATCCGATCCAGGCCGATGCCTGGCATACCCGTTGCTATGATCTCGCCAAGGGCCCTGGCGAGCAGGTCGTGTCCGGCTATTTCATGTGTTCGCTGCATCATCGCGGGGCGGATGGACCGATGCTGTTTCAGCAACGCGACCTGGCGCTGGCGTTTCTCGGCGAGGAAACGGTCGAGGTCGCGGCGGGCCGATTCCAGGCGCTGCATTTCCGGATCGGCGAAAATACCGATGACGACTACATGTCCGCCGATCGCCATCCGCCCTATCACGCCTGGGTGACGGCGGATGGTGCCTACATCATGCTCAAGGCCCACTGCACCGGCTACATGCAGACCTATTACGAACTGGTCGAATATGACCGGCGCGCGAATTTCCTTTAACGAGTGAGGCAGGCATGGATACCCAGATTCGGCACGCGATGCTGCCGCAGCCGACACATGACGAACAGGCGCGTCAGATGTTCGTCAAATCCTTTCGCGGTCACTTGGCCGCGGCAGTCGCACCGGGCAACAGGCGGGTTTACGACCAGATCGTCGCGCCGAAATTTCAGCGATCGAACGGCAGGCCGCCTAAAGACAAGCATGAAGTCCGCAAGGAGATGGAACAGCAGCCCTATTATCAATTCTGGAGCGCAATGCAGCGCTGCAGCCAGGAATTGATGTTCGACAGCGTGATCGACACCGTGGAACGGGCCCTGCCGGCACTCCAGGATACGGCGTCCGAATTGGACCGCGGCAACCCGAAGGGTTCACTGACGCTCGACGAGACACTGGTCATCCCGTCCTACCATACAGGTGTCGATATCCATCTGCAGCCCGGTGGGTATCATTCGGATTTTGCCGAAGATGATATCGCGGCGGGGGCAATCTACTATCGCGCGACTTATCTTTATCTTGCCGGCGCGACCGGCCCGCATAACGATTTGCTTGGCCGCATCCTGGTCAATTTCTTCGCCGAGCACTACGCCGGCAGGACGATCGGACGGATGCTCGATATGGGTTGCGCCATCGGCAATTCGACCTTGCCCTGGGCCGAGCGCTTTCCGGAGGCTGAAATGCACGGGATTGATGTCGGCGCACCTGTTTTGCGCTATGCGCATGCCCGTGCCGAGGCAAAAGATACCGGCGTCCACTTCAGCCAGCAGAATGCTGAACGGACCAATTTCGCGGATGAAAGTTTTGACCTGATCGTCAGCCACATCATGTTGCATGAAACGTCGCATAAGGCGCTGCCGCGGATTTTCGCCGAATGCGAGCGGCTCCTACGGTCGGGCGGGGTCATGCTGCATCTGGAAATTCCGCGCGACACGAGGCCCTTCGAGTCTTTTATGGGGGATTGGGAAGCTTACAATAATAATGAGCCTTTCGCCCGCCGGTTTCGCGAGACCGATGTCGTCGCCATCGCCGGTCAATCGGGATTCTCGAATGCCCGGTTCGAGTTGGCGCCGGTCAATTTCGAGGAGTCGCAGCGCAACTACTCCAGCGCGTTCATCGGCTTTCCGGTAATTGTCGGCGAGAAAGCCTAGAGCTGGTCAGGCGGCGCGGTGTCCGCGAGTTCGCGCTCGACCGGCCGCAAAACGCGCTGAAGCATTTCGGCGCGTTTCTGGTCGCGTGCCGATTCGAAGGCCGGCGCCGGACGGTAGGTCTCGATTTCGGCTGTCGGCACCAGGTTATGGCTGTCAAGCAGCCGTTCGACCGTGTCGAGCCTGTCGCGCGTGACGGACAGCTCGGCCATCAGATTGACGACCATGTTCAACAGCTTGTCGGTTGCCGGGTCGGCGAAAAACCGCGGCCGCTTGCCTTTCGCGATGCGCGCCAACTTGCCCGGCGCCGGTTTGGCGGGACTGGGATCAACCATGGTCGAGAGCATCCAGAATGCGCGGCGCCCACCCAGCCCGCGACATGCCGAGCGTTATGGGCGATATCAGCGCGGCGATCGCTCGGCAGACCGGCCGATCGGGGCTGGTGAAGAGTATCGGCCTGATCGCGGATCGGCGAACGCGATCGACAAGCCGGTCATTGACGACCGCCTTGTTCAGTTCGGAATTGATCGCTTCTGACTTGAACAGGTCGATTACCCGCTGCTGCACGATCGCTTCGTTGGCCGGAAGGCCCTGATCGAGAGTCGCGCCGCCGGACTTGTCGAACCAGGGCCAGAACAGATCCTGATCGCGGGCGCGATGCCAAGCCGTCAAAAGGTGACCTCCGGCCCAGTCCGGGCTCAATGCCGGCACGGCTTCTCTTTCGAACTCCGCAATCCGCTCGCTTGGCGCGACGGTTGGGTTGCAGAGCGAAACACGGGAGATTGCCGCTGGTACGCGTTCGACCAGCGCGAGTGCGATGGCGGCGCTGTCGCCCATGGTGATCAGGTCAATTCCGCTTAACCCGCGCTGGGCGATAAGATCGGCCAACGCCGCCGCCAAACGATCGATCAGGGGATCGTCTCCGGCAGGCGGCGGGTCCGAATCCCCATGGCCAGGCAAATCGGCGGCGAAGACGGGGCGCCGGCCGATAAAGCCGCCTGCGATGGCATCGAGCGCGCGGCTGGACTCGCCGATATCGTGAAGGATCAAGACAGGCCGACCGGCACCGTCCAGGTTTTCGCGGACATGAAGCTGACCGCCGGCCAGCGAAACCATACTGCTGGTCAGCCGGAATGCGCGTCTGGCTGTCGTCACCGGCACGGGTGTTTCGCCTTGCACCATTTCGCGGAAAATGGCCTGTGTCACCTGGAATGCTTCGTCGGGCGAAGTGACGCGGGCAATTTCCGCGTTCGGCCGCAGTGGCGGGAAGCGTTCGAGATAGCGGACAAGCACATCGGATTCAGCGCAGATGAACCGTGCCGGCGGCTGGATATGCGGAAGATCGTCTTCCACGGCATAGCTGAACGCCGTTCGGTAGGCCGTGCGGTAATTGTCCCCTGCCTGAAGCAGCGCGAGCGTATTGATCTGCAAGCTGTCGAGGGTCATCGGGATGGCGACGCGCGCCAACGGGTCCCGCTTGTGCCACGGGAAAAATATCAGCTGCTCGCGCATTCGCGCCCAGGCCCAGGCCATGTGGCTGCCGTCCCAGCTCGGTACGAAGCGTGGAAGGTAATGCGCGAGCAAATCGGCCCGTTCCTCCGGTGCTTTGATCAGCGTGCCATTGGCGACCAGCGCCAGCACCCGGTCGGGATAGCGCGCGGCAAAACGGGTGGCGATGGCCGATCCGGTATGCACCCCGTACAACCCGGCACGCTCCAGCCCCATTCCATCGAAAAACTCGGCCACGGCATCGGCGAAAACATCGATTTCGATATCCGCGTCGGGCGACACGATCGGGTCCGAGAGACCATAACCGGGCGTGTCGGGCGCAAGGACCGTGAAGTTCTCCGCCAGCAGCAGGATCAGAGGAACGAGTTCCTCCGAACTCTTGGGAGACTGATGCAGCAGAACGACCGGCGGTCCGGAGCCGGCACGCCGGTAATGGACCTGCCGCCCCGGCAGGGTCAAGAAGCCGCGCTCGATCCGATGAGATGTCATGATGCTATGTCCGGTTTGACCAGTCCGAGAAAACTGGTCGTCAAGAGAAGCAGGTAAAGAACGCTCACGACGACCAGCGAGGTGTTGATCGGCCGTCGGATCGCCTCCTGGTCGATGACCGTTGCAAGTTTCAACAATATGGCCCGCTCGGCGAATGAAAGGCTGGCGTTCCTTGCCCAGACGGCCGCTATGAAAACGCCGAGATCCGCGCCGAGCCAGCAGACGAAGAGGATAAGATGAACCCAGATCAGTAGCTGATAGGCGGTCATGAGGATCGATCCCAGCGCATCGTCGGTTGCAGCCTGCCTTTCCGGTATCGGCTATTGATCGAGAAAGCGGGAAATTGTGTCAGCCGTTTTGGGGCCGCTTCCCGGTTCGCCGGATCGCGATGTCTTCACGAAGGTGACGTCCTGGATTAGCCGGAGGATGATTCGCGTATTGGCGAGCAGCGGATCGTGTTCGTCGGCGATCGCGAGGATGGGCCGTGTCACCAGCGGCAAGCGCTCCGCTTTCGGATAGCCGAACGCGGCGCGGTAGCCGAGATGGTAGGTTTCGATCGACTTGAGAACTTCGAGTACCCAATCATGCAATTCGCCGGGTGAGGGCAGCCCTGCGCTGCGTGAGTTTCCCCGGTTGCGCTTATACCAGGGCCAGAACTGATATTGGTCGCGGCAGAACATGAAGGCCCAGTTCAGGTAGGCGCCGTTTATGTCGGGTTTCACGGCGGGCGCATAATTAGCCAGATATTCCTCGCGCTCTTCCGCCGAGAAGATGCCGACGCCGTCCAGGACGATTTTGCGAATGCGGTCCGGCGCCAGTATCGCGACCTCGGTTGCGATACTGGCGCCGGTATGCGAACCGTAAAGATCGACCTGTCCAAGGCCCTGTGCGTCGAGAAACGCGACCGTCGCCGCTGCGTAGTCATGTATTTGCGGTGTGTCGACTGGCAACGGCGTGCTGTCGCCGTTTCCGGGGGTGTCGGGGGCAAGCACACGCCGTGTCCCGGCCAGGGCAGCGATCAGCGGCTCCAACTGCTTGGACGATCCCGGCGAGGCATGCAGCATGACCAGTGGGGTTTCTCCTGCACCGCTATGCCGGAAATGCACCTGGCGGTTTGATAGATCGGCGAAGGCACGGCGGATCATTGTCTTAACCCTCGGCAGCTGTGCGGTCATCCAAGGGCGGCGATTCCGGCGTTGGCGATCTGCTCGTCCTCGTGCGACTGAACGCCGGAGACGCCGATGGCGCCGATACAGTCCCCATCGACCTTGATCGGCATTCCGCCCTGTACAGGGAGATATTCGGGCAGCTTCAAAAAAGATGGCCGCTCGGCCACGCGGTCTTCCAGGGCTTTCGTCGGAATGCGCGAGAGGGCGGCGGTTCGTGCCTTGGCCGTGGCGACCGCGGGGGTCATCGGGCCGGCCCCGTCCATACGATCGAAAAGCAGCAGATAGCCACCGTCATCGACGATCGCGATCGAGACATTCCAATGATGTGTCTCTGCCTCTGCCTTGCAGGCGGCCATCATCCTGTAGGCGTCCGAAGATGTCAGCGATGATCGCGTGCGCATACTCGTTCCACCGATTGAAAGCTTGATCCTATGCCGCCGGAGCGTATGCTATTGGTACGGACAAATCAATTCGCTCAATGGCCATGCCCCGCCGCAATTGCCGCTTCCATGCCGCGCCGCACCGCCGGACGCGAACCGACCTCATCCGCCCATCGCTGCAGAGCGGGATAATCCGCGACGCCTCCCGGCAGCAGTTTCGACGAGGTGGCGGCGACCGGGTAGGCCAGGACATCGGCGACCGAATAGGTTTCGCCGGCGAGATACCGGCTTTTGCCAAGATGCTGATCGAGCACCCGCAACTGACGTTGCGCCTGCGTGGTGAAATAGCCGACTGGCACCGGTTCCGGGACCAGGATGCTGAATATGAAAACGCCCGAGAACGCGGCGCTGGCGTCGGAGGCGACTAGCGCCATGTAGCGATAGGCCTCCGCTCTTTCGCGCGGGTTCGCCGGCAGCAGGCGTCCCGTTTTTTCGGCCAGGTAAAGAGCGATCGCGAAGGTCTGCGCGAGCGTGAATGTTTCTCCATCAGGTCCCTCGGAATCGATGATGACCGGATCTTGTCCGCTGGGTTCATTGCCAGGAACCGCGCCGTCAGATGCTCGCCGGCGGTCAGGTCGATGATGTTGGTGCGGTATTCGAGACCGCATTCCTCCAGCATGATCGAGACCTTTTGGCCGTTGGCGGTGCCACTCGTGAATAATTCGATCATGCTTTCCAATTCCAAAGGATAACGCGATAGCCCGTCCTCATATCGAGTTCCTGCAATCCGAGCGTTTATTCTGGGACGATCCGAAGCCGGGCGTAACGCCGCCCGGGCGTTTGGCAAAGGTGCTTCGACCCGGCGACATCGGAATCGAGCCAGCTGATCAAGATCGCCGCCGGCTCGTTGCTGATCATTGACGAGTATCTGCCGGCCGATGAGGAGTTCTTTGTCCTCAACGGCGATCTCTCGATCAACGACACGGTTTACAGCGTCCACAATTATGCGTTCCTGCCTGCCGTTTTCCTCGCAAAGCAATGCGCTCCGATCAGGGAGCCGAGCTGCCGGTGTTTTATTCCGGCGCGCCGGATCCCATCTCGGCGCCGAGCCGCTTCCGGACCGGATCGTATTCTAGAGGGGTTCTATTCCGCCGCCAGCGCGGTCTTGGCCTGCGCGCCCAGGCGCTGGCCGAGCAGGCGGCCGAACGTCATCGCCGGGGTCACGCTCATGCCGCCCACGAAGGCGTTGCCGGAGGTCGCCCCGAGGCCCAGGATCTCGCCCGCGGCATAAAGATTGGGGATCGGCTGGCGGTTTTGATCCAGCACGTGCAACGCGTCGTCGACCGCCAGGCCCGCGAACCCGACGATGCTCCAGCCGACATGGCGAACTGCGTAGAACGGGCCTTGCGCGATCGGCAGGGGGCGATGCTGGCGGCCCATCGGGTCGGCCGAATCCTGCGATATTCCAGCATTGTAGGCGTCGAGCGTGGCGAGAAGGGTGGCCGGGTCGATGTCGATCTTTCGAGCAAGCTCGGCCAGGCTGTCGGCGCGCTGATAACTTGGATGAACGCCGAACCGGGTGACCGCGACCTCCGGCGTTAACTTGACGAAGAGCGATGGCGCGGCCTGCTTGATCGCCTCGTCATAGATGACCCAGAACTCCATGGTGGGGAGGCTCTTCAAGGCGCGCTCGCGCGTATCGACACTGGGCTCGTCCTCGCGGACAAAACGCTGTCCCTTGAGGTCGACATAGACCTCCCACGGCTGACGGAACTGCGGATACGTCTGGGTACCCAAGGTGATGCCGCCGTGCGCGTCCGGGTCGTCGACGCCGGCGAAGGTCGGCAGGAACTTGTCCTTGTTGATGATTTCGCCGCCCGCTTCGACGGCGGCCTTAAGGCCCGCACCCTGCGAATAGGGATATCCGCCGCCATAGAGCGGCTTGCCGGCACTGAGCTCGGGGAACAGATCCTTGTTCGCCGAATAGCCCCCGGTCGCCAGGATGACAGCGTTCGCCTCGACCGGGACGTTTTGCCCGTCCCGCTTCAAGACCGCGCCAGTGACGGCGCCCGACCCGTCTTTCAGCAACTGCACCAGTTCGCTGTTCAGCCACAACTCGATGCCGCCGGCGGCGACTTCGGCTTCGAATTGCGGGGCCAGGACGCCGAGAACGGCACGACCCTCATCCTTGGCCCAATAGGTTCTGGGCGTCGTATAGGGTTCGTGGCCGTAATGGATGATGGGGTGCTCGGGCAACGGCTCCAGTCCGTTATCCATCAGCCAATGCAACGTATCTGCGGCATTTTCCACCGCCAGGCGAACGATCCCTGGATTGGCGGTGCCGCGGCTGATGCGCATGATATCGTCGTAATGCATCTGCGGCGTGTCATGGATACCCTTGGCGGCCTGCAAACGCGTGCCCGCGGCGCTCATCTGCCCGCTCGACAGATGGAAGGTGCCGCCGATCTGATTCGCCGCCTCGACGACAAGGACCCGGGCGCCGGCGCGGCTGGCGAAGATCGCGGCGGGAAGACCGGCGGCGCCGGCGCCGAGGACAAGAACATCGAACTTCCGGTTCATTTTTGACTTCCTGTTCCAGCCAGTACTTGGTGCGGCGTGCAACGATCAACGATATTGCAATGGTCCGGACAAATCAATAGTATGAATTTGGGCGCCGGATGGCGGGGCGCGGAGACAAATCGGATGACGGATCGCGGCGACGCACTTGAAGACGATTATTGCGGCGCCGGCTTCAAAGGGCGGCTCGGCTTCGGGCGAAGTCCGGCACTTGTCATCGTCGATTTCGTCGAGGCCTATCTGCGTCCCGAATCGCCGCTCTATGCCGGTGTCGAGGACGCCAGGGCAGCGGCGGAACAATTGCTGGCCGCGGCACGCTGCGCGAGCATACCGGTCCTGCATACCAATGTCGTGTTCACGCCCGGCGGCGTCGATGGCGGCGTATTCTTCCGCAAAGTCAAAGCATTGAAGCTGTTCGAACGTGGGGCGCTTGGCGGCTACGGTGATTTTGCGCAAGGGCTCGCGCCGCTTTCCGGTGAGGTTGTCATCACAAAGCAATATGCAAGCGGCTTCTTCGGCACGTCGCTGGCCGCGACACTGACATCGCTGCGCGTCGACACGGTGCTCATCGCCGGGGTGTCGACTTCCGGCTGCGTGCGCGCTACCGCTGTCGACGCCTGCCAGAGTGGCTTTATCCCGATCATCGTACGAGATGCCGTCGGGGACCGCAACGCGGCCGTTCACGACGCCAATCTCTTCGATATCGACGCCAAGTATGGCGATGTGGTCGATTTGGCATCTGTTGAGACGTATCTGGGAGACCTTCCAAAGCCATAGGCGTCGTATGGGGATCGCATGGATTTGTGTTTGCCTGGGAAGGTCGCGCTGATTACCGGCGCAAGCAAAGGGATTGGCGCGGCGGCGGCGCGGACGCTTGCCACGGAGGGGGCGACGCTGATGCTGGTAGCGCGCTCGCGAGAACGACTGTCCGCCGCTACCGAGGATTTGGCCCATCGCCACGGCGTTGCGGCTTCATTCTGGGCTGGTGACCTGCGTGAGACCGACGCCGCCAGGCAGGTGGTAGAGGCTACGCTCGCCGCCCATGGCCGGATCGATATTCTGGTCGTGTCAGCCGGCGCCTCGCAAGGCGGCCTGTTCTGGGACATTCCGGACCAAGTTTGGGAAGACGGTCTTTCGCTCAAATTCATGGCGACGATCCGCACGCTGAGAGCAGTCATTCCGATTATGCGCCGCCAGCATTCCGGCCGGATCGTCGTCGTGGTCGGCAATACGGGGAAACAGCCGGCGCCGCGGCTTCTGCCAGGAGCGGCAGCCAACGCGGCCCTACTGGCCGTCGTCAAAGGGCTCGCCGATGAGGTCGCCGCCGACGGGATCGTGATCAACGCGGTCAATCCGGGGCCGACACGGACCGAACGCTGGTCCCGTCTGATCGACGCCGCGGCCGCGGCGCGCGGGGTTGAGGCCGCCACCGTCGAGCAGGAATATATCCGCGATATCCCGATGCGCCGGCTGGGCGAACCGGATGAGATCGCACACCTGATCGCATTCCTGGCATCGGAAGCTGCAGGCAACATCACCGGCACCTCGGTCACGGCGGATGGCGGCTGGACCCGAGCAAGCGCCTAACGACATGCCATCCAACCCCCGCATTCGCTATCAGCTCTCCAGCCGGCGCCCACGGCTGCCGTCCATGGGTGGTAAGCGGCTGATGGTCCATATCGTCATCAATATCGAGAATTGGCAGTTCGAGAATGCGATGCCCCGCGTGCTCCTGCCGCCGCCTCATGGGCTGGCTCAGCTGCCCGATGTGCCGAATTTCAGCTGGGCGGAATATGGGATGCGCTGCGGCATGCCGCGCATTCTGAAAGCGCTGGCGGTCCGTGGTCTGCCGGCGAGTTGCGCTTTGAACGCGGGGGCGATCGGAACCTATCGCGACTGCATGGATGAGGTGCTGGCGGCCGGGTGGGAGATGATCGGCCACGGCATGCATCAGAGGTCGCTGCAGGCCGAAACCGACGAGGGCGGCCTGATCGGCAGGGCTCTGGAGACCATCGCGGCATTTTCCGGCAAGCCGGTTCAGGGATGGCTGGGACCAGGCCTGCGCGAGACGGCAGCTACCCCCGATCTGCTGAAGCAGGCGGGCATTCGCTATGTCTATGACTGGGTCCTGGACGACTTGCCGTGCTGGATGGCGACCGCGTACGGACGTCTGCTGTCGTTGCCCTACTCGCTGGAGATCAATGACAGCATCATCTATGCCGTCGAAAAACAGGCGTCCGATGAGATGTACCGCCGGCTGGTCGACACACTGACCTGTTTCGCTTCCGAAACCGCCGCTCAGCCCAGAATTATAACCCTCGGCCTGCATCCCCATCTGATCGGGGTTCCGCATCGCTTTCCCTTCCTTGAACGGATGCTCGACCTTTTGATTGCCCATCCTGACGTCACCTTCGTCACCGGCAGCCGGATCGCCGACTGGTTCGAGGCCGCCGATGCGGCGCACGCGATGGGGGGGGCTCATGGAACCTGAAATGCTGACAGCGCCGGCGGATATCCTTGCCCCGCGGCATACGGCGCTCGTCATCATCGATATGCAGAAAGATTTCTGCGCGCCGGGCTTTGGCGCCGATCGGGCGGGGCGTAACCTGGGGCCGACCCGCTCGATCATCCCCGGACTGCAGGCACTGCTCGCCGTGGCGCGAGCTGCCGGCGTGCTCATCGTCCATGTCGGTTTCTGGACCCTGCCGGATCATCTGAGCGACGGCGGTCCCTGGCTAGCCCAGCGCCGCCGGGCGACCTTTTCAAGTGACAGACTGGCGCTTGCCGGTTCCGAGGGCGCCGAGTTCGTTCCCGAATTGTCGCCGCTGCCCGGCGAGCTGGTGATCCACAAACATCGCTATAGCGCGTTCAAGGGCACCGACCTCGGCTTGATCCTCGATGTGAAGCGCATTCGCAGCGTTGTGACCACCGGCGTTTCCACCAATGCCTGTGTCGAGAGCACGCTGCGGGATGCTTTCGAAACCGGCTATTATGTTGCGATCCCGCGCGACGGCACAGCGTCGTGGAGCCATGAGCTCTACGAGGCGACCTTGGCCAATGTCACCCACCGCTTCGGCCTGGTGACGGATATCGCCGCGATCACCGCGATCTGGCGTGGAGACGGTCGTTGATCACGCGCGGTTTGACCGAGGCCGCCGCCGCTTTCGCGGTGGGATTGCGTTTCCGCGATATTCCGCCGGAGGCCATTCGCATCGCCAAACGTTGCGTCCTCGACGGGCTTGCTGTCCAGATCGGCGGGTCGGAGCAGGAGGCGATCAAGGTCCTCGATCGGTATATCCGGGCCTCCGGCGGCGCGGGCCAATCCCGAATCGTCGGCAATGCTCGACTGCGTGTGCCGGCTCATCTCGCCGCCCTGTGGAACGGTTTGGCCGGTCATGCGATGGATTGGGACGATACCCAGCTGTCCGAGGCGCCGGGCCGGGCCTATGGGCTGATGTGCCATCCGACGGTGCCACCGCTGTCGGTTGCCCTGGCCGTCGCGGACATGCTGAGCGATGTCGACGGCCGGATGTTCCTGACGGCCTTCGTCGCCGGGTTCGAGGTCGAGTGCAAGATCGCCGAGGCGATCAATCCTGACCATTATATGCGCGGCTTTCATACCAGCGGGACGATCGGCACGTTCGGCGCCGTGGTGTCGGCCGGCAAGCTGCTGAAGCTCGATGAAAACCAGATGCGTCAGGCGATCGGCATCGCCGCCTCGATGGCGGCCGGCATCCGGGCGAATTTCGGCACGATGACCAAACCGCTGCACGTCGGGCGCTCGTCGGAGAATGGCGTTACCGCCGCCTTGCTCGTCCATCACGGCTTTACCGCCAACGCCGAGGCCCTGGATGGGCAATGGGGATACCTGACCATCGCCGGGCCGGGCGGAAATCCGGAACTCGTGGTCGAACGGTTCGGCAACCCGTTCTCGATCACGACACCTGGCGTCAGCATAAAACCCTATCCCTCGGGCGTGCTGACCCACCCTGCGATGGATGCGCTACGCACTTTGCTCAGCGATGAGGGGCTGACCCACGAACAAGTCGCAGAGGTGCATATCTTCGCCGGCACCAATGTTCTGAAGCCGATCCGGTTCGACTTCGCGACCAACGAACTTGAGGCGAAATTCTGCTTTAACTTCCTATTGGCGGCCATTCTGGTCGCCGGCCGCGCCGGCAAACAGGAATTCACCGACGAATTTGTCACGGCGCCGATAGTGCAGGACGCCCAGCGTCGGGTTCATGTCCACTTCGACCCGGCGATCGAGGCGATGGGCTTCGACAAGATACGCTCGCGGGTCGAGATCGTGACGTACGACCGCCGGCACCTGACCCGCTGGGCGGACGAACGCTATCGCGGCGGGCCCGACAACCCGCTCACCGATGCCGAGCTGGAAGGTAAGTTCCGCGATGCGGCCGCTGGATTGCTCAGCGATGAGCGGTGCGGGCAGGTGGCGGAGTTCGTCGGCACTCTGGAAGCACAGTCCGATGCGACCGCCGTTCTAGCGCTGCTGGATTGGGGCGCGCCGAACCCTCTGCATGAAAGCGCGCTTGTAGCGCGGGTGGGGTCTTATTAGTTCTTAAACGAGGCGAACATGTTTCGCCAACAGTCTGGAAGAGGAGTACAGACGATGCCTGATAACGTAGGTGTTCAAGGCCAAGACGGTGGCCTTTCCGATATCGACAGCTTCATCCAGCAATCGCACGACGAGCATGCGCGCAGCCGCGCGATCGCGGTGCTACACAACCACGCGATGATGAATCTGCGCTTCCAGCTACGCGACGTCTATGAGGCAAGTGTGGCGCCGATCTTCGAGCGGACTCACGGCCGCGCGGCAGAAGACGGCCGCGAGATCGCTGAGGCGATGGAGAGTAACAGCTTCTTCCGCTTCTACAGCGCGATTCGCTACAACGCGCAGGAGATGGGGCCGTTGTCGCGCCAGCCGGCGATCGAGCGGGCGTTGCCTGAGATGATCGCGGTGGCGAAGGAAGCGGCGAGGCTCAATCCCGCCGGCGGATCGCTGCGGCTCGATCCCAACCTGGCGATCCCGCCCTATGTGTCGGCGCTCGACGTGCATCTGGCGCCGGGATGCTATTACTCGGAATACACCGAGGACGATGTCGCGCAGGGCGCCTTGCTGGGGGCGACCCTGTCGGGCCTGGTGGGGGCAGGGCGGGTGAACCGCGTACGGAACTTTGCCGGGATCGGCGAGTCGATCGGCTATTGGCTTACGCAGCGCTATCCCGACTTCAAGCCACGCCGTGTACTCGATATAGGCACCCAGTCGGGCAACAACCTTTTGGCCTACCGCTCGCATTTCCCCGGCATCGAACTTCACGGCATCGATGTGGCCGCGCCCTGTCTGCGCTATGGTCATGCCAGGGCCGAGCATACCGGCATGGAGGTCCATTTCAGCCAGCAGAATGCCGAGGCGACGGACTTTCCCGATGGCTATTTCGACCTGATCGTCTCGAGCTTTTTCTTTCATGAACTGTCACCGCAGGCGACCAAGACCATTCTGAAGGAGTGCAACCGGCTGCTCGCGCCGGGTGGAATTTTGGCAAGCGAGGAGCTGCCGCCGCATAAATCCTGCGATCCGTTCCTCAATTTCGCTTTCGACTGGGATACCAAGAACAATAACGAGCCGTTCTACGCCGCCTATCGTGCGCAGGATCCGACGGAACTTTGCGTCGAGGGCGGCTTCCCCAGGGAAGGCGCGTTCGAGATCGTCATCCCCGACATCACCAGCTTCGACATAGCGAATTATCCGGCTTTCCTACGGGGCGAGATTGAATCGCCGGCCCATGGCCGCGGCGGATGGTTCGTATTTGGAGCACGCAAGAATGCCTAAAACCGCACACGCCGAATCCGTTGTCCTGCCCCGGGTGACCAAGGGCAAGCGGCCCTATTTCTTCGACGATCCCAATATCGATCAGATGATGACGTTCTTTCTCGAGCTGATGACCGAAGTGTCAGTCGTGCGCGACAGGCTGGATACGGTCGAGCGCCTGCTGGATGCGCAAACGACCACCAAGCGCGTCGACATTGAAAATTACCGTCCCGACGGCCCGGTCGAGGCCGAGCGGGTAGCCTGGCGCGACGCCTATGTCAAACGGGTCCTGCGCATGCATGTGCCGCAAGGACGTGAGGATTAATCCGGTGGATATAGAGTCGCCAACTTTCCCCGACGATCGCACGACGATCATCTAGCTGGCTGTCGAACCTGCAACGCCGACCAACATCTAGGGCAGTGATTCAGACTGAGGCTACAGGCAGTCGTTTGACCTTTGCGAGGATGTCTTTTGCGGGTTTGGTCCAGACGAAGGGCTTAGGATCGTTGTTGTGCTCGTTGAGGTAGCGATTGATAGCGGCCTGGAGGTCAACGATGGATTGAAGACGCCGCGCCTGACACGTCACTTTGTGAGGGAGGAGAAGAAATTCTCGACGGCATTGAGCCAGGAGCCTGAGGTTGGGGTGAAGTGGAACAGCCATCGGGGATTGCGGGCGAGCCAGGCGCGGACCTTCGGGTGCTTGTGCGTAGCGTAGTTGCCGAGGATGGCGTGGACCAGCTTGCCAGGCGGAACGTCTCGTTCGACGGCGTTGAGGAAGCGGATGAACTCCTGATGAGTGTGCTTTTGCATGCAGCGGCCGAAGACGGCGCCGTCCAGGACATTGAAGGCGGCGAAGAGAGTGGTTGTCCCGTGGCGCTTGTAGTCGTGGGTCATGGTTCCAGCCTTGCCGGGCTTGAGCGGCAGCCCCGGTTGGGTGCGATCCAAGGCCTGAATCTGGGACTTCTCATCGATGGAGAACACCACGGCGTGAGCGGGCGAGTGCATGTACAGGCCGACTATGTCCTCGACCTTCTCGGCGAAGGCGGGATCGTTGGGGCGCTTGAAGGATCGCAGGCGGTGGGGCGCGAGCTTGTGGGCCTTCCAGATGCGCTGGATCGTGGTAAGCGACAGGCTCGCCGACTCTGCCACGGCGCGACCGGTCCAGTGAGTAACCTCGCCGGGCGGTTCGGAGCAGGTGAGAGCCACGACGTTGGCGACTGTGGACATGGGCAACGGCGTCTTGCCGGTCGGTCGGGTCTTGTCCCGCAGCAGGGCATCCGCCCCGGCCTCGGAGTAGCGCCGTTGCCAACGCCAGACCGCCGGCCGGCTGACATCGGCGCGTCGGGCAACTTCGAGTACCGGCAGGCGATCGGCGGAGAACAGAACAATGCGGGCGCGCTGGATATGTTTGAGCGGCCGGCTACGATCACCGATGATGGCGCCCAAACGCGCACGATCCTCGGGCGAAACAATCACAGATACCGTCTGAGCCATGCAGCGAGAATCGCACAGCCCCGAAAATTTGTGAATCTTATGATTGGTTCAATACACTAGGATTGGGAGACCGACATCGGCTCGGTCGGCTTCGTGAAAATAACCGAGCGGAGAATTCACATCTGCCGATCCGACGACGAGAGCGGAAGATGCAGGGGTTCAAATCCCAAAGGTCAGCGCAGGAATTCCCGACGACCCGGGCCTCTGTTTACAACACCTTCAACATCGAACGTCACCTCGTTAGCCGCAAAACGCTCCGCCAATTTAGAACCGCCGCGCATACTGCGTGGGCGGCTGCGAGTATTGCGGCGTAATCCAACGGGGCAGGGCCAATTCAGTCTGGCTCGCTTAACCTGACAAGCCTGCCCTAAGATCAGGTAGCGGCCGATCGGCCAGGGCTTCCGCGATCTTCCAGGTCGGGTATTCCGACGAGAGCGTGCTCACTTTGTCGAGTGTTAAAAGATCGTCGCGCGACAGGACGATGTCGACGGCGGCGATGTTGTCCTCCAGTTGCGCCAAGGTCCGCGCGCCGAAGACGATGCTGGTGATCGCCGGCTGATGGAGCAGCCAGGCCAGCGCGACTTGCGCGATGGACGCGCCGTGCGCCTCCGCGATCAGGCGCATCGCATCGACGATATCGAAAACCTTCTCCTGATCGAATGGCATCCAGATGCCGCCGGAAAAGCGCGTGCCTTCGGGCAGAGCACCACCGCGCTTGTATTTGCCGGTCAGTACGCCGCCCAACAGCGCACCCCACATGGTGATCCCGATCGTCTGATGTAGCGCCAACGGCACCAATTCGCGCTCGATCTCGCGCGTGCCGATCGAATAATAACCTTCGACCACCTCGAACCGGGCAAGATGCTCGCGTTCGGATGTGCCGTTGGCCAGCATCACCTGCCAGGCGGCGAAGTTGGAGCAGCCGAGATAGCGAACTTTTCCAGCCTTCACCAGGTCGTCCAGCGCTCGCATGGTTTCCTCCATCGGGGTCAGCCGGTCCCACTGATGGACCATGAAGACGTCGACATAGTCGGTGCCGAGCCGTTTCAGGCTGGCATCGAGGGCCGAATGGAGATGTGCCCGTGTCGAGCCGACATTATTGACGCCCTTTCCCATCCGCATGCCGCCCTTGGTCAGAACGATCATCTCTGATCGGTCGGCCTTGATGTCCTTCAGTGCACGGCCGAGGCGTTCTTCGGACTCGCCGGCGGCATAGATGTCGGCGGTGTCGAGGAAATTAATCCCAGCCTCCACGGCACGTCCGACTATCCCGGTCGCCGCCTTCTGATCCAGCCCGCCCAGCGGTTCCCAGTAGGGATTGCCGACTCCGCCGAACGTGTTCGTTCCCAGGCACATTTCGGATACGAGGAGACCCGTTCGTCCCATCAATCGGTATTTCATAGCTCCATCGTCTCCTTGATCGTCAGCGGATTGATGTATTCCTTCCAGTAGCCGATCTTCTCGCCCTCGAACCGGACAATTCCCAGATACCTGTTGGCGTAAGGCTTGCCGGTCGGATGATAGACCGTGTCGGATTCGTATTCGGCGATCAGCATATCCTGTTCGATCATGTCGTAGAACCGGGTGACGCGATGACGATAAGGGTCGAAATCGGCCATGCCACGTTCGGTCGCCAAGCGGAACGCATGGGCGCCGACCATCATGTGGGGAAAGTCGGGGACCGGCAGATAGGGCCATTCGAATACCGCGTTGGCGATGAAGTAGGTTTCGAACAGGTCGAATTCCTTGCCGCCGAACGCAGTCACCATTTCGTCGAAAAGCTGCCGCTTGCGTAGCGTCCAAGCCTCATTGTCCGCCATATCTGTGACTCCCTATAGCGCCTGCGTGACGTCGGCCGCTGAACTCATCGCGCCATCGATATAGCCGATGCCATTGCAGTCGCCCGCAGCGTGGATGCTGAAGCCTGCGATCCTTAGCGTATCGGCTAGGTCGAGGTTGCCATGCGCACCCTTGGCGACGATTACGTGGTCGGCCGCGATACTGCGCACTTGGTCGTGCGGATTGACGTAGGTGACGGCACTATCGCCAATCCTGATGTCCCGCGCCAGCGGCAGCAGAGCCACACCCAGTTCCCTCGCCTCGTGCAGCACGTGCCAACGGCGGACGATCTGGATGCCGGCGCCGAACTTCGCGGCCTCGTCGACCACGCTGACCATTCGGCCGCGATGGGCGAGAAACTCCGCCAGTTCCAGCGCCACCAGCTCAGAGCCGATGATGACAATGCGCTTGCCGAGCGGCATCCAGCTGTTGGAAGCCCAGCGGATCAGGCCGAGATCCTTGGTGAGTCCGGTCATCGCTCCGACGGCCAGTGCCCATCGCGTCGGCCCGTCCACTTTGGCCGACAGTGAGCCCAGATCCTGCCCCAGCACCAGCTTACGCATATCGTCGCCGCTGAACACGTTCGGCCGATCGGCGCCCGGAATGTCCGGCATGGTCCGCACGGCGCCGGTCGCGACGATGATTTCCTCGGGCTTGAGCGAGCGCATCAGTTCCGGTGTGGCTCGGGTCCGCAATTTGACCGTGACATTCGATTGGGTGATCTGACGCTTCAGCCAATCGACGATGCCCTGGTTCGGCTCGTAAGCGATGGAGGCGAACTGTGCCGTACCGCCGAGCCGGTCGGATTGCTCGACGAGCGTGACCGAATGGCCCTTCAGCGACAGGCGGCGCGCCGCCTCCATGCCGGCCGGACCGCCACCAATGACAACGATCCGCTTTTTCATATCCGTGGGACGGATTCCCCGTTCGCGCTCGAAGCCTGTCTCTGGATTGACGGCGCAGCGGACATGGCGGCTGAAATAGATCTGGCTGATGCAGGTATAGCAATAGATGCACGGGCGGATGTCATCCTCCCGGCCTTGCACCAGCTTCTGGACCAGATGGGGGTCCGCCAGCAGCTTGCGGCCGATCGCCAGGAAATCGAAATGGCCCGCCGCGATATGGCGGTCGGCATCCTCCAATTCGATCCGGCCGGCGGTGATCACTGGGATATTGACCGACCGTCGGATGGCCATGGCGTTGGGCACGAATTTTTCCGGGATATGCGTCGCGTGCGCGACCGAATGGCCGATGCCGTTTGCCATGTCCGAATAGGCGCTGACATTGATCGCCTCCAGCCCGGCCGCTTCGGCCAGCTGCGCCGTTCTGCAGGAATCACTGATCGTGACCCCCTGGTCGACCAGGAACTCCTCCGAATCGATGCGTGCCCAAACCGGATAGTCGGCACCGACCGCGGCGCGGATGCCCTTGATGATGTCGCAGAGAAACCGAGCCCCGGTTTTCGACCGGCCCGCCATATTCGTCAGCACGCTGGTTGGAGTGGGGCGACAGGAAAAACGAGACGATATAGCCGTGGCCGGCATGGATCTCGACCGCGTCGACTCCCGCGCGCTTCGCGCGCAGCTGCGGAGGCGTGCATCTGTACCAACCGCTCGATCTCCTGCGAAGTCAGGACTTGGTGCTTGATCGCTCCCATCTTGGCGTGCGGCGCGGTGAAGATGCGGAACTCATCCTCCAGGAAAGCGTCCATCATGTCGCCGGACTTGCCCGCCGGCGGGATGGACGGTGTGGAGAGCGGCCGTCCGTCCACCGTATCGTTCATCGCGACCAGACCGGCATGGTGAAGCTGGACGCAGAGTTTCGCGCCATGCGCATGGACTGAATCTGCCAGCGCGCGGATGCCGGGAATGTGGCGGTCCTCTGAAATCGCCTCCTGCCGCCAGTTGCTCGATCCTTCGCGATAGCCGACCGAGACCGAGCCCATCGTGATCAGCGCCACACCGCCTTTGGCCCGCTCGGTATAATAGGCTCGGATACGCTCACCGGTGATTCCGTCTTCATCCGCCAGGTTCGAACCCATTGGGGTCATGAAGATGCGATTGCGAAGTTGGAGCGAGCCAATCCGGCTAGGGGCGAGGAGGTGTTTGAATTGACTAACCATACACAACCCACCAATCGTGGAGGATCATGGCGCGAGCGGATGTTTTGCTCGCAAATGGACTCGTCCAGTAGCGGCAAATCCACAGCGAAGAGCGGCTTGAATAGGGTCGGGCTGCGGTCGTTTCCATAGTCTCGCGCTCTACTGTATTGATCACCACTTCATTAATGCCTATTCGTTGAAAGTAGCGAACGTGCACTTGTATAATTCAACGAATGATTATTTGAGATTGACGACTACTTTATCCAACTCTCCGGCAGGAAACGTGAAACTTCCTAAACCGGCATATTCTTCGCTGATCGGCGAGAGTCCATCCCGACCAACGCTGAGGCCGTTCCATGTGATTGAAAGCGTCGGCGTGGTGGCGATTGGGGCTTCGGCCACGACATGCCCGTCTATCGATAGCTTGCCGATGCCCGAGAATTTCCCCGTTTTCGAAAATTCATAACGGACCACCGAGTGGCCGATTGGTAATGCAGAATCCGATCTCATTATTGTGTGTTTCCCAAAGTCATTCTGATCGAAGACAAGTTGCTGGTCCTTAACGAAGAGTACATAGCCGCCAAATCGATCTCCCTCCGCCAACAGAACACCCTGCGTATTTGCGTCCGAACGGTTCACATATGCAGTAATGCTGTAGGACCGATCGAGAACATTCGGATCGGAGCCGTACCCCACACGATATTGCCCTGGATAGTAGAGGTATTCTGACGGTGAGGTTTGCCCTCCACCATTGAATGCTGGGTCTATTACAGTCCGGTCGTCCAACGGCAAGACGCCGTAACGCTTCGCCTCGGTCCACCAAAGATCCTCAAGTTCGTGAAGTTTTTGAGGATTTGCGCCTGCAAGGTCGTTAGCCTCCGAAAAGTCTTTGCTCAAATCATAAAGGGTCCATTGGTCTTTATCGAAGTCAGCACCGACGGAATGTGTCGAGACCGCTTTCCAGCCATCACGCCAGAGCGCCCGTTGTCCCCAAATTTCAAAATACTGCACGTTCCTGGGATTGGGGGCCTTTGCGTCGGAAAATGTCGATGCGAAGCTTTTACCCGCGAGAGGAATTTGTTTGATCCCATGATATTCCGCTGGCGCCTTGACCCCCACCAAAGCCAATATTGTCGGCGTTATGTCGATAATATCGATGAACTGCCCTCTGATCTTACCTGAATCCTTGATAGATTTGGGCCAAGACACAATGAGAGGGTCCCTTTCACCACCACCCCATACCGATGATTTATAATATTTAAAGGGCGTATTGCCGGCCATAGCCCAGCCCATCGGGTAATTGCCAAATGTCCGTTCAGTGCCGATTTGGTCGACGAGAGCCAGTTGCTGGCTAACCGGCGCTCGATCACGCTTCAAATTCGTAATCTGGAACCACTCGTTCATCGTTCCGGTTGCATCCCCCTCACGGCTGGCGCCGTTGTCGGAGAGGACGACGATGACCGTATTATCAAGTTGCCCAATCTGCCGAAGCGTCTCGATCACCCGTCCGATTTGCGTATCGGCGTCTTCGAGGAATCCGGCGTAAGCAGCTTGATAACGCGTAAATACGGCTTTTTCGTCGGCATTCAATTGATCCCAAGGCAATACGCCAGGGTTGTGTTCCGTAAGTTCCGTGTTTTCCGGGACCAGTCCCATCTGTTTCTGCCGAGCGAGTCTATCAAGTCGCGTTTGATCCCAACCCTTGCTGAATATCGGGACGTATTTGTCGATCAAATCTTTCGGTGCCTGATGCGGTGCGTGTGTCGCGCCAAACGCTAGGTAAAGAAAAAAAGGCGTCGTAGGTGCTACGCTCGCCTGGGTGTGAATATAGTCAATTGCGTGATCGACCAGATCAACCGAGAGGCGGTACCCGGGCCGATTGGGAATGTCGATGGGCGAATTGTCCTGCATGAGGTCGGGATGATACTGGTCCGTCCACCCACCTAAAAACCCGTAATAGCGGTCGAATCCTCGCTGAACCGGCCATTGATCCATCGGACCTGTTGTCGAGGACTTTTCGAGCGGCAATAAGTGCCACTTCCCGACAGCGTAGGTGTTGTAGCCCGACGACTGAAGCATCTCCGCGAGCGTCGCCGCGGCGTGGGTAATTTCGCCTCGATGGCTTGGAAAACCGTCCGCTACATTGGCCAGGTTTCCCATCCCAACGGTATGGCTGTTACGACCTGTTAAAAGCGCCGCTCTCGAAGCAGAGCAGATCGCTTCCGTATGGAAGTTATTGTAACGAAGCCCGTGGTTCGCAAGAAAATCTATGTTTGGCGTAGAGACTTCCGAGCCAAAAGAACCGAAGTCCGAAAAGCCCGTATCGTCGAGTACGATATAAACGATGTTGGGACTTCCGGCTTTTGGCCGTACCTGCGGTGGATAATAGGGTTTTGAGTCCCTGAATGTACGCCCGATTACGCCTTTAAATTGGTCATATTCCTGACCTGAGGCGGACGACTGCCCCGAGAAAATTATAGCCAGCAGTATAAACGGCAGGAAGTTGCGGTTTCCGATTGTGCTCACCCCAGTCTACCTCCGCACGATCCGCGAATTAATCGAGTTGGTCCTTCTATCGTAAAGCAACTCGGTTTTCGCTTGACGAAACAGATTGTACGGTCATATCGTTGCATGTCAATGCAGGGGATAGCTGCGGGATCGCTGAGAAGGCATCACCGGTTGCAAACATTATAAAGGGGAGGCTTCTATGCGCATCATTTTCCGGACATTGCTGCTCGCCTGTGTCGCGCCCTGCGCTTTGGATTTGTCGGTTGCGATGGCGCAAACCGACTCTACGCCAGCGGCGACCTCCGATAACGAACTGGAAGAAGTCGTTGTTACCGCGCGGCGCGTTCAGGAAAAGCTTCAAGATGTGCCGCTTTCCATCACGGCCATCACCACCAAGGATTTGGAACAGCAGCAGATATTCAGCGTCGAAGATCTTGGCGGTACCGTGCCGAGCCTTAATATACAGCCACAGATTGGGTCCCCTGCGGTCCCGCAGATCACTATTCGCGGCATTGCAAACGGGAGTTTGAACCCGGAGGTCGATACTCCGATCGGCATTTATGTCGATGGCGTTTATCTTGGTAACTCGGTCGGTGCGCAATTCGATTTGGCCGACCTTCAGCAAATTGAGGTGCTGCGCGGTCCGCAGGGAACTTTGTTCGGGCGGAACGCCGAAGCTGGAGCAATCAATTTCATTACCCAGGGGCCAAGCGGAGTCTTTGACGCTCACCTGGAAACGACCTTCGGAGATTATGCCCTCAAGCGCGTGAAGGCCACCTTCGATACGCCGGAGTATAACGGCTTGTCTTTGCGGCTTACTGTGCTTCACACTGAACAAGACGGATATGTGAAGAATACCACACCGGGAATCACCGTTGATCTTCCGGCGCCGTTCGGTCGGCAGACCTCGACCTCAACCCTCGGTGGCAACGATACGAACGCCGTTCTTCTTGCCGCCCGCTACGTTAATGATCGTTTAACGGTCGATTATAAGTTCGACTTCACCGATGAGATCACCCAAGCGCAGCCGACCGAAATCCTTGGGTTCGATTCCACGCCGACCGGCAGTTTCGCGCAATCGTTGTTTACGGTCCAACCCAGCCTTGGCAGTACCGGGAATTACAGCACCAGCTATCGTAGTTCATTGGCCAGCCTGACCTCGAATGACGAATTCGTCATCATGGGGCATGCGCTGACAGCGGCTTACGACCTTGACGACAATTTGACGCTCAAAAGCATATCGTCCTACCGCAGCATCGACGAAAAGGGCGGGTTGAACTTCAATGACGGGAATTTGCTGCAAGACCCGCCCTCTCTTGGGGGAACTCCGGGGGAGTTGCTCTGCGTCCTCTGCTCGGTCGGGAAACGCCCGCAACATCAGTACTCGGAAGAACTTCAAGTTCTCGGTCACGAAGATAAATTCGACTGGATCGGAGGTCTTTTCTTCTTCGATCAAAAAGCTTTTCAAGATAACGCGACCTATATCCTTCAAGGGTTCAAGCCGGTCGGGCGCAATACCTACAGCCCGGGTCCCCTGACCGCGGCGGACTACACAAGTGGGGCTCTTAGCGAGGCCCACAATCGCTCGATCGCGGCCTATGCCCATGCGACAGCGCATGTCACCGATCAAATCGATATCAGTGGCGGCGTTCGCTACAGCGCAGATGATCGCTATGCCGCCTACTGGGCGGGGCCATATGCCATCCCCGGCGAAAGCACGAACCTCAGCAAGGACTTCTCGCATACGGATTTTGAGGCCACGGTCACGTATAAGCTGCAGCCCGACATCAATCTCTATGCGCGCATCGCAACCGGCTACGTGTCCGGCGGTGTTTTCAATCTACATCCTTATGAGCCGACGACCAATACGACCTACGAGACCGGGATCAAATCCGAATGGTTGGATCATCGGGCAAAGCTTAATATCGCTGTATTCGAGCAAGACCTGACGAACGTGCAAGTCACCAGCTTTGTAGCTGGAGAGGGCACCTTCCTGACCAATGCCGGCAACACCCACACCTATGGCGTGGAGTTGGAGTCCAGCATCATTCCATTCACCGGATTAACGCTCACCGGCAACCTCGGATACGACCACTTTCCGGCACTTCTATCGACCGGGACAACCGTCGCGGCACCCGCGGTCAATGCTTATGTCGCCGCGGAATATGATACACCTACATTTGCTGGCGACATGTACGCCGCCTTTCTCGTAGATGGCACTTACACAAGCGAATATACGAATCTTGAGCCGCCGCCGCTGGTGAACCAGGCGCTACAGGCCGCGGTTGCGCAACCTGAGCAATTCGTCGTGAACGCGCGCGTTTCCCTCTTGGATATTCCCATGGGCGCGGTCACTGGCAAAGTAGCACTTTGGGTGAAAAACCTGACGGATCTCCATAACATTCAGTACGGCTCCAATTTTACTTTCTATATCCCAGGCACATTCATGCCGCCCAGGACCTATGGGATTACGTTGAACGCCGATTTTGGTGGGATAACGGAAGCACCAGCGGAGAGCGCAGCCTATGTGCCACCACCGGCCGTCGCTCCGGCCCCGGCTCCGCGCAGCTACCTGGTGTTTTTCGACTTCAACAAGTCGGATCTGACGGCTCAGGCGACTGAGATCGTCGATACGGCGGCGAAGAATGCCGGCCCGGCCAAGGTCACGCAACTCACCGTCACCGGCCACACGGATACTGTTGGCTCCGACGCATACAACATGCGTCTCAGCCGCCGCCGTGCGGAATCGGTTGCGGCGCAGCTTGAGAAGGACGGCATCGCGTCGTCCGAGATTGAGATCGTAGCCAAGGGCAAGCATGACCTGCTCGTCCCGACAGCGGATGGCGTGAAGGAGCCGCAGAACCGGCGGGTCCAGATCGTCTATTCTGGCGGCGACGGTCAGTCGTAAAAAGCTTGCGCTTTGCCGAACGGCGCTTCTTCAACGAGGAGCGCCGTTTTCTTTCACACCAACGTAAGTGAGAAGCGAATGCCGGTGAATGCCACCCCTTCCACCGGAGAATATATTTATCCGCGCGGCTGGTTCATGGTCACGCGTGGGGATGAGCTGAAGGCCGGCGTACCGATGAAGCTGAACTTCTTCGGGAAGAAATTCGTGGCCTTTCGCGATGCCGAGGACAATCCGGTGGTGCTGGACGCGACTTGCCCGCATATGGGCGCGTCACTCGCCGTCGGCAGCACGGTGGACGAGGGCGGGGTGCGCTGCCCGTTCCATCGCTGGCGCTTCGGCGCGGATGGCAAGTGCAACGACATCCCTTATTCGAAGATCATTCCGCCCAAAGCCAAGGTGAACTCATATCCGGCGCGGGAGCTGAATGGGAACGTATTCATGTGGCATGACCCGGAATTCAGCGAGCCGGATTACGAACTGCCCGACATGGCGGAATATAGCGACCCGAAATGGGTGCAGTGGTCGATGTTGCGCAAGGACATCCGCACGGTGCCGAAGGAAATCGTGGACAACATCGCCGACAAGGCGCACTTCCCTTTCGTCCACGGCGCGGCCATCGCGGAGTTCAAGAACACCTTCATCGGCCACAAGGCCACGCAATATGCGATGAACCTGCACGAGACCTTGGCGGCGACGCCCGGCGGCGGGTTGCCGTCTCATGCCACCTATCATGGGCCAGCCTATCTGCTGACCTTCCTCGACGGGCCGTACCCATCCTGGATGTTGATCTGCCATACGCCGATCGACACCGAACATGTCGCCGTCTGGTACGGCACGATGGTGAAATATGAGGGCGAAGGCGAAATGACGCCGGAGTTTCTTGCCGTCGCCGCCAACTATGTCGAACTGGGCAAGGTCGCGTTCTATCAGGATGTCGAGATCTGGGAGAACAAGGAACCCGCGCCCCAGCCGCTGCTCTGCGCCGGCGACGGGCCGATCCTGCAGGCGCGCGCCTGGTACGCACAATTCTATCGCCCACGCGAGAGCGATACTCGGCAGATTGCAGCGGAATGACCAGGGAAGCGATGAAAAGATTTACGGATAAGACAGCCCTCATTACAGGTGGGGCCTCGGGCATCGGCAAGGCGACAGCGGAGCGGCTGGCGGAGGAGGGGGCTAATATAATCATCGCGGATATCAACGCTGCGGGCATGCGCTCGGTGGCCGATGCCATTCGAAGCAAATATGCGGTTTCGGTTTCGACTGTTGAATTCGACGCCACAAATGCCGCGTCTTGCCGCGAAATGGTCGATGAAGCTGCTTCGAGTCAGGGCAAGCTCGATGTCCTGTGCAACATCGCCGGCATCACGGAGTGGGGACATTTCACGGAGTTCGCCGATGATTCGTGGCGCCGTGTGATCGATACCGATCTCAATAGTCTCTTTTATATCTCGAAGCAGGCTATGCCCCACCTGCTGAAGACGAGGGGCAATATCGTCAATATGGGCTCTGTGGCTGGCCTGATGGGCATCGCCTATACGACGGCTTATTGTGCAGCGAAGGCGGGCGTTATCGCTTTAACAAAGTCGATGGCGGTGGAGTTTGCGTCTGCGGGTGTGAGGGTCAACGTGATTTGCCCGACGGGCGTGCGCACTCCGATGCACACCAACAATGTTGCGTCGTTTCCGAAAAATCTGGACATGAAATTGATCGACCGGCTGTCGCCAAAACTCGACATGGATGTTTGCGAACCTGAGGATATTGCCGCGGCGGTCGCTTATTTGGCTTCCGTGGAAGCCCGCTTCATAACGGGCATTGCCCTCCCCATCGACGGTGGGCAGACAGCAGGCTGAAGCCGTCGCCTCGGGTTATTTATGGCTTTCAATGAAATGACAGATATTTCTCGCAACGACTCTCATCGAGGCATCGGCATTCACATTCCAATGCCTGATGGCGTTGGCCATGCAGAGGTAGTCGATCTGTTCAAGAAGTATATATGCCTCTGCTTTTATTTCGGCATTTTTGGGGTCATCGGAGAGCGCCTTTTTGAATGCCGGAAAATATTCTCCTAATTGAAAGCAAACCTCTGAAATCATTTTGCTAACGAGTGGACCGAATTCCGGCTCAATTGCTAAGATCTGAGCGAAAGCTTGAATAAGAATTCTCTCTGAATCATAATAATATGAAAGTAATTTTAACCATTCAGCAGTATTATGGATTGATAGTTTCTTGATCTTTCCAAGTCTTGAATATATCGCGTAGATATTATCTCTTATAGGTGCGTGAAGTTCGAGGAAAATAGAAAACTTACTATCAAAATGCCGATAGAACGTTGCGCGGCTCATCTTTGCCTCCGCGACGATATCTTCAACGGCAATTAATGCATAAGGTTGCCTGGAAAGAACCGCCTTGGCGGCATCCAAAACGCGATCCCGGCTGTCCTGCTTCTGCCTGTCTTGTCGTGTGATTTTCCCATCGGCCCGGCCTCGGGCATTTGGTCGTATCCGCTTCGTTGCCGCTGCGCCCATCAAAACAAACCTGACGTCAATTGGATTATTTCTGAGCGCGAATGCGCTAAAGAAGGAATGACGCCGGGACGGGTGGAACAGTTACAGCGCCGATTCAAGTTCGATGGCGGATGGAAGTTAGACATCTGAGACCGCAAACACGAGATGGTCAGTTGTCGATTGATCCAATGAGTTGAAAGCGACCCAATAGGGTCGCCTTGATCGCCGAGTCGATATCATTCGAATGGTGTCCGGTTTGGTCCTCGGTCTCTCGACCGAATATCCTAGATTTCCAGGGTTAGGATGCTGTTTCAACATGATTGTTGCAAGTGTCTAGACAGATCATTTGGTCGATTTTACGCGATCTGGAGGTTCCAAATCAGGCCGATGGCGACAGGCTTTCGTCTCATTAGATCCGCAGCTTAGTTGAGGATTAACGATGGTAAACCCACGTGAACGTGATACATAGTGACTAAACATGATATATCATCATGTGCCCGTTGTTTGGGGTAATCTGTGCATCCAAGCCGGCAAGCCGAATCAAATGGGGAGGAAGGTACGAATGGCAGAGGTGTCGTCGGCATTCTGCGCAAGCTCACTCCGCTTCGCATGCTGAACGAACCTGACCGTACCAGATCAGTAAATGATAAGCCGAGATTTTGGCTTGCGGCGGAGATAAGAAGATGATGACCGTAGAAGACTATTTCGCGATCCAAAATCTGGTCCACAGTTATCCATATCTGTTGGATAGCGGGGATTTCTCCGGAGTTGGAGAACTGTTTAAAAATGCCGTCGTCTACAGTGGTGGATCGGTAAATGGCAGACCATGACCCGGCAGCGGTCGCGGAATCATTTCGCAGTTGGGTTATTACTTACGCTGACGGTACACCCCGCACCCGGCATTGCCTGTCAAACGTAACGATCCATCCTGACGGATCAGACCGAGCAGTCGTCAAGTCCTATGTGATGGTCTTTCAGGAGGCCGACACTGTGCCGTTGCAGCCCGTGATAGGTGGCGACTATCTCGATCGGGTCGAGAAGGTGGAGGGCGAATGGCGCTTCTACGAACGAAATATGGGCAATAATCTTATCGGGAATCTCGTCGGACATGGCAGGGATCCATCCGTCGTCGTAAGGAAACGGGCCAACTGACCGGCCGACGTTCAGACGAGCGCCCAAAAGCTACCGCGACGAAATTCGTGATCAAGGTGGTGACATGAAGATTGATTTAACGGGCCGGATCGCCCTGGTGACAGGCTCGACAGCGGGATTGGGTTTTGCGAAGGCGACCCTCTTGCCTGCCTTGGTAATCGAGCTCGGACTTCGGCGGCACAAGCCAATACACGCTGGGGCTTAATCCTTGACTCATCGTATTGGCCCAATACCCAGAACGTCTCATTTTCGTTGCTGGCTCAGTAGGATCCCAAATGGTTTTTGAATTCAGTAACAAGTCGAAAGAACTTATAAAACGCGTCACTACGTTTCGAGACCGATATATTTATCCTAATGAGCCTATATTCGTCGAACAGCTTGCTTCAGGCGCTTCACGTTGGAAGCCCGCTCCAATTCTTGAAGAATTGCGAGTGAAGGCGAAAGAAGAAGGACTTTGGAATCTTTTCTCCAATGATGAACGTTATGGCCCAGGCCTGAGTAATCTCGATTACGCTCCGATCGCCGAGATCATGGGATGCAACGAGTGGGCACCGGAGGTTTTCAACTGCAATCCGCCCGATACTGGAAATATGGGCATCCTTGCTGCCTATGGCACGGACGACCAGAAAGCGCGTTGGCTTGAGCCGCTTCTGAACGGCGATATTCGTTCCTGCTTTGCAATGACCGAACAGAATGTAGCGTCGTCGGACGCCACCAATATTTCAACCCGGGCGCATATCGCCGGCGATGAATGGGTCATCAATGGAGAAAAGATATTCATTTCCGGTCCGGGCAACCCGTTGTGCAAAATTGCCATCGTGATGTGCAAATCGGATCAGGAGGCCGACCGGCACAAACAGCATTCGATGATACTCGTGCCGCTGGACACGCCAGGCGTCGCGATAAATCGCCAAATAACAATAATGGGTTTCGACTATGCGCCTCGGGGACACTCGCAGCTGACGTTCGACAATGTTCGCACTCCTCTGAGCAATACGTTGCTTGGCCCCGGCCGAGGTTTCGAAATAGCCCAAGGGCGCCTGGGTCCTGGGCGCATCCATCACGCGATGCGATGTATCGGGGCCGCCGAACGGGCTTTGGATATGATGTGCCGGCGCGGAATGTCGCGTATGGCTTTCGGGAAGCAGATCATAGCGCTCGGCGGGAACTCCGACCTTGTTGCCAGATCGAGAATCGAGATCAATATGGTGCGCTCGTTCGTACTGCACACCGCCCATCTTCTCGACACGGTCGGAGCGATGGCTGCGCGCAGCGAGGTTTCGCAGGTCAAGGTCGCCGCGCCGGAAATGGCGTGTCGTGTCGTTGACCGAGCGATACAGATGCATGGCGCGACCGGATTGTCGCAAGACACGCCTCTCGCCGCCTTGTATGCGCGGCTGAGAACCCTGCGGATCGTGGATGGACCGGACGAGGTGCATCTGCGCGTCATCGCCCGAGGGGAATTGGCCAAATACTCCAGCAATTCGGTGGCTCAATGACTACGTTCAACCAAGATGAGCGCGATACCGGCCGCATGGCTCCCCTTCCCGAGATAGACAGACCGATTGCAGTCGGAGTTGACGACCCGATCGTCCAGACGCACCTGTCGACTTATCTCAAATCCGTGATCGCGGGACTGTCCGGCGAGCTTGAGCTGTTCAAGTTTCCCTCCGGACATTCCAATCTGACCTATATGGTAAAGTTCGGCGATCAGGAGTTGGTCCTCAAATGCGCTCCGCCCGGAAAGAAAGCGAAATCCGCCCACGATATGGGGCGCGAGTTTCATGTACTGTCGAAATTGCACGGAACTTATCCATTCGCGCCCAGAGCCCTCCATTATTGCGAGGATGAGGGCGTCCTGGGCAGCTCATTCTGCGTATTGGAGCGTTTGAACGGCGTTATCATACGCCGAAAAGATCCCGAGGATTTAGTCGGCACCGCGGATCATGCCAGGCTGCAATTTTCTGGCTTGATCGCTGCGATGGCCGGCTTGCATTACATCGATGTCGGCGCCGTAGGCCTGAGCGATTTCGGACGCCCGGTTGGCTACCGCCAGCGTCAATTGAATGGTTGGCGTAAGAGACTCGAGGCCGCCGCGACGGCTAATATGGCGGAATTTGCCGAAGTCACATCTTGGCTTGCGGCCAATACGCCTGCGGAAGCGGAGGAAGCGGTAGTCGTTCACAACGACTTCAAGATGGATAATCTGGTCTGGGATCCCATCGACATTACCAAGCTGATTGGTGTCCTGGATTGGGAGATGTCTACGGTCGGCGACCCGTTGATGGATCTGGCTTGCACTCTAAGCTTCTGGGTCGAAACAAGCGATCCTGCCGACTTTCAAGCGCTTCGCGCGATGCCGAGCGCACGTTCAGGAGTTTTCTCGCGTCGCGAAGCCGCGGCCCGTTACCAAGAACTTACCGGCCGCCGCATCGACTCCCTCGACTTCTATCTTTGCTTCGGCTTTTTCCGGCGCGCGGTCATCGAGCAGCAAAAATATTGGCGCTATACGCGCGGCGAGACGCAGGATCTGAGATTTTCGAAGCTCGATGCCGATGTCCGGGTACTCCGTGACATGTGTGTAAGGGTCATACGTTGAGCGACGTCAGGATGATCGAGTGCCTTGTGCGTTAGCTCTGGGTTGGCAGATTATGCCCATAAATAGAGGGAAAGTTAGCAGCACCTCGAGACCCAATATGATAAAGCAGCTATGCATCGGCCCGCGAAATGAGCCTTTTTGACATGAGATCACGCGCTTTGGATTTATGGAAATCGAGAAGTGGGCCGTTTGACCCCTTGCTGAAAGGGGTCAAAGCGATGCGTATCTACATCTGCCCCATATTTGTTAATCATAAGAACTGCGCCGTAACCAATATCCGTGGCCTTGCACACCGGTCAGCTTCCCAGAGATGCGCTGATATTACCTTCGGCGGTACTCCCCTTTCGCGCCATTCCTCACGGTCCGGAAACCGAGATGGGCGGCGCTGAAGCCCGATTCCTGCGGTTGGCGAGCGGCGGGGCGATAGCGGCGGCAATAATTCGGCGCGCAGAGATACGAACCGCCCTTCGTCGCGCGCAGCACCCGCGAAGCCGGCGTGCCGCCGGCGGGCATTCCCGCAACCGCCATCTCATTGTCCATGGTCGGCCCATAGAGCGTGGCGGTCCATTTCCAGACATTGCCGATTATGTCGTAGAGCCCATAGCCATTGGCCGGGAAACACCCCACGGGTGCCAGGCCGGAAAACCCGTCCGCGCCGGTATTCTTGGTCGGGAACGTGCCCTGCCAGCTATTGGCCTGGTACTTGCCGCCCGGCGTGAAATCGTCGCCCCAGCCATAGGTCTTGCCATCCAGCCCGCCGCGCGCGGCATATTCATATTGCGCCTCGGTCGGCAGATCGCGGCCGACCCATTTCGCATAGGCCATGGCGTCGTTATAGCTAACCTGAACCACTGGGTAGTTATCGCGCCCCTTGATGCTGCTATCAGGTCCTTCTGGATGGCGCCAATCGGCGCCCGGCACGAACGCCCACCACTGCATCGGATCTTCCATGGTGCGCACGCCCGTTGGTGACGTGAACACCGCCCCGCCGGCAACCAGCTTGTCCGCCGGGATATTGGGATAGTCGGCCCGGTCCGGCTTGCGCTCGGCGTCGGTCACGTAATGGGTGGCGGCGACGAAGCGGGCGAACTCGGCATTGGTGACATCGTAACGGTCGATCCGGAAAGCCGGGACTGTCTCCAAGTGGACCGGCCCTTCCTCCTCGTAGAACTCCGTCGAACCCATCTGGAACGTGCCGCCAGGAATCCGCGCTCGCGATCGGGTTTCTGGCAAGCCGCGCCCTGCGCCGTCTGCCGCGGCGGCGACCGATCGGAAACAGCGGCCCCCGCGATCGCGATCACCGATAAGCCCGAGAGACAAATTGTCAGGATCAGACGCTGGCGCATCGTGCATTCGGTGCGCCCCGTCCGCATCAGGCCCAGCTTTCTTAGAATTGAGTCATGGTGGAGCAGCAATTGACCAAAACCTTGTCTCAGCGCATGGTCTGTCGGTCCTCGCATCAGTCGTTGGCCGGTGTCTTGATCGGCTGCTCGACGCCTGGTGTGCCGAGATGGATTTGCACCTTCTCGATCGTTCCGGTGAAGGTGAAAGGCAGTCGGTAGTCTGGGCTCACCGGCGACCCGCGCTCGCACCCGATGTCCAGGCTGCCAAAGGCATAGGGAACGCCGACATGGGCGATTTTCGCCTCGGCCACGACCTTTCCATCGATTGACAGCCTGCCAGTACCGCCGCCCCACAACTTCGGATCTTCGCGGGTATAGTCATAAGCAATGCGATGGTGGCCCGGACGCAGCAGCTGGTCCGAGGTTATGACGTCGCGGCTTTTGCCGAAGAAATTGTTCTCATAGACCAGTCGGTTCTTTCTGACATAGAGCGCGATCCCGCCATAGCGGCCTCCATCGGCGAAAATCACGCCCGCGGCGCCCTTGTCGGGCACCACCAGATCCGCCGTGATGTTGTGTGGCCCCAGAAGCATCGGCCCCGTCATCGGTGGCATCGCATCGATATCGGCGTAATAGGAGAAATCCTTGCGGCCCTTAACCAGGCTGGGCGCGCCGTTGCCGCCGGGGCTCGGCATGCCCAGCCCGATGGGATAGACGTCGTTGCGCTTCGCCTCGCTATCGAACAGCGCCTGCAGTTCCTTCAACTTATCCGGATATTTCGCCGCAAGATCATGCGCCTGGGAATAGTCGTCAGTGAGGTTGTAAAGCTCCCACTGGTCGTTTTCGAAATCTTCTTTGCGCTGCGGACCTAGCATCCAAGGTAGATCGTGGCGCGCGGACGCGATCCAGCCGTCCTTGTACATCGCGCGATTACCCATGATCTCGAAATATTGCGAGGTGTGCCGAGCTGGCGCGTCGGCGTCGGCGAAACTATAGGCAAAGCTGACGCCGTCCTGGGATAGTTGCTTGACGCCATTCACCGTGTCGGGTGGCTGGATGCCGATGACGTCGTATAGCGTTGCCGCCACATCGACGACATGGGTGAACTGGCTGCGCAACCCGCCTTTGTCCTTGATCCGATCCGGCCAGGAAATAACCATCGGGTTGCGCGATCCGCCCAGATGCGACGCAACCTGTTTCATCCATTGGAATGGCGCATCCAGGCCCCATGCCCAACCGGTCGCGTAGTGATTGTCATAAGCGCGGCTGCCGAGATCGCCGGCTCGCGCCAGTTGCGCTTTGATGCCGTCGGGTGGCGCTCCTATGAAAAAATCGGCGAGATCGTGGTCGGAGCCATAGAGCCCGCCTTCGCCGCTTGCTCCGTTATCGCCCATGATATAGATGACGATCGTATTGTCGGCATGCGGTCCCTGCTGCGCAGCGGCAATGACGCGACCGACCTCGGCATCGGTTTCCGCCAGAAAGCCGGCATAGACCTCCATCTGGCGCGAAGCCAATTTTCGCTGATCGGGCGAGAGCGAGTCCCAAGCGGGAAGGCCCTCGGGCCGTGGCGTCAATTCGGCATTTGCCGGAATCACGCCCAGCTTTTTCTGCCGGGCGAAAATCTCCTCCCGCAGCCTGTCCCAACCCTGGTCGAACTGACCGTGATATTTATCGATCCATTCCTTGTGCGCCTGATGTGGGGAGTGCGTACCGCCGGGCGCGAAATAGAGGAAATAAGGCCGGTCGGGCGTGACGGCGTCGTGCGAGTGAAGCCAGTGAATGGCGTCGTCCGCCAGATCGTGATTCATAATATAAGCGGGGTTGTTCGTGGGCGGCGCAACCGATGTGGTGCCGCGATACAGCATCGGCTCCCACTGGCTCATCTCGCCGCCCATGAAGCCATAAAAGTAATCGAACCCCAGGCTGGTCGGCCAATGGTCGAACGGCCCGACCGGGTTGATCTCCCACATCGGCGTATTGTGCCATTTGCCGACCGCCGCCGTGCTGTAGCCGTTCAGGTGCAGCACGGCAGCGATGGTGTCGGCGCTTTGCTTCCACTCGAAATTATAGCCGGGATATCCACTCTCACCGCCGGCGACGCCGAAGCCGACGCGATGATGGTTACGGCCGGATAGCAGCGCCGCGCGGGTAGGCGCGCAGACCGCGGTAGTATGGAATTCATTATAACGCAGCCCCTGCGCGGCCAACTGCTCGAACGCCGGCGTCTTCACAGGACCGCCGAACATACTCGCCGCGCCAAACCCGACATCGTCTAATAACACGAGGACAACGTTCGGCGAATCTTTCGGCGCGGTGGCTGGGGTTGGCCAGCTTGGGGTCGAATCCTTGGAATAGGTCTCGATCTTGCCATTAAAGGGTGCGTCCGCGCCGCCGGCCGCCGGAACCGACAGGCAGAGCGCGCCGGCAATGCCGAGCACGTAATGGAAGGCTCCTGGCTGGCTCATTGTCGTCCTCACCCCGGATCAGCGACCTTGATCTGCCGAAATAGCTCGCGAGCATACGAAGGCTCTCGCTTGTAAATTCCGGGCATCCGACTTTTCCTCTGCGCTAGCTGTCGTTTCCAAGAAGGTTGTTCAGCTTAATCCAAGGTGGGTTTCCGCCGATACCGGCGTGAGGTCTGATTAGGTTGTAGTTTTTGATCCAGGGTTTGATTGCAGCGTTGCGTTCATCGGAATATCGAGCGTAGAGGGCTACCCTGGTCATCCTCATTCCTCCTCAGTCGCGCCGAAGCCAGTTTTCGAGCGTAAGGCCGCCGATCCGGGAAAACTCCCGCTCATTGTCGGTGACGACGGTGTAACCGAGCGAGATGGCGTGGGCAGCGATCAGCATATCGTTGCCGCCGATCGGCTGGCCGGCGGCTTCGAGCCGACACCGCAAATCGGCGTAGGCGATCTCAGCCGGCACCTCGAACGGGAGAATTTCCAGTCCGCGCAGCACGCTTTCCAGCTGCGCCGCCAAACGCGCCGATCCTCGTTTGGCGACGCCGTAGCGAAGCTCGGCCGCGACGATGATGCTCGTGCAAACCCTGTCCTCGCCGATCTTCGCGACGCGGGCAGTAACCTTGCCCTGCGGATTGCGGATCAGGTCCGAGACGATATTGGTGTCGAGCAGGTAACGGCTCATAGATCGACCGGGTCGGGGACAAGATCGTCGATCGGCGGAAACTCCTCATCGAGTGGTGACAACGTCTTCAGAATGGCGAGCAGTGATTTGGGCGGGGCAGACTCGATGATGAGTTTCCCGCCTTCCTTGCGCATGATGGCGTCTTCACCGGGAAGCTCGAACTCTCGCGGGATGCGCACCGCCTGATTCCGTCCGTTCTTGAATAGCTTTACGTGGCGTTCGATGTTCATGGGGGGCTCCAGTAGCATATGCTTAAACCTATGCCATTTGGGGGGCCAAAGTCCAGGACGTGGAGTAGCAATTTCACCCACCATCCTGCCGGTTGTCATTCGCAGCCGTGAGTCGTTCGAACTCCTCCCGCGCCATCTGCCGGCCGATCAAGCGTGCGATTCGCGAGATCGTCGCGTCGATACGAATCGTTGTGCCTCCTTTGCCATTGTCGTTCGCAGCGCCCTGCGCAAAGTCGCCGACAGCGCGATCTTCATCCTGATCATAGCCGACCCTCGCCCAAGTAATCCTTGTCGAGAGTCCGACTTGGGTTTGCAGTGGCTCGTGTTCAATGAAGATAGATAAGTCATATCAATCTGTTATGGCGTATTCCGGAGCGCTGAAGGCGGGATGAGCGGTCTTGAGCGCGCTCAAGGATACAAAAGACGGCAAAAAAAATCAGGGCAAATTCAGTCAGCGGTTTCGATATTCGCCAATCGCCGAAGATCGTTGGTGACAGAAGCAATCTGCGGCCAAGGAAACTCGCCGTCGCCTTCCCGTGCTTCACCCATCTGCAAGATCAAAGTGAGTTTTGTGATGATGCCGGTGAGGTCGCGAGCAGCGAGGGAAAAGGCACGGAACGCGAGTGTCTCGCGTCTTTCGCAAGCCAGCACTTCCTGGCGGTCAGCTTCCGAAAGTCCAACGGCGTTCGTTGCCGCCTCCCAGCGCGTTTTGTGGGCGGTAAGGTCGCCATGTAGGCGCGTACGCACGACCCCCAAGTCCGGCCTATCGGCGAGTTCACGATCGATGTCTTCGTGGGTCGTGACCCAGATCGTGGTTGCTGAAGATGGCAATGAGATTTGCACGCGGGGATATCCGACAGAACGGACCAGCACCGTTTCCAATTCTCCCCATTTCTTGCACCAACGCGTTGCCTCGGAGTTGGCGTGCTGCCACTCGCGATACAAAGCTGCAATTGGGTCGGTTGCGCTACCGTCTGCTGAGCGTTCACGGAGGATCGATGCTAAGGGAACAGCAGCCGAGCCGGCCAATAGCGCGCGGCGGGTTACTCCGCGCAGACTCGTGCTATTCTCGGAATCAGCCATGAGCCGAGCTCCTTACCGAGCAAGGGTTGTGGTCAGGCCGCATCAGGTGTTTCCAGCACTTGGTGCGGCCGCTTTCGGAAAACAAAAGAACTATTGGTTTTCAGAAATAACTTGTCAACGCTCTTCGATAGCTCTTGCGATTTTCGGTAGCTTTGAGCAATTTGCGGAATGGATTCTGCTCAATGCCGGGCTGCGCGTGCGCTGCTAAAATGGACGCAAGATGACCTCGCCGCAAAATCTGGAGCGAGTGCCGTCACAATTCGGAATCTCGAGAATGAGCGGTCGGCGCCTCAAAAAGGGACGCTGCTCCTTATCCAACAAACGTTTGAAGAAGCGGGGGTGGAATTCACCGCAGAGAATGGCGGTGGACTGGGAGTTAGGTTTAAGAAAGATCGCTAACGCTAACGCTACGTTTCGTTAGCTTTAGCTGTCTGCGGAACTTCATTGTCATTGTCCGCGCCCTTGGCCATTATCTTCGCGACGGAATCGAGCAATGCCTGATACCGCTTCTCACCCAGAGCCTGGGCTTCCTTGTCGGGGGCGGGAAGGGCAGCGGCATACATTAGTTGATGGCGGATGAACCGGTAGAGCGTGTGGCTGATGACGAAGCATTCGTCATTGCCCTTGTCGACAGCGCGGGCAACGCGGTCGAATTCTTCGTTAACTGCAGTTTGGATCATTGTGCATGTGATGGCTGGCTAGCTGATCGGGTCGATCGGACTCAATCGCCTTATCGCTTGCCTAGATGTCGATCGAAGAATTTGCCGATGACATCGTACGCCTCTCTCGATTCGGGTAGTCCCGGATCGAGAAGGAAGCAGTAAGGCATTGCCTCCCAGAGATGGAGATCGGCGTCGACGCCCGCTTTGACTAACTGGGTGTGGAAATACACGACCGAACTCATCTCCAACGCTCGCGTGCCGGTAATCAACAGCGTTGGGGGAAACTTCCTCATGACCGCAGGCCAATAGATTGGCGCGACCAGGGGATCCCTCAGATCGGTACCGGTGAAGTAGCCGTGAGGATTCGGCATCACCACATCGGCAGAGCTGGCGGGGGGCATATCGCCATAGGCGAGCGGAGCTGCGAGGTAGCCCGAATCGCCGGCGAAGGGTGCACCGCCGTTTGCGCCGAATATACCAATAGCACCGGGACGCGGCAGGTTCTCCCTTTCGAACCAAGCTGTCGATTCCGCTGCCGTCAAACCACCAGCCGAGCAGCCATAGATGCCGATATTCGCGGGCCTGTAGTCTTTCAGGAGGGCCCGATATACAGTCGTAAGATCCTCCAGTGCTGCTGGATGTCGATATTCAGGCCACATCCGATAGTCGACGGAAACGACCTTCATCTTTCCGATCGCAGCGACCGGCACTGACTCGTCAAGCCCGCCATCCCCGCCGCCGATTAGAAAGCCGCCATTGTGCAAGTTGATCAAAACGCGATGTTGATTCGCTAGCGGCACACCATCTCGCGGCGTGACAACATCCACATGAACACCGCTGATCCTGGCCGTGACGATTTCAACAGGGAACATGGCCCTAGCGCGCTTGAGCCAGGGCGTGAATAACATGGCGTCGTTTTGTTTCCGAAGCTCCTCGATCGCCTCGCTGTGGCTAGATGGGACATGGCCGGATAAGCTTCCTCCCACGGGAATGAACGGATGCACCACCCTATCGAGAAATGCCTGCTTAGCTTCGAGGCTAGCAAATGAAGAGTACGGCAAACTAAACGCTGGCATCTCTACCGTGCCGTCCGCATCGACCTTAACTCTGGTCGACCCCGTCGGACCCGCTCCCACCTCCACACCAGCCGATGCGATTGGAATCTGTCGATCGCGTGAGCAACCCGAGATAAAAAAGAAAAGCATCACAATCGGCGTACAGGAACGCCGAACCAACTTACTGTTCAACATATGAACCATCCGATAAGAGGACATCTCAATGTGGCGACTGGACCGAGCCATGTCTCCCTCGCTGAGCCTGTCGTATCTTGGGAAGCGGACGGACTCGCGTTGGCGTGAACGAGCAGCATTCCGCTGATCACGACGAGCAGTCCGAGCAAGATCTGCAAGAGAGCCGCTACAATGGTGCGAAAGCGGCGTGGTCGATTTGGCATTCCCACAGACGCCTCCCTGTCAGGTTCGAAGATATTTTTAGCGTGGTTTGATACACTATGTATAGCCAAATACAATCGTCAACCGTCGCGTTTTCGGGCTGCATTTCGAGTATATGGTTTAATCGGGGCGAGCGCTATCGGGCGATTGAGCCTGCTGGGATCACCGTCTACTGGTCAAGGCGAAAATTGCATTGTATACAATATGTCTAGTCACTATGCTTCGACAAAATGCGCAGAGACGATGACGAAAATTGGTTTTCGGGAGGTTCACGATGTTGCTAGCAATAAGGTAGTGATGATCACGGGCGTTGAGCTCGGCATGGGACGCAAGCTCGCACTGATTTCCGCGGACGAAGGCGCAAAGGTTGCGATCTGTTCTCGTACGCAAGGTTTCATCGACGACGTCGTTGCGGAAATTAGCTCAAAAGGTGTTGAAGCGATCACCGTTGCCACGGATGTCGGCGATAGCGAGCAATGCCAGCGTTTCGCGGCTGCGACCAAAGATGCGTTCGGTCGGATCGACGGCCTCGTCAACAGCGCCTACAAGCGCGCGTCATTTGGGACGTTCGAGGATGGCACCATCTGGGCAATGGCAAGACGGCATGAAATATCATGTGCTTCGGCGCCCAGCGTATGATCAAGGCCGTCCTTCCGGTGATGAAGGCGCAGCATACGGGGGCGGTCGTGAACGTCCTTACCTTGGCGGCGGTCAAGCCGTTCGAAGGCGAAGCGGACTACGCTACTGCGAACGGCGCCCTTGGAACAGCGACGAGAGTGCTCGCCGAGGAACTCGGGAAATATAACATCCGTATTAATGGAGCCCGTATGGGATGGCTTTGGGGCACATCAGTCCAAAGCTGGGTAAAAGACCAGGCGGCAGCTGAGAATGTTTCCGAGGAGCAGGTGATCGAGGGGATTGCGGGGCGTATCCTATCGCGCGTCAACCCTCCCGATGAAGAGTGCGCAAGGTCCGTGCTGTTCTTCCTCTCTGATTATTCGAAGATGGCGACCGGAAGTGTGCTGGACGTAAACGGTGGCGAGTACATGGCCCCTGACCCTCAAGCGGATACGGTCCTTTCCTGGTGCGCTTGACGGCACCGGGAAAACCTTTTTGTAAGGGCAGCATACGCGTTAGGATAAGCGCCGCTTCTGAATCGGAAGGTCCGTGCTCTGCCGCATTCAGGTGCCTGCTTTGATGGGAACTAGTTTGGCGGATATATCGACAAGTCGTGTTTCACGGATGCTTTGGTTTATGAACATGGAAGAAAATATATGTCGATTCGGGCGCGCCTGACCGCTCGCGCCCGAGTAGAGGGGCGGACGACCAGGCAGGAACAGCAGAAGCAGGATAGCCGGGAAAAGATACTTGAGGCGGCCAAAAGGGTTCTGGCCCAAAGAAACTATGCTCTGATTGCTGTCGAAGATATTATCGCAGAGGCTGAAATAAGCCGAGCGACTTTTTACCGTCACTTTGACAGTAGGTATGGCATATTTATGGAACTTCATCAGCCCTTCCTCAAGGAGCTCTATCATATCTATGAAGTTATTGGGGCAAAGACCAGCCCAGCTCTCACTGATATCAAGAAGTTCCTCAGGTCGTTGTTGGCATTTTACACGCGCGAGCGGATGCTTGCCTTGGCTTATCACCAGATCGTCGCGATCGAGCCCGAATTTCAGCCCGTCCTTCAGCAGCTCGTGGCGGGAGTTACGGCCCGGCTCGGCAGGAAGATTGCGGCTTTCCACGTCGCTGAGAGCGATGATCCGCGTGCGGAGCGCGCGAGGATTGAGGCGCGCTTCCTCCTTAACGACATCGATTATTTTTGCGTCGAGGCCGCGGTGGTGGGTTGGGATGTCGACAGGGATCTCGCCATCGACGTTGTTGCCGAGAGATTTCTCGATTTCGTGAGCCGGTACGGTTCGAGCGCGTGAGCGGCACTGGTGGTGCGGCATTCCGCCTGCCCGGCCCGCGTAGCGGCTGGAAATGAGTCCGCACAACAGATTGGAATCTGCCTCGAAACTAGTGGTTTATCGATGGCGGCCGCCCAAGCAGAAAGCCGGCGTCGACCGTGATCAGTTGACCGGTCACAGCGTGGCATCAGTGGCCAGCCAAACCACTGCTGAGGCGATTTCTTCGGGCATGCATACATGCCCGAGTGTGGCTTGAAGTCGAGCTGCAACTTTGTGTGTTCATAGGCTTCCTCGCTGAGGCCCTCCTTGAGCCAGCGTTCCTAGATCATGCCAGGGACCACGGTATTGACAGGAATCTGCGGTGCCAGGTTCCGGGCCAAAGACAGGGCGAGTGTGTTGAGAGCACCTTTGAGGCCGCGTATGCATGCGAGCTCCGGTGCCAGTTGTACCCGCGATGGACGAGATGTTCACGGTGGATGACCCCTGCACGGCGTGGGGCGCAAATGCGCGCGCCATTTGGAAGGACCGATCACGTTTACCGCATAGATCTAAAGAAAATCGGCGGCATCGAGTGCCTCGAGATTTCGCATCGACGCAAATTTGGTTGTGCCGGCGGCGTACCGGCGGCCGAACGGGTGTCGCGCGTCAGGTGGCGATCCGTGGCGTTCACATAATGCACGTACTCAGACGCGCCGTTGCTCTATATCGCTAGATCCGAGTTCATCGTCCTTGGCGCGGACACAAGGCGTTGTCCGCGAGCGCAGGTTCGCCCGGAATAGCTCAGATGCGACGACCCGAAGGCCGCTATCTTAGGTCAAGCCGATTACGGCCACGGTCACCCAGCCGGCCGGCGCAATGCATAAAATGTTTCGAAAATCAGTCGTTGACAGTGATATGTGTCTATACATATAGTATCATCAGATTGTGTCTATACATATGCTCTCATCGGCAGTGTATGGCGCGGATTAGCTTGAATTTGTCAACTAAGCTCAAATAGGCGCGGCGCGCCACCGGTCGGTGACTGGAAAGGGGAGGGACATGACTAATCGCACTCTATGGCTGCTGCTCGCAGGTGCCGCTTTCCTCGCGACGCCGGGCAAGACCACACTCGCGCAAGTTCAGGCGGCTGCCACTGACACCTCCACAGGCGGGGGGCTGGAAGAGGTGGTCGTCACCGCGCGGCGCCGTGAAGAAAAGGCTCAGACGGTTCCGATCGCTATGACAACGTTCAACCAGGCCATTATCGAGAATCAGGACGTCCGCAACGCTCCCGACCTCGACTACCAAGTTCCCGGCTTGAGCTTTTGCTGCAGCAGGCAGACCGTCAATTACGGCTGGATCCGCGGTGTTCCGGGGGTCGTCTCTTACTTCAATGACGTTCCGATCATCAGTTCGCAGAACAACCCCGCTGTCGTGGGCGGCTTCTTTTTTGATATCGATAATATACAGGTCCTAAAAGGACCCCAAGGAACGCTATTCGGCATCAGTACCAACGGCGGTGCTTTGCTTTACCAACCAAAGAAGCCAACCAACGATTTTGAGGGTTATGTAGAAGGAACGCTAGGCAGCTACGGGCGGTATGAAGTGCAGGGGGCGCTCAATGTCCCGATCATAGACAATAAATTATTGCTCCGAGTGGGAGCCGACTACAATCACCAAGATGGATTTATCCATGACTTAACCCAGAATAAGTACCTGGGCGATCAGAATTATGGGATCGGGCGTATCTCGCTGGTCTTCAGGCCATTGGATTCCATCGAAAACAACCTTGTGGTGAATTATTATAATTCACGTGACAACGGTACCCCGTATGTCCTTTATGCGGTCGCGCCGGGGGGGCTCGTGAGCGAGGTCTTCGGAAACGCGCCAGCGAAGCTGCTTGCGGAGCAACAGAAGCTGGGGCTCTATACGATCCCGGGCGAAGGCATAGCAGGAGGGACTGCCGAGCATCTAAACCAATGGTCGATCGTCAATACCACCACATGGGATATCACGGATGCTTTGACGTTAAAGAATATTCTGGGTTACGTGGAAACGACGAGCTTCGCACGAACGGATGTTGATGGCACGCCTCTGCCGATTCTCGATTTTGCTATACCTGGATCGGGAGTGCCGGGTCCTACAACGCAGTACAGCGAAGAGTTGCAGGCATTGGGCAAGATCGGCGACCGATTCAATTTTGTCGTTGGGACATTTAACTCCTGGGTCCGGAATCCCGAGAATCCCGCGGCGTCTTTCGACCTGGAATTTGGTTCGATGAGCGGCACTCTCGCCCAGAATACAAGCCGGACGAACGCGATCTACGCGCAAGGGACATACGATCTCTCTGATTTCATAGATGGGTTGAGCTTTACCGCCGGCTATCGCTACTCGTGGGATAAGGAGACCACTTATCAAGAAACCCTAGACGCTTCGGGAAAGATCATTCCGGGCGGAATCTTCGCGCAGTCGGCTGTTTTTCACCCGGGAGCGCCCGGGATCTACACGCTCAGTCTTGATTACCAGATAACGCCGCAAACGATGCTTTTCGTCACAAATAGCAGCGGCTATTCCACAGGTGGATTCAACGTCAATGCGCCGGCTGAGTTTCTGGAGTACAAACCGGAAAATTTGAATAACATAGAAATCGGTGTCAAATCAGACTGGCAAATCTATGGTGTGAAGGCGCGAACGAATCTCAGCGCTTATTATGGATTCTACGACAATATACAAGTCCCCGTGACGCAGGAGAGCCCAACGGGCGGTGTTGTAACGCCCAACGAAAATGTGGCGAGTGGCCATATTGAAGGGATTGATGGGCAATTCACAATTGTTCCTTCTACTTCAGTCGAGCTCGGGCTTAATTTTGCTTATACGGCCGATCGTTATGATAACTATATTGACCCAATAAAGGGAAATTTGAGTGGGACGGCCTTTGTATTTACGCCCAAGTGGAAATATGGCGTAAACGGAACCTATCACCTGCCGATCGATCCGTCGCTGGGCGATCTGAGCGTCTCGGCGGATTGGGTTTGGCAAGGAGTTACCGTTAATACCTCGACCCTTGACCGCTCATTGTACGATACCAACCCCCAGCTCGGATTTCTCAATCTGAATCTTAATTGGAGGGACGTGGTCGGCTTCAAGGGAATCGATGCCACCGTTTTCGCTACCAACGTACTGAATGAAGCAAGATATAACGGCCAGCTGGGGACATATGACAGCCTAGGCATATACGGCATTACGGTAAGTCCGCCGGCGATGTGGGGCGTTAAAGTCCGATACAGTTTTGGTGGTCAATCCGAAACTGCCCAGACTGCTTCAGCATACGTACCGCCCCCGGCGCAGCCTGTCGCTCCCGCAGTCCCGCACAGCTACTTGGTGTTCTTCGACTTCAACAAGTCTGACCTGACGCCTCAGGCGGTTTCGATCGTGAACCAGGCTGCCGCCAATGCCGGCCCGGCCAAGGTCACGCAGCTGACGGTGACCGGTCATACCGATACGGTCGGCTCGGACGCCTATAATATGCGTCTCAGCCGCCGCCGTGCGGAGTCGGTCGCGGCCCAGCTGGAGAAGGATGGCATCCCGTCGAGCGAAATCGCGATCGTCGCCAAGGGCAAGCGCGACCTGCTGGTCCCCACCGCCGACGGCGTCAAGGAACCGCAGAACCGACGCGTTCAGATCGTGTATTCAGATGGCCAAAATTCATGACGGCGCGTCTTCGCATTCCTGATCAGCACAGGGGGAGTACGCTGGCGACGGTGCGGGCGCTGAGCCCGCAGACGGCGGCGTCAAACCTGAGCGAACGGCTGGACTTGGGCGAGGTCGGGGACGCCGAGATCTATGATTGCCTGGATTGGCTGCTCGGTCAGCACGAGCGGATCGAGAGCGGGCTGGCGCGGCGCCATTTGACGGGCGGCACCCTGACGCTGTACGAGGTCAGTTCATCCGATCCGGAAGGTCGCTGCTTTGAACTGGCGCAGCACGGCTATAGTCGGGATCATCGCCGCGACCGGCCGCAGTTCGTCTATCTGACCCGACAACCTCGAGCGTCGAAATGGCCAAGCTCAAGGACCGCTTCGGCCTGGATCGGGTGGTGTGGTGGGCGACCGGGGCATGATCACCAGTGCCCGTATCGGCGAAGATCTCAAGCCAGCCAGGCTCGATTGGATCACCGTCGTACGTGCGCCGAAAATCCAGGAACTGGCCAAGGGCGGGCCGCTGCAATTATCGCTATTCGACGATCGCGACCTGGCCGAGAACACAACGGCACGGTATCTCGGCGAGCGGCCATCGTCTGCCGCAACCCGATCCTGGCGGCCGAGCGGCGGCGCACCCTAACCTCCACCAGAAGTTGGTTTCCAGGTGCGAAGCGCGAGCGCGGGGCGGTAGTCGGCAACGCCCAGACGCAGAACGGTGCCTGGGTCGTCCGCGCTGTCGCCTCTTCCATCGCCCGGGCGAGGGATCCGCGCTTGCCATGGGTCTGGCCCTCGTCGGCGTGGAAGATCGTGTGCTGGGCGCCGACCCGCTGGCCATCGAGATCGAAAGCAACATCCGGGCTGGGTCGTCCGCGAAGTCGACGACAAAGCGGGCAAAGTCGACCTGGGTCTGCAGGCCCGCCGGCGTCTCGAAGCGCACCTCATAGGGCTTTGGCCCGTTCTCGGGTCGGATCGTGGCGAGATAACGCTTAACCGCCGTATAGGCGCCGCCATAGCTAAGGGCACGAATCTCGCGCGTCAGCCGGGCGGCGCTCAGATCAGGCAGCGCGGTCACCCACTCGCGCAAAAAATCCCTGAACGGAGCAAGCTTGCACGGACGCCCCACCGAACGTGGACCGTAAGCCGGCGCCTCGACCCCACGCTCGATATATTTACGGATCGTCTTGGGATCTCGGCCCGTACGTCGAGCGATAGCAGTGATCGCCAGCCCCTGTCGATGCAGTTCCAATATCGTCATCAGTTCTCCAAGTCGGACCATCACGCCTCTCTCCAACCAGGAGGAAATGATCGGCCGATTAGACCAACTGGGGAATTTTCAACGTCCACTTTTAGGGAAAATTGCAGGACCGATGACAACGGGCTTATCGGGAACGACGACAACTTCAGCAAAGCCTGCCTCGCGGGCGCTCAGCGTGCGGCGCCATTTATAGATCAGGCTGGTTGCGACATCGTGCTGACGCGCCACCGCCGCCACTGTGGCCCCGGGCGCGAATGCTGCGACCAGTATCCGGCACTGATCCTCTTCACTCCCACGACGACGACGTTCCGGGCCGGTCAAAACCGTTACTTGGCTCATGCTGTGCTGCTAACTGCGCTCGTAGAGATGACCTTAAGAGCGCAGCCTCGCTACCGAACCATGCTCTCGCAAATTATTGGGCAGGTGGAATATTAATTGATGGGTTATCGAATGTTTCATAGGATACATGCTTTTATTTGGGAATGTTATACTTCGCAAACCCAACCCCAATAGGTGGGTGCGCAGTTTCTAGAACTTAGGTTTTGGAAATTGCGTGAACGGTGCTTTCTCGCAATCGCCGAAGTCGATTACGGCGTCGCCAGCGCCCCCTACGGCGCGGACAATCCGACCTGTTTCGCGGTTGAGAACCGTTTCATCGTCAGTTCCACCAAGCAGCTTAATTTCCTGCTGCGTCGGTACAGGTGGCTTTTCTGCCCCACGCAGCCTCACGATCGCTATTAGATGGCTGTCTGGAGCGAATGTCGGTCTCGGTGGTTGCAGGCCCCCGCAACCACCTTTGTTCACTCGCTAGAAATACCGATCCAGCAAAGCCCGCATGGGTTTAATATTTGATCGGAGGTGGTTTTTACCTACTCGCGACGGCGGTCGACGCATGGAGCCATCTGAGCGGTTCAAAGCGGGCGTGGCCGCTCCGATCTAAAGAGCGGCTGCGGGGTAGTCCGTGTAACCCATCGGTCCGGCGGTATAGAGCGTGGTGGCGTCGAAGCCCGCGAGCGGAGTACCGCTGCGAAATCGGGCCACGAGATCGGGGTTTCCGATGAACGGGCGCCCGAACGACACGGCTTGTGCGTCTCCCCCCGCGATGGCGTACGACGCGGTGGCAAAGTCCAGTTCGTTGTTGAGGATCAGATTGCCGCGCCAGTGCGCCTTAGCGAGCGCGAAGCCGTCGACAGTCTCAGAGGTCAGTCGGACCAGATGGAGATAGGCGAGACCGAGGGAGGATGCGCGGTCAAATAACGAGCCGTGAGTTTCGGATGGATCGGCGTCATGGATGTCGTTGTATGTGAGCCCCGGGCAAACGCGCAGTCCTACCCAATCGGCGCCGATCGCTGCGGCGAGCGCCTCAAGAGTCTCCACGACGAATCGGATGCGGTTCTCGATTGGCCCGCCATATCGATCGGTCCTCCGGTTGGAATTCGACGATAGGAACTGCATTGGCAGATAGCCGCTTGAGCAGTGAAGTTCGACCCCATCCAAGCCCGCGGCTCGCGCATTGCGTGCAGCCTGAGCATATTCTTCGATCACCGAAGAAATCTCTGAAAGATCGAGTTCACGCGGCGCATCCATTTCGACCAGTCCCGATATGTCGGTGAAAATCGTGCCGTTTGCCCGGATAGGGGAGGGCGCAACAATCTCGGAATCATCGGCTTTGTTGATGTGCGCTGCCACCCGGCCGCAATGCATGAGTTGCATGACGATCCGACCGCCTGCGTCGTGAACCGCATCGGCGACCCTGCTCCACCCGTTGATCTGTTCCTTGGAATAGATGCCGGGCGTCCGGCAGTAACCCTTACCGGCCGGACTGGGCTGCACGCCCTCGGTGATGATCAGGCCGGCCGAAGCGCGTTGGCCATAATATTGCGCGTGCAATTCCGTAGGGACGTCACCACGCCCGGCGCGGCTGCGGGTCATCGGTGACATCACGATCCTGTTCGTGAGTTCGAGCGCGCCAAACGCGACCGGAGAAAAGATGTCGGTCATAGGGACTCCAAAAAGACTGTACGCGAACGAATCAGCTTGACGAGAGATATTATCTCAGAATATCTTACGCAAGATTAATATATTTTGTTGTAAAAGACGGTGGGCTGATTTCCAGAAAACTAACGGTTTAACTGGAAATTAAAAGCTAATCGAGGGCGAAGACGGGAAGCCAATGCGTTGCCTGACGAAGAATCTAATGGCGCTTGTAAGCCAGAGTATTTCAAGCGAGCGCTCCGCCCGGAGTTCTGCTACATGAAATCCTTTCCAAAAATAGTGGAGAGGACCCATGACTGAATCCGCCTTGAGCGAATCGCCGCAATATGATCCGGATCTGATAGCGCTGGTTTTTCTGCTGTCCCGCATCGGCCGCCTGAACGAGCAGCTTCTAACCATCGTCCAGGCCGAACTCGTCAAGGCAGCAAAGAAGCCCCGAACCGAAACCGAATGTTTCGTCCTGATTTCGCTACTGCTGCAGGGCGAACCCTATTCATTGTCCCCGACAACGCTCTGCGCCTTCTCGATGCAGACCCCAGGCGGCATGACCAAGACGCTGATTCGGCTGGAGGCAGATGCTCTAATCCGCCGGCGCATGGACCGTAATGACCGACGCGCGCTCCTGGTCGAACTGACGGCCAAAGGGCAGCGCGCCACCCGCGCGCTGCTCGACCACACATTGGGCGGCTACGCAAAGGCTTTTCAAGGAATCGCGACACAGGAACGGCATCAACTGGTGGCGGTCTTGCGTCGGGCGCTGACTGCTCTGGAGACGGCGACAGGCACGGAGCCGACCGAGATGTGGGTCAACGCCGAACGGGCTGGCGGAATCAAATCGGGACCGTAGAAAATCACTGGAGGGAAAGTATGCAAGGAAAGAAGATTTACGTGGCCTGCGGGCTGGCAAGTATTTTCGCGCTTATGGGCGCGCGGCCGACGATCGCCCAGACGGTCGATCAACCGACCGCCGACGCATCGGGGCTGGAGGAGGTGGTGGTCACCGCTCGCAGGCGTGAAGAAAAACTTCAGTCAGTGCCGATTTCCGTCACGGCCTTCAGCGCCAAAACCCTGGACGAACAGCATATCCAGGATACGACCGACCTCCAGCGGCTGGTTCCGTCGCTGACCACCTATAGCATTCAGCGGGACCGTCCTTTCTTCCAGATTCGCGGACAGTACAACGCGGCCGGCGGTCCGGGCGTCGTCACCTACTTCAATGAGGTCCCGCTGCTGGCGACGCTGTCGGCGGGCGGGTTTCCCGCCGGAGCGGGCGGTCCCGGACAGTTCTACGATCTTGAGAGCGCTCAGGTTCTGAAAGGCCCTCAAGGCACGCTTTTCGGGCAAAACACGACCGGCGGCGCGATTCTGCTTTATCCGAAGAAGCCTGGAAACGACTATTCGGGTTACGCTCAAGTCGCGCTCGGCAACTACAATGACCGGGAATTTGAAGCTGCAGTGGACGTCCCCATCGTGCCGGACACGTTGTTGGTCCGTTTCTCCGGCCGACGCGCCGAACAGGACGGCTACACGACCGACCTCGCCTCCGGCAAGGATCTCGATAACCGCGATTACTGGGCAGCACGCCTCTCCGTTGTTTGGCGGCCCACCGACGATTTCGAGAATTATTTCGTCACCAACAGCCTCTACAACCACACCAACGGGACATCTTTCGTCCTTGGCGCGGTCAAGCCGGCCGCGGCAGGCGGCATCCTGGCGAGTGTTTGGGATCGCTTACTGGCTCGTCCGGGCTATGTCGAAGGGCTCCTAGCCCAACAACAGGTCATCGGTCCGCGACAGGTACTCGGACAGTTCGGCGAAGGGCTGGGCAACCTCCAGGAGGGCGTCGGCCCGCTAGAGAAATACTGGAACTGGTCGATCACCGATGTGGCGACCTGGAACGTCGGCGACGACGTTACGATCAAGAACATCTTCGGCTACCAGCAATATAAGCAGCTTGAGCGCCAATCCCCGGCACCGGTACCATCGATCGACTACACGTTGGCGGCGGGTTGGAACACGAACCAGGAGGAATATAGCGACGAGTTACAGGCGCAGGGCAAGGCGCGAGACGGTAAGCTAACCTGGCAGGCAGGTGGATTCGGCTCGTTCGTTCACCCGATAGGGCAGGAGGAGTTCATCATCGACTCTTTGTCGAGCCCCACCATGTCCTCTGTGCATCCGGTCGCGCTCAGCCGCGCGCTCTACGCCCAATCGACCTATGACCTCGGTGACGTTTACGCGCCGCTCGACGGTCTGCGCTTCACGGCTGGCTATCGCTATACCTGGGATTCCCGCTCGAATAACACCCAGTCGGTGGTCACACTGGCTCATCGCTGTCAGATCCCGACGGCGATCTATCCAACCTGCGCCACGGGTGGCAATGCGCAATTCCAGTCGCCGAACTGGACGCTCGGGCTCGACTACCAGCTGACGCCCGAGACCTTGATCTATGTCCGGGGCAGCCGCGGTTATATCGCCGGTGGCATCAACAGCAGCCCGGTTCTTCCCGGCACGGAATCCTTCAAGCCCGAATATCTGGTCGACATGGAAGTCGGGGTCAAATCCGACTGGGAAATCTTCGGCATGAAGGCGCGCACGGATATCGATGCCTATCAGGGATACTTCAAGGCGATCCAGTCGGCGGCGTCCGTTGTGATCCCGGGCACGACGTCGGTCGTGAACGTTACCGAGAACAACGGCAAGGCCACGATTTCCGGTGTGGAATTCGAGGGTACACTGGTCCCGGTGCGCGACCTGCAAATCTCAGCCACCTACGCCTATACCTATGCGCACTACAACGAATATAGCAGCGTCGGCTTCTGTTGCACGATCGACCCTGAATTTCCGGCGACGCCGCAGAACAAGATCAGCGTCACGGGGACCTATCGCCTGCCGTTCATACCCGACGCCCTGGGCGATATCAGCGCTTCGGCGACCTGGACCTACCAAAGCCACGCTGCTCTCGCCAACATCGCGGACCATCAGTTCGGCTCGATCGAACCCGGATATAGCCTGCTCAACTTCAGGGTGGACTGGGACGGCGTTGCCGGCACCGCGCTTGACGCGTCATTCTTCATGAACAACGCGTTGGATAAGCTCTACAGGGTCGGCGATTTCGCGCTTTATGACCAGCTCGGTTTCTATTCCAATGTCTATGGGCCGCCGCGTATGTGGGGCTTCCAGCTGAAATACCACTTCGGCGGCCCGTCGGAGGCGCCCGAGCCGCCGGTAGCCTACGTTCCGCCGCCGGCCGTGGCCGCGGCGCCAGCACTGGCTCCGAAGAGCTATCTGGTGTTCTTCGACTTCAACAAGTCTGATCTGACACTTCAGGCGACTGAAATCGTCGATACGGCGGCCAAGAATGCCGGCCCGGCCAAGGTCACGCAGCTAACCGTGACCGGCCACACCGATACTGTCGGTTCTGATGCCTACAACATGCGCCTCAGCCGCCGCCGAGCGGAATCGGTCGCGGCGCAGCTCGAGAAGGACGGCATCGGGTCGTCCGAGATCGAGATCGTCGCCAAGGGTAAGCGCGACCTACTCGTCCCAACCAAGGACGGGGTGCGTGAGCCGCAGAATCGCCGCGTGCAGATCGTCTATGGCGGGACAACGAGCTGATTGAAGATTGGGCAGGACGATCGTCGTAAACCGGCGATGGCTTTGACGGTTTTCGACGTAAATCGAAACAACGGAACAGGGGGAAGAGTATGACATCGACCAGCAGGGGATATTCGGCAGGCATAAAGCTCGGTTTTGCTCGCAGTGCCAAAGCAGGTTGGCATACGCGATTGCGACTTCGCGCCGCCGCCGCGGGGTTCGCGATAGTCATCGGAACGGGTATCGCCGGCTGGTCCCCCACTGTCGCGGCCGAGGGTGCATCGACGCCGGTCCTGGACATGTCTGACCAGGTTTCTCTCGAAAAACTGGAGCTTCGGATATTGGCGATGCCGGAGCTTCAGAAACAAATGAAGCTGGGCGAAGAGACCTATCTGAACAGCCATCTTGCCAAGTTCCCCGACGGGCAGAAGACCCTGGAAAATGCCATCCGGGCCATCGCGCTGTCCTCGATCCAATATGCATTCATGGAAGACCCCAGCCGACCGAAAATCATGTGGGTGTGCAACCAGCCTCACAGCTGGTCGGGCGTCAGCGTCCCAGGGTCGGGCTATGGCATCGACAATCCCGACAATCTGTATCGTTGGGTCGCGATCGACGGCGAGTCCCGATACGAGATCACCGGCAAGCGCACCGGTTCGGGGCCCGCGCAGGAATCCTTTACGCTCTACAGCGCCATTCCGGGAACCGGCGAGCAGAACCGGGAAGGTTCTCCGGTCGTCGGCGCCGTTATGGATAACGACATAAAGTTCGCGGATGACGGATCCTTCACGATTGCCGTCAATGGCGACGCGGCGGCCCCTGGTTCCAGCCATCTTCAGACCAAGCCTGGCGCCAAGATTCTCATCATCCGCGACACGATGACGGATTGGACAAAGCAGTTCCCAAATCGGTTGAGCGTGCGGCGGATCTCAGGCCCTGCCGCGCCGCCGCCGCCATCCGACGCGCAACTGGCGGATCGGGCCGCCGCTATTTTGAAGGCCACGCTCCCGTTCTGGTTAGAGTATTTCGACGGGACGACCTACAAAAAGCCGGTGAATACGTTGGAAGTGCCGTTTGTCAGGGCGGGCGGTTGGGGCTTCGCCTCGGGAGGCTGGTTCCAACTGAAGGACGACGAGGCGCTGGTGATAACGCTGAAGACGCTGGGCGTCTCTTATCTCGGTTTCCAGACGTCCGATGTCTGGGGTGTCGCGCCCGACTACATCCATTATACGAGCAGCCTGACCAACGCCCAGGCGAAGCCGAACGCCGACGGCACCTACAGCTATGTTCTGGCGCCACACGATCCGAAGGTGTGGAACTGGCTCGACACGGAGAATCTGCACACCGGCATGTTCACCGTGCGCTGGCAGGGTGTACCTGCCGGCGTGACCTCGGCGGCGGACGCGATTGTGAAGACCGAAGTCGTCAAAATCTCCGACCTCAAGAAGGCGCTGCCGGCGGAAACCGCATGGGTGACCCAAGTGGAGCGCAAAAAGCAGCAATCCGACCGCGCGGCGTCCTACGCGCTTCGCCTCGCGAACTAAACCCAAAGGAACAGCCGGCTACGACCATCAGCTGGCTGTTCCACAGGAGGCATCGATGCAGTGTTTTGATTGGCGTCTGGGAGTTGCGGCTGTTGTCATCGCCAGTATCGCGGGGACCAGCGCAGGCGAACCCGTGATCGGGCAGCCGACGTCGAGAGGCAGGGCGCCATCCGGCGCTTTCTGCAAGGAACTCGGCCGGATTAACGCTGGCATCGACGATCCTGGCGATATGACACCCTTCGACCATCTCGCGAAAACCCTGGACCTGCTGATCCCGGTCGCACCCGAAAATCTGCGCGCCGATCTCGTCACGATGAGGGATACGTTCGGTGGCGTCGGGAACGCCTCCTCCACCGGTCAATCGGTGCTCCCGGCATTCGCGGCGCTGATGAATCCCTCACTGATCGATGTGGAACACCGGATCGCACTCGGTATCGACGCAGAGTGCGGAATCGTGCTGCAAGACCCAGCCAAATGGCCGAAGGATACGACTCACAGCGCAGTGCCCGCCAACGCGGACCGGCCGGCCTGTCCGGGATGGTCCAACCAAACCAACGCGATCTTCAACAATCGCTTCCCATTCACGATCGATACGTCGGGCGCCAATTACTGGGGGCTTAACTACAAGGTAGATCCGGGCGAGTGGATCGATATCGCCGGCGAATACCCGCATTCGCGATATTTTTCGATGCTTCCGAACCATATGCACACCGACAATCTTCGCCAGCTCACCAATGTCCATCGGAAATCGCGCCCTACATCCCTCAAGGGCTGTATTGCGATAAGGCGACGTTTGAGCGTGGCGGGTGGGATGCCTGCGCAAAGCGGGCCGGAGCGTCGCAATGAAAGATTCCGGGCAGATGGGCCCGACACCGCCAGCAATGACTGGCGGTGATCTGAAAATGGTCGTCGGAATTGCCGGAACACGTACTGAGTAGCCCAAAAATGATATGCTCGTTGCTATCCAGGTCGGTAGAAGTGGGCACGCTTCCCAAAACACGTTGACTGCAGGTCCAAATCCGGTCTTCGCAACCATCATCTTCTACGACGATGCACGTGGATCCGCGTGAAACCTACTGCCGACCGAACGGTCGCTTTTCAGAAGCGCCGATCGATGTGTGAGCGGCTGGGATGGGCGGATTCTGTTGAAAAACTCCTCAGCCCACTTTTGCCGGTAATATGAATCCGACAGGGGTTACAGGCGTAACGATGATTCGCAAAGCAAGGCCGACGCGAAATATCGTTGCGCCAAAATCGCTTCAAAGTAATCGGTGCGGAGTTTTTCAACACTATCGGCGCCAAGCGGTCGCCACTCTGCGAGACGCCGGACTTCCCTTCGGGTCACAAGCCGCTTCTATGGATCAGCCAGATTGCAGGAGTGCATCCCTCCGGGAGCCGATTCGGCGCGAACGGGATGGTAACAGATTCCCCGGCGATTCCCCGGATCGAGCGTCCGCCTCTGGCTTTGTTCGTCCTTGAATGACCGTGATTGACCGTTTTGGAACAAACTACGATCGCCTGAAAATGGCGGTTTTTCACGGTTTTGAGTAGCGCACCCGACAAGATTCGAACTTGTGACCTCTGCCTTCGGAGGGCCACCTCAAGGTGAGGCTTTTCAATTGGATGTCGGCTCTTTCCCCGCCAGCTCCCCGAGCGTTCGGCTCATTTCCCGTTCGCGCAGCGTTCATGGCCGCACTCCCTGATCCCGCAGGCGACCGGTCCTTCGCCATTGCGATTAAAAAGCTTCGTCCTAGTTCCGAGCCATGTGTGGGACGTTCGCGCAGGTTGAAATCGTGCCCCCGCAACCACTTTTGTTATAACTCGCTAGAAATACTCATCTAACACGGCCTGCTTAGGTCTAAAGCCCTGAGCAGGCTTCGTTTTGTCTCCTGTTGACGGTCGATCTGCAAGAGGCGCGCGCTTTTGGCCGAGAGAAACAGCGATGGCGTCCAATAGACTTCGTCGCGCCGGTTGAGCCCCTTGCGGCGATCTCACCGAAGCTGGCGGTCATGATCGTCTTGGCAGCCATCGCCGGCAGTCACGGCCCGATCTAGCGCGCGGTGCCTAAGACGCTGGAAATCCCGGCGGGAGCGGGCTGGCGGGAGTAATATTCCGCCGCCGCCTCGATCTCTTCCCGCGTCATATTCCGGGCGATGTTGCGCATCTGCTGGCTGATGTCGTTGCGGCGCGTACCGGCGGCGAAGGCTTCGAGTTGGGCTTTGAGATAAACCGGGGATTCGCCTTCCAGCCAGGCGCTGGCGGTTTTGTATTCAATGGCGCCGTGGCAACTGGCGCAGGGCGGGATGTTGCGCATCGGGGCACCGCTGATGACGATGCGGGGCGCCGGCACGTCTCCAGTCGGGTGATAGCCGGGCAGGCGGGGCAGATAGGCGAAATAGGCGGCCAGATCGCGCATGTCCTGGTCGCTGAGGTCGGTGACGCGCGGGCTCATGACGGCGCTGGTACGGGCGCCGGTCTTGTAGTCCTGCAGCTGTTTATAGACCGCCGTCTCATACTGGCCGGCGAGGTTCGGTGAGTCCGCCTCGCTGAGGCCCCGTGCGCCGTGGCACATGGTACAGCGCAGCGCCAAGGTCGCGCCCCGCCCGATCGAGACCGTGTCGGTCGGGCCCATCATGCGCTGGGTGACGACGACCTCGCTGGTCTGATGGTCGGGCTGGACTACCGCCGATACGACCGTCGAGGGGCGCACCAGGCCGGCGGCGGTGCAAATTTTATCCCATGTGTCGGCGAAGGTCGCGTTGCTCTGCAGCGAGGGCAGTATCAGGAAGCCGAATAACGCGCCGACGACCGCGATGGCGGCGGTGATGCCGACCGCGCCGGTGAACCAGCGGTTGCCGATGCTGAACAGCTTTTCGTCGCTCACCTGGCGCCTCCGACCCGCACAACCGGGACCGAGGTGTCGGGGAGTGCCAGCAGATGGGCGATGGGGAAGCCGTAATTGATGATCGTCAGCCCCACCATCAGGCTAAGCCACAGGCCGAAGCCATTGAGCGCGACCGGGACCCTGGCCGGCTGATGCACGGCGACGCTGAAGCGGTATTCGCCCGGATCGACCTTAGGCGCGGTGTGACCGCGGATCAGGACGGTAAGAAACAGGATACCCGACACAACCAGGATCGCGCCGCCCAGAACCGACATCATCACCGACGCCGCCTGTCCAGCCAGGGCAGGGTCGGTATAGTCATAAAAGGCCATGCGGCGCGGCATGCCGAGGATACCGACATAGTGCCAGGGGAAGGTCAGCACGATCATGCCGACGAACCAGGTCCAGAGCTGTGCCCGCATCAGCCGCATGCTGGTCAGCGCGCGGCCGGTCAGATGCGGCCACAGATCGTAGGCGATGGCGAAATACATGATGACGATCGCGCCGCCGAAGATCAGGTGGAAATGTCCGGTGATCCATTGCGTGTTATGGATGCTGCTATCGAGCTGATAGCTCATATTGATCAGCCCGCCCGCGCCGCCGAAGCCCAGCATGACGAAGGAAAAGGCGACCGCCAGCATCAGCGGATTGTCCCATGGCAGAACCTTCAGCCAGCCCAGCACGCCCTTGCCGCCGCGCAACCGCCCGGCGATCTCGACCGAGGCGCAGATGGTGAAGACGGTGAGCAGGGTCGGCAGCGCGACCAGCGCGGTAAAGACCGAGTGCAGGAACTTGAACCCGGCGCCCACCTGCGGATCGGCGAACAGGTGATGCACACCGATCGGCATGGCGACGACCAGGAACAGGGCGAAGGAAATCCGCGCCATCGGGTCGCTGAACAGCCGCCCGCCGATGGCGCGGGGGATGATCGTGTAATAGGCGATATAAGCCGGCATCAGCCAGAAATAGACGATGGCGTGCAGGGTCCAGGAGAAGAAGACTCGCGCCAGCCCGGCATCGATCGTAGTGGTGAGGCCCAGTGCCGCCGGGATGATCTGGAACAGCAGCTCGATCGCCGCGCCGACAGCGGTCCAGGCCCATAGCAGCGATCCTGCCACATTGGCGTACATCGCCAGCGGCACCGGCGCGCCAGGATTGTCACGCTTCCAGGCATAGAGATTGATCGCCATCAGCGCGACCCAGATCCACGAGCCGACGACGACCATGACGATGCCGATATAGTAAAACGGGTTGCCGACCATCGGCGGATAGAAGGTGTAGAGGACCGAGGCGAGGCCCATCGATACCGGGATGACGGCGGTGATCGTGCCGGCCAGCACCAGTCCGAAGCCGGCCCAGGCCCATCTGGGTCCGATCAGCGGCCGCTTAAGGGCAGCCTCGGTGATTGCATGGCCGAAGCCCATCGCGACCAAAGTCGGCAGCACATAGGCCATTGTCGTGCCGTGGCCGGTGACCGAGCGGTAATACAACTCCGGATTGCCCAGCCAGGCATGTAAGGGACTGCGGATATACATCTGCCATTCGCCCAGTAGCAGGGCGACGCCGAAGCCGGCGAAGGCGAGCCAGAAATGGGCGAGGATCAGCCGCTTATTGTGCAACACAGTCCAACCTCCGCCGATCCGCCGCCAGCTTCTGGAAGTCCGCCTTATCGACAATCTTGATCCGCGCCCACATGCCCTCATGCCCCACGCCGCAGAATTCGTGGCAGGGCATATAGACCTCGGCGGGCTTGGCGAAGCGCGTGGTGATCGTCGAGATGTAGCCCGGCACCAGCATCGTGTTGATGTTGCTGTGCTCTATCAGGAAGCCGTGGACCACGTCGGCGCTGGTGGCGCGAAAGGTGACCGGCGTATCGGTCGGTACCACGATACATTGCGGAGTGAAGGAATATTGCTGTCCTACCGCGCGGACCGTGACCGACCCGTCCGCCTCGACCGCGCTGCCCAGATTGCTCTCGATGAACTCGCCCGCGATATGCAGCGTCCTGGGGTCCACCGTCTCGATGCGGGTTTGCGGCATCGTCGCCTGATGGATGCCGGCGAAGGCCGCCATGACGACCAGAGCTGCGACGATGACGATCGAAATGGTGGCCCAGCGCCGCTCGACCTGCTCGGAACGGTCATGGCCTGTCATCTCGGTCATGGCGCGGCCCTGGGCAGGAAGACGAACAGATAGAAGGCGAACCATAGGCCGATGACGATCGCGGTGGCGATGCCCGCCAGCATCACCGCGCCGCGCGCGCCGTTCCGCAGGATCGGCTCCAGCGCCTCATCGTCCAGTTGGGCCTCATGTTCGGAGTTGATCACAGGGCCCTCAATTCAGCGGTTCGGTGCGCAGCTGGTTGGCCTCGCGGGCGGATATCGCGGCTCCGCGATTGCCCCAGGAGGCGCGGATATAGGTGACGACAGCCGCGACCTCGTCGTCGGTCAGGTTCTGGGCAAAAGGCGGCATACCGTAGGGCATCGGATTCTGCGCCGTGCCCGGCGGGTAGCCGCCATTCAGCACCATGCGGATCGGGTTGACCGCCGACTGCATCTGGATCGACTGGTTGCCCGCCAGCGGCGGATAGTTGGGCGCAGCACCCTTGCCCTGCGCCCCATGGCAACTGGCGCATTGCGCCATATAGATCGTCTTGCCCAGGGTCATCAGCAGGCTGCTTTCCGACACCGCGACTGCGCTGGATTCCTTCTCCAGCGGACTGCCTTTGCCGAGGCTTTTCAGATAGACCGCCATCGCCCGCGTATCGGCCTCGGTCATATATTGCAGGCTGTTATAGGTGACTTCAGCCATCGGGCCGTAGACTGCGCCGCGCTTTGAGATGCCGCCGCGCAGCAGGTCGGCAATATCCTCGATGCTCCAGTCGCCCAGGCCGGCTTCCTTATTGGAGACCAGCGATGGGGCGTACCAGTTCTGCATCGGGATCAGCCCGCCCTCGAATTCCTGTGACTGGCTGTTGCCGCCCAGCGCGTTGATCGCGGTATGGCACATGGTGCAGTGGCCGAGGCCCTGGACCAGATAGGCGCCGCGATTCCATTCGGCGGTTTGCTTGGGGTCCGGTCTGTACTCGCCCTCGCTGAAGAACAGGGTCCGCCAGCCGAGGATCAATTGCCGGTTGTTGTAAGGGAAGCGCAGGTCGTTCTCGGTGTTGGTCCGATGGACGGCGGGCACCGATTTCAGATAGGCGAACATCGTGTCGGAATCCGCCCGCGTCACCTTGGTGTATTCAGCGAACGGCATCGCCGGATAGAGCAGCCCGCCATCGGGCGAGCGGCCGGTATGCAGCATGTTGTAGAAATCGTCGGCGGTCCATTTGCCGATACCGGTTTCGGGGTCGGGCGTGATGTTCGATGAATAGAGCGTACCGAACGGCGTCGGCATCGCCCGGCCGCCGGCCATCGCCGCGGCGCCCGGATCGGTATGGCAGGCGACGCAATCGCCGGCCTGCACCAAGTATTTGCCTTGGCTGATCTGCTCGGCGCCGGTTGCGGCGATGGCGGGCGCGGTCCATGCGGCTGCCAGTGCCAGACCCGCTCTCATCAGAAACCGGCGCATCATTGTCCGGCTCCCTGGCTGCCGCAGGCGAGCGGCATGGCGAGCGAGCCGCGCGGGGCAGGGGCCGGATCGGCGGGTGCGGGCAGGGTCGAGAGATAGGCGGCGACGGCGGTCAGGTCCGCCTCGGTCAGATGGGCGGCGACGATCTGCATGCAGTCCGGCGCGGCCGCGGTGCGGTTGCCGTAGCGCCAGGCGCCGAGTTGCGCGGTGATGTAGTTGGGCCGCAGGCCGAGCAGACCGGGGATGGCGGGTTCCTGACCGGTGAAGCTCGGCCCATGGCAGCCGGCGCAGGCCGGAATCTCGCGCTTCGGGTCACCATGCGTGACCAGCGACTGGCCCAGCGCCAGCACATCTTTGTCCACTTTCGGCGCGGTCACCGGTGGCAGCGGCGGACGCTGGCCGGCGAAATAGTCGGCGATGGCGTGCAGGAACGGGTCCGGCATGAATTCCAGTAGGTAATTCATCGGCGGATATTTGCGGCGGCCGTTCCGGAAGGCGATGAGCTGATTATAGAGATAGCCGGACGGCTTGCCGGCGAGGCGCGGGAAATAATCGTTCTTCGTGCCCTGGCCGTGATCGCCGTGGCAGGGCGCGCAGCCGAGGACCCGCGCCTCGATCGTGTCCGGCGGCTGCGCGCTTTCCTCGGCGGCGGCGGACTGCCATGGAAAACCGGCAAGGAGAAACAGCAACACAAATTTCAGGCAAACTGCCACAGGCACCCTCTCGTCAGTCAGTTCGCTTCCGGTAGACGGCCCAAAACAAGCGACAGGCGAGTACTCGCCTATTATTGCCGCCGATAAAGAGGGGAATCTAGGTAAAACTTGATTTTCTCAGCCGGGACCGATTTCCTGATCGATGCGAAGAAATGCCGATCGACCGTCCGTATACGCGGACGACCAATTCAGTACGAGCGATTAATCGGTGTCGAGCGGCAGGAACAGCATCGGACCATAGAACAGTAAGAAGAGCCCGAAGGCGGCGATCCACAGGCATGCCGAGACGATGAGAAGCGGCTTGCTCCAATCCGCGCCGAAGACTGCGGCGACACGCACAATCGCGGCGAGAGTGACAAGGATATAGATCAAGTTGGTGACGCGATCCGCCGACAGGTCGCGTGCGGTATGGCCGCGTGTGACGCGCGTCATCACCGCCAAAACCATCGTACCAATCGCTCCAGCCGTCAGGGCATGGATAGCGGCACTCTCCGGTAGATCGGCACCGAGCACGGCCAGACCAAGCAAACCCGTACCCAGCACCAGCCAAGCATAGCCGATGTGAAGAACCAGGAGCAGCGGCTCTGCAGCCGCAGCGCCGCCGCGCCAGCGCAGCAGGCGCCACAGGTTGAGCATCGCCGCGAGGAGCAGAAGCAGACCGACCGGGCGGAAAGCCGGAATGAATGCCCAGCCGAACAGGCCGGCATGTAGAACGCCGAGAGCTACCCGGTCGATCCAGCCAGGGGCGGCCGGGAGATCGGAGCTCTGGTGTTTCGCCAGCCAGTTCCGGGTAAAGCTTGGCACGATCCGTCCCGCGACCACTGAGATCAACGCGATTACGCCGCCCAGTCCAAGACGCCACCCGAGTCCCGCGGGCACGGCTGCGCCTATGGCTTCCAAGTGCATCAGCAGATTGGCGATGCCGAGAACGGTCACCGGCGCGACCATCGGCAGGTTCCGCCAGTTTTGGGCGGCAACGATCTCGCGCGCGACAACCCCGATCAGAGCGACCGGAAAGGACAGATCCGCTGCGATGGCTAGCCACGGCGGGAGTAGTGCCGAGACCAAGCAGGCGATCCGGCCCAGCAGCCACAAAGCGGCCAGCAGGGCGAGCAGGCCGCCGCTGACGGGAAGCCGCTGTGTCCAGTTCGGGATCGCGGTCAGCAGGAACCCGGCGATGGCCGCCATCACGAAGCCGAACAGCATCTCGTGGATATGCCAGGCGAGCGGATCGAACCGGCTCGGCAAGGCGGTTCCCGTTGCGAACATGACGATCCACAGTGCGAGCGCCGCCGCCGCCCAGAAGCCGGCCGCGAGAAAGAATGGCCGGAAGCCCTGGGTTAGAAAGGCCGGGGTCGGACGACGCGCCTCGTCTCTGGCGACGACACTCATGGTCTACCGCCGATGGCCTCCGGCAATATCCGAGAGCCGGGTATCATTCGCTCGATGAAACGCGGGAAGAGCGGCCGCCGTCTGACGATGAAATCCCAAGCCATCAGCAGGGGGCCCAGCGCGAAAACAATGGTGCCCGGCATCCGCATCCACTGCCAGAACAGCATTGTGTCGTAGAACGCCTGGCTTCGCGCATAGGCCAGCCATGCTCGTAGACCGCGTCGAGCTGGGGCCAGCCGATCGGGGAGAAGTTGAAGAGGATTCACAGAACCAGTTCACCGTTATAGAGCCGCATAGGCTTCCCCACTTCAGAACAGCGACCATCCCTGGCTGCCGACAACCGCGCCGAAGATCGTGAGCAAGCTGAGCGCGAGCAGAACCCAATGCGCCCGATGCAGCCACGCGAAAGCCAAGTCCGGCGCCGTCGTCGCCCATTTGTGGAAGTTTCGATGCAGGATAAACGGCTCAATCACGAACAGAACTAGCGTGAACACCAGCCACACGCAGACCATCGCGTGCATCCACCAGAACTGCGCCGACCGAAACCGTTCCCACAGATCGAGGCGCGCCGTCATGTAGAAGCCGCTCAGGCCGGCGATGATCACGGCTGCCCGCGCCTGCCAGACGAAACGCCGTTCGATCGCCTGGAAGGTCCCGAGCCGATCGGCGCCGAGATCGCCACGCCGCCGATCCAGATGACCACGGCGAGAACATGCAGGGCTCGCGCGATGATGATATCATTCATGACTGTTCCCGTCTCTCGCGGATATAGGCGTCAGCGCGTTATCGGCCCGCGGCGGCGTTTGATAGCGTGCGGCGATCCATCCGGCGCCCAGCAGGAGGACTATAAGAATCACGGTAATCGCGATGGCGCGGGAATTGGTCGCGGCGCCGGCGCGAAGTGCTGTCCTGCACGACGCGCTGCTGGAACCAGACCGGCGCGGTAAGAGCGCGATCAGGCGTGCAGCTATCGCCCCGGGATCGAAATGCGCCGCCAAACCATTCGGTGGCGCGGCAATCAACGACGCCAACCTCTCAGCCGCGATTTTGTCCGGCAACCGGGCCAGTTCGGCAGCTTCCCGCCAAGGATCGAGGTCCAGCCGGGCGAGCATGGAGAGTAGACTAAGTGTCATCCCATTGCTGTCCTCACCGACCGGCGCGAATAGAAAATCGCCGAACTCGGATCGAGGAAGAAAAACCGAAGCGGCTTGGGTCATTTCAACCACCGGCTTTCAACGCCTCTATCGCACGCCCAACGGTAAGGTCAGTGAACTGATACTTGTTCCGATTTCCATGGGCGCCTCTCAATCAGCGTCGGGGTGGGGCAGGGACGCGCCCGCATTTGCGGGTGGAAATTGCGCTCCAAACGCCGAAGCTCCTACCGGTTGATCGTCCGATCAGATCCATGATCCGAACTTGAGAAACATTCGCCGACGGCGCGACCTTCGCCCAAGCTTGGCTTTGCACTTATGAAGCTCTCCAAGGCGAGAAGCCTCCCTCGACGGAACCGCGACGGAGCGTTTGAGCTAGATATTGCAAAAGACCAATTAAGGAGATCCGCGAGAGCCGAGTGGTCGGCGAGCGATCACCTTGCATCGCGGGATGAGGCGAGTCTGCTTGGCCTCTGGATAGGAGCAGTCATGAACGACACAATGCCGCCGCCAAAAATGATCAACCATCCCGAACCGGCAAAATTAGAACAGGCGCGCCAATAAGCTCACGACCGTACGACCTTTCCCGCGCCGCAAGTCCAGGAGAGCCGGACAAGTTTGTCAGGTCGGCGCACGGCTCCGGCACGGAAACCGCTTTTCGGCAGATAAGGAGTGCCGACAAGGGAATGCCATCGTCGCGAAGATCGCAGGCACTTTCACCCTTCCTGATGGCTTTCTTTTAAAAGCGGTTGAGCGTTTGGAAGAAACTGGAACTGGAGACGCACCATTATGGCAGGAAATTTCAAAGTTGGGGATCACGTGGCCTGGAATTCGGAGGCCGGACACGTCAGCGGTGAAATCATAAAGGTCCACACAAGGGATGTTGACTACAAAGGACATACGCATCGTGCGAGCGCCGACGAGCCACAATACGAAATCAAGAGCAGCAAGACGGATCATGTCGCGATGCATAAAGGTTCAGCGCTAAGGAAACAGCACGACTGAGGGTCTTCTCCGCGACATCATTTCAGAGCGGTCGTGGTATTCGCGAAGAGTGGACCGTGCCCAGAAAATTGTCCTCTTGTTACTTCTCGAGCTTGGCTGTTTTGTACTGATTTTCGTTCTCGTGTCCGCATGACTGATGTGAAGTAGATGGGCGAAAAAATCCGTGGGACAGTTTTTGTCGATGCCGACAATTTTCACGATAGGTCATTCGACGCGCACGATCGACGAATTCGAGGGTTTGCTCCGGCGGGTTGCCGTCGATCTGCTCATCGACGTACGCTCGATCCCCCGCTCAAGGACCAATCCGCAGTTCAACGCCGATACTCTCCCCGGCGCGCTCGCCGAGGTAGGGATCGCCTATCGTCATCTGCCCGCCCTTGGCGGTCTGCGCCATAGGGCCAAGGGGGCGATTCCGTCGCCCAATATGTTCTGGCGCGTCGCGGCCTTCCGAAATTATGCCGATTACGCGGCAACCCCCGCGTTTCGCCTGGGATTGGAGGAATTACAAACGCTCGCCCGTGACAATTGCTGCGCCATCATGTGCGCCGAAGCCGTGTGGTGGCGCTGCCACCGCCGCATCATTGCCGACTATCTGTTGGCGCAAGGGTATCCAGTGGCGCACATCATGGGCCACGATAAGATCGACCCCGCGAAGCTTACCCCCGGCGCGCAACTGCTGCCCGACAGGACGCTCGTATATCCAGCGGCGGAGGAAGAGGTCGAGGCAATAAGCTGACTAGGTCGGTCGAGGCGCAGGCGGCGGCGATGCTGCTGTCGGTGCGCGACCTGCTGATGCGCCAGCGTACCCAGTTGATCAACGCGCTACGCGGTCATGCAACCGAACTCGGCCTGGTGGCGGCGCAGGGCGACAAGGGGCTGGCGGAGCTGCGCGCCGAGATCGCTGCCGACGCGTCGTTGCCGCCGGCGGCGATCGAGGCTCTGGGCCTGCTCGGCGGCGAGATCGACCGGATCGCGGCCCGGCTGGCCCAGACCGACAAGACGCTGATGGTGCGGCACAGGGCGAACGAGCAAAGCCGGCGCTTGGCGGAAGTGCCCGGCGTCGGGCCAGTCGGCGCGCTCAACTTCTCACTGCGGGTCGATGCCAGCCAGTTCCGCTCCGGCCGCCACTTCGCGGCCTGGCTCGGGCTCGTGCCCAAACAGCATACGACCGGCGGCAAGCCACGGCTGGGGCATATCAGCCGCGCCGGCGATGAACGGCTGCGCCAATTGCTCGTGCTCGGCGCAACCGCCGTCATCCGTCATGCCAGGCCAGGGCATCCGACAGCATCGCCCTGGCTGCTCGCTTTGCTGGAGCGCAAGCCGCGCAAGCTCGCGGCTGTCGCCCTGGCCAACAAGATGGCCCGGATCATCTGGGCCATGCTGACGAGCGGACAGAGCTATCGGCGCTCCGCGCCGGTCAGCCCCTGATCCCGCTCGTCAGGCCGCAGCTGTAAGGGCAAAAGGGAAAAGATGATGATCGGTCGACCCGACGATCCACAAAACCCGCGTAGGGCGGAGGCCTTAAAAGGTCGCTTGTCCGTTTGGGGGTGGATCGCGGAACCCATCTGGGCCAGCGGCCGACGGCCGCAACAAAGGCCGGACACACGACCGCTCGCGACCCGATGCAAAATCTTTCTCTTTTACCACTTGCAGTCAGAGGGCCGTCCACACACCCCCTACGATGCGACCATCACGGTGGATGGGGCCTATGATGACAAGTTCCTCACATATTACGGCATCAGGTGGGTCGAGGGAACGAGGCGTGAGACGTGAGTCGTCACCCGACACCGGGTGATTTGTTTTCAAGCCGCCTGCCGTAGCGTATCGGCGGCAGCGACGTCAGAGAGGAATCGATGAGCGAAGCACAGGTGAAACTCGACGGCCCTGATCTCACTCAAGGCGTCGAACTCTCAACGGTTCCCGACGGGACGATGCTGCTCGGACACGCGGGCGGCGAACCGGTGTTGCTTGCCCGGCGCGGCGACGAGTTGTTCGCGATCGGCGCCATCTGCACGCATTACGGCGCTCCGCTCGACGAGGGGCTCCTGGTGGGCGATACGGTTCGCTGCCCTTGGCATCACGCTTGTTTCAGCCTGCGCACCGGTGAGGCTCTGTGGGCGCCGGCGCTGGACCCTGTCCCGCGGTGGCGGATTGAAGTGGTGCGCGACCGGGCGCGTCAGTTCTCGCCAGCCGAGCCGGCGGTTGGCGCCGTCTACGTTCGGGAAAAGCTGGAGAGAGGGACGCCGCGTTCAAACTCCGCGACGACCGGCATGCCGGAATCCGTCATGATCGTCGGGGGCGGCGCGGCGGGCAATGCCGCCGCCGAAATGCTGCGTCGCGAAGGTTATAGCGGGCCCGTCACGATGCTAAGCGCCGATGAGTCGCCGCCCTGCGACCGGCCTAACCTGTCGAAAGCCTATCTTGCCGGCACGGCGTCCGATGAGTCGAATATCCTCAGACCGGCGCAATTCTACAAGGATCACCAAATCGACCTGGTCCTGGGCGCGCGCGTCGCCGCGATCGATATCGACAAACGGGAGGTTGAACTGGAGGACGGCCGTCGGCGCACCTATGGCGCGCTGCTCCTGGCCACCGGAGCCGATCCGGTGCGGCTTGAGATTCCGGGCGGTGATCTCCCGCACGTTCATTATCTGCGCACGCTCGCCGATGGCCGCGCTCTTGTCGCCAAGGCTCTGGTGTCGAAACGCGCGGTGGTGATCGGGGCGAGCTTCATCGGCCTTGAGGTGGCGGCATCGCTCCGCGCCAGAAATATCGACGTCCATGTGGTCGGGTCCGGTGCAATTCCGATGGAGAAAATCCTGGGACCGGAGGTCGGGAGTTTCATCCGCGGCATCCACGAGGAACATGGCGTGACGTTCCATCTCGGCACGACAGCCGCCTCGATAGACGAGCGAAGTGTGACGCTGAAGAACGGCGAGAACCTCCAAGCCGATCTCGTCGTCGTCGGCATCGGGGTGCGACCGGCAATCTCATTAGCCGAGCGCGCGGGGCTCGCGATTGATCGTGGCGTCGCGGTGGACGCATATCTTGAGACCAGCGTCCCGGGTATCTTCGCCGCCGGCGACATTGCCCGCTGGCCCGACCGGCTCACCGGCGAAAAAATCCGCGTCGAGCATTTTGTCGTCGCCGAGCGCCAGGGGCAGACAGCCGCGCGCAACATCCTTGGCCGTCGGGAAATATTTGACGCGGTCCCGTTTTTCTGGACCGAGCAGTACGATCTCTCCATCGCCTATGTCGGCCACGTCGAAGGATGGGACAAAGCCGAGATCGACGGCCAACTCGAGGCGCGAGACTGCTCGATAACCTATCGACGCGGCGGCAGGAAGTTGGCGGTCGCGGAGATTCACCGAGATCTCGCCGGCCTTCGCGCCGACGTCGAGTTTGCGAACGCAATCGCCAGCGTGACGCCTCGAGCGTCATAGAAGAAGCCGCGGCTATATCATTCGGAGCGATGCTGATGAGCAAGAAGGTCGCGGCGGACAACATTAGGCTGAAACGAGCCCACGAGCGTCCCGCCGCCGGGGATGGCGCCCGCATATTGGTCGATCGGCTGTGGCCCCGCGGCGTGAAGAAGGTCGATGCGGGTATCGATGAATGGATCAAGGACATCGCGCCCAGCACTGCGTTGCGGAAGTGGTTCGGCCACGATCCCGCCCGCTGGCAGGAATTTCGCGGCCGCTATCGCATAGAGGTCCACGAGCATCCTGAACCCTTCGCCAGGTTACGCGCTCTGGCAAGACAAGGCCCGATTACGCTCGTGTATTCCGCTCACGACGAGGCTCACAACGACGCCGTGGCGCTACGGGACTTTCTTTTGGGACGACGGACAAAGCAAACGCCAAAGACGGCCTCGACGGTAGCCTAGCGCTTCCGCGAGCGCAGTTGGTTCGATCTCGATTCGAGCTCGGAGGAGGGGCTAGCCCATGACGGACTCGGTGAAGATCAAACCGCCGCCGCACGATCCCATCACGCCGGCCCTGAGCGCGGCGGACGACCGTATCGTCATGAGCGAGTGGCTGCCGCCGCAGGAGGGGATCGTTCCCCGCATCCGCATAGGACGGCGCTGGGTCAGCATCTTGTGGGTGCTCCCGATCGGGACCGCGGCGCTCGTTCTCCTGATCGCCCTCGCACAGAGTTTGCGGGAGATTCCAAGCGTCCAAGCGTTCATCAAGGAGTACCCTGGTATTTCGCAGGCCGCTCCTTCGGTCGATTCCGGTTTTCCGTGGTGGTTGCAACTGCAGCACTTCCTGAACATGCTCTTCATGATGTTCATCATCCGCGCCGGCATTCAGATTCTGGCCGATCATCCGCGGCTCTATTGGACTCGCGACTGCACGCCCGGCACGGAGTGGTTCCGCTTCCAGCATCCGGTTCCGGATGGCCGGATTTGGACCTCCAAGGACGATTCGGTGACCCTGCCGAGCTGGCTGGGTATCCCCGGCGTTCGGCACTCCATCGGGCTCGCCCGTTGGTGGCATTTTTCCATCCTGCTGCTTTGGACAATCAACGGCGTCGCCTTTTACGTACTGATCTTCGCGACCGATCAATGGCTTCGCTTGGTGCCCTTGACGTGGGATGTGTTTCCGCACGCGCTTTCGGCCGCCATCCAATATGCGTCGCTGGACTTCCCGGTGGACCATGGCTGGACCCGCTACAACGGTCTGCAGCAACTCACCTACTTCATTACGGTGTTCGTCGCCGCGCCCGTTTCGATCGCGACCGGCCTCATGCAGAGTCCGGCGATCTCCAACAGGCTGGGTTTGCTCGGGACCGTACTGAACCGTCAGGCGGCCCGCTCCATTCACTTCATCTCGTTCTCCTGGTTCGTATTGTTCATTCTGGCGCACGGAATCATGGTGTTCGTCACCGGCCTGCGACAGAACACGAATCATATGTTCGCCGGCGTGGAGAACAACTCCTGGGCCGGTCTTCCGCTCTTCTTCCTGGCCATGGCAGTCGTAGGGCTTGCCTGGTGGGTCGCCTCGCCTTTCACGATCCGACATGCCCGCTTGGTGCAACGGACCGGACGATTCATGATCGGCTGGATCAAGGGGCTGTCCGAATGGTGGGAACCGAACGCCCAGCTAACGGAGAACGATATCTCGCCGCATTTCTGGCCGAACGGGACGATGCCAAATTCGGCCGAGTACAACGGTCTGGTGGCGGATAAGTTCGCGAACTACCGCCTCCGCGTCAACGGACTAGTGGAAACGCCCCGCGATTTTTCCTTCGCCGATCTCAAGGCCCTGCCGAAGCAGGAGCAAATCACCACCCACTTCTGCATTCAGGGATGGTCCGGGGTCGCCAAGTGGGGCGGCGTTCCGATGCGCGATATCCTGGACATCGTGAAGCCGACGCCCGACGCCCGTTACGCGGTCTTTTATTCATTCTCCGAGGGCGCCGCGGGAGGCGGCTACTATGACGTGCACGAGATTCACAATATGCGGCATCGATTGACCATCCTCGCCTATGAGATGAACGGAGCGGCCGTCAGCGTCCTTCACGGAGCGCCGCTGCGGCTGCGCTGCGAGAACGAGTTGGGATTCAAGATGGTCAAGTGGATCGCGGCGATCGAATTCGTGCGCGACTTTGCCGACCTGGGCGCCGGCCAGGGTGGCTATAACGAAGATCACGAGTTCTATGGATACCGCATGCCGATTTGAGGGCTGGGATATGAGTGCGGCATCGCGGCTGTCGAGGAATGCCCGATAGCCCTTGCGCCTACATGTGCTCATTGAAACGAAGATAAAATCGGAGAACTCGAATGAATGCAGCACCCTCTACAATGCCTCTCAATCCTGCATTGGATAATGAGTGCATTAATACTCTGCGGTTCATCTCCGTGGACGCCGTGCAAAAGGCCGATAGTGGCCACTCGGGACTGCCGATGGGCGCCGCGGCGATGGCGTATGTGCTGTGGACCCGGTTCCTCAAACATAATCCCGCCAATCCGGGATGGTTTGACCGCGATCGCTTTGTGCTTTCTTCCGGACACGGTTCGATGCTGTTGCACAGTTTGCTCCACCTCACGGGCTACGATCTTCCTCTCGAACAGATCAAACAGTTTCGCGAATGGGGCAGCATGACGCCCGGCCATCCCGAGCGTGGTGTGACGCCGGGCGTCGAGACGACGACGGGCCCTTTGGGCCAAGGCTTTGGCAATGGCGTGGGTCTGGCGATGGCCGAAGCGCACCTGGCAGCGTGTTACAATCGGCCCGGCGCCGAGATCGTCAATCATTTCACCTATGGGATCGTCAGCGACGGCGATCTGATGGAGGGCGTGTCCTCCGAGGCCGCGTCCCTTGCCGGCCATTTGAAGCTCGGCAAGCTGATCTACCTATATGACGACAACCGCGTGACGCTGTCGGCTGGAACCGACATCACATTTACCGAGGATCGCGCGCGCCGCTTTGAGGCCTATGGCTGGCACGTCCAATCGGTCGCGGACGGCAACGATCTAATGGCAATCGACGCGGCGCTGCGCGCGCGGAAACACAGCGTCCCTCCCTGATCCTGGCGCGGACCCATATCGGCTACGGCGTGCCCGACAAGCAAGACAGTTTTGAATCGCATGGATCACCCTTGGGCGTCGATGAAGTGCGTCTAGCGAAGCAGAATCTAGGCTGGCCGACCGAGCCGCTATTTTACATCCCCAAGAGGGCAGGCGAACACTTTCGCAAGGCAATCGAGCGCGGAAAATCGGTCGAGACGGAGTGGAGCAACAGATTCTCAGCGTATAACCGCGCGTTTCCGGATCTGGCGAAAGGTTTTCGACAGGTCATGGACGGCAAATTGCCGGATGGATGGGATAGGGATATTCCGGCTTTCGCAGCGGACGCAAAGGGCATGGCGACCCGCGTTGCCGGCGGGAAGGTGATGAACGCCGTCGCGCCTCGATTGCCGGCACTGATCGGCGGTTCGGCGGATTTGAATCCATCGACCCATACCGCGCTTTCGGGGCTGGGAGATTTTGAGCCCGCCGGAGTGACGGTGGCCGACAAGCAAGGCGCGGTGGATGGAGTTTGCAGCTACACCGGCCGCAATCTCTATTTCGGTGTACGTGAGCACGGCATGGGGGCGATCCTGAATGGTTTGGCGGCGCACGGCGGCGTCGTGCCATTCGGCGCGACATTCTTGATTTTCTCGGACTACATGCGGCCGCCGATCCGCCTCGCCGCAATGATGAAGCTCCACGTGATCTATGTTTTTACTCACGACAGCATCGCCTTGGGGCAGGACGGATCAACCCATCAGCCGGTCGAGCAACTCGCCGGCCTGCGCGCGGTGCCGGGCCTCAGTGTCATCCGTCCGGGTGATGCCAACGAGACGGCCGTCGCTTGGCGGGTCGCGCTGGAAGGGGGTGATCATCCCGTCGCGTTGGTTCTGACGCGCCAGAATGTGCCGACGCTCGATCGCACCCAATGTGCCGCAGCAGACGGCTTGCGCCAAGGCGCATACGTCTTGGCGGATGCCCCGAACGGCAAGCCGGATGTCATTCTGATTGCAACCGGCTCGGAGGTAGAGCTGGTCATGGCCGCTCGACAGAGTTTGCAAGAACGAAACGTCATGGCACGCGTTGTCTCCATGCCGAGCTGGGACCTGTTCGATGCGCAGCCGCGGCGTTATCGTGACCAGGTATTGTTGCCTTCTATCCACGCGCGGCTCGCCGTTGAGGCGGCTGCATCACAGGGCTGGCATCGCTACGTCGGCGACCGCGGCGACGTGCTGGGTGTAGACCGGTTCGGCGCGTCGGCTCCAGGCGATGTCGTGATGCGTGAATACGGCTTTACGGTCGAGAACGTATGTAAAAGAGCTCTGGCCTTGTTGCGGTAGGGACCCACCAGGATGCGCTGTCATCAGAAAACAACCTCGCCACAGGTCGTACGTCGGGGTCTGTTTCTCAACCTTGCCGTGGGTCGAGCCTGCGGAAACACATTGAAGAAGCGAAACACAACCGCTCGGCGAATGCGCTCATCCGGTGCTGGCGTACTCTCAAGGGATCGCATGAGAGCCGTCGCTCGGAAGATGTTATTGTCCGCAGCAGTTCAGCCGGGAATGCCGAAAACGCGGATGGTGACACTCCAGCGTGGCTCCGAGAAGGTTGCGGGATTTCTCGCGTTGCCTCGTGATCCGACTCGCCATCGAGCGGTAATTGTAATTCATGAATGGTGGGGCCTGAACAAATGGGTGAAAGAACAGGCTGCGAACTAGCGTCGAATGGATACGTTGCGCTCGCCGTCGATCTCTACCAAGGGGAAAGTCACGGCCGACGCTTGTGAAGCACGCAAGCTCAAGTGCGGTCTTCAGGAAGATCGCGCGATTCGCGATCTTAAAGCGGCATTTGATTATCTAACGGATCGCCCTGATGTGGACCCAATGCACATTGGCTCGCTGGGGTGGTCTATGGGTGGCTGCTTAGCGCTTCAACTTGCGATCCATGAACCGCGGCTCGCTGCATGTGTCGTGAATTACGGCCGGCTGCCGACGAACCCCACGGACATTCAGAAAATCAATGCCAAGGTGTTAGGAATCTTTGGCTCTCTTGATCGCGGGATTCCTCCCGACAAAGTTCGAGCGTTTGAAAGGTGTATGAGCGCTGTCAAAAATTCTGTCGTTATTGAAATCTACGATGGCGTCGGTCACGCGTTTGAAAGTCCCGACAACAAAAGAGATTATCGACCCGAGGCCGCCGCCGACGCTTGGTTTCGCACTCTTAGGTTCTTCGACCAGGCGAGGGAATCAAAATCTTCCGCCCCATAGGCTTTTGCCGTTATCAGATGGGAGATACACATCTGCAAGCAACTGGCAGGCTGAACATGCTCCACGCGCGCGTATCGCAGATACTACCAGGGAGCTTTTTGAATGTCGCTGACACGTCTATTGCACGAAGTTCGTGCTTGTCGGGTTTGCGAGGCAGAACTGCCGCTCGGTCCTCGGCCCGTTGTACAGCTGGCGAGCACCGCTCGGCTTTTGATTGTCGGTCAGGCCCCTGGGAGCAAAGTTCATCAGAGCGGGATACCTTGGAATGATGCAAGCGGTGATCGCCTGCGTGACTGGCTGAAGCTGGATCGCTCGACATTTTTCGATGAAACGAGAGTTGCAATCCTTCCTATGGGATTTTGTTATCCCGGCGCCGGAGAAAGCGGAGGTGATAATCCGCCTCGCCCGGAATGCGCGCCCCATTGGCACGAGCGCTTGCTCAAGCATCTTCCCGACCTACAGCTAACACTTTTGGTGGGTCAATACGCCCATCGACATTATTTGGCGTCAACGCGAAAGGGCTCAATGACGGAAACCGTGCGCGCATTTTCGGAGTACGCGCCCCGATTCTTCCCGTTGCCGCATCCAAGTTGGCGCAGCGTAATTTGGATGCGAAAATATCCGTGGTTCGAAGAGGAAGTAATCCCAGAATTGCGAACAGTCGTACAAAAATTGATCTAAGTTTAGATAGCGCGCGTGGTCGCCGCGGACCCTCCAGCGGTTGGTTTACTCTGGTGTCGGCCCTTGTTCGTCCTGCGTGATCAGGCGGGCGCTGCGATCGCCGCTGGCGTAGATCCACAGCCAGTTCAACGCGACGGTCAGGCGGTTGCGCACGCCGATCAGGAAGTAGATGTGGGCGAGCCCCCAGATCCACCAGGCGATCCAGCCGCGCATCCTGATCCATCCAAAATCGATTATGGCCGAGCGCTTGCCGATGGTCGCGAGACTGCCGGAATGCTTGTAGCGAAACGGACGTGGGGCAACGTCACCGTGAAGGCGCCTCTTGATGGTGACGGCAACATGGTGGCCTTGCTTTTGGCGGCCGGTGCGATCCCTGGCGCCGGCTTGCCATCCCATGCGTCGATCGTCGCCGTATCGCCGATGACGAATATCCCCGTATGACCAGGAGCGCTGAGGTCGGGCTCAACCTTGACGCGATTGGCGTGATCGACCGGGGCGCCGGAGCCAATCGGAGGCGGGCGAGGCGCGTACGCCGGCGGCCCAAAGAATGACTTTCGCCGGCAGTATTCCGTCCCCGAAGAGTACCCCGCCGTCGTTGCAGGCGCGGACCGGGCGTCCGAGTTCAATTTCGACCCCCAAACGCTTGAGCGCGGGATGGGCATAGGCGGCGAGCTCTTCCGTGAAGCTGGGCAAAATGCGGGGGCCCGCTTCGATCAATACGATGCGGGCCTTGCGCGTGTCGATGCGGCGAAAGTCCGCCCGTAGATTGTCATGCGCGAGCTCGGCGATCGTGCCGGCCAATTCCACGCCTGTCGGCCCGCCGCCAACGATCACAAAAGTGAGCAGCGCGGCGCGGCGCTCCGGCTCGGTCTCGCGCTCGGCCAATTCGAAGGACAATAGAATGCGCCGGCGAATGATGATGGCGTCCTCCAATGTCTTGAGGCCGGGCGCATAGGGCTCCCACTCGTCATGGCCGAAATAGGCATGCCGCGCTCCGGTTGCCAGAACCAGCGTGTCATAAGAGACCGCGTCGTCTTCGAGCAGGACTTTTCTGTCTTCGCGATCGATGCCCATCACGACCGCGAGCAACGTCGTCACGTCCTTGCGCTTGCGCTGGAGATGACGGACCGGCCAAGCGATCTCCGACGGAGCCAACGACGCCGTGGCGACCTGATACAGCAGGGGTTGGAACAGATGATGATTGCGCTGATCGATGACCGTGATGCGAACCGGTGCGCCGGCCAGACGATGTGCGACCTCCAGGCCACCGAAGCCGGCCCCCACGATGACGACGTGATGGGCGTGAGATGAGTCGGTCAATGCTCGACTTTCTCCGATCTAAATCGCGGGATCAAGGCGAAGGACGAATATCAATTGAACATCCTATCGGTTGAAACCGCGACAGTCTCACGTAAGAATAGGTAACCTTCTTCTACCCATAATCAATGATAACCAACACACATTACGTAGTCGCGCAGCAAAATCTCTTCATATTCGACCTCTTCCAACAGAGCCTCCAAAGCATCTCGCGCGTTGATCACTCCAAGCGGCCGTGAATCTTGATCCACGACGGGGATGTTCTTCAAGCCACGCTCCTTCATTATCAACCAGATATCGTGCAATAGGTCGCTGGGATGGCAGAGGATGACGGTCCGCGTCATGACGGTCGATGTCGACGTCGTGCAGCCGGATCCTTGGCAGTCGCTCATCCGGCGGACGATGTCCGTTTTGCTGATGACGCCGGCCAGCAACTTGTCGGAGCCGCACACAACCACGAGATCGGTATGGAGGTCGCCCAGAAGTTTCGCCGCATTGATGAGCGGAACATCATCTTCGATCGTGACCAGGCGCTTTTGCGCAGCAGCGAGCATTCTTTCGACCAACATCCGGTCATCCTCCCAGGGTCAGAAAACATCCAACTTTGCGCCCAACTGCGTTTGACTTGCTACCGACCGCCACGCATAGGGGATGCTTGACTTGAGCAAATCCCAGCGTCATTTAGGCGCCAAGAGCGATACGCAACGCCGCCAAGATGCCGGCGACCGCCAGCCCAAAACAGCTCAAACGCATTCCGATCAGCGCCGGAATCTTCATTCCCGAGTGGATGTAATCCTCAATCACAACCTGAAGGCCGAGGGCTGTGTGGTAGAAGAGTCCGGTCAAAAGCAGGACCATCAGAATTGTGGTGATCGGTGTTCGCAGCCAAGCGATGACGGCGGCGTAATCGCTGCCTGCATGCACAATGATTGAAGCGGCGAACCATACCGTCAAGGGAACCAGCGCTATTGCCGTGACGCGCTCAAGCCACCACTGTTCGACGCCGTCCTTTGCCGAGCCGAGCCCAACTGCGCGGCCAAGCGGTGAACGCATGTGTTCTCTGTTCATCGGCTCTATCCCGCCAAGACCGTGCTTACGGCCCAGGCGACCACCGTGAGCGCCACGCTTGCCACCACCACCGCCCATCCCGAGGCATATATCGACCGCAGTTCGAATCCGTGGACGGTGTCCCACACAAGATGCCGGATGCCGCCGCAGAGGTGCGAAAAAAATGCAAAGGTAGCTCCGAACAGCACGATCTGCCCGATCCAGGACGCAATGGCGCCTTGCACAGCGGCGTAAGCCTTTGGTCCGCTCGCCGCCGCAATCAGCCAAACAACCAACGCGATGGCATATATGCTCAAGACGATGCCGGTGATCCGATTGACGATCGACAGGACCGACGTGAGCTGCGGCCGATAAATCTGAATGTTAGGAGAAAGCGGTCTGGGCCGTTTTGCCATGGAACTAGACATTATCGATCCTCACTCTTTATCGCGGTCAGCTTCGGCGCTCGATCATCATCTTCTTGATCTCGGCGATGGCCTTTCCGGGGTTCAGCCCCTTCGGACAGGTCCGCGTGCAGTTGAGAATGGTGTGGCACCGGTAAAGCCGGAACGGATCTTCAAGGTTGTCCAACCGCTCGCCCGTTGCCTCGTCACGACTATCGGCCAGCCAGCGCCAAGCCTGAAGGAGCACGGCAGGTCCTAGAAAGCGCTCTCCGTTCCACCAATGGCTTGGGCAGCCCGAGGTGCAGCAGAAGCAGAGAATGCACTCATAATAGCCATCGAGTCTGCTTCGCTCGTCCGAAGATTGGAGTCGTTCCCTCTCGGGCTCCGGTGTCTTCGCGCGAAGCCAAGGCTCGATCATCTCGTATTGCGCGAAAACATGTGTGAGATCGGGAACAAGGTCCTTGACGATCCTCATATTCGCGAGAGGATAGATCGTCGCCGGCGTGGCCAAGTCGGAAATGAACCGTGTGCAAGCGAGCCAGTTCGCGCCATCGATGTTCATCGCGCACGAACCGCAGACTCCCTCGCGGCAAGAGCGGCGGAACGTGAGCGTCGAGTCGATTTCATTCTTGATCAAGATGAGGGCGTCGAGAACCATCGGGCCGCAGTCGTCGAGATCGACCTCGAAGGTATCGAGACGCGGATTGCTTTCCGAGTCCGGATCGTAGCGATAGATTTCAAACGCTTTCACCCGGGTCACCCCGGCTGGAGCCGGCCACGTCCGTCCCCGCTTGATGCGCGACTCTGGCGACACATCAAAGCTCCGCGGCACCGGAAAACGCTTCAGCACCGTGACGCGAGGCACTTGATCCGAGGATCGAATGATCACCGCAGACCTCCTTTGAGCACATTCATGCGTCGGGCCGAAACAAGACGGGAGTTGACGGTCATCGAGGCAACCATCGGCAACGAATGTCGTTCCCTTTTGTCGTCCTCGCCGCGGTGGGCGGTTCATACGCATTTGTGTGTCAGAGCCGGAATTTTGGTACTCATCGGGTTTGTTTTGGTGTTGCTAAGATGGTTCGCCTCCTTAAGTAGAAAGGCAGGCCGACAGTTGAAAAAGAGCAACATTCTTCGTTGCTTCAGGAGTCTCCGCATGCCGAATAAAAACCCAAGTGTCCTGGATTCTTCGCATCAACGCCAAAGAGCGCTTTCGAGGTGGGATAACGAGGGTGGCGCGATACCTGACAACCCGCAAAAGGGCTTGATTGCCGGCGATGTGCAATACGAGGCCCCTCAGTTGACAAATACCGAGCTGGTTCAACTCCGCATTCGCGTGATCGCGCTGGAGAACCTAGTGATATCGTTGCTGGCGGAAGCATCCGATCGGCAGCGCGATCTCGCTCGCGAAATGGCGGCCTACATCTCTCCGAGGCCGGGCTTCACCCATCATCCCCTGACGGTTCAAGCGGCTGCCCAGATGACTCATTTGATAGATCGGGCTGGTCATTTCCGGATCAAGAAGCCTTCATGAGCGCGGTACTCTATAAGCGTTTCTAGTCGTTCGAGGAATCATCTCGAACCGCGCGCTACCACCTTACTCCCGTTCGAAACGCCGGCCAGTTTGAGTGACTGTCAGTATAGCCCGCTCCGATAATCTTCCTCGATGGCCTTATCCAAGTCCGGCGCATAGGGGAAATCGACCTGATCGGCGAGGATTCGCCCGAGACTCGGTAAGCTGCGGCGCTCGATGCGCCGTTCGGGGTTCCAGAGATCCGAGCGCACCAGCGCCTTGCCGCACTGGAAATATGCTTCCTCGACCGTGACGACGATGGCGGCTTCGGGTGTTTTCCCGAGCGCGGCCTGCGGCGCCAGAAGCGCCTGATCGATCGTGATCAGGGCCGTGCCGTTGACGCGAAGTGTCTCGTTCATGCCCGGCACCATGAACAGAAGCCCGACATGAGGATTCTCGGCGATGTTCATCATCGTATCGACCCGGTTGTTGCCGCGGCGGTCGGGAATGAGAAGCGTCGTGTCGTCATGAACGGCGACGAAACCCGGAATATCGCCGCGCGGCGACGCGTCCGCCCGGCCCTGCATATCGGCGGTGGCGATCACCACGAAGGGGGCGGCGGCGATAAAGGCGCGGCAATGCCGGTCCAGCCGCTTCATCTCCTTGCGAACCGCAACCTCGTGGGGTTCGTCGTAATGCGCGCGTACCGCCTCGCGGCTCGCCAGTACGGTGGTCATAGGTGCGGCCATGTTTCACCCCTTTAGCCGCCGGATAGTAAAGCGCAATGCAACCTCCGGCTTGCCATTCAACACCCGAAACGCTCGGGGAGTCATTAAAATCCCTCAGCGCGGGTGCCTGCCGGCCAGCCGCTTCGGGCGCTTCGGCGAAATCAGAGTTCGACTTGCTGGGAAATGCCGAGGGCGAACGGTACTCTCAAGCTTGGTACGCTCTGGTTGTCGCTGAAGTTCATCGGCTCTTCCAACAATTCCGAGTACCCCGATTTCTATCGTCGGCATAGGGGGACCGCATTGATCACCGAAATTCGCACACCAAAGGTCACGGCCCGTATCCACGCTGTCGACTATCCTGAGCGCCACACCAAAGTCGAGTGGCTGAGGAGCATGTCTCGTCCTCGGCGAAAAGCAGTACCTCGGGTCCGCGTTCTTCAGGAGCGTCCCCGTGCGATCATAAGCGGTCTCAGCAAGATGTTCTTTATGCCGGCCTCTGTTCCACTGAGATTCGAGGGAGAGGGCGGCCGGCCCCCTCAAGCAACTCGAATTGAACGGGCCGCCCCGTCTTTTGTTGAATAACAATTGCACGAGAGCGAACGCGATCGCCGGTAGTGATCTCGCCGATCTTGATTTTGACCACGTCGCAACCGCGAAGCTTGCTGTCGATCGCAAGATCAAACATCGCGCGATCCCGCAGCCGTTCCTCTCGGTCCAACCAAAAACGGATAGCCCAGACTTGCTGTGGCTTCAGAGCGCGCTTACTTCCCACCTTTCGACCTACGTTCCAGGCTCGCCGATCTTTGGCGGCCGGATCAAACTCGGAATGTCCCATTGCCTCTCTCCTCTGTGGCCAACATCGGCCCTGAGAAATTAAGGCGCCTCGACCTAAAGTATTGAAGTCGAGAGGGGGAGCTGCCCGACACAGCGGATTTTGAAGTCAGCCTGGCGAGTGTCATGTCGGCTCACGACCCGGCACCAACATTTGAGACGCCTTCGCGGCTTCCTGAAAGCAGACATTGGGTTAGCCGCGATGCCAAGCACGCGAACGATCTGACTGCGTGCGCGAAGACGCTGTTAAGGGCCTCTGACTCCGTCCCGATGATTGGGATATAACGTTCCTTGGGGATGGCACCATTGGTCCGCGATCTTCAGTGGGCGACCACGGCGTACCGCCGCGGCGGCGTCCGCCAAGGCGAAAAGGGATTTGCCAACCATCGGGCTGGTACCTGAAAAAGCGCTGCGGCGCCGTTTCGCCGCCCGCAGCGCTTTCAGGCGGCTTACGCGGACGGCCCCGCTTAGCGACGGGCTCGCCCGGCCGCACCCGCGCCGGAGCGTTGCCCAGGCCGAAACTTTTGGCGAGACGCGAGCGCGTCGCGGCATAGTTCGAGGCGACCATCGGGTAGTCGCCCGGCAAACCCCATTTGATGCGATAATCCGCCGGGCTCAGGCCGTACTGCCTCATCAGGTGACGCTTCATCATCTTGAATTTCTTGCCGTCTTCCAAGCAGATGAGGAAGTCGGGAGACACCGATTTTTTGATCGGCACCGCCGGGAAGAGCGGGGGCGCGACTGGCACATCCGGCTTATTGCCGAGCGCGCCAAGGGCGCGCGAAACCTTGTCGATGACTTGAACGAGTTCAGCGACCGAGAGGATTGTGTTGCGCGCATAGGCGCGGACAATCCGCGTCGTCAAGTCGAGCAGAGTCGTTGTATCGAGTTGCGCGCGGTCGCTGTCGCTCATTCTAATTTTTCCTTATTTGTTATTGCGTTGGGCCAGCTGTCGGTTACCGAGTTAACGGTTCCGCTGTATCATCCCCCCATAGCCGGAAGTCAAACCATCCGCGCTGTTTGTCTGTTACATTCCATCACAATCCCGCAGCGTCGGATCGAATTCGAGCTCTAGGAGTTGACCTCTTGGTCGTCCTGCAGCTTTGCCAGTTCGGCCATATGCCGCCAGGTTATCGCCATATCTAGGTAAGCTTCGCGCGATCCTGAGCGGTTCTCTGCCATCTTCTCAAGTTCGACGGCCTTAGCGATGCACTGAGCGCGGTCAAACATAAGTATGCCGGCAAGGTTTGATCATCAATCGGCTGCGGGGGATTCGGGCGGCGACGCTGCCGGTTGCTCTGAGGGTATCTGGCTCTGATCGGTTACATCGGGCCCGTCCAAAACCTTCGGCGGGCCGAGCAGGTGGGCAAACGGTCGGCGTGACCCGCTTCTGAGTGCCCGGATCAATGCACGTAAATCTTTATCGAAGGCCATCGCGTCGCACCCCTTGCTTAGGCGGTGCCGACCCGAGCACAAATGTCTTTCGGGGGCGGAGGCAGGGCCACGTCGGGAAATTCCGACGTTACGTTAGTGTAGATATTGGTCTTGCCATTCGGCTTGTCGTGCTAACCAGCGCCAACCCTTAGCCACCTCGCGGCACTCGGCGCTGAAATTGGCGTTCAGCCATTCCCACTGTTCCGCCTTCACTTCCAGATCAAGTGCCCTGGCTTCGCAGCTTGCTTGGCTAAACATGCCGGGCATCTGCTGACCATGCGCCCTATTGTGGGGGGGCGATAGGCTTTCCTTGCCATCTCATCTCACTGGGTACGGGAAGCACCGGGAAGCTTTACAGTAGGGGTCTGAGATCGACCCAAGTTGGCCACTCTATTAACTGGACTGTTATCCCAAAAACGGTCATTCGCTTGTTAGGGCACACGCTTCGTCATCGTCGAAGCGATGACCGCGAATTCCACTTGGACGAAAGCGCTTGCACGCTAGATGTTTAGTCCCGGCATTTGCTGGATCGGGTTGAGGGTGAATCTCTCTGGCTCTTTTGTCCAGCTTTTGCAGATGAACTCGTACGGGGTGAGGCCCTTGAGGGTCTTGAGCCGCTTGGCGAAGTTGTAAGCCGAGACAAAGTCGGCCAAGTGGCGTCGGAGCTGCTCGTGAGTTTCGTAGTAGAAGCGTTTGACGGTCGCCTCCTTGATCGTGCGGTTCATGCGTTCGACCTGGCCGTTGGTCCAAGGGTGCATGGGCTTGGTCAGACGATGATCGATGTTGGTGATGGCGCAGGCGTACTCGAAGGCATGGGCCCGGAACACTTCCTTGCGTTCGATCATCTGCCTGATCTCGACTGGGCTCCAGCTTTCAGCCCGTGGATCGGTGAAGTGGGTGCCGTTGTCGGTCAGCACGATATGGACCCTGTAGGGCACGGCCTTGATCAAGGCATGCAGGAAGTCCGCGGCGACACGGGTCGTGGCTTTTTCATGCAGCTCGGTAAAGGCGAACTTGGAGGTCCGGTCGATCGCAACGAAGAGGTAAGGCCGGCCTTCGGCGGTCCGTACCTCAGCGATGTCGATGTGGAAGTAGCCGATGGGATAGGCTTTGAACTTGCGCTTGCCCGGCTTGTCGCCTTCGACGTCCGGCAGCCGCGAGATGCCGTGACGCTGAAGGCAGCGGTGCAATGACGAGCGGGTCAGACGGGGAATCGTCGCCTGCAAGGCATAGAGACAGTCGTCGAGCGGCAGCAACGTATGCTGGCGGAAGGCGACGATGATCGCCTCCTCCTCGATCGAAAGCACCGTCGACTTCGCGTCCTTCGGTCCGGTCGGCAGATCGGCGGCTGACGTGCGCTTCTTCCACTTTGCGACGGTCTTTTGGTTGATGCCGTAGCGCTTAGCCAGAACCCTCAGGCTCTCTTGACTATGCTGTATCGTTCGACGGATTGCCTCTGTCGTTGTGGCGCTGCCGTGAAGAATCTGGCCCATAGTGCGTCCCTCCATTCGCAGGGAAATAATGCACCATCAAAGCCCGGGACTAAACACCTACTGTTTTTGTCGAAGATGCCTGAGGGTATGACGGGGCGTTCTGTGAGCTTGATCCTTCCGCTGGTCGCAACCGTCTGGAGTGACCGAAATGATCCTGGCCGGGCTATTTATCAAAGGCTACATCGCGCCTGGAAAGCTCATTGAGGGATGGTCACCGCTCGGTCTTGAGTGACGAGAATACCGACTCCTATCGACCCATCCTAGCTGTCACCTAGTACTCGGGGCTTCCTAAAAGCGGACAATCATTGTGGCGCATGTTTCAAATATTTGAAACGCAACGGTGCAAGCGGCTGATTAATCCGCCAGCTTTGCGACCGGCAACACGAAGTTTGCCACTAGCCCTTGCTCTTTCCAGTCGAGGGTAAATGTCCCGCCGAGCTGGCGCAGGATCGTGTCGCGCGCCAGGGTGCTCCCAAACCCTTGTCGAACGGGCTCAGCCGCAATCGCTGGGCCCCGACTTTCGCGCCATTGTAAAGCAAGGGTCTCACTTTCGCGCTTCCAGGTCACGGACACGCGGCCCTCATCGCGAACGAATGCGCCATATTTTGCGGCGTTGGTTGCGAGTTCATGGAGCACAAGCGCAAGGCCGGTGGTCGCCTGATCGCCTAGACCGATGTCTGGCCCCTCTATCGTGAAGCGTTCGGCGCCGACCACGTCATAGGGCTTGAGGATCGCAAGAATCAGCTCATTCAGGCTGGCTGTCGATTGAAGTGGCTCGCCCAGCCCGGTGTCGAAGCTTTGTCGGACAAGCGCATGGGCAGCCGCAAGGGCGTGCAATCGACCGGAAAGGCTTGCCGCCATGTCGGCCGCCGATGTGGCGGACCGCTTGCTCATGTGAATCATCGCATCGACGATCGAGAACAGATTTTTTACGCGATGGCTCATCTCGGCCGTCAGGATTTCCTGCTGCGCTACGGCATCTTTCAAGCGCTCCTGATCTCGCAGCATGGTAAGCGCGATACCCGTGAACGATGCTAGTTCCCGCATAATGCGGGCATGGCCACTGTCAAAGTGACCTTCCTTTTCGGACACGATCCACAGGGTGCCAAGCGGCTGCCCATGCGCGATGTAAAGCGGTACCAGCAGCACTTCGGGACAGCACACACCGGCCTCAGCAATCCACGTGTAGTGGCGCTCGGGGTGGCGCGTGAGAGTAGGCTCGAACCGGTCGAGGCATACACCGCAAGGGCTGTAATTGCGCGGCGTGATCGCGCCCTCAAACGGAGCCAGTTCACCTTTCAAATCACGCCACCGGAAAATTCCTGGCGTCCCCTCCTGCGTCTCAAACGCGCTGATCCCGGCCGACACAGCTCCGGTCATTTCCATCGCCCGTTCGACAAGCTTTGCGAGCACTTGTTCAGGGTGGTCTAACATTTGCGCGGCAATGTCTTGCAGCGCCACCTTCTCCATGAGGTGATCCGTGTTTTTGGGCACTCGGCGATGCAGCTCAAGGGTGATGTAGAGGTCGATCGGCGCGACCTGTTCGACGACAATCATGTCCACTCGGCACCTCCTGGTGCTGGGTCTGAGGCGATGCCGCTACCCGAGCGCAGTGTTCTTCGGGAGCGGTGGCAAAGCCATTATGTCCTCCGATACAAAACCACGGATTGGCCGTCTATCCTGCGGACAGAAAGATTTCTCGCACATTTATTTCATTTCAGGAAACCATTTGACCCCGACCGCCGTACATCACTCATGGATGCAGAGCAGCACGGGGCGCCAGCTTTTCGAGCCCAGCTCGCCGCCATCCTTAACGACCGTGCCGGATGCGGTTCCGAAAAGTCTATCGACACCCCCGCTTCCGATCGTCGTATCCACGACGATCCCGCCGGGAGAGACATCGAACTCGCCCGCTACAAGAGTGCCGCTCGCGCTTGCGCCAGAACCGACCACCTCCTGTCCGCCATGCCTGACGATCGCGCCGCGCGTTGAGGCGCCGGTCTCGACGAACAGTCCAACGCCGTTTGCGACAGAGAAGCCGGCCAGCGGCGTCGTTTACGCAACGTAAACAGTGCCGCCGCGGGCGACGCTCAATTTCTTGACGACCCCACCGCCCAAGGTGATGCTCCCGCCGCTCAGCACCCTAGCACCGGTGGCAGTTGCGCTCGAGAGGACCGTCTGAGAGAGGCCGTCTGCAACGACGACATTTTTCGCCGACATGCCGGACAACAGTGTTTCGTAGACCACCACGGCGCCGCTGCTGAGGGTCATCCCCTTTGTCGTGCCGCCGTCGAGCACCAGCTCGCCACCTTCATCACCGTCAGCCCACTGCAGTCGCGCCGGAATGAATCACCTCGATCCCGCCATTCTCCACAGTCACGCCGACAACATGGCCGTCCCGAACATCCTGACGACCTCCGTTAGAGATCATTGTGCCGCTAATAAGTCCGCTGTCGGCATATTGCGTGCCGCCGTTGGAGATCGTCGTGTCATACGCCTTACCCCCGTTGAGCATCTGCTGATCGGCGCTGCTACGGATCGTGGTGAGCTGAACCGATAGATTTCTGACGGTCTGGCTCAGCTTGACCGGGGAGAAGGTATTCCTGGCGATGTTGCGCCAGGAAGCGCTGTCGAGAACCTTAGCGGCCTTCACCAAGTTAACCTGTCAAAAGCAGAAGGCCGGAGGATTGCCCCTCCGGCCTTCGCGTTTCGTATGGTCGGTTGGTTGACCGGACTTAGAAGTCCATGTCGCCCATACCGCCCATGCCGCCACCGCCTTGCATCTGCGGGGCCTTCGGCGCGGGACGCTCGGCGACCATCGCCTCGGTCGTGACCAGCAGGCCGGCAACCGACGCGGCGAACTGCAGCGCGGAGCGGACAACCTTCACCGGGTCGATGATGCCCGACTTCACCATGTCGGTGAACTCGTTTTTCTGGGCATCGTAACCATAGTTGGTGTCGGTCGATTCCTGCAGCTTGCCAACGACGACGGAGCCGTCGATGCCGGCGTTCTCGGCGATCTGGCGAACCGGAGCCGTCAGCGCCAGACGAACGATATCGACGCCGCGGCGCTGATCGTCGTTGGTGGGCTTCAGGTTGAGCAGCGCCTTCTGGCCATAGAGCAGAGCCACGCCACCGCCGGCGACGATGCCTTCCTCAACCGCGGCGCGGGTCGCATGCATCGCGTCTTCGACGCGGTCCTTGCGTTCCTTCACCTCGATTTCGGTCGCGCCGCCGACGCGGATAACCGCAACGCCGCCGGCCAGCTTGGCCAAACGTTCCTGCAGCTTTTCCTTGTCGTAGTCCGACGTGGTTTCTTCGATCTGCGCGCGGATCTGCGCGATGCGGGCCTCGATGTCGGCCTTGGCGCCCGAGCCGTCGATGATCGTGGTGTCGTCCTTCGTCAGCCGCACCTTCTTGGCGGTGCCGAGATAGTCGACGGTCACGTTCTCAAGCTTGATGCCCAGATCTTCGCTGATGACCTGGCCGCCGGTCAGGACGGCGATGTCTTCCAGCATGGCCTTGCGGCGATCGCCGAAGCCCGGAGCCTTCACGGCCGCGACCTTAAGGCCGCCGCGCAGCTTGTTGACGACCAGCGTGGCCAGAGCCTCGCCTTCGATGTCTTCCGCGATGATGATCAGCGGACGGCCCGACTGCACGACAGCCTCGAGCAGCGGCAGCATCGGCTGCAGGCCCGACAGCTTCTTCTCGTGAAGAAGGATGTAGGGGTTCTCCAGCTCGGCGATCATCTTCTCGGCGTTGGTGATGAAGTACGGCGAGAGATAGCCGCGATCGAACTGCATGCCTTCGACGACCTCAAGTTCAGTTTCCAGCGACTTGGCTTCCTCGATCGTGATCACGCCCTCATTGCCGACGCGCTCCATCGCCTTGGCCAGCATCTGGCCAACTTCGGTGTCGCCGTTGGCCGAGATGGTGCCAACCTGGGCGATCTCGTCGTTGGTCGAGACCTTCTTGGAACGCGACTTGATGTCTTCGACGACAGCCGCGACCGCCAGGTCGATACCGCGCTTCAGGTCCATCGGGTTCATGCCGGCGGCAACCGCCTTCACGCCTTCACGGACGATGGCCTGGGCCAGAACGGTGCCGGTGGTGGTGCCGTCGCCGGCCAGGTCGCTGGTCTTGGAGGCGACCTCGCGCACCATCTGTGCGCCCATGTTCTCGAACTTGTCGGCAAGCTCGATTTCCTTGGCGACGGTGACGCCGTCCTTGGTGATGCGGGGAGCGCCGTACGATTTGTCGAGGACGACGTTACGACCCTTGGGGCCCAGCGTCACCTTGACCGCGTCGGCGAGAATATCGACGCCGCGCAGCATCCGCGAGCGAGCATCGACGCTGAACTTTACGTCCTTGGCAGCCATGTGATTGATCCTTGTGTATCTAGATTATGTCGAGCGCATTTGAATTAGGCGGCTTTGGCCTTGGCCACGCCGACTTCGACCACGCCCATGATGTCGCTTTCCTTCATGACCATGAGGTCTTCACCGTCGATTTTCACTTCGGTGCCGGACCACTTGCCGAACAGGACGCGGTCGCCCTTCTTGACGTCGAGCGCGTGAACCTTGCCCTGCTCGTCGCGCGTGCCCGAACCGACGGCGATCACTTCGCCCTCAATCGGCTTTTCCTTGACGGTGTCGGGAATGATGATCCCGCCCTTGGTCTTTTCTTCAGCTTCGATACGCCGAACCAGCACGCGGTCGTGCAGCGGACGAAAATTCATAGCAGCTCTCCTGGAAGATGAAGGGCGCATTGCCCCGGTCGCGCAGTTTTAGCACTCCCCGTCCGCGAGTGCCAGGAAGCTGCGAAAATACCTTGACAGTACTGCACGGCGGTCAAACCAAGACGACGGTGCCGTATCCTACCGCGCCCTCAACGAGACCCCCGCTAAACGCCCATCCAAGGACTTGCGGGGGTCAAATACGGAGGCTCAACACTCCGCACTCGGATTACCGAGTGTATTCTTGGACTTTGTTATCGGTTGCCGAAGCCAAGCGATCGGCACCTCAAAAACTACCCGGTGGATCCATGTTGTTTAGGCATCCTCCATGTAAGTTTCGCTCTTTTACACCTGGGTTATCGGGCGTTAGGAATCAAGGCAGAAAGGATGAGGTATCCCGTCTGTGTCGTTCACGATCGCGGATACAGGAAGGCGCCGGGAACATGATCCCGCAAAGTCGACGCGACCTGTAACGGTGATTGGCGGAACCGGCTTTCTCGGCGGTCACGTCGTCCGCCATCTGCTCAAAGCGGGTTTTATTGTTCGTATCGCCTCGCGGCATCCCGATCGCGCGCGTTCGCTGTTTTCCGGCGGCGATACTCTTATCGAATCGGTCCATTCCGACATCATTGACAATGCCTCAACCGTGGCCGCTGTCAGCGGTGCGTGGGCTGTCGTGAACGCCGTCAGTCTTTACGTTGAGCGAGGGGGCCGTACATTCACTCGGTCCATGTTGAGGGCGCCGAACGCGTAGCAAGGCTTGCCCGCCTCCGGGGTGTCGAAAGAATTGTACATGTTTCCGGAATCGGCGACGGCGCGCCGTCATCCTCTTCTTACATTGCCAGCCGGGGCGAAGGCGAAGCGGCTGTGTTGCGCATTTCCTTCGGCCACCATCATTCGTCCAGCCGTCCTGTTCGGACCTGATGACGCTTTGCTCACGCCTCTGTTGAAGATGCTGCGGCACATACCGGTATTCCCAATGTTCGGGCGCGGGGATACGACGCTGCAGCCGGCTTATGTGGAGGATGTGGCCGAGGCGATCGCGCGCATATTGCGAATGCCGGCGCCGCATAGGGTCTATGAATTAGCCGGGCCGCGCGTTTATACCTATGAAGCCCTATTGAGGACGGCTGCCGGCAGCGCGGGCAGGAGGCCCTTCCTACTTCCGTTTCCATTCTCTCTGTGGCGCGTCATTGGATTTGCCTCGGAGTTTCTGCCGCGTCCCCCGATCACCAGAAATCAGGTGGAGCTGATGCAGATCGATAATGTCGCTGGGCCGGATGCTCCAAGATTTGACGCGCTTCAAATCTCGCCGCGGACCATCGAAGCCCTACTCCCGCGGATTTTACGGGAGACGTGCGACGCCGCCGACAGGACCGCATAACCCCTGAAATCCTGCTTGCTATGGCTGCTCTACGGCGTCAACCGGGCCTGACCGTGTCGGGGTATTCCTCGACGTGCAGGCGGGCGGCCTCATCCGAAAGATGCATTGCATGACGCGCGCAGGCGTGGGCGATATAGGCATCATAGGCGCCTTTGTCATGATCGCCGGCCTGGTAGTGTTTGGCGGACAGGCGATGGTGCGAGGCGGCGCGTTCAAGATAGGAGGCGGCTTGCTCGTGATTACGTACCGCCCGACTGATCCCCGTCATGGGTCCCCCTCCAGCTACTTCCGGCAGCGGAGCGCCGCCGTTCTAGGATCATGATAACACCCGACCGCCGACAGAGACGAGTACAGACGATCAAGACGCGAGGATCATCGCTCGTCCGATAATTGTGCAGAGCGGTCGTTTGAAACGTCGTGTCGAATGTCTGAGAACGGGCCAGACTCCGCCGATCAGTCCTGTCACGTCCGCCCCCCATAAGGCCGACGGAATGACGCCGACATTTATGTTCGCTTTTGAGTACAGGACCATTGCGGCTGAGCGGCCGACATGGGCGCTAAGCCGAGGAGTGCTATTGGCGTAACTTAGCGCGATTATCACAAAACAGGATAATTGCGCGGGCTGAATCTGACCTATACCGACCCCACGTTAGATGGAACCGATAAGCGTGAATCGGGGTGCGCAACCGACGCCTCAACTTAGAGGAGTGAATCAGATGAACCACCCGCTTCGACCGATCGCCGGAAGACCAGTCTCCGCGGCTGCGGGGGTCACCGGACCGGCGGCTCCGCAATGGCCGAGCTTCACCGGCACGTCTCAGTTTGTGGGGACCAGTGCTAGCGGCCGTGTCACCGTCTATGTCGATCCGTCCCTTGGCGCTCCCGCGCTTCAGAACGCTAACGATCTGCTTGCGGATGCCGACCGCATTGCCACGGCGAACGACGCGATCTTCGGCACCACCGGAGGATCTGTAAGTGTTATCGTCTTTGCATTGGGCGGACAAACCGATGGTACTGGAGGAGCCGACCATGGCGGTTGCGACTACCAGTCGGGATCCGCGATCGAAGTTTGCGCTTCCTTCGGCAACTCCGCCCGCGTCTCTGCCTTGTTTGAGGCAGAACTCAGCGAGTGTTCGATGGGCGGCAACCTATGCGGCGTCAGCACGGGCGAGGCGCTCTCACGCTGGTGCGCAGCGGTTATCGGCAACAACGCGCTGAGCGATTTTGCGACGGCCCCGCAATGGGCGGCGGACGGCATGCCGGACTATGTCACCAACACGGATCCCACCGACCAAAGCGCGGATAGTACCGGATGTGGGATAGCCTTCATCTCCTGGCTCCTGAGCCTGGGCAAAAATCTAAGCAAGATCGCGGTGGGTTTGGTTGCGCTGGGGAGCTCCGGAACTTGGGCACAGCTTTATGCGAACCTAACGGGGGACTCAGAAGCCAACGCCTGGCCGCAGTTTCAAGCTGCCATCGCTGGCCTTCAAGGCGGTGTAATCAATGACGATCCATTCGGCGCTCTTGGAAGCGGAGCATAATGCGAAGGGAGATCCATCGTCTGCGGCGCTGTCCAGATGCGTACGATCGGGAAATCGCCGCTGAAAGGGTCTTGCAGGAATCACGCGAACCAAAGTGGTCTTTGCTGCCGTCAGCGTAGTTTTGCTGCCGGCTCCGCTCGGCCCGTGGCGCCCGGTGAAGTGCGAACGGCTGCCTTCGTGGAACGTCACAGCGCCCTGGAATGGCAAGGATGGGCGCAAAACCGAACTGAGTATTATTCGGCCTTGCATTGGGCCGACCTAACGCTGGAGGCGTCTCCAAAGAACCATTGCCGCAATGATCAGGATGATCCCCAGCCATGAGACGTCAAAATGGAACGCGTCGCCGGCAAATGAGATAAAGAATGCGCGCTCTTTCAAAACGCTCCAGGCATAATTCATAATATAACGATCTTCTCGATGGAATGCCTCGCCACGGTGCCGATCAGGCGTGACGAGGGGTGGAGCCCGATGGTCGGCGCGGTGATCCAGACCTTCCGAACCGCCATGACCTGGGTAATGAAGAAGCCCGGCGCGAACGACGGGAGACCAAGGAAAATAACATGAAAGCTGTGATCGTCGATATCGACGGGACTATCTCTGATGTCGAACACCGACGCCATCATCTGCTGGCGAAGCCGAAGAACTGGAAGGCATTCAACACAGCCATGCACTTCGACATCCCCCGGTCCGACGTCGTCGAGCTAGTCAAGATACTTCCGGGAGACGACAACAGGATCGTTCTTTGCAAGGGGCGGGAGGAGGTCTACCGGACCGGCACCGAGGACTGGCTGGCGAGCACGATGTGCCTAACCACGCGCTCTATATGCGGGCGGAGAAAGATTATCGCGAAGATGATATCGTGAAATCCGAACTGTTGGATCAAATCATCTCCGACGGCCACGAGCGTGGCTGGCTCAACGATCGCGATCGGGGTTGTGGCGATGTGGCGCGCGCGCGGGCTGACCTGCCTATAGTGTGCGCCTGGGGACTTTTAGCCGGGACATCAGCGGCGCACTTCTGCGCCACAAGGCATAGAGAAATCGACATGAGCACGTATGGCAGCGTTATTCGGTGCCCAGCATGCAACGCTGAGCATGTTATTCGAGTTGGAGAGATCGCAAATCAGCGCCGGATCGAGTTCACCTGCCCCAACTGTTCTGCAGATGTTGTTCTGGATAACGAAATTCGCGAACCCACTGTTCACAAAAAAGGAAGGTGGGATAAGTAGGATATATCGATTGAAAGCGAATACATTCGATCACCGCAACAGCCAGTATTATGCAGATCGGGAATGATCGCTGCCAGCGGCGCACCGAACGGCCGCTTCGGGCGGCAACCCTTGTTCGGCCTACGGCGACAACGGGCGTTAAGCGGAAGCCGGGGCTCCAGTCATCTAGGTTCGCTTCGGATCAGAAATTCTTGTTCGCGAGCGGAGGATTGCACCGATAGTCTGGCCTTCCCGATTTCTGCAATAACTCTTCCCGAAAGCAACCAGCACGCGTCGCCGAGGAGGCTACGTGGCCGTTCCGACCATCGGCATTGGACAGCAGCTTCACTATGCGTGAAGCCGAGTGTGGTGGTTCATCCATCTGCAGGTCGATCGGCCCAACAATGAATTGGGGTGTGCTGCACCCTTCCGCTCGATGTCTTTGAACGGGCGCCATCAAGGAGGCGGTAGAGCATACCAATCCGAGCCGCCAATGACGAAGTATCGGGTCATTTTGCGCCCGTCCCAATGGTATTGGAGGGTCTGTGCCTGGGTGATCGGGAGCGAGATGATATCCGGCCAGAAGAGCGCGGCGGCTTGCCCCACGGGCCAACGGACGCTGGGGTAAACAATCCCATCGCTGCCGGAGTGCCGCAACGAAGCCGCGAGCACTTGGGCAGGGCGCCAATCGTCCGGGGCCAGACATTCGAGGAATCGGTCGTCGCGCAGATCGTGCAGGGCGCCGACGATGTGCGCAGTCAGCTCGCGATATTGGGCATCTCCCGCCGGCTCGTTGGTGCGGCGCATGAAGCGTTCGAAATGGTGCGCCGTTTCCATCAGCGCCACCTCAAAGCGATCGCCGCAGTACCAGACCCCATAGTTTCCATCGGAGAAACGCCCTGGTCGGTCGCGCGATACATGGGTAAACGCCGACATTGCGATGCTGGCTGTCGGTCCGGAGAGGCGGCGGTGGACGGGAACCAGGCTCAGATCACCAACCTGTTCGCGCACGCGCGGGTTCGTCTTCGCCTCGGCGCTTGCGATCAGATCCCAGTCCGCCCGGTCTGCGATATCTTCGAACAGCCAGATCGGCGGATAAATCGTGCGAATGATACGGTGGCTGACCGGCCAGTCGATATCTGCAACCGACGGGGTGGACGTTACCATCCGCCCCGCTCGGCATCCAGATAGCCGCGAACCGCGGAAAGGTCGCTGGGTGCGCCGCCGAGCATCCGATCGAGCGCCGATTTGCCGCCAAAGGCTTCGTTCGGCTTCGACATCCACGCATAACCGCGCTCCGGCTCGGTGAACATGTAGCGTAGCGCTTTGTGGACACCCATCAGATCGCCCAGGCGCCAGACCGTATCGCGCGGTACCGTCCCGATCTCGCCGCGTTTCCACCGGTAGAAGGTCGATTGGCTTGGCTCTCCGAGCAGGCGCTTCGCCTGCACGTCGCTCACGCCCCAGCGCTTGAACAGATTGAATACGCCCCGCAACATGGCTGCCGCTTCGGCTTCGGTAACTCTTCCGGTCGAAGGTTCGCTGATTGCTGTCTGCAGAACCTGAGGCATCGCGCTCTCCATGTGCCATATGGCAGTATATATAGAGTTTTATGTCATATGGCACAAGTGGGCCGCCTTCGTCTTGATTGGGGGTATTATATTTGACAAACCCGCTACTAGATAAAGCGCCGATTTGACCTGCGCCTTAATGTTAAGGGGCCTTCGTTTCGGGATGGTCGGGCAAGGCAGGTAGGCCCCGCGACGCGGAACCCTCCAAGCGCGGATTTGGCAGCATCTTGACGGAGCGGACGGTCGTCGGACAGCTGGGTGGTTCGCTCGCCTACGATTGGCAGCCGAATGGATTGCGTGTCACGCTATCGGTACTGCTTGAGAACTTGTCCGCTAACGGCTAGCGCAACTACGGCTCACCGGTGGTAATGTAGGGAAAGACCATCGGAGGTGACGTCATGACGTCCTATCTATCGTGGTTGTTTTCACGGCAGGAATATATGCCGCATGGCATGTGCTTCCTGTGGCAGCCAGAGTTGATCTGGCTGCACGCAATTTCCGATTCCGTTATAGCACTCGCCTATTACTCGATCCCGATCGCTTTGATTTACTTCGTGTCGAAGCGTCGAGATTTGGCATTCCCCTTGATTTTCGTGCTGACGAGCCTGTTCATTCTGGCATGCGGCACCACCCATATCATGGGCGTGTGGACGTTGTGGCATCCCAACTATCGGCTCGACGGAGTGATCAAGCTCTTCACGGCACTGATCTCGATCTCGACGGCGGTTGCGATGTGGCAAATTATGCCGCAGGCGTTGGCACTGCCAGGGGTCGGTCAGCTGGCGGATGCCAATCGGGCGATGGAGAGGGAAATCTCCGAGCGGCAACGCGCCGAGGCGGCATTGCATGAAGCGAATACCGATTTGGAACGCCGCGTCGCCGAACGAACGGCAGAACTGCAAGCCGAAGTCGACCAGCGCCGCCGCACTGAACAAACTTTGCGCGCCAGTGAAGAGCGTTGGCGCGGCATGTTTGAAGCCTCGGCCGTCGGCATCGTACTGGTCGATCAGAATCATCGGATCGCGGCCGCTAATGAGGCATTCGAGAACATGATCGGTTATACAGCCGACGAGCTTCGTTCCTTGACCCCGGGCGACATTACCCATGAAGATGATCGCGACATCACCGAGGCAATTATCGAAGATATCATGGCGCGCCGGGCCGGAAGCCACACGCTCGAGAAACGCTATCGTCATAAGGATGGACACATCGTGTGGGCGCGAATCAGCACTGCACGAGCGCCCTATGCGATGGGCGAGTTTTTCGGCTTTCCCACCGTTATCGAGGACATCACTGAACGCAAACAAGCGGAAGATGCACTAAGTGAGGCACGCGAAAGCTTGATCCGCGTAACGCGCCTTACGATCATGGGCGAGCTTTCCGCGTCGATCGCGCACGAGATCAACCAGCCGCTATCGGCGATCATCATCAACGGCAATGTCTGCGTTAGGCTGATGGCGGCCACCGAGCCCGACCTGGAGGAGGCACGTGCAGCGCTCGCCGACATTGTCAGCGACGCCAAGCGCGCCAGCGCGGTGATTAGCCGAATTCGCGCACTCCTAAAAAATGCGGCGCCGGAGCGGTCGACGGTCGACATCAACGAAACCATCTCTGAATTGCTCGCGCTGACCCGGCACGAACTCCAACGCCATCGGATACTCGTCCAAACCGAGCTCGCCGCGAACCTGCCTTTCGTCGAAGCCGACCGCGTGCAGCTTCAGCAGGTGGTTCTCAACCTAGTGATGAACGGGGTCGAGGCGATGGAGGCGGTGGAAGACCGGCCGCGCATTCTGACCATCCGGTCCTCGCTTCAGGAGGACAACCAGATCGGAGTGAGCGTCTCGGATGTCGGCTCCGGTCTCGTTCCGGCCGATCAAAAACGTCTCTTCGAGTCTTTCTTTACGACAAAACCCAACGGCATGGGCATCGGCCTGTCGATCAGCCGTTCGATCGTCGAGGCACATCGGGGGCGGCTTTTGGCCGAAGCCGGGTCTCCCCATGGAGCGATCTTCAGCTTCAGATTGCCTGTCGCCCGGAGTCCCTACCCATGAGCCAGGAACAGTCCGTTATCATCATAGTTGACGATGATCAGTCGATCCGGCATGCCGTGCGACGCCTAATGAAATCCTTGTCTGTCAAAGTGGAGACATTTGCCTCGGCGGAGGATTTCCGGAATTCGGATCGACTGGATTCCACCGCCTTGTCTGATCCTGGATGTGCACATGCCCGGATTGAGCGGGCTGGAGTTGCAACAATAACTGATCCTATCCGGTCGCAATATTCCGATCATTTTTATTACCGTGTTCACCGATGAAAGAGCGAAAGCGGGGGCGATGCGGGCGGGCGCAGTTTCCTACCTCATCAAGGCGTTCGATGAAGATGTACTGCTGACCCAGGTCGACCAAGTCCTGAAGCAACAACGTCACGACACCACGCGGCCTTAGATCGATCGGTCTTTTTATCGACGGCAACCGGACGCTCGGCGGGAGCGGTATGCCGATCTTCATTTTACCGTCGCGAACCTGAGAGGGCACGATGGCGAGCAGGATGACAATACATATTGTCGACGACGATGCAGGGCTGACTCGATCGCTTGGACGGCTGCTGCGCATTGAAGGGTTCGCCACGGTTTCGTATGATTCGTCGTTAGGCTTTATCAGCATGGCATCGAACCTGGCCCCAGGATGCGTTCTCCTCGATGTCCGCATGCCCGAGATGGGCGGCCTCGAACTCCTGGCGCGGCTCAAATCGATCGGCCAGCGTATGCCGGTGATCATGATGACCGGTGAAAATGATATCGCAACGGCGGTCCAGGCGATGAAGATCGGGGCGGCCGACTTTATTGCAAAACCATTCGACGATGCGAGCCTTCTCACGGCCATCACCGCCGCCCTATCCATGGCGACGGGTGAGCCGCGCGACCCCGAAGCCGCCACGAGGATCGGATCACTCAGCCCACGCGAGCGGGAGGTTCTCGATGGGCTGGTAGCCGGCCGACCCAACAAAGTAATCGCCTATGAACTCGGGTTGAGCATCCGAACGGTCGAGGTGCATCGCGCCCGAATGTTGAGGCGGCTGGGAACCCGGTCGCTGGCGGAGGCGATTCGGCTGGCCGTTACTGCCGCGTTGGATAGACAGTATCCTCGTTCGTCGGAGCGGATATAGGTTCAACCACTCGAAGTTGATTTGGAGGGATCACGCCCGCATACGACTCTGCGATGCCGCGGCCGGAAACCGGGTCCAAACCGTGCCGCCGCCGGCATCATCCCCGATCGCGTCGGCATCGACAATGCGGAACTGACGCGTTCCCGCCCATGCGATGATGCCACTTCTCTTCAGCTCGCTCAGCGCACGGCTGACGGTTTCAACCGACAGTCCCAGATAGTCGGCAATATCATAGCGGGACATCGGCAGCACGACCCAACCCGCGAGATCTTTCCCCAGACGCCTGGCGAGGCTAATCAGGAAGGCTCCCACCTTCTCGAATGCGCTCGTGCGTCCCAAGATCAAGACCTGTTCCTCAAGGCGGAAAATCATCTCCAAGAACAGGTCGCGGACGCCCTGCGCAATCGTCGAATTCGTCCGCGCCAACGCCTCCAGACGATGTCGAGGGTAGGATCGCACGATTGTGTTCTCGCCCACGGCCTCGATAGCGAAAGTTTGGGATCGGCTGGGGAAACCGAAAAAATCTCCGGGCAGCAGAAGCCCGACGATCTGCCGCCGGCCGTTGAGGCGAATCAGCGATCGCCGCGCAATGCCGTCAACGACACGATACCAGCTGGCGGAGCCGCCCTCGTCGCCGCAGATTTCCTGTCCGCGGCGATAGCGAACGGGCGACGTCGCCAATGCGTCCAGGGCGCCGGCCGACCATGGCCAAGGTTGCTCGCCCACTAATCCCCCGAATTGCTTTGATGACTCCTTCTGTCCCATTGCCCTGTCCTCCATTGTGTGAGCACTGGTTTCGGCAGGACGCCCTCGTCTGGTCCGACGGTTTGTTGAGGCAGGATGCGCATCAAGCAGGCCATGGAGAATTTGGGGGTTTTACGTAGCGTAAGATTACGTAATTGGACCGCACGCCTCGACAATTTGCATCGATCGAGTATGAATTTGATAACGCTCAAGGCACTGATCTGTGGTGCATTCCAAGCGTCGGCACGGACTTTTTCAAAGTGTGCGTCCGCGTCGACTCACGACGCTAAATGGGTTGGAGACGGAATTCCGATCGGAACCCGAGATAAATAAAGGCCAACGGCATTAGGGGTGACCGCCATGGACGGTCTAATCATCCTGACAGGATATGTCGACGATCCGACCGACCGTTCGAACGCCGAATATTCCGCCTGCGCGTCCGGAGAGTCCACCGTGACCAGCCCCAACTTTCGGGTGGTCGATGACGGCGGCCACGTAAAGCCAGCCCTCGGCCGTCCAGATATAGGTGAAGTCGGCAATCCAGCGCTGGTGGGCCGCGCCGCGCAGAACTGGCGGTCGAGCATGTTGGGCGCGACGATCGCGGCCAGGCGTTCGACCCGTCCTTCGGTAATCCGCGCCGGCGCGGCCTCGCGCGCAAGGCCTGCGCCCGCATCAGCCGTTCGATCCCGTGCAGGCCGCGGGAGACGCCGTCGGCCAGCACATCGCGCCAGACCCGACGGGCGTCCTTGACCAGGCGGACCGCCTCGATCTTGAATTCTCGTCCAAACTTCCGTCGCTCCATCTCAACCTCCGGCTTAATGAAAACACCCTATCTCGGTGTCCACTAAACCGGCAGCAGCTCAACCATCCTCTAGTATAGGTGTTAGCCAAACCACGTCTGATCGCCCCTCGGGCGCTCGATCGGCAATGCTGGTCGGCAACGCACCAAGTTATTTTTGTCCGCCGGCACTGGGCCATCGAATACCGCAGCCGATAAGTGTTCGGTGTCCGTTAGTCCGGCATCATACACCTCCGTTCCCAGGAAGCTTGGCGGCGAGTACGTCGATCTTTTCGAGCGTCGGTGGCCTTGTCAGCAGCGCGGCAGTCTCATCCGACATCAGCGCCGCTACCACTTTCCCCGAAAGGTGGGCGTTGCGTCCGGCGTCGTTCGGAAAGGCATCGAAGATACCGAAGGTTGACGGTCCGAGTCGTAGCCCGAACCAGGCGATCGTTGCCGGCTCGCTTTCAACAATCGGCAACCCGCCCTTGAGGAACTTCTCGACGGCGGCTTCACTGCCGGGCTTTGCCTCGACACGAACAAACAGTGCTGCGGTGACCATAACTTCTTCCTTTCAGTCGGCGCCGCCTTTCGGCAGGGTATCCGTGGTGGGTAATCGACTAGAGCACCGGCAACCCCCGCCGACGCGGGTCTCGGGGAAACGCGGCATCGATCCGCTCAATCTCGACATCCGACAGATGCACACCGGCCGCTTCGGCATTCTCTTCAACATGGTCGGCGGTGGATGCCTTGGGAATCGCGAAGATCGACGGGTGCAGCGCGAGAAATGCGAGCGCGATTTGGCGAGGTGTCGCATCATGCGCACGCGCGACGTCCGCAAGTACGCGACCTCCGGCCGAATGCAGATCCGGAAAGCCCCCATGTCCGAACGGGCTGTACGCCGTGACAGCAATACCGTGCTGTTCGCACCACGGCAACACGGCATGCTCAACGGCGCGCTCCTGCAAATGATAGAGGACTTGATCGCAGGCCAGGCGGCCGGGCCCCGCTATCTCCCACGCCTCTTCGAGATCCGGCACATCGAAATTGCTCACGCCATAGGAAAGAATCTTGCCCTCGCGGTGAAGTGCTTCGAAAGCCGCAATTGTTTCCTCCAGTGGGTGGACGCCACGCCAGTGCAGTAGATAGCAATCGAGCCGGTCGGTTTTGAGGCGAGTGAGCGATCGTTCGCACGCCGCCTGCGTCCCCGACCGTGATGCATTCTGCGGAAGCACCTTGGAGACCAGGAACACTTCGTCACGGCGGCCCGCGATGGCCTCGCCGACCACCTCCTCGGATGCACCCTGGCCGTACATCTCCGCCGTGTCGATGTGGTTCATTCCGAAATCAAGGCCACGGCGCAGGGCCGCAATCGAAGAACTCCGGTCGCCCTCGTCGATATACCAAGTTCCTTGGCCGATCACCGCGACCTCGCGTCGGACGGAACCAAAACGACGCCGCGCGAGGCCCCTCCGTGTGGCGTCACGCAGCATGACGGCGTCCTCGCGCTTCGGCGAAGAGCTTGATCATCTCTTTGTTGAATGCCGTCGGGATATCATCGGGCTTGCGGCTCGTGACCAGGCCTCGGTCCACAACCGCTTCCTGATCCACCCAATCCGCGCCGGCATTTTTTAGGTCGGTCCTGAGTGAAGGCCACGATGTCATGCGGCGTCCCCGTGCCGCGCCGGTCTCGATGATGGTCCATGGCCCGTGGCAGATCGAGGCGACCGGTTTGCCGGCATCGAAGAAAGCTTTCGCGAAGGCAACCGCCATAGGCTCGATGCGAAGCGCGTCGGGATTGATGACGCCACCCGGCAGCAACAGCGCGTCGAAGTCCTCTGGCTTGGCTTGATTGAGGGGAACATCCACCGGGAACTCGTCGCCCCACTCCGTGAACTTCCAAGCACGGACGCGCTGGTCTTTCGGCGACACGATGCTAGTTTTGGCGCCGGCCTGGTCGAGCGCCTTGCGCGGCTCCACCATTTCGACCTGTTCGAATCCATCTTCGATCAGGATCGCAACCTTCAGGCCGTCGAGTGTCTCACTTGCCATGATCCAACTCCCTTTGTGAAAGCGTAGCGCTCGGCGTGTGGTATCGCGGGACCGATTTCAGACGCGAGTCGATCATCTCGTACGTTCTGGTCCAATGCCGGGAAGCGACGCAGGCATCCGGCAAAATGGATTCAAAAAAATCGTTCAATGCATCCGGAGCACGATCTTGCCGAGCACGTGCCCGGCCGAGAGGCGCTCGTGGGCCTTGGCGGCTTCGGCCAGCTTGTAGGTCGCGGCGATCGCAATCTGAGGCCTCGCCATCTCCACGGCGCGGTTGAGATGCTCGAACTCGCGAAGTCCAGCCGTTCCACTATAGGGAATGATCTCAATGCCGCGCCGCTTCTTCGGCTCGGGCTCGACGCCGTTTGGATAGGCGACCCTGCCGCCGTCGCGAATCGTTTCGAGGCAGCGTGCGAGCGCATCGCCCCCGGCGAGCGCGAGCACGGCGTCGACGCCATCCGCGCGAAGCGGCGCGCGATCTCGATGACATCGTCGCGCCGGCTGTCCATCGCCATGTCGGCGCCAAGGCGGCGGACCAAGGCCATGCCGTCCTCGCCGGATGCGGTGGCGAGAACACGCGCACCGCGCAGCTTCGCGAACTGGAGCGCCAAGCTTCCGACGCCCCCGGTAGCGCCGTGAACGATGACGGCTTGTCCGGTCTTCACATGCAGAGCGTCGTCGATACCCTGCAACGCCGTGAGCCCGGTGACGGCAATAGCGCCCGCATGTTCCAGATCGAGTTGCGCTGGTATGTGAGCGACGATTTCGGCCGAGATAGCGACGTATTCGGCATAGAAGCCGCCCTTGGGATTGTCCCAGCCATAGGCATAGACTTCATCGCCGGTCTGGAACCGGCGGACCCGCGATCCCACCGCGGCGACCATGCCCGCGCCGTCGCTGCCCAGCACCAGCGGATATCGAGGGCGGCCGCTTGGCGACCACCCGTCCCGCATGTCGGCGTCCCAGCCGCCGACACCCGCGGTGTCGACCGCGATGAGCACTTCGTCTGCCTCAAGTTCGGGCACTGGCAACGAATGGATCGATAGCACCTCCGGGCCGCCGGGATGATCGATCGCAATCGCGCGCATGGTCCTTGGGATATCATGCGTCGCCAATCTCGTGGCATGAACGCTCATCAGCATTTCCCTTCCGAAAGCTGCAGATAACGTATGCTATTGCGCGCTCGCCGACCCTTAGGAGCGGTGCCCGATATCCCGGGCCCTCGTCGATGTTGCTTCGCGTCGCGCGTTCAAGCAGCCTTTTTCAGCATGTTGTGCGGATCGATGACGAACTTCTTGGGCGAACCGTCGCTGAAGGTCTTGTAGGCTGCCGGAGCGTCTTCCAGCGAAATAATTTCGGTGTTTGCCACTTCGCGCAGATAGGGCATGCGATCCCACAGTATCGCCATCATGAGATCGCGGTTGTAGTGCATCACCGGCGCTTGGCCGCCGGTGAGCTTCGGCGATTTGATCCAGGCCTTGCTGAAGGCGAGCGGAAGTTCGCCTTTTTTGGCCATCGCACTGTTCGGCGCGCCCGGATCTAGGTTGGTGTAGATGCCCGGAATGCCCATCGCGCCGCCGGCGCGGACGATGTCGAACAAGACGTTGATGATCGCTTCCGAGTGCTCCTCGCGGTCGTCCTCGCCGTAGCCGTGAGCCTCGAGGCCGACGCAGTCGACGCCCGCGTCGACTTCCCGAACACCAAGGATCTTCTCGATCTGATCGGGCACCGGAGTGGTGCTGGTGGTGTCGATGGTCTCGTAGCCGCACTTCTTGACGAGATCGAGCCGTTGCCGGTTCCTGTCCGCTATGATGATGCACGACGCCCCGAGAAGACGCGCGCTCGCAGCCGCACAGCGTCCGACTGGCCCCGCTCCTGCGATATAAACTGTCGAGCCGGTCCTGACGCCGGCCTCGATGCAGCCATGATATCCGGTCGGTAAGATGTCGGAGAGCAAAGTGAGATCCAGGATCTTCGCCATCGCCTGGTCTCTGTCGGGGAATTTCAGCAAATTCCAGTCGGCATATGGCACCAGCATGTAATCGGCCTGACCGCCTTGCCAACCGCCGAGATTGAACCCATAGGCGCCGCAATCGACGATGTCGTTGACGTACGCATTTTCACAAACATCGGTATGCCGCTCCTTGCAATTGCGACAGCGGCCGCAGGAGACGTTGAAGGGAACTGATACCAGGTCTCCTTTCTTGATGAGTTCTACGTCGCGGCCGACCTCGACGACTTCACCGGTATTCTCATGGCCCATGACCATGCCCTTTGGGGCCTCAAAGCGACCGTGATAGATGTGCTGGTCGCTTCCGCAGATATTGGTCGACACCAGCTTGACGATCACGCCATGTTCGATCTTTCTGCCGTGCGGGTCCTCGAGCTTCGGATAGTCGATGGTTTTGACCTCGAGCTTCATGGGCCCCTGAAATGTCAGAACGCGATTACCGGCCATAGTTTGGGTCCTTTCCGTTGGCGTTAGCTGGCATGTCTGTCGCTCTTGCCCGCTGGCGAACCATACGGAAGTTTTCTTTTGCGCGCGTTGACGGGCGTCAATAATTGCAACGACAAATTGGAAGGAACTGTTTCGGGTGCCGCAAGCCCGCAGCGCGATGGAGACATCGCTCACAAACAGTTCGCGCACGCCATAAGCGGCGGTCGTCAATGTGCGGTAAGTGAATCGGGCGAACTAGATTGGTGTCCGTCCATAAATCGAGCGACGATCTGCCGGCACGGGCTTCGGAAAACCGGACGGCACGGCCTGGCAGTCAGATCGGGCCTCTAAGATGAGCCCACCGAAGCCCGTGATTTTTACCAGCGGTTCTGCTGTCATCGCGAGCGAGGAGTTTATGGCACAGGTAGCGACCTACCATCGCCGGGTCTCCGGCCTCGACATGAAAATCTATGCCATTCATCGAGCAGCCCATGTCGCACATTGCAACCCCGACGTCCTCTGCGCCAAGACGGCCGTGGATTTGGCAGGAAGCGGCAAAAAATGACTTACTTCATCCTTATGGATGCATGATTTCGGCTAAGTCTTGATTGAAGCTCTGAGCATTTATTTCGGAAGGCATCTTTAAATCGGGGCGCCCTTGGCCACTGCCTCTTGTGTCTTGGAGATGTGCGAGGCTGTAGCTGAAGCGGGGCCGGTTATGGCCGGCCCCGCTTCGCCAGGATGATCGGTGCATGCAGCGGCAACAGCAGCACGCCGGTACCCAGATTGACCGTCTCAGTGACGCCCGCAGCGAAGGCGAGCCACTCAAGCGGATCGCACATCTCGGTATCCGGCAGGATCGGCGGCCGTCCGTCTTCGGTGTAGGAATAAAGCGGCTCGTAGTCCTCCTCCATGATTGGGCGCTCGACCGTCCACACGGATTCGACCTCCGCCGCCTCGATCATCTTGAGGAATGGGCGCGCCCAGGCGGGATTTGTCGTGAATCCCTTCTGCATCAAAGGAATGATTCCAAGCTTCATGACTGTGTACTCGCAGTTTGCCGGGGATCGCTTAGGTCTGGGAATCGGGAATGGTGATGGTCAGGCCGTCCAGTGCCTCGGACAGGCAGATCTGGCAGGTCAGCCGGCTGTTCGGCCGCCTGTCGATGCAGCCGGACAGCATCTCGCGCTCCTGGACGGATGGCGCGGGAATCTTGTTCAGCCACGCTTCGTCGACATAGCCGTGACATGTGGCGCAGGCCATGGCGCCGCCGCATTCGCCGATGATGCCCGGTACGAGATGCTCTGTGGCGCATTGCATAACGTTCTGGCCTGGCTCCGCTGTAACGGCATGCTCAACGCCGTAACCGTCGATAAATTTTACCCGCATCAAAAATCGTCCTCGAATTGGTCTCAGGCTTGTCCGTAGTGCTGTACCCGCAACTCGCGGGGCCCGCGCAGAACACCACCGACGAATTCGACCTTGGATTCCGGGGTCAGGCGGATATCGGGATACCGCTCGAAGACGACCTTCAGCGCTGTTTCCAACTCACGCCGGGCCAGGTGCATGCCGAGGCAAAAATGGACTCCTCGGCCGAAGCTGATCAGTTCGCGGTTGTCGCGCGACGGGTCGAATTTGCGCGGATTGGGGAAAACCTTGGGATCATTGTTGGCCGCCGCGATTCCGAACAGTAGCCAGTCGCCCTTTTTTTGTGCGCGTCGCCGAGCTTGATGTCGCCGGTTGCCATGCGCGGCAGCATCGCCGTCGGTGCTTCCCAGCGCAGGCCTTCGGCGACGATCGCCTCGCGGTCGCGGCAGCTGCGTTGTGCTTGCGCGCGCAGCTCAGGATCGGCCAGCACGCACGCAAAAAGACTGCCGGCGTTCTTGTAGGTCGTGTCTGATCCTGCCGGGAAGAGCAGGCGGAAGAACGACAAGATGCGCTCATCGTCCAGCGTCCGGCCTTCGAACTCGGCCTTGACGAGGTGCGATACGAAATCGTCGGTCGGCGCGCGGCGGTGGCGGTCGATGATCCCCGGCATGTAGGAGTCGAATTCGCGTTTGGACCTCAGCGCGCCCTCGGGTTCCCACCGGAAGTCGATCAGCTTGACTGCCCATTCCAGTAGCATCGCCTCGTCGCTGACCGGAATACCAAGCAACCTTGTGATGACGGTAAAAGGGTAAGGGCGGGTGAAGGCCTGGACGAACTCGACCTCGCGCTTGCCGGCGATCCGGTCCATCAGCTCGTGTGCGATTGGCTCGATCAGCTTTTCCACATAAAAACGGATACTGGCCGGCAAAAATAACGCCCTGACCGATGCGCGATTGACCCAGTGCTCCTCGCCCGACATGGTTTGAAGCGTATTGCCCATCGACGGGGCAGAAATCACCTTGTAGCCGTCGTCGGGATCGAAATTCTCAAGGTCGTTGAAGGCTTGGCTGAGTTCGGCATGGCCCAGGATCGCCCAAACCGGGGCGCCGAGATATTTGACGGGCACGACCGGACCATGGGTGCGCAATTCGGCGATCAGCTCATGCAGGTTAAGCACTTCGTCGTATGCGAAGTCGATCTCGGGCATCAGCGGTGCGATAGCATCCATGTGTTCTCTCGCCGGATATTTTGCGTACCGTCAGACCCTAATCGTTGGGCTTCCGGTTGCGCTGTCTCCAATTGGGGACAATCGATCACGCGCGGCGGGCGAAAGAATTCGGGGGAGGATATGCGCGACGATGTGATCGCGGCGATCTACGAGGCACCGCTGGCTGAGAGGCCTTGGGTGTCATTGACGCCGCTTCTACGCTCCGTCACCAACGCCAGCAGCGTGATGTTCAAATTTACGCCGGTAGGCTGCACCAAGGGTGACGTCACCGTGGCCGACGCCGAGTGGGCTTTCGATGGCTCCAGCGACCTTCAGTTACGAGCATATGTCGGTCGGGAAATTCTATCGCTTCGAGGATTTGATCGCGCGAGATGCCTTACTAAACTCCGAGTTCTACACGCGCTTCTGTAAGCCGCTGAACATCGAGCATGCATTCTTCTGTTACTTCGGCCGCCATGACGGCGTCGATGCTTGGCTCTATGGTGCGCGCGATGGCGCGCAGGGACCGTTTTCGGCGGACGGAGCGCGTTCGATCCGCCATTTGCTGCCGCATCTCGACCGTTCGGTACAGGTCTATTCCCGGCTGGAGCGGCAACGATCGGAAATGCAAATCTATGCCAGCACGGCTACAGCGCTCGGGGTCGGCGTGGTCCTGCTCGACAGGCACGGATCGATCCTGGGCTCCAACGAGGAGGCGGATGCCATTCTTGCCGAAGGCTCGGCGGTCGTGCGGTTCGAGAACCGTTTGAGATTGGCGGGCTCGGCGCGGCGGCGTTATGCGCTGCTGCTCGAAAAACTAGCGGGAGATCCCTCCGCTCAACCCCAGACCATGATCGCCCTCACTGAGTCAGGGAAGAAAGTCAGCCTGATCATTCGTCGGGCAGAAGAGTGGACCGAATGCAAGACGATATCGGGGACGGCTTTCGTGGTTTACCTGAATCGTGGTTCACAGGCTTCATCATCGCGGATGGCCGGCTTTGTCGCCGAGTATTTTGACCTGACCCTCGTCGAGGCTCGCTTTGCAATCTTCCTGTCGGATGGCTTGTCCATGGATGACATAGCGGCCCGGCTCGGGGTGACCCTCACCAGTGCCCGCACCTATTGCAAGCAGGTTCTGGCAAAGACCGGTACCTCGCGACAGGCGGAACTGGTGCGGCAGGTGTTGACCAGCTTTGCTCGCGTTGCCTGACCCTCCGTCGATTTTGAAAAGCGACCCAGCCAGCCGGTGCATTCGACGATCACGCCATTTAGTTATCGTCGAACGGGTTCGCCAGCAATAACAGCCGAAGAGCTTAAGTGCATGTCGTGTAGGCCTTCGCCCCCTAACTCGGGCTAGATCCAGTCGCAGAATCATTAAATTGTCCCCTCAATAATTGGGAAACATCTGTCAGGTGGCGCGATTCTCTTTTATGGCGGCACGATACTCGCTCGGCAAAACTCCGAAGCGGGACCGAAATGCGCGCCCGAAATGAGTCATGTCGGAGAAGCCCCAACTGTAACCAATTTCACTCACAGTCCGGTCGGTCTGGCTGGGGTCTTCGAACGCTGCCCGGCAGCGCTCAAGACGCCGGGCAAGGATGAGGCGGGAAAGCGACAGATCCTGCTGGGACAATACGGCGTTGGCGTATCTTACGCTGACGCCGGCTGTGGTAGCGACCGTCTTTGGCGTTAGAGCCGAATCGTCCAACCGCGTTTCGACCGCGGCATGCAATCGCATCGAGACGAGCGACTTAGTTGTAGAGCCCTTCGCAGGCCGCCCTATCAGCGTAGCGATCGACATCGCCAGGAGGTCCAGAAGTTGCGATTGAACAATCTGTTGGGCGGTGCTGCTGAGTTGACCGGCATGCGATGATAATAGGCCGAGGAATCCCGACAAAAGCCCATTTACGCCGACATCTGTCCGGAATTCCAAGAGGGGGGTCAAATGAGCCGCTCCAACACGGGCCTCGAGATGTCGCCTCGGCAACTTTACAAGCTCGAGTTTTGACGTCCCTGTGAATTTACCTCGGTAGGGCAGCCGAGGGTCGATGAGCGTGAAATCGCCGGGGCTTAGGTCGCGCCCGGCACCATTTTGCTCCAACGCGAGCCCTCCAGAAATTTGCCTGCATAGGAAAATCTCATCGGCCTCGTGGTGGGAGGCGTGGCGATCGGTATGGACAATGTCCATTGGCGAGTTTTCGAAACTAACCAGCGATAGGTCGGCGATCTCACCGACACACAGCTCAGCCTCGAACCCGGTTCGAGAGCGTGGGGTGGAATCGTGCTGAATGACGAGCTTGCAGGCGATCTCATGCCAGTAATTGAACCGGTCACGCGGATGGACGTCAGACGTGGAAAAAACGGCTTTCAAACTGCGTCCCTGTGCCTCTTGAGCCGACGATTTGTGCCAAGCGAGCAGATCGTGACTGACAGGTCCAGCATATAGTTACTCTACTCGCCGGAATCATTGGTGAGGTCGAACACTGATCGATACGAGGACAGCCCTCTACGTCCAGCGGCAGGGCTGATTGGCGCGAATGTATTTGTTTCAGTTTTGGACGCCTGATCAAGCACAAAGTGCAAACCTTCGATCAAGCTCACCGAATGCGAACGAACGCTGCATGCTCTCGGCGAAAGTGGAGGAATCGGAGGCGGATGCTTCAATCGCGAATGTGATCAAATTAGCGCTGGAGGCGGAAGCGCTCGGCGCGACTATTTTGGCGATATGCCAAGTTCTCGGAAAAGAGCGTGTGGTCGTCTTCGACGGTGAGCAGCTCTCGAAGGTTCTCGCACGTTTCCGCTGCTTGGATTGGTAATCGCCTCGACTTGTCTCTCACCGAATTCGCCGACTTCCCACGCCATTACGTCTATCGGCGTCATCTCGATCCCAACGGAGCACTGAGGGGGGCACATGAATCGATATTACTTTGATTTAGATGACGGGATACGCTTCTATCGGGATCCAGAGGGGACAAAAACCGACGACATCGACGAGGTCCGGCGGGAAGCCATAGCCATCTTGCCCGAGATGGCGAAAGATGTCCTACCAGACTGCCATCACTGGGTATTCAAAGTTCAGGTTCGGGATCACATGGACCGGGTGATATTCAAGGCCACGCTCACGTTCGACGCGGAACGGCTTAACATCGAAGCATCCGCGCATTAAGCCGCTCATAGCGGAATCTCGGGCGATCTTGTGGCGTATGGCCCGAACCCAAGGATCGTTCGGACCCTCAACGGGTATGGCGTACGATGGCGATGATTTCAGATCCCAATGATTTTTTCACTAAGGGCTGCGGACGGTGCGACCGGTTCGCGACGCCGGATTGCTCGACGCGGCCCTGGATCGGCGGGCTAAACAAGCTGCGGCAGATTTGTTTGGGCATGGGTTTGGAAGAAGCGGTGAAATGGGCACATCCGTGCTACATGTACGCGGGGCGCAATATCGCGATTTTCGGAGCGTTTCGGACCGACTTTCGACTGAGCTTTATGAGCCCTGGCCTCCTGAGAGACACTGAGGACGTGCTGGGGCCGCAAGGCCCCAACAGCCAGACGCCGAGTATGATCCGCTTCACCGCTGTAGGGCAGGTTGCGAGATGGAGCCGGTGATCCGGGCCTATCTGAGGCAATTGATGGATCACGCCGAGGCGAAAACGCAGCCGCCGAAGGTGAAACGCGAGATCGATATGCCGACCGAACTGACTGAGGCGATGGACGCGGACCCGGAACTGGCCGAAGCCTTTCAGGCCCTGACGCCGGGGCGGCAGAAAAGCTACATGTTCAGTCTGAACCAAGCCAAACAATCGGCGACCCGCATGGCGCGGATCGAGAAGTTCCGTGAAAAGATTATTGCGGGTAAGGGCGCGATGGAGCGGTAGACGAACGATACGACAGACATGGCAACAAATTGCGCATGAGGCTACTGTTCGCAGCCGAGAAACATCATCGGGAACTTCGTCGGCTGCAACGGGTCGTTGTTCGCCATGATGGGATGTAACGTCCTGGCTGGCAGAGCCGCTCGAGAACCATCTGCCTATCGCGTGCGTTCCTTAGGTGGATTAACGGTTCCGCGACGGGATGATGAAAGCACGCATCCACGTGATCACCCTGGCAGTGGCCGACTTCGAGCGGGCGCTCGCCTTCTATCGGGCACTAGGGCTCCAGTCCGCCGGTGTGACCGCGACTGAGTTCGTCGGCGACGGCACACATCCGGCAGGCGCTATCGTCATGTTCCACCTCGACGGCGGTCAGCTCCTGGCCCTTTACCCGCGTAGTGAACTCGCTAAAGACGCAGGCATCGCGCCGGGACCAGCGCGCAGCGGGGAGTTCAGCCTCGGCCATATCGTTGCGACTCGCCAGGAGGTGGATGCGCTACTAGCCAAAGCCGAAGCGGCCGGAGCACCCGTCACTGAACTGCACGACAGACCCTGGGGCATCTACTCCGGTTATTTCCGCGACCCGGATGGACATCTGTGGGAAATCATCCACAATCCAAACGACGCTGAAGGCGGCGCTTGAACGTAGAAGCTTATATTGGTTTCGCTGTATCTCCGTGTCACCGTAGGCTGACGAAATTGCGCTGGCCAACACATGCCACGTTGTTCACTTTTCTACGGAGTCTTCGCTTGCGACGGGGGTCTTCCACTTTAGAGAGGTGACAAGGGTTCCTGAGAGGTCTGAGTTGGGTCGAGTGCTGCCGGTCGGCACCGTGCGTCTGCTTTTCCCCACGCCGCGCCCGAAAGCCGCCGGTCCGGTTTCGGCCCAACCTGGGCAATCAATTTAGATCGGTTTCGGTCGGTGATTTTCGGTTCTCGCTTGATCCAATTCTTGACCAATCCTATACTGGAACCACCCGGAATTGGATCAAACCCGAGGTGACAAGCCGGTACCTTTAAGGTCGTTTTTTTCAATGGCTTAGTTGAAGAAGCGAAGGTTTTCTTAGAGGTGCTTTTGACCCTTTCACGGCGGTAACAGGGGTTCGAATCCCTTCGGGTCACCAGTTTTTTCGGCTTACGTGCAGGGTTTGTTTTCGTTTCGGGCGACCAAATCGCTGCTGTTGTGCCAATGCTGTTCCAATCTGATTATTTTGCCCCTGCGAAATACAGACAGGCTCACCGGTAAAATCAGGATAGACTGACCGCGAACCCCTGAAAAAAGTCACTTTTGCGCGTCTCAAAGAGCCGTTCGCCTTAAAATTCCCTGGTTCTTGACAGATGGGAACACTGTTACCGCATTCAAACTGCGGTAACGGACCTCAAATTTCATAGCAAAACCCGAGATTTGGCGACAGGCGACGACGACGTGGTTCGAGCCGCGTGGACGATTACAAATGCGAGAGCGAAATTCAGCGAGCTCGTTGCCGCGGCACGGACGGGCGGCCCTCAGAGCGTGGCTAAGAGTGGTCGTCCGACAGTCGTGGTCGTCTCAGTGGAGGAGCGGGAGCGTAAGGCGCATTACTGTGGAAATCTCACCAGGTTCAATGCGCTGGGGATTGTTTCTCCCGTTATTTCCCCGACCTGGGGGCGTGTGTCGCTAGCGCAATGTTGTTGCCCGGCTGGCAGTCGACCGACCGTGGGGCGGACTGGGCATCTTCGGCGAGGAATCAGGCGTCGTTCTCCGACTATCCCATCGATGTCAGCACCAGCTTACCGGCCAGTTCGGCGACCGCGAATATCTCGATCTCCCGCGAACAAGGTGGGTCGACCGGCGTACCGGTGCGGATGTCGAACGAGCCGAAATGCAGCGGGCAGACGATGCAGCCGCCTTCGATGAACCCGTTGGAGAGCGATGCATCCCCATGGGAACACCGATCCTCTGTTGCGTAGAAAGCACCGTTCAAGTTGTAAATCGCAAGCGGTGGATAGCCGGAGACGATGACGCGCAGAACGCCGTTTTCAGGTACGTCCGCAGCATTGCAAAGTGCGGTCTCAATTTGCCTCACCGCTGCCGACCCATCCGTCATCGTGAAGACAATCGCTGTTGTGACTATCGATATTTCACGGTATATCACATCACACTTTACATTAGGAATTATCAAATCAGCGTCCGTGCGATTGTCTTTCAGCGCTGACTTTGGAGGGGTGGAATGAAGGCGAATTCGACGACTGTGTTGCCTGACGTACCGTTGACCCCTTTCGTCCGGGACATGCTCGGCCGGATCGAGGCGTCCGCCGGCACCGTCGACAGGGCGATCAGCCTGCCACCGGATTGTTACACGTCCGACGAATGGTACGAATTCGAAAAACGCGCGATCTTCGACCGCGAGTGGATGGCGCTGGGCCATGTCAGCTTCATCCCTGGCCCTGGTGACTATTTCTCAATCAACATCGTCGACGAGCCGCTGCTCGTCGTACGCGGCAAGGACGGGATAATTCGCGTGCTCTCCGCCGTCTGCCGCCATCGCGGTCATATACTCGGCGAGGCCAAGGGCAATGCCGATGGTTTCACTTGCCCGTTCCACGGCTGGTCCTACGATCTGGAGGGCACGCTGACCTCGGCGCCGGAAATGAAAGGTACGCTGCCGTTCGAGGAGTTGAAGCGGACGCAGTGTCTGCCGTCGCTTAGGACGGAGATCTGGAACGGCTTCATCTTCGTGAACTTCGATGGCCAGGCCGAGCCGCTTGGCCCGCGCCTCAAGGTGCTGTCGGACCAAGTCAAGAACCACGATATGGCAAACCTCGTGGCGCCCCCGACAGTGGACTGGACCGGCAATCCTTGGAACTGGAAGTTCATGCAGGAGAATGCGCTGGAACCCTATCACACGCACTACCTGCATGCTGGTCCGCATGATTTCGCGCCGTCCCGGTTGGCGTCGTTCTATGATTGGGACGAGGCGGATGACGGGGCGATTTTCCACCCGACCGGCTTCCTCCATCTCGACGGCGGCTTCAATGCCTCGACCAAGGCGCTGTTGCCGACGATTCCGGGGCTTACCGAGGAGGAACGGCAGCGTGTGATGTTCGCCGCCGTGATGCCCAACTTGTTCTTCGGCGCGCAGCCGGACTGCGTGTTCTTCTACATCATCATCCCGGAAGCGGCCGGGAAGATCACGCTTCGGGTCGGTCTGCTGACCACGCTGTCCAACCTGTCGCTGCCGACCGCGCCGTTGCTGCTCAAGTCGACGGTGGACGGGATTTCGATCTTCAACGACCAGGATGTGGTGGCGAATACGAAGGTCCATGTCGGGCTGAAGTCGCGCTTTGCCCCGCGCACGCGCTTTGCGCCGAAGGAGCAGACGCTGGCGCAGATCAATTCCTGGCTGGTCAAACGCTATAAGGCCTATGCCGACAGCCTGATGACGCTGCCCCAGGCAGCGGAATAATGGCAACGCTCGAGGAGCTGTCCGCGACCGTCGTTTCGCTGCAGGCCGAACTTGGCACCCTCCGCGCCAAGGACGATCTGCGCGACTTGATCGTCACCTATGCCAGGGGCTGCGACCAGGGCAATGATCCAAAGCTGCTGCGGCCGCTTTTTACCGACGACGCGACCTGGGAATGTAAGGGCTACGGCCGTTATGTGGGCGGCGACATGGTCGCCAAGGGCCTGCACGCCGTGGCCGGCAACAGCATATTCTGGTCGCTGCACAACATGATCTCGCCGCAGATCAAGCTCGATCCCGATGGCAGGGGCGCGACCCTGTTCTGGTATCTGTGGGAGGCGGCGACGCTGCCTCACGATGAGACCGGCGCGTCGGAAGCGCACTGGATCGGGGCTACCTACGATGCGCGGGCCCGTAAGGTGGACGGCAAATGGCAGTTTTCGGCGCTTGAATTAAAGCTCGATATGGCGACCCCCGTGTCGAAACTCTGGGTCGAGCAGCGCTTTCCGCGTGGCAACAACAAGCAGCGCTATTTCCAGATTTTGGAGCCGGGCGAATATCTTTATTGCTCCTGCGGGCGGTCCAAAACGCAGCCGTTCTGCGACGGGTCGCATGAGGGCGGATCGGCCAGGCCAATTCCCTTCACGATCGACAAGCGGCAAACGGTGGCTTTGTGCGGTTGCCGCAAGTCGAAAACCAAGCCGTTTTGCGATGCCACGCATCTCGGCATGAAACTTTAAGGTAACTTCCGGTTAGGGGAATGCTAAAACGGGCTTATTCAAGGTCCATCGGCAGCGAGTCGCATGATACCGGGTTACAGGAATCAGACGCATGAAGGTTGAAAAAGAGCTGGAGGAGATGGGGCTCTACAAGCAGACTCATCTCTCGCGAGACGATGAGACCGCCTTCATCGAATTCGAGTTCGCGCTGCATCACATCACGGAAGCATTCGGTCGCTGGTCGACCGAACTGCACGAACATGTGTCCGGCAAGATGATGACCGTGCAGGAAGTGTCGATGCTGCAGGTCGTCCGTATGAAGGACAGCGCCAAGAGCGCGGCGGAAATCGCCAAATATCTGAACCGTACGGATTCGGCGAACGTGCTCTATGCCCTGCGCAAGCTTGAGAAGTCCGGTTTGATCGAGAAAAGCCCCGGCCCACCGCGCGAGACCACCTACCAGGTGACAACTCGCGGCCGCGACGTGACCGACCGCTATGCCGCCAAGCGGCGCGAGTTACTGCTCAGCCTGATCGACCGCATGTCGCAGTCGGGCAAAATATTCGAGGGTGTGAACCGCACGCTGTGGCTGATGTCCGGCTTTTATGAGCAGGCGGCGCGCACGGTTTCGGTGATGTCATACCTATCGGATAGTCCAACGGTGCTGAGCCTTGAGGACAAGGTCGGCAAAACGCCCCGCGCCGGTGCCGAGGGATCTGCAAGAGCTCGGAAGGCGGCCGGCAGGTAGCTTCGGCTGAACAATTGCCGACAGTCACGACACCATGCGCTGCGATGCAAATTCACGATAAAAACTGCATGACAATTTAGCGGATAATCCGTAGCGTTTTTATTGCTTCGGAGGCGTCCCAACCCGTGTTCGACAGCCCGACGACCATTGCCGACAGCGCCCTACCGGGTGAGCGGTGCTGCACGTGACCGATACAGCGGGCATGGCGTTCTTCTCGCCGACGACGATCGCGCAGGCGGTAAAACTTCTCGCCGCCCCAGAGTCGTACCGTTGTCTGGCCGGTGGCGGTCTAGTGGTGCCGGCCCTGCGCAGCGGCAGTTATCCGGTCGGACTGACCAGTCTTAAACGTATCGCCGGCCTGCGCGGGATCGTGCGCCGGAGAAGCACGGTGCGGATAGGCGCGATGGTGACGCATGCCGACATCATGCAGGCCGAGATGCTAACCGGCGGCTCATCCATCATACGGCGCGCGGCGTCCGAGATTGCCAACCCGATCAGCCGGGGAATGACCACCATTGGCGGTACGCTCTGCCGGGCCGATCCCGGTGCCGACGCTGTCGGCGTGCACATGCGGATATTGCCGATCACGCCTGAGCGGCTGTTGCCGGCTCTTATCAAGCGCACCTTGCCTGACGCCTGACCTGGAGTTTTCCTATGCCTCTCGACGTCACGATTCCTGATTTCCAGTTCCTGACGGCCGGACAGCTGGCCGGCATGATCGATCCGACGCGGACGGCTCTATTCGTCATCGATATCCAGCACGATTTCTGCGCGCCGGACGGTTTCTCGGGCAGGGTCGGCAGCGACATGTCGACCATGGAGCCGGCAATCGACGCGGTGCTCGAGATCATCCCGGCTGCCCGGACTCGTGCTGGGCAAGGCGGGACTCGTGCTGGTCTTCATGCGGGTGATCACACGTGACGAGACCGACCCTGCCGTACTGAAGCGGTTGATGGACCGGCGCGGCCGATCGGGCGGTCAGGCTCTGTGCCGGGCGGGGACGCAGGGCGCCGACTATTACCGGGTCGCGCCCCAGCCGGGGGACATCGAGATCGAGAAGATCCGGTTCGACAGCTTCGTAGAGACCGATCTGGATGAACTGCTGCGCGCCGCCGGCATCGATACGATCATCGTGACGGGCGTCAGCACCGACTGCTGCGTGGATTCGACGTCACGCACAGCCTTCCAGCGCGACTATGATGTCTTCGTCGTCGCCGATGCGTGCGCTGCGGGCAGCCCGCATCTGCACAACGGCGCGCTCTCGGCATTGGAAAAGAACGTGGCGCTGCTGGTCGAATCCGATGCGGTGGTGGAGGCGCTTTCGAGAGCTTAAGCCAGCTCTAGACTAGCCCGCGCGAGGGAGGGCTTATTAGAACGGCCGGTCGCCCTTGACCCACATGCGGAGGATTTCGCGGATATATTTGGTGTCGTCGAACAGGGTGCCGGTGTGGAGCGTGCAGCGATTATCCCACACCAGCACGTCGCCGACCTGCCATTTGTGGCGATAGACGAACTGATCTTGGGTCACGAACTCAGTCAATTCGTCGATCAGACGGAAGCTGTCTTGCTGGCTCCGGCCGACGAAACCGCGCGTCCCGCCGCTGACCCACAAAGCCTTTCGCCCGTCCGCCGGATGGGTGCGGATCAGGGGATGGATCACGTCCGGGTTTGCGGCGAGCAGTTCGGGCGACAGAGTCTTGCCGCCATATTCCCGGCTCTCCGTCAGGTATTGGAAGGAATGGATCATCTCCAGATCGTCGATCTTGGCGCGCATCTCGTCCGACAGCGCGGCATAGGCGGCGCATTGGTCGGCCAGCAGGGTGTCGCTGCCCTCTGGCGGCACGATCAACGAATAGAGCATAGTGCACATCACCGGCTCGGCCTTATATCCGTGGTCTGTGTGCCAGCCGATGCCGTCATTATGCGCCCCGACGGGCTTGCCGTCCTCGACACGGTTGGACAGGACATAGATCGGCGGATAGCTAGGCAGACAGAAATCCTGGCGCGTATGGCCCTCCAGCGGACCGAACGCCCTGCCGAAGGTGACGAACTGTTCCGGCGTCATCTTCTGGCCGCGTAGGACGATGGCGCCGCTACGGTGAAATTGGTCTACGACGGTGGCGCGGTCCTCGTCGGTGGCTATCCCGAGGTTCACCCCGTGAATCTCCGCGCCAAAGCCAGGCTTCAGTTCGGTTGTGGTAAAACGGGAGGCGGCGTCCATCACGCGACCTTCCTCTGCGTAGACCCCGCGACCATACCGATCACGATCGCAGTGCGGCGCGGGTCGATCGCATCGACATTGTTCATGTTGTGGCCGCGCGCGACTGCCCAGTCGGGAAGATGGATCTTATGCATGATTGTGGATCGCAAACTTGTAAGGGCCGAAGCTCAGGATCGCCGCGCTGCTGTAGATCAGGATGCCGATGATCGTGTAGACGGCGGCATCGTAACGCCCGACCAGGTCGAACATGCCGTTGAGATAAAGCGGCGCCAGCGCGCCGAACAGCAGCGTGCCCGCATAGGCGATGCCTGAAATCGCGCCGAATTCCTTCAACCCGAAATAGCGCGACAGCAGATAGGGCATGACAGTGTATTCGACGCCCGCGCCGACGCCGATCAGCATGCCGGCGAATAGCAGCATCGGCTCGCTATGAACATGCAGCAGCATCCATAAGCCGATGGCGGCAATCAGGAACAGCGGGGCAATGATCCTGGGTGTGGACGTGTGGTCCGCCAGCCAGCCCATGCCGGGCTCGACGACGAGTGTGGTCAGCGCGAAGGCCTGGATCACCATGATCGCGCCGTTGAGCGGCACGCCGCGGTCGGTCAGGATCGGGACGATGGTCGAAAACATTGCCGTCATGCAGCCTGCGCCCAACGGCACGATGCTGAAAATCCACCAGAAACGCGCGGTCCGCATCGCCTCGCGATAGGTCGTTCCCTCCAGGGCTACAGGCTCCGCCAATGCACGTTGCCGCCGGAGCGGTGATTCGCGGAGGAACAGGAACAGGACGGTGAAACCACCGACCAGGGTCAACAGGCCGACCCCGATGAAACCCGTCCGCCAGCCATAATGGGCCAGCAGCGTGGCGCCGATCATCGGGAACAGGATCGCGCCCGTGCTGTTGCCGACGCCGCCGCAGAACCCCATCCACAGGCCGCGCGTTTTGTCGAACCATTCGGCGATCAGCTTCGCGAACACCATCGTACTGGGCATAGCGCCGACCGCGCCGGCGAAGATGAACGCCAGGTAGTAGATGAAGGGCTGCGCCGGCACCTGGGAGATCATCAGGATGGAAAGACCCAGCAACACGTTCCCGATCAGCGCGGTCCGTCGCGGTCCAATGCGGTCGGCCAGCCTGCCGGCGAAGGGATAGGCAATCGCATTACCGAGCGCGACAGCCGTCAGTGCGCCGGCAACCTCGGACCGGGGCCAGCCGAATTCGGCGGCGATGGGCTTCAGGAATACGCCCATGATCGCGACGATTGTCGGGGTGACGCAGAGGAAGCAGCCGAAGGTCGCGGCGAAGATCACGCCGATCGCGGCAGGGTTCGTGCGCGGGGTGCACGTAGTGGTGTCAGGGTCGTATGCGGCGATGGTCCCGTCTGTCGCCATCAGGCACGCTCCGCGGTTTGGAAAACAACAACCGTACCAGTGGTTTCTGTCATCGCGCGGTCTCCTGCCGGATGGTCGGAGGGCAAAAGGAGGACTGCCCCCTTCCGAATGCAGCGTTACACATTGCCTGACAATTCGCAAAGCAAATTACATGAAAAATTATATGGATGTCGTGCAGCGAATGTGCGATGTCGGGACGGTTGGATGCGTTGTGGAGCCGACCCAAATGCCGTACGTCGAGGCGCGCCCCAAACCCTTCTCTTTCGAACCTGCCTCGACGGCGCTGCTGGTCATCGACATGCAGCACGACTTCATGTCGCCCGGCGGCTGGGCCGATGCGATGGGGCTGGACCTGTCGCTGCTCGCGCCCACGGTTCCGGTCATCGCCGCGCTGCTCGACGCGTTCCGCACGGCCGGTGCGCCAGTCATCTTCACGCGCGAGGGTCATCGGCCGGATCTGTCCGACTTGCCACCGCACAAGCGCGGCCGCTTCGCGCCGTCGGTCGGGGATACCGGCCTACGCGGCCGCTACATGATCACCGGCGAGCCGTGCAACGACATCATCCCCGAGCTTGCACCGCGCGCGGGTGAACTGGTGATCGACAAGCCGGGAGCCGGATCGTTCTACGCCACACTTCTGGATCATATTCTGAGATTGCGTGGGATCACGCATTTGGTGGTGACTGGGGTTACGACCGACGTCTGCGTCCATACCACCGTCCGGGAAGCGAACGATCGCGGATACCAATGCGTGCTGGTTGAGGACGCCACCGAGAGCTTCACGCCGGAATTCACCCAGGCGGTCATCGCCATGATGCGTGTCGGCGTGCCGGGCTGTTCCTGTTCTTCGGCGGCGCTGATCGACGCCATGAGCAAGGGTTGAGGAGGTTCGACGATGGATCAGTTCGTGCGAGAGCAAGACGAAACCGCCCGCGCCGCCCTGGCCCGTTCCTTGGCTGAAGCGGAAGGCCTTCCCGGCTATTGCTACGGGGCAGAATTCTATCAGATCGAACAGCGCAATCTGTTCCCGCGCGGCTGGTGCGCAGTCGCGGTCGGCGCGCGCGTTCCGGGTTCCGGCGACATGCTGCCGATCACTCTGGCGGGCTGGCCGCTCCTTCTGGTGCGACAGAGAGACGGCGCAATCTCCGTCTTCCACAATATGTGCCGGCACCGCGCGCTGCTGCTGGTGCCGGAACCCTGCAAGGATGAGAAGTCGATCCGCTGCCCCTGGCATGCCTGGCGCTATGGGCTTGACGGCTCGTTGCAGGCGACGCCTGAGATCGGCGGCGCCCGGATCGGCGAGGAGGCGGGGTTCGACAAGAGCGAGCTTGGTCTGGTGTCGGTCAGGAGCGGACGCTGGCTCGACTACGTCTTCGTCAATATCGACGGCAAGGCTCCCCCGTTCGAGGACTACATCGCGCCGCTCGCGAAGCTGCTCGCTAACTACCGGCTGGACGCGCTGACGCACATGCACAGCTTCAACGACGTCTATCAGGGCAACTGGAAGATCGTCACGGAATCCGGCATCGAGGATTACCATCTGCCGTTCGGCCATCCGCAGCTGAACGCGCATCTGATGCGCAATTCGACGCCGGCTGTGGATTACCCGGTGTTCGGTATCGGCACCAACACCGGCGGTTTCGTAGCGGAGGAGGCGGAGCAGCGGGCGTGGAACGCGGAGCTGCTCGACCTTCCGCGCCATGACGAAACCGTTCCACGCATGCTCTATTCGCTGAACGTGTTCCCGACAGGCTCGATCGTGCTGACATCCGACCACCTGGCGCTGGGCGTCCATCTGCCGGACGGGCCGGACCGGACGAAGGTCACCGTCGATCTTTACACACTCCCCGACGCGGCGACGACGCACAAATACGCCAAAGGACGCCAGCGGGTGAAAGAGGTGTGGGCCAGCGTCCTGCCGCAGGATGCCGCGTTCATCGAGGGCGCGATGGCGACCATGCAGTTCCGGGACGCAGCCGGCGTGAAGACCCGCTTCGCGCCCTATTGGGAGGCAGCGGTTCATGGTTTCCAACGCCACGTGCTTGAGGCCATCCGCTGATCTAGCCTCCCACATCGGCCAGTAGTGCATTGACGACCAGACTGTTCGGATCGCCCAGCTCTTCCAACATTTCAAAATGATTACGGTCGGGCAGCATCGCCGATTGCCTCAGCAGCCCGGCATCCTTCACGGCGTTCGCAAACATCTGCGATTGCCGCTGGTGCGAAGACATCGATGATCTGTTCCGCCGCCGGCCCATACCGGGGCGGCCGCGGCAACATCCACGTGGCAACGCTGCGGCTGCGTGCCATGATCCGCGCCTGCACCGTTTCGGCAGTCGACGCCCATGCGCCCTGATCGTAGGCGCGGTCGAGTTCCTCCTGCGTCATGCCGCCGAACATGATCGGCGCGCGCAGGTCGGCGGTTGTCACGCAGGCTCCCGCGCGATCGGTGCTCGCAAGCCCTTGGCGACCAGCCGGGGCAGAACCTCATCCCGGAACAGGGGAAAATCCCTCAGTGCGTTTACAAAGCCGATGGTCAGGCCAAAGAAGCCGGCCTTGGCGACCCGTTCGATATCGTTGGCCACTTCGTCCGGCGACCCGACCAGCGGATAGCCGCCGTGGCCCGCCGCGAACCGGATTTTGAGGTCGTTGTAAAGCGCCGGCGGGAAGGATTTGGCATTCATCTGCAAGGCCGACATCAGTCGGTCGACGCCGACACGGTCGGCCATCTCCTCGGCGTAATAGCGATGGTAGTCCAGCGCTTCTTGCCGAGTTGGGCGGCAGACGACATAGGAACCGGTCATGACCTGCGCGGTGCGGCCGTGGCTTTTCGCCAGCGCCTTATGCGCTTCGATTTCCCCTACCGCCTGTTCAGGCTCCAGCAGGCTGGTGAACAGGATGTCGCTTTTGCGGGCGGCGAAATCGCGCCCCTGCGGCGACGAACCCGCGTTCATCAGCGGGGGCAGCTCACCGCCGAAAGGTTTGGGGTTGCCGACTACGCCTTTCAGCTTGAAGAACCGTCCGTCCCAGTCGAATTCTTCTTGGGTCGTCCATATGCGAAGGATCACATTCAGCCATTCGTCACCCAGCGCGTAACGCTCGGTATGCTCGCTGGGCAGTTCCATGCCGAACAGCCGGTATTCGTCGGCATTCCAGCCGCACACGACATTCAGCGCGAAACGGCCGCCACCGATAGCATCGAGCGAGGCGAATTGCTTGGCCGCCAGTACAGGGTGGGTGAAGGCAGTATGGACGGTGGTGAAGACGGTGATCTTCCTAGTGATCGCCAGCATCGCCGAAGACCAAGACACCGGATCGATCGAACTGCCCTGATAGTTGGTTGCCCCGCCATAACCACGATAGCGCGCGACGGGGATCAGGAAATCCAGATCCGCATCTTCCGCCATGCGGGCCAGTTCGGCATTGCAGGACCAGCTGCCGTCCCACCGGTTTTCGACCTGTGTCAGCCCAGAGCCGCCGGACGTGTTAGTGCCGAAGAAACCGAGCTTTATATAGGGCGACGGGGCAAGAAACGCGCGGGTCATCGGCCTTTCCGTCAAACGATTTCAGGGGAATGGCTCTCGTGCATCGGTATCACCATCGCCCGTGGATCGGCCGAAATCTTGTTTTGCAGCGCACAATCAATTGTGCAAGATTGCATGGAAATTTACCCGCTCGAGAGCCTTGCCGCACCGGATCTGGCAAAACTCGGTGCAAGTCCGCGCGCGGCTGCGATGCTGCTGGGCGTCGTCGCGTTCACAGCAGCGGCGGTCAAGGACTCTCGGGATCGATCGCCGAGAAGGTCTCGCCTGCACGGTTGGTTGCGGCGGGACTTGTGCTGCAGGGCATCGGCGACCTGCTGTTCATCTATGCGGGAACGACACCGGTTCAGCTTGCCGGTTCGCTGGCCTTCGGCATCGGCTGGGGACTGTACATTGTCGCCGGCACTGTCGGGGTTCTGATCTATTTCGGCCCAGGCGTCGGCTCGCGCGCCTTATCGGTCGTCTCTTTGCTGATCACCATCGGCGTCCTAGGGCCGATCGCGGCCGGTGCGGTCCGCGACGCCCATGGCGCCTACACGCCGATCTTCCTTGGCTCGATTGCCACTCTTTTCGCGCTGGCCGTCCCGATTGCCGTCATGCCGCGCCCCGCGGTCACGCCTAATCAAAAGGCCAGCAGGTTTTCGCGGAAATTCGCCCCTTCGTAGCTGGTGCGGGCCAGACCGCGTTTCTGCAAAGCCGGCACCAGCCCTTCCGTGATCTCCAGCACATAGCGCCGGCTGCTGCGCAGGAAAGGCTGGCAGATGAAGAAACCGTCGCCACCGACCGCTTCCATGACCTCGCCCATGCGCTCCGCCACCTGGTCGGGCGTTCCAGTCAGATCGAGCGCCGATGCCAGGCCGGCTTCCGCCAGCTGGCGCAGAGTCTTGCCGCTGCCATAGTCTTGGAATCGGTCCAGCGTTCCTTGCTCGCCATTGGTGATCAGCCGCTCCGGCAGCGGCTTATCGACCTCGAAGCGCGAGAAATCGATGTCGGTGATGGCGGAGATTGAGGCGAGCATGTCGTCGATATAGTCATCCGATTCGACCATCCGGCGTTCCTTCGCTCGCGCTTCCGCCTCCGTGTCGGCAAGGACCGGCGTGATTGCAAAGATCACCTTGATACCGTCGGGATCGCGCCCGAGTTTAATCGCCCGCGCCCGGATATCGTCGCGGAACTCCTTCATCTCCTCGACGCCGCTGGCCGGCGACAGGATGATCTCCGCATGCTTGGCGCCGAAGTCGCGGCCGGTTGGTGACGATCCCGCCTGGGCATAGACCGGGCGGCCTTGCGGCGAACGCACGGTGTTCAGCGGCCCGCGCACCTTATAGTACCGCCCTACATGGTTGATCGGCTTGACCTTGTTGTGGTCGGCATAGATGCCGTTCTCCCGGTCGAGGACCACGGCGTCCGGCGCCCATCCGTCGAACAGTCCGTTCACCACGTCCATATATTCGTGCGCCATTTCGTACCGCAGTTCGCGCGGCGGCAGCGTGTCCATGCCGAAATTCTGCGCCGCCAACTCCTCGGCACTGGTCACGATGTTCCAGCCGAAGCGGCCCTTGGTCAGGCTGTCGACCGTCGAGGCGGCGCGCGCCAGCAGGAAGGGCGGATAGCCCAGCGTCGACATCGTGGCGACGATGCCGAGATGCTGGGTTGCCGTGCCGACCGCGACGGCCAGCGGCACCGGGTCATGCTTCGGCGCGATGACGCCGCCGCGCAGGCAGCCCTCGGCCGACCCGCGATAGGTTTCCGACACCATCAGCTTGTCTTCGAACAGTACGAAATCGAAGCAGGCGCGCTCCAGCATGCGCGCCATATCCATGTAGAACTCGCCGTCCCAGGGCTGACCGCCTTGCGCGAACGGGTCGCGCCATTCGTCCGGCGTGAAGTTGCAGAACCAGGCGAGGTGAAAGCGTCTATCGGTCATCGTGTACTTTTGTTTTTGAGGTTAGGCGGCCTGGACGCGGCTGTTGACGGCGTTCAGGAAATTGCGGATCGCCGTTTCTTCGTCCTGAAGATGGAAATGCTTCTTGGCGCCTGAACCGATCACGCGGCCGATCTGTTCGTGGGTGAAGGCATCCTCGCGCAGCGTATCGCGCAGGCCGACGCTGCCGACCGATTGGGAGAAAAGCTGCCCGGCGTTTTCGACCCGCGGGTAATAGACGGTCACCTCCCAATCCGTCCTGTCGCGGGCCAGCGGCCAGACATTGTAGGTGAAGTAGGTGCCGCGCAGCAGGCCGACATAGAAGTTCGGGAAGATATGATAGAGATCGAAGGCGCCATGCCATTTTGGCCTTTTGCCCTGGCCTTCCCTCTCCACTGAAAATGCATCGAAAGTGCCGACGCCATAGTGGATGCTGATTGCGGTGACGGGCGTCGGATTGAACGTCTCTGGCGCCTTGCTCGATACCAAGCTATGCGGGCCGAGGCTTTTCAGAGCGGCATGCTCGAATCGCTTGCCTTTGTCCGTCGCCATCCGGGCGAGTGTGTTTTTGTGGAGATAGGGCAGATGCCATCCCTCCATCTGCGCTTCGATAAGCGTCTTCCAATTGACCTGTTCGATCACACGATAGCCATAGGCCTTGCGCATCGTCGAAAACGGGTAGCCGTCGATGAACTCGGTAACCGGCGCCATGAAAACTTCGAGGCTTTCGTCCGGCGTATCCGCCAGATTGACGAAGACGAAGCCCTGCCAGACGGCGCAGTGGATCGGCGTCAGACCGTTCTCGGCGGGATCGACGCCGAAGAACCGGTCCTCGTCGCTGACATGGGCGAGCGCGCCCTTGGTATCGTAGGCCCAGCCATGGAACCGGCACGTGAAATAGCGGCACTTGCCGCGCTCATCCCAGGCAACTGGGTTGCCGCGATGCGAGCACATATTGTGAAAGGCGCGGACGATTCCATCGCTGCCGCGCACGACCAGGACGGACGTTTCCGCAATCTCGATATTGCGGACGAAATACTCGCCCGGTTCCGCGACATCGGCCTCGCGGCCGGCATTGAACCAGCTTTTCTTGAAGATCGCGGCGCGTTCCTTTTCAAAGAACGCGTCGGAGACATAGGGCTCGACCGGAACGGGTTCACGCGGCAGTTCCGGATATTGGTCCATGAAGGGGCTGGTCATCGGGCGTCTCCCTTCAGCTGCGGGTCCAGCGATCGTGCACCGGTTCGAAGCGTTCAACCGGCATCAGATAAGGCGGATTCACCTCGTCGAACATCTCGACCGCGGCGGCGGCCTCGACCATGGCGAGGCAAAGATTGAGTAAACGCAGTTCGGCTTCCGGCAGACCGTCCAGCTTAAATGTGTTCAGGTGATCGAGCGCGGCCGGCAAGACCGGCAGCATCGCATCGTAGAATTCCCGGACCTCGGCCATCGACGAAGCGATAGCCTGCGCATGCCGCGCCCGTTCGGATGGCAACGCCCAGGACAGAAAAGGATCGAGCGCGGAAAAGCCCGCCGGCAGGTTTCCGCTCATTCGGCGACCGAGGCGGTGTATTCGGGCTCGAGCACCTCGGTGAACCGGGTCCGAAGCGCGTCCATATCCTCAAGCACCGTCCATTCCGAGACCATCGCCTGCGGCGCCAGTGGCGTGTATTTCGGCCAGTCCTCGCTCAGCCGCTTGGCGGCCTCGTCGAAGGCAAAGATGCCGGCGATCCGATCCGCTTCATCCTTGGAGTTCACGATCACATGGCACAGCACGAAGTAGGGCGCCGGAATGCCGCCGTCCTCGGGGCCGCGCACCTGCTGGATGATCATCTTTGAGACGTCGATATCCAGGAACTTCTTCGCCAGCCCCGCCCCCATCGGCAGGTGGGTGTCGTAATAATGCTTGATGTTGAACGTCTCGCCCGGCGCGCTGGGATACATGAAGGTCAGGACATTCATCTTTGTCTCCGTCGCGTCGGGTATGTTCAAGCCGGGTCGATCCGCTCGGCCAGATAGCGGGCGAACAGCCAGAGCGGCCGTTCGTCGGGGTGAAGGCGCGAGGGCCGCACCGTGCCGGCCCGGGCGCTGCGCTGAACGCCCTCGACCACTGCCTTGTCCTCGATATTCACGGCCGGGATGGCGCGCAGATAATAGAGGTTGGGATGGTCCGGGTCGGGCGGCGTGCCGCGCGGAATCTTGAAGGCGCCGGCGACGCCCCAATCGACCAACGTTCGGTCGACATCGAGCGGCTGCATCCGCATCCAGACGATCTGGTCGTAAGCGACGGTGAACAGGTGGTTGGGAAAGACGCCGCCCACAAAGACGGTACGGCGTTTTTCTTCAGTATCCAGGTCCGGGTTTTCCAGCGCGATCGCCGGGTCTTGCTCCTTCATCGCCGGGTCGGCCCAGCGGAATGTATGGAACGCATAACCCGGCCCCTCCGGCACCATTTTCAGCGTATCGTGCGGCACCAGCGGCGCCAGCGTGTTCGCGTGCACCATGTCGATATGGTACGATTCCAGGAAGTTCTCGGTCAGGATCTTCCAGTTCGCGTTCCAGATCTCGCGCCCGTGATGCAGCGTCTGCATCCGCTCGAGGTGATAGGGCACGGTCATCGAACCAAGCGGCTCCAGCGTCGGCGCCAGCGGTCCCGCTTCGGGATCGACATTCACATAGATAAAGCCGTTCCAGGTCTCGACCTTTGCTTGGGGCAAGGCGCAGTTCTTGGCATCGAAGTCAGCAGGCATACGTGTCGCCTGGACGACCGCGCCGTCGCGGCCATAGACCCAGCCGTGATAGGGACAGGTAAAACGCTTAGCGTTACCCGTCCCTGTGGCGACCTGCGAGAGGCGGTGGGAGCAGATATTCTGCATCGCGCCGATTTCGCCGTCGTCGCGCCGGATGACGATCAGCGGGACAATGCCGATCTCGGTCGTAAAGTAATCGCCGGGTTCGGGAATTTCGTCGATGCGGCCGACGCAACACCATTCGTGCCGGAAGATCGTCTGGAATTCGCGTTCGAACAGCGCCTTCGACAAGTATGCTTCGCCGCTAAGTCCGACCGGCGCCGACTCCTCTTGGCGCGCCATCTGTACCAACTCGGCGATCCCGTTGTCGGGCAATTCCAAAACGTCGTTGTACATAACCGGATGCTCCCTGGATTATGCGTTCAACCATGTACGGACCGATGCGCCAGGCATGTAAGCAAGAATCTGGCTTGTTCACCGGGTGGGTTTCGGATTTTCTCTCATAAATCTCATGCTAAGTTAACTATATATTACCCGGTAAATTATAGCCACAATATCTTTCGTGATTCGCGTGGTCGGTTCGGTAGTCACACGGTCAAAGAGAAAGCCGGCCCATCGATGCGTGTTCCTTTCGCCCGCCCGCCTGCCGCAATGCTTCTATGGCTTGCCTGCGCCGCAGTTGCGGCAATCGTGCCGGCACGGGCACAGCAATGGCAGCCCGATTACGCGCTGCGGCTACGGCCGGACGGACCGGGCTTGGAGAGCATTCCCAAACCTGACGGACCCGAGGCCGCCTTGATGGACGGCCCGGCCGTGCCGGAGGCGCATGACACCTGGATGACCGGGCTGAAGGCGTGGCGGGAAAGCCGCAAGAAAGCGATCGGCGTCGCGACGACCTCTATCGGCAGGCCGCGTTGGACTGGGCGCGGCACATCTTTACCCAGGCGCAGCTGTTGGTGTGGGACCGTAGCTTGTATGATCGAGTGAGGGGCGCATATACGCCCGACAAGGCGCTCGCCGGCCTCACCGTACGGTTTGGGGCGATCGATTCCGTGCTGATCTGGCCCGCCTATCCCAATCTGGGCCTGGACAGCCGCAACCAGTTCGATTTAGTGCGGGATCTTCCGGGCGGCATTCCCGGTCTTCGCAAGCTGGTTGGCGATTTCCACCGGCGCGGCGTACGCGTCTTCTTTCCCGTGCTCGTCTGGGATGAGGGCACACATCAGGCGGACCATGCCCGCGCTCGCGAGGCAGCCGAGCTGCTGAACGAGATCGGCGCGGACGGGATCAATTTCGACACGCTGAACTCTGTGCCCGACGAGGCCAGCGACATCGCGGCGACGATGGAACCGCGCCTTGCGCTCGAGCCGCAGTTTAGCCCGCAAAACGCATCTCTTGGGGCCAGCGTGATCAGCTGGAACGACTGGGTGCTGTGGGACGACCTGCCTGCCCCGTTTGTGCCACGCGTCAGCCTGGTCAAATGGCTGGAACCCCGACACATGACGGAGGTTAGTGACCGCTACCCGCTGATCAAAGCCAACAGCCTGCAGCACGCTTTCTTCAACGGCGAGGGCGTGGCCATCCTGGAAAATCTGTGGGGCTTTTGGAACGAGTTCTCGCCACGCGACGCCGAGGCAGTCAGGCGGTTCACGCGGATCGAGCGGGCCTACGCCGATCTTCTGGTGTCGCCCTACTGGGAACCGCACTGGCCGGTGCTTCAGCCCTGCGTCTTCGCCAGCCGGTTTCCATCGGGGAAGCAGACTTTATGGACCTTCGTCAATCGCAATCCGGTTGATATCGATGGTGAGCAACTCTCGCTCGCAGCCGATCCGACGGTGCGCTTTTATGACCTGTGGCATGGGCGGGAACTGCGCCCGACTATTCGGGACGGAAAGGCCATCCTCGGCTTCGCCATCGAATCGCTCGGCGACGGGGCGGTGCTGGCGGTGAAAGGAAACGGCCCGGATCGCGCGCTTTCTGACCTCCTCAGTGCTACATCGCGGGACGCTCGGGCGCCGCTCGCATCATTTTCGGCTGCCTCGCCATTTTCCTTGCAGGCCATGGACTCCATCGCCCCCACTGCGCGCGCCCGGACCGCGCCGCCGGGAATGGTGGAGATACCGGCCGCCGATTTCGACTTCGCGGTGAGCGGAATCGAGAACGGAGACAATCCCGGCATCGATGTCCAATTCCCATGGGAATCCTCGCCTCGTCGCGATCACCGCCGTCTAATCCATGTGCCGCGCTTCTTCATCGACCGCACGCCGGTTACCAATGCCGCGTTCAAGACATTTCTTGATGCCGCACGCTACCGCCCCGCCGACGACCGCAACTTCTTGCGGGACTGGAAGAACGGCACATTCCCTAACGGCTGGGCCGATAAGCCGGTAACCTGGGTTTCGATCGAAGACGCCCGCGCCTACGCCGCCTGGGCCGGCAAGCGCCTGCCCCACGTCTGGGAATGGCAATATGCTGCGCAGGGCGCCGACGGCAGGCCGTTCCCCTGGGGAACGGCCTGGAATCCGCAGGCCGTTCCCACGCCCGATCGATCCAGATTGCCGCGGCCGCCAACGGACGTTGACGCCTTTCCGGCCGGCGCCAGCCCGTTCGGCGTTCTGGATATGGAAGGGAACGTGGCGCAATGGACAGACGTATTTTCTGACGCACATACGCGCGCGGCCATTCTGCGTGGCGGCGACTATTACCGGCCGGGCGGAACCTTCTGGTATTACCCGAAGAGCTATCACCTCGACGAGCAGGAGAAATATCTCCTTGTCTCATCGAGCCGAGATCGCTCGGGCATGGTTGGTTTTCGCTGCGTGCACGATGCTGAACTCGGCTCTCGTTGAGTTGGCGGTGACCATAAAACTCCCGCCACCGATCCCGCATTGGGCGAAAGGTCCTCGATCCCGCGAAGCGAGAGCGGATATTTGACGCGCATCATCACGACGAAGCCGGGCAACTCATGACTGCCTTGCGCAACGGCCAAATGCTATTTCGCAGTTGCGCTGTAACAGCCTGGAAACGCAGTGACTTCGGCCCCGCGGTCCCCGTCCAACATCTTTCGGAATGACCCAATCCGTCATTAATCTGAAACATCATCACGGCCGAAATTTGCCTAGAATCTGGAGAACTTGGGGCATTGGCTGCGTTTCGGCGAGATGGCGCTGCGCGAGCCTTCTGACTCAAACGAGTGCCGCAGCATAACGAGCGTCCGATTGTGCAGCGCAAAAAGAGTTGAGATTCAACATGATTTTTCTTGCAGAATAAGCTGTAAAGTGTATAGAAAAATACAAAAAAATTTAGACGACAAATTAAAGGGAGCTTAGTCAGATGCCAGCACTATCTGCCGTTTCGAAGCGCTCTCAATCGGTTGTCCGTAGTGGATTTATTGCGCCTTATATCGCCGCGGCAATGATGGTCCCGCTTGTTGGCGCGCATGCACAAAGCGGCGACCAAGCGACTGCTGGGCCGGCAACGGCGGTAAGCGGCATCGAGGAAATCGTCGTGACGGCCGAGCGCCGGACAACGAACATTCAGAAGACCGCGCTGTCGATCGCAGCCCTCAAGGCTGAAACACTGGAAAAGGCGAATGTCACGCAGTTGGCCGACATCAACGGCCGGGTTCCCTCGCTATCGATCACCAAGAGTTCGGGCTACGAGACGGTCGTAACAATTCGTGGCGTCGGTTACGAGACGCCAGAAAACGAGCCAACGACGAGCCCTGGCGTGTCGCTCTTTATCGACGGCGTCTATGTGGCCAACACGATTTCACTGGATCAGACGCTGTTCGATATCGATCATATCGAAGTTCTGCGCGGTCCACAGGGCGCACTTTATGGACAAAGCTCCACCGGGGGCGTGATCTCGATCGTCACCAAGCGGCCCGTGTTGAACGAGCTTAGCGGTACCGTCGACGCGCAATTCGGCGACTACAACCTGCATCGCGAACGCGGTGAGATCAACGTGCCGATCGGCGATACCTTCGCGATCCGGGCATCGGTCCAGGAATATGCCCATGACGGCTTTACCAAGGACAATTATTACAAGAACTACTATCTGGACGACGCCGGCGACACGAGCGGAAAGATCGCCTTTCTGTGGCAACCGGTCGACGACTTCAAGGCAACCCTGACCACCCAGTTCTATTCCGCAGACTTCAATGGGGAAGCGCAAAAGAACATCAACGATCCCAATCCCGACCCGCGCATCGTGACGCAGGATTATCCGTCCCGGTTCGCACTGGACACCAATATCACGCACCTGAATCTGGACTGGAACACACCCTGGTTCGATGTGAAATCGGTCACTGCCTATCAATATCTCGACCATCATCAGCAGGAAAACAGCTCACGCAGCGCCTTCGACCTGATCGGTGCCTATGACGACGTCGCCGCCTGGAACACCAAGCTTTACAACTACAACCAGGAATTCGACCTGGTATCGAACGGGGATACCAGTTTCGACTGGATCACCGGTGTGTTCGCCCTCAGCCAGAAGACCCAGCAATATGTCGCTGAGTTCGGCGGCAGTACGCGGCCGATTGCGGCGGATCTGGTCGTCTTCCCAAGTATCGAAGACTATGGCGCACCAAATATGTCATTCGGCCAGAAGATCGTTTCCAGCCGGCAGTCTTATTCATGGTTCGCCCAGGGCACTTATCATCTCACTGACGACTTGCGCCTGGTTGGGGGCGTACGTGTCAACTATGACGGCATCACCCTCTACACCAAAAATTTCGGTAAATGTTTGCCTGGCACACCCGAAGGTCTTTGTCCTGGGCCGGTCCAAAGTTCTTCTTGGGACATGGTGCCGACCTGGATCGCCCGGCTGGAATATGATCTGACGCCGGACAACATGCTCTATGGCAGCTTCGCGCGTGGCTATAAGCCGGGCGGGTCCAACGCTCCGAGCGGCGGCCTCTTCGACATTCCGTCCTTCGCGCCGGAAACCAACACGTCCTTCGAGATCGGTTCCAAGAACACGTTTTTAGATAAGCATCTGACGGTCAATGTGTCGGCATTCTACTATCTCTACAAGAACATGCAGTATATCTATACCGATCCCATTCCCTATGCTGGCAACCTTACCAACATCCCTTCGATTCATATTTGGGGCGGCGAAGTTGAAAGCTCCTATGCTGGCGGACCAGAAGATCGTTTGAAGGTTGACGCAACACTGGGCGTGGAAGCCGGCGAGATCGAGGGCGATTACTACGCCCTGGATTCCACAATCCAACAGCGTCTCAGCGCAAACACCCCGGCCTGCCAAAATGGCGGCGCGTTCTACAATCCCGCCTGTTGGGCTGCCGAGCTTAAAGCAATACGCAATGTCGGTGGAAACTCCCCGGCCAAGATGCCTGGCGTGACCGCTTCGATAGCCGTCTCTTACGATTTCCCGGTTTATGGCGGCACACTGACGCCTCGGGCAGAGTATGTCTATCGCGGCCAGTTCTGGGAGCGGATCTTTGCCGAACCTTCGGTCGATAATGTTCCGGCTTACAGCCTCGTCAACCTCAACTTCGAATACGTGCCGGAAGACAGCCCGTGGAAGGTCGACTTTTCCGTCACCAACCTGTTCGACACGGCCGGCGTAAATTCGAATTACACCGACCCCTACGGCACCTATGCAACGTCCGAACAATTCATTCCGCCGCGGCAATTCCTCGGGATGGTGTCCTACTCGTTCGGCGGTCCGTCATCAGAGCCTGAGTCGCCTCCCGCGGCTTACGTTCCGCCGCCTGCCGTGGTGCCGTCCGCGCCGCGCAGCTATCTGGTGTTCTTCGACTTCAACAAGTCTGACCTGACGCCTCAGGCTGTCGAAATCGTCGACACGGCGGCTAAGAACGCCGGTCCGGCCAAGGTCACGCAACTGACCGTGACCGGCCACACGGACACCGTGGGTTCCGACGCCTACAATATGCGCCTGTCCCGCCGCCGTGCGGAATCGGTCGCGGCTCGATTGGAGAAGGATGGCATCCCCTCCAGCGAGATCGAGATCGTGGCCAAGGGCAAGCGCGATCTGCTGGTCCCGACCGGCGATGGCGTTCGCGAGCCGCAGAACCGCCGCGTTCAGATTGTCTATTCGGGTGGCGTGACGTCTTAAGGAGTCTACTCACATCTCGGATGGGCCGCCGCCAAAACGGGGGCCCATACCAAAACATTGTGCTTCCAAGAAAGCAGTGTCTCAATCGCGGGCCAGCGGCGATCGTCATCAATTAAAGTGGCTTCGACTTCTTCCGTCCCGGCGGCGATGCTCTCAGGGCTTGTTATACGCCAAGATGTTCTCCGTCTTGTACGCAAGGCGCCACTCTTTTGGGGCAATTACGATGGCACAACAACGAATGCATCTCGGCGGATTTTTCCATCCAACCGGCAACCATGTCGCTGCTTGGCTGCATCCGGATGCGCAGATCGACGCCGGCACCAACTTCCGTCATTACGTCGAACTGGCGCGTACGGCTGAGCGCGGCAAGCTGGATTTGATTTTCATCGCCGATGCGGCTGCGGTGCGCGACGGTAATATCGAGGCGCTGAAACGCTGGCCGCAATATATGGCGTTCTTCGACCCGACCGCGCTGATGGCGGGCCTGGCGGCGGTGACTGAGCGTATCGGTTTGGTTGCCACGCAGAGCGCCACCTTCAATGACCCTTTCTCTGTCCGATGGGCGGGGAAGTGGCGTTGGGCGACTGGTCCTGATCTTGAAGCCGATGCCGACGCGCGTGACCGCAGAGTGGATGGCGCAGCAGTGGCGAGACGGGAAACGGACCAAGGCCAAGATCGGCAACTATCCGTCGATGCCGCTGACAGGTGCGCGCGAGATATTCAAGCGCGATTACGCTGATGTCATCCAACGTGGCTCAAGCATCAAGAACGCCGGCGACACGGGGCCGGGACCGTCGCAGACCTGTTTAAGTGCTATGTCGCGCACTCAAGGACGAGGGCAAATCTTCCTGGTCCGAGGCGGAAAAAGGTCTGAACAAGATTGCAGATCTGCTGGGGCGCAATCGTCTCGCGCGCGAGGTCCTGCCGGATGATGTGCTGGGGTGCTGCGCTCGATCTTCGTGCGGGTTAAGCGATCGATGGCGGACCATGTCCGGTGCTATATGCACATGGTCATGCCTAAGAATAACATGGGCATGACGAAGCGCACTCGATCACGACCGGGCACGGAATTGTAATTCTTGACGTGTTCGAGGACGGCGTGCCGCCGCGTTTCCGCCTTCGCGCTGAAACCGGTCCGGGCCTGACCGCGCAGACGACCTCGATCGAAACTGTGCGACCCGACGGGACGCGGCAGGTTTTCACCTTGCAGAACCAAGGCGGGTATCTTGAATCGGTTGAAGAGATTCCCGAGCCGCACGCATTCGTGGCGCATGTGTGCCTTGGCGCGGACATCTACGAAGCTGTTTTCGAAGAACACGAGCACGGGTAGGGATCGACGGGCCGTTTGGCTGGCTCTGGATGGATCCTCTGGCCGGCAGCATAGGAGCCTGTGTCATCGCAAGCTGGTCCTGCGGTTTGATCCGAGAGCCCGGTGCAATTCTTCTCGATCGGAATCCAGACAAGGAAATGACGGATAACCTCCGCCGAGCGGTCGAAGACGAATGCGATAAAGTCGCCGGCCTCCATCTCTGGCGCCTGGGACCAGGGCACTTGGGAACGATTATTTCGGTGGTCACAGGGCAAGACCGCGATGCCGAATATTATCGCACACGGCTCGCGCGCTTTAAGTCGCTCTCACATCTCACGGTCGAGGTTGTGCGTAATTCCTGAGTTATAAAACGCCGCGGCTTCGTCAGTCGTCGTCGGCCGCCCAAATATTGACCGTACCAAGACTTTGCCGTCCTTAGAGACGACAGCGAAGACATGGTGTTCATAGGTGTTAGTACCCGAAATCTCATAGGCGGGCTGGCCTTCAATTTCGACGGCTTTGGCCTCGATCGGGTTTGTGACGATTTCCTTGCGTGCGGCGTTGAGCGCCGCTTTAGACACGTCGGAAAGTTGGAGTTGCTGCGATGTAGGCGTGGTCTGCGCGACAGCCGGCATGATAGCGAGCGTCGCAGCAATCACGATGAAAACAGGAAGGATCGAAAGCATATTGGTTCTCCTGTTGGGGTTCTAAGGTGACGGCCGGAATATAAGGATAGCGGCGCTGCCACCCATCCACCCTGCGCGCGACGCGACAAACAAGCGATCAAGCTGTGGCACGAAAAAAGACGTGCGGGCCCCGGAAGCGGTTGTGATCCGGCTCAATTCCGCGACGGTTTTTCCATCCCAACCGATCACATCAACAGCGCCCTCGCCGCAACTGACATAGAGCCGATGCCGTTTGGTATCGGAAAAAACATCATCAGAATCGCCGCACGTCGAAAGCGTGGCGGTCACCTCGCCGGAATCCGGCCGGAACATCACGAGACGGGCAGGGCTACGGAAGACACTGGCGATCACTGCGCCATCGTCTACAACCGCCATCGGAAAATTCGAGCGGGCGTCTGCTTTCCAGCTCCCGATCTGGCGACCACTGACACGATCAACAACCGCGATCTCGCGCGCATCCGGCACATTCACAAATATCTTCCCGCCATCTGGCGCGAGCTGAAAGCTCTCCGGATGCGCCGCAAGCTTTACCGTGCTGAGTATCGCCCGCGTGCGCGGATCGATCACGGCAAGGGCGCCGCCGCCATAGCCGACAGTCACTTGTCCGTTGCGCGGATCGACCCGGATATTATCGGCATCGTCGCCAAGTGGGATGACACCGGTCGGCTCGAAAGTCGTACCGTTGAACAGTCGCACCGTGCCGTCACCCGCGCTCGCGACAACGATCAGATCGCCGTCCGAAACATAGGCCAAGCCCTGCGGCTCCTTCAGTCCCGAAAAGCGGTGAACGACCGTGCCCGCTGCGATGTCGATGACCTCGACCGTATCGTTGCCAAGTTCGGCGACGATCAGGCGTTTTCGAGCAAGATCGATCGCCAGATGATCGATCCGACCTGACACATTTTTGAGTGGGATGGTGCGCTCAAGCGTCAGGGGTGCATCCGTAGGCGAGGCGAGGGAGAGGGCCGTTGCCAAGCAACCGATCATCGCAAAGAGCAGTACCGCAATGCACCTCATGGGGCTACGCCCGGCTTGCCCGCTCATAGAGCTTGTCCGCGTTCGACCAGTTAAGGGTGTTCATAACGGCCGCAACGTAGTCCCCGGCTTTCGCCCCAAAATCCATCTGATAGGCATGCTCATACATATCGAGCGCCAGGATCAGATTACACCCCCCGCGAGGTATGGTCGGCCTCCCATGTGTTCGACAGGCGTTTATCGCGCGGGCTGTAGGTTAGAACCTGTTTATGGCCAACAAGGCAGCATTTACGTAACAACCTTGGCGTCTGTTAAGGCTGTATGGCGGTTTAAAATCTGGCGAGATTTATGGATTTGCGCTCGCATTAACCCGTGCTATGTTACATGGGTAATTTTGCCCATGGAGGTTGTGATGCAGATAGGACGCGTAGGATTTTACGATCAGTCCGCAGGGAAAAAGACGGTTAGCCTGACCATCAACGCTGATCTGAATCGGAAGGTAAAAGAGAATGGTATCAATGCATCCCAGGTCGCCGAAGAGGCTTTAGCGGCACGCCTGGAGCAGGTTTCACGTGAAAAACTTGCCAAAGCGGCGCAGCTTGATATCGAAGCTTATAACGCTTTCATTGACGAACACGGTTTATTCGCAGACGTGATCAGGGAACACGAGCAGGACGAAAGTCAGAATGCCTGATCAATTCGATGTTTTTCTGAATCCGTTGGGCGATACCAAAACTTACCCGTTCGTCGTTGTCTTACAGTCGCAATTCTCTGAGCTTGCCGGCACCAGGGTCGTAGCGCCCGCTGTTCGATATCTGCCGAACTCGCGTACAGTAGGCGTTCTAACGCCTCGATTTATCGTAGACGGACAAGAGTACACGCTGCAGATCTTTCAGCTCACGTCGGTGAAAGTGAGAAGCTTGAAGCGCAAGATTGCGAACATAGGCGATCGGCGGGACGAAATAACCAGGGCACTGGACCATTTATTTCACGATAACTCGTAAGTGGCGAGGTCTCGCGCCACAATCTGACGTGCTCGGGCGATCGCCCGGCTCCGCGGTTGATCTCGATTGAGCCCCGACGCTCCGTTCGACGCATTTCTCGTCGCACAGCATACGTGAAAAGCTCGAGCATCTGCTCTAACACCGGACGGGACTCGGAGATCGATCCCATCTTGGCCTTGCCTCGAATGGTTCGAGGTTTGCTAACAACTTCCGTTGGCCCGCCCGGAAGGCGAGCTCTTCTGTATAACGTTGGCCATCTTCCGCGCGCCAGTAGTGCCCGACACCAGCGTAAGCTGCCACGTGGGCATGGGCTTCAGGATCAGCACCAGTTGCCCGACGCCAGCCGCTGGCGGGTCGCCATGGACGGCGAAGTGATCGTCGGTCCGACATGTTGGCAAGGAGTTATCAGACACGGTGGACCATTATCCGTGATTTGCATGCGATTCCGTATAGCCGCAGGGTTCACGGACCGGATCGCGGCGTTGTGTGTTGTGTTTGAATAGACCGGACGCGGCGAGTTGGAGAAGCACTTGGCCCGATCCTATGACCAAGCAACAAAAATCGTCGCGCTTTACGATCGACGTATTTCCGGACCGCCGGTACTCGACCTTGATCGGGATTTTGGCTTCGGCGCCATGTGCGTCCAAGCATGGAAAGACTAGCCGATGCAATCTTAATCACGGCAATCTGCGCGTGACGACCGCTGCCGGAATTTGACGTTGTGGCTAGTAGCGCCTGACGAACTGGACTCGAAAGGTTTATGCGGAACATTGCTGTCCGCTGGGCATTCGCTTTACCCGTGGCTGGGTGCTCTCAGTTTTGGGTTGTCGGCTTTGCCTTTGCCCCCGAACGACGCTTGTGCTCGGGTTTATGGCACCGCCTGTTCTGAGGGAGGTGCCCGATGGCTCGGGCAAAGAGAATCAGCGACGAATTCAATTCCACACAATGGCGCGCGCGAGCGCGACAGACTCGCAGCATTGCTCGCGCAATGACCGGTCAGGCTACAGTGGAGAAACTCGAAAGCCTTGCGTTGGAATACGAACGCAATGCCGATGCTCTTGAGAGTGACAGTAACGAGTGAGAGTGACAGTAACGAGCCCCCGACCTGAACACATATGCCGATCCAAACAGCAGTGTCTAGAAGTACTGCCGCTATCCGCCGATAGGAGAGGCGTTGCTCCGAAGAAACCACAAAATTAGGGCGCCTATGGCTTAACCCCGCCTCGGCAACGCAGGCGCGACTTATCGAACGTCCGGACATCGTGTGGCCAACTTTGAACCAGAATCACTGTTCCCTCCGGCCGTCCGTCTTGTTCAAAAGCAATCAAGGAGCCGAATTTCGGCGTTCGATTTGACATAGTTTCCACCTCTGAATCGACTTAGGCTCAGGACTTATTAATTGCTTGCGCGATCAGCGGTCGGTTGATTCAATGGCGGTGCGGGGAGGCGCAGCCATGTGTGATCTGATTTGGTTGTCGGTCGGGCATCTGTATCATGGGCCAAGCTTATAGTGTTGCCGAGACCCTGCCTTACTAGGCGCGCACCGAATAACCGGAAGACAGGAAGCTTATCCCAAGATGACTCGGACGTTATGAATAGCCCCGTCGTCGATCATAGCTATCCCGCGGTCTCGATCGGGCTGATCCGCGCCATCTACCTCGATTTGGGTCACGCCTTTGCTGACACCACGTGGGTTCTCGACGATGATGTGATAGCGAGAGGACCGATGACAAAAGGTGATCTCAAATCCTGACCATGACTGTGGGATGCACGGATCGACGTTCAGACATTCGCCCTGGAGCTGAAACCCGAGGATTCCTTCGATAGCGACGCGATACATCCATCCCGACGATCCGGAATACCAGGTCCAACCGCCCCGCGCGACGTTGGGAGCCATCGAATACAGGTCTCCGCAAACGACATATGGCTCGACGCGGTAGCGGTGGATGGCAGCGTTCGTGCTGCTGTGACTGATAGGGTTCATGATCGAATAAAGCTCATGGGCTCGATCTCCGTCGCCAAGCATCGCAAATGCGAGGACCGTCCAACTCGAACCATGGGTGTATTGTCCGCCGTTTTCGCGAACGCCCCTGGGGTAACCTTGAATGTAGCCGGGGTTGGGATTGGATGTGTGGAAAGGCGGTTCGAAGAGCAGCACGAGACCGTCGTCGCGTTTAACCAGATATTTCTCGACCGCGGACATGGCCCGCTTGGCCCGCTCGAGGTCAGCCCCCTTTGAAATTACGCTCCACGATTGTGCAATCGAATCGATCCGGCACTCGCTGTTCTGAATCGAACCTATAGGCGTGCCGTCGTCGAAATAGGCCCGGCGATACCAGTCGCCGTCCCATGCTTCCTCAAGCGCATCCTTGAGCGACGCCGCATGGAGCAGCCATTCCGCGGCGCGTTTCGCTTCTTGCCGCGCGGTTGCGGTGTGGGAGAAACTGGTCAAGGCGCTGTATAGGAACCATCCAAGCCAGACACTCTCGCCTTTTCCGCCCGCACCAACAGCATTCATTCCGTCGTTCCAGTCTCCGGTGCCCATCAGCGGCAAACCGTGAGATCCCGTCGCTAGACTGCGATCGAGACCTCTGGCGCAATGCTCGAACAACGTCGCCGTGACGTGCGACACGGTCGGCCCGAAGAAGTTGTCGTACTGATCGTCGTTTAATGGAGGCCCTTCAAGAAACGGAATCTGTTCGTCGAGGATGCCGTTGTCACCGGTCACCTCTAAGTAATGGCAGGTTACATGCGACAACCAAATGGCGTCATCCGAGATGCGGGTTCGGATGCCACGGCCGGATTCGGGCAACCACCAATGTTGGACGTCGCCCTCAGGGAACTGCCGCGCGGCGGCTCGTAATATATGCTCGCGTGCCAGATCGGGGCGCGAGATGCACAGAGCCATTACGTCTTGCAGCTGATCGCGAAATCCGTAGGCGCCGCTTGCCTGGTAAAAGCCCGCGCGAGCCCACACCCGGCAGGCCAGGGTCTGATAAGGAAGCCAGCCGTTGAGCATCACATCCATGGCGCGGTCTGGCGTTTTGACCTGGACCTTATCGAGCACGTCGTTCCATTGCGTGGCAACGGCATCTTGGACCTTATCGAGGTCGGCTGACCGATATTTCATGATCAGCGCTCGCGCTTCATCCGGCTCAGCAGTCTCGCCGATTAAGACCAGGATTTCCGTGCTGCCGCCTGGCGCGAGCCGGATCGGGGTTTGAAGCGCCGCGCAGGGATCGAGTCCCGCGCCGACTGTGTTGGAAAGTGGAATGCCGCCTGACAGGGCCGCCGGCTGGGCCAGCGTGCCATTACGACCAATGAATTCGGTGCGATCAGCGGTCCACGACAACTGACGGCCGCCGAGATCGAAGAAAGCGATACGCGAGCCGAAATCATTGTGCCACGGATTGCGTGCCAGGATAGCCTGGGTGCCCGGCAAGAGGTCCGTCACGATGAACGGCGCCGAAGCGCCGCGGGACGTGCCCATAACCCACTCGGCATAGGCCGTCACGGTCAGTTGGCGCTCCCGAATTGAGCGGTTGGTCACCTTCAGCCGCGATATCTTGATCGGATCATCGATCGGCACAAACTGGGTCAGGACAGTCTCGATGTCATGCGACGAATGCTCGAAGCGCGTGAAACCTGGCTCATGGGTTATGACATAGGACGAGGCCTCGCGGATCGGCAATGCAGTTGGCGTCCAAAGTTCACCAGTTTCGTCGTCGCGAACATAGATCGCTTCGCCGGGTGGGTCGCTTACCGGGTCGTTGGACCAGGGCGTAATCTGATTTTGCTGACTGTTCACCGACCAGGTGAAGCCGCTCCCTTCGGTTGAGACGTGGAAGCCAAAATTCTTATTGGCAATCACATTGATCCAAGGAGCCGGGGTCCATTGGTTTTTTTCCAGGATTGTTACGTAGTTCCGGCCATTATTGCCGAAGCCGCCAAACCCGTTAAAGAATTCCAGTTCCGGACGTGCCTGGATTGGCGGACTCGCTGGAGTGGGTGTGATTTTCTTCGGATCGGTGCCCGGAGGCTTTGTCGTCGCGTCCGGGATTCGGCGGATCTGTTCAGCCAGATTGCCGCGACGTGCCGGAATGACGATGCGTGCCGCGCTTTGAATAAGCGCGAGAATTTCTGGCGCCACGATCTCGCTTCGCAGGATATAAACATTACCGCGAACCGATTGGTCTGGCTGGCTTGACCTGCTCGTTCGAACCATCGTTTCGAGTGAGACCTGAAGATCGTTGATGTAGGATGTCGGCTTCTCATTAAGGATGATGAGATCGACGGCAAGCTGCTTCATCCGCCAATACTCGTACGCGCGCAGCAGCTGGCGCACGACATTGAGATCCTCACCGTCATCGATGCGCACGAGAACGATCGGCAGATCGCCGGAGATGCCTGCGGCCCAAAGAGTCGATGACTTCCGCAGTCCGGCCCGCAAGACGTCCGAGGCCGGACGCAGGCTGGCATCTGAATAAAGAATGCGATTGGCGACGCGCTGATAGAGGTGCGCTTCGCCTGGGCCGATGTTCAGATGATGCAGCTGAACTTGCGCTTGCGTCCAGGCGAACGCGGTCGCGCGTTCATAAGCCATCCGATCGTGATGCTTATCGATCAGACCCAAGAGCGCTTCGCGCGTAGATGCGACCATAGTCCAGAACGAAACAGTGGCTGACGCGCCGCCTGCGAGCCGCACACGTCGTCTCAAACTGAAGATTGGATCAAGCACGGCTCCGGCCGTATTCGATAGTGGCCAACCCTCGACCACCGCCGCCGGTCCACGAACATCGCGGCCACGACCGATGAAGCGGCCGCGATCGGTCTCGAACTGGACCGCGCCGATGGTTTCCCCTTCCACCACGGTCACATGCGCTGCCCAGATTTCTGGATCGCTTGCTGCACGGGAGCGCCGCTTTGCCAGTATAGCGCCGGATTCCGCGAGGAATTCGGTTTCGACGAACAGTTTCGAGAAGGCTTGGTGCGCCCTGTCGTCGGCTTGCGGTGCAAGAACTACTTCAGCATAGGAGGTCAACTCTATATCGCGCGGCCGTCGGCTGCGGTTGGTCAGAGTGACGCGCCGTACCTCCGCGTCATCCTCAGCCGATATCGTCACGGAAATCGTGGACGAAATCGCACCGTCCTTACGATTGATCTCGGCGCGATCCTCGGAAAAGGCCGCCTCGTAAGTTTCCGGTTCGACGGCGCTGGGCTGATAGCCGGCGGACCAGAGGCTGTCGGTGCGCATGTCGCGCAGATAGATGAAGCTGCCCCAACTATCCGCCGTGGGATCTTCCCGCCAACGAGTAATGTCGATGTCGTGCCAGCGGCTGTAGCCCGATCCAGCACCGGTCATCATGACCGAATAGCGCCCGTTCGATAGCAGATGGGTGCGTGGCAGCCGCGAATGCGGGGAATTGAATTTGCGTTGCATATCCGGATAGATGTGCTGGATGACTACTGGTCCGCTCGGATGCCTGTTCGGCGGCCGGGCGACGGGAACGCCGCGCGGCATACGCTCCTGCAAGAGAAGCTCGGTTGCTTGAATGATCGGTTCCGCGTGAAAGCGGGACCGCATGCGGCCATCCTGCAGCGCGTCGGCAATGCCGATCAGGCACATCGCCTGATGGTGCGCCATGTAGGCGTGCACGACTGCAACCTTAGCGCCTTCAGGTAGGCGGGACGGGGTATAGTCCAGAGCCTCGTACCAACCATAGGCGCCGCGCCCGCCGGCAGCTGTCAGCCGGCCAAAATTGCGCGCCGCCGCCCGTGGTGCGATCATGGCCGCTAAACCAGTGGCATAGGGCGCGATTACCAAATCTTCCGCGAGGCCGCGCTTGTAACCGAGATCGGGGACGCCGAAGCCGGAATATTGGTAGGTAAACTCCAGATCGCGGGCGTTGTACTGCGATTCCGAAACGCCCCAAGGCACGCCTCTTTCGGCGCCGAAACTGATTTGCCGCGCGACGCTAAGTGTATTGGTTTGCTCGAGCAGACTTCCCGGCGGCGCACGCATGACCAGCGCCGGCATCAGATATTCGAACATCGATCCGGACCATGAGAGCAGAGCGGAGCCGGTCTCGACGGGAGTGAGGGTTCTCCCCATTCGGAACCAGTGCTTGGCCGGGATATCGCCCTTGGCGATCGCGACGAAACTTGCCAGCCGCGCCTCCGACGCAAGGAGGTCGTAGAAGCTGCCGTCGAGCTTGCTCTCATGAACTTGGTATCCGATCGACAACAATTGCCGAGATGGATCGAACAGAAATCCGAATTCCATGTTTTGGTACATTGCGTCCGCAAGCGCGCCGAGCGCGTCGAGACGCGTCGCCAGGTTACCGGTCGTCGCGATCGAAATACGGAGTGCGACTATCAGCTGGTCTCGCCGCGTGCCGGCATGATCGGTTGACATTGCGCCGATCGCCGCCTCCGCATCAGCTGACGTGATCTTGCGGACGAGCGTCGCACACCAGGATCGGATATCTTCCAGCGTACCCTGTCCGCTCGAGAGCTGCTCCGCTGAGGCATTGGGCTGCCCCAGCCACCTTTCACTAAGGGTGGTGAGCAACTCGCGATCGCGGGCAATCATTGTCGCCCACGGCATCAACGCTTCGATCTCATCGAGATGCGCGGTGATGCCGGCCTCCATAAGATCGGTCCAGGCCACGATGTCCGAGGCTGCCGAGCTTGCCGGAACGCGCTCGTTGAAGGCTCGCGCAGCTGCGATCACGGAGACGCAGCGATCTTTAAGAGCCATTAGACGCTTGGCCGAATCGATCGGATCGCGAGGTTGTTTGTCCAGCGAGCTGCCGATCTGGTCGAGAAGGTCGTCCAGCACTGCCAGCTGATCGGATGAACCTGCCGCTTCCGTCCGCGCCGACCCCACCGCCTCGCGCGCGATATCGACCGAATCAGCTATGCCCGAGGTCCATCGGCACATAAGCGGCGCGCGCGCCAATTCTCTACAAGCATTGCCCAGTGTGACGAGATGCCCAGCTAAATTTCCGCTATCGACCGATGAGATATATTTTGGATCCAGCGGGCGCAGGTCGCTGATGTCGTACCAGTTGTAGAAATGGCCGCGAAACTTCTCCATTGAACGCATCGTGGCAAGAGTGGCCTCCAGCCGGTTCGCCAGCGCCAGTGTGCCATGCCACCCGAAATCCCGAGCGGCGACAACCGACAAAAGATAAAGGCCGATATTCGTTGGGGAGGTCCGTCTTGCGACAGCCGGGTGAGGGTCTTCCTGAAAATTGTCGGGCGGCAGCATGTGGTTGTCCGCCGTGATAAATCTCTCGAAAAAGCGCCATGTGCGCCTGGCAACAAGGCGCAACTCCCGACGCTCCTTGTTCGAGATAACCATGTGGTCTGACGGAGCGGGGGCCTCGCTCGCCCATCGCGCCAGCAGCGGCGAAATCGTCCATAAAATTATGAAGGGAAGGGCGACGGGCCAGCAGCCCTGGCCATAGACCAGAATGGCGGCGAGGGCGAGAATGCCGAACGTGATACTGCCGGCCATTTGCCGACCGACGGTCCACCAAGTTGGGCGAAGATAGGCCGCTTGCGCGGCCGTCGTCCATTCGAGCAGTCGACGCCCAACGACCAGCCGGAACCCTGTGCGCAAGACGGCATCGACCGTCAGCCAGGCTTGGTGGGCAAGGAAGGTCGTGAGAAATCCGGTCTGTATCAGCGCGAGGAGGAGATCTCTACCAATTCCCCGGAAATGACTTCGTTTGGAAATCCCGACCCGTTGAGGGATGATCCCGAGCAAAGCCGGCAGAATTAACGGAAGGAGCGTGGTGCCCAGCATGAAGGCGGTCCACGCCACCCCCCCTTCCAAAGGCAAGATCCAACCGACGAGGAGCGCCATCAGGAGAGAGGGTGTCGACAACGATCGCCGCAGGTTGTCGATCATCTTCCACCGCCCGATCGGCGGGACAGCGGCTTTCTTCGGGTGAGCTCCGGACTCCCGGCCCTTGCCTAAAATCCAGGGCAACAATTGCCAGTCGCCGCGGATCCACCGATGCTGACGCGCCGAGGCGACGTCGTAACGGGTTGGGTATTCCTCGACCAACTCGATGTCCGACGCCAAGGCGGCGCGGGTGAATATGCCTTCCAGCAGATCGTGGCTGAGAACCGTATTTTCGGGAATCCGACCATGCAGCGCCGTCTCAAAAGCATTGACGTCATAGATGCCTTTTCCGACGAAGGAGCCTTCCGAGAACAGGTCCTGATAAATGTCCGAGACGGCGAAGGCGTAGGGGTCGAGACCGTTGGTGCCGGAAAATGCCCGCTGGAAAAGCGAGCCGCCGCGACCTTCGGGTAATGACGGCGTGACGCGAGGTTGTAGGATGCCGTGTCCGGCGGTAACGCGCGACGCGATGATATCGACGATTGGCCGGTTGAGCGGATGGGCCATCTTGCCAATCAGCCGCTTTGCCGCGCCGCGCGGGAGACGCGTGTCAGAGTCCAGTGTAATGACATAGCGAACATCGCACGGAACTATGACGAATTGATCGTTACTGGGGACAAACGTCGTGTCGCGCGCACCACGCAGCAGGCGATTGAGTTCGTGAAGCTTACCCCGCTTCCGCTCCCAGCCCATCCATTTGCCCTGCGCGTCGGACCAGCATCTCTTTCGATGGAGAAGGTAGAAGCGGGGTGTGTCGCTCTCGATCCCATAGCGCCGATTGAGTTCCGAAATCCTGCGGCGAGCCGCCGCCAAAAGATCCGAATCTCCCTCTCGAATCTCCGTTGCGCTGTCTGTCCAATCCGTGAGCAGCGCGAAATAGAGCTCGCCATCTTTGCTGGAAAGATAGTGGACTTCCAACCGTTCAATTAGCGCATCGGTCTCTGCCTCGGAGGTGAGTAATGTCGGAATGACGACCATCGTGCGCAGATCACGTCCTACACCGTCGCGCAATTCCAGACCCGGTAATATCGCGGGTCCGAACCGGTCGATCGCCGCCTGATTCATGAGCGCCATGGCTAGGTCGGAAATCGGAATGAGGCCAAAGGCGGCAAGCAGCCAAATCGGCCAACCCACGACATTGCCAAGCTGTGAGGTCGCGACAAGCGTCACCGTCAGGAGCAGGATTGTCGCTAGGCCGATCATCCCCAAATAGCCGGATATCCCCAGCAGCGTATTTGCGCGCGTCAACCAATTGCGGGCAGATGGCCGAAAGTCGAGTACGGCTTCAAACGATCTGCGGCCGCGCGACAAGAGATAAAATCCAGGATCCCTCCGCCGGTCGGCTTCGACGGTCGCGAGATCGGACGGAACAGTTTTTGTTGCTGCAATGACGCGCGCGGTTATTTCGAGTTCCGTTCGGCCCGATCCGTCCGCAAGCTCTTCGATAGCCCGCCGATAAGCATCGCGGGTCGAGAAATCCATTTCCGCGAAACGGCTATCTGCCCGAAGCGCGTCGTCAACCAAGCTGACGCTTTCCACGAATTCCGGCCAGTCGATCGTCGAGACCAAGCGCATGCTGGTGATGACATTACGGACCGTCACATTCATCGCGCCTTGGACTTGGTGCTCTTCGCGCACGATCTCATCGGCATTGGTTCCACGTGCAGCGAGTTGATCATCGAGCCACTTAAGAACCGGTATGACCGTCTGAGATTGGTCCCGAAGTTGTTGATTCAATTGCACGGCGAAGGGTGTCGACCAGGGCTCGGCCGCCAAGTCGACCAAGATATCGTCAGCCGGTTCGGGTTTTTGATCCTCGGTTCCGACCAGCCGGTCGGCGATCGCATTTGCGCGCTGGTACGCGATGTGGCGGCTTACAATAGCTTCGGCCATGCGGCGAAGGTTTTCGACGAGGACTAGGCGCAAGGTGATCGCGATAGCCCATAACTCGCCAATCGTCAGCGGTTGCACGCGCTGATAAGCCTTGATGTAACGGCTCAATCGATCTCGGTCGAAACTGCTGTCCGTGTGCGCGACGACATCCCACGCAACACTGAAGATTCGCGGATAGCCTTCAAACGGACCCTCCGACAATTTTGGCAGCCGCAGATAAAAACCGGGCGGCAAATCGCCAAGAATCTCGCGGACCTGTTCTTCAACGATATGGAAGTTGTCAAGCATCCAGTCCGCGGCCGGCGTGATCGGATCGTCGGATTGCGCTGAGTTTGCGATGCTTCGATAGGCCTTATCGAGAACTTCAGCATTCTCCTGGAGCCTTGGTGCCAGTGGTTTTCCAATGCTTGGTTTCTGAGTGACGCGATTTGATTGAGCCCTGGCGCGAGCTTGCTGCTCCAGACGCTCAGCGCTGAGCAATTCCGACTTGATGGGCTCATCCGATGCCAGTGAAAAGCTTGGGGCGCGCAACCGAAGAAGTCGGGACAGCGAGTATTTCAACAGTTTAAACCTGAAGGTGAAGGGTCTTGTATGGACGTCGTCATCCCTCGAATGCCGTGTGGGGTTTTGAGTTCAGTACGGCGAACGTTAGACGTGCAATGGGAAAGAATTGATTTAATTGCGAAACGCCACAGACGCATGACACGTTCCAGGCGCCGAGCGGCGACGAAGTCGGGCTTTTCGAGTCAGTCGAAGGGGCTCGCTTAAGGCTTAGCGTCCCTTGGATGCCGAACGCTTCCTCGCCGACATTCCCGATTAACGTGCGCCCGTCCGATCCTCAGCCGCAGTGATCGGCATTCCCAACGCGGCTGCGGGCGCCATCATCACCGTGAACCGCTTGCGGTCGGCAATGTTCAAGCAATGGTCCTCACTCTGGCCGTTCAGCTCCGCATCGCACTTGCTAAAGGTTCATACCATGCCGGACACTGCCACATTGCCCAAGGCGCCTCCCATTTCTGTGCCGCACGACCCGCGTCTGCGTGAAATGGCCGATTGCATACGCGCACTTGCAATGGATGCCGTTGAGGCTGCGGAGAGCGGCCATCCGGGCATGACTATGAGCATGGCCGACATCGCTCGACCGACTTGGCGAAGATCGTTGGGTTTGTCGTAATTCCGACAATGTCGCCGCGCTCGACCATCTCTGCCAGACTGCCAGACTGCCAGACTGCCAGAGATGATCCGAGTGCCGCTCAAATCATCGAGCCAAACGGAGCCCCCGTCGCGCAGCTTTTCTAAGGTTTGCGACAAGACACGCCTCGCAATCAGTTCATACCGGAGTGTCGGCTGATTGCGCGGCCGAAGTTTGGGAAGTGCGCGCCGACGCGAGCAAGCTTCACATGGCTGTTATGGTGTTAAAACGTGCCGCCGGATGCGGTCTGACCGGCGGACTCAGTCCTACGTTTTAGCGCTGACAGAGCCTGGCCCTAAGCAACGCTACATGCAGCTCGACTGTGTGAAGACAAATGTGCGGAGAATTCACTTCTGTCTGCTAGTTGCCGACCGGTGTTCGCCGGCTTATCGCGTAGATGCGCTTCAACTGACCGTCCGATCGTTAATGGGAATTTCGATGATCCGGCCCGGGACTTTAGGTGATCCGGAACCTTTGGGAAGGTCGAAAAAAACGCCTGTCAAAAGCATTTCCGTTTTGCCCGCCTTTCCGACTAACGGGACGATCAAGCCGATCGCACTATAATGCTCAACCGCGTCAGGATCGAAGCCATATAACACGGGTCGGCGCTGTGTGACGACCTTACGCAAGACCGCCAGCCAGTCGGCCAGCGCATCGTCGCTGAAAAGCGTCCGATCAAACAGACGGCCAGTGGAATCGCGGCCAACCCGCCTCACGATGTCGCTTCCGACCAGGCGTAGCCTGAACTCGGCGCCCTCCAAGTCGATCAGCATCACGTTAGATAAAAGAGCGGGAATATCGATTGGATCGATGTCATTTCGAGATGGTGGAATGCCGTCACGATGCTTGGCCCGCCAGTAACTCAATAGTCCCTGCCACGACTTTTCCATAACGAACTTCCCAATTTGCGGCCCAAAAACGGCGGAAACACCCCCAGTGGGGCTGGTCGATTAGTGGAGCAATTAACAAATAAGTCGGAAAATACCGCGACCGCACTTTTGACTCACATGTTATATTCCCGTGAAGAAGTAGGCTTTCAGCGACACTCGATTGAACCGAATGTTCTATCGATCCGAACCGCCCTATTGCGCCTAAGCAAACGACACCCGTATCCCAATAAATCGTTCACACGAGGTAGCTCAGGATGAAGTCGTAATTCGCTTGGTAAAAGGCGCGATTGGAATGTCACTCGCTCCAGAACATGAATTATGCAATAACGTTTCCTTCGGCGTAACGTCCCTATCCTCATAGATTGACACTGATTCGATGGGTTCCGGGGGGGTGCTGTCAGTCCAACGGCAACTTGTCTCCGTTTTGGCGGAGCGAGGGCAGGGGGCTTTAGCTTCAGGCGGCGAGGGCCTTCCACTCGGCCATTGCGGCTGAGCGGTTTGCCTTAATGTCTGTCGATCGGTGAGATGTCGTTCCTGATTGAAGTGGTTGTGGACGGTGCCGTGCACTGAGGCGAATTTCTGGAGTGTCTTCATCCTCCGAAATCTGAGCATGGCTCGCTCTCGTCGGCGGAACGGCTGGTGGGAGTTCTCAACCCTGTTGTTGATCCATCGACCGACCTCTTGCCGATCGGCATTTCCGATCTCATTCATCGCCGCCGGATAGGAGCGCAGACCATCGGTTGCGACAGCTTCGGGCTTGCCATGGCGCCTCATCGCTGCCTTGATGAATTTGAGGGCTGCGGCCTTGTCACGGTCTTACTGGCAAAAGATTCCAGCACTTCACCTTCATGATCGACCGCGCGCCAGAGATAGTGCATCTCGCCGTTGATCTTCACGTAGACCTCGTCGAGGTGCCAACGCCAGTGGGTGTGTGCCCGGATTCGGTCGACCCGCTTGCGCCGGATCTCGGCGGCGAACATTGGGCCGAACCGGTTCCACCAAAGCCTGACGGTTTCGTGGCAGATATCGATCCCGCGCTCGGCCAGTAGGTCCTCGACGTTACGCAGCGAGAGCGGGTATTTAACGTACATCATCACCACGAGGCGGATCACCTCGGGCGAGCTATCGAAGTAATCGTAAGAAGTCGGTTCTGATGACTGGCTTCAGCATACCAAGATTGAAAGACGCAAAAGGGTTTGATGCTTCCAAAAAGCTATCGAAAGTAAGTTGCCATGTTGCTGGACTCGGTTTCCAAGCAGTCCCAACAATGAGGTCAGCGATAGAATCGTAAAGATACTGGTTGTCAGTCACCATCTGAGCCTGCGACCGTTCTCCTTCGCGGATCAGTGCGGATAAACGCGCCGCATCGTACCAATCATCGGCGTCCAAAAGCGCGAGCCACCGTCCACGGGCCAGGGCGATCGCTCGATTCATGCCAACTGACTTGCCGCAGTTTTCCTTATTTCGGATGGCTCGGATCCGGGAGTCCATCGAAATAAATTTGCAGATTAGACTCCAGGAATTGTCAGTCGATGCATCGTCGACAACAATCACTTCAAAGTTGCGTAAAGTCTGGTCGAGCACGCTTTGCAGTGCCCGCCCGAGCGTCGCTTCGGCCTCGAAGGTAGGCACCACGATTGTCACTTCAACGGAGTCGCTTATTTGCGCGGACGCCGTGAGCCAAAATCCGGCGCGTTCTTCGAGTTCATCCATCGAGACCTTCCTTCAGTTTCAGCGTGTCGCATCACATTTTAGGCGGTATCAATCCAACGCTAACTAATCTCGGTCCAAGTGAATAGTGCAGCTGAGTAATATTTAGGCCGCGTCGCGCGGTCTTACTCAGGCGGTAGTTCGTAAGGCATGTGCCGCGCAACTTTTCAAGTTCCATCAGCTCTCGCTGTGGCCGTCATTGGCTATTCCGGATTACCCCGTCGGAAAACATCGTTCTGTTTTTGCCTCAAAAGCGGCGTCCTAACGCATTGAATCTACGATATATTAAGTCGCTTACCCCGGATAAAATTGTAAATTTACTTTGTGTGGATCATGCCATAATCATGATTTATTTCGAAATTGAAGCAACCGTTATGATTATTATGAGTTACACTGATGTCCGTTCTGATTAGCTACTTAGGCTAATTTGTCAGCCCTGGCGTTGAAGCGTTACGGACAATTAATGGAGAGATTATGCTAAACCTTGCGCCAGCCACGCCGATCATGAAAAGCGAGCCTGCTGGCATCTTCCTCTGCAGCTACAACAGATTTTCTCGCGAGGGCCTCCGACACATGCTGGACAGCTTTAACTTGGCCATTGTCGGCGAGGCCGGAAGACTGCACGAAGCCCAAATGATTCTGTCATCATTGGCGAATGATGTCAGGGTTTTGCTTTTCGAGACGTCAAGTGAACTTGCTGAGGATTTGGCAGCGTTGGCCGCGATCACACAAGATTTTCCGCATATCGCCGCGGTGGTTTTGTCAGGCAGCCCGACTTCTTCGGATTTTAGTTCTGCAATTGCCGCCGGAGCACATGGATATCTGCCAAATGAGATTTCGGCGGAAGCTCTACAAATATCGCTTCAGCTTATTTTGCTCGGTGAGTCGATCGTGCCGATGTCGATGCTAACACCCCCCTCGTGTCATTTGGTCGGAGAAATGGGATGCGAACCCGATAGACTGCGTTCCCCGCTGTCCGGACGTGAAACGCAGATTCTGAAACGGCTGGAAACCGGCCTCCCAAATAAGGTGATTGCTCGAGACCTTGAGATGGCAGAGGCCACGGTGAAAGTTCATATCAAGGCGATATTGCGCAAAATTCAAGTCCAAAACCGAACTCAAGCGGCGATTTGGAGTATGAATAACCGAGACAAAATCAACCAAGTGGATTATTCGTAAGAGGTCGATCATACTTGCTAGCTACTCAACTTTATCGATAGTTGCGCACTGAAAATACGGTACAATGTGAGCCGGTCTTCTTTAACCAGTGGGGCTCCGAGTTATTCGCTGCGGATGTTCGGGTATAGGGGAAGTTCTTGATGACGCGAGTGGTGATTGTTGATGATCAGGCGACGAACCGGAAGGTCATGACTATGCTCATGACCAAGGTTGATGCGGCTGCTGACGTCGCTGCATTTGCGGATCCGATTGAGGCACTTGTCTATGCGCGGCAGAACACCCCGGACCTGCTGATCACCGATTTTAAAATGCCGTTTATCAATGGCGACGAATTAATCCGTCGTTTCCGAACTTTCCCGAAATGTCAGACGGTGCCCGCGGTAATGGTAACGGCCGGGCAAGACGTCGATGCGCGACGCTTGGCTTTCGAGGCGGGATCAACAGACTTCCTGACTCTTCCGTCTGAGAACAATCGATTTTGTGAACGCTCGCGATCGCTTCTGACGCAGCACGCTTCCCTGGAAAGTGAAATTATTGCCGAAGCAGATAGGGCGGCAATAGGCGGATATCCTTCCGCGCAAACCAATCTGTTTAACAGTCTGATCGAAAGCATTGGATCACGTCTACTTCGCAAAACCGAAGAGGTGCAACGGCTTCATGCCGAGATCGGGAACCTCATTAATATCTCTGGGGCCTCCGTTGTGATCATCGATAATGAACAACGGGTGCGCTGGTTTAGTGGGAACCTCTCCAAGCTATTCGAAATTTCCCCAAAATCTGTTGGGCAACGACTCATAACGGTTGCAAGTCGCCTCGACTTAACAAATCTGGAACGACAGATTGACTTGGCTACGTCTAATGGGACAGTTGCTCAGACATTTGCGATGGATGCGGACTTAGCCAACGCTTATCGGATTTCGATCCTGCCGAATACAGCCGGCCGCGACGGCGTAGGGGCTACTATCACATTCGCCAAAATGACTTCGCAGCATGCCGGTATTCCACGTGGAGTGCGTTTTCACTGACGCGGAACTTCGGCAGGCGACATCTTCTAAATACCGCACCGTCAACGTCAGCAATTTTCCGAAATCCATACCCTGGAGCTCAGGAATAATTGATTAACTGCGTTTTGATTCATCGCAATTGCGCATTGTCGGGCCATTTCGTGAGTGGGTCGCCACTCGCAATTTTGGCTGACAGAGCCCAAGCGTTTTGTGCGACAAGCACGCGGTGCAGCGAGGCATCTTCGCCACACTGGACGCCGAGCACTCATCGGTCCAAGTTTGCCAGTGATCAGGATGCGACGACGATTTGTGGCGCTTGTCGATCCCAACGGAAATCCCTATGCGCTCCGATTATTGTCGAGTTTTTAGACTTTTCTTACATCGTATCGGACTCCGAGTTCGAATTCGCGCAATTAAGATCGCGATCGCCGATGGGTTGCTCGATCCAAATCAAATTGGAGTGGTCCACGCTCGTATGGGCGGTTGAAGGACCGTTCCGATTCGATGCCAGAGCCTGCGTGGATGAGAAAAGCGGCACTGGCCGCCCGTACATTACATGCGACAACTTTGGGTCAGGTCAGTGCTAGGCATTCTGTTTATGTAGTCCTGCTTTATAATCCCGCGCGGCGGGACCCGTGGGGTCTCTACGTAGGACAGACCGCGCGCGATCCTGACTGGCGGTTCGACCAACATAAAAGCGGGTACAAGGCGAGCAGCGCCGCCAAGCGCTTCGGCGTGCGCTTGCTGCCAGAACTCACGAGACACCTAAATCCATTGAGACAATGGGAGTCGCTTGAGCTCGAAACGGCGTTGGCCGACGTTTTTCGCGCTGTTAGCATCTCGTGGGTTGAGGGAGGTCACTAGTTTCGCGAGGGCGGTTCCGAAGCTATTTTATGCGTAGCCGGAACGGCGGTGAACATAGCACTGTTACGCTCCAGTTGCGCCAGGCTCATCGACGACAAATTCGTCCGGCGGCCCAAGAGCCAGGAGTTGCAGAAATCCTAACAACTGCTTTGACTAACGAGAAGGCAAACTGGATATCGAGAGGCGCCGGCGAATCCCCTGTAATGATGTCAGCTTTACTATTTGCTAGTTTTGCACTCTTGGTTTTGGGCGCCATCGGACCGCTATCACTAATTTTCGCGCATGTCAGCGCCGATTACGGTGAAGGCTGGAATGCCTATTGGACCGCGGCAGCAATGCAGGCGCCCGCGGCACTCTACTCTCGGTCGCACATCCTAATCGTGAACAACTACCCGCCTTTGTCATTTTACGCGAACGGTCTAGTCGGCCGCATAATCGGCGACTATCTTGCCGCCGGCCGTCTTGTGGCGCTGGCAAGCTTGCTTAGCGTCGCAGGTTTGACCGGGTGGATCGTCTTCCGTTTAAGCCGCTCGGCGACCTGGAGCCTTGTTTCCTCCCTCCTCATCCTCCTGTACTCAATTTACCCTTTCGGCCAGTTTTTTGCAGTAAACAATCCGCAATGGCTTGGTCAGGCGATCATGCTTGCAAGCATCGTTCCACTCATCGGTTCGGAGCGCGGAAGTTGCGGTTTGCGAGCCTGTAATTTTTCGGCCGCCTGCGTCGTAATTGGGCTGCTGACAAAACAGAACCAGTTCGCTCTGCCGCTCGCGATCGCGTCCTGGCTCTATGCCCGCGATAGACAACTATTTGTGACTTGGTGGACAGCGGTAATCGGCTTCACAGCAATGGCTTGTCTCACGCTCGATCTGATTTACGGATCGCAGATTTTCGTCGAAATTTGTGGTTTCAGCCGCACTTACACACTGAAATATTTCCTGAAAGGCCTGCCGAAACTTGCCTGTCTCATCCCATTTTGGGTCGTTGGTCTCATCGGTTTGCGGCAATTATCGTTGGATGCGCGTTGGTCTTTGATCGCAATTTACGCGGGGCTGGGTACTGTGCTGAGCGCGCTACAACACCTTGGGGCCGGCGTAGGAGAGAACGCAGATTACGACGCACTGATAGGCTGCACGATCCTGGCATGCTCGCTGCTTGGCTCAGCTGCCACTCGCGGCTGTACCCGTGTGTTCGACCGCCGACGTCGCGCGGCCGCACTCAGCCTCCTTCTTTTTCCGATCCTGATTACCGCCCCGAACCCATTGGCGGAATCACTCCATGATATCCGCGATATCAACGGCATGACGGCGCAATGGTCGGCGATGATTACTGATGTTCGAAACGCGCCCGGCCCAGTTCTGTGCGAAGTGCTGGCAGTGTGCTTTTGGGCCGGCAAACCGATGACACTCGACTTCTTCGCTTATGGACAAAAGCTTCGGACCGGGACTGATTCCGCGCCGCTAAGCGCGTACGTCGCCCGGAAATCCGCTGCGTTAATAATTCGCGATCGCCATTTCGACCAGCATAGCGGCGAGGCACGTTTGCCCCAGCCGTTGCCACGTCTCATTGACGAAAATTATAAGCCCGTCCGGAGTGCATCCACAGATATTCAAGAGCTTTCTCCCCGATGATGCGAGTTGGGCGAATTAATCCCTAAAGTGGGCTCGGACGGGTAACTCGCAGTTCGGGAAGACGAGAAGACGATGGGTTTGGTAGAGCCCTTACCCACGTATGATTTTGCCCTTCGCCCAAACAAGCAGGCCAAGACAGCCCCTAAATTCGCGGAGGTCAGTTGGTGCGGACAAACAATGGTGGTCACGTTCGGACGCACCTTGCATCTTATCAGGTGCGGCAAGCGCGCGCAGTTAAGGAAGCAGCTATAGGAATTTTAAGGTCTGGGGTTATCTTGTTAAGTGGGTGCCGGAGCTGACACCGGCACCCTCCCTTAAACTAGCTCGGCCCAATCGTGGATGCCGGGCTTTTTTGGCCATGACCCGAACTTCGGCTAACAGTCTATTGCGACATCTGGGAACGTCCAGGCAAAAGTCGGCAATTCCGCCTTTATTTCGCAACATGTTGCAATTCCGCATCGCCACTAGCAGAGCGACTATCTACGATCTGATGCTGACACGGCGGCCATACGGTCAAGATGGGTCACGAACAACTGGGGTGCACAGTGCCTTACGAGGTGATCCAGAGGACGCTCCAGAGGCAGAATTCTTGACGTTTCACATTGGCCTAGCTGCGCCGGCTAGAGCGAAAATCGCCTTCGCTCTCCCATATTGTTCGCGAATTACCATTCTTACGCCCAACATCCTGGCCGGCGCGGTCGGCGCCAACGCCCGAGCAAGCGGCTAGCGCACTCGCGAAACCGAATTTCATACGCTCTTTCAGTTCGCTCAGAAGCGTGTTGAGCATATCTAACTCGACAGATAAATCGGCTGGCGTGTCATCTATAAAAACGCACGCGCTATTCGACGGCCTCATCGCTCAGTCCTCATTTCAATTCGTCGCGGAATTATATTGCAGGTGCGAAGAAAGTCGAGTCATACGAACTACCTATTGTGGAGTAGCCCGCATTGTAGGTTGACGGGTCCACCGATTGCCCTGTCATTGAGAGCTTTCCCAATTACAATTTAGACGATCTCCGAGAGCTTTGCGGCGCATAAACTTGTTCCGGAAATGTAGTTGGTGACGTCACTTGAGCGCCGCGACTATCGAAGCAAGGGACCACCGAAAATATTGTACGTACGGCTCAATAAGATTATTCTATAAGATTATTGATTTGAGGATTGAATGGATCGAATGTTGACCCCCGCCGACGTCTCGCAAAGGCACAGGAGTGCGAAGAGCTTTGCGCAAAGGTAAGCTTTGACGGTGGTAGCGATTCAATGCTCGAAGCCGCCACGATATGGCGCCGATTGGCGACTGGCGAGTTTAGGCCAAGAACCAAATCCGCAGCGCCGGGTTCTTCTTCTGCAGAGGAAGAAGTGGCGTCGGCGGATGAGCAACGAGATTAACATATTGACGCAACGGGCTCAGCGGTTTCGTAGGCTCGCTTCGACTATTACCGACGCACGCGCGTCACAGGTTTACTCGATATCGCCGCCGAGCTAGATCGCCGCGTTGGGATTCTTTCTGAGAGCCGGCGCGTTTCTGCTGCAAACAATGGCGAAGGCGAGAAGTAACTTCTGCCAGTGAAATCAGATCAGCGGTGTTTACACTCATGAGGACGAGCTAATTGGCTTTCCTCGCTGCAAACGCTTTTAACAAGGGGATCGAACATGTGCGCAAATGTCCGTCTGAAATGCAGAAGCTGGCGCACAAACGCTTCGAGATGACCTTCCGTCGTCCAGGGTACTGGCGTGACAAGGCGGCGTCAGCGCGTGAAGACGCAAGGAAGGTCAATACGGGTGTCGAGAGGATGAGGCTGCTTGAGATAGCTAATGTCTACGACAGTGCTGCGAGGTCTGCGGTTAAGCGATATCCAAGCAGACGCAAAACCGCCGATTGATCGCAGCAAGGGACGATGCGCAGGCGTGCAATCTTCAGGCTATTCGCAAAATAGCCGTTAATGCCACTAAGTCTAGCGTATTATGCGGCGCGATCCTGTCATTTATGCAGCAGGGTATCTGTTAAATACTTGGGTAGTCGATCGTTAGCCTTTGCTTTCTAGAGATTTTCCGCATTTGGCGTTCAGCACGTCGAATAGGTCGATGCCATCGAACTTGAAAGCACCCGGATTAACACGGGCGCCGGGAATATGGAGATTAGTGACTGTCCCGAAACTCACCGGTTTTCCATTCTGGTGCTCAGTCCAAGTTCCATCTGGCTCCACTTGCCATTCGGAGCAGGTGATATTGTTGGGTGGAACGGTGTCAGCATGTGCTGACATATTCCATAAAATCACCAGTCCGCTGAATAGTGCGAACCACATCATCTTTCCCACCGTGTCACACACTAGCTGACTGAGCATTTCGCTTTGAGGACTGCCGCCAAGTTGACCTGCGGCCCGGTCTACCCAGCCAAGCCGGAAGCCGCTGCTCTACGGCAGGGCGGACTGCCCCGCCCTTTCGGCTTCGGCCGAAGAACGGAGCTTTTTGCTTTAGCGCTTAGTGCGCGCCCCCGCCATTTGTTTGAGTGTTATCGCCAGGCTCCCCCGGCCCTGTCTCCCCAGTCCCCTTAGAATTCGCGTGGGCCATAGCGCCCTTCGATGACGGCGTATCCGTCGGTGCTGCGCCACGCGACATGGACGCGCCGTTATTCATGGCGCCCGGTGATGCCATTCTGTCCTTATGCATGCCGCTCCGCGTTGAACCATTCGTTCCAGTCGTCGACGTGCCGGCCGAGGACGGGTTGCTGTTATCATTATCTGGATTGTTAGCGCTCGACTGCGCAAACGTGGGCGCGGCTGCCAGAGCGAAAATCGTTGCTGCCGTGATCGAAAATTTCATCATCTGCTCCTGGTTCATCGTTACTTGGGAAATGGCAACGGCAGGGCAGCGATCGAGTTCCGATGGACCAACAAACGGTGTGATTTTGAAAAGCGAGGAACACTGGGGCGAGTAACCACCAACTGCCTCGATGAGCTCGCCGGTAAGTGGAACGGGATTTGACGGCGTTCAATATCCAGACTTTGCTCGACAGAGAAAACAGCCGGTTTTTCAGCCCGCGCGAAAAAGACGGGCATAGACGTTGTGCTCGATCGGGCGCTCCGTGCGGATGCGGAGGTTAAGCACAAAGAGGAAACTGCAATGCAGACCCGAGTTCGTTGAAACGCACGCGAGCTTCATAGAGGCCAATCGACATGATCCACGACGAGCGAAATCGGAAATTACGCGTCTATGCGAGTTCGAGGAGAAGACAAACCATCATCAGAGACTTGGATGGCTTCGGCGCAATCGATCGACGGTTCGACGGGCGTAACCCTCGTCGGTGAGAGGTGTAAGAGAGATGATGGCCTTCCCAATTAAACCGTTTGATTGGCGTTTGGTCGCTGCAGTCGTTGTCATGCTGGATATCGCGCGGCACGAAGGACGCATATGCAGCGCAACAGACTTGTTGGCGCGGTCGGGCAACGCACGACGGTACCTCGAACTTGCAAATGCAGCGTCTGACCCGTCTGGGGTGCTCAGCAGCAAGCGCTCCGCCGCAGCGGTTATGTACTTGTGGTCGCGATCCCTCACAGATCAGTCTCGCGGACATCTTCGAAGCCGTAGCGCCGGCCAGACAAACGTTCGAACGCGAGCGCACTGCCGGTTCCCTGGTCATAATCACCGCGGACTGCCTCGATGGTCTTGCCCGCAAATGGGACCAAGTGGAGAAGCCAAGAAATCGTAATTATCGAAGGGTTCGTTCAAATGATGCGTTGCAAGAAGGAACATCGAGAAGGAACTGCCTGAAGCGAAGGAGGTGCAAATGCAAACCATCCTCTATTATCGAGATTATGCCGAATTCGCGCTTCGGACGATCGAAAGTGGCGATATGCGCAGGATACAAGAAGCTCTGGCAACTTTGGCGCAGGGATTTGCCGAGATAGCCAGCGCGCTGGAGTCTGGCGAGATTGTAATATTGCAGGATCATCGCGAGGTACGGCGAAGTTCTGGTTGCCTACACGCTCACCGGCGATTGGCAGGGGGGGCTGCACATTTCGGCTCAACGACCCGCCACTAAGTAGGCCAGGACTTGCGTGAGCGTTCCTAAACGACGTTGTCACAGCTCAAGGCGCATTCCTGTTGTGTGCTGCATTTAACAAGATGGCTTGCTCCACGGAAGTGTCGTCTGATCTCATGGGATCGGGTGACCATGATCGCAATGCACAAGTGGAATAGGTTACACCCTTACTATCACCGGCATGATTTCTTGTATCCTCGAGAGTTTGGTCCACTGCGAATGGATCGGAGCCGCTGGCGTCGGTTTCAAGAACATGTGAGGGCGGCAACACCTACCCTCATATGGCGCCTAGCGTTCGCTATTGCGGCGACGTGCCCCCGTTTGTCGTCGACCCCCGGCTGGCGAATTTGTCCCTGTTGACCCCATGTTGGATTGTTTGGATGCTTCTTTTTGCTCATGCCCGTCCCGGTGGTGCTGTCATTATTTTGGCCCATTGACCCGTTATTCATCGTCGATCCGGACGGATTGGCCCCCGTGGAGGTACCGCGCCCCGGCATGCTAGGCTGTGATGTTCCCGTCGCCGAACCAGAACTGCCCGTTCCGCCAGTGCCGCTCGCACCACCGGCGTTTGAAGTTCCGGCAGAGCTACCGCCGCCACCAGAGGCTTGCGCAAAAGCTGGCGTCGCACCCATTGCAAGAATGAGTGTCGTTGTGAGAAAGAATTTCATCTGTTTTCCCGAACTATCTTCTGGGATTATTCCCCTTGTATGACTGACAATGTAGTCGACCGATGGTGTTCCGGATCCGGCTGCCAATCCAGCGGCGCGCTTGACTGAACCGGTCGTTACAGGCGGGCTCGAGTGTGCGAATCTGCATTAAAAACATCTTGGGAGCATGCTAAAACAAGTAAACGATTCCTGAGTTTGCCCTCGCAACGTTCAACCTTAATCCGACATTCTCTTGTTAAAACTGCAAATCTTTGAGGAAAACTGGTTGAGCACCAAAGGAGGGCTGGACTGGCGCTCGTCACATTTTTCCAAACTCAGCCGACGTCCATCCCTATCTGCTGCGGCTGAAATCAATGGTGCTTTACAGAGCCTTTATGATGGTCTCATCTGTAAATGGCCCGCTTTGCAAGGGCTGATTATTGCTGTGTCGTGATTCGGTCATTAGTCATGCCTTTGGTGCGGCGCGCTTGGCTGCGGGCCCTAATGGCGTTCGATCGGCCAGTCTCTCTCAATCTATTGACCTCAAAGCTTCGACCGCTCCACGGGTGTCGGGTCCTGCGCCACGCAAGTTCATGATATATTCTTAACGGACAGGGCTGGGGCGCTGGACGCTGGAACCCCATGACTTCCATCGCCATTGACCGGCTTTACACTGCCGGTATGCATGACCTGCCTACATTGGCAAGCTCGTCGCGCAGCGTTCGGATTCGCCATAGGTTTGACGTATGGGATCGCTCCCTAACGTGTCCGTTATCCACCACCGCCATAGGGGTGGCCTCGGGCATCATATTATTGTGTCAGGCGAAGCCAATTCCACTACATATTTCGTGTCGTCTGCGGTTATGTCTTTAACGCCGGTAGATGCCCATAACAGTCGTTGAGGACTGGCGCCCTTTGCCGCTAGAGTTTGCAGCGTGGAGAAACCACGATGTTCTCGTACATTTCGCAGGCGGCGCGAACTTCCCACGCGGTATGAGGTGCAGAGTTACGCCTGTTGCTGTCCCGTGCAGCGCCAAAACTTGCAACTGGTTTTCATAGCCGGAACCTTCGCTGATCGCTTTGGCGAAGACCGCGGGTGTTGATTCTGATCCCGACAATGTCGCCGCGCTCGACCATCTTCGCGAGACTGCCTGACATTATCCGAGTACGGCTGGCATCATCGAGCCAAACTGAAACGCCCGCGGCGCGCACGTTTTCTAAGGTTCGCGATAAGACAGGCCTCGCAATCACGTGTATGTTAATGTCGGCTGGCCGCGCGACGGAGTCTCCTCCGTCCGCACCAAGTCAGCTATGCCGCGTTGGCGTGTTTGGCCGCGAGGCTCACGGCGTTTTCGGCAAGATAGGTTGCCGCTTCGTCGCCTCTATAGATCTCGCTCACAGTCTTCTTCAGTCGTTGCTCATTGTTGCTCAAACCGAGCGCTTTAGCATAGGCGGCAGCCGTGCCAAACCCCGCTAAACCATAATGGCACATGCGCTGGTACTGGCTGAGGATCACCGCATCCCGAATGTCATCGTCCTCGATCTCTTCGTCCAGGGCATGTTTTTCAGCCTCCTTGACCAGGCCCTCCATGCCCTTACAATGCTCCTTCGAGGTTTCGCCGCCATTTTCCTCGATCAGAGATTTAAGAATATCAGTGTGCTGCTGGATTCCGGCGACAGCCTTATCGAGCGTGGCGCGCAGCTTGTCGCCCGCCTCCGTGCTCAATTTGGGAAGAATTCTTTTCATTTGATCATTTGCCGACCATAGGTCGCGCAATTCCTCGATATACAGATCTTTGAGGCTTTCGGGGGCGGGCATTGCACATCTCCTTGACTGCGTATGTACCTCCAACGGCGTCATCCGAGTCCAGTTCCTAACAACCTCGGCGACTGTGAAATAGCTGCTATTGTAGGGAGAGATGCAGGTGTCGTTATCGGGTGGTGCAAACGCCCTTTCTTGCTTATTGTTAGGGACGCAGGATTTAAGTCTCCCCATCAGCCTCGCAGTTTCAAGTCATTCTCGCCGACATCCATGACAGCTTCTCCTTTGTGAGGCGCGATTGGAATGTCACTCGCTCCAGAACATGAATTATGCAATAACGTTTCCTTCGGCGTAACGTCCCTATCCTCATAGATTGACACTGATTCGATGGGTTCCGGGGCCTGACATCAAAGACCGAGCCAACCTAGCCGTGGATTGGCAGGCCGGTGCACCAGGCCAGCGATCGCCCACGTCGACCGTGATCAGCTGTTGAACGGAAAGTCACAAGCGATGACCGACAGCTGCAATGTGCTGATGATCTTCCCGCTGTTCAATGCAAGTTCGTTTTGGAATTATCGAGCGGCGTGCGAGTTGACCGGAGCGCGCTATCCAGCAGCGCCCCTCGGCCTCATCACCGTTGCCGCATTGCTTCCCAAGACCTGGAATATCCGGCTGATCAATCGCAATACCGAGACTCTGACCGATGACGATCTCTCGTCGGCAGACTTGGTCATGACAGGGGGAATGCTGCCTCAGCGAAACGACGCGCTGCGCATCATTGAAATGTGCCACGCATGTGATAAGCCGGTTGTGGTCGGCGGTCCCGATGTCACCTCTAGCCCGTCCTTCTATAGCGCTGCGGACTTTCAGGTTCGAGGCGAGGCCGAGGAGATTATGGGCGATTTCCTCGCTGCCTGGCGGAACGGAGCCACCAATGGCGTCTTTGAAGCAGAGACGGGTAAAACTGACATCACGAAAAGCCCAACGCCCCGTTTTGATCTCCTAAATCTCAAGCACTACCTGCATGTTGGCATCCAGTTTTCGCGAGGATGCCCGTTCAATTGCGAATTCTGCGACATCATCGAGCTCTACGGCAGGGTGCCGCGCACCAAGACCACTGCACAGGTCCTAGCCGAACTCGATGCCTTACTCGCCCTCGGCTATCGCGGGCACGTCGACTTCGTCGATGACAACCTGATCGGTAATAAAAAGGCTCTCAAGAAATTTCTACCGGATCTCAAGCTTTGGATGGACAAGACAAACTTCCCATTCGAGTTTTCCACCGAAGCCTCAATCAACCTTGCTGACGACGCCGACCTGCTGCGGGCGATGTCGAAGTCGAATTTCTTCGCAATCTTTGTCGGCATCGAGAGTCCAGATGAGGACACTCTGGTCGCAGCACAGAAAAAGCAAAACACGCGGCGCAGCCTTCAGGAGAGCGTCGCCAAGATTTACAAAGCCGGCATTCTCGTGAATGCCGGCTTCATCGTCGGATTCGACAGCGAGGAGGGAGGCATTGCTGATGGTATGATCGCGTGCATCGAAGACACAGCGATCCCGGTTTGCATGGTCGGATTGCTGTACGCTCTACCAACGACGCAGATGACGCGGCGGCTTTTGCAAGAGGGGCGCCTCTTTCCTGATGACCCCACCGACGCAGGCGATCAATGCACAGCCGGCCTGAATTTCGATACCATCCGCCCGCGTCGCGAGGTGCTCGGAGATTACAAGGCTATCCTGGAGGCGATTTATGATCCAGCGGCCTATTTCGGCCGCGTCCGGCGAGTAGGCCGCATGCTCAATCGTAACCGGTCGCATCGGATGGTTTCGGGCGACCTACGCAGCTTCGTTCGGCTACTGTGGCGCATCCAGAAAGCCGGACCTGGCTCGCGAGGGCAGCTATGGAAAACCCTATTCGACTGCGTCATCCACAATCCAAGAGCGTTGCCCTACGTGGTGATGATCAGCGCACTTTACCTGCATTTGGGGCCGTTCGCGCGCAAAGTGAGCGCTGAAATGGATGGGCAGATCCGGGATGTCGCTTCAGGTCGTTGGCACGCTCCGGTGGCATTGCAGGCAGCCGAATAAGTGCTCTGGGACTATGATCCTCAAAATTGATGCTTAGACATAGCCAACGACGTGGTCGGACTAACACGGGGCGTAGTCAGTGGCGCCGACTGCGTTCAGGCCTTCAATGCAGCCAGCGGATGATCACGTCAACGCGAGATAATTGTGTACTCGCCGGGGTGGGCGGCAGCTTAAATATGGTCACATAATGGACATTATGGAAGCCGGCTAAACCGCCATGCAACTGCGCCCACCCATAGAACTACAATACCCATAACCGTGAGGTCCACCAAACGGCCGTCATCTAGATTTGGATAGACAAGCATGGCGAGCAATAGTGCGGATAATATACTCGCTAAAACGCTTAGAGCTCGGAAGAATTCACGGCCAACGACAGTGCTGTCTTTCTCAATCATGCAAATAGTTTAGATTAATCGCCGGTTTACCGCTGTAACGCGAATGGATAAATTTCGCTATCCAATCGGCTTACGCTAGGGATCCGACGATTCCGCGACCAGCTCATTCCAATGATCCTTTTGAATGCCGTTTGACAGGGCCTTCGCGCGACCTTCAATCGTGAGACGCGACCCATCAGACCGCCTTACGCCTTTGTAGCGCCATCCATGACAACGAAATGTACTGGCCAGTCACCTGTTGCGTCGACCGCGCTGATAAATACTCGTTCACCGCAGCGACCAAGATAAACTTTCCCTGATTCAATCTGCATTCGTTAAATCAATTAAAGGTTGCTGGATTAGCTATAACCCCTTGCACAAATCACGCAATTACCCCAATGAGATATGCTTTTGTGTGCCGTAACCGTTCGTATAACGCGAATGCTGCTGAACGACTATTTTTTATTAAATTACGTCCAGATTCTACGGCATAGTATTACCGCTATAACGCTGAGGTTCCGGCGCTGAGCGTCCCCCCAAGGCTGAATAAGAGTAGTGAATGGATAGGATAGGCCGCCGACGGAGATCTGTCGACAGCGTTCGGGAATCTGTCTCCACGCTCATAAATCTATCGATCTATCGGGTCGTCTAGGCGCGGATTGTTTATTGTCCGACCGGATCGTTGTGTTGGGGCCATTTGACCCAAACTGCGAAAGACGAGAACATCGTGCAGGTCGTCGACTCGCGTGAGTACGGAACGCACCATTGCGAACGGGAGAGCGCAAACCATTATAGATTGCGCTCTTTACGGGATATCCAATCGCTGTTGGGTTGCAAGGTGACTGACAGCAATATTCTTAATGCATTCAGGAAGTGGCTTACAAAATGAAACGTTCATCTACGATAAACATGGTTGGTGCTCTGATGCTTGGCGCTCTAGCTGGCTGTACCAACCCTAATGATCCCGGCCAGCGTACGGCAGACGGCGCCTTAATCGGCGCCGGTTCAGGCGCGGTGATCGGTCTGATGGCGGGCGGTCCCATCGGCGCAGCCATAGGCGCTGGAGTTGGCGTCGTAGCCGGTGCAGCCGCCGGCTACGCCACCACGCCGCCGCCAGCACGGCAACAACCCTATTATCCGCCTGAAGGCAATTGATCTGATCTGACAGACCGTTCGTCGTTACTATTTAGAATGGAAGGGGCGCTGCTAGGGGTTGCAAATTGCGCAAGCGACCGAAAACCCATCGCTAGTCTCGCGGTAGGCCATCCCATCCTCGGAGCGGTAAGCCACGTGCTAAGTTGCTCTCGACTAGGGCGGGTAATTTGACGGGCATCGGGGCCCTCCGAAAGGCGATCCGCAGTTTTTGTTTAGCTAATGCATCGTTCGGCACGCTATGCCGCCACTAAAAAAATTCAATTTGGAGAAGATCAGCGTCGCACCAAGTTTGGCTTGGCAATCGAACCGGTTTGGAATGATCCGGAGCAGATAATGGGCTTGCCGGGTTCGATGCTGAACGTATCGATCGATGCCCAGTCCAGTTCGGACCACCTGCCGAAAATCGCTGTCCAACGTGCCGTATGCCAGCTGGCACCGGAGAGAATTTAGCGGCTGACCAACATCATTAGGTGAAATCTCGTATATTGCCGAAGCCTCTGGCGTGCTTCTGCGAACAATCAAGTTCTCATCAAGAAATATCGCCGCGGTCCTATTGACCTCGAGCAGGCCCTGCATTTCGCTATTGATTCGCTGCAGCTCCTGCGTTCGGTGCAACAACTTGCCGGCGATGTTTTCGAGCAGGCTGTTAAACATCTCAATCTGCCCGGTGAAACCATCATCGGCTTCCTGCGTTGAGACCAGATCGATCTGGGACGACAATTCTACCCGTGCAGCGTTGCGCATTGCTAGCATTTTACGGGACTGTGCGCAGAACTCTGTGTGGTTTAACGGCGATAGAATGAATTCATTTGCACCGGCCTCAAGAGCAAGAGCACGAAAATGCATATCCTCATAGGCTGTGACGACGATGGCCGGCACGTCTTTGCAGTCGGCGATCGTGCGAAACCGTCGTATGAGCTCGGCGCCGTTGAGGTCCGGCATCATGAAATCCGTGACCAGTAGGTCCGGTGCACGTGTACTCGCAAATGAAAGAGCTGCGAGCGGATCGGAAAATACCTGAACGTCGATACCCGTTTCGAGCGTTGCCGCAAGGCGCGCCAGCACCTTGCGATTAACAGCCTGGTCGTCAACGATAACAATGCAGCTCATAGATCCACCTACTTTCGAGGGGTGAAATCACCAATTTCGAATCGATTTAAGGCTATTTGATTGGATTGCCTAGTGAAATATTATTGCTATCTGTAAACGGAAATCGAGAAGTGCCTTACCGGTGATTCACTGCCCAGACCGCCGCCTGGGTCCGGTTGGCGACATTGATTTTGCGGAGCACCGATTTGACGTGCACTTTGACAGTGGCTTCGGCCATGTCGAGCTTGCGCGCAATCACCTTGTTAGGATCCCCCTCCTCGAGGCATTCCAATATCGCGCCTTCCCGCGCCGACAACGGTATCTTGCAAGCAAGCTCACCTCTGGCACGCTCATGGCGGCTCTCGACGAGCCCGAACGGACGGGCGCTAATATTTTCGTCCATCGCAATTAGTTGCAACGAAAGGCTCAAAGCCTCGGCGGAAATGTGCTGCGGTAGAAAACCTTTTACCCCATTCTCGAGCGCCAGACTGAGGTCTGCCGCCGCCAACTGATCGACGAGCATGACGATACCGGTCAGGGGGAACTCCCGCCTAAGTTCATTCACCGTTTCGAAATCCGGCGGGCCTTGGCCGTGATCGTACAAAACAAGATCCGCACCGCCGGTCGATCGCAGCATTATCAACGCTTCGGAAAGCGAAGACACTTCGCCGATCATACCGATAGCGTCACTGGCAAGAATCTGTTTCAAGCCCTCACGAAACAAGCGGTTTTCCGCCGCAAGAATTAGCTGCCGCTGACGCATCTGTATCTCCCAAGAAATTACTTAGGAGCATAAGCAAAAGCCATGCCAACTTAACTAATCTTCACATTTCAATGGGTTAAGGAGTTTCCGGTCGAATCTAAATTGAATGTTGTAAATAAATTTGACTCATAACGGCGCTGACAGAAAGCGGCATGGTTGTACTGGTCGCCGAAGATCACAATTTCCAGCGGCGCTTGGTCGTTCGAATGCTCAACACACTCGGTGCGAAGGAGGTTTGGGAGGCAAAAAATGGACTGGAGGCGTTGGCGATCCTCAAGGAGAGAGGCGCGGTTGACCTCCTCATCTGCGATCTTGATATGGAGCAGATGGATGGGATGGAATTGATACGAAATATTGGACAGTCCGACAGTGTGGGAGCCGTTATCGTGCTGAGCGGCCATGAACGCACGCTGTTGGATACGGTCGCTAAAATGGCCCACGCTTACGGTGTTAAGCTGCTGGGAGCGATCGACAAACCGTTGAGCTTGAATCGGCTGCAAAATATCCTCGACTTGTCTAATTCGCCGGCTGTTGCCAGGGATCCATCACATCAATTCAGTGTTGACGAGATCCTCTATGGAATTCGACAGGGTCAATTCGAAGCCTTCTTTCAGCCAAAGGTCAGTTTATCGAGCGGGCTTTTAGTCGGCGCGGAAGCGCTGGCCCGGTGGCGCCACCCAGAGCACGGACTGATCGGTCCGAATGCCTTCATCCCGGCACTAGAACAGGCACGAGAGATCGAGGAACTGACCTTTTTGATGCTGAAACAGGCGGCATTGGCATGCCGACATTGGGCTCATCGGTCGTCCGGTATATCGGTTTCGGTAAATATATCGCTTGTTTCTCTCGGCGATCCTGCGTTAGCGGACCAAATCTCTGCAATCACTTCTTCAGTCAATCTGGATCCAAGCCAAATGGTATTAGAGATTACTGAGACTGCGGCCATAGGAAATATCGGAGAAACACTGGAGAATTTTGTTCGTTTGCGTATGCGGGGATTTGGCTTATCGATGATTTTGGAACAGGCTTTGCCAGTCTGCAACAACTACAACTTGCGCCATTCAGCGAACTTAAAATTGACCGCAGCTTTGTTACAGGCTGCGCCGAGAATCCAGCGTCGCGCGCTATCATGGAATCGAGCGTGCGAATGGCGCGGCAATTGGGGTTCCGGAGTGTGGGCGAGGGCGTCGAGACCCACGCTGATTGGAACATGCTGAGAAACGCAAAGTGCGACTTTGCGCAAGGTTTTTTTGTTGCGAGACCTATGCCTGCTGGGCAGTTCCTGAATTTTCTGATGCGAGAGACGGACGGATCAAGGACTTGACGCCCGAAAACGGAGTAGGCCGGAATCGAACCGCCAGGATCTTCTGCGGATCGAAGCGCATAAGAGCGATTTCGGAAAATAAGCGCCGTATTTCCATAACGGAAAGTTATACGCTTGGGGCCGCCGAAGGTCCTCGCGGCTCGTATCCGGCTTGCCCCTCGCTTGGCCGTTCGAAAGAGATGACTGACCTAACTTCCCGTGCGCGCGTAAACAGCACCAATTCGGTTAGCCGGCAGTAGCCCATCGGCGACCGCGATCTTAATCGCCTTGAGCTCGAACTCTGAGTCCGACACGAGGTACGGCAGATCGGCGAACTCGACGATGATCGGCGCGCAGACGGGTTTACCTTCTGGATCAACGAGCGCTACAAATCGGCTTTGCATCCTGAGCATTTTCCATTGTGGGACCGGCTACAATTTTCGTCCAGCCTTTCGAAGGCGAGCGATGCCGAGTCGTCGCCGGTTGTCTCACTATGAGTTCGCCTTAATGCGATGCCTCCCTCCACTCATCCGCACCTTCCGCTGCGAGTTCCAACCGGGCTTCCTATTTCTACATGCCGCGCTACCGGTTCTGGCCGGTGTTGGCCGATTCCCGACTGGCAGCTATCCGGTGGGCAAACTTGGAGAAGCGGTTGGTCGCACGAACGCACAAGCGCCGCTACCGTTTCTTATCAGGGCAGTCTGCAAGATGGTTTGGGAGAACGACAAGTTGGAATAAATTCCCCTTACCGAACCGAAAATCTCCCATATCGACAGCGCGCGCGGGTTCAGCGCAGACGCCGCAATACCACCACGGCCAGCACGCCGCATGCGGTCAGGCCGAGCATGCCATCCGCAAACAGGCTGCCGCCCAGCCCCCGCGCTCCATAGGCTTGTCCGTCGACCAGCTGCATGTAGGCGATCGGCAGGCTCGACGCTGCGTTCAACAACGCGAACTGCGTGGCGGCAAACGGGTTGGTGTTGCCGATGCCGCGCAGCATGATCGCCCCTTCGACCGCGAAGGCAGCCGCCTGCAACGCGTTTTCCCCGACCATCGCCAAGGCAAAAGTGCCGGGAATTCGCGGTGCGAGCATAAGCGCCAGGGTAAACAGGCTGCCGGCGCCGCCGATCAGCAGGTACAGCTTGCGCGGATGCAGCCGGGTGAGGAACATCGGCACGAGCAGGCTGCCGACGACACCCGCGACGACGATACCGATCCCGCCTACGGCGCTGACCAGCTGCTCCGACGCCGCGAAATCGCCGCCTAGGCCGGCCAACATGTTGGTCAGCGAAAACGACGCAGCCGGCAGCGCGAACAGCAGTAACGTCGACAATATATCCGGCTTTCGCAACAGCGCCCCCAGGTCGCGCAGGAAGTCGCGGAAACTTTCGCGTGCCAGCCTGCCGTCGGGCGCGATGGCGGGCAGCCAAAGGAACAAAGGCAGTGGCGCCAGCAGCGTAAGGCTCAGCAGCGCGGCGCCGGCGCCGAACGGCAGAACCCGCAGGACCGTGACAGCAAATAGTGCGATCAAGCCGCCGCCGCCGACATTCCAAACAGTCAGCCAGGCGCCGAGCCGGTTCTTCTCATCCGGCCCTGTCAGGCCGGCAAGCCAGCCGCCGGTCGCCGCGACATACAGCATGACCGCCGTATAGCTGAGAAACAGAAACGCCGTCAGCCGGACGAGATCGCTGATGAAGGCGAGCGCAAGAAACTGAAACAGCGCAGCCAGGATCGCCAACACTACCGCATAGGACCTCCGGCTGAAGCGCCAGTCCAGCAAGGGAGACAGGACAAAGCTGATGACGGAGGGCAGCAGGCCGATGGCGACGACGAGCGCTACGCGCGGCTCGGGAACGTTCCTGGCTGCCAGCAGCTGGGGCACCGCGACCAGCATCGCCGCGCCGTTGGCGCCCTGCAGGAAGTTGCAGAACCCCATCAGCCAGACAGGCGGCAACCCGCCGCGGCGGGTCCTAATGGCGATGTGCTCCGCCAGTGCGTGACCGGAGCGGCAGTTCGGCGTCAGCAGGGCGCGAACTGTCGGGAGTGGCTGTGCCGGTCATGAGCCGCGCGCCGCACCCATAAGTGAACCACGACCATGTCCAGTTCACGTAGACGGCAAGCCTGCTGCGGAAATCCATCAGCAGGAACAGATGCACCAGCGACAGATCAGCCAGGCGGCCGTGCCCGTCGACGAAATGCCGGGCAGACGCGCCACCGCGCGGTACCGCCCGATCACCGCCAAAGTGCCCAGATCGCGATAGCGAAACGGCGGAAACTTCTCGGCGCCCTTCAGCCGCGCCGAAAGCAGCTTGCCGACATAGGCGCCTTGCTGTTTCGCCACCGCCGCGAGGCCGGGCAGGCGCCGGCCGGCGGCATCGGTCTGGCGATACGTCGCCGATGGCGAAAACATCCTTCAACCCGACTACGGCGCAATTGGCGTCGACGCTGACCGCCCCGCCATGCGCCGGCTCCAGTTTCATCCATTGGGCCGCCGGGCGTGCGGCTGTTCCTGCCGCCCAAAAAATATTGGGCGTATCGATCCGTTCGCCGCCCGCTGTCAGGCCTTGCGGTCCGATGTCGGTCACGCGCGTACCGAGCCGGATCTCGACGCCGAGCGAGGAGAGCGCAGCCTTGCCGTAAGCAGATAGCCGATCGGGAAACTCGCCGAGGATCTTCCTACTGCCCTCGCACAGGATGATCCGCGCCGACGCCGGCTTGATATTCCGGAAGTCGCGCGCCAGCGTCGACCGCGCAAGCTCGGCGATATTGCCCGCCAGCTCGACGCCCGTCGGGCCGCCGCCCACGACCACGAAGGTCAACAGGCGGCGAATTTCGTCCGGATCGCGCGAGCCTTCGGCCCGTTCGAAGGCGCCGAGGATGGCCCTGCGAATTCCGGTGGCGTCGTCCAATGTCTTGGGGACATGGCTGAACTCGGCCCACCCGTCATTGCCGAAATAGCCGTAGGCCGCGCCCGTCGCCACGACGAGGACGTCATAGTGGACATCCCGACCGTCCGGGATCGTCACCCGCTTGCCGGCAGGGTCGATGGTCACGACCTCCGCCATCAGGACGGTCACGTTCGCCTGTCCCCGATGCAACGCGCGGGTCGCCGTTGCGATGTCCACCGCCGACAGGGCCGCGGTCGCCACTGGATACAGTAACGGCTGGAACAGATGATTATTTGTGCGGTCGATAAGAATCACATCGGCATCGGCGCGCCCCAGCGCCTGCGCGGCAGCAAGACCGCCAAATCCTGCACCGACGATGACGATCCGCGACTTACCCAAAAGGGCCTGGCCGTTTAGCTGAAACGCCGACTAAAGTCCGATCGAACATCAGAAAACTCGCCACTACCATTGGGTATTTCCATCTCACGCGACGAACAATAGGCACAAGGCGCCTATACCGTAGCCAATACGGAGCGGCACGCCCGAATAACTGCATCCGTGGTGATATCGAATTTCTTATATACGTCCTTGATCTTGCCGGAGGCCCCAAACCGGTGCATGCCGACGAACCGGCCGTCCAAGCCCAGATAGCGGTCCCACGACAGCTCAACGCCGGCTTCGACCGCCACACGGGCGGTTCCACCGCCCAGAACCTGGCGCTTATAGGCTTCGTCCTGTTCCTCGAACAGCAGACGACAGGGCATGGAGACGACGGCAGTCGGGACGCCCTCCGCTTGCAGTGTGTCCCGCGCCTCGACCGCGAGGTGAAGCTCGGAGCCGGTGCTCATGATCGTCAATTTGCGCAGGCCGCCGTCTGCTTCGAGAAGCACATAACCGCCTTTGGCCGACAGATTCTCCTGGCCGGGCTGCCTGCGCAAAAACGGCATCGGCTGTCGCGAAAGCGCGATCAGGGCGGCCTGCCTTGGGTTGTCCAGGATAGATTCCCAACATTCGGCGGTCTCGACCGGATCGCCGGGACGGTAGACCGCGAGTCCCGGGATAGCGCGCAACGCTGACAGATGCTCGATCGGCTGGTGAGTCGGTCCGTCCTCCCCTAGGCCGATCGAATCATGGGTCATCACGAAGATGGTGCGGATCTCCATCATCGCCGCAAGCCGGATCGACGGGCGGCAATAATCCGAGAAGGTCAGGAACGTGCCGCCATAGGGGATCAGCCCGCCATGCAGTGCGATCCCGTTCATAGCCGCGGCCATGCCATGCTCACGCACGCCGTAATGGACATAGGAGCCTTTGAAGGATCCCGGGCGGATTTCGAGCTGGTTCTTGGCCTTGGTGTTGTTCGACGGGGTGAGGTCGGCTGAGCCGCCCAGCATTTCGGGGATCGCGTCGAACAGATGGTTGAGTACGATGCCGCTCGCCTGACGGGTCGCCAGGTCTTTTTCGCTTTTCAACAGCTCGGTCTTGGCGGCGGCAATTGCGTCCTGCCAGTTCGCCGGCAGCTTGCCGCGCATCCGCCGCTCAAAGTCTTCGCGCCCCGGGGCGGACGATAACCGGTCAAACCAAGCCTGCCGCGCCGCCCCGCCCTTCGCGCCGATGTCGCGCCAGCTGGTCAGCAGCTTCTGCGGGATCTCGAAAGGCGGCGCGGTCCAGTTGAGCCGCTTGCGTGCGCCCGCGATCTCCTCCGCACCGGGCGCGTCGCTGTGCGCCTTCTGCGTTCCCGCCTTGGTCGGCAGGCCAAAACCGATGACCGTCCGGCAGGAAATCATCGACGGCTTGTCCGTAACGTGCTGAGCCGCGACGATCGCGGCGCGGATGGCATCGGTGTCATGGCCATCGATCTCCTGGACGTGCCAATGCGCCGCCCTGAATCGCTCCGATTGGTCGTCCGAGACAGCCAGGCTGGTGGCGCCATCGATGGTGATCGAATTATTGTCGAAGAAGGCGATCAGGTTGCCGAGTTTGAGATGTCCGGCGAGCGAGATCGCCTCGTGACTGATGCCCTCCATCAAGCAGCCATCACCCATGAAAACGTATGTGTGGTGGTCAACTAGATCGTCGCCGAAATCGGCGTTGAGGATCCGCTCGGCCAGCGCCAGCCCGACTGAATTGGCGAGACCCTGGCCTAACGGGCCGGTAGTCGTTTCGATGCCGTCGGCATGATGATATTCGGGGTGGCCCGGCGTCCTGCTGTCGATCTGGCGGAAGCGCTTGATTTCCTCGATCGTCATATCTTTGTAGCCGGTCAGGTATAGCAATCCGTAGAGCAGCATCGACCCATGGCCGTTGGAAATCAGGAAGCGGTCGCGGTCGAACCAGTGAGGATCGGCGGCGTCGAACTTCATGAACTCGGAGAAGAGCACCGTGGCGATGTCGGCCATGCCCATCGGCATGCCGGGGTGTCCGCTCTCGGCAGCTTCGACCGCGTCCATCGCCAGGGCGCGAATGCAGTCCGCCATGTCGCGCAGATGCGGATCGCGCGGTGCCGGGATTGGAGGCGCCATGGGCAAGGTCGCGGTATCCGGCATGGGATGGTTCCTTCAACGTGACACGGTTAGGATTTGGCCCGGCCCGATAGCGGGCGTGGCCTTACTACAACGCAGATTGCTGGCTGAGGTTCTCGCTAATCGTGGCGCAAGACGGCAGCACAACCCAAAGCACGATCTTCAGGGTACGGTGGGCCAGTCCGCGCTGCCGCTTATTCGACGATAAGGACAACCTTGCCTTGCGTGTGGCCTTCCTCGATCAGCCGGTGTGCCGAGGCCGCGTCTTCAAGCATGAAGGTTTGCGCGACCTTTGGCGTCACTTTGCCGGCATCAATCAGATCCGCAATCTCGGCCAGTTCCGCGCCGGTTTCCGTCACAGTGAACCGGTCGCCCGCACGCCATATTCATCGGCTTTCTCCGGCGAAGGTGCGGCGAGCGTGGAGACAAGGATGTCGCCCTTCTTCAAAGTTTTCCAGGACTTGTCCTGGGTTTCACCGCCGATCAGATCGAACACCATATCGACGCCGGCGACCGCGTCCTCGAATTTTGCTTCTTGTAATCGATGACTTCATCGGCGCCGAGTTCGCGAACGAAAGCGATATGGTCCGCTGAAACCGTCGTGATGACATGGGCGCCTTTCGCCTTGGCGAATTGGATCGCAAAGTGACCGACGCCGCCTGAACCGGCATGGATCGGCACACGCTGGCCGGCCTTGAGTTCGCCAGGCTTGTCAGGTTAACTGCGCTGGGCCGCAACTAGGGTCAGAACGCCAGATTTCATGCGATGATTGCTGCGGTCCAGGCAGCATGCGCCTGTGTTCTTGAGAAGCGAAGTGTTTTGCGACTGACGAGATGACGTTCGGTGTAAAGGTGTTGTAGACAGCGGCGTGAGTAGTGAGAAACCGTTGCGCTGAACGCTGAGACTTGAAGCCCTGCATCTTCTGACCTGACCCCGCCTTTCATCCGGCCGCAACCAGAGACCGACCGTTGTTGTCGCAGGAGCGCGGGTGGAGCAACGGGCGGGGTTAACCCCGCCCGTTGCTTTTCGAGTTAGGCGGCGAAGGCCGCCGTTGTGGTGTAGCCGAGCGAGGAATGCGGCCGCTCGGTGTTGTAGTCATCGACCCAGCGGGCAAGGACGGAGCGCGCCTGCGGACCGTGAAAAACAGTGTCTCGTTGAGAAGCTCGTTGCGCATGCGACCGTTGAAGCTCTCGACGAACCCGTTCTGCGTCGGCTTGCCCGGCGCGATATAGTGCCACTCCACGCCGGCGTCGCCCGACCACGCCAGCACCGCGTTCGAGGTCAGCTCAGTCCCGTTGTCGCTGACGATCATCCTGGGTGCGCCGCGTTCGGCAATCAGATCGCCCAGCTCGCGAACCACCCCCGGCCCGAGATCGACGTGTCGAGCACCGCTCGCAAACACTCTCGCGTCACGTCATCGACGATATTGAGGATGCGGAACCGCCTATCTGCGCGAGAAAGCCGTGCGCCAGAACCACCGATTAATCTTGTCGCGCTGCACGTCCGTGTAAGAGGCTTCCTGTGGGTATTTTTCGCGGCTTATTAGTGAGGCCAGCTACCTGCTCCGGCGCGTGCTCCAATCAACTCCCAAAATGATAGCCGCCGTTCGTTGCTCGACTGCTTCTTTCGACAATGCGAGGTTTTGCCAGTCGACAGCCATCCGGAAGATCATTGCGCGCTCGTCTAGGTTGCCACACCGCTCGGCCATGCCTCTCAACTCCAGTGCTTTCGCTCGGCATTCTTCGGCTGTGACCTCAACCATCGATTCTCCGGTCGTTTTCGCAATTCGATTATGACGATCAATCGGTAGGGCGTCTGGACGAACGGCAGTTTAATTTTCCCCGTCCGCGCTTAACGAAGCTCCAAAGTGTGAATTGCCCGATCCGCTATGCGCCTGTTGGCCATCAGGATTTCCTGACTGATATTCAACCATTCATTGAATCCACGACGCATCAAGTCTTGCTGGGCCTGCGCGAGTTCGGCGAAGCTTGTGCAGGTCGCAAATTGAGCCGGCATCTCGACAGCGGTTTGGAGCGCGCGCTGCATGGAGGTCCAGATCATCTGATGTATCTCGGTCGCGCCAGCGACAACATCGCCGGCCGCCTTTACAATTTCCTCCGTGCTATCGAGCGTTTTGGTTGCTGCGTTCTTGTATGTATCGATTGCGTGTGCGGTTCCGGCTTTGGCGGATTCAGTGGCGGCCGTCGCGCCCTTCCGAACCTTATCCACGACGCTCACGGCTTCGTTCGCTACGGCCTTCACCGGGACCGCTGCGAGCGCCGTCGCTTTAGCGGCCACGGTCGATTGTGCGCGGGGACCGGGGGATTTTGTAGAATGGGCGGCCATGGCTGTGACGGCCGCGCCCGCTTTCGCTGACACCTGCGAAGCCATGTCCACCCGCTTCTCGACTTCCTTTACTGCAGTCTCTGGCGCACTCATTGCCAGTTCCATGGCTGTTGCAGGTGGCTCGATTTGTGAACGTGGACCTGAGGGTTCGGATGGATTGGCGGTAGTGCGCGTCCGTTTTTTCACGGCTGTGCTGACATTCGCTGCATGAGTCGCAGTCTGGTCCACGGAAATCACTGCCTGTTTGACTGCAGCCGTAGTTCGAGCAGGTGCTAGTTCAACGGCTTTTACGGCCAACTTCGATGTCGAACGAGAACTTGGAACCTTGGGTGAACGAATTGCCATATTACTCTCCGCTGCACTGCACAATAAGTAAACGGCGTAACGGCGCTCGTGTTCCTGTGCGAAAGGTCGCGACCTCCATCAAGGCCGGCCGCCCAATCGACGGCTGCCGATTCTGGTGAAGACATCTGATCGGCTTGGCGACCTAGGGTTGTCTCAGGCCACTGCTTGCCGCCATCAAATCGCGGATGAAGTTGATCTCTCGATCGCAGCCTCCGCAAAGATAAAGGGCTGGAGGTTTGGCTCGCCCATGCTTCGGTTCTGCGCCAGCGGAACGGTTAACCCGCTTGAAACTCATTTGCGGTTTCTTTTTTTCGAAGTCGCCGCGTCAGACGCTCTAGCCGGGGCATAGGGATAGGGTGTTTGTTCACCTTGGGCAGACGGTCCTGAATCACTGAAAGCTTCTTCCGCTGCGGTTACCGGTTCAGCCTCATCACTTGCGTCGGCAAACTGTTTTCCTTCAGCGGCTGGGTTCGGCTTAAGACTCAGGGATTGATTGTCCTCAATGGCGATTTCCTCGCGTGCCATCTCCCAATGGGCTTCAGCGCGGCCTTCCGGCTTCCCCTCGCGCTCCCAGATGTGCTTGGCCCGGGCGCGAATTCGTTCCTCGTTTTCCTGATACATTGTGTGCTCACCGGGCAGGCATAGGCGGTGCAACCATGCCCGCCGTTCCAAGGATTTTGATGCAACGGCTTAGACGCAACGCGCTGGACTAATTCCGGTTCCGTAAGGGTCGCGTCAGTGGCATCTTTCCGCTCGGAGGGAAGGATTTCAGACTGTCCGCATTATCGAGTCGGCCTAGCTTTGTTCTCAGGCTGCCGCGTGCATTTCCCGAATATGGCGTATGACATGACGAAACTCGTAGGGTTTGGCGATAAACTTGGTTCCCGCTGGCAAAGTGCTTGTCTTGGGGTATGCCCGGCCGGATGTCACCAAAAGTGAAAGCCACGGCCAATGAACGCGGGCGTGATGCACAAGTCCCACCCCGTCCAGGTCACCCGGCATATGTACATCGGTGAAAAGAGCGTGGACCCGAGCCGCTTCGATTTCCAAGATTGTAATTGCCTCCCGGGCATGCGTGGCTTCGATCACGTCAAAACCATCATCCAACAATGCCTCGGCCAGCACCATGCGGATAAGTGGCTCATCTTCAACCACGATTACGACGATAGTATCGGTTGTCGTTTCCTCGGACATACGATTGGAATTATTCCATCAACTGATCGTTCCATTTTACCGTGAAGCCTTGGAAGACGAAGGCTATTTTCGAACGTGGCGATTGGAGTGGTGCAACAATATCGACGCGCTCCCGGTTACTTCTAAAGGTCGGCTAATTTGGCGCGGCAGGTTCAGGAGGTCATGATGGACAAAGATCGCATCAAAGGCGCGGGCAAGCAGGTTGCCGGTTCGGTCAAGGAAGCTGCTGGTAAGCTAACGGGTGACACGAAGCTTAACATCAAGGGCAAAACAGAAAAAGTAGCCGGAAAAGTGCAGAGCGCAGCGGGAAAGATGAAGGATGCCGCTCGAGGCAAGTGATCCTCAGCCGAAATGCGACCTAAGGAAAGCCGCTTTAGGGTGGCTTTCCTAATTCAAATACCACCACTCAAAATTTGGAAGCTCCGTCCCCGCTATAGCCGCTTTCGGGAAGTCGTAAGCGGCAGCCGAAAGCGAAGATTTCGACATCTGCCGCTTGATTTCACTCCGACCGAATCAGGTGATCTAGTCCCCGAGTTCTTCTGGGATCAGACCTTCAGCCCTAACGCCGGGCGCGACATAACCATCAAAAAAGCAGCCAATAAGTACATGCTCTGTCTCGCCGGTTTCCGTTGCCAGCGGCAGCATCAAGGTGATGTGCCTGACTGCCACACCATCTTTAAAGCGCGAAACAAAGAGCTTTGGAGCGCATTCTCGCCACACAGCGTCAAGACCAGACCGCCATTGTGCGGCTAAGCTTTGAGGGATTTCGCTAGCGCCGATACCTTTCCCGGTTAGCGATACTCCCGCACGGCTTTCAATTTCCGTCCCTGCGAGCCGGTAACGGTAGCTACCGTCTGGTGCTTTTTCCATGAGCATAAGGTTCGCCACTAACGAGGGGATCTCGACGGGAGGGTCGATGTCTCGGCGTGCCGGCGGGCGCTCTCCAACGCGTTTGGAGAACCAGTAGCGGTAGAGCGTTTTCCACGGTTCCAACGGGTGTCCTTTCGCCTGTGCGACAATTTCAGGAGGTCAGAGTGTCGCCTCCAGAGACCGTATTTTTCCTTTTGACCCAGAGGTCGTTGGTACGCTCCATCTCGACCAAGTCGTCAGGAAAGCATCTTTCTTGGAGTGCGATGAGATCGTCGAACGAACCATTCAGCCAAGTGTCGTACTCGTCGGGGTGGAGAAGAACCGGCATGCGATCATGTATCGGCCGGATCGCTTCGTTGCAGTCCGTCATCGCACCTGAGTAGACAGCACCCCATTCTACGCTTTGCCGCCATAGCCCTCCCCAGGCAAAAATCGGCTGACCCTTCACCCGAAACCAAGTACGAGTCTTCGAGCCTTTTGGACCTTCGGCTTCGGCGAATTCGGTCAGCGGTATCAAACAACGCCATTGCGGCTTTTTGGCGAGACCGATCCGCGCTGGCCGGGCCAACGACGCCGAGTTGCAGAAACTCCGCAGGTTCGATCCCGCTTGCCGCCGCGACGGCGGCCTTGCGTGCCGAACGCCAGTTGTAGAGCAGGCTCTCCGACATCCGATGGCGTCGTGCCACTAACGTGACCCGGCCGCCTTCCGCGTCGATCTCGGCAAGCAACGCTGCCTTCTCAGTCACGGCCCACTTCCGGCGCGGCTCGATCCGCGACACGATCTCCACTGAACTCATCAGCCCTCCTTCTGAGCTACAGAGGGAGACTCCAGAGGGCGATAGGATCAATGATTGCGGTGTCCGGCGCTACACGGTCCAGACCGAGCGCTTACCAATTTGGCCGTCGATCGCTGTAGCCGCCGCGGCCTCGGCTTTTGGCGGGGTAATCTTGTTCGCCTATCACCTTGGCCCCAGCGTTAATGGCGTCCCGCCGCTGGTGAAGGCTGCCCTCGGACCAGCGGGCGTCTCCTGAGCTGCCGCGAGCGCGTCGGCGTCCCGGCGCCCGGTCTCGCGGAACATGGAAGGCGTGGTCGGCGTCGGCGATCAGCTCGAGGGTGGCCAGGCCCGGAAGGCTAGCTAAGGGGTTGGTTCATACGGTGTTCAGCGCGAACGTGAACTGGCGCGCTACTGACGTCGCACGGTTTAGTGATTGCTAGCGAGGCCATCGACGGCCCGCCAAAGTTAGTGAAGATCGCCGTTGATTTTCACGTAGACCTCGTAGAAGTGCCACCGCCAGTGGGTGTGCGCTCGCATCCGGTCGACCCGTTTGCGTCGGATCTCGGCGGCGAACATTGGGCCGAACCGGTTCCACCAAAGGCGTGCCGTTTCGTAGCAAATATCGATCCCGCGCTCGGCCAGGAGATCCTCGACATTACGAAGCGACAGCGGATATTTCACATACATCATGACCACGAGGCAAATCACCTCGGGCGAGCTGTCGAAGTAGCGGAACGGGTTTTTCATTCCTGAGCCTAACCGGCCGAGTGTAGGTCCACAATTTTGGGCTGACAAAGCCTCTGACAGAGCCACGGCGAGTGTTGCCGCGCGTAATCCGGCGGGAGTAAGCGCGGCAACACCAATAAATTGATCCGATAAGCCATCTTACCTCATCGATCTGCGGCCACCGCGGCGTCGAAGGCGGAATTGGGCGACCCAGGGATCGGCGTGAGAGCATAAGGAAAGGCGTCATCATATTTCTTTGCCGATTTGCGCACGCCGTCGACGAGTTCGACGTCGCCCGAAGGGGCATATTTCTTGCCGCCAAACTTTCCCAGTGCGTAGAGCTTGCCCATAAACACGCGAAGCGAAATGTCGATGACATCATCCGCCGGACGGCGACCGTTCGGATACCCGGCGTTATCGCCGGCTATGGCACCGAGGGGGTTCTGTTGCCCGGCAGAAACCGCCGGTATAGTAACGTTGAGCCGCATCTCCTCGGATCCCACCACATTGGCAGGCTGGTTCAGTCCTTTAATGCCAGTCAGGAAAACCGCGGTGAGATCCTGCCGCGGGAATTGCGTCGGCGCAGTCAGTCCCGGGTAAAGGATATGCAGAAGCGCAGGAAGCGCCGGGGTGGTGATATATTTCGCAAATTGCAGGTCTCCCGACGGGGCGCTCGCATTGAACTTGTCCTTATCTGGCAATCCAATTGCAAGTTCGTTGACTAACGGGTTGCCCAGCCGCGACACCTGCTGGGCATTCAAGCCCGCTACTTTCGCCGAGGTCGTCCAGCCGCCGATGACCGGCCGACCTGCCGCTTTGAGGCAATTGATCGGCGCTTCAACGGCTAGCGATGTAACGTTAGCCGCTGCCAATGCATCCTGCGCGCTGTTGGCATATGCCTCACCGATCGGATGCTTGATGTTTACAAGATCAAACGTTTCGCCAAGGTTGACGTAAAAAGGGTCCTTACGTTGTCCGACAAAAATTTTCCCAATACCTGCGCAGCCGGGAAATTTTATGTTGTAAATGAATTTGCTGGCGTATTGCTTGTAGTTGGGAATGCTTTTATCGCCGATATTATCCACCGGCTTGTAAAACTCTTCGCCGTGTTCCGTGTTAGTTAGCTGGATTGCCGATTTGACTGATCCATCCTTATTGAGTGTAATCATTCCGACTTTGTAAGATTCCACAACGTTTAGCGCAGGAGAACTCGGACCCGCGACGGTTCCATCGTTATTTAACGGAATGGCGACTTGACTACCGTTGACCGGTACAGTCAGGCCTCTAATTTTGTTCTGGAAAACAAATCGAAATATGAGATGTGCATGGGCGTCTCCGACATTGTCGATATTGATATCGTAGAACGCGTCAGGGTCGAGCTTAAAAAAGTTCGGTCCCCCGCGCGGATCCTGGTCCGGAAGATAATCGGCAATTATTGTAACGTAGTCGCTACGCCCGGCCTCATAGCTGCGAAACATAAAGAAATCCGTAGCATCCAGCTTCGGAGTCATTGTGATGCCAGGCGCTTCTCGGTGGCTTGAAGCCATCGCCGGCAATGCCGCCCCTGCTGCGATTGTCACCGCGCCAGCAATCAATATTCGTAGAGATTTGTTCGCCATGCTAAGCCTCCTGTGTTTCGTGATTGATAATGTTACTGTGTTAAACGCAATCAGCCGAGATTTGGATCGACATTAGGAAAAATAAAAACTGAAAACTCGTGATGCGATTACATATGTTTATTATTATTTTAAATATGTGGAATTGATGTAGGTTCTAGATCTCGATAGAGCTTTCATCTGTTGATAGCCCCCGGTGTGCAAGGATAAAGCTGATCTGGCAGATTGGGTGCTGTCACTCTAACGCTGACTTGTCTCTGTTTTCCACAGTGTAGCGGGCAGGGAGTCGGTTTTGGCGGCAATCTCGTTCAAGCGGCACCGGTTTCCGCCGGATTTAATCTGCCGCGCTGTGTAGCTGTATTTCCGATTCACCCTCAGCTCCCCGATGTCGGGGAGTTGCTCGCGCAGCGCGGAATCGACGTCCTATGAAACCATTCGCTGCTGGAAGATCAAATTCGGTCCGGCGATCGCGCGTAACTTGAAGCGTCGACGGCCGGCCCCACCGGCCGATGGCGCCTGGACGAGATGGTCGTGAAGATCCGCGACCGGCATCTGTATCTGTGGCGAGCGGTCGACGACGAAGGCGAGGTGCTCGACATGATGGTGCAGCACCGGCGCGATACAGAAGCTGCGCTGGCGCTATTGAAACTTCTGCTCTGGAACCAACGCATCACGCCACAAGTGATTGTCACCGATGGGCTTAAATCATATGTCTCTGCCCTGGACGAACTCGGTCTTTTAGAGCGCCACCGGCCCGGCAGGCTGCGAATGGCCGGCAATTTTGGGCTGACAGAGCCCGCCGTCAGAATGCAATACCCAAATCCTTTACGCCCTAATTTCCCGGTTCTTTTCGCCGGAACAGCCTAAGCCACGAGGTGCTACCGGCATCACGTTCGGATCTGACTGTGCCTTCTAGCCACGCGATAAGTTCGTCGAAATCGTTCTTGTCTTGTTTCATGCACAGCACTCCTTAGCATCTGGCGGATGCTGACAGGAGGCGGCGACTCTGGGACAACATAGGGTCATGACGAGAATTGAGCGCGAATTTGCTATTCGGCGGTTGCTAGATAATCCTCGGCAGCGCGTATGCCAACGAGCGATGATCGACATTATGGCACATATTGTTGCTTAAAGGGCGGTTTGACTGACAATAATTAATATATGTTGTAAGGTGTTTTGGCAGTTACGGTATCCATGCGTTCGCAGTCTAATGTGCAAACGACTGAGAACGATGTCACCAAGCAGTACATTCAAGCACGATATCCCGAGCATTCAAGCTTTGGACGCGTCTGCCGGATGGCTCGAATAAGGGCGGGATAAAAGTTGCTAAATCCGTTTGTCGAAAAGCTTACACGCCACGGCCGACTCTCCCACGCCGAAAGGCAAATCCTGGCGCAGATCACTGAAACTGTCTCGGAGGTAAAACCGCATACCGATTTGGTTCTTCAGGGTGACCGACCATCTGCCGTGTACGTGCTCATGGGTGGTTTGGCCTATCGCTACAAAATTCTGGCAGACGGCGCTCGCCAGATTGTCGCCTACATGGTCCCAGGTGACATCTGCAATCCGCATATTTTCGTCCTGAAGCGAATGGACCATGCGATCGCGACCTTATCGCAGTGCACGGTCGCGGAATTAGCTCCTGCGGATATCGTGCACATGACCGACCATCACCCCGGCATCGCCCGCGCCCTTTGGTGGTCAACCCTCATCGATGAATCCATATCGCGGGAATGGATCAGCAATAACGGTCGGCGCCGAGCGACTGAGCGCCTTGCTCATTTGCTTTGCGAGATGGATGTCCGACTTAGAACGGTGGGCTTAGTAACCGACGATTGCTTTGAGTTGCCCCTCACGCAGATTGAACTTGCCGATACGGTATCGATCACCAGTGTGCACATTAACCGGGTGATTAAGGCGTTAAAAAACTCAGGCTTAATCACCCTACGCGCCAGGAACGTGGCAATTCTAGATTCCAGAAAACTACAAGAATTGGCCGGATTTTCACCGGATTATTTGCATCTTAATGGTACTTTGCTGAATGATCCTAAATAGGCCAAATCTGGGCGTTATTAATATTAATAACCGGCGTTGTTTTTATTTCCGCGACGCTCGATATGCATATACATCGTCGGCACGGATTTGGAGGCTGGCGGCTGAGAGTTGGAGACTCACCCTAAGAGTGGCGGGAGTCATTATGGCGAGATTCTTCCTTCATATTCGGGATGGTGTTTCTCTGCCGGATCCAAACGGGACCGAACTTCGAGATCTCCGCGAGGCTAAAGCCGAAGCTGTCAGGCTTAGCGGCGAATTGTTGCGCGAGTTCGGAGGTGAATTTTGGAACGGAGGGCCTGGAACATTGACGTTACGGACGATAGCGGGCGGCGACAATTTACTTTGACGCTTGCGGCCACTGAGCACGTTTCCGCATCTCGCGATATTAATGAATAGCCATGCAGAGTGCGCGATATTATCGGGAACGCGCCGCGAGAGAGTTTAGACTTTCCGCACCAGTGATGACACCAGAGCGGGAGTGTGAGGTTCTCTCACCCGTAAGGGCGTCAGATATGGCAGCTAACCAAAGTCGCCTTCGGATTCGGAAATCTCGTCAGATAGAGCTTCGGCACGCAGCTCAAGCTGGGCGACAATTTCAAGCAGGGCATTTTTTGTCTGCGCGTCGTCGATTGCGGTTGCAAGCTTGCTATACTGGTCAGCTCTTTGCCGTAAGATTTCGGTTGATCGCTCATCGATAGCCGCCAATTCTTCCTGCGTTGAAACAGAATCAGAGTCCGTTCGCGGGTTCAGTTCACCCGCTCCGAGCCGTCGCCACATGACAGCCGCTTCAAGCATAGCGTCCCCGCCGCCAGAAGCGCTCAGTTTCGCTGCGATTTCCTCGCATTCGAGCGCTTTAGCCAAGCACTCCTCAGGGCTCAGTATTTGGATCATTCCATCATTTCCTACTCGACGCTCAAAAGGGGAGATCAACCGTCTATGATGCCTCGCCCCAATGGTTGGCTTCGGTGGGCCGAGGCGGCATGGTGCGGCTTAACCCGCAGACACATATTACCCGCTTACTTTCCAATGGACCAACACGCCGCTGTGACCAATCCGTGTCCCCGAGTTCCAACGTCGCAGGTCGCGCACGATAACTGAATTTATGGGACGTAAAGATCGCTCCGGAACCTGATTTATAAGTTCTGCGGCCCTCGCGCAAGCTTCCTATCTGACCACTTTATGTGAGGAAGCTGGCGTCGAGATGGGCGGCCTCTTGTCCAACCGCCGCGTCTTCGCGACCATTCCCAAGGAGCTTGGGATTCCCGACGGCGCTGCGATCGACAGCGAGGGCGGTTACTGGTGCGCCCTCCATGGCGGAGGCAAGCTGAGGCGGTTCAACCCCGACGGCTCGATGTAACTTGCACCCGTAGCGCAGCCAGTAGCGTGGCTGCCCCGACTATATCTTTTCCAGTCACCGTCGTGACTGGGCGGAGCCAGCAACCGAATCGCTCAGGAGCGCCAAACCGGAGGAGAGTCTGGACGGCAACGTCCACGGCGTCTCGGTCGAGCCCAGGACATCGCGGATAAGATCGAGGCAGTCAAGACCGGGTTGGCAAAGCTCAACGTGTGATCGACTGTGCTGTCTGGCGATCAACGCACCCAGCGTTTCAACCCGGCACAACATCAGGGATGGCTATGCAGAGCGCGCGGTACTATCGAGAACAGGCCGCCCAGGCTCGTAGGCTTGCCAATCAAATGACGACCCCAGACGTCAATCGATACGCTTAATCACTTAGCGCGAGATTGCGGCGGCGATATCGCCACCGACCGTGAGAACGGAGTGGTGGAGATCGTCCATCCTGAGAGGATGCTTAGCTACAACACCTTGAGCCGTTGCCTCGCCAGTCTGATGGATTGGGCGCATTGTTCATCATCGCCGGATTGAACCTTGCCGGCACCAGCGACTGAGAGCGCGTTTGCTCCCGCCTACGGCTGAGAGACTGGGTATGAAACCCGAAGACGATCACGACACGACCGGGTTATCCGCCAGCCTGGAAAGCCTCAAGCGGAAGACAAGGCACTGGTACGGCCTGACGGATAGCGCGGCTGCACCCGGGCAACGCAGCTAGTCCCCCGGAACCACCTTCGGCACCGCCACCCCCACCTGAATCTCCACCGGTCGAGTACACTGCCGACCATGCCGCGCCACCGTGCTGTCAGTCCAACGGCCACTTGTCTCCGTTTTGGCGGAGTGAGGGCAGGGGGCTCTAAGGATTAAGCGATAAGAGACTTCCACTCGGCCATTGCGGCTGAGCGGTTTGCCGTGAATGTCTGTCGGTCGGTGAAGTGTCTTTCCTGATTGAAGTGGTTGTGGACGGTGCCGTGAACTGAGGCGAATTTCTGAAGTGTTTTCATCCTCCGAAATCTGAGCATCGCCGCTCTCGTCGCCTGAACGGCTGGTGTGAGTTTTCAGCCCGGTTGTTAATCCACCGCCCGGCCTCCTGTTTTCCAGCATTGCCAATCTCGGTCATGGCCGCTGTGTAGGAGCGCAGGCCATCGGTTACGACAGCTTCGGGCCTGCCATGGCGCTTCATTGCCGCCTTGATGAATTTAAGGGCTGCAGCCTTGTCCCGTGTCTTACTGGCAAAGGATTCCAGCACTTCGCCCTCGTGATCGACGGCACGCCAAAGGTAGTGCAACTCGCCGTTGATTTTCACGTAGACCTCGTCGAGATGCCAACGCCACTGGGTGTGCGCCCGCATCCGATCGACCTGCTTGCGGCGGATTTCGGCGGCGAACATTGGGCCAAACCGGTTCCACCAAAGCCTGACTGTTTCGTGACAGATATCGATCCCGCGTTCGGCCAGCAGGTTTTCGACGTTACGCAGCGACAGCGGATATTTGACGTACATCATCACCACGAGGCGGATCACCTCGGGTGAGCTGTCAAAGTAGCGGAACGGGTTTTCCAAAGTAGCGGAACGGGTTTTTCATTCCTGAGCCTAACTGCTCAGGCTACGCCTCGCAATTTTGAGCTGACAGAGCCCTCCGGGGGCCTCTTCCAAATCATATTGAAAGTAAAGGAAAATTCTGATTTGTTTGTCACAACCCCCGCGCCAGCCCCCACATCATAGCGCGACTACAGACCTTTGATGCGTCAGAATGACTCGGGTCGGTTGTGGACCCGTGTGGGGTGCAACTGCGGACTTTCGCTGCAAGATTGCTTTTCGAATTTCGTCCGGCCCGGCTCCCTTTCGTGGACGCATATCGAACTCTTGCCAAGCGCCGCCATGTCAGCCGGGTGAATCCGGCCAACCCGAAACGCCGTCCGCAGTCCCCGCCTGATTGGTAAAGATGGCTTCGATCTGGGTGATCAGCCCATGATCGATCTTGAAGCGCTCAGCTAAGTGAACGGTGACAGGTCCGGCCTGCGCCGCGGTTGGTGACGAGGATTTGTCCGCCGCATGACGGCCGTCAATCTCGAGCCGCAGCAGGGTGTAGTACACGAGCTGGTGGGTTTCCTGGTCGACTATAAATCGTGTGTTGCGATAGCCGAGCATAGGCGGCATTTTCAGTAGCGAGGCACGCAACGCCATCTCGCCTTTGCCGGTGTCATGCCCTTGTTCGGTGCGCACGGCATCCGGCGCGAACAGCACCTTGGAGCCGTCATGATGGACGATGCCTTCAAGATAGGATGTGGCGGCCGTGATCATGCATTGCCGCGAATCATCAGTGCATTGCGGCTTGACCTGTTGCGCCTCGGCTTTCCATTCGCCTTGCAGTCCCCAAATGGCTGCCGCGGTCATCACGATCCGGTCCAAGTTCTTCATGACTCCCCCTGTCGATGCGCTGCCGTTTTTGTCGTCCAGCAGGGCTAAAATCCTGAAATGGAATGCTTGACGTTACATATGACACATCATATCGTCCTTCGCATCGACCGTCGATGACAAAGTTCAACGCTCTTCCGCCGAAGGGCGAGCGCGGAAAAGGGAGGAATTGCGGATATGTCCATGGGCATCTCTAACTTGGCCTTGAAGCGCTTGTATTGTGGCTTGCTGATGTCGGGCGTGGCGGGCTGGGATGCCGCGCCGGCTTCCGCTCAATCGGCGGACCAGCCAGTCGCATCGGCGTCGTCTGGTTTGGAAGAGATCGTCGTCACCGCACGGCGCCGTGAAGAAAAGCTCCAGACCGTTCCTATCGCGATCACTGCGTTCTCCGGTCAAGCCCTGGAAGAGCATGAGATCAGGACGTCGGAAGAGTTTTCCCACATCGTTCCGTCACTGTCGATCAACGGCCCGTTCGGCAACGGCAACGTCACTAATCTAAGATTGCGCGGCTTGCCGGGGGTTGCGACGTATTTTGCCGAGGTGCCGACCTTCCTCAACACGTCGGAGGCAACCTCGCTCAATGGAAACGCCTTGTTTGTTGATCTGGAGAACGCGCAGGTCCTGAAGGGGCCACAAGGCGTCGCCTTCGGTCTGAACACGACCGGCGGCGCCATATTGTTCGAGCCGAAGCGGCCGACGAACAACTTCGAGGGCTACGCCGAGCTGACCCTCGGCGACTATAACCGTCACGGCATAGAAGCCGCGGTCAATCTGCCTATCGACGACAAGGTTCTTATTCGCGTCACGGCTGCCCGCAACGAGCGCGATGGCTATACCAAGGATCTGTCGACCGGGGCGGATTACTCCAATCTGGATTACTGGTACGGCAGACTCTCCGTCACGCTGCGGCCGACCGATAATTTCGAGAATTATATCGTCGCCGATTATTATTTTTCGCAGGACAATGGCCCCGGCGTCATCCTTTCGGCGGTCAATCCACTGATTGCCGGCGCGATTCTTCCGGCGATCAACAAGGATTTGGCGCTTCAAAAGACGTTGGGCATCCGGCAGGTCGTGGGTGAGGATCCGGGCCTGCTCCCGGTCGACCGCAATCAGGACTGGCGCATCATCGACATCGCCAAATGGGATGTGACCGACGATTTCGCCATCAAGAATATCGCGTCCTATTCCAAGGCACAGGAGCTTCAGCGCGTCGATCTTGACGGTTCGCCGCAAAATGCGATCGCGGTTATCGGCGGCCCGAATTGGGGCACCTACGGTTCGAATCCCAATACCGAGGCCTATACCGAAGAATTCCAGCTGACCGGGAAGGCGTTTGCCGAAAAGCTGAACTGGATCGCCGGCGGCTTCGTATCGTTCTCTCACGATGCCGGCCCGTCTCAGACATCGACCAACGTGTTCGGCGGCTTGAGCGATACCTTGCTGTTTCAGCCGACCGATCATGGCAGCGCAGGCCGGACGCAAGGGCTATATGCGCAAGGCGTCTACGACATGTCCGGCCTGTGGTCCGCTCTCGACGGGCTGAAATTCACCGCCGGCTATCGCTATACCTGGGATTGGCGGACAGCCGAGACGTCGCAACGCAATCCGAAAGGCGTCTGTACGACGCTTGGCGCGGATGCGAATTGCGTGTTCGTGACCGACGGCGCGTTTCATGCCTTCGGATGGAATCTCAGCCTCGATTATCAGATCGACACCAGCTCCCTGGTCTATGTGCGGTCCAGCCGCGGCTATACCAGCGGGGGCTTCAACGGCGTCGCCCCGCCGCAGTTCCGGGACTACAAGCCCGAATACGATACCGACGTGGAAGTGGGCGTGAAATCGGATTGGGAAATCGCCGGGATTAAGGCCCGCACCAATGTGGATCTGTTCCATATCTGGTACACGAACATTCAGCGGTCGGTGAATGCGTCGTTCACCAACGCGGCCGGGGTCGTGCAGATTGGCAGCTTCACGACCAACGCCGCCGCTGCGCAACTCGACGGCGTCGAATTCGACGGCACGGTTGTGCCGGTGAAGGGTGTCGAGCTGACCGCCGGCTATTCTTACATCCACAGCAAGTACGATCGATTCACCTCGATCAATCCGGCCAATGGACTGCCGCTCGATTTGAGCGGCCAATCCTTCACCAACTTCCCCAAGACCCAATTCACGCTGACGGGGCGTTATCATCTGCCGCTCGATCCGGCGCTGGGCAATATCAGCATCGCGGCGACCTATAACTGGCAGAGCAGCACGCAGTTCGGCCTCGTGCCGAACGATGTCGGCGCGTTCGAACCTTCTTACGACAATCTCGACCTTCGGATCGACTGGAACGACATATTCGGCATGTCGCTTGATGGCTCGTTCTTTATGACGAATGCCACCGACAACGTGCATCGGCTGGGGTCATTTACGATCTTTACGTCCGTTGGAACGGTGGCGGATATCTACAACGAACCCCGGATGTATGGCTTCTCGCTGAAGTATCGGTTCGGCGGGGCGCCCGAGCCGGAAGCAGCCCCGGCGGCCTATGCTCCGCCGCCGGTGGTAGTGCCCGCGGCGACGCCGAAGAGCTATTTGGTATTTTTCGACTTCAACAAGTCAGATCTAACGCCTCAGGCAGTGTCGATCGTGAACCAGGCTGCCGCCAACGCCGGGCCGGCGAAGGTTACGCAGCTGACGGTGACGGGCCACACTGACACGGTCGGTTCGGACGCTTACAACATGCGCCTGTCCCGCCGCCGTGCGGAATCGGTTGCGGCACAGTTGGAGAAGGACGGCATCCCGTCGTCGGAGATCTTAATCGTCGCCAAAGGGAAGCGCGACCTACTGGTCCCGACCGCCGATGGGGTACAGGAGCCGCAGAACCGCCGGGTGCAGATCGTCTATGACGGCGGGATGTCGTGAGGCAGGCCGCTTACGGCGCAGCACTTGCCTTCGCCGTTCTCGCCGGCGCGGCGTCCGGGGGCTCGGTGCCGGCTGTGACCGGTCCCATCACTACCGGCGATCAAGGCCGGCCATTCACCGCTGCGATCGATGACCTGGCCAGAGCCGGTTACCGAGAAGATGAGTATTTTCTCGAAGGTGAGGCGACCGAATTCCAGCCGAAACCAAGTACGTCGCTGGGCTCTGACGGCATCTGGCAGGTCGTTCCCGGGGCGCCGCAAAGTTACAAAACGCGCATTCTGGTGCGCCGCCCGATCGACGCCAAGCGGTTCAACGGCACCGTCGTGGTCGAGTGGATGCAGTCCAGCGCAGGCTTCGACAAGGACGTAAACTGGAACTGGCAGAGTCCCGAGTTCATCCGTGGCGGTTATGCCTGGGTCGGGGTTTCGGCGCAGCGCCAGGGCGTCGACGGTTCGCCGCCTTCGGACAAGAATCTATTTAAGGATCTGGTACGTTGGGATCCCGCGCGATACGGGTCGCTCCATATTCCGAGCGAAGGTTTGGCTTACGATATCTTCTCGCAGGTCGGAAGGGTGGTCGGACCTAATCGCCCCAAGTCGCCCGTGGATGCGATGGACGGTCTTGCGGTCAGGAAGGTGCTGCCGATCGGCGATACGTTTGCCGCCGACCACCTAGTGACATATTACAACGCGGTCCAGCCGCTTGCCGGCGTTTTCGACGGTTTCTTCATCGGCTGGCGGCATATCAGCGGCGCCGCGCCTCTCAGCGATGGCAGTCCGCTCCCGCCTGTGGTTCGCTTCCGGACTGACATTTCGGCCCCGGTCTTTGTCGTGAACACGATGGCTGAGGCACCGCCGCATTCCGCGGCACGGCAGCCGGATTCGGACCGGTACCGCCTATGGGAAATCGCCGGTGCCGCGCACACCAACGCCTATTGGGCGCCGAAGATGTTCGCAGTAATGAATCGCGATTTCGCAATGCCGATCCCTGCTTGCCCGCGGCCCTTCGATGCGGTGCCCAATCAATATGTCATGAACGCCGCGATTCATTGGCTGGACCGCTGGGTCCGCGGGGCGGGCACGCCCCCGACCGTCGCGCCGTTATCCGTATCCGGCTCACCGCCCACCATCGATCCGGACTCGTTCGGGAACAGCGCCGGCGGCGCGCGCTTACCGGAGGTGCTGGTCCCGATCGCGCGCTATGAGGCGGGCGGCGACCCCCACTGTCCCGGTGGCTCCGGTTTCACAAGCAGCTTTACACCCGCGCAGATCAAGGCGCTCTACCCGACGCGGGCCGTTTATCTATCCAAATATACCGACGCGGCCAACGCGGCGGTCAAAGCGGGGTATCTGCTGCCGGCGGACGCCAAGGATGATATTGCGGCCGCACAGCGCACGGAGATTCTCGGAATACAGTAGCGATTCCGCGGGTCAAACGGGGGGACGGCCTCCTGGTCTGGCTTTTGCCCCGACCTCTTCGATGAAGCGGCGGAATTCGCGGACCATCACCCGCACGCCGACCTTGCGATCTATGCTTTCACGCACGGCGACGGCATAGAAAAACTGATCGAATTGCAGCAATAGGAGGTTCGCCCGCACGCGGGCTTCTAGGCTACCGGCGGCATTGGACGCTGCCAGGCGAAATGCCGGAATGCGGACGCCATAAAGTTGAATCAACTGTTTGTGGGTATCGGCCTGAGCCGAATCGGAGGCCGGTTCGATTGTTTCGACTTCGCGCATGATCTGGACGAGCGTTTTATTGGCGACCAGATGATCAATCAGTTGGTTGATCCATACTGTAATCTCTTTTTCGCCGGGATCCTCATAACTGGCCAAGCGTTCATGGATCGCCTGAAGCGGGATCATCGCTTCGCGAAACAACGCCTCCGCGACTGCCAGCTTGCTGTCGAAGTGACGATAGAATGTCGTGCGGCTAACCCCTGCATCGGTGGCGATATCGTCCACAGTCGTCACAGCGTAGGAAATCCGCGTGTAAAGCGCGCGCGCCGCGTCAAGAAGCCTTTGGCGGCTGTTTTGCTTCTGCTCTTGCTGCAATTTCGTGCGGCCATTCGTGCCGCGCCGGGGGCCGATGCCGTCGGCTGTCGCGGGGCGCCGTCGCCCGGTTGCGCTGACTGGGGAGTTCGTCATGTCTTCCTTACAATGCGGGTTGACCCCTTAACCTATTTTTCTCGCGCTTGCCAGTTCGCCATTCCGCCGGCACCAACCGGTGGTTGTGCCGGCCAAACAACTACGGGACGCTTGACGGCACATTAGTAACATCATTACCTGTCCAACGGGAACATCGTGATACAGGACCTCGCGATACGCCGTGGGCGGCGATACAAGGGACAAATCGGCGGGAGGGGCGGGACTATGTCTCACATGAGATTGGCGATGTGCGCAGGGGCCTTCGCGATGCTCAGCGCCGGAGTTGGCTGGGCCGCGGCCGCTTCGGGCGACGGGCGCGATGACGACGCCGTATTCTGCTCCAAATGGCTACACGATCATAAGAAATCGGATGCTTCCAGTCAGCATCGGCGTTGCGTCATCGCGGTCGCCAGCACCTATGTCAACGCCGAGGAGAATAGCGCTCCGGAAGACGATCAGCTTTTCACCGACGATATCTCGCGTCATCGCGTGGGAACGGAGGCCAATTTCATGCCCGGCAACCGCGCGAGATTTCTTCATCAGAACGCTCATGCCGTGATCGCTACGATCAAGAATCGCCAATGGACCGTAGACGGTGACGTGGCCTGGATCATGTATGACGGATATTTGAAAACCGCGCCGGACAAGCCTGCCTTTTTTGTGGCCGAGCGGTTCACGCTCGAAAATGGCCTCATCCGGGAAATCCTCGTCGCCGGGGTTACCACCGTCGCGAAATGAGGGAGAGGACGCCATGCACCGATCGTTGAGCGACCTCGTTCGGCTGTTCTTGCCGTTGTGTTTCGCCGTCCTTGCGCCGGCTGCATCCGCTCAATTGCCGGCTATCGCCCCGGATACTGTCGCTAACTTACATACTGTCTGGTCAACCACGCTGAAAGGCCCATCTCGCGCGACCCCGGTTCTGAACGGTGACGCGCTCTACGTCACCAACACCAACGGATATCTCTACAAGATCGACGCCGGCACCGGTGCGATCATCCAGGAGATCGAACTGGCGAAAGTGCTGGACATACCTGGCGCTTCGGCCAGCAAGGGCGCGGCGGTGACCGATCGCGCGGTCATCTTCGGCCTGCACAATGCGCCGATCATCGTTGCGCTCGACAAGGATAGCGGCGCTCTGCTGTGGAAGGTGACGGTCGACGATTTTCATGGGGCGGTCATCACTCAGACGCCGCTGGTGATCGGCGGGCATGTGTTTGTCGGCGTGTCCGGTTTGGGCGAAGAGGTCGCCGCCACGACGCCACCCTACAATTGTTGCGGCTTTCGCGGCAGCATGCTGGCGCTCGATGCCGGCACTGGGCGAATTTTGTGGAAGCACTACACCATTCCGCCCGGCTTCGCCGGCGCGTCGGTCTGGTCTGCTTCGCCGCTGATCGATGATAAGCGTCATTCGCTCTATATCACGACCGGGAACGCCTTCCGGGTCCCGCCGGAAGTCCAGGCCTGTGTCGAGGCGAATAAGGGCAACAAGAAGAAATTGCTCGCCTGCTATCCGAAAGACGTCTGGTACGATTCGATCCTGGCGCTAAATCCGGATACCGGCGCGATCAAATGGGGCTTTCGCGCCGAGAATGCGGATATCTTCACCGGAGCCTGTCTGGTTAAGATCGGCGGCTATTGCGGTGGCGGCGAGGATTTCGATTTCGGCAACGGTGCGTTGCTGTGGCATGCGGGCGGCCATGACCTGGTCGGCGCCGGCCAGAAGGCGGGCGTATTCTGGGCACTGAATGCCGATAGCGGGACAGTGGCTTGGTCGACAAGCGTGGGGCCGGGCGGTCCCAATGGCGGCATCGAATACGGCTCGGCGACCGACGGCAAGCGCGTCTATGTGGCTGAGGGTAACACCAAACAGGTCGCCCACGATCCCGGCACCTACACCCTGCCGTCCGGGCAGACGATCAATTATGGCTCCTACGCCGCGCTCGACGCTGCCACCGGGAAAATTCTGTGGCAGGTGCCCGACCCGGCGGGGACGCAGAATATCGACAACGGCAAGCCTTGCAATGTCGGGAGCCCGCGTGAAAATTGCGTCGGAGCGTTCGCGAAGGGGGCGGTCGCCGTCGCGAACGGCGTGGTCTTCGGCTGTTCGACCGCGCCGCAAGGGCCGCTTTATGCCTTCGACGGCGCAACCGGCGCACGTCTGTGGAGTTTTGATGGCGGGTCCAGTTGCGACACCAAAGCCGTCGTCGCCGGCCAATCAGTGTACTGGATCGTCGGCAAGACGCTCTACGCTTTCTCATTGTCTCCCGCCGCCGCGCCAGTCGCGGCCACCTCCGACGCTCCTGCGGCGGCGCACAGCGTCAATGACGGCGTCTATCAGGCCGATCAGGCTGACGCGGGCAAGGCGCTTTACCTGAAAAGCTGCGCGACCGGCTGCCATAATCAGAACCTGACCGGCGCCGGTCCGACGCCCAGTCTGGCGGGCCCGGATTTTCTGGCACGCTGGTCGGGATTGAGCGTCGGCGAGCTTTATAAACGGGTGCGCACGACCATGCCGAAAACCAACCCCGGCAGCCTGGCGGATAACGATTATCTGTCGATCATTGCCTATCTTTTATCCGCGAACGGCTTCCGGCCCGGCGCCCAGGCGCTCACCGACGATGCAACAGAATTGACAAAGACCGTGATCGCGGGCGCGCCGCGTCTGGATGCAGTCAAGACAGACAGGTGACCGCTACGAGCCCGGAGATACGCGGCGTCACCGGTCAGAAAGCCCGATGAACTGGCAAAAAGGAGCGAGCGAGATACGAACCGTAATGACCTTCCTAGGCGCTGAGCCGCATAAAGATTCCATTATTGAAAACTGCGGCTTTGCCCCAATTCTTTAAAACTCCTACACCTCATTTTCCGTAAATAATGCAACAAGACCCGAGTGATGTGTTCCGGCACGTACCGACGGCGATTTCGGCCGCCTACTCAATCAGCATCAGTTGGCTGTGCCTTGATCTGATCTTCTAAAAAGGCGCTCTCAAGTTAAGTGTAAAGGCCGTTAGCATCGGCAATTTTCTCGCTATAGACACGCTGGATTCGGCAACATAAGCGCTCAAATTAAGCTTCAAACCGAATGAAAATCACCCAGCGCTCGATCAAATTTGGTTAACTTGACAGCACCCCTGTGAGTTCGTTCTAACGCGCTTTCTTGCACCTGAGCTTCTCAAGACTGTCGGAGAGTTCGCTCATATCGAAGTCGTCTTCGGCCTTCATATCCCGTCTCCCGGCCATAGGCGGGAGCATGACGCGCTCTCAGTCGCTGGTGCCCATAAGGTTCAGTCCGACGATGGCTGATGATGCGCTCAATCTGCCAGATTGGCGAATCGATTGTGTTGCAGCAGACATAGCAGGCCGAATTTTCAGATGAACCTACCTGACGAGATCAATGACGGCGGCCCGTTCATCCCACTCCGCCGCCATAGATAGCATTGTCGCCCGAAAAGCCGGCACGTGTGTGTTCTGAGATAAGTTCCGAAGAGATGCTGCCCGAATTCGACATTCCTGGGCGGTCTGAAACGTTAGATTATTGCTTTTCATGTGGCCGTAACGTCGCGTTGAGCTGTAAGGGTCCGCTCTGTCTAATGGGGGGCCGTCAAGTATAATATGCCGTTTGTTTGACGAGGCCAGCGAGGGCCTTCCAACACTCGAACTTTGCAACGGCCTTGGATACGACCTTCAATCGGCACCGCTAAGCCGGTCATCACGGGTAAACGCGGCTAACCGACGGTCGATCTCTGCGTGAAATTGCTGGATGCGCTGTTCCTGCTCCGACAGCCGGATGCCGTTTGCCATGCCAGCTGAGGCCAGGCCCCGCTGTACGGCAGCCATGTTGTCGATGTCCTGTTGTAGTACGTCGCCTACGCCGGCCTGTGCTTGGTGGGTAAAGGCACGTCCCGGCCGAATGGCGCCAGTCACGTCGATGTCGTCCTCGACGCCGAAATTGGCCGGCGGGCGGACGCCCGGCTTTGTCGAGGGCACCAAGATCCAGACATGGAAGATGGATTTCGCCGGGTCGCTCGGGTGGGGCAAGAAGCGCATTACCTGCACCGCCTCCGGGAATGCGTTCAGCGCCATGTTGGGGAAGATCGATGGGTTCCAGTCATCGGTTAGCTGCGCATCGGTAAAGGCGGAATAATCCAGGCCGAAGACGTTGTCCTCCCTTCGCTTGGCCCGCGCGATCGCGGCCCGGACGTTGCCGGCGAAGCCGCCGGGGTCGATACCAGCTTCGCGCAACATATAGGCCAAGCCCGGATTGATGCCTTCACGTTCGCGCTCGCGCGGGCTGGGGATGCCAAGCGGGGTGATTAGTCGGCCGTGGCCGTTGGGATAGAAATCGTACTGGTTGTGCACCTCGTCGACGACGGGCAGCAGGGCAGGGTGGGTGATGTGAACGTGATAGGGCTCAAGAAAGGCCTCTACGGCGACCTTCCAGTTGCAGTCCATCGAGATCACGACGTCCTTAACGATATGCATGCCGTCGATAGCGTAGGCCTGGAGCATCCCTGGCAGGGCACCCAGAAAATCGAGCAGGGGCTCGGCGTCGGGATCGGGGTTGATGAATACGAACCCGCCCCATGTCTCGCAGCGGACCGCGCGCAGATTTAGGTCACCGCGTAGCGCGTCGGCGTGGAAATACTCATGGTCGGTTACGCGGCGATTGGTGCCGTCCATCCCATAGACCCAGGAATGGAAGCGACAGACGAAGCTGGGACCTCGGCCAAACTCCTCGGTGGCCAGCTGCCGCCCGCGATGCTGGCAGGCGTTGTAGAAGGCTCGGATGACACCGTCAGTTGCCTTCGTAACAAGGAAGGATTCCGTGCCCAGGTCGTATTTGAACCAACTGCCAGGCGTGGCCAAGTCCGACATCCGTCCGGCACAGGTCCAGCTTTTCGTCCAGATTTTGCGCCATTCTCGCGCCATGAAATCCGGTAAAGTGTATCGCTCCGCGGGGATAATCCGGTAACCGTCGATTTCAGGGTAGAGTGCTTTTAGCGGCGGCGACTTTGCCGACGGCGAGCCGGCAACCGCGTCCGGGTTGAGCGTCGAGGTTCCGGGAAAAAAAGCCGGATCGAAACCTGCCATGCTCGACATGCGCGCCTCCCCGTCCCCGTGCCGTCGGGCGAAGATGGTTGAGACATCGGATGTTTGTCAATGCCATCGTAGCCGGCGGCGGGCCGAATTCTTGAGATGATCATTGGGGTGTGCGGCGATCCAAATCCTAAGTTTCGCTTACTTTGGGATAGCGTATCATGGTTAAGCTAGCGCGAAGCGACCGATATAGTCTGCCGCGACAGTGCCGAAGTCAGGCAGCATAGACTGATCGGAAAGTCGGTCGATTATACGTTCGATCGCGGCAACGATGAGGCTACGAGCCTCGGCGGCGTCGCCCCAGCTTCGATCCGGACCCATTTCCCTGGCTCCAAATCCTTGTAATGAGCAAAGAAATGCTGGATTTGCTCCAGCGTGATTTTTGGTAAGTCGTCGTAGTTATGCACATCGATATAGCGTTTGGTTAACTGCGCTGAGGGGACTGCGATGATCTTTTCATCGGTCCCTCCATCATCGGTCATTCTGAGGACACCGACCGGGCGAACATTGATAACCGCACCCGGCAGAATTGGGCGTGTGTTCGCAACCAGGACATCAATCGGATCTCCATCGTCCGATAGCGTATGCGGCACAAAACCGTAGTTGCCCGGGTAGCGCATGGGCGTGTGCAGAAATCGATCGACGAATAGAGTGCCTGCCTCCTTATTCATTTCGTATTTGATTGGCTCTCCGCCGGTTTCCACTTCAACTATGACGTTCACGTCCTCCGGCGGCACGTTACCAATAGGAATGCAATCAATTCGCATTATCTAACTCCCTTAAATACTCAATGACCCGCGATTAACAGCCTGGTCGTCAACGATAACAATGCAGCTCATAGATCCACCTACTTTCGAGGGGTGAAATCACCAATTTCGAATCGATTTAAGGCTATTTGATTGGATTGCCTAGTGAAATATTATTGCTATCTGTAAACGGAAATCGAGAAGTGCCTTACCGGTGATTCACTGCCCAGACCGCCGCCTGGGTCCGGTTGGCGACATTGATTTTGCGGAGCACCGATTTGACGTGCACTTTGACAGTGGCTTCGGCCATGTCGAGCTTGCGCGCAATCACCTTGTTAGGATCCCCCTCCTCGAGGCATTCCAATATCGCGCCTTCCCGCGCCGACAACGGTATCTTGCAAGCAAGCTCACCTCTGGCACGCTCATGGCGGCTCTCGACGAGCCCGAACGGACGGGCGCTAATATTTTCGTCCATCGCAATTAGTTGCAACGAAAGGCTCAAAGCCTCGGCGGAAATGTGCTGCGGTAGAAAACCTTTTACCCCATTCTCGAGCGCCAGACTGAGGTCTGCCGCCGCCAACTGATCGACGAGCATGACGATACCGGTCAGGGGGAACTCCCGCCTAAGTTCATTCACCGTTTCGAAATCCGGCGGGCCTTGGCCGTGATCGTACAAAACAAGATCCGCACCGCCGGTCGATCGCAGCATTATCAACGCTTCGGAGAGCGATGACACTTCGCCGATCATACCAATAGCGTCACTGGCAAGAATCTGTTTCAAGCCCTCACGAAATAAGCGGTTTTCCGCCACAAGAATTAGCTGCCGCTGGCTCATCTGTATCTCCCAAGAAATCACTTGAGAGCCTAAGCAATACCCGTGCCAACTAAACTAATGCCCAAGTTTCAAGGGGTTAAGGAGTTACTGGTCGAATCTAAACTGGATGTTGTAAACAAATTTGACTCATAACGGCGCTTGCAAACGGACTGGTCGAACCGAACTGGCTCAACCACACCACGATTGTGAAGTTTCCCTCGCGACAGCTTGTCACCGCATTACGGGCCCGTATCGAGAACACCGACGTGACCGTAACTGAAATGCAGCCGCGCAATCCGGAACAGCGCCGATTTCCTGTAAAGATATTCAACCGATCTGAAACTATCGACCGAAGATGGGAGACGCAGGCGGACCACCATGTAATCCGGGTAGATGCGCAAACGTGATGTCATCCGTGGCTTATAATGCTTTCGGCGTTGTCACCTAAGGACAAATCAGGCCGCAGTTCACTTCTTTTATTAGGCATTACTCATTCCGTGTTCCTTGGCATCGGGAACTGCTTTCGCGGCTGTCCGTTTGACGTAGTGTTCCTCGGAGAATTGGCCAATGCAAATCCGCTACGACTTTAACATTGAGATCACCGTTGCCCGGGCGGACCGCGGTCCTTTCGAAAATGGACATTGAGCAAGCAAGGGTGCCCGAAGATGCTCCAATACGTTTGGACCTCACCCGCTTGACCGGTTTGAGGTGATCACGGAGGTGCTTGTTGCAGTGGCGCGTTCAACTGCGTGAGATTTCAGTCGACACTTTCCAATGTTTTTGCGTGTTGAAATGGCGACAAAGCTTTGGATTCGAACAATCGACAACCAGCCAGCGATTCTCATTGGTAGGCGCGAAGGAAAAATCCATTTCCGAATCGGCGACGAAGAGCGCGTGCTGCCTAAAGACGATTGGGATGCGCTTCCTCTATGGACCGGGCCCTCGCCGTTTCTCAATGATGGAAGGCATGGTGCTTCGTAGTCCGTTCGAATGCTAACCGTCCGAGGACTCAGAGCATATATAATGCCTGTAGCCATCGACCAAGCTCCACAGCTAGGTCGTGGTGAGGCCAAGCGGGATAGCCACCACTAGTTCGGCCGCCAGTGTTCCGTTACCGCGCATGATCAGTGGATAGGGCACCGTCAGACCAAACCATTCGAGCTGATCTTCTTCGCCTCGCTTTTTTCTGAGCGTGTGGCACCCCGACCCCGCACCGCCCGCGGCCCCGAAGGACGAGCCTATTGCAGCCCCAGGCACTAGGGTTCGTGCTCATTAGCACCACCATATGAGGGCGATGGCGCCCATGAAGTTTTTGAGATTTCGATCGGAGCGGGTTGCTATGCGGCACCAGTCTTTGAAGCGGCAGAACATGCGCTCAATGACGTTGCGTGGCTTGTAGATGGTCGTGTTCAACCTACTGGGAATTTCGTTGATGGGTCCTGACCCTCGGTTTGCGAAGTGTAACATTCCCTCAAGTTATTGTAGTTCGGCCTAAATTGAATCTGGTATTGTATCCATTCCTACGATTACTTTCACGTTGACATCTGATAATGATATCCCTCAGGCGCGGTAACAGCACGCTGCGCATGGCGCGTCGGCTGCCGTCTTGCATTGCGATGTACTAACGCTTGTGTTGCTGCTGAACATTTTTTGGCTGAGCTGGAACATGAAAGTCTCGCTTTCCGACCTCTTGCAGTCGTTGCGCATCGCGAAGGTGGATGCCGCGTTTGTCGAAATGGGGGCGGCCGCCGGGGTTCGCTTCGCGTCCGGCGGAAATGGGCTGATTCACATTATCCTCGATGGCGAGGTTCTGTTCGACAGTGACGAGCAGGGCGGCGTCGTGGCGCTTAATCCCGGCGAATACGCGGTCTTTTTGGACAAGCGGGCCCATATTTCGCGGACGGCGCCGGGAACAGGATCGACGACGAGCGAATATTTTACCGCGCTCCATTCACACGACACGCCGCCGACGATCCGGTTCGGCGCCGGACGCCGCGCCGCGCGGCTGTTGACCGGCGCCTTTCCCCCACCAACCGTGAATCCGCTGATCCGTACTTTGCCTGCACGGATGTTCGTTCGCAAAGGCGCGGAGTCCGGCCCTGGAAAGATCGATATCGATTTCGACAGCTTGGTGAACGCGGCGGCTGGACCCGGCGCCGCGACAATTTTGACCAGCGCGTTCGATATGCTTCTCATTCAAGCCGTCCGACGTGAAGTCGTTCAGCTGTTTCCCAGTGGTTTAGAACTGGCGAACACAGCCGATCATCTTCGGGTCCCGATCGCGCTTAGCCTGATCCACGCACACCCCGAACGCCGTTGGACCCTGGTGGCGCTGGCAGAAGAGGTTGGCATATCGCGATCCACATTGGCCGCCGAATTCACGTCCATCATCGGCCAGCCGTTGAGGCAGTATCTGACGGACCTGCGCATGGCACGCGCTCTCGATATGTTGCGATGGCAGCCGGTCGCGGTGTCTGACGTGGCATGGCACGCGGGATACGAATCGATCGCGTCCTTCACGCGTGCATTCCGTAAATACCACAAGACGACACCAGCTGCTTATCGGCGCTCGCAGGCGCCGCGCTACAAGGATGCGATCGCCGGTCACATGCACTGGACGCCTTTCCTTCCTGTAAACCCCAGTGAGAGCTGACGGACGATCTGCATAGTCAATCGGACGGTCAGCCCTCGCATGTATGGCGGTTGGCAGTTTAATGTCCCAGCAGCAGCAGCAGACCGAGCATGTCGGGGAAGATTGAATGACTCAAATTGCAAATCCGATTCTGGAGACGATCGAGGCCTCTGACGAAAGCACGGACGGCAACGTACTGCCCGCCCGGCTGATTTCCGCCGATTCCCACGTGACCGAACCCCCCGGTTGTTATGTCGACCGTATCGATCCGGCCTATCGCGAGCGAGCGCCGCGCGTGGCGACGGAAAATGACGGCGGCGACAGCTTCGTGATTGACGGCATGCCGGGTTCCGTACCGATGGGCATCGTAGCCGCCGCTGGGAAAGACCCGCGCGCGATCAAGAAAGGCGAGACGAAGTTTGCCGATCTGCATCGCGGAGGATGGGATGGAAATGCCCGCCTGCTTGACCAGGATCGTGACGGCGTGGCCGCTGAAATCATCTATCCATCGGTCGGCATGGTCCTCTGCAACCACCCGGACCCGAACTATAAGCAGGCCTGTATGTGGGCCTATAACCGTTGGCTGCATGAGGAGTTTTGTGCCCCTGCGCCGGACCGGCTGCTGGGTATGGGGCAGACGGCGGTGCGCTCCGTCGCCGAGGCGATCGAAGATTTCCGACAGTTCAAGGAGATGGGCTTCCGCGGCGTGATGATGCCGGGCAACCCGGCTACCGACGAGGATTACGATCATGCAAGCTTCGACCCGTTATGGCGGGCCGCGGTGGAACTGGGTCTTCCGATCAGTTTCCATATCCTGACCAGCCGCCAGGACGGACCGAACAGCGTCGGTTCGTCTGGTCAAAGGGCCGTCACATCGAGCCATCGCGGCCCGCCACAGAATGCATCGCAAAGCCTGCTGAAATCGATCCAGGATATTATTGGTGTGTTCATCTGGGGGCGCGTGTTCGAGCGGCATCCCGACCTCAAAATGGTCTGCGTCGAGGCCGATGCCGGATGGGCGCCACACTTCGCTTACCGCATGGACCACGGCTACAAGCGTCACCGTTTCTGGATGAAGATGGGTGACATGGGCAAGCTGCCCAGCGAGTATTTCCGCGACAATGTCTATCTGACCTTCCAGGACGACTGGATCGCATTGAAGATGACCGGCCTGATGAACCCGCACCGGCTGATGTGGGCCAACGATTTTCCCCACAGTGATTCGACCTGGCCGTGGAGCCGGGCATTGCTGGCCGGCCAGACGCAGCATCTGTCGGCGCAGGAAAAGGCCTGGATTTTGGGCGATAACGCCGCGGAATTGTACCGAATAGCGGCCTAAACAGTTCCACAAGTCAGGGATGTAATGACCGATCACGTTGACCTGATCATTCGGGGCGGACTGATCGTCGACGGCTCCGGCGGCGATCCATTCGTCGGAGATGTCGCGATCGACCGTGGCCGGATCGTTGCGGTGGGCGCCACAAGTGCAACCGGTGGTGAGGAGATCGACGCGCGGGACTGTCTTATCACCCCCGGCTTCGTCGATATCCATACTCATTACGACGGACAGGTAACCTGGGAAAACCGGCTGTCGCCGTCTTCGACGCACGGCGTAACAACCGTGGTAATGGGCAATTGCGGCGTCGGGTTCGCACCCTGCCGCCCCGCCGACCGCGAGCGGCTGGTCCGGTTGATGGAAGGCGTCGAAGACCTGCCGGAGATCGTGCTGACCGCCGGCCTGCCTTGGGACTGGCAGACCTTCCCCGAATATATGGACCGGCTGGCCGAGCGCACCTACGATATCGATATTGCGACCCAGATTCCACACGCCGCGTTGCGTGTCTTCGCGATGGGCGAACGCGCCTCCGAGCGAGAGGACGCAACCGAGGAGGACTGCGCGACCATGGCCCGACTGGCGATCGAGGCGATGGCGTCCGGGGCGCTTGGTTTTGCCACCTCGCGCACGATCAATCACCGGGCAAGCGACGGCACGCTGATTCCAACACTGACGGCCGCGGAACAGGAGCTGACGGCGATTGCCGATGCCCTGGGCACGACAGGCCGGGGGGTTCTGCAGGTCGTATCAGACTTCGCCGATGTCGAGACGGAACTGGCGCTGCTGCGGCGCGTAGTCGAACACTCTCGCCGGCCGCTTTCGGTGTCGCTGATGCAATGGCATCATGCGCCGGAAAAGTGGCGGACGATTCTGGCGTGGATCGATGCGTGCAATGCCGACGGCCTGCAGGTCAAAGGGCAGGTCAGCGGGCGCCCGATCGGCATGCTGCTGGGCTTCGAATGCAGCTACAACCCGTTCTCTTTCACCCCGACCTTCAAGTCGCTGGCGGGATTATCCCCGAACGAGAAGCTGCAAGCTCTGGGCCGGTCGGACGTCCGAGATCGGATCATCGACGAAGCGCCGGAGCCGTCGGATTTTCCCGGACAGGCCTTCATCAGATCGTTCGATAAGATGTATGCCCTGGGCGCCTCGCCCAACTATGAACCCTTGCCAGCCGACACGATCGCGGCGCGCGCCGAACGATCGGGCGTGCCGGCGGCCGACCTCGCCTATGACCTTCTGATGGAGCGCCGCGGCCAGGGAATCCTGATGCTGCCCAGCGTCAATTTCGCCGACGGGACATTGGACGCGGCGCGGGAAATGCTTTGCCACCCTCATACGGTTTACGGATTGGGCGACGGGGGAGCCCATCTGGGCTTTCTGTGCGATGCCAGCCTGCCGACCTATATGTTGCAATATTGGGCACGCGATCGCGTCCGTGGCGAGCGCCTGCCGCTTCAAGAGGTCGTGGCCGGTCTGACATCGCAACCGGCGGCGGCTGTCGGGCTTCTCGACAGAGGGTTGATACGCTCCGGCCACAAGGCGGACTTAAATATCATCGATTTCGACCGGCTGACCCTTGAGCCCCCGCGCGTTGCCTACGACCTACCGGCCGGCGGCCGACGCGTCACCCAGGACGCGAAAGGGTACGTCGCGACGATCGTCAACGGCGTTCCAACCTATCGGAATGGCGTCGCAACGGGCGCCCAACCGGGCCGGTTAGTGCGCGGCCCGCAAGCACAATAAGCAAAAATGCCAGAGCATAAATTCTCCAGCCGCGCCTTCGAATGGAAATAGCCGTTTTTTGCTTGGCGCAGTCAGGGACGGAACTGGCGCGACCCGAGGATGCGGAACTGGCTGGCGATACGATCCGCCTCTCTTAATCCCATTGAGTGCGCTGCTCGGCTTTGCCAAGGGACGCTGGACTTCCGCGCTCAGCTTTCGTCACGCCGGAATTTCAAGAGAAGCAACAAGCCCCAAAGGGCCAGAAGCGTCCCTGTTATCATAACGATCAGGATCGCACGATGGAAGCTTTGCAACACACCTAATTCATTTAATTTGGTAAAATATAATAGTGCGGACACCAGCGTTGCGAAGATTCCGAAAATCAGGAATTTTTCGGCCATCGACTACCCTCCGCTTTATTAGGTGATTCCCCACTATATAGGAAGTAACGTCACCATCACGGGGCAGTTCCAGCAGCCCGAACCATCGCGAGTCGGTGGTGCGATCGTTCACTTCGAGCCCGGCGCCCGCAGCGCCTGGCATAAGCATCCCGCGGGCCCAGACCCTGATGGTAACGGATGGTTTTGGCTGGACCCAACTCGAGGGTGGACCCAAGTTCGAGTTTTACGCCGGAGATATGCCCCGCGGATCATAAACACTGGCATGGTGCGACGCCCTATGAAGGCATGATCCACATCGCCATCCAGGAGACGATCGACGGTAAGAATGTCGTTTGGATGGAGAAGGTGGCGGACGAGGAATATCTCAGTTCGCTGCGAGCGACTGACCGTGTGACATGTGATCGTGAAGCTTTGGCCGGGGAAGTCCGAAGTGCAGAAGCGTAGCCTGTCGGATGCCATCGTACGCCATGTGACAGGGATCCTGAGTTACGACGAGGAATCCGTGTCGGTCCGCTTCGAGGAAGTGCCCTCGAATGCGTGGTCCACGCAGGTCTACGAGCGGGACATCCAAGCGAATTGGAAAACGCTCACGAAGGAGCCTGGATACCGTCCGGGTCCGAAATCAGTAGATGAAAGTGAGTAACATGATATTGGAAGAGACATTCACCCTGTCGAACGGGGTGAAAATTCCGATGCGCACTTGGATGATCCCCGATAGTGACGCCGCACAGGTCGTTCGCGACGCGGTCGCGGCAGGTTATCGCCATTTTGATACCGCCCAGGCCTATGAGAATGAGCGCGGTGTCGAAGGTCTGCGCGCCAGCGGTGTTTCCGCGCCCGGTTCTTCGTGACCACCAAACTGGCCGCCGAATGCAAAACCTGCGCAGAGGCTAGGGACCCTATCGAGGTGGCGCTTGGGACACTCGGCCTGGATCATATTGACTTGATGCTGATCCACAGCCAGCTGCCTTAGTCGGAGTACCGCGGGCCGGCATTTCCACGAGGCAACCTGGAGGCATGGCGCGCGCTCGACGAGTCATGCCGCGCCAGCAAACTACGTGCGATCGGCGTTTCCAACTTCGAACGCGAGGACCTCGACAATCTTTTCGAGGTAAGGCGCGAAAGCGCTCAATCATCTTGTCGTTCTCAGCGGCCACCCATTGCAGAATCTCCTTCTGAGCGTCGCCTATCTGCTCGTAAACAGTCCCGTCGGAATTTGTCCGCTCCCGGATGCTTCTCTCATTTAGCACTACTTTGGCACTTTAGGCTGTGCGATATCTGCGAGGAGGATGTTACAGTGAGGACATCGTCTGGGTGTCTGTCTTTCGAAGAGATCGAGGATGGCTTGCCTGATGGCCGGCATGCTCGGTTGTGGCGGCGGTCCCGCGACTCTTTTTTTTCCGTCCCGCAGCTTTGAGGCGGCGGGATTGGAGGAAGGCGTAGGCGATCATCGTCATCAACGCATGTCGATGTAATCCGGTCCAGGATCGGCCTTCGAAGTGATCGAGCCCAAGCTCCTCCTTGAGCTGCTGGTGGGCCTGTTCACAGATCCACCTGGCCTTGATCGTGGCGGCGAGCGTCTTGATGGTGGCATCGGCCGGCAGGTTCGAGACATAGTATTTTTGCTCCCCGGTCGACCGCCGCTCGCCGACGAGCCAGACCTCGTCGCCAGGCATGCACTGCATCCGATTATCGAGCATCCGGTGCTTATGGCCATCCGCGACGCGGACACGGCGGGCCGCGAAGAGACAGGACAGCCGACCTTTGGTGCCCCGCCGCCAGCTGACCTTTTGCCATTTCCCCGCGCTCAACAACGCCTCAGCAGAGACCGGGGGCTGATCAGGGATATGGTATTTGCGGGGCTTTCCAGTCTGCGCGACGGGGAAGAGCAGGGCAACGTCGGCGGGATAAACGTTCTGGCGCCGCGACAGACCCACCGCCCAGAGCAGACCGCGCTTGCTTAAAGCCTGGCGGAAAGGTCCGCTGGAGCCGTACCCTGAATCGGCAAGCACACAGCCGAAACGCCCACCGGAGGCGATGACGCGGTCAATCTCCGCGATCGCAATCTCCGGCTTTGTCAGAGCAGCCTGTCTATCCTTTGGCACACGGGCTCGCGCCATGCGCTCAGGATCATCGGTCCAGCTCTCGGGCAGGAACAGCCGCAGGCCGACCATCACCGGCACCTCGCCGGACGCCAATGTGACCGAGACCAGGGACTGACAGTTGGCGGTCTTCCCCAGCGACGAAGCATATTGTGGCGCGACGCCAACCGAGTGACGTCCCTTCTTGGGCAACGCCGTGTCATCGATGACAAGAAAACCCGCCTCATCGCCAACCAGCCTGTCTGCCTCCTTCAGCAGGGTAGCCTCGAGTGGAGCACTGTCCCAAACTCCGGCAGCGACGAAATGATGAAGCTGATCGTAGCCGACCTCGCCAGTGCGCGCCGCCATCGGCTGAACGCTCTTGCGGTCTCCCGGACCAATCAAACCCGCGATATAGAGAGGACACATCCGCGCCCGCGTCTTATGCCCTAGCGCCGCAACAAACGGCGCAAGCCAGCGATCGAGATCACCTTGCCAGTCAACGTCCATGGGTCGGCCCTCCATAAGCCGACCTCTCATGAATCACGCAAACCAGCTCTTGGGAATCCCAAAAACGAGACCGCTCCTAAAAATCTGCCAAAGTAGTGCTAGCGCCGCAACAAACGGCGCAAGCCAGCGATCGAGATCACCTTGCCAGTCAACGTCCATGGGTCGGCCCTCCATAAGCCGACCTCTCATGAATCACGCAAACCAGCTCTTGGGAATCCCAAAAACGAGACCGCTCCTAAAAATCTGCCAAAGTAGTGTTAGGCGTTGCAACAACACCGCTTTTTTTAAAAAGCTCCGAGAAAGCCTTGGTGATTGCGGCATCGAAGAAAAACGGCGCCTCCCGTGTCGTGACGTTGAAATGGCTAATAGCATCTAGCGGTACTGCGGCCTCTACTAGAATTGACGCCATCAGTTCACGCGCCGCGAGATATAACGTTAAACGACGATCGTACATAGCGAGCCGAAAGTTTTGTCGGCTGAGTTGAAATTGACGCCAGGCAATATATGCGACTGCTACTGCTACCACTGGCGTGAGCAGGCCGGATGAATCCGAAGCGTTGAATCGACGGCGGCGAAAATTATCATTTCCTTAGTTTTATGCTGGTGCCACCATGATCACAACAAACTCGCCGGCCGTCATGGCCAATTGCTGATAATCGAAGGTAGGACTAGAAATAGTAAAAGCGGAGTACCTTTTCGCCATCCTTCACGCTTAACGAATTGTTAATCCTGCGAGATCAGCGCATCCGGTAAGCGGTACCCACGCGTGTACCCATCCGCCAGGAAGATCCGGCGTTTCACCGATGCCTCAGGTCGCCCGCTCCGGATCAATTTGCTTGAGCATTGGTTAACGAGTTTCGGGCCAATAGGATCGTGCGAATCTTGCCCTGGCATTCCCTGCCGAATTGCGTTGGCATTCTGTCAACAAGATTTGAGGCGGCGTGCGTCACCGGCAAACGCACGCCGCCTCGTTCTCTCACCACTACCTATGATGGCATGCGATGTTGTGAACGCCGTTTACATCATCAGATCGATCAGACTGCCGGGTGAGTTTTCGCCCGTTCTATTCTTTCGTCAATCACCTCGTCCGCTTCGCCATAGTTTTCCGTCAGGAGTGCCCGTAAGGCCTCTTCGGAAAGCCCAAAGGATGACTCGAGAATGCAGCCGCGCTGAGTGCTGACGAGCAAAACGACATAAGTGTCATCATCCCCTTTGACGCGGGCGACGATCAATGCGCCAGCACTCTCCATACGCCTCTCCTGCCCATTAATGTCGAGACTCGGTAACAAGCGCCCGACCAAATTGTTCAGGTTGCTTGGGAACGTCCGCTCAGATTTTGAAGAAAATGCTGCGACTTGCATCTGGACGAAAAGGTGCCGCGATGGATTTCAGCGATGTGCCGAGCATCCTTAGCGAGACGGGCATATACACGCGGGCGAAGCATGGTGAAGGGAAGCCCAGGGCGCTGTATGTTGGTGCCGCGGATCATAAACAGCGCTGCGGTCCAGCAGCCCATAACGCGGTAACAAGACGATGGACCAAGATCAGAGGGATAGATGGTTTGGGGCGAAACTGGGTGGCGGTATCGCCATTCTAATCTGCTTCACGTTCTTTCTTCGCGACCTGCTCGAGGCAAAACCCGGCGAACATGCTGGAGCGACGGCGACTATTTTCGGAGCTATAACCGCACTTATCGCAGCGATCATTGCGGCTGTCTTCATTAACCGGCAAACCCACGTGGCCCGACAGACTGAAATTGACAAACTAGCTCGACCCCGCGTGCTTCGCGCGCGGGCCTGCCGCTGGTGCTGGATGCGGTGAGATCTTCGCTGGAGACGATGCTCTTACGGCGCCGGGCCACCTGGCCGGATCGATCATGTGCTCCGGGTCACGCTTTGCCATTGCTACCATTAAGTTCAACTCTTTCGCGCGCCTTAAGCTCCCAAATTTCGGCCAGTGCGAGCGCCCTACGCTGCGACACGCCCGGATCGAGCATCCTTGCTATCAGATGTAGCGACGCCGCCTTGCGCAGACACTCTGCTGGCGTCGCATCACCCTGCTCGAAGGCATCAGCAGACATCAGGGGCCTTAAGATACCGCTCCACAGCGTCGGCCATGGCCCGACCGCCTTTAACTGTGGCCTTAAGCTGATCCGGTTTCACGCCGAACTTCTGGCTCAGGTCGTGGACTTCATAATCTTCGTCGATGTTAATCCGAACGCGATCGGCACCGCCGGTTTTCGTCTCGTCGTCGGACATTGGTCGCCTCCTTGTGCGAGGAAAAACCAATGCCCGAGATTCCAGTTCCTTAGATTTCCTTAAGCGCACCCTCTCCGCCGCATCCATAGCCCGGAAGATAAGCAACAACGCGTGACGATCCGAGCGAAGAAGAGCTTTTGCAAGGCGCTTAGCTGGTCGACGTGCTCGCGCAGCAGTTCCTTGTAATGTTTTTTGGTCCGATAGACCGGCTTGACCCGCGTAGGCCATTTGCCAAGGCGGACACCATCCCCCTTGGCGACGCGAAATTTGGTGGATTTGATCTTCATGCTGGGTCGCTTTCGGCCAACATTCGAGGAATCCGGTCGAGAAGGTCACGTGCCAGAAAACCTACGGGGCCGATCTCGGCATGCAGATATACGCCCAGATGGCGGCAATGACAGGAGAAGCTCCACGCGAGAAGGCCGCCGATCATATCGGCGAGCACGTCCCCCGATCCCGAGCTTACAAGGTCGGCGACGCCGCCTCTATTGACCCGCATTGCCCCGACGGGGCGGCGATGTAGCGCCCCCTTACTTTTGCTCGTAGAAGATACGAACACGGGTGCCAAATGGTTCCTAAAGTGAAACAAATGCTTGAAAAACATTTCGGCGCGAGCCTCATCGCGGCAAGAGTATAGAAACCCATACCGGTGCGTGCGGACGGCATTACGAACGTTTCACTGGTCAATTCAGCCATCCACTTGCTGGCGCTTCCTGAGAAAGCCGGATCGCAGCGGCGCTGTCGGATCGTTCGGCTTAACGGTTAGGCGCCAACGTAGCCTTGACGGTGCCGATTTTATCGGCGATTTCCCGAGCAACGGCGTTCTCATGAACGACCTCGGTCCCACAGTTCTCACAGACGAACGTAATCTGGAGGCCGGACTGAAGCTGCCTCGGCGTGACATCGTTTTTATGTCTACACATTGGGCAGAAAACATTGCCTCCATAATCACCCATTACGATTACTCTTTTGGTATCGGCTGTTGTCCACTATAGATAGTTCAGCGGCTAGCGAACTTATTTGCAGTTTAAAGGGGAGAATTTGGCTTCAGTTTAATGCGGGTCGCAGTAGACTTAGAAATACTTGTTATGTCGTGACCTCGATTGGCGAGAGAAATCGGGATCGCAAAGTACGGGCAAACAAACTCGACCCGCACAGCGAACTCGATCCCCACCTCTCGAATTCCGCAGGATGGACAGCAAGGCTTGCTTCCGTAAGTCGGCATGGACTTACAAGGCCACGCTTGGACTTTTAGTTCCACTGGGCGGGCGGCAGGTAACGCTGCGTTTCGGTTTTTGACACTGTGGGCAGAGTGACCAGGCAAAACGTGCGCAAGTCAGTCGTGAATTGCTCCCCATTGCCTGCGACCGACATCGGCCGTGAGGGGACAGGCACCTTAACCTGCATTTTTGAAAATGGCCGAGGATCGGGGCAAGGGGGCTCACGACAACGCCCCTCCCAATCACCCGGGGCATGCGGATCCATGCCACGGCCGTTCGTCAGGGTTAAACCTGGGCAACGACATAGAGCCGGGAGGCCGCCGAGTAAGTCAAAAGAGTTGTTGCACAGGGCCTGTTGGACCGCTGGGTGTCCTGACATCCGCCAGAATCCCGTCGGTGAACCAGCGGCGACACCGCATAGAACTTTGGCACGCCAAGTTGGCCTACATCCTTGAAGCGATCCGGGCGTTCTGCCATTGCCACCGAAAATACGACCTATCCACGCTGACAATTTTGATCATTCGGTTGTCGGCTTCTGTGGACGAGAGTTTCGGCTTCGGCCGCGTCGGTGTCGTGGAATGCGACCGGCGTCACTTTTTGAGGACGCTGTCTGCCTTCTTATCGATCTTAGCCTCTTCGGCCTTCGACATACGACCGGCTTTAACTGCCTGGCTCGCTCGACCCTTGGCATTGCGAGCGTGGCTCTCATCCTCTATCGGATAGGCCCGCTTCTTCGGCTCGGCGAACTTTCCTGCTGGAAGCTTCTTGCGGTCATTCGTGTCAAGCTTTGCCATGGTCAATCCTTCCTTTGAGTCCCCTTACGAGGTGACGTTCGGTCTCTCACCTGATGTCATTTCGTCTTTGGCGTTCTACCCGGTCTCCCAGCCATAGGCGGGAGTATGACCCGCTCTCAGTCGTTGGTGCCCGTGAGGTTCAATCCAGCGATGGTGCGATTGTCCGCTTATCCTGGCATTCCACCGCCATACCCAGCATTGCACCCCTGAAAGCAGGGACACGGGTTTTCTGAGATAAGTTCCGAAGAAAGGCTGTTCGAATCGGGCATTCCTGGGCAGTTTGAAACGTCAAATTATTGATCCTCATGAGGCTCTAAGGTCGCGTTGAACTGTCAGTGTCTGATTCGCGCCCGACATCACGAATGGCGATCGCCGCGGTCTTGGCAAATGGTCGGTCGAAGACATCGTGACCTACCTTAAGAGTGGACATAACCGCTTCGCCGCCGGAAGCGGCCCGATGGGCGAAGAGATCGTCCGTTCGAGCGCGCAGGTCACTAACGGTGACCTTGAGGCCATCGCCGTCTATCTGAAGGACCAGCCCGGCATGTCCGAATCCCGCTTTGACGTCGGGCGCCGCGGATGATCCTGCCGTGAAGTTCGGAGCGGCGATCTTCGGCGATGAATGTGCCGCATGTCACACGCCGTCGGGCAAGGGAGTCGCAAGGCTTTTCCCCGTTCTTGCCGGACCGCGCGCTGTCCAATCGGCCTATCCGACATCGATTCTGCACGTCATCCTCGACGGAGCCTGCAGTGTCGGGACGGCGGGAGCGCCGACCGCGCCGGCGATGCCCGGATTTCGAGTCCTGCTCGATGATCGCGAGATCGCCGCCGTTGCAACTTACATCCGCAACGCCTGGGGCAACACCGAGCCGTCCATCAGCGCCGGTGACGTGAAGGACATGCGGGCTTCACTCGACCCCCGGTCGGTGTGATGCCCCCGGTCGCAGGCCTTCTCAGCGGGTGAAGCAGTCTGCACCGAACAGCAAGAACATGATAAAAATCCAGATCGGGCCGGCTGTCGCCGCAAGGCGGTTGATCGCATTAGGCTCGGATAAGCGCATGAAGGCCCCACGGTGCTGTCAGTCTAGCGCTAACTTGCCTCTGTTTTCCGTGGTTTAGCGGGGCAGCGGGTTCAGTTTTGGTGGCAATCTCATTCAAACGGCACCGGTTTCCGCCGGATCTGATTTGCCACGCTGTGTGGCTTTACTTCCGTTTTACCCTCAGCTTCCGCGACGTCGAGGAAATGTTCGTGCAGCGCGGGTTTGACGTTAGCTATGAGACCATTCGTTGCTGGAGGATCAAATTCGGTCCGGCGATCGCACGCAATCTGAAGCGCCGCAGGTCGGCGCCTAGCGGCCGATGCACCTCGACGAGATGGTCGTGAAGATCCGCGGGCGGCATATGTATCTGTGGCAAACGGTCGACGACGAAGGCGAGGTACTCGATATGATCGTGCAGTACCGGGGCGATACAGAAGCTGCGCGGAAGTTGTTGAAACGCCTGCTTTGGAGCCAGCGGATGATCCCAGATGTGATCGTCACCGATGGGCTCAAATCTTATGTCTCCGCCCTAGATGAGCTCGACCTTTGGAGCGCCACCGCCCCGGTGGGCTGCAAGAAAAAAACAGAGCGGAAAACTCGCACGTGCTGATCCGACGACGAGAACGGAAGATGCAGGGCTTCAAGTCCCAACGATCTGCTCAGAGGTTTCTGACTACCCACGCTGCTGTCTACAACACCTTCAATACCGAACGCCATCTTATCAGTCGCAAAACACTTCCCCTCTCAAGAACCCAGGCGCATGCCGCCTGGGCCGCAGCAATCATTGCCTGAAATCTGGCGTTCTGATCTTAGTTGCCGCCCGGCGCAGTTAACCTGACAAGCCTCTGGCGCTTTATCAGGGGTGTTAACTTAGGCGTCAGCAGCTCGCTACCGAAGCTTATGGAACCACCATGCGAGCGCGACGATCCAAGCCAGCATAATGCCGACGGTTGTAAAGTTCGGTTCATGATGTCCGGCGATGTCCGGGTATATCAAGATCGCCAGCGTCAAAATTATAACGACAGCGGCAATTACGATAAGTGCTTTTAGAATCTCGCGCCCGGCCATGAGATATGTGGCACTGCCAGATATTCATTTGTCCAGTGCCAGATCTCAGCGGACTTCTGGCGCCGAACCGGATCGTTGTTCTTAATTGGCGCGCTGGTTGTCAGCGCCATCTTTCTGCGCCGATTAAAATTGGCTGCGTCGGCCATTCGATGACCGTTGTACGCCCAACACCGGTCATAGACGCCGGTTTGGCCGTTTTCCGAAAGCGCGGCCGTTGCAACAGGAACGAGAGGCATAATCCCCCACACATCGATCACGTCATTTAGCGGAAAAGCTTCTTTCTCCGTGCTCCATTCGTGGAACGTAGCTGCTGTTTGGCTTTAGGGGCTCGGTTCCGGGTGGTCAAACAGAAATCGGGTCGGCACATGGAAGGCGCTACCGAATACAATTGCCTCGCCGAAAGCGAGGATTGTCACATGGTCTAGCGGCCGGCGGGCCTGCATGGGAATGATCCGCCGAAAAATGATCGATGTCATCCGGATTTTGAAATCGATGGCTGATGAAGTTACCGCACTGGCTGATGATGGTCTGGCTAATTCGCTTGGTCTTTGTCTAGCTATTAATCAACGACAAGCGAAACTTTCGCCGCTCTTTGGCAATCCGGACGGCTAAGGGAGAAAGCATCTGTCCACGTTCTTCATCAGATCGAGGCGGCAGCGCCCGTTCGGAGCTTTAATCCAGTCAGTGAACCGGCGGTGAAGCTATCGCAACGGATTTCGGCCGTCGATCACGTGCCGCCGATATACCGGTTCCAGAACTGAAGGATGACAGCGCGCGCTTCCGCTGCCTCGGGCAGCTCAAAATCCTCCATGAAGCCGTGCCACATGCCTTCCCAGACGTGGAGCTCGGCGGCGGCGCCGGCTTTCACCAAGCGCGTATGGCTGCTGACGGCGGCGCTCATTTCGCCGGCGCGGGTCCCGGTGACGATGAGGGTTGGGGGAAAACGGGCAAGCAAGTCAGGATACAGGGCAGGGGAGACCATCGGATCCCGCAACGTCGATTGCGGCACATAGGGCATCCCCGTCGGCGGCGGATTGGGCTGTGCGGGCGGCGCCGGAAAACCATCGAGTGCCGGCGTGAAGAAGCGTGAGTCGCCGCCCCAGAGATTGTCGGCGGGTGCCGACAGCAGGGCGATCGCCGCCGGCCTCGGCAGGTTGTGACGGTCGAACCAGGCGACAGTCATAGCCGTCAACACCTCGGGCGAGCTGTCGAAATAGCGAAACGGGTTTTTCATCCCGAAGCTTAATCCGGCAGATTCACCCCGCCAATTTTGGACTGACAGAGCCCGATCGTGGGATGAAAATGATCGATTAAGGGCAGATGCCTGGATTAAAATTGCGAGATGCGGGCCGTTTTCCGTTAACCTGACAGCGCCGATGAAGCTCCAGTCCCAATTACTATGCACCAACTGCTGGGGTGTTTGCGACGGTGCTCTGGAAGCGAATGTTCAAGTTTTTTAGAACCAGTACGGGCAAAATGGTCCCGGACAGCAATGACATGGTGCCGGCCATAATCAGAAAGCTCGCGGATGGCGCAAGGTCATTCCGGAACAGAAAAAACTGACCCGATATTAAAATGACCTCAGCGATCGCGACCATCGCCGCGGGCAGGGAGCCGAGGGTCGCAAAGCATGCGTAGATCCAAAAATAGCTCCAACTGACTGCTATCAGCAACGCAGCCATAGGCATGAGCCAGTCGGATACCGACGGGAGACTCGCGCCGGTCCAGTGTCGAATCACGACGTCGCCGAGTATGGCAATGCCTGTTGCAGCGCTGGCTCCGACGCAAGCCAGAAATATACCTGAGTGCCGCATAGCTTTCGCGACCCACGCCTGATCATCGTGAGCAAGCGCGTTTCTAAGCGCGGGTGCAAAAGGAATTAGGAGTGCCGCGATAACACTGAAATACATTGTGAGCATACGTGACATCACAGCTGCCGTCGCAAGTTGGCTCGAGCCGAAGGTGATCGCAAGAAGCGGCAAGAACGCACCGCCATAGAACAGGGTGCTTAACGAACTTGCTAGAAACCCCAGACCTTGTCGAAACAACGGTAAGCTTTGGCGGAAGCTGTAATTTAAGGGAACGGGTGGCGGAACCTCCGCAATTGCTTTTACAACGAACCAGACCGCAGCGGACGTCGTGCCCAGGGTTGTCGCAAAGCATATAGCTAACATATTGGGAAATAAGGGGGGCAGCCAGATGACCACGCCGATCCCGGCGACCTGCCCAACAAGCCGGCACCAGTTAACGTATTCGACCCGCAGAGTTCCGACATAGAATCCCTCGAATGTCTGGCCGATAGCACACGTCATGAACACCGCGAAACAGTAGTAGGCAGCTTGAGTGAGCTCATGATCAAGGGACGGCGACTCGCTCCCGATCAAATGGGTAGAAATCCGGATGAACGGCACGAATACGATGGACGAAACGAGTGCAACGGCAAGGAACGTCGATATTGCAGAGCGCCAGAAGAATTCACGGCGCTTGGTGTCATCCTTGGTCTCACTAATGAACACGGCTGTCGCGTTGGCCAGCCCCGAATTGCCGATCGTCAGCCAGCCGGCAAGTCCGAACAAGGCAGCGAAGGCGGCATACCTCTCCTGCCCCAGTGTTCGAAGCGCGATCGGTACAGCCAGAAAATTGAGAAGGCCGCCTGCCAGTCGCAACAGCAAGCCTGACGAAACGCCACCGATCAATCCTCGCGAACTACCGCCCGGCATGCGTCGCCAACAAAGGTCGCATTACGCGGTACATAAGCGGCCGCAACCCTGAGCGATCCAGCACATGCTTTATTGTAAAAGTCGGGCCCGATTTCGCCAGGGATATGCAACGACCTAAGAACGTCGTTCGGGTAAAATCATACGAATAGGAACGGCCGATACGAGAGACGGCGAAACCAAGCGCATTCATATATAGCATAACGTGCAATGGATACTTTCGACGTTCGGCATCGCCCCAACCATGCAGCTCTACCAGGAGGCGCGTATCTTTCGTCGAAAGGAGACGCTTGGCGCCGACTAGAGCCCGGTACTCGAAACCTTCGATATCCATCTTGATAAGCGTGCGCGGGGCTGGCTTGAATAGGTTATCGAGTGGCTCGCATGGGACGTCTACGTGGCGGACATTCTTCCGAATGTGCCCGTCTAAATACCTGGAATTGTCGGTGTCATCAGGATTGAGCACGAAAGAGCCCAACGTGTCCAATGCATCTATAAAAAAAGGCAGCTTTGCCGATACATCGCCCGCCGCGTAGGGATAGACGGTGATCCTGTTGCCATTTTCTGTCGGCCATCGAGTTACAAAAAGCTTTAACTTTTCGACGAGTTCGGGATTGGCCTCGACCAGCCCGATCTCACTGTTTGTGAGCACCCGATTCGCCAAGTAGGCGTAAAGCCCCCTGTTCGCACCGACGTCGATGAAGCGATCGGCTTGCATTAGGGTACGACCAAAGTGCGCGAGAGGCCCCGGCTCGTAGTCTTCCCCTAGTTGGAGAGTGTCTCCCATTTCCCTTGCCATCCGCTGGAAGGATTCCGGATCGAAGGTGGACTGCGCCATAAGGCTATCTCATTCTGTTGAAACCAAAAGCTCACGGGTCATGTTTTCTTACCACCTTAAGGCTGATCGCGTGAAACGTTATTCAGGGTTGAATTCAATCCAAATTGGCTAATCAGATAAGGTAATCAACGAATTATCCTAGTTATCTCGCTATATAAGTCATGCTTTATTTAATTATGAGGCATGCTTTATTTAATAACATCGATCAAAATTGACTAGAATCCGGCTGAGGCAGCCTTTTTTATTGGGCCACCCGCCCTAGCTGTCCTTATCCACGCATTGTTTCAATGACAGAGAATGACAAACAGAGAGAGAGCGGTCATCCGGGTACGATCGGCCTTAAGTTTCGGCGCACGCGTAGCAGTTGATCTCCATGCCGACGTAAATTTCGACGACAAGTGGGCTGGTCCAGGTTATTCGCGGAAGCCTTTCAAAGATAATTTGACGTCGATCCGATCGATGCAGCTGAAGGCGCGCGCTTTCAGCATGCTGGCATTTGGAGACGGCGGCCGGATCGACTTCCTAGGGAGTTCGGTCGCGTCTTTTCACGCCGGCAATTTCACGCTCGGAAACCTAGCCTAACTCCGTATATTGGACAGCTCACACGGGAACCAGCTCAGGTGCCTGCGATGCCGAGGTCGAAACAAGATTATCGGCGATTCGCTCTGCTGCGAGGTGATCGCACAGGCGCAAACCAAGCGCGATCGACGTCAGAGTCACGTTTGGAAACCCGGTGCTCGGCATGACAGCTGCTCCGGCGACGTAGAGGTTCGAAATCCCATGCACGCGGAGATTGCCGTCGACGACGCCGTTCTTCGCGTCATGGCCCATACGGGCTCCGCCCATCTGGTGAAAGGTGTCGGATGCGGTTGCCAGATAGGCGGGATCCCGCGCGACCAAAGCCTCTTCCAACTTGAGGTCGGCGATCCCAGCTTTCTTCAGCGTGTCGCGAACCCGCTCCGAAAAATAGGCAATTGTCTCCAGTTCGCTGCCGTCAACCTTCCAGTTTAGATCGACGAGCGGCATATCCAACGCGTCGCACTCTTGCCTAAGAGTGATTCGGCTATCGCGCAGCGGAAGTTGCTCTGCGGTGACGCGAAAGATGACCGATGAGCTCGATGGGTGGAATGTTCTGTTGTCGTGAAAATACCGGTAGGCAAACGGCAACAAGACCTTGGCCAGTGAGAGCGCATGTCCCGGTAATTGCCAAAAATTCGACGGAAGCCGGCCATCGCGGACCGCGCGCAAGAACAGCTTTATATTTTCCGCGTTCTCTTGATACGACGTCCTGAACAAGAACCCGCCGCAGACCCCAAAGAGCGATCGATCTCGTTGAGCTTGTTCCGACAGCTTGAATTTCGGGTTGTATTTATAGCCGTCGAAAAACAGGTTTTCGAACAGGTTGCCGAACGTGTCCTTATCTTTCCACACCACTTCGCCCGCGGTCGTATCTAGATGGTCGATATATCCGCGGCCAAGCCACTCATTGTTGTTCCACGGGGTGGTGTCACCGTTGATGTAAGGCATCATTAGCAAACGCGCGATCTCGATCGTACCGTTGGCCAGGACAGTACGCTGCGCGGTTACTGTCGCCCGGCGGCCGTTGAAGGTTCGCATATGCACGCGGGCGATCCGCTCACACGAGGCGTCGGGTTCAAAACCGCAAACATTCGCGTGAACGAGCACCTTTAGATTGGGATTGGCCAGATCTGTCTTGAAAAGCCTTGCCAGGTTGGGGGTTTTGACCCACCGCGACATGAACAGTTCCAGCTCCTCCGGGAGATCGGGGGGCACCGTATTCGCGCGGGTCCAAACGTCGTCATCGTGCGGCACGCCCTCGTCCATACCAAGCAGGGTCATGGCGCGGTTGTAGTAGGGGTCCAGTGCTTCCCGGCCGAAAAGCCATGGATCGATATTGAGCGCTGGTCGGCCTTCGAACACGATTGGGTCGAAGCGAACGAGTTGCCCGCCCCAAAAATTTGTCGTGCCGCCAAGCATTCTAAATCGCCCGGAATGCAGGCCGGTATGGTTTACGCCGCTGGATCGGGCATTGTTGAAAATATTCTGTGATTGAGCCTCTAGGCTGACGCCGCCAGCTTCCAACAATATGACGTCGTGCCCTCTGCGGGACAACTCCGCAGCCATGGTAATCCCGACCGCACCGGCGCCGATAATCGCAATTTCACATGAGAACGAATTTTGGGTATCGCTTCTCTCAAGATCGATAATTGCCATCGATTACGGTTCCTCGCGAGATTGTCAGCGAAATTTCCGACAAGATTGTGAGGCCCGCTGGTCCCTGACTGCCGGGATCAGGGTTAGGTCAGCCAATGTGTCACACTAGCCTGAATCTCTTATCGTCTAATCCACGATACCGCAGATTTCAGTCTTTCAGTAAGAAAAGTAAGACATTTGGGATAATCATTAGCGTTAGTCCAAATGTCTGCAAATAATAACGCTCAGCTCGTGGGCGGGCATTGTCAGGGCAAACAATATTAGGGGGCGTTCTCGGCCCCGCTCCTTTGAGCGAGGGGCAAAATCGTAGCGTGGATAAGGACTCGACCAAAACCCAACCGCCCGCGATCGACAGAAATATTCTATCAGAACGGTTTGGTTTGACAACGCCCCGGCACGCTCTCCAGCAGCTGGCCGACGCGATATACCGGCCGCAGTTGCAGCTCTTCCTGCGTGACCGAACCTTGGCTCGCCGTCTGTGCTGATCCGATCAGATCGCGGCGGGACGCGGTGACGACGATCTCTTCGCGCTTTTGTGGGGTCGCATTTTCCGCCGGAACGGTGTCTGCCCGCGTGGTCGGTTGCTGAAGAATACAGGACAATGTTACGGCGAAAATGCCGCCGCGCCCCAAACCAACGTAACGCCGGGATTTAACTATGAAGCACATATCACATATTTAAATTGCTGTATTATTCAATATAACAATACATTCTCGATATAACGATTCAAACAGGTGGCCAAGGTCGGATATCAGATGATCGTGATGGCGAATGCGCGCTCGATAAACCAAGCGCTCGCCAGAACGGCAATGCAGGCCGAACCACCGACCAGAATCCCCCGAGAATAGAAGCGCGAGGGGCGCAGCAGGAATGCAACCGGCAGGAATGTCGCAACGATCGTCAGTTGGCCCAGTTCAACGCCCAAATTGAACCCGACCAGCGCCAGATAGAGTGTCTCCTTGGGTAACCCAAGCTCGAACAGGACGTTCGCAAAACCAAGCCCGTGGACTAGGCCGAAGGCGAAAGCCACAGGCCATGTCTTGTCGCCGAACAGAGGATAGATGTTGTTCAGCGCGGCGATTACGACCGAAGCCGCGATGGTCGACTCCACCAATCGCGATGGTACCGCGATGACGCCCAACACGGCGCAGCTTAACGTGATCGAATGCGCGATCGTGAACGCCGTTACCGTCTTCAAAACGGAGATCAACGCCGTCTTGAAGCTGTCGGCCGGCACCCAGCCGGCCGGCGTCCTGCGGAGAACGGACGGCAGCAACAGCGCCAGCAGGAACAGGATGTGGTCGTATCCCGACCAGATGTGCCAGACGCCTTCGCGGATATAATCGGCAAACTGGCTGAGCCAGCTGACCGGCTCAGCGCCAAATGTCAGCGAAGACCGGGCCGGGCTGAACACGGCAGTACTGGCCACGCCGTCGCGGGTCAGGTTCAGCAAACCGCGATGCTGTGGGTCGACATCGAAGAACAGACTGTAGGCGACGGTCAGGTTTTTCGCCGTGCCCGCCGTGCAGGTGCCGCTGAAGCGCAGGACGATATAGCCGCCGTCGCTGTGCTGGTCGATCAACTGCTCGGTGTCGTCAAGCGGACAGGCTGCACCGTCGGCGGAGATCGCCAGGTGACGCAGCGCCAATTGGGCAATGTCGAGGCGATGCGCCTTGACCTCGCCCCAGGTCAGCTTGCCGTCGCCGTCGTCATCCAGGCCGATGGCGAAATCGATATCGCGCAGCGCGATATCCCACTGCCCGGTGACCTGTGCGCCCTCGGTCTTAACGGTCAGATAGCTATCGCTCGGCTTATGCGCCCAGGCGGGCGCCGACATCAGGCAGAGTGCGAACCCAAGCAAAAGCAGCCGATGCAGCATCACGACCGGCCTTTTCCCAGTTGACGAACCAAAATATCGGTATCGACATCTTCGAAACGATTGTCTCGTATCCAGACCAGTGCAGGTTCGGCTGCTGCGGGGTTGGCCGCCAGTGCGGCCTGCAGTAAAATCAGCACATCCGCCGGCTCGCGCTGTACCGTCCAATTCGCTTGTGCCAGGCGCAGCGCTTGGGATGGATCTTTGGCTAGAAAGAGTTGGTATCGCGCCTCTTCCCGCCGGTGCACGCTGTCGCCGCGCGCCCGCGCCGTGGCGAAACGCTGCCCCAAATCGGCGACATGCGCCGCCAACGACGGCGCGCCAAGCTGTTGTTCGGCCAGCGCCAAACGCAGCAAAAGTGGATCGATGCGTATCTGGTCGCTCAACAATGCGACCACTTCCGCCGGGCGATTCCGGTCCAACAGGAAGTCGGTGTATGCGCCGAGGAGGTAGCCGTCTTTATAACCCAGCGCCAAAGCCCGCTTGAAATAGCCTTCGGCCTGATCGGTCTTGCCCTGGCGTTCGGCCATTTCACCTAGCAGCGTCAAGACCCAGGACTGGACGCTCTTATCGCCATCCGCGCCGGTCATGCTGTAGGCGTTCCGCAGATCGGTGTAACTGTCAGCCGCCCGGCCGTTGACGCTGCCAACGGAATCGGCGCAGGCGCGTGCCGCCAGCCCGGCAGTCAGCCTGCCGAGCGCCGCACAGTCGTCGGCGGCTCCGGCAAACTCACCACGCACCTGCCGCACTACCGCGCGTGTCAGATAGGCTTGCCCGTCCTGGGGCCGTATTTTCAGAACTTGCGCCAGATCGGCGAGCGCCCCTTCGAAATCATGACGATTCTGCCGGATCGTCGCCCGCAGCATCAGCACCTGGACAGGCGGGGCGGGCAGCGACCACCAGGGCTGCAGCGCCGCCTCGGCATAACCGGTAAAGCGCGGATCCGACTGCGCGCGGGCGACATCCATGTCCTTTGCCGCGGTTTGCAGCGCAAGTTCGAGGCTGTCCGGCGCACGCGCCAGCAGCTTGTGCAGCATCATCGCGCGTCGCGCGTCGGGGCTGGAGGCAGTGGGCAGATCGGCAACCAGATCGCCGTCTTGGGCCGGAATATAGGGGGCAGCGCGGGGTTGCCCCGCCGAAAACAGGATAAGACAAATCACAACAAACGGGACGCGGTGGAATTCCTTCCACCGCGCCCCGCGTTGTTGCGTCACGGACAGAGTGCGCACGGTCGAACCGTCAAGCGCTCTGCTTTACCGATCGGCCTTCACCGCCGCCTCGTACGCTGTTTCCGGCGAGCCGGGCAGCGGAGCCACGAGATAGGGGAACGCCTGCGGGAACTGCGTCGCGTTCTTGCGGACGCCATCGGTCAACTCGACATTGCCGGACGGTGCATTTTTCGCCCCGCCGAACAGCCCAAGCGAATAGAGCTTGCCCATAACAACCCGGAGTGAAATGTCGGTCACGTCATCGGCCGGCCTTCTCCCGTTGGGATAACCCGCATTGTCACCGGCGATCACGCCCAGCGGGTTCTGTTTACCCGCAGCAACCGGAGCCGTCGTCGTGTTCAGACGCATTTCCTCCGCCGGCTTGACGCCTTTTGGTTGATTAAGCCCAGAAATCCCGGTCAGGAACACCGCGACAAGGTCCTGGCGCGGCAACTGCGTCGGTGCGGTCAAGCTGGGATATAGGGCATGCAGCAGGACAGGTAGCGTCGGGTTGGTGACGTATTTCAAGAATTGAGCGTCACCCGATGGATAGCTGGCGTTCCATTTGTCCTTGTCCGGCAGTCCGATGACCAGTTCGTTCACCAGCGGATTGCCGAGCCGCGACATCTCCTGTGAAGTGTCGATTGTGAGAACCTTATAAGAAGTGGTCCAGGCGCCGACGATCGGATTGCCGGCTGTCCTAACGCATTTGATCGGCACCTCGATGGCGATCGAGGTGACGTTAAAGCCCGCCAGCGTATCCGTCGCGGTGTTGGCATAAGCCTCGCCGATCGGATTCTTGTAATTCACCAAATCGAAGGTTTCGCCCAGATTGATGTAAAACGGATCCTTGCGCTGTCCGACGAATACCTTCGCCGCAGTGGCGCAACCAGGAATTTTCGCCTCTTCAACGAACTGCCCAGAATAAATGTTGTACTGTGGATTGCTTTTTTGCCCGATATAGTCGGCAGGTTTATGAAAGTAGAGACCGCCTTTCATGTTGGTGATCGGCATGTTCGATACCAGCGCACCGTTTTTCATCGTCAGCAGGTTGATCTTATACGTCTCCACGACGTTCAAGGTCTTGCCGCCGAAGCCCGCGATCGGGCCGTCATTGATCAAGGGAATTGCGTTGGTATCCTTGCCGACCGGCACCGCCAGACCCTGAATCGCGTTCTGAAAAGTGAACCGGTAGACCTGATGGATCTGCCCGTCGCCGACATTGTCGATATCGATGTCGTAGAAGGCAGCCGGATCCATCTGGAAGTAATTCGGGCCGCCGCGCGGATCTTCGAACGGCTGGTAGTTGGCGATCATGGTCATGAAGTCGGCACGGCCCGCCTCATAGCTTCGGAACATATAAAAGTCCGTCGCATCCAACTTTGGCGCCATCGTAATGCCAGGCGCCTCGCGATGGCTGGATGCCATTGCCGGGGACGCCATGCCCGCTGCGATCAAAGCAGCGCCGGCCATCAGAAGACTTAAAGATTTGTCGCTCATGCCAATTTCTCCCTACCATTCGGCCAATCAAATTGAGGCCGGTACATCTTTAAACGCTCGAGCGCATAACATTGGATGTAGATTAGCAAAAATAAATACAGACCTGTGGATACAGCCTTTCACCTATACGCTAACTACAGTTAGTTTGTAGCATTTTTTGTTGCAATATTTGCTCGAGCGCATAGGCCGATTTGCGCGCAGTAGGAAGCAGCCGAGGATCGCCATGGCACTGCGTTCCAGCGGCGTCACCGCCCGTCAAACCTATCAGAACGGCGCCGGCGAAAAGGAAAATGCCCGAGCACCCTTAACTGCGCGCCCGATTACAAATGTAGATACCGCGCTTAGTCCTTAGTGGGCATTATCGTGTCATTGGATATACCCTTGGATAGCGAGGAAGAGCACCGTAGGGTGTTTCTTTAAAAGAGCATATTTCCCAGAAGGTAAACTGGAGAAATTTAGATAGAGTGATTTCCGATGCCAATGTGAGATGAGTTTGGCGGCTAGTTCAAAACGTTTATAACGGCGAACGGCTACTAGGATGTTCCGCCTCAGCAGGATCGGTCGGCTGGAGACCAAAATTTGCGCCGGAGAAGTCCACCTAACCACATAAATTAACAAACATCTAACTATGTTGTCTCTTGAGGTTTCTCACTATGTTCAGCTTGAGCGCGGCTTTCAGCGTCGTCAACCCTCGGCGAATACGGCTTTTAACCGTTCCAAGCGGCAGCAACGTACGTTCGGCCAACTCCATGTGAGTCAGATTACCATAGTAAATTGGCATCAGGGTGTTGAAAATCTTTTTGTCCAGATTGTTCAGACACCTGTTCAATGCACGAATTTCAGATTGCAGGGTCACGATCTCGCAGGGATTGGGATTCGGATCCGGTTGATTGGACAATGAAATATCGGATTCCCACGCTTCTTCGTTTTTTTTGCTTCGTATCTTATCTAGATAATGGTTGCGCGCGATACGTATCATCCAACCGAATGGAGCGTTTTGCGCCGCATCAAACATGTAAGCTTTCGTCCAGATTTTCAGAAAAACATCCTGCAATATGTCCTCTATCAGGTCCTGTTCAACCACAATTTGAGACAAATACGCTCTCAATTCGCCGCACGTTTGGCGATGAAAATTGGTGAACGCATCACGGTCGCCCTCCGCAATTCGAACGATCAGGTCACTCAACTCACGGGAGTTGAAACCTGGATGCCGGTATAGAAAAACACGCCTAGGTGGAGAAGTCGCAGTCACTTGGCGTCCTCCTGTCAGGAACGCAAAAGTCATCGGCCCATACAGGTCATCACAACATTATACGACCAAAGCTGTTCCGGGGATGCGATCGTGGATGAAATAATGACAAAGATGATGTGTCTGGCCTCCAGCCGGCTGACGCTCGGCTGATTGTCTTTACGTGCATTGGGATGGCGCGGCACAAGGCGCTGGAAATTGGAGAGCAACATTCCCGGCTTATTCCTCGGTTCCACTGTGATGGGGGGGGCCGCCTGCACGATCGACATCGCGGCCTGCGATCTAGCAGAGGTCATTGACGCCGCGCTAACGGTGAAATTGTTATTCCATCGGCGACCTCGGGAATTTGCATTACGCCTTTGTTTCGTCCTCGTTAACAAAACCGGTTACCAGATCGATGATGTATACGTCTGGCCCGCGTCAAATGACGAATGGGGAAGCGACATCATGGGCAAGGATGCCCTGGCCGACGGCGAGAAAGTCAGCATTGTTTTCCCGCATGGCGGGAAGGCCTGCAAGTTCGACATCAAGGTCAAATATAACGACGGCGATACGGCAGAATGGACTGACGTTGATTTGTGCGAGTGGGAAACAATTTCCCTGTTCTGGGACAGCAAGACGACCCGTGCCGAAGGCGAGTAAGCGTAAGGCGGCGGGGCATTGTCAAAGCAAACGATTTGAGTTGATCTTCTTGGCCTCGTTTCTGTAAGCGTGGTCAAAACGATAAGACGGCTGAGCGCAGGCCTCAAACCGCACCGTAGCGGCGGATACTGCTGATGATGGCATCGAGGGTCCGCTTGTAGTCATAGAGGGATGTCTAGGGTAAACCACTGACTGCTTGCTTTCTGGATGTCGTGAATCCCAAAATCGAACAAAACGTAGTTCCACTTGACGCTTTCACCGGTTCCCTTAAGCCAGCCACGGCCTCAAGCTGGTCTATAAACCTTATTCAATCGACGCCCTCTCGCGGGTGCTTCAAAGCGCTATATCGCGATAGTGATCCTTCCTCGTCCGCCCGCTATTGAGCCCCTCCGCGCACTACGCGTTCATAAATCAAGATATCTGAAACGGACTAACGCGCGCCAGATTAGCCTTTGGGGTGAACGTGAGTGTGCGGGCTAGCATCGCCATGGTCATGGTGACTGTGCTCGGCCTCGATTACATCGACAGGTACGAAAGTTACCCGACCATGCCGAACACCGCGTTCAGCAATGATGCTTTGCGAGAACTGCCTAACCGAAGGGGTCTGACCCCTTAGAACAGCTACCTCAAGGCAATTGTCGTGATCGAGATGGACGTGCATCGTTGCGACTGACAGCTCATGGTGCCGATGGTATGTGCGAGCGAGCCGCTTAGGAATTTCCCGCGTGTTGTGGTCGAACACGTAGACGAGTGTAGCCAGACTCTGGCCTGTAGGTGACGTTTCGCTTTTGGCTTGGTCGAGACCCATTCTCGCCAAATCACGCATCGCTTCTGATCGATTGTCATACCCGTTCGCCAACATGAATGCGCCAAGCTCGTCAGCGAACTCCTCTGACATCGTCATCGTAAAACGTTGCATCCAAATCGCTCCGCATTCCGTATGAAGTATGATCTTTTAAGAAAAACCGCCTACTGCGGGCTGTAATCGTTCCCTATTACCCGGAGCAAGCTCTCATGACGATACGGTCCAATGATGGTCTCCCGTTACACTGTTCGCAATTGAAACCGGCCAAGGGCTCAAAATCGCGCCGTGTATTTCTGCTAGCCGGGGCCACGCTGGCCGCGCTCACGGGTATCGGAGAGGCTGACGCTCAAGCAACAAGTGATGCCTCGCAGGCGGCGCCACCAGCCACCAAAGCTCCAGGGAGACCGGAACTTGAAGAGATCGTCGTCACCGCGTCCCGCCGCGATCTGATCGGATCAGCACAGACGGCGAGCCAAGGTTCGGTCACGCAGGAAGAGCTGCAACTGCGGCCGGTATATCGCGTCGGCCAGCTGCTGGAGAGCGTGCCGGGCCTGATCGTCACCGTGCATTCGGGGGAGGCGAAGGCCTATCAATATATTCTGCGTGGGGTGAATCTCGATCACGGCATCGATTTCGCCAACTTCGTCGACGACATGCCAGTCAACCGGCCAAGCAATGCGCACGGTCAGGGCTATTCCGACCTTAATTTCGTGATCCCGCAGCTTCTCGCCGGCGTGGATTACACCAAGGGGCCTTATTTCGCGGAGCTTGGCGATTTCGGTTCGGTCGGGTCGGAGCATATGCGGCTGCTCGACGACCTGCCGAACCAGGTCGTGTTGAGCGCCGGCACATTGGGCGACGACGAGCTGTTCGCCGGCGGGACGTTACACTTCGATAATGGCGGGAAGTTGCTGGGCGCGGCCGATGTCAGCCGGGTCGACGGCCCCTATACCCATCCCGACAATTTCCGGAAGATCGCGCTCGCCGCTCGCTACAGCCGGGGCACAGATGCCGACGGCTACGGCCTGACGGCGATGTATTACAAAGGCCAGGGCCGCTTCTCCACCGACCAGCCGCTGCGCGCCATCCAGAGCGGCCTGATCGGCCTCTATGGCACGCTCGACCCGACCGATGGCGCGCAATCCAGCCGTTGGAGCCTGTCGGGTCATTACGGTGTCACCGGTGACAACTGGCAGCTGTCGGCTAACGCCTATGCGATCCACAGCACGCAGGTTCTGTGGAATAACTTTACCCACTTTCTGTTCGACCCGGTGAACGGCGACCAAGAACAGCAGGACGAAACCCGCAACACGTTCGGCGGCACAGTCTCGTTCACGCGGAACATGAGTTTCGGCGATATCGAGTCCGACACGACAATCGGCATGCAGGAACGCTACGACACCGAGTTTGTCGATCGCCGCCATACGCGGCAACGCGAGGTTCTGGATTACTGCAACGACGGCGGCGGCGATTACTCAGTCGGCAAATATGCCTGCACCGCCGATCTGGTGAATGTAAACGACACCGGCCCCTTTATCTCCAACACCACGCATTGGCTGAGCTGGCTGCGGTCGACCGTCGGCATCCGCGAGGAATACGCGACCGGCGATGCACGCAGCGTAATCGGCGGCATTTCCGGTTCCACCGAGGCATTTCTGTTTCAACCCAAGGGTAGCGTGACGTTCGGGCCCTGGGCGAATACCGAATTCTATGTCAGCGCGGGCAAGGGCTTTCATTCCGACGACGTACGCGGCGTTGTCGGCTCCGTACCGCTGCAAGGAACCCAACTTGCCATCGGCCCGGTGCCGCTTCTGGCGCGGACCTATGGTGGGGAATTCGGTATTCGCAACGCCTCGGTCCCAGGCCTGCAGATTCAACTGGCCCTTTTCCGCCAGGATTTCGGGTCGGAAGAAATCTACGATCAGGACGCGGGCATGGATCAGGCAACGGCGCCCAGCCGCCGCCAGGGTTTCGAGCTGTCAGCTCAGTATCATCCCGTCGACTGGCTGGAGCTGAACACCGATCTAGCCGTCACCAAAGCCCGCTTCTTCAAGAACGAGCCGACGTTGCAAAGTTTCTATCAAATCGCCGGCGGCACCTACATCGCCAACGCGCCAAGCTACACGCTGTCATTCGGCGCGATCGTCGACAACCTAGGCCCCTGGTTCGGCGGTGCGGAGATGCGGATTCTCGGCCCCTATCCGCTGACCGACGGCCCCGCCAATCCACGGGGCAGCGGATACACCGAAACCAATATCGATATCGGCTACAAGGTCAGCGATGCGCTCAAGCTGCAGATCGCGATCTTTAACCTGTTCAACCAAAAAGCCTATTCGTCGGAGTTTTACTATGCGACGAACATCAACCGGGCCGAGGCCGCCAACTACCGCACGACGGGCATCGACGATTTTCAGGTACATCCGCTGGAGCCGATATCGGCGCGCTTTACGCTGACCTACACGTTCTGACGTCCGGTCGGCGTTCGGAGTGACAATGAGTGTACGAACCCTAATCGCCGTCGCGATCGCGAACGTCGCCGTGACAGCGTTCGCCCCTTCTCGTTGGCTCATGAATGGGCGACAGGCGTGGTCAAAGAACGCATGGATTAGATGACGGACATGGGAAAGCCATGAAAGCTATGGCCGAGCATCTTCGTGCAAACCAGCTTTCGACGCTCAACGATGAGGCGTCAATCATTCAAGTGGCGGCAGGATGTATCCCGTCCCTCTTTCCGCCCTGCAGTAATCAAAAGCCAACCGATGCGAAACCCGAAATATGGACGCGCTGGGACGATTTTAGCGTTCGGACAAAGCAGCTAAGCGATGAAAGCACGAAACTCGCTGCGTTGGTGAGCAACGGCGATCCTGGTTCCAGAGGAGCCCAACTTCGGATCGTCGGAGCTTCATGCGCTAGCTGCCATAAGACCTATCGCAACAAAGAGCAGTGACGCGTGAGTACGTCCAGTCTGCGACAGTCCATAAATCAATATATTGCGAGCAGATCATGTTACACGACGCGATCGGATTCAAGCTCGCAGTCAACATGCTCATCGACTTCGATCTGGATCGTGGCATGCGCGATGCTGAAATGCTCCTCCAGTTTATGCGCGAGTTGCGCCAGGAAGGCGTCGCCGGGATGGCCGGCTGGCATCAGACAATGACAGGTCAGGGCCGTCTCGGTCGTGCTCATCGGCCAGATATGTAGATCGTGAATTGCGGTGACGCCCGCCTGTTGTTCCAAGAATTCGGTGACGTCACCGGCATCGATGCCGACCGGCACAGCATCGAGCGCGAGGTTAACTGAATCGCGTAGCAGCGACCACGTACCGGCCACGATCACGACACTGATCACGATGCTGACCACGGGGTCCAGCCATAGCCAGCCCGTCCAGATAATAACGGCGCCCGCGATCACCACGCCCAAAGCCACCAGGGCATCGGATGCCATGTGCACGAAAGCACCCTTGATGTTGAGATCGTCTTTCCGGCCCGACATGAATAAAAAAGCGGTCACGCCGTTGACCAGGATGCCGATCGCCGCCACGGCCATGACGATAGCCCCGCCGACGGGTCGAGGGTCGCTCAGGCGTTGGATACTTTCCCAGGCAATGCCGCCTGTCACGACGAGCAGCACGATCGCGTTGCCGAGGGCGGCAAGGATCGAGGATCGCCGCATGCCATAAGTATAGCGCTCGCTCGGCCGCCGCTTGCTGAGTACCGAGGCGAGCCAGGCCCCAGCCAGGCCCAGCACGTCGCCGAGATTATGGCCGGCATCGGCCAGCAGAGCGAGCGAGTGCGCCAAGATGCCGTAGAACACTTCGCCCAGAACATAGGCGAGGTTCAGCGCAATACCGATCGCGAAGGCTTTGCCAAAATTTGCCGGCGCATGATGGTGCGCGCCGCCGCCATGATGATGGCCGGCGTGATCGTGGTCGTAATGGTCTGTCATATTGCCCCGTCGAGGTTCGCAGCCTCTTTTTGTTCGTCGCATGCAGCTCGCCACACCTCACGCGCTGCATCCGCGTTCAAAGCCGCGATGCCAAGCCCCACAACCAAATCCGGCCAAGCCGACAACGTAAAGGCCGTTACGAGACCAGCTATGATAATGGCGATATTTGCCAGGGCGTCGTTACGGGCTGAAAGAAAGGCCGCTCTTGTGAGACTGCCACTATGGCGACGATAGCAGGCCAATATGAAGGCGCAGGATAGATTGATCGCCAGCGCGCCCGCCCCCGTCAGCGACAACAAGACGGGATTGGGCGCGGCCGGAAGATGAAATTTCTCCCAGGCTAACCAGAGCGTTGCGAGGCTTGGCAGCAGCAAGATGCCCGCCAGCGCCATGCCGACACGCGCCCTCTCTTTCGTCGTCCAGCCAAGCGCAGCCAGAATTAGGAAGTTGACCGAGGCATCTTCCAGAAAGTCGATGCTATCGGCGAACAGCGAAACCGAGCCGATCGCGCGGGCAACGGCAAATTCAACGCCGAAATAGGCAAGGTTCAAAACGGCGACGAGCCGAACAATCTTCCGCAAAGCGTCGTCGGTGGAGATGGATGTCATGAGGCCATTATACACATGCGGCGCGCACCGCACGGCAAAAGGCTTGTTCCAAATATCTTGCAGACTGTGCGGAAAGTCGCAGTAACGGATTCCCGTGTCGCGCTCTGAGCGGTAGAATCCGGCATGACACACATTCAAGGCCATGATCGCTCGCAGTTGCTGCTTTTGCCGGAAGCGGTGGACGACTATGTCGGATCGGATAATCCGGTTCGCTTCATCGCCGCCTTTGTCGATGGGCTGGACCTCCAGGCGGCTGGTTTTGCACGGGTCGAGGCCAAGGCGACGGGACGGCCAGGCTATTCCCCATCGGATCTGCTGAAGCTTTACATCTACGGCTATTTGAACCGGGTGCGCTCCAGCCGGCGGCTTGAGGCCGAGACGCGTCGGAATGTCGAGGTGATCTGGCTGCTGCGCCATCTGCGGCCGGACTTCAAGACGATCGCGATTTCCGGCGCGACAACCGAACGGCGTTCCGCCAGGTCTTTCGGGAGTTCGTGCTGCTGTGCCGACAACTGGACCTGTTTGGCCGCGAACTGCTGGCGGTCGATGGCACGCGGATTAAGGCGGTCAACAACAAGGATCGCAATTTCACGCGGGCGTCGCTAACCTAGTTCATCAAGGCCGCCGATGCGAAGCTTGAAGAATACTTCAAGCGCATGGACGAGGGCGACGCGATTGAGAGTGACACGGGTGGCGCGCGGGTGAAGAACCTAGCCGAGAAGATCGCCGCCGTTCGCGGGCGACGTGATCGGTCGAAGGCGTTGCTTGCGGAATCTGTCCCGCCGGGCAGCAGCTCAAGCCCTATACATCGTCGATTCTGCGCGGCCTGAAGCGGATCCACTATGCCAACCGGCAAGCCTGCGCCAACTGCGCTATCCGATCGCGATGCACGGACAATCAGGTCCGCGCAGTCTCCCGCTTTGAGAACGAAGCCGTGCTCGAACGCATGGAGGCACGCATGGCGAAGCGGCCGGACATCGTTGATCGGCGCCGCGAAACGGTTGAACACCCGTTCGGCACCATCAAGCAATGGATGAATCAGGGTGCTTTCCTGATGCGCCGGCTGGAAAAGGTCCGCGGCGAGTTCAGCCTGACCGCGCTCGCCTATAACCTCAGGCGGGCCATCAATATCGTGGGCGTCCAGGATTTGATTGCAGCAATCCATACATGAGGAGAGGGTATTCCCGCTCTTGCCGCCGCTCTCGATCCGCCGCCGGCCGATCAAATTCCAACTGTCCGGCGCTCGTTCGCCAGGAAACTATTCGAGTTTCCGCACAGTCTGCAAGATATTTGGAACGCCCTGCGCCGCCTCTGAGATCAACCGTTTAAGTGTTCCAAAATTCTGGTGCGAATGTCCGCTATCGCCCAGCCGTGGCCCCAAAGCAGACTGGCAGAAATCCACACAAGTCTGCCATTCCGTCCACCACGAATCGATGTCCGCTTACAGGGTGCCTGCCAGTACGGCGGCGTGACCGGGATGGGCAGATATCGTTGAAAAAGTCCCCGCTGGTTACTTCGTCGCGATTTCCACGCAACGATATTTCGTATGCATGGCGCTCGACGAATCATCGTTTCGCCTACACCCTCGGCCGGATGCAAACATCACCGACAAAAATGGGTCGCGGACTTTTTCAACGGAATCGGCGCTTTTCCGCCCTTCGCGCCGATCAGCGAATGGCCGGTTCTGGAATCATTAGTTCGACAGTCGAGCGTCTGGGTTGGGGCGAAACTCCCCGTTAGCCCCAGATCGGCAGCAGCGGGGGGAAAGCGGAATGGCCGCTTTCAGCGCCGAGCTTTGTCCCTTGAGCGGTCATTCGCGAGATTAGCCTCATTCTGGCTGCCCGACCTTTAGTACAACCGGAACGGGTGGTATCGTTGCACCCATGCGTAACAGGATTCGCTCTGCATCGTTGATCGGCACCCTCGCCTTCATGGGCTTGGAGGTCACAGCCCTCATGTCGCCCATTTACGCAGCCAGCGATCAGAGCGTCGAAGGCTGGACACCACTCCGCCCCATCTCGTTCTCCCAGAATCCGAATGTCTTCTCTACCCAAGCCGTTAATTCGGCGGGCTTCTGGGGCGCGTATGAGTACGACATCGCGAAGAAATCACTCACCCGCGAGGTCGCCAGTTTACCCGATCGCGACGCAGAACTTCTTGTGCGGGACGGTAAATTGGTGGGTTATATCGTGCCCTCTGAGCGAGCGGGCGTCGATAAGGCGGTTTATCTCGATCGGCATGGGAACATGACGTGAGTCGATAAATCACGCTTTGCCCGGACACGCTTAACCTTATTATCGACAGAGCCGCGGACGGGAAGCGCGTGTTGATTCTGGCCAGAAGCCCCCAAGATCCCGGCGCTTACTACGTCTTGGACCGGCACGGCCCTAAGGCGACGATGAATCCGCTTGGGGAACTCTATCCCCAACTTGGTCCCGGTCAGATCGTTGCTCCGCGAGCGATTACCTTTAGCGCTCGCGACGGCCTGACGATCCACGGCCATGTCAAGCTTCCGAAGAATACCGGATCGCACCCCGTACCGTTCGTCGTGTTGCCGCACGACGGGCCGAAGTCCCACGATGGAGCCTATTTTGACTATTAGGTCGAATTCCTGGTTAGCCGCGGCTATGGCGTTTTGGAGGTCGAGTATCGCGGATCGTCAGGTTATGGCGTCAAATTCGCGCAGGCCGGATTGAAGCAATGGGGTCTTGCGATGCAAGACGACGTCACCGACGGCACCAAGTGGATCATCGACCAGAAGCTGGCCGATCCTAAACGAATCTGCATCATGGGCCGGATACGGCGGGTATTCCGCCCTAATGGGCGCAGTGCGGGAGCCTGATTTGTATCGCTGTGCGGTCAGCTATGGCGGCATTTTCGATCTGCCCAAATGGGAAACAGGCCAAAATTCTATGGACCTTGGATACTTCGACATACCCGCCATCGATAGCAACAAGGCCCACGACATATCGCCGATCGAGCAAGCCGACCACATTCAAGCCGCCGTTCTGCTCCTACACGGACGCATCGAAACCGGCGTTGCCATTAGCCAGACGGAGGCGATGGAGACCGCGCTGAAGCGCGCCCGAAAGCCGGTTCAGGCAATTTATTTCGACGATGAGGATTACTTCCTCTCCCAGGAAGCCAACCGCATTGCCTTTCTCAAAGCTGTCAAACAATTTTTGAGCGAACATTTGGGCGCCAACGGGACATAGCCGGCGGTTCCGGCATTAAAGGAAATCTCCTTAGTCGCCGGCTCGTTTCGCGCAAATGGCCGGTCGGTCGCGCTCCTCGAAATTCCGAATTCCTTCCGACCCCTCCCGACTTTCCGAAATTCGAACCAAAGTGGGAGCGGGATGCGAACCGCAAAAAACCGATGGAGCGGTGTCCCTGGGAAAGGCAAAATTGTGCCTGGAACTGGATGTCCGGTTCTGCCCTTTGCCGCCGAAAAGCAGACAGACGGCTCTCCCCCCGCTGCTGCCGATCTCGGGTGACGGCGTGTTTCGCCCCAAGACGGTCGCTCCGGAGTTGACCTGCTCGTATCCTAAGCAGCCATTGTCCGGCCGGGCACCTATCATTCCCTGCCACCGCGTGCTCGCGGCCGGCGGCAAGCTCGGTGGCTTTTCCGCGCCGGGCGGGGCGAACACCAAGCTCCGCATGCTGGCGCTGGAAGGCGTCAATCTCAATCCGCCGCCACTGGCGCAGGGTCGTTGGGGGTTTTAGAGATCGCCACAAGCCCTTCCGTGCAGTTACTTCGGTGCGCTCACGATGACATCCACACGATGGATTTCCGTACCATTGCTTGAGGTGTGGTCGTCATCTGTCAGCGGAATCGCGCCGGCCCGGCCCACATAGACGTCACCCTGTTCGGCCTGGCCGAGCTTCGGCACCGTCGCGTTCGCCATCGCGGTGCCGTCGACAGTCAGCGTCGCTGTCGGGCCTAGTGCTCCAGGGATCGGGGCAAAGGCGATTGTCACGATATGACGGCCCGGGGTGAGGGGCGTGGGAGCTGTTATCTCGGTCGTGTCTGTGGGGCGGTCGCTTATCCGATAGATGAAGCGGGGCGCTCCTTTCGCTAGCGACAGACCCCAGCCGCTGAAGCGGTCGCCTTGCGCGATCAGGACTCCATCGGCCGAAGCCGCCTGCACATCCAGGTCGACATCGATCCGCCAATCCTTCCGTAAAGTCGGGAATGCTTTGTCGGAATAGCGCGTCGCACCGGGATAATAGGTGAAATGCGTGCGTCCCGCCAAAAGGCTCGGACGGTTGTCGGGGTTGAAGCGGGTAATGAAGCTGTCGTCCAAGGGCAACACGTTGTTGGCTTTCGCTGCTTCCATGAATCCGGCCTTCAGCGCCTTCAATTTGTCGGGATAGCGCGCCGCGACATCGTCCGCCTGGGAAAAGTCACCGCGCAAATCATACAGCTCCCATCCATGCTCCTTGGCCCCGGGCATCGGCGTGGCGGCCCACGGCAATCTTATGGGCGTCGTCGATGCGATCCAGCCGTCCTGGTAATAAGCCGCGTTCCCCAGCATCTCGAAATACTGGGCATGGTGCGTGGACGGTGCGTCAGGTTCCGTGATACTGTACAGCATGCTCCCGCCCTGCAGCGGCTGCTGTTTTGTGCCGTGCAAAACGGTCGGCGGAACGATGTGGGCCGCCTCATAGATCGTCGGAGCGATGTCGATCACGTGGTGGAACTGGGTCCTGATCTCTCCGCCATGGGGAATATGGCCGGACCATGAGATTACCATGCCGTTGCGCGTCCCGCCGAAATGCGAGGCGACTTGTTTTGCCCATTGGAACGGCGTGTCCATCCCCCAGGCCCAGCCGACAGGGTAGAGCCCTGAGGATTTCGGCCCGCCGAGTTCGTCAAGGTGCGCAAGCGTCTCGTGCGCGCTTTCGTCGGCACCGCCGAACGTCGCCGCATAGTTGCGCGAGCCGTCCAGTATTTCGGCTGCCGCGCCATTGTCGCCCTGGATAAAGATGATCAGGGTGTTGTCGAAGTCGCCGGTTTCCTTGAGTTCCGCGATCACGCGGCCGATCTGGTCGTCATCGAACGCCAGTTGCGCGGCAAAGACCTCCATCATCCGGGCGGAGACGCGCTTCCGGTCGTCGTTGAGGGAATCCCAAGCCGGAATCGCCTCGGGCCGCGGCGTCAGTCGGGCATCCTTCGGCACGATGCCAAGCGCCTGTTGGCGCGCGAAAGTCAGCTCGCGCATCTTGTCCCAGCCCGTATCGAACTGGCCGCGATATTTCGCGATCCAATCCGCCGGTGCCTGGTTGGGCATGTGCGCCGAACCGGGCGCCAGATAGAGGAAAAACGGCTTGTTCGGCGTCAGGCTGTGGTGGACGTCCAGCCAGTGCACCGCATGGTCCGCCAGGTCCCTATCGAGGATGTAGCCGGCCTGCTTCGGGGGATCGATCGCATTGCGGTTCTCGATCAGCGCCGGGGCAAACTGGTCGGTATCCGCGCCGTTGAAGCCGTAGAAATAGTCGAACCCCATCGCGTTGGGCCAATGGTTGAACGGTCCGACCGGCGTGTTTTCCCATTGCGGCGTGTTGTGATTCTTGCCGATCCAGGCGGTCGCGTAGCCGTTCTCAAGCAACACCTCGCCGATCGTCGCCGCACTGTCGGGGATGACCGAGGTATAGCCGTCCTCGTCGGTACTCATGTCGCTGATGACGCCCGATCCCACTGCATGATGGTTGCGCCCGGTCAGCAGCGCGGCGCGCGTCGGCGAGCACATCGCAGTGGTGTGAAACCGGACATAGCGCAGGCCGCTTGATGCCAACGCGGCGAAGGTCGGCGTCGGTATCGGGCCGCCGAACGGCGACGACGCACCGAAGCCAACATCGTCGGTCATGATCAGCAGCACGTTGGGCGCGCCGGCCGGCGCCGTTTTCGGCTGCGGAAATGCATGCCAGCGCGGGGCCTGCACATTCGCAGATTGCTGGGCCGGTTGTGCATAGGCCCCGATGGCGGTCAGGCAGAGGGCGAGGGCGAGCGGGCAGGTTTTTCGTATTTTGCTGTTCGGACCGGTCATCTTTGACGCTTGTTTCCGTATTAGAATTGAATTGGCTGGCGACCTAATTTCAGTCCTTTTCTATTTGGAAATAAAGTAAAATGATTCAGTCGAGCAGATCCTGCGCCACCCGGCGTTTCTAGGCCTGCGCGAGGACAAGGTGGCCAGAGATGTTGTGCTGGATCGCGACTGCGGCAGTGTCGCGGTGGGGGAGGGTCACGAGACGCTAAGCCCTGGAAGCATTGAGTTAGGCGACTGTCGCCCCAACCCTGTCATAAAAGTAGCCCATCGCGCTATTCCAGGAGCGGACACTCCGAGCCGCTTGGCAGAGGCGGTATCACGCCCACGCCAGCCGTCCAATCGCTTTGGCTAGCATTTCAAAAGCGGGCGTTCTTTTAAGGTCTCCATGTCGATTTCGGTCGCGCCAAGGCGAGCGGCCCCCAAAAGGAATATCCAGGGCCAACCGAATCTTAAGTATGGCCTCCTGCCAGATCGACATGCGCGCTGGTCGGCGCGGTATAGGTGATCGCAGTTCCCGCGCCGTCTTTCGAGATGTGAAAACCGGCGGCAACATATTGGCCAAACAGGGTGATGCTGACTGTCAGCCCGCCATCCGAGACAGTAAGCACGCCTTCCTTTTTCGTCGCGTTCTCCGCGAATGAGTGCTTCAAAGAAGCGCCGAACTTGAAGTTGGAAAGATCGATCGTATCGGTGGCTTTGAATCCGTAGGCCGCCAAGGTGCCGTTTCGAGGAGGCGCTACGGACAACGTGGCGTGGTTGCCGAAGGACGTGGCACCGCTGATGATGCCGCCTGCAATGACGATTTCCTTGCCGCCGGACAAGTTCGTGCCATTGACGGTTGCGCCTGAGGAGACGACCAGTACGCCGCCGGCTGAGACACTGGTCCCCTTTACCGCGCCGCCCGCCACGGCCATGAGTCCACCACCGTCGATGACGGTCGAGGCGGCGAATCCGTCAACTATTTGCTCGCCGCCACGTCCGATCGTCGTCCCTATCGCGACCCCGTAATAATCCACGTGTTCGGTGCCCCCGGTGAGAACGGTGCCTCTGGTACTGGCGGTAACTTCGACGAAGCCTCCGCTCATCACCTTAGTGCCGACTGCGATACCGGGATTGATGTCAGTGAGACTGGGTGTGAGGACGTATAGCTCCCCGCCGCTCCTGACCGTCACTCCGTGTTCCGTTCCGCGGGCGATCATTGCTTGCCCCCCGCTTGCAACAAGCAATCCAAGCACTCTCCCGCGGTCAATTAGGACGGTGCCACCATTGCCGACGACCGTAGAGGAGACGGTGGCGCGCTGAGCGACGTTCAGCGTTGCCCCGCTTCGGACCATCACGGAGGTCGCCTCGGCGTCGGCCTCGACATCCAGAGCGCCGCTTGTCCCGCTGAGCAAAATAGCCGACGCAGTCGCCCCGGACAAAAGATCCAATGTTCCGCCAGCGTCAACCTTAGCGATATCGACGACACCGCCGGAAGCGACGACCATCACGCCGTTGCTATAGACCGTTGTCGAAAATGCGGCAGCCCCTGATGAAACGAACAGCCGAACGTTTGAAGGGACGTGAAAATTGCTGACATGTACACCCGTCCCAACACCCTCCGCGGCCCCGGCTTCTACCTTCAAACCTGAAATGGTTCCGCCGGCGAAGACGATGTCGCCGCCCGACAATACGGTCACGTTCCTAGCGGTCTGGCCGGAAGTTACAGACAGAACGGCGCCGTCCTCGACCAATTCGCTGCCCCCCGGAGCGACCGAGGCGCCTTGGGCCACGCCACCGTCGAACACTATGGTGGCCCCTGATTGAATCGTGGCATTTGCCGCGACACCGCGTGACAGCAGGACCAAGGTTACGCCGCTCTGAATCACCGCCCCGTTCAGCTGGCAACCCGACTCAACGATTTCCCGGGCCCCAGCGTCGATGACCAGATCGGCTTCGGAACCTCCAGCGTATTCAATGATTCCTCCCGACTGCACCGTCGCGCGGACCGTTCCACCGGACGACAACGTCAAGGTCGCGCCGGAACTGATTACGGCGCCCGTGAGCCTACCACCGGACGCCACTGTGGCCCCGGCTCCCGCATAGATGTTCGCGCCGGATACAACACCGCCAACGACATCGATGTTGCCCCCCGAAACAGCTGTCGCATTCGTCAGGCAGGCACCGGAATAGACGATCGCCGTAACGCCGTTGAAAGTCGATCCGCTGGACGATACGCCCGATAACAGCCCTTCGCGCCCACCCGACTCCAGCGTCAGGCTGGGCGGTAAGGTTCCGGAAATATCGATTTCGCCGCCGGAGCTGACGACCACGGTCACACCGCCGCCAATATCGGCCTCATTCAACACGGCACTGCCACCAACAATCAGGCTGGCGCCACTTAGCAATGTCATATTGATCGAGGTGCCGCCGTCATTGACGAGCGTGCCACCCGAACTGACAATCGTGCCGCTGGCGGTGCCGTAAGACAAAACCTCTTCACCGCCGGAAGACACCACCGTGCCGATGGCGGTGCCGCCGCCGATTTCCTGGAGGCCCCCGGAATGCACGCTGGTGGCCTCAACGAGGCCACCAGCGAACACGGATTGGACGCCGTATTCATAAACGTCGGTGCCGTTGGCCAGCCCGCCCGAGTCCACATACTGATAACTTGGAAAACCGAGTAATCCGTGCCCCGCGTAATATTGGCCGCCCTCAACCGACGTCGAGACAGCGGTTCCGCCGATAATGTACTGGGCGCCCTCATAGACGATAGTGTCGTACACCGTTCCCGCGACGGTCTCAGTTCCGCTAACCATAGTACCGGAAGCCACGCCGCCGGCATTGATATACTGGAAGCCTAGGGATTGCACGATCGTGCCCTCGGCGAGGCCGCCCTTAGACACGATTTGGAACCCGAGTTCACCAAGGCACGTGCCAACGGCCACGCCGCCGGAGGATACAAGTTGATAGGCTTCCAGACCGCTGCCCACCACCCGCGTTGAGACGGCGGTTCCGCCAGATAGGACAATCTGAACTTCGTCCCCGAGGACGTAACCGTCTGAGACTGTTTGGCCGGATGACACGATCGTGGATACGATTTGTGCGGTTGGCATATTTTCCCGAAGCTATCTAATTGGTTAAAATTAACCCAATCCCGTGCGGATCAGCGATTTAACGGAACTCCTCCGCAGGACTTTGCCTTGCAGAATTCCATAGATATTCCCCCGGCCGGTGCGCACCGTGACTAATGAGATGTTATGACTAAGGCGCGTATAATTATTACGCTGGCCGTGAACCTGTCGCTGCCTATTCCGGGTTAACCACTGGGTTTTCGGAGCTGATGTTCAGCTGGCCCTCTCGATAGCGGGTTCCAAATATTAAAGACTGTGCTCGCGGAAGCGAAACCGCGGCTCGACCCATTTGCGAGCACGATGTTCGCGCCAATGTCCGCTTCTTCCTGTCGACCTCCCGTGAGTAGACCGACAGCTATCGGCCCACTCCGGCCGGCGTTGCAATGTCCGCATTTTGCGCATTGGGCCGAAAAGCGGACAGGCTGCTTTCCCCCGATAGTGTTGAAGAAGTGGGCGGTCAGCGGCGTGTCCGGGATCGTTTAGGTTGGCCCGATCGTAGTTACCGGCTCACCGTACTAGCGCGGGCTCCGGCATCGGGAGCAGCTTTGCCATCTTGCGGAGGTTTTGTGCGGTGGCGGCGAGGAGGAACTCGTCTCTTGCTCCGTTTGGGCCTCTCAGGCGCAGGCGATCCAGCTTCAGGATACGTTTGAGGTGCGCGAACAGCATCTCGACCTTTTTCCGTTCGCGCCGTGAGGTGAGATAGGCGTCGGTTTTGGAGAGGTCGCGGGCCATGTCGCGGGCCCCTTCGTGTATCGAACGCGGGATCTTGCGTGCCGGCTGACCGGGGCAGCATTGCGGCTTGAGCGTACAGGCGTCGCAGTCGCGCTTGCTTGCCCGGTAGCGCATGAAGCCGTCCTTATGGACGCCAGAGCGAGGCGTGGCGTAGGTCCGGTTGAACTGCCGGAGTTCCTTGCCGCCGGGGCAGATGTAGCGGTCGTGCTTGTGATCATAGGTGAAGTCGGATCGGGCGAAGCTGCCGTCGCTGCGGTCAGATTTCTCGAACACCGGAATGTGAGGTTCGATGCCTCGCTCGTGGACCAACCAGGCCAGGTTCTCGGCCGAGCCGTAGCCGGTATCCGCGGCGAGGCGCTCGGGCCATAGGCCGAACCGCTCCTGTGTCCGGTCGAGCATGATCCGCTGCGCTGTCACTTCGGCTTGGCGCACCGCTGTCGTCGCCTCGACGTCCATGATCACGGCATGCTTCAGATCGATCAGATAGTTGGTGCAATAGGCGAAGAAGGCAGGGCCGCCGCTGGCACTTGTCCAGCGTGACGCGGGATCGGCAATCGACAGGAACTTGGGCGCCACCGGGGTCGCGGCGCCGAACGCGGCATCGTCGAGCACGGCGAGATACTCGCGCACGGCATGGTTCGCTGCCTCGGGCGCAAGCCCTTCGATTCCGGGTACACCGCGTTGACGGTTGGCATCAGCCTTGATCATGCTGGCATCCACCGCAAAGCCCTCGCCGCCAACCAGCCCCTCGGACATGCAGCGCGCAACCGTCGTCTCGAACAGCTCGCGCAGTAAGCCGCTGTCGCGGAAGCGCCCGTGCCGGTTCTTCGAGAAGGTCGAGTGATCCGGTACCGCGCCGTCGAGGCCGAGACGGCAGAACCACCGATACGCCAGGTTGAGATGCACCTCCTCGCACAGGCGCCGCTCCGAACGGATACCCATGCAATAGCCGACGATCAACATCCGGATCATCAGCTCCGGATCGATCGAGGGACGACCCATCTCACTGTAATAAGGCCGAAGGTGCTCGCGGATGCCGCCGAGATCGACGAACCGATCGATCGAGCGCAGCAGATGATCCTGCGGTACGTGACCCTCAAGGCTGAAGCCGTAGAACAGCGCTTCCTGCATCACAGTCCGCTCGCCCATCATCTTTCCGTCTCCCCGCTGCCAGGAAAACTGAATCAGATCAGAACGATGACTTCAACGATGACTTTTTCAACACTATCCCCCCATTCCAGTCATTAGCCAGACTTCAAATCAGGAACTGATATGCTCTGATTTAAGCGCGTTCAGATGGGGCAGCTGAGAGTCAACTCTCGGTGGTTTCGTGCCCCGATTTGAACCTGCTTAGACAGGCCATTAAGAGTCAACCGTCGGTGGTTTCGTGCCCGCGCAACCGCATCCCAGCGCCCGTTCGGAGCTTTAATCCAATCCGTGAAACGGCGGTGAAACCATCGCAACGAATTGCGGCCGTCGATTACGCGCCGCCGAGATACCGGTTCCAGAACCGAACGATGACAGCGCGCGCCTCCGCTGCCTCTGGCAGCTCAAAATCCTCCATGAAGCCGTGCCACATGCCTTCCCAGACGTGGAGCTCGGCGGCGGCACCGGCTTTCACCAAGCGCGTATGGCTGCTGACGGCGGCGCTCATTTCGCCGGCGCGGGTCCCGGTGACGATGAGGGTTGGGGGAAACCGGGCAAGCAAGTCAGGATACAGGGCAGGGGAGACCATCGGATCCCGCAACGTCGATTGCGGCACATAGGGCATCCCCGTCGGCGGCGGATTGGGCTGTGCAGGCGGCGCCGGAAAACCATCGAGTGCCGGCGTGAAGAAGCGTGAGTCGCCGCCCCAGAGATTGTCGGCGGGTGCCGACAGCAGGGCGATCGCCGCCGGCTTCGGCAGGTTGTGACGGTCGAACCAAGCAATCGCCATCGCTGCCAGCACGCCCCCAGCAGATGTTCCATAGATGCCGATGTTGCGGGGTTCGTAAGTTTCGAGCAGCGTGTGATAAACGGCGGCGACATCCTCGCTCGCGGCGGGGAATTCATGCTCGGGGCCTTGCCGGTAATCGACGGCGATGACTTCGATGCCGCCCTCGACAGCGATCGGCACCGATTCGAGCTGGGCGCCCAGGCCGGCGCCCACGCGGAAGCCGCCGCCATGGAGGTTAATCAGGATTCGGTCCTGATTTGCCGACGTGATACCGGCCTTCGGTCTCACCCGATCGACACGCACGCCGGCAATCGTGTCCGACTGGATTTCGGCGGGAAACCGCTCCAGCACCCGCGCCAGCCGCGGCGCGTAGAAATGCGTGTCCATCGCCTGTCGATATTCGGCGATCGACGCGCCCGGCGGCATATGGGGCAGCCGGGAGGCGCGATCCCGGAAGGCCTGCCGCGCCGGCTCGCTCATATAGCTCGACAGCGGCAGATCGAAGGCCGGGATATGTGCGGTGCCGTCATCCACCGCCTTGGCCTCAGTAGGCATAGGTTAGGTTCGCGCCGAAGCTTCGCGGTTCGCCATAGGCGATCGCCCCAGCCCCGGAGTTGACATAGAGATAGTGCCGGTCGGCGAGGTTCTTCGACCACAATGACACCGATAGTTTGCCGTCGCCGACTGGGATCTCCCCGAGCGTCATCCGGGCGTTGATCAGGCCATAGCCGGGAATCGCTACGCCGCCGGCGCTCTCCCTGCCGATCCAGCTCCAGCCGACGATGCCGGTGAGCACGCCCGGTCCCACCGCGCCAAAGCGATATTCCGCGCCGAGGTTATATTGCGCGTGCGGGGCGAACGGCAGCGGGGTCAGCGACGACCGGGTGCTGGCGTTCAGATAGGAATAGTTGGCGGTAAGGGTCAGCCCGTCCGCCGGCACGAACGCCAGATCCGTCTCGATCCCCTGATAGGTCGCCTGGCCGAGATTTTCGGTGACTGTTACCAGCGAATGGAGAATGGGGTCGAGCGTGACGGTGTCGACCTGGATGTCTCGGTAATCGGCGTCGAAGCCGTCGATATTGAAGCGCAGGCGTTCGCCCCACCAGGAGGATTTGAGGCCGACCTCCCAGGCCGACAGGCTTTCCGGCTGGAATGGCCGCAGCACCACATTGTAGAGATTGAAGCCGCCGGCGCGGTAACCCTGGGAATATTTGGCGTAGGTGTGAAGCTGGTCGGTCCAGCGATAGTCGATCGTGGCACTGGGATCGACGCTCGTATAGCGCACGTGACCGCTGCCTGGAATGAAGCCGCCGGATGCATAGCGGCGATCCCACGAGTAGCGTCCACCGAGGATGATGCTCATCCGGTCGTTGAGAATCGGCGGTGTCCACGTAACGTTGGCATAGGCGCCGGCAGACCAGTTGCGCGCCGATCCCGGCACCAGCGCCAAGTCGCTGGTCCGCGGCAGATGGGTGATGAAGGAGTTGTTGATGAAGCCATAGATCTGGCTGCCGGACTCGGTGAAACCGAGCAGCCCAGCGGTATATTTGAGCGCCCGCTCGTCGTCGGTTCCCGAGAGGATGAATTCCTGGGAGATTTGCCGCTCGGCGAGGACATAATATTCGATCTGCGGCGTGTTGTAGGCCTCGGCCGTGTCGAGCGTGAAGTTGGAATCGTCCTCGCGATAGGCGGTGACGGATTTGACCGTCATCTGGTCTGTCGCGTCCCAGGTGACGGTGAGCGCATGGCCAAATGCTTTGAAGTCGTCCTTGAGCGGAATATCCACCGGCCGCCATGACTGGTCGACGCGCCCGGGCTGTAGCGGGGACGTCTCGGTGACGCCGGGATAATCCTGCGGCGGATAATCGTAGCCGCGCTGCAGATAGTCAGGCGTCCCGTGCTGGGTAGCATAGTCGAAAGCATAGTCGATGGTCAGATCGTCACGCGGCCGCCAGCGCAGTGCCAGCCGATAGCCCTCCTCGTCCTTCGCGTCGAAATCTCCGCCGGTGCCCGGATTGTGAATCCAGCCGTCGATGTCGGATTTGACGAACGTCGCCTTCAGGCTGAAGCCGGCATATTCAGGCAAATCGACGCTGGTGAGACTGCGGATATAGCCGAAGTTCCCGGCATCGATGGATTCCTTGGCGTCGAACTTCCCGGACGGCGGGGCGGTGACGAACTTGACCGCCCCGCCGATCGTGTTTCGGCCGTAGAGCGTGCCCTGCGGACCGCGCAGAACCTCGACTCGGGAGAGATCGCCAAGATCGGTCGTCAGCGCGGTGCTGCGGGCGAGATAGACATCGTCGAGATAGATGCCGACACCCGGATCGCGGCTGATATTGACGACATCGCTCTGCCCGACCCCACGGATAAACACCTCGAGAATCGAGCCGGCATAGGCATAGGGCGTGATCGCCAGCGACGGCACTTTGTTGGTCAGGTCTGAGAAATTGGTGAAGCCCATGTTCTGCAGGTCGACCGCGCCGAAGGCGGTGATCGAGAGCGGCGTCGCCTGCATCTTCTGCGCGTATTTCTGCGCGGTAACAACGATCTCCTCGAGCTGTCCGCTATCCGGGGGATCGGGCGGTGCAACAATCGCGGCTTTCGTCGTTTTCCTGACAACGACATCGTCTGCATCCACGAACTCAAAGCTGAGATTCGTGCCGACCAGGAGCTTCAGCGCCGCCGCCGGTTCCAGCACGCCGCGTACGGCCGGCGCCCGCAACCCATGCGGCACCTCCGGCGCGACAGTAATGCGGAGATGCGCCTGATCGGAAAAGGCGATAAGCGCCGTCGCCATGTCCTGCGCCGGAATGTCGAACGGAGTCGGCGCGGCGTAGGCCACGCCCGCGCAGATGAAATAACCGCCTAGCGCGATGCCGGCGACCGCCGATACCCGGTCAAACTTGGACAGACGCGTTCCCCCAGCGCAGCGCAAACTCGCGTGCGGCATATCCTTCTCCCACATTTTTTTGCTTGGCGCCGTGCGCGCTTATGAGAAATGACAATCGGGAACCGAATTTCCGCACCCTTGAGCAACAACAAATTTCGCTCGCCGCGAATTTCGACTTTATGGTTGCTGTGCGGGTTGCAAAATCAGGCTTGTCCCGACGCGCTCGACGCGAACCGGATAGACCTTTGCGAGACTGGTGGCCCATTGATCGATCGCGTCAACGGCAATGGTCCCGGTATAGCGCAGTCGCCCAACTGCGGAATCGGAGACGGTGACGTCCATTTTGGAAAAGCGCGAGAGCTCGGCGGCGACGTCTGATAGCGGTCGATCGACATAGGCCAACCTGCCTCGCGTCCATCCGATGGCCATCCCGGCATCGGCAGCCGAGACGGCCCCGACACGATCCGCGTAGGCGACCTGCTGGTTGCGCTCGACGAGAACAGGCTGGGTCTGTCCTGACCCCTGTTTTGTCGCGACGGACACCGTGCCTTCAGCGACAGTCACGATAACCTGGTCTGATCGGAGCGCGACATTGAAGGCTGTGCCGACATCCCGGATGTGCCCCGAACCCGCCAGAACCTCGAACGGGTGCGCGGCATCGTGAACCACGCTGAAATACGCTTCGCCTTGCAGGAGCTCGGCGGTGCGACCAGCCCTTGGCACGCGCGCCTGAGACAGCGGTCCGAGTACCAAGGTCGACCCGTCTTCGAGCGCGATTTGTCGTTGCTCACCCCGCTCGGTCTCGTAGACAACAGCTTCGACGCCCGGCGCGCCAGCCTGTGGATTTGATAGATAGACGCCAATCACGATTCCCATCAGGAGGACCGCGGCCAATCCAAGGCCCGCGAAGGCAGGACGCGTCGTCAGCAGGTCGGCCCACATCGCGGGACGGCTCGGCTGCAGTCCGCGTCGATGGTCGCGCACCGACATGCCGGGGTCATAGATGTCCTCTTCCAGCTCTTCCGGTGACGGCCAGAGGTCGTTTGGGACTGGGCGGCGTGAGGTCGCTTCGACTCGCTTATAGGCGGCCCGGTGTTCTGGGTCGGCGCCAAGCCAGGCTACCCATCGCGCCCGCACCTTCGGATCGGCGTTGGGATCGATCAGGCACTGAAAGCATTCGATCGCATCGGCGAGATGCTCTTGTGTGGGATCCTGCTGCTTCATGCGCACATGTCCCTGGCGCTCCGGGTGGCCACGTATAGTAGACAATTGGGCTTGAGCGGACCGCACCCGCAAGTAGAAAAAGAGCAGACTGTCCGTTCGGGGCGAATTTATTCAGGAGCGGAGATGCCCGAGCCGCGTTTGGCAATGTTCGTAAGCGCGCGCGGCATATTTTCGAACCATGGTTTCCGATAGGCCCATTTCGCGCGCAGCCTCCTGAATTGAGAGGCCGTTGATCCGCAGAAGAAGGAACACCTGTCGGCATTTGGGCGGCAGCTCGGCGATCACGGCCCGGACGAGTTCGAGCTCCTCGCGCGCTGCAAGCCAGCGCTCCGCGGAGGGGGTTTCGTCCTGGATCTGGAATCCGGGGCGATCGTCAAGATGCTCGAACGTGACTGTCCGTTGGCGAACGAGGTGGTTTAGGGCGAGGTTCCGTGCCGTCCGAAACAGGAAACTGCGAGGAGAGTCAGCCGTCGTGAGGCGAGGGGAGAGGTAAACGCGGGCGAAGGCCTCTTGGGCCAGCTCTTCGGCGATCTCCGGTGCTACCACAAGACGGGAGAGATAACGACGCACCGACTTCGCGTGCTCTCTGAAGAGGCAGGTCAGGGCGTCATTTTGTCGAAAACCCATTTTTTCCATCTCAAGGGCAAAATCGAACCGCTTGTGTCTCGCGCGCTTGCCCGACCGAATTAGTCAGCTCGGAACGTATAGAGCACTCTATTTTGTTTAGTATATCGGGGTGTATATTTCGAGCAAGATGATTGTCTGCCCGCATGGATTTGCGGGAAATCTTCGCCTTCAACCTCAGGCGCCTTCGCAACGAGCGGGGTCTCTCACAAGACGATTTAGCGTATGAGGCGGAGGTTAACCGAGGATATTTGAGTCAGCTGGAGACGGCTCGTTATCATGCGAGTCTCAAAGTTCTCGGACGTTTGGCTGAAGCCCTGAGGGTTGAGCCCGCGGAATTGCTCCGATTGCCGGAGGCGGGCTCCGACGTTTAGCAAACCGGTGTATCATGGCAGCGTCGTCTCGCAGGGCAATGGACGTCCTCTTTGACGCTTCTCCTGGCCGACGCCGGGTGCGGAAAATTCTTTCATCTTTGTCTCTACGGGGTGTCCCCACGAGGGTCGACCGAACTGGCGAGATTGAAGGAGAAAACGCAATGGACCAACAGGCGCTCAGCAACAGGGTGGCCATCGTTACCGGCGGAGCAGGGGGAATTGGCTGGGCTATAGCCCAGCAGCTTGCCACCGCCGGCGCCCATGTCGCGCTGCTTGATTTCGACGGTGGGACTGAGGCGCGGGCCTCGGAACTTGCGCGAGACACTGGCCGCGAAGTCTTGGCCGTGCCGCTCGACTGCACCAACCGGGATCATGTGATCAGCGCCTTCTGCCGGGTGCGCGCGCATCTCGGTCCGGTCGATATTCTCGTCAACAATGTCGGCCAGAGCGCGCGGGAGCGGATGACCGATTTCGTCGATGCCAATCTCGACACGCTGGACATGCTGCTGGCGGTCAATTTAAAGAGCTGCATCCTCTGTTCGCACCAGGTCGCGCCGGAGATGCAGTCCCGACGCTCGGGCAAGATCGTCAACATTACCTCGGAATCGGCCGTGAACGGCTCCCTGCGGTGCTGGGATTACGGCGCGGCCAAGGCCGGGATCATCGGCTTCACCCGGGCGATCGCGCGCGAGTTGGCGCCCTTCGGTGTCACGGTTAATGCCGTCGGGCCGGGCGCGACCCGCACCGGCGCGATCGACAAGATGCAGAAGGGCTTCATCGACCGGATCATCGCGGACATCCCGATGGGCCGGATGGCCGAACCCGAGGACATCGCCAATGCCGTCGCCTTTCTCGCCAGCGACCGGGCCGGCTACATCACCGGCCAGACGCTGCTGGTGAACGGCGGGCACTGGATGCTGTGAGGGCCTATCCGATGACGCTGCGGCGATAGACCCGGGGCGACATGCCCATCGCGCGCTTGAACGCTGTCGAGAAGTGGCTGGGGCTGGCAAAGCGAAGTTCGGCCGCGATGCTGGTCACGCTGAGGCGGTTCTCGGCCAGGAGCTGCCGGGCGCGTTCGATCCGCTGTCGCTGGAACCACTGATAGGGCGCCTCGCCGGTCGATTGCTTGAAGGCGCGGCAGAAGTGCCAGTAGGAGAGGCCGGCCGCCTGCGCCAGGTCAGCGAGCGAGAACTCCTCTTCGCTGGCGGTGGTCATCGCCTGCTTGACGCTTTGCAGCTGACGAGGCGTCAAGCCGCCGCGGACACCCGGTTTCAGCGCCCGCGTGACGGCGTAGCGCGCCATGATATGCGCGACGATCGTGCTGCCGACAGTCTGCAGAGTCATACGGCCGCCCGGTAGTCCCGCCTGCAATTCCTCGCGGACATAGCCGGCGAGGAAAGTCAGCGACAGATCGGAGGGGTCGAGTTGCGGGACCAGCTCCAGACGGCTGAGATCGCCGAGTTCCGGCGGCGCCAGCAGTTCCGGCTTCAGATGAATGATCGTGCAATCCACATCGGCGTAGGTCAGCGCCATGGGCATGCCCGGCGGCAGCACGGCCAGACCGCTCGGGCAGAACAAATGCGACACCGCGCCGGAATCGAATTCCCCGGCAACGGTGCCGGCGTGGAGGAACGCGACCGTCAGGTCCGAAAAAGCGAGAGTTGGCGTCCGGCCGCGCCCTGACGCCTTATAAACCCACGCGAAAATCCCGCGGCAGCCCACCGACTCACTCGATACGGCCGGGCGGAACAGCTGCACGATATCGCGAGGCCGTCTTACGCGCAGCGGATCGGAAGTCTCGGGCTCGGATGGGACGACGGGCGCTGAGTCGCGCATGCAGTTCGCCATGGCGCAGTGATTGGAATCGCATTCCAGGCGCAGGTTATCCCGCGATTCGATGGCCGGTCAATCTTCGCTGAACGAATTCAGCAAAATCACAAAACTTCACGCAAAAGCTTGGAAGCACTCATTAGGGAAAACACTAGCTTCAGATTTGTTTGGAAATAAAGCTCGGAACAAAATCCAATTTTATATTTCGAGCGGCGAGAGACAAATTTCACGGGAGGCGGCGGAATTGGTGTTCTGGACTGGAAATAGGCACGACCATCTGGCGGAGCGCGAGGAGAATGGAAGTGCCCGCCGGCGCCGCCCCGCGGCAGTCGCCTCTTGCCTGCGGCCGACATCGGACGGGAGGGGACGATGAGTCCAACGCGGCCGGTGCCGTGCACCGCGAATCAGCTCATGGTCGCGCGGCTGCAGGGCAGGGGCTACGTATCCAACATTCCCTTTCTGCTGCGCGCCACTGGTTCGCTGCGTCCCGACATCCTGCGCGATGCGCTGCAGCTGGTTGTCGATCGTCACGACGTTCTGCGCTCGATCTTTGCATTCTCCGCCGACCGGCTGACACAGACGCCGATCGACGGCGTCGCCGTGGCTCTGCCGCTGACCGACCTGTCGCAAGCCGCCGATCCGCTGGCCGCCGCCCTCTCCGAAGTCGCGGCAGACGGCGCGCGTCCGTTCGATTTGTCGGTGCTTCCGCGCCTGCGCGGCCGAATTTTCCGGCTGGGACAATACGATCATGTCGTCAGCCTCGTCGTCGATCATCTCGCCGCCGACGGCCTCTCGTTGGCCGTCATCGGGGCGGAGTGGCGTAGTTTCTATCAGGCGATCGCAGCCGGCACGCCGTTCGAGATGTCGGCGATTGCGCCTCAATATCGGGATTACGCTCTGTGGCAGCAGCGCTGGCTCGGCGGTCCCGACGCGGAGCGCCTGCGCCGGGCATGCCTTGTCGATTTTGACGGGTTGCCGCCGCGTACGACCGGTGCGATTGCGGCAGCCGATGCGGCCGAGCTCAGGCAATTCGAACTCGACCCAGGAATTACGCGCCGCTTATCGGCGCTCTGTGTCAAATTCCGCATCAAGCCGTTCGCCGCCATGCTCGCCTGCTATGCGCCGCTGCTGTTTGTCGCCACCGGCGAACGCGATCTCCTCGTCGGAACGGTACGCGCCAACCGCCGCCGGCCCGAAACGGCGACGATGGTCGGGCATTTTGCCAATCTGATCCCCCTGCGGCTGCGGATCGATCCGCAGCAGCCGGTCGGGGATTGGCTGCGCGACGTCGCCGCCGTCTGCGCCGCGGCTCACACGCGGGACGAACTACCGTTTCTCGACCTTGCCGCTGCGGCCTGGCGGGAATTGCGGCTGCCGGCGTGGCGGCTCGCCGAATTCTCGATCAACTTCGTGCCGTTTCCGGGTGAGCCAACGATCTGGGACAGCGATCTCAGGATGGCGCAGATCTGGGGCCTGTTCGGCGGCCGGCCGCTGGCGACCAGCCGGGTCACCCTGTTCGTCCGGCATCAGCAATCCCGTTTGGGGGGGACCCTCGTGTCTGACCGGACCACGATCGATCCGGGTTGGGCAGCAGCCTTTCCGCGACGGCTGGGCTCCCTGGTCGCGGCGTTGGGCGGAAGCGAGACGCCGTCGCTAGCCGAGTTGCTCGGCCGGATCGGATAGCGGAACGGCTGCGGACGGCCCGCGCGAGACGGGCTGGCAGAACGAACAATCTTGCGAGGGGCCAGCGGGGAGGGAGCGTCACGACCCTGACAACCAAAACACAGGGGAAGGACACGTTCATGACATTCGATGACGATAACGACCGGGCTGCCCGCGCCCGCAGAGGCAGCCCGTTCCTGACGACTGGCCAGGCGGCCTTCTATATCGGGCTTACACCGCAGACGCTGGAGAAGATGCGGCGCAATGCGCGGGGCCCTTGCTTCCGTAAGCACGGTCGCTATGTGCGCTACCACATTGCCGATCTCGACGCCTGGTCAATTGCGCAGGGCCACGGACTGCGGGCGGAGGAGACCTCGCCCAACGGCGGTGGTCAGCATGATAAAGCTTGAAACCCTGTGCGGGCAGAGCGGGCAAGGGGGCATCCGTCCAAGTTCGATTCTGATCATCGGATGCGTCGGCCTGGGCCTACTGGGCATCGGCGCACTCGGCGAAACAACCCCGCTGGTTGTCTACAACGCCACCGCCAGTGCGCCGATCGGCTTTTACGCGGTGCAGCCGGCATCCCCGCTCCATCGGGGCGATCTCGTGCTGGTCCATCCACCGGAAGCCGCGGGCCGGCTGGCCGCCGAGCGTGGCTATCTGCCGACCGGCGTTCCGTTGGTGAAGCGTGTCGCCGCAGTTGCCGGGGAGCGGGTTTGCGCGCGCGCCGACGAGGTCCGTATCGGCGGCGGCGTGGTTGCTCATGCGCTCGCGGCCGACGCCCGCGGCCGGCCGCTGCACGCTTGGTCGGGGTGCGGCGTGCTTGGGCCCGAGACGGTGTTCTTGCTAATGGCCGAAATACCGGCGTCGTTCGACAGCCGGTATTTCGGACCGGTTCCGGTCGGATCGGTCATCGGACGGCTGGTGCCGCTGTGAGGGGCTACCGATCGGTCATCGGTTTGGCGCTGGCTGCCGCCGTTATTGCCTGTGATCCGTCTCGCGCGAAAGCCACAGGGCGGGCGCTGTCGGGGGTTATCCCGTCGGTCGATTGTGTCGAACCGTGGGAGGGCCTGATCGCGGCGGCGGCCGCCCGGTTCGGCATGCCCGAGGAATGGATCCGCGCCGTTATGCGGACGGAAAGCGGCGGCCGAACCGAACGCGGCGACCTGCCGATCACATCTTCGGCCGGCGCCATGGGACTGATGCAGATCATGCCGGAGACCTATGAGATGCTGCGCCGGCAATATGGTCTGGGCGACGATCCCTACGATCCGCGCAACAGCGTTCTGGCGGGCGCCGCATACCTGCGTGAAATGTACAATCTGTTCGGCTATCCGGACCTGTTTGCCGCCTACAATGCCGGGCCGGGGCGGCTGCGGGATCATTTGCGCGCGGGACGATCGCTGCCGGACGAAACGTTGGGCTATCTCGCTACCCTGGATCGGTTGGGTCTCCAGCGGGGGTCAATGCAGGGCATGTCGTCCAGCGTGCGTCTCTTCTTTGTCTTGAACGCGCAGTCCGCCGAGCCGAATGCGTTCGGCCGCGATCAAACGGATCGGGCGCTTTTCATCCCTTTGCGGAGATAAACCTGATTATGAGGCGCGAAACGAGGGCTCGAAACGCGCGCGCACCGATCCTTTCTGATCGGTTGTCAGCTGGCCATCGGCTAGGGCTATCTTGATCGCCGTCGGACCGAATTCGGAGTCTGACGCGACGTGGGACAGCTCTGGAAATTCGACCGAAACCGGCGCGCAAACCGCAGTCCCGTCTTGGTCGATGAGCGCAACGAATCGGCACTGATTTCTAAGCATCCAGTGATTTTTGCGAGATCACGCCGTCAAGGACCAGCCGCATTGGACGGCAAATCTTCGGCAATTTGTTAAGCGACTACACGATTTTAGTAAAGACCAAGGCAGGCCTCTTACGGAAATGGGAAATTTAGTAATCTAAAGATTGTTTTTTCGGGGAAGCTGTGGCGGGATCGTGAAATAAGTGAATTATGATTTTCTTTTCCGTTGAGTATGTCAACGTAGCTATCTATATGGCGCTTTAGATCGCGATGGCGTTTAGATCGCGGAAAATAAGATCCCGCGTCCAATATCAAGTGGATTTTACTCTGCCTTTGCGCACTGCTGATGTCCTGTTCAAAAACCGGCTTGCCGGCCGCCTCGACCAGACGGCCGGCGGCGGGACGCGCTTTGCCTATGATGCTGCCTGGAACGAAACCAGTTTTAGCACCGAGCGGGGAAATCATGACCGAAGTACAAAGTACAGTCGCGCCTCTTAAGTCTTTCGTTAAGACGACGCCGCCCGATGCGGTTAAAGTCATGTCGCTATTTTTAATGTTTGTCGCGACGTTATACTTCGGCAAGGAAGTTCTCGTTCCGATAACTCTGGCATTTCTGTTGGCGTTTATTCTCGCGCCTCTCGTCGATTTTCTGACGCGGCTTCGCGTCGGGCGCGTGCCGGCCGTGCTTCTTGGGGTCGTGGCCGCGCTGACGATTGTGGCGGCTCTTGGCAGCATCATCGGCACGCAGATCGCCGATCTGACGACCGACCTCCCGGAATACGCGACGACGCTGCAAGCGAAAGTTTCGACGGTCAAGCACTATACGACCGGTAGGCTCGCTCATTGGGCCGATACGCTGGGCCCGCACGATACGAAAGCCTCTTCTCAGGAGTCCCGCCGCCAAGGCCACACCCAGGTCCCGAAAACGTCGCCTGCCGAAATTGCCGCGCCGGCGCCGGCCGCGCCCGAAATGACACCGTTAAGTCTCACCGAAAGATATATGTCGACCGTGCTGTCTCCGGTCGCGACGTTCGGAATTGTCTTCGTCGTCGCCGTGTTTGCCTTGCTTCAACGTGAGGATCTCCGCAATCGCCTTATTCGGCTCATTGGATCCGCCGATCTCCATCAGACGACCGTGGCGATCGATGATGGTGGGCGTCGGCTAAGCCGGTACTTCATAACCCAGCTACTGATCAATACGGTCTATGGCGTGGTCATCGGGCTCGGGTTGCTTGCAATCGGAGTTCCAAACCCGATCTTGTGGGCAATCCTCTCGGGCTTGCTCCGGTTCGTTCCTTATGTCGGTCCCGTCATCTCCGGCGCGTTGCCGATGGCTCTGGCCGCCGCCGTGCAGCCGGGATGGACCATGGCGCTGCTAACCGGAGCCTTATTTCTCGTGATCGAACTGATCACAGGGCAGGTCATCGAGCCGCTGATATACGGCAATTCCACTGGTCTTTCGCCGTTTTCCGTCGTCGTCGCGGCGATTTTCTGGTCCTGGGTCTGGGGGCCCGTAGGCCTCATCCTCTCGACGCCCCTGACCTTATGTCTCGTGGTGATCGGCCGGCACGTGAAGCGACTCGAATTTCTCGATGTGCTGCTTGGCGATCGAGCTCCGCTGACACCCGTCGAAATCTTCTATCAGCGGTTGCTCGCCGGCGATCCGGACGAAGCCCAGGAACAGGCAGAGCGCGTGCTGAAGGATGTGTCGCTTTCGGCCTATTACGATGAGGTCGCGTTGCAGGGACTGCGTCGTGCCACCAACGACGCGCGGCGCAATGCGATCGACCGGGATCAGCTTGCCGGCGTGAAAAGTGCGATCATCAGCCTTGTGATTGGACTGGATAGTCACGTCGACGCACAGCCTGAAATTGAGCCGCCGCCCGTCGAACCGGTTCTCGGCGAGGAGGAGCCCAGCGTTCGACGCCAGCCAGATCCGGAAAGCATTTCCCAGGAGACAGATAAGCTCACCGAGGAGTGGCGGCATCGGCCGTCCGTCCTCTGCGTCGCCGGGCGCGGCCCGCTCGACGAGGCGGCGACGGCGATCCTGGTGCAACTGCTCGGAAAGCACGGGATGGATGCCCGGCTCGTGCGATACGAGGAGGCCTCGCGCGAGCATGTCGGTACGCTCGACGCCGTGGGGATCGCGATGGCGTGCGTTTGCACTCTCGACATGGAAGGCAGCTCGGCGGCTCTGCGCTATCTCTTGCAGCGGCTTCGAAAGCGCCTGCCGACGAATACGCCTGTCGTGGTCGGATTGTGGCCGGCTGAAATGCCCGAGGGGAACGAGGATATCAAGAACGCAGTGCGCGCCGACTTCTATACCAGCTCATTCGAAAAGACCGTTACAATCTGCGCGGAAACCGCGTTGGCGGAGGGGCGCGCGGCGGGAGGTGAGTTGGTGCCGGCAGCCTAGGAAAATGAAGAGGCCCCTCGAGGGGCCTCTTCATCGGTTACTTGCCGCGGGTCGCGTCTTTGAGACCACCGACTGCGTTCTGTAGCTTGCCTTCGGTCTTTTCGGCTTTGCCTTGGGCTTTGAGCTTCGCGTCGCCGATCACGGCGCCGGCGGCCTGCTTGATCGAGCCAGCGGCCTGCTTCTCAATGCCCTTAATACGATCTTTATCCATGGTCATCCTCCAACTCGGCCAGGCCCGAAAATGGGCGACCTGTCTGTTAACACGATCGCGGTCGCATTCGTTCAGTCAGGCTAAATATTAGCTCGACCGTCCTGATCCGTACACTTTGCCTTCGTCGGGGATGAAAAACATGCGAACGCAAAGTTTTACTGGGAAGTTAGGAATCCATGTCGGAGAATTACGGCCACATTTCGGGGGCCGAACTCCCCCATCTCGCCCGGACATTTTCCAAGCTGCGTTGTCGTTCGACTGACAGGCTTCTCACTCGAGACGCTCGATCATTTCATTTTTCTCGAGCGTCTTCAGGACGTCGATCGCAAGGACGGCGAACCGTTCGGTCGCCCTGCCTACGAACCAGAACAGCTTTCCGGCGGCGTCATGACTACCCAAAAATCGGCCGTCTCTACGAGGCGATTCGTTCGAACCTCATTCATCTTCATCACCGCTACGGGCAGGGTGTCTTCTTTGTGGGGCCTGTTGCTGAGCTTCACCATGTTGCGAAACGTCGAACAGTTTCTGCGAGGCGCTATCGAAACCAGGCTAATCAAGCAGTCCTGTTGCCTTCGGTATCGGCAACGTCCGTTGGGGAAATGCCGAAGCGAAAGCGTCGCTTCCAGCCGAGCCAATCGTCGAGGACCGGCAAGATCTAATAAAAGCCCGCCGGACCAGAGGTTCGGCGGGCTCAGATTCAGTCTGCGGCGGCAAGCAACACGGACAATGCTTAGTGTCAGATGGGCGCGTCAGGATCGTAGCCCGTCCAGCCGGCGCTCGCATATTCGGACCGACGTATGGCCGGGTCGACGGCATTATGGTCCAGGATCGCCGACACGCGGGCCTCGTCGTCGTCAGCCGAGCGAACGCTGACCAGCGTACCGCCGCGGCGGACGCCCTCAGCATAGACCTCGGCATGTTCCTTGCTGATGCCTGAGCCGACCAGACCGCCCAGCAGTCCGCCAGCGGCCGCTCCGCCAACCGCGCCAACGGCCAGCGCAACCAGCCATCCGGCCGCGACTACCGGACCCACACCGGGGATGGCGAGCATGCCGAGGCCGGTCAGGACGCCGACGCCTCCGCCGGCCAGCGCCCCAACGCCGGCGCCGATCTCCGCGCCGGGCGCGGCTTCGTTTCCGTCTGTGACGGTAACGACTTTTCCATCGGCATTATTGGCGACAAGGCTGATATCGGCAGCGGGAATTGCCGCGTTCTCGAGTTCGCGCACCGCGGACGAAGCGGCTTCATAGGTATCGTACAAGCGTGCAACTGTCTTGGTCATCATGGACTCCGTTAATTATGGATTATTCTGGACCCGGGAAGCCGATTACTGCTCGGCGATATTGCCCTGGTAATCGAGCGTCACGTTCACTGAGGCGCCGCTCTTCATCGCCATACCGTGCCAGATGCCTTGATCGTCTTGGGACAGACCTTTGACATGACTGTAGCCATGGTCGCGAAGCCGCTTTGCAACCTGCTTTTTCGTGAAGCTGTTCTTGCCGGCAACAGGCGCCGCGGAAGTCTTCGAATCCGCATGGCCTGAGGAAACAGCGGGCGGATTAGGCGAGGCATTCGTTGTGGCGTCCTGTGCTAACGCGGCACCGGAAGAGAGCAGGCCAGCAAGCATCGCTATAGTCAAAGTCCGGTTCATTTTGGGATTCCTGGTGGAAGAGAGGAATCAAGGAACCATGTGGACGCGCGATCGTTCCGGTTTAGCCAAATATTACCGCACTTGGTGGACGGAGGAGGAAGAATTTCTCGTCCGAACGCAGGGTCTGATGAACCGCGCTAGCAATGCTTCGCCGATATCCCGCGCCGTGATAGTCGTAATATCCCGCGATCACGCCGATCAACGGAGCCTTCAGGTCAAATGCCCTTGCTAGTTACGGGCTTGAACTTACTTGTTTTTTCCGTGATAGCGATTTCGAAAATACAGACCTCTCTAAATATTACGGCTAAGTATCCATATCGGGCATTGCTCAGCGTGTGAGGGCGGGGCGACAACACTTCGGAAGGATCGCCGTGGTTGGACAGCCCCGCGCAACAAAACGTCGTTCATCAAAAGCATCGAAGCCGAACGCGGAAGCCGCTGCGTTAAAGGCCGAACGGCCACACCGCGGCGAGAAAGATGGCGCCCCGAATCTCGTGGTAGGCATTAGCGCCTCAGCCGGCGGCATCGACGCCTTCAAGGCGTTTTTCTCCGCGATGCCGGTTGATACCGGGATGACGTTTGTCATCGTCCAGCATCTCGATCCGCATCATCTGAGTTCCCTGGTCTCGATCGTGGGCAGCTTCACCGGAATGACGGTGCAAACCGTCGAGCACGGAATGCAAGTCGTGCGCGATCACGTCTATGTCATTCCGCCCGATGCCATCCTTATGATCGAAAAAGGGAAGCTGCTTCTCGCCCAGCCGGCTCTGCTCGCCGAGCGGCGCACGTCGATCAATACATTTCTCAGTTCGCTGGCGAGAGATCAGAGCGATAACGCCGTCGGAATCATTCTGTCAGGGTTTGGAAGCGACGGCGCTCTTGGGATGGCCTCGATAAAGGAGGGGGGCGGCCTGACGCTGAGTCAGGCCGCATTCGACAACCACGCAAAAACCGGCATGCCGCAAAACGCGGCGTCCGGCGGGTTCGTGGATCATATCCTCCCCGTCGAGAAAATGTCGGCGGCGCTGTTGAACTATCAGCATCACCGTTCGGTCTTCGACGCGACCAAAAGCACGGACGGCATCAAACAGGATCTTCCGAGCTATCTGCCGCGCGTGTGTTCGATTCTTCACAGCCGGCTGGGACGGGACTTCAGTCAATATAAAGCCGGTACCCTGATGCGCCGCATCCAGCGCAGGATGCATGTGCTGCAGCTTAAAGATGCGGCGGCGTATGTCGAACGCCTGCACGCGACAGACGACGAAGTCGAGCTTCTATTCAGGGAGTTTCTGATCAGCGTTACACGATTTTTCCGCGATCCGGACGCATTCGCGGCGCTGGAGGGCGTCATCGCGAACTGGATCACCGGTGACACTAAAGCCGATCCCATTCGTGTCTGGGTGGCGGGATGCGCGACGGGCGAGGAAGCCTATTCGGTGGCAATTCTTCTGCGGGAGGCGCTGCTCCGAGCGGAAAGCCAGCGCGCCGTCCAGATATTCGCGACCGACATTGACGAACATGCAATTCAGATCGCGCGCGCCGGCCTTTATGATGAGGCGATCGCGGCTTGCCTGTCGCCCGAAAGACTTGAACGAAACTTTCAGCACGAGGGGAGGAGATACCAAGTCGTCCGTCAGATTCGCGACATGTGCGTTTTCTCGACGCATGATCTGGTCAACAATCCGCCCTTCTCCAAGCTCGACCTCCTGTGCTGCCGCAACCTACTCATTTATTTCGAGCCGGCGCTACAGCATCAGGTCATGACCACCTTCCATTACGCGCTGCTGCCGGGGGGACGCTTTTTCTTGGACCGTCGGAAAGCGTTACGACGCAATCTCGGCTGTTCAGGGCGATCGATAAACGGAACCGGCTTTTCACGCGGCGGGAAGCCTCCGCGAGCATCCCAACTTTTTCACTGTCCCGATCGTCCCAGGCTCCCCACGATCGGCGACAACCCGCCGACCGCGGCGACGAGTTGGACCGCAGGGCATCGCGCGTCATCGCCCGATACACACCCGCCTATCTGGTTGTGGATCAGCATCACGAGGTGCTCCGGTTCTCGGGACAAACCTCGCGATATCTCGAGCCGGCCAGCGGTACGGCAAGCCTCAATCTTTTTTCTCTTTTGCACCCCGATCTCCGGGCGCCTGTTCTCGCCGCGCTGAAACAAGTCATGTCGACGTCCGCGCGCGTAAAGCAGGGCTCGCTGAATGTCGATCTGGGCGACCAGTGGGAGGCTATCAACCTCATCGTCGAACCTCTTCAGGACACTGGTGGACCGCCTCTGTTCGTGATCGCTTTCCAGGATCTCGGTGTGATCGGACGAGCGCACGCGGATGCTGTGCGAACGGCGACGGACGAGAATGACCAGAGCCCGGAAGTCGAGATCCTGACCAGGGACCTGTTCCTGGCGCGCGAACGGTTACGCGCCGTCTCGGAGGAACTCGAAGAGGCCGCCGCCGAGGCACAGTCGTCCAATGAAGAGTATCTTTCCATCAATGAGGAGCTGCAATCCGCCAACGAAGAGCTGGAGACCTCGAAGGAGGAGCTTCAGTCGCTCAACGAGGTGCTGCAAACGATCAATGCGGAGCTGAACAATCGTAACGATAGCCTGGTGCGGTCCAATAGCGATCTCGCCAATCTGTTCGACAGCACGTCGATCGCGACGCTGTTTGTAGACAAGAACCTGTTGATCCGGCGCTTCACGCCGAGCATGCGGCAGATATTCAACCTGCGCGACGGCGATGAGGGACGTCCGATCGGCGATATTGTCACGCGGTTGACCGAAGACTCGCTGGAAAGCGATCTGCGGGAATCGCTTGGCAAGCTGACGCTGATCGAGCGCGAAGTCGCCCCCGTGCGGAGCGATATCAGCTATCTGATGCAGGTCCGGCCCTATCGCGACGTCAACAACCAGGTCGATGGCGCGGTCATTACCTTCATCGATATCTCCGAACGGAAAGCACGGGAGCAGGCGCAGGCGCGCCTCGCATCGATTGTCGAATCCTCCCAGGACGCGATCATCAGCCATGACCTGGACGGGAACATCACCAGTTGGAATCTTGGTGCCGAGTATCTCTACGGCTATCAATCCGCCGAGGTAATGGGCCGGGCTCTCGCATCACTACTCCACGATGCTCTGCCGGACGCATGGCCGGACGTTCTGATAAGATTGCAGGCGGGCGAACAGGTACCGCAATTCGAAAGCGAGAGGACCGCGAAGGACGGAAAGGTCATTCAGGTCGCGGTCACAGTTTCGCCGGTCCTCGCGAAAAACGACAAAGTCGCGGGTGCCGCGGTCGTCGCGCGCGATATCAGCGCGCGCCTGCTGGCCGAACGGAGGAGCGCGCTCCTTCTCGGCGAACTCGACCATCGGGTGAAGAACATTCTTGCGGTGGTGTCGGTTATCGTTTCCCAGACGATCAAAAGCGGTCTCGAGCCCGTTCGGCTCGCCGCCGAAATCGAGGGTCGGATCGCGGCGATCACCAAGGCGCATAGTTTGCTGACGAATTCCGGCCAAGGTATCGTCTCGCTGAAAGCGATCCTTACGACCGAACTGGCGGCCTACGATCGCGGCAACGGCAATGTCCTCATCTCTGGGCCAGGCGTTGCGCTGACGCCGCGGGCGGGCATGGCTCTTGCGATGGCGTTTCACGAGCTTGCGAGCAATGCAGCGAAATTTGGCGCGCTCTCCAGTATCGGCGGCCGTCTGGCCGTTGCCAGCGAGGCGATCCTGGACGCGGCGGCGCCGACCTTGACGATAATCTGGATGGAATCCGGCGGCCCGCCGGTGACGTTGCCGACCCGGTCCGGGTTCGGGACCACCCTCATCGAGCAGGCCCTGATCTACGAATTTGATGCCGAGGTGAGCCGGCAATTTCTGCCGGAGGGACTATGGTGCACAATCACTCTGCCGCTCACGCCCGAAATCGGTCATATTCAGAGCTTCGATGAGGGTAGGGGGAACTCATGATGGACAACACGCTGACTGGCCGGCGGGTTTTGGTTGTCGAAGACGAAGCCGTCATCGCCATGGTCATTGCCGACACGCTTGAGGAGCTTGGATGTGTCGTCGTCGGGCCGGTTCCCAAGCTGACTTCAGCGCTACAACTGGCCCATGACGAAGCGATCGATGCGGCAGTCCTCGACGTCACGATCCGTGGCGGCGAGGTATATCCCGTGGCGGAAGCACTCGACGATCGCAGGATTCCATTCGTTCTAGCCAGTGGATACGGGAATTGGGCTCTCCCGCCCAAGTTCCGAGATCGGCCACGCTTGACCAAGCCGTTTTCGCAATTCGAGTTGGAAGAGAAAATTCGGCTGCTGCTCGCGGCCGCCGATTAAAGAAGCGCGAGATCGAATTAAAGTTTCATTCCGCTGATCGGGCTCGAGCCGGAACCCATCCATGCCAATGAGATGTGATTCGGCGTAGAATAAGACCCAGTTTTCGGGGTGATCAGCGTCCAATCGGACCCAGTGCTTCGCAAGCGCAGCACTGTCAGCAGTAATAAATTTACTGATCCGTCAGCTTCGCCAACGGCATCAGAAAGTGCGCTATTAACCCCAGCTCCTGCCAGTCGACGGCAAACGTTCCGCCTAGCTGACGTACGACAGTATCGCGCGCCAAGGTGCTGCCAAAGCCCTGTCCTTGTGGCGCAGCCATGATTTCCGGGCCACCGGTTTCCCGCCACCGCAAAGCGAGTTTCTCTCCCTCCAGTCCCCAACTCACCGATACGTGGCCTTCATAACGAGAAAGCGCCCCATATTTGGCGGCATTGGTTGCGAGTTCGTGGAGGACAAGCGCGAGGGCGGTTGTCGCCTGGTCGCCAAGACCGATGTCCGGCCCTTCTATGGTGGACCGCTCGGCGCCGGCTACCTCGTAGGGTTTGAGGATGGCAAGAATTAACCCCTTCAGGCTAGCCGTAGATTGAAGCGGCTCGCCCGCTCCTGTGCTGAAACTTCGGCGAACGAGGGCGTGCGCGGCCGCAAGGGCATGCAACCGACCAGAGAGGCTCGCCGCCATGTCCTCGGCCGATGTGGCTGACCGCTTGCTCATGAAAATCATTGCATCGACGATCGAGAATAGATTTTTGACGCGATGGCTTATCTCGGCGGCCAGGATTTCCTGCTGTTTTACGGCATCCTTTAGCCGTTGCTGATCGCGCAGCATTGTGAGTGCGATACCCGTGAACGATGCCAGTTCCCGCATAATGCGGGCGTGGCCGCTATCGAAATGGCCTTCTTGTTCCGACACGATCCATAGGGTGCCGAGCGGGTGCCCGTGCGCGACGTAAAGCGGCACCAACAGCACTTCCGGACAGCACACTCCGGCTTCGGCAATCCAGCTGTAATGGCGCTCGGGATGCCGCGTGAGAGTGGGCTCGAACCGATCGAGACATACGCCGCAAGGGCTGTAATCGCGCGGCGTGATCGCTCCTTCGAAAGGAGCCAGCTCGCCTTTCAGGTCGCGCCACCGGAATATCCCCGGCGTCCCCTCCTGTGTTTCAAACGCGCTGATCCCTGCCGATACGGCGCCGGTCATCTCCATCGCCCGCTCGACAAGTTTTGGGAGAACCTGCTCGGGATGATCAAGCATTTGCGCGGCAATGTCTTGCAGCGCCACCTTTTCCTTAAAGTGATCGGTGTTCTTGGCCACCCGTCGATGCAGCTCAAGAGTGATGTAGAGGTCGCTCGGCGGGACTTGTTCGGTGGCAATTAAGCCCACTTTGACAGCTCCAGGTCTTTAGTCCGAGGCTTGCCGGCACCCGAGCGCAGTGTCCTTCGGGGGCGGTGGCTCAGCCAATGCGGCCTACGGTACAGGACGGCGGAATACGCGTCCATCTTACGCTTCGAAGAGCGAATTCGCGACCTCCGAGCAATTACAGGATTTTTCCGGGAAGTTATATTGATCGTGAGACGCTCTTGCCGGAACATTACATCATTTCAACCTTTATCATACTATGATAGATGAATCTCTTGTGCAAAACATCGTCGTCATCGTCGTTGAAGACGAAATGCTAATTCGAATGTCTACTGCTGAGGACTTTTCCGATGCTGGCTTTGAAGTGCTTGAGGCCGAGAACGTTCAAGCCGCTCTTATAATTCTTGAAGCCGAGGCAAGCCGCCTGCACGTCCTATTCACAGATGTACATATGCCCGGCGAGCTTACTGGCGTGCACCTCGCGCATCACGCCCGCAAACACTGGCCGTGGATCGGATTACTGGTAACGTCGGGGCAGCCGAAACCCGCAGACAACGACCTGCCGGAAGGATGCCGCTTTATCGCAAAGCCCTATGACGCCGGCGATGTCGTCCAGCATGTTCGCGATTTAGCTGCTGCAGCCTGACCGAGCGTATTGGATTTTCTCTTCGCCTTGCTATGGGCCAAACATTTAGGGCGGACTAATATCCCAACCCAGTCTTTGTCCGCGTTGTCAACGTCGTCCAGCGCTGTGCGACGGCGGGGATGGGCGCACTTCCGCCGGAGGTCCATTTGTGCGGAGCTCCCGCAAGTGATGCCAGGGAGCATGCCTGGCTAAATCTCCGTCCCTTCGGCTAAGGGGAGCGCATCCTCAATTTCAACGCCGAGATAGCGGCAGTGCTCGCGATCTTGGTATGCCCAAGCAGGATCTTGGGCAGCACGATGGTTGCCGGTTTGCTTACAAATAATCGAAGCTTTTGTTCGCCACTGCGGGGGGGGGCCGTAATCTTGCGCACGTAGCCCAATTCCGGTCACCCACTCGTCGACGAGACGAGCATACTGTCGGGTGGTGATATGTCCGGGACGATCGATCCGGCTCGGAAACACGAAGCTCGAGTTGGACCGGTCGGCCGGTCTTCTGCTGAACACCAATTGCGCGAGGCCGAACTCTTCCGCGACTGATGAGTCCGGCAATCTTTTATTTTACGACGTCGCAACCGCGAAGCTTGCTGTCAATCGCAAGATCAAACAAAGCGATCTCGAACCCGTTTCTCTCGGTCTAACCAAAAACGCACAGCCCAGACACTGCGGTTTCAAAGCACGCTTGCTGCTTACCTTTCGACCCGCGTTCCAGACTCGCCGATCTCTGGCGGCTGGATCAAACTCGGAATGTGCTATTCCCTTTCTCCTCTGCGACCAACATCGGCCGTGAGAGAATTAAGGTGCCTCGACATAAAGTATTTGAAATGGGGCGGGGGGACTGCCAGCACCGCGGATTCTGACGCCAGACTGGCGGGTTTCATGTCGGCTCGCGACCCAAATTCGACGTAGCAATGGATTAAAATGAACTCGAAAGTGGACACGGCGACGCGTTGTGCAGATGCTGCCAACGCCGTAGTCTCAATATAGTCCGGAGTTCCGGTACGAGTGACACCCTGGAGACAAAGCACGCCAGCGACTGAGAGAGCCACGCGCTCCCCCAGGCTCACCGGAAAAGGCAGGCACACAGTTGCTTAGCCCTTGTGTGGATGAAAATTTTTCAACATTCATCCGTTTTCAGAGAACCGTTCGGCCGTTCCGGTCGTAAACAACTCATGGAAGATCAGAAGGCGATAGGACGAGGGCCTGGAAGCAGGGTTTCCGGCCCTACGACCGCGGTTGACCACACAGTGCTTGATCACCTGTTTCGGCGTGTCGCCGACGGCGAAAAAGAGGCTTTCTCGCAGTTATACAAAGTAACCGCGCCGCGCCTTATGGCGGTCGCAGTAAGGATTTTAGGCGATCGAGCGCGTGCGGAAGAGTCACTGCAAGAAGCGTTTCTTCTCGTTTGGCTTAAGGCTCCAACATTTGATATCCGACAGGGCCGCCTGCTGGCGTTGATGACAAGGATCGTGAGAAATTGCGCGCTCGATCGCCTGCGTTACGAACGCGCGCGGCCATGCGATCCGTCCGATGACCTGCCATTTTATCCCGATCCAAAGCCCACACCGTTCGATATCTGCGCGCTGGCAAGCGATTTCCGTGCAATCTCGGCGAGGCTCCGGACGATGAGTGCAAGATCACGCAATACCTTCTCAGGCATCTTCATTCGCGACCTCACGCACCGCGCTTACGCGGCTCAAACAGATATCCCACTTGGAACCGTGAAAACCGAGATCAGGCGTGTTTTGAGAGAGCTGAGGGCCTGTCTCTAAATTCGGCCCGCGAAAGCAACCGCCGAAGCCACGTCAAGCGCGCTTACGAATCAAGCGACGTTGATGACAACACTACAAGATGATCCCAAAATCACTATCATTGCCTTGTCAACCGGAACGTGAATTTTGCTTCTTTCACGGAGGACGTTGCCGATAACATCCCCAGCGTGGCGGCGTGCGATCTTGGATGCGATACACAGACCTAGCCCTAAGCCCCAATTTCGGACAGGCCGCGGACCGCCCACTTCTTCAACACTATCGGTGCGAAGCCGACGATGACTAGGTTTCGCTGCGGCGACGAACATCATTCTGCTGCCAGACTGTTAATCTGGCATCAGCCATTCGATCATCAGTTCATCGATTTCCTGCTGCCAAGCTTTGAGCTTGGCAAGAGAAACCTCTGCGGCATCGGCAGACGGATCGCCGACGAGGTGAATGCGGTTACTAGAGCCAATCGCGTCGATATGAACCGCGATGCGCTCGCGGGTCCCACGCCATTCGTTCATGAGTTCTTCAATCGTCATCGCCGCTCCTCCGTGGCAGCAAACACATCGCTGCGGCCGATGGCTCCCTGCAACACTTCCGATGAATTGAATCCTTTTTGCGGTCTCGCGCGTTAAGCAGTGAGGAGGACACATGACCACAACCGCTACGCTGCGTCGCTTTCGCGTCCACGCCGGACATATCGACCGGCACCACGCCGTGCTCGTCGAGGAAGGCAGCTTCGAAGCCGCTGTCGTCGCCTTTGTCGAACGCCACCCGGCTGCAACAGACACTGATGATGAAATGCGTGTGATCGTTCACGATGTCGCCAGCGGACATGAGCATTGTTTCAAAGTCGATCTATCAACCGGAGAGACGACCTCCTGCGGCTAGCGAACGAATCGCCGCGCCGCTTGTTGATTGAGTCTTCGCCAGCTGAATCCGGTTACTTTGGAGACGACTCATGGCCTACCGTCCGACCTGGCAGGGGCATTTGCGCCTCTCGCTCGTCACCTGCCCGGTGGCGCTCTACACGGCGACCAATGCCGCGGGCGACGTGCATTTCAACCTGATCAATCCGAAGACCAACAACCGGATAAAGATGATCACGACCGATCCCGACACCGGGCCGGTTAATCGGTCGGACCTGGTGAAGGGCTATGAGGTCGAAAAGGGCAAATATATCCTGGTGACCGAGGACGAAATCCGCTCGGTGAAGCTGGAGAGCACGAAGACTATCGATATCGAGCGGTTCGTGCCGGCGGACGAAATCGACCGCATCTATTGGGACCATCCTTATTACCTGGCGCCGGACGGCAAGTTGGCACAGGAGGCTTTTGCCGTGATCCGCGAGGCAATGGAGCGGTCAGGGCAGATCGCGCTGGGCCGGGTGGTGCTGTCGACCCGCGAGCGCATCCTGGCGTTGGAGCCGCGCGACAACGGCATCCTGGCCTATTCGCTGCGCACCGATGACGAGGTGCGCAAACCCGGCGAGATTTTCGGCTCGATCGCCGACGCGAAGCCCGACCCGGGCATGATCGACATCGCCGAAAAGATCATCGAGCAGAAGGAAGGCCCGTTCGACCCCAGCAAGTTCGTCGACCGGTATGAAGAGGCGCTGAAGAAGCTGATCGCCGACAAGCAGAAGGGCCACAAGCCAGTTGCGGCGGAGGAGCCGGACGACACCAATGTCATCGACCTGATGGCGGCGCTGAAGGCGAGTTTGGCGGGCAAATCCGCGAAGGCTGCACCGTCAGCCAGAGGGACGAAAGGAAAATCCGGCGATAAGGCGAAGGCTGCGCCGCGTCGCAAGGCGGGCTGAGCTTCAAGCCCGCCCGCCGGCCTTGCGATAGGCCTCGCGCGCAGTTTCGACCGCGGCGTCGGCTGCCTTCCGTTCCTCGACATAGGACCGCTGCGCGTCGGCCTGTTCGGCCTGGAGGTCTTCCAGCCGGCGTTTGAACCGATCCTCCTCTCGCCTGCGCTTGTCGGCAAGGTCGCGCAGCCGTTTCTCGGCTTGATCCAGCGGAGTGCGGTCGGTGGGTGGCGGTTCAGGCTTAGCGGGTTTCTTCGCAGGCGTCTCGGCCTTCGGTTTTGCAGTTGGTGCCTTTTCCGCGCGCGGCACCTTGGGCAGGCTCTTCGCCTCTAGCTGGAACGGGTCGCTGGAGCCAACGGCGCGGCGGAGCGGCGTTTCAGGGTGGGCCAGCGCCGCCGCAATCGCCGCTTCGTCGGTGGCGACCTTGGCCGATCCATCGGCGAACAGGTTCTGATGCGACCCCCATGCGCGTAACGCCGCCGCTTGGCTGGAGGCCGCAACCACCGATTCATGGAAGCCGAACGGCGCCTGATAGACCTTAAGCTTGCGCGCCATGCGTCAGGCGGCGCGGGCGATCTTGGCCAGCCGCTTCATGGCCGCGAGCAACGGGCGCTCGGAGTCACAATACTCCTCCCACGCCTTGGTCTTGGCCAGCAGCGTCGGTACGGTGCGTAGGGTGAAGCGCGCGGGCTCGAGGCCCTTCTTCACTTGGCTCCAGGTCAGCGGCATGGAGACGGTCGCGCCCGCCCTGGCGCGCGGCGACAAAGGCGCCACCGCCGTCGACATGCGGTCGTTGCGCAGATAATCCAGGAAGATGCGGCCGGTGCGGTCCTTCTTCGCCATCGTGGTTAGATACTTCGCCGGGCTGTCGGCCGCCATCTGCAGACAGATTTCGCGCGCCGCGCCCTTCGCATCGCCCCAAGAAATCTTCGCGGCCTTCAGCGGCGTGACGACATGGAGGCCCTTGCCGCCGGTGGTCTTGCAAAAGCTGACCAGGCCGAGATCACTCAACCGGTCGCGCACCTCCAGCGCGGCCTTAATGACGCTTTCGAACGGCACGTCAGGCGCAGGGTCGAGGTCGAAGACGAAGCGGCCCGGCTGGTCCGGGTGGCCAGGCTCGCAGTTCCACGGGTGCAGCTCCACCGCCCCGATCTGGGCAACGGCCGCCAGACCTTCCACGCGATCGATCTGGAGATAGGGCTTGCGGTCGCCGGACACCGTCGTGAGTTCCAATAGGTTCGAAGTGCCCTTCATCGCGTGGCGCTGGAAAAACAGCTCCCCTTCGATGCCGTCGGGCGCGCGGATGAGCGAGCAGGGCCGGCCCTTTATATGCGGCAGCATCCAAGCGCCCACCGCCTCATAATATTGCGCCAGCTCCAGCTTGGTCACTGGGTTGCCGTTGCCGCCGTCGGGCCACAGGGCCTTGGCTGGGTTGGAGATCGGCACGCTCATCACGACGCTCGGCTGGGTGCTGGAGCGGACGATGGGCGACGGCTCGGCCAGTGGCGTCGTCTTCGCGATGGCCGGCATCTCCACCTCGACCTCGTCCGCCGGCTTGTCCTCGCGCAGGCCTTTGAACGCGGCTTGGCGGACCATGCCGTCGCCGGTCCAGCCGGCGAACTCGATCTCTGCCACCAGCACGGGTTTCATCCAATGGACCTCGCGCTCACGGCGCGGGGCGTTGATACCGCCGAACGGGCTGGTGTCGGCCGCTTGCGCCTTGATGCGCGGGAAGATGCGGTCGACCGTATCGCGGCCGTATCCGGTGCCAACGCGGCCGACATAGATCAGATGTTCGCCGCGATGGACGCCGACCAGCAGCGAGCGGAATTTGCCGTTGGTCTCGCTCCAGCCGCCGATCACCACCTCATGCCCGGCCCGGCATTTCGACTTGGTCCAGTCGTCGCCGCGCCCGGATTGATATGGCGCAGCCAGGCGCTTGGAGACGATGCCCTCCAGCGATATCTGGCAGGCCGATTTCAGCACGGCGTCGCCGCCGCTCAAGAAATGATCGACATAGCGGATCAGTGGCCGGTCCTTCGCGTCCAATAGCGATTGAAGGCGGGCCTTGCGTTCCGACAGCGGCAGCGGGCGCAGGTCCGCGCTCTCGGCGAACAGCAGATCAAACACGAAGAAGACGAGCTGGTCGGTCTTTCCGTCAGACAAGGCCGCCTGCAGAGCGGCAAAATCCGGCGCGCCGTTATGGTCCAGCGCGACGATCTCACCATCGATCATGCAGTCCGGCAGGTCGGCGGCGGCCTTGGCAATCGCGCCGAACTTGGCCGTCCAGTCCAGGCCCTTGCGGGTGCGCAAGATCGCCTTGCCGCCTACCATGCGCAGCTGCACGCGATAGCCGTCAAACTTGATCTCATGCGCCCATTCGGCGGTGCCGGGCGGGCGGGCGACTAGAGTGCAGAGCTGCGGCGCAACGAAGTCGGGCAGTGCCTTGACGGCGCGCGCAGCCTTTACGGGCTTAGCCGCGGCGGATGCTTTCGCCGCGACGGGATCGTCCGCCGATGCCCGGTTCGAGTTCCAGACCGCGTCCGCATTACCCTTGGCGGCCGGCAGCATGAACGGCTTGGGCGCGCGGCCCTTGCCGGCGGCGATGTCCGCCATCGGACGCCCGGATGCGATGGACTTGTCGTCGGCCAGCAGAGCGTCGCCATCGCCCTCCCGCTCCAGCCCGTCATGATGTTTGATCAGAAGCCAGTTGGTCCGCTTACCGCCGAACTTGTCGCCGTGCATGCGGACCAGCACCCATGAACCGTGCAACCGCCCGCCGTCGAGTACGAATTTGAAATCGCCCTTCTTCAGCGCCGCCTCAGGGTCCTGGCCGCCCTCCGGCTCCCAATAGCCGCGATCCCAAAGCTGCACCGTGCCGCCGCCATACTGGCCCTTCGGGATCGTGCCCTCGAAATCGCCATAGTCCAGCGGATGATCCTCGACTTCGACGGCTAAACGCTTGTCGTGGGGGTCGAGTGACGGGCCCTTTGTCACCGCCCATGACTTGAAAACACCATCGAACTCAAGCCGAAGATCATAATGCAGGCGCGTCGCGTCGTGCTTTTGAATCACGTAACGCAGCCGCGCCGATGGCAGCACTTTGTATCTGCCGCTGGGTTCTGCGGTCTTCTTGAAATCCCTTTTGGCAGTGTAGGTAGCGAGCTTGGTCGTGCCCATGGCGGCATCCACATGGTTTCAACGCAATGCAACAACGTTTGTGGACCGTGCGATGTGCCATGTCGGAAATGCTGCCTATGCTAACCCCCGCACCCTCGTTTGGCAGCCGGGTGGTGGCGGCTGATTTGGCCGACGGTCTTTGCGGACATCAATCAAATAGCTGCCCGTTTCTTGCGCAGCCGCGACCAACAGTTTGGAATTCGTGATGTCCGTTTAGAGGAGCCGGTAAAATGGCCCTTCCGGACCGAGATGAGCGCGAAGCTGATGCGGGATGACTTGGCCGGGACGAAAGCAGCTTGTCCGCTATCGAGCACTCAACATCGAAAGCACGTGAGTAGCCCAAGATTGTTAGGGCCCCGAATTTGACCCCAGGACCTCAGCACGACGTACACAATGTCAAAAATCGTGAATGGCTTGCGCGCAAATTTCGCCAAAGCCCCGCAAAGCCGATCACATCGCTGAAGGCTACGAGAACAGGCTCCAGTATTGCGGTTTTAGCAACACACGGGGCGGCCACGAAATGTTCCAGCGGGGACTGCCGGCAGGACTTCATCGACCTGACGCCGCGACGCGGGGAACGATCATGTCGACACCACGTTGGCAACTGTAGGCACACGCGATCACACAGCGGAGACGACGTTGAAAATCCTTCTGGCATCCGCGTTCCTATTCTCCATGAGCGTTTCGTCGGCCATTGCTCAAACTTCGAACGGAAATAGCGGGCCATCCGTGCCCGAGACAGGTGCTACGGTGCCAAGCGATACAAGGGGGCTGCCGAGTAGTGCCAGTCCCACGATACGTTCCTCCGGCACGAGCGCCGAAGGCCTGCCGGCGGGCAACTCTCATGGTGCTGCCGGATCGTCCGTGCACAGCAACGGTATGAGCCGCACAGCCGACACTGCCAACGGGATGGCGATGGAAAAGAAGAAGGATGCCAGGACCGCGGAACCTTCGACTGGCAAGGCGCCGACCGGCACAGGAGCACCCTCGCAATCCGCTACTTCGCCGCCGTGAGCTTTTTAAATGTCTAAGACCGCTGAACTCTCGAGTCATCTGTCGCTGTCGCAAAGGAAATGTCGTGGACTTGATCCTGATCATCATCATCCTGCTCCTCCTGTTTGGTGGCCTCGGTGGGGGTTATTATGGCTATTCCCACTATGGCGCGGGCGGTGGGATTGGCATCCTCGGCGTGATCCTGATTGTCGTCATCGTGCTCTTCATATTCCGTCGCGGCCGTCTATAGCGCCGGGAGGTAGCGGGCATCGGAAACGTCTTCTGATCCTCCTGGCCGCGGTGCCGGCGGACATCAATCGATGCGCACGACCGAGGCGGCCATGACCTGCCATTTCTTATTCCGGCCGGACGTCCCGGCGGCGAGTTTCTGGCGCAACTCGCCGGGAAGCTGGAAGAACGATTCAGCATCGATTCAGACGAACCGAATTCGACTTGGCTCGTTTGATTCAACCGCTTGGATAGTTAACCCAGACATCTCCGCTGCAACCGCGACACGGGGAACGCCGTGCCGGCGAATCTTCGTTCGGGCAGTCACCCGCGAACCAGCAAGAAGGCGATATCTCCAGTGAAGTGAGCCTTTCTATTCCAGCGAAAGGCGCAAATTTCGCCCGTTGGTGGGGCGCAAATCTCGGCCACCCCGCGTCTACGGGAGGCCAAAATGCGACGCGTCACGCGTACTTTCCCGCGTCACGCCGGTTGGCGCTCGAGATCGACGGTAGGGTGACGTTTTACGACACCGACGATCATCAAATCGGCGGCGTCTCTCAGCAGCAGAGCGATGATGCCAGCACGAGCCAGCACGGATTGGCGCGCATCGCCGATTTACCCGTTGGTCCGACCAATGCCGAGAAACCAATTCAGGACGGGCCGCCCAAACGGACATTAGCCCCTCCATCGTCACTGGCCGAAGCGCTTGACTCCACCTCCAGTTTGGCCTTACGCCGCCGGAACATCTCGAAGCAGACTTGACGGAGGAAACACCATGGCCGGTCGCAGTGCAGCCGCTATCCGAGCCGGTCTGAACCACCCGGTCATTGACGGCGACGGTCATGCCATCGAAGTAGCACCGGTATTCATGGACTACGTTGACCATGTCGGCGGCCCAACGATGGTGGACCGATACAAGCGAGCACCGACCAAGCGCCAGTATAGACTCAGCGAGGAGGAATCGTCCTGGACCAAGGATTCGGGCTCGTGGGTATGGCCAACACGTAATACTCTTGACCGGGCAACCGCCACGCTGCCCAAGCTCTACGCCCAGCGGCTCGACGAGTTCGGCATCGACTTCGCCATCGTCTACCCGAGCGATGGGCTCGCAGTCTCGCAATTCGCCGACGAGGACCTGCGGTTGGCGTGCTGCCGAGCCTATAACCTCTATATTTCCGAGAGTTACGCCCCGTTCGCAGATCGGATGACTCCCGCCGCCGTAATCCCTTGCCACACGCCGGGGGAAGCCGTCGCCGAGTTGCATTATGCCCGCCGCGAGCTGGGAATGAAGGCGGCGGTGTTGCGCAGCTACGTCAAGCGGCCGGCGACCGCCGGAGACCCGGAGCGCCTTGACTTCCTCGCTCTGGGCAGCGAGTACGACTATGATCCGGTATGGGCGGCATGCTCGGATTTGGGCGTGGCGGCCACATTCCATTCCAGCGCGGTGTATGGCGGCCGGGTCCAGATAGCGAACTACTGTTACAATCACATAGGGATCCTTGCTGCGGGAGGCGAGGCGATCTGCAAGGCGCTGTTCATGGGCGGAGTCACCCATCGATTTCCGGGCGTCAACTTCGCGTTTCTCGAAGGCGGCGCCGGTTGGGGCGTAAACCTGATGTCCGACCTGATCGGCCATTGGAACCGCCGGAGCGCCAAAAACATCGGGGACTACGACCCGGCGAACCTCGACCTCAAGCTCTACATGCGGCTGGTGGAGGAGTACGGCGATGAAAAGGTGCGCCGCCACAGCGAAGACATCCAGACAATCTTCAGCCGCTCTCAGCCGCGGGTCGAGCAGATCGACAATTTTGAAGCGGTTGGCATGACACGCGTCGAGGAAATGCTTGACCTCTTCGTCGCCCCCTTCTGGTTCGGATGCGAGGCAGACGATCCGGTGACTACTCAAGCATTTAATCGTAAAAGCAATCCGCTTCGAGCGTCACTCAAAGCGATGCTGGGTTCCGACAACGCTCACTGGGACGTTCCGGACATGCGCGACGTGCTTGGCGAGGCATTCGAAATGGTAGAGGATGGCAAGGTCAGCGCCGACGACTTCCGCGATTTCACATTTACCAACCCGGCCGAACTTCATGCCGGGATGAATCCGGATTTCTTTAAGGGCACCAGGGTCGAAAAGGCGGTCGATGCGCTCAAGCCGAAGGTCGCGGCGACACGCGCGCGGGCTCAGTCTCCGGTTTAGTTGCGCGATCGCGATCATAGTCGAACGCGGAATACAATTTCCGCCCGTGAAAGAGCAGCCTGGTGCGGTCATGCACGGCCTGTTGTTGCGGCAGATTTTGCCGCTGGCGCTAATGAATGAAGTCCGCTAATCGGTCCAATCAGTCTATCCAACTCGAAGCTCCGACAGTACCGCGAGGTATCTAGTCCTACGGCGCGCTTAGATCATCATCAGCTCTTCTGCACCCTTATAAGCTTGAGCGGCCGATTAGGTGCCGCCGTATAAATTAGGCCATCACCGGCTGGTGGTAAATGTGGCCGTGCGTCAGCACGGCCTGGAATCAGGTTGTCTTGCTCGCCATGGCGACGGTCACGACGCCTGCTCGCGATAGAACTTATTCCGTTAAGGTGCCTTCGAAGGCTCGGATGTGATCAGAGGGTCATTCTGTCCGATTTTGCGTCTGGCGCGTTTGCGGCGGATTGAACATTGTGAAAGCACTGGGAGGTATCTCGAGTTCGATGTCCTGCCTCGCGCAGGATTCCGCCCCACTGATCCCGCCATATTGGATCTCCGTCAGGAGCGCGGGGCGAACCCAGGTCGCTTTCGGGTTGGAGATCGGTTCTCCTAGGGGCGATGCGCCGCTGATGAGGGAATCCAGTCGCTCGCGCAGCTCCTGAGCAGGGGCCTCGGTATAGCCGGATCGCACCTTGCCAGAATACAGCAGCTCGCCGCATTCCCATCGCTCCGATATAAAGCGACGCTACTCGCCTTGGACTCGAGCCGAGCTTCTCAACGGGGGCAATGATCGGGTACGTGCCTGTCGCCTTGCACTTTATTTTGACCCAACTGGCCTGTTCACCGACTAGCACTACTTTGGCAGATTTTTAGGAGCGGTCTCGTTTTTGGGATTCCCAAGAGCTGGTTTGCGTGATTCATGAGAGGTCGGCTTATGGAGGGCCGACCCATGGACGTTGACTGGCAAGGTGATCTCGATCGCTGGCTTGCGCCGTTTGTTGCGGCGCTAGCACTACTTTGGCAGATTTTTAGGAGCGGTCTCGTTTTTGGGATTCCCAAGAGCTGGTTTGCGTGATTCATGAGAGGTCGGCTTATGGAGGGCCGACCCATGGACGTTGACTGGCAAGGTGATCTCGATCGCTGGCTTGCGCCGTTTGTTGCGGCGCTAGGGCATAAGACGCGGGCGCGGATGTGTCCTCTCTATATCGCGGGTTTGATTGGTCCGGGAGACCGCAAGAGCGTTCAGCCGATGGCGGCGCGCACTGGCGAGGTCGGCTACGATCAGCTTCATCATTTCGTCGCTGCCGGAGTTTGGGACAGTGCTCCACTCGAGGCTACCCTGCTGAAGGAGGCAGACAGGCTGGTTGGCGATGAGGCGGGTTTTCTTGTCATCGATGACACGGCGTTGCCCAAGAAGGGACGTCACTCGGTTGGCGTCGCGCCACAATATGCTTCGTCGCTGGGGAAGACCGCCAACTGTCAGTCCCTGGTCTCGGTCACATTGGCGTCCGGCGAGGTGCCGGTGATGGTCGGCCTGCGGCTGTTCCTGCCCGAGAGCTGGACCGATGATCCTGAGCGCATGGCGCGAGCCCGTGTGCCAAAGGATAGACAGGCTGCTCTGACAAAGCCGGAGATTGCGATCGCGGAGATTGACCGCGTCATCGCCTCCGGTGGGCGTTTCGGCTGTGTGCTTGCCGATTCAGGGTACGGCTCCAGCGGACCTTTCCGCCAGGCTTTAAGCAAGCGCGGTCTGCTCTGGGCGGTGGGTCTGTCGCGGCGCCAGAACGTTTATCCCGCCGACGTTGCCCTGCTCTTCCCCGTCGCGCAGACTGGAAAGCCCCGCAAATACCATATCCCTGATCAGCCCCCGGTCTCTGCTGAGGCGTTGTTGAGCGCGGGGAAATGGCAAAAGGTCAGCTGGCGGCGGGGCACCAAAGGTCGGCTGTCCTGTCTCTTCGCGGCCCGCCGTGTCCGCGTCGCGGATGGCCATAAGCACCGGATGCTCGATAATCGGATGCAGTGCATGCCTGGCGACGAGGTCTGGCTCGTCGGCGAGCGGCGGTCGACCGGGGAGCAAAAATACTATGTCTCGAACCTGCCGGCCGATGCCACCATCAAGACGCTCGCCGCCACGATCAAGGCCAGGTGGATCTGTGAACAGGCCCACCAGCAGCTCAAGGAGGAGCTTGGGCTCGATCACTTCGAAGGCCGATCCTGGACCGGATTACATCGACATGCGTTGATGACGATGATCGCCTACGCCTTCCTCCAATCCCGCCGCCTCAAAGCTGCGGGACGGAAAAAAAAGAGTCGCGGGACCGCCGCCACAACCGAGCATGCCGGCCATCAGGCAAGCCATCCTCGATCTCTTCGAAAGACAGACACCCAGACGATGTCCTCACTGTAACATCCTCCTCGCAGATATCGCACAGCCTAAAGTGCCAAAGTAGTGCTAGGTAGGGGCATCTTTTCGCTTCAAGGCGATGCCTTCGAGGCCGAGCCGGCAAGCATGCTCGAACACGAGACCGCCGTCCTCGGGGAAACGGTTCGACATAGAGGAACTGCTTCGGCGCGCCGGCGAGAAGCTCGCGTAGACACGCAGCCGAGCGGCCGGCCGCGGCGGGCAATGACCAGGTCGAGTTCGCGGGCCACGCGCGCCCCGGAGAGCGACGTGTCGGCGACCAGGCACAGGCATTCGCGCGTGAAGTCGTCGACAACCGCCAGGATGCGGAAGCGCCGGCCGTCGGTCAGCGTGTCCGACACGAAGTCGAGCGACCAGCGCTGGTTCGACCCCTGCGGCAGCACCATCGGCGCCCGCGTACCGAGCGCTCGCTTGCGACCGCCACGCCGGCGGACCTGCAGCCGTTCCTCGCGGTAGAGCCGCCTCAGCTTCTTGTGATTGAGCCGCAGGCCTTCGCGGTCCAACAGCACGTGCAGCCGGCGATAGCCGAAGCGGCGGCGGATCGCCGCCAGTTCGCGCAATCGGGTGCGGATTGGCTCGTCGGCCGGTCGCCGGCTCGCGTACCGGACCGAACTGCGATCCGTGCCGATCACCGCGCATGCCCGCCGCTCGCTCACCTTCCAGGATCGGCACAGATGAGCGACGGCCTCCCTCTTGGCAGCGGGCGTCACCATTTTTTTGCAGCGATGTCCTTCAACATCGCATTGTCCAGCATCGCCTCCGCCAGCAGCCTCTTCAGCTTGGCGTTCTCGTCCTCGAGCGTTTTCAGCCGACGGGCCTCCGACACCTCCAGACCGCCAAACTTCGACTTCCACTTGAAAAACGTCGTCTGGCTGATCCCATGCTTACGGCACACATCCGCCGTCGTCCCGCCTGCCTCCTGCTCGCGCAGGATCCCGATGATCTGCTCTTCTGTGAACCGCGATCGCTTCATCATCCGTCTCCTTCAAGGGACGGACTCTACGCATTTCTGGAGGAATTTCAGGGGCGCAGGTCATCGTCTAGAGTGGGCCGGTCGCGATTTTCTTAAAGTCTGTACTGTCAAATTTGGCTGACGTGCCACATGGTTCTCGCCGAACAGATCGCGATCACCTCATATCCCGCGCCGACCATTGATGATCATCTAAACGCGCGCTCTCGCGTCAACAAATCAAACACTCGGCACATCACCCACCAAAATGTCGTCCCTTCAATCGAAGTGCATTGCCAATTACCGAAACAGAGCTCAGCGACATTGCAAGCGCGGCGACCACCGGGCTGAGCAATATGCCGAACGTGGGATACAAAGCGCCGGCCGCAATTGGGATCCCGACCGCGTTATAGGCGAAGGCGAACACCAAGTTCTGCCGAATATTGCGCATCGTCATCCGGCTAAGCGTGCGAGCGCGCGCAATGCCCGCGAGATCGCCTTTGACCAGCGTAACGCCCGCGCTCTGAATCGCAGCTTCGGTTCCGGTACCCATCGCTATTCCGATATCGGCCTCGGCAAGAGCCGGCGCGTCATTGACTCCATCGCCGGCCATGGCGACGATTTTTCCCTCTGCCCGGAGTTTCCGCACGATACGGCTTTTGTCTTCCGGCAGGACGTCGGCTTCGATTGCATCAATGCCCAGCGTGTGCGCGACAGCTTCCGCTGTCGTCTGGTTATCGCCCGTCAGCATCACGATGTGGATACCGTCCGCCCGCAGCGTATCGAGGGCCGCGACCGTTGTCTGTTTGATCGGGTCGGCGATGGCGATCACGCCTGCTGGTCTGCCATCGACACCGAGAAATAGAGCGGTTGCACCGCTTTTACGAAGCTCGTCAGCTTGCTGAGCAAGTGCGCCCAGCTCGATGCCCTGATCGGTCATCAGCTTGGCGTTTCCCAGGACCAGGGCTTTGCCCTCAACGTTGCCGATGACCCCTTTTCCGGTCACCGATGAAAAATCAGTCGCGTCCAGAATGGGAAATCCACGCTCCTTCGCTGCGGCAAGGATCGCCGCGGCTAATGGATGCTCACTGGATCGTTCCAGACTGGCCGCGAAGCGCAAGATGTCCGCCTCTGAGTTTCCGTCTGCCGCAACGACGGCAGTCACCTTGGGCTTACCCTCGGTCAGGGTGCCGGTCTTATCCACCACAAGCGTGTCTACCTTTTCCATCCGCTCGAGCGCTTCGGCCGATTTGATCAGCACACCCGCACCTGCGCCCTTACCGACGGCGACCATGATGGACATCGGCGTCGCAAGTCCGAGCGCGCAAGGACAAGCGATGATGACGACTGAAACGGCCGCGATCAGCGCATAGGCGAAAGCCGGCGCAGGCCCCCAGACGGCCCAGCCGACGAAGGCAGCGACAGCGATACCGAGAACGGCAGGAACGAAATATCCCGCGACCTTGTCGGCCATGCGCTGGATCGGTGCGCGGCTGCGCTGGGCCTCGGCGACCATCGCGACGATGCGCGCCAGCATGGTATCGGAACCGATTTTGTCCGCCCGCATGATCAGCGAACCGGTACCGTTGATCGTACCGCCGATCAGCTTGTCCCCCTGCGCCTTAGCCGCCGGCATGGACTCGCCGGTCACCATCGATTCGTCGACAGCGCTCTTGCCCCCCGAGACCTCGCCATCGACGGGGACGCCATCCCCGGGCCGGACGCGCAGAAGATCTCCGAGCTGGACTTGGTCAACGGGGATTTCCTCATCGTCGCCGCCTTGCTTCAGCCGGCGCGCCGTCTTGGGCGCCAAGTTGAGGAGCGCGCGAATGGCTCCTCCCGTTTGGTCGCGGGCTCGCAACTCAAGGACCTGACCTAGTAGGACCAGCACGGTAATGACCGCTGCTGCCTCGTAATAGACAGAGACAGTTCCGCCCATGCTACGGAAGCCTAACGGGAAGACCCCAGGCACAAAAGTTGCGACAAGGCTGTAGAGGTAGGCAGCCCCGGTACCGAGCGCGATGAGCGTGAACATATTCAGATTACGGCTGACCAGTGAAGCCCAGCCACGCCGGAAGAACGGGTATCCCGCCCAAAGCACGACGGGTGTCGCCAGCACGAATTGTATCCAGATAGAGATAGCGGGTGGCACAAGCTCGTGCAGGTTCAGACCCGGGGTATGGCTCCCCATTTCGAGTATGAGCACCGGGAGTGTCAGAATTAGCCCGACCCAAAACCGGCGGCTCATGTCGATCAGCTCGTGATTGGGCTGAGCCACGGCGGTAACGGTCAGCGGCTCCAGGGTCATGCCGCAGATGGGACAATTGCCAGGCCCCTCCTGCCGAATCTGCGGATGCATCGGACAGGTGTAGATGACCGATCCGTGCCCGTCAGCCGGAGGCGCCGAGGGCTTGGACGCAAGATATTTCTCAGGGTCGGCAACGAACTTCGCCTGACATCCCGTGGAGCAGAAATGAAAGGCCTGCCCACCATGGTCGGCTCGATGCTTCGACGTCAGCGGATTGACTTGCATCCCGCAGACCGGATCTTTGACCAGCGCAGTTCCACCGCCGACCGCGGCTGTCTTACAGCCGCAGCACACTGGAGATTTTGGAGCGTCTTCGTGTTCTTGATGGTCAAGAAGGTCTTGCATCACTGCCTCCGGACACCGGCGATAAGCCGTCCAATTCGATTTCTTGAATCTGATGTGGGGCTTCCCACCGTGGGAAGGTCAAGGTGCCGTTGTGAACGACTGCACGTTGCGCTTGCATTCGGCGGTCTTTTAAGTGGCGACTGCGGCAGCGATAGCAATCACGCGCTTTGCAAGGCGAGCAAGCGGCCCTATATTCCAAGCATGCGCAGCAGGTTCATTTGGTTGATGCCAATCCTTCTGCTCCTGATCTCCGTGGTCGGGAGTACGAACGCCTATGCGCATTCGAGCCAGTCTGCGCTTCTCGAATCGACAGCCGCGGAACACCAGGCTTTGGATGACGGTGTCCAGTCCGATATCCAGGTCAGTGCCGCTTCGGCGGATGAATCTGGGGCGCCCTGCGACTGCCCCGGCGGTCATTGCACCTGTAACTTCGATTGCCTTGCGATGTGCGCGACGACAGCGGCGATCGCGGATACGGTTGTGTTCGACTTTTCCTCTACCGGGTCGATCATCACAATCGAGAAAATGACCTTCTCGGCCAATCGGATCGCGAATAGGGATTTCGACCCTCCCAGACCCATCGCGTAAAATCGACCTCGCGGCCTGGAGGCCCCGGGGTTTTCGATACGCGCGGCCGAAGCATTGCTTGCTTCGGCCTCTCCCATCACACATGACGGGAAAACCCTTCGATCATCAACTCACTAGTCGCTGACGCACTTTTCGTTCGGGAAAGTCGGTCAGTTGCCGGGGTGTTCGAGAGATCGTTTTCCTGCATGTCATCGGCACTCGCAAAAGGTTCAGCTGCGGGCGGGTGAAGACAAGGGTCTCGATCCATGAATTCCGGTATTTCTCACTTTCGGCCTGCAAGGCCGATTGCGCGGCGTCGATTTATCCAGGGCGTCACCGTGGTTGGCGCATTGACCGCTTTGAATGTCGGCCGTAGATCCCTGGCGGCTCAGCCCGCACTCGCGGGCACCAGTTTCGACCTCACCATCGGTGAGACGCCGATAAACGTGACGGGCAAAAAGACCATCGCCACCGGCATCAATGGCGGCGTGCCTGGACCGATTCTGCGGTGGCGTGAAGGCGATACTGTCACGCTCAACGTCACCAATAAACTCGACGCGCCAAGTTCGATTCACTGGCACGGCATAAGATCGCCCGCCGCCATGGACGGCGTTCCAGGGCTAAGCTTTGCTGGAATCGAGCCGGGCCAAACATTCACCTACCGCATTCCGATCCATCAGAGCGGCACCTACTGGTACCACAGCCATTCCGGCTTTCAGGAGCAGACGGGTGTCTATGGCGCAATCGTCATCGAGCCCAAGGATGGGTACGCCGACAGGTTTGACCGCGACTACGTGGTGATGTTGTCCGACTGGAGCGATGACGACCCCGAGACCATCGTCAGCAATCTCAAATTCCAGAGCGACTATTACAATTACGGCCGGCGAACTGTCGGGACGTTCATTGAGGACGCGTCGAAGAACGGACTGAAGAAAACCATCGCCGATCGGAAGATGTGGGGCGAGATGCGGATGAGTCCGACCGACATCTCCGACGTTACGGGCTCGGTCTACACCTATCTGATGAACGGCCAGGCGCCAGGCGGAAACTGGTCTGCATTATTCAGGCGAGGCGAGCGCGTGCGGCTGCGCTTCATCAACGGTTCGTCGATGACCTTCTTCGACATCCGGATTCCAGGTCTGAAAATGTCCGTGGTTCAGGCTGACGGCAACGACGTGGTCCCCGTCTCGGTCGACGAGCTGCGCATCGGTACCGCGGAGACCTATGACGTGATCGTCGAACCGGGCGATACGGCCTACGCCATCTTCGCCCAGTCGGAAGATCGCTCCGGCTTCGCCAGTGGCACGCTGGCACCGCGCGAAGGAATGTTCGCGGCGGTGCCGCCGATGGACCCCCGCCCGATGCGAACCATGACCGACATGGGCAGGGGGAATATGGAGATGGGCGACATGGACATGGGATCCGGCGCCAAAAATCAGGGCCGGATGTCCGGCATGGACATGTCCCCTGGCGCCAAAGGCCAAGACACGATGCCGGGCATGAAAATGGACGAGATGCCCGGAATGGCCGGCATGACGGGCAAGGGAGCCAATCCGGCAACCGCCGATCTCAACGGAAAAGTCTCGGTCGATAACGTCGCCATGTCGCCAACCGATCGGACGGACGAAGCGGGCGACGGCCTGGACGGCAATGGCCGGCGAGTTCTCAGATACAACGATCTCCGGGCACGGATACCGGGAGACGACCTTAGGAAGCCGTCGCGTGAAATCGAGCTGCATCTGACCGGCAATATGATGCGCTACATGTGGGGGTTCGACGGCAAGAAGTTCTCCCAAGCCGAGCCGATCTATCTCAAGCGCAACGAGCGTGTGCGCTTCATTCTCATCAACGACACGATGATGGAGCATCCAATTCATCTCCATGGGCTGTGGAGCGAATTGGAGAACGGGCAAGGCGAATACCGCCCGTACAAGCACACTGTGATCGTCAAGCCAGGCGGACAGCTTAGTTACCTGGTCACCGCCGACGAACCCGGCATGTGGGCCTATCACTGCCATCTGCTCTACCACATGGAAATGGGCATGATGCGCACCGTGGTGGTCGCGTGAGCGCCGCCCGGCTTATTGCGCTGACAGGGAGCATCGGTCTCCTCGTAGCAAGCGCCGCGCAGGCACAAACTGCGTCCGTCTCCGAGCAACCTCCGGGGACGTCCATCCAGTATTTCGGCGGCGAACCGCCGGTGATGGATAATGCCTCCATCGGACATGTACTGCTGGAACAGCTTGAGGATCGCTGGAACGGGTCAGATCATGGTTTTCGCTATGACGGCCAGGGCTGGTACGGCACGGATTACGACAAGCTGTGGGTTAAGTCCGAGGGCGAGGTCGATGGTCGTGGCCGTTTCAGCGATGGCCAGCATGAGCTTCTCTACGATCGAGCCACATCGACGTTCTTCGACATCCAGGCGGGTGTCAGGATCGATGCCGATAGTGGCCCGACGCGCGCATGGGCAGCGCTCGGCGTGCAAGGACTGGCGGTCTACTTCTTCGATGTAGAAGCGACCGCCTATGCCAGCGATCGGGGCGTCGCGGCGCGCCTGAAAGCCTCCTACGACCTCCTGATTACCCAACGGCTGATCTTACAGCCCGAGGCGGAGCTTAATTTCTACAGTGCATCCGACCGAGAACGTGGGGTCGGATCAGGGCTGTCCGACATCGATGCCGGGCTACGGCTTCGATACGAAATCAACCGAAAATTCGCGCCCTATATCGGCGTCTCGTATCAGGGCCGTTTCGGTCGAGCCGCCGGCTTTGCCCGCAGGGATCGCGAAAGCACCAGCGATGCACGCTTCGCCTTCGGCGTCCGCGTCTGGTTCTAAGCACCCCAAACCACCCCGCCCAAGGAGAACAGCAATGAATACGCAAATCCAACTCGCCGGTATGGCGCTCGCCCTGATGATCGCAGCTCTGCCGCTTGCTCGCGCCCAGCAAAGCCAATCCGACATGTCCAGCATGCCGGGAATGGCGAAGACTCCGCCGAAATCGCAAACACACGACATGCCGGGGATGGATATGCAGTCAATGATGAAACAGTGCGCGGATATATGCGGAAACAAATGAAGCCCGGCGCCGCGATGACCCCAGACATGCAGAAGATGATGTCTCGGTGCGACGAGACGGACAAAGGCATGACTACTCCGGAGCAGCCCCCGCCTACAGACCGCCGGCGCTAGTCCGATCCTGAGTTCGAAATTCCGCAAAAACGAGCACGTCTCGACAGGCCAATAGCTATGAAAACCGTCATCTTTACGGCCGCCACGCTGGCGCTCGCTGCTATTCTTGGCGCCGGCGCGTTCATCTATCTGGGCATTTTCAATGTCGCGGCTAACGATCCCCATTGGCCGATCACCTACCGTCTGATGGAGACAGCGCGTATCCGATCGATAAAGACCCATGCGGCCGGCATTCAGGCGCCGTCTAATCTGAACGATCATGCCAGGATCGTCGGCGGGGCATCCCATTTTGTCGAACACTGCGCGACCTGTCATTCGGCACCGGGTGTCGAAGCGGACGACATGGCAGAAGGCATGTATCCAAAGCCGCCCGCTCTAACGAATGCCGCAAAGGAGTGGACGCCGAGCGAATTGTTTTGGATCGTGAAGAACGGCATCAAAATGTCGGGCATGCCATCCTGGGCCGATCATGGCGATGAGGATCTCTGGAATGCTGTCGCGTTTCTCGAAAAGCTGCCCGGGCTTTCAGAGGCAGATTATGGAAAGTTGGTCGCAGAGGCCGCAGCTGCCGGCGGGCACGTGATGCACGGCGATATGCCGATGATGATGGACATGCAAAGCGGGGCTGCTGGCAGCGCACCTGAGGTCAAGAAATGATGATTCCTAGCCCCGGAGTTGAAATGCTCAATACTGGCGATGCCGCGCGCGCATCCGGCGTGTCGGCAAAGATGATTCGCTATTATGAGAGTGAAAACCTCATCGAGAGGGCAACGCGATCCGATACCGGATATCGCAAGTACGATGCCGCGGCTATCCACACATTGCGGTTTATCAAGCGCGCTCGGAGCCTGGGATTCTCGGTTAAGCAGGGCCTCACTCCATACGAATCCATCTGCAAAACATGGACAAAAGAGCCAGATCGATTCAACCTCAACCCAATCCATCAAATGCCGGGACTAAACACCTAGACTTCGGGTGGCCGCGAGCGCGATTCTGCAAGCACTGGACTCATGAGGCCAACAGCGATTCCATCTGGATCTTCAATGACGGCGTATCGAGCGCCCCAGAAGGCATCGTAGGGCGCTTGTAGTCCCGTGTATCCGGCCCCAGTCAGACTATCGTAGACTTCGTCGACGTACTCGCGCGACGGCAAGCGAAACCCCAAAACGACGCGACCTTTGAGATCGTCACGGCCCTTCCATCCTGAATTCCATATCTGGGCAAAGGCAGTGCTATCGATGTCGAAATCGAGAGTCTCCTCATTCGCCCTAGCTTTCGCACTTGCATGATGAGTGCCTGTCGCCGTCTCCCAGACTGACTCCTGGGGAATTTCAACTCCCAGGAGACGATAGAACTCCAGCGATGCCGACAGATTGCCGCTCACAATATTTAGCTGATTGAGTTTAGGTCCCGCCGGGTTCATCATTTCGCCCTCCCAGATCGTTGTTTCCTGCCTCACCAGACGGGCTTTCGCTCCAGTATGTCAACGTAGCCTCTAGCCATCGATCGAGGTCGCAGCGCGTCGGTGACGTATCCAGTGCCGCGTCGGTAGTACAGCCCAGCCGATCTCGCCCTCAGCCAAGGTGAAGCCCACGGTGTCATCCTCGACGACCATCGGGTGAGACGCATACAAATAGTGTGCGCTACCATTGATGCATACCGAATTTCCGATGCTGACAATGTCGGCGGAGGTCCGCCCATAGTCTGGACGCTGCCGGAGCGTAATGTTAGCGGCGCGCGGCATTTCCGAGAAAATACGGCAAATCAAACCGCTTGGCGCCTTTGGGCCTGCCGGCATCCAGTCTGTAACCGTGCATTCGTCAGTTCCGACGGCGAGCCGAGTTTTCAGTACCGCGCTTTCGTCGACATATTTACGCCCAGCAGGACTGGAACCCGGCAAATCGATCAGCCAAGCACCGCCGTTCGGATCGAGCAGGCCCGCGAGCAGACTTGGGTGATCGAAACGGCCGGGGCAATAACACAGGATTGCCCCTTCACTTGTGAGCACCGCGGCTGTGCGCTGATCGCCGATTACGGCGAGGTCTCGGATACCGAGACCGGTCGAGACCATCTTGAGCTGCGTGTGGCGAGAAGCGCTCGACGCGATCATGCCGGCGGGCCCTCTAAATGCCGGCATACCATTCGTAGCCTCGATCCTCCCAATAGCCACCCCGCCCTTGACCCAGGCTGTGCAAGCTATCGACCACTTGGACGCGCATGACATATTTGGCGTGCTTATAGCCAAGCTGGCGCTCGATGCGCATCCGAACAGGCGCCCCGTGTTCCACTGCGAGCGGCTGGTCGTTCATCGCATAAGCGAGGATGGTCTGCGGATGGAACGCGTCGATCAGATCGATGCTCTCATAATAGAGACCTGAGCCATCCGTGGATTGATCGAGGTCATCGGCGCAGTGGAACACGACATAGCGCGCGTTAGGCGCCATGCCGGCTGACTGGAGGATCAGCGAAAGCGGCGTCCCCGTCCATTTTCCGATGGCACTCCAGCCCTCCACGCAGTCGTGGCGGGTGATCTGATTCCGCTGAGGCAGCGCCCGAAGCTCCGCCAACGAAAGCTCAAGCGGCTGCGAGACCAGGCCGTCCACTTTCAGACGCCAGGTCGCGAAGCCGTCGGCGAGCAGGGTTTTATACGCGGGGTCGGTGGGCATGGTGCTGCCGTTGGGCCGGAAGGTCGGGGACATATCGCTAACCGAGAATTCACGCGCGAGCGGCTGGTCGTGCAGCAAGAGGCGCTGCGCATGCAATGTGAGACTTTCGGCAGAGCCCACGAAGTGCTGAAACGACGGCGCCCGCGAGAGTCGGTCGCAGCCGGTCAGGAGCAGGCCGCTCAGTGTCGATGCGCCTCCGGCGATCAGCCCGCGCCGGGTGAGTCTAAGCCTGCTCATCGGGCGCCTCCGGCCGGACCGCGTACCATCCGGTGATCATCGAGCGCATCTCGTTCCACACGCCGGCGATGAACACTTCGAGGACATGGACGACGATGAAGAGGACGATCAGGTTCGCGGAGATAAAATGCAGGGTCCGGGCCGACTGACGCCCGCCGAAGACGTCGAGCAGGACTGGTAGAGCGGCGTCGATACCAGGCGACATGGTGAGCCCGGTCAGCAGCATCAGCGGCAGGAGAATGGATATCACCGCGAGATAGGTGAGTTTTTGCAGCGTGTTGTAACGTTTCGCCGCCTCGCCTGCGGGATTCTTGAGCCGGACGTGGTCCCAGATATCTCTCAGGATGCGACGCGGCGCGAGTTCCTCGCGGCGCGGGGCGAGATCGCGGCGGAAATGGCCGCTTAACGCGCCGTAAATCAGATAGACGAAACCGTTGGTTACGAACAACCATGCGAGAAAGAAATGCCAGCGCCGCCCTGTCGCGAGATCCCCATAGCTCGGCAGGGTAAGCCACGAAGGAAATCCGCGCTCGGTCCACTGGCCGTCGGCTTTGGACTCCCCGAACACGCCGGTTGTGCGAAAAGCCAGGGGGCCGAGCCGCGTTAGACCGGCTTTGCCGCCGTGCCCGTGGTCGACCGCGCTCAGCTCTATGAACGCGTGATCCGCGTTCGCGCCATATTGGCCCCAATATAGGCGAGGGTGGGCGTTGAAAATCTGCATCCCGCTCATCAGCAGGAGGCTGATGCACAGCACATTGATCCAATGGGTGAGCCGGGTGACCAACCGGTGCCGATAAATCGTTTCCTTGGGCGTCCTCGACGACAATGGCGAGCCGGCAATCGCCTGTGTGGTTACGTCTGTCATCGTCGTGCCGTTACCCTTTCACGCGTTCACGACTGCCGTCGTCGCCAGGCGCACGGTCGCGTTTGTCATTTTCAGATCGCGCCCGGATAAGGCCTCCCATCGGGAGGCCTTACGAGACGCCCGAGTGGGGTTCGACCGGGAATTATTTTTCCATCATGCCGGTCTTCATCATGTCGGGATGCATCTTCTCCATCGATGCGCACTGCGAGTCCTTCATCATCGCATCGTGCGACATTCCCATGCACGACTTCATCTTCATCATGTCGTTGTCGGACATGTTCATCTTCTTCATCATGGCCGTACAGTTTGAGTCCTTCATCATGTCGTCATGGGACATGCTCATGCATGAGCTCATCATCTTGTGATCGCTGTCGGACATCATCGCCTCGGCGGCGGTAGCGGTTCGCGCTAAACCGGCGAAGGCAAGAATGGCGAGGCCGAGCGCGGCTGATTTGTAATGCTTCATCTGGAAGTCTCCTGTTCGCGAGGGCTCCCTTGCACGGATTGCGCAATTGGATGAGCCGTTCGGACAAACGCATCGCGTCATGTTCACTTTTAGCGCAGGAGATCGAACGCAGTTCCGCGCGACATACGGAATATGCGACTTTTGGCCGGAATACCTGTAAAGTCTCAACTCGCGATCAGAGCCGTCCGATCGTACCAGCGAGGGGCGTGGCCGCGCTGTATTTATTGGTTGACGCGAATGGGGCGCGATGCCGGCGAGCTGCCGGATCCTGCCCCCGTAACCATTTGTCCGTTTCACCGAACTATCTATTACACTCAATGTACCGGCGACGCCTCTATGGCCCTTTTCATCCAAGTTCCCAACGTTTCTTCCAATATGACAGGTAGAGGGATGCCGACGATATCGCTCGTGGATATTCCTTGTTCCGCGTTTTGGCTAGGTTGAATTGACCGAGGGCGCTACATTGAGGGCCGCCTCGGCCTTGGATTGGTACGCGACAATGCCTGAGCCTTCGCGGGCGACGTCAGATGGCGGCCATCTGCATATCCGGCGATATACCGATACCTCTGCGGAAATGGCCCAACCGGCGCTCAGCGACAGCCTGCTTTGCATGCATCTTGGTGGCGCTAAGGAAGTTCGGCGATGGCATGCCGGCCGTAGCGACGTCCACGACGTTGCGTTGGGCGCCCTCACGATCATGCCGGCGAACTTTTCCAATCGCTGGCTGACCAGGGGGCCCATCGACTTTACGCATCTGATGATCGGCCCGGCGCTGATCAATCAGGTGGCGCTTGAGGAATTCGACCGCGACTCCGCGGGGTTTCACCTCTCCGACGCGGTTGGTTTTCGCGATCCCTATCTCGAAAGTCTCTTTTTAGCGCTGGTCGAAGCCGCCGAGGGTCGCGGGCACAGTGGAAGACTGTACCGCGACAGCCTTCTCGTCGTGTTGATCGTTGCCTTACTCGACCGGCGTTCGACCCTGATGAAGACGGTTGTTCCCGCCGTCGGCTTGCCGCAAACGATGAAAGGCGGCCTTGCCCCTTGGAAGTTGCGGCGAGTCGTCGATTATATGATGGAAAACCGTTGCACCGATATCTGTCTCGCCGAACTCACGGCCCTCGCCGGCTTGAGCCGCGCGCAGTTTTTCCGATCTTTCAAACAATCGACCGGAATGACGCCCCATCGTTATCTGACCGAGCTCCGGCTCGATGCGGCCAAAGTGTTGCTTGATCAACAAAGCCTCGATCTTTCCGATATCGCTTCAGCAGCGGGGCTGCCCAGCGCGCCAAGGTTTGGCGCACTGTTTTTCCGCCGCTTTGGCGTAACGCCCAGGGCGTATAGGAAGTCCACACGGTAAGATGCGCACGGTTCGATCTTCGCTCGGACCAGGGTGTTGGTGGGCACGATCTCGTTGGACGGAGCGCTGCTGGATGTAAACCTAGTCAGTGAATTTAGCTTCCCGATCGCAGCTGCGCTTCAAGAGCGAGGCGTGCCATTCGCTTTTCTGACCGGTTATGGTGATGATTCTATGATGCCAATTGAATTTCGAACCGCGCCACGGCTAACGAAGCCCTTCAACGATTCAAAATTTCCGGGATTTGTAGCCGAGCATTTTCGCCGACACGGCTAGTCCAAGCAACATTCTAATCGCGTTCGGTGATTCTGGACGATATAAAAGCCTCAAATTACCCTAAAGACATCCGAACTTAAGCCGTCTCCCCTGTTATGGATTTAGATACGGCTCGTTTTGCCATCGCATGTCGCGGCCAAAGTTTCGATCACCTTGTCACGAAAGATGTCATCGGTGCAGGTGTATTCGACAAGCACTGAGCCTGGGACCGCGTGCATTAGCGAATCAATGGCGAGCGCCTCAGCACCGATTGCGACAAAAAGGACGGGAACGTTCCGCGCTGCCGCTGCACTACCCACACGGTAGCCGTCCATCTCTTGCCCACGGCGCACTTTGACGACAATGATGTCCAGCTGGAGATCGAAACTCTCCTCTGTCGACAACGGAAGACCTTCCGTTGTTCCGACCACCTGTAGGCCGCAAGCCTTCAAACGCGTGGATAGGGTCGATATCCCGGAGGCATCCGGAGCGATGACGAAAGCTCGCTTCGCCACTAACCAAGTCATTACGTTCGCTTCGATGAACGCATGGTACACCCCCAAAGTAGAAACCGCTCTTAAGCCATTCTAGGTGGATATTTCACGCCCGCACTTGGAAGCCGAACTATCGTTTCTGGAACGATAGTTCTCGTAGAGTCACGACATGGAGGATGGACCTTATAAATGTTCTGGCAAGGAATTTGCGCCGAATTCGCTACGCGCAGAATCTTACACAAGAAACGCTTGCCGACCGTGCGGCGTTGAGCGCTCGGTATATCGGCAAGATCGAAACCGGCGCAGCGTCGCCGTCCATCACTATCCTCGGCCGCCTCGCCGAAGCTCTATCTATCGACCCTTCGGAGTTGATTCGAAACAGCACGACCGACGCTTCGGAAGATCGATGAGCGGCGTTGCTCCAATGCGATCCTGACCATATTGCTGACTACCACTAAAAATGCCGTCGTAGATCCCGACCGCCGTACTCGCCAGACATTCTCAGTCGCTTGAAGCTCCTATTGCATCAAGGTGGGAATACATTCCTACGCGCATGCCCGGACAAAGATTCCGTGGCATTAAAGAGACACAAAGCCAAGAACGCGGTTGTAACGCCAGTCGCCGCAGCTAGGGAGTGAGTAGCCAGGAATAACGCAGGCCTGACTCCGTTGCCACAGAAACGTTTATAACCTGTTGCCTCAAGGCATCAAAGTTTGAAAGTTTGTTGGCTTAACCTATCGTGATTGAAAATTAGTAAATCCGTGATATGTTGGCTTGAGATAACAAATTAATGATCTTTGATGGGTTGAGACAACATGAAAGCCCGGAACGCCCTTTTAGCCGCCCTGCCTTATGAGGTCGAATCCAGCCTTATAGCGCTCGGCTCCCATCTGAAGCTTGCTCGCCTTCGTCGCAACCTCTCGATAGCGGAGGTTGCAGAGAAGATCGGCGTCAGCCGTTTCGTCGTCGCCGACGCCGAAAAGGGGAAGCCGACAACTGGCATCGCCATCTATGCCGCGCTGCTCTGGGCCTATGATTTGATTGACCAGCTTAAAGGACTCGCCGATCCAACCCGTGACGAGGAAGGCGCAGCGCTCGCCCTCGGGAGAGAGCGTCTCAATGCGGGACGCTCAAGGGTCGACAATGATTTCTAAAAGCCCGCCCCAGGAATGCTACGTTTATATCACCTTGCCCGGGCATACCGATGCGGTGACGGCGGGGCGGTTTGAGATCAAGCCAGACCGCCTCGGAAACCCACATGGCAGCTTCGTGTACGCGAAAAGCTATTTGGAGAGGGCCGGGGCCGTTCCGATCGATCCCATCGAGCTCAAGCTCACATCACGCGTCTATCAAACGAGTGCGATGAATGGCGTCTTCAGTGCGCTCCGCGACGCAAGTCCCGACTATTGGGGGCGGCGGGTTATCGAGCGCAACGCAGGTAAAGCCGCCCTGACTGAACTCGATTATCTGCTCGAATCTCCCGACGATCGCGCTGGCGCGCTTGGGTTTGGACTCAATCAAGTGCCGCCGGCACCGAGGCGTAAATTCAACCAGACGATTGATCTTGCGAAGCTGCAAGCAGCCGCGGATGCGATCGTGAAGGACGAGGAGCTGCCGGCCGACACGCCAAAAGAGCAAATCTCCGAGCTTCTGCTGATAGGAACGTCCATGGGCGGAGCGAGGCCAAAGGCCGTCGTCGAGGACAACGACGCGCTTTGGGTCGCCAAATTCAATCGCGCTGATGACAAGTGGAACACCGCGCGCGTTGAACACGCCATGCTGAGCCTCGCGCGCGCTTGCGGCCTCACGACCGCTGAAAGCAGGGTCGTTACTGTCGGCACGATGGACGTTCTGCTGGTCAAGCGGTTCGACCGCGAGAAGGCTCAAAAGGGATATTTTCGGGCGCGCATGGTCAGCGCCCTGACGCTCCTTCGATCAGCGGATACCTACCAGTCCCGTGATCGGTGGTCTTATATTCTACTGGTCGAAGAGCTGCGCCGGGCGAGTGCCGAGCCCAAGCGAGATGCTGCCGAATTGTTTCGTCGCATGTGCTTCAACGCGTTGATCTCAAGTACTGACGACCATCCGCGCAACCACGCTCTCATCGCGCGGGACCAAAACTGGCGATTATCCCCCGCCTATGATCTCGTGCCCATGATGCATATCAGCCTCGAACATCGCGACCTCGCCCTCATTTGTGGCGACGAAGGGCGTTTCGCGAGCGCGCGCAACCTGCTCACGCAAGCTCAGCGCTTTCTGCTCGATCCTGAGGAAGCCGCCAAAATCATCGAGGAAATGACCCAGCAAGTCAGAGAGACCTGGCGCAACGTCGCGCGCGGCGTCGGCGTGACCGACGCGGATTGCGACAAGATCGCTGGCGCGTTCGCTTACCCGGGATTCGAGACCGGCAGAATGGCTGCCTGATCTGGTGCACATGCTTGCAGAAAAGCACCTCCCGGGACGATTCGGACGCCGCCCTAGCCTATTTCGGACGGAGCCACCGCTGACGCATCGGCGAAATTTGGCGCCTGAGCCGCCGCAAATGATGTCGAACATCTTGTGGCGTCCATTGGCTGCGGTATCTGGCTGAACTCGCGAGACACTGACCTGACGTGAACGGCTTTTGCTGCGGCGTGGCGGGGGTATTCACCGGTGCACATGAAATAATCGGGCAGGCCCAGGCATGCCGCGGCGACCTTGACTCGCATTTCCCCCGGCGCCCGTTCCGGTAGCTCCGCTTGGCCGATCCGCATCACATCCTGCGGCCGGCCCATTCCGTGCGTCTGCCACGCCCTAAACATTCGCTTCCCCTTAATCCGGCGACTTCGCGCCGCGCTCGGTTTCGCCCGGACTATAACGCGCTCGCTGCCTCGGGCTACGCAGAATCTACGGAAATCCGGGGCCGCGAGCGTTTTTGGGCGGCGATTTGAGCAGTCGACGTCGTTGACCGCTTCAGCGATATTGGTAGATAATCGCTGGGGTAAGAACCACCTTATGTTCAAGGACAGTGACCTTTGAGTCACGGCGGGGAAGCATGGCGGCAAAACTTGGACAGGGGCCGGGACCCCATCCAACGCCGGGGCATAAGCCCCACTCGACCCATGTCTCGAAGCAGACATCCCGTTACGAGCTGGACTTTATTGCGCGCCTTCTACTCGACCGGATCGCCGCCTGCGATATTCCGCTGGGTCCGATCCTGGCCAAGATCAAAATCTACGACACCACCGCCCACGTCCTGAACCACGGCGGCAGCGACTTGTCCGGCGAGAAGATCAGTCTGCTGTGCCGCGAATTGCAGCATGCCCTGGTCAACCACATGTATGGCCGCTTCTTCGATTTCGAAGCCCGCATGGAGGAATGCAAGTTCCTCTGCTACACGCTGACCGGATGCGCCAATCTAGGCGAGGCGATGGAGCGGATCGAGATTTTCAACCACATGTTGAAGGGCTCGACGATCGATGTGCGTAATGCGATCCATGGTGACCGCATCAGCCTGATCGCAACCGCCGCCACCGTCGGTGATGATCCGGAAAACAACTTCATCAATAACGTCCTGGCGCTGCGATCCTGGAACAGGCTGCTCAGCTGGCTGATCGGCGAGACCATCCAGCCGACCCGTGTTTTGATGAGTTGCCCGCCGCCCGCCGCGCCCAATATCGCCACTGCGCTGCTGCATTGCGACGTGGAATTCGCGCAGCGCGATGATGCGCTGGAATTCCCCGCCTCTTATCTCAAGCGGGCGATCGTCCGCGACTATTCCGACATGGTCGAATTCCTGTCGAACTTCCCGTTCAACTACGACACAGACGACCACAATGTCGGTACGTTGGCGGAGCATATCTGCAACATTTATCAAACAGCGCTGACCATGCACGAGCCGCTGCCTGACGTATGGCAGCTGGCGCAGAATTTCGGCCTCAGCCCCTCGACTTTCAAACGCCGCTTGGCGGAGGAGGGGATTTCCGCCGGTGCGGTGAAAGACGAATGGCGCCGCGCCCGCGCGATCCAGGAACTTACCACCTCATCCCGCACCATTGACGAAATCGCCGAGGGCCTGGGATTTTCCTGCGGGAAGACGTTCCGTCGGGCGTTTTTCAGGTGGACGAATACCTCGCCGACGAAGTACCGCGCGGGGGAAGGGCTGGAGATTTAGGGTGTTGCCCCCTGGTTCTAAAGAATCGCCTCAAGCCCGATCCTCACCCCGTCGGGGTCCTCGCAGAACACGATGTCCGCACCGTTGCCCGGCAAGCCGAAACGGGCGCGGGTCTTTTCGACGATCATGCCGCCATATTCCTTCACCAGCGTGACGGCCGGCTCCAGGCTGTCCAAGGCGATCGTCAGGTTAGTGAGGCCGGGCTGATCCATCGGGTGGTGAACCTGCTTTTTATGCTCGGCGAAATGCAGCAGTTCGATCGCCAGTCCACCGCGCTGAACGAAGGCGACGTTCAACGGGCTGTCGGTTTCAGCCTGGGTCGCCAGCGCCTTGCCGACGGATTGTGACATGCCAAGATCCTTGAAGCCGAGCGCCTTGGTATAAAACGCTACTGACTTGTCCAAGTCGGCGACGCAGAGGCCGAGCCTGGGCGAGGGCACCGGACGCGCAGGTTCAGCCGCCTGCGTTTTCCGCCCGGCCGCTGCACCGATCAACGCCAAGCCTGCCAGGATGCGGCCCATGAAACTGCGGCGCGGGACGTCGTTATCGTTCGCGATCATCTTTCCTCCCCTAAACCAAAATCTCGGTGATCGTCTTTGAGGTCTTCAGCGACCGCGTGCCCCATTGGTTGATGGGCAGGCCCATGACCTGCATCATCGTCAGACCCACGCGGGTCACAGGGTCGCCGTTGCCGGCGATATGCATGCCGGTCTTGATGCGCCCGCCCGCCTTGCCGACGCTCATCATCGGGATGCCGTCGAGCGCATGCAGGCGGGCATAGTTGGTGTCCGTGTGGGCGAAGATCATGGTGTTGTCGAGCAACGTGCCGTCACCTTCGCGCACCTGGGCGAAGGCTTCGACGAAGGTCGCCATGCTCTCCATGCTGCGGGTCGCGAACCAGTCCGAGATCGGCTGATAGCCCAGCTGCGCGTCCACCGGCTCCTCATGGGTCAGGGTGTGGTTGGTCGCCGAATCGCCCGGTTTGCGGAACAGAGACGCCGACGCGGAGAACGACACGTTGAAGACCTTGGTCTGGTTGCAGGCGACCGCCATCACCAGAAGCTGGATCATGATCTTGTGGACGTTGATCGCGGTGAAGATATCCGTGCCGATCGGCGTGTTCTCGCCAGGCGACTGTGGCACGACGCAGGCTTCGGCCGGCGGCGACTTTTGCATCTGAAGACTCAGCTGCTGCTCCATCTGGCGGACGGAGGTGAAATATTCATCCATTCGCGCCTTGTCGGCGGCACCAAGATCCCTGGAGAAGTCCGACGCCTCGTCCTTCACCGCCGACAGTACGCTTTGCCGCACCATGATGCGCGGGTCGGGTTTGAAGTCGGCCTTGTTCGGGTCGGCGAAATCCGACCCGAACAGGCGCGTATAGAATTTGAAGGGCGAGGCCTCGGCGGCGTTGATGTTGCCGGTGCCCCGCGCGCTTAGACTATCGCGTGGATTGCCCGATGCAGTGACCTCCAGCGAGCGGAAGCGGGAGACTTGTCCGATCTGGTCGGAGATCAGAACGTCGAAGGTCGGCGACGGGATATCGCCATAGGCGCTGGGGCAATTCCCGGCCAGTCCGGCGAAATGGCCGGTATCGTGCGGGATATTAGGCTCGCCGTCGGTCGGCGTGTTGAAGTTGCTAAAATAGTTAATCTGCGACTTGAACGGGGTCAGTGCCGCGCAGTTCTCGAGGAACCCATAGTCGGTGCCGTCCTTGACCTGAATAGCGCGGCCCGGCGTGTGGCCCAGCCCCCAGAACCAGGTCCCGAACCGGACCGGCAGCGGCGCGCCCGAGGCCAGCGCCGTCCCGTTGGTATTCAGGAAGCAATCTAGGAAGGGCAGCCCGACCGAAACCGCAGCGCCCCCCATCATGCCGCGTAGCAGCGACCTGCGCCCAGTGGAATAGCTCATGACTTGGCTCCTGTCTGAATGGATGCCGTCCCACCTGAGGCCGCTTGCGCTGGCTTGGCTTCGGCCGGGGTGATTTCATAGAAGGCGGCGCCGGTCGCGATTGCGCGCATCAGGTCGGGCACGCGGTAGCCATGGGCGGCGAACCCGTCCTGCAGGAATTTCATCCAGTCCTTTTCGCCCGGCGCGGCCGGCCGGCCGGTGGCGTAGGCGTAAAGTCGGCTGACCAGGCAGGACGTCGCGGCCGGGTTATCGTGCAGCACCTTGCCCAGCTGCACCGCGCCCTGGAAGGCGACGCCGTCAACCTCGCCGCTGGCGTCGATCGGCGCGCCATTCTCCTCGGTGCGGTACTGGCCGGCGCCGTCGAAATTCTCCAGCGCCAGCCCCATCGGGTCCATAATCTTGTGGCAGCCGGCGCAGGTCGGCGCTGTGCGATGGGCGGTCAGCCGCTGCCGCGCGGTTTTATAGTTCGGATTCTTGGTGTCCTGGACCAGCGAGAAATTCACGTTGCCCGGCGGGTCCGGCACCTTCTGGCACAGTAAGATTTCACGCACCGCCTTGCCGCGCAGGGTTGGGGAGCTGCGGCCAGGATGCGAATGCAAGGCGGTGAAGGAAAGCTGGGTCACGATGCCGGCGCGCGGATCGTCCTCGGGGAATTCATAGGGCACCCACCCGTCAGGCCGGGTCACCGGCACGTCATAGACCAAGCCCAGCGGTCCGCTCATGAATGTCTTGCGGGTGGTGAACAGGTCGCGATAGTCGGCCTTGTCCTTGACCAGTAGCTGGGTGACGGTCCGCAGCGTCTGCTCTTGGGCATCGTCGATCACCGCCTGGACGAAGGTCGGATAGATGATCGGATCCTTCGCCAGTGTGTCGAATGTGTCGAAGTCCAGCATGTCGGAGAAAAAGGCGCGGACTCCGGACTGCAGACGCGGCGAGGCCAGCATCCGGTCGACCTGCCTGCGAAGCCCGCGCCCGCTGTCCAGATCGCCGTCCCTGGCCGCCGTGAACAGGGCGCTGTCGGGCATCGTGTTCCAGAGCAGGAACGACAGGCGGGAGGCCTTGGAATACGCATCCAGCCGCCGCTGTCCCGGATGATCGGGATCGGGCTCGCTGGCATCGGCGACGAATAGGAACTCCGGCGTCTCCAGCATGCCCGCTAGGCCAAAGGCCAGCCCCGCATAGAAATCATGCACCGTGTCGGCCGACTGGCCGGCGATCTCGACGACGGCCTTCAGCGTCTTGTCGCCAACCGGCCGGCGATAGAGCAGGGGGCCGATTTTGGCGAAAAACTGTGTGGCGCAGGCTGCGTCGGACGCGTTCGCCGCCGTCGGCGCGCAGGGCACCAGAACGTCGCGATGATCGCCATCGACCACCTGGGCTGCGACCGCTCGGGCGATGCCGTCGTATTGTTCGAAGGCCGAGGATGTGATCGCCGAGCGGCTGGCCCCCACCGCAAGCAGGCCGTTGACGCGGGTCAGCGGGTCGAACTGGCCGGCGACCTTAATATCCTTGCCGAATAGGTCGGCGATCACCTGGCGATATTGCGTCTCGGTCAGGCGTCGGACCTGTGGCGCGCCCCCGGACGAGGCCGGCTCTCCTGGACCGCAACCCGTTAGCGCCAGCGTAATGCCGATCGCCGCCCCCCATGCCGCTCCCCGCAACACCGAAAACACCATCAATTGGCCGACTTTTCTGGCGTCGAAAGCTGCGCCGTCGTCGCGCCACCATCGATGATGAAGCCGGAGACGGCGGTCACGTCGTATGAGGTGGACATCGCGGTGCAAGCGCCGGTCTTGGGGTCGGGATAGCCGTCGGCCAGGCTATGCGCCGCCTCATAGATCGCCGGGCAACTGAACCGCGCGACGGTGAACAATTCGCCGAGCCGCGCCATGTAACTCCAGAAATTATCGAGGTCGTGATAGCCGGCGACCACGCCCTTAGCGCTTTTGCCATCTGGCGCGATCTCCAGCCGAAGGCGGGCACCCTTGAAGAACCGTTCCGAGTGCATGAAGTGCGCATAGAACGGGAAATGCACGTCGATTGGTACCGTGGTCAGCACGCCATCCGCGATACTGCCATGAGTGGTGTAGGCAAGGCCCTTTTCCACGCGGTAGCTGGAATTGGGCAAGATGCCGCCGGTGCTGTCCTTAATCATCCCGTCGGTCGAATGGTAGAAGGTGACAGTCACACCCGGGCTGTTCCTATAGTCGTCGATCCCCGTGATCTTGATCAGGATCGGATGGCCGCCATCGCGCAATTCGCCGTTCGGCATTTGCTCGGGATAGCCGCCGGCCTTGCGCCAGCCATAGGTGCAGCCGATCACCCGATACCATTGATTGTCGATTTTCGCCTTGCCGTCCGGCGAGACGAATTTCTCGTGCGCGCAGGTGTTTGGCGTTGCGTGGCCGTCCTCTGTGCCGTCCAGATTGAGCCCGAGTCCGGTCTTGCCTTGCACCGTTTTCTGCGGTGGGTCCTTGATGATCGTCGGGTTCCAGCAGATGTCCTCGCCGTTCGGCCCACGCTCCATCGCCTGATCGCGCAGAAAGACGGCATCGAGCGTGCCATGCTTGGTTGCCGTGTTCCGCTGCTCCGGCGTCAGTGTCTTCAGCCAGATCTGGTCGCCGCCCTCATTCAGCCCCTCCGGGCACTCCTCCTTGCCGTCAGCGGTTTCGTAAAGCGAGGTGGTCCAAGAGGTGATGGCGAGGCCCAACGTCTTCTTCTGCGGCGGCCCGGCGGTTGCCTGCGACAGCAGGGCGATCCAGACGATGGAAAAGCCAGCAAGCGCGCAGGCGCAGAGCGGCCGGGTGATCAACGGTTGACCGGTCGCCTTCCCAAAACGCATTTCCCTGTTTCCCTTTTCGAACTCAGTATCTTCGAGCCCGGATTGAATCGAGACTTGACCATCGAACGGCAGATTTTCCAATCGCGGAACCACCTCAGCGATCAAAGATGGACACCTTTTCGATCAGGCGGGGTAGCGAACCTGAAGAAGTCCGAAAATTTTTTAAATGATATCAAATTAATAGCGGTTTCTTGGCCACAAATTCCGTAAAGCTGTTGCATGAATTCCGATTATCGATTGGATTGATTGCCCGAATGCCGCCGATATACTTCGTTACAAGTAACAAATGGGGCGGAACATGGGGAAAGCGTCTTTCTTCTCGGCAGCGGTCGCACTTGTCTTGTCGAGCCAGGCCAGGTTTGCCGCCGGTTCGACGATGACTGGGCCGACGATGCCCGCTCCGGTGACGGCTAGGCAGAACGCCGGCGGCACCTTCTTTACCAATGCCACCGGCATGACGCTTTATACTTTCGATGACGATATCGGCGGTCACGGTTCGACCTGCGGCAGCGATTGCGCGAAGAATTTTCCGCCGCTGCTCGCGTCGGCCGACGACAGGCCGGTCGGCGCCTGGACGGTGATCGTGCGCAGCAACGGCGACAAGCAATGGGCTTTAGGCGACATGCCGGTCTATACCTATTCGGGTGACGGCAAGCCTGGCGATGCCAATGGCGCCGCCTTCATTCCGCTGCTGACCGCGATCGCCAACGACCCGATGAAGCAATCTTGGCATGTCGCGTGGCAGCCGCCGCCGCTCCGTCCCGGAATCACGATCCATGATGTCGATATCGGCCGGGTGCTGACCGATGCGCGTGGCATGACACTCTATGCCACCGACCGCGGTGATTGCACAGGCACCTGCCTCGACAGCTGGACGCCCGTCGCCGCGCCGGCCATCGCGATGGCTAAGGGCGATTGGGGTGTCATTCAGCGCGAAGAGGGGACGACGCAATGGTTCTTCCGGGGCAAGGCGCTTTATACTAGCCGGTTGGACGTGAAGCCTGAGCAGATCCGGGGCGATGGGGTGGATGGCGTCTGGCGCGCGGTGGTTATTCAGCCGCTGCCCAAGGCCCCCACCGGCGTGACGCTGACCGAGAGCGTGATTGGCACGGTCTATGCCGATGCGCAGGGCCGCACGCTCTATGCCTGGTTTCAGCCGCCCGCGCGTCTGAGCGCGATCTGCAACGACGACTGCATGCGCGCCAACTGGCAGCCGATTCCGGCGCCCGCCGATCTCAAGGGCGGCACTGGATGGACGGCGGTGGATGGCGCCAGCGGGATGAAGCAGCTCGCCTACGGCGGGTTGCCGCTCTATCGCTTCACCAAGGATGCCAAACCCGGTGACATTGCCGGTTACAATTTCGGCTACCGCTCCGATCAGCAATCCGGCGCTTGGCAGCCGGTCAAGCCCTGGTACTGATACCGAGGGCCCGTGGGTGTCGCGCGGTCCATTCAAACTTTCGGCGCGTGAGACGAAATATCCCTTTCTTTGATCGGTTCGGAGGTTTCCCCCTTTCCCGAAACGCAACACTCTCATCCACAATAAAGCCAGTGGCGAAGATGCGTGACGGGAGGAATTAACAGCAACAATATCGGTGGGGACCCGAACAGAAATCGGTTTTCGTCAGAGCCAGGTCTATCAGTTGGAAATTCCAGCTACAGTCTTGGAAATGTAGTTCTTGCGCCGCGATCGTTCGCGAATCCTCACTTTACATTCGTTACTGTCTCACATCAATAAGCGGCGGCCAATCCTTACAGAGGAGCGCCGTCTTGCACGGCCTGCCAAAGCAGGCTGAGAACCAAAAATTAGATTGATCGGGGGGGGGGTACATGTCTTTTACGCGCAGTGGAGCGATCTTCGCGGTGGCCGTCAGCTTGGTGGCGCTTCTCGGCGCGACGCCCACGTTCGCACAATCAGGCGATCAGTCCACGTCCAGCGGCGCCACGGCAGCGGCGACCAACGCCGGCTCCGGCCTCGAGGAGGTTGTGGTTACGGCACGGCGCCGTGAGGAGCGCGCGCAGACCGTCCCCATCGCGATCAACGTCGTTTCACAGGCGACCTTGAAAGAACAGGACATCACCAACCCATATGACCTGGCCAACCAGATCCCTGGATTGACTCAGTGCTGCGGCGCGCATTTCGACAATCAAGACGGCGACCTGATGCGCGGGGTGCGCGGCATCCAGTCTTATATTAAGGGCGTGCCGATCCCCTATTCGACTGGCGGCAACACGACCTATTTCGATATCGCTAGCATACAGGTGCTGAAAGGGCCGCAGGGCACGTTGTTCGGCGGATCGACCGATGCGGGGTCGATTCTGTACGAGCCGGCAAAACCGACCAATACCTATGGCGGCTATGGGCTGATCGGCTTGGGCAACTACAATCATAAGGAATTCGAGGCGGTCGCGAACATCCCGATCGTTCCGGACAAGCTGCTGGTGCGCGTCGGCGGCGAATATTACGACACTGATGGTTATGTGCACGATCCGATACAGAACAAGGATCTGAACGATTCCCATTATTGGAATGGGCGCGCGACGGTGACGTTCCGCCCGACCGACGACATCGAAAACGAGTTTTTCGTAAACTATTTCGACAGCCACAATAACAGCGACCAATACGTCCTGAAATATTTCAATCCAAACGGATTAGCGAACTATCTCCCCGGATTTGGCGCCCTGGCATACAAACAAATCGCGGCGGGACTCTATAATCTCGTCAGCACGCCGTCTTCTGGACCGACCTACGCAAACGACACGCAGTGGGTTTTGGTCAACACGACCAAGTGGGACCTGAACGATGCGCTGACGATTAAGAACATCGCCGGCTATGTCGAAACCAGGCTGGCCAATAACTACAACGCCACCCCTGAAGGCGCGTTTCTGGATACGATTACCGTCCTGCCCAATGGCGATCCTGTCGCCTCGGGCGGCATCGGCGGCGGCGGCGGGCCGCATGTCCAATACAGCGATGAGTTGCAGGTGCTGGGCAAGGCCTTCGGCGATCGACTGAACTATGTTGTCGGCACGTTCAACAGCCTCTATGCAACGCGCGCGCCATTGACTCCGATCTATTCGGAGACGTTTCAAGCGGTGCAAGGCGCATCCAACGGTGGGGAAGAGCGCACCAACGCAATTTATGCCCAGGGCACTTACGACCTGTCGGATTATGTCGAGGGATTAAGCTTCACTGGCGGCTATCGCTACACCTGGGACAAGCAGTACGCCCAGGTGTTCGGCTACAACTACTATGCTGGCGGCGTACTGTCCTCGACCCAGTCATTCTTGGCGCATTTCCAGCGCCCCAGCTACACGGCCGGCTTCCAGTACCAGTACTCACCATCAACAATGTTCTACGTTACCAACAGCAAAGGCTTCGAAACCGGCGGTTTCAATACGGCGCAGGGACTTCCGCCGGGATTGCAAACCTATGGGCCTGAAAGCCTGAACAATATCGAGGTCGGCGTGAAATCCGATTTCGAACTCGCGGGCGTCAGATCTCGCGTCAATCTCAGCGGTTTCTATGGCCTATATGACAATATCCAATCCGGCGTCACGCAGAGCTATATTAGCACGCTCAATCATCAAATCGCGCTGACGACAGTGGAGGAAAACGCCGCCACCGCGCACATATCCGGTGTTGACGGTGAGTTCACGGTCGTTCCAACCGACGGCGTTCAAATTTATCTCGCCTTCGAATATTTAAATAACAAGTTCGACACCTTCAATTCTCCCGTCCAGGGCGACCTCAAAGAAGCCCCGTTCTTCTTGACCCCGAATTGGAAATACGTGCTCCGCGGGACATTCCGCGTACCGGTCCTGCCGTCCGACGGGTCGCTCGGCGAACTCAAATTCATCCCGTCGTGGACCTGGCAGAGCGGTGTCGTGGATGCCATAGAAGTGAACGCGCCGGCCGGGGACCGAACCGGAGAGTACGGCACGTTGAATGCGAGCATGACCTGGACCAGTGTTCTTGGGCATGACGGTCTCGACATCACTGCGTATGGGACGAACCTGCTGAATAACACTCAGTCGATCGGAGGGCTCGCCGTCTATGCGTCGCTCGGCTTTACCTCCGTGTTGCCGCCGCCGCCAGCAATGTGGGGCGTCACGCTGAAATACAGCTTCGACGTGCCCAACGAGGCGCCGGCAACGAGCGCCTACACGCCGCCGGCTGTGGTCGCGCCCGTGGCAACTCCGCGCAGTTATCTGGTGTTCTTCGACTTCAACAAGTCGGACCTGACCCCGCAAGCTGTCGAGATCGTCGACACGGCGGCCAAGAACGCCGGCCCGGCGAAGGTGACCCAACTCACCGTCACCGGCCACACGGACACCGTCGGTTCGGATGCATACAACATGCGCCTGTCCCGCCGCCGTGCGGAATCGGTTGCCGCGCAGCTCGAGAAGGACGGCATCGCGTCGTCTGAGATCGAGATCGTCGCCAAAGGCAAGCGCGACCTGCTGGTCCCGACCGGCGACGGTGTGCGCGAGCCGCAGAACCGCCGCGTTCAGATCGTTTATTCTGGCGGCGGCATGTCCTAAGTGCGCGTTAGGCGGATCGCAACGTCTCCCGCTTATCAGTGGCCGGCAAATAAGGCGAACCAGGAGGTTGTATCGGCCTGAGCCCGGTAAGCCGCCGTCGCGCGGGAACTGGTCGCGGCGCAGCTCGAGAAGGACGGCGTCGCCGGTTCCGAAATTGCGAACAGCGTTACTCAGTCCATCTTATCGAATCGCACCGCACGTGCGGGGCTACCCCTTCGCAGTTCAGGCACATAGGGAAAAGTGGCGTTGGTGTTGCTTCGCCGGTCGTGGGCGTTGCGCGGGGCGAAGCGAGCGCCCCAACCGCCGTCAGCGGTATGGTCGAACAGGGCGCGCTCATCGTCCGAAAGCGTCGAGTAGACCTCGTCAGTGATCGAGGCCGCAAAAAGTTCGATCGGCTTCAGGAACGGGCGCGCATAGATCATCGAAATGGAGCGGCGGGTCTTCTCGGAAGTCGATCGACCCTGACCATGCCAAACGCGCCCGTCCCAGATGATTGCGTCCCCGGCCTTGGCAATTGCGGGCACGGTATCTTTTTGATCTGGAAAATAGCCGTATATCGGTCCGCCTGCGGCCTGATTGACGGCTGCCTCGGCCAATAGATGGGTGGCGGGAACGAAACGAGTGGCGCCCATATCCTCGTCATAGTCGCTGAGCACGACGAAAATGTTCATGACCGAGGGCATCGGGGCAACGAACGGCATGACCAGCTGATCAAAATGCAGGTCCTGCTGTGGCGCGCCTGTCCCGACGATGATACCCGAAAGGGCAATCATGTTGAACCGATCGCCTAACAGGTGCCGCGCGTAGTCGAGTGAGTCGCGGCTGGAGGCGAGGTCAATAAACACACGTCCCTTGTTCACAAGGAAGCTGATGTTTTGGAAATAAGGCTCGCCCTTGGGCGTGCCGATCCACGAGCCGGGCTTGATAAAGGCCTCTACACATTTACCTTCTTCCGGTTCGCCATTGAACCAAGCTACGCCTTGTTCGCGCTCCAACTCCGCCTGTTCGATGAAGCGATCTTGCAGGGCGATGAGAATGTCGGGCGCGAGGAAGCCCTCGTGGATGGTGACCCCGAATTCGTCCAGATTGCGCTTCCCATCTTCGAGCGATCGAGCCCGTGGCACCTGCTTGATTGTATCGTTGGGCATGATCGTTTCCTCCATTCGTGAGCCAGGCTTTCGTCGTTCCATGGACCAGGACTTTGCGGAACCTCCGCAAGGACCAAAGAGGGGAACATTTTGTGCCAACCCGGAAGGATCTGGCGTGGTGGCCGCACGATGTGCGGCCACCACAGATAATCATCCATATCGAACGTGACATGATCACTAAACATAAGCGCTTACGGAAAATGGCCCCTTATGGTGACGGCAGATAAGCGCCCATCCATGTCGTAGCGCAGTGCTCGATGGCGTCCCTTAAGCGGACATGGGCTGCATACGACCGAGAGGCGGACTTGGATGGGTTTCGGTCCGTTCGCTAATGGGATGCCGGTTCCGAACATTCAAGCTTGAATCTCGGTTCGCTTTAAGTTCCGGCATCAGCTGCGGGTATTGTTAGGGCACAAGACGAGATGCAAACCTACATCATGATGAGCAGCATGATTTTGCTCGGAGTGCTTCTGGGCGTCGTTGCCGGCTTATTCGTCGGAAGAAAGCCCATTAGATCCGGGTGAACACTCGATCGCCGGAGCCGCTCGTGTAATCCGCTCTTGGCGTTGGGAGGTGTGGATGGTGCCGGCGCGGCCTGAACGATGGGACTACGTCCGGGCAGTGATGCGCGCCGCGAAGCGCTTTGATCGGTCGCGCGCTGGCATCTCAATGAAGCGGTGGGTAAGCAGGGATAAGGCGAGGGTTCCCGGCAACACGATTGCCGCTACAAGCTTGGATGAACCGACAAAATGCTGAACCGCCACGATGAGCGGCAACTGAATGAGGTAAATCGAGAACGACAACTCGCCGAGCAGGTGCAGCGGCCTCCAACCCAGACAGTTTGCGACCGCGTGTGAATTCCCCGCAACCGTCAGAATTAGCAAGATCATCATTACAATGGTGATAGGATCCGGCAAGCCCGCCAAAATCGAAACGGCGGCGGCGCCCGCGAAGCCGGCCACAATCCAATCTGAATCAATTGTCATCCTGCGCCAGCGGAAAATGAGCATTCCAGCGGCGAACTCGCAAAAACTGCGGATCGTCGGGCTGAACGTATTTGCCAGAGTAAGGTCCAGACTTCCGTGGTTTTCGTAACCCAGCGCAGCGACACCCATCAGAGCGCTCAAGCCAAAGATCGATGCGACGAAACCGTATGACGCAAGCAACAATAGCGCGAAGAATGGGAACGCGATGTTTGCCAGAATCTCACAACTAATCGACCAAGCAGGGCCGTTGATCGCTTCGTATATCCCCGGCACAAACGGCCACCGATGAACCAAGGCAGCCTCCGTGATCACCTGCCGTGGTGAATGATGATGACCGACGCGCCACGCGACGAAAACACACACCGCGGTGACCGCGATGTGCAATGGATATATCCGGCCGAACCGAGAGATTAGGAAGCCAAAATATCGTCTGACCGAAGGCCAGGCACCGAACTTGCCCCCATAGGCCCCGGCGAGGACGAAACCGCTCAGCAAGAAGAAAAAATCGACGCCAAGATATCCCTTGCCGAAGAAGCCGCCCGGATTGACGTGGTGCGAACCTAAAAGGACAACAAGGTGATATGAAAGCACCCACAACGCAAAGATTCCGCGCATTGACGTCAGTGCTTTGATCTCACTCATCACCAAGCCCTACACGGTTGGTTGGGTAAGGGTAAGGGTAAGGGTAAGGGCAACGGCTTTGCCGCTGAACCGACTAGGGTTCAGAGCGATGCTCGATTGGTGTTCTCGCCGCGAGGGCAAATATTGCTGCCTGACATACTGCGGCGGTGCCCTGAAACAGCACTGGTCATTTCATCAAGCTGACGCCTGGAGGGCAAAACTGAGGTCAGCACGGTCTTCCGGCTTAACGGTTGCAGCGAAGCGCCTGCCCGGTTCCATGACGGCTGGTCGACGCGCGGCCCTGGCCCAGCAGCGATAGAACGTCCGAGATCGCTGACTGGCTGACGAATCATCCGGAAGTCACGCGCGCCGCCGAGCGCGCAATCTTGAGCATCCGATCGAGCAGCCGCGCACCAAATTTCAGTGAGAGCCACCCAAGGCCCGGGTCACGCAGTGAAAACACTAGCTCTCGCGAGCCACCATCGATTCTGAAATCGAAATGCGTCCCTTTGATATTACGGGGTGTCGGCGCCTCAGAAACCTTCTCAGGTACGGCGGGATGCATTTGGGCGCGAACATCGATCAAGCTGGCGATGACGGTGTCGAGTTCTGCAGAGTTAAAGACGATGCCGCCTTTGAGCTTGCTCCCGTCCAGGATCTGGACATGCATGTGGCGCTTGTCGTCCTCGATTGCTATCCCGAATTGTGGTGCTGTCTGGTTTGTCATGACGCCGCCAAATATCCCGTTTGCGTGATCGCGTTCTCGATCGCCCGCATCGCATCAGCTTCACTTTGATACAGCTCGAGATGGGACAAGTCCAAGCCAGGGTAGGTCAGTTTCTTTATCTCTTCGTACAGCCGTGGAATTGAACCGCCAATTCCATAACGTTCTGGCGATGAGCGCCCTGTCCAGCCTCCAAGAAATCCTGCACGATCAGTTGGCGTTTCAGCATCCCGCATTGAATCCCGAAAGTTATGCCGGAGAGACCGAAACGTATTTCCCCGCGATGTGCCGAGGGTTTTGTGGACAATCAGATTGATACGGTACGACACCCACCCATAGGTGTAGCCCATGCCTTTTCTGCTGACATTGAAAAACAGCTTGATCGATTGGCGCTCTCGCGAATGGCGCCAATAATCCAGAAGACCCAATCGCTGGAGAGCGGGATGAATAGGGATCACGCGAACTGCGGCTCCAGTTTTAACAAAATTCGCAAACGCTGGATTGTCGCTGGACAGTGGTCGGATCAAGAAAACCGGTACCCTGTCCACAAACGCGATGTCGTCCGTATTAAGCTGAGCAGCTTCGGAAAGGCGCAGCCCCGCCCAAAGTGCGATTAGTGGTAACCAGAACATTACGGTGCGCTGCTCGACGGGCAGACTCTGGTCAAAGATGGGCGACGAATGAAACACCAGCGTCAGTTGATGGAGGGTAAATGGTCGGGTAACTCTCGTCTCGCTCACGGGAACGCGGCGCAACAGCATTGCAACGTGGTTCCTGTCGGCGCTGCCCTCAGCGACAGCGAAGTCCATGATCTGCTTAAACGTTCGGATGAAGTGATTGACCGTCTGGGATTTGCGCCTGGGGAGACTTAGCTCCCGGCAGCGCTTTGCGGCCTCCTCAATCGGAAGCATGGACAGATTCGGTTTCTTGGACCAATTCGGCGTCAGGTCCTCCATGATCGACCGGGCACGCTTGAAATCAGCGCGCCGCAGCGATCGGACGCTCGTCTCGGCCTTCAGGATTTTCAGTAGAATCGTGTAGGTCGCCTCGTAATGGGCTCTCCTTGTGGTCGACCAAGCATCGGACATTTCTTGGTCAAATCTGGTGACGAGCTCAAACAGGGTAAGATCGGCTTGAGGGCTGGTATTCACCGCAGAGAGCACCGAATCTCGCTGGGACATATTGCCTACGACCGGATGACTCGGAGGAACGAGCAAGCCCTGGCGCAACCGGTCGAGACGCGCGCAAAGGCGCCAATAACCTGAAGTGTGGCGCGAAAGCTTGATGCCGAAATCGAGAATCAGCTCATCGGCCGCGCGTATCAAATTTCGGGTGTCGGGAGCCTCAAGATCATAGGGCGTTTCATAGTGAATTCTGTGCGGACGAGACGCCGACAGGATTTTGGCGATCATCGCTTCGCGGCTGAGTTTGCGTACCTTCTGTTTCGCCGACCTGATCTGGAGGAAGTTCTCGCTTTTGCCGTCGGAAAGTGCGGAATCGTTTTGTTCGTTCGCGAGATCCTCCAGAGCCATCGAGATATCCAGCGCGACAAAGGGCACGAGCAATTTAGCTTCCCCATGGTCCCGCGTGCCCAGATCTTTTCGGATATGCTCGGCGCCCAACACACGCTGTAGGACAGTCGGTACCGGGACACTCGCCGAGAAGGTGCCATCACCGCTTTGAACGAGCCTGTGTGGCCGTTCGACAGCTCTTGCCGCTGAGGGCTGAATCTCCATCGCAATCGTTTCCTGATCAGTCTGCGGAAACGGCATTCTCACCAGACACCAGGAGTCGCTGATGGACGGTTTTCGCAAATGAGATAGGCGGCTTACTTATTGACATTACAACGAAAAATGGCGCAGCCGTGAATATCTCTGATAAAGGGCGGCCAACTATAGTGGTCGCGACCCGAGTGCCGCGGTGCGACGTTGAACGGTCTTGGTTTCAAATGAGACGGCTTGCGACTCAACTTCGAAATTGAGCAAATTCCGTCCTATGCTGAACCTGATTCGCGTGCATCGGCGGCTAAGTCGCGGTGTCGGGAGTCCGTCAGCGACCCATCGCCTAATCCAATGCCAGGCATGGATGACCCAGCCCGCCAACATGGCAAGGGTTTGAAAATGCATTTCGAGTTCCTGGGTTTTGGGCAATAAAAAACCCCGCTGCGGAACGGCGGGGTTCGACTTCAGCGAAGGGAACAATACGTGTACATTAATGATACGATAGAGTCAAGGTCGAATTGAGCGTGGCCCCAAATTATTGGAAGTACGAATAGCCTATGGCAACCCTGAACACACAAAGCGACGATTTAGCCGCGGAATTTGATGTCCACGAAGGCATTCGTCAGGGGCTAGAAGATCTAGCGCATGGTCGGACGCGCTTGGCCCAGGACGTGTTTGATGAAATTCGTAAAGAGTTTGGCATTCCACGAGTTGACAATGAACCGCTATCAGACCGTCGCGCCGCCAAACGCCCAACGAGCGAGCCCGATAGACCGCTGAGTAAAGCAGAATAAAGCGCCGTCTCAATGTTGCAAAATCGCCTCAGCCGCGGCAGGTCAAGCTCACCGAGGCTCTCCAGTCGGGCGGCCATATCGGTCAAATGCCCCGCTTCCTCGGCAAGCAGGCTTTTGAGCGAGACGATGCTGCCGGCGCGGGTCAACGCTGCCTGATAGAGACGATAGCCCCACACAGCGCGGAACTCGATGACCATCGACATTGTGAGGTAGACGGCGCGCGGATGGACGCTTGCCGGAAAAGCGCGCACCATTTCAGCCTCTAGCCGCTGAAAATAACGGCGGGCCGCTAGCGGGGCCACCAAGTCGGCTTCCGTGTTCCACATCTCACGGCCGGCTTCCCTGTTGGCATGCCGCTTGAAGAAAAAGGCATGGCGACTTTCCTCTGCCAAATGCTTGAGAGTCGGAAGGTCCATGTTCGGCCCAGCCTGGGTCACCATGATCTTCTGGCTACCCATATGCTCCAGCATCGCCAGCGTGTTCATGAACCGAGCATGCAGACCGCGATCGGCGACAAACCCGGCCAGCATGAGCTCGGTTGCGCCAACCAAGCTAGCGTTCTTTCGCTCGAATTCAGCGACCAAAGTTTCAACCGCAAATGATTTTTCAGGCACGCTCATCTCCTACTGCGAGCTAGTTCCTAGGGAGGCCTCGCACGGCGCACAACCGCGCCACGCTGCCGCAGCAGGTGTCGTCAAAAAATATCTTCGATTTTAGGTCCCTTTGTGCGTGGGCGCACAACGAACTCAAGGTCGAGTACCATTAGCACACTGAAGATCGATGAGAGTCGCACGTCATCTTTTCCGGCTTCAATCTTTGAGATCGTTGCCTGCCGCAGACCAGATCGGAGGGCGACTGCACTTTGCGTTAGCCCTAGAGCTCGCCGGCGCCGCCTGATCGCGTTCCCAGTCTGAAAACCGCTACGGGCTATCTGTTCCAACTGCATGCTCAAAGCCTGAAGGTCGTCTATACGCTCTATCGTATAAAACGACCTTATACGCTGAAGCGTATAAACCACAAAGTGTTGTCCACCCTTGAAGCACCTCCTACAACGGAATACTGATCGTTTTCTGTTTCTGCCAAGAATGCTTTCGACTGGACTGGCAGGCGAAAACGAGCGCTAGTGGCGGCGTGATAAATGCCCTTCCGACAGCCTGGTTACATGCCGGGCATGTGGTGGTGACGCCGCCACCTCCGGAAAGAAGTCCCAATGCAATCGGTCAAAATTATCAGTGTCACCCGCGAAACCGCTGTCGAATGCGCAAATGGCACATTCGATACTCCGATTAGGGACGATACTTGGGAGCGCCTCTTAGAGCATGCTCTTAATGGGAGTCAGTTAATCGGTGGGGAGTTTTTCAACACTATCGGCGCAACTGCGACTCTCAGATTGGCGTTCGTAGTGTCCGCTTTTGAGACCGGCGAAATCGTCCTTCATGACCGAGATGGGCGCAAAGGCGAATGACGTGATGGGCCGACACCTGACTTCCCGAAATCACCGGCCACCGGGTGGATTGCTAGCGACCTGCTATCGGGTGCGGGACAACCCTCGATTTCGATTTGCGTAACTGTTACGCTTTCCTTCGTTCGCGAATCTGAGCGGGCGGACTACGCTCGCACGGATCGGCGATTTGCTGGAAAACACGTAGCGGAAGTGATCCGCGCTGCGCGACTAAGATCGCAAAACCAGGGATGAAACATGCGCCACGTTACTCCAAAACCCAATCTGTCGTGGAATGTCGACCAGAGTGGAAACTGGGACACGGCCGCCAATTGGAGTACCGGCTCAGTCCCTGGGGCAAGTGACAATGTATCAATCGACACAGCCAGCCTAGATACCGTCACATACCGGACTGGTTCGACCTCGATCCTGAGCCTTGCAGTGGGGAACGATAATTTTGCTTTAACCGGTGGCAAACTTACCATCACGAACTCTGCAAGCTTCGCAAATCTGCTTTCGGTATCCGCCGGCACCGTTGCTGTTGGTGCGGGCGGAGCGACAATCGCGAACCTCAAGCAGAGCGGCGGCACCATCGGCGGTGTCGGAACCATCACCGTCACTGGAAATGCCGTCTTAACGGGCGAGGGCACGCTGAGCGGCGGTGGAACGCTGATCCTGGAAGGAGCTACGACGGTCAGTGCCGATCTTGCTCTCAGTGGCGGGCGGAAGGTCGAGAACCGGGGAACGATGAATTGGACCGACGGCTTTTGGCAGCCGAACACCGCAACACTTGAGAACGAACTTGGAGCAACCATCAACTTCAAGGGTGGTCTCGGGATAGATAATGCGAAAGGGAAGAACAGCTTCCGGAACGCCGGCGCAATCGTGGTGGCTGACAAAACTGGAAACGACACCGTCATCTACGTACCGTTGACGAACACCGGCAAAATCAACGTCAAGTCAGGGTCCTTGGAGATCAGTGGCGGCGGATCGTCCAGCGCAAGTGCAATCAGCGTCGCGTCTGGCGCGGTCTTGGACTTCAACAACAGCCTGTTCTTCAACGGCCCGCTGATGAACCCAACCTTCACGTTTACGGGCGGCACATATAATGTGCGCGGGCAGACGTTAGTCACTGCCGGGACGGTCGATTTTTCCGCCGCGAAGATAAAGAGCTTCGGCTCTCAAGGTCTAACTTTCGGCGGCGTCGCTGGCGGAACGGTCAAGCTTGGCGCCAACAACGTGACTGTTTCCAGCTTGACAGAAAATGGCGATGGATCGACTCACGGCGACCTGGACGGCACGGGAATCGTCACGGTTACTGGCCAGGCGAAATTCGCCAGCGGTGAGGAAACAGGCAAAGGCACGACGATTTTGATGGGCGCGTCTGTCGTCAGTTCCGCACTCTATCTCGGTGGTGGCCGCACCATGGAGAATAAGGGCAACATGTCAGTGAGCACTGACACAGCCATTTATTTTAGCGGCGCAACTTTTAAGAACGACGCCGGCGGCATCATTCATTTTGCCCCGAATTCCGGCATGCAAGCGGAGTCCGGCACAAATCACTTCA